>CAWFWF010000001.1:0-1503676 GCA_963819455.1 uncultured Acidobacteriota bacterium
TTCGCGGCGCAGGCAGCAATGTCCGCACCCTTCACACCAGATTCATCGGCAATGGCCGTCAGCTTTTCGTCCATGTTCTCGGCAGTGATTTCAGCCTGCTTATCGTAGGTCTTGGCGATAAATTTCCAGAACGCCTCTGTAGAAACGCGTCCGACGCAGTCGGAGTAATTCGCTCCTCGGGCTGCCCAGTTGTGCATTTCCAGAGGAAAATTCTGGAAGATAAAGCGCGCATTCGGCTCGGCAGCGATGAGCGCTTCGATGCCCGGCTGAGCGCCCTTGCAGGCGGGGCACTGAAGATCGCCGAACTCGACGATTGTGACCGGAGCATCCTTCGGTCCTCGGGAAGGACCTGTGATTCCCTTTTCCAAAATCTTTCGCACCGGCTCAAAGGGGCGGGGACCAAACGGAATCACTTCGCCCACCAGCGCGTGAGAACCATCCGGGCCCACAAAAAAGTGCGTCATCTGCTGTCCCTGGCCATTGGCAAGGACCACCGAGACTTCGGCCAATCCTGGGATCACCGACGGCTTGATGCTGGCAATCTTCCAGGTCACATCGGGCTGATAGCCGAACTGCTGATGAAGGAATGCGTCCACCGTCGTTTCTGAAGGAAGATCGTCCGCCTTCGTGGCGGTTTGAGCAGCCGCGAGGGTCACGCTCAGAAGAAGAATGAAGACCGAATTCCTAAGACTACGCATGTGTTCCTTTCGAAATGAAATGTCCTTGAGCCTTGCAGAACTCGGCTTCGGATTTCTTGGCTAACAGAATACTTCAGGAAAGCAATCTCAGTTGTCGCCTGCGGCAGCAATGGGAAGCCGTCGTCCGTAGCCGAAGGCTTTTTGCGAGATCTTCAGCCCCGGCGCCGCCTGCTGACGCTTGTACTCAACCCGGTCCACCATACGGCATACGCGGCGAACGACTTCAATATCGAAGCCTCGCTCGGATGCAATTTGCTCGGCTGAATGGCTGTCTTCCACATAGTCTTCGAGAATTGGATCGAGAATTTCGTAGGGCGGCAGCGAATCGCTGTCCTTCTGATCGGGCCGCAACTCTGCCGACGGAGGCTTTTCCAGCGTGGCTAGGGGAATGACCGGACTGCGCGAATTCACATACTCGCTCAGACGATAAACCAGAGTCTTGGGGACATCCGAGATGACCGCCAGACCGCCGGCCATATCTCCGTAGAGCGTACAATAGCCGACTCCGAGTTCGCTCTTGTTTCCGGTGGATAAAACTATGGCGCCGAATTTGTTAGACAGCGCCATGAGCAACATGCCTCGGGCGCGAGACTGTAGATTTTCTTCTGTGACGTCCTCCGGAAGCCCTGTGAAGACATCCTTCAGCATCTCCCGATAGGCTTGGTAAGCCGCGTTGATCGAAATCAATTCGAAGCGGATGCCAAGATTCTTCGCCAGCGAACGCGCGTCATCGATCGATCCCGTCGACGAATAGGGACCGGGCATTCCCACGCCAATCACATTCTCCGGTCCAACGGCTTCGGCCGCGATGGCAGCCGTAAGCGCCGAATCGATGCCTCCGCTGAGGCCGATGATGGCTTTCTGGAATCCGCACTTGTACATGTAATCGCGAGTACCGAGAACGAGCGCGGCATAGACGCTGGCTTCGTCCCGGCGATCTGCTCGTGCAGGTCCCCAGTTAACTCCTTCGAATCGAAATAAATCAGGTCTTCTTCGAACGAGCGCCCCTGCGCGATTACTTTCCCCTCTCGATTCAGAACCACGCTTGAACCATCAAACACGAGACTGTCGTTTCCTCCCACTTGATTTACGAGAACCACCGGAACGTGGTGCTGACGAGCAATGCTGGTCAGCATGTCGCGACGGAGTTCGCGCTTTCCGATCCAGAAGGGCGAGGCTGAGATATTCAACACAAAGTTCCCGCCGGCCTGGATCAGCCGCTCGATCGGGTCAACCGTGTAAAGGCGCTTTTGCCAGAACAGCTTGTCGTTCCATGCGTCTTCGCAGATCGTAAGCGCCATGCGATTTCCGCAGAAGTCAAACAGGTCTTGGCTCTTGGCAGGCGCAAAGTTGCGCATCTCGTCGAAGACATCGTAGGTCGGCAACAACATCTTGGACTGGACAAAGGCGACCTTGCCCTCCATCAAAAGGGCTGCCGAATTCATCACGGACTTGCCGGCGTCCGAACCCGCTGGTGTCACGAGGCCGCAGATCACGGCGATTCCAGCAGTGTCGGCTGCAATCTTTTCGGCCCACTCGCGGTTCCGGCTGACGAAGGACGGGCGCTCCACCAGATCGCGCGGTGGATACCCGCAGATGGACAATTCGGGGAACAAAATAAGTCCCGCGCCAGCGGCTTGGGCACGTTTGGAATAATCAATAATCTTGGAGGCGTTGCCGGAGAAATCTCCGACCGTGGGATTGATTTGACCGAGCGCAATCTTCACCTTTCCAGTTTAAAGCGCCCCTATCTATCTTGCACAGAAGTCAGACTTCGACTGAACAACACCGTTGGCTGAACTCATCGCTCGCTCCGCGCATACCTGCTACAATAACGATTTTGCAGCGGAATGGAGACAGGACCATGCGCCTACGCACACATAACTTCGCCATCTATTTTCTGATTGTCTTCCTAAGCCTCGCGGCCGGTGCTGCCTTCGTCCTGCCCGCGGCGGCGCAGTCGAACAACAGCAATCATCCTTGGATGAATACAGGACTCTCTCCTGACGAGCGCGCTTCGATGGTCGTCAAAGAAATGACGATCGACGAGAAGATCAACATGCTGCACGGAACCGGCATGATGGGCCTGAGTCCGATGAGTCCGTTGGCCATCCATTCGAACGGCGGCGCCGGATATGTTCCCGGAATTCCTCGGCTGGGCATCCCCGCGATCCAGATGTCGGACGCGGCCTACGGCGTACGAAGCAGTGGCGAGAATGGCCGCTACTCGACCGCACTTCCCTCGGACATTGCAGGCGCGGCAACCTGGGATCTGAAGGGCGCTTACGCCTATGGGGCTCTGATCGGGCGCGAACTACGAGCTCAAGGCTTCAATATGTCGCTCGGTGGCGGGATGAACCTTACCCGCGAACCGCGCAACGGCCGAACATTCGAATACATGGGCGAGGATCCGGTGCTCGCCGGCAAAATGGTGGGCTCAGTGATGAAGGGGCTGCAGGCGCAGCACGTGCTGGGAGACATCAAGCACTACGCCCTGAACGACCAAGAGAGCGGGCGCAACGCCGTCAACATCACTATCGACGAGCGCGCCGCACGCGAAAGCGACTTGCTGGCATTTGAGATTGGAATACAGGAGTCGGACGCAGCGGCCGTGATGTGCTCTTACAACCGCCTGCGGGGCGACTATGCTTGCGAAAACAAGCACCTGCTGACCGACGTTCTGAAGAACGATTGGAAATTTAAAGGCTTCGTGGTCTCCGATTGGCAGGCGACACACAGCACCGAGAAATCATCTTCGTCTGGCCTTGATCATGAACAGCCGGGATGGATTTTCTACGGCGACGACTTCAAAAAAGAAGTAGAGGCCGGCAAAGTTCCGCAGACGGAACTCGACGATCATGTCCACCGCATCTTGCGTTCAATGTTTGCCACCGGCGTGGTCGACGATCCCGGACAGAAGAGTGTGGTCGATGCCGTGGGAGGACTCGAAGTGGCACGGACGATCGAAGAGCAAGCCATCGTTCTGCTAAAGAACGACGGCGGCCAGCTTCCACTGGATGCCGGAAAAGTGCACAGCATCGCAATAATCGGACCGCATGCCGACGTCGGAATGATCTCGGGAGGAGGATCTGCGCAAGTTGATCCTCCCGGCGGAAATGCAATTCTGCCGCCTGGAAAGGGTCAGACGCGTTGGTTGGAGCCGATGTGGTTTCCGACGTCGCCGCTGAAGTCGGTTCGCGCAAAAGCCGCAGCAGCGAACATCCAGTTTGATTCAGGCGCCGATCCGTCAGCCGCCGCGGTGCTGGCGAAGAATGCGGATGTTGCCATCGTGTTCGCCTATCAGTGGGAAAGCGAAGGCATGGATCTCGATAGTCTCTCCCTGCCGGAGCATCAGGATGATCTGATCGCGAAGGTGGCGGCAGCGAATCCGCATACCGTGGTGGTCCTCGAGACGGGCGGGCCCGTGACGATGCCGTGGGCTGGCCAAGTCAGCGCGATTCTCGAAGCCTGGTATGCAGGCAGTGGCGGCTCTGATGCCGTAGCGAACGTCCTGTTTGGCGCCATCAATCCGAGCGGAAAGCTTCCAGTGACGTTCCCCCGCAGCGAGAATGATCTGCCGCACCCCACGATCGTGAAACCTCCGCAGGCCACGATTGACGCCGATCGTCAGGGCTGGAAGCGAATTGCGGCCGGTCTGCCATCATTTGATGTGACGTACGACGAAGGCGTGAAGGTCGGATACAAGTGGTACGACGCCGAGAAGAAGCCGGTGCTCTTTCCGTTCGGCTTCGGCTTGTCTTACACCACGTTCTCGTACTCGAATCTGAAAGTGGAGGCTGGAAGCAAACCGCGAGTTTCGTTCGCCGTGAAGAACACAGGCAGCCTTGCGGGAGCCGAAGTTGCGGAAGTGTATGCTTCCCTGCCCGCCTCAGCTGGCGAGCCTCCCAAGCGTCTGGTGGGCTGGAGCAAGGTTCAGCTCGGCCCGAGCGAGAGTAAAGACGTCACCGTCGAAGTCGATCCGAAATATCTCTCGATCTTCGATATAAAACAAAATGGCTGGCAACTGCTTCCGGGCAATTATGGATTCATGGTGGGTGGTTCATCCCAGAGCTTGCCGTTGACGCAATCGGTGAGTCTGAAGTAAGACTCGCAGTTACTCGTTTTAGCGGAGGCCGAGGACGAATGCCCTCGGCCACCCGGAAAGACGCCGGCACTACGTCGACAGTTGTATTTCGCTCGCCGCTGCCAGAACCTCCGGCACAACGCTGTCTACGTCAGCGTTTTTGGTGCGATGATTCACGATGCAGGCTCTGAGACAAAACTTGCCTGAGAGAGATGCATTCGAAAGATAGACTCGCCCGCGCCGGACAATCCGCTTCAGCAATTCCGCGTTGAAGCGGTTTGATTCCACCTCGTCCAACCTAGCGTTTCCCCGGTAGCGAAAGCACACGGCGCTAAGATCGGTGGCATTCATCAATTCAAGACTGGGTTCCGCTTGGATCGAGGCCGCCAAGCGATGTGCCTGCTCAATGTCGTTTCTGATCGATTGGCGGAAGGCATCAAAACCGTGGTAGCGCAACGAGAGCCAAAGCTTCAGAGCGCGAAACCTCCGTGAAAGCTCAAGGGACTCTTCAAAGAAGGCGAACCCCTCGACGGGATCATTGCTAAGGGAGCGGGCATAGTCTCCGCTGTGCGCAAATGCGCGCTGAGCTGCCTCGGGTGAGCGATACAGGAGGCAGCCGCAATCCAGAGGCTGGTAGAGCCACTTGTGCGGATCGAGGGAGATTGAGTCCGCGAGTGCCATCCCCGCAAACCTCTCAGGAACCGCAATCGCCGCTAGTGCGCCGTACGCTCCATCAACGTGGAACCAAGCTCCATAGCTCGCGGCAATTTTCGCGATGCGCGCCAGATCGTCGATGGTTCCCGTGGCGACTGTGCCTGCGGAGGCGACCACGGCCACCGGAACCCTTCCCGCTGCCTTGTCGCGGCTGATCTGCCGCTCCAGTTCAAGAACATCCATCCGAAAGAAAGTGTCGGTGGGAATGAGTCGCAAATTGTCCCGTCCTATACCCAGCAACGCTACCGCCTTCGGAATGGACATGTGAACTTCGGTGGAGGCATACACTACCGCGCCGGGCGTTACTCCTTTTTCGTTGCCAGGCGCTTTTGACTCTCGGGCCATCGCCAGACCCATGAGGTTCGCGGAGGATCCGCCGCCGGTCAGATGCCCGCGAAAGCCAGGGAAGCCGACCGCCTGCGCCAGCCAACCGATCACCGTCTGCTCGATAGTTACTGCAGCGGGACCGGAGCGCCACGCGGTTACGTTCTGGTTCAGGACGCTGGCGAGAAGGTCTCCCACCGCGGCGACAGGTTCGCCCGATCCAAGTACATATCCGAAGAAGCGCGCATTCTGAGCACGTGCTGACCGGATTACGTCCGGCAAAATTTCGAAGGCCTGTTCCGCCATTCCCTCCTTCGGCAGCGAAGTTTGGAATAGCCGCAGGGACTCTTCCCCGGTAACGGGCGGAGAAATGGGTGTGTTGTCGAGATCCTCCAAGTATCCGGCGGCGAGATAAGCCACACGGTCTGTCAGCTTCCTAAACTGGTCGGGTGTAATCTCGAGCGGGTTCATCTTGAATCAGTCGCCGCCCGCGGGAAAAATCGTGTGGCGCGGCGCCGGCATGGGGACCGAGCCTTTCTGATCCTGCCAAAGCACCCGGTTCAATCGCGCCGCGCCAGCCGCGTCAGGCCGGGAGAAATCCATCTGCTGAGAGATCTTCGCACCCGGGGCCTCCTTTCGGTTTAGCTCGTAGATGAGGCCATTTTTCAGATTGCGGTAGTCCGCAGTGTAGGCCGGCTGATCACCCGCGCCCGTAAACAATCCACTCATCACCGGCGCGTAAGCGTCATTCTGGTTCATCGGCGGCAGGCCTAGCAACATCTCCATCGTGTGAATGGTATTTACCGTGGTATAGAAGCGATGCTCCACGTTCGGATGGTCAGTCGATCCCGCCGAATACTTGCTGATCACGAATGCGGTGGAGCGGTGCGCGTCCACGTGATCGGCGCCATCTTGCGCGTCGTCTTCCAGCACGAAGATGGCGGTGTCATCCCAATAGGGGCTGTGTGACACGGCATCAACAACGCGGCCGACGGCCAGATCATTGTCCGCGACCGACGCCGCCGGGCGCGGATAGTTGGGACGCGTGCCTCCGGTGTGGTCATCGGGCAAATAGAGCAGCACGAATGACGGCAATTCGAATTGCGCGCCTTCCTCTTCGTCGTGCGCACGGACAAAAGCAGAAAATTCATTCAGGAATTCATCGGCGCGAAGCTGGTCTGGATATTCCGTATTGAAGTCTGGATACAGCGGATCGAAGTGATCGCGCAGCACAGCTTTCGTCGGCTTCACCCCACCGAATAAAGGCACAGACCACGGGAAGGGACTGGTGCCGCCGTGCGGATTGCCGACATTCGGCGGCAGCGTATCTCCCCGCTCCAAGGCAGTGCGCGGGCACCGACTTCCTGACCGGACGGAGTTCCCTGCTTCGGGCTTGCAGCCTTCCGTTTCTCGTTGCACCACTCCGCATTTACAAACTCCCCGTAGTCACGAAAGCTCACATGGTTACGCGCGAGGTTGTCCCACAGAAATCCGGTCGACGGATCATCAACGTCCGGCAGGTTATGTTCCAGTGGATACTCGTCCCCGTTCTGCCCCTGGAAGTCATAGGCTCGTTCTTTGCCGCGATATGCGATTTGCCATGTTTTCTCGTTGTAGTCGCTCGTAATCGCAGCGGTGGACCACAGGTGGCCGTCTCCGGAAACTTCTCCGCTATCGTAAAAATTGTCGAGCACACCGAACTGCAGCGCCAACTTGTGCAGGTTGGGCGTGATGTCTTCTCCATAAAGCGTAAGGGACGGATCGCCATCTCCAACCTTCAAGTCGCCGAGTACCTGATCATAGGTGCGGTTCTCTTTAATGACATAGATCACATGCTTGATGGGATTCGCGCCTGTGGCGAATGTGATCTTTCCCGGATCCGCATGCAGCCGATTATCCCGTTCGACAGCTTCCGTGAATTGCGGAAGTTTCGGGATGGTCGCGGAAATATTCAGACGAGCGATGGACCCCTTCAGCAGAGTCGGAATGTATGGATGATCTCGGTGCCGTTTCTCGGAAACGGTATTTCCTGAATCTTTATTGGACCGCGCGCCCTCCCCTTTTGCGGTCGCAATTAAAAGATCATCGCCATGAGTGGCAAGCGCGCTCGGATACCAATCAGTTGGAATAAACCCTAGTGCCGGCTGCGGCGCTGAATTTTGTCCGGCCGAAGACTGCGTGAGGTCGAATACAGCGACTGCGTCCAGCGAAGAATCGGCGGCGAAGAGATACTTGCCATCCTCCGATTGCGCCAGGGCCGTGGGATAACTGCCGTCATATTTCTGCGCCGGGGCTGCGGTGGAAAAGAATCGAGTCGGCGTTCCATCGGCAGTCGATACTGCCGCCACTTGATCAGCGTTCGAGAGCGCTACGTAGAGGGTCTTCCCATCCGCACTCAGCAGCATTGCAGTCGGATGGGAACCGGGAGCCATTGGATCTTCTGGTTGCTTGAGCTTGATCCATCGAACAACTTTGCCGCTGGTGAGATCCAGTTCGGCGACTTGAGACGCATTCCATAGGCTGCACCATGCACGGCGCCCATCCTTCGAAGCGACGACGGTGTAAGGATAAGACGACGGCACCAAGTTGCTTGTGCCCAAATCGAAGGTTTGCAGAACCTTCTCCGTGGCCGGATCGATCAGGACTACGTTGTCCGAAAGATTATTGGCTACCAAGAGCTTGTCGTGGCCTCCGTCAGAGATGATCTTCATCCCCGCCGGATAAGGAATCGCCGTGTGCGCAGGTGCTTTAAGCGCGACCGCATGTTTTTTTTCGACAGACAAAGTCTGCAGTGCGATTGGGATGAAATCTTCCGGGGTTACCTTGCCCGCCGCGAAACTATAGACGGCGATTCCATTTCCAGTGTTGCCGGTTTTCGCACCGGTGGGATCACTGATCGATCCGACAGATGCATAGAGATGTTTGCCATTGGAACTGAACGCTAATCCGATGAAGTAGCTCTGGTGCGCCTCGTCGCTCAGGCGTGCGTCAGGAAATTCCGTGATCTGATTCGTTTTCAGCGTCAGGATTGAGATGGATTGATGCGCGAGAGTCTCCTGCGTGCCGTAACCATCATTGAGGAGCGCCGCATAAAGTCCGTCTGGGCTCATTACCATCGTCGCCGGAAAACTGTTGGTGCTGCCTATGCGTCCAGGCGACGGGGCCGTGAGCATTTTGCTGCTGGGCAGGTTGATGGGGGGGCGTTCGACGGACTGCGCGCTAGCGAGGAGCGGCGCGGCGAGAGAACCAAAAAGGCAAACAATCCAAAGTGACAAGCCGCGATGCTGGCGGAGAGATGAGGTCAAGGCGCCTCCACGTACACATTCGTTAGAAATGAAATTGAGGATGAGCCTAATGCAATGGGATGCGCGTGGTCAAAGCAGGCGATCAGATCTGCAGAGTGGGCCTGAAACTTAGACTGTGTCGTACGACTGCTTTCAGATCCCGGACGCGCGAGTGGGAAGTCTCTCCGCCTCGGTCGATCGTTCTTCCTCGGCGTGAACGTTGTGCCGAACGTCGGAACCCTGTACCCAGAAAATTACGTCTTCCGCAATGTTGGTGGCGTGATCGGCGACACGTTCCAGATTGCGCGCGACCAGTAGCGCATCAAGGGCCTGGCGTACGATTTCCGGACGCTCATTCATCGCCTTCACGAGTTGAATGAAAGCATCGTCGCGCATTCGATCGATGACGTTATCCATCTCGAGCACAGCCTGGGCGAGCTCAACCTTCCCCTCAATGAACGACTCGAGTGCCCTCCGAACCATGGCGCTCACAGCAGTACCCATGCGGGCGATATCCACAGGAAGGTCCGCAGGCGGAAGCTCAACCATATCCATCACCCGCTCGGCGATATTGACCGCCTGATCGCCAACGCGCTCGAGATCGGAGTTGATCTTGGTGACTGCGAGGATGAAGCGCAGGTCCACAGCCATTGGCTGTTGCATCGCGAGCATATCGAAAGCCGCTTCATCGATCTCGCGCTCGGAGCTATTGATAAGGCTTTCACCCTCCAGAACCATCTGGCAGCGCGTCAAATCGCGCTCAACGTAAGCTTGGCGAGCGCGGTCCACCGCCTGCTCGGCGAGTCCTCCCATACGGAGCAACCGCTGTCTGAGATCATCCAGCCCTTGTTGAAAGCGCGTACGCATGATGCGAACCTTCCTCCCGGAGTCTTTCCGTCAGCAGACCAAGAATCTCGTTCTAACCGAATCTGCCGGTGATGTAATCTTCCGTCTTCTTGTCCGACGGCTTCGTGAAAATCTTTTCCGTCTTGTCGAACTCAATCATCTTGCCCAGCAGAAAGAAGCCAGTAAACTCGGCGACGCGCGCCGCCTGCTGCATGTTGTGCGTCACAATTACGATGGTATACCGCTCTTTCAACTGAAAGATCAATTCTTCAATCTTGCCGGTCGAGATCGGATCGAGAGCGGAACAGGGCTCGTCCATTAGCAAGACTTCGGGCTCGACCGCCAGCGCTCGCGCGATGCAAAGGCGCTGTTGCTGGCCGCCCGAAAGGCTGGCACCCGATTTTTTGTGTAGATGATCCTTGGCTTCATCCCAAAGCGCGGAAACTTGCAGCGATCGCTCCACAATTTCGTCGAGCTTGTGACGATCGCGGTACCCGTTCAGCTTTAGTCCAGAAGCAACGTTGTCATAGATCGACATCGTCGGAAACGGGTTCGGCTTCTGAAACACCATGCCGACACGGCGCCGCAGTTGCGTGGGAGACGTTCCGTTATAAGCATCGATCTCGCCGATGCGGATGCGCCCTTCAACCCGCGCCTCCGGAATGGTCTCGTGCATTCGATTGATGCATCGTATGAACGTGGACTTCCCGCAGCCGGACGGTCCAATGAGCGCGGTGGCATGGTTCGCGGCAACTTTCAGATTGATGTCGTAAAGTGCCTGGCCCTTGCCATACCACGCATTCAGATTTTCTACCTGGATTCCAACGCCCATAAGTTATGCCGTCCCAAACGATCCGCGGCGAACGACGTAGCGCACCGCCGCGACCGCACCCACGATGAGAATGATCAGGACCAGCGAACCGGCCCAGGCCTGGCGATGCCAATCGTCATAGGGAGAATTGGCGTAAGTGAAAATTTGCAGTGGAAGCGCAGCAATGGGCTGGTTCGTGCGCAAACTCCAGAACGTGTTGCCGAGCGCCGTAAACAGCAGCGGTGCGGTTTCGCCCGCAACGCGGGCAAAAGCGAGCATCACTCCTGTGATGACGCCGGAGGTTGCGGTGCGAAGGGTGATGGACAGCGTTGTCCGCCAGCGCGGGATACCCAAGCCATACGCCGCCTCACGCAGCGCCTGCGGCACAAGCAACAGCATCTCTTCCGTAGTTCGAGTGATTGTGGGCACCATCATAATCGCCAGTGCCACTCCGCCGGAGAATGCCGAGAAATGTCCTTGGTATAAAACAACCACGCCGTAGGCGACCATGCCTATGACGATCGACGGAACTCCGTTTAGAACATCGGCTGTAAATCGAATTGCCTGACCGAACCTGTTGCGGCCAAATTCCGCTAAGTAAATCCCTGCACCGATGCCGAACGGCACGCCGATGACGCTGGCGATGCCAAGGATGATCATCGATCCAACGATGGCATTCGCCATGCCGCCGCCGGATTCGCCAACAGGTTTTGGAGTTTGTGTGAGGAAGGCCCAATCCAGCGACACAATTCCTTTCACCAGCAGATATCCGAAGATCGCCACCAGCGGCGCCAGCACAAGAATCACCGTCAAGATCGCAACACCGGTCATAATTCGGTCGGTTGCGCGCCGGTAGAAGCTGATCCTCTGCACCGGAAGTTGTGTAGGAGTTGAGCTCATGGATTACTGTCCCCTGGCGGGTTGCCCGCGAGTGACGCTCCATACCAACAGTTGGGCCAAGGCGTTGACGATGATGGTGACAAGAAACAGTGCCAAACCAATCTCGATCAATGCGGAGCGGTAAACGTCACCAGTAGCCTCGTTAAACTCGTTGGCGATGACACTCGCCATGGTGTAGCCCGGAGCAAAGAGCGACTTCGCGATTTCAGGGCGATTCCCGATCACCATCGTGACGGCCATGGTTTCACCGAGAGCGCGGCCCAGGCCAAGAATGATTCCGCCGACAATCCCGGCGCGCGCATTTCGCAACACACCGAGGCGAATCATCTCCCACCGCGTCGCTCCCAGCGCCAGTACGCCTTCGCGCTGATGTTGTGGGACGACCATCAGAACTTCGCGAGTAATCGACGAAATGATCGGGATGATCATGACGGCCAGGATGATCCCCGCCGCCAGCATGCCGATTCCGTATTGTGGGCCACTGAACAACCCGGACCAGCCGAATGACTTCGCGAGGAATGGCTCAACGTAAGAGCTTAGAAGCGGAGCGAGAACGAAAACCGCCCACAGACCGTAAATCACGCTTGGAATCGCCGCCAGCAGCTCCACAAAGAACGACAGCGGTCCTCGGAACGCCTTGGGGCACATCTCCGTCGTAAACACGGCGACGCCCACCGATAGCGGAATCGCAATCACCAACGCGATCAACGACGATACCAGGGTGCCGAAGATAAACGGCAAGGCGCCGAACTGCTCGTTGACTGGATCCCAATCGCTTCCGCCGAAGAACTTGAAGCCAAAAGCGTGCCAGGAAAGATTGGATCGTGTGAAAAGCTCATAGACGATGAGAGCTAAAACGCCCAGTACTGCCATTCCGCAGGCCGTAATCGCAGCCTTAAAAACGCGGTCGGGCACCTCCCCGCTGGAGGAATTCAGCAGGGGCGACGTCCGCACAGCCGTTACAGATGTAACTTTCTTGTCTTCAACGGGTTGCGGTCCGTGCATATCAGGCCGGAGAAATGCCGGATTGGCCATCCGCCTCACCGTAGCAGAATGTTGTTACAAAGGTGTTAAAATAGCTCAGGCTTTTCAGAACGGTCTGGGTTTCCCCCACAAACAGTGTCGGCTCGGAAGCAACCCTCAATGCCTGTCAAGCCCCGCTAGAGATTTCCGGTGCGTCTCTCCCCGGTTTTACCCAAGATTTATGGCAATTGCCTCTGACCGCAGCGAAATTGTTTTCCGCAGAACCGAGAAGGCACTATTACGTTTGGGCTCAGACGAGCATGCCGAAACGGTTCACAGCTTTCGAACCGCTGCGCGCCGCTTGGAGCTTCTGCTCAGTGAGTTTTCCTCGGATGGGGGCAGGAACGAGAGAAAGTTGGTCAAAGCGCTGAATCGAATTCGCGACCGGGCAGGCAAGGTGCGCGACATCGATGCACAGCTCGCCGCATTGCGAAGCCTGAAAGTTGCTCAGCAGCCGCGGCGCAAAACCCAGTTAACCCAAACCCTCGTGGACCTTCGAGCTCAACACGATAAAAAGCTCGCTAAACTACTGACAAAAAAAGATATCGGAGAACTTGCGAGGCGCCTCAGGCGGGCCGCCCGAAATTTCGTGATCAACGAGAAACGAGATCCGCTGACAGTCGCACAGAAGATGGTGGTTGGAATCACTAAGTCCGACGCGCTCTTAGACGAGCGGAAGCTCCGTCAGCTTCGCAAGGCGGTGAAATCCGCGCGTTACGTTGCCGATCTGGCCCCGAAATCCGCAGATTCTTCAGCGTTCGTAGAACAGCTCAGGTCGCTGCAGGACGCACTGGGCAGCTGGCACGATTGGCTGACTTTGACCCAAACGGCGACCGAGAAACTTGGTAGCGTGAACCAGTCGTCCCTGGTCGCGGCGCTCACTAATGTCACTCGCGGCAAATTCCGCAACGCCATTGAGTCGATTTCTTCCTCACAAGTTGCCGACCACATCAGCACATCTTCGACGAGACAGGGCCCGGTGAAGGCATCCCAAAGCAAGAATCCTCGGTCTGTCGAACGCTCGGAAGTTGCCGCTTAGGTTTTCCGCAGAACCCTTCTGCGCGTTCACATGTAAACTGAGGGGCTTACCATGCCCACGTTTGCCGCAGTCGACATCGGCTCCAACTCCGTAAGACTCAAAATCGCGCGCCTGCAGGCTGGACGCCTGCGCTCACTCCACGAGGACCGCGAAGTCACCCGTTTAGGAGAAGGCGTCTTCGGTTCGGGATTTCTGACGCCCGAGTCTATGGCGGACACAGTGAGGGTCCTGAGACGATTTCACCGGGCGACGCAACAAATCGTCACCGACTCGGTGCGGATTGTCGCGACCAGCGCCCTCCGTGATGCGCGCAACTCCCAGGCTTTCCTCGAATGGGTCCGGTCTGCGACGGGCTGGCGGGTGGAAATTATTTCCGGCGTAGAAGAGGCGCGACTGATCCATCTCGGCCTGGTGGCTGGCAGCCGGATTGACCGGCTTCCGACGCTGATGATGGACCTAGGCGGTGGCAGCTGTGAGCTCACGGTCTCGCAAGGCGGCCGAATTCGGGATGCGGTCAGCCTTCCGCTGGGGGCCGTTCGACTGTCCAACGAATTCCTGCGTCACGACCCTCCGCGGAAGGGCGAACTAAAGCGCTTGCGCGGATTTGTCGCTCGTGAAGTCAACCGCGTCGTCGACCGGATCGCCGACGCGAAAGTCCGGAATGTAATCGCAACCTCTGGCACGGCGGCCGCGTTAGCTGCTGTCGCAGGACACATGCATAGCGTGGGTGTTCGCCAGCGAAATACCGTGTCGCGGGCAGACATGACTCGCATCGCGAAGAGGCTGGCGCGATTACCGGTAGCAGAGCGCCGCAAGATTCAGGGCATCGGCCCGCGCCGCGCAGAGATCATTGTTGCGGGCGCCACCGTTTATCATGAGTTGCTCGATCGCCTCGATCTCAAGTCCTATCGGTATTCGCCCCTCGGCCTGCGCGACGGCATTCTGGCCCAGATGTCGGCGGACTACGACCGCAGCACGCGCTCGGGAAAACAAGTCGAATCCGAGCGCTGGGAATCGATCTTGAAAGCGGTAACCCACTATCACGTGGATCGTAAGCACGCGCTTGATGTTCGCGATGCCGCGACGCTACTTTTCGCCGGACTGCGATCGGTGCACCGGCTTCCACCGGAATATGGCGAGTGGCTAGTTGCCGCCGCCATGCTCTATGAAGTGGGCGACTACGTGAATCGCAACGGCCGCCATCGTCACACAAACTACATCATCTCGAACTCTGAAATTCTGGGATATACGCCACAACAACGCCGCGTCATTGCTGCGATCGCTCGCTACCTTGGGAAATCGCGACCTTCGGTCGAAGACGGTCCGATGAAAGTGATCGAAGCATCCGAACGCGCTGCCGTGGAAAAAGCGATTGTGCTGTTGCGTCTGGCGCGCGCGCTGAATCTTGGACGCAGCCGGGCTGTTGAAAAATTTCGGATTAGCGTTCGCTCCGCGGGCGTGAAACTCACGCTGGTGCCGCGTCGCCGCATGGGCGTGGACCTGGAATTGTGGGCGATCGAAAAAGAGTGTGACTACTTCCGCGAGGTATTCGGACGTGAGCTTTCCACTGCGGTGTCGTAGAGGATACGCAATGCCTTCGGAGCGAAGCACCATTGCAGCGTGCCTGAAGATCGACGCATCTCCACCCTGGCAACCGCTCCCTTTTTCAATTCAACAGACGCCTCGCAGCCCGAGTCGCTAATTACAGCCCCCAGGAACTGGCTGAGGTTGGGATTGTGTCCGACCACCATGATGGCTTCCAGCCGAGCGTACTTTTCCAGCATCTTGCGGAAGTCGGCGAGGCCAGCGCCGGGACGCAGCGCCGCATCGATCTGCAATTTCCCCTCATACCCGAGTTCATTTCCTACCAGGGACGCCGTTTGCGTGCAACGTTTCAAAGGGCTCGAAACAATAGTGTCGACTTGAGTTCCGAGGGCCGTTAGAGCGCGGCCCACGTATCCGCACTGCTCAATTCCCTCTTTATCGAGAGCGCGCTTTTCATCTTTTTTCGGGTTGGCGACGTGCTCGCCGGCGCTGGCGTGGCGCAAGAAGTAGAGGATCATCGCTGGCTAACGTTCCTTCCCAACCAGTTTACGCTTTCGCGAAGGTGCAGCGGGCATCGGTATCTCGCCTGGCGGCTTTCCTTCCGAGATGTTCATCAAGAAATCCTGCGCACTGAATGCCGCCGCTCCCAGCGGAGGACGGCGGTTGCGCTGACCATGAACCGGCTGCCACGCGCGAATATACGTTTCATCTTTCAACAGAATTCGCGCCTTGCGATTGTCGGCCAAGTAAGCGTCCAGTATTTCGTGGCGAACGCGTTGCCGCAGGCGCTCGTCACGCAGCGGCACCAGAACTTCCACGCGCTCGTACAGATTGCGCGGCATCCAGTCTGCGCTGCCGATGTAGATCTCTTCATTGCCGGCATTGTCAAAGTAGAAAATCCGGCTGTGCTCGAGGAAACGTCCAACAATGCTACGCACTCGAATGTTCTCACTGACCCCGCGGACTCCTGGGCGAAGCGCGCAGATCCCGCGCACAATCAAGTCGATCTGTACGCCGGCCTGGGACGCGCGATACAACGCCTGGATGATGTTTTTATCGAGCAACGCATTCATCTTCGCAATAATTCGAGCTGGATCGCCTCGACGCGCAGTCTCGGCTTCGCGTTCGATCAGCGCCACGCAACGTTCGGCCAGATCGAGAGGCGCGACCAAGAGCGGGTCGTAACTCGGATTCTCGGCGTAGGCGGTCAGGAAGCTGAACACGTCGTGCACCGCGCGCGTGATCTCGGGATTTGCCGTGAAGAGGCTGAGGTCGGTGTAAATGCGCGCCGTGGTCGCGTTGTAATTGCCCGTGCCGATGTGAGCGTAGCTGCGAGTCAAACCGTCGGGATCGCGTCGGACCAACAGCGATAGCTTGCAATGTGTTTTCAGGCCCACTAGTCCATGGAAGACCTGCACGCCCGCATCTTCCATATCGCGCGCCCAGCGGATGTTCGATGCCTCATCGAAGCGCGCTTTGAGCTCGACTACGGCTGTGACTTCCTTGTGCGAAGCAGCCTCCATGAGAGCAGGCACGATGTGAGAACGCTCACTGGTTCGGTACAGGGTCTGTTTGATCGATAGAACATTGTCATCTTCAGCCGCGGAACTGATGAAAGCCACGACGGCATCGTAGGAGTCGAAGGGATGGTGCAGAAGAATGTCGTGCTCGCGCAGCTCTTCGAAAATATCTTTCGATTTTGTCGGAAGCCTTAACTCACGAGGGGTGAACGAGCGGTCTTTTAAGTCAGGACGGTTTACCTGTTCGTATACATTGAACAGCCGTACCAAATTCACGGGACCATTCACCGGGAAAACTTGCCATGGATCGAGTTCGAACACACTGCGGAGGCGCTCAATAATTTCTGGATCGGCTTCGGCTTCGATCTCCATGCGTACTGCGTCGCCTTTGCGGCGGTTATGCAGTTCGGTGCGCACCGATTCAAGCAGGCTGCGGGCTTCTTCTTCCGCGAGATACAGGTTGCTGTTCCGAGTTACGCGAAAAGGCGCCGACGAGACAATGTCGTAGCCGTGATACATGCGCACGGCATGATGCGCCACAAGATCCGCGAGGAAGATGAAATCCACCGTTCCTTCGGAAGGAAGGCGAATGAGGCGGGGCAAAGCGCGCGGCACTGACACAACCCCGGTATAAGTCAGTGCAGAGCGACGACGCCGCCGCAAAAGAAATCCAACACACAGCGCTTTGTTGATCACCCGGGGAAACGGATGCGCGGGATCGACCGTGACTGGCGTCAACAGCGGATCCAATTCCCTTTCGCAGTACTCATCCACGAAGCGCAAAGCGGCGGGATCCAATTCATGCAAACCTAGGACACGAATTCCATTCTGCGCCAGCGCGGGGCGCAACCGGGAATTCCAGCACTCGTACTGGTCGTCCACGAACTCGTGCGTGAGTTTACTCAGTGCATCGCGTTTTTCGGCAGAGTGTGAGGCCGTCCGGTCCAGCCTCGTTGTAGCCGTCTTCGATCTGCTGCATCATTGCCGCGATGCGTACTTCAAAGAACTCGTCCAGATTGCTGGCTGAAATAGACAAAAATTTCAGGCGCTCGAGAAGAGGATTGCCTTCGTCCTCAGCCTCTTCGAGCACACGACGGTTGAACGCGAGCCATGAGGTATCGCGGTTGAGAAAATACTGAGGGTCGTCGAGCGAAATGCGAGCCATTGGAACTTAATTGACTGCGGTGTTTTCTAAGGTTGATCGCGCCAGCGTTTCCGAACCGGGAACTTAGTATAAAGCATGCTTCGACAGCACGCCTGCGGCGAATCAGGAGCGCCACGTCTATTGAAAACCGGCACCGGGCGCAGGATCCGCCCGATGCCGGTTCGTGGATATAACAAAATCGACTGCCCCAACCGGTGCTTACGGCAGGTAATAACGGAATGAAGTGAATACCATTCCATCGATTCCGTGAGGCTCAAAGCTCGACGCTCCCGACCACGTGTTGCGGGTCACGTACGAGAACTGAGGTCCCCACTGAATGCGGCCCTTCGGTCCCTGATAAGCGCGATACCAGAAGCCAGCAGTGCCTTCGATCAGGACCCGTGTGTCCGCCGTGCAGCTACCCAATGATCCCGGCAGGAAGCCGCCACCGTTCTGGGGCGCGGTCTCCGTGTAGCAACCGGAATTGCTGAACAAGGGCGATCCGTAGCCAACCGTCTTGCCACTGACCGGATCGAAGCTGGCGGCGCGGCTTGCATACTCCGCTCCGGCATTCAGGTAAATGTCGAGCTTCGGTCCATGCCACTCAAAGGTGGTCAATCCCTGGTAGCTGCGAATCAGATCCAAGGTTCCGTCGGCACGGACAGAAGCATCGGCCAAACCGCCGGTTCCATAGCGGCCGATTCCGCTTCCACCCAAAGCGTGCAATCCGAAATCAATCCGCTTCTTGTCGAAGGACCAGCGGGCGTTCGCTCCAATGCCACCGCCATTCTTTGAGCTGTTGTATGCGCCGAGTGCGTTCGGTCCCGGAGCGCTGGCTCCGAGGCAGGTTGTCGTCGAGGCTACATCCTCGCAAGGAAACGCGCGGTCGCGGAAGCGGCTGAATACGCCGAACACTTCATAGTGTCCGAAGCCGGGCTCGAACGCCAACTTGGCAACGATGTCAGGCGAAGGATTGAACGCGTAGCTGGCGGCCGGCGAGCAGGTCGTGACGCCGGTGCTGCTGGTTGAGCAAGCTGTGATGGCACCGTTGTAAAGTCCGCCGCCCGCACCGGCAGAGCCGACCAGGAAGTTGCTGGCGTTGCCGTGGGTGCTGATGGTCGCCTGCGGATTTTCGACCGAAATTCCGAAGAAGACCTTGTTGTTGAAATTCTTGGTTACACGCAGGCCGAACTGCCGAGCCCAACTGAATCCCACCGTGTATTGCGGGTCAATGGTCATGGGCAGTGCTTCGCTGCGGTTGTCTAGTCCCTTTTTCGTCTCGGTCACGAGACTCCACATCTGGCCGCCAGTGATGCTCCAGCCATCGTTGAAGGCCAACTGACCCCAAGCCTGCCGCTGACGGAGTGTGTAGCTGTTGCTCTGGTTGTTATTGGACGTGACGCCTGCCGATAGGAAGTCAGCTTCGACATAGCCGGACATTTTCGCGTTTGCCAGCTTGCCTTCCGCCAACATCGAAATTCGCGACTGGCGGCCCGAACCGAAGAACTCCGAGATGTTGCTCTGCGAAGCACCCGGCATCGTCAACGAGTTGAACGGCGTGTTGATATCAGAGGCGAGCGCGCGCGAACGGCGAACCATTTCTGCCGCCAGGAATCCACCAGGAGTAATAGTAATTCCCTTCACGTGAATTTCTGTCGGCGGTTCTGACACGCGCTTCTGCGTCTCCTGCACCGCGACGACGGTGTTGGCCATGTTGGCCTGCAGGTCATTCACGTTGGTCTTCAAGTCTGTGACCGTCTGCTGCTGCTGCGAAGTGGCGGCCTGGGCCGCGTCGGCTTTGCCTGAAGCATCGGTAGCGGCGGTCTGCGCTTGCTGCACCGCCTGATCTTTTTGACGAAGGCTGTCGCGCAATTCCTGAATCTGTGCCTGCTGCTGCGCAAGCGCGGCTTGCTGCGAAGCGATTGCGTCCTTCAGAGCCTGCACATCCGCGGTGGTAATCGCCGCCGACTTCTTCTTCGCTGTTTTGGGCGCCGAACTGGTTTGTCCAACCAGTCCTGTCGCCAGTAGTAGAGTCAGACACACTATGCCCGCTGCCTTCATTACACTCTCCTTTTTGTCGTGCGATGGAAATCTTCCCGGCTGGGCCGGGTGCTACTTGATCTGCTTGATCGCTTCCTTCTCCTTGGCCGCAACGTTATCGGGAAGCGGTGCGTAGGAAAGAGACGCGGTCAACTTCTGGCCGTCCGTAACCATCCAGTTCATGAAATCCGCCAGGATTTTTCCGTTGGCGGCATTCTTCGACTGAGCTGGAATCAACAACCATGTAAAGCTGGAGATTGGGTAAGCATCCTTGCCAGGTGAGTTGGTGATGGACACTCGGAAATCCGCAGGCATCTTCGGAGCCGAAGCGGCTGCGGCCGTCACGCTCTCCAATGAAGCCTTCACGAACGTTCCGGCGGCATTCTTCACGCTGCCGTAAGGAATGTTGTTTTGCACGGCATAGATCAGTTCAACATAGCCAATGGAGCCCGAGAGCTGGCGAATCAAGCCGGCGACACCCTCGTTGCCTTTGCCGCCCATTCCGATGGGCCACTTCACCGAGGTATCGCTTCCTACCGAGTTCTTCCAGTCTGCGCTGACCTTCGACAGGTAGTCGGTCCAGATGAAACTGGTGCCGCTGCCGTCGGAGCGATGCACGACGATGATGTCCTTGTCCGGAAAATTCACGCCCGGATTGGCAGAGGCGATCGCCTTGTCATTCCACTTCGAGATCTTGCCGAGGAATATCCCAGCTAAAGCATCGGGAGTGAATTTCACTTCTCCGGTGACGCCCGGGATGTTGTACGCGGGAACTACCGCTCCCAGAACCGTTGGCAGATTCAGGATCTTGGTCTTTGAATCCTGTAGTTGCTTGTCGGTCATCGGCATGTCGCTGGCACCGAAGTCCACCGTGGCCGCGGTCACCTGGCGGATGCCGCCGCCGCTTCCAATCGACTGATAGTTAATCTGAACTTCGGGATGGGCCTTGTGATATTCGCTGAACCACTTCGAATAGATGGGATACGGAAAGGTAGCGCCTGCTCCGTTCAGCGTGGTCTGAGCAACTACCGGCAGGGCCAGAGAGACACACACTAACAGCAGCGAAAGTTTGCGCATTGGGAACAAGTTCCTCCTAAATTTTTGGATGCATCTCTTTATTATCGGCTGGATGTTACAGGATGGTTACAGACGGGTGAATTTCTAGTGAATGGCCCTGCATGCTCTAGGGGAACGCTGTGAATTTACACCAGTTAATCACCTGAGCGTAGGTGAGCAATTTGTCGAGTGAAAAGGGTGTTGCCTGGGAATTCGCGTTGTAAGGCAGATAGCAATTCAATCGCTCCGGCACGGTTCTTATCTCGAACGTAAACAATCGAAAGCAGAATCCGGGCAAACGGCGCGAGATAGTGTCCATGTTCAGCCGTCGTCTTCAGATCGACGATCCCTCCCTGCTTGTCTGCGGGCAGTCCGCCCATCCGCATCACCCAGCGCACCGGTGCGGACATGCTGCCAATGATGTACTTGCTGAATCCTGTCGCCACCAATGCGTCGTAACAATTGGGACAAACGTTAAGCAGTTCCTGCGCCGAAGACGACGCCTCCTTGGTGAAATGGAGCGAGGCGAAGTTTCGCTTGTCGATGAGTGCGGCGTAATCGGCCTGCAGGCCGGAGGAAAGAGTCATTGCGAACAAGGCATCGCGATCCTTAGGATCCCGAGCAAGACGCTTATGTGCCAGATCTTCGGCATGATCGATTGCCGCCTGAAAATGATTTTTTGTCTCGGGATCGGGATTCAGTTTGGGACGGTCGGAAAACGCCGTGTCATTTTCGTAGAACTGTGCCTCGAGCACCCCCAGCCGGTTGAACTCGGAAAACAAAAAGCCAGCCGCTTCGCTGACCGGGCCGACGGGGTCGTCAGGTGCTGTTGTTGCCATGAGAGGAAATCCTTCTGCGCCCCGGCGAAATCGAGGTTGTAGAGACCGTCAAATCCCTTTTCGAGCGGAGTGACTGCAACAACGGAGGGCGTATCTCCTGCGCACGCAACCGCATTCAGAAGGCAACACGCCCACAGAGTTGCCACCTTCAGGGTTCTTCGTGCATCGAATGCCATGATGTCTCTTCTGCAATGGGCGTCACTATCGGCGATTTTCGCCGTCCGCGATTTTTCGCCGCTTTGTAATTCCCTATCGAACGGACCGACGTTGCTTTGGATGACATCTTTGGTCCAAACGAGCGCTGCCCAATGTAAAACGTTTGTCACATCAGATACCATCGCTGTTTCAACTCAAGGAAAAGGCCTCGATGATTGACTCGGTACGCTTCGCCCCCGGATGGCCGGGAATCCCGCCTCGCTGGACTTCCAGTGCCAAATCCGGGGTCGGCACCGCTCTCAACCGGCAGAGCAAGGTCTGGTTCACGCTGAGCCACGGAATTCTGAATGAGGTGTATTTTCCGCGAGTCGATCAGGCTTGCACCCGCGACATGGGATTTATCATCACCGACGGCCGCGATTTTTTCTCCGAAGAAAAGCGCCACTGTACCTACGAGAACCAGCCCATCGAGCCCGGGATCCCAGTATTTCAGCTGGTTAATACCTGCAACTTCGGCCGCTACCGGATTCATAAGGAAGTCCTCTGCGATCCTTTCCGCAACGTCGTGCTGCAAAAGATCCGCTTTCAGGCATTACAGGGGAAACTTTCGGATTATCACCTTTACGCTCTACTCTCGCCCCATCTTGCCAACTGGGGAAAAGAAAATACCGGCTGGGTCGGCGACTACAAGGGCTTCCCGATGTTTCTCGCCTCGCGCGATGGAGTGACGCTGAGTTTGGGATCGTCCGCGCCATGGAAAAAAATGTCGGTCGGCTTCGTTGGAACCTCGGACGGCTGGCAGGATCTTTCGCAGCACTTCCAAATGGAATGGGAGTACACGCGCGCTGAAAACGGCAACATCGCGTTCACCGGGGAAATTGACCTCGAGGCCTGCCAGGGTGAATTCGTTCTCGCCATGGGCTTCGGAACCATCTCGTCCGAGGCCGGACAGCAGGCTCGCTCAAGTCTCTTTGAGGATTACAACGAGATTCGAGAGCACTACACAACGCAGTGGGCGAACTGGCAGACGAAATTGCTGAAGCTCGACGAGCCACTGCGGCAAAACGATTTGTACCGTTCGTCGACAGCCGTATTGCGTACTCACGAGTCAAAAGATTTTCTCGGCGGCATTATCGCCAGCCTGTCGATTCCATGGGGCTTCAACAAAGGCGACGAAGACCTTGGCGGATATCACCTCGTCTGGCCTCGGGATTTAGTGGAAACTGCGGGCGCGCTGCTTGCGTCCGGCGCGGTCACCGACGCCGTTCGCGTGCTCCGCTATCTCGAAGCGACTCAGGAGGCCGACGGAAACTGGGCCCAAAACCTGTGGCTCGACGGCCGTCCGTACTGGAGCGGCGTTCAGATGGACGAGACCGCGTTCCCCGTCCTGCTGGTCGATCTCTTGCGCCGAGAAGCTCCGCAGGCTTTGGGAAAGCTAGACCGCTGGTGGCCACTGGTGCGCAACGCCGTCAGTTTCATTCTGCGCAACGGGCCAGTCACGCAACAGGACCGATGGGAAGAAGACTCCGGATACTCTCCCTTCACGCTTGCCGCAGAGATTTCTGCGCTGCTTGCCGGGGCAGACATCGCCGACTTGACCGGACACAAAGAACAAGGCCAGGTCATGCGCGATGCGGCCGACGCGTGGAATGACAACATCGAACGCTGGGTCTTATGCTGACGGCGGAGACTTAGCAGAACAACTCGGCGTTGACGGATACTATGTGCGCATCGCGCCCCCGGAAACCGATGGCGTATCCTCTCCCACGCAGGGATTCGTTCCGATCAAGAACCGCCCGCCGGGCGAAGATGGAGAGCGTGCTTATCACATCATTAGTCCGGACGCGCTCGCTCTGGTTCGATTTGGCCTGCGTGCCCCAGACGATCCCCGGATTGTGAACACGCTGCGCGCTATCGATGCGTTGTTGGCGGCTGAACTGCCGCAAGGTCCGTGCTGGTATCGCTATAACGGCGACGGGTACGGAGAGCATGCGGATGGATCCGCCTTCGACGGTACTGGGATCGGTCGGCCGTGGCCGCTTCTTGCGGGCGAGCGCGCCCACTACGCCATCGCTGCCGGGCATCGAGATGAAGCCGAAGCCCTGCTGACGGTGATGGAGAATTCGACCGCGGGGCACAGTCGACTGCTCCCCGAACAGGTTTGGGATTCGGCGGACATTCCCGCCTTGGAATTGTTTCGCGGCAAACCGACCGGTTCCGCCTGTCCTTTGGTTTGGGCCCACTCCGAATACGTCAAGCTTCGCCGCTCGATCCGTGACGGAAAGATCTTCGATCAACCACCGCAGACAGTGAAGCGCTACCTAATCGATAAACATGTGCGGCAGATTTTTGGCTGGAGATTTAATAACAAAACGCGTAGCCTGCCGCGCAACAAAACCCTTCGGGTCGTTCTGCTAAATCCTGGTCGCGTTCGTTGGACCATCGACAACTGGAAAACTTCGCACGACGCGGATGCGCGCGACACAGGTTTGGGAATCTTCACCCTCGATCTTCCAACGGCTTCCCTTCCCGCCGGGGGGAGACGATCTTCACATTTTTCTGGCCAAAGGAAAATCGCTGGGAAGGAACCGATTACCGCGTCACTGTAGAAAACAATTGAAGCAGCTCAGATTTCGGGGGGAGCCGTGTAACACAACTCGACGACCGTGCAATCATCGCTCAGCGGATTGCCGGCGCAGAATTCTGTAACCGCGGAAAAAATTCCCTCGAGCGTTGGAGACTTAGCTGCGGCGGCTTCCAGGCGAAAATCTTCGAAGAAATCTCCCATGGAATTTTCGGCTTCGGTTACGCCGTCAGTCACCAGGATGAAGCGGTCGCCGGATTTCATCTGGCAAGTCGCGCTCTCAAAAGTTGCGTCCGGCAGCAATCCGACAGGCACGTTGCCATGCGGAGGCCGCATGACTTCTCCCGCACAAATCAACAGCGGAGGAACGTGCCCGCAATTGACGTATTCAAGTTCACCATCGCGGCGCAGGCGCACGAGTAGCACGGTTGCGTATTTTTCGCCGATGAGTTTATCCGTGAAGAAACGGTTCACTGCGGAAACTACATGGAGCAGCGGCATCCCCGCCGTCAAATGCGAATAGATCATCCCCTGCAAGGTTGAAGCCAAGAGCGCAGCTGACACCCCCTTGCCGCTGACATCGGCGAGTACGACGGCCAATCCTTCCTTGGTATTCACGGCATCAAAGAAATCTCCGCCAATTTCCTTACAAGAAAGGTTTCTACCGCGCAGGGTGGCGAACGGAACTTCGGGAATCTTCACTTGCATCAGGCGCTGCTGAATGCTGGCGGCGATGCTCAACTCTTGTTGATAGCGGCGGGATTCTTCTTCCGCTTGCACCAGTCGCGCGTTTTCGATGAGCGAGGCGGCTTCAGTCGCGATGGCGTGCAGAATGTCCTGGCCGACGGCACTGATGTCTCGTGACGCGAAACGAGAGTCCACATACAAAACGCCCATCGCCTGCGCGGCGTTGGCACTTGGTGCGGGAGTCTGTGCGTCTCGAGTAGCTTGCACCTGCATCTTGCGTAGGGGTATACACAGCACGGTACGCAGATCGTAGGCCACGATGCTCTGCCGTCCGGCAAGATCGAGAGACTTACTCGTATCCGAAAACAGGAATTCATCGTTTGACCGCAGCGACTCTTCCAGACTCGAATGGGAGATCGTCTTGTCGTCGAGCAGCGGCTCTTTCTTCGCATTGCGTCCGGCAGCGAGACGAAGCTTCCCTTCTTCATCTTTCAAGAAGACATAGGCCCGCTCGGCTCGCGTCAGTTGCAACGTGACGTCGAGCATCGTGATGAGGATCTCGTCCAGCACTCCCGCCGTGTTCAGTTTCCGGGCCGCTTCCAGAAACAAGCGCAGCGTCTCCAGTTCCGTGCTCTCCGGCTTAATGCCGATGACGGAAATCTGGCTTAGGAATTCGCGGGCGGTGTTGGACGTCGCGTGGGCGGGATTGAAAAGGATATAAGCAGAATCTCGCGCGCCGAATTCCAGGCGGTCGCCGCGCTCCAGCTTCTGGCGCTGGATGCGTTCCCCGTTGACAAAGGTGCCGTGCTTGCTGCCCAGATCGACCAGGAAAAATTCCTGGCCTTCCTGCATGATCTGCGCATGATCGCGAGAGACGCGCGGGTCGGCGATGACCAGATCTTTGTCGACTTTACGCCCAACCGTAAAGGGCGTGCGATTCAAAACAATATTCTTTTGTTCGCTACCCTGAACGAAGACGAGAGCGGGGAATACACCGGAACCGGAGCTCTGATGACTGATTGTATTCAGGGCCATGAATGAAGTTGTGCGGTCGCCGTTCTGGGACGATCAACGCCCTGAGGCACTGTCTGGCGCAGTCCACAGACTACTCTGACGCTGCGTCCGGCTGCAAGCGACCGCCAGCAATAGTCGTAGCGTCGCCGTTAGCGCGGAGTACCTTCCGGCCAACCAACAGCAACGCGAGCGTCGTTACCGGGATAGCCAAGCTGGTATAGAGCGGAAGAGCCCATGCCCGCTGCACGGTCTCGGCCGGAAGGAAGATGCTAGCCGTTACCAGAATCACTGAGGCAATCCAAGGCCAAAACAGACACAACCCAGCCAGCACCAGAAGTATCTGCGTGAGGGTCGAACCGCGCCATAAAGCCCAACCTCTTCGTACGATCAACATCACCGCCGGGAGAAGGAGGAGTTGGTTATAGGGCGCGAACATAGGAATCACGACGAGGGTTACGCTCATTGCGAGCGCCAGCGAAAAGCAAAAATCCCTGCTACCGGCTGCCGCGTGCCTCAAGCGCCAAAAGAAGACAACCGCAATCACAACGAGAATCGCGGCGAGCGGACGTCCCGCTAGTGGCGTCAAAGCCACATCCAGCACCGATCGCCCCCCGCCGGTATATCGGTAATAGGCAGCGGATGCCTGGCGAAACTCCCCGATCCAGCCTGGCTGAAGCAGTTCTGCGCCGATAAGGAGGACACTCATCGAGGCGAAGAAACTCCAAACCAGCCTCTGCCGTTCACGCCACTTCCCGACCGACCACAATAGCAGCCAGAAAAGAGTGATAGCGACAAGTTGAGGCTTAATCGTACTAAGCGCCAGCAATGCCCCCGCGCCCACAAGTCGGCCTCGGACGACAGCCCGCATTGCCAAGGCTACAAGGCCGCAAACGAGAAGCGTCAATTGCTGCAACCGGAAGCCTTGGATTGCTGGAAAGCATCCCAAGGTCAGGATGATCCACGCGAATAGAGTCTGCTGGGAAATCCTCCAGCCGAGAGCCCCGAACCAAAGCGGAACGGAAATCGCAACCAGAAACACGAGCAGCCTGAGGAAAAGATGCTGGACTACCGGAAACGGCAAGCTCACTGTCGGAGCCAGCACGAAAACTACGTACAGCGGATAAGCAAACGCCTGCTGATCTTTAGGATCGTTCGGGCGCGATGGATCGATCGGCCGGCCGTAATATCCAGTCTGAATCTCCGAGGTGATATCTGACCCGTAAGGGTCCCTACCGTGGAGAAGGCGTTCCCGGGCACCCAGCCACCGCGGATAAAGATCAGAAAGGTTTCCGCGAGGGGAGCCGGTAAGAAGAGCTTCCGATTGCTGGTGAGGAATGGCGACATGTTGCACCCAAAACCACATGGCCGCAGCCAGCAAAATGGCTCCGACGAAGCTATAGGTCTTGATGGTCATTTCAATTGGCCGGCTTTCGGTGCGCCATTCGTCCCTTGCCCGGTGGCATGCGATTGTATCCTGTGGAATTTCGGCGAGACGGTCCCCACAGGCGGGAGCAGACGGCGTGCAGGAACCCGAGTTGATATAGTTACCGATGGGTATTCGGGGAGTGCAAGAATTTGTCACTTTCCACCAAGATGCAGGTATGATTACCCTTAAGTCGAGTGGTAGTCGAGTCGCAGTAGCAGTCCCAGCCGGGCACCCGAGTGACCATTTCCGATTGATTCACGACATCAGGTCGTAGGAGAGGGAACCAATGATCCTAAAAGGTCTGCACAGCCTATGGTCGAACGATGAAGGCCAGGATATCGCAGAGTATGCCGTCATGTTGGCGGTTATTCTTGTCATCGTCGTTGGAACGATCCGTCTGATCGGCTCCAATGCCAACAACGTCTTCTCGAACGTCGCCAGTTCTATCCAGTAGCACCGCCAAACCCGGCGCCTGACAGGGCATTTGCTGCGCTGAGGCAGCATTGCGGGACTTAGCTGTCTAAGGAAATGGAATGAATCGAACACGTTTGTTGATGATCGGCGCGCTCGCGCTGGCAGTCGGATTTTTCGCCGCCGTGTACGTTTATCGGAATTTGCAGTCGAAAAGCGGCGCCAACACCGAAGCTGGCGTGGAAGTCATGGTAGCCGCCAACGACTTGCAGGTGGGGGCGAAAGTTGAAGAGCGTGATATCCGGATCATCCGGATCCCCAGCTCTGATCTGCCGCCGACCGCTCCTCGAAAGCGTTCGGAGGTGATTGGCCATGGAGTCATCATCCCCATTGCCCGGGGCGAATTTATTCTTCCCAACCGGCTGGCAGCCGAGAATGCCGGCTCTGGACTTCCCTCTCTGATTCCGCCAGGTATGCGCGCCGTCTCCGTTCGCGTCAATGAAGTCGTCTCCGTCGCTGGATTCGTAACTCCGGGAACTCGCGTAGACGTGCTGCTGACGGGAAGTCCCGGCACCAGCGGCGAACAGCAGACCACCACTGTTCTGCAGAATGTCGCCGTACTGGCGTCGGGTAAGAACATGGAACGGACATCGAGTGGTGAAGCGCAGAATACCGCGGTTATCACTCTTCTGGTTTCTCCTGAGGATGCGCAGCGGCTGACACTTGCCAGTTCCGAGGGCCACATTCAACTCTCCCTGCGGAATCCGCTCGATACAAAGGCGGACGACGGTCCATCCTCGAATTCACGAGGACTCTATAAGGGCATGCCGGCTCCGGAGCCGGTCCATAAAGTGGTGCATCGCAGTGCAGCTCCGAAAATCGCGCCTCCTCCGGCTCCCACCGGCGTGAGTGTTGAGGTCTACCAGGGCGATAAAAAAGTGGACGTAGTGAAGTGCGGCGATGAAGGGTGCGAGTCCAAGTGATCCGCAAAAGTTCGATTGCGCGATTTGTTACGGGGCAGGCTGGCCGGTTTCCTCACATGGAGACACATCAGAAAATGAATGTGCGTAAGTTTGTGCTCGGTGGTTTCTTGCTCGCGGCCGCTCTCACCGTTCCCGCGTTCTCGGAAGTCAGTCAGCAACAGTCGGACACAACCGCCGCACCTCCGGCAACAGTTCCGACGGGAACGCAGGCAACGACACTGCCAGCACAGTCGCAACAGACGCAGGGTTCTGCACCGTTGCGGGTGATGGTGGGCAAGTCCCTGCTGATTAACACGACTGAGCGACTTAAGCGAATCTCGATCACGGACCCCTCGATCGCTTTTGCCCAGCCGATCACTCCGACTCAAATTCTGGTACATGGCAAAGCTCCCGGAGAAGTTTCCCTGCTGATCTGGGATGAACTCGAGCGTTACCGCAGCTTCGATCTGCGCGTGGATGTCGACGTCAGCGCTTGTTCGGATGAGGAGCATCGCGTATTTCCCGACGAGCAAATCACAGTTACACCTTCGCGGGCGGCGATTGTGCTCTCCGGACACGTCTCCACCGAAGACGTCGCCAAGCGCGCAGGAGAACTGGCAAGCGCCTATTCGCCCAAGGTTGTGAATGTTCTGACGTTTGGGCCAGTGGGAGCACAGGAAGTCCTGCTGCAAGTGAAGTTTGCCGAGGTCGATCGCTCTGCCCTAACCCAGCTTGGAGTAAATTTTGTTTCCAACGGTGGGGGCAACACGATCGGCACGTTGACGACCGGACAGTACGGCGGCTTCGGACCGCAGAGTCTGTCGCAAGGTACCTCGAGTTCAGGCACAACTACCACCACGACAGGGCAGACCATCAACAATGTTCTGAACCTGTTCCTCTTCCGGCCAGACATTAACTTTGGCGCCGTGATCGAAGCGCTGCAATCTAAAAATCTTCTGCAAATCCTGGCCGAGCCGAATCTGATTGCGGTCAATGGTAAGGAAGCTAGTTTCCTTGCCGGTGGTCAATTCCCATTCCCAATTGTGCAGCCGGGTGCGGGATTTACGGCAGTGACCATCTCGTTCAAAGAGTTCGGAGTCCGCCTGCAATTCACACCCCTGATTACGCCGAACGGGAATATCCATTTGAAAGTCGCTCCGGAAGTGAGCACATTGGATTTCGCGAACGCGCTCACGATTTCGGGCTTCACTGTGCCTGCGCTAAGCACGCGCAAGGCAGAAACCGAGTTTGAGTTGCAAGATGGTCAGAGCTTCGTGATCGCGGGGTTGATGGACAATCGAGTCACCGACATTTACAACAAAATTCCCGGGCTCGGCGATATCCCGATTCTGGGAAACTTCTTCCGCAGTAAGAGTTTGCAGAAGAGCAATTCAGAGTTGATGGTGCTGTGTACGGTCCGCCGGATTTCTCCGAGCAACGAACCCGTGACTCCGCCCAAAGCTCCAAAGCCGTATTTGAATCCGGCTCAGTTCGACAACAGCAAATAGCGAGGAAGTGCCCTTCGTGAGGGCTCGACGCGACGGGTTCGGCAAGTTCAGGGCCACAGGGAGTTATGGCGGAAGTTTCCATTGTTATCGTGGCCACGGACAACGAGCAGCGAACGCTGCTCCAGGTGCTGGTTGACGGCACCAGTGTGGCGCGCACCGTCCATAGTTCCGCCACATTCCCGGTAGCCGCCTCCGATCCCGTCACGCGGCGTATTCGCGGCGCCAATCCCGATGCCATCCTCGTCGATATTCCGTCGGATAACGCACCGCAGGCGCTACGGGCAATTGAGTTACTGCATCAGGAAATGGGCGAGACGGCGATCTTCGCGATCGGTAGCCTGAACCAGCCCCAGGTTATCGTCAACGCCATGCGTGCGGGGGCTCGCGAGTTTATTGAGAAGCCCACAACCACCACCGATCTGATTGAGGCCTTTGTCCGCCTTAACGCGGCGCAGCGTCGCGGACGCCAGGAAGGGCTGAGGGGCAAAGTATTTTCCGTAATCAATGCCAAGGGAGGAAACGGGGCGACCACCGTCGCCGTCAACCTCGCTCTGGCTATGCAGTCCTACGGGCAAACGGCTCTTGTCGATCTGGCACCTCTCGGCCATGCCGCGCTTCATATGAACTTGAAGCCGGTCTTCAACGTTGCCGACGCGACGCGCAACCTGCACCGCATGGATTCTTCCCTGCTGGAAAGCTTCATGACGCGGCACAACGGCGGGCTCCAACTGCTGGCTGGGACCAACGTTCCTGCCGCAGTCGACCCTTCCACCGCGGAGTTCGTGCGTTTGTTTGACATGCTGGTGACGCACTATCGCTACGTAGTTGTCGACGTGTCCTCTCGGTTCGATGCCGCCAGTCGGCTAATCGCGAGTCTGTCCGAAACCGTCTTGCTGGTGGCCTGCAGTGATGTGGCTTCCCTGTGGAGTGCTGCCCGCGTGCAACAATACCTAGGTGAGACCGGCAGCCGCGAGCGCGTCCGGCTCGTGCTGAACCGCTATCGCAAGGTTTCAGGCTTCAGCGAAGCCGATGCCGAAGCCGCAGTTGGAGCTAAAGTGATCTGGCGAGTTCCAAACCAATATTTTGCGGTGTCGAGTGCGATTGATCGTGGCACGCCGGTGATGGATCAGCGCAACTCCGAAATCGCTCGCTGCTTCAGCGGATTGGCGCAGGAACTCACGCGCAACGACGTCGACGTGAAACGGGCGGCATGGTCTCTGTTCAAGTCTGTCTAGTCGCAAGTCAGTTGGTTAAGTCGGTCTAGTCCGAGTCGGGGTGGCACGTTAGGCGTCTATGGCGAATCTTCAATCTTTCGAACGCACCGACTACCAGCAGGTAAAAGCCGACCTGCATCGGAAAATCCTCGATCGCCTCGATCTCGAGAAATTAGGAAAAGCTTCGGGCGATTCCGCACGTGATGAAGTACTCGTCGTTATTCGCAGTGCCGTCAACGGTGAAGTCGTTCCCCTCAGCTTTGCCGAACGCGAAAGGCTCTCCCGCGAAATTCTCGACGAGATCTTTGGTCTGGGACCGCTGGAGCAGCTTCTCAAAGATCCCAATATCTCCGACATTCTGGTCAATCGCTATGACCGTGTTTACATCGAAAAGGCCGGTAAGCTCGAACTGACCACGCTGTCGTTCAAAGACAACACGCACTTGATGCAAATCATCGAGCGCATCGTCTCGCGAGTCGGCCGCCGCGTGGATGAATCTTCTCCGATGGTCGATGCGCGTCTCGCTGACGGATCCCGCGTCAACGCCATCATTCCGCCGCTCGCTTTGGATGGTCCCTGCCTCTCGATTCGCCGCTTTGGCCGCGAACCCGTCACTGCGCGGCAGATGATCGAGAACCAAACATTGACGGAATCGATGCTTGAGCTTCTTTCCGCCATGGTGAAAGGGCGGCTAAACATTTTGGTTTCCGGCGGAACCGGCGCCGGAAAGACCACCTTACTTAATGTGCTTTCGGGATATATTCCGAATTCGGAACGCATTGTCTCCATCGAAGACGCGGCCGAATTGCAAATGAAGCAGGAAAACATCGTTCGGTTGGAAACGCGGCCACCCAACATCGAAGGCAAAGGCGCAGTCCGCCAGAGGCAACTTGTCATCAACAGCTTGCGTATGCGGCCCGACCGCATCGTGGTTGGCGAGGTTCGTGGTGAAGAAGCATTCGACATGTTGCAGGCCATGAATACGGGCCACGAAGGATCGCTGACGACTGTCCACGCGAACTCGCCCCGCGATGCTCTGTCGCGTATCGAAAACATGGTATCGATGGCCAATCTCAACATTCCAGAACGCGCGGTGCGTCACCAGATCGCGTCGGCGGTTCATGCCGTCATCCAGATCGCGCGTTTGTCGGATGGCACCCGCAAGGTGACCACAATTTCGGAGATTACCGGCATGGATGCGGAATCCATCGCCATGCAGGACATTTTCTCGTTTGATCGCACCGGAATCGACGAAGGCGGAAAGGTTCGCGGAGCGTTCCGTGCCACCGGGGTGAGGCCAAAGTTTGCAGACCGCCTGGCCACGGCTGGAGCGCGACTGCGTCCCGCCTTGTTCGAATCGAAGGCTGAGGTTTAATTCCCATGCCGGCAGCTCTCATCGCTCTTCTCGTCTTCGGAGTCGTCGCCGTTGCGGCGTTCATGCTGGGCTCCGTCTTTGATCAGCGCAGCGCCCGCGCCCGCCTGATCAAGGAACGTCTCGCCAATGAACGCAAAGCACCGGAACTCGCCGCCGAAGAGGAATTGGCTTTACTGCGCGACGAGCAACTCAGCAAGATTCCCGCTCTCGACTTATGGCTGCGGCGTTCGGCCAGAGTCTCCGCCCTACAGAAGACCCTCTCGCAAGCGGGGATGGACATGCGCGCCGGGAATTTCCTCGGTATCTCGATTCTCGCGGGAGTCGTTGCTGGACTTCTGGCTTGGGTCTTCAGTAATCGCATGGAAGTCGGCTGGTTTGCTTTGCTGGTGGGTTTCGTCCTTCCCTATTCATACGCTTCATTCAAGCGCAGCAAACGTTTCGAAAAGTTTGAAGAATTATTCCCCGAAGCGATCGACACGCTAGCCCGCGCGGTGCGTGCCGGACACGCGTTCACTACGGCGCTCGAGATGATTACCAACGAAGTGGCCGAGCCGATTGCCGGAGAATTTCGCCAGCTTTACGAAGAGCAGAAGTTCGGCATGCCCGTCCGCGACGCACTCTTCAATCTGACGGATCGCGTGCCGCTCGTGGACGTCAAGTTTTTCGTGACTGCCGTCATGTTGCAGCGCGAAACCGGCGGCAATCTCGCCGAGATCCTCGACAACCTGTCATACGTAATACGCGAGCGCTTCAAGATTCAGCGCCAAGTGCGTGTGTATACGGCACAAGGCCGTCTTACGATGGCTCTACTGATGGGCATGCCGCCGATCATCGTCGTCGTCATGCTGATGCTTAACCCGAGCTTCATTCACCCGCTATTCTCCGACCCGATCGGGCACACGTTGCTGGTCGCAGGAATCACGTTGCAAACGATTGGATATTTTGTAATCCGGAAGATTATCCGGATTCAGGTTTGAGGAACGATCAGGGGTACAGGGTCTAGTCCAATGTCTTTGATTTTGATCATTCTCGTTTTTGTCACGGTGGTTCTGGCGGTATTCGCCTTCGGCGCGGCCGCGATCACTCCCAGTTCCATGCTGGGAGCGCGTTTGCGCGCCTTGGGTGGTCAGCAGACCCAGCCTACCGAGGCGCGGCCGCAGATTCGCGAACGTATCGAACAGGCTCTCGACCCGCTCAGTAAAGCAATCCCGTTGTCGGCCGCGGATGTTTCGCGCACCCGCAAGTGGCTCATCCAAGCCGGATTCCGCGACGCCATCGACATTAACTACTATTTCGGCGCGCGTCTCCTCATGGCGGGCATCGGTTTTGCCGGAGTGGCACTCTTCTCCGGCTTCGACAATATCTTTCTACTTGCCGGCATTCCTGGACTCGGCTTTTTTCTTCCGCGCTTCATGCTGAAGCGCATGATCAAAGATCGTCAGAATCGTATTCGCCTGGGATTGCCTGACGCCCTTGACCTGACCGTGATCTGCGTTGAAGCGGGATTGGCTCTTGACCAGGCGCTGATGCGCGTCGGCCAAGACCTTCATCACGCGCATCCCGACCTCAGTGACGAATTTCACCTGGTAAATCTCGAGATGCGCGCCGGCAAGCCTCGCGCCGAAGCCCTGCGGAACATGGTGGAACGCACTGGTGTTGACGATATCCGCTCTCTGGTTGGTACACTGATTCAGACTGACCGCTTCGGTACCAGCGTGGCCCAGGCCCTTCGAGTGCACTCTGACTCCCTCCGCACGGAGCGCCGGCAACGCGCCGAAGAACAAGCTGCAAAAACCACCATTAAGATGGTTCCCCCGCTGGTGATCTTTGTATTGCCGTCCATTATCTTCGTCACGATTGGTCCAGCCGTGATCGAACTGATCCGGCAGCTTGGACCGGTTTCGGGCGGACGTTAGCGACGCAGAAACGCTTGGCACGGCAGACGTGGGAACTCAATGGCAGCTCTCTCAGGGCAGGCAAAGGCTTTTAACCAGACCCGTCAGGCTTACCTCGCCACGTCGCTCGCGGTTGCGGACACACACTGGTCCCGCTTGCGTGGGCTGCTCGGCCTCGGCGAGGATGACTTCCGTAATGGCTCCGGCCTCTGGATTGTTCCCTGCCATGGCGTTCATACTTTAGGAATGGGGTTTGCCATCGACGTTGTATATCTCGACGCTTCTATGACGGTCATTGATGTGCGACCGGCGGTGCGTCCTTGGAAATTCACTCCGGTGCGACGATACGCAACTTCGGTATTGGAACTGCCGTGTCATACGGCAGCGGAAACAAAGACCGCAGTCGGCGATAAGATTGAAGTCACCTTTACAAAGAATGGCGGCAGCGGGAACGCGTGATTGAAACTCTCCAACTCGAAGAGATTGCTGTCGAGAGCAGCGACGCGCCCCAGTTGCTGGTGTCGTGGACATCGCGCTGGCGGGAATTCTGGAGTTCCGTCGGCCCCGCCTTGGGGCGTTCGGAACGCCGCCTGGCTGGCGAGGCTCCGTTCGGCCTGATTCCCTTGCGGATCATGGTGCCCTCCTATCTTCTGGAGGCATTCCTCATCGTGGCCGCGCTCTTTGTACAGATAAAAGTCGCAGAGTTACGCCCGCAAGTCGCGCCCCGGATCTCCAGCCATGATGTGATCTATTACTCCGGCGACGAACTTCCTCGCACACAAGACTTAGGCGGCGCGGAGTCCGGCGCTACCGGACGCGCGGGTGGTGCCGAATCGCATCACCGCACCCAGACCATCAAGATCGCGCGCGGCGGTTCTTTGGTCCCTCGCATCGTCGATGCGCCTAACGTGAAACTTCCGGCTTCTCGCGATGCCGTCGCGAATTTATTAGCGATCAAGCCTAACCCCGGCCCTCCTCCGGCGGAGGGATTGCGTTCCACGCGTTCTGCCCCAAATCTGTCAGCGAATGTGGTCGCACCCGCGCCGAATGTGGTTCGAGACTACACGAGGAATGGCGTGCAAATGGAGTCGGTGATCGCACCCGCTCCAAACGTTACCCGTGATCGGACATTGACCGCCCCGAGCTATAACCCAACTTTGATTCCTCCGGCTCCCAATGTCCCAAGCGAACACGCGTTAGTGGCTCCCTTGCTGGCGCCGGCAATTATTGCTCCTGCTCCTCGAGTATCGCGCGACCGCTCTCTCACTGCCCCTTCGCTCGGGACGACCGTGGTGGCCCCTGCCCCTACCGTAGCTCGCGATCGTGCACGAGCCAATCCCGCTCTCGCGGCGAATGTGATTCCGCCAGCGCCCGGCTCGGTGAGTCGTGAAATTTCTACCGCTCCGGTGCAGATGACGACGGGCGTCGTACCCCCGCCGGTTTCTGCGCCGGAACGGGCAAGCTCGCGCACTGCGAAGCTGACCATGCCGGCTCCCTCTGTGGTCGCGCCGCCGCCGAGTTCCGACATATCTCCAGACATGCGGCGGCTCGCCAGTGGCAGCGTGCAGGATCCAGCCAGGACTGTTGTTCCACCGCCTCCTTCTCAATCCGGCAGCGGATCGATGATGAGCAGCATCATCGGCAGGATTTTTGGTCCGTCCGAGGTCGTGGCTCCTCCTCCAACCGTAAATTCGGGAAGCAGCAACGGTTCATCCGCTCCGTCTTTAGCAAACAATGTCGTAGCCCCACCACCGAGTTTAGGTACATCCGCAGCCGGAGGCGATCCACGCGGACAGCGCAACGGCGCCAGCAATGGTTTGGGCGCGAATGTCGTCGCGCCGCCACCCACTGTGGGCGTAACGGGCGGAACCGGGAGTCGCGGGCGAGGGGCTGCTCCTTACGCTGGAAATCCCGGCGTGGTTCCTCCTCCACCGTCGCTGTCTGGGGCCGGCGGCGGCACAGGAACATCTGCTGGAGGCGCAGGAGCTCCCGGAGGCACGCTCCTCGCCAACAACGTAGTTCCTCCGCCCCCGTCGGTCGGAGGAGGTGCCAACGCGTCAGGCCCGGGTATGGGACGCCGCGGAGCCGGGTTAGGCGCACCAGTGGACCCCGGAACAGGTATCGGTAATCCCAACAACGCTGGAAGCGGCGCGAAGGCGGGAGCCGTCATTTCCGCCGAGCCCGGGTCAAAAGTTGGACTGCCTACAACCGGAGGCTCTGGATCGTTAGCCATGTCTCCCTCCGGTGGCGACAAAACTGGATTGGGCGGCGCAGGTGGCGGCACCGGAATCGGCCGCGGAACGGGCCCTGGCAGCGCCATGACGGGAAACAATGTGGGCGCTGGAAAAACCGGCGCGGGACGCGGAGCCGACCCCAACGCATCTGGTGGAATCTCGATGTCACCCGGTCCCGGAGGCGCAGGATCTTTGCCAGCCGGTAATCCGTCTGTGCGCGGCGTTGACATCAGTGGCGGCAGCAGCGTGGTTACTCTTCCCGGTTTTGGAAGCGATCCTGCGGCAAGCGATCCAGCGACTCCAAGTCGATCCACCGCCAAGCCCAGGCAGGAATTGGGCGTCACCATCGCCGCCACGGCAAGTTCTGGCGGAGCCTTCGAGCCTTATAAGAACCTCTTACGCGGTGACAAATACACAACGTATATCGACACGTCACTTGGAACCGTCGTAATGGAGTTCGCCGACGAAGCGGCCAGTGGACATGCTTTCGGCGGCGCCTTGGCTGCTCCAACTGCAATCCGTGTCGACTTACCCGAAGGTCTGCCGCACGCACGCATGGTGGTCACCGGTACGCTCGATGCCTCCGGTAACTTCAAAAATATTCATGTGCTGGAGCCTGGCCCGGCCGTGATGACGGCGAAGGTTCTTGCTTCCCTGCGTGCCTGGAAGTTTCAGCCGGCCATGCGGAATAGCCAGCCGGTCGAAGTTACTGCGATTGTCGGCTTCGGCATCGATACTAACGACCGCTTCTAACTCACATCCTTCGCTGACCTGCTACTTCGCTCTTCTCCGCGCTCTTCGCGGAGGATGGAAGCCCTTCTCTGGAATCTCTTTCTCGATCTGGTCCGAAAGTTTGTGTAGCGGCTTGTCACCCACGGACGTCAACTGCCTGACCGTGGCCTTCGCCGTGAGTCCCTGCCCGGTATAAATTGCTTCGTTGAACGTCGTTCCTGTCGGCGCTTGCGCTACGGCGAAAGCGCCGTGCGGAATGCCATTGGTGAAGACCGTCGCGATATAGTCTCCGACCATCAATCCGTTCTGCGAAGTCGGGAGCCAGCCCAGCAACATGGGCCCAGTTTGAGCGGCCGCAACGTTCCAGCTCGATCCCCCGTTCGAGGACGAGATGAATCCCACATAGAGCTGGCACGTCGAAACGTCGCATGCGCTGTTGGAGTAGTAGTAATAGTGCAAACCAACATGCGCTCCCGAGCCGGAAGTTGCCGGATCAATTCCCACACCCGGGATGAAGTGATCGACCGCAGTCGAGATATCGTCAATGGGAATGCGAGTCACAGCGCTCCACGCTATTCCATCCGACGAGGTGCTGTACACCAAGTCATTGGTCGTGCAGTTCGCGCGGAAGCGGCAGTCCTCCCACACGACCCAGATCGTACCCGCGCTATCGACGGCAGCGGAAGGCAAAGGTCCACTACGAATGCCGCCCGGATCCGCGTGGAACTGGATATTAGAAATGGTCACGGGGGCCGTCCAACTCGCACCTCCGTCGCTCGATAAGAAGGCCGCCATCACATTGGTCTCAATCGGCACAATCACGTTTCCATTTGGCTGCGCTAGCGGTTGGCCTCCGATTCCCTCGGCCAGATTCGCGGTTGGCAGCGGTGTTCCCCATGTCAGGCCGCCGTCGCTCGACGTGCTCATCAGAATCCTGCCATTTTGAAGAGGATCGTCCCATTGCAGATAGCAGTTGCCGTAATGCGGACTCGTTGCCCAACTGTCGCATGCGATCCAGTTCTTGTCGGAACTGTCCGAGGTCAGATCGACGCCAACCGGATTCTGCCATGTAAAGCCTCCGTCGGTAGAGCGGCTTACAACGATCGCTGGCGTCGCCGCCGTACCCGATAGGGGCAAGGACGAGATCATCCAGACGCCATGCTTGGCGTCGTATGCGACGTTGGGATCGCTGGCCGCGTCGTAGGGGCCGCTTCCCTCGCCTTTCGTCAATCCCGGTAAGAAGCCGTGACTCCATGTCGTTCCGCCGTCGCTCGATGTAGACCACCCGATGTCGGTGGAACCTCCGCCTGAAATCCGTCCCGTCTGAAAGACCGCGACCAGTGTCGATCCATTGGCCAGCATGTGTGGCTCGACTTCGGTGGCGTGCTGTCCCGGCCCAACACTAAACGGATCCGAACTGATTTGTGTCAGGTTGGCACCCACCGGATTTCCCGGCTGCGTCGGCTGTGTCGAAAGGGTCGTCGAGGATGATCCGGAGCATCCGGCCCACGCCAGCGTTAGTAGGAACAAGACGAATCTGTGGACGATCCGGCGGAGAGATGAATCTGGCATAAAAGCGCGCGTAAGCCGTCTAACGACATTCGGAATATTCAGATGAATCGACTGTCCCCTCAAGGTCGCTTGTGCCTCGGCTTGTCGACGATGAATCAGTCGTTAGAGTGCATCACATTCAATGGAGTTGCTCGCCGACAAATGCGATCGACACATCGTCAGCGTAAATCGATTTCCACCCTGCCGACTTTGACAGAACCGTGGCGAGCGCTGAGTTTCGCGGCAGCAGAATGCATTTCGCAGAATATTGCCGCAGGAATGTATCCCATCCTTCCTGCACATGTACCATCGCGAGATACGACTTCAGGAATTCCTCTCCATACAAATCGTGTCGATCGTCGAGCACTACCTCTGTTTTTGGATACAAGCGGTAGATCACATATCCGCCCCAAGTGTCCGTGCTCAGGATTGGGCCGGGAATTCCGCTCGACTGTATGAAATTGACGGCATTCACCGGCATGCGTTGCGGGTCAAAGTGTGCATCCATCAACTGCTTTGAACCGATTCGGCCTCCAGCCAGCGCAATGAAAAAGGTCAACAGAATCGCCAGAGCCGGCCACAGATGTCCTCGCAGCTGAACCTCAATCGCAGTCATCTTCCTCGAAAATCGATCAATCGCTGGAATGGCAGGGAGCGACGGTCCCGCAACCATGGCCAGCAAGATCGAGGCAATCGGAATATTTCGCGATGCGTACAGACCGGCGTAGACGGCGAAGAGCACGACGAAGCCGCCGCTGGTACGCAACTGGCGGCGGCGCGTGAGCAGAACCGCGAGACAAGACATCAACAGAATCAGAAAACACTTCTGCGCCAACCCATGAAAATTCGGCGGCTGGAATTCCTCAATGTGGTCCATCAAGAAACGGTTGGAAAGATAGGCGTAAATGTGCCCGTGCAGTTTCCATCCATAAGGGTTGATTAGGCTTGCCAGAGCCGTCACTACAGAGACCGCACCCAACTCGAGAACGCGCTTCGCGGCGGTGGCTTTCTGGAGCGAAGTATCGGGGCGTTTTGTTGCTGCCTTAAACCAAGTCCAAATCGACGCCAGCCAGAAAACTCCCAGCAGCACGAAGCCCACTAGGAAGCCGCCATGAACATTCACCCAGAAGATCATCAGGATCGGCAAGATCCATGACTTCCGGCTCGGCTGCACTGAATCTTCGTCCAACTCGGTTGTGTGCAGAATCCAGAAAAAAGCCAGGGTCAACAGCCAGCTCAGCACGTGCGGGCGCGCGAGAAAATGAATTGTCGAAGCCGAAACCGCCAGCAACACCAATCCAAGCGCGAACAGCAGATTTGTCCGCCGCAGGATCAACAAACGAAACATCCATCCAAACGTCACGGCGATGATGACCGCTGTAAACCACGTGAGTCCATTGAGCCCTGCTACGGATTCCATCTTGCCGACGATCACGTCGTAGAGCCACTCCCACGCGAACCAAGGCTGCCCATGCATCGTTGAAGAGAATGAATCGGTTCTCGGGATGGAGTGGGTCGCGAGAATCTGCTGGCCGGTTCGGATGTGCCATCCAATCCCTGCGTCCCCCAACAGTCGGACCGACAGGGAGGTGAACACCAGCACGCCAAGGATGGCAATGCATATCAGGTCCGCTACTGAAGGCATTCCCCAGCGGAGCGCCGGTGAGACTGCATGTTCCTGATTCGCTTCGGCGAAAGAACTTCTGTAACCCTCTGCCATTGGGTTGAATCTTATGGTGTACGGCACGGAACGACAAGATGACGAATAGAGCTACACCTCGCGTTGTAATCGTCGGTTCGGGTTTTGGCGGCCTTAATGCCGCTCGCTCCTTGGTTGGTTCGCCAGTCCGAATCACTCTGATCGATCGCAGAAATTACCACACGTTTCAGCCGCTTCTCTATCAGGTGGCGACGGCGGGATTGTCCCCGGGAGAGATTGCCGCCCCGATCCGCTCGATTTTTCGTTCGGACCACAACATCGAAGTACTCATGGCGGAGGTTTCCGGATTCGATTTGGAGCGCCGTCTCGTGCAGACGGATGACGGCGACATCGCCTACGACTATTTGATCATCGCGGCCGGGGCCACCCATTCTTACTTTGGCCACGAAGAATGGGAGCCATTCGCTCCCGGACTCAAGACCATCGAAGATGCACTCGAGATTCGACGTCGCGTGCTCTTGGCGTTCGAACTGGCGGAGCGACAGGCCGCCGCCGGAGAGACAGCAACTCCGCTGAATTTCGTCGTCGTCGGTGGCGGACCGACCGGAGTCGAGCTGGCCGGAACGCTTGCCGAGATCAGCCATCATGCGTTGGCCAATGAATTTCGCTCCATCGATCCAGCACGTACGCACATTCTCCTCATTGAAGGTGGACCGCGCGTTCTCGCTGCGTACCCCGAGGATCTCTCCCGCAGTGCGGAACAACAACTCAACCATCTCGGCGTGGAAGTACGTACCTCCACCACAGTCACCAACGTCGAAGCAGGCTCGGTGTGCCTCGGAGCGACTCGGCTGCCGGCGACTGTCATCCTATGGGCGGCTGGAGTGGCGGCGTCGCCTCTGGGCAAGAAATTGGGAGTCGAAGTAGATCGCGCCGGTCGCGTGTCCGTGCAGCCAGATCTCAGCATCGCTGGGCACGCTGAGGTCTTCGTCATCGGTGACCTCGCATCCGCCAAAGATGAAAAGGGCAAGATGCTTCCCGGAGTTGCACCCGTAGCGATTCAACAAGGAAAGTTCGTTGGCAAGCTGATCCGCAAGGAATTGAAATCTGGAAACAGCACTTCTCGTCCCCAGTTTCACTATTGGGACAAAGGCAGTCTTGCAACGATCGGACGAGCCGCGGCCGTGGCCGACTTTGGAAAGATTCACATTTCAGGCTTTCTGGCTTGGCTCTCCTGGCTCTTTATTCACATCATGTTTCTGATCGGCTTTCGCAATCGCCTGTTGGTTTTCATTCAGTGGGCCTGGTCGTACGTGACCTACGAACGCAGCGCGCGCCTGATCACCGGAAGCACCTATTTGCCCGGATGGACTGCGGGAATTCCCGCGAGCAAGGCTGTCCTTTCTGCCGAGTCGCGCGAAGAAATTTCCGTCGCTCCGCATAAATAGGTGGACAATAGTCATGGGCCGCGGGAAGCGGCGGCAAGTCTCACTCATGATGAAGTCTCTGATTCCGCGTAGTGCCGCATTCCTTGCTTTGTTGTTCTGCCTTTGTTTCTACAAGGCATCGGCCGAGGTCGTGAAGGTCGTTGTGAACGACACGATCCAGCCCATCAGCGCCGAATACATTTCCCGCGCCATTGACCAAGCCACTCGCACCCGTGCGGATGCAGTTTTGATTGAGATGAACACGCCCGGCGGGCTAGTCAGTTCGACCCGCGAGATCATTGAACGCATCACGAATTCTCCGGTGCCGGTGATCGTCTATGTCGGGCCTACTGGGGGCCATGCCGGATCTGCGGGCATCTTCATCCTCGAATCGGCGGATGTGGCGGCAATGGCTCCGGGAACCGCCGCAGGCGCAGCCCATCCCGTCACTCTGATCGGCCCGGTGCAAGTGAAGCCGGACGATGAGATGAACCGCAAGATTGAGAACGATGCGGCAGCGCTGATTCGCTCGTTCACCGCCAAGCGGGGCAGGAATATCGAAGCCGCCGAGAGCGCGGTGCGTGAATCGAAATCCTTCACTGAGCAGGAAGCTTTATCCCAACATCTGATCGAGTATGTCGCGTCAAGCCGCGAGGATTTATTTCGCCAGTTGGATGGAAAATCTTTCAAACGCTTCAATGGAGAGGTCGCGACTCTGCATTTGACCGGGCAAACGGTCGTTTCCTTTGAAATGACGGTGAAGGAACGAGTGCTCGACGCCTTGATGGACCCAAATCTGGCGTTTCTGCTGCTTGCCATCGGTGCGCTTGCTCTGTACGTCGAGTTCAATCATCCCGGGGCGGTAATCCCCGGCACGGTGGGAGTCGTGTTCATTCTTGTGGCCGCGTTCGCGCTGAATCTGCTTCCGACGCGATTCGCTGCACTTGCGATGATCGTGGGAGCGTTTGCGCTCTTTGCCGCCGAAGCCAAGTTTGCCAGCCATGGAGTTCTCACGGCCGGAGGCATCGCGCTGCTCACGCTCGGCGGCCTGCTTCTGGTGGATTCGCCCATTCCCGAAATGCGGGTTCACTTTATGACCGCGCTCGCGATCAGCATTCCTTTGGGCGCCATCACGGCATTCCTGATGACCATTGCCCTGCGCGCAAGACGCAACAAAATCGTGACGGGCAAACAAGGGTTGATCGGAGAAACCGGGGTGGTGCAAACCGCGCTCTCGCCGCTCGGCAAGGTCTTTGTCCACGGGGAATTGTGGGATGCCAAGGCGGACAACAATCTCCCTCCAGGACAACTGGTGATCGTCCGGCAGGTAGACGGACTATTGCTCCAGGTCGAACCGTTCGCTCGTAATGCCGACTGCGGAGAATCCGACACCGGCAATCCTCTAGGAAGCGCATCCGGGAGAGTCAGCCCTTACTTCAAATTGAAGAGAGCATTCACGTGTGCAGTCACGGTTACATTTTGCGGCGTGAAATCTTCTGTCGGAGCGACTGCGGCGCTGGCCATCGCTTTCATCGGTAGCGCCATGCGGCCCATCATCGGACGCGCGGTTTCAAATGTATCGACTGAGGCATAGGAGAGTTCGCCAATTCCCCTCCACTGGCACGCGCTACGGTTTCAGCGGAGTTGCGCGCCCGCCGGTACGCATCCTCTACGGCGCGGTTCTTCGCTTCGTCCATGTTTTCGAGTGTGTAGTTCAGGGTCTGGCTTTCGCTGACATTCGACTCTGCGAGTTGCTGCGTGATCGGTCCGATCTTCGAAAAATCCTTCAGCTTCAGCGTGATGTCGGTCGTGACCCTGTAGCCGGCGACGTGTTGCTTCGGCTTCCATTCATACACGGGTTGCACCGAGAAGAATCCGACGGAGGCCATCTTTGGATCGAGACCGTTGGCACGCAACGTCTGGCGCACCTGCTCAACGTTCTTTGAAACCTTCTGGTACGCGACTTGCGAGGTCTCATCTTGTACCGAAACGTTGAATTGCATCTCTGCAGTATCGGGGGCGGATTCGAATTTTCCATCCGCTCCCACGAATACCGTGTTGGGCGGAGCACTGATGGCTGGGTGATCCTGCGAGACTGCGGCAGTCGCGAATAAGAGCGCGAACACAAGATAGAAACAGGCTGATTTCACAATCGACCTCCGAAGGGATTATCCCACCGAACGAGAATTCTCTGTGGGATCCCGCTGAGGTAGAACGATCCGGAAGCCGACTCTTGCGCAGTCAGACCGTATCTTGCGGGTTGCCCGCAGGCTTTCTTAAGAACTCTTTGCGTGGCGATTTGGAAAGGGCCGACTTTAGTGGTGCCGTTGATGGCTTAAAAAAGCGCCGAAAGAAATTCTGCTTCCGAACGCTTCCTCCAAGCACGCACTAGCCTAGGTCGGCTGCGGACAGGTTTGAGGGCCGGTCACAGACAGTAAGTCGACTTGCAGGTTCGCGGAATGGACGCCGCTGACCACTATCGAAGGCACCTTTCCACTCGCTGGCAAGATTCCAACCGCCCGATTCTTGCCCGATTGTTTCGCCTGGTGCAATCCACGATCTGCCAGCGTCAGCACTTCCTCATAGCGCACCGCGCGAGGATTTTCCGGATACCACGGAAACGCAGCCCATCCCATGGAGCACGTGCGGAAAATCGGCTCTTTCGCAGTGCCGAGATTAAAGGGCGTGTCCGCAACCGCTGTAAGAACGCGCTGCGCCAGCAATTCCGCTTCCCCACGGTTCGTGTACCGGGAAACCACCAAAAACTCTTCTCCGCCCCACCGCACCAACACATCGGAGTGACGGATGGACGAACTGATACGCCGCGCCATCTCGACCAGCACCTGGTCGCCGATATCATGCCCATACTTATCGTTGACTTCTTTGAAATTGTCCGCATCGATCAGATAGAAGACAAGGTCGCGCGTGTGAAAGTCGTGAGCATCGGCATGAGAGCGCAACGCCTGCCCTACATCCGCCTCGATCGTGGCCGAGAAATACCGCCGATTCCGCAGTCCGGTCAGTGGATCGGTAAGAGACGCCTCCTGCAACACCACATTGGTGCGCCGCAATTCCCTGTTCAGCCCGTGATGCTGAATAAATAAAACCAGGGCCATCAGGAACATCGTGCCCAGCGTGATCAACACTCTGAAATAAGAGGCTTCATGCGGAAGGCGCGGATCGAGTAGAGCCCACAGCGCGATTACCGGCAGCGACAGAACCGCCACCATTGCCAGATTTGCCATCCACGATCCGTACGCCTCGTCAGACGAACTCTCAGGCTCCGGCGACAGGTCGCGGCCTTGTACGGCCACGAAACTGAATACCGCAAACGAAATGGCATATGGAAGGTCGTACCAGCTTCCCGTGAAGTAGGCATCTTTTTCAATCGCGCGGTTCAAGGCATAGAACGCGAGGCCGTTAAACACGACCGCCCCGCAGAAGGCGGCATAAAAGGTTTTCCATCCTCCCGAAGCCTCTCGCCAGAAAAGCAGAAGAATTCCGGCAAACAACAGCGTTTCTGCCCCGGACAGCATGTCAAAGTTGACGTTGTATGCGTCAAGGCTCGGATAAACGTATTGCCAGCAGACGACGAAAGCGACGTAAAGATATAGCCACCACAGGATCAGCAGCAGAAAATCCAAAATTCCGAGGCGCGCGCTCCGCTCCGACGGGCGAATGTGCGGACGCAATAGAAGTCCTGCAATCATCGGGGCGCCCGCGAGAAACAAAAGCGCGTCCGCCGGATACATCTGGGGAAATTTTTTCTTCAGGATAAGATCGAAAGTGATCCAGCAGATCTGATCGCCAAACCACAACGCCCAGCCCGCCGCTTGCAACATGAAGAACCAGCGCATCCGACCTTTGCTCGCCACTCCCTTGGATGCGAAGGCGAGCAGGGCCAGGAACATCAACGCCCCGAGGACGATGTCGCTCACGCCCATCAAAGCAAGGCCACGGGGCATGACGAGGCAAGCCACCAGCAGCACCGCAGTGAACACACAGGCAGCGACCGGCATCAACTTGGGATGGATGCGAGCGATCATTATGTTTTGATTCCCCAGGCTCCCGACTTGCGGAGGAGGCTGTTACGCCTGCGATCGACCCAAAGGCCTTAGTCCTTGGGAGCTGAGTATGCGAGAGCGCCCGTCTGCGCACTGATGGCGCGACGCAACTCTTCAAAAATTTCGTCCGGCATCTGTTGGAAGACCGCAACGACTTCTGGATCGAACTGCCGTCCGGACCACTCCTGAATTTCTTTGCGCGCCACCGTAAGTGACCGCGCCGCCCGGTAGGGACGATCGGAGGTGATGGCATCGAGCGTATCGGCGATCGAAAAGATACGCGCGCCTAACGGGATCTCTTCCCCCTTCAGCCCGCGCGGATACCCTGTGCCGTCGTACTTCTCCTGGTGCGAGTAAATGATGTCGCAAGCCTCAGTTAGGAATGGAATCTTCTTCACAATTTGATAACCCTTCCAGCAGTGCTCGCGCATGATCGCCGTTTCCTCAGCATCGAGTTTGCCGGGCTTATTCAGAATCTTGTCCGGAATTGCCATCTTGCCGATGTCATGCAGGAACGCTCCGCGGGCGATGGTTGCCACAGCTTCAGTCGGCATCCCCATCGCGCGAGCAATCGCCATGGTGAAGGCGGTCACGCGCCGCGAGTGGCCTTCGGTCTCGCGATCCTTCAAATCGAGTGCATCGCCAAGCGCCTGCAGCGTGATGTCATAAGAGCGCTCAAGCTCGCGAACGGTAGCCTGCAATTGGTCCGTTCTGGCTTTAACCAGAGATTCAAGATTGGTCTGGTAGGTCCGGTTTTCAACCTTCAGGCGGCGATTCTCGAGGGCACGGCTCACCGTATTGAGCAACTGTTCACGTTCGAACGGTTTGAGCAGATAGTCATACGCACCATTGCGGATCGCGGCCAGAGCCACGGAAATATCGTGCACCGCCGTGACCATGACCACCGGCATGTCGGGATATTTTTCCTTGGTCCGCTCTAAGAGACCGATACCATCGAGATCGGCCATCATCAGATCCGACAGCATGAGCTCGAACTCATCTCCGGAGGTTAGAACGGCCAGCGCCTCCATGCCGGAAGCTGCCTGTCGGCAGGAATATCCAGCGGTGTTGAGCATGGAAGCGACTATCTCACGGATTGGTTCTTCGTCATCGACGACTAGGATTCTGTCAGGCATGGGGATACACGGTAGTCTATCGGCGATTGTAATCCTTCCACGAGATTCCGAAAGTAATCACCGAGGTCCGGAAACTCCATCGAATTCGCCTCGCGCCATGATATTCAGAACAAGGCAGACCTACGCCCGCCAATAGCAATGAGTGCGCCTTTTTCGTCGATCTGGAACTCGGCAGCAAGCCTTGGAATCGCCAAGCCTTCGGCATCAGATTTAGTTCTTCTGGTGCTCCTGGCGGCTTCCCTGCTGGCCCTCCGCGCCTTACGTGAAAGGCATTTCAAGATCTGGGTGCTCGGATGGACCGCTCTCGTCCTGTCGGGCCTGGCAGAACATAGCTTCTCCGCAAAGATGCCTGCGCCCTTCGATCTTCTCGCGGCCCAAACCACATTCATCTTGGCGATCGGGTTGCTAGCGGGTGGGATTCTGCTTTACTCGAACAGCAAAGACCTGCTGCTGCCCCTGATGGTGATCACTCCCGTGCTGGTCGGTTTCGCAGGGGCACGCGTGCTTCTGTGGCCCGACTCGCTGCCTCTCCGGATGGCCCTCGAAGTGGGCTACCGACTTGATACTGATTACGGCCTCGATTGCCTTGTTGCGCGCCCGTCGCGGGCGGTGGGAGCTGCCGCCATGGATCGTCGCCCTCTCGCTTCCTCTTCTTCACCTTTCATGGTCACCGTTCACGGACCGCATCCCCGCATGGGCTAATCTGGCCGCGGAAATCGTTGTCAGTCTGGCAATGCTCCTGATCGTATTCGGGGAAGTTCGATCGCGAACTCGAAGACTCACCGCGCTTCAGTCCATCACCGGCAGCGTCGCCGGGGCGCAGCAATACGGCAACGTCGTGCAGCGCGCTGTCGAAGAATTGCAGAAGGTCGCATCCGTAAGGGCCATCATGGTTCCGTCTGATTGAGTCCGGCCATCTTGTGCCGACCCACGCCGTCGGTTTGTCTGCTGATTTCTTGCGCGACGCCGGCTCCGTTACTGTGGATGCAGAAACGGCAAAATTCACGGAAGATCCCGACGCGCAGGTAGTGCAAAGCCGAAATATTGCTTTTGAGTCTTCGGAAGCGCTGAAGGCCGAAAAGATTCGTCAGGTAGTAGTGGTGCCCGTACGCGGAAACAAAGCGCCGGTTGGACTTCTTTTCCTCGGAGCGTCCCGCAGCCGTCGCTGGACCACCGAAGAACTGGAATTCCTGCAGTCTTGCGCCAAACAAATCGCTCTGGCCGTCGAGAACTTCCGGCTGCTGGAACAGGTTCTGCGCTCGCAGCGGCAGTGGATCAACACCTTCGACTCGATTCACGACATCATCCTGGCGCATGACGCCGACTTCCGCATCATCAAGGCCAACCAGGTCTTGTTGGAGCAACTCGGCAAGGCCGCCGCGGACGTGATCGGAAGCTCCTGTGAAACGACTTTGCCCCATACTTTCGGACAGTGGACAAGTTGTCCTTACTGCGCGATGGGCGGCGATGAAGAATTTACCGAAGGCGCGGATCCATGTTTCGGCGGCTTCTCGGTGGTTTCGACATCACTCTATACCGAACAGGGCAGCCCACAAAAAGGAACCATTCACGTCGTCCGCGACATCACGGAGAGGCGCTCCGCGGAAGAAAAATACCGATTGCTTTTCGAACAGGTGCAGGAGGGCGTTTACGTCGCACGGCCCGATGGCAAGCTGATCGACTGCAATGACGCCTTCGTGCACATGCTGGGATACAAAAAGCGCGAAGAGTTACTGGTGCTGAACCTGGACACGGAAATCTGCGTCGATCCCAAACAGCGGGACGCTTTCCGCCGCGAGATTGAATCTCACAATTACGTGCGTAACTTTGAAGTCACGCTGCGCCGCAAAGACGGCACCCTTCTTCTGGCCGTCGAGAGCAGCTTCGCCACCCGCAATAACTCCGGTCAAGTAGAACGCTATCAGGGCTTCATTCTCGACATGACCGAGAAGCGACGCGCCGAAGACGAAATGCAGCGGCGCAATCGCGAGTTGAATGCGCTGAACGCCATGGCGGTAGTCGCGGCGCAGTCGTTCGACCTGGATGAAATTCTGAACCTCACCCTCCGGCAGGTGGTTACTCTATTCGGTGCGGAGAGCGGCACCGTTTATCTTTCCGACATCGATTCGCCGACCTACCGGCGCCGCGCCGCATGGGGACCGCGCAGCCGCGACAAGTCGCGCGCAGCCGAGATTTCCTTTGCGGATGGCTTCGGCGATCTGGTGATGCGCTCGCGTACAGAAGTCATCACCGCGGAATACCGCCCGCATCTTCCCGCGAACGTCGCCGAATTCCTGCGCTCCGATGCCGATCGATCCTGGATCTGGGTGCTCTTCTGGGGCAAGGACTCGCCGGTCGGTATCATGGGGCTATGTAACCACTCCGGCTACGAGTACTCCAGCAACGACGAGAACTTGCTGGTTGCCATCAGCCGTCAGTTGGCCACCACTATCGAGAAAGTCCGGCTCTACGAAGAAACTTGTCGTGCCTATGAAGATCTGCGCAAGACGCAGGAGCAACTCCTGCAAAGCGAGAAGATGTCTGCCGTTGGCCAGTTGATCGCTGGAGTTGCCCACGAACTGAACAATCCGCTAACTGCGATCCTCGGCTACGCCCAGCTTCTTGAAACCGAAGGGCTGAATACTCGCGCGCAAGATTACGTGAGCAAGCTGTTCAAGCAAGCGCAGAGAACGCATCGGGTCGTCCAAAACCTGCTTTCATTCGCCCGCCAGCGCAAGCCCGAGCGGGATGAAGTCGATATCCGCAAGGTGATGGACGAGACCCTTGCTCTTCGCGACTACGATCTCAAGATCAACAACATACGCATCGAGCGCGAAGTTCCGACCGAAGCGGCGCTCGTCGTCGCCGACGCTCATCAGATTGAGCAAGTATTCCTTAACATCATCAACAACGCCCTCGATGCGATTCTTGAGACTGGACGTCCCGGCCGTCTGAAGATCGCTATCGCAAATCAGAACGGGCACATCTGCACCCAGTTCACCGACAACGGCGCCGGAATCAAAGACCCCAAGCGTATCTTCGATCCCTTTTACACCACGAAAGGTGTTGGCAAAGGCACGGGACTCGGCCTCAGCATCTGCTACGGAATCGTCAAGGAGCACGGCGGAGACATTACGGCGAACCACGCCCCGATGGCGGCGCGACGATTGAAGTCCGTTTGCCGGCAGTGGTATCGGCCCGGATCGAAACGGAAATTCCGAAAGTTGCCATCAAGCAGCGCGAGGGGGCGATTCATGGACGCGTGCTGCTCGTCGAGGAAGAAGAAGCTGTGCTTGAGTTTGAGCGCGACGTTCTTGCTGGTGCGGGAGCTGCGGTTATCACCGCCAAGAATAGTGAGGACGTTAAAACTCGATTACTCTCCGAGCCCTTCGACGCAATTATCATGAACGGCAAAATGTCTGGGCCATGGAGCGCCAAAGAATCGCTGCCCTGGCTCAAAGAAAACTGCGCCGGCATGGAGCACCACATCCTCTACACCTTCTCGCACGGCGTGGAACCGGCCGACGGCCGCGCGTTTCTGCAAGAAAACAACATTCCCTACCTCGTAAAGCCCTTTGAAGTCGCCGAACTGATTGCGCAAGCCCGCAAACTGCTGGTGAAGGCACAGGCCGCCGCCGCGGGCACGGACTAGGACCCGTATGGTTCGACGGCTTCTGCTCGTCATTATGGCGGTCGCGTTGAGCTTTGGGCTCAGCGGTCTGGCAGGTTACATCATTTTCATAAACGCGAATGGGCGGACTGAAGTTGATCTCTCGATGTGGGTTCGTTTTGCGCTAAATCCTCTAATCGTCGCCTTGGTAGGAGCTCTCGTCGGTTTTTTGAGTAAGGACCACCCGATAGTTACGGCTATTTTTGGCATAATTCCATGGGCGATTCTGATCCTCGGCCAAATACGTTGCTGTCGCCGCGCAGCTGGATCAGCCATTTAGGTCCGTTTCTCGGTTTACTAAGTTTTGAGCGCCATTGCTGCAGCCTGGGCAAATCGGTGCAGCAGAAGGCGACGTCAGATCCCGACACAGGCTTGAAACGTCGTTTCTAGCCCTGAAACGCACAGCCATCCTCACTTTTCCTCCATCCTCCTTGCGGTAAACTAACCATGCCAACCCATGTCCCAATTCGTCCACCTGCACCTGCACACTGACTATTCCATGCTGGACGGCGCCTGCAACATTGACCGTCTCTGCGAGCGCGTCCAGGAACTCGGAATGCCCGCCGTGGCCATGACCGACCACGGCAACATATTCGGTGCCGTCGAGTTCGTGAACTCCGCCAACAAGCATGGAGTGAAGCCCATCGTCGGCTGCGAACTCTACGTTTGCAAAAAGGACGACCATCGCGCCCCGCCTGAAGGCGACAGTTACAACCATCTTCTCGTGTTGGCGCAGAACGAAGAAGGCTATCGGAATCTGGTCAAAATCACTTCCGAGGCTTCCCTGCATGGCTTCTATTACAAGCCGCGGGTAAGCAAAAAATTCCTCGCCGAGCATTCCCGCGGATTGATCGGGCTTTCGGGATGCCTGAAAGGTGAAGTGGCCGAGCGCCTCGTCGAGGGTAATTACGATGCCGCCCGAGCCGCTGCCGGGCAGTTTACGGACATTTTCGGCAAAGAGAATTTCTTCCTCGAGATTCAAGACCAGGGACTTGAACTCGAGCACCGAATTCATCCCGGCCTCTTCAAACTGGAAAAAGATCTCGGCCTGCCGCTCGTCGCCACGAACGACAGCCATTACCTCTGCGAAGACGATTCCCATGCGCAGGATGTAATGCTGTGCATCCAGATGGGAAAATCGATTCACGACACGGCCCGCATGAAGTTCGAGGGCACGCAATTCTTCGTCAAAAATCACGAAGAGATGTCGCGCGTCTTCAAGGACTCGCCCGACGTTCTGTCGCGAACGCTCGACATCGCCGAACGCTGCAGCCTGCGCCTCGAAAAAGTCGCGAATCCTTTCCCCGAGTTTGAAGTTCCGCCCGGGTACACAATTGACAGCTACTTCGTGCATGTCACTCGTGAAGGTTTCGCCCGCCGGCTGGAAACTCTTCGTCCCCTGCATGAGAAAAACCGCCTCAAGCATTCCCTCACAGATTATGACCAGCGTCTGGAGCGAGAGCTTGGCATCATCCAGCAGATGAAGTTTCCGGGCTATTTCCTTATTGTCTGGGACTTTATCCGCTACGCCAAAGACCACGGAATTCCCGTGGGCCCAGGTCGAGGATCAGCTGCCGGATCGCTAGTTTCCTACGCGTTGGGGATCACCGATATCGATCCTCTGCAGCACGAACTGCTCTTCGAGCGCTTCCTCAATCCCGAGCGCGTGTCCATGCCCGATATCGATATCGATTTCTGCATGAACCGGCGCGGCGAAGTCATTAACTACGTCACGCAGAAATACGGCCGCGATAACGTAGCTCAGATCATCACCTTCGGCACCATGGCCGCCAAGGCTGCGATCAAAGACGTCGGCCGCGCGATGGACATCCCCTACGCTGACGTGGACCGAATCGCCAAGATGGTCCCGACGCAACTCAACATTACGCTCGACCAAGCCATCGAAGATTCGCCGCAACTGCACGAGGCCTACGAGAAAGACTCGCAGATTCGCGAGTTGCTTGACACCGCGCGCAAACTGGAAGGTTTGGTCCGAAACTCCGGGGTTCATGCCGCTGGCGTCGTGATCTCGCCGCGGCCTCTCACCGATCTGGTCCCGTTGCACCGCACCAAGAACGACGAAATCGTCACCGCCTTCGACATGGTCGCCATCGAAAAGATGGGCCTGCTGAAGATGGACTTCCTCGGCCTCACGACCTTGACGATTCTCACCGACGCGCTCAAACTGATCCTGCAGACGCGTAACGTCGCGTTGAACTTAGAACAGATTCCTCTGGATGACCCCGAGACTTATCAGAAGGTCTTTCACAAAGGACTGACCTCAGGCGTCTTCCAGTTTGAATCGCACGGCATGCGCGACGTTCTGCGCAAGTACCAGCCGAATTCAATTGAAGACCTCACAGCCCTGAACGCCCTCTATCGCCCCGGTCCGATTCAGGGCGGCATGATCGACGACTTCGTTGACCGCAAGCATGGCCGCAAGAAAGTTGAATACGAGCTTCCCGAACTGAAAGAGATCCTGCAGGAAACGCTAGGCGTGATCGTGTATCAGGAACAGGTCATGCAGATCGCCAACCGTCTCGCCGGCTACTCCCTCGGTGAAGCCGATTTGCTCCGCCGCGCCATGGGCAAAAAGAAGGCCGAGGAGATGGCGCAACAGCGCGAGCGTTTTGTTCAGGGCGCAGCGCAGCACAAATATCCGGCGAAAAAGATTGAAAAGATTTTCGACCTGATGGCGCAGTTCGCAGGATACGGCTTCAACAAATCGCACTCCGCTGCCTACGCCTTGCTGGCGTATCACACCGCCTATCTGAAGACGCACTACCCTGTCGAATTCATGGCGGCGCTGCTGACTTCGGTGACGGGATCGACCGACGATGTCGTCAAATACATCAACGAATGCCGGGAGATGGGGATTTCGGTCGAGCGTCCGGACGTCAACATTTCCTTTGCGAACTTCACGCCCCAAGGCGAATCGATCCGCTTCGGCTTCGCTGCGGTGAAAAATGTCGGCGGCAATGCTATCGAATCGATCGTCGCGGCCCGCACGAAACTCGGACAGTTCAAATCCATCTTCGAATTCTGCGAGAACGTCGATCTGCGTCTTCTCAATAAACGGGTGCTGGAATCTTTGATCAAGAGCGGTGCGATGGATTCCCTCGGCCGCCGCGCACAATTGAATGCTGTACTCGACAAGGCGATGGAGCAGGCCCAGAAAGCGCAGCGTGACGCCGAGTCCGGTCAGCACGGCCTGTTCGGGATTTTTCAGCAGGAAGAACCCGAGTCTCACAATAACCACTTACCGAATATTCCCGACTGGGACGAGCACGTCCGTCTCACGGCGGAAAAAGAAATCCTGGGATTCTTCATCACCGGCCATCCCCTCGAAAAATATAAAGATAAGCTGGAAGGCCTGCACGCTCTGAGCATCGAACAAATCGCCGCCATGACGAAATCTACCGGCAAGGATGAAACTATTGTCACTGCGGGAATCATCTGCAACGTGCGCGTGTTGAAATCGAAAAAGGGAGACTTTTACGCGCAAGCCAATCTCGAAGACATGTCGGGCTCAATCGACATGATCGTCTTCCCTGAGGCATTCAAGCGCATCGGCGAAAAAGTGAAGCTCGAAGTTCCCGTGCTGGTGAAAGCCGGAATTCGTATCGAGGAAGGAACGAATCCGAAGATCACAGCAGCCGAGATCAGCCCACTCGAAGATGCCAAAGTACCTTTACCCCGCGCGATTCGCGTTCGCATTCCGCTTGAGGCGTCCGGCGAATCCACGATCGACGATCTCCACAGCCTTTTTCAGGAGCGCAAAGGCGAGGCTCGAGTACTATTTGACGTCGAGCGTCAGGGCGATTTCATGGTGGTCATGGAGGCGGAAGGCTATAATGTCCTTCCGGACCGTAATTTCATCGCCCGCGTGGAACAGTTGTGCGGGCGCGGTAGCGTCCGCATCATTAGCTGACGGAGAGCATGGCGGCCAGCGAAAAAGTGCAGCAGGAACTCGAGCAGGTCGAGCGCCAGGTCGCGGAGATGGAATCCGCCGGGCCCGACGATGCCACTCGCCGGCAGATCGCCGTCCTTCAGGAACGGATTGAAACCCTGCGGCAGGAGATCGATGCTCCGCCGACCGCATGGCAGAAGACTGAACTCGCTCGGCATCCGCAGCGCCCACAGTCTCTCGATTACATCGAGCGAGTTTTCACCGATTTCAGCGAGATTCATGGTGATCGCGGCTTTGGCGACGACGCCGCCATCATCTGCGGGATGGCCCGCTTCCACGGGGATGAAGTGATGATCATCGCGACCCAGAAGGGCCGCGACATGAAGCAGCGAGTCTACCGCAATTTCGGTACTCCGCATCCCGAGGGATATCGCAAGGCAATCCGGGTCATGCAGATTGCGGAAAAGTTTAAGCGCCCTATTTTCACTTTGGTCGACACAGACGGCGCCTACCCTGGCATCCATGCCGAAGAGCGTGGTCAGGCCGAAGCGATTGCATACAACCTGCGGGAGATGGCGCGTTTGGAAGTTCCGATCATTGCAACCGTCATTGGCGTGGGCGGGAGTGGCGGCGCGCTCGCTATCGCAGTCGCCGACCGCGTGCTGATGATGGAAAACTCCGTCTATTCAGTAATTTCTCCTGAAGGTTGCGCTGCAATCATGTGGCGGGATGCCAGCAAGAAAGAGCTCGCCGCAGAAGCCATGCGCATCACCGCCGCCGATCTCAGCGAACTGGGTTGCATTGATGACATCATTCCCGAGCCCGAGGGCGGAGCGCACCGCGATCACGAAGCCGCGGCCAATCTCCTCGATGCCAGCCTGCACCGTCATTACATGGAGTTAAAGAAGACTCCGACGGAAGCATTGCTCGAGGCGCGTTACAAAAAGTTTCGCACTATGGCCCAGTTTTATAAGACCGATTAGCCCTCCTCCCTAACATCGTCGCGCTTTTTGAATCGTGGCAACAAACTGGACCATTTCAGCTAACGGTTTACTGCCTCAAATCCCGCCACGGGCAGCCTCCGCCGCCGTATAATCAAGTGTTTGTTCCCTTGTAATCCATAATCGGCGCGAGTGGGATCGCCCGCAAAACTGAAGGAAGGTGTTGGGATGGCTACGACGGACGTTGTGCCCCGGGAATCCTCCGGCGGCACGGGCAAGCAACGCATCGTCAACGACATGAGCATTCAGGTCGCGACGGTCAATGGCTCTGGTTCGCAGAGTTCAAATACGGTTCTGCTGCGCAGCATTTTTCAGATGGGCGTACCGGTTTCCGGCAAGAACATGTTCCCTTCGAACATCGCCGGCCTGCCGACCTGGTACACAATTCGCGCCAACAAGAATGGCTACATCGGCCGTAAGAAGGAGATCGATTTCCTGGTCGCCATGAATCCTGAGACTGCGACCGAAGACACGCTGTCGCTGGCTCCCGGAGCGTCCGTTCTTTACGACGAGCCTCTCGCGCTCCACAAACTTCGCGACGACTTGATTTTTTATTCCGTTCCCTACGACAAGATCGTTGCCCAGGTTTGCCCGGAAGCCAAGCTGCGGAAACTGGTCAAGAACATGGTGTACGTTGGCGTCGTCGCCAGCCTGCTGACCATCGACATGGCCGAGGTCGAAAAGGCCATCCGCAAGCAGTTTGCAAAAAAGGTCAAGGCCGCAAATCTGAACCTTTCTGCGGCGCAGGCCGGCTTCGAATATGCCAAGGCGAATCTCGAAAAGCGCGGTACTTTCTACATCGAGCGCATGGACAAGACCGCCGGCAAGATCATCATCGATGGCAACTCCGCCGCCGCTCTCGGCTGCATGTTCGCCGGATGCACGGTCGTCACTTGGTATCCGATTACGCCATCGTCTTCGCTCGTCGAGACGATGATCGACTACATGAAGGAATACCGCATTGGTCCTGACGGTAAGGCGACGTTCGCCATCGTGCAGGCTGAAGATGAACTCGCCGCGATCGGCATGGTCATTGGCGCCGGATGGGCTGGCGCCCGCAGCATGACAGCGACCGCCGGTCCCGGTATCTCTCTGATGGCTGAATTCGCGGGCCTCGCCTACTACGTTGAAGTTCCTGGCGTGATCTGGGATATCCAGCGCGTCGGGCCCTCTACCGGCCTTCCTACGCGCACGTCACAGGGCGACATACTCTCGACCGCCGTCCTGTCGCATGGCGACACCAAGAACATCATGCTGATTCCCTGCTCGGTCGAAGAATGCTTCAACATGGCCACCGATGCCTTCAACCTGGCCGAGCAATTCCAGACACTCGTTTTTGTCATGTCTGACCTTGACCTCGGCATGAACAACTGGATGTCGGATCCCTTCACTTATCCCACAACGCCGATCCAGCGCGGCAAAGTTCTGGGTAAGGAAGATCTCGACCGCCTCGGCGGATTTGCCCGCTACAAAGACGTCGATGGCGATGGCATCGGATATCGCACTTGCCCGGCACATCGCACCCGAAAGCGGCATACTTCGCTCGCGGCAGCGGCCACAACGAGAAGGCGCAATACAGCGAGCGGGCCGACGACTTCGAAAACAACATGGAGCGGCTGAACCGCAAATTTGAAACCGCGCGCTCTTTCGTTCCTCGTCCTGAGATTACAAAGGGCAACGACGCGAAAATTGGGATCATCGGCTACGGAACCTCGCATTGGGGAATCACCGAGAGCCGCGATCAGATGCGCGAGGAGTACGGCATCGAGACCGATTATCTGCGCCTGCGCGCCTATCCGTTCACGCGCGAAGTTCACGAGTTTATCGAGCAGCACGAGCACATCTACCTAGTCGAGCAAAACCGCGACGCGCAGATGCTCAGCCTCCTCAAACTCGATCTCAAGCCGGAACTAATCACGCGGCTGCGCAGCATCGCGCACATTAACGGACTGCCTCTGGATGCGCGGTCCATAACAGACGAACTCACCAGCATGGAAGGCAAGTGACAATACCGTGGAAGAGCGGCCCTTCAGGGCCGCGTTAAGACGAGTTACGAGACGGGCTTTAGCCCCCGAGGGAGAGCAAATGGGTACCACCACTGTTGAACCCGGAGCAGCCGGACCAAAGACAAATCGCATCGGCCTCACCGTCATCGAGTACAAAGGCGGAAAGACCACCCTTTGCGCGGGATGCGGCCACAATGCTATTTCCGAGCGCATCATCGAGGCCATGTACGAAATGGGCGTCGAGCCCGAGTTCGTCATCAAGCCCAGCGGCATTGGATGTTCGTCGAAAACTCCGGCCTACTTCCTCAGCCGCTCCCACAGCTTCAACGCCGTGCACGGACGCATGCCATCCGTCGCCACCGGAGCCTTGCTCGCCAACCGCAAGTTGGTTTGTATCGGCGTCAGCGGCGACGGCGACACCGCGTCCATCGGCATCGGGCAATTCATGCACCTGATGCGCCGTAATCTGCCGATCATCTACATCATCGAAGATAACGGCGTATACGGTCTCACCAAGGGCCAGTTCTCCGCCACCGCCGATCTGGGATCGAAGCTGAAGTCCGGCGTGTTAAACGATCTTCCGCCGATCGATACGTGCGCTCTGGCGATCCAACTCGGCGCAACTCTCGTCGGACGCTCCTTCTCCGGTGACAAGCGCCAGCTTAGCGCCATGCTGAAGGCCGCCATCGCCCACAAGGGTACGGTGATGCTCGACGTGGTTTCTCCGTGCGTCACCTTCAACGATCACGAGGGCTCGACCAAGTCCTACAAGTACGTCAAGGATCATGAAGAGACTTTGCAGGACGTCAGCTTCGTCCCGCACTTCGAAGACATCAATGTGGAATACGATCCCGGAACAACTCTTTCGGTGACGATGCACGACGGTTCGCACCTGAATTTGCGCAAACTCGAAGAAGATTACAATCCGACCGACAAGATCGCCGCGATGACAAGGCTCGGAGAAGCTCACGCCAAAGGCGAAGTCCTGACGGGAGTCTTCTACGTCAACCCCACCGCTCCCAACTTCATTGAAATGCTGAACGTCGTAGATCAGCCGCTGGCGACTTTGCCGGATTCAGTAACGCGTCCCGGCAAAGAAGTTCTGGACGCCTGCATGGAAGAGTTGCGGTAGCGGCTGGAACTTTCCATAAATGCTAAGGGCCTCCTTCGGGAGGCCCTTCCTCCTGATTCCAACTGCCGAGCGCTTCGTTATGCGGTCTTGCGCTGCTTTTCACCGCTGTGCTCCGGGCTTTGGCCTGGCTCAGGGAAGTCCGAGTCGGCATCTTTCAGAAGAGGATCCTGATCGCGATGTCCAAGCTGTCCTTCCAATCCGGCGTTGCCTGAATCCTTGTGATCTTCAGTCTCTGTGGCGCCCTTGCCCGCATCCTGATCCGGTTTGCCGTTTGTCATGACTCCACCTCGTGCGATAGTTTGGGCACCGTGACGTTACTTCTAGTAGTCGCCCGTCGCCAAAACAGTTTATTCTTGGCCGATCCGGAATAATATAGGGTTTCGCAGTAGAAGTGCTGGTAAAGGGGAGTATATGAAACGCTTTCTCTTGCTGCTGGTAATCTGCCTCTCGTTTAGCGCCCTCGGGCTTGCGGACACCGCGCAGCCTTCGTTGGTCTACGTCCGGGCCCATGGCCACAAAGCGCAGCGTCATCGCGCTCACAAGGCCGCAAGGCACCACGCGCCCAAGCGCCATCACCGCTCGGTCTAACATCGAGTAGTTTGAGAGATCGCCCTATCGGGCTATCGGGCGCTGGCAGAGACTCCCAGCTTGCGCAGCCGTTCGCGTGCCTGCAGTGCCTCAGGGGCATGCGGATACCGCTGGATCACATGTTTCAGTTCGGTTACACCGTCATCCTGCTTGCCCAGTTCGATCAGCGCGAAACCTTTCTTCAACTGCGCCGAGGCTGCTTTGTTGCCGCTCGGGAAGTTTTGTACAACCTGGTCGTAGCTTTGCGCCGCCTGCTGATAATTCGCCTGCCGAAACTGAATCTCTCCCAGGTAGAAGTAGCAGTTCCCTGCCAGGTCGGTGTTGGGATAAAACTTCACGTAATCTGAAAATTCCTGCAACGCCAGCTCGTTCTTGCCGCCGTTGTAGTCGCGCAGAGCGTTGTTATATAGAACGTCGGGAGGCGGAGCCTGCGCCTGGGCCTGTTGGGTCGCTTGTGTGGTCGCTTGGGTCGCGGCCATGCTCTGTTGCGACGCCTGCATATCCTCGAGTTGCTTGGTCACCTTTGCCAGGCGAGCCTTGATCTCATCCATCGTGTCGTTCAACGACTGGATCTGCCCCGAGATCTGGTCAGCCTTTGATCCGCCGTCCGTCTGCTGCCTCTGCAGCGTCGTCTGCATGTTGTTCAAGGCGCCGGCCAGTTTGTTGACTGCGTCGGTGTCCACTTCGACCAGATTCTTCATGACGCCCATACGCTCGTCGAAGCTACGCTGCATGGCAGTCATCTGCTCCTGCAGTTGTTGCACCTGCGTTTGCAATTGCACCATTTCCTTGCTCGCGCCATACGCGGGCGCAATTGAGAGCCACACCACCATTACCAGAGCGAGCGCGGACGAAACGCGAGAGTTTTTCATAGAGGATTCCCTGATTTCATGGAGTTAGATGCTTCGATTGTCCCACAGGCTGGAGGCTTTCCAAACACAAAGGGGCGTGCGGGAACCGGAAGGTTCAACGGGGACGTATACGCACTTTTGGAGTCCAGCGCGCGGAGAGCCATCCTTCGGAAGAAATGATCTGGGGACGCCCCGAAAGGCGTCCCCGATATTCCACTATTTCTGAAGGACGAGATGACCACGGCGATTCTGCTGCCAGCAAGCTTCGTTGCTCTCTGTGCAGAATGGCTTTTCCTTGCCATAGCTGATCGTCTTGATGCGACTGGCCGGAACTCCGGCGGAGGTCAGCGCGCTCTTCACCGCGCTGGATCGCTGGTCGCCCAGAGCCAAGTTGTATTCGGTTGACCCGCGCTCGTCGCAGTGGCCTTCAATCGTGAAGTTGAGATTTGTATGCTGACTCAGGAACTGCGCATCGGCCTGGATCGAAGTCTGCTGGTCGCCCCGGATATCGGCCTTGTCATAGTCAAAATAGACATCCTTCACATTTTGGCTAAACAGGTCTTCGTCCGTTACATTAGCAACCGGCGGAGGAGGAGGCGGAGCCTGGGTCACGGTAAGCCGCGCCGTAGCCTCTTGCGTGCCACCCGCACCCTTCGCGGTGAGGTGATACGTGATCGAATCCGTGGGCGAGACACTCTGCGACCCACTCGCTTGCACCGCGCCGATGCCGTCAATTGAAACGTCAGTCGCATTGGTCGTCTGCCATGTCAATGACGCAGACTGGCCAGCCTGAATCGCATTCGGATTCACGGCGATCGATGCGGTCGGCGCCGGAGGCGCAGGTGGCGGAGGCGGTGGCGGCGGTGTCGCTTTCTTTCCGCAAGCGCCTAACGTCACCAAAGAACCCAGTGCAAGTATTAGGAAAAACGATTTCACGTTACGTTGTTTCACTTTTATTCCTCCCAAACGACCCCTAAGGCTCGCCCCGGGGCCCGACGAAGTGTATTTACTATTTCCAGCTCCAATTCGGTTGCGAATTGTGTCCGGTAAATGTCAACTGCTGAACTTTTGTGCCGTCCGCCAACATCGTCCATATCTGCAGGCTGCCCGACCGGTTCGACTGAAAAACGATGTGCCGGTTATCCGGCGACCATGACGGAAAATCGTTGCGCCCGCCGTCATGCGTTAGCTGCACGAACTGCTTGCTGGCAATGTCCATCAGGTAGAGATCCAGCGATCCCGGCTCTCCCGGTCCATATTTCCGGACCCACGCAAATGTCAAAAACTGCCCGTTGGGCGCCCAGTTCGGCGACACCGCATAACCCTGGTCGGTCATCCGCTGCTGGTTCGTGCCGTCGGCTTCCATCGTGTAAATCTGCGGCAATCCAGTTCTTCCGCTCACGAAGGCAATCTGCGCGTTCGTCTTTCGATTCCACACCGGAGAAACATCGGGCCCTTTGCTGGATGTCATCCGCTGCGGATTCCCGCCGGCCGCATCCGCCACAAAAATCTCCGGCGATCCCGCGCGCGAAGAAGAAAATGCGATCTTGCTTCCATCGCCCGACCATGCAGGAGATAGATTCGTCCCGCCGAAATGCGGGAAGCTCAGCGGACGGCTCAACTCCAGCGAGTACAGCACAATATCCCAGCCGCTCTTGGTCAGAGCACTGAACGCGACACGGGTTCCATCCGGAGACACGCGAGGCGACAACGCAATCGACCCCATGTGCGTAATCTGGTGCTGATTCGAGCCGTCATAATCCATCGCCCAGATTTCTTTGTGGCCGGTGCGGTCGCTGACAAAATAGATCTGCGTTTCCGCAATTCCGGTGACACCACCCCCCAGCCGCAGGATGATCTCGTCAGCGAATTTGTGCGCCATCACCCGTGCCGCAACTTCGGTCGGATTATCCGTGTATTGCTTTCCTAGAACCTGCGGATTCTGGCTATTCTTGACGTCGTATAGCCAGCCTTGCACCGTCAACCGGCCATTAGCGAGTCCAAGATTCCCGAAGGCTAGCATCGCCGCATTTGGTGGCGGGGCATTCCATGCCAGCAGATTCACTTCGGGCGGCTGACCGGGAACTTGTAGTGGATAAAAACTCTTCGAAACCAATTCCACCACGCCGGATACGTCGAGGTCGTTCCATAGCGTGGCATTGAAAGTCTTCAGCAGCGCTTCGCTCTGCGCATCGGCACTTGCAGGCTTAAAGTCCGGGACCGCCAAGCGAACTTTTTCTACTCCCAGGCTTGTGCCCGTCTTGACCCAGTCCTGCGCGAACAAACTTGAGGAAAATACACAGAAGGCAAGAACACAAACGAAGGCCAACGCGATTACGCGGAAAAAACTGAGCCGGGAGGTCGATCTGGCAGTTTCGTCCATCCGATTGGGGGAAAAATGTCCTTTATTCACTAATATCGTATTCCGATAGCAACTGGCCCGCAATGCTTTGACCGCGATTTCAACTCTTTTCATTCCTCTGAAGTCCCCATTCTGCACTCTTTCGCCGTCAGATGAAACCAGCGTACCCAATTGATAACGCGCCGGAAGTACACTTCTGCTCACTTTTTGTAGTCGAACCAATATTCGACCGAAATTTTGTTGCCGGAATAATCGGGCGGCAGGTTGCCAAACGTGTCGATGCGCTGCAATGCCCGCACCGCCGAAATATCCAGCGACGGAACGCCGCTCGACTGCTCGACCTGCACATTCGTTGGATGGCCGTCCCGCGCCACGTCGAAGGTGATGAACACCCGCTGGGCTGTAGTGATCTTGGGATCGACCTCATACTTCAGCCAATTCTCCGCCACTTTCTGCTGAATCACGCGCACGTACCACGCATACTTCGTGCCGAAATCTCCGCCGCCTCCGTTGATTCCAAATCCGCCCTTCGCTCCGGCAGAACTGAACGATCCGTAAGGCCCGCTCACCGGGCCGCCTTCCCCGAAGGCCACCTGATTTTCCTCGGGCTCCGGAGCAGGCTTGGATTTTTCCTTGGTGACGGTTTCTTCTTTTTTCTTAGGCTTGATCTTCGTGTTCTTGCCTTGAATCTCGATCGCGTCCGGTTCCTTCTCTTCTATCTTCGGTTGCGATTGCGTAATGCCCTTGGATTCATTGGCCAGTACATTTTGGGTTTGCGAAGGATTCGCCGGAAGCGGAACCGTGCTCACCAGCGTGGCGCCGATGGCCTCGCCGCCTCCACCCGCGCCCCAGTTGTCGCCATTGGAACGGGTGAAGATCGCGGAATAACCGAGCACGAAAAGAGTGATCCCGAAATGCAGACCAAGGGACCACGCAAGTGCGCGTCCCCACCGGTCATGCTCGAAATAGATATCAGCGCTTGCCGCCATTTTGATCCAGAGGCTGCGTCACGATGCTCACGTTGGTGATGCCGGATTGCTTGACCGCGTCCATCACGGTCGCAAACGCCCCGAAGGGTACGTTTTCATCCGCCCGCACAAAGATCGCCTGATTACGGGGATCGCGAATCTTGCTGCGCAGCTTGCTTCCAATTTCGTTGATGTTGATCGCGTCGTTCCCAAGGAACACGCGCTGGTCTTTGTTAATCGTGATGACCATGCGCTCTTCAGTGATCTGCTTCACCGTGCGCGTCTTGGGAACGCTGACGTCAATGCCAGACTGCAACACCGGAGCGGTCACCATGAAGATGATGAGAAGCACCAGCACCACGTCGACCAGTGGGGTGATGTTGATGTCGGCCAGGGCGGTCTGGGTTCTACCGTTAGAAGACGTGAACGCCATCAGCGCCTCACGTCGGCCGGAACCTGCACCGTGCTGTGCTCCACCGCGTTGAGCATCTCCAGAGTGAAGTCGTCGCTGCGGGAAGCAAATTCGCGGATCGAAGCGCCAATCAGATTATAAGCGACTACCGCGGGAATCGCGGCCGCCAGTCCGGCGGCGGTCGTAATCAGCGCCTCGGAAATTCCGGGTGCCACCGCACGTAGCGTCGCCGCTCCAGCCGTTCCCAGTCCGTGAAACGCGTCGATGATGCCCCACACTGTTCCGAATAATCCGACGAAGGGAGTTACCGCCGCGGTGATCGCAAGCCATGGGAGGTTCCGTTCCAGTCGCGTAATCTCTTCCGACGCCCCAATCTGCATGCCACGCTGGATCGATACCACATTTCTTACAGTGCCCGAAACTTCCGCCTGGCGCTTGAACTCTTCGTAACCGCCCTCAAACACGCCCACCAGTGGGCTGGGCTTGAACTGTTCGGCAACGGAGGCGATGTCCTGCAGGCGTTGGGCCTTGCGGAAGGCACGGACAAATCGCCCGCTCTGCGCTTTCGCGCGCCGCAGCAGACCCCATTTGGTCAGGATGATGGCCCACGAGATCAGGCTGAACGACAGCAGCACAAGCAACACCAGCTTGGCCACAGCGCCACTGTTGGAAATCATGTCGACGATTTCGCCGCCGACAAACACGGCCGCAAGGAAACAAAATTGCATTGGTTTTAGGAGAATACCTAGTAAAGATTATAGATGAAGCAGCGCGCTCTATTTCGCGGTGTACCCCATCCGCCAACGGAATATTTGCGGTAAATGAGCTTCATTTCGGATGCAACCTTTACGGGCTCACGGATCGTGGATCGCTGTTCGTAAACGCGAACTGCACTTCCATCGAATCGAGATACGGAGATTCCGTCGGCGTGAAGTGAAATGCTTTCACTTGTATGGTCACGTAAAATCCATCGACCTTAATGATCCTTTTCGCGCGCGCCGGGACTGAGGCGAATGAACTCGGGTTCAGCCACCACAAGTTGTTCCTCGGATCCGCGGACGGCTCCTGCTCCGCCAGCAGGATGTTGTCGTAGATGCTGTGATGCAGATCGCGCAGGACTACGCGCCACGAAGTGATCTTGCTGTCACCTTCCGGACCTTGCGGAGCGAGGCTGAGTTCGTAGCGGTCGGCGCCGTGCGCATCTTTAATGCGCTCCCGGTACGTTGCATCCTGCGGATTGAGCTTGGCTTCGAAACTTTCTTCAGTGATTCGCGTAGAGCCATGCCGAAAACTCTCAGCATAGATTGAAGGAGCATCGCTTGGCCGAGACTCGCTCTGCGCCGCAGAGAGAACGGCTGCGGCCGCAACGAACAGCGTTAGCGCTAAAAAAACAAAACGATCATTCATAATCTGTTCGCAACTCCTGCAGCGGGCACATCCTCCCCCGGCAATCTGGAGGTGTCGATGCATTTCAATGCAGCGCTGAGAGTTCGTGAAGCCCGCTTGCTATTTCGCGCCAGCCGAATTACCCCAGGCCAAAGCCACGGCCTTAATGCCGCAAAAATTGCGAATCGACCTTCGTTAAACTTTCCATCAACGTCGACAAACTGTTTGGTCGATGGAAACTCGAAATTTGCTTCATCGGAAATCGCTTTGATCACCGCGAACGAGATGCCATGCGTCTCCGCCGCGCGAGCCACAGCCGAGGCTTCCATATCGACAGCGGCCGCTCCGAACGATTCCCGAAGTTTCGCTTTTTGCGTGGGGTCCGCAACCGAGCTAAATGTGACCAGCACTCCCTTGCCACCTTCCACCACGGCGCTGCTGCCATCGCGCGCGTTCACTACCCGCTTAGGCTGCAGAACATCGCCCACCTTCAGCGTCGCATCGAGTGCTCCAGCGAAGCCGGCAGAGTAAATCAACGCGGGCGAAAAAATCGAGATCACCGCTTCTGCCGCGCGGCGTGCCGCTTCCGCTCCAATTCCGCCGCATACTACAACCGTCTCCCCCTCTACGAAGAAGCGAAAGTGCCGTCCCGAGTACTCTTTCTCGGCAACCTGCCAACCGCTCACCAGCGGACGAACTTCGCGCTCCAATGCAGCCACGATTGCGACCTTAGGCATAGTGATTCGCCTGAAACCATTCCACCGCCCGCCGCAGTGCATCGTCGACGGGCACAATCTTCCAGCCCAATTCGCTTTCGGCTTTGTAGGAACTGGCGAACATCATCTTCTTGCCCATGCGCACGGCATCCACCGTGGCGCGAGGTTCGCGCCCAAGCAGCCTTCCCGTTATCGCTTCGTCAATTACGCCGGTCGCGAAAGCGAAAAAATATGGCAGCTTGATTTTTGGAGACGGCAGTCCGGTGATCTTTCCCAGCTTGTCGAGAATCTGCTTGAGCGTAAGGTTCTCCCCGCCTAGGATGTATCGCTCGCCGCTTCTTCCCTTCTCCAGCGCCGCAACATGCCCCCGCGCGCAAACCTTGACATCCACCAGGTTCAACCCGGTCTCCACGTAGGCGGGAAACTTCTTCTTCAGGAAATCGACCACGATCCGCCCCGTTGGGGTCGGTTTCACATCCTGCTCGCCGACAGGCGTCGTCGGATTTACCACGATAACCTCGAGTCCGCTTCGCCCGCCCTCCAGCGCAATCTGCTCCGCCATGAATTTCGATCGTTTGTAATGGCCGATCATATCCCCAAGCGAGACTGGAGACGTTTCGTCCGCCGGATGCCCGCTCGCCATGAATCCCATCGTCGCAACGCTCGACGTATAGACGACCCGCTTCACCCCACTCTTACGAGCCGCATCCAGGATGGCACGAGTCCCGTTGACGTTCGAGCGGTACATCTCCGCCGGGTCGCGCACCCACAGGCGATAATCGGCCGCCACGTGAAACACCGTGTCGCAGCCCGAGATCGCCTTCTCAAGAGACGCAGCATCGCGCAGATCGCCAGTTGCGGTCTCAGCGTTCAGTCCTTCAATATTCTTGAGGTTGCTGGTCGGACGCACGAGCAGGCGTAGAGCCGCGCCCTGATCGGCCAGGGCACGAGCAACATGAGATCCGAGAAATCCAGTAGCGCCTGTGACAAATGCTTTCAAGAGAAGTGCGGTAGCGGTGGTCAGTTCGTAATGCGATTACTCAAAGACATTTTCTGCTAGATTCCGGCGAGGGACCGCACCGTGGAAGTCATTTTCGAAGCACTCGGTACCAAGTACTCGGTACTTAAGACTAGCTTTGTTTCTCCATCACCTTCGCGTACGTCGTCAGCGCCAGCAACGGGAAATACTGCCGGTACAGGTGATACATCAGGTAGAACACACGCGGAAAGCCGGTTCCCGTGTAAAGCTTCTCATCCCACGAGCCATCTTGTTCCTGCGTCCGCATCAGGTAGGCAACGCCGCGCGCCACGGAATCGCTACGAGTATCGCCGGCTGCCAGAAGCCCCAGCACAGCCCACGCAGTCTGCGATGGCGTGCTCTCTCCCTGACCGCGCAGATTCGGATCGTCATACGAACCCACCGTCTCGCCCCAGCCGCCGTCCGGATTCTGCACCATGCGCAGCCATTCCGCGCCTTGTTGAATGCAAGGCTCGTGCAGATCGACGCCAATTGCTTCCAACCCACGCAACACAAGCGCGGTGCCATAGATGTAGTTGACGCCCCACCGGCCAAACCAGCTTCCATCCGGCTCCTGCTCATCGCGGATGAATTGAATCGCACGCTTCACCGCCGCATTGTCCTGGTTGTATCCGTACGTCGCCAGCATTTCCAGGATGCGTCCCGTGATATCGACCGTCGCCGGATCGAGCATGGCATTGTGGTCGGCAAAGGGAATGTGCTGGAACACCATCTTGTCGTTATCTTTGTCGAACGACGCCCAGCCGCCGTTCTTGCACTGCATCGAGAAAATCCAATCGATGGCGCGCTGCACCGATTCCCGCTGGTACCGTCCATTCGGATGCTCCACGCGGCTCAGCGCCAGGCACACCATCGCGCTGTCATCGACATCGGGGTAGAACTCGTTGTTGAACTCGAAGTACCAACCACCAGGCTGGCCTTCCCTGTTCTTCACTTTCCAGTCGCCGACCGTTCTCACCTGCTTTTGCAGGATCCAGTCGGCGCACTTCACCATTCGCGGATCGTTTGCCGGAACGCCCGCCTCGCCTAGAGCGAAAACTGCATAGGCGGTGTCCCAGACTGGGGACATGCAGGGCTGCATGCGAAACGTATCGCCTTCTTCGATCCCCAGTTTTTCGAACTCATCCATCGCTCGAATCACCTGCGGATCATCGAGCGAATATCCCAGGCAGCGCAGCGCAATAATCGCGTTCATCATCGACGGATAGATCGCGCCTAGCCCGTCGCTCATCTCGAAATGCTCCAGCATCCACTTCTCTGCGCTCTTCAATGCAATCGAGCGCAGCGGACGCACATGCACGCGCTCCAGCCAGTGCGTCATGCGATCCAGCACGAGAAAGAAATTCCGCCACGACACCAACTTCTTCGCCCAATGCAGGTGCATGCGCGACTTCTGCATCCCGCCAACGAACAACTCCTCCACACCCATCTCGCGCGGAATCTTCTTGAATGGCTTCTTGGCGTAGCAGATGGACAGCGGAACCAGGATCGCCCGCGACCACGAAGAAATTTCGTAGATATTGAACCAGAACCACTTCGGAAATAGAACAATCTCCGGTGGAATCGCGGGAACCGCGTCGTAATCGTACTGCCCGAAAAAACACAGATAGATCTTGGTAAAGGTGTTGACCTCGGTCACGCCACCCATCTCGAGAATCTTCTTGCGCGCGCGCGCCAGCACCGGATGATCCGCACTGTAGCCGGCCAGCTTCAGTCCGAAGTAGCCCTTCACCGAAGCGCTGATATTTGAAGGGCCGCCGTTGTAAATACTCCAGCCACCATCTTCATTCTGGTGGCGCACAATCCAGTTGGCAGCTTTTTCAAAGCGCTCCTGGTTGCCCGTGCCGAGAAGGGTATGCAGCAGGATGTAATCCGACTCGAGCGTGGTGTCGGCCTCGAGTTCGCCGCACCAGTAGCCATCCTCGTGCTGCTGCGAGAACAGGTGTTTGCGGGAGGCGGCAATCGCCGCGCTAACGCGGCTGCCCAGTTCTTCAATCTTGCCGAAGCGCAATTGTGGTTCGGAGCCGATCGGCGTCGAGCCTATATGAGAATCAGGGGAGTAGCTTTCCATCATTCTCCATTCGTCGCGGCTGCTCTTAATTCGCGCTGGGGGCCGCGGCAATCGCTTCCACAATCTCCGGCGGAAGCCCGAATCGAACGTTCTCCGGCATGACTTCGAGTTCCTGTAGATTGTCGAATCCCTTGCTGCGCAGGAACGTCACCGTTTCTTCCACCAGATGTTCCGGCGCTGAAGCTCCCGCGGTCAGGGCGATGGTCTTCACGCCTTTCAACCAGCGGGGCTCAATGTCATTGCAGCTATCGATAAGGTGAGCATTTGTGCCCAGGTTGCGCGCAACCTCCACCAGGCGGTTCGAGTTCGAGCTGTTCTCCGATCCCACCACCAGCAACAGATCCGCTTCGGAGGCAACTTGTTTCACCGCGACCTGGCGATTTTCCGTGGCGTAACAGATGTCCTGCGCCGCCGGTCCCTTGATGTTGGGGAACTTCTCTTTCAGCGCCGCGATGATGTCCTTGGTCTCATCCAAACTGAGGGTCGTTTGCGTCAGGTAGGCCACGCGGTTCGGATCGGGCACCGACAGCGACGTCACCTGGTCCGGCGATCCCACCACCTGCGTCACCATGGGAGCTTCTCCCAGGGTTCCCACCACTTCATCATGATCCTTGTGGCCGATCAGGATGAGCGAAAAGCCTTCTTTCGCGAACTTGACAGCCTCGACGTGGACCTTAGTCACCAGCGGACAGGTCGCGTCGATCACCCTCAGGCCCCGTTTCGCGCTGTGCTCGCGGACTTCCGGGGAAACTCCGTGCGCGCTGTAGATGATGCGCTCGCCATTCGGGACTTCGTCCTCGCTGTCGACGAAGATCGCGCCTTTACCGCGCAGTTCTTCGACGACAAAGCTGTTGTGGACAATCTCTTTGCGAACATAGATCGGCGGACCAAAAGCCTCAAGGGCGATGCGTACGACATCGATCGCGCGTACCACGCCCGCGCAAAAGCCGCGAGGCTTCAGCAAAAGTAAGGTTCCGCCGTCAGTCTTTCCTAGAAGTCCAGCCATTCCACCCCGCTTGTAGAATCCATATGGCTCAAGCCATTAGATGCAAGATAGCCCACAGAAATCGGTATGTTCAGGGTACACGATCCCCATTGTGGCGATAGTACTAAACTACCGAAAAGTGCCGGGATGGTCAACGTAAGCTACAGAAAGCGCGTGCATTAGCAGCGAAGTGCGGATTATGGGCAGCGAATGGGGAGCTGCATCCGAATTCGCCGGATATACACTCGGAGCTTGAGTGCAGCGAGGTCATTCGCTTAAAACTGTCATCCCGCTCTTTTGGCGGAGGGAGTCACCTGCAATCGAGATTGAAAGCGAATACCTTTCGGTCATAGGCAGGATCACGATGCGAGACAATAACCGCATGAAAGCTTGGCCCGATCGCCGCCTGCTCGACCTTTTAAACCTCGAAATCCCGATTATTCAAGCGCCAATGGCCGGATCGGACTCTATCGCATTGGCACGCGCCGTTTCATCCACGGGCGCGCTCGGGTCGATTGCATGTGCTCTGCTCGGGCCCGATGAGATTCGCGAGACGGTTCACCGATTCCGTTACGAGCTGAATAGAACTCTCAACCTGAACTTTTTCTGCCACACGATGGAGCCTCCCGATGCCGCTGCAATTGAGCGCTGGAAGACGTTTCTGAAGCCGCATTACGACCGTAGGGGCCTGGACATCGATCACGTCCAAGAAAGCCGGCTACGACGTCCCTTCAACGAAGAAATCTGCCGCGTCCTAGAGGAAGTCAGGCCTGAGATTGTGAGTTTCCACTTTGGATTGCCCGAACCCGAACTAGTCGAGCGCCTGAAAAAATACGGCATCAAGATTCTCTCGTCAGCCACAACTGTGCGCGAAGCAAAATGGCTTGAATCGCGGGGCTGCGACGCCATCATCGCTCAAGGCCTCGAGGCCGGCGGACATCGAGGCATGTTTCTCGAAACGAATGTCGCCAGTCAACTTGGACTCTTCGCCTTGCTGCCGCAGGTCAGGGACGCAGTCTCAGTACCAGTAATCGCCGCCGGAGGCATCGCGGACGCGAGAGGTATGATCGCCGCCTTGGCCCTGGGAGCATCCGGTGTGCAGTTAGGCACGGCTTATCTTTTCTGTCCGGAAGCGAACGTGTCGCCCATTTATCGGCAGGCGCTGGGGTCGACCGGGGACAAAGGGACAGCTCTCACGAACCTGTTCAGCGGCCGGCCTGCCCGTGGCATTGTGAACCGGTTCCTTGAAGAATCAGGGCCGATGTCGGACTTAGCCCCGGCGTTCCCATACGCAGCAACCCTCGTCGCACCATTGCGAATCGCATCGGAGAAGGCAGGTTCAACCGACTACATGCAGATGTGGGCCGGCGAGGCCGCAGGACTTGCAAGGTCAATGCCAGCGGATGAATTGACGAAAAAACTTGCAGAGGATGTTCTCAATCAACTGCATCAGGGATTAGTCCGGTAACCGATCCGGATGATAAATCTAACGCCGGTCAACTGGGACCCTACTCCTGCCCCAACACCCAAAGCTCACGCGCAAACTCCGTCTTTCGGATCGAGCCCATCTGCAGCAACGTCCGGGCAAAGATTTCTTCCGGAGAACCACTGGCATCCACGGTAACCAGCAGCTTCAACTTGTCGTAGAAATCGATCAGTGGCGACGTCGTGCGCTGGTAGGTCTCCAGCCGGACCTTGATCGCCTCCGGCTTATCATCTTCTCTCAGAAGCAGCTTACCCGGGCAGCGGTCGCACTGGCCCTCGGCTTTGGGCGGAAGCTCCGTAACATGATAGACGGCCTTGCACTGCTCACAGGTCCGTCGCCCGCTGAGTCTGGCGACGATGGCTTCGAACGGAAGCGTGTAATTGATGACCGCGCTCAGGCATATCTCCTCATTCGACATCAGGCTCTGCAGGCACACAGCCTGCGACAACGTTCGCGGAAATCCATCGAGGATGAAGCCCCCGCCACATTTCAAACATCCGGAGCGTTCCGAAACGATATCCCACACGGTGTTGTCCGGTACAAGCTCGCCGCGGCGCATGAACCCGAGAGCGCTCTTCATCGCCGGAGTCGGCTCCGCCTGGTTTCCTGCCGCGCGCAGCACATCCCCCGTGGATAAATGGCAGCTGTGCAGTCTCCGATTCAACAGATCGGCCTGCGTCCCTTTTCCAACCCCCGGGGCCCCCAGTAAAACCAGCCGATATGGCTTCGAATAGCATTCAGGGACGGTATTACAGCGCGCGGTCGATCCTTGCAGCCAAGCTAGCCGGTCGTTCTCACTGAATGTCGACATGCGCTGACTTTAGTAGGGGATCCGTGAGCGCGCTGTGATAGCGATCACAGGCCTTGGAAGGCCCATTTTGGCCCGAATCCGCGGAGTAAACGGCACATGGCCCGGTCGTGCCCCCGAATCCCCACCCCGTGCCATTGTCGTTACTTCGGTAACTGGTGCAATCTATGTGCGTTCCAAACAACCAGAACAACCCAAATGCTGGAAACGAACTCAAGACCGATGATCAGTAGCGAGCGGCGCCGGACGGGCGCCCCGAGCCAACAGCCCCGCCGGCTGCTCTTGGCCTTGGCTCTGCTACTGGTCGCACTCGTCGGCCTTCTGATCAAGGATCGCCAGTTCTGGTTTGGAACCGAGCAGGCCACCATCGAGTCCGATCTCGATACGCCCGCGACGCCGGCAGCCGCTTCGAAGACAGCCGCCCATACACCACGGACGGCTACGACAACGGCAGCCCGAAAACAAGCTCGTCCAGCAGTTGCGGAAGCGACCGCACCTGCAGCGCAGGATGGCAGCGCTCCCACCGTTACGCGGACCGTTCTTCCTCCGCTGGATGTGGAAGTGGTCGCCGGAGACAAGCATCGCAAGGTTCGTCCCGGAGCCAACGCCGCCCACGTCGAACTTCCGAACCAGCCGTCAATACTCGAAGACACAACGGCTGCAACTCCTGCCCCTTCCACGAACGCCGCAGAGCGCGAGTCGATTGCGGCCGCGGATTCCAGCAGCGCGCCGTATCCGCTTCTGGCGCAGCACATGAATGTTCAGGGATCGGTCGTGCTTCAGGCAGTTATCGGAGCCGATGGGGTCGTGCAGGATTTGCGAGTAGTGAGCGGCCCCGCGATTCTCGCTTCGGCCGCGCGGCAAGCCGTGCGCGAATGGCGCTTCAAGCCGATTATGCAGAACGGTCAGGCCGTCGAAACGAAGGCCCGAATTACGGTCAACTTCGCAATCAAGGTTGGCGACAATTCCGCGAAGACCACTCTGGCGGAAAGCCGGATGACCGATACCCTCATCGTTACGCGTTAGCCTTAATCATCTGCTCCGCATGCTTCCTTGAAGTTTCAGTCAGCTTCGCACCGCTTAACATCCGAGCCACTTCTTCAGTCCGCTCGTCCCCGGTAACGGGATGAATTCGCGTGCGCGTACGACCGCCGGATTCCTTCTTTTCGATAACGAAGTGCTGATCGGCGAAAGTTGCGATTTGCGGTAGGTGCGTCACGCACAGCACCTGATTCGTTCGCGAAAGTGATTTCAGCTTTTTGCCGACAGCCTCGGCCGCTCGGCCCCCGATCCCGGTATCGATTTCGTCGAAGACCAGACGTCTTCTGCGGTTCCTGCTTCCTTCGCGAGGAAGTCGTCTGCTCCTTGCGAGACGCTGAGTTTCCGGTCTCCACGCTCGCCTTCAGCGCAAGCATGACGCGCGACAATTCTCCGCCCGAAGCGATGTGCTCCAACTGCCGCATCGGTTCTCCCGGATTGGTTGCGATCATGTACACCACCTGATCGATCCCGGAGGCTGTCCAGTTCCCTTCTTCTTCCGATCGCGTGATTTCGATGCGGAATGCTGACTTCATCGCAAGGTCGTTGATCTCCGCCTCGACCAGCTTTTCGAGTTTCCGCGCTGCGTCCGTCCGCTTCTTCGACAAAGCTCGCGCCGAGGCGAGATAGTCTGCAGCCGCCTTTGCCAATTCGCCACGCAAGCCGTGCAGGATCTCATCGCGATTCTCGACTTCGGATAACTTTCGCGTGACGTCCGCGCCGAATTCGATGACATGATCAAGTGTCGGGCCGTACTTCCGTTTCAAGCGATCGATGAGCGCCAGCCTGTCCTCAACCTCGGCAAGATGCTCGGGCGAAGCATGAATGCCTCCCGCATAATCTCGAACGGTTGCGCCGACATCTTCCACGCTGATGCGGGCCGTTTCGAGGGCGGCCAGAGCATCCTGAAATTTGGGCTCATAGCGGGCCAGGTCTTCAACTTGTTTCTGCGCCGCCCGCAACGACGATGCCGTCGAAGCGTTCCCTTCGTAGAGCAGATCGAAAGCGTTCATAGCAGCGTTGTAGATTTTCTCGGCGTTCGCCAGGACGCGCTTCTCGGCTTCCAGTCGCTCGTCCTCGCCAGGCTGCAGGTGGCCTTCTTCGATCTCGCGCTTCTGGAAAATCCAAAGATCGACGAGGCGCAACCGGTCTTGTTCGCCGCGCTCGAGCTCTTCGATCCGCGAGCGGATCTGCTTCCATTCGCTGAAAGCCTTAGAGACGGCATCGGTCTGCACACCGGCAAATGCGTCCAGAAGGTCGAGTCGTGCTGGGCCGTCGAATGACAGCATGGATTCGTTCTGCGCATGGATTACCGCCAGATGTGGCGCCAGCAGGCGCAACACGGCGACCGTTGCCGGCTGATTATTCACGAAGACGCGGCCTTTGCCCCCGGTCGCGATCTCGCGCCGCAGGATTATCGATCCGTCGTCCGATTCATCAAGCCCGTTGGCTTCTAAAATCGCGGACAATGCTTTCTCGCTCGCGGCTCCCGCTTCAAAAACGGCGGCAATCACCGCGCGCTCCGCCCCGGTGCGGATCACATCGCTCGACGCTTTTTCTCCCAGCAGCAGAGCCAGCGCATCGATCAGGATCGACTTCCCCGCCCCGGTTTCGCCCGTAAGCAGGTTCAATCCATGACCGAATTCCACGACGAGGTTGTCGATTACCGCGTAATTTTCCAGCCGAAGTTCAATCAGCACAGTCGGTCCTGAAAAGCGAAAGTGAGCGCAGCATAGCACGGAACCGCGATGAAATCAGTGGACGGTCTAGTGCCGTCGGCACTCCCCGGATTTGGGGAGTGCGTCTCGAACACCCACGGTCAGACAAGAAAGTGACACCAGGGGTTCGCAAATATCCAGAAGGTAGGTTCGTAGTTGACGCGGCCAATGTCTGCCAGCGTACCGACGCCCGGCAGGTCTCAGCCGATACGGTTTTGCACCGTTCTTTCTCCCGAAATCATCTAAAATTGCTCGATGGCCATTGCCGGACAAACTGCGGTCGAAGACCCTCCGCAATTAATCCCAACGACAATGCAGGCCGCTGTTTACCGCGGCATGAACGACGTCCGCCTCGAAACGGTTCCCGTTCCCACGATCGAACCGGGAGAGATATTGGTCCGGGTTCACTCCTGCGGTGTGTGCGGTACCGATCTTAAGAAAATTTCCACAGGATCCCATTCGGCGCCTCGGATTTTCGGCCATGAGACTTCCGGCATCGTCGCAGCCGTGGGGGATGGGGTCGCCAAATATCGCTCTGGCGACCGGGTGATGGTGTTTCACCACATTCCCTGCAGAGGATGCTTCTTCTGCCAGAACAAGACCTTCGCCCAATGCCCAACCTACAAGAAAGTCGGTTGCACCGCGGGCTTTGAGCCGTCCGGCGGGGGCTTTGCCGAATATGTCCGCGTTATGGATTGGATCGTCGAGGGCGGAACGGTCCGTATTCCCGACGGTGTTTCCTACGAGCAGGCCTGCTTTGTCGAACCGGTGAACACCTGCATGAAAGGTGTAAACGCCCTGCATTTGCGCGCGGGCGAGACCGTGCTGGCCATCGGGCAGGGACCAATTGGCATCATATTGAGTGTGCTGGCCCGGCGAGCAGGGGCCACTGTAATTACTTCCGATTTGTATCCGGAGAGGCTTAGAATAGGTGCAAGTTTCGGATTAGACCTCACAATTGATGCTTCACGGGCGAACGTAGTTGATCGCGTCCGGGAGCTGACTCAGGGGCGTGGCGCCGACGCCGTGATTCTTGCTGTAGGTGGCAATTCCCTGATTCGTACAGCGATGGATGCGGCCCGTCCCGGGGGGCGTGTATTACTTTTTGCGCAAACGCAGCACGGAGAGACAGTGATCGATCCTGCAGCCATCTGTGTCGACGAGAAAAGCTTGGTGGGCTCCTATAGTGCTTCCGTCGACCTGCAGGAAGATTCGGTCCGATTTGTTATGAACCGCGAAATGGATTTGGAACGCCTCATCAGCCATCGCTTCACCCTCACTCAGAGCACAGAAGCCCTCGAACTGGCATCTCACCCGCAACCATCATCCATGAAGGTTGTGATTCAGCCCGGCAGTATTTGGGAAGGAAGCAAGAAGTGAACGGAAAAATGACCGCCGCCGTCCTGTACGGCAAAGAAGATTTAAAGATTGAAAAAGTACCCATCCCCCGCGTGGGCGATGGCGAAGTCCTGGTCAAGGTTCAGGTCGCCCTCACTTGCGGCACGGACCTCAAGGTGTACCAGCGCGGCTATCACGCGCGCATGATCGTGCCTCCAGCATTGTTCGGGCACGAACTGGCCGGTGTGATCGAGGAAGTCGGCGCCGGCGTCAATGGATTCAAAAAGGGCATGCGCGTCGTAGCGTTGAACTCCGCGCCCTGCCAGATGTGCTTCTACTGCTCGAAGCATCAGGAAAACCTCTGCGAAGACTTGCTCTTCAACAACGGCGCCTACGCGGAATATATTCGCGTACCGCGTCGCATCGTTGAAGCCAACATGCTGGTGATTCCTCCGAACGTCACGTTTGAAGACGCGGCAATGACCGAACCTCTGGCCTGCGTCCTTCGCGGATTGCATGAAACCGGAGTCGAGATCGGCGATACAGTTACCATCCTAGGCGGCGGACCCATCGGATTAATGTTCGTGCAGGTAGCGCGCGCCATCGGATGTAACGTCGTTTCCGTGGTGAAGCGCGATGGCCAGGTCGAAGCCGCCAAACAGATGGGCGCACATGAAATCGTGCAGACCACCAAGGTAACGAATGTTGTCGAAGCGGTTCGCGCTTTGTCACCGCAAAAACGCGGCTGCGACGTCGTCATCGAAGCCGTCGGCAAACCGGAAGCCTGGGAATGGGCCGTGGACATGGTCCGCAAGGGCGGCACCGTCAATTTCTTCGGAGGCTGCGCCAGCGGAACCAAGGTACAGCTGGAAACCAATCGCCTTCACTATTCCGAGATCACGCTCAAGGCGACCTTCCACCACACACCGGAAACTGTTCGCCGCGCCTTTGGATTAATCGCGGCTAAGAAGATCCGTCCGACGGACTACATAACCGGCGAAGCGCCTCTGTCGCGTCTGCAACAGGTCCTGCGCCACATGCTGAACCGCAGCGGCGACATCAAGACGGCAATCATCCCAGGACACTGATTTTGCGGGAAGATAGTTTGTCATCCTGAGCGGAGCAACTGGATCGTGATAGCGAGCCAGTCGCGCAGTCGAAGGATCCCTACGACTGTCACATGAGCAGTAGTGCCGCAAGGAATTTCCTGAAGCCAAACCGTCGGACCGAAAGCGCGACGCCGTACGAATGACCACAACCGCGACTCAAAATCCGGACCTTTCGCCAGCGGCCCTCGGATGGAGCCGCCTCCCCGCGGCCTACGCGATTCCTCAAACCCCGCCGACCATCGAAGAGGCCCGCGCATACTGCGCGCACCTCGCCCAAACGCATTACGAGAATTTTTCGGTCGCAACCTGGTTCTTGCCGAAGCGATTGCGTCAGCATTTTTTCAATGTCTACGCCTACTGCCGCATTTCTGACGATCTTGGGGACGAAGTCGGCGACGCCAACGCATCGCTCGAACTTCTCGACCAGTGGCAGCGCGAATTGGATGCCTGCTACGCAGGAACACCGAAACATCCGGTCTTCGTCGCACTTGCCGAAACCGTCCGCGAGTTCGATATCCCCAAGCAAGAATTCTCGGATCTCTTAATCGCCTTCCGCCAGGATCAGACCGTCACTCGCTTCGAAACCTTCGACGACGTCCTCGCGTATTGCCATTACTCCGCGAATCCCGTCGGCCATCTCGTTCTGTACCTCTGCGGATATCGCGATGCTGAACGCCAACAGCTTTCCGACTACACCTGTACTGCCCTGCAGCTCGCCAACTTCTGGCAGGATGTCAGCACCGACTATCTCAAGGGGCGGATTTACCTTCCTCTCGAAGATCTTCGCCGCTTTCAAGTCAGCTGAAGCCGATATCGCTGAGAGCCGCAACACTGACCCCTTCCGCGCAATGTTGAAATTTGAAGTCGAGCGCGCACACGACTGGTTCCGGCAGGGGCTCCCGCTGGTGGGCAAGGTCAATCACGAACTGGCGATCGACCTCGACCTATTTAGCCGCGGCGGTCAGGAGATTCTTCGAGCCATCGAGAAACAGAATTACGCCGTCCTCGGCAACCGTCCCGTAATTTCCAAATCGCGCAAGCTCGCCCTGGTCGGACGCGCCGCCCTCGCCAAAGTTTTCGGGGCATCGCGATGAGCGCCGGAACCCAGCAGATGCCCGTTCCGTGGACGCCCGCTCCTCCTCAACTCGTAATGGCGTATTCCGTCTGCAAGGGGATTACCCGCACGGCGGCGAAAAATTTCTATTACGCGTTTATGGTCCTGCCGCGCAAGAAGCGCGAAGCCTTGTGCGCTGTCTATGCGTTCATGCGCCGCTGCGACGACATCACCGATGACGAATCTCTGCCCCTGCCCGAGCGCCTGCGCAAGCTCGACACATGGCTCGACGCGCTGCACAACGCGCAACAGGGACAACCGACCGATGACCCGATTATCCTGGCCCTGACCGACGCGCAGCGGCACTTCGCCATCCCCGCCGGATTGCTCGATGAACTGGCCCACGGAACGGCAATGGACGTTGAAGACTCGTCCAACACTGAACACGCCCCGACCATCCCGGGCCTCGTCGTGCAATACCGCACGTTTGAAGATCTTCGCCTCTATTGTTATCGCGTAGCCTCGGTCGTCGGCCTGGTCTGCATTCATATCTTCGGATACCGCGATCCCGCCGCCGAAGCACTGGCCGAGCGCTGCGGACTCGCATTCCAGCTCACCAACATCATCCGCGACGTTAAAGAAGATGCCGGCATGGGCCGCATCTATCTTCCGGAAGAAGACCTGGTGAAGTTCGGCCTTTCCGCGCAAGAAATTCTTGGAACTCCCGATGCCGCGCGCTTTCGGCCACTGCTTGCCCTCGAAGCAGATCGCGCCCGCGAATTCTATGTCGCAGGTGATGATTTGCTGGCCTACATTTCCGAGGACAGCCAGCCCGCGCTCTGGGTGCTGGTCAACATCTACCGCCGGCTTCTCGAGAAGATTGCCGAAAAACAGTATGACGTCTTCACCGCCAAGGTCAGCCTCAGCACTTCGGAGAAACTACGCATACTCGGGAAAGGCTTCCTGAAACGCCTAACCTGATTTTCGAGTCATCCTGAGCGGAGCAGTCGAAAGATCCGTCCCATCTATACTGAAGAATGTCAGGAATATACCTCGCAGGGATGATTCTCTAGCCCAAGAATGCACGCTTCCACTTCACCCACAGTCGCCATCGCCGGAGGCGGTCTCGCCGGACTAGCCGCTGCGTGTGCCCTCTCGAACGAAGGCTTTCGCGTGACGCTGTTCGAGAAGCGCCCCTTCCTTGGGGGACGCGCCTCTTCCTGGGAACATCCCGGCACCGGCGAGGTCGTCGACAACTGCCAACACGTCCTCTTTCGCGTATGCACCAATCTGGTGGAGTTCTACGAGCGCATAGGAGTCGCCGATCAGATTCGCTGGTACGACCGCATGAACTTTATCGAGCCCGGCGGGCGTGTCTCAAGGATGGAAGCGTCGTTTCTTCCGGCGCCCTTGCACACGGCTCCGTCGTTCTTCGGATTCTCGTTCCTCAATGCAGCCGATAAATTTTCTATTTCGCGCGCGCTCGCTCCGCTCATTCTCACCAAACAGCGGGACACCGGCGATTCTTTCCAGAATTGGTTGGAACACCACGGCGCGACGCCGGCTGCAGCGGAGCGCTTCTGGCGGCCCATTCTGATCAGCGCGCTCAGTGAAGAGTTGGATCGCATTTCCATCTCTGCGGCGGCGCAAGTGGTGCGCGAGTCCATGAAGTCTCCCGCCGCGCGACACATGGGAGTGCCCACGGTCCCCCTCACCGATCTCTACAACAAAGCCGGAGACTACGTCCGCGCCCGCGGAGGTGAGTTGCACTTCCGCCAACCGCTAGAAACATTCGCAGCCGACGCATCACGCATTCAGTTGCAACTGCGTAATCAGGAAAATAGTTCGGAAGAGGGTACCTCACCCTTGTCCTCGCGAATTTTGCAAGGATCGGGTGCAGACTTTGAATTCCTAATCCTTGCCCTGCCCTTCGACGCGCTAGACAAGGTTCTTCCCGAATCTAGAGAGAGCGTTCCGGTCCGCGAGCAGATCCAGCATTTCGAGAATTCCCCCATCACCGGCATCCACCTCTGGTTCGACCGCCAGATCTCCGACCTCGATCACGCCGTGCTCCTCGATCGCACCATTCAATGGATGTTTCACAAGTCCCGTTTGCAACCGATTCGTGCGCAAAACGCAAACGGTGAGCCAACGGGCAGCTACATCGAACTGGTCGTCAGCTCCTCGAAGTCGCTGATCGAGAAATCGCGCGCGGAAATCGTCGATCTGGCTCTAAGCGAAGTCCGTGAATTCTTCCCTGCTGCGCGAGACGCGAATCTCTTGAAGTCCACGGTGATCAAGGAAGTCAACGCGACATACTCCCCACGTCCCGGCATAGATGCCCATCGTCCCGTCGCGGCAACGGCGTGGCCCCGCGTCTTCCTCGCAGGAGACTGGACCGCCACCGGATGGCCCGCCACCATGGAAGGCGCCGTTCGAAGCGGCTATCTCGCAGCTGAGGCCGTTGCCCGCGCAGCAGGACGCTCCGGCTCCAGATTCATCTCTCCGGACCTGCCACCCACCGGGTTGATGCGCTTGTTCGGCTAAATCCCCTCGCAACGCACCTTAGCCCCAGGTAACTAAACCCGCACGCAATACCGCCGATACAGATGGCATGGACGGGCGTGAAATAGAACCGAGGAATACGCTGTGGGCGATCGCTGAGGTCTCCTGGGAAGACCCGGCCGGAACGCCCGCCGCGAAGCCGCGACCCTCGAAGATACTTCGGCGTCGGGCGCGTGCCTGCGCGTAAATCGCCCATTCGGCGTGGGCGCAAGGATCACCGTCAAGTGGCATCGCGAGCAGTTTCCGGCGATCGCCCGTAATTGTCGGCGAGATGGCGCTCACTTTCTGATCGGCGTAAGGCGAGGACCGACGCAGAATCTGCTCGCATCAAGCGCCGCGCGGCCGACTTCTCAAACGCCGCTCGGAGCCGAAAATAAGACAGAAGCTCTCACCCCTTTAATTGCCAGCACTCCGGAAAGACCGACTGGCATCCTGGGAGCCATTGCGGTGCAGCGCGAACTCCGCCTTCGCCAGGAACTCGCGCCTTGCAAACCGGATCATCCGCAATCGGCATCCGTTCCTATTCAGAACTCTCCGGAACCTATCGTTCCGCCCCGAGCAGCTCAAACTAGAACACCGAAATCGTTTCCTCCTCCGGAAAGGAAAACCATGCAACCGAATAAGTTCTTTTCCCAATTCTGGCGCGGCCAGCAGGATGGAGACGCGCCCGCCAAACCCGCACCGATGGAGGCTTCCGTGAACACTCGCAGTTCATCCGCCAGCGAAAATGAAAACGACGTCCACCGTGAATTACTTTCGTATGAAGACATCTACCACGCGGCGGGAATCATGAGTTCGCGAACCGGCTATGGCATCCACAAAGTCGTCGAAATGCTTCAGAGCGAGCGCATCCGCGACTTATCGAAGGACGTGAAGCGCGCCTCGGTTCTCATGGCGCTCGACGTGGCTGGCACCGGCGTCGGCGAACTGCTTGAGGATGCAACTCGTAGGCAGGAAGCTCTTAACTCTTACGAAGCCGCGCAGCGTAAGCATCTGGATGATTTCGAAGCCCTCAAGACCCGGGAGAACGCTCAACTCGACGCCGAACTCGACCGCCTGCGCGCCCACTATGCGGAACGCGCTCAGCAGAATCGCGATCAAGTCGCCCGCGAGCGCGAAGCCTTGCGCAACTGGCAGATGGTCGTGCAGCACGAAAGCCAGAGAATCGCCGACGTCATGGAGTTATGTGGAAAGCCCGTGCCGGTCAAGGCTTCCGCGTCGGCGCTGACTTCGGCGGCTGATGAGGGGAATGGCGACAACCCGGGCAAACATCGCGCCGTTTCTGCGTCCTAGCGATCGCTGCTTCCGAGCCGTAATAATTCCGTGCGCAGCCGCGCGTGGCGCTGGGTGAGTCGCAGGTAGTGCATCTCACTTGCCCCGGCTTGGGCCCGGATGATCTCCACCATCGTTCGCTTTTCTGCCGGCGACCATTTTGCAATATCCGGGAGGAGCGCGAGAACCACAGACCAATTCTCAAGCGCTCTTCGCTCAAGCGGATTCCAATTCTTCGCTCGCATTCCGAGCGCGCGCGCTACTAGCTCAACGGAGCCCGCTCGAATTTTCGACGCATCGCCTCCGAACTCCCGCGCCATCTTCCTGTTCACCTGCAACCCGAGATTGCGAGTCGAAAAACGATCCCACTCATCCGACGAGCGCGAAGAAGCGTTCGCTCCCTCTGGAATCCCGTAGAACACATGAGCTTCCGCAATACGCTTCAAAACGCTTCGCGAGTGCGATGGCTGGGGTCGTTTGCAATCTTCTGCTCTTCTTTCCGGGCAAGCGCCTCGAGCGCCGGATCTCCGGATCGAAATCCGAGCTTGCGATAGAACCAGAATGCACCGGAATCCAGAGCTTCATCGTTGTTCTGGCCAATCTGGTATGGATAAACCGAGAAAGTTAGTCGCCCCGGTGAATTGCCGCAGACAGCGTAATACCTGCGCATAAATCCAGGCAGTCTCTCCATGCCGATACGTGTAGAACGTATTGAATCCGACTTCGATCCACTCGCACAGGCCGATGGCTTCGATGTAGTTGATCGGCACGCCATTTTTCAATGTCAGCCCGGCGACATAAGCGCGCAGCGGCAAGCGCCGTCTCTGCGGGAAGATTCCACAGAAACATCACCACTCCGCGACCAACGTCGGCTCGCACCACGGAGCGCGTGTCTCCCAAAGTCGTTCCGTACAACTCGCGGTAGCGGACAACCATCACTTCGCGGATCTTTTCCATCACCCGCTCGCCTTCGATCCTCGACAGCTTCCGCAGCTTGGGCAGCGGACGTGCCAATTCCTGAGCCAGCGACACTTGCTTGCGCGCGATGAGCGGCTCGGTATGGAAGAAGAATTTCCGGGGACGGCTCCAGTTCCGCGTGCGCGACATCTTCAGATTGCTTAATTTCCAACGCAGGGGAATGCGCAGCGAATCGTAAAGTTCCGAGCGCCGACGCATACTTTCTGCGTCGCTGCCCACATCCAATTGCTCAAAGCGCCGAAGCAGCCATGCGACATCGCGCTCTCTTCCCCTGGCCGCATCCAGCCACTTTCTCCACGGGATATTGGCTTCGACGTCTGAGTCCTCGCGCAGCAGCGGCATCAGCCGCGGCCATGTAGCCCCTATCGCGCGTTCATCGTCGTAGTCGTTCCACGCGAGATCAACTTCTCGAGGAATGCGCCGCACCAGCCAGCGCGCCACATCGAATGTCAGCGTGTCTTGCATCGTTGTGCCGGATATTCCAGAAGTGTCGAAATCATCGAAGATCGACATATCAGCGCCGAGTTCCCGCACTCGCCCGATCCGCATATGAAAGGAGTCCAGCAGGCCTTCCACCTGCTTCACCACCGATGCTGATTGAGGGAAGGCCCGGATAAACAGCAGCGTCTCGTGGAAGCGGATCAACAGCTTCGGGTCGCGAACCTCCCGCCGCGCTAGTTGATTGAGGAGTTGTTTGATTTCGGAGGTGGCACTCGGCCCGAAATTGAATTTAGCGGCTTCGAGGCGATCGAGAAGCGCTTCGGGCGTTGAGGGCATCTTTATTCCCGCGACAGTGTACCTCATCGTGGTTCAGCGGGAACCCCGACGCATGTCAGCTGCTCTTGCGAAACGCAGGATCTACTTTGGTCTGCGGCAGGCCACTAACAAGTGCGTCCATGGCTCGTCATCGAGTTTGCTGATCTGCACCGCGGGATGTCCGTTCGTCGTATCGTGGATGAATTGCCCGTCCCCGATATACATCCCCGTATGCGAGATTTCCTTAGGAGAGGATCCGAAAAATAGCAAATCTCCGGCGGTGAGATCTTTTCGCTCTACTGCCACCACGCCGGACCATGCCGCTTGTTGATCGGCATCGCGAGGCATGTTGATTCCTCGCCTGCGCATCAGCATCTGCGTGAAGCCGGAGCAATCATAACCAAAGCTCGAGCGTCCGCCCCATAGGTAGGGCAAGCCCATGAAGCGTTTCGCTAGTTCAATTGATTCAGGGATCGAAAGCAATTTCGGATCGGACACCACATCGCTTGATTGCACCCACGCCTGACCCTGGTCTGGCAAACGGATATGCAGCCAGCCCTCCGGCGCCGGTTTCGGCACCGGCTTGGTTGCCGCATGCGTGGTCGCCTTCTTCCCTTCCACCGCGCCCTTGGCGTCGTCGGACATCAATTCGAGGCGCGTCTCGAAAGGCACAGTCAGCGCCGGCTTGTGCTTCGTGACATCTGGCTCCTTGTAGAGATTTGCGAACAAACTCTCTACCTGCACGGTCGTTCCCGAAGTCGCGTAACCATCGCCGTTGAGAAGGATCCGCAGATTGCGACTCGGCACCCATCCCGAGTACTGATCCGAGGTTTGAATCTTGGACCACTCGCCGCGGGCCTCTAACAGCTTGACGTTGCTTCCATAAATCGCCTGCGAGACAACGTCAGTCTTATCGCTCGGCCCCGAGTGCATGTTGGCAACGGGAACGACGACGACTTCTGGATTGGTCTTGGCGAGGCTTGCGCCCGCGAGCGCAATCAGCAGCCAGCAGGAAATCAGATATCGGCGTGTCAAAGTCATGGGTAAGCGGCAGATCAAATGGTCCTCTCGGTTTCGAGATGGTAAAGGAATCAAAGGCGGGATGCTATCGAAAATGAAGGCCCGAATACTACTCCTGCCGGCGTTTCATCCAATCAAGCCCTCTGAGCACAGCTGCATCCCGCGCCGCCCACTCGGACGGAATAATCTCCTCCCAACTCCCTCGGATCCGAAGTTGCTATGAGTGTTCGCGATTGAAGCGGCAACTCTGCGGGACTAAACCATCTCGTACGTTGCGGCAGCAAAAGCCGGAGAAACCATGAAGCAGACTTTAGCGCCTCGTTCAATCCCACATCCAGTGCGCATCGGATGTGCTGGATGGAACATTCCGAAACTGGTGAGCCCATCATTTGCTACGGATGGCAGTCATCTCGAACGGTACAGCCGCGTTTTTAACTGTTGCGAAATCAATTCGTCCTTCTATCGATCTCACAAGAACGAGACCTGGCGGCGATGGGCCGAGACGGTACCGGAAGACTTTCGCTTTTCGGTTAAGCTTTCGAAGGCGATTACCCACGAAGCAAAACTGGTTAACACTGCGGAGCCGTTGTCGAAGTTCTTCCGGGAGATTGCTTATTTAGGAGAAAAGCTGGGCCCGGTCCTGATCCAGTTGCCACCGAGCCTCAAATTTGATCCTTCCGTCGTACATACGTTCTTCTCCCAGTTGCGCAAGATTTCTCAAAACGACATCGTCTGTGAGCCACGGCACGAGACGTGGTTCGATGAGCGGACGAATGAACTACTGAAGGAGTTTCACGTAGCCCGAGTCGCTGCCGATCCACCTTGCGTTCCAGTCGCGGGCACTCCGGGCGGTGATCCGAATTTAGCCTACTTCCGGCTTCATGGATCTCCCCGCCGATACTATTCCTCGTACAATTCTCAATTCCTGAGCGTGCTTGCTTCCGAACTGCGGCGTCTTCCAACCAATTCACGCACGTGGTGCATCTTTGACAACACAGCGTCAGGATCTGCCATCGAGAATGCGATGGTTCTGAATGCACAATTGCGGGAGCCAGCACTGCCTTAGCGTAGAACCGTTGCAGATCTACTGCTTTTGATTCTGCAGTTACTCTGAGTATCCTTCGTCGTTTTGAGCTTCATCGTCGTCTTTCTTGCTGTCATCGTCGTCTTCGTCATCATCTTCGTCTTCGTCTGGAACATTGCGCAGAAGCGCGTTGGAATAAGCAAACGGTTCGGGATCAAATCGTTCGGAAATCGCTAGGATCATGCCCAATGGTACGCTCTCAGCGACCCACCGTACGCGGCCGTTCCAGTACTGATAGAATGATTGTGAGGAAAGAACGTCTTTTCCTCTTCAGGTCCTCTGACCTAAGCCAGTCCATCTGAAGTTCTCCCACCTTAGGCTTTTCCAGCGAGTGAGCGCCGGTCTTGTTCGGTGCAAATATCGCCAAGAATGGTCGCTTCCCATGAGCGCAACCGCGATTTCCTTCAGTCTTTTCGTCCTGTTGCTGACTATCCTGTTGCTTCGCAGAATCCACCGTGCACATCCGCAGTTCGCGCGGGATGGAGCTCAAAGAATGTGCCCGTCCTGTGGACTGATCACGTCTCGACTTAAAGCAAGTTGTCTCGAGTGCGGAGCCACTTTATCGCGCTAAGAGGCATGCTGGGACGAACTGCTGGCCCTACTCAACCTCGCCAAGGAGATCGTAATGAAGAACATTAGATTCATCGTGAAACTGAAACGAAGCGGGAACCGCGCAGCGGAATATGTACAACGCGTCGATCCGGCTCCTATCCACATGACGACCGACCGCAAGCTGGCACTCCTGATGGGAAAATTCACGGCTGAAGATGCAGTCAAATGCTTGCAGAACTCGCGGACCTTCCTCGAACTGGAGTCCGTCCAGGTACGAGCCTAAGGATTGTGGAGATCAGCCTACGGCCAAATAACGTCGAGGTTATCTTTGGTTCCTAGTACCAATTGATCCAAACTGACCAGTAAACGTCGGCGATTCCTGAAACAATCGGCGTAACGAGTAAGCGAAGAACGATGAAACAAGCGACCAGGTGTCGCTGTAGAAAAATGCCCAAAGCATGATTCCATGCGGGCGGGAGGTGTTTGTGACTTTGACAGTGATCGCAGTGATCTTCGGAGTTTTCGCAATTGCTCTGGTCGTCCTTCTCATCTACAAGAGCACGCTCATGATGGGCAGGGATGACCAATTATTTCTGGATGACGCCAGTTCGCACATGCACGAAGAACAGACGGAACTGTTCGCCAAGGTCAACCGCCTGAGGATCCCCGTGCGCGTCTTTGCCAGCGGATCTGGCGTGTTTCTGTTGGTGCTGGCGGCGATGTGGTTTTACCAAAAACTGAATGGAATCCAGTAGCGTGAACTCAGACCGTGGCCCATCGCATCGCTGAATCAACTGGCATACAGCGCACGGCAGTCCGTGGACGTGACGCTCCTATGCCTTCATTTGAATTTGCGGGAATGTTGGCTGCCCCCCAGGGATTCGAACCCCGATAGCCTGCTCCAGAGGCAGGTGTCCTAGCCGTTGAACGAGGGGGCAGTTTTGCGCGATGGAGTCCAGGCAAAACCGACTCACTTTGATTTTATGGTCCCGAGTGAAGTGCGGTCAACAACGACATGCGTCCTTAAGTTGTGACGATGGCAGGGCAAGCTAAAACTCTTGGGTATCCGCGGCCGCATTCAAGGAATTGCTGCCATACCTGAAGGGTCAACGTTTTAAAGGCGCTCACCGGGAACGACGCTAAGTTCAGGAAGGAAATTGCATTTTCGTGCTCCCTCGTGACTTTGGTTCGAGCGATTTTGACTTGATTGACACGGCTGCTACCATTGCATAGAAGTGAGCCTTGATTTCCACGCGTAAACTGATCGCGTTGCTTTGCCTCGCCGCCGTATTGCTGGCGGCGATCGTTCCCTCTTCGTCCGGTTTGGTCTTGGCTGTGCTCGTACCAATCCTGCTGTTCATCGGATTGGTCACCCTTTCTACTTCAGATCCGCGATCTGAGCAGGTTGATCAACCGACAGCCAAACGCTTTTCGCTGCTTCCCTCGAGAGCACCGCCCATCTCCGCGACTCCACTCCCGACAGTTCTCTAACCACAACTGAATCCTGGAATCGGGATGCGGTTCGCCCCGCGCAGGCGCCTGCTTGTGAGCGCGCCTTGCTGCGAAAACCGTCGGAGGGCCGAGTGTCAATCAAACACCGGTTGCGCACATTGCTCTTGTGCCTGCCGCTTCTATTGGGAGCGATTTCTGGAATGGCGATGCGCCCCGAAGAAATCGAGGAACTCATGCACAACATGAATCAGCAAAAGATCGTGGTCACCGTCGAGGACGAGAGCCAGAACGGTGACGGCCCCATGCCAAAATTGCCCAAGCTGCCGCGAGAGGATCCCTAGGCTTCGGCCTTTTTCTTCACACGAACCACGGTGATCTTCGCGAATCCTTCTGGGAACGCCGGCGCTTTCAACTTGGCCGCCATCCGGCGCATAACATCTTCCGGTACGACGCGATCACGCCGCTGGTGCCTCTCAATACACACGTCGAGCGGAACATCGAAGAACACCGCATGCACTTCGTAGCCGTAATCTTTCGCCAACTTGATCCAGTGCTGTCGCTCCTGCGGAGTCAGATTCGTCGCGTCCACGTAGTTCATCGGACGCTTGGCGATCAACCGGGCTTTCAACATCGATCGCAGGTTTGAAAAAACAAGATCCTGGTAGCGCTGTTCGCGCACGTCGTCAAACAGGAGCGACCGCACCATGTCGCTCGAAAGCGGAACGACGTTGTGCCGCTTGAACCATGAACTCTTGCCAGAGCCCGGAAGGCCGATGGCCAGCACAACCAGGCCTTTCGGGGGCCGCCCCGCAGCCGCAGGAATCACTGCGGCAGCCGGCTTCGCCAAAGATTCCGCTGGTGTTTCCGCGCCTTCCCCGCCGACATCCGCACCTTCATCCGGAACCTCGGCGGCCCCCGCATCGGCAACATTGTCTTTCGCTGCAGCCGGAGTGAATGCCTGCGCAACAGCTTGTTCGCGGCCTCGTCCCCCACGACCGCGTCCGCCGCGGCGACGACGTCCTCGCGTTCGCTGAGCGGAACCAGTGGTCGAGGGACTCGACGCTTCTGCCGCCTCGGTAGGCGCTTCTGCTTCGCCAGCAGGTTCTTCCGCTTCGCGCTCTTGCTCGGACGGCACGGGGGCCGCAGATTCATCCGCTTCCGGCGCCGCCGTGTCTGCGGCATCAAAGTAAGCCGGTTGCAGCGGAGGTGGAGCCGCCTGCTTTTCCTGCTCCGGGGTCTTCTTCTTGCGACGCTGTAAGCGGTCGCGCATCCATTTACGCATGTTCAGGCTTGTAACACAGATCGCCGCAGCGGAGCAATGCGTGCAGACCGTCCCGAACCATCCACGACAGCGGAACACACTTCCGCGGCGCGACTCTTTATGGGGAGACTAGAATGATTTCCATGCCCAGCCAGATTCCTCCGGCGATTCAAGGCCAGAAATATATCTCACTCACCACATTCCGAAAGACCGGCGCTGCTGTTGCCACGCCCGTCTGGTTTGGCGAAGAAGACGGCAAGCTTTATGTGATGACGCTCAGCAAAATGGGCAAAACAAAACGCATCCGCAACAATTCGCAGGTCAAGGTGGCACCATGCACCATGCGGGGAAAAGTCACGGGACCGGAGTTCGCCGCAGTCGCGCGCCTGCTCCCTCCCGAAGACTTCAAACGTGCGAGGAAGCCGATCGACCGGAAGTATTTGCTGGCGCGCCTGACATCGCCATTCTCGCGCGCGGACGCCTTCGTTGAGATCACCTTTCCTTAGCCCCGGCTATTCTATGCAATGGCTCGTGCGAAGCATTGGCTGGCAGCAGCGGCGAGATCCATCCTGTGGCCGGGCTCGTCTGCGTTGGAAAATAGCCGCTCTCTATGGGACTCGTAAATCGATTTAACGACTGTATTTATCATACTTATTATCAATGACTTACATAGAATTATTTGCACATGCCTTAAAGCCTTGAATTGCCTCATTTCAAGAGTCTTGGACCGACGCCGCACCTTTGTTAGTGCTATTCATATCCACCGGTGGACTTGACTTCTCTCTACCCTGGAACGGCCTACCGAAAAGACGCCGGCCCCTCGGGCGCCTGTCTTTTTGTACCGCCATACAATAAATGCAGCCCTTTCTCGTCTACCCAGTGGATGAACGAAGCGGCGAGCCTCGACCCCAGCTGGGAAGGGATGGCGTTCGAACAGGACCAGCGCATTTCCGACATCGTGAAGCGGGAGCGCACCCGCTTGCTCAATTTCATCCGGAGCCGCGTGGATGATCCCGGAGACGCCGAAGACATCCTGCAGGACGTCTTCTACCGTCTGGTGCAGGCCAATCGCTTGCTGATGCCCATTGAGCATGTCACTGGCTGGCTCTTTCGCGTCGCGCGCAATCGCATCACCGACCTTTTCCGCAAGAAGGAACCGGAGAATTTCAGCGATGTCGTCCCTGCGGAAGGGGACGACGGCGAGTCCTGGTCGATGGAGGATCTGCTGCCCTCGCCTGATGCCGGTCCGGAAGCGCAGTACGTCCGCGAAATCCTGCTCGACGAGCTGGAGCAGGCACTGGATGACTTGCCGCAGGAACAACGCGAAGTCTTTGTGGCTCACGAACTCGAGGGGCGCAGCTTTAAAGAACTGTCCGCGTCGAGTGGAGTAAGTGTGAACACCTTGCTCTCGCGCAAACGGTATGCGGTTTTGCATTTGCGCAGGCGGTTGCAGAGTGTGTACCACGAATTTGTGAAATGACGAATTTTAGAAGTGAGGGATGGATATGAGACGAAAATGGTTTTGGATGGCCCCGTTAGGAGTTCTTGCGATGGCTGTATTTCTCTTCGTCGGTGGCGAAGTTGTCATGCGCCTGTGGAACTGGCTGCTGCCTCCGCTTTTCGGCTGGCGGTCGCTTGGTTTCTGGCAAGCTCTCGGCTTGCTGGCCTTGTGCCGGATCCTGTTTGGCGGCCTCGGAGGTCACGGGCCTCGCCAGCACCGCGGATGGAAGTTCCGCGATCGCTGCCGCCACATGTCTCCGGAAGAGCGTGAGAAGTTCCGGCGAGCGATGGACGAAGGCTACGGTTTCGCCACTGCCGGCGGCGAGAAATAGTTGTATCGGGGCGGACACATCGTCCGCCCCCAGTCGCCAACCGATGAGTAAATCGGTCGAACTCCACCCGTACCGGCATGCCAAAGTTTGTTGTTGCAATCAATGATTGCAATGCTATCATTGATTGCATGGCGAGCATCACCATCCGAAACCTCGAGGAGACAACTAAGCGCAAGCTCAAGATCCGCGCCGCAACCAACGGCCGCTCCATGGAACACGAAGCGCGAGAGATTTTGGAGAGCGCGCTGCAGCAGGCGCCTCAGAAGGCAAAGACCGGGGCGGATCTGGCAGAGGCGATTCGACGGCGATTCGCCCCCTTTGGCGGAGTAGAACTGGCCCCCTATCCACGAGGACCAATTCGCGACCCCGGCATCGAGTAGGTGACCGTGGTCATTTTCGATACAAACGTGGTGTCGGAACTGATGAGGCACGCGCCTTCGCCGACAGTGGTCACGTGGATGTCCTCTCAAAGAGAGGATGAAATTTTTACCACCACTATTACAGTCGCGGAGGTTCTGTACGGAGTGGAGTTGCTTCCCAGGGGCAAGCGTCGCGACTCTTTGTCCCGGCAGGCGGAGGGTATGTTCAGCGAGAACTTCGCACGCCGCATCTTGCCGTTCGACGAAGCGTCGGCTCGCTTCTTCGCACTCATCGCGGCAACCCGGAGAACTCACGGTCGGCCCATCAGCGATCAGGACGCCCAGATTGCAGCCATCGCCCGATCTAATGGCATAACGCTCGCCACCCGAAACACCAATGACTTCGAAGGGTGCGGCGTGCGGTTAGTCAATCCGTGGAAAGATTAAACTCCGAGGGTGCTAGCAGATCCTGGGTAGTTGTTCGCCGCTCAGCATATCCACGACGCGGTTCCCGCCGATGCGACTTTGCAGGACGACCGTACGGCCGGGAGTTTCCTCCACTTTGCCCACTCGAACTGAATTCTCAGAGACTGGAACCTTCTTCATGACTTCGAGAGCCGGTTCCGCCTGCGCCGCCGGAACAAACACCGCGAAACGCCCTTCATTCGCGACATAAAGCGGATCAAGTCCCAAAATCTCGCAGGCACTCTGAACGGTTTCGTCCACCGGGATCAATGACTCTTCCAGCTTTATGCAAACGTTTCGGTCTGTGGCTATCTCGTTCAGCGTCGTCGCCAAGCCGCCTCGCGTCAGGTCACGCATGCAATGAATTTCGATTCCGGCATTCAGCAGCGCCTCGACCGCAGGCCAGACTGATGCCGTATCGCTGAGGATGGGCGATTCGAACTCGAGGCCCTCGCGCACGGAAAGAATCGCGATGCCGTGGCGGCCAAGATCTCCGCTGACAATAACCGCGTCGCCGGCTTGCACTGAGGCGGGAGTAATCGCAGTCTTCACGTTGGCTTCAACAATCCCGATGCCAGAAGTGTTCACAAATATGCCATCGCCCTTGCCTTTATCGACGACCTTCGTGTCGCCCGTCACCAGTTTTACATTAGCCTCGGCAGCGGCTTGCTGCATCGAGCCAACAACCGTGCGGAGCGTCTCCATCTCCAGACCTTCTTCGAGGATGAATCCGGCGCTCAAATAAAGCGGGCGCGCTCCACACATCGCGAGATCGTTGACTGTGCCATTGACTGCCAAGTCTCCGATATTTCCGCCGGGAAAAATCAGCGGGCGGACGACGAACGAATCGGTAGTGAATGCCAGTTTCGATCCCTCGATCGACACGACTGCCCCGTCATGACGCTCCTCGAGCATGGTGTTCGAGAAGGCGGGCATGAAAATTTTTTCGATGAGCTGGTGAGTCAGCCGTCCGCCGCCGCCGTGGGCGAGGACGATGCGATCGTCAGCGACTCGCGGGACTGGACAGTTCAGGTTGAACGAGCTGATTTTGGCGTCTGCCATAATGGTAGTAGGCCGCGCACGCACCTTCGGAAGATACCATGGGAGCGCCCAGCGGATTTTCAGGTGTGCATTTCACGGCAAACGCCGGACAATCGTGAGGTTTCTTGATACCTTGCAGAATCAGTCCGCTGATGCACTCGGGCGATTCGTGCGCGGGCGTGCCCGTAAATGGGAAACGCAAGTTCGCGTCGTGCTTTTGAAAGCGGCCGCGAAGCTGGAAGCCGCTGGCGGGAATCTCTCCCAGGCCGCGCCACTCGCGCGGAGTGATCTCAAAGACTTCAGCAATCGTCTGCTGCGCTGCACGATTCCCTTCCCGCTTTACCGCCCGGCTGTATTGATTTTCAACTTCGTAACGACCCTCTTCCAGTTGGCTCACGGTCATGAGGATGCCTTCGAGAAGATCTACAGGCTCGAATCCCGTGACGATGATCGGCACTTTGAACTTCGCGGCGATGGGGAAATACTCGTCGAAGCCCATGATTGCGCACACATGACCCGCGGCGAGAAACCCCTGTACTACACAATTTTTGGACGACAGCAGCGCATCCATCGCGGGAGGAACCAGTACGTGGGAGACGAGCAGCGAGAAATTGTCGATGCCTTCATGATCCGCATGCCACGCGGCCATCGCATTCGCGGGCGCGGTCGTCTCAAATCCCACGGCGAAGAAGACCACCTGTTTTCCGGGATTATTCTTCGCCAGCTTCACCGCGTCGAGCGGCGAGTAGACGATGCGGACATCTCCGCCTTCGGCTTTCGAATCAAAGAGGCTTTTGGTTGATCCGGGAACGCGCAACATATCCCCGAAGGAACAGAAAATCACGTCGTGGCGCTGAGAAATGGCGACAGCTTTGTCGATGAGTTCGATCGGGGTGACGCAGACAGGGCATCCTGGTCCGTGAACCAGCGTGATTTCGCGCGGCAACAGATCTTCAATGCCGCTCTTGACGATGGTATGCGTCTGCCCGCCGCAGATCTCCATGATCGTCCACGGACGAGTGCCCTTCTGGTGGATCGCGCGAGCTAATTGCTCGGCGGCCTTCTTGTCGCGATATTCACTGAGGAATTTCACCGAGTTCCTCTTTCAATCCGCCCATCTCTTCGAGATATTGGAAGACGCGCCTGGCTTCGTCTTCGTCGATCACGCTGATGGCGAAGCCGACATGAACGAGCACATATTTTCCGACTTCGGCGTCGGGCGTGTAGGCGAGGTTAATGTCCTTACGGATGCCGCCGAAGTCGACCTTGGCGTGGCGGAAGGCGATGTTCTCGCCGTCGAAGATTTCAACTACACGGCCCGGGACTGCAAGGCACATAAAATCTCTCTCCGTTACCACGGGGGCTAAAGGTTGTCGCTTTGGCCGCACTTTACGCGGCCATGAATGGCCATTCTTCCACGATAAACCCAGCGCTACTTCCCCGCCATCACCGCTTGGCCCAAAGCTAGCCCGCCGTCGTTTGGCGGAACTTTTTGATGCGTAAACACCACGAAACCTCGCGACTCCAAAGCTGTCGCCGCTCGTTCGGTCAGATAGCGGTTCTGGAAGACTCCGCCGCTCAACACAACCTGTTTCACTCCGGCGCGCCGCACCACGTCGCCGATCCAATTGGCCAGCGCATTATGGAATTTTGCCGCGATGCTCGCCATCGATACTCCCGCGAGCTTATCCGCTACAACTTCCTTGATCAGCGGGACCCAATCGCCCCCAGGTAAAGGATACGCCCCCTCGGTGCGTAATCGTCCAATTTCACTTTCAAGGAGCATGGCCGCCTGACCCTCAAACTTGTTTACACGGGCGACTCCACCAAGACACGCGACCGCGTCAAACAATCGGCCCACGCTGGTGGTGGGTACAACGTTGATGCCGCGCTCGAGCATATAGCGGAGTTTCGAGGTGTCCAATCGGGGATTCCCCGTCGTAGGTGCGAATTGGCCGGAGTTCATCGCATCGATGCCCGATGCCCCAAACACTTCCAGCATCAGGCTTGCGGCGGCACGCCAGCCTTCGCGAACCGCGACATCCCCGCCCGGCAAGCCGAAGGAGCGAAGGTGCGCGATGCGGTTGAATTTGCCATCTTCGACGCGAAAGAATTCTCCGCCCCAAATCGCACCGTCGAGGCCGTATCCAGTGCCATCCCAAGCCACCCCCAGATAAGGTCCCTGAATATTATTTTCCGCGGCGCAGGCAGCGATATGCGCGTGATGGTGCTGCACTCGAATAATCGGCAGGCCCGTTCGCTCGGCCCAGTGCGTGGACGCATAATCAGGATGGAGATCGCAGACCACTGCTTCCGGCTTGAAGCTGTAAATTCCGCACAGGTCGTCAATCGCCCGCTCGAACGCGTGCCGTGCTTCGATGGTGTCGAGATCGCCAATGTGCTGGCTGAGAAATACGTCCTGGCCAACAGCGATTGCTACTGTGTTCTTCAGATGTCCGCCAACCGCGAGAACGGGAGGAAGATCCCGGCTCACACGAATGCCTAAGGGAGCGTAGCCGCGAGCACGTCGCAGGACTCCCGCGCGCCCGCGTGTGAGGCGCACCACCGAATCGTCGCAGGCCCGGACGATTGCCCGATCGTGCATCAGGAAATGGTCGGCAATGTTTTTTAAACGAACTGCGGCTTCGTCGTTGTCGATCGCGATGGGCTCGTCGCTGCGATTCCCACTGGTCGCAATCACTGGAATGGGACACTCCTTCATCAGGAGATGATGCAGCGGCGAGTAAGGCAGCATGACTCCCAGGTAAGGTGAGGAGCGCGCTACGTTCGGAGCAATGTCGGTGCCGGGCTTCGGCCTGAGCAAGACGATCGGCGCGGCCTGCGACTCCAGAAGCTCAATCTCTGCTGGAGCGATCTCGCAATATTGCCGGGCTATCTCCAGGTTGGGCATCATCACCGCGAATGGCTTCTCCTCGCGATGCTTGCGTTCTCGCAGATCGGCCACAACCGATTTGTCGCGCGCATCCGCGAGCAGCTGAAATCCTCCGATACCTTTCAGGGCTACGATTTTGCCGGCAAGAATTGCAGCGGCTGTGTCTTTGATCGTGCCGTCCAACTTCGGCCCGCACACAGGACACGCATTCGGCTGCGCATGGAACCGGCGGTTAGCGGGATTCTCGTATTCCTCTTTGCAGGCCGCGCAGAGAACAAAGCTCCGCATCGTCGTGTTGGGCCGGTCGTAAGGAACGTCGACGACAATGGTGTACCGGGGCCCGCAGTTCGTGCAGTTCGTAAACGGATATCCATAGCGCCGGTTCGCGGGATCGAGAAAATCGGCGCGGCAATCGGGACATGTCGCCAAATCGGGCAGCACATTGACGGATTTCGACGTGTCGCTGTCGCTGTGGCGGATCTCGAAGTGCGTTGAGCCTTCAGCGGGCAGCGACTCCGATTCATGAGTATCAATGACCGAAATTTTCGGCCGTTCGCGCTCAAGCCGCTGCTCGAAGCGGCGAAGCGCATCGGGAGCGCCTTCGACTTCAACCGTCAGACCCGCCGACGAGTTCAACACCCATCCAGTCAGCGCCAGTTCCATCGCCAAGCCGGTAGACAAAGGGACGGAAGCCAACGCCCTGCACAGCTCCGCGGAGGGTGATGCGAAGTCGTTGGATCGCGGGTTTTGCCGCGATAGTCATAGAGATTCGATTTTACGGCTTTTTCTCTGGATGTCCGGAAATGCGGGGAATCTTGAACCACAAAGGGCACGAAGGTTCACGAGGGAACAGCTCGCCTCGGCACACTTCGTGGAACTTTGTGTCTTTCGATGATTTTATGAAGATGCCGCATCCTGCAGGAAATTACGGACCAGCCCTTCGATGCGTGCAATGAGCGCGGGCATAGCGGCCGTTACGGCGGGGGAGAGACTCTCGCCGTGCTCGAAATTTTGTCCAGTAACCGTCACCGAGAATGACTTGGGCGTAGCTCGGTAAAGTTTGGCGGAGAGAGCGACGACTGTGTCCGCGGAAAGAGAGTGAGACAGGCGCTGCGATGAGTCCGAGAGCGAGTTTGCAGCCGACATTTCACGCATACGTATCTCGCCAGGCTGAATTTCCGCAGTGGGAAGCGCCGCGTCGATGAAGATTGCGAAGTCAAAGTGGCTGAGGGTTTCACTGAGTTCCGGGCCAAGTTGGTGGAGGCGCAGAATCTCCACTTCGTTCTGCGAGTAGCGGCCTTCCAGCTGATCAGCCGCATGCAATGCGAGGGCATCGTCAGAGCGCAGCGGATTTCCGTAGCTGATGATGACGATGTTGGGCAAGTTCAAAAAAATTAACCCCAGTGTTCCGATTTTTAGGAGCGCGACAGCCCTTGGGGAACCCTTTACGACCGCTATGCCCTCCGCTGCTGTTTGCGGGAACATCACGCTGCACAGAGCGCGGGCACTCCCGTCCCAATGCACGGCGGTTTCGGCGGCCGTACGGTCCTTCCGCCGGCTTCGCGGCCTCTCAGAGATGACATTCTTTGAAGGGAGGGGAACGACTACTAGCGACGGTGCCTCGTCCATCACTTCACCCTCTGGGCTTATCAGTTGAACTTGCAGGGCCAAGTGGCCGTCGGCGTGGGTCGAACAACTTAGGCAGGGATCGTAGCAGCGGATCACGGCCTCAACTCGATTGAGCATCCCCGGGGTGAGGCGAGTTCCCTGCACGAAGTGCTTGGCTACCTGCAGCACGCTGCGATTCATTGCCAGGTTATTTTGTCCGGTGGCGATGATCAGGTTCACCCAGCGGATCAGCCCCTGCTCGTCGATCTTGTAGTGGTGGAACAGAGTTCCGCGAGGAGCTTCCGCGGCGCCCACCCCTTCCAAGGCATTCGGCCGGGCGACCGCGCGCACGTGCTTCGACAAAATCTCAGGATCGTTGAGCAGTTGCTCGAGGCGCTCGATGCAATACAGGATCTCGATGAGCCGCGCGTGGTGGTAGTGAAATGAGCTCAGGACCGCACCACGCTGCAGTTCATGGAACTCAGCGAGTTCCTGATCCGCGCGCGGAGTTCCACAGCGGTCGGCAACGTTCAGCCGCGCCAGCGGGCCAACGCGGTAGATGCCGTCGGGAAATCCCTTTGGTTTGTAGTATGAGGACTTGAGGTAGCTCCAGGGCTCGACTTTTTCCCCGATGTAGTCGTAATACTTCAACGGATCGAGATCGTCGGCCACGACGTGACCCGACGAGTCAACGATGCGTATTTTGCCGTCATAGAACGTGAGGCCGTTGTCGGGCTTCACGATGCCCATGAACAGCGAGGGGAAATTGCCGAAGGTGGAGATCTCCTCGCGGAAGCGCTCCATCGTGCTCTTCAACCACTCGAGCGTGCGCTCGGCAATGGCGAGGGCATCCGGTATCGTCCAAAGAATGGCGTCGCGGTTGGCTTCGGTCAAAGGCTCGCTGACGCCGCCGGGAACAATCCACGCCGGATGAATTCGCTTGCCGCCCAGCCGCTCGATGATCTTCTGGCCAAACTGGCGGAGGCGGATGCCGTCCATCGCCAACTCGGGATTTTTCTCCGCGACTCCGAATATATTGCTTTGCGCGGGGTCGGCGTCCATACCGAATAGCAAATCCGGAGACGAAAGGTGAAACAGGCTTAGAGCATGCGACTGCGTAACCTGCGCCAGTCCGAAGATGCGCCGCAATTTATCGGCGGTCGGAGGAATTCTTACCGCAAGCAACGAGTCGCAGGCTTTTGCGGAAGCGATCAGATGGCTGACCGGACAGATGCCGCAAATGCGCGCCATCAGCGATGGCATCTCGTAAAATGGACGACCCTCGGCTAACTTCTCGAAGCCTCGAAACTGGGTGACGTGGAAGCGCGCTTCTTCGACATGGCCGTCTTCGTTCAGATGGAGCGTGATCTTCGAGTGACCTTCGATGCGTGTGACTGGATCGATCAGAATGGTGCTGCCCTGCTTCACGACGTCTCCCTTGTAGCTGCTAGCTACTAGCTTCTCGCTCGTTCACTCCCGACTCGCTTACGCTCCAAAGCGCGTTTTCAATGTCACATCCGGGATCCGCCCTTCGAGCAACTCGCTGACCACGTAATAGATTGTGTCGGCAGATGGAGGGCATCCGGGAACGAACACATCGACCTTGACGAATTCATGGATCGGCCGCGAGTTCGGGAGCAGTGCCGGGACAACCTGATTGGGGATGCCGGGATCGCACGTCACATTTTCTCGGTACGCCCGGTCCAAAACCGCCTTCGTTCCAAATGCGTTGCGCATTCCCGGGACATTCGCGGTTACGGCACAATCTCCCAGCGAAACCAGGATGCCGCTTCGTTCGCGAACGATCTTGATCTTGTGCAGATCTTCTTCGCTGCTGACCGCGCCCTCGACCAGGGCAACATCGACATTCTCAGGGAAAACTTTCGCGTCGACAAGCGGGCTGTACACCAGTTCGGCCGCACCCGCGATCGTGAGCAGACGCTCGTCCATGTCGAGGAAAGACATGTGGCAGCCGGAGCATCCGTCGAGCCATACAGTCGCAATTCGTTTCTTACTCATTTAAAGCGGGGGCTAAAGCCCCATTTCCTTTCCCTTCGGTTACGCGGCGCTAAAGCGCCGCTCTTCCACGATTAATCAACGTCCGTCGCGCTTGCGCACCGCTCTTGCCCGGGACGAATGCGTGCGGGTCAAACCGTCATTCATTTTCTTCCCGCATCATCGTCAGATACGGCAAGAACTGGCGCCGCTTCATCATCTCCGCCACCGAGCGTCCTTTTTCGAAGAGTGCTCCCGTCGGACAGACATGCACGCACTTGCCGCAACTGGTACAGGTATCCGACGATCCCCAAGGTTCATTCAAGTCCGTGATCACCTTGGCGTCGATGCCCCGGCCCATGATGTCCCAGGTGTGGGCGCCTTCGATCTCGTCGCAAACCCGCACGCAACGGGTGCAGAGGATGCAGCGGTTGTGATCGATGACGAAACGGTCGTGCGACGCGTCCACTTCTTCCTTGGGATAACGATAAGGAAAATGAACGTGCGTGATGCCCAGGCGCTGGCCGAGCATCTGCATCTCGCAGTGCCCGTTCGAGACGCACACCGAGCAGACGTGATTGCGCTCGGTAAAAAGCAATTCGAGAATCATCCGCCGGTAATTCTGCAGGCGCTCGGAATCGGTGGTGACTTCCATGCCTTCTTCTACCCCGGTAACGCAGGCCGGAAGCAGCTTGTTCTGTCCCTTGATTTCAACCAGGCACATGCGGCAGGCGCCAACATCGGTCAGGCCATCCATCTCGCAAAGCCGCGGGATGAAGATGCCATTCTGTCGCGCCACGTCGAGAATGGTTTCTTCCTGGCGCCCGCTCAGGTCGCGGCCATCGATCTTTAGCGTCTTCACTACCGGTGCGGGGCTCATGCGGTTTCTCCGACGGGCTGCGCCCCGCATACACCGGCGGGACACTTGTGATCTTCAATATGCGCGCGATACTCCTCGCCAAACGAGCGCAGCGTGCTGACGACAGGATTGGGGGCCGACTGCCCCAGCCCGCATAAACTCGTGTGTTTGAGCAGGTCGCACAGTTCCTCTAGCATTTTCAAATCCTGCGGCGTTGCCTCCATGTTTCCGATGGCGGTGAGGATGCGGTGCATCTGATACGTGCCGACGCGGCACGGAATGCATTTGCCGCACGACTCCGTCATGCAGAAATCCATGAAGTATTTCGCGACATCGACCATGCACGAGGTTTCGTCCATGACGATCATTCCGCCAGAACCCATGATGGATCCTGCCTTGGCCAGCGATTCGTAATCCACCGGCATATCAAGGCACTCGGAAGGCAGGCATCCGCCCGAAGGCCCTCCGGTCTGCACCGCTTTGAACTTGCGGCCTTCCGGGATGCCTCCGCCAATGTCAAAGACCATTTCGCGCAGGGAAATTCCCATCGGAACTTCGACCAGTCCCGTATTTTCTACGCGTCCGGCAAGGGCAAAGACCTTGGTCCCCTTACTTTTCTCCGTGCCGATGCCGGCATACCACTCGCCGCCGTTGCGAATAATGGGAGCGATGTTGGCGAAGGTCTCGACGTTGTTGATGAGTGTCGGCTGGCCGAAGAGTCCTTCCATGGCCGGATACGGAGGCCGCGGACGCGGCGTGCCGCGCTTCCCTTCCACCGAGGCGATAAGCGCAGTCTCTTCGCCACAGACGAATGCTCCCGCCCCCAGCCGCAGGTCAATGCGGAAGCTGAAGCGCGTGCCGCAAATATTCGAGCCGAGCAGTCCGGCGCGCTCCGCCTGCCGGATGGCGTTGCGCAGTCGCTTGATCGCTAGCGGATACTCGGCGCGCACGTAAATATAGGCTTCCGACGCTCCCACGGCATATCCGGCGATCAGCATGCCTTCGAGCACTCGATGGGGATCGCTCTCGAGAACGCTGCGATCCATGAACGCGCCCGGGTCGCCCTCGTCCGCGTTGCAGATCACATACTTTTGCGTGCCCACCGATTTTGAAACCGTGCTCCACTTCAATCCGGTGGGATATCCAGCTCCGCCGCGACCGCGCAGGCCGCTCTTGGTCACCTCGTCGATGACCTCGCGCGACTGCATCTCGGTCAAGGCCTTGAGGAGTGCGGTGTAACCGTTCGACGCGATGTAGTCTTCGATCCTGTCTGGATCGACGACGCCGGAATTCTCCAGAACGATTTTCTTCTGCCGCTGGAAAAACGGAACGTCCGTGGGACAGACCAGACGCGACACCGGCTCGCCCTCCAGGCTGTCGAGGATCGCCGGGCCATCCGTTGCTTCCACCTTTTTGTACAGAACGCCCGTGCTGGTCGAGATCAGTGGGCCCTCGGAGCACAAACCCATGCAACCCACGCCCTTGATCTGGCAATGATCCTTGGTGCCGCGACTGGCGACCTCCTGGTCGAGGGCATCTTTCACCGACTGGCTTTGGCAGGACAAACATCCCGCGGCCACGCAAACGTTCACGCGCTGCGTGAACTTGCTTTGCGTGGATCTTTCGTTTTCGGCAATCTGTTCGAGTTCTTCAGGCGTCATGCGTTTGTCCACTTCCTCAAGTGCTCCCGGATAGCGGCGGTTCCTACCTTACCCGCAACCTCCTGGTCATAAACCACTGCCGGAGCGAGTCCGCACGAGCCCAGACAACGGGCCGTCAGCAAGGAAACCTTCTTGTCGCCCGTGGTTTCTCCCGGCGCAATGCCCAGGTCGCGGTTCACGGCGTCGAGCAACTGCGGCGCGCCCTTGATGTAGCACGCCGTGCCCATGCAAATCACGCAGGTGTGCTCGCCCGCGGGCTTCAGGGTAAAAAAGTGATAGAACGTGGCAACGCCGTAAGCACGGCTCAGAGGCACGCGCAGCGACATTGCCACGTAGCGTAGAGCCTTTTCGTCAAGATAGCCGAAGGCTTCTTGCACCGTGTGCAACGTTTCAATCAGGCCACGCGAATGCTGCCCCTGGCGCCGTATCGTGGCGTCGACCAACTTCCATCGTTTGTCCTGATCGGGAGGAGTAGGTTTGGCAACGTATGAAGGCATAACTTCCTTGCCACCTGAGAATAACTAGCTCGAATGATCAATGTTTAATGACTCGGAACGAATAATTCTAGTCCGCGCGAGTTGCAGTTGTAACGAACTTACACCGCATTATTATTGCGCCGCTGTCCGTTTTGGTCCAAGCATCATATGCGAACTTCCGACTGCACTTGTCTCTGCTGCACTTAATATTTATTTCTCTCGCCTTCGTACTCGCGGATCGTCAGTACCGGACAATGCGCCGCAGTAATCACGTCGTGCGCCGCTGACCACGGAAGGTGCGTCGATCCCACCTCCGCCGAAGGGCGCGCGCCCAGGATAATCATGTCCGCTTCGCGCTCGTCCGCAACCTTCAGAATCTCAGGCGCCGGCGCTCCGAACTCAACGATGGTTTCCGGAAGATGTTGCAGACCGTCGGTCCGTGGGACCAACGCCCGCAAGCGATTTCTTTCCACGTCGGCCATTGGTCGCGGACTTCGATTCAGCAACGTGTAGTCCTCAACTACGTGCATTAGCGTAAGACGCGATTGAAACTCCTCAGCCAGGGACACCGCTTCTTGCGCGGCACGGTCCGCACTGTTGGAAAAGTTGGTCGCAAAGACAATCTGGTGCAGTTCCAGTTCGAGCGGCGCCACGTCGCGGCGTGTGCCGCAGAATGCCGGCAGGCGCGCCCGACCGGAAACCTTCGGGCCGATCGTCAGCACCGGACAGAATGCGTGGCGCAAAATACTCTCTGCCACGGAGCCCAGCAATAATTTGCCCAACCCGGAGCGGCCGTGGGTCCCCAGCACGATCAGATCGATGTCGTTGTCCTCGAGAATGCCTTCGAGGTTCTTCCAGACCTGTCCGTGCCGAACGTAAGTACGGGTCGGAATTCCTGCGAGACGGATCGAAAGTTCTCCAAGTTTTTCTTTTGCCTCGGAGTGCGCATCCTCGAAGATCGTGCCCATGCTGACGTAATCCACTCCGCCACTCATCATCAGCAGGCCAGCGTCGGAAAGAACATGGGCGAGATGCAAGGTACTGTGAAAATGCCGGCATACAGCGGCCGCGTAGGGCAGTGCGGCTTCAGAGGCCGCCGAGAAATCGGTTGCCAGCAAGACGTTTTTGACTCGTATGGAGGAAGAGCGGACATCTCTCTCGTTACCCGCGATTGCAAGATTCCCCACTGTAGCTTCGACGAGTGCCATAAGACACCTCCATCGCTTACGGTTCAGGATGAACCCGCGAGGCGACTGGGAGGTATGCCCTCTGTCACGGGCTTTTGTGATTTGGATCACACTGGTCTGAAAATACCTACTGCAAGTGGAAGATGCCGACCGCGAACCTTAGAAACTGAAAGCATCCGCGTCGGTTTATGCGATATGTAGTTCGGTACGCAAGATCAGGCGCGAAGCGTCATTCTTGTCTATGATTTCGTTCGGGATGAGGAATGGGACGCATGAATAAAGAGGATGGTCAGGGCGCGGCAGACCGCCTCTCTGCCATCGTTGCGAACTCCCTGGACACGCAGGCTAAGACCAAAGATCTGGCGCGGCAGGCGTATCAGAGCCGCACGCAGTTCCACAGGCTGTTCCGTAACGTGGTCGAAGAAACTCCGGCGGCGATGCGACGGCGATTCTTGCTGGAAAGAGCCGCCTATCAATTGGCGCATACCGGAATGTCGGTCACGGACGTCGCCCTCGATGCCAACTACGGTTCGCTGGAGGCGTTCACGCGGGCTTTCCGAAAAGCGTTTCTAATTTCTCCCAGCCGCTACCGGCGCATGCGAGATCCGCACTTTCATTTGCCGGCGTCCAACAACATTCACTTTTTTGCCCCAGGTTCATTCACCACAAATTCATCAACAAAAGGAGAAACCGATATGGATTTATTCGATCGCTTTGCGGGCAACGACTCATGGCACATGCGTCGCTTGCTGGAATACGCAAGCAAGCTGACCGACGGGCAATTGGATCAGCCCCTGCCTACCGTCGTCGAGCTGCTGCCCTGGCGGGAGTCCAACAAGACTCTCAGGCAGCTTCTCGAAAACATTATTTTCACGAAGGAAGTTTGGACGGCTGCGCTTGCTGGAACCGACATGGATATGAATGGGCCGCCCGCATCACAGCGCTCGCCGCAGGCGATGCTCGCGAGGCTCGAGAAGACCGACGCTGAGCTGCATCGTATTTTGAAGGACGTCCGAAATCGCTCCGCGTGGGACGACACATTCGTCGACGCTTTGTGCGAACCGGCTGAGACCTTCACTTTCGGCGGCGTCTTCGCTCATATCATGACCTTCAATGCGCATCGCCGGTTGATGGCCCTGGACGCGTTGCGCCAGCTCGGCGTGCAGACTGAAGGTTTCGGCGATCCCATGGAGTATGAGGAGAGCGTCGCGCCGTGGAATCAGAAAGTCGCTGTCAAAGCGCAATGACTGTTGTGCACCCTACAACGGATACGGACTGAGAATTACTGACCGAAGCCGTCGGCTTGCGTGACCGCTCCGATCGCCACCGTGTGATCGATGTAGAGGCGGCCCGCTTCGAGAGCTTGGCGATCGAGTTCGAGAAGCGCGGTGTTCTTTACTTTTGCCTCCAGAACTTTCATCGCGGTTGCGGCAGACAGGCACTCCGTTTCTTCGAGCAGCGCGCCCATCATGATCACGTTGGCGATCTTGGCCGAGCCTAGCTTGTCGGCGATTTCTGATGCCGGAATACAGACGACCTGCGCCTGCGGAATCGAGAGATCCTCGGGCAGTTGATCGCGACCGTAGATGATTGTTCCGCCCGGCGCGACCTGCGCCGCAAACTTGCGCAGCGAAATTTCATTCATCGCAATCAGAACGTCAGGCCGCGACAGAACCGGGGATCCGATACGCTCCTTCGACAAGCAGATATGGCAGTGAGCACTGCCGGAGCGCATCTCCGGGCCGTAGGACGGAAGCCAGCTGACTTCGAGTCCTTCGCGCATTCCCATTTCCGCCAGGAGTTGCCCAAGCAGGAGCACGCCTTGGCCTCCGAAGCCCGCAACTTTAATTCCTAGATGCCTGAAGCGGTGGGAGCGTCCCGGCACCATCGCTTCGCGCGCAGCCTTGCGCTCTCCCTCAACGATTTCGGCAACGGTCTTGTGGGGCGGAACGATGTTGTTGGGCACGTCAATTTTACGGTCACGAAAAACCGCGAGCGGAAAGTTCGGGATCATCGTTTCAGCAACCCATTTTCGCGCTTCCACCGGATCCTTGCCCCAGATCGTCGGGCACGGCGAGAGGATCTCGACGAAGGTAAAGCCTGCTCCGTCGCGTTGCAGTTCGAGCGCTTTGCGCACCGCCCTCCGCGCCTTCATGATGTTCTTGTTGTCGGAGAGCGCGACGCGTTCGATGTACGCCGGGGCTTCGAGCGTGGCCAGCATCTCGGCCATGTGCAGCGGGAAGCCTTCGTTCGTCGGACGCCGTCCCCAGGGCGAAGTGGTGCTGCGCTGCCCAACCAGCGTGGTGGGAGCCATCTGCCCGCCAGTCATTCCGTAAATTGCATTGTTGACGAAAAAGACGCTGATTTTCTCTCCGCGATTGGCGGCATGCACGATCTCGGCGGTGCCGATGGCGGCAAGGTCGCCGTCTCCCTGGTACGCGATCACCATCTTGTCCGGACAAGCGCGCTTCAGCGCAGTGGCAGCTGCAGGCGCTCGTCCATGGGCCACCTGCACGTTGCCGACGTCGAAATAGTAGTAGGCAAAGACGGAGCAGCCGACAGGGCTTACGAGGATCGTTTCGTCCTTGATCTTGAGATCTTCAAGGGCCTCGGCTATAAGTTTGTGCGCAACGCCATGGCCGCAACCGGGACAGTAGTGCGTCTGGTTCTTCAGGTCAGATTTGCGTTCGTACTCGGAATAGAAGGCGTCGGATTTTTGGTGCGCAATCTCGTATTGCTCAGTGGACTCTATTTCTGTGACCACGGTGTCCTCTTGCTCCACAATCGCCCCCTTAGTCCCTTAACCTAAAGCAAGGCTCTCTCGAACCGCCTCAGCTCGTGTGGTGCCGGACGCATTTCGTCCGGCTGCCGTTCTCAGAACCAAGGCGCCTCTGACGGATGCGTCCGGAGCTACATGTTTACGCCGATACCGCTGCCTGCTCTTCGATCTTCTCCAGCAGTTCTTCCACACTCGGCACGTTGCCGCCCACCCGGCCGTAGAATTCGACTTGACGCTGCCCATTCAGGCTCAAGCGGACGTCTTCCACCATCTGTCCATTACTCAGTTCGACGGTGAGGATTTTCTCAGCGCGCAGCGCGGTAGCCAGAAGAGCCTTCGACGGAAACGGCCACAACGAGATTGGACGGAAGAGCCCGACCTTGATTCCCTGCTTCCGGGCCTCGTCCACCGCCGAGCGCAGCAGACGCGAGACAATTCCGTAGCCGACCACGATCAGTTCCGCATCGTCGGTGCGATACTCCTCCCAGCGCGTTTCGCGTTCTTGCGCGCGGATGTATTTCGCTTCCATCCGCCGCTGGTGCTCTTCCAGATCGTCGGACTCCAGGTAGATCGAACTCACCAAGTTGCGACGCGTGCCCGCCGTCCCCTTCACTGCCCAGGGTTTCTGGGGCGGGACGATCTCGCGGTATTCCAGATCGAGCGGCTCCATCATCTGTCCGACGAAGCCGTCGGTGAGCACGATCGCAGGATTTCGGTAGTTGTCCGCGAGTTCGAAGGCGAGCACGGTCAGCTCAGCCATCTCTTGCACCGACGCCGGTGCGACGACGAGGTTGCGGTAGTTGCCGTGACCTCCGCCTTTGACCATGGCAAAGTAATCACTCTGTTCAGGAGCGATGTTGCCCAGTCCCGGTCCGGCGCGCATGACATCGACGATCACGCACGGGAGTTCCGCCCCCGCGAGGTAGGAGATGCCTTCCTGCATCAGGCTGAGCCCGGGGCCGGACGATGCTGTCATCACTCGTTCACCAGCGGCAGCGGCGCCGTAAACCATGTTGATGGACGCGGTTTCGCTTTCCGCCTGGATGAATGTTCCCCCGACTTCCGGAAAGTAAAGAGCGGCCGCTTCGGCGACTTCGCTTGCAGGAGTGATGGGATATCCGTAATAGGCGCGGCATCCAGCGAGTAGTGCGCCCTTAATGACGGCGACGTTTCCCTTACAGAGCTGGCGCATGTTCGGCTCCTGGCTGCGTGGCAAGATTTTTTTGAGGCTTCGCGAGACGGAAGATCGTGATTGCTCCCGGCTCGGGGCAGCAGTAGAAACAGATGCCACATCCGGTGCAGTCATGACCGGAATAGCGCGCGGAGTGCACGCCATAGTGGCTCAGTTCGGGAGCCAGATCGAGGCACTTCGGAGGACACGACTCAACACACAACCCACAGCCCTTGCACTCATCGATACTGATGGAGATTTTGCCGCGCGCCGCACCCGCCATGGCCTCACCTCTATTCGCTCAACCCTCTTGCCCTATCCCGGGTACACGATGTCTGTCGCCGCGGGCTTCTGCCACCACTTCGTTTTTTCGCAGTACTCGTAAAGTTCGGCGCGGAATTTCGGATGGGCGATCTCGATCAGCGACTTGGCTCGATCGCGAATCGTCTTTCCGTGAAGGTACGCAACTCCGTACTCCGTGACCACATAGCGCACGAGGCCGCGCGAAGTAACCACTCCCGCCCCAGGAGCCAGCATAGGAACGATCCGCGAAATGGCTCCGCTTTTCGCAGTCGATGAAATCGCAATGATCGGCTTTCCGCCCTTCGAGCGCGAGGCTCCGCGGAGAAAATCCACCTGGCCGCCAATGCCGCTATAGAACTGGTTGCCGATCGAATCGGAGCAGACCTGTCCAGTGAGGTCGACCTGCAACGCCGAGTTGATGGCCACCATCTTGTCGTTGCGGGCGATCAGTCCCGGATCGTTCGTATAGGCCGTGGGATGGAATTCGAAGATTGGATTTTCGTCGAGAAAATCGAAGAGATCCTTCGTTCCCAGGGCGAAGCCCAGGATGATCTTGCGCGGCTTGAAATTCTTCCGCGCCCCTGTGATTACTCCTGCCTCGATCAGCGGGATCACTCCATCGGAAACCAACTCGCTGTGCACGCCCAGATCCTTGCGGTCCATCAGCATCGGCAACACGGCGTCGGGAATTCCACCTATGCCGGTTTGCAGAACCGATCCGTCTTCGATGAGCCCCGCTACGTTGCGGGCAATCGCGACCTGGAGTTCACTGACCACCGGCTTCTTGAGCGCACACAGCGGCCGCGATGACTCGACGATGGAATCGATATCGTGAAGATGGATAAAGCTGTCGCCATAAGTGCGCGGCATGTTGACGTTGATCTGCGCGACCACGTGCTTGGCAACCTTGGCCGCCGTCAACGTGGTATCGACGCCGATGCCGAAGCTGCAGAAGCCGTGCGAGTCGGGCGGAGAAACTTCAATGAGCGCGACATCGATCGGCATCTCGCCGCTTTCGAACAATCCCTCGATCTCACTAAGATAAATCGGAGTGTAATCTGCGCGGCCGTCGTTGATGGCTTCGCGCACGTTTCCCCCGATGAACATCGCGTTGTGGCGGAAGTGCCCGGCCATCTCAGGCGCGACATAGGGCGCGCAGCCCATTGTCATCATGTGAACGATTTCTACGTTGAAGAGTTCGGGAGCGCGGCGCATCAACGCCTCGACCAGCGTTTCCGGCTCGGCACATCCCGGCTGTATGTAGACGCGCATGCCGGACCTTACGCACCCCAGCGCCTCGTCCGCAGTCTTCAGCCTCTTTTTATATTCCGTCTCCCACGACATCGACATCTTTGTCCGCTCCCCTTAGCTAGCTCGCAGCGCTCCGTCCCGAAGCGTCTGGCCAACCTCGTCTTCGTACCCCACAGCGGCATAGTAAATCGCCCGATCAAAAAACATTTCCAGCATTTGCAGGAGCTCCAACTCCCCCATAATTTCTACTGCGCGGTCCATCACCGGGCCGCTCTTCAGGAACTCCCAGAGGTTCTCTTTGGTGAGGACGATTGCCTGAATCACCTCGCTCAGCGGCACTCCCTGCTTGCGCGCGGCGAAATCCAATCTCGCGGTAGCGTTGCTCAATGTCCAGCTCATTCTTGCCCAGCAGCCACTCGCCCAGGTGCCGGTAGATCTCGTACACGCGCTCTCTAAGTTCATGCGTAGGAATATGGCGAAAATGGCTGACTTGCGGGTTTTCCTGAGCTCTCTCTTCGAGTCCCGCCGCAAGCGCATCGGCGTGCGACTCGATCAGACGCACCAACCTGTACGAAAACATCATACGCATCTCCCCTACCGCACAGCGAGGCTTCTACACGCCTACCTTTACGGCTTCGTCCTGACTGCTCCAACCCTCGACCGGCATCTTTACGGCTTCGACCGACGGCTCAAGCGTTTGCGGGACGGTGATCGCGCGGGAAATCAGGCACACCGACTTTGCTCGCCGAAGCAGCGCCAACCCTGCCTCGCGCATTTCGTCGGAGTGCACGGTCAAGCGGGGACGAATCAAAATTTCATTGAACGAAGTTCCTGCAGTCCGGCTGCGGCGAACCAATCCCTCGATCTCGACTTCCAGATCGGTGAATTCGAACTTCGCATTCTTCGCTACGTCGTGGAACGTAGTAGTGAAAGAGCCCGCGAGGGAGCAGAGCAGGAGTTGCTCGGGAGTCCAACGGCCTTCCAGCCCTCCCATTTCTGCCGCCTCGGAAAAATGAATTGTGTTGGGGGAGGACTCGCATTTCGCGAGACCCGTGCGGCCCGAGGTCCACCAGGCCGAAACGCGATAGGTATATTCAGCAGCCATGTTTAGACTCCTGCGCTCTTGGAGCGCCCCACCCCCTACTGCGATAAGGAGAAGATCACGGTAATGGTGGTCTCCACCTCAACCGGTGTTCCATTCAACAGATATGGCTTGTAGCGCCACAACTTCACCGCCGCGAGCGCATTTGGGACCAGCATCGGGTGGCCGCTGATCAGTTGCAAGTTTTCAATCTGGCCACTAACGCTGATGACCGCGCTCAACACGACTTCGCCCTGCACGCGGGCGGCGCGCGCCAGCGTGGGGTACGTAGGCTCTTCTTTATGAATCAGCAACCCCTTGGTGACTCCCTGGGAGATGCGGATGCGCTGCGGAACGACCGGTACGAACTTGGGCACGATGGCCAGATTCGACGTCGCATTCACGATCCCGCCAATCACTCCACCCATCTGGCCGCCCGGAATCCCACCCGGAACGCCTCCCACGACTCCGCCCGTCGCGGCCATCGGCGGTGGCGCCTCGTCTTCCTTGATCATCTGCACTTTGGTGGGAATCTTCGTCGGCGTACGGAGTTCCCCGTTATTCAACATGTCCGTTTGGATCTGGTGAACAACTTTCTGCACCTCAGCCGCTGCCGGAGGAGGAGGCGGCGGGGGAGGAGGGGGAGCAATCAGAAAAGTCAGCAACTGAGCTTTCGGCAGCTCGTCGGTGAACATCAGCGGAATCGCCAACATGAAGGAGATCGCCAGAATGTTCACCAGGAAGGAAGTTGTAGTCGCCAGCGCCTTACGCTTTCGCTGCGGACCAAACTCGAGCAGGCTGTCGGCGAACATCGGCCTGGGCGTGAAAACTTCGGTGTCTGCGTTGCGTGCAGGCGTCGCCGCCAGACGGCTTACCTCTTTGATTTGTTTTACCTCTGGCTCATGAACCTCAATCGGGGCCATCGCATCCTCCGGAGTTGTGGACGACTTGGCAATCGAGCCCATCGCCCCGTTCTCCAAGCTCATCTTGCTTCAACGAGTGCTGAGGGCAAATGGCAGGCATCACGGCTGTTTGTGATCAAAATCACCAAATCGAGATTGGCCGCTTGGCCTACAACCGGTCGCAGCTAACAGCCCTGTCTGCGAGTTGGGAGGGATTCAACGGTACTTAGAGGTGCGGGTGCAAGACTCGCCTGATGGATGCGGCGTTGGCTGGCGAATATCAGAACTTCTTGGGAATGCCGGTGTCAATGAGCCCCTGCAGCTTCGCAAGGGAGTCATCGCAAATAACCAGTTCGCTGCTCACTTCCCGAACGGCGCCGCTACGCCCATGCGGGATTTTGTCGGCTTTGCCCAATTCCAACCATAACTGCTGGCTGCGCTGGTAAAGCGATCTTGCCCTCGTCCAATTCCGAATGCGTATCGAAGGCTCCGCGGTTGGTGCGGCCATGCGGACATAGAGCCGGGCGGCATTGGTAAGAGCATCCGCGAGAGCGATGCGGGGCTGTGAGTTGCTTGCGTCAGAAACGACTAGGTTCTCGAGGAGTTCGGCCGCGTTACTGTACTGCTTCAGCGCATCTCCCTGGTCGCTGGATGCGAGGGCTCTGGCGAGATTCGTATAACACTCCGCAAGTGCGCTTCGGTTTGCGCCGCTAGCGGGACTCTTCTCCGACAAGGTGAGACGCGCGGCAACCGCCTTTCGGTAATATTCAACCGCCGCCTTTGTCTGCGAGCTATCCAGCAGGCAATTGGCAATGAGCGTGTAGGTGTTCGCCAGGTGATTGTAGAGAAGAATGTGACTGGGATCCTTGGCTTTCAAAGATTCCTGCCTCGCCACTCCGCTCTGCAGAATTGCCAACGCCTCTTTAGTTTGACCTAGTTTTCCAAGTGCGGATCCGACTTTGCCCTCGCTGAACGATAGGTCCAAAATTGCCTGCGTGTTGCCGGGATCAACCGAAGTTAGATCGCGATCGATCTGCAGAGCAGTACGGTATTGCGCCAACGCCCCACGGAAATCGTGCGTGCGCATCAAAACATCCCCGATCTGCTTGTGCGCCAGAGACCGGTTCCTTCTGCCCTGAACGTCTCTTCGATCGGCAGTACTGAGTTTTTCAAACAGATTCAGTTCTTGTTTAAAGTGCACTAACGCGGAAGCGAGGTCACCAGCCGCTACTAGCGACAGCCCAACGTTGTGATGCGAAAATGCCAACTGGCGGAGATAATGCGCGTTGTTGGGATCAAGGCCGACTAGCTCTTCGCGAATGATCAACCCTCGGCGGCGATTCTCGACTGCACCCGCCGTGTCTCCTCTTTCTTGAAGAAGGCTGCCGAGGCCATCCAGACTTGTCGCAAGATGAACCTTGCGTTCCGAATCTGCTGGATTGGCCGCGATCAGTGCCTCGCTTAATTCCACCGCCTTCCGGTACTCGGCCGTTGACTGATCCAGAACGCCGGTTAGTTTCAACAAGTTTGCATAGTGATAAGTCTGAATGACTCTTTCAGTTTGAACCTTTGTATCGCTGGCGAAATCTGCCGGTAGTGCTTCGAAGATCTTCAGTGCTTCCCCGGACTGGGCGACTGCTCCCGCGGTGTCCCCTGAAAAGTTGAGTACATCGCTGATCTGCTGGTGAGCGGACGCGAGATCTAAACGAATCTGTTGATTTGCCGGTTCCGCGCGAGCGAGGGATTCCAGTATCGCCAGCGCCTTCCTGGAACTTTGCAACGCACCTGCGGAGTCTCCCAAATTCGGATACATGGGATCGCCTTGCACCTCGGCGACCTTTTGGTATGCGGTAGCGATATCCATCTGAAGGGAAAGATCGCCGCGCGCTTCTACTGCAAGTCCGTCCAGGTATTCAAGAGCGCGCTTCACCACCAGCGAGCGTGCAGGGGTAGATCCGGGAAGGTTCTTAATCGCTTCGTCAAACTCGAACAAAAAAGAGTTGGCCAGCTTACGAACATCATTGAACCTGCGTTCCGCGCGCTCTTGTTCCTTGATTGCGACCCGAGCCTCCCACCATGTCGCTGCGACTCCCCCCGTTACCGCGAGAGCTACCAGCGCAGTGGCCGCCACTCCCGCCTTATTTCGTTTTGCAAATTTGCGGACACGGTAGGAAGTGGAATCGGGCGTCGCCCTCACCGGGCGATCTTCCAGATGCCGCCGGATATCTTCTGCAAGTTGTTCGACTGAGAGGTAGCGGCGGACTGGCTCCTTGCGCAAAGCCTTCAGCACAATATTGTCGAGGTCTCCGCGTAGCTGGCGCTTTAAGGCGGTGGACCGCTGAGTTGCCAGGTCTGGCGGCTCGGTCCTCGACGAGTTCGCGGTTCCGGAGTTCATGATCAGAACGGCATCGGTTCGAGTGGGGCAACGGCGGGATTCTAGCAAAACGGCAGAACATTGCCACAGCGGTTTGTTCCAGAACATCCAGGCGGGTCGTCACTCAGTGCGATCACCCCATCAGGTGGCAACGCTGCGTGGGTAAATCAGCCCAACGAAGGCCCGCGTACAGGGCTAACGGTTGAACTCCGCGATCGGGGAGACGCAGCAGGAGGGAGCCGATGGATTCTTGTTGCTGAAAGCGGCGCTGTGCCGCTCTTCCATGGGGATGGTAGGCACAAAACCCGGCACAGTCAGGACCTAGGACAGCCGAATGAGTTTCCAGCGCTTCCCGTCCGCCGACGCAAGTCACGACACAACCTTATCTACGTGCGGCCCACCGCGTGAAGTTGAGTCGTCCAAAAACGAAGGCCCCACCATTGCCGGATAAGCGGACTCGTTCAGCAACTCGCGCATCCCTCCGGAAGGCTCCAAGCTCCACATTTGCTGCTTTCCGTCTCCAGACTTGGCGTCCAAATCTCGGAATAGTGTCCGCAGCGTGGACATATTCGATCCTCACGTTCTAGAGAAGCGGCGACATCAACCCACAAAACCAAGAGATTGGCCCCAAAACAGGAAAGTCCGCGCATGGCACGTTGCTTGCACTTGAAAGGTGATTCTAAGCAAGTCACCCCAAGGAGATATAAGAGTGAATCGTAAATCGATTTTGACGGTTGTTGCAGTCTTGGCAGTTCTTTCGATGAATGCGTTCGCTGGAACCTCCAGCGGAACGTTAACAGTCACTGGAACGATTGATAGCTCGATTTCGCTCACAGTCGAGAGCGCTGGTGGCACAACCTCAGGCACCGGCACCGCAGCCGCGTCGAGCGATTTGGGAAGCATTTCCAAGTACGGGTCGGCGCCTACTGGGTTCACCCTCGCACGGGGAGCCAGTAATTGGACTCTGTCGTCCACCGTGGGACTGCAAGTTGTCAAAGCCAATCTCACCAGCACGGATTACACTCTGACCGCACAACTGGGCTCCGCACCAGCCAGCGGCGTGGCGTGGAAGCTCAATGGGTCCACCCTCTCTGATTCAGCGGCTACGACTTTGACAAGCACCGGAACCTACGCTTCGACCGGAAGCTATAGCTGGGACATCGTTCTTGCTGACTCTGCTGCAGCGGCTGCGATCGACAACACGATCAACTTCACCGCCGTGAGTAACTAAGATCTGCAGCTCGAAAAGGCCGAATGGAAGAGCGTCGCTCGCGGCGCTCTTCCTTTCAATCCGATAACAATTCCGAGGCGATCTGGGACACCTCAATGACCTTGAAACGAATAATCTCAGCACTATTGATCTCAATGTGTGCCGCGGCGCCTCTGGCTTACTGTGGACAAATCACGGTCTCTCCCGCAGCTCTGAGCCTGAAAGGACCCGCCGGAAATGCAACCACGCAAACCTTCAGGGTTCTGAACCTCACGGACTCGGTCTACGAATTTGACGTAGACGTCTCAGACGTGCGGGTGGAAAACGGGAACCGAGTGTTCATTCCCGCCGAAGAAGACGCGATGAGTCTGGCGTCAATGGCGACAGTTTCAGTGAAGCATTTCGAACTCAAGGCGGGTGAGCAGCAAACCGTTCCGGTCACGTTCGTGCTACCAAGCCGGACAGCGCTTCGGGCAGTAGCGGTGTTTTTTCGCGGCCTGCCGGTCCAGGAAAATCCAGGTCCAAAGATTCGGCTGAACCTGGGCGTTGTCGTTGATTTCTCGACTACCGACGACGTCGATCTGCAAGTGTCGACACCTCAAGTAAGTCAACAGACCGCCATCGCTAACACTGTAATAACGGAAGAATTGGCTAATTCTGGCCCTGAGCCAGCGAATGTCCGCGGCGTGGCAGTAATCCTCGATGCAACCGGCCAAATGATCGGCAAGGCCGCCTTCGATCAGAAGAGACTTCTACCCGGTGAGCACAACGTGCTCCGCGCCGAATACGCCAGGGCGCTCTCATCTGGCCAGTATCGCGTGCTCTGTTCCCTTGAATACGCTGGGAGAACTGTGACCAAGTCGACTGCGCTTTCAATTCCATGAAAGCACTCTATTGCATCGCGCTCTGTTGTATTTGTATCGCGGTTCAGGCCCAGACCGTTCGAGTATTGGCTCGAGCACGAATTGCGGTAAACGGAGAAGGTGCAACGGCTGCTTATACTCTTGATCCTGACTGCGCCGAAGCGCAGGTCGAAGGGGATTACGTCGTGGTCGTCGGTGTGCGCCCTTGCTCAACGAAACTGTTCATAGTCGCGGGCGACGAGACCCACGGTTCCGAAGTCATCGTCTCGGCGAGTCAAGCACAGCTCGACAGAATGAAAGTAGCTCGGCTCTCTGCGCTGGGGATTCACGAGTCCGGAAGCCTGTCCACCTACTATTCTTCGGATCGCGAAGAACTGGAAACCTCCGTCGACTTGGCACGCACAGTGGGGAATCACAGCACGTCAATATCGTTCGCTGTCGCTAACGGATATGCTTACTCGCCGTTGGATCGCCGCACGGTTTTTCCCCGTGCGTCAGTAGAGTTCAAGGGACCCTCCTCTACGATTACTCTCTTCGATGGGTACGTACCAGAAGCGCCTACGACGGTCGGATATACGAAGGTTCGGGGTCTCCACGTCGAAACGAAGAATTGGTTCTTCCATGGTGGCGTAGCTTCCCTGACGAATTTTCGAGAGTACCTGGTTGATCATGATCCGGATCATATGATCGTGGCAGGTTATCGAGCGTGGCTGAGCAAACGGAGTTCGCTGGCTACTGATGTCCAGTGGATTGCCGCGTCGAAGCGATATCTTTCCGGTCAATCGGGCACGGTTGGTTCTGTGCTTTACCGTTTCGAAGCGCCGGCACGCTTACGTTTCGAGGCGGAGACAACATTTGGCCGGGGCGTTGGCTTCGGCAGCTTTCTCGAACTCACGGGAGACCATGACCATCTCGACCTGCGAATGCGTTCTACCACAGCGCATCTCGCCGGTCTTTCAACGGCTCCCCCACGTGGAACGCAGGCAGATGGCGATTGGTCCCATACGTTCAACCAACGCTTCAGTATGGAAATGTCGGGTGCGAAAAGCAGTCTAAGGCGCTTCGATGGCTATCAGGACGGGAACAGTAACCTCAGTGATAGAGTGCAGTGGCGGTTTCATAGCTTTACGACCTCTGCAGGGCTCGCATTCGCGGAATTTTCCCAGGCAGGCGGCGCTCCGCTCCGGTCCTTGACCGTGCCACTAGGCTTGTCATTTGAGCGGAGCACTTTCGGCAACTCCTTCCAGTACCAAGTGGGTCGCAACTGGGGAACGAACACGGGGACTCAGTTGTTAGCCGACTCTCTGCGTGTCACCGTTAAGTCGTTTTCGTTCAATGCCTATGGTGGTCGTCAAACCCAAGCTCCCAGCTTCGAGTACATTCTGTCGAACCTGCCACTCTGGCTCAGGAACGCTCTGCTGGGTGCCGGAGTTTTAGTAACAAGCCCAGAAAGCATTCAACAGTTTTTGTCTACGAATTCAGCCCTGATTGCAAGCGGTTACATCAAGGACTACAGCATCAACCTAAGCCCAGTAAGGCGCTATGCCGGCGGCAGCTTACAGTGGACAGCGCCGCATAATCGCCTGGTGGCTCGGTTCGAGTCCCGGATCGATGACGACAATCGCGTGAGCGGCGATGTCATTTCGGTCAACCATAGCTTGAGTCTCTCGAGTCAGGTCAAACACAACCAATTTACCTTGGCCGCCTCTCTGTTCAAAACCGAACTGCTCGGCAATACGGTTCGAGTACCGACCGTCAGCTTCGGCATTCACCATCAACTGGGAAATGTGCCAGATATCATCACTCGCTTGCAGGAGCGTGGTTTCATCCACGGTCTCGTATATTTCGACGGCGAGCGGAGCGGTATTTACCTGACCGGCGATCGCGGAATTGAAGGGGCGCTTGTCATTCTGGATGGGTTTCGTCGTACCCGCACGAATCAAAGCGGTTGGTACTCCTTTGGATCTGTCCCGCCAGGTACGCACGTTGTAGAAGTGCAATATCAATCCGACAGCGCCTTTGTGTTTACCTCATTGCCCCACGTCCAGGTATCAGAGAACTCAACCGCAAATTTCGGGATCGCAGTGCGAAGCACGCAACTATTTGGAAGCGTGAGAAGCGACGCGGGAAGAGGGATTAAGGGAGTTGTCGTTCATCTTTCTGGCGCAAACGGCAGAAGCACCGAAACTTTGGAGTCTGGCATTTTTGTATTTCACCTCGCGAGAGCTGCGGAGGGGAGCGTCAGCCTTGATTTGAATTCTCTTCCTCCGGGGTACGCTCTCGATGAGGTACACGAACAGAGTGTGAAAGTGGATCCAGACCATCCCGGTCACGTAGAGTTTCTTGTGCGCGCTTTGCGGAGCGTTTCGGGCAAGGTGTCCTGCGGTGGCAACGGCATCGCAATGGCTGACGTTCAAATGCAACTGGACGGCAAAGCTGCCGAGAATGTTTTTGACGCGAGCGGAAATTACATGATTCGAGATCTATCCTCCAGCCCCCACGAAATCGTGCTGCGCTATAAGTCGAGAGATCACAGCCATTCGGTGCAACTTGCCGCCGAGCCGACCAATCTCCATTTCGACTTCGACATTTGTGCCGCTTCGGCACGCAATTAGCCTATACAAAGCCCTCTCATTTATTGCACTCCTAAAAAGAGAGGGAAAAGACGGCCAGATGTCATCCGTCAGAAGACCTGGTTTTTGCTGCCATCTCTCGACTCGGTGGGCACATTTTGGGCACAGTGCCGAAAATGCACTTCGGAAAACATTGGTTGGAAATGCTGAAACTGGAGTCGTACCTGAGATTATGTGGTGAGCGCGGATGGACTCGAACCATCGACCCATGCCTTAAAAGGGCATTGCTCTGCCAACTGAGCTACGCGCCCACGATCCTTAAATTTAACACATGATCGGGTGATCTTCCCTTGTCGCGCAGTCGGCGACTGGGCAGATTTTATCTTCATTAACAGCAGTCTCAGCTCAACTGCACGCTGAATGCGTCTGCAAATATCCTGAAAAAGCGGAAGGCCGCCCTCGCAGGCGGCCTTGATGCGTGAGGCCCGCGCTTCTTCCCCTATTAGTGTTTCAGATTGATGACTCCGAAGTATCCATCGGTGTCGTTGGGGCCGGCGGTGAAGAACAGCTGATTCGTCTTGCCGTTCGCCGTCGATCCGCCACCGAACTCGATGCCCCAAAGTCCGTTGATCGCGATCGCCTTGCCCTGCCGGATTCGTAACCGTGCCGACGAGCTTGCCGGTCTTCAGGTTGTAACCGTTGATGGTGCCGGTGGAGGTGTTGTTCGAAACCAGCAACGCTCCGCTCAACGTTCCAAAATTCTTGGGAGCAACCGCCATACCCCACGGCTGGTTCAGAAGTCCACCTTGCGTGAAGCGTTTCACGAAGGTGCCATCTTCGCCGAAGATGTCGATAAATCCGCCCGTTCCGCCATTCTGCCGCGCGAATGTCACGTACACCTGACCCGAGATATCCTGGATTCCGAAGGGAGCAAATCCCACCGGCAAGGCGCTGTCGGTAAACGATTTCACCAGGTTGAAGTTTCCGTCGTACACATCCACCTTGTTGTTGGCGGCGTCGGCGGCAAACAGGAAGTTCCCCGAAGTTTTGCTGGTGATGGCCAGTCCGGTGTACACCGCGCCCGACTGGCGAACGGCGATCAACGATGTGCTCGGCTCAAAGCCCGACCAACCACTGATGGTACCGTCAAGGGTCGCGAAGAGAAATACCGACGTCCAAGTCTGGATCTTGAATTCGGTCGAACCGTTGTAGACGATGCCAGTAGGGGTTCCAGCGCCGGTGCCCGAAGAAGAAGGCACGATGACCTGCAGACTCTGCGGAGTTCCGGTTCCATCGTAAAGCGTCGACCAGCCGTCGGCTTCGTCGCTGATCCAGAAGGCGCCGCCGGGTGCATAAACCAAGCCCCATGGATTCGCCAATAGCGTATCCGTGTGTGCGGCTTTGCCGGGCAGGTTCGATACGAGATTTGTGAGTGTGTAGGACTGGGCTAACGCTGCGCTGGCTAGCACCAGCACGAAGGCGCAGCTCAGAGCGGTAAAGATTGAGCGGCGAACGGAACGCTGCATGTGAATCTCTCCTTAAGTTAACTATCGTTGGAATGGAAACGGTCGGGGCAGAAAGGCACCCGGCAAACGGGCCCGCGGCCGGATCATCTCGATCCCGCCAGCCCCCAAATGCTAGGCTGGACGCGGGTTCTCACTTGTCACGACTCTGTCACCAATTTGTCCATTCCGTGTCCCTGAGGTGGAAATGATGGCCTGGTCGGTGATCGGCCCGGCAGGTTCGCCGCTCTTGATAAAATCATCGCTCCTTCAGCCCTGAGGTATTTCATGCGTTCATTTCTGCTGGCTTTGCTCCTAGCCTCGGCGCTCTCCGCAACCGCCGTCGCGCAGCTCGACGAGATACTCAAGAAGGCCGATGAGTCGCTTCAGCACCGCGACACCTCTGGCCTGAGCGATGACAAGATCATTGCCGGATTGAAGCAAGCTCTGCAGGTGAGCACAGGAAAAGCTGTCGCCCTGACCGGGAGGCCGGACGGCTTTCTGAAGAATGCGGCGATCCACATCGCGCTACCGCCCAAGCTGCAGACGGTAGGAAAAGGAATGAAGATGCTCGGCATGGGCGCGCCAGTCGACCAACTCGAGACGGGGATGAATCGCGCTGCAGAGCAGGCCACACCGCAGGCCAAGCAAATTTTCCTGGCGGCCCTCAAGAGAATGAGTTTCGATGACGCCCGGCACATTCTGACCGGCGGAGACACCGCCGCGACGGAATACTTCAAGCGCAGCAGTTCCGCGGATCTGACCACTGCGTTCAGTCCCGTTGTTCACGGATCAATGGAGAAGGTAGGGGTCGTTCAGAAGTACGACAACTTCATCAAGACCGCTCCAGGGGGCAGCACCATCGCCAAAGAATTTGACCTCGACAACTACGTAGTGGGCAAGACGCTGGATGGCTTGTTCTACGAACTAGGCGAAGAAGAAAAGAAGATCCGCAAAAACCCCGCCGCGCAAACTACGGCGCTCTTGAAGGAAGTTTTCGGCAGGAAATAAACGGCGCGCGGATGTACACCGTCGTGAACTTCTAGATCAAGACCAGCAGACAAGAAATCGTCCAAAAAATGAAACGAGCCGCCCGAAAGGCGGCCCGTTTTTTGAGCTAAAAGCTAATGGCTAACAGCTGACTCGACAGGGTCTCCATGTGCCAAATGTGATCTTATCGCAGCGTGCACGTTCGCCTTCACTCGCAAGCAGGTGGAATGGCGCGAGCTTCAGATCCGCGAGAGAACTACACCGTCCAGCAATAACGCCGATAAGCTTCAACATAGAGACCTGCTGCCTCCTTGCGGAGCTGAAATTGTTCTGCCAGTACCCGCAATCTACAGGATTATCCGAAGACAGCAGTTAGCGCGGCAATCGCGAGCGGTAGTCCGGCTGGCCGCAGAGCCTGTGGGCGCATATTGCGAGCGCAATAAACTCCTGGGCCTTTGCGGACCAGGGCATGAGTTCACAATCCAGACAAACCCAATCAGAATTCAAACTCTTCCCAGATGCCTGCACTCTCGGCGGCTCAGCCGGACTCGATCTAGAAACTCAGAATTCAAGGACAGCATCGTTAAAGAATCGCCGTCCGGTACGTGTGTAGCAGACTCCGAGTCTCTCCTTCCAAAATTCCAAACCGCTTTCGAGCGCGCATCCGCGTCGCGACAGACTACGACGACGGCTCGAGATCCCATATGCTTCTGTTCGCAGACGACCTTGTGGAACGCCCTCGTGCAGATAATAGGAAAACGCTTACGTCTGGATGCTCAAGCAATCCTTCTCGCTTGACTGGTCTCAGAGGGAGACATCGTCGGCGGCAAATAAATCAGCCACTTCGGATTCACGGCAAAACGGCTCATCACTTCAAGAGCAGCGATCGCGTTTTCCTCGCGAATCGTGACGCTTATTATGCAAGCGCGTCTGGATGATCCGCTTCACCGACCACATCGTCAAGATCGAGCAGATCGTCGAAGTTGCTGTTGCGCCGGTCAGAAACGGCGCACGCTTCCCGGCCGCAAGAAGGGCTTTGACGGATTCATAGTAGGAATGAGAAGTGCGGCACGGACAACAAGCTCGCGCTCCGGATAGCGTAACGCTGTCAGTTTGCCGCCAAAAGACGCAGCGGGTATCGATATTGATCGTGCGATTCAACCACTCTGGCTCGGGGACTGGCGTGTGTCCATACACGACCATAGCAGTGCGACGATACTCCGCAGCCCAGTTGTAGCGAACCGGAAAGCCAGAACTCATCAGTCTCGCCGGTAGTCTCGCCGTAGAGCGCAAAGTATCGGACTTTACCGGAACCGCGTCCCTGCATCTCTTCCTTCATTCCAGCATGTGCCACCACAAGCCGGCCGTCATCGAAACACGTAATGGCTGACCAGGTAATCGAGAAATTTGATGACTGACTAGATTGAACTAGGGAGATTCCTTAGTCCAGAATTGCAAAAACGCACCGAGTCCGAAGAGACCGTGCGTCAATTTGCACTTCGCGGCCGCTTGAGCTTACGCATCAGCTTCATGTCGTGATTGCCAGGGACGCAGAAGAGCGTTCTGTCCGCCACCATCGCTCATGACTAACCGAAGCAACCTCGGGTATGCGCGGTCCACGATCTACCAGGTCACCCACGAAGATAGCTTTGCGTCCCTCGGCGGAATCGCGATGGGGCCCTCCGGTGAGTTCTCGAACCTTGTAGCCGAGTTGGCTGAGCAGTGCATTCAACTCTTCGACACAGCCATGGACATCGCCGATGATGTCAAAGGGCTCGTGCTCATTCTTCAGATTGTTCCAAAGCGGCTTGCGCGTGGTAATCGCAACCGTGCCGACTTCCTCGGAACTGGACAAGCACAAACACGTGGCGAAACCCCTCGCGCTCCAGCCCTCGAATCGACTGCCGCAGCTGCTGCGCCTGGTTTCTAATCACATGCGGACCGAATTGCCGGTCGGGCTGAGTTCGATTACTTTCCTGGCACAAGCTTTTCTGGCATATACAGAACAATCGCCACGGGAAGCACATGGAATTCACGGGCTACTCAACGAACGGCTTGCGGGCTTCTGGTTGAACGTTCGTTGCGTCGACAACAGTCAGCCGGCCCGCAGCCAATCTTTTCCGGGCAACGTAGTGCAAGAACATCGAAAGCGTCTTTCGTGGCGGCCTGCTCATTCTCGTCGTCAGAGACGAGGCCCCGACAGAAGTAGTAGTCTCCCGCCACCGGTTCGGCGATCTCCGGCTTTGCGGCTGGGGCTTGATGCCCATTACTTGCCGTTGCCATTGCCGTTCGGTTTTGTCAGTGCGCCGAGCGGAATGAAGCCGTCCTGCGATTGCACTGGCTTTTCCTTCAGTACGACTTCGCGATACAGGGACGCCATGCGTGCGTTGTAGGCTTCATCGTTCTTTTCCGGACCACGCGCTTCAGCCTTCGCCTCGGCATCCAGCCTCTGCTTCGCATCTCGCGCCCGTACTTTCTCTTCGCGAGCGTTCTTCGCGATGCCCTTGTTGTCGAGATCGTGCTGTAGTTCAGTTGTAACCAGGTCGTCGCGGAGCAGCAGAGTGTGCGTCGCGTCTTCCATGTTCACTTTCTTGCCGCCGGCGAAGATCTCGTGGCGTCCATGCTCTTCGTACCACTTAGTGAGCGTGGCCGTCATGTGCATCTTCTCGATGATGTTTCGCCATCCCACGCCCGTGTTGTAGGCGCAGAACGAAATCTCGCCTTCCTGCGTCGCGTATGGAATGATGCACTGCTCGGTGCGCCGGAAGTCGTAGTTAAAGAGATCCTGGAACCACATTCCCGCGATGAACAGGAAGTTCCAGCGATCCTGACGGCGCTTCATGACGTCTTCCACGGTGCGGTCGGGACCGACTTTGCCGTAGTTCTTTCCTGTGGCATTGAAGTTCTTGTCGAACTTCTTCAGCAAGTCCATCAGTTTGAAGTGCGTCGGCGATTGGAACGGATCGTAGTTCTTCATCAGGCACAGCGCCATTCCGACGACGGTCAGGAATTTTCCGCGAGCAGCGTCGTTGACCTTGGCGATGTCTTTCGCCAGCTGATCACCGTGCAGGAATGCAGTAACCGGGACGGCTTCCTTCGTTTCTTTGTCGATCATCACGGCCATGCCAGTTCCGCAATTCGGGTGGCAGCCGCAGCTCAACTGGCCCCAATCGTTTTTCACGTCGTTGACGTGCATCAGGTCGGCCCAATCGCTAAAGGTTCCCATGAAGCTGATCGGGAACCAGTCGCGGCTCGGTTCGCCGAGACCCGTCTGATTCTTAACGTCGTGTGCCAGGTGGCTCAGCGTGTAGCGCTGCGCCTCGCGGCGATCGTCGGTCACAGCTTCGTCGCGTCCCGTAAAGCTGACGGGCTGGAAGCTGAGGAAGCTGATCGTCCGGGGATTATCAAGGGCGAATTTGATGATGCGTCCGACCTGCTCGTTGTTGATGCCGTTCACGATGGTGACAACGGGAACGATTTCAACGCCCGCCTTGTGCAGGTTCTCGATCGCCTTCAACTTCACGTCGAACAGGTTACCCACCAGGCGATGAGCGTTGGCTGCGTTGCCGATTCCGTCGAATTGCAGATAGGCATAGCGCATGCCGGCTTCGACGGCCTGCTGGCAGAATTCAAAGCTCTTGGCGAACTCGATGCCGTTGGTCGCGGCCTGTACGGAGTTGTATCCAACTTTGCGGGCGTAGCGCACGGCGTCGAGGAAGTATGGAGACAACGTCGGCTCGCCACCGGAGAACTGCACCGACATCTGCCGGCGCGGCTTGATGGTGATGGCGTTGTCGAGCATGGTCTTGATTTCTTCCCACGTGAGTTCGTGGACGAAGCCGACCTGGTTGGCGTCCATGAAGCAGGGATCGCACATCATGTTGCAGCGGTTCGTCAGGTCGATCGTGAGCACGGAGCCGCGGCCATATTTCACGGTCGACGATCCGTGATGGTGCAGCTTCTCATCGTTGTGGGCCATGATGTCGCGGCCCGGGAACACGTCTTCCAGGTGCTTCGAGAATTCTGTGTCGATCGACATCACGTCTTCGAAGTGTCCGTGCGTCGGGCAATCCTTCACCATCAGGATCTTGCCGTCGCGCTCGATGATCGTGGCCTTAATCTCGCCGACCTTCTCGTTCATCAGCACTTCGTGAGGCAGATGGCCGTCGAGAATCTGTTGGCGGATTTCAGGCACGCACTTCGGGCAGAGCGAATCGGTGGAACGGGGCCAGCCGAGCGGCGGCTTGGACTTTTCGTACGACTTGAGCAGCGGCTTGTCGGACCACTTCGGCGTGGGCGACGGGTTCGGCTTGATGCGGTTGAGGCTATCAAACACAACCCAAGCACCCTTGGCGGCGGCGACTGCGACTTTCTCTACGTACTTAATCGGCTTGCGCATTTTGGCTTAAGGCTCCTGAATTTATGGCATTTCGCCTTTGGCTCTTCGGCCTCGGGCTTTTTTTTCAATGGGATGCAATTCGCCTCGTGTGGCAAGTGGTATCCCAGCGACTGCTTCTCACTACCTATTCGATTGCGCCTTCGCCTTGGATGAACCTGAGAAATCTCACCCAAAAACTGTGGCTCTCCCCAGATCGCCTAGCTGTCAGACTAAATGTCTGAAAGACCGGCGCACTCTTACACTTTTCCCTGGGTTTATGACTACGCCTATCCTATTGGAACGCTTAGGAGTAGCGCATCGATATCCCAACGAATGGTGCAAAAATGGGGTTTAGCGGTATCTGGAAGGATTATACGGAGTTAAGTTGTTGAAAGTAAAGGAGAGATGACTTGCGGCAGTTACTGAAGAGGCAACCCTTGCGCCAGTATTCCCTTCCCGGTCGCCCAAGGATGGATCTCTGGTTTCAACAGCCCGGATTTCACCGCCGGATCGTCTTTTAATAACTCCGTCGTTTTCTCGGAATTCACGCGGAAGATTTCAACCGCTCGCAGCTCGCCTGAATCTTTCGGCGGGAAAACTCCCCCGACAGCCAGAAATCCTTGCGCCATCATTCGTTGCAGGAAGGCAGAACTCTGCTCCAAGATGGCATCGATTGCTGCCGAAGTTCCCTTTTCTGTTCGCTTCATCAGTACAAGCGTGTATTGGTCTAGTCCTTGAATCTCGGCTGGATTGTGAAACGCGTTCGGATCGACGAGCCACGGTCCATGAATCTCAGCGGACAACCGTCCGGCTTTGATTGCCGGATCGCTGTTCGCCCACTGCTGCACCTGCGCACCCGAATTTGCCTGAAACACGAAAATTCCTCGAATGACCGTGTCATCCAGAAAAGGTCCGGCGACTGCGAGTTTGTGTTCTGCACCCATTTTGCGGATGTTGGCCATGTGCTCTTCCTGCAGCTTCTCACCCGCTTCTTTGCTGAGCTGAGGCGCGTTGGCGGGGCGATTCAACAGGACGAAGAAAAACTGGGCCACGTTCCGTTTGGTGAAGTCTGCTGTTGAGAGAAGGAAAGTTCCCAGGCTGCGAACAGAATGAGCAGAAGCGCCAGGCCGCGATAAGTTCTTCTCATGGGCGGGGATCAGGATACACCTTTGGCGAACCTGGTCTGGTATCAACTATCGAAGTGAGTCATTGTCATTCCAGAAATCCGATCCAGTTGCACAATTTTCTGCCGCTCGCCGATTTCTGCGGCATAATGTAGCCCTTCCCACCACACCCTGTTACTAAAAAGTTGGTGCTAGATGGCAGATACGCCGCTGCCCGCGCAACCCACGCCTGAGGTTCCCGGCTCAGTGCGAAGGGATTCGCCTGCGGGCAAAGATCGAATCAACAAGCCTGACGTGAGCCCCAAAGAAAAGAGTGGCAACGGAACTTGGCCATGGATTTCCGACGTGCTGAAGACGCTGCTTCCCAGCATCGTTCTGGCTGTGCTTGGTTGGGCCTTAAAAGACACGGTGGATCTGGCGCTGCGCGAACGCGAGATTCAACTCGAAGCGGTGAAGGAGATGGAAACTCTAATTCCCGATCTCCAGAAAAAAGATCTATCGCCGGAAGACGCGCAGGCGAAGGCCGCGCAGCTCGCGGCTTTTGGCCAATACTCAGTTTCGTTCTTCGTCAACATCCTCGAGGTCGGAAGCCAAAACGCAAAGGCGGGAGCGGAACAGGGACTGCGGATGGTCGCGCGATCCGATCCGCAATCGGTCTGCGCTCCGCTGCAGACCGCTATCACCAATCACAGTGCTCTCTACGTTTGGCAGACCCACGTGACTGCCCTGCGCGTTCTGGGACAGGCCGGTTGCACCAAGGCGTGCAAAGACTGTCGCCAGTTACCGCGACAACATGGGCACACTCGACGAATACAAGAACTGGGTGTCATCCCGGCCGGAACAAAGTGAAATGGAAAAAGTTCATAAGCAGGCCTCGGACACTTTCGATCAACTCAAACGCATCCACCCTGCCGACTGTCAGTAATCGCCCGCAAAGATTAGTAGGAGGTAGCTTATGTCGATTCGCGAAAGCTGGGTGAGGATACCGATCCTTTCCGCCATCGCCGCGTGTCTTCTGGGATGCGCGTTGGCTCATGGACAATTGATTGATTGTAGCGATCCGGGACCGCCGGATTCGTTCAAGATTTTCGTGGACGAGATTCGGACCTCTGACACTTCCCCACCATCTGCCCAGGTTCGAAAGACGCTGCAGGCAATCCGCAAAATTCTCACGGAGAATTTGACGATGTCGGCGAAAACGGCTGCCTCCGGGATATCGGTGACCGATTTAGGCGTACGAGACTGCGGACAGCGATTTCCGAAAGATGCTTCCGATTTTGACGACCATCAGTTCGACAGCCTCGACAACCTGCGCGTCATCCTCGAAGTATGGGGAGTGCTCGACAACTCTGCAAAGGGTTCCGGCGCCATCGGCTTTGCGCTCGTGCCCGCGCGACCATTCGCTCCTCCTGCGGTCTATGTCGTCCCCAGCTCGAACCTGCTCAACTCGCTTCGTCAGAGCACTCAAGTTTCAGCGTTCGCCCCTCTAGTTCTTGGTATTCGGCGGTTCCAAAATCATGCCTTCGCAGAGGCAGTTCCCCTGTTGTGTTCAGGCATGGGGCAGTTAGCGCCCGTGCTGAACGACCAAAGCGCATTGAGCGATCCCACATTTCGCGCCCGTCAACAAGCATTGGTCGCGAGTCTGAACGGCATCATCAACACCTCGATTGTTGAAGCCAGAAAGATTTCCGGCAGCCCCTATAACTTGCTCACGCCCGCGAGCAACGGGACTTTCGCATGTCCGCGTTAGGAAAGGCTATGACGATGCTGAGATCGATGCGCTTTTTGATGTCGCTTGCGTTCGCCACGCTGTTATTCGGCGGGATCGCCGAAGCCGGAATGCCACATCGGGATTGCCGCTTCCCCATGGTGTTCGAAGGTGCTGCGGTGAATGTGGTTGTGCTTCCCTATCGCTATGCCGATGGCGATGACTACACCCTTCGCACGATCGGCAATCGCTTGTCGCTACTGGTCAAACTCGACGTGCTCTCGCACATTCTTGACTACGGCAGCGTGGGCGCCGTTCAGATGGAGATGCCGGCTGGAGTCTCGAGCGAAGATCGCTCATGCATGCCCGACACCGTTCTGGAGCGCTTGCTCGGGCCAAAGTTCGGGGCAGTGACGCCACTTATCCACGGACGCGGCCTGGTGCTGGTCTGGGGACTTATTTATCAGCAGGAAAATGACATCTTCGTTCAAACCTTTGCCCGCTTCCTGCGCCGTGAAGTCGATGAGACTTTCACCTTTTCGGCAGGAGGGTCGACGTTCTCCGCCAAGCCTTCCTCGCAAGTGCTGGCCTTCACTCCGCAGAAATTCACTCAACAACAACTGGAACAGGTCGAAGAAAGCTATCGGCGCGCGGACTTTGTTCGTCCCAAACCTGATGACAACATTCCTGGAGAGAAGTTGCCTGAGTACGTCGCCAAATGTTCGGGCTCAGGCTGCAACCAGGACTCGCAGTTGCACGCTGGATTCTATGTAGAGGAGAAAAAGGGCGAGTGGATTCGAATTCAGTTCATGGATCCGATCAAGGGACAGCAGAAAGAAGGATGGATTCACTCCGCCGGCGGCATTCATGGAACTCCGCTGGAAAAGATTCTTCCCGAACTAAACTTCATCGAAGGTTGCGCGGGATATTTGCGGCAGCGGGTCGCCGAGTCTGAGCACACTCCCATCGTTTCGCCCGCCCTCGCGGTAACTCAGCTCAAAACCTTCGTGCACGCCAGTGAGGCGCAGCCGAACAATCTGGCGAATGGTGTCGCGCTCCAACTCGCCGCGATGGTCGAATATCTCGCCAACGACCCAGCCTCGGGACGGAGCGCCGCCGCAGACTTCGAATCCGCCCGCCAGTTAATTCCTTATGATCCAAATGCGATTACGCTCGCCGTGAGTTCGCAGGTAAAGCAAGAGTGGACGCAGACTGGTCGGTGCGTTCAAACCGTGGTGAAGGCCGACCGCCTCTCAGCGGCGGGAGCATTGAGTGCCGACAAGGCTTCGATCCAAAACCTCTCGAGCCTCTACTCGCTTCTTCTAAAGACTCCAGATTCAAGATCTGGCGACGATCTCAGTAAGGACGAGGTACGTAAGCGGATCGAAACCGTTCAGCAAGTGGCCGCTAGATAATTTCTCGCATAGGCCACGAAAGATGGGTGCCGATCGGCAGCAATCAAAATCCCCAGCCCGTCTCGCCACAAATCCGGCGAGACGCGGCTGGGGAAGCCACTTAGTCCAGGACGGCTGCCAGTAGTTAGATCGCTGCGATGCCGTTGTATCCTGCATTTGCGGCCAAGCCGCTAACTCCACTCAGCGTTGTCAGGCTTCCATCGGCATTGATCTCCAAGATGCTGACAGATCCGCTTCCGGAGTCGATGGTGTAGAGATACTTTCCGTCGGCGGACACGGCGAGATCAAGATCGGCGCTGCCGCTCGGTAGCGTCGCAAGAACCGTCGCGTCCACCGGAATAAGTGCTCCAGTAGCGCCGATCCAGAATCCGGAGAGGGTTCCCGATCCCGGGTTCGTGGTGTACACGAGCTTTCCGTTCGGAGTGACGACATGCCAGCAAGTGGCCGCAGCCAGGGTTGGCACGCTGTCGCTAACCACCGACAGCGGTCCGCCAGTGCTCACTGCATAAGACGAGACTGCAGAGGCATCCGTGCCGCCCGCAGGTCCTGTTTCGGTTGTAATCGCCGCACCGTTGGGTGCAAATATCACGCCGAAGAGTCCGGGCCCGGCGCTTGGATTGGCGACGAGAGTGCCGAGCGTTCCGTCGGTATGCACAGCGAAGGCGTCAATGTTCCCGGTCAGCTTCTCGGTGACCAGCAGCGTCTGCCCATTGGGGCTGAATGCGAGTGACGCGGCGCCCGTATTTCCTGCGGTCAGGAATGTGGTCGAGTGTGGAATCGGCTTCAGAGTTCCCGTGCTGGTCAGATGGAATCCGCTAACTTCACTGGCTCCTCCGGCGTTGACGACATAGACGAGCCGACCCGACTGCGCAACAGCAACGGGAGAACTTCCTCCGCATGGAGTTGTGCCCAAAAGAGTCAACGTCGAGCCGCTGACCTGGAACACGGAGATGTCGCCGCTCCCGGCATTCACCGCAAGAAGAAACGAGTGATCCTGAGTGAGTGTGAGCGCGCCCTGCGAGGCGAGGGGATCGGTTGTGCCGCCGCTGCCGCGCCCTCCAGTGGAATAGGAATGGCGGCCGGTCAAGGATCCGTCCGCATTGCGCTTGTAGGCGATCACTTCATTTTTCGAAGCATCATTCGTCATGACGAATACAGCGCCAGTCGTTCCACTGCTTTGTGCATGGCTAAGGAGAGGGAAGAAACAGAATGCAAGGGAGAGTGCAAGCAAAGCGCGACTTCTGGGGAACATGTACGACTCCTTGATTGGTATGCGGTCGCGAGCGACCGAGAGAGAGGATCAACAAGATCGAAGGAAGTTACTCTGGCGCGCGAAGTTTAATTTAAAGTTCTGCGCTGCAACTTCGACGATACGTATTCATCACACTCCACATTGGTGTGTACTCACGGTCGCGGCATGCGATGACAATCTCGAGGCATGAGGCTTACAATCTTCAAAGAGTCTTCCTGAAGGAACTTGCCCCCGTGTTCCCTCCCGAGTTTGCGTGAGGGCTGGCCAAGGTTGAATCGACAGCGGCGGGTGAGATTACGGTGAAATTATTCTTCTGATGCGAGTTCGATTTTTGGGTCTGCTAACCATGGTGTGCCTGGTCATGGTCTTTCTTATTGTGGGTGGAACCATGACCCAGGCGCCAGCAGCCGACGTCAAGTCATTGGCCGCCGCGGTGGATGCGCACTACAACCATCTGCATACCCTGCAAGCGGAGTTCACCGAAATCTATCGCGGATCGGGAATCGAGCGTACCGAGTCCGGGACCTTGTGGCTGAAAAAACCTGGCAAGATGCGCTGGGAGTACCGTTCTCCCAAAGAGAAGCTCTTCGTGAGTGACGGGAGAGATGCGTGGTTTTACGTTCCAGACGACCGGCAGGCTCGCAAGTCTTCCGCGAAGAAGCTTGAGGATGCCCGGTCACCACTCGCGTTCTTGTTAGGAAAGACCAAATTAGAGAAGGAGTTGCGTGGATTATCTCTAGCTCCGGATGTAGAAGCTGTGCAGGCCGGCGACACGGTTTTGCGAGGAATTCCGCAGGGGTTGGAAGATCAGATAAGCCAGATTTTGCTCGAGGTCTCGAGTGAGAATCGGATCGTGCGCATTGTGATTCAAGGAGTCGATGGGGCATCGACCGAGTACCGATTCTCGGATCAGAAGGAAGATATTGCGGTAGCCGACGGGCGATTTGCCTTCAAAGCTCCCGCGGGGACCGAAGTCGTTGAGGGAGAGCTGGGGCAGTAGCCGCCAAGTGGACTCGGTCGTGAATGTCTTGCATCCTGCGCCAAGCAATTCACTTTGATTGGCGACGCTTTGTAAATGGACGGTTACTTGGGTACTCCGAGCGGGCTCGTTACGATCAGTTCGGCGGCTTAGAATAGAAGTTGGGAATGTTAGACTGAGCGAACAAGGCGAAGTCTAGAAAAGATGTCAGAAACAGCGGCGAAATGGCTGAATTTGTAGTCAAAATCGCGGACGATCGCGGACGAGTCCAGCAGCACATCGAGCACGGATATTCCGAAGCCGAAGTGCGCGACCGCTTTTCGCAGCAGGGCTATCTCGTTTACTGGGTCAAGCCGCAAGGCATGATGTCGGGCGGCGGGCTCCGGCGGCGGCGCAAGCTGAAGCAGGACACGTTCCTCGTCTTCAACCAGCAGTTTTTGACACTGATTCGAGCCGGATTGCCGATCTTGAACTCCCTGGAACTGCTGATCAAGCGGCAGAAGGACGCGCAGCTCAAGCAGATTCTGGAAAACGTTCGCGATCGGGTGAAGGGCGGAGAGTTGCTGTCCGACTCCTTTGCGGCCCAAGGGATCGTTCCGAAGATTTATACGACGACCCTGATGGCCGGCGAGAAGAGCGGCAACATCGACGAAGTGCTGACTCGCTACATCAGTTTTCAGCGGCTGGCGATGACCTTCCGCAAGAAGCTTTTTGTTTCGCTGATCTATCCGACGCTGCTGGTCACGGTTGTTGGAATCATGGTGACGTTCCTGTTCACCTACGTCGTACCGAAATTTGCCGACCTGTTTAACAGCCTGGACGCAAAGCTGCCGGCCATCACGGTGTTCATGCTCGAAGTCGGACAGAACGCCCAAAAATATGCGCCGTTTGTTTTGGTCGGGCTTGCCATTTTGGCGTTTGTCCTTTGGCGCTGGAAGGACACAGACCGCGGCGCCGACCGGATTGATCGCGCGATCCTGAGTTTGCCGTTGTTGGGCGACATCCGGCTGAAGCACCAGGTGGCGAGCTTCTCGCGAATGCTCTCTACCCTGCTTCAAGGTGGGTTGCCGCTGGTTCCGGCAATGGAAACAGCCGGCGCCTCGATGAGCAGCCGCCGCATCTTAAAAGGCGTAATGCGCGCTGGAATACGAGTACGTGAAGGCCAGGGCCTGGCTCCAAGTCTTGAGGAACAAAAGATTTTTCCGGAACTTGCTGTGGAGATGATCGAAGTTGGAGAGTCCACCGGAGCTCTACCCGCTATGCTGAACTCGGTGGCGGAGTTTTACGAGGAAGACGTGCAGACCGCGCTGGGAGCATCCATGGCGCTGATCGAGCCTCTCATCCTCATTGTGATGGCGATCTTTGTTGGCGGAGTATTGATTTCGTTGTATTTGCCGATCTTTACGTTGGGTGTGCACTAAAGATCGGTGTGGCGTGATAGGCAGGTACACAAGTTGATGGCGATGGCAGATAAGAAATCAATTTTCGTGAATGGCGGGAACGGCGGGCCGATCAGCCCGACCGGGAATCCCATCACTGATCTGGAACGGGCTCAGGATGTAGCGCGACGCTACCGGTGCGAGTTCGTCGATCTTTCCGGCTTCGAACTGCATCACGAGCTGTTCAAAAAGATCCCGGTCGAACTGATGTTCCGCTACAACTTCGTCCCCCTCGAAGAGACGCAGGATGGAAAGCTGGCAATCGCAATCGCCGATCCCAGCCAGCTGATGATGATCGACGAAATCAGCCTGCTGCTGAAGCAGCGCATCGTCACCAAGGTTTCGACGCTCAAGCAGATTTCAGACATCCTGAAGAAGACCGAGCAATCGCAGCGCGTGCTCGAGGAGGCCAGCGAAGGCTTCCAGATTATCCGCGAAGACGAGAACACGGGCGCGGAAGAAACGCTGACCATCGACAAGCTGACGGCGGCAGGCGATAGCAGTCCAATCATCCGCCTTGTTGACACCACGATTTTTACCGCGTTGCAGCGCCGTGCTTCTGACATTCACATCGAGACCCGCGACGACTCTGTCGTCATCAAGTTCCGCATCGACGGCGTGCTCACGCAGGCCATGCCGCCCATCGGCAAAGAGCATCACTCTACCGTCATTTCCCGTATCAAGGTCATGAGCGAGCTCGATATTTCCGAGCGCCGCGTGCCCCAGGACGGCCGCTTCCGCGTGAAGTACAACGGCCGCGCCATCGACTTCCGCGTATCCATCATGCCGTCGATTCACGGCGAAGACGCTGTGCTCCGCGTTCTCGACAAAGAGTCGATGAGCGAGAAGTTCAAGAGTTTGACGCTGGATGTGGTTGGCTTTGACGAAGACGACCTGCGCCGCTTCCGCCGCTACATCAAAGAGCCGTACGGCATGGTGCTGGTGACCGGGCCGACGGGTTCCGGCAAGACGACGACTTTGTACGCCGCGGTCAACGAGATCAAGACCGACGAAGACAAGATCATCACCATTGAAGACCCGGTCGAATATCAGTTGCGCGGGATTACACAAATTCCGGTCAACGAGAAAAAAGGCCTGACGTTCGCCCGCGGACTGCGATCGATTTTGCGTCACGATCCCGACAAGATCATGGTCGGCGAAATCCGCGACTCGGAAACGGCTCAGATCGCCATTCAATCGGCTCTGACCGGTCACCTTGTTTTCACCACCGTCCACGCCAACAACGTTGTAGACGTCATCGGCCGATTCCTGAACATGGGCGTCGAGCCCTACAACTTTGTGTCGGCGCTGAATTGCATTCTGGCGCAACGGTTGGTCCGTCTGATCTGCGATTCCTGCCGCACTGAAGTTCACTATGCTCCAGATGTTCTCGAAGCCAGCGGCCTCGATCCAGCGCAATGGGGCAAGGTTCCGTTGTATGAAGGGCCGGGTTGCATCGAGTGCGCAGGTACGGGATTCCGCGGCCGAACGGCAATTCACGAACTTCTCGATTTGAGCGACCGAATTCGCGAAATGATTCTCGCGAAAAAACCGACGTCAGAGATTCGGCGAGCAGCGCGCGACGAAGGCATGCGCTTCCTCCGAGAGTCGGCGCTCGACAAGGTCCGTCTGGGAATGACCACGCTGAAGGAGATCAACAAGGTCACGTTCATCGAGACCATGCGATAGGAATGCAGGTTTCAAAAGTTTCACGTTTCCGAGTTTCGGCGCCTGAATTTGGACTCGAAACTCTAGAACTTGATTCCGCATCGCTCCGCATCAGCGATGGTGATTACGTGCCCTGTCAGCTATTGAAATTCTTCATGATACGAGTTCTGATTTAACCAGGTATCTTCAAAGGCATCACCGAAGAAATGAGTTCCACCGCTAACAATCCGAAGCCGAAACTGGCCTGCGAAATTGCCGCTGATCGCGTGCTTGCCGGACGCGTCTTCGACAACGGCAGCGGCCTGGAAGCATCGGCGGCAAGCGAACTTGCTCCGGGAAGCGTGGTGCCCGATCTTGTAGAAAGTAACCTGCGGCAGCGTAGCGCAGTGCGCGACGGAATTGAAGAGGCACTGGGAAGCGTTGCGGGACGCTCGCATGATGTCATCGCGATTGTGCCCGACGCGGCAGTCCGCGTCATGCTCGTAGAGTTTGACACTTTACCGTCAGACCATGAAGAGGCACTGGGCGTCGTCCGTTTCCGCCTGAAGAAGTCACTGCCCTTTGACGTTGACAAGGCGAAGGTTTCCTACCACGCGCAAAAGATCAACGACGAGGTTCGAGTCGTCGCCGCTGTGGCCTTGGGTAGCGTGATCGATGACTACGAGGCGGCGTTCCGCGAAGCGGGATTCAATCCAGGAGTCGTCCTACCCTCGACACTGGCGGCTATCGGGGCGGCGGACGCCAAGCGTCCGACACTGGTGATCAAGGTCGATGCGCATACGACCAGCATCGCCATCCTGAATCAGGATCAGCTACAACTTTTCCGCACGCTCGAAAATTCACGCGGAGTCACGATCAGCGGAGAGCAACTCGCCGAAGAAGTTTACCCGTCGGTCGTATTTTTCCAGGACACGTATCACCTGAATATTGAGCAGATCTATGTTTCTGGATTGCCCGAGTCGGGTGGTGCGGCCCCAGCACTGAAAGCGCAGACTGGCGCCGATGTCCAAGAACTGATTTCGTCGGCGCAGTTGGGTACCACCGCTACCGGCGCCGTGCCGCGATGGAGAATGGCAGGAGTCGTGGGAGCGCTGATTTCGTAGTCCGGCAAGGTGCCGAGTTTGCCCGGGGACAGTCGAAGGCGACTTGCCCCAGATGAGTTGTTTGAACGATGCGTCTTGATATCAATCTCGCGAGCCAGCCGTACGAGGATGCGCGGCAGTTCTGGGTGCGCTGGGGCACCGCTGTCAGTGCTCTGGCATTCCTGACCCTCATTCTGTTGGTCCTGGATGTCGCCGGGTGGGTTAATGCCCGCCGGGATCGCGCTGCAATGGCGGAAAAACGCACTCTGATCACCGATCGGGATCAGCGGCGCGCTAAGGCTGAATCCATCCTGAGCCTTCCCCAAAATCGAAATACGCGAGACCAATCGGTATTCCTGAATACGCTGATCGATCGCAAGGCGTTCTCGTGGACGCGAGTTCTGGAGAACCTGGAAAAGGTTATGCCGCCCCGCGTGCATCTGGTGTCGATCAGTCCGCAACTGGATGATGACAACCAACTAGCCCTCAAGATGCTGGTCGCCGGCGATTCGCGCGATCGCGCGTTGGAACTGGCTCGCCGGATGGAAGAATCTCGACGCTTCTCCCAGACCTACATCATGCGGGAAGGTCATACGCAGTCTACGGTTGGCGACACTGAACAATTCGAGATTGCGGCGGTTTACATCCCGGAACCCTTTGTGACCGCACCTACCACGCCCATGGAACCGAAGCCGGAGACGATCAAGCCTGCTGACGTGAAGGCGAAACCTAAGAGGGAAACTGCGCCGAAAGCTACGGCCGCGAAAGCGAGCAAACACTAGTGCCCGATCTGCGGCAAACCCGGAAGAAGTTGAAGATCACGCTGGCGATTCTGGCGGGCGTTGATCTGCTCGCAGCCATCGTGTACTTCTCGCCGTTGGTCGGCTCACCCGAATCTCGCCGCCAGCAATTGAACCAGTTGCAGACTGAACTCAACACCAAGACGCGCCAAGTTGCCCCGCTGCAAGATCTCCCGCGCAAGGTGGACGTTGCGAGTAAACAAATCTCTACTTTTTATGCGACTCGCTTCCCTTCCGAGAACTCGCAGATCGCGATTGAACTTGGCAAACTGACCGCCGCCAACGGCGTGACCATCGAGCAGGGAAAATACAAGTTCAGCGACGAAGAAGTCGGCCGCTTGCAGCCGGTGGAGATGGAATATGACCTCTCCGGAAACTACGTTGCCTTGGCAAAATTCATCAATGCTGTCGAGCGCGATGAGATGTTTTTTATTATCAACAGCATCAGCCTCGGCGGTGATCCCCGCGGCCCCGTAAAGTTGAACGTAAAGCTGGAAACATTTTTAAAGGCAGGCGCGTAGTGCAACTCGGACTGGAAAACAAGAAGAAGGCAATCTGGGCCGCGGCGCTCGGAGTAGTTGCCCTGCTTGTTTTCGTATGGCAGTTTTTGCCGATGTTCACCGAGTCGTCCGCTCCGAACTCGAACCCCCAGGCCGCAGGGCCCACGGCGGTGAAAGCTCCAAGTTCCCGCTCATTGAAAACCAAGCCGGTGAAAAAGCCGAAGGTCGAAAACCTTGATCCGACGCTGCGGCTCGATCTGCTGGCTTCGAGCGAACAAACGCACTACGAGGGCAACGGGCGAAACATCTTTGTGTCGCAGGCCGAGGAGATTCCGATACCGATCGGTTCCGGCCACACCGATACGAAGAAGGAAGAGACTAAGATCTACACTCCGCCCCCTCAGCCACAGCAGACGCCAATCCCTTTGCGGTTTTATGGCTTCGCAAGCTCGCCGGGTCAGCCGAAGAAGATATTCCTGAAGCTGAACGAAGACGTCTTCGTAGCGGGTGAAGGAGAGATTGTGGACCGGCGTTACAAGGTCGTCCGCATCACGCCTACGTCCGTCGAGATACAGGATGTAGTTGGCAGCGGGCCGCCGCAGAGTATTCCCCTAACCCAGGGGTAAGTCCATTCGCGATTTGCTTTTCCGGTTCCTCAAATATTTCAAATGAAGTTTCGTTCCCACACACGGCAAGGCGACAGCGGCTACATCATGATGACGCTGCTGCTGGTGATGGCGCTGATGATCATCTTCGCCGCCGCCATCGTTCCTTCGATCACTTTCGACATTAAACGCGACCGCGAAGAAGAGATGATCCATCGCGGTGTGCAGTATTCGCGAGCGATTAAAGCGTATTACAAAAAGTTCAACCGCTATCCGGCAAAGATCGAGGATTTGGAAAATACCAACCAGCAGCGGTTTTTGCGCAAGCGCTACAAAGATCCGTTGACGGGAAAAGATTTCAAGCTCCTTCATTTTGGCGAAGTGAAGATGGCGAACGGCGGAGGCATCGCCGGAGCGAGCACCATCGGCCCCAACGGAACCATGGTCGGACCCGGCGGACCGCAACCGGGAGGGCTCAATGGCCCTGGCGCGCCGGGAGGGTTAGGGCTTACCGCAGGTCTCAATGCCAATACTCAACCGCCATCACCACCGCCATCTCCCGCCGGAGGCGATCCCAATCAGCCGACCGATCCTTCTCAGGCCGGGACGCAGAATCCCGGTGATGGGACCACTCCGAATCCGCAGACGCCCGGATCACCATCTACAAACCAGACTGGCAGTTCGGGCGACAAGTTAGCGAACACGACATTTGGCGGAGCGCCCATCGTCGGCGTGGCCAGCGTGAGCAAAGAACGAACGATCCGAGAGTTCGACAAGAAGAAGAAATACGAAGAGTGGCAATTTATCTACGATCCAACCTTCGACCGCGGATTTCTGATCACGACGCCCTACCAACCTTCCCTACAGCAGTTCGGCATGCAGGGCACCACCAACCTGAATGGAACGAATGGGCAGAACGGATCCACGAGCGGCTTCGGCAACACCTTTGGAAATTCACCGACGGCGTCGCCCAACAGCCCGACATCTCCCTCCGGAGGTTTCGGCACTCCGACGCCAACTCCCAATCCGCCGCAGCAGCAACAACAGTAATCCCGAATTTGCTTCCCAGAAAATCGAAAGCCCCACCCTGTCGCGAGCCTCGCGACCAGGATGGGGCCAATGAATTTACGGCTGAACTTTGCCTACACGCTGAACGAAGACCCGCAACCGCAGGTGCTCTTCACGTTCGGATTTTCGAATTTGAAACCCGCGCCTTCGAGCGTCTCAACGTAATCCACAACGCAGCCGTTCAGATACATCACAGAGGTGGCGTCGACGTAAACGTTGAGGCCATCCATGCTGAAGGTCTTGTCCATCATTCCGGCGCCATTCTCGAACTGCATCGAGTAGGAGAAGCCGGAGCAACCGCCACCCACAACGCCGATGCGTAGGCCGGTGGGCACGGGAGTCTGCTGAGCCATGATCTCTTTCACTTTGCTGACAGCGTTGGCGGTCAGGGTGACGGGGGCGGCTTTCTTGGTAACTTCAGGGATCGTTGTGGTGGCCATTCGTATCTCCTTGGCTCTAAAGCTGTTCGATTATAACAGATCGTAAAAAGGTGCCCGGCGTTACGAGCGGGTACTAATTGAATTCTTCGCTAACTTGGATGCGAGGCCGCGGTGGAAGGTCGCAATGTTGGCGACTATATAACCGATTGAGTGAGCTGGATTTCTGTGGCGCCGGGAGTTGCCAACGGGACTATAATCGTGCCGTTAAGGCCTTCCCCGAGTCCGGCGGGGCTTGCGCACTCCACCATGACGTGGAACGCCTTACGGATTACAGCCGAGGTGGCTCATGACGCCGATTGAGATTGTGGGAGGTCTGTTCGGACTCTTCGCCGTTGGATTGATCGTTCTCCTCATTTACAAGAGCACGCTGACTATGCACGAGGACGATCAACTCTTCCTGGACAATACAAACTCGCACATGCAGGAAGAGCAGACGGAATTGTTGGTGAAGGTGAACAAGTTGACGCTCCCCATGCGCGTGTTCAGCATCGGCTCAGGAGTGTTTCTGCTCGCCTTCCTGGCGATGTTGATTTACCAAAAACTCAACGAAGTGCAGTAAGACTCTCTGGGCATGAGTGGGCTGAGCGAACGCAAGTTGACCCTGTCTTGGCCCGTGCGACACTCGCCATGAGAAGTTATTGCTCTGCGTCCCGAATGGAGCCCTGTCCGCTCCCGGAAACGTCGACACGGAATGGCCTCAAGGCTGTTCTTTATGCCGTGGTTCGTCAAACGGAAAACATTCGCAAGCTCATGTAAATTTGACGATCTAACTATTCCCATCGGCGATGGATCCGGTGTCTGATTAGTTAGTATCGCGGTTGGGCAACGTTTGCAGCTCAAGCACATTCCTACAACGAGAATCTGCCGGCGATAGCGCACGTTACGGTAGCGATCCCGCAAGTTGAACCGCAGGCGCTTAGTAGGACAGGCCACGAACCACCAGAAACAACGAAGGACAAGCGAAGAGAATGCGCACCGGAATTTTTGCGGCCGCCGCCGCTCTCCTGTTAGTCGTGGCCCTGTTCTTTGCCTTCCGCGGCAAGCCTCCGGCTCCGATAAGCACTCACGCCGCCTCCGCCCCGCATAGCCAGATTCTGCGCCTGAAGGGCACCACGGAAGCCGTCGAGGCGCGCGCCATCCTCGCCCCCCTGCTGGCCGGCCAGTCCGTTCCTACCCTCACGATCATTCGTCTGAGCCCTGCCGGATCTCACGTCAAGCGCGGGGATGTGCTGGTGGAATTCGATCGTCAGGCGCAGATGCGTGACTTCATCGACAAAAAAGCGGAGTACGAGAAACTGGTCGCTCAAGTCGAAGAGGAACAGGCAAAGGAGAGTGCGGCTCGCGCCAAAGATGAAACAGAACTCAAAACCGCCGAGGACAACCTTCGCAAAGCGGAACTGGAGATGCAAAAGTCAGAAGTCGTCTCCCGCATCGATGCCGAAAAAGCTCAGGAAAATCTGGAGGAGGGCAAGGCGACTTACGATCAGCTCCGGCAGACATTTGATCTCAAGCGGAAAGCTGCAGAGGCTGCGATTCGCATTCTCCAGATCCAGCGGGATCGCACTCAGCAAACCATGTCGCACGCGCAGGCCAATGCCGACTTGATGCAGATACACTCTCCACTCGACGGCGTCGTCGTGCTCAATACCATATGGAAGCAAGGCACGATGGGCGAGGTGCAGGAAGGCGATCAGGTAGAACCCGGCACTCCGTGTTTGCAGGTAGTGGATCCCGCGATCATGCAGGTTCGAGTGACCGCCAACCAGCAGGACTTCCCACTTCTACAGATCGGACAAAGCGCGAAAGTCCGGCTGGATGCTTATCCGGACCTTGTCTTCCCCGCCAAGGTCGATCAGCTGGCGCCGATTGGCGAACCCGGAAGCTTCTCCGAAACTATTCGCAATTTCGCCGTCATCATTTCAATTCAGGGAAACAATTCAAAGCTGATGCCCGATCTCTCTGCGGCGGTGGATGTCGACATGTCAGGCCAACACAACCAGCGAGCGGCTCTTCAGACTGCGCCGGCAGAATCCCGATGAGAACAAGACTGCATCAGCTCTGGATCCAACGGAAGATGTTGCTCATCACAGTTCTGGTCTTAGCTGGAAGTGGCGTCGTGCTTGGCGCCGTTCGGCTTAGCCAGCGCGGGCCCTCGGTGCCGATGTTTGAGGTGAAGCGCGGCGACTTCCTCGACGCATCCCAATTCCGCGGGGAGGTCAAAGCGCTGAAGTCGATTTCCATCAGCGCGCCTGCGGAAGCGGGCGACTTGCAGATCATAAAACTCAGCGCCGACGGAACGGTGGTGAAGCACGGGGATGTGATCGTTGAGTTCGACAAAACGAAGACCGAACAAGACCTGGCGCAATACAGGTCCGCGCTGAAATCAGCCGAGGCGACTATCGAGCAGGCCCGCGCCCAGGCGAAACTTGCGGAGGAGGAAGACAAGACCGCCGTTCTTAAAGCTCGTTTCGAGGTCGAAGGCGCGAAGCTCGAGGCCAGCAAGCAGGAAATTGTTTCGAATATCGAAGGCCAGGAAGCGAAGTTGAAGCTGCTTGATGCCGAACAGAAATTGCGGGAAGCCGAAACGAAACAAAAATCAGATGCCGCCCTCAACAAAGCGAACATCGAAAGCACGGTGGAGGCCAGCGCCAAGTCGAAGTATGACGTGCAGCGCGCGGAGCGTGCCTTGGGCCAGATGATGTTGCGTGCTCCCTCGGAAGGCACCATCACTCTTTTGCAACATTGGGCCGGCGGAAATATGGCAACGTTCCGGACCGGCGATAAAGCTTGGCCGGGTGCTCCTATCGCGGAATTGCCCGACGCTTCTACTTTGCGGGTCTCCGCGCGTGTCGATGAAACCGAGCGCGGCCGTCTTGCCACGAACCTTCCTGTCACGGTGCAGCTGAATTCCATTCCCGACCGCCAGTTCACCGGGCATATCGAACACATCAGCGAGATCGCCAGCCTCGATTTTTCCGGAGGCTGGCCCATCACGCGAAATTTCACGCTCGAGATTCTGCTGGATCAGAGTGATCCACGATTTAAGCCGGGTATCACCGGCCAGGTTACAGTCGAACTGGACCATGTTCCCAACGCCATCAGCATTCCTGCGCAGGCCGTTTTTCAAAAGTCCGGGCAAAATATTGCATACGTCTGGAAGGGTTCGCGATTCGAAGAACGCGCGGTGGACGTCGCACGAAGAAGCGGCGACAAGGCGCTGATCGCTAAAGGACTCGATGCGGGCGAACATGTGGCGCTGAAGGATCCACTGACTAAGGAATAGCACCAATCGAATGAGAAAGCGGAAAGCACTCCCGTGGGTAATCGCTGTTATTGTCGTCTGCGCCTTGGCGGGCGGAGCGGCAGCGGCGCGCCATCACTCGCCCGCTGTAAGTCCTGATGAAGTTCCTACGACTCGAGTGCGTCGCGGCGATCTCGAAATGAACATCCACGCTACCGGAGAGCTTCGCGCGAGCCATACGGAACCCATGGCCGCTCCACCGATCGGCGGAGGACAGCTGGAGATTACGCATCTGCTGCATACCGGCACTCCTGTGAAGAAGGGTGACCTCGTCATGGAGTTCGATCCGAGCGAGCAGCATTTCAAGCTGGAGCAGAACCGTTCGGAGTTATTGCAGGCAGAGCAGGAGATCACCAAGGCGAGGGCGGACGCGGAAGTCACCGCCGCGCAAGATAAGGTAGCGTTGCTCAAGGCGCGCTTCGATGTTCGCCGTGCCGAGTTAGACGTTCAGAAAAATGAACTGGTCGGCACCATTGACGCACGGAAAAATGACCTTACTCTCGACGGCGCAAAACGCGTATTCGACGAATTGCAGCAAGATGTGAAGTCGCGAAGCGCCTCGGGACGCGCGACCATCGCTCTTGCGGAGGAAAAGCACAACAAGGCCAAGCTCGCCATGGCCCAGGCTCAGGAGAATATCGACAAGATGCGGGTGACCGCACCAATGGATGGACTCGTTGCCTTGGAGAAAAACGAGCGAGCGGCCGGCGGAATGTTTTTCGACGGGATGATCCTGCCGGAGTACCGACAGGGCGACCACGTCGAAGCGGGCGCGAACGTCGCTCAGGTAATCGATCCGAAAGAAATGGAATTGGCGGCAAAAGTCGGAGAACTCGATCGCAATAACATCAAAGAGGGCCAAACGGTCGACATCGAGTTGAGTGCTCTGCCCGGAACCGTATTGCACGGAACCGTGAAGTCTCTCGGCGGTACTAACAATCACAGATTCTGGGAAGCCGATACCAGCGCCAAGTTCGACATCACCGTAGCTCTGACAACTAAGGATCCACGATTGCGCCCAGGGTTGACCGCCGACGTCGTCATTCATGGCGAACCGAGGAAAGATGTTCTCTATCTCCCTCGCCAGGCAGTGATGTCTAAGGAGAGCAAACGCGTCGTCTATGTGAAGAACGGCAGCAATTTCGAGGCCCGCGAACTTAAGGTTCTTGCCGAAAACGAGAGCCGCGCAGCAGAAGAGGGCGTCGCGTCGGGAACGGAAGTCGCGATGGTCGATCCGACCGTTCCCAGAAAAACTTCCGACGCGAATACAGAATCCGCGGGCAGCGGCGGAGGGCGACCCTAGTGTCCTCGCTTGCTTCCGCCAACCCTGGGCGCGTTCTTCGCGCCACGCAGCAATGGCTTCCCGACCTCCGACTCGGATTGCAGAATCTTCTACTTCACCGACTGCGAAGCGCGCTCACCATGCTCGGAATGATTTTTGGCGTCGCGGCCGTGGTGTCGATGCTCTCTATCGGCGCTGGTGCTCGACAGAAAGTCATGGCTTTCATCGAGCAGATGGGCGTGCACAACCTGATTGTGGAAGCGAAGGAAAGCGTGGACTGGCAAGCTGTACAGAAGATTCGCAAGATCTCGCCGGGATTAACATTTCAGGATTATCGCGTGATCCGCGACGATGTGGGCGACATTGTGGCATCGACGCCGCGCAAGCGGATGACTTCAACCAAGACGATTCCCAAGTCGCAGCAGGATCCTCCCACCGTCTACGGTGTCAGTCCGGCGTATCAGCAAATTGCAGGTCTGCACACCCTCGAAGGCCGCTTCTTTACCGAAGACGAAGAGACCCGGGCAGAACCTGTGTGCGTGCTGGGGGCCGCGGCGCGTTCCAGCCTGTTTGGCAGCGCCGAAGCCATCGGTCAATACGTCAAAGCGAACGAGCAGTGGTTCCGCGTGGTCGGAGTCGTCTCTCCTCAACTGAGTTCGCAGACTGAAGTCTCCGGAGCTCCCTCCCAGGACCTCAACAACACGCTATACGTGCCGCTGCACTCGGTGGTACTTCGACTGGAAGATTCGTACAGCAATCGCCGCGACGAGATAGACGGCATTTACCTCAACATCCGCGAGGGTGCCGATATGAGTTCTGTGGCGCAACTGGTCCGGGCAATCCTCGATTCCTCCCACCATTCCGCCGGGGACTTCAGCGTGATCGTTCCCGCCGAGTTGCTAGCGGAGCAGAGGCGGACGGAGCGCTTGTTCAACGCCGTCATGGTCGCCATCGCCTCCATTTCCCTGCTCGTCGGCGGCATCGGCATCATGAACATCATGCTGGCGAGCATCCTCGAGCGCACGCGAGAAATCGGAGTGCGCCGGGCCGTCGGCGCGCGTCAATCCGACATCATTCGACAATTCGTCGTGGAAGCGGTGCTCATCTCCTTCGTCGGCGGAAGTTTTGGAATTGCCTTTGGATTTGTGATGTCTCGCCTGATCGCATGGCTTGCCGGATGGTCGACGATTGTCACTTTGACATCCATCTTTTTGGCATTCATTGTGTCGATTTCCGTGGGGCTGGTTTTTGGGATTTACCCCGCAGTTAAAGCTGCCCGTCTTGATCCCGTCGAAGCGATTCGATGGGAGTAGCAAATAGGCCCCTACCGCACTGTCATTGATTTTGGAGGAAAAAGGAATGAAAACAACTTCCTTGCGTCTGGCTATCTGTACATTGCTGGTTTCCGCATTACCCGCCGCAGCGCAGAGCAGTGAACGGTATAAAGATTTCGCGACCGCGCAAGTGCGATCGGACAAGTTGCCTGGCTCTGAACGAATGCGGAACTACGTTGTCGACGGAAAGCTGACGTTGAGTCTTCGCGATGCCGTCGTTTTGACGCTCGAGAACAACAGCCAGGTGAGGGTGCAGGAAACGCAGGTGGACTTGTCGAAATTTGCTCTCCTCGCGACGCACGCCCCTTTTGATCCCGTCATTACAAGCTCTTATCTCATCAATAGCACCACGACCGCTCCATTTACAGCTCTGCAGGGAACGCTGGGAGCGACTACTTTCGCGAGCACCGTACAACAGGCGGCTTTCAACTACGCTCAGACCCTCCCGACCGGGACAATTGTTCAGGCCGGCCTAAATGGCTCGAACAATTTCACCAATAACTCTTTCGATATTTTCAATCCGTATCTCACCTCGGGACTCACCTTCCAGTTCACCCAGCCGTTACTGAAAAACGGATGGCTTTTCGCCAATCGCGCACCCATCGTGATCGCAAGACGAAATCTACAGCAATCGCAAGCCACCTTCGCAGCCGAGGTGAATAACAATATTCTGCAGGCGGTTGATCAGTACTGGGCCGTAGTTGAAGCCAAGGGGAGCCTCGACGTCTCGCGCGCGTCGGTGGAAGAAGCGGAGGCGACGTACAAGCACGATAAGCGCGCGCTGGAGCTGGGAGCGCTGCCCCCGCTCGACATCTACCGCTCGGAGTCACAAGTAGCGTCGCGGCGCGTCCAGGTCATCCAGAGTGAATATGCGTTAAAGCAGGCCGAGGATACTTTACGAATGACGATTGGAGCCGACCAGGATCCATTTCTCCAGGCCCTCGATCTTTCACTCACTGAAAATCCCGACCCATCCGGCGTTCTGCGATCTATCGACACAGCCACCGCGCTGCAGCAGGCCTTGACGAAGCGTCCAGAGTTTGACGCGGCCCATGCTGCGCTTGCGAATGATGAAACGAAAATTCGTCTTGCGCACAATCATCTCTTGCCACAACTCGACCTGGCCGGTCTTTACACCAGCAACGGTCTGGGAGGAACGCAGTTCAACGAACTAGGCATTCGCAGCACCAGTTCGTCGTTGAATCAGATGTTCCAGTTCGTCTATCCCACCTACCAGGCGCAACTATCGCTCACGCTTCCCCTCAAGAACCGCGAAGCGAAGGCCGAAATGGGCACCGCACTCGTCACTCGACGTAGCGACCTTTACTCGCAGCGGCAAATTCGCGAGCAGGTGACCCTCGACGTGAGCAATGCGGTGCATCAGCTCGAACAGGCGAAGCTCAGCATCGCGGCCGGCAAAGAGGCACTGGATCTAGCGAAAAAGACCATGGCGGCGGAGCAGCGCAAGTACGAACTCTCATCGAGCACGATCTTCCTGGTGCTGGAAGCGCAGAGCGAAGTCGCGTCCGCTGAACAGAATCTCTTGCAAGCAGAGATCGGATATCAACTGGCCGTGGCATCGTTGGACCATGCGACCGGAGAACTCTTGGAGCCCTATCATGTGCAGATTTCGGAACTCACGCACTGAAGAGGCGGCTTCCTCTGCGGGCGAGGCTTCCCTGCAATCGCGTACAGGCAGTAAACTAATATTCCAGACCGTGCGAAAGTGGCGGAATTGGCAGACGCACCAGACTTAGGATCTGGCGGGTAAAACCGTGGGGGTTCGAGTCCCCCCTTTCGCACCAAAAACTCTCGCCCCACCCCAGTCATCACGTTCTAATGCACGACGACTTTGCCGGTCATCTTCGGGTGAACGGAGCAGAAGTAGTCATACGCTCCCGCTTTTGTGAACGTATATGAAAACTTCTCGTCGGTATCCCGCACTTTGGATTTGAAAACGCCGTCGGTGCTGACGACCGTGTGGGGGATATCGTCGCGGTTGGTCCACGTCACCGTGGTTCCGACCGCCACCTCAATCTGCTGAGGTCCAAAGCTGAAGTTGTCGATTTTTACGTCAGCATTTCCGGCCGCGGGCGAGTCGGCCCATGTGACCGCAGGTGATGCTGCCAGGAGCAGCGCTGCCATCATCACAGGTGCCGCTAAGGTCGCAAATAAGAGATTATTTTTTCGCATCGTTTCTTCCTTTCCAGTCTCGGTTCGTTAAATTGATTCGTTACCCCGAATTACCTTCGTCTACGCGAGGGTTGAATCGACCACTGCCAGAGAATGCTTTCCCTGGACATAGTTCACATCTGTAATTCCCAGCACCTTTCGCAGTTGTTCCGCCGGCACTTTCATCGGACCCGGCGAATCAGCTTTACCCGGCTGCGGCTGAGGGAATGCGGTGGACATCGCCGTATGAAAGCTGACATTGCCCTCGACTTTCTGCATGATCTGGTGGATGTGTCCATTCAACACGGTGACAGATCCAAATTTCTTCAGATAGCCGAGTGCCTGGGCGCTGTCTTCAGTTCCCCATCCCCACTCCGGATAGACCGACCACAGCGGGATGTGCGCAAACACCACGATCGGAGTGCTGTGCTTGAGGTGCTTCACGTCTTTCTCGATCCATTCCAGCTGTTCGCCGCCGAGCGATCCAAGGCCGCCCGATTTCAGATTCATCACATTCACCAAGCCAATGAAGTGGACGCCTTTCTTATCGAAGCTGTACCAACCAGCCCCTTGCGTGTTCTTGCCATAGCGCTCGAGGTAGGACTTTCCGTTATCGTCGAGCACGTCGTGTTCTCCGGGCACAAAGAAGACTTCCTTCGCATTCGCGCCCTTCAGGATTTGATCGACATTGTCGAATTGTTCCGACTTCGAAAGATGGCTGATGTCGCCGGTATGCAACAGGAAATCCGCCGGTTCGGGCAGCGCATTGATCTTGTCGACGGCCGCCGTAAGCGTCGCGATGACATCCTGGTTGGCCGGCTTGTTAAAGCCCATGTGGCTGTCGCTGATCTGCACAAAACTGAAGGCGCCAGACTTGCCCGCATTCGCGCCTTTGCCCCAGCTTTTTCCGAAAGCGCGTGAGACGGGAACGCCTCCAGCTACCGTCCAGACAAGCCCTGTGCCGGCCCAAGCCATGCACTTCAAAAAACCGCGGCGATCGAGGCCATCGTTATTCAACTCTTGTAGTCTTTGGTCGATGAGATCTTGCGTCGTTTTCTTCACCATTTCCTCCGTGAAAATCAGCTACTGAGCTATTAACCGTGTCGGATCGCCTTTATTCCATCAGCGGATAAAAAAATTGTGTATTGGGACGTGGCGCCCAAGTGCTACGAGCCAAGACCATTCACGCCGCTGAGAAACCCGCCAATATGCCCGGTGAGACCTATGACAACTACGCCCAGGCATTCCATTCCTACGCAGTACTTCGACACCATTTCTTCGAGTTGCCGGGCGCCGCGGTGAAACCACCACGCCAGCCAGATGAAGATTGTTGAGACGCACGCGAGCACCAAATGGAGCAGCAAAAGGCCATGTAGTCTCTGGCCTTCGAGAGCGAACTGCCAGGCAAGCACGCCCGTAGCCAACACCGGCAGCGTGGATATCGTTGCCAACAGAAAGTTGTAATACGCGACCGCCGCCAGATCGAGTCGCTTTGCCCACTGCGCGAAGCAGTCGAACGCCACGGCAGAGATGAACAGCGCAATCGGAAAATGAATCAGCACAACGTGCTGCGCGTGCCGCGCCAAAAACACGGTCTTCGGATCAAGCGGATTCACCATGTCTATCTGCTCTCGCGTATTTCGCGAGTGGATGAAGTCTCAGGCGATGTTTGTTCCGTATAAGCATCCCGTCGCGAGGCCTCAGCGTCTTTGTTTGCCTTGCGGATTTCAGATTCGGTCTTGCGATCCCGGCAGTTCCGAAGTTTCCCGACTTTCTTCTGGTTCACTGTAGGAGTGGGATCGCTATTCATGAGCGGAGCGTCGGTCGGATTGTCGGCAAGCGTGAAAGTACTCAACAAACAGAGGCAGAGTGTCAGGAAAATATTTCGTTCGCGCATATTCAAACCTCCAAAGTGATCAAAACGTGGCGCCTATCTTAAGGCGCTCGTGATGAATAACTGCGACCGAGGATTTTTATTCCAAGGAATGTCGGATTAAAGGTTCGCGCCGTTGTGAGGTATTCCTAAGTGCCGGTCAACTGGGCTCGACCGTGCGAACATCTCTTCATGCATGTGAGGCAGGATTCACGAAAGGCGCATTCGGGGAAACACGCTGGGGATTTTCCAAACAGAGCCGAGGATGCTTCGAGAGGTTTTGCCAGCTTTACAGGTACCGGTCGGAGGGCGGTTACTTCTTTTCAGTCGAGGGTGTATATCCTTGCCATAAATACTCAAGCGCTTCCGGCAGTGTCTGCTGGCGCACTGCACGATCCACGTGTGCCGCATTTCGGGCAAAGACAAACTGGTAGTGGTAGCCCTTGTCGGCCAGCACTTTCGCCATATTTTCGTTCGCTAGCACCCAATCATGCATGTTGTCGCGCATCACGTTGGGATTGAAAAGGTCGCGGTCTCCGACCTCCATCCAGATGCGAATCGGCTTTGCTGGATTATTCTGAATGAAATGCTCATGAAATTCCCACGCGCCATGCGGACTTTTCGGATCGTAAGGCCACTGCTGATTGATGAAGGTTCCTGAGTATGTTAGAACCCGGTGATACCACTCAGGGTGATACCACGCCATAATCAGCGCGCACGATCCGCCAGAACTCCCGCCCGTCGTCGCCCGTCCGTCCGGATCTTTGGTCAACTTTACGTGGGCTTTGGCTTCGACCATGGGCAGGACTTCCCTCTCCACAAATTCGGCATACAGGCCCGACATCGTGTCGTACTCGAGGCCGCGCTCACTTCCCTGTGCGTCTCCACTGCCGTTGCCAATCGAAATGGCGATCATGACGGGCAATTTGTGTTGCGGGATCAGCGAATCGAGCGCTGCAAACAGAAACTGGTCGGGACCGTCGGCGCCCACAATAAAAGGCGCCGCATCGCCGGCTGCGTACAGCTTCGGAACATAGACGGAAACTTTCCGGGTGTAAGGAGCGGGATGGCTGGTGGTGACCACGAGTTTGGCAGGGTCCGAAGGATCGGCGGTTCCAAAGGTATTGGCGTCACGGGCGATTCCCGGATAGATCTTGCTGTCCGAAGAATTCATGGTGAACTCGATCACCGTTCCGTTGGCCAGTGTACTTTCCGACGACATCTCGGGAGAGGACTGTGAGTGGGACCAATGACAAAGTTTCCATCCGCGGTGGCTAGGCGGAACTGCGCCATCGGGAAGTTCTTTTGCCGTCACATATCCCGGAGTCTTCGGATCGCGGGTGGGCGGAGCGAGGCGCTCGCTATGTTGAGACGACGGAACCGCCGGAGCAGCCGCCTGGCCAAGCATCGGCCGAACAATTCCGGCAACAGATGAGAAGACGATACCTGCAAGGATAGAGAGCGCGAGCGGCGCTGGATACGAGATTCGCATTTGAATTCCTGGAGTGACGCAAAACCCTACTTCGTTCGCAGCTTTCTTGCAAAAGCGCGCGCAATCGTAAATGGATGCGTGGCAAAGGTCGAGAGCTGTCCGAGGACGCTTTGCGGGTCATGGAAAACCCCGAGTTGCTGTAAGACCGTAGCTCGGTCGTAATAGATCTTTTCTCCCGCCAACCGGTCCTCTGCGTCAAATGTGTACACACCGCACAGAGGAAATTCCACCAGCCGTCCAGTTGCCGGCAGGCCGCGCCAGTCGCCCAGATGAGTTCCCTTAATTACCACCTCGACGAGGATTGCATCGTCTGTAACATACCGGCGTCGGACCTGAATCGAGAGGTCCGGCATGGCCTTCATCAGCTGTTCGTAGAACCGTCGCACTCCGTCGCGTCCTTCGTAATGTTCGCCCCATGCTTCGTCGTCATATTGCGCACCGTCGCCGAAGGTGCGTAAGACGCCCTCGAGGTCATGCTCGTTTTCGAGACGGATGTGCTGCTCGACCAGCGCGATCCGAATTTCCGTTTTGTCTCGAGGAATCAACGCACTCGCCACGGTTTGCCCGCTTCCTACGACTCAGATTCTCAAGCTCGGCATCCGATGATACTCGTTCTGCATGGCAACGACGAACAGAAGGCCGAGCCGTCTGACGGATTTTCTCGTTCAGCTTCCTCCCAACACCTTCGCAGCGGCCTCATAAGCTCGCTGGTACTCCTCATGATGCTGCGCGTAGTCGGGAGAAGATGGATCATAGGCGACATACCAATCCTCCGGATATATCTCCAGGATTTGCGTGCGCATGCGGAGCGCGAAAGGCAGGAGGTCGACCATTGAGCCGATGATCCCGGACTTGTCCGGATTGCTGGCTTTCCGAGTCTGCAATTCGAGAGCGACTTTCCCTTGCGCCTTGTGAAAGTTTCGACACCAATCCACGGCGCACGGCGAACCACTTTCCTCATTGCGCGCATCTTCCTCGGACAGACTTTGACTGCCGAAGGCAATTCCGTTATTCATGGCGCGCTCGGCCACGGCGTCGGCAAAGCCAAGATCCGGCGGCTGCCCGAAGGTATTGATTCCAACCATCAGCTGTTTCGGCGACTTCAGCGATCTCTCGTAGTCCAACATTTCCAGAATATATTTGCGCCAGGTTCCTTCGGAGAATCCGTGTCGTTTGAGCGCGAACATGCACGCGGGATAGGTCTCGCCACCTCCACCCAAACCGAAACGAATGTAGCCGACGGAGGGATTCGAGCCATACTTCTGCACAGCGGCCGCCATGAATTCCTGATAATTCTTCATGAAGTCTTTTTCCCAGAAAACCGGTACGCGGCCGAAGTTCGGACATTCCACCGAATTCACCTTGGAAAATACAAAGTCAGGAGTGACTTTCGACCTGCCGCTGTACCCCGTCGCCCAGGAAACGAAGTTGACTCGCTTGCCCGCAGCGATCCAGGGAGCGATTCGCTCGTCGACCGTTGACCAGTCGTAGCGTGGATTGGCCCCTGGGCCGCGATCGATCTCATTCCACACCAAGTAGAAGTTGGCTCCGCAGACGACCGGATTATGCAGCAGCAACTGCGTCGTCCTCGCCTGCTTCTGTGGATCGGGAAACATGATGGCAAAGAGTCCATGCGGAGCGTCTGGCACAGCTACGGTGGGCAGCGCATCGGTGCATTTCGGAAGCTTGGCACTGACGGGGGCCTCTTTTGCGGGAGCCTGAACCTGCCCGGCACTGAATTGGCAGGCGGTGAGGGTGATCGCTAAAAGGGCTACGAGGGAAACTGACTTCGAATTCATTTCGTACTCCTCCTCAAATTCTACGATGAATTGCGTTCGCGAAACCGCCAGGAGTGCACAACGCAGCGCCGACCACGATGAGATGCGAACATACTTAGTGCAGTTCGCCGCAATGTTTTATCGTTAAGGGTTTGGAGGGTCTATGAACGATCAAGAGTTGCTGCGGGAGGCGATTGCAGAAGCCAAGGGAGGACTGCGCGAAGGCGGACTGCCCATTGGCAGCGTCTTGGCGAATCGCGACGGGCAGGTCGTCGCCCGCGGCCACAACCTGAGGGTACAAACCGGAGATCCCACCGCTCACGCTGAGACAGTGTGCATCCGCAATGCCGGACGGCGGCGGGATTGGCCCGAGTTGACGCTCGTGAGCACGCTCAGCCCGTGCATCATGTGTACCGGGACGGCCTTGCTCTATCGAATCGCTCGCGTCGTAATCGGCGAGAACCGGAATTTTCTTGGGGCGGAAGATCTCTTCGGACAGCGCGGAGTCAAATTGGTAGTTCTCAACGATGGGGAGTGCGTGCAGATGATGGCAGATTTTATTCGCGACCGCGCAGATTTGTGGAACGAAGATATCGGCAGATGATTGCGATCAGCGCGGCGCTGGCCGTGGCTGCTCGCGCTTCGGTGCGACTGATACCTCGCTGGCCGGAAGCGTCGGCTTCAGATCCCACCGGCAAAGAGGACATCTCGTGGCCACGGAGAATACGATCCGGCTGAAAGCCACGCACTTGGTGTTGATACAAGATCTCATGGCGCCTCCCGCGTCGCGTCTCATTTCTTTGCGATGAAATGTACGCTAGCATGTTCGGCGCAGTTTCCATCGCGCTTATTTTCGTTTCCGTTTCATCACTTTTCTTTCTAGCTTTTTTCTCTTCGATTGTTGCTCAACTCCTTGCGATACGGCTACGGATTGCGCCGCAAATCTCTCGCGCCACCTAGGCTCCGTCGCAGTCATTTCCTCGATGGCTCCCGGCATCGAGTCCCTGAGTCAATTGATATGTCGTGAGAATGACGGTGTGACGAGCCGGCGTTAGGCAAGCCCCAAACTCTGCGCAGCGGTATCGACGATGGCTTTTCCGATCGTCAAGGATGCCGTAGCCGCAGGCGAAGGCACGTTCAAGACGTGAAGCACTTTGCCGGACGGCACAAACTGGAAATCGTCGACAAGACTGCCATCGGGTTTAAGTGCCTGCGCGCGCACTCCCGAACCTCCGGGAACTAAGTCTTCGCTGCGCACATCCGGCAGCAACCTCTGCAGGGCGCGTCACAAATGCCGCTTTCGATAAGGACCGATGCCACTCGCCGAGTCCGTTGCGCCAGTGCTTGGCTGCCATTCGCCAAAACCCGGGAAAGCCAGCGACGCGCCCAAATCGCGCGGGCTAATGTCGGAGTGCCGATAGCCTTCGCGAGCCAGCGCTAAAACTGCGTTCGGACCGGCATCGACCTTCCGCCTATCCTCCGCGTGAAGTGCACGCCAAGAAACGGAAAGCGAGGATCGGGCACTGGATAAATGAGCGCTCGCACCAACGTGGCGCGTTCAGCCACCAGGTCGTAGTATTCCCCACGGAACGGCACAATCATGATGCCCGGATTGTCGCCTGCCATACGCGCGACGCGGTCACTGTGAAGCCCCGCGCAATTGATCACCGACTTAGTGGAAAAGGCGCCGTTTGACGTTTCGACAACAATTTCGTCGGGCATTCGCCGAATCGCGATGGCAGCCGTTGAAGTAAGAATGGAGCCGCCATTCAACGCGATCAGTTCCGCATATTTTCGGCTGACGACAGCGTAGTCCGTAACTCCTGTCGACGGGACAACCAGGGCCTTGATACCGATGGCGTACGGTTCGATCTCGCGCAGTTGTTCTGGACCGACCGTGCGGAGGCCGATCAGACCATTCGCTTCCCCACGCTTGCGTAATTCTTCGAGGCGGACCAGTTCGTCTTCATGGGTGGCGACGATGACTTTTCCGCAAACGTTGTGCGGGATGCCATGCTGCCGGCAGAAATCGATCATGGCCGCGGCCCCGCTCACACATAGACGTGCCTTCAGCGAGCCAGGTTTGTAGTAGACCCCCGAGTGGATAACTCCACTGTTGTGTCCGCTCTGGTGCCTCGCGACGCGGTCTTCTTTCTCGATCAGCACGAGCCTTAAATGGGGATAGCGGCGAGTAATCTCAAGGGCGACGCCTAAACCCACGACGCCGCCGCCGATAATCAGCACATCACTTTGGGAGTTGCTCATGAGTTTTGCGGTCTGCGGGAAAGGAATGCTATTACCGCGGGACCGCCAAGCGACCCGCTAGTCTACAACGAGCGTGACGATCACGCTGTGATCCGCCGCCGCAGAGCTTCCAGCGGATGTTCCCGTCACGGTCACCTGGTAGATGATTGGACTTCCCGGCGAGGTCCCTCCCCCGCCGCTCGCTGTGGCGGTTCCCCCACCACACGAGAGCATCATCAACGCAAGAGGCATTAGAAACAGGATCGCCAACGGCAATCGATGTTTGTTACGTCTACGCCTTCCCGAAGAAGCGATCAAAACCATGAGCCCCGGCAGAAACATTCCCACTGTGGCAAAGATGGTCCAGCGCCGATCACGTCCGCCGAGGTCGGCTTTCTTCGCCTGCGTGGAGATGTTCATCACCACATCCACCGAAGACGTCCCGGGCGTCACCGGCGTTGCAGGACTGAAGATGCATTGGGCATTCGCCGGAAGACCCGCCGAGCACGCGAGACTGACGGTGCCCGTATAGGAAGTTCCAACCGGCCGCACGCTCAATGCGTAAGGGCCGCTGACGCTTCCGGCAACGACCGTCTGGCTCTTGGTCGAAGATGTCACCTCGAAGTCCTGACCGACAGTCAAAGCAATGATTGTCGAGTGCTCTGGCGTTCCGGTGGAGTCCTGCACATTGATCAATATCGCGTACGTTCCGGGGGCGGTATTGTTCGGAACGCTGATGCTCGCGGTCAGATTCGTAGTTCCGCCGCTGGAAATGCTTACAGGATTTGGCGGCGACAGACCGCAAATCGCTCCAAGCAAGGAGGTGGCATCGCAAGTGGCATTCACGTTTCCGGAGTAGGAAAACGACGACGCGAGTTTGAGACTGGCACCTACTTGCGCACCGGGCACTGCCGTCAAAGTCTGCGGTCCCGAGATGGAGAAGTCTCCTACGCTGAACGGCACTGAAATCGTGTGAGTAAGGGCTCCGGATGTTCCAGTTACCGAGAGCGAATACGCGCCTGCGGCAAAGCTGGTTCCGTTGATCGTTAGAGTTGCGGTTGCGGGAAATGATTTGACCGAGGTCGGACTGATGCTGCAACTACCAGAACCATACGTCTTCGCGCAGGTGAGTGCCACGCTACCGCTGAAGCTGTCGAGAGACGTAATCGAGATCGATCCCGTGGTGCCGGTGCTCCCTACATTGACCTCGGGAAAGAGCGTTGGGCCAGTCAAAACAAAATCGGGATTCGCTGTGACATTGAGCGTGAAAGACGTTGTCAGCGAAGCCGCCCCAGCGGTCGATGCCTGAATGGTCACCGGGTAGCTGCCTGCCAAAGTGCCCGCGGGAACGGCCACACTCGCAGTCATAGCAATGGGCGCTCCGGCTGTCGGATTCACCATCGTTCCCGGCGTGAGATTGCAGCTTGCACCCGCAATGGTGGTAGTGCACGAAACAGTCACCGCCTGCGCAAACGGCCCTGCGGCAGTCACCTGAAAGCTAACCGGCGCAGACGTGTTCCCGCGCCCGACCGTCACGTTCGCAGGAGATGGCGTCGTGATGCTGTAGCTCAAGAGGTGCAGAGTCACGGCAACAGTGTGTTTGATTCGGTTAGGATCAGAACCCGCGCCTTGAATATTAAAGTTGTAATCCCCAGCCGCTCCTCCCACGGTTACCGTGAATGGCGTCTTCGACGCAGGAAGCAGACTGCTCGGCGAGATCGTGCAGGTGCTGGGCGGCGCGGTTGACCCTGCCGTACACGTCAGCGCGACATTGTTCGAATATCCGTTCAAAGCGCTCGCGGTTCCACTGAATACGGCGGTCTGTCCTGTGAACACAGTGAGCGGTGAATTCGCGATTGTGAGTTGGTAGTCTGGAGTTACCACAAGGTTGAATTGCCAGATCCCGCGTCCATATGTGGACGCTCGCAGTAACTGTTGCCCGCCCGATGCGAACACTCCGAGCGCGGTGACAGCCACATTCGGCAAATATCCCGGCAGATTCGAACTTGGAGTCGGGCCAAGTTCGGTCCAGTTCGGCGAGGCGGTTGAGCTACCGAATACTCCCACGTCGGTCGCAACGTACACCTGCGAAAGCGCGGGATACACTACGACGGCATTCGCTGGAGAGTCCGGAAGATTGGCAGTGAAATCGACCCACGTTGCCCCGGCATTCATTGTCTTCCAAACATGTCCGGTACCACCCGTGAACCCCATTACCGTGATGTACGCGGTGTTTCCGGTGACGTCTGACGAATCCGTGGCAACGCTCGAGATGGGAAACTGATTTGGATTGATGTTTCCGAGCGGCCCGTTATTGGTGACATCGACGAATGCAGAGCTTCCCGCCGATGCGTCGGTACTCACCCAGACGCGGCCACCAGCGGGAGTATCGAGGAGACCCTCCACTGGGCCCAGCCCGCCAGTTGTGGCGTAAATGACACTCGATCCGCTGTTGTCAGTGGGGCCGGCAGTGGCAAGTGAGCGGACCTGATTCACTTCGCTTCCCGAACAAGTCCCCGATCCGAGTGTGTCAAAGTTGGGACTTAGCGCCGTGAATATTCCTCCGCTTCGCGGACCACGCCAGACGCGGCACGTGCCCACGATCATCGCGGTCGAAGAATGCGGATCCAAGATGTACGGGGAATAAAACCCTCCGTCGTCTCCACCAACAGTACCGCTGGTCACCACAAAATCGTAACCACTGTTCGTACAGTTGATCCCGCTTGTACAGAGCTGGATGTCAAGGCCGCCTGGCGGCACATCGGGATTCGCCGCATACCAATTCGAAGGAGTCGTCGGATCGATCGCGCTGTAGCCTCCATCCCCTCCTAGCACGTTGCTCCAACTTGGATTTGTCGTCGCCTGGCTGCTCGCCGGAGTGCCATTTCCCTGTGCGCCGCCCATCATCGTGTTTGCATCGGTCGGGTGCTGCGAGAAACTTACAAACTGCGTCATCGATCCCAGATTCTGGTTTAGGTTGTCGAAAGCGTTCGTTGCGGAACACGATCCATTCGTCAACCCCGAGTATCCATCCAGAGCGCGGTAAATTCCGCCATCGTTTGCGAAGTACAAAAGCGCATTTCCCGAATCGCTCCCGGTCGTCGGAATCATCGACGCGAGCGCATGCTGTTCCGGATGTACGTGAGAGGGCGCGATAGGATCGCATCCATACGCATGCGTCAGGTTCAGGAAAGGATTGGAAAGGCACGCCAGATTCTGGGTATTCATGGAGCATTTGTAGATGTTCGCCGCGCCCGCATATAGGTCCGTACCCGAGCCATTGGGGACCGCGAGCAGTTCCAAATTGTAGGATCCTCGCTGAACTCCGCACCCTTCCACGTCACCGCAGTTGGTGATTCCCGCGTCAGAGATTGACGACCAAGAAGCTCCGCCGTTCGTGCTCTCCCATATGCCGCCATCGACTACTGCGCCTGTCGCCGAGAAGTAGACATACCATGCATACATCTCGTTGCGCCCCGGAACGACCGCGATTTCTCCGCGATAGATCGGGCATCCATAGCTGTTCGACGTGGACTGCGGAGGACAGGCAGCCGCACCGAGGATTGAACCACTGGGCTGATTGGCGAGCCGGGACCAATTGATACCGTCACTCGAAGAATAAAAACCGTGGTAGCGAATCGCCGCGAAGAATTTTCCCGCTCCAAGGTTGTATGCAACGGAAGTCGCCGACGTCGCGTCTGTGGCTCCCGCTGGATCGGATAATGCGTTGTAACTCCACGTTTGGCCCGCGTCGAGCGAAGTGTAAAGACCACGCATCGTCGCGCCCGTGATCGCTCCGTCGAGCAGTCCTTCGGAACTGGTCGCCATTGCGGACACAACGCTGTTGGGCTGAAGCTGGCTGAATGCCATGCGCGTACCGCCGAGCCCAGCGAAGGAAAGCGATCCCCCGTTTGCTGTGCCGATGAGTGCCCAAGTCTTTCCGGCATCGGCCGAGCGGAGCATGCCCAGGCCGAAATAGCTGTCTGCCGAGTTATTCGCCTCACCGGTCGCAGCCAGAATCACCGACTTTGCCGGATCGCTGTTGCCCGGCTGAATCGCAATCGCGCCAATCGAAAGCGTTGCCTGCGTATCGCTAACCGGAAGCCAGGTCACGCTGCTTGCCGTGGCAGCAGCTGCGTTGGTTGACTTCCATATCCCGCTCTGCGCTCCTCCGATATACAGCGTATTGCCGCTCGGGTCTGCGGGATCGATTGCGACCGCGGTCGCCCGCCCGGCAACCTGGTGATAATCCTGCGTGCCGTTGCCGCTGGCATCGGATGCAAGAGGTACGGGACCCAAGGGAATCCATGAGCCCGAAGAGAGCGAAGCCTGCCCAGAGGTAACGGCCTCAGGGTGCAGTGCCCTGAGCTTCAACTTCGCTTCGTGCGCACGACGCCTGAGTTCGGCCGAAGTCTTTCCATGAATGAGTCGGCCACGGTAGAACCACTCGTTCCGCTCTTTCACAAGCTGGGTGGTAATTCCACTACTAGGATTCTGCGTAGAGCTCGCCGAACCGGCCTGTGCCGATGCGGGTTCAATGGCGACAAAACATATCAGGATAGGAGAAAATATTCGAAGCCAACGAGCACGCATGACGTTCACTGCTCAGTATCAGAAGTGCGTTCCGGCGAAGCAACGCAAAAGCGGCGCAAATCAATAAACTCGGACCACTTTGGGAATCCTCAAGCGCAAAGAAAGGCTAACGTGAATAGTCTCCTTCGAATCTTCATCCTTCCCTGCTTGTTGCTCGCTTTGACGTCATCGTGGGCGCAGGACGCCAAGAATCCCACCGAACTCGTGATAGCCGCCGCCGCGGACTTGAGTTCCGCGCTGAAGGACATCGCGGACAGCTACGAGAAAAGCACGGGCGTCCACGTGAAACTATCGTTCGGAGCATCCGGGGCGCTTACGCAGCAGATTCAGAACGGCGCGCCCTTCGACATCTTCTTCTCCGCAGACATGGATTATCCGCGGCAGCTCGTAGCTTCCGGAAATGCTGACCGAGAAAGTTTGTATCAATACGCCATCGGAAAGCTGGTTCTCTGGGTGCCGTCGGATTCACCGCTCGATGTCGAACACAATGGTATGAAAGTCCTACTCGACCCCTCGGTGAAGAAGATTGCCATCGCGAATCCTCAGCATGCCCCGTATGGCCGAGCGGCCGAAGCCGCTCTGAAACACGAAGCCTTATACGACAAGGTGTCCGACCGCCTGGTAGTCGGCGAAAACATCTCGCAGGCCGCGCAGTTTGCCGAGTCAGGCAACGCCCAAGCCGGATTCGTCGCCCTCGCCCATGCCGCAGCTCCCTCGATGAAGGGCAAAGGAAAATATTGGGAGGTTCCCTCGGAAGACTATCCGCAGCTAGCGCAGGGAGTCGTCATTCTCTCCCACTCGCAGCATAAGAAAGAAGCCGCCGAATTCCTGGCATACATCAAGAAGAAAGAATCGGCAGACGTGCTGCGCAAATACGGGTTTACGGTCCCGACAAACTAGGTGACCAAGCGAGCAGTTTTCATCGATTCCTTGGTTCCCCTCAGCGATCTCAGCGCCGCAACTCCGAGAACTCAGCGGTCAAAAAGGTTCAATCGCAAACTAGGATCGCGCGCCGCGCAAGGTGATGGTAGTAGGAAGAAGTTCCGCGACCAATCCCCGATGCGCGAGATGGCCAGCGACACGCTTGCGAGTTTTTTCCAGGGAGACCTCCGGATCTGCAAACACCAGAACGGATGGGCCAGCGCCGCTCAACGCAGCTCCAAGTACTCCATCTCTCTGTTTCAAATCCTGAAGCGCGGGCAGCAGTGGACACAACGGCGCACGGTAAGGCTGGTGAATACGATCTTCCAACGCCTCCGACACCAGATCGTGCCGCCCCTGCGTAAACGCCGCCAGCAACAGCATTGAGTTCTGAATATTCGTCACCGCATCGGCTCGCGAATACTGCATCGGAAGCGCGCGCCGCGCCTCTTCCGTGGACAAGCCCTTCTCCGGAATTGCAAGCAGCAACGGCCACTTCCCTTTCGGCGTGATGCAAGCCACCTGTGCCTCGCCCCCGGCCTTCATACGCGCAACCGTTAGTCCACCCATCCAGCAGGCCGAGGCATTGTCCGGATGGTGCTCGAGACTTGATGCTTCGCCGATAATCTCCGAGTCACTCCATCCTAGCTTTCCGAAATGGACGGCCAGCGCAATGCCAGCCAGACGCGCTGCCGCTGAAGAGCCACATCCCTTTCCAATCGGAATATCGTTCGAAATCTTGAGAAACAGCGGCTTCGCTTTCTGACCCGCGTCTTTGAGCACTTCCCGGTAGACATTCAGGATGAGGTGATTCTCCACCAGCCCGCAGATTTTCTCATCGCGCCCGGTCGCTTGAATCGCCCATTTGGAAGCAGGACTCGCCTCAATGTTGATGCGGAAGTCCATGGCGATCGCCGCAGCGTCAAACGCCGGACCCAAATTGGCAGATGTAGCGGGCAGAGAAATGATGAAGGCCGACTTGGAACCGCCAGCGCTTTTCGACTTGGATGCCGTTTTTTTTGAAGTCATCTCGAGATCAATTCTTCTCCGCCTGCTCCAGCGTTCGCATCACCGCGTCTAACGTTGCATCAAGAACCACTGGCGGCCGGCGCAGTTTATCGAGCGTGCTACTGACCTCGGCCTTATCTCTGAACATTTCGCCGCGATGGAAGTCGATGGTGAAATCTGGATCCTTCAACGAATGGCCCGTCAGAACAAGCACGACACTCTCATCCTTCTTTACGAATCCTTGCTGCAGAAGCTTTTTGAGGCCAGCAAGAGTAACCGCGGAAGCGGGCTCACATCCAATTCCTTCCGCACCGATCTCGGCCTTTGCCAGCGCAATCTCAATTTCTGTGACTTGCTCGATCGCTCCGCCGGTGGCCTCAAGAACGTGAACTGCCTTCTTCCACGAAGCGGGATTTCCGATGCGGATGGCGGTCGCGCGCGTCTCCGCCTGCACGCTGATCAACTTCTTGCCATGCCCCTCACGCACCGTGCGTAACAGCGCATTCGCTCCTTCGGCTTGAATTACCGACAGCTTTGGAATTCGGGAAATGAGACCTAATTCCCGCATCTCCAGAAGTGCCTTCCCGATCGCCGAACTATTCCCCAGGTTCCCGCCCGGTACGATGATGTGGTCCGGAGGGTTCCATTCCAGTTGTTCCATCAACTCAATGGCAAGCGTCTTCTGCCCTTCAAGACGATAGGGATTGATCGAATTGAGTTGGTAGACCGGTGCCCGCATCACGAGTTCCTGCAGCAAACGGAGACACCCGTCGAAGTCGGTGCGCAACTGGCAAGTCACAGAACCGTAGTCGAGCGCTTGCGAGAGTTTGCTCCAGGAAATCTTGCCCTCCGGTACCAGCACCAGGCTGCGCAGACCGCCGCGCGCGGCATAAGCGGCCATCGATGCGGAAGTGTTCCCGGTTGAAGCGCAGGCGACCCACCGAAATCCCGCGCGCCGCGCAAAGGTCGCGGCTACCGTCATCCCGCAATCCTTAAACGATCCACTGGGATTCATCCCCTGGTGCTTCGCGAAAAGCTGCGACACACCTGTGGCACGCGAAGACTGAGGGAGTTCATACAGCGGGGTATTCCCCTCGCGCAGCGTAATTGCGTCCTCGTCGCTTTCGAGTGGTGGAAGCAGATCGCGAAAGCGCCACACGCCGCTCAGATCCACCGCAGCCTGAGAAAGGCGCCGTTGCTGCCAACTCGCGCGCAATCGTCCAGCATCTTGCGGAGAACTCTTCCATGCTGGATATGTAATCTCGAGCAGATCGCCGCAGTGTGCACAGCGGAAATTCTGGCTGGCCGCATCGCTCATCTCCCCGCAGGAAATGCAACGAAAGCGAAATTCCGGAGAGGTGACGCCCAGCTCTGAAGTGGAGGACGAAGGCATGCGCAGAGGCTATTTCTCTTCCCGAAGATACTGGTCGGTCTTGTTAATCCAGTCGGCCCGCGGCGGAGTAAAAATATCCAGATCCACAGTGTCGACTAGCGCCTCCGCCTTGTGGGGCATGTTCGAGGGAATGCACAGAACCTCGCCTGCATGCACGACGATTTCCTTGCCGTCGATCCAAAACTTGAGGGCGCCGTCGAGAATGTAGGTCAATTGCTCGTTGTGGTGGCTATGCTCCGGGACGATGCATCCCTTCTTCAGCAACACGCGTGCCGCCATAATTTCCTGTCCAACCACAAACTGCCGCTGCAGAAGAGGATTCACATCTTCCAACGGAATCGTATGCCACGGGATATATTGCAGCGGCACCTGAACGGCGCCGGCAGCCTGTGTGGCACGCGCCTTCGACGCCGCCTTCGCTTTGAATTGAACTTTCTTCTTGGACTTAAGCTTTACTGTAGATTTCGATGGTTTTGCTTTCGATTTTGCCATAACGATGTTATCTCGATTGCGTGATGATTTTGCCGGACGTTGAGCTAAGCAGACGCCATGCGGAAATCCGTGCTCGGCTACTGAACCCGCCCCTCGTACAACTTCACTGCCGTGTCGTGCAGGTAAGCGTGAGCAAGTTCAAGCGCTCGAGCCTCAGTGATTTCGTTTTCTGAAATCATCTCGGCCAGAGCGGCAGCCAGCGCAATTCGCGAAGACTGCGCTCCCAGCCAATAACTCTCTTCCGCGCCCAACACCTGATTGTACGGGAAGCAATCGGTGCCAAAAGTGATCTTGTCGGGAAAAGTTTCCAGCCACATCTTCAGCGTCTCTTTGAATGCCGACGGATACTGCGCCAACTCTCCAAAAGATGAGTCCAGGTAAACATTCTTCATCGCCGCCAGCCAGATTGCCTCGCGCTCCAACGGGTATCCCCCGTGAATCATCACAAAAGTAGTCGCGGAATATCGCGGATCCCGCAGCACGCTTTCCAGATTCATGATGTTGCTTTGCGAGAGGTTGAAGTAGTCTCCGATGCCGATTGCAGAGTGAATATGAACCGGCAAGTGCAGCCGTCCCCCTTCCTCGACTAGAAAACGGAAAATGTAGTCCTGGAAGGTCCGATAATCTTTCTCAGCTGGAACTCCGCCGGCCGCATAGCGCTGGTAAATCTCCTGCGCCTGCGCGCGCGTGGGATCACCGAACGTTGTCGGACGGAAGTAGGCCACTTCAAACTTCATCGCGATGCCGCCGTGCTTCGAATTGTCTTCGAGCACCTGGCTGATGAACTTCAGGTAGTCAGCGAAGCTGGCCGGAAGTTTTATGACTTTCTCCTGCTGCATCCACCGATGCAGCATCTTTTCCTGCAAAGGGATGAACACGCCTTCGTCCGGATTGCGCGCCGTTTCCCGCTCATTGTTGAACGGCCACATGAAGGAATCCGCAAAAAACACCCATGGAAAGCGCCGAGCATTCAGGTAGTCGGGCATCATGGCGCGGTTTGCTACTGAGCTCTCGATATTGAGTTTGTCGAGGATCGAATCGAAATATTCCGTTCCCTTGTGTTGCTTCTTCAGTTCGTTTTTCTTGTCCAGCAGCCACTTCGAATGCTCCGCAGACAAATCGTCATACGGATATCCGAACAATGCCTTGGCGGCTGCCGCCAATTCCGGATTGTCATCGCGCGTCCGCAAAGGTGTGCTCGCGTTCGGAGGAGCCGCCATGGCATCGATATCCGGATCATCTGCGTATCCCGGATGGGCGTGATGATCGAAGGCCGGAATCTTTTCGATCTGCGGTAACAATCGTTCGTATATCTGCTGAACATCGGAGCCCGGAAACGGCTTCGCTTGCCCAAGGGCCGGCGCGGCTGATGAAACGAGCGAGCACAACGCGAGCATGCACGGCGTGAGCTTCACAGATTTCCCCCAGAATCCTTCGTTACCGAACTACCGCCGTCCCCTGCCAGGCGGAAGACACATTCTCAATCCGGTTTACTGCTTCCTTCAATGTCTCCATCGACGATGCGAACGAGAAGCGTAGGAAGTTCTTTCCTTCCTCGCCGAATGCCGCGCCCGCGATGGCACCGACGCCAGCATCTTCAAGCAGGATGCGGCCCAATTCCTCCGCCGGCATGCCCGTGTCCGAGATGTCCACCCAGGCATAGAAAGCGCCATCGGGAGGCAGGCAGCGAAAGCCTGGCACGCGATTCAGGTCGCGCGCAAACTGATCTCGGCGTCTCGAAAACTCTCGCACCATGCGATCCGTATTGTTCTCGCGGTCGAGCAAGGCGTCGATGGCTGCGTACTGGGTGAACTCAGCCACACAGGTGTAAGTATTGACCGCCATCATCGTGAGAGCGGGCACGACCTCCGGAGGAGCCACGGTGTATCCCACTCTCCATCCCGTCATCGCGAAGCTCTTCGAAAATCCGTCGATGAGCAGCGTGCGCTCTGCCATCCCCGGATAGCGCAGCATCGACAGGTATTCTCCGCCATAAATAATGCGCGCATAGATCTCGTCCGACAGAACCCACAAGTCGTGCTTGACGGCAAGTTCGGCCAAGCCTCGCTGCACGGCATCGGTGTAGACCGTTCCCGTAGGATTGCCGGGGGAATTGGTGAGTAACATACGTGTCCGCGGCGTAATCTTTGCGGCAATCTCGTCGAGATCTGGCTGAAACTGGTTCTTGGCCGAAAGCGTGAACGGCACCGCCACCGCGCCGAGGCCCCGCGTAATCGATGGATATCCCGGAAACCCAGGATCGGGATACAGCACTTCGTCTCCCGGTTCGAGCAGCGCCATCATCGTCTGGAAGAGCGCGATCTTGCAGCCGGGAGCGACCACAATATTTTCCGCGGCGACCTGAATCTGCCGCGTTCGTTCAAGATAACTGGCGAGCTCCTGCCGCAACTGCCGGGACACCGATCACCGAGCAGTAGCGATCTTTGCCCTCGGCGAGCGCCTTCGTTGCGGAATCGATGACGGACTGCCCCGGATGGAAATCAGGCTCGCCCAGTTCGAGATGGATGATGGATCGCCCTGGGCCTCGAGTTCCTTGGCGCGGGCAAACACGGACAGTGCGCCCTCCCCGTTCATCACCGAAATTCTGGAAGCAATCGATCGCATGCATCTCCTTAAAGCCCAGTAGCGCCGCCGACCCGATGCGCTAAACAGCGATCTAGCCGCTGACACGCGCTAATCACAATCCTTTATACATGCCGCCGTCGACCAGCACGGTCTGCCCGGTAATATAGGACGCGCGCTCCGAAGCCAGCCAGACAATCGTGTCCGCCAGTTCCTTCGGATCGCCTACACGCTTGAGTGGAGCGTCCGCCGCCCATCCGTCGAAAAGCTCTTGTTCGCTCTTCCCAGTCTGTAAAGCTGTGGCCTTGGCAAGCTCCTTCAGGCGTTCGGTGGCCGTAAATCCAGGACCGACGTTGTTTACCAGAATCCCATCTTTGCCGAATTCATTCGCCAGACTCTTCACCAGCCCAACCACCGCTGCCCGCACCGCATTCGACAGCACGAGATTGGCAACCGGCTGCTTCGTCGTGATCGAAGTAATCGTGATGATGCGACCCCACTTCTGACGCTGCATGTGGGGAATCACTTCCCGCGCGAAATACACAGTGCTCAGAAAGTTCAGCTCGATCGCCCGCTGCCACTCTTCAAGCGATGCGGCCAGAAACCCCTTCGCCGGCGGACCACCTGCATTCGTGACGCAGATATCCAGGCGGCCGAACTTCGCCGCTACATTGGCGACAAACCGGCTGACGGCAGCGGCATCCGTCACGTCGAACGCCTCAACATAGGTCTCGATTCCATAACGCCTTTGGAAGTTCTCCGCGTTGGCCTCCAGAGCCTGCCCGTTGCGAGCACACATCGCGACGCGGCATCCTTCGGCGGCAAAGGCTTCCGCCGTGGCTAAACCCAAGTCCCTGGCTGGAAGCCGCGACCAACGCGACTCGGTTTTTCAAACCCAAATCCATGGCGGGAAATTATAAATGGCGTTCGTCCGCGACGAGAGCGTAAGCAGCGATGACTCGCAGTTATAACCTCTGCGATCTCTCTTATCTCTGCGAACTCTGCGGTAAGCGCTGTCTTCACGATCTCGCGAAGCTTTGATCTCCATTGATCGAATCCTCTTGCCGCGGCGTTACCTCCCCGTTACCCTTGGAATCGAGGAATTCATGCCTAAGCCCCGCCATCCGGAAACCGCCGCAATCCACGGCGCTGCACCGAAGAAAAAGAAGAACAGCCCAGTCGTCGCGCCGATTTACCAGACTTCGACATTCGAGGTCAGCGACAACGATGAGCAAATCCGCGTCACCTCGACTGACCGCTATTACACGCGCTGGGGCAATCCCACATTCACGGCGGTCGAAGAAACTCTGGCCGCCCTCGAAGGGACGGACGCGGCTCGAATATTCGCCTCCGGCATGGGCGCCATCACCACAACCATTCTTGGACTTTTGAAAGCCGGAGATCACATCGTCGCGCAGTGCGACATCTACGGCGGCGTCACGAAATTTCTATCGCAGTGGCTTCCGAAGCTGGGGATCGAAACCACGTTCGTCGATACCTCCGACTACGAGCAGCATGCCCGCGCCATCCGTCCGAACACCAAGCTGCTCTACCTGGAGTCGCCGACGAATCCGACGCTCCGCATTGTGGATATGAAGAAGGCCGCATCACTGGCAAAGGCCCACGGCTTGGTTAGCATGATCGACAGCACCTTCGGCACTCCGATCAACCAGCGTCCTGCGGAATATGGCATCGATCTCGTCATGCATTCCGGCGACGAAATATTTGAGCGGCCACGCCGACCTCATCTGCGGAGTCATCGCGGGCCGCAACGATTTGATCGCCCAGGTCCATGATGCGCGCACGACGCTTGGCAATATCATGGATCCGCATGCCGCTTGGCTACTCATGCGAGGCATCAAGACTCTGGCGGTGCGGGTCGCGCAGCAAAACCGAAAATGCACTGCGCGTGGCCGAGTTTCTTGAGCAACATGCCAAAGTTCGCAAGGTTCACTACCCTTTCCTGAAGAGCCATCCTCAGCAAGCCATTGCGCGCGCGCAAATGAGTGGCGGAGGCGGCATGGTCACGTTCGAGGTCGAAGGCACGGGCGAAGATGCCCGCCGCGTCAGCGAAGCGATGCAACTGTTCACCCTTGCCACCAGCCTCGGCGGAGTTGAATCTCTGGTATCGATTCCCGTCCTAACCTCGCATGCGATGATTTCGGCCGAACAACGAAAGAAGATGGGGGTGACCGAGCAGATGGTCCGGCTCTCAGTAGGCATTGAGAATGCCGACGATCTCGTCGCCGATCTCGACCGCGCGCTAACAGCCATGGGAGCCCGCGCAAGCCTGAGCTGTCGGCTCGATAGTCGCCGTTCCAACGCTTCATAACATTCGCCTACAAAAAAACCCGGCCTCTTTCGAGGCCGGGAAAATTTGTTTCGATAATCAATGGCTAGAAGATGAACTTCGCTCCGAATTGCAGCATGCGCGCAAGGTGCGCCGCATTATCTGGAAGAAGATCTGTCTCTGCCGAATGTACCGTCGGGTAGCCGTCCATTCCGTGTGGTTGAACACGTTGAACGCTTCGGCGCGGAACTCAAAGGCGTGTCTCTCCTTGATGGCGAAGTGCTTGAACAGCGCCATGTCGAAGTTCGTGCGACTCGGATTGCGCAGGTAGTTCCGTCCGGCCGTTCCGAAGGTCAATCCCGTCGGCACCGCAAACGCATTCGGGTTGTAGCGAACTTGTATAGCGGTCGCAGAGACTCGCTCGGCGGAGGAATGTTCGGCGTTGGGATTGCCGACCAGGTCCGGATACGACCCGGTGCCGACACCGTTGCCGACGCCCGCATTGTCGCCATATGTCGCCGCCGTTGGTGATGTTAAGCGGCGTTCCGGTAGAGTAACGCCACAATACCCGAACACTGCCATCCGCCGAGCAGCGTATGCATGAGTCCCGGCTTCTTGAAGAACGGCAGATCGTACACATAGCCGATGTTCAGCATGTGGCGTTGATCGAAGCTGGAACTCGCCCGGCTCGACGGCGATGTCATACGAGTTGACGAAGTTGCCGTCGTAGCGGTCCGACGAGTCGTCGATCGAATGGCTGTAGGTGTATGCCAGCGCTAAGGCTCAGGCTGCCAACGCTCTTGCGGCCGAAACCTGCAGCGCGTGGTAGGTGGAAGATGCCTTGTTCTCCAGCCGCGTGATCGTCGATATGCCATGGAACGGCCGATACGGATTGGCATCGTTGCCGCAAGCAGTCTGCAGGTTGATGGCAGCCTGCCCGTTAGACTGCCTGCCCGTTGATCGACAGCGCTGACATCGGAACCCAATTGGCAGGCCCAGCTGCGTCAGGGATCGTAGACTCCGCACAGTCGGCATCCGTAATCGGTCTGGCCCGGGAAGATAGGGATTCTGCGACGCCGGTGTTGGATGCAGTTGGTTCAGATCGCTCTGCCGTCCCAAGTGCGTTCCCTTGCTCCCGACGTAAGACACTGTGACGACCATGTTGCGTCGGCAATTCGTGCTGAACATCCAAGTGCCACTGCTGCATGTAAGGCCAGACCACCTTGCTTCGGAATCGAATAGAAGCTGCACGGGAAGATTGGAGGCGTCCCGCCGCCGAGTTTCCGATATTCAGATAGCCCGGTCATGTTAGTCTGTGCTTGAGTTCTGCAATCAACGGTGACGATCTGACCTTCCATGCCTTCGGTGTTGGCTTCGTTTCCGTTGGCGTGTTCGAAGAAAACACCGTATCCGCCGCGGATGGCGGTCTTGCCGTTCCCGCATGGATCCCATGCAAATCCAATGCGCGGCGCGGGGTTAAAGAGGTGTCCCTTCGAGCAGCCGGCTGGGATTCCGCCCACGCCGCACTGTACGAGCCCATCCAACGGATTGCCGACTCCGAGGAGCCACGGCTCCCGCAGTTGCCAGTGATCGAGCCGTCCGGCGTCGATCACGGGCGCGTTGCGTAGGATCGTAGACTGCCGGGATCCCAGTTGTAAGCGTGCTTGTAGCGGTCGCGATAAGTTCCCAAGAAGGCTGAAACGCAGGCCCAGGTTCAAGGTCAGCGATCGGAGACGCGCCAGTCGTCCTGGAAATACGGCTCGAAAATCTTGTAGCGGTTGTAGAACTTCAGCTGGTTGCTGCCCTGGTTGAAGCTGGCGATATTTCCCAGCAGCATGTCGGCAAAGGCATTGCCGCTGCTGATCGGAGAGCTCGTGATCGAAGGTGAGCGTTGCCGTTGACCTGAACACTGCTCAACTCATTCTTCTGCGCGGCGACGAAGTAAGCGCCAAATTGCAGGTTGTGGCGCCCCACAATCTTGGTCATGTTGTCGCGATAGGTATAGGTCGGATTGGAGTTGTACGGACCTTCCGGCCAGATGCCGTTGGGATCCTCGGCGAATGCCATCGTAAATTCCGCCGCTCTAAGGTGATAGCCGGCAGCTTGCCGCCGAAGCCGTTGTTGTAGATGTGCCCCATCGGAAAGCCGGCAGGACGCTGGAAGTAGCCGACCGATTTGAACGAGATGTGGTCGGTCGTATAGCTGGCGACGAATTCATTGAGCAGCGTCGAAGAGATGGTGCTGGTCAACCGCGCGACCAGGCTCACGCCCGGTCCATCGAACGCTGTCTGCATTGTCGGGAACGACGCTGAATCCCAGATCGGACCCGGCTCAATCGTGTTCCACGAATCGTGGATGTAGCGGAAGGTCAGCGCGGTTGTGCTCGGTTGATATTGTGGTCGATGCGGAACAGCTCCTCGCGCCAACTCGTCGGCAGACGTGGTATTGGTGACATAACTGGATGCGCCCGGTGCGTCGATGGTGCCAACGGGGATCAGCGGCAGAAGAGCGCGTTGCCACCGGGTCGACCGGCACGAGGTTATTGAGCTGCCAGTCAACGAACGTGTCCGGTTCCGGGATCGATCCGGGCAATCTCGCGGATCGGCGCGGAGTCCTACGGCTCGGGCATAGGTCGCTGAAATCTCCGTGCGCTCCGCGCTATACGGGCACAACCTGATTGAAGCCGGCCGGTAACCGCTCCCGCCGCCACTCCTGCGACCAGAAGAAGAACGTCTTCTGCTTGTCCTTGTTGTAGACGCCTGGAATGTAGACCGGGCCGCCAATGGTGTAGCCGAAGTCGTTCTTCTTATACGGCGGACACCTGCCCATGCCGCCGTGCGATGACATGTCGGTGTAGTTCTGCGCGTTGAAGCAGTCATTGCGCACGAATTCGTAGGCGTCGCCGTGGAATGCCTTCGTTCCGCCCTTGGTCTCGACTTCGACCGTTCCCGAACCGTTGCGGCCATACTGCGCGCCGTAATTCGAGGTCAGAACTTTGAACTCCGCAATCGCGTCAATGCTGGGATAAACGTTCAGCGTGCCGTTGCTGCCGTTATCCATGTTGTCGCCGCCGTCCAGTTCCCAGTTGTTGTACTCGGTGCGGCCGCCGTTCATGCTGAACGCAACGCTGCCGTTGATGCCGACCTGCGGCTCATCCTATCCCGTCTGGTTGCTTACGCCGGGGACCAGCGTGACCAGCGAAGTGAAGTTGCGCCCATTCAGTTCGAGCTGAGTGATTTGTTTCCCGGTGACAGTGCCGGACAATTCGGACGACTGCGTCTCAACCTGCGCTACGTTCTCGCCTTCGACGATCACTTCGGTGGTCGCCGCGCCGACTTGCGAGGGTCACGTCAACGCGCGCCTTCTGAGCGACATCGAGGACTACGTCCTTCGCCTGGTATTTCTTGAAGCCGTGGCGGTCACGATAACGTCATAGCTGCCTTGCGGCAACGCGGACTCGTTGTAGTCGCCAGACGAGTTCGTCGGACATCTCGCGGTTAATACCGCGGTCGGGATTGGTGATCATCGACGCTTGCGCCGGCAATCGCCGCGCCCGAGGATCTTTCACCGTGCCGGTGATGGATCCGGTCTGGGCCCACCCGGCCGCGCAAAACATCAGGACAAGCGACATCCCTAACAGCACACGCGAAAATTTCATGGTGATAGCTCCCCATTGGCGCGGAGCACGACTCGCGCCTGTTCAGTCCGGCTTTGCCGTGCATCGACAGCCTTGCGGCGTGGAGTGCGTTCAGAGAACCATGCTTTCCCGTTTTGGTTTGAGACCCGTGACGGGCTATTAAAACGTATGAATAGTGCGTTTATGCGACTATCATCTGTCAAGAAAAAAGCGTGAGCCGAAACCGGTCCGGAGAGTTTCGGCAACCGGAAACGTTTCATCGAGGCGCCGAAACGCGCCTTCACAACACTAGTCAGATTCCGCGTCGACTCCCGCACGACCAATTCCGGCGTGACTTTGCGATGCGTCGCGCGTGATCTCGCGCTTTTCGAGAACTGCATTGATCCCGTCCACCACAATTCCGACCGCCGACGTTCCCATCGCCTCCATCGGCTGGCGCACCGTGGTCAGCGACGGAGTGTAGATCGCCGACGGTCGAAACATCATCGAAGCCGATCACCGAACATTGCTCCGGGAACTCGCGATCCCCGCCTTGTTCAGCGCGCGGATCGCTCCGAACGCGCTCATATCGTCGAAGGCCAGCATGGCCGTAAATGGCACTTTTTCTGGCGAACAAGCTCTTCGGTCAGCTTGCACCCGGACTCAAAGCTCGACAGCGGATCGCGCGATTCCGGCATATCCACGATAAGCCTTGGGATCGAGTTCCAGACCCGTCTGCTTCGCAAAATTGCGAATCCCCCGCCAACGCGGCGCACTATCCGTCAAGCGCCTTCGGCCCCCGAATGATCGCGATCTTGCGATGGCCGAGCGAGTACAGATGTTCCAGGGCAAGAAATCCCGCCGATTTCGTTGTCGACAATCACCGAGCTGATCGAGTCCGTCTTCAACTCGCATCCAATCATGGCGGTCGGGATGCTGCTCTTCTCCAGATCCGCAAGCAGGTTGATGTCGAGAAAACCCAGTTGGCGATCACGATCAACGCTTCCATGCGACGATCGAGCAGCATCTCGAGATAGCGCTCAAAGCGGCTGCCCTCGTTATGAACATCGGTGAGAATCGGGAAGATACGAAGACTGGTAAAGCGTGTTCTCGATGCCGCGCAGGATCAGCGTGCAGAACGGATCGGTCATGTCGAAGACCATGACGCCGACGGTGTGGCTGCGCTTGCTGCGCAACGATCGCGCAAACTGGTTGGGACGGTATCCCAGTTTTTCCGCGGCCCGCTCGATCCGCTTCTTTGTGACCGCAGGAATGTATCGCGCCAGCGGCGCGTTGTTCAGAACGATCGATACCGTGGTCGAGGAAAATCCGCTCTCCTTCGCCACGTCGCGAATGGTCACCATGGCAGAGCCTTACACTGAACGTACATACTCGCAACCATTGCGGGAATAAAGATTCGAATTAGGGGTCCGGCGCTGCCGCTTGAATTCAAGCGAACGCTGGCGGACACTACAGCAGAGAGTAATCCGAGTGTCAAGCACGCGGATCACATCACGATGTTTTGTTTTGTTTTTGCTGTTGGGTGCGGCCTTCTCGCTCACCTCTCCGCAAAGCCCCGCCAAGACCGCGGCCGCCGATCCCGCGCAGCTTTTTCAACGAGGCCAGTCCGCACTGGATCGCGGCGAACTTCCGGAAGCGGAGCGGGATTTTCGTGGCGTGTTGAAACTCGATCCCGAAGCCGGAGCCGCGTATGCCAACCTCGGCGTCGTGTACATGCGGCGCAAGCAGTGGGATCAAGCCCTCGTCATGCTTCATAAAGCTGAAAAGAAGTTGCCGGGGCTTACGGGAATCCGCCTGAATATCGGCCTTGCCTACTTCCGCCAAAATGAATTCCTGAAGGCGATTCCCGCATTTGAATCCGTAGTTCACGATCAGCCTAACGCTCTTCAGCCGCGGTATCTGCTCGGCCTGTGTTATTTCTTCGCTGACCGCTGGGCCGACGCCACGACGACGCTCGAACCTTTGTGGGGTCAGGAGTCGCAGCATTTCCCTTACCTCTATGTGCTAGCCAACGCTGCGCACCGCGCCGGACGCACGGAACTCGACGATCGTGCCTCGGCCCAGCTCGTTAAAGTTGGAAATGGCTCACCTGAATACCATCTCTTCGCCGGCAAATATCATCTCAATCTCGATCAATACGATCAGGCGATCGTGGAGTTTCAGGCCGCTGCGACCGCCGACCCCAAGCTTCCCGTTCGTGCATTTCAATCTGGGGTACGCGCACTTGAAGAAGCAGGAATTGACCCCGAGGCACGCGACGAGTTTCTGAAAGATGCGCACATTGAACCCGATCTGGCGCTCAACTACGACGAACTGGGAGAGGTTTACTGGTTGATGGAAGACGACAAAAACGCCGAGGCAAGTTATCACAACGCGCTGCGGCTCGATCCGCGCCTTGTGAACTCGCGCCTTGGTCTCGCGAAAATTTATCAGCGACAGCAGAACTACCCGCACGCGCTGGAAGAACTGGACGCTGCTCTCAAAGTGGATCCGGCACGCACCGACGTCCGTTATGTTCGCGGACAAGTCTTGTTGCATTTGGGGCGCAAGGCCGAGGCTCAAAAAGAACTGGATGCCGCGGCTAGTCCCGAGGAAAACCGTCAGGGCAACGTGCCTTCTCCCGAACTCTTACAGGACTCGCGGTGATACACTTGCCCTCCAACAAGAAAACCTTCGTCAACGGCATTCCAACCATTCCCCGCAGGAGGAAATCATGAATCGCACCTTGAAAATCGTCGCTATCGTTATTGCCGTCCTGATTGTTCTCCTGATCGCAGCGCCCTTTTTGATCGACGCCAACGCCTTCCGGCCCAAACTGGAAGCTGAATTGAGCGCCGTCCTCGGACGAGAGGTCAAGGTTGGAAATATCTCCCTGTCGCTACTTTCTGGCGGCGTTTCGGCGGATAACATCTCCGTCGCCGACGACCCGAAATTCAGCAACTCGCCATTCGTTCAGGCGAAGTCGTTGAAAGTAGGCGTCGAAATGATGCCGCTGATTTTTTCGAAGACGCTGAACGTCACCGAACTCACTTTGAACGAGCCTGAGATCAGCCTGGTCAAATCCGAAAAAGGTGACACCTGGAATTTTTCGAGCCTCGGCGGTAATAATGAGTCTGCCGCGAAGCCTGCAGCAAAAGGTTCTGCTCCAGCCCGGGCTCCGAGCAAAACATCTGAGCCCTCGCCCGCGTCTTCGAGCGGCAATCCGAATCTTTCCATTGCCAAATTAAAGGTCAGCGACGGGCGCCTCACGGTCTCGCAAACCGGCTCGAACGATAAGCCCCATGTGTACGACAAGGTTAATGTCGAAGTTACCAACTTCTCTTTCGCTTCGTCGTTTCCCTTCACCCTGACGGCGGATTTGCCCGCGGGCGGCAGCCTCAAACTCGACGGACACGCAGGGCCGATCAGCGCAACGGATGCCGCGGCCACTCCCCTCGACGCCAAAATCACCGTAAAGAAGATGAACCTCGCCGCCTCAGGATTTATCGACCCTGCTGCTGGCATTGCAGGCATCGCTGATCTTGACGGAACTCTCACCTCTGACGGACACACCGCGAAAACGAACGGTACGCTAAAAGTCGACAAGCTACAGGTCGTTCAGAAGGGTTCTCCGGCTGGCAACCCGGTGAACTTGACGTTCGCGGTCGCCCACGATCTCGCCAAAGAAACCGGGCAGATCTCGCAGGGAGATATCTCCATGGGAAAAGCGGTCGCGCACCTTACCGGAACCTACGATGCGCATGGCAAAGTCACCTCCGTCAACATGAAGATGAACGGCCAGGGCATGCCCGTCGACGATCTCGAAACCATGCTTCCGGCACTTGGCGTCGTGTTACCTCCAAAGGCAACCTTGAAGGGTGGCGATCTGAATACCGCCATGACAATCACTGGGCCGGTTGACAAATTGGTAACTATCGGTTCGATCCGCCTGGAGAATTCGACGCTGGCCAACTTCAACCTTGGCTCGAAACTCGCCGCGATCTCGGCTCTTTCCGGCAAGACCACCGGCAATGACACCACCATCCAGAACTTCAGTTCCGATGTTAAGGTCGCGCCGGAAGGAACGCAGGCCAACAATATCAATCTCAACGTTCCGTCCATCGGAGTCCTTACGGGCGGAGGGGGAGTCAGTCCTTCGAACGAACTCGCCTTTAAGATGAAGGCCGACCTTGCCGGAATGAGCATTCCGTTCGGCGTTCAAGGCACGACCTCCGATCCGAAGTTCGTCCCTGATGTAAAGGGGATTGCGGCGGGCTTCCTGCAGAATGCCCTCGCCGGTCAGACCCAGGGACAGGGCAAGAACAACAACCAGCAAAATCCCATCAATAACGTGCTGGGACTCTTCAACAAGAAGAAGAACTAGGCGATCCCAGTGCTCGGGGGTTACGTTTTAGTGCGTTTCCTGTATTTACTAATGCGAACATTTCTTTTATCATAGAGAAACTATGTCTAACGTTTCCAGCACCATCACTGAAGGGCTTGGGCGCTATTCCATAGGCGAAAAACTCAGAACCCTGCGTTTGCGGAAAAGCATGGGTCTAGTTGAGCTGGGCAAACACACGGGACTTTCGGCGGCGCTTTTATCGAAACTGGAGCGCGGCAAACTGTTCCCGACACTGCCCACACTCCTGCGCATCGCCCTTGTCTTTGGCGTGGGTCTCGATTTCTTCTTTACGGATGAACGCAAGCGCCGCGTGGTCGGAGTCGTGCGCCGCGAAGAGCGCGTGCGTTTCCCCGAACGTCCCAACACGCCGGATGTTCAGTATTTCTTTGAGTGCCTTGACTATCGGGCGAACGAGCGCAAGCTGAGCGCTTTCCTGGCCGATTTTCAGGAGGTCGCGCCGGAGAAATTGAAGCCGCACCAGCACGCAGGAGTGGAATTTCTCTTTGTGATTAAAGGCTCCATGACCATCAAGATCGCGAGCGAGGAATTTGATCTGGAAGCCGAAGATGCGATCTACTTCGATTCGGCAGTGCAGCACAGCTATCGCCGCCGAGGCGCGAAGCCGTGCACTGGTGTCATCATCACCGTCCCTTAGCTAGGGACGAACAATTTTGCCCACCAAGGGCGATCCGCATCGTGGGCGAGTCATGCGAGTTTGCCTTTTTTAAACGAGGTTGTCATCCTGAGCGTAGGCGTTTTTCAGGCGCAGCGAAGAGCCTGCCCTGAGCTTGCGGAAGGGATCTCACTCAACCGGCCTGATGCGCGAGCCAAACTGCACTGGCCATTCTCATCCGCTCGGTCATCCCTTCTCTGCTTCGATGGTAGTATGGATGCTTCCGTCGGGATGTTGCTGATTCGCACGATGTTGGGTCGTCCGGGCAGCTTTTTCTGCATCCCAGGAATCGAAGCTACTTGAACCAAAACCTGCTCATGCGGAAATCCGAGGGGTCTGACTCCAAGTTGAAGCTCTGGACGAAACACGCCGCTATCGCCACCCTTTGCGCATTCGCAGTCCTTTTGGCCATTGCGCCCGCCGCCACCGCTCAAGGAACGACCGAATTCACCCTCATAGCAGCACCCTTTGATCCCGCCGCGCTCGCTCCCGGCGGAACCTCTTCCTCTGCGATCACGGTTGGATCAGTAAATGGCTTCAGCGGATCGGTCGCCTTGTCGTGCCAAGTGACCTCGGCCCAGGTGACGACCTCGCCGCCAGTGTGTGCTGTCAGTCCAACGACGGTCACGCCCAATGCGGGAGCTACCGCTACCGTGACTACAACCGGAACGACTACGACCGTCGGCTACACCATCACGATCACCGGTACAGGCCCCACGACGACTTACACGACGCCGGCGATGCAGCTAACCGTCCTCGCCGTCACGCCGCAGTTCACTATCACGGTGCAGGATGCGTTGGCTCCCAGCAGCGTTCCTGCAGGCAGCGGAGGCCAAGCCACCATCAGCATCAATCCAATCAACGGGTACGCCAGTCCAACCGATCCTTCCGACAGCACCAAACACGGCGTGTACTTGTCGTGCGCAAGCATCACTCCGCTGGTGACCATTCCGCCCATCTGCTCGTTTACTTCTCCCAACCCGGATGTTCTCGGCACAGCCGTCACTTCCACTCTCACGATCAGCACCTTCGGCCCGGTAATTACAGGATCGTCAGTTCGCCCGCGCATCTTCTACGGCCTATGGCTGCCGCTTCCGATGCTCAGCTTGGTTGGGATTGGCGCAGTTCTAGGCGGAAAGCGTTCTCGCAAGGCGTGGGGACTGCTTGCCCTTTGTGTATTGAGCGCTTCGTTCCTCTTGATGCCCGCATGCGGCAACTCGAGCACCACCACGACGACCACTCCCAACGGCATTACGCCCGCGAATACCTACACCTTTACCATCGTCGGCGTCGACATTAACGGAGTCGTGTCCAGCAACACAGGATCCACGACCAGCGCAGGCCCAACCGTCAGCATGACAGTGACCACCCCAACCACAACAAAGTAATCCAGAAGAAAAAAGAAAAAGCCGCAGCGAGGAAACTGCGGCGTGAGCGAAGTCGATAGAGCGGGAGCCGGAAGCCCTCGTTACGATGCTGCACGCCGGGCTTGGCGTTCCATCTCCGCCGCGTGCTGTGTGAGCACATCGCGCAGGGAAACCAATCCCATCAACTTCTCTCCATCCACGATAGGCAGATGGCGGAACCCAAATTCACGCATCAGGAATGCGCATTCTTCAATACTCTCGTCCGCCTCGATCGCGCGCGGATTTGCCGTCATCACTTCCGACACGGCGGTAGTTCCCGGAGTTCGTCCCAGGGCGACCACCCGGTTCATGATGTCGCGTTCCGAAAGAATTCCGACTAGCGAGCCGCTTCGCAGCACAGGAACCGCGCCGATATTGTGTTCCATCATGAAGCGAGCCGCTTCCAGAACGGTGCGCGTCGCTTCTACCGAATAGAGTCTGCGGTCTTTAATGACATCGCGAAGAGTGGTCATGAATCGCTCCTCAACAACGGGCAAGATTGGCCGTGTCCCATTCCACAATAGAGAGGCGGCTGCGGTGGGCAATACTCTACCACAGGGTCAAAATGAGGTGCGTGGAAACGCCGTAGTTTAAAAAAGAAAAACCTCAGGCGCCAGTTTCGACGCGCTGAGGTTAAAATTCCGGCGCCTGAATCAGGCGCCTGTAGCTGCTTCTTTTTTAGAAGCGGAATTGCGGACCAAAGGTCACCCGCAGGTTGTTATGGGCGCCGTTGTTAAAGAAAATATCGTCGCCGATTTCTGCGCGCAATCCGATGGGGCCGGCAAAGGCTTCAATGCCGCCACCCGGATATACCGCAAAATATGTCGCGCCGCTGCCGAGCCCGACGGCATTCGTGAATCCAGTAGGAGCATTCGCATCGGTCACGCTGAAGTTATCGAACCCGACCTTACCGGTGACGAACACGCGGAACGGTCCCGAACCCGTTTGGAATTTCGGTCCGAAATAACCGTGCAACGTTCGCAGCTTCGAAGTGACATTGACGCTTGTGATGCCATCGCTGAAGGTGGTGGTGTAGTCACGCTTGAAGTCGTAAGCCATTTCAGCTTCCAATTGGATGCTGGGGCGAACTCCAAATGCCACGCGCCCGCCTAAACCCAGGAAATTTCGCGTCGGCCCCGGATCGCTCAGTCTGAAATAGTCGGCGAAGGCGCCAACTTCCACGTGGTCCATGTGATCTTGTGCAACCATCATGGGCACTGCAAAGAATATTGAGATTGCCAGCAAACCTAGACAACGTTTCATTGATGTTTTGTACTCCTGAATGAAGTTTTGGCGCCCGCACACACTTCTCCCAATCACGGGATCGAGGGAAGTAGAGCACCAGCGGCAGTTACCAAAATAGATGCGGTGCCTATGGGATGGGTTGGAGAAAAATCGCCCCGGTGCCCTTTCGTGCTACCAGTTGTTGAAAAATAAAACTGCGTCGCATACAACCCGCACACGCAAATACTACTGAAAACAATTGTGTTGGTACGAGCTAAGCTCTGCACGGCAGAAGACTAAGAAGTGCTTTGCGGAGAGGTTCCAGCATACCGTTCAGTGATCGACTCGAGCGTTTCGAAGAATGCGGGATAGGAAATTCCTGCGGAGTCCGCGCCGTGAATTAAAGTCTCACCGTCCGCGCGCAGCGCCGCCACCGCGAATGCCATCGCGATCCGGTGATCTCCGCAGGAATCGATCTCAGCGCCGCGCAAATGTTGTCCACCTGGAATCTTGAGACCATCTTCGAACTCTTCCACTTGCGCGCCCATGCGCTTCAAGTTTGTCGCCATCGCGGCGATACGATCGGACTCCTTCACGCGCAACTCTTTAGCGTCGCGCACTTCAATGCCCTGCTCGGTAAATGGAGCGATGGCCGCTAGCACTGGAATTTCATCGATAAGTGCAGCTGAATCTCCACCGCAAATTTTCGCGCCCTTCAGTTTGCCGCCCTCAACCTGCAGCGATCCCACGAGTTCGCCGTTGATCTCTTCGAGTTGCGTAACCGAGATTCGCAATCCCATCTGCATGAGGACATCGAGCAGGCGTGCGCGCGTGGGATTCATCAACAGATTCGGAACTGTCAGTTGCGATCCGGGAAACAATCCTGCCGCGCACAGAAAGAATGCCGCGCTCGACAGATCTCCCGGAATGCGCGTTTCGACTCCCCGTAATCTCTGTCCACCGCGAATGCGCACTTCATTTCCCGCTCCTGCCATCTTCCGATCCACGCGCGCGCCAAACGTTCGCAGCGCAACTTCCCCATGATCGCGAGTTCTTAACGGCTCTTCAATCTGAGTTTCTCCATCGGCAAACAGCCCTGCGAACAGCAGGCAAGTCTTCACCTGCGCGCTCGCTACAGGCATTGCATAGTCGATTGCCTTCAGCGACCCTCCGCGAATCCGCAGCGGCAACTTGCCATCTTGCGAAGTAATCTCGGCGCCCATTTCGGTCAGCGGCTTGATCACGCGCTGCATTGGACGCCGCGACAGCGACTCGTCTCCAATCATCTCGCTGAGGAACGATTGTCCCGCCAGAATGCCGCTTAGCATCCGGATCGTCGATCCCGAATTGCCGCAATCGAGCGCACTCGATGGCGCAGAAAGCGTCGCCCACTTCCCTGCACTTCGATCGCATTGTCCGATCCTGTTTTGCGCTCCCACTTCACTCCCAGCGCGCGCATGCAGGCGAGCGTGCTGGCGCAATCCGCGCCAGTCGAATAGTTCTCCAGTCGCGACGGACCTTCGGCAATTCCCGCAAGCATCGCGTAGCGATGCGATATGGATTTATCTCCCGGCAACTGCACGCTGCCGCGGATGTTGCGCGCCGGACGCACCAGCGCCTGCGAATCAGTTTTCATCGTCTGATTAATATAACGGACGGTGAATCTAACCGACGGAAGAACAACAATTGTCGACCGAAGATTTTCGACAGCTCGGAAAGAATTTCTACGCGAGAGCCTTGGCCTCGGCGCGGACCTCTCGCAAAATGTCCGGCGGAACTTCTTTCATCGCGACGTCAAACTCGAACATGGGAGTTTCTGTGCCGCGTCCCCAGCGCGCGACTTCCCAGTGCAGGCGAATGAATTTCACGTCCGCATGCGCCGTCAGGTCGAGCAGCAGAGGAGACTCTCCGCAATAAAATTTCTGCGGAAAAGCGGCGATCGGCTTCGCTCCCCAGGTCGTTCCATCCGCCGAACCGAAGACGCTCACGTCGAGCGACTCCTGCTCGATGATCTTGCAGATCGTCAGCGTCACCAGGAATGTTTTGCCCACGCCGGCGCCGAGTTCCACCACCGGCCCATCGCCCTTACAGGTGGCGACGACTCTTTCTTTCACAAGAGAAATGTCAATCATGGCGAGAGGATTGTAGCCTATTCCGATGGATGCGGTCCGGTGAAGTCGCTGCAACAGGGCTTCTCCGCCGGCTTGAATTCCATCAACTCGATTCGCGAATAATCGGGATCGAACACATTCAACTGCCGCTTCCCGTCGCGCCCCATCTGCGCGTGCTCGCCGCCGTGCGTCTTCCAGCCGTGCGACTCGAGCACCGCCTGCGCCTTCGGCATATCGGCCACGCCAAACGAAATATGATTCATCACGCCCGTGAGCTCAAGATTCGGATGCTCCGGCTGATTCAGCATGTACTCGAGCCAGTCCGTTCCATCGGGAACCTGCAGCGACACCCAATCCGTCGCATCGTCTTTCATGCCGCCATGCCAGTACGGACGGAAGCCCAGAATCTCGCGATAGAAGTGGTCTTCGGCATCGCGCTTATAAACCAGAAAGCCGGTATGGATCATGCGCCGCGACACCGCCGTCGCAGGAACCTGCGGCGTCTCTCCCTTGCCGTGCTCGACAAACTCCACGCGATGTCCCTCAGGATCTTTCACGCTGAAGGCGAGGCTGTGATCGGAGCGTCCTTCGATCTGTCCAGGCTTGATTCCCTTCTCGACGAGATAGCGGCGCAGCGCAACGATGTTGTCCGTCGTGAATGCCACGTGATCCATGCGGTCGGTAGCTTTCGGATCGGGCGCAGGACTGTAGCCAACCCACTGCATACCGGCCATGTAGCGGACCGTTTCTCCGGGCTCAATCGCGTCGGCGGAGCCGAGACCCAGAACGTCTCCATACAACTTCTTCACGCCGTCGGGAGCGGTCGTATAGAACGCAACGTGATCGATGGCCGTGATGTGCGGACGCTCGGCAGCGAGCGCTTGCGAAAACACGCTAAGGCTGAAAATATGGATCAGGACGACAAGCAGGATGGCATGGCTCTTCATGGCGTGTAGATTCTAGACCAAACCGGCTTCTCTGGCGCAGCCGAGGCGCATCGTCTTCTCAGATGCTCGACTTGGTGTCCGGATCTTGGGGGTATCCCCCCTCCCCCCCGAATCTTTGGAATCATCGAGTTAGCACGAAATTGTCCGCAAAATCCGCATGACAAAGGAGTTAGAGGTCAAAATCCGTGAAACAAAGGACTTAGCGATGTGGCCTTGGGCCATACTGCTGCGTCCTGCGCAATGATTGCGGAATTGAAATTCTCAGTCAAGGTTGCTCGTCACATTCGGCTGTGGAAAACGAAATAAAGAGTGGCGGATAGCAAGTTTCGCGGAATGGAGTTCAAAAACTTTCGGGTCGGGCTTTGATTCACTGCCACGTTGTGAAGATGGAAGAACGTGACCCATCCAGTGTTGGTTTATGGCAGCGGGATCAGGATGCCGGGCCAGCGTCCGTGGCTTATAAAACCGGTAAACGTCCCCTCTGTCCTCGCATTCCTCCCCGCATTCAGAAGCGAACCATCGGGAACACCGACCCGAGTTCATTTCAGGTATAGTTTTTCGGTTTGGTTCGATCCTTAAACAGAGTAGGTTAGAAAATTCTATCGATGTGGAGACGGTGTGGCTGATCCTGAGTCCAGACTTGACGATCGATGGACGCGACTCCCGCCGACGGACGGCGTCGTCGTGTACACGCTTAAGTCTTGGTCCAACTTCTACGATTTTCTCGAGAGTGAAGTTTTCGGAACATCGGTCCCCCCAAAACAGGATTACATCTGGCGCGGCCAGCATCGACCCGAATGGGGCCTGAACACTTCGCTAGATCGGTTGTTTGGAAAACTCGGTCTGTTGGGGGCCGCGACTGACGAACTAGAAGAACGCGCCAAGAAGCATTTGGATTCATTCAAATATGCCGCTCGAGGTAGGCGCGGTCTGAACCCGGCTAATCTTCTGGAGAATGATTGGTGGGCTCTCGGTCAACACTTCGAGCTCGCGACCCCACTCCTCGACTGGACGCGATCTCCGTTCGCTGCTGCTTATTTCGCTTTTGAACAACTGGCATCCGACCCGACCGACCATAGGATGGTTTTCGGATTGAACAGATTGGCTGTGTCCCGGAGGAATGAGGAGCTAATGGAGGACGTCAGTTTCGAGCACGGTCGTCAACCCCTGCTCGAATTCATCGATCCGATGATGAATGAGAATCAGAGATTGGTGAGCCAAGGCGGACTTTTTACGCGGACTCCCATTGGAATTCCCGTCGAACAATGGGTACAGAGCGCCTTCGAGGGTATTCCCGCGTCCGCGCTACTGTGCATCAAAATCCCGGATGCGGATCGCTTGACCTGTCTCCGCGCGCTTAACCGGATGAATATTAATCATCTGTCGTTATTTCCAGATCTCGGCGGAGCCTCGCGTTCCACAAACCTCAAGCTAGAGTTGGAGTCCGACGGAAAGAGTGAGGAATGATGGCGACCGTACCAATATATGTTCCGGTTCTAAAAGGCAAAGAAGGAGAGTTCGCCGCGCTAGAGGCACTCCGTCCCGATGTAAGTCGACATATCATGCCTTTGATCGAGATTCCCCCGATCGCGTATGACTTCGTGAACGAGCGTCCGGCAAAGAGCCTTGAAGACCACATTCAGGGAGTAGCGCAAAGATTGAAGAAGTGTTGGCACGACCGTCCACTTTACCTCGATTTACCATGGCTGGAGGAGGACGAGAGCTTAGCCGACGGTCGAACGGCTTTGGATGCTGTATTAAGGGACTGTTCGGATCTTGGCGTTAAAGCGGTTCCAGTAGTATCGCGTTGTAGTTCCGCGAACTATCTCTCTGCCGCTTCACGATATTCGAACTCAAGCCCGTTGCCTTCGCCTGTCTGCTTGCGCTTGGTGGTGGAGGATTTTGAAGAAGAAGTGGATCTTGACGTCGAGGTTGATCGCATTTTGAGCGCTCTTGGGATCCAGGGTCGTTCAATCGATCTCCTTCTCGACTTAGAAGACTTGGGTTCCGAAGCTAGTCGAGCGGTTCTCGTCGCGCGTTCAGTGTTCCAGCAATACCGACATCTGTCGACTGGCGTCGCATCATTCTCGTCGCAGCGTCGTTTCCCGAAGATCTGAGCGATGTAGATGCTTCAACGGTGAGTAGGCTACCAAGATATGAATGGAACCTCTGGAAAACACTCAAGCGAAAACCGAATAAACTCCCGCGACCAGACATGATTTTTGGAGACTATGCGATTTCCCATCCGGTTCCGAAGGAACTTGATCCGCGTACGATGCGAATGAGCGCGAGCATACGGTATACGACGGAGAGTGAGTGGCTGGTCGTTAAAGGCCGTAACGTCCGACAATTTGGATTTGACCAATATTTCGCTTTGTCTAAGGCACTCGTTGAACGTCCCGAGTTTTCGGGTCTATCGTTTAGTTGGGGAGATCAGTATATTGCCGACTGTGCTGATGGAATAACGGGTCCGGGGAATGCGACAACATGGCGCAAGGTGGGAACGAATCACCACATCACACTGGTGACACGCGAGCTCGCCAATCTGATCCCCGCCGTTTGAGGCGGTTGCGAACAATTTGTCCGAGTTCCGTAAGCGTTAGTTCAGAAGCCAAGCGACGCCATAGCTCCTCGCGGGGTTTACTCTTCAAGCCGCTCGCCAGATTTCGATCGAGCAACGACTCAAGCGCCTCGTCCCGCCATAACAGTTGCGCGAGCGCGTAAGGATCTACTCCCGGATTCATGGAAGCCTCGCGAACTACTTCTAGCCGGAGATCGCATCCGTCGTCCACCGCGGACCAGATTCCCCACCATCGCGGGATGAGCGTACGGATTTTCTTGGAGTGATTCGGGGCGCTCACAATCGTGACAAAATCCAGCGTCCGATTGTAAACATCGGTTTGTCCGGGGAGTCGGAGGAGCGTGTCTCGCTCGCTCTTGATCTCGTATCCGTGAACGCTTCCATTCACGACAGCGAGATCAACTCTAGCGATCCCTTGGCACAATCCGAGTTCTTCGACAATCAAAGTGTCGATCTCGTTCCTATGAGATCGTTCCACTTCAACGCGAAGTTTTCGACGCACATCAATATCGCGCATGGGGCTGGGGGGATTCTTTCCGTTGATCTTAGTCTAAACCGCGTCGAGCTGTCGGAATTAAAGCGTGATCTGGATGGTTCCTCTTCTGCCGAAAAATTTTTGGTAGAGGGCTGGTAGTCCGGTTGCGTCTTTAGCGCGACTTCTTCGGCAAAAAGTTCCGTGCAAGCGTACGTTGGTCGGCGGACAGAGTGCTGAGGATTGCTTCATCATAGGTATGCGGAACGACAAACCATGTTGGCAGGCCGCGTGACTGAGGGTTGCCGATAGGGGTGGGGGATAACGTGTCGCCGCTGCCATTCCATCTCATCGCCAAGACGGGCTCATTGTCCCAACGCCCGATTGCCAGAACGCCTTGACCTTCGCCCTCGTCTTTCAGCACAGCGATGAGCGACCAGTGGAGTTTGGGGGAGGTAACACTGCCTGCGGGTACATATTTTGCTGCCATATTCCAAGGCTCCTTTAACGTCGACGTGAATAACATGTACATGTTAACACGCTACGTCGATTTAAGGTAAATGTTTTACTGGATAGTGACGTGAGACTGACGAAGGCGATGAAGTAGTACCGAGGTGGCGAGTGGACCGGCCTTACATCGTCTAGATCGCGCGAGTTCTGCCTCGAAGGTGTCTTTCGCCGCCAAACTATCCAGCAGCGGCATGCGGCGATAGCAACTGAACGTGATGAAATGCAGGCAATGTTGATTTTGATAGCGGACTGGTTTGACGTGCATTTATTGCAGATTGTATTCGCGGCGGAGGCCCACCCTCCCGCAAAAAACGCGGGAAGGGTGGGGCAACCCCGAAGTGGGAATCTCATGGGACGGGTGAGGCCTCGCCACGAATCACTCGACGGTATGGCGCTTACATTTTGGGTGCCTCGTCGACTGCATCGAGGCGACCGGCGCTCGTAAGGTCCCTCGGAGCGCTTGGCGCGCTCCTCAGGATGACATGGGGCGGGTGGCCCACCTTTTCAGGTTTCTCTTTCCCATAATGAAAAGCGGGTGCCCCGTCCCTGCGCTTTTTGCAGAGCCTGCCCTGAGCCCGCCGAAGGGGGCGGGTACGATGCTGCCAATACCATGAGAAGTTATGCCCCGCGGTTTGCATCGCACTCACGGCGCTCATCACCTGCACTTTATCACTTGCTCTTGTTACCGGCGATTGCCCTTTCTGGGTTCAGCAAAGGCGCGAGATCGATTCTTGTCTATCTTGGAAGAAACTCGCCAGCGCTACCGCTTCGTGGTCGTGGGATACGTCGTGATGCCCGAACATATTCATCTACTCATCACCGAGCCGGAGGCAACAACTCGCTCCACGGTGATGCAGGTACTCAAACAGCGCACGGCGCACGCCCTGTTGCCACGGCGAAAGCGCCATGATCCGCGCCAACGTCCGCTGTTTGGCGAAGAATCAAAGCGCGCATTCTGGCAAGCGCGTTTCTATGACTTCAACGTGTGGACGACGAAGAAACGTGTGGAGAAGCTGCGCTACATGCATCGCAATGCGGTAAAGCGCCGACTGGTGGATTCTCCTGAACACTGGCGATGGAGCAGTTATCGGCACTATCTGCTCGGCGAAGCCGTGAGCGTGAATGTGGGATGGAGCAAAATCTCGTTTCGCAACCGAGTGGCCTGAGTCGATCCCAAGGCATTCGCCGCAGGCATTCGTGATGCCCGCCCCTGCAAAAAGCGCAGGAGCGGGGCACCCACAGTCACCTACCGCAGGGCTCAAAGTCCGGGCCACCCGCCCGGTCTCCGGACGGGATGAGGTGTACGCTCACAAGTTATCGACGTGCTCGGAGCACAGACAAAAACCAGAGCGATTCTGTCCACTTCCCCACACAACGAAAACCGCGTTGTGTGGGCCACCCGCCGACATTTGTCGACTACTGATCTCGATGAGTGGACTCCGGCTCTTGTAGCTCGCTTTCATTACCTTCGTTCCGGCATCGGGACGTTCGTTCACAGACAGCCAGTGTTCTCCGCCTTAGTCTGAGTTTGTGGAATCTCGTTCATGATGGTCCGAAGGTTTGCGCGATTGCTGCTGGTCCTGGTGCTCGCGGTGTCGGCGAGCGGATTATCGCGAAGCCGATCTTCGTCACGGTCACGCTCCTATCACTCACGATCGAGTTACTCGCACCGTTCATCGCACCGTTCCTCGACTCGATCGACTCATCGATCTTCGAGGTCACACTTGCGATCCCCGGATCGGTACTCCGGATCGCATCGTTCCCGGCGAGCGAGTGGCGTAGCGAGGAACAGTCACGGAAGGATCCAGCGTTCGCGCTCCGAGCGCGCAAGCTTTGTGCGGAGTAATCCCTGTCCGTCGACCGGGAGACGGTCGGGAGCGTGTCGAGGCTATGTCGTGGATCACGTTCGTCCGCTGGAGTGTGGCGGAGCGGATGCTCCCTCGAACATGCAATGGCAGACGACCGCCGCGGGAAAAGCGAAGGATCGGACCGAAGGTAAATGCCGATGACGTTTGAATGGAATACGTCAACCGCTTCGCGTTTCAGCCGGGAAGAGCAAGCAGCCTTCGACGACAATTCGATTCCGATGTGGATCTTCGACATCCGCACGCTTGTCTTTCTCGCGGTGAACGATGCCGCGGTGACAAAGTACGGTTACACACGCAAGCAATTCCTCGCTATGTCGATCCTCGACATCCGGCCAAGTGAAGAGATCGTTCCAATGATCCGAAAGGGGTTGAGGAAAGGAAGACACAACTCCGATCGGCAGACGTGGACACACCGGAAGAGCGATGGAAGCGTAATCGGAGTCTGCATCTCCAGCCATCCGATTGACTTCCATGACCGATACGCGGAGATTGAGACGGTAAAAGAGTGTGACTCAAAAGAAGTCGGTACGAAGTTATAGAACGAAAGGCCCCCGATGTTGGAATCCTGGCTGCCTTCGGCTGCCCACCCTAGCATAGAGCGCGGCAAGGATGGACCTCGTCGACTGCGTCGAGGGGGCGCGCGGTCGTACGGTCCCTCGGAGCGCTTTGCGCGCTCCTCAGAATGACAAGGATGGAGTGGGTGTCAAAATCAAAGGGGCAACTCAAACGAACGTTCGATTGAGCCAGCCACCGCGCGCGTCGTTGTAAGGTCCGTGTAAACTTTGCAATTCCTTCGAACCTTGCGGCTCGTGCCATACCTCCCTTTTGATTTTCGACGCATCTGACCCCAACAAGCGCGGATTTGTATTTGGCGCTTTGGTTTTCGTCCGATCATGAATGCCTTCTACAAAGCGATATTTTTCCTTGGCATCGCGGCCATATTGCTGGTTGTGCCAATGACGGCCGCGGCTGATGATGGGATTCAAGATTCGCCTTCGGTGGCTCTCGCTACCGGAGGAGTCGCGATTTCACTCAGTGCCCGCAGCGCATCGCAGGCGCCGGCGGCAGGTTCGGACGTTGTTGTGTTTGCTGCGGGCCCACCATCGCTGCGTCACGCTCCGGTTCGTATCGACAAGTTCTGTCCACAAGACGGACGAGCTACGCTCCAATCCGTCTGCCTGCTTCGCTGCTAATCCTTTTTCTTCTGAACTCAGATGCTGGTCCATCGGAGAGAAATCTCGAATGGATCTGGTCACTTTCAGTTTCAGTTCGCAGCCGCATGGCCGGGCAAGAAACGATTTTCTTGTCACGCTGCCATGGCACAGGAGAAGAAAATGTTATTCACGAAAAGAATCACCGCGGGACTTTCCGCCGTAGCCGTGTTGTTCGTTGCCGCTCTGACGGCATCTGCATTTGCTGACAGTCCGAAATCAACGGACGCGCAGCAACGTCAAGTAACGGATCAGCTTACGGACTTCAAGAGCTCAGCCTATGCGTTGCGACGCGAGGCCGACACACTGGGCTCGCGGGCTAACGCGCGCGTGAGCTGGCAGACGCACACCCACTCCCTGCAGAACGTCAGGGACCACGTGAACGAGTTGGGCAAGAGCCTGGCGGAACTGGAAGCCATGAAACCGCTGGCGAGCGATGGCCAGAAGATGGCGATCGAGAACGCCCGCGAGCACCTGGTATCGGTCGCGCAAAACACCACGCGAGCGATTGAGCTCATCAATGGCAACCGCACCAGCGTCCACTTCTCCGACTATATCGAGGCGGTGAAGAACATCCAGACTCACTCCGATGCGTTGCACACGAAACTGGATACCGTCCTGGATTTCGAGGACGCCAGGGAGCGATTGGAGGCTTTGGACCTGCAGCCGATGCTGACTGAAGGCAGCTGACTTCGGGGACGGATTTCCCGAACCCATGGGGAAGGCAGCTTCGCAACGGTCGCTTGGTACCGCTTGGGGCACGCGAAGTTTGCCTTCCTCCAAATTGTTTCCGCAGGAGTTGCAACATGAAAGGAGACCAAAATGTCGAAATACGACGCGCGAAAGATTCTGGTAGCGGACAATGACGAAGACGTTCTCGTGGCGCTTGAACGAGTTCTTGAAGATGACGGCTACGCTACAACGACTGCGATCAGCAGTGTCGAAACGTGCGAGTTGCTGCCAGCGGTGGATTTGATTTGCTGGTGCTGGACGATTCGCTGTCGGACAAGAACTCGGTTCAAATTTTGGCCGAATGCCGGCGGTCGGGCATCGCGGTACTGACAGTCGTTACCTATCACCGCTTCCCATCAATGGAGCAGGAGACGCGCCTTCGCGAACTTGGAGTGTGCGCCCTCGTGAATAAACGGGCTCATTCGGAGCTGGCCGAGATCGCTCATTATCTGCTTAGCCCGTGCGGCGCGAGGAATGACGATGGGTTCCACAACACAACGTGATCGGGAGCCCGGACATGGTTGCTTGGGGCGCAGTGGGGGCAGGCGGTTCATCGTAGACGATCGAGTCTGCCTTCCAGCTGTTTGTATGTACATTCACGTGTCGTTGTGGAGGCCCACCCTCCCGCAAAAAAACGCGGGAAGGGTGGGGCAACCTCCAATTTGGGAATTTCATGGGAAGGCTCGTGACCAACCAATCGCTCGCTGGGATGGCGACTGCGTTTTGGGCGACCCCGTCGACTGCATCGAGGAGGGCTGGGCGGCGTAGGGTCCCTCGGAGCGCTTCTCGCGCTCCTCAGGATGACAAGCGTGAGGAAGAGGCCAAAGATCAGAGTCCATCCAGAAACTGGCGGAGCAATCTTGCTGCCTGCTCCGGTTGCTCCCAGGTTGCGTAGTGGCCTGCCTTTGGGATCACGCACAGCTCGCTTGCGGAGATATGCTGCCGCATCAACTCTGCTTCATTGAGTCCGGTGAAGACGTCTTCGTCTCCGGTGATCAGGAGCGTGGGGACGTTGATGGTCTTCAGCGTGTCGACTGAGTCCGGACGCTCGGCCATTCCGCGCTGCACTTGCGCTACGTCCTCTGGCGACATGGATCGCATCATGCGCATGGCACGGTCGGTGAGATCTGGGCGCGAATCCTGCGTCGACTTCGCCAGAACGCTGCTGCACCATCGATTCGAAGAACGGTTCAGTTCCCCGCTCGAGGACGTCGCTTGCGACCTGCAATCGTCCGGCGCGGCCTTCGGCGTTGTCGGCGGGAGCCTTGGTATTACATAGTCCAAGGGCTGCGGCGCGCCCTCGATGGCGGCGCCAGAATTCGAAGATGGCGTAGCCGCCGATCGAAACTCCGATCAGCGGAGCGCGGCCGATGTCGGCATCATCCATCACCGTGGAAATATCGGCGGCATGCTTCGCCATTGTCGCCGGACCTTCGCCGATGCCCGAGTCTCCGTGACCGCGCAGATCGGGCAGGATCAGGCGATATCGCGAAGAGAGAGTCTCCGCGACGGGCAGCCAGAATTCATGATTGACGGGAAAGGGATGCAGCAGAACGACTGGCGGGCCGTCGCCCAGCGTCCAGTAGGCGATCTCTGTGTCCTGGCTTTTGACGCGACGCGCGGATCTGATTTCCATCCGGAAATTAAAACACAGCTGCGGGATCGAATCTTTAACCGCTGAGTTCGCTGAGTCGCCGCTGAGGACGATGAGAAGTCCAAAACCTGCGGGCTCTTGCGCGCCCTCTTAATCGCAGAGCATGAATCTGCTTCTATGGATTCACTACTTGCTGTGCGCCGATGGCTGGCGCGGAGAGCAATAGAGGCTCCTCGGGCATCACGATCCACGCGATGAGGTAGGGGATAAATCCGATGCAGGTCATGATCGCGACTAATAGCCATACGATCCGCACCAGGGTTACATCGATGTCGAAGTATTCCGAGAAGCCGAGGCAGACGCCGGCGACTTTTCGTCCCATGCGCGGACGCAGCAATTTCGTACGCGCGAGCGACGCGCCAACGCGGATGCCGCAATAGGCGCAAACCGCCGCATCGTCCTGAATGACCTTGCCGCAATAGTTGCAGTACATAGTTCTGCCCTCACTACAAAGTACGCAGCTGCGCTCGAAAAGTTCCCTGCTATTCCCGGTAGGCTTCCCGGATGTAATGCCTCGCCTGGTCCGCGGGGCCGGTATTGGCATTGCCCGCCAGCACGGTCTGATAGCGCTGCATGGCCAGATCCCGCTTCTGCATCAGGTCGTACATCTCTCCGGCGGCGAGGTTGGCTTTTTGCAGGATGTCCGGATCGGGGTTGGGGGCTTGATTCACCAACTCGTAAGCCGATGCCGCTCCTTGCAGGTCTTTCTTGCTGCGCAGCAATTCTCCTAGACCCCAAGCGGCAAGCTCGTAATGGAGAGTTCCATACTTTCCCGCCCGGCCGTTATCCCAAACCTTGCGATAAGCAATTTCGGCTTGGGGAAGGCGTCCGGCTGCGCGCTGCAAGTTGGCTACCTCGGTGAGGAAGAGGTGATTGCCGGGATACTTCACCGATAGCTCGTTCATGTATCCGAGGGCTTCGTCGTATTGATGCTCGCGCCGCAAGAACAATGTCAGGACGACTTTGGCGTCGACTGCATTTTCGCCATCGGTCTTGGCCACATCGCGGAGGTAGGCGAGGCCTTTGTCTCTCGATCCGCTCAGACCGGCGATGGCCGCCGCCATCTTCACGCTCCACGGCAGGTTCCCGACGACGTAGTTATGCGTTCCCACGACGAGCTTGGCATCGCGAAATTGAGGATCGAGTTCCAGCACGCGCTCATGGTCGTGCCTTGCACCGACAGCGTTGCGCAGCGCGGAGAACCACGCGCGTTCGACCAATCCCGTGTAGACGGAAAACTGCGCGCGCGTTACCCCGCGGCAATACAGGGCGCTCACATCGTCGGGATTCGACTTGAGCTGCGCCTCCTCGATGTCCTCGGCGCGGCGCACCAAACTCTTGATGCGCTCCTTGATTTTGTCATCGGTTGGACGCGGCGTTCGCCCGATAAAGCTGTCGTTGGCGTAGTCTCCCGTGTTCATCGACCCGGTGTCGTACAGGTCGTGCATGAGGACCGAGGTCAGAAGGTGATTGACTGCGTAGGCATCATTGGGCCGCTTCTCGACGATGCGCTCGAAATCCTGGGTCGCGCGGTCGTAATCCATGTTGTAGAAGCGTTCGAAAGCGGCGTCGGTCTGCGGATCGTGCGGAGCCGCGTGAATGGGCTCGATCGGCGCCTGCGCGTAGACGCTTGCCAGGCACGCAATCAGAAGGATGGGAAGCGACGGCAGGAGCCTGCGGCTTGGCACCAATTTCATCTGGAAACTCTGCTTGGAGACGTCACAGCTTTGCCATCCAGTCTAATCGATCCTTCAACCCTTCGCCGGACGGGGACGGCTGGGCGCAGGAATCAAGAATGCTATCCCTGAGCCAAAGACGATACCTCTCATTTCGCTCATCGATGCCTATAATTTCGGCAGCCACAGACTGATTCAGGTTGCGGGCAGGCTCGGAGCAACACTAGCGCCCCTCGCCGAATGGAGCTCGGCGGGGCGTCGCGCAGCAAGATAGGCGGACGCTGATTTTGAGCATCCCCGAGCCGTCCGCACCTGCTCAGATCGCTTTCATGGCTGTTTCGACGACGATTTGCCCTTCATCACCGACGCATCTTTTACTCGCTGCCGCGCGTAATTATTGCCGCGCAAGTCGGAGCCGGCGCCTTCCGCTAGATCAGAAGTATCTGGGAAACAAGAAGTTATCTCGGTTCGGGATTTGGAGATTGGAATGCCATTCAATAATTTCCGAATAGGATCTGCTATGGCAGACGCAGCCCAAGGAACGCCTCAAGAATTTTGGAGCCCTCCCCACCCTCCTCTTGTCGGAGATGCGACAGTCGTCCGCTCTTCGGTTCCCGCCATGGCCGAGGCGTGCCCGCATTGTGCAACCGAATTCCTGATGGGATCGCGTTTCTGCCACTCTTGTGGCGGGAAGCGCCCCGACGCTCTTAGCTCTACGGCCTTGGCCGACGCCGCTGCTATCGCCGGACTTTGGGAGCAGGTGGTTCACGCGACCCACGTCGGAATCACAGCCTGGAAGCGGATTCCCTTCCCATCCTGGCTGCAATACCTGCATTTTCACGAGATCAAGCGCCAAGTCGGGCTGTCGACGGCTTCGCTGATCGCGTTTGTGATGGGTTTGGGATGTATTGCGGGCGCTTTGCTGGTGGGTTTACTGACTGCGAAAACGTTTGTGGACTGGCAGGCAATTCAGTTCTACCGCGCCGAGTGGCTGTTGGCCGCGACTGCGGCTTTCGTTGCTGGCCTTCTTCTTAAGAAACCTTCAGATCTTTAATCGCAGAGATCGCTGAGTTTTTCGCAGAGGGCGCTGAGAGATCTCAACCTCGCTGCGCATTTATCTCACTGTTTCCCTTACTTCCAGTTTTAGTCGTCTTCACGACTCCTGACCGCTAGTTCGTATCCCCGCCGCCACTGCCGCTGGCTGCCCTTCGCTGCTGACCAATTCGGTATAGATGATGCACCGGTCCTACGCCTCTGCCTAGCGGCTGTCCATTGGAGATGGCAGCGCTGACGTAGGTCTTCGATAGAAGAGTCGCCTCGGCGAGTCCGCGATCCAGGGCGAGATGGCAAGCCATCGCAGTGGCGAAGGCGCAACCGGTCCCGTGGGTGGAGTTCGACCGTTGCCGTTCCGCCTTAAATACCTCGTGTTCGATACCGTTCTTCGTCGTGAAACTCAGCAGATCGATAGCCTTCTCCAGGTGTCCACCGGTAATGACGACTGCGGATGCCCCCATCTGATGAAGCTTGGCTGCGGCCGCTTTCATATCATCGAGATGCTTGATTTGGATCCCAGACAGCGCGGCTGCCTCATCCACATTAGGAGTTATGACATCCGCGAGAGGGATCAGCCGCTCGATCAATACTCTAGCTCCAGCCGAATCAAGCAGATCGGCCCCGGAGGAGGAGCGCAAGACCGGGTCTAACACGATATTAGGAAATCGCGCCTTCCGACGGGTGGAAGGCTTTCCCTCCCCCGGCACAATCGCCAGAAAGTCCGCCACGACGCGGGCCACCCTGCCAGAGCCCAACATCCCGATATGGACGGCCGAGATCTCCATATCCTCAGCTAGCTCTTCGAGAGACTCGGTGACGAGGCTCGGATCGACCATATCGACCCGTTTCACCCCGGTGGTCGACTGGACGGTCAGGGCGGTGATACAGGCGATGCCATAGCAGCCGTGGGCCGCGATGGTCTTTATGTCAGCCGTGACGCCAGCCCCAGAGGACGGGTCAAAGCCTGCAATCGTCAGGACAACAGGTGTTTTTTCAGGCATGGCTTTGGTTTTGCGCCTTCGTTTCAGATTCGGAGTGCGCCTCAGCATCTTACATCGGCAGCCGGGGCAGGTTACTTCTGGACTCGTCCGCCAAGCTTTTTTCATCGCCGGGATGCAGAGTAACACGGGTAACTACATGATTCGGTGTAAGTTGCGCTCCGCTTCAGGGTAAGCCATTGATTCCAGTCGTGTTGTAATTTCTACCTTGCCACGTCGAGCGTGCTATTTACGGTTTAGTCAATGCCTAAGCAACCTCAAACAAAGGGACTTGCGCGGATCTCCCTAAATTAACAATAGGTTACGTGAGATTTAGATTACTACCAAGCCATCGATTAGGGGTCTATTCGTGTTGACACGAGTTTGGCACGCCGCTAGCATCTACAAACACCAGAAATCAAGATTCAAGCCTTTCGGCCAAAGGGCACTTTTGAGAATGCGAGGAGAACTGAATGCAGAGACATATAGCTCAAGGATTGGCGACCGCTTTTCTGATCGTCGGTCTGGGAGCGGCTCAGGGACCGAACATCTCGGAGGCGAAACCGGCTCCTAGAGTAGTTCAAGTAAATTCTGAGATCCGCCAGACCGGCAAGGCAAAACCGTACCAAGTTGGAACGGCGTCGTGGTACGGAGAGAAATTCGATGGCAAGCCGACAGCAAGCGGCGAGCCCTATGACATGTACGACATGACAGCAGCGCACCTGAAGCTTCCGATTGGGAGCTACGTGCGGGTAACGAACCTGCACAATGGCAAGGCCGTAGTGGTTCGGGTCAATGACCGCGGACCGGTGGTTCCTGGCCGGATCATCGATCTTTCGTATGGTGCCGCTCAGGCGCTTCAGTTCCGTCACAGCGGATTGCAGCGCGTGCGTCTGGATCTGGTGAAACCCCGCCAGCAGGCTCAGGCCTTCCAGACTGTTGCCTACAACCATCCCCCTGTAGCGCAACTCCCGTAAATCAACGTACACTGACTGGGATGACGGCTGCTCGACCAAACCGCATCCCGGCCGATGGTTCAAGCCATCGCAGTGTTGATCCGCGTATGCGGCTCATCGTTGCGCTCGACGTTTCCACTGCCGCCGCCGCACAGAAGATTGTGGCGGCGGTAGGTGATTCGGCGCTTACCTACAAGGTCGGCATGCAGCTGTTTACGGCCGAAGGGCCACAGCTCGTGCGCGATCTGGTGGCCTCGGGTCGGCGGGTGTTTCTCGACCTGAAGTATCACGACATTCCGAATACGGTTGGCGCAGCGGTGGCTGAGGCCGCGAAACTAGGGGTCAGCATGCTGACGATCCATGCCTCGGGCAGCACCAAAATGCTGCGCGCCGCTGTTGAAGGCGCGAAGGCGAAGCCGGATCTGATGGTGCTCGCTGTGACCGTGCTAACCAGTATGGGACGGCTCGACACCGACACGATTGGGATGTCGGGCACTCTGGATCAAACGGTTCTACGTCTTGCGAAAATGGCGATAGGCAATGGATGCCACGGAATCGTGACCTCCGCCCGCGAGGCCAAGGCGGTACGCGAGCAACTCGGCCAGAACTTCGCGATCGTGACGCCAGGGGTGCGCCCCGCCGGAAGCAAAGTAGGAGATCAGGTGCGCGTCGTCACTCCAGCGGAAGCCATCGCTGCCGGAGCAACCCACGTCGTAATCGGCAGACCGATCACGGATGCGGCGGATCCCTCTGCGGAAGCAGCAGCCATCCTCAAACAAATCTCCGGCTGACAAAAAGCCCTCGCCTGCATCCTTTCGCAATGCGGACGAGGCGTCCGGAATCTTCCGGAATTTCCTTGGCCCAACTGCTACCTTGCCGGAAAGGCCCTAGTATCCAAAGTCCTGCCTTCGTGGACGTCGTCATACTCGGCGCTTCGCGCCTCGGGGCGGACGAATGCGTCCGCCCCTACCGCGGGTGTAACATTCCTGATCCACCAACACTCTGCACTCAGACGAGACAGCGCTTCATGACCTTTCGCAGCAATCATCCGGCGAAGAAACTGTGCATCGCCTGCAAGGAATCGATGCCTGCCGATGCGACCATTTGTCCGCATTGCCACACCAGTCAGGAGCCGGAAAAAACTTCGTGGGGCAGCACGGGACTCAAGTGGGTCGCGGGCATTACCGCCTTAGTCGGCCTCATCACCGGATTGAGTGGCGTGGTCGGCCCACTCAAAGGCTGGTGGACCGAAGATCGCGAGTCAAAGACACTTTTGTCCACGGCCCTTCGCCAGCAAGAGGTCGGAGAGTATTCCGCCGCCTTCGATACGCTGACGGAGATCCTGAAGAACAGGCCCACCAGCACGCAGCGAACCACGCCCGCCTAGATGTGACGATGCTGTGGGTTGAAGACATATGGGCGCCGATACATAGCAGCGATGAACTCGCGCAGAAAATGCGACCGAACTTTGACCGGATGACGGCAGTGCTCGAGGCCGGGTTGGGCACGACGAAGGATTACCGCGCCGCGGACGTGGCGGCACATCTGGGATGGCTCAATCTGCTGAAGGCGAAAATTCTTGGCGAGCAGGGGAAGATCGAAGAACTTATCGAACATGCACTGCAAATGGATCCGGACAATGTTTACGCGAATGCCATGATGGGAGACTGGGTCCTTGAAACCAACGGGCCTCTGGAAAAAGCGAAAACAAATTTCGCCACAGCTCTCAAGACCGGCAAAGCGAAAGCTTTCGTACGCGGCTGCCAGCTTCAGTCGATGATCTACAAGGACGCACCGGGAGTTCGAGCAGAGTTGATTCGAACGGTCAACGAGATGCGCGAAGATGGCGAGACACTCGGCGACGGCAACCGCAGCCGCGTGCATTCTTACTACAGCACGACGATCGGCGAGGACAAAGACTTGCGGGATGTGGTCTCGGCGTTGCCACCGGACAAGGCATGGGCGACTTATAAGTGGGTGAGTCCGCGGGAAACGGATGATGCTTTCAATTCGCAGGAAGCGCGCTTCATCCAGGCGAATATTGACGAGGTCGCGGGGAACAAAGCGGAAGCGCTGGCGATCTATCGACAACTGGTGAATGAAACCAAAGAATTCGCCGGTGCGCCTGGCTCAGCGCTCGCGCGACGCCGTGAAGCGCCTGGAGCATTAAAAAGCCGGAGCTGGAATGCATGCGGCATTCCGGCTCCGGCGATTGGAATTAGAAAAAGTTTCTTATAGCTTCTCGAAGAATTCACACGCCGAGCAGGAGATATAGACTCCGCCCGGAATGTTGCGTTCCCGGTCTTTCACGCGCTTCACAATACGGGTCGACTTGCCGCACTTCGGGCAATCCGTGCTTTTCGTAGTGTCCATTACCTTCTTGCGATCTGCTGTTTTTGCAATCTTTGGTCCTACCATAAATTTCCCTCTCCTGATCTCTTGGATGTTTGCGCAGCGCAATCCGCGCGTCAGTGCAGCGGATGGTGGATGGGATTATTCAAAATCTCGACCCGGGATCCACAAGGGAAGAATTCACAGCTGCGGTCGCTACTCTTCCACCGATCAATTTTACACTAAGCGGGGAGGGTCCGAATCCGCAGTGCTCATGGCACAGGAAACCATGAACCACTAAGGCCACGAAGGTCCACGAAGGAAAAACCTTCCGGATCAACCTTCCGATAGTTGCTACTGGGAACAAATCGTTTGACCGCTGAGGGCGCGAAGAATGTTGCGGAGGGCGCAGAGAAATTCAAATTTCGCCACTGTCCGACCACTGCGTTCGTTTGACCACGCTTGCCCGGCCCTGCTACCGTCGTATGTTTGCCCTCCGGCTCGCGGCCCACTCTGCACGCGGCAAACCGAACTGAGCGAAGCGCTCACTGTCCGGGGCCATTTCATAGATACGGAGAACTTTCATGTCTGCCATCAAATTTCGTGGTGTTGATTTCCTGCAATACGATGCTCTGCTCTCCGAAGAAGAACGCCTGGTTCGCGACACTACTCGCCAGTTCATCGAAGACAACCTGATTCCCATCATTGAAGAGTGCAACCGGGCCGGGCGCTTCCCTAAGGAATTGGTGAAGCCCATGGCCGACCTCGGATTTTTTGGCGCCTCACTCAAGGGCTACGGCTGCGCCGGCATGGGCAACGTCGAGTACGGCCTGATGACGCAAGAACTCGAACGCGGAGACTCCGGGGTGCGCAGCTTTGTCAGCGTGCAATCGGGGCTGTGTATGTACCCGATCTACGAGTTCGGCAGCGAAGAGCAAAAGCAGACGTGGCTTCCGCCGATGCAGAAGGGCGAGAAGCTCGGATGCTTCGGTCTGACCGAGCCCGACTTTGGATCGAATCCCGGAGGCATGCGCACCCGGGCGCGGAAGGTCGGCAACGAGTACGTCATCAACGGCGAGAAGATGTGGATCACGTCGGGCACCATCGCCGATGTCGCCATCATCTGGGCAAAGGTTGAAGACGAAAAAGATCGCGTGCGCGGATTTCTGGTGGAGACGGACCGTCCCGGATTCAAGGCAGCCGACATTCATGGCAAGTGGTCGCTGCGCGCATCGGTCACGTCGGGCCTGTCGCTGCAGGATGTACATGTGCCGGAGTCAAACCTGCTGCCCAAAAGCGGCGGCCTGCGTTCTCCGCTGATGTGCCTGAACCAGGCGCGCTACGGAATCGCATGGGGAGCCATCGGCGCGGCGATGTCTTGCTACGACTGCGCCTTGCAGTATTCCTTGCTGCGCAAGCAATGGCGCGACCAGCCCATCGCCTCGCATCAGCTAGTGCAGGACAAACTCACATGGATGATCAGCGAGATCACCAAGGCGCAGTTGCTCGTGCTGCAGGTCGGACGATTGAAAGACGCGGGCAAAGTCGAGCCCCAGCACATTTCGATGGCAAAGCGAAACAACGTTTGGATGGCGCTGGAATGTGCCCGCCTGTCGCGCGATATTTTGGGAGCGAATGGAGTCGCCGACGACTATCCGATCATGCGGCACCTGATGAATCTCGAGTCCGTGAAGACGTATGAGGGAACGCATGATGTGCACTCGCTGATCATCGGGCAGAGTATTACGGGGATCGACGCGTTCTAGGGTCGGATTGAACAAGACCGATGGCACCTGACCTAAAGCGGAAGATTGCAACGGCGACAGGATTTCTCTCGGGCATGCTTGTATTTCTCGATGCACTGCACGAGGCGCCAGTTTTCTGGCCACCGGAAGTGGTGTGGACGGCTCTCAGCCGGCCACACCGCTTGGAACTTTTCGGAGGGTTCGCGACGATCGTCGTCACTTTCATCCTGTCTTTGCGGCGGCCTGCTCCGAAGCCGTAGCGTTGAAGGCTCTCGCGGGATTGAAGTGCTTTCCACAATCTGTTCCGTTTTCGTAACAGGCCGGAACCCTTGCCAGTGCCACGACGAGGACAGGCGGATTGCTTGTGGGGGACGATTTCGGCTTACAGGCAAGTGCTCCGCTTGATGGAACCCTCGGAAACCAGAGGGTACTTCCAGAATCCGTAACAACTTCGCATGCGTTTTTCGCTCAATGGGAAGCGTGGGTTATTTTTATCGCCCAACAGGCGAGGGGCTTCTCCCAGAAACCCTCCTTCTTCGCCGTTTGCTCGGGGGCGCTCGGCTTCATTGTTCGCTGACAGTTCCGTCACCCGGTTTGTGCGATCGCGATCAATTGCGACGGCAGCGGATTCGCGTTTCGGTAGGGCGGTTGTTTCTTCGCAATATGTTCAAGATTCCTTTCTCCTCGATGGAGGTCTAACGTGATCCGGAAAACCTTGCTCCTCGCATTTTTGTCTCTAGGCTTTCTCTGCATTCTTACTGCGGTTGCCACTGCGCAGGGCGGCGGTCATGATCAGCCGGACGGCAACTCCGGCGGAGGAGGAACGGGCAGCGATGCCGGCACCGCCGGGGAAAAACCCGAGCCATGGAAGTTTCTCGCCAAACCGAACGGCGTGTTGGATGCGGCGACGTGGAATCCGCTGCTGAAGTCGCTGGACTGCGACGACCCCTGCAAGGTTCCCGACAAACTGGGGGACTTGCTAAACGCCACGATTGGCGCAAAGGAACTGGCGAAGTCGAAACCTACCTATGTCATCTTGCACGTCGTGCAGTATGGAGATACGCCTAAGGATGGATCCACGGCGGCAGGCACAGGTCCAAATGACGCAACCATCACGGACCGCTGGTATCTATACCGCTCTATAAAGGGCCGATTCGGCGAACCGAAGTGGACATGGAAAAAGTTCACCGAGACCCGCATTTATGGATCAGACACCGTGTACTTCTTGTTCCTTCACATGAACGCAGGAGCCCTCAGTCTCGAAAATGCAACCCGCCAGGTGAAGAAGCAGATCGAGACCGCTCGGGCGGCGGCACCCGACGCAGCCCCAGATCCTCTGCGCGCACCCCTGAGTCAGCTTGCTGCGATGTCCGACGCCGAACTAGGTACGCTTATCCAGACACAAGATAAAACAAGAGCAGTCAAATTCTGCGACGCCGCGACAGGAGACCAGCTTCAGTGGACGGGACGGGGGGTCATTTCCTCGAAATACAAGCGCATCCGCTACGAAGCGCAAATCCTGAAGCGCACACCCGCCAACGTGAGAAACCTGCAAGCCATCCTGGGATTGCTATTCGGTCAAGCGCATGCTGCTCAAGAATGCGTGAAGGTGGTCATGAACGACACTATTTGGGGCGCGGGCCGACTCGAGCATCTGTCCCTACCCAGCGATATTACGATCCAGGGCTACATACCCAAGGAGGAGCTGAACGACAACCAGCGAATTCCGGATGCGGAGCGGGCGAGCGCCGCGCTGGGATCGTCGGAAAAATACATCGATGAACAGCTCTACTGGTGGGACGCCAGCATCGGAATTCCCGTCCACAAGATTAAGGATCTGAATTACTCCGACACAGATAACACCGTTACTGCGACGCAGGTGGACCGGCAAAGCGCCTACGCGATGTTCAACCTCATGCTGATGCCCGTCGACCTCTCGAACCCGAACGACAACATCAAGCCGCGGTTGCTAGTGGGCTTTCCACTGGCGAGCAATCCGTGGGACAAACTCTTTGCAGGCGGCGCGATCGGATTGCCGCTGAAGCCACTCCGCAATTTTCAGTTCTTCGCCGGCATGACATTCCTGCGGACGACTCAACCTGCAACTCTGGCTGCGGGCGATCCCGCATCGAGTGCGCAATTGCAAAATGACCTGAAAATCAAGACGACGCCGAAGTTCACCTTCGGCATCAATGTTCCGGTCTTGTCCGTGATCGAAAAACTGAAGAACAAACAATAGGACGGACATGTATGGAAGGCAGCGAGAAATACCAGCAGGCGCACTCCGGCGTTCAGGCGCTGAACCGGCTTCGCAAAGCGGGGGCGCGCAAGCGCAAGCAGGAAAAAATATCGCACTTCAAGCGCGACCGGAAGCAGGCGCACACACTGTGGAATGATCCGAACATTTTGGGATATGGCGTGGGACCGAAGGTTTCGAAGGGCGGCAAAGATGGCTTCTGCGTCGTCTTTTTCGTGCGCAAGAAGTTGGCCAAGGAAAGGCTCCGCCATCTAGTGCAGATTCCCGAACAGCTTAGGATCGAGACGCTCGGCCTGAATATTCAGACGGATGTGCAGGAGTGGGGAAAACCGCCAGTTGCACACCTCGCTCCGGGATCGGAGATCGGCGACAGCTTCGGGCATAAGGGAACAGTGACAGCAGCGGTGCGCGAGCGAGGCACGGGCAAGCCGCTGATACTGAGTTGCTCCCATGTTCTTGCTCAAGGCGGCGAGGGCGCACACGAAGGCGATCTGATCGAAAGCCCCGTGTTTCCGCTGGCGAATCCGGGAGTAAACGTCGTCGGAGCCTTGTTCAGTTTCATGAACCTCAAGCGCCACACCAACAACAGTCTCGACGCCGCCACAGCCACACCTTCAGCGGGAATTCCGGCGTCGAATCATATCCCCGGGATCGGTAGTATCGCTGTTATTCGAGACCTGAGGCAGGAGAATGCCGACGACATCAACGGTCTCCCTTTGAGGAAGATTGGCGCCACTTCCGGCACGCTTTCCGGCACGCTGGGAAATATGCACATCTCGATTCCGCTGGTGTATCACGAGATGGATGGCGATCCGGTTTTAAACTTCGTGGATTTGGTCGAAATCACGTGTGACTCCGAACCCGGAGACTCGGGTGCCGCGATTATTGACGACAACAACCGCCTCGTTGGAATGAACATTGGCGGGAACGAAAACGGGAGCGGCCTGTTTACTCACATTCAGCCGGTATTCGATTGTCTCGGGCTCTCTCTCTGATGCGAGACGTAACTAAGCAGTCGGCTTGTCTTTCATGGGCTCGACGGCCATGAACTGCTGGGCGAAGCGTTGCGCGTAGGCTTCCAGCAATTTCGGGAGGCGATTGGGAGCGGGCGACCGCAACACCAGGCCTGCGTGATGATGCTTCTTGATTCGCAGGCTGACTTCCGGATCGTTGAAAGACGAGGTATCCGGATTCTCCTGCTTGGCCAGCGACAGAATGACTCCACCATACTCTTCGCGAAGGGGTGGAAGGTGATAGTTCCCTTCTCCTGCATCGATCTCGATGCGCGCCCACTCTCGCCACAGGTTCAGGCCAGTGGCGGCTTCGACCATCTCGTTGATGTAAGCGCCACCGACGCGGGCCGCGCATTCCAGAAAATTAAATTGACCATCGTCATGGGCGCGGATGAACTCCGCATGGGACACCCCGCGAAGCAGTCCTAACGCGGCGATGAGCTCTTTGTTGATCGCCCTCAGTCTGGCATCTTCCTCGCCTCCCCGCGGAACGGTAAAGGTGGTGAAGACTCCTCCGTGAGCTACGTTCATCGGGGGCTTTCCATATTTGCTTACGTTCGCGAAGACGACTTCGTTTTCGGAGACGACGGAATCGACGTGGTAGACGTCTCCTGGCACGAATTTTTCAACTAGATATGTGGATTGCTTATCGCCCAGTCGCTCAAGCAAGGGCCACAGCTCCGAAGCGGTGGAAAACTTCTTGATCCCGATAGCGGAGGCCTCCTGTCGCGGCTTCAGAACCCACGGACCGGGCACGTGATCGAGGTAGTAACGAATGTCGTCGTGGTTGACGGCGGGGACGAAATCCGGGACGCGGACGCCGCGATCGAGAGCGCGCATGCGCATCGCCAGCTTATCGCGGAAATACCGCATTGTCGTAAGCCCCATGCCGGGAATCCGCAGGTGTTCCCGCAACGTGGCCGCCGTCTCCATATCGAATTCGTCGAGAGCCACGATGCGATCGATCTTTTGATTGCGGGCGAGGTGCGTCACAGCCTTGACGATATCGGCGATGGCGATTTCCTCGGGAAGATAGAAAGTGTCATCGAGGCTCTCGCGCGGCCAATCGGCATCCTTCAGTTTTTCCGCTGTCAACAGGATGACCCGGCAGCCCTGGCGCTTGCACTCGCGCATGAACTCCTGGCCTTTTTCGTATGTCGTGATGCAAAGAAATGTGAGGTCGCGTCTGTCAGCCATTCAGGTCGGTCCGAATTAGGGATAGGAGAATAGCACGAGGGCGCGGATTTCGGGGATACAGCGATTCCGGGAAGAATATCGATTGGGTGTATCTCAAATTTTGATTCTTGCCGGGCATGCGCTATAGTCTCACCCCGGCGCGGTACGTTTCCCGGCCCAAGGAGAAGTGGATGGCAACCCAGACTCGTTCCGAAGGCAAGGCCCGTCTTTACGGGGAAAACATTGAGAGCGACCTCGCGTCGCGCTTCCTGAAGGTTGTGGAAGTTGCGGCCATTGCCTCCGCACGGACGATGGGACAGGGCGAGCGCAAGCTCAGCGACCAGGTTGCCACCGAGGCCATGCGGAAGACGATGGACTCGATCCCCATGCGCGGAACAATCGTCATCGGTGAAGGCGAACGCGATGAAGCTCCCATGCTTTACATCGGCGAGAAGGTCGGAGCCGAATTTCCCAATGGCGCCGAGGTGCCGGAAGTAGACATCGCTGTCGATCCGCTTGAAGGCACTAACCTTTGCGCGACGGGATCCCCAGGTTCGATCACGGTGCTGGCGGCGTCGGAAAAGGGCGGGCTGCTGAACGCTCCCGACTGCTATATGGACAAGATCGTGGTCGGTCCATCGTGCAAAGACGCGGTGTATCTCGACGCTCCTGTGTCACACAATTTGAAAAATGTGGCCCGCCGGCTGGATCGCGATGTGGAAGACCTCGTCGTGATGGTGCTCGACCGTCCACGGCATGAAAAGTTAATTTCCGAGATACGAGCGGCCGGGGCAAGAATCCGGCTGATCACCGACGGCGATCTTTCGGCAGGCATTGCGGCGGCTGTCATCGGTACCGGCGTGCACGTTGTAATGGGTTCGGGCGGAGCTCCCGAGGGAGTAATCACCGCGGCAGCGATCCGTTGCTTGAATGGATACATGCTCGGACGTCTGGTGGTTAAACCCGAACACGAGGAACGCCTAGAGCGTATGGGCATCAAGGACAAGAACCGCATCTACGAAGCGGAAGACCTGGCGCCCGGCAAGCAGATCATCTTTGCGGCGACCGGCGTCACCGATGGTGCGTTGATGAAGGGCGTCCGCTTCTTCGGCGAGGGCACGCGAACGTCATCGGTGATCATGACGCTGCGCACCGGCAAGGTCCGTTTTGTAGAGAGCATTCACCTGGAAAAGGGACCGGATGTGAAGGTGCGGTTCTAGATCCGTAAATCAAACGAACGGATTTTCAATCCGCAAACCTTCGATCTTTTGGCCGTGTCGAGGAAGAATCTACCGCTCGTTCAGTTCGTCTCTGGAGTAGGGGCCGGAAGATTTGACGTGGCGAAGACACGACATGAGCGCCTGTACGTCCGCGCCCGAACCAGATTCCGCCGCGTAGTGTTTCAGCCACTCTCGAAAAGCGGCGTTTAGAGTCGTGCAGCGCGACTGCGCAACCAGTCGGGCTTGCTTGATTAGGGCGTCCTGGGCGCTTAAAGTTATGTTCTTCATACGAAACAAGTGTGCACCATTTTCGTGCCAGGTTGCGAACTTAAGGTGTGTCTTGACGGGTACCACACAATCATCTAGACTATTAATCTAGGTGATACATGAAGAACATTGGGCTCTTCGAGGCAAAGCAAAAGCTTTCCGAGTTGGTCGAGCGCGCTAGCGCGGGCGAGCAAATTGGAATCACGCGCCGGGGAAAGCTCGCCGCCGTGTTGGTGCCTGCTCTCACGGAATCGAACCTGACTGATGTTTTTTCGCGGATCGAAGAGATTCGCAGGAGCGCAAAACCGCTTCCCAAGGGCATCACCACTAAAGATTTGATTGAAGAGGGACGGTGAAGCGCTTCGTTTTGGATGCGTCGGTGACTCTGGCTTGGTTTATTGATCCGACCATGGCGCCGCTGGCCAGACGAGTCCAGCAGTCCCTCCTTCATGGCGATCGCGCAACTGTCCCTCATCTTTGGCGACCTGAGATTGCGAATGGGTTTGCTATGGCACGAAAACGCGGGATTCTAAGTGAAGAACGTAGCGCCCAATCCTTGTCCGAACTGGAACTCCTGCTCAGACAGTGCATCGAAGATGTGGATCGAGATCTTCCCGTCCCGCGGATCGTTCATTCCGCTCTGACTTACGGACTGACCGCGTACGACGCAACGTATCTTGAGACGGCTCGCGACCTTCAGGTGCCCCTAGCGACGCTGGACGAACGGCTCGCGGCAGCAGCAGACAAAGCTGGCGTGGCTCTCTATTCCTGAATCTGCTACTTCAGGTATTCGGAATCTTTCTTCAACTCCTCGGGGATAGGCGGGAATGGGGGCCAATCCTGCGAGAATCCCTTGAGCAGCGGAGTCGCGACTTCGGAGCGCAGCGTTCCATCGTGCACGGCGAATTTGTGCGGATTGTTGGCAGAGTATCCCTCCCATAAACAGACTCCGGCATAGGCTCCATCTTTGCGGAGCACGTAGTACGTCATGTCCATGAACTTCAGCTTGTTCATGTCGCCGTTGTAGTTGCGCACGATGCGCTTGAGGGCGTCCATGCCCGCTTCTTGCGGGGACATGCCGTGGCGCATGTTCTCGACAATCGTATGCGCTCCGGCAACTTTGATGTTCTCTTCGCCGGCGCCGGTGGCGCCCGCCGAACCCACATCTTGATCTGTGTAGCATCCCGCGCCGATGACGGGCGAATCGCCGCAGCGCCCTGGAAGTTTGAAGGCGAGGCCGCTGGTGGTGGTGATCCCGGAAATCTCTCCCTTCTCGTTGAGCGCCGAACAGTGAATGGTACCTGTGGGCGGAAAGAGCACGCGGTGGACCGCAGCCATTTGAAACTCAGGCTCAATGCCGAGTTCCCCGGCTCTCTGCTGCATTTTCTCAATGCGATCCCGCCAGATCTCGGCTTGCGGCTTGGAGTCCATGGCTGGAGGCTGCCAGTGCGGATCGGCGATGCCCGGACCCCACCAGTCGCGATCGGAATTGAATTGCTTCCACAGCAGCCAGATCTTGCGCGAGCGTTCGGTCAGCAGATTCTCGCGCGGATGTCCCATCGCCACGGCGAATCGTTCTGCGCCCTCGCCAACAAGCATGACGTGGCCAGTGTGTTCCATCACTGCCTTGGCAACCATCGAAACGTTCTTGATATTGCGCACGCCGCCAACCGAACCCGCGCGGCGGGTCGGTCCGTGCATGCAGCAGGAGTCGAGTTCGACCACACCTTCTTCGTTCGGAAGACCTCCATAACCGACCGAGTCGTCGTTGGGATCGTCCTCGGGCCCTTTTACGACGCGGATGGCGGCGTCGAGGGTGTCGCCTCCTCCTTTGAGGAATGCGTAGGCAGCTTCGACGTAGGCGCGCCCGTTGTTCGCGCTAATGATGATGGGATTTTTCGGAGCGCCGCCCTGCGAGGCGTGACCTTGCGACGCCGATTCGGCGAGCGCGGCGGGAACGGTTGCGCCGACTCCTGCGGCTACGGTGCCAAGAACTGAAGTCTTGACGAAATCACGGCGCGAGAATGACAAGTGTGCCTCCTGCGGATGATGGGCGAAGCGGGAAGGATATCACGGGGAATACGCGGGGGCTAAAGCCCCAATTCAGGGATGGCACGCGACGCGGCCCTAAAGGGCCGCTCTTCCACGGTTGTGTAGGCTTCTCGCGTCTCGACCGCTCTTATATGCCTAGCGAGGACTCTCGCGCGCCTCTTCCTTCAGCGGCTGGCGAATTTCCTTAGACGCCCGGGATATTCTGCGCCGGCGCGTTGCAGATCGTCGGCGGCAGCGGCGCTGATTGGTTGAATTTTGTTCGGCCGGTAGCGGAGAAGCGCTGCGATGTTTCCTACTTTGTCGAACTCGGGATCGTCTTTCACGTAGAAAGTTTCAATGTCACGGTGGATTACCAATGGCAAAATGGCTTCGCTTACATCGACAATTTCCTGCGTTGCGCGGCCGCACACCGGGCAGAAACTGACGAGGTGAGCGTCGATGTGGCCGCAACCAGTGCACTCCACGGCGTGCGCCTGAAAACTTTCGCCGATCAGCAGCGTCTGCACTTCTCCCAATTCCAGCGAGCGCAAAACGCGACGCAAGCCGGTTACGCCTCGCCCATTGCCGCGTGCTTGATTTAGGACTTCGCCCACCATCCCGCCGCGACGATCTTCCTGCCAACGATCAGCGATTCGCTGCGCATAAGACTTAATTTCCGGTGGAGTCACATGACCCAGATCAGCGTGAAAACTTCCGATCAATGCCTCTTTGACGTAAGGATGAAGCTGCGAGTCGAGCATAGGACGCAGCGAATCCTGGCAAGCGAGAATCCATTTCTCGAACACATGTTTATCGAGTAGATCTTTCAAGGTCTGGGCGACACTCTTGAAATGCTGGCGGACCTCATCTTCCACGCGACGCTGCGCGCGGCCGCCGTCGTAGCCGGCAAAACCATCACTGCGTCCGCGGCGGGACAGGGGCTGAAACAGGTCTTCCCTTTCCGTAAGTTCACCCAACCGGAAATCGAAGATGCGAGCGCGATGACGGTCGACCATCGCGATGCCGAGTAGAGGCGTAGCTCCGAGAAGATGGCCGATGGGTTTGAGGTGGAAATGACGGTCCACGAAAAACCGCGTACTGCCGAGTGTCGGGGGTAGATCAAACTCGCGCCAGATGTTCTTTGCCGCGCAGGCAAACACGGCCTTCCCATGCGTACCGTTGCTTCGCAATTCACTGGCCAGGCGCGCGATCTTCTCAATATCGCCCCGCGCATCGCCCTTCACTGCTTTCGTTTCCAGCCCGCGTATCGCCTCGCGGGCGAGGTCCTTGATCAGGATTGCGTCTTCCTTATGAGCCTTGTTTTTCGGAGTAGAAGGCTGGAAATAAAAACTGACGGCGGATGAATTGTCGTCCTGAACGGTTGCCAGTTCACGAATTTCGTCGCGAGAAATACTCATCAATAACCTCCCCACAGATGTTGGATTTGTATTAGGCAGCGCCGGTGGAATTAAGACGTCCCTGAAACTGCTTGGACAGCCCGGGAGCTTTGCGTAAGTGGTCACGAGCGGAGGAAACGAATGCCAGCACGCGGTCGGCAGGCACTCCGGTAATGGCTACGACCTCGTCGATACTGAACCCTTCGACGGCATGAAGTATGAACGCCTCGCGAGGAGCAGCGTCCATATCGCGAAGCGACGATGCAATCAAGCGGAGAAGCTCATCGGAGGCGAGAATCTGTTCGGGAGTGGCTACACGCAGATCCGCGATGACGGTTGCGCCCGTGATCGATTCGTCGGGCTGATGAAACTGCAGTTCCGGCTCGTCGCTCCCTTTGACGTTGGGCGCGCGCGCAGAGTCTTCCAGATGAACGGCGTGGCCGTCGCTTTCTTCGGGGAGCGAAAGCCGTTCGAGTGCACGCAGGGCTTGTTGGTACAGCCACGGCTCTAGAGCCAGTTTCTCAGGCTTCTCCATTCCGTCAGCGAGCGCGGCAGCGATAGCCTCGTCGATCACTTCTTCTTTTGAAATCGAATCCCTCTCGATCGTCGATTGCACTTCACGGAAATAAATTTCACGCTCGACGAAGCGATCCAGTCGAGCGAGGTTTGCGTTCACGTAGGAGCGTACGTCGTCCGACGAGATGGTTGCGGGCATGACGACCGCCAGGGTTTGTTCGAATGGAACTTCGCTAATCGCGGGACTCGGGCGCGCGCTGGTCCCGCGGCGTCCGCGTTTCCATTTATGCGAGGAGCGCAAGATTTCCTTGTGCTTATTCAGTTGCTGAAGCAGATCTTCAAACGCTACTTTCACCGCGGCGGACGCGGTCGCGGCAGTTGCCTGCACTGCCAGCTGGCCAGAGGGCAAACGCAGATTCAGAGACGCACTGGTGCCTTCGCGCGGGGACAATTCTTCGACAACTCCCTTGAGGTGAACCAGTTCCGGACGGAATACCTGAAGGCGTTTTTGCAGTCTTTCGATCTGGTGTTGAACGTCTTTTTCAACGGCGGGAAGTTTGGGAAGACGATAGCTGACGTGAACGTTCATTAGCGCCTCGGCGTGCAGTACGAAGTCGCGCAACCAAGTGCTTTCTTAAACGGATTGTACACCCGGAGAAAAAATGCGAGCAGCGAAATGCGGACAAAGATCATTCAAATTTTGAGGGCAACCTTGTGCGCGAAAATGCGTGAGGTTGTTTCCAACGATCGGCAAGCCATTTATGATCGCCAGCGATGAAATTCTTCCAAGTTTGTCTTGTCTCTATGTGTTGCGTGTGTGCCACTGTCCTCGCGTGGTCCCAGACCTCTCCATCAATTGACGCCGGTACATACGCCGATGCGCATGCCCTTATATCTGGACCTTCACGAACATCCGGAGTTGTCAGGCCACGAGACGGAGACTGCGCCCAAGTTGGCAGCGGGACTCCGTAAGGCTGGCTACGACGTGACCGAGCATGTGGGCGGCAACGGAATTGTTGCGTTGCTCAAGAATGGCAGCGGACCGACGGTGATGATGAGGACCGAACTTGACGCGCTGCCCGTAGAGGAAAAGACTGGCCTCGCCTATGCCAGCAAAGTTCACGCAAAGGATGACAGCGGGAGAGATGTGGGCGTGATGCATGCGTGTGGCCATGACTTGCACATGGCGTCCATGCTCGGGACGGCGGAGATCATGGCGCGCAGTAAAGATACATGGCATGGAACCTTGATGCTGATCGGCCAGCCTGCGGAGGAAACGATTAGCGGCGCCGAAGGAATGATCAAGGCGGGAATTTTCACGCGTTTCCCCAAGCCCGATGTAGCCGTGGCCCTGCATGTGTCCAACGAACTGCCAGCGGGGATGGCTTCAATCACGCCCGGCATCTACAACACGAATGCAGACTCCATGCGAATTTCGATTTACGGCAAGGGTGGGCACGGGGCGATGCCACAGTCGACAATTGATCCGATTGTGATCGCGGCGCGAACTATTATGGCTTTGCAGACTATCGCCTCGCGGGAGGTGAAGCCTGGGGAGATGGCCATTGTCACCGTCGGCTTTATCCGAGCAGGAACAAAGAATAACATCATTCCGGACCAGGCGGACATGGGCCTGACGATTCGCACGCGCAACGCCGAGGTTCGCAAACAGGTACTGGCATCGATCACGCGGATTACGAAGGCGGAGGCGGCCGCTGCCGGAGCGCCCCGGGAACCGCTGGTCGAGAACTACGAAAGCACCGATTTGGTCTACAACAACGTTGCAGTGGCGCAGCGGCTTCGCGCTCCGCTGGAAGCTGCCCTCGGCAAGAATAACGTGGTGATTGCAGAACCAATCACGCCTTCCGAAGATTTCTCTTTTTTCACCGAGCAGGGAGTACCTGGATTCTATTTCAGCCTTGGCGGCGCCGATCCGCAGAAATTTGCCGAGGCAAAGGCTGCGGGAACGCATTTGCCGTCGAATCACTCGCCATTCTTTGCGCCTGACATAGATCCTGCGCTCCACGCAGGGATTGCCGCGGAGGTTGCCGTACTCAAGAATTTGCTGGGAGCATCCTCAGAGGAGTTGCGGAAGTTGGCTGCGGCGGATCCGGGGGCACACTAGCAGCAGCAGACGGAATAGCCGATAACAACGCTCCAACACCCCTCAGGCGCTGAAGCGCGACAGATTTCGAACGGTTTAGTGGCACGAGTGGAACTCGTGCCCTTCCCAAGGCCGCTTTAGCTGGTGCCCTTGCCAAACTGGTCTACCTAGAATATTTCCGGGAATATTTCCGGCCTGTTAGAGTGTCCCGTTGCGCCGTACTACACGGCGACGGTAACGGATGTCTCGGTTCTAGTGACGGGCCGATAGAGGGTGTCGCGCTCGATCGGATCGCGGCCTGCGGCTCGAATCAGACGCTCAAGCTCCTCGCGGCGCATGCCCTGCGGCGTGGTCGCCCCGGCGTCGTGATAGATCTTCTCTTCGATTACCGTGCCGTCCATATCGTCGGCACCGAAGCGCAGCGAAATTTGCGCAATCTTCGCCGTCATCATCTGCCAGTAGGATTTGATATGCGGGAAGTTGTCGAGCACCAACCGGCTGACCGCGATCTGCTTGATGTCGAGCATGCCGGTGGTCTTCGGCAGATGCTGAAGGGGCGTGTTGTCTGGATGGAATGCCAGGGGAATAAATGTCTGGAAGCCGCCGGTCTCGTCTTGCAAGGCCCGAAGTTTCATCAGGTGATCGACGCGGTCTTCGTCATTCTCGACGTGCCCGTAGAGCATGGTCGCGTTCGACTTCAATCCCAGTTGATGAGCGATCTTGGCAGTATCGAGCCACTGGTCGCCATCGATCTTGTGATCGCAAATGATGTGGCGAACGCGGTCGGCAAAAATCTCAGCGCCGCCGCCCGGCAGTGAATCCACCCCGGCAGCCTTCATTTGTTCGAGCGTCTCGCGAATCGAGAGCTTGGCGCGCTTCGCCAGGTAAGCGACCTCGACCATGGTGAAAGCTTTTAAATGAACTTGCGGAAAGCGCTGCTTCAGACCGGAACATAGATCCAAGAAATACTGAAATGGCAGGTCCGGATGCAGACCGCCGACGATGTGGAATTCCGTGACCGCCTCGGTGTAGCCTGAGGCCGCGGTCTCGAAAGCTTCTTCGAGCGCCATGGTGTAGGCGCCGGGCGTGTCTTTCTTGCGTCCAAATGCGCAAAGGCGGCAGGCAGCTACGCAGACATTCGTCGGATTGATGTGGCGATTGACGTTGAAATACGTCTTGTCTCCGTGCAGGCGTTCGCGAACGGCATTCGCCATCCAACCCACGGCCAGGATATCACCCGTACGATACAGAGCGAGGGCATCGGCGCTGTTTAGGCGCTCGCTGGCCAGCACTTTCTCGTGGATTGGCGCGAGGCGAGGATCGTCCGTCTGGAAGGCGTGAGTCTGAAAGGCGTGCTGAGTTGCCATCCCTTTGATGATATCGCAGGAAGAAGCGCCCCGGCTATTTGGAACGGTGGTTAGTGGGAGACGATCACGCGGCTCTGAATCTGCGAATATTCGTCTTCCGAAACGACGTGGCGGCTGACCAACTGGTGGGCGCTCGCGTAGGGGCGCTCGGCAATGATGCGGTCGGCTTCCTTGTCAGTAATACCGGGCAGCGAGGAAAGCTCCTCGCGCGAAGCTTTGTTCAGGTCGACCGACTTTTTGCTCGTCAGCCCTTCTTTGATACCTTGCGCGACGGCCTTCGTGTCCTGCTTGATTGTGGCTGTCGACTCAGCAGTCTTCTGGCGAATTTGGTCGGGGCTTGCGCCTCCGGTGCATGCTACGCAAGCGCCGACGGCGAGGATGATTCCAGCGGACATCGCTTGTACGACGATACGTTTGAGCATGAGAATCCGATGCCTGAAAGCGTAGGACGGTTGGGTACATTCCTACGAGATCGAGGAAACTTTGCCCACCCTTGCCGAGGTCGTGCGACTATTTTCGTTTCTTTACGCGGCGCTAAAGCGCCGCTCTTCCACCGGTTCTGGTTTGCAGGTGCATCAAATGCAATGTCTGCCCTGCCCCTCAGAGACATTGTCATTAACGATTTCAGCCCACTCCTCCGCCGAAATCGGCATCCCATTCACAAGCATTCCAATAGGTAATTGGCGCTGGCTTCGTCCCGACTTTTGCAGGAAGAAAGGGAGAACGAGAATTCATGAAAAACATTCTTAGTCTTGCCACCCTCGCAACACTGTTGACAGCGGGAGCCGCAGTTGCACAGGACTCAACTCCGCCGCCGCCGGATCCGGGAACGCCGCAAACTCCGGCGACAACTCAGCCTCAGACTGCAGCACCGGTGCCTTCGGCGGGAAGCCAGACACAAGCAACCGCGAGCGCACCCACGGCGAACGAACCAAAGATCGCTCCGGGCAGCGTGATTCCTGTGGAATTAACGAAGACGGTCGATGCGAAGAAGGCGAAGACGGGCGATGAAGTCGTAGCCAAGGTCGTGCAGGACATGAAGACGCAGTCGGGCGAAGTGCTGGTGCCGAAGGATACGAAGGTGATTGGGCACGTTACCGAGGCGCAGGCTCGTCAGAAGGACCAGAAGCAGTCGGAGCTGACGATCGCCTTCGATCAGGCGGTCTTGAAAGACCAGCAGGTGTCGCTGCCGATGTCGATTCAAGCCGTCATCGGGCACGAGACTAACAACAACGACAATTCTGGAGCAAGCGCCAGCCCGAGTCCTGCAGCCGCGCCCTCACCTTCGACGACGGGCACGACAGGAACGTCTCCGATGGCTGGCCGCGCCCCCTCCGGCAACACGGGCCAAGCTTCGCCGCAGGGTGCGCCTACCGGCGCGACATCCGGAAGTGGCCAGGCAGCCGCCCCGCGACCCCAGATCAATGCGCAGACGCAGGGCGTAATCGGCATCTCGAACCTCAACCTGTCACCGAATTCGAATGCCAAGGCAGGCACGATGATGAGTTCGGAGAAGAACAACGTGAAGCTGGAGAGCGGAACCATGCTGCTCTTGCGGGTCAATCAATAGTTTGAACGGGAAGTTCCGCAAGGCCGCGAGCGATCGCGGCCTTTTCTATTTGCGAAAAAGGATGTCTCCCGCAATGAAGAAGAAGAACAGAACAGAGATGATGCCATTCATGGTGAAGAAAGCGGCATTCAACTTGGAAAGATCGTCGGATTTCACGAGCGAATGCTCATATATGAGCAGCGCAATGACCACCGCGACTCCGGCCACCGCCAGTTTTCCTAATCCGAAAGTGATGACCAGAGCGACGAGCAGACCCACCATTGCGATGTGAAAAAAGCGCGCGATCCATAGCGCGCCGGAGACTCCGACATAGCGCGGAAGTGAGTGCAATCCCGCCACACGATCAAACTCGAAATCCTGACAGGCATAGAGGACGTCGAATCCTCCCACCCAGAAGGTGACGGCAGCGGTTAGAAGAAGAATGCGCGGATCAAGGGAGCCGCGAACGGCGATCCATGCGGCCGCAGGAGCGATACCGAGAGCGAAGCCGAGGACGAGGTGCGACCAGCGCGTTACGCGCTTCGTGTAGGAATACAAAAGTAGAACCGCCAGCGCGACCGGGGAAAGTTCGAGGGCTAGGTGATTCAACTGGCTGGCTGCAACGATAAACACAATGCTCGACACCGCTACGAAGGTCGCCACAAATGCGGGTGAAAGATGTCCTGCCGGGAGAGCGCGCGTGCGGGTGCGAGGATTAGCGGCATCGATCGACGCGTCAGCCCAGCGATTGAATGCCATCGCCGCCGATCGGGCAGCAATCATCGCCACGATAATCCACGCAAGCTGACGGACGGACGGGAAACCTCCGGCGGCAAGCATGGCGCCGCACAGGGCGAAGGGCAGCGCGAAGATGGAGTGCTCCCACTTGATCATCTCCAACGTCACGCGCAGGTTGCGAAGCACGGGCACGTGTCGATTGTAATTCAGTGTTCGCAGATCTTGACGTTGGCCGAACGACTGACCGTTTCAATCCGGCTGGGAAACAAGGTCCGCAAACGTCCACCAATTGCCGTGGAAGTTCGCTATGGTCTCATTCGGGCTCTAAGTTTTCGGCAGGGTAAATCGCATAGCGGTTGCGGCGTTCGATTCTGATCTCAGTCTGCTACTGGACACGGAGTTTCATGGTAACCAACAATGCTGCAAGAAACGGTTCTCCTGCTGCCAAGAGCTTTGCGGCGCTCTCTCGCTCTACCAGCGGGAGGCCTGCGGCCCTCGTTCGGACCAGTATCCTCGCCATTATCGCCACGGCTGCTCTCTTGCTGTCCGCCGCAACTCCCCAGAGTGCGCGCGATCCGAAGGACGCTGACATCGACCGCACGGTTAAGCCAGGAGACGATTTCTACCAGTATGCCAATGGGAACTGGCTGGCGGCGGCGACTATCCCACCGGGTCAGAGCAGCTTCGATACGCGCGCGATCCTGACGGAGCGGACCGCGAAGAGAGTGCGCGAATTGATTCGAGAGGCGGCGCTATCGAACGCGCCCAAAGGCAGCGTTCCACAGAAGGTTGGGGACTATTACGCCAGTTTCATGGACGAGAGCGGCATCGAAGACAAGAAGATGAAGCCGCTGGCCGATGAAATGGCGATGATCTCTGCGATCACGAACAGTGCTTCCCTGTCGGCTTACCTCGGCACCACTCTCAATAGCGAAGTCGATGGGCTGATTAACAACTCCGACCACGTCTTCGGATGGTTCATCAATCAGGGATTTGAAGACACGGATCACAATGTCGTTCATTTGTTGCAGGGCGGCCTCGGACTGCCGGACCGCGACAACTATCTCGATGCTTCGCCAAAGTTGGCAGAAACGCGCGCGAAGTATCAGAAGCACATTGCGGCGATCTTAAAGATGGCTGGCGCCGCCGATTCGGATGCCAGCGCCGCGCGAATCTTGTCGCTCGAAACGCGCATGGCGCAAGCCTTTGCGCCCGATGCCGATGCCGCCGATGTCTTCAAGCAAAACAATCCATGGAAGCGCGGGGACTTCGCAGCCAAAGCGCCGGGCTTGGACTGGGAAGCTTACTTCAAGTCAGCCGGACTCTTGCACCAATCCGACTTTATTGTGTGGCAGCCGTCTGCGGTGATCGGCGTATCGGCGTTGGTGGGAAGCGAGAGTCTGGATACGTGGAAGGATTACCTGCGCTTCCACCTGGTCGAGCACTATGCCAGCGTTCTCCCGAAAGTTGTAAGAGACGAAGACTTTGCTTTCTACGGCGCGGCTCTGACAGGCGCGCAGCAGCAGCCGGAGCGGAATACTTCCGCGATCGCTGCCACCAATGGAGCGCTCGGGATGGCGGTGGGACAGATTTATGCGCAACGCTATTTCCCGCCGGAGGCGAAGGCGAAAGTGAAGGCCATGGTCGCCGACGTGATCACGGCGTATCGCACTCGCATTTCAAATCTCGCGTGGATGTCGGCACCGACCAAGAAAAAGGCTTTGGACAAGCTGGCTGCGCTGGAAGTGTTGGTCGGCTATCCCGACCTGTGGGTTAATTACTCGACCCTCCAGATTGTGAGAGGAGATGCGTTTGGAAATATGCGCCGTGCCGAGGCCTTCCTGCATATGCGCAATCTAGCGAAACTCAGGCAACCGGTGGACCCCGTCGAATGGCCGGTCAATCCTCAGGTTCCGGGCGCCGTCATCCTGTTCAGCCCGAATGTGGAGATGTTTTCGGCAGCATTGTTTCAGCCTCCGTATTTTGATCCGGAAGGAGATTCAGCTTCGAACTATGGCTCGGCTGGGGCCGGCCTCGCGCACGAGGTGAGCCACAGCTTCGACGATCTCGGTAACATTTACGATGCTCACGGCAAATTGGGAGATTGGTGGACAGCCTGAGGATCGATCCCAGTATCAAGCCGCCGCGGCAAAACTTGTCGCACAGCTGGATGGCTATTGCCCGTTCACAGATCTTTGTATCAAAGGAAAACAAGTTCTGACCGAATCCATCGCGGATCAAGCTGGCCTGCTGACAGCACATGATGCTTACATCCTGTCGCTAAAGGGGCGGCAGGATGCAGTGATCGGAGGACTGACCGGCGAGCAACGATTCTTTCTGGCGTTCGCGCAAAGATGGCGGAAAGCACAGACCGAAGATGCACTTCGTCATCAGGTTGCGACAGATACTCATCCGCCGGGACGGTACCGAAGCAATTCAGTCCGCAATCTCGATGCCTGGTATGACGCCTTCGGGATTGCAGCCGACGATAAGCTCTATGTGAAGCCAGAGGATCGCGTTAGGATCTGGTGAGCCGCGGTCAAGGTGCACGCTTTCGCGCGAGGATTATTTCTTGCGGCGGCGGATTCGAACATCGAAGCTCACAACGCCGTTTTGATCGCGCGTGCCCACGATGGAAAGGTTGCGATTCACGTAATACTCGCCCTGGATGATCTGCTCTGAGTTCTGGGAGACATTTGTGCTGTAGGTCAACGACAGATTGTTCGCGAATTGTTGCTCGATCGTGATCTGCGGTCCGCGTGCGGCAGGGTTCGTTTCTGTGGTCAATCCCTGCGGATCGATTTTGATGCGGCTGACACCGAACAATTTCTGCAGCCGGTTGCTCACTGTAGCGTTGATCGCCTGATTGATGATGAGATTGGTGGCTTCGTCATTGAAGAGCGTTTGACCGGACTGCTGCTGCAGTTGTTCGGATTCCTCACTCGTGCGGCCGAGAGCTAACAGAGCGATGATGTCAGACTTTGGCAGTGGCGGCTCGGAGCGGTAATTCACGTTCAATCGCTCGGGGGTTCCCGTCACCGTCACATCGAGGTCGTAGTTGCGAACGTGAGTTGTGGCCTGCAGGTTCACTTGAGGCTCGATCGCAACCGGATTTGCGAATGTGATATCGCCTCGCTCGAGTCGGAACTTAATGCCATTGAAGGTGGCATCGCCTTCCAGAATGTCGGCGCGGCCGAGGACGCTTGGGCGCGCTACCGATCCGCGCAAGCGCAAATCCGCATCACCCGATAGCCGTGCCACGGCGGTTTTCATCTGCAGTTCAGGCGCGGTGCGTACGGCGACGTCGAGTTTCACGTTGTATAAGGGCGAATTCGCCGGAGTAATGGCGGCGGTTTGACGGCTTCGCTCGAGATACGAGCCGAAGTCGAAGCCGGGCGTAACCGCCAGTTTCGTAACCATGATGTCGCCCGAGACCGTGGAGGCGGAGCGATTCCCCACCCAATGCAATTCGGCATTCGCGGTGGAACTCACTCCCGGCGGATAGCGCAAGCGAACGTCCTTGCCCACCGCCGTTAAATTGAAATTCAGTTGCTGGTTGTAGCGCGTGGCTTCGCCCTTCAAGTCGAGCGTTCCGCCGCCAGTGCGCGCCGTCAGTTGCTCGATGTGCAGCCGCTCTTTGGTGAAGATGAGCGAGCCGGTCATCTCACTCAGGCCGCTAGGAAGTCCTGCATAGTTTGCCGCTCCATTCTTGATCTGGATCGTGCCTTGCGGCAGCGGATCGGTAAGCGAACCGCCGAGCGTGAGGTGAATCGACATCAGACCCGACGTGGTGAGGTTCGGGTCCAGTCCGCCCACCAGCTTGAGGTCGGCCTGGCCGTCCGCGGATAGGTCGAGTTCCTGCCGCCCTGTAAAGTGAATCGAGCCTTGCCCGGTGACGTCCGTTCCCTCTCCGATCAAATGCGTTGGCTGGATGTGGATGGTCTGATCCGCGTAGGTGAATTTCACGGGCTGCTGGTTGTGCAGCTTCGCGTTTTCGATTTCGATCGCGAGATCGGGTAGCGATCCATCCAAAGTCCACTGCCGCGGATAGCGGAGCGGCCCACGCATCACCACCGTGCCAGCCACAGAAGAGTGTCCGGTAAGCTGATGGCCGAGGTAGGCGCGCCACAGAGGATCGAGATCGAGCTGATCCATCGTGGCCGTGACCGTGGCGGGATAGTCGCCGTGCATGCTGATGTTGCCGTCAAGCTTGAGCGTGCCGTGAGGAAACTCGGAATATCCAGTGAGGTGCATCTCGCCGTCTTTTGTGGTGGCCGCTAGGTCGAGCCCTCCGGAGAGTTCTTTGTCCAGCGTCAGGTCGCGAATATGCACGGCCGCGTTGATCACAGGCGCATCAACCGAGCCGCTGCCCTTCAGGGTAAAGTCGGCGGTGCCCTCCATCGGCAAAGGATCGAGATGAATCTGGCGGATATGGGAGATGTCAAAATTTCTGCCGGTGAGATCGAGGCGAAAATCGCGGCTGACGGTGGAATAGGCCGCGCTTCCGGAAACCTCGGCATCCTCGTGGGTCAGATGAATATTGGTGAGCGCGGTTTCGTCGGAGCCCACATGCAGATCGGCGTCGAATTCGTCGATCGCCTCGCCGTAGGCTGCGGAATCCACCGCGTGGATATGTCCCTGCGCTTGCGGACGTGCCCGCGTTCCTGAAATCTGCAGCGAGACATCTGCCGTCCCGGTGACCGGATAATCGAAGGCAGCGAGTGCGGCAGTAGACGCCACATCGACGTTATGGAGATTCACGCGAGCGGTGAACGGGCTGAAATCGGTGAATCCCCCTTTCTGTAAAACAGCGCTGGCATCGAAGTCGGCGCTGGTGTCTCCCTGGCGCAGAGTGCCGCCACGCAACGAAAGCTCTCGGGTGGAGAACTGAATGCTGGCCGCCAGAGAATCCCAGTGAACCTGTTGTTCCGGAGTACGCGAAGTTGCAGGCACGGTGAACTCGAAGTCTTCGGCAACCAGAGTTCCTGCCAGGGTTGGCAATGCCATAGTTCCGCCGACAACACCGTTGAAAGTGGCGTTGCCTTCCACTCGAAATGGGAGGCCGCTTGGGCCGCCGAGCGCGGTTACGAGTGGCCGCCACTCTTCCAGGTTCGAGGTCGAGACCGAAACCCGTACCGTTGATGGAGCCGCAAGCGTTCCGCTGGCCTGCACTCGCGAAGCCGGAGTCGATAAGGTGAACTGCGAAAGTTCGAGCGAATCCGCCGCGCCACGATACCGGCCCTGCATTTGGGCGGTCACCGGTAACTCCCTCGCGGCTGGATGGGCGGGAGGAGCTACGCCAAACGAGAAGGCAACTTCCGCATTTTCGGGGGATCCTTTCCACTGCGCATCCAGGGATCCTGTAGCCGATCCAGCCGGATGGAAGCGGCCCAACTGGTGGCCGCGAACGTCGAGCGAGCCTACGATTTCCTGCAGGGACAGGTCTTTCATGTGAAGACGCACGATTCCGTTCTGCACTCCGATCGGCTTCGGCTTTTGCGCCCCCTTGGCTGGAGGATGCGCCGCCGTGATGACGGCCTCCTCGTCGCGCTTGCCCTTAGCGGTGGCCGACACAGGCGTGCTGTGCAGCCAGTTATCGATCTGCGCATCGCCATTCACCGACCCGGCGAGCAGCCGTCCCTGTAGCTTCGAAAGCTTTAATTGTTGATCAGTGAGCGCGTAGTCGGAGGAGAGGCTGGCATTGCGCAGGGCAAACTGTTCCCCTTGCCAATCCAGATCGTGCAGAGCCATCGCGCCCGAGGCGGAGAATTCGCTGAGCGACCAATGTCCCTTCCCGTGGAACTCAGCGGTGCCCTCGCGGAGATCGTGGCGATGCGCAATCGCCGCGGCTTCCTGCAGATCAACCTTGGCGTCGTAATTTCCGTCGAGATGGGGATCCTTAAAATCGCTGATGCGTCCGGCTGCCTTCAGGGAAGATCTGCCCGAATTCCAAGTCAGCGATTGAATGTCCGCAAATGACGTCCCCAGGCTGAAATCAGCGGTGGCCATCCACGCAAAAGGCCGGAAGTCCTCCAACGTAGTGTCGACTTTCCCGACCGACAGATGGCTTTCGTACCGGTTGCGGAGCAGCGAATAATCCATTTCAACGTTCGTGCCTTGTACCGCGAAATCGAGGGGAATCGCCCGATCTCCCCACAACAATTCCCCGTTGTGGACGGTCAGGTGGTCGATGTTGAGCGCGAAGAGTTGTTCGACGCGTGTGTTTACGGGAACGGGAATCTGCACATGGAAGCCGGGAATATTCGTGATTCCGTTGGCGCCGAGCGCGATGTGCACTACCGGGTGATCCAGCACTAGCGTGTGAAAACCGAATTCCGTGCGCAGCAGTGAGATCACTTTCACCTGCGCTAACAGACTGTCTGCGTGCGCGAGCGGGACGTCTTTTGGACCTTCACTTCCGTGAACCGTGATGTTCCGCACTTCGACCTGGAGGTGAAACGGGACGACGTGGAAGGCTCCGACTTCTGCGCGGCCGCCGGTGATGCGTTCCACTTCCTGCACCATGCGCTTACGCACGTAGGCCTGGAAGGAGTCGGTGGTCATGTACCACAATCCAGCGAGGGTTGAGAGCAGGGCGGCGCCGAAGAGGATCAACAGGAATTTCCACCAGCGGCGGGGTCTGGCGGGAGTTACGGTCACCGCGATTGGACTCCCTCCGCGGTGGACAGCCCGTCGCCAGGTACATTGACCTTGCTTTCGGAGCGGAGAGACTGCAGCCAGGAGACCATCAACTCGTTCACTTTCTCTTCCGTAAGCAGTTCGCGAATCTTGGCGGAAACATCGGCCAAGGGGACTTCGCCGGCGCCGGATTCCTTTAACTGCGGGACGAATTTATCGCGGTAGTAGGCTTCAATAGTCTTGGAGTCGATCTGGACCGCCGGCCGGAGATGAGCGTCCACCAGCCGCATGAGATCGATCTGTTGCTGCACATGCTCTACGACATTCTTTTCGGTGAGCCCGAAGCGATCGAGCACGTGCTGCCAGCCGTCGTCGTTGGCGGCCTCGGGATATTGCTTGCGAGCATCGGCAATCTCGGATAGCGCCTCAGACTCGGAGGCATGCTGGAAAGACGCCGACTTCATCTGCTCGGCAAGCAATTCCTGATCGATCAATCGATCGAGCACAGCCTTGCGGTCGTCGTCCGTAAAGAGAGCGAGGGCGCGGCCACTGAGCAAAGCTTCATAGCGCAACGAATCGTTCCAATCACTCTGCAGGATGATGTGTCCGTTCACCGTGGCAACGATGCGGTCGATCACCTCTCCCGCCCGTGCAGCAGGCAAAAGCGTGCTCAGAAAAATCAGAGTAGCGATTGCGAGCGATTTTTGGACCGCGATCTTCATCAAAATGTCATCAGAATGGCTGACCGATGCTGAAAAATACGTTCAAATGGCGGAGGCGCCGGGTTTCCAGAACGTTGATGCTGTTTCCGAGGGAATCCGTCAACGGAACGGTCTGGAAATACCGAGTCGGATTCAGATTGTAGCCAAAATCAAAGCGTAACGGACCAATCGGTGTTTTATATCGTACCCCGACTCCTACTGCGTGCGAAGTGTAATCATACCCGGTGGAATTAAAAGCGGTATAGCACTGGGGGTTCGTTGTACTGCCGGCCAAACAATCCTGGGGATTGGGCTGGTGCCACCGCACTAGACCTTTCAGCATGTCGTGCTGCGCGGTAAAGACGTTGCCCATATCGTGAAAAACGGCGAATCCGAAGCCCTCACCGAACAATGGCAGTGAAGTTGGCGGGAAACGAAGTTCGAGATTGTTCACAAATTGCGCAGTTCCGCCAACCGGGAAGCCTGAGTTTGGATCGCGTGGTCCCGCCTGATTTAACCCAAATCCGCGATGGGAGTTGCCGCCACCGGCGAAGAATTGCTCCGGCAGTGGAATGAGAGAAATTCCCTCGCAGACGGTTTCGTTGGTATGCGGGTCGATCGGGCAGGAGCCTGGCGGGACAACCCTGGTGCCCCGAAAAGGCTGCTCCAGACCAATTGTGGTCGAGCGAGCCAGAACGAACTGCCTGCCGGGCTTGCCTTTGTGTCCAATCGCATAATAAGTGGAGTACTGGCCGAGAGCCTTGCCGTAATCGGCCTGTGAACCAAAGTAACTGGAGGCCACAAAGGCATCCAGCGTGAAGAAGTCTCCCTTTGTGCTCTCAAGCGGGTTGTCGCGCTTGTCGTGGATGAACGTGAAACCGGGACCACCCACGCGGGCGGGCAGGGACAGCAGCGCGATTTCACCGGGGGAGAATCCTTCGGCAAAGTTGCTGGCTTTCACCCGACGAAAATCGAAGCGATAGGTGATCGAGTTTGGTCCTGCCCGAGATCCAGGCTCGGTTCCCGAACTTCCGAACTGCTGCCTCAGGTCGATCTTTCCTTCGAGCCGTTGGGAAGTGAATGTGGAGACGTCCAAGCTGTTATCGTAAAAGACGGTGTAGATCAGCTTGAACTTCTCGCTGTCGAACAACTTGGGAACTTCGTAACTGATCAATCCTCGCTGCTGCAGACGGCCTACGTGCGATTGAAATGTGAGCGTTTCGTTTCTGCCGAAGACATTGAGCCGGGTCACATCGAATCCGACCCTAGGACTTAATCCCGCTGTTCCGGCGCGCTGGCCGGTCTGGAACTCCAGTCCTACTCCGTAGGTGAAGGTGTACCGCTTCGCCTCCTGCACCTGCACGAGGACGTTCTTTTGTGGATCGGCGCCGTCAGGATTTTGGACAGCGGTATCGACCTGGTTGAAGATTCCCAGATCGTAAAGACGAGTTTGCGTATTCAACAGGTCCTGCTGGCTGAGCGGATCCCCTGAACGCACCTGGAGTTCGCGCTGCACAACATAGTCCCGGGTGTGTTCGGTCCCGGCCACCATTACGCGATCCACCTTAAAGTGCTCATGCTCCTGGATCGTGTACGTCACATCTTCGCGATTCGGCTCCGGCGAGTTCGTCGCAATCTCGAGAGCCGCATTCGGAAAACCATGATCGAAGTAGTAACTGAGAATGCGCTCGCGGTCCCCTGCCAGATCCTGCTCGGAATAGGGCTGCCCCGGCTTGGGTGGTGAGTTCGGGCAGATCGGCTGATTTCACAACTTCGTTGCCCTCGACGTGGACTGCACCCACGCGGGTCCGCACGCCTTCTTCGATGTGGATGTGAACCGCCAGCTTGTTTGGGCTGCCCTGATAGTTGTCGTCCACCTTGGTCTGAATATCGACGTGCTGGAAGCCGTTGGAGCGGTAGAGGCCGACGAGTGTGGCGACATCGCTTTTGAGCAAAGCCTCGCTGTAGCGGCCATGAGTTAAAAAGCGGTGGGCGGGCTGGATCTGCAGGTACGAGCGCAACGCGGACGTATCGAGAAAATTCTTGTTGCCCGCGATATCCACGATAGCCAGCTTATGCAACGGGCCGGGATCGATCTGGTAGATCACCTTCAACGTCTTCGGATCGCTCTCCTTGCGAATCTCAACGTTGGCGTCGAAGTGCCCTCTGGATTGCAGGTAGTCCAACAGGTTGCGCTTGCCTTCGTTTAGCAGATCGTCATCGACGGCATTTTCTTCGTAGACCGGAATCTCTTTCTTGAGAACGCCGCGGCTGATGCGGTATCCCTGGGCGAGGATCAGCACGACCGGACCGGGATCGATTTGATACGTGAAATCGAGGGCGTTGGTCTCGGGATGGTAAATCTGCTCGGAGATCGACACCTGGGCCAGAGCCCGGTTCTGCTTTTGAAATCGCTTGCGCAACCGCTGCAGCGAATCGCTGATGCGAGCCGAGGTGACGCGGTCGCCCGGAGTCATGTGCGCCAGCTTTTGGACTTCAGGGAGCGAGAGGTTGGAACCGCCTGCGACCTTCACGAGACCGACATGCGCTGCCGATCCGGGAGCGACGTGGAAGAGGACATCCACCTGCTGATTCGCTATGTTCGACGTACTCTCCGCCGTCACGCGCGCTTTGTAATATCCATTCTCCTGCATGAGTTGCCGCGTATTCTCGAGCGCGCGGTTCAACTTGTCCTGGTTGAAAAGTTCGCCGAGTTGCAGCTTCGCAGCATTCACAATCTGGTTTGCCGTCGGCCGGGCAGGCGCACCTTCGACCTCGATCGCTCCCACAAAGAAATTCGGGGATGTCACGAAGCTGAGCGAGACACCATTGCCCGACGGCACAACCTCAGCCTGTATGTCGGCGAAGCGGCCTGTTGCATACAGAACGCGAATGCTTTCGCGCACATTATCACGATCAAGAGTCATGCCTACTTTGAGCGAAAGCAATTGGAGTAGATGATCGCGGTCCGGCTGTGCGACGCCCGGAAGATCCAGCGCCTGAATAGTTTTTCCTTCGTATCTGGAACCGGAACTTTGAGAAGGGTCCTGCCTCACTCGCAGCGGGTCGACGGGGTCGACGCGGCGCGCTTCAAACGATCGCGGAGGACTGCTCTGCCCTTGCGCACTGGGCAACAAGACCGCCGACCCCATCAGAATCGTCGCGGTCAAAATTGTCGCGCAGTGTCTTAGCAAGGTGTCCTTGAAAATTGAGCGTCTTTTACACTTCGATGGAACTCGCCCGGCTAGCCGTTGTACGAGCTACGGACAGCCGCTCCCCGCGGAATGCGCCGTTCAACGAGCCTGATGCCAGCCACTTATAATAATGGTTTTAAGGCGGCAGACTGGTGACCTCTTTGGCACAGCAAACAGAGCGCGAAGAACACAAACCGAAAGCTTCCCCAAACGAAGAACGTTATTCGCGACAGATATTGTTCCGCGGGATCGGCGAAGAGGGACAGCGCAGGCTGATTGCCTCACGCGTCGCGATCGTCGGATGCGGAGCCACCGGTTCGGCTTTGGCAGGACTTCTTGCTCGCGCCGGAGTTGGGAGACTACGCATCGTCGACCGCGATTATGTGGAGGCGAGCAACCTGCAGAGACAGTCTTTATTCGACGAAGAAGATGCCGCTCAATCTTTGCCGAAGGCCATCGCGGCGGCCCGCAAGATCGCGGAGTTCAACTCGGAAATTGCGGTGGAAGCGAAGGTTGAGGATCTGGTTCCGGCCAATGTTGAAGCCCTGCTTGAAGGATTCGACCTCATCCTCGACGGCACCGACAATTTCGAGACTCGCTACCTGATCAACGATTACGCTGTTTCGCGGATGCGTCCGTGGATCTATTCGGCGGCAGTTGGGAGCTACGCTGTCACGTTAAATGTGCTCCCTGGACTGACGGCATGCTTGGCATGCATCTTTCCAGACTCTCCGCGGGGATTGGTCGAGACGTGTGAGACCTCCGGCATTCTGAATTCGACGGTAAACCTAGTTGCCTCGATCGCGGCAACGGAGGCGATTAAGTTTCTGGTAGGGGGGAGTGCTACGGCGGGTCTTCGGCGAAGCCTTTTGTCGTTCGACCTTTGGACGAATGAGCACGCGGAAATCTCCGCCGGCAAGCCCAGTCCCGACTGCCGAGCATGTGGGGAAAAAGATTTCGTTCATCTCGCTGGCGAGGGGCGGCCCCACATCACGCTATGCGGCAGGAATTCGGTGCAAATTCATGAGCGGCAGCGGCCGATCGACTTTGGCGAATTATCTGTTCGGCTTCGAGCCCACGGGCAGGTTAGGCACAACGACTTCGTGCTGAAATTCTGGCACGAGCCCTACGAGATGACGCTGTTTCCGGATGGCCGCGCCATCATCAAGGGGACGACCGACACTGCCGTGGCGCGGAGTCTGTACGCGAGGTTTGTGGGAAGTTAGTTTCGAGGGCGGAGTCTGGCGACGGCAGGGATGCTTCGACTTCGCAGTGAGGTTCGCCTTTCTCACCTCACCGCTCCGCTCAGCATGACAATAACTGAGCGACGTCGATTCATCCCAAACTCTCGACATTTGCCGCGACTCATAGTCCAGTCCCGCCCGGCGCCATCGCGGGCAAATAACTAGGAACGCACTGGCCCTCTCTGCTACTCTTCTCCGTTCGTGAAGCCCTAACTTCCGACCCCAGAAAAGAGCCTGCATGACGGACAACTTGCGTCCCGAGCCCAGCCGCTTCTATCGGTGGATGGTGCTCGTCTTCCTCAGCCTGGCGATGTTTGGCAGCTACTATGCCTATGACGCGCTGAGCCCTCTGGCCGACGTCCTGAAGCAGCAACTGGGCTTTTCCGATGCGAACATCGGCTTCCTGCAAGCGATTTACAGCTTTCCGAACATCTTCACGGTGGTCATTGGCGGTTTCATCATCGACCGCCTCGGCCTTAGAAAATCGCTGATGATTTTTGGTGTGCTTTGCGTGGTCGGTCCGGCGCTCACGGCAGCGTCCGGTCAGCTTGCGGTGATGGCAACTGGCAGGCTGATCTTCGGCATGGGAGCCGAGTCCCTGAACGTAGCTGTGACGGCCGCCCTCGCCCGGTGGTTTAAGGGCAAAGAGCTCAGCTTCGCTTTCGGCCTCAATCTAACAATCTGCCGCCTGGGCTCATTCGCGGCGCTGAATTCTCCAACGTGGGCACGCGCGGCCTATGCCGAGTGGCGGTGGCCGTTCCTGATTGCGTTAGCCTTTTCTGTCTTCTGCGTGGTTGGAGCCATCATTTATTGGATTCTTGAGGTTCAGGCGGAGAAGAATTTCCATTTGGGCGACGCATCCACTGACAAGGTCGTGTTCCGAGACTTGTTCAAGTTCGGCGTGAGCTACTGGTACATCGTGGCATTGTGCGTCACGTTCTACTCGGCGATCTTCCCGTTCCAAACCTTCGCGGTGAAGTATTTCATGGAGGCACATGGCACTTCGCGGGAGTTTGGCGGATTTCTATCGAGCATGCTGACCCTGTTCGCCATGATTGCGACTCCGCTGTTCGGACTGTGGGTCGACCGCATTGGCAAGCGGGCCATCCTGATGATGTTCGGCTCCCTCCTGCTAATTCCGGTCTACCTGATGATGGCCTATACCCATGTGAGCTTGTACGTACCCATGGTATTGATGGGGGTGGCGTTCTCCCTGATTCCGGCTGTGATGTGGCCTTCCGTCGCTTATATCGTGGACCAATCGAAACTCGGGACCGCCTATGGCCTGATGACCATGATCCAGAACATCGGCCTGTTCCTGTTCAATCTGATGGTCGGCTGGGCCAACGATTACAGCCACGCAGGTCCGGATCACCCCGGTGGATATAACCTCGGCATGTGGATCTTTTCCATCCTTGGGTTCCTCGGCTTGACCTTCGCCTTTCTCCTCCGACAGAGGGAGCTTGGTCCCCATGGACATGGGCTGGAGACGATCACGACGAAAAAATCTAGTGGCTAAAATTTGACGCAGAAATTACCAAATTTCGAAGATTGCGACTCTAAATTTGGGATAGGGTTTAAAGCTCTAGCACTGGAGCATCCCAATGCGGAGCAGGCAAAGGATTTGCGGCGACCAATCGGCAGAGAGTGGAATCCAAAGAACTGTAGATTCGCTTTCAAATTTTGAATACCAGCATTACCTTAGTTCCGCAGCGACGGCCTGCAAGCCATACAACGCACAGATAGTTAGCTGCATCTCACGGGGTGCGGCCGGAAAAGGCGACTTGACCGACCCAGAACAACGACAGGCTGGCGACTCGAACGAAGCGGAGCTGATCGAAAAGGCGAAGCTCGGGGATGCTCGCGCATTCCAAGCCCTTTACGACAAGCATAAGCGTCGCGTCTACTCGCTCTGCCTTCGGATGACATCGAATACGGCGGAAGCGGAAGATCTGACCCAGGAAGCGTTTCTTCAGCTCTACCGCAAGATTGCAACGTTTCGCGGCGAGTCGGCATTTTCGACCTGGCTTCACCGGCTTTCCGTGAATGTAGTGCTGATGCACCTAAGAAAGAAAAGCCTTCCAGTGGTTTCGCTCGAAGAGACTACGCAGGCAGGCGAAGAAGATACTCCGAAGAAAGATTTCGGGGCGGAAGATCTGGCGTTGGCCGGCTCCATCGACCGGCTGCAGTTACAAAAAGCAGTCGACGATTTGCCGCCCGGCTATCGCACGATATTTGTTTTGCACGACGTCGAAGGGTACGAACATAACGAGATCGCGACAATCGTGGGTTGCTCGATCGGAAACAGCAAGTCGCAATTGCACAAAGCAAGAATGAAGCTGCGGGATTTGTTGAAAATAAACCGCGCCGAAAAAGCGCAGAAATCCTGATTGCTCCAGCGTGCAACCAAGTAAGTAACGGCACGGTAGAGTACAGAGCCAGCGTCGACTGGCAACGCACGGTTTCACACTTAGCGACAGTTTATAGGGACAGGGGCTTGGGGAGAGTTGTATGAATTGCCTTGAATTGCAAGCAAGCCTAGTGGAATGCGACGGCGGCAACACCGTCGAACAGCGCGCACACCTCAAGACGTGTCCGGATTGCTCGGCTCTGCTGCGAGAACTCACCTTGATCGCTGCGACGGCGGTCGAACTGCGTGCCGTCGATGAGCCCCATCCGCGAGTCTGGAAATCCATCGAATCGTCATTGCGCAGTGAAGGAATCGTGCGCCGACAGCGGACTCACTCCCTGCTGCCTTCGTTCTCCAGTCCCTGGGCGTTCGCTCGCTGGATGGTGCCCGCCGCTGCCGCTTTACTGATTGGAGTTGGGATTTACCTTCGACAGCATTCCCCGGATCACTCTGTCGCGACGGTGCCCCCTGCTCGCGTGGTGAATGTCGCCAGCAATTCGACTATTGCTGGTAGTTCCGATCCTATGATCGCTGGATTGAACGACGACGATCTTCTGCAGGAAGTGGGCGAGCAGGCTCCAGCGATGAAAGAGCAGTATGCGGAGAATCTCCGCCGCGTGAATCAGTACATTCAAGATGAGAAGACCGTAGTGGCCTCCGATCCGAACGACGAGGAAGCCCGCCGTTCGCTGATGGAGGCGTATCAACAAAAAGCCATGCTTTTTGAGCTGGCGTTGGATCGTTCTCTGCCATAATGGTTGCGCTTTCGCGCATCCGTTCCGGCAACGAAACGCAGAATCTTGGGGAATCATTATGAGCGGGCGTATTGTCGAACTTGCGTTAGCCGGAGCGATCATGGCCGGAACCACTCTGGCCGGCACTCTTCACGCCGAAACGCACAAGGAACTCCACATCCCTGTCGGACCACGAGCCGGAATCTCGGTCAACAATCCGTACGGTTCCATTTCGGTAAAGCCCGCCAGCGGCAATACGGTCTCGGTCATTGCCGTAATTTCTTCCGACAAAGTTGAGATGGACCATAGCTACGTTGGTAATCGCGTTGAGATCGAATCGCACCTGCTCGCGGGAGCGGACGCTCAGACGGGCCGAGTCGACTATGTAATCGAGGTCCCTGCCGATGCCAGCATCACGCTGCATTCGAGCACGGGCACGCTGCATGCCGAGAAGTTGCACGGCGACGTCACACTCGAAGGAGCCGGGGCAACAGTGGATGTTCGCGACATCACCAATGCGCACGTGCATGTGAAAACTTTGAATGGAGCTGTGACCCTGACGAATGTGCAGGACGGTCACGTCGAAGTAGATTCTCTGAGCGGCAACGTCACGTTAAACAGTGTTACCGGTCCTCTCGTACAAGTGATCTCGACCAGTGGCGGCATCAGTTACATCGGAGATTTCGGTGACCGCGGTGAGTACCGGCTCACCAGCCACAGCGGCGATATCGAAGCCACGGTTCCCGACACAACCTCTGCCGACGTCAACGCGCGCTCGGTGCGTGGCGAAGTGCATGACGACATTCCTCTTCAGCCTCGCCAACACACGGCCTATATCATCAAAGAAGGAAGTGCCTTCTGGGGTTCCATGGGTCGCGCGGCCGCTTCCTCAACGGTAGTTCTCCGCAGTTTCAGTGGTAAAATCCACCTCAGAAAACGCACCGCAAAATAGCCACGAAAATAAGCCCGGATCGTTTGAAACCGCGTTCTGGAAAAACGGCGAGCACGAAGAAACGCATTCGTGTGGCAAGGAAACGTTCGGATCAGCGCGGATGCGATCCATGCAATGCCGTTTTTCTCGTGGGTTTCATGGGCGCCGGGAAGAGCAGCGTGGGCCTCGCCCTCGGGCGGCGGCTGAATTGGATCTTTGAAGACCTTGACGACCGCATCGAGCGCGCCGAAGGGCGCAGCGTCGCCGAGATTTTTCGCGAAGCGGGCGAGCGCGGGTTCCGGCGTGCCGAGCACGCAGCATTGCGGCAGGCGCTGAAGGAATTGCAGCGTGGCCAATCGCGGGTCATCGCGCTGGGTGGAGGCGCATTTGTGGAGAAGCGGAATGCGGCTTTGCTATTGACGTCGGGCGTGCCGACGGTTTTTCTGGACGCTCCGGTCGAGGAACTATGGCGGCGTTGCACAAAGCAGGCCGCCGAGAGTGGAGCCAACCGACCGTTGCTGCAGAGCCGTGAGCAGTTTGGTCAGCTGCATGGATTCCGCAGCAAGCGCTATGAAAAGGCGTCTCTCAAAGTTAAGACGGGCGATCGCACCGTAAAGGCTGTAGCCGCAGAGATCGTCAAAATGCTTCGTTTGCGAAAAATGAATACGCGTTCGAAACAAGGAGAAGTCGAGTGAAGTTCGAATACAAGATCTGTCGGGCAGTGATCTTCCTTGTTGTTACTTCGCTATCGGCCATGGCCGCTGGTTCGCCCGACAAGAAGGACAAACCAAAGCCCACCGTCGTGGACTCCGGATCGTTTGGCGTCTTCATGAAAGGCCAGCGGGTTGCCACGGAGACTTTTTCCATCGAATTGCAGAATGGAAATAGCAGCGTCAAGTCGCAACTGAAAGAGGTTGGCGGGAGTGATAACGAACAAAAGTCCGACATGGAATTGGGATCGGGGAGCGAGATTCTGCGCTACGACTGGAGCCAAAGCGGAGGCGGTTCGCTGACGGTCCTTCCTGACAATGAATTTCTGAAGGAGAAGATCAGCACCCCCAACTCGACGAAGCCTGCCGAACAGGCATTCCTGCTGGCGGGTGTGACGCCCATTCTCGACAACAATTTCTTCATCCACCGAGAACTGCTGGTGTGGAAATACCTACAGGTGGCGCCCTGCAAAGACGAAAAAGGGCATCGCGTATGCCAGCCATCCGACTTCGGAGTTCTCGTGCCGTTGGAGCGCACGTCGATGAGCGTTCGCATGGAGCTGATTGGCAAGGAAAAAACGGCAATACGCGGCACCGACCGGGAACTGCTACGCTTAAACTTGCACGGCGAGCAGTTCGATTGGGCTCTCTGGGTGGATGAGAACGATCATTTCAAGTTGATGAAGGTAGCGATTCCGACCGCTAGCACCGAGGTCGTTCGAGACTAGTTCGACGCCGCAGCGGCAGAAGCGAGATCGCTCTGGAAAATTTATTGCTGCTGTTTGACTCACGTACGGCGCGGGTCCTGATCACGGCGCTGCTGTTCGCGCTCGGGCTCGGCTTTCTCTACGTTGCGCGCGCCACCCTGATCGCTTTTCTCTTCGCAATCTTCTTCGCTTATCTCATGAGCCCGCTGGTGAATCGTCTGGAGCGACTGTTCAGGGGACGCAACCCGGCCATCGCCGTCATCTACGCTGCGATGATCGCGTTGGTGGTGGTGTTCTTTGTACTGGTTGGCCCGAAAGTCACCCACGAGGGCGCGCGCCTGGGGCAAGCGCTACCGAGCCTCCTCACCAAGGTCAGCTCCGGGCAAATCACCGACCAACTGGGGCAGGAACACGGATGGAGCCGTAACACCACCGAGTTCGTGCAGTCTTTCCTGGTGAGCCATGAGGACGACATCTCGCAATTCGCGCAACGCATTGGTTTGCGCACCGCCGATGTTGCCAAGCAAGCATGGCTTTTGTTTGTGGTTCCACTTCTATCGATCTTCTTCTTGAAGGATGGCCGCGCCTTCAGCGACTTCCTGCTGACCACCGTGCAGTCGCGCCCGCAGCGCGAATTTCTGGAAAACGTGTTGAACGATTTGAACCGGATGTTGGCGCACTTCATCCGGGCTCAACTTACCCTCGCCCTGCTCACTCTGGTGGCTTATTCGATATTTCTTGGCGCCATGGGGATGAACTATGCGCTGGTCCTGGGCACAGTGGGCGGATTGCTCGAATTCATTCCTGTTGTAGGACCGCTGGCCGGCGCATTAACGATCATGACCGTCGCGCTGCTGACGGGTTTCCCGCACTGGATCATCCTAATCGTTTTTCTGGGATGCTGGCGCCTGATTCAGGATTACGTCTCTTCGCCGCGCATCATGGGCGAGAGCATGGAACTGCATCCTCTGGCGGCGATTTTCGGCGTCATGGCTGGGGGCGAGGTCGCCGGCATCCTGGGTATCTATCTATCAATTCCGGTGATGGCGAGCCTGCGAATTGTCTTCCGCCGCTGGCGGCTGTATGCGGAAAAGAAAAAGTTCGGCCCCCTGACTACGGATTACGCCATCGGCGGACCGATCTCCAACCGAAAATAACGCCCGGGCCTACTGCCCTGCTCCAACGCTCACGACCTGCTCGATCGCTACCTTCCGCAGAAACTCCGCTGCCGCTTCAGGCAGTACGGTATTAATAAACATTCCCGATCCGAGCTCGAAGCCGGCGACTCTCGTCAATCGAGGGATCACGCTGACGTACCAATGGAAATGCCTCGCCTCACCGTACTCCGCCGGACCGCTGCGAACGGTAAAATTCAGGTCCGGATTTCCCAGCCCGTGATAAATCTTCGCCAATAGCGTGCGCAGGACGCGCGCCAAATCTGCAATCTCTAACTCGGTGATGTCGCCGAAGCTGGCCATGTGGCGCAGCGGGAAAATATGCGTCGCAAACGGAGTGGCCGAGGCGAAGACTTCCATCGCCACAAAATGCTGGCTGGTAAGAACGATTCGCGTCTGGTCATCGACTTCGCGCTCCACCATGTGACAGAACATGCACTCGCCGACGTCATCATAATGTCGCAAGGCTTCGTGGAGGCGGTGGCGGACCTGGCTCGGAATCACCGGCGTCGCAATCAGTTGCGAGTGCGGGTGCTGCAGGCTCGCTCCAGCGTCGACACCGTGGTTCTTAAAGATCGTGATGTGATGCACTCGCGGATCGAGGCTCAGGACGTTGTAGCGCTGTTTGTAGATTCCCAGGATTCTGGCTACTTGCTCGTCGCTTTGCAGGGCCAGGCAGCACGCGTGATCCGGACTATCAATGATCACCTCATGAAAACCGAAACCGTCGATTCGACGCAGTAGATGTTGCAGGTTTCGAGTGGGCTGAACCTGACTCGACAGGGCGGCAAATTTGTTCGGAATTACCCTGACCTGCCAGGGGCGTCCGTCCACCGGAAATCGCATCACCTCGGGTGGAGTCTTGCCTTCATTTCCCGGACAGAACGGACAGGTTTCCAGAAAGGACGGAACGGCTGGCGCCTCACGATGCGTCACGAGATCTTCGGGACGTTTAGCCCGCTCCGTTGCGATAATGACCCACTCTTTGGTGAAGAAGTTCTGGCGTAGTTCAGGCACGGTGCCCTCCAGACAGAACTATCGGCTGGCGGAGCGAAAACAGTAGTTGGGAGGACTGCGCATCCCATGGATGCAAATCTGTATGCCCAAGCATTCCCGTACTGGCGCTTTGGTAATGTGATCGCTGATTCCCGGGCCGGAACCCTCTCCCCGGCTGTTATAGAATTTTAGGTATCCATATGAACAGCAAAATTCCTATCGGTATTCTGGGCGCCACCGGTGTGGTCGGCCAGAGATTCATCCAGATGCTCGAACATCATCCGTGGTTCGAGGCAACTTGGCTGGCCGCCTCCGATCGCTCCGAAGGCAAGGCCTACGCGGATGCTGCACGCTGGCGACTCAAAACGCCGGTTCCCACTGCGATCGCGAAGATGAAGGTTTCGCCGGCGACGCCGGAGGGCGCTCCTAAGATTATTTTCGCGGCGCTCGATTCCGCCATCGCTGCGGAGCTTGAGCCGAAATTTGCCGACGCCGGTTGCGCCGTAGTGTCGAACTCCAGCGCATTGCGCATGCAGCAGGATGTTCCTCTAGTCATTCCGGAGGTCAATGGCGGTCACATCAAGTTGATCGACGTTCAGGGATGGCGCAAGAAGTCCGGCGGCTACGTCGTGACGAACCCGAACTGCTCGGCCATTGGACTGGTGCTTGCGCTGGCACCGCTTCATCAGAAGTTTGGCCTTGAGGCTGTCATGGCGGTGACCATGCAAGCCATCAGCGGCGCGGGATATCCCGGCGTTCCGTCGCTCGACATCCTGGGCAACGTGATTCCATTCATCAAGAACGAAGAAGAAAAGATGGAAGAGGAAACGCAAAAGCTGCTCGGCCAACTCGATGGAGCGAAGATCACGCCTGCCGATTTCGCGATGAGCGCGCAGTGTAACCGCGTCGCCGTAGAAGATGGCCACACGGAATCGATCTATATTCGGCTAAAGAAAAAAGCGACGAAAGAAGAGATCATCGCCGCATGGAACGGCTTTCGCGCGGAGCCGCAAGAGCTCAAGCTGCCGAGCGCTCCCGAGCGCCCGGTGGTCTACCTCGAAGCGAACGATCGTCCGCAACCGCGTTTCGACATCGACATGGGCGCGGGCATGACGACGGCGGTGGGCAGGCTTCGTCCTTGCAATATCCTTGATTGGAAGTTCACGGTGCTGTCGCACAACACGATTCGTGGAGCTGCCGGAGCAGCCGTGCTGAACGCGGAACTCCTCAAAGTTAAAGGGTATTTGGGATGACCATTCAAAGCAGCGCCCAATCTCTTGCGCTGCCCCGCGCTTCGGAATTTTTCGTGGCTAAGACGACCGATCGGCTATCCGGTGAATGTTGCGTTCACGACAGCAAGCCGCGTCTGGAGCCCCGCCAATGATTGTCATGAAGTTTGGCGGCACGTCGGTCGAAGATGCTAACGCTATCAACCGCGTCGCCTCGATCGTTGAGGGACGGCTAGCCCAGCAGCCCGTCGTCGTGGTCAGTGCGATGGCCAAGGTAACGGACACGCTTCTGACGATGGCTCGCGCGGCGGGTGAAGGCGAGCGTAAGACCGCGCTCAAGCTCTGCCGATCGTTGCAGGAGCGCCATTACAACACTGCCAGTGAATTGCTCGGCACGGCGCGCTTCACCGAATTTCATTCTGAGTTGGGATCGGACTTCGAGGCCCTCGACGAACTTTTACGAGGCATCTCCGCGGTCGGGGAGATCACGCCGCGCACCACCGATAACGTGGCATCCTTCGGCGAAATGCTTTCCAGCAAAATTGTCGCGGCCGCATTTGCAGCGCGCGGCTTGAAGGGAGCACACGTCGATTCCCGCGACGTTCTGGTTACCGACAATGACTACATGCAGGCGGTTCCGCAATATGACGAAACCAACATCAAGCTGCTGGAGAGGGTGAAACCCCTGCTGCAGGCTGGAAATGTTCCCGTGATGGGCGGATTCATCGGAGCCAATCGTAATGGCATCACCACCACCATTGGGCGCGGCGGCTCTGATTTTTCAGCAGCAATCTTCGGCGCGGGATTGGGCGCTGAGCGCATCGAGATTTGGACGGACGTCGACGGAATTCTGACTACCGATCCCCGAATCTGCCCTGATGCCCGCCGCATCAAGGTCATCAGCTTCGATGAAGCTGCCGAACTCGCATATTTCGGGGCAAAGGTTCTTCATCCGGCGACGGTACTTCCCGCCATCCAGAAAAATATTCCCGTGTATGTGTTGAACTCGCGGAATCCATCGTGCGAAGGGACGCGCATCACGACTCGCGCTCCGCAGAGCAAAAATATCTTTAAGGCAATCGCAGCCAAGAAGAGGATTACCATCGTCGATGTCGCCGCTCCGCGAATGTTGCTGGCTCACGGCTTTCTGCGGGCGATCTTCGAGGCTTTCGACCGGCACAAAGTTGCAGTCGACGTAGTCTCGACCTCGGAAGTGAGCGTTTCGTTGACAGTGGACTCGAACCAGGCGATTCCCGCCCTGGCCGCGGACCTGGCCAAACTTGCCGACGTGAAGTATGAAGGGCGCAAGGCGATCGTATGCCTGGTTGGCGAAAACCTACGCGATACTCCGGGAATTGCGGCGTTGGTCTTCCGCGAACTGGCGGATAAAAAGATCCGCATGATCTCGCAGGGCGCGTCAGAAATTAACCTCACGTTCGTCATCGAAGAGGACGAAGTTCCCGACGTGATTCAGCGCCTGCACAAGACTTTTTTCTCGGAACTGGACCCGGAAGTATTCGCTTAGACTTACCGTCTTTAACCGCAGAGAGCGCGGAGATCATCGCGGAGTTCGCCAAGGAATCAACAGCGGTCTCAGCATTTTCGGTGCGGCCTCTTTCGACGATCTCGGCGGTTGAAAGGTTTTCCATCCCATGAACTTACTCATTCTCGGCAGGGGTAAAACCGGATCGCTGGTGGCTGAGGTCGCGCGCGAACGCCACCACAGGATCGAAATCGCAGGCACGAAAGAAAATGCCGCCTGCGAGGCGCTGACTCCGGAGAAACTGAACGGCGTCGGTGCGGTCATCGACTTCACCACTCCGCACGGGGTGATGACGAATATTGAGGCCTGCGCAAATGCGGGCACGAACATGGTCGTCGGCACCACTGGCTGGTATAAGGAAATCGACCGCGTCCAGGCGCTGGTCGAGGAGCGCCAAACCGGATTTGTTTACGCCGCGAATTTCTCCGTCGGCGTGAATCTGTTCTTCGACGTAGCTCGCACCGCCGCCGCGGCTTTGCGCCACGAATACTCGGGACAGATATTCGAACGCCACCACGTCCACAAAAAAGATGCGCCGTCCGGAACGGCCATCGCTATTCAGCAAGTCATCCGCGATGCCAGCGGCCATCCCAAGGATGTTGAGATCACCTCTTTCCGCGAGGGAGATGTCGTCGGCCTACACGAGGTAGTTCTCGAATCCGCGGCCGATCGAATCTACCTTTGCCACGACGCAAAATCCCGTCGCGGCTTTGCGGAAGGGGCAGTACGAGCCGCCGAGTGGCTGGCAGGGAAAAAAGGTTTCTTCGATTTCAAGGATATTTGGCGAGAACTGTAGGCTTACCGAGTCCGCATTCTGAGCGCTGGGAGAAGTATCCGCTTAACGACCACCGCCATGCGGCGGGCGCCGATTTCGGTGAGATGAAGGCCGTCTGAGGTTGCGTCCTGACCAGCGATTATCTCAGCGAGAAATCGCTTCGGGATCAACGAAACACCGTACCTTGCTGCGAGCTTTCGTTGAATCCGCCCATATGCGATGCGGTTCGGCAGCAAAGGTAGTTCAAACATCACGACTTTGCGTCCGGGAGCAGTCAGTTTCGCTAAGACTGCTTCAAGGCTTCGCTCGAATGTATCCGAAGCCTCACCTGCGATTAGATCATTTCCACCCAGTTCGACCAGCACCAGATGGTCTTGATCAGTCACTCCGACAGCGATGGTCACTCCGTCCATCGTGGTCGCCCCAGGCCTCGACAGGTTTCTTACAACAACTCCCGTCATCTGCTGCATGATAGCGGGCCACGGCGGAGTATGCACTCCAAGCCCTGACGAAATCGAATCGCCGATCACTACGAGATGGTCATCCGTTCCCTCGATCACTGGCGTTCGGCGGTGGAAAAGCTCCACTCCTGGAAGGATAAGTAACAAGATGAATAGGGCAATCGAGCTGGCAGTTCGTGCCGTCGCCCACAACCGTCCGGTTGCGGATTTGTTCCACGCGACTATCCAGAGCAAGAAGACTACTCCAAAACTCACATCCACAATCCATACAAACGGCGGGCAGGCCATGACGGCAATCGCCAACGCCAGCCAAGAAACACCGTTCCTCAATCACAACGCCCATGGGTGTTTAAGAAAGGGAGAAATCGCCACCATCAGCAGGAGAAGTGCAGCGCCAGAATAGAGCGACTCACCGGACGCAAAGTATAGGAGGACAGGGTTCACTCCGGAAATCGTATCAGCCCCTTCCGTTGAAGATCGGCGGCCAGTTTTCTATCCACTCCATTCGCGTTATCTTATGACTATGCAACTTCGTGGATGTGGAACTGCCCTCGTAACTCCCTTTCATCAGGATGGATCGATCGACGACGCGGCGCTGCGGAATCTGGTCGCGTGGCAGGTAGAATCCGGAATTGATTTCCTCGTTCCTTGCGGGACCACCGGGGAAACGCCAACGCTCAATCACGACGAATGGCTGCACGTGATCGATACGACCATCGAGGTGGTAGCCGGACGTGTCCCCATCATGGCCGGAGCGACATCCAATGCAACGCACGATGCGGTGGAGAAGGCCAAAGAACTTGCCGCACGGCCCGGAGTAAATTACATCCTCACGGCGTCGCCGTACTACAACAAGCCCACGCAAGAGGGCCAGTACCGCCATTTCAAGGCCATCGCCGAAGCAGTCGGCGACAAGCCGATCATTCTTTACAACGTGCCCGGCCGCACCGGCGCGAACATTGAGCCCGCCACCCTGACGCGCCTTTGCGAAATTCCAAATATCATTGGCGTCAAGGAAGCTAGCGGCAACATGACGCAGATCGCCGAGATCTTCACCCATGTTCCGGAAACTTTTCTGGTTTTCTCTGGCGACGATGCCGTCACTTTGCCCGTGATCTCACTGGGCGGGGTCGGGATCATCTCTGTGGCATCCAACGAAATTCCCCATGAGATGTCGTCGCTGGCTCGCGCTGCACTCGACAACGACTGGGCCACAGCGCGCTCTTTGCAGCGTAAGTACCTGGCGCTGATGCAAGCGAACTTTATCGAATCGAGTCCCCTGCCGGTTAAGGCAGTTCTCGCGATGATGGGAAAGATTGAAGAGGTTTACCGCTTGCCGCTTCTGCCCATGCGCCGCGACACGCGGCAGCGTTTGCAGAAGATTGCGACAGAAGCAGGATTGATCAGCAAGCCAGCCGGCTCCACACCCGAAGCCGCTGACTTTTTTATCTATGAGAACTGGGCCGCCGGACCTCATAAGATCGTGGTGCACCGAGGTTCCTGCGGGCAGTGCAGCCACGGCAAAGGACGCCCGGCTGGCCACGACGCAAACCACTCGCGCTGGCACGGACCCTACTCTACGCTGGTCGAGGTTCGCGAGACTGCTCACGGAATGACGGGAATTCTGATTCGCAGCGAATGCAAGTGCGTTTGAATCGGGCGTCGGACGTCAGACCTTGGACCTCAACCGACTGATATTCTTTGTCTTTGGCGAATGTGAGATCGTAGCGCCAGGAAAGCATGAGTCCCCGCAAATCTATGTCCGAGGTCCAAGGTTCGAAGCCTGACGTCCGTGTTTTGAAATCTTCTATTGAGCATCTCGCCGCGCAGGGCGAGGTGGAGCACGATCCCGAGGCGCGAAAGACATTCCTCGAATTCCGGGATCAACTTACCCAGGGGAAGATTCGCGCTGCCGAAAAAATAGACGGACGCTGGACTGTTAATGCATGGGTCAAGCAAGGCATCCTGCTCGGCTTTCGTCTGGGCGTTCTGGCCGAGATGCCCGCGGGACTTTCCTTTGTCGATAAAGACACCTTCCCTGCCCGGCAGTTTGGCGTTGCCGATCGCGTTCGCGTCGTGCCCGGAGGATCGTCGGTTCGCACGGGAGCCTATGTTGCGCCGTCGGTGATCTGCATGCCGCCCATGTTCATTAACGTCGGAGCCTACGTCGACGAAGGCACGATGGTCGATTCGCATGCGCTGGTTGGTTCCTGCGCGCAGATCGGCAAGCGCGTGCACATCAGCGCCGCCGCGCAAGTCGGAGGAGTGCTCGAGCCCATCAATGCCGCGCCGGTCGTCATCGAAGACGACGTGCTGATCGGCGGAAATTGTGGAATTTACGAAGGCACACTGGTACGAGCCCGGGCCGTGCTTGGGGCGGGCACGATCCTCACCCGCTCCACGCCGCTATACGACCTGGTGAAAGGCGAAGTCTACCGCGCTAGTCCCGAAGGCCCGTTAGAGGTCCCTGAAAATGCAGTCGTGGTGCCTGGTTCACGGGCGGTGAAAAAAGGCGTTGCTGCTGAATGGAATTTGTCGTTGTACACGCCAGTCATCGTCAAGTACCGCGACGAAAAAACCGACCGAGGGACTGAACTGGAAGACTGGCTTAGGTAGCAGGAGATGGAGCCGTCGCAAGTTCGAGTAAACGAGTGTTTCGACTTTAGAGTTCGACCTAATTGACCTCTACGACCAACTTCCCCGCCCCGTTCGACGAAACCTGAATCGCGCCAAGCTTACCGATCACAACGTCTGCGTGCTCAATATCGACCGTCCCATACGTGCTCGTGATTCCGACCACCTTCATCCCGCCCGCCCGCGCGGATTGAATTCCTGCTGGCGCATCTTCGATCACCAGGCATTCTGCCGGAGGGAAACCTAAACGCTCGGCTCCCTTTAAATACGGCTCGGGATGCGGCTTTCCGTTCTTCACGTCGTCGGCGGTGACTAGCACCGCCGGAAGCGGTATTCCGCAGAATTTCAGGCGCGCAGTCGCCAGCAATCGCGATCCCGAGGTGACCACGCCCCAGCGTCCGGTGGGGATCGAGTGCACGAGATCCACTGCTCCTGGCATCACGACTACACCAGCCTGATCGTGCGCTTCGTGGTTTTCAATCTTGCGGGCTTCCTTCTCGGCATCCAAATGGGGAGCGACTCGCCGAATGACTTCGATGGTCCGCACTCCATGGGCGATCGCCATGATCGCATCGCCATCGACCCCTTTGCGCGCTGCCCACGCGCGCCACTCGCGGTCTACCGCGCGAGTGGAGTCGCAAAGGACTCCATCCAGATCAAAGAGAATGGCTGAGCAGGAAAAGGTGGGCATCTATATAAGTTTTTATCACAGCGACGCGAGCGGAAGATTAGCGCGAGAGTGACGTACACAGAAAGTGATCTTTTTCACTTCGCCCGTCATCCTTCGCTTCGCTCAGGCGGACAACGCTACTTGGAACCACAAATCATTGCGGAAGCGTTGGAAGGCTTGATTGAACCGGCTCCGCGAGTTTCGCCTTCTGTCTCAGACTCATATGACGCGCGCGAAAATGAGCTCGTGCCCGCTCTCCCCAGGCGCGCACGAACCAGTAATTCAGTCCTGCGCCGATCGCCGAACTGGCCAGCGGAATGACGCGTCCCGCCCACTTTTCGACAACTTCGGCGCTGGTCTTCGCTGCGATCCGCTGGATGACGCGCGGCACGAACCGGCCGATTACTTCTTTCTCCAGCACCTCGCGGCTAATATCGACTCCTGCAGCGCTCGCGGCGGCAATCCACAATTCGGCAATCTCATCGTCGGTGTTGAACTCAAATCCGTATAACAGGCTAAGTTTCTGAATCGTGCGCATCGTAATGGCGGACAAGATACCGAGATCCGGCACAATGGTGATAAGTCCGCCCAATCCGAAACCGGCTCCTTCAACGGCTGCAACCTTCATGCCGCTGCGGATGATCGAATCCGCCACGCCATCGATCTCGTGCATCTCGAGCGAGAAGACTCCGTGATATCCGCTGATTGGAACCCGGTAGGCCGCGCGCAATTGCAGCAAAAATTTATCGGGATCGACGCGCACAGTTTCATATGCCCGCGTGAACCCCTTCATCAGCGCCGTTTCCACGCGCCGCCGCAACCACGATTTTCGCTCCTCCGCCATATTCTCAACCTTACCGCAGCGAGTAGCAGAAAGCCATCGGGTAAGACCTGCAGCCGTGAGGCGAACTCTGAGCTATGGCCGCGCGGCTCACCCCACCGCTATGTGCTAGCATCATGCTTAATCAATGGCCACTGGAAAACTGCAGATTATCCCGCTGGGAGGCCTTGGCGAGTTCGGCATGAACTGTATGGCCGTGCGCTACGGCGATGACATCCTGGTCATCGACGGCGGCCTGATGTTCCCCGAAGCCGAATTGCTTGGCGTCGATATCGTCGTCCCCGACGTTAGCTATCTCAAGGAAAACAAGCAGCGCGTGCGCGGGATTGTTCTTACACACGGCCATGAAGATCACATCGGAGCGCTGCCGTGGATTCTCTCTGAACTTAACGTGCCTGTTTGGGGAACCGAATTCACGCTGGCTTATGTCGAAGACAAGCTCGACGAGCATGGATTGCTGGACGACGCCGATCTGCGCGAGATGCGCGCCAACGAGCGCTTCAAGGCCGGAATCTTCACCGTTCATCCTATCCGCGTCACGCATAGTCTGGTAGATTGCGTCGCTCTTGCGATTCATACACCGCTTGGCGTGATCATTCACACTGGCGATTTCAAGGTCGACCCCACTCCGACCGACAATAAATTATTCGACCTGCACACTTTCGCCGAGTACGGCAAACAAGGCGTGCTGGCGCTGATGCAGGATTCCACTAACGTCGAGCGTAAGGGATACACGCCGAGCGAGCGCGCTGTCCGCCGCAAGTTCGACGAGGTTTTTGCACATACCAAAAAGCGTCTGTTCATTTCGTGTTTCTCATCATCGATTCACCGCATCAATCTCGCGGTGCAACTCGCGCACGAGCATGGCCGCAAAGTGGCCTTCATCGGGCGCTCGATGAACAACTCGGCCGAAATTGCGGAGGATCTTGGATACATCGAGGTTCCCGACGGCCTGGTCATCAATCCGGGCGAGATGAAGAATTTTCCGCCGGAAAAACTTTGTGTTTTGATCAGTGGTACGCAGGGCGAACCCATGTCTGCGCTGTCGCGCGCCGCGGTAGACAATCACAAACACGCGAAGATCGAAAAGGGAGACACGGTCGTTCTGTCGTCCCGCATCATTCCGGGCAACGAAAAGACAATCTACCGGATGATCGATCACCTCTTCCGCCGCGAAGCCCACGTGATCTATGAAGACGGCACCTCGCCGCCGATTCACGTCAGCGGGCACGCCAGCCAGGAAGAACTCAAGCTGATCATCAACCTGGTCAAGCCGCGTTATTTCATCCCGGTGCACGGCGAATATCGACAACTGAAACTGCATGCCGAGATGGCGGGAGCGATGCACAGTTCGGTCGGGAAGGTAATGCTGATTGAAAGCGGCGACATTCTCGAGATCGACGAACTGGGCGCCCGGAAAAGCGGGAAGATCCACGTGGGTCGCGTTTGCATTGATTCAGGAAGCCGCACGGACGTAGTCGAGGATCTAATCATTAAAGACCGCCTCCACCTCAGCGAGGACGGCATCATTCTGCCAATCATCGCCATCAACAAACTGTCGGGAGAGGTTGAGTCCGCGCCAGAGATCGTTACCCGCGGCTTCAATATTGGCGACAACGGCCTGATGGAGGGCGCCAAGCGAATTGTGGAAGACACTCTCGCACACTCCAGCGACGAGGAAAAAGGCGACTACGGCGTGATCAAAGAAAAGATCCGCGCCGACCTAAAGCGATACATCTCCAAGCAAACTCAAAAACGACCGCTCATCATGCCGGTGATTCTAGAGATCTGATCTTCGTGAACGCCCGCGCAGGTATGTCATGAGCAGTGCCGTCTCAACCGGGGCGGATCTTACTGCCTGGCGTCCGGCGGCGAATCCGTGGCTGATTGCCGTGACGGTTTCGCTCGCGGCGTTCATGGAAGTGCTCGATACGGCGATCGCGAATGTCGCGCTGCCGCACATTGCCGGCAATCTCGGCGCCAGCAACGATCAGAGCACATGGGTGCTGACGTCGTACCTGGTCGCCAACGCGATCGTGCTGCCAATTACTGGATGGCTGGTTAGCGTCTTCGGCCGCAAGCGCTTCTTCATGGCTTGCATGACGATCTTCACTATCAGTTCCCTGCTCTGCGGAATTGCACCCAACCTCGGCTTCCTGCTTCTGTTCCGAGTATTGCAAGGCGCCGGAGGCGGAGGCCTGCAACCCATGGCACAGGCGATTCTGGCCGACACGTTTCCGCCATCGAAGCGCGGACTCGCGTTTTCGATCTATGGCATTACTGCGGTGTGCGCGCCCGCCATCGGCCCTACGCTGGGCGGTTGGCTCACCGACAACTCCTCATGGCGCTGGATCTTTCTCATTAATCTTCCCGTCGGCATTTTGACTCTCGCATTGGTCTGGCGGCTGATCGAGGATCCTCCGCACATGATTCGCCGCAACACGTCGGAAACCAAACTCGATTATGTTGGATTCTCTCTGCTCGCACTGGGCGTCGGCGCGTTGCAGATCATGCTCGATAAGGGACAGGAAGACGACTGGTTCGGTTCCGATTTCATCCTGACGTTGGCCATCATCGCTGCGGTTTCGCTGGTCGCCCTTATTTTCTATGAATGGTTCCACAAGGATCCGATTGTGGATGTGCGTCTTTTCAAGAACGCGAATTTCGCGACCGCGAACATGATGATGTTCATGGTCGGCGCAATTTCGTTCGCCACTACCGTGCTGATGCCCCAGTTCCTGCAGACGCTAATGGGGTACACCGCGCAATCGGCAGGAATGGTTCTCTCGGTTTCTGCTGTTTTGCTTTTGATCGAACTGCCCTTCGTCGGACGTCTGATCGGAATCTTTCCATCGCGCAACCTGATCGCCTTCGGGTGGTTCACTCTCGCAATCGGCATGTACATTTCGACGCAGAGGATCGACCTACTAATCAGCTTTCCTTCAGCGACGGTGTTGCGGATCGGCCAGTATCTGCCGATGGGATTCGTTTTTGTCCCCGCAACCACAGCAGCTTACATCGGCATTCGCGCGGAGAAAAGCAACGCGGTCGCCGGACTGGTGAACTTCACACGCAACATCGGCAGCAGCGTTGGGACGTCGATCGTGACGACGATGATTGTGCGGCGGTCGCAATTTCACCAGTCCCGGTTGGTCGGTAATACCAGCGTCGGCAACTCTAGATTCCGAGATGCGGTCACCGGACTGATGCAGCAATTGATCCACGCTGGAATGGGATCGCATGAGGCGCAGCGGCAAAGCCTGGCTCGTATCTACATCGCGGTGCAGACACAGGCTGCGGCTCTGGCTTACATCGATACTTTCTGGGTGCTAGGAATCGCGGCGCTGGTCATGTTTTTTTCGTCGTTCATCTTGAAGAAGAACGATCCGCGCATCCGTGGCGAATCGATCTCGGCACACTAGTCGCGGCAATTGGCGAGAAATGTACCGCAGGCGGTAACCTATGGAGTCAGCGTAATAATTTCAACAATGATCACACTTTCCGACTTGCACGCCGCCCAGTCCCTGCTCAAGGGCATCGCTACCCGTACGCAACTCGTCGAATTCAAGCTGTGCTCAGACGATCCGCGGCGACTGCTCCTTAAGCCGGAGAACCAGCAACCCATTGGCGCCTTCAAACTTCGCGGAGCGTACAACAAGATTGCTTCCCTGTCCGACGCTGAACGCAAACGTGGCGTGATCACGTACTCCAGCGGCAATCATGCCCAAGGAGTGGCCTACTCAGCACGTGCGCTCGGCGCGAAGGCCATCATCGTCATGCCCAACAATGCCCCGGTCATCAAGCGCGAGGCCACGGCGAAACTGGGCGCAGAAATCGTCCTGGTCGGGCCGGGCAGCGACGAACGCAAGATCAAAGCGGAGGAACTAGCCGCCCAGCACGGATATGTCATCGTTCCGCCTTACAACGACGAAAAGATCATCGCCGGGCAAGGCACTGTTGGACTGGAGATTCTCGAAGACCTTCCCGAGGTGGAGGCGGTATTCGCACCGGTTGGCGGCGGAGGCCTTATCAGCGGTGTCGCAGCCGCGATCAAGCTGACGAATCCGAAGATCAAGGTCATTGGAGTCGAGCCCGAACTTGCCGCCGATGCTAAGGCCAGCCTGCACTCCGGAAAGGTCGTTCAGTTTCCTGCCGAGCAGGTCTCGCGCACACTTGCCGACGGACTTCGCACGCAAAGCATCGGAAACCTTAATTTTGAACACATCCGCGTCTATGTAGACGACATCATCACGGTCACGGAGGAGGAGATCCGGCAGGCGATGAAATATCTGAGCCTCAATCCGGCTACGGTAGCGGAGCCCAGCGGCGCGGTCTCTGTTGCTGGATTTATTTTTCATGCGCGGGAACTGCCGCCGACAAAACTGAATGTCGCCGTCATCAGCGGCGGCAATATTGAGCCAAGTATGCTCGAGGAACTGCGCGCGCAGTAGTGCAGAACTTCCAGAACCAGAGGCTCCTGCGAACGCATCATTCATCAAAATGCGCTCTGTTTTCTCTCCATCCCTCTTTTCTCTAATATGGATGCATCATAGTAACGAGGCCCTCTTGTGAAACGATTCCGAATTACCGCGATCGCTTTCCTGCTTGTACTAGCCGTCCAAGCTCAGGAACCCGCCCAGGACGCATCCCTGGGCAACAATCCCGTGTACCAGCAAAACTGCGCGAAATGCCACGGCAAGAAGGGCGACGGACGGACATTCGCTGGTCCGTCGCTGCTAGCGGACAAGACCACATCCGTGCCTTCGGACGAGCTGCGCACCACGATCGCGAACGGCAAGCATCGCATGCCCAAATTTGGCGAGAAGCTGTCCGCAGCCGATATCGACACGTTGGTGGCGCAAATTAAAGGTCAAAAGAAACCGTAAGGAAACAACATGGTCCGATTTCAGAAATTCGCAATTCTCGCTGTATTTTTCGCCATCACTTTGCTTGGCGCTAACATCGCCACGGCTGACGCGGTCCGCGGGACTTTGGTCCACGAAGCCACCATACGCGTGTCACCCAGCGCCACTTCCGCCAAGTTAGGCGAGGCTTTGCGCGGGCACGAACTCATCATCATCGAAGCGTCGAGCCGCGATTGGACACATGTCGAGGCCATCATCCGCGAGCCTAGGCGCGATGCCGATGAGGATGACCCTGAATCCGAAGGCAAGACCATCACAGGTTGGATACAGAACAAGGCGCTCGTCGGGATGAGCACGCCGAATGGCGACAAGATCATCTTCGGCGAAGCCGCCAACTCTGAAGATGAGGCCAGCCGCCGGCGTGGACGCCGCGATGCCGCCCAGGATGCAATGCGCCTCTACTACCGCGTGTACGATCTCTTTCCGACATCTCCTCTGGCTGCTGAAGGACTCTACCGTGCGGCAGACATTCGCTGGCAGGTTGATCGGTCCGATGTGATGACCCGCCCCTCAGCCCGTGAGCGCGAGGCTTACATGCGCGGCCAGATCAACGAAGAATGGATGAAGCTGGTCATCAAGAAGTATCCGGGGACGAAGTGGGCCGATCTCGCCTCCTTCCACCTTTTGGAAAACAAACTTTGCGGCGATTGGCAGGGCGCTTCGAAGTGCCCCGAAAAAGAATCCGACATGTACGAAAAATTCGCGAAGGAGCACGATCAGTCCTCCGCTGCTCCCGAAGCGCTGTATCAGGCCGCGTGGCGGCAATCGGCGCTGATTGAGATTTATAAGACCGAAGCAAATCTGAAGAAGTCCGATGACGCGAAAGGCCACGCCTTGGCTTTGACCCAGAAAATCCTCGGCCAGTATGCGCAAAGCGAATGGGCAAACCGCGCGCAGGACTTGACGTTCTACGTGCAGCAGGGCGTCCCAACCTGGGGGAACGCCGGCGATTAGCCTTCCAGATTGTGATCTTGGGCTTGTCATCCTGAGCGAAGGAACTGGTTCGCTGAAAGCGAAACAGTTCCGTAGTCGAAGGATCCCTGCTCCTCGTCGCAGGCCTTCGGCGACGCAGTCATTCTCACAACCTCAGGCTCCGAATTACATGCAGGGATCCTTCGACTCCGTAGTCGTCCGCTTCGCGGACGACTACTCCGCTCAGGATGACAATTTTTATGGGCTGCCGTAGCGGGATGCCGTGCGGAACTTTCGCGCCTCTTCACAACCTGAGATACTGTTCTACTTATTTTTCCGGAGGATGATTGAACGACTACCTGCTCTCGCTGATCCTGGGCATTATTGAAGGCCTTACCGAATTCTTACCTGTCAGTTCGACCGCGCACCTGCGACTGTCGGAAGCTCTGCTGCATATCAGCCTCTCCGATGGCTACTGGAAGATGTATTCCATCGTCATCCAACTGGGCGCGATCTTGTGCCTGCCCGTGTATTTTTGGAGCCGCATAACGAAGTTTCTTTCCACATTTCCGCGCGGCGAGAGCGGGAATCGTACGGTCCTGACGCATCCTCTAAGTCTGGTCGCGGTCGCCTTCGTAGTCACTGCGATCCCGTCTTTCCTCCTCTCGAAAGTCATCGGCAAGCATTTGGAGAACATTGTCATCATCGGCTGGTCCTTGCTGATCGGCGGGATCGTCATGTGGATCGTCGATGCGATGCATGCCAAGGCTGAAGCGGCGGGGCCCGGAGGAGGCAGCACGATCCGCACATGGAAGATGGAAGAGATGAGCCTGGGCCAATCGATCTGGATCGGCTTGTGCCAGATACTGTCGGCCGTCTTCCCTGGTACATCGAGGTCGATGTCTACCATCGCCGCCGGACAGTTGGCCGGCATGTCTCGTGCGGCTGCCTTGGAGTTCTCATTTTTCGTCTCCATCCCTACGATGGCCGCTGCAACGCTCTATACGTTGTATAAATCGCTGCGCGGAAAAGGCGAGAATCCCATCGGCGTTTCGCAGATCGATCCACACGGATGGGTCGTGCTCGCCATCGGATTCGTCGTTTCATTCATCGTCGCTTACGCCTCGGTAGCGTGGTTCATGGCGTATGTCCGAAAACGAGGCTTCGCTCCTTTCGCCCTCTATCGCATCGTCGTAGGAATTCTGGTTCTTGTCTTCGCCGCAAAGCTCGCGTAATCGCGCGCACATCGGGCGACAACACCAGCGCTTGTGGCCGCCTCGTGCGGCCCGCAAGCCCTGCTCCGATAACCATATGAACACCGCCTGTGAATTCCCTCATTGTCGGAACCAGCTCCTTCTTGGCATAATGGTCTGGCTCTGGCCGATTGCGGCGCCGAAGCTGTGTGTTCGGCGAAGAATCTGGCCTTCATGGATTATTTGGCAACGATCTTTGTCCCCACCGGGAACCGGCGGCTGAACGAGCTCATCGGATTCCTGATGTGCATCTCCGCGCTCCTCCTTTTCCTTGCCCTGATTTCGTATTCTCCACTCGATCCGTCGTGGAATAGCGCCTCGGTCCTCACCGGCGCGCACGCCGCGCGAAACTGGATTGGAGTGGTCGGCGCTTACACGTCCGATGCCGTGCTGCAGTTTTTCGGCGTCGGAGCCTTCCTGCTCGTCATCTTCCCGGCAACGCTAGGGGTCCGCTGGTTCCGTTCCATCAAAGTGAAGTCACCGCTGGCGAAAAGCCTGGGCGGAATCTGGCTGGCCATGTTCATTCCGGCGATGCTGGCGCTCCTGCCGGGCAATTTGCGTTGGATGCAGGAGATCCCAATCGAAGGGCTGATGGGCCGGGTTCTGGGTGACTTCCTGATTCACTATCTGAATCTGGTGGGCGCATACATCGTTTGCGCGACCGTGCTGGCCGTCGCGCTCTATCTGTCGACGGCGTTCTCCTTCTCGGCGATTCAACTGTGGGCGCCGACACGCTTCGCCTTCGTCACAGCTGTGTGGAATCGCTATAAAGACTGGCAGGAAGAACGCGCCAAGAGGCGGCAGCAGAAAGAACTGGATCAGCGCCGAATCTCGAAGCCGATTGTAAAGACGCAGCTCATTCCTTCGCGCCCGGCTGCATCTGCTCCTCAGGTCACGTCGAGTGAGCCTCGGCGGACGGGGATTGAGCGCATGATGGAAGAGGATCCCGCTCCTGCGGCCGCGAAATCCGCCACAGGTGGAATTCTTTCCGAACCTCTATCGCACGCAGCCGTGCAAGCGGTGGCCGATCCCGAGGTCACGGAGCGCGCTGATAGCAGCCATAAAGCCAAGACCACGATGCCGCGCATCGCGGGCGGCTACAAGTTGCCTTCGAGTAGTTTGCTGCAGCGTCCGGACGAACAACAGGCTGTCGACGCCGATGAATTGAAGCTCCTGGCGCAGGTGCTCACCGAAAAATACGCCGAGTTCGAGGTTCACGGACAGATCACGCAAATCAATCCCGGCCCGGTTGTGACGACGTTCGAGTTCAAGCCGGAAGCTGGAATCAAGTACAGCCGCGTGACTAATCTGTCAGACGATCTCTGCCTGGCGCTCAAGGCCGAGAGCATCCTGATCGAGCGCATGGCGGGCAAGAGCACGGTTGGCCTGCAGGTGCCGAACCGGAAGCGGGAAATCATATGGCTGCGCGAGAACATCGAATCGCAGGAGTTCATGGGTTCAAAGTCGAAGCTGACGATTGCGATGGGCAAGGACATCAATGGCCGCATCGTCACCGCCGATCTCGCCGGCATGCCTCACCTTCTGATCGCGGGATCGACCGGCGCCGGCAAGAGCGTCGCCATCAACGCGATGATCATGTCGATCCTGTACAAGGCGACGCCCGATCAAGTGCGCCTGATCCTGGTCGATCCGAAACGTCTTGAACTCGGGAACTACGAAGGCGTTCCGCACCTGTATACGCCGATCATCACTGAGCCGAAGCTGGCTGCAAATGCGCTGCGCAACGCCGTTCGCGAGATGGAACGGCGGTTGAAGTTGCTCGCGGCCAAAGGCGTGCGCAACATCGACCAGTACAACAAGCTCTTCGACAAGGGCGATACGCCCAGCCTGTTCGCCGAAGATTCCGAAGAAAAACCGATTCCTTACATCGTCATCATCATCGACGAATTAGCCGACCTGATGATGCTCGATTCCAGCAACGTGGAAGAGTCGATCACACGGCTCGCCCAGATGGCGCGCGCAGTCGGCATTCACCTGGTGCTGGCCACACAACGGCCGTCCGTCGACGTCATCACTGGTTTGATCAAGGCGAATTTCCCGGCGCGCGTTTCGTTCCGAGTCGCAACCAAAGTCGATTCGCGTACGATTCTCGACGCCAACGGAGCAGAAGCCCTTCTCGGCAAGGGCGACATGCTTTACCTGCCTTCCGGCTCGGCGCGTGTGCACCGCTTACATGCCGCGTTCGTGACCGAGAAGGAAATCGCAGCCGTGGTCGAGTTCTGGAAGGCACAAGGACTGGCGGAGTATCAGCAGCAGTTCCTGGAAGCTCCGAAGGGTGAGCGCGAAGCTGGAGCGGAGGGCGGCGGCGGTGAAGGTGCAGACGGCAATTCGGAAGACGATCCGATGTATAACGACGCCGTCAAGCTCGTGATCGAGTTCGGCAAAGCCTCGACTTCCCTGCTGCAACGCCGCCTGCGCATCGGCTATGGACGCGCTGCGCACCTGATCGATCTCATGGAGCAGGATGGCATCGTCGGAGCCGCCGATGGTCCGAAGCCGCGCGAAGTGCTCAAACGCCCTGACTGGATTTCGGAAATCGAAGAGACGATGCGGTAGCTCTTCCGCGCAACCGTCTTACTGGACATTCATATTTCTGCGGAGCCATTCCGGCACCCAGGTCTTCTGATGCAACTGGATCGTGGCGGTCACTTTCTTGGATGCCGCATGATCAAACTTGTTGCTGAAAACCACGTAATAGTCCCCGGGACCGTCCGGCAATGACTGCTGAATCGTACCTTGCGTGACCCGACCGCTCTCGTACTGCGATCGCGCGCCCTGTCCTTGTTGCCAGATCGCTAGTGCGCCTTCGTTGAGCAGGTAGACCTCGACGTTGCTGCCATAGTTCTCCTGCGGCTGCGTGCTATCGCTGGCGGCCTTCGCGGGAGCGAGACTTCCGACGGTCGAATTGAAGTGTCCGACGATGAAAACGTCTTTGGACCCCTCGGGCAAATTGAACGTGTAATAGCGAAAACTGCCCGCTGTAACGTTGAAAGTGCCTTGCATCACGTCCAGATTCTGCTTAAATCCGAGAACTTCACGTCCTGCTTTCGCAAACGGATTGCCGCTGAAAGCGAACCAGAGAGCTATGAGAATGCACAGCAATAGGAATATCCGGCGGATCGTTCGAAACATTACGCTTTCACTCCTCCCGCACGCAGCCCTCGCAGCGCCAGTACGGCCAGAGCCAACACTGCCAGGAGCATCGCTGCCCAGAGCACGAAGGTATGCTGCTCCGACCAGGGCCGACTGTCAGGACGCGCGGCATAAAGAGGATTGTGCGTTCCCGGCGCCAGTTGAACCTGAGTCGTGGAGGCATCTTCATGAAAGAAACGCGCGTAATCATAAACCGGCGGCGAGAGTTTCTCGTCGCCGTAATAGAGCTTGAGCGACGATCGTCCTTGCGGATCGAAGTAGACACGGCGTTCCAGCGCCTGCGCCTCAGCGGAGGAGATGGCGAGGGGCGGGTTGTCGCCGTTGTCGACAAGAACCGTGACTGACCCCGGCGCTGCGTTAACTCTTACCGAAAGCTCCTCCGCGATCACGAGCGTTCCGGCGCGATTCACGCGAACGCGGCTGATCTCCCCGTTTCCGACCTGGACGCCTTTCGAGTCTTCGACGCTCACGGCTCTGCGGAAATTCACCTGCGAGGGAGCAATCTGGAACGTCACACGGCTCAGTGGAATCTTCTCCGCGACGCTGCAGGAAATCGCTGTGACGTGCTGCTTCTGTTGCGGTGCTGCGCAGGAGCCGAACTTGGTCCAGGATGCCTGCTGCTCTTGCAAATTAAAGATTCGCGCACCTTTGACTTGCTCAGGATGAATGCCCGGCGACAACCTGATGTGCAAGTAGCGGAAGCTTGATGCAGGCAATTTCAACTGCGAATTCGATCCCAACTGCTCTTTCGAGAAATCGTAGAGCGTTGACGACGGCAATTCGACCTGCATTGCCTTTCCTGCAGCGTCTCCACCCGATACAGACGCGGTGGCCACAAAATCATGCGCATCCAGGCTCAGGCGGATCCGGTCATAGTCCGCAATTCCCTGCGCGTCGAGATCAAATTCCGTGTGCCCAGAGACGGTCCCCAGGTTAAGAATCCTGGCTTCAACTTCCTGGGAGGAGATTCCCGCATGCTGTTCGGAGAGCGCATATTGCACCGGCGCCTCGCCGTCATAGAGGCGAAGATCGCCAAGATCGGCGCGGGAATGCGTCCACAGTTCTTCATCAATCAGGAAGTAATTCTGAGCGCCCGGTTGAGAAATCTGGACGTCTCGGACGTTCGTAAAGTAAGGAATCGCCGCCTCAGGCCGAGTTGAAGTGTCAGCCGCGGTAAATAGCAATAACAGCAGAGGCACAAATTTCATGCGTTGGGGGCAACCCCTTCCGCTTTCGTCTTCTTCGACAGTTGCAGCCAGTCCCGCTGGTACACGAACGAAATCGCCATCAGCAGGACTCCCAAGACCATAAAGCTGACGATGCGATAGCCGCGATCCAGCTGCGAGACATCATAGATAAATACTTTGGCAATGGTCGCGGCAATCAGGATAAGGGCCTGCCACCGCACCAGGGCGCTGCGTCGAACGAATCCCACTACCATCAGCATGGAGCCGTAGAGCATCCAGAGCGCGGAGTATGTGAAGTCGCGCTGAATATCATTCCGGTGCAAGTCGATGTAAGAGATGCCCTGCTGATAAGCGCCTTGCGGAACGACGGCGATTTGCCGCCTGAAATAATCCCCGACCTCTTGCGTAAGGGCAAATAGGGCAAGCAGGTTCAGCGCCACCACAGAGATCGCGCCAATCGTGACGGCGGGTTCGCCTTCACTCTTTGATGCATAGTGCGCCACGGCCCCAAGGACGATGATTGCGACGAGATAAGTCGCCATGCGCATGTTGAAGACAAGCTGGGTCGTTTGGAAGTTGTCGATGAGCAGGAGCCGGGCCACTCCCAGGACAAGCGCTCCCAGCGCCAAGGCGCTAAGAAAGTCAGACTTCATCCGATTGCCGACCCACAGCAGGACTGCCGCCTCGATGAACCAGCCAATGGTGATCCAGTGAGCATCGAGCCGAATGGGAATTGCAACCGTGATGAATGCGATCGCGACTGCGAGGTGGAGAAAGTACAGGAACTCCGAGGTGCGGGCCGACAGGTTCCTGGCATGCACCTGCCGGCTGAGGAAAATGTAGATACCCGCAAGCGCCAGGGCGAACCACGCCATGTACGTTCGGTTGATCTCGTTGATCATGACGTACGCCTGAAGGAAATACGCACCGGCATTCACGAAGGCCAGAATGGCGGGAATCGCCGCCAGAAGCGGGTGCTCGTCCGCCGGCTGCAGAGTAACCAGCGGAGCGATCGCGAATATGGCGAAGAATCCAGTGGCAAAGCCGAGCGTCCACCCGAGTTGGCTGCGGTTGTAAAACTCGGAATACCAGCCGACGTAAAGCAACAGCGTGCCCACGTAGCCCATCACCAGCAGGCGGCGCCAGGGCTTGAACATCACCAGCAGAAGGGTTGCGACATCGAGAATCGCTACGTAGGAAAAAAGAGCGACCTCGCGGTTTTGTCCCGTCGAAAGCAGCAGCGGAGTTGTGAATCCACCAGTAAGAGCGAAGGCGGCAAGAATCTGCGCGTCCTGCGACCAGGCCATGGCCGCGGTCGCCGCGGTGACCGCCAGCATCATCGCAAAGGCAACGCCGCTGGGAATCAGGCTGTAAACCTGAAATGCGGCCCACAGGGAAAGATAGAGCGTGCCAATGCCGACTGCCTTCAGTGAATAAGAAAACGCTTTGTACCCTTTGGCGCGAAAGCGCTCGCTCCAAAGAACCACTCCGATTCCGGCGAGCAGGCCGATCGTGATTCGTCCAGCTGGGCCAATCCAATTGTTTTCGAAGGCAAACTTCAGAAAGTAGGAAATCCCGATCAGCAGTGCCGTAATCCCGATGCGGTTCAGCCAATGCGATCCGATGCGGGCCTCGAGACCGCTTTCCGGCTGCATCGCCGCTGCAATCGAAGGACGCGATGGAGCCGGAGGTGCTACAGGAGAGACCGTGGTGGCACTTACCGGCCTCTTGATCTCTACTGTCGGCGGCGTAGTGGGCGCGAACGGCCCAGCAACCACAGGCGGTGGCGTCGCCGGGTGCAGCGGAACGTCCATGTGCAGTTTGCGCTCGATCTGGTACACGCGGGCCGTAAGCTCAGCGAGTGTCCGCCGTAACGCTTCCAAGTCGTTCTGGGATGGATCCATAGTCAGACAGCAGAACTGGGACAGGCGATTATCGGCGAAACCAATCAGCCTTGCACGCTGTTTTTCTCAGGCGCAACCGTGACCGCGCTGCCGTCCAGTCCCAACTCTTTCGCAATGGGCTTCAACGCCTCAATGCAGAAGTTAATGTGCTCATCGAGATCGACGCCGAGATCCGCGGCTCCGTTGATGATGTCGTCGCGATTCACTTTGCGGGCGAAGGCCTTGTCTTTCATTCTCTTTCGCACTGACTTGGTGTCGACTTCAGCAAGTGATTTGCTGGGCTTGATCAGTGCGACAGCCGTGATAAAGCCGGAGAGTTCGTCGCACGCGAAAAGAGCCTTCTCCATCGGCGTGTCGCGGGAGACTCCCGAATATTCCGCGTGTGACATGATGGCGCGGCGGATCTCGTCGGAGTAACCGCGCTCCTTCAGGATTTCGTTCCCCTTGTAGGGATGCTCTTCGGGAGTCGGCCAGCGTTCGTAGTCGAAGTCGTGGATAAGTCCCACGACGCCCCAAAGATTTTCATCTTCGGCAGAGCCGTTGCCGAACTTGCGGGAGCAGGCACGCATACAGGCTTCGACCGCAAGCGCGTGCTTGCGCAGACTCTCGGATTGCGTGAACTCAGTTAGAAGTTCCCAGGCTTGTTCGCGAGTAGAGGTTTCAGCCATAGGCACTAAGTTAAATCATACCGATTATTCCTGAGCATCCTCCCGCGCAAAACGCGTGAGGGTCGGCCCTCATCGCAGCAATGAATCCAACTAGTAAACACTCCGTCGCCACTGCCACGTTTCCTGTGCATTTTTCTGTTGACTTCCACAGCCTCCATGCCGCAGATTGACCCTGCGGTCGAACACGTCCCCCAAAAGTTTCTGTTTTAGGTCGTAAGGAGAGCCCGCTCTGGCACTCCCACAACCCGATGGCCACGACACTTGCCCCGGTAGATGCACGGGAAGTCGTACGATGTGACCACTGCCTGTTAGTTCAGTTCCGCACATCCAACAACAATTGCCGACGGTGCCACGCGTCCATGGACGAGGAACCGGAGCCAGAACCCATCATGGTAGTTCCACCGGTGATGATGCCGATGCCCGGAACCGGGCGCGGTCATCTGAACCTGGCGACCTCCATCCGCTCGTTGCGCTTGCGCAGCGGATTGAGCCAGCGCCAACTGGCGGGACGCATGTCGGTGCCACGCACCTACGTTTCGAAGATCGAAAACGAAAAGGCCACGCCTACCCTGTCGTCGCTGGAACGGCTGGCGCGTGCACTGGAGGTCACCGTGCCGGAACTGCTTAGCGGCGGCGAACGCAGCCGCCAGGAAGAAATTAACGAACTGATGAAAGATCAGTTCATCGCCGAACTGTTGCCTTTCGTCACGCAACTGAACGGGATGCAGATGTCGAGCATCCTGACGCAGATACGCGATTTGACGATCCGGCCGCGGCGCAGCGCCTAACTGAAGGTCTTTTAGTCTCAGTGCCGATCTTGCTGGGTTCGGCATCTTTGGCTCAAGTTTTATCCGGGCAACCAGCCAACTCTAACGCCGGGACCATCCTCTGGTCCCGGCTTTTTTGATTCAGCTTTCGTCCACCTAGTTCCAAAATCTTCCTCAGCCCCCAAGCAGCATCCGATCGTCACCCAAACCATCTAAGAAACAAGATCGGATGTTGAGTTCGAAGGAGTGAGCTATGGACGAATTCAAAAAGACAGTTGTGATAACAGGGGCTTCGAGCGGGATAGGACGATCCAGTGTGTTGCAGATGAGCCAGTCAGGCTGGCGAGTCTTCGCTACCGTGCGCAAACCCGCAGATCAGGACAGCCTCCGCAAGGAAGGTGGCGCTGACGTCATCCCCGTGTTGATGGATATCGAAGACGAGTCATCGATCTCCGTGGCAGCCCAGGAGATCGAAACGCAACTCTCGGGACGCGGTTTGGATGGGTTGGTCAACGTCGCCGGCATTGGCGTGGTTCGCCCTCTCGAGTACGTATCTCTGAAAGACCTGAGACAAATCTTTGAAGTGAACGTCTTTGGTCAGATGGCGGTCACACAAGCGCTTAGCCGTTCGTTGCGGCATGCACGCGGTCGAATCGTAAACATAACCTCAGTCGGAGTGAACATCGCCATTCCATTTGGTGGATTGTTGAATGCGAGCAAGAGTGCATTCGGACTCCTAAGCGACACGATGCGCCTTGAACTCCATCCATTTGGAATTCGCGTGAGTGCAATCGAACCGGGTGCCATTTCCACGCCTGCGGTCGACAAGACTCTGGGCGACATTGACCGGGTCATTGGAAACCTTCCACCAGAGGCGCAGGCGCAATACGGATCGATGATGAGAGTCTTCGCAAGGGTGGCCTACGAGAGAGAAAAGAGCGGAAGCTCACCTGACGTGGTGGCCAAAGCTGTTCATCACGCGTTGACGTCGCGGCGTCCGCGCATTCGCTATCGGGTCGGTAACCACGCGAAGCTGCTGACGGCCATGTCGAAGATATTGCCGGAGTCCGTGCTGGATGCGATCCGGCTTCGTATGTTCGGCCTCACGGGATCTTCTGGGTCAGGATCGAGAGCGGTACGATCCGCCTCGGCGGGAGGTACCCTGCATCGTGTTGGCTGAGGCCAGTTGAATCCGAAGCAGATCGACCGACATCTATCCACCATGAACATGGAAATTGGATTTGATGCCGTGGTCCCGAAGCTGGTGTCCGTGCCCAATGACATCTCAGAATCGCGGCAGGATGCCAGCCTCGACGGGCCGGTGACAGCGAGCCCCGCCGATTCTGCTTTGCTCGATGCATATTCGACTGCGGTCACCTCGGCGGTGGATCGGATTCGACCATCGGTAGTCCACATCGAGGTCCATCAGACTGCGGGACGCAATCGGGCAGGAGAGCCCGTGGAGCGCCAGGGCGGCGGGTCGGGATTTGTGTTCACGCCTGACGGATTAATCCTCACCAACAGCCACGTGGTGCACGATGCAGCGCGCCTGGCGGTGACGCTCACCGATGGGCGGCGCATGCCCGCATTCGTGGTTGGAGACGATCCTGCGAGCGATCTCGCCGTGATCCGCGTCGATGAGCCGGGATTGACCGTCGCCGAGATGGGCGACTCGCAACGGCTTCGACCGGGGCAGATCGTGATCGCGATCGGTGCGCCCTACGGATTCCAGTCAACCGTTACGGCAGGGGTGGTAAGCGCTCTCGGCCGTTCCCTGCGCTCCTATTCGGGACGCCTGATTGACGATGTGATTCAAACCGACGCGTCGCTCAATCCCGGGAATTCCGGCGGTCCGCTGGTTGACTCTGCAGGGAGGGTCGTCGGCGTGAATACGGCGATGATTTCTTCGGCGCAAGGCATCTGCTTTGCCATCGGCATCAACACCGCGAAGTTTGTTGCCAGCCGATTGCTTCGCGACGGACGCATCCGCCGCAGCTACATCGGACTGTCAGGACAAACTGTTCCGGTGCACCGCCGCGTAGTGCGCTTCTATGATCTGCCGAAGGAAACGGGGGCGCTTGTTCTGTCCGTGGAAGAAGGAAGTCCTGCAAAGCAAGCCGGCCTGCGTGATGGGGACGTCATCGTGGCTCTGGAAGGACAGCCGGTCGCTGGCGTGGACGATCTCCATCGCCTGCTGACGGAGGTGCGCGTGGGAGTCAATTGCGCTTTGACGGTTCTCCGGTGGACGGAAAAGCTCGAGTTGAAGATCGTTCCGCAAGAAGCAAGGTAAGCCAAATTTCCAATGAACGGCCGTTTTGATGGCCACAATCAAGACGGCCCTTTTGCTGATCTCGCCCCCAATTTGCACTCCTGATCAAAGCATGCTGATTCGCTTGCATCCAGCGATAAATCCGGCACTTCCAGTCATTGCGCTCCCTTCCCTGCTGTGGTAGCCTCTTGTTGAGAGGTCACTTTGTACGACAAAGTACCCACGGGGCTCGACCGCAAGGAAACAGAAGTCTACCGGAAGTTAGATCCAGCGCGACTCCCCAAGCACATCGCGATCATCATGGACGGCAATGGCCGGTGGGCCAAGCGCCGCCATCTGCCGCGCGTTGCTGGACATCGCGCCGGAGTCGCATCGGTCCGCTCCACGGTCGAAACCGCAGCGCGCATTCACCTGCCGGCCCTCACCCTCTATGCGTTCTCCGAAGAAAACTGGAAGAAGCGCCCGAGCGGCGAAGTCGGATTTCTGATGAATCTGTTGAGCCGTTATCTGAAGGCGGAGGTTCCGACGCTCAACGAGAACAACATCCGCCTCGAGTACATTGGACGCCAGCACGAACTCCCTGCCGACGTGCAGGAGCGAATGTGTTGGGCGCGCGAGGCGACCGCACAAAATTCGGGAATGGTCCTTACCTTGGCGCTCAATTACAGCGCTCGCAGCGAACTGGTGGACGCTTTCCGTTCCATGCTGCATGCGGCATCGCAAAATGGAGGCGTCGATCACATGAAGATTGACGAAGATGCCGTGAGTCGCCACCTCTACACGCGCAATCTCCCAGATCCAGACCTGGTTGTACGCACCTCCGGCGAAATGCGGCTCAGCAACTTCCTGCTATGGCAATTGGCTTATGCCGAGATTTACGTAACGCCGACGCTGTGGCCGGATTTCCGTGGGCTGCATCTGCTCGAAGGAATCGCCGAATATCAGAAGCGCGAGCGCCGCTATGGTGGGCTGAATCATGATGCCGCCGTGCAGCTTGAAACCGTCTTGAAATCTTAACTACAGCTGACTGAAGAAACCCCGCAACTTTGACTTTGCCTTCGCCTGTTCCTTGCGGCTCTGTGGTTAAATGTCTTGTCCGTTTCATTTCATAGCGATATCCCATTCTCTTGCTAAAGCGCATTGCGACCGCGGTTGTGCTGATTCCGATAGTTCTGGTGCTGATTCTCAAGGCTCCTGTGTCCGCGCTCGCCATCGTGGCGGGAGCTGTGGCGCTTGTGACGATTCATGAATTCCTGAAGCTGACGGAATCTTACGGCGTACAACCGATGCGCCTGCTCACGTTCATCTTTTGCGGCCTGTTCTTCATTCTGCTCGCGTTTAATGTTGGAAACGAAAAGCCGCTGCTGTCGACGGCGGTGTTCGTGTACTGTCTCGGATTCGCCGCCGCTATCGCACCCTTTATTTTTCTGACGCGGGCAATGCAGGGCAAAGATCTGAGCGCGGGATATCCCGCCGCAGCGGCGTCGGTGTTCGCCTTCACTTACATCGCCCTGCCGATGGGCATGCTGGTGCAACTGCGACAGCAGTGGGCGGGCGCGTTTTATCTTCTGTACCTCCTGCTGGTGGTCTGGGCCGGAGACATCTTTGCGTACTTTGTCGGAAAATCAATCGGCCGTCACCTAATGGCGCCGCGAGTCAGCCCTAAGAAAACGTGGGAAGGCGCGGCCGCTTCTCTTGCAGGCAGCGCCGCCGTGGGTTGGGCGCTGTTTCACTACGCTCTGCCATTGAGTTCCGCGCTATTGCGCGCGGGTTTGATCGAACGCCGCGACGGTCTTTTCGGACTTGAGCAACCAGCCATGGGCCCGATCATGATCTTGACCATCATTTTGAATGTGGCGGCACAGCTCGGGGATCTGGTGGAATCCCTGATCAAGCGGGGAGCGGGAGTCAAAGATTCCGGTGCGATCCTACCAGGCCATGGCGGCATGCTCGACCGCATTGATGCGTTGCTGTTTGCCGCGCCGGTGCTCTGGTATTATGCAGCTTGGCGCGTGATGCAGTGATCCCCTCGCCACCTCCCCGCAAGCAAGCGTGAAACCGCGTTAGAATTAAGTGATCGTCGTCCGCATGAAACGCATAGCCATCCTGGGATCGACCGGCTCCATCGGACGCAGTACTTTGAGCGTCGCCGAATCCTTTCCCGACCGATTTCAGATCGTTACGCTCGCTGCCGGAAGCAATCTCGAACTGGCGTTCGAGCAGGCGAAGCGCTGGAAACCTCGCTTGATCTCGATGGCCGCCGAAGCGGACGCAGGTTCCCTTCGTTCCCGCCTAAAGCAGGAAGGCCTTGGAGAAATAGAAGTCGTCCACGGCGCAGCCGGAACCGTTCGAGTAGCGACATACTCTGAAGTTGATTTCGTGGTCAGCGCGATTGTCGGCGTAGCCGGACTCGAAGCCACTTACGAAGCGGTTCGTGCGGGCAAAACTCTGGGGCTGGCGAACAAGGAATGCCTCGTCGCCGCCGGAGAATTGATCACTGCTGAAGCGCGCAAGCGCAACGTCGCGCTGCTCCCTATCGACAGCGAGCACAACGCGGTGCATCAGTGCATGCGCGGCGGCCGCATGGAAGAAGTTGACCGCATCTGGCTCACGGCTTCGGGCGGTCCCTTCCGCAATACGCCACAAGCCGAGTTCGATTCCATCACGGTCGAGCAAGCGTTGAACCATCCGACCTGGAAGATGGGGCGCCGGATCACGATTGATTCGGCGACTCTCATGAACAAAGGGTTTGAGGTAATTGAGGCTTGCCGCCTGTTTCACATGCCGCCGGCGCGAGTTGAGGTGATCGTCCACCCGCAGTCCACGATCCATTCCATGGTCGAGTTTGTGGATGGCAGCATCCTGGCGCAGTTCTCGGTAACCGACATGCGTTTGCCGATTCTGTACGCTTTGACCTATCCCGAGCGTATTCAATCGGATATGCGTTTCAAGGTCAGTGACTTGCGTCATCTGGACTTTACCCCCCGGACCTGACAAAATTCCCTTGTCTCCGTCTGGCGTATGAGGCGGCGGAGGCTGGCGGCGGCAAGACGGTAGCCCTGAATGCGGCCGACGAAGTAGCGGTGGCGGCGTTCCTTGATGGCCGGATTGGGTTTAACCAAATTCCTCAAGTGATCGAAGAAGTGCTAACGGCAACAAATGCACGGGCTATGGAGTCTATTGAGATGGTGCTGGCGGTTGACGCCGAGGCCCGGCGATACGCTCAAGAACGCGTAGCGGCCACCCGACAAATAGAACGGCCGCGGGCTACATCTTTTGCGTAATTCCGGAATCTAATTCTGTGGGGAGTGCGTACTTCCAATATGTCTGATTTTCTGACTTCGCTGGTTGCGGTCGTTGCCGTCCTTGGCTTCATGATTTTGATTCACGAGTTCGGCCACTACGCCGTCGCGAAGTGGCTCGGGGTGCGGGTGGAGCAGTTTGCCATTGGCTTTGGCAAGCGACTGATTGGCTTCCGCAAGGGCGAGACGGATTACCGGATCAACGCGATCCCGCTTGGCGGCTACGTCAAGATGAGCGGCGAGAACCCGATGGACAGCCGCACGGACGATCCGCGCGAGTTCATGAATCACTCCCGCTGGCATCGTTTCTTCATTGCCATCGCCGGCCCCACGATGAACATCCTGCTGGCAATTTTCCTGCTCACCACGGTCTACATGGTGCACTACGAGTATCCCGCCGTGTATGACGAGTCTCCGGTGATCGGATGGGTCTTCAAAGACACGGCTGCGTCCAAGGCTGGACTCGAAGTCGGAGATCGCATCACCCGCGTCGAAGGCATCGAGAATCCAACTTGGGAACAGGTGGATCTGAAAGAAGCGTTGAGCCCCGGGCAACCGCTCGATCTGCAAATCCAGCGCAGCGGAAACACGATTAACAAGACCGTTACTCCCGAACCGATGGGCATCGACCAGATCGGATATGCAGGCTGGGCGCCGAAAGAAAACAAAGTCACCATCACGGATCTGATGAGCGGCATGCCCGCTGAAAAGGCTGGCCTGAAAGAAGGCGACGAAATCGTTGCCGTGGATGGCAAGCCGGTTCCCGCTTTGGCCGCGATGGTCGAGAGCCTGAAAATTACCCAGAGCAAGCCCATCGCAATCACCGTTCTACACGATGGCCAGCAGAAAACGGTCACTGTCCAGCCTGTGCTTTCGGAGAAGTCCTACCGCATCGGCATCAGCAGCATGCAGATGAAGGTGAAGACTCTGCCTCCCGGCGAGGCGTTAAGCCTGTCGCTTCGCGAGAACCGGCAAAACGCCATGCTCATTCTTGAACTGGTCAAGAAAATGGCGCAAGGCAAGATGTCCATGAAGTCGATCGAAGGCCCCATCCGCATCGGGCAAGCCGCAGGTGAGGCTGCACGGCGCAAGGGCTGGACACCTCTGATGAGCCTGACAGCGGCTATAAGCTTGAACCTCGGCATCTTCAACCTGCTTCCGATTCCAATCCTCGATGGCGGCGTCATTCTGTTCCTGTTCATCGAAGGGCTGATGCGGCGCGATATCAGCATGAGCATCAAGGAACGCGTATATCAAGTAGCCTTTGTCTGCCTCGTGCTGTTTGCAGTGATGGTGATCTACAACGACTTGATGAAAACCATCCCCGGACTCGCGGATAAATTGCCGTAGACAATTAGGGAGCCTCTGCTTTTGAAACCGACAGCCTAAACTGTCGGTTTTCTTTTTGTGGGTAAATTCCTCCGGCTGAACCGGAAGATGACTGGAACTCTGCGGTGTTAAACTAGCCCATATTTTATGGGGCGTGGTAGCGAGATCTTGTAGAACCTATCCCTTATCCGCTTTGCCATGAATCGATCCGCAATTCTGAAAAAGGACGACGTTCGCGCGCAATCGCTTGCTAGGGCGAAGGACTCCTTGCGCAAGCAGGCGTGGGGCAGTGCTGCCTCGGAGTTGATGGCTGCAGATCGCGAAGAACCGCTCGATCCATTGGACCTCACCCAACTGGCGCAATCCAGCATGCTCATGGGGAAGGAACGGGAAGGCGCTGAGATTCTGGCTCGGGCTCATCAAGGGTTTCTGAGTCGTGGCGACGTGCAGCCTGCCGCGCGATGCGCATTCTGGCTCGGCTTTTCAGCCCTGCTCAACGGGAATATCGCCCAAGCGAGCGGGTGGCTCTCCCGCGCAGAGAGACTTCTCGATGACCATCCAAATTGTGCGGAAAAAGGATACTTGTTGCTTCCGGTTGGGTACCGAATGGTGCACAGCGGCAAGGAAAAAGAGGCCTACGAAGCGTTCGGCGAAGCCGGAAAAATCGGTGAGCAATTCGGGGAACCCGATCTAATGGCTCTGGCTAGACAGGGCCAGGGCCGGGCTTTGATCCGACAGGGAGAAATTGCCAAGGGTGTTTCATTACTCGACGAGGCCATGATTGCCGTGACCGCAGGAGAGGTGTCTCCCCTCACGGCCGGCGGAGTGTATTGCAGCGTGCTCGACGCTTGTGGAGAGATCTTCGACTTGCGCCGTGCCCAAGAGTGGACGGCTGCGCTCGAGCGGTGGTGTTCCTCCCAACCAGACTTGGTTCCCTACCGCGGCCATTGCCTGGTTCGCCGTGCCGAAATCCTGCAACTTCACGGCGCATGGGATGACGCGTTGGAAGAGTCCCGGCAAGCGTGCCACCGATTGTCGCATCCCGAACCACGACCTGAACTTGGATTAGCCCTCTATCGATTGGCGGAGGTCCATCGTCTGCGCGGCGAATTCGAGACTGCCGAGGAGGCATACCGCGATGCGAGCAAGTGGCAGAGGGCACCGCAGCCGGGGCTCGCAATGCTGCGTTTCGTGCAGGGACAAGTCGAAGCGGCAAGCTTGTTGATTCGCCGTATGGCCGAGGAAATTCTCGATCTTGGAACCCGGGCAAGAGTGCTTGATTGCTTTGTGGAGATTGTTCTGGCCGAGGGTGATATTCCCGCCGGACGATCTGGGGCCGACGAACTGGGAAAGATCGCAGAGCGGTTCGACGCTCCGCAATTGGATGCGATGGCGGCGCGGGCGAACGGCATGGCTCTGCTGGCCGAAGGAAAGCAGAAAGCCGCACTCGCGGAGTTTCATCGTGCGTGGGAAATCTGGTGCGATCTCGACGCCCCCTACGAAGCGGCTCGCACACGCGTGTGGATGTCACGAACGTGCGACCAACTGAATGATTGCGACGCAGCGAAGCTCGAACTGGAACTGGCTCGCGAAGTTTTTGAGCGCCTGGGGGCAAAGCCCGATCTTCTTCACACGAACTTCGTGCAAGCGAAACCGCCTGGATCGCATATTTCGCTAACGGCGCGTGAGATCGAAGTCCTCAAACTGGTCGCAAGCGGCAAAACCAACCGTGCCATCGCCACAGCACTGAAAATCAGCGAGAAAACAGTAGCCCGGCATGTGAGTAATATCTTCAACAAGCTCGATCTGAACTCCCGTGCCGCCGCTACCGCATTCGCTTACCAGCACGAGCTAGTCTGATCGCGTACATAAAATTACCCACAAAGAAATATTTGTCCCGTGGGTACTTCGTTCGATGCGGTGAATCGACAATCCCACTACGCTCATCAGAGTGGAGGGACTATGAACAGCAAGATTCAAGCGGAACGCGTTCACACCATTGTCATCGGCGGCGGCCAGGCAGGACTCTCGGTGGGGTATCACTTGGCTCAGCGAGGGATTTCTTTTCTCATTCTTGACGCGAGCCAACGCATTGGAGACGCTTGGCGGAATCGCTGGGATTCGCTGCGCCTGTTTTCGCCCGCCAGGTATGTGGAACTGCCGGGAGCTTCCTATCCGGGTCCCGGAGACGCCTTTCCCACTAAGGACGAGATCGCCGACTACCTGAAGTCGTACGCGAAGCGATTCAGTCTTCCGGTGCAGAGTGGGATTAAGGTGGATCGGCTTTTCCGGAAGGGCGATCATTTCGTGATCGATGCCGGCAACTTGCGATACGAGTGTGACAACGTGGTGATCGCGATGGCGAACTACCAGGTGCCGAAAACACCTGCTTTCGCCCAACAGCTTGCCCCATACATCAACCAGCTTCACGCGCACCAATATAAGAACCCATCGCAATTGCAGGATGGGGCCGTGCTGGTCGTCGGAGTTGGGAATTCGGGAGCCGACATCGGGATCGAAGTCGCGAAGACGCATGAAACGTGGCTCGCAGGAAAGGAGTCGGGGGCAATTCCTTGGCGAATCGACAACTTCCTTGCTCGAAATCTCTTGATCCGACTTGTGCGATTTGTCGGGCATCACGTGCTCACGGTGAGTACACCGATGGGCCGCAAGGCTCGGCCGAAGTTGATCGCTCAGGCGGGACCGCTTGTCCGCGTGAAGCTGCAGGATCTTGTCGATGCCGGAATCAAGCGGGTCGGCCGGGTTGTTGGCACCAGAAACGGGCAGCCACTACTCGCAGACGATCGCGCTCTCGACGTAAAGAACGTGATCTGGTGCACCGGGTACCAACCCGGTTTTTCGTGGATTGATTTGCCGGTCTTCGGCGCAGACGGTCGACCAATGCACGAGCGCGGCGTCGTGGCAAAGGTGCCCGGTCTGTACTTCGTCGGGCTTCACTTCCTCTATGCGATGACCTCGGCGACGGTTACCGGAATAGGCAGGGATGCGGAATACGTTGTGAAAGCGCTTGACACAAGGGCCGTCCCGCAACCAGTCCCGGCGTGGCCCGTCCGTACCGCTCAGGTTGCTTAGCACGGAGCTTCTTGTTGAGGTCTACAGACTGCTGCGACTACGACTGGATGGCTTGGGCCGAATAACGCACGGGGCCGTCCAGATTCGTGCCGTGCGACGCTATGTTTCGCATTCCTGGAATGCGGCCAGTGCATTTTCTCTGATCTGGCGAGCGCGCTCACGCACATCCATAGGAATGAGCATCGCCTTTCTGACGGTCGCATCGATGTGGACCCCGACGATTACAGTCGTCGCCGCTACCGCCCCGCTGGCATCGTCGATCATTTTGTGCAGCATGTGGATGGATTTGTCTTTCACCTCCAGCAATGCCGATTGAATCGTGACCGCATCCCCTGCGTGCAGCTCACGCTTGTATTGAATATGCTGCTCAACGGCTGCCATGCCCGTGCCATCCTGCGCAAAACGAGACGGAGTGAGTCCGATCCTCGAAAGCAACTGCCAGCAAGCCTCATCGAACTTGCCTGAGTACCACATCACGTTCATGTGACCCATATGATCGCAGTGCCATGGATAGACCACACCTCGATATGTCATCATCCATTCCGCCATGTTGCGCTCCTCGATACCAACCCCTGTCACGAACTAAACATTCTGCGAAGTTCCTCGACTTGAACATCGCTTCCGCGAGGGATTTCGATGCTGTCATCCCAGTCGGGTGTTTCTTCCCATTGGTGAACGGAACGATCCTGCGCTTTGTGAATTGACTTCTGCTCGCGCAACACCTCGTCAGGATCGAATCCCCAGACCGCTTTGAAACTCATATCGGATCTCCAAATGAAGTGTGTCAACTCGCAGTCAAAAAATTCGTCAGCCGATTTTCTGGAGCTAGTTGCAGGGGCGAAAGCCGCTCCGTGCGGAGTTAGCCTTCGCCCCCGTTGTCAGTGGATTCGCTGTCAACTACGGATTGCAGCTGACGGGATTGGTTTTGGTATTCGGACTGGTGCACAGCGGTCCGAGGTTGTGCTTGGCGTCTGGAACAGAGATGAAAGCCACCGGTCCAGCAGTGTGTTCGCCGTTGAACGGAGTCGGTTTGGTTACGTCAAACACGCAGCCATCCACGTTCGCGTCATTCGGATTGTTGAACCAGAATCCGAGATGAAACGTATTGATCGGGCTGGGATTGCTCTGATCCGGATCAAAACCAAAGATCTGATCCAGCAGGATCGTTTGGATGGTGGTCTTGAACGAGCCCTGGTTGCTGGCCTGCAAATCAGACTGGTACCACGCCATTCCGAAGTTCGTGAAGCTGGGGTCCACGGTGGCATCGGACAGCAGGTTGCTGCGTTGTACGGTGAACATATCAAACGCCAAGCCGGGTTTGAAGTTGTGGCCGTTGATGGTCAAAGTGTCATTGGCCTTACCGCGGGTTACGGTGACGCTGGCTGTCGGCGTCGGTCCACCAGCCACGCCCAGGCAACTCGTGAACTTTGGGTTGGCATGCAGCACGAAGGTCTTCGTGTTCACTACGGGTGTGGCATCTTCTTCTACATCTTGAGCTGCCAGTGGTTGTATCGCAGCGGCCAGACCGGCAACCGCAATTGCTGCCAGCATAACGCTCTTCAGGGAGAGGACTTTTCTTGTTTCGAAACTGCTCATTACAGTAGTTGCTCCTTTTTCCTTCTAGTTTGGTGAACCCCGGGATTCGGTTTGCGTTCCAGAAATCCTGGAAGCGGATGCCAGAGCGACGCCATTGCCCGGGAAAATTCTTGCCGCGCCAAGGCGATTGCACTTACAATTTCGCCAGAGTTCAGCAGGGGCACCGACCCTTGCAACCAACCCGACCCTACTCGAATTGCTCAGGTGCGTCCCAAAACTGCTGCTAAGAAATTGCAGGAGTTTCACAAGATTTCCCCAAAGGTTCTATGCCATTGGAAAGGCAAGTGTTATACGAATTCGGCAGCTTCCGGCTGAACCCGGCCGACCATTCGCTGCTCTGTAGCGGAAAGCCTGTTTCGCTTACCCCGAAGTCGTTTGACATTCTGGTGACACTGATTGAGCGAAACGGTCTGCTTGTAACCAAAGATGAATTGATGAAGACAATTTGGCCTGACAGTTTTGTGGAAGAAGCCAACCTCACGGTCAACGTCTCGGCACTGCGGAAGGCATTGGGGGACACACCCGAGCATCAGCAATACATCGAAACTGTTCCCAAGCTTGGCTACCGGTTTATTGCGCCGGTTACGGCTCTGGCCGGAGGCGAGCCTGCGCCTACAGTTCAATCAACCTTCCCCCTGCCCCAAACTCAGGACGCCGATACAAAACAATCGGATTCTGTTGCAGCTGCAACCAGCGACCGCAGCTTCTGGTCTCGAATGGGTGTGGTGGCGCTCGCGGCAATCATCCTCCTGGTGGGCCTGACTTACTGGCAGACCCGCAAGGATCCGGCGGTGTCGCACGTGACGTCACAGCCCAGACGGCTTGCGATCCTGCCGTTCAGGAACATGCAAAGCGATCCTGGCAGCGACTTTCTCGGCTATTCCTTGGCGGATGCCATCATTACCAAGCTGGGGCCCGTACAGTCGCTTCGTGTGCGTCCGTCGTACGCCATTGAGAAGTACCGGGGCCAGGCAGTTGAGATTCCTAAGGTAGCAGCGGACCTGGACGTCGACACTCTGCTGACCGGCAACTTCATGCGCGATGGCGACGATCTGCGAATTACCTGTCAACTTGTCGACGTGAAGAGCCGAAATCTCCTCTGGCAGGGAGCATTCGACCTTCGCTATCAAAAACTCTTTACGGTGCAGGACGAAGTCGTGGAACAGATCATCCGGGGACTCGAGTTGAATCTCTCGTCCTCTGAGGCGGCGCGGCTCAAACTCGACGAACCTGGCGATCCGCTGGCCTATGAGTACTATCTGCGGGGAGTGGATCTTTATGCGCGAAGCGATTTTCCAATGGCGATTCGAATGTTGGAACGATCATCCGCGATGGACCCTCGCTACGCCCTGACGTGGGCCTATCTGGGGAGGGCGTACAGCGCCAGTGCGTCCTTTCAGCTTGAGGGGCGCGACTACTATCACAAAGCTCAGGCAGCCTTCGACCGTGCGCTCGCTCTGCAACCGGCTCAGATCGAGACCCGAATCTATTTGGCCAACTTCCTCACCGATACAGGCAAGGTTGAGCAGGCGGTGCCATTACTCCGGGAATCTCTGAAAACAAACCCGCAGCACGCCGAGCTTCATTGGGAGTTGGGATATGCCTACCGCCACGCCGGTATGTTGAAGGAATCGGTCGCCGAATGCGAGCAGGCGCGGCAGCTGGATCCAATCGTCAAGATCAACAGCTCTGCGCTCAATGCCTATCTCTACCTCGGCGAGTATGAGAAGTTTCTGCAGAGCTTACCTGTGAGCGGAGAATTGCCTTTCCATCTTTTCTATCGCGGGTTCGCTGAATACTATGAGAAGCACTACGGCCCGGCGTTGGCAGCCTTTGATCGTTCTTACGAAATGGAACCCTCCTTGTTGCAGGCACAAGTCGGCAAGGCATTAAGCCATGCCATTGGACACCAATCGCCGAAAGGATTAGAGATCCTGCATTCCGCCGAGAACACGATTCAAACCCGGGGCGTGGGAGACTCCGAAGCAATCTATAAACTTGCCCAGGCCTACGCGGCGCTGGGCGACAATGTCTCGGCGATGCGCATGCTGAAACACAGCATTGATCACGGGTTCTTTCCGCATCCCTATTTCATGTCGGACCCTCTACTCGACCCATTACGTACCGAACCTCAGTTCGCAACGCTCATGCAGAGTGCCCAGGTGCGCTTTGAGGCGTTCAAAAAAGAGTTCTTCTAAGCTCTCCAACTGCAATTAGGTTCGCACCTTCACCCGAAGGGATGCCAGTCGCCGATTGAACCATTTGTTTCTAAACGCGAATTACGCCGAACCCCGTCGATAACCGTCCGCCGATCTTTTGGCCAAACCTGCGAGTTTCGCGGTTACACTCATGGGTACTCTTTGCTGCAAGCGAGGAACGAAAGATGACGCCTGCGCAGGAAGAATTGGTCCGAGCGTTCGGGATTTTTGCAAAAGCCGCTACCACCACCCAGTCGGTTATGGAGCATATTTCCCAGGTTCTCCACGGGAACATGGCGCGTTACAACTGGGTGGGTTTCTATCAGGTCGATGCAACGGACTCCAATGTCCTGCTCGTCGCGTCCTTTGCCGGAAGTTTCACTCCAAACGCACGCATTCCTCTGAGTTCCGGGCTCTGTGGCGCAGCCGCCAGCAGCGGGCAGACTGTCGTGGTGCATGATGTTTCCAAGGACTCGCGTTACCTCGCGGGATCGGCGCTGGTGAAATCTGAGATTGTTGTACCAATTTTCGTAAAAAGCAGACTTGCCGCAGAACTCGACATCGAGAGCTATTTTGAGAGCACATTCACCGCACCCGAGCAGGAGTTCGCCGAAGCCTGCGCGAAAATAGTGGGAGAATACCTAGGCAGAAATTAGCCTCGCAAGGACGGACTCCCGAGGCTCTTTCCAGAGCCCGACACGCCCCGACATGCGCCTACGGCTCTTTCAAAAAGGGCCCTGCTGGCGTGATAAAATAAAGCTTCCCATATGGCTACAATTCAGCGCAGAAAGACCGTTACAGCATTGGTCGGTGGTGTTCGTGTAGGGTCGGATGCACCGGTTGTGGTGCAATCCATGACCAATACCGATACCGCGGATATCCCTGGCACCGTGCAACAGGTTGCGGCCCTCGCCCGCGCCGGGTCCGAACTGGTTCGCGTCACGGTCAACAACGACGAGGCGGCCGCGGCTGTTCCCCACATCGTTGAGCAACTCGACAAGCAGGGCGTGCGGGTGCCGATCATCGGCGATTTCCATTACAACGGCCACGTGCTGCTGACGAAGTATCCTGAATGCGCACGCGATCTCGCGAAGTACCGCATCAATCCCGGAAATGCCAGCATTGGAAAGACCGGCGACTCGAATTTTCGCACCATGATCGAGGTCGCGGTGAAGTATCAGAAGCCCGTTCGGATTGGCGTGAACTGGGGATCCCTCGACTCCACCCTTCTCACCCGCATGATGGACGAGAATTCGCGCCTCGACGAACCGAAAGACGCCCGCGAAGTGACCATGGAAGCGATGGTGGTCAGTGCGCTGAATTCGGCCGAACTCGCCGAGAAATTCGGCCTGCGCTCAGACCAGATCATTCTGAGCGCGAAGGTGAGCGGCGTACAGGATTTGATCGACGTTTACCGCGCCTTGGCTGCTCGCTGCGAGTATCCGCTGCATCTGGGACTTACCGAGGCTGGCATGGGAGCGAAGGGCGTCGTTGCCTCCAGCGCCGCGATGGGAGTGGTACTACAGGAAGGCATCGGAGACACGATCCGTGTTTCGCTGACTCCGGCACCCGGAGGCGATCGCACCGAAGAAGTGCGCGTTGCCCAGCAAATTCTGCAATCGATGGGCATTCGCAGCTTCACTCCGCAGGTTACGGCGTGTCCCGGCTGCGGTCGCACGACCAGCACTTTCTTCCAGGAAATGGCGGAGCAGATTCAGACCTATCTTCGCGAGCAGATGCCGACATGGAAGGGCCAATACATTGGCGTCGAGGAAATGAAGCTTGCTGTCATGGGATGCGTTGTCAACGGCCCCGGCGAGTCGAAGCATGCCAACATCGGCATTTCCCTGCCCGGAACCTTCGAAGAACCAAAGGCTCCCGTTTACGTGGACGGACGGCTGTTCACAACTCTGAAGGGTGACCGGATCGTTGCAGAGTTCATTCAGATTCTGGACGAGTACGTGGACTCTCACTACGCAGCAAGAGAAGCGGTGCCCGAGGAAGTTCCGGTCAAGGCTTAAGCGTTTTTCCCGCAAGACCACCTTTCGGGCTCGAGCGTTTTTCCAAGTTCGAGTAATCCGACTTCGGACGCCATCTATTCTTTCTGCTAGTTGACACAACCTTTCTATCCCGGCAGAATTGGTGCGCTTCAGCTCTACCTCCCACGAGACAGAATTTCGATAAATCCGGACAGAGAGGTCGTTATGTTCCGCCTTGCCCTCACTGCGCTTTTTTTGCTGTCGACTTCCCTTCCTTCCTGGTCTCAAGTCAGGTTTCTTACGTCGTCTGCATTCGCCGCCGGAAGTCATAGCGTGGCAGTTGCCGTCGGGGATCTAAATGGCGATGGAATGCCGGACATGGTGGTTGTAAATCAGACGGACAACGACATCAGCGTATTGTTGGCCACGGGAAAGGCAAAGTTTGCGAAACCGATGAACTTCGCGGTGGGTGAGTATCCGACTTCAGTCGTTCTCGGCGACTTCAATGGCGATGGGCATCTGGATGTTGCCGTGTCGAACGGATTAGATTCAACCGTGAGCGTCCTCTTCGGCGTGGGAGACGGAACATTGAAGGCGCAACAAGCCTATGCCGTGGGAGATTTTCCTCAGGCATTGATCGCGGCGGACTTTAACAACGACCATCATCTCGATTTATTGGTTCTGAATCAGAACGATTACAGCATCGGTTTGCTGCTCGGACAAAGCGATGGGACATTTGCCCCACAAACCAGTTTTGCTGCTGGACTCGCGCCCGCCAGTTTTGCGATCTCAGATTTTAATAAAGACGGCAACTTAGACGTAGTCGTCTCTGACGTTGGAAACGTGAGCGTGCTTCTTGGGAATGGGGACGGTACGTTTCAGGCAACAACGAGCTACTCGGCGGGCACATTCGCGGGGTACTTGGCGATTGCTGACTTCAGTGGAGACGGCAATCCGGACATTGTGGTATCCGACCAAGGCAGCAGCTACATACGACTTCTCGAAGGAAACGGCGATGGGACGTTCGGTCCGGCATCGATCATCGCGAATTCGTATCCGAATTACACATTAGCCGCCGCAGACCTAAACGGCGATGGGAAAGCAGACCTTCTGATTGCGGGACTGAATCTATCCGTGATGCTCGGGAGAGGCATGGGGAAGTTCGCGAGCGCGGTCGAATACGATGCGGGCGGCACTCCTTTTTCGATTATGGCCGCCGACTTGGATGGAGATGGAAAATTAGACCTCGCGGTCCCCAATAACACGAATGGAGGCGGCGTCAGCGTCCTTAGCGGCAATGGTAAGGGCGGCTTTCGCGCTGCGAGACATCTTGATCTCGACCCAGGTTGGTGGATTGCAAAAGGCGATTTCAACGGCGACGGAATACCGGACGTTGTCCTGACAGATTACGGACAAGGAACAGTGACTGTCTTACTCGGAGATCATAAGGGCTCTTTTTCGTCTGCCGGGAGCTCCGCTGTTGGTCTTTACCCAGATTCGATATCGGTCGGTGACTTCAACCAAGACGGTAAACTTGATGTTGCCGTCGCCAACCAGCAAGACGGCAGCGTCAGCGTACTGCTGGGGAACGGCGATGGCACCTTCAAGGCCGCTACTAAATATGCTGTAGGAGGCGAGCCGTTATTCGTGACGACCGCTGACTTCAACGGCGACGGCAAACTGGACCTCGTAATAGCAAATAATTTCGACAACAGCATCGCCATTTTACTGGGCAACGGGGACGGGACCTTTCAATCGCAAATTTCCGTCGGCCCAATACCTGATGCAACGTCCCTTGCCACCGGCGACTTCAACCACGACGGCCTAGTCGACCTTGCGGCATCTGACGCCATAGATAACACCGTTAGCATCTTTCTGGGGCATGGCGACGGCACCTTTGCGGCACCCACCACTTTTCCAGCAGGAATCTTTCCTGCGTTCGTCACAGTTGGCGACTTGAACGGCGATCAGATTTTAGACTTGATCGTGGCGGACGAAAACGACTCTGTTTTGAGCGTTCTTCTTGGAAATGGCGACGGTACATTTGCGCCGATGAAACAGTATCAGGCGGGTGCCTCTCCTTCGTACGTTGTTGCCGCTGATTTCGATCAAGACGGACACCTAGACTTGGCTACAGTCGGCATCAATGCCGGGACGCTCACGGTGCTCCGGGGAAAAGGGGACGGTACATTTTTCCCAATGATGATCGTCCCCGTTGCACCCGAAACTGTTTCTCTGCTGGTAGATGACTACAACGGAGACAAGAAACCGGATCTCGCAATCGGCACCAGTGGTGGTCTCACAACTATTCTGAATATCAGTCCCGGAAAGTAACCATTTGAACCTCCGTCCCCTACTGGCCGGAGAACAAGAAGATCGTATTCTGCGGAGGGGGTTCGTTGTTTGTTGCGGAGTTCATTCAGATTCTGGATGAATACGTTGACTCTCACTACGCTGCTAGAGAAGCAGTGAAAGAAGAAGTGGCCGCGAAGGTCTAGCTTCGCTTTTCCGATCCAGGGCAATCCAGAATGGCCTCGTAGTAGACTTAACGCCATGATTCGGCAGATCGCGCCTCAATTCTTCACCACAGATATTCCCCGCACCTTAGCCTATTTCAAGGACAAGTTAGGCTTCGAGTGCCTCGGCACATGGCAGGATCCGCCGGTCTATGCCATCGTTGCGCGCGATCAGCACGCCATTCACTTCCGCTGCGCAGAACCTCCGACACCAAATCCCGACAAATATTCGGAAGAGTTGCTCGACGCCTACATACACATCGAGGACGCAGATGCGCTCTACGCTGAGTATGCCGCCCGCGGCGTGGAGTTCACGCACGAACTCGCGAATATGCCCTGGAACTCGCGAGAGTTTGTCGTGAAGGATTGCGACGGCCGACTGCTCGCCTTCGGCGCAAGTTTGTAATTTCCAGCTGTCTCAGGATGGCTGGTCTATCCGACGTGCTCTATTGGCCGGCAAACAGGAAGATTGGATTCTGGGGCGGGGGTTCGTTGTTCGATCCGGCGGCTCCAGCACTGAATGGCGTGACAATATCGGTCACCAGAGTGTCCGGAGTATTGCTTCCCGTCGAGATCGAATTCGTCGTCGTATTCACGTCCGCGATTGTTCCTGCATCGCAAATACTGACATAAACGTGGCTGCTGTCGGAGGCGGCGACGGCGAACATGCGGAAGCGCGTTGCGCCGGGCGCGTAAGTGGCCGCCGGAATGCACGCGGTCGACGCGGGGACGGCAAACTGAGTGGTCGGCGTCGTCGTGAACTGTGGCCCCATCAGCAACGAAATCGAGGACGAACCGGTCAGCAGCGTCGATGTGGGCGCCTTCGGCGTCATACTGAGAGCGTCGAACACTGTGAGCATGGGTACCACGCAAGCACTGCCGCTGCCCACGATCGGATCGGTGCAGCTGGTTTGATTCTGGTAGCTCGCCACGTAGAAGCGTGAACCGTCCTGCAAAGCGGCGACGGACACCGGCGAGCAAGCGGAAGCACACGGCGGATTCGATCCAGCCGTCATGGAAATCGATGACAGCAGCACGGGAGTGTCATTCGCTCCGCCAGTAGCCGCGAATACAAACACAGTCCCGCTTACCGGGTTCGTCACATACAGCCGGTTCAAGTGCTGGTCAAAGAGCAGGAAATTCGCTCCCGCTCCAACGGACTGAGTGTTCAGCACGGTGTTGGTAGCGGTGTCGATCGTGACCAGCGTTCCATCGCCCTGTGTAAGCACGAAAACTCGCTGGTTATCGGGACGAGCCACGGCCCAGACTGGCGTGTTTCCCACTGGAATCGGCGCCCCAATGAGTGAGAGATCAACCGGTGACATGTCCTGCACCGTGCCATTTCCCTGATTCACCACGTAGAGGTTCTGCGCATTTGCGGTTTCGGCAAGGGCCACTGGATGCGATCCCGCCGGGAGATAGGAGATGAGCCCGATCGTCGTTGTGGCAATGCTCAGCACTGAGACGGAGTCCGTGCTGGCAAGGTTCGACGCGCAATTGGGATCGCCGTCAACGCCGTAATTCGCCACGAAAGCGACAGTGGTCTGGGTAGTTGCAACGAAGTCCGGAAGGTACGAGCACGACCACTGCGGTGCGCCGCTGATCGGATCGTTTGGTCCAAAATTAGGATACGTGAAAGTCGTAGGAGTGCCCAGGCCAGTCCCAGTCGATCCGGCGGTAGCCGGAGTGAAGGAGGTAACTACGTCAGATCCTCCGGGATAGAGCGAGCCAGCGCTGGCAATCAGAACGCGCGCGAAATTGGGCGTGATCAAGCCATGCGTGGGATTGACCCCCATGCTGGCTGCGCCAATGTTGGTGTCCCCGGAAACATCAATCTGCAGGGCCGAGCCGAGATTGGACGGAATGTTCGAGCTGACGCCGAAAACTTCGTGAAAGTTCGCCGGATTCGGCGGGGTCGTGTTTACCGGTATGACTACCGGACGATAAACCTCGCCGCACGATACCCACAGGATTGTTGCCAGCGCGACTGCGCACAGTCCGCCCACACGTCGAAAACTCATCCGCGCTCCGAAGGAGAAGTCAGCTGCAATGACAGAATTGAATATTGTAACGATTGCCCGGCGTATGCGCTAGGAGCGACACGAGTTCACGGCACGCGCACACACTCCCGGCATGTAGCGAAAGATGCCTGCGCGACGGTGCGGGATGCCTGGCGGCGTCCGCTAGCCCTCGACTGCGGCGCGTCTTGGCCGGCGCCACCGCCGGTTCTTCTGACTTCGTCGTGGCCGCAGGTTTCTTCTTGCCTTCCATTTGAGCCAGACTCTGCTTCAGCGCGGCCATGAGATCGACGACAGGCGCCAGTTTCTTCGGCTTCTCGATGGCGGCCACTTCCCCGCCTTCCAGTTTGGTTTCGATCAGCTTCTTCAGATTTTCCTGGAAGGTATCTTTGTACTTTTCTGGATCCCATTCGTCGGCCAGCGCTTCAATCAACTGGTGCGCGACTTTCACTTCGGCGTCCTTCAAATCGACGTCGGGAGCACCGAAGCCTTCCACTTTCTTCACTTCCTCGGCGTAGTACATCGTGTGCAGCATCATGCCGCCCTCGTGCGGGCGCAGAAACACGGTGTACTCGCGGTTATGCATCGTGATCTTCGCGATCGCGACGTATTCGCTTTCTTCGAGGGCTTTGGTGAGCAGCGCATACGGGCGACGGCCCGCTTCTTCCGGCATCATGTAATACGACGACTCGAAGTACACGGGATCGACGTCGCCGGACTTCACGAATTCGAGGATCTCCATCGTCTTGGCGGTCTGCGGCTCGATCTTCTTGATCTCGTCGGGCTCGATGATGATGTATTCGTCCTTGCGGAACTCGTAACCCTTCACCATATCGGAGCGGTCGACGACGACGCCCTCGGCCTGACAGATGTATTGCTGCTTCAGCCGGGACTTGTCGGTGCGATGCAACATGTTGAAGGAAACGCCGCTACTTCGCGCCCCTGAGAAGAGGCGAACGGGCATGGAGATGAGACCAAAAGTTAAGTGACCGGACCAGACCGATGACGGCATAGACCCCTCGCTGGCATTCCGGGAGCATCGCCCCGGGAGTGGCTAAACTCAACGGCAGAGAGAGTTTAGCCTAAGACAGCGTTTGGATGCACCATCTGAGTGGCACGTTGGCATCGGCAGGAACCGAAATTCCAAGCCAGAGGGGATGGGGTCGGTAGCGTCTCCCCACTAGGGATTGGTGTTGACTGATCGGCTTCCTGGATTGGGCCCCCGAGTTTGCATTCAGGCCGTGCAGCGCGAGGCGCTATTTACTTTGAAGCGTTGCGAATGGACGGATCATCTTTAATCGGCATGACCGACCTCAGATTTCCTATTGGCAAGTTTCACTATGACGGACCACCCACCGAACAGCAGAAGCAAGCCTTCCTAACCGAGATTGCACGGACTCCTGCCGACCTGCGAGCGGCCGTAAAGGGCCTTTCGGACGCACAGCTCGATACTGCGTACCGTCCGGACGGATGGACCGTTCGGCAGGTCGTCCATCACCTGTCTGACAGCCACATGAATTCCTATGTGCGCTTCAAGCTGGCTCTCACGGAAGAAGAACCGACCATCAAGCCTTACGCCGAGGATCTATGGGCGGAGCTTTCCGATTCAAAGAGCACTCCCGTCGAGATCTCGCTCACTATGCTTGACTCCCTGCACGACCGTTGGCTTCGATTGTTGCGTTCGCTGACTCCTGAGCAATGGAAGCGATCCTTTCGCCATCCTGCGATGGGGCCGATGGATCTTGAAAAGACACTCGCGCTGTACGCATGGCACGGACGTCACCACGTTGCTCACATCACCGACCTACGCAAACGCATGTCGTGGTAGCGTCGTAGCGAGGACATCCATGATTGCGAGAGTGTGGCACGGATACACGAAACCCGAGCACGCGGACGCCTACGAGGCGATGCTGAAGCCTGAACTCCTGCCCGGCATCAGCAAGGTCAAGGGCTATCGGGGAAGCTACCTGCTGCGGAGGAATGCCGGAGCGGAGGTGGAGTTCATCACGATCCTCCTGTGGGACTCGATTGACTCAATCCGCGCCGTTTCCGGGGAGGATTACGAGACGGCAGTAATTCCCGAAGAGCGGCGAGAATATCTCGCGCATTTTGATGCCAAGGCGAAGCATTACGAAGTCTCGTCAGTGAACGGCATTCCGGGCTTCTGACGTAAATCTTTCTAGGTAACTCCCAAACGCCACAGCAGATAACTGGTCGCCTCGCGCAATACTGCAACTCCTCGTTGCAGAAAGCTGTGCGGCTTCGAGTCTCCACGCGGAGCGACATAGATCGCGCCGACATTCTCATGTTCGAGCAGTTTCCGGATGCGAAAGACGTGGTAGGCATCGCTCACCGCGACACAGCTGTGCAGGCCATTTGCCCGCATGATGACGGCAACGCGCTCGGCAGATTCAGCAGTATCCCGCCCTTGCGTTTCCGCAATGAGACTTCTTTCGGGCACTCCATGGTGCATCAGATAGTCGCGGCCCACACCACCTTCGCTGAAAACCGGATCGGAGGCCGCGCCTCCGGTGGTGATGACAACCGGGGCAACTCCACGATGAAAGAGATCAAGTGCGTGATCGAGGCGGGCGCGGAGCACGGGCGAAGGACGTCCCGAATATTCCGCCGCGCCGAATACAACGATGGCGTCGGCAGGATGAAGTTCCTGCAAAGAAGCCGTGTGGATGATCTCCAGGGCGGTGACTATCCACAACAGCACCACACCAACTAAGAGCAGAAGCAGCAGACGTAGCCACCAGCGATGTTTCGGAGGCTGGTTGGCGTCGGCCGGGGTCATCCTTGCGCGAAGAACTTGGAGATCTCGTCGGCGGGAATCGCGCCTTCGCGAATCACGCGCCAGCGGTCGTTCTCGTCACTTAAATCGATGATCGTCGAGGCAACATCACGAGGAGAGGCTCCGCCATCGACAATGATGCTGATGCGGCCCTGTAGCTGGTCCCGCACTTGTTCGGCGCTGGTGCACTCCGTCGCGCCGCTAAGATTTGCCGAAGTCGCGGTGATCGGAATCGCCGCCGCCGTCACGACTGCGAGAGGAATCTTGGCGTTGGGTACACGCAGTGCAACGTTTCCGGTATTAGCAGTCACCTTCAAGGGCAGGCGCGATCCCGCTTTCACGATAATGGTCAGTGGCCCCGGCCAGAACTTTCGCGCCAGCGCATAAAATTCCTCGGGAAGCGGCTTGGCCAATTCTTCCGCCTGATCGGTGCTCTCGATCAAGAGCGACAACGGTTTGTGCCGGGACCGGGTTTTGATGTCATACACCTTATCGACCGCGCGCAGATTGAACGGATCGGCCGCCAAGCCATAGAACGTGTCGGTCGGCATACCGAGTACCTCACCCGAGCGGATCTGATCGGCTGCGTACTTCACCAGGGATGATTCAGGGTTATCGGAACTGATTTTTACGATCTCGGCGCGCACGGCGCTCCCTTCTGGAGTAGCGAAAGACTCTGATTAATTTTTGATGGCGAAACCTAACATAATACTGCAAAACGTCGTAGTGGGAAGAAGGGACTATGATGGCAGCTGCAGTTGGCAAGCCTTAAGGAGTCATGAACCGTACCTTCCAGCGAAATTCCGAGGTGGCAAGTGCCGGCCAGAACCGGCTCCGTCGGGTCGAGGGACGCCATAACGCGGCGGTTAAAACCTTGCGTCAGGCATTCTCCCGCGCCGAGCGTACCGAGGCCGGCGATTGTGCGATCGAAGGGCTGCGCATCGTGGAAGAAGCCACTCGCAGCGGATTGCGCTTTCAATCGCTTTTCTTCAAGGAATCGGCGCAGAACCTGGCGGAGCGATTGCTGCCGCAGATCGGCAACAATGTCGATACGCTCCTGCTTCCCGACGCGCTGTTTGACAGCGTCGTTCCCAGCGAGACTCCGCAAGGCGTCGCGGCGCTGGTTCGCCTGAAAGAATTCTCTCTATCGGATATTGTCGAACGCATGCAGGTTGGACCGGCTATCGTCGTCGTGGGATTGCAGGATCCCGGAAATCTCGGCACCCTTCTCCGTTCGGCGGAAGCTTTCGGAAGCGCGGGAGTGATCCTCGGTGAGGGGACGGTAAGCCCCTTCAACTCGAAGGTGATCCGCGCGTCCGCAGGATCCGTCTTCCGTCTACCGGTCGTGCTGGCGAAGACCGCCGGAGGACTCGAAGAAGTTTCCGGCAAGTTGCGAAAAGAGAACATCCGCCTGATTGCGACCTCTTCTCACAAAGGCACTCCCCTCGATCAGGCCCTGCTGACGGGGCATTCCGCAGTATTCATCGGAAGCGAGGGTTCCGGTCTGCCCAAAGCTGTAATGGCCCAAGTCGATGAGTTGGTGGCAATTCCTCATGCAACACAGGTCGAATCGCTTAACGCGGGCGTGGCTGGAAGTATCGTGCTTTATGAGGCCGCTCGACAGAGGCGGGAGTAGCCGGCGGTTCCCTGCCCGATTCTCCTTCAGATTCCGAACTGATCCAGTAATCCGCTCCTAAACCATAAGTAACACTCGCAAAATTCTCCGCAATTTTCCTGGCATCGAACATTCTTACTTCGATGGCGGCGCAGCCACCGCATTCCCCCAGCCGAGATAGGCATCCGCCAAATCGTTACAGCAAGGGTTGAACTCGAGGCGCACCAATGCATACTTCCGTTTTGGCCGCAGTCCCACGTTTCAAGAGAAGTAGATTCCACTTTCTGATCGCTGCCTTGGCGTCTTGAGTTTGCTTCCGGGCAGCAATCGCGCAGGAAAAGGGCCCTGACTCTGCTCGCGGCGGCGGGTGGGTCGTGATTCCCGTCGCGGAATACAAAGTTCTGCGAGCCAAGGCGTATCCGGTCGAGCACGAATTGGAACCCGCCACGATCGAAGCCACTCTGACAAGAGTTGATTACGACCTGCACATTGCGGGTGATCTCGCTGCCGGAAGAGCGAACCTCACGGTGGACGTTCTGAAAGATGGTTGGGTAAGAGTTCCCGTGCCTGCAGGATTGCTCGTCCGCGAGGCTCGTCTGGATGGCAAGCTCGTTTCCCTTGTGCCGGCAGCATCCGGGAGGAGCGGACCGCAACTCGCGGCACTGCTCTCGCACGCGGGACGTTGGGTGCTGGCTCTCGACGTGGATGTTCCGGTCTCCTCCTCTGCAGGGGAAGAAAGCATTTCGCTTCCTGCCGCAGATTCGGGCGTTACCCGCGCATCCGTCCAGCTTCCGCGACAAGGCATGGATCTGAGAGTTGGCGGCGGTTTGGTCTCTGAAAAATCCGAAGGGGATGGTGCGACGAAATGGCTCGCCTACGCTCGGGGAACCGAAGCTCTGACATTTACCTGGCGAAAGAAAACCGAGGATCATCATGTCGAACTTCCGCTGCGGCTTCGCGGATCCCTCACACAACTCACCAGTCTCTCGGAAGACTCGACCTCGGTCTATGCGGAAGCAAGCGTAGAGGTGATTCAAGGAAGCGCGCGCGAGGCTCGCATTCAGCTTCCGGAAAAAATCACCATCAATCAGGTTTCGGGCGCGATGGTGGCGGATTGGGAAGTGAAGGGAGGCGAACTCGCGGTTACGTTCCTCGAACCCGTCGAGCACAGCGCACGATTCGTAATCAGCGGCGAGGCGCGGTTGCCGCGCGATGGCGTGATCGACGTTCCGATGCTCCGACTATTGAATACCGAGCGCGCGGAGGGCGGCGTCGCCGTCGAGATTCTGGGTGCCGGAGAGATTAAAGGCGAGAAGGTGCAGGGGCTCGAGGAGGCCGACGCCACCGACTTGGGAGAGATGGTGGCGAGTCGGCAATCCCCCGCTCTGGTCGCGTTCCGTGCGCGCTCCGGCCAGGCAGGCGCGACTCGTGAGTTGAGCGTGAATGTCGCGCGCTATGACCAGCAACCTCTCTTGATGGCGAATATCGAAGAAGCCCGCTACCAGGTGCTGATGAGCTCCGATGGAAAGGAACTGGTGCAGGCCCGATACGCGGTGCGGAACAACCAGAGGAATTTCGCGAAGATCACGCTGCCGCCCGGAGCCTCCGTGTGGAGCGTCGCGCTCGCGGGTAAGCCAGTTCGCCCGGGACAATCGCCCGACGGAAGTCTCTTGCTGCCACTCGAGAAATCTCGTGGAGGAGATGAAGCCCCCGCATTCGTGATCGAGATCGTTTACCTCGCGAAAGCAACCGCGTGGGAAGAAAAGGGTAGAGAAAAGCTGACATTACCCGCATTGGACCTTCCTATCTCCCGCACCGGAGTACTGCTGTACTACCCGCCGAGATTTCACGTGACGGAAGAGCCGGGGACGTTTCGCACCGAGGCCTATCAGGCTCCAACCTCAACGGCGCTCGCTCCCTGGCGGGGCGACGCAACAGGAGGCATAGCGTACCCGGCCAGCAGTCCCGCGCCGCCGCCAATAGGTGGACCGATGCTGGCTGCAAAGCAAAAATCCGAAGACGAGAAAAAAGATGCGACTCGCGCTCTGCTCGACAGTTTCCGAGCAAAGTCATCCGGCGGAAAGGTGAGTGGAATTCTTCCGGTGAGCGTTTCTTTTCCCGCGTTTGGTCCATCGATCTACCTCGTCTCTGAACTGACCAGCGAAAACCAGTTTCCCGCTGCGGAATTCAACTTTCAGCGCGACAAAAAGGGAGGTGTGCGATGAAGAACCAATCACTGATGGTCATTTCATTTTGTGCGCTCGCAATGACGGTCTCGATGGCTGAGGAAAAGTCCTCGCTACCCTTACCCGATTCGGGTCACGTCACGCTGACGCTGGAGGAGTACAACCGGCTGACGGAGCTAGCGGGCAAGCCTCCGAAGAATCTGGACCTGCCTCCGCTTCCCTACTCGATCAAGCATGCGGCAGTGAAACTTCATGTCGAAAACGATGGAGTACGGGGCACGGTTGAACTCGAGGGAGAAGTATTCCGCAAAGGATTGAGCAAGGTTCCACTGACGAGCGGAATGACTATTCTTGATGCGCATCAGTTCGATACACACCAGAGTGGTCACGGCGTTCCCCTCATGCAAGAGAACGGGACGCACTCTGCTCTCCTATCGGGTCCCGGAGAATTCTCTATCGCTCTCGACACGGGATTGCCTTTGAGGATCGAGGCAGGCCGGGCCTCATTCAGCCTTCCCGCGCCCGCAGCTGGAAGCGTCGAAATCTCGCTCATCATTCCAGGCGAACACACGGTGGCGAATCTCAGCCCCGGGGTGATCACCAGTCGCAAGTCGGAAAATGGCCACACAACGATCGAAGCCACGCTGGTCCCGGGTCAGCCTGCGAACTTTTGGTGGGCAACACGCGAAGCGGTTGTGCAAGCCGCTCCCCGCGAAGTGCGATTTCTAGCTGACGCGAAGACGCTCGTCTCGGTCAGTGAGGCTGAGATGCGTGTCGCCGTGTTGGTCGACGTCACCGTCGTGCAAGGCGATCCCAAACAATTCCAGGCTGAACTTCCGGCGGGATACGAAGTTACCGGCGTGACTGGGCCCACGGTCGATTCCTCCGAAATTCGTCCGGATTCCTTGCTGCTCACGGTGAATGCGCCCGCGCAACGCACACACCAGTTCCTGATTTCTCTGGAGCGAGCGGTCACAGGCACCAAAGCGGACGCACCCTTCCTCGCCTTCAAAGGAGCACAGCGCGAAACGGGCGAGGTTTTGATCGAAGGTGCCGGCACGATGGAAGTCACCGCGACCGAGGCTGGCGGCTTGAAAAGGATGGACGTAAAAGAGGCAAATCCCTATCTGCGGTCCCTCGCGCATTTCCCGGCGCAGGCGGCGTTCCGCTATCACCGCCAGCCGACTGAAACTCCATCCCTGGCGCTGGACTGGGTTCGGTTTCCGGATGGCAGCGTACTCGCGGCGGTCGCTGAGAGCGCGACGGTGACGACGCTGGTCACGTCTGAAGGAAAATCGCTGACCGAGGTCAAACTCGTGGTCAAAAATCAGGCGCAGCCGTTTCTCAAGGTGATATTGCCGCAGGGAGTCGGAATTCTTTCCGCGGAAGTTGCTGGGGAACGCGTGAAGCCGGCTCAAGGTCCGGACGGCAGCCGCGTTCCATTGTTGCGCCCCGGGCTCCGGACTTCCGATCCGTACACGGTTTCATTCGTATTTATGCACTCGGGCGCTCCCTTCGCCAAGAAGGGAGGAGCAGAACTCAGTCTTCCGAACATGGACATTCCCATCAGCCTTCTGAACTGGGAAATCTTTCTCCCGGAGCAATACAAAGTGAAAGATTTCGGCGGCGACGTCATCGCCGACAATCTGGTACCTCCGGCATTCCGGGCCGAGGCCGTGGCATATCAAAACTACGAATTAGAAGCGGACAAGGGGTATGACGTGAATATGGAAGGCCTGGGACCGGGGCAATTAGGCGGCGTTGTGGCCGATCCGTCGGGAGCTGCGGTTCCGAATGCGCGAGTCACCATTTCGCAGGCCGGATCCGGTTTTGCAATGACAACGGTCACCGATCAGCAAGGCCGATGGGTGGTATCGAATGTGCCATCAGGGGCAATCAAGATCGAGGCCAATGCGAATGGGTTTCAGAGGGTAGTCCGCGAGGCGACTTATGATTCCAGCCGCCCATCCACCTACAGCTTTGCGCTGAATGTAGGCGGCGTTGCGGAGACGGTTGAAGTCGCCGCCCAGCAGCTGGCCCTGAATGGACGGGATTACTCTGAACTCGCCACGCCGAAGAATCAACCGCAGCGGCAGGTAGCCTCCGCGAATGTGCTGAACCTGCAGAAACGGGTCGCCGGAGTACTGCCAGTCGCGATTCCGGTTCCAAGAGCGGGGACTTCGTTCAGCTTCGTCCGGCCCCTGGTGCTCGATGAAGAGACCAAGGTGACATTCAGCTACAAGAGCCGCTGAGGTCTTGGTTACACTCGCGGAACACCAAATGTGCCAGTTTCAGTGCGATGGCATAGAATGATGAATTCGCGAGTGCCATGAATGAGTAAAGTCGAGACGTGGAAAACATGGGAAGGGCGCATTGTCGGTGGAAAATTTCCGCTCCGCCAGTGGCTGGGCGGTTCCGAACACAGCGCTGTATTCCTCACTGAAGTTTCAGGGCAACCGTCGCAAAAGGCAGCGATCAAGTTGTTCGAGGGCAGCGATGCCGAGGCGTCCCGCCACCTGGCGCGACTGGAGCCCGCCACCAAGTTCGGGCATCCTCACCTGCTGCACGTTTACGACGCCGGGTACAGCGAGATGGAAGGCACGTCCATCGTCTACGTGGTGATGGAATATGCCGAGGAGGATCTATCGCAGATCCTGCCCCAGCGCGCGCTTACTCCGGGCGAAGTCTCCGACATGCTGATTCCCCTGCTCGATGCTCTCGCCTATCTACACGCGAGGGGCTACGTGCATGGCCACATCAAGCCTTCGAATGTTCTGGCAGTGCAAGATCAGCTGAAGTTGTCCGTCGATCAAATCACCGAAGCTACCGACACGAACCTGCCGCGGCGGCGAATGGGAATGTATGACGCGCCGGAAATTCTTTCCGGAGTGGCGACGCCGGAATCGGATATCTGGTCGATCGGTGTAACGATCGTCGCCGCGCTGACGCAGAATGTGCCTGGCACCGGCCCCGCGGAAGCCGATCCGAATATTGCTGAAACGATTCCTGAGCCATTCCGGACCATCTCGCGAGAGTGTCTCCACATTGATCCCAAAAAGAGATGCACCTTGCCCGAATTACAGGCGCGGCTTCAACCTGCAGGCAGGCCCGCGCCGGCACCAACCCAAATCACATCGGTCACGCCCCTCCCTGTGGACGAAGAGCGCGGCAAGTGGAGATTCGTAATTCCTCTCGCTGCCCTCCTCGTGGTGGCCATTGCCTGGGCCATTTGGCATTGGGGATCATCGTCGGAAGGTTCGAACAAGACTCAGAGCGCTCCCGTGCAACAGACTCCCGTTCAGCAGGCAGAGACGCCCCGCTCGCCCGCAACCCGCCCCCAGCCCTCGAAGCCCGAGTCAGCAAAGAATTCTTTGGTGGAGGCGACCGCGCCGGGCTCGGTGCGACATCAAGTGCTTCCGGATATTTCGCGCGGATCGCGCGGCACAATCTCTGGGACCATCAAGGTCACGGTAAATGTCGACGCAGATGCCGCCGGAAAAGTCACCGATGCGCACCTGAAGTCCGCCGGTCCCAGCAGGTTTTTCGCAGGAAAAGCATTGATGGCGGCGAAGGAGTGGGAGTTCACTCCTCCAGAAGCCGACGGAAAACCTTCGCCGAGTTCATGGGTTGTGGAGTTCCGGTTCAAGCGAAGCGGGACGCAAGCCTCGGCGCAACGCGTAACTCCCTAGTTCACGGGCATCAGCGAGTCATTCTTTCGGTGTCAGCCGCAGCTTCCACAAAATCTGCCGAAGCATGCCCATGAACAGCTTGGCATCGTAGGCTTCCATTTTGAAGCGCAAAATCAGTTGCCGAGTTTTCTTCTCGAACATCGCCCCTGTGCCGGGCTTCACATATCCGCTGATCTTTAACGCGTCAAAAAGATTTTCAGTGACCATCTGAGTCTGCTCGGCAGTGGCAGGCTCTGCCTGGTTCACATCAGTCGGATTAAGATCAATCGGTTTGATATTGGAGCCTCTAGCAAGTTCGTATAGACACACAGCCACGGACTGCCCGAGATTCATCGAGATATTTTCCTGTCGCGTGGGAATGTTCAAGAGCCAGTGGCAATGACTGAAGTCGTCGTTCGACAGACCCGTCTTTTCCGATCCAAACAAAATTGCAGCGCGGGTGTTCGACAGACTTGATCTTATTAAGCTCCCCGTTTCTTGATCGAGCTGGCGCAATTCCTGATTCAGCGAGCGTTCTCGCACCGCGGTTGTTCCTACCACCAGAGAACAATCGGCGACTGCTTCCGCCACCGACGTAAATTCCTCGGCGTGCTGAAGTACATCCGCAGCTCCTACCGCCGAGCGGGCGTCTCGAAAGGCAAGCTTGTAGGGATTCACGACCCTGAGCCGATGGGGTCCAAAGTTAGTCATGGCGCGAGCGACAGCGCCAATGTTTAAGGGATTGCGCGAACGCACAAGAACAACGACGAGATTGTCGAGAATGGAGGGCGGCAAGGCGTTAATTTTATCGAAATTCTAGGCCGCCGCGAACGCTCGGACGAAGGATGCGCTGGAAAAAACGAAGCCCCCGCTCGCAATCTGATCAAGCCGAAGACTGCGAGGGGAGCTAGGTAGTTCAAAGATTTGAATGTTGCTAGCGAAAGAAACAGCCGCTATTCGTCGGACTTCTTCGAAAACAATGACGATTCGACGACGATAGGTTGATCCGACCCCATCTGGAACATTGCAGCCTGGGCCGCGGCGTGCTCGCGTAGTTCCGCCATCTCGTCCTCAGGGCTGACTTCGGGTTTGTCTTCCGATTTCCGCTGGACCTTGCGCTCAGCCTTATCGCGCTGTTTTTGTTGTCTGGCCTGTTCTTTTTGCCGCTTCGTGAAAGTAGATCGTCCTCGTGGCATACCTATCTCCCGATGTGATTTGTTTTTATGGCCGGCCTTGAAAACGACAAAGTCAAACCAGCGAGCGTTTCAACAACGCCTACCAGCGCGGTTCCTTTGGCTGGCGCGCATGTCCGTGATAGTCATCGCGGCTACCGCCACCACCGCCTCCGGACCGCTGACCGCCGCCTCCGAATCGCTGACCGCCGCTTTTTGGCCGATCCGTTTTCGGCTTAGCCTCGTTTACAGTCAACGTGCGGCCACCGAGGTCAGTGCCGTGCAAGGCCGCGATCGCCTTGTCGGCTTCGTTCGCATTCGTCATCTCCACGAAACCAAAGCCGCGGGAACGTCCAGTATCCCGATCGGTGACCAAGCTGACCTTCTCCACCGCTCCGTGAACCTCAAATGCGTTCCTGAGTTCTGCTTCGGTGCTGCTATGGGGCAGATTGCCGACATACAGATTCTTCATTGCTTTCCTTTCGCATGTTGCGTGAGGCGCTCGATCTGGGACAGTTGCTGTCCCACTTCGGTGAAGTTCGAGCGCTTTCATTCCAATGGCAGGCAACGAGAACCGATGTCGCCTCCCGGCCGCTCAATCGCGAAGGCGCACGATAATCTGGTGAACTGTCTTCGAGGTTAAGTTACACCAAGTATACGCTGTTTAAGGCACTACTGCGCGCTCGATCCGATCGCCGCAAAACGAGCCCATTCGCACGGGATGAAATTGCTGGCGGTGTAAATGCGCTTGCTAATTGGCTTTAATCCACGTAGGATGTTTCTGTGCGTTAGACCGAATCGGTCGTGAGCAGCCCTCGCCTCAACAGCAAGTACCCTGCGTAATTTCTTCCGACTCCCTCCAGCGTAACTACACGACAAGGAAACAAATCAAGTATATGGAACAAGGAACAGTAAAGTGGTTCAACGACGCCAAGGGCTACGGATTCATCAGCCGCCAGAGTGGCGAGGATGTTTTTGTACACTTCTCCGCTATCCAAGCGGGCGGATTTAAGAGCCTTCAAGAAGGCCAGACCGTGCAGTTCAACGTGACCAAAGGGCCCAAGGGCTTACAGGCTGAGAACGTGCAGGCGATCTAAGCCAGCGAATCTTGCGAGAAGGCGATTTCTATCGAGAGATCGCCTTTTCGGTTTTCTGGCGGCTTTTGAAACATGGCTCGGTGGCAAAGTTTGTGCCCTGAGGCCGACACAACAACCTTTCACACTCGCACCGCCTGAGTTTTCCGTTTTTGGCAAAGCGGTGACTGGACTCTCTCTGACACGCGACGAACTCAGCGCTTCCTACGCAATCATTCGACATAATGTTCGGACCTATCAGTCCGCAGGCGTTGTTGAAGTGGTACGCGGCAAGCAGAATGCAGAGTCAGGATTGAAAGATTTGGAAGCATCGCAGCCGTCGCCCGATCGCCACGAAGGCTGGCGCTACTTCATCGAGAAGACCGACATGAAGGTCGGAACCGATCCCACGGAAGCTACTCACCGGCGCCAGGCGGAATTGGAAAATCGAGAATCGAAGGCGCTCGAAGATACCAAGTCTCCAACCGCTCCGTGGCCCGAACCTCAAAGATAGAATAGCGACGACGCCGCGCAGGAGGCTCTGACAGACTGGCCCCGAGCGCCGATGGCAAACGATTGACTGCAACCCGCACCAGATTGGCTCGCCAAGGAGAAATCTCCTGATTACAGACGAACTGCCCTTCCAACAGGACGCGGACGAGTTGGTGAATGTTGCCGGCTCGCGAGGCCTTGATCTGCTCGAACACGAACCCGCGCTGGCAGACTCGCGCCTGATTGAGAAGATTGCGAACTCCGAGAAGATCGATCTCACGGTAACGCCTGCAGTTCCCGACCGGGCGAGCGATCCGGTGCGCGTTTACCTGCGCGAAATGGGCGCCTCGCACCTGTTGACCCGTGAAGGCGAAGTCACGATCGCCAAGCGCATCGAGCGGGGCAAACTGATGACGCTCAAGGCTCTCTCGCGGTCGCCCATCGTGGTACGAGAAGTTTTTGCGATTGCCGACGATTTAAAAACCGGTCTTCGTTCCATCAGCGAGATCGTGGTCATCGACGACGAAGAGATCACCGAAGCAATTCTCAAGCATCATGCCCAGGAACTCACCCGCCAGATTGATAAAGCGCGGCAACACTACAAACGTGCCCGCCAGTTGGAAGCGAAGCTCACCAGCCCGTCCACGAGTCAAAAAGTCCGCGAGTCTCGCAAGCGGCAATTCCAGTTAGGCCGCGAGATTGTCCACAGTTCCCTGATCATTCGCACGCTCGGGTTCAGTCATGCGGAGCGCAAGCGCTTAACAGATCGTGTGAACAAAGCTGTCGACGGCATGCGTGTCATCGACCGCGAACTAAGCACGCTGGAAAAAAAGCTTGCCACCACACGCAGCGACGAACAGAAAAAACTGGGGCGAGCCCGGCAGCGGGAACTTCGGGCGGAGATGGAAAAACTGGAGACGGCAGCCGGTACAAGTCTCGCCGATCTCCGCCGTACGCAGCGGGCAATCATTCAGGGAGAAATGGACGCTGAGCAAGCCAAGCACGAGCTCATCGAAGCCAACCTGCGTCTCGTTGTCTCCATTGCAAAAAAATATGCCAACCGCGGCCTGCAGTTTCTCGACCTGATTCAGGAAGGTAACGTCGGCCTGATGAAGGCGGTCGATAAATTCGAGTATCGCCGCGGCTACAAGTTCTCAACGTACGCAACCTGGTGGATCCGCCAGGCAATCAGCCGCGCAATCGCCGATCAGGCACGCACCATCCGGCTGCCAGTTCACATGATTGAGATCGTGAACAAAGTTTTGCGAGTGTCGCGGCAACTGGTCCAATCCCTCGGCCATGAGCCGTCCTCTGCCGAGATCGCCAAGCAGATGGACATTCCTGAGGGTAAGGTTCGCCGAGTGTTGAAGATCATGCGCGTGCCGGTTTCTCTCGAAACTCCGATTGGCGATGACGGTGGCTCGCACCTTGGAGATCTGATCGAAGACCGCTCCAACGTTTCGCCCGCAGAGTCCGCGATCACTGGGAATCTGAAAGAACAGACGGAACGCGTGCTCCGAACGCTGACGCCCCGCGAGGAGAAAATTCTGCGCATGCGTTTTGGGATGGACGACGGTTCGGAACACACTCTCGAAGAAGTTGGGCGCTCATTCAACGTAACCCGAGAGCGCATCCGGCAGATTGAGGCGAAGGCTCTGCGCAAACTGCGGCACCCCTCACGCTCGCAAAGACTCAAGCTTCTTCTCGACACCGCCTCGAAATAGCTTTGCTGCCGTTCCACAGGTTTGCGTTATACAAGCGTCGCTAGCCTAGTGGCGAACCATCTGCCCGTCGATCATTCTCCAGATCCCCAGCGGGTTTGCGTCTTTCAATTCATCGGGCAATGCCACCTCTGGAAATCCCTGATAACACACAGGACGAGCGAAACGAAAAATCGCTTGGCTTCCAACCGAGGTGGAACGACCGTCGGATGTAGCTGGATACGGGCCTCCATGAACCATCGCGTGTGTGACCTCCACTCCTGTCGGGAAGCCATTGAATACCAACCGCCCAACTTTGTTTTCGAGAATCGCGATGAGATCGGCGAACTCGTGCAGATCCTCGTCGGTGCCATGAATCGTGGCTGTTAAGTGGCCTTCGAGTGAGCGCGCGATCGCGAGCGCCTGGTCTCGATCAGAGTGCTGCACCAAGAGAGTCGTCGGGCCAAAAATTTCAGACTGCAAATCAGAATTGAGAAACGATGCCGCTCCGGTTTCAAACAGAGCTGCGTTCACCGCGAAACCGGCGTCCCCCGGCGTCTTCGCGGCTTCGGCCACCAGTCGAACCTCGGCGTCTTGCTTGCGGGCGTCGACCGCCGAATCGTAGGACGTATGAATGCTCTTGGTCAGCAGATTGAACTGCGACGATCCACCGACCAATTGTCGAAGTTTCTCCTTGAATCTGTCGGCATCGGAACTTTCCGAAAAGAAAACGATGCCCGGCTTGGTGCAAAATTGCCCTGCGCCCAACGTAAAGGATGAATGCAGACCTGCAGCAATTGCCTCAGAGCGCTCTCGCAGTGCACCGGGAAGAATGAACACCGGATTCGTGCTGCTCATCTCCGCGTAAAAAGGGATCGGTTCCGGGCGTGCGGCAGCCAAATCCATTAATGCCCGGCCGCCAATTCGCGATCCGGTGAAACCACCGGCCTTGATGAGTGGGTGCTTCACCAATGCAGCCCCGATTTCGGAGGCGCTATCAAAGAGCAGCGAGAACACTCCCTGAGGCAGGCCACATTCCTTGACGCTTTCCTGCATCGCTCGCCCCACCAGTTCACTCGTACCTGGATGAGCGCTGTGAGCTTTCACCACGACCGTGTTGCCGGCAGCAAGCGCAGACGCGGTGTCTCCTCCCGCAACGGAAAATGCCAGAGGAAAATTGCTGGCTCCAAATATCACCACCGGCCCAAGAGGACGCAGCATCGAGCGAATATCTGGCTTCGGCGCGGGCTTGCGGTTGGGATCGGCGCGGTCGATGCGCGCGTTGACCCATGACCCCTCTTCCGCAACTTGCGCGAACAGTCGCAATTGGCCGCACGTACGAGCAATCTCTCCCTGCAGACGGGCTTGCGGCAGAGCCGTCTCCAGCCCGGCCCGTTCAACGATGTCGGCGGCAATCGACTCGACTTTTTCCGCAATCTTGCGCAGCAATGCGCCACGCTCCCGTCCGGAAGTGCGGCAGTAAGAATCGAACGCTGCGGATGCCAATCGGACTGCCTGATCGACTTCTTCGAGCGTGGCCGAAATAAAGCCGGGCTCCATGCGTTCACCCGTCGCCGGGTTCGTCGCGAATATGACACGGTCTCCGCCGCTGCCTTGACGAGATCCAATCAGCGACCGTCCCTCCAGTTTCGACTTAGACGCCAACATTCATTCTCCAATCGGCAATGCGGAACTCGCGACAGATTTCGGCCGCGAACGCACTGCCTCGCTGATAGTTTTCCGCGCCTGCTCCAGTTCCCTGCCCACCAATTCCAGCCGAGGTGCGCGGACACGCGCGTTCCCAATGCCAAGTTCAGACTGCACCAATTTGATGAGTTGTACGAAATCTGGAACCGTGTCCATGCGCAACAATGGCAAGAACCACCTGTACAACTCGAACGCTTTTCCCGTTTCGCCTTTAATACCGTGGTTGAATAATTCCACCGACTCGCGCGGGAAAGCATTGGCTAGCCCAGCCACCCAACCCATTGCTCCGACGCCAATGGCTTCGAGCACCGCGTCATCAACGCCCACCGATATCGCGATTCGATCTGCCAGTATCTCGCGGATCGCCGATACTCTTCGCACATCCGTGCTCGATTCCTTGACGGCTTCTAAGTTCTTATATTCGGCGGCCAGCTCCCGAATCTGTTCCGGCAAAAAGTCCGTTCCATACGCGATCGGATTGTTGTAGAGCATGCACGGAAGTGACGTACTCGCGAAAATTGCCGCTACATGAGCCTTCATCTCGCGCCAGCCTCCTTTATACACATAAGGAGGCAACACCATCAGGCCATCGCATCCGAGATCTGTGGCGGCATTCGCCAAGGCGACAGCTTCAGAGGTAGTGAGCGAGGAGATGGACGATACCACTGGAGCGCGGCCTCCGACAGCGCCGACAATAGTGCGTAGGATCTGCAACTTTTCGTCGAAAGAAAGAGTGGCGCCCTCTCCAAGCGATCCAAGCGCAATTACACCCGTACAGCCATTATCGAGAAGCCAGCGGCAGTGTTTGGCCAGAAAAACATGGTCCACCGAGAGATCGGCTTTAAAACAGGTTGTCACCGCGGGCATCACGCCGTTCCAATTCACGCTGAGTCTCCTTGCACTATTGCGCTCACATGCTCGTTGATTCCCGCGGCGGTCAGACTTTCAACCCGTGCGGGAAATATTGGAGGCCGAACTGAGTCAGGCGTCCAGCCGAAAAGAAATTGTGTTGCGGGGCCACAGATTCGACCCTGGCACGGACCCATCCCGCAACGCGTTTGCAGCTTTGCCGACCGCCAGGAAGTTTGGCGCTGAAGCCGAGAAAACGAAACGTCCTCGCAACGGCAGACAAGCGTTTCCGGAGATGAAAGGCTCTTGAGTTCCGGCCGCAGGCGGAACGTCTTATCGAGGATGCGAGCGAAGCCTTGCGCCCGGTCGCGTTTGGCAAATAACTTTTTGGCATCGGCCAAGCGCCCCGCAGCAGCGAAACCGGCAATCTGTCCCTCGACGATCGCAGAATCCACGCCTGCGATGCCGGTTGTTTCTCCAGCGGTGAACACGCCTTCCATCGTTGTTTCCTGAAACTCATCGATCTTCACTCGGTCGGATTCAATCTTGCACCCGAGCAATTGGGTTAGCTCCAAGTTTGGAACCAGATGAAAGCCGCAGGCAAGATAGTCACATGCGATCGTTTCGGACTTGCCGCTGTGCGAAATGGCGACGCTTTCGACCTTCGACTTGCCACTCGCCCCGATCGGCCAACTATTCGCCGCGAAAGGAATTCCTGCGAGTTCTCGGCGAAGTTGCATCGCTTGCCCGATCTTCTCCGGCTGCCGCATGAGCGCAACCGAAAATCGTGCAAGTCGCGTCAAAGACGTCTGCTCACAAATGATCGGAATCTCCGCGCCATGCTTGCGCAGATAGGCCGCCACCGCCAACAAAAGTGGACCCGTGCCAGTGACAACGACCCGCGCCCTGCGAATTGGCAGACCGGACTTCACCAAAGCCTGGAGCCCTCCGGCGCCCATCACATTTGGCAGCGTCCAACCCGGAAATGGCAGGAACCGCTCTCGTGCCCCGGTCGCCACAATCAATTTCCGATATCGAAGCTCCGACGGTCCATCAGTTCCCTCCGCCAGAAGCACTCCCGGAGCAAGTTGATCGAAGACTCTCTTGCCATATAACTGCGTGACGCTCGAGGACCTTAGCAATCCGCTCCACTTCGCTGCCTCGTCGCTTGGTTCTTGCACTACTCCGCGCCAAATCTGGCCTCCATGGTTTGCGTTATCGTCGGCCAGTCCCACGCTGGCACCACTTTGTGCGGCACAAACGGCGGCCGCAATCCCTGCCGGACCTGCGCCGATCACCAGTACATCGAATGGCCGCCGCAGATCGCTAGCCATCGCTTCTCACTTCCATACCCGGCTCGCACAAAATCTGGCAACTTCGGCAATGCGAGACGCCGTTGATCGTCACCCGACACTCGAAGCAGATTCCCATACCGCACAATGGCCCGCGCGCTTCTCCAGTCACAGAGGTCCGGCATTCGTTACCTGCAATCAGCATCGCGACCGCAACCGTCCCGCCGGTTGGTACGGAAACTCGTCTACCATTCACGGTGAGTGAAACGTCAGGCATGCGCGAATTCCTTGGCGACCCGCGACGGTAGATAAGGTTCAATCGGAATTGCCGGCTGAGAGCCGGTGATCTGATCCGCGAGTATCTTGGCGGTTGCCAGCGAGGTTGTGATCCCCAGGCCCTCATGCCCTGTCGCCAGATACACCGACGCATCCCACGGACTCGGTCCAATGAGCGGCAACTTGTCGGGAGTGGCGGCGCGAAATCCCGTCCATGTTCTGATCGTCAGCAGTGATGCGAGTCCCGGCATGTACTCGCGGGCGCGCAGGAGCATTTTCGTCAGGATACCGTGCTCCACACCTTTGCTCTCATCCCCGTACTGGCGCGAGGAACCGATCAGGATTTGACCCGTGCGCCGAGGTTGGACGTTGAACGCAACGGAGTCGGCGCTCACCGAGTGCGCGCTTTTCAGATAGCCAAGTTCGACCAATTGATGCCGCAGAAATCCTGGATAGCGATCGGTGATTACCAAATGTCCCTTGCGCTTCTTGATCTCAACGCCCGGAGTCGACTCAGCGGCCCAGGCGCCCGTGGCATTCACGGTGATCCCCGCAGAAATTTCCGCTCCACCCGACAGGCGGATTTTCCCCGACCCAAGTGGCTCAGCCGATTTGCTGAGATGAACATCGGCACCGCGCTTCTGAGCTCGCTCCATCAGGAACCGAGCGGCGCAGGGCGGATAAAGCACCGCATCCTCGGGGACAAGAAGGCCTCCCGCCAGACCCTCGCGCAGATTCGGTTCCAGCCGTTTGAGTTCCTGAGAATCCAGAATGCTTGCAGGCACGCCTCGCGCCGCGTAATAGTCGTGCTTGCGGCGCACCTCGGTCATCTCTTCTTCGTCGGCTGCGACCCAGATCGTACCGGTCTGGTCATACTCAACGTCGTCGGGCAACTCAGGGCGCAACTCCTGCCAGAGTTGCTGGGAGTAGCGCGTCAACGCGAATTGCGCCTCCGAATCGTCCATCGCGACGATATGCCCCATCCCTGCGGCGGTTGCCCCACCACCAACAGTATCTCGCTCTACAATGCATACGCTCAGTCCGCGGCGCGCAAGTTCATCCGCGCAGGCTGTTCCAACAATGCCTGCACCAATGATCGCGATGTCATACGTTCTGGAATTCATGGCCGCTTCGCGTCCGCAGGTTTACGGACGCCGAGGTAGTTTATGGACGCTGAAAGGCGGCGTCAAAACTAGATGGTACGGCATGATTGAGGTGTGAGGAGAGACCGCGACAGATTTGCTTTACTCGCGGTCTCGTCAAGATGCTCAGTATCCATTCGTCATGTGATAGGCAGCGTCATTCCATCGAAGTTCTTTTACAAAACTCGCTACATCGGTTTTGCCATCGATCAACAGGAACTCCATGCCAGCCATCTGCGCAAAATTCTCCCAGTGTTCCTGCGTCAAGGCGCGACTTAAGGCGGTGTGATGGGCACCCCCAGCGTGAATCCAAGCGGTCGCCGCAACTTTCAGGTTCGGCTCAGGAATCCAGAGCGCCCGCGCGACCGGTAATTTTGGCAGTGGCTGCTTGGGCTTGATCACATTGACTTCGTTTACGATCAGACGAAAGCGGCTGCCCACATCCACCACGGACGCATTCGTGGCCCGTCCCGTTGCGGCTGTGAACACAAGTCGTACCGGATCTGCCTTCCCACCGATCGAAAGAGGATGAATTCCCGCGATCGGCTTCGCATCCGCGATGGATGGGCAGACCTCGAGCATGTGTGCCCCGAGAACTTGCTGCTCACCCTTGAGGTGGTAGGTGTAATCCTCCATAAAAGAAGCGCCACCCTTGAGGCCGTGGCTCATGACCTTCGCCGCGCGAACCACCGCAGCCGTCTTCCAGTCGCCTTCAGCCCCGAAGCCGTAACCGTCCGCCATCAGCCGTTGCACGGCAATCCCTGGGAGTTGGGCCAGGCCGTGTAGGTCTTCGAAGGTGTCCGTAAAAGCATTGGCACCCGTTTCTTCTAGGAACTGTCGCAGCCCGATCTCAATCTTCGCCGCATCGACAAGCGATTGGTATTTCGCTCCACCCTTACGAAGAGGCGCGGCAACGGTATAAGTCTTTTCATATTCCGCGGTGAGTTTCTTGACGTCGCCGTCTGAGGCGGCGTTGACGTGCTTCACCAAATCTCCAACGCCGTACCCGTTGACGGTGTATCCCAGCTTAATCTGGGCGCTTACTTTATTGCCCTCGGTGACGGCCACGTTTCGCATGTTGTCCCCAAGGCGGGCGACCTTCAGTTGCTGGGAGTCGCGCCAGGCACAGGCGGCGCGCAGCCACGTGCCGATTTCCGCATGAGCCTCTCCATCCTGCCAATGGCCAACAACAATTTTTCTTCCAAGACGCATGCGCGCGCCGATAAACCCGAATTCACGATCGCCATGCGCAGCCTGGTTCAGGTTCATGAAATCCATATCGATCGTGGACCAAGGCAGTTCCTCATTGAATTGCGTATGCAGATGAAGCAATGGCCTGGCGAGACACTGGAGGCCAGCGATCCACATGCGAGCGGGCGAAAAAGTGTGCATCCATCCGATCAGGCCAACACAAGTCTTAGAACTGTTCGCCTCCTGGCACAAACTCTGTATCGCTTCGGTGTTCGTCATCACCGGCTTCGCGACAATCTTTACCGGCATTTCCGACGATGCCCCCAACGCGCGCGCGATCGCATTGGCGTGCTGCTCCACTTTCTTGAGAGTTTCCGGACCGTAGAGGTGCTGGCTTCCGGTTACAAACCACGCTTCGAGATTCGACAGATCAATCATTCGGACCTTTCTTCACTACAGTCATTCCGGAACGCCGGCAAAGCTGGGACATACGCGCAATGTAACGGCAGCATGGTTTGTTTTCACCTGGGAGCAACGCTACATTGCCTTTCGAGCAGCCAGTAAACGTTTGCTGAATTATACGCCTGCCGTCCAATCCGGAAAAGACAGTTTGGTATGATCGTTTGTCCTTTTGGGCTGGATCCTCAGTCCGTCGCCACCACCATGGATATTCGCGAAATCGCAAAGCGCGCACGGGTCTCGACCGCGACCGTCTCTCGGACCATCAATCGCATTCCTACGGTGAATGCCCAGCTCGCAAAACGCGTCTGGAATGTCATCGATGAACTGGGCTATTACCCAAACACGCAGGCCCGCGCTCTGGTGTCAGGGCGAAGCCGCATCTTCGGTCTGATCATTTCTGATATTACCAATCCCTTTTTCCCCGAAATTGTCCAGGTCTTCGAACGGATCGCCGTTCAGCACCACTACGAGATTATGCTGACTTCGACCGGTAACGATCCCACGCACATGGAGACCGCGGTGCGCCGCATGATCGAGCGTCGTGTCGAGGGCGTTGCCATCGTGACCTTCGGCATGGAAGAGGTCTTGCTCGAAGACTTAAAACTGCGAAAAGTTCCGCTCGTTTTCGTCGACGTCGGTCCGTCCCGCCCTCGCGTCAGCAATATTCGGATTGATTATCTTCACGGGATTCGCCAAGCCGTGCAGCATCTGGCGGCCCTTCGCCATCAGAAGATCGCTTTCATTTCCGGTCCCTTGAACCTGAAATCCGCAGAGGCGCGTAAACACGCGTTTCTCAGTTCAATGGGTGAGATCGGACTTACGGTCGATCCCACGCTGATCGTGGAAGGAACGCACACCATTGAAGGCGGGATTGCAGCTTCCGCGAAGCTGCTCACTGGATCGAACCGTCCGACAGCGGTTCTGTGCTCCAACGATATGACCGCCATGGGCGTGATGAGAAAGGCCTATGAGGTTGGAATTAAAATTCCCAATGACCTTTCGGTGATTGGCTTTGACGATATTCGCCTCGCTCAATTCGTGCTTCCCGCTCTCACAACGGTGCAGATGTCCCAGGCCGAACTTGCGCGGCTGGCATTTAATGCGTTGCTCGCTGAGGTCCAGAGGGACACACCTTCGCCAACCGGTACCGAGTATGTGCTGAGGACTCAGCTGGTGCTTCGCGAATCTACCCGCTTAGTTCCAGGCGCCGCCCCGTTGGCATCGTGGAAGAAGCACAGCCGCTCATAGAATCAGCCGCTCCCGTTTTGGTTCAGCACTGCATACAGGATCATTGACAAACGGAGAGCAGGCTCATACCCTCTTGCCTAGTAAACGATTTCTCGTATCAGGGAGCTAACCCATGGCATCCTTTCTTAATCGTCGGACATTCTTAAAAGCAACAAGTGCCAGTGCCGCAGGCGTCTACGCTGCGTCGGTTCTTCCCGCGTGGGCCGCCTCCGATCCGGGATTGGTCGCCATTTCCACTCCGCTCACAACATTCGCATACTCCGACGTTCAGCTACTCGGCGGACCGATGAAGCGTCAGTTCGAAGAGAACCATGAACGCTTCCTGCACCTCGACGACGATCGCATGCTCAAGGTCTACCGTCAGGTAGCCGGCTTGCCGGCGCCCGGGGAAGATATGGGCGGTTGGTACGATCTGACCGGCTTCAGCCTCGAAGGCAACGATTTTCATGGCTTCATTGCGGGCCACACCTTTGGACAATATGTCTCCGGCCTCGCCCGCGCCTACGCGGTCACTGGATCGGAAGAGACGCGCGCGAAAATCAATCGCCTGGTGAAGGGTTACGGCGAGACCCTCGATGCCAAGGCGAAATTCTTCGTCGATTACCGGCTGCCCGCCTACACCTATGACAAGCTTTCCTGCGGCTTAATCGACGCGCATGAGTACGCTCACGATCCGATGGCCATGGACATCCATGAAAGGCTGACGCGATCGATTGTGGCCTACCTGCCCGAGAAGGCATTGTCTCGCGCCGAAATGCGTGCACGACCTCATAAGGACACTCCGTACACGTGGGATGAAAGTTATACGCTGCCCGAGAACCTCTTCCTCGCCTACCAACGCAGCGGAAAGCCGCTCTATCGCGATATGGCAAAGAAATTCCTTGAAGACGACACCTACTTCAACCCGCTGTCCGAAGGCAACAACGTTCTTCCTTATGAACATGCATACAGCCATGTCAACGCCTTCAGTTCAGCGATGCAGGCATATATCACGCTCGGCAGCGAGAAGCATCTGCGAGCTGCGAAGAACGGCTTCGACATGGTGATGAACCAGAGTTTCGCTACGGGCGGCTGGGGTCCCAATGAAGCATTCGGCGAGCCGGGCACGGGACACTTGGGAGCGAGTCTTACCACGACCCACGCGAGCTTTGAGACTCCGTGCGGCGTCTACGGCCACTTTAAGATTGCCCGCTACCTGCTCCGCGTCACCAAAGATGCACGCTATGGAGACACGATGGAGCGGGTTCTTTACAACACGATCCTCGGAGCATGGCCGATTCAGGCCGATGGAACGTCGTTCTACTATTCGGATTACGCCGCCACCGGCAAGAAAGCCTGGTACAACCAGAAGTGGCCGTGCTGTTCGGGTACCTTTCCGCAACTCGCCGCCGACTATCACATCAGCACTTACTTGCGATCGGCAGATGGCGTCTACGTCAATCTCTTCACACCTTCCAGCCTGAAGTGGAAAGATGGGAACGGGCAGTATGGATTGAAGCAGGAGACCAAGTATCCCTTCGACAACAAAATTCAGATCCAAGTGTCGGGATCGCAGGCGAAGGAATACACCCTCTATGTCCGCATTCCGAACTGGGCTCGACCGAATCCGGTTCTCTCGGTGAACGGGAAGAAAGCTTCCGAGGCCGTTGATCCGGGTACGTTCGCCGCCATCCGCCGCACATGGAAAGAAGGGGACCGTGTCGAACTCGAACTGCCGATGCCCTTACGACTGGAGCCTGTGGACGCCAACCATCCCAACATGGTGGCGCTCGTGCAAGGACCGCTTGTGCTATTCGCCGTCGCGGAATCTCAGCCGACGTTCGACCAACCCTCCCTGCTCAAAGCGAAGGCCACGAACAACACCACGGGAGACTGGACCGCGAGTTCGGCCGATGGCAGCAACGTAACGATGCGACCGTTCATGTCGATCGACAAGGAAAGTTACAGCACATACGTTCTTCTGAAGTCGTAGGAGCTTTTTGCGGCGTCGTCGCCAGCGATTGCGCTATTTGGCGGCGACGTCGCCTTCGACAAGCTTGTAGCGATATTGCTCGCGCTCTTCCCTGCTCGCCTCCTGGCGAAGCTGCGCGAGCCGCTGAAGTAGCGCAGGCAGCTCCTTCGTGTTTCCACTCTTCCGCTGCGCTTGGATCAGGTGATAGAGCGCGGTCTGATCTTGCGGATTGATTTCCAGGGCCTTCTTACATTGCAGGGTCGCCTGCGCATAGTCCCCAGATTGAAGATAAAGCTTTGCCAACACGCCTCGCGCCGGACCGAGCGCGGGACGCAGCGCGACAGCCTTCTTTGCCGACCGCATCGCGGTTTGGAACTCCGGGCTGCCCGGCTCAGTTCCCTTTCGAGCCAAAACGTCGGCTTGCATATACAACAAAATTGGATCGTCCGGCTTGTGGGCCAGCTTCTCCTGCACTCCCGCAAGCGCCTGGTCGAGATTATTTTGTTGCACCGCCGCCAAGCCCTGCGCAGCGATGCTCAACGACTGGTTCGGATCCAATGAGTACGCATTCTCAAAGTCCGCCTGCGCTTTGTCATATTGCCCGAGTTGGACATAGAGAATGCCTCTCGCAAAATAGAGCGGTGCAGCCTTGGGCTGTTGATTCAATCCATCGTTGACGACGTTGATACCAACTTGAAACGACTGATGAACGGACGACAAGTTGGCGAAGTCGAGATAAAGGTTTACGTTGTCGGGCTGCAGCAGGATTGCCTGCCGTAAAACCTCAACCGCATGGTCGGTGTCGTGTGCGCCTTCATATGCGGCGGAGGCAAGTTCAAGGGCGGACACATCGGGATGCTCCCCTTTCAGGAGGGGCTCAAGCGTCCCGATTGCAACTTGCGGTTGTTTGGCCATCAGTTGGATGGCGGCCAGCAACTGACGCTCCCGACCGTCATCGGGTTGAAGAGCGAGAGCACGTTCGAACACCGCCGCGGCATGCTCGAATTTCTTGAGCCGTACCAAACACACGGCCTCGGCGTGGAGCGCTTCAACACGCTCCTCCAGAAGCTTGCCGGCTTTTTCAAAATGAATAACAGCATCCCCGCAGTTTCCCTGCTGGTAGTCGAGCACGGCTAACATGGCATGAGCGGTTTGATCCGCAGGCTGCACTTGCAGCAACTGCTTCAGTACCGGGATCGCCGCTGCATTTCCGGCCTCGTACTGAATCTGCGCCTGTCCTCGGAGCGCCGGCACAAAATTGGGATTGATCTGCAGCGCATGATGAAACGACGCGAGCGCCTCCGCCTTCCGGCCTTCACCCGCGTAGGCAGAGCCCTGCATTGCCCATAGCTGAGCATTGCCTGGTGAGGATCGAAGCACGGGCTGCAACAATTGCAGCGCGCCATGGAAATCGTGGCGCTGTAGCGCATCGTTGACGCGGCCGGCAATGTCACTGGACGTTTGCGCGGAGGCATGTCCGAGCGAGGCAACCAGAAGACAAACCGCGAAAAGAAACCAGAGTCTTCCAATCGCACATTTTGCCACTCGCTTCATCGCGCACATAGGTCAGCTTCAGTTATACGTCACACCTTCATCTTCCGACGTCCAGCAAAGAAAAAGCCGACGCCCTTTTTGGGAGCGCCGGCTTCGTGGCTGGTTGGCCATCGAACTAGAACGAAATCTTTCCTCCGATTTGCCACCATCTGGGCAGATGCGATCCCGTGGCTTTGCCGAAGCCACCGTCCGTCCAATTGGTGTCAACATTCAACAGGTTCGCCCGGTTGAATACGTTGAAGAACTCAAACCTCACTTCGAAGTTCACTCGTTCGGTAATGCGGGTGTCTTTGTAAATGTTGACATCCGTCTCCGCGAAGTTCGGTTGGCGGAAGCGTCCTACCTTCTCGTTCCCCTCTCCACCGAACGTGGGGATCGCGAAGTTGGCCACCGGGATCGAACCGTTCAAGAACGCAGAACGCGACGTCGATTGCTGGTAAGCCACGGCATCCGGATAGTCGAGATTCACGCCGTCGGCGTTGTAGTCGCCGCTGGATGGCGCATATCCAATTGCCGGATTCCCCGCGGCCGGGCAGGTTCCGGCATTTGCGCAGATCGGCTGGTAAGAGTTGAACGCTCCTACTGTGAGGGGCTCGCCGGATTGATAGATACTCGTGCCGCTGATACCCCATCCTCCGGTGACATGGCCGACGAGACCCGCACCATTGTTCAGCCCCTTGAGCGAGTAGTTAAAGCTCAGAGAGAAACGATTGGGGACATCCCAAGCCGACGGCCCATAGTAGGCCTGCGGGTTGAACGGGGTTGGATACGCTCCAGCGTCATCCTGGGACTTGGAGTGCGTGTACGACGCGTCGATAAATCCACGGGCGAATCGACCCTTGAGGTCAAAGAAAACGCCCTCATAATTTCCGTATCGGTCGTTAGCAGCATACGCAATCGAACCAAAGCTGGTGTTCGGTCGCTGCAGCGCGCCTGTGGAAGGACTGTTGTTATTCAGAATGTAGGAGTTGTTGAGGACGTTAATGTCGACACCGTAGGAGACTCCTCCCGTATTGTTCCCAGCACTGACGATGTCATAAGTATGCGATCCCGAGTAGCCCACGCTGGCGGCGAACACATTCGTCAGCTTTCGTTCCACCCCTAGCGACCAGACGTCCGCCCGCGGAGATCTCAGGTTCGGATTGATCGCGCCGATTCCGAAGTTGGCTCCGACGACGCCTCCCTGGGCATTAAGGCCGCCCTGGAACGTTGGGAAAGTGAAGCCAAACGGCGGTTTGTCGCCGGTGCCTTGCACAAAGATTGGCGCTTGCGAGGTCGCAGTCCCGCCGGCTACGAATGTCGGATTCACAAGTCCCGGAGGACTGCCGCGGAATTCCTCTTGCACGTTGGCGGACGTCAGCCAGTTGTTGTAGATCCCGAAACCGCCGCGGACCACCCAGTCACCCTTGCTGGTTGGATCCCACGCGAAGCCGATGCGCGGACTCCAAAGGTTGGTCACCGGGTGCAGAAGAGCGTTGTGGCTCGCCTTAGCAGCGCCGTTCGCAACCCGCTCTTCCTGAGTCGATCCCGTGCCGAGGTAGAAATTTCCAAAAACGGTTGTGTCGTTCTTCGAATAAGGATTTCCGCTGTCGTCGAAGCGCAGACCCAACGTTAGCGTCAGATTTTTTCTGGCCTTCCAAGTATCTTCGACGAAAAGTCCGAATGTTCTGGAGGCAGCGTCCCATCCAGCCAGCTGCTGCTGCCCGGTCGCCGGATTGTAAAAGACGCCATTCTCGAAGTTGGGAGCGTCCTGCGCCAAGGCGAGGATGTTGTTGAAGCCGAAGAATGGCGTCGCCCACGGACCCTGGAAGTTTTCCACGTCGTCGCCATACCAGCCTTCATATCCGAACTTCAGCGTATGCGCGCCTTTAATGTGCGTGAGCACATCGCGCCAGTGATAGTTGTGCTGGATGAAATCGCCCTGGGCGAATCCCGCGCCGAGCTGCTGACTGATGCCGGCTCCGATATTGGGAACGGTGTAGTCCTTGGCGCCGGTCGCCAGATTGCCTTCAACGCGGCTTACGCCCGCGCTTGCGTCGTTGAGAGTGGTGGGGGAGAACGAGTGCGTCCATGAAGCCTGCCCTGCCACTTGCCACGTGGGATTCAAACTCGAAAACTGTGGCGAGGCGGACGGCGCGCCACTCGTGAGCAGAGTGCGGTACAGACTTACATATACGCGATCGTTAGCGAATGCGGTATCCAGGCGTCCGAAGTATTGAGTTCCGTTGCGGACAGCCGTCGCTCCGAAGGACCCGATGTCGGTGAAAGGCATGTCGCACGGGATGAACACCGTGGCCGCCGTATTGCAACCATTGGCACCGGTACCAAAAACATCGGTAGTCGTCTGGTTCACGGTCACGCCCGAAAGGCCCACCGGTAGATAAGTATTGAGAATGTGTGTTCCAACCGTTCCAGCTAACGATGGAGTCGCCTGCGTGAAAGCGAGAAACTCAGGTGCGGCGAAGGTGATCTGCGAGCCTGCCGCATTCGAGCCGCGACGTGGCTCCGCCGCGAAATAGAAGAACAAGTGATGGGGAACGACGGGGCCTCCAACCGCAAATGAGAAATCGTTTGCGTGAAATGGTTTATAAGGCAGCCCTGCGAAGTACTGCTTGGCGAACATTTTCTGATAATTGAAATAGTCGGCAGCCGAGCCGTGAAACTGGTTCGTTCCCGATCGTGTAGTAAACGAAGTCTGAACTCCGGCTCCGCGGCTGTACTCGCTGGAAAAAGTGTTGACCTGAATACTCGTTTCCTGGATCGAATCCGGAGTGGGAGTCAGGTTCAATACGCCTTGGCGAATTCCGCTGGTTACGTCGAGGCCGTCAATAATGTATTGATTGTTGTCCGATCCTTGGCCATTCGCGCTCAGGTCGACCGACTCTTCTGTCGAGAAATTGTCCGCGCCGGCTCCCGGCGTCCCCGCAAGAGCGCCCGTGCCCAGTCCCGACACTCCCGGCGCCAGGGTCACCAGCGTCACAAGATTTCGACCGGGGACCGGCAGTTGCGCGACTTCCTGATTCTCCAGCGTGAGTTGAGTGCGGCTGTCGGCCACATCCACGACAGGCGCTTCCGTGGTGACGTTCACCGTCTCCGATGCGGAACCGACCTTCAACGAGATCGGGACATCCAGGTTTTGTTCGGTCAGAAGCGTGACGTTGGCTTCACCTTTGGAGAAATTCGGCGACTCGACGGTGATCTTGTATTTGCCGGGAAGCAGGCTCACGAAGCGATAGTTTCCCGCTTCGTCGCTGGTGGTAGCCGTCATCACGCCGGTTTCAACGTTCACCAGTTGGATTGTGGCCTTTGGAACTCCTGCCGAACTTTGATCGGTGACGACGCCCTGGATGCTGGCGTTGAACTGGGCAAATGCTGCGCTGGCAACAAACAGAACGATCGAGAGGGAGAAGATCAAACGACGAAACGGCATGCGTCCTGGCATGGGTGCCTCCTATCAAGGCGTCGTGCGCTTGGGAAACGACGGCGCAGAAGCAATTATCTGAGAAAACGTTTACTGGGATAGCGGATAATGTATAAATACTATCGACTTGGGCTGTCAAGAAGTTTTTTGCCGGAGGCGCTGCAATCGATAAGAGCAGCGCTAAAACACGAAAGTCAGACGACGTTCTTGTTAGCGATTCATCGCTCTACGACCAACCTTTATTCTTCACGATCCCGATTCCCTCTCGTATGGTGATGAGCTGATTCGCCGAGATTTTTTTGAGCTGTTCGTGCAGTCCGTTCGGCCAGTAAACGTCGACATCCGCCAGCGCGGAGGCTCCTAAACCAAAATGCAGCCGCGAATCGTTGCATGAGTAGTAACTCGACTGGCTGAGCACCGCCTGCGCCTGCACCTTTCCGCCGTAGTGAACGAGGACCCGCGCCCCGATCGCACTGCGATTCGACTTCACTCCCTCAAGTTTGATCTTCAACCAATTTTGTTTCCCTGTTATGTCATTCCTTAGCAGCGACGGCGGTTCGTTCATGTTTACGATGAGGATGTCCATGTCGCCGTCATTGTCGAAATCCCCAAAAGCGCATCCGCGGCTGCTATGACGGTCGGAGATTCCTGTTCCGGCCTGCGAATCTAACTCCTCGAATGTTCCGTTCCCCAGGTTGCGGAACAAAACTCGTTGCGTCTTGTACGGATATTGCGGAAGTTTTTTCTCGACCTCCGGATACACACTGCCGGTAACAAAGAACACATCGGGAGAGCCGTCGTTGTCCAAGTCCACCATACCTGCGCCCCAACTGGTGAACCGTGTTTCAACCCCCACCTTGGCTAGGCGCGTAACTTCATCGAAATTCCCCTTCCCGTCATTTCGATAGAAGCCGCTTGTATCTCCAATGAAGTGCGTCTTAAAGAGATCGAGATGCCCGTCGAGGTTGTAGTCGCCGATGCCGACTCCCATACCCGCCTGTTCCATGCCATCGTCGCTGAGCGCAACCCCGCGCATGACGCCCTCTTCGCGAAAGGTCCCATCGTGATTGTTCATGAACAGCAGGCTAGGAGTGGAATCGCATGCCACGAAGATATCCGGCCAACCATCCTCATCAAAGTCAGCCGCCACCACAGTCATTCCGTAGCTTTCGATCGCCCCGGCAATGCCCGCCTGTTTCGTGACATCGGTAAACGTTCCATCGCCATTGTTGCGGTACAGAGAATGGCGCCCCGTAGGAAGGCCGCGCGGTCCACAATTCACCGGGATTCCCTTCCAGTTGCAGGTCGAGGTCTCTCCCGGCGCGGGAGCGTGTTCAAAAGAGAATCGGATGTAGTTGGAGACGAACAGATCAAGATGCCCATCGCGGTTGTAATCAAGAAACGCGCATCCCGCGCCCCACCGGGACGGCCCGGTCTCGATCAACCCAGCTTGTTTTGTGACATCCGTAAATGTTCCATCGCCATTATTGCGATACAGCCTGTTCTGTCCGAAGTAGGTGCAGAAGATGTCGTCGAAACCGTCATTGTTGTAATCGCCCACACAGACGCCATTCGCCCAGCCGGCGGCGTGCAACCCCGCCTTCTCGGTCACGTCCGTAAATGTTCCGTCACGATTGTTTTTATAAAGACGGTTGGTTGCCTCGGGCGGATCGCCTTCCAATCGAGTTCCCGAAAGCAGAAAGACATCCATCCACCCGTCATTGTCGTAGTCAATGAAGGCGCAGCCGCACCCGTTCGCTTCCATGATGTATTTCTTCGACTCAATGCCTCCGTAAATGACCGGAGCATGCAGTCCCGCTTGCTTGGCGACATCGGTGAAATGCGCATGGAACGGGCGTCCTGATGGAGCCGGCTTGGCCTGCGCTTGTACGTCGCGGGAGGCAATGCCTTGCTGCTGGGCGAACACTCCCTGCGCTGCCGAGCACAACGAGAGCAACACAAAAGAGCGGCGGGTAATCGTCATGACTGGGCCCTTTGACTGCGCATCGAAAGTAACGGGTGAAGTAAATGTTTTCGTCTTGCCGAATTTTCCAACCAACTACTCCGAGCCAGGATCCGGTTGAACCATAAGCTTGTACCGGTTGCGATCCGCCTCGTCCTTCGCCGCGTCCTGGCGCGCTTTTGCCAACCGTTTCAAGAGCGCTGGTATCTCATGCTTGTCGTTCGTTTTGCGAAGCGCCAATACCAGATGATAAAGGGCAGTCTGGTCGTTCGGACTGTCCTTTAAAGCGAGCCTGCACTGTTCCACCGCAAGCGCTGTCTGGCCGCTTTGCAGGTACAGCTTAGCCAATACGTTATGAGCAGCAACCAGCGAAGGCTGCAAAGTAATCGCCTTTTTTCCGGACTGCAAAGCTTGTTGAAACTCGGCGCTTCCTGTTGCCGGCGCCTTCTGCGCGAGAATTGCTGCCTGCAGATACCAGAGAAATGGATCTGTCGGCCTTTTGGCCAGTTTCGACCGGACCGTTGCCAGCGCTTGATCTGGATTGTTTTGATTCTTCTCTTCCGCCACCATCCCTTGCGCCGCCGCGCTCAAAGACTGTCGCGGATCCAACTTCTCTGCCTTTGCGAAATCGGCGTCCGCCTTGTCGAACTCCGCCATCTGCACGTACAAAACTCCACGCGCGAGATAAAGCTCTGCCGCTTCGGGTTGGAGTGTTAGGCCCGCGTTCACCATTTCGATTCCAGCCTGGAACGACTGATGGCTCAATGCTATGTTCGCAAAATCCACATAGAGAGCCGTGTCCCGCGGGCTCTTGACGATGGCGTCGCGCAGAACCTTCACCGCATTGGGAGTATCCTGGTCGGCTTCGTAAGCGGCGGCCGCAAGCTGCAGCGTATTCGAATCGGGTTCGGCGGCCGTCATCAACGGCTGCAATGTCGCAAGCGCTTCCTTTGGATTTCCCGCCTCCAACTGAACAGCCGCCAGGCTGCGCACCGCGCGTGGATCGTCAGGATGGGACTCCGCTATCTTTCGAAAAACTGGAATCGCCTTGTCGGTCTGCTTCTGCTCCATCAGGCATGCGCCATAGTCCTGCAACGCGCCCGGCTGCGAGTCGACGAGGGAGCCGCTCTGTTCAAAATGTTGCACGGCGGTCGCACAGTCTCGTTTCTTGTAAGCGAGCACAGCCAACATGGCGTGCGTCGTTTGCTCCTCAGGATGTAAACGCAAAATGCGTTGCAGAAGCGGGATTGCAGAAACATCACCGGCGTTGTATTGGATTTGTGCCGCACCCTCGAGAGCAGGAAGGTAGTCGGGATTAATTTTCAGCGCGCTTTGATACGAACGGAGAGCAGCCTTTCCATCCCCTTTACCCGAATATGCCAGCCCTTGAAATGCCAGTAGCTGCGGATTACCCGGTGCAGCTTTCAGTGCGGGCTGCAGCAGTTCAAGTGCCCTGTCGAACTCCCGGGAACGCAACGCCGCGACGATCGGCACTGCGGGATTGGCCGCGGTCTGCGCCGCAGCCGCGCCAGCAAACGCCAGGCAGAGACAAATGAAACGGAGGCTATTCGAGACGACTACCTTCATCATCAGTATGCGAGGGCGATCAGAACCATCCCCTATCGCATTTATACGTCATGCGATTCGCCGGAGCATAGGGACTCACCATCGATTCTCGGGCGGGCTCCATCGCCTAACACGCAGCGGGAAAGTCCATCACGACTTGGCCAGTAGAGTCCACACCTGCATCGAAGTCGCCTGCCGGTTTGACCATGCGTAGTACGGAATGAATGTCAGCGGAACCTTTCTCGTTTTCGAGCTTTCACCCGAGTAGCGCTGGTAGAGATTGTTGGCGGCTCCGCCCCTGTCGTAGCCTATCCCCGAGTGATGGAGCACTACGACGCCGCCTAAAAGATCGTTCTTCATTTCTTGGTCAAAGCCGGATGCGGGACGCTTCCCTACATCCATTGCGACGTCACTAAGCATCAGTCCGGCGGGCTGATCGAGCCCTTCCATGCAGTAAACAAGCGGTCCGCGCTCGATGGCTACGCGGTCCGTGTCATCGGTTACCCGTGGATTCGCGGCAGAACTTGCGGAGCCATTTCCATCTGCAGACGGATGCGATCGCCGGCAGACCAGCGACGTCGAATCGGAAGATACTCTCCCGCCTTCGCTCCCGCCACCGCGGTGCCGTTGACCGAAACCTGCGCGCTGTCCGTCCAACCCGGGATTCTGAGATAGACGACGAACTCACCGGCCTGTGCCGGCGTCACAGTCAACTCCACATTCCCATCCCACGGATAGTTGGTCGCCTGCGTAATCTTCAGGCCAGTGCCATTTTCCAGATGCCAATCCAATACCGAGTTGTCATAAAGATGGACGTAAATTCCGTCCGCGCTGGTGCTGTAGAAATAACCGGGTAACGATCCGAATGTGCGCTCGAGATTCGGCGGACAGCATGTTGTGTCGTACCAGGGATTGCGGATTTTTTCGCCCGTCGAAGGATCAAAGCCCAGCGGATTGCGATAGCAATACATCACTCCGTCGAGCGACATCCCTGAGTTGATGCCGTTATAAAGTGCGCGTTCGATAACATCGGTGAACTTGGCATTTCCGGTCGCGGCCAACATTCGCCAGTTCCACATCATGTTCCCGATCGCCGCGCAGCTCTCTCCGTAGGCCAGAAAGTTGGGCAACTCATACGCATCGCCAAAAGCTTCTCCATCCGACCGTGAACCAACGCCGCCTGTGACGTACATTTTGCTCGACGTCATGTCATCCCACAGAGTGTTCAGGGTCTTCCAATAGGTTTCGTCACCGGTCTCAAGGTAGTAGTCAGTCGCTCCGCAGCAGGCATACATTGCGCGCACTGCGTGCCCCTCCAGCTTGGTACGCGCGGTGAATGGCGTACCGCTGAACATATAAATGGTGCGGCGCTCCGGGAGCTCGATGCGCTTGTCTCCCTGCAGAATGTATCCCGCCAGATCCAGGTGCCGCTTGTCGCCGACGGTGCGGTACAGTTCGATCAATCCCATCTCGATCTCGGGATGCCCCGACACAATCGGCTTCTTCGGAGCGGGACCATAATTCGGAATCAGAAAATCGTCCACAAATTTGATGCCTGCATCGAGCAGCTTGCGATCGCCCGTCGCGCGGTAATACGCGATGGCTCCTTGCAGCATATGGCCGAGGTTGTAGAGCTCGTGCCCGGTCGTCTGCGTTTGCGGAAGCATGCGCAGCGCCTTGTGATCGTCCTGATAATAAGTATTGAGGTATCCGGAGGGTTCCTGTACGGCGACCACTTCATCGATAAGCTTTTCTGCCATCGCACGCATTTCCGGCCGGTCGCCCGATTGCAATACGAAGCCGACAGCTTCCGTCCATTTATAGACGTCGGAATCGGAATACACAGGACCGCTCTGCGCCGCGTTGCTTTTGCCGACGAGGCGGCGGTAATTGTTCATGCGGCCATTGGCATCGAGCAGGTCGTGCATAGTAGGAATACTCTTGGTGGTATTGACTTCGCGGCGCCGAGCCCAGAATCCGCTTTGAATCGTAACGGCCCGGACAGGAATGTTGCGCAGCTTAGCGTGCGGAGACTTGGCCAAATTCTCGACTCCCTGATCCTTCCATGTCGGGTTACCGTTAGCACCCGCTCCAGATTGAGAAGTCGTGACGGTTGAACCGCTACGTCCCATCGCGGCGAGAATTCCTCGCGCGGGCAACGATGAAACGGCGGCCACCGCAGCCGTAGAAGCCACGAATTGACGTCGCGAAATACTCCTGCTTTTTTTCTCAGTGTCGGCCACGGGGCCACCTCACAATTGGAGTTCAGCAGCCGAATTATAGCGCGGAAGCAGTAATCGTTTACTCAAGCCAGAACAACAGGTGCAAAGCCGGTGCGGAGCGACAACAAAATCAAGCCACTTATCGTTCGCTCCGCCAAATTGCTTCGCAGTAGCCGGTTTGCTAAGGTCGTCGTCATGTCCGAGGCTTCCACAGAGCCGATTCGCGAGCTGCTCGACTCCCTGTATCGCGCGGATTCGGGGCGAATTCTGGCAACGCTGATCCGCCTGCTCGGTGATTTTGATCTTGCCGAGGAGGCAATGCACGAAGCCTTCGCCGCGGCGCTCAGCCTGTGGCCGACCGCTGGAGTCCCCGACAACCCGCGACCCTGGCTGATCTCAACGGCCCGATTCAAAGCCATTGATACTCTGCGTCGACGGTCAAGATTCGATGCCTCCCAAGCCGAACTCGTGCACTATATCGAAGGGCAGTCGAGCTCGACCCAGAGCGCTCCTGAAAAAGACAGCCTTGAGGATGATCGGCTGCGCCTGATTTTTACTTGCTGTCATCCGTCTCTACCACCGGAAGCGCGGGTTGCGCTCACCTTGCGGGAGGTCTGCGGGCTCACAACCGAGGAGATAGCCAAGGCATTCCTCACCACTCCGCGCACGCTGGCGCAACGCATCGTGCGAGCCAAGGCAAAGATTCGCGAGACACCAATTCCTTACGAGGTACCGACACCACAGGAATTGCCAGAGCGAATGGACGCGGTGCTCCACGTCATTTATTTGGTCTTTAACGAAGGTTATTCCGCTGCTGCAGGATCGGAGGTTACGCGGGCCGAACTCACCGGCGAGGCAATTCGACTCGGCCGCTTGCTGGCTGAACTCCAGCCAGAGCCGGAAGTGATGGGGCTGCTGTCCCTGATGTTGCTGCACGAATCGCGGCGGGCCGCGAGAACGTCTCCGACCGGCGAACTGATTTTGCTGGAGAACCAGGATCGCTCACTCTGGAACCGGGAGCAAATCGCCGAGGGAGTGACATTGCTCGAGAAGGCCCTGAAATCTCCGCCCTTCGGCGGTTACACTCTGCAGGCGGCGATCGCGGCCGTCCATGCCGAGGCGAAATCCGTGGCTGCAACCGACTGGCGACAGATCGTTGCGCTGTATGACCAACTGCTACAAATTCAGCCATCGCCAGTCGTACAGCTAAATCGCGCCGTGGCCATTGCAATGTGCAATGGACCAGAAGCCGGCCTGTCGCATGTCAACGCGCTGTTGGAACAAGGCGAGTTGGCAGACTATTATCTGGCGCATTCCGCCCGCGCCGATCTCTATCGCAGGCTAGGCAGGACAGCAGAGGCTCGTGCATCGTATGAAAAGGCGTTAGCGCTGACTCAACAAGCACCAGAGCGCCAATTTCTCCAAGACCGCATTCGCCATTTGAAGCAGGAATAGCTCGATTCGCGGAGCCCCATTTTCGCGTTCTTGCGAGAAGCGGGGCTCTTCAGTGAAACCTCTCCGACACTTAGCCAGAGCCCAAAAAAATCTTTCGCCGATTTGTCGAATTCCGTTCGGGCGTTCGACTATATCGTGAAGGCAGGGCAATCGCCCCGCCAAGACTCAAGAAGATACCGACACAACGAGGAGAAGGCTTCATGCCACAGTATCTGGTTGCTAACTATTTACCCGACAACTTCGATCCGTCCACTGTCACCGAAGAGATGATCGAACAGATCCACGCGCTCAACCGCGAAATGATTGCTTCGGGCGCGAGGAAGTTCGCCTGCGGCATTTCCCCGGCCAGCGCTGCCAAAACGGTGCGGAAGCAAGCCAACGGCAAGGTCCTAGTCACCGACGGACCATACACCGAGACCAAAGAGCACATGGGCGGTTTTTGGATTCTCGAAGCCGCCAATATGGACGAGGCACTCGCTTGGGCGCGCAAGGGTGCCATCACCTGCGATGCGGTGGGAGAGGTGCGCGAGCTACTCTTCTTCCCGGACCCGAACGCAGCATCGGAATAGCCTCACTCGCCGGGACTTCGGATCAATGGAGAATCATGCCGCAATATTTGAGGTTGGGGTTTTCCGGGGAGATCATCCCCCCCCCCCCGCATTTTTTGCAAAATATTGATTTCAAATAACTTGCGCGGCGTCGATCCCGACTTGCCCTGCAAAATATTGAGCGCCTGAGACTTACAGGCAAAATATTTTGGAATAAGGACTTACGTCCCGCCTTACTGCCTTATAGATTTGCTCGCGCCCTTGGGCAGTGACGATGATCGGATGTCTTGCTTGCAGGACGCAAGGTCAGATATCACAGGCCTGAACAAAAACTTGTGGATAACTTCGGTGGCGGCGAATTTGGGAGGGCGATGCACCTCAGAAAAAGAGACGCCCCGCTTCGACGAATGAAGCGAGGGATCTCCCGCTACGAAGCAGTGTGCCGCCGGAGATCCCATTCGACGCGTTCGCTTCCCTGGCTTGCTCAGGGCAGGCTCTCGGCCCGCTGGTAAAAACGCGGTCCTTCGAGATGACGCCAGGTCAGGGTAGAAGTTCAAGCTGAACTCCTCTCGGAACGTTCCAGCAGCCACTTCGCGGTCGTCACTTAGTGGTGAACAATCACATTCCTCTACCGAGACGGCGCACTTGGAACAGCGCGGTCAAGTGCAGCATCAGAAATGTTGGCACGAGGTAAGTGGGAACCAGCACTAGTGGAAGCTGCGCCATCGCAGCCGTCGAAACATCTCCGTATAGCTGGGGAGCGATCAGCGGCACGAGTGCGCCAATCGATACCGCCACAGTAAGGTCCAGAATGCCGGAGAGATTCCATGCGATAAAGCGCTTGCTCGCGGCAAAGCCGGGCTGGCGCAGCAGAGCCGCCAATACCAGCGGAGAAGTTACGCCGATCGCCATATCGCCCAGCCCCGCGGGCCAGGCAAAGACTCCGGGCAAGATTCGATAGGAGTACAACGTAAGGAAGCCTAAGCCCGCCCATCTCCAAGCTTGTATTCCGACAATCACGCGAAGGTCGGCGGAGAGAATAGACTCCCGCAGCGGCCGGATGTACCGATATCCGAGGAGAAACAGGCCGAGCGGCGCCAACAGGGCGATGAGTAAAGCAAGGGGCGGCGCGCCCGGCGCCCCAACGAATGCTCCGCGCGCGCCCAGAAACAGAATGAGCGCCAACCATGCAGCAAAGGAGAAGGCGATGAAAGAACCGATGCGGGGAACCGCCTGGACGTTCCGCTGATCGACAGGGGATAAGACGCTGTTTGCCATAGAATTCACTCCTTTTCGCGATCACTCGTATTGTCACTTGCATTTTGCAAGTTACAAAGAAACGTAGCATACTGACTTTCACAATGCAAGTCACTCGCTCCAGGAAAACGCCCGTCGAGAAAAAGCTGAAGGTGGAGGAGTTTCTGCGCTCCCCCTGTGCGGTCGCCTGCACGCTCGATCTGGTAGGCGACAAATGGTCTCTGCTGGTGATTCGGGATTTACTCCAAGGCAGCGCCACCTACGGCGATCTGCAGAATTCGCCGGAAGGCATTCCCACGAACATTCTTGCCGACCGCCTCAAGAAATTGGAGGCGTCCGGTCTGATCGCCAAGTCTGCGTATCAGGACCATCCCGTGCGTTACGCTTACCAGCTGACGGAAAAGGGGAAAGATCTGCGGGACGTACTGGGAGCGTTCGTGCGCTGGGGCAAGAAACATATTCCTGATACGAAGGCGATACTTCGGGAGCCAAGCGTGAGGCGGTGAGGCGGCTGGCGGAAACTGGGAGCACTCCAACTGCCCATCGGTTCCTCACTTACTTTCCAATAAAGCCGTAGAATGCGATTTCCATTTGAGCGAGGAGATACCGTGAAAATAGAAGTCAGCATTAGCATATTAATTTTGTCGGCATTATTGCAGGCCCAAGAACCTCCCCTGCCTAAGACATCCGCGTGCTTAGTGGTGGCACGTTACGGCACCGACGGCCCGTTTTTTTATCGAGATGAGTACGAAGTGCCAGTTGACCGCTTGCAACTTGTATACAGCGGGGACGAACTCAACGCTGTTCAGAAAGGCGGGGTGAAGGTCGTGGTCTACGATGTAAAAGAACACGAGTCGTTTGCAGAGGCGCGGGAATCTTGCTTCATTACGTCTAAGCGGGCGCCTTCGAGATGAGTTCGGAAAGTCGATGAGTTCAATCGTGATGTTGCGCCAACTGTCGGGTAGGGCACTAGAATTTCCGCAGGATCGACCTTGATGCTCCGATTGTACCCGGCAAGTCTGCAGCACGAATTTGCGTTGGGCATGTAGCGAACGAATTGCTGGTTACGGCTTACGCGAATTCAACAACAACGTTGTCCAGTGGGGCGATAGACCTGGGGCCGGTCAAGATCTGGACGAGAGACGGCGTCATTTCCCAAGTCGGTGTCTATATCTGGATACCGAGGTGTGCTGGAACCCGGCATCCGACTGGGTTCAACGATTTCGGACGTCGAGGATTTCTTTGGTTGTTCCGTCCAAGAAGACGAGGATGCTAGAGACCAGAGGAGGACTAGCAGCTGTCGCACAATTCGCGATACGGAGGGGAACCCTCGTTGTCGCTCGATGAAGCGATTGGAGAACGCCTTTAGAGCGACGCCGCTCCGGCGGGACTGCAGGGATCCTTCGACTGCGTGAGGGCTTTACTTCGTGAATCCCTCACTTCCGCTCAGGATGACATGGAAGATGGAGGTGGCGAAGCATTAAGAGTGGAATGCATGTCAAGCCCGGTGTCCTTGTGCAGCTTACAACTTGAAAATCTCATTTCACACGCGTCAGCTTGAACACCGACCCCAACCCATGGGTACCTCCTCCGGCCGTCGTACCGTAGAGATTGCCGGCAGAGTCTACAACTAAGCCTGAAGCAAGCACGAATTTCCCGAATCTATGCAGGACCGTCTCTTCGCCGCTGGCTGTTACCTCCCAAATTACATCGGTGCCGCTGATTAGTCCTCCAAGCGCAGAACCGTAATAGTTGCCCGCGGAATCTCTCGCCACCGGACCCACCGGCGAAAACCCATCCGTGCAATTGAGGACGGAACAGAAGCTATACAAGACTTTGTCGGGGCCTCCACTTACGGATTGTTCGAATAGCGCACCACCCTTCGACTCGAAGTCGGGATCGTTAATTCCACCGTGGATTGTTACGCTGTAAAGATTGCCTTTCTGGTCTCGATTTAGCTTGTACGCAGGGATCATTCCATCGCCGGGCGTAGCACCGAAATCGTGGAGTACGGTTTCTACCCCCTCTGGAGTCACTTTGAATAGGGTTCCGACGCTGTTGACGCCGCCGAGAGAAGTAATACCGTAAAGATTGCCGGACTTGTCCAGGGTGAGGCCGCCCAAAGGATTCTGGCCGTCGGCGCAGTTCGCGAGCGAGCAAAAGTTGTGAAGCACGCGAAAGGTGTTGCCTGAATTTATCTTGAAGACGAGACCGATCCCCCCAACGGCGGTATCGTTCGAAGTGCCGTAGATATTTCCGGCCGAATCCAAGACCACAGCCGAGGGCTGAAAACCGTCTGTCCCGCACGTAAAGCTATAAAGGATTTTCTCCGCGCCTGACGGAGTGATCTGGAATATGATTCCGCACCCTGCGCTACCTCCGCGCGAAGTGGATCCGAAAAGATTGCCTTTGGCGTCTCTGAAAAGGCTGGCGGTTGGAATTTCGCCATCGGGTGGCGCTCCGAACGAATGCAACACGGACAGAACGCCGGATTTGGTCACTCGAAATACGGTGCCGCACCCGAATCCGCAGTCACGATAGTCGTTGCCGCCCCACGAACTCGTTCCATACAGATTGCCGGCTGCGTCCACGATTAGAGATGTGCCGGCAAGGCTCGGGTCCTTCCCGTTGTCCTTAAAGCTGTACAGAGTTTTGAATGCATAAGTCTGGGCGAACGCTATGGGAGTAAAACACAGCGAAATCGTCGCCAACACGCAGCAATAGCTAACACTCTTGAGTCGATTTGTCATGGTTCCCCTGCTTTCAAACGGTGTGGCAGTGCGCGGCCCGGTCGTAGGGGGAGACGAGCGTAAGGACAGAGAACCGATCGAGGTGGAGTTTTCTCATAGAAGGAACCGCCTGTCAAGGCGGTTACATCAATCACCTTGTTGCAAGGGCTAGACTTTTTCCCCATGCCGCGGCGCTCAGCAAATACGTTTGGGTGGTCTCGTCGACTGCATCTTGGTGCTTGCGGTCGTCAGGTCCTTCGGAGCGCTTTGTGCGCTCCTCAGGATGACAAGGGTGCTGGAGATCAGAGGAGACTCGCGGCTGTCGCACAATTCGCGACATGGACCGGGGAAGCTGTCGTTGTCGCTCGAGGAAGCGACTCGAGAACTTCTGTGGAGTGACGCCGCTGCGGCAGGACTGCAGAGGTCCTTCGACTGAGTGCGGGCTTCACTTCGTGAATCCTTCACTTCGCTTCAGGATGACATAGAACGTGGGGGGGACGAAGCATTCAAAAGTGAATGCACGTCAAGCCCGGTCTGTTCTCAACTCAACACGCCTGCGGGCCTTTACGGTGTCACCGTAAACGAATCGAGTACCGCGCTGGTTCCTGAAACGTACACAAATGGAGACGTCGGCAGCGGTGTGAGATCTCCCGTCGTCTGGTTGATGGAGTAGCCTACGATGCTCGCGTAGCCGGGTCCCGGGACTCCGCTTCCGCAACCCCCGGTGTATAGGTAATTCCCCGTCGCATCGGTTCTGAGTGGCGTCGCACATCCTGAATAATTCTGCGTCGTCTTCGAGGTAAGTCAGCGCGCCGTCGGAGCCGATCGAGTAGATCGAGATCCCATCATCAAAGACCCCGTGGTTCACGTACAGGAACTTTCCGGTGCCGTCGACTGCAACAGAATGAGGCGCCGGATCGACCCCATTTTTCTGCGAGCAGCCGCCTTGATCGACCCATGGCGAACCGCTTATCGGCGCTAGACTGCCGTCCTGAGAAGAGGTCGACCAGCCGGAGATGTATCCATCGAATGCATCCGGCGTATAAATCCTCGCGCCAGCCACATCGAGAATATCGATAGGGTCTACGCCCGCTTCCGGGGGGATGTCACAAACGGAGGGAGCAGCGACCCAGTAAGGAGATCCCGACGCTTCTGTCAGGGCGCCAGTCGACCTGTCGATCTGAAATACCTCGATAAAGCCGGAGTATTCGGCTACGTATAAAAAATTGCCGCTTGGATCCACTGTCAGCGCCTGCGGCCCCATCTGCGTGGGAAACGGCGAACCAGGAATTTGCTTCAGCGAGCCGTCGCTCTGTAACTGAAACACGGCAATGTAATCTCCCGAAGCCTGTTCGTTACCTGCGGCGTAGATAAAGTTCCCACTCGGATGCACGGCCACTGCCGTCACTGAGCGATTGACCGGAAACGGAGCGCCGGGCACAGGAGTGAGAGAACCGTTCGAACGATCGATGAAGTACGGGAACACATCTCCCGTCTGCCAATCGCCGACGTAAAGCCTGTATCCCCCTTTATCGGACGCCACCGACTGAGGAAAAATATTGGTGTTCACGGGCCCTTGCAACAGTGGGGCCAGCGCACCATTTGAGGCTACGATCGAAAGTCCGGAAACATTGTTTATGTTGTGGTTTCCGTAATCGTATGCCGAGTTGACGGTGTAGAGGAACCCTCCGATTTTCTTTTCTCCGGACGCGGTGACGGTGATATTCACCGATGCCGTTCCGCCGCAGTTGTCCCAGGCGACAATCGTCGTGTTATAGGTTCCGGCGTTCAGATTCAGATAGGTGTTCAGTTTCCCTCCACCGACGGTGTAGGCGCTGACTCCGGGCGCCGAGTAGACTCGCACCGCCGATATGCCTTGCGCACACTTGGCACTGGTCGCCGTCGCTTTAAACTGCACGGGGCTGGTGCTCGTGGAGTTATTTTTCGGACTCGTCACGGTAATCACTGGCGTGGTCGCGAATAGCATTCCAGTTGCGAAAAAGAGCGACATGAATGAGAACATGCGAATCTTCCTGCTCATAAGAATCCTTTGACTTAGTTTGGCTGAATTCGGGAAGGAAAAGGTAGCCGTCTTGATCGACGCACTGAAGTCGAATGGCGCGGTGTTCCGGTTCATAGGAAAAACTGAACGGCAGCGGATCGCCTTGCCCGTCCCGCTTGGCGATACTTCCTATATGTACGGTGACAGATTCCCGGACGGGCGCTATCGGGACATTTGCTTAAGGGAACTCGAATTTTCCTGTAATTTCCGGGGCGACGTTCCCGTTCGAACTTGTCCGACGTCGCTCATTTGTTTCGGTAGCGACGATTGCAGGAAATCTGTACTCGTTGGTAGGCTGGACTTCTTAATCTTTGCTTCTGGAAACAGGCATGCCTTGCCCACCAAGCTTTCAGCCAATCTGGACCTTCTCAGGGCAGTCGCGGTTCTTTTGGTTTTGGCGCAGCACATTCTTTTCCGATGGCAGGGAGGAATGGGATTGGGTATCCACATTCCACCGATCGGAACGTTTGGAGTCCTGCTTTTTTTCGTTCATACCTGTCTGGTCCTGATGTATTCGATGGAGCGCAGCAACTTGAACGGCTCCGCTCTGGTCAAGAACTTCTATGTGCGGCGTGTATTTCGAATCTATCCCCTCAGCATGATCGCTGTGCTGACGGCGGTCGTTCTTCATCTCGACTCGGGAGTCAATGGAATGCCGGGGCTGTCTCGTGTAGGCTCAATCCCTATCGGGCGCATCTTCTCGAACTTGCTCCTCGTGCAAAATGTGGTGCGGCCTGGATCGATCATCAACGTGTTGTGGTCCCTGCCATATGAAGTGCAGATGTACGTGTTTCTTCCCTTCTTGTTTATGTGGATTCGCGGCAAGAAAACTGCGCTTCGATATCTTTTGATTTTGTGGGTTATTTCCGTGCTCATGGCGATCGTCAGGATGCAATTCGCCGCTCACGGCGCTCCGGTAGGGCTGACGGCGCGGTTTTCGCTTCTAGAATACGTCCCGAATTTTCTGCCTGGTGTTATCGCCTTCGTCGTGATGCACGTTCCGCGGATCAAATCGTATCTGTGGCCGCCGTTTATCTTCCTGCTCGTCGGAGCCTATGCGGCGAAGCCACAGCGCGCTATGGGTTGGGCGTTGTGCTTACTCCTTGGATTAGCCATTCCGTTTTTCAGGGAGATCCAAACAGGGTGGCTCCGCGCAGTCAGCAACCGCATTGCCACCTATTCTTACGGGATTTACCTTTCGCATCAGTTTTGTATATGGTTCGTTGGCGATCGTTTGAGCGGATTTCCGCTGTGGAGCAGAGTGGTGGTGCTGGTGGGGATGCTGATTGGGATTCCAATTCTGATGTATCACGGGATCGAAAAGCCAATGATGAGAGCCGGGGTAACCCTTGCGGAAAAATGGGGGCCGGATGAAAAGCTCGTCGCCTCTCGAGCACTCTCCTAGGTTCGAACTGCGGCATACCCATTCGAGGCAATCTTCGAACGAAATCCTGGACAAAGTTACTCGGCCCCGACGAAATCAGGGCACGAGATCGTTTTGATCGTCGCAGAAGCGGGCAAACTCGGAGAGCCACCGAGTCGTGAGAGTTTTCAAGAATTCAGATCCTCCACCCGGCATGCTGGGACTGCCTACAAGAAAGGATTCGGCTCGGATTGTCGTTCCGCTTCCTGCTTGTTCCAGAGTGATCGTCCGTTCGGTCGCAAATCCGGCATCTCGAGTTTGCGAGAGGTATCGGATGAGCACAGGAGGCTCACATCGCTTGATCACATATCGACCAGCGATCACAATCGGGTAGTTAAGCTGGCCGACGATTGCACTTCCTTCTGTCCACGGCGGTCCGTCCCAGTGGAGATCGGAGTACATATCTGAAAACTTTGGCCAATTTGTAATGTCGGTGAGCAAGCTCCACACACGGCCGCGGGGAAGCTTTGTCATCACGGTATAGGAGAAGGCGGGCATGGGGATTAACTGGTGTTGTCAGGATCGGCGTTCCCTTGCTCCGGTGAACTCCCGGCCACATATCATGTTGGCCGGTAATTCTCGCACATCTGGATCAGTCTGGATCAAGTTGCGGTCACTCATTACGTATCCGGAACAAGGCTCGATTCATGACTGGGCTGCGATTGGGAAGGATTATCTTCCCCTGCAGAATCGGTGCAGAAGAACGATTCGCGGCGTTGCGACATGAAATCGCGCAAATTTTTGAAGCGGACGCTGCAGTACATGGAAGGTGGTAAACGCAAGCGACGGTGCGACTTCAATGCGTCAAACGGGCTGCGCATGAGGACAACCGAAAAATCTGATTTTGAAAGGGCGGGCAACGAAGGTGCCCGCCCTTCCATTATTTATTTGCGTTGGCTCACATGCAGGGAGCTCCCGCATCCGTGGTGAAGGTGTTGTTGTTCGAGTACCAGCCGTTGACTGCGGTGGACGGTGCGCCGTAGAACCAGGAAAAGAAGGCTAGCTCCTGCAGGTGGTAGGTGTAGCCGTTGGGCATCGTCACATCGGGAATGTCGGTTCCAGTAAGTGGATCGCCGTTTTCAAGGTTCGTCTGGCAGCCGCCCTGTTGTCCGATGTGTCCCCAGGCGGGAACCGGGTTGCTCCCAAAAGGATCATCCATCCACTCACCCGTTTCGTGGGAAGCGATGGAGGCATCGAAAACTGTCGGCCCGAACAGACCGGTGGTGTCGAAGTCCATGGGTGAATACGTCTGGCCTCCGTTGGCACTGTGATATCCCAGGAAGCAGCAGCCCCCGAGGTTATCGAATGGAAAAGCGGTGACTACGTTCGCAAGAAGAAAAATCGGAAACGTTCCCGGGTTTACTCCCTGGGAAGTGAGGGACGGAATCACTACCTCGTTCAGGTAGGTATCGAGCCAGTCGATGTCGATGATTCCCAACGGAGCGCAGAAGTCCGGCGAACCGAGTGCACTCGTAGCCAGGGCCAATCCATGGTTCGACGGCACATTGATCGACACGGCTTTGGTAATGGTAAGCGGACGAAGATAGGTGTGATAGTTGTCGCCCTTGATGTCCGACCAGAAATTAGCTCTCTGATAGGCATCAAGATATTGCGTTTTGCCTACGAAAGTTCCGCCGAAGGAAAAGTTTGCGTGCTTGAAGATCGGGGACTGCTTAAACAACGTCAACGGGACGTCGTTCGGCGGTGCCAGGCAGGCTGAGTTGCCCACCGTGGGATCCAGAACCGTCTTTCCTGAAGCAGTGTTGATACTGCCGTCGGCGTTGACGCTGGTGCCGACCGAATTGGTTGTAATTACAATCGGGACAATCTGGGTCGGAATCTCGGAAGTTTTGTTGGATCCGTTCGAAAAAGGATCTTTGCCAACCATCACTCCGGAATAAGTATTCCCATCCCGGCTTGAGGTAACTTTGTAATGAAAGATTGGAAGTTGTGGGCCACTTGCATTCAACGGTCCGGGCGCGGCTACGGGAGGTCTTACGGCTGAGTACGCTTTTAATCTCGCGGGTGCCTGGCTTGAAGCGTTCTGCCCAACCGCAAACGTTGTGGCTAGAACGCATACTGGAATGGTGAGGAAAAGGAAGGGCGACGATGCTTTGCATTTCATTGTGAAAAACCTCGTGTGTATTGTCGGACAGTGAACCAGGAGAAGACTAGGGGCCTTTGGACTCTGACTTTCAACTGTGTTGTTATGTTTTGCCATGCGGCGAGCAGTCGAATCGGGGGAGACGCGACTTATTTACCCGCCGGATTTCCACCTTCAAGGTTGGCCTGCGGCCAGCCTTCCACCCAAGATAGTGTCGAAATCTGCAAAAAAGGATGCCCGGTTTTGTTGTCGTACGCGTGATAGACGATGAGGTCGCGATCCTTCTCTTGAAACACAGATTCGCCACCCGGCCCAGCCCATCGCTCATTGCCCAACAGCAGAGGAGTTCCACCGCCTTTCATCATCGCCACTCCGCCGGCATCCACGTAAGGACCAGTCACATCTTTCGCTCGGCCCACCATCGTCTTGTAATTGCTTTTGGCGCCACGACAGCAAAGATCGAAGGACACGAACAGATAGTAAAAAGCTCCATGATGGATGATGAACGGCGCTTCAATCGCTTGCCAATCGCCGGGAAGGTTTGGTTGATTCGGCGCAGGATCAGACGGGCTTACGCGACGCGCGATGGAATACAGCTTGGAATCGGACGAGGAAAGCAGCCCAGTCTTCGGATCGATGGATCGCATTTTTATTCCTGACCAGAAGCTGCCGAATGCCAACCATGGCTGACCCTTACCATCAAGAATGAGGTTGGGATCGATGCAATTGAAGTCGTCCTCCGCTTTGGATTGAACTACCAATCCGCGATCGATCCATTTGAACTCCGGGCTGGCGGGATTCAGAGTCTTGTTCGTCGCCAAGGCGATTCCCGACGTGTTTTTTCCGAAAATCGAAAAGGCATAGTAGAGATAGTATTCGCCCTGGAAAAAACTGACGTCGGGCGCCCACAACTCTTTTGTCGCAGGGCTCTCTTTCTTGATCCATCCTGGGATTTGATCGAAGACGTAGCCGCAGAGTTTCCAGTGATGCAAGTCCTCAGAGCATCGAACTGGCAACTCGCCCTTGCGCACAGTGCCACTCGCCGTCCCGAACAGATACCAAGTGCTTCCATCTTTCGCGATCGATGGATCGTGAGTGAACTCCACGTCACCTTCAACGGCAATGACTTGTTGGGCATGAACTAGAGCGGCGGCACCGGCAAATAGAAAAGCTGAGAACGATATCAGGAAAAACGTGAACTTCGATCGCATCTTTGTGTCTCACCCTGCGCGGAATTTTGCGATTATGTTCGCACAACCGCCGGGTCTTGAAGACACTACTTTCTCAGCCGCGTAGTCGAGCAGATGGGTCGAAAGCGCGAACTGGGTGTGTGGAAAGCCATCGCCCACCAACCAACGTTTGTATGGTTTTCTGACTCTCTCGGTGACGGGGTCTGGAGGTTACGTAGGATCTAAGGGATAACGGTGCTCTCTAAACCGCAGGGCCTGCTCAAAGCGCATCACTCGACTTAAGATTTTGTCGAAGCAGGCGAACAGGTCATTGCTTTTACCGGTCTGAGCGAGAAATGAGTTTGCTCGCTTTCGTTCTGCTGGAAAACGTGCAGACGGGTTCGTTCCTTCAGTTTGAACTTGTAGGGTTTTCGAGGTTGGCACGGACAAATGAGACGCTGCCATTCGGGTGAGCCAGCAACATCTTCAATATAGGCGCCGTTACTATAGGTCAAACCAAAGTCTTTCATCAGATATTGCATCTGACAGCATGGACATTCAACGTAGAGACGGGTTTTCAACATGGCTCTCACCATCGTTCCAGAAACGTTTCACCGGAATCGTTGTGACTGGTGTAATTAGAGCATGTGTCCGTGAGTGGGACCATGGCTCCAACGGTTGATTATCGAAGTCACGTTACCTTGCGCGAGGAGCGTTTGGACCCCGTTGGCAATCCGCCTTAGCATGGCGAAAGTTGTGGTCAGCTGAGTTCTTGGGCGAGTCCGATGAGAAGCCCTTCCGGCCCGCGGACGTAGCATAGCCGATACGCGTCTTTGTACTGGACTACTTCGCCTACGAGCTGGGCGCCGCGCTTGTGGAGCCTTTCAAGCGTGTCGTCGATGTCGTCCACGGCAAACATGACGCGGAGGTAGCCTAGAGCGTTCACCGGAGCCATGCGGTGATCCGCTACGGCAGGCGGCGTGAGGAAGCGGGAGAGTTCCAGGCGACCGTGGCCGTCGGGCGTGCGCATCATGGCAATCTCGACGCGCTGACCGGCAAGTCCAGTGACACGTCCGGCCCATTCTCCCTCGATCGTGGCCCGCCCTTCGAGTTCAAGGCCGAGTTCGCGAAAGAAATCGATCGTCCCTCCAAGGTCTTCGACGACGATTCCTACGTTGTCCATCCGTTTGAGAGCCATGTGTTGAATTTATAAGGTGTCGTCGAGGCTAGCAACGGACGATTGCAACGCCGAAGCACGAGCGCGGTGGGGAGTCCGAGAGATTGTGACCGATTGACCAGCAAAAGAGGATTGGAAGTTGATTTGAAGTGGTGGCCAGGGACGGAGTTGAACCGCCGACGCCAGCCTTTTCAGGGCTGCGCTCTACCACCTGAGCTACCTGGCCACGTTTCCAGAGCCGCTGTTCGCGGCTTGTGAGGATTGTCCGCTTCAGCCTTGAGTGGCGGGACGAACCATCAAACCCTTACGGGCGGAAGCGTTTGGAACGCAAATGATTATAACAATCGCGCGAATTTCCCTCAACGTTCTGGGCACGCAAATCGCAGGACCGCGAAGAATTTTTCGTTTCCGAAATTATCCGGCGAAGCCTTTGACGAACTCCACCAGGCTTCGGAGCGCGACGCCCGATGGCCCTTTCGCAATCCACGGCTTCTGATCTTCGGTCCACGCGGTGCCGGCGATGTCGAGGTGAATCCACGGAGTATCCTCGGCAAATTCCTTCAGGAACATCGCGGCCGTCACGGCGCCGCCCCAGCGTCCGCCGGAATTCACGATGTCGGCGATGGAGGAGCGGATCTGCTCCTTATATTCGTCGTCGATCGGCAGCCGCCACATTTTTTCACCGGCCTTCGCGTTGGCGTCGTGGAAGCGGTTGTACATGTCGTCGTCATTCGTAAAAATTCCGGCGTTGGTGTATCCGAGGGCGACAACTACGGCTCCGGTAAGCGTGGCTGCATCGACGAGGTGTGTGCATCCAAGTTGGCGGGCGTAGTAGAGGCCGTCCGCGAGAACTAGCCGGCCTTCGGCGTCGGTGTTGATGATCTCGATCGATTTGCCTGACATGGCAATCTGCACGTCGCCGGGTTTCTGCGCCTTGCCCGAGGGCATGTTCTCGGTCGCGCAAACAATGCCGATGACTTTGCACTTTGGGCTTGAGCAGCGCAATGGCGCGCATGGCGCCGATCATGGTGGCGCCGCCGGCCATGTCGTATTTCATCTTCTCCATGCCGTCGGCGGGCTTGATCGAGATGCCGCCGGTGTCGAAGGTAATTCCCTTCCCGACCAAGCCCAGCACGGGTTTGGCGGGAGCGCCTGCGGGTTCATAGCGTCATGACGATCAAGGCGGGCGGTTCGTCGGAACCCTGGGCGACGCTCCAGAATGCGCCCATCTTCAACTCTTTGATTTTGTCGGCGCCGTACACTTCACACTTCAGTCCGACTTCCGCACTCATCTTTTGTGCGCGATCGCCAAGGATCGTCGGAGTCATGCGATTCGAGGGCTCATTGACCAGGTCGCGCGTGAAGTTCTGCGATTCTCCGATGACTTGCGCTTCTTTGGCTGCCTTCTCGAGTGCGGCCTGATCTCCGCTGGCGACGATCGCTAGGGCATCGATCTTTTGGTCTTTGCGATCGCTGCGGTAGTAGTCGGGATCGAAATTTCCGACATGCGCGCCCTCGACAATGGCGCGAACGGCTTCCTCGGCGGGAATTCCCGACGGCGCCACAAAAGCGAAACTGCGAATGCCCCGCGCTTTCAGAAAGCGGACAGCGGCTCCAGCGATGCGACGCAGTTCATAGGCGGAAAATTTCTTCGCCGGCCCGCCACTGACAAGAAGCAATCGCTTCGCCTTGAGGCCATTCGGCTTGTGGAGCAGGTCCATCTCAAACGGCTTGCCCGACAGTTCCCCGCTCGCGAGCAATTCTGAGGAGACTGACTGAATCGCCGAATCGGCGGACGCGACTTTCAGGACGGGCTTCTTGTCTTTCTCGGCAGCACCGGAGCGCGCTTCTGCGCTATCAAGGACCACGGCTACCAGAGATTCGGTTTCAACTTCGGCGGGTTTGGAGAGAGAAATGGTGATCTTCATCATAGGATTTGGGTAATTCCAGTATCGTCGGCGAGGCGTGAAAAACGCAAGCGGATGCGGGGCTGGACGGACGTCTTGCGACAAACGTTAATGCGGCGACGCTAGCTCGACAGGGCGCTCGGAAATCGTGTTTTGAAATCCAGAAGGCCGACCCATTCCGGCGTGATGGTGATGCGGACCTGCGACGGAGCCATCTTGCGAAGCTGGCTAAGCCACGACTTTGCCTGTTCGGGAGTGAAATAACGGTGCGCAGCCGCTTCATACTCGGGAGCGATATGGTCCAGAGTTTCGAGCTCTGCCGTGCCTCGTATCAGCAGCACTTTTTGTGGAAAATTCTCTTCGTCGATCGTCAGCGAGACTTTCGGATTCTTTGCCAAAGCCTTGAGCTTGGGGGCCTTGGGCGGAGTGGCCATTACGATCTTGCTTCCATTCCAGTGAAACCATATGGGAACGACGCGGGGCGTTCCGTCCATCCACACATAGGCGAAGCGAGCCGGAATCTTCGACTGCAGCATCTCCTGTGAGGATGGATGCTCGAGAAGTTTGACGTCTCCCTGCGGCACAGCCTTCATAGATTCTCTCCCCGTTGCGATCTTAACGAGCTGCGACGATTACTGACGCTTCGCCATGGATTCTACTCTTCCACCATGCACCTTCTTTGGCCATACCGACGGCCTTCGCATGAGGATTGCACTCTGAAGAAAATATATGAACATCCACATGGGCTTGCACGTAGTGCTTAAAGCGGAGGGATTGGATGACGGTGTTCAATCGCCTGAGTTATGATTCAAGGCCGCATATTCTCCAGGTGAGGGTTCATGTCGAATCGATGGAAGATTTTAGCGACGGTAGCCTTGATGGTTGGACTGGCTGCACTAGTAGCCCGCAACACCGCGAAGGCAGCGCCACAGGCGGTTCCTGCCGCGAAAACCAGCATGACGGGCTTGTCAGCTCCCAGCGGACTGTCAATTCCAGACACCACCTCGGCCATCAATTCGACGACGCCGATGTCGCAGCGTGTAGTCCACTATGAGATTGACGCGAAGTATGACGCCGCGAAACACTCGGTGGACGCGACTGAAGTTCTCACCTACCACAATCTGACGGGGCAAGCCCTCGACCACTTCCCCTTCCATCTTTATCAGAACGCCTTTCAGCCGAAGGCGACGTTCGTGCGCGATGCCAAGCTGATGGGCAGCCGAGACGTCGGCTACGCGTCGTGGGAAGATAAGTTCTACGGGTCGGAAGACATTAAGAGCATCGAAGTCGTAGGGCAGGGCGACCTAACTAAGAACTTGCAGTTCATCGCTCCTGATGATGGAAACAAAGACGATAAGACCGTCGTAGACCTGCGTTTGGAGAGGCCTGTTCCGGCCGATGGCTTTGTTCAGTTCAAGATCGCGTTCCAGACCAAATTTCCCGAGACGCAGGCTCGCTCCGGCTGGAAGCGTGATTTCCTTCTTGGAGGGCAGTGGTTCCCAAAAGTTGGCGTCTGGTGGCAAGGCGCCTGGAACTGCCACCAGTATCACAACACGACCGAATTCTTCGCTGACTTCGGCGTGTATGACGTGAAACTGACCGTGCCGCAGTATGAGGTCATCGGCGCCAGCGGCGTGGAAGTCGGCAATGTCAACAACTCAGACGGGAGCAAGACGGTCACCTATCACGGAGACGACATCCACGATTTTGCCTGGACGGTGAGTCCGCGCTACATGGTGCGCGAGGGCGTCTATCAATCGCAGATGGGGCCGATCAAATTGCGCTTCCTGATGCAGCCTGGCCACTGGAGCCAAGCCGCGCGCCACGAGCAAATTACGCGCAATAGCCTCGACCGCTTCGAGAAGTTTTACGGACCTTATCCTTATAAGACGTTGACGGTGGTCGATCCCGAACCGGGTTCGGCTGCTGGAGGAATGGAATATCCGACGTTTATCACCGGGGAGACGACCTGGTTTGAACCCGAGGGCGCACGCTTTGTGGAGTTGGTGGTCGAGCATGAATTCGGTCACCAGTATTGGTATGGCATGGTGGCAACCAACGAATTCGAAGATGCGTGGATGGATGAGGGCATCAATAGTTATACCGAAGTGAAGGTGCTGGATTCGATCTTCGGGAAGAAGACATCGGTTCTGGATATAGGCGGAATCAATCTAGGCGAGCGCGATATTCAGCGCCTGGGATATACCAGCGTGGCGGATCGCGATCCCATGGCCGAAAATGCGTTCGCTTACGTCAGTTCCGGTTCGTACGCCGGTATCACATACGGTAAGACTGCAAGCGTGCTGCTCACGCTCGAAGGCATTATCGGCGAAGAGACCATGGCGAAGGCGATGCGCACCTACTTCATGAAATATCGCTTCACTCATCCCACAAAAGAAGACTTCCTGAAAACGATTGAAGAAGTGGCCGGAAGAGATCTTCACTGGTATTTCAACCAGGCGGTTTACGGATCACAGGTTCTTGACTATGAAGTCATGAGCGTCAAGTCTTTCCCGATCAACTGGTACGAAGACGATAAAAAGGACAAAAAGTCTGACAAGAACGCGAAGAACGACACCATGTATCAATCGTACGTAACGGTTCATCGCAAAGAAGACTTCGCAATGCCATTGGACGTGGAAGTGAAGTTCGATAACGGCGAAAAGATTCGTGAACACTGGGACGGCCAGGCCCGGTGGACGCGTTTCGCCTTCCAGAAGAAAGCAAAGGTTGTTTCGGCGGAAATCGATCCGGACCACACGGTGCAGCTCGACCGCAATGACTTCAATAATAGTTATGTAGCCGAGGGCGATGGCAAGGCAGTGCACAAACTCGGCAACTTCTGGTTGTTTGTTACCCAGTTCTTCTCACAAGCGCTGGGCTGGTGGGCTGTTTAGCGGAACATGAACGTGCCGACTGACATTATTTACTTGCGTGGCTGATGGCGAACCGAGGGCAATCATTTTATGAGCGAGAACAGAAGTTTATTGGGCAGCGGTTTGGGCAAGGTGATGCGCAACAAGCGCTACATCGTTTGGTTCTTCCTGCTGAACCTGCTGCTGGGATTGTTTGGCACGTTCGCGTTCGTCAATCACGCAGGGCCGATTCTGGAGCACAGCTTGCTGTCCGACCGGCTGTTGCACGGGTTTTCGCTGGGAACCTTGGTTGATCTATTCGCGCGTCCGGAGTTTGGGCCCATGTCGGGTTCGCAAGGCCCGGCCATGTTGTTCTCCGTCGTGTTCATGTTATTCACGGCGCTCTTGCTCCCAGGAGTTTTTCAGGGATACGCCTCGACTTACCGATTGCCGCGCGAGGACTTCTTCCGCTCCTGCGGCAGAAACCTGTGGCGCTACATCCGAATTCTGGTCATCGCCGGAATCGTGATGGGCATTGTCGCCGGTGTTCTATTCGGGATCAATGGCGCGATCGTGAAGAAGGCCGATGAAGGCACGAACGAAGTCTTGCCGATTGCCCTACAGACGATCGGGCTCGTCATCATCTTCCTGGTGATGACGACGTTGCGAATCTGGTTCGATCTGGTCGAAGCCGACACCGTGTTGAATGACCGGGGAGTTTGGAAGTCGATGGGCACGTCATTTCGCCACACCTTCCGAAACTTGGGAAAGCTGCTCGGAAGCTATCTTGTGACGACGATCATTGCCATCCTGTTTCTGGCGTGCGGGCTGTGGATTTGGATGAAGATGGTTTTGCCCGAGAGCGTCGGTGCCGCCTTTCTGGTCGGACAATTGACGTTGCTGGTGCTGCTGATTCCACGCTTCTGGCAGCGTGGGGCGATCGTCAGCTACTGGCAGCAGCACATGATGATTCCGGTGGTGGTAACGCCAATAGTCCCGCCGCGGGCTATCGATCCTGAGCCCGTTCCGGTGGCGGTTCCTGCGACTGTGCCCGTGAGCGTCCCGATCCCAGTCGCTCCAGACCCAACGTCGGAGCCCTCGGGAGCCTAGATCTTCCAGAAGGAAATCAGGCCTCAAAGAATCACGATCGTGATTCCCTGATTCCGGCGACCGAGATCTTCGTCCTGCTTCAACTCCGGCCTTGTTTTCAGCAGTTGCCACGCGACTTCGTCGCCTTTGGACCAATTCTCGCCGAAGATACATCCACGGATCTTTGACTCCCCGCTGAGTTCGTGGAGGCGCTTTTGCACGGCAATGCGGATATCTCCTCCTACTCCAGTTGAGCCGTAACCATGAATGATTTTCAGAACGGAGTGCTTCTGCTGGCGGGCGAGCGACAGCTCCCGATCCAGCCGTTGCAAAGCTTCAGGCACCGAGGGCATATCGGACTTGAGGTCGACGGCCTTCATGACACACCTCAGTCGATCGGACGAAGCCGCTGAAACTTTCCCTGCGGCGGCCAGTTGGGCTGAACGCCTTCTTCTTACTTCCGGTTCCGACCTCGCGATACGGCTTCACGGGCTTCCTTGTCGGCGGTTCGGCGGCGTTCGGTTTCGCGCTTGTCCCAAAGCTGCTTGCCCTTTGCCAATGCCAGCTCGAGCTTAACCTTCCCGTTCTTGAAGTACATGCGCACCGGGATCAAGGTCAGACCCTTTGTCTGGGTCTTACCGATCAGTTTGCGGATTTCCTCGCGGTGCATCAACAACTTCCGGGTCCGCAGCGGAGCGTGATTGTGAATGTTGCCGTGCTCGTAGGGGCCGATATGGGCATTTAGCAGCCAAAGCTCATCATCTTTCACCAGACCGTAGGAATCCTTCAGGTTGGCCAGGCCGCCGCGGACGGATTTGACCTCCGTACCCGTTAAAACTACCCCAACCTCAAATTTTTCCAGCAAGAAATAGTTATGTGAGGCGATCCTATTAACGGAGGCGTCCCTTTGCCCGCTGGCAGTGGGATCCCTCCGGGGAGATTTTTCCGGATTTGGCTTGGTCTGATGAGTAATTTGGCGGGCCATGGGGTTCGTTCGAATTCAATCTTAAATCAAATTCGATCTCCGGCTTCGGGCGGCAGACCTTGGACTTCGGGCGGTAGACCTCGGACCTGGCAATATATGGCGCGGCGAGGTCTGAGGGCTGAGGTCGGGGGTGGTACCCATTAGTCCTACGACCAAAGAGTGTAACTCCCGTAAGCGCAGTGACTTCGGGAGCGGGAATTCCCGATGCTATAATCGCGACACCGCGAGTTTTTTTGTGTTGTGAGTAGATTTTCCGCGCGAGATCGCTTCTCGCGAAGTGCCCTAACGCGGGAAAATACTGGTCCGGCAAAAAACCGTCGTCAATCTGTATTAGTGAAGAGGACCCCCCTCGTGAGGATCATCGAATGAGACGCATGATGCGCCCGGCACTATTGCTGTGGCTGGTCGCGGTTGTAGCGATCCCCGCCCTCGCCGACAAAGCCAAAGACCTGTACGCCAAGGGAGAAGACGCCGAGGCTCGCCAGCAGTATGAGGCCGCCTTCGACTTTTTCAAGCAGGCTTACGATCTGAAACCGAAGGATCTCCGGTACCGGGCTGCCTTTCAGCGCGTGCGCTTCGAGGCAGCCGCTTCGCTGGTTCATCAGGGCCAGAAGTTGCGCGAAGACGGCAAACTCGACGACGCCGTAGCCGCGTTCCAGAAAGCGCTGGCCATCGATCCTTCGCTGTTCATCGCCAAGCAGGAGCTGAACCGAACGTTGAAGCTGATCAACGACCAGCGGAATCCGCAGCCTCAGGCCGCTGGACCGCCGGAAGGTTTGCGGAAAAAGGTGCACGAGGCATCGGGTCCGACTGAACTGGCTCAGATTTCGAACGTTCCGATCACGGTCAAGATCAACGACAAATCCGACACCGTCTATCGCACCATCGGCCAACTCGCGGGAGTGAATGTGCTGTTCGATCCCGACTACACGCCGCGGCCAATCAAGGTCGAGTTGAACGGAGTTACGCTGGAAGATGCTCTGGAGATTACCGCGCTCGAGTCCAAGACTTTCTGGCGGCCGGTCACCTCCAATACGATTTTCGTCGCCACGGATAATCCGGCAAAACGCAAGGAACTGGAACAAAGCGTCCTCAAGACTTTTTACCTTTCGAATCTTTCTCAGCCCACCGAACTGCAGGACGTTGTGAACGCGATTCGCGCCGTGCTCGATGTGCAGCGCGTGCAGCAGTTGCTTTCGCAGAACGCCCTCGTGGTGCGCGGGACGCCCGATCAGATTGCCCTCGCGGAAAAGCTGGTTGAAGATCTGGATAAGGCTCGTCCGGAAGTCATCGTCGATATCGCAGTCATGCAGGTCAGCAAAGACCGTTCGCGCACATTGGGCCTGAACCCACCGACCAGCGCGACCGTCACCCTGCAAAGCAACCTGAACACGACCAGCAGCACGACTGGAACCTCGACCACCTCCAGTTCCACAACCGGCACTAACGGCATCAACTTGAACACGCTCGGCAACCTGAATGCGACCGATTTCCAGGTCACCATTCCTTCGGCGAACTTGTCGGCATTGATGAACAACAGCGACACCAAGCTGATCCAGAATCCGCAGATTCGCGCGCTCGACGGACAGAAGGCTTCACTGAAGATCGGCGACCGAGTCCCCGTCGCAACCGGATCGTTCCAGCCGGGTATCGGCGGCGTCGGTATCAATCCGCTGGTTAACACGCAATTCCAGTATCTCGACGTGGGCGTCAATATCGACATCACGCCGCGCGTACACGCCAATGGCGAAGTGACCCTGAAAATTTCGATGGACGTTTCGGCCGTCACGGGACAGCAGAACATCGGCGGCATCAGCCAGCCCATCATCGGACAGCGCAAGATCGAACATGAAATCCGTCTGAAGGATGGCGAGGCCAACCTGCTGGGCGGAATCATGGAAGATCAGCAAACGAAGTCCTTGGCTGGAATCCCGGGACTCGCGCAGATTCCGATCTTGAAATACCTGTTCGGCCAGACGACGCAGGATCATTCCGAAAATCAGATCGTCTTTGCGATCGTTCCGCACATCATTCGCGGACCTGACGTAAGTGAGATGAACCAGCGAGCGATTCAGATCGGTACGTCGACAACGATTGAGCTGCATCATGGGGAACGGCCGATGGCATCTCCGGGTAGTGCAGCGGCGCCTGCGGGTCAGACTTCCATTCAGCCCGCCAATGGCAACGCGACTACGACTTCGCCGGTACATTCACAGCCGGCGCCAAACGCGCAGGCGACTCCACCCGCTGCGGGACCAGCCAGTTTCCTGTTCGATCCGCCAACGATTCAAGCGGCCAAAGGCGGCACTTTCGTCGTGAATCTGCTGATCTCGGGGGCGCAGAACGTGTACTCCGTTCCGGTTCAGTTGAACTACGATCCGAAGATGCTGCAATTGGTGAATGTTTCGAATGGCGGCTTCCTCTCACAGGATGGCCAGGCGGTTGCCCTGGTGCATCGTGAAGACGAGACGATCGGGCAGTCGACAATCACGGCTCAGCGTCCACCGGGAGCGGGCGGCGTCTCCGGACAAGGCTCGGTTGTCACCATGACGTTCTCGGCAAAGGACAACGGGCAGACTCCATTGACGGTCACTCGAGGCGGAGCGCGCGATCCCGGCTTGCAGGCGATAACCGTGAACGGGGCGCAAGCTTCGGTGACCATTCAATAAGGTCACGCACGGTGACGGAGACCACACAGAACCAGATGATGCGGGTGAAGTCTACTTACGGGACCGTCGGAAAATCGTCGCGAGGTTTCACGCTTCTTGAGTTGATCGTCGCGGCGACGATTCTGTCGATCCTCACGTTGATGGCGTTGCCTCTGGCGCGGGTCACGATCCAGCGCCAAAGGGAGAAGGAACTTCGGAAGGCGCTATGGGACATGCGGGACGCGATCGACCGTTACAAAGATGCGGCCGATAAGCAAATGTTCCAGACCAAGGTGGACAGCCAGAACTATCCACCGGATCTTGAAACGCTGGTCAAAGGAGTGGAAGCGCAAGGCGGCAAGAAGATCCGCTTTCTGCGGGCGATTCCGACCGATCCGATGACGAAGAGCAAGGAATGGGGGATGCGATCCATGCAGGACGATCCTGAGTCCGACTCATGGGGCGGCCAGAACGTTTTTGATGTGTATACGAAATCGCAAGGCGCCGGACTTGACGGCACGAAGTACAAGGACTGGTAAATGCAATTGCAGTTGAACAGATCGGGTCGTAGCTGGGCGGCTCGCCGCGGAAGTTTGTCTTCGCGCAGAGCGAATGTCCGAGGCTTGCGCGGCTTTACCCTGCTCGAGTTGATGATCGTCATCAGCATCGTCATGATCCTGATGGCGGTCGCTGTGCCGATGTATAACCAGGCAATCGTGCAAGCGCGCGAATCAGTGCTGCGTTCGAATCTAAGCACGCTGCGCTCCGTCATTTCTCAGTACACTCTCGACAAGCAGAAAGCGCCTCAATCCCTGGATGAAATCGTCAGTGCGGGGTATCTGCGGCAGATTCCAACTGACCCGATGACGCGCGCCACCAACTGGGAAGTTGTGCAGGAAGACGTGATGATGGCGGTCGATCAGCAAGACCCGGGAATCACAGACGTGCACTCGGCCTCGAGCGCGACGGCCAGTGACGGCACCGCTTACAGCACCTGGTAAGCTCACGCAGGTTAGCCTTCTCGTCCGAAACTCCTAACTTCTAAATCCCAACTTTCTTGGGATGCTTTTTCCGCGAAGCCGTTTTCCCTCCTTCGCTCCGCGTGATTAATCGCCGATTCCATAATCTAGAAGCGCTATTTTTCTAATACGAAAGCGTTATTGTTGCACCTTGATGAATCCGCAATAATCCGCCTCACGTAGCCACGAATCGAAGGTCGAGTTTCGAGCAATGGCGCCGACTGTGGGAGTGGTTCCTCCAACATTCTGAAAATATTCCGCTGCCAATAATTTGGGCAGCGGTGCGGGAGCATTGAATGACAATGGGAGCGATGCTGCGGCTTGGAGCCGCGCTCATTTTGTGCAGTCTGGAATTGGCCATGGGCCAGCAATCCGCACCAGAACCGGCCAAGAAGGATCCCAAGGCCCCGATGGGGCACAAAATTGGCCCGCTGGATTTCACGGTGAACTGGCGCACGCGCACGGAGGGATGGGATTTTTTCAAAACTCCGAATGGGCATGGTGCCTACACATTCGGAAGTTCCCTGCTACGTATCGGAATCGGACAACACACCGAGCACGTCGATTGGTTTTTGGAAGGCGAACAGGTAGCACTCGTCGCGCTGCCTACCAAAGCGGTGGTTGCCGCTCCGCAAGGACAACTGGGGCTTGGTGGCACCTATTACGCAGCCAACAGCAGCCAGGCGAACAATGTCGGCGGTTTCCTGAAACAGGGCTTCGTCACTTTCAAGGATTTCGGAAGCGCGCTGAAAGTCGGCCGGTTCGAATACTTTGACGGCAACGAGGTGAAGCCGAAAGATCCCACGCTATCGACGCTGGTGTCGACACGCATCGCACAACGCCTGATCGCGAACTTCGGATATTCCGCTGTGCAGCGAACCTTTGACGGCGTGCAACTGTCGTCCAATGTCGGGCATGACAATCTGACGTTTGTCGCGATGCGCCCGACCGAGGGCGTGTTCCAGGTCGATGGCATGGGCGAACTCGATGTGGACACTTACTATGGCGCATTCACCATGCCCGTGGAGAATGCTCACGGCTCGGGACAATTACGAGTTTTCGGCTTGGGTTACATTGACCATCGCACCCGCGTTCTGAAGACGGACAACCGTCCCGCAGGCGTTCGGGCCACCGACTTCGACAAGATTGAAATCGCAACCTACGGCGCGGATTATGTTCACGTGTTCAACACGCCGACGGCCGGCAAATTCGACGTGTTGGGTTGGATGGCGCTGCAGTCGGGCTCGTGGGGCCAGTTGACACAACGGGCCAGCGCGTTCGTTGGCGAGGCCGGATGGCAACCTCCCGTGAAAGTCCTGAAGCCGTGGATCAGTGCGGGCTATTCTTACGGAAGCGGCGACGGCAACAATGCCGATGGACGTCACGGCACCTTCTTCCAGGTACTGACGACGCCCCGGCAATACGCCCGATTTCCCTTCTACAACATGATGGACAACGAAGATCTCTACGCGACGGTGAACTTGCGTCCTACGTCGAAGTTGGCACTGCGCAGCGAGACTCATTCGATGCGGCTCGCGAGTTCCAAAGATCTCTGGTACTCCGGCGGCGGCGCATTTCAGGAAGCCACGTTCGGCTATACGGGGCGTCCAAGCTCGGGAGGCGGCACTCGCGGCCTCGCCAATGTGTGGGATCTGAGCGCGGACTATCAGTTCTCGCGCATGTTCGCAGCGACTGTCTATTACGGAAAAGCGTGGGGCAAGACTGTGATTGCCACGATTTATCCGAAAGATCCCAACGCGCAACTGCTGTTCCTGGAGACGAACTTTCGCTTCTGAGCTTCCCGGTTTCGGCGGGCGAGATTGCACCTACGACGCTTCTCGCACTAACATCTCTCTATGCCCGTTGAGACGGAAATTCTGGCCCCCACATCCATTCGCGCGCCGCGCGGCAATCAGATCACATGCAAAGGCTGGCAGCAGGAAGCTGCCATGCGCATGCTGATGAACAACCTCGACGAGGAAGTCGCTGAGCGCCCGAAAGATTTGGTGGTATATGGCGGAACAGGGCGTGCCGCGCGCAGTTGGGAAGCCTATCGAGCTATCGTCGCGACTCTCAAAACTCTGGGCAATGACGAGACGCTGCTGGTGCAATCGGGCAAGCCGGTTGGAGTTTTCAAGACTCATGATCACGCGCCTCGCGTCCTGATCGCGAATTCAAACCTGGTTGGCCACTGGTCCAATTGGGAGAAATTCAACGAACTGGAGCGCGCGGGCCTGATGATGTACGGCCAGATGACCGCCGGATCGTGGATCTACATCGGCTCCCAAGGCATTGTTCAGGGAACATTCGAAACATTTTGTGCTGCCGGGAAAAAGCATTTCGGCGGAGAGCTCGCCGGGAAATTGATCGTGAGCGGCGGCATGGGAGGAATGGGCGGAGCGCAGCCGCTCGCCGCGACCATGACCGGCGCGGCTTTCCTTGGCATCGATGTCGATCCTGAGCGAATCAAGAAACGCCTGAAAACGGGCTACTGCGATTTCATGGTGACTACGCTCGACGAAGCGCTGCGCATCCTGAAAAACGCTGTCCGCAAAAAAGAGAACGTTTCAGTCGGACTGGTCGGCAATTGCGCCGACGTCATTCCGGAACTGGCCGAACGCGGAGTCGTGCCTGACATTCTCACCGATCAAACATCTGCGCATGATCCGCTGAATGGATACGTCCCGAATGGCATGACGTTTCAGGAGGCAATGGAACTGCGAAAGTCCGATCCCAAGGCTTACCAGGAAAAGTCTTTGGATGCGATGGCGCGCCATGTCGAAGGAATGTTGCGCCTGCAAAAGATGGGCTCGGTCACATTCGATTACGGAAACAACATCCGCACATTCGCTTTCCAGCACGGAGTCAAGAACGCCTACGATTTCCCGGGATTCGTACCGGCTTACATTCGTCCACTGTTCTGCGAAGGACGCGGGCCCTTTCGCTGGGTCGCTCTGTCGGGCGAGGCCTCTGACATTCATGTCACTGACGAACTGGTTCTGAAGTTGTTTCCGGAGAATCGGATCCTCGCACGCTGGATTGATCTGGCGCGGAAGCGCATCAAGTTTCAGGGACTACCCGCGCGCATCTGCTGGCTGGGATATGGTGAACGCGCAGAATTCGGATTGGCCATGAACGATATGGTCAAGAAGGGCACGCTGAAGGCGCCAATTGTCATTGGGCGAGATCATCTCGATTGCGGCTCGGTTGCGTCGCCGTTCCGGGAGACCGAGAGCATGAAAGACGGCTCCGACGCGATCGCCGACTGGCCGCTGCTCAATGCCTTGCTGAATACTGCCGCCGGAGCGTCGTGGGTTTCCATTCACAACGGCGGAGGCGTCGGCATCGGCTACTCGCTCCACGCAGGGCAAGTCACGGTTGCCGATGGGACGGACGAGATGGCCAAGCGCATCGAGCGCGTGCTGACGACCGATCCCGGGATGGGCGTGATTCGCCACGCGGATGCGGGATATGACGAGGCCAAGGAATTCGCGAAGAAAACGGGTGTTAGAGTGCCGATGGGGACCGACTAGCGTTCCGCTGATTCACGAGCCGACAATCGAGGATAGGCTCAGTTGCCGGCTGAAATGGAAGCAGCGCTCTTCTTACGACTCAAACGCGCCATCAGCGCTCGGAAAGCCTCAGATACTCGCCCGGAAGCGTCACCGTCACTCCTTCGATTTTTCTCCCGAAGAGCGAACCGAAGTGTTTCAGATCGCCGGTAAGCAGGTAGTCGGTTCGAGCTTCGATGGCAGTCCGCAGAATTGGCTCATCCTTTTCCGGCAAAGAAACGCCACGCGGAAGGGCACGTGCTCCCGCTTCAACGAACTGGATCTTCTGTGCAAGAACCGTGAGCCTGAGGAGTTGGCCGGCATCGGGAAGGTTGACCCGCGCTTCCTCCAGTGCATAACGCGAGCTATAAAGAATGGAGTCCTTGCGCTTCCAGAGTCGATAGACCAACGCATCTGCCTTATAAGCGGCAGAAAAAAGTACGTTCGCATCCAGGAACAGGCGGTCCATCTAGGAAGGCTTGGCGTGGGGAATTGAATCCGGGTCCAGGCCCATCTTGCGCACTGCACGGCGGGCGCTGCGATAGTCAGCTTCATTTATGGCATTGGATAGCAGAAATTCGGCTCGACGCTCCGGCGTATAGCGCTCCACCGGCACAACCACGGCGGGACGAATCAGAATCCCATCGTCTTTCTCCTCCGCGATAACGAGCGTCCCTTCCTCAATCCCAAATCGCTTGCGGAGATTGGCAGGTACGATAATTGCTCCGCGCTTCCCGACCTTGGCTGACTGCATTTAAGTCACTCCTGCCTGATTATACGAAATGCCTGATTTTCAGGCAATCGGCCAGTTGGTACCTACACCAACGTAATCGTCTATCTTGCAAGTGCCTGGAGCATGGCTTCGTACCCGGGTTTTTTCTGGTACTTATCGTCCCACAGCAGGGCCCAGCCTTTTCCTTTGTAAAACTGCGGTATCCAGGAGTGCTTGTCGGTAAAACCCCATGTCTGGAGCAGCTTGCACGCGGGCTGCTGCACACAAGCGTTCGTAATCTCCCCATAGAGCTTGGCCTCTGCGGCCAGTGACGCGGCGCTTGAGTCGCTGAGACAAACGTCGAGTTCCGTTATGTGCAGTTCGAGTCCAAGCTTGGCGAATCTGTCGAGATTCCGAGCGAAGGATGCTAGGTTCGCCGGGTCGTCAAATTTCAGGGAAACGTGCGCCTGGAATCCAACGCCGTCGATCGGCACTCCGCGAGCCTTGAAGTCTTTGACCATCGCATAAATGGCATCCGACTTTTTGTTTACATCTTCGGCGTCGTAATCGTTGTAGAACAGCTTCGCATGAGAGTCGGCCTCGTGCGCCCAGCGGAAGGTCTGCTCGACGTACTCCGTGCCTCTGCCTGAACCGATTCCAGGCTGGTCGTACCAGATGGTGTGGCGCATCGTGCCGTCGTCGTTGAAGGCTTCATTCACGACGTCCCATGCGTAGACCTTGGACGCGTAGTGCGTCATCACAGTGCGAATGTGGTTTTGCAGAATCGTCGCCAGTTGAGGCGATGAAGGATTGCTCTTCTTAACCCAATCGGAGACCTGGTTGTGCCAGACCAGGGTGTGTCCGCGAACCACCATCTTGTGGGCTTGGGCAAACGCTACGAGCGCGTCCGCGCCCCTGAAGTCGTACGGATTCGGGTCGCTATCGGGCCGCGGATGAATGGGTCCAAACTTCATTTCATTTTCTGCCTGCAGCTGGCTGAACTCCGAACCCAGCGTGGATGTGTAAGACGGCTCTGAAAGATACATCGAGGCCGCGGCTGTTCCAATGAGGATGTGTCGCGCGTCACCGGCCTGACGTAGTGTTCCATCGCTGGAAGCAGTCTTCGCTTTCGGACGTGCGATGCCGATCTGCACTGCGATCAAGAACAGGACGGCGAGCGCGGTGATCGCGGCGATAGATCCCAGGTGACGATAATGTCTGCGAGTGAAGATCATGGGCATGTGATGTCTTCCGATCTTAGCCTCGTCGGCAGCCATCGGACAACGTCCGATGGGCTGTTAAACTAGGCACAAGCGTGAAGATTGCAAAAAGAGCTTTGAAGTCCTCCGAGCCGCTCCTGCTGGTCAATATCGGCCAGTTGCTCACACTACAATCCCCTTCGGTAAAGCCGGGACCCCGGCGTGGTTCCGCCATGCAGGAACTCGGCATTGTTGAGAACGGCGCGGTTCTGTGTGCGGGCGGAAAGATTGTTTCTGTCGGCACGACTCGCGGAGCCATGCGCGATCCGTGGATCAAGAAAAACCACCGAAAGATTGTCGAAATCGATTGCGAAGGAAAGGTAGTCCTGCCTGGCTTTGTCGATTCGCACACACATCCGGTATTCGTCGGACCGAGATTGGTGGATTTCGAGAAGCGAATCGAAGGTGCATCCTACGCAGAGATCGCGGCTGCGGGCGGCGGAATCCGATCGAGCGTGGAGGCGGTACGCCAAGCTTCCAGGTCAGCCCTAACCGCGAAGATTGCCAGCGTTCTGGAAGATATGTCCGCGCACGGAACCACGACGGTGGAGGCGAAATCGGGCTATGGGCTGACGGTCGAGTCGGAAATGAAGGCACTGGAGGCCATCCGCGAGGCCGCGTCCCGGTGGTCTGGGACGGTGGTCCCTACCCTGCTGGGTGCGCACGTCGTGCCCAAGGAATTCCAGGGTCGCTCACCAAACTACGTTGAGATCGTCTGTAAGGAGATGATTCCGCTGGCGGCGAAACGAAAGCTCGCCCAGTTTGTGGATGTCTTCTGCGATACGGGAGCGTTCACGCCAGCGGAGACTGAGCAGGTCTTCGAAGCCGCCAAAGAGCACGGTCTCAATGTTCGAGCGCATATGGGCCAGCTTTCAGAAACCGCGTTAGCGCCATTCTTGCGATTTGGTCCGGCATCATTCGACCATATGGATCATGTGAGCGAAAGTGATGTGCAGCAACTCGCGAGCGCTGAGACGGTGGCGACACTTGTCCCGGGAGCGAATTACTTTCTAGGACTGGCGAGGTATCCCGACGCACGGAGGCTGATTGGGGCGGGCGTTCCCGTCGCATTGGCCACGGACTACAACCCGGGCACTTCCCCGACGCGAAGCATGCCGATGGCAATGTCGTTGGCCTGCACGCACATGAAGATGACCCCGGCGGAAACCGTTGTCGCGGCGACCATTAATGGAGCATGGGCTCTGCAGACCGCCGACCGTAAGGGGAGTATCGAGGCCGGCAAAGACGCTGATATGGCTGTTTTCTCAGTCGAGAATTATCGTGAAATTCCCTACTGGTTTGGCGCCAATCATTGCGCTTGGACGGTGCTCAACGGCGCTCTGACCGGCCGGAATTGAACATTCTGAACGAGGTATCCGTAACTAGCATGGCTGGAGTGCAAATGGACGGCGCATTGGAAAATAGCGCGAGGCCAGAAGTCGATCCGACGAGTTCGAATTAATCTCCCGAGGAAAAATCATGAAACGCATATTTGTGGTACTGAGCTTTCTTGCGCTGGCAGTCTCGCTTGCGTCGGCGCAAAGGCTGCCGGAAGGCGCCCGCCCAGAGAATTACAAGCTCAGCTTCGCCCCCGATCTTGAAAATGCAAAATTTGAAGGCGATGAAACCATAACGGTCCGCCTCTCGAAAGCAACATCGGAAATCACGCTGAATGCAGCCGACATCGACTTTCACGATGTGTCCATCACCAGCGGAGGAGCCAGCCAAAAAGCCACGGTCACGCCGCAAAAAGAAAAAGAGATGGTCGTGCTGAAGGTCGAAAAGCCGCTCTCCGCAGGTACTGCGACGATTCATATCACCTTCACGGGAATCCTGAACAGCGAGATGCGCGGCTTCTACCTGGGAAAAGACGACCAGGGGCGCAAGTATGCCGCGACGCAGTTCGAGGCGACGGACACCCGCCGGGCCTTCCCTTCCTTCGACGAGCCCGACTATAAGGCCACATTCGACATCACGACGGTTGCCGACAAAGGCATGGTGGCCATTTCGAATCAGAAAATTGTTTCCGACACCGACGGACCTAACGGAAAGCACACCGTTCGTTTCGCGACTACGGCCAAAATGTCCCCCTATCTGGCGGCACTCGTCGTCGGCAACTTCGAATATGTGGAAGCCGAAACCGATGGGGTTCCGATTCGCGTTTACGCGACTACCGGCAAGAAGGAAATGGGCAAGTTTGCCCTCTCAGTCGCCGGAGACATCCTGAAGTACTACGACCACTACTTCGGAGTGAAATATCCCTACGGCAAGCTCGATCTGATCGGATTGCCGGACTTTTCCGCCGGAGCGATGGAGAATACGGGTTGCATCACGTTTCGCGAGGTTCTTTTGCTCACTGATGAGAAGCAAGGGTCGGTCGATATAAAGAAGAACATCGCAAGCGTTGTCGCGCATGAAATGGCGCACCAGTGGTTCGGCGACCTGGTCACCATGAAGTGGTGGGACGATATATGGCTCAATGAAGGTTTTGCAACATGGATGTCGAGCAAACCAATTAAGTCCTTTAAGCCGGAGTGGAATGCCGCCCTGGACGACGTCAGTGGAACCGGCGGAACGTTGAACGGCGACGCGCTAGCAAATACACGGCCGATTCATCAGGCCGCCGACACTCCTGCCCAAATCCAGGAATTGTTCGATGGAATTGCATACGGAAAAGCGGCGTCGGTGCTGCGCATGCTCGAGGCGTATCTAGGCGAAGAATCCTTCCGAGCCGGAGTGAATGCGTACATCAAGGAGCACGAATACGGCAACGCCACTGCGGAAGACTTCTGGGGTACGCTCGCCAAAACCTCCAAGAAGCCGGTCGACAAGATCATGCCGACCTGGGTGAAGCAGGCGGGAGCACCCATTCTCGATGTGAAAACGCAGTGTGCGGGGAATACCACCAATGTCACGGTTTCCCAACAGCGTTACTACTTCGACCGCACCAAATTTGCTCAGGCTAACGATCAATTGTGGCAGGTTCCGCTTTGTCTCAAGGGTTCAGCCACGAGCGGTGCGCCGAAGTGCGAATTGCTCACGCGGAAAGAGGAGACCTTCACGCTGCCAGGTTGCTCGACTTGGGTATCGGCTAACGCCGGGGCTACGGGCTATTACCGGGTTGGCTACCAACCGGAAGCCGTTCGCGCCCTGGCGAAGGATGCGGAATCCAAGTTGACGCCGGCAGAGCGCATTTCGACGCAGAATGACATATGGGCCTCGGTAAGGGTTGGGCGTGAACCGGTTGGTGACTATCTCGCCTACGCGCAAGGCCTGCAGGCGGACCGGAACCGCGCCGTGATTGAAGATGTTCTCGGCCGTCTCAACTACATCGGCCAATATCTGGTCAGCGACAGCGATCGGGACAATTTTCGCGCGTGGTTACGCCAGCTTCTGGCTCCAGCAATGAAAGATGTTGGATGGGAGCCCAAGCCCGGCGACAGCGATGAGCAGAAGGCTTTGCGTGCACGCCTGCTAAATGCACTCGGCTATGACGGCCGCGATCCGCAAGTTCTAGCGCAAGCCCGCAAAATGGCAGATCAGGCCCTGGCCGATCCGTCTTCTGTCGATCAAGAATTGGCGGGCGGAGCTTTTGCTCTCGCGGCGCTAAACGGCGATGCTGCTTTCTACGACAAGCTGGTGGCAGGATTGAAGAATCCGAAATCGCCGGAGGAGTATTACACATACTTCTTCACCCTGCCGCAGTTCACCGATCCGAAGTTGCTGCAACGTACTTTGGACCTCGCTGTCACTCCGGACGTCCGCTCACAGGATGCTTTGGGCCTTGTGACCGGCGTCCTGGGCAATCCCGCAGGCCAACAACTTGCATGGGATTTCATCCGCCAGCATTGGGCGGAGCTTGAAAAATCCGGCGGCCCGTTTGCCAGCGCTCAGGTGGTCGGAGCAACCAGCGTCTTCTGCGATGCCGGAATGCGCGACCAGGTAACCGAGTTCTTCACCGCGCATAAAGTGGAGGGAGCGGACCGCACCTACAAACAAGCAATCGAACGCATCAACAACTGCGTTGACCTGAAATCGCAACAGGAAACGCAACTCGCATCGTGGCTGGGACAGCACGGAACAGCCGGCGGAAAGTAACTTGATTAGAGAAAAGACGGCCCGGGAGCGTCCCGGGCCGTTTTCTTTTGCGTTTAGCCTAAGGCGTGATCTGATAAAGAGTACCCGCACCGAACGTGCCGCCTTGCAAGGTCGTGCCGTAGAGATTGCCACTGGCATCAACGAATATGTCGCAGAAGCTCGGGTTGACGCCGTCCGTGCCATTGTCGTTGAAGGCGTGTAGGACTTCGTAGTTCCAGTCACCGCCGGCGGTGGGCGTTAACTTAAAGGTTGTGCCGGCACCATCAGCCCCGCCGAATTGTGTGGAGCCGTAAAGATTACCGGCGGCATCGAATCTCAAGCCGGGCCAGGGATCGCTGCCGTCTGTGCCGGATGAGTCGGGGAAACTGTGCAGAATCTTCTCGGTCCAGCCTCCGCCGGATGTATGCATCAACTCATAGGCCGTGCCCGACGCAAAGGCGCCTCCCCCAATTGTGGTGCCGTAGAGGTTTCCGGCAGCATCGAGAATCACGCTGCTAAAGGGGTTGGTTCCATCAACGCCGTCGTTGGTGAAACTATGCAGTAATTTCTCGGTCCAGCTTCCGCCAGTCTTAGGCGACAGCTCGAATACGGTTCCGTAACCGTTCCTGCCGCCGTAGGTTGTCGCGCCGTAGAGATTGCCAGCCGCATCGAGGATTAATCCCCCTTGCGGTTGCGCTCCATCGTGACCATTGCCAAAGTGATGCAGAACCTTGAAGCTCCAGCCCCCGCCTGCTTTCGGCATCATCTCGTAGAGCGTACCCTGACCGTAGGTCCCACCGATGGCCGTAGTGCTGAACATGTTGCCGGAGGCGTCGAAGATCAATTTATCCCAACCGTTTGTTCCGTCGGTACCGTTAAAGCTATGCAGGAGCTTCTCGGACCAAGTTCCATTGGCTTTTCGCGTTAACTCAAAAACCGTGCCCAGGTTTTGAGCGCCGCCTTCGATCGTGGTGCCAAAGAGATTGCCGGCCGAATCAAAGATCACGCCGGAGCGAAGTCTGGAGCCATCATGGCCGTTACCGAAGCTGTGCAGGATTTTTTCGGACCAGGTTCCGTCCGAATTGTGGGTCAACTCATAGACTGTACCCAGGCCGTAAGCGCCACCCCCGTCGCTCGTGCTATAGAAATTTCCTGCGGAGTCCGCGGTCAGATTTCCTTGAGGATCCGAAGTATCCGTGCCATTGCCGAAGCTGTACAGAACGGTTTCTTGTTGTGCGGATGAACGCGTGGGGCTACCGACCAAGCTGACAGCAATACAGGCCGCCGCCATCCAAGTGAACGAGAATTTGTTAAGTTGCATAGTGGATTCCCTCCTGGAGAATGCGCACAAGAACGTGGCCCAGAGGTAAAAATGGGGAGAGGCGCATCATCACCGCTGGCGTGTACGGCTGTCAACATGAAGAATGTTGCAGGTTAACCGCGACGTCATCTTCGCTGTCGCGCACACTTCCGACGCGCACACTGCCGTGACACTCGAAAGCATCCTAGTCTCCGAACAGGGTTTTTCCATGCATGTTACGGCATCACCGGCAGTTCCAGATGCGAAGGCAGATTCGGAGAGCAGTAAATCCGTTGTGTCGCCGGCACGAAATCAGCCGCCGTCGCCTTGTAGATGCTCGGCACGAATTTCTGCGGATTGCGGTCAATTACCGGGAACCATGTCGATTGAATCTGCACCATGATGCGATGCCCCTTCAGAAAAACGTGATCATGGTCGCGCAGCGGCACTTTCCATTCCGTCGGCTTATTAGGAATCAGGGGATGTGCAGTTTCGTAGCTGGCGAGATAGCGTCCACGGCGAACTTCCATCGCGATCGGAAGCTCATATCCATTTAACGACTGGGCGAATTGACTGGGCTTTGGCCCCTCGTCCGGATTCCATGCATTCTTGACAGAATCCTGCGGGTAGACGTCGATCAGTTTGACTACGAAGTCGCTGTCGGTCCCTGAAGTCGAGGCAAAGAGATCCGCAGCAAGTGCTCCCGTGATTGTCAGATCGTGGTCGAGAGGCTCGCTGACGAATGAAAGAACATCCGGTCGACGATCCACGAAACGCTGGTCAGCGACTTCCCATGTCCGCCAATCGCCTTGCGGATACGTCGGAGAAATCGGGCGTTGTCGATAGGGCACAGGATTCGCAGGATCGGACACATACTCGCGGTATGAGTTCCCTGCCTTATCATTTGCTGGCGCAGTGAAAGAGAGCGTGCCATCGGCATGCAGGTAAAGATTCGTGCTCTTGGCTTCCCTGGGCGGCCATGCCGAGTACGTATGCCAGTTATTCGATCCGCTCTGAAAAGTGCTGGCTCGCCACTTCGGCTTTGCGCCCCGATCGTGGAGGTAGTAAGCAAAAAACGGTGCTTCAATGTTCTCGCGAAACTCACGAGCCGTTTCATGACTGGCGAATGTAACCTGACCGATGCTCTCGCCTTTCGGACTTTGCCATTCGCCGTGATACCACGGTCCGGCCACCATGAAATTTGTATTTTGCGGATCGCTCTCTTGTGCGTGTCGAAAAATCTGCCAGGGTCCCCACGGATCTTCCTGATCCCAAAAGCCGGCGACGTTGAGGTTCGGCACCGTGGAAGCGTGCAGTTGGCTTACCCACGCTTCCTTTTTCCAAAAGTCGTCGTAGTCGGGATGATCGACGCTCGAATTCCAGTACGGAATCGATCCGTGCAGGTACTTCGCATTGATGTTCGACAGCGGACCCAGGTTGAGATACCACTCATAACTGTCGTAGGTTTCGAAATCGAAATGAGTGTTCTTGTTCTTGTCGGCCTGTTCCATTACTGCGTACTCGAAATCGTAGCTTTCGCGGAGCGCTCCGAAGCGATGGTCGTCGTCATTCATCCACTGGTCCACCGGAGATGCCTGTTCGCTGATTGCCTTGAGCGCCGGATGCGGGTGCAGCAGGGTCAGAGCCGTGGTGAGACCGTCGTAGGAAACGCCGTACATTCCAACTTTGCCGTTGTTGTTCGGAATATTTTTTACCATCCACTCGATCGAATCGTAGGCGTCGGTCGTTTCGTTGGTGGCTTTCGGATCTTTCAAATCGACCCATGACGACAGGTTGAAGACACCCTCGGATTTGAATCGCCCCCGCAAATTCTGAATCACAAAGATGTATCCGTCGTGGGCGAGTTCCTTCATCGACGATGGCATCTGCTCCGGAGCCTTCTCTGGCACGCCATAAGGCGTGCGACGGAAAAGGATCGGCAAGGGACCGTTCTGGTCGACCGGGGTTAGAATCGCGGTTTGGAGTCGGACTCCGTCGCGCACCGGGATCATCACTTCCTGGAGTTTAAAAATCGGTTTTGCTGGAGTTTCCGGAGCGGGCTGAGACTGTTGCGCTCCTGCGAGGGCGACGAGAATTATCGGCCAAATAAAACTCAAGCGGGAGAATCGCACGAGAATCCCTCCGGATTGCGTAAGATAAATGGAGCGCGAAGTATATCAATGTGCGGAAGGCCGTGGAAACCGTCTACGGGGCTCCGCATCCCACTGGTCTCGCACAAATTTAGAAGCCGCAACGCTGCGTAGAGCTAAGTATTTATATTCTCGAAGGGAACTTCAACTGCTATGAGCAAGAGCAAAGGTTATGCCGCTGCAACCTCGAAATCTCCGTTGACACCGTATTCGTTTGAACGCCGGGAACCGCGTGAGCACGACATCGTCATCGACATCAAGTTCTGCGGAATCTGCCACTCCGACATTCACCAGACGCGCGATGAGTGGAGCGAGTATCAGGACGAGGCAATCTTTCCGATGGTCCCCGGCCACGAGATTGCCGGCGTAGTTTCGGCCGTCGGCAGGAAGGTTACTAAGTACAAAGTTGGCGACAAAGTTGGCGTCGGTTGCTTCGTCGATTCCTGCCGCACCTGCCCGGAGTGCAAACGCGGCCTCGAGCAATACTGCACGGTGAAAACAATTTGGACTTACAACGCGCGGGACACGGAAAACAACCCGACGTATGGGGGCTATTCCGACCGAATCGTGGTCGACGAGAACTACGCGCTTCGCATGCCCGACAACCTTCCGCTGGATGCCTGCGCTCCGCTGCTGTGCGCTGGTATCACGCTCTATTCTCCGCTACGGCACTGGAAAGCGGGACCGGGTAAGAAAGTCGCGATCATCGGCCTTGGAGGTCTTGGCCATATGGGCGTGAAGCTAGCGCATGCGCTCGGCGCTGAGGTCACTGTCCTGAGCCAGTCGCTCAAGAAGCAAGCGGACGGCAAACGGCTGGGTGCGGATCATTTCTACGCCACGTCCGATCCGGAAACTTTCACCAAGCTGAAGGGCGCTTTCGACTTGGTCATCAACACCGTATCGGCGCAAATCGATTGGAAGGAATATCTTAACCTTCTTAACGTAGATGGGACAATGGTGGTTGTTGGTCTCCCCGAGAAAGACATTCCGATTGGCGCGTTCTCGCTGACCGCAGGGCGAAGGAGCTTGGCCGGTTCTCAGATCGGCGGGATTGCCGAAACGCAGGAGATGCTGGATTTCTGCGGGAAACATGGAATCGCGTGCGACATCGAGGTTGTTCCCATTCAGAAGGTCAACGAAGCTTACCAACGTGTGCAGAAAAGCGATGTGCGCTATCGCTTCGTGATTGATATGGCATCGCTAGCGAAGGACTAATGTTTGTGGTCTGATGGCCGCGGCGAGCGGAACCGGTGAACCTTCTGGCTCGTCGCGGCAGTGCAATCTCGGTGGGTTAGAACAACTTTCCTACAGAAAAGTTGACGCGGCTTTGTCCCGTCGGACTCACGCTGCCAGCGATGGCGATCGGCCCAACAATCGTGTCTGCGATGATGCCTAAGTTGAAGGATCCTCGAATCACGACAGGGCCTGTGTTGGCGAATGTCGTGCCGAACGCTGTGCCCGCCTCGTACCAGCCTCCCCAATAAACTTTCTTCCCGACAAGGGTAGGCAGGCGATACATTTCCCGCCGGAAGCCCAGCGAAGTATAGGCATAGTGACTTCCAACGAATTCATCGGGAAGATAAGCGCCTAGACGGAATGGTCCGCCGAGGGCGAAAAGCTGAAACGGGCCGGCCGAACCGTGGAAGGTGGTCCCGCCAAACGCCGCGATGAACATCGACGTTTTGGAACTGATCGGCAGAAAAGTGGAAGTCTGTACATCGAGTTGATTTGTAGGATCCAGCAGTCCGGGACTTTGCAGCACGCGAGACAATGTCGCGACGACACGAGTTCCTTCGCTCGGGACCGACGGACTATCTTGACCGTCCCAGACATAACGCGCGCGAAATTCGCCGGTGCTGCCGTGAGCCGTCGGAAGTCCCTGGGCACCGATGAGCGGGTTGAGCTTTCCTTCGAATATCTCGTAGCCAATGCGGAATTCGCTGCGGCGGCCGGAATCGAATCCGACGTCGAGGCCGCCGCCGGCGCGCTCGTCTCCGAAGACCGCAACGCGAGTGAGTCCGTTGAAAGAGTTTCGAGCGTATTTCGAGGCAAATAGATAAGGGGCGACGAAGAATCTTGTCTGTCCCAATGGTTGGTAGAACTCCGTCGCAGCGAGGTTGCTGGAACCGAAGAGAAGATCGTTTCTCCACTCTCCTCCGTGGTGCGCCACGTTCATAAACGTGACCCGAGCACCGGCAGCAAAATCAAAGGCCGCAACTCCTGACCCATCGACGTTCACCGCCAGATCAATAAATGGAGGTCCATACGTTTTCTCGTGAGCGGTAATCCGAAGAGTTGGAACGCCATTCTGCGTGAACCCTTCATAGCCCATGTCGTCGAATTGTCCCCGTCCTACGATGCGGGTCAACTGTCGATCGAGATTTTTCAAGTCGAGTGGACCTTCGATGTTTTCGCTCAGTTCCGTTTGGATCCGGTGCGCCGACCCGGGATCAGCGCCCGTCACTACGATCGCGTCAGCTTTTTTCATGGGTCTGCGTTTCCGGGAGTTGCGTTCCTCAAGATACTGCTGCCACTCGTTCGCATCCTTGAGTGCATATTGCTGCAACGACGCGGACTGAGCGGCGGCAGTCTTGTATCCGAGTTGAATGAGATCGTTGACGCGGCCGTAATCGGAAACGGAGAAACCGCTCATGTCGATGCTGATGACTTTGTCCGCCTGTGTCATCGAACGACGCTCGTTTTGCGTGATCATCACGTCGATCGCCCGTGAGAGCACGCCAGTGAGTGTATCCAGTTCACCGATTTTCCCCGGCGGCAGGTGGAGTTCCACCGCGATCACCTGGTCCGCATCCATCTGCCGCACAGTTTCGACCGGAATGTTTTGCACCATGCCGCCGTCGGCGAGGACCCGGCCGTCAATCGCAACGGGCGTGAAGACTCCGGGAATCGCCATCGAGGCTCGGATCGCGCGGGCTAGCGGTCCATCGCTCAACACGACGGCATCGCCACTTTGCATATCGGTGGCCACGCAGCGAAAAGGAATCGGCAGATTGTCAAAGTTGGTGATGCTCGCTTGTGGAAATGCAATCCGGTCAAGCAACAGTTCAACTCCCTGCCCCGAATTAAATCCATTGGGAGCGCCCAGGCCGTGCTTGAGGCCAAGCGGTGCCTTCACCAGAAAATCCCGACGGTCCTGCTTTCGACGGTAGGAAAGATGCGTGTATTCCGGCTCAGGAAGGAAGGCTGCCTCCCAGTCAATTTTCTGCGCGAACTCGCGAATCTCGCGGGGGGTCATCCCAGTGGCATACATCGCTCCAATGATGCTGCCCATGCTGGTGCCGGCAATGCGATCTACCGGGATGTGATTTTCTTCCATCCACTCGATCACGCCGATCTCAGCGAGTCCGAGCGCGCCGCCTCCGCTGAGGGCGAGTCCAATGCGCGGGCGTGTGTGATGAGGGTCATTGGCAGCGCGAATTGACGCGTCCTGCGCAAACGCGCAAACAGCCATTAGCATACTGACCGCGAGAACAGAAGAACAAGCAGATAAAGGCCGATCCGACAATTCCATCGAAGCTCCTGACATCGAGAAGCGGGACATCGTGGGAAGAGATTGTTGATGACCAAAAAGGTTAGCAGGTTTCACTGACGGTGATTGTGCTCGATCTAGCGACTCGCCGGAGACTGTGAGACCGAAGATTGCCGCGCTTGTTCAACGACATTATGTACCGCGTCGATAACTGCGGCAGGCTCATCGATCTGGATATAGTGGCCGCTGTTTTTTACGGTAGTTTGCGTTCCGCGAGAGGATAAGTGGGCGAGTTCACTCTGCATCTTTCCCCACTGTTCGTTGACCGTTTTAGCAATGTCTGGCGGCAGTTCGCTGGAAGGGCGGTCCGGATCGTGCGATAAAACAGCGAGGGGCATGTCTCCCAGAGATCCTGTCGCCGCAGCTTCCGCGGCGCTGGCGTTAAAATTCTCCAGTTCGGCTGTACCCTCCTGGGCACTGCGCCAGTTGCACTCTGCTGCGCGCTCCATAGCCTCGATGTCGCAGAAACCAAGAAGCCGCGGAATTCCGAAGGGTATCGAGTATTCCTCAAATTCCGCTTCACGCCGCCAGCTTCCTTCCATATTCTTCAACTCGGGCGGAAAGCGGTTTTCCTGATCCGGATGCGATGCGTCGACCAAGACCATCCCAGCGGTTTCGTTGCGATAAAGACTGGCGAACAGTCGCACGTCGTATCCGCCCATGGAGTGGCCGACCAGGACGTACGGCGGAACGATGCCAGCAGCACCAAGAAGTGCGTGCAGTTCCTCAGCGAAATGCTTGCTGGTTCGCGGGCCCGAAGCCGCTTCGCTGTATCCAAGGCCGGCGCGGTCGTACGAGCAGACGCGTACGAATTTCGCAATCTCCGGCTGCACCCTGTGCCACGATTCATAGCTAACGCCAAGGCCGGAATCGAGGACGACTGTTGGAGTACCTTCCCCCGAGCAGTCAATGTGCATCTTGCGCCCGCCGACATCGACGAGTTTGCCGGGCATGGGATTGAAGCGGCGATCGCGCGCTTCGGAGATATTTTCGTAGAGGAAGCCGCCTAATGCGAGCAGCAGCACGGCGATCAGCGTGCCTGACGCAATGCGGCGGAGTCGGGAACGCGGCCGCTCGTTCGCAACATCAGAGTTAGGCATAAGCAAACTGTAAAGCCTGCCAAATTGCGGCTTTTTGCTTGGAAGGCATTCTACATGACAGGCGGGACCGTGATTCCCATAACTTGCAGCGTCCGAATCAACTCGCGACGAACCACTCCAGTAGTTAGTAGCAGGAAACGCTTCCGGTGATCGTCCTGCTCATTGAGGATGTTATGGCGATGATAGAAAGTGTTGAATAACTGCGCTAACTGGAAAACGTGCTTCGCCAAGTACGCCGGTTCCGTCGTCGCAATGCTCTGGTCGATAACTGAAGAGGTCTTCGACGAGGCTAGCCAAAGTTCCCAGATCTCGTTTGAGGATGCCTCGGATAAATCCTTCACCAGATCGACTGTTGTGAGACCTGCGGTCTCATTTGAAAATGTGTCGGGATCGAATCCCGCTTTGCGAAAAATACTAGTGGCACGCACCACGGCATATTGTGCGTACGGTCCGGTTTCGCCCTCAAAACTGAGCGCTTCTTTGAAATCGAAAGCGATCACGGATTGCTTTGTGTACTTCAGCATGAAGTAGCGCAGCGCGCCGACAGCGATTTGGGTCGCAATCGACAGCCGCTCCGCATCGGTTAGTTGCGGATGACGGGAGTCTACTTCTTTTTTGGCAGAAGCAATCAGTTGATCCAATAGGTCATCGGCCTTCACGCCGAAACCTCTGCGCCCACTAACTTCGATATAGGAACGAGTCTTGTCTTCTTCTTTCAGCGTGTATCCAAGCTCGGCTGCGCAGCGCGGAGTCAGCGCCACCATTTCATACGAGAAATGCGTGTAGTGGTCGGCGGCATCGCCGTGACCCAGGCCGCGCAACGCTTCGATGACCGTACTTTGTGCCTCGGACTGGCGTGCATCGATGACGTTATAGATTTCTGCGACATCTCCGAAGTGAGGATGTTCCTTTTCGCCTTCGGTCGCCGAGATCCAGCATTCGTGCTGATTGGGATAGCGGTAGAACTTTCGATAGCCGAAATCTTTCCCGAGCAGTCCAAACTTCCACATGTGGTAGGCGATGTCTTTGCCGACATAACCGACCGTTCCATTCGAGCGGACGATCACCTTCTGATCTTCTTCGGCAATCGCTTCTTCTTCGGCAGGAACGGCCTTTCCCGTTCCGGCGCGACGCATCACCCAGCAGCCTTTATTCTTTCCTTTGTCCTCGAAGGTGAGGACGCCACTCTCTTTCAGTTTGGCGAAGGCCGCATCCCAAAAATGAAGGTGGAGAATCTCGCTTTCCCGGGGAAGAAAGTCGTATTGGATATCCAAACGGTCCATCGTCTCGAGATGTCGCCGCTGGACAGCAGTCGAGATCAACTCAGCCATGGCGGCAGTCTCGCTGCCGGAGTCCTCAATCGCGTGGAGGGTCTGTAAGCGCGCCTGCTTGTTCTGCGGATCGGCGTCGTACCACTGCGACACCCGCGCATATAAATCCCAGCAGTAATAGTCGAAGCGGGGCTGGAGAGTCAGCACCTTAATTTCTTCCATCGACTTTTTTTCGATGTGGGCGAAGCCGACCACGACATCCGCGACCTGCACGCCGGTGTTGTCGATGTAGTTCTGAATGTCGACTTCCCTGCCGGCAAAGCGCAGCAATCGGACAAACGTATCCCCAAGGACCGCATTGCGCAGGTGCCCGATATGCGCGGCCTTGTTTGGATTAATGCTTGTGTGCTCGACCAGGATTTTGCCAGTCGCGGAGGCTTCCGGCGCCTCCCGGTCGGCGGCGACGGCAGAGGCGAGCCAGCCACGATCTGCCCTTACATTGAGGTATCCAGGAGGAGCGACTTGCAGCTCAGCAATCCCTTCGATCGGACCAATTTCGACTCGAATCTTCTCGGCAATCTTGAGCGGTGCCGAGCGCAGGGGCTTGGCAAAAGGGAAAATGGGAATCGCGAAGTCGCCAAGTTCCACCTTCGGAGGCTGCTCCACAACGACAGGCGGAAAGCTGGCGTCCGGGTAGCTTTGCTTCAGGCATTCCAGCACGCGCTGGGCAAGACGATGCTCTAGATAACGATACAAGTAGGGCCTCTAAGCTATTGAAGAAACAGCGATTTTAACAGAGTCGGCGGCGCGTCGAGGTTTGACGGGCGCGGGTGCAGTCCCTATGATGAAAGTTCCGTCGTTGGCCGCGGATTTGTGCGTCTTTGGGGCGACCGCTTCATCCAATTTGGACCGTTCCCGAGCGCCCCATAATCTTAGTTGGTCGAGAACCTGCGAACGGACCGGCACATCTTTCCTATGCGCATCGCCTATCTTGAGTGTTTCTCTGGCATCAGTGGCGACATGTTTCTTGGCGCCCTGGTGGATGCAGGGGTTCCGCCGAAACTGCTGGAGGATACCGTCGCGGCACTCAATGTGGGGGCGAAGCTTGAGATTTCGCGCGTCATGCGCAGTGGGATTTCGGCGACGAAAGTGGACGTCTGGGTGGATGGGGAAAAAGATCTGCCGCGGGAAGAGTACTGGGCGAAGCAGGCGAAGCAATCCGCGGAATCTCATGAGCATTCGCATCAGCATTCCCACGATGACGGGCATTCACATAGCCACGATCATGGACATGACCACAGTCATGATCACGAGCATCCTCATGCGCATGGAGACGCGTCCCAGGGAGAAGCTCCGCCGCACCATCCGCACGAGCTTTCGCATCGCGGGTTGACGGAGCTTCGGCGGATCATCTCGGAGAGCACGATTTCGGAGTTGGCGAAAACAACTGCGATCGCCATCTTCACTGCGTTGGGCCAGGCTGAAGCCAAGATTCACAATGTGCCGATCGAAAAGATCCACTTCCACGAGGTTGGAGCCGTGGATGCCATCGTGGATATTGTCTGCGCGGCCGTGGGCGCCGAGGCGTTGGGCGTCGATGAAATTATTTGTTCGTCCTTGAATGTCGGGAGCGGAACGGTCAAATGTGCGCACGGGCTCATGCCCGTCCCGGCTCCCGCGACGGTCGAGTTGCTCAAGGATGCGCCTGTGTACTCGTCCGGAATTCAAGCAGAGTTAGTCACTCCCACAGGGGCGGCAATCGTCAAAACGCTGGCTCGAAGTTTCTCGGCGTTCCCAGAGATGAGAATTGAAAAATCTGGCTATGGCGCCGGATCCCGAGACTTCCCGGGGCACGCCAATGTCACTCGGCTGGTCGTCGGCGAAGCGGCTTCAAAACTCGCGGCGAAAACAAAGTCCGAAACAATCACAGTGTTGGAAGCCAATCTGGACGATCTCAATCCGCAGGTGTTCGGCTATGTGATGGACCGCTTGCTTGATGAGGGCGCGTTGGACGCATTCGGCGTCCCAGTGCAGATGAAGAAAAATCGTCCGGCAACGCTGTTGACGGTGCTTTGCAAGCCTGAGGATGCGAACAAGCTTTCGCAGTTGATTTTCACGGAGACCACGACGCTCGGTGTCCGGCGGCGGGATGAGGTTCGACAGGCGCTCGCTCGGCGATGGGAGAACGTGCACACGCCCTGGGGCGAGGTTCGCATCAAGATTGCGAGTATGAATGGAACCGTCACGAACTACGCGCCCGAATATGAAGACTGCCGGCGCATTGCGGCCGAACGCCACGTGCCCCTGAAGACAGTCATTCAGGAAGCGGCGCGGGCTTATCTCGGCAAAGACGAAAAGCTTTAAGCGTAGGTCGACTGACTCACATCGGGCTCGATCCCGACGATTCAGTTGCTACAGTCAAAATTTATGGCCAGAAAGTTTTACATTACGACTCCGATCTACTACGTGAACGCGCGGCCGCATATTGGTCACGCGTACACAACCATCGCCTGCGACACTATCGCGCGGCGGCAACGCCTGCTGGGCGCCGATACCTTCTTCCTCACCGGGACTGACGAGCATGGACAGAAGATCGAACGCGCCGCCCAGGCTGCTGGCAAAACTCCGCAGCAGTATGCGGACGAGATCTCCAGCGAATTCCGCAAGCTGTGGCAGCGAATGGGAATCTCGAACGACGATTACATTCGCACGACGGAAGAACGCCACAAGAAGCGCGCGCAAGAGTTGTTCCGCGTCATCCGCGACAACGGTTACATCTACAAGGGAACGTACACCGGCCAGTACTGCGTGTCGGACGAACTTTATGTGGACGGAGCGCAGCCGGGCGAATCCTGCCCGACGTGCGGTCGTATCACTGAAACAGTGCACGAAGAGAATTACTTCTTCAAACTGTCGGCGTTTAAGGACAAACTACTCGAACTCTATGCCAATCCTGAATTCATACGGCCCGAGACGCGGCGCAATGAAGTGATTTCGTTCGTGAAATCGGGACTGCGCGATCTGTCGATAAGCCGCTCGACGTTTTCCTGGGGCATCCCGGTGCCGGACGATCCGAAGCACGTGATCTACGTCTGGCTCGACGCTTTGGCGAACTACATTACCGCGATTGGATATGGTTCTTCGCACGCGGGTGCGCAAGCCGCATTCAAGAAGTATTGGCCAGCGGACGTCCACATGATCGGCAAGGAGATCGTTCGCTTCCACTGCGTGTACTGGCCGGCATTTCTGCTAGCGGCAGGTCTGCCTCTGCCGAAAGCGATCGTCGCCCATGGCTGGCTGCTCTTTGAAGAGAGCAAGATGTCGAAGTCGCGCGGCAACATCGTGCGGACGGAAACGATTCTCGACGTGTTAGGCGCCGACGCGCTGCGTTATTTTCTGTTGCGCGAAGTCGTCTTTGGACAGGACGGCTCCTTCTCATTCGACGCGCTGGTTCAGCGATATAACTCCGACTTGGCCAACGGCCTGGGAAATCTCGCGAGCCGCACTTTGACGATGATCAACCGGTATTTCAAGGGTGAGGTTCCGTACCCCTCGCACGCCGCTGCCAAAACGCCGGAGGATGATGCGGTTGCCGAGGTGGCCCGAAAAACGATCCGCGAGTTTGGGAATTACTTTGACCAGTTCCAGTTTTCGCGCGCTCTCGAAGCGGCTTGGGGATTGATTGCAACGGTGGACCGGTACATCGTAGAAAACGAACCATGGTCCCTGGGCGAGAAGCAGGATGACGAAAGCCGGGCGCGGCTGGCGACTGTTCTTTACACATCGGCTGAAGCGCTCCGAATCGCTACGGCCCTCGCACATCCGGTGATGCCGGATGCAACCGCAAAAATATGGACACAGATGGGCCTGGGTGACATCAAGAAACTCGCTCTCACCGATCTCGCATGGGGCCAACTCCCGCTCGGCTCGAAGCTGGGGGAGATTAGCCCGGTGTTCCCGCGTGCCGACAAGAGCGCCATTGAAAGGATGCAGAAGATGGAAGACCAGCAACGACCTGCGGTGGAGGAATCGAAGGAACCATCAGCCGCAGCAATACCGGCCACGCCGTCACCCGAAAAAGCGCAAGCCCCTGCGAGTGCTCCTGCCCCGGCAGCTCCAGCTGCGGATGGGGGGAAGATTACGATCGATGACTTTGCGAAGGTGGATCTCAGGGTCGGGTTGGTGAAGGTCGCGGAGCGCGTTCCGAAAGCCGATAAACTCTTGCGCCTAGAGGTCGATCTTGGGACCGAGGTCCGGCAAATACTGGCCGGAATCGCCGAAGCCTACGCACCAGAGACGCTGGTCGGCCGAAAGGTAGTCATCGTGGCGAATCTGGCTCCGCGAAAATTACGCGGTCTGGAGTCCAATGGAATGATTGTCGCTGCATCCCTCGAAGGCGGAAAGCCGGTGCTGGCAAGCTTTTTGGAAGATGTACCGGTGGGGGCGCGGCTGAAGTAAAAGGGCTCCCGGCGTCCGACTCTCCGGCTTCCGGCCTGGTCGTGAGCACTATGCCAGCGTCCCAGCCCTGAAGCCGAACGCCTAGAGCCAGAAGCCCGAATTTCCATGTTCGTCGACTCGCACGCACATCTCGATGGCAAGCAGTTTGACGCTGACCGCGAGCAGGTGATCGCCCGCGCGCGTGAAGCTGGCGTGCGCACGATGATTGCGATTGGAAATGGCGACGGTCCTCCGGCTCTGGATGCAGGCGTCAAACTCGCGGAGCAGTATCCATTCATGTACGCGACGGTTGGCATTCATCCGCATGAAGCCCGCTTGGCGGATGACGCGGCCTACGCAACTATGGAGAAGCTGGCGCAGCATCCCAAAGTCATCGCCTGGGGCGAGATTGGGCTGGACTATTTCTACGACCATTCTCCGCGTGACATTCAGAAAGCGGTGTTCATCCGGCAGATGGAGTTGGCAGCGGCCGCAGCGCTTCCCATCGTCATTCATTGCCGCCCATCCGATGGAAGCGACGACGCTTGGCAGGACTGTCTCCAACTCATCGCCGAGCAATGGGTCCCGAGAGGGATTGGCGGAATTCTCCACTGCTTCACGGGAACTCCGGCGCATGCCAAGCGCGCTCTCGACCTCGGATTCATGATTTCGTTCGCGGGAAATGTGACCTTCCCCAAGGCGCAGCAGATTCGCGATGCTGCGTTGGAAGTGCCGCTCGACCGCATGCTCATTGAAACGGACGCCCCGTATCTGGCGCCGGTTCCCCATCGCGGCAAGCGCAATGAACCGGCATTCGTAAAAGAAACAGCGCGGAAGATCGGTGAACTGCGCCAATTGTCGATGGAAGAAGTCGGCGAGCGAACGGCGGCCAATTTCTACAAATTTTTCAAAATATCTGAAATGGTTGAAAGCAAAGTTACAAGCAGCCAGCCGTAAAGTTCTGTTAACCTCAGATTACGATTCCTTTATTTCAGAAAGAATAGAAATTTATGCCCGATAACAGCTTTGACGTCGTGAGCAAAGTCGATCTGCCGGAGGTTTCGAACGCCATCCAGCAGGCGTTGAAGGAGATTCATACCCGCTTCGACCTGAAGGACTCGAAATCGAATATTGAACTGGAAAAAGACGCCATCGTGCTGCACTCCGCGGACGAGTACAAACTCAAGGCTATCAACGACGTGCTGCAGCAGAAACTGGTGAAACGCGGGGTCTCGATCAAGGCGCTCACCTATGGCGCGGTCGAACCGGCGGCGGGTGGAACTGCGAAGCGTCGCGTCACCATGCAGCAAGGCATCGCGATCGAGAAAGCGCGGGAGATTGTGAAGCTGGTGAAGGACTCCAAGAAGAAAGCGCAGGCTTCGATTCAGGGGGACCTGGTGCGCATCAGCGGCAAAGATCGCGACACGCTTCAGGAAGTAATGGCCCTGCTGAAGGGGCATGATTTCGGGATCGATTTGCAGTTTACGAACTACCGGACCAACTAAGGCTGAAACAAACTGGGGAAATTGAGCGCCTCTACTACCATTAACGGGAAAGAAGTCTTCGATCTGCTGCGGGACGACCTTGTCGCGCTGGAGAATGAATTCGGCCGGGACACTGTCTCGAACGTTCAGGCGATCACCGAAATAGGAGAGTATCTACGCGCCGGCGGCGGCAAGAGAATCCGCCCTGCCCTGCTGCTTCTTTCCGCAAAGCTGTTGAATTACGAAGGACAAGGTGCGGTCCGGCTGGGAGCCGTCGTCGAGATCATCCACACCGCGACCTTGGTTCACGACGACATCATCGATGAAGCGAAGACGCGTCGCGGCCGTCCCGCAGCCAACACGCAGTGGGGAAACTCGAAATGCGTATTGGCCGGCGACTGGCTCTATATGCAGGCATTCAAGATCGCGGTGCAGGAGCGGAATTTTCGTATCCTCGATACCCTCATCGAACTGACCCAGCAGATGGTCGAGGGCGAATTGCTGCAGATGGAAACGCTGGGCAGGCTGATCACCCTCGACGAGCACTTTGATCTGATCTTCCGCAAGACGGCTTGCCTATTTTCAGTCTGCATGCGGTTGGGAGCGATTCTTGCCGGGGCAACGCCGGAGCAGGAGGCCGCGCTGGGCAAATACGGGCATGACCTGGGAATGGCATTTCAGATCGTAGACGATGTCCTTGACTTGACCGCGTCGGAGTCTGTTCTTGGCAAACCGGTGGCCAGCGACCTGCGCGAAGGAAAAGTCACGATGGCGGTGATTCACGCCCTTGAGCGCTGCTCCCCTGAAGAGCGAGGAAAGATCGAGACGATCCTGCGCGAAAGGGCTTTCAACGGCGTCACCCATGCGCACATTCTCGACATCTTGCAGCGCTACGGATCGCTGGAGGCAGCTCTGGCGCGCGCTGCCGATTACGCCGAGACGGCGTGCCAGTCTATCTGCACCTTCCCTGACTCTGAAATCAAGCGAGCTCTGCTGTGGGCTCCGGAATTTGTCGTTGCCCGCGAAAAATAGCGATTTCCTCCCCCAATCGTTGTAAAACCCTCGATTAAAGTCGATAGGGCCTCCCAGCAGTTTTGCCGCAACCTCTGCCTCCCTGACGGATACCAACCTATAAGCACTCAGACGCCTAAATCCATTTTTCAGGCGAGACACGTACTGAGGGCAGTAGCAAATCTGGCCCAGGACAATCCAAACTTACGAGGAGATTCGAATGAAAAAACTAATGGTTAGCTTGCTGGCTCTGACATTCACTGTCGGCGTGGCCGCTTTTGCCCAAGACAACGCCGGCACGATGGCTCCAACCGACAAGACGGCAGCCAAGGCTCCGTTGATGAACCTGAAGGGCACCGTGAAGGCCGATGGCGACAAAGTGTCGTTTGTGAATGACAAAGACGGCAAGAGCTGGGACGTCATGAACCCCGAAGAACTGAAGGCCCATGACGGTCACCACGTGCAGCTCAGCGCGCATGTGTACAGCGACAAGAACGCGATCCACGTCATGAGCGTGAAGATGCTCAAAGGCGCGAAAAGCGACGATTCCATGAGTAAGTAGTTTCGATAGCGGTGACATGGGGCGGCTTCCGAGCCGCCCCTTTTCTCTTTCGATCACCAGCCCCAGCTACCGAAACGCCGATTCCGGCCTGTGTATTTGGTTATACTGAACCCTTTCGCGCTCCAGGCGAATCGAACCCTTGTCGGCCTGCACCTCCCTATGAACGGTCTACTTTCCATCATGGCGCGCAACGGCTACTCGTTGACGTTCGTGGTGCTGTTTCTCGAAGCCGTCGGATTCCCGTTTCCTGCCGCGATCGCGCTGGTGATGGCAGGAGCCGCCATCGCGTCCCATACGCTGTATGGTCCCGGCGTCTTGTTGGCTGCCCTCGCGGCACTGATGATCGGCGACACGATCCAGTTCTGGTTGGGACGTTATACGGGCTGGGCGCTTCTCGGCTTTCTATGCCGTGTTTCGATTAATCCGGAGACCTGCATTCTGCGTTCCGCCGAGTCGTTCTATAAGCGCGGCAAGACGACGCTGATCATCGCAAAGTTTATCCCGGGCGTTAACACCATGGCCGCCCCGCTTGCCGGCAGCATGAAGATGCGCTTTCCGCAATTCTTGCAGTTGGACTTCGCCGGATCGCTGCTTTACGCCGTCGCTTACCTTTTTGTCGGATATCTCTCGCGCGATGTGCTTGCCGCCACGCTAAAGAATTTTTACGTGGCAGGGCGGGTCATGGAGATCATATTCGCCGGGGCGATTGTTGCCTATGCGATCTATCGTATCCTGCAGTTCAGCAAGAACCGCGCCTATGCGATTGTGCCACGCGCGCAGGTGCAGGAGCTGGCGGCGCGTCTGGCGGCCGAGGGGCGAAACAACATTCAGATCGTCGACGTGCGCAGCCACGGGTATTACGATGTGGGCGCCGAACGGATTTTCGGATCCATTCGCATCGAACCCAATAACCTCGACGAAGAGATAAAGAACCTTCCGAAAACTAAAGATATTTATGTGTATTGCACCTGCGCCCGCGATGCTACGAGCGCCAAAGTCGCGCACCTGCTGCGGGAGCGAGGGTTCAATACGTTTGTGCTTGTGGGGGGCTTGGCTGCTTGGCGCAAAGCTGGCGAACCATTGGAGTCCGTTCCTAAGAATGACTTGGTAAAGCTGCCAACGTTCAGTTAATCGCGCGCGTAAAGCGCATTTCTTTCAAAGGGCCTACAAAGTCATCGCATCGATTCATACCGAAGAGGTCGTTGGATGAGCCACATTTTTGCGATGTCATCCTGAGGAGGACTAGAGTCCTCCGAGGGACCGTACGACCGCCTTCTTGGGCAATGCTGCTCGCGGGAACGTACATGGTGCATGCAGCGGATGCTCTTCCCGTCCACTTCTGGAATCGCTTTCACCGACGTAGGGTCCCTCGTGCCGGCTTCGCCGCCGCTCAGGATGACAAGGCTTTAGCCAGACCATGGTGTACCATTGTCCGGCTTTGGCTATGACCTCCACGGACACTCGTGCACCGAGCAGTGCGCGGATGAATGGCGTCCTCTTCCTGCTGGCCATTTCGGTTCTCATCAACTATATCGATCGCAGCAATCTCTCGATTGCGGCACCGCTCCTGCAAGGTGAACTGGGAATTTCGAGCACTCGCCTCGGCACGCTTCTCTCCGCCTTCTTTTGGACCTACGCACTGATGCAAATGCCTGCCGGATGGCTGGTGGACCGCTTCGACGTGAAGTGGGTCTTCGCCGGCGGATTTCTTTTATGGTCGGCGGCCACCGCCGTGACTGGCATCCTGCATGGGTTCACCGCTCTCCTGATTATTCGAGTCATCCTTGGGGTTGGAGAATCAGTCGCCTTTCCTTCTTACAGCAAGATTCTCTGCAAACATTTTCGGGAGGATCGGCGCGGTTTCGCGAACGCGATGATCATCGCCGGCTTGGCTCTGGGGCCGGCCATCGGGATGCTTGTCGGAGGAACCGTGGTCGGGCGCTTCGGGTGGCGGCCATTCTTCCTGGCGCTCGGATTGGTCGCAATTCTCTGGCTCATCCCATGGGTTACGTGGATGCCGAGCCGCGACACCCCATCGCAGAGCACGCCGTACCCGTGGTCGGGATTGCTTCCGCTGATCCGCCAGCGATCGGCATGGGGTACCTGCATCGGCCAGTTTTGCGTGAACTACTACCTGTATTTCCTGGTGACGTGGCTTCCTTTCTATCTGGTGCGCGGCCGTCATCTCTCGATGAACAGCATGGCTCGGGATGGCGGACTTCTATTTCTGATGTCCGCCTCGGCAGCCACCGTATGGGGAAAATTGTCCGATCGATGGATCGCCTCGGGCACATCGACCACCGTCGTGCGCAAAGGATCGATGGCGCTAGGCTGCACAGGCTTCGGGATCTCGCTTGCCATTCTGGCAATTTCCCCCACCTCGCTGTTCACATGGATGCTGATTCCCACCGGGAGCATGCTCGGAATCAGTTGCTGCGCGACTTGGGCGATTCCGCAGACCCTCGCGGGGCCGGAGATGGTAGGCCGCTGGACCGGACTGCAGAACTTCGTCGGAAACTTTGCAGGCGCCGTTGCTCCGGCACTCACCGGATTTTTGCTGGATCGCACCGGACAGTTCTACTGGCCGTTTTTCATCACGGCAGGCGTAGCGTGGATTGGGGCGCTCGCCTGGACGTTCGTGATCGGACCGATCGAACAGGTCGACTGGAACAAGGCTTCGCGCCGCAATGCGATCGAATCAATCCCTCCTTGCACCGAGTTGACGCCTCCGTAATACACTCTTTTTTATGGCGAAGGAAATTGAAATCAAGTTTCGCGTAGAGGATGTTCACGCGATGAGTCGAAGACTGCACGCCGCTGGTTTTCACGTGTCGACCAAGCGGACCCACGAGATGAACACCCTCTATGACCTGCCGGGCGGCATTCTGCGTCAGAAAAAAGAGTTGCTGCGGCTTCGAAAGTACGGCTCCAAATGGACCGTCACTCACAAGAGCGGCACAGTTCGCGCACGTCACAGCAGCCGCGTCGAATTGGAAACAGTCGTCGCAGACGGAGAATCCCTCGACTCGATCCTGCGCGCTCTGGGATATGCGCCGACATTCCGCTATGAGAAATTCCGTGCGGAGTGGACGGATGGCAAGGGCGAAGTCGTGGTGGATGAAACTCCGATCGGAAACTTTTGCGAGATTGAAGGGCCGCCGCGCTGGATCGATGCGACCGCGAAAAAGCTGGGGGTTAAGGACGAAGATTACATTACTAAGAATTACGCGACGCTATTTCTGGATTGGAAGCTGGAGTCGAAGAGTTCCGCGGACGAGATGACTTTCAAAGCAGTGAAGAGGTAGTTCGAACAAAATTCAAATGCCCCAACCTGTCGCAAACTTTAAACAAGGATGGGGCATCCGAGTCTTTAGGCTCCGTGGCACTTTTTGTATTTCTTGCCGGAGCCGCATGGACAAGGGTCGTTTCTGCCGACCTTATCCTGTCCGCGAACTACCTGCTGCACCTGCGGCGCTTCTCCGCCGCCTGCCATTCGCGCCTGTTCCAACTCGCGGCGCTTGCGGCGCATGAAGGCCTCTTCCAGTTCATCCGCTGATGTAGAAACCATCTTCGCAGGTCGATGCCCATTGCCATCGCCGCCACGTGGCGATGGACCTCCTGAATCCGGCCCCGGTTCACCGGACCCTGGCGGTGGGCCTCCAGGACCCGCGTCTGGCGGCCTTTCCGGCCGCTCCAGGATTTGCATCAAGTACAGGTAGCGAACCGTGTCTTCCTGGAAGCGTTGCATCATCGCTTCGAACATGTCGAACGATTCTTTCTTGTATTCGACAAGCGGATCGTGCTGCCCATACCCGCGCAGCCCGATTCCTTCCTTCAGGTGATCCATGCTCAGCAGGTGGTCTTTCCACTGCTGATCGATCACGCTCAGCATGATCATGCGCTCGTGATGGCGCATCGCGTCCGGGCCGATCAGCTTTTCTTTCGCGTCGTACCGCTCTTTCAGCTTGTCGAAGATCGCATCGCCCAACTCCTGACGGTTGAGAGTGTCCGGTTTCACACCTTCCGCGAGGAAGTCGACGCCGAAGCGGGTGAAAATCGCGTCTTTCAGGGCTTTGATGTCCCAGTCATCCGCGTGCGCCTTCGGCGGACAGAACTGATCGAGCTGTGCAGCGAGGATGCCGGAAACATAATCCTCGAGGATCATGTCTTTTTGATCGGTTCCTTCGAGCAAGCGGCGGCGCAAGCCATACACGGCCTCGCGCTGCTTGTTCATCACATCGTCGTATTCGAGCAGATGCTTACGAGATTCGAAGTGCTGGCCTTCCACCGCCTTTTGCGCGGTTTCGATACGGCGTGTGATGAGCTTCGACTCGATGGGAACGCCTTCTTCCATGCCCAATCTTTGCAGCAGGGTGGAAACCCACTCTTTGGCGAAGATGCGCATCAAGTCATCTTCGAGAGCCAGATAGAAACGTGACGAGCCCGGGTCACCCTGACGGCCGGCACGGCCGCGAAGCTGGTTATCGATGCGGCGAGACTCGTGGCGCTCGGTGCCTAGAATATGCAGACCGCCAGCGGCCGTGACTTCGTCATGCTCGCGATCGGTCTGCTCTTTGTAGCGCGCAAAAGCCTCGGTCCACTTATCGGTCGGGATGGTGTACTCATTCCCGTTGTAGTAAAAGATCGAGGTCTCGCCGTCTTCTTGCGGGCCTTCGATCTTTCCCTGCGCCACGCGAAGCTGCTGAGCGACTCCCTTTTTGACCAACTCCTGCTTGGCCATGAATTCAGGATTGCCGCCGAGCAGGATATCGGTACCGCGGCCTGCCATATTGGTGGCGATAGTGATGCGGCCCTTGCGCCCAGCCTGAGCGACAATCTCGGCCTCGCGCTCGTGGAACTTGGCGTTCAGGACAACGTGCTCTTTGAGTCCCTTTTTCTTTAGCAGCTCTGACAACTGCTCCGATTTCTCGATCGAAGTCGTTCCGACGAGAACCGGTTGACCGCTCTGATGGAGTTTCTCGATCTCGTCCGCAGCGGCGAAATATTTTTCCTTCTCCGTGCGGTACACCACGTCGGGATGCTCCAGGCGCAGCATCTGCTTGTTGGTCGGAATCACCACGACCTCAAGCTTGTAGATCTTGTCGAATTCGGTTGCTTCCGTTTCCGCCGTGCCCGTCATGCCGGCTAATTTCTTGAACATGCGGAAGTAGTTCTGGAAGGTGATGGTAGCCAGCGTCTGGTTCTCGCGCTCGATCTTGACGCCTTCTTTGGCCTCGATCGACTGGTGCAGACCATCGGACCAGCGCCGTCCAGGCATCATGCGTCCCGTGAATTCGTCGACGATGATGACTTCGCCGTCTTTGATCACATACTCAACGTCACGGCGATACAGGGCATGCGCTTTGATCGCCGTCTCCACGTGATGCTTCAGATCCCAGTTCTCCGGATCCGCAATGTTTCCGATCCCGAGCAGTCCTTCGACTTTTTCCCAGCCCTCGTCGGTCACGGTGATATTGCGGTGCTTCTCGTCCACCACGAAGTCGCCTGTGTATTGCGGCGGTTCACCCGGAGGCCCTTCGATGGTCTCGCCTTTTTCCAGCTTCGGGATGATGCGGTTGACCTTGTAATACTTGTCGGTCGATTCCTCGCTGGCGCCAGAGATGATGAGCGGAGTACGCGCTTCGTCGATAAGGATGGAATCGACTTCGTCGACGATCGCAAAATTGTGCCCGCGCTGCACACAATCCTTGATGTCGAACTTCATGTTGTCGCGCAGGTAGTCGAAACCAAATTCGTTATTCGTCCCGTACGTCACATCGGCGGCATAGGCGGCTCGACGCTCTTCATCATCAAGGTCGTGCACGATCACGCCAACCGTCAGGCCGAGGAAGCGATACAGGCGGCCCATCCACTCCGAGTCGCGTTTCGCGAGATAATCGTTCACCGTAACAACGTGAACACCGCGTCCGCTCAGGGCATTAAGATAAACGGGAAGGGTCGCGACCAGCGTCTTGCCTTCTCCCGTCTTCATCTCGGCGATCGTGCCACTGTGCAGAACCATGCCGCCGATCAACTGCACATCGAAGTGCCGCATGTTGAGCACGCGGCGACCAGCCTCGCGGACAACCGCAAAGGCCTCTACCAAAATGTCGCTCAGGACTTCCTGTATGGCTTCGTACTCTTGCTTTTCAAACTGCTTCTGCTCTCTCGTCGACGTCGGCTTCTTCCTCGGGCGCCGACGGCTCGGCTGGAGCCACTCTTCGAGACGCGGCTCAGCCGCTCTTGGATCCGCTGACGGAACTCGTCGGTCTTGGCACGCAATTCGGCATCGCTGAGCTTCCGGATCTCAGGCTCCAGCGCATTGATAGCCTTCACGTTCGGCATCAATGACTTAACGACGCGCTCGTTCTTGGTACCGAAAACCTTACCTAGCAATTGGTTAATCAAACAGGAAGTCCTTCAAGGGGCACACTTTGCCCTAAATACCATCTCTAGAAGCCTAGCATATTCGATGCACTGGCGAAGCTTCCGGATTGAGTGCGTCCCCTCCAGTATAATGGCCCGCGATCACCTCCTGGAGGCTCTCATGATGGCGCGCCTCTCCTTCACGTTGTTCCTCGCGGCTTTGCTGGCCTCGCCAGCGCTCGCAAAAGACAAAAAAGCTGTACTGCCGGAGTATGTTTTAAGGGCCCGCACGGTACGAGTGCTGATCGATCCCGACGCCGGAGAGCCCCTCGATCAGCCCATGGCTAACGCCACCGCGCGCGAAACCGTGGAGAAAGCGCTGTCGGAGTGGGGGCGGTTTTCGGTCTTGATGGAAGGCCAGGAATCGGACTTGGTAATTTTTGTGCGTACCGGCGACAGCAGGATGGTTCATCCCACGGTCAAGGGTGGCCCAATGGATCGGCGTCCGGGAGTCGCCCAAGGCACCGATAGCAGCATTCGTATCGGCGCCCAGCGCGGTCAACCGACTTGGAATGATCCCGGCAGCCAACCGCAAAATCAAGGACCGCGCATCGGAAACGAAGCCGGCCCTTCCGAGGACAGCTTCGCCGTTTACAATGCCGGCACGCGAAATCCGTTGGATGCTTCCCCGGTGTGGCGTTACATCGCCAAGGATTGCCTGCGACCACCATCGGTCAACGCCGTCGAAGAATTCCGCAAGGTAATCGCAGAAGCTGAGAAACCGAAGTCCTCGAAGTCGCCTTAAAGCTACCAACGTGTCTGCTTTTGGTAGCAGCCAATCAAAACAACGGAGCCCCGGTAGGAATGACCTTGAGTCGAAGCGGTCGAATCTTGTTTGCAATCGCGTTCGCCTGTTTCGGAGCGCACTACCTGGTATTTGCCTCCGGACTATCCGCCGCGCCACCTGGGCCGCCTTGGTTTCCGGAACATCGATGGCTCTCCTGGATTTCCGGAGTGTGTCTGCTGTGCGTGAGCGTTATCCTTGCGATCAATTGGAAGGCTCGACTCTCCGGATTGCTGCTGGGAATCGCACTGCTGCTGCGCGTCGTCGTAATTCACCTGCCGAAGCTGTTCGCGAACGTCCACGATCCCGGGCCTTGGACCAGCGGAGGAGAAATTTTGGCGCTGAGCGGGGGCGCGTTCATCATCGCCGACGCCGCTTCAGGAATCATTCAGAATGCGGCACGCACGCTCGATCCGACAACGCGCCTGGGACACTATTTCGTTGCAATATTGTTAGCGATTGTCGGTGTCCAGCATTTGATGTATGGCCCATTTATCGCCACGCTGATTCCCTCATGGATTCCCGGCCATCTTTTTCTGGCTTACTTCGTTGGCGTTGCCTTCCTTGCCGCGGCACTCTCAATTTTGATCCAACAATCGGCCACTCTTGCGTCGATATCGCTCGGGCTCATGTTCCTCCTCTGGGTTCTCATCCTTCACGCGCCACGAGTTGCAGCATCGCCTCACAGTGGCAACGAATGGACGAGCGCTATCATGGCTCTAGCAATGTCGGGAACGGCGTTCGCGGTGGCGGGATCGTTTGCCCAGCGGGAATAGTTCCCGCAACCAAGCCACTGCGGTATAACTCGTTTTTCGTGTATATTCCCCACGACCCATGCCCACGTTTTATGACCGCTTTGTCGAGTGTTCGGAGCGCTGGCCGAATAACGTAGCGCTCGAACTCCAGCGTCACGATCAGATCGAAAGCTGTACCTATGCAGAGCTCCACCGCATGGCCGAATCTGTCGGCCGATGGATCACGGAGAAGAATTTTCCCGCAGGATCGCGGCTGGCGCTTTTGGCCGATAACCATCCGCGGTGGGTCGCGGTTTATCTCGGCACCATTGCTTCAGGATGCGCCGTCGTCCCGCTCGATACGGCCCTGCACGAAGATCAAGTCAAAAAGTTATTGAAGGACGCCGGCGCCTCCTCGATCTTCTGCGATGCCAGGCATCTGGCCGTGACAAAGGCCGCAGCCGACAATTTGAAGATCGGCATCGTCCTGATGGATCCGGACCGAATGACGGCCGGAACTGCCCATCCTCAGGATCATCTTCTCGCCACGCTGCCTGACATCTTCAGCGCAGGTCCGGGCAACTTCAAGCCGGCTCCCGCCAAAGACGACGATCTCGCCTCACTGATCTACACCTCAGGCACGACGGCCGATCCCAAGGGCGTGATGCTCACCCACGCCAATTTTCTGGGAGAAGTCGAAGCGGTATTCAATTGGGTTGATCTCGGCCCGACCGACGCTCTACTAGGAGTGCTGCCGTTGTTTCACGTGCTGGCGCAGATGGCCAACCTTCTTCTTCCGCTGGTCAAGGGCGCTCGCGTCGTTTACCTGGAGACGCTCAACACTGGTGAACTCTTGCGAGCTCTGAGCGATCGGAACATCACCGCGTTCGCGGTCGTTCCGCAGTTCTACTACCTGATTCACGAGCGCATCTTCCAGGAAATCGAGAAGCGCGGAGCGCTCACCAAGAAAATCTTCGGCGCCATGGTTCTGTTGAACCGAACCCTGCGCAAAGTCGGAATCAACGCCGGGCGCACTCTCTTCCCAAAGATTCACAACACGCTGGGCCCGAAGATGCGCTACCTCGCAACGGGTGGATCGCGCTTCGATCCCGCGATCGCTCAGAGTTTTCACGACCTCGGCATCGACGTGCTGCAAGCATTGGGGCTGACGGAAACGACCGCCGCAATCTTTGTGAATTCCCCTGACGACAACGTGATTGGATCCTGCGGCAAGGCGATGAAAGGCGTGGAAGGCAAGATCGTCGATCCGCAACCGCAAGAGGAAGGTCCGCCAGTTGGAGAACTCGCAGTGCGCGGGAAGGTTGTGATGAAGGGGTATTGGAATCGCCCCGATGCCACGGCTGCCGTGATGAGCGATGGATGGTTTCTCACCGGCGACCTGGGATATTTCGACGCGCAAGGACATTTATTCCTGACAGGCCGCAAGAAGGAAGTCATCGTCTTGAGCAACGGAAAGAATGTTTATCCCGAAGAGATCGAAACGCACTATCTGAAATCGCCTTACATCAAGGAAATTGCAGTAATGGGACTCGAAGGCAAAGCTGGAGAAGGTGGCGACCGATTGCATGCCGTCATCGTCCCGAATTTTGATGCTCTGCGACAAAAGAAAATTGTTAACGCGAAAGAAGTAATTCGCTTCGATATCGAAGGACTGTCGCCGCAGATTGCTTCCACCAAGCGCATTAGCAGCTATGAAATTTGGCAGGACGACCTGCCCCGCACGACCACCCGCAAGATTAAGCGCTTCGAGGTCGAGAAGCGGGTGAGGGCCAATCAGGCAAGAAAAACTTCGGACGACGCCGAGTTGCCCGCGGAGAAGCCTCTCACCGCGGACGAAACCGCGTGGCTCGAACAGCCGGATGTGCAGCGCGGACTTAAGATCATTCGCGAATCGGCGCGATCGGTTCCCGAGTCCATGCGGCCCACGCTCAGCCTGGAACTGGATCTTGGTCTCGACTCCATGCAGCGTGTGGAAACCCTAAGCCGCCTAGAGGACGAACTCGGTGGGAATATCGAGGAATCTCAACTCTCCGGGATTTACACCGTCCGCGATCTGCTCGACTCAGTGCTTCAAAGCGCGGCCTCGGGCGGCGGCGCTCCTGGAACGCGAACGGTATTCGCGGGTTGGAAGACGATTCTCGCCGAGAATTCTGACGATCCTGAACTTGTCCCACTTGTCCATCCGCGCTATTGGAACGATTCATTCTGGTTCGTTGTGTCTCGACTGGCTCAACTCATTGCTCGCGACCGCTTCAACCTGAAAGTCAGCGGACTGGAAAAGGTGCCCAAAGACGGGCCTTTCATCCTTTCATCGAATCATCAGAGCTATCTGGATCCGCTCATGCTGGCCAGCGTATTGCCACAAGATCTCTTCCGTCGACTCTTTGCTGTAGGCACGAGCGAAATTTTCGGCGAAGGCTTCATGCGGAAACTTGCGCGTTCTCTGAAAGTTGTAGTGCTCGATCCGGATGCGAACCTTGTTCCCGCGATGCGCGCCGGGGCTTACGGTCTAAAGAACGGAATGGCGCTCATTCTCTATCCCGAGGGCGAGCGGTCGATCGACGGCATTCCGAGGATATTCAAGAAAGGCGCAGCGATCCTCTCCATTCACATGCAGGTTCCGATCGTGCCCGTGGCGATTGAGGGCTTCTACGACGCGTGGCCGCGAAACAAATCTTTCCAAAGATTCGCTCCGCTACGAATCGCGTTCGGCGACCCGATTCAACCGCCGCCAGAGTCCGCTGCCTCCGAAGAGACCTATGAAAAAATGACTGCCGACCTTAAAGCTCGCATCGTTGGCATGTGGGAAAACCTTCGGAAGACATCGTAACGACAGCGAGATCACTTCGCGCGCGGGTGAGTTTGATCGTAAACCTGCAAGACATGCTTCATCGATAGCTGCGTGTAGCGCTGCGTGGTGGCGAGGCGCTCGTGGCCGAGTAGTTCCTGGATAGCACGCAAATCCGCCCCCTCTTCCAGCATGTGAGTTCCAAAAGCGTGACGCAACGTGTGCGGATGAACGTCGGGCGAAAGCCCCTTCGCAACGGCAATCTTCTTGATGATGCGGCCAACACTGCGAGTCGTGAGACGCCCCCCGCGCTGATTGATTAGCAAAGCCGGCGTGTTCTTCCGAGTCTCGTGCAGTGCAGCCTGGCGGGCCGGAAGATACTTGGCCAGGGAAACCTTCACCGAATCGCCGAATGGAACATAACGCTCCTTCTTCCCTTTTCCACGAATCAAGATCGCCTCTGCGCTTAAGCGAATGTCGTCGAGGTTGATGCCGGTGAGTTCCGAATTACGAATGCCGCATCCGTACAGCAGTTCGAGCATCAGAAGATCCCGTTCGGGAAAAGCCGCCGCTTCGGGCATCTGTCCGTCGAGTACGGAATTCATCTCCTCAATCGTTGGCACGCGCGGAAGTTTCTTGGGCAGCTTCGGGGTCGCGACCAACTTCGCGGGATTCTGTTCGACCACCCCTTCGCGGGCGAGCCAGCGATACAGCGAACGCACTGCCGCCAAGGAGCGAGCGACGGATGTCTTGCCCAAGCCTTTTTCGTAAAGCTGCGAGAGGAAACCTCGAATCGCGATGTGATCAATCTGCTTCCATCCGCGCGAACCGGCATAGGCGGCGAAGTTGGCCAGATCCCCGCTGTAGGCCTTGATCGTGTGCGGCGAGGAATTGCGTTCGCGCAGGTGCCGAAGGAAATCTGCGACTGCTTTCTCGACGATTGTGCGGGCCGGCGGCATCTTAATTTTAGATTGTAGATTTCAGACTGCAGATTTCAGAAAGGTTGGTCTCCGTGTCCTCTCGCGCACGGTTTTCGATCTGAAATCCAAAATCAGCAATCTGAAAATCTCCTATCTTGCTTTCGCTCTGGGATGATGCTTCTGATACACCGTGCGCAACCGGTCAAGCGCCAAGTGCGTGTAAACCTGCGTCGTTGAAATATCCGAGTGGCCGAGAATCGTTTGTACCGTGCGCAGGTCCGCGCCGTTTTCAACCATGTGCGTGGCGCATGAATGCCGCAGCATGTGCGGTGAGGCGTGCCGTCCTGATGCCGCCGACGCCGCCCCCACCATTTGCCAGACGCGCTGCCGTGTCAACTTTCGACCGCCGCTTGCGACGAAAAGCGCGGGCGAAGTTTTCGGAGGAATCGCGGCGGAACTATTTGTCGCTTTTGGTTTCGGCGCCTTGCGACTCATCAGCGCCTGACGACCCTGCGCGAGATATTGAGACAGCGCATCTTGAGCCGGTTTTCCCAAGGGAACGATGCGTTCTTTATCGCCTTTGCCCCTGACCAGCATGTATCCCGAGTCGAGTTTCAAATCCTCGACCGTGGCATTCACGAGTTCGGAAACTCGAAGTGCGCCCGCATAAAGCAACTCCAGCATCGCGCTATCGCGGAGTGCTAGGGCCGCCGCGTCCCGGGAATCGCGATGCGATGCCGCTAGCCTGGTCGCCGGAGACTGCAAGGTCGATTCAACTTCATCCCTGGCGAGAGACTTGGGCAGCACTTTCCATTGTCGCGGCGATTCAATGTTCAGCGTGGGATCATGCTCGATTCGCTTGTCGAGCAAAAGGTAGCGATACAGATGACGCAGCGCAGACAGCTTTCGTCCTACGGAACGTCCATCGACTTGATGCGAAAACAGTTGCTGCAGAAACTCGCGCACATCCTCGCGCCTCGCACTGAGAAGAGATCGCTTTCGCTTCTCCAGAAACTCCGCAAACTGTGACAGGTCGGTGGTATATGCGAGAACCGAGAGCCGAGCCAACCCCTTCTCGATGCGCAAGTAGTCGAGAAATCCCGAAAGTACGACAGCGTTCCCGGCGGCGGCCATAGCGAGAAGAAGAGTATGCGCGTTATCGGACACTCTGGAAAGTGGTGGAAGATATACAGGGGTGGATCGGACTTCGGTCCGACGGACAGCCGAGGGCGGCTGTCCCCACATCAGACTCACTCAACGCCCACTTCTCTCAACAATTCAACCGCATACAGCGCCCCTTCGGGCGTTTCCTCGTGCTTGAAATAGGCGTGGACGTTGTGTCCTGCAGCGAGGTGTTGGCCGATGCGGTCGATCATCGACTTGCGCTCTTCCCCGCTGTAACTGGGCTTACGGAACCGGTAATAGACAAACTCCGACGTGACAACATCGGGAGTGGTTAGCGTCTCAGTTTCCGCAACGCAGAGCGCAACATTGCTCGCTTTCAACGAATCGTACGTCTCGTCGCAAAACCACGAGGCGTTCCTGAACTCGAAGGCCGCCGGCGCGGTGCGCGGCAAAGTGGCAAGGAAGTCCTTGAGCAGTCCCTGATCCACCTTGAGATTTGGAGGCAGCTGAAAAAGTATGGGACCGAGTTTTCCCGCGGCGGCCAAAGGCTCGATGGTCGCCAGGAATCGCGGCAGAAACTCCTCCGTCGCCTTTAAACGCTTGATATGCGTGATGACCTGGTGCGCTTTGACTCCGAAGCGGAAGGACGACGGTGTGTCGTTCAGCCAGTTTTGAATCGTGGTTTCTTTGACCAGCTGGCGGAACGTGAAATTTACTTCGACGGTATTGAGCTGGGTCGCGTAATGGCCAAGAAACTTTTTCTGCGCAAGCTTCGCGGGATAGAAATCCGGCTTCCACGTCGGATACGCCCATCCCGAGGTTCCTGCGAAAAGTTGCGCCATTCCAAGGATTCTATCGTTTCGAAATCAGGACGCTGCGATACCGAGCTATTTTTTTCGAGCCGGGTTGGTTTTTTTCGGTGCCGTTTTCGACGGCTTCTTTTTTTTAGTTTTTGGCGGCGCCTCGTCGCTCTCAGCCTGAGCGGCGATTTCAGTGGTAGCGGGCGCTGCAGTGGCGACGGCACCCGCCTTAAGATTCGGCAAGGCCTGTTTCATTTCGAGCACTGGTTCGAAGAGATCACCCAATTTCTCGAAGCGTGCAATTACCTTCGCAGCTTCGAATACCAGCAGATTGGCATCTTTCTTTTTGTGGGTTCGCTCAACTTCGTCCCACGTTACCGGAGTCGAAACGGTCGGGTGCTCGCGCGCTCGAAGCGAATAAACACCGATGGTGGTTTTGTGTTCGTCGTTCTGGCTCCAGTCGACGAATACTTTTCCAGTACGCGCCTGCCGGCTCATCTCCGAAAGCACTTCTTTGGGATGGTCATGCTCCAACAACTGCGCCAATGCGTGCGCAAAGAGTTTCGTCGCTTCGAATGTTGTCGGGGTGTTCAGCGGAACGTAGATTTGCAGCCCCTTTGAACCCGAAGTCTTGGGGAAACTCTGCAACCCGAAATGTTCGAAAATCTCGCGCAGCCAGATCGCGACCTGGCAGCATTGCACAATATTCGCAGGCGGCCCGGGATCGAGGTCAAAGACCATCTCCGTCGGGCACTTGATGTCTTGTGCCAAAGCGCAGCGACGGATGAAGTTCCAGCGCAGCCAGATTCGCCATCCAGATCAACGTCGCCATGTCGTCGGCCAAAACGTAGTTCACGTTGCGGCGATTGCGGCCGCTCCAGATCGGTGCGACCTTCACCCAGTCGGGCTTGTGCATGGGCGCATTCTTCTCAAAGAACGGCTCGCCCTCGACTCCGTCCGGATAGCGTTTTCGAGTCAGGGCTCGCCCCTTGAGGTGAGGCAAAATCGCGGGTCCAATCCGGGCGTAATAGTCGATTACGTCTTTTTTGGTGAAGCCCACCGCTGGATACAACACCTTTTCCAGGTTCGAGAGCTTGAGAGTTCTGCCCTGAATTTCGACAGCCGAGTCGGTCACGTGATCTCCGCCCAGCCATTGTGCCTGAAATGGGGGTGGCGGCAAAATACAGGATTGCCGCCAAATACGCCTAGGGATGCTCCAACGCGGGTTTGACAAGCTCCTATCCGCCCACGTACTTTCAAACTTCTGCCCTTCTCGTCCGTCCAACTATGTGTGTCATAGCGCTCGCCGTCCCGCCCCCGGAGGTTCGATGAAACAACGCATTCTTAAAATTACGTGCCTCGCCGTCTTCCTTTCGACCCTGAGCCTGGCTCAGGACGTCGCCTCCTTTGAGAAGCGCGTCACCGTAAAAAAGCTGGCGAATGGACTGACCATCATCCTCTGCGAGCGTCCCGAAGCTCCCGTCTTCTCGTTCTTCACCCTGGTCGACGCGGGTTCCACTCAAGATCCTATGGGCGCAACCGGCCTCGCCCACATGTTCGAGCACATGGCATTCAAGGGGACAGACACGATTGGCACAACCGACTATGCCGCTGAAAAACCGGCATTGGAGAAGGTCGAGGCCACCTACGTGGCTTACCTGAACGAGCGAAATAAAACCGTGGGGCAGGACGCGGCCAAGCTGAAGCAACTCGAAAAAGATTGGAAGGACGCTAAGGACGCAGCCGACAAATTCGTCAAGGCCAACGAGTTCGGCAAGATCATCGAGCAAAATGGCGGCGAAGACATGAACGCCAACACCAGCTACGACGAGACTGCGTATCACTATTCTTTGCCTGAGAACCGGCTGGAACTGTGGGCCTATTTGGAGTCCGAGCGTTTCGTGCATCCCGTGATGCGCGAGTTTTACAAAGAGCGCGATGTCGTGATCGAAGAGCGCCGCATGCGGACGGATAGCAATCCTTTCGGACGCCTCCTCGAGCAGTTCACCGAGGCCGCTTTTACGGCGCATCCCTATCATCGACCTACGGTGGGTTGGATGTCCGATCTGAACTCTTTCTCCGCGACGGATGCGCAGAAGTTTTTCGAGCAGTATTACGTCCCATCCAACATGGTGGTCGCTGTCGCGGGGGATGTAAAAGCCGCTCAGGCGATGCCGATTTTGGAAAAGTATTTCGGACGTCTGCCGGCACAACCTCAACCCGAGGAACCGACCACGACCGAGCCTTTGCAGAACTCTGAACGCAAAGTCGTTCTCAAGGAAGTCTCGCAACCGATCTACATCGAGGGCTATCACCGCCCGGACTACCGCAGCAAAGACGACGCCGTATTCGACGCCATCAGCGACCTGATGTCGGAAGGCCGCACGTCGCGCCTGTACCGTTCGCTGGTCCGCGACAAGAAAATCGCGTCGTTCTCCGAAGGCCTCACCGGCTATCCCGGAGTGAAATATCCGCACCTTTTTGCATTCCTAGCGGTTCCCTTGCCCGGACACAAACCGGAAGAAATGGCCGAAGCGATTCACGCTGAGATTGATCGCCTGAAAAAAGAGGACGTCACCGACGAAGAACTAAAGATGATCAAAACGCGCAGCAAGGCCAACCTCCTCCGCGGACTGGCCGACAATGAAGGGCTGGCCACGCAGCTGGCGACCTACCAGACTCGCTACGGCGACTGGCGTGAACTGTTCCGCTCCGTCGACCGCATCGATAAAGTGAGCAAGGCAGACATCCGGCGGGTTGCGAACGAAGTGTTCGTCGACACCAATCGCACCGTCGGTGTGATTGAGACCGGAGGCGGCAGCGGTCCCGGAGCAAAACCCGCCAATGACTCGAGCGAACAAGGAGGTGCGCAATGAAGCGGACCACACTTACCGCTCTGCTGATCACTTGCTTCCTGGCACCGCTGCCAATAGCGGTCGCTCAAGCGCCAGCGTGGAAACAGATTCAGATCCCGCAGTTGCCGTCGTTCAAGCCGCAACAGCCCAAACGAATCGAGCTTTCCAACGGCATGGTGATCTTTCTTCAGGAAGATCATGAACTGCCGTTTGTAGGCGGTACAGCGCGCATTCGCGGCGGATCCGTGAATGAACCAGCCGCTAAGACGGGACTGACCGACATTTACGGCGAAGTCTGGCGAACGGGTGGGACCAAGACGCAAACCGGAGATCAACTCGACGACTTCCTTGAGGCGCGCGCTGCGAAAGTGGAGACGGGCGGCGGCCCTGACTCAACCACCATCAGCTTCGCGTGTCTGAAAGGCGATCTCGACGACGTGTTCAAAGTCTTCGTCGACGTCATGCAGAATCCGGAATTTCGTCCGGACAAGTTGGAGATCGCGCAGAAGGGGATGACCGATTCCATCTCCCGCCGCAATGATGAAGTTGCCGAGATCGCCCAGCGCGAAGCCGTCAAACTCGCATACGGTGCCAGCAATCCGTACGCTGCCGTTCCCGAATATGCCACCGTCGCTGCTGTAACCCGCCAGGATCTGATCGCCTGGCATGGCAAATACGTTCATCCCAACAACATCATTCTCGGCATCAGCGGAGATTTTGATTCCGCGGCCATGGAAGGCCGGCTACGCTCTGCCTTCAATGCCTGGCCTAAGGGACCGGCGTTTCCGAAGAACGACATCAAGTATTCTCCAGCGAAACCCGGCTACTATGTCGTGCCAAAGGAAGATGTCAACCAGAGCAACATTCGTATGGTGGCGCTGGGCACGACTCGCGACAATCCTGATTTCTACGCCATCAGCGTCTTCAACGAAGCCTTCGGCGGAGGCTTCTCGTCTCGTTTGTTTAACGACATCCGCACCAAGCGAGGCCTCGCTTACGGCGTAGGCGGAGGCATTGGCGCAAACTTTGGCCATCCCGGAATTCTGCAAATGTCGATGGGAACGAAGAGCCAAAGCACGATCGAAGCGGTGCAGGCAGTCGGCGAAAACATCGACAATCTGGCCAAGCAGCCCATCACCGACGACGAGATTCAGCGCGCGAAAGACGCGATTCTGAACGCTTTCATCTTCCGTCTCGATTCGCCCGACAAGATTCTGGGCGAACGTATGACCTACGAATATTACGGATATCCGCCCGACTGGCTCGATAAATATCAGACGGAAATCAAGAAGGTCACAGCGACAGACGTAAATCGCGTTGCCGCGAAATATCTGCACAAGGATCAACTGGCTGTGCTGGTTGTCGGCAACACGAAAGACTTCGACAAACCGCTGACGTCGCTCGGCTCCGTCAAGACGATTGACATCACGATTCCTCCGCCTCCTGAAGAAAAAGGTAACTCCAAGGACGAAGCCAAGCCCGCAGCTGCGACCAACCCTGAGGGCAAGGCACTCGCTGCGAAGGTTGCAGTGGCGATGGGCGGTGTAGCCAAGCTCAAGTCCATTCAATCCATGCATGTCAATATTGCCGAGAGCGATGGCGGCAATCCCCCGTCGCCAGTGGACGTCTTCCTGTCATTTCCGGACAGCATGCACGTCGACATGCAAATTCCGCAGGGAACATTGACCATCGTCGCTTCGCCGAACGCAGCATTCATGTCGCTGCCGGGCATGGGTTCGCGCAGCATGCCTCCGGCGCAAAAGGCCGAGATGATGTCACAGATGCATCACGATTTGGTTTACGTGGCGCAGCACGTGGACGATCCCGCGTTCACGTTTACAGCCGCTGGAACGGAAAAAGTCGGCGACATGGATGCTTCCGTCCTCGACATCGGCGGAGCCATCCCATGGATTCGCTGGTACGTCGATCCGAAAACCGGCTATGTCGTGCGGGAGAAATACAAAGCGACGGGCCAGTCCGGGCCATTCGATGGCGAGAGCGATCTCTCCGATTGGCGCACGGCCGATGGCCTGACCATGCCTTACAAACATGAGAACAAGCAGAACGGCCAGCAGACCAGCACCGCCGAGTTCAAAAAGATTGAGTTGAATCCCAAACTGGACGCGAAGCTTTTCGAGAAGCCGGCCGAGGAGCCCAAGGCCTCGGATCAGAAGTAGCGATTCTTCAACATTCCATAGACTCGGACGAGCGCTGACGAAATTCGATTTCGTACGTCTAAGTTCTCTCCGGGGGATTCTTGTGAAAATCAAGGTGTTGATTTGCGTTCTGGCGGGGACATCCTTGCTCGCGCACGGCCAAGCTTCGCCATCTGCAGCGGACCTTCTGCATGCCGGGTTGGCGGCCATGGGTGGTGAACAGAAAGTTCGCGCCCTGAACTCTGTGCACTTCCAGGCGACAGCCGTCCGCAGCATGATCGAACAGTCAGAGCGGCCTGAGGGTCCCTACTTCCTAGAGAACCATAAGATTGACGAATGGCGGGACCTCGCCCATTCCTCTTGGAGAAGAAACACAAAGATCGACGCGCCAGCTCAAGACGAATTTAGCGTCGACGCCACGATGTCCGAAGGAATCGCCTCTCTCAGTTTTGACGGGCATCCGGGTCCGGTCTCTGGCGAGCAACTGCAAGACGCCGACGAAGCACTCGCTCTCGGCCCTGAGAGACTGCTGATTACAGCTCTGGCCAGTCCAGATCTGCGCCGGATGGCCGATCTTTCCCTTCAGGGCGTTACACACCAAGAGGTCGACTTCACCTGGCAGGGGTTGAAAGTGCGCATCCTTCTAAACTCCGACACTCACCTGCCCACGGCAGTGGAGTGGGTCCGGGCGTACCCTTACGGAATCTTCTGGAGCGTCTGGGGCGACGTTACCACGCGCGTTTATTACTCTTTCTGGTGGCTGCAAAACGGCCTGCACTATCCCTTGCAGAGGGACATTTTCCGCAACGGACTTCCTGACCGGACAGAGACCATCACCAAGATAGATTTCAATCAGCCAATCGCGCCCGACACGTTCGCCATCTCGCCAGAATCCCGAACTGCCTTTGCAGCGGTCGCCGGAAAAACTATGGACGACCGCGCGCCGAAAGAATCCGCGGCCAGCGAGATCGCGCCCGGCATCGTCTTGTTTCGCGGAAGCTGGAATACCACCCTGATTCACCAGGACGACGGGATTATTGTGCTCGAAGCGCCAATCTCTGCCGGATATTCCGCTCAGGTGATCCGTCTCGCGCAGGCGAGGTTTCCCGGAGCACCGATCAAGGCGGTAATCACGACGTCGGACTCGTGGCCCCACATCGGCGGTCTCCGCGAATACGTTGCACACGGAATTCCGGTCTACGTGCTTGACCGAACCGTTCCGCTGATCGATCGCGTGATGCGGGCTCCGCACGTTCAGCATCCCGACACGCTAGCGAAAGCTCCGCGGCCCCCGAAACTGCGGCCCGTCTCCTCCAAAATGACGATCGGAGCCGGGCCAAACCGAATTGAGCTTTATCCACTTCGGGGCGAAACCAGCGAGCGCCAGATGATGGTCTACTTCCCCGAGCACAAACTCTTATATGGGAGCGATCCCTTTCAACAGATGGGCGATGGCAAGCTCTTCTACCCGCAAACGGTCTCTGAACTTCAGAGCGCGGTCGCGCGCGAAAAGCTTGAGGTGGATCGCTTCTTCATGATGCACATCGGCGTTAATCCCTGGTCGATGTTGTCGAAGGCTATGCAAGAACTAAACTAAAAAAATCGGGCCAGACAAAACGCATTCGAGCGCGCAAACATCTATATATCCAAAACCATAGATGTTGATTCTCGGGGGAACCCATGAACATGCTTGGCGGTCTTCCTGCTGCGCTGTCTATCGTCCTGACGGGCATCCCGGCCCTTGCTCAAGTCACCACTTCGCAGTATGACAATTTCCGTTCCGGAGCCACTCTTAACGAGAAGACCCTCACCCCTCTCAACGTCAATTCCAGACAGTTTGGAAAGCTCGGTGCTTTCAAAGTTGACGGCGCAGTCTATGCGCAGCCGCTCTACCTGCCGAACGTCGAAGTTCCCGGCAAAGGAACTCACGACGTCATCTTCATCGCCACCGAGCATGACAGCGTTTACGCTTTCGACATCAATCGGCCCGGCGATGCGCCGCTCTGGCAGGTCAGTCTCTTCGACAAAACGCGCGGCGAAGGAACGCTCTCTGCGGACAATGTGCAGTGCGGATTCATCAGCCCCGAGGTTGGAATTACCTCGACGCCGGTGATCGATCTCGCAAGCGGAACTCTCTATGTCCTCGCGCGCACGAAGATCAGGCATGCCGTCGGCGACGACGAATACTTCCAGCGCCTTCACGCTCTAGCCATCACATCTGGAGTCGAAAAGTTCGGAGGTCCGAAGATGATCTCCGCTTCCGTCCCCGGCAATGGTCGCGGTTCGAAGAATGGGCAGGTCGAGTTCGATCCATGGAAAGAGAATCCACGCGCGGCCCTGACGCTCGCCAATCACTCCGTCTATCTCACATGGGCCTCATCGTGCGACGTCGACCCTTATCACGGGTGGGTAATGTCATACGATGCGCAAACGCTCGCCCAGAAGTCCGTCCTCAACGTCAATCCGGATGGAACCGAGGCCGGCATATGGCTCAGTGACACTGGCCCAGCCGCCGACGCTGAAGGCAATCTATACGTACCCACTGGCAACGGCACCTTTGACGCCGGTTCGGGAGGCCGCGACTACGGCGACTCCGTTCTGAAACTTGACGGCTCTTCCCTGTCGGTTCGCGACTACTTCACGCCGCACGAGCAGGAACGCATCAGCGATGCCGATTCCGACATCGGCTCCAGCGGCCCGACGCTGCTCCCTGATCAGCCCGGTCCGCATCGCCATCTCCTGCTGCAACCGACCAAAGACTCGACCATCTACGTGATCGATCGGGACAACATGGGCAAGTATCACCGCGACAGCGATGCACTCGTGCAAACCGTCAAGCTGGGTGGAGGAGGATACGGGGCGATCGCCTACTGGAACGGCCATGCCTATTTTGCCGCCAGCGATGATTACTTGCGCTCCTATGCCATCGCGAATGGACGTCTCACCGTAAGCGCGTCGTCAAAGCGGAAGTTTGAGAATCCAGGCGCAACGCCGTCCGTCTCTGCGGATGGAAACAAGAATGGCATTGTTTGGGCTGTCGCCACCAAGGTCTGGAACGGGCCGGATACCAAGCCGGCAGTGCTTTATGCATACGATGCCGAAAAGCTAGGAGAACCAATCTACACGTCGGAAGAAAACAGCCAACGCGATCGTGCCGCAATGGCCACGCGCTTCGTCATTCCTGTGGTGATCAACGGCCGGGTTTACTTTTCGACAAGAGGAGAGGTCGAAGTCTACGGGCTGCTTAAGTAGCGTCAGAGCGGTTACTGGATCATCTTGATCTTTGCCCGCGAAGCGAAGCGGCGGTAGTTGCGGAAAGTAATTTCGTTGAGTTCAACCTTCCGGTGCGCCTTTTGCAGGCTCACACTGGACCGGACGGGCAACAAATAATCACGCCCTGAGATTGCAACGTAGGCGTAATCGACGGTCATCGCGGCCGCCCGAGTGGCATGAGTGTGCGGAATTCCATCTGCCTCCAGCGTGACCCGGCGAACTCCACCCGTCGAACTGTCGATGTAGACGAGTCCGTGAAAGCCCACGGCCGCCTGGTCATTCCCTTCACTCAACACGATCGTCGCATTCTCGTGCGCCACGCGATAGGTGAGAACTTGCACCATGCCGCTTCCGTCTCCCAAGGTCGCGGCTTCTTTCCATTCAAACGTCGTTTTCGATGACGGCTGAAAAACCAAATTGAGCATGGCGCCAAACTCACCGACGGAAAGGGGCCATGTCGTATTCATGTCGGCTCGTCTCAGGCTGCTTTTCTTGCCATTGACCTCAATCGTCGTTCGAGTCTCCTGGTTATCGCGGTAAGTGAGCATCTCGGCAATCGAGTCGCGGTTTTTCCACCGTCCCTGCCCGGTCGCATCCACAGACCGGTTGGTCATCTCGATGCAAACGAAATTGGGCAGGTTCTTGCCATAGTCGAGAGCGCGTCTGCGGGCATCGGCAATCAGTTGTTGCAACTGCTCGGGCGACGGTGCCGGCGAGGCATCCGGAGGCAACGATGTAATCGTTACTCCATGCCCGCTCGATCCGTCAGTTTCCGGCACGCGAAATCCCGACGCGAGCACGGCATCGCTGTCATCTTTCGAATCTGATCCTGCGACAGCCGCGCGAGCCTCAGCCTCTCCACCTACGATTCGAAATGACAAGTTGCGCTCGGTGGTATTCCCGCCCTGCGTCAGCCTTTCGACGACCTGGTATTCCCCGGTCGGAAGTCCTGCCGTCTGGATCGACGCCAGGTATGGGATGGCGGAAGGTCCGTTTGTCTGGCGAAGACTCAGTGGAACTTGCGTAATCGCTTCCCCTCCCCTCAGGATCGCCATCTCAAGCCTGGGCTTCTCCGTAGTCTCGGGATCGGGATGGACAACGAAGAAGAACGAAACGTCCTTCGTCCCCTTCTGCACGGTTTCGATGAAACTGGGAACCACTTTGCCACTCCCGTACCGCATGGGTTCCTCGGGATCCGCTTCTTCCGGCACCGGATCGATGTGCTGCACCAGCGTTAAATCGCTGAGCGACGGCCCGGTCGGGACTCGCGGTATTTGAAAATCAGTTCGCAGAGTTCCAGCCTTGCCGCTGTTCACATCGACGATCGCTGCTTCCAAAACGTAGTCGCCCGGCTCGGCGGTGAAGTGCCGCTGCATGGTAATGGCGTCAGGCTGAGAGTCTTTGGAGTTTAGCGATCCGTGACGCGGGATGTCCTCGCCAAAACGGGCGACAACGAGGCCAGCCTTGCTCTTGATCTGGCCAAACATTGAAACGTGCAGCGAGTACAGATTCGTATTGGGATCATTGCGCGACTCAAGGGCACTCACCGGCACCTGCACCACGAAGGAGTTGTCGTCCCCCGTCGGAAGTTCGCCGAGCCGCAACACGCGCGCCTGAAATGCGACTTCTGTTCGAAGTTGCGGATCGTCAAGCAGCTTCAATAACGGCGCTTCAAACGGACGGATGGCCATCCCCGAACCCGGAGGCAACGCGAAGTATCCCGCCCGCGAACTGATGTGAAGTCCTTCGCGCACAGGCTTCACCGCAATCGGCCGAAACTGGCCATCAAAATTTTCCATCGGCGCCGGATACGAGGCTTCGTAATACGTCGTCATGTCTTCGACCATCCGGCGCAGCGGTTTCTTGACATCTCCTCCTGAGGGCACGTACGCACCGCCGGTGCTTAGCGCCAAACTCACCAGTGGATTTCTGTTCCCGTTCGGGTCAGCCGCCTCGTAACGGTCAAATTGATTGCTCACCATCGGGGCAAGTCCTGCCGGCGGTGCCGGAGAAGTCTGCGGCAGACCGGTTGCCGGACTTTGCTCCGGTCCCGGCATCGCCCTGGCACTCTTAGCGCCGCCAATTGCCATCATCGCGACCATGCTTTGATCGGCCTGCACCGTTAGAGCGTTCGCGTCGATAACGTAGATGCTCACACCCGCGCGATTCGCGGCGCCGATGATGTCGCGCAACCGATCCTCAGTGAAGGCGTCGGACCGAATGCCTTGAGCGAAGTAGATAACTGTCTTTCGTCCTGAAAGCCTCTGCTGCGTTCGAGCGATCGCCAGCAGACCTGCCAGGCCAGCCTCGGTGTGCAACTCTTGAACGACTTGCTGCGACTCTTGCAGTGTAGCCAGCACGATCTGTGCTGCCGCCCGGTCTTTCGCGCTCACTTTCGCGCCGGTTTCATCCGTTCCGTTCTTCGCAATCGTGATGAGGCGCTTCTCCGCCGCCTCCGATCCTTTTACGCCAATGGACCTTTCGTCGTCGGTGGCTTGGCTGAGAGCCGCATTCAACGCAGCGCGGTCCGAGCTAAAGTCGTGGTACAGCATTAATCGCCCATCCGCCTTCATCACGCAGATCGAGAAGCCTTCCTGCGGCACCATCTTCAAGGCTTTGGCTGCGATCTCCCGGGCATTATTGCTCGCCGAGGAATCCATGCGGTCGAACACCACGGTCACCAAATGTTCGCCGCTGTCTCCACTCACCAAACGCAGCGTCGACAAGTTGACCTGGGAACCTCCGTCACTCACGGAGATATCCACGCGGCTTGAGATCGGGAACCAGTTTCCCTTTTTTATCTCGAACCACCATGTTGACGGAGACTTCGTTCACACTCACGACGGTGGTTGAAGTTGGAACCGCTTGGGCTGGCGCCGGTTGGGACGAAGTGGATTGGGGTGAAGCCGTTGCAGGCGCAGGGGCTTGGGAGGGATCCGTCTGAGCGAACAGACTCGAGGTGCCAACAACTAAAAAGACGAGCAAAATACGGACCGGAAGAGCTGTCCGCAAAAAACAACTACGAGAAAACCATCCAAACATTCAAAGTCTCCAACGCCCCAAGGACCGCCCCGAACATGGCAAGAATCATGCGCCATGCGGAGTCGCTTGTAAAGGCGGGAATAACGATTTTACGCAGACTTGACCTGTCGTGTGCCCCCGCATATTATAGGCGAACAAAAGGCGAATTCATGACTTCCCTCCCGTTTGCCGAACTGCCGGAAAAACCACGCCTCATAGGAATTGCCCGGCTCGCTTCCGAGGGCGAGTCCTTGAAGGAGGGACACAACGTCGAATACTTCACCCTTCCGGCGAAATCGATTATTGAACCGCTGCGACAGCAAACGTCAGATGCCCTTTACCTGGACGATCAACCCCTATCGCGGCTGCGAGTTTGCCTGCCGCTATTGCTACGCGCGCTACACGCACGAGTTCATGGAAATGCGCGATGGTCTGGAGTTCGAGCGGAAGATCTATGTCAAGCAGCAGGCGGCAGCGCTCCTGAGGCATGATCTGCGTCGCGTGAAGGCTCATGAGCCGATTGCCCTCGGCACGGCCACCGATCCGTATCAACCCGCCGAGCGGCGTTACGAGGTGACACGCGCCATTCTCGAAGAATTCTCGCGTCATCGCGGATTCGAACTCGGAATCGTAACCAAGTCGAACCTCGTGGTTCGCGACCTTGAACTTCTTCAGGAAGTGGCTAAACACAACCGGCTGTCGATCCATTTAACCATCACCACCTTGGACACCCAGCTCGCACGGATTCTCGAACCACGCGCCCCGCGTCCAGACCTAAGGCTCGATGCCGTCCGTGCACTCGCGCAAGCCGGGCTGCGCGTCGGAATCAGCTGCTCGCCGGTGGTACCGGGTATCACCGACTCGCCCGCAGATTTGGACAGCCTGGTTCGAGCCGCTGCCGAAGCTGGCGCCGACTATGTCTTCGCGAATCCACTGTTTCTGAAACCGTGCTCGGCCGCGATCTTTCTGCCCTTCCTTGAAGAAAATTTCCCTCATCTTGCAGCTAGCTATCGGCAGCGGTACCAGGATCGCGCCTTCCTCCCGCCTGCCTATGGCAAAAGGCTATCGGCGCTGATCGCACGGCTGCGGGAGAAGTACAAGCTCACCCGCGCGCATCGACGGGACAAGTCGGCCTTTGCTACGAAATGGCCGGTCGAAGGTTTCGGGGAGCAGATGAACTTGTTCTGAACCTCAATTCGGAGCAGCTACGAAGTTCGTCAATTTCCCAATCCTCTATAATCTTTTTGAGTTTTATGGCGACCTCTTCCCCACCGACCGGACAAGCCGCGCCACGCGCCACCTTTGGTTTCAAGGTGAGCCGGTTCTGGCAGCGTGTGACTGAGGGACTCGAGGTCAGCCAGTTATGGTCGCAGTTCGAGTCTGAAGCCCGCGCCAGCTACCGCCTCTACTCGAAGGATGTCGCCGCCAAGACTCCCGACGGACTCACCGATCGCGGACGCACCCTGCATGTCGTCAAAGAATTCTTCTGGGCGGTTTTCGAGAAGCTTTCTCCCGCGCGGCGCGTTCTGCTCCTGTTGTCGTTGGTCTTTCTGATCATCCCCCATTCCGCCTTTGAAATTCCCGGAGAACATGGCAAGGTCTATGCCGTTGAATTCGATCTCCACTTCTGGGGAGCGCTCGTTCTGCTCGTGCTCCTGATGCTGGAGATTGCCGACCGCGTCGTGATGAAGCGCGATCTGCAGATTGCGCGCGAAATTCAAACTTGGCTCCTGCCCGGCGTGCCTCCGCAGATTCCCGGAGTCTCGATCGCGTATGCGACGCGTCCGGCGAATACGGTCGCTGGCGACTACTACGACGTTTTCCCGCGCCCGGGAAAGACTGCGGAAGACAACCGCATCGTACTAGCTGTTGCCGATGTTGCGGGCAAGAGCATTCCAGCAGCGATGTTGATGGCAACGTTTCAGGCGAGTTTGAAAACACTTTCGACCGCGCAGGTGGCGCTGCCTGAACTAGCTTCGAACATGAATCGCTACGCTTGCACGAACAGCCAGGGCGGATTGCGATTCACCACGGCGTTTCTTGCTGAGTACGATCCCATTCGCCGCACGCTCGATTACATTAACGCAGGCCACAACACTCCGATTCTGCGCCGGGCCGATGGTGTGATCGAGCGTCTTGATGTAGGCGGCCTGCCCATTGGCATTCAACCGGATGTCAAATATGACTCCGCGACTGTTACTCTGGCGCCGGGAGACTGGCTCATCATCTTCACGGACGGATTGGTGGAAGCGGAAAATGCCCGGCAGGAGGAATTCGGCGAAACGCGCCTGCTCGCCGCCATCGAAGCAGGAAAAGCACTCGAGCCCAACGAAATGCTCAAGAAAATGATGGCGGAAGTCGATCTCTTCGTGGGCTACACACCGCAGCACGACGATGTGACCTGCTTGTTGCTGAAGTCGGAGTAGTTCGGTTTACGATTCCTTCTCGCTGTCGTCTGCGATCCCAATTTTCGACAGCCGATATCTCAGGGCGTTGCGAGAAAGTCCCAGCAAGCGCGCCGCCTGGCTCTTGTTTCCATTCGCTCGCCGAAGTGCTTCCTGCACCATCTCGTCCTCCCACTGCTCCAGCGTCATGCCTTCTGGGAGAAATCCCGTGCCATCGTGCGAAGCCTTCGCAGGACGCACATCGAGATAGATGTCGCTCGGTTCGAGTTGCGGCCCCTTCGACAAAGCGCAGGCTCGTTCGACGATGTTTTGCAATTCGCGCACGTTTCCCGGCCAGTGATAATTCACAAGGATCTGCATGGCCTGCGGACTGATCCCTTCGACGGCTTTTCCCGATTCTCCGGCAAAGCGCGTTACAAACAGGTTCACCAGTTCCGGAATATCTTCTTTGCGCTCGCGTAGAGGAGCGATGTCGATGGGTACAACGTTGAGGCGATAGTAGAGATCTTCGCGAAACGTTCCCTGCTCCAGCGCTTCGCGGAGATCGCGGTTCGTAGCCGCAATCAATCGAACGTCGACCTTCACCGTCTTGGTGCCGCCCAGCCGCTCAAATTCGCGCTCCTGCAGTACGCGAAGTAATTTCACTTGAGTCACGGCGGGCACATCGCCAATTTCATCGAGGAAAAGCGTTCCTTTGTCCGCCAAGTTCAAACTTGCCCGGTTTGCTGGCAATGGCGCCGGTAAACGCTCCCTTTTCAAAACCGAATAGCTCGCTTTCCAACAGATTCTCGGGAATGGCGGTGCTGTTGATCTTAAGAAATGGTCCGGATGCCCGACGAGACTTCTCATGGATTGCTCGCGCCACAAGGTCCTTACCGACTCCGCTCTCGCCGCCCAAAAGCACGGTGGCATTGGTAGGAGCCACTCGCTCAACGGTCGCCAGAACCTCCTGCATCTTCGGACTGCGCGCCACGATGTTGGGATGCGCATAGCGTTTTCCCAGAGCCTCTCGCAAGGTGCGGTTCTCTTCACGCAGATTGCGGACGTCCAATTCCTTATGGATCACCATCCGTATTTCGCTTAAGGAGAACGGTTTCAAGACGTAATCGCTGGCTCCCGCCTTCATGGCTTCAACAGCAGTTTCAACCGAACCAAACGCTGTCATTACCACGACCGGCAGCGATGCGTTCTGACGTTTCGCCGCCTGCAGGAGTTCGAGACCGCTCATTCCTGGAAGCTTAAGGTCAGTCAAAATCAAATCAATCGGATTCTCACGCAGCAGCTTCAACCCGGTTTCCACATCTCCGGCTGAGAACGTAGTGAAGCCATCCTCTCCGAGATTCAACTCCAGGAGGCGGCGCATCTTCGCTTCGTCTTCGACAATCAGAATTGCCGGCATCGCCCTTTTCTCAATTCCGAAGATTTCATGAGATCACCAGGTGAGCGGACTGCCCTGTGGCCATTTTTTCACTCGCTGCGGGAAAGAAAATGACAAAGCAGGCTCCGGCGTGTTTGTCTCCGTTGTTTCCATCCTCCGCAGCATTTTCGATGCGGATGGAACCGTGGTGTCCATCAATGATTTTTGAGACGATTGAAAGCCCCAGTCCGACTCCCGTTTTCTTCGTGGTCACAAACGGGTTAAAGATCTGCTCTCGCAGTTCGACTGGGATACCGGGCCCCGTGTCCTGTATCCGGATTTCCACTCCATCGTTGCCGCTGCTCGAAGAACGCCGTACTTTGACCTGCAGAACGCCGCCTCCGCTTCCCATGGCGTCGTAAGCATTCTGCACGATGTTGATGAATGCCTGCTCGCACAAACTTTCATCCATCGCGACTGGAGGCAGGTTGGGCGCGTACTCTTTGTCGACCCGAACCAGGTCGCCTTTCCAGAGCGTAGCGACATCAGTCAGCGCGCGATCTAAGAACAGTCGTGATGTCCTGCGGCGTGAGGTCAGCGTGAAGCGGCCGCGCGAAATCCAGGAAGCGCGTCACCAATGCACTAAGACGGTTTGTCTCCGTCGAAATGTATCCAGCCAACTCAGTCGCCAGCGGGTTCGAGTCGCCGAGCTTCTGCGTCAGCATCTCGGACGAGCCCTTGATCACCCCGAGAGGATTCCGAATTTCGTGCGCGAGGCCGGCCGACAGCTGTCCTAGCGCCGCCAGTCGCTCAGAGCGACGCGCATCGGCCTGTGCCTGTTCCAGCCGGCGATTCGTCTCTGCCAATGTTTCCGCCAATTCCTGGTAACGTTTCGTCTGCCGCCGGCTTTCGAGCATGAATCGGTTCACCACCAACGCCGGAAGGAAAAAGAAGAGTATTCGAATCGCAAGCAGACCCACGCTCTCTTCCGTGATCTCATACTGCCGCATGTCGGGATCAAGAAAGAGATAGGAACAGTATGCGGCGGAAGACAACGACGTCCATAGCAGCGTGGCCCAAGGCCCGAAGTATTCAGCTGCTGTAACCACGGGCAAAAAGTAAATCGGCCAGTAGCTGCTGTTAATACTGACCTCGCCGGTGTGATCCACCAACAAAGTGGCCAGCACAATCTTCAGCAAAACAAGATATGTCGGGCCCCGCCGCTGCAATCGGCCGATCAGCCATCCCTCGCCCAACTGGATCACGCCAAAGGCAAGCAGGATGCCTTGCTTGTGGATCTCTATCACTGGTGGCAGGAGGGCCAGTCCGGCGAGAAACATCAGCCAAAGGACATCCATCCAGTTAATTGCAGGTCTCTTCGTTTCAGTCATCTTCCTGCCGAAACCTTCGCGGAAAAAATTAACGCCGGGAGCTTTTCTTCTCCCGGCGTCTTCGTTATCAGTTCGTGGTTCGCAAGCTCATCTCATGCGAACCCTATCACACCGCCGGACCCTAGCGTCAACGCCCCTTCTTTGTGGGCTTTTCCTGCTTGGGCTCCGGCCGCGACTGCTGCCTCGGTTGCGGAGCAGGCGGAGTCGGGCGCGACTGGTGCCATTGGTTGAACTTCTGCTCCTGCTGCTGTTCCTGTTGTGGCGAACGCTCCTGAACGGGCGGCGTCGGCCTTACCAAGGGATGCGTTTCCTGCTGAGGTTGCCGCTGGCTCTCGCGGAAATCTCGGTTTGTCGGCTGCATCCGATTCTGCGGAGTCTCCGTTACTCGATTGTCCGGTTGAGTATTGCGGTTCTCCATCTGCGTCTGCCGGTTCGGCTCCGCATCTCTCTGCTGCTCGTAAGTACGCGGCTGAGATTGCGGCGTCTCCCGCACCTGGTTGTTATTGCCGCTTGGCGGAGTGAACGGATGGAAGCCATCCTGCGCTTGCGGAGGATGTCCCCCTTGCGTCATCGGCGGAGCAGGCCTGGTCTGTCCCGCAGGACGAACCAGCGACTCTTCGCTCAAACGTCCGCCAGCCTGTGCCTGGCGCTGCTCAATCGGCCTCGGTAACGCCGGAGGAGTCCTCACGGCAACCACCGGACGGTTCAGGATCGCCGTCGGAGGCCGCATGGAAACCGGACGTCCCGCTCCCACAACGCTGGTGCGAATCGGCTCGGCACCTGCAACGCGGCTCACCGGAGCGCTCTGCAATTCCCTCTGGTCCACTCGCATCACGTTCTGCGCCACGGGACGCGCATTCACAAATGCGTCATGCGACACAACCGTCACGCCATTGTTCACACGCTGGTTGGCGTAAGTGATGTTGTTGATAGTCGTACTTCGATTGACGATCACCGTGTTGTACACGTTCGTGACTCGCGTGACATTCACCGTGGTATTGGTGATGTTCACGTTGTTGACGTAACCGCGGCTGACACGATATCCCGGCACATAGACTTCGCCAGGGGCAAGCGGGAACCATCCCACTCCCACGCCTACGGAGAAGTGGAAGCCCGGACCTCCGCCTACAAAGGCCACCAGCGCGGGAGCCCACACCGGCCTAACTACGACCGGTCCCGGCACCCAGAACCATCCGTTGCCAGCGAAAGCCCAGCGTCCATAGTGGAAGGGCGCGAAACCCCACGGCTCATCTTCGACCCATGTCCATCCCCAAGGTCCAACATAGACCCAGTGCCCGAAGCGATACGGGGCCCATCCCACGCCGATCGCTCGCGGATGCCAGCAAGTTCCATAGCCGGCGACATAGCTCCAATCGCCATATTCATCGAGATCCTCATAACCGGTCATCTCGCGAGAAACGTAGTTCGCCGAGTCGGCGCGGTCTTCGCGATCGTCACGATCGAATGCCCATTGATCCAAGGCATCTGGTCGGCCAATCTGCGCTAGGTCGTAATCGAGATGCTGATCGTCGCCGGTAAATGTTGCTGTCTGATCGGCTACGACGGTGTATGTGAGCCCGCCGCCGGTAACGCGGCCGCGTCCATGCCATACGCTGGTGATCGTCTGGCGACCATCTTCGCTGACATCGATGCGATACTCGCCCGGCTGCAGCAGCGTGAAAGCCAGGTTCGGAGTATCAACCTCGAAGTTGTCGTCGTCATCGACATGGCGGACGCGGAGAATCAGCGATCCCTGTGCCAAGCGAATCTGAGTCGAGCGGTCATCTAGGGCGAGGAAGGTGATTCCGGTCTTCGCACCCAGACGCAGAGCAGCCGATCCAATGTGCACTTCAGCGCGGGAATTTTCGTCAGCCCACAGATCGTCGCCGGTCACCATTGGGCGGTTCGGAACCGCCGTAACCCAGTCATCTTCTCCCGCGGGACGAAAAGAAATAGAACCTTGGGCATCATTCAGACGCCCAACGCGTCCCGGAGGATCCTGTCCCTGATCATCGGCGTCCTGCGCTCTGGTGACATCATCCTGACCTCTGGCGACGTCGTCCTGCGCTCTGACGACGCTGGAAAACTGCAGTACAAAGGCGAGACTCGCCAGGAGAAGCGGCCAAGTCCACAACTTGCGTGTCATCATATGGTCCCCCGACGGGAAAAGATGTCGTTACGGCCCTGATCTTACCCGCATCTCTTTAAACACGATAGAGACGCTTTAGTTTCCTGACGGCGGGAAGTGCTTGGCGGGAACGGGGTTGCGCGGCACCGTCGCTGTAGGCAAAGTTTGCTGATTTGCTAACTGACGGCAGGAAGGCGGGAATGCGCTCCCTGCCGTCAGACAAGAGACGGCTCAATTCTTCAGTTTGGGCCGCTGGCAGGCGTCCACGATCTTCTTAGGATCGATCGCATCGCTGTCTACTTGCTCTTCCATGATCTTTCCGTCCTTCCCGATCAGGAAGTTCACGCGGCGTGGCGCCTGATATTCGTCTTTGTAGATTCCGTACTGGTGGGTCGTTTTGCCGCCCCAATCGCTGAGCAGCGGGAAGGTTACTCCAATTTGGTCGGCAAAAGCTTTATTGGCGAAGGCACTATCCATACTCACACCCAGAACCTGGGTGTCGGTAGCCTCCAGCGCTTTCAAGTTCTGCTGGAAGGCTTTCATTTGCTTGGTTCAACCACCGGTGAAGGCAAAGATGTAAAACGCGACTACGACGTTCTTCTTGCCGCGATAGTCACTCAGCTTGACGTCCTTCAGATCGCTGCCGTCGAAATATTTCAAGGTGAAATCCGGAGCTACTTCCCCCACCTTCGGCATGCCCGATCCTTCCTTGCCGTTTTGCGCGGCAGCCGGAGTGACAGTCGCGATTGCGCCCGCGACAATCAAGGCCGCCACAGACAAGCTCGCAAATCTTTTCTGCATTTTGGTCTCCTCCCACACGAACATCGTTCAGGATAGTCTCGCTTTGCCGCCACCGCAAACTGGGGAAGCAACTCAGTACCTGCCACCTGCGCCCTTTCCCATTGCTCAAAGCAACCACAAAACAGTACATTTCCCTCGGAGCTTTCTCTCGACCAGCCACTGGGCCGGGATCGCGCAATGAGCATTCGCACCCTGAACGACATTTTCTTCGCGGCGGTGGAACGCAATCTTGAGCGCCTGATGCTCTATCGCGAAGCCGGAAAATGGATACCCGTTTCGTCCCGAGAGTTTGGGCAGAACGTCGCGGGAACCGCGAATACTTTGCATTCGTGGGGGATCCAGCCCGGCGACCGCATCGCCATCCTCAGCGAGAACCGGCCCGAATGGCAGACTGCTGACATGGCATGCCTGCTGCTTGGCGCGGTCACGGTGCCGCTCTATACAACTCTCACGGCTGAGCAGACCGCTTTTGTTTTGAATGATGCGGGTTGCCGCGCGATCTTCGTTTCTTCCGATCAGCAACTGCATAAAGTGGTGTCCATCCTGCCGCAGACCATGATCGAGAAGATCGTCGTCATGGATCCCGTCGAGTTCACTGGTGATCTCGCTCCCTTCGCCGGCAAATGCGTCTCGATGCGGCAAGTAATGGATAGTGGAACGGCCGGACTACGCCCTGAGCTAGAGGCACGCGCGCGCGCCATCGACCCGGACGATCTCGCTACGATCGTTTACACCTCGGGCACGACTGGCACATCGAAGGGCGCGATGTTGACGCATGGCAACATCGCCTCCAACATCCAGTGCTCGTTGCTCGGTTTCAACATGCGACCGGGATTGGTCAGCATTTCGTTCCTTCCCCTCTGCCACATCACCGCTCGCCACGTGGATTTCGCCATGCTGTATCACGGCGTCACGTTGGCGTACTGCCCTTTCATCGAGCGCTTGCCAGAGGTACTGCGGGAGGTGCGGCCATCGCTGTTTGTAGCGGTTCCACGCGTGTATGAAAAAATCTATGCGCAAACCGTTGCGAAGGCCAAGGGATTTCCCCAACGCGCAATCTTCGATTGGGCACTCTCCGTGGGAGAGAGAAACAAACCACAAATTCTTGCCGGCAACACTCCAAGTTCAGCGTCATGGAAGCTGGCGAACAAACTTGTATTTTCGAAGATTCGCGAGGGAATGGGTGGCAAGGTCCAGACATTCATTTCTGGCGGCGCGCCGCTCGGACGCGAACTCGCTGAGTGGTACGCCTCTGTCGGCATTCGTATTCATGAAGGATACGGGCTCACCGAGACATCGCCCGTCATCGCCGTGAATACCCCCATCAATCATCGCATTGGCAGCGTGGGCAAGACTCTTCCCAACCTCGACGTCCGCATCGCAGAAGACGGAGAAATCTTGGTCCGCGGCCCCTCCGTTTTCAAGGGTTATTGGAAGAAGCCCGACGAAACCAATGCCGCGCTTATCGATGGTTGGTTCAAGACCGGAGATATCGGCAACATCGATGCCGATGGATATCTCTCGGTCACCGACCGCAAGAAGGATCTGATTAAGACCTCGGGCGGCAAATTCATCGCGCCTCAGCCCATCGAAAATTCGCTCAAGCTCAATCCTCTTGTTGGCGTCGCGGCGATCGTGGGAGACCGGCGGAAATTCGCCTCCGTGATCATCTCCCCGAATTTCACTCTTCTTGAGGAGTGGGCGCGGACCAATAATGTCACGTTTTCCACGCGCGACGAACTTGTAGCCGATCCGCGAATTCAATCCCTTTATGAAGAAATCATCGAGGGCGTCAATGAGAATCTAGCGCGATTCGAGAAACTTAAACGCGTGATCCTCGTGTCCGATGAATTTACCGCCGACAATGGAGCGCTGACGCCCACGTTAAAGCTCCGCCGACGCGTGATCGAAGACCGCTACCGCCGACAGATCGACGAACTCTACGCGCAGGCGGAGCTCACCGTTGCGCCCTAGATCCGCTTTGCAACAGACCAGCCTTACTTCACGCCCTTCTCCGGATTCCACGAACCCTGCAGCTTGCGGACGAAGATGATTTGACCCACGTGATATGCATTGTGCGTGCCGATGTGAGCGATATCGGACGCCCAAGCTTTCAATTTTTCCTCATCCGCAGTTTCGACGATCTTTTCGATGTCCGTCATTACCTGGTCGAGTTGCTTGACCGTATCGTTCCACTTCTTGGTGTCGAAGTCGTTGAACGTCTCGTCGTTATTGCCGCTGAATTTCTTTTCAGGTTCGCCCTTAAACTTCGCCAATTGGCGGGCATTCCAGAACAGCAGGTGATAGGTAAGCTGTCCCACGGAATGATTGCCGCTTCCATCTTTCCACGTCGCCTGCTCCGCCGTCAGCCCTTCCACCGCAACGTTAATCGGTACAAACCAGTCTTTGTCTTTATGCGTAGTGCGCAACTGCTCCAGCAGAATACTTCTTAGCGTGACCTGTTTGGGAGCTTGGGCCACCGCCTGAATCGACAAGAGCACAGCCAGCGAAGCAACGATGATTCTGATGACTTTCATGGATCCTCCAGGAACTGGGGTTTTAGACGCGACTGACCTGCATTTGGAAAGCGAAACAGTTCGGGATTGTACTTGCAAAAGCCGGGGCCGAATGGCCGACGCGACAATTGTGCTCGGGACTGCCGGTTTCATTACAATACTTGCATGTCGGACTCATTGATGATTGCCGGACGTTCGTTTCGCTCCCGGCTGATTGTTGGCACGGGAAAATATAAATCTTTTCAGGAAACCGCGCGCGCACTCGAAGCCAGCGGCGCAGAGATGGTCACAGTCGCGGTTCGCCGCGTCAATCTCGATCGCAGCAAGGAATCGCTTCTCGATTACATCGATTCCAAGAAATACTTCTTGCTTCCGAATACTGCAGGTTGCTACACCGCGGACGAGGCGATTCGCGCCGCGCGCCTGGGCCGTGAAGTCGGACTTTCCGATTGGGTCAAACTCGAAGTGATCGGCGATCAGGCCACACTCTATCCCGACGTGCAGGCTACGCTCGAAGCGACGCGAGTGCTGGTGAAGGAAGGCTTCACGGTGCTTCCCTATACGTCAGACGACATCGTTTTTGCCAAGCGGCTGATCGACGCTGGTGCGGCCACGATTATGCCGCTGGGTGCGCCGATCGGAAGCGGCATGGGGATTCAGAATCAAGCGCACATCCGCATCCTGCGGGAGATGATCACCGGAGTTCCATTGATCGTTGACGCCGGCGTCGGCACCGCCTCGGACGCAGCGATCGCAATGGAACTCGGCGCCGATGCGGTATTGATGAACACAGGCATCGCGAATGCGCAGGACCCCGTATTGATGGCCGAAGCCATGCATCATGGAGTCATCGCCGGGCGGCAGGCCTACCTGTCGGGCCGGATGGCGAGAAAGCTTTACGCGACCGCCAGTTCCCCACTCGAAGGCGTCGTTCGCTAGCAAAACAAAAGGGCGGCCGCAAGGGCCGCCCTCTCAACTCGTAAATCAAGTTACAGCATTTTGACGCTGTCAACCTTGATCGAATCTTTCCCCATGGTTCCGGTGACTGCAACGTGATGTCCCTCGTGTCCCTTCAGGGCATCGGGATTCTCAACCGCCAGCACCTTCGAATCGCCGTCGGTGACGACTACCATTTTTGCGCCAGCCGCGAGGCACTTCTTTGTGCAGGCTTCTGCGCCCGCATTGGCGCCCTTAGCGCCACATTTGTCGTCGGCGATCCATCCCTTAACCGTTGCGCTCTTGCCCATATCGTCGAAAGCGAGGGCGGTAAGAGCAAATAAGAAGCAGACTGCGAGACACACTGACAGAACTTTTCTCATGGCCGGTTTTTCTCCTTGTGAAGTCGTTTTGCGGCCCCACACCGCAATTCGTCGGGACGAGGTTGTCTTCTGGGCAACAAATCCCGGCTTGATTCTGTAGTGAGGCAGAGGAAATATACCACACGGATGCAACGCGATTGTCAGCGGATGACTCAAGTTCCGCATTCGAGCTTGCACGAACAGAAAACGAAGGCGTTATTTTTTCGCGGTGTGATTGGCGGGAACTACTGGCTTGACGGGAGACGTTGGGACATACACGTACTCGCCTGGCATCGCGTAACCCAACTGCTCGCGTGCTTCTTTCTCGATGGCTTTCTTGTCGGATTTCAGCCCCTGAACCTGTTGCGTGTAGCGATCATTATCCTGCTGAATCTGCGCGATTTGTTTGTGCAGTGCCTGGTACTCGGCGCGTTTCTGCTTATAAACAACCATCCCATTCGCGCCGAACATTACGTGAACAAAGAGCCAACCCGCGAGGATCGCCACGGCGAGGGTAGCAATCCGCCGCCGCATCAAGTAGATGCCGGTAAACATGGGCCGAATGCGCTCAATCCATGAAGCCGCGAACGCCTCCGCTTGCGGTGCGCGTTCGGCTACGGATCGGAACTTGTTCTCGGCTCGCGGAAATCGACTTATTTTCGGCAAATCCTTCACCCTGAACCTCTCCACGCTCGGACTCCAACTATTCGAAAATCCAGCTCTTGGCGGCCGCACTCAGTTTTTCGAGCCCTTGCTCACTGCGTGCCTCGGTGTAGGCCCGTACCACCGGTTCGGTGCCCGACAATCGGTAGCAAACCCATGATCCGTCGCCCAAAACCAGCTTCAGACCGTCTTTGCGCACAACCTCGTCGACCTTGTGGCCGAAAAATTCGTGCGGATCCGACCTCAACTTCTCAGTGAACTTGGCCTTGACCTCGGGCGTCAAGCGGAAGTTCTCCCGTTGCGGAAAGAAGGAACCAACCTGGTTACTGATCTCCTTCAATTGCTCGCCCAAGGACTTCCCTCTTTTCGCGACCGCTTCACAGCACAACAGTCCCGCCAGAACGCCGTCCTTCTCCGGGACATGATGGCGAATCGACAGTCCGGCGCTCTCTTCGCCGCCGATGGCGATCTTGTCCTGCATGATCAACTCGCCGATGTATTTGAAGCCCACCGGCGTTTCGTAGAGCTCGACCCCGTGTTTTTTCGCGAGGGCATTAATCAGGTTCGTCGTGGCCACAGACTTGGCCACGCCATTTTTCCAGCCGCGGCTTTCCACCAGGTAGTCGAAAAGCAGCGCGATCACGTAATTCGGCTGCAGGAACGTTCCGTCACCGTCCACAATGCCGAAACGGTCAGCATCGCCGTCGGTGGCGATCCCGATCTGCGCGCCGGTTTCCTTCATTTTTTTCCGCAGGTCGTCGAGCAAATGATCGTCCGGCTCCGGAGCGTGTCCGCCGAATAGAACATCGCGATAATCATGGACGGTCGCGACCGGCACTCCGGCGCTCTTCAAGAGATCATCCGAGTATCCGCGAGCCGCTCCCCACATGGGATCGAATGCCACGCGGATTCCGGCTTTGCGAATCCCTTCCAGATCGACGATCTCTCCCAGTCGCTTCAGGTAGCCGGGCTTGGGATCGAGCGATTCCGGCGAGGAAGTCGTCTGTTTCGCCGTTAGCCGCGGCGCTGTCACCGGCGACGATCTCGGCTTCAATTTTCTTCGTCACATCCGGCAGCGCAGGACACCCATCGGGCGTCGAAAACTTGATGCCGTTGTATTCCGGAGGATTGTGCGAGGCGGTGAAATTGATCACGCCATCCGCCTTATTTGCGGTCACTGCATGCGAAAACGCCGGCGTGGGCGCAGCCTCGGCGACGACCAATGGAGTGATGCCGTGGGCCATCAGAATTTCGGACGCCATGGAGCAGAATGTTTCGCCCAGAAAGCGCGGATCCCGGCCCACGATCACGCGAGCCCCTGCCGGCTTCTGCGACGCTACATACCGGGCAATGCCGGTCACGGCGCGGCGCACGTTGGCCATGGTGAATTCGTCCGCCATCACCGCTCGCCAGCCTGACGTACCAAACTTGATTTGCGTAGGCATCTTCGTCCTCTCGAATTCGCGCGAAATGCTAATCTCTCCGAGAATCGGCCGAGCCTGGAGGCTCCAAGCCGTCGGAATTCTATATGACTGACAAGCGCATCGTCCTGTCAACCGCGGGCTCTGAAGCCGAAGCTCGCAAAATCGCTCACCATCTGGTGGAGCAACGGATCGCCGCCTGCGTGAATATCGTTCCTCAAGTGGAATCCATTTATCGCTGGCAAGGTAAGGTGGAATCGGCGAGCGAATGGTTGCTCGTTATCAAAACGACTGCCGAACACTTTTCCGCAGTTCGCGAAGCCATCGTTGAACTGCACTCGTACGATTTGCCCGAGTGCATTGCCATCGAGATTTCTGACGGGAGCGCCCAGTATCTCGATTGGATCGGCCAGTCGCTGAAATAAGGTAGTTGAGACGCCTGTATGACCGTCAGATCGCGCTTAGCGCCTGGTCCAGATCATCCAGGATGTCGTCGACGTCTTCGATGCCGACCGAAATGCGCACCAGCCCATCCGTAATCCCAATTGCTTTGCGCCCCTTCACTCCCAGGGCTGCGTGGGTCATGGTCGCCGGATGCGAGATCAACGTTTCGACGCCGCCCAGCGATTCGCCCAGAGAACAGACGCGGCACTTCTTCAGCATCTTGTTTGCATTGGCCAGCGAACCGGTCTCGAACGTGATCATCGATCCGAAACCGCTCATCTGCTTTTTCGCTAGCAAGTGCTGCGCGTGGGTCGGCAATCCCGGATAAAACACAGCTTTGACTTTCTTGTGCTTCGAAAGGAAGTCGGCCACGATCCTGCCACTGCGGTCGTGAATTTCCATGCGTGCGGCCAGCGTCTTCACGCCGCGCAGCACCAGCCAGCATTCAAACGGCGACAGAATCGCACCCGACGCCTTCTGCAAAAACGCCAGCTTGTCGGCGTCTTGTTGCCTCGCACAGACCACAACGCCGCCCAGTCCATCGCTGTGGCCGTTCAGAAATTTCGTCGTCGAGTGGACCACCATGTCCGCGCCTAACGCCAACGGTTGCTGGAAGTACGGAGACATAAATGTATTGTCTACGACCAGCGAAACTTTCTTGCGGCGGCAGATCCCGCTGATCGCGGCGAGATCGCTCAAGCGCATCAGCGGATTGGTTGGTGTCTCGACGTACACCATCCGCGTGTTCTTGCGGATGGCGCGCTCGACATTCTCCGCGTCGGAAGTGTCCACATAGGAAAATGACAGTCCAAACTCGGCCATGACCTGATTGAAAAGCCGGGGCGTTCCACCGTACAGATCGTTTCCGCAGACGACGTGGTCGCCGGATTTCAGCATGGTCACAATTGCGTGAATGGCCGCCATTCCGCTGCCGAATACACGAGCCGCCACTCCGTTTTCGAGTGCCGCCAGGTTTTCCTCGAGACGCGCGCGCGTTGGGATTCGAGACGCGCGAGTATTCGTAACCCTTGTTCTCACCAATTCCCTGCTGCACATAGGTCGACGTGGGATAAATGGGCACCGTCACGGCTCCCGTGAGCGGGTCCGGTTCTTGTCCAGCGTGAATGGCGCGAGTGGCAAAGCCGAGATTCTTTTTTGATTTCATAAATTGAGTCTTGGTGTTCGTTTCCCGCCGGAGACTACAAAACCAACCTAAACGCCGCCTTCGAAAATTTTCTTCGAGAGGTATCGCTCTGCCGAATCGGGGATGATCGTCACGACCCTCTTTCCCGCCCCCAACCTCTTCGCGACCTTCACCGCGGCAAATGCGGCCGCGCCACCGCTGGAACCGGCGAGCACGCCCTCCATTGCGGCGAGATCCTTGACCATCCCGAACGCCTCGTCATCCATCACCATCATCACTTCGTCGCAGACCGACGCATCAAACGTCTTGGGGATGAAACTCGCGCCAATGCCTTCTACCTTGTGAGGCCCCGGAGGCCCACCGCCGAGAATCGATCCCTGCGTTTCAACGGCGAAGGCCTGCACGCCTGGCAGTTTTTCCTTCAGATAGCGAGCCACACCCGAGAACGTCCCGGAAGTTCCACAGCCAATCACCACCGCATCGATGCGGCCTTCCATCTGCTCGAAGATTTCGTGTGCCGTGGTGTCATGGTGATACTCAGGATTGGCGAGGTTCTCAAACTGCCCGGCCATAAAGGCCATCGGATCCTGTGCCACCAGCGCTTTCGCCTGCCGGATTGCGCCCTGCATGCCCTCGGCGTCGGGAGTGCGTGTGACCTCCGCCCCCAAGGCACGCATGATTTTCACTTTCTCTTCGGAAAACTTCTCCGGAACAAACAGTTTGACCTTGTATCCCTGGTTGACTCCGATCAAGGCCAAGCCGATTCCTGTGTTCCCGGCGGTCGCCTCGACAATGGTTCCCCCGGGCGTCAGAGTTCCGTCCCGCTCCGCTCGCCGGATGATCCCGATCGCAGCCCTGTCTTTCACGCTTCCGCCCGGGTTCAGGTATTCGAGTTTGGCGAAAACTTCCGCCGATCCGGCCGGAACGACGCGCTTCAGCTTCAACATCGGAGTTTCGCCGACGAGCTGGGTGATGTCGTCGGCAACGCGCAGGCGGGACATTTCTGACTTCTTCGAGGTCACGTTACAGGTTACGCACCCGAGAGTTGAATCGTCAATTCATCCGGACCGCTCACTGGAGGTCGGTTGGGCACGTCTATAATGGCAGCCCACTCAAGCGAGGAAAGGAATTGCATGCGACGTTGTGCCGCAGTGCTGCTCGTATTTGCCCTGATTTTTCCCAATATCTCTCTCGGAGCCGACGAAACTCCGCTCGTCGGATATTCGCCCCGCAGCAGCCAGAGCGAACGCGAATGGGAAACGAAGATGCGCGCCATTCCCGACCCTGCGAATCTTCGCGAATATATGCGTCTGATGAGTGCGCGGCCCCACCATGTCGGTTCCCCATACGATAAGCAGAACGCGGAGTGGATCCTAGCGCGTTTCAAGGAATGGGGCTTTGACGCGCACATCGAAACCTTCAACGTTCTGTTCCCCACGCCGAAGGTTCGGGTTCTCGAGATGGTGGAGCCCACGAAGTATTCGGCGAAACTCGAAGAGCCCGCTCTGGCGATTGATCCCACGTCGAATCAAAAATCCGAACAACTTCCCACCTACAACGCCTACTCCCCCGACGGCGAAGTCACCGCCCCTCTGGTCTTCGTGAACTACGGGCTGCCTGACGACTACGAAAAACTCGACCGTCTCGGAATCTCGGTAAAAGGCGCGATTGTCATTGCCAAGTATTACCAGTCCTGGCGCGGAGTGAAGCCGAAAATCGCGGCGGAGCATGGCGCGATCGGGTGCCTTATCTACTCCGAGCCACGCGACGATGGATACGGGCGCGACAACGTCTTCCCGCAGGGACCGATGCGCAATCCCGACGGCGTGCAGCGCGGCAGCGTCATGGACTTCGCCTCCGCGAGTCCCGGAGACCCGCTTACTCCCGGCATCGGAGCCACGGCAGATGCCAAGCGGTTGGCCGTCAAAGACGCGAAAAGCATTGCCAAGATTCCGGTTCTTCCAATCTCCTACGGGGATGCGCAGCCGCTTCTGGCGGCGCTCAAAGGCCCGATGGCTCCCGACGATTGGCGTGGAGGCCTGCCGATCCCGTATCACGTCGGCCCCGGTCCGGCGAAGGTTCACCTTAAGCTTGAGTTCAATTGGGATCTCAAGCCCGTCAACGACGTCATCGCCAAGATTCCCGGCGCGGTGGCTCCCGATGAATGGATCATTCGCGGCAATCATCACGACGCATGGGTAAATGGCGCTGAAGATCCAGTCTCGGGACAGGCCGCGTTACTCGAAGAAGCTCGATCGCTCGGAACTTTGTTGAAGGCAGGATGGAAGCCACGGCGCACAATCATTTACGCCGCATGGGACGGCGAGGAACCCATGCTGCTGGGCTCAACCGAATGGGTCGAAGCTCACGCCGAGGAACTTCGCCAGCACACTGCGGTGTACATCAACTCCGACGGCAATGATCGCGGGCTGCTCATCCATGGGCGGCTCTCACACTCTCGAACAATTCATCAATGGAGTTGCACGCGAGATTGAGGATCCCGAGACGAAGCAGACTGTCTGGCAGCGCCTCCAGCTTTCACGGATTTCCCAGGCAAAATCTGCCGACGACAAGAAGGAACTGCGGCAGCGCGCGGATCTCCGCATCGACGCCCTCGGCTCCGGCACGGACTTCACCGGCTTTCTCGATCATCTCGGCGTCGCGACTCTCGATCTCGGATACGGCGGCGAAGACGAGCAAGGCATCTACCACTCGATCTACGACGACTTTTACTGGTACACCCACTTTTCCGACTACGACTTCATCTTCGGACGCACCTTATCGCAGACTGTCGGCACAACTGTCATGCGGTTGGCGGACGCAGAAATCCTGCCCTATGACTTCGTGAATTTTGGGGACACAATCCAAAAATATGCGAAAGATCTGGAGAAGCTTCTGGCGGACAAGCAGGACGAAATTCGCGAGCGCAACCAGGAATTGGACGAAGGAGTATACAAAGCGACATTCGATCCACGGCGGCCCACCGTCGCGCCGCCGAAAGAGGAAGTTCCGCCTCACCTGAATTTTGCTCCCATGCAGAATGCAACGGAGATGGTCGTCCGCAGCGCCGAGCGCTATCGCAAAGCGTTATCCGCGAAGCAGGCTACGATCGCGGATGCTCCAGCGGAAACGCTTCGCGCCCTCAACGCCCGCCTCATCGAAAGTGAGCGCAAACTGACGAACTCGGAAGGGCTGCCGCGTCGGTCGTGGTATCAGCACCTGCTCTATGCTCCGGGGATTTATTCAGGATACGGCGTGAAGACGGTGCCAGGCGTGCGTGAAGGAATCGAACAGAAGCATTACGCCGAAGCGGATCAGGAGATCGTCCGCGTGGCGAAAGCTTTAGAAGACGAAGCCGCGCTGATCGACTCAGCAGCGCAGATGCTCGAGTCCGGCCACTAGAGCGAGGGGCTTACTTCGTGCCCGCGGCAGCAGGAGGCCCGGCGTAATATCCGGTCTTCGTGCGCACCATCAGTTTGCCGTGACCCTTCGCTTTCGCGTCGACGCGGATTTGCCGAAAATTTCCAGCGGATTTCGGATTCGTGGGCTTGTAGCCGATGGCGTACTGGTTGCGAATGTCGCTGGCGATCGTCCGACTGATCGCGTCTACTTCATCGAGAGTCTTAGGGAAGAATGCGATGCCGCCCGTCCGCTGCGCAATGATTTCGAGCGCCTTGCGGGCCCGCTTGGGATGCTCTTCTTCGCCGAGGATTCCGATCGCATAAACGGATGGCCCATTCTCCTGCTGCAACTGCTTTACCGCCTGCTCCAGGGTTTCGGTGCTGGCGTTGTCTTCGCCATCGGTCACGACGAAGATCACTTTCTTTTCCAACCGCCCGTTCTGCTTGAGGTGATCGGCGGAGGCGACGATCGCGTCATACATTGCGGTCCCACCGCGCGCGTCGATCTTTTCCAGAGCTTCCTTGAGCTTGAGCAAATTATTCGTGAAGTCCTGGTCAAGATATTGTTCATCGTTGAAGTTCACCACGAAGACTTCATCCTGCGGATTGCTCGACCTCACCAGATTCAGGGCGGCCTGGTTGACCTTGTTGCGTTTCTCGCGCATTGATCCGGAATTGTCGATCACGATTCCCATTGCTACCGGAATATCGACGTGGTGAAACGAAATGATGTTTTGCTGTTTGCCGTCTTCAAACACCGAGAATGCGCCGCGGTCGAGGTTGGTGACGATGTGTTGCTTGTCGTCAACCACGGAGGCGTGCAGCATCACTTCATCGACCGCTTTCTTGAAGACGAAGACGCCCTGGTCGTTCAGCTTTTTCTCGTCTTGCGTCTGCTCCGGAGAATTGGCATTGACCGAAGGTGCAGCGGTCACGGGAGGCTTGGTCGGTTGATCCTGAGGAGGAGACGTTGGAGGAGCGGCAGCCGGGACCGACTGCGCTGGCGCGGACTGCGACTGTGCGGCCTGGGCCCATGCGGGCACAGAAATCCGCGCGCTGGACCAGATCACGAACGTGAGAACTAGCAGAATCCGCGCGGCCTTATTCCGCTGGCGCGTAATATCCCGTCCTGGCATACACCCGTAGAGGCGGCAATCCTTTCGGTGGCAGCAGCTTCACTTTTATCTTACGCCATTTGCCGTCGCGCACAACTTTGGTGGGACGGTATCCCAGGACATATTGATTGCGCAATTCAACTCCGATTTTTGTAGCAACGTCGCCCAGATCGTTTGGATTGTCGATCGTGAAGGCGCGTCCACCGGTGAGCTCGGTAATGTCGCTTAACAGCTGCGGGCCAAGGCGCTCCTCTGTGGCCGATGCGTAACGGTCATAGATGCCGATGGCATAGATCATCACATCAGCTTCCTTCACCAGCGCTTTGATCTCCCCTTCCGTGTACCGGCTGTGGTTGTCGCCGCCGTCGGAGATGATCAGCAAAGCTTTCTTCGCATATTTCGCCTGCCGCATTTTGCTGACGCCCATGTAGATGGCGTCCAACAGGGCGGTTCGATGTTTCGGAATCGCGAATACGAGGCGGTTCTGGATCTCGTCCACGGAACTGGTGAAATCGGCAACCTCTTCCGGAGCGTCCGAGAACGAGATCATGAAAAACTCGTCCTGAGGATTGGCGGTCTTGAAGAACTCGATCACCGCTTCCTTCGCCCGGTCCATCTTGCTGCTCATGCTTCCGCTGGAATCAAAAATGACCCCGAGCGACACCGGCGCGTCTTCGCTCGAAAACGAACGAATCTCCTGCGAAGAACTGCCCTCGTACAACTGGAAATTTTCCTTTTCCAATCCGGTCACAAGGCGGTTCATGGGATCGGTGATAGTTACGGGCACGAGCACAAGATCGACGTCCACCCTCATTGGGCGCACGCGCGCACTCAATCCCGTGGTTGAGGCGACTAGGTTCTCCTTCGGAGTGTCCTTCGGCTTTTCAACCTCGCGCGGTTGAACGTGAATATCGTTGACATCCGTCTGAGCGAAAACAGGGACGCTCAAACACCCGAGCATGCTAAGCGCAACTAACAGCCATAGCCTCATGGGCACAACCCTTGGGAGGTACAGATTTTTTCGCAGCGGGACTTGGATCGGGTCCCAGGGGAGAACCGAAGAGGGGCTTTGAATCGGGGCCTTCGGATTAAATGACCCTCGCATCAGGCGGGCCATAAATACCTCAATGGGGCGGATGTTAGCACAGCTCTTACAGCGTCCGACAGGCTTTTTGTCAAAATTAGGAGACAAATTCCGAAAACGTCTAAGTTCTGTCAGTCCATGAAACCGCTTGATGGACGGGCTTTTTCGGAGCGCCTCGCTAACTTGTTACAATCAAAGGTTTCCTATGGCCGATATACGTCCCTTTCCCGCCCTCCGCTACAACTTGCAGCGGGTTTCCGCCGCTCGAGTGGTCACCCAGCCTTACGACAAGATCACTCCGGCGATGCAGGAGAAGTACTACGCTGCCAGCCCCTACAACCTAGTCCGGATTATCCTCGGTCGCCGCGATAGCGCTGACAATACGGTCGAGAATGTATATAGCCGTGCTGCGCAGTTTGGGCGCGACTGGCGGGCGCAGGGAATTTTGCAGCAAGACTCCGCGCCGTCGATCTACGCCTACACGCAGGCGTTCACCAGCCCGTCAGGCCAGCCATGCGAACGCCGCGGATTTATCGCCCTGGGACGGGTCGAGGATTACTCGGCCAACGTGGTCTACCGGCACGAGCAGACGCTAGCCAAGCCTAAGGCCGATCGACTGGATCTTCTGCGCGCTACCCGCGCGCACTACGAGCAGCTCTTCTTGCTCTATGAAGATTCGGGCAAGATCGATTCGCTGCTGACAACATCCGCGGCTCCTACGATCGAGGTGGTCGACGAGTACGAAGTCGTCCACCGCGTTTGGCAGATTTCCGACCCCGCCGTGATCGCATCGGTGCAGGATCAGATGCAGCGATAAAAAGCTCGTCATCGCCGACGGCCATCATCGCTACGAAACCGCGCTTAATTTCCGGAATGAAGGCCGCGCGGCATCCGCCAACAGTGATCCTGAAGCCCCCTACGAGTTCGTCATGATGACCTTCGTGAACATGAACGATCCGGGACTGTTAGTGTTGCCCACGCACCGCGTCGTGCATTCCCTGGAGTCATTCTCCGCCGATCGCTTTCGAGATTCCGCCAAGGCATTCTTCGAGGTGGAAGACGTCAGTCCCGAGATCGACGCCAGCACACGCCACCGCCTTGTTGAAAGATCGCGGGCAAAACGGCACGGCCCTACTCGCGGTGACTGCTAGCCACGCATTCCTTCTGCACTCCCCCAAGCCAGCTGGTGCTCATTTCTTCAAAGGACTTTCCGAGCAGCAACAGTCCCTTGACGTGGTGCAACTGCATAAATGCCTGCTGGAGGGAGTTCTGACGCTCTCCGAGGAATCGATCCGCAACCAGCAGAACCTTTCCTACTTGAGAGACGCGTCGGAAGCCTTGTCGCAGGTGCGCGGAGGCTCAGCTAACATTGCATTCCTGATGAATCCGTGTCCGGTGAAGAAGGTTCGGGACGTCGCGTTCGCGGGCGAAGTCATGCCGCAGAAATCCACCGATTTTTATCCGAAACTGTTGAGCGGGCTCACAGCGTATGCGCTGGACTGACGATTCAATCGCTGTTCATTCCGGCAAGGCGCCGGGCGGCGCCAGCCGTTCGCCCTCAACCGCCTTCTGGATACGAGCCTGCGGTCTCGTTCTGTTGTGCGCCGTGCTGCTTTCCGGCGCTCCTTCTGAAAAGCATCTCTCCGTCTACTCGGTCGCGGCCAACTATTCTCTGCCGATTGTGCAACGCGAGGGCCATGACTACGTTGGCATCCTCGAACTTCTGGAGCCGCTTGGAAAGGTTTCCGCCAAGGCCGATGGAGCCCGCTGGCGCCTGCGTTACAACAACGTCGAAGGAGAGTTTCAGGCCGGCAAAACGCGCGCCCAGATTGGCGGACGGGATGCCGACTTAGGCGGAAAATTTCTGCTGGAAAATAAGCGCGGACTGGTCCCAGTCGTATCCCTGGGCGCACTGCTTCCGCGCTTCCTCGGGGGACCGGCTACTCTCCGAGAGGATTCCAACCGCCTTTTTATCGGAAACGTCGCCACACACTTCACCGCATCTCTCGCCGGAGATAATCCGCCCAAGCTTGTATTTCACTTCAGCGCGCCGGTAAATCCGAGCGTCGCCACCGAATCTGGGTTACTCCGTATGACGTTCGCGCGTGAGCCGGTCGTGGCTCCCGCTTCGCCCACGTTGACGTTTGGAAGCAAGGCGATTCCCTCCGCCAGTTATACCGAGAACAACGGCATGGCGGTCGTGACCGTGAATTCCACCATCCCCGTGATTGCCAGCTTCTCGACTGACGGACGCACCGTCACCATCGCACCTGCGCCCAATGCAGCCCAGACGGCGGCAGCAACCGCGCAACCTCCGGCGCCCAACAGTCCCGCGCAAGCCGCCCCACCCGCCCCGCTTCCCGTCGCGCCTTCGGCTCCGGTCTCGAGAAGGTACTTTGCTGTTGTCGATGCCAGCCACGGCGGCGACGATCACGGCGAAACCTTGACGCTCACTCTTTTCGAGAAGGACGTCACGGTCGCTCTCGCCCACAGCCTGAGGCAGGAGCTCGAGAGCCGTGGCATTACCACTTTGGTCCTGCGAGATTCCGACGCGAACCTTTCTTCCGATCAGCGCGCCATTTTCGCCAATGCCGATCGAGCGGCGATCTATATCGCCCTGCACGCCGCCTCCAGCGGACACGGCGTCCGCGTATACACGGCCCTGATGCCATACGGTGAAGGTGATCGCGGTCCTTTCCGCTCATGGACGACCGCCCAACACGCTTCGCTGCCGCTCTCGCAAGTCACAGCTACGGCGGTGGCTGGAGAATTGCAGAAGCGCCAGATTCCCGTACGCGAACTGACTGCACCGCTTCGTCCACTCAACAATTTGATTGGCCCTGCCATCGCGATTGAAGTGTCGCCGCAAGGTTCCGACGTCTCGCAGGTCACGGCTCCCGACTATCAGCAACTCGTTACGAGTGCCGTCGCCACTGCGATCGCGTCGATGAAGGATCAGCTCGGAGGATCGTTGTGAACGGCCGCCGCGAGTTGCAGACAATCAGGAGGTCGTCATGATTCCACGTCAATTGGGAATCGCGACCGGCGTCTTGCTCGCTGCCGCTCTGGGCTTGGGAATCTACACCTGGAATATGCGCAAGACGGTGACGGCAACTCCGGTCGCTGCCGTCGATACGCGGCCTCTCGCGCCCCCCATCACCGGCCCTACCGAACAGGTCACTCTATTCGTCGCTCACGACGACAGCGGCACCTTGCGCGCCGAAGCCGCGCAGATTCCAATGCCCTCAGGACGCCAGCAACGCGCGGAGGAACTGCTGCGATCGTTGTTGTCGCTGTATCTGCAGCACTCGTCTCCGCACGCGCTCGGAGCGGGCGCGGATTTCCATAGCATCTTCCTGATTGATCCGGGAGTCGCTGTGATCGACCTGAACTCGGCCTTCGCCGACACGCATCGTTCAGGAATGTTGGTGGAAGAGCTGACCATCGCGTCCTTGATCCACACCATCTCCGCGAATACTCCCGGCATTCTGAAGGTCAAAATTCTGGTGGACGGCAAGCCGCGCGAAACACTCGCCGGCCATGCCGATCTCTTGTCGTACTACGACGTCACGGCGGTCAACCAACTCGCTGCGCAACTTCAGTCCGGACAGTAAAAGAGCCACGGACTCGCCACCGCCGCGAATCAGCGCCTAGCGGCCTGATCCGCGGCCCTCGCTCTAAGAATTCTCTTCTCCCTGACTGTTACAATCCCGAAGATGTTCTACCGCTCCGATAATCGCTCTCCCGATCAACTTCGGCCAGTTAAAATCACGCCCGACTTCATCACCACGGCAGAAGGATCCGTCCTGATCGAAGTGGGAAATACTCGTGTCATTTGCACCGCTTCCATCGAAGAAACGGTTCCCTCGTTCATGCGCAATTCAGGCAAAGGATGGATTTCGAGCGAGTACAGCATGCTTCCCCGCTCAACCCTGACCCGTTCGCCCCGTGAAGTTTCGAAAGGCCGACAAAGCGGCCGAACGCACGAGATTCAACGGCTGATTGGGCGGTCGCTGCGGGCAGTGACCGATCTCCCGCGCCTCGGCGAACGCACGATCTGGATCGACTGCGACGTCATCCAGGCCGACGGCGGTACGCGGACGGCATCCATCACCGGAGCGTTCGTAGCGCTGGGATTAGCAATGGAAAAACTGGTTGAGGCCGGAACGCTGACCGCTGTTCCCCTGAAAGATTTTGTGGGCGCCGTCAGCGTGGGAATCGTCGATGGAGAGGTCCTGCTCGACCTCTGCTACGAAGAAGATTCGCGCGCCGACGTCGACATGAACTTCGTCATGACCGCCGGAAAGAAAATGGTCGAAGTGCAGGCGACAGCCGAGCATCAGATTTTCGATGACGCACAATTGGCGAAGATGATCGCCTTCGCGAAGCAGGGCGTGCAGGAGTTGATCGCAAAGCAGCAGGCCGTGTTGAGCAAGCTGACATTGAGACAATAGGAGGCGTAGCCGAAAAGCAAAAGCCATTCGTTCGAAGAGTTGCATACACTCAGACTCCTTAGGCTCCCATTCCCTCGCCGAGTCTCGTTTGTTACCCCAAAGCAAGTTGGAGTTCCATAGACGCCGCTATAGAATCCAGTCGCCGACTTACCAGAGGGTCTCAAAACATGTCTTCCCCGCGAACCATATTCAAATCCCGTTTGTTCCCATTGGTGCTCACATTCGTTTTCAGCATCACGGCATTTGCGCAAGCACCGTCTCCCGGCACCTCGCAGCCGACCATCCTTTATGGCGCGGCTTACTACAACGAGTACATGCCCGCCGACCTGCAGCCCGGCCGTCTCGAGAAGGATGTCGCGCTGATGAAAGCCGCGGGCATCACGGTCGTCCGCATGGGCGAATCCACATGGAGCCTATGGGAGCCGACCGACGGACGTTTCGAATATGAGTGGATGGATCGCGTGGTCAACGCGATGGGCAAGGCCGGAATAAAGGTCATCATGGGGACGCCCACTTATTCCATCCCGACGTGGATGGCGAAAGCGCACCCCGAAGTGATCGCCCGACCGCTGGGCGGAGCCTACGTCGGCTACGGAATGCGCCAGAACATGGACACCGACAACCCGAAGTTCCGCTTCTACGCCGAACGCATCATTACCAACCTGGTCACGCACTACAAAGACAATCCCGCGGTCATCGGCTGGCAGATCGATAACGAGACTGGCGCCTACGGCGCTTCCAATGAGGATGTCTTCAACGGCTTCGTCAACCATCTGAAGAAAAAATTCGGCACCACCGACGCGCTCAACAAGGCCTGGTTCCTCAACTACTGGGGCCAGGACGTCAACGACTGGGCCGACATGCCCACCCGCGACAACGCCACCAGCACTAGTTACAAACTTGAGTGGTCTCGCTGGCAGCAAATGCGCGTTGCCGATTTTCTCGCCTTTCAGGCTGCGCTCGTCCGCAAATCCCGGCGCCCGGAGCAATTCGTGACTCAGGACTACGGCTCCATGATGAAGCTCGATGTCAACGAGGTCGAGGTCGCCAAGTCACTCGATGTCGTCGCCAACAATCCTTACCACGGCTCGCAAGACCATCTCGACGGCGCTTGGCAAGCGCTGCAGGGCGACTTCTCCCGCTCCCTCAAACACCAGAACTTCCTGGTGACGGAAACGAATGCGCAGACGCTTGGCTGGGACTCTGCGGGGCAGTTCCCGCCCTACGACGGCCAGCTCCGGCTCGACGTCTACACCGACCTCTCCTCCGGCGCCAACATGGTCGAGTATTGGCACTGGCACTCTATCCACGCCGGTCAGGAGACGTACTGGAAGGGTGTCCTGAGCCACGACCTCGAACCTAACCGCGCCTACGCGGAGGTTTCACGTATCGCGCACGAACTGCAGAGGATCGGCCCCGAGATCGTCAACCTCCAAATCAGAAATCAGGTGGCGATCCTCTACAGCGTCGATTCATCCAACGCCATTAGCTTCATGCCATTTGAACGGCAGCAGGAGCTCGGATGGGTGCCCGGCAAAGCAGCCGGCGAATACAACGCAATCCTCTCGCAAATTCATCGCTCCCTCTATCAGGCGAACGTCGGCGCCGACTTCGTCTTCCCGGAGACTGCCGATTTCTCGCCCTACAAACTCCTCATCGTTCCTGCACTTTACGTTGCCGATGATGCCCTGCTGAAGAAGATCGCTGATTACGTTCAGGGCGGCGGCCACGTTCTCATGACGTTCAAAAGCGGATTCACGAATGAGAACTCCGCCGTGCGGTGGGAGCGCGCGCCCGGCCCGCTCCGGCAGGCTGCAGGATTTACTTACCAGGAGTTTTCGAACCTTGAACATCCGCTGGCGTTGAAGGGCGATCCATTTCATGCTGGCGAAGAAAATTCCGTGAAGACGTGGGCGGAGTTTTTGCAACTCGAAACCGCCAAGCCGCTCGCCTTCTACGACCATCCTTTCTTCGGCCAATGGCCCGCGATCACGCAGAACCATTTTGGAGCCGGGACGCTGACCTATGAGGGCACCGTTCTTTCAGACACTCTTCAACGGGCGATCGTACTGAACGCACTTCGCGAAGCGGGCCTTACAGGGACCGATCAACAGCTACCAGCGAACGTTCGCGTGAAACACGGCATCAGCCGCGATGGCCACAGCTTGCACTACTACCTCAACTATTCCAGTGAGGCGGCCACGCTGACGTATCACTACGGGGCAGGCACCGACTTGCTGACTTCCCATGCGCTCGCACCCGGCCAGCAAATCACCATTGCGCCGTGGGACGTAGTCATTGCAAAAGAGAAATCCGAAACGAAGTAGCCGTGACGTCCAACAAATTTAGACCCGACCCGATCCGAGCCGCGCACTCCGCGGCCGGGATCGGGCACTTACACAAATGCCAGCCAGCTACTTCTGCTCCGCCTTCTTTTCTGCTTTCTTCTTCACTTCCACAGTCCACGGAGGGACGATGGCATTCATGCGCGCATACGCGACCGATTGCCCTAGGTGCTCGTGTGCATCGGCCACCAGCAGGTAGACGACGTCTCCTTCATTCGCCTGCGGACCCAGCTTCGGAAGCAATTTCGCATAGTCCGCGTTCGTCATTCCGTTAATCGTCTTCTGCGTGAACTCCCACGATTTATTGAGCTCGGCAACAATCTTCGCTCGGTCGGTCGTCGATTTCTCAAGACCCTTGGCGTCGACACCAGCCGGAGCTTCCGCTCCCATCAAGCCGAGAAAGCCGTAGCGCTCAGCGGCGACGTGCAGGAACACTTCCGCATAGGAACGCGAATCTTCTGTCGGCCGCCATGTCAACCTATCCGCCGGAACGACATTCACGAGATCTACAAATTTCTTGTTCACTCTTTCGAGATCGAGCAAAGCTTGAGCCTTCAGGTCATAGCTGGGAGCCGTGTGGTCGGCGGTCGCGCTCTCCATATTTTGTGCGGACGCCGAAATGGCGCTCATTGCTAACAAAACAACCATCAACATCGGGAATAGCCGTTTCATAGATTCTCCTCAGGACTGTCGCCTTAGACGGCGACCGAGAAAAAGGGTTTAACTATCCCTAAAGACGACTTCCAGGTGGTCGGTGGCGTTTCCGGCCATGGCGCTTCCACATTTGAAACTCTTAACGATGCTCCGGCTCGTATCCTGCTTCAGTAATCTTTACGATCGGCCATTTGCCAATTACGCTAACCAGACTGCTATGGGAATCGTGCATGCCATCGACCGCCGGAGCGAGATGCGCTCCAGTTCGGAACTTACCGTAACCGTTTGGGGGATCGACACCGACGGCGAACGCTTCTTGCAAGAGGCTCAGGCTCGCGAAATCAGCTTGAGCGGCGCCCTGCTTTCCGGCTTGGAGGTCGAACTCCGGTCGGGGGATCTGGTGGGCATCCTGCACTCCGGCAAGAAAGCCCGATTCCGCATCGTTTGGGTGCGCTATAGCGATGAAACCAGGAAGGTGCAAGCCGCCGTACACCGCGTGGATCCGGATACCTGCCCGTGGCTGGAGTCATTGGCGGCGGAGCCCGTCGCCGTCGAATAAAAGGGTCCGCGTCCCGAGTCCCTAAAGGTGAGAACTAATTCTCGGTCGACCAGACAGTATTGCTTTAGATAGTCAACCGTTCTTACAGAAACCGCAGGCGGTATCGCTTGATTTCGGTCAACCGAGTTAAGGCCTGCTGAATGGCCCGGTATTCCGCGTGGTGACTGGCGTTCCCCTCGATGTCCGCCCGTCGAGTGAGCGCCGCAGCCTCTGCGACCTCCAGAAGCTTGAAAAGTGTGGTGGTGTCGGACTCGGCTAATACAGCTTCGTACTCTCCCTGCCATGCTGGATAGTTCAGGGATGATCCGGAAGAGGTAGAAGGGTCGAATTCCCGGGCGGCCATGTACCGCTCCTTGCGAACTGATTAATGCCAATTCACAAGTACCGCACCGGTCAACCGGCGGAGATGTGATGGACATCCATTTCTATATCACACTCTGTACGGAACCGCACGTTAAACGGCATTGGCCGTACTTTAAACCTAATGTTCACGAATCCCTTATGAAACAAAAGGCAGAAGTCGTAGGTAAGAATACTCAGAACTGAGTTCGGTCTGCCTCATCTTGGGGTTCGAAAAACCTGCATTTGGGAACCAATTTCACGGAATTCCCAAGTGCGTTGCGACACCCCGATCACATGATTCGGCTTCCGCCTTGGAGTACAATTGCGGGTTCCAAGCAATCATCCCATCTTTAAGTGATTTGGAGGAATAATGAAACTCACCCCCGGTAAATTAGCTGGACTTCGGAAGGTCTCGAATGAGCGCGGCGTGATTGCAGCCGCCGCGATGGATCAGCGCGGCTCCCTGCAAAAGTCGCTCGCCAAGGAAAAAGGTGGCGAAGTCAACGACGCCATGATGGAAGAATTCAAGTCGCTGGTCACGGAAGTCCTCACCCCGCATGCCACGGCGATCCTGCTCGATCCAGAGTGGGGCCTACCGGCCTCGAAGCGCCGCGCGAAGAATGCCGGCCTCCTTCTGGCCTATGAGAAGACTGGATACGACAAGACCGGCCCCGGCCGCTTGCCCGATCTCCTGGATGTCTGGTCCGCTCGCCGCCTGAAAGAAGCGGGCGCCGATTGCGTGAAGATCCTGCTGTACTACACACCGGACGATCCGAAGCACGTCAACGAGATCAAGCATGCCTGGGTCGAGCGCATCGGCGACGAATGCCGAGCCAACGACATCCCTTACTTCCTCGAGTTCGTCGGATACGAAGAAGGCGCCGACGAGAAGGGTCTCGAGTATGCGAAAAAGAAGCCACACATCGTCACCGAGAGCATGCGCGAGTTCTCGAAAGACCGTTATGGTGTCGACGTTCTGAAGGTCGAAGTTCCGGTGAACATGAAGTTCGTTGAAGGAACGAAGTCCTTCGCTGGACAGAAGGCGTACACCAAAAAAGAAGCCATCGATCTGTTCCACACGGCGGCCAACGTCGCGACCAAGCCGTTCATTTATCTGTCGGCCGGCGTCAGCAACGCGGAGTTCAGCGAAACTCTTGAACTCGCCGGAGAATCCGGAGTGAAGTTCAACGGCGTTCTCTGCGGCCGCGCCACTTGGAAAGACGGCATCGCCGTTTACGCCAAGCAGGGTGCGGATGCGTTCCGCAAGTGGCTCGAAACCGAGGGCGTGAAGAACATTCACAACGTCAACGACAAACTGAAAGCCGCAACCAGCTGGCACTCCATCTACGGAGTAGAACTGGTTCACGCATAAAAACCGCTCCTGTAGGGGCGGACGCATTTCGTCCGCCCCGCGGAGCAAAGCGACGCGTGCCGTCGGCGTCTTTCTGATCCGACTCCGAAGGTCTATAGCGGCTCAGTGACTTCCCTTCCTGGCCCACCCACTCCCGCTAAAATGTCCGCATGCCCACCGCACTCATCACCGGCGCCTCGAACGGCATCGGATACGAATTCGCCAAGCTCTTCGCCCGCGATCACTACGATCTGGTACTGGTCGCCCGTAGCGGCGAGAACCTGTCGCGAGTCGCAGCCGAACTTCAGTCTCTTGTCGTAGTAAAAACAATCCCTCTAGATCTCGCCTCAACGCCGGCGCCAAAATTTCTTTTCGATCAACTACAGCGAGACGGAATTAGCATTGACATATTGGTAAACAATGCCGGCTTCGGTGCCTTCGGGGAGTTCGCGCTCATGAACGAAAACGAAATTCTCGGCCAAATCAATCTGAATGTCGCCGCGCTCACAGAACTGACCAGACTCTTCCTTCCCGCAATGATTGGCCGCTGCAGCGGCCGCATCATGAACGTGGCTTCCACCGCCGGATTTCAACCCGGTCCGCTCATGGCGGTTTATTACGCCACCAAGGCCTACGTAATTTCTTTTTCGGAAGCCATCGCCAACGAAGTGCAAAAGACCGGAGTAACTGTGACATGCTTCTGTCCCGGGGCTACGCATACCGGATTCGCCAAGCGCGCCGGCAATGACCAGTCGCGGCTCTTCAAGCAACTGGGCGCCATGGGTGCCGACAAAGTCGCGCTCGATGGCTACCGAGCCATGATGGCGGGCCGAACCTTGGCGATCAGCGGCGCGCAAAATTGGCTGGTGGCACAATCCACACGCTTCGCTCCTCGCAAGTGGGTGACGGCGATCTCTCGTTGGGTCTCCGAAAAGGTGGACTAAGCGAAGTCGCCTTTCACAAATTTTCTGTAACCTTCCTGCCGGCAACGTCGTAAGCACAGATAGAAGGTTAGGAAATGACAACACCGGCACAATTCCCACATCCTCCAGCCATTGGTCACGCCAGCTGCGCATTGCGAGATGCTGAATCGCGCAAAAAGTTCGGCCCTGACTACCAAGAATATTGCTGGGACCTGCGTCTTTTGTGTCTGTACACGCGAGACCGGCAGAAGTCGCAGTAACAGCCCGAACGAGATGCGAGGAATGGAAGACGCCGACCGACTGCAGCGATTTTCACGAGGCAACGCCGACGCATTCGAGTCGTTGTTCCGCGAGCATCAGGGAAAGGTCTATCGCTGGATTCTCCGCATCGTGCGCGATCCAGCAATCGCGGAAGACGTGACGGTCGAAACTTTTTGGCGCATTCATCGCGCGCATGCCCGCTTCGATCCGTCGCGGAGCTTCGAGGCGTGGGCACGACGGATCGCCACCAACGCCGCTCTCGATCACCTGAAGTCGACACGGCCCGAGGCTGAACTACCGGACGATGTGCCTGAGCCGGCGCCGCCCAATCCCGGCATTTCGTGGGAGTTGCGGCGGAAAACGGCGCAGGCCTTCGGCCGGCTCCCGCCCAAACTGCGGATCGCGGCAACGCTGGCCTTGATCGAAGAACAGCCGTACGAGGAAATTGCGGAGGCAATCGGCATCTCCGCTGGAGCCGTCAAGCTGCGTGTCTTTCGCGCAATTCGATTGCTGAGGAAAGATCTAAAACGACAAGGAATCGAACCATGACCCAACATGAGCCGGAACATGACGAACGAATGGAGAGCGCGGTGAAACAAGCGCTTCCGCAGATCGACGATCAACCACGAGCGATCCTGCAACGCGATCTCTGGCCGGCAATGCAACATCGCCTGGAACAGAGATCGTTCACAGTCCCATGGTTCGACTGGGCCCTGCTGGCCGCGCTTGTGCTTTGGATTGCACTCTTTCCGCGCGCGATCCCCATCTTGCTCTATCACCTGTAACAGGAGGCCATCATGAACACACATCCTTATCTTCGCGGCTACATGGCAGGCATCTTCGCGCCCAGCTTGTTCCTGCTGATCGTGTTGACTGCGTTTGTGGTGTCGCGACTTGTGTTGAAGGTATCAATTCCGATTGAGAGCGCCCTTGTTTTTCCGATGGCGCTGGTTCCCAATCTTTTTGGCGTGTGGAACGTGCTGTTCGTCTGGCTGCGAGGCCGGCCTCATCTCCCCATCGGATTCCACGGTGCCTTGCTGCCCTTGATCATGGCGCCAGTCGGCGGTTTCGCAGGCTCCTGGCTCGGCCTCCTCACCATTGACGCGCATGGCGTAACTTGGTTCCACACCATTACTGCACCGTACCATTTACTTGCACCTTTATTCGTTGCGGGTTTGATTCTGTACTACCTGGTGTGGAAATACGTCGTTGGGTTCCTCAACGAGATGCTCGGGATAGCTTGACGCGCCTGCAGATTCGCCGCACCGACGGTAGCGGGAGAGAGGCTGCAACCAACTTCTCTCCCGCCAGTTCCGCAATTAGACCTGTGCGGCTCCGCCATCTACAAACAACTCCACACCTGCAATGAAGCTGGCATCCTCCGACGCCAGGAATACCGCAGTCTTGCCGATCTCATCCGGCTTCCCGAGTCGTCCCAGAGGCACGAGAGAAGTCAGATGATTCTTCAACCCCGTGCGCTCGTCGTCCGTCTGCGCCAGGCCGTCGAGAATTGGAGTGTCAATCGGTCCCGGGCTGATGACATTCACCCGTATCTTCCGATCCTTCAGATCGGTTGTCCAGCCGCGCGCAAAGGAACGAACTGCTGCCTTCGTCGCCGAATAGACGCTGAATGCAGCCATGCCCTTGATGGAAACAATCGAGGCATTCAGGATGATCGAACCGCCATCCGGAATCAGCGGCAGCGCCTTCTGCACGGTAAAGAGCAAGCCCTTCACGTTCAGGTTGAAGGTCTGGTCATACTGCTCTTCGGTGATGGAACCGAGCGGAGCCAGCCCGCCTCCGCCGGCATTCGCAAAAACTACGTCGAGGCGGCCTTTTTCTTCTTTGATCTGGGCGAAGAGCTTGTCGAGATCGGCCAGCTTTGATGCGTCGGCGCGGATTGCAACGACCTGTTTGCCGATCGCCTTCACGGCCTTATCGAGTTCCGCCTGCCGACGGCCGGTGATGTATACGAATGCGCCTTCTTTGACGAAACTCTGTGCCGTGGCAAGCCCAATTCCGCTGCTTCCCCCGGTAACGAGTGCGATCTTCCCTTCCAATTTGCCTGCCATGTGATTTTTCCTTTCCGGTTACTTTTGAACCGTACGTTTCAGATGTACCAGGCTGCGGCGACGATTCACCTTTTTTGGACTGGATGGTATAAAAGTGCATCTAAGACACTATGGCGACGAAAAAGAGAGATACAAAGCAGCGCGACGCCAAAATGGGACGGCCGCGAGGCTTCCAGGAAACGGAGGCGGTGGAGTCGGCCATGCGCGTGTTCTGGGAGAAAGGTTATGAAGGCGCATCCCTCGATGACTTGACGCAGGCAATGGGAATCAACCGCTCCAGTCTCTACGCCACCTTCGGTGACAAAGAGTCCCTCTTCGAGAGCGTCTTGGCCCGTTACGCCGAAGGGCCGGCGGCCTACGTTCACGAGGCGCTCAAGAAACCGACTGCTCGCGAAGTAATCGAAACGCTTGTGCGGGATACGGTGAAAAATCTCGCGGATCCCACCCACCCTCGCGGATGTCTATTGATCCAGGGAGGATTGGCCTGCGGTTCGGGAGCCGAGCATGTGCAAGGATCGTTAACCAAATGGCGCAACTACGGCCTGACCGAACTGCAAAAGCGCTTCAAACAAGCGCGCACCGAGGGCGACCTTCCAAAGAATGTCAATCCGGATGATCTTGCCCGTTACGTGTCGGTGATCTTGAATGGCTTGGGAATTCAGGCGGTGAATGGGGCCACTGGAGCCGAACTGGAGAGGGCGGCCGAACTGGGCCTGCGGTCGTTGCCTCTGTAAACATTTGCCGCAGCTTTACAGAGTGCGACAAATTCTTTGCAAAAAATTACTGAATGCCTAAGTACCCAAAGCGTAAGCTGGAGAGTCCAACTCGACGGATGACGGGTTTGAGAAGTTGAACCCGGCACGAATCGAAAGCGCCACTTCAAAGCTTTCGGGGGAGGTGCCACGATGTACCTTCGCTCCTGCTACCTTGCTTCATCTCTGATTTCGCCCACACCAACCACACCCAGAAAAGCCAGCCTCTCCGCCACGATCGCTCTCGCCTTCATTTTCACTGCGTCGCTAAGCGCATTCGGGCAAGACAAGCCGGAGGTAGCGTCAAACATCGCCACGGTAACGATCCCGACCGGAACTCAGCTCGTACTTGTGCTCACGCACCCGGTGCAGAGTCGGCATATCCGTCGCGGCGACGATATCTACGCGCAAATCAGCTCTCCCGTCACCTCAGGCGACCATGTGGTGATTCCGCCGGGAACGTTTGTTCAGGGCACCGTGGACAAGCTTTCACAGAATCATGGCCGCGGAGAAATTCACCTGCAATCCATGCTGATCACGTTTCCCGACGGATACGTCACGCCAATTCCCGGGCCCATTACGCTCGAGAGTAACGAGGGCTACGCTGTGAAGGAAGCCGGAACCAAGCGCTCGACCGCGGCATTTCTTTTTCCGGTCGCGGGTGCAGGCCTCGGTGCCTTGATCGGGCACTCGGTCGGAAGTTCGCAAACCACCATCACCAGTTCCTTGCCGCCCGGATGCACCGGTCAGCCTCCCGCCTGCATCTCGTCAAGCGTGACCGGGCCGGGCAACAAAGGCATGGATACCGCGATCGGTGTCGGCGTGGGAGCTGCCGCCGGTGCGGTCGCATCAATCGTTGTACTCATGGGATCGCATCATTTCTTTCTCGATGTGGGAACTCCCGTCGAGGCGACGCTGCAACAGCCGATAACCTTGCAGCAAAGAGAAGTGGACGCCGCCGTCGAGCATTCCGGGCAGCATCCGGTCGCCTCGCAACCTGTCGCTCCGCGGCCATCCCCGCCTCCGCCACCCGATTTTCCGCAAAATCATGGCACTTGCTACACGCCTGGAACACCCGGCACACCATCAACAACAATCCCGGGCGCTCCGGGACCTGACGGAGTTCCCGGACCGCCAACGATTATTCCCGGAACGCCGCCTACGCCGGGAACGCCGTATCCGTGTCCGTAAAAGGAAGTGAGTCCGAAGCACCGCGTCGGGCACATGGGCGCTCTGCGTATCGCGAAGCGCCCTCCAACCCGACGGCGAAATCGCGCTCAAAAATTGTTGTACTCTTGATTCGCAATCAGCCATCACTAAAGAAAACTCAAACCGATGCCCACTCTCATCGCGCAACCAACGCGCATTCAAGCCGCAGGCAACAAGCCCAAACTGATCGACGAATACATTGGCCGCGTTAATTCCAAGACCTCGTCCGCCAGCGTAGCGCATATGCGCAGTCCCCAGGGATGGGTAGAGCCCGGCCAGACTCCAGATTTTGATGAATTTACGATCGTGCTGAAAGGAACGTTGCGCGTCGAGCACAAAGACGGCACACTCGACGTCGCGGCGGGACAAGCCGTGATCACACACGCCGGCGAATGGATTCGCTATTCAACTCCCGCAGCAGGCGGCGCGGAATACATCGCCGTCTGCCTCCCGGCATTCTCCATGGAAACAGTTCACCGCGACGAGTAGGGCGCAGACCCGGACCTTCGACCTTCGAGTTCGGGCCTCGAACTTCAGATTTATGTGGGGACAGCCGCCATCGGCTGTCCATCGAGCGAAGCTCGATGTTTCTTATCCCATTTCTCGCGTCAGGCCTGATGCGCGAGGTCCGACGTCGAAGGTTCCGAGGCCCGACGCCCGCTTCTACCTACTCCCACTCAATCGTGCCAGGCGGCTTCGAAGTTACGTCATACACCACGCGATTCACGCCCTTCACTTCGTTCACGATCCGCGTGGAGATCGTTTTCAACACCTCATAAGGCAGCGGAACCCAGTCTGCAGTCATGCCGTCTTCAGAACTGACCGCGCGTATGGCGCAGGTGCATGCATAAGTACGCATATCCCCCATCACTCCGACCGACATGATTGGGAGCAACACTGCAAACGACTGCCAGATCTTGTTGTACAAACCCGCCTCTTTGATTTCTCGGACGACGATGTCATCGCACTCCCGCAGCAGGCGCAGCCGGTCGGGCGTGACTTCTCCCAGAACTCGCACCGCGAGGCCCGGTCCCGGAAAAGGCTGACGCTGCAAAATCTCTTCGGGCATGCCGAGATCGCGTCCGATCTTGCGGACTTCGTCCTTGAACAAATCTTTTAGCGGCTCAATCAGCTTGAGCTTCATCTTCTCGGGAAGACCGCCGACGTTGTGATGCGACTTGATCACCTGCGATGGTCCGCGCACCGACTGCGACTCGATCACGTCCGGATACAACGTGCCCTGCACCAGCCATTTCACCGTGCCTTCCGTTTTCTCGATGCGCCGCGCTTCCTTCTCGAATACTTTGATGAATTCATTGCCGATAATCTTCCGCTTCTTCTCGGGATCGGTGACGCCCGCGAGTTTTCCCAGGAACCGATCAGTAGCATCGACAGCATCCAGATGAAGTCCGAGCTTGTCGCGCAAAGTCTTTTGCACGCGCTCAAATTCGTTCTTGCGTAAAACCCCGTTGTCGACAAAGACACAGGTCAGCCGCGACTTTCCTTTGGCGTCGCGCATGGCGCGGTCCACGAGCACTGCTGCGACAGACGAATCCACTCCCCCGGAAAGCGCGCAGATGGCGCGTCCCGATCCCACTTGTTTTCGAATCTGCGCCACCGTCGCATCGATGAAGTGCTGCGCCGTCCACGTCGGCTTCGCTCCGCAAATCTGAAAAATAAAGTTCTTCAGGATCTGCGTGCCATGCGGCGTGTGGTGCACCTCCGGATGAAACTGAACCGCGTACCATTTGCGCGCGACATTCTGAATGCCAGCGACCGCGTGATGCGTCCGAGCCATCAACTCAAAGCCGGGAGGCAGTTCGAGCGCCTCGTCGCCATGCGACATCCACACCGCCAATTTCTTGGCGAGCCCCTGGAACAACACTGAATCCTTGATGACGTCGATTTCCGCATGGCCGTACTCGCGCTTGTCCGCCGGACGCACCTTGCCGCCCAGCGTATGCACCATGAATTGCAGCCCGTAGCAAATGCCGAGCACCGGCACGCCGAGTTCGAACACCTTCGGGTCGGCCGGGGGAGCATCCTTGTCATACACCGACCAGGGTGCGCCCGACAGCACGATGCCGACAGGGTTGTAACTCTTTACCTCGGACAATTTGGCGGTGCAAGGCAGCACAACCGAGAACACATTCTGTTCCCGGATGCGGCGCGCGATGAGTTGGGTATACTGCGCGCCAAAGTCGAGGATGACGATGGATTGAGTTTGCAACGGTGAATTTTTCGGGGATTGGGTCGCCACAAAAGAGTGTCTCAAATTCAGGGAGAAAGTGTAAAGCAGGTCAGAAAGATGGTGATGATTCAGTTAGCATTTCTCAGCGAACTCCGCGCGGGTTTCTCCGCGTCCTCGGCGGTTACCAGCTTTTTGTCTCCAGTAAATCGAAACACTGAATCGCCCAAACCGCAGGCGGAAAAATACTATGAGGACCCTGAAACCAGTCCGGGCAGGTCGCTGAGGATCGCTTCGTCCCGATCGATCGTAGTTTGCAGCGGCGGTTGCGCCATTACCGGCGGCGCGATGGCACGAATCACAGGCGGAGCAGGCTTGCGAAGCGCTATCGGAACTTCAGAGATACACACGTATCCCGCGACCCGCGCCATGTAGAGCCAGTCCACGATAGCAAAATACCCAAGCGTCACTAGCGCCACTCCGAGAAGAACAATCCGGCCCGGAAGCAACCCAGCCATACCCAGCGGCACGCCAGCGGCGGTGGACGCGCCGGAAAACAGTACCAGGTGCGCAAGGACAGTCCATGTGCTGACTGCCAAAACCGCGCCCAGGTTTTCGCGAAAAAACGAGGCCGCAGCCGAGATCGCACCTAGGGCATTGCCACCGTCTCGCACCGCAAAAACACCGGCAAGCGACAAAAACCAATTCAACGCACAGCTTACGAGGAGGACAATAGCCGCCATCGGCAGGAACAAGAAGAATGCCAGTCCGGGCTGAGGTTTGGCAGCGGGCGAGGCGAATCCAGCAACAATCGTTGCGCCACATAGCCCTAGGATCGCTGCCAGCACTACCGCTGCGCGCAAGAAATTCAGGCGAATCAGCGTTCCGAAAGAACCGGCGGGTTCGTCGTCTTTGTGCGGTGTAAGGGTAAACCGTCCGTGAAAATATTCGAGCGCGGCCCGGACGGTTGCAATCCGACCGAGGGATGCCGCGAGTATCCATAGAAAACTAACCAGCAGCGCCGCAAGCATCAGCGACATGACCACGCGATTGGCGCTGCCGCGAAGGATATGCAGGATCGCCTGTCCGATCAGGTAAGGCTGACGGCTCCGAAGAAGAAGCATCTCGCCGCGCGTCACAGGAAGTGTGTAGAGATATTCGAAGAGCCCGAAGAAGAACAGCGCTATCGCAGTCGCCCCGACGCACCATCGCCATGCAATCTCGGCAAAGGTCAGCGACGGACGCCGGAACGCCGCGCGAAATCCTTCCGCCGTAGGGGAGATGGCCATTCCACGTCAGGATAACTCATCTGCAGGAATTCAAACCGCACGCGGCTACTTCACGACGATATTGACCAGGCGGCCAGGCACATACAATTTCTTCACGATCTGCTTACCCGCAATCGCAGCCTTCACCTTGTCGTCGGCGAGGGCTGCTTCCAGAACGAAAGCCTCAGATGCGTCGGCGGGCACAACCACGCGGCTGCGCAATTTGCCATTCACCTGCACCGGAATCTCAAGCTCTTCTTCTTTCGCCAGCTCAGCATCATACTTCGGCCACGGAGCGCGCAGCAGGCTTCCCTGTTCGCCCAGCATTTCCCACAACTCGTGCGCCAGGTAGGGAGCGAAAGGAGCGAGCAACAAAACCAGGCTACGCTCAACCTCGGCTAGAAATGCTGTCGGAACCGCGCTGCGGCCAATGGCCTCCTCGGACGCGTAAAGCACATTCACCAACTCCATGATCGCCGAGATGCACGTATTGAAATGCCAGCGACCTTGGAAGTCGTCACTCACACGCTTGATCGTCTGATGAAGCTTGCGCTGGATGCCTCGCGCCTCCGGCGACAGATCCGCGGGAACTGCATTCTTCCATTCCGCATGATCCGGTCTGGCGTTTCGAAGAATAAATCGATACACGCGTCCCAGGAATCTCTGGATCCCTTCAATACCCGTATCCTGCCAATCGAGATCACGATCCGGCGGAGCGGCGAACAAACTGTACAACCGCGCAGCATCGGCGCCATAGCGCGCCACCATCTCATCAGGCGAGACGACGTTGCCCAAACTCTTCGACATCTTCGCCCCGTCTTTAATCACCATTCCTTGCGTGAACAAGCGTTCGACAGGCTCGTCGTTGGTGATCAATCCCAGGTCGCGCATGAACTTCGTCCAGAACCGCGAATAGATCAGGTGCAAAATCGCATGCTCGACGCCGCCGATGTATTGATCAATCGGGAACCAATATTGCGCGATCTTTCCATCGAACGGAGCCTTGTCGTTGTGCGCGTCGGTATACCGATAGAAGTACCAGGACGAATCAACGAACGTATCCATCGTGTCGGTCTCGCGCCGCGCGGGGCCTCCACACTTGGGGCAAGTCGCATTCACGAACCCCGGCACCCGCCCAAGAGGAGAGCCGCCCGTCAAAGTAATTTCTACCTGCTCCGGCAGGATGATCGGCAACTCCGATTCCGGCACCGGGACGATGCCATCTTTCTCGCAATACAACATTGGGATCGGCGTGCCCCAATACCGTTGCCGCGAGATGCCCCAGTCCTTGAGCCGATACGTAACTGTCGATTTGCCGAAACCTTTTTCCTCTGCGTACGCCGCCATCTTCTTGATGGCGTCGGAGCAACTCATCCCGCTGTATGCGCCCGAATTGATCACCATGCCTTCATGAGCGGTGAAAGGCAATTGCGGCTCCGCCATCGTCTCTTCCGGATCGTTCGTGATCGGAAGAATCACCAGGCGAATTTCAATTTTGTATTTCTTGGCGAACTCGTAATCGCGCTCATCGTGCGCCGGCACGCTCATGATCGCGCCCGTGCCGTAATCCATCAGGATGTAGTTCGCGATCCAGATCGGAATCTTTTCGCCGCTGAAAGGATTGATCGCGTAGCGGTGCGTATTCACGCCGTGCTTCTCGATCTCTCCGATATCGCCAGCCTCTTTCGCCTTGCGCTGCTCGGCGATCAATTGCTGAACTGACTCGCCCAAGAGCTGGTTGGTACGCGTGAAATCCGCGACCATCGGGTGCTCCGGAGCCAACTGGATCGAAGTCGCGCCGAAGATCGTATCCACCCGCGTAGTGAAGACGCTGATTTTCGCGCCAGCAGGGCCAGCGTTTCCCTCAAGTTTGAAGTCAACCTGAGTGCCTTCGCTGCGGCCAATCCAGTTGCGCTGCATGGTGCGCACTTTTTCCGGCCAGTTGCTGAGCTTGTCTAAGTCGCGCAAAAGCTCTTCTGCATACTTCGTGGTGCGCACGAACCACTGCTCCAACTCGCGCTGCTCGACCAGCGTGTCCTCGTGACGCCAGCAGCATCCGCTGGCGAGGACCTGCTCATTCGCCAGAACGGTCGCACACTTCGGACACCAGTTCACCTTGCTCTTCTTGCGATACACCAATCCCTGCTCGTAGAGCTTCAAGAAGAACCACTGGTTCCAGCGGTAATAATCGGGCAAGCATGTGGTAACTTCGCGCGACCAATCGTAGGCGAAGCCGAGGCGATTCATCTGCGCCTTCATCTTCTCGATATTGCGCAGCGTCCACTCGCGCGGAGGTGTGTTGTTCGAAATCGCGGCATTCTCCGCCGGCAAGCCAAACGAATCCCATCCCATGGGATGAAGCACGTTGTAGTCGTTCATCCACATGTAGCGAGCCAGTGCGTCGCCGATCGAATAATTGCGAACGTGCCCCATGTGCAATGCGCCCGAGGGATACGGCAGCATCTCCAGCACGTAGAACTTTTTCTTCGTGGAGTGGGGCTCCGCGGAATAGATCGCCGGATCCTGTTTCCACCGCTCGAACCACTTGGTCTCTACGCGCTGCGCGTCATAGCGCTCGTCATTGGGACGAGACGAGGTCGTCCCGGCGTCCGGGCCGCCGGTCACGGTGCTAGCAGATTTTTCTTCGATCGCCATAGCAGAAAAGAACAGTCAGGAAATAGTCCTCTATTTTACACGCGAAAGCGCTGGGCCCAGAGGACGGCCGCAAAGCGGTAGTGGCTCAATTTGAATTTCTCTGCGCTCTCTGCAGCATTGCTTCGCGATCTCCGGGGTCAAAAGATTCTGTTTTCAGACAAGCAGAGCCCAAGAATCGCAAAGTCCGCAAGGAAACAAAGGCGGCATTATCCAACGACGTTGGTCAGAGTTCCAATTAGAGGAATGGTGATGCTGATCTCATCCCCCGCGTCCAGCGTGAACGAGTCCGGCGGCACAATCCCAGTGCCAGTGAACAAAAAGCATCCTGGAGGAAAGCTGCAGCTGCGGTAGAGATATTCAACCAACTCTTCCGGCTTGCGCTTTAACTCCTTGAGAGTAGTCGCGCCCGCGAACACCAGGGCGCCTCCACGGCAAATCTCAATTGCAATTTCTGTCGCAGGCGAGAGCGGTTCATCCGTCACCAGCAAGCAAGGACCAAGGGCGCAACTGCGGTCATAAACCTTCGCCTGCGGCAGATATAGCGGATTCTCGCCCTCAATATCGCGAGAACTCATGTCGTTGCCAATGGTGTAGCCCGTTATCTTGCCGCCCGGCGAGATGAACAACACCAACTCGGGTTCGGGCACCGACCACGACGCGTCTTTGCGAATAGCGACCTTTCCGCCCGTTCCTACCACTCGGTGGGCCGTCCCTTTGAAGAAGAGTTCCGGCCGCGGAGCTTGATACACGCGATCGTAAAAGTCCCCGCCGCCCGCGCTCTTCGACTCTTCCATGCGCGCATCGCGGCTGCGGTAATACGTCACGCCTGCCGCCCATACTTCCTGCGTACCGATCGGCGGAAGCAGGTCCGTCGGAGCGGAACTTTCCGCCTTCGAGGTCTTTATCACCGTCGCAAGATAATTGGAGAGATCTTCGCGCGCGACCAGTTCGTCCCACGACGAAGCGTCGATCAAGTAGAAGTGTTCAGCCTGCTCGGCAACAATGCCGTGGCGCGTTCGGTAGAGTTTCATGAGGTAAGAGTATCGGCTGTACAAGGCATTGCACGCAACGAAGCGCCTCAACAGGCAGGTCCTATCTGAGGGAGCCGGCCCAGGCGGTAAGATGTGGGGACAGCCGTCCCCGGCTGTCCGGTCGAGCAAAGCTCGACTGCTTTCCGCGCCGGCACCACCAGCCCTAGTGCTCTTCGACCAGACTTTTCAGGGTATCCACGTTTCTCCTATCGTCGCCCGGCTTGTAGACCGGTGTCTCCGAGATAAACGCGGCATGCGCCAGCCGAAGGTCATTAACCAGAATGCGAAACGGCTCCTTCCCGATGGTTCCCTTCCCGATCCGCTCGTGCCGGTCGAGTTTGGATCCACGGGCCGCCTTGGCATCGTTGCAATGCCAGACCTTCACCCGGTTCAACCCAATCGCGCGATCGAGATGCTGCAACGTTTGGTAAAGGCCCTCGTTGCTGACGATGTCGTACCCAGCCACATGCGTGTGGCAGGTATCGATGCACGCTCCCACCGGGACAATGCCATCCAGCCGATCAATGACTTCGGCCACCTGCTCAAAGCTGCTGCCCAACGAGAATTCCGCGCCCGCCGTGTTCTCAATGAGGATCGTCAGCCCGCCTTTGGCAAGGTCAAGCCCCTCTGTCGAAGCCGCGATCGCCGCAGCCGTCCGCAGCAGGCCTTGTTCGCGATCTGCGCCGCGAAACGATCCGGGATGCAACACCAGATAATCCGCGCATAGCGCCAGAGCCCGTTCCACTTCTCCGCGAAAAGCCTGCATCGACTTACTCAAGAAAAGATCATTAGAGCTCGCCAGATTCACCAGATAGTTCGTGTGGATGACCAGCGGCTTCAAATCATACTTGGCCCGCAGCCGGTTCATCTCGCTGCACTGCGGCTCGCCGAGTTCGTATGGCGCCCACTGCCGGGGACTGGAGGAAAAGATCTGCAGCGTATTGCATCCCAGCCGGTAAGCGCGCTCGGCGGCATTCATCACGCCGCCGGACGACGACGTGTGAATACCGATGCGGCGGGAAGTCAGACGCGGCGGCTTCCGGGGAGCCCGGCGCTTCAGGATGTCTAGTTCTTGTTTCATCAGACGAGACCCGGCCGCAGAGACCCTGCCTTCGCACTTCGGCAAGTCTCTACGGCCAGGATGACAGGAATTGACGGCTTAACGCGACACTTCACGCTTCACTTCAGCGAGTTTTTGAAACTCTTCAGGCGTTAGCCGTATCGATGCCGCAGCAATATTTTCTTCCAAATGCTCCACCGAAGAGGTCCCCGGAATCGGAATCATGACCGGCGACCGTTGCAGCAGCCATGCCAAAGCGATTTGCAGAGGCTCTGCCTTGTGCGCCTTCGCGACAGCGTTGAGCGCTTCGTTGGCAGCCTTCCCCGCACCCAACGGGAACCAGGGGATGAATGCGATCTTTTTCTGCTCGCAATAATCCACCACAGAATCCCATTCGCGATCGCCAAAGCTGTAGCGATTCTGTACGGACGCGATGGGAACAATCTTCAGAGCGCTCTCCACATGTTCGCGTGTCACGTTCGAGAGACCGACCAGGCGTATCTTTCCCTGCTCGCGTAGCTTCGCCAATGTCTCAACCGACGCGTCGAAGGGCGTGGCCGGATCCGGGGCATGAAGTTGATACACATCGATGCGGTCAAGCTTGAGTCTCTTGAGACTTCCTTCTATCGCCTCGCGCAGGTGCTTCGGGCTAGCATCGTGTGTCCACTGATTCGGCCCCGGCCGGTTCCATCCACCCTTAGTGGCAATTACCAGATCTTTCGGATACGGATGGAGCGCTTCGGCGATCAACTCCTCGCTGACGTTGGGTCCGTAAGAGTCGGCGGTGTCGATGAAGTTCACTCCCAACTCAACGGCGTGGCGAAGTACCGAGAGGGCGCGAGCGCGATCTTTTGGCGGTCCCCACACACCGTCGCCGGTGATGCGCATCGCGCCGAAGCCGAGGCGATGCACGTTTAATTCCCCGAGCAGCGAAAAGCTGCCACTAAGATTTGCAGAAACAGACTTCACAGATGTACTCATAAGGTCTCCTTGGAATGACGTTAAGCATTCGAATTCCAATGGTTTGGGTCAAAAGAAAAGAACTTCTTAGCGGATGATTTCACGGCTCTTCCTATAGATGTGAACGGCGCTAGCCCAGATTCAGAAACCACCGCAGTGCCCCAATTCGCATTTCTCAGCGAACTCAGCGCGGGTTTCTCGGCGTACTCAGCGGTTAAGTGCTTTCTTAGTCGCCAATGAGCAACGGAAACGAAATGCGGCCACGACCCAACCGGATTGCCCTGAGCCCGAGGCGCGCATAGAATCATTGGTACGGCCCTGCAAGGCTGTCTAGGCCTTTCCCGCAGGAAACGCGTCCCAGGAGTTCCCAATGCTAGTTGTCATGAAGGCGCAAGCCAGCCCCGAGCAGGTGCGCGCCGTTTGCGAAAAAATCGAGAAACTCGGATACCGCGCCCATCCCATGCCCGGCGCAACCCGCACAGCCATCGGAATCACCGGAAACAAGGGTGAAGTCGAACACGGCACGCTCGAAGAAATGGCCGGCGTGCAGGAAGTCATCCAGGTCTCCAAGCCCTATAAGTTGGTCAGCCGGGACACGAAGGAAGACAACACGATCATCCGGTTTCCGGGAAGCACCGCCACCATAGGCGGCTCAGGCCTCGCTATCGTGGCCGGCCCGTGTGCCATCGAAAGCCGTGAACAGGCTTTCGCCGTGGCCGAACGGGTGCAGCGCTCGGGCGCACAATTTTTTCGTGGAGGCGCTTACAAGCCACGCACTTCTCCCTACTCATTTCAGGGACTCGGCGAAGAAGCCCTTCGCATCATGGCAGAGATTCGCCAGCAGTTCGGAATGCGTATCATCACCGAAGCCATCGATCACGAATCTCTGGATCTGGTCGACGAATACGCCGACATGATCCAGATCGGCGCTCGCAACATGCAAAATTTCTCGCTGCTGAAGCGAGCCGGACGCGCCCGCAAACCAGTGCTCCTGAAGCGCGGCATGTCAGCCACGCTCGAAGAGTTCCTGATGGCCGCCGAATACATCATGAGCGAAGGCAACTATAACGTCGCACTCTGCGAGCGCGGAGTCCGCACCTTCGCCGACCACACCCGCAACACCCTCGACTTAAGCGTTGTGCCCGCGGTCCAACGCCTCAGCCACCTGCCGATCCTGGTCGACCCCAGCCACGGTACCGGCAAGCGCAACAAAGTTACGCCACTTTCTCGCGCCGCAGTCGCCGTGGGCGCCGATGGATTGATGGTCGAAGTCCACACGAATCCGGACCAGGCCCTTTCCGATGGCCCGCAGTCGCTCTTCCCCGATCAGTTCGACGAACTCATGAAGCAGGTGAGGCAGATCGCTCCAGTCGTGGGAAAGACAATTCCGCAAATCGAAGTCAACGAACCGGCAGGATCAGTTAAATAGGGATCTTGTATATTCCTTAAAATCTGATAATCTGATTTTATGAAAACCGAAATAATCTCGGTCACTGATGCGGCGCGCAATTTTGCCGATTGCCTGAACCGCGCGCATTACCAGAACACGACCTTTGTTCTTCTCAAGAATGGAAAGCCGTTTGCCCGACTGGTGCCCGACGGAGAAAAGGTTTGCACTGGACGCGACTTGGCTAATGCTCTACGAGAAGCCCGGTTGTCCGACGAGCAAGCCAAGGCTTGGCGCCGCGACCTCCGCGATGGACACAAGATTTTGAAGCCTCCGGTCGACAAATGGCGATAATCCTCGATACCGATGTCCTCATCCGCGGTGAGAAGGAAAGCCTTAATATCGAAGGCTGGTTCGAGACTCACGCCGACGATCAATTCGAGATAGCGGCGATCACGGTTGCAGAGTTATGGCACGGATTGGAGCGAGCAAATGCTAAGCACAGAGCACAGCGCGAGTCTTATCTCCGAAGAACTCTGCTCGGGTTGCCGATTGCTCACTACACTGAAGCGACGGCCCTGGAACACGCGCGAATTTGGGCCGATCTAGAATCACGAGGCAAGATGATCGGCTACTACGATCTCATCGTAGCTGCAACGGCGTTGGAGCGCGGCAGTGCTGTTGCGACCTTTAATGATCGTCACTTCTCGCAAGTGCGCGGGCTAAGACTAATACAACCGAAAGGTTGATTTGCCCAAGTGAGGTGAGCGATCCGCCTTCTCGCCGGAAAAGATGATCGATCGGGCACCCGGCATCTGTTCTGCTACTCTTTCTGTTCTGCGGCTGCGGTCTCTACCTTGCGAAAGCTCTTATTCATCGCTGTCCTTGTTCCCATCCTCGGTGGCCTTGGATGGTGGTACTTCCGCGAGCAGCAATTCCCCGACTACGGTCCTGCGTTCCGCGAGTACGCCTACGTCACCAACGGCAAGAGCAACACAGTCAGCGTCATCGACATGCGCACTTTCGCCTTGGCGCAAACCCTGCGCGTGGGCAGCGAGCCCACGGGTATTGCCGCCAACAGCAAGAAGAACGAGATCTACGTCGTCAATACCGGATCGAACAACGTGAACGTCATCGACGCCGAGTCGAACAAGATCGTGGCCACAATCGGTGTTCACGGGCGTCCCTACTTCATCGACGTATCTCAAGATGGCAAGCGCGCCTATGTCGCCAACTCCGGCTCGTCGAACGTCAGCGTCATCGATGTGGAGAAACGGATCGTGATCGGCAACGTTCGCGTCGGCGCATCCCCTGGTCTCGCGCGCGTCACGCCAGACGGCTCGACCGTTGTCGTATCCAATCGTGCCGACAACACCGTTTCCTTGATCGATGTAAAACTGTTACGCGTTCGTGCGACTCTCCCGGTCTGTCAGCAGCCGGAAGACATTGCGATTCTTCCGGACTCGAGCAAAGCATTTGTTTCTTGCTCAGGATCTTCGCAAGTCGCTTCCATCCAGTTAAAGAGTGCAACGAAAGACGACCGGATGCTCGCACTACTCGACGTAGGCCACACTCCGGTCAGCCTCACCATCAAGCCCGACGGCGGAGAGATGATCGTCTGCAACTTCGATTCCGACAGCGTATCGATCATCGAAACCGGCAACGACGAAGTCGGCAGCACGCAAGAGATCGGACAGCATCCTTCCAAGGGCGTCGTCACCCTCGACAACTCAAGGCTCTACATTTCGAATTTCGGATCGAACAGCGTCGCCGTCTACGACATCGACATTGGCCGCCGCATCACGACGCTGCCCGTCGGCAGCCATCCCGACAGCATGGCCCTCACGCCGGACGAGAGCTATCTTCTAGTGCTCGACACCGAATCCGGCGACGTCACCGTGATTCAAAAGCGCAGACCGCGGAAGCTTGAGCCCAGCGAGTACTCCCTGCTCACGCTAATCCCTGTAGGCGTGCAGCCCAATGCAATCGTGATCAAAGCCTTCCTGATGAGCGAACAACCGAAGAAATAGGGCAGAAAAAAAGAGCCTGCTGTTCGCTTTCGGCAAACAGCAGGCTCGAAGTTAGCTTAAGCGCGCTAAACCGTGGCCGGCTTGGCGCAGATTCGATCGAGTGCCGCCTTGAGATCAGCGGCAATGGCGGGAGCTTCGCGCGATTCAATCTCCCGGCGCGGCATCATGAATACCACTTCCCCGTCGCGCAAAATCGCAATCGAAGGCGACGACGGCGGATATCCCGTGAAATAACTGCGGGCTCGCTCGGTGGCCTCCGTGTCCTGCCCCGCGAACACCGAAAAGCTCTTATCCGGTTTGGCCGAATTCGAAAGCGCCATACGAACCGCGGGACGCATACGCCCCGCGGCGCATCCGCAAATCGAATTCACCACGACCAGAGTCGTCCCCGGACGATTCTTCAAAGAGCGGTCTACCTGTTCCGCGGTCTTCAACTCTTCCACGCCCAGGCGCGTCAATTCTTCGCGCATGGGAATAACCATAATCTCGGGATACATCGGCATAGGATCTCAATTCCTCTCACTTGCAGCGTTATCTTCATTGTACCTTCTGGCCTGTCTCCAGGAGCACGAAACGCCCGCAAATAAGGTTTCCTTCGTGCACCTTCGTGTCCTTGGTGGTGATGGTTTTCGAATCTGAGGAAAAAAACGCAGTCGAAAAGATCACTTCCTGCTCATCGCTGCCGTCCTAAGACCTCGTCCAGTAATATTGTGAGCATTCCATGGTCCTGCAGGAAAATGTCGCGCTGGCGCCATTCACCACCTTTCAAATCGGCGGTCCTGCACGGTTTTTTGTAGAAGCGAAGTCGCATACCGAGGTCCAGGAATCAGTCTCCTTTGCCCTCTCGCGCGGTCTTCCGCTCTTCGTGCTCGGTGGAGGAAGCAATCTCGTCGTTTCCGACTCAGGCTTCGCTGGCTTGGTCCTCAAGGTCGCGATCCCTGGTATCGAACAGCGCCCGGGCCTGCACGATGGCAAAGTCCTCTTCGACGCCGGCGCTGGAGAATCTTGGGACCGCCTCGTGTCTCATGCTGTCGTGGCAAACTGCGCCGGAGTCGAATGCCTCAGCGGCATCCCCGGCAGCGTCGGCGGCACGCCGGTGCAGAACGTCGGAGCCTATGGACAGGAAGTATCCGAGACTGTCGAATCCGTCGAAGTCTTCGATCTGAAAGATGGCCAGGTTCGCGAGATGTGTGGCGAAGCGTGCGGCTTCGGCTATCGCTCGAGCATCTTCAATACGACCGAGCGCGGACGCTTAATCATTCTGCGCGTTAGTTATGCTCTCACTCCGGGGGGAAACCCTCACCTCGAATATGCGGATCTGAAGCGCCACTTCGATGGTCGCGAGACGAGTCCCGACCTCGCGGAAACCCGCGAAGCGGTCCGTCACATTCGCGCGCACAAGGGCATGCTGATCGTCGAAGGCGACCCGGACTGCCGCAGCGCCGGATCATTCTTCAAGAACCCCGTGCTTTCCGAGCAGCAACACCAAGACCTCAAGAAGCGCGCCGCAGCCAAAGGACTAACTGTCCCCAGCTATCCCGCTCTCGAAAAAAGCCACAAAGTATCCGCCGCATGGCTCGTCGAGCGCTCTGGCTTCACGCGCGGCTACGGTTCAGGCCGGGTTCGGATCTCCAGCAAACACACCTTGGCGCTAGTCAATCAAGGAGGTGGCACTGCCGCCGAGGTGTTGGAATTGAAAGACCAGATACAAAGTCGAGTCGCAGAAATCTGGGACATCCGTCTCGAGCCCGAACCCGTCCTGGTGGGCTTCTAGCCTGTGTGGAGCGGACACTCCTGTCCGCTGCTTTTGAATTTGTCTTAATTTCCCTTTGAACAAGGCAAAACCAAGTTCAAAGTAATGGAACAGAAGTGGCCCCTCCACAAAATCCCCGCAACGAACCTTTCCGCCCCCGTTCTCCCCAAAGAAATTCCTGAACAAACCCAACCTCAGGGCGGTCTTCATGATTGAGGGCAGACGATTGTTGGCAGGAGAGGCAATCCTGAACGGCGTGACGACGATCGACCGCGAACAAGTCGTCGAATCGTTAGTCCGTCAGCATTCGCGGCTCGTTTACCGCATCGCATACGCCGTGCTCCGCAGCCATCACGACGCTGAAGACGCCACGCAAGAGACGTTTATGAGGGTGCTGCGCTACAGCTCGAAACTCGAAGCAGTCGAGGATCCGAGGACGTGGCTGGCGCGCATCGCATGGCGCGTTGCAGTGGATCGAGCCCGCCATCAAGGACGCAAGCGGGAGATCGCTTTGGATGATCCCGAACGGCCGGTTCGCGAAATCGAGTCAACGCAGAGTTCGGCGGACGACACACTGCAGGGCGCTCAGATCAGCACAGTGCTGGAAAAGTTGATCGCGGCCCTGCCCGCAAAACTTCGCGAGCCGCTGATTCTCTCGACGATCGAAGAAATGTCGCCGCGAGAAGTGGCGGGCACACTCGGGATCAACGAAGCCGCCGTGCGCTCACGAGTCTTCCGCGCACGGCAGATGTTGAAGGAAAAGCTTTTACAGCGAGAGATCAGGAATCGGCGATAGATATGGCGGACCACAAACACGAAAACTCGTTCCGCGAGGATCGACCCATGGAAGATCGACCCACAAAAGACCGGCGGATAGACGATCTGGATCGCGCCCTCGATGCGGCCCTGGCGAACTACGCCGCCGTCGAACCGCGCCCGGGGCTGGAAGATCGGGTTCTGGCGAACCTGCACACCGGGCTGGAACATGGGCCGATTGCAGCTTGGTGGAGATGGGGACTGGCCGCTGCCATAGCGGCACTCGTGTTAGTCGCCGTCACTGTGGCCTGGAGGTCGAAGGCGCCGCATCCGCAAATAGCGAATCGCCCGCCGGTCGCAACGCAGAGCCCGACGAAACCAGAGACGCCGCCGATCCATAGCGCAGACAACGTGCCACCGCGGGCAATCAAACCGGTTCGTCGCCCGGCCGCGCATCGTGTTCCAGCGCCAGCCGTGGCCTCCAGCCCAAAGCTCGATCAGTTCCCGTCCCCGCAGCCGCTTAGCCCGGAAGAGATCGCTCTGGCGCGGTACGTGCGGAATTTCCCGAAGGACGCTCAACTCGTCGCCCAAGCGCAAGAGGAACTCCAGTTGGAGACGCAGAAGGAACTGAACAGCAGAACACAAATCCGTATTCCAGCTTCGATTGAACAAGAAAGGTGAGCAAAACATGCGAAGAACGATCTCACGATTCGTTGCCGTAGTTTTTATTGGACTGGCTTGTGGCCTATGTTCGGCACGGGCCCAGGATGACTCGAAAACGGAGAGTCCGAAACCATCCGCGAAAACCCAACCTGTGCAGCCCTATCGTCTGGACTTTTCCTTCAACGAAGTCACGGACGGGAAAATCGCAAACACACGGCACTACTCCATGGACCTCACAGCCGGGGAGTCCAATGAAATCAAGATCGGTACCAGAGTTCCGGTTGAGACGGGCACGAGCAATCCGAACATTCCAGGGGCCATGCAGATTCAGTACCTGGACGTCGGAACCAACATCTGGGCTCAACTGCGCGAGCGTGGCGATGAATTGATGCTGGTGGTGAGGGGCGAGGTCAGCAATCTGGACATGGACTCAGGCCACGCCTCCGGAATCTCTGCCCCGGTCGTTCGGCAAATCAAGATCAGCGGCGACACGCTGCTGGTAGTCGGGAAACCAATCCTGATCGGTAGTGCCGACGACCCCAACTCGAAGCGCCAGTTCCAACTCGAAGTCACAGTGACGAAGCTGAGATAGCAAGAGAACGATGTGGGGCGGACACTCCTGTCCGCCAGGTTTTGACCTTGGCTTTGACTTGCATGAACCAATGGCACGGAAAAACCAAATGCAAGAGCGATGGGCGGGAGTGCCTGCCCCCGCAGAAGTCCCTGGCAAGAAGCGGCGCCGCCCCAGTTCGTGACCTTAGCCCATCGGGCCGTGACCCCATCGAGAGGCGGTCGAGCGATCCGGCGCTGGCGGCGCCTCATTTTTCACTATCGGCAAGTTTTGCCGCCTGCTTGAATATCTTGACGAACATTTCCCGCGTCAGCTTGCCCGTCTGCGTATTTTGATTCGACGGATGATACGACGCCAGCAAAATCTTTCCGTCGAGCATCGCATAGCTGGCTCCGTGCTTGAACACATATTCTTTTTTCCCTGCCAGCACTCTTCTCCGCTGCAGATAGTTCAAGTACGCATCGAAGCCAATCTTCCCCAGTGCCACCACAACCTTCACCTTTTCGAGCCCGGCCATTTCGCGATCGAGAAAGGTTGAACAGGCCACGAGTTCCGTCGGCAGCGGTTTATTGTCCGGCGGCGCACACCGCACAGCGGCGGTGATGTACATGTCCTTCAACACCAACCCGTCATTGCGATCGGTAGCGTTTGGCTGATTGGCGAATCCCGTCTCGTACAGCACCGGGTACATAAATTTTCCAGAAGCATCCCCGGTAAACGGACGCCCCGTGCGATTCGATCCGTGCGCCCCCGGCGCAAGTCCCATGACCAGCACCCGCGCCTCAGGGTCGCCAAAGCCCGGCACGGGCTTCCCCCAATATTCCCAATCAAGATAAGCACGCCGCTTCACGCGAGCTACTTCCTCTCGGTAGACCACAAGCCGCGGGCAGCGGGTGCAAGCGACAACATCACGATTGAGGACGGTTAGCCAGGACACGAAGGCATTAGAGCACAGGCGGTTGAGCGAATCATGTTGAGCAGATCATTGTCGTAACTGAGCCACTCGTGCTATCTTGCCGCCACTTCTCGTGCCGGAGGGTTCCGTGAGCGAAAGTCATCATCACCACCATCACCACGGCCAGGTTCACGCGCGTCACTGCAGCCCAACCCGCCGCGACTTTCTCTCGTCTCTGATCGGCGCAGCGGTTCTCGCGCCCTGGGCTTTGGGGCAGGCCCCCCAATCTCCATCGGATATCGCTGAACGCTTCCGCCGCATGTCCGAGGACTACGAGAAAGAAGGCCTGGCCGCGCCCTTCAAAGGAATCACCACCAGCGGAGAGGTGATGCCAGGGGTGTTCGAAATCAAACCAACAGGTGTCTCCACCGAACCGGTGCGCAACGCCGCGGCTGCGTTCGTCGATACTCTGTCGCCGGTCCAATTAGCGAGAACCATCTACCCCGTGGACGACATCGAGTGGCGCAAGTGGATGAACCAGCACTTCTACGCTCGCCAGGGCATCTGTTTCTCCGACATGAACGACCGCCAGCGCGAAGCGGCATTCGCGTTGATGCGCGCCTCCCTCAGCACGCAGGGCTTCGAATTAACCCGCAACATCATGCGCCTGAACGAAACGCTTGCGGAGTTGTCGGGCGATCACGATTTCCTTGGCGAATGGCTGTACTACATTCAGATCTACGGCAAACCCTCGGCAACGGACCCCTGGGGCTGGAAACTGGAAGGCCATCACGCGATCATCAATTACTTCGTGCTCGGCGATCAGGTGGTCATGACGCCGCTATTCATCGGCTCCGAACCGGTCAAGGCTCCATCCGGAAAATATAAAGGCGTTGAAATCCTGCAGAAGGAACAGAACGACGGCCTCGCGATGCTGAAAGCATTGCCGGAAGCACAACAGAAGAAAGCGGTCCTGAACTTCTCCAAAACCGGCAACAATAATCTGACGGAAGCCTTCAAAGACAACGTCGTCATCGACTACGCAGGCTTGCGGACGAATGAACTAACCGCCCCGACCCGTCGGCGCCTGCGCGATCTGATTGCCCTCTACGTCAGCAACATGGACGACGGCCACGCCCGCGTAAAGATGGACGAAGTTGACCGCCACATCGAGAACACATGGTTCACATGGATCGGCGGCTCCCAATCCGACAGCGCGTTCTATTACCGCGTGCAGAGCCCTGTGGTCCTGATCGAGTTCGATCACCAGCGTCCAGCCAACCTACGCCAATTCGCGGCGGACCCAAACAAACCAACGCAACAGCACATCCACTGCGTAGTGCGTACTCCCAACGGCAACGACTACGGCAAAGACCTGCTCCGTCAACATTATTTGGCGCATGCCCACACCACATAGCGAAAACTCCAAAGGAGGCCGAGCCCCACGCCCACGAGAACTCAGCGTAGGGTTTGCAATTCTTTCCTTGGACTCACCACGTGGTGATAGCAGGTCTTTTACCAAGTACGTGAGGCAAGGCCGCCCCGAAATATGAACCGCCTCGTTTTGCCTTGCCTTCTGCCCCTTCCGCGTTTGACGCTGCTCTCCCTCTGTCTTTACACTCAGATTAACGGCGTGTGAACGAATTGGAATGGCTCGCCGTGCAAAGGAAATCGTGAGTCCCACAGAAACAGTTGACGCCAAGCAGGACGGGGTAAAACGCGAGATCTCGGTCGAAATCCCCGCCGCAGAAGTTGCCCGCGAAACCGAGATCATCATTCTCAAGTACCAGAAAGTGGCCCGTCTGCCCGGATTTCGCGCCGGCCACGTGCCTCCCTCTATCATCCGCCAGCGTTTTAAGGAAGACCTCAAGAGCGACGTAGTCGAGGCGCTCGTCCCACGTTATTTCCGCAAAGAAGCTGAAAAGCTCGGCCTGATCCCCGTCTCCCAACCGCAGGTCACCGATCTGCACATTCACGAGGGCGAACCCCTGACCTTCAAGGCCAAGTTTGAAATCATGCCCGAGATCAAGGTGGAGGGCTACAAAGAGCTGCGCACCGACCATCCCGAGATTGTCGTGAAGGACGAAGAAGTCGAAGAAGCGCTGAATAGCGTCCGCGAGCAGCACGCGACGTACACATCGATTGAGGGCCGACCGCTGGCCGACGGCGACTTCGCCCAGGCTTCCATGGATGGCAAGCCCAAAGAAAAAGACCCCGACGCGAAGATCCAGCCGGTCCACATGGACGAAGTGCTGATCGAAATCGGCGGGAAGAACACCGTACCCGAGTTCACCGAGCACCTTCGCGGCGCAAATGCGGGCGACGAACGCACCTTCGACGTCAGCTACCCGGAAGACTCGAACGACAAACGCCTGGCCGGAAAGACCTTTGTCTATACCGTAAAAGTCCAGGCGCTCAAGCAGAAGGCCATGCCGGAACTGACGGATGACTTTGCCAAGGAATTGGGCGAATTCACCAGCATCGACCAGGTCCGAAAACAGATTCGCGACAACATGGAAGCCGAGCGCAAGCACACAGCGGAGCGCGAAGCTAAAGACAAACTTGTCGCGGAACTGGTTAAGCGTAATGATTTCGAGGTGCCGGAAGCGCTGGTCGACCGGCAGATCGATGTTCGTTTGGAACGTGGCCTGCGGGCTCTGGCGGCGCAGGGCATGAAGATGGAAGACCTGAAAAAGATGGACCTGCCGCGGTTGCGGGCAGGCCAGCGAGACCAGGCTGTACAGGATGTGAAGTCGTCACTGTTACTGGAACGCGTCGCGGAGTTGGAAAAAATTGACGCCGGCGAAGACGAGGTCAATCACGAACTCGAAGCGCTGGCACAACAGACCAAACAGACTTCCGAAGCGGTCCGCGCTAAATTGACACAGGATGGGGGCCTCGATAGAATCCGGAACAGAATCCGCAGCGAAAAGACCCTCGATTTTCTGTATCACCAGTCCGCTTAGTCTCGCAAAACGACGCGGACCACTTTCGACTCTCTCCATGCAAGTACGGCATTGCGTCGGGGCGGAGTGTGGCAGGTGAACGTGAAGCCAAACGATTCAAATCGGAACGACGCACAAATGATGCTCGTTCCCATGGTCATCGAGCAGACTGGGCGGGGCGAACGCGCCTACGATATCTATTCCCGGCTGCTGCGCGACAACATCATCTTCATCGGCACACCGATTGACGACAACATCGCCAATCTGGTGATCGCTCAGATGTTGTTTCTGGCTCAAGAAGATCCCGAGAAAGACATCCAGCTTTACATTAACTCTCCGGGCGGCTCCATCACGGCGGGCATGGCGATTTACGACACCATGCAATACGTAAAAAACAACGTCATGACACTCTGCGTCGGCCAAGCCGCATCGATGGCTGCGTTACTTTTGGCATCAGGCGAACCCAAAAAGAGATTGGCGTTACCCAATTCGCGGATTCTAATACATCAACCTTCCATGGGAGGGTTGTCCGGCCAAGCTACCGACATCGATATCCACGCCCGGGAAATCTTACGCATGCGCGAGATTACAAACCAACTACTCTCCAAGCATAGCGGCCAGAAACTCGACAAGGTGGAGAAAGATGTCGAACGCGATTTCATCATGAACGCGCAGCAGGCTAAGGAATACGGAATCATCGACGATATCATTTACAAGACGGCAAAAGCGGTATGATCGCCCTTCGCGCCTGAGGTCAGAAACCTGCTGGCATGAAGGCTGGTTCAACCAAATCCGAGCCAGGATCATGCCGTGGAACCGCTGAAGGAGTAGAGCCGAGTGAAAAATAAGTCGGGCACCGACGAGATCCTACGCTGTTCGTTCTGTCATAAATCGCAGGACGCAGTCGCCAAGCTGATCTCATCCCCAAGTGACTACCCACGCGCTTACATTTGCGACGAGTGCGTAGCTGTTTGCAATTCGATTCTCGAGGATGACCGCAGCGCCACCCCTCAAGCCACCACCCCCAATCAGCTTCCCAAGCCGCAGGAAGTCAAAACCTTCCTCGACGAATATGTCATCGGCCAGGAGCAGACCAAGAAGAAGCTGGCAGTCGCGGTTTACAACCACTACAAGCGCATCTTCATGAATCGCCAGAAGACCGGCGATGGCATCGAGCTGTCGAAGTCGAACATCATGCTCATCGGTCCCACGGGAACCGGCAAAACTCTGCTTGCCCAGACCTTGGCCCGGATGCTGGATGTTCCCTTCGCCATCGTCGACGCCACCACGCTCACCGAAGCGGGCTACGTCGGCGAGGACGTCGAGAACATCATCCTGAAACTACTGCAGGCCGCTGACGGAGACGTCAGCCGCGCTCAGACCGGCATCATCTACATCGACGAAGTCGATAAGATCGGCCGCAAGGATGAGAACCCCTCCATCACCCGCGACGTTTCGGGCGAAGGCGTGCAGCAGGCCCTGCTGAAGATTCTGGAAGGAACGATCGCCAACGTCCCCCCGCAAGGTGGACGTAAGCATCCTCACCAGGAATTCACTCCCGTCGACACCACCAATATTCTGTTTATCTGCGGCGGCGCTTTTGTCGGCCTCGACAAGATCATTACCCGTCGTATGGGCAAGAAATCGCTAGGCTTCCGCACCGGTGAAGACGCCGAGAAGGAAGAGGCAGTCAACAATAAGAAGCGCACGCAGGAATTGCTGCAGGAAGTTCAGCCCGAAGACCTGATCAAGTTCGGCCTGATCCCCGAATTTGTCGGACGCCTGCCAGTCGTCGGCATGCTCGAAGACCTCGACGAGTTCGCTCTGATCGAAATTCTGACCCGGCCCAAGAACGCCATCGTGAAGCAGTACCAGCGGCTGTTCGAGTTTGAGAACGTCCGTTTGAAGTTCAACGACGAAGCCCTTCGCGCCATCGCCCGTCAAGCCATGGCCCGCAAGGTAGGAGCCCGTGGGCTGCGCATGATTCTCGAAGAGCTCATGCTCGACCTGATGTTCAACCTCCCAAGTCAAAAGAAGTTAAAGGAATTCGAAGTCACCCGCGAGATGGTGGAAAAGCGCACCGCTTCCTTCACCACCGTCATGGAAAAAGCTGGCTAGATTCTCTGTCACTGGTCGTTAGTCCCTCGGCGGCAGCTTGGCAACAGGCTGATTTTTTCCGAAGAACCCGGGCTAACGACCAAACGACTTTAAGTACCAAACACCTACAACTTAAATGCCATTCCATCACAGCGCCCCGTCAAGTAGAATCAGGGTAGTGTGTGGTAGTGCCGTCATTCCCAGGGAGACTCAGTGACTACATCCAAAGAAAAATACGAATCCCGAAAGCTGCCGATGATGCCCATTCGGGACGTGGTCATCTTTCCGTTCATGATGACGCCGTTCGTGGTAGGGCGCGAGTCCAGCGTGCGCGCCCTCGAAGAAGCCCTGGCGGCGGATAAGAAGATTTTCCTGGCGACCCAGCACGACGCCTCCATCGACGAACCTAAGTCGAATGAGATTTACCAGGTCGGCACGATCGTCAACATTGTCCAGAGCCTCAAGCTCCCCGACGGCAATATTAAAGTTCTGGTTGAAGGTATTGAGCGCGGCAAAATTCTTCAGGTCGCCGACACCGACGGATACATGCAAGCGACCGTCCGCGTCGCCCGCTTTGCCACCGAGACGAACCAGGCTCTCGAAGCCAGCATGCAGCGCGTCACCACCCTGTTCGAGCAGTACGTGAAGCTTTGCCAGGCGTTGAATTACGAAACGATGATTTCAGCCGTGCGGATGGAAGATCCGGCCAAGTTGACCGACGTCATCTCCGCCAACCTGCAGCTTTCCATCGAAGAGAAACAGGAACTCCTCGAGATTTTCGATCCAGCCGAGCGCCTCACTCGTATCGCCGACGTCCTCGACATTGAAATCGAAAAACTCAATGTCGACCGCACCATCCAATCGCGAGTCAAGCGGCAGATGGAGAAGGCGCAGAAAGAGTACTACCTCAACGAAAAGATCAAGGCCATCCAGAAAGAACTGGGCCGCGGCGAGAAGAGCGAGTTCGATGAACTGAAGAAGAAGATCGAATCCGCGGGCATGACCAAAGAGGTCAAAGACAAAGCCCTGCAGGAACTGAAAAAGCTTGAAGCCATGCCGCCCATGTCGGCCGAGTCGACCGTCTCGCGCAATTACCTCGACTGGCTGCTGGCCGTGCCGTGGAAAAAACGCTCCAAGGAAATCAGGAATATCTCCCGGGCGGAGAAAGTTCTCAACGAGGATCACTATGGCCTCGAGAAGATCAAGGAGCGCATCCTTGAATTCCTCGCCGTGCGCCAGTTGGTGAAGAATCCTAAAGGATCCATTCTCTGCTTCGTCGGACCTCCGGGCGTCGGCAAAACTTCGCTGGGAATGTCGATCGCCAAAGCTACCGGGCGCAAGTTTGTCCGCATGTCTCTCGGCGGCGTTCGCGATGAAGCCGAAATCCGGGGCCACCGCCGCACTTATATCGGCGCCCTGCCCGGCCAGATCATCCAGATGATGAAGAAGGCCGGCACCAAGAATCCGGTCTTCATGCTCGACGAAATCGACAAGATGTCGATGGATTTCCGCGGCGATCCGTCCGCTGCCCTGCTCGAGGTTCTCGATCCGGAACAGAATTTCATGTTCGTCGACCACTACCTCGACGTCGAATACGACCTCTCGCAGGTCTTCTTCGTGGCCACCGCGAACGTGATGCACACCATCCCAGCGGCTCTTCAGGACCGCATGGAAGTGCTGCGCCTCCACGGTTACACCGAGCAGGAGAAGGTCGAAATCGCCAAGCAATTCCTGGTAAAGAAACAGACGCTGGCGGCTGGGCTATCGGATAAGAACATCAAGTTCACCGACGAAGCCATCACCGGCCTGATTCGCTCTTATACCCGCGAGGCTGGCGTTCGTAACCTGGAACGCGAAATCGGGAACGTCTGCCGCAAGGTCGCGCGCAAAGTCGTGAAGGAAGGCGACAGCTACTCCATCACCATCACCGGAGAAAACGTCAACGACTTCCTGGGAGTGGTCAAGTTCCGCGATACGCTGGCGCACGAAAAGTCGGAAATCGGCCTCGTCACTGGACTGGCGTGGACCGAAGTTGGTGGCTCGATCCTCAGCACCGAAGCCAGCGTCGTCGACGGCAAGGGCAAGCTGACGTTGACCGGAAAACTGGGCGACGTCATGCAGGAATCCGCGCAAGCCGCCATGTCGTATGTGCGTTCGCGCGCGCAGCTCCTGGGCCTCAGCCGCGACTTCTATCGCAACCTCGACCTGCACGTTCACGTTCCTGAAGGAGCGATTCCGAAGGACGGTCCGTCCGCCGGGATCACCATCGCCACAGCCATCTCCAGCGCACTGAGCAAGATTCCAGTACGCCGTGACCTGGCAATGACCGGCGAAATCACCCTTCGCGGCAAGGTGCTGCCCATCGGCGGTTTGAAAGAAAAGCTTCTCGCAGCCCATCGCGCTGGACTCTTCGAGATAATTCTGCCCAAGGACAACGAGAAGGACATCGCCGAGGTTCCGGAAAATCTGCGCAAGGCCATGAAGCTGCACTTCGTCGATACGATGGATCAGGTACTGCAGATCGCCCTGGAATCGCCGCTGCCCTCGATCGAGGAAGAAACGACGCAGCCCATCGCGCCTCTGACGGCGGGTTCAGACGCACCCACGGCACATCAGTAAAGTAACTATCAGTGGTTCGTGCAAGAGTTCAAAAGGCCCGCGCAAGCGGGCCTTAAGTTTTTCTCAGCGAAAACTCAGCGCACTCTGCGGTTCAAGGTTTTACTCGGCTTCCCGGTGATCCTCGGTATCGACAATTTCCAACCCGAAGCGCAAGCGGCCCTTAGTTATGCTCAGCGATCTCGGCGAAACCTCAGCGCACTCCGCGGTTAAAAGATTTTCTCGCGACCCTAAGCGCAAGCCGCCCGCACGCGCTCACACAAACGAGCCAGTGAGCGTTCCACGCAATCGGTAAGCCATTGTTCTAATATCTCGCGTTGAACTTCGGGGATACTCAGGAATCGCACGCCGCAGGCGGAGTTCGTCCTCCAAACGACAATCCCAGAAACATCCAGCATCTCGCCGCTTTCTGGCAGGGCAAAGCGCAGTTCCACTTCCTCTCCCGCAGTGACGCTAAGACCAGCGGCGTCCTTCGCCATTTCCAACCCCACGCCGCCCTCGCTCAAGTTCACAATCGTCGCCTCTGCCAACGGCTGAGTGCGAGTGGTGATGGAGGCAAGTATCCGCACTGGCTCCCGATGCTGTTTGCGCCGCCGCGCCACGGTCGCGCCATACGCAGCCCGAAGGCATCGTTCAATCTGCACCGAAGACGCCGGCTTATGGATCAGAAAATGGACTCCGGCTGCAAAGGCCTGGCGCAGGTCCAGCAAATCGCGAACGATTGCGACCAGCACGCAATCGCGATTCATTTTCGACCGATGCACCGCGGCAAGAAAATCCGCCAGATCGTCGATCTCGCGCCAGTCCACAATGATCGCGTCGAATTCATCCTGCTGGATAGCGGCCAGGGCATCTTCGGAATTGGCCACGACCTGCGGCACTGCCTGCAACTGCATCAGCAAAGCACGCGTAATGCCGAGAAACTGCGCGTCCCGGCATAACAACAGCGTGTGCATGTGGACCGCTTCCCGGCAGATCGTTTCCTTGCAGATCGTTTCCATGCGCCTCTCCGTGAGCTCTCGCTACTGATCTCAATCGGCGCAGAAAGAAACAGGATGAATCCTCGCCTGGAACCGGCGGATGTTCCGGTGTTACCGACGTTCAGAAGGAAACTGAAGTCCGTATCGTTCGTCAGCGGACTCATTCGATGCCCGCGATTTCACCACAACCCGCGAACGCCTCGCACACGGTTTCCTGCGGCCAATACGTGCATGGCACTCCGACTGTCATCCTGAGCGCGTGGTTTTGCGCGAAGGACCTGTGCACTTTGCCGCCACTCAAAGCACTGCCGCCCAAGGATTCAATGCGCGAGCGGGTCATCTCGAAGTGCCCGCATTTTCACCAGCGGGCCTAGATCTCCCGTGCCACCGTGCTAGATAACTGGCGAACAACCGTATGAACTAACCCTCACCACCCTTGCCAACGCCCTGCCGCGCATAGGACACTTACGTATGAGGGTCTTCTCGCGGTTCATCGCTGCAGCCACCGACGCCGCCCACTTCCCTGCTCCCACGATCCCCGAAGTCGCGTTCCTCGGCCGCTCCAACGTCGGTAAATCCAGCGTCATCAATTCTCTCGTCGGCACAAAACTGGCCCGCACCAGCTCCACCCCCGGACGCACCCGCAGCATCAACTTCTTCGAGATCCGCTGGCCCGGAAAGCCCCATCCCGAGGTGATCTTCGCCGACCTTCCGGGATACGGCTATGCCAAGCTTTCCCGCGAGATTTCTCAGGAATGGCCGAAGTTCATTGAGCCTTATTTAAACGAGCGCCCCACGCTGGCTCTCTGCATCGCATTGGTCGACGTGAATGTTCCTCCGCAGAGTAGCGATCGCCAGTTGCTCGATTTCCTGAGCGCCTCTGGCCGCGCTTTTCTCGTCGTCGGTACAAAAAGTGATCGGCTTTCGAACAATCAGCTCAACAACGCCCTCCGCAGTCTGGGACAGCAGTATCCCGCCGCCGGCATCCTTCCCTACTCCGCGAAAACCGATGCGGGCCGTGAGGAGTTGTGGAAGTTCATCCGGCAGGCAGCGCAGCCCGCCGAAGCCGATACCGCGTCCTCGGCAACTCCCTCGGCTTAGAAACTTATTAAGCGACCCGGCTAATCTCCCGCCCCATCCCATCCGATAGATAGGACGTGTCGCGGACTTCCTCCGCGGCACGGTTTCGACGTCCGCTTTCGGCGGTATTCGCCGGCAGGATTTTTATGGCGCAAGAAGATCTGAATCCCGCAGTTGCCTATCTCCGAGCCCTGAAACAACCGTTGGCCGCTCATACCGCCGCGGGAGCAGCACCGGCTCGAGAAGTACCGGCGCAAGCGGCTCCGAACCCAGAGGGCTCACAAACTGGTATTGCTGGGCACTTCACGGGCGCGGACAAACGTCGCAGCCCGCGCTACAAATGCGAAGGCAGCGTCCAGCTTCGCGAGCAAGGTTGCGACGTACACACCTGGGCCACCTTTACCGACGTAAGCGTTCACGGATGTTATGTTGAAGCGCAGGCTACCTACCCGGCGGGAACGATGCTCCACATGAAATTGGACGCCAGCGGAATCCGCATGGAGGTCACGGGCGAGGTGCGAATTAACTACCCTTATCTCGGCATGGGGATAGCTTTCCGTAAAGTCTCTGATGAGAACGCCGCACTCCTACGCCAGCTCGTTGTAACCACTCTCGCGCCCCAGCTTAATCATGGGCCCTGGCATCGCCTCGTCGCTGCCCGCAGACACTTCGCTTTCCCTGGTTTCCTCGATCACAAATCCGCAAGCCGCCATTCAAGCGCTCATGGAATTCTTCGAGAATCGCCAGATGCTGATGCGCGAAGACTTTCTGCGACTGATCAAGAAAAGCCAGTCTTCCGAAACCGCGCGCTGAAATCACGTCGCGCTTGTGATCGCAATCACACCTCTCCGAAGCCGCGCAAAATCTCAGTGCACCGCAACGTTCTCTAGCCACGATTTCGCTATCATGAAGATGCAATGGCTCTCTACCTGATCACCGGCATCGGCGGATTTATCGGATCGTCCTTAGCACGAGCTTTGCTTACACGCGGCGAGCAAGTACGCGGCGTGGACAACTTCTCCACGGGAAAGCGGGAGAATCTCGCCGAGATTCTGCACAGTATCGATTTCCGTGAGTCCGACATTCTCGACCTCGACGCCATGCATAAGGCTTGCGCCGGCGTCGATTTCGTTCTTCACCAGGCGGCGATTCCCTCCGTCCCAAAATCAGTACTCGACCCGCTGGCCAGCAATCGCGCCAACGTCGATGGCACGGTCAATGTGCTGGTGGCCGCGCGCGACGCAAAAGTGAAACGAGTGGTCTATGCCGCATCGTCCTCTGCTTACGGCGACACGCCCACTCTCCCCAAGCATGAGGCCATGAAGCCCGATCCAATCTCGCCATATGCGGTCGCCAAACTCGCCAGCGAGCAGTATATGATCTCCTTCTACCGCTGTTACGGCCTCGAAACCGTGTGCCTGCGCTACTTCAACATCTTCGGCCCCCGGCAGGATCCATCGTCTCCCTACTCCGGCGTGCTGGCGAAGTTCATCACGCAAATGCTTCGCGGCGAACAGCCCACCATCTTCGGCGATGGAGAACAAAGCCGCGACTTCACCTACATCGATAACGCGGTCGAAGCAAACTTGCTGGCCTGCAAAGCACCGGCAGAAAAAGCTGCCGGCCAGGTTTGCAACGTCGCGACCGGACGAACGAGTTACGCTGAACGAGATGTTCGAGAAGTTGAAGGCACTGACCTCATACGAAGGCTCGCCGAACTATGCCGCCGAACGAGGCGGAGACATCAAGCACTCTCTAGCCGACATCTCAAAAGCTGAAGCAACCTTGGGATACAAGCCGAAAGTAGATTTCGAAGAAGGCCTCAGCAGAACAGTAGACTGGTACCGCAAGTCAGCATAGCCCTCAGGGGTCGGGCGACCGACCTCGGCCCTCAGACCTCTGCCGTCAGACCTTAGCCCTTAAGACACCGAAAAATTCCCAATTTCTGTCGTCCTGAGCAAAGCGAAGGACCCCGGTCCCGCAGCAAGCACCACGGAAGCTGCAAGGCGTTCTCCCTGTGCCTCCGCGAGCGAGTCTTGCCTGAGGATCACGAATATTTCCGAGGACCGAGGTCAGACGTCCGACGCTGCCGTTACGTTAGTGATCTACGCGCAGATTACCCACGCCGCTAAAGTGAAAGCCATGACCCTTTCATCGATGGTGCTCTCGCGCGACTGGCAAGAAGTCAGTGTTCTGGAATGCATCCTTGGCGGCCTTCAAATTGAAGTTTCCGTCGAAAAAGAACCGCAGCGAGCCCTCGATCGGCTGGGCAAATCAAAGTTCGACGCTGTGATCGTCGACTGTGACCTCAACGGCAGCTCTCAGTTTCTGCGCGAGCTCCAGACCTCCGATAACGGACCCAGCCCGCGCCCTCTCGTCATCATGGGCGGACCGCAACGCACGCCCAGTCTCGACGCTACCGGCGCGCTGTTCGCGTTTCAGAAGCCCATCTCGGTCGAGCAGGCTGTGCGCACTTTCACCGCGGCGCGCAGCATGATTCTCGACGGACGGCTGCGCTATCATCGCGCCGGCCTCGAAGTTCCTGTCTCGATCAAGACCAAGGGCCGGAAAGCTTTTGAAGGCCAACTCGTCAACCTGAGCCAGGGTGGAATGTCGCTCAGCACCGACGCATGCCATCGATTCCCAATCACCGTTGCAGGTATCATTCACGCTGCCGGGAGGCCACAGCGAATTGAAGGCTCAAGCGAAAGTAGCGTGGCAGGATCATTCCGGAAACGCGGGTATCCGTTTCGTGAAGGTTGCTCCCAAGCAGCAACGAACTCTGGCACTTTGGCTGGCGCAACAATTTCTGGCGAACTAAGAAAAGCCCTCGACTAAAAATTCCTCAGCGGAAGCGTGCCAGCCTCGCTTCCGCGTCTTCCTCTTGATGGTACCCAGCCAATCGTTCAAGTCTCGCGCCCAGCGTAGTCCCTCCGAATAGCTGGAAGAACAGCCAGTACAGCGCCGCCACCACCAGTGCCGCTCCAATCGCCATTTCAACCGGCCATCGCGGAGCCTCCCGCGTCACCGACAGAAAAACCAGCGCAAATAAAAGCAGTCCCGCAGTCACCACCAATGCGTGGATCGTCCACGCCAAGCTTCGTCCCGACAGCGGCTGCGACAGCCAATCCATGTCTGGAGCAGGACTGGCCTTCGTCACCGTCGCCGGCGCATAGGTCGAGACGGGCGCGATCCTCGTGGGAAGCTCAATCACCTTGACCGGAGCCGGAGAAAGCAGCAGCCCATCGTCCACAACGGCGGACGCCGTATAGCCGCTCCCCTTCGCCCAAGCCTGACTCGTCTGTCGGCCGACGCTCCCACCGAGGAATGGTTGATCCGCAAAGATGGAATCCGGCGCGTCCGTGCGCGACGATATTTCCTCCAACAGGTTGCCGAAGATCCACTCATTGATCTGCCGGCTCATTCGCGGCGACAGATCCAGGAACCGCATTCCGCATTGCCCCGAAAAAGTAGCCCAGACGACTTCCGCGCGCGCCTCAACCCGCAGCTTGGGATACCGCAACTCAAAGCGCACATTCAACTGCTGCCTTGGACGCACGGCCGTCACCACCTGCATCCCCATCCCATCATGCGTCAGATTGCGGACCACGCCTCCGTTCGCCTGGTCGAGGGTCACATAGGTGAGAGTGCGGAGTTCGTGCCGATGCCGGGCACGAGCGCGTCGCGCCGGAGAGATTCCTGCGTCCATAATTCACCACCGGGGGATTGACTCGGGGACCCTGTGGAAATCTTACTGTCGCCCGCTTCCACTCCTTAGTAACTGGACTGGTTCAGACCACGGCCTTCGTCTTTCCGATCGATCTCTCACGAAAGCAGCCACGGCTGCGCTGAAATTCCCTCCCTCGGCGAACGGAAAGAGAAGGCGCACCGAGGTACATGGCCAACAGGGCACGACCGGGTAATTGCAACGCGAAGCAATCCCCGATAACTTACTCATGAGCTACGTCTTCATGGCTACTTCTACCACCAAACCCGGCTTAGGCATGACCAGTCCAGGTCCAGGCACGGGTCTGCCGGGGTGGCCGAATGACGCCGGAGTTCCCGGCTTCACGGGATTGAATTCCGACGAGGCTCCGCCGCGGCTCGACGCTCTTCATGCTCTGCTCGCTTTCTCCGCGCTTCACGAGCAGGTTCGCCGAAGGAAAGCGCTCGCGTCCCCTCTCCAGGCATTCGATTCCACCGCTCCCGCTCATGAATTTGAGCCCGACGAGCAGTTCGTTCTCGACGAAGTTTTGCAACTCGTAGCCGAGCGCGCCGTCGCCATCACCGGAGCGGACGGCCTTGCCATCGCTCTGGCCGAGAATAATGAGATCGTTCTGCGCGCCGCCGCAGGCACCGTGCGTCCCGATATCGGAGCGCGCATCGATCGCGACTCCGCTTTCTCCGGAGCCTGTTTCCGCACCGCGCAGGTCGTCAACTGCGATGACACCGAAACCGATCCGCGCGTGAATCTGCAAGCCTGCCGCAAGCTGGGAGCGCGTTCCATGGTTGCCGTCCCGCTCTGCGGCCGCCGGCGCGTCATCGGAGTCCTCGAAGCTTTCTCCGCCTGGCCTTTCGGCTTCAATGAAAGCGATGTTCGCAATCTCACTCTTCTCGCTGAACTGGTTCTCGCGGCCCTCAAGCCCGAGGACGAAGACCGCTTCGCTCAGTCCGCACAGGTTGCAGAAGCCAAGCTCGCGCCGGCCCTTCCTCCCGTGGCCACTTCCGACGCAGCGTCCGCGCCATTGGCAGAGATCGCAGCCAGCAAGCCGATCGAAGCCGCGCCGGTCGCTCCAGTTTCTCCGGCCGCTTCCCTGACTCCTGTTGCCCCGGCGGAAGCGCCGATTGCAACGCCGCTGGTGAAGGCTGTTCCCGCAACAGCACTTCCCGTTGCCGCAAGCGCCGCCACGCTCCCGGTCGCACCCGCGGTGAAGCCAGCCGAAGTGGAAGTCAAACCTGCGCTTCCCACGCTGGACAAGGCGGTTGAAAAAGAAGCCGTCGCAAAGAAATCAGAGATCACCGCAGTCGAAGCCGAAGTCGCCACCGCTGAACCCGAACTCGCCGTCAGCACGGCGGAACCGGAAAGCGCTCCGCGCAAAATCGGACTGCCGCTTCTTCTAGTCGGCATCGTCGTACTCGTCCTAGCCGCCGCCGGAATCTTCTGGAAAATCGGCATGGGTCATGTGGACAAAGCCGTCGTCCGCAATGAAGATTCAGCGCCAACATCGCAACGCCTCGCCGAAAACTTCCGCACCCGCGATTGCCACTCCCAGCACAACGCCATCGGCTCCATCGGCAAGCGATGAAGCCGGGTCCGACGATTCGCCGGCCGCTCCGCAGGAACTCTCGCGCTTCCCGCGCGTCACCGGAATCCGCCACTGGTCGGCTCCCGACGCAAGCTCCGTCGCTCTCGATCTCGAGGATCAGGTTCAGTACGAGGCTCATCGCCTCACCGGTCCGGACCGCATCTACTTCGATCTGCACGACACGCAACTCGGCGCGGATCTCGCGGGCAAGTCCATCGAAGTCGGCGACGCGTTCATCGGACGCATTCGCGTCGCTCAGCCGGTTGCGGGCATGACGCGCATTGTCCTCGAGACCAAGCCCGACACGAATTTCTCCGTCAGCCTTGAATCGAATCCTTACCGGCTCATCGTCGCGGTGCACAAAGTCGGAGCCAGCCCGAAGGGCGCGGTGAATCTCTTCCCGAATGCCGAAACCGAGAAGAACAAGCTCTCGATCGTGATTCCGCCTCCGACGAAAGAAGACTTGCAGTTGCGCGCGCGCGTTCCCAAGATGCGCATCGTGGTCGACGCAGGTCACGGTGGATGGGACCTCGGAACCGTCGGACGCCGCGGCCTTCTCGAAAAAGATGTTGTTCTCGAGATCGCGCAGCGGCTGGGCAAGTTGCTCGAAACGCGCCTCGGAACGGAAGTGATCTACACGCGCAACGACGACAATTACATTCCGCTGGACGAGCGCGCGGAACTCGCCAACCAATCGCAGGCGGATCTCTTCGTTTCCGTGCACGCCAACTACAGCGATCTGCCTTCGGCGCGCGGCGTGGAAACCTATTACACCAATTTCTTTTCCGCGCCCGGTTCTAAAGACGCCAGCCCGAAAGACGGCACTCCCGAGGGCCACGCGGTCTTGAGTGGCGTGAAGAGCGCGCAAACTCCGCTGCTCTCTCCCGCCGATCTGCACGAGCGCATCGAGCAATCCCGCAAACTCGCCGCCAGCGTGCAGCGTTCGCTCTACGGAACGTTGTCGGTAAAGAATCCCGGACTGCGCGATCGCGGCATCAAAGAAGCCGGATTCGTCGTGCTGACCGAAAGCGCGATGCCCGGAATCCTCGCGGAAGTTTCGTTCGTAAGCAGTCCCACCGACGAACAAAAACTGCGCTCCGACGGCTACCGCGAACAAATCGCCGAAGCGCTATACAAAGGCATCGCCAGGTACGCCGTAAATTCCCATCCAACCAAGCTAGCCAGCGCCGCGAAGTAACCAATTTCCCCTGTCATCCTGAGCGGAGCGAGCGGTTCACAAAGTGAAGCGCTCGCGCAGTCGAAGGATCTCTAGCGCCACGACGGACGCGGCGCCACAGACGGACACTCGACGCGACCGTCGCCCACGGCAACAAACCTGTGCCCCCTCCTCGAATCTCTGACAACCATGTCATCCTGAGGAGCGCGCCAAGCGCTCCGAGGGACCTTACGACCGCCAGCCCCCTCGATGCAGTCGACAAGGCCACCCAAAACGAAGCCGTCATACCACCTGCGGAAATGCGGACCGCGTTGATTCTGATAACAGACCGGCTCGACGTGCATTCCTCCCTTTAGCGCTCTTCCACCTTCCATGTCATCCTGAGCGGAGTGAGGGATTCACGAAGTGAAGCCCTCACGCAGTCGAAGGATCCCTGCAGTCCTGCCTGTAGCGGGGTCGCTTCAAGGAGTTCTCTTGTCGCTTCCTCGTCGCGAATTTGTGCGACAGCTGCACATCCGCCCTCATCCTGCGGGGCGCGTCCAGTGCTCCGAGGGACCTCACGACCGCCTCGACGCAGTCGACAGGCGCCTCAAAACGATGCCGCCGTACCAGCGGCGACCACGTTCCAGTCAGCGATCTAGAGTGACCTCTGGCCGCACAGCGGTTGTAACTCGCAAAGTCAAAAGACGCGACATCTGGCGCCACAAAACACCGAGATGATTTCTTGTGCCACAGTTTACCCAATACCGAACTGGCAGTTACTAGGTCTTTGCAGGAAGTGCCCTTTTCTTGTTCAAGAGAAAACTAGGCCTACCTGTTACATCTATATCAACAAGCGCCCCAATCTTCTGCTGCGAAATTTGATCGGACACGTTCAGATATAAATACTCAGCGACAAGATCCTGCAGCACAGTGAAGGAGTATGGGTTTTTGGCGAAACGCCTAGATAGTTCCTCGATCTCCGCTTTGGGTGCTTCCTTAAAGTGGTCGAGTTTTATCGCAAGGTCGATCAACCGAACTGCCTCGTCGTCAGTTCCCCACCCTTTCTTGATGTCATCGTATGTTATCGCCAGGTCTTCAGACCCCAGATTCACCGACACCCTCTTAAGGATTGAATACCCCACACCGCGCGTAAGTGAGATCAACGCCTCATCGGCACGACGCTTTAGGTCGTCTTCGCTAACCAGATCATATTCGTCCTTGGCCTTGACCGCGTGTTCAAGTTTGACTACCTCTGCAAGCTGCAACCTAAACGTGTCAACGTTTTCCATTATCAGATCAACGACCCTCTTCATGACCCTGAGAGCGACGCTGTAGCTTGCGTGTGCCAGCTGCTTTTTCGGTTCCTTTCGAAGGACGCCGGTGAAATTCCTCAGAATGTGTCCCAATATTCGAAGATTCGTGAAGGCCATGCTAACCTTCTGAATATCAGCCAGGTTGCGATCGTAGACAATCTTGTTGGCGCGATGCGCGGGTGACATCGCCAAACGGGCCTCCTCTTCGTCTTGACTCCGCCTGAACTCTTCCCGATTTTCACTGGTATTGGTGGTTTCGACCAATTTTTTCGGCGTCTCTTTCAAGAGCGTGTTGAAGAACTCAACGTCCGAAGTAAAGTTACAGGGCTTAAGCTCGGCATAGATTCTGTTAGCATTGTCAACGATCTCCTTGATTATCGCGGGGTCTTTCGTTAAGAAGACGAAAAAGATTATGATGTTCGCATAATCGTCAAAATACACTCGGTCAGCAATCATCAGCAGCTGTTCACGCAGTGGCTTTTCGTCACCAGCGAGATTTTCCTGAAAATACTTAGCTACAAAGTAGCAGTAACAAGCGCGATATTTAAACCGAATCGTGCCGCTATCACTGGCGATAATTTGCGCCTGAACCAGTTCACGGAGCATTTTTGATAGGTCGAGTCTTTGGCCGTAATCCTGGCAATACTGTTCGTGGACAGCTTCCATTTCCGCCGAGGATATCTGGCCCTTGTCGGCCGTAAACATAAAATACGCGAGGCGAGAGATGTATGTGTATTTCGTGCCCAGATCGGTCAGCTTATCGCTGCTCTCGCCTAAACGCCTCGTAATCAGAAGTTCGTACAGATGTCCATAAGATCCCAAATTTGCGTTTCCGGCCTGAGTACCGTCGGCCTGCAGCAGTGTGAGCACTACAAATGGAAACGAAGGCAAGAAGTTCTTCTCCAGTATCGAGTTAATCCTGTTCTCGCTCTGCCTTACTCGATAGGCCACGTCGTCTTCTGTAATCGTCAACTCCTGTCCTATGACATGCCACCTCTCAATCAATTTCCCCCGAAGGCGGACACCGAATTCGGGTAGCGTGCAGTGCTCAAAATCCCCGAACACTGGTTCGACATCTCCGCTGCCGGTGACTTTTTCTAGGGAGAGCAAGTCGCTCGCCAAGCAAAACGACGTGTCCAAACATAACTCTTAACTGGCGCATAAGACGGGCTCGACCACGATCATTGAAGCGCACCTTATGAAAGTCGTCGATGATAATTGCCCTAGCATCGGTGGGCAATTGCAGGTACCGTTCAACCTCTCTCTCGCCGTACTGCGTCGTGAACATCCGACGCACGAGCGACCAAGTTGTTTCTCGCCGACGCTATCGAATTCCTCGCCAGAAACGTAGATGGGAACGACGGCGGAATCCGACAAGTAGTGCCTGTAAAGCATTTTTGCCAGCGCAGTCTTTCCACTACCCTCCTCGCCTACTATTGCCGCGCGCTTTGCTTCGCGCAGAAATTTCATTGAGTCGACGCTGTCGACATACTTTTCGGCCGTGTCAACACGTCTTCGCCTCAGTGTTGGCTGTATGAAAATATCAGTGAGATGCAGCTCCTTCTTATTGGAGTGCGTGTAAAACGTGCCTGGGTCTTTAACCATCGTCAAACTCTCCCGAATTTCTGAAACGTGAGCCGGCAGATTGGATGTGCCGAATCAGAGCAAAGTCACGAAGGGGCACTGGTACGTAGAGGTCCTTATCCCAAATGCACTGATTGACTTGCACGCGCTTGGATAGGAGGTCGATTTCAACAGCATTAAAAGCAGACTTACTCTGGAGGATCGAATAACGCCGCGCCCTCGACGTAAAACGCCTGCTCATCTTTTCCGTCCGAAGCTTAACGTAGGCGTCGGGTAGATGTTCACGTCCGTAAAGATCAAATCACATCCCGACTCCACGATCCGTCGCAATCGCCGGGCATTCACGGGTTCTAGCCAGTGGAGGGGATGAGGCAACACTGAGATTACAAGGTCCGCATCTGTGGAGATGTCCGGTGGAATGACGTGATCAGGGAACACCAATGTGCCGGGTTTTTCCGCTAAGGTCGATGTAAAGGCCGTATTGAATAGGTTCACATCTATAGTGAATCGCGGTTGTGAGATGCGCTGTTGCCGAAAGAACTGCTGTGCTGGGTCGAGTGGGCCTTGTCCTCGAGTTTCAAGAAACTTGAAGAATGCAGCCTGCTGCTCTAGTAGTCGCTTCGCTAGTGAGCTAGTGGGAAGTATCGAAGTAATATCCTCCTTAACCTTCGAGTTCGCGATGTTGGTAAGGTCGTCCGCGACGCGACCAAAATCAACGTCATGGTTGCCGGGGATGAACACCTCACACGACGGGATTCCGTCGCGATCCAACAGCTCTCTCAGTCCCGAACAGAAGCGATCAGCAATTATGTACTCCTCACCGTTACCGGAGAATGCGATGTCGCCGGTATAAAGCACAACAACAAAGTCAGGCGAGGGAATACAAGAGCGGACCGCGGAGACGATCTTTGTTGCTTTGTTGAGGGCGCCATTCCCGGAGTCTCGGATATGAATGTCGCTTAGTTGGAGAATCGCAATGCGCATTTATCACTCTCCTGAAACGTCGGCGGACGTAACTCAGTTAGCCGCCGACCACATATGACCGGCGCGAGTATACGGCACTGTGGCTTTATTAACCTATGGCACTGTTAGGGAGTCGACGTGGCCCGGAATGGGCGGCCCGAGTTGATTGGTCGACATCCTGCATGAATTGAAGTTAGATGGGGAGAAGTTCTCTGTGGAGGAAGTACGGGTACAGTCGAGGCGTTCACCGCTTGTTGAAATCCTCTTAGGCTGGCCAGCGCTCTTGATTCCGCGGCGACGAACAGCACCGTTATTAGCCCATCCATCCGGTCCTCGCAAGGGTGCAAATACTCAAAGCCGAGCCGAGATGCTTCTGAACTCCGCTCCGCGAGCCGTTGCCGTCCCCTCCCGTACATTTATTTCGTTTTCCACAGCCCCTGTGTGACGCGCAACCTTTACTCAAGCTTTTAATTCCGCAATCATGCGGCAGGTCGCGGCAGTCCGGTTTGAAAAAACCGCACCGCGCGCCCCTAAGTCCTTTGTTTCACGGATTTTGACCTTTAACTTCTTTGCTTTCCGGATTTTGCCGGGAATTTCTTGCTAACTCGCTGATTCATAAGATTCAGGGGGGAGGGGGGATACCCAGATACTTCGGCAGCAAAGTCGAGAATGGAACTCAGTCATGGGTCTAGAAAATGTTCCACGCTGTCAGCACGTCAAGATGAACGGAACGCAATGCGGCTCGCCCGCGCTGCGTCGTCGCCGTCACTGTTTCTTTCATGAGCGCATCCGCCGCGAGCAGGCCAGAATCAAGGCCGATGGCTCCGCCCACGGACACTTCGAACTGCCGCTTCTCGAAGATGCCAACTGCGTGCAGGTCGCGCTGATGAAGACGATTCAAATGCTCGCCTCCGGCCGCATGGAACACAAAACCGCCGGCCTGATTCTCTATGCCCTCCAAACCGCCAGCCACAACCTCCGCTATACCGACCTCGAGGTCGAGGACGTGAGCGACGTCGTGATTGACCGCGACGACGTAAGTGCCACTTGCATCAACGGCCCGCAATGGTACGAGGAAGACTTCGACGACGAGGAAAGTGACGAAGAAGTCGATGACGAGGTGGAAGCGAAAGAGGAACAAGAAGAAGAAAAAAACGGACAGGTTGTTGCCGCAGGAAAAATCAAAACTGCGGTCGCCGAAAAAGTAGCGGAGAAGAAGCCGAGCACGAGCGAAGTCCGGAAGCAAATCCAGACCATGGCCAGAAATTGGATATTGGACACGATGGCCGAGAAGCCCCAATAGCCGCTAGTTCCCTGGCGGGGTTCCGCCGTATTTTTCGAGCCACTTCAGTTCTTCGCGGACTTTGATTTTTCCGTGCCACGGATTTTTCGCTAACGAGTGGCCTTCGCCTGGGAAGACCAGCAGCTTGTTCGGCACGCCCAGAGAGTAGAGCGCGTGCTCCAGCAAATAATCCTCGAGGACGGCGACGCGGATGTCGTCCGCTCCGGCGACGATGTGCGTGGGCGTTTTCACTTTGTCGATTTGAAAGATCGCGGCTTCGTCGTGATAGCGCTGCTGCGCTTCCCACGGACGTCCGCCGAGAAAGTAGGCGTCGTCGTAGGTGGTGTCGTCGTTGCCCCAGTTGCCGATGTGCTCGACGGCTCCCGCTCCGGTGACCGCGGCTTTGAAGCGCGTGGTCTGGGTGATGAGCCAGTTGGTCATGTAACCGCCGTAGCTGTAGCCGCCGATGACGAGGTGATCGGGATCGGCGATGCCGTCTTTCACCAGCGCATCGACGCCTTCAAGAATGTCCTTGCCGGGACGCGAGACGATTTGCGGAACGATCTGCATGAGGAACTTGTCGCCATATCCGCTGGAGCCGCGATAGTTCGGACGGAAGACAAGCCATCCATTGCTCGCCGCGAATGTCGCCCAGTCATACCAGTCCGCGCCGAAGTGGTTGCCATCGGCGTCGGCGGGGCCTCCGTGAATCAGCGTGAACATGGGCAGATGCTTGGCTTCGAATTTGCCGGGAGGATAGATCAACATGCCTTCGACGGTGGTGCCGTCGTCGGCCTTCCACTGGTAGGGCTTGCCCTGCGGAAGATCGCGCTCGGTGAAGAGCTTGTTGAAGGAAGTGATCGCGCGCGCCTGGTCGATCTTGTCGGCGGAATCGGCGAGATAGACTTCCTCGGGCTTGCCGAGCGATGAGTAGACGAATGCGACCTTGGAAGAATGTGCCGCGGTCGAGATGGCCGAATACGTTCCGGGCCAATTGGTGACGCGGTGGAATTTGTCCGAGGCTTTGGCAGCGTCGTAGAGCTGAACTTCGGTTCCGAGACGCGCACAGGCGAGAACTTTGTCTCCAGAAATTGCGAAGCGATCGACGGGCCCGACGAAATCCTGGCTCCATTGTTCGACGGAGGATGAGCTTCGGGCTTGTCGGTGTCGGGCTTTTCTGTGTCGACCCAGTAAAGGTGAGGCTGCAGATCGCGGTAGGTGCCGGAAATGCCTCCGATCTCGACCTCGAAGAATAGGTGGCGATTGTCGTTCGCCCAGCGCGGATGCATTTCCACGGCCTGATTGTGGGTGATGCGGCGAGGATGGGAGTCTGGAGCGGTGCTGCAGTCGCGGGCGGGAGCGCCCGCGCCACATTTAAATCGACGACGTAGAGTTCGACATCTTCGTATTTTTCCTGGCGCTGATTGACGGCGTTGCTGAGAAAAGCGAGCTTGCTGCCGTCGGGCGACGTCACCAGGCTGTCGACGCGCAATTCGGTTTGGGCAATGATGCGAGCGCCGCGAGTGATATCCGGCTGCTCTTCGGGAACTCCCTCTTTTTTGTCGACGGTCGCAGGGTCGGTCGCATGACGATCCAAGGCCGTTGCGATATCGAGGGCGAAGATCGAGTCTCCGCGCTCGGCGGTGCGGTACTCGATGACATCTTTCCAATCGTTCTTGTAATTATCTTTTTGAGTCTTGGTCCAAGGCTGGCGGGTTGCGAAGTAGATGGTCTGCGAATCCGCGGACCAGGAAAAATCGTGAACATCTTCTTCGCCTTGCGTGATGGCCACGGCTTCTCCGCCTCGCGGAGAGATCAGATAAATCTGGCTTGGAGCATCGTCTTTCGATGCGGAATCGGAGTCCGGCTCTTTGCTGGCGGACGTCTTGCGCTCGGAGAGAAAGGCGATCCACTTGCCGTCGGGAGACCATTTGGGCTCGGAATCATGTCCCGACTGGGTAAGTTGAATGGGCGTTGCATTGGCTTCGTCTGCGCGATAGAGCCAGAGATCGCTGCGGAAGATCTGCTGGTCCCAATCGGCGCGCTCGGCGGCGATGACGACGAATGCGCCGTCGGGCGATACCTCGATCGACGGGAAGCTGACCGCGTTGAAAAATTCGTCGAGAGTGATTTTCGGCTTGCTCTGACCGAGAGCGGCGAGCGCACAAGTGAGCGCAATCAGGAATACAACGGCAGTCTTTGCGGATTGGCATAGGGTCCCCGGCAGGAAGAAGCGTTATACAACGACGGATTCGGCGGAAGCAAATTTGTGACCGGCGGTAATGGTGCGGTGAAGGATCCAAAGAATCGCGACGAAGACGATGACCGAGAGTTGGAGATGCGTCCAGCGCGAGATTGGGCCGATGAGCGGCAGGACGAAAGCGAGATAGAGAAGGAATTGAAGTGCCGGCCGCGAAGCGGTGAATCTCTGAGTTCTCGGCGAGAGTTGCATCGGTCAGCAGCAGGAGAGACGGGCGCGAGGACGAGCAGGTCATACACGAAAAGATGGGGATTGATCAGAACTGCGGCGAGGATGAGCGCTGAAAAACGGATCGAGAGCGCGTTCGAAGATCTGCCAGATGGAAACGGCGAGCACCAGAATTGCTACTGAACTGAGCCCGTAGAAAACGAGCGCAGTCGATGGCCAGGGGATGAGTAACGAAAAGAAGGAACGCAGCGAGTGCATTTGGATCGGCGCGAGGGAAAGCTCGGCGGAGTCGATCCAGGCGGAAGGGTGGAGGAACAAATCGAAGTATTTCTGCATCGTCGCAGCGCCGAAGTAGAAGTAGGTGATCACTAACTGCCCCGTCGCTGACGCGATGAGCGCGAACAGGGGCTTCCATGCACCTGCGAAGAGCAAGATTAGCGGAATCGCCAGCAGGAACTGCGGCTTGAAGATTAGAAATCCTAGGGCCGCTCCTGCTAGCCAGAAATGGTCCGCACGAAAAGCTAGATACGCAGCGGTGAAGAAAAGCAGTATTAGAGCGGAGAGTTGTCCTCGTACGAAGAAATGAAAGAGCGGCGGAAACGCGACTGCTGAAGTCGTGACGAGGCGGGCGTGAGCGCGAAGGTTCGGACATCTGCACCACACTGCGTGGATGCATGCGAAATAGATCAGCAGGCTCAGAGCGGTCCAGATGCGCGCTGCCGCAGTGAATGACAGGCGCGCGAAGGGCGCGAAAAACAGTGCGACCTGAGGGCCGTAAAGAAACGGAAGACGGACATTCAATGGCTCGCCGACGATCGATTGCCTCTCGTCGGCGGCAATCTTCTGATCGTAAAGCTGGAGTGCTCGATCGTCCACTGCTAAGCGCCCGGCGACATAAATCGGGAGGAAGTCGTGGAATTTGATATTTCCTGCGCGATCGAGTGGGCCGGGCGTGGCGAAATCCACGGCGGCGACTCCCCAGAGACAGAGCGCGAGGACGATGGCTTGAGCTTGGAGGCGGCGCGGAGTAAGCCATCGCAAGACAGACAGAATCCAGGACGGAGGGTGAGGCGCGGTCACGACGTGGGCTCAGCGTTTTTTAGGGCGTCGTCGAGTGACTGGCCGGAACGAGGAGCGCTTTGCACCATGCGCCATCCGTCGTCGTATTGACGGAAGCCGACGGTCGATTTGTAGTGGAGTTCGCCGGAGTATAGGGCCGCTCCCACTTCGTTGAGCGGATTCCATTTCCAGGTGAACTCGACGTCGGCTGTGTTTCCCTGTTTGCTCACTCCAATGACTGCGACCAGTTCCCTCTTGGCCACGGGAATCGGAAGAGACGAGACCTTCTCGCCTTCATCGGCGGGTAAGAGAGGACGAACCGTATCAACTCCAGCGGGTGTTAAGAGAACGTCCCAGCAAGGCGGAGGAGTTAGTCCGGGTGAGCAGGCGACGGTGCTGGCGGAGATCCAACCGTGATGTTGAAGAACGAGGTATTCCGGGGAGAGATAGTCCTTGTTCGACAGGACACCGGTGCGCAGCACAAATTGCTGCTGCAGATTGAATGCTTCGGACGAGGTGATGAGGTCGGTGGCGAGACGGCGAGTGAGGAAGTCGCGCGGAGAGCAGGAAGAAAGGAGGAGGGCCGCGGCAAAGACAGCCATTAAGACGCGAGGAAATTTCGTAGGAAAGAGCCTGCCCGGCTCCGCCGGGCGAACAGCCGATGGCGGCTGTTCCCACATAGATTCTTTTGGCACGCTCATGATTTAACGATTTGTGATTGTAAACAAACGCGAGCGATTGTGCGGCAGGAAAGGATGAGACGAAATCTGGCCGTCGAATCGGGACGACCAGCGGCCGGGGATCTGGCATGAGCAGTGTGGGCAGCGCCCTTCGGGGGTCAGGCGATAGTCCTCGATGAAATATCCGTAGCGGCGAATCAGGGTCTCGGCACATTGCGGACAGCGGGTATTTTCGTATTGACCGACGCTGCCTGGCAGGTTCCCGGCATAGATGTAACGAAGTCCCGCTTGTTCCCCGATCGCGGCGGCCCGCAGGAGATCCTCTGGCGTGGTGTTGCGCTGCGCGGTCATCTTGTAGTCCGCATGGAAGGCGGTCACATGCCACGGGATATCGGGCGATACGCTGGCAATGAATTGTGTCAGTCGATGAAGTTCATCGTCGGAGTCGTTGAATCCCGGAATCAGCAGCGTCACAATTTCGAGCCACAATCCCATCGCATGAATGCGGCGAATGCTGTCGAGGATGGGACCGATGCGGCCGCCAAGTTCGTGATAGTGGCGGTCGTCGAAGCTCTTGAGATCGACTTTATATAAATCCAGGTGTGGACGCAGGTACTCGAGAACCTGCGGAGTCCCGTTGCCGTTGGAAACGAATCCCGTGATAAGCCCGGCAGATCTAGCCTCTTTGAAAACCTCGACTGCCCACTCGCTGGTGATTAGCGGCTCGTTGTATGTGCTGACGAGAACCTTTGCACCTTGATCAAGAGCATCACGGACCATGTCTTTGGCTGAGATGTCATGGGGTGGCGAAACCGCGTTGGGATCGCGCAGCGCCTGCGAGGTCACCCAGTTCTGACAGTAGCCGCAATGCAGATCGCAACCGAGCATGCCAAAACTGTAGGCGAGCGCTCCGGGATGGGCATGGAAGAACGGCTTCTTCTCGATGGGGTCACATTGCAAGCCAGCGGCGTATCCCCAGGGTACGTAGAGCTTTCCGCCGCGATTGAATCGCACCTTGCAAACTCCCGCCTGCCCTTCAGGAATCGGACACTCGTGCCCGCAGGAGAAACAGCGGAGGCGATCATTTTCCAATTTTTTGTAAAGAGAGGGATCGGCTTCGCGGACTTTCCGATCGAGGATGTCACGCAGGGTGGACACGGAAAATCACTAAACAAATGCGGTACCGTTACGCTTTAAGATCGGCTCTTGGGCTGTCCCGCTGCCGGCTTCTGGTTCGGGTGATGTTGCTGTAGCCATTTGTCGGCGTCTAGTTCGATGGCATTGACCTGTGGACGCGTGAGCCGCGCTCGGACAAAGGGTGAAAGCGTCTTGCTTGCGTCATCGCCACTGAGGCGCGCTACGACCATCCAGAAGTAGGCGCGAGTCGTGTCCTGCGGGACTCCGCGGCCGCTGAAATAAATGGAGCCCAACTTCGATTGCGCGGGGACGTAACCCTGTTCTGCAGCCTTGATGAACCATTCCACCGCCGCACTTTCGCTCAGGTTCACTCCGTCGCCGGTTGCATAACGCAAGCCGAGGGCATTCTCGGCGACGGCGTCGCCTCGAACGGCCATCTGCCGCAACTGGTCGAGGCTCGCGGTTTCGACCGAAGGTACGGGCGCAGCCGGTGTGCCCTCCGGCTTCGGCGCTTCGGTGGAAGCAAGAACAGTTGTGAGGTGGGCGTGTTCGTTCGAGTGAATCTTCGCCTTGATCCAGGGCCCGGCGTCGCTCTGAATCCAGGGAGCGAGGTGATATCCGAGAGCCATGAAGATGGAACCAGCCAGAAACGCGAGGATGATGAGTTGAGACCGCGGCAAGGTTATCCCATCCGGACCCTCTTCCTCGGGCTCGGCTTTCTTGTTTTCTTTCTCTTGTTCTTCCGCTTTCGCGAAACAGCACGCTGCCTTGGGGCGGAGTGAATGCCTTTTCGGGCGTTTCTCCGATCGTATTCAAATCCTCGGAGCGCGCGGCGCGGTTGACCGCGGCAAGAATGGTTTCAGCAAATCGCTGCAAGACCCTTCCGTCGGCAGGGGAGAAGGCATCGGGTTCTCGCGAGAAAGCTTCGACCAATCCGATTGATTTTCCGTCGGCTCGAACCGGCGCAGCAAGGATTGATCGAATACCTAGTGCGCGGCAGCTTTCGCGGTCCACGCGCGCGTCCAGTTCGGTATCGTCGCAACGCAAAAGCAATCCACTCTTGACGCACTCTCCGGAGAATCCCGATCCGACCTGAAGGCGAGCGCCGATGGGAGGCGCATCTGTGCCGGCGCTGGCGCGGCATATCATCGAGTCAGGAGTTGCATCCGAGAGGGCAATCGCAGCACCGGAGGCGCGCACTAGAGTTTGTGCTCGTTCTGCGATCAGCTGCAACGCAGCCGTGAGGTCTGAGCCAAGCGCTTCCACCTGGCGTTGTGCCACTGTGACGGCCGCCAGAGTATCCGTGTAGTTTGGGCGGACATCTTTGCCTTCTTGTGAACTCGAAAAAGACGAAACATCGACTTCGCTGTTCGCGATGCCGGCCATCACGTTCACGAAAAGCCACTCGCGCAGGCGCGATAACGAATCCGCCGGGAGTTCGGAGAAGCGAAGTCCGGCGCGGCCAGACTCATTCGTCCACACCACTTGACCCGTCGTAAAGATGTGGTCGGGACAGTCGGCAAGATCCAAACATAAATCCACGCGCGCATCGACCTTCAATGGTGACTGGCACTGAATCGCAATTCCTTCCTCGCTGACGTCCACAATTTCATGGAGTTCGAGCATGGAACCTTTGGATTCGGTGGTGAAACTTGCGTAAGCGGGCGTCTGGATTTTATGCCGCACGCGGCGGCGTCGATTTGGTGTACTCAGGGGCGACGTCAAATTTGTAGCAGCCATGAAAAGAGGGCCCAGCACTTGCCTACATATTAGCGCGGAAACGCAAAAAGTCAGCAACGAATGCGTAGCTCAGTTTGAATCTTGCTTCGCGACTGCGGCAAAGCAAAACCGTTTAACCGCGGAGGGCACAGAGAAACGCCGCCGAGGCCGCAGAGAAATTCAAAAGTACAGCGCCAACGGCGGACTTTGCGGTTCTTGCCCTTGCTTGCGGCAAGACAAAACCTTTCAACCGCGGAGGCCGCAGAGAAACGCCGCCGAGGCCGCAGAGAAATTCACATAAATGATTAGGGCATGGCGGAACCGGTACCGGGAAAGCGGGGCGGAGGCTATCCGGCGCGGCGAAGAACTTCTGCTTTTTGCAGGCTGGAGATGCGCGAAATCGCCGCGACCATCATGCCGGAGAGGAGTTGCATGGTAGCGACGTCGCTGTCGTCAAAGGCTCCAGGGGATGACGAAAGAACTTCGAATACACCCAGTGTCCGCCGGAAGTGACGCAGGGGTGAGACGAGGATGGAACGAACTCCCAAGCGGCGGCAGCTGGCAAGATCAACGCGCGGATTTCGTTCGGCATCGTGACACAGCATGATTTCGCCGGAGCGTACGGCCTCGGCGGAAATGCCGGCGTCGGTCTGGAGACGCACACCAAGATCGGGAGCAGTGCGGCCGGCGCGGGCGCGACATACGATCTCGTCCCCGGCGCGAAGGGCGATCGCTGCACCCGTGGCTCCGGTCAAATGCTGCGCGCGCTCGGTGATCGCGCTGATGGCGGGTTCAAGGTCGAGTTCCGCGGGATGAATCTCGGACTCATCGACCGATACTGCATGAAAACCAGAAACCGGATGAGCGGCATTGGCCACACGGAGCTGGCTGCGCTGCAGCAGCGCTGGCATGCGTGATTGATCGGCGACATTCATCCGGTCGGGATCGGGGACCGTGCGCAGAAGGTCGCGAACCAGATTGTTGAGTTCGCAATCGGTGATCAGGTGGGCGGTTTGCTGGTTTAGAAGTGTGCCGCCAAGAACTCGGGACAGGCTCAACAAAGACGGATTTCCGCAGGCGAGGCAGTATGGCTTGTTGCCGGTGCTGATGAGCTCACATTGAATGCAAAATGTAGCGGACTGCAGTGGGACAAAATTAACGTCTTTGAAAGTCGTGCCGTATACAGTCTTGCCAAACATGTTTGCGGGTTTTCCTCGCTTCTTTTGCGGTGCTGTCGAAGGTAAATAGAAGGCGAATAGCACAAAAGTAACGGAACAGGTACCACATGTGGAAAAGTGGGCGGAACTCGATCATTGCATGGGGAAAGTGTGCAGATTTCTGCATGGTTGGAGGCGGCGAGATGCTGAAACCATTCGCAGTCCGCCAGGATTTATTTCACATTCGGGCCATTGATTTCGGCAGGCAGGTTGGTTATTCTGGGCAGGATAAATACGGTCCAACCAGGACCGCTGGGGAGAATCATCATGCAATGGACTGCTCCTGCTTTTGAAGAAGTTTGCCTGAACTGCGAAATCAACTCCTACGCCAGCGCGAAGCTGCAGTAGTAACGAATCTTTCTCGTCGACCATCCGGGCTTAAGTCCGTAGAAGTACTTGTGCGATGCGCTCGGCTGCGTGCCCATCCCAGAGCGGGATGGGGCGCAGAGCAGTGCCGCTGACAACCGCTTCCAGACTCTTCCGCGCCGTTCCCTTTCGTGCGTTTTCCTCAAGAAGCTTTTTCGCGGCAGCGCGGAGCTTTCCGATGTCTCGTCCCAGCAAATGATTGGTTCCCAGCGTTACCGTGATTGGGCGCTCTGTATTCTCGCGAATGGTGAAACAGGGCACGCCCAGTATGGAGGTTTCCTCTTGCACGCCACCGGAGTCGGTGATGACGAACTCGGCGTGCCGTTGCAGCGATAGAAACTCTCGATAGGAAACAGGCTCCGTCAAATGGAGACGATTCATCGCTGATGACAAGCCTAATGATTCAAGACGCTGGCGCGTCCGAGGATGGACCGGGAAAACAATTCGTAGTTGGCTGCTCAGGTCCTGCAATGCGGCGATAAGATCGCGGAGCCAATCGAGGTCGTCGACATTCGATGGGCGGTGAAGAGTGATGAGAGCGTAAGGAGCGTCGGTCGTGTGAGGGAATTCGCGCTCGGCGTGCGGGAGTTGATGAACCAGGGTGTCGATCATCACGTTACCGACGCGATGAATCTTCACGGCGTCGATTCCCTCTCGAAGCAGATTTTCGTCTCCGTCGATTGAGGGCGTGAATAGCAGATCGGAGAGTTGATCCGTGACGAGGCGGTTGATTTCTTCCGGCATGGTGCGATCACGCGATCGCAATCCAGCTTCGACGTGTCCGATGCGAATGCCGAGCTTGGAACTGACAAGCGCGGCCGCGACGGTGGAGTTTACGTCCCCGTAAACGAGAACAATGTCCGGCTTGCGATCGAGCAGCACGGGCTCGATTGCGGCGATGACAGCGGCGGTCTGCTGGGCGTGAGTTCCGGAACCGACATCAAGATTGCAATCCGGCTGTGGCATCTCTAACTGTCGGAAGAAAATGTCGGACATCGCCGCGTCATAGTGCTGGCCCGTATGCACAAGAGATTGCCGGACGCCGGAGTTTGCCGACAACGCGCGCAGGACGGGCGCCGCTTTCATGAAATTCGGACGAGCACCGACAACGTGGAGAACGTGCATGCGTGAGTTCGAAGTCACCGAATTGTAAATGGTTCTTCCGCGGACGCCCGGCGGCTATCCGGCCTGGGCGATGATCAATGAAGAGGGCTGTTCGCGGAGCGGGATGACTTGCGCAGAGTGGGCGAGAGTGCGATCGAGAGCGTCTGCAAGTGTGGTTGGAAATTCCGAGGTCAGGAGGTTGACGTCGAGCTGAAGATTCCGGCGGGAGTAAAGCCGATGCACTCTCAAGGTGCCACAATGACGATTCGAGGAACTCAGCAAATCTAGGGCGATAGTCCAGACCGCTGAAGTGTCGAGATTCGCGGAGCTTCCGGGCTTCGTCCAGCGAAACACTGTGCCGCTGCGGCGGACGAGCGAGGAATTGACGGCATCGAAGGGATGGAATTCGCCGGGAATGTCGTCGAGTTTGAGATCGAAGCTGTCGAAATCATTGCTGCCGAACGCGGCGGCCAGCACACGAAGCACCTGGTCATAGTCGCGCACGACTTTCAGTTCTTCGGTGGCGCGCCGGATGGCGAGATTGTTGACGAAGATCTGAGGCTGGTCGAGGGTTCGGTGCGCGACGCGCGCCAGTTCTCCAAACTCGAGATAGCCCAGATGCTGTACGCCGATCCACACGCCTACGCCTAAGACTGCGAGGACCAATCCCAGGGAACTTCCGGTCGGCCAGAGCAGGAACAGGCTCAACATCGCGAAGACTGCTGAGACGCCGTAGAGAAGAATGACGACTTGGCGGTGCGTCATCCCATGCTGAAGAAGCTTGTGGTGGATGTGTTCCCGGTCGGCGGTAAAGACGGGACGTCCGCTGATCAGGCGGCGGATTACCGAGAGAACCGTTTCCAGAATTGGCAATCCGAAGGAGACGATGGGAATGGCAACGGCCACGATTGTGGGCGCTTTTTGCGCGCCTAACAATGCCATCGCACTCAAGAGGAAGCCGATGAACAGGCTGCCGGAATCGCCTAAAAAGATGGTGGCGGGATTAAAGTTGAAGCGGAGAAATCCGAGAATCGAGCCCGCCAGAGCGATGGTCATCAGTTCAACGACTGGCTGACCATTCAGCAGGGCTACCACGAAGGCGACCATGGCGGAGAAAAGAGCGGATCCAGCCGCCAAGCCATCGAGTCCGTCAATCAGGTTGAAGGCGTTGGTGATAGCCAGAACCCAGGCAATGGTGAAAGCCAGGCCGACGAACCAGGGGAGTGGCCGGTCTCCGAAGATAACGGGGATGTTGACGATCCGAAGGCCGCCGGCGTAGAGCATCGACGCCGCAACTCCCTGCACCGCAAATTTCACGTACGGGCCCAGTCCGCGAAGATCGTCGTACACGCCAAGTAGGAAGATCAGCCCGGCAGGGACCAGGATTGTGACCATCTTTCCGAGGGGAACGTGCGAGTGAAAGTAGGGACTGCGGGCGGCCCAGATGGCGACGATCCCCATGCAAGCGCAAAAGCTTAGGAAGATCGCCACGCCCCCGAGACGAGGGAGCGGCGTCGAATGGAGATGGCGTTCCTGGGTGGGAACAGCCACCCATCCGTGACGATTCGCGAAGTCACGAACGTACCGCGTCAGTACGAACGAGAAGAACAGAGCCGCGAAAAACAATCCCAAGCAAATGACGGTCAACTACGCCACCTCGTCCTACAAGTGTGGGCTAACGTTCTGTCTATCTAGACGCAGTATGGCAGCGACGTTCCGCCGTTAGTAGTTAATGAAAAGATTCCTGGTAGACGTGTGCAAGAAATCTACCAGTAACGAGGAAGACACTTCAATCTATAGGGCGGAAAAAACCTGTGGAAATCTAACCCGGGAGGGCAGGAATCGCTAGGGTCTGACCCGGTATGCCGTGGTAGACTTCAGCTTATCCACCATATGTTTAGAGGCCTTTCCATGATGACGGGCAACACGGGTCGAGTACGCCGTGGCCGCGTTCTTCTTGTCGTCGCATTTGCGATGGCAGTGGGCATTGCCTCTGCACAACAGCCCTCCAGTCCAGAGGCGACCAAGCCCGAGGCCCAAGCTCCGACAGAAATGCCGGCAGGTCAGCCGATCTCGGAGGCCGCCGTGAGTGCGTCGGGACAATCCGCAAAGCCTGCGGTGAAGGACGTGCCCGATCAGTCGACGACGATGCGGCTGGGCCCGGGCGATCTGATTGAAGTGAGCGTTTATAACGTCCCAGAACTGAGCAGCAAGGTTCGTATCAGCAATGCGGGAGATATTTACCTGCCGCTGGTCGACTACGTTCATGTGGACGGCCTCACACAGGAAGAAGCACAAAGCCTGATCCAAAAGCGGCTGTCGGATGGGGGCTTCGTTCGCAGTCCGCATGTCACGATTTTTGTGGACGACGCCGCCTCGCAGGGCGTGACCATTCTTGGAGAGGTCACCAAGCCCGGAATTTATCCAGATACGGCGGATCACAAGCTTTATGCAGTGATCTCGCAAGCGGGGGGATTCAACGCTGCCGCATCCCGCAAGATCGCGATCATTCGCCGCAATCACCCGGAGCCGATCCGAATCGAGCTTCCGCGCAACCTGGCAGACGACACCAGCGGGAACATCGACATTGAGCCGGGGGACACCATTACGGTGCCCCGGGCTCCGATCATTTATGTGGTTGGAGATGTAGGACGGCCCGCCGGATTGTTGGTGGACAATGGATCGCTGACCGTTTTGCAGGCCTTGGCCCTGGCTGGCGGTACCAACCGTACCGCGAAGTTGAGCGCTGCGCGCATCCTTCACAAAAGCGCGACCGGCATGTCTGAGACCAAGGTTGAAATCAAGAAAATGCTAGAGGCCAAGGTGCCGGACGTTACGCTGCAGGCGGATGACATTCTTTTCATACCGGTGAGCGGTGGAAAAGTGATGGCAGGCAGGACGTTTGAAGCAGCGATGAGCGTAGCGACGGCGCTCACGATCTACACGGTTCATCCGTGATCTGGATGTAGTAAAAGCTTCTCGATCGCGTCGCCATATTTTTCTGCCGTTCGATCCCGCGAGAAATTCTTCAGGATGTATTCCCTGCCGTTTCTCCCCAGTGACTCCCCGAGTGCGCGATCTGCCAAGAGTTTCTGAATTGCTTGAGCCAACGGTTCGGCGTTTTCGGGTTCGATGATGAGGCCGGATCCCGCTTCTTCTACGATCTGCTGAGCTTGACCTTCCACGCCCAGAATTACTGGCCGCGCGCACGACATGAACTCGAGCATCTTGGTGGGAATGACGGTTTTGAAAACGTCGGTTTTCTTTAACAGAACCAGGCAGGCGTCGGATGCAGAAATATAGGATGGGATTTTCTCGCGGGGCTGCTGATCCAGGAATTTTACGTTCTTGAGACCGAGAGACACGGCCTGAGTCTTGATCCGTTCTTTTTCAGCGCCCTCACCGATGAGCAGAAATTGGACTTCCGGATTTTGGGTCTGCAATTTTTCTGCGGCTGCGAGCAGGGTTTCGAGACCGTGAGCCATCCCCATCGTACCGACATAACAGATGAGGAACTTGGACTCAGCTTCTAGTTCTCTGCGCATTTGGCGGCGTGCGTCGGCGGACGACGGCGCGAACAGATTCGTCTCGACGCCGTTCTCGACGACCGCAATTTTCTCTTCCGGAACATGCCAGTACTTAATCAGGTGATCTTTAAATGCCGGGGTGACGACGGCAATCAGGTTGGCTCGCTCGTATAAGAATCCGGCGATCGACCCTAGAATCTTGTGCAGCATCGAGTCCTCAGACCCAGCGCCGACGGCAACGAGAGATTCCGGCCAGAGATCGCGAACTTCGAAAATGAAGGGGATTTGGCGGGAAAAAGAAATCCACCAGCCGGAAAGTCCGACGAGCAACTGCGGCGATGAGGCAATGATGACGTCCGGGCGGGGCAGGAACATGCCGCGCAGGGCGGCTGAGAGAAAGAATGACGCGTAGTTGCGCATGCGCTCGTGGGCTTTTCGGTTGGGAAGAGGCCAGAGCCAAGTGCGGAAGACGTCGACTTGGCCAAATTTCTCGCGGTAGATCAATCGCTTCAGCCGTCCGCGCCATTCGACTGGAACGATTCCTGTTGGATGATTGGGGAATCCCGTGAGCACGGAGACCCCATGACCCGAATTCGCCCAGTGGTGGGCAAGTTCAGAGGCGCGAGCAGAAGGCGCGCCCATCTCTGGCGGAAAATATTGGGAGACGTAGAGGATCTTCACGCGACTCTAGTAGTAACAGAGTTTGAAGGCACTCTTGTAGCACAGGGCTCGGGTGCGATTACTGCGGCTAAGCGTATACCCTTCCCATCGATCGGCGACCTGCGCAAATAGAGGCTCTCCCGTCAGACGGTGCATGACTCGCAACTGCACGATATGCAGCCGGTGATAGAACGGGCTCGCGACCATGGGCAGGCGCGTGCCTGACTGCTCGTAAAGCGACCAGAAGCCGAGGTCGTAGCGATCCAGATTGTGGAGCAGCGTTCGGACGCCCAGCGAGAAAAGTTCTTTGGGCGCGGGATGCAGAGTCGCAAGGTAGTAGTCGTAAATTCCCCACAGAGCCCAGATAAATCCGTTCAAGATGTGCGTGGGTGGAGAAACGATGTACTCCTCAAACCACAAATCTCCGGATTCGTCGGTGAAGGCAACGCCGCCGTTTTCGATGGCGTTATGAAAACAGGCGAATGCCAGTTTCGCTGCGTCGATATAGCGCGTGTCTCCTGATTCTTTGTGCGCCCGGACAAGAAGCGAAATTCCCTGCCCCTGCGCCAACGCCGAATACCATGGAGCTTTCAGCGTGTCGCGGTATTCCCAATCGAAGTGGTGATTCCAGACATGGAGCCCTGCGGCATTTTGCTCGAGATGAGAGCAGAGCCAATCGGCGACAAGCAAGTATTTCTGGCGGCGAGAGGGATCGCCGCTGCGCTTCCACAGGCTGTAGTTTCCCAGACCAAATTGCGCGATGGCGATGGGGTTGTACTGCAAGCCGATGTGTCCGTGATAGTCGAGTTGCGGGATGCCCGTGGAGTCGTATGCGCCTTGATAATCCGCCTTCTCGGTGAAGGGCATGTAGTACTCGCCGAGTTCGGTGAGCGGGGCGTTGGGATTCTCCGCAGGCGTTTCATGCCAAAACGTGAGATGGCTTTTGCCGCCGACGAGATAGGCGCTGAAGATGCGGCGATAGTAGCTGAGGCTGGGCACGCGTAGGAGGTAGCGACCGGTTGTCTCTGCAAAAAGTGGCGGCGAGACGCCGCCACGACGGCCGGCGGGACGCTGGCGCTACGCTTCTATCTTACGTTGAGTAGAGGGATGTAGCCATGTCGTCCGCGACCTCTGCAGCCTTTCCTGCGATTTTTGGCCTTTGGCTGAAAACAAAACAATTTGACCGCGGAGGGCGCGAAGAAATGCCACCGAGAGCGCAAAGCAATTCAAATTGAACCACTACCTAGCTGAGGCTGGGCACGCGTCAGGAGGTAACGACCGATTGCTTCGGCAAGAAGTGGGGGCGAGACGCCGCGCGCTACGCTTCCATCTTACGTCGAGTAGAGCGATGTAGCCATGTCGTCGGTCCGCACGGCAACGGTGGTCAAGGCCAGGCAGGATGTCGCGTTGTTGCCGTCGGGGAAAAACGCATTGCCGTATTGAAAGTACTTCATCGACCAGAAGTCTTTTGGCCACTCGAGGACCGGCTTCCATACTTCGGCCTCGGGCAGATTTGCGTGATAGACGCGCACGCTTGGATCGCGATTTACGTCGCTGGGTTCAACCATCGTAGAGAAGAAAAGGTTGCTGCCAACCCGGCATCCATAAATTGATGAACTGCTCAGAACCGAACGTTGGGAGATTGTGTCATTCCGGTCGACACAATAGATGAAGTTAGATTCCAGCGGTGTGTCTGAGGAAAAATAGAGGCCCTGTTCGGTTGGAATGGCGGCGACAGCTCTCGCTTGTTGCTTTCCTTGAAGCACTGTCTCGACGCGACTGAAGTCGCAGGCGGCGCGGAGGATGCGGCATTCGTCCCCGTAATCTCCTGTCAGAACCCAGAGACAGTTTGCCCATGGATCGTGAACGATGTTGTGGACGTGACGGATAGCTCCCTTGGCGAAGGTATAGGCGACACTCCAAGTCGAGCCACCGTCTTGAGATCCATAGATGTGAACTACGTCGCGGGAAGCATTGTCGAAGTATTCTCCCCAGTAAATCGCGCCGCCGGGAACTGCGGTGATGTGCAGCGGACGCGTACCCCTTGTGATCCGGTGACTTACTAAAAATTCCGTTTGGGGTGGGCGGAGTGTGACGATCGCTCCGGGCACGGCGCCGACGAAACCTCCGTCAGGAAGCGCCGCCAGAGCATGGAAGCCGTCGCGGAAAAGACGCGAGGTCAAACGGGTAGATGAGGAAAGAACCCTGGTGAAAGCTGGATGAAATCGGGCGACGTGCTCCCACGAAACGCTCTCAATATTTGAAGTAATTTTGGTGCGGAGGAGATCGTAACCCTTGGACGCATAGAGGACATCTCCCGCCCAAGCCAGCGCGCGGAGGTTGGGAAAGCGGGCTGTGCGCACGATTCGATTCTGATTTGGGAAGTGCATCGTCGTCGTCAAGAGTTCCCGCTTTGGGAAATGTTGAGTCGCCTCGTCAGAAAACTCCAGCTGTTTTTTCCATGCGCGAAAATTCGCCTGTGGTCGTCTTTATTGCACCGAGACATTTTCGTTGCTTTGAGATACTACGGCTTTCGTGGCGATATTTTCGAATTCGCCGATTTGGTTGCGAAATACATCAGAAGTTTCCGCAGTTCGGTGCGCGCTTTCACTCTTCGCCCTTCTCAACTATGTGTCCCGCAGCCGCTTTTCCGATGGGTGATATTGAAATTTCCCGGTGCAAGACCACAAAGAATTTGTTTACGATTGTCGGTAGAGAATTTCTGAAGCACTGCAGGTCATGATCGACGGCACTTCGGCAGCGTTGCCGAATCGTCGGCACGATCGGAAATTAACTCCGATCCCAGTTCGCCGACTGCGTCGAAAAATCCCCAAATAGCATCTAAGACCATTGTGGCAGGCCGAGTGCTTGCCTTCAGGAATCCTCGAAGGGCTCGCCCTGAACGACCGAGGCAACAGTAAGGTGAATTTATGTTGAGTCGATGTGCCAATCCGCAATGCTCGAAGCCCTTCCTGCGGTTGCGGGATGGGAAGCTTTTCCTGGTTGAGACGGATCGGACGAGAGAACCGGGCGAATCGCTCGCGCCGCCATTCGTTCGCGCGCGTCGACAGCAGCGCCTGGTGGAACATTACTGGCTGTGCAACGACTGCGCCGGTCATTGGAGCTTGGTTTACGACCGGAACATGGGAGTCGCTCTGACGCCATTGCCTCGTCCAGTTTTGAGTTCTGCCGCCACCTCTGACCGGTTAAAGAGTGCTTGAGCTGTTCTGGCCCTCGGCTGGCTACACGTAACCTTCTCTTTCCCAGACTTTCCAGTCCTGACGAACGGCATTCAGCATTTGTTCGGTGGCGCCGTGCAGCCACTTTGCTTTTTGGCGCTGCACGTGGGCCACAACTTTCTTTTGAGCACCCTTGGTTCCCAAGTGGATGTTCGCGGTTTCCCATCCCATGGCACACAGCAAGCGCAGTTCTTCGCCCTGGGCCTGCAAGGTGGCGATCTCAATCCGTGAACAATGCGGACTGAGGCGGCGAACGATCCAGCGGCCTCGTAACCGAACGAACGGGTCGGGGCAGCGAACCGCCTCCTCCAGCAAAGTTTCATACATAATTCCGCAGGATTCTTTATGGGCACCTGCCCAGCAGCATGCCGAATGGACGAGGGCCTTCGCCTCGCGAGCGATCCTCCCACCGTTCCAATCGGCGATGGCTACGTAGCGGGCGTGACCAAGACTTCCGAGGCCAGCCACTCTTTTGGCTAGGCGGTACGTCAGCTTGCGAGTAGGTAGGAGGCGCTCGATGGCATCGGTGGCGCTTGATGGTACGCGACCTCTCACCGTGGGTAAGGCGTCGATCTTGGCCCAGAAATGGATGGGATCGCGCAGTTTGCTCTCGGCAATCTGGCGCAACCATTCATTCCTTTCGCCGAGAACGAAGGGCAATCCATTGGCATGAAGTCCGTCGCGATATCCGACGAGGAGCGCGTCGCAAATATCCTTTTTCTTGAGGGGAAGATGCCCGGCCTCGACAGCGAGGTGCGCGCTTACGGCAATGCGCACCAGATCGTTGGCATAAGCGAGCGGGTGGCATTCGTCGAAATCATTGACTCCCCAGATCAGACGGCCTTCCACATCGCGCCATGTGCCGAAATTTTCTACGTGAAGGTCGCCAACCGCCAGCACCTGGGGAGCTTTCGCGAGGTCAGGACAAACTTGCGGCCAGATCTGGGCCCAGCGGTAATACGTGGCGCGGAGGAAGGGGAAGACTCCAGCCTTCATGCTGGCATGCTTGGTGCGGAGATCCTGCTTGACCAGGTCGGTGCGGTGCCCCAGCCAGTCTTCGAACTGGCGAGTCGCCTTGACGAAATTCATCGCGGCAACGATAGAAGGCCGTTGGTGGGAAGTCAACGCGGATGGAAACGATCTCCGGAGGCCGGATCGGCTGGTTTACCTTGCACGGCCGTCCGGAGATTGTGACGCTGGCGGTCGTGACCGCTGCGAATCATGTTTTGCGAATCGTTGTTTTCGCGAGCTATTGCTTAAAGTAAGCCGCATTCTTTTCGATGAATTCCTTCTTGTCGTCGGGAACGTCATCGAGCGCGTGAATCGCGTCGGAGGTGCAGGCCGGGACGCAGGCTCCGCAGTCTATGCAGCCCTCAGGATCGACATACATTTGGGTCGAGGTTTCGAAAGCGGGCTCGTCCTGCTTGGGATGGATGCAATCGGTGGGGCAAACTTCGACGCAAAGAGAATCTTTGATACAGGAATCGTTGATAACGTAGGCCATGATGAATCGATCTCCACTGGATGAAGTGAGCCCATGGACGAGCTCAGCACGAGTCTAAGAGGGATCAGCGGGGCAATCGGTGATCGGGGTCACAGCGTGCTGTGCTCGATCTTGGGGCCATGCGGGTGGGCGTGGATGCACAGCTTTCGGTGCAATTTCCGACGGAGGCAAATCACGCGCAGGTGTGACGTGGATCACGGAAATACACTTCCGATAGGACTTAAATAAGCACAATTGATGTAGGCCTTCTAGTCATAGGATCGCCCGGCCGCACCCACAGAACCCCACAAGCCGTTACCCCAGACGGCAGCGGCCGGGCGCTTGAAGGCGAATCGCCCGTCGAGTGTGCTTTTCTTCTTTTGAGCCCGCCGTCAGCTTTTCCGTTCACGCCCTTCGCAAACCAGTTCAATTTCAGAGCCTGAGAGTGTGTCCCGGCAGCCACAACCGTGTTTCTGGACACACTCCGCCTGTCCCTTTCTCCTGGCATAACATTATTAGATTCAAAGACTTAAACCTTGGATTGCTGGATGCAACCATACTGGCGTGGAACGAACGTTCCCGGAAATGAGGACAGTATGCAGATGGCAATGACTTTCATGGCGGTGGTAGGAGGCATGATCTTTTCTTTGGCAATCGCGCTGTTGGCGGAAGAGTTGATCTTCGGCCAAGTCTTTCGCCTGTTCTTTTCACAGCAGGTGGCGGCGGTGAAAGCGGAGCAGAAGCGGTAGTTTGGGGGTGGGTGTCTGAGGCGGACGTGGTGTCCAAAGAGTACAGAGCGGCGGGGTCGTGACTTGGTGGACTGCGACTATAATTTGGCCATTCCGAACGCAACTTTGAGCTTCGCGAGCCTCGTTCAGCGCTCCCTCCGCCGGCACCGCGCGGCCGGTTTCTTGACGTTGTGGATCGTCGGCGTTGCCCTGGCCGCGGGCGCGGCCGACTGGAGCACCCCGGAACAACAACTCTCGCGCAAGATTTTCTCGATCACAGGCAGGGGCCCCGTTGCCTTGAGTTTCGAGAACCGGTCTTCCATCGGCAGGCGAGAAAGCGAAATCATTCAGAATGGAATGCGGGGCGCGATAGAGAGCGCCGGCGTCCACATCGCAGGGGGCGAGCAGTCCACTACTGTCACAATCTCCCTGTCGGAAAATGCGGAGAACTATGTTTGGGTGGCGCAAATACGGACGAGCGCGGCTGAACTGTCGGTTGTGATGGTGTCGACACCTCGGCCCGCAGGAGACGTTGCGGCACATGAATCCGTGCCGCTGAGCCTGACAAAGACTCTTCTGTGGACGCAACTCGATCCAATTCTCGATGTGGCAGTTCTGGAAGAGAGCGGCGGTCCCACTCGGCTCGCCGTGCTCGGTTCTGAAACGCTTACGTTTTATCGCCGGACGAACGGAAGCTGGCAGAAAGAGCAGGCCATCGAGATCGCGCATAGCAAGCCGTGGCCGCGAGATTTGCGCGCGCGGATGTCCCGAGGCAGGGACCATCTCCTGGACGTTTATCTGCCGGGTGTTTTATGCAGGACTTCCGCCGGAACGCCTATCGCGCTGAATTGCCGGGAGGCGGATGATCCATGGCCTTTGAATGCAGGTATATCTGCGATGGGATCGATTGTCAGCGGTTTCTTCTCGGCGCCGAGGAATTATTTCTCTGGCGCTTTGACGCCGCCGCTCGGTTCGATTTCGTCCGTGAGCCCGTTTTACGCGGCAGCCGCATTGCCGCAAGATAAGTCCACGCTTTGGATCTTCGTCGGCATTGACGGTCAAGTGCACATCGTGGCTTCGGGACAAGAACGAGTCGAAAAAATGCACTGGGGCGGCGATTTGGCCAGCGTCAAGACAGGATGCGGGGCGGGCTGGCAGCTATTGGCGACAAATACCAGCGACGGCTCCACGGATTCGGTGCGAGCTTATGAAATTCCCGACCGTGATCCGGTGGCGGTGAGCGCAGCAATCGATTTTTCCGGGCCGATCACTGCGTTGTGGGCGGAAGACCGGGGCGATACGGCGGTAGCGATTGCGAAGAATCGCGGGACAGGGGGTTATGAAGCATTTCGGGTGGCGATGTCTTGTAGCCAGTAGCTTCCTGGTGGTGGCACTGGCGGTGAAGGCGGAGACTCGACCGCAATACGGAGGCACGCTGCATGTGGCCATGCACGCTGCACCGTCGTCGCTTGATCCTGCCGATCGTGGCGATGGAGACTCATCTACTCAGTGGAGCGTGACGGCGCTAATCTTCGACACGCTGGTTGTTGCCGATTCCTCAGGTCGCGTGAAAGGTTCGCTGGCGGAATCGTGGCAGGCGAATCCGGGAGGCCAGCGCTGCCAGTTTCGTCTGCGGCGAGGCGTCAAATTTCAGGATGGAACCAGCCTCAGCGCGGAGATTGTCGCAGCTTCGCTGCGATTTGCGAATCCTACCTGGAACGTTGCGGCTGCAGCAGACACAATCACGATCGATGCTGCAGTGCCTGAGCTCGAACTTTTGGCTCAACTGGCCTTGCCGAGAAATTCGATCGCGAAGAGAGACAGCGGGACTCCCGTCGGGACCGGGCCCTTTCGTGTTGCGGAGTGGCGGCCTCGCAGCAGGCTGACGCTTTCGGCAAATGAGGAGTGCTGGCGAGGGCGTCCTTTTCTCGATGGTTTGGAGATCGAGCTGGGACAAAGTTATCGAGATCAGATGACGGCTCTGCAACTGGGCAAAATTGAACTGGCGGAGATCGCGCCGGAGCAGGTTCATCGCATCTCTGCTGACGGGCGCCATATAGCGTCTTCGCCCGCAATCGAGTTGCTGGCGCTGGTTTTTTCCGCGGACGCATCCTCTGCGGAGGATAAGACTCTTCGCGAAGCACTGTCCTTGAGCCTGGAAAGAAATTCCATCCGAGATGTTTTGCTGCAAGGCGCAGGACAACCCGCCGCGACGATCCTTCCAAATAGAATCAGCGGTTATGCTTTCGTCTTTTCAACCTCTTCGGACAAGGTGAAGGCGCGCCAACTTCGCGATCAGGTACGCGCGGCCCCAAACTGGAAGCTCGGGTACGACAGCAACGATCCCGCCGAAAAACTGCTGGCGGAGCGCATCGCGCTGAATGCCAGGGATGCGGGACTGACGATCCAACCCACGGCCACGGGTGCGTCCGATGTGCACCTGGCTCGATTCACATTGGCATCGACCGATCCGCATACTGCGCTGGGCGAATTTCTGAGCCAGGCTGGATTCCCAACCGCACAGAACAAATCAGCCGCCATCGAAGATGTGTATGCGGCGGAGCGAGACGCCGTGGCCTCGAGGCGAGTCATCCCGCTGGTTCACTTACCGCTCTCTTATATTTCCGTTGAGCGATTGAGAGGATGGGCAGTTCGTGCGGATGGAAGCTGGGACATACAGGATGCGTGGCTGGAGGCTGCTCACTGATGACGTTCCGACGAAAGCTGATGGCTTTGTTCGCGCTGACAGTTTTCTTGTCGGTTGTCGCAGTCTCGTGGCTCGTCGTCATCTTGACCCGCAACGCATTCGAAAAAGCTGAGAACGATCGCACCGCAGCTTTAGTCCAGCAGTTTCAAACGGAGTTTCAGCGGCGAGGCGAGGATGTAGAACGGAAAGTGGCGGCGATTGCATCTTCGGACACAGTGTCACAATTGGCGATGTCGCTGAACGGCGCCCCCGCAGACTCCGCACAGGTATTCGATGTCGCACGCTCGCTGGCCGAGAGTCGACAGCTTGATTTCCTGGAGTTGTTGGACGACCGCGGAACGATCCTCTCATCAGCGCAGGCACCGGCGAAGTTCGGGTATCCCGAGACCGCATTTCAGAGCCTTTCGGGGCTGACGCAACAGAATGCGTTCTTGAAATTGGAGGAGTTGCCGGACGCGAGTGTTCTTGGAATGTTTGCGGCGCGGGCGACACGGGTGGGCGACCATCCGCTGTACGTGATTGGCGGGCGACGACTGGACCAGTCTTTCCTGGCTGCCTTGGACGCTCCGCCGGAAATGCAGATTCTCTTGTATGAGAACCGCAGCGATGGCTTTTCACCGGATCGATTGATTGGTGCAACAATTCCGAAAAAGGATACGAATGAGTCACTCGATTCGCAGGGATTGGCGGCGCTGATTGAGGCAGTCAGGCATTCCAACCAGGAGATGACGGGTGGAGTGAAGAGCTCTTCCGGTCCGGGCGATGCAGAAGTCTTTCACGCAATTCCGTTGCATGGGGCGGGACAGGATCGCCCGCTGCTGGCAGTCTTGCTGATCGGTAATTCGCGCCGGCAATACTTCGAGTTGAAGCGACACATCCGCGATTCGGCGCTGATGGTGGGAGCAGGTGGAATCATTCTGGCGATCCTGCTCAGCAGTTGGATTGCAGCGCGTGTGACGCGACCGGTAGAGCAACTGGCCGCGGCCGCTCAACAGGTAGCGGGCGGCAACTGGAATTCGCATGTGGACGTGCAAGGGCATGATGAGGTGGCTCAACTCGCAGAAAGCTTCAATCGAATGACTACGGAGTTGCTGACACAGAAAGAGCGCCTGGTCCAGACCGAGCGAGTTGCCGCCTGGCGCGAACTGGCGCGGCGCTTGGCGCACGAACTGAAGAATCCCCTCTTTCCCCTGCAACTCACCGTGGAGAACTTGATTCGCGCTCGGACACAATATCCAGAGCAGTTCGATGAGGTGTTCCGCGAAAGTTCAACGACTCTACTGGCCGAGATTTCGAATCTGAAAGGGATCATCGGGCGCTTCAGCGATTTCTCAAAGATGCCGCAGCCCCAGCTACAGTCAGTAAACGTAAACGAGGTTGTTAACGGCGTCGCCCAACTATTCCAAGCGCAATTGCAAACGCCGGGCCGCCCGTCGATCTCGCAAATTGTGCAACTGGAGGATGGTCTTCCCTTAATCGCCGCGGATCCGGAGTTGCTGCACAAGGCATTCTCGAACCTTGTGCTTAATGCGATGGATTCCATGGCGAATGGCGGAACATTGACCATGCGGACTCACCGCAGCAGTAACGGAGTGGTGATCGAGATTGCCGATACTGGATCAGGCCTGACTCTCGAAGAGTGCGAAAGGATATTCACGCCGTACTATACGAGCAAGCAGCATGGAACGGGCCTTGGACTGGCGATCGTACAATCCGTGATCAGCGATCACGGAGGAAGGATCAGCGTGCACAGCGAAACTGGGCGCGGAACGACGTTTACGATTGAGTTACCAGAAAATCCCGATGCGATGCGCGCGATTAAAAAGACTTCGGAAAAGCCTGAAACGATTTCGATGTAAGGAGGAAGTTTGCCGTCCAAAGCACATCTCTTGATCGTTGACGACGAAGCCAACACATTGGCTTCCCTTTCGCGCGCCTTTCGATTAGCTGGGCATGAGGCTACCGTGTGCGACAATCCCGGCCGCGCATTGGAACTGGCGAAGGAGCAATCGTTCGATTTGATTTTGTCGGACGTGGTCATGCCCGGGAAGGACGGGCTCACGTTGCTGGAGGAGTTGAAGCAACAAGGCGTAACTGCGCCAGTGGTGATGATGTCTGGGCAAGCGCACATTGAAATGGCGGTGAAAGCGACGCGACTGGGCGCGCTCGATTTTCTCGAGAAAGCCAATCTCGACAGACAAGCTGTCTACTGACTGTAGAAAACGCCCTTAAGCTGCAGCGCCTGGAAAGAGAAAATAAGCAACTGCGGCAACGGTTGGGCAAACACGAAATCGTGTGGAAGGGGGAGGCGATGCGCAAGGTGATGGCCCAGATCGAGCGGGTCGCCGCCAGCGAGACGAGAATATGCGTTTTGGGCGAGACGGGGACGGGCAAAGAGCTGGTTGCGCGCACGATCCACGAGCGCAGCGGACGGAGTGGTGGTCCGTTTGTAACTCTTAATTGCGCGGCCGTCCCGGCTGAACTGATTGAGTCGGAACTTTTCGGTCATGAGAAAGGCTCGTTCACTGGAGCGTCGGCAAAGCACATTGGAAAGTTCGAACAGGCCGATCAGGGGACGATTTTCCTCGATGAGATCGGCGATATGCCGCTGCAGATGCAGGCCAAGCTATTGCGCGTGCTTGAGGAAGGCGAGGTGGAGCGAATCGGCGGGGATAAGCCGATCCGCGTTAACGTGCGGGTCGTAGTGGCTACGCATCGCGATCTCGAAGCCCGCGTGCGGGAAGAGAAATTCCGCCAGGATTTGTTTCATCGGATCTACGTGTTTCCGTTAATCTTGCCTCCGCTCAGAGAAAGGCGCGACGACATTCCCGCACTCGTGAAGCATTTCTCTGGGCAAGTTTGCGTGCAAAACGGATGGAAGCCAGTTCCCTTCACTGACGATGCGATGACAGCGCTGCAGAAATATTCGTGGCCGGGGAATGTTCGTGAACTGCGAAACATGGTGGAGCGGTTGATGCTGTTGGCGACGGAGGGAGAAGTCGATCTCACCACGGTAGAACTGGCATTACCAAAAACTTCGGCGACCGCCTCGGCACCGGGGATGGTTGGCTCAGGTGCGCTTGCCGATCGCGTACAAGTCTTCGAACGCGAAGTCATATTGGCGGAACTGAAGCGCACGCATCACAACATGAGCTTGGCAGCAAAAGAACTTGGCCTTGAGCGGAGCCACCTGTATAAAAAAGCGGAACAACTCGGAATCGATTTGCGAGCTCTGCGCCGCGAACAGGGCACGACAGACTGACTTCCGGTCAACTGATGCGTTCGGAGATCCTTTTGGCACGCACCTTCCGATTCCTCTGCTTTCTTTTAATTTCTGTGTCCGCACTCGCCAGTGATCCGCCATCTCCTGCCGATTACGGAGTGCGCATGGAGACCGGATGGATCCCGATGAAGGATGGAGTGCGTCTTGCGGCGACACTCTACAAACCGGACGGAGCGAAGCCGGGTGAGAAATTCCCTGCCCTGCTCGAATACCTGCCGTATCGCAAAGACGATGGAACTGCAGCCGGCGACTATCCCAAACACTCGTACTTTGCGCGCCGCGGGTATGTGAGCGTGCGGGTGGACATACGAGGGTTTGGAGCGAGTGAAGGAGTACCGCCGGAGCGTGAATATTCAGAGCAAGAACAAACGGATGGTGAACAAGTCATTGCGTGGCTCGCGCACCAAGCGTGGTCGAATGGCAACGTTGGCATGTTCGGAATCTCGTGGGGAGGGTTTACCGCGCTGCAGATGGCGATGCGGCATGCTCCGGGATTGAAAGCGATTGTGGCAGTCCATGCCACAGGCGAACTCTTTCATGATGATGTGCACTACGTGGATGGCATGGCACACGTCGACGAATTTGAATTGAATATGGACATGGCGCAGGGCTGGGCGGGTGCGCCGGATTACTCTCTTGATGAGAAGGTGCTGGGTCCGCGCTTCGATTCACCGCCCTGGTCCCTTCTATACCTGCGACATCAGCATGACGGCCCCTTCTGGCGCGATCGGGTAAAGCCGCTCAGCGAAATTACAATTCCGAGTTTCCTGATTGGAGGGTTGCAGGACGGATATCGCGACAACGTCACCGACATGCTGATGAGATCGAAGGCTCCGATCAAGGCGATTGTTGGCCCGTGGAATCATTCGTTCCCGAATGATGCAGACTTCGGACCACGAGTGGAGTGGCGGGATCAGGCTGTCCGCTTTTTCGATCATTGGCTGAAGGGACGAGATACCGGAGTGGAAAGGGATCCGCGGCTGGTGATGTTCATGCAGCATTGGCGTCCACCGGATCCGAACTTGCAGACGGTGCCGGGAGAGTGGCGACGTGAGGATGTTTGGCCTCCAGCGGACGCGCAAAATCAGACACTCTTTCTTCAGGCTGAACACACTTTGGGATCTTCCGTGCGGAAAGGGTGACATCCATAAGCTCAAGTACGTTCCGACTATCGGAGTGGAAGCCGGTTTCTGGTGGGGAGAGTTGCTGAGCGATCCGAGGCCAGTGGACGCGTTCAGTCTTGTGTATGACTCAGTGCCGCTGACGAGCGATATGGCGATTCTGGGCCGTCCCCACGCGCTTCTGCAAGCTTCAGCGACCGCAAAACAGGCAGACTGGTTCGCACGCCTGTCCGACGTTGCCCCGGACGGAACGGTCACGCAAATCACGGGAGCCGGCATCAACGGAGCGCAGCGGGAATCGATGCGTGAACCGCGCGAACTTGAACCTGACAAAGTTTACCCTCTGGATATTCAGATGCACCTCACGTCATGGATATTTCCCAAGGGTCATCGCATTCGAGTCGCGATTTCGAATGCATTGTGGCCGATGGTGTTGCCGACGCCGTACGCGATGACGACGTCGCTTGAACTTGGCGGCAGTAGCGGATCGCGAATGGTGCTTCCAGTTGTGCCGATCCGCGGCAAAGCTGCACCGGGATTTTCGCTGCCACAGCCGATCGAAGAGCGGAGCGATATCAAGAATGAGGGATTTCCATGGCCGGGCGAATGGTCGGTCGAACGAGATGAAGCGCGGCAGAAAACCTCGGTGCATTGGAAAGGCAAAGACGGTTACGAGTTCCCCTGGGGAAAACAGAATGACTACGAGACCATGACCTACGTGGGAGACGATGCGCACCCCGAAACGAGTTCTGTGCAGGGTGAGGCGGAGAGCGTCTTCGCACTCAAAGACCGCACGCTCATTTGGCGAGGGACATTTATCGGTGACAACCGACGTGACCAATTTTCACTATAAGTACACGCGCGAATTGGTTAAAGATGGGCAGATATTGAAATCGAAGACATGGGAGGAGACGATTCCACGGGACCATCAGTGATGTTGCACGCGGGAGTGCTACGTCTCTACGAGAGCAGGGATTGACGCCTTTAGATCCGCGGCTAGAAGTCGATGGAACAACTGCTCGCCTGCTTCCCTTCGAACGGAAAGACGCCCGGCGCCATACGCCCGAGATTTCAATCCGCGCTGCACGTCTTCGCAGATGCCCAGATCTTCATCCTGGACGCGATTGCCGACGTTCACCGATTCCGTGTTGTAGGCGAGTCGGGCTGCGCTTACATCGCTGAAGTAGAAATCGAAAATCACCGTGCAGTGATCGGCATCGATCGGGATTACATAGTTCGTATCCATGTATCCCTCATAACAATTGATCATGAGATTGGGATATTGCCAGAAATACCAGGCGCGATCGCCTTTGCGAGTCGCCCCCGTGGCGGAATCTTCGTCGGAACTGACCATGGGACTCGATTGCAGGCAGTAGCGATCTTCGTTCTCGATGGTGTACTGCTTGTAGTCGAGAACGGAACTCAATCCCTTGTGAAGATGCGGAACGTGGTATCCGCCATCGAGGTAGTTATCGACGTACACCTTCCAGTTGCAGCGAATATCGTAAGACCTGCGATCGAAGTAGTGGAGCTTGTTGATGCCGAGAGGTGCGACGCGCTTGACCAATCCGCCAAGAAATTCAGGCAGGGGCATTGCGAAGGGATCGAGATTCACAAAAACGAAACACTCCCATGTTTCTACGCGGATGGGCAGCAGTCCGTTGTCGGCGCGATCAAAGTTTTCGACACCGTCAAATTCGGGCATGCCCTTCAATGCTCCGTCGAGCCCGTACTTCCAGCCATGGTAGGGACATTGCAGGATCGATGCCTGACCACACGCCTGCGTCACGACCGCCGCAGCGTGATGGCGACAGACGTTGTAAAACGCGCGCAGTTGGCCGTCAGTTCCACGAACGACGACGACAGGCTCTCCGGCGAGTCGGGTGGAAACGAAGTCTCCGGCGTTTTGCAACTGGCTGGTACGAGCAACTAACTGCCAAGTCTTGCCGAGGACATTGAGACGCTCGAGTTCCGCGATCCGCGGATCGGTATACCAGGGCGCGGGAATTGTCGAAGCCTCGGCCAGCGGGGCGCGGTCGTTGTAGCTGCACAGAATCTGCTCGATCGTTGGTCGCATTTTCTCGCTCTCGAAACCGGTAAGAAAATCTCGGGTCTACAGGATACTGCACATTCTGCCGGTGGGTTATGCGCGACGACTGGCACGGGCTCTGGGGCGCGCGGTGACCGCGGCGGCAGGTGCAGCACCGATTGCCCGTTGTAGTACGGACAGGAACTGCTGGATGCGCGCTTCTTTCTTTTCCGCCAACTCGCCCTGACGACGAAATAGTCCCGGATCGAGTTCGGCGGTTAGTAGCGCATCCTGAAAACGCTCGACCATCCAGTCGATGATGGAAACCATCATCTCGACATCCAGGTCATCGCGTAGTTCCTTTCGGTCGAGGCCAAAGCGGACGAAGGCTACGGTGCCATAGGGATCTTCCGCAAGCAGGAAGCGATTGATCTCTCGTTTCAGTGTGAGATCGGTTCCGTAGTTTCCAAGAAGAGAGATGCGATAGGGAATCCAGTCTTCGTGTACGAGATGTTCGGTGCTGGCAAGCCAGTAACGAAGGACAGCGAAGAACCCCTGCTCGCGAGATTCTTCGGGAGCGTCCAGATACTTTGCAAAAGAACGAACCGCTCGCTTGTAGACCTCGAAGAACAGCGAGTCTTTGCTGCCGAAGTGCTGGAAGATCGAACCCTTGGCAATGCCGAGAGTAGTAGCGATATCACCGACCCGCGCGGAATGGTATCCGTGCTCTGCGAAGTGCAGCGTAGCAGCTTCGACAATTCGGCCCCGCTTGGCCTCGGAACGCGGACGCGTTTTGGCTTGTCGTTGATACAACGGGGGTGAGACTCGATTGCTGGCGATTCCTGGCATAGGTGACCTAAAGTCACGAAAGGATAGCTCAGGGCCGCTTCCCTTTTCAACTTCATTTTTACGGCATCCCAAGGTACATTTAATTCGATCCTGCAAGTTGATATTGACTTACGGTCACGCTTTGGGAAACTCCTCGAATGCGATTTACGACGCCGTCGTCATCGGCGGCGGCCACAACGGACTGACCGCAGCCGCCTACCTTGCGCGCGCAGGACTTTCGACGCTCGTGCTGGAGCGTAGAGACATTGTTGGCGGATGTTGCGTGACCGAGGAAATTGCGCCGGGATGCCGCGTCTCAACGACGTCGTACATTGCGAGCATGTTGAGACCCGAGGTGATTTCCGAATTGCGTCTGGCGGAGTACGGGCTTCGCATGATTCCTTGCGACCCTGCCATTCAGGTTCCCTTTCCCGATGGCCATGTCGTCCCCTGGTGGGCCGATCGTGAGCGAGCGCGCCAGGAATTCAGCAAGATTTCGGTGAAGGATGCGGACCGATTTGTTCAAGTCGACGATCAACTGAAGAAGTTGGCGCGTTATCTCCAGCCGTTTTTAATGGAACCTCCGCCGGAGATTGATACCTCGAGTCTTCGAGGGTGGGGCGACCTGTTTCGAACTGGGAAGCGATTCCGCGGGATTTCAAATCTCGAAATCTCACAGTTGGTATCGTTTCTGACCGGAAGTCTGGGAGAGTTCCTCGATCAGAATTACGAATCCGAAAAGATGAAAACGATGTTCCTTGCCAACAACGTATACGGCAAGCACGGCGGACCTTACCAGCCGGGAACAGCAATCGGATTGCTGTTTCATTTGCTAAGCGGCGGAGAACACGAACTTCAAGGATTCTACGGGCACGTGATGGGTGGCATGGGATCGATCACGCAAGCGTTGGCGGCGGCGGGGCAGAAGTTGGGCGTCGAGATCCGCACGAATGCTTCGGTGGCCCACGTCGATGTTCGCGACGGACGCGCGCGCAGCATCGTGCTGGAAGATGGAACCGAGATACGGGGTCGAATGGTGCTTTCGAACGCCGATCCGAAAAGGACATTCCTGAAGTTGGTCGACTCGAAAGATCTTCCCGAAGATTTTCTGTTCGCGGTGCGCGGCATCAAGATGCAAGGGCCTTGCGCGAAAGTGAACATGGTACTTGGAGAAGAGCCTCGCTTCACTGGGACGTCGCCAACCGCAACGGCGCTCGAACGCACGTTCTACACGCTTGTGCCATCGCTCGAATTCGCGGAGCGCTGCTACGACATAGCCAAATTCGGCGATGTTCCCGAAGAACTCTGGGTGGATTGCGTGGTTTCTTCGAACGCCGACGCGTCTCTCGCGCCTCCGGGAAAACATATTCTCACTTGCTTCGTGCAGTACGTGCCTTACCACTTACGCGATGGCGATTGGGACCAGAAGCGAGAGATGCTTGGCGATCGTGTGGTCAAGAAGATCGCCGAGTATGCACCGAATGTTCCAGCGGCGATTCTAGCGCGGCAGGTGCTTACGCCACTCGACTTGGAGCGCACTTACGGGCTGACCGAGGGAAACATTTTTCACGGCGACCTGAGGCTTGAACAGCTTTTCTTTATGCGTCCCGTGCCTGGTTGGTCGCAGTATCGCACGCCGATCGATGGTCTTTATCTGTGCGGCGCGGGCGCACATCCCGGCGGCGGCGTGACGGGAGCGCCCGGCCGTAACGCGGCGCATCAGGCATTGCGCGATTGGAAGAAAGGGCGATTTCGTCAGGCGGCATGACCTTCGCACGACTGAAGTTTTAAGTGATGCGGCTTAGTCAGGAGCAAACATGAAAAAGAGAGGCATACTCGAACGGTTGAAAGATGGCCCAGTCCTTGGAGACGGGGGCTATCTGTTGGAACTTGAGAAGCGCGGCTGGGTGCGTGCGGGTCCATTTACTCCCGAAGTTGCGCTGACGTATCCGAATGCTCTGCGTGAACTGCACGTGGAGTTTCGCGAGGCCGGGCGCTGAAGTGTTGCAAGCTCTTACCTTCTATGCGAGCCGGGATAAATTGGCTACGGTCGGCCTGGAGAATCGTCTGGAAGACTTGAACCGCTCCGCAGTCCGCGTGGCTCGAGAAGTTGCGGGCGATCAGTGCCTGGTCGCCGGCAACCTAAGCCTCACATGGATGTATGAGCCGGGCAGCGCATCGGCGGCAGATCGGGTTCGGCAAACATTCGACGAGCAACTCTCAGTCCAGGTGGACGAGGGAGTCGATTTCATAATTGGTGAAACATTCTCGTGGCTGGGAGAGGCGTTGATTGCGGTCGAGCGCGCAAAGAAAACCGGCCTGCCGGCGATGGTCACGATCTGTTTTGAAAATAAAGACGAGACGGCGGAAGGCAAGAGCGCCGCTGATGCGGCGAAGGCGTTGTTCGACGCGGGTGCTGACATCGTCGGGATGAATTGCCTGCGTCCGCCCGAACATATTCTTGGACCGATGGAGCAGATGCGCACAGCGGTGTCAGGATACTTAGCTTGCCAACCTGTGGCCTATCGCACTCCGCAGGACAAGCCGGACTTCACGAGCCTGCCCGAATTTCCGTACGCTCTGGACCCGCTGCAGCTCACGCGAAAGCAAATGGGTGACTATGCCACTCAGGCGCGCGATCTGGGCATCAACTACATCGGAGCATGTTGCGGAACGGTCGCGATGCACATTCGAGAGATGGCACGCGTCCTGGGAAAGCTGCCGGAGGACTCGCGCGTATGGAAAAAAGGTGGCGAGAAACCGATGTCGGCGTATGAATATTACGATCACGACAACGCGAAGATCGGGAGCAAGAGCTAGATCGCGAAGCGGGCAGGACGCAAACAAAGTTTGGATCGCGTCCTCAACGCGCTTTTGCAACATCGTCCAACGTACTGCGCAACCAGCCCTGCGCGCACGTGCGACATCGCGGCGAGGCTCGCCATGAAGCATCACTTGCAATTTGTTGAGACGAAGCCAGCGCAATTTCATTCAGCGCAGTTGGCCGAGCGTTTGACGCCCCAGAGCGCGGTTGCTATGATCGAAATGCGGGGTGGAGCAGTCTGGTAGCTCGTTGGGCTCATAACCCAAAGGTCGGTGGTTCAAATCCACCCCCCGCAACCAACCTAGTCTTCCTTCCAAATCACTCAACACTTCGTTCCGGAAACATTCCAGTTCAAATTGGTCCCTGTCCGATAGTGACTTGCCGATCGAGGTGCGCGTCGAAGCGGCGACAGGTTACTGATCGCTTGCATAACCAGAGGGCGAGGATTCGCGCGGCCTCAAGATTCCTCCGCATGGCTGCGGGCATCTGCATCTAGATTCAAGATCGTGGAATTCCCGATCTTTACGCGTGCTGGGTTTTAGGAAGCAAGATCGGAAGGAAGATGGCTGACGGGCCGAGCCAGCAAGAGACGAAACTGAATATTACCGTCGCGGCGCTCACACTCGTCGCTTTCGCTCCTCGGGGCGGACGAAATGCGTCCGCCCCTACACGAGCAAAAGGCTCCAGGCTGAAATTTCCGAATTCCTGGTGGCGCGAATTAGAGTGCAGCTACGCCACGCTCCTGGTTGCGAATGCGGACGGCTTCCTCCGCTCTATAAGTAAAGATCTTTCCATCGCCAATTTTGCCGCTGGCGGCGTGTTTGACGATTGTGTCGATCACGGCGTCGACAACCTTGTCGTCTAACACGAGTTCGAGCTTCACTTTGGGCATGAGATCCGTTTCGTATTCGCGACCGCGATAACTCTCGGTGTGGCCCTTTTGTCTTCCATGCCCGCGCACCTCCGAGACAGTCATTCCATCGACGCCAAGCTCGATCAGAGCCTCTTTTACACGCTCAAACCGGCCAGGCTGAATTATTGCTTCGACCTTGGTCATTTTTTGTCCTCGCATTCGCCTACGGGTTAACAACCAGGAGGCAGAGGGTACTCCGCCTCCTGCAGATCGAAACCAACCGGGCAGTTCTCAACTCGCAATGTTTGAGATCGGTATTGTCGTTGCTGCTCTGGCCGTGACGTGGGTGGACGGGAGTTCCTGGGACATGCCGCTCGGCGCTCCCAATGCGGAGATGACGTACTCCGGGTATGCCGAGATGCCGTGCTCGTGCAGATCCATGCCGTAGGCCTCCATTTCCGCCGGCAAGCGAAGCATCCCGAGAGCGTTGACGGCGTGCATAACCACCATGGCAATTCCGAATGTGGCTAAAGTTACGCACGCGCTGCCGATAAGCTGAGCCTTGAGCAGTTGGAATCCGCCGCCGTAAAAGAGTCCTGTGAGCGGAGCGGAGTTGTCGGGTCCGATAGGCCCTGTTGCGCCATACTGGCCACTGGCAAAAAAGCCGAGTGAAAGCGTTCCCCAGATACCGCAGAAACCATGGACTGGAACAGCACCGATGGGATCATCGATTCGCAGCCATTCCAGCAGCTCGACTCCGAGGATGACCAGCACTCCAGCAATACCACCAAGGAGAACCGCCCCTGTCGGGCTGACCCAATAACAGGGGCAGGTAATAGCAACCAGCCCGGCTAGAAACCCGTTCGTGGTGAAGCTAGCGTCCCACTTCCTGGTCATGATGTAGCCGTAAAAGATAGACGTGAGTCCGGCGGCGCACGCAGCGAGGGTGGTGTTTGTGGCCACGCGGCCGATGCCGACAAAGTCCATCGCCGAGAGCGTGCTGCCGGGATTGAATCCATACCAGCCAAACCAAAGAAGGAGGCCGCCGCTGACGGCGATAGTCAAGTCATGGGGCAGCATCGGACCACCGCCATCGCGCTTGAACCTGCGGCCGAGGCGCGGACCGAGAACGATCGCCCCAGCCAGCGCGATGAATCCGCCGATGGTGTGGACCACAGTTGATCCGGCGAAGTCGTGAAAACTGGTGCCCAAAGACGGGAAGAAATTTCCAGCGCTGCCCATGGTCGCGAGCCAGCCATCCGGTCCCCAAGCCCAGTGGCCGATAATCGGATAGATGAAACCGGTAACGCAGACGCTATAGAGAAGGTCTCCGACGAAACCGGTTCGACCGATCATCGCGCCCGAAGTAATCGTCGAACACGTATCCGCGAAGGCGAATTGGAAAATCCAGACGGCGAGGAATGCTACGCCGGTGGTTTCGTAGGTCGCGGGCGCATTTTGCAGGAAAAACCAGTGATAGCCGATGAAGCCGTTACCGTGAGAGAACATGAAGGCGAAACCGATCGCGTAGAAGAGGATGCCGCAAAGGCAGGTATCCACCACACACTCTACGAGGACGTTCACGGTCTCGCGGGACCGACAGAAGCCGGCTTCCAACATAGTGAAACCGACCTGCATGCCGAATACAAGAAACGCCGCGACCAATGTCCACACGGTGTTGAGTGGGTTTACAACGTCGGTTGCCTTCACCTCGGGGGGCGTAGTCTGGGCGTAGACGTGACCGAAGAAGAGGCCCGAAACCACAACCATTAGCAGCAAGACAATCCCGACACCCAGTGTTTTTCCGCCAAGCAGAAGGGCTCCGTAGCGACGCCATTCAGGATCTCGCAGGCGCGAAGCGAGGCGTGAAACTTTTTCAGATAGAGACAGTCTTTTCTTCCCTTGTCTGGCAATGACGGACATGTCACAGCTCCTTATCGTGAGTTTTGAACGGCTGTCATGCTGTTCTTTATGCTGATACATAATTTGGCGGTGCCCCAGATGCGGCTGCGAGCGCATCGCAGACTCGAGTGTTTAGAGCGGAACTCATTTGCAGCCCTCAGGGCCTCGATGACATCTCCTCTTGCTTTCATAAGTTGGCGGCGATGCTCTCATCGGGTAGCGCCCAAGTCAAATTGGTAATTTTTATCGAGCGCATCACTTCACCTTCTGAGCGGGTTAGAACACGAACCCCGCCTCCACCACTCCCCGCGGCTGGTTTGAGTCCAATCCAGACACTCCGAAAGCCGCACCCGGAGTCATGTCAGTGGCGTGAACTATCGCGAGATCGCCGCGAAGGAAGAACGCGTCTTTGCGATAGGTTGGGGTCACGGTGAACGCGAAAGCCCCGCTTCCAGGCCCATACAGCAAGTTGATCGCGCCATTGCTGATGCTGCCCGAGCTCTTTATGTATTCAGTGCGCGCTGCCAGGGAGAACCCTCTATTGAAGTTGTACGTGAGCAGAACAGCTCCGGCCTTGGTACCCGCACCCTGATCGATTCCAATACTCGCGTTGGTGGGCACATTGGTGAACTGCAGATATGGCTGCACCACCCATCGTCCCTTGGTGTACGTGTAGATCAAGTTGTAAATCTGCGAGTTGTTCAGATACAGCGGTGTGGCAAGTGTGCTCTTCGCATATGCGCCTGCATTGCCCCCGCCTACAAATGCCAAGGTGTTGGCAGAATTGAACGCGTAGGTCAGAGAGCCCGACAGCCACGTGTAGCGGTTGGAGTAAAAGCCATCATTCCAGCTCAGAGACGCGGTTAGCTTCTTGTAGGTCTCGTTGAGTTGGATGCCCCGGTTAACCGCGTTTTCCTGATTCCAGAGCAAACCGCGCTCGATGTTCATGTTCTGGAAGCTGAACGTGTACTCGGCGCCGATCAGGGTCGGCAATGCACCGATTTCTACATTGAAGTTTCCTTTAACGAGCTTTAGATAGCCCTGCGGAAATGGACCGTAGATGTTCTTGATGGAGTCGGCGGTCGAGAGGAATGGCACTCCAATGGCGGGCAAGTTGTAGGCGCCGCCTTGCAAGTAAAACTGCCACCAGCCGGTGGTCTTCTGAACGAAAACCTGAGCGTTGCTGACGTCATAGTGGCTCGACGAATCGCCTGCAATGTGATTCCCTTCCGTCCAGCCTATGCCGCTCAGAATGCCCGTAATGGAAATTTTTCCACCCTCGATCTCATGCGGGATGGCTGTTTGCAGCGGGCCCGACATCGACGGCATGGGCAAGGGCTGTGGATCCGGGGGCTTTGGATCCGCAGGCTTCGGCTGAGGAGCGGCGGTTTCTGCGGGAGCTGAAGCAGCCGCAACCGGAAGGTCGGAAGTGATGTTTTGGCTATTCTGGCCAAAAGACCGGAGCGCCAACAGCGCTAGAAGTAACAGCTTAAGAAAACACGACAGTCGAATGCGCAACGGTAATCTCCTTTTCGAAGGCTTGACCAGATCGCACGCCGACGTTAAGTGCGCTCCAGTTTGCCGTCCAACGAAAAGTTCTTCTGCTGCACATAGAAATTTCTTTTGATCGATCGAACCGATGCGCTCGATCAAATCTTCGGACTTACTATTTGTCCCTTTTGAGACCTAACCTAACTCGGATTTTTTGGATTGTTTCGAGGAATGATAAGTTGCGACTTGTCCAGTATTCATGGGCATTGGAGAAGAAGCACTCGGGATTGACCCAATGACTATTTCCGCGACATATTTACTACTTCACTTAGGTTCAATTGATGGGCTAAGCATCGATCTTGTCGATCGTCGCGGCGCGACACCTTATGAGACAGATAAATATTTTTAATAGATGCCGGTTGTTAATGGTGCGCTCGGTCGCCTGCGTCACTCTATTCAGAAACTAAACTCACTCTCACGCCGCTCTTAAGACTCCATGCGCAAATGAACTGTTGGAGAAGTCGAGAAAACGCTCAGCGCAACCTTGAAAATTTTTTAGCCGCAAGTCTATGGTTACGAATCATTTCTTACCATTTCCTATTCTTTCGATCTGATGTAGTATCGCCCAGTATCGCTTGCATCGTTGCGTTGTTTTGCCAGACTGGAGCGTGTATGGACCGACGATCTTTTCTAAAATCCGCTGCCGCAACCGGACTTGCCGCTGGTGTGTTCAAGGCGAAAGCCAACGCCTCGATTCCGGAACATAACTGGGACAAATATGACTGGGGTTCAGGGCCTCCGGTTCTCGACAGGCTGTACCAGGGGCCGTTCCCTCAGTACGGTCCTTGCAGTGTTGTTCCAGACAGCGATGTCTCGATGATTACTTCGCCATCGAAAGAGGTCGTCAGCAATTTTGGAATGGGTCTGATTGTTTATCTGTCCGACGATACCGGACCGCTCAAGGTCCCGGGACAGTCGGAAGAACGAACTCTAGAAGATCTGGTGAAGCTGCCGTACGTACAGAAGATTTATCTCCGTCCAAACTGGCGCGAGGTCCAGAAGCAGCCGGGCCGGCTCGACTTCCCTTCGTGGTGGAAAACTGCGTTCGATCTAGCCCGGCGATACGACAAGCGCATTGGCTTCCGAGTTCAACTGGAGAATCCCGATGTACCGGAACCGGGAATGCCGGAGTTCCTTCTGAACAAGGTTCCGTACGTGAAGCTCAAAGGCGAGTGGAAGGGCAATCCCTCGGAGATGCGGTACAAGAAGGACAATCGGGTTCCCCAGTATGATCACCCGGCCTACCAAGCTGCGTTTCGCGAATTGAATGGGCTGCTAGCGGCCGAACTCAACGGTCATCCGCAGATTGAGTTCATGGACACAATGATGTACGGCTTTTGGGGGGAAGGACACACATGGCCGTATGAGGGCAACCCGTTCTCCAGTCCGTTGGTCGCGGAGCAAACCTGGGCCGCGATGTTTGAGGTGCAACTGGAACACTGGACCAAAGTTCCGCTGGCGACCAACACGCAACCCGACTTTAGCAATGTGGGCAATGCAGACATGTTGGATCGCACGATGCGAACCGGCAACTGGCTGCGTACTGACACGATCTTCATCGAGAACACGCAGATCGAGGCATTGAGTTACCGTCCACCATGGGCCGCGGCGATCTGCGAGGTCGGTTTCACAACTGGCGATCCGAAAGAACTGCAGATCGACGAAGATGGGATCACGTACAACGAACAAATCATTTCTCACGCAGCCGATGTGGGCGTCAACTATCTTTCGGTGTGGAGTTGGCATAATCAATCGGCGCACAGCATTTCGAGCTATTACGAAAAGTTTCCGGGGCCGATCGATGAGATGGCCCGGCAGATCGGCTATCGGGTGCGTCCGTCATTCATTTGGATTTTCAAGCGGGACGGAGCGAATGGCCTGGTGCTGGGATTGGCAAATGACGGCATCACTCCGGTTCCGGGAGTGCTGAGGCTTACCGCGTTCAGCGAAGACAACAAGGTGCACGTATCAGGTTGCGTCGATGCTGGTTATCCGAAACCTACCGGCGTCCATCAGGCCATGCTTATGCTGCCTGCGGGCGTGGCTTGGGAGGGATTGCGGCTGAAAGCTGAACTCGAAGTGAAGGGCATGCGTTATCCGGTTCGATGGGCGTGCCGGCAAAAGGTAAATTCTGATGGGTCACTGACATTGCGCCACAACTACAAACCGGATCAACCGCTGGTTTGAAGCAATAACAGTTCCGCCAATGCGAGGCTCACGCTTGGCGGACCAGCATCCGTGAGTTTTCTGGCAGTGGACCGTTCAATGACAGAACGCCTTTGTCGTTACTGCGCGCGCGTTTGCTGTCGATTTGCACACCGGGCAGGGCGGCGGATGGCGATGAAGTCACGTTCGGGCCGTGAAAACTTAGTTCGTACGCAGTGTTTGGCAGAAGGCCAGTTACGATCAACGAAGAAACCGGTGCTTCGAGTAGAGAGACTTCCCCGGCCTGTTTCGCGAAATTTGATGTCGCGAATAGAACACATGGGCCCGATTCAAAGGTAATCCCGCAGAAGTGGATGCCGTCGATGAGAGAGACACGCTTGCTTCCGGTTGTGCCCGTGTTTCCAATCTCGAAAAGATGAAGGAAGAAGTCTTCCTCAGCCGGCACTGCGGGAGAGACTTCGATGCGCCAGGAGCCGGGAACCACATTCTTCCGATTGGACGGAGAAATCTTGTTAAAGTCTTCTCCCCAAAATTGCTTCCACATGTGAACAAGCGCAGGATCCTGTGGTAGGGGGCCGCCTTCGGCTGGCTCCAGGGGCCAGTTTTGACCGCTGCTCCACGGGCCGCCACGGTCGTCACCAGGGCAATAGAAATCATGGCCGACGCCGCCGCGGCGGGTGATCACTCGTTCGCGAGGAAGGAGGGAATGTACTAGCAACTCCCCGTTGCTATCGCGAAAGCGAAATACATTGGCGTTTCTAAACTCCCTGGATTCGGCATTTCCCTGCCCTGTGTCTTGATCGACCGCAGGCTGATTTACTCCGTGCAGCAGCCACGCTTTTTTGAAAGCAGGATTTCGGCTGACGACGCGATCAAACATGAAGAGTATGTTTTGCTCGGGCGCAAAAAGGATCTCACGCGTGAACTTGCTCAGCTTTTCTTGCGAATAGGCCTTTGTCGCATCGCCTAGAGCGTAGTGATACTTCCCCGGCGCATGATCAACGATCCGCATCGTTCCTAGATCCCACAGATCGCGGGTGTGGTCCCAGTCTTCAGGGCTGCGGATGGTGTTCCAGTAGCGGGAGGAGTCCATGCGCTGGCCGCCGTCATTGGCGACGGGCATGCGATTTTCAGACCAATAGAATTTTTCTGCCGGATCGTAAACGAGCATGGTGTTGTGAGCGACCGTGCGTCGGTAATAATTGATGTAGTGCGGACTCTCACTGTCGGTGTAGTCGGCCCCGCTGTCGATCGCGAGATATCCCGAGTGGTAGATGTTGACCTGGTTTTGGTCGAGGTGTTGGTGCTTGGCGAGATAGGGTCCGCAGTCGAATTCAATCCAGGTCGAGTCCGGTTTCCACCCGTCGCGGATGACGAGATGGCCGACACCTGCAAAATATTTCTGATGCGGGAGTTCCTTCTCGCTCGCCAGCGCGGGATCGCGGGGAACAACTTCCGGATCGTTCCACAAGAATTCAAGAACAGGCAGAAGCCACTGCTTGGAAAAAAATCCGCTCTTGCGCAAAAGCCAAGCGGCATAGGGATCTTTGAAACGATTGACGGCGTAGCCGATCACTGTCGTATCGCGCGCGTCGAGGATTGGATATTCGTTGTCTCCCTCGCGCGAGGGCGTGCCGTCGGGAAGCAGCTTATACAGATATGTGTTGGAGATATTACGGAACAACGAATGTTGAAGGGCCGGATCGACACCGGTGATCGTGCGCTGAAGTTCGGCCAGAAGGGTGAGTGATGCCCACGTGATCCGCATGTAGTCCATGGACTCGTGATAACTGCCGTCGGGTGTGGCGAAGTCGGAAGTCTCGAGAATGTTTGCGAGACATAGCGTGACTTTTTCGCGCCATGCTGCGCAGCGACCGCCGCAGCCGGGATGACCATCGAGCGCGCCCAGCACATAGGCTGGGAGAGATAGATAGCGAACCGCGTAATTGTGATATGAGTACTGGCCCGGATCGTTGAAATCGGGAGTAGCCAGCATCTTCTCGGCACCGTCCATCAGTTCCTTTGCGATGCGGTCTTGCAGAGCCGAATCGAAACCCGGAAATCCGTAGAGCCAATCGAAAACCAGAGACCAGCGCGCGTAATCAACCCATGAACGGGAGGGCTTGGCATTTGTCGTGATGTGGCCGTTGCGGATTGCTGCCAAAGCCTTCTCAGCGAAGGCCTTGTTTCCGGTGAGCCTCCAAGACAGCGCCCAACCTTCGACGTCTTCGGATGGCCGGAGTCCATTCGCATAACGAACCTTTAAGAGATCGAGTCCGGTGAATGGATCAAGGGGGGCAATCAGAAGGCGTGGACGAGTTCGTTCAGTTTGAGCAATGCTTCTCGTTATCCACGGGAACGCGATCGATGCCCCGAGCGCAGCGATAAAGTTTCGTCTTCTCAAGGGCTCCTCCGCGCAAAACGTTCCCAGTTCGTCTGCTTCAAAAGTAAAAAAATAAGTATACGCAAGCAAAGCGCAAAAACAACAAAGTCGCTAAACGAATACAAACGTGACGTTAACTATCTACGAATCAGCGGCTTGAATGGGACGAGCGAAAGAGGACTTTCGTTTGTTTTCCTCTCGTTGCGTGGTAATATAGCCGTCGGGGCGAGGCACCTAGCCTGGCATTGACCAAGGAAACTCTTAAATGGACTCGCGCAACCCACGCCTTTTGTCAGAACAGCGACGCCGCAAGATTTTTGATTTGATCGAACAAAAGGGTCAAATCACCGTCCGCGAAATCTCCCTTGCATTCTCTATTTCGGCGGTCACCGCACGTGGCGACCTCGACGCACTCTGTGACGAAGGGAAGGCGGTCCGGTCGCACGGGGGTGCGGTCCGTAAACTTCACGGTAGAGATTCTGCTGCCTCAAAAGCTTCAAGCTCTCTTCCATCAAGCGTTCGTGACCCGCAAGATTCCGGAGTGAGCCGGACGCCGCCATCCCAGGGGCGCACGATCACATTCATCCTTGGAAACCGCGACATCGTAAACGAATTTCAATCGGAGGTACTGCTCGGCGCAGAAGGATATTTGACCAGCCACGATTGGGCGATGCATTTCATGTCGTTTCGTTCCGACTTGAATGCGCCTTTGAGCAATGTGAGTCTTCCGGAAGTATTGACTCAATCGAATCGCCCGGCCGGCGTAATTCTGACCGGTACGCATTCAGCCAACATTCTTACAGCTCTCGCGGATACGAAGATTCCGTTCTCTTTGGTCGGAAACAACGTGGTTGGCGAATGGCAGCCCGAACAATATGACTGCGTTTTCACCGATGACGTCAGAGGCTCGGCCGAGATCACGCGCTATCTCATCGCGCAGGGGCACCGGAACATCTGGTACATCGGGAATCGGCGCCTCCCGTGGTTTGCGCATTGCGGACGCGGCTACCAGCAGGCGATGAAGGAAGCCGAGCTGGAACCACGATTCAGCGAGATTGGCGCCGAGGATCGCGAACTTGGATACCTGGCCGTGAAGTCTTTGTTGTCTCGTGGCGAGCGGCCGACGGCGCTCTTTGTCGGCACCGACCAGGCCGCATCCGGCGTTTATCAGGCTTTGCAAGAATCGGGAATTCGTATTCCCGATGACATCAGCGTTGCTGGCTTCAATGACACGATCGGCGAAGTCCTCCATCCGGGGTTGACCACGGTGCGAGAGTTCCCGAAAGAACTCGGAGTCCACCTTGCTGAGTTTGCGTTGCGGAGAATTGCGGAACCGAATTTGCCGCCGCAGCAACTGGTCATGCCCACAGAATTAATTCGGCGTGAGAGCGTGCGCAACATCCCGCCGGGGCATTCTTTTGTGCCTTCCACCGCCCTGCACGAAAACGTCCTGTGATGCTCCAGCATGCCGGTCTGCGTTGTCGAGCCTTCTTCCTGTCCGCCGGTTTATTTTCCGCGTTTGGGCTAACGGCGCCGGCACAGTCAGCTCCGCCCCCGGAAGCGTTCCGAGTGTTGCGGGAGCAGGCAAGCGGCCCGCAAATCACGCCCTACCTGCAGTATCAGACTGATCTCGCGTGGCGTCAGGATGAGGCACGACTTCGAGTCTGGGGCGCGGTGCGTACGGAATCGGATCTGCTTCACTTGCAAGCCAAGCTGCGTCAAGAAGTGCTCACGATGCTCGGAGGTTTGCCAACCACGCGAACTGCTTTGCATCCCCGCATCACGGGCCGCATTTCTGCAGATGGCTATCACATTGAAAAGCTGATTTTCGAAAGTCTTCCCGGAATCTACGTGAGCGCACTGGTGTACATCCCTGACGACCACGATGCCAATAAGAAGCATCCAGCAATTCTGGTCGCTGCGGGGCACGCGCCCAACGGCAAGGCTCACTATCAAGCTTTGTGTCAGCGACTGGTGCTGCGCGGATACGTCGTCATTGCGTGGGATCCCGTGGGTCAGGGTGAGCGCAGCCAATTTTGGGATGCCAAGGCTGGGAAAAGCCGTTACAACCTGATCTGCGCGGAGCATGCCGTCCTTGGGAACCTAGCCTACCTCGCCGGAACCAATCTCGCGCGGTGGGAAATTTGGGATGGACTGCGCGCCTTCGACTATCTTCTGACGCGGCACGATGTCGATCCCGATCGGATCAACATTACGGGAACGAGTGGCGGCGGTTTTCAAGCCATGCACATTGCGGCTTTGGAACCACGTATCAAGGTGGCAGCGATTTCTTGCTACATCACTTCCCTTCCAATGCGGATACAGAACCGGATCTTTAAAGATCCTGACAGCGATCCAGAGCAGGATCTCTACGGCATGATCTCGAACGGGGTCGACAATGCCGGCCTAATGCTACTGATGTATCCACGGCCGATATTCATTGCTGCGGGCGTGCTTGATTTCTTCCCGATCGACGGAACTGAAAAGGCGTTCCACGAAGTGCAGGGGTTCTACAAACAATTCGGCCATAGTGACCGAGTTGCAATGGCTGAGGGCTATCATGCCCACCAATTTTCGGACGGCAATCAGGAAAGGGCTTTCGAGTTTCTGGATCACTTCAATGGGATGCCAGCGAGAACATCTCTCGCTCCGGTGAAGGAACTCGAGGACAAGACGGTTCAGTGCACAACAAGCGGGCAGGTGCAACTCGATTTCGCAGACGCGAAACCGCTGACGGACGAGATAAGGGCTTACTATGCGGAGCACCGCAAGGTGCAGCAGCCGGGTTCGGTTCGCTCACTTTATCTGGGTTCCGGGCATGCAAATATTGGCACCTGGACGTTGACAAAGTTCGATGGTGCGCCTGCTAACGATTCGCAAATTGCGTGGAACCAGGCGGGGACATCTGTTGCTGACGACATCACCATCGATCGCTACGTCTTACATCACAGCCACAATTTGGTGATGCCGCTTCTGCACGTTCACAATGCGACCAACCAGAGATGGATCCTGTGGTTCAGCCGGAGAGGCAAAGCTGACGCAAACGAATGGCCCGAGATCGTGAAACTTATCAAGGCAGGCTACAACGTTGTGACTTTTGACTTCCGGGGTCTCGGCGAGACTCGCATGCCGTACAAGGCCGTTTCTGAAGATGATCCCTCGCTTGCGTCGTTGGATTATGACAAAGCTTATGTAAACCCGCTATCGAGCGTGCTGGCGGGGTACATCTACAATTCCCTTTTAACGGGCAGGCCGTATTTCCTGCAGATGATCGAAGACGCAGAGATCGCCATACGATTTTCACGCCTGCAACTCCATGCCACAAACTTCTCCGTGGCAAGCGATAGTGAAAGCGTCTCGCTTGCAGCGGGAATTTCTGAGGCGTTGCCTGGCGTGGACCATCTCCGGCCTGCGAACGCGCAGCCCATCAAGTGGTCTGAACTGGTCACCGGAAGCCGGGAACAGTGGCCGATCGAGTATCTGCTGCCTGGCGGCGCATATATCCACTGAGCTAGCGCACAGAAGGAGCGCTTTGCGTCAGCAGAGCCGCTGAGTCCTTATCGAGATAAATCGTAGCGTTCGAATGCGTACGAAGGATTGAGGCCGGCACCAGAGGAGTGATTTCTCCTTCCAAAGAGTTCTTGACCGCTTTAGCTTTGCGCTCTTCAGGAACAACAACGATGATTTCCTTTGCCTGCAAGATCTGGTGGACTGACATCGAGATTGCTCGCTTCGGAACGTCTGCGACGGTGGCAAACCATCCTTCATTCACCTGTTGCTGCCGGCAGGCTTCATCCAATTCCACGATCAGATAGGGATCTTCAGTTCTGAAATCAGCAGGCGGGTCGTTAAACGCCAGGTGGGCATTTTCGCCAATTCCCGCAAAAGCAACGTCGACCGACCGTCTCTGAAGTTCCATTCCGACTTTTGCAACCGCGGCTTTAGGATCGCTTTCTCCATCCAAGAAATGATAGTGGGTGATACCGGTCTTGTTTATAAGCCGCTCGAGCAGATATTTGCGAAAGCTTGCGGGATGCGTGATCGGCAGCCCGACATACTCGTCGAGATGAAACACCTCCACCCGGCCCCAATCGATATCCGGAGCACTTGTAAGCTCGTCGAGAAATTCGAATTGCGAGGCTCCCGTGGCAGCGATGACGCGCGCCGTTCCGTGCTCACGAATAGCGCGCCGCAATGAGTTTGCTGCCTGCACTGCTGCGGCGCGTCCAAGGGTTTCTTTATCTGCTAGAAGTTTAATCTCCACGTCCAACACCTCATTCTTCGGGTCTACTACGTTAGCGTCTGACTACTGCACCGCTTCACCGCGCGCGAGACGCGTACAGTGATAGGCGAGCATGCGATTCGGGAGCAACAAAGCTCGGCGAAATTTCGCTTCCGCCTCCTGCCGATTGCCCAGCGCGGATTCGAGCGCTCCCGCGTTGTAGTACCACCAGCCTGCGAAGCTGCTGGTTTCACTGCGGCTGTTCGACTCCTCAAGCGCAGAGTTCAATCGTTGATGCCATTGCTGTTCATCAAAGCCTGGAAGTTTCTTGGACGATTGCCATGCCCACAACACTTGATCGGGTGCCGCGGCCGTGGAAGAACGTTGAAATGCGGCCGTCGCTTCCTGCGACTTGCCACACGACTCATAAACAGTTCCCAGCAAATATTGAGTTCTCGCGGAGCTGATGATGGGTTCCATCCCGTCGGCGGTAAATGGCAGATCGGTCACGGGCGAGCCGAACTTTGCCGCGCCAGCGAAAGCCTGGTCACAACTGCTGGCCTTTGCCAACGCCAACAGCTTTTCCAACTGGACTTCCACCCAAACTTGACGGACATTGGTTCCGCCCTCCTCGCGCGGGAAGAAGCGATTGCGGAACAACGCCTCGGCATGCGCAAAGTCTCCAGCCTCGGCGAGGTTCAAAATGTATTCGAAGATCAGGCCAGAGGGCGCGGTCGCGGTGTCTGGATATTTTTCGAAAATCTCAACTCGATCGCGAGGGGATCTGTTCAGGATGCTGAGCGCCTGGTCTGCGCCAAGGTAAATCGTGACATTGTTTGGATCGCTGGCAACGCCGTCGCGAAATACTTTAACGGCAGCGTCAGCGTCATTCTTCTCATGGAGCAGGGCAAGGCCCAGGCTGGCATCCAGCACGGGTAATTTGGGATTGATCCTGCGAGCTTCAGACCACTGGCTTAGAGCGGAGTCGGTCATTCCCCGAGAAAAGTACAGGGTGCCTAGCAGATAGTGGGCGGTCGCGTCTTCTTGGTTCATTTCGATCGCGCTGCGGAGCACTGTCAACTCTTCTGGTGTGCTCGGAAAGACGTATGACGTAGAAAGCTTTGACGCCTGCTGATAGTCGGTCTGTGGAGACTGACCAAGCTGGGCGCGGCAATATCCCCGGAAATACGCCAACATCGGATGCTTCCCTGGCGGCAAAGCATCGAGCTCGGTCTCATCTGGTTTCGCGGCAGGATACTCATGCGAGAGGATTTTCAACGCGCGATCATAGAGACCCAGCCGCATGTATTGTGCGGCTGTGTTGAGAACGCGAATCGCGTCATCGCCAAACTGCCGGAGGTCTGGCTGCCCAAGCTCTTGCCGTAGGAAATAATCCTGCGGAGCGGCCGCCAGCGTTTCGGAGGCGAGGCGCTTCCCTTCCTGTGTTGCGCCGATTGCATCCTCTAGAGCGGCCAGTTCTTCAGCAATCCGAAGATCGTCCGGCGCTGCTAGATGGGCCCGCTTCAAATACTGCTCCCCCGCTTTCAAATCGCCGGATCGCGCCGACATCTCGCCGAGGCGAAGGCTAGCGGCCGCACCAAATACAGCGAAGTGTTGCGCGTGTTCGTAAGACGTGCGGGCATGCCTCACGTCGCCCAGTCCTTCGTAAGCGATGCCGAGGTAGTAAGAGACTTCGGCATCAGTCGTATCGCGCGCTTGCGTCCGCTCCAGCAAGTCCTTGCTTTCCTCGTAACGGAGAAGAGCGGCATCGAGACGGCCGAGCGATTTGGCGGCCGCATAACTTTCCGGATACCGGTTCAGCGCTTCCTTATAGATATCCAGCGCCTGCAGGTTTTTACCGTTCAGTTCGAGATCTTTGCCCAACTGCACCCAATCATCGCAGCTACGCTTTTCCGGCTCGGGTAAACGGTAGGACGGCTGCGGTCCAACATGGATTTCGGCTTCAGGCGTGAAATCGTATTCGCCTTCCGTTTGGCGGATCAGGACTTTTCCTTGATTGTCTTTGATCTCGACGGTGTATTTGGTTTGTTGCATCCGTGAGGGCCAGTTCATGGCTCCAGGTTTTTTCGGGGGTCAGATCTGCGGTCTCACTGAACACACTCGTCTTGTTTTTGAGAATGGCAATCGATGCGTGAGGAATGGCTTGATTCGCATCCAACGCTGCCCGCAGCTTATCGCCCACGCGACTTAAGCTGAGGACACCGGTCAGATTGGCGCGCGAAATTCCATCAAGCCCGCGGACTGGCATCCAGTATTCGGAAAAATGAATGGACTGCCGCGGTTCCAGAAATGCGTACGTCTCCTGGTTGCGAAACAATCCGGCCTGAACCTCAACGTAAGCGCTGTTGTCATCCGAAAGCGCTTTGCGCCAATCTAGGCCTTCTTCATCCACCCCCCATGACCAGATCTTCTTGGCGGGAAGGTCGCCATAATTCGCAAAGTGCACGGTCCCTGTTTTCGTCGCGGGATGCCACACACCCATGAACTCTTCGCGGCTGCCGTGGACAAAATAGGAAACCGCTCCGTGAATGTGATTGCGGATCACACTCAAGTCGTTGCCATCAGGATCGAGCGGCCATGGTCTTACCTCGGTGAAACCATGACTGGCCGCGTACCGCATGGGATAGACAATGCGGGAGTCGTCCGAAACCCGCACCCCTGCATTGTTCCACCAATAGAATCGATGCCGAACATCACTCCGATTACTCAGGGTTACGCGCTCTTCCAATACAGTCGAGGCAGGGCGTAACCGCAACTCCACCTGCCACTCCATGCCATAGACCCTGTCGATGTTTCCGACAAACACTGACGCGCTTCCATCGCCGTTTTTCAAGTAGGCAAAATCGACCGGCGACATGCTGACCCAGTTATGAGAGACGGGAAAGTTGAATTCAATCCCGAAGGCAGCCCAGGCGCCGCGATATCCAACGGCGGCCTTCTTGATCGCGGAGTTGTCGTAGAACATCGACTGCCCCGATATCTTGTCGGTGCAGGAATAAAGATGTCCGCCGATGTCCGGCAACACAGAGCATTTTAGATATTGATTCTCGAGGAAGACCGCCCGCCATCGATGATTCGTGCGGCGACTGGTGAGATTGTCTCGCAGCGTATACGGATAGTTAAATTTGTTGCCGGCGAATTGATCGAAAGGAGGGTTCGGGTCGGGTGCGCCCTCTTCATACGTCGGGAGAGTGAGTGTACCCTCCCAGACTCGCACCTGCGCCTGCAACTCCGCGTGCGCAAGGGTCGCCAATATGGCAATGCACAGCGAGATGGGCATAATTGCGCATCTAGATTCGCAGCAACCGGGCGGCGTTTTCGTAGTAGACCTTCTTCAGGATTGCGTCGGGAAGATTGATCCCGTAAATCTTCCACCGCCCTTGCGGCGGAATCTTCGCCGGAGCGTAGTCGAAGTACTCGTCGTCCGTTTCGAGGAAGCGAAAATAGATTTCGTACAGCTTGTCGTTGAAGACTTGCTGTGGATAGTCGTCCCCGTGCGGCGTCGCGTCGGTGGCGAATAGGATTCTGTCCTGATACTTATCGAAGAACTTGCGAGATGTCCTCGGCTGTCGGCCAAGTTCTCCGATCCTAGCCGCGATATCAACGAACATGTTGGGATGGCGGTCTAGATTCTCCGAAACATTACCCAGGTCTTCCGCGAAGTTTCCGCAATGGAGAGTGACGAATTGCGTTTTCGGATGTTTCGCCATCACGCGATTGCGGGCCGCCAGGATTTCGTCGTTGCTGGGAAAATCACCGCCATAAAACGACCAGTCCGGATGATTGTTCAGTTCTTCGTAGCGTTCATTGAACCGGTCAGTGGGCGTGAAGAACGCGATGGGATCCGATACGTGAATCGCCACCGGGAGGTTGAGTTGACCGCAGTTGTCCCACATAGGGTCAAAACGCGGATCGTCAATCTTCACAAGGGTCCCAGACGTGATGTTCTCTCGCAGATAAAGCCCGAGCGTCTTAAGAATTTTTAGTCCGCGGGCACCATCGCGATGTGCCTGCTCAATCGCTTCTGCTTGCACCTTCGGATAATTGGCTTCTTTGAATCTTGAGTAGGAAGGTTCCGTGAAGGTGTAGAAGCGTCCCGGATGGGCGCGATCATACTTCTCAACAGTCCCTGCAAGGCCCTTCTCATAACCGCCCGTCAGATTCACCATGGCACGCATGTTCTTACGGTCCATCACCGCCAAACATTCTTCCGGTGTTCCGTAATATTCGCGCTCTGCTGAGAGTTCGACGCCATGCTCGGACTTCACTGCACCGGAAATGTGTGTATGAAAATCAATCAAGGGGAACTTCGCGCGCGCCACATGCGACTCGTGCACGTGCAACATGCTCTTGGGTTCGTATTGGGAGAGATCGAGCGGCTTCGAAGCTGGCGGATTTTCCTTTTGACCAGGTTGTAGAGTCGAGAGCGATCCCGCGCCTGCGAAGGTCAGTTGTGAGGCTCCTGCCACGAACCCGGCGCCATAAAGCCACTGTCGACGATTCATCGCTGTCCGCTTCATTGTTACTGACCTAACGCGAGCGCTGGAGTCGCGATGTCCAACGTTTCTTTCTTTCCATCCACCGCGCCGTGCCACACGCTGCCACCAAAGGTGGTCACATAGATTTGATTATGGTCTTGTGGATCGGGAATGACGCGATGCGCCCACTTGAAATTGAACCCTTGCACGCGGGACCAGTGCAGCCCGCGGTCGGCGGATCGCCACACGGACGATTCAAAGCCCGCGGCGTAAAGGATGTTTGGATCTTTAGGATCGATGGTTACGTCATATACATGACGGTCACGATCCAAGACGCTGCGCCAGGTTTTCCCGCCATCCTCGGAAAGAAAAACTCCGCCTCCCTCGCCATGCTGCCCCGTGGCTCGGGCCCAGGCGGCAAGATACAAGCGCTCCGGCGACTTGGGATCAATCGCCAGGCCGTTCGGTGCATTGACACCTTCAGGCAGGGGAACGGGAGTCCAGTGCTCAGCGCCGTCGGTCGATTGATACAACGCTCCGTCTCCGGAATTGCCGATGCTGCCGTCTTCCGAACGCCGAGCAATGAGCGCATAGAGAGTGCCTTTCGGACTTAGCGCGAGCCGCCAGGCAAAAGGTTCCTTTTGCGTGATGCCGTTGTTCTTGAGATTCCAGGTGCGGCCTCCGTCGGAGCTTTTGTACACGCCGCGCCCGTACCCTGCTACGTACAAAACGCGCGCATTCACGGGACTCGCCGGGTCCATCAAGATGTGGGTGGCGCCGGTCTCTTCCATCCCTGCATTCGATTTTTTCCAGGTGCGGCCGCCGTCGTCGCTGATACAGACGCCACCCTTGAATTTGAGCGGCGAGGTATGCCGCCACATTTTCGGCCGGGGGAGATCGTGCGTTCCGCTGTTTACGCTCCAAACCCGCCCCTTAACCTTAGGATCGAACACCATCCAATATGTCGTATTCGTCCATTCGGCGGGCACGCCTGATGTAGAACTGGTCCAGGATGTCCCGCCGTCCTCACTGCGAAACGCGCCGATGTCTGTGTAGTCAATGAAGATGCGCTTTGCGTCGAAGGGATCGAAGTGCACGCCGTATGTCGTGGTCACGTCGAGACCGACGGTGGTCCAACCGCTATCGTTTACCTTGCGCGAGTACATTCCGTTCCAGGTCGCGCCTCCGTCCGTCGTGCGCATGGTGCGGCCGAGATCGGTGCCGTAGCTCAGGTTCGGATCCTGATCGGCGACAGTGATGTTCAACGGGTTCTCGCCCCAAGTGATGCCGAAGCGGCTGGTGATCCAATTATCGTGGACGTTCTGGCCGGGGTCGGAAGACTCTTTCCATACGAGCGTCCAGGCGGCGCCGGAGTTTGTGGTCTTCGCTACTCCCATCCACTTCTTTCCATCTAGCGTGAGGTCGCTGTAAGAAACGTAGGCTGTTTCAGGATGATGGAGGCTAGCCGCGATCGCTCGCACATTCGCGCCGCTTCCGGGCAATGCACTCTTGCGCCAACTAGCGCCGCCGTCGGTCGAGAGAAAGATCCCTTGCTCCGAGGTCAAATAGATTGTGGCTTGGTTCGCTGCATCGAATCCCAATGAAAAATCGGAGGCGGTAGCGGGCAGTGTGATGTCACGGACATTGGTACCAGTCACAAACGCGAGGGACTTCGGGCCACTCACAAATAACGATCGCGCATCCGCCGGCGAATGCGGATCGATCCACAGACGACGCACGCTACCGGGGAGTTCGGCCTGCTTCTGCCAGGTTTTCCCGAAGTCGTGTGACATCAGAAGCGCGGGTTTATCTTTTGCGCCGGCGGCCAGATATAAAATCTGTGAGTTCTCGGGATCGATCGCCATGGCGTAGATGTCGCCGACGGGATCGGTGGGGGCGACGATTATTTCGTCCGCATGGTCGGAGCCCATCTTCACGCCTTCGACGGTCGAAGGCGCGGGCGAAATCAGGTTCCATGTTTCGCCGCCGTCCATGCTCCGCCACAGTCCGGTGGCGTGGGCATACAGAATCTTCGGATCTTTCGGGTCGAAGACAAAAAAATTTACCACACCACGCAAATTAAACATCCGCCAGGTTCGTCCACCGTCATGCGTTATGTACGACCCCGTCATGTCGCAGGAGACTAGAACCGTATTCACGTCGTGCGGACTGATGGTTGGGTTGAACATCGCCCCTCCACCACCCGGGCCGATAGCGTGAAAATTTCCGGGGCGCTCCGCCCAAGTGGTGGCCACGCAGAGAGCGAAGAGGATGCCGATGGCCATTCTGAGCTTCATAGATTCTCCGAAGGAGAGCAACTGCCCGCGCCGGATGTGCCTGACGCGGGCAATCACTGTTCGAATAACCGGTTTCCCTCTTAGAAGGTGACTCTAAGTCGGAGCCGGACAGTTCGACGGCTGTCGACACCTTCTTGCGGGAAAGTTGAGAATGCGCGCGCAAAGTCCGAGTTCGGATTAACGTCCTGCACCGCGGGCATCAACGTACTTGGATCAATGTTGACGTCAAAGCCACCGAGGTAAGAGAAACTGCCGTCTCCGAAATCCTGGTTCGGCATTCGTATGGGGTGATTGAAGATGTTGTCGAAGTCGGCGCCCAGTGCTGCCGTAACGCGTTCGCCGAGATGGAAATCCTTGTGCAGACCGAAATTCACTCCCCAGCCTCCGGGGCCCCACAACAGATTCTTCCGCGCGATTGTGCTGTTCGTGAAGACATCAGCGCCCATTGGCGGGGGCGCGAAGGCATCGGGATTAAAAATTTGGTCGCCGACATGTTGCTTGTAGTTTCCGACCACCGATGGACGGTAGCCGATGAAATCGTTGAAATCGCCAAGCGCGTCAATTGACTCGGAAGCGATGTTTCCAGGACCGACCATGCGCGCTCCATTGCCACAGTTGTCACAGGTCCAATAGGGCGTGAATGCGGTGCCGCTCTTGGCGAACATTTGGAACGTTGTCTGCCATCCGCCTACAACGGCGTCTGCCCATTTCGACATACCGCGACCAAAGGATCGACTTCTACCCACGGGCAGATCGTACATCCCGTAGAAGACGAAGCGGTGACGCGAAACCCAGGCATCCTGCGTGTAATCAAGTCCCGGCTGAAATGGATCGTAGGGAACGCCGCCGAGGCTGGAATTGCCCTGATCGATTCCCGTGGATTTCTGATTGGCGTAGGTGTACGAAGCGTTGAACATCAGCCCTTTGTCAAAGCGCCGCTCAACTTGGGTTTGGAATGAATTTGACTGGCTGTGGCCATAGTTGCCGTAGGTCAGAAGAAAGTCACCTAAAGTGGGATAGGCCAGACGGGCATAGTCGGCCGAGGTTGGCAGACAATCTCCGTCATCGGGGGTACAAGGCGTGACTCCGTCGCCAGTCGTCGTTCCCCATGGATTATTGCTGGGTGCAATTTCGTTGAGGTCTAGCCCGCCAATCAGGCCGCTGGAGCGCACACCCAAGTAGGAGAATCGCACAGCGGTCTTGAGGCCGACTTGACGTTCGAAGGTAGCGTTGTATTGCTGAACTGTCGGCTCGCGCAAGCCTACGGGCACTGCATTCACCGAGATCGCGCTGGAATCCAGCACTACGTCCCCACCCGTTAAAGGAGTCGGCCAAGGTTGCAGGGGCGGATTCACAGTGCCAGTCTGTTTCGTCAATGCCTGGTTAAACCCATTGGTGGAGATTGGGTCGCGAATGCCCTGTGCGGCCGAGGTCGGGAAGTAAAGTCCATAGCCTCCACGGATGACTGACTTTTCGCCGATCGCCCAAGCAATTCCTACGCGCGGAGCAAAGTTGTTCTTGTCGGTTCTAACCAGTCCGCGGCCAATGCCGAGTCCTGACTGTGCAGCTGTAACTGTGGGCAATGTAGTGGAGATCCGGGGATCGAGGTAAGCGAGCGTTTTGTCGGAAGAGACGAGGAAGCGTCCGGTATTGTTGTTGAATGTAGGGTCGAAGTTCAGCAGAATGTCATGCTTGTCGATCCACGGGGAGACGAGTTCGTAGCGCACTCCAAGGTTCAGGGTGATTTTCGGGGAGATTTTCCAGTCGTCCTGGAAGAAGTAACCTTGCTCCCAGTTGGTTACGTCCATGTCGGGACGCGTTTGCGGGATGAAAGTCACCCGGTTTGCGGGCTGGCCCAGTAGGAAATTGGCAAACGCATCCGTGCTGGCGCCCGTGTAAGTCATGGTTCCGCGAGGATTTCCACGCGCAGTCGAGAAGCCGTCCAGACCCTCGTTGTGCACGAAGTCCGCACCCATTTTCAGATTGTGATTTTTGATGACCCAAGTAAGAGTGTCGCCGAAAGTCGCCAGATACTGACTCTCCTGGCGATCTGTATTGCGGTTGCCGCTACGGTCGAAAGAGGTGAACCTTGATCCGTAGGTGATTACCGTGTGGCCGAAGGTGTCGAGCTCGTTCGGTCCTACGACGGCGCCGTATGCATCAATCGCATTCTGATCGAAGCCGATGCTGGACAAAAAGCTCTGCAGCGTCGTGTTGCTGTGGCGGAAAATAAACTCGCGATTGAAACCGCCGCGCGCTTCATTGATGACGTTGTTGCGAATGGTGCGAACGTAGGAACCGGACAGCGTGTGGGTTCGCCGGGCTTGCTGAGTCAGGCCAAGTCCGGTGAAGGGAGACCGAACCGCCGAGTTGCCACCGCTGAAGGCCTGCTCGTTGTAGACCCCGTACACGTGATCCCGGTCGGAGAAGTCATGATCCACACGCAGAGTGCCCAGATCGCGAGTGGTGAGACTTGGCATCAAGGTTTGGAATAGAGACCCGATTCTGCCGTTCGACGTATTGACCGAAATCGAGGGATCGATTTTGGGGAAATATGTGCCGATCAGCTGTTGAACATTCGGATTCAAAAGTTCCGAGGGAATTTTGACGAACTGCAGGCCATCGCCGGTGCAATTCGGCCAGCCTACACAATAAGTGTCGTTCGCAATTTCGGTGGGGGTCAGGGTCACGCCTGCCGGAACCGCGGGAAGAATATCCGGATTCATATCGTTCGGATCGGTGATGAGCGGCGAAAAATCTCCTGTCCAGAACGACGGATGCGGAAGCTTGTTGTCTGTGATCTGAATCGAATCCCGGCTATAGTTGCGCTCGTAGGCAGTAAAGAACCAGGTCTTTTTGAGACCAGGGATTGGACCACCAAACGACGCACCCAAGTCGTTGTCGTTGAAGTAGGGCGACGGATAGGGATAGAGAGAGCCCTGAGCGTCGCGTATTCCCTGTTGATCCTGGATGGTGAGGCCGGCAAGAGCCGAATTCTTATTATTGTAGAAAACCGATCCATGATATTGGTTGGTACCGCGCTTGGTGGTGACGCGAATGCTCGAAATGCCGGCGTACTCTGAGCTGAAATCGTTGGAAAGAACGTTCAACTCGCCGACAGCTTCGAGGGACGGCTCACTCGCAGAAGCCGATCCATCAAGCGTGCTGGTGGAGCGTTGCCCGTCGATGGTGAAATTCGCCCCGTAACTCTGGAATCCGAGAAACTTGAACGTTCCGTCACCGACGCCCTGAGTGATATTCGGATTCAAATATAAAAACGAAAAAACGTCTCTGCTGTCCCGCGGCAGATCGACGACCTCGCGACTGGTGATCGTGTCGGAGATGGTTTGATCGGCAGTGTTGATCGTGGGAGCCTCGCTGGTCACCTCGACCGCCTCCTGTTGCCTGGCGACTCCAAGGACCGCGTTCGCAGCGACAACGTCGCTTCCGTTTAACACAATCCCGGTGAGTTCCTGAGTGCGCATATTCTCGATAGAGATGGTCACGCTGTAACTTCCAGGCCGGAGTCCAAACATCTGGTATTCGCCCTGAGCATTCGTCATCGTCTGGCGCGTCGTGCCAGTCGCAACATCCAAAATTACGACCTTCGCATTCGGAACGACTGCGCCGCTCGAATCGGTGACCGACCCGCGAATCGTACCGAGGTCGGTGCCTTGCGCCATCAACGACTGAGCGCTGAAGAGGCCACAAGCCAGTAAGAGGAGAACGGTCAGGGACTTTGCGAGATTCATAAGTGGGCTCCTAAATTTCGGACCGGTGGGGAGATGTTCGCCAGCAGTTTTATCTCAAAACGACAAACGAAAGCAAGAAATAAATAAGTTAACGAAAGAAAACAATACAAATGCAAACTGTGGGTTAAGATTGATCTTGATGGATGCAGTTAAGGTTTAGGCACAGGCCCGCCAGACAAATCTAGCGTGTAAACTCATGTAAGCCATATATTTTCAATAGCTTAAGGCATAATACATTTCGCCGAATTCATTGAAGGATCGGGTCTGCGTGATGCCGATTCACCCGTAGTAAGCTTCCCTCTTTGGAACGGATGGTACAGTAAACGAAAGAAAAGGAGATCGAAATTGGGTATTGAGACGGGCACGACGGGCGAAATAGCGGGATCGCCAAGTTCTTGAATGCGCCGCACTGTTGTTCGATCTCGATGGAGTTCTGATCGACTCGACACCGGCGGTGGCGCGGGTTTGGGCGAAGTGGGCCGAGGAACACGGGTTCGATCCGGAGGAGGTTGTTGAGCATGCGCACGGGCGGCCAAGCATCAGCACCGTTCGTCACTTCCTGCCCGCCGCCGATCACGAGTTGGAGAACCGCGAAGTCGAGCGACGCGAGATCAACGACGTTGAAGGGATCATTGTCTTGCCCGGAGCTCGAGAACTTTTGGAAAGCTTGCCGCCGCATCGATGGACCATCGCTACATCTTGTACGCGGCGGTTAGCCGAGGTGCGCTTACGCGCTGCGGGACTGCCGATTCCTGAATTGATGGTGACAGCAACAGACGTGATCAATGGAAAGCCGCATCCAGAGCCTTATTTGAAGGCGGCGGGAAAATTGGGCGTTGCACCGAAAGAGTGCGTGGTATTTGAAGATGTCCCCGCCGGGATTCGCGCCGGCAAAGCCGCGGGAGCGCAGGTCATCGCGATGCGCACGACTGTTACGGAAAAAGACTTGCGCGAAGCGGGCGCGGATTTTGTTTTTAACAGCTGTGCGGATATCGCCGCGACGACGAGTCCTAACGGGATTACGCTTCGCCTGGCTCACATGTAAATTGCATTGGCGTACTTCACGGTAAATCTCACACCAAAGAGGAAAGCATGGCGATGCGTCGCAGAGACCTTCTGAAGAGCGCTGCTATTCTCCCGGCACTGGCCCACATGAAGTTGTCGGCCGGTACGCCGCAAATCAGCCAAATTCCCTTCGGACACTCTTCGCCCGAACGGCTCGACCAGGGGCCGTTTGACATCGATCAGGACCAAGGTTGGCAGCCTATTCTGTTCACGACTCCTTCAGAAAAGGCAATACGAAATCCGGGCTTTGGATTGATCGGTTATAGCTGGGAAGAAAGCGGGCCTTCCGTCGCCGCACGCGAAGGACGAGAGACGCTGGAGCAACATGTCGAGAAAATCTCGAGTCTTCCCTTTGTCGATGTGCTGTACATTCGCTGCGACTGGCGGAACGTGCAAACAAAGGCGGGCAAACTCGATCTGAATCCAGTTTTCGCGCTGACGCTGGACGCGGCCAAACGCAAGGGACTGCGGATGGCGTTTCGCATACAGCTTTCGAACACTTCTTTTCAGCCCGAGGAGGTGGCGATTCCTCCCTTTCTGCGCGACCGCATCCCGCTGGCGAATATCGGAAAAATTCCGGGTAAAGGAGATGCGCAGTATCGCGAGCCGCGTTATGACCATCCGGAATTTCAAAAAGCATGGACGGAATTGAACGATCTGCTGGCGGCAGAGTTTGACGGCGATCCTCTGATCGAGTGGATGGACCTGATGATGTACGGCTTTTGGGGCGAGGGACACACGAGCGACTATCCGAATCCTTTCCCGGATTACGCAACCGCCGAGAAAACCATGGTCGGCATGACGGCGCATCAGATCGAAACATGGAAGAAAACGCCACTCGCGGTCAACACACAGCCGGACATCAGTAATACGGGAAATCGGAGAGTGCTTGATATGGCGATGCGGGCGGGCGCGTGGCTACGCTCGGACAGCATCATTGTGGAAGAGCCAATCCAGATCGACCAGCTCGCGAACCGTCCACCATGGCTGGCCGCGATTATGGAAGACGGATACCTGCGGCATTACGACACGAGCAAACTGGACAAGGATGCCGCGGGCGTGAACATACTAGAGAACTACATGCTGCATGCGGCCGATCTGCGCGCAAATTATTGGGCGCTCTGGACGGAAGCTGACAACCTTGCACATTACAACCAGGTATTCCCGCGAGGATTTGAACGGCTGCGCGCGAACCTGGGATATCGACTGCGGCCCTCCTGGGTTTGGCAGCGCAAGCGATATGACACGTTTGAAGTCATTGTGTGCGTCAATAATCGTGGAGTAGCGGGCGTACCGGGAGTGTTGTGGCTGCATCTTGAAAGCCCTGATGGGAAGGTGAAGCTGCGTGGCACGCTGGATGCGGGACATCCGCATGGTGGTGGACTACGGCAGGCTTCCTTCATGATTCCGAAAGGTTATGTCGGGAAGCTGAATCTTTCGGCACGAATCGAATTGAGGCCGGGAGTGATTAAGCCGATCGCTATGGGCTTGCGAGCAACCGGTGAATGCGGATGGGTCGATCACGATGGAGATGAAGGCTGCCGGGGACCGCGCATGGCGGAAGGGTGTGTAGAGAGTTTCTAGGGCTTGAGTTTTTCGGCGAGCGACATGCAAAGTTCAACGGATGGAGCGACTTCGGCAATGGTCGGTTGAAGTTTTGAGCCGGCGCTGATGGCATGGATCAAGGCTGAGGCTTCGTCGTAGAAGCCAAAAATCACATCTTCGGTCATCTCCTCAGTTGCGGATTCCTCTGCGGACAACTGTCCGTTTCGAAATGCTCGCCATCCACGTTGCGGGCCGAATGGGCTCGTGATTGTGGCGCGGAAATCTTCTCCGAAAAGATCGTAAGTTTCCTCCGCGATTCCCGCAGAGGGCAAGACGTCAATCCGAGCGCTGGTCTTGTTCTTGAACGTTGCGTCGATTGCGTACCAGTTGGTCGACGGCCGGCCCGAATTCACGATTCGCGCTTCAACGTCGGCCACATCGCCGGCGATGTACCGCAATGTATCGACGGCGTGCACCGCCGTGGCCCAGATGAAATCCGGTTCGGTTCGAGCGTGACGCGCCATCGCGCAGTGAATGTATTGAATCGGTCCAAGACTCCGCGTCCACTCCAGCGCGCGATTCAGGAAAGGCATGAAGCGGCGGTTGACCGAAACCATGTTGGGGGTACTGGTTGCCTTCGCGGCCTCAAGCAAGGCCCTCACCTCGGCGAGCTTGGAACCTAAGGGCTTCTCTACAACGCAAGGAATTCCTGCCTCCAAGACCTTAATACCAAGCGCTGAGATTTTCTCGGGAGGAACAACCATGATGCAGGCGTCGAGTTTCTCAGTGGCCAGCATTTGGTCAATGTCGCTGTAAGTTTTCGCAAATCCGTACTTCGCGCGAAAGGTTTCCGCACGGGCAAGCTGCATATCGCAGGCTGCGGTCAGTTCGAGTTCATCCGGGTGAGCGCGTTTATACCTGGCGAGAGGAATGGCGTGACCGACTTCTGAATGCTCGCCGCAGCCGATCAATCCAATTTTGACCATGATCGATGGAAAGCTTAATTGCTGTCAGGTGGCGCAACAAATCCAGCCCTCGCCGATTTGGGCTTTGGAGAGTCACCGCGCACGAACCACAACGATCCTCCAACCAGAAGAGTAAGCAGCGCGAACCATATCACGGTGCCTTTTTGACTTGCGGGTGCGGCGAACAGCAATAGCAGGCTCAGCAATCCGATTACCGCGATCGTGATGCTGAGAAAGCGAAAGACAGACGCGGTGAAGTCATCGGAATCTTTCAATTCTCTTGCCACATCGATGGGAGTATTCAGGTTCTTGAAGAGGAGGGCGCGGCCAGGAGTGTCGCCGCGGTCGAAGAGCATCGAGAGAAAGAAGACTCCGAAGGATGCCGGGATGATGATCACCACTTGCTGAATGAGCGTCCAGTGATAGACGAACGCGCCGAGAATGCCAAGAAACAGTCCAGTGGCGAACGAGGCAAGGCCCGACCATGGCGGCGTCCGGCGAACGACCAGACCCAGCAGTGCCGGGGGGCCGTAGGCGAGAGACATGAGCGTATTGAAAGTTAGCATGATCTGAAACACGCTTTGGCCACTGGCCGCCATGACAACCGCGATGATCGTGGTGCCGCCACCGATGAGAAAAGTGGTGATCCATCCCACGATCAGCAATTCACGCTCGTTCGCATCTTTTCGGAACAGAGCCTGATACATATCTTTTGTGAGGATGGCAGACTTCAAATTGAATTGCGCAGACAGATTGGCCATGGTCGCGCTGAACATGGCGGCGAGCATAACTCCGATCAAGCCGTGAGGAAGCAAGGTGAGACTGGCGACGGCGTATGCGGCTTCGCTTGGATTCGGCAGCGCAGTGCGCATCGTTGGCAGAACGGGATAGATGATGCGCATGGCCATGGGGGGGATAAACCAGATGAAGGCGCCGACGAAAAACAGTCCGCAACATAGAAGAGCGATCTTGCGGGCGGAGCGTTCATCGTCCACGCTGAAGTAGCGCTGTGCCATGGCGCTGGTGTTGTAGCCGAAGGAGACCATGACGGTCCACGAGGCGAGATAGATCCACCCGAACTCGCCTTTGAAATGGATTGTCTTCATCTCCGGCGGCAGTGCATGAACGAAGCCGCCAACACCGCCGACGTGGAGTAGAGACGTCACTACGAGGACCAAACAAAACGGCATCAGAATGGAAGCTTGCAGAAAGTCAGTGACGACTACCGCCCACAAGCCACCGAGAACGCAATAAAAGACAATTAGGGCACCTGCGCCAAGGATGGTCCAAGTGACGGGAAAGCCGCAGGCCGATGAGACGAAGAGGCTGAGGCCGAAGAGGGTGCTGGCGCTGGTGAAGAGCTGGAAAATGATCGTGCTCCAGGAAAACACCTGGTGTGTAGCAGGGTTGAAGCGGCCTGAGAGATATTCCATAACGGTGGTGATGCGACTGCGGCGCCATCGTTGGGCAAAGATGAAATATCCGAGCAGGAAGCTAAGTGCATTACCGATGTAAAGACCGATCGCGGCAAACCCTGAGCGATAGGCAACGCCGGCGGCTCCGGTGAAAGTCCAGGCGCTGAACCCAGACATGAAGCAACTGAGGCCTGCAACCAGCCACGGGATGCGGCTGCCTCCGCGAAAGTATTCCGCAGCCCCACGATTGAAGCGCAGTACATAGAAGGCGACGCGCACCATAAGCAGGGCGTACAACGCGATGACGATGTAGTCGACGGTGTTGGCGCTGGTCATGAGTGGGTTAGTTGGGACGAATCATTCAAGTCGATTCGAGAAGTCCAAGGGTCGAACTTAACGACTCGCCTTGTTATACTTTGTTTTCGCTAGAAAAAGAAGCAAAAGCGATAATAAACGAAAGAAATCGAAGGCGAGCAATGTTATACTCACCCGCCATGGGCCGTCCTCACCTATTAATAAGCGCGGGGAGCGAGCTTTTCGACTCGTTCTTCTCGGCGCGGCAACAGCGACGGCTCAGCCGGCTTTTCCTATGGGAGTGCGTTGAGGATCGAGATCTTTCCCCAACTTTCAAAGCTAGTCTGCGAAAGGTGGACGGGCTAGTCACGACCTGGGATAGTCCTCATTTCAGCACTGATCTCAAGCAACTCGCGCCCAAGCTGCGCGTCATCACACACTGCGGCGGCGAAGTGAAGTCGCGCTTTGCGCGAGAGAGCTTTCGGAAACTCACGATTACGAATGCGGCAGGGCCTATGGCGCAGGCGACGGCGGAACTCGGCGCAACTTTCCTTCTCTACTGCGCGCGCAACGTAGACTTCTACCGCATGGAGGTGAGGAAATCGTCGAACGACATTTACGACTGGGTTCATTTGCACGGCAGTTCTGAGTCATTGGTCGGTCAAACAATTGCCATGATCGGCTTCGGACGAATTGGGCGGGCTCTTGTGGATCTGTTGCGCGGCTTTGATATGCGGTGGCTGGTACATGATCCGTACGCGCCGAAGTCGCTGGCGAAAAAATATCCGGTGCGGTTTGTGGGGCTGGAAAAACTTTTGACCGAGTCACGACTGCTGGTGCTGACGGCGGCGCTAACGGAGGAGACCCGCGGGCTGCTCAACAAAGAAAAATTGGCGCTGCTACCCGACGGGGCAACGATTATCAATATCGCACGCGGTGGGCTGCTCGATTTGGACGCGCTGCGAAAAGAGGTCGCGAGCGGGCGTTTGCGAACTGCGATTGATGTAACCGATCCTATTGAACCGCTGCCGGTAGGCGATTCGCTGCGGAATTTGCCGGGGGCGATTGTGACTCCGCATATAGCGGGAAGCGGACGACACGTTCGGGGAGAGATCGCTGAGGTTGTCATCGACGACCTCGAACGATTTTTCCGCGGCACCAGGGTGAAAAACCGGGTGACAAGCGCGATGTTGGAACGGATGACGTAGCATGAAGATCTCTTTTTCGACTCTAGCGTGCCCCGGCTGGTCGATGCCGCAGATCATAAAGATAGCGGCTGACACGGGATACGATGGAATCGAATTGCGATTCGTGGAGGGGCAGGACTCGCTTTGGAAGTTGGCGGCTTTTTCGGGCACCGGACTGGCTGAAACCAAGCGGGCGCTGTCGGGGAGCGGGCTGGCGATTTCTTGTGTGGATACCAGTTGCCGCTTTCACTTTCCGGATGCGACAGAGCGTGCAAGATGGGTTGAGGAAGGCGAGCGAATGGCCGCGCTGGCGTCAGACTTGGGGGCACCGGGGATTCGAGTGTTTGGAGATACGATCCAACCGGGAGCGAATCGCGCGTCGACTCGAAGTTGGATCGCCGAGGGAATTCGCCACCTGTCTGAAAGAAGCGCGAGGGTCGAAGTTTGGCTCGAATCCCACGGGGATTTTTCTTCGGCGGAAGAGACGGCTGCGATTTTGGACGAGGCCATAGCGAAGAACACTGGGGTTCTTTGGGATCCTGTGAACAGCTATGTGGAGGATGGGAAAAGACCTCAGGATCAAGCAAGAGTGCTTGGTGGACGAGTCCGACACGTACACGTGAAAGACCTAAGGCGTGATGGAGAGCGTTGGCGGTATGTGTTGACCGGTGAAGGAGAGTTCCCCCTCGCTGAGTTAAAGCGTGCGCTGCGGGACTTGCACTACGACGGCTTTATTTCGTTTGAGTGGGAGAAGAGGTGGCATCCGGAGATCGAAGAGCCGGAAGTTGCACTTCCACATTTTGTGAAATGGTTTCGTGAAGGTTGGACGCGTGACTGAGGCGACAGGAACGATCCGGTTGTTGCGGCGTGAAGACATTGCGTCGGCTTTCGAGTTGTCAGCTCGAGCGGGATGGAATCAGACGGAAGATGATTGGCAGATGCTGCTGGAACTGGCTCCGGAGACCTGTTGGGCAGTTGAGATCGACGGGACGCTGGCGTCAACTACGACGTTGGTTTGCTATGGCCGACAGTTGGGTTGGATTGGGATGGTGTTGACCCGGGTTGAGTTTCAGCGTCAGGGGTTGGCGAGAAGATTATTCGAGACTGCATTGAACCGCGCGGATGAGTTGGGAATTGACACAGTGAAATTGGATGCTACGGAGCAAGGGCGTCCGTTGTACGAGAAGTATGGGTTTCGGCGGGAGCGGCAAATTGAGAGATGGGTGCGTGCCGGCGTCGGGGGCACTGGGCTCTCCCGCTCGACTCTCTCGCCTGTGGTCGATGGTTGGCAAGAGTTAGATCGTGCATGTTTTGGTGCAGATCGGTGGGAACTGCTCGACAAACTCGCTGAGCGCAACTCGCCTATCACGGCACCGCGGTGCTACTTGCTGGCTCGAAATGGAAGAGCAAATGCATATATAGGACCGTGTGTAAGTTACGACCCCAAAGTTTCAGAAAAACTGATCGCCCAGTATGCGGCTCAGACGACATGCGGCTTTGCTTGGGATATGTTTCCCGAGAATCGCGAAGCAGTGAAGATTGCGCAGGAGTTGGGATTTGCTCCGCAGCGCCGGTTGATACGAATGGCGCGAGGGAAAGAATTGCGGGAAGACGTGAACGCGATCTATGCAATCGCGGGATTTGAGCTTGGCTAGAGATGAAGATCGAGACGGAACAAGAATTGGAAGAAGTGCTGTCGAGGCCAAATGAGGAAACTATCCGCGCGATGGAGGCGTTGGATGGCGACTTGATCATTCTGGGAGTCGGCGGAAAGATGGGACCGAGCCTGGCGAGGCTGGCGCGTCGAGCTTGCGGACAGGCTGGGAAGAAGAAGCGCGTGATCGCGGTGGCGCGGTTTAGCAATCCAAAGCTGCCAGCAGAACTGCAGGCCGAGGGCATCGAAACCATCACGTGCGATCTCCTCGACCGTGAGGCGCTGGCGCGATTGCCGGAGGCGACCAATGTTGTGTTCATGGCTGCGCGGAAGTTTGGGACGTCGGGCGAGGAGTATCTGACGTGGGCGATGAATACATATTTGCCGGGACTGGTCGCGGAACGCTATCACAATTCCCGGATCGTGTCGTTCTCGACCGGGAATGTTTATCCGTTGATGCCGATTGCACAGGGCGGAGCCACGGAAAGAACTCCGGTTGGGCCTGTCGGCGAGTATGCACAGTCGGCGCTCGGGCGAGAACGAATGTTCGAATACGGCTCGGCAAAGTGGGGAACGCCGGGAGTGATTCTGCGTCTCAATTATGCGGTGGAATTGCGTTACGGTGTGCTGGTGGACATCGGGCTGGCAGTATTTGAGAAACGACCCGTCACCTTGTCCATGCCGCGGGTGAATGTGATCTGGCAGGGAGAAGCCAATTCCTGGTGCTTGCGATCTTTCGCGCACTGCTCGACTCCTCCGTTGATCTTGAATATCACGGGGACTGACACGCTTTCCGTACGCGATCTGGCACAGCGGTTTGGAAATCGTTTTGGTGTCAGTCCGATGTTCGCATCGGAGGACGAAGGAACGAGCGCTCTGCTGAACGATGCCAGCAAGGCACGCGGATTGTTTGGCGATCCGAAAGTTGGCACTGACGAGATGATCGATTGGATCGCAGATTGGATTCGCAACGGCGGCGCCGTGTTGAACAAGCCCACCCACTTCCAAACCCGCGACGGGAAATTCTGATGGACGTGCGCCACAAATTGGCGGCTGGATTGGTCATCCCGGCACATCCCCTTGCGTTAAATTCGCAGCGCAAGCTCGATGAGCGGCGGCAACGTGCTCTCACGCGTTACTACTTGGCGGCCGGAGCTGGTGGAGTCGCGGTTGCGGTTCACACAACGCAATTTGAAATTCGCGATCCGAAGTTTGGACTGCTGGACGCTGTTCTGACGCTGGCAGCCGAGGCGTGCAGTAATCATGATGTGGTCAAGGTCGCGGGTGTTTGCGGTAAGCGTCAACAAGCAACAGCCGAAGCGGAACTAGCTAGCAAGCTCGGCTATGACGCGGCATTGTTAAGCCTAGGCAGCCTGAAGGACGAGAGCAGTACTGAGTTACTGAATCACGCGCGTGCTATTGCTTCAATCATTCCCGTCATTGGTTTTTATTTGCAACCGGCTGTGGGCGGAAGGCTGCTTCCGTACGAGTTTTGGCGTGAGTTTGTTGAGATTGAGAATGTGGTCGCTGTAAAGATCGCACCCTTCAATCGATATCAGACGCTCGATGTGGTCCGCGCGCTGGCCGAGTCTGGGCGAGTGAACGAGATCTCCCTCTATACCGGCAACGACGACAATATCTTGCTCGATCTGCTGACGCATTTTGATTTTGGCGGCCGAAGAGTCCGATTCTCGGGCGGACTTCTTGGACATTGGGCGGTGTGGACAAAGACGGCTGTATCGCACCTGGAGCTTGCCAAGAAACATCGCGAATCGATTCCAGGTGAACTCCTCACGCTGGCGCAGCAAATTACGGACGCCAACGCTGCGTTGTTCGATCCAGCCCATCACTTTCATGGCTGCATTCCCGGAATACATGAAATTCTTCGACGACAGGGATTGCTCGAGGGGCGCTGGTGTTTGAATCCTAAGGAAGACCTTTCGCCCGGACAAAGCGAAGAGATCGACCGCGTTTGCAGAGCCTATCCGCATCTGGCCGACGATCAGTTTGTGAAGGAGCATCTTGATGAATGGCTTCGCTAGCCTTGTCGTTCTGACTACGCTGCTCTCTGGTTTGGCATTCGCAAAAGACCAGGATGCAATCGAGACTGTGCAGTCTGAAAAAGACGTCGCCCTTACGGTCGATCCATCGTCTGCGTTTTGGAGTACGTCGCGGGTAATTCATGTTGAGCAAGACCGTATGGGCAAGGTGACTCCGGAATTTCGCGTGGAAGTACGCACACGCTGGACAAAAGAAAATCTCTACTTCCTGTTTGTGAGTCCATATCAAGAGCTTTATCTGAAGCCCGATCCAAAAACGAAGGAAGAAACTTACGAACTCTGGAACTGGGACGTCGCGGAAGTTTTTGTCGGATCGGATTTTGAAAACATCCGGCGATACAAAGAGTTTGAGGTTTCTCCGCAGGGCGAATGGGTCGATCTGGACATCGATTTGAACAAAACGCACCACGAAGATGGCTGGAAATGGAATTCGGGGTTTGAGAAGCTCGCTCGGGTCGACACCGAGAAACATATCTGGTATGCGGCGATGCGAATTCCATTTTCTGCGATCGATTCGCGTCCGCCTGCTGCGGGGAACACGCTGCGTATCAACTTATTTGTGAGCCAGGGGCCTTCGAGTAACCATCGGGAAGTTGCATGGCGGGCGCCTCTGAAAGAGACCTTTCATGTTCCTGAGCGTTTTGGCTTGATTCGTCTCGTAGCGAAATAGACCGGACGAAATCTAAAGAGGGAAATGTCATGGCAGCAGGCGGCAAATCAATTCTTCTGGCTCCGGCGCCACGCATCATCAGCGACATTTTCGATGAGAGCGACCTGGCGAGATTACGGGCACTCGGCGAATTGACGATCCATGAAGCTGGCCCGGTAAGCGAAGAACTATTCGACCGCATTGCGAGCGAAACCGAGATCATCATCGGCCAAGTGGACCTGCCGGAATCGAGGTTGAAGAAGGCTTTAAAGTTGCGCGCCATTTTCAACGTCGAAGGAAATTTTCTTCCGAACATTGACTACAAATATTGTTTTCGCAACGGAATTCGAATCCTGAATATCAGTCCGGTATTTGCTGAACCCGTGGCTGAGGCGGCGCTGGGAATGGCAATCGATTTGGCGCGCGGAATCACGCAATCCGATCGCGGATTCCGTAATGGCAACGAAACCTATGGGCTGATGGCGAACCAGGATGCATTCTCACTATTTCGGCAGGATGTTGGGTTTGTCGGCATGGGAGACTTGGGCCGGGCAATCGTGCCCTTACTCTCGCCATTTGCATGCCACATTCGCGCGTATGATCCGTGGCTGCCAGAAGACTATCTGAGCAGTCTTGGTTGTGAGGCGGCATCGCTAGCGGAAGTGTTCCAACGTTCGCGGTTGATTTTTGTAGTGGCGGGTGTGACGACGGCGAATCAGGGATTTTTGGGCGCCGAACAGTTTGCATCCATGCAGCCGGGCTCGGCTTTGGTCCTCGTCAGCCGTGCCGCCGTGGTTGATTTCGATTCCATGCTCGACTTTGCCGACAAGGGACACATTCGCGTGGCAACTGATGTGTTTCCCGAAGAACCGCTGTCGCCAAATCATCGCGCACGCCGAACCAAGAACACCGTTCTATGCGCACACCAGGCCGGCGCACTCGACACGGCTATCAAGCGAATCGGAAAGATGGTAGTGGCCGACGCTGAACTGATTGCCTGCGGGTTATCTCCCGTGCTCTGCAAGTCCGCCCAGCCAGAAACAGTCGCATGCTTCTGCAGCAAGCCAGTCGCGCGCACCTGAAAACTCAATCTGGATAGGTCAAGTCCACGGTGCGACGCCTAGATTCCAAGAATCTTGGCAGCCAGTGCGGTTCCATCGACGCGGCTTTTTATTTTTGCAAAGGCGGTTTCTCTTGAGGTCGAAGTGTCGTCGGCGAACGGGGAGAAACCACAGTCGTCTGTCGTTCCCAGGGAACCCACTGGAATAAACTCGGCAGCCTCGAGCACCCGATCGCGGACGGACTCCGGAGTTTCGATTTTCGGGTTAATGGGGTCCGTGACCCCGACGAAAAGTAACTGAGTCGGTTTGACCAAGTCCCGAAGAGCAGCTAATACGGGGCGGCGGTCCGGTTCACTGGCTAACTGAACGTAAAAGCGCCCGACCTTCAATCGGAACAGGCTGGGCAGTAGGCCGGTGTAATCTACATCGGCGCTATGGGTTGAGTCGTGATCACCCCCAGGGCAAGTGTGCACTCCAATTCGCTGGCGCTCCTCTTTCGTGAAGCGGTCGAGCACGCGATTGTTTAGGTCGACAAAGTTGTTCAGCAGCGCACCGGACGGATCCAGTTTGAGAGCCAATCGTCCTTCGGTGAAATCGATTTGCACAGATTCCGCGCCGGCTACCAGACACTCTCGGATGTCCCGCTCCGCTTCATTGATGAGATCCTCGATAAATTGTTCGACCGGGTATCCATCGATACCAGGATGAGGGTAGAGCAGACTCAATGCTGATGCCGAGATCACTGCCTGCTTCACTGGCCGGTGAGCATACTTCTGCGCCGCTTTCAGGAAAGTCACAGCATGGACTCCATAGCGGAAAGGACCCGAAGTGAGCTTCGGGAGTTGGCGGGTGTGTCCGTCGGAAAAGGGAATGGTTACGCCATCGGCGGCAAGATTTGTGAGTCCGGAAAGAGGATACGTCGCGAAGCTGGGCTTGGTCTGCTCACCGTCTGTGATAACGGGGGAACCTGTTTGCTCAAGGAGCGTGATCGTATCGCGCAAAGCATTTTGCTGAACTGCCGACCACTGCTCATCAGACATTTGTCCGGCTTGATGGATGCGCATCGCGGTCAGAAGCTCCGCCGACCGCGGGATGCTGCCAATTGCTTCTGTCGGGATAGCCATAGTTTCAGCCTACTTTCGCATCGCATCGTGGATCGCAGCTCGCTGTAAATGATGATCCTTTTTGCAATCTTGCGCCTGCGCGCACGACGCCCACCTGAATCCGAAACTGGATCGACCGGCCACTCCCACAATCTGTGAACAATTTTGGGAGCGCATCCAGAGATGGTGAGAGTTCAGCGGACCGCGCGCGGCCGTTTAGCAAATATGCGAACAGTAATGAGAGAGAAAAGTCGGGACAATAGCCGAAAAGGATTAGTGACGAGCCGATTTTCTGTCGCTAGCATTTGTGATCTGCGGGCTGTGGGGGAACAATTCAAAACTCTTGTAAACAGGCGGGTATCGGACCGGTGTCTACTTTTAAGGATGACCTCATTCCAGGAATAACGTTTAGGCTAATTGCGGCGCTTTTTTTACTCGCTATCGCCAACAGCGCCTTCTCACAGACAGGATCCTGTCCGGCTGAACGACATCCGATTTTTAAAGTTGCAGTCGCTCCGGGCCTGGCTTCTTTCCCATCTTCAGGCCGCCTCCTTGTCATGATGTCCACGCAAGCCAGCCCTGGGGACAAGATTACGCCCAGCTTTGGGCCGGAAGCCCATTCCGTATGGATCGCTGCGAAAGAGGTGCATGAGTTTTCGGCCCAGACACCAGTGGAACTTGATCCCGATGACCTTGTGTATCCGCAAAGATTCTGCATGGCTCCGGAAAGCACCTACAACGTTCAAGCGGTATTCGATATCAACCACGACTTCGCATACCATGACGATGCTTCCGACGGCGATCTTGTGAGCAAAGTAGTTCAGCAACGTTTCCAACCTGCATCCGATGAAGTCATCTCTTTGACGTTGGTGGAACGTAAAAAGGATCCGCCGCTTTCACTTCCTCCGAACACGCAGTTGTTTGATTTCGTCAGCCCCAAGCTGTCAGCATTTTGGGGACGACCAACTCACATGAAGGGCGCGATCCTGCTTCCTTCGAGCTACGGCGCAGGGAAAAACCGATACCCCACGGTTTACATGACACACGGCTTTGGCGCAGATATGCGGTATCTGGCGCAACGGAGCGCGGGAAACATCAACAAGTTGATGGAAGAGAAGAAGATCCCCGAGATGATCTGGGTGTTCATGCTCGAAGCCTGTCCGGGAGGCACGCATGAGTTCGCTGATTCGGTGAATAACGGCCCATGGGGAACCGCTCTTGCGACGGAGCTGATTCCCGATCTAGAAAGCAAATATCGGATGGACGCAAAGCCAAGCGGACGTTTTCTGACGGGACATTCGTCGGGTGGCTGGGCGGCCCTCTGGATACAGGTTAGCCATCCCGAGTTCTTCGGCGGCACTTGGCCGACGGCTCCGGACACCACTGACTTCCGCACCTTTGCCGCTCAGATCGATCTGACGAAGCCGGCGCCGAGTTATTACCGTACTGAGGATGGGTCTTTACGGATGTTCATTCGCATGGGCGGGAAGGACACTCAGTCCATGGAAGATCTGGCGCAGCAGGAGCGCGTGTTGGGGGATTTGGGCGGGCAGTTGGCCTCGTTTGACTGGGTCTTCAGTCCGCGCGGGAAAGACGGACGGCCGATGCCTCTCTTTAATCGCGATACGGGGAAGATCGATCCAGAAGTGGCTGCCTACTGGTGCAAGCACTATGACATTGCGAATATCCTGCGCACGAATTGGAAAAAGACGGGTCCGCTGCTCAATGGGAAGATCCACATGACCGTGGGCACCGCTGACACCTTTCATCTGGACGAATCGGCCCGATTGTTGGAGCAGACGATCAAGGATTTGGGAGGCAACGCCAGTTTCACTTACATCGAAGGGCGCACGCACTTCGATCTGTACCAGGGCGGCTTGGCGGAGAAGATCGCGAAAGAAATGTACGCGGTCGCGCGACCGGGTCAGTAACTCCCCGACCTTTCCTTGGCGATTTTCATCTGCAGAGGAATTATCGTTGAACGAAAGATACTCAGCTCTTGTAGTAGCAGCAAGCGGCGATGTATTCTCTCGGCCACGGACGATACCCATGCGCGGCTTCACCTGACCCTCTCCCTCCTAAACCTCCGGCGGCGGTTTCAAACCAAAATCAATTTGTAGCGACAGCTTTGTCTAAATTTTCTTTCCGAGGGGAACCTATGAATCGGCGAACTTTTCTTCAATCAACGGGTGCAATCTGCGCCGGAGCGGCCATCGCAAGGTCGCTGCCATCCTTTGCGTACGCAGCACAGGTGGACAATGGATGGCGGACCTTCCAGGTCACAACTCGAGTGGAAGTACTGAAACCAACGGGAGTGACACACATCTGGCTGCCATCGGCGCTGATTCGTGACACCCCATTTCAGAAAACACACTCCAACAACTTCAGCGCGGACGGCGGGACGGCCAAGTTCAGCAAAGACAAGCCCAATGCGCTCGGCATTGTGACGGCAACCTATCCGCCTAGTGCCAAGCCCGTGCTGACTTTGACCAGTATGGTTTCGCTGAAAGACTATTCCGTCGATCTGTCGGTTCCCGGCAAAGGCTCGAGAGTTTCCAAAGAAGAGCTCGATTACTTTCTTCAACCCAGCCGGTATGTGCCTACCGATGGCATCGTGAAAGAAACTGCGCTCAAGGCGACTGCGGGAGCGAAGACCGACATGGAAAAAGCGCGAGCGATCTATGGGTGGGTCGTGGACAACACGTTCCGCGATCCGAAAATCCGAGGCTGCGGGCGCGGCGACATTCGTTTCATGCTCGAGTCGGGCGACATGGGTGGGAAGTGTGCAGACTTGAATGCTCTTTACGTCGGATTGGCGCGATCCGTCGGGCTGCCAGCGCGGCATGTGTATGGGTTGCGCATCGCGAAATCCGAATTGGGCTACAAGAGCCTCGGGCTCGCGACGGACAAAGCCACCAAGGGCCAGCATTGCCGCAGCGAAGTTTACCTTCGCGAATACGGATGGGTACCGGTGGATCCGGCCGACGTTCGCAAGGTGGTTCTGGAAGAACCTCCCGGGAATCGCCCCCTAAGTGACGAGATGGTGGCAAAAGCGCGCCAGCGTTTATTCGGTTCGTGGGAGATGAATTGGATGGCGTACAACTATGCGCATGACGTCGCGCTTCCTGGATCCGCTAAACAACCGCTCGTTTATTTCATGTATCCGCAGGCGGAGACCGCGGACGCGAGAGTAGACCCGTTTGATCCCGACAATTTCAAATATGAAATCACTGTGAAAGAGATGACCTAGCACTTCCCTGCCCGGGAGATCTGCCATGCCGGCGCGATGCGACCGGCGCGCTCGTCCGGAGACATGACATGCAGTCCTTTCGAGCACCCGGTTGCCGGCGCAATCTCTCAACTTTCGCGAGTCAATCGCCCAATGCATGAGTTGCGGCTGGCTCCAATGCAAGCTCGCCGGCCTTTTCGCTCTGCGGAGCTTTCCGCTTCATCACTTCAGGACAAAGTAGTTCCAATACCGGCGAAGTCATGAAGGTTGTGACCAGGGCCATGATTACCATCATCGAGAACAAAGCGGGCGAGATGACCTTAATGTCCAGGCCGATGTTCAGGATAACCAGTTCCATCAGCCCACGCGTATTCATCAGCGTGCCGAGCCCAGCCGACTCACGGGCGGGCATTCCCGTGAGCCACGACGCGAGCATCGAACCGCCCAGCTTTCCCGCAGTCGCGACCAAAATAATCAAGCCGCAATACATCCACATCTCGGGGCCCTTTACTAAAGCAACGTTCGTTCGAAGTCCCGTGAATGCGAAGAAGAGCGGCAAGAGCAGGGTGACCGTTACTGTTTCAAAGCGATCCAACAAGTATCGGACAAACTTGGTGTCCTTGGGCATTATGGCGCCCATCAGGAAAGAGCCGAACAGCAAATGGATGCCAAGCCACTCCGTACACAGCGCGGAGCCGAGCACCAACACCAGGATTGAGGCGACCATGTTCTCGCTCAGCTCTCCGCGTTTCTCAAAACTGGTGGCAAATCCTTTCAACAGGCGCTGCACTCCGTAAATCATGAGCAGCGCAAAGGCGATGACGCCGCCCAGTGTCAACCAGATTGGGGTTCCCGAATGCGACGAGCGAATCAGAACAACGATGTAAGCCAGGATGCACCAGCCGGTAACGTCATCGACCGCGGCGCAAGCGATCGCCACCGTCCCCAGCCGGCTGCCTAGCATGTTGCGCTCGTTCAGGATTCTCGCCAGCACCGGGAAAGCCGTGATGCTCATCGCCGCCCCCATGAAGAGGGCGAAACTGGTGAAGGCCACACTGTCATCCGAGAGACGCGGATACAAATAGATCGCAAGAAAAGAAGCCAGAACAAATGGCGCGGTAATACTGACATGGCTGGTCAGTACCGCCGCGTGACCGTGGCTCTTCAGTTCGCGCGGATTGATTCCCAGTCCCACCAGAAACATGAAGATGATGACGCCCACCTGGCTCAGCGCATTCAGAAATCCCAGGCTGGATGCAGGAAATACATACGCCAGCCAGTGCGGCGCCAACCAGCCGAATAAGGAAGGGCCGAGCATGATGCCGGCAAACATTTCTCCGACCACGCGCGGCTGGTGAATTTTCTGAAACAGGTTTCCTGCCAACCGGCATACCACAAGCACCACAACGATCTGTAAAACAAGGGTGAAGAGGTTCGGCACTATTGGCCTCCTTTCGTCTGGGCAGGAAGTTGCTTCAACGCGTGAAACTGGACAGGCTCGCAGGTCCCACAGCCGGCAATGGACAAAGCGCCAGAGAACGTGTGAGGACTGGAATTCACGTCGATCGTCGCGGTCAGCAACATGGAATCAGAACCGCCACAACTCGAACCCGCAGCAGACGGAGACACGGGCCCAAGTGACGCTCGCAATGTTGTTCGAGTGATAACGCCAGTGCCCGTGACCTTGCCGACATTGATTCCGAAGTTCTTGCCCGATTGTGAAATCGTTGCACGCGCATCGGTGTCGAACGCGAGTTCCTTCATACACGGTGCAGGAGTGCCTTTCGATGGCAGCGCGCGCACGGTCCAAGCGCCATCGATGGATGGCGGCGCCGTGAGATGGCGGCCGCTTCGAAGAATGCCGACAAGCCCGGCAATAGGAAGCGCTACCAGAAATACATAGGCCAGCGCGAAGTTTCGGTTCGAATGGGACATCGGTGCTCCTGAGTTGTTGGCTTACGCAACGGGTTGATGAAACGAAAGGACGGTAGACCCTTACTAGACAAGAAGATAGCTTGGCGGAACGCAAAGAATCTATTGGACCCTTGGGCGGGCGTCTAATACTTTTGGGAAGGTATGCAGAGTTTTTCAGCCATTCGGACCAAGTCAGGCAGCGAGTCAGCTCGCATCTTTCGCATGACCTGCCCACGGTGGATCTTCACGGTCGTCTCGCTGGTCCCTAATTCCGCTGCAATCTGCTTGTTCAGCAAGCCCTGAACTACTAGCCCCAGAACCTCGCGCTCACGCGGGGTCAATTCTTCGTAGCGCTCCCGAAGGTCGCTGACTTCAGAACGCTGTTGCCGGCGTTCCCGGTCGCGGTCGACCGCCTTGTGAATGGCATCGAGCAATTCCTGGTCGCGAAAGGGCTTCGTCAGAAAATCGACGGCCCCAGCCTTCATCGCTTGCACGGTCATCGGGATATCGCCATGGCCGGTGATGAAAATGATGGGGATTTCGATTCCCGCGGATGTCAATTCCCTCTGGAAATCGAGACCGCTGCTACCCGGGAGGCGTACGTCCAAGATAAGGCACGAAGGAAGATCAGAGCGAACAGCATGCAAGAACTCACGCCCAGAGGGAAAACTCTCCACCCTCAGTCCGACGGATTCGAGAAGATCCGTCAGAGATACGCGGACCGCCTTGTCGTCATCGACTACGTACACCATGGCTTCGGCAGAGGTCATGCGGCGCTCCCATCGGAAACCGGCAACGCGAATTGAAAGGTTGCACCGTGGTCTGGATTTGTCGTCGCCCACAGTCTGCCGCCATGCGACTCTAAAATGGTTCTACTAATCGATAACCCCATACCGATTCCGCCGGGTTTGGTCGTGAAGAACGCCTCAAATAAATGCTCGGCTTGATCAGAATCCAAGCCACAGCCACAATCCTGAATGCTCACTTGAACGTCGCTGGACCCGCTGCGCTGCGATTGGATAGAAATTACGCGCGGGCGGTCCACTACGTCAGTCATGGCTTCGATACCGTTGACCATCAGGTTGAGAATCACCTGCTGAAGTTGTACTCGATCTCCAAAGACCAGGGGAAGATCGGGAGCGAGGGCGGTTTCCAGACGAACTCTGTTCTTCGCTAATTCCGTATCGAGCAGGGCGATGACTTCGTGAATGAGTTCATTCAACTGGAGCGTGGATTTCTGAAAGGTTGTTTTCTTGGATAATCCACGAATCCGCTTCACAACTTCACTGGCGCGGCTGCCTTCGCTGATGATGCGCGCAATCGATTCCCGGGCTCGCCCTAAATTCGGGGGATCAAGCGCAAGCCAGCGAGAACAGGCATCCCCCGTGGTGACGATAGCAGCCAGTGGTTGATTCACTTCGTGTGCAATCGAAGTCGCCAGCTCGCTCATGGTCATCACCCGAGTCAGATGGGCTAGATCGGATTGCGTTTTGTGAAATGCCTCTTCCGCGCGCTGCCGTTCAGCGATTTCCGCCTGCAACTGCTCGTTGGCGTTGCGAAGTTCGGCGGTTCGCTGCTGGACTTTTACGTCCAATAGATCGCGAGCTTCTTTCAGCGCCCGTTCCGCGTCTTTTCTCTTCTTCACAAACCAACTGCTCAGCAATGCCGGGAAGGAGAACTGTGCCAGATATAAAAGAGCGGCGGGATGAACGGAGAATGTGCGGGTCGACGAAACGAAGTAGTAGTCGAGTAGAAGTGTGGCGAGGACTACAGCGAAGATTCCTGGACCGATCCCGCCAAACCATGTGCTGACCACGATCGCCGCAAAAAACAGTGGAGTAGGGAAAACGGTAGGCTGCAGTGATTGTGTGATCAGAAGAGCCAGGGTCACCGCGACGGCGGCGATTCCAAACTTCAACGCCAGCAGACCGAGACGATTTTGGATGGTGCCCGCAGTCTCCATTCGCGTTTAAGCTCGACCGGAATTCGACGAATTCAGAGTACACCAAACATACGTCGATCTTGAAAAACGCTCGATTCCCCGACAAACGCGACTTTCACAACTCCTTAATAGTAGAAAACCGTTAGAGATGGCTGCTAACGGCATCGTGTATTATCCGACTCCTGCAAAATGCAAAAACTAATAAAACCCAGCATGAGTAACGACTTCTCTTCTATTGACGCTGACGCGACACCGGTGGCGAGCATGGACGGCGCGTCCGGCCTGAGTGAATCCGACCACGGGTACTACGGTTGGCGCGTTGTGCTAGCGGCCAGCCTCGGTGTGATGGCGGGCTTTGGCTCGCTGTTTGTTTTCACATTTTCGGTTTTTGTGAAACCGCTGGCCGCAGAGTTTGGCTGGAGCCGGGAGGCCGTGTCGAGCGGTTTCGCTATCGCCGCCGTCACCCTTGGCGTCGTCTCGCCGCTGCTGGGACGGTGGATCGATCGCTTCGGTCCGCGCCGGATCATTCTTGTCTGCATGACGATCTATGGATGTGCTATCGCCTCATTGGCACTGCTTCGTCCAGGATTGACGCAGTTTTACGTTATCTGCTTCGTGCTCGGACTGGTCGGAAACGGCGCGGCCCACCTTGCCTTCTCGAGATCCATCTCCACGTGGTTCCATCGACGGCTGGGAATGGCTTTGGCCTTTGTGATGGCTGGAGCCGGAATGGGCGCCATGATTTTGCCCGTCGTTGCTCAATCTATCATCAGCCACTCGGGCTGGCGGACGGCCTACGCATGTTTGGGCGGTTTGGCATTGTTGCTCGGCCTGCCGCTGAGCTTCCGTTATGTTCGAGAGCGTGGGGCTGTCGGGTCGAAGACCGCGCCCGTCGCGCATTCCGGAATGACATGGCAACAAGGTTTGCGGTCGTATACCTTCTGGATTGTCACCGCAATTCTGTTCGTGAGTTCGATCAGTATGAACGGAGCGGTCACTCACCTGTCCGCGCTCTTAACGGATCGAGGACTCACTGCCGGCACTGCGGCACTCTGTGCTTCGATCCTGGGCGGATCCAGCCTGCTCGGCAGAATTGTGGTGGGATGGCTGCTCGACCGATTTTTCGGACCGCGGGTTGCGCTGGCAATCAACGTGATCACAGCACTCGGAATATTTCTGCTTGCCCGGGCAGCGAGTTTCCCAGCTGGCTGTCTAGCTGCTGCGCTGATTGGCATTGGGGCCGGGGGTGAAGCGGCCATTACGCCTTACCTCTTGACGCGTTATTTCGGGCTGCGCGCTTTTTCCACTTTATATGGGCTGACCTGGACGTTTTATGCGGCTGCGGGTGCGATCGGTCCGATCATACTGGGACGCGCGTTCGATGTGACCGGCTCGTATGTTTCGCTACTGACGTGGCTGGCAGCGGCTCTGGGCCTTACAGCCGCCACAAACCTTCTATTGCCGCGCTACTCGGAGTCTTTCGCGGTCGATAGCTATTAGGGCGTCATCTTCCCTGTTCCGAGATAGTCCTGTGACGGGACGCCGAAAGCATCCGCGACGCGATTGAAAAAGGCGAATAGGGCCGTGATATACACGGCTTCGGAGATTTGATCCTCGCTCCAACCTGCATCTCTTAGCTTCTGAACGTCCTCACTGGTGGATCGGTAGGCGGCGTTTGTAATCAGTTCCACATAGTCCAGAAGTGCGCGCTCCGCCACCGTAAGGCCCGCTTCGTCAAGTTTGCCTTCGAAAATTGCCTTTACACATTCATCGGATGCTCCCTGAACACGCAGGAAGTAGGCATGGCTGTCCAGTCAATACGGGCACCGGTTCAGGAACGAGACATAGCTCGCAATCATTTCCTTGTAACGGCGGGAAAGATGACCTTCGGAGAAATGAATGGTGTTTCCTAGCTCGAGGACGCGACGGAGGAAATCAGGACGCGCTCCGAAGCACTTGATGATTCCGGGAACCTGCTGTCTGCCTGATCCGGCGCGCCAGGCATCGTATGCCGCGGCAGTTTCTCCGGTGGCTTCGGCATCCTCGATAATTCTGATTTTCGTGGACGGCTTCCCAGGTGCATTGCTGTCTGGGCCTCGGCATATTTTTCGGATTGTTGTCTGTGCTCATGGCTGTGTATCGACGCTCTCATCCCGTTAACGGTTTTCAATCCCCGCGGCGGAGGCACGCGACCGTGACAACGTCACGCAGCGGTGGCGTCAAGGTAGCGGCGACCGAATCCGGTCTGCAATAGTTCAAAACCATTATCGCTATCCCAAATATTTCCTCAAAGATCGACGCAGATACTCCTTTCCAATTATTGACCGAGTTTGAAAGCGTCCTTATATTCGCCGCACTTCACTCTGTGGGCGGACTTGCGCGCGTTTCTACACCGCGCTGCAAGAATTATTTTGCGAACTAAATTTTTGCTGGTGAAAATAATGGGGAGAAGCATGTCTAGCGCGAAAACTCTGACGTTGTGTCTGATGGTCATTCTGACAACTCTGAATGTTGCCGCACAACAAATCACTGGCACGATACGCGGCTCGGTGACCGATCCGAGCGGCGCGATCGTCCAAGGCGCTACGATCACCGCAAAGCAGACGGAGACGGGCCTGACCCGAGCCGTCACCAGCGATCGCCAAGGGGAATACATCCTGCTTGAGTTGCCAATCGGGCACTATCAACTGGAAGTTCGCGCACAAAGCTTTCAAAGATACTTGCAGCAAGGAATCTCGTTAGAGGTGAATGAAACCGCCACGGTTGGGATTCACCTCAAGCCCGGCGCCGAAACGCAGCAAGTTGATGTCAGCGCGGATGCTGCCTTGGTGCAGAGCACGGTCAGCAGTCTCGGGCAGACGGTTATGGAACACGAGATTCTTGATCTGCCACTTGATGGGCGAAACTTTTCGCAACTGGGAACGCTGCAGCCTGGTGTGGTGCCACTGACGCCCGGCCTGCTCGAAGCGGGAGGACCAGCGCGAGAGAATCAAGCTTACGCCGTTGATGGACAGCGCCCGGAATCGAACAACTTTCTGATCGATGGAGCGGACAATGTGAGTTCGGTCGATGGCGGATTCGTACTCAAGCCGCCGATCGATGCGATTGCAGAGTTCAAGATTCTCAGCCACAACGCAAACGCTGAGTTCGGGCGCAATACCGGATCAACTACCAACATCGTTACCCGTTCGGGTTCGAACGCATTTCACGGCGCAGCCTGGGAGTTTCTTCGCAACGACGCGATGGACTCTTCCGACTATTTCACCCGCAGCGTGGAACCGCTGAAGCAGAACCAATTTGGCGCCACATTCGGCGGTCCTATTCGGAAAGACAAAACATTTTTCTTCGGATTCTACGAGGGGTTCCGCAACCGTCAGGGTGAGACCGTACCTGCGACGGTGCCCTCTTCCGCGGAGAGGCAAGGAGACTTCGCGGAGTTGTGCACATCGATTGGCGCTTCGATTGATCCGGCTACGGGGCTGTGCAGCAACCCGCAAGGACAACTTACGTTCTTTGGAACGCCCGTTCCTTTCAACCAGATGACGTTGTTCACGCCGATCGATCCAATTGCCACGAACGTGCTGCCATTCTTTCCGCTGCCGAACCAGGGAGAGAACGGATACATTGCGACGCAAACTCTGACCCAGAACAACAATCAATTCGGATTCCGGCTGGACCAGTATCTTTCTCAGTCCGACACCTTGAATTTCCGGTACATGTACAGCAGCGGTCCGACAATTGACCCGATTTCGTCAGTTGGGGCAAACGTCCCGGGTTTTCCCGTTGGCCAATATAACCGGGCCCAGAACTTTGTGGCCCAAGAGACGCATATTTTTTCGCCTTCCGTGATCGGCGTCGGACGCTTCTCTTTCCTACGAAACACATTTCTGCTCGATCAGCATCTGAATCACGAGTCGCCTGCAGACTTGGGCTTTCAGTATGCTCCGACGCTGCCTGAAGCCGCCGGCCCGCCATTTATTCAGATTGGCGGGTATGCCGCGGTTGGCGATCCAATCACCGGACCTCGCAATACGACTCAGAATACATTTGCCGTCTCCGGTTCCTTGAGTTGGATTCGCGGCCGCCACGAGTTGAAATTTGGCGCAGGCTATCGCCGCGATCAGATCAATGCTCTGCAGGGCATCGCCACCAACGGCTTCTTTGTATTCGCCGGGATCCCTTCGTTCGCCAGCTTCCTCTACAACGATGGTTTTGCGAATTACCTGTCCGGCAATCCGGTGGTCTTCTTGCAGGGAGGCGGAGACTTTAATCGCGAAATCCGGGATCGAGCGTTGGACGCGTACGCGCAAGATACTTACAAAGTCACTTCCCGCCTAACGCTGAACCTGGGACTTCGCTACGAACTACCTTTTCCCGCAACCGAGAACCGTAACCGGGTGAATCTATTTGTTCCCGGGGCACAATCGAACGTTCATTCCGACGCGCCCGCGGGACTTCTCTACCCTGGAGATTCAGGCGTTCCGGCGGGACTCATTTCCACGCAGAAGACGGCATTCGCTCCGCGCATCGGGGCGGCATGGGATCCGCGCGGTGACGGGAAGACCGTGATCAGCGCGGCCTACGGAATTTTTTATGAGCCTTACTACACTGGCCAAGGCGGTCCGCTCCAGGATCCAATCAGCGCACCTCCGTACCTCAAGACTTTGCAGTTAGGCTTTCCGATCAACTCGTTCGCTAATCCTTTTTACAGTCCGGATCCCTTCGGAGTGCCCTTCCCGGAACCGATGACGTTGCTAGTCGTCTCGCGCGGTCTGCGTCTGCCGTATGCGCAGGACTGGAACCTTAACGTTCAGCACTCATTTGGTAACGACTGGCTATTTCAGGTCGGATACGTCGGCACGACTGGCGTTCGCTTGCCTCGATTTATCGAAGGAGATCCAGCAGCCTTTATTCCCGGCGTTGACAGCAGCGGCAATCCCATCTCCAACGAAAACAATGTCAACCAACGGCGTCTTTATTCCGGATGCACTTTGGCGCAGCCGGACAATTGCGTCTACGGCTCAGTGGGACAGATCGCGGGCATTTCAAATTCCAGTTACAACGCACTGGAAAGCAGCTTGCGCAAACGCTTCAGCCACGGTCTTTCCTTCCTGGCCTCTTACACGTGGTCGCACTCCATTGATGATGTCTCCTCCTTCAATATCACAGGCTCGGCGTCGCAGCCGGTCGCGGGAGAGAACGACTTAGCTCAAAATCCTTTCGATCTGTCTGCGGAACGCGGAAATTCGATGTTCGACGCACGCCATCGCCTGGTGCTGAGTTATCAATGGAACCTTCCCTTCCTGCAGAAATCAGCGGCGTGGTATGGGAAAGTTTTCGGCAACTGGCAACTGAATGGAATTTTCACGGCGATGAGTGGCACGCCCTTCACGGTGTTCGACTCGAACGATGTTTCTCTGCAAGGTCAGGCTCCAGAAATTTCTGGGTTCTCCAGCAATCGTCCGGATGTAATCGGCGATCCGAACTCGGGTCCTCGTACTACCGCCGAGTGGTTCAACACTGCCGCGTTCCAGCAGCTTCAGCCTGATCCGCAAGGACGCTTTCAAGTCTTTGGAAATGAGCGACGCAATTCAGTTCTGGGTCCGAAGTATGTGAACTGGGATTTCTCGGCCTTTAAAAACATTCGGCTGACCGAATCGAAAGAACTTCAATTCCGCGGCGAGCTGTTCAATATCCTGAACCACACGAATTTCCGTTTGCCGGTCAGCGATATATCTTCGGCAACGTTTGGACAGGTTCAGTCAGACGTGAGCCCGCGCGTGATTCAGGTCGCGCTGAAGTTCTTGTTCTAGGGACGCTGATCGCTTTGGGAGCATCCGACGCAAGAGCATTTCCGCTGGCGTGAGGCGCTCGGTCGCTGTTGAGACATGGGATATAGTTCTTAAGTAAAGCAGGCTGGATGTTAGGTTAATTTTCGATAAGTTAAGCTCCCTCAACTTGTTGCTCGATAGTCTCAGACTTAGTTTGATGCCTAACATTGCCACCCTCAACAAGAGACATATCTTTAGGTCTATAAATAAAATAGTCCAAAAGACGCTTTTTCGGGTTACTATCGTACCCTCCCCTAAGCACCGCGGATCCACGAAAATCAGATTGAATTGAGCCAGACGGCGCGCAGCAAGCGTGCTTTCGTCTCATTCGGTCGCCGAGTCGCCGAGTCCAAAACAGCCCGCAAGGCTGCTATTGGAGCTCAGCCCGGTCGTGTTGCGTAGGCCTTAACGCCAGGAGTGCCGTCTTCCCACCAGCCCCCAATGGAGGACGCGGCGGAATCGAAGTCGAGAATGAAACTGAATCATGCGGTTCTCCCACTTTTTCTGGGATTGTGCCTGCTCGCCGCCTGTGGCGGAGGGTCGGCCGGGGGAGGAGGAACGGTAAAGGTTCCTCCCACACCAAACGTTTCATTTTCAATCAAAACTCTCACCTTCAGCGATGAAGTGATGGATACGGTCAGTCCGCCGTCAGCGATCACGCTGACCAGCTCCGGCACCGCTACGCTCACCATCTCGAGCATCACAACCAACGGCAGCTTTGCGCAAACAAATACATGTGGCGCCTCGGTCGCCGCGGGCGCAAATTGCAGCATCAGTGTGACGTTCGATCCGACATCCACCGGCGCACTCACAGGAAGTGTCGTGATTGCCGACAATGCTGCCGGCAGTCCGCACACGTTGAGCCTGAGCGGGAGAGGGATTGGCCTGCCTGCGATCTCGTTGACACCGACGCAACTTCTCTTTAGCAGTCCCTTGGATGCGATGAGCGCTCCGCAAAACATTACGCTCAGCAACACTGGCGGATCCGCACTGACGGTTTCAGGGATCTCAGTTGGCGGAGCAAATGCCGGAGATTTTCCCGAAAGCAATACTTGCGGGAACTCTGTAGCTGCTGGCACTTCGTGCACGATCAGCGTGCAGTTTCAGCCGACCGCTCGTGGCAGTCGATCGGCAGCAGTGAATGTTGTTTACAACGCATCTGGCAGTCCGCAGACGATCACCCTATCCGGCACGGTTCCGAACCCAATTCCCTATCTTCAAGAGCCTCTCACACCCACTGCTGCTGTCCCAGGCACAGGAGGTCTCACCCTTACGTTGAACGGTACGGGATTCGTTCCCGACTCCTCCGTGTTGTGGAACGGGAGGAGCCGCACCACGACTTTCGTCAGCCCGACTCAGGTCACGGCAACGATCCCTGCATCCGATCTCGGAACCGCAGGTACCGCACAAGTTGTTGTTACAAATGCCGCTCCCGGCGGAGGGGCATCGAATCCGGCCCCGTTTCAAATCACGACGTCCACTTCGACTGTAGCAATGGGTGCGACGGTGATTCCCGTTGGAACCAATCCACGAGGTGTTACCACGGCTGACTTGAACAACGACGGCAAGATGGATATCGCGGTCGTGAACCGCGGCACGAATACAGTCTCGATTCTGCGCGGTAATGGAAACGGGACGTTCGCGGCCCTCGTAAATTATGGAACCGGCGTCGATCCGGTAGCGCTCGCGGTGGGCGATTTCAATGGTGACGGCAAGCTTGACCTGGTGACCGCGAATCGCGCTTCGTATACCGTCTCGATCCTAACTGGCAACGGCGACGGAACATTCAACACCAATGTGGACTATCCGGCCGGCACGGAGCCGATCGCGGTGGCGGTCGGCGACTTCAATGGAGATGGCTTCCTCGACGTCGCCAACGTGAACAGCGCGGATAACACGATCTCGATTTTCCTTGGCGCAGGCGACGGAACGCTTGAACCGGGAGTGATCTATTCAGTTGGACCAGGCCCGATCGCAATCGTTACAGGTGATTTCAATGGTGACGGAATTCTTGACCTGGCAACGCCGAGTTCTGGCTCCGACACCGTGTCGGTTCTTCTAGGAAATGGCGACGGAACATTTCAAGCCGTCGCATTTTACGGGACCGGTTCCGATCCGGATGGCCTGTATACCGCCGATCTTAACGGCGATGGTCGGCTCGATCTGGTTGCCGCCAACAATGGCGCAAACACACTATCTGTGTTGTTGAACAATGGAAACGGGACGTTCGCGTCGAATGTGGTCTACCCCGTCGGCTCGCTTCCGTTCCCGGTCACAGGCGGAGATTTCTTCGGCAACGGAAGGCTGGATCTGGCCGTCGTCAATTCCGAGAGCAACAACATCTCGCTTCTTCCGGGAAACGGCGATGGAACATTTAACGGCAGCGGAACATTAACATTCGGTGTCGGCAACGACTCGCTGGGAATCGCCGTCGCCGACTTCAATCTCGACGGCCGTCCCGATTTGGTCGTCTCGAACGGCGAAGACAATACAATTTCCGTGCTTCTGCAGGTACCGGTTGCTTCTCTTTCTACCGCCAGCGTGGGATTCGGATCGCAAACGATTGGCAGCAGCAGCCCTTCGCAGCCGGTCGTCGTGACGAATACTGGCAGTGCAACACTGACGATCAGCAGCATAACCATCACTGGCACAAACAACTCGCAGTATAGCCAGACGAACAATTGCGGAACCAAGGTCGCAGCGGGAGCTAGCTGTACCATCAACGTAGTCTTTTCTCCTACATCCCTCGGAACGCAATCGGCCAATTTGACCATCGCCGATTTTGCTGCTGGCAGCCCTCAATCAGTAAGCCTGGTGGGGACGGGAGGATCGGTAGCTGCTCCGGCGGTGACCCTGTCTCCGGGCAATATTGCTTTTGCGAATCAGACGATCGGGTCGACGAGCGCTCCGAGCAGCATCACTCTCACGAACTCTGGAAACGCCACACTGACGATCAGCAGCATCAGCGTCACCGGAGCGAACAGCGGAGATTTCGCTCAGACGAACAATTGCGGAACCTCGCTCGCAGCGGCGGCCAGTTGCACTGTCAGCGTAACTTTCCTTCCGACTGTCTCCGGAGCACGTCAGGCCAGCATCTCGGTCACCGATAATGCTACGGGCAGTCCGCAGAGTGTGCCCCTCACGGGAACGGGCGTCGCTCCGTCGGTAACTTTTAGTGCGGCCACAATCACCTTTGGAAATCAGGCTGTCGGCACTTCCAGTGCCTCCAGCGGTGTGAGCCTATTTGATACCGGCAACGCTGCGCTCACAATCACGAGCATCACGATTACCGGAGCAAATGCCGGAGATTTTTCGCAGACCAATAATTGCGGAACATCAGTCGCGGCTGGGTCGAACTGCACGATTTCCGTGATCTTCACTCCGACTGCCTCAGGGATGAGGACCGCCTCGATTTCGGTCGTCGATAACGCAACCGGGAGCCCGCATACTGTCAGCCTCTCCGGGACTGGTACCAACGGCGGTCCAGTCGCAACGGTATCGCCGTCCAATGTGACGTTCAGTTCGCAAAATCTGATGACCACCAGCGCATCACAGCCGGTGACACTCAGTAACACAGGCGGCGCTCCACTCAGCATCACGAGCATTGTTGCGAGCGGGGACTACGCTCAGACCAATAACTGCGGCTCGTCGCTGGCGGCGGGATCCAACTGCATTGTGAACGTTACGTTCAGCCCTTCGTGGACAGGCACCCGCGCGGGATACATCACGTTCAGCGATAACAATTCATCGACGATGCAGATCGTGACGCTGAGCGGCACGGGAGCTATGCCCAGCAGTACGGTATCGGTCAGTCCGCTGCAAAGCTCATTGACTCCTGGGCAGAGCGAGCAGTTCACAGCTTCGATTAGCGGAGTGGTCAGCACGAATGTGACTTGGTCTGTCGACGGGATCAACGGTGGCAATAGCTCGGTTGGAACGATCTCCTTCTCTGGTCTGTATATCGCTCCGAGCGCTGCGGGATCCCACGCCGTCACCGCTACTAGCACCGCGAACACCTCGAAGAAGGCCAGCGTTCCGGTCGCAATCACTGCGTATCCGGGAACGTTCGTCTATCACAACGACAACGGCCGCACCGGGCAGAACCAGGGTGAGACGGTGCTTACCACCGGCAATATCAACGCGACGCAATTCGGAAAATTGTTCAGCTACACGGTGGACGGCCAAATTTATGGCGAACCTCTTTACATGATGGGCGTGAACGTTCCGGGCCAGGGTGTTCATAATGTCGTGTATGTGGTGACCCAGAATGACAGCGTTTATGCCTTCGATGCGGACGGCGCCGTCTCCACTCCGCTTTGGCAGGTCAGTTTCCTAACGAGCGGAGCGCAGCCTCTGAGCACCACCGATATCGGAGGGTGCGCGAATATTTCTCCGCAGGTGGGTATCACATCGACACCGGTGATCGATCCGATTACGAACACACTCTATGTATTGGCGCGAACAAAGATTGTCGGGACGACCACTTCTTACTTTCAAACGCTTTACTCCCTCGATCTGACCTCGGGCAATATTCTGCAATCGACGCAGATCCAGGCTACCTATCCCACGAATAAAGGAACGATCTCTTTTAACGCGCAAACTCAGAATCAGCGTGCGGGACTGTTCCTTCTCAACGGACTGGTTTACATCGCGTGGGCTTCGCACTGCGACATCCAGCCCTACCATGGATGGCTCATGGCCTACGATGAGACGACGCTGCAGCAAGTCGCGGTTTACAACACGACTCCGAACGGCGTCGAAGGCGGAATATGGCAGAGCGGCGCTGCACCGGCGATTGACGAGTCTGGAAACATCTTCATGACCAACGGCAATGGAACGTTCGACATCAACACCGGCGGGTTGGACTACGGCGAGGGGTTGGAAAAGCTCAGCCTAAGTGGACATTCGATCCTTGTCGACGATTACTTCGTTCCATCGAATTACCAGACGCTGAACTCTTCCGATCTCGACTTGGGTTCCGGCGGCCCGCTCCTGATCCCGACTCAGCTCACCGCGCCGACGGATATGCTGGTCGCTGCTGGAAAGCAAGGGATGGTCTACCTGCTCAACCAGACGAACCTCGGGCAATTCAACGCTGGCGGGAATCAGGTCATCCAGACGCTGCCGGCAGGCACTGTACCAACGGCGCATAGCATGCCCGCCTACTGGCAAAACAACATATACTTCTGCGGAGTGGGAAGCACCTTGCAGTCTTTCCTGCTGTCGGACGGCCTGCTTTCCACAGCACCGATATCGCAGTCGACCGACACCTTCGGATATCCGGGAGCGACTCCCGCGGTTTCGTCGAATGGCTCCACGAACGGCGTGGTATGGGCATTGAGCACCGTGCAGGGCTTCGCGGCAATTCTTCGCGCGTATGATGCTTCCAATGTGTCGCACGAGTTGTACACGAGCACGCAAAGCGGAACTCGAGACCAGGCCGGGATCGCCGTGAAATTTGCGGTGCCCACTGTGGCGAACGGGAAAGTCTACGTTGGCACTTCGACGGAACTCGATATTTACGGATTGCTGGCTAAGCCATAACGGGATTTGCAGCGGACAGCGGTCGATGGCAACACTGCAATTTCTTGATGTTGGCTCGGATTGGACACGCTAATCTCTAATCGCTTTGTCTATTCTGGCAAGGCTAGGTTTTCCCTTGTTTTGCGGCGCCTTCATTGGTATCAAGCCCAATTAGTCTGATCTGAAAATATCCCACGAGACCCCCATCCTGGGCGAGGTCCCCATTGACAAGCGAGAAAATCCTACATATAACTAAGCGCTTAGACGCATAGTGACCGTTGCCTTAACGGCGGCAAAACGTCACAGATGCGTATGATCGAAGTGGGAGCCAGATTTGACCGACACGACTGAAAGATTTCTCTTTGCCTCAGCGCCCGACAGCTGGGGTGTGCTGGATTATCCGGGACCCTCGTGGGAACAATCTTACGAAAAAATGTTGAAAGAAATGGTTGACGCCGGCTATTCGGGGACGGAGTTGGGCCCTTTCGGATTCTTTCCCACCGATCCCGCAGTCCTTCAGCCGGAACTGGCCAAGCGGAAACTCAGTCTCCTCGGCTCCTTCGTTCCTGTAAAGATGGGCGATCCGGCCGCCGGAGCGGACGTAATTGAGCGTATTCGCAAAGTGGGCAAACTGCTGGCCGCTTTGAAGGCGCCTTTCCTCGTAATGGCGGACGACCAGTCGACCGAGCGAAATGCTTTCTCGGGCCGCGGTCACGATCAAGGCTGTCCTGCATTGAGTTCGGATCAATGGAAACATGTCGGCAAGATTGTCGCTGACGCCGAGAAGGTCGCCAATGAATTCGGGCTCGACCTCGTGTTCCACCCACACGTTGCAACGTACGTCGAAACACCCGAGGAAGTGGAAAGGTTTTTCGACGCCACATCGCACACAAACATCGGCCTGTGCCTGGATACAGGGCATTGTGTCTACGGACTTGGCGATTCGGTGAAGGAAGCAGAGAAATTCAAGGAGAAGTTGCGCTTTGTCCACATCAAGGATTGCGCCGCCAAAGTTCTGGATGAAGCCCGCCGCAACAAGTGGACCTTCGAAGAGGCGATTGAACATAAGGTCTTCACCGTGATTGGTCAGGGAAATATCGACTTCCCTGCTTTCTTTCGCACGCTTGCCAAGAACGGATATTCGGGCTGGCTGGTGGTGGAACAGGACGTTAAGTTTGGAGACCCCAGTGTTCGTCCAGCAGAGAGCGTAGCGGCGAGTCTCACCTTCCTGCGCGGAGTCGTCGACAATCTGAATGTCGGGAGCAAAGCTGGATCCTGAGTGGCACGATTTGCCGGAGATACTGAATGGCCGCGATGAAAAAACTGGGAGTCGGAGTTCTCGGCGTAGGCGAGATGGGCCGGCGGCACGCCGAAAATCTGCGGCAGGTTGTCCCGCACGCGACCTTAGTTGCAATCGCCGATGTTTCGTTGGAGCGCGCGCGCCAGGCCGCAGACTGACCTTGAGATCGAGAATTCCTACAGCAGCCTGGAAGCGATGTTGGGGTGCAAAGGCTTGGATGCGGTCGTCATCGCGACCCCAGATAAATTCCACGCAGCGGCGATCGAACTATGTGCTGCTGCCGGGAAGGACATCCTCTGCGAAAAGCCTCTTGCGTTAAATCTGACCGAGGCGCAGGCATCGCTGGTGGCGGTGTCGAAAGCAGGCGTGCGACTTCAAGTGGGATTTATGCGGCACTATGATCCAGCATATTCCGCGGCCATGAAGCGTATCGAGGCCGGTGAGATTGGCATTCCAGTTGTCTTCAAATCGGTTGGAAGAGATAAGGATGGCCCTCCGCTAGCGGCATACCAGTCCAACGTCAACGGCATGTTGTTTTACGGAAATACTATTCATGACTTTGATCTAGCGCGCTGGCTAATGCAGGACGAAGTATCCGAAGTTCACGCTTACACAACCGTCGCGATTCGTCCCGAGGTCGCGCAGTTCGGAGACGTGGTGGCGAGCGTAGTGAATCTCAAATTCGCGCAAGGTGGCATCGGAAATATTGAATCTGGCGCACAGGCCGCCTACGGCTATGACGTACGCACCGAGGTTGTCGGATCCAAAGGCTCCATCATGATCGGTAGTTTGAATCGCTTGCCGGCGACCTTTCTCGGCACAAATGGCGGATCACAGGTGCTGGCGGATCACTTCCTTAGCACTTTCGCCGATGCCTATGTCGCCGAAATGCGCGACTTCGTCGACACGATACTGCTGGACCGCGCACCGAAAATTACAGGCGAGGACGGACTCAAAGCGCTCGCGATCGCCGTAGCCGCCGAACAGTCACATCTGCAAGGGCAAGTGGTGAAAGTATCGCTTGGAAACTCTGCCGATGGTACTGGATCTCTCGGCGGATAGATCTGTCGATTACCGTTGCACCTAATTACGGAGGAGTGCTTGACCGAGGCCACGGCGTCATCCTACAAAAGTCCGTTGCATGCCATGACGCAGTCGACTCCCACTTGCTTGTGGAATGATTCTGCGTCCCCGCGGGAATTGGCCTATTCGATCGAGCATGGCGCCGTAGGAGCGACTTGCAATCCGGTTATCGTTTACAGCGTATTGAAGAATGAGTTAGGACAATGGAAGAGCCGCATTCAAGCCTTAATCCAGGAACACTCCATCGCCACGGAAGACGAGATTGCATGGAGAGTGGTGCGGGAGATGTCCGTACAGGCGGCTGCGATTCTGAAGCCGATCTTCGACGAGCAAGGCGGGAAGAATGGGCGCCTCTCCATTCAAACGGATCCGCGACTGTACCGGGACAGTCAGGCGATCTTAAAACAGGCCATCGAGTTTGCAGCGCTCGCCCCCAACATGATTGTGAAGATTCCCGTGACCCAGGCGGGCGTTCGTGCGATTGAAGAAGCGACGTATCAAGGCGTAAGTATTAACGCGACGGTTTGCTTCACCCTGCCACAATGTGTTGCGGTGGCCGAGGCCGTCGAGCGCGGACTGAAGCGTCGCGAACGTGAAGGAAAAGAGATTTCGTCGATGGGGCCCGTGTGCACAATCATGGTGGGCAGGCTCGACGACTGGCTCAAAGTCCTGGCCGAGCGCAACAACATTACGATCGACCCCGGCTATCTTGAATGGGCCGGCGTTGCCGTCTTTAAGAGGACATATCAGCTTTTCCGGGAGCGCGGATACCGACTGCGACTGTTGTCAGCGGCCTTCCGCAATCACATGCATTGGAGCGAATTGATTGGAGGCGACGTGGTGATCTCGCCACCATATTCCTGGCAAGTCCGCTTCAATGCCAGCGACATTGAAGTACTTCCGAGGATCGACAATCCAGTTCAGGCTGTAATCATCAGCACCCTTTGCAGAAAGTTTCCCGATTTCCAGCGAGCATTCGCCGAAGATGGGATGTCCGTGTCCGAATTCGACTCGTTTGGTCCAACTCTCAGGACACTCCGGCAATTTGTTGCAGCCTGCCACGATCTCGATGGCCTGGTTAGAGACATCATGCTGCCTAATCCCGACTTGGGTTAATTCAGAGCACTAACCGTTTTGAAACAGCTCACAAGCCTGCTATTGTTTCCGTCTGTCACTATGTCTTCCACGAGAAAACCCAGGACAACGAAACCTGGACGAGCGGCGAGCATCTCGGACGTAGCGCGCGAATCCGGGGTCTCAATCTTTACTGTCTCGGCGGTCATAAACAACAAAGCGCACGTCGGCAAAGCTCTGCGCGAGCGGGTCGAGAGTGCGATTATAAAGTTGAACTACCGCCCCAATCTGATCGCGCGAAGTCTCAGCAAGCAGAAAACTCAAACGATCGGGATGATCGTGCCCGATATCGCGAATCCGTTCTTTCCGATGGTAGTTCGGGGAGCAGAAGATGCCGCACTCAAGCAGGGATACAACCTGCTGCTCTGCAACAGTGATGACACTTTAGAGAAGGAAGAGGCAGCAATCGAGCTCCTCCTCTCCAAACGCGTCGACGGAATTCTTCTCACGAAAGCGTCCGGCGATTTCTCTCCTTCCCTGCGGCAGATGATCAGCGACGTGAGCGTTCCGTTTGTTCTGGTCATGCGCACCTATCCGCAACTGACGAAAGATGCCGTCATCAGCGACGATTACAAGGGAGCGTACGAAGCCGTGTGTCACCTGGCGCGTTCAGGACGCAAGCGTATCGGGCTGATTAGCGGACCGCTAAAGATCAGCAACGCGAAGGAACGCTGGCGAGGGTTTCGCGACGCGCTCGAAGAAACAAAATTGCCCTACGAACCGGAGTTGGTGGTTGAAGGAGACTATCGCATCGAGTCCGGATTTCGTGCCGGCCATGCATTGCTCTCACACCGGCCGGACGGAATTTACGTTGCGAATCACCTGATGACGATTGGGCTTTTGAAAGCCGTGGAAGAAATGGGATTGAGTTGTCCGGAAGACTTCGGTCTCGTCAGCTTTGATGACTACCCATGGCTGGGTGTCTTCCGGCCTCGCTTGACTACTGTGGAATTGCCCAAGCATCAATTGGGAAGTGAAGCCGCCGATCTTCTGATTCAGAGAATCGCCGGCTTGGAAGGTAAGCCTGTCCTCAAGAAATTACAGCCAGAACTTCGAATCCGCGAATCCTGCGGCTTTGCCCAGTTTGTTTCCCGCCAACAGCGCCACGCGCAGGAAATTGATTCCGGTGTCACTGTGGTTGGGCCGAAGTAGACGCTTGCGTTCGCCTAAGTTTCGTTGAAATCAAAAAGTGTCGGGCGGACCGTAAACATTCGGGTTCGGTAGCCGGAATAGATCAAGCCCACAGCCAGCCAGATCAAGCCGGCACATTTTGTCCACGGCTGCAGGCCTATCAAAAGGACGAAACAGAAGACTCCGCCAAATGCAGGGACGAACGCATCCACAAAGAAGTTCCTGTTCCCGGTTGCATTCGGGCCAAACCAAAAATGCAAGAGCGCAACGAGATTGACCGACGTGAACGCCAGCAGTGCCCCAAACGTCACGATCTCGGCGGCTCGTTCCCATGGAATCGAAAGTACCGCGATATAGGCGAGAATCCCGACGATCCACTCGTTGTAAACCGGACTGCCCTTCTTTCCCAAGTGGCCGAATATCTTTTTAGGAATCACGTCATCTCTGCCCATGCTGTACAGCAGCCTTGCTGCGCCTACGTGACCGGCAAGCCCACAAGCCATGCTCGAAACCAATAAGACGATTCCGTAGGCGGCGAAGAGCAGCGGACCACCTGCAATGCGGGCCACGTCCATGAATGCAGTTTCCTGATTCTGCAAGGTGCTGTAGTCCGGCCACGTGAGTTGCGCCAGATACACCTGCAGGCCGCTAAATAGGCCGGTAAAAAGACAGACCAACACTGCTGCCAGTAGCACGTTTCGTTTGGGATTTTTTACTTCCTCAGCAAGGATGGAAACTCCATCAAAGCCGATAAAAACGAGAGCGGCGAACGAAGTTCCCGCCGCCAGGGCGCGAAGATTAAAAGTGGCAGGATTGTAGATAGGCTTCAGGGAAAAGAGGGCGCCGATCGTCTGATGAAGCACGATGTATCGAAATGCTTGGACCAAGAAGATGACGGTTACCAGCAGCATGAATCCGAGCAGCACTTCGTTGGTCCGCGCAGTGAACTTGATTCCTTGCACCGTCATGAGTGTGATGAAACCAACCGTGATCGCTGCCAACAGCGGGAAAGGGACTTGCGGCACCATCCGGTGGATGGCTAAGCACGGCATACAGGCAGTTCTGAATGGGCTGAAAGAGATACTCGAGGAACATCGCCCAGCCCAGAATAAATCCGACGTGCGGATTCAATGCTTTGCTGATGTAGGAATAGACCGAACCTGAGGAAGGATAGACATTCGCCATCCGTCCGAAACTAACGGCGGTAACGGACATCGCTGTCATCGCCAGCAGCAGAGTAGTGACCGTGTGGCCGCGGGAGAGGACCTGTGCCTCGCCGAACAGAGGGACAGCGGCGATCGGAGAAGTGAGGATGATTCCGTAATAGACGAGGTCCCAGAGGCTGAGAACGCGCTTCAGATGAGGTTGGCCGGATTCTGGGGACGCGCCCTCGGCAGTTTGCACGCTTGACTCTTTCTTCCCTAAAAGAAGTAGCGTTCTTTCTTTCGTTCCTTCTCGTATTGCAGGCGCGCTGCTTTCACTGTCATCTTTTTCGGAAACTTCGGCAATCGGGACGTCCCACCAGGATTCGTAGCCGGGGACACTTTGTTCATAAGCCGTTTCGATCACTACGACCGACGACGCGAGGCTGCTTGCGAGCATCGGCGAGAGCGGCTTTGAGTTCTGCTCCGGTTCGCGCGCGCACTGCCCATGCGCCCAGGCTGGCCGCATTGGCTGTGAAATCCACGCGGACAACGTCGCCTAGCATAATTTCCTTCTCTGCGATAGCGATACTCCGTTCCCATGCCGTCATTGCCGCAACTCCGACTCAGCCCGCCGATACTGGAGAAACCGTGATTGTCGAGCACCACGATGTTGAGTTTGTAGCCTTCCTGCAATGCCGTGACGATCTCCTGCGCCATCATCAGGTACGAGCCATCGCCCACGAGCACGTACACCTCGCGCTCGGGATGTGCCATCTTCACACCCAGTCCTCCCGCGATTTCATAGCCCATGCACGAGTAGCCATACTCCATGTGGTAGCCGCCGGGCTGACGAGTGCGCCAGAGTTTATGAAGGTCTCCAGGCATACTTCCTGCGGCACACACCATGATGTCGGAGGCTTCGGTGAAATTGATTGATGATGGCGAGAACCTCCGCCTGCGTGAGGGGAGGATCTTTGCGGATGCTGCAGATGCGATCAGCCTCTTTTTCCCAAGCTTTACGAAGAGTGGCGATCTTGATCTGGTATTGCTCCGCTACCGTGTGGCCCTGCAGTTCCCTTCCTAGTTCCTCGATCGTGACTTTGGCGTCTGCAGTAAGCGCGGTGGCCGCATGCTTCTTCGAATCAAATTCGCTCACGTTGATATTGACAAAACGGACGGCCGGATTCTGAAAAGCTGTCTTGGACGCGGTTGTGAAATCGGTATAGCGAGTACCGATGCCGATGATAAGGTCGGCCTCGCGAGCAAGAATGTTTGCACCAGGCGTGCCGGTCACTCCCATCGCACCAACATTCTGCGCGTGATCGAAACTCAGTGATCCCTTGCCGGCATTGAGTCTCGCAGACGGGAATGCCGGTCGCAGCCGCAAATGTAGAGAGCGCCTGGGATGCTTCAGAGTAGAGGACGCCTCCGCCGGCAACGATCAGCGGAGTCTTTGCTTCGCGAACCCAGGCTGCGGCGTTCTTAAGAAGCTGACTGTCGCAGCGATTGCGCGGAATTGACCAGACCCGCTTCTGAAAAAATTCCTCCGGGAAATCGAAGGCTTCCGTCTGCACATCCTGCGGGAGGCAAAGAGTGACCGCACCGGTCTCAGATGGTGAGGTCAGCACGCGCACGGCCTCGGGCAGCGAGGTCAGCAATTGATCCGGTCGCTGGATACGATCCCAATATCTGGATACGGGACGAAAACAGTCGTTCACCGAAATGTCCTGCGCTGAGGAAGACTCCAGCTGTTGCAGGACTGGAGCGACATTTCGCCTTGCGAAAATGTCTCCCGGCAGCAACAGGACCGGTATTCGATTGATCGTGGCGAGTGCAGCCCCGGTCAGCATGTTCGTCGCTCCAGGCCCAATCGAACTGGTGCAAACCATGGTCCTCAAGCGGAACGTTGTTTTCGCGTAGGCGACCGCCGCATGCACCATTGCCTGTTCATTGCGAAACAGGTAGTAGGGGAAGTCGGAGTATTGTTCGAGCGCTTGACCAACCCCGGCGACATTGCCGTGCCCAAAGATTCCCAGGCACCCGTTAAAGAAAAGATGCTCCTGGTTATCGCGCTCGACAAACTGATTTTTGAGGAATGCGATCAGGGCTTGTGCAACCGTCAGGCGTCGTGTCATAAGGTTTGGCCCCAATCAGAATATTGCCTGACTCCTGAGGCGGAGATTTCGGCAACCGAACTATTTGCGAACGATCGGCACGCGAGGATCCATCTCTTTCCATGTCGAGCGAATCCAAGCATGCTCGGACATCTTCGGTGACCGATAGCGCTCGGGAGGATCCGGCCAGGAAATTCAGGTAGTAGACATCGTAACCCGGACCCGCAACCACAGCATGATAGCCATTTCGAACTAGAACGGCGTCTCCATCGCGCGCTTTCACGACCAATTCTGATTCTTCCCCGCCGTACAGGTGTTGCAGTGCAAAGCCATCATTCTTGATTCGATAGTAGTAGATCTCGTCGAGATCGACTTCGCTCGGCGGATTGTGAACGTCATGCTTGTGGGGAGGATAGCTCGACCAATTTCCTCCGGGAGTATAGACCTCGATCACCATAAGCCTGTCGGCTGGAAATGCCGGCGAAATCACGTCGACGATTTGGCGGGAAGCATTTTCGCCGCCTCGAGGACCTGTCGACACATCGGCGGGAGTAATGAGCTTGGGTTGGAGACGCGCAGTTGAAGGGCACTCGGCATTCGGCGATCTCGCAGAACGTTTGCGCCGTAAAACGAACCTGATTTTGGGTAGGAAGGTAGAGCGTATAGGGAAGTCCGGCAAAAACATTCTTGCGCTTGCCAACTGGCGCGGCGCCGTGCCCCCAGTCAGCCATGCAAGTGCCACCAAGGATCACGAACGCCGCTTCTTCATCCTGTGTACGCGTTTCAAAGACATCGCCCGGTTGCAAACGATGTACAAAGAAACTCATCCATTCCCAGTCCGCCTTCGCGCGAGGCAAATGTAGGAGTTCGCCACTTTGCAGCGGCGACAGGTCCGAAGAGTGTACGACTCGATTCTTTTCGCTCAAGCCTTTTCAACCTATTGAAGAATTCACAGCAACCGATGTCTAAACGTTTTGTCACTATGGCAAAAGGCGAATCAAATGTCAACAACGGCGTGAAGCGTGTTGCCTCCGATCCTCCGCGGAGACGGTCCAGCACCTGTTCATATGAGATGTAACAATCTATTGTTATATTGCCGTGGATATGAAGATTTTTACATCCGGACTGCAAAATTAGGTTGACCTTCGCCGCCGGTCGTTGATATAAGCGCTTCGTATAAACGTTTTGACGAGTACAAAACAATTCAAGAACGAGCCCACCCAAGGGCAACAAGCTGCGGAGGAACCATGAAATCGAATCGATGCAGTCTTATTGAAATCGGCACGGCAGCCCATGCCAGCAAGAGCCTTTTTAAGTTTCTCTGCCTCGTCTCGACATTGCTGGCAATGGTGCTCAGCCTCAGCTTGATCTCGTTAGCGAAAGTGGGCGCAGGTATTTCGGGAACCGTTACGGACGGCAGCGGAGCGATAGTCGCTGGCGCGACGGTGCAGGTAACCGCCACGGAAACCGGAATCGTGACGACTCGACAATCGAATACCGACGGCTTTTATGCATTCGTCGATCTGCAGCCGGGTCACTACGACATTCAGGTGACGCAGTCGGGTTTCAATACCTTTCGCCAGACAGGAATTCTTCTGGATGTGGATTCGGCGAAGGTCGTTAACATTAAGCTGACCGTCGGCCAAGTGAGTGAGAAGGTCGAAGTCTCCGCCGATGCGGTGCAATTGGACACGGCAAGCACGCAACTCGGCGAAGTCATCAGCGGTCAGACGATGACGTCGGTGCCCCTGGTAACGCGGAGCTATACGGATCTGCTGGCCCTGCAGCCAGGAGTTACGCCCACCTCATCCGGCCTCGCTGGAGGGCAAGGGGGACAGTTCAGCGCGACCGGATTCACCTTCACCAACATCTCTGGTGACCTCAACGCCGGTAATCTCTCGGTGAACGGTCAGCGCGAGTCGTCGAATGGCTTCCTGCTCAACGGAACCACCGTGCAGGAATTCGCTTTCTCCGGCACGGGAATTATTCCGAACCTTGACTCCATTGCCGAGTTCCGCATTGTGACTAACAATTTCGACGCAGAATACGGCAATTACGCCGGCGGACAGATCAACGTCATCACAAAGTCAGGCGCTAACAAATTCCACGGAAGCGCCTTCGAGTTTCTGCGCAACCGTTCCTTCGATGCCACAAACTACTTCTCTCAGATCAAGGACGACCACAAGCAGAACGAATTTGGTGGAACCATTGGCGGTCCGATCGTAAAAGACAAACTCTTTTTCTTTGCCGATTACCAGGGCAACCGTGTCATTCAAGGACAGAGCGGCGGGACGGGCCTCATTCCGGTGCCGACATCCGCCGAGCGTGGCGGAGACTTCTCTGCTGTGGCTAGTTCTCTGGCGGGCGTCGTACAGGGTCCGGCATGGGCACAACAGCTTTCAACCACCTTGGGATATACGGTGACGGCAGGCGAGCCATACTACACCGCAGGATGCGCCAACACTTCAACGTGCGTATTTCCGGGCGCCCAGATACCGACGACCGCATTCAGCGTTCCTTCCCAAAATCTGTTGCAGTTTGTTCCGCCTGCGAATGCGGGAGATGGAGAATTTTCCAACCAGGCGGCACCGATTCGACTCGGCGACAACAAAACAAGCGGACGTGTCGACTACAACTCGCATCTCGGCCTGCTCACCGGTTATTACTTCTTCGACCAGTACCGCCAGAGCGTACCGAATATTTTTCTTCCCGGATTCGGCAGCGATTTCACCGGGCGCTCGCAGGTTGCGGATATCGGCAACACGAAAACGATCAGCCCAACTTCTGTGAATGAATTGCGCGTGGGATTGACTCGGCTGCGGTTCCTGATCCACAAACCGACAGGCGGAGACAATGTGACGCCCAAGTCTCTTGGCTTTGAAGAGGGTCCAGATACGCTCGGCATATCCCCTTCCCTTCCGCAATACGCACACGTCCCTAATATCCATCTCAACAATTTTTCCTTCGGCGCATCGGGCGGCCCGCTCGGCGTTACGGAGACGACGGCCCAAGTGATGGACAACTTCAGCCGCGTCGTCCGCACGCATACCATCACCTTCGGCGGGCAGTTTCGCTATAACCAATTGACTGAATACAACGGCGGCTCGAACGGAGATTTCACCTTTAACGGCGCTGAGACCGGAGTGGACTTCGCCGACTTCCTGATTGGCGCGCCTACGAACTACTCGCAAGGACAAGGTTATCCGTCGTATGGGCGCTCGCGTTATATCGGCCTATTCGGCCAGGATAGTTGGCGCATTAAGCCGAACCTGACGCTGAACTATGGCCTACGTTGGGATGTCAGCCGTCCTTGGTCCGAAAAGAATGGTCAGTTGGAGACGCTGGTCCTGGGCCTTCAATCCACACGATTCCCCGGTTCACCGTTGGGTTGGGTCTTCCCTGGCGATCCTGGAATTCCCAGCACGTTGGCTCCGACTAGGTACGACAATTTCGCACCTCGGATCGGACTGGCTTATTCGCCATCCGCCACCGATGGATTGCTCGGCATGCTCACCGGTGGACCTGGCAAGACCAGCATCCGCGTCGGTTGGGGAAAGTTTTATAGCACCTTTGAGGGAGCGACGAACTTCAACGAAATCGGTGACGCTCCGTTCGGCGCATTCTACGGCAGCCCAGTTCCGCCAGAATTCGTGACGCCTTTTGTGGATCGCGGCACGGGAAACATTGAAGGACAGCGTTTTCCGGTTCCCCTGCCAACGACATCCACCGTGATCAATTGGGCTAACTTCCTGCCGATCGGAACTTCGCCGGCTTTCTACTATAAGAACGTGCTTCCTTACACCGAGGAATATCAATTGTCGATTCAGCGGCAAGTTGGGCACGGCGACTTTGCTGAGCGCGAGCTACGTGGGTACGCAGGGGCATCATCTGATGTCGTCGATGGAAGCCAATCCCGGCAATCCTGCTCTCTGCTTGAGCGTTAGCCAGGCGAGCCAAACTACGGACGGCGTTGTATGCGGGCCCAATGGCGAGAATGGCGTGTATCACCCGATCACTGGTGGCACGATCACCAGCACGCGCGGACCTTTCGGATCCAGCTTCTCGAGCGACGGGTACTTCATCACCAGCGGACGCTCCAGCTATAACTCGCTCCAGTTGAGTGTTCGGCAGCGCATCGCCGGATTGGAATTCCTCGCCGGCTACACGTATTCCAAGTCTTTGGATAACGGCTCGGGCTATGGGGAACAGATTAATTTCCTGAATCCGAATGAGCGTTCATTGTCGGCGTTCGACGTGCGGCACAACTTCGTGGTCAGTTATGACTACAGCCTGCCTTTCGATCGTCTGGGCGGCCCGAGCCGGTTGGTCAAAGGATGGCGCTTGAGTGGCATCACGCGCTTCTCATCGGGTCTTCCGGTCACGCTGATCGAAACCGACGACAATTCACTGCTCGGCACGAGTAGCGCTGGAGCCATTTCTCTCCCCATCGACACGCCAAACTACACGCCGGGATCGCTCAACATCACCGATCCGCGGTCGGGCCTTCCGTACTTCAACACTTCCCTGTTCACTCCGGAAACGATCGGAACGCTTGGAAATGCCCGGAGGCGCTTCTTCTCTGGGCCGGGATTGAACAACTGGGATGTGGCGTTGCTGAAAGACACTTTGATTAAGGAAGGGATGAACCTGGAGTTCCGCGCGGAACTATTCAATGCCTTCAACCATGCGCAGTTCGGCCAACCGGACGGTAACGTGGATGATCTGGGTTCCTTCGGCGTGGTTCATACCGCGAATCCAGCCCGCATCATGCAGCTATCCTTGAAGCTGCTCTTCTAGCAGCGTGAATCGCTTACTGGTATGGAACGGCCCGCTGCGAAGCGGGCCTTCTTCATCGTAGCGATTTCGCGGTGGGAATTTCTGAAGGGTGTGATGTTTCAACGCTTAAACTTAATCGCAATACTTGGCACAGCTCATGACAAATGATTCGAACGCAACTTCGCGGCGAACCTTTCTTAAGACGTCTGCTCTGGGTCTCGGAGCTTTTGGCGTGAGTCGTGAAGCATTCGCATCTGGATCATCTCGACCGTTCTCATCGCGCGCCGGGGATAGCCAGCCGCTGTCCGAGATTGCAGTCTGGCATACGAATACCAAGCAACGATTCAACGCCGGCAAGGCGATCGCGTGGCAACCAGCCCTAGCTACACCTTCGACCGAAGCGATTCAGCTTATCCCGACGAACAAGTTTCAAGACATCCTCGGATTCGGCGGATGCTTCTCTGACGCCGCGTGCTACGTCATCAACCAACTTCACGAACCTGCGCGCGAGCAGTTGCTGCATGAGATGTTCCATCCGTCGGAGCTGGGATTGAGCGTGAATCGCACCTGCATAGGCGCCGCAGATTCCGCCGCCAAGCTTTACAGCTATGACGATGGGGACGCCGACCCGGAGTTGAAGCGATTTTCCATCGACCATGATCGGGAATACATTCTGCCGATTCTCCGCCGAGTGCATGAAATTAATCCGGAGGTATTTTATTTCTCGTCGCCGTGGAGTCCTCCGGGATGGATGAAGTGGAATAAGTCGATGCTGGGCGGCTCGATGAGCCGGCAATATCTGGCATCGTATGCGCAGTACTTCTTAAAGTTCATCCAGGCTTATGCCGCGGAAGGTGTACCGATTCGCGCGATCACAACCCAGAATGAGATCGACACCGACCAACATGGTCAGATGCCGGCGTGCACATGGTCGCAAGAATGCGAAACTGAATTCATTACAGATCATCTCGGGCCACTGTTCGAGAAGAACAACCATCCCGCAAAGATCTGGATCCTGGATCACAACTATGTGTATTGGGGACGCGTAAGCTCGCAGCTCGACGATCCTGAGGTTCGCAGGTATGTGAATTCTGTAGCGTGGCACCCATACACTGGCGATCCAACGATGATGAGCCGGGTGCATGCGGCCCATCCCGAAGTCGAAATGTACTTCACGGAGGGCTCGACCGACTACAACGATCCTCATTATCTGGATGACTGGACAAAATGGAGCAAGACCTACACTGATGTGTTGAATAACTGGTGCCGCTCTGCCGCAGCTTGGAATATGGCAACCGATGAGCGCGGAAAGCCGAATATCGGACCGTATCCCTGCGGCGGGATTCTGATTATCAATCCCCGCACGCAAGAGATTATTCGCAGCGGCCAGTACTGGGCTCTGGCGCATTTTTCGCGTGCGATTCGGCGAGGCGCACGGCGGTTCGAGTCGCAAAGCGTAGCTGCTAATCTCAGTCATGTCGCTCTGGAGAATCCCGATGGACAGCGAGTATTGATTCTGACAAACCTCGGCGCTGCTCGAAGCGTTCAGATAAATTTAGGGCTGCACTCCGCTACCATCCCGGTTGAGGAAAATTCCATCGCCACTCTGGTTTGGAAATAGCTTTCGGAGTGAGCGGAGCAAAGGAGCGCCATGCGACGTCGCGATTTCATAAAATCCGCTTTGGGCAGTGCGCTGCTACTCAAGACGACCGCCATGTTTGCGCGGCAGGCGGCTCCTGCGTCGCCAGCGCCTGATCCGAAAGTCAAACGCGTGCTGGTGATGTTCAAGTGCCACTTCGACGCGGGATTTATTGACACTCAGACCAACGTCGTCCATCGATATTTTTCAGAGTTTTTTCCACGGGCAATCGAATTGGCCCGTCAACTTCGCCAATCCGGTGAATATCGATACGTCTGGACAACTGGTTCATGGCTTCTCTACGAATATCTTGAACAGGCATCCGCTGACGAGCGCTCAAGAATGGAAAAGGCCATCGCGGCAGGCGACATCGCTTGGCATGCGCTGCCATTTACTTGGCAAACGGAGTTGCTGGATGAATCGATGATTTCCGGCGCGATTGCACTCTCGGAGTCGCTGGATAGCCGGTTCGGTCGCACGACAACCGGCGCAAAAATGACCGATGTTCCGGGACACACCCGGGGCCTCATCTCACCGCTCGCGGCGCATGGAGTGAAGCTTCTCGATATCGGCGTGAATGATGCCAGTACACCTGCCGACGTGCCTCCTTTATTTGTTTGGAAAGATCCGCGGGGCGCCTCGCTGGTTGTGATGTATCACCATGGGTACGGGGGCGTCGTGACTGTGCCGGGATCCGATGCTGCGGTTGCCATGGTTGTCCGGGACGATAATGAGGGTCCTCACAACATCGAAGAGATTCGTCAGACCTATTCAACACTGAAAGCACGATTTCCCAACGCTGAGATCGTGCCTACAAGTCTCACGGAGATCGCGAACGCCGTCCATCCCCATCGCGAATCGTTGCCGGTGGTTACCGGAGAAATCGGCGACACATGGATTCACGGTGTCGCCAGCGATCCGCTGAAGGTCGCAAGATTCCGCGAGGTGTCGCGATTGCGGCGAAACTGGATTGCTGAGGGAAAATTCAAGGTTGGCGATTCTACTGACTTGGCCCTACTTCGGCATATCCTTCTGGAAGCGGAACACACTTGGGGCACCGACACCAAAACATGGCTGGATTTCGATCACTATATACCTGCCGATTTGGCACCCATGCTCGATACCAAGAACTACCGTGTCGTGCAGTTCAGCTGGCAGGAGAAACGGCAGGATCTATTTGCCGGAATCGAAACGCTTCCCTCACCTTTGCGCGATGAAGCTCAGACTGCAATGCGAAGTCTCGATGCCACTTCACCTCAGCCGGGACATCTCCGCGCGCACCCGGCCGGAAGTGATATCGAGACTCCGTACTTCATCGTTGGTCTAGATCGAGCGACAGGAGCGGTGTACCGGCTTCGCAATAAGAAATCGGGGAGGGAGTGGGCTTCGAGTGAAAGTCCTCTGGCCCTGTTTTCCTACCAGACTCTGTCTCAGCAGGACTATGCACGCTTCTTTTCAAACTATGTGGTCAGTGAAGAAGACTGGGCGAAGAAAGACTTCGGAAAACCCAACATAGAGCGCTTTGGAGCGCGGAGCCAAGAGTGGTCACCGGCCCTCGTGGACCTCCAGTCTGGGGAAAACGATCGGGGACATCGAATCCTGGCCCGACTTGCGATCAGCGACGCTGATTCCCTGAAGAGTGGGCGGGCATCCTTTCCATCGACGATGTATCTGGAACTGCTGCTCCCCAAGTCAGAGCCTGTAATCTATCTGAATTTTTCCTGGTTTCAGAAGCCGGCTACACGCATGCCTGAAAGCTTGTGGCTGACGTTTCGTCCGATCGCTCCCGAGCCATCGGGATGGACGCTGGAGAAAACAAACCAGATCGTGGCTCCTCTCGACGTTGTGCGCTCGGGCAATCGCCACATGCATGCTCTCTCGAAGGGTTTTGCATATGACGAGGCCAAGGGGAGGTTCTCGGTGGAGACGATCGATGCTCCAGTGATTACGCTGGGCGCCAGGACACCTCTGTGCTTCTCAAATACCCAACCCGATTTGTCCGGGGGAATTCACTGCAATCTTTTCAACAACGCATGGGGAACGAATTACATCATGTGGTCAGGCGAAGATATGCGTTTCCGCTTTGTCCTTCGAGCCTGAGTCGCAATTGCTGCGCGTCGAGAATTACAAACAACTCTCAATAAGGAAACAGTCGATTGTTTAGAACGATGAGCCTGCTGAAGTCGATATATGCCACAGCATTTCTGTTCAGCACAATCGCGTATGCTTCGCCCGGTCCCACCGTTCCGTCGAAGCGAATGGTCATCGTTATCAGTCTCGACGGATTTCCGGCTTATGCGCTCGATGATTCGAGACTTCCCGTCCCGACCCTTCGCAGGCTCGCGCGAGAAGGTGCTGTGGCAACTTCGATGAAGCCAGTCAATCCAACGGTGACGTGGCCAAACCATACGGCGATCGTTACGGGAGTGGACTCTTCCCAACACGGCGTTTTGTACAACGGCCTGCTCACCATTCCGAATGATGGAACGACGCCGACGGTCGAACCCTGGCGCGAAAAAGATTTGATGGTGCATGCACCTACCATTTACGACATCGCCCACGGAGCGGGACTGACTACTGCTCAGGTCGACTGGGTCGCCATCTATAAAGCCAAAACAATCACCTGGCAGTTTCCGGAGATTCCCGATCCTAAGGGCGAGATTGAAACCGAATTGATCAACGACGGGACCGTAACCGCCGAACAGTTGCGTACCTTCGAAGACAGTTCTCAAGCGTGGCAGGATCGAATGTGGACTGCGGCAGCAAAAAAGATCCTCGAAGAACACAAACCGAATCTCCTTTTGTTTCACCTTCTGACGGGCGACGACACCAACCACGAGTACGGTCCAATGAGCCATGCCAGTGTCACGGCCATGGCCTTTCTGGACGACAGGGTAAAGGAATTTGTCCAACTCCTAGAGCGCACAGGGCTTGCCCGCAACGCAACCTTGCTGATCGTGTCAGATCACGGCTTTCGAACCTTCCAGCACAGGATCCGTCCGAATGTTCTGTTACGCGAGCACGGGTTGCTGAGCGGCTCCGGGGACCAGACGAAGGGTGAAGCCTGGGTCATGCCTGAGGGAGGCACGGCTATGGTCTACGTCACGAATGCAAATCGAAAGGCAGAAATTCTGTCGCAACTACGGGACATCTTTAAAGGCGCTGAGGGGATCGAGCGAGTCTACGGCTCCGACGAGATTTCGTCCCTAGGATTCCCTTCGAGTTCGGAGAGTAACCAAGCTCCCGACATGGTGCTCTCGGCAAAACCGGGCTTTGCTTTTAGCCGTGAGTCGGAGGGCGCATACGCTACGGATGCGAACGAGGCCGGCACACACGGCTATCTCAACACCGACCCGAAGATGCAGGCGATTTTTGTTGCCTGGGGAGCTGGCATTCCGCGCGGCATTCGACTTGGCGCCATTTCCAACCTCGATGTGGCGCCGACGATTGCCGCGCTTCTCGGACTCGACATGAAGCACGTCCAGGGTCATGCCATCGAGCAGATCATAAAGCCTGTCCCTACTCGTTGACATCTCTGGCCTTCGGGCATATCGTGTTCGCATTCAGCGAATAGAAGAGTGATTTCAGGAAGCTCTCTAGCCCAGAACGTCTTCTTCTCGCAGTCTTCCCCAGCAATTGAAAGTGTTCCCCTGCCGCAGTGCGGGCGTCAGGCGTCGGTTGAGCAGAGCCTTGGTATCGCTCTGGTTATGCCTTTGCGCGTCTGCTTACCGACCGGTTCCATAAGCAATCGACTAAGACCCAGCGTAGGGCGACAAATTTGTTCCGCTGGATATTGAGCCGATCAACTCTCTCATAGCCGCATAACCGCAAGACTGGAGGAAGACAATGACTGTCGATCGAGCGTGGATGAAACGCAATCTTGGTTTTGATCCGAGTGCCACACCCGTACCCGCCGAGACCTTTTCTTTCGCGAAAGCGGCGAAGCCAGTTAGCACTCCCGAAGACCTGCAACGCGAAATTATCGACTTCGACTCCGAAGCTCCAGAAGGCCGCGAATTCCTGGCCTTCACTACCGCCACGGGGCTCTCTCGATTCACCGAGATTCCGTGGCCCAAAGGTTTAGCGCCGAAACCGGACACCACTGCCCGCAAGGGAAAAAGTGGAAGCCTGCCAACCGCAGATGTCCTGGTCGTAACTTGGACCATGGACGAAGGGCATGCGTTGAGCCGAGTGCTGACGCCCGGCAAAGATTCCAAGGACGACTACGTTCCGTACACGCACAACTTCGCCAAGATTGCCAAGAAAATGCGTAAGGGCTGTCCCGCCCTAAACGCCAAACGATTGGGGACGTACTGGACCGCAAGCATTGGAAGCAAGAAGGTCGTTGTCTTCAAGTCCGATTCACACCTATCGCAGGACACCAAGGCCATTCCTAAAGAAAACGACACTCTTCCGAACGAGGACGTGTGGCTGCAGATTATCGAAGAGGTGAAGCCGACACTGGTCATTACTACCGGTACGGCTGGAGGGATCGGCAAGAAATGCAAGGTGGGGGACGTCGTCGTCAGCCCCATCGTGCGCTTTGACTGTTTGAAATGGTTGAAGAAGCAGCCGTATCACGATGAGGCATATACCGATGATCCCGCGAAGACTTCTAAATTTTCGCAGGTGAAGAAGCTCTTCAAAGCCAATGCGGCGCAACTCCCTAAGGACAATAAAAGGCCTCCGGCAATTATTCGAACTGATGGGGTGAAGTCCTGCGTCCTGACTACGGATTTCTTCGGCTTTGATACGTCAGATAACCATTACGGACTGGGGGGCTTGGGTGCCGTTTCAGAAATGGGAGATGCGGTACTGGGTCTAGTCGCCAAGAATATGGGAGCAAAGGCACCGCGCTGGGTGGCAGTGCGCAACGTTTCGGACCCGCAGATAAAGGCAGAAGGCACTCTGCAACAACAGGCTCAACTTGCTGCGCAGATTTACAAGGGGTTCGGGCGTTGGAGTTCCGTGTGCAGTGCGATTGTTTGCTGGGCTTTGATCGCGGCCGAATAGGATGCTGATGGGATGGCTTTAAACCGGGCCAACGACGACGCTGCTAGGTCGGGCAGGTTCGTGTTCGCAAATTGCGCGTGCGAGTTCGTGCGGCACATGCGTGTTTTTCGGATAAGGGGAATGCCCAGTCATTAATTCGTACAGTACGACGCCTAACGAGTAAACATCTGTCGCCGTAGTTACGGGTTCGCCACGCACTTGCTCAGGGCTGGCGTATTCCGGCGTCATTGGATTCACGCCGGTCGTCTGAGGGATTGCCGCGGGATCGAGAATCTTTGCGATTCCGAAATCCAGCAATTTTGGAATACCGTCTTCCGTGACCAGGATATTGCCGGGCTTGATGTCGCGATGAATGACCAATCTCTGGTGGGCATACTGCACGGCGGAGCAGACTTGAAGAAATAAACGAAGCCGTTCGGGAATTGGAAGTTTCCGCTGATCGCAATATCGATCGATCGGAGTACCTTCGATCAGTTCCATGACAAGATAAGGAAATCCCTCGTCCGTAGTACCGCCATCCAACAAGCGCGCGATATTGGGGTGATCAAGCGAGGCCAGCACCTGCCGCTCATTGCGGAATCGCTCAAGCAGGTATTCCGTATCGAAGCCAGCTCGCACGAATTTGATGGCTACTTCCTTGTCATATTGACCGTCGGCACGGACAGCGCGATAGACCTCTCCCATCCCGCCCTGACCGATCCGGTCGATCAGTTGATAAACGCCGATTCTCCGTCCAACTCGGCTGCTCGGTCCTTTAGATGACGAAGTCAGTGCGCTCAAATCTGCTGCTGGATTCTTTAGGAAAACGGATCCGGCGTCTTCATGCGAGCGCAGCAAAGATTCCACCTCCGCCCGAAGTTCCGGATCCTCGGCACAGGATGCATCCAGAAATGCGGCACGTTCGACCGTGGGGACGGCGATTGCCTTGTCGAGCACGGCTCGAATTTCCTGCCAGCGCTCTGGCTTCATGACGCCGCACTCCGATCGAGTTCTCGATATAGCCAGGCGCGCGCGGTAGTCCAGTCTCTCTTGACGGTCGAAGAAGAGATGCCGAGTGCTTCCGCCGTATCTTCATTGGAAAGTCCGGCAAAGAACTTTAACTCGACCACCTTTCCTTGCTGCGGGTCCATCGTCGAAAGGGTCTTTAGAGCGTCATCCAGCGCGACGATGTCCACTTCCATCGGCTGGGCATCTTCGTGCGCATCTTCTAAGGCGAGCTTACACACGCCTCCTCCGCGTTTGTCGGCGCGGTAGGCACGCGCGTGATCGACCAGGATTTGCCGCATCAACTGCGCGGCTACCGCGAAAAAATGGGCACGATTCTGCCATTGCGGCAGGTCCTGATTGATCAGGCGTACATAGGCTTCATGAACAAGCGCTGTGCTCTGGAGGGTATGTCCGGGACGTTCGCTGCGCAAATAATGTTGCGCGATTCGTTTCAATTCCTCATACACCAATGGAATAAGCAGATCGAGGGCTTGGCGGTCGCCTCCGCGCCACCTTCCCAACAGCATAGTCACTTCTGTCGACGCGTTCCGATGCACGGGTGAGCCCCTTTTTCAGCGAGGCGCGAGTGTAGGGGCTGAAGCATATCCATTCAACTCACGCGTGTCAATGCCCTGAAAATAAGGAGCTTAGGTCAGGCATCCTCGACGGAAGCACCTGCAATTCACTTAACTACTACCGCTCAATCGTTTGTCCGGACTTTCTTCATAAGCGAGAAGGAACGCCCGTTTTGAAAAAATATAAGATGCCTTGAGCCAATTTCTCATTTCTTTGCGCCTCTTGAAACAGGGGGCATTCAGCAGCCGTCACGGCCTGAGGTATTGCCAGTTTGTTCGCGAACCCTGGCAGTTGGCCGTGGCGCCTGCAGAGTGACACCCACCAAAGATTCAAGGAGCAGCCATGCGTACCCTATTTTCACGTCCCATGTGCGCGATACTCGCCCTCTCGGCCGCCGTCTTGGCCCAAGCTCAGGACCTACACATAAAGAAAAACATCACCGTCGAAGGAAACTTCGTGTCAACCACCGAAACATCAATTAAAGGTGCTCGCGAGCGGACAGTGAGCCAGTTGCCAACTGGGACGATGATTACCCTCCGACAGTGCGACCTGAAACGCACCGTCTCGATCAACGAGCAATCGCAAACCTACCTTTTAGCCAATGATGCGCAGGATGACGCGGCAGTCAAGGCCGCCGCCATGGTGAGCGGAGCGCCCGATTCCAACGCGGGTTCCGGCGCTTATGTCACGGAGACCGCGGCCGTAACCGACACCGGAGAGCGCAAGACCATGTACGGATATCCCGCTCGACGTTTGAAGATGAAGGTCACTGTAGTGTCGTCTCCCAACTCCTGCTCTCAGCTTAACCAGCAATATGAGGTAGATGGCTGGTACGCCGACATTGCAAAGGACATGACCGGCGCATGCCAGCACTTTCTTCCGCCGATCCGCCAAAATGAAGGCTGTAGCGATCGCGTGATTCGAAAGCGGAGCGGAAGTGCGAAACCTGGCTATCCGCTGGTCGAAAATCTCACATTACATAATGCGGATGGCAGCGCCTCAGAGATCGGAGTTTTAACGTCGGAGATCACGAAGCCGACCTTGGAAAAAGAGCTATTTGAAGTCCCAGCAGGCTTCCGCGAGGTCAAGACCGCAGCCGAACTTAACGGAACGCTCGCATCGCCGGCGCAGTCTATGAATGCGGCGTACAGCGCGCCTGCACAACAACCCACACCGGCGAGTGCAGGAGCTACGTTTAACAAAACCAACGCACTCAACGCGATGTTCAACCCGGCAGCAGCAATGTCGATGAACCGTCAGGCCATGGCAATGGCGCAGCAGGTCGGCTCGTCGGGAGCGGGAAATATGATGAATGCGGGTGGATTGCCCAAAGGGGCAGCGGCCGCAGCAGGGCCGACCGCAGTGGGACCGAAACCAGCGGGAAAAATTCGCATTGGCATCGCTCCGCCAGATGCGCAAGTTGGACAAGGCAATAACTCCAACGGGGATTACAGCACTCCAATCCGGAACGCCGAAGTTGCACTGATGAGCGGTCCCGCCATCGACGTGGTTCCGCTTGATTCGCACATCGCCATGCAGTTGCAAGCGGAAGCGCAACAGAAACAGTGCGACTATGTGCTAACTTCGGGAGTCGTCGTGAAGCACGCGGCCGCGAGCGGATTTGGCAAATGGGCGAAGTTCGGCGGCATGGCGGCCAGCATGACTCCGATGGGCGCGATGGCGCATGGCATGGGCGGGGCAATGGCGGCACAAGCTGCCGGGATGGCTGCGTCCCAAATGGCCCAGAAAGAAGCAATGAACCAACTAGCCAACTTTAACGGTCAGATCAAATCCAAAGATGACGTGACCGTTCAATACCAACTTATCGGCATGGGCCAGACAGCGCCTGTGCTGCAAAACAATCTTCAAGGCAAAGCGAAGGCTGACGGAGAAGACGTTCTGACACCCCTGTTGCAGCAAACCGCGGAAGCGGTCCTGACGCAGGTCAGCAAAAAATAGCTTTGGGAGAAGGAGGGGCATTTTACGTTGGTGAAGTGCCCCTTCAAGTGTTCAGTGTGCGCATGTATCGTCCTCTAGACACGCTTTAGACATGTCGAGCCAAAAACTTTCACTCGAACCAAAGTCGTCGCGGCTTCTCCGCTCCTCGCGTCGTCAACGCTCCTAGATAGACATAGTACTTTTCCGGTACTTCCCCTTCCTTTGAACGGTACTCTTCCTAGTACCGACATTAGGCCTTCTTTGAACCTTGGACTCGCCCTTACCATCGCCCATAATTTATGTGAAGCAAAGGAGAGCACTTTGAAACGCGTGCGTGTGCTCGTCGCAAACCGGCCCCGACTGATGCGTGAGATGGTCCTCGCCACGCTCTCGGATCAAGCAGATATCGAGATCGTAGGCGAAGTCACGAAGGACGAAGACTTGAATGACATCGTTGAGCAGACTCAGCCCGACGTGCTCATTCTTTCGCTTCAGGAACCCGAGGAACCGTTAGGCCAATGCGGATTTCTGCTCGGCCGATATCCGCGCATGAGGATTCTTGCGCTCGCACCGGAGCAGAACCGCGGGGTTTATTACTGGGCCAGAGTCGATATTCGCAATAAGTCGGTCGAGAGCTCCGAGGCAGGAGTGCTCAACGCGATCCGAGAGAAACCGGGCCTAGTCGGGTTGAACCGGGTATGACGCGTACGTTGGGGCGTCGGTTGAGGATGTTTGAATTGATAAATTCGGCGGTAATTAGACCGAGATCACACCGCGGACTCGCGGCCATAAGCGCCATGGCGCTGGGGTTGGCTCTCGCCTTCTTGGCGCAGAGCGCCGCTTTGCAAGTCCAGTCGCGGCCTCCAGCATCGATCCCTCAATCGGAACTGGCCCGGCAAAATATGGCTCGGGTTGCGGCCTCCGTGGGTCAACTGGTTGCGATCTTCCATAGAGATCCGGGTTTGATGGTGGAACTCAAGAGCTGGATTGCCAAGGATGCGACGAACCACGGACAGCTCATTTCCGATTCCGACCTCACGGACGAGGCAATTTTTGATCGCCTTGAAAACGACATTGTCTTCCGATCTGTAGCGACGGCTTTAGTGCAGAAGTATGGCTTCCTGAAGCCGACGGTAAACCCGGAATCGCCGATAGGGCAGGAGCAGCAAATCCTCATCCGCGAGCGAGCAAAGTATCTCGCCCAGGACGAAGAAATCGCGCGGGCGAAGTCCCGTCAGCAAGACCAACAACAGCGGCAACTGGAGCAGACGCAGCTTTGCGACTCAGCGACAAGGGACTGCACCCCACAGGGCAATAGCGGCAATCCTTCGATTCAAGAATTTCCCCGTCAACCTCAGGAAGTCCCCGGCATGATGCCGGGTGATCAAACGCTGCCGGGAGGCAATCCGAACTCTCCGCGTGAACCTGGTGCCCCCTCAAATGATGTTGCGCAACTTTACCGGACCAGCGGCGACGATTCACTGATGAATGATCCGACGCAGCAGGGCGTCGGCTCCGGGCAGGGCGCATCGTCACAAGGTACCGGTTCGACGAATCAGAGCCGGCGTTCCGGCAGTTCGCTCGACGATCTCTCCTTAAGCGGAGACTTCGCAGGTGATCAACTCAACCCGGAACTGTCCGGCACTCGTTCAGCCGGCGGAGCGGACTCCGCCACTTCGAGCATCACCAATCTCAATGGCGGCAACCCAACTGATATACCGGCGAGCACCGATGCGAAGGCGATGTCAGAAGCGAAGCGCAACCGGGAGTCGATTAGCCCGAACCAGCGCCTCGTCCGCGCGAGAAATCCTTACGAGCGAATCCCGTCGCTCTACGACATGTATCTGCAAGCCTCGGCTCGGCCGCCCGCGGTCGAGAGATTCGGCATGCAGATCTTCGAGAATGGCACCCGCGATCTGCAAATGATCCCGATGGATCTTCCAGTTGGTCCTGACTACGTCGTTGGACCTGGCGATGCACTCTCGATTGATCTTTGGGGTGGAGTTTCCCGGCGCTTTTATCGCTCGGTCGACCGCTCTGGCCGATTGAGTCTGCCAGAAGTCGGCCCGGTCCTCGTGGCCGGAAAGTCGCTGGCGGAAGTACAAGAGTCGGTACAGAAGACTCTGCGCGCGCAGTTCCGCGACGTTTCGGCGGATGTTTCACTGTCACGGCTGCGAACTATTCGTGTGTACGTGGTCGGAGATGTTGCTAAGCCTGGCGCCTATGACGTCAGTTCCCTCTCCACCCCGTTGAACGCACTCTTCGCCGCTGGAGGCCCGACCGGTCGTGGATCACTGCGCATCCTGAAGCATTACCGCGGCAATGAACTCGTCCAGGACGTTGACGTTTATGACTTACTTCTACACGGCGTCAAAGGCGGGATGCTGCGTCTGGAAAGCGGCGACACCGTAATGGTTCCGCCCCTCGGCCCTGAGATCGCGATTGAAGGTATGGTGCGGCGTCCAGCGATTTACGAACAGAAGAACGAGAAGTCCCTGGCGGAAGTGATCGCCTTAGCCGGAGGGCTATTGCCCACGGCTACACTTGATCACATTGAAGTTCAGCGAACGATCGCCCATCAGAAGCAGACCATGTTGAACCTCGACGTTCCCCAAGCCGACAACGGAGGAGCAGCGGGACAACAACTGGAATCGTTCCAAGTTCAGGACGGCGACAAGATCCGCATCTTCCCGATTGCACCTTACACGCAGGATGCGGTCTACCTGGAAGGTCACGTAATTCGCCCCGGAAAGTATTCCTATCACGAAGGAATGCGAGTCACCGATCTGGTGGCGACCTACAAGGACCTTTTGCCCGAACCGGCGTCGCAGTATGGCGAAATCATCCGTCTCAGCCTGCCCGATTATCGCCCGACCGTCCAAAGTTTTAGCGTTGCAGATGCTCTTGCCGATCCAGCGCACGCTCCCGAATTAAAGCCGCTGGACACTGTTCAATTCTTTGGACGCTACGACTTCGAAAATCCTCCCGATGTGTCCATCTGGGGCGATGTTCGGGCCCCGGGAACTTACCGCACCTCCGGCGACATTCACATAAGTGACGCGATTCATCTGGCCGGTGGTTTGTCCCCCGACGCCGCGGAGGGCGATGCGCAGGTATTCCGCTACATGCCTGACAGCACGTTGAAAATTCTTAACGTGAAGTTGAGCAGCGCGCTCGACGGCAGCCCGACAGATGACATCGTGCTCCACACGCGCGACCGCATTCTTGTGCACAAAAACGCAGCCGCGGTCGATCCCGCGACAGTCTATGTGCGCGGCGAGGTTGCACGTCCGGGACGCTATCCTCTTACAGCGGAAATGCATATCTCCGATTTGATCCGCGCGGCAGGCGGCCTCAAGAACAGTGCTGATGTAAAAACTGCCGATCTGACGCATTTCTCGTGGGAACGCGAGAAAGAAGTGTCGGGCAAGCAGGATCGGGTGGTGCTCGCCGACGCGCTGGCGAATAAAACGGAAGCAAACCTTGCCTTGAACAACGGCGATGTGCTGACAGTCGCGCAACTCCCTGGCTGGAACGATCTGGGCGCATCCATTTCGATTCGCGGAGAAGTGGTGCATCCGGGCAGTTACGGCATTCGACCCGGGGAGCGTCTGAGTTCGGTTTTGAGCCGCGCGGGCGGTTTTGCTCCGGCGTCTTACCCGTATGGAGCAGTATTGCTGCGGTCCGAGGTGCAGAAGCTCGAGCAGCGCTCCTACGGAGAACTGATCCAACGCGTTCGCGCACAGCAAACCGCACTACGACTCACGGCGGTAAGCACGAACGACCAGGATCAGAAGGTTTCCGCGGAATCGGCGCTCGTGCAATGGCAAAGTGCGTTAGATGACTTGATGAGCAGTCCTCCGACTGGACGCGTCACGATCCAGCTCTCTTCGAACTTTAAGGAGTGGGCCAACACTGCTCGAGATGTAACGGTGCGTGCCGGAGATGTGCTGGTGGTGCCGAAGCGTCCGAGTTACGTTCTGGTTCAAGGACAGGTGTATGGCGCGACTGCCGTGGCCTACCGCCCGGGCAAGAGCGCAAGATGGTACTTGATGCAGGCCGGCGGAACTACGAATATGGCTAACAAAAGAGCGACCTTCGTGATCCGCGCTAACGGAACGGTGGTAGGAAGTCATGGCTCGTTCTGGGTATCGGGTGACGGGTTAAATGTAGCGTTGCAACCGGGAGATATGGTCGTGGTTCCGGAAAAGGCGCTGGGCGGTCCGCCGATTTGGAAGACTCTGTTCCAAAATGCGCAGATCCTGAGTTCCATTACGACGAGCGCGATTCTAGCGGCGGCCTACTAGGACTTGCCGTGAATCGAATTCTCGGAACTGGATGGGCGGGGGGCATTGCGATGTTTTTGCTAGCAAGTGTCGTGGGCGGATACGGGCAGTCAAGCCCACCCATGCCCGCTTCGGACGCCGCTCAAAATCCGCGGCCGCCCCAGACAGCGCGAGACACGAATCCGGAATATCCGGATGCCCCGAGTTCCAGCGACACCGCAAACAAAGTAGTCACTCTGCCACGAACATTGCTCCGCGATCAGATCGGAATGTGGACCAGTCCTGCCAGAACGCACTTCTCTGACGCAACATGGCTCGTTCCGCTCGGAGGCTTCGCCGCGGCATTATTCGCGACCGATACCGACGTCAGCCGCCACCTGTCGAATACACCAGACGCTTTAACGCGCTATCGACATGTTTCAGAATACGGGGCTTACTCGATGGCCGGAGGCGCTGGTGGTCTATACGTCCTTGGGCTCCTCACTCACAACGAGCACCAGCGCGAAACTGGATTCCTGAGCGGTGAAGCGGCCATCGATTCCCTGGTCGTGGTCGAAGCCCTCAAATTTGCGACGGGACGGCAACGGCCGTATCAAGATGGAGGCAACGGAAATTTCTTCAAGGGCCGCAGATCGTTTCCTTCAGAGCACTCCGCCGGAGCGTGGGCGATCGCCGGAATGGTGGCTCATGAGTATCCCAGCCCGTTCATGAAGTTTCTTGCCTATGGAATGGCAACCACCGTGAGTGGTTCGCGGATTACGGCGAAGCAGCACTTCCCTTCCGACGTGTTGATCGGTGCCGCGTTGGGATATCTCACCAGTGAGTATGTCTACCGCAAACATCACAAACCCGAACTGGCGGGCGGAACCTGGGAAATTCCAGCGGTTCGTCCTGAGCCTGCTTCGCACTGGCAGTCGAAGTTCATGGGCTCTCCGTATGTCCCTCTCGACAGCTGGGTTTATCCAGCGTTGGAGCGCTTGGCAGCCCTTGGGTACGTCAATAGCGGCATAGCAGCGATGCGTCCCTGGACACGGATCGAATGCGCGCGGCAACTCAGCGAAGCTTCGGACCGTGTGGTCGATGACGAAGGCAGTGGCGAGGGTGCGCGTTTGTATCAGGATCTGGAGCGAGAATTTTCGAACGAAATTGAGCTTCTGGGCGGGGGCAACAACGGCGAATTCCGCTTGGAATCTTTGTATACACGCGCAACGGAAACTACCGGGAAGCCGTTGACGGACGGTTATCACTTCGCGCAAACGGTGATCAACGATTTCGGCCGCCCCGAAGAGCAGGGATTTAACAACGTTTCAGGTATCTCTGGATGGGCATCGGAAGGGCCATTCACGGTCTACATTCGCAGCGAATTTCAGCATTCCCCGTCGGCTCCAGCATTGCCACTGGCGGCCCGCGAGGCGATGTCATTCGCCGATTTTGGCCACTCCATTGTTCCGCCACCTTACCCAGTGCCGCCGGGAGTCGGTACAAGCACCATTGACCGCGGACGCCTTCTTGATGCCTACGTGGCGATGAACCTCTCGGACTGGCAGCTTTCCTACGGGAAGCAGAGCATGTGGTGGGGACCCGATGACGGTGGCGGCATGATGCTTAGCGACAACGCGGATCCACTGACGATGTTCCGCGTCAATCGCGTGACCCCGTTCAAACTTCCGAGCGTGCTTGGATTTCTTGGTCCGATGCGCATGGAATTTTTCATCGGGCAGTATTCCGGATACGAGTTCATGTTCACCCCGGCCGGGCTGGTCGGCCAGTACGGTCAGTCGCTCCATCCGCAGCCCATCGTCCACGGAGAGCGATTCAGCTTTAAGCCAACGGCCAACTTCGAGTTTGGCCTATCCCGCACGACGGATTACGGGGGGCCGGGCTACCCGCTTACCATCCACAAGTTCTTGCGCAGCGTTTTTTCCACGGACCAAACCAATCCCGGAGACCCAAACAAGCCCGGGTCGCGGCGCTCTGGAGTCGATTTCAGCTACCGATTTCGCAATGCGCTGACGTTCTACGCCGACGGTTTCACTGAGCACGACACGATTAGCCCAATTGTGGGGCCTGACGTCGCGGCGTGGCTGGGCGGCATTTATATCCCCCGACTGCCCAAGCTTCCAAAGATGGATTTCCGCGCCGAGGGGGTCTACACCGATCCCCCGATCGGCGGCAATGTTGGTTCCGGATTTTTTTATTACAACCCGACGTGGATCTCCGGCTACGTAAATTCAGGGCATTTAATGGGGAACTGGGTGGGTCGCGAGGGACAGGGTGTGCAGGCTTGGACATCTTATTGGCTCACCAGCCGGAACAAACTTCAGTTTGAATTCAGACACCTCAAGGTGAGTCACGAATTCATTCCAAATGGAGGAACCTTGGCGGACGCAAGTGTTCGCGCCGATATGTGGGTGCGATCAGGCTTTAGCCTGTCGGCTGCCGTGCAATACGAGGCATGGAATTTTCCCGTGATCGCTTCGACTCGGCAGTCGAATGTGACCTCGACCGTGCAACTAACGTTTTGGCCTAAAGAAATTGCGGGCCGGCACCACGCAGAGAGGTAGGAGACAGGCCTAAGGAGATCATGGCGACCAGAGACATCACGAAGCGACGCTACACCCAAGAGGAGCTCGAACCAGAACTGGTCGAACTCCCGGAGGAGGACGCGCGTGACGATCATGACTCGGTTGAAAAGTGGCGACTGCTTTGGGAGCACAGATCTCATCTCTATCGTTGGGCTGTCATTGGCGCCGTCGCGTCAACCATCATCGTGTTTTTGCTTCCCGTTCGCTACACGACGACGACCCGGTTGATGCCGCCCGATCAAGCCGGACAGGGCATCGCGTCGATGGTGGCCGCGTTAGGAAAAGCCAGCGAAATTGGCTCGCTCGGGAGCGAATTGTTGGGCGTCAAAACGTCCGGCGATCTGTTTGTGGGCGTTCTGCGGAGCCAGACCGTCGAGAACGGACTGGTGAACAAGTTCGACCTTCGCAAGGAGTATGGCGAACGTCGATACCAGGATGCGCGAAAGACCCTTGAAGACCGCACGGATATTACCACCGACAAAAAGAGCGGAATCCTGACTCTCAAGGTTAGTGATCGGGATCCGAAGCAAGCCGCAGCCATGGGGCACGAGTACATCGAACAACTGAACCGCGTTGTCATTGATCTGGACACCAGCGCTGCACATCGGGAAAGGATGTTTCTAGAAACCAGATTGAAAGAAGTGCAGGACGATCTGGAAAAGGCCGAAAAAGAGTTCAGTCAGTTCGCCAGCAAGAACACGACGATTGATGTGAAGGAACAAAGTAAAGCGATGATCACGGCTGCGGGTGAACTCGAAGGCCAATTGATCGCCGCACAGACGGAACTTGAAGGGCTTCGGCAGATTTATACAAGCAATAACGTCCGTGTTCGATCGGTGCAGGCGCGTATCGATGAGTATCAGCGGCAGCTAAAGAAATTGGGCGGTCAGACACCAGATTCAACGGGTGCCGGAGCGTCGGGGACCGATGCTGCGGGATTAGCCAACTCGGACCTCTACCCGTCGATCCGTCAGTTGCCGATTTTAGGCGTGACATGGGCTGACCTGTACCGACGAACCGAAAGTGGAAGAAGCGGTTTTCGAAACGCTCACCAAGCAGTATGAGATGGCGCGGGTTGAAGAAGCGCGGGAAGTCCCAAGCGTCAAGGTTCTCGATCCGGCGGACGTGCCTGAGAAAAAGTCGTTCCCGCCCCGGGCGCTCTTGATCATTTGCGGAATTCTACTCTGCGTGATCGGCGCGGGCGCTTGGTTGATTGCGACGGCGCGCTGGGAGAGGTTCGATCCCGCGGATCCACGCAAGTTGCTGGCAACGGAAATTGCCGATTCGGTCAAAGCAACGTGGAAGAAGGGATGGGAGCGTACTTCGCGGTCTTGAAGTTTGGCGAGATTGAGCTTTCGCCGACGCGCCCGAACATGGGAATTTTACGATGATCGAGACCGAACAGATTCGACAGGCAAGTCTGAAATCGCTATCGAACTCGGGCACGATTTCGATAGCGAGCGTAACCGTCGTCTATAACGGCGGTTCCGTACTGCGAAAGCATCTCGATGGGCTGAAAAGCCAAAGCCGCCAACTGGACGAAATGATCGTCGTCGACAATGCGTCTTCCGACGATACTCTAGAAATTTTGGCCAATGAGTATCCCGAAGTAACGGTTCTTAAGCTTTCAAACAATTCCGGTGTCGGTGGTGCACTCGCAGCCGGACTGGCTCATGCCGCATTTGAAAAACAATACGACTGGGTTTGGCTCTTCGATCAGGACAGCGTGCCTGCGCCAGACTGCCTTGACAAGCTGCTCGGCGGCCTGCAATCGATGAATGGCAAGCAGGCTGGAGTGGGGATTCTGGCCCCCATCTGCGCAGACGCAGCGACGGGTGTTCCCTCCCTCGGCCTGGAATGGCGCGGCGCAAAGCTGCAGCCGGTCCACTCAGATCCTGAAAGCCTTATCTCTCTCGTCGACTCGGTGATTTCGTCGGGCAGCTTGATACGCAGACGGGCCCTTAATGCGGCAGGCCTGCCCCGCGCAGATTTTTTCATGGATTTCGTCGATCACGAACACTGTCTTCGCCTCCGGCGACATGGGTTTGAAATCGCGATTGTACGAGACAGTCGCCTGCAACATGCTCTCGGTGAACCTTCGAGGATCGAATTCGCAGGCCGCAGCAAGTATTGGTCGGATCATGCGCCGTGGCGCGAGTACTACATGACACGCAATGAGATTTTCACCTTGTGGCATCACTATCCGCGCGTCGCCGTGAAACTTCATGCCCTTTTGCGTATGGCTCGACACGGATTGGAAATCCTTCTGTTCGGCAAGGAAAAGTTTGCGTGTCTTCGCATGATGTGTCGCGGTTTCGTCGATGGGCGGGCAGGCAGGTTAGGAATTAGATCGTTCGCGGAAGCCGGCCGGAACGTCACCGAGGCAAGCGAATGAAATCGATTCGAGCGCAGCGGAGGGCATCCATTGGCAGATAAAGTCTGCACAATCGTGCTCAATTGGAACGGCTGGCGCGACACGTCGGCGTGTCTATCATCGCTTTCGCAATTGCGATATGAAAATCACGAGATCATCGTCGTGGACAACGGGTCCACAGACAATTCGGTTCGGCATCTGAAGAACGAATTCCCGTCGTTGACTTTGATCGAGACCGGCATGAATCTGGGCTTTGCCGCGGGATGCAACATCGGGATTCGTCGTGCCTTCGCCGGTGGCGCGGACTTCGTATGGCTTCTGAACAACGACACAGCAGTCGACGCAGGAGCTTTACAAGCGCTGGTCGGAAAGGCTCACAGCGACGATCGAATTGCCGCAGTCGGCTCCGCGATCTATTCCATGCAAGAGCCGAACCGACTCATGGCCTGGGGCGGCGGCCGCGTAAGTTACTTGCTGGGTCGTTCCCGACACGTCCTTGAGCCCGTTGCAGACGAGCAGATTGATTACATCACCGGAGCGAGTATGCTGCTGCGTCGCAGCGCGCTCGAAGCTGTAGGACTGCTCGACGAGGGGTTCTTCTTTTCCTGGGAGGACGCCGATCTCGGTTTTCGGTTCCGGCATGCGCGCTGGAAACTAGCCGTCGCTGGCACCTCGAAAATCTGGCACACGGAAACAGCCTCGCTACGCGGACGAGAAACCGTTCTGGACACTTATTTCAATGAGGGCGCAAGCCGCTTTTTTCGTAAACACGCTCCGGTGCCGCAGTTCCCCCTTTACACCGGTGTAGGCCTTCGCGTGATGAAGCGATTGATCGTGGGCGACTGGCGGCGGGCGCGCGCGGTGTGGACGGCTTGCCGATTCCAGCCAGAGAGGGAGGGCTGAATGACTCCCGTCGGATTTTTCTTCCTGCCGCTCATTCTCTGGTGCTTGTTTACCAAACCCGAGCGCTTGCTGTCTTTGTTGGTTCTGGCTTCTGTCTTCGAGGCGAGTTCGGTATTTAATGGCTCGATACAATCCTTCGAATTGGGAATTCCGCCCTTTTATCTGGTCGAAATTTTCATTGCCGTCCAGTTGGCGATTCTCGTCGCAAAGCAGGGAAGGTTGCTGCCTCCAGTCGGCGATCCGCGAAGAAAATATTTAGTCCCGCTCCTTGCATTCTGGGCTTGGGCCTGCGCTTCCGCCTTCATTCTTCCTCATCTGTTCGGCGGCACGCCAGTCTATGAACCTCGTGGCGGGATCGACGAACAGTATGAAGCCTTAACTCCCTTGCGCTGGAGTTTCAGCAACCTGGCTCAGGTTCTCTATCTCACTTTGAACGTTTCCGCAGTCTTCTATGCGGTTAAGGTCGTGAGATCTCCTCGTCAGATCACCACGCTTCTTAAGACACTGGGGATCGCAGCCGGAATTGCAGTGGCCGCTGGCATCATCCAAAGGGTTGCGGTGTTCCAAGGGTGGGCCTTTCCTTATGAACTGGTGAACAACAACCCGGCTTACGCTCAGGGGTTCAATCAGTCGATGGGTGGTTATCAGCGAATCAGTTCCACATTCACTGAGCCGTCCTTCGCCGGTTCATTCATCGGAGCGATCGCGATCGGCCTGGTCGCCGCATTTCTGCGCGGGAGGCGCACCGTTGCGTGGCTCGCGGCAGCGGTGGCGGCATTTCTCGTTCTGCTGGATACGACGGCGACCAATGGTTACGTGGCCTTCGCGGTCGTGTTGGTTTGCCTGTTCTTATATTTCTCGCCCTTCCGCGGCCCCAAAGCGGCCCGACGTTTTTTGAGGAAGGGCTGGTTGACATTGGTTTTGCCTTTGCTGGGATTGGCAGCCTTGATCGCCATTGCGTTTCCCAGCCTTCTCGAAGCGGCCTTTACGCTTACGTCAGAGAAGTCTGACACCTTGTCGTTTCTTCACCGAGTCAGCGCTGATCTCACCGCGATCCAGGTATTTATCAGCACGTGGGGTCTTGGAGCAGGACTGGGCAGCAATCGCCCATCGAGTCTGCTCATGACCTTCTTGAGCACAGTTGGCATCATCGGAACAATCTTGTTCGCGCTGCTGCTGTGGCGCATCGGTAAGGCGTTTCCGGGCAAGTCCGCTCCCAGCGCGATGCATTGGACGTTTTGGTCTTTAGTGGCTCTTCTCGTGGCGCAGACCATCGCCGTCCCCGACTTGAATCGGCCTGTTCTCTGGGCTCTCATCCTATTGGTGATCGCACAATTAAATGTTCCGTTTCGTCGGCCATTGCCGGCAAGCGTTCGATTTTCAGTTCACAACTTCAAGCCGTCGGGAGCCCCATCTCTTGCGCCGGCGGAAGGGGATGCTACTAGTTAGCGGCGCAGATATGTTCAGGATCGTGGTTAACGCGAGATCGCTCGGTGCGCCCCTCACGGGGGTGCAGCGCTATACGCGTGAACTGCTGTCCAGATGGAACGGTCACACCGATCAGATTACGCCAAGGACGCCGTTGAGCGGAATTCGAGGTCACGCGTGGGAGCAGAGCGTGCTTCCAAGAAAACTTGCGAGCAAGTTGCTGTTCAGCCCTTCGAATAGCGGCCCGCTTGAAGTGAGAAACCAGGTCGTCACCATTCACGACATGGTGTATTTCGACCACCCCGAAACGCTGAATCGGAATTTCGTGGCCTGGTACCGATTCATGCTTCCTCGCCTGGCACGGAGAGTCCGACGAGTGATCACAGTTTCTAGCTTCGTGAAACGACGCATCGTCGAACAAGTGGAGATCCCCCCCGAGAAGATCGTGGTGATTCCAAATGGAGTAAGTTCTCGCTTTTCTCCAAAGGCGGTGTCGGGACGTGACGCGGCGATTGCTCAGATGGGCATTCCGTCGACGCACTACATCTTGGCCTTGGGATCCATCGAGCCTCGCAAGAATCTCTCTCGATTGCTCAGGGCCTGGGAAGGTATTCAGAGTTCATTACCCGATGATCTTTGGTTGGTGGTTGCGGGAGCTCGCGGAAACTCCGGCATCTTCAAGACTGTCGATGCCGGCAAACTTCCGCCGCGAGTATTTCTCCCCGGACATGTTTCCGATGAAACGCTCCCGTCGCTTGTAGCGGGAGCGGTCGCGATGGCATATCCGTCTCTGTACGAAGGATTCGGTTTGCCGGCCCTGGAGGCAATGGCGTCGGGAGTGCCGGTTTTAGCGGGAGATTGTCCGGCCATTCGTGAAGTCATAGATGGCGCGGGCATATTTGTGGATCCCATGGATGAAGCCTCGATCGCTGACGGCCTGCTGCGTCTGGTTAACGATGACGCCGTTCGAAACACATTGCGTACCAAGGGATTGGAGCGGGCCACGCAGTTTTCGTGGGACGTCAGCGCACAGAGAACATGGGATGTCCTTCAAGAGGCGGCGAAGGAGGGGTCATGATTCTGCCCGGATATTCTTGCTTAATTTTGAGCCCAGCAGTATGGCCCCGAAGTGCATCTCAAAGGAAACCGGAGTGAGTGTGCAGGTATCGATTTTACTTTTGACGAAGAACGGGCGCGGCGATCTGGAGAAAGCTTTACCGTCGCTGTTTGGACAGCGCAGCGATGTGCCCTTCGAGGTGATCGCAATTGATTCGGGTTCGACAGATGGAACGGTTGATTTACTCCGGGAATATCCTGTTCAACTGGAACAGATTCCAGCCGATACATTTCATCACGCGCGAACCAGGAATCTTGCCGCAAGTCTTGCGAAGGGCGACATCCTTATTTTCTTGTCACAGGACGCGATTCCGGCTTCGGAGGATTGGCTTTCAGCGATGATCGCCAACTTCAGCGATTCTCAAGTCGGAGCGGTCTATGGACGCCAGTTTCCCAAAAGCGGTTCTTCGCTCGAACGCAAGGATGCGCTGGATGCGATTTACGGAGAAAAGAAAGTCATCAAGGATCCCGCAAATCGTAACGGGATGGGATATCGCTTCTACCATTTTTCCGATGTGAATGCTGCGATTCGCCGTTCGGTATGGGAAAAGAAGCGTTTTCCTGAAGAACTCAAGGTTTTCGAGGATCTGGGAATCGCAAAACTTATTCTCGACAATGGCTGGAAGATTGTTTACGAACCGGAAGCGGCTGTATTTCACTCACATTCCCACACTACGGTTGGACTCTTCAAACGCTATTTCGACATCGGGTACACGTTGAAGCTCCTGAATATTTGGGACTCGCCGGGAGCGAAGCATTCGCTTCTCCAAGACGCGTCCAAGCTCTTCAAGAACAAAGTGAAAAATCTCAAACAAAGCGGAACATGCCGTTCTGCCGGCTATGGGTTTCAGCAAGATGTCGCCAAGTCAGTTGGACTGTTTTTGGGACTAAACCAGAGCTATATACCTCTCAGCCTGAAACGACGACTGAGTGCGTATGGCGTATTTGAATAAAGATTGGAAACGAAGACAACGAGATTTATTTATTTGATAGGAAGTTTGTTCGTATGATTCGCAGTCATCTCAGTTACGTCCGTTATTACCTGCGGATATTGACTCTGCTGTTGCCTGCTTGCGCTTATTACATCGCCATCAAAATACGTTTCGGTTTCAACTTCTTTTTCCCTAGGACCGCGCCGACTGGCCTGCCGTCGTACTGGGGCATCATGCTCCTCACCACCATTGTGTGGGCGATCGCCGCGGAAGAGTCCGGATTGTGGAGTGTGCAACAGCTTTATGCGCCTGGCAAGAAGAGCCGGCGCCTGCTGGAAGCATTAGCATTTACCTATGCGATCGTAATGGCGCTCGGCTTTATGTACCGTCAGGCCAGCTATTCGAGATTAGTCATCGCAATCAGTGCCGCTGCTCTTTTCGTTCTGGCAACTATCGCCCGCATTGCCTTCCGGGTTTTTCTGGAATGGCTTCGCAAGAGCGGAAAAAACGAGGTCAAGATTCTGATGGTCGGGACAGATCGTTTCGCGCGCCGTGTCGCGACCTCGCTTTCGACCGGCGAAGTGCTTCCCTGCACTGTCGTAGGCTTCGTACATCTACCTAATGAAGAGATCGCCGTGGAAGGCCCGATCTACGAGATTGATCAACTCCCGAATTTTTCGAATGGACACTCCATCGATGACGTGATCATCGCACTTCCGGCGGGCCGATTGAGCGACATTCCGAAGATTGCGCCTGCTCTGGAGAAGCTTTGCGTCCCAACTCGTGTCGTTATCGATCTCGGAGAAGGAGTTGGCATTCGCGATCGCCTTATTGATCTCGGCGGCATTCACATGCTCGATCTGCGGCCGACGCTCGCTGAAACGGTTCCATACCTTTTGGAGAAGAGGATTTTCGACATCGCTTTCTCCGCAATCGTAGTCACTTTGACCCTGCCGATCAGCCTGCTGATTATGCTTGCCGTAAAGCTGAGCAGCCGCGGCCCTATCTTCTTTGTGCAGGAGCGAGTGGGACTCAACGGCCGTTTGTTCAGCATGCTCAAGTTCCGCACCATGCGCGTGGGCAGCCAGGACGAGGGAGACACGCGCTGGACTTGCGACAATGACCCCAGACGCACTCTCATCGGTTCATTTCTGCGAAAGACCAACCTCGACGAACTTCCTCAATTCATTAATGTGCTCAAGGGAGACATGAGCATCGTCGGCCCGCGCCCGGAGCGGCCACATTTTGTTGAGAAATTCCTCGACGAGTTCGACCGCTACAACTTCCGCCACACATTCAAGGCTGGCATTACTGGCTGGGCGCAAGTCAATGGTTGGCGCGGAGATACTTCCATTGCAAAGCGCGTGGAATACGACCTCTACTACCTGCGAAACTGGAGTCTCACCTTCGACCTGCAGATCATTACGATGACGCTGCTTCGGATCTTCAACAGCAAGAACGCCTACTGATCTTGCCTAAATTCCACGGGAAACGTGAGTTCCATACTGGTCGGATTGCCAGAAATTCACGGTAAACCATTGTCACTAGCCGACCTTCAAGCATAGGCTATCGTCAGGAGCATTCATGAGCACCATCGACGTTCCAGCCAACATCCTCGAACTGAGTCCTTACGGTCCCACTCGTTCCACCATCAATGCCACGCCACTCAGTCCGGCAGAACTACGAGCGACGGAAACCTATTGGCGAGCATGCAATTACCTTAGCCTCGGCATGATCTACCTGCAGGAGAATCCCCTGCTCACCGAGCCGTTGCGCCCCGAGCACATCAAAAATCGGCTTCTGGGCCATTGGGGCTCCAGTCCGGGACTGTCCTTTATCTACGTCCATCTCAACCGGATGATTAAGAAGTTCGATCTCGATATGATTTTTTTGGCCGGTCCCGGACACGGCGCTCCGGGCGTTCTCGGCCCCGCGTATTTGGAAGGCACATACTCCGAAATTTATCCGGAGAAAAGCCTGGATCCCGAAGGGCTGCGCGAATTTTTCCGACAGTTTTCTTTTCCCGGAGGCATTGGCAGTCATTGCACTCCGGAAACTCCCGGATCCATCCACGAAGGTGGAGAACTGGGGTATGTTCTGTCTCACGCGTGCGGAGCAGCTTTCGATAACCCAGAGCTGATTGTCGCGGCGGTTGTGGGAGACGGCGAATCAGAGACTGGGCCGCTAGCGACCTCCTGGCACATCAACAAATTCCTCAATCCATCTCGCGATGGAGCGGTGCTGCCGATCCTCCACTTGAACGGGTACAAGATCGACAATCCGACGTTGCTGGCGCGTGTCTCGCGTGATGAGCTGGATAATCTGTTCCGAGGGTACGGGTGGACTCCTTATTTCGTCGAGGGATCGGATGTTGAAAGCATGCACCAGGCGATGGCCGCCACCATGGACCACTGCATTCAGGAGATTCGTGGGCACCGCGAGGCTGCGCGCAATGATGGTGCATCGGTTCGTCCCCGATGGCCGATGATCGTGCTTCGTTCTCCCAAAGGGTGGACTGCTCCGCGCGAGTTGGAAGGCCACTATCTCGAAGGTTTCTGGCGCGCCCACCAAGTCCCGTTGCCGGCGGCGAAGAAAGACCCAGTGCAGCTCAAGACACTGGAAGACTGGATGCACACACAAAAGCCGGAGCCATTTTTCGTGAAAGGCGGCGGGCTGGCTTCCGTATTCAACGATCTCTCCCCATCCGGAACTCGGAGAATGAGCGCAAATCCGCACGCCAATGGCGGGCGGCTGAAGAAAGCATTGCGCCTCCCGGACTTCCGGACCTACGCCTGCGCCACCGAAAAACGCGGCCAGTCGACCGCTGAAAATACGCGCCCCTTGGGACGAATGCTGGCGGACATAATGCGAGCGAATCCCAACAATTTTCGCGTTTTCGGTCCCGACGAAACCACTTCCAACAAGTTGGATGCAATCTACTCGGTGAGCAAGAAATTCTGGATCGAAGAGCGCTTCCCTGAGGATGATGATGGCGGGAATCTGGCATCCGACGGCCGGGTGATGGAAATGCTCAGCGAGCACACGCTCGAAGGAATGTTGGAGGGATACCTGTTAACCGGCAGGCACGGCTTCTTCTCCACCTACGAAGCCTTCGTTCACATCATCGACTCGATGTTCAATCAGTATGCGAAATGGCTCGAGATCTGCAAGCACCTCTCATGGCGAGAAGCGATTGCATCGTTGAACCTCTTGATTACATCGACCGTTTGGCGGCAGGATCACAATGGTTTCACTCACCAAGACCCCGGGTTCCTCGACGTGGTTGTGAACAAAAGCGCGAACGTGACCCGGATTTACCTGCCTCCCGACGCAAATTGCCTGTTGTCGGTGGCGGACCATTGCCTGCGGAGTCAGAACTACGTGAACGTCATCGTCTCTGACAAGCAGAAGCACCTGCAGTATCTAACTATGGACGAGGCCATCACCCATTGCACCAAAGGAATCGGAATTTGGGATTGGGCTAGCAACGACGAATCAGGCGAACCCGACGTGGTCGTAGCTTCGGCGGGCGACATTCCTACGCAAGAGGCGCTGGCGGCCATCTCCCTGCTGCGGAAGGAATTTCCCGACTTGAAGATTCGCTTCATCAATGTTGTGGATCTCTTTAAGTTACAGCCAACCAGCGAGCATCCGCACGGATTATCCGACCGCGATTTCGATTCCCTGTTCACGGTGGATAAGCCGGTGATGTTCAATTTCCACGGTTATCCGCAGCTGATTCATCGTCTCGCCTACCGGCGCACGAACCATCACAACATTCACGTGCGCGGATATAAGGAGCAGGGGAACATCAACACTCCGCTGGAATTGGCCATCAATAACAATGTGGATCGATTTAGCCTTGCGATGGATGTCGTGGATCGAGTTCCGAAGTTGCAGAAGATCGGCGGGCACGCGAAGGAGAGATTCCTGAACGAACAGATCGCATGCCGGAACTACGCGCATCAATACGGCATCGATAAACCGGAAGCCAATGACTGGGTTTGGCCGTATTAAATGCGTTTTTAGGACGGATGCGGTTCGCCTCGAATTACGCGAACCGTATCGCGGGCGATGAGGAGTTCTTCGTCGGTTGGAATCGCGAAGGCGAGCAGCTTTGAATCGTCAGAGCTGATCATCCCTTCGCGGCCAACGGTCTCTTCGTTCTTAGCCGCATCCATGTGTAGGCCGGCCCAGTCCATCCCACTGCAGATTCTTGCGCGGACGTCTGGCGAGTTTTCCCCGATTCCACCGGTGAAGACCACCGCATCAGCTCCGCCCATCGCCGCCAAATAACTGCCGATGTATTTTCGCGCGCGGTAGCAAAACAGTTCGATTGCTAGCCGAACTCGCCGGTCATCATGTTCCTTTAATTCGGCCTGCAATTCCCGCATGTCATTCGTTAGACCGGACACTCCGAGGAGTCCAGACTGGGTGTTCAGTAGCGCGTCTACTTCCGAGGACGACATCCCCTCTTTTCGCGCAATGACGCTCACGATCGCGGGATCGAGATCTCCCGCACGCGTGCCCATCACCAGGCCCTCGAGCGGTGTCATTCCCATGGAAGTATCGATTGACGATCCTCCCTTGATGGCGGCGGCGGAGCAGCCGTTTCCTAGGTGCAGGGTAATGATATTTGTCTGTTCGCGAGTCAATTCGCGCAAGGCCCGATAACGAAACGCCACGTAGCGATGAGATGTTCCATGAAATCCGTACCGGCGAATACGATGGCGCCTGTAGAGGTGATAAGGAACGGCATACAGATAGGCCTGCTCGGGCAGCGAATGATGGAAGGAAGTGTCGAAGACCGCTACTTGAGGAATTTCTTTGCCGAAGAGATCGCGGGCTGCAAGAATGCCTTTCACATTGTTCGGATTGTGCAGCGGAGCCAGGTCGATACACTCCTCAATGCCTTTGAGCACGCGATCGTCAATCAGCGTTGATTCTTTGAACGTTTCTCCGCCATGGACGACACGGTGCCCGACGGCGTGGATATCCGCTGTGCTCTTAATTTCCGCAATCCCGGAGCGCTCCGAGGCGATGTAACGAACGAGATAGTCGAGCGTGGCGCCGATGTCCCGCAACGGAGCGGTCAACGTTTGTGCTGCGTCCGTTCGATACTGGATCCGAATTATCGCTTCCCCGCCGAATCCTTCAACCTCTCCGCGGCAGATGCGGTCGTCCTTCTGTTGTTGGATCTGTTCGAGATCGGTGGCGATGACTTGAAACTTAAGACTGGAACTACCGGAATTAAGGATCAGAACATTCATGAATGAAACTCGTTGAAGGAGTGCTCTTATTTACCATAAGGCTTTGCGAGAGAGGAGGCAATGTCGGGGGTGCGCACCGGGAGCCGGGAGCGCCGCAACTGTGGTACTTTGTCTTCTCGAAATCGACGAAGCGGCAAACAAACAAATCCGAACGGTCATCGTTGTCATAGTCGAACCGGAGCGCGCTGGAAGCCTATCCCAGAGCGAATACTCCCGCCTTCTCCGTCACGTCGGTCAATGTGTCGTCCCCATTGTTCCGGTACCAAATGTGCGCCAATACTGTGTGACTAGAGATCGTTATAGCCATCGGCGTGTAGTCGCCCACCGCCACCCCCTGCCGTACCCGCCGCCCACTACGCCGGCCTTTTCCGTTATGTCGGTGAACGAGCCATCGCGATTTGTTGTGGTAGAGGGCGTTCCGCAACGGCTGCGTAGGAGTGGAGATATCGTACTTACGGGGTGAGATTTTACCTCGGAACGCCACACGTTGCTTATCCGCCGCTTTCGTTGAGCGCGTTCATTGTGTAGAGATCAGTCCCTGATAAATCGCCATCCCGACCACCGCGTCGACGCCGATTTGATCAAGCTCGTCGATTTCAGTTTGTGACCGAATTCCCCCCGCCGCAAGCAAATGTCGCGAAGTGGCATGCCGAAGCGGGCGAATGACTTCGATCGGAAACCCCTGTAACAATCCCTCGGTGTCGACGTTTGTATAGAGGAATGCGGCACACCAGGGTTCGAGTTCCCGCATCATGAGGAGGGGCGTCACCTCAGTGATCGTTCGCCAACCGTGAATCGCCACCCGGCCTCCGATCGCATCCAGTGCAACAACGAGACGCTCCGGCCCGACCGCGTTTGCCAAGTGCTCCGCAAATTTCGCGTCAAGTTTGCCCTCCGTAAAAAGAGCCGAGCCGACAATAACCCGTTTCGCTCCAGCTACCAGGACCGCTTCGGCTTCACCGACCGAACGGATGCCTCCGCCTACCTGGCAAGGCAAATGTTGCGTGATTTGTTGAACGAGGTCGCGGTTGCTGCCGCTTCCGATGGCTGCGTCCAAGTCGATCAACTGTACCGTCGGGTAGTTCGAGAAGCGCCTAATCCACTCGTCGAAGTTGTCGAATTCCAGAGCCTTCTTCTTGCCTTGGACAAGCTGTACGATCTTGCCGCCCATCAAATCGATCGATGGGATCAGCACGGCCACCTCACGGGGATTCCATGGGAATTCAGGTGTTTCTTCAGATCCGCCAGTCCGCTGAGATCGTAGTGAAAGATGGACGCAGCCAGCGCAGCATCGGCCCGCCCCTCGCGGAATACTTCGGCGAAGTGCGCGGGGCCGCCTGCACCTCCGGAGGCGATCACCGGAATTCGCACCGTCTCTGCCACTGCCCGCGTCAGTTCGCAATCGAAACCCGCTCCGGTGCCATCGCGATCCATGGACGTCAGCAAAATCTCACCCGCTCCGAAGGACTCGGCTTCTTTCGCCCACGCCACAGCATCGCGCCCGCTCTCGTTGCGGCCCCCGTGGGAAAACGTTTCCCAATGGGATTTGTCAGTTGAGCGCTTGGCATCGATTGCGACGACGACGGCCTGCGATCCGAAGCGGTCGGCAATCCGGGTAATCAACGTGGGATCTTTTAAGGCCGCCGAATTAATGCTGATCTTGTCAGCGCCAGCAGAGAAAACTGCCGAAGCGTCGTCCAACGAGCGAATGCCGCCTCCGACGGTAAATGGAATGAACAACTGTTTTGCCGTCCGTCGAACAGTATCGAGCAGAGTTGATCTCCCTTCATGCGTCGCTGAAATGTCCAGGAGTACGATCTCGTCCGCTCCCGATTCGCTATGCGCCTTGGCCAACTCGGCTGGATCACCGGCGTCCCGCAAGTGCGTGAATTGGACGCCCTTCACCACGCGACCAGCATTGACGTCGAGACAGGCGATGATCCGTTTCGTCAGCATGCTATAACTCGCAAAAGTTCCTTAGCAGCTTCAGCCCAGCGTCCCCAGACTTTTCTGGATGAAATTGCACGCCGAACAGATGATCCCGCTCGACGGCCGCCGAGAAGTCTCCTCCGTATTCGCAGCAGGCTGCGGTCGAATCAGAAATGGGCGCTCGATACGAATGTGTGAAGTAGAAGAAGGCCGATGCCGGCAGTCCGCGAAACAGGCGCGAGGAAGAACTTGCCTGGATTGAGTTCCAACCAACATGTGGGGACTTCACTGTCGCCGGGAAGCGCTCGCACCGTCCTGACATCACGCCCAGGCCCAGCGTCGCGGGAGACTCCTCGCTGCGTTCAAACATCCACTGCATGCCGACGCAGATTCCGAGAAATGGCACGCCTCGCCCGATGGCGGCCGCAATAGCGCTTCGCAGGCCTGATCTATCGAGAGTCGACGTCGCGGCAAAGTGTCCAACTCCCGGCAGCGCGATCTGGTCGGCTTTGGCAACGAGATCAGGATCCGACGTGATTGCGCAATCCTGCTTTAGCCAGTCGAAGGCTTTCTTCACGGAAACCAGATTTCCAGCGCCGTAGTCAACAATCGCAATCATCACAACACCCCCTTGGTGCTCGGCAAAAGGCCCAGCATCTGGGGATCGCGCCAGCAGGCCGCTCGCAAGGCGCGCGCAAACGCTTTGAAGAGCGCCTCGATTTTGTGGTGGTTCGATCGTCCATAGAGCACGCGCGCATGAACGTTGGCGCGGGCTCCGCGTGCAAAGCCTTCGAAAAAATCATCGACCAATTCGGATTGAAGGTCTCCGACGAGCCTCGTCCGAACTTTCGTATCGATTACCGCCGCAGTGCGGCCGCAAAAATCAACGGCGGCCATCCCCATCGTCTCATCCATCGGCATCAGAAAGTAACCCGCACGCAAGATTCCGCGCTTCTTCCCCAGAGCCTTGTCAAAAGCCTGGCCGAGCACGATCCCAACATCTTCGACTGTATGATGCTGATCGACATCGAGATCTCCAAGGGCTTTCAGCTTCAAGTCAAAGCCGCCGTGATGCGCGAACAACTCCAGCATGTGATCGAAGAATCGGATGCCGGTGGACACCTGGTATCGCCCGCGCCCTTCGATCGTCAGGGAGAGTTTGATCTGAGTCTCTTTGCTGTTTCGCTCGATGCTTCCCTTTCTCATGGACGCGACGCTCCTTGGCCAATGCCGAGTTCTTCGAATGATGCCTGTAAAGCAGTGAATAAACGATCCGCTTGGTGCTCTGTGCCGACGGTGATCCGCACGCAGCCCTCGCATCCGTAGTCGCTGGATCGATCGCGCACGAGAATTCCCCGGCGGCGCATGCTCTCAACGAAACTGGCGGCCTGCGCCTTCGACGGACCGATACGCATCAAAATGAAATTCGCCTCGCTCCGCCAGAACTGAATTCCCGCTCCTTCGAGGATCGACTCAAGGCGGGAGCGCACCTCGCGGATTTCGCTCACATATTGGCTGACATACACCTGGTCCGCGATGGCCTCCGGCAGGCAAGCCAGAGCCACTGCATTCACGTTATATGGCGAGGCCACGAGCCGTACTGAACTCATCTGCTCCGCATCGCCGACCAGCATGCCGATTCGCAGCCCGGCCAGACCATAGACCTTGGAGAATGTTCTCGCGATGAAAACGTTTGGCAAATCTTGCCGATGATCAAGGAAGGTTTTGCCGTAATACTCGACATATGCTTCGTCCACGAGTACCGCGGCCGATGGAGCGGAACGCGCAATTTGAATCAGATCTTCCGTAGAGGCAACCGCGCCCGTCGGGTTATTCGGATTGGCAATGCAGATTAACCGGGTTCGATCAGAAACCCGCTGTATCAGTTCGGATGCTGGAAACTCAAAATTGTTCCTCGCGGGGATCGCGATCACCTTTGCCCCGGCGGACGTCGCATATATGCGGTACATCGAATAGGTAGGAACTACGATCAGCGCTTCGTCGCCGTCCTCGAGATAGGTCTGGCACAGGAGATGGATCGCCTCATCCACACCGTTGGTCAGCAAGACTTCGGAAGGAGCCACCTTGAAAAAGGCAGCGATCCGAGCCTCGCCCGGCTCGCGCTCGGGATACTTCGCGAGATCCTCGGGGGTCAGGCTGCGCAGCCGATTCAGCACCCGCGGCGAACAACCGCTGGTGTTCTCGTTGAAGTCGAGGCGCAAGCCGTTACGTCCGGCGAGCGGTGGATGGTATGCAGGAATCGATTGAACTGCCTGGCGCGGTTTAAGCATGTGCACGCCTCACGCGGATTGAGTTGGCATGCGCCGGCAATCCTTCCGCTGTTGCGAGACACTCGATGGCGGGGGCGATTTTGCGCAATCCGGCCGACGACAGTCGTTGGACCGTGATTATTTTCACGAAGTCGAGGACGCTTAAACCGCCTCGGAACCGCGCTTGCCCCTCGGTGGGGAGGACATGGTTTGGACCAGACGCATAGTCCCCTGCTGCCTGCGCAGAATAATCTCCCACAAAAATGGAGCCCGCATTTCGGATGAACGGCAAATCCTTTGCCGCAACTGTGATGTGCTCGGGGGCTAAGCCGTTTGCCCAATCCCGCGCCTGACTGGACGATCCGGCGATGAAAATTGCGCCGCGCACCCGCAAAGACTTCTTTGCCATCGAATTTCCCTCCGAAAGCCTGGCAACACATTCCGCTACAGATTGGGCGAGCTTTCGGGACGTGGTGATGAATAGCGACAGAGCGTCCGCGTCGTGTTCCGCCTGCGCCACCAGATCGGCGGCGATAAATTCCGGGCAGCCAGAATCGCTCACGATCAGCGCCTCAGTAGGCCCGGCGAGAAAGTCAATCGCACAATCAAAGTTCACCAGCTTCTTGGCTGCCGTGACGTATGCATTGCCAGGACCTACGATTTTGTCCACGCGCTCGATGCTATTCGTTCCATACGCCAGCGCTGCAATCGCTTGTGCTCCGCCTACCCGATAGAACTCAGTCACTCCCAGCATCGCGGCCGCGCCCAACACCTCCGCGGAAGGATTTGGTGATACAACCACAATCCTCGTCACGCCGGCGACTTGGGCCGGGATCACCGTCATCAGCACCGTCGACAGGAGCGGATATCGCCCTCCGGGCACGTAACATCCCACCGAATCCAAGGGCTGCACAACTTGACTCAGCGAGACTCCGTTGCGAGCGCGCGTCCATCCGCGAGGCCTTTGCCATTCGGCGAAGCGGCGGATATTCTGCGCCGCTTGTCGCATGGAAGTGCGCAATTGCGGGGCAAGCGATTTCCGGGCTCTATTCAATTCCGCGGAAGACACTCGGATCGATTGCTTCGCCCGTAATCCGTCCCATGATTTCCGCGTATCGACGTAGTGCGGGATCGCCATTGCGCCGAATTTCATTTACGATCCGCCGCGCTCGCGGCTCCACAGCCCTAACACGGCTACCCCGGCTCGCGAGTTGATCGATTAGAGCCGCAGCCTCCCGTCCTGCGACAATGCGCATCACAGAACCACCTTGTTCAGCGGATATTCCACGATACCTTCGGCCTCGCGCTTCCTTAAGCCGCGGAATCACACTCCATGCGGCGCTCTCGTCGATGACGGTGTTGACTGCAAGCCAGTCCTCGTCGCTGAGATGAGAAATTGTTGGTTTCTGCAGAGCGGGCAAGACCGCGAGGACCGCGGCCAGATTGGCTTTCCGCACGTTCAGCATCAGACCCACTCGATCCTGAGCTTCCATCGCGCCCTGCAGCATCAGGGCGAGATTGTCGATCTTTTTGCGCTTGTCGTGATCTGCGAAGGCCTTCTTATTGGCGATCAGTTGCGTATTCGATTCCAGGACAGTTTCCAGAATGCGGAGACGGTTCGCCTTTAACGAACTGCCCGTTTCGGTGACCTCAACAATTGCGTCGGCCAGCATCGGCGGCTTCACCTCCGTCGCGCCCCAGGAGAATTCCACTTTCACGTCTATACCCTTGGCATGAAAGTAATCGCGGGAGACCTTCACCAACTCGGTCGCAACGATGCATCCGGAGAGATCTTCTGCCCGCTGCGCGCTGGAATCCTCGGGAACGGCGAGAACCCACCGGACTTTGCCTCGACTACGCTTCGCGTAAATCAGATCACTGACGGTCGCGACTTCCAGTCCGCTTTCGACTACCCAATCCAATCCGGTGAGGCCCGCATCAATCGCGCCGTGCTCGACATAGCGCGCCATCTCCTGCGCTCGAATCAGCATGCAGTCGATTTCCGGATCTGCGCTCGTCGCAAAGTAGGAGCGGCCATTTGTATAGAGTGGTAGTCCCGCGCGAGCGAACAGTTGAAGCGTCGCCTCCTGCAAGCTGCCTTTAGGGATTCCAATGCGCAGCTTCATTGTGCCCCCTTCGCAACTGCATCCCTTGATCGGAGCGGAACGTCCTCGGTGAAGCAGGAGCGGGTTCCGCGATGGCATACGACTCCCGGACCTTCCACCTCGACCTGAAGCAGTAATGTGTCGCGATCGCAGTCGGCTCGGGCTGACAATACCCGTAAGCGGTTTCCGGAGCTTTCGCCCTTCATCCACAACTTCGAGCGGGTGCGGCTGAAGAATGTGACGTAACCATTCTCCATTGTTCGTTCAAAGGCCTCGCGATTCATAAATCCGACCATGAGAACTTCTCCATCGCGCGAGTCCTGCACCACCGCCGGAAGGAGGCCGCCCATCTTTTCAAAGTTAAAATCTGCGTCCATAGAAGCCGTTCCTTTCCTGAGAAACAAAAAGCCCGCTGACATTTCGTCAGCGGGCTCGATCCTGAAAAGTGCCTTCGTATTAAGTGTGCATTCTCAGGTGTACATCGCCGCCGACGCGCCGTGCGCGTGATGGTGGTGGCGATGATGGACGTGAGGCTGCATCTGCGAAAAGGTTACGTTGGCTTGTTCCTGTCGTCAAGGAGTTTACCGGTCCGCCAATCGCTGTTTTTTCGATTGCACCCATCACAAATCTCGCTGAGAGAATGATCGCCCACTGGAGACCCGGCTCGTTGCCGCTCGCAAACCTGGCCCCATCCCACTGACAGCGATAGGTTTCCCGGAGTAGCATGGTTCGCGGCTTCATACTCATTCATCAAACCGCATCTTCTGCATCGGAGACCTAATGAAAGCCCGCTTCTCCCTGTTTCGGCTCGTCCTGTTTGCTTGTGTCAAGGTGCTCTTAGTGGGATGCATAGCAGGCAGCTGCCAAGCTCAACATTCGGTCACGACAGATCCACCTTCGTATGGTCCCTACAATGCGACATTTCTTCCCGACGGGGATGGGCTTCACAAGCCTTTATTGAAAGACGATTCGATTCTCCGCGCTAGTTCTCCGTGGTCGATCTATGCATGGATCAAGCCCGCCGAGGATATAAAGACGACATCCCTGGTTGCGGGCATTGGAGATCCCAGCGAGGAGTTCCCACGCTATTTAGCACTCGAGAACGGACACGCGATGTTGTGGATCGGCAAGGGCAATGAGCTCTCCTCAACGGCAGCCGTCGATCCGGGGCAGTGGCATTTTCTGGCCGCTACCTTTGATGGCGAACAGTTCGTTCTTTACAGCGATGGCGTCAAAGCCGCCAGCGGCAAGCTCGATGCGGGAAGCGTCAGTCCCATCCTTCAAGTCGCTCCTCCGTCATCAACTTCGGAACTGGCTCATTTCGGGGGAGCGATCGCATCCCTGACCGTACTGCGACGCGCAATCTCTGCTGACGAGGCTAAGCAACTCGCTCAGGCGCCGCAGGACTCCTCCTCCACTGAATTTGAGGAAGGGTCGAAGCCGTGGCCAGTACAGACTCGCGGTCAAGCTGGATATAGCGCTCCTCAGGATCCCGCAACCATGCCGCAGACTAAGGCGATCCGCCTCTCGCCCAGTTGCAAGACAAATACGCGCGCAGGAGGTTGTTCAGGCCATCAGCGACAACCAATGGAGCCTGGCAGCCGGCTGGACAATGCTCCCGGCGCCGAAGGTTAAGGGGGACGGAGTCACCATCTCCCAGCGCTGGTTTCGACACTCATGACTGGATGTCCGCAACCGTCCCGGGAACAGCTCTGACCACGATGATTGACCGTGGAATCTACCCGGATCCTGACTATGGGCTGAATAACCTCGCGATCCCCGAAAGCCTGAACAAGCAGGATTACTGGTACCGAGTTGAATTTCGCTTACCGAAAAATGCGCGCGACCGGCGCTTGACCCTGACATTCGAAGGCATCAACTATGCTGCCGGTGTATGGCTCAACGGACAGTCAGTTGGATCGATCAAAGGAGCATTCATCCGCGGAATTTTTGACGTTACGGGCGTCGTTAAAGCGGATCGCGCAAATGTACTGGCGGTGAGGGTTTCGCCTCCTCCTCACCCCGGCATTCCGCAAGAACAATCCATCAAGGGAGGGCCGGGCGAAAACGGCGGAATCATGTGCCTCGACGGCCCAACGTTCGTCGCCACCGAAGGTTGGGACTGGATCCCGGCGGTTCGCGACCGCAACACCGGTATCTGGCAGCCAGTTACGCTGACCGCAACGAGTTCCGTGAAACTCGGGGATGCTCAGGTTGTCACAACTCTGCCGTTGCCCGACACGACCCGGGCGGACGTCGAAATCACGGTGCCGATCGAGAATACCTCTGGTTCGGCAGTGAACGGCACACTTAAAGCTTCGTTTGGAGATGCGACTCTCGCAAAGGCTTGGACCGTCGCGCCTGGTAAGAGTTCTGTCACCCTGACTCCCGCCGAGTTCTCTCAACTAACGGTTCAGCATCCTCGCCTGTGGTGGCCTAATGGTTACGGCAAGCCGGAACTCTACACTCTTCATCTTTCATTCTCAGAAGGCAGCGTGCTCTCCGATGCAAAGGATGTGCGCTTTGGAATCCGCGAGGTCACTTACGAACTGAGTTTGCTCGATGGCTCCGGACATCTGCGGCGGTTGGAATATTCACCCACGACCGCGCGGGACAGATCCGATGCGGTCGTGGATGTCCGCCACACGGCGATGCGAGAGATTCCGGCGGCTGATCCGTTTCCAGCAGCGTTTCCTCCGGAATGGCGGGATGGTTGGAAGTCATGGGTGGCCTCGCTGCTGCCCGGCGCAGAGCGATCTCCCGTCAATCAAGATGGTGGACGATAAGAGCGTTTCGCCTTACCTCGTCTTGAAAGTCAATGGAGTGCGCATCGCCGCCCGCGGCGGAAACTGGGGCATGGACGATTCCCGCAAACGCGTCTCCCGCGAGCGCCTGGAACCTTACTTCCGCTTACATCGCGATGCGAATCTGAATATCATTCGCAACTGGGTCGGCCAGGATACCGAGCAGGTTTTCTACGATCTGGCAGACGAATACGGGCTGATGGTTTGGAATGATTTTTGGGAGTCTACGCAGAACTATAACGTCGAGGCCCAGGATCCAGTACTTTTCCTCGACAACGTCCGCGACACCATCCTGCGCTTCCGGAATCACCCTTCGATCGTAGTGTGGTGCGGACGCAACGAAGGTGTTCCCCAACCCATTCTCAATGAAGGCATCATCGATCTCGTCCGATCGCTGGATGGAACACGATATTACTTCCCATCGTCGAATCAGGTGAATCTGCAGAATAGCGGGCCCTATAAATACATGGATCCGACCCTTTACTACACCTCGTTGAATCACGGCTTCTCAGTCGAGACAGGCACGCCGTCGTTTTCAACGCTGGAATCGTTCCGCGCGTGGATTCCGAAGGAAGACCAGTGGCCAATTAACGACGACTGGGCCTATCACGACTGGCACGAGAGTGGAAACGGAGAGATGGCCCCGTTCATGGCGCAAATGCAGACCGAGTTCGGAGCGCCGAAAGATCTAGAAGACTTCGAGCGAAAGGCCCAGATGCTCGACTATGTCGACCACCGCGCCATCTTCGAAGGGATGAATGCGCACCTATGGGCTCCAAACAGCGGGCGGCTACTGTGGATGACCCAGCCCGCGTGGCCCAGCAATACGTGGCAAATTCTGAACTCCGACTACGACACGCAGTCTTCGTTTTACGGCGTAAAGAAAGCGTGCGAACCTCTTCACGTCCAACTGGACCTTTCAAACTACGATGTCGCGGTGGTCAACACGACAATCGATCTGCGCCCGGGCCTGACGATATTTGCGAACGTCTACGACTTGAACAATAAGTTGCTGCTGCATCATGAAGAAAAGCGAGACGCCGCTGCCAACGCTCTCACCGCAGGATTCAGGATGGAGATGGCGCCATTGCTGGAGGACGGGAATGTTGTGATTGTCAGTCTTGAATTAAAAGACTCGTCTGGCGCGGTGGTGTCGCGGAACCTCTACTGGCTTGGATCGCAGAGCAGTTCGTATCGCAGCCTCAATCGGCTGGCACCAGCGACCGTTTCGGTTACGGCCAAATCCGTTCGTGCCGGCGACAGTGTCCGCATCCATGTCGAGCTACGCAACACTGGAACCGTTGTGGCTTTGCAGGAAAAGCTGACACTACTGGACGCCAGCGACGGCTTGAGGATTCTCCCCGCATATTATTCCGACAATTACCTATCGCTGTTGCCCGGCGAGACGCGGGAAGTCGAAATTGAATATCCGGCAACAGCTGCAAAGAGAGCGGCGCAGCTAGGAGTCCGCGGATGGAATCTCAAGACTCAGACCGTGGCTATTCCTTAGGCGTCTTCCGGTCTTGCTTCACCAATTGCGCGCGCGATTAAGATGCCGGTTGTCCAGGCTTGATCTCCACCGCTCTGCCGTTGTGAAAAACGACCACCAGCGGTTTGCCGCCGTTGGCATAGCGGACGGTCTTCTCCAGGGTGCTGGCTCCCGAATCCGGGATCCCCATCCCCACCGAGAAATCCGACTGCAGTTCATTCATTCCGGGTTTCAGTTCGTGCGCATCGACTGCCTGCCACACATCGGGCGGCCAATGTTTGTACAGGACATGAGGATCTTCCACGAAAAATATGTCGTCCGAAAAGATCTTGTACTCTCCGTTGGACGAGTACCCGATCGGCACAGCGAAAGACTTTCCTTCTTTTTCGAAGACTGCCATCACCTGGAGCTTGTCTGCCGGTCCGGGAGGACCGCCCGTCACGACATCGGTGATCGCCAATTTTTCCAGCGGGCCTAAGACTCCCGCATCATGAACGAAATCGACCTTCTTCTTGGCCTTGTCATACCTGTAATAGGCATAGTGATAGCCCTCTCGCACCCACGCCGGCTGTTGGGTGAGCTGTTTCGCGCTCTTGACGTCGTAGGGGTATAGCTTTTTCGGGCTCACGTAATAGTCGGGGTCGGAATATCCTACATCACGAGCCTTTTTTTGCCGCTCGGCGGCGACGCTGTCCTGATGGCGATTATAAAAAATGACCCCAGCGCGGACGCTCGCTACCACGAGCGCCACCAGCAGCGCGAGTTGGACCTTTTGCTTAGCCTCGGGAGTCATGCAGGGACTTTACCAGACGACATTGATTCCGTGTATACAAAGCCCTCCCTGAACAGGGCGATGCTAAACTGTAGATACATCGACTCGAAGGATTCCAATGCCAGTCACCGAACAAGACGTGATAAGCGCACTAAAAAGCTGCTACGACCCGGAAATTCCGGTCAACATCGTTGACTTGGGGCTGATCTACAAGGTCAACTTCGAGACAGTCGAAGAAGACAAGCAGGACGTTGCCATCGAGATGACCCTGACGGCTCAAGGCTGCCCCGAGCATGTGAATATCAGCATGCAAGTGAAATCCCGCCTGGAACAGTTGCCCGGCATCCGGAATGCTGCTGTGAACGTAGTTTGGACTCCGCCTTGGACGCCGGAGCGCCTCAGTCCCGAAGCGAAGAAACAGCTCGGCATCGATTAAGCGGATGAGGGGACAGATCGCCGCCTGCAGCGTATTTAAACGCCGAACTCTTCCCAAGCGCCCATCGCACCGCGCTCCGCAGCGTTGGTGATCTGCTTGCCGGCCTTCCCCGCCATCTCCATCACTTTCATTCCGCGCTCAAAATAGTCTGGCAGCGAGCGACGAACTTTTTCAAACTTCTCAGGATATTCCGCCGCCAACAAGGCAAGGCCTACGCCTGTGGCGAGAACACCAGCCGCATATCGCTGCTTCATGAAGAGTACTCCCGCCGCACCAATCGACCCGAGCACCGCAGCTTTCTTCCAGCTTTCCATCGCATCCCCCGAGATAGACCTTTCTATTGACTGCGATTTTAACTCAGCACCTTGGATGCACGAAGCCGCAGGAACGTAGGCCATGATTTAGCACGGCCCTGTATACTGCGTCGTTGTCCGGAGGCCGCATGTTTCGATCGATGACCCACCCGAACCGCACAGTTCTCGCATTCACATTAATGTCCGCGATGGCTCTAAGCCAGACCAAACCGCGGGCTCGCGATCTCGGGATTCCCTTCGATGGCACACCTGGTGCGAATAATGCGATTACTGACGTGAAGGGCGTTGAGGTCGGCCACACGACCTTGATCTCCGGAGAAGGCAAGCTGGAGATCGGAAAAGGCCCCGTCCGAACAGGGGTGACTGCAGTCCATCCTCGTGGAAAAAATTCGAACGATGCCGTCTTCGCCGCATGGTTCACCCTCAATGGCAACGGGGAGATGACGGGAACTACGTGGGTGGATGACTCCGGCTTTTTGAACGGCCCGGTCATGATCACGAACACACATAGTGTTGGAGTGGTGCGGGACGCGGTCATCTCCTGGAAGGTGAAACGCGGCTCTCCCGACATGGAAGGGTATTGGTGGTCGTTACCCGTTGTCGCGGAGACTTGGGACGGGTATCTCAACGACATCAATGGATTCCATGTAAAGCCTGAGGATGCATGGCACGCGCTCGACACGGCGCACGCCGGACCGGTCGAGGAGGGAAATGTGGGTGGGGGAACGGGAATGATCTGCAACGAATTCAAGGGCGGCATCGGGACGAGTTCCCGCGTTCTCGATGCCAAGGCCGGCGGCTACACGGTCGGCGTTTTAGTGCAGTGTAACTACGGATCGCGCGAGCAACTGCGCATCGCCGGAGTGAATGTCGGGCGCGAAATTCCCGAGCACACGGTATGGCAGAACGACATTGGATCGATCATCGTCGTCGTCGCAACCGACGCTCCCCTGATTCCCACGCAACTCAAGCGCATTGCCAAAAAGATTTCTCTGGGGCTGGGCCGCGACGGAAGTTATTCAGGCGATGGTTCCGGCGATATCTTTGTCGCTTTTTCGACCGCAAACCCTGCCGCAGTTGGAACGAAAGGACTGCATCAGCTCACAATGCTTCCTAATGACTCGCTGGACCCAATTTTCCTGGCGACTGTTCAGGCCACGGAAGAAGCAGTCGTCAACGCCATGGTCGCGGCCGAAACTATGACCGGAATCAACAACCACACAGTAATCTCCTTGCCTCACGACCGGCTGCGCGAGGTGCTGAAGAAATACAATCGCTTGTCGAAGTAGAGGATGGAACCCGTCTGTACCGATCACGGGAAGGCAGCTATCCCCCGTAGGCGCCATTTCCTCCGCGTCGATACTCATGCAATTGGATATTGAAGCGCTTCAGCATTGACTGCAGCGTCGTGCGTTTCAGCCCGAGGCGTATTGCGGCTCCGTCGGAGCCCGACAAGACACCATTGGTATCTCGGAGTACGCGGATGATATGTTCGCGTTCCACCATCGACAGGCTGTTTTCAGGCGCTTCCATCGCAGCCTCAATTTCCGCCGGCGGAGGGGCCAAAACAGTTCCTTTGCTTAGGATCACCATACGCTCGATGACATTTTCCAATTCGCGAATGTTTCCCGGCCAACTCCAACCTTGCAATCGCTTGAGTGTTTCCTCTGGAACGGCATCAATGTGCTTTCCCATTCGCCCGGAATGCAGATTCACAAAATGCTGAACTAAGATCGGAATATCGTCTTTTCTATAGCGGAGAGGCGGCAATTCGATGGGGAACACATTCAGACGGTAGAACAGATCCTCACGGAAATTCCGGTCCAGAACGTCCTGGTGCAAGTCCCGATTGGTAGCGGCAACAATTCGTACATCGACACGAATTGTTTTAATGCCGCCAAGGCGCTCAAACTCCCGATCCTGTAAAACTCGCAGGAGTTTCGGCTGTAGTTCCAGCGGCAATTCGCCAATTTCGTCCAGAAACAGTGTTCCCTTGTCCGCAAGTTCAATGCGGCCGACCTTCTGGGACACAGCGCTCGTGAAAGCGCCTTTTTCATGGCCGAATAGTTCGCTCTCCAATAATCCCGACGGAACTGCGGCGCAGTTGAGCTTGACGAACGTCTTGTTCTTCCGGGAACTGAGCGAATGCAGCGACCGCGCCACCAGTTCCTTGCCGGTTCCCGTCTCGCCCAGCAGCAAAACGGTCGAATCCGTCGGAGCTACGATCCGCGTCTTCCTGAGAACTTCCCGCAGTTCCGCACTCTGGCCCACGATTTCCTCGAACCCCAGTTCCGTCTCTATTTCGTTCTTCAGATAATCCGTCTCTTGGGCGAGGTGATCGCTGACCGCCTGGAGTCGATCGGTTATCTCGCGAAGGCGCGCTACGTCCATACATGCGCCGGTGATGCCGGAGACTCCCCCGCCGGCGTCGAAAATGGGTTCTATCGTGATGTCGAACGCATGGTTTTTGCCATTCTGCGGGATGACGATTTCCTCTCTAAGCGGCAATCCCGACTTGAGAGCTTTTCGCTTGAATTGCATCAGGTCGGTCGAAGGCTTCGGTCCGAGAATCTCGCCGTCGGTTTTGCCCAAGACATTCTGCTGCCAATACATCTGGGGATTGTAGATCCATGTGTAGCGCAAGTTGTTGTCTTGGGTAAAGACGGTAATCGGAGAGTTCTTGAGGGCGATGCGAAACCGTTCTTCACTGCGGAGCAGATCGCTTTCGGCACGCTTAGATTCTGTCACGTCGCGTTGTATGCCCCACGTACGTAACAGCATCCCGTCTTCGACGATGCCGATCATGCTGTTACGGAACACCTTCGCATTGCCTTGAAGATCGACCTGGTCAGATTCGCGATCCAATATTCGAAATCCCGACCGGATGTATTGCCGGGTCATTTCGATGTTTCTCGGATCCTCAGGAGGCAGCGTCTCGGCGAGTCGCTTGCCAATAATTTCCCGGTTCGATTCGAAGCCGCACATACGGGCTAGCGCATCATTGCACTCGGCTACGTACGAATGTTGCAGAATTTTGTGGATCAACTCGTCTTCGGGAAGATCAACACGGATAGGCTCGTCGAGTTCCTCTCGGAAGATGCCTTCGGAACTCTGCGCAACGAACTGACGGTAGTCGTGTTCGCGTTGCCGCAACGCCTCTGACACTCTTTTTTGCTCGGTAATGTCGTTAATGATCGTTGCAATCTTTTCGATGCCACCTGGCCCTTCGATCGGAAGATAGGAGACTGACAGATCCCTTTCGCCGAGAGTCGCATGGCGGTAGCGAACGTCGAAGTGCACGATTTTGCCAGTAAAGCACTCGTCCATTTTCTCCTTCGCGATTCCGAAGACATACGGCCCGGCGACATCGAGCACCGTGCGCCCAATTAACTCAGCTTCACTCACGCCGCGATAAGCGAGAAAAGCACGGTTGGCAATCAGATACCGATAGGATCGGTCCACTACGAAAAGCATCTCTTCGAGGCCCTCGACGGCACTTTGAAATTCTTCCGAGCGGCGCGCACGTCTGCGAAACACGTCACCAAGGAAGCTCACGCCAAAGCTGCTCGTCGCAAACAACAGCAACCCCACGAGGTCATGTTTATCTTTCACCAGAAATGTGTTCACCGGCACGATGAAGAAAAACAAGACAATGGCCGTTGAGAGAAAGGTCGCAAACAAAGCGGGTCCAATTCCTCCCAACAATGCCACCGCGGTGATGACGGGCCAAAACGGCAGGAACTGATAACGAAAGCCGAACAGCGCATCTAGTACCTGACGGATCACTGCAGCACCAACAACTCCGCTGATTGCCAATCCATACGCTCTTGGCCAAACTCGCCAATGCGAAACTGATCCACTATCTTGTTTTAGATGGGCAGAACTCATTGCCACCTCTTGCGACCAAATTTTCCCTGGGGTCGAAACGGCGCACGTATAGGGCAAATTGCCGGAGCCGTGCGTTGGAGTAGCGCATACTTACGCCGCGCTTTCCGGACGGACCATGACTCTGGGGAAAGCCACGGACCGTCGAATCGCAATGATCGCGACTTTGGGTCCTGAGGTCGGTGATCGAAATCACAACGACGTGTGGGCGCACCCGCTGCGTGAAGCGGTATTTTCGGAGAGTGGATTTTAAAAAAGGGATTGAAGGCTGGCGTTGATCCCGAGGAATCAACGCCGATAGGCCTCAGGAATCGACGAGGGACGAGTCAACCGCCAGGTCGACTGCAGGAAATTCAGGCTGAATGAATAGGCTTTTAGTGCTGCGCTGCACTCGCCACTTCGCTTTGCAAAACGTTAACTTCCACTCGCGCCGAAGTCACTCTCTTAGCTTTGCCGGTTGCGGGTGCGGTGTTTCCCATGCCCATCGTGTAGATGCGATAGACGGGAATCTTGTGAGTCAGCACCAGATACCGCACCACGGAATTCGCCATTTTTTGCGAGTTTCTGGTGGCCACGTGCCCGCGTCCAGGAGAGAAGCCGCGAACCTCGATGATGTAGCTTTGCTGCTTCGCCAGCGGCTCTGCCATTTGATCGAGGGCATTTTTTGCGCTCTTGCTTAGCAAATGTTGGCCGGGACGAAACCGAATCTCCGTCTGCGACGTTCCCTTATATTGATCGAGATTCCCAACCATGTGCTCGGCAGAAGAAACCCTGGTCGATGCTTGATTCGCCGCCAATTGCGCGGCTTGTGCCCTGGTGGCTGCTTCCGTGGAATGCTGATCCGCAAGGCTCGTTTTTTCCGAGAGCATCTGCAGTCCCTTCTGCGCGCGGGCATCGACGTCTTTGATCTTGCCGCTATTTTCCGCAGTCAACTGGTCCAATTCGTTGATGCGATCCCGAATGGGGCGCGTCTGTCGCTGCACATAAGATTTGGTAGCGAAAGGATGCCGAACCAGATTCACCAGGTTCGGATCATCGCCATCCCAAAAGTCTGCCGATCGCGGTGCAGGCAAAGGGTCTCGGTCGCTGGCTGTCGGCGCTGAACCGGTAGTCACGCTGTTTTGTTGCGCAAATACGGGCAATGCCAGCGCTACGAATAAAACGGTGGGCAAGTAGATTCGGCTCTTCATCTCGGCATTCTCCGGGGGGGCGATCTTAAACAAAATCTTCAGAAATGACGATCTTCAGCGACCCAATTGTCACCTGAGGCTTCTCAATCTGCAAGGACGAACCGCAGCAATCCGTGCCTATTTTGATCACCTTTTTTGCAGAGTCGAGTTTTCATTCTTCATGGGAGGTAGTAGACAAAGTTAGGAAGGCAGGGAGAATGGCTTCATAAGGCGCCGTCTAGTTGCCGGGATTTGCCTTCGGTACAACGGCTGTCAGTGGGATTTCCAGCGTGCCAGCCTTACCCGTTGCGATGTCATACACACCCGAGCGCAGATACACTCCGCTTGGAGGAACGTCAATATCCAGGCTGAATGTAACTCCCTTCTCCTGAGCTGTGGCATATCGCTGCGGCTGCACCGTTATTTGCAGATCTCGGACCAGCCAGTTCACCGGGTTTCCGTCGTGGTCATAGCCGAGCAGGGTGAGTTCCACACCTCCGTGGCGAACTCCACCGGAATCTGGTTCTAAGGAAAGGGTGTTTGCCGCTACCGCGAAGTTCACCTTGTAGCGCGTGACAGGGCCTTTCAGATTGGGGTTGTCGCCGGCACGTGTGGAGACCGGAGTGGCTTGAATATTCGTCCCCGAGAGCCCCATCGTGTAAAGAATTTCGGTCGAGTCTGGGGTTCCATGGTCCATGAGCGGACGCAGAGGATCTCCCGAAGCTTTTGTCTGACCGAGAGGAGTCGCTTGCACATCGGTGGCGTAGTATCCGCGGCGAAACGCCAAACGATAGGTTCCTCCGCCCACCTTGACGTCGATGCGGCGAAGCCTGCCATCCATCGTTTTGTTGGAGGGCGAGTAAGTCAGCGTGTAGTAATGCGTTCCGTGATTCAAGACATGATCGAGGGCCTCATTCAGACTGTTGGTGTTGTACAGCGCCTCGCCCCCGGTGTCGCGGGCCAACTCGTCCATGGTGGAAAAGCTGCCAGCACGCTCCGTGCTCCCACCCTGTAGATCCTGAACCTGATACTGGGTCATCTGTTGTTCAGCTTTGATTCCAGCGATCTTCGGTGATTGTTGATTGCTGAAATCGTAATGGCGGTCTCCAGCAATTCCCTGGGCTCCGATGGGATAGATTGCGATCTGCGCCGCCGCCAGAAGGTTGGCGGTCTTGGCCACCTCTCCCTGATAGGTTCGCATCGTATCGGCGCCGCCCAGACTGAAATCGCCGAGAATACTCAGCGGAAACGATCCCGAGAACCAGATGACGTTTTTCCGCCCCGGTATCCCTCTCAGATAGAGCGCCAAACGCTGCATCGCGTCCAGAGTCGTGTGCACACGGACGTCGGTGTGATACGCCTCAGTCTCAGCCTGGAATTCCCGTAGAGCATCAATGGAAGATTGCAAATTTGCGCCAGTGCCAGCCGACAGCTCTTCCATCTGGCCGATCATTCTTGCATTGGCATCTTTCTCAGAACTTGTCTGCAACAACGGCGACAACTCCGGATTCCCTGCTGACTTCTTCCCATTCACAGCGGCCATCAGAAGCATAGGATCGCCGGTGAATCCTTGAACGAAGCGAAGCCGAGCTCCTAGTGCGAAGATTGCCAGACGCGTCCCGGGCCGCAGATCCTTGATGTACTTGACCATCTGTGAATGGACATAGCTCTGGTCCTGCATCTGCGTATTCAACGCATCCAGCAACAGCACATTGGCCGCATCACCGACCTTGGCCAGCGGTGCGTTGGAAAACACATTGGGCGGCAACTTCGCCTGGAGAGTCAATGCAGGAACATCGGGAAGGCCGGCATGTTCCTCAAACGAAGCGACGGTTTGCGGCTTGCCATCCTCAAAGACCTGGAAGTGGTCTTGCGCCAATCCGGTGACCGGAGCATCTTTGCCATCCGTCACCACGACATCGACGAGCACCCTGCGAACTTCTGCGCGGAAGGTCGTGCGCTCGTCGTTTGGGGCAGACTGGTTGTCCTGGGGTGACGCGAGAAGGGTCTGAGACAACAATAATGCGAACAGCAACTTGCCAGGCAGAGTCATAACGCCTCAACCTGAAAGCCTACCACTTAGCATGGACGCACGCTGAGTTCCGACTATGGGTCGCACCACGGATTCAGTTTCGGAACTCGGGACCGAGACGAACGCTAGTCCGTTACGGCTTCGTCGGTCAGAGCGAGCCCCTTGTCGATGATCGCAAACGCTTCGCGCAGTTGCTCTTCATTAATGCAGAGCGGAGGATTAGTGTAGAACGAATTCCAGCGCACCAGGGTGTACAAGCCATGCTCTCGGAAGAAACGTCCCAGCGCCGCCATCTCCTCGGATGTCCCATTGAAAGGAGCCATCGGCTGTTTCGTTTTGCGACTGCGCACCAGTTCGAAGATGCCAAACAATCCAATCGATCGCACGGCGCCCACTGAAGGATGTTTCGCCTGCATATCCGCCCCTAGATCCTTCATGATTTCGCCCATCTTCCTTGCGTTCTCGATGAGTTTGTCGTCCTCGTACACGGAGATGGTGGCGAGAGCCGCAGCACATCCCATGGGATGGGAGTTGTAGGTCAATCCTCCGTAGAAGACTTTGTCCTGAAAGTGCTGCGCGATGTGATGTCTCATTCCCACCGCACCCAATGGCAGGTAACTCGCGGTGAGTCCCTTAGCCATGCAAATGAGATCGGGCACAACCTTCCAATGATCGATGGCAAACCATTCTCCGGTTCGTCCGAAGCCGGCCATCACCTCGTCAGCGATCATCAGAATGCCGTACTTGTCGCAGAGCTTGCGCACTCCCTGCATGTAACCGTCCGGAGGGATCAAAATGCCATTGGTGCCCACGACCGTCTCGAGGATGAATGCCGCGATCGTGTGAGGTCCCTCGAGTTGCATCGTCTCTTCAATCATCGCGAGGGACGTCTTGGCCGACTCCCAACCCCGCTCGATTCCGTGATAAGGATCGAGCACGCGCACCACGCCCGGAATCCCCGGCTCGGCGGCCCAACGCCGCGGATCGCCGGTGAGTGACATGCTGCCTGCCGTCGCGCCATGGTATGAGCGATAGCGCGCCATGATCTTGTGACGTCCGGTGAAAAAGCGCGCCAGCTTGATCGCGTTTTCGTTGGCCTCCGCACCGCCGTTGGTAAAGAAAAATGTGTCGATGTCCCCTGGAGTTATTTCGGCCAGCTTGGCTCCCAAACGCGCGCGCGGCTCAGTCGCCATGAACGGATTCGCATACGCCAGCGTTTGCGCCTGCTCGTGGATGGCACGGATGACGCGCTCATCCCCATGGCCAATGTTTACTGACATCAACTGACTATTGAAGTCGATAAAGCGCTTCCCTTCCGGCGTCCAAAAGTAAATGCCCTTGGCCTTCGCTACCGGGATTGGATCCACCTTCGACTGAGCGGACCACTCAAACAGAGTGTGCTTCTTGGTGAGGTCGACGATTTCCTGGCCGGTCATGGTGGGATTAGCGGTAGCTGTAGTCATGGGATCCTCTTCGAAAATCATTCACCACGGCGCCACAGAGGCACCGAGACCCACTTGCATCTCTCGGCGCCTCTGTGGCTTCGTGGTGACAACTTAAAACTTCCGGCTATGCTCTTTGGCCCAGCGCTCGACGACAACTTTCTTATCAGTATAGAACTCGACGGAATCACGTCCCTGCCCGTGGAGATCGCCGAAGAAGCTGTTCTTCCATCCGCTAAACGGAAAGTAGGCCATGGGGGCAGCGACGCCGATGTTGATTCCAATGTTGCCAGCAGGAGCCTCATAGCGAAACCGCCGCGCAGCCGAACCGCTGGAAGTAAACAACGACGCCTGATTCCCATACGCACTGCGCTCAAGAAAAGCCAACGCTTCATCCATGTTGTCGGCATGCACGAGGCTGAGCACGGGTCCAAAGATCTCGGTGTCGGCAAGATCGCTGGTCGGTGGAACCTCGTCGAGAATCGTAGGCTTTACGAAGTTGCCTGAATCGTAAGACGATCCCTTTGTGTTGCGACCATCGAGCAGAACTTTCGCACCCTGTTTTTCGCCAACCCCGATCAAAGATTCCACGCGCTCTTTGCTCTGCCGAGTGATGACCGGACCCATTTGCACGCCATCGTCTAGACCATTCCCCACTTTCAGCTTCGACGCGGCATCCGCAATCGAATCGCGGAAGGTTTTCTGCGCCTCGCCGATCGTGACTGCGACTGAGACCGCCAAGCATCGCTGCCCGGCGCAACCGAAGGCGCTGTCGCTGATAATCTGCGTCGCCATTGACATGTCGGCGTCGGGCAGCACTACGACATGGTTCTTCGCTCCGCCCTGGCATTGACAACGCTTGCCCTGCTCGGCGGAGCGCGAGTAGATGTAGCGCGCGACGGGAGTCGATCCTACGAAGCTGATAGCGCGAACCTTTGGATGATCGATCAGGGCGTCAACCGCGGCCTTGCCGCCGTTCACCAGGGTCACTACTCCCTTTGGAAGCCCTGTTTTCTCCAGCAACTCATAGACGAAGCGCATGGTCAGCGGCACGCGTTCGCTGGGTTTCAAAATGAAAGTATTTCCCGTTGCGATGGCGTAGGGTAGATACCAGAACGCAATCATGCCCGGGAAGTTGAACGGTACAATCGCAGCCACGACACCCAGCGGCTGGCGGATCATCATCTCGTCGATGCCGCGCGCGACATCTTCGAGGTTATAGCCCTGCATCATCATTGGAATCCCGCAGGCGACTTCAACATTCTCGATGGCGCGCCGCATTTCTGCTTTGGCCTCGGTAAAGGTCTTGCCATTCTCCATCGTGATGATGCGGGCAATGTCGTCAATATGCTCTTCGAGCAGCATCTTCAGCTTGAAGAGCGGCTGGATGCGATCTTCGGGCGGCGTCCGGCGCCACTCCGGGAAAGCGGCGGCTGCGGCATCAATCGCCGCATTCACCTCGGCAGTATCGGAAAGGGGCACAGTCGCCAGCACTTCACCGGTCGCAGGATTGACAACATCGCGCCACTCCGACGCGGTCGACTGGGTCCACTGCCCATTGATGAAATTCGTAAGCTTGGTGACTGGAGGTGCGGCTACTGTCATGGAAATTGCCCTCTGCTATTAAGAAGAATGTCGTGCGCTAAAGCGATTCTACAAATCTCGCAATCTGAACTGCATAGGAGTGTGGCTTATCCATCGATCCATTTTGTCTTGCGCTTATGCCTAATCGAAAGTCGGATGCATCGTGAGAACGCCTTGAGACGGTAATAATGATACAGGTTGATAGATGTCCTTCGACTGCGGTTGGCCTTCGCGCTTGCGGCGCGAACGACAATCCTCGCTCAGGATGACAAGTCGCAAGTCCTAAACCAACTGTGCAACTGCACCTTTTGGATCGCCCACATTGGCGATCGCGGATTCCAGTACGTCGAGCGCCTCGTCTATTTGTTCGTTGGTGATGACCAGCGGCACCAGAATGCGGATCACGTTCGAGTATGTGCCGGCCGTGATCGTAATCAGGCCGTGCTCGTAGCAGTATTGCGTGATCTTCTTCGTCTCATCGCTCGCCGGAGTCTTCGTTTCCCCTGACTGCACGAGCTCGATGGCTTGCATGCCCCCAAGACCCCGCACATCTCCGATAATGGACCAACGTTTCTGCCACTCCCGAGCCCGGCGTTGGAAGCGATCTCCGAGTTCATTGGCGCGCTCCAGCAGGTTTTCGCGTTCAAACAGATCAAGTACTGCAAGCGCCGCCACGCACGAAAGGGGATTCCCGGCGAACGTCCCGCCGAGTCCTCCAACTCCCGGCGCATCCATCACCTCAGAGCGACCGGTGACTGCTGCGAGAGGCAATCCCCCACCAAGAGATTTCGCGGTCACGATAAGGTCAGGTTCGATCCCATAATGCTCGCTGGCAAAGAGCGTACCAGTCCGTCCGAAGCCGGACTGCACTTCGTCGGCGATGAACAGAATGCCGTATTTGTGGCAGAGTTCCATCAACACTTTGAAATAATCGGGCGGAGGAGCGACGAATCCACCTTCTCCCAGTACAGGCTCCGCGATGAGCGCGGCGACATCCTCATTGGCGACCACGCGCTTAAAGGTGTCTTCAAGATGCCGGGCGCAATACAGGTCACACGACGGATATTTCAGCGAGTAGGGACAGCGATAGCAATAGGCGTAAGGGACGCGATACACCTCGCCAGGAAATGGCGCGAACCCGGCCTTATAAGGATGCGTCTTGCTGGTAAGCGCGAGACCCATCATCGTGCGACCATGGAAAGCGTCTTCGAACGCGATAATGCCGGCGCGTTTTGTGTAGGCGCGCGCGATCTTCACGGCGTTCTCGACTGCCTCTGCTCCGCTGTTCACGAAGATTGTCTTTTTCGCGAAGTTTCCGGGAGTTACTTCGTTCATCCGCTCGGCGAGGCGCACGTAGCTCTCGTACGGCGTGACCTGCACGCAGGTATGGAGAAAGCGATCCAGTTGATCCTTCACCGCGCTGATGACCGCTTCCCGACGATGGCCAACGTTGAGGCATCCAATGCCGCCAGCAAAATCTAGGTAGCGGTTGCCGTCGACATCTTCGAGCCAGGCGTCTTCTGCTTTCGCAACGTAGATAGGCGTGCCATGAGAAAGCCCGCGGGGCACGGCTTTCGCGCGGCGCTCGGAGAGGGCTTGCGACTTCGGTCCGGGGATGGGAGTGTTAATGCGGATGGTGCTCATAATCGTTTCTCGTGAGAACTCCTCGACGCAGTGCAGGCGCTGCCTAAGTTGCAGGGATCCTTCGACTGCGGTTGATCTTCGCGCTCGGGCGCGAAGATCAATCCTCGCTCAGGATGACAAGAGTTAGGGATAACATTCATCTCTAATCAGTACCAACTCTTCAGTACCAACCGATTGGCGATTCGTTCAGGTTAATGTGAACTTGCTTGGTTTCCAGATATTCCTCGATACCCCACGGCCCGAGTTCGCGCCCAAATCCGGATTGCTTGAAACCTCCCCATGGCGCCTCCACGTAGGTCGGCTGCATATGGTTTACCCAAACGATTCCGGCGCGGATCGCCTTCACCGTGCGCATGGCTTTGAAGATGTCGCGCGTCCAGACAGCAGCCGCTAACCCATAAGGAGAATCATTGGCAATCTTCATCGCGTCTTTTTCGTCTTCAAATGGGATCACGGCAGCCACCGGCCCGAAGATTTCCTCGCGCGCGATGCGGGCACTGTTGTCAACGTCGTAGAAGATTGTGGGCTGGACGTAATATCCCTTGTCGAACTTGTCGGGACGCCCTCCACCCGAAGCCAGCTTGGCTTCCTTCTTTCCGATCTCGAGATACGAGTGAACGCGATCGTATTGCTCCTTGCTTACCAGCGGCCCCATTTTCGTTTCGCGATCCAGAGGTGGCCCGAGCTTGATCTTCTTTGCCTTCTCGGCCATCGCGTCCACGAACTTCTTGTAAATCGACTTCTGCACGAGAATGCGGCTACCGGCGGAGCAAACTTCTCCCTGGTTGATGAAAACACCAAAGAGCGCACCGTCAATCGCAGCTTCGAAGTCGGCGTCGGCGAAGAAAATATTGGGAGACTTTCCTCCCAGCTCCAGCGTGACTCGCTTCACCGTATCGGCTGCCTGCTTGACGATGATCTTGCCTACCGCGGCACTTCCAGTGAATGCGATCTTGTTCACATCCGGATGCTGAACCAACGGAGCTCCGCAGGTTTCTCCAAAGCCCGTAACGATATTGACGACGCCGGCTGGCAAGCCACAATCGGCAAGGTGCCTGGCGAATTCGAGAGCCGTTAGCGGAGTCTGCTCGGCGGGCTTCAGGATGCACGTGCATCCCGCAGCGATGGCCGGGGCTAGCTTCCACGCGGCCATGAGTAGAGGATAGTTCCACGGGATGATCTGCCCGGCTATGCCAACCGGCTCTTTGAGTGACAGAGACATGGCATTGTCGGGGACAGGGTTGACCTGTCCAACGATTTTGGTGGCGAGGCCGCCGTAGTATTCGAAGCAGGTGGCGACATCATTCAAATCATATTCCGCTTCTACGATGGGCTTGCCCGTGTTGCGGCACTCCAATTCGGCTAGCGCTGGAAGATTCTGTCGGACTTTGTCCGCCATGCGAAACAGCACGCGCCCGCGCTCCTGCGCCGTCGTAGTCGCCCACGGTCCCTCTTCAAATGCGATCTTTGCCGCGGAGACCGCACGATTCACATCGTCTGCGCTCGCTTCCGGAACCTGCGCGATGACTTCTTCCGTCGAAGGATCGTAGACCGGAAAGGTCTTGGCGGATTTGCTGTCGACCCACTCGCCGTTGATGAACATCTGGTACGACTTCACGTCTGCTTGCACTCCGCTGGGCATCGTGGCCCCTCCTGTTGCACTGCCGCGGACAACCGGTTGCGGCTGTCTCCACATAGTTGTAAAGCTGGCGCCGAATTCAGCGCCGGATTTCGCTCGCGAGAACTGGCGCTGCGACCGTTCCCGCGGAAACTTGCTTCCGAGCTTTCCGGCTGCCATAGACAAAAAAGAAGAAGGCAGCCAGTCCAACGAAGAATAATGTTCCTCCGAACATCCACAATTCATACGACCACAGAGACGTAATTTGCTGGGCCGGAAAGAAGACGAGCGCTATGCCCAGTATCGTGGTCAGGAATCCGCTAAGCCCCGCCAGGAATAACGTCGTTCGACCGTATTGGCCTTTAGGCTCCGATTCCGTCACGGCAAACTTAACGAGTGCTCCAAACATATAGATGAACGGCACAAGCTGCAGCACGACCGCCAAGGATAGTAGTTTTTGAAAAGTTTCCTGCACTCCCGCGCCGACAAAATTCAGAATTACCAGGACGGCGGAAACTAATGCCTGCACGATCAGCGCTGCATACGGTGTCGAGTAGCGGGGATGGACGCGACCCAGCCACGACGGCATATACGAATCGAGACCGGCGACGAACGGAATACGCGCCGAGCCTCCCATCCAGGCCGAACCGATACCGGCAATCGAAAGGCTCAGCATCAGCGCGAACGGTACGGTGATCCAACTGCCTCCGACTCGTCCCGCCATGTGACTGACGGCTTGCACGATTCCCTGCAAGACGTTGACATTCTTTCCGACCGCGATCAGTAGTGTGAGCGTCGCGCCCACATAAAGCGCGCCGGATAGCACGCCGCCCCATGCCACGGCTCCTGGAAGCGTCCGGCGCGGTTCTTGGATTTCATCTCCCATTACCGAAGCGAGTTCGAGCCCAACCAGCCCGAAACAAATTACCCCAAAGGAATTCAGTACAAATTTAGGGTTCGGCGGAATCTTGAAATCGGCGGCCGTGATGGAAGTTCCGAAGCGCCACCAGATCACGATGCCCAGGCCAATTAGCACCGCTGCGGCGATGAACGTTCCGATGGCGCCGAGATTGTTAATCCACTTCCCAATGCCCAAGCCGAGAATGTTGAACAGGGTGAGCGCGGCCAGCAGCGTCAGAGAAGCGATGGAAGCGAATGCCTTGTTGTCTGCCAATCCATGGTGGCTCGGCCCCAGCACGTACACAGAGACGCCGACGAAATACAGCATGACAGTTGGCACGTACAGCATGTTGTTCGTCCAATAACACCAGCCGGAGAGAAATCCGTGAAAGTCTCCAAAGACTTCCTTAGCCCACAGGTAAACACCACCTTCTCCGGGATAGCGGTGCGCCAACTCGATAACGGCGATACCCTGTGGCCAAAAGAACAAAAGAAGAGAGATTACCCACAGCCAGACAGTGACTCCACCGTTGGCGGCGATTGAGGGAACAACGTTGAGATTGAATACGGCGACCACAAAGAGCAATACAAGATCGCGGCGTCCTAGGGCGCGGATCAAGTGCGGCTGGTCGGATTGGATGTCAGTCGTCACTTTCTTCGTAAAGGCGTGCGAACTTTGTTCGCTGGGCAGCGGGGCGGCTGTCCACACGCGCATGAAGTGCAGGGCGGGCAGGAGTGCCCGCCCCACATGGAGCAAATCTAGTGCGCGACGGCCACCGGTTCGGCCCGCTCTTGTTGGGCTTTTGCGAGGGACGCGGCAATATCGTTGAAGGCGGCCAGGTGCTTGTCGATATCAGCCTCGGTGTGCTGCACCGAAATCGTCCACTGCTCGTCCCACCAGTAAGGCTGAGCCATCACGCCGCGGTTCACCATGCCGAACCAGTAGTGCCGCCAGAGGTCGATATCGATGGCCTCCCAGTCGCGATAGCTACGGATTTCTTTTGGATAAAGCATCAACGCTCCGTTCGCTCCGGCCTGCGCGATGTAGGCTTGCAGCCCAACCTTGGCGATCGTCTGACGGTATCCGTCAGCGAGTTTCTTGCCGAGTTTGTCGACATGGGCATAATTCGCTCGCGTCAACACTTCGCGGAATGTCGCAAGACCTGCGGCCATCGAAACCGGGTTCGTGTTGTAAGTGCCGCCATGGAACACTTTGTGCTGGCTGATCAGGTCCATGACGGACTTGCTCGTGCCGAACGCCGCCAGAGGCAGGCCGCCGCCAATCGATTTCGCCAGGCAAATCATGTCGGGCATGACGCCGAAATATTCGCTGGCACCGCCCCAACCAAGTTTCGCTCCGGTCTTCACCTCGTCGTAGATCAGCAGCGCACCATTCTTCGTACAGATGTCGCGCAAGCCTTTCAGGAAACCTGGCTGCGGAATGCAGAGTCCGACGTTCATCAAGATCGGTTCGAGGATGATGGCGGCAATCTCACCCGGATTCTCCTTGAAGCGGCGCTCGACAGACGCTAGGTCGTTGAATGTCGCAATTGCAACGTTGGCCACCGCGGACTTCGGTACTCCCAAACCGCCGGGTACTGACGTCGGAGCATTGACATCGCCGTAGTCCGGCGCATGTGGCTTCACACTCACGAGAGCGCTGTCGTGGAGCCCGTGATATGCGCCTTCGAATTTGACGATCTTGTCCCGACCGGTGGCCGCGCGAGCCAGGCGAATCGCATGCATTGTTGCTTCCGTGCCGCTGTTGCCGAAGCGGCACATCTCCACGGGAAAGCGATTGCAAATTTCTTCGGCCAACTCCCATTCCATGTCATGAGGCATGCCGAACATCGTGCCGGTTGACAGCCGCTTTTCGACGGCCTTCATCACAGCAGGATGGCAGTGTCCCGCCATTAAGGCTCCGAAGGTGAGGTTGTGATCGATATATTCGTTGCCATCGAGGTCGCGGAACTTGCTGCCGCTGGCTTCTTTCACGAAAATCGGCCACGGATCGTACGCGCGATAGTTGCTGGCGACGCCGAGGGGGATGCGTTTCAGGTTTTTCTTATGGGCTTCGGCGGACTTGGGCGTTCGCCGCTCGAAATCGGCGAGTTCTTTCTGCAGATCGGGGTACATCGAATTGCTCCGGGAGACTCAGGCCAGCTGCGTTTGGATGACCAGCGGGCCATTAGATTACCGGGCGGTTGGAGCCGCCCGGATCGAACTCTCTACTCTACTCCTTTGACTTAGAAGTAGAACTTCAACGCGAACTGCAACAAGCGTGGATCGCGCGCCTGTAGCACTTGGCCGAACGTCGTGTTGCTGAAGTTCCCGTCCGGGTTCACGAACTCCGTTTTGTTGAATAGGTTGAAAATGTCGGCGCGGAACTGGAAGTATCTTGCCTCTGTCAGGGCAATCCGCTTCGACACCGTGATATCCCACTGATTTTCGCCAGGCCCACAGCAAATGGAGCGCGGCGTGGTTGCAAACTGCCCGAGTGTTGGGTCGGACCATTGGCTTGGATTCAAATAGAACCCGCCGTTGGTCTTCGGATTCTGAATCTGCAAGTTTCCAGTGAGTTGCGGCGCGCCGGCTCCCAGGAAGAACAAGCTGCTGATCAACTCATTGTCATCTTGCGTCTGTATGCGGATCGGGAAGCCACTCTGGAATTGAATAATCCCGGAAACCTGCCAATCGTCGAGCACCTTACCCGCCATTCCGCTGTACTTTCGGACAGGAAGAGCCCAAACGTAGTTGATGACGAAACGTTGCTTGGAGTTGAACAGTGACAACGCTCGGCTGGATTTGTAGTTGAACGGATTGACCGTCTCTTCGAAGCTCGAGGCCCAGTCCAGAGACTTCGAGAACGTGTAAGCGGCCTGCAACTGCAAGCCACGGGAAAATTTCTTCTCCAGGCTGGCTTGGAACGAGTTGTAGGCCGAGGCAGCGATCGTGTCCTCAGCAAAAACGTTGCTGAATACCGGCACGCCGTCGAGGGGGCAACCAACTCCAGTTTGCGCATTGCAAGCTGGTGTGGAGTACGGCCGGATTCCGACGAACTGCAGAGTCTGTCCGGCGGCCTGCGTGGTTGAGCCATTGGGCATATGGAATCCATTAGGCAGCAGGGCGCCGTTGGAGGTGGGCAGTGTGACACTGAATTGATTGTCTTCCGCGAAGGGACCACAGGTGCCGGGATCGCCATACGAGGTGACGCTGTTGGGATCATTGTTCGCCAGCGTAATGATGTCCAAACAGGTCTGTGGATTTGCCGCGTTGATATCGTGCGAAGCAAGTAACCGATGTCCCTGCGATCCGACGTAGCCTAACTGCATCACGATGTCTTTCGCCAGTTCATGCTGAATCGTCAGGTTGTACTGCGCCGTGTATTGCGTTCGTAGCTTGGGCTGGAAATCACCGTAGAGCAACATCGGACGGAAGCTTGCCCAATCCGTCGGCGTTCCAGGTGCAGGACTCAAGATACCGGTGAAGGGGTTGGGATTGATGAATCCGCCTTGGGCGACAAATGGAGTGTTTAAGAATGTGCCCGGCAAGAACGTGCTGCCTCCGAAGGGCGGCTCAGCTCCGAATTGTTCGAGAACTAACTGCTCCATCGGGTTATAGAACAATCCCCAACCAGCACGAATGCTGGTCTTTCCGGATTTGAATGGGCTCCATGCAATTCCGACGCGTGGAGCGAAAGCCTTGTAATAGGTCTGCGTCAAGCCAGCTGGTACGCCCTGATCACCGGGCACCACCAACCCCGTTGGTAGAACGCCAGCCGTCGCGCAATCGCCAGCGCCCAGATTCACCTGCTCATCGGGAGTCAGAGTGCAGGGATATACCGTCGTATTCTGCCCCGGCCTGAACGCCTGCACATGGTGCAGGACGTCGGTGAGTGGAGTATCCAACTCCCAGCGCAGGCCGTAATTCAGCGTGATCGACGGTTTGATCTTCCAACTATCCTGTGCGAAGAGGTAGACGCCGGTGCTGCGCACATTCTCTCGCTGAGCCGATCCCTGTACGTAACTGTCCGCCAAACCCAACATGTATCCGGGATAATTGTCTGCCGAAAGCACGGAGTTCGAGGTGGAACTATCGAAGGTGAACTGGCCGCTGACGTTGTAAAAGAGCGTCTGGTCGAAACGCGAGCGTCGGATATCCGCGCCAAACTTCAGGTTGTGGTTTCCCTTCACCCACGTCAGGCTGTCTGACCACATGAATGAGTTGCCGACCTGCGGCAGTTCGCCTTCCCAACCATTACCGATCGCGAAACCGCCAGAAACGTCGACGAACGGAACTCCCGTGTGAGTCGACGGCAAACCGGTAGTGATGCCCGCCTTCGACGGGTCCGACAACGAGCCGGCGATCAGGCTGTTGATGGCTGAAGAATCCGATGTCCCGTTGAAGCAGACAGCTTGCGCCGCCGCGGAAGAACAGGATGCCTGCACCGCTCCGGTGGCCTGAGGATGTTGGAAGGTCAACTGCCCTTCCCTCATGTAGGTGAAACGGAACTCGTTGATGAGGGAATTGGTGATCGTCCACGTGTGGCTGGGATTGAATTGCTGATATCGCGAACCGACCTTCGCTCCAAATCCCGGGATGTTCGCGCCGGACGCCTGGAAGTTGTAGAACGGAGAGAAGTTTTTCTCGTCCGTGTAGTAGTAGTAAAAGCTGAAATTTTGCCGCTCGTTGATGTGGTGGTCGAGGCGAAGAGTAAATTGATCCGCGTTCTGAGCACCCGTGGGAACCGCCTGATAGGTTCCATCGGGACGATTGGCCGCAGGTACGAAGCGCAACATATCTTGTGCCACTGGATCCATACATTGTGTTGGGATCGTCGCGTTTGAATTGCCATCGGTCGGGAAGACGGAACTCCAGTCAACACCCGCAGCCGGCGTCGTTCCTCCAAGCGCAGTGATCGCCGAAGTGCAACCTGGCCTTCCGTTCAGCGCGTCAGCGGCAAACTGATCGCTGATCGTTCCTCCGAAGCCTCCGAGACTCGAAACATCAAATACACCGTTACGCTCGTCTGGGGTTGGTACCGCTACGATATCGCCCGATTGCCCTTGCCGGATTCGCCGTCCTTCGTACGACGTAAAGAAGAATGTGCGATCTTTGTGAAGCGGGCCGCCAAAGGTGCCGCCGAACTGGTTCTGGTTGAACTGCGGCTTGACGGTGTTGAAGTAGCCTTGGGAGTTTAAAACTTTATTGCGGAAATATTCGTACACATTGCCGTGCCACTGATTCGTGCCGGACTTCGTGACGACGTTGACCACGGCACCCGAGTTCCGTCCGTATTCGGCGTCGAACGTATTACTGATGACACGAAATTCTTCGATGGCGTCCGGCGTCGGCTGAATCGTGGGCAGATTGACGAACTGATCGTTGGCATCGCCACCATTCACGCTGAAATTATTGGCGCGATCGCGTCCGCCGTTCACTGAGACCGATCCAGCGCTGTCGCTGCCATAAAACGTCCCGCCGCTCGATCCTAACTGCGATTGCACTCCGGGCTGCAACTGGAGGAACTGGTAACTGTCGCGGGCATTCAGCGGGAGCTCATTCACCGACCGGTTGTTGACCACGGCACCCAACTGCGTGCTGCTGGTATCCACGAGCGGAGCCTCGGAAGTCACATCGACGACTTCCTGCGCCGCACCCAAAGTCATCGTCATGTTCAAGGTGATCGCCTGGTTGACATCGAGCGATACTCCGTGACGGACCGCCTTCTTGAATCCCGTGAGATCGAATGTTAGCGAGTACGTGCCGACGGGAAGATCGGGAAACACGAAGTCACCGCTGTCGTTGCTGAGCACGTCGTGACCGACACCCGTGGCGTCATTCACCGCGGATATTTTCACGGAAGCTAGACTTGCACCCGATGGATCAACGATTCTGCCTAGAATTCGTCCACCTGTGCCCTGCGCTGCGAGCCTGATGGGCGCCATCGCACAGATGGCAAGAAACAAAAACAGCATTCCAACGGAAGTCGCGGCCACGAACATCTGGGACCAGCGTGCTTGACGTGACGGCATGGTGCCTCCAGACAACCGGGAGAGTTTTGATTGTTTTTGTTGAAAAGCGAACGCTTGAATCCGTCCACAACCTTGCTATAATCCCGCAAGGTTAGAGAACGGCTACCGACGCTGTCAAGGATAAAAAAACGCGTCCGGCCGATAGAAATTTCTTATCGTTCCAGCATTCCCAACCTGCAAGAATCGTTACCCGCATGCGTGAGCCTTACCTGAAAATCGGCGACGTGGCTCGGCAAGTGGGGATGTCACCTTCGGTCATTCGCAGTTGGGAGAGCCTCGGACTCACACGACCCCGGCGCACCGCGAGCAAGTACCGCCTTTACACCTCAGATGATGTGAAATTGCTCAAGCGTGCGAGATTTCTCCGCAAAGCGCGAGGCTTAAACGCAGCTGCAATCGTGCAGTTGCTGAAAAGAGAAAGCAAGTTGCCGCCGACAAAGACGGGCGCTCGGGCTATTGGCGCTCATCTGAGGCAATTGAGAGCGAGGCGGAAACTTTCCCTCGCTCACGTCGCCAAGGCTGTCGGAATTTCCGTCGGGTTTCTAAGCGCACTGGAACGCTCACATATGAGCGGCTCGGTGGGAACGCTCCGCAAACTGGCGCGATTCTATAAAACCAACATCCTCGATTTTTACGATGCAGGAGCGGCTAGCAGCCTGAAGGTTCGTCCCGCAGATCGCAAGGTTCTAGAGGCGGGAGCTGGAGTTCGTATGGAGTTACTCGCGTGGGGAAATACTGTGATGGAACCTCATCTCTTCCGGATCGCTCCGGACTCGGGCAGCGGCGATTCCTACACTCACGAAGGCGAGGAATTTATTTACGTGTTGCGCGGCGACTTGGAGATCACGGTCGACGGCGAGAAACACAGGCTGAAGGTCGGGGATAGCTTCTATTTCGAAAGCTCAACACCACACACCTGGAAGAATCCCGGACGCAAAGAAACATGGCTGCTCTGGATTAACACTCCGCCCACGTTCTAGCACTGAGATTCGGAGGAACAATGAACTGGAGAGGCTCTCTTCTCTTATTGTCCGTGGCGGCTGCGATGCTGCTGTCTTCCTGCGCGAAGAAAACACCCACTCTCAACCTACTCGTGTGGGAGGGGTACGCCGATCCTTCGTTCATCAAACAATTCGAAGAGCAAAATCATTGCAAGGTTTCCGCGTCATACATGGGATCGAGCGATGAACTCGTGGCCAAGTTGCGCGGAGGAAGTTCCGGCAACTATGACGTTATCTCGCCGTCGAGCGACGTAGCATCTTCGATCGCGACCTCGGGCCTAGCCGCGCCTCTCGATCTTTCCAAGATTCCGAGCTATGGCCAGCTCTCCTCGCAGCTCACTTCCCTGCCGCTGGTGCACGCCAACGGACAGGTATACGGCGTGCCTTTCACATGGGGACCCGATCCGATCATCTACGACACAACGGCCTTCGCCCAGCCTCCTGGTTCCTGGACCGTTCTGTGGGATCCAAAATATAAGGGCAAGGTTTCGGTGTGGGACGATCTTCCCACGATCTATATGGTCGCTCAGGTCCTTGGCTACGACAAGCCTGACCCATCTCATCTGTACAACCTCACTGATCAGGAACTTGACGCTGTCAAAAAGAAGTTGTTGGAATTAAAACCCAACGTGCGAAAGATGTGGGCCACCGGCGGAGAGCTAACCAATCTCTTTGAGAGCCACGAGATTGTCATCGCCATGGGCTGGCCGCTGAATACTGCCGATCTCAAGAAGGCCGGATTTCCTGCCGGAGAAACCATTCCAAAGGAAAATACAACTGGCTGGATTGATCACCTGATGATTACCGCTGGCAGCGAGAACAAAGAACTGGCGCACAAATTCCTGGAGTTCATGGTCGAGGCAAAAACTCAGAAGCTTGTAACTGACAAGACTCATTATGTTCCGGCGAATCCGCAGGCGGCGCAGTTTATGACGCCTGAAGAAGTGAAGACTCTGCATCTGGACGACGTCGAAAACTATCAGAAGCGCCTCTATTTCTGGCAGGACGTCCCGAGACGGGCGAAGTACACCGAAATCTGGAACGATGTAAAAGCCGCTCAGTAAGACTCACCACTCATGGCACCCGCAGACACTTCGTCGAATGCCGCGACAGCAACCGGATCTCTCAGGCCCACATTGCTCAGCATTCGGAACGTCGCCAAGAACTTCGGCAGGAATACCGTGCTTCGCGATGTTTCCCTGGAAATCGCCGAAGGCGAGTTCCTTACCATCCTCGGCGAAAGCGGATCGGGTAAGACGACTCTTCTCCGCATCGTCTCTGGATTCGAAAAGGCAACTTCCGGCGAGTTGTGGATGGGTGGCGACAGGATGGATGTTCTTCCTCCTTATCGACGGCGCGTGAATACGGTCTTTCAGCACTATGCCTTGTTCCCGCACTTGACCGTCGAACATAACGTTGCTTACGGGTTGCGAGTTGCGAATCGACCCGAAGCTGAAGTTGCACAGCGCGTGTCCGAGGCTCTCGACAAAGTTCAGATGACGGCCTACGCCAAAAGCAAGCCGTCGAAAATCAGCGGAGGCCAGCAACAACGCGTCGCCTTGGCTCGCGCTTTGGTAAACCGTCCCCGCCTCCTGCTGCTCGATGAACCGCTGTCGGCGTTGGACGCGAACTTGCGTCGGCAGATGCAAGTCGAATTGAAGTCTTTGCAGCGCGAAGTAGGCATCGCCTTCGTGTTCGTCACGCACGATCAGGAAGAAGCGATGGTGATGTCGGATCGCATTGCGCTTCTCCGCTCCGGTGAATTGGAGCAGGTCGCTACGCCCCGGGAAATTTACTGCCGCCCGGCCACCACGTACGTGGCACAGTTCATCGGACATACTAATTTGCTGACAGGCGACGTGCGATCCGGAACTGTAACCTGTGGCGCGATCGCCTGGCGGGTCTCCCTGCCAGACGGCCCAGCGACTTTCTCCCTGCGACCGGAAAATGTACGGATTGCCTCTTCGTCAGCAACGCCCGGCATGGTACGCGTACGGGGAAGAATCGTTCAGCAGGCATTTCATGGCGCGACCGAATTGCTGCGAGTCCAATGCTCGAACGATCTCACGCTCATGATGCGAACTGGAAGTGGCCAGAATTTGCAGGGTGAAGTCGAAGTTGAATTTTCCGGTGCAGACGCGATCCCGGTCCGCAATCCGCCGGCACGAAGCTAGAAAGAATGTTCTCACGCGGATACAAAACGGCGGTCACAATCCCCCCGCTGATCTGGGTAGCGACCTTCCTGCTCGTTCCTTATGTGCTGATGTTTTGCTACAGCTTCTGGACCGTTTCTCCGAGCCAGACGATCATCCATTCGTGGAATCTCTCGAACTATCGAGAACTCTTGCAGAAGCCGCTCTATTGGCAGACGCTGACGCGCTCCATGTGGATCGCCGCACGGGTCATGCTGTTCTCGCTGCTACTGGGATATCCGCTGGCGTATTTTCTTTCGTTTTATGCCGGCAAACGCAAAAACCTTCTATACCAGATGGTGATCATCCCATTGTGGGTCAGCTATCTGGTACGGGCTTACGCTTGGAAGACGGTATTAGGCTCCGATGGCGTGCTTAACACGATGTTGCAGTATTCGCATCTGACCAGCAAGCCGCTCGATTTTTTGTTGTACAGTCCTTTCGCAGTCGTCCTAACGCTAACGCACATCTACACTCCGTTCGCGATCCTTCCTATCTATGCGGCGCTGGAGCATATTCCGCGGAGCCTGATCGAATCCTCGCACGATCTCGGCGCCACTCCCGCGCAAACTTTCTGGAGGGTCATCTTCCCGCTCTCGATTCCGGGTGTCGTTGCAGGAGCGACATTCGCATTCGTCCTAAGCCTTGGAGACTTCCTTGCTCCCCTTCTTCTGGGCGGCCCGAGCGGGATCATGATCTCGAACATCGTGGTCAGTCTTTTTGGCGCGGCGTATAACTGGCCGCTCGGAGCGGCTATTTCTCTCAGTATGCTGGTGATCGTGGTGAGCCTGCTGTTCCTCTCAGAATGGCTAGAGAAGAAGTGGAGCTACTCGTGAGCCGCGGCGAAACCAATCTGCGACCGTCGCTATGGCTCCTTGTGCACGCATGCGTAGTGTTCGCCTTTTTGTATTTGCCGATTGCGATCCTTATCCTCTATTCGTTCAACGGCGAAGGGGTCGGCGGATTTCCACCACGCAGTCTCACTCTCGACTGGTATCGACTTCTCTTTTCTGACGAAGCGATCTGGGATTCGGTTCTTAACAGCCTTCAAGTTGCTCTTGCGGCGATGGCGATCGCGCTCGCGTTCGGAATTCCAGCGGCCTTGGCTTTGGATCGAGCGCAATTTCCAGGGAAGGCACTCTTCCGGCGACTTGTGCTACTCCCGCTGATACTACCGGGCATCATTACCGGACTGTCCTTGTTAATGCTCTTAAATCTGAGCAATACGAAGCTGAGCCTGCTTACGATCGCGCTGGGACATGGCACGGCGTTGATCTCGGTCGCGACCACGGAAGTGTTTGCAGGATTGCAGAAACTCGATAGGACGCAAGAGGAAGCATCCCTCGATCTGGGAGCGAACTACTGGCAGACATTTTGGCGAGTGACAGTGCCGAACCTGAAGCTTCCAATTGTCGGCGCGGCGCTGCTCATCTTCACGCTCTCAATGGATGAGATCGCGGTCAGCTTTTTCCTGATTGGCCGGGACAATACGCTCCCTCTAGAAATCTGGGGACGCCTGCGCCGCGGCATCACTCCCGAGATCAACGCCGTTTCCACCATCATCTTCCTGTTTTCGCTGGTCACGATCGTCTTCTGGTATCGCCTGCGAGTCAGAGCCGAAGGCAGCGCTGAAGTGGGAGCCGAACTTGTGGAAAGCTTGCCCGTCGCACAGCGCTAAGATACGCCAACCTCATTTTCCTCAGCATTTATGGTGGGTTTAGTGCCTCGCATAGTAAAGTATAAGTAGCCCATCAATTTGGAAGGAACCTTTTGAGTTCAAGCATCCGCAACATCGCCATCATCGCGCACGTCGACCATGGCAAAACCACTCTTGTCGACGCCATGCTGCAGCAAAGCGGCACTTTTCGCTCCAACGAGCACCACGTCGATCGGGTCATGGACTCGAATGAACTGGAGCGCGAACGCGGCATCACGATCCTGGCGAAGAATACCGCCATCTTCTATCACGACGTAAAGATCAACATCGTCGACACGCCCGGTCACAGCGACTTTGGCGGCGAGGTCGAACGAGCGCTGAAAATGGTTGACGGCGTGATGCTTCTAGTTGACGCCAGCGAAGGCCCACTGCCTCAGACCCGCTACGTGTTGGGCAAAGCGCTGGAGGCAAAACTGCCTCCCATCGTGGTCATCAACAAAATCGACCGCTCCGATGCTCGCCCTCAGGAAGTACTGAACGAAATCTACGATCTCTTCATTGACCTTGATGCGAAAGAAGACCAGATCGACTTCCCCGTGCTTTACACGAATGCCAAGATCGGCACCGCATCAACCGACATCAAAGGCGGAGGCGAAGACCTTCGGCCACTGTTCGACGCAATATTAAAGACCACTCCTCCGCCGAAAGGCGACGCCACCGGCCCGCTGCAGATCCTCGTCGCCAACCTCGATTACAGCGACTACCTCGGACGGCTCGCCATCGCTCGCGTCTTTAACGGAAAGATGTTTACCGGAGAGGACGTTGCCATTGCCAAGCTCGACGGCTCGCTGCACAAGACAAAGATTACGAAGCTTTTCTCCTTTTCCGGCCTGAAGCGAACTGACATCACGGAAACTGAACTCGGAGACATCATTGCCGTCGCCGGAGTCGAAGGCATCACCATCGGTGAAACCATTACCGACGTCGACAATCCTGCGCCACTGCCGCCGATCGCCATCGATGAACCGACGATCGCCATGCTGTTTACCGTGAACAACTCTCCCTTCGCCGGGAAAGACGGGCAGTATGTGACTTCGCGAAATCTGCGTGAGCGCCTCGCAAAAGAATTGCTGACAAACGTTTCTCTGCGTGTGGAAGACACGGGGACAACAGACTCGTTCAAAGTGCTCGGGCGTGGGGAATTACAACTTTCCATTTTGATTGAGATGATGCGGCGCGAAGGCTACGAACTCATGGTGGGCAAGCCCGAGATCGTCACCAAACGAATCGATGGCAAGCTGATGGAACCGGTCGAGCATCTCACCGTCGACGTTCCTGAAGATTTCGTTGGTGTAGTGATGGAACAGCTGGGATCGCGCAAAGGCGAAGTCACTAATATGCACAATCACGGTTACGGCCGTGTTCGTATTGAGTTCCGCGTGCCCAGCCGTGGCCTGATTGGATTGCGCAGCCAGCTTCTTACCGACACTCGCGGAACGATCGTGATGAATGCTCTCTTCGATGGTTACATGGAGTGGCAGGGTGATATTCCGCACCGCCTCACGGGCGCGTTGATCGCGGATCGTTCTGGTGTGTCCACCGCATATGCGCTATGGGGCCTGCAGGAGCGAGGGGAACTTTTCGTTGGGCCTGGTATCGAGTTGTACGAAGGAATGATTATCGGGGAGAACGCGAAAGACACCGATCTCGACGTGAATGCGGTTCGCGAAAAGAAGCTCACCAACATGCGCGCGTCTACAGCAGATGAGGCCATCCGCCTAGTCCCGTTCCGGCCTTTGAATCTGGAGCAGGCTATCGAATTCATCGCGGACGATGAGTTCGTCGAAGTAACTCCTAAATCTTTGCGCCTGCGCAAGAAAACCCTCCAGGCAAACAAGCGCAAGAGAAGCGCATACGCCACCGTCGAAGAGTAGTGAAACCAGAAGCCAACGGCCGGAACATCGATCAGAAGCCGGACAAGCCGCCGCTGCGAATGTTCTTAATCCCCTGCAGTTGCGGACTGAGCTTTGCCGTCGCCGAGAATTACGATCGTCAAGGCACCGCCTGGAGCCGTTACCTCGTTTGTCCACGTTGCGCCAAAAGACATGATCCCAAAAACCGTCTTTTGCAGATGGGTTTTCACTCCGAAGGCTACTGGAAAGTAGACAAGTGCTGACCTGCTCTGCCGCGTAAACTTCATCAATCGTCCAAACATCGATTTGACAGGGAATTTTTGCAAACCTGCTATACTTCTGCCGCATTTGACTGTTGCTGGCTCCGCTCTCGCTTTTCAGGAAAGGCACGCCCGACCTGCCGAGTCCACGAACCGAGCTCGCACTCACGACAGCTCAATGCAGGGGCGATGCGTGAAGAACATTTTTGTCGGTAACTTAAGCTTCAACACCAATGAAGACGAACTGCGGCAGATCTTCGAAGGCTACGGCCAAGTGGATCGTGTCAGCATCATGACGGACCGTGATACTGGTCGCTCCCGCGGATTTGGCTTCGTCGAGATGGCGAGCAACGAAGACGGCGATAAGGCGATCACTGCGTTGAACGGAACGCAAGTGGGTGGCCGTACGATCAACGTGAACGAAGCCCGGCCAAAAACGGAACGGAGTGGTGGCGGCGGTGGCGGCGGCGGTGGCCGTGACCGTGGCGACCGCGGTGGTGGACGCGGCGGACGCGGCGGCGGTGGTGGCGGCGGACGGGATCGCTGGTAGTTCGAGGCTTCGCTGCAGCGCTGGTACGGCGTTGCGGATCCGCTCGTTTGATCCGCAGACCAACGGATAAGTGTCGGCATCGCGTCCCGTGAGTTCGCCAAGACCGAGCATTGATGCTGCGCATCGCAGCAATGTAGACTGTAAACACCGCGTGCGCCCGTAGCTCAGCTGGATAGAGCGGTTGCCTCCGGAGCAACAGGTCGGGAGTTCGAATCTCTCCGGGCGCACCAATTCCCTCCTTGGCAAATCATTAGGCGGTCCACCCCCTAGAACTCATTCCATGTGCTGTGGCATGTAACATGGGACCTGCATCTCAATCACAATTCCATGAACTACGACGCGATTCTCGTTGTCTCGTTCGGCGGCCCCGAATCCCGCGAAGATGTCATCCCTTTTCTCGAGAATGTCCTGCGAGGTAAGAACGTTCCCCGCGAACGCATGTTGGCGGTCGCGGAGCACTACTACCATTTCGACGGCAAGAGCCCTATTAACCAGCAGACTCGAGATCTGCTCGCTGCACTAAAGGATGAATTGGCTCAGCATGGACCAAACCTGCCGGTTTACTGGGGAAATCGAAACTGGCATCCAATGCTGGCAGACACCCTGACGCAGATGAAGCGGGATGGCATTAAACACGCCCTCGCCTTTGTGACGTCCGCGTACAGTTCCTACTCCGGATGCCGGCAGTATCGCGAAGACATTATTCGCGCCCAGGCAGAGATCGGTGAAGGCGCGCCGGTTATCGACAAGATCCGTGCTTTCTTCAATCATCCCGGGTTTATCGAAGCCACCGACGATCGCTTGCGTTCCGCTCTGACTCAAATCCCCGCCGACGCGAGAACCAATATTCAGATTGTGTACGTCGCGCACAGCGTTCCCCTCTCGATGGCGAATACCTCCGATTACGTTCGACAGTTGGAAGAGGTGCGGGAGCTCGCATCCGCAGGATTGGGCATTACGAATGACGCGTTGGTTTACCAGAGCCGAAGCGGGGCGCCCGGTCAGCCATGGCTGGAACCAGACATCCTCGACCATTTGCGCGAGGTGAAAGCCAAAAACCTAGCCACCGCGGTCGTGGTCGCGCCGATCAGTTTCATCAGCGACCACATGGAAGTGCTGTACGACCTCGACATCGAGGCCCAGCAACTTTGCGATTCCATCGGCCTTCCGATGGCGCGCGCGAAAACCGTCGGCATCCATCCGACATTTATCGGGATGATTCGGGAATTGATTCTGGAGCGAACGGCAGGCGGGGAGAGGCGGGCACTCGGATCTCTAGGTCCACGTCAGGATGCTTGCGCTGTAGATTGTTGCCCTGCTCCGGTGCGCCCTCAACGACCACAATCAGCAAACTGAAGCGACTATTGCGAAGTCACCTGCGTCGTCTGGGGATCGTAGCCCGTAGCTTGCGGTTTTCCTTCTACCATGCGCATCGTATCTCGAATTGTTTTCACTACGAGTTCGTCGCCCACGGCAGTGTTCAGCATCAGATGATAGAGGGAACGAGTTGGCCAGTCGGCATTGAAGTAATGCTTTACGTATGCAATGCGCTCTCGGTCGACTGAGTCAACAAGGTCTTCCGCCTCCGAACGGCTGCGCCCATCCGCAATCGTGCGGCGTATTTTTTCTTCCCGCGGCGCATATAGGAAAACGTGAAACGCGCACGGGTTCTCGCGCAGAAAATAGGGCGCTCCGCGACCCACAATGACTGCATTCCCTTCCTTGCTGATCTTGCCCATAATTTCCTGCATCATTGACACCATGCGATCAGTGTCGAAAACCTGATGAGCCAAAGTCGAACTGCGTTCGTAGCTTCCGCGCCAGAAGACTTTCGACAATCGGTGCAGACGGCTATCCATGCGCTCGTCGCAACGCATGACCGCCGAGGGATCGACTTCGGCGATTCGGGCAATTTCTTCGGTGATGAGATGGTCCCAGAGTTTGAAACCGAGACTGTCGGCCAGTTGGGCAGCGATAGAACCGCCGCCGCAGCCGTACTCGCGCTCAATCGTGATGACGCGGAACATGGCGCGGTCTAGTGTACAGCCATTCCACCGCCCGGCTTGGATTTTTTCATCAGGAAAACCGCCGGTACCATCAGTAAAATCGCAAATCCCAGAAACTCAAAGCAATCGATGTAAGCCAGCATCGTGGCTTGACGCCCCACCGTCGCTTGGACCAGCGCATACGCTTGCTGAGTCGCGCCTGCAACACTGGCTCCGTGCGCCTGCATCGCCTTGGCTGCGCCTTGAATCATCGACTGCAAAGCAGGGTTCGCGGCATTCAAATGCCGGGATAAATCAGTCAAATGCGCCTGAGTCCTCCGGTCCAGCATGGTCGTAACCAGGGAAATTCCGACACTTCCCCCAATGTTTCGAGCCAAATTCATCAAACCAGAGGCAGCATTGTTTTTGTCCCGCGGCAGGAACGCATAGGCCGCCGTGTTAATTGGGACGAACAAGAATGCCATGCCGATCGCTTGCAATACACGCGCTGTTGCCACAGTCCGGAAGTCAATGTTGAGGTCGAACCGGGTCATGTGAAACAGCGAGAACGACAAAACCACGAGCCCAAATAGAAGAAGATATCGGGGCGTATATCGCGAAAGCAGAAATCCCACCAGCGGCAACAGCAGGATGATCGCAAAGCCACCGGGCATCAACGCCAGTCCCGCTTGTTCCGCCGTGTATCCCAGCAGCGTTTGCGAGAACAAGGGCAGCAACAGTGTGCTGCCCAGCAAAGCGAATCCCAACATGAACATCAACATATTCGAGATGCCGAAGGTGCGATCTCGGAACAGGTGCAAGTCGATGATGGGATCTTTATGTCGCCACTCCCAGAAAACGAGGAAAAGAAGCGACGCCACGGCAACTACGGTCAGAATGAGGATGAAATTGGATTCGAACCAGTCCTCGCGCTGGCCTTTGTCGAGGACAATCTGCAAGGCCCCCAGTCCAAGCGCGACGAATCCGAGTCCCACGTAGTCAATGCGAGTTTCGCTGAGCTTGCGCCGTTTGAAATACGGCGGATCCTGGATCAGCCTTGAGGTAAGCAGTAAAGAAAGAATGCCAACGGGAATATTGATGAAGAAGATCCAGCGCCAACTGAAGTTATCGGTGATCCATCCGCCCAGCGTGGGGCCGATTGCAGGAGCCGTCACTACAGCCATACCGTAGACTGCGAAAGCCATACCCCGTTTTGCCGGCGCGAAGGTATCCGCCAAAATCGCCTGCTCGCTGGGCTGCAGTCCCCCGCCACCAGCGCCCTGCAGAATGCGGCAGATGATCAGCACTGCAAGATTCGGCGCGAGCCCGCACATGAAAGAGCTGATCGTAAACAGCGCGACGCAACCCATATAAAAATTCTTGCGGCCTACGATGGACGAGAGCCAGCCACTCAGCGGAAGAACGATTGCATTCGAAACAAGATAGGAAGTAAGAACCCACGTGCTCTCGTCCTGCCCGGCGGAAAGGCTGCCGGCAATATGAGGCAGAGCCACGTTCGCAATTGAGGTGTCAAGCACCTCCATGAACGTGGCCAAGGTGACCGCGAGAGCGATTACCCATGGATTTACAGCTGGACGCCAGGCATCCGCCTGATCCAGAGTGGCTGTTGCCGCACTCATTCGCGAATCCAAACCTTCGGGTTTACGGATTCGCCGGGGCGCAACTGGTGGTCGTTATTCGAGCCGGGATCCAGGATCAGTTTTACGGGAATGCGCTGAACGACCTTGACATAATTTCCGGTTGCATTCTCCGGCGGCAGCAGGCTGAAGCGCGCTCCGCTGGCGCTTGCGAAGCTGTCTACTTTTCCTTCGTACTTGCGGCCGTTGGCATCGACTTCAATTGTCACCCGCTGCCCGACCTTCATATTGCGAAGCTGAGTTTCCTTGAAATTGGCAGTGATCCAAATGTCATCCAGATTGATGATCTTCATCAACTCCTGCCCCGGAGCGACATTCTGACCGACTTCGACCGTTCGGTTGCTCACGATCCCATTCACTGGAGCAACAATTTTCGTGTACTGCAGGTTCAACTGCGCCTGATCGAGGTCTGCTTTCTTGCGCTGCACATCGGCCAACGCCGCCGATTCACGCGCCTTGATGACTTCCATCTGCTTGGGAGCGGTATTCGCATACCGCTGGTTCGCCTGTGCCTGTACAAGCTTTCCATCGGCCTGAGTCACCTGCTGTTGCGCCGCATCCGCATTCGCTCGTGCCGCCGCGACTCCCGCCGCGCTTGCTGTGGCCGCAGCGGTGGCCTGGTCATACTGCTGCTGCGAAATTTCCTGCTTATCGACCAGTTGTTTGTAGCGAGCCAGGTCATTCTGAGCTTTTACGTTGTTAGCTTCAGCCTGGGCAAGCTCGGCCTTTGCGGCTTGGAATTGTTGCTTGGCGACTTGAATCCCGGCGCGCGCGCTGTTCACATCGGCGTCGCTCACAGAAATTTGGCTCGTCGTGTTTACGGAGGTGATCGGAACGTTAACACCCGCGGCGACGGCCGCCGCCTGCGCATCCGCGAAATCGGCCTTCGCTTTTTCGAGCGCGACCTGATAGTCCGCTGGATCGATCTCCACCAGAACTGTTCCCGCCTGCACGAGCTGGTTATCCTGCACGTTGAGCTTGATCACATGTCCGGAAACGCGACCGCTGATCGAGTTGATGTGCCCATCGATCTGGGCATCATCGGTCGATTCATAACTGGTGAAATATCGATAAGCGAAAAAGCCGACCACGAGCAGGATGACGACCCCAATGACTACAGCGATGCGAAAACCCGGACTCCGCGTACGTGCGGGACGAGTGTGATAGTCCTTCTCAGTCGCCGGCAAAGCCCTAGTTGTGCTTTCCGCTTGATCGTTCCTGACTGCCGTTGACGGACTCTGTGTCGTCGTTTGCTCCATACGCTATTGATTGCCTTTCAGATATCGCCTGACGCCCTGCTCCGCATCGCCGATGGAGTACGCCAGTTCGACTTTCGCCAAATTATGCGCATAAAGACTCTGAATATAACTCTCGTGCGCCCCTGCCACTGCTTCCTGCGCCTGTACCACTTCCAAATTGTCGGCGACTCCCGCGGTAAATCTGTCCTGTGACTGGGCCAGCGCCTGCTCTGCCAATTCCACGGAACTGCGCGCCACCTCGACTTGTTCGGCTGAAGCGTTCAGGTCGAGCAACGCGGTGCGAACCTGATAGTCAATCTTGCCGCGAAGATCACCCAACTGAGCTCGAGCGTCCTTCAGCTGCGAGTCCGCTTCGAGGACATCGGCATGCACGCGGTTGCCGGCAAAAACTGGAATGTTGATTCCACCTACTACCTGCCACGTTCCATTGGAGTTCGCTGGCGTAACTCCGATATCTCCATAATTCGCGTCAATATCCAACGAAGGATACCGGCCTGCCGCAGCTCCCCGCTTCGAGAGCTCCGCGCTATGGACCTTCGCCTGCGCCGCTTGATAATCGGCCCGACCTGCGTAGGCGCGTTGCAAATAAACTTCGAGCGTCATTGGCGTCAACGACTGATACGGCGCCTTCTCGGTGAGGACAAATTGCTGCCCGAGAGGAAGTCCAATGATTCGAGCCACGCTTAACGATTGTTTCGCCAAATCGTTCCGCGCGACGATCAGTTGCTGCTGGCGAGTCTGCAACTCAACCTGCGACCGCAACGCATCGATGGCCGGAGTGAGTCCGGCCTTCAGCTGATCCGACGCCTTAGAGAAGAGCGCCTGCGCGCTGGTGACCTGGGCCTGAGTCGTCTCTACTCGGGCCGCAGCCGCGATGGCCTGCAAGTATGCGTTGCCCACCGCCAGTACAACCATCTCGCGAGCATCCTTGAATGAAAACTTCGACGCTTTCAAGCTCTCCGAAGCTGCGCGGGCATTCTCGAGATAACGGAAGTTGAAAACGGACTGCTTGAAGTCCGCACGAAGATCGAAATAGTTAAATGGCCCAATGACCCGGGGAAGCGGGGTCGGAAACAGGTTTCCTTTTAACCCCAGAGCCGTCAGGCTCTCCGTCTGCACAGCTTCTTGGCCGTGGACCGAAATATTGGGCAAAAGTTCGGCGAGTTGCTTCCACCGTTGTCCACGGGCGCTTTCGGTTTGGTCTCCAGCAAGAAGAAGGCCAAGATTGTTGCGCAAGCCTCGATCGATTGCATCTTTGAAGTCGATTTGCAGAACTTCCGGAGTGGCCGTGCCTTCAGGGGAACTACCCAGATAGGGACTCTCCGAGCCAGGTAGTGACACATTGGGCGAGGTTCCACCGCTCGATTGGGACATCAGGCCTTGCGAAGCGGACAAAATGACAATGAAGACCAGACACGCAGCCGGAAATACTTTCAATGAACGTTGCATTCTTTATTTTGAGAACGTGCCTTCGCACAGACCGGGGCGAAGCTCGAAACGTCCTTTCCGTCCTATAGCATAACTCCCCAGATTCGATTCGTTTTTCCGACTTAGCGATGCAAACGTTTCTTAGGAAAGATGTTTAGGGGCAGAGGCGTAAATTTTAATCCACCTCGAAGACGGAACTCAACGTCATCGGTGATAGCGCAAATTGAACCACCCGAGGTTCAATATCTTCCGTACTTTGCCCACGAGATTGGGCAGACGTAAGCTTACATTCGAGCGAAAGAAGGCAACGAATGATTAAAACCGCAAGATTGATACTTTTCGTAGCCGCGCTCGCGGGTGCCTCGACCTATGCCCAAGACGGCTCGGCCACGGCTGCGAGCGTAGGGACAGACCGCAAGGTCTCTCAGCGCGTTGCGCCCGGATATCCCGAATTGGCAAAAAAGATGCACATTCACGGTATGGTGCGGGTGGAAGCCGTCGTTCGTCCCAACGGAAGCGTGAGGTCAACTCGAGTTCTTGGTGGCAATCCGGTTCTAATCGAGGCCGCGCAAGATGCTGTGACAAAATGGAAGTTCGAGCCGGCACAATCTGAAACTACAGAAGTTGTTCAACTCAGCTTCGAAAAGCAATAAAAGCAAAACCCTTACGCACCTTTGGTGTCGTCCAAAAAATCGACAGTTCGTGGCCGGTTTTACGCGCTCGTCGACACAGCCTACTTCACACATCGTCCGCTTCAGGGACGTGACTAAGGTCATCTTGAATCCCGGTGACTGGTATCTCAAGCTGATCAAGCATCCACTTAGAACGGAAGACTCTTATCGATGAGCGCGGCAATGGGAACGGACTGGACTCGCATTCTCTCGGACCCCGACCTGGTCAAACAGGTTGGCAAACTGCTACAGGCTTATCGAGAAGCCCCCGTCGCCACGCGTGAAGACGCGTTACTCACCGCGATGCGCGAAATCAAGGCGAACGCGGCTAAGGGTAAGAAAGCGGATGCGTCCACGGCGCAGGCAGAGCCAGAACCAAAGCCGGTTCCTACGCCTGCCTCCGCAACTCCGCCGTTTGAACCGGACCTATTCGATCCCAACTGGGCCAGCGACCGACGCAGGCATCCTCGAATTAAGTGCTTCGTTGCCGTCGAGCTTCGTGTCGATGGGGTTAGCACTCCAATCTGGGGCAACTTGTCGAACACCAGCGCCGGCGGATGCCTTGTAGAAACCGCTACTCCAGTGACCCCTGGAGCTAATGTCGAAATCGGCCTTTGGGTTCCGAATGGAAAAATCTGGGTGAAGGGTTTTGCATTAACCGGCGTCATCGCCCGCAGTGGCCCGGCCAATGGCGTCCGACTTCGCTTTGATGGAATGCCTCCCGCGGAGCGCGAAAATTTGCGCCAGTTCATAAAGTTCGTGCAAGAGACCACGCGTGCTTCGCACAGCGAAAGCACCTACATGCAACTCCTGAAGTAGCGATCAATTCTCGCGTACGCAGCCGTTTTTCACCTCAACTTAGTCCATATGTTCCCGGAAATTGATACACTTTCCGGTTATTGAACCCTTTCCGTACGCGAAGGGTCTAATTCTTATGGGCATTCCGGTCTCGGCGTGGAAGCCAATCCCGAAGGAGCTAGTCGCATGGTAGCCAGTGATCAAGTTTTGATGACAGGAACTCAATTGGACACACTGTCCATCAACACGATTCGAACGCTGGCAATTGACGGTGTGCAACAGGCGAATTCAGGCCATCCTGGTGCCCCTATGGCGCTGGCGCCGGTGGTTTACACGCTGTGGCAACAATATCTGCGTTATGACCCCATTGACCCCAAGTGGTTGAACCGCGACCGCTTTGTGCTTTCAAACGGCCACGCTTCCATGTTGTTGTACGCGATGTTGTATCTCGCGCAGGTCCGCCAGGTTGATGAGAACGGAAAAGTCTCAAAAGATCTCGCAGTTTCGATGGACGATCTGAAGCACTTCCGTCAACTCGGAAGTCGCACGCCGGGCCACCCGGAGTCGCACATCACATCCGGCGTCGAAACCACCACGGGACCGCTCGGTCAAGGCGTGGGAAATAGCGTAGGCATGGCGATAGCGGCGAAGTGGCAGGCCGCAACGTTCAACCGTCCCGACTTCGAGATCTTCGACTTCAACGTGTATGCCATGTGTTCAGACGGCGACATGATGGAAGGAATTGGCGGTGAGGCAGCGTCACTCGCCGGACATCTGAAGCTCTCGAATCTTTGCTGGATGTACGACCACAACCACATCACTCTTGACGGGCCGGCGGACTGGTCGTTCAGCGAAGACGTTGCCACCCGGTTCATCGGTTATGGATGGAACGTAACCCGCGTCGCGGATGCCAACGATATCGAGATGCTGGCGCGCGCTTTCGACACCTTCCACAAGACTACCGATCGTCCGACGCTGATTATCGTCGACAGCCACATAGGTTATGGCTCTCCTCACAAGCAGGATTCGAATTCATCTCACGGCGAGCCGCTTGGAGAAGAAGAAGTTCGTCTTGTAAAGAAGTTTTATGGATGGCCCGAAGATGCGAAGTTCCTAGTGCCAGAGGGCGTTCTCGATCACTTCCGGGACGGTGTTGGCAAACGCGGCGCGGAAGCAAATGCCCAGTGGTCGAAGACCTTCGCCGACTACTCGAAGAAGTATCCAGAACTGGCAGAGCGCCTTGGGCTCATGCAGCACCACGAACTGCCCGCAGGCTGGGACAAAAATCTTCCCACGTTTCCTGCAGACTCCAAGGGTGTTGCGACTCGAGAGAGTTCCGGCAAGGTATTGAATGCCGTGGCACAGGCGATTCCCTGGGTCATTGGCGGATCCGCCGATCTCGCGACCTCGAACAAAACCACGTTGAAATTCGACGGCGCCGGAGATTTCAAGTCTACAAATTATGCCGGACGAAACCTTCATTTTGGCGTGCGCGAACACGCGATGGGCGCCAGCGTCAACGGAATGGTTGTCTCCGGTATCCGCGCCTTCGGTGCCACGTTCTTTAACTTCAGTGACTACATGCGCGCCAGCATTCGACTGGCGGCGCTCATGCAGGCCCCTTCGATCTTCATCTTCACGCATGATTCGATCGGCGTGGGCGAAGACGGCCCAACGCACCAACCCATTGAACAACTGGCCTCGCTGCGAGCCATGCCGAACCTGATCGTATTGCGCCCCGGCGATGCCAACGAAGTCGTGGAGGCCTGGAAGATCATCGCGAATCTTAAGCATTCTCCGGCAGCGTTGGTGCTCACGCGGCAGAACCTTCCAACCCTCGACCGCACGAAGTACGCGGCGGCATCGGGAGCGGCCAAAGGCGCATACGTCCTCGCCGACGCGCCCGGAGGTAAGCCAGACGTGATCCTACTCGGCACCGGCAGCGAGTTGTCCCTTTGCGTCGATGCCTACGAAAAATTGAAGTCAGAAGGCGTAAACGCCCGCGTCGTCAGTATGCCTTCGTGGGAGATTTTCGACCGGCAGGATGATGCTTACAAAGAGAGCGTCCTGCCCTCGAATGTCACCGCCCGCGTGTCAGTGGAGATGGCGGCAACTTTCGGATGGGAGCGCTATACAGGCAGCAAGGGCCGAAATATTGGCATGCTCCGTTTCGGTGCCTCCGCCCCGCTCAAAGATCTTTTGAAGTACTTCGGATTCACCGTAGACAAAGTTGTCGCGGAAGCCCACGCAGCCATATCGGGAAAGTAATCGCCTGGGAGTGATCGCAGTCGCAACGATTCAGGTGCACCGGTCATCAAAGGGTCGACAACCAACCATTTCGGAGGTCATTTATGCAGCCCACTGGAGTTATTGAAAGCTCGAAAGCGACGAAGAATCCTTTGCAGGAATTGCTCGATTACGGGCAATCCATGTGGCTCGATTACATCCGCCGCGACCTTTTCACATCCGGCAAACTCAAGCAGATGATTGCCAATGACGGCCTCCGCGGTATGACCTCCAACCCCGCGATTTTTGAAAAGGCGATTGCTGACAGCTCTCTATATGACGATCTGCTGACCTCTCTGTCCTCGCGAAAGGATCTCGACGCGACGGGTCGGTATGAACAGCTCGCCATCCGCGACATCCAGGATGCAGCTGACGCTCTTCGCGGCGTTTACGACAGCTCCAACTTTCGCGATGGTTATGTCAGCCTGGAAGTTTCGCCTTACCTGGCCCGCAAAACGCAAGAAACGATCGAGGAGGCGCAGCGCCTCTGGAAGGCGGTACAGCGGGAAAACGTCATGATCAAGGTTCCCGGCACCGCGGAAGGCATTCCCGCGATTCGGCAACTGATCGGCGAAGGCATCAACATCAACGTCACGCTTCTGTTCGCACAGGACGTGTACGAAAGAGTCGCCGACGCTTACGTGGCCGGACTCGAGGATCTGTCAAAGCGTGGTGGGAATCTGAAGAAGATGGCGAGCGTCGCCAGTTTCTTCATCAGTCGCATTGATACCTTGATCGATTCCATCCTCGGCGACAAACTCAAAGCGACCAATGACCTCAGCCAGCAAGCGTTGCTGAAGAGCGTGATGGGTAAGGTCGCGATTGCGAATGGAAAACTGACCTACCAGAGCTATCAGAAAATCTTCAGTGGACCGCGTTGGGAGGCTCTCGCCGCCAAGGGCGCGCAAACGCAGCGCGTGTTGTGGGCCAGTACGAGCACTAAGAATCCTAACTATCGCGATGTCGTCTACGTCGAAGAGTTGATCGGGCCTGACACCGTCGACACGATGCCTCCCGCCACGATTGACGCATTCCGTGATCACGGGAAACTTCGCAACAGTCTCCTCGAAGATATCCCGGGCGCCACAAAAACGATGGCTGATCTCGAACGCTCCGGCATCTCGATGAAAGAGATTACCGATAAGCTAACGAACGACGGCGTGAAGCTCTTCGCCGACGCCTTCGACAAGCTGCTGGCTGCGGTTGAGAAGAATACTTCGAAAGGATAGATCGTGAGCCGACTGAAGACTTCCCTGCCCGAATCTCTTGCGACCGCGGTGAAATCGACCCTCGCCGACTGGCAATCGGGCGGAAAAATGAAGCGCCTGTGGGACCGCGACGCCAGCCTTTGGACCGGGGGCGACGAATCAAAGTGGTTGGGATGGTTAGACATTGTTGAAGAACAGAACGCCCAGCAGGAGCAACTGCAAAAGCTCGCAAAAGAAGTCCACATGCGCGGCTTCGAGCACGTTCTGTTGCTTGGCATGGGAGGATCCAGCCTGTGCCCCGAAGTCCTGCGGATGACTTTTGGCCGGATACCGCAATCGCCAACTCTTCACGTTCTCGATTCGACCGATCCCGCACAGGTGAAGTCGTTCGAGCATCAGATCGATGTCGCAAAGACGCTGTTTATCGTCTCCAGTAAGTCCGGAAGCACCCTCGAACCAAACATCTTCAAGCAGTATTTCTTTGAACGCACTAAGCAGGTTGCAGGCAGCACCAAAGCGGGCAGCCAATTCATCGCCATCACCGATCCGGGATCGAAGATGCAGCAGGTCGCCGAAGGCGATCGCTTTCTGCACATTTTCTTCGGGCGTCCGTCCATCGGTGGCCGGTACTCCGCCTTGTCGAACTTCGGCATGGTGCCTGCCGCCGTTATGGGACTGGACACGAAAAAGTTCCTTTCGCGTGCGGCAGAGATGGTTGCCGCCTGCGGTCCCGGCGCGAGCGTCGAAGAAAATCCCGGTGCGGCACTCGGCGTGATCCTCGGAACAGCTGCAAAGGCTGGGCGCGACAAAATCACGATTATCACGTCTCCAGCAATTTCTGATCTCGGTGCGTGGCTTGAGCAACTGATCGCCGAATCGACGGGGAAAATTGGCAAAGGAATCATTCCCGTGGATCGCGAAGATTTGACCTCGCCGGAAACATACGGCAGCGACCGCATTTTCGCATACGTTCGGTTGGAGACCGGTGTCGATGCCGATCAGGAGGCGAAAGTAGCCGCGATCGAGAAGGCTGGGCATCCAGTCGTGCGCATCTCCATGGCCGACACCTACGACCTCGGAGCGGAATTTTTCCGTTGGGAGATTGCTACCGCCGTCGCGGGCGCAATCATTGGAATCAACGCCTTCAACCAGCCTGATGTGGAAGCCAGCAAGATAGCGACCCGCGCGCTTACCGAGGAATACGAAGCGAAGGGATCGCTGCCCTCAGAAACGCCGATTCTAGAAGACAACGGCATTAAACTCTTTACCGACGAAAAGAATGCGACGGAACTCGCCAAGGCAGCCGGCAGCAACAAGACACTCGCTGGATATCTCAAGGCTCATCTGGGTCGCATTCATGCCGGAGACTATTTTGCCGTCCTCGGCTACATACAGATGAATGCCGAGCACGAAGAAAATCTGCAAGCCATCCGGCACGCAGTTCGCGACAAGAAGAAGGTTGCCACTTGTCTCGGCTTTGGTCCGCGCTTTCTGCATTCCACCGGGCAAGCCTATAAGGGCGGTCCGAACTCTGGGGTGTTCCTGCAGATCACATGCGACGACTCGGTCGAACTGCCGGTGCCGGGACAGAAATACACGTTCGGCATTGTGAAAGCGGCTCAGGCCCGTGGAGACTTTCAGGTCTTAGCAGAACGTGGCCGCCGGGCGCTGCGCGTGCATCTCGGAAGCAATCTGAAAGCCGGACTCGCAACCCTGCAAGCTGCGATCAATCAGGCTCTATAGCCACACCAGAAGTTGAGGAGAAAGCATGCAATTGGGAATGGTAGGTTTGGGGCGCATGGGCGCCAACATGACGCGTCGGCTTATGCGCGGCGGACATTCGCTCGTCGTTTCGGATCTCAGTCCGGATGCCGTAAAACAACTTGGCACCGAAGGTGCTACGGGATCATCATCCCTTTCCGATCTGATCTCCAAGCTGACGCCTCCTCGCGCGATCTGGATCATGGTGCCTGCGGGCGCTGCGACGGAAGCGACTGTGCAAACGCTGGCTCAGAATCTGCAAGCCGGCGATGCGATCATCGACGGCGGCAATTCCTACTTCAAAGATGACGTCCGCCGCGCCACCGAACTCAAAGGCAAGGGCATCGATTATGTCGACGTCGGCACCAGCGGCGGCGTCTGGGGACTGGATCGCGGTTACTGCATGATGATTGGCGGTCCCGACGAGGCCGTAAAGCGCCTCGATCCTATTTTCAAAACTCTTGCCCCAGGCAAGGGCGACATTCCGCGGACTCCGGGACGCGAAAAGCTGGGCGGCACTGCCGAAGATGGATACATTCACTGCGGTCCTTCCGGCTCAGGTCACTTCGTCAAGATGGTGCACAACGGAATTGAATACGGCATCATGCAAGCCTATGCCGAAGGCTTTGACATCTTCAAGAACGCGACCAGTAAGGAACTGCCGGAAAACATCCGTTACGATTTGAACTTGCCCGATATCGCGGAAGTGTGGCGTCGCGGCAGCGTTGTGAGTTCATGGCTCCTCGACCTTACAGCGATGGCTCTGACAGAGAACCCGACGCTTTCCGAGTACGAAGGCTTCGTGCAAGACTCCGGCGAGGGCCGCTGGACCATTCAGGCTGCCGTTGAAGAAGCCGTTCCGGCCGACGTGCTGACAGCGGCTCTGTTCGTGCGCTTCCGCTCGCGGCAGCAGCACACCTTCGCTGAAAAAATGCTTTCGGCCATGCGCCAGAAATTTGGCGGTCACGTGGAATCGGGCGGAGACAAAGGTAAGAAATCCGCATAACCAGTTTGCTCTTCCAATTTCAAAGGAAAGAATTGAATGGCTGAAACAGCGGAACAACCTAAGGCTGCAGCGCCGCCCCGCATCGGCAAACAGGGCGACCCTTGCGTCATGGTCATCTTCGGAGCCGCCGGTGATCTCACCGGACGAATGCTCATCCCCGCCCTCTACAATCTGGCCCGCGCGGGCTTGCTCTCGAAAGAATTTGCAGTGGTCGGAGTCGCTCGCACAGAACTTTCGAATGACGACTTCCGCAAGCGCGTTCACGATGACATCAAGGCCTACTGCGGCGAGTGCGTCGACGACGAACTCTGGGATTCATTTTCCAAGCGCTTCTACTATTTCACCGGCGATTTTGGAAACGACGAGCTCTATCCGCAATTAAAAGATTTCCTGAACAAAATTGACCAGGATCATTCGACCCACCAGAACTTCTTCTACTACATGGCAGTCGCCCCGACCTTTTTCGGGCCAATCGTCGAAAAGCTTGCGGCCAATGGATTGATGGAGCAGAGCAACAGTCACTGGCGCCGAGTCGTCATCGAAAAACCTTTCGGCCACGACCTGGAATCGGCTAAGGCACTGAACCAGCAACTCTTGAAAGTCGCGGACGAAAAACAGATCTACCGCATCGATCACTATCTCGGCAAAGAGACCGTGCAAAACATCATGGCATTCCGTTTTGCCAACGGGATCTTCGAGCCGGTCTGGAATCGTCGTTACATCGATCACGTTCAGATTTCAGTCGCTGAGACCGTTGGTGTGGAAGGCCGCGGTAGCTACTTCGACCACGCGGGAACGCTCCGCGACATGGTGCCCAACCACATCATGCAACTCATCAGCTTAACTGCGATGGAGCCGCCGATCTCGTTCGACGCCAACGCTGTGCGCGACGAACAGGCAAAGATCCTGCATGCGATTCAGCCGATGAGCGATGAAGAAGTTTTGAGCCGCACCGTCCGCGGTCAGTATGGCGATGGCACTGAAGAAGGCAAGCGGGTCACCGCTTATCGCTCTGAATCTGACGTTCCACCCGACTCGCGGACGGAAACATTCGTCGCCATGAAGCTGTCGATCGACAACTGGCGGTGGGCGGACGTTCCCTTTTACCTGCGCACCGGCAAGCGGATGCCCGTGCGCAATACGCATATCGTGATACAGTTTCGGCGGGCGCCATTCGTTCTATTCCGCGATACGCCAGTCGAACATCTAATGCCGAACCAGTTGGTCCTGCATATCCAGCCCGAGGAAGGAATCTCCCTGCAATTCGCTGCCAAGGTTCCTGGCCCTGTCATGCGTCTCGGCACTGTGGACATGAATTTCGAATACCAGGAATACTTCGGCAAGCAGTCCAGCACCGGTTATGAACGACTGCTGCATGACTGCATGATTGGCGACCAAACGCTGTTTCAGCGGGCAGACATGGTGGAAGCAGGCTGGTCTGTCGTTAATCCTGTACTCGATCTTTGGAAAGCTCTCCCCCCACGCAATTTCCCCAATTACGCTTCAGGCACTTGGGGACCGAAGGAGGCCGACGAACTCCTCGAACGCGACGGCCGCCGCTGGAGGAACTTCGAGAAATGATTTTGGCCGGCGATATTGGTGGGACCAATGCCAGGCTGGCTTATTTCCAACCCCAGAATGGACATCTGCTATTAGTTTCTGAACGCGTCTTCCCCAGCCGTGAACATAAAGAGTTGGGAGAGATCGTGGTTCGTTTCCTCGATGAGTTGAAAGAGCGTCCGGAAGCCGCATGCTTTGGCATCGCAGGCCCCGTGCGCAATGGCCGTGTCGAAACTTCCAACCTTCCCTGGGTGATCGAACAATCCCGGCTCGCAACGCAAATACACTTACCCGCGACGCTTCTGATCAATGATCTGGAGGCCAGCGCGTGGGGCATTGGAGCCCTAGATGCGAACGATCTGGTTCCATTGAATCAAGTGTCCGGCCCGACAATCGGTAATCAGGCTGTGGTCGCTCCAGGCACCGGCTTGGGAGAAGCTGGCTTGTTTTGGGATGGAACTCACCACCTGGTGTTTGCCTGCGAAGGAGGTCACACCGACTTCGCTCCGCAAGGCGAGTTGCAGATTGAACTTCTGCGCTTCCTCACCGCGCGTTTTGGGCATGTGAGCTACGAGCGCATTCTTTCCGGTCCCGGCTTGGTGAACGTTTACGAGTTCCTTAAGGATAGTGGCACTGCGAAAGAATCTCCAGCGATGGCTTCGGCAATGCAGTCGGGCGATCCGGCCGCCGCAATTTCGCGCGCGGCGCTTGAAGATTCCGATCCACTTTCCGACCAGGCTCTCGATCTGTTTATCGCGGTCTATGGCGCAGAGGCATCGAATCTCGCGCTGAAAGCAATGGCAACTGGCGGCCTTTTCCTGGCGGGCGGAATCTCTCCTAAGATTCTTTCGAAACTGAAGGGACCGGCATTTATGAAAGCGTTTCTTGATAAGGGACGAATGCGCCCACTCGTCGAGTCCATGCCCGTCTCAGTTGTAACCAATGAAAAAGCCGGGTTGCTGGGGGCGGCCCGCTGTGCTGCGGTTCGCGCCTGCAAGAGTTGATCGAATGAGCACTGCAACCGAAATTCGCGTCCTGACCACGCCCCAGGAAGTTTTCGCTGCCGCCGCGGAGGAGGTCGTCCGCGACGCCAATGAAGCTATAAAAGAACGAGGTCGCTTCACAATTGCGCTGTCTGGTGGCTCGACTCCTAAGAGCTTGTTCAACCTGTTGGCCACGAACGCGCGCACGACCCTGCCTTGGGACCACATGTATTTTTTCTGGGGAGATGAGCGCCACGTCCCGCCCACCGATCCCGACAGCAACTACAAGATGGCGGACGAGGCGATGCTTTCTAAAGTCCCCGTACCCGCGGGAAATATCTTTCGCTTCAAGGCGGAAAATCCCGATGCCGCCGCAATAGCCGACGAGTACGAAAAAACCTTGCGGAAGTTTTTCAAAGTGGATGCTCCAGACGTTCCCCGTTTTGACTTGATCCTGCTGGGCATGGGTCCCGATGGACACACGGCCTCATTATTTCCTGGCACTGCGGCTCTGCAGGAAAAATCACGCCTCGCGGTTGCCAATTGGGTCGAGAAATTGAAAACCCACCGTCTCTCCCTGACATTGCCGGTGCTGAACGCCGCAAGATACGTGGCGTTCCTGGTGAGCGGAACCGATAAGGCTGCGATGGTCCGAACCGTATTGGAAGAAGACGCGCCGGGCGATCAATATCCCTCGAAATTGGTCAAGCCGACAGATGGGAAGTTGATTTGGATCATCGACCGCGCCGCCGCCAGCGCCCTGTCCAATCCTTCTTAAGTTTGCATTTGAAGAAACCGCAGAGATCTTGCCGGAGCCACAGAATTAAGCGAAAAGAAGGGATGGAACTCAGAAAGTCCTGAACTTGACTGTTGGGTTCCGAATCCTTCTCTTACTCAGCGTTTTAAGGGGTAAAGGTTTTGGCTTTACTATCCCCGCCAGCCACCGATTTCCTTCAGGCCTTTTCCGCGAGCGTGCTCGAATAGGCGCACCATGTGGCGGGAATGCTCGAACTCGTGGATGTCGGCCCAGACTTCAGCCTGCCATCCCTTTTCGTGGGCTGCTGACTCACCGCATGTTGCGCAGCGCGTGTGCAGGGTAACGGTGGGGACTTCTGCCGGAACGGTCCCCGGCAATTCCAGGAAAATGCAGCGGACTTCCTCGATCTCCTCGTTGGCTCCAAGGAGATGTTCGTAACGCAGAAGGTAGCCAAAGCCTAGGCGTCGGGCTTCAGTTTCGGCTTCGTCGCGCGTGTGGAACGGGCCATACTCGGCCCTCAGCTGTTCGGTGGAGTCACAAGCCATCCAGAAGGTTTCTTTGTACGCCATAGCTGCTTTCGCGCCCCGGTTGCGAAGCCGTCATGGCTGCTCGATCGGCTTGCTCTGGAGGGAGCAATTTGATTGCCGCCTGGCGATCTCTCAATTGACAGATAATGAAAGACTTAGGGCTCCCCAAGCGAATTCCACAGCCGAGATGCAGAAAAGTTTTGCAGTCTCGGAGTGCTTTGGGAGGCTCAGGGCGGTGTAGCGTAGAAGTCCAAAACTCGATTTAATCGTCGGCGCTGACGGTCGACTGAGGCTCCGGCGACGCCGACCCGGCGATTTCCTGATCCTTGTACTGAAGTTGGTAAAGTTTGTAATAGACGCCGCGGTGGGTGAGCAATTCCTGATGGGTGCCCATCTCGCGGACCTTGCCCTTGTGCATCACGATGATCTTATCGGCGCGCTGGATGGTCGAGAGGCGGTGCGCGATGATGAGAGAGGTCCGGCCCTCCACCATGCGCGCCAGGGCGTCGCGCACCCGAAATTCTGTTTCCGTATCGACGCTGGAAGTCGCTTCGTCCAGGATCAATATCTTGGGCTCATGGGCAAGAGCACGGGCAAAAGAGATCAGCTGCTTCTGACCCGTCGAAAGTGTCGATCCCCGCTCCCGCACCTCTTCGTCGAATCCCTTGGGCAGGGCTCTAATGAAATCCGCGAGATTCACATCCTCCGCCGCCTGACGCACCTGCGCGTCCTGAATGCGCTGCGTGCCGAGGCGAATGTTCCCGCCAATCGTTCCGGTGAACAAGAACGGATCCTGCAGGACAACGCCGAAACGGCTTCGCAGATCGGCAAGGTCCATCTCTCTTACGTCTACACCGTCGATGCGCACGGCACCCTTCTGCACATCGTAGAAACGCAGCAATAACGAGATGATCGTCGTCTTTCCGGCGCCGGTGTGACCGACCACAGCGACGGTGTTTCCGGGCTCTATGACAAACGAGACATCACGCAGAACCCAGTCAGGTTCGGCTGGCTTGCCGTTCGGTGGCAAGGCGCCAGTGGAGCGTTGTTCGGCTGAACGGCCGGGAGTGGCCGTTCCCAGATGAACTCCGTCGTCAACCGCTACGTCGCGATATGCAAACCAGACATGATCGAACTCGATCCGTCCCGGCCCGTCGGGCTTTTTCGTCACAACGCGGGGATACCACTTCCACAGGTGAATCCAGAAGTTTGAAAATGCGCTCGCTGGCCGCCATTGCTGACTGCAGAATGTTGTATTTTTCGCTGAAGTCCATGATGGGCCGGAAGAAGCGCAGAGCATACTGGGTGAACGCAATCAGCACGCCCAGCGATGCTGCGGTCGCGACCAGATGGAATGACACACCGAAGGGCTTGTGAAACTGCACGGCGACGCTGCTGGAAACAATTCCCCGAATCACATCCTGCCCGCCAAACCAAATGACACAAGCAATCGCGATGGCCGAAAAGAAATCTACCGCGGGATAGTAGACGGCATAGGCCAAAATCGCGTCCTTGAAGGCATCCATGTGGCTGCGGTTGATCTCGGAAAAGCGCGTATATGCCCGCTTTTCACGGTTGAACAACTGCAGTACAACCATGCCGCTGACATGCTCTTGCAGGTAGGAATTGATGCGGGCAATTGCCGTACGAATGCGACGGTAAGAATCGCGAACCTTGTCACGAAAGATCTTGGTCGCGACCACAATCAAGGGAAGCACCGCGAAAGTAATCAACGCGAGCTTCCAGTTCATGCACAGCATGATCCCGAGAATGCCAGCCAGCACAAACAAATCCTCGAAGATCGATACCACTCCGGAAGTGAACATTTCGTTCAATGCATCGACGTCGGTCGTAACGCGGGTGACAAGCCGGCCAACCGGATTCTTGTCGTAGAAAGCGACGTGCATTCGCTGCAAGTGGCGGAAAATCTGGCTGCGCAGGTCGAACATCACCTTCTGGCCGGTCCACTGCATGAAATAGGTCTGCAAGAATTCCAGGACAAAGGTGAGAAACAGCAATCCGAAATAGATCGTGGAAATTTGCGCGATGCCGGTCACGGCAACAGGGCTGAGCCAGTTCCACAGACCCGAGGGTGCGCCGCCGGAGGGAGCGAGATAGCGGTCGACGGCAACTTTGACGAGATACGGCCCTAGGACGTCGGCAAATGACTTCAAGATGATCGAGGCCAAGGCGATGGCCACTTGCCAGCGGTACGGACGCAAATAGCCCAGCAACCGCCGCATGAGGCGGCTGTCGTACGCTTTTCCGAGTACCTCTTCTTCCTGGGCCATGGGCTACGAGTTCAAACCTGAACAACTAGGAGGATCCTTACGCTGACAACGCTCCAATCAGGGTATCCCAAATAGATGGCCGAGACCCCAGCAAGGATGGAAAAGGTTTGAGGTGGGATAATGCCTTGTGGCATTGGGCATCTACATTTCCGTTCCGTTTTGCCGCACCAAGTGCAGTTACTGCAACTTCGCTTCTGATGTGTTTTCCAAAGTGCTGTTCGAGAAATATGTGGATCGCGTTCGTGCGGATATCGAAGCTGCGCCCAATCTTGCCCGCGCGATGGGTGGCCAGTTTGAATCCGAGGTCGATTCAATTTACCTCGGCGGCGGTACACCGACGGTGCTGGACGCTGCACAACTCCGAAGAATCTTCGATGCTGTGCATGCGCGATTTTCCGTGCTTCCAGACGCGGAGATCACGGTGGAGTGCGCGCCCGGCACTCTTTCGCCCGCTTTGCTTGAGACGATGCTCGCCTGCGGAGTAAATCGCGTTAGTTTGGGAGTCCAGTCTTTCATCGATCAAGAGGCCGCGGCGGTAGGACGCCTCCACAAGCGCTCCACTGTGATCGACGACATCTCGTGCCTTCGCGCCGCCGGCATTGTTAACATCAACGTCGACCTGATCGCTGGACTGCCGCACCAGACAGCCGCAAGCTGGCAGGAATCGTTGTCGGAAGCCATCGCGACAGGCGTCCCTCATATCAGCGTTTACATGCTTGAAATCGACGATGATTCCCGCCTTGGACGCGAGCTGATCACCGGAGGCACGCGTTATCACGCGCACTCTGTCCCTGAGGAGGATGCGGTCGCGGATTTTTATGTCGCTGCGTGCGAAGGATTAGACGCAGCGGGAACTCCGCAGTATGAAATTTCCAATTTCGCCCGGCCGGGATTCGAGTCTCGTCATAATCTAAAATACTGGACGCGCCGGCCATACCTCGGCTTCGGTGTGGACGCGCACTCCATGCTGGTCTCAGCAGAGGACTCTAGCGAGGCGGTGCGCCTCTGTACCGCCGACTCGCTCGAGAAGTACACTGCCGCGCCATTCTCGAAAGAGATTTTTATTTCCCGTGCTGCGGCGTTCGAAGAGGTCTTCTTCCTAGGGCTGCGGTTGAATCACGGGGTCGATTTGAGTGAAGTCGCGAGGTTTGACTCGGAATTGCTCGGTCAAGTGGGGCCAACAATCTCGGAACTGATCGGCCAGAAACTGATGCACCAGGAAGGCAACTTCGTTCACCTCACAGCACGGGGCCGAATGCTCTCCAATGAGGTTTTTCAGCGATTCCTGTGCGTACAGCAACCGGCTCAGATAGTCGGAAAAAACTAAAATCTCCGGGTGGAATCTCCTCGAAAGGCCACTTGACACTCCTCGCGGAGGACGCTATCGTGTCCCACGCCTAGTAAGAAGCCTCCCCGCTTCGTCTTGCTCTGAATTTCAACCGCCCGAGGATTCCCATGCTCTATGCTCGTTCGATCGCCCAAACTATCAAGCGTTCCGGCGTGGCCATCGCTCTAACGGCCGCCCTCTTGTGCGTCATCCCAACCAGCGCATCTGCTGCCGATACGGAGAAAGTCCTGGCTTCATTTAGCGGCTCCGACGGTGCCACTCCGCAATCGGGACTGATCTTCGATGCCCACGGAAATCTTTATGGAACAACGGAAACGGGCGGGCTCGCAAACTGTCAATCGCTCGGCAGTTGCGGCACCGTTTTCCGATTGTCTCCGGTCGCGAATGGCACTTGGCATAAGAAAGTACTCCATCGCTTCACTGGGTCCGATGGAGAGTATCCCATGGCGAAACTACTTCTTGATGCTGCCGGGAATCTCTACGGAACCACCTCTTTCGGCGCGAATAACAGTTGTGCCATCGGCGCCTCGATCGGTTGCGGAGCGGTGTTCGAACTTTCGCCTGGGGCGAACGATACCTGGACCTTGAAGGTACTGCACCGTTTCATCGGAACCGACGGAGCCAATCCGGCGTCCAGCCTGGTATTTGACAAAGCCGGAAACCTATACGGCACAACGAACACTGGAGGGACCAACAACGCCGGCACTGTCTTCAGGCTGAGGCCCGCCAAGAACGGCGCGTGGGGCATTAACGTCCTTCATAGCTTCACTGGTAGCGACGGCAGTGGCCCTTCGGGGACGTTGTTATTGGACTCCGCCGGAAATCTATTTGGCACAACCACCACCGGGGGCGCTTCCAACACCGGCACGGTGTTTGAGCTCTCGCCCAGCGGTGCTACGTGGAGCGAGACGGTGCTGTACTCGTTTCTTTCCACGGGCGGAACCCAGCCCACGCAAGGCGTGGTTATGGATGCAAGCGGCAACGTGTATGGCACCACAAGTTCCAGCGCCGACGGTTGCGGTTGCGGTACTGTCTTCGAACTGACGCCGGCTTCTGGCGGTGGCTGGACCAAAACGACGCTCCACACCTTCAACTCCACGGACGGCCGTGCACCGTTGGGATTGGTCCTCGACAAGGCGGGTAACCTGTACGGCCTGACTTTCGTCGGTGGCTCGGCCAATGACGGCGTCGTCTTTGAGCTATCGCCGGGATCCGGCGGCACCTGGACCGAGACCCAGCTCCACAATTTCGGCGGTGCCGACGGTGCGGGGCCAGTAGGAGCCTTGATTTTCGATGCCAATGGAAATCTCTACGGGGCCTCGGCGTATGGCGGCGCCGGGAATAACAAGGGCACAGTCTTCGAAGTGACTCCCGCTGCCGACTGAAATTAGCACCTAGATCCGCAGCTCGCGACCATCCGGTCGGTTGGGTCGCACTCGAGAATGCGCGAAATGTCCAACCTTGACGGGCATTTCGCGCATTCTTATTCTTGCTCACTCCGGTAACTTCTTCCTTCTCTTGCGCTATGTTCTAATCTCAAGATCGCTAGAGCCGATGAGGCACAGCGCTCTCGTCAAAGCGTCCGATAGCGCCGGAGGAATCTTGGATTTCCAACTGAACGAAGAGCAATTGCACTTGAAGAAAAGCGTTCGCGAGTTCGCCGAGCGCGAGATCAAGCCGCACGTCATGGAGTGGGACGAGGCTGGCGAGTTCCCTCTCACGACCATCAAAGAGATTGGCAAGCTAGGACTGCTTGGTGCGATTTTCCCCACTGAATACGGCGGCGCTGGTATGGGCTACGTCGAATACGTCACTGTGATCGAAGAACTCTCGCGCGTCGATGGATCGGTTGGCATCATCGTCGCCGCGCACACTTCTCTCTGCTCGAACCACATCTTCCTTGCCGGCAACGAAGCGCAGAGAAAGAAATACGTCAGCAAGCTCGCCACCGGCGAGTTCATCGGCGCATGGGGACTCACCGAGCCATCATCGGGATCGGACGCAGGTAGCGCCCGCATGACTGCAGTGCGCAAAGGAAACAACTGGATACTGAATGGCACCAAAACTTTCTGCACGAACGGACACTACGCCGACGTCATCGTCGTTCTGGCTGTGACCGACCGCGCAGCGCACACGCATGGCATCTCGGCGTTTGTCGTGGAGAAAGACACCAAAGGATTTCGTCCCGGCAAGAAAGAAAACAAGCTCGGCTTGCGTGCCAGCGACACCGCCGAGTTGATCTTTGAAGACTGCGTGATTCCCGCCGAGAATCTGCTGGGCGGAGAAGGCCAGGGCTTTCCGGACGCAATGCGCGTGCTCGACGGAGGCCGCATCTCGATCGCCGCTTTGTCGCTCGGCATGGCCGAAGGCGCTTATGACGCCGCGCTGAAATATTCCAAGCAGCGCCATCAGTTCGGCAAAGCGATCAGCGACTTCCAGGCGATTCAATGGAAGCTTGCCGATATGGCGACCGAAATTGACGCCGCGCATGCTCCTCACGATGCGTGCCGCGTCCATGAAGGATGCTGGCATGAAAACCACGCAGGAATCCTCGATGGCGAAGCTTTACGCCAGCGAAGTTGCAGTCCGTTGCGCTAACGAGGGCGTCCAGATTCACGGCGGCTACGGCTTCATCAAAGACTATCCGGCGGAGAAGTTTTACCGCGACGTAAAGCTCTGCACGATCGGCGAAGGGACCAGCGAAATCCAGCGCTTGGTGATCGCGCGGCAGTTGTTGAAGGACTAGCTTTTGTCAGTCCCAAGTTCCCGATCCACAGCGTGTGTGATAGCGTTCTGCGCATGACCGAGCCCGTGCAAGCCGCTGTTGTGCCCGACGCTACCCAGGACGAACGGACCATGGCGACGCTGGCCCATGTGCTGCAACTCGTCGGAGGCTGGATCGCGCCACTCGTAATTTTTTTTGTTAAGCGAAATTCCCGGTTCGTCTCTTTTCATGCCCTGCAAGCACTCTTGCTACAGGGTCTCTATTTTCTCCTCATGATGATCTTGATGACGGCGGTTTTCGCCACCATGATTGCGGGAATAGCATTTCACCAGACGCACGAGCAGCACAACTCTGCTCCTCCTGCATTCATCTATGTCTTCCCCTTCATATGGCTCGGTTTTATGGGTTGGTGGGTATTTATTCTGGTGGTGGCGATCGTCTACGGCATCAAGGCCGGGCGCGGCGAGTGGGCGGAATATCCGATCCTGGGTAAGTTCGCCCGACAGATTCTGCATATCGGACCCGGTGGTTCAGTGATAAACCAATAGCTGACTTTCGACCGTTCCTGCTCGACTGCTTTACACTGTTCGTTTGAACGTTGCTTCCATTCCCGATCTTCACACCTGGATCGAAGCGATTCGCGCCGGTGACCCGCGCGCCTTGGCCCGGGCTATCTCGACTGTTGAGAACCGTGCGCCTGGATGGTCAGACCTGCTGAAAACGTTGTTCCCATATACCGGCAAGGCTCGCGTCATCGGGTTGACGGGAGCTCCTGGCGCGGGAAAAAGCACACTTGTCGATCAATTGGCGCGGCATTACCGGAAGCACGACCGCACTGTGGGCATCATTGCGGTCGATCCGACCAGTCCTTACACGGGCGGAGCGATCTTGGGCGACCGCATCCGCATGCAAGAGCACTTCGCCGACCCGGGGATTTACATCCGGAGCATGGCCACGCGCGGTTCGCTCGGCGGCCTGGCCCGGACCACTGCCGATGCCGCAACGATTTTGGACGCCTCCGGCCGTGACGTCGTCCTGATCGAGACTGTTGGCGTGGGTCAGGACGAGATCGATATCGTCCGCCTTGCCGAGATCACCGTCGTAATTCTCGTCCCCGGCATGGGCGATGACGTACAAACCATCAAGGCCGGAATCATGGAGATCGCCGACATCTTCGTGATCAACAAGAGCGATCGCGAAGGCGCCGAACGAGTCGAGCGCGAAATTCGCTCGCTCCAGTCGCTTGCGGTGCGACACGATGGCTGGACTCCGCCGATCGTCAAAACCGTGGCCAGCGATGGATCGGGAATTTCGGAACTCGCTGCGGCCGTCGAAGAGTACGAAAGCTATCTGCAGAAAGAAAATCGAGCGAGGAGCAAGAGTGTCGAAAACTGGCAGCAGCGGCTGGTGGAGATGCTGCGCGATGTGATGCTCGAAAGAGCCCGGCGGGAACTTGGCGATGGCAACCTGGAGCGATTTGCGGCCGAGGTTGCCGAACACAAGCGCGATCCGTACACGTTGGTGGAAGAGATCGTAAACAAGACGGGAAACATATAGCTCCGGATGCGTTGGTCCGGAGAGCAGGATGTAAAACTTTGGCGGACGAATGCGTCTGCCAGCACACAAGCGAAAATCAATATGGTGCAGATTGATCACCTCGGCATTGCAGTAAAGTCGCTATCGGCGGCGAAGTCGATCTACCAGACACTCGGCCTTAGCATTTCGCCGGAAGAGACGGTGGAGCACGAGAAGGTGCGGCTCGTGATGGTTCCCGTTGGCGAGAGCCGTTTGGAATTACTCGAAGCGACCTCAGACGATTCGACGATCGCAAAGTTCATCGCCAAACACGGAGAGGGATTGCACCATGTCTGCCTTAAAGTCCCCGACCTGCACGCCGCCGTTGATCGGCTGAAGAAAAACGGAGTGAGGCTTGTGTCGGAGGAGATCAAGACCGGAGCGGGTGGCCATCAATACGTCTTTGTCCATCCCTCGAGCACCGGCGGAGTGCTGCTTGAGTTAGTCCAGGCCTAGAACAAGGGATACAGGTCTTCGCGGGCCGGTGCACAATTAAACCGAAAAAATGGTTCTCCTCGTTACAGACACCTCGGGCAGAAACGGTAACGTCGCCTTGGTGCGCACCGGCGAGCCGGAAACCCGCATCGAAGCGATCGACTCTGCGACACTTTCTGGTGGCACATTTTCTGCGCAGCTTGTGCCCCAAATCGCTCTCCTGCTCGAAAGAAACAAGTTGAGCAAGGGCGACATCGATGCTTTCGTGGTGATTTCCGGCCCGGGATCATTCACCGGACTGCGAGTGGGGCTAGCCGCGATTAAGGCCTTCGCCGAGATTCTCGATAAGCCGATTGTTCCGATCTCCTTGCTCGAAGTGATTGCTCTCGCTGCGGTGAAGCAAGGCAAGGTTCTCGCCCTTCTCGATGCCGGACGCGGCGAAATCTATGCTGGAGAATACGAAGTCGCCGGCTGTGTAGCGCAATTGCAAAGCGAACAATTGCTGTCGAAGAATCAGCTTCTCTCGTCCGCGCAGGGATCAACGGTTGCCACCGCAGATCAGGTTCTTGCCGAGATCGCCCGGGAGTCTGGGCTGCAGGTTCATTTGTTCGCAGCCGTCACACCGGAGATGACCGCGCAACTCGGAATCGCAAAGTTACGCGCCGGAAAAGTGGTTAGCCCCGATCAATTGGAGGCAAACTACGGACGCCGCTCCGATGCCGAAATCTTCTCCAAGACAGGTTCGAAGTGAGATGGACGAGCCACGGATCCGCGCGGCAGTTCGAACTGACATTGCTGCCTTACTGAAGGTCGAGCGCTCCGCCCCTACCGCTGCCCACTGGTCGGAACAACAATACGAAGATGTGTTTTCGGCGATTGAGGGTTCCACGCCCAGACTCGTGCTGGTCGCAGAGAGCGACTCGGCGCCTCCTGTGGGCTTCCTCGTTGCGCGGCACATCGCGCCCGACTGGGAACTGGAAAACGTGGTGGTCGAGCCGGCAGCGCGCCGCCAAGGGCTTGGGAAACGGCTTCTCCAAGCGCTCCTTTTCCATGCGGCAGAAACCCACAACACAGAAGTGTTTCTTGAGGTTCGGGAATCGAACCAGGCCGCTCGCGCGCTCTACGAAAGCGCTGGTTTCCAACAGGTTGGGCGGCGCAAGTCCTATTATGCCAACCCTTTGGAAGATGCCATCATCTATCGCCTTGACCTGCGCTAAAGCGTTCTCATCCTGAGACTGGGCGGCTTCCGTACAGAACCGTTGCACCGTTTTTTTGGCATTGCCCGCATATACCCGCTGTGCTACCGTGAGCCTATATCCCGGTTGGAGGTCTGCTGGATGCTGACTTCGAAGGATCAACTCCTGAACACACACGACGAATTCCGCAAACTCGCTCAGGAACACACGCAATACTCAGAACGCCTCGAAATACTCACCCAAAAACGTTATCTCAGCGAAGACGAAAAGCTGGAAGAAGTCCGTCTGAAAAAGCTGAAACTCCGCCTAAAGGATCAGATGGAATCTATCGAGCGCGAGTATCGGCTGCAATACGGCGTAAACGTAGCCTAAGAAAGTTCCGGCGGTACCTTGGCGGCGTTGCCGCCGAGGGAGAGATGTATCTTCCACAAGGCGCGATTGAGCGCCTTTTTCTATTTATACTTACAGGGTTTCGGCATGCAAGCGTGTGTCCGGCGCGGAATATATAATTAGAAAACCTCCCCATGGTTCGTGATGGTTACTATTACGCGCTGCCGCTGATTGCCGCCGGTATCCTCATCGGATGGCTGACGAGTCCCCTCTGGGCAATCATTCCTGCGCTGCTCGCGTTCTTTTTTCTCTGGTTTTTTCGCGATCCCGAACGATCCATTCCCGCGGACGAAACCGCCGTGGTTTCCCCCGGCGATGGAAAAATCACTGATGTCTCGATAATCGCGGGGGGTGACGGTAATCAACTGCGAATCAGCATCTTCCTCAATGTCTTCAACGTTCATGTGAACCGATCCCCGATCAGCGGAGTGATTCGCGATGTGCGTTACCAGCGAGGAAAGTATCTCAACGCGATGAACGCCGCCTCGGCGGAACTGAACGAACAAAACATAGTCACCGTCGAGGGGGATGGCCAGACCGTCGTCTTCAAGCAGATTGCGGGACTTTTGGCGCGCCGCATCGTTTTCAATCACAAGATCGGCGACCGCCTGGAACGCGGCCAGCGCGTCGGACTGATCAAGTTTGGCTCGCGCGTGGACGTCTTGATGGACGCTTCAGCTCAGGTCACTGTGAAAGTCGGGGATCACGTAAAAGGTGGTTCCAGTGTCCTGGGCCATGTCTCGCCACGCATAGGACAGGTCCTTGCCGGAAGTGTGGCGAGAGGCCAGAAGGATCAGCCATGAGCGAAGCGATGGCAAGGCCGCGGCGCAGGCAAAGCAAAGGGATGTACATCCTTCCTTCGCTTTTTACGACGGCCAACATGGCACTGGGTTTTTACGCGATCCTGGAGGTGATGCACGCATCGGCCGCAGAGTTCGGACACCTAAACAATTCAGCAAAAGCAATCGGCTTTGCGGTCCTCTTTGACGGACTCGATGGCCGCATCGCGCGCATGACGGGTACCACCAGTGACTTTGGCCGTGAACTTGATTCGCTGGCGGACGTCATCACGTTTGGCATCGCACCTGCCTTGCTTGCATGGACGTGGGGATTCCATCTCATGCCGCCGGTCCTGCTGGCGCAGGGACAATGGCACATCAAGCTTACGCAACTCGGAGCGATTGCCAGCTTCCTTTTCCTCATCGCTGGGGCGAGCCGTCTGGCGCGCTTTAATATCAGCTCAAATCCTCAGCCCTCGAATCCCGGACGTCCGGGAAAGAAATACTTCGTCGGGATGCCGATTCCCGCAGGTGCGGGAGTAATCGCTGCTGTCGTGCATTTTGAAGCCGGAGAACCGCTGGGCTCTCCTTACACCGCTTTGGCATGGTCGGCGATGGTTACAACGGTTGGCTATCTGATGGTCAGCACATGGCGTTTCTACAGCTTCAAGGACATAGATTTCGGTTCGCGCCACCCCTTCCGACTGATCGTGGTGCTGGCAGCAGTTTTCGGTTCGATTTATTCCTACTCGCGTCAAATGCTGTTCGGGATTGCGCTGCTTTACATGATTTCAGGCGTGTTCTGGCGGCTGCAATGGATTTTCCGCCGACGTCCCGATCCACCTCCTCCGACGTACAAGGAGGCGTCGCCAGCCCCATGAGCGACTCTTCGAAATTGACATCCACTCCGCAGCCGGTCGTCGTGCGTGGCAAGCTTTACCGAGCAGCGATTGTGGGTGCCGCTTCACTCAGGGGGAAAGAAGTTGCAGAGATGCTCAATGAGCGCAACTTCCCCGCCGCCGATATTCGCCTGCTGGATGATGACGAATCCATGGGACAGCTAGAGTCGATGGGCGACGAGATCAGCTTCATCCAGCGAGTCCGTGCCGATCAATTCGAGAACGTGGATTTCACCTTTTTCGCGGGGGATCAGCCAAGTACACGCAAGAGTTGGAAGGATGCTCGCGATGCTGGCAGCGCCATCATCGATCTCTCGGCCGCTATTGAGAGTGAAGCTGGCGCCACCGTGCGCTCTTTGTGGATCGAACGCGAACGGGGACAAGTTGCCCCTCCAGACCTTCAACCGGGACCATGCATCACAGCACATCCCGTCGCAGTCACGTTAGCGCTGCTCCTATTTCGTGCGAAAAAGGCTGGAGCGATTCGCCGCGCCGCCGCGACGATTTTCGAACCGGCCTCCGAACATGGCCAGCGCGGCATGGACGAGTTGCATCAGCAGACGGTCAATCTGCTCTCGTTTCAGCCGCTGCCGAAAGATGTCTTTGACGTGCAGATCGCCTTCAACATGGTCGCGCGATACGGAGAAAAAGCCGAACCCGGCCTCGCTTCCGTCGAAGGCCGCATCCTGAGCCACTATCGCAAGATCACCGGAAACGATGCGCCAGAGCCTTCCCTGCTCCTTTTGCAGGCTCCTATCTTTCATGGTCATGCTCTTGCGGTGCATCTGGAGATGGATCAGCCTGCCGATATCCAGGCGCTGTCACAGGCGCTAGCTGGCGATCATGTAGTTGTCTCCAGGCCGGAAGAAGAGTCTCCGACCAATGTCAGCGCGGCTGGACAGCCTGACATTCAGCTTGCTGTGCGAGCCGACGCCTCTCAGCCGAATGCGGCGTGGTTGTGGGCCACCACTGACAACCTGCGCATCGCGGCCGTGACCGCCGTCGAATGTGCTGAGAGCATGAGCGCCACCAGACCGACAGGAAAAATCCAATGAGCCTCGGCTCGCGGCTATTCCTGGTGACTGCCGCGCTGCCTTTGCTTTTCAGTGTTGCCTGCGGATATCACACCGCCGGCCACGTGGCCCAGCTGCCGCCGGACGTGAAAACGATCGCGGTTCCGGGCTTCAAGAATGAAACACTGACCTATCGCATCGAGCAGATGCTCACCTCTTCGGTCGTGCGCGAGTTCACGACCCGCACCCGATATCACATTGTGAATGCCACTGGCGATGACGCAGACGCTACTCTAAATGGGACGGTGCTCTCGACTGCGGCCTCTCCCCTTGCCTATGACACCTCTACGGGACGCGCAGCCAGCGTATTGATCGTGGTCAGCATGAAGGTTTCGCTGACGGATCGGCATGGCAAAGTGCTCTATCAGAATCCGGCATACCTTTTTCGCGAGCAGTATGAAGTCTCGCAGGATCTTTCCAGCTTCTTCGAAGAAGACTCACCGGCGTTCCGGCGCCTGTCACAGGATTTCGCTCGGACCCTGGTGTCCAATATTTTGGAGGGTTTCTGACGTGAAGCGACTTCTTCTTTCTCTTGTTCTGTCGGCATTGCTAGCGACTCTCGGCTGCTACGGCGGATCGAGGCCTTCACACATTGGAAATCCTGCGAAAGATTTCGCCGTGCAGGATGCCGACCGGAAAGTGGCGCTGAATCAATTTCGCGGCCAGGTCGTGGTCCTGAACTTCTGGGCGACTTGGTGTCCGCCTTGCCTGGAAGAGCTTCCGTCCCTGATGAACATGCAGGATCGCATGCGCTCGCACGGCATAGTGGTCGTCGGCATCAGCATTGACGTGGACAACGATGCCTATCACCGCTTTCTGAAGCAGCATGGCATTAACTTTTTGACGGTGCGCGATCCCGAGCAGAAAGTCTCGACGATCTATGGCACGACCGGTTGGCCGGAAACCTACATCATCGATCGTGAGGGCGTGCTGCGCCGCAAGTTCGTCGGCGCCATCGATTGGAACTCCCCGGAAATTGTGCAGTTCCTGAATAAGCTGTAGTTGTTCTGCGAAGAAGCGACTATCCGAGCTGGAGCGCAGCCCTTCCGAGGCGGAGATGGCCGGGTTACTATGCGAACCTCTTTTCGGATGCTAGATTTCTAAAAGCCAGTCAGGCCATGCCCGCTTAATGAAAGCATTTGCCCAAGCCGAACGCTTCGTTCTTGAACTGGAGTCGCGCAAGATGCGCGCGGCGTATGTTTTCGTAGGCGACGAAGCTTTCTTCCGCAAGCGCTTTCGCGATGCAATCCTCGAACACCTTGTTCCAGCTGACCTCCGCGACTTCAGTATCTTTGAATTCGATCTTTCGGAAAATGACCTGGCCGAGGTGCTCGACCGCGCCCGCACTCCATCGCTCATGGCTCCCTTTCAGGTGTTCTTCGTACGCGGGGTGAAGAATCTTTTTGGGCGCGGATCGAATGAAGAAAAGCTCGCCGCCATCGAGGATTACTGCAACAATCCGAATCCCGACGCGATGATCGTTTTCGTTGCCGACCACATCAGCATTCCCGCCGACGTCCGCAAGATGGAAATGCAAGACAAGGAACGTTACCAGCGCATCCGCGAGACGATGGGCCAGTATTGCGGCATCGTGGAACTGGCGCGCGTCGAGGAAGGCGAGGCCGTTCGCTGGATCAGCGACTACTGCACGGGACGCGGGGTGAAGATCGAGGCCGACGGAGCCCGCGAGTTGGTGGACGCCCTCGGCGGCGACATGATGATGATCTCGAATGAACTGGAGAAGCTGATTCTTTACGTCGGCGACAAGAAGCGCATCACCCTGGGCGACGTGGAAACCATGGTGCTGGCAGCCAAACAGCGCTCCCTGTACGAGTTGACAGACGCCATCTCCGGCAAAGAGCGCGTGCGAGCGCTGGAAATTCTCGATGCGATTCTCTCGTCCGGCGATGGCGAGGAAGCCGCCATTGGCCACGTTTACATGCTGGCGAAGACCTTCCGGCAGATGCTGGTAATCCTCGAGCGCAACGTTCGGGACCAGCGCATGTTATGGGCCGCGCTGTGGCAGGGCTTCCGCGTGCCACCATTTGCCGCAGACGACATCATCAAGCAGGCTCGCCGCTACAAGAATCGGCGCGAATTGACGCGGGCGATCCGCCTGGTGGCGAAAGCCGACTTGGCTTTACGATCCAATCCCGTCAGCAAGAGGATGGTTCTGGAGCGTCTGGTTCTGGACCTTACGACTGAACCGAAGCTCGAAGCTCCGGGCTGGATGCAAGAACAACTACCCGTATAGAGCCGCAGACAAAACAAAAAGCAGACCCGGTGACGGGTCTGCCCTAAAAGTCTGAATTGGACGGAGTTACTTTACCGCACTGACGCGCTTTCCGAGCCGGGACTTGTAGCGAGCCGCTGTATTGCACGTGCAACGTTCCCTTTTGGATGGCCTTGTCGAGGGCCGAAACGGTCTTGCGATAGACCTGCTCGGCAGCGGCCTTGTCGCCCTTCGCAATGGCTTCGCGTAGATCGCGCAACTGGGTGCGCAGGCTGGAAGTGTTGGCGCGATTGCGCGCGGTACGGCGTTCGGTCTGGCGGGCGCGCTTCAGCGCTGAAAGATGGTTTGCCATGTCTGCTTTATTACCTTCGTTTGCTTAGAGAGATATTCGGGTGGGTCCGAATTACTTATTATAGGGGAGCAAGTCTCGACCGGTCAAACAGTTGTACGAAGGAACCGACCGCGCCGGGATAGCCCGCAGACGCTTTTCGATCCCTTGCGGACAGCCTGGTAAGGCTTGCCCAGCGCGAGATACGATCATCATGACGGACACCATCGATCGCCTCAAGGTCCTGATCAACTCGTCGACGCCCATTATCGTGATGGAAACATCCGAAGAGATGCGTGCCGTCGCCATGGTGCGGGCGGCGTGCTCCTCGCTGAACATGGCCACCTTTGAATGGAGCATCGCCGACGGCCTCGTGCGATCCGGATCGAATGCTCCGATCGAGGGTCCGAAAAATCCGCTGCAGGCCCGCATCGATCAAGCCACAACGTGGAATCAAGGCAGCCGCGCTCCGGGTTCGAGGGGTCCGCTGAGCCCCGGCGGCGGTGAAGCCGACCGCTTAATGCGCTCCATCATGTCCTCCGGCGTACCGGAAGGCGCAGCCACTGCACCCCCAAGTTCGATTTACAACACCCGTGAACCCGTCCAAGCGCTGGCGAATATGGAATCGATGACGGTTGAAGCCGTTTTTATCCTAAAGGACTTTCATCGCCATATCGACGACCCGGTCGTAATCCGGCGGTTGCGCGACGTCGGCCAAAAGTTTTCCGCTAATCGCCGAACTGTAATTATCACCGCCCCTGAACTCGCAGTTCCCGCGGAACTGACGAAGCTGGTGGAGTATTTCGATCTTCCGCTTCCCGATCGCGACCGACTGCGGGAAATTGTGCATGACACCTTCACCCGCCTGTCGAAGACATATTCGCTAAAACTGCAGCTTGACGCGGCCGGCGTGGATGCAATGTCAACTAACTTGCGCGGCCTCACAGAAGAAGAGGCCGAGCGCGCCGTGTCTCAAGCGCTGGTCACGCGCTACGCACTCTGCCCCGAAACAATCACTGACGTTATCGAGGCAAAGAAGCAATTGCTGAGGCACTCGGGAATGCTGGAGTTCATTGAGGCTTCGGACAACATGGCTGCGGTCGGCGGCCTGGAGAATCTCAAACGCTGGCTGGCGCAGCGCCGGGGAGCGTGGGAAGACGGCGCCCGGGAATTCGGCTTGGAGCCTCCTCGCGGCATGATCGTCCTTGGTGTTCAAGGCTGCGGCAAATCTCTGTGCGCACGGGCGGTCGCTGGCGAATGGAAACTTCCTCTGGTCAAGTTTGACACCTCGGCGGTCTACGACAAGTACATTGGCGAGACCGAAAAGCGTATCCGAAAAGTCTTTCAGGTGGCGGAAGGCTTGGCTCCGTGCATCTTGTGGATCGACGAACTGGAAAAAGTCTTCGCCGGCAGTGGACCGGATTCCGCTTCAGCCGATGCCGGAGTTTCCTCGCGACTGCTAGCTTCGTTCCTTTCGTGGATGCAAGACCGCAAAGCGCCCGTTTTCGTCGCGGCGACTTGCAACAACGTCACCGTGCTTCCTCCGGAACTGATTCGCAAAGGCCGTTTCGACGAGCTGTTTTTCGTCGATCTCCCCAATCAAGCGGAGCGGAAACAAATCTTCTCGATCCAGATCGCAAAACGCAAACGGAATCCCTCTGACTTCGACTTAGACAGGCTGGCCACCGCGGCCAAAGGATATTCCGGAGCCGAGATCGATGCAGCGGTCCAAGGGGCAATGTACGCGGCTTATTCCGGAAAAACACCACTGGCAACGCAACTGCTTCTTGACGCCTTATCCCAAACCGTTCCTTTGTCCACTACGCGGGCCGAGGAGATCGAAGCATTACGCAATTGGGCGAGCACGAGAGCCGTACCTGCCTCCGCGGGCGATGCTCAACCTCCATCCGCGTGAAATTCTGCTCCCATTGACGCACCCGTCGGAACCGGGGTACGCTTAAATTCAATGGTTGTCGTTCCCCTTGTGGGCGCGAAGATCCCGATTCGTCCCGTCTCCGAGCAAAGTCCTGTTTTGTCAGCAATTCCGAGCTCACGACGGTGTGCGCGCTCTGGCATGGACCTTCCAGTTTCGCTCAAACCGGTGCCTGCAGGCAGAACGAACACCATCTTAAAGCAATCCGAATGAAGAAAAGCATCGGGGTTACTCCCAACATCGAAACGTTGTTTGGCACGCGCGACGAGAACGTCCGAGTGCTTGAAGACGGCCTGAACGTCACCATCAATCTGCGCTCGAATGCGATTGAACTCGAAGGGGCGGAGCGGGATGTTGCACGCGCCGCACAAGTGTTCACGGACTACGAGAGTTTGCAGCGATCGGGACACACGTTCAGCAACGGCGACCTCAACAGCATGCTTCGGGTGCTCACGACTGATCCTAACTCCACGCTCCGCGGCTTGGCCGACGCGGGAAAACAGCGCTCTCTGGGACGCCGCACCGTGCAACCGAAGAGTGGCAATCAACGCCGATATCTCGAGACGATCGAGAAAAATGACATGGTGTTCGGAATCGGCCCGGCCGGCACTGGTAAGACGTATTTGGCGGTGGCCATGGCCATCTCCGCGCTGCTGAGCAAGCGGGTCAATCGGATCATTTTAGCGCGGCCAGCGGTTGAGGCCGGCGAGCGACTGGGATTTTTGCCCGGCACGCTTCAGGACAAGATCGACCCATATTTGCGTCCGCTATATGACGCGCTCTATGACATGCTTGATCCGGAAAAGGTCGACCGCTTTCTCGAAAAGAATGTGATCGAGATCGCTCCTATCGCTTTCATGCGCGGACGCACATTGAACGATTCGTTTGTGATTCTCGATGAGGCCCAGAACACGACATCGGAACAGATGAAAATGTTTGTAACGCGCCTTGGATTTAATTCCAAAGCGGTCATCACCGGGGACGTGACCCAGATCGATTTGCCCAATGCCCGCCGTAGCGGATTGCTCGAGGCCATGGACGTCTTGAAGGGCGTCGAGGGAATCGCGTTCGTCCAGTTCGACGAAACTGACGTCGTTCGACACCAACTTGTGCAGCGCATCGTGCGCGCTTATGACGAGCACAAGACACGCGCCAGCGAGCAGCAGATGCTGCTGCTGGCCGAACCTCGCCACGCCGAGGCAGCGAACGCGCATCCTATGCCAGGGGCTAGCAGCGCTCGCGTGGAACAGTCCGAATAGAATATTCTCGTTTCCCGAGATGAGGGCCAGACACCGGCCCTTTTTTCATTTCAGCTTCAAGATTGTTGTCGAACTTCTGCAACGGAGTGCAGCGCTTGGTGATCTGCCAGAAGAAGATCGTTGGAGTCAGCGAAGACGGCCTAACGAGATTTATCTCGCGCGCTCGAAAGGCAGCTGCACTTTCCGGCGCAGTCAATGTCCTGATCACCACAAGCGCCGAGATGCGCTCGCTGAATTCGCGCTTCCGCGGCAAGAACATCCCTACCGACGTTCTGTCGTTTCCCTCGGACTTGCCCGTTCGGCGAAATGGTAAACCGGTCGAGTTGGCGGGAGAAATTGCAATCTCCGCCGACATCGCCTTACAGAATGCAGTCCGGCTGGGCCACCCGGCTGCCACGGAGGTGAAGATTCTTGTACTCCACGGGATACTCCATCTGGCAGGCTTCGACCATGAGCGCGATAATGGAGAGATGGCGCGGAAGGAAGCAGTTTTGCGCCAGAAACTGAGGCTGCCTGTAGCATTGATTGAACGGACTCAAGCCGCGCCTGCGGAGGCGAAGCGCGCCGACCGCAATGAATACGCGAGGAGGGCGCAGAAAAAGGCATGACGTTTGCCGTTGCCTTCGCACTTTTTCTACTAATCGCTCTGCTGACGCTCGTCTCCTATGTCGATCGCGTCTACCAGGAAGCCGGCAAGTTTCTCTCCCGTGATTTTCAGGACAACATCGACACATTTGAGCACGGGATCGAACCGAAACTCGGCGTAAGCCGCTCGCGTGCTTCCCTTTCGATGGCGGTTCTGACTCAGTGCACGACCGCCGCAATCGCCCTACTTGTCGGATATTTTCTATTCAGCGATCCGTACTGGAACATCTATTCGATACTGCAGGCTACGATCGCATTGCTCCTGATCGTAGTTCTGTGCAACCGCTTCCTGCCTTATGTTTTCTTTTCTCGTACCAAGGGTGGATGGCTGATTCGCTGGACGCCGTTATTGAAGATCTTGATTTACGTCGTCATGCCCCTGACCATCGTCCTCGGGTTCCTTCAGTCGGTCGCATCTCTTACCGACGACAACACGACGGGGCAGCCAGAAACTCCGTCGGAGGCCGTCGACGCGCTCATCGAGGCCGGGCAGGAAGAGGGCATCATTCAGGAGGGCGATCGCGACCTGATTCAGTCCGTGGTCGAATTCAGCGGCAAGACGGTGCGCGAGGCCATGAAACCCCGTCCCGCAATGTTCGCGGTGCCTGTAGACACGACAGTTGAGCGGTTCATTGAAATGCTGCGCCCGAAGCATTATTCGCGCGTTCCCGTGTACGAAGGCAACGTGCACAGCATCAAGGGGATCGTTTACGCGCAGGACGTGCTGCAGGTTCCGGACAGTGAGGCGCGGGCGCGCACGCTCGACACCATCATGCGTCGCGATGTCTATTTCGTCCCCGAGAGCAAGTTGGGAAGCGATCTGCTGCGCGAGATGCAGAAACAAAACATCCGCATGGCGATCGTGGTCGACGAGTACGGAGGAGTCGCTGGTCTGGTCACAATCGAGGACTTGGTCGAGGAAATCGTCGGCGAGATTCGAGACGATCGCGACAAGCCAGAAATCGTGCGCGAAAGCGAACGCTCCTTCGTTGTTTCCGGCGGTATGGATTTGGATCGCCTTACCGAACTTTTCGGCGCCAAACCGGAAGGAAAAGATTCGGCAACCATCGCTGGTCTCGTCAGCGAGTTGGCCGGGAGAATTCCTCACAAGGGTGAGATTGTTGAGGAAGACGGCTTGCGTTTCGAAGTCCTGGAATCGACCGATCGCAAGATCGAACGTGTTCGTGTAACTGCGGTACAGCCGCAGCAAATGAAGCTGATTTAGAACTGCTCTCAGCTATCAGCTCTCAGACTCAATCGCAACGAAGTCGTCTCATCCCTACGCTCTTTCGCAAAGTAGCCTAAGATGAAGTTGTACGGTTAAGTGTGTTCCCAGGAGCTAGAAGCTCGTAACTAGAAGCTTTACTTATGCCATTTCGTTCCGGTTTCGTTTGTATTCTAGGACGCCCAAATGCGGGCAAGTCCACCCTGCTTAACGCGCTGGTTGGCGAGAAGCTGGCGATCATCTCGCCCAAGCCGCAGACCACGCGCAACCGCATACAGGGGATCATTCACATCCCGAAGCAAAAAGGCAAAGGCGGGGGACAGATTGTTCTGGTTGACACCCCCGGCGTTCACAAGCCGGACAGTTCCCTGGGGCGCAAGATGATGGTGGAGGTGCGCGAAGCCTTGGAGGGCTGCGATCTTGTGCTCGTCATCATGGACGTTACGCACAAGATCGATCCGCGAGACGGGTTCGCGCTCGATTTGATCCGGCGCACGGGTATGAAAGCGTTCCTCATTCTCAACAAGGTTGACCGCATTCGCGAAAAGGCTAAGCTGCTACCGGTCATTGAGGAGTACCGCAAGCTTTACGACTTCGCCGAAGTGATTCCAATTTCCGCCCTGAAACGCAACGGGCTTGAGCTACTCTTGGACAAAGTGATTTCGTCTCTTCCCGCCGGTCCTGCCTATTTCCCCGAAGATCAGATTACCGATCAACCCGCGCGGTTCATGGCCGCGGAGATTATCCGCGAGCAGGTGCTGTTAAATACAAGCGAGGAAATTCCCTATGCCACCACGGTGATGATTGAAAACTTCGAGGAAGGCAAACGACTCACGCGGATTGCCGCGACAATCTATTGCGAACGAGATGGACAGAAAGGCATTCTCGTCGGCAAGGGCGGGAAGATGCTCAAAAAGATCGGAACGTCGGCGCGTCTGCAGATGGAACGAATGTTGGGCACAAAAGTGTATCTGGAACTCTATGTTAAGGCGGAGCCGGGCTGGCGAGATTCGCGTCGTTTCATCGAGGAACTCGATTGGCGTCGACAGCTAGAAAACCGGATGATGGTGCAGGCGAATCGGCCGTCTGATGGCGACTCCTCGGACAACGCGATCCGCAGTGAATGATAGATTGTGATATCTTAGGCACCGCCTCAAACGAGGCTGCCATTGCCCATTTCAACCAGCACCACTAAAATTGAGGGACGAACCAAGGCAGGAAGGCAGGACGAGCGAACCATGGCAGCTGGCGATTCCTCCGATGAGCACCTTCCCGAGCACGACTTCGATCCTGAAAAGCTGGACTTGCGTGTGCGAGTTACTCTCGCCGCCAGTCGAGAGGCCGTAGACCCGGTCGTTACCCAAGTGATGGACTCAGTCCGTGCGATGAAGTGTGTGGACGGTAAGGAAGATGCCATCGAACTTGCACTACAGGAAGCCCTGGCAAACGCCGTGGTCCATGGCGCGAAAGAAGATCCCACAAAAGTTGTCGAATGCCTGGTCGCCTGCGACGAACAACGCGGCGTGCTGATCATCGTCCGGGATCCGGGAAATGGCTTCGATCCCAAAGGTATTCCTAGTTGCACCGTGGGAGAAAATCTCTATTCAAACCACGGGCGCGGGATCTTCCTGATCAACCAATTGATGGACGAAGTGAAGTTCCATAAGAACGGCACCGAGATTCACATGGTAAAGCGGTAGGCATTCGCAAGTCGCTGCTCACCCGCCCGAGACTGCCGAATTCGAGGAGATTCAATGCGCAAGGCTAAGGGCTTTTCCCTCATCGAACTTTTAATCGTCGTTGCCATCATCCTGATCATTGCGGCGATCGCTATTCCGAACCTGTTGCGCGCACGGATGGCGGCGAATGAATCGTCCGCAGTGTCATCGCTGCGCACGATCAATACGGCGGAAATTACTTACATGTCCTCATTCCCAACGGTCGGCTATGCAACCGCGCTGACCAACCTCGGCGGGCTCTCCCCTTGCATACCCTCGCAAGAGAATGGCTGCCTCATCGATAGCGTGCTCGCTGCTGGAAATAAGAGCGGTTACAGCTTCACATCCGCTGGAACAGGCGGAACTCCCGCGACCTCGTACTTTGCCGCGGGAACTCCCTTGACGCCGAACCAGACTGGTGTTCGCAGTTTCTGCTCATTTGAAGATGCTGTATTGAGAGTGCAGCCGGTGGGCGGTGGAATTGCAACGGAAGCTGCGTGCCAAGCCCTGCTTCCGCTTAATCAGTAAATATTTTCGCCGAGCACGTCAGCTCTATTCTTTTGCCGCAATTCCGAGCGTTTTCATTTTGCGATATAGATGACTGCGCTCAAGGCCCAGCACCTCAGCGGCGCGCGTGACATTGCCGTGCGTCTCGTCCAATTTCTTCAGGATGTAGTCGCGCTCATAGGCATCGCGAGCCTGATGCAGCGTTGAAAACTCGCTCTTAGGCGCGCGCCGGCTTCCATCTCGATAAACCAGAGGCGGCAGGTGCTTGCACTCATAGCGCGTTGTCGTCGGATTCATGATCACAATTCTCTCGATCACGTTCCGCAGCTCGCGCACATTCCCCGGCCATGTGTAACGCATTAGGACGTCGGTAGCGTCATCCGCAATCTCGCGCGGACGCCGTCCGTAAATCGCAGCCAATTCCCTTAAGAAGTGCCTGGTTAGCTGCGGGATGTCTTCTTTTCGTTCACGCAACGCAGGCACGAAAAACGGGATTACATTGAGCCGGTAAAAAAGATCCTCACGAAAATTTCCGCGCGCGATTTCTTCTTCAAGATCTTTGTTCGTTGAGGCAATCACGCGGACGTCGACCGTAATCGTCTTCTCACTTCCGACCGGGGTAAAACGCTGCTCTTCCAACGTTCGGAGTACTTTGGATTGCGTCTTCAGGCTCATGTCTCCGACTTCGTCAAGGAAGAGAGTGCCCCCGTGCGCGCGATGGAACTTTCCTTCTTTGTCGGCCGCAGCGCCGGGAAAAGACCCGCGGTAGTGTCCGAATAGTTCGCTCTCAATCAGATCCTCAGGAATCGCCGCGCAATTGACCTCGACGAAGGTTTCGTTCTTTCGCAAACTCTGCCCGTGAATCGCGTGAGCGACCAATTCTTTCCCGGTCCCTGACTCACCATAGATGAGCACGCGCCCGTTGGTAGGCGCCATGAGGCCGATCTGCTGTCGCAGCGCCTTCATCGGAATACTGTCTCCCACGATGACGCTTTTGGCCTGAAGTTGCTTCTTGAGGTCGACATTTTCCCGCTGCAGCTTTTTCGCGTCAATCGCGTTCTTGACGACAATCAGCGTTCTCTCCAGCGAAAGGGGCTTCTCCAGAAAATCGTAGGCGCCAAGTTTCGTTGCGCGCACGGCGGTTTCAATGGTGCCGTGGCCGGAGATCATGATGACCTCGGGTGGATTCTCCAGCTCGCGAATCTTTTCGAGAGTTTCGAGGCCGTCCATTCCGGGTAGCCAAATATCCAGCAGCACGACGTCGCACGCACTCTTGCGGAGCAAATCGAGACATGCCTCTCCGCTCTCTACCGATGCTGGAGAATATCCCTCGTCGGCAAGAATTCCTGCCAAGGTGTTTCGGATGCCCGCTTCATCGTCTACGACCAGGACGCTATGCATGTTGAGGGATGACGGGCTCTAGAGTGGATTCGACAACGACTGGTAGCTCAATAATGAACCGCGTTCCCACCGGATGGTTTTTCTCCACGCGAATCGAGCCGTGATGATCTTCGATGATGCGGCTCACAATCGACAGGCCGAGACCGGTCCCGCGTTTTTTGGTGGAGAAATACGGCAGGAACAATTTTTCTTTAAGCTCGCGCGTAACGCCGTGACCGGTGTCGGCGACAGTGATCTCGACCGCATCACGACTGGCGACTAACGCGGTAGAGATTCCAATCTCGCGCACAATAGAGTCCTGAGAGGCTTCGGCCGCATTATCTACAAGGTTGGCCACCGCCCGCTTAATCGCTTCACCATCCGCCATAACCTTAGGCAGATCGAGTGCCAGCGATTTGTGCAGAGCGATTCCTTCAAGCCTCCCATAGAACATAGAGAGCGCATTCTCAATCACTTCGTTGATATCCGCGGGCTGGGGCTTGGCAACGGGGAAGCGCGCAAGCGTAGAGAACTCGTCAACCAGGCGCCTCACGGTCTCGACGGCTCCGGCGATGGTCTCAGCGCTAGACCGGACCACACCATAGACCGCAGGATCCTCGGGGGTTGCGCGACCCAACTGGCGCTGAATTCGTTCAGCGGAAAGCGCAATCGGAGTCAGAGGATTCTTAATCTCATGCGCCACCCGGCGCGCCACTTCCCTCCAGGCGGCCTGTTTCTGAGCTTTCAACAAGTCGGAGAGATCCTCAAATACAACTACATATCCCGAACGCTCGCCCTGATGGCGCAACGTGGCCACCGTTACAGCGGCGTTCAGCGAAACGCGCGGCAACTGCATCTCCATTTGGCTCGTGGTCATGCCCATGCGATCGCCGCGGCGCAGAAGCGGATCCAGATCTTCCAATACCTCAGCCGGAAACAATTCCTCCAGCGAAGCCCCGAGCAGGATCTGCTTAGTACCATCGTGCGAGGCGTCGGGATGAAACATCCGCAACAATGCCTGATTGACATGCGAAACCCGGCGGTTCGCGTCCAGCGAAAGAACTCCGGTGGGAATGCTCTCGAGGATCGTTTCGATCTGCCTGCGGCGTTGATCGAGTTCGGCATTCGCTGCGCTCAAGTCGCGACTCGAAGCCTCGATCTGTCGGCGGCTACTTTCCAGATCTTCCGCCATCCGATTGAACGACCTGACCAGATCGCCGATCTCATCGGCTGAGTTGACGTCCACGCGATAGTCGAGGCGTCCACGCGAGATTTCCTGCGTGGCTTCGGCCAGAGCCGAAAGAGGTCGCGTCACAATCTTGGAAAGGAATAGAGCCAGCCATGTCGTTACGAACAGTACGATCATGGTCAACAGCAGCAGCAAACCCATATATGTTCGCCGCACGACTCTACGCTCTCGCGCCAGGTTGTAGTAACGTTCCTGACTGGCCTCGACCTGTTGCACCGTCTGGGAGAAGCCGCTGGGCAATGGAATGGCCACTAGGATCACCCCTCCACCCTGCACGGGAGCGCTCCCTACCGTGTACTGCGTTTTCTGCCAATTGAATTGGGCGGGATGCCCGGCCGCCGCATCGGAGAGCGGCATTGAGCTTTTCAAAACCTGCCAGGCAGCCGGGGCATTGAAGCTTGCTTCAGCATTACCGTCCCGGAGCGCTATCGCGAATCCACCCTGCAAAGTCAATTCGTGATGCTGGAACTCGGTGACTACGCCAGAAAATCCGTGGCCTGAGAAGCCGCGCTCAATCTCTGGAGACGAGGCAATTGCGAACGCCTCGGCGCGAGCATTCTGCATCGCGTAATCCGCAAGCAGCGACGCCATGGCATGCGTATCGGCCCGGACCTCTTCCACCGGCGTCGAGAACCATTTATCAATCGAACGATTCATCAGGCCATACGCGAACCAATACATCACCATGACCGGTAGCGACGAAAGCAATAGGGCGCCGGCCACCATGCGGGTTCGGAATTTCGAGCCAAGGACGCCCAAACGCCGCTCTGCAAAGAGCTTTAATAAATTCCGCATCAGGACGAACGTCAGCGCCACAAACAGCAAGAAGATAAGGGCTGAGAGAGCTGCGAAGACGATAATGTCTTGATTGTTGCCTGGGTGTAGGAACTTCAGGTCAAACGCTGTTTCGGAGACCAGGATAGCAAGCAGTAGGAACACGGAAACAGACAGGACGATGATGACCTGTTTGCGATACGAGGTCTTCACCGCTCGGGTTGAAGTCGTTTGCGCCACGCGTCAGCTGATATTCGGCGCGTCCCACCAGCACCGGATGTGGTCATTATAGATGCTCGGAATGAAGGGAGCGCTTCACGGACGTGACTGTGTCGTCACCCTTCCGACCGCAAATCCGCTTAGTTTTGCTCGGGTTTACCGCTGGAAATCGCACTTCTCAGCGCACTGTACGCTGGCTTGGGCGTGTAAATCTTATCGAACAGCAAGGCGGCACCGCGGACGCCCCGGGAATGGGAACCGATCCACGAGTATTTGTCAGTAAAACCCCAGGACTGCACTGCAGTGCAGCCGGAAATCTGTACACACGCACTCGCTATATCGCGATAAATCTCGGCTTGGCGCGCCAGATCGGGACCTGAAGGTTGCCCAGCCGAATCCAAAGGCAGCGACACATCCAGTTCAGTAATGTGAACTTGCAGACCGAGAGCGGTCAGCCGCGCAATGTTGGCGGCTACGCCGACGGCGTCGACATGCAGCGAAGAGATGTGCATCTGCAGGCCGACGCCATCGATTGGAACTCCCTTATGCTTAAAGTCTTTGACCATTGCATAAATCGCATCCGACTTGCGATTTAGTCCCTCTCCGTCGGCCTCGTTATAGAAGAGGAGAGCGTGCGGATCGGCTCTATGGGCCCAGCGGAATACCTGCGCAATATATTCTGGTCCATTCTCCGACAACCCGATGCCCGGCTTGTTGAACCACAGCGAGTCTCTAAGGCGCCCGCTTTCGTCCAGCGCTTCGTTGATCACATCCCAAGCGAAAACTTGAGCCGCATAATGTCCCATCACCGTGCGGATGTGTTCCTGTAACAATTCGGACAACTCTGCGGACGTGAATTCACTCTGAACGAGCCACTCGGGATTGTCATGATCCCACACGAGACAATGTCCGCGGACTTTCATGGCGTGCGCCTGCGCGTATCGAACAACTTCATCTCCATCGCGAAAGTGAAAGACGCCGCGCTCTTTTCGAAGGACCGACCACTTCATTGCGTCCTCGGCTTCGACCATGTTGAATTCTCGAGCCAGGGTTTGCGAGTAGGCACCTTCAGAAAACAACGATGGCCGAACGGCGGTGCCGATCAACATGTGCCGCATGTCGGCAGCTTGCCTTAAGCTGGTGGGAAATTGAGGCGAAGCCCCCGAACCAGCAATAACCGCCAAGAAGATGAGACAGCATGACAGCGAGAAATTTCTGCTCATGCGTTTTACTTAACGCTTGGCAGAAATGGCTGTAAAGGACACTGATCACATTTCGGATGGCTTTTCCCACAATAGTGCTTGCCTACGCCGACGATCAGTCCATGCATTTCGTTGTAAACCTGGACCAACGCGGTACGGCGAGCCATACTCATTGGCGAAGGAGGGTGCGCGGCTCCACGAAATCCGGACTCGAGCGCGGGTGCAAAGTGGGAGTGTTGCTGTTCGCTGGCGACGGGCTCCAATGCACGCTGAAACAGTTCACGTATCGTTTCGTAATCTTCTTTCGCATCGACCAGACCGTGGCGCTCAAGAATGCGCCGCGTGTAAGCGTCAACCACAAAGACAGGATGGTTTCCTGCATACAGCAAGATCGAATCCGCAGTCTCCGGGCCGACGCCATTCAAACGAAGCAATTCTTCTCGCAGCTTTGCGGTCGGTTCGGCGAACATTCGATCCAGTGATCCGTCATATTGCGAATCAAGAAAAGCAACGAACACTTTCAGCCGGCGAGCTTTCTGCCGGAAATATCCTGAAGAACGAATCAAGGTTTCCAGCTTCGACAGCCTCACCTTTCGAATCCCCTCGACCGAGAGTAGTCGCGCTCCGCGAAGCTTTGCCAGAGCAAGCTCTACGTTCGTCCATGCAGTATTTTGCGTGAGATAAGCTCCGACGATCATTTCAAACCGCGTCTCTGCAGGCCACCAATGCTGCGCTCCCCACGCGCGATAGAGCGTGTTGAAATACTCCCGCAACTGCGATTCGTCGGAGACTCGTGTCAAGAATCACATTCCTCTTAGCGAGTCTATTCCAGCGCGAAAGATCGGATTCAAAAGCCCCGCCCGGAACTTACTGAAGTGCATGTACCGGCATTCAAGAACAACTCCTAAAATCGCGAAAACTGGGCATTTTCTATGGTCTACCGCGCAGCCCGCCCCGGAAATACGACCCTCTCCCGAGTCCAAGTACCAAAGTAAGTGGTGCGGTTACTCGGTTGCGGTGACAATTTATGTCAACGCGAACGAACAACCTTTCTCTCCCAATGAATGGGGTGGCCGTTTGCGTCATGCCTCCGCGAATGCGAGGCAAACGTTCCATTCACGTGGTTAGGAGATCTGCGTATGTCTCAACGGCTGGGTGACCTTCTCGTCAAAGAGAAGATCATTACCCCAGAGCAGTTGGAACAAGCGAATAAGGTGCAGAAGGAGCAGAGCTGCCGCCTGGGCTCCGCCCTGGTAAAGCTCGGCTTCCTCACCGATGAGGACGTCACCAACTTCCTCTCGCGCCAGTACGGCGTTCCAGCCATCAACCTTTCTTATTTTGAAATTGACCCTGCTGTGGTCAAGCTGATCCCGTTCGAGACCGCAAAACGTTACCAGATTCTTCCGCTGAGCCGCGTAGGCGCGTCATTGACGATCGCGATGGTCGATCCGACGAACGTCTTCGCGATGGACGACATCAAGTTCATGACCGGCTTCAACATCGAGCCGGTAGTGGCGTCGGAAAGCTCGATTCTATTGGGGATCGACAAGGCTTACGGCGCGACGAAGGAAGAAGATCTCGAGACCGTAATGCAGTCGATGTCGGAACTGAACGAGAACGATGTCGAACTGCAATCGGAAGAACAGCAATTGGAATTGGCGGAACTGGAGAAAGCCGCCGACGAGGCTCCGGTCGTCAAATTGGTCAACGTTGTCCTGGGAGACGCCGTAAAGCGCGGAGCCAGCGATATTCACATCGAGCCTTACGAGAAAGAATTCCGCGTCCGCTTCCGTATTGACGGCGTATTGCAGTCGATTATGACCCCGCCGCTGAAGCTCAAAGACGCCATCACTTCCCGCCTCAAGATCATGTCGAAGCTCGACATCAGCGAAAAGCGGCTGCCGCAAGACGGCCGCATCATGCTGAAGATGAACATCGGCGGCCGCAAGAAGCAACTCGATTTCCGCGTAAGTACGCTGCCGACTCTGTGGGGCGAAAAGATCGTGCTCCGCTTGCTCGATAAAGAAAACCTGCGCCTCGACATGACCAAGCTCGGCTTTGAGCCCGAGTCGCTGGTGAAATTCGAGAAAGCCATTCTTAAACCCTACGGCATGGTGCTGGTCACCGGACCGACCGGATCGGGCAAGACCAACACGCTCTATTCGGCGATCTCGCGCTTGAACCAGCCTGACACCAACATCATGACCGCTGAAGATCCGGTCGAATTCCAATTGGGCGGCGTCAACCAGGTGCAGATGAAAGAGCAAATCGGCTTGAACTTCGCCGCTGCCCTGCGATCGTTCTTGCGGCAAGATCCCAACATTATTCTCGTCGGCGAAATTCGAGACTTTGAAACTGCCGAAATCGCCATCAAGGCAGCTCTCACGGGTCACCTGGTGCTCTCTACGCTTCACACCAACGGCGCGCCCGAGACCATTACTCGTCTCATGAACATGGGCATCGAACCGTTCCTGGTGGCGACCTCGGTTCATATGATCGTCGCCCAACGCTTGATCCGGCGTATTTGCAAGGATTGCATCGAGCCCATGGACGTACCTCCGCAGGCGCTGATCGACGCAGGCTTCACCGTTGAAGAATCAAAGACCGTGAAGGCCCAAAAGGGCAAGGGATGCAGTGTCTGTAACAACACGGGGTACAAGGGACGTTGCGGACTTTACGAAGTGATGGAGGTAGACGATGAGATCCGCGAACTGGTTCTGGTCGGCGCCTCCGCCGTGGAATTAAAGAAGAAAGCCATCGAGCGCGGCATGATCACGCTGCGCCGCAGCGGGCTGATCAAGGTTGCGGCCGGAATGACCACGCTCGAAGAAGTCGCACGCGAAACGATTCACTAGCGAAAACGTTGTAGCCAACACGAGAGGGAAGGACTTTTCATATGGGTTTGTCGTTAAGCGATTTGCTGAAGCGAATGCTGGAAATGAACGGCAGCGATCTGCACATCACCACCAACTCGCCGCCGCAGATTCGCGTGCACGGCCACTTGGTGCCGCTCGACTTGCCGCAAATGACACCCGCTGAGACCAAGCAACTGGCCTACAGCGTCATGACTGACTCTCAAAAGCATCGCTTTGAAGAGAGCCTGGAGCTCGACTTCTCGTTCGGCTTAAAAGGACTAGCCCGCTTCCGCGCCAACGTCTTCAATCAGCGCGGCGCCACCGCGGCCGTCTTCCGTTTGATTCCATTCGAGATTAAGTCGTTCAACCAGTTAGGCCTCGCACCCGTCGTTAGCAAGATGTGCGACAAGCCTCGCGGGTTGGTTCTGGTCACCGGTCCCACGGGCTCGGGAAAGTCGACGACTCTCGCTGCGATGATCGACAAGATCAACAGCGAGCGCCACGACCACATTCTGACCATCGAAGACCCGATTGAATTCGTTCACATGAACAAGAACTGTCTGGTCAACCAGCGCGAGTTACACGCAGACACCAAGAGCTTTACCGACGCCCTGCGCGCCGCTCTTCGTGAAGATCCAGATGTGGTGCTGATCGGCGAAATGCGCGATCTCGAAACCATTGAATCCGCACTGCGAATTGCGGAAACCGGACACTTGACCTTCGGTACCTTGCACACGAACTCGGCTACCTCGACCATCAACCGTATCATCGACGTCTTCCCGGCCCACCAGCAGCCGCAGATTCGGGCGCAGTTGTCGCTGGTTCTGGAAGGGATCATGTGCCAAAGCCTGCTGCCCAAGATCGACGGCAAGGGCCGAGCCATGATTATGGAAATCCTGGTGCCGAACCCTGCGGTTCGCAACCTGATCCGCGAAGACAAGATTCACCAGATTTATTCGTCGATGCAGTCCGGGCAGGAAAAGTTCGGAATGCAGACGTTCAATCAATCGCTCGCCACCGCCTATTTCCAGAAGCAGATCACGCTGGAAACGGCTATGGCGCGTTCCAGCAATACAGACGAACTTCAGGAAATGATTAATCGCGGTGCCAGCTTGTCAAATCGCCCTGGAGCGGGCGGAAGTTCAATGGCGCGCGGAGCCACTCCCTCGAAGCACTAACGCGAGGGGCAGAAATCGAACGAGTAGGAAATAACCAGCAAGGCATTCACAGGCAGCAACGATCGTGAGGAGAAGCTAAAACATGCCAGTCTTTACATTCTCAGGCAAAGACGCGTCGGGACAGAAAATTTCCGGAGAGCGGATGGCCGCCAACAAGGCATCGCTGGCGCAGGCGCTGCGGCGCGAGCGCATCACACCCGGCGCCATTCGCGAAAAGGGCAAGGAGTTTTCCCTGCCCACCTTCGGCTCGGGCAAGGTTTCGACCAAGGATATTGCGATCTTCTTCCGGCAATTTTCCGTCATGATCGATGCCGGCCTGCCACTGGTCCAGTGTCTTGAAATTTTGGCCGCAAACCAGGAGAACCAGGCTTTTCAAAAGGTTCTTACCGGCGTCCGGACCACGGTCGAAGGCGGCGCCACTCTCGCCAACGCCATGCGGCAATACCCGGTCGTATTCGACGATCTTACAACCAACATGATTGAGGCCGGCGAAACCGGCGGTATTCTTGACATCATTCTGCAACGTCTTGCCGTGTACGTGGAAAAGGCGGTGCGCTTGAAGTCAGCCGTGAAGTCGGCGTTGATTTACCCCGTGGCCGTCGTCGGCATGGCGGGCTTGATCGTCGGTGCGCTGCTCAAATGGGTCGTACCGATCTTCGCCAACCTATTTGCCGGATTAGGTGTTTCCCTGCCGCTTCCGACCCGCATCGTGATGGGATTGAGTTCGTTTGTGCAAACCTTCTGGTGGGTTGTCGGTGCCGGCGGAATTGCGCTCTTCTTCGGAGTCAAGCAGATCCGCAAGCATCCCCGTGGCCGCTACTACTTCGACAAGATGCTGTTGTTCATCCCGGTGATCGGATCGCTGTTGCGCAAGATCGCTGTCGGCCGCTTCACCCGAACCTTGGGCACGTTGATCACTTCGGGTGTGCCGATTCTCGAAGGTTTGTCGATCACGGCGCGCACCTCAGGCAACGCTGTGCTGGAAGAAGCGCTGATGAAGGTCCGCAAGGCCATTGAAGAAGGCCGTACTATCGTTGATCCGCTGCGCGAGTGCGGCGTCTTTCCCAACATGGTGACGCAGATGATTGGAGTCGGCGAAGCTACCGGCGCCATGGACTCCATGCTACAGAAGATTGCCGACTTCTACGAAGAAGAAGTCGACGCGGCCACCAAGGACATGTTGGCCATGCTCGAACCGGTCATCATCGCATGTTTGGGTGTGAGCGTCGGCGGCATCGTCATCTCACTGTATATGCCTCTGTTCGCTATGATCGCCAAGCTGGCTGGCTAGGCAAGTCTCAGGGAACGAGGGTTTCAAAGTTTCGGGGAGAGGTCCGCGAAACTTTGAAACCCCGACACCCCGAAATGCTTACAACGTGTCTCTCTGAAATCCCGGACTGGAATGCAATCGACTTTCGATGAGCGCAATTGGCTGGTGTGGCTGGTACGGGTCCGGATCTTTATCCTGACCCTGTTGCTGGCCGTCGAGCTGGCCATTTCGCACTTCAGTCCGTCTCCGTTGCCCGTGCGGTTATTCATCAGCACAATTCTGTGCTGGTACAGCATCTCGCTGTTCTATGTCCTGTTGTTGTCTGTGTGGAATGAGCACCGGGTGCAGGCCGCGGTGCAAGTCCTCACCGATCTCATTCTTGTCAGCCTGGTGATTCATGAGACGGGGGGCTGGGACAGTTCGCTCAACTTCCTGTATCCCCTCGTCATCATCGTTGCCAGCGTGTTGCTGCCGCGGGCGTGGGCCCACTTAGTCGCGGCGCTGGCATTCATTTTTTACGGCCTGGTCCTTGAACTCAATTACTACGGGATCATTCCCTCCTACAGCACCACGCATCCCGGGTTGAAAGCGCTGCAGGCGATTATCTTCGTCAACCTTTTCGCCTTCTTAGGGGTCGCGTATCTCGCCGGCCTGCTTACAGCGAAGTTGCGGCAGGTAGGCGTTCAGCTGAAGGACACGAGCGGAGCGCTTGAGAATCTGCAGGCGCTCCACGAAAACATCATTCATTCCATCAGCAGCGGCCTCATCACTACCGGCTTGGATGGCCGGATTACACTGGTCAACGCGGCCGCCAACCGGCTTCTCGAGCTCACACCTTCCGAATTGCTGGGCAAGCCCGTGAATCAACTTTTTGTCGATTCCCTGCCCTCGGTCGAATCGAAGGATTACGCCGAAGTGCGTTTTGACGCGCCCAACCGCTTTCGCAAGACTCTTCGCGTGCGGGTAACCGCTCTCACTGTGCCTGACCGCGACAACCTGGGATACGTCTATGTGATTGACGACCTCACGGAAGTGCGGCGTTTGGAGCGTGAAGTCCGGATGCAGGATCGGCTGGCCGCGGTGGGACGTCTGGCAGCGGCAATTGCACACGAGATTCGCAACCCACTAACTTCGATTGCAGGATCGGTGAGTATGCTTTCCGGGGTTCCGGAAATGAACGAAGACCACCGGCGCTTGCTCGATATCGTGACCCGCGAATCGCAACGCTTAAATGCGATCATCACCGATTTCCTTGCCTATTCGCGTACCAAGCAATACCACTTCGATAAAGTCGATCTGATTCAACTTGTCGAAGACACGCTGACGCTCATGGATCACCGCATGGTCGCTGAGAAGACCGGCATCACCATTGAACGCTGCTTTACGACCCGTGACGCTTTCGCGATGGCCGACGGCGACAAGCTCAAGCAGGTTTTCTGGAACCTCTGCGAAAACGCCGTGCGCGCCATGAAAGAAGGCGGAACTCTCACCGCAACTGTCGAGTCGACTGGCGACGATTGGCAGGTCTGCTTCATTGATACGGGTTCGGGCATGACCACGCAACAGGTCGAGAAAATTTTCGAACCCTTTCAGTCGAATTTTGAAGGGGGCACCGGCCTGGGTCTGGCCATCGTGTACCAAATCATGCAAGCGCATGAAGGCAAAGTATGGGCGCGATCCAAGCCCGATCAGGGCACAACATTCGTTCTCAGGCTGCGCCGGCTCGACGCCGGACGACACATCGGGAACGATTCACCTGCAACCGAAAAAAATCGGTTGCTTACGTCATCTGCTCACGCAGTTGCTGGAGGCGCACGTGGCTAACATCCTCGTCTGCGACGACGAGCGCTCAATCTGTGAAATGCTGGACATTTCCCTGCGCCGCGAAGGTCATCGCGTTGAAACCGTTCAGGCGGGCCAGACGGCAAAGAACAAGATTGACGGCGCGCTCTACGACGTCATTATCACCGACATCAAGATGCCGAACATTGATGGCATCGAAGTACTGCGCCATGCGCACCGCGTCTCACCCGATTCGGCCGTGATCCTGATTACCGCAGTGGACGACTATGAAGCTGCCGTCGAAGCCGTGAAAGCCGGCGGAGCTACCGATTACATTCGCAAGAGTCCCGGCTTGGTCGATGAAATCAAGCTGGCGATCAACCGCGCTCTGGAAAAACTAAATCTGAGCAAGCAGAACTTTGCTCTGCGCCGCGATGCTGCTACGCGAAACTCTCTCGACAACATCATCGGATCGAGCGCTGCGATGGAGAAGCTGAAGCATACACTTCGCACGGTTGCTTCCACGGCCAGCACCGTCCTGGTTCATGGCGAGAGCGGGACCGGAAAAGAGCTGGTCGCGCGCGCCGTGCATGTCTGCTCTCCGCGCGCCACAGAGGCGTTCGTCTCTGTGAACTGTGGCGCATTCCCGGAAACGCTGCTTGAGAGCGAACTGTTTGGATACGTCAAAGGTGCATTCACGGGAGCCAACCAGAACAAGCGAGGCCTCTTCGAAGTTGCCAACGACGGTACCATCTTCCTCGATGAGATCAGCGAGATGACTCTCGCCATGCAGGTAAAACTGCTCCGCGTTTTGCAGGAGCGGACGGTTCGCCCGGTGGGAAGTGCGAGCGAGATCTCCATTGACGTCCGCGTTATCGCAGCGACGAACCGCGAACTCGACAAGGCGGTCGCCGAAGGACTCTTTCGTGAGGATCTGTACTACCGGCTGAATGTGATTCCGGTGCGCGTACCCCCGCTGCGCGAACGCCGCGAAGATATACCTCTTCTCGTCAATCATTTCCTAAAGAAGTACGCGAGTGCCGCAGGACGCAGCATCTTGCGTGTGAATGCTCCGTCGCTGGATTCACTCTGCGGATATGAGTGGCCCGGCAACGTGCGCCAGTTGGAAAACACAGTCGAACGAGCCGTCGCTCTGGAAATGACAAATGAGTTGCACGTCGAGCTTCCTGCCGAGCGTCCGAAGACTCGCGCAGCGGCTGCATCCGCAAGCGGCGGATTGCCCGAACTCGTCAGCGACCTCACGCTGCCTCAAGGTGTGGGAATGGAAAACTATGTCGCGAACATTGAGCGCACGCTGTTGCAAAGTGCGCTTAATCAAAACGGAGGCGTACAGACGAAAGCCGCAGACGCGCTCGGAATTTCGTATCGCTCGTTCCGGCACCTGATGAAAAAATATTCACTATGATTTTTTCGTTCCCCAGTGGTGGAATTCTTTAACAACGTTTCAGTTTTTCGGATCGAGTAGATTTTAATTTTCTATCGGCCTGGCTGTGGGAATTTGTTCAAAACAGACCGACCTTCATCCTGAATCCTCGATTAGGACAAGGAAAATCGTGTAATTTGTGCCAAAAAGTACCGCATCGCGGGAAGTTTCGTCTAAGGTGTTTGCCCGACCCCAACGCTTTTGCTAAATCCTCTGCGTCACTCTCAAGATTTATCTTAAATCCGATGTTTCGGACCGCCAAAAGCGACTTGCAAGTCGTCATGATTCCGTCTGCCCGCGGTTTCTCTTAGGCTCTTCCGCTTTCAGCCAACATTTACGCATGGTTTTACGCATCTTAGGAACGCCAACTGGGTAGCGAGGAACCAGGTCGACTATTTTGCGGATTGCATCTGCTGATTCACGGAGAGGCATCAATCCCGCGCAAGTGCCTGTGGAAAAGGATGTTTCTTCGTCACAGACACTTTTTGTCTCAAAATGGCAATGTGGATGCTGTGACATTTGGAAAGGTCAGCCATCTGCCTGCTCAGGCGAAGGCACTATCACAATTTCAGGGAGGCGGGGATGAGTGAGCAGACCGTTCGGCTCGGTCCGCGCGAACAGCAGATCGTAGAGTTGCTTTTGCAAGGTTGCGACAACGCCGAGATCGCTACGCAGCTGAAGATGGCGCGGCGAACTGTAAAGGCCCATTTCAACCGGCTGTTTCTTCGTTTTGGAATTAACGGCGGTATTAAGCGAGTCAAACTCGCGACCCTGTTGTACCGGAGGCAATCATGTCTGCAAATGGACGCTATGGGAACCGTACCCCAAATGAACGCGAACACCGTGTCATCGAACTCGTGGCCGAAGGCCTAAAGAATAAAGAAGTCGCCGAGGCCATTGGAACCACTGAACATGTTGTGAAAAATTATTTGCGTGTCATCTATGACAAGCTCGGACTGTGGAATCGGGTGGAACTCGCCCTCTGGTATGAGTCTCGCCGTCCCTCTTCAATGCTGGCAACTCAGTAACTCTCTCTGCGGCGAGGCAGGGATGCGCCTCCCTGCCTCGGAGCGTTCGCATTCCTGCGTCTCCCCAACTACTGGCAATTGAAAGCCTGAAGATTTCTCAACCGGTCTCCGGCGCCCGGCAGGCCTTTGCGGGCAGCTGAATCCAAAAGAACACGCGCCTGATCGCAGTTCTTCGACACCCCGTCGCCCTTCAAGTACAGATCCGCGAGAAGAAGAGTGGCTTGGCCGTTATGCTTGGCGATCGACTTCCATAACCACTTCGCCGCCTCTGCGGAGTTGCGCGTCCCCCCATTGAAACCAAGATAAATCTGCGCCGTCGCCAGTTCCTCGCTTCCGTTATCGCGCGCAGTGCCAGTCGAGTTGCTGGTCGGCGTTATCGCAGCCACAGGGATCCTGTTCGAAGGTTTGCTAGTAGCGCCTTTGTCGGCCGCAGGTGCTGATGTATTTTTGGCGCGATCAGGTGTTGGATTTTGCTCATGCGCAACATGTTTTGCTGCGGCTTTTGGCGCAGAAGTATCTGCCGTAGCGTTCGTCTGCTCCTGTTGCGTTGCGGCCGGCTGCGCCGGCGAATTGCCTTGCGCATTCTGCCGCTGCGAACTCCGCCACACCATGAACCCGAGGACAGCAATCCCAATCGCCAGGATAATCGCCGCATAAACCAGATATGGCGGAGAGGGTTCTTCAAAAGCATCGGAGGATCCAAAACTTCGCAGCAGCGTCAAATCGTACGTCTCAGGCGAAGCTTGTTCTCGAGCCCCGGATCGCTGCGCCGGTTCGTATTCTGAATTGGATAGGGCAGCCGGTCTGAAATCGCCCGACGCGGAGCGATCCTCCAGGTGGAGCTTCCTGACAACGGGATCGCTGTGCGAAACTTGCGGTTCAAGAGAGGCCCCACACGAGCCGCAGAATTTATGAATTGCGGGGTTGTCGCGGCCACAGACGCGACATGTCACACCAACTGGAGAATCATTTGCGGCCATTTCCACCCCCGAGGCCCCTCATGCTGCCCTATCCGGCGTCGACCTACTTAACCGGGCGAACAATTTTCGGACACCGAAAATTTCCTCTAGAGGCCTTGGCAGGTAAGATTGCACTCCGTGGTCCCGAGGTTGTCAACTTCTATTGAATCGGAAGGTCACTCGCAGGCTTTGCGATAGGCGGGTTCGAATTGATCCAGTTGCGCGTCGCGCTGGTTCGTATATTTGCCTTTTGATGTCTTGCCGTAAAGATCCGCGCCGGGACAGTAGTACAACGCAGTGTGCAGATCCACCCACACTCGAATCGATGGGTTTCCTTTATCCTCGGCTGGTTGCGGAGCGTCCGCCAGCCCCAGGGAGATCAGCATTCGGTCGAACGCGGAAAGGTCTGCGTCGGGGGTAGGAGCGGGCTTGCGATGGGTCGCATTCGGTGTTGCGGGCGTTCCCGTTGCGCTAACAGAATGATTGGACCAGATGCCAAAGCGGATCACACACGCGACCAATAGCACCGCGACGGCAAGATAGATATCGCCGCGGCGCGTATTCCAGAAGCGTACCAGCGCGCTTTGCTGTTGAACTCCCGCAATCTGTTCGAGAAAATCGCGAGCCGAAGAAGCGGAGTTCCAGTTTCCCTGAGCCGACGGAGTTAACGCAGTCGAAGCACCGTCCTCTTCGGCAGACTTGGAAAGATGCCCCTTTTCGATGAGCGCGAGTTCTTCGTGGAGTGAGTCTGCGCTGGAGTCGTTCTGGCCCGCTTCGTGATGAGCGTCTGCATCGTGTTCCGCGGTCGATGACTCAGTTGTGTCAGCATTCAGCGATTTTGAAAAAGCCTCATCAACCTGGGATAAACCCGCCTCGTCTGCGTACTTGTCTGGGAACATCGTCACCGGTGAAAACAGGTCCAGATCCTCAGGCGGGGTCTTAGATATGTTGGCCACGGAATCGCGCAAGAACGCTTCCGTCGCCGCGCTTGCAGGTGGCATCGCAGGAACTGCGCCGCCGCGGGGCAGGCCGCACTGTCCACAGAATTGCTCGCCCGAGACCAGCGTGTTGGCGCATTGCGGGCAGATGTAAGCGCGTCCCGGAGCCGCAGCAGCCGCAGACTTGAACGATTGCTGCTTGGGTGGAAACTTCTCGGTTGTCGCCGGAACATTCGGCTTGATCTTTTCTATAGCTTCCAGAACCGCGGCTCGTTCATCGGCCAAAGATTGCTTCCACGAGCGCTCCTCGTTACGCGCCAGAGCTTCCGTCACGAGGCCGGCCATCAATTGGCAGGTGTGCACATCCTGCTCTGAAAATGCGCTCGGCTCCGAATAGTAAAGTTCAAGTCCTCCAGCGGCGATGCCTTCGTGGAAAATTGGAACCGCGATGATTGACTGAATTCCCCGGCGCCGGCACTCTTCCGTGTCCACGAGGAATTCCGGATTCACATCGACGCAGCGGAACACTTGACCGTCGCGAATGCACGGCAGGCACAAAGCCTTCTCCTTGCGAACTTCCGTTCCGACTTTCAACGTGTGCAGTCCTGCGGAAGTTTGGTAACGCACCTTGTTGCTTTCGAGCACGCCGATCGCTGCCCCGGCCGCGCGCGCAATTTCCATCACGCGTTCAGTGACCAGCGACATCGCATTGTCCAATTCGAGATCGCGGATCTGTATCTGGTGCTGCGTGGCTACGATTTGAGCCAGGGTAAGCGTGTAATCGGCGTTAACGGCAGGTTGAGGAACGCGAGCTTTCGCAGGCGGAGCCGGCGCAGTGTGGGCGCGATCTTGCGCCTCAATCTTTTCCCGCTTCAGGTCAAGCCCGAGCTCGAGTTCGCGCAGCTCTCGATTGTGCTCCTGGAGAACGTAGGCAGCCTCCAGCAGCCTTCCGAGCGTCTGCTCGTCAAGGACTGGCTTGTTTTTCTCCTCGGACACGATTTTGTTTTTCACCAGTGGACGCCGTCCTAGCGGCTAGCAGTCCAGAATTCCCGCTGGATTGCGCCTATTCTAGTGCAAGTCCTGCGCCAATAGGAGGGCCAAGGCCGGCGATCTGGGGGTTGAAACATTGGGGGGATGCGAGCACCTTGGGCTTCCCTTCGGCTAGGAACCCTCTGTTATCTCTATAGTTTAACTCCGAACTGGCAACCCTGCTAACTTTCTTGCTGTGGGAGCCGATGTCCGCGGGACATGCCCCTCCACTTTAGTAACCAAACTCTCCTGTCTCAGGGCGCAGAAGTCTGCACATTTGCAAGAATTTTCTACCCTGCCTCCGGAAGAGTTCGGACTTGATGTTTTCCGCGACTGAGGTAAAAGTGGACCGCCGGTGTGATCACCAGCGACAGGACCATCGAGATCAGGACGCCGCCAATGACTGCTATCGCCAGGGGCTGCAGCATCTGGGATCCGGCTCCTAATGCGAATGCCAGGGGTAGCATGCCAGCCACGGTGGCCAGAGCCGTCATCACGATGGGCCGTAAACGGCGGCGCGCAGCCTGCAGCATGGCATCTTCCGCGGATAGGCCAAGTCCCTGCATCCTTTGATCGGCATCGAGCAGAAGGATGCCGTTCTTTGCCACGATGCCGATGACCATGATCATCCCCATGAAAGAGGAGATGTTGAATGTTGTCCGTGTGATCAACAGCGCAATGAAGACTCCCGAGGTCGAGAGAAGCGCCGACGCGAGAATCGACAGAGCCGCGGCAAACCTTCCAAACTCAAATAGCAATACGATAAAGAGCAAGAGCACCGCCAGGATTAACACAATCATCAGATCGTGGAAATTGCGCTGTTGCTCTTCGTACTGTCCGCCATAAACAACCCGGATGCTGGCAGGGAGGTGCAAGTCGGACACTACCTTTTTCACCGCAGCCATTCCACTGCCCAGGCCCTTGCCTTCGAGACGCGCCGTGACCGCGACGTCGCGCTGCAAGTTTTCACGGCGCACTTCATTCTGTCCCGGGCTTTGGACCACGGCGGCAAGCGCGCCCAAAGTCGCCGTATGGCCGGAACTGCTTACAAGAAGCGTATCGCGCATGGCATCAAGCGATGAGCGGTTCGCTGCCGGAAAGCGAACCCGGAGCGTATAGGCACGATCATTCGCTACTACTGGCGCCGGAGCCGGTTCCCCCTCGAGAATCGCAGCAGCGTCCAACGCCACCTCCTCTGTTGTGAAGCCCGCTCGCGCGGCCACGCTGGGATCGACCTGAAACGTCACCGCAGGTCCGCTGATCGTGTTATCGATTCCATTCAGCACATCTACAATGCCGTCGATCTTTGCAATTCCCTCCGCTACTTTCGGGGCCCATTCTTCGAGGAGCTTGGGATCCTGCGAGAACAACTTGATCTGCACCGGTTCAGGCGCTGAAGTCAGGTCCCCAATCATGTCTTGCAGCACCTGCGTAAACTCAACATCGACCGCCGGCTCTTCCCGCTTAATCTTGGCACGGACCTCGGCAATAATTTCGTCGATGCTGCGGTCACGCTTTTGTTTTAGTTTGATGAGAACGTCCCCGGAGTTGGCCTCTGTCACCGCCGCCAGACCTAATTGCAGGCCCGTTCGGCGTGATGTGCTCTCCACCTCCGGCGTTTCGCGCAACATGGCTTCAATGTGGCTCACGATGCGGTTCGTCTCCGCGAGCGAACTTCCGGCTGGCGTCAAATAATCCAGGACGAATCCGCCTTCGTCCATTTCAGGCAATAGATCCGAGTCGGTGAAATTAAAACAAATGGCAGACACAACAATCAGTGCCGCACTGAAAATGGCGAGCATCATAGGCCGCTCGAGTGCACGCCGCAGCCATCGCTGATGGAAATTGACAACGCTCAGAAAAAATCCGCTGAGGTGGTTCTCTTCGGCGGCGAGCAGCTTTCTGGCTTCGTCCTGTTCACTGCGATCATCCTTGATCTCGATTGAGTTGTCTGATATTCCGCGGGCATCCTCTCCGCCTTTCACGCCCTCTTCCTTTTTCCCTTTGATGAAGTACTGGCTCAGGTTCGGAGTCCAGCTCAATGCAAGCGCGAGAGACGTGAGCAGCGATACTGTCATGGTCACCGCCAAGGCGCGGAAGAAGACTCCGTAGACTCCGTCAATGACGACGAGAGGGAGCAATACCACCACAGGCGTGATCGTTGATCCGATCAGCGGGATAGTGATTTCCTTCAACGCTCGGCGGATCGCCTCCACCGGGGACTGTCCCAGACTTCTGTGCAGCGCGATGTTCTCCACCACGACAATCGCGTCGTCAATGACAAGTCCCACCGCGGCCGCCAAACCTCCCAATGTCATTAGGTTGAAAGTCTGTCCCATCGCCTTCAAGGCAATGAATGTGACCGCGACAGTTACGGGAATGACCAGGCCCGCAACGAGGGATGTCCCCCAGTCTCGTAAAAAGACGACGAGGATGATCGACGCCAGGATCAGCCCCAGCAGAATCGCATCGCGCACACTCTTCATCGATTCGCCGACGATGATCGACTGGTCGTAAAAGGGCTCGATGTGAATCCCCGGAGACAATGTCTTCCGAATACTCTCGATTTCGTCGTGAACCTCTTGCGCCACCTGCATCGTGTTGCCATCAGGCTGGCGATTGATATTCAAAAGTACGGCTGGCTTTCCATTCGCCGTCACAACCGTGTAGAGAGGCTTCACGCTCGGAGATACACTGGCCACATCCCCAATGCGCACAGGAATTCCAGTTGCGGTGCTTTTGACAACGGCATTGGCGATTTCTTCAGGAGTTCGCACCTGGCCGTTGACCAGCCCGAGATACAGTTGGTGATTCTGCTCGAGCAACCCGGGAGAGTCGATGAGATTGGTGCGCCGCACCGCGTCCAGAATGTCTGAAACCGTTACACCAGCTGTCAAAAGCTTTGCCGGAGCGGGCATGATTTGAAATTCCGGCTCCTGCCCTCCCTGCACCACCACCGTCGAAACTCCTTCTAAACGGTTGAGCCGGGGCTTCATCTCATAAGTCGCCATCTCCCACAGCTTGGTTTGCGGCATGCTGTCGGAGGTTATGCTGTAGCCGATGACGGGAAAGGCCGCGAAGGTCAGACGGTGCGCCTCGATCTTGGCGCTGGTTGGAAGCTCGGGCTGCACGCGCGAGATAGCGGCGTTCACGTATTGCAGCGTCTGAAACATGTCGACGTTCCAACGAAAGAAAAGATCCACCTCCGCCGATCCGCGACTGGTAATGGAGCGCACCGTCAACAATCCAGGGACGCTGTTTACCGCCTCTTCGATGGGGCGCGTGACCGTGACCGTCATCTGGTCGATGGGCATCACGCCGTTGTCGACAGCGATCAGGATGCGCGGAAAGTTCGTCGATGGGAACACCGAGACCGGAATAGTGAACGCGAGATAGGCCCCGAGCAGGGTGAGAGTGAGGATCAGAAAGATCACGGGCCGGGAGTGTCGCGCGATCCAGGGCGTGGCCGGCGCGCTCTGCGCGGTCATGCGGGATCTCCGTGAAAGCTATTTTTCATCGGGACCCGCGGCAGGTGTTTCTGCGGCTTCGATCTTGATCTTCGTCTTGTCGGGAAGTCCGTAAGCACCGCTGGTGATTACTTTGTCTGTCTGCGCTAGGCCTTCCACGATCTGCACATCTTCGCCATTGCGAATCCCGAGTTTGACTGCCTTTTGATGTGCCAGTCCATCTGCCCCTGCGAGCATCACGCTGGTAGATCCGTCGGGAGCGGTGAGTAGAGAAGTTGCGGGAACCACCAACGCATCCTTAACCGTTTGCGCCGTCACCGAGAATTGAACGCTCGTTCCGGGCTTCAATTCGTGTTTCGGATTTTTCGCTTCGAGCCATACCTCGACCGTTGTGCTGTTCGGGTCGAGCGCCGGACTCACCACCGTGATTTTTCCTTCGATCGGCTCTGCGATCCCCGGAACGCTCACGGATCCTGTGTCCCCAACCTTTAACGCCGCGGCATCGTCCTGGGGAATGTGTGCTTTGGCAATAACGAAAGAGACGTCCATGACCGTGAGCAACGGCGTTCCTGCCGCAGCCATCTCCCCAGGGTAGAGTGGACGGTCTGTAACCACGCCATCGATGGGGCTGCGAATCTCCGAGTAACCCAGTTGCGCCTGCGCCCCCAGAAATTTCCCTTTCGCAGATTCCAACTGTCCGGCGGCGGCCTTCAGCTCTTGCTGCTTTCCGATGGCCATTAACGCTTCCAGATGTTTCTTCGCGATCGCACTTTGATTGCGCGCCTGCGTCACATCGACACGTGACTGATCGAGTTCCTTGCGGGGCAGCGCGCCCTGATCAAAGAGCTGCTGGCGGCTCTGAAAAACTTTTTCCTGCGCGTCGAGCGCTTCCTGCGACTGTTGCGCGTCGGCTTCAGCTTTTCGAATCTCCTCGGGTAGTCCTGCGGCGGTCGTGGTCTCGTATGATGCCTGCGCCTGGTCGTAAGCGCCTTTGCTGTCCTGGGCGGCCGCTGAGAGATCGCGGTTCTCGAGGACTGCAAGCAGTTGTCCCGCGCGGACTGCACTGCCGCGCTTTACCAGGAATTTCTGCACCGGCGCGCTGATCTTTGGCACGATCGCCGCTTGCTGCCTGGGAAATAAAATTGCCTGCGCACTGATCATGTGCTGAATTGTCGTTTTCTCGACCGGAGCCGCCTGCACCGTCACCTCGGGCGCGGCGTCGCCCTTATCGGATGAACAAGCGCCTGTGAAAAGCACGGCGATGAGCGGCAGCCCCCAGAGCGTGCCTATGGGGTGATTGCGCCGTCGATTTGAGTTCCAAGCTCCGCCGGTCCTGTCTGTGGCCATTTCGTCTTAAAAGTTTCCTGTCACGGTTTGCAAGTTCGCGACGGAGATACGATATCGCGCCTGCCCGTCATCATAGGCGTTGCGAGCCTGCGTCAGCGTATTCTGCGCATCCACCACCTCCAGCACAGTCGATTCTCCCGCCTGATACCGAAGTGTAGTCAGTCGCAGGCTCTCAGCCGCCATCTCCGCCGAACTTGCCAGCGACTCCATCTCCGAGCGCGACGTTTCCGCCTCGCTGTAGAACTCGCGCAGGTGGCTCAGCAACTGACGTTGCGCAAAGGTCAGCTCGACGTGCGCCTGGTCCTTGCGCAACTCGGCCTGCTTGAGTTTGCTGCGATCGGCTCCCCAGCTGAAAATTGGAATCTGCAAGGTCGCGACTGCTGAATACCCAAGATTGCGCACGCCATCGGTCCTTATTGCGAACTTATTCGAGTCAATTCCGTAGAAGTAATCGACGCTCAGAGCCGGCAGCAACCCGCCCCACGCGGCAGTCACTTCATGCTTGGTGACTTCATAGCCAGCCAGCGCCGCTCGTAGATCAGGATTATTCTTCTTCCCCGCCGATTCGGCCTCGGCAAACGACGGAAGAGCTTCCGGGGTCTGCAAATCGTCAACGATGCTGAAGTCCTGATTAAAATCGGGAAACAGCAGCACCGCCAGATCGAGGCGGCTGCGTTCCATTGCCAGCTTCGCCTCTTGAAAATCACGACTCTGTTGTTGCGCCTGGATTCTCGCCTTGATGACATCGGCATGCGCTACCTCGCCGCCCGATTCAAGTTTCTGAGTGATATCGAGGAAGCGCGCTGCCTCGTCGGATGCCCGTTGCAGGGTCGCATACTTCCGCTCCGCCACCACCAATCCGTAATAAGCTTCTGTGACCGTGACGACCAAGCCGCGAGTCGCGACTTCCGCCTTGGCTCGTGCTTGCGCCAGAGCCGCTGTCGATCGGCGGTAGTCCGCAAAATTCGTCAGCGATACGCTCTCGTGCGCATTGCCTTGACTGATGTATTCGTGAACGCCATTGTTGGCGATGAACTTCGAATTCGGACAGCCGATCGACGTAGCTCCGCAATCTGCCGGAAGTGGCCCGGTTCCCTGCGTATAGATGAAGGAACTGTTGTAACTGACATTCGGCAACAGTCCAGCCCGCGCCTGGACTCGGTCTTCACGCGCCAACCCCAGATCAGTAACGGCCGAGCGGTATTGCGGGTCGTTCATGCGGGCGCGTTGAAGCGCATCTTGCAGGGTGAGGGTTAAAGGAGCGCTTTGTGACTGTGGCGCAACGGGTGCCTGTGCAAAACTCGAAGTCGGCGCCACGATCAAGACCAAAATGGAAATGGCTCGCGACGAATAGATTCCGATGTGGGATTGCCGTCCTTCACCGCTTCGGACAAGGTTCAATGGCCACCTCCACTTTCAGGACTTAAATCTTCAGCTCGAAAACCTCTGAAAACAATGCGCCGTGCCAGACGCAGACAATCTTAGGTGCCTTCTCATCCTCAAACGTTCGTCGCCTTGTACCAAGATCCGGTTAAACGCCGCCAATCTTTGAAGAATCCAGCGGTTAGAACGTTCCAATTTGGAACCATTGAGGCTATCACGCATGCCTGAAAGCCACCTGAAAACAATGGGGTGCGGCCCTAAGAGCATGCAATCGAAAGGAGTTGCCAGTTCGTTCGCCGGAACGAACAAATGGCGAAAGGGTTGCTAAGAACAACCTGTAATCGGCGGTACCTGAAAGGAACTCATTATGATTAATCTGGATCAGGTCAAAGTCACTCCCCGCGATCAGCAAGTCTTAAATTTGCTCGTGCAAGGTTGCAGCAATAAGGAAATTGCGGGACAACTCAACATCAGCCCGAGAACCGTGAAACAACATCTGCGGACGCTGTTTTTGCGAGCCGGAATTCGGGAAGGCAGGAAGCGCGTGAAGCTGGCCATCGCGATGTTCAGTCGCGAGGAGGCTCAGTCATGACTCCCCGCGAACGCTTAACACAGAAAGAGATCCAGATCGCAATTCTGGTCTGGGAAGGCCTGACGAATCGAGAGATCGGCAAGATCATCGGCACCAGCGAGCAGGTCATCAAGAATTATCTTCGCAGTACTTTCGACAAGCTTGGTGTCTGGACGCGCCTTGAGTTAGCAATGTACGTTGCGAGCCACGGCGGAAAGAACTGGCCTGAATCCGAGGATTTGCCATTGCCGCTCGCGCAGGCCGTAGGGGCAGACTAACCCTCTGTTTCCGCGTGGGCAGTCCGGATCGTGCGGCTGGCGCTTGGTCTGCGCAAGCGTTACGAAGTGCTATCTCCCAGATTTTGCTAGCGCCGGCGAAACGATGTGCCCTCCCAGAGCCCGGAGTTCGAATGCATCAACGCCCTGGAGCGCCAACATCATGGCAAGTTGTCCACCATGATGCGTATCGTGCGAGAGGATTCGCCACAGCGTCCACTGCCGTGTAACTGCATAATCGATTCCGCGAAAGCGGTGCGGATAGTTCTGGAAAAGGTCGTCCACGGACCATTCGTTTAGAACTCGTAGAATCGGCTGCCACGAGAGTCTCAGCCATTCGGATAAAAGCGCGGCGTCGTCGCAGGGCACGGCTTCTTCGACAACGTGGCGAGCGCCGTCGCCGTCAGTGAACCATTGTTGGACGCGTCGCGCGACCTCTTCGCACTCCAAGGGAGCCATCCGCGAGACCCATGTAATGCGCCCCAGGCTTATGTGTCGAACTAGTTCGCCCACCGAGCGTCGCTGAGACGCCGGTCGCCACGACAACTGTTCACTCGAGAGATTCTCAATCGCGTGCACAAGGCTCGAGTGATATCCAGCCCATCCATCAAATATTTGCACGAGCTTTAGCATTCCAAGGCACTCCGTGTGCAGTTTTGCGATGCGAACTAGTTTGCCAGCACCAACGCGAAAAGCCTCATCGACACGGACTCTACCATGCGTTGAAGCTACGTGTCGCCGCACCGCTAACTGCCTTGAGGTTAGGACGGCCTTACAATCATTCAGTGCTATTCCTCATCTCGGCCGGCGAAGCCTCGGGTGAAATGTACGGCGCGCAACTGATTCAGGCGCTGCGGGAGATCGATTGCCCCAGGTCGGGGCCCAATCCCTCCAGCGTACCCTTGAGCCGCGTTTCGTTCTTTGGGGTAGGTGGGGAACGCATGCGGGCCGAAGGTTGCGACACCATCATCAATACGAAAGACCTCGCCGTAGTCGGCATCACCGAAATCCTCAGCCACCTCCCGAAAATTCTTCGCCTGTACCGCCGCCTTATCAGCGAAGCAGACAAGCGGAAACCGGACCTCGCAATCGTCATCGACTCCCCAGCCTTCAACTGGCGAGTGGCTCGCCAGATGAAGAGGAGAGGTATTCCCACGGTGTACTATGTCGCGCCGCAGTTCTGGGCATGGCGGCAGGGACGAGTGCGGCTCCTCCGCGACTACATCGACAAGGCGCTGGTGATCTTTCCGTTCGAAGAAAAGTTCTACCGCGACCGCGGAGTCGACGCGACTTTTATTGGCCATCCTCTCGCGGAACTTCCTCCCCCGACGGTTGGGCGAACGGAGTACGCAGCGCAACATCAACTGGATCCAGCAAAATATTGGATCACGCTGATGCCCGGCAGCCGCATCAAGGAAGTCCGAATGAATCTTCCCACGATCCTCGGTGCGGCGGCGCTGCTCGGCGCCAGCTACGAGTTCCTGCTCCCGGTCGCTCCAACACTGGATCGCCAGTTTCTGCGCGGGATTATCGGATCCCGAAAGGTTCATCTGGTTCCCGAGGCCTTGCCTGCTCTCTGGCATTCACGCGCTGGCATCATCGCCAGCGGCACGGCTACGGTTGAGGCGGCGATGATGAATACTCCCTTCGTCATGGTTTATCGCGTCTCGGCTCTGACTTACCTGTTGGGAAGCCGCGAGTGAAAGTTCCCCGCTTCGCCATGGTGAACTTGATTGCCGAGGAAGAGATCGTCCCTGAACTCGTGCAGCACGATTTCACCGCCGAAAAGGTGGCGGCCAAGATGAACGAGATCCTGCCCGACGGCCCGGCCCGTATGCGGATGCTCGAAGGACTGGCCACGGTCAAAAATCTGCTCCGCGGCCCGAAAACCGGTGCGACTCCGATCCGGCCAGCCGATCGGGCCGCCAGAATCATCATGGATTTAGCATCCCGCAAGCTCGTTAAGGCTTGAGATTAGCTTCGATCCTCGGTGTGGCGGCATCCGATCGCCCTAGCCACAGAACGCCAATTGTGTTGGTTCACGGACTTAGGCCAATGGTTCGTGGCAGAAAATCCGCAGTCTAATCCTGTATCTTGTGCTCCCAGCATCTTTTGCGTGAAAATCTTCATCATAGGAAATGGGTTATCATTTCCCGGAGACTCTCCTGAATGTCGATCGACCTGCGGCGCAGCTTGGGCGTCCTTACGAGTTCCCTGACTCTGGTTTTCGTTGTTTTCCTGGCGCTGCCCGCGCTGGCCGCAGAAAAGGCACGCCTGCGGGTCGATGACTATCAGATCGATGCCACGCTGAATCCGCACCTGCATCAGATCACCGCCAGGGCCAAAATCAAGTTCACCGCCCTTCAGGATTTGACCGTCGCCGTATTCGAACTACATAACGATCTACGGGTTACACGGGTTTTGGACGACAAGAACCAGCCACTCTCGGCTGAGCGCGTCACCCAAGACTCGACCGTTCGCGTGCCGCTTCCAGCAGGGCTTTCCAAAGATGCTTCTACTACCCTGACGTTCGAATACGAAGGTCAGTTGGAAAACGCCGATAACAGCCCTGTGCCAGGACTGAATCTCGCATATATCGGAGATGACACCACCTATCTTCTTTACGCTGGCCGCTGGTTTCCGGTCAGTGGCTTCGGCCTGAATCGCTTCACGTCGACGATCAGCATCACCCTGCCCGCTCATCTGCTCGCGATTGGCAGTGGCAAAGCGACAACTGCGGACCACGCCGCCTCGAACAAGCCGAATACCAGCGTGCTTCCCACAAAGACATTCACATTTGTTTCCGATAAACCCAGCTTTCCAGGGACGATCGTAGCGGGCGTTTTTCAGGAATACAAAAGCGACGACGCCGGCCTCGACCTGCATGTTTTCTTCAAGCCCACTCATCAAAGTCTGGCGCCAGCCTATACAACTACCGCGGTTCAGGAGTTTACGTACTTCATCACGCTGTATGGACTCCCACTGTCACAGCGACTGAGCATCGTGGAACTCCCCGCAGATACCCTCCCATACGCCTGGGCGCCGGAACTCGTCGGTCTTGCGGGCTCGTCCATCACCGAGAAAACCAACTACCGGCTGCTCGCCAATGCGATCGCCCACCAATGGTGGGGCGTTTCGGTAAGCCCAGCAGCAAAAGATGACTGGTGGTTGAGCGATGGATTCTCCCGATACTCAGAAGCCATGTACGTTGAAAATGCCGCAGGAGGAGCGGGCCTCGAAGAGGCCGTGAAAGATATGTCTGTCGGCGCGCTGGCCTACGATACGGTGCCGCTCTCCAGCGCCAGCAAACTGGATATCTTCTCGACGGAGTTTCAATCCCTCGCTACCGACAAGGGGGCAATGATTCTGCATATGTTGCGGTGGGTACTGGGAGAAGACAAGTACAACAAGACCATGCGCGACTTTTCGGCACAGTACGCAGGAAAATCGGCGAGTATCGATGATTTTCGCGCGGTGGCGGAGAAGAATTACGGCGACCAACTCACGTGGTTCTTTTCGCAATGGCTCGATTCCACCGGTGCTCCGGAATTCAAGGTGAAGTACACCACGTATCGCCTGGGCGGCGCGAACGCTCAAAATCCGAAGGAAGAGAAGTTGCCGGGCTTCCGAGTTACTGGCGAGATATCACAGGATTTGGATCTGTTCCGCATGCCGGTGGACTTGAGAATCGATACCGATGGCAAAACCGAAAGTAAGCGAGTTGAAGTCGTAGGAACGAACTCGCCATTCTCTATAGAAACTTTCGGGCGCCCACGCCGCATTTCGGTAGATCCCGATCACCGCGTTCTCACCAACTCGAGCGACGTGAAATTGCGAGCCTCCGTCTTACGCGGACAGGCTTTGCAGCAACAGGGCGACCTGTCTGCTGCGCTGACTGAATTCAACAAGGCGCTCGACCTGAACAAAAACAGCTCGCTCGCCCACTATCGCGTAGCTGAAGTCTTTTTCCTGCAACGAAATTACCAGTCGTCTGCGAATGCCTATCGCGAAGCGATCAACGGTGATGGAGATCCGCGTTGGACCGAAGTCTGGAGCCGCATCCAACTCGGCAAAATCTTCGACATTACGGGTCAGCGCGAGCGTGCAGTCAACGAGTATCGCCAGGCTCTTCAGACCAACGACAATACTTTCGGAGCCCTTGAAGAAGCTCGGAAATATCTGCAAAAAGCATTCGAACGACCGAAAGAAAACAAGTAGCTCCGGATCCTGGGATCGGCGCAAACGCTTCTTCGACCGTATCATTTTCCGCGCGTAACTTGCAGTGCCAGTAGGTCGGTTACAAATAAAAGACAATCTCACAACATTCCCATGACAATCTCCACAGGGTCGCGGCCCTAACGTGGAAGCCTGCCGCAATGTCGGAAAGTTCGAGCATTCCGCGTCAGAGTTCTTCAATTGGAGATTCTTATGAATGGCACTTCGCAATTCAGGTTCGCTGCGCGTTCCGCCGCGATTGTGGGCTTAGCGTTCTTGCTGGTAAGCGCGGCCTTTGCTCAACACTACACGCGAACAGATGTCACCACGAATTCTTCCAGCGTCTCATCGGCTCCGAACGTCGATCCCAACCTTGTGAATCCCTGGGGACTCTCGCGAGCTACAGGATCGCCCTGGTGGATTTCCGATAACGGCACGGGGCTCTCTACTCTGTATGACGGGACGGGAGCAATCCAATCTCTGGTGGTCACCATTCCTACTCCCGACGGAGTTCAAGGAACATCCGCTCCCACGGGAACCGTTTTCAACTACACCACCAGCTTCGAAGTTGCGCCCGGCCAGCCCGCGATCTTCCTGTTCGTCACCGAGGATGGCACAATCTCCGGCTGGAATCCGAATGTTGATTTCGCCAATGCAATTCGTGTCGTGAACCGCCCCAAGAACGCGATCTACAAGTCCTGTGCAATCGCCACGACAGCGAATGGGCCACGCTTCTACGCCTCAAACTTCAAGACCGGGAACGTAGAAGTCTATGACGCAAATTTCCATCGCGTATACCGCGAGGAAAAGTTCCATGATTCCACGTTGCCTGCCCATTACGCGCCCTTCGGGCTCCAGAATGTCGGCGGCAACATCGTGGTCGCCTATGCGCAACGCGATCCCGGTTCGACCGATGAGAATCACGGTCCTGGCTTGGGCCATGTGACCATCTTCGATACGGACGGTCATATTCTTCTCCGCCTCGAACATGGCTCCTTCATGAACGCACCTTGGGGAATTGCGCAGGCTCCTGGGGACTTCGGAACCTTCAGCCATCGGCTGCTGATTGGCAACTTTGGCGACGGCACGATCCACGCTTTTAACCCGCTGACCGGAAAGCTTGAGGGAACGCTACTCGATTCGACCGGCGCGAACCTCTGGATTGACGGCCTCTGGGCTCTCAGCTTTGCCGATGCCAGCGGCGCCAACGGAGCGGCAACGGATCTGTATTTCACAGCCGGTCCGAACGACGAAAGCAACGGCATACTCGGCAAGATCACGGCGACTGCCACGGAAAATCGGGGCAACTCCGAGTAACGAAACAAAATATGCTTTAACAAGCCTGGCGGCTCCGAGAAAGCCGCCAGGCTTTTCTTGTGTCCGCGTGTTTCGTAATTTTGTGTCAATTGGCTAACCTTTCCTGCCGCTGCGGGGTCTAATCCGCTAAGACGTCAGCGGGAACTTCTGATAGTCCGGCTGCGTATCTCTGATCAGATGGTTAGGCGGGATTGAGACCCCTCGCCTGAACGTTACCCGGGTGCCCTCACGCTCCTCCCCGGAGGCGTGAGGGCATTATTTTTTGGCGGCAAGGGATGCGCGCATCAGATTCGGGATACCTTACAATCCCGTTGTGAATGAAACCTCGCGCCTCGACCGTGTACTCGCGCAGTTACGTCTCTACGAGCATCCTCTGTTGAATTTTGACGCGCGTGCGAAAGGAGAGGGCGTCGAGGTAATCATTAAGTTCAAGGACGAGAGCGTCCCAGTTCATACCTACCTCTTCGATCTTCATCCGCGCGATCTCGATGACCCGCAATTTGAGTGGAGCTTTCAGCGCCAGCTTTTCGATGCGCTGCACGATTATTTCGTGGAAATGTTTATACGGACGCCGCAAGATCGCGCCGACCGCCAAAGGAAAGGCCTTTGATCGAACTGAGGCAGGTCATCGAGCAGGAGATTCGGGAACGCGGCCCGATTCCCTTCTCCCGATACATGGAATTGTGCCTCTATCATCCTTCGCTCGGCTATTACTCGCGCAATGCGGCGCAGTTCGGCAAGGCGGGCGACTTCTACACGTCGAGCGATATTCATGCGGTGTTCGGGCGCTTGCTGGCGCGGCAATTCGACGAGATGTGGCGCGCGTTGGGTTCGCCAGAAAGCGTGGTGTTGAGGGAACTTGGTCCGGGTCGAGGACTCTTTGCCCAGGACGTGCTGGACTGGTCGGAGAAGAAGTTCCCGGAATTCTTTCACGCAATGCGCTATGAACTGGATGAGCAATCTCCGGCGTTGCGCGAGCGAATTGGCCATACGCTACTCAAACGTCTGGAGTCGGGTAAAGCAGCATTTGCGGAAGCAAAATCCGAGAATCACTTACCCGCGCAGGATTCCCCTACGATCATCTTTGCAAATGAATTCTTTGACGCGCTTCCGGTCGAAATCGTGAGCATGCGCGGATCGCTTCGCATCGATGCGAACGCCGGCAAGTTCGTGGAAACCTGGGTTCCGTCGTCACCGGAAGAACTCGAATTTATCGATCGTTATTCCGTTCATCCGCGAAGAGGACGAACGTGTTGAAGTGCCGTTGCAGAGTCAGGAAGAATTCGCATCGGCGGTGAATTTTGATCGCGGAATCATCGTCGCAATCGACTATGGCTACACGAGGGAAGAGCAACTCGCGGGTCGTCATCGAGGAACACTGAAAGCAATTCGCCAGCATTCGGTCAGCACGAATCCTTACGAAGCTCCAGGAGAACAGGACATTACCGCGGATGTAAATTTCACGGCGCTCGCGGCAGCAGGAGCGTATAGAGGACTGAATACCCAAAAACCCATCACGCAGTCGCAATTTCTATTGGGGATCGGCGAAGCGAATCAGTTTGCCGATGCGTTTGAAGATTGCCGGTTACCGCAGGAGCGAGCGAAGGTTGGGCTGCAACTCAAACATCTGGTGACTCCCGCGGGAATGGGCGAGAGCTTTCACGTCCTGGTAGGCAGCAAGGGAATCGACGCGGCAAAGGCCAGCGCGCTAGCGGGCCTGAACTTTGGCCGAACGTAGTTTCGTGGTTGGTGGTCGGACTGGAGGAAGTTTACTTTCTTATAACCCCCGCCCCCCTCCCCTCGGTCTATTGGGATCTTCGACTTGGCGTTAAGTCGCCAAGTAATGTATGGGGCTCAATAACTTACGAGCAAAATATTGATTCCAAAGGAGTTGCGCTCGCCCTTTTAGTAAAAGCCTCTAAAGCGTACGGAATAGGTTCCGACACAATAGTGTCGAAGTCAATGAAGAACGACGAATAAAAGTGCGGTTCTTCCCATTTTGGGAATTCCTACACGCATCCATAGTGAGCTCCCGGACAACACGGTTGTAACCTTGCGGCGCGGCGCACGGCTGCTAGATTCGGCCTGAGGGCTGCCATGATTGCTGTCCGGAAGTTGGTCGCAGTTGGTCTCGGTTTGATCGCGATGAGCGGATCGTATCTGTGCGCTCAGGAGGATCCCGCGGTAACGCAAATGGAGGAACCGAGCATCGCTGCAACGGCAGCAGCCGCCGCTCAACCGCAGACGAGCATTCCCGAGCAGCAGGACTCCAGATGGCGCATTTCGCCCGAGAAGATCAACATCCAGATGGGGGAGGACCGGATTCTACAGGCGCTGGATGACGACGCACAGGAACTCCACGGCGGAAGTTGGGCGGTGAACAATCCCGACCTGGCCGACATCCGCGAAGAAGGTGGACACGTCGTACTGCATCCGAAGGCTATCGGCACGGTCATTGTGACCGCAACGATTGGGGAAGAAACGCGGTCGCGCCAGATCAAGGTGTGGTCGGCGCTTCGCAGGCTACCGCTCGGCACCACGAATTGGAGCCTGCACCCGATCGGGCGTGAGATTGGAGACATACCAGCGGTTCCCACGGCAGATGGACCGATGGTTTATTCGCTGGAGCAGACCGCCGCCGGAAAGACTTACCTGCGAGCCGATGCCGAGGGCGGAGTGCAAGTGTGGGTGTGGCAGATGCCCGAGGACACGCACGACGTCGAACTCGTCTGCGGGGATTGGATGGGAGGAGCGTTGATCAGCGCGAATCGCGCGGACTCATTCACGCTCTACACGGTCGGCAAAGACGGCAAGACCAGCTGGAAGCATACATTCGCGGGAGTGCGCAAAGGGCATGCTTACAATCTTCAGCATGTCGTGCACATCCTGAGCCAGTCCGTCGAGGGAACCAACTCGATGCTCACGGCGCTGGATGAAGTCTCCGGAAAAGTTCTGTTCGCCCTGGCGCTGCCAGCCTCTCACGAGAATCAGAAAAATATCAAGCGAGATGGCAACCAGGTCGCTTGCGCAACCGGACTGGCAACGAATCCACAGCGGACCGTCGTGAGCCGCCTGATGGTAAACATGGACGGTTTTGCGTACCTCGCATTCACCCAGAATGAATGGACGCTGGACGGCGGAAAGTGCGTGCCGGGAACGGTGCTGGACCCGCACACGCTGACCATGACGCGCGACGAGAAGCTGCTGCTGTGGCAGGTCCATCCGGATGGAACTTATCGCAGCTTCGTGGTGGAAGCGAACAAACAGAAGCAGCCGCTTTCGGCGCCCATGAGCGTCGCATCGCCCACCGGGGCCGTCATCCCAGACAACATGAATGGCACGCTGGTCTCGGTTCGGCTTTCGCACAACGTGATGCCGGAGAATACGAGTGATCCGGCGGATGAGTTGGTCTACCGGCTCAACGAAGAAGGCGAAGTGGTGTACAAGTTTCCGCTTCCCAAATATTCAGGACCTCTGCAGGATGAGATGGTGCTCGGGAGCAACGAATTGGCGTTTGCTACGCGCGGCGGAAAGTTGATCGCTTTCAATCAGACGGACGGAAAAGAACTCTGGCAGTGGGAGTCTAATAAAGAGACGATTTCGGTGGTGGCCGCGCTGGCCGATGGCAGTTGCCTGGTACAGACTCCGACGGAAGCGGTGGATGTCTGGAGCCCGACAAAAGCGAAAGTCTACATGTCCGGCAAGGCGATGCTGGGCTGGCAGGGACAAGTGTTTCGGAAGCATTAGTAACGAGGTCGCTGGCTTTCTTCGGGGCTTTTCTCCATTTCGATGACCGCCCCCAGGGCGTACGTAGTTGCATTCTTTTCGCAGTTTCACAGCTGGACAGCCGGGGGCAGACTCCCATAAGCGCTAACTTAAGGCGAGACGATCTACGCTAACTACTCGAATCGAAGTGCTTCAGTAGGGTTCACAGCCGACGCCCGGCGGGCGGGAATGAGCGCTGCGCCTAGTGCAGTTAAGCCTAGAACCAAAGTTGCCGCGAGGATCGTTACCGGATCCGTCGGCTTGACGTCGTAGAGCTGCGATTCAACAAGACGGCCCAACCCCCATACGCAAGGTAGCGCAATCGCGGTTCCTCCGGCGATCATCACCAGCGCATCCCGGAGCACTAGCCAGATTGTGGAAAGATGTGTCGCCCCTAGCGCCAATCGAACACCGATCTCGCGCGTGCGCTGGGTCACCACGAATGACATCACACCGTACAGGCCAACCACCGAGAGCAGCAGCGCCAGCGTGCCGAAACTGCTGGATAGTGCCGCCAGCATGCGCTCTGTGTTCAAGGATTGGTCGATTTGCTCATCGAGGGTGCGGAAATAGCCGATTGGCAATGTTGGATCGGCATCGCTAAGAATCGCCCGAATCGATCGAAAGGCCGACTCCGGCGTTCCCCGAAACCTGACATAAAAATTCGAGCCAGACAGCTCGGTACCAATGGGGAAATAGGCTTGTTCCCACTGTTCGCGAACATTGCGATAGCTCATGTCTTCCACGACGCCAACGATCTCGCTGTCCGGCTTGGCGTTGGGTGCGGCGCCCATAGCGACGCGGGCACCGAGAGGATTGCGCCCTCCGAAGTATCGCTTTACAAAAGCTTCGTTGACAATCACTGCACGTTGGCCTCTCTCACTCACCGGCAGGGGTTGGTTCGCCGCTTCGACATTCAGGGCGTCGTGTTCGTTAAAGTCTCGTCCAGCCGCAATCCTGGTTCCGAGGGTCGCGAAGAACCCGGGACTGACGGCATTAATCTGGACCTCGCGGTCGGTGATGAATCGTTCACCAGCCTGGATTGTCAGAGCCTGGATCGTTAGGGAATTGGCCCACACTCCTCCCAGCAGTAACTGGTCGTGCGCAATGGCAGAGGATTGAACGCTCGTTGAAGCGCGAAGTCCTTCAGTGATTCGTCGAATGAGCCGGCTTTCTTCGGCTCCAGAGTAGCCGCTAAGAGCCGGTTTTATACCGAACGAGACCAGACTCGATGTGTCAAACCCCGGACCTTTTTGCAACAGCCCGGAGAGGGTCCTAACAAACAAACCTGCGGCGATTACCAGAATCAACGTAAACGCAATCTGAGCCGTCACAATCGCCCTGCGCAGCGCCAGGCCGCCGGAAGGTGTGCCTCCCCGCTCGCGGAGCGCGGAATCCAGCGATTTGCGCCCGGCCTGGAAAGCAGGTGCGGAGCCAGCGAGGAAACCGGTGACCAGGCTTATAAGGAATGAAAAAAACAACAAACGCATATCTACGTGGGCGTGCAAGTTATTCGCAGCGCTGTCGACGGGCAGGAATGCGATGAGCGCCCGAACTGCAATCGGTGCCAGCACTACGCCGAGCAGTCCGCCCGCAAATGCGAGAAGCAGGCTGTCGGTTAGAAGCTGCCGTCCAATTCGTCCGCGAGATGCTCCCAATGCCAATTTTGTGCTGATTTCCCGATGGCGAGCCGAGCTCCGCGCCAAAAACAGTCCGGCAACATTCAGGCAAGCCAGAGCCAAGAGCACCGCCGTCGCAGCGAACAGGACCCAAAGCGGCCGCGAAAGGTCCTTGCGCAAAACTGAATAGCCTTCTGGAGCCGCAGTGAGGTCCAGTGTCGATGCAAGAAACTGCCGCCGCTGCTCGGCGCTGAATCTTGAGAAGTCCGTGCGGCGCGTATCTTCGTCCAACATCGCTTTAAACCAGGGTTGCAATCCTGTCTTGGCTTCCGCCAACGAGACGTTCTCCTTCAGCCTGCCCATGATCTGCATCCAGCGCGTGCGGCGATCGAGCATTGTTTCAAATCCAGGAATGGACTGGGCCGACATGACCGCTGGAATCCACATAGATGGAACTTCGCCCACGTCGATGCCATGAAACGTCGGCACAGCAACCCCGACGACAGTCATCGGATAGTGATTTACCAGCACCTTTCTGCCAACGATATCCTTCGCGCCTCCGAGTTGGGTCTTCCAGAAGTCGTAGGAGAGCACAACCACCGGACTCGATCCCGGCACTTGGTCATCCTCGCTCGTCAATAGCCTGCCAAGAGCGGGGCGCACCCCGAGTACCGTAAAGTATGTGCCCGATACGAGTTCCGCAGCGGTCAGCCTGGGTTCTCCGCCCGTCGTGAAGTTGATCGTTGTCGCAGCACGGCAGAATACGCCATCGAAGAATTGCGTCTGCTGCTGGAGATCGCCGCAGATCGGGTACGACATCAAGTTGTAACTGCCGAAGGTCTCGGCCAACTGTTCGCCATTCCAATTGAAGAGAACCAGGCGCTCGGGGTGGTCGACCGGAAGCGCACGCAAAACGACCTGATCGATAAGAGAGTAAAGGGCGGTCGTCGCTCCAATTCCGAGTGCAAGGGTAAGTACTGCTGCTGATGTAAGCGACGGGCTCCGAACAATAGATCGCGCCGAGTGACGCAGGTCGTGCAGGAGATCTCGCAGCCATCGATTCAGCCAGATGTCGCGTACTTCTTCCCGAAGCTGCGTTTCGCTCCCGAGTTCCAGAGCAACGCGCCTTCTCGCCTCGGGTTCCGGCAAACCAGAATGGATCAGGTCCGTCACGCGGCGGTCGATGTGATACTGCAATTCGCGATCCAGGTCGCCATCCAGCCTTCCCAGCCGGAACCAGTTGAGAATTCGCCTCATTGCGCTGCCCCCTCGTCAAAAATCAGTCGCACCGCGCCCGTCAGACGAGCCCAGCTATCTTTCTCAACGCGGAGCTGCTTTTGCCCCGAACGTGTCAATGAATAGAACTTGGCTTCGCGTCCAGTCTCCGATTCCTTCCAATCGGCTTTGAGCCAGCCTCTCTGTTCCAGCCGGTGGAGTGCCGGATAGAGAGATCCCTGATTGACCTGGACAACGGATTTCGAGATCTGTTCCAGCCGCTGGGCAATTCCATACCCATGCGCCGGCTCCAACGAGAGGATTTGGAGAATCAGCATGTCGAGCGTGCCTTGGGGAATAGGAAATCTGGATGATGGCATCAACACCTCAACCTTCTACCCCTCAAGATACCACAACAATAGGTCGAAGGATGAGGCTTTATCGGGACGGGTGTTCGATGGCCGAGCCACGATTACTGATGGGGACTCGACGAGTAGATCCCCGCTGCCGGGGCAGTGTTGACCGAAACGCTTAAGTCAACGCTCATGAGGCAGCTCCCCACAGTTGCCGCGGTATTCCTCGCGTCTCGCAAAAACGGCAAGACGTGGGGCAACTAAATCTGTTTTGCAGATCTACTTCGAGGAACGCGCGGTCTCTGGGTACTCGTACACTCCTCGGCCCGACTTGCGGCCCAGGCGTCCGGCTTTGACGTACTGCACTAGCAGCGGTGCAGGACGATATTTATCCCCCAGAGATTTTTGCAGGTATTCGAGGATGCTCAGGCGAGTGTCGAGTCCAACCAAGTCCACCAATTCGAACGGGCCCATTGGATGATTCAGCCCGAGTTTGAGAGCCTTGTCGATGTCCGCCGGAGAGGCGATTCCTTCCTGCAGCATGTAGAAGGCTTCATTGCCGATCATGGCATTGATACGGCTCGTAATAAATCCCGGCGACTCTTTGATGACAACAACTTCCTTACCCATTCGCTTCCCGACTTCGGCGACGGTAGCCAGCGTGTCGTCGTCGGTTTCGAGCGCGCGGACAACTTCCAGCAACTTCATTTTGTGAACTGGATTGAAGAAGTGCATCCCCACACATTTCTTAGCCCGATAGGTCACACTGGCAATCTCGGTAACGCTCAGCGATGAAGTATTCGAGGCGAGGATCGTGGTGGGGCGGCAGATCTTGTCGAGCAGAGTGAAGATCTCAATCTTCGACTCCATCTCTTCGGGAACGGCCTCAATGACGAGATCGGCCTCACGTGCGGCTTCCTCGACCGAACCCGCGTATTCCATGCGACGGAACGCTGAATCCGCATCGGGCGCCGTTACCTTGCCGAGTTCGACTGCCTTGTCGAGGTTGGCGCGAATCTCGGTCTCTGCTTTGCGCAGGGCGCCGGGCAGCAGGTCTTCGAGAATTGTGCGGTAGCCGCCCAGTGCGGCAGCATGGGCAATGCCGCGTCCCATGATGCCCGCGCCGATAACGGCGATCGTTTGAACAGTTGCCACCTACTTCTCCACCTTTTCCAGATCGGCAATCGCCGCATTCACCGCGTTCCCCGCTCCACGCAAGGATTCGGCGAGGCGCTTGCGCTCGTCGGCCGCCATGGCGGGGATGTAGAGGCAGATACGGCGCAGAGTCGCCGTGATGTCTTCCACATAGTTCATTGCGCGAATGAGTTCACCAGTTGCTACAACCATGAGAAAGCCTCTTTTCTTGTTTTAGCTCTTGCGAATTTTCCCGGACGCGGCGGTTCGTGATCGCGAAGATCACGGGCCGCAGCCGAACCTTCTATTTTGGACGTGTGGCGCGGTTTAGTAAAGCCGGGCCCATGCGCGCCGAGGTGCTCGCCAGTACTCACTGCGCATTGTCCGTTGAATGGCCGAGGCGAGACAGAACGAAATCACACCGCGTTTCGATTGAGGCTGGCGGAATTTCTATGAGGTCATAGCCGAGTTCCGAGTAGGTTTCACGCAGGCTCTGGTATGTGCGAATTGCCTCGTCGAAATCCTGCTTGCGTTCTTGATCCTGGCGGAAGATTTCTTGCCACGGAGGAGTGATGAAGACGCGACGGTTATAGCGGCAGAATTCTGCGGCCTTTCGAATGTTGCCAGGAATCGGCAGGCCACACAGTCGCAGGTAGGCAAGCACATCGGGTACACCACGATCAAAGAACCAAACGCCGGTGGTTTTTTCCGCGGTGCGGTAGGAACGCATCTCCCAGACGAGCATCAGTTCTGCAAATAGCGCTCGATCCTCCCATGGTACAGCCCTCCCTCCAATTAAGCTTTGTTCCTGAATGATTGCGCGCCCGGCTTCAATCGAGCGAGCAAAACCGCGCTGGTAGAGAGCTTCGATCAGCGAACTCTTGCCGGAGCCTGGACCTCCGGTGACGATATGAAAGCGTTCGACGCCAGAATGCACCATCAACCCAACTCCTGAGACTCAACGCGGCTGTCTAGTCCTTTATTCGCAGTGATTTAACCTGTCAGGCATATAATCGCCATCGATTCTTTTAATGGGGCAAGTGGCTCCTCCCGCGAATCGAATACCTATGGCAGACAATGTTTTGAAACGCTACATCTTTGCAAGTGATTTTGACCAGACTCTAACCTTCAATGACTCCGGCTACGTGCTGGCCGAACTCGTCGGCATTTCCATCGACGAATTTGAGCGCAAGGCAAAGGGAATGGCAAAGATCAATCTGGTTCAGCAGGGCGCCGAGCTTGCATATCTTACTGCTGCACGATCCGGAATTCAAGGCCAAGGTGCGCAAAGAGCATTTGCGCGAGGTCGGCAAGCGTATCCGCCTGAAAAGCGATATTAAGTTGTTATATCAACTGCTGGATTCCGGTATCGACGGACATCAATTCGATTTTTACGTGCTGTCGGCCGCTCCTGTTGAGATCGTACGGTCGGCGCTTGAAGATATCGTTCCCGAGGACCACATTTACGGAACAGAATTTTTGTATAAGGCATCGGGTGAAATCGACACGATCGTGCGCGCGACTGCGGGATACGGCAAGGTAGCAATGCTTGACAAGTTGCTAGTAGATCGCGTCGCCGGACCAGACCATGTGATCTACACGGGCGATGGCAGCTCCGACATTCATGTCATGTTACATATCAACGCCCGTGACGGACTGACGATCGCCGTCTCAGAATCGCCGAACGTCACTCAGATCGCGAAGCGCACTGTGCTGAGCACCAGCGCATTGGCGGTGCTGGCTCCGATCCTCGAAGAGGTTGCAGGATGGGAGCGCTACCGAATTCGCAGCTTTTTTGAAACGAACGGCATGCTCATCCAGGAGTGGGAGCGGGTTCGGACGGACTGGCTGACTGTCCGCCCCGCGGCAGAACCCACACCAACCGAGGGTGTCATTAGTTCGCCCGAAGTAGAAAACGCGTCCTCCTGAGGATGGATACATGCTCCGCAATAAGAACCTGATTCCTCTATCGCATCAACACCAGCACGCCCTCGCGTTGTGCGTGCGTGTTGAGCGAGCGGGTACGATCGCACAGAAGGATCTGGCCGCGTGGCGCGCCGAATTTCTCCAGCTGGTTGACGGCGAAATTCTGATCCATTTCGCGGCGGAGGAGGAAGGCGTGTTCCCGGCCGCGAGTCAGTTTCCCGAACTCGTCCCGCTTGTCGAGGAACTGATTGCCGATCACACAAATTTGCGGCAGCAGTTCGCGCGCGCCACTGGACAGGATTCAACCTCAGACGATATCAGCGCGTTAGGAAGAGACCTTTCTGCTCACATCCGAAAGGAAGAAAGGCAGCTCTTTGAAGGCATGCAGCAGCGCATGACAGCCGAAGATCTCTCGATACTCGGCGCAAGATTAGAGGAAGCCCTCAAGCCATCGGAGCAGTCTTGCGTTTTGCAGACTGAAGCAACGCGCCTGCGACCCATCAAGAACTAGTTGCAGCGAGGCAAGCTTGTGGGCATTCCGTGGAATTCGCGGAATGACGCCGCAGCCGTTCGTCCCATATAACGTTCGAGAACCGTCGGCTCGGTCTTGCGCAGATCTACGACGACCAGGCCGTCCAGCGCGTTCGAAAACTTCCGGTCGACGTTGAATCCCAGAAACTTTCCTCCGAGTTTCGCATACTGCCGCAAAAGGATGGGAAGACCTTTCCCGTCGGTCTCCACATCATTGATGGGTGCGGCCAAATCATCCAGATCGCGCAACGCGCGGCAGATCGAACGGCAATCCCAACGTCGAAGCAGGCTAGGCCGGAAAGGTCGGCGAGGCTCGATTAAAGCGGCAAGGTCGTCCTCGCGCATGCGGGCTTCGAAAAAGCGGCAAATCATTTCGCGCGACGCCCGGTTGTAATCGTTACTGATGCTGACGGCTCCAAATAGCACTGGCGTTTCCGGATGCATCGCCACCAGCCGCGCGATTCCCTTCCACAAGAGCAGAAGAGGTGCATACTGGCGTTGGTATTCAGGACGGACAAACGAGCGGCCTAACTCGAATGCCGGCCCAAGCTTGTTGAAGATGCGCTCGTCATAGCGGAATAGCGTACTGGTGTAGAGCCCTCGAACGCCGCGCTCCGCAAGGATCTCAGCCGTATTGCCAACGCGATACGCGCCTACCAGCTCTTGCTTCGTTTTGCTCCACAGCAATAAGTGTTCGTAGTAGTCGTCGAAGGAGTCGAGATCGCGACTCTTGCCGGTTCCCTCGCCCGCGCGGCGAAACGTAAGCTCGCGAAGACGCCCGACTTCTTGCAGCAGCAGCGGAATCTCCGCCGCCTTGCCCACGTAAGCCGCGAAGTCGCCGTTCTCGGCGAGACATGCGTTGCTCGGAAGGGCTTGCGATTTCACGTGCGAGCAAGCTGCGACTCGCACGAAGAGGCAATCGGCTCCTGAATCTTCACCGCCAGGCGCGATCGAAGAATGACAGGCCAAGGCGATTCGCTCTTGATCCGATGCGAGAGCAAGTACGTTCGGGAGCGGAGATACTCAATCGCCTCGCGATCGTCGGCGATGAAACGAATAGTGTCCGCCGGAACAGGGCTACCGATGCGAACTTCCGCGATCTTCCCTTCCGTTCCGAAGGAATTCATCGAACAGAAATGCTGAGCGCAACTTAGGATGGATCTTGCTGAGAAGCTGAACCCCGAGGCCGGTGTAACCGCAGAAATAAACCGGGAGAGCTGTCGCCCCGGTGCGGCGAATCAACCGGACAGCGGTATGGCTCCATTTAGGATCGGCAATTTGCGCGGCTGGCATTTGCCAGTGCGATACTTCGCCAGCGGGGAACATCACCAGCATGCCGCCCTTTTGCAGCCAGTCGAGAGCTTCGCGCATTCCTTTCCGATTGGAGTGCAGCGCGCGGTCATGTCGAGGGATTGAGAAAGATGCAGTGCTTTCGCAATTCCGGAACATCTGCCAACAGAAAATCACTCACGATCTTTACGTCGCTTCGAATCTTCGTCAGCACGGCAGTGAGTATCGCCCCAACAAGCGCGCCATACGGATGGTTCGAGACCACCATCGCCGGCCCAGTAGCCGGAACGCGGGACAAGTCCAGATCGTCGATACTCCATCGGACGTGCATCTCCTCGAGAAGGCTTTCGAGATGAAATCCTCGCGGTGACTGCTGTACGCGGCGAAACAAGTCTCTTACTCTCGAGCCCGGAGCGAACTTTCCAACTAGACCCGGGAATTCCGGGAGAAGAGATGGAATGCTTCCATGCGACTGTTCCGAGGGCATGTTGCAGGGATACGGCAGGAGCGTTTCGACAGCATGAACCAGACGTTAAAAGCTCATGAAATGATTTTTGATGAAGCCTGAGAGTAACCGACTGCCGCCGAACGAATCGCGACAGCGCTACGTCTCCAGGCGGTAGCGGGTCTCGGCTAGCGCGTAAAGGCGGCGCCAAACCAACCGGTTGATCGTGACCACCGTCGCAGCCATCATGATGGTGGCTGCCAGGAGCAGATTAAAGTTGCCGCTGTCGGTTGCCTGGCTGATGGTAGCCCCCAGGCCAACGGTAGTATAGATGTGTCCTTTAAAGTGGAAATATTCAGCGACAATGCTAGCGTTCCACGCCCCGCCGGAGGCCGTGACGAGACCGGTAACGAGATAGGGAAAGATTCCCGGCAGGATCAACTTCTTCCAACGCTCGATGCCCTGCAGGCGGAACACCGAGCAGCACTCCTTGAGGTCGGTCGGAATTGCGATGGCTCCTGCAATCACGTTGAAGAAGATGTACCATTGCGTTCCCAGCAGTAGAAGAGCAATCGATCCGACTCCTAATCCTCCACCGACACGAATGAGCAAAAGAAGAACTACGGGGAAGAGCGCCGTCGCTGGGACCGAGGCTGCGATCTGCGCCAGCGGCTGCGCAATACGCGCCAGCTTTGGATTGAAGCCGATGGCGACGCCAGCGGGAATCGTCCAGAGCGCGCCGAGCAGCAGCGCGAGGTTCACACGAAAGAATGTCGCCAGCAGGCCGAGGCCGGCTTCCTGCAGCTCCGCTCGCTGCAAGCCGAAAAGAAATGTCACGACGCGAACCGTTCCGTAACTCACGGCCGCGATCACAATCACCAGCGACAAGCGGGCGATCCAAATTCTTCGCGTATTTGCTTCTTGAGTGACCGGGCCCGGACGATTGCGCGAGAAATACATCATCACGCGTTCGCCCATCGGTTCGACGGTCTTGCTGCGTAGCTTGGCAAGCCCGCGCGATCGATGGAAAAGATCGAGGACCCACGAGGTTGGAGCGTCGCTGCTCACCTGTTCGACCTTAAATTTTTCTGCCCACGAGATGACCGGCCGCCAGACGAATTGATCGAGCAACACGATGACCGCAATCATCGTGGCGATCCCCCAGATGATCGAACGAGTGTCACCCGCGCTGGCTGCGGTTTGCAGGTAGGAGCCCAGCCCCGGCAGTCGGAAGTCGCGGGCACCCAATACGAACATTTCGCATGCCATCAAGAAAAACCAGCCGCCGGCAACGGACATCATCGAATTCCACACCAGGCCGATTGCGGCGAAGGGCAACTCCATTTCGATGAAGCGCTGCCACCAATTGAAGCCGTAAATCTTGGAAGCCTCGCGCATTTCCTTCGGAATGCTTTTCAATGAAGAATAAAAACTAAACGCCATGTTCCAGACTTGTCCGGTAAAGATCAAGAGGATCGCGCCTGCTTCGACTCCAAGTTGGCGTCCGGGAAACAACGCAACCATGGCAAGCATGACACCGGGAAGAAAACTGAGCACGGGAATCGACTGCAGCACATCGAGCAGCGGGATCATGAAGCGCTCGGCGCGCGGATTGTAGGCCGCCACATATCCATAGACGAGAGTGAATGCAAGGCTCAGAAAGTAGGCGAAAGCGATGCGCAGGAGAGAGTATCCCGCATAAACAGGCAGCGCCCAGAGGCTGTGCGAAATCTCTACCTCGGGAGTGAAGGGACCGAGCCAAGCGCGGCCGACGACCAGCACTCCGTAGAACATCGCGATCGCCGCACCGAACATCAGTACGTCGGGGAGATAAGAGATCTCGAGGCTGGGCAGTTGCTCCCAGATGCGGTAGGCCGAAAATCCTCGCAGGTTGATGGATCTCTTCATTTCGCGCTCTGGGCAATCTCAGGCTTGGGGCGTGGCGTCCTGACCGGCCGGGGCTGAGTTCGGTTCTGGCGATGTATCGGTTTGCACGAGACGACCATTGGCGCGATCGTAGTCAAAAATCTCGGCATACCGTCCCCAGTTCATTGCGGTATCGAATTGGCGGAGAACTTCGTCCTCGGCAAAATGCTCGTCGAGAATGTCGTGAAAGAATTCGTCGGCGATCGAGCGATCAGCCTTCCTTTTCAGAATGCTATCGATCTGCTTCAGGATGGTGACGTGCTCGAGCGCGGCCTGCCGGAACAGGATTTTTCGCTGTTGGATGTCGGCGTTCGCAAAGATGATGCCTTGGGGAGTGATCTCGACGTCTCCCTCTTTGAGCCAGGCGAAACCCAGAAGCACGCAAGCTTCAAGGATGGGCAGTAGGTCTTCGACGTCCATCACCAGCTCTTCGGAGAGACGGAACAGATCTTCGCGCCCGCCGCGATCGCGCAATAACTCCGTCAGTCCGGCGATGCCGCCGACACGAGCGTGAGGGAGCATCTGGTACTTCGCGGTGCGGATCGGTGCTTCCTGCCGTTTCAGCGCATCTTTCTTCAAGCCACCGGGCGGCAGTATGATTTCGGCCGTCGTCTCCGCGTCAGGGAAGTGCGTGCTCGACTTCCGGTTCTGTCATCACTTTGTAGATGTAGTCGACGAGTTCGACAAAGCGCGCGGACTTCCGCTCGCGGGGATGCTTCAGGCGAATGTTGAAGTCAGAACGCACGCGCGCAGGATTTCGACCAAGAACCATAACGCGGTCGGCTAGCATCACGGCTTCTTCAATGTTATGGGTCACGATGAAGATGGCGCTGGTGGGCATCTTCTTGCTCAGCCAGAGTTGCATTAGCTCGCTGCGCAGGTTCTCGGCAGTGAGAACGTCTAATGCTGAGAAAGGCTCATCCATGAACAGGACTTCAGGCTCGACGACGAGAGCGCGGGCGAATCCGACTCTCTGTTTCATACCCCCGGAAAGTTCTTTGGGGAATGCGGTTTCAAAGCCGTCAAGGCCCACGGTGTCGAGAGCCCGCAAGGCACGTTTACGGCGCTCGACGGCAGGGACAGCCTTCGCCTCGAGCGGCGCTTCTACGTTTTGCAGAACCGTCAGCCACGGGAAAAGGGCAAAGCTCTGAAAGACGATGGCGACATTGGGAGACTCGCCGTCGAGCGGCTTGCCATGCCACAGAAGATGTCCCGACGAGGGTTGCGAGAGGCCGGTGAGCATGCGGAGCAAGGTTGATTTTCCGCACCCGGACGGGCCGAGGAGAGCCACGATCTTGCCGCTCTCCACGGCGAGATTCGTCGATCCGACAACCTGGATTCGCGTGCCATCCGGCTGCAGATAAGACTTCTCAACCGCCACGGCTTCAATGATTGCTTCACCCACGAAGAAACTCCCGCTCTTTTCTATACACGATCAGCTTACAAAATGCGCTCAGTGTAACAGTCTATTCACAATGGCCGGCAGCCAAACGCGGCCTTACTTCGACCATTTCGAGAGGCATTTGAAGAACTGGGCGCCTCAAAATTCGGGTGAAGGCTCGCTAATTTGTGCTTTGTCGCGTTTCGGAATCTCAGGCGAAGAAAGTATCGCTCGGTGGAGCGGCGCTGGGCCGGGGCAGACGGTCACTTAATTCGACCAGGTGAGCCAGTTTCGAGGCAGCGTCACCCTGCAACTGGGCCTCGTCGAAGCGCCAGCGCCAGTTGCCACCGTCAAGGCTGGGAGTATTCATACGGGCTTCACTCCCCAGTCCGAGGACATCCTGCATGGGAATGATGCTCAGGCTAGCCGGCGAACACTGAGCCGAGCGGATGAACGCCCACGCAATTCCATCGGCACAGTGTCCGACATAGGCTTCAGCATTGCGACGCTCACTTTCGGAAGCGCTGGATTTCCACCATCCCGCCACTGTGTCGTTGTCATGCGTGCCGGTGTAGATCACTTTGCCGACAGAACGGTGAGGCAGGTACATATGCGCACCTTCGTCGCCAAAACCGAACTGCAACACTGCCATGCCTGGAATGTCCAGACGCTCGCGAAGAGCGTGAACCTCAGGCGTGATGTAGCCCAAGTCTTCGGCGAAGAACGGCAACCCACCGAGCGCTTCGCGCAGTTTCACGAATAGATCGTCGCGCGGTCCGTCAACCCAGCGTCCATTGATGGCCGTAGGATCGCCCGCAGGAATTTCCCAGAACTGGTCGAAGCCGCGGAAGTGATCGAGGCGGATGAAGTCACAATTCTGCGTAGCCCAGCGCAGTCGCTGGATCCACCATTTGTACCCCTGGTCTTTCATGACCTCCCAGCGGTACAGCGGATTGCCCCAGCGCTGTCCGGTTTTGCTGAAGAAATCCGGTGGAACGCCGGCAACTACCTCGGGCTCCAAGTCTTCGTCGAGACGGAAAAGCTCGCGATGCGTCCAAACATCGGCGCTGTCGTGATTCACAAAGATGGCGACATCGCCGACAACTCGAATCGAGCGCTCCGCACAATAACGGCGCAACGCCCGCCATTGTTCGTAAAAGGCAAATTGCAGGGCGCTGCGAATCAGGAGGTCTTCGGCCAGTTCTTTGCGCGCTTGCTCCAGCGCGGCCGGTTCGCGCTGAGCAAGGCCGCGAGACCAACGATTCCAGGTTTCCAGCTTTTGCCGCGAGCGGATCGCATCGAAGAGAACAAAGTCATCCAGCCACCAGGCGTTGTCGCGGCGGAAGATATCGAAGCGGCGTTGGGCTTCCGCAGGTGCCGTTTTTAAAAAGTTGCGCGCAGCCTCGAATAATACCGGCAGCTTTTGTTTGAAAACCCGGTCATAGTCGACCGGACCGGAAGCGACTGGCAGCTTTTCGAGTTGTGCGCGATCGATCCAGCCATGCTCTACCAGTCTTTCGAGGCTGATGAGGATGGGATTTCCGGCAAAAGCGGACGTCGCGGAGTAGGGAGAGTTACCGTAGCCCAGAGGCCCCAGTGGCAGCACCTGCCAGAGGGACTGCCGCGCCACCGCAAGAAAATCTACGAAACGGTACGCGGCTGGACCGAAGTCACCGACGCCGCCGCGGGAAGGCAACGACGTGGGATGCAAAAGAATGCCTGCGGCGCGCGGAAAGGGCATGAAAAACCGTTACATCCCAGATTCGCTATTGCCGTGGCTGAGTTGCTTGAGTTCTTCGTCGTTGCGCTTAATTTTTCCAGCTTTCGTCATGGCATCGACGAGGTTGGAAACGAAGAGCCCGAAGCGCTCCTGTTGTTTTCCCTGCATCATGGAATCGCGAATCTGGTCACGCTTCGCAGCATAGTCGGATTCCGCCGGCGGTTGGCTCTCCAGAAGTGAGAGCACTGCGCCATCGGATCCAGTGTTCACTGGACCGCTGATCTCGCCGGGCTTCATCGAGAAGGCTACGGCAGCCTGCCCAGACATCGAACCGATATCAGGAACCTGACCGTCGGGCGAAACCAGATCGCTGGTCTTGACCGTTGCGCCCAGCTCTTTGGCAGCGCGCTTTAGATCGTGCTCGGCCTTGGCGCGGTCGGAAAGTTCCTGGACCTTCTGCGAAAGGAGCGTGGTCGAGCGCTCGCTCTTGAACGATTCTTCTACTTTGGTTCGAATCTCTTCGAAGGTAGGAGTCGCGGGAGGCTTGATTCCAAGAAGCTGGAACACGGCAATTCCCTGCGAAGCAGGAGCGACATCCGGCGCAGACTTATCTTCCGCCGTGAACACCGCATCCATGAATTGCTGTGCCGGCCCAAGGCCGGGCAGCATATCTTTGCGCGTGAAGTAATCAGAGGTAATCACCGGAATGCCTTTCGCGGCGGCAGCGGCGTCCAACCCCTGCGGAGAACGGGCCGCCTTCAGCAGATCTTCGGCTTCCTTCTGCGCGACCTGCTGGCCTTTCTGGTGCTTCAGGACCGGCTCGATGGTGCTCTTCACTTCGTCGAGCGACTTCACGTGCGCATCCTGTTTGTCATCCAGCCGGATGATATGAAAGCCGTCGCTGCTCTTCACTGGATCGCTGACCTGTCCCTTAGAAAGCGCATATGCTGCTTTCTCAAACTCTGGGGTCATTTGCCCTTTTCCGATCAGGCCCAGCGAACCGCCGACGTTGGCGCTGCCCGTATCCTCGGAATACTTCTTCGCCATCTCCTCAAATTTCGCGCCGCCCTTGATCTGCTTGGAAATGTCGTCGGCACGATGCTGCGCTTCCGCGACTTTCTTGTCGTCAATTTTTCCGTCGTCACCAGGCAGCGGCATCTTGATCCAGATGTGGCTGACCTTCAGCTGCTCGGGGACGCGGTATTGATCGCGGTGATTTTCGTAGTACGTGTGCAGCTCGTCGGGCGTGATCTGGAGGCCTGCTTCTGCCTTGGCGATCTCCACGACTGCGTACTTTACTTTCCGTTTTTCGGGAATCGAGTTCGCGTAGCTCTGCTTGTGGCTTTCATAGTAGGCCTTCAACTCCTCGTCGGTCGGATGAAGACCTTTCTTGATGTCATCGAGTTTCAGGATCGCGTACTCGAACTTGACCTTCGTATTCTGCTTAATGAATTCCTGGTGAATTTCCGTCTCGCTGACTCCGGCGCTGCCGCTGACAAGTGCCTGCAGTTTGGTCAGAAGGATGTCATGGCCAACGGCTTCCTCAAACTTGACCGGCGTCAGATTTGCGCGCTGCAGGGTATCTTCGTACTCCGTCTGTCCGATGAAGTTTCCGCCTGGGAAAAATGTTGCAGCGTAGCGCCCGTGCTGCAACTCGTCCCTGATTTCGTCCTGGCTGACGCGGAGGCCCATACGCCCCGCTTCACTCAGCAGCGCTTCCCGGGTAATCAGGTTCTCGGCGGCGCGTTGCGAGAAGAATGGGAGCAGCATGCTGACGTTCGCTCCGCCCTGCGGCATCTGCTGCTGCAGCATCTGGCGGGCGGTCTGGCGTACTTCATCGGCCGTGATGTCGTTACCGTCCACCTTGGCCACGATGCCTTTGCCAGGTGTTCCAGTGATCTCGGAACCGAGTCCGCCGGGGACAAACGTGATAACCATGGCACCGCAGATGATGAGGAGGAGGCCCCCCAGAACATACTTCTTGAACGACCCCTCAGTTTGCAAAAATCGGATCATTTTCTTGTCACTCCAGGATAGAAAGGCGAATTGCCTATTATAAACCAGTCAACGGGCCACTGGTTTTATAGCCGGGATGTTTCATAGGCAGAAAAATTACAAGCGGTCGCACCCTGGCGATTGGCTCAACCCTCACCAAAGTCCGCTATTGAAACGAATTAATAGTCGTGTTATCCATTCTGCGGGACTTTTCCGGCGGATGGTCTCGACTTCTACCTTCAAGCGTGTACAGGAGCATCATGACCTCAGGTAAGCGGATGGCGGTTTGGTTTTCATTTGCGGCGCAACTCGTACTCGCCTCCATGGCAATGGCGCAGACCAATTCTGCCTCGGCCCCTCGCGGAGAAGATCACAAGCTCGTTCTACACGAAGGCTGGTCGCTCCAGACCTCGGCAAAGGTTGAAGCTAAGGGCGAAGCCATTTCGACGCCGCAGTTCTCCGCCAAGGGTTGGCATGAAACCAGCGTTCCGTCGACGGTGGTGGCCGCGCTGATCAAGGACAAAACGCTGGCAGAACCGTTTGAAGGGATGAACCTGCGCGAATATGCAGGCATGAACTACCCGATCGGCGCCAATTTCTCCGATATCGCGATGGCGCCCGATAGTCCCTACGCAGTTTCATGGTGGTATCGCAAGGCGTTCTCCGTGCCGGCCTCATTCAAAGGAAAGTCGATTTGGCTGAAATTCGACGGCATCAACTACCGGGCCAATATTTTTCTCAACGGAAAGCAGATTGCCAAATCCGACGACGTAGCGGGAGCATGGCGCACCTACGAGTTCAACATCACCGACTCCGCCAAGCCTGGCGCTGAAAATGTTCTCGCGGTGCAGGCGTTTTCTCCCACCGATCACGATCTTGCCATCACCTTCGTCGATTGGAATCCCGCGCCTCCCGACAAGAATATGGGATTGTGGCGCGACGTTTACCTGACCACCAGCGGACCGGTCGCGCTGCGGTACCCGACCGTGGTCTCTAAAGTAAATTCTCCGGCCAACGACAGCGCTCAGCTCACCGTCACCGCGCAACTCAAAAATGGAACTGCTCAACCGGTGAAAGGCAAGCTGCGCGGAGAAATTGAGACCGTGAAATTCGAGCAGGATTTCGAGCTGGCAGCCAACGAGATGAAGGATCTCACCTTCACTCCTGATAAGTTCTCTCAGCTCGTGGTCGCTAACCCGCGCCTGTGGTGGCCGACACAGATGGGCAAGCCAAATCTCTACAAGTTGACACTCGAAGTGGATACCGGCAGCCCGGTGAAGGAAACCTCCACGTCAGAGTTCGGCATTCGCGAGATCGCGTCTGCGGTAAATTCCGTCGGCGGACGGGTTTTCACCATCAACGGCAAGAACATTTTGATCCGTGGAGGCGGCTGGACGCCCGACATGATGTTGCGCGAGACATCGCAACGGTTGCATGACGAGTTTCGCTACGTTGAGAGCATTGGGCTGAACACCGTTCGCCTCGAAGGCAAGCTTGAAACGCAAGAGTTCTTCGATCTGGCGGATCACGACGGCATCCTGGTTATGGCGGGCTGGTGCTGCTGCGACTTTTGGGAGCGCTGGCCGCGCTGGAAGCCGCAGGATTTTGAAATCGCCAAGCAGTCGCTGCGTGATCAGATCTACCGGCTGCGCAGCCATCCAAGCCTCGTGATGTGGCTGAATGGCAGCGACAATGCTCCGCCCCCGGATGTGGAACAAATGTATCTCGATGTGGAGAAGGAGCTGTTCTGGCCGAACCCAGTGGTGTCATCCGCCACCGGAAAGACAACCAGCGTGACAGGCGCAAGCGGGATGAAGATGAGCGGTCCGTATGAATACGTCGCGCCAAGTTACTGGCAGGTGGATACGCCGCAAGGACAACCGGGCCGCAAACTATGCAACCCCGGGGGTTGCGGCGGCGGCTACGGGTTCGACAGCGAAACCAGCATGGGACCGGCGGTTCCACCGATTGAGAGCATTAAGGCGATGGTCGGGAAAGATCATCTGTGGCCGATTGACGACGTATGGAATTACCACGCCGGCGGTGGCGAGTTCAAAACCATCGGAGTCTTCACCGAAGCGCTCACCAACCGCTACGGCAAGTCCGACAACGCGGAAGACTTCGCCATGAAGTCGCAGATGCAGACCTACGAAGGCGTACGCGCCATGTACGAGGCCTACAGCCGCAACAAATATCAGGCAGCGGGCGTCATCCAGTGGATGCTGAATAACGCCTGGCCTTCGATGATCTGGCATCTCTACGATTACTACATGCGCCCGGGCGGCGGATATTTCGGCGCCAAGCGCGCTCTCGAAGCACTGCACCCGATCTATGGCTACGACGACCATTCGATCTGGCTCGTCAGCAGCCAGTACACCGACACCAAGGGCCTGAAGCTGACAACGAAACTGTATAACCTTGATGCGACCGAGAAATTTTCGCAAGAGAACACACTCGATGCCGCGGCCGACAGCACCGCGAAAGTGTTCACCCTGCCCGACGTCTCAGGATTGAGCAACACCTACTTCCTCGTCTTGAAACTCGAAGACTCCACCGGCAAACAGGTTGGATCAAACTTCTATTGGCTCTCGACGAAACCGGAGATAATCGATTGGGCAAAGAGCAATTGGTGGATGACTCCAACAGCGCAATTCGCCGACTTCACGGCAATCTCGCAGTTGCCTAAGGTGAAGCTGAAAATCACGGACCAGAGTGAACGCAAAGGCGAAGAGGGCATAACACACGTCACTATCGAAAATCCAAGCAAGAGCCTGGCATTTTTTGTTCGACTGAAGGTAGACAAAGGCGCGAAAGGCGAAGAGATTCTTCCGGTCGTTTGGGAGGATAACTATGTTTCCCTATTGCCGGGCGAGAAGCGGGAGATTACTGCAAGATACCGGGCCAGCGAACTGGGAAACGCGAAGGCTGCGGTCGAAGTTAGCGGATGGAACGTGGAGTGAGCAAATTACGTGTGATCGTATTTGCAAAAGATGTCATCCTGAGGAGCGCGAAAGCGCTCCGAGGGACCTTACGAAGCGAATCCACTGGCAGCGGTGTGGAGGAGAATCGATAAGCTGCATGCAGGTTGGGCTTTCCCGTCCACCGCATCCACTGCGGACTCCGTCGTACGGTCCCTCACAACGGCTTCGCCGCTGTTCAGGATGCATGAGACGAATGCGTCGGCTAGAGATCCGAACTGCGCTAACTCTTAGCTATTCCCCCTCGGGCGGCAGATCGAAGTTCACGAGATCCCCACGGAAGCCGTGGGTCTTCCAGGCTCCGAAGGCTATGCCGACAGCCATCCAGATACCGCCCACGATCCAGGCTTTCCAACTCAGGTTTTTCCAGAGGAAGAAGCAGATCGTAAATCCGGCGAGAGGCGGAGCCCACACGGCCAGAATCGCCAATGCCACTCCGGCGGCGGCCAGCAAGTGCCAGTTCGCACCCGGCCACAGCACTAACGCGATGACGAGAGCGGTGAGAACAAATGGGGGAATCGCGTTGTGCTTCCCTTCTCGCACGTAGTAACGCATGTAGGCCGCGAGGTTCACGCCCATGAACGCGATGAGCGCGCCGAAGTTGAGCATCTCTGCTCCGAGGCCGTAGCTGAAGAGATTCAGGCTGACCAGCAATGCGCCGGCCAGGGCGATGGCTCCGACAAACAGCACATTGTTGCGAGGGACGTGCCGCTTGGGGTCCACTTGTCCGAAGAACGACGGCGGAAGAGCCTTGCTGCGTCCCATGCCATAGAGGAGACGAGCCGCGCCGATCTGCGCGCCCATGCCGGAGCCAAAATTCGCAACCAGCAACGTGACACCCAGGATCGCGAACATGGGCTTCCATGCTCGCCCTGCGACGAACGTAAATGCGGTGTCGCTATTTGGGAAGGGCTGCGTCGCCGGCCAGACAAGCTGAGCGGCATAAACCTCGAGCGCGGACAAAATTCCAATGACGAAGCAGGTCAAGACCGTTGCCAGCAGGATGTTGCGCCGCGGGTTCTCCGCCTCTTCCGAGAGCGTAGAGATGCCGTCGAAGCCGATGTAACTCAGTACGGCAATCGACGTCGCTCCTAAAACTGCCTTCGAGTTCCACAGCTGCGGATCATAAAAAGGCCGAGTGAAGAACGACGATCCATCGTGCGGATTGCCCATGATGTAGCGGGCGGCTACGACAAAGAAGATCGCTACTACGGCGCCCATGCCTGCTGCGAGCAAAGTATTGACCCGTGCCGATGTCTTAATTCCTTGCAGGTTCAGCATGGTGAACACGGCGCCGAAGAAGAGCGCCCATCCCCAGTACGGGATGCCCGGCGCAAAGACAAATGCCTGCTGGCTGCACCAGATAATGCAAATCATCGGATTGAGGATGTAGTCCATCACCATGCTCCAACCGGTGACGTATCCGATGGCAGGGTTGATCTCTTGCCCGACATAAGTGAAGGCTGATCCGGCGCTAGGATAGGCACGCGCCATGCGGCCATAGCTGAACGCCGTGAACAGCATCGCTACCATCGCGATGAGTAGCGTGGTGACAACGTGTCCGTGGCCGCTGTCGCTGAGGACGCCAAACACGGACATCGGCGCAACCGGCTGGATGACGATGATGCCGTAAAGGATCAGGTCCCAAAGAGTGAGGGTGCGGCGAAGCCGAGGCGCGGCAGAGGACGACGCTGGATTGTTTTCCATTGGCGGGGCTATTGGATTATGGACCGGGCGAAAATGTCAATATTAAAACGTTTCTGTACCGTCAAATGGGGTGTCATTCTGACGTGAGCGATGGCTCACGGAGGGACCTTACGAACAATCGCCAGCGGCAATGCGGTGGACAGGAACTACCGCTCGGCGCTTGCCGAGCTGCCTGTGCCGAGGTGCATATCGATCAGGGTAAAGGGTTCCCATAGTCGAACCAGTAACCCCGCTGTTCGTTCCCCGACATGTGACGCGTGTTGTATTCCAGGAGATATTTCAAGTGCGCGTCATCGAGAGGAAATGCCTTCTTCGGAGTGTAGGGATATTCGCCCATGCTTAAGAACGGCAGCGGAGCTACGAAGTTGCCCTCGGCGGCATAGAAGTCCATATCTTTCTCGTAGCCATTGGCCGCGAAGAAGTAGTCGCGCACCCATCCCGCTGGCAAAGCCGGCAGCTTTGAAGGATCGAAGTCAAGGCGAACTTCATCTCCCGAACCGAAGACTGCAAGCTTATCGTCGGTGGAAGTGAGCAACGGCATCACATCCCCGTAGCGCGTATAGGTGCCCATCGGTCGCGTGTAAGGCCCGGTTGAGCTCGTTTTTTCATAGACGTACTGCACATTCCCCGGCGGCACGCCTTCGATCTTGTACGGATACCCGTGGAACTGAAGATCGGCATGCGCGAGCGGAACCGAACTCAGCCGCGGATTAATCTCTGCATTCGCGGGCTGCGGAGTGCGGCTGACGAGAATGTTGTCCCAGTAAACCTGCAGGTTGGTGGTGATCCGAATCTTTTGCGTTCCTTTCGGCAGCTTGTTCGAGAGGTCAGCGGTCATCGTGCGCGGACCGCCTGCCGGGAATCCAATATCGTCAACGACGCGCTTCCACTTTCCATTCGAACCGAGTGCTTCGACATATGGAGAGATCGCCGTAATTCCCGCTTGCGATGCCGAGTACATACTGTTCGCCGAGAAGTATTCGACTTCGCCATGCATCAGCAACCACAGCGGACCTCCGTTGTAAGGCTTGCCGATGTCGAGCGTCAACGTGTGTGGCTTGGCAAATCCCTGGAACTGCGTCATCGAGAAATCGCCCACGTAACGATGCGCCGACAGATCGGGCAGCAAGTTATGGCCGTGATCGTCCCATGCGCCCGCGGGAGGCTGCGCATCGCGGCTTACGACTACTTTGAATGCCGGGTACGGCGGGTTTGAGGCGAAATATTCATTGGGATAAACATCTTCGTTCGCGGGATGATCAATGGCCAGCAACCGCACCTGATCGAGGTAGACAGCTTCTTCCAGCGGTTCCATAAATCGGAAGCTGAGAGACTTCTGTGCTCTTCCCGTGACCCTGTCATCCTGAGCCGCAGCTTTTCGCGGCGAAGGATCCGTGCAACTGTCGGGAGAGTGCACAGATCCTTCGCTTTGCTCAGGATGACAAGCGCTCTGTGAGCGGACGCCTTCTTTCTCCTGAATCATGCTGCGATCGATCTTGATGAACTCGACCGGGCGCGGAATGTCGCGCTGATTCGGCCCGACCCAGTGTCCGACAACGCCTGCACCGAGCATGTCTGCGACGAACTCGTAGCGCTTGCCGTTCCATACAAATAGCGTCGGACAGGAACTGCCTCGGCGGTCGATCTCGAGGAGCTCGTGGCGTTTGTCGCCGGCGACCTGATTTTCGTCAACTTCGTCCTGTAAGACGCCGGTGGGCCAGAGCATGCGGATGATGTCGGCATTCTTCGACTCGCCAAGGCCGACGACGATGTCAGTTGAGCTTTGTCCGAGATAGCCGTTCGATCCGTAAATCTCAAACTTCTGCCGGTTGCCGCCGGAAAAAACTTCGACCTTTGTTCCGATAGCCGACTTGTTGTCTGCCAATCCCTTGAGCGATAGCCGCATCCAGTGATTCTGGTTGCCGCCCTCATTGCGGAGAAGAATCGCGGGGCCGTGATTCTGCGTGATCAGCAGATCGGTTGCGCCATCGTTGTCATAGTCGCCAGTGATGATGGCGCGGGGATCTTTGAACTGAATCTTGTCGAGGCCAACGTCAGCGGTGACGTCTTTGAATCCATCGGGCCCAAGATTGCGGAATAGTCGGACTTCGCCCTTGCCATCTTTCGTTTCGCCGGCAGCGACTAGGTCAACCCAGCCATCGTTGTCGTAGTCAAACGCGGCGACGCCGTAAGCGCGAACCCAGTTCGTATCGGGAAGTTTTACTTGTTCGAAACTCTTGCCGTGGTTGTTGCGCCAGAGGGTGAGAGTGGCAGTCCCCGCTTCCGTTGACTCATCAGTAAGCGCAACGTCCATCCATCCGTCGTGATCAAAATCCAGAATGCGATTCTCCGTGGGTAGGCAAACGCTGACACTGTCTTAGTCCAGGGGGAGCGTACGATGAAGTTGCCTTCTCTTGGGATTCTCGAAGACAAAGGGTGTCGGGACCTGCCACCACGAGATCAACGGCGCGATCATTGTTGTAGTCGCTTCCAAGCACAGTTCCAATTACATTCGTGCGTTTAACACCTGATGGGCTCGCTAACGTCCGTAAATGTTCCATTTCCGTTGTTGCGTAGTAGAGTTGCAATGTTGCCATACACCCTTGAAACCCGGTTCGCAGATAGGGACTGTCCCTCCAACAAACAAATCCAGGTCGCCATCGTGGTCATAATCGACGAATGTCAGGCCCGTGCCACCAATGATTTTTTCGGGGACGGCCATCTTAGTGACGTCTTTGAATGAAGCGCCATGCTCGTTGTGCAACAGCACAAGGCTCTTCATCGCAATGATCGCCAAATCCGAGAACCCATCGTTGTCGTAATCCCCTGCCGTACAGCCGAACGCTCGCTGTGTATGATCCAACCCGGTTTGGCTCGTTACGTCCTCGAACTTGCCGTTTCCAAGGTTGTGATACAGCGTCATGCCGCCTTGTGCGCCGCTCCCCGGCAGAAAAGCATCGATCTTGCCGTCATTGTCGTAATCGAGGAAGCAGGCTCCGGGGCCGGGGCCGGCAACATACTGACGAGCGGAATCCTCGTTGAATGCAATCCCCGCCTCCTTCGTCACATTTGCAAACTGCACTTTGATCTGCGGCAGCGGCTTCAACGCCGCTTGCGGCGACTCCACGGCGCGCGAGTACTGCCCTTGCTCGCCGTATGCGAGGCTCATCGGGGCGCCGATTTTGTTTTGCGTGATGTACTGGAATTTTTTCAGGTGCTCGCGGGCGTGATCGGTATCCGCGGATTGCTGGTAGGCCCGCGATAATCCAAACTCCGCCGACGCATGCAGCGGGTTGATTTTCAGCGCATGATCAAACGCATCGATCGCTTGCGGAAACTGCTTGGCCTGCACATAGGCCGTGCCGAGGAAATACCAGGTGTCAGCATCATTCGCGTCGATTTCGATGACGTGCTTGAACGCGTCGATCGAAGCCTGTGCATCGCCGGTGTTCTTGGCCAGCAGGCCAAGGCTGTACCATGCGTTCGGAGTTTTTGGATCTTGCTTCAGCGCATCTTCCAGCGCGGCCTTTGCCTGATCCACCTTTTGGAGATTCAGATAGGCGACCCCCTCATTGAGCCGCACAATGGAGAACTTGGGATCGGCAGCCTGCGCCTGCTGAAACTGCTTCAGCGCTTTCTCGAAAAGCTGCTGATTCATGTAGGCAACGCCGATATTGTTCTGGCGCGCAGCTTCGATGGAATTGGGTTGCGCTGCGGGGGAAAGGATGCCGAAGGCCGCGATCAGAGCGGCGAAAAATGCGGCTGCAATTTTCAGATTCATGCCGTTATCGATTTAACCACAGAGCCCGCGGACGAACACAGGGGATTCCGCCGAGTTTGACGATACATCCACAGGATTGTTCAATGGATTGGCGGAATTTTGAATCCTGAGCATCCGGCTTCTATTTCGGCGGCGACCGACAAGACTTGTTCCTCTTCCCAAGGGCGCCCGACAATCTGAACGCCGATTGGAAGTCCCTCAGAGTTCTGGCTCACTGGGACAACCGCCGCTGGATTTCCAAGGACATTGAAAAATTCCGCGTAACTCCAGGCGTTCAGATACTCCACGTTTTTACCTTCGACGACCCAGCTGCGTTCGCCATGCCGAAAGGCCGGAACTGCCGCTGGCGGGCACAACAGAATTGGATACTGCCGCATCTGCGCGAGAAATTCGGCGCGAACGGCGTCCCGGCGTATCCAGGCATCCATAACGGCGGGGCCGGAGAGGCTTGGCTCTGCCGCCGACCACTCAAGAAACTGCTTCAGCATTGGATTTTCGTCGCGCCCGCGGCCGTCGAACATTGGCCCAATCATCATTCCGCCCATCTTGACGAAGAACTTCTTCCACAGTATTCGGGCTTCTTCTAGTCCGGCCGGACGAAACGGTTCCACTTCAAAACCGGCGCGACGCAAAACTTCCGCCGCAATCTGCACTGCCTGGCGGATTTCTGTACTCACCGGCGTGCGGCCGTCGTCCTCGAAGTAACCGACCCTCAACTTCTTCAGTTCGTCTTTGTTTGGCCATCGCAGCGGTACGGGAGCGGAGCAAGTGTCGCCGTCATCGGGACCTTGCATCACTTCGAACAAAGCCTTCATATCGACCACGGTTCGTGCCATTGGCCCGACGACTCCAATCAGCGCGAAGGGACCGCCGGACGGCGGGAAGTGGCCGGTTGATGAAATTCGACCGGGCGTGGGTTTGAGTCCGCAGATCCCGCTGAAGTGCGCCGGTACTCGAATCGAACCGCCGCCGTCGCTGCCAACTCCACCCGCCGACATGCCAGACGCAATCGATGCCGCCTCGCCGCCACTGGAGCCTCCGGGCGTGTGTTCTATGTCCCACGGACTGTTGGTGCGGCCGTAAAGAAGGTTGTCGGTTTCCCATGCCATCAGCAACTCCGGTGCATTCGTCATGCCGAGAACGATTGCTCCTGCGGCGCGCAGACGGGACACCAAAGGGGCGTCTTGCTTGGAGACAAAACCTTTGCGCAGGCGAGTTCCCGCTTCGCATTTCATTCCAGCAACTTCGATGGAACTCTTGATGCTGATCGGAACACCGTGCAACGGGCCTACGGGCTCTCCGCTCATCAGCGAGTCCTCTGACTGACGAGCCTCACGGCGGACGCGTTCGGCATCCACCTCCACGAAAGCGTTGAGCTTCGGATTCAATCGCGCAATCTTCTCCAGGTGCGCCTCGGCCAGCTCCGCCGGAGAAAGCTTGCGCTCGTGGATCAGCCGTGCCATTTCCGTGGCTTGTAGAAGAGTCAGATCGGCCATTAATTTTTTATCTCGCGGTCGAGAGATTGCTTCTCTTGAGCGGTCAGCGTCCGGAAGGTGCCTTTCGCAAGTTTGCCGAGTTCGAGCGGGCCGACCGACACCCTCACTAGTCTCAACACTTCGACAGTAAGCACCTCGAATATGCGCCGAATCTGCCGGTTCTTCCCTTCGTCGAGTTGAATCTCGAGCCAGCAATTTTTATCGCCGGAGCGTAGTAGTCGCGCGCGCTTCACTCGCAGCAAGGTTCCTTCGCCGTCGCGCACGCCACGCTCCATCGACTTGATGAGTTCGTCTCCCGCCAAGGTTCCGATCTGCACGTGGTAGGTCTTATCCAGATGACTTTCCGGCGCGGCGATGCGAGCGCCCCACTCCGAATCATTCGTCAATAGCAACAATCCCTCGCTCGCTTTATCCAACCGCCCAACCGGAGCAACCCACGGCATCGGCTCGCCGGTGGCGGCCAGTATCGAATAGACGGTGTCGCGGCACTTCTCATCCGATGCGGTCGTGACCAGTCCGCGTGGCTTATTCATCATCAGATAGATATTCTTCTGCGCCTCGACGCTTCCACCGTCCGCCAAGATTCGGTCACTGCCCAGCTTTACAGGAGCTTCCGGATCGCGGCGCACTGCCCCATTCACCTGAATGCGCCCTTCGCGAATCATCTGGCTGGCCTTTGATCGCGAGCAATGCCCTAGTTTCGACAGAGCCCGTGCCAGACCGATCTTCCGCTCTCCCCGTCCCTTCACGGATGTCATGCTAAACGAAGTGGCAGACCTTCCTCCACGCGCACGCCGAGGCTTGATACCATGGTGGCCGCGACTTCGTACGTCGCGACTCTTGAAAGAGGAGACTGCATGGCCCACCAACATCCTCCCCGTTTCCTGAAGATTGTGGATGACGCCAAAACCAGGGTTCACGAAACGACCGTGGACTCCGTGAAGAAGAAGCTCGATCGCGGCGACAAGTTCGTGCTGGTCGATGTGCGTGAAGAAAGCGAGTTCGCGAAAGATCATCTGCCGGGAGCGATTCATTTAGGCAAAGGTGTGATCGAGCGCGACATCGAGGCTCGAGTCCCGGAACTGAATGCAGAAATGATTCTCTACTGCGGAGGAGGATTTCGTTCTGCGCTATCCGCCGACAATCTGCAGAAGATGGGATATACGAATGTCATTTCAATGGACGGCGGCATTCGCGAGTGGAGGGAGAAAGGCTTCCCGCTGGTAAAAGACTAGATCTTTGAACGCCGCGCCCCAATGTGAATCACAACGAATTCCGACAGTTCTGTGGTAAGCTCCGCCTCTTAATCCCATGAATGGCCGAATCTTCTTCTGGTCCCTGACCTCCGCCCTCGCCGGATTTCTCTTTGGCTTCGACACCGTCGTCATTTCGGGTGCGGAAAAAACGATCCAGGCGCTATGGTCCCTGAGCCCGAGCATTCACGGAATCGCCATGGCTTCCGCCCTCTATGGCACTGTCGTCGGCTCGCTCATGGGCGGCTGGCCCGCTGACCGCTTCGGCCGCAAAGCGACTCTTCTGTGGATCGGTGTCCTCTATTTCGTAGGGGCAGTCGGATCGGCTCTGGCGCCGAATGTTTCCACATTTATCCTGGCACGGATCATTGGTGGACTTGGAATCGGTATCTCGACTGTTGTAGCTCCAATGTACATTTCCGAAATTGCTCCGCCGCAACATCGCGGACGCCTCGCGGGAATGTTCCAGTTCAACATCGTGTTCGGAATTCTGATCGCATTCGTCTCCAACGCTCTGCTGGCTGGGGTCGGAGAGAATGCATGGCGATGGATGCTGGGCGTCGCTGCATTTCCTTCGCTGCTGTACGCATTGTTTTGTCTTGGATTACCCGAAAGTCCACGCTGGTTGCTCAGCCGAAAGGGCGATCGCGCTACTGCTCTGCAAGTTCTGCAACGAGCTCAACCGGATGGATCGAAAGCAGAGATTGAAGCCGAGGCGGATGAAATTGCTGCGGCCTCTTCGGCGGAAGGATCTTCAGGGAATTTCTGGACGAAGCGCCTGCGCAAGCCGATCATGCTGGCGATCCTGATCGCATTTTTCAATCAACTATCGGGAATCAATGCGATCTTATATTTTGCGCCGCGCATCTTTGAACTTACAGGCTTGGGCGCGAAGGCGGCGCTGCTGCAATCGATTGGAATCGGCGTTACGAATCTTGTATTCACTTTTGTTGGGCTGTGGCTGATCGATCGATTGGGCAGGAGAACCCTTCTCTACATCGGATCTTTCGGATACATCCTGTCGCTCGGTTCAGTCGCTTGGGCGTTTTTCACGCAGCACTATTCCATCGTCCCCGTCTGCATTTTCGCTTTCATCGCCGCGCACGCAATCGGTCAGGGCGCGGTCATCTGGGTGTTTATCTCAGAGATATTCCCCAACCGTCACCGTGCTGAAGGGCAGACTCTTGGAAGTTTTACTCACTGGATTTTTGCAGCGCTACTCACCACGTTCTTCCCGAAGATGGTGGAGGCGTTTCCGCCAGGCTACGTATTTGCGTTCTTTACGGGAATGATGGTCCTGCAACTGATTTGGGTGAAGACACTAGTGCCCGAAACCAAGGGCGTGCCGCTTGAACAAATACAGAGGCAGCTTGGGATCGAATAGTCTCCGGCAGGAGAATTAATCGATGCCGTAAATATTCAGAAATCCTTGTGTCGAACCGCCTGAGGTTCCAACATAAATCTTTCCGTTGGCCACGCTGGGCACGACAAATTTCGTTGCAATTCCAGACGGCACATCGGTCGTAGGTCCCCGGCGTGTGCAAACACTTTTCGCCACGTTCTGATCGCTTGTATACAGGCACTTCAGCGTGCTCGCGTCGAAAGCCCACAAAGCCGCAACTCCACCATTGACTGACCTTCGGGCATCAATGGCCCAAACAATTGCTTGAGTCGCAGTTGGACTGGTGGCTGACACCGTGGGACTGGGCCCGGGCCAACTGAATGTGTGCGACGTCTTTGCAGTTGGAGTCGTGCAGAATCCCGCTTCCGATCCTCCCGTACACGCATTTCCATTGGGATAGAACTTGAACTGCATCATCGGGAGATTCTTGCCGCCGAAGTAGGCATATCCGGTTGATCCGGTGCCGCCGGTCGTCGTGCTCCACCATGCGGGAGAACCCCAAATTCCGCATTCGTCCGTGACGTTATAGCACACGGCGTGGTAGAGGGACTGCACGTTCGCATCGGACACCCCATTGCCGGTATAACCTCCCAGTGTGCCAACGGGAGATGTTTGAGCGACGTAGACCGTACCTTCCTTACCTGCCTGAACCAGTAGATTTTCTGGATCTCCGCCGGGCTGATTCGGCAACAGCATCAATCCGCCGGAGCCAAGGTCGTAGTCGTTCGTGTTGCGATTCACCCAGTCATAAGCGGTAAAGAAATCGAGGACGCTGAACGAATTGCCGGAAAGCGAGAACTCCAGAATGGAATTCCCGTAGTCGCACGGCGTGGTTGTGCATGCCGTTGGATTGTCTGCCGGGGGCGTACTCACTTTGAGGCTGGCATCGCCGTTTCCGGTCGTCAGAAAGATGTGCCCCGCGGCATCTGCGGCGGGACCCGACCCTCCTTGCCAGATGCCGCCTTCATAGCTGTGTTTAGCGGGAACGGAAGCCCAGATCGCTGTCTGCGTGAGCGCATTCTGAGCCGTGTTCAGTTGGTATGCCATCATCCAACCATTGAAAGGAAAGTTGGTGCGGTCGCAGTGGCTGGCCCACGTGATGACGATCTGCGGATTCTCTCCGGCAACCGGCAGCGCGAGAAGCGCTCCCCGCTGATTCTGTGTCTTCGCGTACGGAGACGTTCCACCTACAACCTGGCCCGAATTGAAGCTGATCTTATTAAATGTTCCGCCGATGTCGATCGATGCCACAGTCTTACCCGTGGTGATATTCAGCGCAAACAAGGTTTGTTTATAGCTATAAGGAGTGGCAGTTGTTTTGAGCTTGGTTACCGCGTACAACACACCGCTGGTGATGCCGGTCGTACTGTGGTTACTGCTAAGGTCGATGACCGGTGTTCCGGTGATTCCGATGTTTCCCGGAGACGGCAAAATATTCGGGCAGCCGTTCACATCCGATGCTTGCAAGTTGGTGTAGCCGCTCGGAGAAAGATTCACCGACCATAAAATCTTCCCCGTCCCGCCATCAATTGCGTATACCCAATTCTCCTCGGTCGCGACGTAAGCTACATCGGCATGCGTCGTTCCGCTGATGGTCACGTTCGGCAACACGAGCGGCTGAGCGTAGACCGCGCCGTTCACTGGAATCGCCATTTCCTTGTGCAGCTTGTTTCCCGTTGTCGCAGTTACGACGGCTTGCGTCAGCGTCGGTTCGTTAGGATTGAGTCCGAGACGGCTGATACCGCCCTGATACGTTGTCAGGCAAACATTATTTGTAGACGTCGAAGGGCATCCTGCAACGTCTTGCGCGCCAGCCGCAATGGCAAATGATGCAGGAAGTGCAGATAGCAGAAGGACTGCAGGAAAGTGAAATCGCACAAAAGCCTCCAATAGCGGGGGGAGGGCCGGGAAGAAATCTATCCTCGCAGATTCATGCGGTCAATGATGAAAGGTTTTGCATCATCGGACGGAGCATCGCAGAACTCGATCCATCTCGACAGCGCAGGCATACCAATATCCCGCTGCAGGGCTTCCAACCGGTCCGTCAGCAGCGTGGTAGAGTGAGTAAGTTTCTTCGAACCTGGCGTATGAAAGCCCTTCTGCTCTCACAATACCGTCAACTGGAACTCACGGATCTTCCCATCCCCGATCCCGCGCCCGACGAGGTTCTCATCCGCGTAGCCGCCTGCGGAATCTGTGGAAGCGACGTGCACGGATACGACGGCTCCTCAGGCCGCCGCATTCCACCGATTGTGATGGGCCATGAAGCCGCCGGAGCTGTTGCAAAGGTTGGCAGCGGCGCAACCGGGTGGACCGAGGGCGACCGTGTGACATTTGACTCCACGATTTATTGCGGCGAATGTCCTCCATGCCTTCGCGGAACTATGAATCTTTGCGACCGCCGCCAGGTGCTCGGGGTGTCCTGCGGCGACTATCGCCGATATGGCGCGTTCGCCGACTATGTCGCGGTACCCGCTCGCATTCTGCATCGCTTGCCGGAGAATCTCTCGTTCGCGGAGGCTGCGCTGCTTGAAGCGGTGGCCGTCGCGCTCCACGCAGTCTCGCTTGTTCGCGTGACAGCTGGCAGCACCGCGCTTGTCGTCGGAGCGGGAACCATCGGCCTTCTTTTGCAGCAGGCACTACGCGTAGCGGGCTGTTCGAACGTTTTCGTGGCCGACCTCGACTCCACGCGTCTGGAACTGAGTAAGCAACTTGGAGCCACGCGTACTTTGGTTGCGTCCGACGATCTCACGAGGCAAGTATTGCAACTCACCGACGGAATCGGCGTCGACATCTCGGTCGAAGCCGTCGGTAAGACCGCAACGATTGGGACTGCGATCGACTGCGTGCGCAAAGGCGGAGACGTCGTTCTCGTAGGCAATATCTCGCCCGAGATTTCTTTGCCGCTCCAGAAGGTCGTCTCGCGACAGCTTCGACTGCACGGTTCTTGCGCCTCATCCGGCGAATATCCCGAGGCCATTCGACTTCTCGCGAGTGGTGAAATCCGGGTGAAGCCTCTCATCACCGCGATTGCCCCGCTGGCCGAAGGTCCCAGATGGTTTGAACGGCTTTATGCTGGCGAACCCAACCTTATGAAGGTAGTTCTGACACCGGGAGCCTAACCTGTGACCGATGCGGCGTATCCGAATTTATTCGATCTCACCGGCAAAGTGGCGATTGTCACCGGCACTAGCCGCGGTTTGGGTCAAACTTTCGCCCGGGCGTTGGCAGGAGGAGGTGCCGACCTAGTCCTGACCAGCCGGGAACCGTCCTCATTAGCCGGCTTTGAGAATGAAATCAAAGCGCTCGGCCGTCGAACGATCTCGCTTGAACTCGACGTCCGCAAGCAAGCAAGCATCGAAAAAATGGTGGCCGCGGCGGAAGATGCGTTCGGCCATCTCGACATCCTCGTCAACAATGCGGGCTGCAATATTCGTAAACCCGCTCTTGACGTGACTTGGGACGATTGGAACACGATCCTTGATACAAATTTGCGGGGAAGTTTCTTTGTCTCCCAGGCGGTCGCGCGGCGCATGATTCCCCGCGGCAATGGGCGGATCATCAATATAGGATCGGTGACGAGCGTCGCCGGCTATGCTGGACTGGGGCCCTACGGTGCGAGTCGCGGTGGCATTCGGCAGTTGACGATGAGCCTTGCGGACGATTGGGGCAAGCACGGCATTACGGTCAACTGCCTTGCCCCAGGATGGTTCCGAACGAAGCAGAATCAGATCATGTATGAAGACAATGAGTGGGTCGAATATCTCCGCGAACGCATTCCACTCAAACGTCCCGGCGAACCGCACGACCTCGACGGTGCCGTGGTCTTTCTGGCATCGGAGTCCAGCCGGTACGTAACCGGGCAAACGCTTCTGGTCGACGGCGGCATTTCTACCGGAGCCATGCGCGCTCTTCCGAAACCTCGCTGACGGTTCTATTGATGGATGCGAGCCGCCCAGCCACCACCGCTGGCAAGCGGGAGGTTGAGTTTCGTCGTCTTGTCGACCTGCATCGTGATCTTCTTATAGTCACTTGCATTCCGATCGGCGTTTACACCATCTTGATACGCATCCATGGTGAACTTCCCGTCCGGCAAGAAGGAGAGTTCGACGCTGACCGTGCGAGCCGTCCAATCATTCATGGCTCCGACGTACCAGTCCTTGCCGTTTCGTCTCGCAACGACGGCGTAGTCGGCAATGCGCGCGTCGAGCACTTTTGTTTCGTCCCACTCGGTCGGCACCGCCGCCAGGAATTCCATAGTCTCCGGCTCACGCAAATAGTTTGATGGACTATCGGCAAGCATCTGCAAAGGACTTTCGTACACGACATACATTCCCAACTGATGGCAACGCGTTCCCATCGCCATGGGCTGCTGGTGAATCGGCGCGAAGGTTGACTTCGTCGCATTGCGCATTGCGCCCGGCGTATAGTCCATCGGTCCCAGGAACATGCGCGTGAACGGCAGCGTCACGTTGTGCTCGGGCTCCGATTCCCCGCTCCACTTGCTCCATTCCATCCCGCGCACACCTTCGGTGCTGATCAGGTTTGGCCAGGTTCGAGTCATGCTGGCAGGCTTCTGGTCGCCGTGAAAATCGACTAGCATCTTGCGCTTGGCGCATTCCCGGCTAACCTTGTAGTAGTAGTCGATCAGGAGCTGATCGCTGCGCTGCATGAAATCGACTTTGATTCCTTTCACTCCCCACTTCTGAAACTGATTGAGGGCCGGGATCAACTGGTCGTCAAGCGACTTCCATACCACCCAGAGAATGATGCCGACGTTTTTTTGCTTCGCGTATGCCGTCAGCTCGTTCATGTTGATTTCTGGCACGACATCCAGCACATGCCCCAGCTTGTACCAGCCTTCGTCGAGGATGATGTATGGCAGCCCGTATTTCGCCGCGAAATCGATGAAGTATTTATAGGTCTCGGTGTTGACACCAGCTTTGAAATCCACGCCGTAGACGTTGTTGTCATTCCACCAATCCCACGCGACTTTGCCCGGCTTGATCCACGAGGTGTCCTGAATCTGCGAAGGTTTCTCAAGAAGATAAACAATCTGATTGGTAAGCAGGTCGCCATCATGATCGGCGATACCAATCACGCGCCACGGAAATGTCCGTGTACCGCTTGTGACTGCGATGTAGTCGGCGCTCTCGACGACGCGATAGTCGCGATCGCTGGTGAGATTTTCTTTCAGCGGATAGGGAGGAAAAGTTGCATCGAGGGCCGGACCGCCCGTCCCTTTGAGCCATAGCCCGGGATACGAATCGACATCAGACTCTGCGATTGCCATCTTCGCGCCATCACCAATATCAACTACCGCGGGAAGTGTTCCTAAGAATGCCGGCAGAATTTCGCTCAGATGCTGCGGCAGGTACTTACGCTCGTTATGCGAGTAGAAGCTGTCTTCCTGCGGATAGTACACAATCGAATTCGAAGCAAAGTTGAACTTCGATTCCTCGCTGTAGACCTTGACCTGCGCCTGCGGCATCGACGTTTCGAAGCGATAGGCGACGCCTTCGTTGTAGGTGCGGAACACTACTGCATATCCGCCCTCAAAACTCAGGCGAACTTCGTTATAGTGGTCAGCAATCTTCGCAAATTTCTGTCTGACCACCGGCTCGACAACCTGATCCACCGAGCGAGTCTTTGCGTCCGTAACTTTGGCCGCGATGCCGAGCTTTTTATGTTCCACGTCCATCGATAACGTGGAATTTTCGAGCACAGCTTTTCCCTTCAAAACCACGTCATAGCGAATCTGTTCAGCCGTCCGAATGCGCACTTCGATCCGCCCGTCGGGCGACCGCAAATCGTAACTGGATTGCGATTGGCCACTCGCAACATTGAAAAAAATAAGGATGAGTGAAAAGCCCATTGCAGCGAGCATCTTCATTGAGTTCTCTCCAGCGATTGGCGTTTGGTTCCGAGGAAGAATCTATCAGGTCGCTAAGCCGGCGCAAAGGAGGTTAAGGTACCCCCGGCGACCGGCAAAGCTCCTACTGCGAGACGCTTGTGAATATCCGCCCGGCGAAATAACTCAGGCCGTACCCCATGCGGTTCCGATGGTTGCGAACAAGAGGAGAAAACTGTCATTCCGCCAACCTAGCATCACAATGAGCAATGACATCGGGAAGTCGGCATAGATGAGATAGTGAAGGCCCGATTCAATACGGGCGAGCCAGATCGCCATGCAGGCGGCGACATGGATTGCGGGCAAACCCCACAACAATTTCGCACCAAAGAAATCCATATGCGCCTTACCTCAGACCACGACGGCAGCAACCGGCACGGTCCCGCGCTCACCCTCAATAACCACAATCCCTGCCTCGGTCACGTGCCAGCCACGAGCGCGGTCGGCGTCGTGATCGTAGCCAATCTCCGCATTCTCAGGAACTCGCACATTCTTGTCGAGGATCGCGTTGCGCACCTTGGCGTAGCGACCGATGTCGCAGTTATCCATGATCACGCAGCCTTCGACGAGCGCCGCAGTGTGCACTTTTACGCCGCGTCCCAGGATCGATTTGCGCACCACGCCACCCGAAAGGATGCATCCCGCAGACACGATGCTGTCGATCGCCTCTCCGCGGCGATGCGCTTCGTCGAAGGTAAACTTCGCTGGCGGATCGGGATAGCTCGCACCGCGCAGGGGCCACTGTCGGTTGTACAGATTTAGGTCGGGTTTCACCGCGCGTAGATCCATGTTCGCGTCGTAGTATGCGTCGGTCGTCCCCACATCGCGCCAATAGGGCGTAGCGTCGTCGGGATCGCCCGGAATGCGATTGGTCTGGAAGTTATAGGCGTAGATCGGACCATGGCCAGCGAACTTAGGCAGAATGTCTTTACCGAAATCGTGATGGCTATCATGGTCCTTCGCATCTGCCTCGAGCAACTCTAAGAGCGTGCGTTTCGAGAAAACATAGTTGCCCATCGACGCATACACCTGCGTAGGATCCCCCGGAATCGTCGGGGCATTGGGATTCTTTTCGTGGAACGCCATGATGCGGCCATCTTCACTAGTCTCGATCACCCCAAACTCGCTGGCGTGCTTTTTCGCCACCGGAATCGCGGCAACAGTCACCTCTGCACGCTTGGCGATGTGAAAACCGATCATGCTCGCAATATTCATGCGGTAAATGTGATCGGCCCCGAATACCGCGACAACGTCGGGATCGGACTGCTGGATAAGATTGATGTTCTGCGAGATTGCGTCGGCCGTTCCCTGATACCAGGTCTCGTCCTCGGAGCGCATTTGCGCCGGCACGGGAATCACAAAATGGCTGGCCAGCAATCCGCTGAACTTCCACACTTCGTTCAGATGTTGCAGCAGCGATTGGCTGCGAAACTGCGTCAGCACATAAATCGAATTGATGCCCGAGTTGATGAAATTGCTCAGGACAAAATCGACGATCCGGTAGGTACCTCCAAATGGCACCGACGGCTTGGCCCTTTCGCGGGTCAAGGGATACAGGCGGGTTCCTTTGCCTCCGGCGAGCACAATGCCCAGGACGCGAACATTTGCCGCACGTTCTGGAATAAAAACAGGGTTCTGCTCAGGGGTATTTGTCATGAGGATTCCGTGTAACCCTCCGACCTGGAGGCGAAGGGTTTTACTTGGATGCAGAAATTGACTACACGGCAGTCGCAGATAGTCTTGCCGGTCACTCGCGCGCATCTTACGTCGGCTCAATCGCCAAGTCAACGGCGCCAGAGTTGGCGTCTGGCAACCATCGTTAGCGACGCCAAACAAGAAAATCTCAATCGGCCGGTGTATCCGCGAAAGAAGTTTTGGCAGCGGCGAGCTCTTCTCGGCCCTTCAGCTTCGATGATTTCCTTTGGCTACTACCGCCGGTAGCAAACGATACAGATCGCGAGTTCTGACTCTCGGTCAGCGCGAGCCCGTGAGCGACCGATGTGAATTCATTCCCGGCTCGAATTTTGTTTACCCCGAAGCGCGCTTCAAAAATACGTCGGACCGCTGGAACGAACGACGATCCCCCCGTTAGAAATACGGCGTCCACGTCCTGGGGCTGCAGGCCCGATTTTTGTAGAAGTGAATCAACACACGTTTGAATCTGATCCAACTCTTCTGCAATCCAGACTTCAAAAACGCTGCGCTCCACGGACGCCTCGATCTCCACCGGGCCGTCAGAAAAGACGAACATCGCTGAAGGTTCATGAGAGAGCTTGCATTTAACCGACTGAACCGCGCGATGGAGACGAAATCCGAGATCGTCTTTGATCAAGTGGATGAGACCTTTGATTTTCGCGGGCTCCAGCGCGTGTCCCTGTACACCGCGAAGCATCTCCATCGTGTCTCTGGCTTTCAGGAATGAGAGGTAGTGCCAGCGCTCCAGCTTCGAGTAGACCCAACCCGGCACCGGCAGAAGCTTGTCCAGCGACTTCATCTGCGATCCCTGGCCGAGCGCCGGAGCCACAAGGTTCCTCACGATCTTGGCATCGAAGGCATCTCCGGCTAAACCAAGTCCAGCGTTTCCCAGCAAGTCTTGGGTGGCCCGGCCTTTACTCAGGATGGAGGGCCCGACCCGAATGAGAGAAAAGTCGCTGGTTCCACCCCCGAAATCGCCAATCAGGATCAGCTCATCATGATCCAGCCTCGACTCGTAATAACGAGCCGCAGCGACCGGCTCCAACTCAAACTCCACCGATTCGTAGCCAGCCGCCCGCAAGGCCTCCGCGAGCCGATTTTCTGCGTACTCGTTGTCTGCCTCATTCTCGGCTCCAACGAACTGCACCGGACGGCCCACTACCGCCGACTTCATATGAACGCCGAATTGCGTTTCCGCGCTCTGCCGCAGATCCTCAAGAATCCGGGCAATGAGTGAAATCAGCGTCTGGCGCCTGCCCGAAAACCTCTGTGGTTATAAGGGTGCGACTGCTCAAGAACGACTTCAGGGATTGCATCAGCCGTCCGCCGCCATCGGCGGAAAGGTAATGTTCAATCCCCTCGGGGCCACTCCAGGATTTAAGCGTTGTCACCCCTCGCTCCTTCACCTGTTCGAGGTACAGGAGCGAGCGATAGGAGTCCGTCGGCACTCCCAACTCGGAAAAATGCGCCAGTTCGACCTTCCCTGAGGGTGCGCCCCAGGCGATCGAGCTGTTCGTAGTTCCGAAATCGATACCGATTGTTGCCGACTTCATCTGGTGAGACCGTACCGTCGTGCGATTCGTTCGTCCGATCTAAGGATAACCCGACAACAGTGGATCCCCGGCTGCAGTGAAAACTCTTCGTCCTCTGCATTCCTCGACTGAGGCGCCTAGGAAAGTCACCGATTCGTCTTGAGGGCAACGCTGTATTGTTGCCGTTTGAGGGAGGTCTTACATTTGCAATCGAAGTAACCATCATCAACAAACGGAGTTGGTGCTTTATGCAAAACAGAACCTCTGATCGCAGCCTGCCTGTTCCGAAAAACCTTAAGCGTGCTTTTGAAGTCGCCGTCCACGACATCTATGAAGCAGGGTTGACCGGCAGGGTCTCCCGCTATCGAACTCCGATCGTGCAGCGCGCGGGTATCCGCCCGCTGGAATCCTCGGGCAGCGCCGAGAAGCGAGCGCTTTCGGATGCAGCGAAAGCGCTCGCACTCTTGTGGAAGGTCGCGCCCTCAGCAAGTCGCTAGGATACGGCGAGGGGCCCCCTCGATGGTGGGCTCCTCGCGTCAGCCGTTTCCGGAGGATGCTCAACCCCTCCGTCAGCCAATAGTAGTTGCCACCGGAAATCCCTCGAACTTGGGCAAAGCCACTTCTACTCTGAGAATGGACCCGAAGTCCTGCGACTCGCTGGTCTCCGCACCTGGTGTACCCTGAATCTCACCTCTACCCCATGCGAACGCCCTGTGACCAAGCTGTGATGCGCGCGCCGGATGCGGCTCCGTCCGCAACTACCGCGCGGGTATGGATCCTCATTGCGACCATTCTCGGTTCGAGCATCGCCTTCATCGATAGCACCGTCGTGAACGTTGCATTGCCAGCAATCCAGTCCGATTTTCACGCCACGGTCGTCGATGTGCAATGGATCGTTGAGTCCTACGGTCTTTTCCTCGGTGCATTGATCTTAGCTGGAGGCTCGCTCGGCGACGTACTCGGTCGCCGGCTCATCTTCACTGCGGGAGTGACAATCTTTGCTATTGCCTCGGCTGGCTGCGGCTTCGCTCCGAACATCCAGCTGTTCATCCTGGCGAGAAGCATCCAAGGCGTCGGAGCGGCCTTTCTCGTGCCCGGAAGCCTCGCGATTATTAGTACATCTTTCGATGAAAAGAGCCGCGGCCAGGCAATCGGAACGTGGTCGGGCTTTACTGCCATTACAACCGCGATCGGACCCGTGCTCGGGGGCTGGCTGGTACAGCACGCGTCGTGGCGATGGGTCTTCTTCATCAACCTTCCGCTCTCCGCTTCCGTGATCGGCATTTCTTTCTGGCGCATTCCAGAGAGCCGCAGCGAGAAAACAACCCGCATCGACTGGCTGGGCGCAGTTCTGGCCACGATCGGCCTCGGAGGCTTGATTGCAGGCTTCATCGAATCGGCTGATTTGGGATGGAGCAATCCGCTCGTCCTCGGCAGCCTGATAGTTGGCGGCGGCTGCCTGATTACATTTGCATTGGCGGAGAGAAGAAGCGCATCGCCGATGCTGCCTCTAACTTTGTTCAGATCGCGCAGCTTCGGCGGCGCGAACCTGCTTACGTTATTCCTCTATTCCGCGATTGGAATCTTCTTCTTCTTGTTTCCGCTGAACCTGATTCAGGTGCAGGGATACTCCGCAACCGCCACCGGCGCTGCCCTCCTCCCATTGATTCTTTTGATGTTTCTGCTTTCCCGCTGGTCGGGAGGACTCGTCGCGCGCTATGGGCCGCGAGTGCCGTTGATTGTTGGCCCGCTGATCGTCGCCGTCGGCTTTTTTCTATTCTCGGTACCTTCGATAGGAAACTCTTACTGGAAAGCATTCCTTCCGGCGGTCGTAGTCCTAGGCTTTGGGATGGCAGTCAGCGTTGCTCCTCTCACCACCGTTGTGATGAATTCGGTGGATCAGGATCGCGTGGGGGCGGCTTCGGGTGTAAATAATGCCGTTGCGCGCGTGGCAGGGGTACTTGCGATTGCAGTTCTAGGAATCGTGATGGTAAAGGCGTTCAGTATCCGGCTGGATCGAAGTCTCGGTCGGTTGTCCCTTCCGCCTAGCGTGGTGCACAGCCTTCAGACGGAGGCTTTAAAGCTCGGCGGCCTGCGTCCACCAGCCGGGCTCGATGCCAGAAGCAGTTCCGCGATCCAGCACTCCATCGCAGGCGCATTCGTCTTCGGATTCCGAATCGTGATGTGGATTTGCGCAGGTCTTGCGTTAGCTTCGGCGGCAGTCACCGCCCAATTCATCTCTGCCGACAGAAGTCTGTCCTGAAAACCAGCCGGACTCGAATCGGCTTTACTGGATGATTGGGTCTCCAGAAGCGCTCGCATAATATCCAGTGCGAGTCTGTACCCGGAGCGGAGTGGTTCCTTCGACCGCCTGGACCTGAATTGCGTGATATGCGCCCGGGGTGTGCGAATTCGATGAATGATAGCCGATCACGTACTGACTTCGGATATCTTGCGCAATGGTAGTGGCGATCGATTGAATGTCAGCGATCGTCGCAGGAAAAAAAGCAGTCCCGCCGGTTTGCTCCGAAAGTGCCGTGAGGGCTTGCCGGTCGGCATCATCGCGCCCTTCATTGGCGAGGGCAATGGTGTACAACACCGGCCCATCCTTCTGCTGCAACTTGCGGAGGGTTTGTTGGAAGGTAGCTTGGCTGGCATTGTCATGCCCGTCGGTGATCGCCAAAAGAATCTTCTTCGGCAGGTTCGACGTTTGAACCAAGTGATCCGTGGCGCCGATGATGGCGTCATAAAGAGCAGTACTGCCGCCGGTCTCGACCCGCTCGAGGGCCGCTTTGAGTTTGCCGACATCCTGCGTGTAGTCCTGATCGAGAAAAGCATCATCGCCAAAGTTGACGATAAAAACCTGGTCCTCGCTTTTGCTCGCATTGACCAACTGCAATGCCGCCTCGTTGACCTTTTCGCGCTTCGGATACATCGAGCTTGAATTGTCGATCAGGATGCCCAAGGCGATCGGCACCTGCTCCTTGCGGAACGAAGTCAGCTTTTGCGCCTTCCCATCTTCAAGAACCTGAAAGCTCTCTCGGGGAAGGCCCGTGATGAGACGGTTTTGCGAATCCACCACAATCGCGTGCAAAACGATTTCCGTCACCTTCGTCTTGAAGACGAAGCCGTCAGACGACGCGTCCTTGTCGTCTCCCTGTTGCGCGGCATCCTGCGCGGGAGGATTCGGCTCCGCCTGAATCTTGTCGGGTGGTGGAGTCGAAGTGCGAGGAGGCAAGTCGTCCTGCGCGACTGCCACAGTCACAAGGCACATGAGGACCAGAAGTTGCGCACCCCAGACGCTCCAATGCCAGCCCTGCTTCGCGGGCCGAACCGCAAGTTCTGATCGGTTGAATAACAAGCGAAAGTCTCCGTTTAAGGTACCTGCGACATAAGGATGAGTTTCCGGAGGCGAAAGTTGGTAGGAATTGTGGCTCAAACCGCGGTCCGAAGAAAAAAGGCGCGACCCGAAGGCCGCGCCCGACTCACGAAAACTACCTGAAACTCACCAGTAGCTGAAGTTCAAATTATCGAGCCACACCGAATACGGGGTTTGGGCGTAGTTCCCATCTTGCTGATAATTAATGGTCACCCCGTACCACGTTGTAGTCGTAGGACTTTCGTAGTAATTGAGGGTCGTGGTCACGCCGTTCAGCGTGATGGACTGGAAGAGGAGTTGGTTGTCGGTGGTTCGCTGAACCTGAATCACGAGGTGGTTCCACGAATTTGACAGCGGATTGCAGGCCACACCGGTCTTGTGCCACTTCTGACCGGGGTTGTCCCAGATGTCCCACTCATTGCCGCCGGCGATCCGGCATTCGTGCCCCCAGATGTAAGAGTAGCCGCCGACGAACTGGTTGATATCGAACTCCAAAGCCTGCGATTTGCTCGCATCATCCACCCAGAAGTAGACGTCGTAGGTGAAATTGTGCAGATTCGGGATGATCGATTTATTTGTATCGGGCATGTTCTGGGAAGAAAAATCCCCGATGAGGTGATTGTTCCAGAGCACGTCCGAATAGACGGTTTGTCCGCCAATAGCCATTTGCGAGGAACTTCCGCTGCGGGCCGGCGATTTCACCTTTTGGGTCATCGACCACGTTGTATCCGGGCCAGAGGACTGGCAGGAATCGCAAATGTTGTACAGCGAAGGCAGGAGGGCGTAGCCAGTCCATCCTGACTGCTGATGAAGGTTGGTGAAGGTGCCAGAAGTCGAGCTGCCCCCCACGGTGATCGTGACCGGTGTGCTGGCCGATCCTCCGCAGTTATCCCATTCCGTCACCGTCGTGCTGTAGGTGCCGTTGCTGAGCGACAGGTTTGTGTTCAGAGACGCCCCGTTAACGGTATAGGCGAGCTTGCCGGGCGCCGTGTAGATCCCCATGGCGGAAACTCCAGCAGCGCAGGACGATGTCGCTGAGGCCACGTACTGAACCGTCGAGCCTACGGAGCTGTTGTTCAGCGGGGCGGTCACGGTCACCTGGCTGCTGCCGCTGGAGCTACCCACGTTGACAGTGATCGGAGTGGAGGAGCTCCCACCGCAGTTGTCCCACTCCTGGACCGTGGTGTGGTAGGTCTTGCCGGAGTTCAGCGTCAAAATGGTGTTCAGGCTAGCTCCGGAGTGGGTATAGGCCAAGACGCCAGGGGCTGTGTAAATCCCCATAGCGGAGACGCCTTTCATGCAGGTGGTCGTCGCTGTAGCCACATACTGGACCTGCGTGGCCACGTTCGCGTTATTCAGTGGCGCCGTGACCTGTACTCCCGTCGACGAGGAGGAACCGACGTAGATCGTGATCGGGGTAGAGCTCGTCCCGCCACAGTTGTCCCATTCCTGAACCGTCGTGGAATAGTTGCCCGGGTTGAGAGTCAATTCCTTGTTCAGGCTGCTTCCGGAGGTGCTATAGGCAAGGACGCCGGGCGAAGTGTAGATTCCGATCGCCGAAACTCCTTTAGAACAGCTGGTTGTGGCGGTTGCGACGTATTGGACACTGGTCGCGACATTACTTCCGTTGGCGGGTGCAGTTACCGTGACTTTAGCAGAGGCAACGTTTGCAACCGTGAAGGCTAGCAAGAGGGCGTAGACATACTTCGGCATATGGGGGCGGGCTCACTCCTGTTGGGATTGGCACTTCGGGTACTACAGGCTTTCTCTTGCTTGTTTACTCGATACTACTGAGATCGCTGGATCGACTCAAGCACGAAATGCCTCAGACAAATACTCGAAGGTTCTAGTACCAACTGCGCGGTCTAATGGGTTTTACGGATTTCCCCAACGGCGTCATGGGATTCGTGCGACACCAGACATCTGTAGGGCGATCAACTACATCTCAATGGAACCTAAATCGGATTGCCCCCACAGTCGCGATCAGGTTTTGGGATCTCCATGTACCAGGTCCCTTTCAAGGAGATGCAGAAGTGGAGTTGGCTGCCGTGGTGGTCGTTCCAATGAAAGAACATTTACCTGTCGCAAGCGGGGGAAAAGGCGCTGTTTCCGAGCGCCCGCTTGATGGGCACGGACTTTATTCCTCGGGCATGCCGATCCTAGGAAATGACCTTTTGACCTCCTGGATGGAGCCGATCCGCAAGACGGGAGCGGCTTCCATGTGGCTTGGAACAGGTCGTGACGACGAGGGTGAAGTTCCGGACTTGAGCCATTTCGCCAAGGAGGGGGTTGAGCGGCTTCTCGTGATCCGGCTCAAATCTTACGCGGAGATGGATCTTATCGATCTCCTGCGGTTTCACCGCGAGTGCCGAAACTCCATTACGGATGCCCAAGACGCACAGGGCCATTTGGGAATTTCGCTTCTGGATCGGGTCGCACTTCACACGCCCGGGCACCAGTCCGGCGGGAACCAGGCGACTTCGGCACCCGTTTGTGGCCGAACGCCCTACGAATTCCGCGGTTATGCCAAGCGTATTTTGTCGGCGAGAGAACGGCAAGAGCTTGTCCGAGACGCGTTGCTGGGCGATTGCGCAATGCGGCCTTCGGGAACTCAGATTCGCGATCAAGTATGGATTGGAGAAGGTGCGAGCATAGCCGAAACCGCACGAATCATCGGGCCTGCCTACATAGGCGCTAGGACAATTGTGCGCGAGGGTGCGACGATTGGCCCATTCTCTTCGCTGGAAAATGACTGTGTGGTGGATTACGGAACGACCGTCGAAGAATCGACACTCCTGCCGCGGACCTATCTCGCGCCCGGTTTAATGGTCCGTCGAGCACAGGTTGATGGCGGACTGTTAGAGGACTTGCGATCTGGAGTCATCGCGGATTTAACGCCAGCGGCGCTGGGCCGACGAGTTCCTCAGTCCCGCCAAGACCGAAAAAGCAGCACAGCAGACACGCGGCGGGGCAGCGCCCGTACAAGCGCGGGTGGGCCAGCCTCATTCAGCGCCTCAGATCCCTGGATTCAGGTGCAACTATGAAATCCGGCGTCGCCACCATCGTGCCGTTTCCCTGCGCGTCCACGAAGTCAGATCGACGCGCACAGCAGAACGAATTCGTCGCAGCCCTGCGCTTTTCCTCGTCCCCTGTAATTCTGGATTTGACAGCGTGTGGAACACTGAATCAGGACGACATCGCCTTGTTGCTGGAGGGCTTGGCGCAATTGGCCGCTCGCGATACCAAGGTCCTTCTCGCCGCTTCTTCAGTGAACCAAGTGGTACTCGAAGTCACGCGCATTTCACCCCTAGTGCTTGTTTTTGCCTCAGTGGAGCAGGCGCTGGCGCGGTACCAGAATCCAACCGAATCGATTTCTTCAGAGCTCGGCATTAACACACCCGCGACTCAAGGAGCGCGTCAATGAATCGGACATCGAACAAGCCTTCGAAGTGCTTTGTAACTCTCCTCAGTGCGACTGTATTGCTCTTCGCGAGCCAAATGCCGCTTCTGGCGAGCCCGCAACAATCCAGTTCGCAACCAGCGACCGCAGCACAAACGACTCCATCGACGACATCCGATCCGAAGCAACCCGATACCCTGCCCGATGCTCCACAGGCGCAGCCCGCGCAGGCACCGGCGAACCAACAGCCCGCTGCACCGTCAGGGGCTGCGGGAGCAAAGGCTGCGAATGCGAAGGGCACTCCAGTGGCCCAACCAGCCGGCGCCGCGGTAGCACCTCCTCGTCAAAGAGGACATCACTCGCTTCTTCTGAAGGTCGGACTAGTGGCGGCAGGAGCCGTGGCCGTCGGAACCGTTGTGGGTCTCTCTGAACGCAGCCCCTCTCGACCGCCGGGAGCACCGGCGACACGGTAACCACACATGGTCCAGAGGACATCGGAGTTTTGATTTCAATGGGAGGCCAAACCGCTTCGTCGCAGCATGCTTCTCGACGTCCTTTCATCATCACGTTTTCGGGCATCGACGGCGCCGGCAAGACGACGCAAATCGAAAATCTGGCAGCATTTCTTGAGAAGCGTGGACTGCGCGTCGCGAGACTAAGTTTTTGGGACGACGTAGCGATGTGGTCGAATTTCCGCGCGGGAGTGGGAGGCAGAAGCGTCGAGCACCCAGAGGTCAGCGTTGAAAACCGACAACTCGTTCAACCCCGAAACAATAAGCACGTCAGAAAATGGTATCTGACAGTGGCTCGCTCGGGAATGTACGTTCTCGATGTGGCTCGACTCCGGCGCCTTCTTGCTAACGAGCCACTCAAAGATTTCGACGTCATCATTTTTGATCGCTATGTGTACGACCAGATCGCGAATATCGATTCGCAATCATCTGCCGCGCAAACCTACGCTAAGCTGCTTCTAAAGCGCACGCCCGTGCCGGATCTTGCTTTCATCGTCGATACCTCGCCCGACGCAGCCTTTAAGCGGAAGCCCGAGTACCCCCTGGAATTCGTGCACAAGAATCGGCAGAGTTTTCTACGCCTTAAAGAGATCGCGCCACGCCTCATCATCGTTCCGGAAGGCAGCCCTGAAGAGGTGGAGGAAACAATTCATCAAAGCCTTGCAAAGTCCAGCTTAATCGGCTCGATCTCTATTGAAATGAGTAGTTCTACGACGGACACCGTAGTTCCCCAACAGACTTCCTGTAGGGTGCAAAACCAACCAACAACAGGAGGTTAACCACCATCCAAGGCTTACGCGGTTCTTCTGAAAGCGAGGCCTTGAAATGATTCCCGGTGGTTCCGAAAAAACATTCGCCCTGGTTGTTCCGACCTTAAACGAGGCGGGCAACATTGATCCTCTTCTGACTTCACTCACGAACGTTCTTAGCGCAACGGATTACGCATACGAAATCGTTGTCGTCGACGATGGAAGTACGGACGGCACGGTCGAGAAAGTTCGTGAATGGGCGAAACGAGATGAGCACATTCGGTTGCTCCCTCGCGTTGGCGAGCGCGGCTTGGCAGGTGCAGTGCTGTACGGTTGGAGCCAGTGCCAAGCGGAACTGCTTGGAGTCATTGATGCCGACCTTCAACATCCTCCCGAATTGCTGCCCCAATTGTTGCAGGCTGCCGAGCAAGCGGACATCGCGATCGCGAGTCGTTATGCGCGCGGCAATGGGACCAAGGGTTGGAATCCGATTCGCGCCGCCGTCTCCCGTTTGAGCACGTTCGCGGCAGAGCCACTCATCGCGGGCAAGAATCTTGGCGTAACAGATCCGATGTCGGGATTTTTCGTCATCCACAGCCGCGCCATTGAAGGACTCACCTTCCAGACCGCAGGCTTCAAGCTCTTGCTGGAAATCCTTGTGCGCGGCCGCATCCGAAGCGCAAAAGAAGTGCAGTTTCAGTTCGGCCTACGTCAATCGGGCACAAGCAAGGCCAGTGCGACGATTGCGTTCCACTATCTGCACCTTCTGGCTCGGTTGGGCCGAGAACAGGTATTGCGTTCGAGCGCGCAGTGAAAATTGCATTAATCACGTCGTTTCCGCCTAGTCGCCACGCGCTCAACGAATATGGGTATCACGTGGCGGAGCAACTAAGGCAGGAACGATCCGTTGAGCTGACGGTGCTGGGAGATTATCTTCCGGCACCGGCCAATGAACTTCCCGGATTTAACGTTATTCGCTGCTGGGGTTTTGAGAAGAATGGAAATGTAGCCACGTTGCTACGCGCCATTCGCAAGGTAAAACCAGATGTAGCGTGGTTCAACCTCGGCTTCGCCAGCTTCGGCTCCCGTCCTCTGTCAGCAACATTAGGCCTTTTCACCCCAGCGCTCGCGCGGTTGAGCGGAGCCTATTCACACGTGACGCTACATCAATTGTTCGAGACAGTGGATCTCGAGGACGCCGCAGTCAGTTCGCCGCGTCTGTACCGTATGGGTGGGTGGCTGACAACACACATTCTTCTAACCGCAAATTCTCTCTCCGTTCTTCTTCCAGCCTATCGTCGGACGCTCGATCAAAAATACAAGCGTGGGCAGGTGAACGTAAGATCGCACGGAATTTTCGCCGGCGAGCCCGACCCTCCGGACTTTTCCCTGCGAGGAAATCCCACACATCGCATTCTCGCCTTTGGAAAATGGGGCACGTACAAACGCCTGGAACTGCTGATCGAGGCGTTTCAAATGGTGCTGGCCCAATTTCCAAATGCAAAGTTGGTTATTGGCGGTGGAGATCATCCGAAAACTCCGGGCTATGTGAAGTCCATGGCAGACCGATATGCCGGCGATCACATCAGCTTTCTCGGCTATGTTCCGGAAGATGACATCGCCGGCCTGTTTCGCGGCGCAAGCCTCACCGTAATGCCCTACACCTCGTCCGCTGGCTCCAGCGGAGTGGCGCATCTCGCAGCCCAGTACGGAGTGCCAGTAATTGCATCGTCGATCCAGGACTTTCGTGAACTCGCCGAGCATGAGGGCATCTCGATCCGATTTTTCGCGCCCGGCGACGCTGCCAATCTCGCCGAGCAAATGCTTTTAGCTTTGAATTCTCCCGATGATCTGAAACAAATGGCGATGCAGAACTATCAGGCTGGGGTCGCGATGAGCATGCCCCAGGTGGTGAAAGACTACATTCGCGGATTCCGCCAGCAAGAGCGTATTAAGCTGCTACAAGTAGCCGCGAACCTTCGTCGTCGCGGTCCTACGGAAGATGGCGCAGACCTGGCTCGCGTCGTCGGCGAAAAAATACAGAGTTGGCAAGACGAAGATCGAGTCGCTGGAACTTCGGTCTAGCCCAGCCCGAGCAGGCACACCTCTCCCGATCTTCCGCTAACACATCTTTTGAAAGTTTCAATTATTGCGGTTGCTGATTCGGTGGCGGATTTTGATCCTGCTGCGAAGTCGGCAGTTGCAGCGGCGGAAGCTTAGGCGTCTCCATCGATACCGGTGGTACCGGCGTGGATTCCTGCTGGCTGGCTGGAGAGATACTGCCTCGCGTCTTCAAACGGATGGGACCGTTTGCCCTGCGCTTCGCGGCTTGAATCGCCTTCAGCGTGGACTCCACGTCATTCTGGTTATTGTCGGCGACACTATCGATCTTTCGACCTTCGGCATCGCGCCGTGTGGAGTAACTGACCTTGTCGTTTGCGCCGCGGCCGGAGCGTGCAGCTTCGTAGTACATTTCGGCGGCCTCACGGTCGCCGGCCAGTTCCGAGACATAGCCGAGATTGTTCAGGGTGAACGCATTCTGAGCATCCTGCTTGTATGCCTGCAGGAAAAATTCACGAGCTGCGGACGGGTTATTGTCGTTGAGGGCAGCGACTCCGCGTAAATTGAGACGGGCGCTGACGGCTTCCACGCCCTCTCCGCGCGAAATCTGTTCGCTTACCGCCGCGGCATTCGCTGACGCCACCTCGCTGATCGGCTTGCCGCGCCACTTCACGCGTGGCGTCACGATTACCCGCTTCGTTGAATGCAAGCTCGCTGCTGCGGAGTAGCTGCGCAGCGCCCCGTCAATGTCCCCGATCGATTCCAGCGCGTACCCGAGATTGTTAAGCAGAAATGGGTCTTGCGGATGCCGCGACAATTCCGACTGCAAAACGTTTCGGGCCTCAAAAACGTACCCCTTTTGAAGCATTACGATTGCTTCCTCGTTGATCTTGCTGATCTCCTGGTCCGAATCCTGAACATGGCGGTACGCTTCGTCTAGCGGCTTGCCCTTTAGCGCGTCGTCGCTGGATCTGTCGATAATCGCATCGGTATGCTCTTTCGCAGCTAATGCGTAGTAGCGGAGCGCTCGATCAGCATCGCCTTCCAGTTCGGATAGGTAGCCGAGATTATTCAGCGTGAAAGGGTCTTGCGGATCCAGCAGATAGGCACGATAAAAAAGGCGTTTGGCTTTGTCCTGATGACCACGCTTAAGTTCAGCGACTCCCTCTCGGTTAAGCTTCTGAGTGGGCGTAGTGGATACGTCCCGCTTCGGAATGTTGATCTTCAGATCGCGTGCAGCCGATTGAGACACTCCGGCGAAGATTTGCACCGCCAAAATTGCAGAAACCCCAAACAGTGTTCTCGCTTTCCCGAATGCCATCCCTTGCCCTTCGTCCTTCACCTTGTAGTTTTTGCGCCAACACTATGATGTATAAAAGGCTAGCCCGGTTGACTACAGGAAAGACTGTATTCGGAATGCGACCATCCAACTCACTTGGAATCAGCATCAAAGTCGCGATGACAAAGTATATCTGGGCGGTCTTTGGGACGGTCATCCTGGTGGCCGGCAACACAATGGCGCAGGACAGCACGCCCGGAACCTCTACCGCGCCCCCGGGCTCCATCGCCGTCGACAATGATCCCCGAACAACGACCGGAACCGATCATCTTTACCCTTCCGAATTGCCGGGTGGAAAGATCAGCCTGGTTCGCGGCACCGTCAAGAAACTGGATCCGGTGCACGACCAGATTCTCCTTCACGCCTTCGGCGGCGGAGATCTGAAGATCGCGTTCGATCCGCGAACCAAGATTCTTCCGGAAGAAGCCAAGATGCGTTTGACCAGCCTGCCGGTGGGCACTGTGATCTCCGTAGACACCGTGATGGAAAATGGCAAGCTGTTCGCGCGCTCCGTACGAACCTCAGAATCGTCCAACGGAGTAGTGGAACTGAACGGCAAAGTGGTGCGCTACGATGCCGAAAAGTCACGGCTGATTCTGCGCGATTCCCTGAGTCCGCAAAACGTTACTCTTCGCGTCACACCGAGCACGGTTGTCCTGAACCAAGGCAAGCCAAGTTCAACGCAAGCCCTATCCTCTGACATGCTGGTGCGAGTGCGCTTCTCCTCGACGCAAGAGACCGCGAGCAATATCGAAATTCTCGCCAAGCGCGGAGATTCTTTTGCTTTTGAGGGACGGGTAATTGCAGTCGATCTCCATTCGCGAACCGTCGCGCTTTCCAACAACACCGACCAAAGCATGCGCGAACTCTCGTTGAGTTCGCTTGATGCAACCAGTGTGGGTTTGCTCCGGGAAGGCGCCAACGTGAGCATTCAGGCTCAGTTCGATGGAGATCAGTACAACATTCGCAGCGTCACGCTCGTGACTTCAAAACAGTAGGCAGAGATCCCTGTCTAAAGTTTTAACTCAAGATTTAGGTTGCTCTGGTTTCGGCTTTGAGATCGCGCAGTTTGCGCGTCACAAAGAAATCGCCATCGCGAAAGATGTAGCGAACGGTGTGGCGGGCATAGCGCGAAAGGCTCCGCAGATCGGTCTGGTGCCAGCAGCACGAGGTCATATTCGGGGACAACCCGCAAAAGAAGCGAAAGCGCTGGTGCGCCGACTCGGGCAAGGTCAACATCGCTGCTGCCATGCGGTGATTTCCTTCGATGATAGTCAGAGGGTGACAATCATCCGTGCCAATGAGCAGCACTGCGTCCGGGACGTCCTTTTGCGGTAGATCGCCTGCAATCGCACCGAGCTTCGTCAGGAACGCGGTTTTCTGCCCGCGTTCCATTTCTCCACCGATTCGCTCGACGATCTCCTTCAGGAAAAAGCTTGGTCCAGCAAATCGTCTCCACTCATTGCGCGGAAATCCCTGCAAGCGCTCGAGGTCGCGGGCCGTTAACTCAATCTCCCACCACTCGGTGTCGGCTGGAATCTCGCGCCACATGCGTCCACGGCGCCGAAATAGCAATGCGCGACGAATGAAGTTTTCCTGCGGGTGGTTCAGATCACTGCTCTCCACCAGATGCTTGAACTCCCCACGGTATGGATCGAATACAGGGTGGTAGAACTCTCCCCGCAGAAACTCAGCAATGACTTCCGCTTCAGATACCCGCCGCAAACGCTCGAAAGGCGGCCACTCGGTGGCGTGAACCGTCTCCGCGTCCTGCTCACGGAACAGCGGAACGGCGACTCCGACCAGCAAGCCGCACATTACGAACAGCTGCACCATGATGACTTGGGACAACGAATTGTGGTGCCACCAGATGCCGCCTGTGACGAGAACGCTGGCACCTAGCTGCACCCAGGCCGCAGGGCCGATCCGCCGCGATATCTCGTACATCATCACTACCACGGCGATGGAATAGATTGCGGTCATGACGGCGTACAGAGTTAGCAGCCCGGAGAATGATCCGATCGTGCCCAGCAAGAAGGCCTTGCCCAAGAGCAGCGTCCATACAGCTTCAGGAGCCAGAGCCACCGCCGCGATAAACAAGGATGTCAGTGTTCCGACCAGGACGAGCGCGGTGTATAAGACCGACCGGCCTTCCTCGCGATTGGTATGACTGGCAGATACCGGGAACATACTGCTGACGACGGACCACGAGAGCATGAAGACAACTCGCCCTACCAGCGCGACGGCGGCGTAGATCCCGGCTTCCGAAGGCGGAAAGAAGTGCTTCACCAGCAGGATGTCTAGATTGCTCAGAATCACCTGGCCGATGAAGTAAAGAATGGCCTGCATGCCCTCGCCGAAGGGCGCAATTTTGATGAGCCCCGGCATCGCGCGATAGGCCGCTCCGGGTATGCCGACGAGATAGGCGGCGACGATCGAGAGCATCACCGCAAGCATCACTCCTGTGACGCCCATCCCGAGTTTCAAAAACAGCAACGCTCCGCCGAATTTGACTGCGACTTCGACGACGAGATTGAGGCCCAGGTTGCCGAATTCGCAGCAGCCCTGCATTCTGCCCCGACGAACTCCCAGCGGTATGTACACTCCGGTCGCGACGGCGAGCAATAGCAAGTCATGCCGCTGCGGCAAATTGAAATAAGACGTCAGGTACGGACTTCCCACGGCCAGCACCACCATGATTCCCAAGCCCGTCTGCCACGCTCGGCGCAGCATGCTGGCATAGATCTGGGTTCGGGCAGTAGTGTCCGAATTTCGCGCAATGAATTTCGAAGCCACGATCTGGAACGATAACGTGACCGCCGACATCATCATGAGAAGCGTGTAGAGGGCAGACGCATGCCCAAAGCCTGAGGCTCCAAGGCTTCGCGCAACGAACAGGTTGTACAGAAGATTTGTGGCGGCCACCAACCCGCTGCTGACCAGCAAGATCACGCTGCCCCGCACAACGGAGCCTCGCCAGTCTTCCCAATGGGCCCGTCTTGTAGTCACGTGCATTTGTGGACTTGTGGTCATGCAGAATCGTTACGCGGTTATTGGAGATGGCCCAATCTTAAAAAGTGATTTGTGCCACTGGAACAATTTGCGTGTGTTGCTGTCCGGGGAAGTCGTAAAAAGTCTGTTGTCCCAGCCCGAAGGAAATTCTCATCGGATACGCAGCGCTCGCGGTTTCAGCAGCCATGCTTCTACCCCAACTCCGGTCGCGGGTATAAGTTGCGACGAAATTTGTGGAAACGCTGTCATATGCGTGGAAACTGCGCCCCGAGGACCAGTATCCCGACGCGGAGACCTTCCAATGAGGATTAATCTCCGCATCGAGAGCAAAGCGTGGCCGCAAGGTTTGCGCGATCGCAAACTGCGTGCCTTCAACGCGCCATGCGCGCAGGAATTCCGCTACCGCCGAGGCATGGAAGTGCGGGCCGAACGCTCGCTCCACTCCGCCATAAGTGACAGTTTGGTAATACTCGCGGTCAATGGGACCAAACAGCAAATCACGCGCGCTGTATCCCGTGAGCAGCGCGGTCTTGCCCCAAGGACGTCCTACGCGGAAGTCGATAGTGGCCGCCGTGTCCCGAGAGTGTAGGTTCATTTCCGAAAACGGTCCGGCTTCGTGAATCAAGTTGCCGGACACCGAAAGCCAGTTGCCGATGGAATTGGTCGCCAGATAGAGGTACTGTCGGAACAAGTTCTGGTTCATCGGGCCGGGCGCCTCGGTGTCACGCCGGATCGTGTATTGCAGGCCAGGCATGATTGACAGCCGCACACCAGCGAGTTCCACGACAGGCGCGACCGAGACATTCAAGATGGTGTCGAACGTGTTGCGGTTTTGAATCAACAGTTCGCTCGGGAATGAGAAGCTGCCGTGCGCCGTTCGTTCTGCGACAAAACCTTCGATCGGAAGCTGCGAATTCGCCTGGTATTCGAAGCGCGAATCGGTGTAGGTCTCGATTGATCGGCGGGGCGGCGGAAGCAGTGCTCCATTCCCCTGAAGACCGCGCAAGCGCGCATCCATCTGGTAAATGTTTTCGTCTTCGAAGATCGGATTCAAACGTACACCCGAACTCATGCCAAGCCGGTTGTACAGCGGATGACCTTCCAATTCTGCCAATTCCAACTCGGCCCTTCGAGTGTCGGGATCCGCGGGATCCATTTCATACGCGCGTGAAAAATTTGCGAGAGCGCGATCGTTCTGACCGCGTTGCCGGTAGACATTCCCTTGAGCGATCAGAAATTCCACATTGTTCTGCCGCTCCGGATCCTCCGGCAGGCTGGCCAACTGCAGTTCCGCAGCCTTGGTATCCCCCATCGCCAGCGAGGCGTTCGCCATACCAACGGCGACGGCGGTTTCGTCCGCGCCAAGGGCTTGAGCACGCCCGAACATCCGCTGCGCGAGCGGATATTCGTGAATACCCATGAGGATTTCGCCGGCGTTCAAGTAGTCTTCGGCGGAAGTGACATCGGTCGACGCCACTCTCTCTTCAGCAAATCCCAGGGCCACTTGCTGCTGGGCGTCAGCGGCCTTTCCTTCTTCCGCAAAGAGGCGGCCGAGTGCGAGCCGCACTTGCAACCGGTCTTCGTCCGACGTTTCAAGCGCGCGCGAGTATCTTGTCATCGCGTCGTCGCGACGGCCCAAAATCCGCAGCGCGTCAGCCGTTACAAGCAGGACCTTATAATCTTTTCCCCCTCCACGCTCTGCGGTGGCGATCGCCTGCATCGCTTCAGAAGACTGTCGCAGCTGCGCATAAGACTTCGCTAGTTCTGCGGACATCATCGGATCTCCGGGTGCAACTGTGAGACCCTTTCGTAGAGTGTCGGCAGAGCTCGAATACTTGTGCGCCCGGTATTGCACATCGGCGAGGGCCACATAAGTCGTGGAACTATTCGAATTCAGCTTCAACGCCAGCCTGTATTCATTTTCCGCAGGCGTCAGCATCGCTCGTTGGCGATATCCCTCGGCCTTCGCAAGGTGCAAGCTTTCCAAGTCAGGAAGGAGGTGGCTCGCCGCCTCAGCTTCTTTCAGCGCAGCAGTTGAACGGCGCAATTGCAGGAGCGCATATGCCAGTCCCAAATGCGCTTCGCCATATTGCGGATTGATGGAAAGAGCCTTACGGAAGTCTTGCTCCGCCTTAGTGGCCAATCGCATGTCGTTGTACACATAGCCGCGGTTCATGTAGCCGACAGCAATGGTGGGATCGATCTCGAGCGCGCGTGTAAACTCGCGGACCGCCGCCTCATACTCACGATGGTCGGCGTGCACGTATCCGGCGATTAAAGGCAGATCCCGATCTTTGGGAAGGACCGGCTGAAATTGATCGACGATCTTCATCGCCTCATCCAGCCGTTTCAAAAACAGAAGATCGTACGCAAGGTAGTCGACGGCCTCGCGATCGTGCGGCAGTTCCCGAATGACCTGATATCCAAGATTCGCCGAATCGGCATAGTTGCCAGTGATGGTCAGATACCGTTCATGCTCACGCATGACCTGCGGATTCTGCAGGACATGGTCGGAAGCGCGACCAAGCCATTGTTTTGCCTGGTCCGTCTGATGTGCCTCGAGGGAAGCATTCATAGCGCCGGCGATGATCAAGGGATTCCCAGACGACCTTTGGAATGCCTTTTCGTAGTTCTCTTGTGCCTGCGGGAATTGGCGAGTCTCGCTGAACAGATCGCCCAGTGCCAGGTAAGGGGCAAAATCATCGGGATGCTTCTTGGCGAAATCCTGAAAGTAGTTTCGGGCCGCCTCGGCATCGCCCATCTCGCGCGATAAAAAGCCAAGAGAACCAAGCGCTCCCGCGTTCGTGGGATCAAGAGTGAGCGCTTCGCGGTACGTCTTCAGAGCCTCATCCTTGCGATCCGTCTTCCATAGGAGATGAGCATAGTTCAGAAGCAACACAGCGCTACGCGGCTCGAGTTTCAAAGCCTCTTTCAAGTCTTTTTCAGCCGAGTCTGTGTTTCCTGCAGCTAGTGCTGTCGCCGAGCGGAGTCGCAAGAACTCAGGTCGCGCAGCCCCTTGTATGTCGATCGTTGCGATCGCATTCGTTGCGTCTTTGATCACCCTATCGGCATTTGCCGTGTCACCGTTGTCGCGATAGAGATCGGCGAGATCGATGCGCAGTGAAATCGGGTAGAGCACCCCTTCCGGAACACCGTCGGGCAAGTGCTGCAGCGCGGCCTCATAGTCCTTGATTGCGTCGTCATTTCGACGCTGCGCTGCGTCAAGGCGGCCTCGCAGTGCGAAAAGGCGATAGTGATTGGGATTCAGCGTAGCCGCGTGCTTCAGAAGGGCTGTCGCTTCATCGAGATCTCCCGCATTCAGCATCGCCTGCGCAGCGTTGAGCTGCATCTCGATGTCTTTCGGCGCCCGGCTCGCAGCGGCGCCCAGATTTTTTGCAGCCGCGCGAGGATTGCCCGCTAATGTGTAGGAATACCCAAGCTCGCCAAGCGTTCCAGCATCCTTCGGATGTAAATCCTCCAGGATTCGGACTGCCTCGTCATACTGGCCGGTATCGCGGTAGTAGGACGCTACCGCTCGCAGGACTTCAGGATTGGTGGGCGCAGAACGGCGGGCCTTCTCCAACATGGTGTGCGCCGCCTCGGCGTCGCCAGCGCGCTGATACGCACGAGCCAACAGAAGCTCGGTTCGTGGCGTTGACTTTGCAGCCTCCGAGCGCTGTAGGAATTCAATCGCTTTTTTCGGATCGGTGGAAAGGACCAATTCACCAGCAAGCTGCAGATCTACGGCGCTCTTCGGGTTCGCGGCGAGAACCTGATCCAACATCTGCTGCGCCTCGGCGTTGCGCCCCATCCGGGCATAGGTTTGCGCGAGCCCCGAGAGCCCCTCGATCGAGGATGGCTTCAGGCCAAGGCCCTTTTGGTAGGCATCTACGGAGAGCGAATATTGGCCGCTGAGACGGGCCGCATAGGCAAGGGTGAACCAGAGATCCGCATTCTGCGGGGCGGCTTTCACCGCGCGCTGCGCATGTGCCGTGGCCTCGCGAAAATCTCCGTGCTGAAGGGCCGTTTGAGTGGCTCGCGCTTCCCGCGCCACCTCAATGCTCGATCCCCATCCCATCCCGGTTTCACTTTGTGCTTGCGCCGGCCGTTTCTTGGACGCCGGGGGCGGAGCCGAGGGAGATTGGCCGTTCACATCAAAGGTTTGGGCACCGCAAATGGCAGTCACCACCAAAAGCGTCGCAAAAGACGCTAATCCCCTGAATGCTGGTCGCACCATTTCTCCTTCCAAAACCTTGGCTTAAAACCGGCTGGTGATGCAGATTAGAGACGTGCTCCTCTGCCGTCGCTCAGATGCCGGAAGATCGCATCGTGGTTGTGCACGTCTTCAGCCCCAAGTTGAGCACAAATCGCTAAATACCCGCCAACCTTAGGGGCCCTTCGGGAATCGAATTCCGTTCATGAGAGGCTCCCCGGAAATGTATCCGCTCCCGGCTGGAAGCAGTATTTGGCAGCGCCCAATTCCATTGGCCGCGATTGTGCTGTTGGCATTCGCGATACACGGCCCATTGCTGATAATGGAATTGCCGGCGACCACGTCGTACGACGCCAACCTTCACATTTTCTTCGCGTCTCACTACGCCCAACACTGGTTCAATCCTTGGAACGAAAAATGGTTTGGCGGCTTTTCCCAAACCACCTACCCCCCGCTCGTTCACCAGTGGATTGCTGTCCTTTCGCACATCGTCGGGCTGACCGAAGGCTTCATGCTGGTGCAGTTGGCGGCTGTAGTCCTTCTGGCTGTAGGCACTTACCGCTTCGCTCAACTGTGGGTGGATGACCGCGCAGCCAGCTACGCTGGAGTCCTGTCGGTTTTCGCCGGCAGTATCACGTTCCTGGTTTACTCGGCCGGACAGCTGCCAACCACTTTGTCGGCGCCTTTGTATTTCCTGGCATTGCCGTATTTCTACGATTGGTGCAGGTCTGCGAGCTGGAGATCGTTGCTGAAAGGCATCGCGCTCACCCTAGCCGCCGCATCGGCCCACCACGTCACCCTGATCTTCGGATCGGTTTTGTTCGCGCTGCCCGTTTTGTGCCTGGCTTGGTATGACGGCCGCACCCGGAATCAAGCCGGCGCCTCCATCATCGCTCGCGGTTTCGTCTTCGGCGCCATCGCCGCGATCGGTGTCGGAGTGGTGCTGCTTCCCTACTGGATCTCGATCATTCGCCATCCGATCGAGCAGATGCCCATTCCGCACGCCAGCCGTTCGAACTTGTTGATGAACTGGGCTTACGGGATGAACTTCTTTGTCGTGCCGTATGGCGCGCTGATCCTGGCGCTGCCATTCATCGTCATCAAAGGCGCCTCGAATCCTCGCCTACGGATCCTGCTGCTGGCGTTTTGGGCCACCCTTCTGATCGCGGCAGGCGGCACTACTCCAGTTCCCCGCTGGATCTTCGGGCGCGCGTTCGAAATTCTTACGTACGAGCGCTTCACACTGTGGGCCACGGTATTGGCGCTACCGATTGTTGGTTTGCTAGTGAAACAGATCCTTGATCGTTTCCCTCGTTGGGGCGCGATTGGTGTGAGCTCAGCTGCCATTGCAAGTTTGGCTTTGGCACTGGGATGGCTGGCACTCAGTCCATTCCGCACGCTCAGTTCGCTGAACGTCGATCCGGTCGTTTCGTTCCTGAATCGCGACGGTCACGATCAATACAGATATCTGACTCTCGGATTTGGCAACGCTCTCTCCAAGGTCTCGACTTTTTCCAAGGCGAACAGCATCGACGGCGAATACAACTCGGCCCGTCTCCTTCCGGAAATGACTCATTACGGAACCGCGCAATTGACCAGCGCGAAATACTTTGGCGCGGCTGGCATGGATTCTCTTCGCGCGATGCTGCAGCACGCGAATCACTACGGGCTGAAGTACATCTTCGTGCATGATCCGTTCTACGAACCGCTTCTTGTATTCGGCGGATGGCGCCAAGTTGAGAGCTACGAATCCGGGACGATCACAGTCTGGTCAAAGGATGATGCTCCGCCGGCGCGGTCGATTCCGTCAGACGCGATGCCTACACCTTGGGAAGGCTTGATCTGGGGAATCCTTCCAATCGGCAGCAGTCTGCTCGCGATGCTGTTCGTTTGGGGACTAGGCGAACCGCGCCGCGTTTATGAGCCGGTCGAAGTTCATCGTGAGAGCCTCGAAGACGCATATGCAAGTGGGGTGCGTTCATGAAATGGACACTGGCGCTACTCCTCACCGTTGCCACCGTGATCCTCGTAGCCATCGCATGGTTCCAGTCCGGAGGCATGAAGCAACACACCATGTTCTCCGCCGCGACACCGGAACAGGCCGCGCAGGCGCTGATGACGGACATTCAGAATCACAATTTCCAGCGGGCATTTGCAGCGCTCGACCACAGCAGCGAGGTCGATCTTGCCTCTTTCACTCGCGATTTGGCGGGGAGCGACGGCAGTTTGCGAACCTACGCCACCCTGCAAAACGCGGACGTATCCCCACTGCACGCTGATCAGGATCAGGCCATGGTCCGAGTGCGAATGACTTGGTCCAGCGCTGTGGGCTCTCTCGATGATGTGCGCGATCTGCAGGTGCGCCGCGACGGCTCGGTCTGGCGCGTGGTCTGGCCGAAGCCGGCAATGACGGCTGTACCTCCGCAAGTCGTTTCGGTGAACTACCTCAATTGGGACGTGATCGGCCGAAACACTTCGCAAGCCTGGGGCGCACAAGATGTAGAGTCGCCGAAGGTGCGCATTACGTCGATGAATGCGATCTCGCGGCCCGGTCGGGTGGTCATCGTTGGAGAGATTGAAAACGAAGACACAGTCCCGGCTTACGTCAACGTCAATGCGACTCTGCTTAAGGCCGACGGATCTCCAATCGAAGAAGAAGGAAGCTTCGATCTGATCTCGCATGTGCTTCTTCCGAAGCAGATTTCACCGTACCGCGTAGACTTCCCGGGAATACGGATGGATGCCGTGAAGAGTGTCCGCATGGATGCTCGCGCGCTCCTGGTCCCGGCAAGCGCCGATCCAGTGATCGCGGTCAGCGATCAAGCACTCAGCAAAGACGGCCTCAACCGGAACATTCTCAAAGGCGAGCTTGTGAATGAAAGCGGGCGCCCGGTCAACATCGCGCAAGTTCTCGCCGCCTACTACGACAACACCGGCAAGGTGATCTGGGTTTCCGACGGATATGTGGATCAGGCGCTGATGCCTCAGGTCCCGGTCCCCTTCGCGGTTGATATTCCAGACGACATTGCAGGGCGCCTCAAAACGTATCGCGTGATCGTCAACCATTACCAGCGAGCGAGCAGCTAGCATGAGATCCGATTCTTATCGGGGCTTTCTCGGCGTGAGTCTGGTCGGTCTTATGTCCTGGTGCTTGTGTTCAGCATCGGACGGCGGCCCTCGCGTGCCTGCCACCGTCGAGGCGGGAAAAAGCTTTTCGATCACTCTCGACGGATCGGGAGAAGCGACCTTCTACTTGGTCGGCCCCACTCACGTCGTCAAACGGAACGTAACTCTTGGAACCTCTGTGCAGATCGAGTCTACCGACGTGCGCGCGGCGGGCCATTATCAGGCGATCGTCTGCGGCTCCCCCTGCGCTTCTTCCGATTTCATCGTTCAAGCTTCACAGCCGGCGCACTTGAGCTTCTTTCTGCACCCCTCTCGAGTGCCTGTGTCGACGCCGGGTTCGATTGATGCAACGGCGTTTGTGTTTGATCAGAACTTCAACCTGGTTCTTGCGCCCTCCACTGTGGATTTTCGGATCAATCCGGCCAACGGAAATAGTTTCACCCGACAAGCTTCCACCCAAAAAGGCGTGACCTGGATGCGCATGGATTCAACTGCGCACGAAGGCCGCGTTCAAGTCACGGCAGCGCTGGGTAAAGCGGAGGAAGCCAGAGTCATTCAACAGGTTGCCTCCGATGCCTGCGCGCTGCGGATGAAGGCTATGCCGAGTAAAAACGGCGTCACACTGGAAACCGATCCGGTAAGAGATTGCAGCGGCAATGCCCTTCCCGACGGCACGATCGTTTCGTTCACGAAGGTAGACAAAGTCGGTAAGAGCACCGTCGACACTCCGATCAAAAAAGGCATTGCCCGCGTGGAATTGAGCGTCCATGGTCCCGCGCAGATCAGCGTTGCCTGTGGTGTCGTACTGGGAAATGAAATCTCTCTCAACGGACGACTATGAACAGAATCCTCACAACGGCTGGCTTCTTGATTGCGGCTTGCATTTTGGGCATGGGCCAATCTGCGCCGCAGGTTCACCTGAATGCAGATGGATTAAAGCCGCGGACCATCGAGGAACTAACCGGCACAACGATCGCGCACAACTATGCGCTGGCATGGCGCGATATGGTCGCCGCTCTTGACTCCAGCCAGACGGGTGCTATCGGCGAGGAGTTCACGGGCGTCGCCAAAGATCGCCTTCTGCAGAGGATTGCCGACCAAAAACAAACTGGAGTTCATGTGCGCGTTGTCGATCACGGCCACCAGGTCAAAGCGGTGTTCTATTCGACCGACGGAACGGCGATGCAACTAATTGATCAGGCGCGATTAGAAGTACAAACGTTTGATGGGGAGAAGTTGCTCGACACCCAGGATTCGACGCACCAATATATGGTGCTTATGACTCCTGGAGCCGATCGCTGGTACGTTCGCGATCTGGAGGAAGTCCCCGCCAAGGCCTTCTGAACCAACTTTTCGCCCCGGCATCTCATCGTAATTCAGCGTAGAAAACCTGAATGAAACTCTACCAGCACTTTTTACTGGCTTATGTCGCCCTCGCGGCCCTATCGCCGAACAGTTGCGGGCGCGCGGGCGCGAAGAATCTTGCGCTGAAAGATATTCCTGCCCTTCCGGGCAGTCCCAAAGTGATCGCGGACTACCAGCCTTGGTTCGGCGATCCCGCCCACATCGACGTCGGATACAACAGTCAGGATCCGAAGGTTCTGCGCAAGCAAATTCAGAGCGCGCGCAACGTCGGAATCTACGCCTTCGCCGTTGACTGGTATGGCGCTCGACACCCATTCCTCGACCGAAGCACCGCCATGCTGCAGCGGATTGCCAGCGAAGAGCACTTCCACGTCGCCCTTATGTACGACGAAACTCAGGACGACAACGGCCACGCCACCGAAGATGCGATGGAAGCCATGGAATTGGCTTACCAGAAGTACATCGGGCCTAAAGCCGCTGGACGCGACGCGTATTTGCAGTATCAGGGACATCCCGTCATTTTCGTATTTCCGAAGCACGGCCACACCGATTGGTCGCAAGTTCGCCAGCAAGTCAACATGTGGGAGTCTCCGCCGGTTCTGCTTTACCAGGACGAGCCTCCGCCGCAATTCATCAACGCCTTCGACGGCGAGTATGCATGGGTCTTCCCTGGCAGCAAAGGTTGGACTCCGAATGGTGAAGCCTGGGGCGAGGACTACCTGAACCGGTTTTATGACCGGATGCGCAGCAAGCATCCGGACAAAATTACAGTCGGCGGAATTTGGCCCGGCTTCAACGACACGAAGGCGTCATGGAGTTTGAATCGGCATATCGATGCGCGGTGTGGGCAGACTTTCGAAGACACGCTACGCGTCTTCGATGAGAACAATAATCCCTCTCATCCCATCCCGTTTGTATTGATCGCGACCTGGAACGACTACGAAGAAGGAACCGCCATCGAACGTGGATTGCCGCGTTGTGATGCGCCGAAGTCCGGTGGGTCGAACGGAGCGCAGCCGTGAAAAAGTCGAGAGAACGCGCAAGAACTATGTTTGAAATCTTGTCCGTTCTTCATCTGAATGCCCTCGCTCCCGCAGAACAGCGGTCGATCGCCCGCTCCGAGGTGGAGCGCGTCCTCTCGCAGTTGCGAAACATGTCGGCTGAGGAGCGCGTTGAATTCCTCCGCTTTGCCGAACTGCAGCGCATAAAACTTCGCACCCTGCGTCTTTTGCAGCAGCGATCGGCAAATGGCGTCGCGCCGATATTCGAAGACATTCAAGAACTCGCCCACGCGGAAGAGCAGCGCATTGCAGATGCGCTCACGACGCTCGACAAGATCGTCCGCGGTCTCGAACTGACTGGGCGCTCGCCACTCGTGATTAAGACTCTCGATCACTATCCCGACATTGGCAGCGACCTCGATCTCTTTATCTCAGCCTCGCAAGACGACACCGTGCGGGTGATGCGCAGCGAACTCCAAGCGGAAGTGCAGCCGCAAAGTTGGGGAGATCGCTTGGCTCACAAATGGAATTTTCAAATCCCCGGACTTCCGCAGTTGGTCGAAATTCACGTCGGTTGTTTAGGGCAAACCGGCGAGCAGGAGGAACTGCCTGTCCATCTGGAGCAAACCAGCGTCGTCCGAGAGGTTGGGCCGTTTCGTTTTCGAGTCGCAGCTCCCGAGGAACAAGTCACACTTGCAACGCTGCAAAGAATGTATCGGCACTTCTACATTCGTCTCACCGACCTCGTGAATATTACCGGGCTGGTGCGCACGGGCCGTCTCGATTTCCTGCGCCTCCGTGCCTCCACGCAGCGCTGGGCGCTGTGGCCCGGAGCGGCAACGCTCCTGAAAATCACGTCCGACTATAACGAGCGCGTGGGAGTAGGCCCGCTGCCACTGCCGGATTTTGTCATTCGTGCCGCGAGATTCGGCGCTGAGGTCACGTATGTTGGCGAACAGTTCCTGCGGTTGCCAATGGTGCCGCAAGGTTCTCAGCTCTTTCTGCGGCAACTGATCGCAACAGGAACCGAACGCCGGTTCCGCGCTGCCGCCCGGCTTTCGCTATTGCCGGCATTGGCGGCTGCCGCATTCGTCAACTTAACAATCACCGGAGACGATAAAGGTATTTGGTAACTGTTCGAGTGCAAATCAAAACAATGTAAGGTGTTTCACAATGGGTGAAACCCTCTAAATCCGGCCCCAAACCGTTAAAAAGACACTGTTGCGCACCAACCCTCCGGGCATCGCATTCATCGAAATTCTTGACCCAGGAGCACGCCCATCATGAAATCCAAGCACCTTTCGATACTGACGTGGCTAGCTGCGCTTGCCACCCTGAGTCTTGCCGGTTGCGCGGTCGGATTGAGGTCCACCACGACGACCACGCCGAATGGCAACCTGCAAGATGTCAATCACATCGTTCTCTTCCTCCAAGAGAATCGATCCTTTGACCACTACTTCGGATCGTTGCGCAGCTACTGGGCTCAGAACGGCATTGCGGATCAGTCTCTGGATGGTTTGCCGCAATTCAACCCGGCCACTGGAATCGCTCCTCTGCAAGGGCTAGCTCCGTCGATTCCCGGGTGTGATCCAAGCCAGCCATATCCGACTTCCGATTTTTGTATCCCGGATAGCAGCACTCCGGTCACTTCATTCCATTTCGCCTCGGTTTGTCAGGAAGAGCAAAGCCCCTTCTGGAACGAGAGTCACGTGGATTGGAACTTGAATGACCCGGGTGGCAGCAGCCCAGCCACTCTCGACGGTTTCGTCGTCTCCGCCGCCAACGATGCACGCCAGCAGTTGCCCGTGCTCATGGATACGAATGGCGTGCGCGCGATGGGCTACTTCAACGCGAACGAACTGAACTACTACTACTGGATGGCAACGAACTTTGCGACATCGGACCGCTGGTTCTCGCCTGTGATGGATCGCACACAAATCAACCGGATGTATCTTCTGGCCGCGACTTCGCAGGGCCATGCACACCCATTGGTTGCGCCGGAAACTCCTCTCGATGTAACCACCATTTTTGAGGAACTGCAGAACGCTGGAGTGACTTGGAAAATTTACATCGATCCCGATGGCACCCCGTGCAGCACTTCACCCACGCCCTCGTGCCTCTTCACCTATTCGTACATCAATATGTTTGCTTACGGGTCCACCATCCTGAACAGCTCGACGCTGTCACAGAATCTCGTTCCTATCTCGCAGTTCACAACGGATGCACAAAACGGAACGCTGCCGCAGGTCGCGATGATCGAACCCCCATCAAACGCCGGCTTGGACGAGCATCCGTCAGACATAGACACCTCTGCCCCGACCAATGTCCAAGCGGGTGCCCAGTTCGCTGCGGGATTAATCAACATGTTCATGGCAAGCCCAAGTTGGAACGACTCGATCATGCTCTTCAGCTATGACGAGGCCGGCGGCTTTTACGATCACGTTTCGCCGCAGCCCATGCCGAGCCCAGACGGGATCGCGCCCGTGGATTTGGCTCCTGGCGATATTTGCGATTCAACCGGAACCACCGGCGGTGGGACATGCGATTTCACCTACACCGGCTACCGCGTCCCGCTGATCGTGATCTCGCCGTTCACAAAGAAAAGCTTTGTGTCGCATCAGGTGCGCGATTACACGGCTATGCTGTCGCTAATCGAAGAACGCTTCAATTTACCGGCGCTAACGAAACGGGACGCCGCTCAACCCGACATGACCGAGTTCTTTGACTTCGTAAACAAACCATTCGCGACTCCCCCATCACCTCCGGCGCAGGTGATGACAGGGCAATGCACTCTGACTCCGCCGACACCTTAGGCAACGGCCCGCGGTGCGACGTTTCAAGATGGTCCGGCGATGGGATAATGCCTTTGTGAGAACCCATCGCCTGTTCGTTCTTTGGCTTTTCTCAGTCTTACTTCTAGCGTCTAGCTCCCTTGCCGCTACCCGGCACTATTACATCGCCGCCGAGGACGTTCCGTGGAACTACGCGCCCAGCGGCCGCAATCTTTTGAACGGCACTCCGATTCCCCAAACCATAGCTCAAAAGCTGGAGTGGCCGAAGACTCGCTTTATCGAATACACGGATGAAAGTTTCACTGTCCATAAGAGACAACCTGATTGGCTGGGAATTCTCGGCCCGGTTATTCGTGCCGAGGTCGGGGATGAGATCGTCGTCGATTTCCTGAACCGAAGCCGCAATGGCCACGACATGCATCCGCATGGATTGCGCTATGACAAGAACAACGAAGGTTCCCTCTATTTGCCCATTGGCAAGGGATCGCAGGTTTCTTCAGGACACCGTTTCACTTACCACTGGTTCGCGACTGCAAGCAGCGGTCCCGGCCGGGGACAGCTAAGTTCGGTGGTGTGGTGGTATCACGCTCACGTCGATCCCGCGATGGAGATCAATGCCGGGCTGATGGGACCGATCGTCATAACCGCGAAAGGCAAAGCCAAGCCGGATGGATCTCCTAAAGATGTAGACCGCGAATTCATTGCGTCATTCATGGTCTTCGATGAAATGGGCGGTAAGCCCCAAGGCCAGTTTTATGCCATCAACGGCTTCATCTTCGGCAATCTACCTGGGCTGACGATGAAGCAGGGAGACAAGGTTCGCTGGTACCTGCTCGGCATGGGGAATGAGATTGATCTGCACAGTCCCCACTGGCATGGCGAAACCGTCACCGATGGCGTCCAGAATCTCGACGTCGTCGAACTGCTCCCCGGAAGCATGAAGACCGTCGACATGCTTGCAGATAACCCCGGCACGTGGATGTTTCACTGCCATGTGGAAGATCACATGGAGCTAGGGATGATGGTGGTGTACACGATCTACGCGCCGCCCCAGCGCGCCTGCCCCGTCACCTTCACGGGAGGCGACTTCTGGAAGCATCCGGAAAACTTCTCTCTCACTGCGAAGAACAGCAGCGGCAAAGCCATTGCCGGCATGGAACTGACTTCCGAGATGCTATTGGCTCCCCAGGATTTGCGCCGGCCCTACAACGGCCAATGGTCATCGAATAAGGCGATCGCACCCGGTCAGGAACTGACCCTCGAGAAGCCTGGAATTCGGGCCGCCAGCGCCCAGGCGGTCATGGGGTGGGTTTTCTTTCCTTATTCGGTGAAATTCTCAGATGGCACGACTTGGCGGAGCCAAAGCGAAGGCGAGTGCTTCAACGTGCTCTGGAGAGACGCCGAACATCCCAATCTTCAAGCATTGCCGCCACGACAGATTGAAATGAATCCAGACTAAAAATGGATGTGGGCGGCACGTCGGAGTGCGGCTCGCATCCATTCTTAAGATTGTTTCCCAGTTCTTCGACGAACAGGTCCTAGAAGCACTGGAAGTTTGGACTGACCGTACCCGCCATAATCTGATCGGACACGGAGATGTTTGACCGTACCCAGTTAGCGGTTTTGTTGGGATTTCCGCCGGTCGTGTTCGTGTAATAGCGCCAGCGAATCCATCCATAGCTGTGCTTGATTTTGTCCACGGGATTGACGTCCTTGTCCAATCCGTAGTCGAACACTTCGCGATATTTGCAAGAATTTATGTTCCCCGAAACCGCGCAGCTGTATGTGTACTGCAGCGGCATCGTCGTGACGGTAAACTTCACATCCGGATTTGCCCGGTGATCCGTGAGTGTCATCGTGCCTGTCGCTTCGAGCGTCAGATTCGCATACCCGAGATTCTGATCCTTGGCTTGCATCCTCTGCCCAATGTACGTGTAGTAATTCGTGTTGCTCGGCTGCGACACCGGTGGGGGGTTCCAAAACGAACTGCTCCCGGGCGTAGCGCATCGCGCAGCCCATCGCATCGACTTATCAGAAGAAAGGTTCTCGCTTCCGTTATTGAATTTTTTACAACTCGTAGGATCGTTCCAGTGATTGACGCCATTCACCGTGCCTAGCTCCGTCACCCACTGGTAGATGTAGTTGGAATCATACAAATTGATATCCCACGGATTTCCTTGCGGATTTTTCGTGTAATACACCTTGGACGAACTCGGATCCCACGTGGTGTAGACATAAGCGGAAGGCAAGCCATTCGTCAGCCCTTCCATGTGATATCCCTCAGCCAATCCGGGATCCATCATCATCACGCTTAAAACGTCCCAATACCCCTGTCCAGCCTGACAGCTGATTGTTGATTGAATCTGTCCAAAAGCGGCGGGAGCCGGCAGTAAACTCACGGATACAGCCAGCAGCCCAAAGACAAACGCACTCCTGCATATTCTCATTCGGAAAATACCCTTATTGAATTTGCTTACGGGTGGCCAGAACCGTCACGCAACGAATCCGTTCGAACACCGGGGGAGGGTGAGTGTTCAGCGAAATCGGGGTCTTTCTGAGATGGATTAGGGTCGAGCCGAGTACAATATACACGAACAGTTGTCAATAGGGGAAATCACGGAAGTGCATCGAAATTACCCTGTACTCTTGCCCACAAAAACCCTTGTATGAATGTTGGTCACCGAGATTATTGTCCAATGCGGGGCGGGATCGAACAAGCTGTCGAAGGATCAGTGTCAAAAAGTTTGCGACGGGGTCGAGATTAAACGATTGGATGAGCGATCATTCGTATTCGCTTGTGTACACAAAAATTTGGGGGCATGCGGTCGTCCCGCATACCCCCAAAATTCGAATTCTACTTTGCGAACGATTAGAACAGCTTGAATTCCACCTCGACGCTGATCTGGACGTTCACCGGCCTTCCATCCTTTAGAGCAGGCTGGAACCGCCACTGCTTGACCGCTTCGAGGGCCTTCGAGTCCAGGCCGAAGCCGAGACCTCGCACCACCTTCGGATCGCGAGGCCGTCCTTGTTCGTCGACGATCATCGTAAGGACACAGGTTCCGGTCTTTCTAGCCTGGCGCGCTTCTTCGGTGTACTCAGGATCAGGAGAAGAAACCACCTGCGGGGCGGAGACTCCTCCACCCACTTTGTAAACGCCGCCGCCGATACCGCCGCCAGATCCTGCACCTACTCCGGGCCCGTGACCGATGCCGACTCCGCCGCCAGATCCTGATCCCAAGCCACCGCCAGATCCAACGCCATTCGAGGGTGGCGCGCTCGGCATCACCGGCGCACTCGATAGGCCTATGTTCGGCAGATGATTATCTGCCATGTGAACTTGGGGAGGAACGACAACAGTCGGCTCCACCGCAAGTTTAGGCCTTTCGTTACGAATCACCATTGCGGGCGGCGTGATCTGTTGCAGCGCCGCTTTCGGCATGTGTCCCTTTGGCGCAGGGAGAGGATCGTGGTCACCACCGCCACCGCCTCCGCTCACCAGCTTCTTCGAGACCGGCATGTTGTACGTCTCGGGAGACGGCGCGATCAGAGTCACAACTTCATGCTTCTGAACTTTTTGCACGATTTGATGGCCAAAGAAGGCTCCGCTGATGAGCAGAGCGATCAGGCCCATGTGCACGATTGCGGAGATCGCCGCACCATTCGAACGATAATTGTTGTAAGTGCCCCAGATTACCTCGGGCTCACGCAGAACGCGGGTACTCCGCGGATACACTGCGCGAAGCGGAACTTCAGAAGGCCTTCGAGGCGCACTGATCTGCGCCATCGCAGATTCACGATCCAGGTAGGTGTTCTGGTAACTCGACATGCACTGCTCCTACGCGAGTGGTAACCTCGCAGGTTCCAAAAATAGATGCTCGGGGGAAACGCTGCTGTTGTCTTCTCCAACTACTCTGAATCGATGCGATCCGCGGATCCAACTACGGTATTCACTGTATGACCGCGCCCTTTGCCGATGAATCGCACCAGACTCTGAGCAATTTGGAGTCTACTCAACCACGATATCGACTCTACGACGACCCCAAACCCGCGACAATACAGGTCTGCCCTGATGAGCCCGGTCTGATGTTCTTAGTCCGAAGGGAAAGAAATGGGAGGAGTCAGTAAAGATAGATGTTTCGAGCGAGTCGGCCCTGAAAAGCTCGGAAATCTCAGGGTCTTACCTACTTCCAAGCGGAGAGATCGCGATTCAACATACCTTCCAAGGCCGTCACTTCCGGGCGGAAGAAGTCACGCAGCTTCGCCCTTTGCGCAGAGGTGAGGTCGGTGAATGCGCGGCCACCTCCGACAAATAGTTTCATTGCGCCCATTCTCTTGGCGCGTGCGACGACATTATCCAATCGCTGCTTTCGCGCCCAATCTGCCATCAGGATCGCTCCTCGCGTCCAATAATAATGACGCGGTTCCGTCATATCTTCGGACGACAGGACAAACCGAAGTTGCGACGGAGCCAGCTTGAAACGGGGCACGCCCACAAAATCGACCACCTTATCGATGTATGCCTGCGGATCGGCCTCGATGTCATCGTGCAACGTTTCTAAGAGCTGCGAGGGATCGAAAGCTTTTCTCCACTCGGTCAAATGGGTCGCATATCGGCTCGACTCGAGCAGTTCCGGATCCTTCTCTAGTGCCTCTTCGAAATCCCACGGAATCAACCCGTATGCCCGCTTCAAGCGATAAAGAGAGAAGATGCGATCCACCGGATTGCGGAAGGTGCAAACGATCTTTGCTTTGGGGATGAGACGAGCAATTCGTTCGCGAGCTTCCGGAGACGCAAAATACGTAGGTGCCACTTCCCCTACAGCTCGCCCCGAATCAACCTTGCGATAGTGCGAGCGATACCAATGCAATCCGCGCTCAAAATGCTTATCGAAAAATCGGGTTTCTTTGGTGGGATGCGAAAGCCATGCGCACTGGCTCAGCACATTGTGCAGCCAGCTCGTGCCCGTACGGGGAGGCCCAATGATAAAGAATGACGGCAGCGCCTGACAGAGCTCCGGTCCTACGGTCTCATTTGTTTTTCGCAAACCATATCCGGCCATTCCTTGGTGTCCCCAGTGCATAGAGTCTTCCCAGCGCGAAGGTGACCCGACCCCCGATTCGCCGAGATACAAAACTGCGTGGTTTCTTTGACGAGTAGCGCAAACTAGATGCCACAAGACAGCCGTGAGGTTGCATGTTGGATGTTTCAGGGCCCCAGAGATGCTCTGAAAAATACTCACTAGGGCACGGTGCCAGGGGACTCATAATGACAATCCAACCTTAGGCTTCCGCACCGCAACAGGTCGCTCGATTTTCCAGTCTCATATTTCCGTCGATGAACAAATAAGACTCGACCGACGTAAATTCGCTGGGTCAGTCAATACCTCGCCCCCCACGCGCCGCTTTCCGATTAACGCTAGTAGTTGCACGATACAAAGATCCGCCGGCAAAAGCATCTCTTTCTCCAATCACGACCCGGCGAATCGCGCGCTCGGCTGATGTGAACGAATGAAAATGGCGCTGAGCCACGAGCAAAAGATAATTCTTCCCGCTCTTCGATTTTCTTTTCACGTACCTCAACTTCCGAAACACAGTCGGCATCCAAGGGGTACTGCCAATCAAACACCCAGGAGGGGGAAATGCCAGCAACAGGATTGAAAGAACTCTACATCGACGAACTCAAGGATCTTTACAGTGCAGAGACTCAGTTGGTGAAAGCACTGCCGAAGATGGCCAAAGGCGCGTCATCGGACGAACTACGCCAAGGTTTCGAGGAGCACCTCGAGCAGACGAAAGGTCACGTGCAGCGGCTCGAGCAAATTTTCGAAGCGCTGGGCGAAAGTCCGAAAGGCAAGAAGTGTAAGGGTATGGAAGGCCTGATCACGGAAGGCGGCGAAGTGCTCGAAGAGGACTACGAGGGAAACATTCTTGACTCGGCGCTGATCGGCGCCGCGCAACGAGTGGAGCATTATGAGATCGCTGGCTACGGTACGGTGCGCGCGATGGCGGAGACCCTCGGCGAGACCGAACACGTGGATCTGCTGACGCAGACCCTCGATGAAGAGAAAGAGACTGACGAAAAACTGACCGCTCTGGCGGAGCAATTCAGCAGTGCGGTCAGCGGAGAAGCCGGCGACGAGGAAGAAATGGAAGAAGCGAACGGACCGGTGAAAGCTTCCAAGTCTTCTGGTGGCAATAAGGGCAGCAAGCGCGTGGCCTAATTCGCCGCTCGAAACGGCATTGTTACGAACTCAAAGCCCGGCCTCGTGCCGGGCTTTTTTTCTGCCACCTGATCGCTAAAAGACGTCCTTGCTCCTGTCGATTTCGGATCGACCCCTAGGTTCCCGTCTCGATTGTTAATTCGCCCACCTGAGCGTACACTCCGCATCAACCTGCAATTTTTCCTTTAAGTTTTCAGCCCACGCCCCTGAAAGCCGGAAATTAGGATTTGCCGGGAACCCTGAGAATCGCGTGGATGGAGAGAATGTGGCCGAACATACAAGCACTGCCAGTGTGTTTTCGCAGGTCCTCGCCGAAGATCGAAGCGGCTTTCTGAAGGACTGGACCGACGCGATTCGTTATGCAAGAGCCCATCGCGGCTTGACACCGGAAAATGAAATTTCCCAGCAATGCTCGAGGTTTTTCGACGCCTTCCGCAAAGGACTCGAGGACCCCAGCACGAATGGCTCCCCGGACTCTCGTTGGGAAGAACTCCGTTTTCTACTGGCTGAAATTACGAAGGCTCGCACGCTGCAGGGATCGTCAGCCACCGAAATTGCATCCTTCATTTTTTCCTTCAAGGAACCGCTCTTCAACCGGCTGCGACTCAAAACGAAAGATCCCGAAATGCTCGCCGAGCAGCTTTGGGAAGCCACGGAGTTGCTCGATTCCTTTGGGCTCTACGCAACAGACCTTTGGCTGAAGTCAAGGGAACAGGTCATCCGCCGCCACGAAGAAGAAATGCTGGAACTCTCCACGCCGGTGGTGAAGCTCTGGAACAACATCCTCGCATTGCCGCTGATCGGAACCTTGGACAGCGCCCGCACACAGGTTGTGATGGAGAGTCTGCTAGGAGCGATCGTTGAAACCAACTCCAAGGTCGCGATCCTGGACATCACGGGCGTTCCAACCGTCGACACGGTGGTCGCCCAGCATCTGTTAAAGACGGTAACCGCGGCGCGACTGATGGGCGCCGATTGCATCATCAGCGGCATTCGTCCCCAGATCGCGCAAACCATCGTTCACCTCGGAATCAACCTTTTAGACATCACCACAAAAGCGACTTTGCGTGACGCCTTTGCAGTCGCACTCGAACGAACCGGACAATCCTTCGGCAAAAACCACGATTGATGAGCCGAAACACTCATTTTCGCGATTGTTCGACACCGTACCAATTTTGTGGCCCGGATGATCACTGGGCTATAATTTTGAGTTTGCCGAGTCGCGAAGAAGCGCCTTGGTGATGCGTCACTTCCCGCCGTCTGGTATTCGAAACTAGCAGTCATCGTCGAGGAGAGAATCGAGAGATGAGCAAGAGTTCGCAAAATCGTGCAGGCAGTTTGGCGGAAGTTTCGTCTAAGGACGAAGCGCTGTTTTTAGCAGACTGGATGAAGGAAATGAGTGGCAGCACCCGTCGCACGGACTTAATCAAAGAGTCCGAGTTGCGTGAGCAATGTAACTCATTTCTAAAGCATTTGCGCCACGGAGCGGAATCGGGCACCACCGATCTGGAAGCCTCCTCTTGGGAGCCCATGCGGGATTTGCTAGCGGATATTTCCAGGAGCCGTGCCCAGCAGGGCTTTACCCCGACGGAGACGGCAACGTTCGTTCTGTCCTTCAAGAAGCCTCTCTTTACTCGCCTGCGCAATCAGTTCAGTAATGACGCCGGTGCTTTGGCGAACGAGATGTGGACCGCGACGGAACTTCTCGATTCCCTCGGACTGTTCACAATCGAAACTTATCTCAAGAGCCGCGAGGAAGTTATCCGGCGGCAGCAAGAGGAGATGCTGGAGCTTTCCACCCCTGTAGTGAAGCTCTGGGACGGAATTCTCGCCTTGCCAATCATTGGCACCCTCGACAGCGCTCGCACCCAAGTCGTGATGGAGACCTTGCTTGAGAGCATCGTGAAGACCAACTCCAAGGTAGCCATCATCGATATCACCGGCGTCCCCACGGTCGATACCGTCGTGGCCCAACACCTCCTGAAGACCGTAACTGCGGCCCGGTTGATGGGCGCGGATTGCATCATCAGCGGAGTCCGCCCTCAGATTGCGCAAACCATCGTGCATCTGGGCATCAATCTTCTTGACGTCACCACCAAAGCGACTTTGTCTGATGCGTTCGCACTCGCGTTGCAGCGAACCGGGCTGTCGTTTGGACATACGCAGCTCAAAAGCGCATAGGACATCCACTTGGAAAAAATACCCATTCTCCGTATGGGAGACTTTCTCCTGGTCACCATCCAGGTCGACATGCATGATCGACTGGCGATGACTTTGCAGGACGATCTCACCAAGAAAATCAGCGAAACCAACGCTCGCGGAGTCCTCATCGATATCTCCACTCTTGAAATTGTGGATTCGTTTATCGGTCGCATGCTGGGGAACATCGCCGCCATGTCCCGCGTGCTCGATGCCCAAACCGTCGTTGTCGGAATGCAGCCTGCAGTCGCCATCACTTTGGTCGAACTGGGCATGTCACTGCCGGGGGTCAGAACCGCTTTGAACGTCGACGCCGGCATGGAATTGCTGCGGGAATCGCTCAACGGCAGCAAGGGACACCGCGATGGCAGTCGTTTCTAGCGAAATGATTCCGGTTCAGTCGGAGCCGGACATCGTCGTAGTCCGGCGGCGCGTCCGCGAAACAGCCGCGCAGCTCGGCCTGAGCCTGGTCGATCAGACCAAGGTTGTCACCGCAGCCAGCGAACTCGCTCGCAACACCCTCATCTATGGCGGCGGAGGCTCGATGCAACTCGAAAGCCTGAACGGTCCCAGGCTCGGCGTGCGACTCACCTTCAGCGACAACGGTCCGGGCATTCCCGACATCCAACTCGCACTTCGTGATGGATTTACAACGGGCTCCGGACTGGGTTTGGGTCTCGGTGGCACCAAACGGTTGGTGAACGAGTTTGAAATTGAATCGAACGTCGGCCAGGGCACGAAAGTCGTCATAACGCGCTGGAAGTAGATGTTTGGATCAGAGACCCGATGATTATCCGAGTCAGCGATGGCAGCCACGCCGGAGAAGCCCGACGCTATGCGGCCGCATACTCCGAGGAGCTCGAATTCGGCGAGCGCCCTCGCGGGGCTCTCGCCATCGTGGTCACCGAAGTCGTCACCAACCTCGTCAAGCATGTCGGATCGGGAACTTTGATCCTCGAAGCGGTCCGCCAAAACGGAGACAAGGGAATCCGCGTTTTGGCTTTGGACAAGGGATCCGGCATCAAGGACCTTGCCGCCGCCTTGAAAGATGGCCACTCCACAGCGGGTACACCCGGAAACGGCTTGGGGGCGATCAAACGATTGTCCGACGTTTTTGATATTTACTCGATCGCCGGAACGGGTACCGCTCTCCTCGCGGAGGTTTGGTCAAGCAAGAAGGCTGCACAGCACCATAGCGCCATGGAAGTGGGAGTCGTATCCCTGCCAGTGAAGGGCGAAGACGTTTGCGGCGACGGTTGGGGAGTCAAGCAGACGCCTGAGGCGACCATGCTGATGGTGGTCGACGGGCTGGGTCACGGCATTCTCGCCGCTGAAGCGGCCCGCGAGGCCGAACGGATCTTCGGTGTTTCGCGCACCGATTCGCCGACTCCGATTTTGCAGGACTCCCACGATTCCCTCAAAAAGACTCGCGGCGCGGCGATGGCCATTGCATCTCTGAATCTTCAGCGTGGAATCGTGTCCTTTGCTGGAGTCGGCAATATCAGCGCGTCGATCGTCGGACCAGGCAGCAGTCGCGGTATGGCATCGCATAACGGCACAGTCGGTCATCATTTGCACAAGATCCAGGAATTTTCCTTTCCCTGGAACGAACAGAATTTGTTGATCATGCACTCGGACGGTTTGAATACTCGATGGGATCTGGCGGCGTATCCGGGCATTTGGAGCAAGCACCCCGCCGTCATCGCCGGTCTTCTCTATCGTGATTTCTCCCGCGAACGCGATGATGTAACGGTACTGGTCGCTAGAAACCGACCAAGCGCGGGTGCCGCATGAACCTGAAACTTCTCACCATGGAGGTGCGCCTCGAACATGACGTCGTGCTGGCGCGGCAGCGCGCGCGCACGGTGGCCGCATTCCTCAAGTTCGACACCCAGGATCAAACCAGGATCGCCACTGCCGTTTCGGAAATTGTCCGCAACTGTTTTGAATACGCGGGCGGCGGCTCTGTTGATTTTGAATTCGATAACGGCTCGCCGCGAAGGTTTCTGATTTCCATTCGTGACCGCGGCCGCGGCATCCCGAACATCGACGAAATTCTAGGCGGGAAATACGTCTCCAAGACTGGCATGGGCCTTGGCATGATCGGTGCCAAGCGCCTGATGGATCACTTTCAAGTACGCACGGAGACAGGCAAAGGCACCGTCGTCACGCTCGGCAAGAACGTTCCTTCCAAATTCACTCAGCTGAGCAGCATTGACCTGAATAACCTGTTGGGCAACATCGAACGCAAGCCTACAGAAAATCCCTACGAAGAACTGGAGCAGCAGAACAAGGAATTGATGCGCACGCTCGATGAGTTGCGGGCCCGTCAAATTGAACTGGCGCAACTGAACAAAGAACTCGATGAAACGAATCGAGGCGTAGTCGCCCTGTACGCAGAACTCAATGACAAGGCCGATTTCCTGCAGCGCGCGTCCGAGTTGAAGAGCCACTTTCTCTCCAACATGAGCCACGAATTCCGGACTCCGCTAAACTCCGTTCTCGCCCTCAGTCAGATTTTGCTCGACCGCATGGACGGAGAACTCACCGGCGAACAGGAAAAACAGGTCCAATTCATTCGGCGCTCGGCTCAAGACCTGACTGACCTCGTGAACGACCTGCTCGACCTCGCCAAAGTGGAGGCCGGAAAAGTCACGATCCGTCCTACTGCATTCGGCACCGAATCCTTGTTCTCGGCGCTCCGCGGCATGTTGCGTCCGTTGCTGTCGCAAAATTCCTCCGTTTCTCTGATTTTCGAAGATCCCGTCGACATTCCCGACCTCTATACGGACGAAGCAAAAGTCTCCCAGATTCTGCGCAACTTCATTTCCAACGCCCTGAAGTTCACTGAACGCGGCGAAGTGCGGGTCTCCGTGCGCAGCGGCCACGACAACACCGTTGTCTTCGCGGTAGCCGATACTGGCATCGGCATCAGCGAAGAAAATCAAGAACGAATCTTCGAGGAATGGACGCAGGTCGAAGGCAAGCTTCAAAAAGTCGCCAAGGGAACCGGCTTGGGCCTTCCCCTCTCTCGAAAGCTCGCGCAGTTATTGGGCGGCAACGTGTACGTGAAGAGCGAGCACGGAATGGGCTCAACCTTCTTTGCCGCCGTGCCCATCAATTTTTCTGGAGCCACCGAAGCCGTGTACGTTCCCGATGTGCGCCGCGAACTGGATGGCTCGAAGCTCCCGGTGCTCGTCGTCGAGGACAATCGCGAGGCGCTCTTTATCTACGAGAAATATCTCAAGGGCACCGAGTTTCAAGTCATTCCGGCCCGCGATCTGAAGGAAGCACGGCTCGCGCTCGAAGAATTCCGGCCAGTCGCCATCGTTCTTGACGTCCTTCTGCAAGGCGAGCATTCCTGGAACTTGCTGCAAGACCTCAAGAAGAATTCGTCCACGCGAAACATCCCTGTCTTTGTCGTGACGGTTGTCGAAAATCAACAGAAGGCCCTCGATTTAGGAGCCACGGCGTTTCACTCCAAGCCAATCGATAGAAACTGGCTGTTGCAGCAACTGCAAAGCACGCTGCAGCTCGCGAACGAGCAGATTCTGATCATCGACGACGACGAAGTCTCGCGGTACCTGCTGAAGGGAGCACTAGCCAACAGTGGCTATCGTTTGCTGGAAGCTCACGGCGGACGCGAGGGCCTACGCCTGGCCCACGAGGGCCGGCCAAAGGCCATCATTCTGGATCTATCCATGCCCGATTTGAGTGGCTTCGAGGTCCTTGATATCCTGAAGGGCGATCCGGAAACCCAGCAGATCCCGGTGATCATTCACACATCGCAGGAACTTGGGAGCGGCGACCGTGCACTGCTTCAAGCAGCGGTCGATATCGTTCCCAAACAGACTGGATCGCGGGAAGTAGCCGGTGCACGTATCGCCGAAGCCCTCTCGCGTGCAGGACTACCATACGGGCGGACCGGTTCGACGGAATTGCGCGTACAGTAGGTTGGTTAGTTCTAAAAGTAGCAACACTTCATGAATCAAAAACTTCCTACGCCCAACGGCGCGACGATCCTGACCGTCGACGATAACGATGCCCTCCGTTACACGCTGACTCGCGCTCTGAAGAGCGGCGGTTACACCGTTATTGAAGCGCGCACCGGCTCGGAAGCTTTAAATTTGGCCGACAAGAGTCCAGATCTCATCACTCTCGACTTGAACTTGCCCGATATCGACGGCTTCGAGATTTGCCGCCGGCTGAAGGCAAATCCCAACACTGCGCACATTCCAGTCCTTCATATCTCCGCCACCTTCGTTGATCCCGAACACCGAATTCGCGGATTGGAAGGCGGTGCTGACGCCTATCTCGCCGAGCCAATTTCCGGGGACGAGCTATTGGCGACAGTCGGGGCCCTGCTCCGCATGAAACAAGCGGAAAAAGAAGCGCGCTTGCGCTCCGAAGAAGCCGAAAAAGCTCGTCTCGATTTGATGAAGGCTCACGAAGAACTGGAAATGCGAGTAAAGCAGCGCACCGCCGAACTGGCCACGAAGACGGAAGAGATTCGAGAGCTCACAGGGCGCTTGCTCAAGTCGCAGGACGACGAGCGCCGTCGCATCGCTCGCGAACTCCACGACAGCACAGGTCAAATGCTGGCGGCAATGAAGATCAACCTCGACATGGTGAACTCAAAAACCAGCGGAATGGATGACGAGGCCAAATCGCTGGTCTCCGATACCATCGCGATCACCGACGAAATGAACCGTCAGTTGCGCACCATGTCATACCTGCTGCATCCTCCCTTACTCGACGAAAGTGGACTACGATCCGCTCTGCAATGGTATGTCGATGGTTTTGCGCAACGCAGTGGTATCGAAGTGAAGCTGGACATCAGTCCCGAGATCACTCGCCTGGCAAGCGATCTCGAGCTTGCGATCTTCAGAATCGTGCAGGAATCGCTCACTAACATTCACCGGCACTCCCAGAGTGCGACCGCCACGATTCGCATCGCGCCCGTGGCCCAGAACCTTGAGCTTCAAGTCCTCGACTCGGGAAGATGGGCGCCCGCGGACGCGAAGAGATTTGTGCCTGGTATGGGAATTATGGGAATGCAGGAAAGAATGCGGCTAATGGGAGGAACGTTTGACGTAATCCCCTCCGAGACCGGAACAACAATCCGCGCAATCGTGCCTCTGGAAAACAGGGTTGCCGAAACCGTCTAAGCAACTTCCCGTCCGGCGCTCTGCAGTCTACGCAACCTAAATCCTCGACTCCTCACGCCGATTTCTGATGATTTAACGACTGCAAAGAGCAGGTCTCGTGAACCGGCTTGCCGTCCCCATCCGTCTTCGAGCAACGAAGGTCAACCGGCTTCTTACAGACAGTGCAGAGAAAAGTATCGGAAGAATTTTCTTTCATTGTGGTATTACGTTCGTCGTGCATCTGGCCCTCCTGGGACGAAAGGCGGTGGCCGACTGACACAACCATGCTAGCAAAAGGAATCGTGAAGAAGGGTAAAGATTGGTAGTGGTTAGTACATCCAAAAAATGATCGAGACCGACAGTTTCGAAGGTCACTCTTCAAAAGCAGAGTCTTCACTCGCCGATTGAGGCCGGTCGAAAACTCGGCGTCAGCACCGTCAATTCGCCGACGCGTTCCCTTTTGACCTTGCCGCGAAGGTGGGCGGCGTGATCCATCATCCAAATTTCAGGAATAATTTCGCCGACCAGGTGCCCATGGCAGAAAAGCCGCACCACCGAACTCTCCGAGACGACAATTCCTACGGCCTTGGTCACGGCGCTCATGTTCGCGGCGGCGATATGCCGGCTGCCCAGACCCAGCGGAACGTTCACCTCAGCGGCCACCGCATCCATGTAGCGGCATGCCGATAAGACAACGCCTTCGTGACTCACCACGAATCCGCCGTCCAACTGCGCCAATTCCTTGATGGTTCCGCGGAGATTGAGATTGCTGACGTGTCGCGAAGCTTCCGGATGTCCTGACAACGGATCCAGAATCAGCGGCCTCGATCGTGCCAGTACGGCCGTCTCATCCCCGAGAGTAAACAGCGTGCCGATGCGCCGTCCTTCCCTACCCTCTCGAGCAATTTCGACCGCGAGCCCGATCAGTGACTCCAGGACCTCCGGATCATATTCCGTTACCTGACAAAGAATGCTCTCAAACATCCATCCGCTCCTCAGCCTGACTCGACTCCGCCACGATTGCGCAATAATACTGGGATTTGGATGAATTCGCCTGCGCAGAGGATTCACGTCATGCGATAGGTGACGGGAGGCGAGGAATTTACCGTTCTCGGACTGGCCGGTTGGAAGCGTGTCTAGCTACTCTTTGGGACTTCGAGTCCAATTAGGAAAGCCACGGTTCCAGTTTTTGTTTTCCTTTTCGACGGACCGAGACCCTTCCGATGCAAGCGCTGTCGGTTGCTCGATCTTCGGGGCCTGAGAATGTTCGGTCAGACACTTCTCGAGTCGATCGCGAAGATCGCCAACTCCCAACAAGCTCATCATTTCGGCGCGATGCATGGCGTCGAGGCCATGGAGCAAGGGACATTGCAGCAGTTCTTCATATTTCATCAGGGTAGTCCTCTCGCGTGATCGAGTACTTCTGAACAGATCAAGCCGAGCTATCACTACACCAATTCTTCGGTCTGGGAAGTGACGCCAAACACGTCCTGCGGTGCCGGAAATCACGATGGATGTAATCAGCCGATCAGGGTCGCGATTTAAAGATCAGTCCATGGCTGGTTTTACCGTGCATCAATACAACCAACGGTTCGGCGAAATGCAGATGTCGGACACATCCGCGCCCTTCCACAGCCGCGTGAGATGCAAGCCAATCCCAGTCCATGAAACCTTGGCCGGCGTCGGGATTCACCGTGAAATACCCCACCTGAAATGCCATCAGATTCTGAAAGAAGTGGCTGCCTTGGGAAGGAGTTACGCGAACATCTCGAAAGCCGGCTTCGACTATTACGCGGGCGCCGGAAATCTGCTCCCATGCCACCGGAATTCCAAGCCACGGATCATTCGATCCCCAGCGGCCAACCCCGATCAGCACATACTGCGTTCCCGCTTCGGTTAGGCTGGTGTTGAAAGAACTGACATCTTCTGCAACCTGCCGACTATCGGCACGCTCGAACCGGTGGAAGTCAACCACCACCGCATCGTGCAGATTTTGTATGCGGCCGTTACCCAGCACGTTCGAACTTTCACAAATAAGGCGGGACTGATCGACCTCCTGGAGATGAACCTCGTTGGCTTCCCGCGAAAGGACCAGCGGCCGTATCTGAAGGAAGCCGAATTCGACTTTCTCTCCAGAGCAGCGCGACAGCCGCACGGCAAACTCAATTTCCACGGGTCTCGCCAGGCCTTCTTCTCCTATTTTCAACATCCGATCCAGGATGGCCGCCAATGGAAACAGATCATGCTTGAGCACTGGGGCAAACGTGACGACCCGCTGCCCATTTCGGCTTAGCCCATCGTAGATCGCGTGGTTGTCATCGGCATAAGTGGACCCAACGGCCGAGAGGGTTCCGTCAGATTCCGCGACATCGAGCCCAAATCTCGTTTCCCGCAAATTTTCCGCAGAGCTCCCCACCGGCGCGGCGTGATCCAACTCCAGCGCCCAGAACTCCGATTGCGAGTTCCCCAAAATGTCTTCGACCGTGGAGAACTGCAAGATGTTGCGGGGATAACGCGGACAAAAACTCAGGCATTTGCCTCCATCCACCACTTGGCGGCCCAGCCCCAGAGCCACGGCCGCTATGCCGTCTTCAGGACGCATGGGCGGGACCGGATAGAAATTTCGCGAGCGCATGACTCCGGAAATGTCAGGGTAAAAACGGCTGCCATGAGCGCTACCCACTACCGCCTGCAGCAAGACAGCCATTTTTTCTTCTTCCACGCGATACGGTGTGAGTCGCAAGTATGCTTTCGCGTTCTGGCTGAACGTAGACGCGTACACGCGCTTGATGGCCGCCATCAGGCGCTGCAGTCGCGAGTCGATTGTCGCCTCGTGGTTCCCCAGCATAAAGGTGTCATAAACGCCGGTGAATGGCTGGTACTGCGAATCCTCGAGAAGACTGGAAGAGCGGACCGCCAACGGGTAGTGCGCTTCTTTCAGGAACGCCGCAAGATCTTGCTGCAGCGACACGGGCAGCGGCGCTGCCAGGAACCGTTGCTGGATGTCGGCGTCGTCCTTACAGTGAATTGCAAAATCGAGCAGATTATTTTCGTTCAGAAAACGATCGAAAAGATCAGTACCTATAACAACCGTGGGCGGCACCTGCGTCCGTACATCGCCAAACCCGCGAGACATGTTGTGCTGGGAAAACAAATGGCGAGCGAAAGCCAATCCTCGCGCCTTGCCACCCAGCGACCCTCCGCCCATACGTAGGAAAAAAGCGCCTTCCGCCTTGAACGTTGCCGCGTTGAAGTCGCCGATTAAAAGCTGAGTCTGCTCCAGGCGATACTGAGCGATCGAATCGACCATGTCTCGCCGCAGGTGTTCCAGCGTCGCGAAGTCAGAAACTCTTCTCGGCCGGAGTTTCTCCGCTAAGGCAAACTCTGTCCTCGCCATCAGCCAATGAGAAAAATGATTACTGCGGCCGTGATAGGCGATACTTTCCGCCGGAACGGTCTGCAGTGCCTCCTCCAGTTCATTGAGGTTCGACGCTCGTCCCACCTCGGTTCCGTCGGACAGACGAAATACGAAGTCACCAAAGGCGCAGTGCTGAATCAAGAAGCGACGCAGATCTCGGAGAAAGGTTGGCGAGCGTTTTCGCAAGAACGAAAAGCCTTCCGCGTGGGCTTGTACCTTGAATTCCGCACGGCTCGATTGCAAGACCACCGGTACGTCTGGAACCAATTTTCGAATCATTCGTGCGAGTGCGAATCCCGCTCCGGTATTGCGATCTCCTCCACGCGGGAATTCGACATCGGAAAGAACGCCCAGAAGATAATCTCCAAATCTGTTCACCTGAGCGGCGGCGTCCTCATAGTTGGAGCTCAGCAAGATTTTTGGCCGAGCGCGCATTCTCATCAAGCGGTGGGCGGCGTTTAGTCCTTCCCTGATAACCCGCCCCGATTGATGGATCACTTCCGTGTAAATCATCGGCAGGAATGACGAGTAGTACCGGATATTGTCTTCGACGACCAGAATCACCGGGGCTCCGATCACTTTGGTATCGTGCAGCACATTGCGCTGGTCCTCGACGAAGTTGACGATCGCGATCAAAATGCGCGCATTGCCTTGCCAAAGGAATATCCGTTCAATGCTAGTGACGGGATGTCGTGCAATGAAATTCTTGACCTCCCGGTAGTCGTAGGCCAGCACCACCACTGGCACGTCCAACCCGGACGCCTCGATCTCACTGGCTAGCTGGGCAGCGTCCATATCACCCACTTGCAGGTTGGTGACAATCAGGTTGAAGCGCTTATTCGAGCGGGCCAACTCCAGGGCTTCACGTCCGGTCGAAACTTGCGTGATTGCAGGAATCTGCTGAAGGTCGAGTTCTAGGGATTCCTCGATCAAGAGTTCACCCAAGCGCCCGTCCTCGCGAAGGATGAAAGAATCGTAGAGGCTGGAAACCAGGAGAATGTCACGCACGCGGAACGGCATTAGATCCTCGAAGCCCTCGAGGCGCTCTCGATCGATCGCGGACTCAGGCGCGGAAACGGTACTCATAGAATTTGTTGAACAGCTCATACGCGCGCGGGGTGGAATATTCTTCCACCCCGCGCGAACTCGCAGACATCTCTTTCGTCGGAAGGCCCAGAACGGCCATCCTCGGTATCTAGGTTATCTACACGAGCCCCTGATCCAGCATTGCATTCGCGACTTTCAGGAAGCCGCCAATGTTTGCCCCGTTGACCAGGTTGCCAGGCGTCCCGTATTTCTCGGCCGTTTCGAAGCAATTCTGGTGGATGGCGATCATGATCTTGTGTAAACGATCATCCACCTCCTGGCGGGTCCAAATCAGCCGTGCGCTGTTCTGCGCCATTTCTAAGCCAGATGTAGCCACGCCGCCGGCATTCGCAGCCTTCGCCGGCCCGTAAAGAATTCCGGCTTCGAGGAACATTCTGGTCGCTTCCAGCGTGCTTGGCATATTCGCGCCTTCGGCCACGAGCTTGATGCCGTTCTTGATCAGATTCGCTGCATCCTTAGCTGCGATCTCGTTCTGCGTGGCGCTTGGGAATGCGCAGTCGGCCTTCACGTTCCACAGAGGGTTGTGCTCCAGCTTGATATCTGTGGGCATGAAGATCGCTTTCTTGAAGTGATCCGCATAGTCACGAATGCGTCCACGCTTCACATTCTTCAGCTCCATGATCCAAGCCAACTTCTCGCGATTGATACCGTCTGGATCGTAGATGACGCCGTTCGAATCGGACATCGTCACAGGCTTGGCGCCGAGGTCGAGCAGTTTTTCGATGGTGTATTGCGAAACGTTGCCGCTGCCTGAGACCAGGCAGAGCTTGCCTTCGAGCGAATCCTTTTTCGTCTTGAGCATTTCGCTAGCAAAGTACACGCAGCCGTATCCCGTGGCCTCGGGACGAATCAGCGAACCGCCCCAACCCAGACCCTTGCCGGTAAGAACGCCCGTGAATTCGTTGCGCAGCCGCTTGTATTGACCGAACAGGAAGCCAATCTCGCGTCCACCTACGCCGATATCGCCTGCCGGAACGTCGGTGTCAGGCCCGATGTGCCGCTGTAGTTCGGTCATAAAGCTTTGGCAGAATCGCATGACTTCGTTGTCGCTCTTGCCTTTGGGATCGAAATCCGACCCGCCCTTGCCGCCGCCCATCGGCAGCGTGGTCAAGGAATTCTTAAAAACTTGTTCGAATGCCAGAAACTTCAGGATTCCCAGGTTCACCGAAGCATGGAAGCGCAACCCGCCTTTGTAAGGTCCGATGGCGCTGTTCATTTCAATGCGGAAGCCCCGGTTTACCTGCATATTTCCCAGATCGTCGAACCACGGCACGCGGAACATCAGCACGCGCTCTGGTTCCACAATCCGCTCCAGAATGCGGGCGGAGCGATACTCAACATGCTTCGCCAGTACAAGCCGAAGAGATTCGAACACTTCCTGCACGGCTTGATGGAACTCGGGCTCTGACGGATTCTTGGCTTTCACTGCGCTCATTACGTTTTCGATATAGTCGCCCGGGACCTGCACTCCGGGCGGCGTCATTGTGCCGGCTCTCATATTTGTTTCCTCCATTTAGAGACAATTTTTGCGAATTGATACTCGTGTTATCTGGTCGTCCCTGCTTTGCATCTTTAACTTCTTGTGAGCTGCGGAAGCGCCGCTTTCTTGAATGCAGCCGAACAATTCTTGTCGCAGTTCACTGACACACAATTTGTCTTGCAAGCGCACATTCTTCTCTTCCCATCCCTAGGTTCTGTAGTCCTCAAACCTTCCGGTGGATTGCGCGTGAAATCGCGGCAACTGGAGACCGTCGTCGAGCTGAAAATGATGGGCGTAACTGAACACCGAAGGCGGCAGGCTCGAGGCCGTGCTTACATCGATCACTTCGTATAAGGGATAAAATCCGGCGAGGGAAAGGCCGTCGAGCATGACATACCTCGGACTGCCAGTGCTTTGGTGCGGCCCCATTACAGTGCGGCGCGCTTCCTCAGACCGTGACCCGAACCACTAAGGGGAGTGAGCCGCGTCACGCGCTTTCGCCACCGTCCAAGATGGGGATAGCCAACGATTTCCGCTGCACGAGGCGTGCAGTGAGACAGACCTTCATCTCGAAGATGATTTCGGCGGTCGGGAGAGCTTTGGGATGACGACTGAGAAGTGCCTATTAACAACAGTGCGGCGGGAAAGCGAATCTCCGGATGGAATGAGGAGTCCGCTTCCAGTCAACGATTTCGTATCCCCGGTAGAAAGGAGAGTGCTACTTCACGGTGATCGTCTCAGATCGTAAGTACGTGTTCCCTTTGTTATCCCACGCCTGCACTACTACGTTCTTCGTGCCCGCGCTAAGGGTCAGTGAAGCGCGGAGCGAGTTGGCTGAAACGGTATATTTCGATTTCCCATCCACGAAAATCTGCATCGAGGTAATCGGTGCCGATCCGGTTGCGTAGGCAACAAATACAACCGGGCTGGAATAAGTCGCGCCCGTGCTTGGCGACATGACGTACACACCGGTCAGCAACGAGGGATAACCAACTTCGACTGCCGGAGCCTGCAAGGTCGCAGTCGACAGTCGCCCCGCCTGACTGGCATCGAAGGCAACGAAACCCAGGCCGAACGCCGGTGAGTTCGAGCTTAGCGTGTAGTCGTCGCCCGCTGGATTGACGAAGAGAGGATCGGCAAACTGCGAATGAGTGTCCTCTCCTTGAGTCTGCCATTGCGCCAACCCTAGCCAGGTGATCGGAGGCTGCTCGATGGAATTCACGTCTGCAAAAGGCGTTTTGAAGAACGGCTTTCCCGGCTTTCCTCCGCTGACCGCGGTATCGAAGTAAAGATTGTTATCGAACTGGAAGTAGTCGGTGCAGAGCGTGTTGCCCTGGCAATACCAGTAGCCGTATTGAATGGTCTGTTTGTCATAGTAGGAAATATTCTTTTGAAACTGGAACGACAGGAAGGTTGTGTCGTTATGGCGATTCATCGCTCCCATGCCACCGGACACGAGAATATTGTTCGTGAACAGATTGGGAGGAGTCGAAGTCGGCGGCGCGGTGGACGCCGAGTTCACATGCAGGCTGGCGTCGGTCGTCCGGTACACCAGGTTATTTTCGACCAGCACTCCCATCGCACCTTGATCCGTATAAAGACCCCAGCCGCCATAGCCGGCGGGATCGTGGTTGATGTCGTGAACCTTGTTGTTCAGGATCGCGTTGCCCGTATTGATGCCAGTCAGATAGTAGACTCCGCCCATATCGCTGGTGACGCCTTGCCCAATATCGTGAAGATGGTTGAACTGCACGGTGTTGTCGTGGGCGAAATTGCACGCGTAGTTCCAGTTGAATCCGACCCCGATCGCATTGTTGTAAAAGTCGGACACTTCGTTGTGCTCCACCAGGACGTGGTGAGCGTCTCCCACCGAGATGCCGTAGCTTCCCGCGAGCACTCTCCCGCCGCCGGTTATCAAATTGTTTCCGAGATAGATGTATTGGGGCACCGTCGCATCCGTGTTGCAGTTCGTGACTTTCGTCCCCACTCGTATGCCGCCCCCTCCGGTGTCGTAAATGAGTCCGTCCTGGAAATTCGACAGGTAGGGCGAGGCGCCGCCCGGAGTCCCCGGGCCCTGAAATTCAATACCCCAGGCGCCGGTATGGGCGATGGTGTCGCCTTCGAACACCACGCCCGTCGAGTTGGTTAGGCTGAGCGCGGCGGGAGTTCCGTAGTCAGCTTGCTTGCCCACGTAGCCATCGCTTGGGATCGGCCAGTCGTTGTGGGCGAAAGTGAGTCCCTGGAACGTGACGTAGCTTAGCTGGCTTGCCGTAAGTATCTGTTGCAGGTGAGGGCCAATGATCGTGGCAGTGCTCAGCACCTCGCCAGCCTCGGGGATATACGTCAACGTCCCCGTGGGGCGATCGAGATAGAACTGTCCGGGTTGGCTGAGTGCCTCCTTTACGTTGGCCAGCAGGAAATGGTGACCGGCAATAAACCCGGAGTAGCCATTCTGCGTCAGCGCTTTCGTCGTGGTAATACGGCGCGTAGTTGTGTTCACTGAAGATATGCGCATGTGGGCGACATTCCAGGCCTCAAAGACGATCAGGTCCACATCTCCAAGGTTGGCCATCTTCGACGGAACACCGCCGGCCGGGGGAACGTCATAGGCGAGCTGATTGGCTGTAGTTTTGCTGCCCGTGGTGCTGTATCCAGCGGTGATGTAAAGGTAGCCGCTCGGCGTAGTTCGCGCCGGGAATCGGCGGGCGCCATTCACCCACAGTTGCGTGAAGTAGGTTCCAGACGCCAAGGTGGTTTGCCACTGTCCGCTTGAATTCTTCACCCAGTTGGTCAAGAGCTGGCCGGCACTGATCACTGGCGATTCGCCGGGATAGTTTGCATACAAGATGGGAGTCGTGGCATTGCCGGAGTCCACCGACTTGAAAGCCCATGTGGAGGGTAGGAAATAGGTTCCGCTGCGGATGAACACGGTGATGGTTCTGCCGCTCACCTGAGTTTTCAGCGTCTGGACCGCAATGCGCGCATGGTCCACAGTTCGAAACGGCTGCGACAATGTCCCGGGCCAGGTATCGTCGCCGTTAGTAGCGACGTAGAAGTCCGCGGTAGAAGCATCGGGAGTCGCGCTGAACCGTTGGCTTTGGGCGATTCCATCTCGTAGCGCGAATCGGCCTGCTACGAGGAGAATGACGACAGAAACAGCGCGAAGCAGCGTAATCTTACCGAAGATCGGCATAGATGCTCTCGATTCTTAGCGGACGCGACGAACCACTTTCGGACCAACACTACTCCAATAAGGTGGAGTGAGTGTCAAATTTCCGTCTTAGATTCATGCTGGGAATACCGGAGATTATCATCCCATCAGAGCCAAAAGGATTAAACTCCGGCGCAGATCGCGCGAGCCGGGTCTGCGACGCTTATAGCAGCCAAGGGTGTTCGGATGCGGTGACCCAAATCACGGGCAGTGGCCCAAAATATAATCAGACTGTTGCTTCCGCGTTCACGCGTTCAACCCCGGAGAAACTACCTTTGCCACTTGGAACAAGACTCTTAGCAATATCTACCGCGAGCATCGTCCTGGGAATATTCCCCACGCTTTGTGCTCAGCAAAGCACGACACCCGCGGTCAAAACCGGCTACGCTCCTGTAAACGGCCTGAAACTCTACTATGAAATTCGCGGTACCGGCGAACCTTTGATATTGCTGCATGGCGGAGTGGTAGGAATCACCATGTTCGGCTCGAACCTGGCGGCGTTATCCGAGAAGCGCGAGGTCATCGCCGTCGAACTGCAGGCTCACGGGCACACAGCGGATATCGACCGGCCTCTGAGTTTCGAAGCAATGGCAGACGACGTAGCAGCGCTCCTCCAGTATCTCCGGATTGAGAAAGCTGACGTTATGGGCTACTCGCTTGGAGGAGGCGTTGCCCTCCAGACTGCGATACGACATCCTGAATCCGTACGCAAATTGGTCGTTGTTTCGGCTCCCTTCAAGCGTGATGGATTCTACCCCGAGGTGCTCGCCGCAATGGCGCAAATGGGCCCTTCCGGTGGCGAACCAATGAAGCAATCCCCATTGGCAAGAATGTATCCGAACGTCAACTGGGTGCAGCTCTTCAGCAAACTCGGCGATCTGCTCAGAAAGGATTACGACTGGTCGAAAGAGGTTGCTGCGATCAACCCGCCCACCATGATCGTATTTGCAGATGCCGATGCCGTTCGCCCAGAACACATGGTGGAGTTCTTCAAATTGCTTGGCGGTGGCCAGAAGGCCGCTGGCCTCGATGGCTCGGGAAGGACTGCTGCCCAACTCGCGATCTTGCCAGGGTTAACGCACTACAACATCAGTTCATCCCCGGCCCTCGCGAAAACCGTGACCCCGTTTCTGGATTCACCTATGCCGACGGCAAAGTAAGGGAAAGCGATGAGAGCAGCCCCGTGTGACTTCGTGGGGAACATTTCGTCACGGAACGCTGCCAAAGTCAGTGCAGCCGATAGCCAGCTTCTCCGGGAAGATGTCCATCCACTTTGATCACCTTCATTTCTGCCTTCACATCCCGTGAATCCACTAACGCGATGGCGCCCGGATAAGCTTTCATCGCCTCCTTAACCATGCCGATGGAGGGCAACGCGGGCGGTTGCGATTGTGCTTCGCCGCGATACATCATCGTGGTCCAATACCGGTTGTAGTCATCTTCTTTCATGCTCATAAGATCGAGCATGGCGGTCCTTTCGCGAGTTCCGACGGCGCGTGCCAGCAATTTGATAGGCGTGCCGCCAGTCCAGGAGCGCTTCTCGCCTGCGAAGATCTTGCGGAGTTCGCCGACGGTCAGAGAGGAAGTGCCATTCGCAGGATTCACCACAACGGCGATGTCGGCGTCCTGGCCACTGGCAGCCTGGCTCAAGCTGAAGACCAGTCCGAACAGTAAGAAAGTAAAGAGTGCGAGTGCCCTTTTCATATCGTCCATTTCCCAGTCAGAATGCGAAGACCAACTGCATTTGTAAACCATCGAGATCGGGTTGATCCTTTCGCAAAGTGTGATCCAGTTGGGCCTTGACGCCAATCCATTCGTTGAAATCGTAGCGTGTCCCGAAAGACGGTCCCTGCCGTAAGCTCACATCCGCAAAAATGCTGTTCGGATTTGCATTGATGTACTGGTAGCGGAAGTATGGTCGAAATCGCGCAAAGCTCTTCGATATCTGGGTGTAAAAAGCTGGCATGTTGTAAACCGGTCCGTTTTGCTCGTAGGCGTGACGAATCAGGAAGCCTTCGTTCAGGAATTCAATGCCCCGAGCTACATACACAACATGGCCGTTCAGAATGGTTTGCCTCAGTCGCACGCTCGGTCCACGTTGAAAATCGCTGATCCTGTCGTGATAGAAAGAACCGCCAATCTGCAAACCGGCGATCGCATCGGGTCGGGCAAACAATCCGATGTTGATATGGTTGCTATTGTTCTCGTCCACCTGAATTTCATCCGGCGAATTGATCTGGGGGCGGATTGTATCGCTCGATCCATACTCGGCTGAGTAATTCAATCCAAGGTGACCTGAGGGCACCAGCCCGGTGACCGAAACACCCACCGCCTGCGTGGGCAGCAGTCCGCCGTCGTTGGCAAACTCCATGATCAGGGGTCGGTCCGCGGTTGTCTGTAGCCATTTGCCGCTGTGGAATGCACTGTTGTAGTAGCCCACGCCCGTGTGGTAACGGCCGAATGACATCTTGAGCGAGTCGTTGTAGTCGTACTTGAACAACACCCTCTCCAGATCTACGCCGAACGATTGAGCGTCCCCTTCGCCGATCACCACTTCGGAAAGAACGCTGGCCTTTTCGGAAATCCGCGAAGTGAGGAGCAGATCGAGATCACCCGTATAGAAATTGCCAGCCGAGCCGGGTACAAAACCGAATGTTCCAAGTTCTGGCGTCCGCTGATTCAGTGCCTTGTAGTCTACTTCCCCGAATCCATGCCACTGGATCCCATGAAATGCATGGGCGTCGATATCGATTGCGGCCGGCTGCGATCCGGCGGCCGGTACGGACTCAACCACCGGCGCAGGTTCTGGCGCGGCGGGAGATTCCGCGCGTTTGCCTTCGAGAATGGCCACCTTCTGCTGCAGTTCTTTCACTTGCTCGACGAGCAACCGGATCGTTTCTTTGTCGGTTACATCTGCAGTCTGAGCCCCGCCTGCAGAAACCAGCAGGAATAGTAACGAGATGGTTACGCACCACCGAAACATTGTTTTCCCCCTCTTAACAAGAAACATCAATCAATCACTGACTCGAACCACCAGGCTGTCGCCGCAGCGTGCCTCAAAGGATGGGCCTCTCGAGCCAGGCTTTTCCAGTGACTCGCGCTATTTCGGAGTTCGGAAAGGTCCCGTGCAGCCGCGAAACGCGCGACGGGAGCTTATGGACGATCGGACACCTTTCAAATGGTGTCTAAGAAGCCGTCGCTGCTATAGGGTAAGCATCGACCCTCAACGCCTCTGTGATTAGGATCACAATGAAGATTACGGTGGTCATCTTGCGGTTCTGTCTCAAACGAGAGCCCTCAGCGACAGTTAAGTCTCGCCCTCGCGCGGCCATGGCATGAAGGAGTTGAGCCAATAGCGGAGGCGGCAAAACACCTCGGACTGACACCACTCCAATACCGTGGATCGAGTGTCATAGCCTCTGGACTCTCCGTGAGGCTTCTAACTAGGAAGATTCATTCGTATCGAAGGGCCACGATGGGATTGACAAGTGTCGCGCGGCGCGCGGGAATGTAGCACGCCAACGACGCAACCGCGATGAGAAGCGCGATAACTGCGGCAAAGGTCAGCGGATCATGCGCTGTCACGCCAAACAGTACTTTGGCCATGAGCCGGGTTGATGCGAGAGCAGCGACGATTCCGATGGCTACGCCGATCAGGGCCAGCTTCGTGCCCTGTCTCAGCACCATTTGAAGCACATCTCCGCCTTTTGCTCCCAGCGCCAACCGAATTCCAATTTCGCGTTGGCGTTGAGATACCGAGTAAGACATCACCCCATAGATGCCGATGATTCCCAGTGCCAGCGCCATCGCCCCGGCAATTCCGAGCATCGTCAATGTGAAGGAAGTGCGCGCAACGGATTTGCCGAAGACGTCTTGCATCGTGCGCACAGAGGCGAGAGGAAGACTCGAATTCACTGACCATACGGCAGAACGAATTTCGTTCAGAAAACCTTCGGTGCCCGCGCGGTCGGTGCGGATCACGAACGTTGCCGTCCGAAGAGCGGGAACGAAAGGATTCTTGTCTAACGGGGGCCAGTAGACGATTTCAGGTTCCGTTTCCTGCAAGCCCTTCTCGCGGACGTCCTGAACAACTCCAACTACTTCGTGCCACGGCATGTTCGAAAACTCGCGCACCTGTTTCCCTATGGCCGCCGAGGGCGTGCCCCATAACTCGCGAGCCAGATTCTCAGAAATCATTACTACTGGCCGCAGTGAATAGATTTCCCCCCACGTCATTTCCCGGCCTGCAACCAATCTCGTTCCAGCCGTCTTCAGCAAACCCGGGGAAATATCCTTATATAGTCGCAAGGGCGGAATAGTGTTGTCGGCGTAGACTTTGCCTTCGGCATAGATTTCGTCCCAACTCGAATCGAAACCCTCCATGGGCATTTCGCTGATGAATCCAACGGACTTCACGCCCTGGATCGACGCCAGTTGATCGAGTATTGCGTTTTGCGTTCTCGTCACCCGTTCCGGCTCAGCGATCAGCGACTCCGGAATCGAAATTCGCAAAGTTTGCAAGTGCTGGGGGTCCGCGAATCCTGGGTCGACCCTTTGCAGGGCTGCGAATGTGCGAATCATCAGGCCAGCACTCATCAGGAGTACAAGTGCCATCGCCACCTGCCCGATCACTAACAGATTCCGCGCCCGGTGCCGCTCCCGGCTTACCGTGATCGTCCTTCCTGCACTTTGAAGGGCTGAACCGCCACGTGGCCCGGCATATTTGAGCGCCGGAATCAATCCAAACAACAATCCAGACAGCACCGAAAGCATAAAGGTGAATGCCAGAGTGCGCGCATCGATCGAGATTTCGTTCAACCGAGGCAGGTTCGATGGTCCGACTGTCAGGAGCAAGTGCACGCCCGCGTAGGCAAAGACAACTCCTACGATTCCGCCCATAATGCCAAGAATTACGCTTTCTACCAGCAGGCCTCGCACGATGCGCGCCCGCCCTGCTCCGAGTGCGGTACGGACAGCCAATTCCTGTTGACGAGCCTCAATCCTGACCAGGAGCAGATTGGTCACATTTGCACACGCAATCAACATGACCAAGGCGATGGTCGCCATCACGACCCATAAGAATTCGCCGACATTGCCGATCACTTCCTGCTTCAGCGGATGAATCATCGGCGTGATGCGCCATTGCTCGTAAATGTGTGAATTCTGCCCGGGACCGTTTGACCAGGAATCCATCCAGATCGGCAGCAATCGTTTCAGGTCTGCGTTCCCTTCCGCGATGGTCGCTCCGGCTTTAAGGCGCGCGATCCCGTGGAATCCGAAGCCTGCGAGAGGCAAGTTGACGCGGCTAAATGCGAGCGGTTCTGCCAGATCGAAGTCCACATCTAGAAACTGAAATCCTTTTGGCATCACACCAACGATTTCACGGGATTGTGAATCGACCATGATGTTTCGCCCGACGACGGTGGGATCTCCGCCAAAGCGCCTTTGCCAGTACCCATAGCTCAGCATCGCGCGTCGCGGGCCATTTGGTTCTTGATCGATTTGCGAGAACCAGCGTCCGAGCGCCGGGCGTACGGCAAGCGTCTGGAGAACGCCATCGCTGACTAAGACCGTTCGCACCTGTTCTGGCTCTGACATGCCTGTAACATTCGCCGTACCCGGAATCCACACGCCCACTGATTGGAACGTCTGGTTGTGCTCGGCGTACGTGAAATACATGGATGGCGAAAGCAGGAGACCATTTTCGAAATCCGCAAGTCCCTCAGCTCCCGGCGCGGTCTGATGAAGCGCGACAAGCTGCTCGGCATGCGGGTAGCTCAAAGGCTTCAGCAGCACGCTATTCACGACACTGAAGACCGCTGCGTTCGCGGCGATACCAATGGCGATCGTCAATAACGCGACCACCGTAAATACAGGATTGCGGCTCAACGCATGCAGCCCGTGACGGATGTCGAGGAGGACACTCTCCACCGAAGACCATCCCCAGACTTCACGTGAGTTCTCCTGGATCAATTGCACATTGCCAAACTCCCGCCGGGCTGAATAAATGGCTTCTTCCCTCGGCATCCCATTTGCGACGAGTTCCTCCACCTTTTCGTCGAGATGCGCCTGAATTTCTTGCGACAATTCACTGTAGAGTTGCTTTCTCGAAAACAACTGCTTCAGCCAATTCATATTTCACCCTGCGCCAGAACCTGCGTAATCCCTTTGAGCATTCGTTCAAAGGTTGATATCTCATGCTCCAAATGCTTGCCGCCCGCGGGAGTTAACTTGTAGATCCGAACCCGGCGGTTTGTGGCCGAGGTTCCCCATTCCGCCTTCACAAAGCCTTCCTTAAGCAGACGCTGCAGAGCTGGATACAACGAGCCTTCTTCGATCTCAAGCACCTCATTCGAGGTTCGCTTGATCTGCTGGGCCAGGGCGTAACCGTGCATGGGCTGTCGTTTGAGCGTGCGGAGCACCATCATCTCCAAGGCCCCGGGGAAGAGGTCGCGTTGTTCGGCTTTTTTCATATGGAAGACATCTTGCAATTTTCTAGGCCTATTCAATCAAGGCCTAGAGCAAAATAGTATAGAAAATTGAGCTAGTCAAGCAAAAAGACGCGAGGGGAAATCACAGGAAGGATTGCGAACAATAAGTCGCAGGTCGACGGGCAGATCAAGCCGCTGTCTCAAAGCCTATCTATCTTCATGAAACCGGCACCAGCTCTTCGTCTAGATGCTTGCGATGAATGAGATTTGGGAAGATCGTACCGTCGCGCCGCACCTCGAAAACGCACTTTCGGGTCCTCATATTTTCGTAGACACAGGTTTCGTCTTTAAAATGACAAATAAAAGTAACCGGTCGTTGGTTTTAATCCAAAATTGTTCGACCGTTCGTCTCATCTCGGCAACAAACATAGGTAGCGGCTCACTCTGAATCCTTACGTCAGCCCTTCGGCTGAACTTCGCGCGCTTCGCGTCTAAGGCTTTGGACTTTGCTAACGACAAACAGTAGCCGCGACAGGAGCTTTGCCGGAGAGACCTTCGCAAAGAAATTCAAATTGCGCAATTACCACAGATCGGTTTCTTTCCTTCGTTGGTGCGCCATCTCGTCTCTCTCATCGTGCGACCCGTCTTTTAGGGAAACGCAACCGTCAATCCAAATTGCTGCTCAGCAGCTTCTGAAGGAGACTTTATGAGACACCGCCTGAATCGTTTGTTTGCATTCAACATTGCCGCCGTGATTCTGCTTTGCGGCGCTGCATTTTCTCAAGCCGGAACCTGCGCTGGTATGACAGTTGGCCAACTCACCAGCCTGAATGGTTTTGTGCCGTTCCCTTCGACGAATTTGTGGAACACAGATATATCCAGCGCTCCTGTCGATCCCAATTCTGCAAACTACATCAACTTCATCGGGTCCACCGTAACGCTCCATGCTGACTTCGGGGCGGGAACCTTTCACAACCAAACCCTTGGTATTCCCTATCAAGTTGTTGCAGGAACTCAAGCGAAGGTAGCCGTAACGCTTGGAGCTTTCGCGGATGAAAGCGATCCCGGCCCGGAACCAATTCCTGCCAATGCCCTCATCGAAGGCTATCCCAAGCCTGGAAACGGCGATCGCCACGTGCTGGTGCTTGAAAAGGATGGGTGCTGGCTTTACGAGCTTTATAATGCCGCGCTCAAAAGCGGGAAGTGGAGCGCCGACTCCGCTGACGTTTGGGACATGACCATCAACGAGCAGCGCCCCTACACCTGGACTTCGGCCGACGCTGCTGGTTTGCCTGTTTTCGTCGGTCTTGCACGATATGACGAAGTTGCCGCTGGAGCCATCAACCATGCATTACGTTTCACGGTACCTACGTCACAGAAGGCATTCGTTCTTCCCGCCACTCATTGGGCCTCAACAACGACCAATCCGAATGCACCGCCTATGGGCCTCCGGCTACGTCTTAAAGCAAGCTTTGATATTTCCGCTTATCCCGCGGACGATCAAGTTATTCTCACTGCCATGAAGAAATACGGGTTGATTCTTGCAGACAATGGGAGCGCAATCTTCATTAGCGGTGCGCCCGACAATCGCTGGAACAATACCAATCTAGGTCTGTTGAAGCAGGTTACGGCCTCCAATTTCGAAGTCGTGCAGACCGGCACCATTTATACACCCGCAAATGTACCCACGGGCCCGTCGCCAACAATCAGCAGCTTCTCCGCCAATCCAACGAGTGTCGCGGCTGGTCAGCCAGTAACCTTGAGCTGGACCGTGAGCAATAGCACTTACAACATTATCGATCCACAGTCCGGCCCGGTGCGGGGGACCAGCGTTGTGGTCATACCTTCGGCTACGACAACATACGTCTTATCGTCTACCAACCAATTCGGGCGCACGACTGCTTCGGCGCAGGTGACGGTGCACTGACCGGATAGTAGGGGTTTCACTAACAGCGAACTTCGAGCGGACGGCAGGAGTGCAACCCCAGCATTCCTGCCGCTGCGCGACGGTTACCCGAGTCTGGTGCCACCGTCGTCATCCCACTTGACGACCGTGCCCTGCTCGTTGGCTCGCTCAACTGTGCCGAATTCTCCAGTCGACTTCCCGAAGTCGCCCATGTCGCCCACAAGCCGACGATGCGAAAGTGGCTATTACGACATCTTGGGATTGCTGTTGCACTGGAACCCCGAGTTAGGAGTCTTACCGCAGGAAAGGGCGGATGTCACGAAAACCTTTTCGTACCGGAAAGACGGCTTCTGGTAGGGCTTCTTGATTTCCGGAACAAGAGGTTTACCGGCGGGCAGGTTATTTACATCCATAGCAGACCTTTCTGTGTATCTGGTTAATTCAATCCGGACTGAGATGCCTGCACGGCGCAGCCGCCTGTGCCTGATGTACCGCAATCTTGGTCACTGAGAGTCGTGAAGTAAACCTGAGAGGTTCCAGCCAGCGCACCATTCAGAATGTTATCGACGATAATGCCGCTCGTACCTCCGGCCGCAGGTAGCGCGGCGTTAAGGCTCGCGCCCGCATTGATCCAATTAACTCCGCCATCAGCGTTTGTGGCACCACCCGGGTTGGTATTCCACGTAGGGGTGGACCCGCCAGTGGTTCCCGTCTTAGTCACCACCTCAATGTTGCCGTTACTGTCGACGATGCGTTTCCCTCTCGGTGCGAAAAATGTGATCGGCGTCCACGTGTTCAGTGGGGTCGCGGAGAGCGCTCCCTGATTTACCCAGCGCACGCTGCCATCGACGAGAGTCGTGCCTGCGGTGCTGCTGAAAAACACGGCAGGTCCCGAAAAGCCGGCTTGGATCACTTCTTCAATATTTCGATTCGGGTCAAGGATCTGCTGGCCTACTTGGTAAGGGGTAAATGCCTGCCAGGCGGTATCAATGAAATTCAGAATGCACCCGCCACCACCGCACCCGGCGGCGACACCATCGTTCTGCACGCTGACGTACAGCCGCTCAGCCGGCCCCCCATTGAGATTCGGATTGAGTTGATCGGTTACGGGAGAACACGGCGGAGAGAATGCCCCTGATGTCAGGGCGACGACGGCCTTTCCGCTGCCGAGCAGCGCGCCATTCGCCAATCGAAGCTGATAGAGGGTCGGGTTCTGCCCGGTGTTGCCGCAAACATAAAGGTTTCCTGTGGCGCCCCCGGAACCGTAATAAGTACTATCAAACGCGCCAATGTACATGGGGTTGGGCGTCTGGCCGAGAACCGTACTTGACCCCACCATGGCCCTACCCAAAGCCGCGCCGGAGGACGCACTGAGTTGGTACACCGCGGCGCAGGCAGTGGCCCCCGCGCAATTTGCCGTTCCGTCACTGGACGCGAATACATATACCTTCCCGGTCGTCGAATCCACGATCGGTCCTTCCACGATTCCCGTACCGAAATCTAACCGGTTGGACGGTGTAACTGCGGCGGTCGTGGTATTTACTAAGTACAGAATTCCGCCTAGGTCACCTACAAAGACGTTGTGGGAAACGGAATCGTACACCGGACTGGAAAGTGTTGTGGGACTAGTAGCGTTGACCTGAACCGGAAACAGTCCATTTCTGACCTCCGTCGGTATACCGTTGAATACACCTGTAATCTTGTGCAGCCATCCCCCCGCATCTCCCACCCAACCAATATCATTGCCGTAGTCGTAGAAAACAGACGAAGTAGTGTCGTCATGTGCGACCCCCAATCCGTCCAACAATGGGATCTGAGTCATGCAAGGGGCGGTACAGCTGGAGTACAACGCAGAAGACACGAGTGACGGGACTACGGGATTGCCCAGAGTTCCGTTCAAAGCGGCCCACTTCAGCATGACGAGGATTCCGAACCCACTGTTTGTCTCCACAAATGCCACTTGCGATCCATCCAACGAAATCAACGGAGACGTCAGAATCTGACCACCGGTGTTATAGGCCCAATAAACTGAGGGAACCGTGTCTATGGTGGTGATTGCGTTGTCGACCAGGGTCACTGCGCCGTTCAAAGCAATAGCCCTGCCGACGAGCGAAGCGCCACTGTCCAGCGTGATCGAGGCCAGCGCGACAATGTCCCCGACCGCAACCGCAGTGCCTTCGATAGTCGCGGAACTTCCCACCAGCCAGATCACGTTGCCTGCTGTCGCGCCGCCAGACAGAATCACGGTGCCCGCGAGGTTAAGCGTGCTGCCGATCTGGAAGATGTAAGTTCCGGTTCCGTTCAACGTCACGGTGGCGCCGGCACTCAGAGCGAGGGACGCGGCGGCAGACTTATACAAGCCTGGAACGAGAGTTAGTCCGTCCAACGACCCAAGGGCTGTCGCACCGGTCAATCCCTGAAAGTGGGTATAGGCTGTATTAGCGTCAGCTTGCGCTTGGCTCGCTACACTGTCCCCGAGGTGCTGTACTGCAGGAGAAGTCAGCACGCCGGGCGGAAAGCCGGTCAGGCTCGTCCCCGGAGAGATACCGATGTTAGCGCCCGTGACCACTGTGTTGCCGGCATTCGTCACGGTAGACGAACCGAGGACTGAGAAGTTTGCGGCCGTCCCCAAATTAAGGGCACTACAGCCGGAGTAAAGATTGTCGAATGCTGTGACGCTTGCCTGCGTCGAGGATCCTGCCAAGCCCGTACCGTAGACAACATAGTCGGGCGCGATCGCATCGCCGCAATTAGCCGTAATGCCGCGGAAAGAGAATCTTGCCGGGTAATTACCCGCGCCGGCGCCGGCACCCGTGCCCATGTCTTCAGACCAATCTCGCTTGAGCTTCTTGCCGCGCCGTTTGACCCTTGACCGTGCAATGGCACCCGCATCCACATCCCCTTGGATTGATGCCGGTATGAGCGCGTGTTCGCGACGCTGGACCTGCTGCCAGTACCTAGTATCCTTGCTTACGTGAGAGAGTTGTTCAGGCGAACCCGGACGCGAGAAGAGTACGTGCCGGTGACTCCAATCGGTAGTTATAGTGGTTTCGTTGCCGACCGGTTTGGCCGCTTCGCCGGATAACACACAGCCTAAAGCTGCCAATCCATACAGGCCCACACCCAACCGGAGAAATAGTGCGGCGCGACCTATCATCTTGAGTAAAACTCCATGAGTCGCGCGAGACGTATACGGCGGAGCTTAGGAAATGGCCCGACCCGTTGTGGGTTCACCGGAGCCCTGATTTCTTTGCCGGAATACACTAGCGCTCACAAAAGTACGTAGTCCTGGAACGCCTCTCAGCCGAATTGCAGAAATTTACTACTGGGTTGTATTTGATGTCTGTTCAAAACTGCACAGCTTTGACTGATTACCAGGCGGGGCGTATAGCCACGATCTCACGAGTTCCTGAACGTTCGCGTTGCACGCCAGCAGAGACCCCATTTCGTTCAGCAAGGTGACGTGGATTGTGCGGAGTTCCCAATTCTTTGACAAGCTGGTTAAGCGATTCCGCACAAATTGAGTTACTTGGTACAAAAAAGAAACTGAGTGGATAACGGGCTTCCAGAGTAACGCGCTTTTGGCAGGGAGCCAAAGACCAACAAATCAATCAGAGCTACTTAGTTTTTGGAAGTGTCTAATATTGACCAGCACGACATGATGAATCGCTATACGTTATTTATTCTGCGAACTCAATGATCGCCGCGAATCATCACCGTCCATGCAAACCTGTGCGTCTCGTAACTATTCGAGCTCTTCTGTTTGTTTCACTGCTTTTCGGCGCCGCATTTGCGCACGGCCAGAATAATCCGGCATCGACAGGTAAGAGTGTTCAATCTGGCGCCGCAACGGTGGCCGATACGCCTTCCGCTGAAGCGTCCAAATATGTGGGAGCCGAGACCTGTAAAACTTGTCACGAGGAAATCTATAGCGCCTGGGAGAAAACGCCTCACTGGAAGACCACTCTGAACAAGAAGGGCGGCCCTTCAAAGCAAGGTTGTGAAGGTTGTCACGGTCCCGGAGCCGATCACGTGGCTGGCGGCGGCGACAAAACCAAAATATTCGTATTCGAGGGGAAGTCACGGCAGGAGACTAGCGATCGCTGTCTGAGTTGCCATGGCGAGGCTCACGAACAATCGCATTTTGCGCAATCCGCTCACTCCAGCAGCGATGTTGGATGTCTCGACTGCCACTCTCCCCATCACGCTAAGGCAAAAGAGTTTCTGCTAATCCAAGATCAGCCCCAGTTGTGTTACGGATGCCACACTTCTGCGAAAGCGGATTTTGCGAAGCCGTATCACCACAGAGTCAACGAAGGCCTGGTGCAATGCGTGGATTGCCACAACCCGCACGGGACCGGGACAGTGCGGCAGTTACGGAGTCTGCCGAGCGGCGACGCCATTTGCTACAAGTGCCATGTCGATAAGCAAGGCCCCTTTGTTTATGAGCACGTGCCGGTAAAGACGGAGGGCTGCTCCAGTTGCCATTCGCCCCACGGTTCCACCAATCCCCGTCTGCTGAACGTCATGCCGGTAAATATGCTTTGTCTGCAGTGCCACACTTTCTCGACCCAGTTGACGGCCGGAGGCCCAAGCGGCCCCGCGCACAATCAGTCGGCGAAGTATCAGGCCTGCACCATGTGTCATACGCAAATCCATGGCTCCAATTTCAGTGAAGTGTTTTTCAAGTAGGGAGCAGCGATGGAGACTTCCCCAAAAATCGCCGTCGGCCTGCAATCGTTGCTACCTGAGAGATGGGCGTGCCCGCAAGACTTCTCTAAAGGAAGCCGCAGAGTACAAGCCGAGCGCAGTTCGCCAGTCCCCTGTCGTCCCTTCAAACGGCGAATGGCGACGGCTCTAGCTGTTCTTTTGTGCGCGATGATCGCGTTATCGCCAGAAGCACTCTTTGCACAAACCTCCGCGACTCCCAGCCCCACCCCAGCCCAGCCCGCCGAGCCCGACGGAGTGACGACCGGCGGGTATCAGATTCACTCCTCGATCGAGCTCGGCTACCGCTCCAATGACGTGACCGGCAGCGAAGATATGTACGACACTCTGGTGAATCTGCGGACGGGACCGCGAATACTGGACCAGACGCTTACGATGCAATCGGTCGATCACCAGGGCCTGGTGTTCGACAACCTCTACCTCAATAGCGTGGGATGGGGAGGGGATCCCAACAACTACATGCGTCTTCGGGCAGACAAGAATAAGTGGTACAACCTGCAAGGCAGTTTCCGTCGCGATCAGAGTTTCTTCAACTACGATTTGTTGGCGAATCCGCTGAATCCCCCAACGTCTACTCCATCGATTCCGATATTGAACTCTCCGCACCTGTTCGATACGACGCGGCGCATGACCGATGTCGATCTCACGCTGCTTCCGCAGTCCGTTGTCAGCTTCCGTTTGGGATATTCGCATAACAATATGACCGGACCTTCCTACAGCAGCATTCACGAGGGGACGGATGCTTCACTGCTGCAGAGTTGGAACACGACCATGAACTCCTACCGGATGGGTGTGGACTTTAGAATCGCGCCCCGCACCGTCCTCAGCTTCGACCAGTTCCTCGATTACTACAAAGGAGACACGGACTACCAACTGAATCCCATCAACGAGGCACTCCTGCCGGGGACGCCGGCAAGCTCCGTTTCATTGGGTTTGCCTATCGATACCGTGAACAGGGTGCCGTGCGCGGTGCCGACGGGGCAACCCAGTCTGATTGTCGGGGGGACCCTGACCAATGTTACGTGTAGCGCATACACGCAATACTTACGGAATCAGCGGATTCGTACTTCTATACCCACCGAGCGGATCAGCCTGCGTAGCGATTACTTCAAGATGTTAGAAGTGCTCGGTTCCTTTTCCTATAGCTCCGCAACTTCCAGCACGCCGTTGGAGGAGTCTTTCGGAGGCTTGCTCACCCGCACCAACACGCTCGCCTTTACCGGCAACGGAATTGCCGCCGCAAATCGTATATCCGATGTGGTCGATCTCGAAGCGACGCTGCACCTGACCCAGCATCTGCGCCTGATCGACAAATTTTATTTCTGGGCATACCGCATTCCGCAGAATGGCAATTTCAATGAGCTCGACTATAGCTGTGCGGCGCCACCGTGCACGCTGCTGAGTACGGCGCTCACAACGCCCACGACTCCGGGAGGCACGCCTACCATAACCCTGTCGTCCTTCAACCAGACGTGGACCAGAAACCAGACCGAACTAGCCTGGGACATTTCGAAGAAGGCCGGCGTCCGCGTCGGTTACCGCTACGGTGACCGGGATTTCAACCACTTCACTGATCTCCTGACTGGAGATCTGGACCATTTTGTTGGCCTGGAACAAACAGCGCTGTTCGGGATCTGGGCACGGCCCATCCATGCTCTGAAACTGAATTTCGACTGGGAACACACGAACCTCAACGCGGTGTTTGTCCGCATGGCGCCACGCAAGGAAGCGCGCTACCGGTTCCAGGCGAATTACAAACCGCGCTCGTGGGCGACCTTGGCCGGATCGATCAACATCCTGCAGCTATCCAATGCCGACGCTGAGACCCAGTTTGTGGGCCACAACCGGAACTACGGCCTGACTGCCTCACTGGCGCCGCGTGAACGTTTCGGGGTGGACCTGGCGTACAACTTCAACAGTGTGATCCAGAATGCCCTGATCTGCTTCAACGACACTCCGCCAACCGGGGTGATCCTTCCCTTCGTTGCGAATGCCAACAACAATGATTGTGCAGGGAACGATACGTCCAATAACTTGATGGCCAACTCGTACTACAGCAACCACACGAATTTCGGCATGGCCACAGTGCGGTTCAAAGCGATGAAGAGAGTGATGGGCGACGTCGGCTACAGCATTACCAGCGTTGATGGCAACGTGCCACAGTTCAACGTTCTGCAGCCGCTCGGCTCGTTGCAGTACAAGTACCAGCAGCCGGTAGCCAACCTCAGCGTGGATATCGGCCATAAGTGGGCCTTCAACATGGGCTGGAATTATTACCAGTACGGTGAAGGTTCGTTCGTCGGACCGACAGCGCCACGCTATTTTCACGCCAACGCGCTAACCGAGTCTCTACGTTACGCATTCTGATGTTCTCGTTTGTATGGGATTGCCGCGGGCATAGCGACCACTACGCGAAACGCGCTTCAGAATTGTCGGATCCACCAAATTCGGATCTACCAAATTAAGAGCACAAACATGTGCCGAGCACCAAACTCACGGACTCACTTCGTCTTGGGATTAACGTCGCCGTGACCAGCGCGCACTTCGTTCCTGTCAACCGATCGCACTTCATCGCTGTTGACGTCTACGTTCACATCTTCATGACTTACCACTCGAGAGCCATGCGGAACCACGACCGCTCCATCTTCCGGCACCGTCATCCCCACATTGGCAAGCCCTGCGAGGCTCGTGGCCAGAGCGTGCAGCTCCTTTATGGTATCCCGTGTCTGCCCCAGGGCTTTGGTGTAGTTCTCCGTTTCCAAGTAGCCGCTAATGAGTTGCAGATGGCTCGCCATTCTATGAACTGACGCCTTTACATCTCTTATCATGACCGCTTATCCTCTTCGCCCAATCGATGTGCTCCGATTTTTCGATCCATCTGGCGATCAACAGAGTTCCGCCGCTGCGCAATCAACCCTCGCGAATTGCCGGTGGGGCACATCCAAAAGGATGCCGCCGCCGCTCTACCCAGCCTATCCCCTACCCAGGGGTTCTTCGGCTGAGCACACGATCAGGTTAGGCGTCTTTGGATTCGATGGTACCGACGTACCCACAGTAGCCCCTGAAGGCATTCCCGAACTGATCAACTTTGAACAGAGTGCCCGTGCAATACTGGGAGCGCTTCGTCTCAGGTGACAAACCCCGAAGTTCTCAGCCACAGGATCGTCTCAGGCCGCTTGCTACGTGGCCGGAAGAGGAGTGAGGATTGTTTTTTGGACTTTTCCTTAGTATTCCCCGTCGGCGCCCCTATTGGCAGATTCGGACGCTCACTTCTTAGCGGAGTTTTAAAAAAACGGCTCGATGGCGGTCAATGCCTCCTTGGCCTGCTACACTGCGCGATTTGTTAGCCTATCGTTATGCAGAATTCCGTCAAAGACCGCATCGTGAAGCTACGGGAAGAAATAGCGCAAATCAGTGAAGCGAACCGCGTCTACTTGCATGGGGGGAAAAGGAAGATAGCGGACGCAGCAGCGGATCACGAGCGCCGGCTTCAACGGTTGCAGGAAATTCTGGACCAGTTGTTGTTGTTGACGGACTGGAAAAAAACTTGACCCGCTATGGAGATGAAGTGCCGCAAAGACGTAATGATGCAGTGGCCCGCTTAGTGGTACGGATAGTTGGCTGATGCAGTGTCAGAACCCGCACGCGGTAGGATGTCCGACGTCTGCAGGGTTCCACCGTAACCAAAGATCAGCTCGCGGTAGGCTCTGTGGCGATCTTCTGGGGATTTTCTGCTTAAATCGAGGTGAGCCGATTTGTCCCTAGGGACGTTAGCCTTGGGACAATTTGTCGCAAAGGGTACTGAGTCGCAGAGATGCTCCTTGTTTACTCAATGACTTAGCCCAAAGCCTTCGGCACGATGCGTGCACTGTAAGCATCGGTAGAGTCCGCACCGATCTAAAAACGTATCGGGGATCGGACTAGAAGCTCACATCGTCACCACTTGCCAACATCGTTCACCTGCTGTGATAGCGGGCACGGGAGCTTCGATTTCATGCGAAAACCGGAAATGCTTCTCAAAGTTGTCCCGAGTGGAGACCCACTCCTCAGAGGGTATTGTTCAGTATGCCCCGACATTAACTTTGTATTCGCGGTCAACACCAACGAGAACCTACGTCTGATGCAACAGGCGTTCGCCATCCACCTCCAAGACGTTCACGTTCCCGGTAGTGAGACGGATATTAAAAAGTCTGTCGACGCGGAAGATGCAGCCTGATTTATGAGAGGCTACCCAGCCAGCGTAATCGAAGAACTTGCGACGTCTATTTGAAAGGCTGGCCATTCGAGCCCGGAAGAGCAGTGACGCCAGGTTGACACATTCAAATTGTCGCGGCGTACGCGATGAGTGACGGTAAGCGCATCGACTTTACCTGCAATCCCGTTTTAAAGACTTTTCGACGGAGAATTCCGAGTGGACGCCGGAACGGCAGAACCTATCCGTATCGTCCGCGAGATTACAGTGTCTTGCCTGGAGCAGATGGCTACCCTATTGAGCTTCTGCACCGCCAACCGATGCTAAGATGGCCTTTCAAATTCCTGCAGCAACGATTGGGTTCTGGTCAACCAGTATGGCGCGCTCGCTTACCTTTTTCTCGTTGTTTTTCTTAATCACCGCCCTATTGGCAGCACTGTATGCCTTCGGCTTTTTCTGGCTTTGTTTTCTGGGCTTGGGCATCACCACACTGCTAATTGTCTACATGTTGTTTAATCCAAGAAATCAATGGCTGGTATCCAACCGATCCCAGGTATCTGGTTCGCGTAGTCTGGCCTTAACCTTCGACGATGGTCCTGATCCGGTCTACACGCCCAAACTACTCGATTTGCTGCGAGAAAAAGGCGTGAAAGCAACGTTCTTTGTGATTGGCAAGCGAGCAGAGGAGCATCCGGAAATAGTGCGGCGCGCCTGGGCAGAGGGACACCTGATCGGAAATCATACCTGGTCGCACTATCCCCTGTTCTGCTTCCTCCTGCCACATCGCCTGCGTTCTGAAATCGAGCGTTGTAGCGAAAGCGTTCGTCGCATTTGTGGCGCTCCGACGCACTTTTTTCGTTCGCCGGTGGGCCTGCGCCACCCCCTCTTGGCGCCCTATCTTGAGAATGCGGGGCTCGAGTATGTTTCCTGGACCATCCGGACGCTGGATACATTTACCAGGGACTCCAGCGTTCTTGCCGAGCGCATCCTGAGCAAGGCGAATAGCGGCGACATCATCTTGCTTCACGATCACCTGCCTCGGGGAACGAACGCTATGCTGGAAGCCTTGCCGCGCGTCATCGACGAACTCAGGCAAAAAGGATTTGAGTTTGTCCTAGCCGGCCCACGCGAGTAGCTCGCGGTACACTGGAACTGGCGACATGCGAACTTGTGCCCTGATTCCCGCTTTTAACGAGGCTCCGTACATTGCGGACGTGGTGGAGCGGGCCCGACAGTATGTCACAGAAGTTGTGGTGATTGATGATGGGTCCCGTGACGGAACGGCCGACATTGCCCGGGCTGCGGGAGCCACTTGTTTGGTTTCGGCAGAAAATCGCGGCAAGGCTTCTGCCCTGCGCACCGGCCTTACTTACGCGCGAGAGTACAACTTCACAAACGTATTCACTCTCGACGGCGATGGGCAGCACCTGCCTGATGACATTCCGGTCATGCTTCGCGTAGCCGAAGAAACTGGGGCCGACCTGATCATTGGCGCCCGCCATTTCGATCTTGGCCGCATGCCCAGTTCCCGATACTTCTCAAACGTGATTGGCAGCCGGCTCGCTTCCGCTCTCGTCGGCTGCGAAATTCACGACAGCCAAAGTGGGTTCCGGTTGTTCCGTCTGGACAAACTGGACGGGGCCAAACTTCGCAGCCGCTACTACGAATTCGAGATGGAAGTCCTGATCAAGATGGCCCGATCAGGCTGCACCATCGCCCATGCACCCATCCGTACGATCTATTACGAGGGGCACGCGCGCTCCAAGATGAAGCCAGTGCGAGACACCGTGCGTGTCTGTCTGTGGTCTCTGGCATTTCGCTTTCTCGGAGCATAAGATCACGTGCAGTTTTGACCGTCACGCGTGCGTTCGCGTTTCTTGATTTCCTGGGGCATGCTTTTAGGTGATTCGAAGACTCAAGGCTGAGGCGCGGAAGTTCGTCTCTCTTTTACTGACGGAGCGGCTTGACCCGTCGCACGCCGCCGTCGCTGTTTTCCTTGGGATCTTCATCGGGATCATACCTATCTATGGCTTTCAAACGCTGGCAGCAATCGGTTTGGCCCACCTCTTCAGATTGAATAAGCCGCTAACGGTGGCCTGCACTTTCGTCAGTAATCCGTTATTCCTGCCTTTCATTATTTTCACTTCGATCGAACTGGGTTGCCTTCTGCGCCGCGGCGCATTCCAGCCGCTGACACTCTCAGAGCTGACTGCAATGCGCGGGCATCTCGACAGAGAGCAGTTCTTGATCTGGGTAATTGGCAGTGTGGCCCTCGCAGTTGTCGCGGGTGCAATCGGGGCGGCGGTCACATGGGTTGTGATTACCCATCATCGCAAGTCCGCTTTCAACGCTGCTTTGCGAGAACGGTTTCGCTATGTAAACGCAATGTTCAGCCCATGCGGGCGCACGATTCGCGGATTCGTCTGGTGGAAACTCCGCCTGGACCGCATCTTTGAATTGCTTGCTGCGAAGAACCTGGGAGCAGGAACAATCGTGGACTTGGGCTGCGGCTACGGCATGGGTCTTTGTTTTGCGGCCTTCGACGATCGCCATCGGCATCTTGTTGGTTGTGATTTGGACGCTCGTAGCGTCGCCGTCGCCCGCGAGGCATTGGCTACGCTCAACGCGGACATAACCGTCGCGGACATCCGTACTTTCGACCCTCCGCCCGCCGGATTGGTTCTGATTCTGGACGTCCTGCAATGTTTGACCGCTGCCGAGCAGTCGGATGTGCTCAGCCGATGCTGTTCAGCACTTTCAAGCGATGGCACTCTGATTTTTCGCGTCCATGATCGCGAACGCGGAGTTCGCTCGGCGCTCACGATGGCCCTCGAGCGCCTGCTGTTCGCCCGTGAGCACAAAGGCTTGCAGCCCCAGATCTTGTCGATCGCCGAATACCGTCGTTTGCTCGAAGATGCGGGCATGCAGATAGAAGAACAGCATTTTCGAAATCGTTTGCCACTGGCTCACGTCCTTTTCGTTGCACGAAAATCTGCTTCGCCGGCTGGGCTATGATTGTTTGCGGTTTCTGTAGTCGCCTTTTAACCGACATTGAAGTTCTTCATATCGGTGCTTGAAGCTTCTTCGGTGCAAATTGGACGCTTTGCCTGGGTGCTTTGCTTGAGTGATGCTCACAAGACGGTCGTCGTTACCGGTATCGGCATCATCAGCCCCTATGGCGTCGGGCTAGGCTGCCTGCAGGAGGGAATGCTTTCAGGCAAGTCCTGCCTGGACCGTAAAAAAGACGCAATCTATCCGGGGTTCGAGGGAACGATTGCCCAGGTCGGCAAGTTCCCCCTTCCGCCGAAATTCTCGAAGCCCGGATATTCCCGTACCGATGAACTCGCGGCCATCGCAACAGCGGACGCAATCGCAAGTTCCGGCTGCGATCCTGATGCCCTGCGTGACGCCGGCCTCGTCATGGCGAGCACGCTTGGGGGCCTGACCGAGATGGATACTGGGATCGCAGAAGATCCTGCCGCTTGGTATCGACGCGCCGGTGGTCTGTCGCGTGCGGCCTCGTATCCATTCGCACACGTCGCTGATTCGGTCGGCGCGCATTTTGGGATTCATGGGCCGCGTTCCGCGATCTCAGTGGCTTGCGCGTCCGGGGCGATGGCGATCGCGCTCGCTGCGAACATGCTCCTGGATGGCGCGGCTCCGATCATGCTGGCAGGAGGATGCGACCCACTGTGCCCATTTACCTTGAGCGGATTCAACTCTCTCCAGGCGTTGGACCCAAACCCCTGCACGCCGTTTGATCAAAATCGGAAGGGACTTAATCTGGGTGAAGGGGCCGCAGTTTTGGTCCTGGAAACGCTGGCCACAGCGGCAAAGCGGAATGCTAATGTCTTGGCGGTGCTGCGCGGCTGGGCGATGAACAACGATGCGTTTCATCCCACTGCCCCACAGAAAGAGGGAAACGGCCTGGCCGATTGCATTCGTCTCTCGATGGAGATGGCGGAAATCAGCGCCGATGACATCAGTTATGTAAATGCGCACGGCACAGGTACGCCTTTGAACGATAGCGCCGAGGCCAGCGCCTATGAGACGGCCTTCCGTGGACGGAAGTGCCCCATACCCGTATCTTCAACAAAATCATATTTCGGACATTGTTTAGGCGCGGCTGGTTCGCTTGAAGCGGCCATCACAATTATGGCCATTCGCGCTGGCGCGCTGATTCCTACTCTCCGCCTTTCTGATCCCATCGCAAGTTCCGGCATCGATTGGCTGCGAGGAGAAGTAAAGTACCAGCCGCTGCCTTCGGCAATGTCGGCTTCCAGCGGCTTCGGCGGCAGCAACACGGTGCTGATCTTCGGGCGCAGCTTGAGGAGCAGCGCCGCATGACCTCGCAGTTGCCGCTCGTCCCGATCACCGGCATCGGATCAGTCAGCCCGTATGGTCCTGTCTCAGGATTAATTCCGCGTACCCGAATAGAACCGACCGTGATCACTTCATGGACAACTGCCGCGCCACGGCGAGCATTCCTCGTGCCGGCCTTTCGTCCCGCGGACATCGTGCCTGGGGTGAAGACAAGGCGGCTTGATCGCTTGTCGGTGTGGGCCCTGGTCGCTTCCTCCTTGGCCCTCAAGGATACCGGGATTGACCAGAGTCAAGTCGACAAATCCCGGGTCGCTGTCGTCTTCGCAACTACCTTTGGCTGTGTGCAACTCACGGAAGCTTTCTACCTGAGCGCCGCCGCAAATGGCTGGAACGGCACCGACCCCATCACTTTTCCGGAAACGCTTGCCAGTGCTCCAACCAGTCAAGTCGCAATGTTTCACGGCCTGCGTGGACCCAATATCACGGTGAGCAACAAGTACTTCGCGGGCGAGAGTGCCATGATTCAGGCTGCTTCCCTGCTTCGCCGCGACCAGGCCGATTTGGCGATCGTTCTCGCCGGCGATGCACTGGCTCGAACCCTGTATTCCTGGTATGAGGAGGCGGATCTTCTCTCACCTGCGTGTTACAACTCGGGGCCCGTGGAAGACGCAGGCTTTATTCCTGCCGAAGGCGTGGCAGCATTGGTGATGGAATCCCCTGCTCGCGCCGCCGCCCGTGCCGAGACACGCTACTATGCGCGAATGGGCTCTGGTCGTTGGGCAAGCAAAGGTCAACCAACGGAGATTGTCCGCCGGATGCTTGCTGATTCTGTCCCCAGGCTTATCATCAGTAGCGGCAACGGCGCACCTTGCTCAACCGATCCGACCGGTGTTTTGGCTCGCGAGATTGCCGGCGATAACACCGCCATCCTATCGCCGCAGCGGTTCGCCCAAGGATTGACGGGAACCGGAGCGCTTTTTCACTTGATTCTGGGTTTAAGCGCCCTGTCGGAGGGCCGTCCCGCCGGTGGTCAGGCTCTACTGCTTGGAGCAACGCGCGACAAGGAATTTGCCGCTGTTGCTCTCGATCTGCCTGGAATGGATCTGCCCTACTTGGAGTTGCCGTGAACATGAATGTACGCATTGCATCTGCTGCCTACGCCGTTCCGCCCGGCGACGAGGCTGTGGATGCAATTCTTGAACGGGAGCACGCCCGGATTGAGCAGGCGCTCTCTCCTTTGAGCCCGGAGGCAAGAAAAAAAGCGGTTAACGGTCTCGGAATGAACCGGGTCCGTGTTTGCGGCGACACAAAACTTTATGATTTGGTTCTCGAAGCCGCTTCCAAAGCGCTGACCGAAGCAGGATTAAAAGGCCGAGACATCAACCTCATTCTCGATTACAGCACCTGGTCTGCCGAAAACTCACCGGGACTCTCGTTCGCGCACCGGCTTAGCGTTGATCTCGGCGCGGACGCCGCGATGGTTTTGAGTTTCAAGGTCGGCGGCTGTGCTGGACTTCACGTCGCGACTAAGACTGCGCTGGGCTGGATGGCCACGGACTCGACGATTCGCAATGTCTTGCTGGTGACGGGCGATGCTGCGCCTGAGGGCAATCGCTCGCTTCTTCCAGTCACCATTCACGGAGATTCGGGCAGCGCGGCAATCCTGCGCCGGGAGGGCGCCGAGGGTCCAACTTTATTGGGAGTCCAGGCCATGACGCTCGGCCATCTTCAGAATGCGATTACGATGTCCAGAACCAACGGCCGCCCGGACATTGTCGTTGACGCTGTTTGCATGGAGCGGAAGGTCATGCCGGTCTACTTTTACAACATGCTGTCCATCATCAATCAGGCACTGGATGGATGTTCCCTGAGCTTGAAGGACATTGATCATTTCATTTATTCCAACATCAGCCGGCGGGACCGCGAGGGTTTCTGCAAGATGGTAGGTCTGCCCAAGGGCGGCTTGCCGCCGAGTCCCATGGCAGAGTATGGACATACGTTCGCCAGCGACCTGCTGATCAACTACGTGAACATGCGGCGGGACGGGCTGATTCGCCCCGGCCAACTGTTGCTGTTCGCATCCGCCGGCATCGGCTTCAGCTGGGGAGCAACCATCGCCCGGGCATGAACGCAGTTTGCTTCGAAATTGATATTGGGCCAGGCTTTGAAATTCGTTGTGCAGCTAAGTCCTCATGCGTCGCGTACAGTTCATTGAACTTCACGAACAATCGTGGTTCCCTTCATCGCTTCGCGATGACGTTACGGACGCCGTCCAATTCGGGTTCAATCTCCTGAGAGCCTACGCCCCCATCGCGCCACTGCTACAGAACGTGATTGACTCCACTAGAAACGAAGCAAGCGATACACAATCGATCATCGATATGTGCTCCGGCGGTGGCGGTCCCTGGCTTGATCTTTCTCGAAAGCTCAAAGGCCGGAACACTCAAAAATCCACAAGCCTTCAAATTTTGCTCACAGATAAGTATCCGAACCTCGAAGCGTTCCAAAGGATCAGCGCATCTTCCGGCCACCACATTTGTTATTACCCCGACCCAGTGGATGCGATGAAGGTGCCTCGCGAGCTGAAAGGGCTGCGAACGATGTTCACCTCGTTCCATCATTTTTCGCCGGAGAATGCTGGCGCCATTCTGCAAGACGCCGTCGACGCCGGCGAAAGCGTCGGTATATTCGAGATCACAAAGCGCTCGCCATCGGCCATCGCCGTAATATTCATCGGCGTCTTATTAATGTTCGTCCACACTCCGCGGATTCGCCCCTTCCGCTGGTCGCGCTTGCTGTGGACCTACCTGATTCCAGTCATTCCCCTGGTGCTGTTATTCGATGGCGTAGTTTCTTGTCTGCGCACCTATCGGCCGCAAGAACTGCGCGAGATCGTAGGCAAACTAAGGTCCCGCCAATACGAATGGGAGATCGGCGAGATCGCCGGGAAAAGAGCGCCAGTTACTTATTTGATCGGATATTCGAAAACTGGGCCATCCACTGTTTAACTACGATTTTCGCAGACCGAGCAATGCATCATCCGTTATGCTACCCATAAGGGAGAAATTTATTTCTGCGCGTACAACGCCGGAGTACGCTGGCGGAACATCGTCGAGAAGATACTTATGACCGCCACCTTGACTAAATGGTATGAAGAGCACGGACGGCACGAGATTTTCGCCGGCGGCAAGAACGTAAAGCTCCGCAGCACGGAGCATCACCTGGTATTGAAGGAAGAGATTGTCAGCAGCGACTCGCAGCGTGCTTTCGAACATCTCGCTGTGGTGAAGAACGCTCGCGAGGACATGCTGCGAGCCCACGCCCTGCGTAACGATCGGAACAAAGAGAATTCACTCACCGCCAAACTCTACCGTGAATTTGTCCTGAAAGAGCAGACCGCTCCTGAATTGGTTCAGATTCGGGTTGGCGCAACGATGCGGAACCACGAGATTGTTCGGGAAAGTCTTGAGACCAGCGGTGACTAGGAAGCCGGACCCCACATGCAGGATGATGTCAGGATTTCGGTTCCTTTGTGCCCTCCTTGCATTTCTGATTTTCCCGGGGATGCTGGCCGGCCAATCGGACGACCTGCTGAATCGTGTTTGGAATGGGATTCAGCAAACGCAGAAAAAATACACCAGCATGTGCGGGACCATCACCGAAACCCGAACTTCGAACCTGATGGTGAAACCTTTGGTGCTCCACGGCAAGTTTTGTGCCGAGGGCACAACTAAATTCTCACTGGAGTACTTCGAACCTTCCAGCATGCGGATTCGCTTCAATGAGAATTACCTGAACGTCACAACGGGGAACAACACGCAAGTGACGGAAATCGGAAAAAACGTTCGCCGAGTGCAGACGTACTTCGGCGGAGAGAACTCCCTAGGGAACCTGAAAAAGAATTTCACTATCACGGTGCAAGAGGATACCCGCGGTTACGAAATGAAACTTGTCCCCAGGACAAACACCTTTCGCGACAAGCTGAACTACATGGTCGTGAAGCTGGCCAAGGCGGATTTCATTTTGCGCTCGCTCGAAGTCGACGGTAAAAGCGGCGTCAACAGCGTTTTTGCGATCGACGTAAACTCCATGAATCCGAAGATTCCGGCCGAGATGTTCGAGGTATCCAAAGCAAAGTGAGCAAACCCACGGTGATGCAGCGAGATGAAATCGAAAAACTGATTCCTCATCGCGCCCCATTCCTGTGGATTGACCGCATTGAAGAACTGGAACCGGGAGTCCGTTGCGTGGCGGTGAAATGGATCGATCCGGCGGCCCCAATTTTCGCCGGACACTTCCCTGCAAGACCCGTTCTGCCGGGAGTCCTATTGATCGAAGCCGTGGCGCAAACCGCTGGAGTGATGCTGGGATCGGCCGCGCCCGAAACCACTGACAAGGCATCAGGCGGTGTGGCGCTGCTTGCCGCCGTGAACCGCTTCAAGTTCCTGAAACCGGTGATTCCCGGGCAGGAACTGATCATCGAAACGAAAAAGCTGACCGAAGCGATGCAAATGGCGCTGATCGCCGGTACGGTAACGGTGGGCGGCGAGATGGTCGCGAGTGGCGAATTGTCGGTGGTCTTAGGTTGATCGGCGAGAAGCTTGATCGACAGGAGCCGAGCATGATGGCCCGTTTCATGCGGCTGATAGGCCGTTTAGTTGTCGGCCATCCGGGCCTCGTCGTGATCCTCAGCGTTCTCCTCTCTTTATTTTTCTATGCGAACATTCACAACCTGCGAAAAGGCACTGATCTGGCCGATTTGTTCGGCAATCGGGACCCGCAATGGCGGGCAGCGAGCCAGATCGGCAAAGAGCTGGGCTATGGCAATCAGCTCTTCGTGGTGATTGAAGCTCCGAAGGGTGAGACGGGCGACGGCACCGATGTTGCCAGCCAAATGGAAGACATGGCCGACCGTCTCACGGCCGAGATGCAGTCCAGCGGATTGTTTGGCGAGGCACGCTGTGGCTTATCGGACGAGGACCTGCTCAAGGTAGTGCGCTTCTTCACTTGGAACTTTCCGTCATTCACCCGACCTGAGCACACTGATGACCTGAAGCGCCGGCTCGATCCCGAACAGATTCGCCAGAATGTTCGTCGCGCAGCGACCGAACTGGTCAGTCCATTTTCTTCTCTGGGAACTAACTACTTCGTCGCCGATCCTCTGGGCCTGATGCAAGCGGAGACCGGCAGCAGTCAGGGCTTTTCCCAGTTTGCCAATTTCGACCTGAACTGGGGATCGGGGAACCGGTTCTTCAGCAAAGACCACAAAGCGCTGCTCATAATCGCCGAACCTCGACAGTCTGCGATGGACTACAACTTCGCGGAGCAGGTCATGCGATGGACGCGGGAAAGCATCCGCTCGCTTACGGCAGAGCCGGAGCTCCGAGATTCCGGAATAAAGGCCACTCCGGCGGGAGCGTATGTTTATGCGGAGGTGGAGCATCAGCTCATCGAAAACAACATTCGCAAGATCTCGCTGATTTCTATCGTCGGCAATCTGCTGCTATGCCTGGTGATTTACCCCAGAATTCCACTACTGCTTTTGTCGTTGCTGCCCGCGAGCCTCGGCATCATGTGGACGACCGGGGTGGCAAGCTTCTATCCCGGCGAAGTCAATCTCATTAGTCTGTCTTTTATTGCCATCCTCGCCGGGCTGGGAGATGACCAGATCGTTCATTTTTTCAACCGCGTGCCGCAGGAGTGGGAGAAGGGAGGGACACTGGATGAAGCAGTGCTGCGGACTTTCGAAACGACGGGGCTTAGCGTTTTCCTGTGCATAGCGACGGCGGCCACCGCCACGGCTTCGCTCGCGACCGCCAGCTTTAAGGGGCTGTCGGAATTCGGGTTCATCCTGACGGTAGGAATGTTCATGATGATGCTCCACACCCTGCTGACGGTCCCCGCGCTGCTGCGCCTATGGTGGCGAATCTCCAAGCCGCGTGCGCCGGAGACGATTACCTTTCGGCTGCTTCCTTACGCAGCCAGGAAATCCGTCGACTTCGTAGGCCGGCACCCGCGCCTCGTGATTGGATTGGGTGTGAGCTTGTTTGTATTGTCGCTGGCATTGTTGCCGACGATCAAGTTTGAAAAACATTTTGAGATCGCGGGGACGGACAATCCAGCGGTGGCTGCGCAGAACCTTCTTTCGAAGAGTTTCGGCATCGAAGGCAGCCCTCACGTATTGTTGATCGCGGGCGGAGAACAGGAAGTCCTGGAAAGAGCCGAAGGGCTGACCGCCAGACTGCTTGACGATAAAGAGCGTGGGACCATTAAGACGATGTTTTCGCCCACGCTGCTGCTTCCCTCTGCTCGCACCCAAAGCGAACGAGCTGGATTGCTGGCCGGCATCAATTTCTCCGCTTCGGGCCGTGCCCTCGAGGACGCCCTTAAGGAGAATGGTTTTCGAATCGACCCCATCCGGCCCTTCATCGACCGGCTGCAAGAATTGGGACAGAATGAAAAACTGCGGAGCGATCCGATTACGCTAGAAACCGCAACGAAATCCTTGCCGTCGGGAGTGCTCAACAACAGCATTCGCAAAACACAGGACGGCACGTACGTGGTGGCCCTTACTTTCTACGGCGCCGATCCCGATGCCGTCGAAGTAGTGCCGGAAGATGTCGTGGATTCCTGGCGCAAACAAGTTGGCGGGTTCGTGGAGTTCTCATTCGCCAAAATGAACCGCGACCTGCAAAAGCAAGTGCTGCATGACAGCAGCAGGGCGCTGGTTTGGACGGCGGCCGGCATTTTGCTTATCGTTTACCTTTGCTTCCGCAGTTTTCGTGTTTCGCTGATCGTACTGATCCCGATCGTGTTCGGCGTGATTGCGACTTTCGGGGTATTGCTGCTGGTGGGGCATCGGTTTAGTTTCATGTCGATCACCGCGATCCCCCTCATCATCGGCATCGGCATCGACAATGGTATCCATCTGGTACGCCGATATCAGGAAAACGAAAGTAATGAAATTCTTGCCATCGCCAAGGCATCTGGAGCGGCGTTGATCCAATCCAACCTGACTACGATGTTTGGATTTGGTGCATTGATGACCTCGAGTTTCGCGCCGCTTGCAGAGATGGGGCTGGTCACTTCGTTGGGTGTTGCCCTGGCCCTGGCGGGTGGCTTGTTGCTGATTCCTGCCGTTATTTTTCTGGGCGAACGCCGACGTGGGGTGGTTGTCCCGTTCATAACCTCACAGATCTGAGATTGATTTGGGAATAAAGGCGTCACTTTTACTTTCGGCGTTCCTGCTGATACCGCTAGTCGCGGAAGCGGGCCTGCCGCGGGTTGCCATCTCGATTCCGAAAGACCAAAGCCTCGCCGAGGAATTGAAAGCCACTGGGCAATGCGACATCCCAAACAAAGTGGTCGTGCTGCCGGCGGTGGCTTTTGACTTTGCGAGCAGCGGAACTCCTGACAGCTTGTTTGACGAACAAGCCCTCCAAAGTGCGCCCGCAGGGGCCGAGATATGGATTCATGTCACAGTGGAATCCGGTTCCCTTACCGGCAAAGAAACCGAGCAGGAAATTACCCAGCGGGTGGATGCGTTTCTGAAATCAATGCCTCTCTCGGCTCCTGCAATCCGCGGGCTTGTGGTGGAGATCAAAGGGCCGCCGGCAGTTTCCGATCTGTTTGCGTTCGGGCTGGTGCGTCTGGCATTGGCAGCCAAGGGGACGAACGTCGGATCGCGCTTGGCATTTGTTTTTTCCTCTGGATTCGTCCGCGCGAGCGGAGATCTTGTGAAACGGTTGGCTATCTATTCCGACCTGCTGGGAGTGACTTATGCGGAAGGGTGGCGTCAGGATGTTGCGTGGATTTCCGAACAGGCCCTGAATAAGCCGGTCATTCTCAAGCTCGATCCGCTTGATTCAGCCCACGATGCTTCCGTAACCACTTCGTTGTTCTTGAATGCGATGCTGGCCGCTACTCCGTCGGTAGAAATTGTCTGGGCGGAGTCCCCTGATACCAAAACCACCGCCGCGGTTTGCACAACCGGCAGTTTCTTGAGTCGCTCGATCCCGAGCAACATGTTCCCGACGGCTTCCGCGGCTTCTCCGTTTACTGTCGCAGTGGATGGGATTGCAAATGGTGATCACCATTCGTTCGTCAGTGGAACCTCGGACACGGTGATTGTGGCGCAGGTCGGCGCGCGCGCCGACTCACCGAAAATCGTTCGGCTAGAAAGCAATCAACCGGGCCTACCAGATATCAAATGGTATGACCCTGCAACTGCCGGAGAGCTGCCCGCCGGAGAACTGAAGAAAACTGACAAAGGTTTCGAGCAAACGTGCGCCTGCACCAGCGAATATGCCTTGATCTCCACTCGTCGACACAGTGAAGCCGATCAGACCCTGTACAACACAGTCGAGGTCAAAGGCGGAGTCGATCTGAGCGTTGAAGAAATTGTCGCCCGCTGGCAACAAAATCGTGAAGCCCAGAAACAAAAGCTGGAGAACTACACAGCCTCGATTTTTATGAGCTTTCACTTTGAAACCACTACGCTCGAGCCGGGATTCGACATCTCGATGCAGCTCCAACAATTCTTTAGTCGCAACGGACAGATGGAACTGGCCCAAAAAGAGTTCTACATCAACGGTGTGAAGTTCGGGAAAAATCACGAGTTTCCACTGCCGGAAATCGAGCCGGAGAAAGTCCTAACGCAACCGCTGGAGTTGAAACTCAATGAGCGGTACGCCTATAGGCTGCTTGGAACCGAACGGGTTGAAGGAATTCTGTGTTTCGTCGTGGGAGTCGAGCCCAAGGTGCGGGTTGAGGAAAAAGGTGAGGCGCTTTACAGCGGCAAGATCTGGATCGACGGCGCAACGTTTCGCGAGGTGAAACAGACCCTGAGCCAGCACGGCGTCAAGAGCAATGTGCTGGTCAACGTGGAGACGCAGCTTTTTGAACTGGTCCGCGATGAAAGAGGAAATCAATTTAACTTGCCGAGCTCGATTTCCGCCCAGCAGCTGCTGAATGCCGCCGGGCGTGATTTCGTATTGCAGAGGACCGTGCAGTTTTCAGGCTATGTGATCAACGCGCCGCAATTCAGTGGCGCTCTCGCCGCGGAGCACAGTTCGAACGATCCGATGTTTCGCGACACGGATCAAGGCCTGCGTCCGTTGCGTAGGAAAGATGGCGAACGCGTGCTGGTGAACCAGAACGCGAAGCAGGTCAAGTCTCGAGTTGCCGGCCTGATGTACGGGGGTACGTTCAACTTTCCGATCCCGTTCCTCGGCACCAGCACTGTCGATTTTGATTTTCATCATACGGGCGCGCAGCTCTCGACTTTTTTCGCCGGCCCTATTTTGGTTTCTGATCTATCGAAACAATTACGGCCCAAGTTTCGGCTGGCGGTCGACCTTGCGCTCGCCGGGGTGCCCGGCCAAAATCGCATTTACAGCGACAACAAAGAATTGCTCCAGGGAGAAGTTTGGACATGGGAGCAAACCGCCGGCATTCGCGCGTCCTGGCAGGCAACTACGCATTTAAGCGTCACGGCGTCCAATTATTTCGCATATGACAACTTCCTCCGCACCAGTCAAGCGGAGGAGGTTTATGAACTTCCCCGGAACGGTTTGAATATTCTTCCGGGTCTTGAAGTGAAGTACACGCGCAAAGGGTATGTATTCGACGCACAGGCCACGCGGGGGGAGCGCATTGGCTGGCGACCATTCGGTTGCGCATCACTCGATCCACATCCATCCGGGTGCGGATCTTCCTCCGCCAACCCGCCGCCCGAAGATGTCCTGCTGACCCAGCATTCGCAAAATGCTTTTACGCTCTACAGCGCAGACCTGAACAAGGACTACTACATCCGCAAGTTCACCAAAGGTGGGTGGGATGTTTCTTACTGGGGCGGGAATCAACTGGATCGCTTCTCGCGCTACGTCCCTTCATTTCTCACTTCGCCGCGTCTCCATGGCATTCCGCCCGGCACGGATTCGTTCGACGCCCTTGCCATGGCGAACGTCCACTACGGTTTCAATCTGATGGATTTGGTGAAGATTGATGGCATGTACGCGTATGCTCGGGCACGAAATCTGGATGAGTCGCTTCGATTCCGCAAGTTCGACGGACTGGAAATGAACCTCAACACTCCCGGCCCCTGGGGTACGCTGATGCAGGGGACCATTTCTTACGCGTTGGACGGAAACATTCCACGCTACAACTCGCGTTGGGCCGTCTATGTTTTGCTCTTCAAGCCGTTGCACTGAATTTCGAGAAACTGACCCTCACGAATATGGCTAACACAACTTCAGGCAACCGGAGTTCGGACCGCCGGGTCGCATTGGTTTCGGGAGCGTCGGGAACTATCGGTGCCGCAATCGCCAGAACTTTGGGCATCGCTGGCTACCGCGTAGCTGTGCACTATCGCCAGGGAAAAGAACCTGCGGAAAGAGTGGCCGAACAAATCCTGGCAGCGGGCGGCGAGGCATTACTAGTGGAAGCCGATCTCTCTCGCGAAGAGAGTGCCGCGTCTATGTTCGATCACATCGAAAAACAACTTGGGCCGGTCGATTATCTCGTAAATAACGCGGGCATCAACCGCGATGGGCTGCTGGCTTTCATGTCTGGCGAACAATGGGATGAAGTGATTAATACCAATCTCCGCAGCACCTATTTGTGCTCGCGGCTGGCACTCGCGGGCATGATGCGCCAGGGCGGCGGAGCGATTTGCAATATCGTATCGCCCGCCGGAATTCGCGGCCAGGCCGGGCAATGCAACTATTCAGCGGCCAAGGGTGGCGTGATTGCTTTCACCAAGGCGCTTGCTCGTGAAGTAGGGCGGGTCCAGATACGGGTCAATGCTGTTTGCCCTGGTGTGATTCCCAGCCCCATGTCTGCAAAATATATTGCGAAAGAAGAAAAGCGGCTCCTCTCCGAAATCCCGTTAGGGCGACTCGGAACGCCCGAGGAAGTGGCTCCGCTCGTCGCATTTCTTGGATCTGACCAGGCACGCTACATCACGGGACAGGTGATCGCGGTGGATGGAGGTCTTCTGTAGCTCAGCCCAGATCGCGGACGGGAATCGCGACACAGACAGAGCTCCCGAAGGTCTTGCCAGACGTGCCTTCCGGCGCTTTCGGGCATGAGGTTTATGTTATGCTATCGTGTTCGTGAGCAACCATATGGCGAGCGTCAAGGAACAACTCAAGCCCATTATATTGAACAGCTTGCGGATCACTGACTTGACCCCCGAAGACCTGCGAGACGACCAACCCCTGTTTGGCGGAGAGTTAGAAATCGATTCCATCGATGTGCTTCAGCTTGTCATGGAAATCGAGAGGCACTTCGGCATCAAACTGGTGCAAGGAACCTTCGATCAGAAATATTTAGAAAGTATTGACGCATTGGCCGCGGCCGTCGAGTCCAGGGTGGCTGAAGCGCGTGCGTGAAAAGATCGGCCCTTCCTGGGTTTAATACCCACTTATTCCTATTCAAAATAGAAGATGTCCAAATACCATGGCGGTTCCTGCCATTTGAGTAGCGCGTGTCCTTCGTGCGTTTCGGCCTCATGCTTCTGGTTTCTCGCACAGTGGCGGGGGACCGCTGAGAGCGTTGGTGTGCGTTTGATGGTAAACAGAGCAATGACTCAAGACTTAGGCGGCCACGGCGTCGTCTCCGGAAAGTGACGCGCTGGTACCAGCATCGCTTTCATAACACGACGGCTTTGCGGATGATTTTTACGATCATGCCGAGGCTGCCGCGATTTCTCCATCCAGCGGTCGCGTCGGTGACCGCGTTTATCTTTTTCCTCATATTGAAGCGGGAGCGGACGGCCGTCACCGGAAACCTGCGCCGTGTCTCGGGCAAGGGGGGGGTTGCACTCCGATGGAAGGTTTATCGAGTTTTCTATTCCTTCTGCGACCTCATGGCTTCGTATTGCTACTTACCGCAGGCCACACGTTCTCAACTGCTTGACATGCTGGTGCACTCAGAGGGCGCTGACGCGAAAATCAAGGAATGTCTAGCCGCAGGGAACGGGCTCATCGTGTGGACGGCACACTTAGGAAATTGGGAATTCGCTTCGCGTCTGTTGTCCATGTACGGTCACGTGAACGTGGCGCGGGTGGTCGAGGAAAATCCGGCCGAGATCGAACTTCGCAAACTGATGTCCAGTGAACGGATCAAAACTGTGGATCTAAAACAGGGAGTTCCGGCAACGCTAGAACTCTTAGGGGCATTGCGTCAAAACGGGATCGTGGCGATTCAGGGTGACCGAGTTTATCAACGCCGCACCGTTGAAGTATCATTTTTCTCACAACCCACAAGCTTTCCGCTCGGCCCTTTCCTGCTTTCCCAAGTCTCCGGCGCGCCAGTGCTACCTGCTTTTGTCATTCGCCGAAGCTGGCTGCGTTATCAAGTCATGATCGGGGACCCGATCCCCCCGGTGGCAGCGCCAGTCAATCGAGGCGACGATGAGGCCGACCTGCACGAAGCCATGCATCAGGCCGTCAGGGCTTTGGAAGCGACATTGACGACCCATTACGACCAGTGGGTCAATTTTTTTGATTTTTGGCCGATTCAATAGGACAACTACAACCTCTGGGTCTTACAGCCGGCGAGATATCGCCATTGCGCTCATAACCTGCGGTCGGTCGTCGTCAGACCTCAATCAGTGAAATAACCTGATTTCATCAATGGCCCTCGGGCGAAGGGCTCATTGTTCCCGGCGTATGACCGGTGCGCTTTTGTGTCTGCCTGAGATAACCGCCAAGAAAAGCAAAAACGGGAGCGGCCATTAAGAGCAATATTTGTACGAGCATTGATTGCGAGTCTTTGCCTGACAAGATGAAGTAGGCCCCAATGGCGGTGCACAGAAATGACGAGAGGAGCCCGTTGAGCGGTTCATCGTGCTTGGCGATCCAAGCGGCAACGTACCCTCCTAGGACAGTACAGCCGAGGCCAATCGCCAATTGCAGCCCATACAGCCACGCGCTTGAATGAATTGAGGAGGCGATTGCAGCGGAACTGTTAGGTGAATGTAAAAGATCATTCTTAACCATCACGTAAATGACCACAGGAAGTGCCAGTAGACTTGACGAGACAACGTCGGCGATTCCGCCCATCACTACAGCGACGATCGACACTCTGGCGCTCGGTCGACTTTGGAGGTGTTTGTCCAACCAACGAGCCAAAAGAAAAACGAGCAGAAGCGGTATGCCGAAAATGATAAGGGCCGAGAAAAGCAGTATCAGCAGGTGCAGCGGACTGAAATATCCTTCAGGCATTCTTCCTCCCGAGTGAACCCCGAATCCTGCGATCCGGCGCGTATCTTACCATCTCCTGAAGTTGTCGCACTACGAGGCAGCTCATATCACGAGTTGATTGACGTAACGTCGCCCTTACATTCATTGACGCAGCCAGTCCAACCCTCATGAGCACTATTGCGTGATTCAACAATCAGGCACGATAGCAGCGGGCTTCGGTGTTGAATTGTCAGAAAATCCGTGCGGGGAGGTGCCTTCCTGAAAGTCCATTCTTATCTGCTTCTATTGGGTCTTGTTCCGCTGCTTGTAGCCTTTCGTTGGGGTGGAGAAGGAGTAACTTTACTCAACCAAGTCTGCATCGTACGGCTTCAGCCGAATGACGCCTTCATATGAGGCACCGCTGATGATCCCGCGCTTGCTGTCGCGAATGTTTACAGCTTTGTCTTCGCCGGTGGTATTTACATACAGCGTCCGACCCTCGACTACGCGTGCGTAGACGCCTGAGGGAGTTTCTGGTCCCTTCTCAATGGCGAGCGCCGGATACAGACTGCGCACCAGCGGAGCAAGCGCCGCCATCTGCGCCGGAACGGCGAGATAGATGGCACGCCCTTTCCCGTAATCGTTGACCGTGATGGCTGGCGATTTCTCGGGAGTATTGGTGAACAGCGCCATCGCCTTGGCCGTCTTTGGCTCAAGTACTTCGTAAAAACCGACGCTGGCTTTTTCTGTTTTTCCATTCAGACTGAATTCCGGAGGCGAGCTTGGCCGGTAGAACTCTTCCGTGCGGATCCCGAAAACATCGCTCAATCGTCCGGGTTGCGGTGTATCGAACCATTGATTGCTCTCATCGACCTTCGCAGACATAGCGGTCATGATCACCGTCCCGCCGTTGCGGACATAATTTCGGATGGCGTCGGCACTTGCGGAGTCCATCTCGTAGTCCGCGGGCACGACCAGCAGTTTGTAGTCGAGGGTGCTGTGTCCGATGTTGATGATCGCGACATCAATGTTGTCTTCGAAGAAAGGCTTCAGGGCACTCTGGACCTGATCGATATAGTTGACAGTAAAGTATTGGCGAACGGTGTTGCTTGGGCCCGGCGGATGAGAGGCTATGTTGCTTTCAAATGAATAAGCGATAGCCACATCCGGTTTCTGATAGCGCGGGAAGCCCAGGCGCTGCAGCTTTGAAAACTCGCTCGCAATTTGTTTGTATTCCGCATATTTCCACGAGGGAGTGCCGTCGTGGTCGAGCAATCCGAACAGCGCCTGTTCTTCTCCGCCACGATGTGTGTTGAAGGTCCACGCGAGAAACGTTTGTCCATAGTCGATCAGCCCAAGATACGCCCACATGCGAATGATGCCTTTGGGGCCGCCGTAATTGCCTCCTCCGCCGCTTGTGAATTCGTTGAACCACAGTGGAGTAGACAGGTCGCCTTTTTCGAGAAGCGCACCGAATGACACGTCAAAAGGATTTGCCGGGTAGAAACCCTCGGCTCCGTAGCTTACAAATTTCTTGTAAGAGCTCAGATAATCAAAGCCTCTGCGCGAGGCCCAGTCCCATAGATTCGAAACCGCGGGCAGATTTGGAACATTGCGCTCGCGGATTTTCTCCAGATCTTCGAGAACCGAAATCGTTTCGTCCGACCAAAATCGCCGCAGGTCAAGATATCGCTCCGGCGCAGAGGGGCCGTCCGCATAGGGCAGTTGCACTTCGTCGAACGAATTCAAGTGCCGCGACCAACGCTGCGTGGCCCATGCCTGGTTGAGATTCGCGATTGTCCCGTAGCGCGCCTTCAACCATTCGATGAATCTCTGCCGATCCCCTTCCGAGTACGACATGACGCCGTTGCCGATCTCGTTGTTGTAGCCAATGGCCGCCAGCGCAGGATTGTGAGCATAGTGCCGGGTCAACCCGTCGGCAAAGTGAATCAAGTGCTCGCGATAAGCTGGATCGCTGATGTCGTCCATGTAGCGTTCCGCGGGCTGAACGGTTGCCCCTTGTTCGTTGACCAGGTTTACCGATGGGTACTTGTGATGAAGCCAGATCGGCGCCGGCGATCCGCCAATGTCGAGAATCACCTTCATTCCCGCCGAGTTCATCTGATCCAGAATCTGATCGAACCATGCGAATTCAAAATGTCCCTCGGATGGTTCAAAGGCGTCCCACGAAAGATCGCCCATGCGGACCAGGGTGAATCCCGCCTGCTTCATGAGAGCGATGTCCTGCCGGATCTGTTCGCGTGACCGATCGACAGGCTGGTAGCAGGTGCCGACAAACAACTGTCCTTTCCCGGGCCAATCCGGGTGCTGCTCCGCACTCTGGCCAAAAAGCAGAGTGCTGGCCAGAAACACCGCCGAAGCAATCACGATTGTTCGCAAGACCATCTCCTTTGGTTTCTTGGCGACGGGAGTATCGGTCAAAACAGCAGCTATCGGCACACTGCCTGAAAACACAGATTCTGACTGAAGAACGGGATCACGTGATTCTGAATGCGATCCGCGACTTTGCTCGTGTGAGTGCCCTCGTATACCTCGAAGCTGTTCACGATTCCGTACTTGTCAAGAACATCGTGAAGTTTGGCGGTATCGACCCGTAATCCATCCTGATCGCCGACGTCGATCGAAATGCCGTGATACTCGCGCAGGTTGTCGATGTACTGGTCCACAAAGGCAAGGGGCGAATTGGCCGTCCATTTCGCCAGTACTTCTGGCTGAGGTTGGGCGTCTTTGGTGGGCAGATCAAGATACAGCGGTGGATTCTTTGGATTAGGGGACCACGCTGCGGCCGTTGCCAATGTAGCCCGCGCGAAGAACGATAGACTTGCCGAATCCTCAGGCTTCTTCACGGCTTCCAGAGCCCTGACTACGTCGGGGGTTGGAACCGGCCGAGGCGACAAGCAGCACGGACTCATGATGTACAGGCTGCCGAACACATCGGAATGCTTCATGCCGATGCGTGTCGCGCCGTAGCCTCCCATGGAGTGGCCAACCAACCCGCGACTGCGGCGCTCTGGAATCGTGCGGTAATGAGCGTCGATGTACGCAACAACATCGTGCGCGATGAACCGCTCAGAGTCTCCGGTCGTTACCGAATTCGAATACATGGAGCCGTTGTGCAACGTTTTCGAATCGGGGAGAACAACGATCATCTCTTTCGCTCCCTGGGCGAAAGCGCCTTCAATGGTCTGGGGCACGTGGATCTCGCGGGACCACTGTTCCGCGCCGATGGAATATCCGTGGAGTGCATACACGACGGGATAGCGGCGCGACTTCTCCCCGGCATAGCTCGGCGGAAGGAATACCAGCACGTCGCGGTCAACGGCGTCGCCTTCTAAATTCCCTTCGAGAGCCTTGCCGTGGATCTTTATGCGCTCGACCGTGACAGCCTTAGCACCTGCCACGACAGGGGGCACGTCGGTCTGAACTTGCGCCGTAAGACCAGGCCCAAGGTTGACGACCACACCCAGCGTTATCAGACAAAGAAATTTGTTCGCTCTCATCAATATCCCCTCTTCGCGGATCGCTTACGATTTCACGGTTCCACAACCGAAATTGCCCTCCCGATGTACTCCACAGTCTTGTCGGGATTGGCCACTGGTGCGCCTGAAGCGCCGTGCCCGGCAGACACCCAGACGATTCTGATTTGAATACGCCTAGGCATTTCGGGATACTCGCCCTTCCGATCACCGATCGTCAGAGTTTTGGTTGACTCAGACCAGCGCAATGGAATGACAGTATGAGCGCCCTTCTCGTAGTCGTAGCTGTCTCCAGCATCCTGGTAAAGATCGAATGTTCCGTCGGCTCCCTTGTAAATCCGAAGCTCGATCGGTCCCGCGGGCTTTTCACCTGTGTATTCAATCTCTGGGCCAAGAGGGACGATCGAACCGGCGCGCACATAAAGTGGAATGCGGTCGAGAGGAGCGTCTGCGTCAATTTCGCGTCCACCCTTCTGTGGTGCTCCCGTCCAGAAGTCGTACCACGTTGGAGCATCGGGCAAATACAGAGTCCTGCGAGTGGCATCCGGCTGCAAAACCGGAATGACTAGAATTGCGGGGCCAAACATGAACTCATCCCCGATGTCGCGCGTATTCGGATCGGTCCGCCAGTCCATCACCAGTGGCCGTTGGACCGTGTAGTCCTCATTCGTAACGCGCCAGGCGAGGGAGTAAATATACGGCATCAGGCGATATCGAAGTTTGTCATAGTCGACCAAGATGGGCCGTACTTTGTCGAACGCCCAAATCTCATTTTGCGGCCGGTGCCCGTGAGTGCGGAAAATCGGACAAAAGATTCCATACTCGAACCATCGCGCGTAGAGTTCCTGGAATTTAGGATCTTCGACAGGATTGTCGTGGGGCGGCCAATAGCCTCCGATGTCGGTTGTCCAATACGGATATCCAGAGAGTGCGAAATTCAGCCCGGCAGCCACCTGACGGCGCAAGCCCCAATACGAGCCATAGACGTCGCCCGACCACACCGTCGCTCCCACTCGTTGCTGGCCGAAGAAAGCCGATCGCGTCAGGAGAAAGACCCGCTTCTGGTTCGTCGTCGCTCTCCAGTGCTGCTGGATTCCGAGCGTATGAGTGAACGGAAATATGTTGGTGTACTCGGCCCCATTGCCAATCGCAATCTGCTTGTTGCTGAGAATCGCGTCACCCCAGTGCGGCCAGTATTCCTCCGGCTCTGCGCTGTCGAGCCAGAACGCATCCCATCCCTGCGAAAACAGTTTGCCGACCAGGTTATTCCAGTAGAAATCGCGCGCCTGCGGATTCGTCGAGTCGTACACGCGAGCGTTCGGCACATCGTAGTGTTTGGCAATCAGTTCCTTGAAATTCTGCGCCTTCGCATCAAACATTCCCCACACCGACAGCATGGTGTGAACATGCTCATCGTGCAACTGCTTCAGTTCACCGGGAACATCCGGGAAATTTGCATTGAAGACAGGATCGCCTTCCGCTTTCCACCAGAACCAGTCCTGCACGATGGCATCCAACGGAATGTGCTCTTGACGGTACCGATGCGCGATGCCCAAGACCTCGTCTTGTGAAACGTAGCGGTCCTTCGACTGGAAAAAACCATAGGCCCATTGGGGAAGCATCGGCGTGTGGCCGGTAAGGTTCCTGTATTCATGGATCATCTGATCCATTTCCGGACCGTAAATGAAGTAGTAGTCCACGGAATGCCCTGCGAGCGAACTCAGGCTCAAGTCCAGTGGGAAGCGATTGTCTACGTAGGTGAGGGAGGCGGTATTCCACATCAACGCGTAGCCCTTGCTCGACAACAGCAATGGAATCGCGACGTCCGTATTGTTCTGGCCGAGTTCCACAGTGGCTCCGCGGTAGTTGAACAAGCCACTCTGATGCTGTCCCAGACCGTAGAGCCCCTCCGAGAAGTCCGCCGAAAATCGATCTTCGACGTGGAATGTTTTCTCGCCATTCAACTCGACGGGTTCATAGGTTCGCGGGATCGAGTTTCGCTCCCGCAGCAGAGTCTCGCCTGCGATCGTGCTGTATTGGATGTTTCCCCACTTTAACGAGAACTCGATCTTCAGAGAATCAGTTGTGAGAGTGACCGCATCGGCGGTCTGTGATACCTGGTACTTTGCCCCGGGACACGACTCCTTCGAATCAAGAATCCATGGCTGGTTCTGTCCGATAGCGCTGGATGGCTCAGGAGTTGCGACAAAATGTATAACGGCGGCACGGCAAACGGAAATATGCACCTGCTCGGCGCCCACCGAGACTGTCATACCGTCGATGGCCGGCGAATACTTTACTGGAGGCAGTGGCGGCGTGTCCCACAGCTGAGCCGCCGCATCCGGTGGACTCCACAGGAAACAGCACATCGCGAGAAGAAGAGAACTTCTAACCATGCATAGCCTTGGACCAATGGCTCTCACAACGTTCATTGCCCGAAATACGTGTGTCGTTATCATCGATACGCCTTTCGAGAAATCGAGCAAACGCATGTTCCAGAACCGGATCTCGGACGCTCCGAGCCCTCGCGCTCATACCGGACTCTTGCGAGTCCTCATGCACGTAAGAGGTCACACCCGTTCGCCTTCAAAACGTTAAACGGAGTACGTATGCATACTTGCTCGGTGGCTGCCCGGACAGTTGCACGTGCAATCCGTCAGGACGCTGCTGGAATGTCTCCTTTGCATCGCTGCCCAACAGCGACACGCTCTTCACGGACTCGCTTCCCACTGTCGCTGCAAGCGAGTGAATCACCGCCTCCCCGTTCGCCGGCCAAGCGAGTCCGATTACATAAAGTGCGTTGCCTTTGGTGGTGAAGCGGAAATCTTCAGGAGTGTAGTGAGTAGTGTCCGTATCGTGAAACGAACCGGCTGCGACTTTTGTCGGTCCTTCGCCGTAAGTCCTCCAGGGGCGAGTGCCATAGATGGCGTCTCCGTTGACATTCAACCAGGAACCCACTTCAAGGAGTACCTGTTGTACCTCCTCAGGGATAGTTCCGTCAGAACGGGGGCCGATGTTCAGCAACAGGTTTCCGTTCTTGCTGACGATATCAATGAGTTGGTGGACGACGAATTCGGGCGACTTGAAGGTGTCGTCCTTGATATATCCCCACGACTTGTTGCTCACCGACGTATCGGTTTGCCAATAGAGCGGGCGAATTTCACCGAGTTGGCCACGCTCCAAGTCGAGCACCGCCGAGTGCTCCTGCATAGCGAGGTCCTTATAGTTGATGACTCCGACATGATCCCCATACTTCAGGGAACGGTTGTAATAAAACGCGGCAAAGCGCGTGAGGTTCGGCCGGATCGATGCCTGGCCGATCCACCAGTCGAAGTAAACGATATCGGGATGATATTTCTCGACGAGTTCGGCGCCCCGAGCAAGCCAGTCGTCGGCCCACGCCGACGAAACATAGGTGAAATCAGCGCCGACGGGGGTTCCCCACTGATACACGCCGGGTTGTGCGGGACCATAGAAGGCGGCATATTGCGGGTCGTTAACGTCCGATGGGATCTTGCGACCCACACCCATAAAGAAATCGTGTTCTACCCGATGCGACGACACGCCAAAGTGCAATCCCTGGGCTCGAACTGCCTTGGATAGATCACCAATCACATCGCGATGCGGTCCCATCTTGGCCGCCGTCCAATCGCTCAATCCGCTGTCGTACATGGCAAAGCCATCGTGATGTTCTGCGACGGGCACGACGTATTTTGCGCCCGCTTTTTTGAACAGTTCGGCCCATGCAGAAGGATCGAAATGTTCGGCCTTGAACATGGGGATGAAATCTTTGTACCCGAACTTCTCCTGCGTTCCGTACGTAGCAATGTGGTGCTTGTACGCATCGAATCCCGGCTCGTACATATTCCGCGGATACCATTCGTTGCCAAAGGCTGGGACCGAATAGGCTCCCCAATGAATGAAAATTCCGAACTTCGCGTCCTGGTACCACTCAGGAGCTTCATATTTCTGCAGTGACTCCCAGTCGGGCCGGAACGGGCCTTGGTAATCGATGGCATCAACTTCCTTCAGGAGAGCTGCCCGTTGAGCGTCGTACTTACTGCTGGCCTTCATCCAGATCTGATCAATCTTTGCCGGCTCCTCCGAAGCTGTGGGAGCCGTTGGGCTTTGAGCGTAGATGACGGAGAACGCGGAAAAAACTAACAGCAACCACGCCGAACCAACGAATCCGTAACATTGAGAACAGTCGATGCAACCTCATGATCTCCTCCCGGTCAATCTAATGCTTGTTCCCTAAAATCCTGAGAGCGTAACCATGCAGTTCTCTGCATTGCTTACTCCGGTAGCCTTTTGGTTCCTTTTATTCGAAACGTTGCTGAGACCGATGGCGCCTCGGTATTCGGCTGGCCACCCCCAACGGAAACGGAATATTTGCCTTTCGCGATAATCGGCGCGCCGGCTTCAGTAACCATGCTCAAGTCGCGATCTCTCAGCTCGAAGTGCACTGTCTGCGATTCTCCAGCCGTCAGATGAACGCGCTTGAACCCGCGTAACGCACGCAGAGGCGCACCCTCCACGTGCGGGAATTCGAGATACAACTGAGCCACTTCATCTCCGTCTCGTTTGCCCGTGTTGGTAACCGTAACTTCCGCGGTCAAAGGATCCCCTGCCTTGATGGCGTTTTTCGTAAGCGTCAGCCCACTGTAAGAAAACGTCGTGTAGCTCAGGCCATATCCAAACGGATAAAGCGGCTTGCCCTCGAAATAGCGATACGTGCGCCCTTTCATTGCGTAGTCTTCAAATGGTGGCAGCTGATCGACGCCCGTATAGAACGTGACTGGAAGTCGCCCAGCAGGATTGTTCTTGCCGGAGAGGGTCTCCGCGATTGCCGCGCCGCCTTCTTCGCCTGCGTACCAGGACTCGACAATCGCATTGGCGTGCTCCCGGGCCCAATTCACAGCGAGCGCGCTGCCGTTGGCGAGTACCAGAACAACCGGCTTTCCAGTCGCGGTCACCGCTTCGAGCAATTCCTCTTCTGGTTTCGGCAGATCGATACTCGTGCGGTCGCCTCCCTTGAACCCTTCCTCGCTGACCGGCATTTCTTCGCCTTCGAGTTCACTTGTAATGCCGAGCACTGCGACGACAACGTCCGCATCTTTTGCTGCCGCAATCGCTTCAGAACTGGGCTTGGGATCGTACTTCGACCAGATCAGCTGCGCTCGTACGGGACCAGCGTTGGTTTTCGAGTAGTCCACCTTGAGCGAAACCTTCTTGCCCTGTTCGAGATGGATATGCCCGACTTTTGTCTCCCCGACGTCGTCTGCACCCGCCCACCCTTGAGCGACGGGTTTCTCGTTCACCAGGACTCTCGCGAACCCCGCTTGAAAGCGCACGCCGATGCTGTATTCGCCTGTCTCGAGTGGGCGTAAGAAAACCACTCCACTCAGTGCGCACCGGATACTTGCCCGTGGCTTCTTGGGGAATGTCTTCGGCCTTCAGATCAACGGTGGTTACGTCGCGGGTCGCGAGAACGGTCGGCTTTCCGCCGAATATCTCTCCCGTGGCGAATTCCAGCTTGAGGCCCGGCTGCCCGTCACTCGTAGTGAAGGCCGACGCGGGAACCGCGTCGCCATCGTTGCGCAGGAATTGCGTCCCCGGAACAAAGTTGATTTGCGCTTCAGGAAATTCCGCCTTGAGTCCCTCCAGTACGGAAACTGTGTGCGTCGGAACTCCGTTGTAGTTTCCCAGCAGATATTTGGTCTGATCCGCGAGCGGTCCAATCAATGCGATTTTGAGAGGTCCCGGCTTCAGAGGAAGCGTGCCGTCATTCTTAAGCAGCACCATCGATTCGTTGGCGAGAGAGCGCGCCATCGCGCGATGCTCCGCAGTATCGAGTTCTTTTTCGTCAATCGTCGAGTACGGAACCATCTCCGGCGGATCGAACATGCCCAGCTTCACTCGCGCCGTGAACAACCGAACCAGCGCAGTGTCAATCTCGCTTTCTTTCAAGACTCCTTGCTTATATGCGTCGAGGTACGGCTTGTAGTCGTGATCGTCCTTTACCTTTGCGAAGTCAATGCACTCGTTATCCATGCCGCGTTGCACGGCCAGGGCAGAGGCTTCAGGCTGGGTCTTGGTGAAGTGATGATCCCGGAAAATGTTGATGACCGCGTCGCAATCCGAAACTACATAGCCTTGAAATCCCCACTTGCCGCGCAACTGATCCTGCAGCAGGAACTCGTTCACGCAAGCCGGCTGCCCGTTGATGCTGTTGTAGGCGCACATCACCGAGCCGGCCTTTCCCTCCGTCACCGTCGCCCGGAACGCCGGCAAATAGGTATCTACTTCGTCGTGCTTGCTGACTTTCACGTCGGCCGTGTGGCGGGTCGACTCGGGGCCGCTGTGTACGGCGTAGTGCTTGGGAGTCGAAATGACACGATAGTATTTTGGATCGTCGCCCTGCATGCCGGTAACAAACGCCACGCCCATGCGCGCCGTCAGAAATGGATCTTCGCCGTAAGTTTCCTGACCGCGTCCCCATCGCGGATCACGAAAGATGTTGACGTTCGGCGCCCAGAAGTCCAGCCCTTCGAAGATGTCGCTATGCCCATCGCGCATGCCCTCGAACGTAACTGGCCCGCCCTTCAGTGCCGATCACGATCGCCATGCGGTGGATCGCATCGGTATCAAACGTTGCGGCCAGGCCGACCGGTTCCGGAAACTCAGTGGTTCCGTTCCGGGCCACGCCATGCAGCGGCTTCGCTCCACCAGTCGTAGTCCGGCACATTCAGACGCGGCACCGCCCGCGACTGGTTCACCAGTTGTGTGACTTTTTCTTCGACCGTCATGCGGTGAACCAGGTCCTCGGCCCGCTGTTGTGGAGGCAGAGCAGGATTCATATAGGCAGCTCGCTCGGGGCTCTGGGCAAACAAACATGCCGCTGCCAACCAGACAGCAACCACAACAGACATTCGCGACAGTAGCATTCTCATCTCTGACCTCCGACGACGGTCCAACGCCACGCCACTTCCATCCTGAATAGGACGCACGGCGAGCAAACGTTTGCTCAAGCAACGCCGACGGATCGGAAGGTAAACGTTCCGCGCCTTGCCATGTCGTGTTCTTAGAAGAGCCTCGGTGCAAAGTCCTTCAGATCGCGGCGCCAGGTCTGCCACTCGTGATCGGTCCCAGGCGATTCGTAGAACACGTGCTGAATCTTCGCTTCGTCGAGTGAGTCATGCAGCCTCTTGATGCCGGCGCGCATTCTCTCGGGCTCCACAGTTCCGACGCCGAGCCAGAGCAGGTGTACTTTCTTGGCAAACGCCGGCTGGATCGGCAAACACGCCGTTGTAATCGGTCTTGGGATCCAGTTTCCGATCTCCAAGCACCAGCATCCCGCCCGCTCCACTGAATCCGCCAATGTAGGAAAACAGATCGAGATGATTCAGCGTGATCTGGAATGTCTGCATGCCGCCCATCGAAAGGCCAGCCATCGCGCGATGATCTCGATCGGAAAGTGTTCGGAAGGTCGAATCAATGTAAGGAATCAGAGCCTGCGTCACGTCATCTTCGAACGCCGAAGCCATATCCTGCATCGCCTTCAACATTTCAGGAGAGCCGAATGGCTTTCCGGTCAGATCTGGCGGGGCTTGGCCAGCACGCCGGGCATACCCATAGGCCATGACGATAATCATCGGCTTGCAGCTTCCTGCCGCGATCAGATTGTCGAGAATGAAGTTCGCGCGACCCTGCCGGATCCAACCCGTCTCATCCTCTCCGCCACCATGCTGGAGATAGAGCACCGGATAGCGCACCTTGGTCTCGGCGTCATACTTGGGCGGAAGATAGACGAGCGCGTGCCGCCACGTTCCCGTCACCTTCGAGTTGTACCAAACCTCACGCACCTGCCCGTGGGGCACGTCTTGAATCGAATAATAGGTCGAACCCGGTTCCGGAACTTCTACCGCACTCGCGTACTTGCTTCCGCCAAAGAACGCATGGCTGTTGGTATCGGCGACTTCCGCGCCATCGATGATCAACGTGTAATAGTGCAGTCCGGGAACAAGCGGAGTTGTGGTGACAGTCCAGAATCCGTCCGGCTGCTTCTCCATATCCACTTTCGGTCCACTCCAGAAATTCAATTTGACCTTGGTGGCGTCGGGCGCTTTCACACGAATCTGCACTCTTCCGGCGCCATCGACCCGGGGATATTCCGCTCCCCACACATTGGTCTCGGCGGGACGAAAATCGTTGGACTCTTGCCCCCAGGAAATGTTCGAAAGCAAGGACAGTAAAACGATACTCATGGCAAACTGCCTCATTGGACTCTCCTCGTAAACGTTTACGGTCTCGACCGCGCGGCCTCATGATTCGCTGACCGCGCGATCGAGAGTTTGTTATTGCTCGACCGAGACCACAGTCACGGACTTAGGCTCGAGTTGCAGAATCAACTTGCCGCCCTGTGCCCTCGCCGAAATCGGCTTGGGGACGACGGTGTTCGGGGCTTCGAAGGTGTTCACGCTGTCCACCTTGGGCGCAGTGAGTGTCTCTCCCGAGGCAGACTTGGCGTTAATCCCAGTCACGTTCAACTCGACCTCCGCTGCCTGATGGGGATCGACATTCGTGATCTCCACCCACAGCTTGCCGTCTTTGCCTTTTGCAGCCATGGCATCGACGCGTGGCAGGGTGAAATCGCCGTGCTTGTAGCTGCCTGCGTCAAATGTAACCGGGACGAATGTGGAATCCTGGAATGGCACGTACATTTTGTAAACGTAGTAGGTCGGCGTTAGCACCATCTTCTCGTGATCGGTCAGTATCATCGCCTGCAGCACATTGATCATCTGGGCGATGTTGGCGCCGCGCACGCGATCGGCGTGACGGGCAAAGATGTTGATATTCAGCGCGGCCAGTATCGCGTCGCGCAAGCTGTTCTGCTGCACGAGAAAGCCCGGATTGCTGCCGGGCAACGGCGCATACCAGCCGCCCCATTCATCCACCACCAGCGCGACCTTCTTCTGCGGATCGTACTTGTCCATGATGGCCGAATGCTTTTTGATCAGGTCATCCATCTCCAGCGTGGTCTTGAGAATCTGCGCGTACTCGTCTTCTCCGAAATCCAACAGACTTGAATGCTGGCGGCCACTTCACGACCGTGTAGCTGTGCATGGAAAGGCCGTTGATGTCCCAACTCCACGTGTGTTGCTGGTAGGCCTTCATGACGGTTTCAGTCCAGTCGGTCCAGCGCTGTTCGCTCCCGCCCGGACCGACAGCGATCTTCAGCATTTGGTCTTTCTCCAGCTGCGCCGGATTGTAGTTGCGAACGAAGTGGCTGAAACTCTTCATCCGGTCCAGATAGTACTCAGCCGTCATATTGCCGCCGCAGTCCCAGCTTTCATTGCCGAGCCCGAGCAATGCGACTTTGTACGGCGCCGGATGCCCGTTCGCGGCGCGCTCTTTCTCGAGCGTCGTCGCCTGCGCCGCGGTCATGTACTCCAGCCAATCGGACGCTTCCTGGGGAGAGCCCGAGCCCACGTTGACCGAGACGTACGCCTCGCTCCCGATCTGGTCGATGAAGTCCATGAATTCGTGCGTCCCAAAAGTGTTCGGCTCGATCACGCCGCCCCAGTCGGGGTTCAGCCTCACGACCCGCTGCGGCCCGATCCCGTCGCGCCAGTGATATCCGTCGGCGAAGCAGCCTCCGGGCCAGCGTACGTTCGGCACATGAATCGCTTTCAGTGCGGCAACCACATCGTTGCGAATGCCGCGTGTATTCGGAATGGTGGAATCGGCGCCGACCCAGATCCCGTCGTAAATGCCGTGTCCGAGATGCTCGGCAAACTGCCCGAAAAGATTGCGGTCGATCTTCGCGCCCGGGTTTGGATGCGTCAATCGACAACTCGACTTTCTGTGCAGCCATTCTCGGCGCGGCAGCTACAACAATCAGAATCAGACCGACAAGAAATGAACGCATACGAAGTGATGCCTTCTGATGTGGAAGCAGGAATGTCCGTGAGCAACGACGAACGAATACTCTTGTCGCCGGGAAAATATCGACTTTGACCTTTTGGAGAATAAACCGTCGATTGTGATTTACGAGCGAGTGTGAGGTTCATTTTTTCCTCTTCTCCGCGACTCCGTGCGGACCCGTTCCTCTGTGAAAGGACCAAGATACCTCAAGCTCTTTCGAAACTGGCTTCAGTCCGCATCAATTTCTTCGCTTGCGGTTGCAGCTCCGTCCTCAGGCAACTGGGTGCGAGCGCCGTCGATCGTCGAAGCACAAGGTTCGTCTTAAGCGGATATACCTGCCGTTCACTTCCACGGCGGGATGGTTCCAGTGAATCGAGCAATCCTGAGAATGCCAAGGTAGCGATCTCCGTCTGCGACATCTGCACCGTGGTTAGTGGTGGAGTCATGAATTGGGCCAGTCGGATGTCATCGAACCCTATGACCGACAAGTCTCGCGGAATATTGAGGGAAAGGTCGAATGCCGCTCGCATTACGCCGATGGCCGTCATATCGTTTGAACAGAGCACGGCCGAGGGGCGATCTCGCATGGCAGTGAGGGCGGACAGAGCCTTTATACCCGCTTCGATCGTGTGATCCCCATCGACGAATAGTTCCGGATGAAGCCCTAAATCAATTTCCTTCAGGCATTTTTCGACTGCGAATTTGCGCATGGCGGCAGTTTTCAACTTGGGTGGTCCGCCAATAAAGGCGATCCGCCGGTGTCCCAAGGCCGCCAAGTGCTGTACAGCCTGGCGGATTCCGTGCTCGTAATCAATCTGAACCGCTTTGAGCAACGGACCGTTAGGATCGGCATCGACCGCGAACACGAAAACGTTTCGCGCAGTTAGAACTTTGATGAGCGGTGCCTCGTCGCTAAAGGTCAGAATTGCGACGCCTCCGACCCTACGTTCAATCATCTGCCGAGCGGCTATCTCCAGTAATCGTGGATCGTGGTCGATTGAACTCAACAAGATCTCGTAATTGAGCTGAACCCCCAATTTCGCAAACGTTTGTACGATCTCAGGGAAGAAAGGGTTGGTAATTTCGGAAACGATCAGGCCAAGACTACGACTGTGACCGCGAACCAGCGCGCGGGCGTTGGTGTTCGGATAGTACCCATGTTTTTCAATTATCTTCCGAATGCGTCTGGCCAGAACGGGGTTGACTGACGGAACGCGGTTGATCGCGCGCGAAACGGTCGCGGTCGACACTTTGGCCAATCGTGCGACTTCTACTAGGGTCATCCTGGCGGTCATAGGTAGCGATACAGGTACCGATTATCGCACGACGGAATAGTACACCGGCGAATGTCGATTTACTGCGCCTCGCAGGGTGTGCCGGTGAAAATTTTGCCGTGGATGATGCCAGGCGCGGATCCGGAACCCGCGCGGGGCGCGGACAGGCGGTGATTCTGTGGATCCTGCAGCCCTTAATTTTCTGTGGACGGGGCGGTTTGTGAGGTGGCCGTATCTGGTGGGAGTTTGACCTTATCGGATGCATCGACGTCGAAAAGCATGTAGTGATCGAAGGTGTAGTGCCGGTAATATCGACGCTTGTGAATGTCGAAGTAAATCTCCACGTTTCTTGGTAACCACACGGTCGCGTTTTTCTTTGCAAATGGCACGGGGCCGTACTCAACGACTTGGTGTTCACTGAGCATTTGGATATCGTGCATTGGGTTGAGGATATCGGCTTCAATGTGAACGATTTGAGACGTGTCTGAAGAGATCCATGCCCTTCCCTTCAAGTCGACGCGATAAGTCTGGCCAGCGACGGTGTAGTCCTGTATGCGATTTGGACGGTCGGGACGCTGGCGAAAGTGGACTAGCCATGTAGGTTTTCCCAACCACATGGATTGACCTTCACAGTCGAAATCAAAGTCTCCCTGCATCTCCGGATGAAAGACGAGCGCCAGCGTGATGAAGCCCGTACTGCCGATTCCGTCCGGATAGCCACTCTGCGGAACTCTGTCTACGCTATAGTCCTCGATTGAAATCGAACCGGGTTTCGAAGAAATTGTGGCGGCATAGTTGTACTTCCTCGTTTCTGCACGGGTTGAAAGCCCAGCCCCGTCTAGCGATTTGTGGAGCAGATCCTCATCAACGCTGAAACGGTTTATGTCGCGAACCAACTCCTGGACACGTTGTCCCGCTCCTGCGAGTACCTCAGCCCTGGAACAAGTGAGTCCAGGCTCGAGGGTCGGCTTAACATCGTCGATATCGGGGGGACGCCAAGTCTGCATCGAGAGTACTAGTTTCGGCGCGGCCATCAGGGGATCAGGTGACACCGTAGTCGCTAAACCTGCCGCGGGTTTTTGATCGCTTTCCCCTGCCTTTTTAATCAGGGCGCGAACTGGCTCGATCATGTTTTCTGGGGGAGATTCCTTTAGGAATACACGAAGCGCCGAAATTCCTTCATCCTTTTTGCCAAGTCCGATCAATGCTTGCCCGAGGGTGAGTTGGGAGGCGCTGGAAGGATTCTTTCCCGCTCTCGCACCCTTTGCAACGGCGATCTGTGCTTCGTCGCGAGCCTTGCTGTATTCCCTCTGGTAAAGATATGTATTCGCCAATAAGTTATGCGGCAGCCAATCTTCCGAATCGACAAGAATTGCCTGTTCGAGCGCCGATTGAGCTTCAGGGTAACTCTTTAACGCTAGCTTCGTTCTGCCCAGCAGAGTCAGCGTTTGAGCGGAGTGGGGACTGAGATTGGCGGCTGTTCCCAAGTAGGTTCCGGCCTGCGCGTAGTCGTTCTCCTGGAAGTACAAATATCCCAGCAGAAAGTTTAGATCCGCGTTCGATGGTGCTGAAGCATACGCCGCTTTCAAACGCTTCTCGGCATTCTTAAGATCACCAGATTTCAAAAGAGATACAGCTCGTTTCGCTTCTTTCCGCGCTTTCGCAGGCATAAGGCCTGATGCTTCATTGATGTTGACGGCGGCTGGATCGCGGTGAAGCACAATATCAACCTCTTGCCTCACCGGGCTCAAAACATCAATCTCGAGACTTCCGCTTATATATCCCACAGCGGTGACGGAAATGACGTATTTGCCGAGGACGGTATTGACGAACACAGCAGCCTCATGCCCTGGGACGATTAGAAATCCTCCCACATGGTTCGCAAGATTCGTTAGATCCACCCGGGCCGTGCGGTCGAGGCTGACAGGCTTTTCCTCGGCGAAGGTGTGAACGATGACCACTGAGGTGTTCGGCGCAGTTTCGTAAACGGAAACCCGCTGGTCCCCCTGCATCCCATTCATTTGCTGCACGCCCGGCGCGACAAATTGCGCAAATAACGGTGCGCTTAGGAGAGATACGAACAGGACCCGTAAGAGGGCAGGAGTAGGTGAGAGCTTCACGATGAACCGCTCGACAGCAAAGTCTATCATCGCTACTCTTGTCGTCGGTTGACGGCCAATCGCACGATTGCTAGAAGATTAGCGGTACAGGTAACGAGTGTCATTTAAAAGAATAGTACACCGCTTCTCACTGTCTTGCTGTAAATTGGCGCCGCTGCTCGAGGCCTCTACTGCAGAAACATCGTCGAATTCTGACGGTTCAATTCGGCAGCAATTCCTGGTCGAGTGGCAATCACGCGGCTCAACGACAAACGACGAAGAACATCAATCCATGTTGACCATAATCTTTCTGAAACGTGCAGGATTATCGCTCCAGGAGCGCAGCGCTTCCGCTGCCTGATCGAGGGATACAACCAGACTCACGGCTTGATCAACGGGGAACGTGTGCGCCTCCAGAAGCTTAATCACCGCCTCGAAATCCGCCGGTTGAGCATTTCTGGAGCCGATAATGTCCAATTCTTTTTGCACGAACAGCCGGGTTTCGTAACTGACCGGTTCCTTCGCGTATCCGATGTACACGACGCGTCCGGTGAATGCGACTTCTTCGACCGCGGACCGGAACGTTGCCGCGGTGCCAATCGCTTCGATGACAACATCCGGTCCCCGGCCTTCGGTCATTTCCAGCAATCGGTCGTGTACCGGCTCCCGCGTTGTATTGATAGCAAGCTCGCCGCCAACCATGCGCGCCAGCTCGAGCTTCTTGTCGTCCACGTCAATACAGATACAGCGTGCTCCCAAGGAACTCGCGGCCGCTATAACCCCAAGGCCCACTCCGCCACAACCCCAAATCGCAACCGTGTCGTTGGCCGTTACACGCCCACGTGCGACGGCATGAAAGCCGACGGTGAGCGGTTCCACCAGACACAACTCTTTCAGCGTCAGCTTCGCGGGATACAGCTTCTCTCGAGGCAACACGATGAAATCGGTGAGTGCGCCATCCCTTTGCACACCGAGCGTCTGGTTGAATTGGCAAGCGTTCGGACGTCCACGCAGACAGGAAGAACATTCACCGCAGCTGGTGTATGGAGAGACCGCTACGTTCGTGCCCGCTGCCAATACGGATTCGCGTCCGAAGTCTTCAACGACAGTAGCCGATATCTCATGCCCCAAAATCCGAGGATAGGTGACGAGAGGATTGAGTCCACGAAATGAATTCAGATCGCTGCCACAGAACCCTACGAATCGAACTTTGAGTAGTACGTTCGTATCTGTTCGCGTCGGATCGGCGACGGTCTCCAGATCGGCCTGACCCGGTTGGCGAAGCACAAGCGCTCTCATCTCTGTACTCCGTGGAAAATAATCGGTAAAGTTATCGATGTCAATAATAGATGATCGAGGCAGAACCACGGTTTTCAGGGGCAGGCTCGACGACGTTTCGAGGACTACTTCATTGGACGGCGATCTGAACTACTAAATCGACGACCTCCTTATGAACGTAAGAATGAAAGACATCGCGAAGGATCTCGGACTATCCCTGATCACCATTTCAAAGGTTCTGAGAAACCATCCTGACATCGGCGACGAGACTCGCGAGCGAGTCCTCGCGCGGATGAAAGAGTTGGACTATCGTCCTAACTTTGCCGCGCGCAGCCTGGTCACCGGACGCTCTTATCTTGTGGGCTTGGTCGTTCCTGATCTGCTGCACCCCTTCTTTGCGGAAGTTGCCAAGTCTCTCTCCGAAGTCTTGCGACAAAGCGGCTACTATCTGATCGTTTCCTCCTCTGACGAAGATCCGGACCTGGAGGAAGTGGAAATCAATCACTTGCTGGCACGCCGGCTCGACACCTTAATCATTGCATCGTGCCGTACGACCGTCGATGTTTTTTTTCGCATCGAAAAGCAGAACATTCCGTATGTATTGATCGATCGATGCTTGCCTGGCCTTTCGGCGAACTTCGTCGGTGTAGATGATGAATCCGTTGGGATGCTCGCAACCAGGCACTTGATCGATATCGGCTGCAAGAGAATCGCTCATATCCGCGGGCCGGAGACAAGCCCTGGGATCCGCCGAATGGAAGGATACAGACGCGCCCTCGTGCAAGCAGGGCTGAAGATTACTGATGCCTACGTCATCACGCAACGCAAAGGAGACGTAGGAACGAAGCAGGGCGGTGCAGATGCCATGCGCCAACTCCTGAGACTTGAGCCCCGACCTGACGGGTTATTTTGTTTCAACGATCCGTTGGCGATGGGCGCCATGAATTATGCGCTGGATGAGGGAGTACGGATCCCAGAGGATTTGGCCGTCGTTGGCTGCGGAAATCTCCACTACGATGATTCGCTGCGTGTCCCGCTCTCGAGCATCGATCAACACAGCCGGAGAATCGGAGAAGAAGCTGCCCGAATTGCGCTCCGCATTCTGAACTCGAAAACGCCACTAAAGCCGGAAACTCTGGTGTTGCAGTCAGAGTTAGTTGTGCGTGAATCGACACAACGACGCACCGAGAAGAACGCTTCAAAGAAGGCGCGAACAGTCGTCAAGCAAATCCGAAACCATTAAGCCATCGTGCTCATATCCAAGGCTCACTTCCTTATCCTTCAAAAAAAGACCGAATCCGTGTGGGTACGGCGAAATCAGAGTAAACGCAGCGCACTTTTTCATAACTACCCGAGAACCCCGGGTTTCAGCACCTCCTCGCACCACAGCCGGAAGCTCGTGGGAGAACTGGACTCCGGCGTTCGCGTCACCGTCTTGGTTGTCCATGAATGACGGCATTGCTAACACGCGGGCGTTGATCCCCGTGCTCATGATCAGGTCATCCATCGCCAACGAAGCGGACACAAAACCCGGGTGCTAGGACCAGCCGCGGCCCAGGGCTGAGACGACGACGATCCTTTTGACTTCCTGAGCTCGGATGGCATCGCATGCTGGCCGGGTGAAGTCGACGTGAGCCTTCTCAAGGCTCTGAGCCTTGGGGTCCGGCGGCACAAGCCAGAAGACGGAGTCCGCTCCTTTGAGGCGGCGGACCGCCGCCAGGCGGAATGTGCATGTCGATGACGCAAAAGCGTCCGGCAGTCTGCTCGCCGGTCACGGTGATCGTGTAGGTATCTCCCACTAGCCCGATGTGCGGGAGGTTGTCGGGTTGAGCAACGGTTAGGTTGGGCGGCTACCGTGGTCCTATGACCAAGTGTGGGGTGTTTACCAGAAGGCAGCCGGTATCGGAGGACTTGGCACGCATAGCCTCCGGCACACATACCGTAGTTGGCTGGACTCCGTGGGCACTCCGGTGGGTGTGCAGCAAAAGCTAATGCGTCATGCTGACATCCGCACAACGATGAATATCTACGGGGATGCGGCAACCGCAGAAATGGCGGTAGCCCAAGGGAAAATCGTTGGATTGGCTCTTAACGGAGCGCAAGCAGAGCGCAAAGCTAGCTAAACCATTGAAAGTGGTGAGCGCGGAAGGAATCGAACCTTCAACCTACTGATTAAGAGTCAGTTGCTCTGCCAATTGAGCTACGCGCCCACGGTGGGGTTTGGCATGGTGGGACGAAACGAAAATTATAGCATCCGCAAGCGCTCCGCGACCGCCCGGCAATGGGTGCTGTTCAATTTGAATTTCTCTCCGCCCTCTGCGGCAATTCTTCGCGCCCTCCGCGGTTAAGCCATTTGTGTCCAGGCAAGCAAGCGCCAAAGAATTCCAAAATTCGCAAGGCTGCAAAGAAAGTCGCGAAGAAAGATTCAAACCGAGCCACTACGCAAGGATGAGTTACTCTTCTCAGGAAACGCACGCACTCTTAGAAACGCGCGCGAAGATTGCACGCTGTTCCCTTCTCAGACGTGTGCCTTTAAGAACGCTGTCGAACTTCCGCAGCTAATGCTCCCGAGTCGCTCGTTGCTGGACGCCGCGATGTCACTGTTTCCGCAGCCGCCGGCGGGCGACGCTCGATCGTGCCGATCACCGGAGCTTCGTCCATGCCGTTTGCATAAGCCCGCCACGCGAAGCTCTGCTCACTGCACATCCGATCGATCAGCCGTTGTTGCCGCGTGCTCAATACTGCGTGTGGAAGGATGGGAAAATTGCGAAACATCCACATCAGATACAAGCGCTGCAAGAATGACGGAATTACATATCGCGGTCCGATGGGCGTCTGCACCTCGACCACACCAGCCGCGAGTTTTTCAATCCACATATACCTGGGCCCGCCTAGACCTTAAATTGGCCAGAGCAATTGTAGGGCCGCCATTATTGCACCGGAGATCATGCAATTGGAAGCCTTTTTTCACAAGATGCTGGGAATTTTAATGAGAAAGTAGGCCGGAACGCAATGGGCCCAAGGCATTTCGGGAAGATTTTTCCGGGCCTTCCCAGATCTGGAATTGCCTCTGAAAGTCCCGTCAGACGGCGATTTCCGGAAGAATGTCCATCTTGCGGATCTGGGCCGCCACGCCAAATTCCGGCCCTTCTTCAACCCGCACGATTGTCGCCTGGCAGCAGACCCAGCACTTCTCGCCCATCGTCAGCTCTGGAGGTAGGATCAGCACCAGTTCCACCTCGGCGCCTTTTTCCATTCGGGTTTTGGTGTACAGGAAAACACCGTTCGCGCTGACGTCTCGGGTCTGTGCAGTCTGTTCGCCTTCCGCCGTACGCACTCGCGTCGGCACGCTGGTTGAAATTCTTGTTCCGGAGCGGCGTTCGGTATCGGTCTTCATAGAAGAGCTTTCGGACCCATACTGTACACCATGAGGAATGGATTAATGCGGAATTCGCAGCGGCGTCACAAATTACGCACGCGTTCTAGAAACTCCCGATGCGGACGTGATTGAAGGCAAGGCGCCTCATCCCTGATCACAACGAGGCGAGCGCTTCCCTTCCGAGTCCGTTAGATGATTGGACGTTTCGCCCGGGCTGCAGGAACAACCAAAGCTTGCTCCATCGTCGGCACGTTGGTGCTGCGAAGTTTCGCTTCGGTCTCGTGAAGCTTGTCCGTCTTCTCGGTCTGATAGTAAGCCTGAACCAGCAACTCGAGAGTGAACGGATTGTCTTCATCCTCTTCAAGGTGCGGGATCGCATCTTCAAACTTCCGCTGCTGGATGAGCAAGCTTCCGAGCGCGCCCTGATACGAACTGAGGATCACGCGGTTGCGGCTTCCATTCGCCATTGTTTCCAAGGCTTGAATGGAGCGGTCGGCCAGCGGCTGATTGCGCGCCAGCGCCGCGCGCACGGCGCGATTTCGCAAAATGCGAGACAACTCTTCGTCGCGATCCGAAGCAGAAATCGTCGAACGGTGGCTCAGCGATTCTTCCGCAAGTTTCAAATGCTTCAGCGCGAGGTTGTCATCGGGCTGGTATTCCGCCATGTGCCGGAGCGCCTGTGCTTCCTGCAAGTCCTGATCTTTTGCGTGCGCGTTTTCCGCGATCGTCAAAAATTCCTTGTCCGCCTGCACGAAGTTTCCGTCTCGTACATACGTCATCGCCTTCTGCATGCCGTATGTCAGGCGGTCGGCTTCAGTGTGCGCGAAGCGGATCGCTTTATCGTATTCAATGCGCGCCTGCTCCTGATTTCCCATCAGCGCGTAAGTATCGCCGAGGCCAAGTTGCGATGTAATAAAGTCCGGATCGATCTTCAGTGCGGCGCGATAGTGCGCCAGCGAACTGTCGAAGTCTCCAGCCATTCGCTTCAACTCGCCGTAAGAATCCTGTGGATTGGGCTCCTTCGGCAGCAGGACAACGTAGCGGTCCATCGCTTCGAATGCCTTGGCAAACTCCCGGTTGCGTGCCTCGACATAAGCAAGATCGTTCAGCGCCGCCGGAAAATTCTTATCGATGGCGAGCGCTTTTTCCATCATGTGCTGCGCCTGCTCGGTACCGTTTTCTCCCATCAACCAGTTACCCGCAAGATAAAGCAGATGCTTGTCGCGCGGATACATTTCCAGCATGTCGTTCATCGCGGTGATGCCGCCGAGGAAATCGCCGTCCTGCACTTTCGAAATCCACGCAATCATCAACTGCTCACCTGGCGTTAGTCGTGGAGCAATCTCTTTGGCCTTTGCGCGAGCAGCGCTGATCTCCTGGGGATTGCCGCTATTGAACGCGATCCAAGCCCACGCGACCGCGAGGTTGGGATCTTCTTTTACAGCTTCGCGCCACTGTTCATTGCAGCGCTCCAGGTACAAATTCTCGTAATCTTCCATGCCCTTGTTGTAGAGCGCGCGCGCTTTCGCGGACGACGTCGTGATCGGCATCGTGGCGGTTTGTCCTTTTTGCACGTGGTGCGCAAACAAGGGTGCTGCGAGGCACGAGGCAAACGCAAAAATGGCGCAAGCTTTCATGGATAGGGTGCGAGGCATGGAAGTCTCCGGGCAGTACGAGTGGGGAGGGCGAACCAATGCAGGGTAGCATCGGCGTAATCACGCCACGAGGTCACGAAAGACGGTGGACCAGCGGAGTTGCGCGCGGATTCGACGTCTAAATTTGTGCACGGATTATTTTCAGGAAACGTCGTGAGAATTTGGATTCCAGTTCGATTTTGGGAAGTTATTACTAAGTAGTACCCCCACCCCCCCTCCCCTTGAATCTTTGAAATCATCCATTTAGCGAAAATTGGATTCTAAATTCCTGGGCTGCAATGAGTTGCGGGCAAAATATTGAAAACAGGCATCTTAGCAACTCACCAACTGCCGGCGCGACGCCTGCCCGCACGGCGATCATTACGTAAAGTTCGGGCGAGGGGCAAGGTCAGATGTCACACCTTCCCTGTGAATTTCATGTGCGGATCGAAACCACTCAGCCGAGGAACAGGCCCCTTCAGACTCCCTTCAGACTCGCGGTGTATGCTTGCGCGGAAAATCCTGGAGGACTCATGCGCGCACGTAAGAAACTTATCTCGGGAACTTTGCTCGGTCTCGCTACCCTCATCCCCTTCTCTTTCACCGGGCCAGCGGCGGCCCAGACTGGCTGGGCCGTCGAAAAAACCTTCCACATCGGCGGCGAGGGTGGATGGGACTACGTCACTGTCGATGCCACCAATCATCGCCTCTACGTTCCGCGAAGCACGCACACCATGGTGATCGATTCCGATTCCGGCAAAGTGCTGGCCGACATTCCAGGGCAGAAACATAATCACGGAGTTGCGCTGGTCCCGAAGGTCGGGCGAGGATTCATCACCGATGGCGAAGGCGCAATCGTAATTTTCGATCTGAATACGAACGCCGTGTTGGGCAGCATCAAGGCGAATGCGGACGCCGACGGCATTATCTTCGATGAAACCAGCGGACTCGTACTCGCGGTTTCCGGCGACGACGGAGTGCTGATGACCCTCAAGCCGGATGTCGATCCGAAGACCGGCAGCCTCGATCCGCCGATCGCATTAGGAGGCAAGCCCGAGTTTCTCGTCTCCGATGAAGCAGGCAAAGTGTATGTGAATCTCGTGGACAAGAATGAAGTCGCCGTCGTCGACATGAAATCGCGGAAGGTGCTGGCGCATTGGTCCGTCGCTCCCGGAGGCTCACCCGTAGGGATGTCGATGGACAGGAAGAAAAAGCTTCTCTTCGTCGGATGCCGCAATCCGCAGAAGCTGATCGTGATGAGCGCGGAGAACGGCAAAGTGATTTCCGATCTCCCCATCGGCGCAGGCGTGGACGCCACCAAGTTCGACGGTGCGGAAGCATTCGCAAGCTGCCGTGATGGAAAGCTCGAAATTGCAGGCGACGTCTCCGGCAAATATGAAATCGTGCAGACGGTGACCACAGCTCCCGGCGCCCGAACGATGGACGTCGATCCCAACACGCACAAGGTCTATCTGCCGACAGCCGAGTTCGAAGAGCAGAAGCCCGGCGCAACAGGCCGTCCCCAAGCAAAGCCCGGAAGCTTCATGATCGTCGTCGTCGGACGCCACTAGAAACGCAATTCATTCAAGCAACAAAAAGCCCCTGCCGAAGCAGGGGCTTTTCAGTTTTAGATCAGGCTCCAGTTAGAACTTGAACACTGCGAGGCTAGGGCATAGCGACAGAAATGTACTCGTTGCTGTCCGGCAAGGTGAAGTACACCATGGTGTTTGAAGGATCGCTGGAGATACCGCGTACTGGAGTGGGAGTTGTTCCAGCCATCAACTGTTGATGACTGACCACGTCGTAGACCACAAACCCCGTTGGCGTCGACGAAGCCGCAATGCCATTCCCGAATTGAGCGCTAACAGCAGTTGCTGTAGGAATTGTGGCAGCCGTTGGTAACGTGCCATTCATGGTATATGGAGCATAGGCAAGTGCATTTGCCTGAGCATAAGCCCCAGGCGTAGTGAGATTACTTAACTTCAGCTCGTTCGCGACATAGTTACTTGATGATGAACAGCAGTTTTGAACCAATGTGTAGACCAGTTCGTTTTGAGCGTTGCTGGCTGCCATTGATGTCACGTTTCCACTAACGGCAATGCTGCTCACCAGAGCGAAGGTGCTGACGCTTACCTTATAAAGGCTATTCGATCCTCCAACCCAAACATAAGAGCCGCTCGGATCTATAGCGACGCTCTGGGCGCCTGATAAGCCAGTTATAGTGCGGCTCACGGTTTTCGTTGAAAGGTTGATTTCCGCCATACTACCGTTTCCATAACTTGCGACGTATCCATAGGTTCCCGCAGCATTCACAGCAACCGCTAGGGGCTGTGCCCCTACTGTCAGGTTTGTAGCGCTCCCACTGCTAAAACTGACGAGGCTGACCGAACTGGATGCCGAATTTGCGACAATGGCTGATGCGGGGCCGGAAAGCGTGTACTGCCCGTTGCCCGCTCCGACGGTTTGAACATATTGCCCATATGTTTTAACCGCCACTGGATCGCTTCCCACGGTGACAGAGGCTCCCCCTGATATCCAAGTCGTTACCTTATTCGAGTAGTACTGGGTAACAATCGGCACGGTGTATGTGCTGTTTCTGGGTGTACATACTCCAGTCTTGGGATTGCAGACATCCTGATTCTTAGCGATATCAACTGCGTCGACACCGAACGCACTTGAAAGAGTCGTGGCTGTCCCGAGATTGAAGTAAGTCATATCCGCGACCGAATATTCTCCAGAGGGTCCGAAATTCTTCACAGCGAGCATATGCATTCCTCCCGCTGTGAGTGAAGGAAAAGAAAATGTAGCGCTCGTACCCCCCGTTGCGACGGAACTTGCGTTGACGGTTGCTTCAAGCGAAAGTGTGGGACTGAAAACAAGAAGCTGAGGCATACCATATGTCGTGGTTAGCCCAGTTCCGTTGATCGTAACAGTCGAAGGCAGCGATCCCGTGATGGCGAAATGACTGCTCGATCCAGCAGCATCGTAGTCGGGGATGGTGCAAACGGTCTTGCTCACGTTGCCGCCCGTTAGATACCCCTGCCATGAGGGGGTTTGCCCGGTCCCGGCGCAAGCTGCGGAATAAAAGACGTAATACCACGTACTGCTCGCAAAACCGGGAAAATTACATTGGCCTACCTGAGGCGACGTCCCGTATGCAAACCAACCGAACACGGCAGGAGACGCAAGCGGTTGAGGCCCGTCATCAGCAAAGCACCCAGTTGCATCACCGCTCCCGGCATCGATTGTTGTTTGGGCTGTGGGATCGGCGATCTGACTGGACGTCGTTCCGACTTGGGCGTTGACGTAAGACGTCGTTGTGACCGAAGGACTGGTGCATCCAACAAGAGAGATCGTGGCAGCAGCACATATACCGAGTCCGACCACGATAAGTGAGAGTCGCTTCATAGCTGTTCCTCCTGAGAAACGGCTGAGGGCGGGAATTCTAGCTGAGCGACTAGAAATTCATGTGCGCGTATCAAAATGTTACGAAAACCGGATAAGTGAGCTGATACAGAATCACTAGGTGGGAAGCGTCGTCTGCTTTAACGGACACAAAGAAAGGCCCTCGCCGGAGCGAGGGCCTAGTCGAAAAATGTTTAGTTAGAAGGTGAACTTAGCCGCGAGCTGAATTCCACGCGGTCCGCCGCCTCCCAAGAATGGGTTACCGATGCCCACGTCACCGGTCGCCGAGAGGTTGTAGCTCCCAACTCCCAGCTCTTGGCTGTGGTTGCTATTCAACGCAAACCCGTTCGCAGCCGGATCTGCGATGAATGCCGGCAGGAACGGATTGGCAAAGTTGGGATGGTTCAAAAGGTTGAAGATGTCCGCGCGGAGCTGCATGTTCAACCGCTCGGTGATCATCGTCGTTTTGTAGATGGCGAAATCCCACTGCTTGAACGTCGGTCCGCTAAGTGAGTTACGGCCGAGGTTGCCATAGTGTCGAGTTCCGGCGACGCAGTCACTGGCAAAGCCATTGGCCACACCACCGTCCGTAGCGTCACTCACGGTGCAAGGGACTGCGAACGAAGCCAGCGACATGAACTGCCGCGGATTGCGGCCGTTCTTGACGATGGGACCGACGACATCGGGACGGTCATAACAATCGCCACCGCCGCTGTAGTCGTCTTCGCAGTTGTAGTTGAACTGGAAGGGCTGTCCGCTCTGCATGGTCAGGATGCTGTTGATGCCCCAACCGTTCTTCAAGCGCTGCCAGCTTCCGCCCTGCTTCGGCAACTCATACGCGAAGTTCCAGGTGAAACGTTGCGGCAGATTGAAATTGGACGGCCCGTATTCAAATTGAGGATTGGTACTGTCCTGCGGCTGGGCGGCATTCGGTTCAAAGTCTTCGCCGTCGCTCGAGTTATCCAACGACTTCGAATAGACGTAGTTCACGAACGACGTGATTCCGTGCCAGCCGGTAACGCGAAGGCTAGCCTGCAGCGAGTTGTAGTTCGATTTGCCGGTGGAGTTTTCCCGCATCACGTAGTACGCGCCATACGGGTTGCCGACTCCGTATCCGCCGAATGGGCGATTGGCTTGGCCGAAGTCCTGGATCGTGCCGGCGCTGCATCCCGTGGAAGCGGGCAGCGTGCCGAGATCGCAAGCGTTAATGGTCGCGCTGCTCGGCTGGTTGATATCGAAGAAGTGCCACAACCGGTGCCCTTGCGAACCCACGTAACCCAGCTGCAACACGGTCTTGCTGCCGAGCTGCTGCTGGATGTTCAGGTTGTAGTTCTCCATGTAAGGAGTCTTGATGTTGCGATCGAACGAGAACACATCGCACTCGAAGCTGAGGCAGTCCGGCGAATCGTAGATCGGTTGGCCGGGGTTCAGAGTACCGTTAGCAACCGCAGAAACGATTTGAGTCGCGGCTGGTCCCACCGGGTTATACGCGGGTCCAGGCGCGAAGAACGTCGGATAAGGCAAGTGGCCCAGAACCATGTCCTGAGAAAATGCGTCATAGAACATGCCAAATCCGGCACGTACCACGGTCTTCCCTTTTCCGGTCACATCCCAAGCTGCACTGATACGAGGAGCGAAATCCTTCTTGTCAGGATTGTAGAGACTGCTCAATCCTGGCTGTCCAACCTGAGTCAGGGTGAATGTTCCGGTTCCGGTCGAAGGCGATTCCGAGGTGATGTTGCTGAGCAGATTGTTCTTTTCGCCGACTACGCCGTAGTAATCCCATCGCAGACCATAGTTCAAAGTTAGGCGGGGTGTTACGCGGAAACTGTCCTGCAAATAAAATCCGAAGTTATTTTCGAACGTGTGGCGCGTGGAATCTCCGGAGTACTGGAATCCGTTGTGAACCGTTCCCGACAGGAAGTCCGAGAGATCGTTGAACTTGATACGTCCACGGAAGTATTTGTCGAAGTATTGTTGGACGCTTGTGCGGTGGAAATCGACACCCACCTTCACATCGTGCTTGCCAACCTTCCAAGAGAAATTGTCGAGAATCTGGTTGTTGGTATCGATACGGTGACGGGGAACGCTGCCGTTCGCGCCCACTTGGCCGAACGAGGTGCCGTTCACATAGATGATCGGCAATCCGGAATCGGTAGCTCCCGACCCGGAGCAACCGGCAGTATCACTTGCGGCGCACAACCCGACCGAACTTGGATGGAAATTCTGGTCTTGTGGGAAGAAACCCTCTGCAAAACGGTTCCATCCGTAGCGCAGTTCGTTCACCTTGTTGGAACCGATGGTGTGCGTGTAGGACAGCGAAACCAACTGCACCCGCGTGGGCGTGAAAGTATTGAACCCCGGCAGCGGTCCGCCACCGGCGGTCAGAGCCAGAGGGAACGATTGGATGCTGTCACCGAAGAAGTAACGGCCGGTAACGATATTGCTGGCGTTGAAGTTCTGGTCCAACTTCGCGATAAAGCTGGTCAGGTCGTTATAGGACGGCGTAACCAGAGTTGCATTCGGTGTGCCGCTGCAACCCGTGTCCGAACCGGTGTGAGGCGCGCTTGCGATCCCGAAAGTTCCGGGGATATTCGGTGTCGGCCATGGGTTATGCGTAGCCAACAAACTCGTGATGACCGGATTCGCACCAGGAAAGCTCGGGTCGGTCAGATCTGCAGCGATCTGGGCTGGGTCCGGGACGCAACCGAGAGTCACGACTCCGACTGGTTCGCGCTGTCCTTCATAATCCGCATAAAAGAAGGTCTTGTCTTTCACGATCGGGCCGCCCAACGAAGCGCCGAACTGGTTGTTATGAAATTGAGCTTTCGGCTGGCTGGCCAGATTGAAGTAGTTGCGGGCATCCAGCGCGCTATTGCGGAAGTATTCCGCCGCGCTGCCGTGAAGGCCGTTGGTGCCGCTCTTGGTCACAATGTTGACGACGGCACCGGCGCTGCGGCCGTATTCCGGCTGGAAGTTGGAGAGCACGTTCACTTCGGCGACGGCGTCAATCGGAAGAATGGTGGACGGCGTTCCGAACACACCGGCCTGGTTGATGGCCGGATCGTTGCGGTAACCGTCGTTCATGTCGGTACCGTCAAGCAGGTAGTTGTTGGAGCGGCCACGGGCACCGTTCATCGAGAACTCGCCGTAAGAACCCGGCGAGTCAGAAATCTGGTCGGGTGAACCCGAAACTCCAGGGTTCATGTAGATGAGCTTGGTATAGTCGCGGCCGTTGACCGGCATTTCCTTAACGGTCTCTGCCGTCAGAACGCCGCCCAGTGTGTTGGTGGTGGTCTCAACGAGCGGCAACTGGTCCGCGGAAACTTCGACCTTGGTGGAAACTTCACCCGTCTTCAGGGCGCCATCCACGCGGCGTTGTGAAGCGACGTCAACCGTCACTCCGGTGGCAACGAACGTCTGGAAGCCCGCCTGCGTGATCGTTACGTTATACGTGCCGATGGGAAGCTCGGGAACCGAATAGCTTCCGTCACCGCTGGTCTCGGTGGAACGCTCGAGGCCCGTGCCGGTGTTTTTCACCGTAATCTTTGCGCCGGATACGACTGCGCCGGAGGGGTCAGTGACCGTCCCCAGAATCGTTCCGCGGAAGGTCTGTGCCGACAAACTCACCGCGGCCAGAAGAAGAAACACGACTAGAAAGCGCGCTCTCATTATGTCTCCTTAAAACTGAATCCAAGTTTTTAGGGGAGTTACGGTTGCTTGCGGGAGATCAGGCTGATGTCATTACCGCTCTGGGAAGTTGCAATTCCTTGCACTGAAAAGAGAATGCTCAGCCCCGCCCGCTTTATTTTTGTCTGCTTAAGAACATAATCAAAGCGTTCGACAAGAGTCAACCAAAGAGTTATCGATAGTTACCATAGATTTTGCAAATGAGGTAACAAGCGGCGCCCCTCAGCCCTGCATGAACCGCATTCTGCGACCTCCGCCTGCAAACACCATTCCATGCAGCATGAACAGGTGACGATGGTCACCATCGGTACGGTTACTTTTCGTGAAAAATCAGGCGGATTTGCTGGGACTGCCCGTCCCGAAGACTGAAACCCGAAACACGAAACTTCAGACCGGAAGAGGGAGTTAGAAGTTAAACGAAACCCCGCCGCGGATGGAGCGGGCAGAGTCGACCAGGTACACAGTCTGGCCATCCTGGCCGAGGACGGGAACGTATCCCTGTGCCAGCAGGTTGCGAATGTCGATGATCGCTTCCATGTGGCCCCCAAAACTGGGGATTTGTTGCCGGATAAAGACGTTGAAGAACGGATCGCTCTGCCCTGCCGAGCTGTTGAACATATCCACAGGAGTGATTGCTGCGCCGTTGATCCACCGGTAGGAGGCAATCCAGTTCGTGTGCGTTTTTGCAACACTGCCAGCCAACTTGGCGGATACGGCGTGACGGCGCTCCGTGGTGATCCACTGCTGGGCGCTGGCCAGCGGAACATCGGGATGAGAGAGATCCAGCGTGCCGCCGTACGCGTAATCCAAGGTCGCCGTGAGATCCGACGAGAACTTATGCTGCAAGACTACCCGCATGCCACTGGTTTCGAGATTCGGACCGGCAAAGTTGAATGTTCCCGAGGAGACGTCAGGCAGCAGATCTCCACCCACCGCGGAAACCTCTCCCGCGCCGGTTAGTGCGGGGTCGCCAATGCGATCCGAATACATCGCGACCTGGACATTCGTCTTCCCCATTCGCTGCGAAACGCTCAATTCCTGGTGGTGGGCGTTTTCCATCCGCGGCGAGAAGCCCAAAAGGCTCACTCGCGGATTCGATTCGCTCATATCGGCCGGGGCAGAATCGAATCCTTTTTCATCGCGCCCATCGGGACGCGAGGTCGAATAGGCGTACTCAACCACCGTGTTCGGTGAAAGATGGAGATCGGCCGAGCCATAGGGGCGGAAGGCGTTCAGATGGCCGAGAAATTGAATCGTCTGCAGCTCGCTGCCGAACTTGATCTCGAGAATATCGCCGAGAGCAATGTCATCTCCAGCGGAGAGCGAGATCGCCTGCAAGGCGGCATTGTGCAAATTCGGATCGGAGGGCGCAAATCGGCGCACCGTCAACGACATCGTCGGAGCCGATCCGTTGATCATCTGGTGCGTGTACTTTGTGCGGAATACAGCCGCGGGAAGCGCCGAGCCGTAGGCGACGTTTCCACTAAAAGCCAGGTGTCCGTCCGAGAAAATCGAGCGCTCCAGGTTGAAGCCTGTGCTCATGTCCGATCCGGTACCGTAACCGCCCGCGGTCGATCCAGCGAGGAAGGACAGCGACCCGCGAACCTCGTGATGCTCCTTCTCCGTCGGATCGTCGAATACGCGAAGCACCGGCCGATTGGCGACGGAGCGTAGCGTCCACTTCCAATCATCGTCGTCGGGAAGGTTGCGCACTGGGCCAAGCTGCATCACGCCGAGCAGCGTGCTTAACGTAATGTTGAGGCTCAAACTGGCGCCGGGTTTCAATCCAATTTTTTCGCGCAGGGCGGGAAGAAACGAAGGAGCGGTCACTTTGACCGTGTATAGGCCGGGGAGCAAACCGGCGGCCGTGTAGTATCCAGCCGCATCCGTGAAGACTGTCAAGGTGTGGTTCGCCGCTCCGAGGATCTGCACGACAGCACCCATCTGCGGGGTGCCGGTGCCATTGCGAACGTATCCGGAGATCGCGCCCGAGCGTTCAACTGCAAACGCCGGAAGCGTCAGTCCGAACAAGAGCGCCCAAGTTGCGAGCTTGCCTACCTTCAATGTAGTCCCACCCCTGGGGGATACAGGGAGTTACTCTACTGCAAATACGGCAGATGGATCAACGGTCTGCTTCGAAATGTTGTCGTTGACCTTGATGTGAATTTTGTAGATGCCGGGCTGCAGATTCGCAGAGACTATCGACTTCTGCAGCGTGACCTGATCACTGATGTTGCCCATCGTGTCCGTGGTCTCGGTCTTCTCAATGATCTGCTTGTTGGTGGCGACGTTCGTGATCTGGTATTCGAAGGTGGCCGAAGGCTTGTGCGTCTTCTCGTCCACGCCGAGATTGTAAACCTGCATCCAGAAATTGAGCTTCTGATCTTTCTCGCGCTTGAACAGCGCCGGCTTGCCATCGGCGGGAGCCACGCGTGGGCGCACCTTGGTCGTGCCGATCACGAAGCTGCCGCTGCCGATCGCTTTGGTCGGAACAGGTTCCATCAGGTCAGCAACGATCAGGCTCGAGGTCGAAAGCTTGTCGTCGGTGAAATTGGGAACTTGAATGCTGCGGCTCCATACGCCCTTGCGATCGCCATTCACATCCTTAACCGCGATGTTTAGCTTGTAGAGGCCGGGCTTCAACGGTAGCGCCTTCGGATACACCGAAGCATTCTCGGCGGTGCGCGGCAGCAGTTCCGCTGGCACGTCCACCTGCACTGTGTCTTCGAAGGTCTGAACGATCTTGCCGGTCAGCGTCGAGAGACGGGCAAAGATGTTAACCGTCCCGCGCTGCACGCCGTCCTTATTCACAAAGGTGATGTCGCGGTTCTTCATCTGAATCACGATGGGAACCAGGACAGTATCGCTCGTGACCTTCACGTAATCGACATGGACATCGAAAGGCATCGGGTTGAGGATGACTTTCGAATTGACCAACTCTTCCAGGTCGGTGAACTTAATCTTCGGAGCCTGCTGCAACTTCGCGAAGGTCTCCAAGCGATCAAATTCCTTGGTTTGCAACATGCTGCTCTCAGGACCCGTACCTAAGCGCTCCAAACCGTTACCGGCGAAGCGTTGCGACTTGTTCGCCATGCCCATCTGTTCCCAGATGGTGAGGCCCGCGTTCGGAGTCATGAGCAGCGCGTCTTTCTCAGACCGGTCCATCGTCATGTGATACTCGCCGCACTGGCAGGTATCCACGAATTCCACGATCACTTCCTGGCCGATGCCGTCGATGTAGCGATAGCGCCAATCTTCAAACGGGAAGGTGGAAGTTTCGCCGCCGCCCTCTTCCATCGGGCGCTCATACGTTCCGCCGGCAGGATGGGACTCAATTTCGTCCGGCTTGCCGAACACAATATAGATACGTCCGCGATCGGTGCGCCATCCCGGAACACCGGCGGCAAAGTGCTCGTTGGCGTAGGCGATGCGCTGGTAGTGCTCTTCTTTGTATTCGTTCTCTTCGGTGTCGGGCGTGGGATCGCGGCGCTGCCAGAAGGCTTCGATAAAGTTGTCGCGCTCTTCGTCGTTTGAGAGCTGCTTGAACGCCTGGCGTTCTTCGTCGGTAATGATGTAAATGACGTCTTCGTCCAGCCACTTGCGGTAGGTCGGATTGACTTCTTTCTTGAAGTCCTTCATCTGCTGCTTGCGGCGCTTGGCATCAATCGGACGCTTCAACGGATCGACAGCGTCGGGCGCCTGCGCGGTATCTTTCGGAGCAGCTTTGTCGTCTTTTACAGCCGCTTTATCGTCTTTCGGGGCGGCTTTTTGCTCGGGCTGAGCCAAGGGGTCGGATGGGGTTTCCTTCTGATCTTGAGCCAGGACAGCGCTAGCCGTCAGGCTCAGAGAGGAAATGAGCAAAATTCGAAAAGCCTTTTGAAACGAATCAACCCGGAACATGAGAGGGACTCCTGCCAAGACAACCTTCGTCTTCTTATTTTAGGCCCTTAGGTGCGTGAAAGCAAGGTTAAGTCGTGCCCGGAGAATACATTGAAACACATTGATACCTGCCGGGTGAGAAGCGGCGAAGGGTTGCCGAGTTGCCCGCTGGCTCCTTAAATTTTTCTCTGGAGTGGGCCGGCCTGCGAACTCGGCCAAAACCGAAAAAACTCCAAACGAGCGGTCCGGGAGGGCACGAGTTTCACCAAATTGGCAGCGGCGACGGAGACGAACCCGCTGCCTCTGCCGTGACAGGATGGCAGACTTCTTTTCCAGGTTTTGATGCACGGAGGATCCGGGCAGTGCAGCCACTCCACGGAGAGGCGCACCTCGGGGTCAATGAGTTCTATAAAAAGGGATGTCAAGAAAAAAGCTCCGCCTCGACCGGAGGATCGAGGTTCTTTCTCGAGATCCAGCCCACTTGGTTTCGTTACCTCCGAAGACGTTCGGCTTGTTGTCCATCTCGTAAGCTTTCTCTGCTGCTTGGTGGCAAGGCTCGAGTGTGCAAGACGCGGCAAGCAGGACGAATGTTAACCATGGTTCTATCCGAGGCTCGTGGCCTATCGCTATTTCGGGTTATCCGAGGGGGCATAGCGTGTAATGGGTGACTCGGTGCCGAAGCACACAGGGCCGATCTCATTGACTGATACTCGCCCTCGAACCGAGCATCTGCAGAACCCAACTGCCCACCACCGGAGTACACCGCAGAGATGGAAAAGCCTGTTCCTCAGAGATGCTCAAGCTGCTTGCTGATCTAATTGTTTGGCGTCGAAGTCCACCCCTTTCTTCCAAATGGTTAAACTGATCGCGGCCAGCTTCCGAGCCAAGGTGAGACGGGCCATGGTCGGCCGCATTCCTTTCTCTACCCGAGCCACATAAAAGTCGCGCAGAGGGCCAGGACGTGTGCTGGCCGATACCGCAGCACTCTTGAACAGATTCTTCAGCTCTCGATTGTGGTTGTCATTCAGACCGCGTACCGTCATGCGCTCGCGGTTGCGTTGCAGTTTGCCGCGCACCGAGCGGTACTCCCCGCTGTCGTGGGTCTCGACGGCGAAGCCACTGTAGGCCCATAGTTGGCGCTTGGTACGGAAACGGTGCGGGGTCTGCAGCAAGGCCACCAGCAGGCCGAGCGAATCGGACCGATGGAAGGAATCTGGCGCAGCAACTTGACGCCTGAATGTTTGTGGCTCTCTGCCAGTAGCTCGCGTCGCGCTTCCAGCCGCACCGGTTGCAACAAATCCAGTTGCTGATAGAGCCGTTGGGCGCGTACCCGAACTCTGGTTCCGTAATCTTAGCCAGCCACTCGGCGCGATGATGTGGAGCGTAGACGGTTGCGCCAGCGCAGGGAATGCCCAACTGCGATACAGAGCTTTGATGCGATTCATTACCCGAGTTACATCTTGGGTGATGGTCAGATAACTTCGCCCAGTTTCTTCAAGGTGCGAACCCCATGCTCTCCGTGGTACACGGGATGGAGTTGGTTGCCGCGTAACAACTCGGCCAGCTTGCGCGCATCGATCCGGTCGCTCTTGTTGCCATCCTTCGACCGGCCTTCTCATCCCATCTGTTTTCGTCAACCAAGCTTGCGCTGCGACTCGGATTATCATATGTCCGATGAATAGTTTCAGATTTGGAGCCCAAGTCGGCGGGCCAGATCACCCAGAAGCGGCTCGGCATCAAGAACAGCAACTCAGAGACGCCTTCAATCTTTGGTCAGGCGACTATTCACCCGATGTCAGAGAGTTTGCATTTTTGCTGAGGATTGACGGAAAGATTCATAGATACACGGAGATGTGGCAGATTCGAGGAGCGCAGAAAGCTCGACGAAAAAAGGATTGGATCGAAGTGGAGATTGGTATTCCCGAAGAATGGTGGCGGGAAGCCAATAGCGATGGATACAAGAAGCGTCTGGCAGAAGAAGTAGAGGCGGGTCTCAGATCGATGATTGACGTGCTGCAAGCCAAAAAGCGCCGAATCGATAGCGAAGCTTTACTCAATGATTGGCACCGAGTCAAGAATGACTACCTCTCTTCGTCCACGAAGCTGGCGTAACATCCCATTTCACTCAAGTGGAATTGCGGCACTTGAGCGCGATCGCCTTGGTTTCGACAGTTAAGGGATACAATTCCCAATCGTGTATCAGTTGCTCTCTGAAATCACGGCACTTTTTCAGCGTCTGGTGGACGAGCTTCCATCAGGCACTGCGACCGTAAATGTGAGCCAAGTATCCGTCGGAACCGTAATCTGCGTGAAACCCACCAATCCCGTTTCCGCTTCTTTCAATGTCCTCGCCGACGACTTCGAGCTATACACCTTCGCCTTTGCGCCCCGCGCCTATTGGGAATTTCCATGGGAGCGCCGCTACCGCAAAGGCGAGAAGGACGTTCTAACCGAAATTGAGGAGATGGCAAGAGCTGTAATCGCAGGCAAGTGCGAGCAGAAGCGCGGGCCATTTTGGCTTATCAGCAGGATTCACGTAGACGACTACACGTACAAGGTTACGAGCATGCCCATGTTGCCAATCCCGCCTTTCTGGACACGGCAGTATGCGCCGTTTGTGGTACTCCAAGCCGAACCCATTGCTAAGAATTAGCCAGAAATCGAGGGACACTGACCAGCGGTCAAAACGTGTAATTGCCTGTTTTGAACAGTTAACAGTTTCCCTTACGATAGCGGCATGGAAGAAAAGAAAACTTACAGCATCAGCGTCCGTCTGAGGCGAACCACGTTCGAATACTCATTCGTGTCAGTTCCAATGGACGAACGCATTTGGGAACAGCATCCAGATGACCCTAAGAAGCGCCGTGTTAATGCTGCGAGAGTCATGGAAATCGCAAAGGAAATGGGAAGCGATCCGACTGTGCTTTGGGCGCGAGAAACCCAACCTGTGATCGAACCCCACCCTTGGCAGACCGCACCACACCGTGCCTGATTTCAGGGACTTGAGTGAAATCGCTGGTTTCGTCAACTGGCGCGGAAGTTAAGAAGGCTAGTTTTCAGGTGCTGTCTCGTGTGATCCTGAATGTCAATGATTCGCTTTAGTTATCGACTGAGTGGTGCAGGTTGGGCCGTTGCAACCATCAGCAACGAACGAGCCGAAATGACCTTCCCCGCTTCATACTTGTGTGACGCACTGCGAGATTTTGTCGATGCTGTCCAGAGCTTGTTCGTCACTTCCACCGCCGAATGCGCTTGGGAGCAGGAGCCAGGCGAAGTGAAGTGGACGTTCCAACGGGACGGCTCACGTGTGAGTGTGCGGGTCGGATGGCACGACGGGCGTGACAACTTCTGGGGCGACGATGATCTGCTGCATTTCAGCGCGGAAGTTAAGTGAGAACTCGACGGTCTTATTGCTGATTGGGGTGGAGAGGGCTACCAGAAACAGTGGCGTCATCCATTCCCGCACGAAGCACTTCGCAAACTAGAAGTTGGAATTAGGTCAGAGTTGGAGCCGAAGTGACGGTCAGTTGGCGAAACATCGCCTCTCTGACAATGTCGGCGGTGTCAAGCAACTTTTGAGCATACCTATCCGTGCACTCGGAGAAGAGCGCCATTTCGCTCTTGTTGAAATGGCCGTACCAACCACAGGCTCGCTCGTAATCGTTTTTCAGGTTCGGACTCTCGGTCCGACCCATGCATCTCTTCGGTCACGTACTGCGATCATGATTACTACTTCGAACTCCTCTTCTTAGCAAGAGGAGCGGGACGCCCAATCAATTTCTCGATGTTCGACTGCACACCATGGCGATTTCCGGGCTGTCCCGCGTGCGAACCGAACTTTTTCAGCTGCTCGTAATCCCATTGCTTGCGCATCATCCAGAACAACTGCACGGCCAAGCGTCGGGCCATGGCAACTTTCGCAATCTTCCGTCCGCGCCGCAGCACCAGATGAAAATATTTGCTGCGCCACTCCGGCAGACTGCGTACCGTCACCTGCGCCGCCTCCACCAGCAGGAAGCGCACGATCGAACTGCCTTGCTTGGTGATGTGTCCCAGGCGCCGGCGATTCCCGCTGGAGTCTTCCAGCGGCACCAGTCCCAGATAACTCGCCACCTGTTTGCCGCAGTGAAAGCGTTCCGCGTCGCCGAGTATGAGCACAAACGCCAGCGCTGTTAGCACGCCCACTCCAGGATGCGTTCTCAGCCGCTGCGCCGCAGGATAGTTCTCGACTTCGCGTTCGATGGCCTGCGTCAGCTCCGCAATCGCCGGATTCAGGCGATCCAGCAACTCCAGCAGATCGTGCCGTCGCCGGCTCGCCCACGGAGCCAGCGCGAACGATTCCAATTGCTGCCGTCCGCGCTCGCGCCACAACTTCTTCTTGCAGTGCAGACCTTCGTTCAACGCCACCGCTTGCAGTTGATTCATGACGCGCGTGCGCGCCTGCACCATGCGATGCCGATGCCACAACAGTTGCCGCAGATCCCGGTTCTCCCAACTCGGCACCCAGATCTTCGGAAAGTCATCTTTCAGCATCAGTTTCAGAATGTGCTGCGCATCCTGGCGATCCGTCTTCTGCTTCCGCCCCCGCTTCGCGCGGATCTCGGCCGCGTCGCCGATCCACAACTCAAACTGCAACTCGGCTACGAGACGTTCGAACCAGCGTGCGTGCCCACTGGCCTCCATGCCGATGCGCACTGTTTCGCCCGCACTCGCGAGAGCACGGTAATACTTCTCCGCCTCGTCGGGATGTGCGAGCCGTTTCTCCTCGACCTCTCCGGTCGTGGTGTTGAGCAAAGCGATTTGTTGAAACTCGGGATGGAAATCTACTCCTATAATGATCATCGTTCGGCTCCTTTCTCCCGAGCCTGTTGGTTGGTTTTGCCACCACCAACTTTACCCCGGGTGCGGGAGCCGACATTGTCATGGAATCAATTACACTCACCATCTTGGGTCAAGCCTCGCGCGAGTTGGAGAGTTCGTCCACTTCTCTCAGGGTGACCGATCCGCAAGTACATCCGAATCGGGTTGGGCGAGCAAGAGCAGCACGATCCCGATTACGGTGAACATTCGGAACGCGGTCTCCTGACCGTTCCACGATCTTGACTGCCACATGAGGAACCACTCTCCCCCTACCTCAAGGAAAGCGACCAACCACATCAGCAGCGCCAGCGCCAGCGCGGCGATTGCGGTGCTTTTGCTGCGATTGAAGACCTCGGCGGGCGCAAAGAGAACGCGGGCTAACCGAACGCCTCCCCACCAGCACAGCACCATCACGACCGACTCCCAAGCGATGATCGAAAGATAAAACGCAGTGTGCCATACCGGCGAGTTGATCGCGCGCCACATACCGCGATTTCCAGGAAACGTGGAATCCATCATCAGGACATGGCGAACGAACTGGTAGTTCGAGTCATAATCCGTGAGGTTATTGAAAACAACGAATGTGTAAAACAATGCCACTGCCAGGATCACCGCCAATTTCGCGACACGAAGAATCATGGTTTCTCCCGGGATAGTGCCGGCGTCGGCGAGGATTGCACCTTGTTGGTAAAGGTTGCGAAATAGGCAGTCAAGGCTTTAAGCGTCTCGACATCATAGGCAGGATTCCCCGGCATTTGCGCTTGTGGATTTCGCGACTGCGGATTGCGAACGTAAGTCGCAAAATATTCCGGTGATGTTGCTGCCCAGGCGGAAAGCACGAGCCAGGGATGCTGCGCCTTGTCCCCGCCATATGAGCCCATATTGTGGCAGCGAAGGCAATTCTGCTGTGCGATCCGATAGCCGGACTGCACGGCCGAGCTATCGCGCTGCGGGCCGCGAGGCGAGATGGAACCCATCACAGATTTTTCGTCACGAAATTCCAGGCGGATCACGCCCCAAGGAATCTGGGCTTCTTCGCGATGCGAGAGAATGGCTGCGCCGGGCGTGAATTCGCGGTGCGAGATCAGATACGGCCCCATATCCTCGTCGCCTTCAGCTGACTTGGGCCAACTCTCGGGCGGGTGTCCATTGATCTTCAACACCAGTAGCGGATGATGCGCCGCGAGATAGTGCTGCGGATAGTGCGCATGATAGCGGTCGTCGCAAACCGCAACCGCCAGATCCGCCTTGGCCGAAACGGCAAGTGCTTTCATCACCTCTTCCAGCAGCACACCACTGACTTCCGTTGGCCCTTTGAAATTTGAATCGTCGGTGACGGTGTAGCTGACCTGTGGCAACGCCAGCAAATCTTCGCGGCTTATGTAGCGTGTAGCGCCGCGTGGCGCACCCTTCAAATCTCCGTTGAGTTCGAGATCGGTCGTTGCCAACCTTTCGCGATGCAGCCGTAGTGCGCCTTGGTGATTGGATTCAGACTGGGAGTATCCGCAAGGCGCGACCGAAAGAATTATTGTCGTACTGAGGATTGCAACACGAACGTAGGAACACAACGCATGCATGGGACATGGTATCTCGCAGCCGCTTGAAGGCTACATTTAAGTTTGCAGTAAGAAGTAGCTAGTCCGTTTTGCCGAAGATCATTCGCTTTGGTCCATGGCTGGCTCAGGGCATCTCCATGGCTTCCCACCAGTTTCCGCCATAGTCTCGATCAAGAGTTTCCCGCGATTCAACGCGAAAACGAATGCCTGAGACGATGTCCGGCGGAAATCCAGCGTGACGTGCCGCATCGCGGAACTTTCGGTTGAGAGCCGGGTCTTGAAGGATGCGATTACGTTGTTCATCGGTCGGTATCTCGACGCAGAATGACGGCTGTCCACTTGGACTGCTTCGCCATTTGAACACCTTGGCAGTTGGACAATACATCTGTGCAACGACGCCTATCTCGCGTTGCGCCCTCCGAGTAGCCAACCACAGTTTCCACCTTGTCATCGCGAATCATCATAACGGCAGGGTCAATTGGTGAAACATCCCATGGCGCTCATTAACTAACGGTCAAAATGTGAAATGGCTGATGACAACGGTTGCGTCGTCAAGCAGTACGATGTCATCGAGATTCGGGGAAACTCCTGTTGAGAGGTGATTGATGAGGCCGACAACGTTCCTGGTCGCGATGAGCTTGATTTGCGTGCTGCGGGTGAGCGCCCAACAACATAAGATCGACACACAGAAGTCCACCTTAACAATCCACGTTGGCAAGACCGGCGTATTCTCCGGACTGGGACACGAGCACGAAGTGCGAGCGCCGATTCAAAGCGGCATGGCGGACACGGGTGCGCACGCAGCAGTTGAAATACGCGTGGATGCGCGCGCGTTGCGCGTGATCGACAAGGGTGAGTCCGAGAAAGATCGCGCCGAAGTGCAGAAGACGATGCTGGGACCGGAAGTGCTCGATAGCGAGCACTATCACGAGATCGTGTTCAAGTCCACAAGTGCGGAGGCTGCCGACCAAGGGCAGTGGACGATGCACGGCACCCTAACACTGCGTGGGCAGACGCGACCAGTCACGATCCAAGTGACGCTGAAGAATGGCCAGTACACCGGTGAGGCCACCGTGAAGCAGACCGACTTCGGGATCACGCCCCCCGGAAAAGCGGGCATTAGAGCGAAAGACGAAGTCAGAATTGCGTTCGACGTTCGGCTGGAAAGCTAACGATCGAACGTCGCGATCGCACTCAAAATCCCCTTTAAATCGGGGCAATAGACGGCACAAGCTTGCCGATGGAACAACGCGACGTTCTTCAGTCCGACCGCTATTTACCGTGCTCAATCCCACGCTGACGAATTAGGAAGATCAAAAGAAAACCTTCACGCCCAAAGAGAAGGGCCGACGCTTGTCTGGATTTGTGACATAAGTCCGAATCGAGAACAGTTCTCGTCATTCACCGTTTCTAAATGGACCTCGTAACCCAGTCTCACTTATAGAGATGAGTTAGAACCCAGTAGGGCCACCTACTTGCATTGTAATCAATCGAATCAGAGCTTCTCCAACCCAAACTAAGGTAACGAACTTTCCGAGTTGAGACGTTCCGCGATTTCGTTTCACTCTGCGGGTCTTCCATTTGTGCGGGTCGTTGTGTGGTGATTCGTTCTGTTGGTCTGCAGATTGCGCCTTGGATCCTCTGGCCATTTCCCCGGGTTTCTAAAATATTTTGGAGGTATTTATTATGAGGTCACACACCCCCAGTGTGAACGCAGTGCTTGCGCTCGCCTTCACATTCTTTTCCAGCTTTTGCCTGAGCCAAGCTGTGAATTCATCCGTCGCAATCAACATCACACCCGACGTCTCCAGCGTGACGTCCTCTGAAACTTTGCAGCTGACCGCTTTTGTAAAGAACACCCCCAACGTGGCCGTACAGTGGTCCGCGACCGCTGGAACCGTCACCAGGTCTGGCGTTTATCACGCGCCGAAAGTCACGACCGACACCGTCGTAACGGTGACGGCGAGAAGCGTCGAGAATCCTGGCAAGTTCGATCAAGTATTCATCGTGGTCACCGCGCCCAAGCCTGCGGAAAAAGCGCAAGCAGTGGCAGCCTCGTCCACACCGAGCAGTGCGACCATCAAGGAGTCCTTCTTCGGAGCGGGGTTCAATAGCTTCAGAACCTGGCCTCCCACCGATGGCCAGAGGCAAGTTGCAACTCTCGGAGGCATTCGCCTTTGGGACGACAACGTCAAGTGGGGACAGATCGAGACCTCCAAAGGTGTATACGACTGGTCCGACCTGGACAGCATCATCAGCAAGGCGCAAGCCCAAAATGTGGACGTGCTTTACGTATTTGGCGACACACCCAAGTGGGCTGGCACGATTCCCCCGAAGAGTCCGTGTGGTCCGACTGGTTCGTATAGCTGCTCCGCCCCGACGGACGTCAAGAGCGACGGAACCGGAACGGATAAGAATTTTTCCGATTTTGTCACCGCTCTAGTGAAGCGTTACAAGGGTCAGATCGCTTACTACGAACTCTGGAACGAACCCGACTGCAAGTGCTTCTGGAGCGGCAACAACTCCCAGATCGTGCGCATGGCATCGGACGCTGCCAGCATCATTCGCTCTACAGACTCTGCTGCCAAAATTCTCAGTCCTTCTGCGCACGGACCGACCATGGCGACGTGGTTTGACGGATTCCTTGCGGCGGGTGGAGCGTCCACCTTCGATATCGTCAACGCGCATTTGCGGGGCCAGGGGACCAAAGACCCAAATGCGATTCCGGAGTCTTTCCTCGCCATGTACGACGATCTGACAGCGGAAACCAAGAAGAAGAACCTGGGCAGTCTTCCCGTTTGGGACGACGAGCACGGAATCAACCCCGAAAATGATCTTACTGATCCCGACGAACTTGCAGGCTACGCCGCCCGATCCATTGCCCTCCGCGCCGGCGTCGGCATCCAGCGTCAGTATCTCTACACGTGGGACAAAAACATGCAGGGCAATGATGCCGGCACCGCGTGGGACGTAGTTGCGGGCTGGCTCATCGGCCACACCATCAGCCCTTGCAAGGCTTCGGGCACCGTCTACACCTGCGAAGTTGATAACGGGCAGATCGCGTGGGATACAAAGCAGACCTGCAAGAAAAGCGTTTGCACCACTTCCAAGTACAGCTACCCGACGAAATACAGCCATCAAACGGATCTTTCCGGGGTGAAAAAATCCATCACTGGAAGTACAGTCTCGATCGGATATAAGCCGATCTTCCTCACCGCAAAATGATGGTGGCCGGAGTCAGCTGTCTATCCTACTGATCTGTCGAGGCGGGTGGCCCGGCCCCTGAACTTCGCCGAGACGACCAACACTGTGGTGCCCCGCTCTTCGCGTAATTTGCGAAGGGCGGGTGGCCCATTCAAGCCAGATTTGGCTTGAGTGGGGTAGTTGCTACTGGTTGGTGGGCCGATAGTGTTCTACTGGCCCGTGTGGTTGCTCATCCACGGCTACCCGCCGTGTTGGTACCTACGCAATTGCATGTAGCCCTTCCAAGGTCGGTCAATGAACTATCGGGCATTCAGCTAAAGTGGCAGCGGTCAGCAGCGACACAGTGTTATCGAGCCGGTTCGCCACAACCATCGCAATGTCGCGCCACGTCGCAAGAGTCGCCATCCCTGCTGGCCCGCGTCCCACCTGCACCTTACAGTTAACCGCAGTAGAGTTTTGGTTCATGAAGTCCACGTTTGAAATACCGTCGTCCGTAATAGCCTCGAGGGTGGCGGGACCCAGCGCGATCACACCACCTGGCTTTCCCTGAAGGGGAATCTGATTCAGCAGGGCTCCGGAAGATCCATCCACCACCGAAAATGAATAGGCACCTCCACCGGCTGGCTGCGTAATGGCGTACAGATCGTTGAATCTGTCGACAGTGGTCAGATAAGTAAAGGACGGGTTCCCCGGCAGCGTGAGGGTAGCAATCAGCAGGTTGCTGCTGCCGTCAAATACCGATACCGACCCACCCGTGGAACTGGCGCTGCTCACGAAGATTTGGTTATTCAAGCGGTTGATTGCAATTCCGTTGCCCGGATGGCTCACCGGCAACTCGGCGATCACCTGGTTGGTAAGGCTGTCAATGACATGCACCTCGTTGTCGGCGGAGTCCTGCACGTAGATGCGAAGGTTGTCGGGATTAATGGCAATGACGCTCGGCGTGCCCGACACTGCGATGGTAGTCATCAGCGAATTATCGGCGCCGTCGTAAACCGCAACGCCGCCCTGAACGGAAACGTAAAAACGATTCGTCGCCTGGTTGACCGCCAGTCCCGCCGGTTGTGACGCGAGAGGAACGGTAGCAGTCACCTGGCCGATCTGCAGGTCGATCACCGAAACCGTATTGTCGAGCACATTGTCCACGTAAACCTTGTTGGTCGGGATGTTCACGCCAATATGAGTTGGCTGGCGGCCTACCTTAAACGTCTGAACGTTTGTAGAGGCCGAGGCAAAGCTGGCCAGACAGAGCAGAGCCACGGATGTGTGGAAATATTGGCGATACAGCATAGAGCCTCCCCGAGAATCTCAGCGTCGTGCCCGAGAACCAAGAGTAAAAAACAGAACTGAGATTGTCATTGGGGGGGTAGAGGCGTCAAGATGACATGATTTGCATAGTGGAACTAACAACGTAGAGCCAAACGATGCCGAGGGCCGCTTTAATCTGGCGTAACATCGCATAGCACTCATCGACAATTCCGGGTCAAGCCGAGACAATGGTGGTATGCAACAGCACTCCGCGACCATCGAAGTCGTCAATAAGCTAGTAGCGGACGATCTGTCGCGCTGCGACGCACAACAGATCGCCACGTTCCAGCAATACGCCGTTCAGCCATACCTAGCCTCGATCGTTCGGCACGGGAACATCGAGAGTGTGGTTGTGGTTGCGCGAAGGGGCAACGAGGTCATTTATTGGGAAGATGTCGAAGAGGGCTTCAACGCCTCGCCCATAGACGCGGCGGGGCGCATCCTCGAACATTGGTGCAACCAAGACGAATTGGGACTCGCGCTGAACGGTTGGATTGAAGGAAGAAGGCGTCCACCGGGGCTTGGTCCTGCTGTGCCAATCCTCTAACTGTTGATAAATCGCCATAGCACTCATGTGGTTTTGCGCGGTGCACTTGAGTGCAATTGCCTGATTAAGACAGCTACGAGAATCGGCTACTGTTTCGTCAGTTTGTATACCGAACCTCCGCCAGCACTACCTCCGTTACTTGTTGTGCCGTACAGATTGCCAGACTTATCCATAACGAGTCCCGGACCCAAGAGGACTGAACCGCTACTGTAGAGCAAGGTTTCCGTTCCGCCCGACGTTAGTTTGAAGACTCCCTGATTCAGTACACCAAAAATATTCCCAGAAGAGTCGATGGTCAGCGGCCCGAACGGATAGCTACCATCGGCGCAGTTCGCTTTTGAACAGAAGTTATACAGGGCAGTGAAGGCTCCCGTCGGAGTAATCTTGAAGACCGTTCCCTTGCCTTTCGTTCCCCCCGAAGCAGTCACCCCATAGATGTTTCCCGATGCATCTTGCCGTAAGCCGGTCGGTCCATATCCATCAGTCCCGTTGAATGTATGCACAATGGAGTAGCCTGAAACGGGCGACCATTTGTAGATCACTCCGAAACTGGTAGAGTCATCTCCGTATTCCGTTCCGTAGATATCTCCCGACTTGTCGATAATGTAATTTCCAGAGGTGAAGAATCCGATCGAAGTGAAGCTATATAGCGTGGTATTTGTCCCACTTACGATTTTTTCCAGGCTCGTGTTCTGGTCACATGTAACACTGCCGTTGTAGCCGCAGTTTAGCCAATAGACGTCCCCTGCTGAATCCACCACCATCTGCTGCGGCCCGTCCGGAGCAACGTAGAGAGAGCTGAAGGAATACGTTCCATTTCCCTTGAGCGCCAGTTTGAAGACATCGCCGACATACGCCTTGCTTACGGCCTCCGTATCTCCATATAAATTCCCTTGCCTGTCTCGCGCCAAATTGATAGGGCTTGCAGCGTCCAGGCTGCTATTGCCATTGAAGCTGTAGAGTAGCTTCAGGGTGCCTTTCGGGCTGATTTCGTAAACCACGCCATTGTTGAAAGTCCCGCCGTTGAGCGCTGTGCCGTACAGGCTCCCGCTACTGTCGATAATCAGTGCCGAAGGTAGGCTTGGGTCGGTGCCGTTGTTCTTGAAGCTGTACAGATTGTTGTACTTGTAGCTCTGCGCGAGGGCGGGCAGAGTAAACGTGAGTGCTAGCGCGGCAAGCGCTATCGGCATGAAGCGTGTCTTCATTTCTTCCTCCGTCAGAGTAGGCGCACTAATGCCCGTGCGCAGATAATCGTGAGGGACCCAGCTTCAATCGGAAGGGGAGAATGGCTGCAGAACCGACGCGAAGCAGCCGATAGTATGTCCCGCTCTTATTGGTCGTGTCAACAGCAAAGGCCCTGCAGGTTTAGGAGCATTGCCTTGACCCGGTGTTTCTCAGCAAGCTTCGATTGGCGAAACATCGCGATTACACTGAAAACCCCTCAATGAGTGCGCCCGTTAACAACATCTATTCGCGAAGTTCCAGCGATTTTCAATTCATCAATGGCACGTGCCCCCAAACAACAGCGCCACAGTGTTGTCCAGTCGGTTCGCTACTACCACTTCCCAGGAGGACCCGGGGTAGAAAATCCCCATCCCTGCCGGTCCGTGTCCCACCTGGACCCTGCAGGAGATTCCCTTAGCGTTCTGAGCCATGAAGTCCACGCTCGAAATACCGTCATTCGTAATAACCTCAGAGGTGGAGACACCCATCGCAATCACTCCACCGGGCTTTCCCTGCAGCGGAATCTGATTCAGAAGGGCACCCGAGGTTTCATCCACTAACGAGAACGAATAGGCCCCTCCCCCGGCCGGCTGCGTAATGGCGTACAGATCGTTGAACTGGTCCAGACTGGACAGATAGGTAAACGACGGGTTTCCCGGCAGCGTGAACGTATTGATTAGCAGGTTGGTGCTGCCGTCAAATACCGATACCGATCCACCGCTCGAACTGGCGCTGCTCACGAAGACCCGATTGCTGTCCCGGTTGACAACAATGCCGTTGCCCGGATGGCTCACCGGCAACTCGGCAATCACCTGGTTGGAAATGCCGTCAATGACATGCACCTCGTTGTCGGCTGCATCCTGAACGTAGACAAAGTTATTGTTGGGGTTGATGGCGATGACGCTCGGCGTGCCCGAAACCGCGACGGTGGTAACCAGCGAATTATCGACCCCGTCATACACCGCCACCGCGCCCTGAATGGACACGTAATAGCGGTTCATCGCCTGGTTCACCGCCAGCCCTGCGGGTTGCGATGCGAGCGGCACGGTAGCAGTCACCTGGCCGACACTCAGATCAATCACGGAGACAGTGTTGTCGAGCACGTTGTCCACGTAAACCCTGTTCGTCGGGATGTTCACGCCGATATGAGTTGGCTGGCGGCCCACTTTAAAGGTCTGATGATACGTACTGGCCGAGGCGAAGCTGGCAAGACATAGTATCGCCAAGAATGTGCGGAAAAACTTGCTATCCAAGATGAGCCTCCGAAGGATCCCGGTGCCATGCCCTTGACTGACCGTTTCGAACAAAGGGCAGAGGCTGAGACGTCTGGAATCACAAGGATTGGAAATCCGAGGTGAATCTCAGTCAAGATGAAGGAACTTTCACATTCGCTAATCGCCATCGGACTCAACTCAGTGAAATCGCCTGGTAACAGCAGTTGGCAGGGCTAAGTGTTATCCAGCCCGAGGAGTGAAGTTCTTGTATTAAGTGCCCGTCAAGTAGTAGGCGCCACTACGGGACTATCTTGAAGACGGTGCCGACACCGTGACCGCCTGTTTCAGCGGTGCCATACAGGTTCCCCTGCGCATCCATGACTAAGCCTCCGACAGGTAATCCGCCATCAGGCAAATCGCCGAAGTTGTGCAACACCGTTTCTGTGCCGGACGGACTCACTTCGAAAACAAGTCCGATCCCGTGGGTGCCGCCATAGACGGTCGTTCCGTAGAGATTGCCTTGGTTGTCGCGAAGCAGCCGTCCGTAGGCCGCTTCACCACGGGTGGCAGTCGAAAAAGCGAATAGGGTCCTCTCTTGATTTTTCGCATTCAGCCGGAAAATGGTGCCGAAACCGGCTACCCCGCCGTCCAGAGTGCAGCCATAGAGATTGCCTTGGTTGTCGCGAATTAAGCCCGCGTAGGGTGCGCCGCCATCTTTGCCACCGCTGAAGCTGTACAAAGTCGTTTCGCTGCCATCGGGATGAATCTTGAAGATGGTGCCTTGCCCGGAGGCGCCGCCTCCGATTGCGGTGCCGATCAAGTCGCCCGCCGCATCCACGAGAAGACTTCCCACGAAGGGCTGCTGGCCGTCGGCGCCACCAGTGAAGCTGTACAGGGTAGCGAAGTTCCCACTGCTATCGATCTTGAAGACGGTGCCACATCCAAGGCCGTTGCCGCAGCTCAAATCGCCGCCATAGGAGGTGGTGCCATAGAGATTGCCCGTGCTATCCAGGGTTAGCCCCGCGAAGGGATTTGCACCTTCCGTGGAACCACTGAAGTGGTGAAGCACGGTCAAAGTGCCCGCAGGACTAAGTTTGAATGCCGTTCCTAAGTTGTAAGTCCCGCCTTCAGTGGTGGTGCCATAAAGGTTACCGGCAGAGTCGCGGACGACACCGCCTTGAGGCGCGGAGCCGGTGGGCCCATCAAAACGGTAGAGGATAGTCTCATTGCCCTTGAGATCCATCTGAAAGATGGTCCCGTTGCCGGTGGCCAGGCCCCCATACAACGTCGTGCCGTAGAGCTTGCCGCCGACGAGAAGAAGCGTGTCCGCGGGCTCCTGGCCATCGTCGTTCGATGTGGTGAACGAATGGAGCACCGTGAAGGTTTGGGCGTCTGATGCGCATACTCCGAAACAATGAAAAGGACAGCGCAGACCGAGTGCAACGAAAATCTGTTCATTCGAAACTCCTAGAACGGGAGCGATTCTAGTACGTTCGCCAGACACTGGCTAGAGTCGGAATCCTCCTGGTGGCCCAGCCTTGGACTCCTCGTGTGCGTCGGCCCTGATGAGGGCCCGGTCGTTGCGTTTTTTGCAAAGCCTGCCCTGAGCCTGTCGAAGGGGGCGGGTACGATGCTGCGGGCACAACGCTTTGTCTCCGCTACATAAACCCGGCTGCGTCCGCGTTCGTGGTTCCCGCCCCTTCGACTTCGCTCAGGCCCGCCGCAGTGCTTACCTTCTTCATTGCCGGTCTCCTTTATCTCTTGTGCTCAAAGCACGTCGATAACTTGGGAACTACACCGCATCCCGCCCGGAGACCGGCCTTCTCATCCCATCTGATTACAAAGATTGACGCACCCACTGCGTTTGCTTCGGATACGATGTCGGCAAGAAGGTTGAAATGTACGCACGGTCCATAGCCCTACTCTTAGCACTCTCTGCGCCGTTGGCAATGCCATTTCAGTCTCAGACCGTCACCCCAAATAACGCCAACCCAATCCCGAGCATAAAGACAAGGGTCCGACTCGTCCTCGTCGATGTCGTCGTGACAAATAACAAAGGTGAGCCGGTTCCCGGTCTTCACAAAGCAGACTTCGAGATCTCAGAGGATGGCACTCCGCAAGCGATCTCCACCTTCGAAGAGCATCATGGTGCACCGGCGACTCAGGTCAAGTTGCCCCCGATGCCGCCCAACGTCTATACGAACTTTCCCCTCACGCAGTCGGCAGATTCCGTAAACGTAATTCTCCTGGATGCACTGAACACGCCATCGAATGACCAAGTCTTCGTCCACTCGCAGATTCTGAAGTATCTGAAAGGGATTCCGCCCAATACTCGCGTCGCCATTTTCACCCTGGCGTCGCGTTTGCGTATGCTGCAAGGTGTTACGACCGATTCGTCGGCTCTATTAGCGGCCCTCAACAACGACAAGGCTCTGGCTCATCCATCTCCCATGCTGCCCTCTTCGGTCGAGAAGGATGCCTACCAGCGCTACATCGAGTTCAAAGCTGAGAATGGGGCGGCACCTCCCGAAGGTCAGAGTCTGGCGCTTGCGTCCGTTGATCCAATCAATTCTGCTAAAGCATTTCAGGCCGATCTCAATGCGCTCTTGATCGAGTCGCGCATTACTGTAACCTTGGAGGCCTTACAGCAATTGGCACGCTATCTTGCTGCGGTTCCGGGCCGCAAGAATGTGATCTGGTTCTCCGGTTCTTTTCCGACGGGCATCATTCCCAACCCCGATTTGGTTGACCCCTTTGCAGGTATGCGCGACTTCCAGAAAGAGATCCGCAAGACTTCAGATCTGCTCGCCACCAGCCAGATCGCCATCTATCCGATCGCGGCCGAAGGCCTTATTTCCGATTCTGCTTTCCAAGTCAACAACCGGGAAATCGGGGAGAGACGAGGATCGCTGGCGATGCAGGACACGATCCAGCAGATGAACAACGATTCTGTAGATCGCGATTCGAGCCACGCTTCTATGGAGGAAATAGCCAAGGATACCGGAGGTAAGGCTTTCTACAACACCAACGGACTTAGCGATGCTTTGACCCGCGTCGTAAACAATGGGACGCGCTTCTACTCGCTCACTTATTCTCCGGCCAACCCAAGAATGGACGGGAAATTCCGCCGGATCCAGGTGAAACTGCTCAACGGCAAATACACTCTCGCCTATCGTCGCGGATACTATGCGGACGATCTAAGCACCCTTCTGGGCGCAGCAGCAGAATCGACCTCGGATCCCTTGTTGCCGCTGATGGGGCGCAACCTGCCTGACTATAGTCAGATTCTCTTTAAAATCTCGGTCAAAGCCTTGAATCCTCAGCCTGCTGCTGATGCGCCCCGCGCAGGCAGTAACAGTGATCTGAAGGTGCCGTTCGTTCGCTATGGCCTCGATTTCGCGACTGCGGTGGAGGATATCAAACTGAATCGCACTCCCGATGGCATCCTTCACGGCGCGATTGAAGTCATGCTCGTCGTTTACGACCCTGAGGGAAAACCAGTGAACACGGCTCTTGGACGAAGTGAGATTCAAATACCCGAGAGAGATTATCCAAACGTGCAGAAGCTGGGTCTGCAGATTCACAAGGAGATTGATGTGCCCCAAGGCGATGCATACTTGCGGACCGGTATTTATGATCTGAAGTCCGGTAGCGCCGGCACTCTCGGCATTCCTTTGATCGCGCACAGAACCAAATAAACCTAACGCTTTTCGCTCCCACCGCTCTCTCCCGGCCGACGCTTTGCGTAATCATGAGGTCGAGCATGTTCCGCGTTGTTGAAACATGGCCGGAGCACTCATGGACGGGTTAAGGAGCGGAATCGCACCAAAAGCGCAGGTGGCCCGGGCTTTGCACCCTCAGGGCCGACGCACACGAGGAGTCCAATGCTGGGCCAACCGCCTCGCGACGTGCGTTTATTCCTCTGACATGCTGCTGAGTATGCGGATATTGACAGCGCGGAGGCTTCAAATGGCATCCAAGTGTCATCGATGAGCGACAAATTGAAAAGGCTCAAACGGATTTATTTGACCTCGATGACGACCCTGGTAGCTCTGACTATCGTGAGCTGCAGCGGACAGGATTTCGGTTTCTTGCAGCCGAAGCCGGAGGACCTCTGCAAGTGTCTGCCCATTGAGCCGGACATCGCCGACTATCGCCACGCCGCGAAACATGTCCCAATCGCGAGCATCGCTGCACAAGAAGTTTCGGTCGAGATCATTCTTAGCTGGCCTCAAGATCTCTTGATACCTCCCGACGCCCCTCGAACTGGGCGCGAACTTCAGGTTTTTCATATTGCGAACGCGTTCCTACAAAATGCGAGTGTGAACGCGGCAGACTGTGATGTTTCTATGGAGATTTCGGAAACTGCGGACAAGGGTTCGTCACGGATGATCGTGGAAACGCCAGTTGACAGCGAATATTGTAGTGCCCGTCAAAGTCTGCAAGCGCAACTGAAGCAGCATGGATTTAACCTCGACTCGCAGCATGGAGGGGAACTTCCACAGGCTTTGTCCGTAGATGTTGTGGGGATGGCATTCGAGGATTTTGAGCACGATCGTGGGCCTGTAGCGACTTTGTGGGAGCTTCATCCTGCGATCGTGACTCTACACTGATTAGAGGAGCGGCCCGCAACCTCTGCAAACTGTCTCAAATTGGTAGCTTGGTGGTACATCCCGCCGACCGGCCAATTCATCCGGTTCATCTCGATTTTGCGCCGAGTACAATGGGCTCGGTTTCGACCAGCCTTAGAAGCTTTACCATCTGCCTCGTCCGATCTTTGTATGTTTTGAAATGCGGACTCTGAAGGTGCGATTCGTAAGCAGCCGCGTCCCGATAGGTTTCGAATAACCGGATCTGTTCGGGATGCTCCTTGAGCGAAACGGCATACAGCGTCAAGACCCCCGGCTCAACGCGAATCGAAGTCTCGATTTCTTCTTTGAGAGCGAGCTTGTAGGCATCAAGCTGCCCCGGATCAATCTCCAGTTCTGCGATCCGCACAATCGAGCCTCCGGCCGGTTCAGCAGCGGCACTTCGCTGGGCCCAAAACAAAAGCGACGCAACGAACGATGTCCCGAGCAGCAGCGCTAGTCTCCCAGTCATATTGCAACCCCTTCTCAAGATGAGTTTAGCTTGACCGACACAAGTTACTGACAAAAAATCGCCGTTTCACACAGTGGGGCTTCTGGAGTCCGGGCGGGTGGCCCGGGCTTTTGATCTCTTTGGCATCACCAACCCGGTGGGTGCCCCTCATCAGGGCCGACGCAAACGAGGAGTCCAAGTCTGGGCCACGCTTCTCGGCACACTTTCAATGTTGGGGTGCGGCTCCAAGTCTTCAAAAAACTCGGGCAATAGGTTCTCGGTCTTCAAGCATCTCATTCGAAGCCGATGAAAGCCTTGTCCACTTCAGTCCTCGCTCTAGCGGCACCCATGTTGCTCAGTTGCGGTTCCGGGCATGCGATCCTTGAGATTACAGCTCCTTCCAGCGTCGTGTCGGGACAGCCTTTCAACGCCACTGTCACCGCTATGTATAACGGCAAGCGAGACCCGATCCTAGATGGCCCGATCCACTTCACCACCACCGATAACGCAGCCAATCTTCCGACTCTTTATGTATTCACGGCCGCCGATGCCGGCTCCCACACCTTCACCCTAACGTTGATCACGCCAGGCAATCAGACGGTAACAGTCTCTGATTACGATGCCACTCCGATTGCCGGCAGCGCGAATATCGCTGTCTCTTCGGCGGATGGACGCAGCAACCTTACCTTTCCCTCCAACCAAACCAACTAGGTCGTCATCACATTGGGCCGGGCGAAGATCGGTCCTTTGAAGTTTCCCGCTATCGACAGAAGAGACTGGTTTAGTCCTCAGTCCACCGCGGAAGACGAAAGATGAGAACGCCGGATCAGGGAAAGCCAAATTCTCGTTTTGCGTTTACGTTCTTTAAGAAATCAGAGTCTCGAATTGTTCTCCTGTCATTTCTCACGTGCATCAGTGTCTGCCCTCGCACATCGCGGGCGGAGGACTGCCATTCCGTGTCGCCGTTCGACCAGAATATTTTGGCTGGTGCAACCACATCGGCTAATCGCAGATGGAACTGCGAACTGAATCGAGATAGTGGCCCTGCCCAATTGAACCACGCGGACCGAGTCGATCTGCCAGCTTCCGCTCCACCCGTTGCCGATACGCAGCCTTCGCAGCCGCCCGATTTCAACCGGGATATTTACTTTCAAAACAAGCTGGAATTTTCCTTTGATGGCGGATGGCTACCAATTAATGTTCCTTTTCCCTTTAATGTCCTCGAAGGGGATCCCTACGACTTGTATCCGTTGCGATATACCTTGGTGCCACTCATCGCCTCATTGCGCTGGCATGAGGGCGATATATGGGGGCCTCCGATTCTCCGCGGGAACTGGGACGTAACCTTCAGCTTGTCAGCTACCGCAATTCCGCGCGGCCCCGAGACCCATTTTTTTTCTTACGACATGGGGCTGCGGCGAAACTTCGTTCCTCGCAACTGGCGTGCGACGCCCTATTGGGATGTGCGTGCGGGGTTGGGACTTATCAATGCGAAAGGGCCTCTCGGCGTGTACTACGCGCAGGGACAGAATTTTACTTTCACCATCAACATGGGCAGCGGTCTGCGCTACAACCTCAATCCACGATATGCCATTTCAGCCGGATTGAACTGGATGCACATTTCGAACGCCAATCTCTCTTCGCCGAAATATTCAAACTATGGCATCAACGTGTATGGTCCAATAATTGGGCTCGACATCCGACTGCGAGGACATTCGCGGAAATCACATTGAAACCGCTTTGGATGCTATCCAGCGTCGTCCGTGACCGAGAGTCAGGTCAAGCTTCGCCATGCCTAGGGTTTCGCCTACTTTGCATCGGAATACGTGGCCGCGCTTTCCAGAAAATCTCCCGAATCGACTGGCCTCATCCATCCGACGTTCGCCATGGCCAATATCATTTTCCGCCGCAGACACCCACCGCACTTCGATCTGGTTTCATTTCAGTCACCTGGCAGGGCCCTCAGCGTCAAATCCTCCCTATAACGCGCAAAATGAGAGATATAATGTGGACGGTCCCGGGGGATGGTGTCCTTACTTCCCCGCCGTAATGGGTCTCGGCCACTTCTTCTAACCTGATCGGGAACTTTCTCGCCGGTAGGCTCGTAACAGAGGATGTGTGTCCGTCACCCGTACGAAAGCCGAGGACCTTTTTGCCGCTAGAGTAACGTTCTGGCAGCCTTCGAAACTTCGACGCGACGGAAACTATGAAAGCTTGGAAAAAAATCGCTATTGGCGCCGCCATTGTAATTGTGCTTGCAATGATCGTCGGCTTCACCGTTCATCAGAGCAGCAAGAACGTGTCGACCGTGCAAACCGGCAAAGTGCTGCACCAGGATCTGGCCACCGTAGTCAGCGCTTCCGGAGAAATTAAGCCCAAAACGTACGCCAACATCGGGGCCAATGCATTCGGCAAGATCACCCATCTGTATGTAAAAGAGGGCGATCACGTAAAGAAGGGGCAATTGCTGGCGCAACTGGAAAACGTACAGTCGGCAGCCGACGTGAACGCCAACGCAGCCTCGCTTCAGGCAGCACAGACGGATGCGATGGCGTCGGAGGCGGCGCTCAAGACCTCGCAGGCCGATCTGGTGAGGGCGCAGGCCGACTATGACCGAAACAAAATGGATTGGGAGCGGGCTCAGAGTTTGTACAAAGACGGATTGATTGCGAAGTCGGACTTCGACAGCCGCAAGAATGCCTGGTCTACGGCCGACGCGGGGCTGGTGCAGGCACAGTCCCGGGTGGCGCAGGCCAAGGCGCAAAAAGACTCGGCGGAAGGGCATATCTCGCAGGCAAAGGCAACGCTGGTGCACTATTCGGACCTGTTGCAGAAAACGACGAACACCGCTCCTTTTGACGGCGTCGTTACGAACCTTCCCGTGCGCGAAGGGGAGACGGTTGTGGTTGGCATTCAGAATGCCCAGGGAAGTACGTTGATGACGATCGCCGACATGTCGGTGATCACCGCGGAAGTCAAGGTGGACGAGACCGACATCGTGAATGTGCACCTCGGACAGCCGGCGGAAGTGACGATCGACGCGATCCCGAAGAAAATTTTCCACGGCAATGTTTCTGAAATTGGAGACAACGCCATCATCCGGTCAAGCGGCGTTTCCACTTCGCAATCGAATACTGCGAGCGAGGAAGCCAAAGATTTCAAGGTCGTCGTGACGTTGACCGACGCTCCGCAGGAGTTGCGGCCGGGCCTGTCCACGACCGCAAAGATCACCACTGCGACCCGCAGCAATGCGCTGGCGGTGCCGATCCAAGCACTGACCATGCGGACCAAGGATCAGGTGGAACAGCAGAACAGCACTCCTGGATCCGTACATGCCGCAGCGCCCGATACGAAGGACGCCGCTGCGAAACCGAAAAAGGCAGACGATATCCAGGGCGTCTTTCTGGTTCGCAACAAAAAAGCGGTGTTTGTGCCCGTCACCACAGGCATCACGGGTACCACGGATATCGAAGTGTTAAACGGCCTCAAGGAAGGCGACGAGGTCATCACGGGGAGCTACAAAGTGCTGCGCACGTTGCGTCCGGGAAGCAGCGTGAAGATCGACAACACAGCGCCGAAGAAAGAAGAAGAAGAGTCATAACCTTAGCCGGGCTGGAACGTCCAAGAGGCAAGCCGGTATAGGTCTCAGAATCGGAGCCCAAGTTAGCGCATCCTGAAGCAACGATCGGAGAGGGTCAGTGGCACCGGACCAGGAGAAAAACATGGCAACCGCAGAAGTTGTTAGCATGCCGAATAGCGTGAATTCCGCCCAGCTCGCTCCGCCGCAATCTTGCATGATCGCGGCCGAAGATCTCTGGAAGACCTATGACATGGGCTCGGAGCAGCAAGTGCACGCGCTCCGCGGCGTCAATTTGCGCATCCAGCGCAACGAATATGTCGCGATCATGGGACCTTCGGGCTCGGGCAAATCGACGCTGATGAACCTGATCGGCTGCCTCGACACGCCTTCAAAGGGACAGTACTGGCTGAACAGCCAGCTTGTCAGCGAACTCGATGACGACGAACTGGCTCGTATCCGCAACAAGGAAATCGGTTTCGTCTTTCAGACCTTCAACCTGCTGGCCCGCGCGACCGCCCTGCACAACGTAGAGTTGCCGCTGATCTATGCCGGCGTCCCGACGGAAGAACGCTCCGAGCGCGCGAAAGGCGCTCTAGCCGCCGTGGGAATGGAATCCCGCATGAGCCACAAGCCGAACGAACTTTCTGGCGGCCAACGGCAGCGCGTTGCCATCGCTCGCGCACTTGGTGAACAAGCCTTCCATCATTCTGGCGGACGAACCCACCGGAAACCTGGACTCCCAAACCGGTATCGAAATTATGGCGCTGTTTGACCGGCTGCAATCGGAAGGAAATACGATCATTCTGGTCACGCACGAAGGCGACATCGCGGAGTATGCGCATCGAGTCATTCACATCAAAGACGGCGTGATCGCGAGCGATGAGAGCAAAGGACCCGGCCAACGTAGTTGAGGCAATCCATCGCGAAAACAATATAAAAAAAAGCCCAGCCAATGCGCTGGGCTTTTTCTTTGTTTTGAAGCGATGGCGATACGAAATTTCGCTTATGACGGAGTAATGCTGACGCCATAGTCGGCGTAGTCGCTGGACGCGCTGTCTTCCGAAATAGCATCCAATACCCGGTCGCGTCCCTCTTCCTTCGCGCGGTAGAGAGCAGCGTCGGCGGCGTCGAGCAACTGTCCAGGCGTCGAGCCGTGCATCGGAAGGGCGGCCACGCCAAGCGACGCCGTAATTATCCCCACGGATCTTCCCTGATAAACAACCGTCAGTCCGCGACAACTGCTGCGAATTCTCTCCGCCCGGAGATGCGCGGAATCCAGGTCTGCGGTGGGAAGAATGATCACGAACTCTTCTCCTCCATAACGGCAGACAATGTCCTCCGCACGCACGTTTCTGGTGAGCGAGGCTGCCGTCTCCCGTAGCACCATATCGCCAGCCTCGTGCCCGTACGTGTCGTTGAATTTCTTGAAATGGTCGAGATCGAGCATGATCACACTCAGAGGCTGCGAAGCCCGCACCGCCCGGCGCACTTCCCTTTCCAGCGTCTCTTCGAGGTAACGCCTGTTGAATAATCCGGTGAGCGGATCGCGAATCGATTGGTCGCGCAGCGCCTTGCGCAGCCGCAGGTTTGCGATCGACAGGCCGACTTGTTCGGCGAACATATTCGCCAGCAACAAGAGCGTGTCCTGCATTTCGCGCTTGCCATTGCTTTGAAAGTGCACGACTCCCATCGATTTCCCTTGGGAAATCAAAGGCATACAGAACGTTGCAAATTCCCCGGGGGGAGTGTGTTTGCACACAATCGATTCTCCGTCGTGGGAGACATGGGCATGCCCGGTCCGCATCGCCCAGCAATCGTTGATCCCAAAAACGCTCCCGGAAATGCGGCACTCGGACCACGACGCCGCCATTTCGAGTAGATCCTCCGCAGAATTGAGGAGCAGGACACAGCCACGCAGTTCGGGAAATATCTTGGGAGCCATTCCCGAAACCACAGAGAGCATGTCCTCCACTCCATCGCAGCTTTGCAACAGATGCGCCATCTTGACCAGTGTGGTGGCGCGATTCGAGCGCCAAGTCAGATCCTCCACCATTCTCTGGTTTTGTTGATTCAGTTCATCCTGTGCCAAAGCCCGCTCGCGCATCACCTCTTCCAGGTGGGTGTTCGCCTCCACCAGCGCCTCGGTTCTCTGCTTGACCTCGCGCTCCAGAAGTTGCTGGTTCTGCATTTTGTCGTCGATATCCGTGCAGGTGCCGAACCACTGCGTGATCGCTCCGGACGCGTCCCGCACCGGAACGGCGCGGTCCAGAAACCAGCGATATTGCTGGTTCGCATCGCAAAGGCGATACTCCACCTCGAACGTGCGCCCCGATTTCATGCATTCCAGCCACTTCTTGTGGCAAGGCTCGCGATCATCGGGATGAACGACTTCATTCCATGCGCTGCCCATACCTGAACCCGGCGGCATCCCGGTCATTTCATACCAACGGTGGCTGATGTAATTGGTCGCGCCTTCGGCATTGGACCGCCAGACGATTTGCGGGATCGCTTCCGCCAGTGTCCGGAATTGCGTCTCGCCTTCCTGGGCAGCTCGTTTTGCGGCTGCGCGAATTGCTAGCGTACGATCCACGAAGGAAACGAGAATCGCCAGCATCATCACCAGAAACGTGGTTACGCTGATGACGACAATGCCCAGAGAAGTAATCTGCAGAGTCGATCGGGTGCTGAAGGGCGCGTAGCTCTGCCGGAAGCGCACTGCCCACATTCCCATGTAGTGAATCGACAGGACGGACGCTCCCATCAATACCGCGCAAGTCATCTTTAAAGACGGCCGTAGATCGCGACGAAATCGAACCCCCAGCCTCAAAGCCATGAAACACAGTGCGAATCCGATGACGATCGAAAGGATCACCAGGCCGATGCGATACTCCATCATCGCGGCCAGGCGCATCGCAGCCATTCCGAGGTAGTGCATGGTGGCCACGCCGATCGTCATGATCAGGCTTGAGGCGGCACATTCCCTGGTCCCGCTTCCCTCGCGGCTGATCGCAAACAGCGCCGCCGCGCAGGTAAGAATCGCCGCCAGTAACGACGCCAGAACCGTTGGATAGTGGTAGGTGACGGGAATGGGAAGAACCAGCGCGAGCATTCCCATGTAATGCATCGCCCAGACACCGAGCCCCATGGATATGGCACCTGCAGTGATCCAGAAAAACCGTGACGAACCTCGAGCCGCGGCCAAACGCCCGAAGATGCCGGCCGCGGCATACGCCGCCACTACCGCCAATCCGACCGTTAGCGCAACCAAACCTAGGTTGTACGTGCCATGAATCAATGGCGAAATGGGCGACGTAATTCCCTCCTGAACTCCTAGGACCAGGCCGACAGAAGTGTCCCGGGAAAATGAGTGTCCGCAATATCTATCGGCAGAGGAACGTGCGGCGAAGATTAGAAATCATTCACGGATAGCGACACTGACGTCGCTAGAACCAATTTGCCGCAACGAAAAAGAGACGCAGCCGAAGCTGCGTCCCTTGAGAAGGGAATGAAGAGAGACTCACTGTGGCGAACCAACCGTCTTTACAGCGGCAGCTTCCGAAGGCAAATTACGCCCCGGAATAAAGAAGTTGTGGTCATACATATTGCGGTACATGCGTCCCGCAATCTCGGCAGCCTTGGGGCCGAACGTCGGGCGCCCTCCCTGCAAGAAGATCACGACGACGACGCGACCGATATCGGTATTGGCGTAGGAAGCGAACCATCCGTAGCGAGTGCCGGCGTGCGAGCAGGTGCCGGTCTTGCCCAGGATTTCTTCCTCGTTGAAATTCATGCGCAGGCTGCGCGCCGTGCCGTAGCGAACAGCTCCCGACATACCATCGGAAAGCTCAGGAATCACGGGAGCGATATCGAGTTGCCGCTTCACGCGCGGCTGGAAGCCGGCCACTTGTTCCGGGGACGTCGGATGCTGCAGATAGTAGAGTGTTCCGCCATTAGCGATCGCCGAAACCATTGCGCCCAATTGCAGCGGCGTCATGGAAACACCTTCGCCGAACGAGCACATCTTGCCAACTCCGCCCAGCTTTTCAGGAATCACTTCGTCGGGATATGCGCCAAGCTGCTCGCCCGGAATGTTGTATCCGGCGAGCTCTCCCAGACCGTATTCGTGAGCGTAATAAGCAACTTTTTCAAAGCCGAGTTTGCGGCCCAGCGCTTCGAAATATGCGTTGTTCGAGTGCGCCAGCGCGGTCGTTAGATTCATCTTGTAGCGGGGACCAAGGCTGACTGGGGTTTCCTTAGAAACGACACCTTCACTCAAGGCTGCGAGCGCAACGGAAAGCTTAATCGTTGAGCAGGGCTGCGCGCCGCTTGAGAGAGCCAGCTTTTGATTCACCATGGCCAGGATGCGGCCGCTCGTCGGCTCGATCGCCACCACGGTGCCGTTCATATTTCCAAGAGCGTTCAGGGCCGCCTCGCGGACGATCGGATCTTCCCCGGCCGTGTTGTCGCCAGCTCCAATGCCTTCCGCGAAGGAGTTCCCCGTGAAGCGCTCGTAATAACGATGCCGGCGGGTTCTCACCGAAACGCGCTGCACATTGGCCCCGCGACTGCGGGCCAGATGACGGATGCGACGGCGTGTACGCTGGGTTTCGCTGACTTTCTGCGATTTCGTTTTCGGCGGAGTATGCGTGGTGATGCGAGCCGCGAAGCTCACTCCGGCCAGAGACACGCACACGCATATTGCAAGGACCAGGCGAAGTAGGTTTCCCCTAAACATCTTGTGTTTTCACTCCAGGACTCTATGTGATTCGATGCAAGCTTGGTGCCAGCTGACGGTAACCCAGCCCTTTCGCCTGACTGTGCTGATACTACGAGGCTTAGCGGATCACCGCAATGGTAAAGTTTCGATCTTATAAAACAGTAATTTTTCTTTAAACCGTTATGGGACAACGATATAACCCGGTGTTACCTGCGGTCAGACCCCTTCCGTAATGCGTTACCACGTTACTTGGAAGGTACTCCCTATGTGAAAAGGTTTGCGCACTCTGAGCCCGCAAAGGTCCGAAGTAAAGTAAGGATGAGCCAGAAAGAAATCCGATCCTGGCTCATCCAAGCGGTACAGAGCGTGTAGCGAGCTGCCGTAGCTAGTAGCTAGCAGCTAGAAGCAAGCAGCTGACCTACATCACATCGTTGCGTTTCCGCAGGAACGCCGGCACGTCGAGATCGTTCTGCTCGAAGTTCGTCACTAGCGCATTGCGCATGGTGTCGAGCGAGATCACGTCCGTCGCGACATCGGCCCCATGCGCCATCGGCATCGGCGCAATGTCCTCGTCGAATGCGCGATCATCGTCAGCGTACGACATGATTTGCGGCGGCACCGGGTCGGGCATCGGATCGCGCGGAGCGAAATCGTCCAGCGCATCTTCATGGGCTGACGCAAAAGAAGTGCGCGTCTCCTGGTGGCGATGACGTCCCGTCGGAATCTCCCGGAAGCCTGTGGCGATCACCGTGATCTTCACCGCGTCCTTCATCTTCTCGTCGAGCACGGCGCCGAAGATGATGTTGGCATCCTCATGCGCGGCGCCCTGGATGATCGAGCAAGCCTGCTGCACTTCGGCGAGTTTGAGCGAACTCGAACCCGTAATGTTGATGAGGATTCCGCGAGCGCCGTCGATCGCTCCCGCTTCGAGCAGTGGCGACGCGATCGCTTTCTGAGCGGCTTCAATCGTGCGCTTCGCACCGCAGGCGGAAGCCGTGCCCATCACGGCGTATCCCATGCGCGCCATGATCGTCTTCACGTCGGCAAAGTCGCGGTTGATGATGCCCGGAATCGTGATGATGTCCGAAATCCCCTGCACGCCTTGCCGAAGAATATCGTCGGCGATGCGGAAGGATTCGAAGAAGCCGGCGTCTTCGGCGACCGCCAAGCAACTTCTCATTGGGGATCACGATCGTCGTGTCGACCGATTCCATCAATTCCGAGATGCCGCGCTCCGCCTGCTGCATGCGGCGCTTGCCCTCGAAGGAGAACGGCTTGGTAACCACGGCCACAGTGAGCGCGCCCATTTCACTCGCCAGCGAGGCGATGATCGGCGCCGCGCCCGTACCCGTTCCGCCGCCCAGGCCGGTGGTGACGAACACCATGTCTGCGCCCTCGAGCGCTTCAATAATCTTGTCGGAATCTTCGAGCGCGGCCTTGCGGCCAACTTCCGGATTCGCGCCGGCGCCCAGTCCGTTGGTCAGCTTCACGCCGAGTTGCAGTTTGACCGGGGCGTGCGACATGCGCAGCGCCTGCAGGTCGGTGTTGGCAACGACGAACTCGATGCCCTCCACGCCGGCATCGATCATGCGGTTGACTGCGTTGCCGCCGCCTCCGCCCACGCCGATGACTTTAATCTTGGCGTCGTTGCGGAACTCTTCGTTGAAGCTGATGCGAATCTTCGGATCGTTGGTCATGTTGTCCACCTAAATTTGAATTGCAAAACCGGCCATCCGCGAAGGGCGCCAAGACTCACCGAGGAAAATCCTTTTCGAATTCCTTCGTGTAACTTCGTGCCCTTCGTGGTTCATGCTTTTCTCTTTCCGTGCTCGAACATCATGCTCCCTTGCCTACCAACAACGCTTTCAATCTCGTTCCCCAGCGGTCGCTTTGGACGCCCCGTGCCACTCGTGCGCGATGCGCGTAATTCACCATGCCGAGCACGGTAGCGAATTCGGGTTCCGACAAAGTCGAAGGCATCCTGGCCAGTGGCGCCGGCCATGAAAGTCGCACCGAGCGCCGCAGTGCCGACTCGGCCACATCAAAAATTCCCGGCAGTCGCGACGCCCCTCCTGTAAGGACAATCCCGGCCACGCAGACGTCGAACATGCCGCTCTGGCGCAGCGCATCGCGCAGCATTTCGAAAAGCTCTCGCGCCCGCGGCTCCAGAATCTCCGCGACCAAACGCTGCGGCATCAGCCGCGAAGGACGATCACCCACCGACGGTACCTCCACTTCATTGCCCTCGGGAATCAACGTCACAATCGCATTGCCGTAAACTTTTTTGATTTTTTCCGCTTCCGCCAGCGGAGTACACAAGCCCACCGACAGATCGCTGGTGAAATGATCGCCGCCCACAGGAATGACTCCGGTATAAGCAACCGCTCCCTGCTGGAAGACGATCAGTTCGCTCGATCCCGCGCCGATATCAGCGAGGCAAACTCCGAGCTCGCGCTCATCATTCCGCAGAACCGAATCCGCAGCGGCTAGTGGTTCGAAGACCGTGTCATCGACGTGAACCCCAGCCCTATTCACCGCGGTGATCACGTTTTGTGTGGCGCTTGTCGCCGCCGTCACCATGTGGACGCGCACTTCCAGCCGCGCCGCCATCATGCCCATCGGATCATGCACGCCTGCCTGATCGTCGAGGATGAACTCCTGCGGCAGCAGATGCAGAATTTCGCGATCGGTCGGCAGCGCTACCGCACGAGCCCGCTCCACCGCCTGCTTGATCTCATCGCGCCCAATCTCTCGTGGACGCGTGCCCAGGCTGATGCCGCCATGGCTATTCACCCCGCGGATATGCGCTCCGCCGACGCCGACTGTCGCATGCTCCACGGGCGCTCCAGCAATATCTTCCGCGGCTTCCACAGCTTTCTGGATTGCCGCAACCGCCTTATCGAGTTCGACGATGACGCCCTTGCGCGATCCCCGCGACTCCGACACGCCATGGCCGCGATACCGCAGCCCTGAGTCCGTGACCTCCGCGATGAGCGCGCAGGTCTTGGCACTGCCAACGTCAATCGCGGTTAGAAAATTCCCTTGCTGGTTTGCCATGCCTTTTTATGAGTTCCCTGAAACCAATATTTATGTCGCGCTTACTGTTGCCTTGAAACCGCCGCACTCGGCTTCGGAGCGGAGTTGGACGCAGTCGACGCCGCATGCGCGGGCTTCTTCGCTCCCGCCTTCGCCGCCGCCGAATGTGCCGCCTTTTTCCCCGCTGCTGCCGGATGCTTTGCCACCACCTTCTTCGCAGCTGCCTTCGGGGCAGCCGGCTTCGGAGCCGCAGCCTTCACCTTCGCGACCGGCTTTTTCGCGGGAGCCTTTGGCTCCAGCTTCTTCTCCGTCAATTCAAACGCAGGCTTCGGAAGCGGCTTTTCATGCGGACCGATGCGGCTGATCAATGCGGCCGACTTCACGCCCGCTGCTGCTGCAGCCTTCGCCGCCGACGGAGTCAGCGCCGCCTGCTTCGGCTTCCCTTCCACATCCGGATTCACGATCACCTGGTTGTCGTAGCGCAGGTTGACCGACTCCAGCTTCTGGAACTGCTGGCGCCACTCGCGCACATGCGTGACATAAATGCGGTAACGCTTCAGATATTCGGCGGATCCAAGCTCCACCAAAACATCACCCGCCGGATCGTTCACGCGCACTTTCAAATTCTCAAGATCGGAGAGATCGACTTCGCTCAAATCCTGCGAATAACGCGCGCCGCTCGAATCCAGATCCTGCACGAGTTCGTTGTAGGCCCTCATGCGCGGCAGGCGCGTCGACAGCGGCTCTCCCGGATTCATCCCGAGAATGACCGGGAAGGAATATTTATGCTTCTGCGGAAGCTCCATCAGCGTGCCGCCGGCATCGATCAGGAAAATTCGCGGACCGACGCGCGCAAACGCCACCGGCGTCCGCTCGTGGATTTCAACCTTCAGCCGGTTGGGGACGAAGCGCATCACGCTGGCCGACTCGACCCATGGGATCTGTTCGAGCTGCGCTTTCTGCTGCGCCAGCGGGATGAAGAAAATGTTCCGCCCGATGTCGGCGCCCATCACTTCCATGATTTGCGCCTTGGTCGCGTTCTCCATGCCGGTCACTTCAATGTTGTCGCTCGACTCCACGCGGAAGCGCCACGAGCGTTCGCCATATTGATAAAGCACAGCCGCCAGAACGCCGCACACGCACAAAATTCCGACGGCGATCGACGCCCACAACAGGCGATTGGCAGTTTTCTTGGGAAGCGAACTGCGGCGGGCGGAGACACGCTTTTGCCCGCGCAGAAACGGGGATTCCTCATCCACATCCAGGTCCACCAAGCGCGCGTCGTCAAGCTCCTCGCGCGCCGGTTCTCTATGAGAACGATCGCTGGATGCTGGGTACAACTCCTCCTGCATGATGGTGGAACCGCTTTTTCGCGCCATCAATTCAGGTCAGTTGTCGAGAGGAATCGCTGAGCTTTTTCACTATAGCTGCATTTCTCGAATTGAGATAGATGAAAAATTAGGGGATTTGCACAGGCAGGAACCGCATTGTGTACCAGCACCAACGTGCCACCAGAATTTGTGTGGAAACGGACGCGAAATGTGGGGACGGACAAAAAATGTGGGGACAGATAAAGAAATGTGGGGACGGACGCATTTCGTCCGTCCCGAGGAGCGCAGCGACGAGTATGTAGCTGGTTAAAACTAAGTAAGCGGCGAGCACGAGCCATGTAGCCCCGGACGCATTCGTCCGGGGTGCGCGAAGCGCATGTCCAGCGATGATCAGCGGCACCGACGCGAGTAGAAATTTCAGAATTACATCTCGACGAGAATAAAAAAGGGGCGCGGAAAATTTTCCGCAGCCCCGGTTCCCAGAGGAAAACAAAGAAGGAAAGTTAAAAGCGAAGCCTAAACCGGGCCAGGGCTCGTCACTTCGACGTGCACAACCGGCGTAGCCGGCACGCTAATCCTCGGCACGCTCACCCGAACTCGCGGACAGGCCGACACATGCACCGAAGGGACCGACACCGACTGGTGAACGCGAACGTCGGGACGCGAACTCGCGAGACGCGAGCCTCCACTCGGGCGCGATTTGCCTGCAGCCGAGCCAGTTTGCAATTCGACAAAGCCTGAAGCTGATTGAATTCTTCGTTCGAGTTTGCCAGCTTCGCCTGCGCCCGAGCCAGGGTCGAATCGAACCTGTATTCCGAATTCTCGTCGGCGGCCGTCATCCAACTCGCCTCGGCGATGGCCTCATCGGTACGGCCATGAGCCAGGGCCAGGACGACATTCGCGCGATTTTCGATCTGGCCGGCGATGCGGTGTGCCCACTGCAGTCCACCGTCGTGGTAGCTGGCGTTCAATCCGGCTGCCAGCACCCCTGCCACCAGCCATCCCCATGCTTGTGTTTTCATGACCTTAACCCCTTATGCCAGATAGACGAGGGCAAATCGGATCCGTTAGCAATAAAAGATACGGCAAGGCCAGCCGCAAAGTTCCCCGGGAGGGTAAGGTGGACGGCGGTTTTTCACCAACTACGATTCTAGAATTGCCCTTTGATGAGAAGACGCGTTGCTCTTTTCCTTTTCAGCGTGGCGCTCATAGCGGCGTGGCTCGGCAGTTCCAGGCACATTCAGTCCAAGCGAGAGGCGTCCTACCGCGCTGCACTTGCCCCTTTTAAGCATGATCTGACAGTTGGGATGGATCGAGAGCAAGTCGTAGCCTACTTGAGAGCGCACGCGATGATGTGCCACACGGTTCGGTACGGTGATAGTGATGGAGACACTTGCGAGATCGAGATAGCCGAAGAGCCTGTCGGGCTTTTCGAGAGGCTTTTTTGCGAATCTTGGACCGTGTACGCGGCCTTCGAGTTCACCGTATCCGACAAGTTGCGTGAAATTCACATCCGGAAGATAGGGACATGCGTCTGATTGCGGGCTGATCTTCGGCAAATTGACATCGCAATGAGTGTAATCGCGATATTTCGCCAACTGACAAGCTACGGAGATTCGAAACGATACTTGCCCACGACGGTACCGCGTTCATCTAAGAACACTCCCCATGACGTAATCGTTGGCATGTATCCTAAATAGAGATATTCACGCGAGCAGTCATGCGGGTAGCCGACTACACCACGACAACTCTCCATGTTGTGAGGTTTTCCCAGAACAGATAACACTTCCGCTTCGCTCATTCCTTCCGTCACGCTTTGAAATCGGCGTTCGAGTAGCGAATCGTGAAAATAGCAGGCTGTGAACGAGACCAGCAACAGGGTCATTACAGCTACTGAGACAACTAGGCCGGGACGTTTGTGCCACTTCTTCATCTACCCATATTCCTTCTGATCAGTTTCTAGTTCATAGTTGATGCAATCAGGCGATTCGGTCAATGACAGTCGGCACGAAGGCTCATTAGATGATGTCCGCGTCTTCGCAAGGGCATCCGCAACTTGTGCCTTTAATTTGATCCAGTATTCTGAGTGCTCTTTGTGCTCTGGATTCCATGCAGCGCCGGCACGTTTCCGGCAGTATTCGGCTGCCCATTCTAGTTCAGGTCTTGTGCCTACCAGAATAGCGGCTTCACACGCCCAATTCCTTGGCCTTGCGATCCTGCTGCGTATTCTTGCAGACACACGGGGAGCCTCCGCAGCCGATACACAAGCCCTTCTCTAGCCGCGCTCTGCTCTTCCTTCCTGCCGGACTCCTACTCATTTTGTGGCCCAGAGCATTAGAGCAGAACAACGCATCTAGGCGTAACTTGCGAAATAGGCGATAGCGCTCAAGTGCCCGGCCCGAGCGCCGTGACGATTGCAGTGGCGGAAATCGCTCGGTTCTGATATGACCGTCGCCTCTGAACTGTCGGGTAATCAACCACCACGACCCAAGCGTTCCTCCAGCGGCGCAGGAAGCCGGATGGGACGCTAGGTTGAGTTCAAGATCGTGGTCAATGGGCGCGATGGCGATATTTCGCCAATAGCTACATATTTTCCCAAGGATTTGGAAGCCAGACCAAAGTTGCCAGCGCCATCGCAGAGGCCACGATGAATCTGACCAACCGTGACTTCGGAGAGCGCATTAACCAAGCGGTGAAAGTGACAAACGTCGCAACCGCTGCTACCGGCAATAGCGAGGCGAACCCAGTGAGGGAACGCATGCTATCACCGGAGTAGTAGCGATACCGCTCTTCCAGCCAGAACAGAGTGAGGGACAGTACACTGAAATACTTCCCTCCGTTGGCGAGAAGTCCGGCGAGTGAAAACCAGCAGATTAACGCCGAAATCACGTAGGTGGCCGCATACTGCAACCACCCCCATCGACTTTCACGCTGCACATTATTCTTCGCTGAGATATTCGGGATGGGAAAATCCGAGACATCGTCAATTTATTGAGGAAGGGTGGAGCAGGAGCCATTACTGTTGTAACCAGGCCATCTCACAAGCTTGCGCCGTCTATTCGCCTTCTTGAACGTCAATGATCGTCCAGGGCGATTCTAACGCCAACTTGAAAATACCGCTCTTAGGCTCGTTTGCAACTTCAGTTGTCCTTCTTGAGATGGATGCGGCGATATACAGTGTGGTCCGCTAAGGTGAGGCTGCCCTCAATCCGGCTACCATCGACGACAAGCAGAAATGTTGCACCGGAGTTTTCGCTTTTCAGTGTGTGCTTTGCAGCGTCGTAGTTCCAGTTCAGGGCGCCCATAGAAATCTCTTCACCATTCACCAGTTTGCTGCCGACGCCAGAAAACCAGCCGGGCCTTCCCGCAACTTCTGAAAACCGGTACACGTTGATCTCGTCCCGGCACGGGCTGTTTTTCAGGACACATTCCGAATTGCCCCGCCAGGTGCCGGTGATTTGCGATGGAGAGTCATGACTCGCGGCCTTGCCACCTGGGCCCTGCGCAAAACTGAATGAGTACGCAAAGCAAATCAGCAATGCAGCCAGCACGAATCGTCCAGCAGGCACTTTCGGCATACTCATTTCCTCCTCATCAGGATTATGGGGCAGGCGACAGTTATTTCAAATCATCCCGTTGAGCCACCGCGATCCCGCGACAAGCAAAATCGCAGGGCCTATGACTATTTCTCAATCGTTGCATCGTCCGCCCGACTCGCCACGGCTCTCGGTTTCGCACCCATGATCAGCAACCAGAGCATGAACGCCTGTTCTCCAAAGTGAAATGGACGCATCCATCCATGGGCGAGTGCCTCGTAATGGGGCCAGACTAGCGCGGTAAGACTGGTGACCAGAAACGCGAAGCAATTCGCCACCAGCGCCACTCCGAGGATGCGGGGAAGAAAGCCCGACCTGTACACGAGCAGTCCCAGCGGAAACAACCATAGTCCCCAAAAGATTCCAGCGACATCGAATCCATATCCATGCACATTCAGGAAGAGCATCGCCAGTGCATCGCGTTGAGGCGCGCTAAACACGGATAGGAAATCAGATCCATTCACTAGCGCGAGCGCAGCGAGGGCGTTCAGTTCATTGAGAAACGCTATCGGGATTGCCACCAGAATCAGCGTCAACATGCTCAAAGCCCAACGTTTGTTGACCGCCTTGAACAAGTCGTACAGGGCCAGGGCGACAAAGACAAACAGGGCCTCGCCGACAAGGTGTGCAGCAATGCCGAGGCGAAACAGTGTTTCGGAGGCCGCGATATTGCTGGCGGTTTGCGCCGCATTTCCATCCACGATCAGCTTGCTGGGAACGTACAGCAGGCCAAAGATACCCAGGATTGACGCGAGCACGTACAGGAAACCCGCAACCCGGCCTTGGTTCTGGGCAAAACGCATAATCCTCCCCAGCAGTCTAGGCAATGGTACGGCAATGCTTCCTCAAAGGTTCGAAAAGAAGGTGAGCCTCTCGTGGCACAGGAAGAGCGAAGGTGCGATGCGGACGGGCGGTGCGGACGGGGAAACGACCGATATCCTCGGTCCTGAAATCAAACGCCCAATTCGCGGATCTGCACGGCAGGCGGGGATAACCTTGATCCACTGAACGTAAGCGGATCGTTAGACCGTCATCCGGAATCAATGGGCGCAATTGAAATTTACCAACAATTACGAACTGGCCGTTCCAAAGGCATCCATCGTTTGAGTCAGCTGCGCATCCACTTCGTCCGCGATGACCATGACATCCGGCAACAGCACGCTGAAATCCAGCACGCTCAGATTCTCATGCAAGATTCCGAAAATGGTCACTTGCAGGATTCGTGATTCATGGATCAGCATGCCGGAAGAATAGCCCTGCTTTCGTCGCAGCTTGCCATGTTCGACGGCGGCGGGGGAGGCGATCGCATCGCTGTCTTTCTCGGGCACCTTGGGGGTAGCCAGCCGCGCCACCAGGTCGGCAACCAACCGGGGAAGATGACCGGTGCGCTCTTCATCGCTGAGATGAAGATGGGCGAGTGCCGGGGTTTTCTTTGATCTTACCAACCAATCTTTGATCAGAGAGGTCTTACAACGGGTCAGTATTGCCGCCACGCTCTCGATGCTTGCAGATTGTGATTTATCTTTGGGCGTCAGAGCCTTCTCTGCGGTTGTTGCTCTGATTGGAATAGCCATTGAACACCACCTCTTATAGGAATAATCACCAAGATATCGGGTGAAGCACTCTCGAGACTGATCAATTCTGAACAGAGGTTAGATTCAGCAACCGGCAGCACCGCGACATCAACAACGACACATAGACACGCCGCAAAACCGACGACGACTCGCTGTATCACATGGCGCATGACTGTTGGCCGGAAGCCGCGGAACTATCAGATTCGGTCGGTCCTAAGAACGCTTCACGACTGCGCTATTAGGCCCACCAGCACTCAATGGTTAAGGGTTTTCCCGCACTGGATGTTCGAACAGTCCTGCAATTTCAATTACTTATACTTGGCAATATTTTTGCAAATGTATAAGCCATGTGATTTCAATCACACGACACGCATGGCCCGGCACTCCCCTCCGAGCCGCGCATTTGGAGTGAACTTTATGTATACCGCTAAGGGATGCCCTTATTGCATCGTTGCAGGCTTCAACTTCAGAACGATGACCAGGAACGCGAGCCAGGAATACGTTTGTACGCACTGCGGCCATGTCGAATATCCCGAACACAGTGGACTGGATTGCACTTGTGTCCGATGCCAGCGGAAAAATAACAACCCAGACGCTAAACTGCAACGGTGCGTTGAAAAATCAATGGATCTCAGTACCACTCGTAAATGGTGCGCTCAGCCCTTTGAAAAACGCCCACCCCTACATCAAGGTTGGTCGATCTGGTCGGCTTTGCGATTCCAGTTTGACGTTCCATGAGGGCGATATTACGTCAACAATGTGGATCAATTTCCCCAAAGCTCTTTTTGTTGAAACACTCGCTTAGTCAAGTGGGAGAAACATCAACCAGCATGTTTAGTGGCTCACGACTTTTCGTCCACTATCGGTTTTTGCGATTTATTTCATCGAGAACGCAGAGCAGCAGGAAGTGGAATGTACGAAAGACCTAATGTCGATTCAAAAGTGCCAATGCTGCGGCTAAGGAATTGGCAGATCATCAGTGCCAGCTATCGGTGCTCATCCGAAGCACCAAGCCAGCGAAAAATCTTTTTGTATAGGGCCTCGTTGTGATTCCGGTTTTGTAGTAGCGGAGGCTCAACAATGTCGGTGCCATTCTCCTACTCGGTTTCGACCGTTCTTTCACGCGACGGTGTTTGGAAGCTTTTTGCCGACATCGAAAACTGGCCGAAGTTTTCTGATGTGTATGACGACCTAGAATGGTCGGGGGTTCCTTGGACACGAGGTAGCTGGGTTCTGGGAACGATTCACTACCCGCATCCGTTGCCACTCCGTTACGTCATTGAGACATGCGAGCCCGGGTCGCTAATCAGCTATGTGGCATTCGGCACTGACGCTGGTTTTGCGACTCACAGGACCGTTCGATTTGAACAGCAGAAAGACCACACGCTGATTCACATCGATTCCTATATCGTTGGAACTCCTACGTTTTCAGTTGCCGGGGGTAGCTACGGCTTCCTACGGATGCTGACGGAGAGATGGTTTCAGGACTTTGCGTCCTTTTGTGACGCGAACGCAAAGGTCGATGCCGGAAGTGGAGCGCTGTGACACAGACTCCTTTCGTACTGGATCGCAACAACTGGTACTGCCCGACTCCGGTTCCTTTCCTTGGAAGTACGACAACGGGCAGACTCGCTTGCCCACTTTCTTCTAGAATGCCCCGCACCCCTGGGCAAGGAGGAGCCAATGTTCATCCTTGCGCATATCGTTCAATGCCATGTTCGGACTGATCGATTCGTGATATTTAACATACTCAATAGTCAGGCGGCGGCTTGCCGAAACCCGCAATCTGATTGTGGTCATTGAACGCAAGACGATATGAGCACACTCCCGGAAGACATCTCAGCAGAAACTGATCGCAAGCAGGCCGAGGACGCTCTGCGCCGCAACGCCGAGGCGTTCGCGGCCCTCGTGGAGCAAGCGCCGCTCGGGATTTACACGGTTGACTCACAGTTCCGGGTCAGAAATGTAAGCGCTGGAGCGATGCCGGCATTCCGCAATGTCGAGCCCTTGATCGGGCGCGACTTCGGCGAAGTGATGCGAATCCTCTGGCCGGAGTCTTTTGCCAGCGAGGCGATCAGGATTTTCCGCCACACACTGGAGACGGGTGAGCCTTACGTTTCGCCCGGGCTCACGGAAAAGCGCAATGACATTGGGGCGATCGAGTCCTACGAGTGGCAGGTGAATCGAGTGAGGCTCGGCGACGGGCAATACGGGGTGGTGTGCTACTACTTCGATTCGACGCGGCTGCAGCAGGCACACCAGGCGGTGCAAGAAAGCGAGGAGCGGATTCGACTCGCGCAACAAGTGGCGCGGGTCGGCAGCTTTGAGTGGAATATCCAGCAAAGAGTGAGCGAATGGTCGCCTGAGTTGGAAATGCTGCACGGGTTGCCGCCGGGCGGGTTTGATGGCACTTATGAAGCGTGGGCGGCGATGGTTCATCCAGAGGACCTGCCCAAGGCGAAGCGGACCCATGACGAGGCGCTGGAAACAGGCCTGCTGGAGGGAGAGTGGCGAGTTGTATGGCCGGATGGGAGTATCCGGTGGGTAGCGGCGCGCGGTCAGGTATTCAAGGACGGAATGGGCAGGCCGCTACGGATGGTTGGCGTAAACCTCGACATCACTCCGGGCAAGAAGGCGGAAGAAGCTCTGCGGCAGCAGCGGGAGCGTTACGAGTTTGTGGCCGAGGGATCCGACGTCGGCTTCTGGTTCTGCGATGTCCCCCTTAAAGATATTATCTGGGACAAGCGCGTCAAGAACCATTTCTGGCTGCCGCCTGATGATCGCGTGCTGACCTTCGATGAGTTCTATGCCATGCTGCATCCCGATGACCGCGAGCCCACGCGGCGGGCCGTTGAGAATTCGCTCAACAACAATCAACTGTATGACGTGGAATATCGGACGATGTCGCCGGACGGGCGGTACAAGTGGATTCGGGCCGTAGGACGCACGTTTTACGACGAATCCGGCACCCCCATCCGTTTTGACGGCATCACGCAGGACGTTACCGAGCGGAAGCAGGCGCAGGAGTCGCTGCGACAGCAGCAGGAGCGTGCCGAATTCGTTGCGGACGCTTCTGACGTGGGCTTCTGGTTCTGCGATCTTCCCTTCGACAAGCTGATCTGGGACAAGAGAGTCAAGGATCACTTCTGGCTCCCGCCTGACGCGGACGTCACCATCCACACGTTTTATGAACGATTGCATCCTGAAGACCGGGAGCCCACTCGGCGCGCCATAGAAGGATCGATCGCCGGCAACACCAAGTACGATATCGAGTACCGCACCGTGGCGCTCGACGGAAGGCAAAACTGGATTCGCGCCATCGGGCGCACATTCTACGATGGGACCGGCCAGCCGACACGCTTTGACGGCGTCACCATGAACGTCACCGACCGCAAAGAGTCGGAGCTCGCTTTGAGTGCCAGCGAGTCCCGCTATCGCGAGTTGGCTGAGAACCTCGACCAGCAGGTGCAAGCCAGGACTGTGGAACTGCAAGCCCGCAATCGCGAAATACTGCGTACTTACGAAAGCCTGAGAACGCTTTCGACGCGCATGATGTCGGTGCAGGATGAGGAGCGCAGACGGATTGCACGCGACCTGCATGACAGCGCCGGACAGTTGCTCGTCGTGATTGACATGCAACTCAATAGTCTCGCCCAGGACCTTCGCCAGATGGCACCCCAGCTCAACGAGCGGCTGGAGGAAACCGAGAGCGTAGTAAAGCAGTTGCAGTCGGAGATCCGGACCACATCCTATTTGCTGCACCCTCCCCTGCTCGACGAAGCCGGACTCTACTCGGCCTTGAGCTGGTATGTGGAGGGATTGAACAAGCGCGGCAATGTTCAGATCGCGTTGGAGATCGCTGCCGATTTTGGCAGGTTGCCGCGCGACATCGAACTGGTGGTCTTCCGTCTGGTGCAGGAGTCGCTGGCGAATATCTACCGGCATTCGGGAAGCAAGACGGGTACGATCCGCGTTGCGCGGGACGAGGGAACGATTACCGTGGATGTGCGAGACCAGGGAAAGGGAATTCCGCCGGAACAACTCGTGGAGATTCAGGCGGAAGGTTCTGGAGTCGGCATACGGGGAATGCGTGAGCGGCTGCGCCAGTTCGGCGGCGAGTTGAGAATCGAATCGGAAGAGAAAGGGACACGGGTTTGGGTGACGATTCCGATTTCCCAGACGTCAGTTTACGAGGAACAGGGCGGACCCGAACCGAAAAATACGACGGCGTGAAAGCTTCCTTGTGGCGTTAGGGAGGAGGCGCTCGTGCACGATAGCAGTAGCGATGTATTGCTCACCGGGGCGTTTTGAGTGAAATTGATTCCATGACAATGTCGGCTCCCGCACCCGGGTTAGAGTTGGAGGTGGCAAAACCAACCAACTGGCTCGGGAGAAAGGAGCCGAACGATGATCATTATAGGAGTAGATTTCCATCCCGAGTTCCAACAAATCGCTTTGCTCAATACCACGACCGGAGAGGTCGAGGAGAAACGGCTCGCACATCCTGGCGAGGCGGAGAAGTTCTACCGCGCTCTGGCGAGTGCGAATGAAACCGTGCGCATCGGCATGGAGGCCAGCGGGCACGGACGCTGGTTCGAACGATTCATAGCCGAGTTGCAGTTTGAGTTGCGGATCGGCGACGCGGCGGTGATCCGCGCGAAGCGGGGCCGGAAGCAGAAGACGGATCGCCAGGATGCGCAGCACATTCTGCAACTGATGCTGAAAGATGACTTTCCGAAGATCTGGGTACCGAGTTGGGAGAACCGCGATCTGCGGCAACTGTTGTGGCATCGGCATCGCATGGTGCAGGCCCGCACGCGTGTTATGAATCAACTGCAGGCGGTGGCGTTGAACGAAGGCCTGCGCTGCAAGAAAAAGTTGTGGCGCGAGCACGGACGGCAGCAACTGGAATCGTTTGCGCTGGCTCCGTGGGCGAGCCGGCGGCGGCATGATCTGCTGGAGCTGCTGGATCGTTTGAACCCGGCGATTGTGGACCTGACGCAGGCCATCGAACGCGAAGTCGAGAACTGTCCGGCGGCGCAGCGGCTCAAAACACACCCTGGGGTGGGCGTGCTAACGGCGCTGGCGTTTGTGCTGATACTCGGCGACGCGGAACGCTTTCACTGCGGCAAACAGGTGGCGAGTTATCTGGGACTGGTGCCGCTGGAAGACTCCAGCGGGAATCGGCGGCGGCTGGGACACATCACCAAGCAAGGCAGTTCGATCGTGCGCTTCCTGCTGGTGGAAGCGGCGCAGGTGACAGTGCGCAGCCTGCCGGAGTGGCGCAGCAAGTATTTTCATCTGGTGCTGCGGCGCGGACGGAAGATCGCGAAAGTTGCGATGGCCCGACGATTGGCCGTGCAGTTGTTCTGGATGATGCGTAAGCAATGGGATTACGAGCAGCTGAAAAAGTTCGGTTCGCACGCGGGATAGCCTGGAAATCGCCATGGTGTGTAGTCGAACACCGAGAAATTGATTGGGCGTCCCGCTCCTCTGATGAGTAGAGGAGTTCGAAGTAGTAATCATGATCGCAGTACGTGACCGAAGAGATGCATGGGTCGGACCGAAAGTCCTAACCTGAAAAACGATTACGAGCGAGCCTGTGGTTGGTACGGCCATTTTCAACCAGAGCGAAATGGCGCTCTTCTCCGAGTGCACGGATAGCCACGCTCAAAAGTTGCTTGACACCGCCGACATTGTCAGAGATGCGATGTTTCGACAACTAGTTCGTCCATCAGCTTTCAAAACTTTTCGATTCTCTTGTATTCAGCGGGAAGTTCAAACATTGTTTTATCAACTGGCGCTTCGCGAAGATTCGTCACGTTATATACAGGCACTCCGATCTCGCATCGTAAGGCAATCTGGAACTTGTCATCAGTCCAGAAGTAGACGTGAAATCCACGTGGATTCAGGACATCCCATTTATTCGCCATTCTCCCATTTATCTCCTCCTTGCCTACGAGTTTGCAATCAGAGGGCACGTCGGCGTGTGGGCAGATTGATCCGTTCGTCATCTCTGGCGCATAGGTAGTCAGGTCTTTGTCCGCAAGATCCATGTACGTATGCTGCGGCAGGATTCGCCAGCCTTTTCGTTTTCTGAGGTCGAATACGTCGGCAAACACACCCCAATCGACCCGAAGATGTCCGTCGCTCAAGTAAAGTTTTCCCGTCAGCCTAGGCGCATCTGGAAATCCACCATTCATCACTGCATCGGCTGTAAAAGAATCTTTCGCATCAGTGGCAGCTCTAGTGCAAGCCAGAGTGAGCAGAACGACTAGGGCCAACAAGGTATTTTTTTTCATCTGAGCTAAGGCATTTTATCGCACACAGTCGAACGACTGTCGTTAACAGGCGTGGGTGTTGAAAAAGTCCTTCAACGGAACGGTTTTCATCTGGGAGGATACCGTCGCCGTTTTCTTGTCTCTGTTCGACTAAGTGGTGGCCGGGAGAACCGGTGCTGTCGGCTGACTGAGGAAGCGCACCAATCGCTTGATGTTCTGCGCAGCTGCTGCCAGGAAGAACTGCTCGCGAACGAACTTCAAACGTCTTAAGCGCAAACGGCGCAACCCAATCTGATTCTTGAGTTCCGCAAACAAAGCCTCGACTTTCTTGCGCTGTCGTTGTGCCTGGAAGAACTCCGGCGTGTTGGCCAATGCCCGAGCGCGTTGTCGGGCGGATTCGTGGATGTGAATGGCGAGATGTTTGTATCGGCCACGCGTGCACTGTGCTTTTTGTGGGCAGGCTCCGCAACGCTTGGGACTTCCGATATAGACACGGGTACGGTTGCGAACGTTCAACCCGACGTAGTTCAGTTGCTCTCCTGCAGGACAACGGTAGCGGTTGCTCTCCGGCAAATAGGTAAATCGCTCTGGGCCATAGCCGGGATTGTTCTTTCTCAGGACGCTGTCTCGGGTACGCATATATGGCGCGATGCCCCGATCCACTAACCATTGCAGAAACTCGCCATTGCCATACGTGGCATCGGCCGCTATGGACGTTGGCTCTTCTCCTTGCCACTGCGCGAAGCGGGTGAGCATGTCTTGCGCGGCCACCGTTTCCTGACTCATTCGTGCGGCCGTCGCTTGCACCCCCACGATCACGCAACTGTGATTGTCGATCAGATAGTTATCGTAGTAACCCAACCTCGCCGGCGTGCCGCCTTTGGTGGCATAGGTCGAGTCCGGGTCGGTGGTCGATACCTGATCTTGCGTATGCACCGGTTCTTCCGCCGGATTCTGCTGCTCCAGTTCCATCAGGTACTGGCGTACGGTTTGGTTCACTTGTGCCGCTTCTCCCAGCTGCTGGCGCGGAATGCGGCTCTCCTTCGCCGCATTCGCCTCCACGAAACTGCCATCGACCGACAGGTGCTTGCCCTGCACCAATCCCACTTCCACACACTGCTTCACGATCTGTTCAAACAGTTCCTCGAACAGCTTCGATTCCTGAAACCGTCCGTGCCGGTTTTTCGAAAACGTGGAGTGATGCGGGATCTCCTGATCGAAGCCCAGTCCTGTGAACCAGCGCCACGCCAGGTGCATGCGCAGTTCCTCCACCAGCTTCCGCTCGCTGGTAATCCCATACAAATAGCCGATCAGCAGGATGCGCAGCAGCAGTTCGGGATCAATCGAGGGACGGCCGGTATCGCTGTAACTCGCTTTCAGCTTCTCTCGCACAAAGGCAAAGCTGATGTGCTTCTCGATGAGCCGCAGCAGATGAGTCTCAGGAACCTGATCTTCCAGGCGGAAGTAGTAGAACAGCGCTTCGGAGCGGTCGTGTTGCCCCATCATGATCAGCAGGCCTCCGACGTTGAGAATCCAACAGAGCATGGGCAGAATCACTTTCTTCTAACATGCTTCCGCTGATTCTCATCCTGCTAATCGACGTGACTTTTTCAACACCCACAGGCCTTAGCACTCAGAAACCCGGAAGATCACTTCAGCAGGGTGATAATGACCTGACGTCCGTCGAAATATACGTTTCCGTCAACTCCGCGCTCAAACACAAGCGTTGTCGGAGCGTCTCTTTCTGGAAGTTCGCAGGCCTCCACCCAATATCCCAAATAGTAGTCCACCTCCGGCCCGAGGCCTTCCTCTCGATTAGAAAGTACGCGAGTCACTATCGCATGCCGCTCCGGCGAAGGGTCGTCGGACAATACCTTGAACGTGAAACGTTGCCCTATCTTAATTTCAGATTGCACTGGAACCCCTTGATTTGCATTTTGTCATCAGTTTAGCTGTTCGAAAACAGGCAATTACACGCTTTGAGCCGCAAGTGGGATTTGGAGTGAAATCGCGATATTACGCCAACCATCAGAACTGCGGGGCTATAATCTCACTCCTTGATAAGCACGCTCTCGGACTTTACAGCCAAGCACTGGCTTATCGGCGGCATCGCGGTTTCGCTGCTTTGGTTCCTTGCTGGGAGGCAGTCGATATCCAAGCGGAAGGCGGACGCAGCCATTTTCTGGCAAGCTGTGGCCGTCGTAATCGGGCTAAGCGTATGCGGCTGGGCTGTTGTGGAGAAGGAATGGCTTGGCCTAATCGCAGCAATCGCCGTGGTCCTCTTTGAGGTGCGCTCGATAAAACGATCCACGCTGTGGTCTTTTTTTAGGCGCGTTCAATAAGACGATCCACGTTCGGAACGAAGGTCAATGAGTGCGTGGCGATTTTTCAACAGAAACCGCACGACAATAGTCCGATTAGATTTGTGCCTCGTTCAAAGACTTGAGAACATGGCACATGAAAATCTTCCTGTTCGTGTTTGCGGCGACTGTCTTCGAAGCAGCGGGTGACGCTATCGTACGCATTGCGCTGCACCATCAGTCTCTATCGGCCCGAATCGGCCTCTTTTCTCTCGGATATATATTGCTTGCGCTTTACGGTACTTCTCTTAATCTGGCCCCGGTAGAGTTCGCGGCCGTCACAGGGATATACGTCGCAACTCTGTTCGTAGTCTTCCAAATCGTCAATTTTGTCTTCCTCGGTGTCCTTCCGACGCCAGCGATCTTGGTTGGTGGAACGTTTATAGTCATCGGCGGATTGACGGTGGCCCTGTGGCGATGAGAGAGACAGCAATGGCGTTTAAAATTTCCGCCGTGACCAGAGACCGCTTAGCCCAGATCGCAATCACGGTTCAATTCCTCATTGTTGTAAGGACGCTGGGTGAGTTCTTCCGGCTCAGGCACGTTCTTGGCGCGAACTTCTCGACCGCAGTGGCTGCGCCGTATATTGGTGGCGCTTTAATAGCCGCTTGCTCCTGCTGGGCGGGTGTGACCCTGTACTTCTTCCGACGTTACACGCTGTCGGCTTGGATCGCGCTGGCGACCGTGGTCATTCTCCTCGTGTATAAAATGACCGAAATTGCCGGGTGAGGCGTTCGTGGTGACGTGCGACTGTTCCACTTCCTTCCCTTCTGGTTATAGACGAAATGGACTCTGCAACTCCCAAGCGCGCAAGGCTTCCGATGTCGATGACCGCCATGGGAGTCTTTTTGCTCTTCGGTGCTTGCATGTCCGGGCTTGCGGGAACGACCATGGTTTGGCAAGGAACAATTCTCGACAAAGTGTGGGACCTGAACCCAACAGCCCATCGAAAACTCGCGCCACTCGGGATGAATGTCGGTCTACTGTTTCTACTTCTGAGTGCGACGATGTTCGTGGCATCCGTAGGTTGGTTCAAGCGCTGTCTTTGGGGATGGGGGCTGGCTGTCGGTATCATTTCCACCCAGATCGCAGCGGACACCGTCAGTCTCGTATGGGGTGATTATGTGCGAGGCGGCGCGGGTCTTACGGTTGCATGCGCGCTGCTGTATTACTTGCTGCTTCCCAGAGTACGAAACACGTTCCGTCCCGTACCGAAACCGTAAAGGGTAATTGTCGAAATCAGGGAGATACGACTCGTCATCCATCGGCGCAGGCACGAAGATCAACGCGCTTTGCCGCGTGCTCTCTGATTCCCGATGGCAGATGCGAATCCGTGTGGTGAGCTATTCAATATTTTTACTTGGATTCAGCTTTTAGTTTTGTGATCTTGTCCTGTGCGGCTTTCTCCAGTCGCGCCTTAAATTCAGCATCTTTTTTATCGCCTGGAAGCAGTTGCAAGCATTTCTCTTCCGCGGCGAGCGCGAGGTCCTTCTGACCCGCAGCCAGATATCCGTCGCTCAGGCTGTCTTGCGCATTTGCCGAAGCGGGGTAGGCTTCCGTGTTCAGCTTGAATAGTTCGATGGCGTCTTCCTGGTCACCTGCTTGGACGCGGTCGTAGCCAAGCAGATTTACTGCGAACTCCGGAAAGACAAATGCTTGGGGATCACGTTTATGGGTTTCGCGGTACAAGGCAGCGGCCCGGGCAGCGCCGCCTTTCTGGCTGGCAAGCATCCAGAATTCTGACGCCGGAGTCTTTGCCGCAGACCCCGCCGGCTTCAACTCCACCGGCTTTGTGATCAGCGTATCCACATAGAAGGACACGATTTCATTCACCAACTCCGGATGCGGGCCGAAAATTTCGGTTCCATGCTTTCCATCTTTGAATCCAGAAAACTTGGTTCGTGGATTGGCCGACAGGTTCGCTGTCCACTGCATGACTTGCACGGCGTCGTCGTCGTATTCGTCGTCGGCAGCCGCTGCCGTAAAGATCGGCCGCTCCGGATGGTCGGCGATAAAGTTGATCCCCTTCACATCTGTCGTACCCGCAAGCAAGACCATCGTCTTTACTTCGGGATGCCCTTCGGCCAACCTGACCGCGTTGGTTACACCGCAACTGCCACCGCCCAAAGCCGTCCGTCCTTTATCGACACCGGTCTGTGAAATCAGAAATTGATAGACCGCATCGAAGTCGCCAGGCCATTTCGCATTCAACTGCTGCCGGATCTCGCCCGATGCGTTTTCGAATCGAGGGCCGCCGCTCTCTCCGAAGCCGCGGTTGTCGACGGTGAGAACATTGATTCCGCGCTCGGACAATCCTTTGGCCACGGGCTCCCAGGACTTCCGCGTGGTGTTGCACATGTGCAGAAGGAGCACGCCAGGGCCGGGCTTGCCCGCAGAAAAAAAAGTGGCGCGCAGCTTCACTCCATCGTGAGAGACGATGTCCACATCTTTCCGGGAAGCACTCTGCGCAAACAAAACACTCGCCGACAACAATACGGCGAACGCGATGAGTTGTTTAGTGAATTTCATAGTCGCCCTCAGTTTCACACACTCCGCAGTGCAGACGTGATTTCTTTAGGACAACTGATTTGCGTCCAGTCGCCCTTTGACGAAACCGATTTTCGCCAAACATCATTTCAGCACACGCCAGTGGTATTGATACGCATCGGCAATCTGACGCGACAAAAACTCCGGGTCTACCGCCTTTGAACATAACATCGCGTTTTCGCGTGGCTCACGGTTCCTCATTGAATGCGCCGACATCGAGTTTGAATTTAAAGCAAGGCATAGTTGTCAAATCATGCCTTAGGACGTTGACATTCAGATACTTTCACTCGTAGTGTTGGATCTCGCTCCGCTCACCCTATTACCACTCGATCCACATCAGGAGACGTATGCACACTCTAGAATCACTCTGTTCCTTGAAAAAGTCGCGCTGGTTGCTGGTTGCCGCGCTCGTTTTGGCTCCCCAGTTTCTGTTCGCTCAATGGACCGCCAGCGTCGGAGCCCAGAGCAGTGACCTCGGCCGTCAGGCCCTGGCCTTTCTGCCGAACGAAATGTGGATTCATGCCGGCGACAGCATCACCTGGAAACTCGTCACCGACGAACCTCACACCGTCAGTTTTCTCATTAACAACCAGATCCGTAATTCCTTCGATGTCGGTTGCCCTGGGTTCTCGCCCGACAACTCAGTGTTCGACGGTTCCACATGCGTTTCGACACCTCCCCTGGTGAAGGATCAGACGTTCACCGTGATCTTCCCCGTGGCCGGCAATTTCAAGCTTTCCTGCCTGTTCCACGAAAACATGCAGGGAACGGTGCACGTTCTGGATCTTTCCCAAAAACTCCCGCACGACCAGGCCTACTACGACAATCACGCCAAGAGCGATGGCCGGACCATGCTTCAGGACATGCTGGACGATATGGACAAAAGCGGTAAGCACCAGGCCCACAACGCTGTCACAGTGGGAGTGGGGGAAGTCGTAGCGACCGGCGGCGGCACGCACACCCTCTCAGTCATGCGATTCATGCAGGATAAAGTCACGGTCCATAAAGGCGACACCGTGGAATGGACAAACGCCGATGCCATTACCCCTCACACCATCACTTTTGGAGTTGAACCGCTAGACCTGTTCGACCCGTCGGCGAACGTCACCGTCGATCCGGATGGTGCCCGCCATGGCGTGATCAGTTCCACGTCGGATAGCATGCACTCCGGCTTCATCCAGGCAGCACCGCAAGACCGGATTGGTCTCGCCCAGTCGCCGCTCGGAGTCACTCGCTTTCGCGTGACATTCACCAAGACCGGCGTGTATCCGTTTATTTGCGCTCTGCACGACGGCCTTGGCATGACGGGGACAGTCACGGTTGTTCCGTAATATTTCAACTCGGCGATGCGGATTCCTGCATAAACCGAGTGGGAAGTAGCAGGTGTTGCGAGTCACGCTCGCAGCTGAAATGGAAGCACTCGCACCCCGATGAATCAAAAGCCGCCCGATATTCGGGCGGTTTTTCTTTGTCTGAAGCCAATTGGCGTCTAGCACTCATCGACTCGCAAGCCATGATGAGTGGTAAGGCGAAGTTGCGCCAATCACGTCTCTCACGAGACCCAAAATATTACTTCCTTAACGATGACCCATTTCGTGTTGCGTTTCTGCGCCACAACAAATGAGCCAGTTGCGCACTTTCCCCCGCAATAGTTGGTAGCGTAGAACATGGCCTGTTCTCCATCCGGAGAAAAACCTACCCGTGAGAACGTCAAGAAGCCCTGCGCTCCGGGATACTGCTTGTAATACTGTGGCCAATCGGAGATGCCATGAATTATCGAACCAATTGAGCTCTGCGCTATGAGTTGATATGGCAAAGGTAGATCAAACCGTTGCTGAAGAGCGCTTTGCGATAGATTTGCCTCACGGAAATGATCGACCGTCGTGAGATGAAGTGACGGGCACCTGCTTTTTCAGGAATTTGCTCGTTTCTTTCCACGGCATCTCCTCCTCAATCTCGCTTTCATCGTACTGGGTTCGGTCGACGATGATGATTTGCGTCACTGCAAGCGGATCCGGTCGCTCCGTTGCAGCCTTCCCGACGAAGAACTGAGCGATGTATGTCGAAAAAACCTTGTACTCCGCTGGAGTGACCTCGGTCCGGTCGTTCTTCGGATTTTGGCCGAGAGCGTAGGTAGCAAATAGAACCGTCAGAACTGCGAACAGAGCCGAGCGACAACTTCTTGCGATCGCCATGGACAGATTATCGTCTGCAGCACCGTATCGGGAAAAGGTCAGTGCGCACGACTAGCGTTATCGGAACAATAATGAAACGGCCAAAAAAGGCCGACAAGATACTCCCTGCGAAAGCAACGAAGACCTGCTTGTCACTCATCTCAGTTTAAACTTAACGGATTCCACTCAATCTCGCGCAGCGCTACCTCGCCAGCTTCGTATCGATCATTATCGGGCGATAATACTCATTCAAGGATTTTGAGTCTGATGGCGATTGAACAAAAACCAACGGTTCAGCGATGACACTCGTAACGACAATCCGAACCTTGATGGCCGCAGTCGCTTGGGCTACGCTGATCACCCCTTTGAAATTTCTTCCTGCGGATCCGATAGCCCCTTCATCCTCAGCAGGCAGCGCTCCCCTGACCGTAGACCAAGTCGTGGACAACCTCGTGCGCAGGAATCAGGAACGGGCCCGGGCCCTGCTGCACTCCGAGTCGACGCGCGTGTACCGCCTCGTTTACCGCGGATTTCCCGGAGACCGTGACGCGGAAATGACCGTCCAGGCCACCTACGACAGCCCCTCGAGCAAAGAGTTCAAAGTAGTTTCCTCTCGCGGATCAAAGTTGGTTGTGGACCGTGTTTTCAAGCGTCTCCTGGAAAGCGAAAAAGAAGCAGCACAACCGGCAATCAGCGCAAAAACGCAGTTGAATCGGGAGAACTACGACTTTTCGATGGCGGGATACGAACCGTCAGACGCGGGTGGACAGTACGTGTTGCAGGTCAGCCCAAAATCCAAAAGCAAGTACGTCTATCGTGGCAAGGTGTGGGTAGACGGAACCGACTTCGCCGTTACCAGGATCGAAGCCGAGCCGGCACAAAACCCGTCGTTCTGGACGAAGAAGAACGAGATCCATCACGAATATCGAAAGGTCGAAGCGTTTTGGCTTCCGGTACGAAATGAGTCCGTCAGCGAGGTCCGTCTCGGAGGACGCGCCACTCTGACCATCGAGTACAAGGACTACCACGTGACCGCGGCCCACCAGTAAGCCCAAGCTGGTACCACACCAGATCCTCTACCACTCATTAACAGTTTAGCCGCGAACATCGAAGACTCTGCAAAATTCTTCATCCTTGACGCCCCCAATGTTTTTGCACACAATCAGCCGCTTCAATTCTCGGGCCCAAATCAAATCCCAACAAGGAGAACGTTCCCTATGGTGAACAGCACGACCGGGCTCCGCTCCATGATGTTGATCGGCATTGTCGCTGCTACATCCGTAGTTGTCGCGCAATCCCCTGTCACAACTCCAAAAATTACATCGATCAGCAAAATTACAACTGCCAAACACCAAACCATCACCATCACCGGCACCGGATTTGGTACCCATAGCGCCTACACCGGAGACTCTAACTTCATCAGTTTTTATGACCAGACAAAGCTGTGGGAAGCGGGATACAAGCCGGACGGCGACACCGTCACCCTCATCGTGAATAGCTGGACCAACACCAAGATCACCTTGGGAGGCTTCGCCGGAAAATGGGGCACCAGCAATTTCACGCTTAAAGTAGGCGACAAGGAAAAAATCAGGGTTTGGAATGCCCAGGGATCCGGCGGGATGGTCGGCCTCGATTGCAACGCTGGCTGTGCGACCAAGACCGTCACTGTCGTCGCTACCGCGACCGCAACTGAAATCCACTCTTCACTCAAGGAGTCGGTCTATGGCCAACCGGTACGATTCACCGCGGTCGTGACCTCAGGCGACGGCGCCCCTGCGGATGGAGGGCGAGTCCTGTTCATGCGAGGCGATGAAGTCCTGGGAAGTGGAACGTTGCGTGGCGGCGTGGCGCACTTCACGATCTCGACACTGGAGTTCGGTACCCACGAGATCAGGGCCGTGTATGAAGGCGACGCAGATTTCGCTGCCACCCGAAGCGAAGAGTCAGCCCGCTTGACCCATACGGTGAATTAAGAAATCGTTTGAAACGCTAACTTGCAAACTCACTTGCGGATGACTCTGGATCGCCGATGGCACTCAGAGCGCCGCAAGTGAGGAAAGCAAGGGTCCCCTAAGAATTTTTTCGTGCTTTATCCCGTTTTCAGTGGTCCAATCTCCGAAACAGCAGCGAAGCCAATCATTTGCGAAGATGTTCCGAATGACAGCGCATTTAGAATGATGATCACGATTTCCTGCTAGGGAGCGATTGATGTTCTTTCTGGCTGCATTACCGCTGGGAATAGTTTTGCTACAAGCTGCTCAACACTCACCTGCCACCGACGCGCTGACCCTGCTCAACGAAGTCTGCCAACGCTACGGCGACGCCAAGTCGTATCACATCGAGGCGGTCGAGGAACGAACTTCGAGCAGCGAACTCAACCGCGATTGGCAAAAGACATACATGTCAGCGGATTTTTCTCCGGGCGGGCGTTACCGCTACGAAGGGCGGTCATTTATCGGGCACGCAGTTCTGATTTCCGACGGCACCCACGAGTGGGAGTATCTCCCCGATCAGAAAACGTACACGGAAAAAATGCTATCGACAGATGCTCCGGACAAGGCGCGCACACATCCGCAGGACGAAATGGCGGCATTCAACGCAAAAGCCATCGTTTCCAACCTGGAGCATCTAGGCAGTGCGCTCAAGTCCGCCACGCTCCTTCCCGACGAAAAAATCTCGATCGGCATGGCCACAGTCGATTGCTACGTCTTGCACATGAGTGACGACGACTTCAAAACGCGACGTCCCGCCCGGAGTCGCGAAGAGACCCTATGGGTCGATAAGGCGCGCAGGGTGATCGTAAAGAGAGTCGATCGAGAGAAACCACTCTCGGAGTTACCGGTGAATGGACGCCTGCCATTTTCTTCAGAAGACATCGTCACCTATCCGGTGGTGACATTCGATGATTCTGGAACTGCAGCCTCCTACTCCTTCACAGCGCCCAAAGACGCGCGCATGGTCGATGAGATGTCGAGTTTACTGCTACCGGGTCCGCATCTCGAATTCATTGGCAAGCCGGCAGCGGATCTCCGGCTGAAATCGCCCGATGGAACCTTGAAGAGTCTCAGCAGTTTTCGGGGGAATCCCGTGTTTGTCGACTTCTGGGCTACATGGTGTGGTCCATGCAAGGGGATGGTACCTGACCTGATCAAGCTCCACGACGAAACCGCATCGAAGGGGATCATCTGGATTGGAATCGACAACGATGAAAACCCCGACGCTGCCAGCAAGTTCATCACTGAGCAACACATCCCATGGACGAACTACCACGATCTTGATGGATCGTTAGGCGCTGCGTTTCACCGGCAGGTCATCCCGCTCGGCGTTCTGATCGATGCGGAAGGAAATGTCACTTTCTACCAGACAGGCTACGAGGTTCGCGACCTGAGAGCGGCGATCGCGAAACTCGGGCCCGACTTTAAGTCACTTGACCCGGGTAAGTGAGGAGGAATCCTGAGCTAACGGAGAAGCTTCTCTGCGGTTAATTTCCGCGCCCCTGCAGCTTCTCCAGAATCAGCGGCCCAAGCTGCGACACGCTGCCTGCGCCCAGCGTGAGGATCATATCCCCGTCTTCAGCGAGCGTCGCGGCGGCGTCCACCGCTTCCGCCGTTGACCCGGCATAGCGGCCGGTGGTCACAGTCTTTTCGCGGATTTTCCTCGCCAGTTCTTCCCCCGTCACTCCTTCAATGGGCTGCTCGCTCGCGGCATAGATGTCGAGCACAAACAGCGAGTCCGCATCGGTAAAGGCTCCAGTGAATTCATCCATCAGGTCGCGTGTGCGCGTGTAGCGATGCGGCTGAAAGATCACATGAATCTTGCGGAAGCCGCACTGCCGAGCGGCGGCCAGCGTAGCCTTGATCTCCGTAGGATGGTGACCATAATCGTCAATGACGCTGACTCCCGCAGCGCGCCCGCGAAGTTGAAATCGCCGGTCGACCCCGCGAAACTGCTCGAGGGCCGAGCGGATGTCTTCCGCCTTAATATCAAGACCGATTCCCACGGCGATGGCGGCCGTAGCATTCAGAACGTTGTGGAGCCCTGGCACGTGCAACGTGAACTCCCCAAGATCCTGCTTCTGATAACTCACGCTGAAGTGGCTGAGAGGGCGGGAGTCAGAATTTAGCTGGCCCATTCTAGCCGCGCCTTCTGCGGCTGGAGTGGGGATTTTGATCAGGAAATCCGAGCCACGCTTCGTCCCATACGTCACCGTGCGTCTCTGCACTTCCGGCAACAGCCGCCGCAGCATCGGATCGTCATTGCACGCCACAATCATTCCGTAAAACGGGACGCGATCCATGAAGTCGAGAAACGTCTTCTTCACGTCGCGCATGTTGCGGTATGTGTCCATGTGCTCGCGGTCAATGTTGGTGACGACCGAAAGAATCGGCGACAGCTTGAGGAATGAGCGGTCGCTCTCGTCCGCTTCGGCGACGAGGTATTGGGACTTCCCGAGGCGCGCATTCGAACCCATCGCATCCACGCGGCCTCCGACAACAACCGTGGGATCGAGTCCTCCAGCCGCGAGTACAGCGGCAACCATCGATGTCGTCGTAGTCTTGCCGTGCATGCCGGCGATAGCGATGCCGTACTTCAGGCGCATGAGTTCCGCCAGCATCTCAGCGCGCTGGATCACCGGGATGTGAAGTCGGTGCGCTTCCGTGACTTCCGGATTCTCAGCGGCGATGGCGGAACTGGTCACGACGACCTCGGCATCTGCAACGGTTTCCGCCCGATGCCCTTCCAAGATCGTAGCTCCCAGGCCAGCCAGTCGTTGCGTGACCGCCGAACTCTTCAGGTCCGAACCGGACACCTTGTAGCCAAGGTTCAGCAGCACCTCGGCGATCCCGCTCATGCCGATGCCGCCAATCCCTACGAAATGAACGCGCTGAATTTTTGCAAACATAGATCAATCAATCTTTCTGAAATGTCATCCTGGGCGGCGTTGTCATCCTGACCGCAGTCGATGTTTCGCGATAGCGAAGCATCGGCGGAGTCGAAGGATCCCTGCATCAGAGACGCTCTCCCGATCAATGCACTCATCCCGTACGCATCAAGAAACGTCCCCACCGTCCGCCGCATCCTCCAGCCCAGCCACCCGCGCCGCCATCATCGCAATATCCCGCGCCGCATTAGGATGCGACAAAGCCCTCGCCGCGTCGCTCATTTGTTGCAGCCGTTGCGGATCCTGCAACAGCGCGGCGATCGTCTCCGCCAGCCACACTCCCTCGAGTTTCGACTCCTCTACCACCACAGCGGCGCCGTGACGCGCCAGAGCCTCGGCATTCACGCGCTGGTGATCGTCAGCCGCCCGCGGAAATGGCACAAATACCGCTGGCTTCCCCGCTGCCGCAATTTCCGCGACCGTACTCGCGCCCGAACGGCACACCACCAGATCTGCCTTGGCAAAAGCCGCAGGCATGTCTTCAATGAACTTGAAAACTTCGGCGGCGCCACCGAGCGCTTGGTAAGCGGCCAGCGCGTCATTATAGTCACGCTCGCCCGTCTGATGAATGATGTGGATTCCCGGCGCCTCGCGTTGCAACACCGGCAGGCAGCGAAAGACCGCATCGTTGATCGCGTGCGCTCCCTGGCTGCCGCCGAATACGAGAACGGTCGGCGTGCCACCCTGCTTCGCTGGAATATCGAAGAACGCCTGCCGCACCGGAACTCCGGTGACCTCGGCGTGGCGAAAGAAGCGCGCCGTCTCCTCGAAATGAACCGCTGCTCCCGAAACAAATCGGGCCACCATGCGGTTGGCAAAGCCGGGAACAACGTTCGGCTCAAAGGCCAGTGTCGGAATGTGCTTCATCACCGCCGAGAGCATCGCCGGACCCGAAGCGTAACCGCCCACCCCAATCACCACATCGGGCGCGAATTCGCTGAGCATGCGTCCCGCCTGAAACAGGGCGCGCGGAAGATCGAACGAAGTCTTCAGCCTCGTCATCAGGCTGACGTTCTTCAAGGCCCCGACGCGAACCAACCGCAGCGGGTATCCTGCGGCGGGAACCAAGCGATTCTCAATGCCGCGCGCCGTTCCGATAAAAAGGATCTCTGCGTCGTACGACTGTTTTAGCTGATTGGCGATGGCAAGAGCCGGGATTACGTGGCCGCCAGTGCCTCCGCCCGCAAGAATTGCTCGCATCGTTCGACTATAAATCAGTTAAGTCCGAACAATTCTCGGCCCGTCGGCTTTGGCCAGATCCGTCAAGCGTCAGCACATTTGGTCCACAACTCGTGGCATGGATATTGACTCCGTCTGCGTGGTAACATATGTTATTACATTATGATTACCCTAAAGCTCCGGCAAGTCGGGAACTCGGTCGGATTCGTCCTTCCCAAGGAGGCCGCCGCTCGGCTCAAGGTCGAGGAAGGTGACGTAATTTACTTGACCGAATCTGCCGATGGCTACCGAATCAGCCCTTACGATCCCACTTTTGAAAAGCAGATGCAGGCCGCAGAGCGCGTCATGAAAAAGCGGCGTAATGTCCTGCGCGCGCTCGCGAAGTAGCTGTGGCCTGGGTCTGGATCGCCGACGGCGTCGTGCTCGCCATTCACGAGGCGCAACTGGCCGAGCATGGCGGGCCCACGGGCATTCGCGACGAGGGCTTACTTAATTCTGCTTTGGCTCGCCCGCACAATCTGGAAGCTTACAGTGACGCCCCCGATCCAGCCGCGCTGGCCGCGGCCTACGCCTTCGGGATTGCGCGCAATCACCCGTTTCTTGACGGAAATAAGCGGACCGCCTTCGTGGTGATGGAATTATTTCTGAACCTGAATGGCTGGGCCCTCATCGCTGACGACGCCGCCTGCATCACCACCACCCAGGCCCTGGCCGCTGGCGATGTAAGTGAAAAGGCGTTGGCGAAATGGCTGCGTGAGAATATCAAGCGCCTGGAATGAAGCTGTTTAAAATCCCAATACTCGCTTAACCTGACTTTCTCTGCGCTCTCTGCCGCATTCCTTCGCGCCCTCCGCGGTAAACCTGTTTGTTTCACGAAAGCAAGGACTAAAAATCACAAAAGCCCGAAAGGAAAGGCGGCCAAAGCCGAGCAGAAAGATTCAAGCTGAGCCGCTACGCGAGTCTCCACACTCACTTCCGCTGCGCCAGACCCGCCGGGATCGGGTTATCCGGGCGCTCCGAGTCCCAGAAGATCGAAACGATCCACCAGCGCTTGCCATCGTTCAGCAACTGGAACGAATTGACGCCGCGCTCGAACGGCTTGTCGCCAACCGCGCGGTGCGACTCGTAGCTGCTGAGAACCTGCGTCATGCCTCCATACGACTGCGGCCGATTGACGATGGCGTTCTCATAGAAAGGCTCTTTCGAAAAGATGAGGCCGGCATCGCGGATGAATTCCTCTTCGCTCCACGAAATGATGAAGGTCGCTCCATCCGGATCTTTGCCCACCTGCGTGAACCGGGCCTGCGGAAGAAATAGCGAGCGAAAGCGGTCCCAGTTCCGCGGCCCAGCAGGGCCGGAGATCGAATCGTAAGCCGCATGCATGATGGCGTCGATGGACTTCACGTCGTCCGTTTTTGGCGCCGGAACTTTCGCCGACAATTCCGCCGGAGTGAACATCGGCATGTTCGGCGGCATCTCTGGCTTTTGCGTCGTCTCTGTTTTCTGCGCGACCGCCAAGGTCAACCCCGCAACAAGCACCAACGAAACGAAAGAAAGCGCTTTCCCCAATCGCATCTGATCAACCTCCGGTGGTTTTGCACAGCAATAAACCCAAATCTTGTGACGAACAACCTTTACTCAAAAATGGATTGCTGTCAGGCTCGAAAATATGCGCGGAAAAGGATCACTGGCTATCGGACAGCGGCACGGAGCCCTGTCGCACTCGCAGGTAACTCTATATTCCGCAATATTTTACGTGCAAGTGGTTTGTTTCCAATATTTTGCGCGGGGCCCGAGGTATTCGAACCATATAAATCCAATGGATTGAATATTTTGCGAGATTGATATCGAAAAAATGTGGAATCGATATCTGTCTCCCGCAATCACTCGGCTTGCTTGGTGATGTTCAACAGCACGCCCACGCAGGCAAGCGTCACAAACAGCGACGACCCGCCGTACGACACCAGCGGCAAGCGGGATGCCTTTCGTCGGCATCATGCCGAGTACGACGCTGATGTTGATGAAGGCCTGCAGCACGACCATCGTGGTGATGCCGACGGCAAGGTAGCGTCCGAAGGTATCTTCGGTCTGCCACGAGGCGCGCATGCCGCGCCACAGGAAGATTGCAAACAAGGCGACAACAAAGATCGCGCCCACCAGTCCTAGTTCTTCGGCGGTCACGGCAAAGATGAAGTCCGTGTGCGGCTCTGGGAGATAGAAAAGCTTCTGCTTCCCTTCCATCAGCCCCGTTCCGGTGATGCCTCCGGTGCCGACCGCGATCAGCGACTGGATGATGTGGAAGCCGGTTCCCTGCCGATCGGCGTACGGGTTAAGGAAAGCGAGAATGCGGTCGCGGCGCCACGCCACGTGAAAGATCAGAACATACAAAACCGGCAAGCGACGCAGCGAAGGCGTAGCCGAAGTAGCGCATGCGCATTCCGGCAACATACAGAATGCAGGCGGCGATTCCCGCGCACGCAATGGACGTGCCCAGATCAGGCTGCAAGACGATCAGTCCCAAAAATACCAGGATCGGGGCAGCCGCAGGCAGCAGGGTGTTGCGCACATCGTCCATCGACTTGGCCCGGTTCTGCAGAAAGTAAGCCAGAAACAGGATCAGCGCGGGCTTGGCGAGTTCGGAGGGCTGGAACGAAAAGCCGCCAGCGTGAATCCAGCGATGCGTGTTATGCGAGCGGTCGAGAAAGAAAACCGAAATCAGCAGCAACGTCGTCAGGCCCATGAATGAAAAGACCAGCGCGGGATGCTTCAGGCGCTTGTAGTCCACGCGCATGGTGATGACCATCGCGATCAGGCCGGCGACCGCACAGACCAACTGCTTCGACAAGAAGGCGTACGGAGATCCCACGCGCTCACGCGCCATGACCGCCGACGCCGAAAAAACCATCACCAGGCCGACAAAAACCAGCAACATCGTGACGGTAAACAACCAGCGATCGACACTGACACGCTTCGCCATGGGAAATTCATTTCACCACGCCGCGCTGAGGACGCAGAGAAGAATTGTGACTGTTGAAGATCGGAGTGTTAACGATTTTGGTTCAGGCGGGAATTCATTCACCACGGAGGCACTGAGACACGGAGGAACCGAATAAAGAAGACTTCAGAGTGGGTAACAGGTTTGGGAAGGTCTTTCTCTGCGCACTCTGCGATTCGGTATCTCTGCGCCTCTGCGGTAAAAGGTTTTCAGCTCAGAGTATGCACAACCTCTTTGAACATCTTGCCGCGATGTTCGTAGCTCTTGAACTGGTCGAAGCTGGCGCAGGCCGGGGCGAGCAGGACGACGTCCCCCGGTTGCGCTGCCGCGTTGGCCTTCCGGATGGCATTTTCGAGGGTCTCGGCGTGGACGACATCCGCCGCTTTGATCTGCGACTCAATTTTGGCTGCGGCCGCGCCGATCGTGTAAACGCGCTTCACCCGCTGCCGCAGCAGGTCATTCAGGACGGAGTAGTCGCTGCCTTTGTCTTTGCCGCCGAGGATGAGGTGAATGTTCGCCGGGAACGATTCGAGCGCCTTGATCGTGGCATCGACGTTCGTTGCCTTCGAGTCGTTGTAATAATCGACACCGCGGATCGTCGCCACAAATTCCAACCGATGCTCGACGGCCTTGAACTCGCTGACCGCCTGGCGAATCTTGTCGGGTGCACAACCCATGAGCGCGCCGGCACAGACCGCCGCCAGAACATTCTCCAAGTTGTGCGCGCCTTTCAGCGGGATCTCGGAGACTTGCAGAATCTCCCGCTGTCCCGCTTGATCGCGGAAGAGGATTTGGCCATCACGAACCCACGCGCCCTGCTCCACTTCTTTCAGACGGCTGAACCAGAAAACTTTCGCGCGCGTGCGCTTCGCCATCTCGACGCACGTCGGATCGTCCGCATTGAAGACCGCGAAATCGCTTGCCTGCTGGTTCTCGAACAGCCGCGCCTTGGCGTCAACGTAGATATCAAAGGTGTGGTGCCGGTCGAGATGGTCGGGCGTGACATTCAGTACCACCGCGACTTTCGGACGGAAGGTCTGGATCGTTTCCAACTGAAAGCTGGAAACCTCGAGGACAATCGCGGTCTCCGGCGTTGCACGCTCCGACAGCGAGATGGCCGGAGTTCCAATATTCCCGCCGACGAGGGTGGGAAATCCGGCGGCGGTCATGATCTCGCCAACCAGGGTCGTCGTGGTCGTCTTGCCGTTCGATCCAGTGATGGCGATGATCGGTCCGGGCAGAAACTGGGCCGCGAGTTCAATCTCGCCAATGATGTTTTCGCCCAGCGACCGCGCCTGCACGAGGCGGGGCGAATCCACGGGCACGCCCGGCGAGACAACGATCAGATCCTGATCGCGGAAAGTCCGCTCCCCGTGGCCGCCAGTTTCGACGGCAATGCCGTGGTCGAGCAGCACGGGAATTTCATTGCGCAGCTCATCACCACTCTTTGTATCGGAGACGGAGACCTTCGCTCCATGCTTCTTCAGGAACAATGCGGACGCCACCCCGGACTTGCCGAGACCGACCACCAGCACGCGTTTGCCGTTCAATTCCATCAGAATCTATTTCACCACTTTTCCGCACAGGAGTGCCTGGGCAACGGGGAAATCAATTTCTATTTTATTTTCTCGGTGGCTCCGTGTCTCCGTGGTGGGACTGTCTATCTTAGCTTCAACGTCGTTAGGGCGAACAGGGCGAATATCAGGGACGCGATCCAGAAGCGGACGATGACTTTCGACTCCGACCAGCCCAGCAATTCGAAATGGTGATGGATGGGGGCCATCTTGAAGATGCGTTTTTTGCGAAGTTTGTAAGAGCCAACTTGCAGGATTACCGACAAGGCTTCGAGGACGAAAACCCCGCCGATAAACGGCAGCAGAAGTTCCTGCTTGATGATGACGGCGACCGTACCAATGGCACCACCGAGCGCCAGCGATCCTACGTCGCCCATGAATACTTCCGCGGGATGGGCGTTGTACCAAAGAAATCCAATGGACGATCCGACCATGGCTCCGCAAAACACGGTGAGTTCGCCGACCTGCGGCATGCGCTGCAGTTCGAGATAGGTTGCAAACGTGGCATGGCCGCTGACATACGTCAGCACGGTCAGGGCTCCGGCAGCGATAACCGTGCATCCGATGGCAAGGCCATCAAGGCCGTCGGTCAGATTGACAGCATTACTCGAGCCGACGATCACCAGGGCCACGAATGCCATAAACGGCAGAAATGCCAGCGGCCAAAGCTGGGGATGGCGCTCAAGAGTTCCGAGAACCAGGTCGGGATGAAACTGCTTGAAGAAAGGCACGATCAGCTTCGTGGAATACAGCCCGTATGTCTGCATCGCGATCAGCATCGAGGCCACAACCACGCTGGTAGCAATCTGCAGCCCCAGTTTCGCGCGGGCCGTGAGTCCGAGGTTGCGGCGATGCGTCACCTTGGTGTAGTCATCCGTGAATCCGATGGCGGCGTACGCGCAGGTAGAGAAGACGGCGATCCACACGAAGCGATTGCTAAGATCGGCCCAAAGAAGAGTTGGCACTACGATGGCGATGACAATCAGCAATCCGCCCATGGTGGGCGTACCCGCTTTTTTCTGATGAGCCTTCGGACCTTCTTCGCGGATGTACTGGCCGATCTGGAAATCGCGGAGGCGCCCAATCACCAATGGGCCGACAATCAGCGCGGTGAACAAAGCCGTGAGGCTAGCGAAAGCGGTGCGGAAGGTGACGTAACGGAAAATGCGGAAGGGCGCGACGTAATGTTGCAGCTTTACGAACAACAGCCAGTAGAGCAATTCGCCTCCATCCCGCTTGAAACTCTTACTTCTGAGAGTGAATTACCACGGAGTCACCGAGTCACGGAGAAATCATATTGCCGACCGGTGATTCCTGGCGCTTTCTTAGTAACCGATACTTAACTCTTCGAATCGCGAGCCGCTTTCCACGTCTCGAGCGCCTTCTCGAGTTTCACGCCACGCGAGGCTTTGAGCAGGACGATGTCACCGTCACGTGCTTCGCGCGCCAACCAGGCGCCCGCTTCTTCCGGTGTCGCCACGAACTCCGCTTGAGCGCCGGCTTGCCGGGCTCCTTCAACCATGGCTTGTGCAAGTCCGCGCACGCCGATCAGGACTTCAATCTTTTTTTCGGCAAGATGAACGCCGGCTTCGCGGTGCATCTGCTCGCCCGCCGGGCCCAGTTCCAGCATTTCTCCAGCAACTACGATGCGGCGTTTTGCTTTCATACCCGCCATGGCATCGATCATGGCATTCAGAGCCTTCGGATTGGAATTGTAGCAATCGTTGATGACGGTGATGTTACCCAGTTGGAGAACCTGTCCACGCTTGTCCGCGGGCGCAAGGGTGGCGAGGGCGGCGACAGAATCCTTGAGAGTCATCCCGCGTGCCAGACCGACAGAGACGGCGGCGAGGGCGTTCAGCACGTTGTGCTCTCCAACGAGGGGGAGAATGGCGTGTTCGCGTCCGCCACTCGTCACGACATCGAAGGTAGTGCCCTCGGCGCCGCGGGATTGAATGTTTTCCGCGCGGACATCGGCGTTCGCGTGCAGCCCGTACTTGATGACCCTGCCCTTAAAGTCGCGGCCGAATTGCGAGACGTATTCGTCATCGGCATTGAGGACCGCCGTCCCGTTGGCAGGAAGAGACTCGATCAATTCGTACTTGGCGAGCGCAATTCCTGCGATCGAGTCGAAGAATTCCAGATGAACCGGGGCTACATTCGTGACGACGCCGATCTCTGGCTGCGCAATTTTCGCCAGCGCCCGAATTTCTCCGGCATGCGACATTCCCATCTCGATGACCGCAACATCGTGTTCGGGTTCGATCTTCAAAAGCATGAGCGGGAAGCCCGAAATGGTTATTGAAGTTGCCTTCGGACTTCAGCACGCGGGCCTGCGCGGCTGAGAACGTGAGCGATGGCTTCTTTCGTGGTCGTCTTTCCCGCAGACCCGGTAACGCCGACCAGTGGCTTGCCCCACATTTTGCGCACCGCGGTCGCCAAGGTTTGTAAGGCGACCAGCGTGTCTTCGACGGCGATCAAGGCGGGTTTGGTCGGCAAAGCGCGCCAGTTGGTCCGCCCGGACTACTGCGGCAACCGCTCCTCGCTGGAGGGAGGACTCGACGTAATCATGGCCATCCAGGCGCTCGCCTTTGACGGCAAAGAACAGTTGTCCGGCGCCGACCGTGCGGGAATCGATGGAATATCCCTGGACAACTTCTGCACTCACCGATTCTGGAATGTGATTGGTCGCCGAAATGAATTCGGCAATTTTGGATACTTTCAGCTTCATGCCTGATGCTCCGCAGTTACGGATTCGCAATCGAAGCCGTTTTTCCTGAGCGCCTCGCGGGCCACTTTCACATCATCGAAGGGATTCTGACCGTCCCGCGTGATCTGAACTTTTTCGTGGCCTTTTCCCGCCAGCAACACGATGTCGCCGGGGCGTGCTTCCTCGATAGCGAGGCCAATGGCTTTGCGGCGGTCAACCTCGACCAGATATTTCGTGCCCGTTTTCTGGAGGCCTACCACGGCATCGTTGATGATGGCGCAGGGATCTTCACTCCGCGGATTATCGGAGGTGAGGACGACGAAGTCACTGCCGCGTCCGGCCGCTTCGCCCATCATTGGACGCTTGGCGCGGTCGCGATCTCCGCCGCAACCGAAGACAGTGATCACGCGAGCCGATCCGCCGCCGCGCGCAACGAACTCACGAGCAAGAGCCGTCAGATTACGGAGGGCATCGTCCGTGTGGGCGTAATCCACAACGACCGTGAAGGGCTGGCCACAATCGACGCGCTGAAACCTGCCCGGGACATGGGAGAGAGCGGCGATTCCTCCAGCGATGGATTCGGCATTGCAGCCACGGGCGAAGCAAGCGGCCGACGCAGCGAGAATGTTGTACACATTCACGCGTCCGATCAGCGGAGAAAACAGCGCGATTTTTCCTTCAGGAGTGATCAGATCAAAGCGGGTTCCGCGCGGCGCGACGTCCACTTTTTCCGTCCGAAAGTCGCCGCGATCCCAGCCATAAGTGAGGACTGCGGAGCCGCGCTTTCGGCTGAATTCAGCCAGTTTCGCGCCGTACGCATCATCGAGATTGGTGACCGCGGCCCGAGGAGCGTCAGTGCCGCATCCTTCGAACAACACTCTCTTGGCAGCAAAATATTCGTCCATGGTGTGGTGATAGTCGAGGTGGTCGCGGGTCAGATTCGAGAACGCCGCAACGTCGAAGGGCACGCCAAAAACGCGCTGCTGCGCCAGCGCATGCGAGGAGACTTCCATTACGGCGTCGGTCGCGCCCTGTGCGAGGGCTTCATGAAACAGTTGCGCTAGTTCAAGCGCCTCGGGAGTCGTGTGCGGCGCGGGATAAACTCGCCCGGCGACATGATATTCGATGGTCCCGATCAGGGCACTCTTGCGACCGGCGGCGGTCAAGATCGCTTCGACAATAAATGCGGTCGTGCTCTTGCCATTGGTTCCAGTGATTCCGATAACGGCGATGCGTTCTGCGGGACGCTTGTAGAAATTCTGACTGATGCGGGCAAGAGCACGGCGTCCGTTGGGAACGAGAGCCCAAGCTACGCCTTCGCGCGGTTTCTCCGACGGCGAATCCGTCACTACCGCAACTGCTCCTGCTTGAATAGCAGTGTCGATGAAGCGGTTGCCGTCGGATGTCTCGCCGCGCATGGCAACGAAAAGACCGCCCGGCTTCACGCGGCGTGAATCATAATCCACACCGGTAACGTCGGGGTTTCCGCTCTGGCTGAGAAACTCCGCGCCATCGAGCAACTGTTGAAAGGTCATTGCCCGAAATTATAGGGCACGCTCAGGCGAAGGGATTACAAGACTCCGTGAGCCCGACGCCAGCCACCATTACCAACGTCATGTTTGTAGGAAGGCGCACGCGAGATAAATTGATTGCATGAGCACCGGAACCGGTACCACAAAATTGAAGTGCGCGCAGTGTGAACAATCCGAAGGGTCATGCCAGTGCGAGAAGTTCTGCTGCCTGTGCCAGTCTGTGATTGACGTTCGCATATGCGAGGATGGGTTGATGTACTGCGAACCCTGCCGCAAAGCCTGCGACTATAAGACCTCAGACTCTGCGCAATAGCTCTGCCTCGTGTCATCGTCCGCAAAAATTATCTCCACAAGGTGTGTCTAATCGCATTGCCGCCGATCAAATGTTGACGCACGTCCTGGCAACAAAATCGTTACTCTTAAATTGCCCGTGTGGAACGTGATTCACTTCCTTGGCAAGTGCATCTCATTTAAGCGACAATAATGCGTTTTGGCTTGAGTGACGATTTACAGTTTCTTAGGAGATGATTTCCCTATGGCTACCATGCTGCACGTCAGCGACGTTGCTGAACTGCTGAGCGAAGGCCGCACTCACTTCAATCTTTCGCCGGCAGAGTTGGTCGAGCACTCGATCCGGCGTGACGAAGCGAAACTGGCCGCCAATGGGGCACTCGTGGGATACACCAACCGCACGGGACGGTCTCCGAAAGACAAATTCATCGTGAAGGACGAGATCACGGCTCACTCCGTGAACTGGGGAGCGGTGAACGCTCCATTCGAGCCGGAGAAATTCGACGCACTTTATCAGCGTGTCGTCGAACATCTGCGCGGACGAGAACTTTTCGTGCAGGACTTATTTTGCGGAGCCGATCCGGCATACCGCCTGCCTGTGAGGATTGTCAATGAGTACGCATGGCACAACTTATTTGTACGGCAACTGTTTTTGCGGCCGACGGCCCAGGAGTTGCGGAACCATCATCCCGAATTCACGGTGATCTCAGCGCCGGAGTTCAAAGCGCGATCCGAAGCGCGACGGCGTCAATTCGGAAGTATTTATCCTGATCAATTTCATCCGGCGGACCGTGTTGATTGGCGGAACTTCGTATGCGGGAGAGATGAAGAAGTCGATCTTCAGCATCATGAATTTCCTGCTGCCCTCGCGCAACGTCTTTCCCATGCACTGTTCCGCGAATGTCGGACACAACGGGGTGAGCGCTCTTTTCTTCGGCCTCTCGGGAACCGGGAAGACCACGCTTTCGGCGGACCCGTCACGCGACTTGATCGGCGATGACGAGCACGGCTGGAGCGCCGATGGAGTATTCAACTTCGAGGGCGGATGCTATGCCAAGTGCATCAAGCTTTCGAAGCAGAACGAGCCGCAAATCTGGAACGCACTGCGGTTCGGCTGCGTGCTTGAGAATGTGACACTCGATTCGCACACGCGAATTCCGGATTACGACGATGACAGCCGCACGGAGAATACGCGGGCCGCATATCCGGTTGAGTTCATGGAGAACTCACTGATTCCGGGCATCGGCGGGCATCCAAAGAACGTTGTATTCCTAACGGCCGATGCGTTCGGAGTGCTTCCTCCGATTTCGCGATTGACCCCGGAGCAAGCGATGTATCACTTCCTGTCGGGTTACACGGCGAAGGTTGCGGGGACTGAAGCGGGCGTCAAAGAACCTTCGGCAACGTTCTCGACGTGCTTCGGATCTCCATTCATGCCGCTGCCACCGAAGACTTATGCGGAGATGCTGGGGCGCCGACTGCGCGAGCATAATGCGCAATGCTGGCTGGTAAACACCGGGTGGCAGGGCGGTCCCTACGGTGTTGGCAAGCGCATGAGCATCCCGCACACGCGAGCGATGGTCGATGCCGCGGTGGAGGGCGAACTGATTCGGCATGAATTCGAAACAGAGCCGGCTTTCGGCTTTAGCATTCCGAAGTCGTGCCATGGCGTTCCGCCGCAGGTCTTGAATCCACGAAATGCCTGGAGCGATAAGGCCGCTTATGACAAGGCTGCCGAAGACCTGCGGAATCGCTTCGCGAGGAATTTTGAAAACTTCGACGCTCCGGCGGAGGTCAAGGCTGCCGGACCGCGACTGCAGCGCTAGGTGTTCAGGGCGCGGAGCTGTCTTCGCGCCCGGGATACGTTGGGCTGATTTAAGCTCGCTTGAGCAGGCGGCTGAGCCAGATCAGGAAGACGGCGCCGATGATGGCGACGACAATGGTGCCGATGAAGCCTCCAGCCTGAATGCCGATTAGGCCCATGAGCCAGCCTCCGACGACGGCGCCCACGATTCCCAGAACAATATCCATGGCAGCGCCATAGCCGCCGCCCTTCATAATCTTGCCCGCGGCCCATCCTGCGATCAAACCGACCAATATCCACCAGATCAGATTCATCAGCATAAGCACCCCCTCGGTGTGCGAGGAGCGTACGGTTACGGACCTTCTTTGTCAAACATCCTCTTGGTGCGCCGAGGGCTCGATTCTTACGGAACCACAATTCGCACGCCAAACGAAGTGCGAACTCGATGAGATCAGGCGACCTTCCATAGTTGAATTACCTAATCATATTTGCAGTATTTAATGAAGACGCTTCCGAATATTGCTGTATTCAGAAGACTTGTCTCGTAGATGTAAATTCGGAAGTGTTATGGTCGGCTGGGCGTGCTGAGCTGTGATTAAATCAGAGTATGTTCGCCCGGAAAGTCACCGTGAATTACGAGAAAGATGGTGAGTCTCTCGTTTGTCCAGTGAAATGGCTTGATTCATTTTCCATGCGCAGCTTTACAAACGCCAGCGTGTTCGACGACACACTTCCGGTTGCGGACGGGCGGATGGAAATTGGAAGCAACGTTCCGGTGGCGGAATTACAGAGTGCGATGGAGGATTGGTTTCATCGAAAAGGCTATTTGCCAAAAGAGTCGCACTTGTCACTGGCAGAGAATTAGAAATGGGATGAAACTACTTCACAAAAGGCGGGTTATTCTCAGTGGAATAGTGTAGTCTCTCGAACAATTTGAGAAATTACACCCTTCGCACTGTGGGATTTTGACGGAGTGTTAGAAATCGGTCGCGAGTGAATTAGGTTTCATCCAGTATTTTCAGCGGTTTGCATTTGCTTCGGATGTGGAAGCCAAGTTGCAAGACTGAAGTTGGAGGTGCTGCGTGAACACAAGAATTTTGCAATTCTCCCCCCAGGCTAGCACCCGTACCATCCGCATGACGGTGATTCCAGAACCCTGGAGCACACCGTCGAAATATTCGTCAGACTTGAGTTTTCTGACTGCGTGGTTCAAGTCGGAAGACGTACTATTCCGGCGTTCCATCAACTGGGGCGCGATCTCAGGGCTGGCGCTATCCGTGGCGTTAAGTGTTGCGTTCTGGACCGGACTCGCGGTTGTTGTCGAGCGCGTCTGGAAATAGCGCTTCGCTAAAACTGAACTGGAAGCTTTCGAGCGTCCGCCTACTTGTCGTAGCGGATCAGAGACATAACTTCGTACTCTTTGAGTTTGTCTCGGCCATGGAGGAATTCGAGCTCGACGACGAACCCCAGGCCTGCTATCTCCGCACCAAGAGACGATGCGAGCTTGGCCGTTGCCTGCGCCGTACCGCCGGTGGCCAAGAGGTCATCCACGATCAGGACGCGCTGGCCTTTTTGGATCGCGTCTTTGTGAAGCTCCAGGGTGTTGGTTCCGTATTCCAGCGCGTAATCGAACTTCACGCATTCCGCCGGAAGCTTGCCGGCTTTGCGCACCGGAACGAAGCCGGCATTCAGGCGATACGCCAAGGCGGGTGCGAAGATGAATCCGCGCGCCTCCATCCCCAACACCAGGTCGATGTTCTGAGAAATATAGTGCTCCGAAAGCTTGTCGATGAGGGTAGCAAGCCCGGTCTTATCCTTCAACAGCGTGGTGATGTCGTAGAAGAGGATTCCCTTCTTGGGGAAGTCCGGAATCTCCCGGATCAACTTCTTCAGGTAGTCGGCTTCAACGGCCGAGACTGGCGCCATTTACCACGCTCCTTCAATGCGAAATGAACTGATGCCCGCGATCGGGCTGGCTTCAGAAACTTCCACGGCATCGACGCGAGCGGCCCGAGGGCCTTCGCGCAGTCGAGAGTGCAGACCCATCAGCTGATCGCGTGTGCCCTGCGCCAAAACTTCTACGCTGCCATCGTGATTGTTGCGGACCCACCCCGCGATAGCGAGAATGTGAGCCTCGCGCTCGACAAACCAGCGGAAGCCGACACCCTGCACGCGGCCCCGGACAAGGTAGCGTTTGGCTTCGATCGGCTTTGCAGTGGAGGTCATGCGAGTGGAAGAGATTTCCGATTGATGATTTCATATTGATAACCCATTGACCTGAGTCCGCCTTGGGTTTCAGTCTTCAATCTGAAATTTAAAAATCAGCAATCGCCTTATGCTCTAGACAGGTATGCGCCTTCCGAGGTGTCGACTTTGATCTTCTCGCCTTCGTTGATGAAGGGTGGAACCTGCACGACGAGGCCAGTTTCAGTCTTTGCGGCCTTGGTGACGCTCGAGGCTGTCGCGCTCTTCAACCCTGGCTCAGTTTCGATCACGGTCAGGATCACCGTCTGGGGAAGCTCGATGCCGACCGCCTTGCCATCAAAGAACTCCACCTTGATCTCAAGGTTGGGAATCAGGTACTCCACCGCGTCTCCCAGGATGTCCTTGGTCAGGTGAGTCTGCTCGTAGTTGGTCGTATCCATGAAGTAGTAGCTGTCGCCGTCCGCATACAGGAACTGCATATCGACTTCGTCGACATTGATCTTCTCGATCGGATCGGGCGAGCGGAAGCGATGCTCGAACATAGCTCCGGTCCGGAGGTTGCGCAGTTTGGCCTGGATGAATGCGCGCAGGTTGCCGGGCGTGCGGTGCTCTACGCTGAAAACGGAGTGCAGATCATTGTTGTGCTTGATGATCATGCCGGGACGCAGCTGGGTGGCAGGGATCGACATCGCGTGAAAAACTCTCCTTAGGTCTCTATGACGATGATTACGATTGCGTGCTTACGCAGCCGGCGGAAGGCGGGCAAGCCACAGTTTCCGCCGCCAGCCTACTGTGCGAAGAAGGCTAAAGCGTTATTTTACACTGAGCTGCGCCGGAAAAGAAACCTTCCCCGCACCGATCTCATCGAAGCTTCGCCGGTAGAATTCGGCAGTGTGCCCGACAGGAGTCGGGGACTAGAATGATCCAGGGCTGGGATACAACGGCAGGGATCGCAAGTTTTGAGACGATTGCTCACGCGAAGCGTGGGCGGAAATTGAGGCTTAATTATGAGTAGCGGACGTTATGAATCATCGGCGGGTGGCAATATCGGTACGGCGATCACATTCCTATTGATCGGGCTGGGCGCGGGCGCTCTAGCCGGCCTTTTGTTGGCACCGAAGACAGGAAAACAGATGCGGCGCGATCTGCAGCGCGGCTATGAAGACGCCAAGGACAGCATCGGCGATTGGGCCGACGAGGCGAAGGACCGCGCACGCGAGGTAGGCGATCGCGTCCGCGATGTCGCCGAGCGCGGCGCAAATTTTGCCGACGAACTCCGGGAACGCGCGGAGCCTCTCCGTCGCGCAATCAAACGCAGCTAATTATTCGAGGCAGAGATCAGCGACTCGCGGAATGAATCTGTGAGTCGCTGGTCGCAAGCCAGTCCGAGCCCAGTTAATACAAGCGAAATTGAAGCTCGACGGCAATCTGCGTTGCTACCGCCTGCCCGTCTAGGGTTGCCGGTCGAAATCTCCAGCGATTTACCGCTTCGATCGCTTTTTCATCCAGCCCCATCCCCAAACTCTGGCGCACGCGAATGTCGTAAGGATGGCCATCCTTGCCGACGACTAACATCAGCGTGACCACACCTTGAGTTTTCGATTTCCGCGCCTCATCGGAAAAGCTAGGCTCGGGATTGAAGATCACCTGCGGAACGGTTACGCCTTGCTTCCCTGCCGGAAAGACTCCGGGCGGACCGTTCCCAACGTGGGGACCAGACCATGACCCCACTCCATCACAGCAACCAGTTCCAATGCCGTGCGGACCGCCGGGACCATTCGAAAGCAAGCGCGCAAGCTGCGAGGTCGGATCACCGATTTGTCCGCCCTGAGGCATCTTCACGTCGGGAGCGACTTCGACCGTTTGCTCGGCAGGAAGCCTCGGCATCTCCTTGGGAACGACTACGGTCGGAGGGACGATCTGCGGATCCAGCGAAGCGCGAGGGAGGTTTCCGTGAGAGGCTGGAAAAGGATCGTGATTGCCGCCGCCTCCTCCGAAGTGGCCGGAATAAATTAGCGGAGATTCCCCCAGATCGGGCCCTCGGCGAGTAAGTGTGGGCGCACCGCGAATGACCCAGCCCGTGAGAAGAATAATCAGCGCCAGGATGGCGCCTTGGGCGAAAAGGGAAAGCAGGAATGTTTCTCGCTGTTTTCCCGAATCGTTTTCGTTGAGGATCGAAGAGAACAAATGAGGGCCCGGAGATGCAGCGGTCATAGCTCGCTCCTGGCGACGACGGGTCGCGGGTTACATCAATTCACCTGTCGTAGGACGCGCAAACGCGGAAAAAGGATTCCCGCGCCGCAGCCGGGATCGGTCAAGGGCCCGCCCATGGACCGGCAACGCGGCCGGCACTACGGCAGTTCAACTTCCCGAGCGCCCTCTCTAACCCCGGGACGGGTGTCGCGGTGCCACGGGACTTTGCCCTGCATCATGTTGGAAAAACTGCGACTCGGGTTGAAAACACCCCGTAACAGGATTTTTGCGAAGTGATTGTTGGTGTGCGTCTCGATCCGTTTCACGACATATTTGTCGAGCGCGTCTTCTCCCACCATCCATCCCAATCCGACGACGGGTGTGATCACCCAGTCGACGACTCCCGCCTTTGAATTGATTTTCTGGATGTTTCCAATGGAAGCTTCGCTGAGCGGCCCAATCTCAAACTCCAGGCTGAAGGCCGCAGAAAATGCGGTGGCGCGCATTCGGCTCTTCCAATACGCGGAAGATTTTCCGATCTCGAGCCGGCGGTAGCGAGGATCGTGGGCGATCTCCAGAAAGCCGGCGACGCTACCCTCCATGGGATGGTCGATGTAGTTCACGAAGAATGGATCGCCATCGTTCCATCCATGAATATTGAGGACAGCATCCTTGTAGTCGCGGAAGAAGGGCCCCGACAATCCGGCGCGCGTGTCGGACTCCGTCGCGAGTCGGAAGGCGTGCTGGAAGAGCAGAAATTTGGTGGAGCTCAGAAAGAGTCCGCCCCACTCGATCGAGAGGTCGTCGGAAGAACGCGTCGCTATTACGGGAGGGGAAACAAATCCCGCGGCCGAACCGCCTTCCGGCAGGGTCTGCTTGCCTTGACCTCGGAAGAGTTCGGCACCTCGCACGCAGTCTTCCGAAGGCGGGGTAGCGGTGAAGGACCGAGGCGCCTCGGGCTTTACCGGGCAATCACGATCCTGAGTCCACGCGGGCAAAGGCTCAATGGATTCAAGGCTGGCGAACGGCAGTGCGGATTTTTTGATCTCCGCGGTCTGCGATCGAAGCAGACCGGGCTGCGCCGTCAAGCAAAGCAGAAACAATCCGAGAAGATGCCAGGGAAAAATATGCTGTCTGAAATTCGATCTCACAAAAACCACGCCGGACAATTCCTTCTTCAGGGAGTTTGTGTTGCGGCGTGATCGCGACGAAAAAACGTCTGCTTAACCAGCGCTAGCCGCGACTTCCTATCAGAGAGACGCGCGCCGCTGCGCAACGTCAATTGATTCAAGGTAATTGGACGGCGGATGGCGTCGCTATACGGTGTATCCTGCATGCCCGCGCAACGCGTCGAAGTAGTAGACGAAATTCTGGAGAGAGCCGACGAGGATTCGCAACCATTAACTTTTGTTTATTTGAAGATGCCGGAGAAGAATCCGCCGATGCGATGGAAGAAGCCGCGACGTTCTGGTTTCTTTGGCGCTTCGTTTGGCAGGTCCGGCGGCGGAAATTGGATGACTGCGTCGAGGTGCGGCTGACGCGCGGGCGATTCGCTGACGGGAAGAGCTTTCGTCGCTTCGATTGGAGCGGCCGGCGTTACCGGCTGTCGATTCTTCGCCGTGAACACCAGCGGAGCATCGACCTGAACGGGCGTCTCATTGGGTTGAGCAGTTGGCAGCGGCGCAGTTTCGGAGCCATTCGACAACTGCGTTTGCGAAGGAGCAGCATCAGGAGTGCCGCTGCCGTTCGTCGCAGGATTGGAACTTGCTCCCACCGCAACCTTCGATGGCAAGTTCGCTACGGGAACCGGCGGAGTTGACGGTGTGCTGGTGCGTAACACCGGCGATGGGGCCGGGCATCCACACTCGAGCGGAACATCGCCATCTACTTTGTCGATCTGTCCGGAGTGGAATACCACCGGCTCGGTGGGCTTCACCTGATAGATCCGGTCACCCATCAATTCGGAGACGATGACCGAAGAGGTATTGCCACGCAGCGGTCGAACGCAGGTATTTCCGTGGGAGTCGGCGCTGACGGCGTAATGAAATTCTCCAGGCCCGGCAAACATGATGCGGAAGTCGGGCGTGAGAATCGCATCCGCGGATGCTCCGATCGAATAGTGCGTCTCAATCGCTCCCGTGCTCATTCCGAACATGAGATCGCGCTTGCTTTGGGAAGGAGTGACCGACAACGTCGTTCCGGGGCACACTCGCACTTCCCCTCCCCGCGGAATGTGAAGAACGCTGGTCTCGGAGCCCGCCGTCACAGAAGAGCCCCCAGCGATGCGGCTTCCGGCCATGACCGTGGACCCGGAATCGCCGCTTACAGGAACTACTGCCGCATCGGCGCTCAAGGAAAATCCCGGTGCGGTCTCTGGAGGTGGAGCAGATTTCTTGCCGGCATTCACGTCTTCGGGAGGTTTGAGGCGAACCATCAGGCGGTCGTTCGCTGCATCCCATGAGTGGCCATAAGGCGCCTGCAAGTCGAGAACAATGCGCGTTACCGGAGGATTGTCGCGCAGCTGGCTCACTCGGATCGCGAGAATGTTGTCCTTCTGAACGTCGATTTTCTTCTGAGGAGTGGCCAGGCGCGCGTTGGGAAGATCGATCACCATCCGCGGCGGTAGATCCAGCGTTTGAATCTCGGGGATCACGCTCCCGCTCGAAAGAATCTCGATCGCGGGAGCACCCTTCTCGTGGACGACGCGAACACTCTTAATCGAGCGCGGCGGTCCAAAGTTCTGCGCTGCAAGCGGCATAGAAAGCAGCGCAAGAAACAGGCACACGAATTGGAAGCGGTAGCGCGGCAATTTCCCTCAAATGTGGGCTTGAAGGAAACATATCACTTGTGGGCGTGAGAGTGAAGAGTGCCACGGAACGCTTTCGTCTCAGTTCGAGAACGTTTGTGCTTCCGAGCGAACTCAAGAGTGGGATCGGCGAACTCGGCGGTTCTCTTCCCCTTTAACCGCAGAGTTCGCAGAGAATTGCCGCAGAGTTCGCGGAGGCTCTAGAAATCTTTCCGTTTGGAATTTTTCCTTACGCTTCCGGCAGGAATTCGTATTCTTCAATCACAGCGGCGACCGTAACCTTGCCGTCATCCTGTTGATCTTCAACGCGGACGACGCGGCCTTTACACTGCACGCGGATGCTCTCAGTCAAAGTGATCTCGGGAGGCAGAGTTAGGGTGAATCCGATCGATGCGCCCTGAGCGACGGCCGAGTCGAGATAGAAGCAGATGCCGCGCGCGCTGACGTCGCGGATCTGAGCGAGTTCGTTCGGCTTGGTCTGGTCGCGGTTGACCGTGACGGGTACGCGTAATGCAAAACGCCTCGCTGCCCGTTTTTCTTCCTGGGACTCAGCCATGCGTCCTCCAAGTGGCGGTGAAGTGACGTGGGATTCGATAGCAAGAATGCGCTGCAATGACTCTCGCGGTCAATGACACGGTCGGGTCACAGGATGGCTCTTTCGGGCGGGAAGGCGCTTTGCGTCTCGCAGCGAAAACAGCTAACCGCGGAGATCGCTGAGGTTTTACGCGAAGGTCGCTGAGAAGTTTCATAAGGAAACGAGGTGAGGCGGCTCAATTTCGTCTCGCAATTTCTGTTCCTCATCCGGTGTAAGCTCATAGCAGGAGCTCCGACTTGATTTTCGTTCTCGACAACTACGATTCGTTCACCTACAACCTGGTTCAATATCTCGGCGAACTGGGCGCACAGGTGGAAGTTCGCCGCAACGATGAGGTTACTGTCGAAGATGTGGAAGCGATGAAGCCGGAGCGCATCGTCGTATCTCCCGGGCCGTGCACGCCGCACGAAGCTGGGATCAGTATCGACTTGATTCGGCATTTCGCCGGGAAGACTCCGGTGCTGGGTGTATGCCTTGGGCACCAGGCCATCGGCGAAGCATTTGGTGGACGAGTGATTCGCGCTCCGCACCTCATGCATGGAAAAACCAGCGCAGTGATGCACGACAATCGAACGGTGTTTCGGGGCCTTCCCGTTCCAATGACGGCGACGCGCTACCACTCGCTGATCGTCGAAGAAAAGAATTTACCCGCCGAGTTGGAGGTCAGCGCATGGACCACCGAAAAGGACGGCACGCGCACCATCATGGGTCTTAGACACCGCGATGTTCCGGTGGAGGGCGTCCAGTTTCATCCTGAAAGCGTGCTGACAGAAGCCGGCAAGAAGCTGGTCGCAAATTTCCTGAGGATCTGACCCATCCCCGAGATAACAAAACACCTTCGATCTGATATCCATCTCTCTCGTCGCTCCTCGGATCATTCTGTCGTTTTGAGATTCTCGACTTCGAGGCATAATGATCCGGACCTGCGGAGGATCGGCGATGCTGGGGCGTGCCTCGTACACTCTGATCGTGATTCTGCTCGTGCTGTCGGCCGCACTCTGCGGCCAGACGTCATGGGAAGAGAAGAACCGTGCGGGAGAGAAAGCGTTTCAAGAGGGGAAACTCGCAGACGCGAACCGTTTATTTCTCGAGGCGTTGCAAGAGGCGCAAGCGTTTGGGCAGAAAGACCTGCGACTCGCACCTATCTACAACAATCTCGCGCTGATCGCGTTCGTTCGAAATAACTACATTGCGTCCGAGAGCATGTACGAAAAGGCCATCGCCGTCGTCGAAGGCGCGCGCGGGCCCGAAGATCCGCTGCTGCTCCCGATACTCGAAAATCTGACCCGCCTTTATGTGAAGCAGTGGTCCTTCAACCAGGCCATCCAGACCAGCCAGCGGATCTGCGCGATACGCGAGAAGAAGCCCGGTCCTGACAGTCCGGAGACCGCGCTGAGCCTGAATCAACTGGCGACGCTTTATCTCGATAGCGTGCGCTTGTTGCCACACTCAGGAGACTCGACTTCCGACGATGTAGCGAAGCTGCCGTCTCCTGAAAATGCATCTCTGAATGACGCCGCGCGCCTGCAGAAAGCCGACGAACTTTATCGCCGCGTCCTCGCCATTCAGGAAAAGAATTTTGGCGGAGCGAATTCCCGGCTGGTAGATACGCTGCAAAACCTCGGCGAAGTACAGCACGATCAAGGCGACGGCGAGAAGGCAGAGCAGTCGTATACGCGGGCCGCGCGGATCATAGATGAGAGTTTTGGGCGGGACGATCTCAAGCTCGCTAGTCCCTTGCAGCATATTGCCGATTTGAAGAGCGAGCAGGAGGCTTATCCGCAAGCCGAGGAGTTTTACAAGCGAGCGCTGCAGATACGCGAAAAGCGTCTGGGTGAGAATGATCCGGCCCTGGTTTCGCTGCTAACGGGTTACGCCGCGGTGTTGGAGAAAACGAATCGGCACGATGAAGCACGGAAGTTGTCGGAGCGTGCTGCGACGCTTTCGTCCGTGCGGAAATCCGAGAAGCTCAAAGCTGCCAGCGCCTCCGCGGCATCACCATACATCATGCGATTCGAACGGGCGATCTATGACCGCTACGCCGGAGTGCACCAAAGTTGCATGCTCGTGCGAGCTGACGGTCGCATACGGATCGAAGAGCAACAGCGCGAGGGCAGGGCCGGAAGCGCAATGGCCATTGAACGAAGTCCGGACGGCATGGGAGACACGCCGGCTGCCCAGGAACATCTGCAGACCCTTGATAGTGCCGCGCATCCGGTCAAGGTGTTCGAATTCGCATCCGATGACGAAGCACTGCAACAATTGCAAGCTATCTTGTCGGCCAAAAACCTCCGCACAATTCACGGGAGCTTCGCTGCAAACGGAGCGGAAAGTTATTACGGGACAGAAAAGATCGCAGTTTCGGTTTTGCGCGACGACGCAGTCCAGAATTTTTCTTTCCCAGACGTACACGTGCGGCAACCGTACGAGGAAAGCCTGAGGCCACTCTTCAAGTGGCTGACTACTGCGGAGAAGCGCAAAGGCGGCGCTGCCAAAGATGCGGTGGCAAACAGTTGCGCCCCGGATTTGCCACCGGCGGTCCCAACCCAGTTCGGCCCGTCGCGCAGCCCGCTCGTCGCGAAGGTGGTTCCTCCTAAAGCGCAAGGAGGAACAAACGCAGCTGTGAGTGATGCCGGGGCTGGGGCAGATGTGAGTGCAACCATAAAAGTTGGGGTGAATCTCGTTTTGGTACGAGTCGTTGTCCGCGACTCGCAGGGAAACACTGTCGGCAACCTTCAGCAGCAGGATTTTCAATTGTTCGATGACAAGAAGGCACGGCCGATTTCGCGGTTTGCGATGGAGAAAGGCATTGCCGCGGCGAATCAACCAGCTACTTCTGCACCCACCGGAAAGTCTGCTCCCTCAATGCAGCCTACGGAACGAAGCATCGCTTATTTCTTCGATGACATCAACCTGGCAAAGGCTGACTTGAGTCGAGTTCAATCGGCGGCTGAGCATCAAATATCAGCGCTGCCGACAAACGTTCAGACGGCCGTCTTCACGACGTCGGGAAACGACGCTCTTGAGTTCACCACCGATCGAACAAAACTCCGGGAGACATTGCTCCAGATCAAACCGCGAAAGGGTGTGAACGGCGAAGGAAACGGATGCCCGGATATCGACACCTACATGGCGGACCTGATCTGGAACAAGCAAGACGAAGATGCACTGGGCACAGCCACGGAAGAGGCGCTCACCTGTGCATTTGCAGACAATCCGAAAGCGGGCCCTGCCGCGGAGTCGCTGGCGCGAGCCACCGCGCACCAGCAATACGTGGCGGGCGAAGCCGACAGCTTGAGAATCCTGTTGGCGTTGCAGGCGGCCCTTCGAAAGCTCGCTGCCGCGCCCGGGCAGCACACACTTGTTTTTATCTCTCCCGGATTTTTTGCTGCGGGTCGCGAGCAAGAGTTCGCTCGGCTGATCGACGGAGCGCTGCATTCCGACATCGTAATCAGCGCGCTCGACGCGCGCGGACTGTACAACATTGACTCCGTCGGGTCGAGAAGCCGGAGCGGCACCGAGTATCGGCGCCAAGCGGCGGCAGTAAATGCCGAACTGCTGACCACGCTAGCCGACTCCACCGGAGGGACGTTCTTCCACAACAGTAATGATTTCGACGCTGGATTCGGCCGCGTATCAGAGATTCCAGAGTATTCGTATGTTCTGGGCTTCGCTCCGTCGGATCAGGAGTTGGACGGACGCTTTCATCCGTTAAGCGTGAAGATCAGCAATACGGATGGCAAGATTGAGGTACGAGCGAGGAAGGGTTATTACGCAACGCCTCGACCATCCAAATAAATATTCTTTGTGTACTCGGCGAGTGGCTTACTAATTCTCCGCCCTCGCCTTTTCCACAGCCCGCAGCAATGCCTGCGCTTTATTCATGCTTTCCTGAAATTCCGCAGCAGGATCAGAGTCGGCGACGATACCCGCACCGGCCTGAAGATAGGCCTGCTTGCCCTGCATGAGCATAGTTCGAATGCCGATGCAGGAATCGAGATTGCCGGCGAAGTCCGCATAGAAGACCGAGCCTCCATAAATTCCTCTTCGTGTGGGCTCGATTTCCTCGATGATTTGCATAGCGCGCACCTTGGGAGCGCCGCTCAACGTTCCAGCCGGGAAACAGGCAGCGAATGCATCGAGAGCATCGAGATCCTTGCGTAACGTTCCTTCCAGCGCGGAAACCAGATGCATGACATGCGAGTAACGCTCGACGTACATCAGGTCTTTCACCTTCACGGAACCGTATTCGCTGACGCGTCCGAGATCATTGCGCCCTAAATCCACCAGCATGACGTGCTCGGCACGCTCCTTCTCGTCGGTGCGCATCTTCTCTTCGAGGCGTATGTCTTCAGCCTCGTCGCGTCCGCGCGGATGCGTGCCGGCGATCGGCCGGTATTCCAGTTTGCGTCCCGTAACTCGCACCAGCATTTCCGGTGACGATCCGAGGATGTGTGTATCGCCATTCCGCAGAAAATATAGATAAGGTGATGGATTTACCTGGCGCAGTGCGCGGTAAAGGTCGAACGGCGGCACTTCAGGAACGAAGTCGAGACGCTGCGACAACACGACCTGAAAAATATCTCCGGCGGCAATGTACTCCTTGCAGCGCGCGACACCGCGCAGAAAGTTCTCGCGACGAGTTCCGCTGTGAACCTTTAACTTCCCGCTTTTCACTTTCGATGTCTTCCGCCACAACGCGGGGCTTAGCCCTGAAGCGAGTTTGCGCTCGAGGGATGCGATGTCTCGGATGGCACGGTCGTAGGCGGCACGGGGAGATTCACGAGAGACATCCGCTGCGGCCATGATGTGGATCTGGTGACGCAAATGATCGAAGGCCAGCAAGCGGTCAAAAAACATCAGCTCCGCATCGGGGAGAGAGAGATCGTCCTTGGCATGATCGCCAATCCTCTCGAGTTGCCGGACGACGTCGTACGCGAAATATCCGACCGCGCCCGCGGTGAATGGAGGCACCCCGGGGATGGTCGCGGTGCGATGTTCGCGCAATAACCGCTTCACCACCTGAAAGATGTTGTCCTGGATGACCTCGCGTCGGCGTCCACGTTCAATCTCAACGGTGCCCTGCCGCGCCCGCACGCGCATATAGGGACGCGCGCCGAGGAATGTATAGCGCCCGATCTGCTCGCCGCGTTCGATCGACTCCAGCAGAAATGCATGAGGCTCTTTATCGGCGATGGCAAGAAAGGCCGAGACCGGCGTCAGCAGGTCCGCGCTCACCGACTTCACCACCGGAACCAGCGTGGATTCGCGGGCTAAGCGGGAAAACTCTTTAAAGTCAGGCTGGAGCATCGTTCGGGTCCATTACCGTTTCAGCTTGCTGCGCTCGTTTGGAGCGAGCAAGCGATATCCAGTGGGGTCTTAATTATAGGGGAGAGTGGATAAACGGGGACTCGCCCATGGAGCGCCGCCTTACCATCCATCGCTCCCGGCAGATTTTCCCTGCCGTAAAGTTCATGATAAAAGTGATCGCGCGCGCTGCTCCGGGAGCTAACGATGGGAGCGGGCGGTTACTCTCATCGGACGAGTGCCGTTCTTCTATTACGTGCTTCACATTCCGTTGATCCACGCGCTTGCACTTCTGGTATCGAAAATCCGACTCGGATTTGTCAGTCCGTGGCTGTTCGCCAACCATCCGATGGGCAATCCGGAACCGCCCGACGGCTACGTCTGGAGCCTTCCCCTTCTGTACCTTATCTGGGGAATCGCAATCGTTCTGCTGTTCTTCGCATGCCGCTGGTTTGCCGGATTGAAGGCGAGGCGGAACGACTGGTGGCTCCAATACCTGTAGGACTTTGGGTCACCTCGACCGTAAAGCTCAAATCCCAGCCCAGGATGAGTTATCCACAAAGAAACTTTGGTCACTTGTTGGATGGTCGCGAAAGTTTAGAATCTTCCTATCCCGTGTATTTTGAGCGTTTTTGCGACAAGCCTTGAGAGCGGCCCTAGTGGTGACCCTCTTCAGCGGGGCGTGGAACACGAGCGCATCGAGACGTCACGGGAGAGTTGTGCGGATCTCCAATAAAGCAGGCGAATTCGGATCGTATGCAGGTTAAGTTTTGGGGCGTGCGCGGTTCCACCCCCACTCCACAGGCCGAGAATCTGCGCTACGGGGGAAACACCTCGTGCGTCGAAGTGCGCGTCGGAGATCAGATCTACATCTTCGATTGCGGCACGGGCTTTCGCATGCTCGGACAGCACCTGACCCGCGAGTTTGGAGCGACTCCATTCTCCGCACACGTGTTCGTTTCACACTTTCATTGGGATCACATTCAGGGCATGCCCTTTTTCCGGCCGCTCTATGAGAGCCCGCAAAGCAAATTTTATTTTCACTCCTCGGGGCGTACGCGAAATGTGCAGCAGGTGATGGCGGAGCAGATGGCCTCGCCCTACTTCCCTGTCGATCTCGACAAGATGCGGGCGCAGCGCAACTTCTGCAACATCGAAAACGGCTGCATCGATATGGAAGACGGCATCCGCATCAAGACCGCATGGCTGAATCATCCGCAAGGGTGCCTCGGCTTCCGGGTCGAAACTAAAGAAGGCGTCGTGGTTTATGCCACGGACAATGAACCGGGCGATCCCGATTTCGACAAGGGCGTTCGAAAATTGGCGGAAGGCGCAGATGTCCTCATCTACGACGCGCAGTATCTTCCCGAAGAGTACGCGGCGCGACGGCGCGGATGGGGACATAGCCACTGGCGCGAAGCCGTCAATATCGTGATGGAAAGCGGCGCCAAAGAATTGATCCTTTACCACCACGATCCCGAGCACACCGACTCCGTCGTAGACAAAGTGGTCAGTGACGCGCGCAGCTACTATCCCAACGTTCGCGCTGCTGCTGAAGGCATGGAAATTAAGCTGTAAAGTGTTCCCGCCGTCGACGACACCCGCGAAAAACGCGCCTATAATCCCGCAATGCCCCGGCTCTTGCTTCCATTCTTCTACATGGCGGCGTTGGCATGTTACGCCCAGGATGCCAGCCCCGATCGATCCTCACTCCGAACAGATCTCGAGCCGTCTCTAAAGTTTGAGGCTCCTGCGTCCGGGACTATGCCTGGTGGCTGGGGAGGCGGCCCGTCGGGAACGATCTTCGCTGACGACAAAGTTGTTCACAGCGGCAAAGGCTCGGCTCGAATCGAAAGAAACGCCACGAGTGCCAACGACTTCTCGACGATCACGAAATCCATCCCGATCGACTTCGCAGGCGCGGAGATTGAGCTCCGGGGCTACCTGCGCACCGAGGCTGTGAGCGGGTTCGCTGGCCTGTGGATGCGTGAGGACGGCGAAAAGCCAGCGCTCGCGTTCGACAATATGCAGAGCCGCCAGCTCAAGGGGACGACGGAGCTGGACTGCCTATTCGATTAAGCTGCCGGTCATTGCCGAGGCCACACAGCTGTTCATCGGCGTGCTGGTCGTCGGAACCGGCAAAGCCTGGGCGGATGATCTGGAGTTGCTGGTGGATGGTAAGCCAGTCTGGGAGTTGCCCCAGATCAAGCATGCTCAAACCGTCATGGACCGCGATCATCAGTTCGATGGCGGCTCGGGCATTGTTATCCATTCCCTCAGTACCGTGCAGGTTGAAAACCTGGCAATCCTGGGGAAGGTCTGGGGATTTCTCAAATACCACCATCCCCTGATCACGTCCGGGCAGCGGCATTGGGATTACGATCTCCTCCGCGTTTTGCCCGCAGTCTTAAAGGCGCCGGATCGCGCGGCCTCCAATTCCGCAATTCTGCGTTGGATTGACAGCCTGGGGCCGGTCGACGCCTGCAAACCCTGCGAAAAGCTCGACGAAAGGAATCTCTCCTTCCGTCCCGATCTCGATTGGATCAAAGACGAAAAGCTGCTGGGCGTCGATCTCAGCGAGAGACTGCGCTCGATTCGAGACAATCGCGCTCCGGGCAGGCAATTCTATGTGTCGAAGGTCCCGGAAGTTGGCAATCCGGCGTTCAACCACGAACGCTCGTACGAAAGCACCAAGTTCCCTGACGCGGGTTTCCAGCTTCTGGCGCTCTTTCGTTTGTGGAACATCGTTGAGTACTGGTCTCCTTATCGCGACATCATCGGAGACGATTGGAATCGTGTTCTGAGCGAGTTCATTCCGCGAGTCGCACTGGCAGACAGTGCCGACAACTACAAGCGGGAACTGATGGCCTTCATCGCCAAGCTGCACGATGGCCACGCCAACATTTGGAATGCCCTCGATGCGCGTCCTCCTGTGGGGAAATGCCATGTTCCGGTGAGCGTGCGCTTCGTCGACAAGCTGCCCGTCATCACTGGGATTCCCGCGAACGCTGCAGAAGGCACATCGCAACTGAAAGTCGGGGACGTCATTACAGAGATCGACGGAGTTCCAGTCGCGAAACTCGTCGACGACTGGACGCCGTACTATGCGACCTCGAATGCGGCTGCGCGCATGCGGGATATTGGCCACTACATGCTGCGAGGCTCATGTGGAGATGCCAAGATCGGCATTCGTCGTGACAAGAACGATTTGAAGTTATCCGTGCCGAGAACGCCGTCGACGATCAATGACTTTGATCCGGGGAAACACGACTTGCCAGGGCCAGCTTTTCGTCTGCTCTCGAAAGATGTCGCCTATCTCAAGTTGTCAGCAGTGAAGCAAGCCGACTGCGCAAAGTACGTGCAGGATGCCGCCGGAACTCGTGGGTTCATTGTCGATATCCGCAATTATCCGTCAGAGTTCGTGGTCTTTTCGCTCGGCTCCTTCTTCATGGACAAGGAAACGCCATTTGCCCTCTTCACCGAAGGAGATTTGTCCAACCCAGGCGCGTTTCATTGGGGCGAAACAGCATCATTGAGCCCTCAGAAACCTCACTACGGCGGAAAGATCGTGATTCTGGTGGATGAAGCCTCCATGAGCCAAGCCGAGTACACGAGCATGGCGTTCCGGGTTGCGCCCGGTGCGATTGTTGTCGGCAGCGCGACTTCCGGCGCGGATGGCAACGTCTCCCACTTCGACTTGCCCGGAGGCTTGAACACAATGATCAGCGGGATTGGAGTCTTTTATCCCGATAAAACACCGACGCAGCGCATTGGGATTGTTCCCAATGTGGAGGTGAAGCCGACATTGGCGGGAATTCGCGCCGGGCGTGACGAAGTGCTGGAGGAAGCATTGCGGCAACTCCTGGGCACGCACGTAGCGCAGTCCGAAATCGAGCGAATGGCCCGACACGAGTGAGTTTTTCGTTCGACTAGCAAAGTCAAGTTCCTTTGTGACTGAAATCATTGACCCGACTTCCGGGAACCGATCAAATTGTCCTTCTAAATTCGCTCGTTCTATTTCGGAAACCATGGAGTCGCCATGTCCAAAGATCCAGCAGATGCAGCCGGCAGGTCTTCTCACCGAAATCGCCGCGCATTTCTCAAAACCAGTGGAATGATGACCGCGGTGGCTGTGGGTTCGGCCGCGCTTCCGAAACTGTCATCAGGGGCAGTGCATCCTGCCGACTCGGCGCGCCGGGAGGCGATGCCCACGCGAAACCTTGGCAAGACCGGATACAAGGTTGGCATCTTCAGCCTGGGTGGACAGGCGTCGCTCGAACGTGGGCACAACGAAGACGTTGCCGTTCCAATCATCGAGAGGGCGCTCGATCTTGGCGTGAACTATATCGACACGTCGTCGATCTACGGTGGGCCGGAGCGCTGGAGCGAACAGTACGTTGGCAAGGTGATGAAAAACCGCCGCGCGGAAGCGTTTCTGGCGACCAAGACAAGAGAACGAACGCGCGAGGGATCGAAGCGCATGCTGGACACTTCGCTCAAGTTGCTGCAAACCGATCACATCGATCTTTGGCAACTGCACGACATCGGCACGATGACTGACATCAACGAGATCTTCGCCAAGGGCGGCGCGATGGAAGCTTTACTCGAAGCGCGCGATCAGAAGATCGTGAAATATCTGGGCATCACCGGACACTATCGTCCCGATGCGCTGATCGAAGCGATCCATCGTTATCCGTTCGACACGATTCTGATGGCGGTGAACGCCGCCGATCCGCATCACTACAGCTTCTCCGATCAACTGCTGCCGCTGGCAGTTGAAAAACAGATGGGCATCATCGGGATGAAGGTTCCGGCGCGGGGACGCATTCTCTCGACATGGACTCCGCCACCGATCGAGCAGCAGAAGCATAGCTGGGAGGGTATGGTGCTGGCGCCGACTCCGGGAACGCTCGTCATGCGGCAGGCGATGTACTACTCGCTATCGCTGCCGGTGAGCACGGTGATCATCGGCTGCGATTCGATCGCGCAACTGGAGGAGAACGTTCAACTGGCGCGCGAGTTCACGCCGCTCAGTCAGCAACAGATGGTGGCACTCGCAGAGAAGGCGGAGCCGGTCTCGAAGCAGCGCTTATTCTTTCGGTTCTACGAGCGGGCATAGGAATCACCACAGAGGACACGGAGAACATAGAGGATTCCTCCGTGGGACGCTGTGTCCTCCGTGGTAATTTCACTTGCGTGCTAAACTTGCGCCCTCGAATCGAACCCATGTTACGGCTCGCATCGGCGTGCGTACTGTCGTCAATTCTTTCCATCTGCACTCTCGCGCAGAATCCCGACACACCCGAGCCCGGATCAGCCGAAGCCATTGCCGCCGCCACCACCGATCCGCACTTTGTTTCGCCTCTGGTTGCCTATGTTCCCCAATCATCTTCAGTTCCCTCGCCGGAAAAATTCTTCGGACGCATCATGGGGGCTCCCGGAGAACTCGTTGGCACCGAGAAGTCCTATGCTTATGCGCGTGCGTTGGCTTCGGCGAGTCCCCGGGTCAAGGTTTTCACGATTGGGCGTAGCGAGGAAGGACGCGACATCCTCATGCTGGCGATTGCAGACGAGGCCGGCATTCGAGAACTCGACCGACTGAAAGCCGCCACGGCTGCGCTAGCCGACCCGCGGCGAACAGATCAGGCGGCCGCCGAAAAGTTAATTTCGAATTCGCGTCCCGATTTATTACTTCAACGCGGCATTGCACTCCGATGAGACCGGATCGACTGAGGCGACATTGGAATTGGCATACCGGCTAGCTGTTTCAGAGCAGCCAATTATTCGCCGAATCCGGGAGCAGCTTGTCGTGCTCATCAATCCGATTTCGAATCCGGATGGGCGCGACAAGATGGTCGATTGGTTTTACCGGTATCTCAAAGGCAAGACAGACCGCGCCAGCCTGCCTCGGCAGTCGCCGCCCTATTGGTCAAAGTACGCCTTTGTTGACATCAATCGCGACACCCACCAGCAGACACACGAAACTACGAAGGCAGTTCATCGTATGTTTCACGAGTGGCATCCCACGGTGGTGCATGATCTGCACGAAGGCTCTCCCTTTCTAATGACGTGGAACGGCACCGGTCCCTACAACCCGAATATCGATCCGATTACTTACAGCGAGTTTCTCGAATTGAGTTTTCGCGAAGTGGAAGCCATGACCGCGATGGGGATGCCGGGCGTTTCAACATGGAACTTTGGTGAAGCCTTCGCCCATCTCTACCTTGATTCCGTCGCGATGAACCACAACAGCATCGGGCGCGGGTACGAGACGTTCGGCAACGGCAGCGCGGAAACGGAAAAGCGGTCAATCTCTGGCTCGGCAACGAAGATGGAATGGTACCGGCCTGTGCCTGCCCCGAGCGAGGTGACTTGGTCTGCTCGCGACAACCTTAACTATCAGGAGACAGGCGCGCTTGTAGCACTCGAGGAAACCGCACGCCAGTCCAAGGAGATGTTGAGGAATTTCTACAACAAAGGACGCAACTCCTGGCAGAAAGGACTGACGCAGCCCCCCTATGCGTTTCTGATTCCGCAGGATCAGGGAGACCCGGCCCGCGTCGCGCAGTTGGTCAGCCGTCTCATCAGCCAGCACATCGAAGTTTCGCAGGCACAGAGCGCGATTCACCTCACGGATGGAGACTTCCCTGCCGGCACGTTCGTGGTGCGCCTCGACCAGCCGTACCGGAACTATGCCGTCGATCTGCTGACGCCGCAGAACTATCCGAAGGATGGAGAGGCTCCTTACGATGACGTCTCGTGGGAACTTCCCGCGCACTATCATCTGCAGGCGCTTTCCACGGCGGATGCCGCGATCCGCAATGTGGCTCTCATTCCGCTTACCGATGCCCCTCACGTTGCCGGACACATTGCCGGCAGCGGCCCGGTTTATTTACTGAGAGACACGGGCCAGGAGTCGCTTTTGGCAGCGCGCTACCGGCTCGCTAGTTTTGAAATTCAGATTGCGGAACGCGAGTTCGTTCAGGACGGAATAAAATTTCCGGCCGGATCGTGGATCGTGTCGGACAAACCTGGATTGCATGATCGGATTCAGTCGGCGGCTTCGGAACTCGGGCTCGACTTTACCGCCGTTGCGACCGCTCCCAACGTTCCGTCCCATAAAGCGAGCGCGCCGCGCATTGGAGTGTGGGTTCCGTGGGCCGACACGGATTCAATTGGATGGATACGCTACTCGCTCGACCAGCGCAAGGTCCCCTATACCTATCTGCGGGACGAGGACATCCGCGCAGGAGATCTGCGATCGAAGATCGACGTCCTGTTGTACGGACACGTCGACCTCGAACTCGCCGAGCAGATCGAAGGCCTGCCTAAGACGTGGTCGCCGATGCCGTTCAAGAAGACCGCGCAAACGCCGAGTTTCGGGACACCGGCGGAATCGGAGGACATTACCGGAGGGATCGGCTACGAGGGCCTGGGGCAAATCCAGAAATTTGTGGACGCTGGCGGGTTAATGGTGACACTCGGCAGTGGAAGCATGCTCGCCCTGGAGGGAGGGCTGGTCCGTTTCGTCCGTCGATCTTCGGGCGGCGTGCCCCGCGCTGTGGCGGGAGGTGGGGCGACCTTCGTCGGCAGCTTCGGCGCAAGCCGCGACGAGAACTCCGGGAGCGCACGTTCGCGTCACAATCGATCGTCCCGACCACCCGATTGCTTATGGCTATGACACGCACACGTATGTTTTCCGCCAGAATTATCCGCTCTACAACGTCCCGCGCCATTGGCTGCGCATGGCGTATTGCACCACCTGCCTCGACGGGCCGGAGGATCGCAGCGGCATCGTGATGGAATGGGGCGATACGAGCGGGAAGCCGTTCGTCGTCAGCGGTCAGGCATGGGGAGAAGACAATTTGATTGGGCGCCCGGCGATTCTCGATATGCCCGTCGGCAAGGGGCATGTTGTGAGTTTTAATTTTAATCCGATGCACCGCGATTTGAATCGCGGCGACCAGCGCCTGCTGTGGAACGCGATTTTAAACTGGCAAGCGATTCTCGCGATGAAGCCAACGTCTTCTGGAATAGAGTCAGAACCGCTCGATTGATTACACTCCACGATGACGATGAATCGATTCTCCGGCAGATCAATGCTCTACAAAATCTTGGCGATGTTTTTCCTTCTTTCGGCAGGACTCGCGTGGGCCCAGCATGGAAGCGATGCAGAATGGAATTTCGCTGTCTCCGGAGACTCTCGGAATTGCGGAGACGTGGTCATGCCAGCGATTGCTCAAAGCGTCGTTCATGGTCATGCGGAATTTTATTGGCATCTCGGGGACTTTCGCGCCATGTCCGCCATAGATGAAGACATGGCAAAGAGGTACGGTGAGAAGTTGTCTCTGCCGGAGTATCAGCGGATCGCCTGGGGTGATTTCATCGCTAACCAGATCGCGCCCTTTGGCGATGTCCCGGTGCATCTGGGCATCGGCAACCACGAAGTGGTCGCACGATCCGTTGACGAATACGTTGCGCAGTTCGGATTTTGGCTGAATACGCCCGAAGTTCATATTCAACATGGCAACGAGTCTGCGCCGGCTGGGCGCCTGAAGACCTACTACCACTGGAAGCAGCACAACGTCGATTTCATAAACCTCGACAACTCCGGCGACGACGGCTTCGACGACGAGCAACTGCAATGGTTCGAGCGCACCCTGGCGCAGGACAAAGAGTGACGCCAGTATCGCGACCATTGTCGTGGCCATGCATCGAGCGTTGCCGAACAGCCTGGCCTGCGGACACAGCATGAACGACGAAGAAAAAACGCGGAGCACGAAGGGGACACAGAGCGGACGCCGCGCTTATGGCGACCTGGTGCAATGGAAACATGAGACCAACCGTCGCGTGTACGTCCTCGCCAGCCATTCGCACTACTTCATGCAGGATCTCTACGACACTCCTTACTGGAACAATCCCGCTCACGGCGAAGTACTGCCCGGGTGGATCGTCGGCAGCGCTGGTGCTCGGCGGAATAGGTTGCCCGACCTGTCCGCGGAGATGCTGGCCAAGACAAAAGCGGAGACCGATGTCTGGGGATACTTGCGAGGAAAGGTGTCGAAGAATGGGGAAATCACTTTCGACTTCATCAAAGTCAGCGCGAAAGATCTTCCGAAAAAGTTCCACGACCTTTACGGCGACGACCTCATTGTTGGCTTCTGTTCGAACGGAAATAAGGACGACAGCCAGCATCCTCCGCCAGCCTCATGCAACGACAAGTAAATGCAGAATATTCGCGCCCCGGTACCCGGTTCGTCAGCTTGCTTCCCGCCTATTCCGGCTCATATACTCTGAACGTTTGCCCACCCGTGACCGGAAATTGTCCGGCTACCGGCGTCGGCCCAAGTCGGGACCAGCAATCATTCCGGAGACGCAATCTTATGACGACATTGACACCGCCCCCGCACGTGGATAAAGAGACAAATCCGTGGGAGTCGCAGCGCGCGCGCTTCGACTTGGCCGCACAGAAGCTCAACTTGGATGATGGTTTATGGCGCGTCTTGCGCTATCCCAACCGTGAGATCACGGTGTATATCCCCGTGCAGATGGATGACGGGCATCTGGAAGTTTTCACCGGCTTCCGGGTGCAACATTCGATCGCGCGCGGCCCGGCCAAGGGAGGCATCCGCTACGCTCCGGACGTCACGCTCGATGAAGTACGCGCTCTCGCCAGCTGGATGACATGGAAATGCGCGGTGGTGAACATCCCTTTCGGCGGCGCCAAGGGCGGCGTAATTTGCGATCCGCACAAGATGTCGATGGGCGAAGTCGAGCGTATGACTCGCCGCTACACCGCGGAACTTGTGGAATTCATCGGCCCTGAAAAAGACATTCCTGCTCCCGATGTAAATACCAACGAACAAGTCATGGCATGGATGATGGATACGTACTCCATGCATATGCGTCACACGGTTACGGCGGTGGTGACCGGCAAGCCGATCAACATCGGCGGATCGCGCGGGCGGCGTGAAGCCACGGGACGCGGCGTGATGATCGTTTGCGACGAAGCCTGCAAGAAGCTGAACATCGACATAACGACGGCGCGCGTCATCGTGCAGGGCTTCGGCAACGTCGGATCGAATGCCGCCCAGTTAATGCACCAGGCTGGCTACAAGGTGATCGGCATCGCCGAGGTTGGCGGTGGATTGCATAACAAGAACGGAATCGATTTGAAGGCTTTGGTAGATTTCCGGCAGAAGAATGGAACCGTCCACGGCTTCCCGGGCGCGGAAAAATGCGACGCAGCCGATTTGCTGACAACCGAGTGCGAGATCCTGATTCCTGCGGCGACCGAAAATGTCATCACCAGCCGCAACGTGGATCGTATCAAGTGCCGCATCCTCGCGGAAGGCGCCAACGGTCCCACGACATCGGCAGCTGATGACGTGCTCAGCGACAAGGGAGTCTTCGTTATTCCAGACATACTTGCCAATGCCGGCGGCGTAACCACCTCATACTTTGAGTGGGTGCAGGACCGCCAGGGGTATTTCTGGAAAGAGTCGGTAGTGAACGAACAGCTTGGAACCATCATGAAAGAATCGTTCGACGACGTTGTTCGCTATGCCGAAACGCATCATGTGAACAATCGCATTGCCGCCTACATGCTCGCTATCGATCGCGTCGCCTACACGATCCGTCAGCGTGGCATTTACGCATAACCGCTAATTCGACAACATTGGGGCCTCCATTCAGCGGAGGCCCTTTCCCTTGCTTGATTATTCCGGTCGGGCTTGGCATGATGATGCACGCCGCTCGGGCTCGGGTTTCGGTACTTCCAGCGCAAAGTTAAAGATCCGCTTTCCAAAATCGTGAGGCGCTCGGCCTCAAACTTCCATACTCGGGGGAACCTGTGACAAAAGTGAATTCACGCAACTGGTGCTTGGGCCTGTCTGTATTTTTGCTCGTCAGCGTAATCGGAGTCTGGGCGCAAACCGGTTCGACCACAAGCGACCAGAGCACGACCACAACGACGACCAAGAAGTCCAAGAAGTCGAAAAAAGCGGACGCAGCTGCAAGCGGCACTTCTTCTACAGCGGACGCGGACACCGCTACCACCAAAAAATCGAAGAAGAAAAAGAAAGCGGACGCAGCTTCTGCCGATGCTTCGACTGCCTCGTCGACCGATGCCACCACCACAAAGAAATCACGGAAGAGCAAGAAGGCTGACGCCGCGGCTGCCGACGCTTCCGCTGCTCCTGCAGCAGACGCTGCAACCACGAAGAAATCACGCAAGAGTAAGAAGGCCGATGCCGCTGCGACCGACGCTTCCGCTGCTCCCGCCGAAGACGCTACAAATACGAAGAAATCACGCAAGAGCAAGAAAGCAGAGGCCGCCGCTGCTGCCGATGCTTCTGCTGCTCCTGCGGGGGATGCAACGACCACCAAGAAATCCAGGAAGAGTAAGAAAGCGGCTGCCGGGGCTGAGGACGCGTCCAGCGCGCCTGCGACGAGTACCGCTGCCGCTCCGGCAGAAGCGCCATCCGCGGACGCAAACACTTCCAAGAAGTCGCGTAAGAACAAGAAGGCCGATACCTCCGCAACGCCTGCGGCTTCCGCTGCTCCCGCGACAAACTCCACCCCCGCTTCAGAACCGAACGCGAAATCTGCGCCAGCCACGGCCCCGTCCGGTGCTCCCTCATCGAACAGCATGGCAGCGCCGGCTAAGAAGGCATCGGCGAAGCCGGCTCCCACACCAGCCGCCTCCGACTCTGATATTGCTGCGGCGAAATCCTCCGGCAAAGTCTGGGTCAATCTCGACAGCAAGATTTATCACAAGAGTGGGCGGTGGTATGGCAAGACAAAGACCGGCAAATTTATGACGGAAGACGAAGCCAAGGCTGCTGGATACAAAGCCTCGGAGACCGACTAATTCCAACCTTTAAGGAGAGAAAACATGACACGAAAAAATCTGATCATGCGCATCATGATTACCCTGGCGACTCTTGCTTTGTTCACTTCCCTGGGAAGCGCGCAAGCGGCAGGCACCAAAGCGTCCAGCAAACCGGCAGCAGCGGCAGCTTCGACAGCCGACCTGCTAGACATCAACTCCGCGACCAAGGACCAACTTGACGCGCTTCCGGGAATCGGAGCCGCGTATTCACAGAAGATCATCGACGGCCGGCCCTACAAGGCAAAGACTGATCTTGTTCGGAAAAAGATTCTTCCTCAGGCCACCTACAACAAGATCAAGAGCAAGATCATCGCGAAGCAAAGCTAAATACGTTGGGCTGAGGTTCGACGAGCGTCAGCCCAATGTCCTTCAGAGTTCGCCAGGTCCGAAAAGGAGCAGTCATGGGTCTATTAGACAATCTCGAGAGCATGGCAATGAGCAAGGTAGGCGGTTGCAATTCGGAGGCCGCCGCGATTCTGCAAATGATTCAAAACCATCCCGGCGGAGTTTCGGGCTTGGTGCAGTCTTTCCATACTAATGGGTTGGGTGGCTTGGTCAATTCGTGGATCGGCACAGGAGCGAATCAGTCAATCAGTCCCGATCAGATCCAGCAGGTATTGGGTTCGGGGCCGGTGCAGGCACTCGCAGCCAAGCTCGGCATCTCCCCTGAGCAGGCGAGCTCAACTCTGTCGCAGTTGCTGCCGACGGTGATGGACAAGCTGACGCCGAATGGCGCGGTTCCGGAACAATCGAACCTTTTGCAAATGGGAGAAAGCTTCTTAGGGTCCTTGAACAAGACCGGCACAAGCTAGGCTCACGCTCATTTTCACGAGAAGACATCGGAGTTTTCGCGAGAAAAGATTCGGTGTCTTTTCGCGCATTGCGTTCCCTCCAGCGGAGGAGGATAATCAAAATTGGTTGCCGGCTGGCCCCCGGAGCCTCCCTTGCTGTGAACCTACCGAATTCCATCACGCTGACCCGGATCCTCAGTATTCCCCTCCTGATGTGGATTCTTGCCAGCAGTCGCTTCAACGGCGCCAACGGCGAGCGGGAATTGCTGGCGGCGGCGCTGTTTATCGCGGCGTCCATGACTGACGGAATTGATGGATACCTGGCGCGAAAGCGCGGCGAGATCACTACCATCGGAATTCTGCTCGATCCGCTTGCAGATAAGTTATTGATCGCGGCTGCCTTCGTCACGCTGGTGCAGCTGAATCCGAGCCTGGTGCCCGCATGGATTGCAGTGGTCGTGATCGGGCGTGAATTCTTGGTCAGCGGACTGCGCTCCATCGCCGCCACCGAAGGATTCACGATCGAGGCCAGCGAACTTGGAAAGCTGAAGATGGTGGTGCAGATTGTATCGGTGGTGGCCGTCATTCTTGACCACCGCTGGAAAGAATGGCCCGTGTACGGGCACTACTTCCTGCCGATTCACTGGGTCGCGTACCTTGCGATCTGGTTTATGGTGTGTGTTTCGCTGGTGTCGGCCATAGACTATTTTGTCGCCTTCTGGTCGAAGATTGACCGTCGTGGAGTGAAGCGAAGGCGGCGCGCCTTTATCCTCAGCCGGCGGAGGAAGCCCGTACAGCCACCAGCCGATCGCGATGTCGCAACCTCCACTTAGTTCGCTGAGCCCTGAGTCCACCCAATCGCCGCAGGGCGAATTTTCCTCCGACGAGCGGGCGACTCTTCTCCGTCTGGCGCACGATTCAATTCTTTCCTCGCTCGAACGCCGAGAGATTTCCATGGAGCCGCCCGATGTTCATCTTGCGGAACCTCGCGGCGTGTTTACTTCCCTCTATTTACATGGACAGCTGCGCGGGTGCGTTGGTTATCCTCTGCCGGGCGCGTCTGTCTATCGGGCCGTGGCAGAAACAGCGCGCGCTGCCGCGTTTGAGGATCCACGCTTCCCTGCCGTGACTTTGCCCGAAGCCCGCGAACTGGAAATCGAATTGAGCATCTTGTCTCGCCCAGAGGCGATCGACGCGGATTCTGTGGAACCCGGTCGGCACGGTTTGGTCATCAGCCTGGCGGGCCGACGAGGATTGCTACTTCCGCAGGTCGCCAGCGAAAGACACTGGGACCGTGAAACATTTCTAGGGCAGACATGCCTGAAAGCAGGCTTACCCCAGGATGCGTGGCGGCACGGCGCAACAATTGAAGCGTTCGTGGCCGAAGTGTTCGGGGAGAAATAGCGCGGGACGAAGTCAGATGCTCAAAAGTCGGATTTTGAGAATGGTTTTGTAGCGTTCAAAATCTTTGTCCGTCGTAAAGATTTCCCACTGCTCGCGCAGTGCAACTGCGCAAATCAGCATGTCGACGGGAGAAGTCGCAATTCCGGCTCCGCGGCATCGATTGCTCGCGTGTGCGGCGTGCTCGTAGTCTTCAGTCGCGACAGATACGTCCGGAAAGTCTCGGAGAAGATCCCTGAGCTTACGAAATTGGGGTTCTTCCCTCAGGCCAGAGAGCAGTTCCTGCCGAACGGGGCCTAGTAATTTGGCTCTACCCTCCTGCACAACCTGAGCCAGCACCTGGGCGATGCCCCTTTCCGACGGAGCCAACTCTGCTGCCCTGCGCCGCAAAGCGAGCGACCAGATAGGCGTGTCGACCAGAATCATTCCCGATGCTTTCCACGACGTTCTGCTTCGTAGTCGTAGGCGGGATCAAAATCAATCGTTCCAAAAGCATCCAGAATTCGCCGCTGCCGATGCCGCTGGATGTACTCCTGCAGCGCCGTTGTCACAGCCTCTTTCTTGGTCCGGTGGTTCCCGCGCTTACGCGCTTCTTCAATCAGCCGGTCGTCGATTGCAAGATTCGTCGCCATGTGTAGATTGTCACACATCTAAGTGTGTAAAACAATTTCTTATCCCGAGCGAAAAGGGCCTGTTTGCGATCTTCGTGTCCTTCGCGGCGAAGATTCTTGCAACCAGCGAGCAAAGAAAAAGCCGGGAACGGTTTCCCCTTCCCGGCCTTGTCGATGCTTGTGAACTTCGAACTAGTTAACTTGATCCAGTTCCACTCCGTCGCCAGCATGCATATCTTCGAGTGAGAAGACGACCATGCCAGTGGCTGTGGTGTTGGTGACGCCGATGATGACGATCTCACCGACCGCCCGTCGAGGCAGGTCGCGAACGTGAATCGTAGGACCGTTAGTCTTGGTGAGCATCTTCGGATCCACCGAAGGAGTTTTCAGCTGCGTATCCTCGGCGATCGCCGCCTTGAACGACAGCGAGTCGACCGGATCGTTCAGGTCGGCGTCGTATCCGCGAACCGCGCGGAAGAAGTCGCCGATCTTTACGCCCTGGTTCGATCCCACGTTGATGTAGAGCTTGTGGCCCGTTGCGAGCTGCGAATCGAAATCCTTGCCCATCACAATGCGTCCTGAAACCTTGCTGCTGGATGGCAGGAAGCGATCGAAACGGATGGGGGTGTGGAACGAAAGGGTTTGCTTCTCGGCAAAAGGAATTGTGGTGTCGCCAGGATTGACGCCGTCGCAGGCATATTCGATCTGGGCGATGGCGGTCTTGTTCCGGGTGTCGACGACCTTGATTCGGCCGACTTCTTCATAGGGCTGGCCAGTCTCTTTGAGCAGCTTTCTCTGGCCGGGGAACATCTCGTATTCGTTCACATCCCGCAGCGCGCGAACCACTTCATATTCGGCGCCAGCGGTATATCCGGTGCCCTGGAGATACACGATATCGCCACGGGTGAATTTCGTGGTCGTAGGAGTCTGCAGACCGCCCGCTACGAAGTTAGCGTCCGGCAGGATCTGTTTGCTGATAAACCCTGAGCAATACAAATCGGAATAGGTGGGCGTTTGGACGCGCTCTGTGGGAAAGCTGGCCGTTGTAGGGGCAGTTCCCTGAGGAGCAGCGGCGGCGGCACCGTCAGCATCGGTTTGGGCCCAGGCCGCGGTCGCGAGCAACAAAACTAACAGTCCTGTTTTCTTCATGTTACCTCCGGAGAAGGTGCGCATGCACCGATCTCCCAGTTAAATGCCAGAAAAGAAAGGCTTCAGCCGGAAGGTAACAAGCGGGTGGGGTAGGGTCAAGGTTACGAGGGTGTTGGTGACCACGGAGCAGGGGTGATTGACGAGGATTCTATAATCCCTTGTTGCATAACTAATTAGGCCCCTGTAATAATGCGCCGTTCATTTCCACATCCTGATTTGGCTTCATACTCAAGAACGATGATCTCAGTTCCCTCCTATGCGCCGCGAATGTTGCCCTTGCGCCTGCCGCGTGTTTGCGTGGCCGTGATCGGCGCCGACGCCAATGAGATGGCTGAGAAAGCCGAGCTTCTTGCGCGGGATAACTCCTTTTTCGAGTTCAGGTTAGATTATCTTCCGAAGCCGGCGCTGGGACTTCCGCGAATCAAGCGCTTTATCGAATCCTACCCCGGCACGATTGTGATTGCGACCTGCCGCCGGGTGGCCAACGGAGGCAAGTTCCGCGGCTCCATCGCCTCTCAGCTCGACGTTCTTGGCAAAGCCGTCGCTGCGGGATGCCAGATGGTCGATCTCGAGTTGCAGACGGCCGCAAAGTGCAAGCCAGCGCAACTCCAAAAGCTTCGCGCCCGCAGTGGGCTGATCCTGTCTTTTCATGATTTTCGAGCGACCAAGAAGCTGGACGAAACGCTTGAAAAGATGGTGGCCTATCCGGCGGACTACTACAAAGTGGTGAGCACGGCGACGACGTTGTCCGACAACGTGGAGATGATTAAGTTCCTGGCGCGTGAAGGAGATCGGCACTCCCTGGTCAGCATGTGCATGGGCGAGCAAGGCATCATCAGCCGCGTACTTGGGGTCCGCGCCGGCAGCGTCTTTACCTTCGCCTCCGCTGGAGCCGGGCAAGAGACCGCTCCGGGACAGGTAACCGCGCAAGAACTGCGGAACGTATACCGCATCGATCAGGTGGATGTAGCAACCCGAGTTTATGGCGTCGTCGGCGATCCGATCGCACACTCGCTGTCTCCCGCAATCATGAACGCAGCCTTCCGGCGAGAGAACGTAAACGCCGTCTACCTGGCGCTCCACGCGAAGACTTTGAAGGATCTCCTGACCTGCGTTCGGGAGATTCCGATTCACGGGATCAGCGTGACCATGCCGTACAAACAAGCGATCGTGCCGCACCTTGATAACTCGGATACTCACACCAGCAAGATCGGTGCTTGCAACACCGTGGTACGAGCACAGGATGGCAAGCTTTACGGCTTCAATACCGACACGGCTGGCATCGTGCGGCCATTGGAGCGTCGCCTGAATACGATTGAGGGAGCGCGTATCCTGGTGATCGGCGCCGGCGGAGCGGCACGCGCAGCCGTTTTTGGGCTCAAAGAGCGAGGGGCCGAGGTTTACATTCTGAATCGCACGGCAGCCTCCGCGAAGAAGCTTGCACATCAGGCACGCGCGCGCATCATGAAGCGCCCTGACTTGAAGAAGATGGCGTTCGATGTGATCATCAACGCGACGCCTGTGGGCATGGGGAACAGCCGCGAAACTCCGCTGCAGGATAAAGAGATCAATGCGCGCTATGTCTTTGACATGGTTTACGATCCGCCGGAAACGAAGTTTCTGAAATTAGCCAAAGAGCGAGGCGCGCAGATAATCCCGGGAATCGAAATGTTCGTCCATCAAGCCGCCCGGCAATTTGAAATCTGGACCGGGAAGCCTGCACCCTTTGACGAGATGCTGCGCGTTGTATTGCTGGCCCAGCAGGAGCGCGCGCATCATTCCGCAACGACTAAATAGTCGCGTTCGATGCTTTTCGTAAGAAAAAGTTGCATTTTGCAAGGTGCCCAAAGTAAGATGCATACAGGAAGCGCGACTGTAAACGCTTCCGGTTCGATCAGCCAGTACCGCCCGTTCCTTACTTCCAAACTTCGCACCTCAAGCTTTTGGCGAAAAAACTCGACGTGAGAGGTGGCTTTGGTCCGCCTCGATCCCGGTTCGGAGAGTTCAACATGGCGTGGTACGCGTATTGTCTTACTGAGCATCAAACCCTCCCAAATGGAACCCGTACTCGCCGTCCTTTCCTCCTTGAGGGCGTTCAAGGGGTGAATGGCGCGGCGGTTCTCAGCTATCCCAGTGGGGAATTCGCAGTGATTGTCAGCGAATACGACCACACAGCCGGCGAGCTCGACCACAAAGCCGCGATCGATCATGCCCGCGTGGTCAGCAACTGTTTCCGCAATTCCACGGTCCTGCCTTTCAAGTTCGGTACCATTTTCGATAGCGACGACGCACTGCGCCAGGCTGTCCGGGTCAACCGGCGAGCTTTCGGACTGAGCGTTGCCAAGCTTCGCGGCAAGTCCGAAATGCACATCAAGCTGGTGGTTCGGGATGGCTCCCTGCGCGAAGCCATGATTGACGTCGAGCTGCCTGATACCGTCGGCGGGGATTACCTCTCCAAGCTGCGGGTAAAGGCCTCACGAGAGCGCGAACGCCAGACCAAGGCGCGAGCCCTTTCGGTTCAAGTCCACAAGCTGTTCAATCCACTCGAGGAAGAAGTTAGCTGCAAGAAGGTCGCTCCGGAGGGCATGTTGATCGATATCGCCCACCTGATCGATTCCAAGAGCGTGGAAAAATACCAGAATCGCTACACGACAGCAGCCAAGCAGCTAAAGAATTGCGAGGTTGTGATCAGCGGCCCGTGGCCTCCGTATCACTTCCTGCCTGGTAAGCTTCGTACCGTTGCGGGAAACAGCTAGATTCTCTCGTTTTTCGATTGAGCCCACGGCAAGGCGCCGTGGGCTCAATGCTTTAGCAGGATTCCGACAGTGCCGTGCATGGAATATGCATTGTTCTGCACTTCAAGACTTAGCCAAGTCCCTCTCTGACTGCCAAGTGAAGCCCTTCCCCCACCGATAAGCCATTCATTAGAAATTACTTACCTGAAGGAGTGATTGGGATCACCGCGCTTTCCCGTTTTGGTGCGGCAAATGCTTCTGTCATAGCAACAGAGGCCGCACACTCTACCATGACCTTCACTCGCTTCGACACTACGCGTCAATTCCCGAAGTGCCGTTTCGCCCATTGTTACGGCATCTTGCATCGCCTTTCCTAACTTCGCCCACCAACCCGCAGCCTCTAAAACGTGGCCCCAGAAATGGGGCCATTTTTTTCGGCGGAAAGATGCGAGGTTTAGGTCGAGCGGAGAATCCTGACAGGATTCGCGGAGGCGGCTCGTGTTGCCGGAATGGCTGCGGCGAGCAAAGCTACCAACAGCATCAAGAGAATGCCCGAAAAATAAATTATGGGATTGGTCGCACTGACTCCGAAAAGGAAGGAATTCAGGAGCCGCGATGCGGCAAGCGCACCTGCGACGCCAAGGGCGCATCCCAGCAGTGTGAGTTTCGCAGCCGAAGAAAGCACCAGTCGAGCAATGCCAGAACGCTGCGCACCGAGCGCCATGCGGATCGCGATTTCCTGGGTTCGCAGTGAGACGGAGAAAGCGACTACTGCGTAAATTCCAGTTATCGCGAGCAAGAGAGCGCCTGCGGCGAAACTCGTGATCAGGCCGGTATTGAATCGGCGCGGCGCCTCCACGCTTGATACAGCCTCCTCCATAGCTTGCACCTGTTGCAGGGCCAGCAGCGGATCTACTTCCGCGACGGCTGCACGCAACGTTTGAATCACCTGCCTGGGAGGAAGGGCGGAACGGAGGGTGATAAAAGCGCCGGCAGCGGCCGTGAGCTTCCCGTCGTAATCCGTTCCATTGAGCGCCGCAGGCTGCTCCGCGGGGGTGTACCACTGGTCATCGCTGGGCTCGTCCCGAGATCCCATCTTGGTATCGGCGACAACGCCGACCACGGTTAACCAAGGCAGCACATTTTTCGGGCTGCCCACATGCATACGCTTCCCAATCGCCCGTTGACCGGGCCAGCAATGGTTCGCCATGGATTGGTTGATGATGATAACAAGCGGTGAGCCGGATCGATCATCCTCCGTGAAGTACCGGCCATCGACCAGCGGAATGCCCATGGCACGGAAATAGTCGCCGTATGTAGTCGCGAACATGGCGAACTTCAACTTCCAGTCTGCCGTCGGTTCTCCTTCGATGGTGAAGGCGGTTTCTCCAAACCCGCCGGCTGCGGGAACCGCTGAAGTGATGCCAACCGCTACGACTCCGGGCTTGCCAGAGAGACGGTCGACGACCGCGCGCTGAAAGGCATCGGAGGAAGCCTCCGTGGAATATTGTTGAAGAGGCAAGCGATAGCCGGCAACCAGAACGTGATCGGGACGGAAACCGGGATCGACGGCTTCCATCCTCTGCAAGCTGCGCAGAAATGCGCCCGCAACAATCAGCAACACTAAAGCGATTGCGATCTCCGATACGACCAGACCGGAGCGCAGCCACGCGTGATTCGATGCCGGAGTCCCGGTCCGTGCGCCCTCTTTAAGACTCTCCGCCACATTGGTGCGCAGGGCCGCTAAGGCAGGTGCCAGGCCGCAGATGGTACCGGTGATGAGTGCGAGTACGGTCGCAAAGCCACTCACCGTGGCATCGATCGAGATCGAGTCGACGCGCGGCATGGATTCGGGAAGCAATTGCAAGGCAATTCGAATCGCGATGGCGGCGAATGCCAAACCCAGCAGGCCACCGATGGCACCAAGGACCAAGCCCTCAAGGACCGACTCGCGAACGATGACCCTCGAGGGCGCGCCCAGAGCCAATCGAACTGCATACTCACTGCGCCGCCGAATGGCTCGCACCAACATCAATCCGGCCACGTTGAAGCAGCCCATGAGCAGCACGAGAGAGACCGCAGAGAACAAAGTTCTCAGTAAAGGCCGGATCTCTGAAACGCTGTACTCCATCAGTGGAGTAACGTCACCCCGGATTGCGATCGCGGATTGTGCGGTAGGGAGATTGCGCATGATCTGCTTGGCGACGCGGTCGGCATCCTGCGCAGCTTGCGGGACGGTGACGCCATCCTTGAGACGCGCCACCATCTGATATCCCCAAAAGCCGGCATGCTCCTCAGAAAGCTCCTCGGCCGTGAGGCTCATGGGTATCCAGAGTTGCGCTTGATTCAGGCGGCCGTCTTCGATGGGGAATTCAAAACTACGCGGCATCACACCGATGATGGTGTATGGCCTGCGATCAAGAGCGATTGACGATCCGAGGACAGCCGGATCGAGGTGATAACGGTTCTGCCACAACGCATAACTGATCACGGCGAGCGGCTGATGGGTGTCCTCCTCCTGTTGCGTAAAGACACGGCCAAGCATGGGCTCAACGCCTAAGGTTGGGAAAACGCCCGCGGTAAAGCGAGCGGCATTCAACTCCTCCGGCACGACGCCACCAGAAATCTCGTAGCTCGCGGTAATGGAGCCGCCAAGGGCGGCAAATGCTGAGGCTGCATTCGCGTACGTGCCAATCTCCCGGGCAGTGACAGAAATCCCTGGCCCTTCGCCGAGGTGATCTCCCAACAAAACCAGACGATCTGGATTACTGAATGGAAGAGGACGCAGAAGAATGCCCTCGACGAGGGAGAAGATGGCAGTTGTAGCGCCGATTCCGAGAGCGAGGGTGAGGATGACCGTCCCCGAAAAGGCGGGAGCCTTCCACAACTGGCGGAATGCGAAACGGAAATCCCGCGCGAATGCGTGCATGCATCCTCCGATCGGGTAAGGCGAACCCTGTTGCACAGGATTAAAGAACAGGTGCTGTCGCCTTTTCAACGAGTATTTGAGCGCTTAGACCGTTGTTGAGCGCGGCGGCAAAACGCTGCTTGAATGTTTCGTTCTCCCCCGCTGTCGGATACACTGACCATCGATCATGACTCAACGTCTTTCGCCTACAAGATTCGCTACTCGCGACAGTTCACTCGATAGTCGTCTTGGCCGTTGCCTTCTTGAGCACGGCAAGTGCCCCATGCCAGCAAGCCAACCCGACGCAGCGCGCGTCCTCGTTTCGCGCCATTCCTCAGATGACGCAGGCTCAGTCGGATAATTTTCCGCCGCAGCTAATGAAGCAGCTCGCAGAAATCAAAGCGGCCGCTTTGGCGGACGACTATGCCTACCATCAGCTGGAACACCTGACCGAAAACATTGGGCCGCGTCCCAGCGGCTCGGTTCAGGCGAAGGCAGCGGTGGAGTACGTGGCCGCCGAGCTCCGTCAACTCGGACTCGAAGTGCAGCTTGAGGAAGTCAAGGTTCCGCACTGGGTGCGCGGGAGTGAAACGGCAGAGTTGGTGGAGTATCGCGGACAGGTTCCTGGCACATCGCAGAAGATCGTTCTCACAGCACTGGGCGGAAGCGGTGCGACCCCCGCGGACGGCGTAGTTGCGGATGTCGTAGTCGTCGACAACTTCGACGAACTCACCAAGCTGGGACGCGACCAGGTTTCGGGGAAGATCGTTTTCTTCAACGAGGTTTTCGACAAACGGAAAGCGGAAGCGGGTTCAGCTTTTGCAGCCTACGGCGAAGCGGTTCGCTACCGCGCCGTGGGCGCCAAGGCTGCCGCTGACATGGGAGCCATTGCTGCCCTGGTGCGTTCGGTTGCTGGCGCCGACTTCCGGCTTCCACACACAGGGTTCAGCGTGCCTGCCGGAATCCCTGCCGGGGCAGTGGCAGCCGAAGATGCGGAGTTGATTGCCCACCTCGCCGCTCAAGGCAAGGTGCGAATGCACCTGACCCTTACTCCGCAGAAGTTGCCTGATGCTGTCAGCTACAACGTGATTGCCGATTTGAAGGGCACCGAGCATCCCGAGCAGGTTGTTGTCGTGTCCGGACATCTGGACTCCTGGGACCTGGGCACGGGCGCGATCGACGACGGCGCGGGAGTTGCGGTGGCGATGGAAGCTCCTGAGATTCTGGTGAAGCTACACCTGCGTCCAAAACGAACTCTACGCGTGATCGCATGGATGGATGAAGAGAACGGCGGCTCCGGTAGCCAGACTTACACGAAAGAACACACACTGGAATTTCCGAAGCATGCAGCGGCGATCGAGAGCGATGCGGGCGCCGCGCATCCGCTGGGGTTCGAAACGAGGATGTCGAACAATGCCCTCGACTTACTGAGACCGGTGGCAACTATTCTGCAGAGTTTTGGAGCGAGCGTGTTACAGCCTACAGGAAATGCCCCGGGCGCCGACATCTCAGGAATGTCGGACGGCGGGGTGCCGGCGCTTGGGCTGATGCAGGATTCGCGCCTCTACTTCAACTATCATCACAGCCCCGCCGACACCCTCGACAAGGTCGTACCCAGCGAATTGCGGGAGAACGCTGCCGCCATGGCTGTTATGGGATATGCGCTGGCCACTATGAAGGATCAACTTCCACGTTAAGTTGCTTTAGTTTTCGCTGAAACGAAACTGCGCGAAAACCGTCCAATCGAAACCCGCTTTGTGGGCATAAGCGCGGCATTGTACAGGCTGTCATTTCCGGCGTCTGTGCCTATACACTGCCGAGAAATGGCGTGATTTAAATCACATCTGATCATGAATTGCGATTGCAGCCCTTCGGGCGGTTGACGCATCTTATTTCCCGCGCTTATCATTTTCGTTTGGCCTGAGGGCCGCGGACGCCTCTGATGGGGCGTCCGACAAGTTTGGCGAGCTTTTTAGGATTGAAAGTGAACTTATGGATAAGAAAAAACTTGAAACGTTCAAGAAACGGTTGGAAACGCGGCAGCAGGAATTGCGCCACACGGTGAACCGGACTCAGGCTGACGGCAGATCCGCCGACGAGGACACCGCACAGGACATTGCCGACCGCGCCGCGAGTTCCTACACGAAGGAATTCCTGTTCAGCCAAAGCAACAACGAGCGGCAACTTCTGCAGATGGTTGACAGGGCCTTGCTGCGCATCCGCGAGGGCAGCTTCGGCGAATGCATTCACTGCGGCCAGGAGATCAACGCCAAGCGCCTTGATGCAGTGCCCTGGACGCGTCACTGCATCGAGTGCCAGGAAAAGCTGGAGCAGGGATTACTGGAAGAGGCTCAGCACTAAATTCTGTAGTCACGAACCAGAAGACGCCGCCGTGAAAATCGGCGGCGTTTATTTTTGCTCTCCGAACGCTGCGTTAGTTTTTGCCTTTCAATGCACGAGCACGCGTGAACTGAATAGTCTGACGCAAGTCAGCCCAAGTATCCCGATAGACAGCCAAGCGAACCAATCGCCCCACAGCAGGTAGAGGGTTGTGTCATGCGTCGACGGAACATCGGCTAGCAATGTAGCGAATTGGCTGGAATCGCTTTGCGTCTCGGCAAGGATTCGACCGCGATTGTCCGTCACCGTCAGATATCCCTGACGAGCCGCACGGGCGATGCTGAAGCCATCCTCAACGGCTCGCATCACCGCCATATGTCCGTGGGACCAGCGATCCAGCTTAAAATCCCAGGCGGGAACCAGCAGGAGTCCGGCCCCGGTCTGCCCGTACGTTCGCGACAAGGGAGTGAAGTCCATGTCTTTGCAGATCGTGACGCCCCATGGCGCTGAGGGCTGATGCAACAGGGTGAGCGTGGTGCCGGGCTTGAACTGCGATTCGAACGGCGGGAGCATGTGATGCTTGTCGTAGGTGCGAACAGCGGTGCCCGGCGTATAGATACGCGCCTGGTTGTAACTAACCGGCGGCGAGACATCGACGAGACCCACTACCAGCATGGTGTTCGCTTTGTCTGCGACGGATTGCATGATTGCGTCCACGGTTTCCTTGTTCGATTCAACGATCACGCCGAGCTTCTCGGGCAGGACGATGACTTGCGCACCATTGGATGCGAGCATCTCAGCGTGCGAAGCATAGTCGCGAAGCAAACGCTCTGTCGCTTCCCCTTCGTGAACCACATCTCGGTACTGCGGTTGATCGCTGGCGATAAGGCCAACTTTCACCATCGGACCGGAGGCGGATCGAGAAAGTCGCATGAATCCGAAGGTCAGCACCAGCAGTAAGAGACCGGTAGAGACGGCGACGATTTTGAGAGCGCGCCTTGGCGCGTCGCATCGCAGCGAAAGCGCAACGGCCAATCCGCTTGAAAACATCAGGAGGAAGAAAGTCATTCCCGATGGACCGGTCAGGGACGCGAGCTGAAGAAATGTCAAGAAATTCAGTTGTGAGTAGGCGAGGCTCCCGGCAGTGCCATGAGGAGAACTCAAACTCGTCAAATACTCGAAGGCCGTGTAGAGCGAAGGTAGCGCGATCATCGCACTCCACGGCTCTCCGCGTTTTGCCAAGCTCCGGAAAAGCAGAACGCCTGCTGCAAATACGAGCGACGGAATGCAGATGATCACGGCCAGAGTTGCCAGAGGCATTCCCAACACGGCTCGGAAGTAATGCTGCAGATTCAGAGCACCGAGGCTCCATCCTAGAAACCCACAGACGGCGGCAGACGACCACGAACCACGGGATGCGAAAAGCAGAACGGGCAAAGGCGCCAACCAGAGAAGCGGCCACCAGGGGTGAAGTCCCGTCCCGAAGTACACCAAGGTTGCGGTTGCGAATACGGCCAGCAACCCTCCCGCGATGGTTCGACTATTTACGAATCCCACGGATGTACCTCCGGAAAGATCTGCGATACATACTGCGGAAAGCGCTGGGTGTGACGTTCAGCCGCCCTCCCAGGTAAAGCATGATGAGGCCGTGAGAGAGCGCGCCGATCTCGAAGACAATCTCCCAGACCTTGTCTTCGCGGAAGTAACCGGAACGCATTCCTTCGCGTACCACGTCGGCCATCAGGTTGGCAGTGGGAGAAGCCCCAGACTGAAAGTCCTGGGGAAACTGGCGCGCTCCGGAGCGCGGCTTAAGGAACATCAGTTCGAAGAGGCGCGGATTCTCCAGCGCATGATCGAGGAATGCCTCGCCCATTTTCGCAAGCCTATCTTCAGGCATGCCCTTAGGGCTCAGCCTGGTCAGACGATCCGCCAGGTCCTGGAAGCCCTCGTCGGCCACAGCGTTCAGAAGGGCCGCGCGATCGCGGTAGTGGCGATAGATCGCCATCGGAGTCACCCCAACGGCCTGTGCCACCCTGCGCATCGTGACGGCATCGGCGCCTTCCCGATCAAGCAGGCGGCGGCTGGCGACGGCTATACGTTTCTCGGCGGAATCAATCGGCATGTATACGCTGTATACCACGAAGTATACAGCGTATACAAGAGAGGCAGCAGATCTGGGATCGGACCTACGCAGTCTTCAATTGGAACGGAAGCTTGCGCAAACGCTGTCCACAGGCAGCGAAGACCGCATTCGCCACCGCCGGAGCAACTGGAGGAAGTGCAGGTTCTCCCATTCCTCCGGGATCTTCCTTGCTGCGAAGCAGGTGGACCTCGATCGGGGGTGCTTCGTCGATTCGAATCGGATCGTAAGCGTCGAAGTTCGTTTGCTCCACCGCGCCATTCTTGACGGTAATTTCGTTCTTCAAGGCCGCGCTCAGGCCATAGATGATGGCGCTTTCCGCCTGGGCACGCACGGATTCAGGATTGACGATTTGTCCGCAATCGATCGCGGCGACAATCCTGTCAATCTTGAACGTGTTTCCTTTGACGGTGACTTCTGCGACTTCGGCAATGTAGCTGCCGAACGAATGATAGGAGGCGATGCCGCGCCCGCGACCCTTGGGTAGAGGCTTGCCCCACTCGGATTTTTCCGCCGCCAACATCAATACGCCGAGAAGCCGCGCCGGATCGGGATCATCGTCGCTCTTCGCTTTCCAGTGCGGCGGCTTCACCAAGAGCTTCTTGCGGAACTGCACGGGATCCTGCCCTGCCGCATTCGCCATTTCATCAATAAAACACTCGACTGCAAAGCCGTTGAACGAGTGCTCCACCGATCGCCACCATAGCGGAGGCACCGCGCTCGGCACGGCGTTGTATTCGAGGCGCACGTTGTGAATCGCGTAAGGCATCTGCTCCGCGCCGCCGACTTCCGATTTTTCAGGAGCCTGCTTATCCGGTGGATCCCAGAACGCTCCGATCGAAGTGGACGCAATCGTGTGCGACCAGGCGAGTGGATGGCCGCGTGTGATCCACGGCTCCGCTCATCTGATGGCACGCGGCCGGACGGTAAAAGTCGTGCGTCATATCGTCTTCGCGGCTCCATACTAGCTGGACCGGCTTGCCGACAACTTTCGCGACTTGAGCCGCTTCTGCTGGATAGTCGGCCATGTAGCGACGGCCAAAGCCTCCACCCATCAGGGTGGTGTGAACGATCACGTTCTTGTCAGGGATTTCGAGAATGTGAGCAACTGTGCGCTGCACCCAATCGGGAGACTGCGTCGGCGCCCAAACTTCGGCCTCTCCGGAACGCGCATGAACAGTGATGTTCATCGGTTCCATCGTGGCGTGCGCAAGGTAGGGAAATTCGTACGTCGCCTCGACGCGCTTGGCCGCTGCGGGAAGAACGGCGTCCACGTTTCCATCATTGCGCACGCGTTTACCCGCCTTTCCGGCACTCGTGTGCAATGCTTGATGAAGACTTTCAGTGGATTCTGATGTCGCCGGACCGTGGTCCCACGTGATCTGTAGTGCGTCTCTTCCCTTCATCGCCGCCCACGTTGAATCGGCGACGACCGCGATTCCACCAGCGGTGAACATGTCACGTCCCAGCGCGGGGATTTCGAAAACATCGCGAACACCCGGGACGGCTCTTGCCTTTGTAGCATCGTAGTGAGCGTGCTTGCCGCCGAACGTTGGACAACGCGCCACAACTGCAAACAGCATCTCTGGTACACGCACATCCAGTCCAAACACCGCACTGCCATTGACTTTTGAAGGGATATCCACGCGCGGTGTGGAGTGGCCGATCAGCGTGAAATCGCCTTCATCTTTGAGTTCGACTTTCTCGGGATCGGGAAGCGGCAGTTTCGATGCGGCCTCGATCAGTTCGCCGTACGTTGCCTTTCGCGAAGACTTCTCGTGCAGAACGGATCCTTTGCTTGCCTCGCATTCCTTTGCAGGAACGTTCCATTTCGTCGCTGCGGCGGTGATCATCAACTGGCGCACGGTCGCGCCGGCGCGTCGCAGCGGGGTAAAGCTCTCCATGGTGCTTCCGCTGCCGCCGGTTCCCATGTGTACGTAAAGATCGGGACGAGTTTCTGCTTGCTCAACCGTCACCGAGGCGAAATCAAGTTCCGCCTCTTCTGCCAAAATCATGGCAAGCCCGGTCTTGATTCCCTGCCCCATTTCCGACTTGGCAACGATCAGCGAGATTTTTCCATCGGGCTTGATGTGAATGAAGGCGTCGAAAGGATTCGCTACCGGCTTCTTTTCAGCCTTGGAATTTTCCTGAGCCGGTGCGGGGATGGACAAGCTGAAGCCGATGAGCAAGCCCGTTCCGGCGAGGGCGCCTTGCGCTAAAAATGTTCGGCGATTGATAGCCATGACTAGGCTCCTTCCGCGGCGCGATGGATAGCGCGCCGAATGCGCTGGTACATGCCGCAGCGGCAGAGATTGCCAGCCATCGCAGACTCGATTTGTTCGTCGTTGGGTTTTGGCGTTTTCGACAGGAGTGCGGCCGCGCTCATGATCTGGCCGGGCTGGCAGTAGCCGCATTGCGGAACTTGCTCGGCGATCCATGCGCGCTGCACCGAGTGTGAGTTGTCGGCTGAGAGTCCTTCGATCGTGGTGATTTTTTTCGTTCCCACCGCCGAGACGGGAGTCTGGCAGGAGCGCACGGCCTCGCCATCAAGGTGAACCGTGCAGGCGCCGCAAAGACCCATGCCGCAACCGTACTTCGTGCCCGTCATATTGAGTTTGTCCCGCAGAGACCCACAGGAGCGGGGTTTCGGGAGACACATCAAGATCGTGCGGACTTCCGTTAATCGATAACTGGATTGCACTCATGGAAGAAACTCCAGCAAGAGGAAGATATTGCGTTTAGACGAGGCTACTCCCAGGAAGTTTGCCCGGGCAAGGGGGGTTTTGTCGCACGGGCGCTCAGCAGCCAATCCCGCAGATTTTTCGCGCGATGCCGAAGGTCATGTCCCCGGCACCGCGCTGAAACCACAAACGACGGCGCTAGTTCGTCGCCTTCTTCTCTTCCGCCGCGGCCTGCGCCCCGGGCATCACGTTCTTCAGCGGAGCGCTGCGTTGTTCATTGGATTCCGGGTGCGGCAGTGGCTTACGTGGCAGCATCTGGTCGCGCTGGGCCGTGTTGTAGACGAAGATCGCTTCCACCGTAGCGGCCTGGGCCAGATCATCCGGCTGCAGCCGTTCGTAGGTATCCATGTTCGAGTGATGCGTGCGCGCCGAGTAATCGAGCATGTCCTGGATGAACTGGAAGCCGGGGATTCCCACGGAATCGAAGGCTTCGTGATCGGTGCCGCCCGTGTCGCGCATAGTGATGGCGGTGACGCCGAGGTCGCTCAACGGCTGGATCCATTGCTGAAAGATCGAGGCGATGGCCGCATTCTGCTGCAGGTAGACACCACGAATTTTTCCCGTACCGTTGTCGACGTTGAAATATCCGGAAATCTTCTGCTGTTCGGGTTTTAGTTCAACCGGCCCGGCGGGCTTGCGCAAAAAGTCAGGAAGCGACAGTTGGTCGGGAGCGGTGGAAAGCGGCACGAATCCGAAATGCTGCTTGACGTATCCATACGATCCGAACTCGCCCTGCTCTTCTCCCGTCCACAGGCCGACGCGAATCGTGCGGCGCGGCTGGACATGCAGCGCGTTCAGGATGCGCATGACTTCCATAGCGACAATCGTTCCGGCGCCGTTGTCGGTCGCTCCAGTAGCGGACGCCCATGAATCCAGGTGCCCTCCGACCATCACGACTTCATCTTTCAATTTCGGATCGGTTCCCGGGATTTCCGCAATCGTGTCAAACCCGTGCTCGTGGTCTCCCGTGAATTCGGTTTCGACATCCATCTCAACGTTGACCGGAACGTTCGCCTTCAGCAGGCGATAGACGCGGCCGTAACTCTCGATCGCCATCACCAGGATCGGCAGGGCTTCAGCGTGTTCGCGTTTGTAAGTGAACCAGCCCATGCCGGAGCCACCATCGTCGAAGACCGTTCCGCCGGAACCGCCATTGTTGCGGCCATCCCGGCTAGGGACCACGATGCCGGCAGCGTGCTCGGCAGCGAGAAACTGTCCAACTTTTTCGCGGAATTCGAGGCGCTTGATGAACTCCTGAAAGCCATCCTGTTGTTCTCCGACGTGGACGGGATATTCGGCGGTGGTTTTCAGATTGGCATCGTCGCGTCGCTCGAATAGCGGCTTGTCGACCGGCTTTACGTCGCGCATGTCGCCGAAGAATACGATCTTGCCCGACAACTTACCTTTGTACTTCTCGAGATCTTTTTCGTCCTTGGCGCTCACCCAGATGGCTCCGCCGCTGACCGGGCCCTTAGATCGAAGGCGACCACGGCAAGGCCTGCGCGATGAAGACCGCGGTGTCTGGAGCCGTCATGCGCGCCCATGCATTCAACTGCCGCCAGCCCATTCCAAATTCACCCCAGTCTTCGAGGTGGGCGTTGGTGCAACCCATGGCGGTGAGCTGATCGCGAGTCCACTCATTAGCGCGCTTCAGATTCGGCGAACCTGTCAGTCGAGGGCCGATCCCATCCATCAAGCCCGAGGCATATTCCATCACATGCGAGTGCGAAAGACCTTCCTCGCGGATGCGCTGGTACATGGAATAATCCAGATTCTCGGTGGGAGGCTGTGGCAAGTCGTAGGACGGTTTGTTTTCGTCTGCCTTGGTTTCCTTGGACTTTTTATCGGCGGCTAGTGAGACGAGACAGAGGCAGAACAGCGCGGTAAGGACGACAAACAGGCGTTGGCGCGATGACATTTTCGTTAAATCCTCCACAGAGCGGAATGCGCAGAGTAGCAGAAGGATGCGAGCTTGTGAAAGATGAAAGGTTCGATTTGGCGGGATCCGAAGCGCCCATAACATTCATGAAATGTGAATGTTGGGATTTATCGTCGGGATCTGGCTTTTGACGCCCGCGTTTTGCCCCTGTTAGACTGCTAGTTTGTCCACCCTACCGTATTAAGCAGAAGGGAAGTTTGTGCGCGCAGAGACTCGCCATCAATTGAAGCAGGACGCTTTCAGCCGTGTCACCATCGGCGCCGCCGAAAAAACAGCCCATTGGACGGTAGAACACCGTTCGACCATTATTGTGGCCGCCGTGGTTGCAGCCGTGATTGTCGCCGGAGTGATCGGCGGCTGGTATTACCTGAATGCGCAGGATGAAAAAGCCAGCTTCGATCTGTCAGTGGCGGTCCGGACCATGGATACGCAACTTCGTCCAGCAGGAACCCCTGAGCAGCCCGATTTCCCGACTTTCTCTTCGGCAAAAGACCGCGCGCAAGCTGCTCAGAAGCAATTCCAGGCAATCGTGGACAAGTATCCGCATACCCGCACGGCCGACATGGCCCACTATTTTCTGGGAGTTACGGCGGTGAGCCTGGCGGATAACGCGGCTGCCGAGCGCAACTTCAAGGAAGTCGTATCGGCCGGCAATAAGCAAGTGTCTTCGCTGGCGAAAGATGCCTTAGCGGCTGTGTACGGACAAACGAACCGCACCAAAGATGCGGAAAGTCTCTACAAGGAACTCATCAGCAAACCCACCGATTCGGTCAGCAAAGTGACCGCGCAATTCCAGTTGGCCGAGCTGTATCAGAACTCCAACCAGCCGCTGGATGCGAAACGTCTGTACGAGCAGATCAAGAAAGACAATCCGAGCGACGAAGCTGGACAGCTGGCCACTCAAAAGCTGTCGCAACTCAAGTAGATTTCGGCAGGCGTGATACTGCGGCGTCGGGCCTTGGACCTCAGGCATTAGACCTCAGCCGTCGGACCTTGGACCCTGGACTTCCGCATGCCCCGCCGTGTTGTTCAATTCGTCGATCTTCTGCGAAGTCCCTAGTCCGAGGTCTGAAGTCGAAGGTCCGAAGTTCCCTTCCCGTTTTCCCTGCTCTTGAGTACCATGTTGGCAGTTCTCAAATCCACACTTGGACCAACATGGCCGACCTCACACTCCGCATCAACGGCAGTGAACGAAAAGTCAGCGTCTCTCCTGAAACTCCACTCCTCTGGGTCTTGCGCGACACGCTGGAACTCACCGGCACAAAATTTGGATGCGGCGCCGGATTGTGCGGCGCTTGCACGGTGCACGTGGATGGAAATCCGACGCGCTCTTGCTCGACTCCGGTTTCACAGGTCGCCGGTAAAAATGTGACCACAATCGAAGGCCTCAGCGCCAACGGCCTGCATGTGCTGCAGCAGGCGTGGCTGGCGGAAGAAGTTCCGCAATGCGGATACTGCCAGACCGGTCAGATCATGTCGGCGGCGGCGCTGCTGGCGAAGACGCCAAGCCCCACCGACGATCAGATCACGAAGGCGATGAATGGCAATCTGTGCCGCTGCGGAACGTATGAACGCATCCGCAAGGCGATTCATCGGGCCGCAGGAAACGGAGGCTCGCGATGAGTTCCCTTTCCCGGCGCGAGTTTGTGGCTGCCGGCGTTGCCGCTGGAGCCGGCCTGATCGTTGGCTTTTACCTGCCGCACAAAAACAGCGTGGCGAATGACGTTTTCTCGCCGAATGCTTACTTGCGGATCACCGCTGACAACAAGATCACGATTGTGGTTGCGCGTTCGGAGATGGGCCAGGGTGTGCGCACCGCGCTGCCGATGATTCTCGCGGAAGAACTCGAGGCGGACTGGAAGCAGATCGAGATTGAGCAGGCAGGGGCGAGCACGCTCTTCGGCGACCAGACGACCGGCGGAAGCGCGAGCATCCGCACCACGTGGGATCCGATGCGCAAAGCCGGGGCGGCAGCGCGCGAGATGCTCATCACTGCAGCGGCGCAAAGCTGGAGCGTTCCGCGATCCTCTTGCACCGCAGAGTTAAGCCATATCAAACATGCGGCGTCGAACCGTAGCGTGAGCTATGGCGACCTTGTAGATCGGGCTTCGAAGCTTCCGATTCCCACCGACGTTCCGCTGAAGCAGAGCAAAGACTACAAAATTGTCGGACAGCGACTGGCACGTGTGGATTCGCTTGCAAAAGTGAAAGGCGAAGCCACGTTCGGTATGGATTTTCGTCTGCCGGGAATGAAGTACGCTCTCCTGTCGCGCTGTCCGATCATCGGCGGCAAGGTTTCAAACTTCGACGACAAAGAATCCAAAAAGATTTCCGGCGTGACCTATGTCGGAAAGATAAGTGATTCCGCTGTCGCCGTAGTTGCAGACAGCGTTTGGGGCGCGATGGAAGGACGCCGTGTATTGAACGTTACCTGGGACGAGGGTCCAAATAAAGACTTCAATACTGCGAGCGCGATGGCTGCGCTCAAGGCAAACGACGGCAAGAAGGTTGCGAACCTGTTTCTTGCTGGAGACCCGGCGAAATCTGCGGGACGCTCATTTTCTGCAGAGTATTCCCTGCCATTCATGGCGCATGCTCCCATGGAACCGGGAAACTGCACGGCGCATTATCAGGGATCGAAGTGCGAGTTGTGGGCTCCAACGCAGGTTCCGCAGGATTGCCGCGACTCCGTTGCGCCCGCAATTGGCCTCGATCCGGATCAGGTGAAGGTCAACGTCACGCTGATGGGCGGCGGCTTCGGCCGAAGACTCGAGCACGACTATGCGGTCGAGGCTGCGCTTGGTTTCGAAAGCCATCAACGCTCCAGTAAAAGTGATTTGGACGCGCGAAGATGACATGCGCGCTTCAACGTACCGGCCGGCGAGCCTCCATCAACTAAACGCGAAACTTGATGGCTCTGGATTTCCGGTAGCGCTGACGCACCGCTTGATCGCGCCTTCGATCAGCGGACAGAAAGGCCAGCCGACTCCCAACAATCTCGATCCCGATCTGCCCGACGAAGCCGGCCCGGTGTATGGAATTCCAAACTACTCCATCGATTACGTGATGGCTGAAACCCCGGTACCGCTGGGATGGATGCGATCCGTGTACGCACTGCAAGCGGCGTTTGCACTGGAAAGTTTCATCGACGAATTGGCGGTCGCGGCCGGAAAAGATCCGCTGAAATATCGGCTGCAACTGCTGGCGAAGGATCAGGATCTGGCTTATTTCTCGACCACATGGCACACCGCGCGAATGCGCGCCGTGCTGCAACTGGCCGCGGAAAAAGCCGGCTGGGATAAGCCATTGCCGGCGGGTCACTTTCGCGGCATCGCCTGTTTCGGTTGTTTCGCTTCGTACATGGCCGAGGTCGTTGAGATCACGATGGAAAACAATCAGCCGCGAGTCCATCGCGTTGTAGCCGTAGTCGACTGCGGCCAGGTCATCAATCCGGCAATCCTCGAGCAACAGATTCAAGGCGGGATTGTGTACGGACTTGGCAATGCGCTGCGCGCGCAGATCACGATCGAGAAGGGACGTGTAGTGCAGGGCAACTTCGACGATTACTCTCCGCTGCGGATGGAGGAAACGCCTGTGGTTGAGGTGTATGCGGTGCCGAGTACCGAAACGCCGACAGGAATCGGCGAGCCGTCCGTGCCTCCGATCGCTCCCGCGCTTTGCAACGCCATCTATGCGGCGACCAAAAAGCGGATCCGAGCGCTGCCCATTCAAAGCTGAAATCCGCGCACGCACTAGCGCCGCCCGCCTACAAACGCAGTCCGGTTCCTGGAGGATCGATGCTCCGCAAGTGTTTCCCTGCAGTCTTATTTCTCACTGCAATCTCTCTGGCTCAAAGTGTTCCCGGTTCCACTGTTCCGGCGTCCCGGCTTGCCCATCTTCGCCACGGCATCAACCTGAGCGAGTGGTTCGCGCAGGTGTATGACCCCAAGGGATACACGAAAGAACATTTTGAATCGTGGACGACCGCAACCGACATTGCCTTGATCAAGTCGGCGGGCTTCGATCACGTGCGGCTCAGCGTGAATCCGCAACCGATGATGGACGCGGCCCACCGCCAGAACGGATCGGCCGAATACTTCGGCTATCTCGACGCCGCCATGAAGATGATTCTCGATGCGGGCCTGTCCGTTGAGGTCGACATGCATCCGGATTCCGATTTCAAAGCGAAGCTGGCCAAGGAGGACGATTCGGTCGAGCGCTTCGCCGACTTCTGGCGCGGCGTGGCGCAGCATTATTCCTCGTGGGACACCGAGCGCGTGTTCTTTGAAATCCTGAACGAACCCGAGATGCGCGATCCCTATCGCTGGTACGGCGTGGAAGCAAAGCTGGCCGCTGCGATCCGGCAGGGAGCCCCGGCGAACACGATCATCGCGCCCGGCGCGCGCTGGGACGACGATGACGACATGATTTCGCTCGAACCGCTGCGCGATTCCAATGTCATTTATGTTTTCCATTTCTACGATCCACACATCTTCACGCATCAGGGGGCGACCTGGGGGGCGTTTTACTGGCACTGGCTGAAGGGGCTGCACTATCCGTCGTCGCCGGAAAATGCAGCGCAGGTGGCCGCGACTGTCCCCGACGCGGTGCATCGCATGGACGTGATTCGCTACGGGCAGGATCACTGGGACGCGATCACGCGTCGAAGCCGAGATCAATCAAGCCGCGGACTGGGCGAAAAGAAACGGCGTGCCGCTGGTGTGTAACGAGTTTGGCGTCTTCCGCCACGCTGAACCGCAAGACCGTCTGGCTTGGATTAAAGACGTCCGCATGGCTCTGGAGCGACATAATATCGGCTGGGCAATGTGGGACTATTCGGGCAGCTTCGGCGTCACGATTAAGAAAGACGGGAAGAACACGCTGGATGCGGACACGTTAAAGGCTTTGGGACTCATGCTTCAATAAGCCCTACGCGCGATTATCCGATCCCTCCTTGGCTATGGACGAGCCTCTGCCCTCATGTCTGCGGCAAAATTCTGAAATGCAGCCAGATCCTCTGCCGGACCTGATCCCAAACCAGTCTTCCTATCCATCGCGTCTTTTGCGGCACTTTCGACAGTCCAATCTTTCAGGAAAACACCCTCGCGCAAGTATCGAATCTCTTGCAAGGTGGAATCCGAGGCACCGGCGTAGCGCTCCATTTGGCGCAAGAAGAAATCGAAGAGCCGCTGGGGAATTTCAAAATTGTCCGATGCATCGTGCCGCTTGTATTCAAAGATTGTCTTCTGATGCCACGGATTAAACTTCTTCGTACCGAACGAATCGTTCACGCCAAGAAAAATCTGAGACGTCGGCACCACGACGCGCACTTCAGCCCCGCTCCGAGGATGGATTACCCACACGGCCACCGTATGATTCGGATATGGCCAGAACAGGCCTACAGTCCGAACGCCCGAACGCTCTACCAGAAACGCATACAAAGCAGAGAGTTCGTCGCACTCGGCGGAAGCAGTCGGAGACTGAACTGATACATCCCGCAGTCCTTTCCACTGGCTCCAGACCCGGTCGGAATTCGGCGGCATGTTCGTAATCGTCCAGTGCATATTCCAGAATCCGGCGTCCCTCGTGGCCTCATAGAGGAGCCGTACAATCACGAAGTCGGAATAACTGACGCTGTCGGGAGAAACCTTATAAGCAGAGGTGAATGATCGAAAGCTGGCTCGCATTCCGGAACTGTTTTCGAGGACCTTGGCGCGCCCGCGGATCTCATCTACTAGATGGGCGATGGTCGTATCGACAGTCAAGGTGCGGTGCTGAATGGGGTGCAATGCGATTGCCGGTGGCGTGCGCGCGGCCATCATGGCTAGCAACACGCAGCCGCTCCGAAGAAGAAATCGCGAAATCACAAAACGAATGATATGACAGGTCGTCCTGCTTACCAGGTAAATTGACTCTCGATTCGCGATCTGTTTCCGCAAGAAACTTATTGGATTTCGGCGGTGTCTAACGTAACGGGGTTCTCTTCGCTCTACAGTCTCAGGCACTAACGTCCGCAAATTCGACTCGCGAGGTTGCCGATGCTCGAAGCTTTGCACCTTAGCAAGCACTATTCCTCCATACCTGCGGTGCAAGATCTATCTTTCACCCTGCGTCCCGGCCAAGTTCTCGGATGCCTTGGCCCGAACGGTTCCGGCAAGAGCACAACCGTTAAGATGCTCACTGGCCTTCTTCAGCCAACGCGGGGCACAGTGCGATTCGAAGGGCGCGACATCCGCGACGATCTCACCGGGTACCGCAAGCGCATGGGATACGTTCCCGAAGAAGCTCATCTGTATCCCTACCTGACGGGCTGGGAGTATCTGGAGATGGTCGGGACGCTGCGCGGCATGCCGCGTTCGCAGCTCTCGGTCACTATCGATTCCCTGCTGCAACTCTTCGCCATGCATCCCCACAGGTTCGCGAGTATTGGCACATACTCGAAAGGGATGCGGCAGCGCATTCTTCTGGTCGCCGCCCTGATGGACAATCCTGACATTTTTATTTTCGATGAGCCGCTCTCAGGATTGGACGTGACCTCCGCGTTGATCTTCAAGAATCTGGTACAAGCGCTCGGACGTCAGGGCAAGTTCGTCTTCTATTGCTCGCACGTGCTGGAGGTCGTTGAAAAAGTCTGCACCGACGTGCTGATTCTCCGCAAGGGCGTTGTGATTGCGCAGGACTCGGTGGCCAATATTGGGCGGATCCTCGGCCAGTCTCTCGAAAACACTTTTCTGCACCTCGTCGATGATGTCGATACCGTGCGGATTGCCCGCGACATCGTCTCAGTGATGAGCGCCGCATGACGACACCGATCGAGATCGTCCGCCACTGGTGGGAGTACTACCGCGAACAGCCTTTTCTGCGCTTGTGTCGGATCTTCACAGAGCGCATCTTCCGTGGCGGTGGCGATCAAGACTCGGAAGGTCTCGACTTGGGTGTCGGCCTGGTGCTCACTTTGCTTGCCATGCCCGGCGGGTTCGTCTCAGTCCTTTTGTTCGTAAAGTATTCCACTTTTCTCTCGTGGATGCGCGGTGCTCCTCATGTTGATCCGCTTGCCGTCGCGATGCCCGACGAATATTTCTTCATTGCCCTTTCGATGGCAGTGGCCGGCACGGTTGCTGCCTGGCGGTGGGACGCCCTGTTCCCTGATCGCCGCGACTACGTGAATCTGGTTCCACTGCCGGTCTCGACGTGGACCATCTTCTTCGCAAACCTCGCGGCGTTGTTGTTCCTCGCCGGCTTGATTGCGATCGACGTCAATGCCGCGTCCTCGTTGCTTTTCCCGCTGGGCGTAGGAGCCGCACAAACTTCGTTTCTGTTTTTCGTGAAGTTCGCCGCGATTCATATCCTGATCGTTGGACTGGCCAGCATCTTCGCCTTCTTCGCCGTGCTGACGCTTCTTGGCTTTCTTCTCGCGGTGTTCCCCCCTCCGGTGTTTCGGCGGATCTCCCCGTACATCCGAGTTCTCGTGGTGATGTTCTGGGTGATGATGCTGAGCACCAGCTTCGCCCTTCCCACGGTGTTGCAACAGCTGCCGAACAATCCGCAATCGTGGGTGAGGATGGTGCCATCGTGCTGGTTTCTTGGGTTGTGGCAATTGCTGCACGGCCAGGGAAATCCGGCGGTCGCCAGACTGGGCGGCTTGGCGCTCCCCGGACTCGGACTGACGCTGGTCGCTGCATTGTCCGTTTACGCGCTTGGATATCGCCGTCATTTTTTGCGCATTCCAGAGACTCTGGAGATTTCATCCAACCCACGATCCACGTGGAGCACACCGTTCACCGGCTGGCTCGATCAATTATTCTTGCGAACGCCCTTTCAGAGTGGATGCCTCCCTTTTGTGTGGCGAACATTGTTTCGCAGCGAGGCTCACGGCTTTGCGTTGGCGGGTATCTTCGGGATCGGCATGGTGCTCGCATCTCAGAGCCTTGTGGCGGCGGTCCAGAATAGTTTTGAGCGGCAACTCGGACCATCCGCCGAAATTCTTTCCATCCCGTTCGTCCTGGTATTTTTCATCGTCGTCGGTTTGCGCGTCGTCTTCGAGATTCCGGTGGACTTGCGCTCGAACTGGATCTTCCGCCTTACGCTCGACGTCGAGAAGCATGAGTGCCGGGAGATGGCCCTAAAGGTTATGCTGGCATTCGTCCTACCCTGGCTGATCCTCATCGCTCTTCCTCTTTACACCTACTTCGACGGCTGGATCGTAGGATGCCTGCATTCACTTCTCGTCGCGGGCTGGTCGGTGCTTCTCGCTCAGGCAGTGTTGATTGGCTTCCGCAAGCTGCCCTTTACTTGCCCTTTGCCGGTCTTTCAGCAGAACTCCATTGTGATTTTTCTCGGCTCTATGTTGGGGTTCTCCCTCTTCGCTGTCGTAACGCCGCACGTGGAATCGTGGGCGCTGGCGGAGCCTGTCCGGATGGCCATCTTTATTCCCGTGGCGTCGTTGTTCTGGCTCGTCCCGCGCCGCATGGAGCTAGCCGCTATTGACGCCGAAAAGGTACTCATCTTTGAGGATGCTCCCACGCGAGCCGTACAACTGCTGCAACTTGGCGAGTGACCGCGCATTTCTTGACACCCACCCCGGCAAGCTTTATCCTAAGTCTTGCTCCTTGCGGTACTTACGCTTGCCCTGAGTTAAACCGAAGGGCCTCTTGGCGTGCTTCCGCGGGTTGTCGCCGGCGCGATCGCCGCGGAGATTTCGCCATGTTCCTGGACATCAAAGATTTAGAACTTCACCCTCTCGATTTTGCGGAGGAGTTTGAGCCTGGTGCCATCGACTTAGGCGGAGAAGCCCGGCAGCTGACTCCGCTGAAAACATCGGGCCGCGCAGAAGTAGTTGAGGAACACCACGGCAAGCACGAGATTATCAAGGACATCCGCTTGCGAGGGCGACTGTCGGCGGGACTGGAACTTCCCTGCGCTCGCTGCCTGGATCCGGTAAAGCAAGATATCGAGCGGGATTTTGAGCTGCTGTATCGTCCGGTGGGCGCCGATGCCGGTCGCGACGAACTCTCTGTAACCGACGCGGAAGCCGAGATCGGCTATTATCAAGGCGACGGACTTTTGTTGGAGGATGTGCTGCGCGAGCAGGTATTGCTGGCGCTTCCGCTAAAGGTCACGTGCCGCGAAGATTGCAGGGGATTTTGCCCGCACTGCGGCAAGAATTTGAATTTAGAACAGTGTTCCTGCTCGACGCACATTGAAGATCCACGGTGGGCCGCGTTGAAAGAAGTCCGCAGCCGGCTTGAACACTAGAGTTTAAAAAGATCAGCCATTCACATCGGCTCTATGAAATCTTGGGGGATGACCCCTAACAAAGGAATTGGAACAACATGCCTAATCCAAAACGGCGACACTCCCAAAAGCGCACCTCGACCCGTCGTGCTCACGACTTCCTGAAGGGCCATAGCCTTTCTGAATGTCCGAATTGTCACGAGAAAAAGATGCCGCATCGCGCCTGCGCAAAATGCGGCTACTACAAGGGTCGCGAAGTCCTCGACGTAAAAGAAGCCAGCTAACGTACGCCATGCCTAGCGTCATCGCGCTGGATGCGATGGGTTCGGATCGCGCGCCCAAGCCCGAAATCGAAGGTGCGATCCTTGCCGCGCGCCAGTACGGCGTGCGCGTGCTGCTCATTGGCCCGGAAGAGATCGTCAAGGCTGAACTGGACCGTCATCCTTCCGCGAGGCGTCTTCCCATCGAGATCGTTCACGCCGGCGAATTCATCACCATGGAAGACAAGATCGAGGCAATCCGCGCCAAGCGGGATTCTTCGATGCGAGTGGGCTTGCGCATGGTGCGTGAGGGGCAGGCCGCCGGCTTCGTCACCGCCGGAAATACGGGCGCGGCAATGGCAACCGCAAAGATTGTGTTGGGAGCAGTTCCTGGCGTCGATCGCCCCGCGCTAGCTGCCGTGTTCCCCACCGCTCCCGGCAACCCCGCAATGCTTCTAGATGTAGGAGCCAACGTCGACTGCACGGCGCAGAATCTCGAACAATTTGCGGTCATGGGAGACGTTTATTTCCGCGCTATGTTTGGGCGGCGGCCGGGTACTCGCGGGCCGCGCGTCGGCCTGCTTTCCATCGGCGAAGAAGAGAGCAAGGGAAACGACCTCACCCGCGAAGCCTTTCAACTTCTGAAACAGCTTCCGCTCAATTTCGTGGGTAACGTTGAAGGACGCGACCTTTACAACGGGCAGGTCGACGTCATCGTGGCGGACGGCTTTGTGGGCAATGTCGCGCTAAAGATTTCGGAAGGCGTCGCCAACCTGGTTCGTACGGCGCTGAAAGAATCGTTGAAAGCCACGATTACCCGGCAAGTAGGAGCATTGCTTTCGCGAAGCGCGTTCACCGATTTTAAGAAGCGCCTCGACCACACCGAATACGGCGGCGCGCCGCTGCTCGGAGTCAAAGGCGTCTGCATCATCACGCATGGTTCGTCGAACGCGAATGCCATGAAAAATGCTGTGCGGGTGGCATCGGAATTTTCTAAACGCGGCATAAACTCATCAATCGAGCGCGGGCTGGCTGGGCTGCATCCAGCACCCGCGGAAGCAGTCACACAACCCAGCTGACGGTTCCTTCATGACAGACACTCTCATCGCTCTGCTCTTCCCCGGACAAGGTTCGCAGGTTGTCGGGATGGGCAAGGATCTCTTCGATAAATATCCAGTTGCAAAACAAACCTTTGAAGAAGCGGATGAAGCCCTGGGCTACAAGCTCTCGCAGTTGTGCTTCGAAGGCCCGGAAGATCAGCTTCGACTGACCGAGATCACGCAGCCGGCGATTCTGACCGTATCGATCGCGACTCTACGTGTACTGCAAACGCGAATCGCGAAGCCTTGCTATGTCGCGGGACATAGCCTTGGAGAGTATTCCGCTCATGTCGCGGCGGGAACATTTAGCTTCGCGGACGCAGTTCGAACCGTCCGCAGCCGCGGGCAATACATGCAGGAAGCCGTGCCGGTCGGTGTCGGGACGATGGCAGCCATTCTCGGAATGGACCTTGAGAAAGTTACCGGTGTTTGCGCCGACGCGGCGCAGGGAGAAGTCTGCTCCCCTGCAAATATCAATTCGCCGGAGCAGATCGTAATTTCCGGGAATACCGCGGCCGTGGAGCGAGCCACAAAATTGGCGGACGAACGCGGCGCCAAGCGTGCCAAAATTCTGCCTGTCAGCGCACCCTTCCATTGTTCCCTGATGAAACCCGCTCAAGACCGGCTGGATGGCGATCTCAACAAATTTCCTTTGCATGATCCCGTGTATCCCGTCGCCTGCAACGTCGATGCTGAATTCGTGACCGACGCGATTCGGGCTCGAGACACACTGGTCAAGCAGGTTACGGGAGCGGTCAAATGGGAGCAGTGCATGCGCCTGCTGATCGAAAAGGGCGCCCAGACTTTTATCGAGGTCGGTCCGGGAAAAGTTTTGTGCGGACTGATGCGGCAGATTGATCGATCCAAAACCTGCCTTGCCGTGGGAGATGACGCATCTCTGACAAAGACAGTGGAAGCGCTGGACCAGGCGCGGACACCGCAAGCCTAGTCACGACGCGGAGCCCAAGACGCTGCGCCCTAGTGGAAGATCAGTTCGCAAGGCGGAAAACTTAACGTCTTGTCCGATTTTTCCACCCAAACCTGGGCGTGCTGCGCCCGGTCATTCACTACTACATCGACAACCACTCCGCTGGCTGGGCCAGGACACGTGCTCGCCCCGTAAACTTTCTGAGTTTTGATTAAGCCCCACTCGCCGCCAGGTCCCCAATCGCGATAAAACTCGTTGTACGGATATTTCGGATGATTTCCAGGATGTTGCTGCCAGCTAGCATCGTTCATCCAGATGCCGTATGCGGTGTTGTAATCCTTCGCCTGAAGCGCGTCAAAGAAATGGCCGACGATCCGCTCCTGCGGCCAGTAGCGGAACCACCAAAGCAATCCGGCAACGATGATAAGGATGGAAATGGCGGAAATGATTTTCCGAGTCCGTTTGCGTGATTTTTCCGGATCGTACTCTTTGGCGTCCAGTAGAGTCATACCTCTCTAGCATAACGGACACAGCGGAGAAGGTAAAAGTTCCCAGAGACGACCGGCAAGCTTCAAAACCATCACCACGAAGGACACGAAGTTGCACGAAGGAATCCCCAATCCTATGGGTTTCCTTTGTGTACCCTCGTGTCCTTCGTGGTTAAAGGTTTTATAGCGTTCGCTTGAACAGCGGGATCGCAATGCCGAGCGTGACTGCGGCGAAGATTCCGAGGAAAAGCATATCTCCCCACACGGCGGCCAACGTCGTTTCCTTCAGCAACAGGCACTTAAAGCCGTCGACGGCATAGGTAAACGGATCGCATCTCGCAATCGCACGCAGCCAGGGCGGGAATGCCTGAATCGGATACACCGACCCGCTGGGGAAGAAAAGCAGAGTATTGAGAATGCCGAACATTGCGCGCGGCACCAGTGGATCTTCGATGCGCACCATCAACAGAAACATCATTGTGTTGAAGGCCAGCGAGGTCAGCACGATCATGATCAGCAAGCCGAACATGGTGACGGGATTGAAGATCGTGCCGACGCCCGCCATCATCGATCCAATGATGACGATGATGATGCCGGTCATCACCGCCTTGATGGCTCCGGCGAGGTTCAGGCCCAACACGAGTTCGAGTTTCGTGATGGGAGTGACCAGGTATCCCTCATGCACACCGCGGGCTTTGTCGTCGATGTATAGCATGCCGCCGCCGATCATCACGGAGACGAACATGGCCAGCACGAGCGATCCGGGCAGCAGATACTTCATGTACTCGATGTAGGGATAGAGTTCGACGATGCTGAGTGCTGTTTGCTGCAGGATGCGCGGAGAAGCAGCGGGTTGATTGAGCGAATTCGTAAGGTCGCTCAACTCGGCCTCGACTGCCGAACTCATGAAGTTGTCGCTGTTATCGACGACTAGCGCGATCTGCGGGCGATTTTCTTCGTACACGCGCCGGGAGAATTGCGGCGGGATGATAACCGCGCCTTCCAGTTTGCCGTTCCGCACATCTTCCATCGCCCGCTTGTCACTGTCGTATGGAACCGCAACGAATGTGCGGATGTTGGCGCGAACGGAATCGAACGCCTCGTGAACACGCAGCGCCTGAGGACCGCCGTCCTGATCTACGATTGCGACCCGAGCGTCATGAATCTTCCCGCCAAAAGCGTTGCCCAGGATGATCAACTGAACCAGTGGAAAGATCATCGACGCCAGCATCAGCGCCGGCGACCGGAAGAACTTACGCATTTCGCGCTCGACAATGGCCATCATTCGATTCATGGCTGTAATCCCGGCCGTTGAGGCATCACGAAGGCATACGATTTCTGCAATTCGTCGCGAAGTTGCCGTCCCGTGTAGTGCACAAAAACGTCATCGAGCGTGGTGTTCTGCACTGACAGCGACTTAACCTGAACTCCGCTTTGCACGGCCATCTCGACCAGTTGCGTGGTAGTGCGAGAGCCGTTGCCAGTCAACACCCGGTACATTCCCGCGCCCTCGTGCTGCACCGAGGTGACATCGTTCATCGCTTGCAATTTTTGCTCCCAGTCCGCAGGAGCATTGTCGAATTGCGCCTCGATGACATTCGATCCTGGCACGCTCGCCTTGAGCGCCATGGGCGCATCGAGCGCGACGAGTTTCCCGTGATCGACAATCGCGATGCGATCGCAGAGCCGGTCGGCTTCGTCCATGTAATGCGTCGTGATCAGGATCGTGAGCTGCCGATGCTCCTTGATATTGCCGAGCATCTCCCAAACCGCAACGCGCGAAACTGGATCGAGGCCCGTAGTCGGCTCGTCTAGAAAGAAAATTTTCGGGTGATGGACCAGTCCTCGCGCAATCTCAAGCCGCCGCCTCATTCCGCCGGAAAGAGTTTTGGTCGCGGCATCGCGCCACTTCGTCAGATCGACCAATTCCAACAATTCTTCGATCGACTTCTTGCGCTCCTTCGCCGGCACGTCGTAGAGCTTGGCGTAAATGTTCATGTTCTCTTCGACCGTGAGGTCGAGATCGCTCGTCAATGCTTGCGGAATCACGCCGATCATCCGGCGCGCAGCGTCGGCTTCTTTCGAAACATCGTGCCCGCCGATGCGCGCCTTCCCCGCAGTGATCGGGATGAGCGTCGTCATCATGCGAATCAGGGTAGACTTCCCCGCTCCGTTGGGCCCGAGCAGACCAAAGATCTCGCCATCTTTCACGCTGAACGAGATATCGTTCACCGCTGTGAAATCGCCGTACTTCTTGACGATGTGATCGACCTCGATCGCGGAAGGCGCATTCGGGTCGTAAACAGGCTTCTCGAGCGTAACCGGCTTTGAATTCTGCTCAGCCATCATTCTTGCCCTGCCGTTTTCGCGCTCTGCGGATTGCCATCTTTCATCTGCTCGGGAGAGATCAATACCTCAGCGGTCATTCCCGGAACATACGCACCTTTCGGATTGTCGAGGCGGACCTTCAACACAATCGTTTTAATGTCGCGCTTGCGACGGCTGACGTCGCGTTGCGTGGCGAAGTCTCCTTCCACACCTTTGAAGAAAACTTTTCCATTCGAAACCGTCCCGCCGGGCATCCGAACCCGCAGCACGTCGCCGTATCCGATGTGGTCCGAATACGTTTCGGGAATCGCCGCGCGCGCCCATGTGTCGCTGAGATCGACGATGGTGACAATCGGCGCGCCGATGTTGACGACTTCACCCTGCCGGGCAGCGCGCACCGAAACCGTTCCGCTAACCGGAGCGTATACATTCGTGTATCCCAGACGAACCGCAGCCTGATTCTTCTGCGCCATCGCATTTTTCAAATCAGCCTGCGTAGCGGCCACTGTGCTCTTGGCCGCATTCGCCTGTTGCGTGCGAGCGATGGCCGCGTTCAGATCGGCCTCCGCGGCTTTGACCATCTCCTGCTGTGCCTGAGCGGTCGCCTGGGCGGCTTGCAGATTCGTTTCAGCTTGAACGCGATCCTGGTCGGAAGCGACGCCTGCCTTGGCCAACTCAATGGCTCGTCGGCTGTCACTCGCCGTCCGATCCAGAGCAGCTTTCGCCTGGAGCAGTTGGGCTTTCGCGGAAGAAAGCTTTGCCTGAGCATTGGCTACGTCGCTCGCTGTGGAACCAGAAGTGGATTTCGCCGTATCCTGCATCTCGGCAACCTTGTGCTGCAGGCTGCTGATATTCGCGGAGGCCGCGGCGTCTTGCGCCTGCAGTTCCAGCGGATCGAGCACCGCGATGAGATCGCCAGCCTTCACCGGAGTGCCTTCATCCACCAGTAGTTTCTGAATGCGGCCTTCGAGTTGAGCGCTGACGATGACTTGATTCGCGTCAACGGTGCCGATCAGAACCACATCGCGTGAATGATCGACGGAGAAGAAGTAGTAAGTCGAGGCGATCACAAAAATGATGCCGAGAAGAATGAGAAAACGGTTGCGCGCGCTCATGAGCGTGCTCCTTGCGTGGGGTTGCGCCTGGGACGGAACAACGCGGCGGAAATGAAATCGATGACCGAAGCGCGGCGTTCTGCAATCCGGTCTGGCGTCAGCGGATTAAAACCTACAATCTTTTGCATCATGGGCGCGCTGCTGAAATAGAAAATGATCATCGCTACAATCGACTGCACGAAGTGACCGGAATTGACCGGGCGAAAGTCACCACTCTCGATTCCCTGCCGCATCAACTCGCTCACCCGCATGAAGATGGGCTGAATGTAATTCTTGATGATTTTTTCAATGTGCTGCGATTGTCCGTCCCGGGCGCGCATCATCTCGCGCTGCATCAATCGCGGATACAGTTGATTCGTGGCGATAAAGTCGAAATACGCTCCCGCATACGCGAGGATCTTCTCGCGCGGCTGGAGGTCGCTATCGAGGGCGAGGAAGACCGCAGACTTCAGCCCCGAAAAAGCATGGTCGAGAACAGCCCCGTACAGAGTTTCTTTGTCTGTGAAGTAGTAATACAAAAGAGCTTTGTTGACGTGCGCCTCGCGGGCGATCGCGTCGGTGCGTGCTCCGGCAATGCCGTGAGCAGCAAACTCCCGTGCGGCGGCGTCGAGAATCGAGGCCCGGCTTTCGACGGGCTGCCCACGGGAGCCCATTCGAGGCGGACGATGTTGTACGGAACGAGGCATTAATTAACCAGTTAGTTAGATTATACAGAATGTTGGCCGAATGTAAATCCTCCTTCCGAAGCAGCGGCTCGGGAACGCAGGCGAAACTCTTCCCTCCCGCTCGTCCTGCGGCGTGTTTTAATGAAACGTTTCAATTCTTGCCCCGGCACGAGAGGACGGTTCCATTTATGCGCCGATGCATTCTTTTAATCCTTCTTCCAACGTTGTTCGTCTTCCCGTCTACATCCACAACTCAATCCGGCAAAATCGACCGCCAAGTCGCCGTCACCATCGACGATCTTCCGGCGGGAATGGCGGATCGGACCTCCGCGGCTGACGTCACCGCGATGACTTCGAAATTGCTGGGCACTCTACGCGATCAGAAGATTCCCGTTGTCGGCTTCGTCAACGAGAAGAAACTCTACAAGCCGGGCGAGGTCGACGAACGCATCAAGGCCCTGCAGATGTGGCTGGACTATGGCTTTGAGTTGGGCAATCACACCTTCAGTCATGCGTCCCTGAATCAAGTTGGACTCAAAGCATGGGAAGACGATGTCATCCAGGGCGAGAGCGTGACGCGCATGCTGCTGGCGCAGCACAAGATGAAGTTGCGATATTTCCGCCATCCTTATCTCGATACGGGCCGCGACCTGCAAACGCGGCGGCAGGCGGAAGCCTTTCTCACCGAGCGCGGATATCGCATCGCCCCTATCACCCTCGATGGCTGGGATTGGATGTTCGCCGGACTTTACGAAGACGCCAAGAAGCGCAACGACACGGCGCTAGAGCAGAAAATCGCGAGCGAGTATCTCTCTCACCACGACGCGGCGATTGCCTATGCCGAGCAACTGTCGGCAAAGACTGTGGGACGCGAACCGAAGCAAATCCTCTTGCTGCACGCCAGCAACCTAGAGGCCGATCACATCGGAGAGTTACTCGACGTACTGCGAAAACGAGGCTATCGCTTCATCACACTGGAAGACGCGCTGAGCGATACGGCCTACAGTCTGCCGGACACATACGTCGGTGAAGAAGGTTCGGGATGGATCGAACACTGGGCCATCACGCAGGGAAAGATCCCGCAAGGGGCGCCGGCATTTCCGCAGTGGGTGATCGATCGGACGAAGGAATTGCATCTCTCTACCGGCCAGGTGTCGGCGGAAACGCCGCAGTAGCAAGGCAGAATGCAAAAGTAAAAATGCAGAAGTATCAACCCGGACCTCAGGGTCTTACTTCTGCATTTTGACTTCTAACTTTTAACTTGCCCTAGTCGACTCCGCCGGCGATCGACGGCACGAGCAGTACCTCGTCGCCCTCCTGAAAGGAATAGGTGGGGCCTCCCAGAAAGCGGATATCTTCCTCGTTCACATAAATATTCAGAAAGCGGCGCACCTCGCCTTTATCATCGCGGAGGTGCGGCTTTAGGTCGGGGAATTTCTCGTCGAGCACGGAGAACAGCTCTCCAAGATTCCCCGCCGCGCATGTGATCGACTTCACGCCTTCCGTATGGCGGCGCAACGCCGTCGGAATCTGCACAGTGATTGGCATGGTTATGCTCCCACACCGGTGGTCAAGACGCCGGGAATCTCCGCTACATCCAGCGTGTGCTGCAGGTAGCGCTCAAATTCAGTGAGCTTAGGAGCGATGGGCTGCTCCACTTCATAGGCTCCAGCGAGAACATCCGTGGTCTTCAGCCCGTTGCCGGTAATGCAGAGTACCGTTGTCTCCTCTGGAAGGATCCGATCCTGACGATACAGCTTGCCGGCGCATCCCACGGTCACTCCGCCTGCGGTTTCGGTGAAGACACCCTCGGTTTCCGCCAGCAGTTTGATGGAATCGATCACTTCAGGATCGCTAACGTCTTCACTCCATCCACCACTGTTCTTGATGGCTTTAATCGCGTAGTGCCCGTCGGCGGGATTTCCGATCGCCAGCGAGCGGGCGATGGTGTGCGGCTTTTGCGGCTCGATCTCGGAAGCTCCTGTTTTGACTGCGGTGGAAATCGGAGAGCATCCCGTCGCCTGCGCGCCAAAGAATTTCACTTCCTTCGCTTCCACCAATCCGAGCTTGATCAGTTCATCGAACGCTTTGCGGATCTTGGTAATAAGTGATCCTCCGGCCATCGGACACACAATGTTGTCGGGAAGGCGCCAGCCCAGCTGTTCGGCAATTTCGAAGCCGACCGTCTTCGATCCCTCCGCGTAATAAGGACGCAGGTTCACGTTGACGAAGCCCCAGCGATGTTCGTCGGCAATCTGCGAGCAGAGCCGGTTGACCTGATCGTAGTTTCCGGCGATGCGGACGACCTTTGCTCCGAACACATTTGTGCCAAGAATCTTCGCGGGTTCGAGATCGGAAGGGATGAAAATCCAGGCCTTCAGTCCTTCACGCGCGGCATGTGCAGCGACAGCGTTCGCAAGGTTCCCTGTCGACGAGCAGGAGACTGTGTCGAATCCGAAAGCCTTGGCCTGAGAAAGCGCGACGGCGACCACGCGATCTTTGAAACTCAGCGTGGGGAGGCAAACGGCGTCATTCTTGATGTAGAGATTCCCCGCGGCTGCGGTCGTTCCACTGAGCCGCTGGGCCAGGCGCGGAGCCTGAAACAGCGGAGTGAAGCCGACCGGAAGCCGCGGTTCATAGCCCTGGGGGAGGGGCAAAAGCTCGGAGTAGCGCCACATGTTCGGCGGCCGCTGGGCGATGCGCTCTCGACTGACTGCCTTTTTGATCGTGTCGTAGTCGAAGGCGACTTCTAGGGGGGAGAAACAATCGTCGCAGACAGAGCGGGGCTGGTTTCCCCAACTCCGGCCACATTCCCGGCAGCGTAGTTCGTAATTGGACATGTTGCTACTCGCTTTCCTGTTTACGGCCGTCATCCTTCGAAAAGCGATGAGCCAGCCGAAAATCGCGAGTAGCTGAGGACGAGCTCTGAAAGCGCCTAAAAAACTAAGGCCTCTTTCTCCGGGAATGGGAAAAGAGGCATCGGAAAGCAAATACGGCGCGCTTGCCGAATCCCATGTTCCCTGTTTCCAGGAGAGAGTTGGCACCGTGCATCCGGGATATATGATCTCGGATCGGTTGCCGTGGCGTCGTAGGGCTCGTCCCTCAGCCACTCTGCATGAAATTCAGGTCCGCTCGGCAGTCAAAACTGAGGAGCGAACTTGTAGCGATGATGCTACAAAATGCCGCGAGTGACGTCAAGAGGCAATCTTTGCCCGGAATCGGATGAGGCAAACCTACTCAATCGGAGGGTATCCCGCAGCGCAAAGAGAGCAAGGTGCAGATTTTTGCATATAGAATTTAAGCGCCTTAAAGATATTACAAATCGGCGTAATCGAATCATTTAACGATACTTGCTGTGAATTTTTCTTCTGGCGCCGCACCCCCCACCTTCCGGCTATTGCATCAAGTTGCAACACAGTTATACTTTGCAGCGCGAGTCTCGCTGCGAAGAAGTGCGAGCTTGGCCGATCAGACTTTCGATGTTTCCTTTCTCCCCACCTGTTCTGGCCGACGGGATCCCAGAGGTAGATTCAACGATTTTCTGAATTCGCGACAAATTAACCAGGTCCGGGTTGGAGGGTGAGATGAACTCACGGGTAGTTCTGCTTGGGGCAGCAATCTTAGCGTTGTTGAGCTTCGCGGCTTGTGGCGGCGGCAGCATCAACAACACGGTCAATCCGACCAACTTCACCATCAGCGCGACGGTTACCGGACTGACCGGCACGCTCGTCCTGCAGGACAATGGCGGCGACAATCTCACTTTCACTGCCGATGGAACGTCGCCGTTTGCGACCCAGATCGCGAAAGGTTCGACCTACGCGGTGACCGTGCTCACCCAGCCTTCCGGCGAAACGTGTTCCTTGGGATCGAATGCTACTGGCACGGGCAACGCCAATGTCACCGTGGCAGTCACTTGCGTTTCCAGCGCGACTAATTTCACGATCAGTGCGGCGGTCGCAGGACTGACCGGCACTCTCGTATTGCAAGACAATCTCGCCGACAATCTAACGATAACCACGAACGCTACCGTTCCGTTTAACACACCGATCGCCAGCGGCAGTCCGTACTCGGTGACGGTTCTTACTCAGCCTACAGGGCAGACGTGCTCGCTCGGGTCGAATGCCAGCGGCACGGCCACGGCCAACGTCACAGTGAATGTGACCTGCGTTACAAACGCAGTTAGCTTCACGATCAGCGCGGCGGTTACAGGCCTGACGGGCACGCTCGTCCTGCAAGACAACCTCGCCGACAATCTAACGATAACCACGAACACGACCGTCCCATTCGCTACCCAGATTCCCAGCGGTGGCGCTTACTCCGTCACGATCCTTACTCAGCCTTCGGGACAGACTTGCACCTTGGGATCGAACGCCATCGGCACCGCCACAGGGCCCGTCACGGTAACCGTGACCTGCGGCGCGAATCCCACTCTGACCCTCAGTGCAGCAGTCACCGGACTGAGCGGAACACTGGTAGTGCAGGACGACGCGGGAAAGCAGTTGACCTTCACTACGAACACAACGCAGGCATTCTCGAATTTGTATGTGAGCGGCGCGACGTATTCGGTCAGCGTGCTCACGCAGCCCACCACACAGAACTGCACTGTGGGCAGCAACGGCAGCGGCACGATCACCGCGAACACCACGGTGACCGTTACCTGCACTTCGAATCCGACGATCAGCGTGACGACCACGGGGCTTACTGGAACGCTCGTCGTACAGGATGACAAGAGCGACCAGCTGACCTTTACGGGCAACACAACGCAGACATTCGCTTCCGCGTATCTGAGTGGCGCGACTTACACCGTTTCGATCCTGACGCAGCCCACGGGACAGACGTGCACGCTCAGCAGCAACGCCACGGGAACCATCACGGCGAATGTCACCGTCACGGCGACCTGCGTCTCGAATTTCACCCTCAGCGTAACCACCTACGGGCCTCGTTGGAACGCTGGTCAGTGCAGGACAGCCAGAGCGACCAATTGTCCTTCACCACTAATACAACCCAAACCTTCACAAAAACTTACGCAAGCGGCGCTACATACTCCGTGACCGTGGTGACTCAGCCAACCGGACAGACCTGCACGCTGAGCGGCAATGCCAGCGGGACCATGACAGCCAATACGACTGTGACGGCAACCTGCACCACGAACGTCGCGAATTACACCATCAGCGTTGCGGTCACAGGCCTCACGGGAACACTCGTGATGCAGGATGACAAAGCCGACAACCTGACTTTCACCACGAATACCACCCAGGCATTCGCGACACAGTATGCCGGCGGATCTACCTATTCGGTGAGCGTGAAGACTCAGCCAAGCGGACAGATCTGCAGCCTGAGCAGCAACAGCAACGGCACCATCACCGCGAATACCACCGTCACCGCAACCTGCGCGGCCGGAAGCGGCTTCACCATCGGCGGCACGCTCTATGATTTGTCGCCCGGTGGAACGACCACTGGCGTCGTGTTGCAAAACAATAACGCGGACAATCTCACGCTCACCGCGAATGGAGTCTTCACCTTCGCTACGCCGGTTGCCACCAACGGTGCGTACGACGTCACCGTATTCCAACAGCCTTCGAGCCCCGAACAGTCCTGCACCGTCAACAACGGTTCGGGCAATGCCACGGCAAATGTCACCAACATCCAGGTGGTTTGCCTCAGCGAGTGGACATGGATGGCGGGTTCGAAACCTAGTCGGCCAGCACGGAAACTACACGAGCCCGGGCAGGTTCCGGGGGCCCGCGAGGGTCCAGCACATGGGTCGATTCTTCTGGAAATCTTTGGTTGTTTGGCGGATTCGGCACGACAAGACACCGCGCCGAGAGCATCATGAGCGACCTGTGGGAATTCACCGGAGGCGCTTGGAAATACGTCATCGGTCCGCAAGCTGAGGCGACCGGCCCAACTTATCCAGTGGCCGCCCCGGAGGCATCGGAACGCCGGGTGCACGCGCTTATGCTGCCAACTGGATCGACTCCTCGGGCAATCTCTGGATGTTCGGCGGATATGGCTTGGACGTCGCCAATACCAGCGCCGGGGCTATGAGCGACATCTGGGAATTCACCGGTGGCCAATGGCACTGGCAGGCGGCTCGCAAACTCAGGGTCAGCAGGAAGCTATGGCACAAAGGATGCTCCGGGCGGCTTCCCGGAGGCCGTTACTGGTCATCCTGGTACACCGATAAGACTGGCAAGTTTTGGCTGTTTGGCGGAAACGACGGTATGAACGGAAGCTTCAACGACCTGTGGACGCTTGATATTCCGATCCGATTCTGCCCGTCTGGACGTGGGTCGGCGGCTCCAGCACCTTCAATCAGAAAGGGACCTACGACCGGATCGTCTGCGGTTCCGGGAGCGCGGCTTGGTGCCTCGGCTTGGGTCGACTCGGCCGGAACGTTCTGGCTCTTCGGCGGAGACGGGTCGGATTCGGCCGGCAACGTGGGCGAACTCAACGACCTCTGGACCTTCTCAGCGATCGAAATGGACCTGCGTCGGAGGATCGACCACCGTTGGAGGCGCAGGAGCGGTATTCGGAACGCTGGGAGTTCCCGACCCCACCAATGTTCCGCAGGGACGGTTGTGGGCTTCCAGTTGGCTGGCCCCAAATGGAGATGTGTGGCTGCTCGCTGGACAGCGATCCGGTGGCGCTCTGTTCAACGACCTGTGGAAGTACGACACCAACGGCAACTGGTCCTGGATGGGACCGGCAGCCGATGACGCGGGCGGTTTCCCAGTCGTGACGAATCAACGTGGCGTTTATGAGCGCGCTTAAATACGCCTTTGGCTACCAACGCCCCAGGCTCCCGCGAACTCGGTGCATTCTGGACCGACCCCAGCGGAAACCTGTGGCTCTTTGGCGGCTTCGGTTTCGACTCGGCGGGCACGATTCCCAACGATGTGGAGAACGATCTCTGGGAGTTCATACCGTAACCGATGCTGAATTGAAAAAGCTGTTCGGCCCGGACCGTTTTCCAAAATGGTCCGGGCCGATTTTCTTTGGGGCAAACAGTTCGTCTCGCTCTGATTAAGCGTTGTTTAATCCCTCTCCACCCCCAGCCTTTTCGCTTGACTCAACGTTAAGACTCTTCCGCGTTCGCTCTTCACCAAAGGTCGCGCCCTACAGGGATCTCATCCCTTTCGCTGCCAGGGCGATGACTCAGGCAGGAGCGATCGCGCGTCCGCGATGCGTCCCGAAATCTATTGCGTGGAGGAAGTGATGCCGAGGAGCCTGCTTTGCCGTCTGGTAGTCCTGCTATGGGTGATAACGCTCGTGAACTGCGGAAGCGTTTCATCGGGAAATCAAACGTTGACCCCGGTGCAGAAAGTGGCGGCGGCTAAAGCTGCATTGGTAGTGGGATATGCAAGCGGCGACTCGGCATCCAGCGTAACGCAGAACCTCACGCTGCCCGCTGCGGGACTTGATGGAAGTTCGATCTCGTGGGCATCCAGCAACACGGCGGTCATCACCAACGCGGGCGTGGTGTCTCAACCGCAAACGGCGGATGCCGCCGTCACACTCACGGCAACTATCTCAGTAGGAACCGCGAGCGACTCCAAAGCTTTCTCATTAACGGTTAAGGCACAGATGACAGAGGCGCAGGCCGTCGCAGCCGCAAAAGCCGCTTTGGCGATCGGATACGCCTCCGGCGATTCAGCAGCGAGCGTCACGCAGGATTTGACTTTGGAAGCTACAGGACTCGATGGCAGCACCATCACTTGGGCGTCCAGCAACGCGCTCCTGGTCTCGGGCGCCGGCGTCGTGAGCCGTCCCGCTACCGGGGATGCAAATGCGACCCTGACCGCAACCATCACGGTTGGTTCGGCCAGCGACACCAAAGCGTTTCCTGTCACCGTGAAAGCGCAGATGACCGACGCGCAGGCGGTCGCAGCGGCAAAAGCGGCGCTCGCGATCGGCTACGCAGCGGGTGATTCGGCAGCATGCGTAACCCAGAACATCACGCTTCCATCCGCTGGTCTTTACGAAAGCTCGGTCGTGTGGTCGTCAAATGACCTCGAGGTCATATCGAATGCCGGAGTGGTCTCGCGTCCGCTCACGGGAGATGCGAGCGCCACGGTCACGGCGACGATCACGGTGGGATCCGCGAGCGATACGAAAGCTTTCCCATTGACGGTAAAGCCGCAGATGAGCGATGCGCAAGCTGTGGCGGCTGCCAAAGCTGCCCTGGCGATTGGATATCAACCCGGTGACGCGGCTACCAGCGTGACACAGAACCTAACGCTGCCGGCAACCGGCGTCGACGGCTGCACGATCACTTGGTCGTCGAGCGACTTAGCCATCGCCGCCAACGGAACCGTGACCCGGCCGACAACCGGCGATCTCCCAGTTACTTTGACCGCGACCATTACTTTGAACGCAGCGAGCGACACGAAGGCCTTCATTGTGAACGTGAAGGCACAGATGACGGATGCAGAAGCCGTTGCCGCCGCGAAGGCAGCTTTGGCAATCGGCTATGCGGATGGTGATTCCGCCAGCTGGAGTCACTCAGAACGTTACTCTGCCGGCCACCGGAAGCAGCGGTTGCACAATCAGCTGGTCGTCGAGCGATGGATCGCTTATATCGTCCGCGGGTTCGGTACAACGGCCCGGCATCGGCGACGCCGGGGTAACGCTGACGGCTACGATTACGTCGCATGCCGCGAGTGACACCGCTGATTTTAGTTTGACCGTCTTAGGAGAAATGAGCGATGCGGACGCCGTGGCCGCGGCCAAGGCTGCCCTCAACATCGTGTACGCTTCCGGAGACTCCGCCGCCAGCGTAACGCAGAATGTCTCTCTGCCTGCTGGGGGCGCCGACAGCACCACAGTCTCTTGGACGTCGGACACGCCGGAGGTCATTTCGATGGCTGGCGCGGTGACGCGGCCGCAAGGTTCACCCGTGGTCGTGACTCTAACCGCTACGATCACTTCCCACAGCACGAGTGATACGAAGCAATTCATTCTCACGGTGCAGCAACTCTGCACCGACGCGGATGTCGTCGCTGCCGACAAAGCTGCCTTGACGATCGGCTTCGGACCCGGCGATTCACGCTTCCAGCGTGACCGGAAATATTTTCCTGTCGACCTCGGGCGCAGGCGGAAGCACGATCACATGGTCATCGAGCGCACCGCAGATCGTGTCGATGTCAGGCGGCGTTACGGTGCCCTCGGACAACAACGCCAGCGTCACCATGACTGCCACTCTCGCCTACGGCTTGGCCAGCGATACCAAAGGACTTTTCCCTGACCGTAAAGGCCATGCTATTGAGCGATTGGGTCAACACGACATCGATCTCTCCGGGAAATGGCGCGATCGAAGTCGATCCCGGCATCGTGATTCGTATTCCGTTCCAGGTCGCGCTCGATCCGAGCACCGTGAACAGTGGTACGTTCCAGATCATCCAGACAAATAACTCTCAGGATGTTCCGATCATCGTGACCTACGATGCTCCTTCGCAAACGGTAAGCCTGACTCCGCAGGCGCCACTCGCGCAGGCGACGCAATACTCCACGGTTGTTGGAACCTCTCTGAGAGACTCCGGCGAAAACAGCCTGCCTTCCGGGATGGGCTTCAACTTCACGACTCTTTCGTATGCGACCATTCTGTCGCAGTGGAAGTTTGAGGGCGATGGAAGCGATGCGTCGGGAAATGGAAACACCCTCACCGACATCTCCGGAAGCTTCGACGGCGATGTCGTTCATGAGGGCGCGGCAAGCTTGTATCTCGACGGAACCGGCCAGGATGGAGTCTCCAACGTCAATCTGGGAACGCAACTGACGGTCGCCGTTTGGGTCAACGTCGACAATCCGATACAAGACAGCATCAACACCATCATGGCGAATGCCGACACGGGAGAGGAATCCAACGGATTTAAACTCTGTATCAACCGTTGGGGCACCAGCGACCAGTCGGTGGTCATCGAAGTCGGTGACGGCTCCACGGGCGGCAAGTGGACAACGACTCATGGGACTCATTCAACCCGGCTCGTGGTATCACCTCGCATTCGTGATCGATCAACCCAACCGAACCCTGAAGATCTATTACAACGGAGCCGAGTCCACTCTTTCCTTCGCCTCCGACGAGGGCTTCACATTGCAGCAGTTCGACTACAACTTCGGTACGTCGGGGCCATTCACTATCGGTGCATTCCCCGGCAACTACTTCGGCCTCAAGGGTCACTTGGATGACATGCGGGTTTATAACCGTGTGCTCTCCGCCGATGAGATCGCTAAGATCGCACAGGAAAAATAATTCCATCCAAACACGCCGGGCATCGTTCCTTGATGCCCGGCCTTTTTTACGTGCGGCCCTTTGAAACGCCCGCAACACGATCTTGATCCGGTCCATGGATTCGTTCATGCCCGGTGTACAATTCCTCGCGCTAGCCGAGCCAACGAAATCCAGCGGCGAATCGCTCTCGCACGGGGACTAAATTATGAAGGTGATCTTTAAAATAAACACTGCCGTTGTTGCATTCTTTCTCGCGATTCCCTGCACTTTATCTTTCGCACAGCAAGCGGCGACAGCGAAGCCTGCGCCGAGCAAGAAAGCCAACCCGGCGCCCGCAACGGAAAAGCCCGCAGAGAGCCCCGCTAAGACCGAGACCCCTGCTGAGCCGAAGCCTTCCATCCGCGAGATCCCGAACGACAAAGATAAAGAAAAAGACGAGCACTACGATATGGCGGAGCTTCCGCCCGTGGTCACGCATCATCAGATCACGGTCGACGGAAAGGTGCTGAAGTACACCGCGTCAACCGGCCGGCTGCCCATCAAACGTGGCGACGGCAAGATTGAGGCCGAGATGTTTTATGTCGCCTACACGCTCGACGGTCAGGACGCAGCGAAGCGTCCTCTTACCTTTGCCTTCAATGGCGGGCCAGGATCGGCTTCGATCTGGCTGCACATGGGAGCGCTGGGTCCGAGAAAAGTCGTATTGCAGCCGGACGGCTTCATGCCTCCTGCGCCGTATCGCCTGGAAGACAATCCCTCAACCCTGCTCGACAAAAGCGACCTCGTGTTGATCGACGCTATCGGCACAGGCTTTAGCCGCGCGGCTGACAACGATCTCTTCAAGAAGTTCTGGGGCGTGAAGGGCGATATCGAAGCCTTCAGCGAATTCATACGGCTTTACATCACGCGAAATGAGCGCTGGGCATCCCCGCTGTTTTTGTTCGGTGAAAGTTACGGAACCACACGCTCGGCAGGAATCGCCGGATATCTCGCCGATCGCGGCATCTCGTTCAATGGCATCACTCTGCTTTCCACCGTGCTGAACTTCGAGACGCTCGAAGAGAACGACACCAACGACCAGCCTTATATTTTTCTGATTCCGTCATTCACGATGATTGCCGGATATCACCACAAGCTAGCGCCCGATCTCTCGCAGGACATGACCCGCGCGCGACGAGAATCGGAGCAGTGGGCCTCGACCGTCTACGAGCAGGCACTCGACAAGGGCGACGCCCTGACTCCGCCGGAGCGGGAGAAAATCATCGAGCAGATGGCCCGCTACACCGGCCTGAGCAAGGAAGTGATCGACGAGGCGAATCTGCGCATCAACGTGCAGAAATTCACGCACTATCTGCTCATCGACCAGAAGCTTCGTGTGGGCCGCCTCGACGCGCGTTACACGGGACCAGATCCCAACGGATTGCTGGACACTCCCTTCTACGACCCGACGGGATCGGCCACGCAACCGCCTTTCACCTCCGCATTCAACAATTACCTGCGCACCGAGTTGGGCTACAAGGTCGATATGCCCTACAACGTTCGCGCGCAGAACAACGGCCAGCCGTGGGATTGGGGATCGGCGATCCAGGGATTTCCCGATACTGCCTCGGCGATGCGGCAGGCGATCGTGAAGAATCCCTATCTGAAGATCCTGGTGATGGAGGGATACTACGATCTGGCGACGCCCTACTATGCGGCTAACTACACCGTCGATCACCTCAATCTGCCGCAAAAATATCGCGACAACATCTCATTTGCGACCTACGACTCGGGCCACATGGTCTACTTGCCAATGGACGGTCTGAAAAAAATGAAGACGGATCAGGCCGAGTTCATGAACAAAGCCGGCGCTCCCTAGAGAAAGGCGCGGAAATACGGGGATATAGAGGAGACTTACGATTTCATGAACATCGATCATTGCCGCCGTTTATTCGTGATTTTGTTTTTAGCCTCTGCAGCCGCAGTCGCCAGCGCACAGGACTCTTGCGAAAAACTCAGCGCGGCCAAAATTCCCAACGCGACGATCACGCTGGCGCAAACACAGGCGGCCGGTGCTTTCAACGGACCTCCGGAGCCCTTCAGCGGCGTTGACGTCTCGGCGTTGTACAAGAGCCTACCTGCCTTTTGCCGCGTGGTTGCCGAGGCGAAGCCTACGTCGGATTCCGATATCAAGCTGGAAGTCTGGCTGCCCGTCTCTGGCTGGAATGGCAAGCTGCAAGGGATCGGCAATGGCGGCTTTGCCGGCATCATCGATGACATGCAACTCGGCACGGCCCTGAAGGCTGGCTATGCGGCGACTGCGACCGACACCGGGCATACCGGTACTCCCATCGATGCAGCCTGGGCCATCGGACATCCCGAGAAAGTGATCGATTTCGGCCATCGCGGAATTCACGAGATGACCAGGGTCGCAAAAGCGGTAGCGCAGGCCTACTATGCGAAGGCGCCCCGGCGTTCTTATTTCGCCGGCTGTTCCGATGGAGGCCGCGAATCATTGATGGAGGCGCAGCGTTATCCCGAAGATTACGACGGGATTCTGGCGGGCGCTCCCGCAAATTATTGGACCGCGCTGCTCACGCAGGCGGCCGCCGACATACAGGCTTTGTACTCCGATCCAGCCAGCTTTATCCCACCGGCAAAAATCCAGACCATTGCGACCGCGGTGAAGGCGGCCTGTGATCAACTCGACGGCGTGCAGGATGGAGTGTTGAACGATCCGCGCGATTGTCATTTCGATCCCGCAACAATCCAATGCAAAGACGGAGAAGAATCCGACAAATGCTTGAGCGCAGCGCAGGTCGTCGCACTCAAGAAGCTCTACGCCGGCCCATCGGATTCTCACGGGCACCAAGTCTTCCCTGGGTATCTTCCGGGAGCTGAAGAAGGAGAAGGCGGATGGGGATTGTGGATCACTGGACCGGCTCCATTGCAAAGCTTGATGTCATTCTTCGGCATGGGCTTCTTTTCCAACATGGTTTATGAGAAGCACGACTGGGACTACAAGACCTTCACCGTCGACGCGGGACTGAAGGCAGCGGAAGAAAAAACGGCAAGCGCTCTGAACGCTGTTGACGCGAACCTTGCACCATTCAAAGCGCGTGGCGGCAAGCTCATCCTCTATCACGGATGGAACGATCCTGCGATCTCGGCCTTGAATACGATTAACTACTACGGAAACGTCATCGCCAAGCTTGGACAAAAGGACACCGACTCGTTCGTGCGCTTGTACATGGTGCCCGGGATGCAGCACTGCGGCGACGGACCGGGCGCAGATTCATTCGGCCAAGTCGGAGGCTTGGTGTTTGACGACCCCGCCCACAGCATCGATGCGGCATTAGAGCAATGGGTCGAGAAAGGCATCCGCGCCGGCGACCATCATCGCGTCCAAGTTTGAAGGGCAGGACCACACCCATGCCAAGATGACCCGGCCGCTCTGCGTCTATCCGCAGTCGGCGAAGTACAAAGGCACCGGCGACACGAACGATGCCGCCAATTTTTCTTGTCTGGACAGCCGGAAATGAAACGCTGTCCTTTCTAGGAATGTCGCTCGGCAATAAACATTTCCCGTGCGAGGGCCCGGGATGTTTCCCGCAAACGCTGAGTCAACACGATTGCCAGCGACATGTAAAAGCGGTAGGCCAGACGAGGAAATGCTTCAAAGAGAATGCGCAGATCGCTGGCGAGAATCTCATCCACCTCGACTTCTAAATCCTTCGCAATGACGGAAGCCGTCGCTTTGCCCTTTTCCAGGAAGGCCATGTCGCCGCAAACATCATCGGGACCGAGAGTCGCGAGCACGGCGTGCTTACCGGTTCCTGCCAGTTCGACCGCAGCTTCTCCGGAACGGATAATGCAGATCCGGTCGCCAAAACTTCCCTCGCGGATGATTTCCTCGCCTAGCTTGTAAACGCGCCGTGTCAGTTTCGAGCCTATGAGCGCCCAGTCGTTCGAGTTGAGATAGGCCAGCCGATTGTGAGACACACCTAGATCAATCGGCAGGAATGACGAAGAGCTTTAATAGCGGCTAGCGGCTGTATTGATTCTTCTTTTTGTCCTGGTGGCGTTCGATGCCCAACTGAATCAACTGGTCGATCAGATCGGCATAGGCGAGACCCGACGCAGCCCACAGCTTCGGATACATGCTGATCGCCGTGAATCCCGGCATGGTATTGATCTCATTTAGGTAAATCTTTCCGGTCTTGGGATCCATCAGAAAATCCACGCGCGCCAAGCCCGAACAGTCCACGGCCTGGAATGCCTGAATGGCCATCTCCTGCACTTTCTTAATCTGCGACTTGCTCAGCTTTGCAGGAATAATCAGCTTGGAGCCTTCTTCGAGATACTTCGCGTTGTAGTCGTAGAACTCTTTCACCGGAACGATCTCCCCGGGAATCGATGCCGAGGGCTCGTCATTGCCCAACACAGAGCATTCGATCTCGCGGGCCTTGTCTTTATTTCCGCCGACACCCTGCTCGATCACGATCTTGCGGTCAAACTTGGCGGCTTCCTCGATCGCTGGCCCCAGTTCCTTGCGATTGTGCGCCTTGCTGATTCCTACCGAGGAGCCAAGATTTGCGGGCTTCACAAACACGGGATACTTCAGCTTGGCGACCGCTCTCTCGACCTTCTTCGGATCTTTTTCCCAGGCACTTCGCAGAATCGTCACGTGCTTGACGATCGGAATTCCTGCGGCGATGAACAGGGATTTCATGATGTCCTTGTCCATGCCCGCTGCCGATCCAAGAACACCGGCTCCCACGTATGGGATATCCGCGAGCTCGAGAAGTCCCTGAATCGTGCCGTCTTCGCCGAAGGTTCCGTGAAGGACGGGGAAAATTACATCGACATTGATGGCACGATCGGAGGCGCGGCGCAAATGAGCCGCATCCGTTTGAAACGGGACCAGCCCACTATGGCGATTCACCGGCTCGGGTGGGACTACCACAGCCTCTCCCCGAGAAAGAACGGCGGCGGGTTCCGTTGTATTGGGGTCACCAGCCCGCAAATTTCTTGGCTCGAGGACCAGTTTACCGGTGAGCAGGTTTTCGGCATGCTCAGCCGTCAGCCAGCGGCCATCTTTGGTGATGCCGATGGGCACCACTTCATACTTCTCTTTATCGATTGCATTGAGAACCGAAGCCGCCGAGAGCAACGAAACCTCATGCTCTCCGCTTCGACCACCGAATAGGACGCCAACCCGTATTTTTTCCATGACATTCCAGTGTGGACGGTAGACGAGTGGGGCGTCAATGGGAGGAATGGTTCCGATAAACCGACGTCACATCGGAGACATCGGACCTCAGGCCTTACCCTTAGCCCTCAGACCTCGGCCTTCTGCCCTCAGCCTTCAGGCCTCAGACGTTGGACCTCAGTCCTCATTTGTGGACCGTTAACGAAGAAAAAATCTCACCTAAAGGTCTGAAGGCGGAGGTCCGAGGTCTGAGGTCCGAGGTCTGAGGTCCGAACTTCGGCCTTAGAGAATTTTCTTTCCGAAGGCCGACAACGCCAGCTCCACCGCTAAATCGGCCGTCCGGTTGTGCTCATCGATCACGGGGTTCACTTCCACGATCTCAAAGCTCAACATGCGGCCGTGGTCGGCGATGATTTCCATGGCGAGGTGGGCTTCACGGTAGGTCGCGCCGCCGCGAACGGGGGTACCGACACCCGGCGCGTCTTCGGGATCAACCCAGTCCATATCGAGAGAAATGTGATAGCCGGCGGTACCGCGTCCAGCCATGCGCAATGCTTCTTCCATCACCGTGCGCATGCCGCGCTCGTCGATGTCGCGCATGGTGAACACTCCGATGCCGGCACGCCGGACGTTTTCCTTTTCAACCGCGTCAATATCGCGCACGCCCACAAGCACGCAGTTCTCCGGCTTAACCTTCGGAGAAAAATCATAGATGTCACTCAGTTCGGACGGCCACAGTCCCATGAGCGCCGCGAGCGGCATTCCGTGGACGTTGCCGCTGGGAGATGAGTCTGGAGTGTTGATGTCGGTGTGCGCATCGATCCATATCAAGCCGACGCGCTGGTTCTGCTTGCGATAGAACTCGGCGACTCCTGAAACCGTTCCCGCCGCCATGGAGTGATCACCGCCCAGCGAAAGCGGCACCTGGCCCGCTTCCAGTGATTTATAAACCAGCTCCGCATGCTTGGTGCAGGTCGCAGTGATTTCTTTCAGGTATTTGGCGTTGGCTGCGCCTTCCTTCTTTTGCTCAGGGATGGCGACGGCTACGTTGCCGCCGTCCTCGACCACGTGGCCGAGGGCTTCGAGGCGGGCCTCAAGACCGGCAACGCGAACCGCGGAGGGTCCCATATCCACGCCACGTCGGGACTGGCCCAAGTCGAGAGGAACGCCGATCACGCGAATCTTGCGGGGAGAAATATTAGGTGTGGACGAATTAGGAGTCATCATAGGGTCAATCGACGGGGATTGAGTTCATCGAGTCATCGAGCTGATTTGGTGATTGCGCCATTGGAAATCGTCAAACGAGTTTCAAATCGCAAAATCACTCAATCGCCAAATGGCTCAATCTTCTTCATGGATAAAGCCGGTACAACATTCGCGGGAACGGGATCGTTTCCCGCACGTGCTCGAGGCCGCAAATCCAGGCTACGGCACGCTCGATACCCATCCCGAAGCCGCCGTGCGGCACGCTGCCAAACTTGCGCAGGTCAAGGTACCACTTAAAGGCTTCTTCGGGCAGATTGTGCTCGTGAATGCGCTGCAGCAGCAACTCGTACGAGGCCATACGCTGCGAGCCTCCGATGATTTCTCCGTAGCCTTCAGGAGCCAGCACATCCACGCAAAGTGCCAGGTCGGGCCGCTGCGGATCGGGCTCCATGTAAAACGCCTTCACCTTGGCTGGATAACGGTGCACCATGACCGGCTTGTCGAATTGCGCGGAAAGATAGGTCTCATCCGGCGATCCCAGATCGCCGCCCCATTCAAACTTCGATTCCAGCGCTCCCTTGGCATGGCCCTCCTGCAGATTCTGTACGGCCTCGTCATAGCTGATGCGCGGGAACGGCGCCTCGATTTTTTCCAGCTTGGAAAGGTCGCGGCCAATGGTCTGCAAGTCAACGCGGCGCTTCTCCAGACATCGCTTCACGATGAAGGTGATAAGCCCTTCGGCGAGTTCCATGACATCGTCGAGTTCCGCGTAGGCAACCTCCGGCTCAACCATCCAGAACTCAGTAAGGTGACGGCGCGTCTTTGATTTCTCCGCGCGGAAAGTCGGCCCAAAGGAATACACCTTGCCCAGAGCCATCGCCATTGCTTCGACATAAAGCTGCCCCGACTGCGTGAGGAAAGCCTGCTCATCGAAATAATCAACCGGGAAGAGGGTGCTCGTCCCTTCGCAGGCGGCGGGAGTAATGATCGGTGGATCGGTAAGGGTGAAGCCGCGCTCGTCAAAGAAGTCGCGGGCAGCCTTGATGATCTCGGCCCGGACGCGAAGAATCGCAGCCTGCCTCTGCGAACGCACCCAAAGATGCCGGTGCTCCATAAGGAAGTCGGTACCATGCTCCTTCGGAGTAATCGGATACGGCGAACTTTCAGGCACGCGCTGCACGACTTGCACAGTCGCAACATCGAGTTCGTATCCGCCATGCGCGCGCTTATCGGCGCGCACCTTGCCTTCGACGATCACGCTCGATTCCTGCGTCAGCGTTTTGATCGCGTCGAAGACTTCCGGCGACACAGCATTCTTCGGAACTACGCCTTGAATGATTCCCGAGCCGTCGCGAAATTGCGGAAACAGCAGCTTTCCGCTCTCACGCAGGTTATATAGCCAGCCGCGAACGGTGACGGTCTGCCCGTCATGCTTTCCGATATCCGAAATCGTCGTAATAGGTGAAGACATAGTTATAAATTCACTGTCGCCAAGCAGGCGAATGCAACTGTTCAGAAAAGCGGCGGGAGACTCAGCACCGCTAGTCGTTCCTTCAGGCCGTTTCCAGTTTGTCGAATAGTTGAGGCAGCTTCTCGAGGGAATTCACCTTCTCATCTTCGGCAAGTTCCAAAAGCAGCGGCGGAGTCTGGGGAGCGGAGCGCAGCAGTTCCATCGCTTCTTTCCAGTTGATCGTTCCCTGCCCCGGCCACAGATGCGTGTCCTTCATCTTGTCGTTGTCGTGAACATGCGTTGAGCAAATATGTTTGCGCAGAATCTCAAACGATTCGCTGACCGAACTCACCATGTGCGCGTGGCCAAAGTCGAAGCAAACGCCGACATCGTCAAAATGAGCGCCCTGAATCATTTCCACCAGTTTTTCGGGAGTAGAAAGATCATTCGGAATATTTTCCAGCAGGATGCGCACTCCGAGCGGCTTGGCGAATGCCCGCAGATGTTCGATCGAAGTCATCGCTGCTTCGAATTTCTTTTCGCTGAAACTCTCATTTGGCGCCCCAAGGTGCTGCACCAGGAAGCGAAACGGAATCTGTTCGGCAATCTCCAGGGCCCGCTTGATCTCGTCCATCGCCTCAACGCGGGCGGCACGATCGATCGATGCCACGTTGATCGGAGGCGCTCCGGCGCGGCCCCACTCGTAGTCGGCATAGAGCGGCGAGTGCACCGAATTCAACGGTATCCCGCTGCTCTGGAACCAGTCGGCAATCTCCTTGATATGAGCCTTGCGATTGGCATAGTCGATATGTTGGCGGGCGGCAAAAATCTCGACCGACTGCACGCCGCTGCGCGCCAGTCCATCGAGAATGCCCGGGTGCAACCGCTCTTTTACAAATAGATAAGTGGAAACTGCCTTCTGCATGCCAGTCCTTGGAAATGTCGATCGAAGAATAGCCGATTTCTGTTTAAGAACGCCCCGGTCGCGAGTCCGACCTCTCTTTTCTTAATCATCGATCAAAAATCAACAATCAACAATGTCTTTCAGTATCCTACAGCCTTACCCGTGGTGTTACGCCCATCGGTCGCCCCAAAACGTTCTCCCGTCTTAGGGTCAATCGCAATGCACTCGCCATCACTCCAGTAAGGGGAAACGTCATGCCCCTCGCCAAGGCCGATCTGTACGTGATAACCCATGCGGCGTAGGGCGCTGAGGGTGTCCGGCGAAAACCACTTTTCCACGTTGACGACGTCGGGCATCCACTGATTATGGAAGCGAGGCGCATTCACCGCCTCCTGAATGTTCATTCCATAGTCCACGACACCCATCAGTATGTTTGCAACCGTCGTGATGATCTTGGAACTTCCCGGAGATCCCAGCACCAGTACGACCTTCCCGTCCTTCACCACTACGGTCGGCGTCATCGACGAAAGCGGACGCTTGCCGGGACCAATCGCATTCGCTGCCCCTTGGATCAAGCCATCCGCATTCGGTGCCCCGGGCTTGGCGGAGAAATCGTCCATCTCATCGTTCATCAGAAATCCCAGCCCGTCGGCGGTCACGCGAGAGCCGAACCAATCGTTGATCGTGGTGGTCACAGCGACGGCGTTTCCCTCTGCATCGACGACTGAATAATGAGTCGTGTGATTTCCTTCGTGAGGCGCTACGGCCGCCGGGTGAGTGGAGGCGTATTGCTCCAGTTCGCTGAAAACTGCCGGACGCTGTAAGTCTTTACTCGCGCTGGCATGCGCCGGATCAATACTTTCCCGCCATGCCGCCGCATATTTCTTGTCGAGCAACTGGGCTACCGGGATCTTCGCGAAGTCGGGATCGCCCATGAACTCGGCGCGATCGTAAAATGCGCGGCGAAATGCCTCAACCGTGTAGTGAACCGACTCTGACGACCGGCTCTCCATCTTCGCCAGGTCGTACCCCTCAAGAATGTTGAGAGATTCGATCAGTACCGTGCCACCCGAGGACGGCGGCGGCGCACTGATTACTTCATATCCCCGATAGGTGCCGCGCACGGGCTCTCGCTCTTTAACTTCATAGGCCGCCATGTCGGCCGCCGTGATCAGCCCACCACCCTTTTGCATGGCGGCGGCCAACTCGCTGGCGAGTGCGCCATGGTAGAAGTCATCCGGATGAGCTGCAATGCGTTCGAGCGTTCGCGCCAGATCGGGCTGGCGAAACGTGTCTCCGGCTTTGTAGTAATCGCCGTTCCGTTGAAAAACTCTGCGTGACTCGGCAAACTTCGCCAAATTCCTATCTTGCAGATCAAGCGCCTCGCCCAGAGTAAGCGCGTAGCCACTGCGTGCCAGCTTGATCGCCGGAGCGATTACCGCCTTCAGCCCAAGCTTTCCGTATTTCTGTTCGGCATAGACCATGCCGGCCACGGAGCCGGGCACGGCAATCGACTTGTAGCCAATTTCGCTCGCTCCTTCGATGACATTCCCCTGGGCATCGAGATACATGTCGCGAGTGGCCGCCGCCGGAGCTTTTTCGCGATAGTCGAGAAAGTGTGTCTTGCCATCGGCCATGCGGATCAGCATGAATCCACCGCCGCCGAGATTTCCCGCCGCAGGATGTACAACGGCGAGGGCAAATCCAGTCGCTACCGCCGCGTCAATCGCGTTGCCGCCGGCCTTCAGAGCATCGGCACCCACCTGCGCGGCTAATTCGTGCACGCTCACGACGATTCCATGCTGCGCCCGGACCGGCCCGGTCGAGGCCTTCGCAGGCGTAAAGACACCGGTGGCCAGGACCGTCATCAGCAACAAAATCAATGGTTTGTGCGGAAGTCGCATGCTCAGTTGAGGAGATCCGAAAGTGCAGGAACATTGAGGCTACCGAGCGCCGGGAAAAGAGTCAAATTTTGCCGCCTCGCGCGTCTGGTCGCTTTGCCCGTCGAGGTTTTTTCTTCTTTTCCGATGAGCGGAAGTTTCCCTGCTTCCCAGCGGAACTCTTGGCCGTACGAGAGCGTTTCGTTTTCTTCGGCACCTTGGCAGCGACCATTTCATAGGATTGCGCGATTCGGTCGCGCAGTTCGGTTCGTCCAAGAACGTCCAGGCGATCGAGCATGACCCAGTCGTAACGCCCCAGGTACGGGGCTCGATGGATGCCCTCCTGTTCGAGCAATTCGGCGACTCCGTCCGGCGTGCATTTAAAAGTCAGCCTGACTTGATCGAGCCCAATCACCGCGAACATTTTGCCTCGGACCTTGAAGCAGAGAGCATCTCCCCATTGCAATTTTTCACTCGTCTCGGCAAAGCCCAGACAATACGCGCGGATTTCGTCGACGGTCATGCGGACTGGCCTCGCTGGCTTTCCGCTAAGTGAGTGAGCCGTTCCTTCACCTGTGGCCATTCACTCGCCAGGATGGAATAGCGCACAGAATCGCGGGGAGTGAAATCCGCCGCCATGCGATGGGATCGGAGAATCCCTTCAAACTGTCCGCCAATACGCTCAATCGCCTTACGCGAACGCTGGTTGCGAGCATCGGTGTGGAGGCATACTCGCAGAACCTTCCAGTGCTCGAAGGCATGCTGCAACATCAGCCGTTTGCACTCGGTGTTTGCTCCGGTGCGGATGGAACTCGCGGCCAGCCAGGTGTATCCGATCTCGCATGCGTCCGGCAGAGTGCGGCCATGATTCGGATGGCCAGCGGGCCAGCCCCAAAACTCAATATTCCAAAAGCGAGTAGAGCCGATAATCACGCCATCTCCCGCGCGGACAATCGCAAACGGCATGGCGGTGCCAGCTTTCTTCCATGAGATCGCCGTCTCTACATACTTCGTCGCCTCGGTGGCGCCTTGCGGAACCGGGCTCCATTGGTAGAGAGGGCGCTCCGCAGCTGCGGCAGTCACCAATCCGTCGATATGGCGATGGTCGAGCGGTTCGAGCCGAACGTATGAGCCCTGCAGCGTGATGTCTTCCAAAACCATGCATTCCACTATGCAATGGCAAGCAACAAGGCCGCAAGGATGGTCTCCAATCCGAAAGCTAAGCCGGCGATCGCGGCGGGCAGTCAGCCCGCCGATCACCGAACGGATGCCTACAAACTCAGCTCCTTCAATGCGGTCACCTTGCTGTACGCAACGCGAAAGCCGAGACGTTCGGCGTTGCGCTGCGAAATTGAGCCTCCCTGCGTGACAACCACGGCGTATTCGCAGCCAGCAGCCACAGCCGCCGCCATGCGCGCGCGCAACAGTGCCGTCTGCAGGCCGCGCCCACGGAAAGCGGCAAGCGTTCCCGCGCCGCAGAGCGCGAAGATCTTGTGTTCCGGAATGACCAGGCCGGTGCCACAAGCTACGAGTTGGCCATCAATGCTAGCCACAAAGGCGAGCGCCTGCTCCATCTGGTAGAAGGGCGCAATGAGGCCTTGAAAGGCCTCAGGAGCTCCCTCAGGAAAAAACGCCGTTTCGACGATCTTCCCCGCAGTCGACGCCTCCTCCAGTCGGCTCGGCCGAATCTCACTTCCTGCTGGAGGCGGAGGCAGTTTCTCCTTCGCATCGAGCTTTCGATAAAGGACGTTGTTCAGTTCCGTGATCGAATATCCGCGCTGCTTGAACATTTCGAAAACTGCCGGATCATGCAGAGGACACAGATCGACCTGTGCCGGGGCCTTATGCGAGCGATAGAACGCCTCGATATGGTCGAGATCACGCTTCTGGAAATGGCCGATCCAACCCCATAGCAACGGCACGCCCCACGGGCGAGCCCAGCCCGCAGAAGCTCATATGGCCGCCGCAAAACGCCTCCTCCGCGGCACCGATCTCAGGCCGCATCTTTTGAAACATTCGTGCGTATAACACCTGCGGTATCTCCTCGCCGGATTCAAGCCGGCGAGCGAATGCCTTATCCACAAATTGCATGGGAAATCCTTTCTGGTTATTGAAACGCGACAAGACACGAGCGCGCCGAACAGGGCGTCGGTTCGCTCAACAAAACGGTCGCGAATTAAAGGACGGCAGTCATAGGCAGAACGCCATTCTATCCCAAACCCAGCAAACCGTGGCACAATACCCGACCATGTCCTCTCCGCGAATGCTCTCTTTTCGATTTGTGGCGATCACTCTCTTGCTGGGCCTCTCTCGATTCTCGGCGGCCGCAGCGAACGAACCTCTAACTCTGAAATATTCGATCCTCTCCAACGGCAAGACGGCCGGGGCAGAGGTCGATAAATACCTGCCCGGCGGACGCGTCGAAAGTACCTACGAATTCAACGACCGCGGACGCGGACCGAAGATCGCAGCCACCTATGTGCTTGATGCCAACAACGTGCCGGTGCATGTGGACGAAAGCGGCAACGACTACTTGAAAGCTCCAGTGGACGAGCACTTCGAGGTCAAGGCTGGAAGCGCTCAATGGAATAGCACCGCGGAACATGGGAATGCACCCGCCGGAGGCTTCTACGTCAGCAACAACGGATCCAATGCAGAGCTCGCGTTTCTGGTTGCCGCTCTCCAAAAAGCTCATGGCCCGGTTCGCCTGCTTCCAGCGGGAGAAGCCCGGCTCGAACGACTGGGCGACCTTACGCTCGAAGATCATGGCGAGAAGTTGCACGTTACCGAATACGGCGTCACCGGTCTCTCGTTCGAACCGCAAACGCTGTGGCTCGATGACGACCAGCATTTCTTCGCTGTGCCGGGAACGTGGTTCGCCATTTTGCGGGAAGGTTGGGAGAAGACCAACGAAAAGCTGTACGCACTCGATGTGAAGGTACGCGATGAGCGCTACGCACGCTTGGCAAAAGATCTTTCACGACGGCCAACGCATCCCGTTGCCATCGAGCACGTTCGATTGTTCGACTCCGAGCAGGCGATCGTTCGCGAAGATCAGACGGTAATCGTCACGGGCAATCAATTCACCGCGGTGGGTCCAGCAGGCTCGGTGAAAGTGCCTGCCGACGCGGAACACATCAATGGCGCCGGCAAAACACTTCTGCCTGGCTTGTTCGATATGCACGCCCACGCGCAAGCTCTCGACGGATTAATGAACATCGCCGGCGGCGTGACCACTGTCCGCGACATGGGGAACGACATCGGTGATCTGAAGAAACTTCAGGAGCAGTGGGATTTGGGAACGGCCATCGGTCCGCGGATGTGGAAGTCCGGATTCATCGACGGCCATGGGCAATTTCAGGCGCCCACGGGACTATATGCCGACAACGCCACGGAGGCTGAAGCTGCCGTCAACCGTTACGCCGACCTCGGGTATGTACAGATCAAGCTGTACAGTTCCCTCAAGCCCGAACTGGTTCCCGGGATCATCAAAGTCGCTCACGCTCGCGGGTTGCGAGTCAGCGGCCACATCCCCAACGGCATGATCGCATCGCAATTCGTCGAAGAAGGCGCCGACGAGATCCAGCACATCAATTTCATCTTCCTGAATTTTCTTGCCTCTCAGGTAAAGGACACACGCACGCCTGAACGTTTCACCGCAGTGGGAGACAACGCCGCCAAAATGGATCTCCAATCCAAAGCGGTGAATGATTTCATCGCGCTGCTTTTGAGTCATCACACCACGGTGGACGTAACCATGGCCACCTTCGAGGGCATGTACACCGGGCGTCCAGGAGTCGCATCTCCCGACCTCGCGCCTGTGCTGAAACGTCTTCCGGCTCAGGTGCAGCGCAGCGCCTACGCTGGCGGGCTTCCCGTGACGACAAACAACGATCAGCTTTACAAGGATTCATATCGCGCCATGCTGGCAATGACGAAGCGTATGTACGACGCGGGTGTTCCAATCCTCGCGGGAACGGATGCCCTCGCCGGAATAATGCTGCACCGCGAGCTGGAACTCGAAGTCCAGGCGGGAATTCCCGCGGCGAAGTCGCTGCAGATCGCGACCTTCAACGCCGCTCGACTTCTTAAGCAGGACAAAGATCTCGGTTCGATCAAGGAAGGAAAGCGGGCAGACTTTCTCCTGGTGGATGGAAATCCGGCGGAGCACATCAGCGACATCCGCCGCTGCCGCACGGTCATGAAAGACGGGACGCTCTTCAACAGCGGCGATCTGTACACCGCCGTCGGCATTCAGCCCGCAGATTAGAATCAATCCGCACGCCGAAGCCCGCAGACCTAAACCTGTTGCCGCGCTTCTCCAAGCGCAACACTGACATCCATCTTCTTATTATTGCGGTAGATCGTGATTTTCACGGTATCACCGGCCCGATGATCGTTCATCATTTGCGAGAGATCTTCTTCGTTTTCGACTTTCTGCCCGTCGATCGCAACAATCAGGTCACCGCCGAGCATGATTGGGATGTTTCCGAGATATGCCCGCTCACTGCCGGCTCGCAGCCCAGCCTGGTCAGCGGAGCCTCCCGGGACGACTTGCACAATCAGCAATCCGAAATCCACCGGGAGCTTGATCTCATCCGCTAAATCGGGGCTGATCGGAATTGTCCGTACACCCAGCGCCGGGCGGCGCACACGACCGAGTGTCATCAGGTCGTTGAGGACCGCCTTCGCGGCGTTAATGGGAATGGCGAAGCCGATGCCGGCGCTCTGGTTCGCATTCGACAAGATCATTGTGTTGATGCCGATGACCTCTCCGTGCCAGTTCATGAGCGGTCCACCCGAGTTGCCGGGATTGATAGCCGCATCGGTCTGGATAGCTTCGTCAATGTACGCCCCATTAGGCTCGCGCACCGGTCGAATCGAACTCACGATTCCCCGCGTCATCGTCCCCGAGAGGCCAAAGGGATTGCCGATCGCATATACCTTTTGCCCAACCTGAAGATTTCGCGAATCGCCGAGGATCGAAGGAATCAAATCTGGAGCTTGGATTTTAATGACAGCAAGATCGTGGGACGGGTCGGACCCTACCACGGTTGCCTTGTATTTCTTGCGGTTGTGTAAGGTGACTTCGACCTGCCGGGCCTGGGCGATGACGTGATAGTTCGTCAGGATGTGCCCTTCCTTGTCGATCACGAATCCCGAGCCTTGCCCCTCCTGAGGAACCAGTCCTTCGAAAAAGTCGTAAGTGACAACGCGCGAGGTGACATTCACGACGGAAGGAATATTCCTCTTATAGACCGAAATATTGTTCTGCTCTTCGCCATCGAGAGGCTCGCCCGGCGCAGCTTCGGTGATCTCCACGTGGTCAGGCTGGCTTAGCCAGTTCGAAGAGTGCACTTCCTCGCGGGAATTCGAACGCCACGTCGTGAAGTAAAAGAATGCCCCGGCAAACGCCACCGCAAAAAACAAGGGCCTTAACAGTTTCATATTTCGACCGTCCAATTTCCGTGCTCTGAAAGTTATGTACGCTGTTCAGGAACGCAAATGTTCCTCAATTGATTTTAACCAAGGTCCAGCGGAGAGGCAGACTCCCTTATTCACGCCTCGGCACGAAGCTTCCCCCACACCTGCCTCACCTGAGCCGATGTCTGTTCGAGGGGACCAGAATTATCAATCACGTAGTGCGCGACCTTGATCTTCTCTTCATCCGGGAGTTGCGCAGCCATACGCCGCGCGACCTCTTTGCGAGCGTCCTCAAGCGATATCTTCTGACGCCCGGCGAACCGAATCGCTCGTTGCTCAGGAGTGCATGTCACGACGATGAAGCGATCAAAGCGTTTCGCGGCCCCGGCTTCGAGGATCAAGGCCGCTTCGACAATCGCGATTGCATGCGCATCCTGCCGCCCCATCTCTTCCATCCACTCGTCTTGTCGGCGGATGACTTCGGGATGTACGATGCGGTTGAGCTCTTCCACTCGCGAGGTCCGTGCCCCCTCGCCCGCTGAGCCGAAGGCGATTTCGGAAAGCCGGGGACGGTTGATGCTGCCGTCGGCGTTGAGAATTTCCCGGCCGAACTGGCGGACAACTTCGTCGTAGACCGCCTCTCCCGGCTGCATCAGCGAGTGCGCAATTCGGTCGGCCTGCACCAGCTGCGCGCCTAGGGCGACGAACATCTCTCCGACCACCGATTTTCCGGCGGCGATCCCTCCGGTCAAGCCGACTTTCAGCATTGATCTCCTGGATGCAAAAGGCTCACCGCGGAGTTCACTGAGGACTCGCTGAGATAGGAGTTTGTGCTCTGATTCGTGTCGAGCATTCTACTTATGTGCCAGTTCCGGCACGCGGCTGCCGCGGCGCATCTTCGCAGCCTTCACGGTATTGAACATCAGCATGGCGATGGTGAGTGGGCCCACGCCGCCCGGGACAGGAGTAATCGCTCCCGCAACTTCGGCTACTTCCGGATGGACATCGCCGATCAGCGTCGATCCCTTCTTGCGGAATGCTTCTTCCCTTTTGGCATTTCCCGCGAAGAATTTCTGGAACTCGTCCGCATCCGTGACGGTGTTCATGCCGACATCGATCACCGTCGCCCCCGGCTTGACGAAGTCGCGCGTAATCATTCCCGACCGGCCTATGGCCGCAACCAGGATGTCGGCGCGGCGGCAGACCTCCGGCAGATCGTGCGTCTTCGAGTGGCACACTGTGACCGTCGCGTTGGCGTTCAGCAGAAGCATGGCGGCGGGCTTGCCGACAATATCACTGCGGCCAACGACCACGGCCTCGCGTCCGGCCACCTGAATGTTGCTGCGCTTAAGAATCTCCATCACCCCGGCGGGAGTACAAGGCACGAGACCAGGTCGCTGCGTTGACAGGAAGCCGACGTTCGTCGGATGAAAGCCGTCAACGTCTTTAGCAGGATCGACCGCCAGAAGCACTTTCTTCGAATCCACCTGCGACGGAAGTGGCAGTTGTACAAGGATGCCGTCAATGTCGTCGCGGCGATTCAGGTCTTCGATCAACTGGAGCAACTCGACCGTGGAGACCGTCTCAGCGGGGGTTATCTTTTCGCTGTAGAGTCCAACTTCCTCGCAGGCTTTCACTTTGCCGCGGACATAAATTTCGGAGGCTGGGTTGTGCCCTACCAGAACGACGGCCAGCCCCGGCCTCACTCCGGCGGCGGTCATGGCACTGACTTCCCGGGCGACCTCGCTGCGGATATCCTGGGCGATTTGAGTTCCGTTAAGAATGGTGGCTGACATAGTTTTCGGCCTTCAAATCTTACACTGGCCGGAGCGGTGGATGCAGGCGCGGAGTCAGACAGAACTCATGTCGCGTGGCGTACAATGCACGAGTCATGATCACCAAAGAGTTACTGGAAATACTCGTTTGTCCGAAGTGCAAGGGCGAACTGGAATATCGCCAAAGCCCCGAGAGCCTGAAGTGTAATCATTGCCACCTGCTCTACTCAGTGAAAGACAACATCCCGATCATGCTGGTGGACGAAGCAGTCAGCGAACCCTAAACGGATCTCTATCCACGGCCTGAGAACTCCTTAAACACCGCAGCACGCGAACGTAGCCCAAAACCGCGCATCAAGCGAGAGTCGCCCAATAGACTTGTCATCCTGAGCGGCGGCAAAGCCGGCGCGAGGGACCCTACCTGGCTAAAAGCCGCTTGGAAGTGGATGGGAATACTACTAACTGCATGCATCTTCTCAGTCCGGTTGGGCAGCACTGCCGGAATCAGACCGCCGCAAGCTTCCTCGCAGGAGTAACGTCCTTCCAGAAGGACACGTCTGCACAATAAGCCAAGGCTACAGATCTTCTTCGTAGAACGTGCCCTTTGTGATCGACGATTTTTGTCGTTCTTTAACCGAAAATTCACATACCGGTAATACGATGTCCGGATGCCACAGGAGCCTCTGCACATCGAAGACCTCAGCGGGATGCCCGAGGGCCGGCGTACTCTGCGCCTCAACGGCCCGATCACTATCGGCAATTTCTTTGAGTTTCAATCTCTGGTGCGCGGTAACACCTCACGCCACCTAGTGCTCGATCTGAGCCAAGTCCTTTACATTGATTCCGCCGGGATTGGCGCGCTGGTCGGCGCTTACGTGAACCACCAAAAAGACGGCCGCAGCCTGACCCTGGTCGGCGTTACAACTCGCGTGCGCGACGCTCTGCAGGTAACCCGAGTCGAACAATTCTTCCAGTTTTTCGACAACGCCGAAGCTGCAAATTGAGCGAGTTCGTAGGCTGCCGTTCGCATCGAGATCGACCGCCAAAACCGCCCTTCGGTAATCATGGTCGGCACTGTGCCGACCCTGCGGCAGGCGGTTACCTGTCCGAGTTGGGACATCCGCCACATCCATATCCGCCTGAGCACCGTCGCGATTTAAGCCTTGAGTGCCCGGAATCGACACATTGTGTCAACTTTGAGATTACTCGAAGGTACCGAAGGCACCTCCATCAGCCGCCGCTGCCTACAGGCAATCCTCGCAACTTTCGATATACAGAAGGGTTAACAAATCTAAGGCGATTTGGGGACAAAGTTCCAAACGTAAGGATTTCTCGGCATCCGAATTGCATGCAACTTCAACAAGTGCCGATGAGTCTAATGGTCTAAAGCTAGACGAGGTCGGAGTCGGAGGTGATGACGGCCATGTTTGATAAAGCGACGAATGACAAAGACAGATTCACGACAACCGAATTAGCGGCGCTCAGGAACGATCTGCTGCAGGGCGGCATGATCGACTCCTATGAGGCCGCCGAGCTGCTCCAGGTGTTCCTCATGGGCCGTGGCTATGGAGTCTCGCCCAAGGCAGCGCTGGATGCAGCGGGCCGTGTCGAAATGGCCGGCTGTGCACTACCGGTTTTGCAGCATGAATTGGAAAATCTCGCGATGGTGATGTAAAGGGCGAACCTGCCCTTAGGACAGGAAATCTGGACTTGTGAGTGAGCAAAAATCCTCAATGTCTGGGTTGAAAACCGCGAGAAACGATCGAAAGTTCAAGACTTGAACACCGCGGATCGTCGATTTGGTGAGATCGAATGATCTGAAAACGAACGAACCAGTTCCATAAAAGGAAAGCCGGGCCAACCAGCCCGGCTTTTCGATTTTGCGAACGATTATCTTGGCTGAGGCCTTGGGAATCGGCAGACTGCTTATTCGTAGCGCAGGCTTTCCACAGGATCAAGCTGCGACGCGCGAGTGGCCGGCACCGTGCCGAAGATAATCCCGACAATCGATGAGACGACGATCGCGATAATTGCCGACAAGCCCGAGATCGGGAACCGGTAGTCGGTAAAGAATCGAACCGAATATGGTAGAGCCAGCCCGGCGATGATGCCGGTAAGGCCGCCAGTCAGAGAAATCAGAATCGCTTCGGCCAAAAACTGAAAGCGGATCTCGCGGTTGGACGCACCAATCGCTTTGCGAATCCCGATTTCCCGGATACGCGACGTCACCGTCGCCAGCATGATGTTCATGATGCCGATGCCGCTAACCAGCAGGGTGACGAACGCCACCAGCATCAGGATCACCGTCAGTGCATCGGCGATGCGTCCCGCCACCGTCAGCAACTGCGTCAGATTCTGCACGCTATAAACCGACTCGGGCCGATGGCGCGATTGCAGCACGCGCTTGATCGCAGCCGTGGCCGGGACAACGTCCTGCGGACTGGCTGCCGAAAAATAGATCTGGTACACCGCCGCCGTGGGCGTAAAGAATCGGCTGACCGTGTACGGGATCAGCATCGTGTCTTCCTGGATCTCCGACTGCCCGAACGTGTCCACGCTTTCTTTAAACACCCCGATGATCGTGAACGGCAGGCCGCCACTCAGCTTGATGACTTGGCCGACCGATGCGAGCGGGGTCGTGAACAGTTTCACTGCAAGCTTTTCCGTGATCGCTCCGACCTTATTGCGTCCAGCGGAATCCTGCGAATCGAAGAATCGTCCCGCCAATATCTTCAGGTTGCGGACGCTCATATACTCAGGATCGACGCCCAGCACAAGGATGTCGCTTTGCTTTCCGCCGCCCACACTGATGCGGTCATTCAGAGCCACCGTCGGAGAGGCAGCCACGACACTCGGCACCTGCTCGCGGATCGCCATCACATCTTCGGCGGTCATGGGATCGGGCGTCGAATCGATGCGCTGCGCACCGCCTTCGTAGTCGGCGTAAATCATGTTCGCGCCGATCGCCTGAATCTGGCGCAGGATGTACTGCTTCCCCGTCAGCCCGATCGTCACCACCAGGATTACCGAAGCCGTGCCTACCGCCATGGCGAGCGATGTCAGCGTGAATTGCAGTTTGTTGCTGGAAAAAGCGTCATAGGCGAAGCTCAGGATCTCGCTGAGTCCAAGCCGGAAACGGCGTGAGTTGGTGGGCTGTGCAGCCGTCGCGATCGCCATCTTCAGTCTTAGATGTTAAACGCAGTGCCCGGGATTTGGTAGCAGGGGCCGATTTCACGGCCGGGAAACGGCTTTAGCCACGAAGGGCACAAAGGTTCACGAAGGAAGTCTTTGACGAACTGAATCTGAGCCACTGAATTCCTTAGTGGACCTTCGTGTCCTTAGTGGTTAAAGGGTTGAGCTTTGGGCGTCAGTTCGACGGTCCCAGCCCCCTGCTACGGTAACGGCCGCCAGAATCACAATCAGAGGATCCACCGGCCGGAAGTAGTACGTTTCGGGATGGGAAACGTAGTAGGTCAGGGGAAAAAACAGAAGCACAATCGCAAAGCGTATACCCAACGCACGGTCACGCCGGAACACGCGCCAAAGGCCAAACAGGCCCAGCACGCTCATCGTTGTGTTGACGAAAATATTGGGAGGATCGAGCGGCTCCTCTTTCAGATACGCCCGGTCCAGGCTCCAGTAGCCGGTCCACAGGTAAACAATTCGCCGTCCGGTCATCCACACGAACCATGCTGGATGGCTCCGAATGTATTCCTTCCCCTGACGAAGCTTGTGGTCCATGTAAGCCATCTCGCCCGTACGCACGTATTCATTGAGCTCGGCATCGCTGTGATTGGGATGAAGGCTGCTATTCACCCAGCGCTCGGAGTAGCCGTTGTTGCCGATATAGAGTTCAAGTCCAAAGCCGCTGCGCACCGGGATGAACCGATGAAAGAGCTCATAGTTGCGCAGGAGCCAGGGTGACATTACGGCGAGGGCGCCCAACGCGGCGGCGGCCATTGGAGCGGCCCACGATTGATGCGCACGAAAGCGGCGGTAGATCGTCCACAATCCGAACAGCGGCACAACCGATAGAACGACGGGCTCGGTGAGCGCGGAAAATCCTCCGGCAATACCGAAGAGAAGCCAGTCGCGGGTTCGCGCCGACTTCTCCAGGCGCCAGGCGAAGAGAAACAAGCAGGCGAGTTCGAGCGTAACCAGCGGCGTGGACCAAGCCCAGTCGGCCCCGTAGTAAACGCCATATGGGGAGAGCACCCATCCCCAACCCGCCCATTTGGCGCCCGTTCGCCGAAAGCATCCTTCGCAAAAAGAAAAACCGGAATGCAAGTCAATGCGGAGAAAAGGCTATTCAACGAGAGAGCAGCCAGAATCGAAGCTTTCGTTTCGATGCCGAAGACCTTGAATATTCCCGCCAGCAAATACGAGTAAACAGGCGGCAGGAGCGCCGACGATCCCGTGTCCGCGAATGGGCTCCCGAAGCCGTGGCCCGAAGCGATGGAGCGCGCGATCAACCCGAACGCCCAATGTTCGAGGACAAACGGGTCTAACCAGTCGCGATAGACGAACGGAATAACGCACAGCCGAACTCCGAGGGCGGCCAGCACCATCCAGAAATAAAGAGGGACGCGGGATGAGGATGATTGGGAGTGGGACATTCGTGTGGTCAGTTGCTGGTGCGTACGTGCGCGTCGCCTGGAATTTTCAGTATAAACGGCATACGCGAACATCCGAGTTGGAGTAAGGGCACGTCATTGCATTCGCAGGCGGAACAGAGAACACCGCGTCGGCGCGGGACAGCACGACCCAGTTCACTCCGAAATCTTTTTTCAGTCGATTGAAATCGGCTGCGCTGAAGTTTCTCCAGCCATCCAACGCATTCACCTCCCGCAGCCATCGAGGCGCCAGCGGAGGAACGCGCGCCGCCATCCCACCGTCTTTCTCATAGTCCGCCAGAGCACTGCGCTCGGCGAGCGCGCGAAACCCGTGTGCATCCTCTCCTGGCAGAGATTCGTAGTGCGGATCGAGCGCGAACAGCGCGTCTGTGGGCGTTTCCTGACGAATCCAAATAAAGGCTTCCAGCCAGGAATTTCGCGCGGCGCTCGATGGCAATTCGAGATGGGCAGATGCAGCATACATCTCCCTTTGAGCGATGAACATTCCCGCGCATAGCGGCACAAACAGCACGAGCCAGCGATACACCTGGCGCTTGAGGACATGACGGGCGGTCAATCCGCCGGCAATCAGGAAGAACAATAGATAGAGGAGGTGTAGATACCGCATCGGCTCAAAGGGCCGCAGTCGTTCCAGGCCGGGCGGCAACATGAGAAGCAGTCCAATCGCGGTCTGAAAAACTCCGTAGTAGAAGAGTGCCGATGCGAACGGCAGTAAGTTGGAATCAGGCGATGCCGATGCATCCCGCCGCAGAAAACGCAGGAACACATACAACAGGCCGAGAGGCGCAACGATTCCGAGCCATTCGTACCACTGCCAATGGAGCAGATAATAAAAACCCCGCGTCGACGCAGCCTGCCGCCATGCCTCGGATGAAGGTTGAAAGAGCCAGTTCAGAGGAATCAGCAGCGCCGCCATTACAGGAACGGCCGGCGCCCTCGACCTGCCAGAGCGCCGGAGCGTCCACCACAGAAACGCGCAGAACGAAATCCCGAAGCTCGCCATGATCGCATGGACAGAGAAAGCGGCCATCAGCAGGACGCCCGCCAACACGAGGCGACGATCCAGTACAGCGACAATTGCAGCAAGAATTGCGGCCGTCGCCAGCGTCCGCGGATGAAGGTATTGATCGGCAATACTGATCGCGATGCCAGGAAGCGGCAGAGTCAGCAGCGCAGCAATCATGACGATGGCTCCCCACTGAGCTTCCGGCGCGGAGAAACAGCGGCGACTGATCCGCCATACGCCATGTAGAACCAGAAAGAGAGCGGCAAACTGCCATAACAGAATCATCCACGCCAGCGGCACATGCGTTAGGCGCACCGACGCGGCAATCAGCTTGTCGAAAATCGTGGCCTGAAATTGCAGCCGGAAGAAATCCGCATCGTGGGGAAAAAGTGATGGGTTCAGGTCCCGCTTGATGGCGGCAAGATAAAACGAATCATCCTCAAGGCCAGGATGGTATCCCATCACCAGCATGCCAAGCAGAGTCAGGCCTGCAATGATGCCGAGACTCTTTAGGGAAAAATCGCCGCCGCGTCGTATCCCGATTTGTTGAGAAGGCTCCGCCATTCCGTCTCGGGATGCCACGCCAACCACTAGGCGGGACCCACGGAGTCCGTGCGTTGGGCGTAATAGGCTCCCCGCTCCGCCTCGAGTTTGCGCCCACTATCGCTGAAGCGCCGCAGATGGATGAGACCTATTTTCTGAAATGCGAACTGCATGGTGGTGGCCAAAACTCCAAAGCCATACTGCACGCTGCGGCGAAAATTAATGGACGACGCTTCTTCGAAATACTTGGTCGGACACGAAACTTCTCCGATGCGGAAGCCAAAATGCACGCACTGGGCAAGCATCTGGTTATCAAAAACGAAGTCGTCAGAATTTTCGAGCAGCGGCAACTCCGTGAGGACTTTCCGGCTGAACGCCCTGTATCCCGTGTGGTATTCCGAGAGCTTCACGCCCAGAAAAAGATTCTCGAATGCAGTCAGCAGCCGGTTCGAAATGTATTTGTACAGAGGCATGCCGCCGCGCAGCGCCCTGCCGCCGATGATGCGCGAACCCAGCACAACGTCGTAGACATCATAAGCAACCATGCTCGCCATCGCCGTGATCAGCAGCGGCGTGTACTGGTAATCGGGATGCAGCATGATCACGACGTCGGCGCCCGCGGACAACGCCTCGCGATAACACGTTTGCTGATTGCGTCCGTAGCCGTAGTTGCGGTCGTGCTGGAAGACGTATAGCCCGAGGCGGTGCGCAACGTCGACGGTATGATCCCGGCTGTGATCGTCCACCAGAATGCGGATATCGACTAGATCGGGAATTTCTCCAACGGTCACGTCAAGCGTTTTCTCCGCGTTGTATGCGGGCATGACGACCGCGATGCGCTTGCCGTTGATCATCTCTAGGCTTAGTTTACCCGAAAGAGTTCCGGGCATTGAGATGGGATGGACCTGTGTCCTCTGTGGTTACGGTTCACAAGACTAAACTTTGAGATGGGGCTTCGACTCCCATTCGGCGCCACACTATCATCGCAGCTTCAGATCGTTGTTCGCTGAGCCTCGGTCACTCCCACTCCCGCCCTCGCCGCCCCAAGCGGTAATTAGGCTGCGAATTGTTTTCAGTGTATTGGCTTTGTAACCTCAGTCTACTTATCTGGGGCATAATTTGGCCTGTCCATACTGACCAGGCTACCTACGGCACGATCTTGAATGCTGTGCCTCCGGAGTTGGCGCCACCGAATTCCGTCGAGCCATAGATGTTGCCTTTTCGGTCGAGAATCACTCCAGATACTGGCTGGTTCCCATCAGTGCCATTGAATGTGAATACGACACTTTCGGTCCATCCGCCACCGGTTGCGGGCGTCAGCTTGTAGACAATGCCGTTGGCATTCGCACCGCCTCCGGATGTGGTGCCGTAAAGATTGCCGGACGCATCGAACGTTAACCCGGCCGACTCTGGATTGACGCCGTCTACTCCAGGAATAGAGTAGAAATCATGTACATTCGTCTCGGTCCAGTTTCCTCCTGCGCTCGGCGATAACTCGAAGACCGTCCCGTAGTCATTCGCACCGCCGTCGTTGGTCGTGCCATAGAGATTGCCGGCTGAGTCAAACACCAAGGCGGCGCGGGGATTGTATCCATCCGTTCCGTTGTTCGTGAAGGTATGGAGGATGGTCTCGGTCCACCCGCCGCTTCCGGCCGGGGCAAGCTCGAAGACCGTTCCGCTATTGGCCGATCCGCCAGCAGGGCCAACTTGCGTTGTGCCGTAAAGTTTGCCGGCATGAAGGACGAGGCTTGCGAGTGGGCTCGATCCATCCGTGGTCCCTCCGTCGAAGCTATGTAGAATCTTCTCCGTCCACAAGCCCCCGCCTCTCGGTATCAACAGGAACACCGTTCCACAACCAGAGGAGCCGCAGGCGGTTCCACTTCCGCCCTGGGAGGTGGTTCCATACAGATTGCCTTTGCCGTCTATCAACAACCCAGCGAAGGGATAGCGACCATCGCCCTGTTGATGTTTGAAGCTATGTACAACGCTTTCCGTCCAGACTCCGCCCGATTGCGGGCTCAGTTCAAAAACGGTGCCGTACTTACCACCTCCCCCAGCGTAGGTGGTGCCATAAAGATTCCCTGCCTTGTCAAAGACGAGTGCACCGTAGGGATTGGAGCCATCTCCGATGTTCGGATTGAAGCTGTACAGAATGTGATAAGTGAAACCACCGGTGCCGTTCGGAGATAACTCGAAAACTTCACCATTGGTATAGGCACCGCCAAATAAAGTCGTCCCGTAGAGATTGCCGGCCTTGTCGAAGACCAGGTCACCGAAGGGCTGAGTGCCGTCCCCGGGACCGTTGAAGCTATGCAGCACTCGTTCCGTCTGGGCCGAAACTTGCACACTGGCCGTAAACACAGATGTGGCCAACATCGCCATGGTCAGCATTGTCAGCATTCGTGGCACCGCAAACTTATTGGTATGCATCGAACCTTCTCCTTGGCTGCCATTCCAGGAATTGGGGAAATCCGGGAACAAAATTTTGAGACGGTGATCTTACGCCGTGGATATGATGCCCGGTAGACTGAAAGAGATTGCAAGGTCCGACGGCCTGATCATTCCCAGGTAGACGGCGTCTTTGGGGGATCGGATCAAACACCCGGTGAGTAATGGGTGTTTCCGAGGTAATCGCCTTTCCCCAAAACTGCCAGTGAATCCCTGATATTGGGTACTCGATTTCGGAAGAGGCACTCATCCTCCGCACCTTATCCCACCACCCCACCCTACTTCATGTTGTCGAGAATCGACCCGACGATGCCGCCCACGACCCCGCCTTCGACCGTGCGACGTGTCTCTGTGTGCGGAAGATATCGCTCGATGGCGTGGGCCAGCCTGGCAATCGGCAAAGTCTGCAGCCAGACTCTGCCCGGGCCCGTCAGAGCGGCAAGAAAAATTCCGTCTCCGCCGAAGATCATGTTTTTGATTCCAGGCACGGTCGTGATTTGGAACGACACGCCGGACTGAAATGCACCGACATGGCCGGGATGTACACGCAACGTCTCGCCAGGCTGCAGGTCGCGGATCACGAGTTCACCGGAGAGTTCGAGCCACGCGGTTCCCTGCCCGCTTACCTTCTGCAGAAGAAATCCATCACCGCCGAAAATTCCCGCTCCCAGAGACTGCTGGAATCCCACGCCAATCTGAATTTGCGATGTCGCGCACAAGAAGCCTTGGCGATGAATCATGTAATCGTGACCCGGCGACACCTCGACCGGAACGATATGGCCAGGCAACTTGGTCGCGAAGGCCAGTTCCCCTGCGGCCCCAACAGCGCGGTATTCAGTCATGAAAATGGAGCCGCCGCCTGCGACCCGCTTTAGGACTCCGAATAGACCGCCGCCACCGCCGAACTGCGTGTGCGTCGTCATCTGTATCGAGGCGCCCATCCAGGAAAGTTCCCCAGCTTCGGAGATGATGGTCTCGTTCGGTTCGAGGGCAAACTCCAGAACAGGCATCGTGGTGCCCGTGATTCGGCTCTGCATGACAGGTCTCCTAAGGTTGGGCGAAGCGACTCAAATTGAATTTCAGGGACAAGACTCTGCAACGGCTTCGCGGAATCAGAGTATACATCCGCTTATTCGCGGATGGACGGCGCAGGCTGCGGCGGAGCACCGTAAGAGACGGGGATCTAGAAGAAAGCTCTAAGAACTAAGCGGCGTTACCGCGTCGAACATCCGTCTTAGCCACATGCGAAACCGGCTTTTCATGCAGCAACAGCTCGGTGGCCTGCACGCGGCGGTTGTTGTGGAACCATCGTTGCACGATGTCGTCGCACAAGAAGTTCGCAAGCGATAGAAGGGCCATGCCTTGATGGTGGGCCATCCACGACCGCACTAACTGGCCGGTACTACGAGGACGATCAACAGAGGAGAAGTCCGCGGCTTCATAAAATCCGTAGGGACCAAACCATCCAAGGCGATCCATGCGTCGCAGGTTCCGAAGCGCTTCCGGAAAATCCACAGTGAGCGCGAGGAACGTCGAATACGGAGAGATCACGAGCGAAGAGATCTCGCCCTTGGTAAGCGCAAGATCCGGCAGGCCAAACGCGTAGTACTGGTAGTTCCCCGCCTCGTCGGTCTTGTAGTAAGCAGACTCGGAGATGCCCCACGGGACACCCTTCTTGCGCGCATAGCTCTGCTGAAAATCAACAACAGCAACCCGGCTGCGATCGAGCAAGGTGTTCGGGTAGGAGCGCATCCACACCATCGGCATCAGGTACTCGAACATGGTGCCGCTCCACGAGCGCAGGACGGGATTGCCGTTCGTGATGGTGTGCGCGCGTCCCATGCGGAACCATGTTTCCTGAGGCACGTCTTCCTTGGCAATCGCTGTGAATACTGCAGTCCGCGATTCCGTGGCGAGCAGATCGTAGCAAGCCGGTTCGAGTTTCCCGGTCTCCATGTTGAAGCCCACCGACATGAGCTTTCGTCGCGGATTCAGCAGGAACTTAAAATCCATGGCATCGGCGAGTTTTCCCGCTTCGACCGCCGCGCTGCGCAACGCCTCGATCAGGTGCAACGCATTCGTCCGGGCTTGCGGTAACAAGCGCTGCAAGCTTTCGTACAGGCCGCGATCTCCGCCGGATAGCGACGGGATCGCGCGCTCGAGGCGATTATTCAATTCGTCGATGAATAGCGGGATCTGGCGCAAGGACGCGTTTTCCCCAAGTTCTGGATCAGTCTTGATTTCTGCACTCAGCGCAGCAAACTCCGGCAACTCCCAAGGGGTGTAGGAGCGCACAAGATCCTGAACGCTTTGCAAGCGATTGCGGGTCTGCTGCTGGAACCACTCGATCTCAGCGGCTTCCCGTCCAGTGGTTCCCGTTGAGCCCTGATCAATATTCACATCGCACAAGGCGAAAACCGCCACCAGCCAGTTCTTCGTTGCCAGAGCTTGTTCGCAGCGGGCAAGCTCCTTCTTCGGCAGCGTCTTCAGTTCGTTCAACGCCCGCAGGTAATCGAGAATTCCGGCTGCGATACTTGGCTGCAGCAGGGGCTGCTTGATGCGAGCCATGAGTCCTTGTTGCAACGTCCACAGCGAGGCCAGAAGATTTCCGCTGTCCACCGAAGAAATAAATCGCGGAGTCAACGGCTCCAGAGTTCGCGTGTCGTACCAATTGAGGATGTGCCCTTGATGCTTTGGAATTCGAGAGATAGTTGCCAGCGTCCGCTGCGCCTGCATGACCAACTCTGGAACCGTCAGATAGCCGAATTCGCAGGCGACCTGCTGCGCGTTCAGCAGCAGCCCAAGATTGGTTGGCGATACGCGCCCCGCAACCGCCGGGGGCTCGTCTTGGACGTTATCCGGGATGAGCCAGTTATGCTCCTCGGTGCAGAACTCCGCGAAATAGCGCCAGGTGTGCAGCGCGGACTTCCGCAAGAATTGCAGATCTTTTTCCGGCAATTCCTTTTCCGCCGGGCCCGCTGGCCGGTTCAGCCAGACCGAAACCAGTTTGCTGCACGCCCAACATACAAGGATCGGAGCGGCGGCGAACAGCGCGCGCGGTTGCACCAGCCAAACCAGCCCGGCGATCGCAACCGCCAGAAGCGGAATCCAGTCCAGATATCGGTCCGCTGGAGCCAGCCGCGTTGCCAATTCCGCTTCTGCGGCAGTTTCCCACTCCAGCATGCGCTCGCGAGTAATAATGGCGCGCACAATCGCACGAACCACCGCGTCCAGCGAGAGCAACGTCTGGTGCGCGAGGAAGATCAGCGTCAGCCACGTCGTCACGAACGTCGTCAGAAAAGCACGCGCTGTGTCCCGAATCACGTTGAAGCGATCTTCTGCGATGGCCTTGACGCAGCCGACGATCACTTGAAAACATGCCGGCAGGAAAAGCAGGAAGACAGCCGTCAGCGTCCAACGAATCGGATTAATGCCGGGCACGATCCATCCAATAACAAGGAGCAGGAATGTGGCCGGTTCGACAAGGCTGCGACGAAGATTGTCGAGAATCTTCCAGCGCGAAATGAGCGAGATCGGATTGGAAACTTTCGCTCCCGCTTCGTCTGGGACCGATGAAAGCAGCCATCCCGCAATCTGCCAGTCGCCGCGCAGCCAGCGGTGTTTGCGGCGGTTGTACGCGCTGTAGTGCGACGGATAATCCTCAATAACCTCGATATCGCTGGCCAGCCCGGCGCGCGCATACGCTCCCTCAATCAGGTCATGGCTAAGTAGAGCATTTCGCGGAAAGCGCTGATCGAGGACTTGGTGCACCGTGTCCACTTCGTAGATCCCTTTGCCGGTAAAACTCCCTTCGCCGTAAAGATCCTGATACGCATCCGAAACGGCGCGCGTGTAAATGTCCAGACCGGTCTGGCCCGCATAAATCGCTGCCAGCCGCGAGCGCACAGTGCTGAATACGCTGACGCCTACGCGCGGTTGGAGAATGCCGTAACCGGCCACGACGATGTTCTTCTCCGGATCGATGATGGCCTGATTCAGCGGATGCGCCAGCGCTCCAATCATTCGTTGTGCAGCGCCGCGCGGTAGCTCGGTGTCGGAATCGAGCGTGATCACGAAGCGGACCTTAGGCAGGATCGACATGTCTCCGACCTTGATCGGAAAGCTGTCGTATTCTTCGCGCAGGAATTTATTCAGGTCGAGAAGCTTGCCGCGCTTGCGCTCCCAGCCCATCCATCCCTTCTCGCGAGGGTTGTAGATGCGATGGCGGTGCAGCAGCAGAAACGATCCTTTGTTCTGTCCTTCATACTTCTGGTTCAACTCGCGAATGAGCGACGAAGCTAATTCAATGAGCGGATTGTCTTCGCGTGCGCGATGATCGGAGTCGGCTAGATCCGAGAGCAACGCGAAGTGGATATTCGCGTCGTGATTGCCCAGGAATCGGACTTCCAGATCCTCCACCAGCGTGTGCACCTGCTTCTCATTGAGCAGGAGTGTGGGGACGGCGACCAGGGTAACGCAATCCTCGGGAACGCCCTTTGTGAAGTCCAGCTTCGGAAGGATCTCCGCCGGCAGAAGTTCGGTGATGATGCCATCGATGATCTGGATCGCGCACTGGGAACTTGGAAGCAGAAACAGCAGCATCGCCAGCAGAATCAGCTCCGGCGAACTAACACGACTCGTTGCGACCAGCAAAGCCGCAGTAACAATCGCGAACGTGAGTATGGCGACGCCCGGCAGGAAAAATTCGTCGGGATGCTGCCACATCCATGTACGTACGCGCTGGAGCGCTGTCGGCCTCCAGCCGATACGATCGGAGAGCATCCCAATGCCGTCGTCAAGGTAATAGCCAACGTGAGATTCGCGCAACGCTACGCGCGGGTCGCGGTGATTCTGAGTTTGAGACTGACGAGCCAGCGCCACGGCCTCGGTCGCGACATTGATCTCAGTGAGGTCCGACCGGGCCGCCAGAGCAGCTATCGCCCTCCGGTATTGGTTCCGGCTTTCAGGATCCATCTTGGCGTAAGCGCCCGCGGGATCCTGGCGCAAAATCTGGTCAAACAAGATCAGCGGCTCCAGCAATTCGCTCCAGGAGGTCTGGCTCACTTCCCGCAAGCTGTGGACGCAGACTCCGACCTGCTGGCTAGTTTCGGGCGCGGCTAATGCCTTCGCAGCGCGGTCCGCAATTTCCTCGAGCAAGACCAACTTCAAGGCCGGCCCGATCGCATTGAACTCCCGAAGTTCGAGCGGCGTGGTTTCCTGAAATCCGCGGCAGAATGTCGTAAAACTCGGTTCCTGGAAGTTGTATTCCGTGGTGATGAAATACGCCCGTGCGAAGGCCAGCACGCGCGGCAGCGTTTCGGCGGTAGCGGTGCGAACGTGCGGCAACTCACGCAACGTTTTCAGATCTCCGCCGACCGTTGCCAGTTCGGAATAAAGTAGCGATGAATTGTCCCGCAGCCAACGAGCATCGTCGCTCAATGGCGACGATGCGATGGAACTGTCGACGGCCGCGAGCGATGGAAAAAGTTTGGCTTTCGCACGCGCTGCTCGCCTCTCGAAAATATCGGACGTCGGTACTCGCGGAAGCCACGAGACGTGGCTCGCCATCTCCGCGCCCTGTACGCGAAGGCTCTCGAATTCCGCCGGATCGCTCAACGCGGAGTCATTTCGCGCGGCTTCCGCGACGGCGTTTTCGACATGAAGGTTCGTCGGCATCAACAATTGTCCTCAGCGATAGCTGGCAGCTTGCATTTCAAACATGGCGGCGTACCTGCCGCCGAGATTGGTTAAATCGTCGTGTCTGCCTTCTTCGGCGATCCGTCCATCTTCGAGCACTACGATGCGGTCGGCCATACGCACGGTTGAAAAGCGATGGGAAATAAATAGCGCCATCTTTCCCGCGGTGAGTTCTGCAAATCTTTGGAAGACTTCGAATTCGCTGCGGGCATCGAGCGCCGCAGTCGGTTCGTCAAGAATCAGAACCTGCGCGTCGCGCAAATAAGCACGCGCCAGCGCGACTTTTTGCCACTCGCCGCCGGAGAGATCGACGCCACCCTCGAAGCGCCGGCCCAGCATTTGATCGAAACCCAACCCGAGTTTGGCGATGACTTCGTCCGCCATGCTTTTGTGCGCAGAAGACAGCAACAGCTCCTGATTGCCGATCTCTTCGATCCGACCGACGGCAATGTTCTCGCGCGCGGTCATCTCGTAGCGCATGAAATCCTGAAAGATCACGCCGATTTCCCGGTACAGAGTTTCGAGGTCGTAGTCGCGCAGGTCGACGCCGTCGAGTAAAATCTGCCCCTCCACGGGATCGTAAAGGCGGCATAGCAATTTCACGATCGTTGTTTTTCCCTGGCCGTTCTCACCGATCAGCGCCACACGCTCTCCCGGTTGAAGGAAAAAGTTGAAGCGGTCAAGGACCATGCGCGATCCGCCGGGATAGCGGAACGAGACATTTCGAAATTCGAATCCTCTCCGGATCGGACGCGGAACCGGCAGCGCCGAAGGTTTCGAGCGAATTGTCGGCTGCATTTCAAGAAACGCGACGAGGTCGGTCAGGAATAGAGCCTGATCGGCGATCCCGGAAACGGTCGAAAAAATCTGCTGGATATTGGAACTAGCCTGCTGGATCGCAGCCGTAAGGAACGTGAGCGCGCTCAGCCTGAGTACGCCGCTGACCGTCCGCCAGATCACGTAGACATAAGTCCCGTAATAACCAAGCGTGCCCACCAGGGACAGCACAGCGCCGGCAATCATCTTTCGACGGGCGAGGCCGACATCTTCGTTGTAGATCTGATCTGAAAGTTTAGTAAAGCGCCCAGTAAGAAAATCTTTCAGACCAAAGAGCTTCAGTTCCTTCGCCGCTTCTTTACTTCCGCCCAGCACGCGGAGGTAGTCCAGCTGGCGACGGACCGGGGTCTGTCGGAAATTCTTGGCATATCCCAGAAATGCAAAATGACTCTCTCCCAAAAAAGCCGGAACTACTCCCGCAATCAGCAGCAACAGCAGCCAAGGCGAGAACAGCATGATCGAAACCGAAAATGCGATCGTCGTAACCACTTGCTGAATGAGGCGGCCTATCGACTGAATCATGCCCAGTCGGTCTGTGGCCTGAACCCGCGCGCGCTCCAGACGGTCGTAGAAAACAGGATCCTCGTAGGCGAGCAGATCCAGTTCGGCGGCATGCTTCATCACCAGTATGCTGACGTGCCGCATGTAGTTGTCGGCGAGGAGTGAATCAAAATAATCGACGATGCGGCTGACGGTGCCGCTCAGGACGGCGAGCGCGAATTCCAGTGCAACGAGATACCACAGGTGCGGCGTGACTGGCTGACTGGTAGTGACGATCCGCACCACCGCGTCGATGATCAGCTTTGCGCCCACCCATGCAATGGCGAGCGGCAGCAGCGAGGCGATCAGGCGGAACACGACCCCCAGCACGACCACCGTTCCGCCAGAGTCCCAGACAATGCGCAATACTACGGGGACGTTGCGGAGGGCAGAGAGCCGTTCGCGCCAGCTGCTCAAAAAGGTTCGCCGATCCGTCATCGGTGTAAAGCCCTTATTTTCAAGCTTTTCGGTGTTACCGAGACATCTTCCGGAGACAAGTCGCCACCGAGCTCCAGCGACCGGAGTTCACCGAATCTTACACTGAAAATCTCGCTCTTGGAACGCGTTCTTTGATGAAGGATCGGGACTTACGGTTGGTGCGCAAAGGCCAATCTGCGCGCGCCAATGACTAATACTTGAGAAGTCCGGCGCGCTGCATGCCGCGCTGCGCCTCGGGAGTCTTCATGAAAGTCTCCCACACGAATCCGGTGCGCAGATTCTCCGCCATCACCATCGTGATTCCGGTATCGAGCCCGACTACGTCGTGGTCGTACCAGTTCTTGAGCGGATTAAAAGCGTTTACGAAGCCGTACTTGCTCCAGGCGGCTCCGTAATGTGTGCGGATGTTCTTCAGGACCCGCAAGGTACGTTCCGGCATGAAGGTGAGCGAGCCGCCGGCGGCGCTTGGAGTTACCGTTCCATCGATCGGACCAACAGCGGGTGGCCCTCCCCAGACTACATAGCCGTTCACGGAATCGGAAGCGGTGATTCCCCAGAGATCTTCGTTGTAGTCGGGAAATTGCCGGCTCAGTTCAAGGCAAAACCGGCGGTGGACTTCGGTCGCGATAATCGAATTCTGGAAATAATCCGCGTACTTGTCGCGCTTGCCCCGGAAATCGAACCACGCCTGCGAAAACTGATGCACAAATAAGGGCGCGAACGACCCGATGTAGCGCAGCCCGTCGTACTCAAACGTCAGTCGCTTCCATGCATTCCAGGCTTCCGGTTTGATGGGATGCGATCCCGATCCGATTCCCAGCAAGTACATCATCATCAATTCGCTGTAGTAGTCCCAACGCGAAGGCAGGAAGCCCATCTCCGGCGTCCATCCGTGAGAAAGCAGGGTTGTGTCTTCCGCAACCCACGTCCACTCCACCCGCTCAAAAATCAGGTTCGCCAGCTTCTCGACCGCGGGATGTTGGAAATGCTCCCGACACGTCAGGACGCCGCATAGCAGAATTGCGGTATCCACCGACGAGATTTCCGATTCCCAGACGCGCTCGCCCGTATTGATGTTGGCAAAGTGGTAGAAGAATCCGCGATGATTGGGAAGCTTCTTCCAGAGGAAGTTGAGGGCTGCGAACAGACGTTCCAGTGCTGCCGAGCGGGTGATAAATCCGCGCTTCTCGCCGATGCAAAGGGCGGTGAGTCCGAAGCCGGTTGCTGCCGTGCTGGCGACGACTCCCGGTTGTCCGCCGCGAAGATCGCAGCGATCCTGAATCAGCCCGGTCTTCGGATTCTGCTGGTCGAGGAAGTACTGGCAGGTGGCGGTTTCGATTTCATTGAGGAATTGATCATCCTCCGCCGACAGCACATACTTTCCGGCGGGGAGATCTTGCGGCATTCCGGGCTGTGCAGGCGCTTGGCCGAGTAACGCGGGAGCGAACGGGGCGCATACGCCCGCGGCCAGCATCTGCCGGAGCAACTCTCTGCGCGACAATCGGTTGGCGTGATCGTTCGTCATCCGCGGCTTAGCGCTTTAGATAACCTTCCTTGGCTTATCGACACAAAAATATGCTCGTTCTTTCCACCCCAAAGCGGCGGTCCTTGCTTAAATCGCCGTGGTTCATATTAAATTTAAACGCGTGATCGCGTGAACCGCAAACGAACAATATCGTGGGGAATCACCGCGCTGATTTGCATCGGCATCCTCGGCAGTGGGCTATGGTACTCCCGTCTCCGGCATAAGGTGATCGTTTTGCAGGGCGCGATCCTTGTGCAGGACACCGATCCACGCAAGGAACGGCCAATCGCCGGAGTCGAAGTTACGGCCATCGATAGCCTGCAAATTCAATCCGTGAAGTCGGATTCCTCCGGCCTTTTCCTGATTCCGTTGCATGAGGGAGCCAAACGCGGCGATCCGATCCTGCTCGAGTTCCGACATCCCGACTATGGGTTCGTCGAGCAGCGCGAGTTCATTGGCGACAAGATTTATCTGGTACGCATGCTGCCTCGTACCCAAAGCGCGGCGGATGCCGCCCACCCGCCAACGAATGTTTCCAACGTCACGGTGCGCTACTCGGTAAAGACGACAACCAGCGTGAATATTGGCAGCGCCGTGAAGACGTTCCAAGTCGAAAACCGCGGGAATGTCCCGTGCAAGAACCAGCATCCTTGTTCTCCCGACGGCAAGTGGAAAGCCGCCTTGGGCGCGACCACCCTCGACGCTGGAGTAGGTAACGAGTTCCGCGATGCGCGCGTTTCGTGCATTGCCGGACCCTGTCCTTTCACCAAGATCGAGTCGGAAAGGTCAACACAGGGCGGTCAGATCATCACCGTCTCCGCGCGCAACTGGTCCGAGACCGCTACGTTCCTGCTGGAAGCGGAAGTTCTCCACACAATGCCCACGGATGTCGCACATGAATTCTATCCCGTCATTTTCGGCGGAGAACTCAGCTTTACCCTCCCCGCCAAAGTTGAAGGAATCACCGTGGAAGCGGATGTGAATGGCCAGCGGGTTTTCTTTCCTCTGGGACCCGCCATGCTGTTAAGTTGGGCAAATTGCAGCGCGACGGTAAATCCTGACCAGACGAAAGTGATTCGTTGCGGGCTCAAACCCGGATTCCAATTCCGCTAGTGGATTATCGGTAGAGATCGCGGCACTGCTTTTCCGCGTCGACATTCAGGAAACCTCATGTCTGACAGCAAAGCCGACAGGAAGCGCGCAGATACGAGTAAAGACCGAATCCTGGGCATGGGCTGCCCCATCTCGCGTCGCGACTTTCTGAACGGAGTCGCCGTAAGCGCGGGCATGCTGGCTGCGCCGAATCTCGTCGCGGCGCTATCTTCGAATGATCCCGATCCCGAAAAATCTCCCGGCTACTATCCCCCAGCCCTCACCGGAATGCGCGGCAACCATGACGGAACATTTGACTTTGCCCACCGGCTGCGCGATGGCGATACATGGCAGAGCTTGGGAACTCCCGAAAAAACCGCAGAAACGTACGACCTGATCGTCGTCGGAGGAGGCATCAGCGGACTTTCCGCGGCCTACTTCTATCGCCAGCTGGCCGGGGAGCGTGCGCGCATCCTGATCCTCGACAATCATGATGATTTCGGTGGGCACGCGAAGCGTAACGAATTTACCGCTGCCAACCGCATGCTGCTGAGCTACGGCGGAACGCAATCGATTGAGGGTCCTGCGCGCTACAGCAAGGTCGCCAAAGGCCTGCTGAAAGAATTGGGGATCGATACCGAACGGTTCTACAAAGCTTACGATCAGGAACTCTATAACTCGCTCAAGTTGGGGACCGCGGCTTTCTTTGACAGCGAGACCTTCGGCCAGGATCGGCTTGTGAAAGGCATGGGCTCGCTTCCCTGGCCCGAATTTCTTGCCAAGGCTCCTCTTTCGGACGCGGCCCGCAAAGACATCGCCAGCGTGTATAGCGACAAGACAGACTATCTCCCTGGGACTTTCACGCGAGCAAAAGCGCGCGAAGCTCGCGAAAATCAGCTACGCGGATTTTCTGACAAAGATCGTCAAGCTGACTCCTGACGTACTTCCGTTCTTCCAGACGCGGACGCATGATCTCTGGGCTGTCGGCATCGATGCCGTTTCGGCTCTGAGTTGCTTCGAGGCAGGCGACGACTACGACGTCGGCTATCCCGGATTTCAGGGAATGAAGCTGGCCGACGAGGTTGGTCGGTCTCCGGAAAAGCAAGAGCCGTACATCTTTCACTTTCCCGACGGCAATGCGTCCATCGCGCGCATGCTCGTTCGCAGGTTGATTCCCGGATCCCTGCCCGGAAACACAATGGACGATATTGTGACGGCGCGAGCAAACTACGCGCACGCTCGATGATGCCAGCCATCCCGTTCGCCTGCGCCTCAACAGCACCGCCGTTCACGCGCAAAACGTGGGAGGCGAGGTACAGGTCGCATACGCTCGCGGCGGCAAAATTTATTCAGTATCCGGAAAGTCGTGCGTCCTCGCTTGCTACAACGCGATGATTCCCTATCTGTGTCCCGAGCTTCCCAAGCCGCAGCAGGAGGCTCTCCACTATTTGGTGAAGGCGCCGCTGATTTATACGCATGTTGCGATTCGGAATTGGACGGCGTTTCAGAGACTCGGCATGCATCAAATCGTGGCGCCCGCTGCCTTCCACACTTATACGGCTCTCGATTTTCCGGTGAGCCTGGGGGAGTATCAGTTTCCAAAGAAGCCAGAGGATCCCATGGTCCTCTTTATGCTTCGGACGCCGTGCCAACCGGGGCTTTCCGAACGCGACCAGCATCGCGCAGGACGTTATGAATTAATGTCCACACCTTTCGAAACTTTCGAACGCAACATTCGAGATCAGCTTGGGAGGATGCTCTCAGCCGGAGGCTTCGATCCGGCCCGCGACATCCAAGCAATTACCGTCAATCGCTGGGCCCACGGCTATGCCTATGAGGGGAACTCACTATTTGATCCGGAATGGAAAGAGGGTCAGCAACCATGGGTCGTCGGTCGCAAGCCCTTCGGCCGCATCGCGATTGCGAACTCGGATGCGGGAGCCTCTGCTTACACCGACGCGGCTATCGATCAGGCACATCGGGCCGTGCACGAAATCTCCACACTCGCAAAGGGATAAGGACTCCTTCGCCCTTCAAAGTTAATTAGCCTTTTGCATTGCGTGTCGGTGATCCGTCTGCACAATGACGGTGAGATGATGCTGGATTTCCTCCACATCCTCGAGTACGACCGCTTGTAGAAGATCAAGAAGGACTTTCGCCCGGCGTGAGTTCTTTTGTTCCTGCCCAAAGCTTCTGCAGATAGCCTCAACGAACTGGGTGTCGTACATTCGATCCTCCCTTGAAGCGGATTGGCAGTGCGTCCAATCTGACAAAGTAAGGCCGTCGCGGCCATACGGGAAAAGGCCTATTCTCTCTCCGGAATGGCACTACTTCTGGTGCGACCCCTTCGGTGCCGAGTGCTACTATAGCAACCAGTTTTTGGGGTCAACGAGGGCGAAAGTATGGCGCAGGATTCAATGGCATGTCCCGTGTGCGGAATCGCCGTTTCGTTCGAGAATTGCAAGGTCGATGAACAGGGGCGAGCGGTTCACGAGTCCTGCTACTTGTCCGATTTGGAAAAACTCAAATCTCCTCCCGATTCGAAGGAGAGAGTGCCCGAGTCGGACAGCTAGTCTGCCGACCTGGCTCCGAAGATCCTAGAGTGCCCCGGCGTCACGAAACCTCGCAATCGGCGAGCGAATCTCCTGATATTTGTGCCATTCTCTGCGGAAGATCGAAAAAAGAAGCACGGGCAACGGCCAGTAAGACAGAATCTCTTTTCGCCACATATTGGCCTCCTCACTTCCCTGACTGCAACCGGTGAGCGAATCTCACCTCTCGGCCGGGAAAGATGACATTCCTTTCACGAGTAGTTGTTCTTCTACTAGAAATGATGTGAGGTCCTACGATTAACGCGGTAGCAGGCCGGCGCGGGAACCAGGAACGAAAGTTATTCCGGCAGTCGATGGCTTGGGGCCACCGCTTTGACAATGGCATCCGCGTCGTAGACGCAGCCGCCCCAAACTCCGCCACTGGCCTCGATCAGCGCGGCCCAGATGCGTGTGTCGTCCGGGAGCGCCGGATGTGGCGCCAAGTCGTCGCGCAAGTTTCGCTTGGCAAGTCGAGTTTCGCCCTCTGCTGCCGAGAACCGCTCCCCGCCTTCTCCTACTAAATTGATCGAGCCATGTAGCTTCGCGCGATCGATGACAATCTCAATCATGTCACCGTCGCGCACTTTGCCGACCGGCCCTCCTGCCAGCGCCTCGGGAGAGACGTGGCCAATACAGGCTCCAGTCGAAACTCCACTGAAGCGCGCATCGGTGATGACCGCGATGTTCTTGCAGTAGTGCAGAGTCTTCAGCGCTGAAGTGACCTGGTAAATCTCTTGCATGCCGGCTCCGAGCGGACCACCGCATATGAGCACAACTACATCTCCGGCACGTAGGTCACCGCACTTGATTGCATCAATGGCCTGGGCTTCCGTGATAAACACTCGCGCTGGTCCGACGTGACGATAGATATTCGTCTCATCAATCAACGATGGATCGATCGATGTACTTTTCATGACCGATCCCTTCGGAGCGAGATTGCCCACCGGAAAACATACGGTTGGCGTGAGGCCGCGGCTGCGAGCTTTGTCAGGAGACATAATCACGTCATCGGCATCGATGCCGTCGCGCTCGCGAAGTTGAGCCTTCATCTCGCGTCGCATCTCCGAATCGGCCCACCAGTCCAGATTGCTTCCGAGCGACTCTCCGCTGGCAGTCAGCGCGGTGCAGTCTAATAGTCCGGCTTTGCGGAGTTTGAGCATCACTTCAGGAACGCCGCCCGCCAGAAAAACCTGCACCGTAGCAAAGCCTGTCGGTCCATTGGGCAACGCATCCACCAACCGGGGCACTTGCCGATTGACATGAACCCAATCTTCGACCCGCGGCCGGCCTAAACCGGCAGCGTGAGCAATGGCCGGAATGTGCAGCAGCATGTTCGTCGATCCGCCGAACGCCGCATGCAGCACCATGGCATTGCGAAGAGAGGCATCGGTCAAGACACGACGCATTCCGATTCCGAGTTGATGCAGCCGTAAAAGAGCGCGCGCGGATCGAGTGGCGTTCTGCAGCCAGAGCGCGTGGCCCGAGGGCGCAAGCGCGGTGCCCGGCAAAGCCATCCCCAAAGCTTCCGCCGTGACCTGAGACGATGCGGCCGTTCCAAGAAACTGGCATCCTCCGCCAGGACTCGCGCAGGCGCGGCAGCCCACGTCGGCGGCATACTCCAGCGAAATTTCATTTTGCGCGAAGCGCGCGCCAATCGTTTGCACTTTGCCGGCATCTTCACCTTGCTCCGGAAGAAGCGTGACGCCGCCGGGAACCAAAACCGCGGGCAGTTCTCCCGATGACGCGAGCGCCATCATCATTGCAGGGAGACCCTTGTCGCAGGTCGCGATGCCCATCACTCCGCGGCGCGTGGGAAGAGATCGCATCAGGCGGCGCAGCACCATCGCGGCATCATTTCGATACGGAAGCGAGTCGAGCATGCCGTCCGTGCCTTGGGAGCGGCCGTCGCATGGATCGGTACATGCTCCTGCAAAAGGGATAGCCTTCTGGCGGCGCAACTCGCGTGCGGCTTCAGCGACCAGAAGTCCAACTTCCCAATGACCCGTGTGAAAGCCGAGCGCTACGGGCGTTCCATCTTCGGCGCGCAATCCGCCATGCGTGCTCAAAATCAGGAATTCCGGATCGAGAAGCCTCTCCGCCGGCCAACCCATTCCCGCATTCTGGCTCAGCGCAAAGAGATTTCCTGACGGCTGGGCGAGCAGCATTGCCGGGGTCAGAGGCAGCTTGCCCTCAGGCCCGGAAGCATGGGTCTTGAGGTTCTTCAACACGTCGGAATCGACGTGAAGCACCTCTTGGCTGGAGATCGTTCTCATATCCTTATCGATCGATGGCAGAGAATTTCACGGGCAGCATTGCGAATCATTAGCCTGCGAATTTATCCGTCGCCGCAACCAGGGCGCGACAGTTCGGCGGATCGAACGCACTGTGTCCGCTATCTGGAGTAATGATGAGTTCCGCTTCGGGCCAGGCGCGATGCAGCGCCCACGCGCTTTCCATCGGACAGACGACGTCGTAACGACCCTGCACAATCACTCCCGGAATGTGGCGGATGCGCGACGCATTTCGCAGCAACTGGTCGTCGCTCTCGAAGAATCCTTTATTGAAAAAATAATGCGCCTCGATGCGCGCGAAGGCGAGGGCAAACTCGTCTTCTTCGTAGCGGCCCACGAAGTCCGCATCCGGCAAGAGCTTCGATGTGGATCCCTCCCAGCCGCTCCATATCTTCGCCGACGCTAGCCGCACCGCGGGATCGTCGCTGGTCAGCCGCTTATAATAGGCAGTCAGCAGGTCGCCGCGCTCCGCCTCGGGAATGTGTGCGAGATACGGCTCCCACGCATCGGGATAAATCACCGACGCGCCGCGCTGGTAGAACCAGTCAATTTCCTGCTTGCGCAGCAGAAAGATCCCGCGCAGTACAAGCTCCGTCACGCGCTCGGGATGTGTTTGCGCATAAGCGAGCGCCAGCGTCGATCCCCAGGAACCGCCGAACACCTGCCACCGTTCAATGCCCAGATGCTCGCGGATTTTCTCCGTGTCGGCCACGAGATCCCACGTGGTGTTGGCGTCGAGTGATGCGTAGGGCTTGCTCTTGCCGCAACCGCGCTGATCGAAATTCACAATGCGGTATTTCGCGGGATGAAAGAAGCGACGCTGCTTGGCATCGGAGCCGCCGCCGGGCCCTCCATGCAAAAAAATCACAGGTTTCCCGGAAGGATTGCCGCTCTCTTCAAAATAGATTTCATGGACATCCGAGACCTTGAGCATGCCAGTCTTGTAAGGCTCAATCGGGGGATAAAGCCAGGTGACCGGATCCTTCATCGTGGATGCGCGCAAAGCGTTCTCAAGCATTGGGGGAGTATACCGCTGAGCCAGGGGATGGGTTAATGGCGATGAAGACAAAACTACTTATCTGCTGAAGCTGGCACATCTCGCCGTTGCTTCCATATTCATTTCATACATCCGTTCCCGAATCCGAACTTTGGTAATGCACTTCACCCACGCCATGCACTTCTGAGTAAATACTGCCTGCATTCTTCGTTTACTCTGCGGGAGGTCGGTCGGTTTGTCCCGTGTGTTTGTACCGATTCGTCTTTAGATTGCACTTGGATCTTCTGGCGACATCCCCGGTGTTTCTAAAATATTTTGGAGGTATTTGTTATGAGGTCACACACCCCCAGTGTGAATGCAGTGCTTGCGCTCGCCTTCACGTTCTTATCCAGCTTTTGCCTGAGCCAGGCTGTGAATTCATCGATCGCAGTCAGTATCACACCCGACGTCTCCACCCTGACGTCCTCTGAAACTCTGCAGTTGACCGCTCTTATAAAAAACACTCCGAACGTGGCCGTACACTGGTCCGCGACCGCTGGAACCGTCACCCAGTCCGGCGTTTATCACGCCCCGAAAGTCACGACCGACACCGTCGTAACGGTGACGGCGAAAAGCGTCGAGAATCCTGGCAAGTTCGACCAGGTATCGTTCGTGGTCACTGCCCCCAAGCCCGCGGAAAAAGCGCAAGCAGATGCAGTGGCCTCGTCGACACCGAGCAGCGCGACCATCAAACAGTCCTTCTTTGGCGCGGATTTCAATAGCTTCAGAACCTGGCCTCCCACCGACGGCCAGAAGCAGGTTGCGACTCTCGGAGGCATTCGCCTTTGGGACGACAACGTGAAATGGGGTCAGATCGAGACCTCCAAGGGTGTGTACGATTGGTCCGAACTCGACAGCAAGATCAGCAAGGCACAAGCCCAAAATGTAGATATCATTTACACAATTGGCGACACACCCAAGTGGGCCGGGTCGATCCCTCCAAAGAGTCCCTGTGGTCCGACTGGGGCGTACAGCTGCTCCGTTCCGACAGACGTCAAGAGCGATGGAACGGGCACGGATAAGAATTTTTCCGATTTCGTCACCGCCCTTGTAAAGCGTTACAAGGGGCAGATCGCCTACTACGAACTGTGGAACGAGCCTGACTGCACCTGCTTCTGGGCCGGCAACAACGACCAGATTATGCGGATGACGTCGGACGCTGCCGCCATCATCCGCTCGACCGACCCGGCCGCCAAAATCCTCAGCCCGGCCGCGCATGGTACGACTATGGCGACTTGGTTTGACGGATTCCTTGCCGCAGGCGGAGCCGCTACCTTCGACATCGTCAATGCTCATCTGCGCGGCAAGGGTAACGATTCCCCGAATGTTGTCCCGGAATCTTTCCTCGCGATGTACGACGATCTGACGGCGGAAACTAAGAAAAGGAACATCAGCAATCTTCCCGTTTGGGACGACGAGCACGGGATAAAACCCGAAGACAATCTCAATGATGAGGACGAACTTGCTGGGTATGCTGCACGATCCATCGCGCTGCGCGCCGGCGTCGGCCTTCAACGTCAGTATCTCTACACGTGGGATAAAAACATGCAGGGCAATGATGCCGGCACTGCGTGGGACGTAGTCGCAGGATGGCTCATCGGCCACACCATCAGTCCTTGCAAGGCTAGCGGCACGGTCTACACATGCGATGTCGATAACGGGCAGATCGTCTGGGATACAAAGCAGACCTGCAAGAAAAGCGTTTGCACCACTTCCAAGTACAGCTATCCGTCAAAGTACAACCATCAAACGGATCTGTCGGGAGTGAAAAAATCCATCAGCGGAAGTACAGTCCCAATCGGATATAAGCCGATCTTCCTCACCTCAAAGTAATTTGCCGCGTGATGCCCCATCCTTTCGCAGTTTTTGCGAAAGGATGGGGCGTACGACCTCGAATTACTGGTGGAACCGCAGTGATCGACAGGTCCGAGTAGCGAAATCAGCCAATCCAAAAGCTCGGCACTCGTCGATCGACGGAACGTCCCCCGAAGCCCCGTTCCAAAACATCCCGCGCAAGTCGTTGAAAGTTCGTAGAACGCAATTGCAGCGCATTAGCCTGCAAATTTTCATTCGACAGACATTGTCTCCGCTCCGCACCCGGATCGTCGCTCTGACGGCTTCCTGGGCTCCGCAATGGGGATCTTAACGCCAGTGGCGATCTCGATTTCCCGTTTTCCCGACACCGCATTCGCCGACTGCAATACAAAACCGTACATACAAAATACGGCATATGCCTCGAGCTCAATGACTTACCGCTTCCAGGTAAGTTCCAGCCCCTCGATTCTTCCTAATGTGGTGAACTCCTTGGGAGACCGTGCGCAAACCGGAGGCGGGTTCCTTTAATCGCGAGGGGGAGTGGAAGAAGTTGAAGCAGCGATAGCTCGAAAGTTGGTCGAATGTAAAGAGGAGTAATTCCCTCCCCACTTCTAGATTATTACGCACCCGGGGACTTGCGGCAAGACCCGTGTCGTGATGCATCATCGTCGGCTCAAACACAGAAAATACGGAGGGAGCACGATGAACGAGCACGCCATAGTAATCGCAGGAGCAGGACCGACCGGGATGATGTTGGCAGGCGAGCTAGCGCTGGCAGGCGTCGACGCAGCCATTGTCGAACGCCGCCCGAACCAAGATCTTGCCGGTTTGCGTGCCGGCGGTCTGAGCTCACGAACTCTCGAGGTTCTCGATCAGCGCGGAATCGTGGACCGTTTCCTCGCCGAAGGACAAAAAGCCCAGGTCACGGGGTTTGCCGTCATGCATTTTGACATCAGCGACTTTCCGACCCGGCACAACTACGGCCTGGCGCTGCGGCAGAAACATATTGAGCGCATTCTTACTGGATGGGTCACCGAGTTGGCCGTGCCGATCTATCGCAGCCGTGAAATAACGGGTTTCGCGCAGGACGACACTGGCGTCACCGTCGAACTGTCCGATGGTGCGTCGCTGCGGGCAAGGTATCTTGTCGGGTGCGATGGAGGACGCAGTGTGGTCCGAAAAACCGCTGGCATTGAGTTTCCGGGATGGGATGCGACAACCAGCAGCATTCTCGCCGAGGCCGAGATGACGGAGGAGCCGCCATTAGGCATCCATCGCACCGCACTTGGTATCCACGCCTTCGGCAGGGAGAAGTACGAAATTTGCGACGGCAAGGTAGTCTTTGCCAAGGAAGGTCCCATACACGTCATGGTGACTGAGAAGAATGTCGGCGCCACGACCGAGCCGACGCTGGGTGACCTAAGAGAAACACTCGTCGCTGTATGTGGAACAGACTACGGAATTCATAATGCAACGTGGATTTCCCGATTCAGCGACACGTCACGGCAGGCTGCGGCTTACCGCAAGGGCCGGATCTTCCTGGCTGGCGATGCCGCACATGTGCATTCTCCAGTAGGCGGACAAGGCCTTAATACTGGCGTACAGGATGCAGTCAATCTGGGATGGAAGCTGGCTCAAGTGGTGAAAGGAATATCGCCTGAGGGCTTGCTCGACACTTACCACGTCGAGCGCCATCCGATTGCGGCCCGCGTATTGCGCACGACGATGGCGCAGGTCGCATTGCAACGTACGGATGATCGCACGGAAGCCTTGCAGGAAATCGTGTCAGAACTCCTTGGCATGGAGGAGCCACGCAAACGCATCGCTGCCGAGATGTCCGGACTTGGGATCCGTTACGACCTCGGCGAGGGGCATCCGCTTGTCGGCCGCCGCATGCCTGACCTCGACCTGATCACGGCCAACGGTCCGCTGCGGGTTTACAGCCTGCTGCACAGTGCCCGGGCAGCGTTGGTCAATTTCGGTGAGCCTCTCGCCGTCGATATCGCGCCATGGGCAGATCGTGTTCAGTTGATCGATGCCGAATGCGCAGGTATATGGAACCTTCCTGCGATCGGGCCAGTCACTGCTCCGGCAGCCATCTTGATTCGCCCCGATGGATATGTGGCTTGGGTAGGAAACGGGACCGGAGCGGACCTCTTTGACGCGCTAACCACATGGTTCGGACCGCCCGCTGCGTCGTAGCGCACCGGCTTTTAGTCTCATCGTGAAAACTTGTTGGCGAAAGTACGTCTGTGGTGTGCTTCCCAGCATCGTACGAAACATTTCGATGAAGGCACTTACGCTGTCGTAACCGACTGCGACGGCGACCTCCGTGACAGATTTGTTTTGTGCCAGCATCTCAAGGGCAGCAAACAATCGCGCCTGCTGGCGCCAACGGCCAAATGACATGCCTGCCTGAGCCGAAAACGCACGCATGAAAGTACGGCGGGCCATTCCGGCAACATTCGCCCAGGCGTCGAGCGTCCGGTTATCCCCAACGTCATCCAGCAGAGCATCTGCAACTCTTGCCAGTCGTTCTTCTGTTGGTATGGTCAAACGCAAGGACTGCTGGGCAGGCTGTCGAATCTCATCTCGAAGCGTTGTGATTAAGTGCTTCTTCGCCGGGTTGAGCGCCTGGCGGAGGTCCCAACCGACCATACGCTGAACTATGGCGAACAATAGCTCCGATGAGTTGAACATGCAGGGCGTTTTAGGCAGTCCGCGACACGTCTCCGGAGACAAGTCCACCATCCAGCCGGCAGCGCCTCCGGCAGAACGCGCCGCGTGCTTACAATTTGGTGGAATCCATGCGCAACGCTGGGAAGGAAACATCCATCGTTCGCTTCCTGCTTCCACGATGAGCAGCCCATGGGTCAGCGCGACGAGTTGCCCGCGCACATGACTGTGCTCTGGCGTCCAGCCCTCGACCGTCCGCCTCTTGAAGGCAAATGCCAGCACCGGCGTATCGCTGTCGTAGAGACGTAGCAGTTCTTCCACATTCTTCGGGGCTAAGAACATGGATTTACGAGGGTGACCCTTTTCCGACATTTATCGCCACTTTCCCGTTAGCGGAACAAACGAAACCTAGCTAGAGTAAGCGGCAGAACAACACAAAGACAACACGGGAAATCAATCACGCGGTGCGAATAAAAGTAGAAATTCTGAATTCCATGAGGAGTAAAACCTTAAAGGGGATCAAATGAGAAATCTAATCTTCGCCATCAACATTACCCTCGACGGCTGCTGCGACCATTCCAAGTTCGTTCCGGATGAAGAGATCATGGAATACTACACTCGCCTCTTGCGAGATGATGCCGGCCTGCTGGTCTACGGGCGTAAAACCTACCAATTGATGGTTCCTTATTGGCCTGATATCGCAAGAAGCCAGGCTGAGACGAAAGCCGAGAACGAATTTGCTCTGGCATTTGATTCCCTCAACCGGATTGTTTTTTCACGATCATTAAGCAGCAGTGAAGATAAAAATACGAAAATCGTTCGCTCAAACCTTCGCGACGAAATACTTAAGCTGAAGCAAGAACCGGGCAAAAATATTCTGGTCGGCGGAGTAGATGTTCCTTCACAACTGATGGAGCTTGGCCTGATCGACGAATATCGTTTTGTCGTTACGCCAACCATTGTCGGAGAAGGCAGACGATTGATGGACGGCGTCAGCCTGCCCGGGAAATTGCAATTGAAGTTGGTTGAGTCGAAGCCTTTTAAATCTGGATGTGTTGCGCTTCGTTACTTGAAACAGTGAGAGAGAACTCTGCTAGGCTCTACTGCGGATTTCCGGCACCTAGAGGATCGCTTGGAGAGTGATTGGCGGTAAAATCAGGACGCCGCGGCGACCATGCATCTTTTCCTGCACTGAGGCTTCAACTGTATTCGTTGGGTCCACGATTGCGTACTGGCACTTAGCAGAATTAGAGCTTTCGCCCGTCGGCCTGGCGCGCTTCTGCCGAGCCTGAGTCGACTAAATTTTACCGGAGACATTCGCATGAAAATCGTCGTGCTGATCGTGAGATTGCTGCTCGGGCTGATGTTTCTCGTCTTCGGCCTGAATGCCTTTCTGCAATTCCTCAAAGGCCCTATACCCGGCGGCCTCGCGGGACAGTTTCTTCAGGTTCTGTTCCAGTCCCACTATGTGTTGGCGATCGGCGCAGTGCAGGCGGTTGGCGGCGCGCTGCTGCTGATCAATCGCTATGTTCCCCTGGCGCTGACGATTCTTGGACCGGTAATCGTAAATATTTTGCTCTACCACCTGCTGCTCAATCACGAAGGCATCGGGGGCGCGCTGGTCGTGACAGTGTTCTGGTTTGTTTTGTTCTTCTACTACCGCCGGTACTTTTCAGGGATCTTTACCGCAAAGGCTTCCGCGTCGTGACAGACGGGGTTGGTCTGCAGTCCATACACTAATCTGCCAACCATTGAACTGCTTATTCTGTAGGAAAAGTTGGTGCCGGGAGGGGGAGTCGAACCCCCAAGACCCGAAGGTCGGCGGATTTTGAGTCCCTCTCCCGAGCAGTGACAACACATCGTCAACGAGTTGCAAGCTGCGCCACGGACCAAAAGTGTGCCTCCCTCGCAGATTCGGGTCATAGTTCAGGCATATTCCAGCGGCTCGTTTTATTTCTTGGTCAGCTTGTACACCGACCGAGTTGATTTGTGCCTCCGTTGCCGTTGTGCCGTAGAGGTTGCCCGTTTTGTCCATCACGAGGCCAGCTCCGACAGCTCCGCTATAAATCACGCTTTCGACGCCGCCTGCGGTGATTTTGAACACAGAGTCATAAGTTGTTCCATAGATGGCTCCCGACGAATCGAGTGTGAGGCTTCCGGTAGGACCGTATGTTCCGGTGGGGAACGTATGCAACACAGTGAAAGCACCAGCTGAAGTTATCTTGAATATTGTGCCATCATTATTTGCCCCATCGCCATAGGTCGCGCCGTACAAATTTCCTGCGGCATCTTGCCGTAACACATTGGGAAAAGTTTCCGTCGATACCGTCAAATGTGTGCAACACAGAAAGTCCCGCTGTGGGCGACCATTGGTAAACATATCCGTAGCTCGTTACACCGTAATCTCCAGCCATAGTGCCGTAGACACTTCCACCCCGCACAACCAAGCCTCCCTGAGGTGGATCGGCAGAATTGTTCGGATCAGCGAAGGTCCACAGGGTGCTGGTTTGCCCATTAACCGTTTCCATTAAACTTGCGGATAAACAAGGGTAACCTTCGCTATCGTCGCAATCCACCCAAAAAATACCTCCTGAGGAATAAACGACTTCTCCAAGATGCCCGTCGTGCGCGATGTACGGAGAATGAGTACGATCCATTCTTGCCTGCAATTAGCTCAAATACTGAACCAAAGTCCTGCTTGTCAATGACGTAGTTAAGCTCGCCATAAAGGTTGCCCGCAGTATCCTTGGCCAGATTCGGGCCCGGATCACCGCCCCCATTGCGTCCAACCTCGCCGTAAGTGAAGTCCCAGAGCGTGGTTTCGACGCCCTTCGAAGTCACCTTGAAAACGGTGCCGTACCCGTTGGGACCTCCTAAAGCCGTCCCGTACAAATTCCCGGAAGAGTCGATGATTAGCGAGAGTGGATACGCAGGGTTGGTCCTGCCGCTCTTGAAACTGTAGAGCGTGCTGTAGGTGTAGGTCTGAGCACTGGCAAAAAAACTCGCCAGGATTATGAACGAGAGCAATAGTCGACTTTTCATTGTCAGCCTCACTAGTTCTTCGTCAGCTTGAATATGGTGCCCATACCATGAAGTCCGCCCCCCTGCGTGGTGCCGTAGAGGTTTCCGGCTGTGTCGGAAATGACTCCGTTAACCGGATAAAACCCATCGGTTCCACCTGAAGATGGGTCCGCAAAACTGTACAGCAAGGTTTGCCCACGCGTCGGCGTGAAACTATAGACGTCGCCTCCACCATTCAGGTAGATCCCGTTATTCTCGTCGCAGACTAGATATGCTCCACCCACTACCTCAGTTCCATACAGCGTGCCCCCATTGAGCAGAAGCGCCCCGATTGGATAAGGCAGAGGACAGGAATTGAAGAAGAAATACCAATCATAAAATGTGGAGACTGGCCCATTGGTTTGAACCATGCCTCCGTTTTCGTTGTCAAAGTCATCGAAACCGTTCATTTCTGTGAAAAAATTCCCCGAAGCGTCTCGCACGAGATAGTTGAGTTGGGCGTCAGTGTAATCTACGGTCGATGTGTAGACGACAGACTCAACGTTAGTCGGACTTAGTTTCCAGATCACTCCATTCGAGTTTACGTTCCCACTGCTAACAGTTGTCCCGTACAAGTTCCCTTTACCATCGCGCAGCGCATTCGCCTGCGGAGAGCTGCCATCGATTCCGCCTTTGAACTTGTACAAAACCGTCTCTACTCCCTTCGAGCTCACCTTGTAGACAGTCCCGCAGTTGCACGTCGCGTCGCCGCCGGATGGTGTTGTACCGTAAATGTCTCCGCTGCATCGAGTGTCACTGGCCCAGCGGGATAGAGGCCATCGCCGCTGACTCTGCCGAATTGATGAAGCACGGACAGCTTTTTACTACTCGTCAACTTATAAACAAAACCGTATCCAAGACCACCGCTTGACGAGCTGCCATAGAGAGTTCTGGAGCGTCCATTACTAGAGTAGAATCTCCACCTGCCTTGCTGAGAATCGTATAAGTACAGAGCTGCTTAATTTGAATACAACTCCGTTTGAGGCGCCGTACAGGTTCTTGGACTTGTCCATAACCAATCCGCTGGTGGGCTGAGAGGCTCCTCCAGAGGCAGAACTGAAGCTGTAAAGCAGGCTCTCCGTGTACGTTTGGGCAGTTGCTCCGACAGTTGCAAGCAGACTGAACAGCATTGCAATCATGTACACACTTTTCTTCATGACTTTCTCCTGAAAACAACATCCTCAAAAAGATGGATTGTCTAAAAGGTGGGGCCGAACTGCTGGGAATCAAGAGCACGGGGAGTTTCGCAGGGCTTGAACCACAGCGTAAATGGCACGAGGGTGATGAAGAGGGTCACGTTCGGGCCAGAGATCGAGGATGGGCTGCTGACCCCGTTCTCTGCGAGGAGGATTGAAAAGCAAGCCGATAAGGCTCCGTGCGTGACCGCCAACGATTGCGCTGTTCCATTTGCTCCCAGCTACGTTGTTGAGGATTCGTGGAAGTGCTTGATTTTGAGCGCGAATTGTCCGCGTCAGCAGGAGCGGGAAAACCGTTCGCATGTCGCGCAGAATGCCCAGCGCCCGCGTTGGGAAGCTGGTAGAACGCGACTCTGCCGCTCGCTCTAGGAAAACCACTGCCGGAAGACTCGCTGCTCAGAAATCGCCCGGTGCGACACGTTGAGGCTCGATTTTTTTGGGGAAGGTCTTTGGATGCTCGACAGACCGCACCAGTATTCTCCCATCGCCCCAAGTTATTTAGCTTTAAGTATAAGACTAAGATTAAGCCCATTGCGTGACGCCTTCCTAATTTATCACCTGTGTTATGTCCTAAACCTAGTCTTAGCGGAATCTAAATAGTCGAAGCATCACATTCTGATTGAGAGTATCTCGTCCCCCACGATCGAATTCATGGTTTTGCTTTTTATGGGACATAAGAACGCCGCGCTAATTTATCTACAACAACTTTCCAACTACGCTGTCTCAAAGTATCTAAAGGGGGTGTTAGACCATTACGCCCTCCCTACTACCCCTACTACTACCCTCCCTATTGTAATGAAAACCCATCTTTGATGGTCTAAATAGGGGATGGGGGAAAGAACTGTCTTCCACCCACAATTAAGGAATAATTACCAAAAATGTTGACCGTTCGCCAAACCCAAGCCCTAACTGGAATCGGAGCAGGCGAGCTCTTGCTGCTTGCCCTGACCCACCAAATCCCATCCCACAAGGACCCCGACACACGGCTCATCTTTTTAGAGCCATCCGCTCTTCAAAGAGTGGTCCCAAACAAATGGACGAAACCTTCTCTCTAATCCGCCGACTCGCAACTGAACGCTTCTACGGGTCGATAACGCTCAAATTTGAAAACGGCCAGGTGGTCGTCCTGAAGAAGGAAGAGACTATCAAGCCCAAAAACTATCGAGACGATCGAGGAGAACCAAGTGACCAGGCAAGCAAATGAATCGTCGTTTCCGCCATTCCCCAAAGGCATCATCAAGGTGTAGCCAAGAAATTCGTCGACCTGTACTCGCCGATTCGTGAGACGCCCGAGGGTTTTCTTTGGCTTTCATTTTCGACCTATTTCGGGAATGCAGTTTCCCCTTACGTTCGGCTGGATTGCGCCTCGTCCGAACCCCGCTTCTTCGGAGTGACTGTCGGAAAGAGTAGTCGAACTCGCAAGTCTGCCGGGAACAATGCGGCAAGAGACCTCTTTAAGCAGGTGGGTGTTAAGCACCAGTCAATCCTTGAGGGGTTTGGGTCAGCCGAAGGCGTCGTCGCAAAACTCGGCAATCCCGAGACACCCAAGGCAACTGTTCTTTACCTAGACGAAATGAATATTCTTGCTGCAAAGTCTGAGATCGCGGGTTCGATCGGCATCGCCGCCCTTCATAAACTCTTCGAGGATCACGACTACGATCACCCGCTTGCGAAAAACAGCTTCAGCGTGAGGAATGCGTATTTGTCGCTGATTGGCGCTAGCACGCTTGAAGACTTCACCACCACCTGGAGTGCTAAGCACAAGGACACCGGATTCTTTAGCAGGTTGCTTCTGGTAGCTGGCGACACTGACAAGCGAATTCCCCGTCCGGTTGACCCCAAGCCCCAAGAAATCGCCGAGTTGGTCACAGAGGTGAAGGCTCTGGTGTCCTCGGTGACCGCTGCTCCGGTTGTCTTCAAAATGGACGAAACCGCTGAGAAGATGTGAGAGCAGTTCTATGAGGCATTCGGAGAAGGCCCGAATGGAACAGAATCGACACCTACGGGCTACGACTTATGCCGTTGCAGGCGATTCTCCTGAACCAAGACTTGGTCACCAAGGAGAACGTCCAGCAGGTAATTGACTTCCTTCAGTACGAGGTCGCAGTCCGGGAAGCAGTCAGCCCGGTGATCGCCGAGAACCCAGTCGCCCAGATGGAGGAATTGATTCGGAGATATGTTCCAAACGGCAAAACTATGACGAAGCGAGAACTACAGCGCAAGACTAACTACACCCGCCTTGGAATTGAGATTTTCAACCGAGCAATTAACAATATGACTGGCAACGGAGAGATCGCCGTCCGACTTGGCGGCAAATCACACTTTTACACGCGGGTGAGCTCTCTAGAAGACGAGGTCAGCAACTCAGAGACTGGCATCTCATCTGTCTTCGATTCGACTGAAGACACTGCCCAGCCGCGAAACCCCAATAAACTGGCGAGTGTCGCGCACCCCAGTGGGGATCGTCTTCAGTTTTCGCTTCAGGGCGACAGCGACGTGATTATGTAGAATCTCTCTCTACTCTCTCTCTCATTACAGAAGACAATCTACCGTAAGTAGTTTTATTTTCAAGGGTCTGAATTGTCTTCATCCTCCAGAAGACACGGAAAGACACCAATGCGGGAAGTGACTCGCAAGTGAGTTTGATACTCCTTTCGGAATGATTGCGGTCCCGCTTCGCTTTCAATAACTTGCAGAGAGAAAAGAGGTATCCGGGCGTGACGTGTTTTCTCCGGTTAAAACGCAGCGTGAAGTCTCGTAAACTGAACGCCTGCGGGGCTTTGGGAGCGATTCAGGAGTTTGTGCTCTGCGAACGCGAATCCCTAAGCGCAAGCAAACAAAAGATAATTGTTTTTGGCTGTCGCTGTTTCCAGTCTCAGGGGGGGATTTGGAGGGCCTAGCCGGGCGATGTTCGCGGCGCTACGCTATAAATATCCGTGAAGGGGCTGGTGCTATCGGATCGTGTTGTGGTCTTTACAGAGCACCCAATTGTAGTTCACCTTCTTGTTTGGGTCGCTTTCTTTTTCGTTGACTTGGGGTTTGGTCGTGAACCAACAAAACTCAGTTTCGTGGGTTTGCCCGAAGGATGTGTACTTGAGCATTCCCATGAACACTACGAAGCTTCGCCCAAACATTATCCCCATCATGTTGTTAGTGGTTATTTTTCTGGTGGGAGGTAATGTCGCTCCCAGATTAGCGGATCGACCGGGAGCTATGTCGCGAACTGGATGGGTTATTGCTCCGCGTCCGGCCCGTTCCATCATGTCGCCGACGTTCCGATGAAATGAAATGTCTATTGGCTGGGCGAGCTCTTCATAGGAGTGATCAGACTGTGTGATGTCGAGATCTATGACGTCCACCGCCTGATAGCCGAACTCATCAAAAGCTACTCCTCTGCCGATGTTGTCGACCGTGCCTATGGCGCGAGCGTCTCCGCCCATATCGAGGCTCTTCAGTTCAGGAACCGTCACATCGCGCACAACCAAATACGGGCGCTGTTCAATCTGGAAGTGCGTATCGGATTCTGCAAGACTCTGCTTGGCGGCATCGGCAGATTTTTTTATCTCGGGCAACTGTTCTTTCATCCGGTCAGCTTGATTCTTAGCCTGAACCGCGAGTTCGTGGGTATCGGTACTGCTTTTCTTCATTTCTTCGACAGTCGCCCGCCCTGCCTCAGCTTGGGCCTTAGCAGATGCGGCATTGTCGCTCGCCGCGTCTGCATTGAGCTTGGCGATGTGAGACTGGTAAGCATTGATCAGGAAGCCAAAAACGCCAATAATCACCAGCAGACCAGTAAACAAAGTCATCCTACGGTTCAGGCGAAGCTGCTCTTCGCGAAACTCTTTATCGCGCTTCTTGGCGGCCTCCTGCTCAGCCTGTATTTGATCGAGTCGAGTATGAAAAACGGGGATTCCGTCTTCTAAGTGAAATACTTCCTGGTCGCGAGCTCTTTCGTTGTCTCCCAATTTGCAGTTACCTCATCGTCAGATACCTACAAAGAATCCCAAAGGCGCCAGCAAACGGCGATTGGCAAGTGCCATCTTCAATGGCCCGGAATACTGGGGAAGGAAAAACCTAAGGAAGTCTAGCAAAACGGCCAGCGAAGACAAGCCGGAACCTCTGACAAATCGGTTACAGCGGCGTCTCTTGGTCTTTCTTACCTTGGAGTGGACGAGTCAAATCCGGCGAGCGAATCGGTGGGAGCGCTAAGGACTTTTCTTCCGGCAATCGGGATCAGAATGATACCTCGCATCAGCACGCTTCGCTTCTAGCTCTTCTTGTTCAGTCTGGCGTTGCAGTTTCTCCTCATCGCGTTTACGCCACCAATCCGGGTCTGCTCGATTCGCGCAAGCATCTCCTTCCGTCGGGAGCATTCCTTCCCGTTCTGGTCCGAGTAGTTCCGCCAAGGTCCGAAGAGGCCCCACAAGCAAACACCGTAAAATGCGAATTTGCCAAAGCACGTAACAACTGCCAGCATCCCACCTGCAAATAATCCTCCCTCAGTGCCACTCAGGATTGCCAGTAGGGAAAGGACGCAAAGCACTCCCAGTCCCAGCAACCCACAGAACACCTTGAGACTGCCGACCGAATTCTCCAGTTTGACCCGCTTGCGATAGTCGGTTAGCCGATTGTCTTCGAGGGGCTGACCCGTAAAGGCGCGTCGATCCCACATGTGCACATCTTCCTCGCAGAGAACGGGGTTCAAATCAAGAACCTAGAAAGAGGCTTCGCATCTTAGCACAATGTTGCGTAAATCCGATTTGTAGTTAATCTCCGACAGGCCATGATGCCGGGTCAGCCTGCTGACCTGCTGACTCGCCTTGGAGACCGAATTCGCAAGCTCCGGAAGAAGCATGGATGGAGTCAGGTCGTGATGGCCGAGAAAATCGGAATTGATCGGAGTTTCCTGGCGGATGTCGAGCGGGGAAAGCGGAATGTTTCGATTCTGAATGTGGAACTCATTGCTAAAGGGCTCGGAGTGTCGCTCTCTCAACTGTTCTCGCGGCTCTGACATCGTATCTCCCGCTACAAGTCGAGTGGGTCTACTTCCGCGGCGTTTGTCCTCGACGAATATTTAGTACGCCTTAGAGCTGCGTGGATGTGGTTAAGAATGTAGTCTGCACCTGATTCCGGGCCATCACTAAAAGGAGTCTTGGTCGCTTTACGTTCGCTCCATAAATAGCGATGAAACGTGTCAACCGCACGATACTTCTGAAAAAAATCAAGTTCGCCGCGTTCTGACTCAAACCTAACTAGTTCGGCTAGCTGTTCGGCGATTCGCTGATCTCGGATAGGAGTAGTGGGAATCACCCCGAAGAGATATTCAAATTCTTCACTGAGCAGTCGAAGATGCACCCAACCGGCTGCGAGAATTCGGACAGAATCGCTCCAATCGATCTCAATCGAATTCATCCTGTCCGTAACTACCAAGTCTGTCCGGGCCAACTGTTTCAAACCTAGGAACACATCATCCGGAAGGTAGCCGAGCTTTTGCATTTCGTCGACAATCTGTTTACAGGTGAAGTATCCCTCGATGTTGATTCGTCCAGTCGTTTTCCTGTTTTTGAACAAGAAAAACAAAATCTCGACAATCATGAAATTGTCTGGCTTCACACAGTTCTCGTCGTAGGAGAAGATATTCTGCACAAATCCGCTGCCCTTGCTGTAGAAACGCCGGTTTGTGCGCATCAAAATACGAAGAATAGTTTGCTCCTTTAGCGATATTCCTCCCCCACCGAGGGTATTGGAAGCAATGGCGGTTGTACTGAGATAACCCGAGGTGATAATCGCGACGAAAATTTCAAGGGCTTTCCGCACGTCCTTGCCCGCAATGGCTTCAAGTACCCGCGCGATGTTTCGGCGTGTGCCAAAAAGTTCGATGTAAAGACGGCGAAGGAAAATCTCTAAATCCTGATTGGTGTAGCGAATACGCAAGCCACTTTCGATTTCGTAATAACGGTCTTCAGGATCGGCTTTGGCCAGATACTCGATGCTAATTTCAAGCCTTCGTTTCACGACATCGACAAATCGAGGTGGGCTGATATGAAAAACAACACCCGATCTGTATGCGTCTAAAGGTGGGGTGTCTTTGAACCGCTCATAGGTTTCGTCTCTCATCTGAACAATTACGAAAGCGTTCGTGACTCGCATGAACCAGAGTGCAAGCTGAAAAGCAGCAAGCTGGTTGCTTAGGTCAAGTCGATCCACGTTGTCCATGACGACGACTAGAGACAGTCTGTTGCTGCCCATGACGTATTCCGCTATCCCTCGGGCGGTCTCTTCGACATTGTCCTGCCACTTGATAAGATCCTCGGCTTTGCGTATTGCGGCGTTTTCCGGAGACACTTTCTCAAGCTGGTCATAGAGGATTCTGCGCATCAGAATGTTTCGAGAATAGATGCCGCGTAGTACAGACATTGATGAAAAATCGACGTCCGGATTTTCGGTCTGAAACGAATCGATGAATCTTCGGCACAACCATCCTTCTGCACCAGAGAGAGTGACTGGCGCACTATTGAAATCTATTGTTGCCCACTTCGTTTTCGCTTTAGCATCCGGTGGCTGGAGTTTTCGTTTGTACCTCTCCATAAAGAGAGACTTGCCACTCCCAACTGCGCCCTGAATTAGCTGAAGATGTCCGCGCTGGGTGCCCGGCTTCGCTAGGTCGGCGATCGTACGTTGAAGCGTTTCTTCCCCGCTTCGTTCGGGATGAAGGTACTCAACCGTGCTGCCGCGTCTGGCTGCCGTGCGTTCTTTTAGAAGGGATTCCAAAATCTTGTCATACTCAGTGACTTCGTCTGAGCTTACATACGCTCGCTCGACTATTTCTTCTACGCTAGATTCTTGAGAGGACGAAAAATACCGCTGCAAAAGTGGCGCCAAGGGAGCAGCAAACCTGTTTGGTTTAATGGTCGCCCTGAGTAGGGCTGGCCCCCCAGCGAGACTGACCGGAAGAACGAACCGCTTCGCAGTGGAAGCGTTCAGACATTGCAACGCCTGATCTTCGAGAGCGCGACGACCGCATAGGTCTCTCAACTGGTGTGATCGAGCTAGTTTGGGGTCGTAGATCGGAAACGTCGCCTTGCAGTACAGGCTTGCTGTCCCAATAACCAAACATGAATTGCTTGCCATTGGTGGCCAGAATGGACCGGGCAGGATTTATGCCCGTAGGATAGTTCTGGTTGAGATAGGCCGCATACAACTGTGCCTCGTGATAACCCACCTCGACTGCCACATCCGGGGCTTTGGCCTCGACAATGAGGCATGGAAAACTGCGGAACCACACGGTGAAGTCCGGATAGCTTCCAGAAGTTTGGCCTGCCTTCCTGTTGAAGGGTGTCGGAGCTAGGTATTTCTTTGCCTTCACGGAATCTTCAGGAATGTCCAAGTAGGCGGCACCACGCAACAGCGGAACGATAATCTTCATTTCAACATCCGCTTCGGTCGTGAGAAGCGCACCGTCGTGATCAATGTGCATGCCAGCAGGGTACAACAAAATCGGTCTATTCCGACTCATCCGCAGCAGATGAAACGTTTTCAGAGTGCCAAACTTTTCATTCTCACAAGGTTCTGTAAGCCACCCGATCTTTCTTCATGAATGGATGTCCGGAAAGGCGGGCCCGCATTCAGCCGCGCGGGAGGACCGGAAAACCCGTTTCGTGAAAATTTTCTCCCACGAGGGTCCCATCCCTCAATCACAGGCCACCCCCTTGACGATAGCTTAAACCTAGCCCGGAAAATCTTTCTGATACTGACGAGCGAAGAATCCTGCCGTCATTCCAACCTGTTACAGACTCCCACCTTTGGCGCTCGCATTGCATTCCATATCCGCTGCGCCTTGGTTTCCCCAGTATTCACGCGGGTTTCCAAAGCCGCTATGACCGAACTATGACCGCTCAAAAGGAGAATTGAATGCCACGACCAAGAGGGACTGGGAGTATCTACCTCCAGAAAGGGAGTGCCGTGTGGTGGGTGAAGTATTACCGGAACGGCAAGCCGTACCGGGAGAGCACTCACAGGACGAACGAGAAGGAGGCGCAAGACTTCCTCACACAGCGCCTGGGGGAAATTGTGACAGGCAATTTCTCGGGACCGAAGACTGAGAGAATCCGAGTTGACGAACTAGCGGACGATGTCCTCAGGGACTATCGCATCAACGGCAAGAAGTCGCTTGACGATCTGGAGGCACGCTGGAAGCTGCACCTGAAACCATTCTTTGGCGATTTGAGAGCGGTTGACGTCTCCAGTGACCTTGTAGCTCGATACGTTGACAAACGACAGGGACAGATGGCCAAGAACGCTACCATCAACCGAGAACTGGCAGCGCTGAAACGCATGTTCCACCTGGGACAGAAATCCACCCCGCCGAAGGTTGTTCGAGTTCCGGGTTTCCCCAGACTTGCTGAAAACAACATCCGGAAAGGATTTTTGGAGGACGGGCAATACGAGAAGCTGTTCGGGTCATGCACCGAGAACTGGTTTCAGGCAATCGTCGAAGTCGGCCAGAACGTATGGGTGGAGAATCAGCGAACTCCTGAACATGCGGGTGAAGCAAGTTGACTTGCTTTCTCGGACAATCCGCCTGGAACCGGGCACAACAAAGAACCGAGACGGTCGAGAGGTCACTATGACCAAACGCTCTCACGAATTGTTAAAACTCTGTGTGTTCGGGAAGGAAGCAGACGACTTCGTCTTTACTCGCTCGAATGGTCAACCAGTCCGGGATTTTCGAGGAACTTGGGCAAAGGCCTGTGAGCAAGCTGGAATCCCGGGATTGCTCTTTCACGATCTCCGTAGGACAGCAGCACGGAACTTGCGGAAGGCTGGAGTGGCTGAGGGTGTGATTATGAAAATCGGAGGCTGGCGAACTCGGAGCGTATTCGAGCGATACGCAATCGTGTCTCAGGCGGACATTGCCGAAGCCATCGGAAGACTAGAAATCCGCGACGGGCATAGTTTCGGGCATAGTGAGAAGAAAGACGAACAGTCTGCGCCGCATCCAACCAATTAAGTAAGGTATTGAGCCGCATGGTTTTGCGGCTTGGTGCCGGGAGGGGGAGTCGAACCCCCAAGACCCGAAGGTCGGCGGATTTTGAGTCCGCTGCGTCTGCCAGTTCCGCCATCCCGGCTCGGGAAGGTTCACATATTGTACGGCAGCGCTTCGGATTTTTGAACCGCACCGTTACGCCATCTCGTCGCAACGCGAGGGAAGAGCTACTGGATCCTGCAGAACTCTCAGCGGATGCGATTCGACTTCGGCTGCCTCCAAGAAAATCTCTGATGGTTCAGCGCCTTTAGCTCGACAGTGCTTTTCGGCTGATCGTGTAGATCCCCGCCGCTGCAACGAGAAGTACCAGCGGACCGAGAATCAGCGCGTGCGTCCGGAATCGGTGCAAGGTATTGACGGCATCGTCCGCCGGGGCGCCGATCTCCACCACGAATGTCCCCGAGGCTGTCTTGAGCTTTTCAAACAGGAAGCGGTAGGGGCGTTTCTCGATGCGCCGCGTGCGCGAAAGCGGTCTTTTCACTTCGCTCGCCGGCATCAGCTCGGATTCGTGGCCTGCAAGAGAACCGGACCGATAGATCAGTTCCCCGCTTTCGGTGAAGACTTCCAGGTAGTCGCGCGAGCGATCGACAGCGTAGAAATTCGTGACCGTCTTGCGGACGAAGTCAGACTCGGCTTCCTTGCGGGGCGCGTCATTCTGCATGCCTAGCGCAGTTTGCAAATCATCGGCTTGGTGCTGCACCTGTGCATCGACAAGGTCATACAAGTCGCGCCGCAACAAGAACCAGGTTGCCGCCCCGAAAACGAGTCTCTCCCAGCGCAAGAATCACTACGCACCAGAGAGTGATGCGAGCGGCGGTGGAGAATCTTTTCATGGTCTGGAGAGTGATCATCTGGGGGCGGCGCAAGGCATGCTGATTGTAAGTGTACTCAGCAGGAAGCGTAACAGGCTTAGAGTTACGAGTCGCTTCTTCCTTATGAATCTCTCAGCTGACTCTGCGTCGTCTCAGCGTTCTCTGCGGTTGAGCTTTTTTAAGCGGAGAGTTCGCGGAGGAATGCCGCGGAGGGCGCGGATGCAAACACCTATGCCTTGAATGATTCCCTATGATTTACTGGCGCTGCGACCTAGTCGCCGCTGGCGTGAGTCTGCGTGGGAACGAGCACCAGACGTGGCCCCGTCGGTTCTGCCTGCGCGTAGGTTCCGAACAACGAGAGGATGCCGAAGACTGCAGCGTAGGCGGCTACAACTCCGAAGCTGACCGAGGCGACAACGGTGAAGCAGAGGACGAGAGGCATCATAAGCGAGTTCACGAAAAACCAACCTTTTAAATTTTCCCGACTGCAGCCCAACTCCCGTAAATTCGGAGCAAATTCGCGGACGATCTCTCAATCTACCCGCGTTGACGCTCCGCGCTAGTGACGACTAAGATACGGAGTAGAGCTGTGCATTCCTACTTTCGAACAATTCTGGTGGGCTGTCGACGTTACGGAAGGCGAGTGTCCCCGCACCAATAATGGCCATTACCAAGATTTCCGTCCGGGGCGCCCGGCAGCACAATCTCAAGAACGTCAGCGTCGAGATCCCGCGTAATACCCTCACTGTGGTTACCGGCCTGAGCGGCTCCGGCAAATCTTCCCTTGCGTTTGACACCATTTACGCCGAAGGTCAACGGCGCTACGTCGAGACTTTGTCGGCCTACGCCCGGCAGTTTCTGGACCAGATGGAACGTCCGGATGTCGATGGAATTGATGGACTTAGCCCGGCCATCTCCATCGAGCAGAAGACTACCAGTCGGAGCCCGCGTTCTACCGTCGGCACAATCACCGAGATTTACGACTATCTTCGCCTGCTCTTCGCTTCCATCGGAGTGCCCCATTGCCCCAAGTGCGGGCGCGCCATCAGCCGCCAATCAGCCGACCAGATCGTGCAAAGGGTCATGGCCCTGTCCCCGGAAGACCGCGTCATGGTGATGGCGCCGATCGTGCGCGGACGTAAAGGCGAATTCAAGAAAGAGATGGAAACGCTCGTCAAGCACGGTTACACGAGAGCGCGAATCGATGGAGAACTGGTCAGCCTCGACGATGAGATCGCCATCAATCTCGACAAGCGGAAGAATCACACCATCGAGGTCGTGATCGACCGTCTCCTCGTCAAGCCGGGGATTGAACATCGCCTGGAGATGTCCGTCGGACTGGCGATGAAGCTGGCGGGCGGACTGGTTCAAGTCGCGGTGGTCGGCGGCGAAGAACAGATGTATTCCGAAAAACTCGCATGTCCCGACTGCGGGATCAGCGTGCCGCAACTCGAGCCTCGTTCATTTTCGTTTAACAGCATGTATGGCGCGTGCCCAGAATGCCATGGGCTGGGAAGCAAGTACGACTTCGATCCGGCGAAGGTGATTACAGACTGGTCGAAGCCCTTACTCGAAGGGGGGCTAGGACCGGGATCGGCGTCGCAGAATTTGATTCACCAATTGCAGATCGTCTCGGCGGCTTGCCGCATCGACCTGAGCACACCTTTCGAAAAGCTTCCCGAGAAGACGCAGGATTTCCTCCTCAATGGAGAGCAGGTGCGCGGCGGCAAGACGGGCTTCCATGGAATCTTCGGCTATTTGAAGCAGAATCTCGAAGAGTCGACTTCGGAGGGCTATCGCGACTGGCTGATGGATCACATGTCGGCGACGCAGTGTCCCGCGTGTCACGGAAAGAGGCTTCGACCGGAGAGCCTCGCCGTGAAAGTGAATGGGATGTCGATTGCGGAATTCACGGAGATGCCGATCGCAAAGTCGCTCGGCGTAGCGCAAGGCATCAAGCTCGCGGGTCGTGAAGCCGCGATTGCCGGACGCGTCATGCACGAAGTGGTGGAGCGCCTTCAGTTTCTGCACGCCGTCGGCCTAGGCTACATATCGCTCGATCGATCGGCAGCGTCGTTATCGGGTGGGGAAGGCCAGCGGATCCGGCTGGCAACCCAGATTGGATCCAAGCTGCGCGGCGTCCTCTATGTGCTCGACGAGCCGTCCATTGGTCTGCATCATCGCGACAATGGACGCTTGCTCACGGCTTTGGAAAATCTCCGCGATCTCGGCAACACGGTGCTTGTCGTCGAGCACGACGAAGAAACCATCCGGCGTGCAGATTATGTAGTGGACTTGGGACCCGGCGCAGGACGCCACGGAGGAAGCCTCGTCGCCCAGGGAACTCCCGAGCAGATCATGCGCGATCCAAACTCGCTGACAGGCGCTTACATCTCCGGTCGGGTCACGATTGCGATGCGTGCCGAACGACGACACGCCAACGGCGCGGCGCTAACCATACTGGGGGCGAAAGAAAACAATCTTAAGAATTTGGATGTGGCGTTTCCTTTGGGCGTCATGACAGTTGTGACTGGTGTTTCGGGCTCCGGGAAATCGACTCTGGTCAACGACATCCTGTATCGCGCGCTGGCGCGTCAACTGTATCGCTCTCGAGAGAAAGCTGGCGATCACAAATCCATCTCCGGCGCCGAAAATATCGACAAGGTTATTCGCATCGATCAGTCACCGATCGGGCGGACGCCGCGTTCCAATCCCGCGACTTACACAGGCGTATTCACGGCGATCCGCGATTTGTATGCCATGCTGCCCGAGTCGCGCGAGCGCGGTTACAAGGCCGGACGGTTCTCCTTTAATGTCTCAGGAGGGCGCTGCGAGGCCTGTCAGGGAGAGGGCCAACGCCGCATCGAAATGAACTTTCTGCCCGACGTCTATGTTCTGTGCGAGGTCTGCGGCGGGCGGCGGTACAACTCGGAAACGCTGGCGGTGAAATACAACGGCTACTCCATCGCAGACCTGCTCGAGATGCCAGTTGCCGACTCTTTACCAATTCTCGAGAACATTCCGCAGGTTCGACCCAAGCTGCAGACCATGGTTGACGTTGGCTTGGGATACATCCACCTGGGACAGTCGGCGTTGACATTATCCGGCGGCGAGGCCCAGCGCATTAAGCTCGCTCGCGAATTGAGCAAGCGCCAAACTGGAAAAACGCTTTACCTTCTCGATGAACCGACCACTGGTCTTCACTTTGACGATGTAAAGAAGCTTCTCGACGTTCTGCATCGTCTAACGGATTTGGGCAATTCGATTATCATCATCGAGCACAATATGGACGTGATCCGCAACGCGGACTGGCTCATCGATCTGGGGCCGGAAGGCGGTGAAGATGGCGGACGCATCGTGGCTCAAGGTACGCCCGAGCAGGTTGCGAGAGTAAAGAAGTCGTACACGGGGCAGGCGCTGGCTGCATACTTTGGCAAGGCTCCCTCCGGTTCCCAAACGTCCGCTGCCAGTTAAGGATTCTTTTTGTCATCTCCGGAAAATCCGCCGCTGCCGCCGCAGTCCGAAACTCCAGACCTGAGCGGGCTCGCCCATGATCCTCAGTCTTCCCCCGAAACGTTCATGGCGGCGCCGGTTTCCTTCCCGTTAATTCCCGAACCTGCACGGCCGCGCGATCCCGTGTGGACTGGGTGGGACGTGCTGGTCATCGCCCTCATGACTATCGGCACGATATTTGTTTTTGAGTTGCTGACCATCACAGGCGCCTGGTTGTTGCTGCGGTCGCACGAAACCTTTCGCGATGTGATGCAGAAGCCGGCGCTCGATCTGCTGGGAGAGTTTCTCGCTTACATCGCGGTCGCCGCATTCATGGTCATGCTCGTCGAGAGCAAGTATGGAGTACGTTTCTGGAAGGCGATTCACTGGAACTGGCCCTCGCCAGGAACGAGAGTGTTGGTACTCGGCTTGCTGGGCATGTTCACAATTTCTCTCGATCTGATTGGCCGATATTTGCCGATGCCGAAAACTTCGCCATTCGACGAGTTCTTCGCTCATCCGCGCGACGCTTACTTGATTGCGGCCTTCGCCGTAACTCTCGGACCTTTGATGGAGGAGTTGTTCTTTCGGGGATTTCTTTATCCAGTTTTGGCTCGCCGGACGGGGATGATCTCGGCGGTGCTCCTCACCGCTCTGCCGTTTGGAATGATGCATTATTTGCAATACCGTTCGTGGGCGGCGGTTCTTGTCATCACTCTGGTCGGAATCGTACTTACGGCGGTACGCGCGCTAACAGAATCTGTGGCAGCAAGCTTCATCGTGCATGTCGGATACAATGCGACCTTAATGATGCTGGCAGCGATTGCCACCGATGGATTCCGCCACATGGACAAAGTATCCGTCATTCTTTCTCGCGGTTAGAGCGTTCCATTCCTTCCGATGCCTCCACTCTTCTTCGACAATTGTGGTTCAGTTATGACGTATAGTGGTTAGACCGTCCCAGAGTGGGTAACAAGACGGACGTTGTTCTCTCCAATTTTGCAAGCCACATGTCATCCGACCGGAACATAGCGCCTGAAACGCTGCTGTCGCGCTCGATTCTGGAGGCGATTCCGGACGCTGTCGCGGAAGTCAACCGTCAGGGTGTGATCGTTCAAGTCAACTCTCAGACGGAGGCCATGTTCGGCTACACTCGCGACGAGTTGATCGGGCAGCGAGTTGAGATACTCGTACCGGAGCGTCAGCGCGGGCAGCATGACCAGCGCCGCGAGCAATTCCATGCTCGTCCCGCGATTCGCCGCATGGGATCGGGGCTCGACCTGTACGGACGCCGGCGCGACGGTACGGAATTTCCCGTCGAGATCAGTCTCAGTCCGATCACCCTCGGAGAGAACATCTTCGTCCTGAGCGTGATCCGCGATATCAGCGATCGAAAAAAGATTGAAGAAGATTTGCGCCATGCGCATGCCGAGCTGGAGAAAAGGAAAACGCGGGAACTCAGAGATTCGCAAAATCGCCTTGCCCTGATTGTAGATTCCTCGCAGGACGCCATCATTGGCAAGAATCTTGACGGTATTGTCACCCAATGGAATAAAGGTGCGGAAGAGATGTACGGCTACTCCGCCGAGGAGATGATCGGCCGTCCAATCACAGACCTTGCTCCGCAGGACCGGATCGATGAGATCCCAGGAATTCTGAAGAAGGTACGCAACGGAGAGCGCGTCGAGTATTTCGAATCCATCCGCCTCACGAAAGACAAGCGGCGGCTGTACGTTTCGTTGTCAGTCTCTCCGATTCACGACGAAGATGGAAAGGTCGTGGGGGCCTCCACGATCGCGCGCAACATTACAGCGCAGAAGAAGACCGAAGACCAACTAAGGCAGTCGCAAAAAATGGAGGCGGTGGGCCGGCTGGCGGGAGGCGTGGCACACGACTTCAACAACCTGCTCGGCATTGTATCGGCCTGCGCCGAACTGCTGCAAAACCGCGTTGACGGCGACTCGACGGAATATGTCGACAACATCCGCGAGGCCGCGCGCCGTGGCGCAGCCTTAACCAAGCAATTGCTGGCTTTCAGCCGTCGCCAGCCGACCCAGGTACAGGTGTTGGATCTCAATGATCGTTTGCGTGGAGTAAGCAAACTGCTGCGTCCGCTGATGGGGGACGACGTTGAAATCGGACTCGTGTCACGGTCGAACGCCGCGATCGTAGAGGCGGACCCGGGTCACCTCGATCAAATCGTTCTGAACCTGGCGGTGAACGCGCGCGATGCCATGCCGAACGGCGGCAAACTGATTGTCGAAACGGCGGTGTTCGATTTCGACGAGTCTTTTGCGCGCGAGCATCCTCCGATGAGCGCCGGCCGCTATGTGATGCTTGCGATCAGCGACAACGGCACCGGCATGGATGAGGCAACGCGAGCACGCATCTTCGAACCCTTCTTCACCACGAAAGAAATAGGAAAAGGCACGGGCCTTGGGGCTTTCGACGGTTTATGGCATCGTGCAACAGGCCTCCGGACACATCATCGTGTACAGCGAATTGGGACGGGGCACGACGTTCAAGATTTACCTTCCGAGCGCCGACCAGAAGCTGGAATCGGGGCCGGAGGGACAGGAAGATTTGCTGCCTCCCCGACGCGACGGCGTAAGCGTTCTCCTCGTCGAGGACGACGCCATCATGCGTCACCTAACGCGAAAGATGTTGGAGGATCATGGGTATACGGTGATCGAGGCCGACAACGGGAAATCAGCGCTTAGGGCAATGAGCTCGTATCAGGGCACCATCGACCTTATCCTCACCGACGTTGTGATGAAGGAGATGACCGGGCCCGAACTTGTGACCCACCTCGCCAGCTCTCACCCTGCCACAAAGGTGGTCTATATGTCCGGCTATACCGGGGAGTTCGTTTTGCATCAGGGTCTCGACAAACGCATTCGACTTCTGGAAAAACCCTTCGCCCGCGCGGAGCTGTTGCGCACGCTTGACGCCGCGCTCGCATAGCGACTACATCCAGGTAGTAGCGACAATATTTCCCAAATCAAAACTCAAGCCAATGGCCGAAGTCTTTGTCATTGCTTAGTGGTATTCCATTTGCGATACTCAGGCCCTATGAAAGGCAATCCGAAAGTTCTCGAAGAATTGAACAAAGCCTTGCGGGAAGAACTCACCGCAATCAACCAATATTTCCTCCACGCCGAGATGTGCGAAAACTGGGGATACAAGAAGCTCTCGGACTTCATCAAGAAGCAATCCATCGGCGAGATGAAACACGCCGAAGTCCTGATCGAGCGCATTCTCTTTCTGGACGGCAGCCCGTCCATGATGCCGCTCGAATTAAAAGTCGGCGGAACGGTCAAAGACATGATCCAGAGCGACTTGGCGCTTGAAGTTGGAGCCGTGAAGCAGTACAACGACGCGATCGCCATCGCCACAAAAGAAGGTGACAACGGCTCGCGCGATCTGCTTGTCACGTTGCTGAAAGATGAAGAAGAGCACGTGGACTTTCTAGAAGCTCAAATGCACATGATCAAAGAATTAGGCTACGAGCGCTATCTGACAATGCAAATGGGCGAAGAAGAGTAGTTATGTGGCGCGGGCACTCCTGCCCGCGACTGTCGAAAGCATTCAAAAGCCTTTCGGCTACTTGTGTTCGATTTTTTGTGTTTTATCCAGCCTGATCAAGGGAAACATACCAGCATCTTGCTTGTGGTTAGAGTTCGCGGGCAGGAGTGCCCGCGCCACACAGTGCGGGGTTAACCCACAGCCACGGATACTCTTCTGGCTTACTCACCAAGCCCCTTCTCACCGGATTCTGGCAGATGTAGTCCACCGTTTCCCGCAAACTCTCGTCGCCACGCAGCACATGGTCGAAGGATTCATCCTGCCAGACAGCGCCGGTCGTTCCGCGGAGTTTGTTGATGCTGCGAGCCGAGCATCCTTTAATCGCCTTGAGAATTTCCGGAAGCGCGAAAGTCCAGCCATCGGCGTCTCCCAGCGCGGTGAAAAGGAGATGCACGTGATCCGGCATTATCACCGCCGCATGCAAATTGATAGTTATTCCCTGGTCGTGTAGGCAATGATTGAGAGCAAGAGTTCGGGCCTCGGGAACAAGTTGCGTGGAATTCTTCGTGCAGAAAGTTACGAAGAGGGGACGGCCGTCTCGCTGATAGTGCGGCAAGCGACGTCGATATTGGTAGCGATGGAAAGTCGCGGTCGGCATCGAAAGCCTTCGCTTGATCGTAGGCTCTGCCATCTCAAATTGGCGACAATAGTTAAGATTTAACCGGTTTTCGTTTTCGAAATGGAACTTTGCATTCTTGCTTGTGGTCAGAGTTCGCGGGCAGGAGTGCCCGCGCCACATCGTCAACTTTTACTTGATGGTTACCGTCAGCAATTGTGCCCCGCTTACTACGTAATCTAGCGACGGCGTGGCTGTTTCATCGACGTTCGATTCGCTGCTGACAATCATTTCCTGATTGCCGCGCATTCCATCCATCACATTCATAACGCTGATCGGCAGAGTTGGCATCACCTTGTCGGCAACGCGCGCCTCCGGATCGGCTTCGAGTAGCGAGACGTAGAGGCGATTGTTCGAGTGCTCTTTATTCAGCAAGGCAATCGTCGAAGCGAGGTCGAGCTTGCGGCCGAACGCAGGATTCGCTTTGGCAGCTTTGTCCAGAGTATCTCCGTCACTAACCAGGATGCGCAGAGTTCCCTTGCTCGCGGAAGTTGGAATCTTCACCGGAATCTGGCGCACTACGCGCTCTCCGCGGTACGGAGCTAGCACGGTCTCGACGAAGATTTGGTCGCCGGGGCGGGCCTCGCTGACATCGGTGCGGGCGCTCTCCAGACGTGCCCAGCGGCGCTCACGGACCAGGTCGAAATCGAGTTTCACACTGTTCACAGCGGGGGCGTTGTAAGGATTGTCGTAGATGCGCCCGAAGCGCTCTCCGAGAGACATGGCCGCACTCATCGCCGCAGGCTGCCCGCTCTCGCTCGGCACAAACATGTTGCGCAGGCCAACTTCCGGGAAGCCTTTCACATTGATGCTGCCGTTCAGGCGGTAAGTGATTTCCTCGCCGTATTCGTTCACGCCGTGAAGCGCGTTGAAGACCGTCGCCATCATGGCCACGGGACTGAGGCGCGGATTATTCAGCACCTCGTAGTGAAACTCTTTCGAAGATCCTCCACCGTGGATAGTGAGGGTAACCGGAATCATATCCGGCTGCTTGTTGAATACACCGAGAATTCCGGTGTGACGATCCTGGACGAAGACTCCAGCGCGCTCGGTGGTGTTGACGATCTTGAAGGCATTCAGAGGCGACGGCAAGGTGGCCAATACCTGCGCCTTGTTCATCGGAAGATCGACCGATCCGAACTGAAGCAGGGGGTGCCCACAGGCGAGCAAGCGTTGCGGATCGATATAGGTGACCGTGCAGGTAGCGGCAATGTCCATGTCGCCGCGGACCAGGATCGCGCTCACTGCGGAGCCGGGCTCAAGCGGCTCAGGCTGCTTCTCCTCGCTCACGGAGCCAGCGCCCATGACCGGAACCACACCAGCCGAAGCGAACTGCGGCGCGAATTGCCGGACCGCATCCTCAGAAAAGCCGTTAAAGACCAGCGGAGTGTCGATCGGCTTCAGATAATTCTGAGGAGAGGTCGAAAACGAACTGCCGCCGCCGGGACCGGAAGTTTTTCCAGCGGCATTGCTCACTGTCGGGTTAGCGGCTGAGGCTTCCTCCGCCGGAGACTTATCGAGAGCATTGATCTCGAGCATGTCGGCGATCGGGGTCACGCCGGCGATGGGCTCCTTGGAAAATTCTCCGATGCGAAAAGCCAGCGCGCCCGCCAGTTTGCCGTCGATGTAAACCGGGCTCCCGCTCATTCCGGCGACGACGCCGGTGTATTCCACCTTCGTCCCGTGCAGGCGGACCAGAATAATGTCGCCCTTCGGGCCATTCATGTTCCGCATGACCCCCAAGACTTCCACGTCCATGGGTTCAGGCTTGACGCCCTGAAACACCGTGTAAGCGACGCCCTTCATGCCGGCATGGATCTCATTGACCGGAATGGTCGGTTGCGCAGTTTGCGCAGGCAGAATGGATGTGGATAGGGATAGACCTAGAACCAGCGAGAGAACTGCTTTTCTCATTTAATAAAGCCCCGAAAGGACCTGCTTGCGGCCCAAACAAATTAGATCCGGACCAACTGCGACTGCATTGCCAAGGGGGAAGTTCTGGGACCGGGCAAACATCCCAATTGCGAATCTGTGCGTCTATACTAGCACAGAGGTTTTTCGGGGATCACCATGTTTAATCACAAGACGGTAAAGACTTTAGACAAAAGTAACATGCGGTTCGAGCATCGCTTTTTGACTGCGCTGGTTTGCGCGGTTTTGCTGTGTGCGCTGCCCACGTTGGCCCAGGATCAGTCGACCCAGCCACCCCCTACGCAGCAAACTCCCGCTCCCAGCGACAACGGCAAGCCCAAGCAGGACGCTCCGGCGGAAGCCGGAGGTCCCGGGGACAACGTCGGCCCCTACGCGATTCCGAAGAAGAAGGCGGATGACACGCCTCCTCCGCCGCCGGTCACACCGAAAAAAGTCGCCGACATGCCGGATTATTCGCTGAAGGTGAACGTCCCGCTGGTCAACGTGGACGTATTGGTCACCACGAAACAGGGTCAGTTCGTGCCCGGCCTGAAGCAGGACAATTTCCGGGTCACCGAAGACGGCGTGCCACAACAGGTCAGCCACTTCGCTGTTTCGCAGGCGCCGATCACGGCTGTCCTGCTTATCGAATATGCATCCACGAACTACATCTTCATGATGCAGGCGTTACAGGCCTCTTATGCGTTCGCCAATACGTTGAAGAAAGATGACTGGGTGGCGGTCGCTTACTACGATATGCAACCGCACATCCTGGTGGACTTCACCCAGGATAAAAAGGCCGTCTTCGGAGCGCTGAATCAGCTTCGCGTTCCGGGCTTCGCGGAAACCAATCTTTTTGACGCTTTGTATGACACGCTCGACCGGCTCGATCGGGTGGAAGGAAAGAAGTACGTCGTCCTCGTAACCACGGGCGTGGATACTTTCAGCAAACTCACTCTCGACAAGATCATGAAGAAAATCCGGGATACGAAGGACGTCACAATTTTCCCGATCAGCGTCGGATTCATCGTGCGCGAGTGGTGTGAAACCCGCGGAGGCTGCCGCAACGCACACGGCATGGGCATTCCAGTGGGTCACATGGATTACTTGCAGGGTGACAACGAGATGCGAACCTTCGCTGCCATGACCGGAGGTCGGGCGTATTTTCCGCGCTTTGAGGGAGAGCTGCCGGAACTGTTCGGGGATATCTCCAACGACATCCGCAACCAGTACACGATCTCGTATGCTCCGAGCAACGCGAAACTCGATGGAACCTACAGGAAGCTGAAAGTGCAGATCGTGGCGCCAGGCGGTGGTGAACTGAAGATTAAAGACCAAAAGGGCAAAGACGTGAAAATCGATGTCGTTGCCCGCGAAGGCTACACGGCGAAACACACCGTGGACTAAAGCAGTACCGAGTACTGAGTACCGAGTGCTGAGTACAGGGTCTCTCAGCAGTTCCAGTTCAGCGATAATCTGATCGCCAGTTTTCGCTCGGTACTCGATACTCGGTACTCGCAACTACCCCGGTACTCGGTACTCGCAACTGCCTCTCAGATCGCGTGAAACAGGCGGTCGAGCAAGAAGAACAAAGCAGCTCCCACAAATACGAGGAGAGCCATCTTCACCGCTGGCTCTTTATTTACTTCCGGGACGAGGTCGGTCGCGGCGACGTAGATCGTCACTCCTGCCGCAAGCGGTAAACCTGCGCCAACATGATGTCGGAAAAGAGCCATCGTCAGGACTCCAGCCAGCGTCGATCCGCCCAAGACCACGGACGCTCCCCATGCAGTGCCGCGACTGCGTCCGCTGGCCAGCATCACTGAACTCACGGTGAATCCTTCGGGAATCTTGTGCAGGAAAATCGCCAGGAAGATCAGCCATCCCAGCCAGTTTGAAACCAGAAATCCGGAAGCAATGGCGATCCCGTCGAAGAATGTGTGGATGATCAGGCCGAGGAGAACAGAATATCCCTTGTGCGCGTGGATGAATTCGTCGTGGTGTGTCTCTTCGCCGAAGTGGAAGTGCGGAGTTACCGTGTGCTCAAAGAAGTGAATGAGGAGATATCCAGCGAGAACCAGCAGTGCGGCAGGCCGCCCGCGCAATTCGATGCTTTCGGGGATCATCTCGACTAGCGCGGTGGCCAGCATGAACCCAGCGCCCAGCGCCACGAAATAGCGCAGGTAGCGCCGCTCCCAATGACGCTGCACGATGATCGCTCCGCCAAAGACATTGGCGGCAGCGGCGGTGAGCCCTAGAAGAATGCTGGTAAAGATCGGGTTCATTGAGTGTAGTACCGTGTATTGAGTACCTAGTACCGAGCAAAAACTAGAGAGTCTTCTCCTTCAACGAGTTGATGAGCCCACTCATGATTCGACTCACGTCGTCTGCCCGTTTGAGGAGATCAGTCGCTTGCGACTCAGGCAAGTAGTTTCTCCTCTGAGCAATCATCAACTGGGTTTCGAGTTCGGCGAGCGAGCCTCGAGAGTGACGAAGAAAGTGAAGGAACTCCCGATTGCTGTAATGCGCTTGCCCTTCCGCAATGTTGCTGGGGATTGAAACGACCGCGCGTCGAATTTGGTCCGTCAAACTGTACATCTCTCGTCGCGGAAACGCATCCGTCGCATCATAGACCGCTTGGACCAGGTCCATCGCTTTCTGCCGGACGATCAGATCTTTATAGTGCTGCGCCATAAACCTCGGCCAATCATCGACCCGCTCGGTACCCGGTACTCGCTACTCGAAACTCATCCAGAATGCCGGATGTGCATGACGTCGCCATCCTGCACAATGTAGTCCTTGCCTTCGAGGCGAAGCGTACCTTTGGCGCGGGCGGCGGCTTCGGAGCCCGCTTCCAGCAACTGGTCCCAACGAATCGTTTCCGCGCGGATGAAATGCTTTTCCAGGTCGGAGTGAATCGCGCCCGCGGCTTCCTGCGCACGCGACCGGGCCGGAACCTGCCAGGCGCGGCACTCGTCTTCCCCAGCGGTGAAAAAGGAAATTAGGCCAAGAAGTTTGTAGGTTGTGCGAATCAACCGAACCAGGCCGCTCTCAGTGAGCCCGTAGCTGGAAAGAAATTCCGCCGCGTCGGTGTCACTCATCTCCGAGAGCTCGGCTTCGACCTTTCCGCAGATGGCTGTGGCCGCGGCGTTGGGACGAGCTGCTACCTCGGTCAGTTTGTATTTTTCAACCGCTTCGTCAAGCTCTTTTCCCAGCTGCGTCGATTCGCCGATGTTCAGTACATAGAAGATGGGCTTCTCGCTGAGGAACATAAAGCCGCGAAGGCGCTTCTTATCCTCGGGGGTCATCTCCATCTCGCGCAGCGGCTTGTCCGATCCCAGATGAGTGTTGGCGCGCTTCAGCAGCTCGAATTCTTTTTCGAGCTCCGGCGTTTTCATCTTCTTCAGATCTTTTTCGAGGCGCTCAAGGCGCTTCTCGATCTGGCCAAGGTCGCTGACCATCAGATCGAATTCAACATTCTTGATGTCGCGAAGCGGATCAATCTCCGCGACGAGCGGAACCGCTGGGTCTTCAAAGACGCGCACGACGTGCGCCAGCGCATCAACCTGCCGCAGATGGCCGATGTACGCACTCTCTTTCAATGCATCCTGGCCGATCGCACCCAGGTCGACATATTCGACCGAGGTGTGCGTGAGTTTCTTTGGGTTATACAGCGCGGCGAGGCGGTCCAACCGGTCGTCGGGCACCTTGGCTACGCCGATGTGCGCTTCCCGCGGATTCGAACTTCCCGGGCCGGCAACAGCGGCCTTGGTGAGGATTTGGAACAACGATGTTTTGCCTACCTGGGGCAGGCCAATAATGCCGGTTTTCATAAGGGCGCTTCTAGCTCCTGGCTGCTAGCTCTGTTCCATCAAGATTGTGCTGAATGATTGCAGCCTGACTGAGTGTTGCAACCGCGTGAGATGACCTTTCAGGATAAACGATTGGGGGAGAATCCCCAACAGTCTCCATCACCAGGGGAGAGCTCGCATTTCCCAAGCCACATGATATCGTCACATCATTATGCCGGACGCAATCACGACCGTCCCTGCAAAGAGCCGCATAATTTGGTGCACGCTGGCACTCACACTGGTCGTTCATGCGTCTGCGGCGCTGCAGGCACAGATTGGATTTCGTCAGCTAAAGCGCGAGGTAATAGAAAGCCGTCTACAGAGTTTCTCTAAAGATGATCACGAGCGTGCCGCGATCGTGAAGAAGCTTTTTGCCGACTCTGGATGCACCGATCAGCTTAGCGAACAAACTGTAAGAAAAAAGATGGCTCCGAATGTCATATGCGTACTTCCGGGCCAGACCGACGATACCATCGTTGTCGGTGCTCACACCGATCACGTCTGGGAAGGTACCGGCGTTGTAGACAACTGGAGCGGCGCCTCGCTATTGCCTAGCTTGTATTTCAGCCTCTCGAACCAGCCAAGGCGTCATACTTTCATTTTTATCGGTTTTACGGACGAGGAAGAAGGACTTGTCGGCTCAAAGTATTACGTGTCGCATCTGAGCGACGGAGAAAGAGCCAAGATCAAGGCAATGGTGAATATGGACACTCTAGGTCTCGGCCCGACCAAGGTGTGGGCAAGTCACGCAGATAAGAATTTGTTAAAGGATCTAGTAATTGTCTCCAGAGCCATGAAAGTCCCGATTGCAGCGGTGAACGTGGAGCAGGTCGGATCGACCGATTCCGAATCCTTTGCCGCCCGGAAGACGCCAAGCATTACTATCCATTCCCTCACTCAAGAGACTCTGTCCATCCTGCACAGTCCACGTGACCGCCCTGACCAGATTCACCTGGACGACTACTACTCTACCTACATCCTCATGGGCGGCTATCTCGCTTACCTCGACAGCAGTCTGGATAAAACGCAACCGTGATTGGTGGCGATTGTGTGTTGCTCCAGGCGCCACTCGACTCGTGCGTCCTTGCCGGGAGCTTGATCCTAATCAGTAGATGACTTTCAACGAGAACTGTATCTGGCGAGAGGATCCCGAAGTTTTGCTGATGATTCCAAAGCCGCTGCCGCTGACAATATTCGACGGCAGGGCAAAATTCACGATATTAAAAATGTTGAAGAACTCGGCGCGAAACTCCAGTGTCCCCAGCTCTGCATTTCCTCGATGGCCGAACGGTGTATCTTTCACCACTGCGAAATCGAAATCATGAAACGCCGGCCCGCGGAACGTATTGCGCCCCAGCGTCCCAAAGCGCCCTTGATTCGGCCCGGTCCCACCCGGAATATTGATTGGGATGTTGAAGAATGAGCGGTTCCCTGCGGCACCCAGTCCGAAGTAGTCATCGCGGACTGCGCGACTGGTCGACAGATGCGGCACCGCAACCTGATCGGGACGGTCGCCTCCCGCAAGACCTGCTCCTGTCTGCTGCACTCCGGAAAATACCGTGAAGGGCGATCCCGTGGTGAGAGTTGTAATGTTCAGGATCTGCCAGCCTTTCGTCAGCGTACGGCTCAGCGGTTGGAGAAAGCGCACGCGATCGAGTGGAAGCAACTGAATGGCGCTGGCGGCCAAAACGTGCGTCACGTCAAATGTAGACGGCCCTTTTTCCGCCGATGGATTCCAGGGATTCTGCGGCGCAGTTTGCAGAATCGTTCCTGAGGTCCCCAGCAATCCCCCTAACACCGCACTGGTATCGTCCAATGATTTCGAGTAGGTGTAGCTGGCCTGTACACCCAGACCGTAGCGCGCAGAATTCTTGGTGAGGCTCGTCTGCAATGCGTGATACACGGAGTGCGAACCGTTGGTCATGATGACTTCCGGTCCGAAGCCGCCCGTGGCGTGGCAAGGCGAATTGAATTGCGTGAATGGTGCAAATCCCTGGCAGGCTCCGCCATAGCTGTTGGGGTTGTACACTCGCGCGAGGTGAATACCGGCGGTGGCCACGTAGGATGCATTGAATTTGAAGTCTCCGAAATCGTGGTCGACGCCGGCCGTCCAGCTCCCGACATATCCATTTCCAAAATTTTTCGCGATGCCACTGATATTGAGTAGCTGCACATTACCCGGAGCCAGCGCATTCAAGTCCGTTTGGAAACGGGCATAGTCGAACACTGTGTTCGACGGAACATCCTCCGATCGGCCGGTCGCAAAAATCGGATTTCCCTGAACGTCGTAGGCAGTGGGCAACGCCAGCGGCACAACCGCATCCTGAAACGGAACGGGCTCGCCGGGCTGGGCATAAATAGAAGGTGCAAAAACAAAAGGAATGGCCGCCGTTAAAAAGTTGTCCTGCCAGAGATTTGGAATCAAGGTTGTGATCGCGCCGCCGGCGTGCAACACGGTGTGCTTTCCCAATCCGTAATCGAGAGCGAGCCGCGGCCCCCACCCATTCCAATCCTGGTCATACGGAGGCTCCGGATTGATCAGCATCAGCTGATGAGCCGCCGTGTCGCCGTATCCGGTCGGCTTGCCGTCGGGGCCCAAAAAGATTGGCAGCGACGTTCGCTTCGTGGCTTCGTGAATGCGGCTGTTCACTTCGTAGCGCAATCCGTAGCTGACCGTCAGGTTTGGCCGGGCTTTCCACGCGTCCTGAAAATAAAAGTTGTAGGCTTCGCGACGCACTCCCGCTTCGTTGAACTTGCCGCCCACCGGCGTGATACTGGCCGCGCCCATCGTGTTATAGGAGTACGGCGTCGCAGTAAGAATTCCGGTGAGCGAATCGGGCAACGGATCTCCGACCTGAATATCGTGCGTCCCGCTCGCCGACGTAATGTGGACGGGAGAGTAAGCAGTCCCGCCGCCAAATTCGTAAAGACCGCTCGGGTTCGTCCCAAAAATTGTGGAGTCGCGGTTCACGCGGATCTCGGTTCCCCACTTGAAGGCGTGAGAGCCGTGGATCCAGGAAAAATCCTGTTTGAACTGATAGAGGTTGCTGTACGAGCCAAAGATCGATCCACTCGGCTGGTTGTAAGGCTGGAACAGGCCATCCGCAAACGTGATGCCCGGTAACGTGTGATTCGACGCGGGAAAGAAAGGTGTGCTGCGGATATAGCCCAGAGAAGTCTCCGACGTCATGTGCGGCGAGATCGCCCGCGTGTACTTCACGGCGAAGTTGCGCTGATGATCGAAGAATTTCACAGCGAAACTTGGATTGATCGCGGTCTGATCGGGATTCGTCAGAGGCCCATTCACCTGGTTCAAACTGAAGCGGGCGAGCAGAGAAGCCTTGTTGGAAATCTGATGGTCAACTCGGATCGAGAACTGGTCAGTTCTGGTCACCACTTTGGAAGACGCGGCGTAGGTGCGATCCTCGAATGCTCCGGTGGGCTCGTTGGGCAGCGGGTATCCATCAAGAATCCCGCTCACCGCCGGACTCACGGGCACAGTCAGAGTGTCACCGGGGAACGTGGTGGTATCGATTCCCTGCCGTTCGGCAACCGTCGGCACCGGGATCACTTGGGTAGTGCCGAGCACCTGCCGAAAGCCCTGATATTCGCCGAAGTAGTAAGTCCGGTTGCGGCCGTCGTAAAGCCCTGGAATGACGATCGGGCCTCCATTGGTAAATCCGAACTCGTTGCGCTGAAAAGGAGGAATGCGGCGGCGTCCTGTCGGGTCTCGGTAGTCGAAGTAGTTTCGCGCGTCCAGGGATGCATTTCGCAGAAACTCGAACACACTCCCGTGAATTTGATTCGTCCCAGACTTGGTCACAACGTTGGTAAAGCCTGCCGAACCGTGACCCACTTCAGCCGGCATCACGCCCGCGTTGGATTGCACTTCCTGAATCGCATCCACGTTGAAATTGGAAAACGTCGCGCCGCCCATCTCGGGATCGGTCGTATCCACGCCGTCCGTTGCAAAAACCGTGGTAACGCCGCGCTGCCCATTCACCGCAAACTGCTGGGTGAAGTTTGCCGCGCCGTTGGCGTCGGTCATCGTTCCCGCGGCAAGAAGCAAGAGCTTGCTGAAGTCGCGGGCATTCAGCGGGAGGCTCGAAACCTCCGCGCTGGAAAGATGCTCACCTCCCGTGGCCTGAGTGGGGACCGTTCCGCTGATCGCCGGCTGAGGGTTCTGCGGTCCAGACGCCCCTGGCAATCGGACGATTTCTCCCGTGGCCGAAAGCTGAAGAGATAGAAGAAGAGGACTGTCTGCGTGAAATGTGACGGGATCGGCGGCCTTCCCTTCCCTGCCGGCAATTGTCACCGTAATTTGATACGAGCCAGCAACGATATCCGCAAAAACAAACTTTCCGTCGGCGGCAGTGGTGGCGACGTATTCCTGTGGCCCCGACGTCGAATGCAGCCGAACCACCGCCCCGGAAGCGGGCTTGCCGAGGCTGTCGAGGAGTGATCCATTCCATGACGCCGCAGGAGAAGCCAAAGCGCAGCCGCAGAACAGGCTTAAGAAGAAAAAGAGCGTACAAATTCGATTTAGTAGGGCCTTTTGCATGAAGTCGGAATTATAACCGCAGACGAAGAAGAGCTCTTGTGATGCGGCGCACAAATGACAATATACGGACTTTCAGTGTTTCCGTTTTGCGGAAATTCCGGGAGCATCCCGAACGCGAACCTTCCGACATAATGGCCGCAAATGTCCATGCCGCAGCGTGACTTCTCCATGCGGTCTGCCGTGGTAGCATTTCCTTGACGCTTTCCCTCCGCGGCAGCTCATGCCTCGCCCCTATCCCATTTCGCTGTTTCTAGCTTTTCTAGTTGTGGTGCTGCCAGTTCCCTCCCTCGCGGCCCCCGAGACTGCCTGGCGCGAGATTCATTCGACGCACTTCACGGTCATCACGGACGCCGGCGAGAGGAAAGGACGCGAAGTCGCACTGCGCTTCGAGCAGATGCGCGCCGTTTTCAACGGCCTTTTATCGAAGGAGCGCCTGCAAGAGTCGATCCCGTTAACTATTCTCGCCCTCTCCAATGACAAGTCGTACTTTCAGGCTGCTCCGCTTTATAAAGGACAGCCCATTGATGTCCCCGGTTTCTTCCTCACCGGCGAAGATCAGGACTTCATCACCTTGAATCTTGCCGAGGAAGAACCATGGCGTGCGGTCGCGCATGACTTCTCGCTCATGCTGCTGAAGTACAACTATCCGCCCGCGCAGGCGTGGTTCGATGAAGGGCTTGCCCAGTATTTCAGTTCGATTCATGTCGACGACCGGCAGGCGCAGATCGGCGGAGAGCCTGCTCTCCTCCCTGCGGTGCGCGACGAGTTACTCGAAAATCACGATCCGCATGCCCCTCGATCGCTCACAGAGGTGTTGAATTCCCAGGAGTGGATGCCGTTGCCGGCGTTGTTCGCCACCAAGCCTGATGCTTTGAGCAGCGGTCACGGTGCGCCACGCGCTCTGTTTTATGCGGAATCGTGGGCGGTGATGCGCTATCTGCTGCACGAAAACAAGTTGCCGGAGACGGGAACATATCTCGATTCAGTGCTGAACCATAACCTGTCGGTGGAGGATGCAGTTCAGAAGGCGTATGGCGTCAGCGCCGCGCAGTTGGAGCAAGCGGCGAAGGATTACTTCCACTCCACCGCTGCCGCAGGTGCCGACGCCGCGCAACCCAAGGCCGATGCGGGCGTTAGTCGTTTCCCGGTTCCAGTTGGGCCTGACGATTCCGCCATCCCTTCAAAGCCGTTTCCAGAAGCGGACGCGCGCGCTTTATACGCCGGCGTGCAGGTTCGCATCCCCGAGCGCCGCGACGCCGGACTCAAAACTCTGCAACAGTTAGCAACAACTCCAACGGAAGTCGACAAGAAAGCCGAGACCAAGCAATCCAAACGCGTAGGCGAAGATGCCGAACAACTTCCCAACGATGCGATCGGGAACGCTCTCGCGCATCGCATCCTCGCGTGGGATCACATCGAGCACGGAGAGTACGAAGAATCGTTCACGGAGATTGGACAGGCCGCCGCGCTGAACCAGCGCGACATGTGGGTGCGCTATTACCTCTCAGTCGCCAAATACCGTATGGCGAGAGCCAAGAAAACCGACGTACTTGGTCTGGCGAACATGCTGCTCGATCTGAAAGGCGTGTTGGAGTGGAATCCTGAGATGGCCAGTGCTTATGACCTGCTCGCAGTGGGCCGCAACGCAGGTGGCACGACGTCGGCCGCAATGCAGTCGGAGCGCGCCGCGATCCTCTTGAGTCCGCGCGATGAGCGCTACAAACTGCACCTGGCCGAGATCTACATATCGAGTAAAAAGTGGGAAGCCGCTGATGCGCTGCTCGAAAAACTGCAGAGCAGCAGCGATACCGCGTTGGCAACCCAGGCCCGCGAGTTACTGGCTACTTCGGGAACACAGCGCAAGTACGGAATTCCCGGAAACTCGACTGACGTTAAGCAGGCTGAGCTTGCTCCGCAGAAGTCCCCTTTTGATGTGCTGGAGCAGGATGCAGCCAAACGCGCGTCCACCGAAAATGCGCCATCCGGGCCGGACAAGCGCGAGACACGATTCGTCAAAGGCCGATTGATGGCGGTCGATTGCTCGAAAGCTCCTGCGGCGATTCTGATGGTGAACTCCGGAAATGGAGTGTTTAAGTTGCGCGCGACGGATTACCGGGCAATTTTGTTGATCGGTGCCGACGATTTTTCCTGCGAGTGGCGCGACCGCCAGGTCACGGCCAACTACAAGGCGCGCGAAGGAACCGAAGGCGATTTAGTGTCGCTGGAAATGCGGTGAGTTGAAACAATTAAAAAACCCTCCTGACGGGAAATCAGGAGGGTTTCGAGATCTTTCTGAAGGTCTATGCGCGGACGACGTTGGCCGCCTGAAATCCTTTCGGGCCCTTCAGGAGATCGAACTCCACGGTTTCGCCCTCATTGAGCGTGCGGTAGCCGTTCTCCTGGATGGCGGAGAAGTGAACGAACACATCTTCCCCCGTTGAGCGCTGAATAAATCCGTAACCCTTCGCCCCGTTGAACCACTTCACTGTACCTTTCTCTCTCACGGATACAACTCCTTTCACCAATCGCTAAGAATAATTCGCCAGCTTCCCGATCGCGCTTCGATCGACTGAAGCCCCCCTCAAAGAAACCGGCTGAATTTTCGGTTGCGTCGATGATGTGCAGAAGGAATTACTTTCCAAAAAGGAAAAGACTCCTTAGCTCCCCAGCTCGCGAATGGTCCGCTGTGGGAACTTCTGGAGTCCGGCAATTTGGTTCGTTTCCACCACACACAACAAACGCCAACCACGTACTCGACTCATTTACCGGAGTGTTCCCCGGTATTGAGCCCCAGATAATAAGCAGTATTAAAACGTTTCGCAAGGGAAATTAGAAAGAATTCGAAATATGACTGGTGGTCATTCCAAGATAGCTTTAACAAAGACTAAGAAATGAATACGGCGAGGCCTCGCTCCGAACTCCGCTTCCCGCGCCCAATCCTGTCGATCCTCTTCGTCTGGTAGGATTTAGCTTCCTCTTGGCGAACCCACCCATCCCGCCGTCGCCTCACCCGGATCCGACGAACGACCGCTCCCCGCGCCGCCGTTCGCCGGGCTTGATGCTGGCCACCTTCAGGTACCTGACGCGCACCGATGTGCATACTTTTGCATTTTCGGTTGCAGCAAATGCGCTCCTGTCCTTCTTTCCCTTCGTCGTGCTGATGATGACGCTCATCCGCCGGGTGTTTCATTCTCCCGTGATGTATGACGTGGTCGTTCAACTCTTGCGCGACTATCTCCCCGCGGGACAGGAGTTCGTTATTCGCAATCTGAATTCGATGGTGAATTCCCGGCAGCGTGTGCAGGCGGTTTCGCTGATCATCTTGCTGGTCACGTCGTCAGGGATTTTTCTGCCACTCGAAGTCGCGCTCAATCGCATCTGGCGCTTCGAAAATAATCGTTCATATCTCGGAAACCAGGCGATCTCTCTGGGGCTCGCCTTTGCCTGCGGCGTCCTGGCGCTGTTGTCGATCGCTTTGACCGCTGGCCCGGTTGCCTTCATGGAATTTCTGCTCCGCGGATACGGTACTGGGTTTGTCCGCCTGGTGGGATTTCTAACCATGAAAGTGTTCGCGATCGGCGCCAGCATTGCGATTTTCTTTCTCGTCTACTGGCTTCTGCCCAATGGCAAGGTTCCGGCGCGAGCGGTACTGCCCGCTGCCATCACGATGGGATTGCTCTCGGAAGCATTGAAATACGCTTACATTCTCGCGTTGCCGTGGCTCAATTTTCAGGAAGTATACGGCCCGTTTGCACTCTCAGTGAGCTTGATGTTTTGGGCGTTTCTTTCCGGACTGCTTCTTCTTGCGGGAGCGAACCTCTCCGCGCAAGAGCATTTGGGGCACCCGTTATAGCTCGTGTAGGGGTGGAGGCATTCCTCCGCCACGAGTCGCGAAGCGACGAGTTCTCACTGCCGGATTTACCTCACACATCGGTTTCGATTCAGGAGTCTTCATAGCGCGCTTTTCGCGCGCAACCCCGGACGAATGCGTCCGGGGCTACACAAACAAATGCCGTCCGCTTTCGCGGACGGCCTGTCGAACCCTGCTGACGACTATTTCTTCTCTGCAATCGAAATCAGTTCGACTTCGAAAATCAGGGTTTCTCCCGGACCGATGTCGCCGCCTGCTCCGCGATCGCCATAGGCGAGGTCGGGTGGGATGAAGAGTTGCCACTTCGATCCTACGGGCATCATCTGAAGCGCTTCGGTCCAACCCTTAATCACGCCGCCCACGGGGAACGATGCGGGCTGTCCGCGCTTGTACGAACTGTCAAACTCCTTGCCGTTGATCAACGTGCCCTTGTAATTGCAGGTGACCGTATCGGCCGCCGTCGGCTTCGGGCCCGTACCAGCTGTCAGGATCTTGTACTGAAGGCCGCTGGGCAGAGTGACGACGCCTTCTTTCGACTTGTTTGTTGCAAGAAACATTTCCCCTTCCTTTCGGTTGCCTTCTCCGGCCGCGTGCGCTTTCGCTTCTTGCGACTTGCGGACGTCGCCCTGCAGTTGTTGCAGCGCGGCTTTCATCTCGTCCTCAGTGAGGAGCATCTTGCCGCCGGCCATCGCGTCGCGCAAGCCGCGCGCCACCACCGCGGAATCGACTCCGACCGCCTGCCGACGGAGGCCCATGCCGATACTCATACCGAGCGCATAGCTGCCCTTTTCTTTCTGAGTCTTGAGCGCATAGGCGGTGCCGGTCTTCGATCCCGTTGCGGGAGCCTTTTTCGCCGTCGTAGAACTGGTCTGTCCCGCAGGTGCGGCTGCTTTGGCAGCAGGTTTTGCCGTTTGAGTGGTGGAAGCCGGAGGAGTGTCTTGCGCCGGGGCATAGCCCAGAAGCATCATCCCGGCAGCCAATAATGGAAGCACAGTTGTGAGCGGTTTACGCATATATGCCTATTGTCCCATTGGGCAGAGAGATGCGGCAAACCAAGCGGCAAAAAAGTAAACACGGAAATCATGGAAAAGCGACCAACAGGAGATGATGGCCAACGCAGGAAGAGCGGCGAAAGATCGCCAGCGATCGGCTTGATTTACTTCAGCCCGTTCACCACATACAGGTCTGAAAGAATGCGGCCTACCGAGTAGGCATAGGACTTTCCGTCGGCACTGAAGTAGAGCGACGGAATGCTTTGCGCGCCAGAGGGATCGGCAGGCGCAACTTCTTTAAAGGGCTCACGGTGACCAGTCGCGATATCAAGCTTGGTAATTTTGACGGGAACCGTGCGCGTCCGCACTAGGAGCGTCTTGGCGTCGCCAAAAAATGCAAAGATGCGTTCGCTGGGATCGATCACCACACCGCATTTTTGCGGATCGCCACCCGCAATGGGATAAAGCCACCGTTGCCTTTTCTGATCAATCGCCAAGAGGAGCTTGCCATCGGGACTGACCAGTCCTCCAGCCGTACCTTCCGGAGTGATCGCACGTGAACTCCCGCTTTCGATATCCAAAACGTAGGTACGCGGCCCGTGACCGGGCTCGGCAGTGGAGTACACGATGGATTTGCCGTCCGGCAGCCAGGCAATGCCGAAATGATCGGTCTTATCGTCAGTCAGTTGTTTCGGTTCGCCCACGCCCGTGGGAAGAAGCATGACCTTGGCCGGGGAGCCATCGAGATCGGCAACCCACTTTCCGTCGCGAGAGAGGAAACCGAATCCTCCGTCACCGAGGCGGACCGCCGGCGACCCGTCGGTTTTTCGCAGATAGACACTATAGTTCGAGCCCACGGCCTCTCCGGTCTCGGAAAAGACGATCGTCTTGCCGTCGCCGGAAATGTCGGTAAGCAGCGACCAGTCGAACCACGACAAGCTGCGCTCGCGCGTCTCGCCCGGAGCAAGCGCGGAAATCGAGAGGCGGCTCTTGTCAGCGGTCATCAGAACCAATCCGGTCTTGCTGATGTCGTGAAGAGTCAGGCCGCCGGGGGCGCGGTAGATCAACCGCTCCTTGCCCGAAAAATCCAGAGCATAAAGCGATCGCGCCGACCCGCCTGGTACTGCTGAGAACCAGACCTCTCGTCCATCCGGGCTCCAGGCTACTCCCTGCACACTCGTGTAAAAAGAAGAGCTGGCTTTGCGATTGCCCTGCCGGTCGATTATGACGACGCGGCCATCATCACCATTCACAACGTGGTCGATGATTGCCAGGGAAGCCCCGTCGGGCGAGAAGCGAACATGGCTGATCCAACTATTCGGCGTGTAGATGATATTGCCGGGTGGATATTCCAACCGGGCTATTCCAGCGGGGGTGGGGTGGATCACCGCCAACGATTGACCATCGGGCGCCCAGTCGGCCCAGGTGATGCCATCCAGCACTTCACGCGGCGCGCCGCCCGCCAGCGGTACGCGCGCTAGCGTTCCAGCCACAGAGAAAGCATTGGCGTTCGAAGGATGCAGAGAGATCGCCATCTCTCCCTTGGAAGAGATAGAAAAAATCTGTGACGAAGGCAAGCCTATGCTGCGCGAGTCCGAACTATCGAAACGCGTGGAGAAAACCTCCGGCGCCAGTCCGTCCCAAGCAGCGCCGTAAACGATGGTCTGGCCATCTGGGGCAAAGCGTGCGCTAAGAATCGTCCCCGTACGAAAGGTAATTTCGTGGAACGTGGGATTCGCCGCCGCGCCACGCCGCGCGTAACGATAAATACCCGCCCATGATGCGAGCACAAGCAGCGCCGCGGCGAGAGGCAGGAGCCAGCGACGAGACTTTTTTTCTGCCGGCAAAGCGCTGATGCCGCCGCGGCTGGCGCTGGAAATGTCGGTCAGTGCCTCCAGGTTGAAGGCCACGTCCCGAGCCGACTGGAATCGCTCGGCGGGATTCTTCTCGAGGCAATGCCGGACGATGCGTTCAAGCGCAGGCGAGACGTTGCGGTTGGTCTCGCTGAGATCGGGTGGCTCCTCCTTGAGAATGGCGCTCATGGTGTCAGCGGACGAATCGCCATGGAAAGCGCGCTTGCCCGAGAGCATCTCGTAGAGAATCGCGCCGAACGAGAAAATATCCGATCGCGAGTCGGCGGCCTTGCCGCGCACCTGCTCAGGCGACATATAGCCCGCCGTTCCCAGCACGGTGCCGGCCTCGGTGGCAACCTGCATCGTGGGCGCGTCTCCAGACAGTTCGGCTTCCGGTCGCGTGAACTTCGCCAGGCCGAAGTCGAGGATCTTCGCCCGCCCGTCATTCGTGATGAAAAGATTTTCCGGCTTCAGATCGCGATGGACAATTCCCTTTTCGTGGGCGGCTGCCAGTCCGCGGGCGATCTGCTGGGCGTAATCGAGAGCTTTGCGAGAAGAGAGCGGCCCATTGCGCAGGCGGTCGCGCAGAGTATCGCCCTCCAATAACTCGGAGACAACATAGGGCGCGCCGCCGTCTTCGCCAATGTCGAAGATGGAAAGAATGTTGGGATGATTGAGCGCGGCCGAGGCCCGGGATTCCTGGGCGAAACGCTGCAGGCGATCGGGATCTTGCGAGAACGACGAGGGCAGGATCTTGATCGCGACATCGCGGTTCAGCCGCGTATCGCGGGCGCGGTAAACCTCGCCCATCCCGCCGGCGCCGAGCGGCGATTGGATTTCATAAGGCCCCAGTTTTGTTCCAGGAGTTAGCGCCATGAGTGGGCGTAATTATAGGGCATCGATCCCGGGTCGTGCGGCATGTGGGCCGCTCGGTTCGAAGAGTAAGATCAATTCAAGCCCTGCAACAAATAAAGCTCCGAAAGCTGGCGGAGCGTGTTGTAGGCGAAATATTTTCCGTCGCTCGTCATTGCAACTCTGGTGATGCCGAAGCCGCCGGCTGGATCGCGCATTTCGAGAGTCTTTACCAGTTTTCTCTCGCCGCTATCCATCGCAATCCGATAGATGGCGGCAGACATCCCGTTGTAATTAGCGACGATTATCGCGGAGCCGTCGGGAGCGACGAGAACCGGCCTGTCTTTATCTGTCCAACCTTTGATTTCGCGAGCTGGCACTCCGGTTTCAACAGGTATAAGTTGAGGAGCGTCATTTTCGTGCCGCCCCAGTAAAAACTTTGCGCCTGGATCCGCCAACGCGCGCACACCTTCCGGCGTAACCGGAGTCGCCTTGCCGGTTGAAGGATCAAACACGAAGTCGCGCACCGGATGCCCAGGTTCATTCGCAATCACGATCACTCGGCGGCTGTCGGCTGCAAAACCCTGGAGAGTGATGTTCTCGAGTCCCGTTATCTTCAACTCGGAGGACTCACCTGCTCCCGTCGGAATCAGCAAGTAGCGCTGCGGATCGCTGGGAACGAGCGTCAGAACCCACTTCTGGTCGGGCGAAAGGGCGATCGCGTAACCCTCTCCTAAACGCACCGCAGTGGTGCTTTCCGTATTTCGTAGAAAAATCGTGCCGTGCGTGCCTCCACCTTTTCCGCCTTCGTGAAATAGGACCTGTTTGCCGTCCGGGGAAAGGGCGACGAGCACCGCGCGGTCGAGCCAAGTCAGATCTTTATCTTCGGTAGCATCGCCGCTGTTGAAAAAAATCTTTCGTTCCCGATCATCAATTGCGATGAGCGCGGTACCGTCGGCGGAGACATCATGCAGTGTCAAATCTCCGGGAGCCGCCGCCAGCACTCGAAATGTCCCCGACATATTTACTGCAATCAGGTGCCTGGCGATGGTTGTCGCCCTGGGATCGGCAGTGAACCAGACCTCGTCTCCTTTGGGCGACCACGCGAGGCCGTAGAGACTGGCAAAGCTGCCGAATTGTTTCTCGTTGCTTCCATCCGCATCGATGACCGTCACCGATCCCCGGTCGTCTCCGCGAACCGCATGCCGGCAAAATGCGATCCTCTTGCCATCGCGGGAAATTCGCGGCTGGCTGATCCAGGCGGGCGCCAACACTTTGTAGATGACCTTACCCGCTGGATACTCAATATGGTTTTCTGCGCCGATCGTTCTCGACACGAGAAGGCTCGATCCATCGGGCGACCAGTCCGACCACTCGGCGCCTTCGAGCATTTGTCGCGGCGAAGTTCCGCCAGTCAGCGGAGTTCTGCCTAAAGTGCCATGCGTGCCGAAAAAGCCCTGATTCACGACCGGATTCAGCGAGACCGCGAGCTCCCCTTGAGAAGAAATTCCCAGCAGATCGACTCCAGACAATCCCAGAGGCCGCGATTCGATGCTGTCCGCTCGCGTAGAAAAAAGCTCCGGCGCCAGTCCCGCCCAGGCCGCACTGTAAACGACCGTGCGATTATCCGGCGCAAAACGCGCGCTCAGAACGGTTCCCTTGCGAAAGGTCAGTTGGTGATAGGTGATTTCCGCATTGCTCTTCCCGCGATGCCCGACGAACCATCCGATCCCGGCAGCCAACGCCAGAAGCGCCACAACAATCGCCGGCTGAAAACGCCGCATGCGCTGTCCCGCGGTAGGAGTTGCGACCCTTCCAGAAGACGAAGTCGAATTCGGCGACTGCGCCTCAAGATCGAAAGCCAAGTCTCGTGCCGACTGAAAACGCTGCTCCGGATTTTTCTCCAGGCAGTGCCGCACGATCCGGTCGAGCGACGGAGAGATGCTGCGATTAAGTTCGGTTAACTCTGGCGGATCTTCTTTCAAGATCGCCGTCATGGTCTCAGCCGAAGTGTCGCGCTTGAAGGCGCGCTGACCGCTGAGCATTTCAAACAGAATCGATCCGAAAGCGAAGATGTCGGATCGATGATCGACGTTGATCCCGCGAATCTGTTCGGGCGACATGTATCCCGCTGTGCCCAGGACCTGTCCAGCCTCGGTGAGGGACACATCGACGGAAGTCAGCGTTTGGATGCTGCTGCTCGGTCCTGCCTCCGCTCCGCGCCATCTTGGCGAGACCAAAATCGAGAATCTTTACTCGCGAGTCCCTGGTGATGAAGATGTTTTCCGGCTTCAGGTCGCGATGAATGATCCCCTTCTCATAGGCGGCCGCCAATCCGAGAGCGATTTGCCCCGCAATCTCGATCGCCTTGCGCGACGACAATGCCCCGGCACTCAGCCGTTCGCGGAGCGTCTCTCCTTCGAGCAACTCGCACACCATGTACGGAGTTCCATCGTGGGTTCCGATGTCGTACACGGCCAGAATGTTTGGATGATTCAGGGCTGCTACCGAGCGGGCTTCGCGCTCGAAGCGCTGCAAGCGGTCGGCGTCAGACGCAAAAGATGGCGGCAGCACCTTGACGGCAACAATCCGATCAAGCCGCGAGTCGCGAGCCCGATAAACCTCGCCCATTCCGCCCGCCCCAAGCGGCGATTGGATCTCGTAAGGCCCCAGTTTCGTTCCAGCGATCAGCGCCATGAGTGAGCGCAATTATAGTTCACCGCTTGTCGAGGCAGGTCTTCACGGTTCATATCCGCGGCCACGAATTGCACAGACTCGTTGTGACATCGGTCACAGAATTGATTTCATCGGGAGCGTACGCTGACAGGTTTTCCTGGTAGCCCTCCGAGCAGATGGCTTACTAACGAGGTCGTTCCCATGTCTGGGATGCGTTGGGCTCTGCTCGCTCTTCTATTACCGAATCTCGCGCTGCCTTTCGCCTATGGCCAGAGTGATCGGCCTGGCGCGGCTCCGATTGCGCGCCTGAATACAGGCTTCGACTTCCTTTTTCAGACCCTAGCTGGACGCCCTGAGAAACCACTCCCGCCGGGAACAGATTCGCTTTCCCTGAATTGGTTCGTAGCGCTGGCATGATTTTCTCCGGCACCGTGGCGGGCATCGAACGCCATGCCGCCACCAACGGGCAAGTCGAAACCGTCGCAATTACTTTTCAAATCGAGCGCTCGATTCGCGGCGCGACCGCAGGAACAAGCCTCACCGTTTCCCAGTGGATTGGGCTTTGGTCGAGTGGTCAGCGTTACCGCGTCGGCGAACGCGTGCTGCTCTTCTTATATCCCCAAAGCCGGTTGGGACTGACGAGTTGCGTCGCCGGAATGATGGGGCGTTTTGATGTCGATGCGTGGGGCCGAGTTGAGCTTTCGGCACGGCATCTGTCGATGTTCCGCAAAGATCCCGTCCTCGGTGGGAAGTCGCGCGTGCGATTCAGCGACTTCGCCTTGGCGGTACGGCGGGCCGGTGAGGAGGAAGTTAATGCGGGCGGAGGTGACCATGAAAACTAGCATGGCATCCACCGTCCGATTCTTCCTCCTCAGGCTAGCCATCGCTGTCGCCATCGTTCTCTGCGGAGCGCTCCTTGTCCCGCGCCGGAGGCCCAAAGTGCGTGGCCGGGCAATCCTTCTTCAACTCATCGATGTCGGGTCAACCGCTGACATGGCCTCAAGGGCAAATCCTCTACTACACCGATCAAGGAGACCTGAGTTCGATCTTGCCCGGCGCATCCGCCGATAGCTTCGTGGCCAGCGCGTTCAGCCAGTGGACAGCCGTTCCAACCGCAGCCCTGTCCGCGACCCGAGGAGGACAACTCGCGGAAGATGTAAACGGAACAAACGTGACGTTGAATTCCAACGGCACCATCAGCATGCCCGCCGACATCCAGTCGAGCGCGATCGGAACGCCCATCGGCATCGTCTATGACTCTGACGGTTCGGTGACAGATGCGCTTGTAGGAGCCGGCGCGGGAGACGCGAGTCAATGCTTTTACTAACGCCGTCACCGGAGGCAGCGACAACTACGGTGCTCTCGCCACCTATCAGCATGCGCTGATCGTGATGAATGGCCAGTGCGCGCAACAGTCTTCACAGTTGACGGACGTCGAGTACCGTCTGGTGCGGGTGATCGGCAGCATTCTCGGTCTGGGGTGGTCGCAGGTGAACGTCAACGTGCAGGCGGGATCCCCGTCCCCGACGTCCAACGACTACGCCGGATTTCCGGTGATGCACGCTACCGATTCCTGGTATTGCGTTCCGATCACGGCGTGCTATCCGAATCCATATCAACTCTCGATGGACGATGCTGCATCGATCTCGCGCCTGTACCCTGTGACCGCCCAGAATCAATCCAGCTTTCCCGGCAAACAGATTTTCTCCGCGACCACGGCGCGCATCCACGGTTCCGTATGGTTTACCGATACTCACGGCAACCGCACACAGGCGATGCAAGGCGTAAATGTAGTCGCTCGCTGGATCGATCCCTCCACGGGATTGCCGTCTCGAAAGTATGCGGCCGCTTCTGTCTCCGGCTTTCTCTTTACGGGGAATGCGGGCAATCCGATTACCGGTTTCAGCGACGCCCTGGGAGATCCGCTCGGCGAATGGGGATCGAATAATCAATCGATGGAAGGCTTCTACGATCTCGCTGGCCTGCAACTTCCCAATGGCGGCAGCGCCCAGTATCAACTCAGCGTCGAAGCCCTCGATCCCCGCTGGTCCACTGGAGTAGGGCCCTACACCCCCGGACAGGTCTCGCCGTCGGGTACCGCCAAGACAATCAATGTCACAGTTACTGCCGGCAGCGATTCGCAGCAGGACATCCTGATGAATGGTGCGGCACAGCCCATTGTGCGGGCATCATCGAGTTGGACAGCACCCGCGACGCTTCCTTCGGGAGGAGACTGGGTCAGTTCGCTGAATGGATACGGAGATATTGAATACTTCCAGCTGGCGGCGCAGTCGAACCGGACACTATCCGTCGCTGTCACGGCATTTGATGATTCCGGGCACTCCAGCAATTTGAAGGCTGAACCGGTTATCGGAATGTGGGCGGCAGCCGATCCTGAGGGCACCGCACCGCCTGCCTTCACGCCGTCACCCTTCAATCAATTGGCGAATGGCATGACACGCCTCGACGCGCAGGTCGTGACCTCCAGCAAGTTTCTAATTGGCATCTCTGACATGCGAGGCGATGGACGCCCCGACTATCACTACCACGCGCACGTCCTTTACGCAGACAGGGTTTACCCTTCACGAGTCAGCACGAACGGCGGAAACGTCACTGTGTCGGGAACGGGCTTCGCTCCAGGACTAACTTCCACGGTAGGGACCGCAGCGGCCTCGCCGCTCTCCGTGAATGCAAACCAGATGATCCTTGCCGCACCTTCGCACGCGGACGGCGTCCAGGACGTCACCATCACCGATCCGATTGGCGGCTCTTCCACCACGATGACCGGAGCGCTTACCTTTGGCGCAGCATCGTCCGACAACATCGTGATGATCAATCCGAGAACATCTCCGACTCCGGTGGGGGCCCAGACGATTGCGCCGCTCGCTGTGCAAGTGCTGGCGGCCGACGGAGTCACCCCGGTGAGCGGAGCTACCGTCGGATGGTCCGGCACGAATAGCCTTCAAATCTCCGCGTGTGGAGGCGCGTCGTCTTGTTCGGTAGCGACCGATCAGAACGGCGAGGCCACAACCTGGCTCACACCTGCCACTAACGCTGCAGCAACAATTACGGCGACGCTCGCGCCTGGGGTTTATTCTCCGCCGAAGTCTGTCAGCACTACACAGGCTGCGACGGAATCGTCCTCGGATATTGGGCTGACCGCGCCATACATCTGGATTTCGCAGGGAGCGACCGCGAGTTTGCCTTTGACCGTGCGCATCCTGAGCAATGGAGTACCGCAGAACAACTCTCAAGCTAACTTCTCGGTGGTCGCTGGCTCCGGCTCGCTCAGTGCCGCCTCTGCGAAGACAGGATCGAATGGGTACGCCACTGTCACATTGTCGGTCACCCAAATCGCTACGTTCGCACAGGTGAGTGTTTGCGTCTCGCCCGCCAACACGGTCTGCGGATCGTTCTACGTCTCGCCGGTGCCGCTTGCGCAACAACACTTGCAGCCGGTGAGTGGAGCGGGACAGATATCCACCGGCGCTGCGTTCCAGCCGGTCGTAGTGCGAGTCATCGATAGTTCAACGCCGCCGAATGTTGTGGTGGCATCTCCCGTGCTGTTTCAGACGACAGTCTTTCGGCCGGGAGGAACCGCGCCCGGCAGCGGAGGTGGAGAAACCAATTCGGGGAATTCTGGGATGCCGGTGATTCTGAAAGTCAGCCAGAACACCATTCCCTCGGATGGAAATGGCCTGGCGAGTTTCGTGCCCTCAGCGGGAGGATTCGCGGCGCCGGTGGATGTCGATGTGAATGTCTCGGTCGGTACGGCGGCGCTGGACAATTTGCTGCTGACTCTGCCCGCGATCTAGCCCCTTGTCATCCTGAGCGGCGTTCTTGGCCGCGAAGGACCTGTGCACTTTGCTTGCAGCGCCGATGGTGTAGCGAAGTACACAGCATCGACGCATAGAGTCGTGATTTTACGATGATCACTTCACCGGAGCGACATCGACATCCGGCTGAAACGGATGTCGCTCAAACCATTCGAGGCTCAAGTCCCGCCAAGCCGGATTCACGGAAACGATCAATCCAATCTTCTTGATTCGCAACCAGCCTTTGATCTCCTTCTCGCGCTCAATCGCGTTATGCACATCTTCGAAGCGCTCAAAATAAACGAGACGATCTACTTTGTACCCCGCCGCGAAGACAGAGCCAGAACCCAACTTGTGCTCCCGAACGCGCCGCACGAGATTGTTTGTGACGCCTGTGTAAAGCGTTTTGGAACGGTTCGTCATGATGTAGATGAAATACGTCCTCGGCTCACGCATGAGAACGAGTCTGTCACCCGAGAGTCAAAGAAGTCTGTGACCAATGAACAACGCCATGTTCAAAAACTAGAAAGCATCAATCTCTCAACCCCATGTCATCCTGAGCGGCGTTCTTGGCCGCGAAGGACCTATGCACCCCCTCGCCGCGCTCATGCTGTCAGCTCCGTGCATAGATCCTTCGCCGCTTAAGGCCGCGGCTCAGGATGACAAGGCTGAGAACAGAGGCAAGGGTTTTTCCACAGCAAAAATCCACGGGATGTGACGAACAACCTTTACTCAAATTTCAGAACAGGAAAGATTCATACGGATGCGCGCAATCAATCTCACAAAAGAGCGGAATCGAATGGTGGCAGTCGTTAGTCTTCGCTAACTCCTTTCTTCGCAATATTTTGCGTGTAAACCATCTGGAATCAATATTTTGCGGTCTGCCGACATACCCCAAGTCCGCTAAACTATTGATTCCAGGTATTTTGCCGGATTGATATGAAAAAAATGAGAGATTCAGACTGCCTCTCTCGAAGCCAGAAAGCGTCCCCTGCTACACTCATCCGTTTGCCGCAGGAGGCCTTCATGCGCCGTCTTCTTCTCTCTCTTCTTATTCTTGCCCTCGCTCTTCCCGCCATCGCCCAAGCCAAGCATCCCTTCACCTTCGAAGACATGATGAAGCTGAAGCGCGTCGGCGATCCGCAAATTTCGCCCGACGGCAAGTGGGTCATCTTTAGCGTGGTGGACGTCGACCTGGAAGCTAACTCAAAGACCCCGCACATCTGGATCGTGCCTCTGATCCACGGACCATGTGGGGACGGCCGCCCCCGGCCGTCCGGCCGAGCAAAGCTCGGCAGGCTCTTCCTCAGCAGAACGGATCCTCATCGCCGATCAAGACGCAGACCGCCCGCGCTGGGCGCCGGATGGGAAGCGCTTCGCGTTCCTGTCGAACAAAGAAGGACGGGTCGCAAGTTTGGATCGCAGACTTCGATGGCGCGAGCGGGACAGTGACCGCAGTTGCAGCAAGTTCACGTCGATAGCGACCGAGGCGGCGGCGAGTTGTGGTCGCCCGATGGGAAGAACATTCTGTTCACCTCGGACATTTATCCCGAGTGCGACGGACGCGCTCTGAGCAGGAATAGCCTGCAACGCCAAAAAACTGAACGAAGTCGAGCAGTCGAAAGTCAAGGCGCAGATTTTCGATCATCTCCTCTACCGCCACTGGAACGCCTATCAAAGAGGGCAAGCGCAGCCACCTCTTTGTAACGAGGACTATTGCTTCCATAAGCAAGCGCTAAGCATATTTGATGGCTCGGGCCATTCCGCGATCTCACCCCTGGCGACTACGACGCGCCAGTGTTCTCCCTCGGCGGACAGGACGACTACGCCTTTTCGCCCGACGGCAAGGAAATTTGCTACGCCTCGAATCACGACAAGAATCCGGCGGCATCGACCAACAACGATCTGTGGATCGTCCCGGTCACCGGCGGCCCGACGCAAAAATATCACCGCCGACAATCCCGCCAGCGACACGTCGCCGCTCTATTCGCCCGACGGACGCTACATCGCCTACCGCGCCCAGCAGCGTCCCGGATACGAGAGCGACCGCTTCCGCCTCATGCTCTACGACCGCAAGACCGGTGAGAAGAAGAATCTGACGGAAGAGTTTCGATCAATGGGTAGGGACTTTCTTCGTGGGATGCCAAATTCCAAGAACATCTATTTCAGCGCCGACCACAAGGCCACTCGCTCATCTACACACTCGATGCCGACAAATCCGGAAGGCATCAAGACGCGCAATCGTCTCTGGATACAACGACGAGGTTTCGCCGTTTGCCCGATGGGAAGACACTTTTGTTCACGCAGGATGTCGATCGCAGCGCCCATCGAAATCTATGCAGCCGACGCAACAGGCCAGGGCTGTCCGGCAAGAACTGGAAATGTCGACAAAGGCAAAGAGAATTGTTCCCTTAACAAAGACTGGGCCGTCACTCACGTCAACGATCCCTTCTCTCGCAAATCAGCATGGTCCGATCGAGTCCTTTGGTTTCAAAGGCGCCAAGAGCGATGACGTCGAAGGCTTCCTCGTCAAGCCGCCGAACTTCGATGCTTCGAAGAAATATCCCGTAAAGTTCCTCATACACGGCGGGCCGCAAGGCGCTTGGGGAGACGACTGGTCGTACCGCTGGAATCCCGAACTCTTCGCCTCGCCAACCTCGGCGCAACCCTCGGGCTACGTCGTCATCATGATCAACTTCCACGGCTCGACCGGATACGGGCAGAAGTTCATCGACGCCATCAACGGAGACTGGGGCGGCGCTCCGTATGAAGACCTGATGAAGGGCCTCGATTACGCGGAGACAGACTTATCCGTTCATCGACAAGAACCGCGAGTGCGCGCTCGGCGCCAGCTACGGCGGATACGCCATCAACTGGATCCTCGGCCACACCAATCGTTTCAAATGCCTGGTGTCGCACGACGGCATGTTCAACGCGGAGTCCGCCTGGGGGACGACCGAAGAACTCTGGTTCAATAACTGGGAGTTCAAAGGCACTCCCTACGACAATCGCGCGGGATACGAGAAGTGGTCGCCGCACCAGTACGCCAAGAATTTCAAAACGCCCACGCTGGTCGTCCATGGGCAACGCGATTACCGCCTCGACGTGAGCGAAGGCTTCCAACTTTTCAATACGCTTCAGATGGAAGGCATCCCGTCAAAGATGTTGTATTTCCCCGACGAAGGCCACTGGGTACTGAAGCCGCAGAATTCGCGTCTCTGGTACAAAACGGTAAACGACTGGGTCGATCAGTGGACGAAATAGCCCGGCTTCCTGCTTCGCCCGGCAACCTCTTTTTGATGAGGGCATCCAAGTGAATGGCAGAACTGCAGCACCCTTCCCTTCGGCCTCACTGAGCGGAGAGGGGTCGGAGGGTTGGGTTGCCGCGGTAATCTGTCGATGGGGTAGAGACGCAGCTTGCAGTTGCCCTCTTCGCACAAGGGGAACTGCTGGTTGCGTCTCTGCACAACTCTCTCCGAAGTTCGATAAACTAAATCTATGAAGGTATCCGGCCATTTGTTGTTGTGCCTGGCGGCCTTGGCTTGCGGGTTCGCAGCCCTGCCGGGGTTCGCGCAGGAAGGCGCGCTCGAAACCGCTCCTCCGAAAGACGTCACTCCAGAAGAGATCATCCAGCGTTTCGCCTCGAAGGAAACCGAATTCGCCAAGGCTCGCGACCAGTACACCTACCGGCAAGACGTCAAAGTCCAAAACGTCGACGGAGAAACGGTGAAGGGCGAGTACCACGAAGTTTTCGACGTGCTCTTTGACGATAAGGGCAAGCGCATGGAGAACGTCGTCTTTGCCCCGGCATCGAGCCTCGATGAAAGCGGCCTCTCCATGGACCAGGGCGATTTCGAGGACATCCGCCACCGGCTGCCTTTCGTCCTTACGACCGACGATCTGGCCGAGTACAACGTCCTTTACGTGGGGCAACAGCAAGAGGACGAAGTTCATTGCTACGTGTTCGATGTCGCTCCCAAGAAGATCGAAGGCAAGAAACGCTACTTTCAGGGACGCATATGGGTCGACGATCACGATTTCCAGATCGTCAAGACTTACGGTAAGACTGTTCCTGACATTGTTGCCAAGAAAAGGGGCGGGGACGAACATCTGTACCCCAAGTTCACGACATGGCGGCAGCAGATCGATGGGAAATATTGGTTTCCTGTCTTCACCAAGGCGGACGACGAACTCCATTTCAAGGGGGGCGACATCCACATCCGCGAAATCGTGAAATACGAGGACTACCGGCGCTTCGGGGCGAACTCCAAGATCCTTTACCAGGGCCAGGAAGTTCCGAAGTCTGACCAGGCTCCCGATCAGAAGAAGCCGGATCAGAAGGATCCAAACGCACCGCCAAAATAGTGGCTTCTGTTTGTAGTCGAAAGAGGCGCTCCCTTCTCTCGATCGTCGAATGACTGTCGCGAAGATCAGGTAGCGCCTTATTCGCGTTAGCGCCCACTCCACTCAAGTTAGTCCTTGTTATGCACTAGTTATCTCCTACGAATCGCTCCCGTCATACTTCGCAAATAATTTGTCTTGGGCTTGAACCAATTCCTGTCTTTCGTTCCGCATATAGGAGTAAGGGACAGCTTTGGGGGGCATGGCAGTAAGAGCTTTGCAGAATTCCTGGAGCAAACTCACCCTGTTGGAGAATCATATGACGTTACATCGGAAGGCAGCGCGCATTGCAGCGTTGGCAGTACTTGTGGCGGTAGCGGCGATTTCGCTGGTCAAGGTAAGCTCCGCCACGGGAAGCATCGGCAACATCACAAAAGCAGACCTGGCTGGCAACTGGCTAGTCACTCTTTACGGCCAGGGAGGATGTGGTGTGGGCACCTCTCTCGTCACGTTCAACCTGAGTGCGAGCGGCACGGGTACTGCCACAAACAGCGGTCACACCGTGGGTTGCGGGGACGTCACTACCACCGGCAATACCTTCACCATTAACACGTTGTCTTCGAACGGCTCCGGCACGGCAGGGCTAACTTGCGGCACGGGCTGCGGGTTTAGCTTCACCATCCAGGTCGCAGCTGATCGGTCGACCTTCACGCTGGTGGACATCACCGATCCAAACAACTTCCTGCAAGGCACCGCGGTACATCAGTAGTCGGGGACTTTGGGATTCAAAAACGAAAGGGAGCCGCGAGGCTCCCTTAGTCTTAGCAAAAGAGATACTTAGTAAAAAAGATACTTTCGCCACTTATCGTCGGACCTACCCATCAGGCGCATGATATGACGGCTGGTATGTAAGTTGAAGGCGCGGGGTTCGCGCATCAACTTCATGCCAGACTCGAGAGTTGACTGATTCCCCTTACGGCGATTGCAGGGATGGCAGCAGGCGACGAGGTTCTCCCATGAAGAGGAGCCTCCGCGCGAACGCGGGATCACGTGATCGAGCGTCAGTTCGCCCGATGACATAATTGTTCCGCAATACTGGCAGGTGTTGCGATCACGCAGCAAAATGTTCTTGCGCGAGAGCGCGCGGCTCTGATGCGGGATGCGGCGATACTCAAGCAAACGGATCACCGAGGGCAGACGCATGGCGACGCGCGCGGAATGCAGGAAGTGTCCGTTCTCTTCCTCGGTCATGGCCACGCCTTTCAAAACGAGCACGAGAGCACGGCGCGCGGCACAGACGTTGATCGGCTCATAGGAGGCATTCAGCACGAGCACGGGCGCAAGAAGAGCATGGCCGTCTCCGACCCGATGAAGCGCCGCCGTTGCGAATAGCCCGGCGGGGTGCCGCGATCCTGCATCGTGTTCCATGCGCAAGGACATAAATTTCAAAGTTTTGAAGTTTCAAGGTTTTCAAGTTTCGAGTTTAAAAGGTTTGAAGATACGCCGGATTCGGCCGCATCGTCTGAGCTTTGAAACCCTGAAACGTTGAAACCTTTGTTCTCAACCTCAACATACTTAGATGCCAGCTTAAGGGTTCGCGCAACGGTGGCGACCCATACCTTGGAAGCGCCCGCCCGGCGCAACATACGCGCACATTCCGATACCGTCGTTCCGGTGGTATAGACATCATCCACGAGCAGGATTTCGCGGCCAGTCACTTCCGGGGAACTCAGTACCGCAAAAGCTCCGCGGAGATTCTCGCGGCGCTGGTGGCTCGTCAGCCCAATTTGCGAGTGAGTGTCGCGAGTGCGCGAAAGAACGTCGGAAGCAAGTTGGAAACGAGCCCGAGGGAATTTCAGTTTCATCATTCCAGGGCCGGCTAGCGACTCCCCGGGAAGACACTTCAAGGCGGACTTTGCGATCAGTTCTGCCTGATTGAATCCGCGCTGCCGGCGCTTGGCTTTGAAAAGCGGCACGGGAATCAGCAGGATTGAATTGCTCTCAAACGCCGAATCCAATGTCGCGATCACTTCGGCGAGCATGCGCCCGAGAACGCCTGCCGCGGGACGCACTCCGCCGAACTTCAGCAGATGAATCAGTTCGCGCAGTCCGCCATCGTAGCTTCCATAAGCCACTGCGCGTTTAAAGGGCCGATCAATGCGGCGGCAGATCGGGCAGCGGCAGAGACCGTCGTCATCTTCGTGCGCGAAGGACGAGAGAACGCGCTCACCGCAAATCGAACAGATGTGGCCGTGAAGCGGTTCCAGTCCCGACAGACAGTCCGGGCAGACCGGAAGCCTCGAAACATTCAGAAGTGGGGCACCGCAAATGCGGCAATCGGAGGGAAAGAAAACCGAGAAAAGACTGGAAGCAATTCCCGCACTCCATGAGTGGGCACGGACCGGTGACGGGCTTTCTGAAGCAATACAAGGCCCATCGATTGCCACTGGGGCCTGCTGCGCGCGGATTCGGTCCTCACTACTGCTGAAGACGGCCTCCTCATCACACCGCGGAGTCAAGGATCCGCGTCAGTCCTGCGATTCCAAGTATAGCGGCGAGTCGCTCCGCTAGGCAACGTTGCGGTTGGAGCGCGGTGGTTGCTTTCCCGGCACCATCCTTGGGACCTCGGACAGGCGGTCGCGCACGGGGGTAAAGATCATCCAGTAGTCCCGCCGGAAGCATTCGCCGCAGCGCACCGGCTGCATGAGAACCAAGGGAAGCAGAAAACGTTCGATCAGGCTGCGCCGGCGGGAACGAAAACCGACTTCGCTGCCGCAATCACTGCAACGGTACGGCCGGAAAAACGGGCCATCGGGGGAGTTCATGCACTACACCTCAAGATTAGCGGACCGACGAAGGGCAAATGACCGATTGCTGCCATTTTACACCCGCTCGGGAAAAGGCGTGGAAGGCGCAGGGACACTCCCCTCTCGGGTCGTATATACTAGCGCCCGGCGTACAGGACGCCGCCCGTCCGCGGACAGGACCGAGTCCACCTGATGATTCGTAAATACAAGATTCTGACGAATCTCCTTTTCGCCCGCCGTAGCGGACCCCGGGCACGACATAAAGGAGGTCCGTTATGGCTAAGCAGTTCTACGATCGTCACTTCCCTGTTCGACCCAACCTGGATCAACTCCGCAATCAAGCCAAGGATTTGCTGCGCGCCGTTCGGCGAAACGAGCCCGAAGCTGTCGCAGAACTGCGGACGAACGGAGCCGCAGGGATTGATCCATCGATGGCAAAGCTGGCGGACGCGCAGTTCGCCTTGGCGCGCAGCTATGGCTTGCCGAACTGGCCCCGGCTCGTCACGGCTTGCCGCATGACTGATGCGATTTGGCGCGGCGATGTGAACGCAGTTCGCGCGCTGGTATTGAAGGATCCCAAGCTGCTGCAAGAAGCGGCTCGCGGGGTTGCGGATTGCAATTGGGGGCCTCCGATGTCTTATGCGGCGAATGTTGGACAAGACGCCATCATTCAAATGCTGCGCGACTTGGGCGCAACGGACCTTCAGCATGCCTTCGATCGTGCCTGTCTTCAAGGCCAGATCGAGACCGCCCGCCAGTTGCACCGGATGGGCGCTCAACCGACTCCCGGCTGCGTAATGGGCCCGTGCGAAACGCTGAACGACGCGGGACTCGACCTGTTGCTGGGCATGGGCGCCGAGCTTGCCGATAGCCATAGCGATCGATTAGCGCCGATTGCGTTGTTGCTCCAGACGTATTGCCGTTATCCGGAGGGAAAGCATCGCTGCCTGGAGCTGGTTGCCGAGAGGGGAGCCGCCCTCCCCGATAGCCCTGTGATGGCGCTGCATCGTGGCCGGATCGATTTGCTTGAGGCCCATCTGCGCCGCGACCCGGAGTTGGTAAGGCGGACCTTCTCGCATGAAGAAATTTATCCGCCGGCGCTGGGCTGTCATGCGGATCACTCGTACGCCTTGCATGGCACGCCGCTCGATGGAACAACATTGCTGCATATCTGCGTGGACTTCGACGAGATCGAGATCGCGCGCTGGCTGATCGAGCATGGCGCCGATGTGAATGCGAAGGCTCGGATCGATGCAGACGGGTTCGGCGGACACACTCCTCTATTTGGCTGCGTGGTATCCCAGTCGTTTATCTGCCGAAGGCAGCAGGATGCAGCGTTTGCCCGGCTGCTCCTGGATCATGGCGCCGATCCGAATGCGCGGGCGTCGCTGCGGAAGCAGCTACGTTTCGTTCCGGATGAGACGATGCATGAGTTTCGCGATGTCACGCCATTGTCGTGGGGAAAACGATTTCACGGCCCTGGCTCTCATGGTCATACATGGGTGAGCGAGCCGGCGATGAAGTTGATCGCCGACCGCGGAGGGTTGGAATAATGGCGATCTCAGGAGTTGGGCTTCGATCGACCCGACAGGCGAGGGCGGCTGTCGCTATACGATCTGGCATCGTACTTGTCATGCGCCCACGCCGCATGCTAACGTGCGCCGTTCGCGTGTTTTCGATGATTTGCAGCAACTCATACCATATTGACCTATTCCAGGCCATAAAAGGATCCCGCCAATGAGTAGTCCCGAAGCCCCAAGCATGCCGAAGAAACATGTGCCTTTCGTGCCCGAGACGATGAAGATGACGGAGTTCACATGGAGAGCAATTCTTCTGGGACTTTTTCTCACCGTCATCCTGGGGGCGGCCAATGCGTATTTAGGTCTGCGAGCCGGGATCACCATCGCCGCAACGTACCCGGCGGCGGTGATTGCCATGGCGGCTGTGCGCGCCTGGAAGGGCTCCCTGCTGGAAGAGAACATTGCTCGGACCGCAGGATCAATTGGCGAATCGGTGGCGGCGGGAGCGGTCTTCACCATCCCTGCGTTTCTGATTGCGAAGGCGTGGCCGTCGTTCAGGCCTGCGGATGCGTATTGGAAGTCCACCGCGCTGATGGTGGTCGGAAGTGTGCTGGGAGTTTTATTCGTTTCCCTTGTGCGCCGGGTATTGGTCGAAGATCCAGAATTACCCTTCCCAGAGTCGGTGGCCGCCTCCGAAATTCACAAAGCGGGCCAAAGCAGCGCCAAAGCCGCGAAGTATCTGTTCTGGAATGTCGGAGTCGGAGCACTAGTCTTCATCCTCGGACGCTTCGGCCTATTTGCCGCTGACAAGGATTTGCATTTCGCCGTCGGTAGCCTCGGCCGGAGTCAAGTCCGTCTGGGCTCCGCCGGCAGCACACAAGTGCTTGCAACTGGAGGGGCGAGCATGATGCCAGCGCCCAGCGTGAGTCCCGCGTACCTGGGCGTCGGCTACATCATCGGTTGGAAGCTGGCAGCGCTTCAGTTTTCCGGCGGCGTCCTGGCCTGGGGGTTGATGGTTCCCCTTCTGATGTATTTTCTCGGCCCGCACCTGAAGCAATATCTTCCGGCCGACACGCCTGATGATTGGGCCACGATGGCGATTGCGGTTTGGCGGTACATCGTTCGGCCGATCGCGGTGGGCGGGATGTTGGTAGGCGCGGCTTACACGTTATTCAAGATGGGAAGAAGCTTAACGGCTGGTCTGGCGAAAGCTCTATCGGATTTGCGTCAATCGGCAGACGATCGCGCTAAGTTGTCGCGCACCCAGCAATACATGAGCTCTAAGGTCGTCTTCGGTCTGATTGCCCTGACATTCTTAGTGATGTGTGCGCTTTACATTCACATCTCAGGACTGGTTTGGCCCGCGATTTTGGCAGCGGTCGTCATGCTGATCGTAGGATTTTTCTTTGCCACGGTTTCGGGCAGCCTGGTAGGAATGATCGGTTCGTCAAATAATCCCATCTCCGGGTTAACGCTCTCGACATTGATTATTGCAGCCCTTCTGATGGTCTCGCTCGGCGTTTCGGGGCTTCCCGGAGTCGCTGCCGTCCTCGGAGTAGCCGCCGTGGTTTGCGTTTCGTCCGCGGTCGCGGGCGAACTCTTGCAAGACTTTAAAGTTGGATACATTTTGGGCGGCACGCCGCGGACGATTCAGATCGCAGAGTTGATTGCCGTCGTCGTTGCGAGCTTGGTCATGTACTGGCCGCTAAAGATTCTGTACGACGGAAACGTCGCCCATGGAGGGATCGGTTTTGGCGATCGTGGTCTCGCGGCACCGCAGGCAGGATTGATGGCGACGCTTGCGGTCGGCATCGTCGGCGGGGACATGCCCTGGCCGCTGATTGTTGTCGGCATCCTCTTCGGTATCGGGCTGATTCTTATGCAAGTGAAAAGTCCCATGCTCGTGGCGGTGGGAATGTATCTTCCATTTGAAACGACGTTCGCGATTTTTCTGGGGGGCATGTTCCGATTGTTCGGCGATGCCTTGGCAAAGCGACGTGGATACAACCATGCACAGATGGCACGCGTAGAGAACGCCGGAGTGTTGACTGCATCCGGACTCATTGTAGGAGAGGCCCTGATGGGATTGGTATGGGCCGGATTTCAATTGCTGCCGGCCTGGCAACCGCCGAACCATCCGCCCTCGTTCTTCGAGCATCCTTCCTATATTGCAGGCCTCGTAGTCATGTTTGGTTTGGCAGTGCTGATGACCCGCCTGCCAATCTCGAGCGCGGGCGATCCGAACGAACCCGCGCCGCCAACGGCAATGATGTAAAGCACGACCGCGAAGGACGCTGAGGATCACGAAGGAAGACCGAATGCCTTCGTGAAACTTCGTGTCCTTTATGTTTTATTGGTTGATATGGGCATCCCGGAAAATATTGCGGCGATCCGCGAACGGATTGACCGTGCGGCACGGAAGGCCGGACGCTCGGCCGATGACGTTGCGCTGATGGCGGTGAGCAAGACGCATCCGCCGGAGTGCATTCGTGAGGCCTATGGCGCTGGGCTACGAGTGTTCGGGGAAAATCGGGTGCAGGAGTTCGCCGGAAAAGCCGGATCTCTTGCGGATCTTGATGGCGCCGAGTGGCACATGATCGGACATCTGCAGACAAATAAAGCTGGGAAGGCAGTCGAGTTGTTTGGCGCTGTAGACTCCGTCGATTCTGTAAAGCTTGCCGAAAAGCTCAATGCCGCGACGCTTAGTCTCGGGAGGAAACTCGCGGTGCTCATCGAAATCAACGTCGGCGGAGAATCGGCAAAGAGTGGCGCGTCCCCGGACTCCCCCGCGTTGGATCAACTTCTGAAAGAGGCTCCGCGGTTCGAAGCTTTGCAGTTTCGCGGGCTGATGACTGTGCCTCCGTTCACGGACGATCCGGAAGGAGCACGATCCTACTTCCGGCGGTTGCGGGAGTTGCGCGACGCGATTTTAGCGCGGAGTCTTCCGGCAGTTGGCATGGAAGTGCTTTCTATGGGCATGTCACACGACTTTGAAATCGCAATCGAAGAGGGTTCGACTTGCGTGCGTGTGGGGACGGCTTTGTTCGGAGAGAGACCGAAGACTTAACCGCAGAGCGCGCGGAGTCTTCCGTCTCGCCTGTTGTCATGCTGAATTGCTTTTTTCTTTGGCCTTGGGAGATGTGGATACAGTGTGGCGGCGCCTGCAAAGTGCATAGATCCTTCGCTTCGCTCAGGATGACAAGGGCGGGTTGAGTAACTTATGGTTGCGATCCACGAAAGCGGCACTGGCGTGTCCTTCGCCGTAAAGGTTCATCCACGGGCTAAGAAGAACGCGATCGCCGGCGAACTCGGCGATGCGCTGAAGGTTTCGCTGACTGCCCCGCCGACCGATGGACGCGCCAATGAAGCTTGCATTGATTTCTTCGCGAAACTTTTGAAGGTGCCGCGATCTTCCATTACCATTGCGTCCGGCCAGACCAGCCGGAGAAAGACGATTCATGTTGCTGGGCTTTCCGCCAGAGAGGCGAGCCAGAAACTCGTCGGTGACGGCGGCATCCTGGGAGAATCCATTTGACCTTTTCGGAACGACTGCAGGACATCCGCACAGGGTTTGAACGCCCCTTCTGGGTTGCGAATATCAGCGAACTCTTCGAGCGGCTTTCGTATTACGCCGTATTCGCAGTCTTGGCTCGCTATCTTCACGAGGGCTTGCACTTCGATGTGCAGCGCGCGAGCAGCCTTACCGGCATGTTTGGCGGGTGGGTGTGGTTTCTCGCAGTGGTCGGAGGAGCCATCGCGGACCGTCTTGGCTTTCGCCGCGCACTGTCAGTGGCATACCTGATCCTGAGCTTCGCGTATTTCATGATGGGGTCGATTGGCTCGGCATGGTTTGCTCCGGTACGAAATGCCGTTCCTCTCGTGCCATCTAGTCGCGTTCATCTTGATGCTTCCGGCCTTGGGCGTCGCCCTGGTGAAACCAAGCGTAGTCGGAACAACCGCTCGCGCGTCGAAAGAGAATGTGCGCTCTGTCGGATATTCCATCTACTACACGCTGGTGAATGTAGGGAGCACTGCGGGCCCGCTGCTGGCCTCATGGGCGCAGGAGCATGGCATTGTGGAGAATGTCTTCCGCATCGCGGCGCTGAGCGTGTTCCTCATGCTCTTCTTCGTGCTGTTGCTGTTCAAGGAGCCACGCCACGGTCTGATGAAGGCGAGAAAGCCAGTCTTGCCCAGGTCGGAAAGAATTTTCTGACGGTTCTTTCGAACCCGCGATTCATGTTGTTTCTGTTGATCTTCACCGGATACTGGATTGTTTTCTGGCAGGAGTTTATTGCTCTGCCGCTTTACATCTCTGCCTACATCGATCCCAACGCTGATACGGCGCGAATTCTGGCGACCGATCCGATAGTCGTTATCTGCTTCACCATGGTGATCGGATTTCTGACCAAGCGGATGCAGGCATTTCACGCTGTCGTACTGGGAACGCTGATCATCGAGCCTGGCATGGATTCTTCTTGATCATTCATCCGTCAGTATGGATGGCGGTCGCAACACTTGTCGTCGTTGCGGTTGGCGAGATCATCCAGCAGCCGCGTTATTACGACTACATCTCCCGGCTTGCGCCTCCCGGCCAGCAGGGGACATACATGGGTTTTGCGTTTCTTCCGCTGGGGATCGGGTCGTTCATCGCCGGTCCATTCAGCGGATGGCTGATGCACCATTTCGGCGAGGAACTGCACAAACCGCAGATGGTGTGGTGGTCGGTCGATGGCCGTGGGTATCGTCACGACGCTGCTGCTGTGGATTTATGACCGGGTGGTGCGAGTGGAGACGCAGGAAGCGAAGTAATGGCCGCACTTCCGGTCGCGATCCAGAGACCTCAACTGAGACTTACGGGCACTCCTGCCGAAATTGCCGCTCAGATTCGCCAGGCACTGAAGGATGGCGGTTCTTCCAAGCATGCGTCTGGAGTGCAATGGTTCTTCAAAGAAGAGATTAAATCGCACGGATGGTATACCGGCCCCGTTGCGGCGGGCAGTTCGGAGCTACCGTAGTGAAATTTTGAGCGAGCACGATCTCGATTTTCTTGCGAGCGTCGCGGACCGTCTCTTTGCAGGAAGTGTGCTTGAGGAAAAAATCGCCGGAGTGTTTTTACTCGAAGGGCTCACAGGGCGATTCGGGGATCGCGAGTTCCGCATGTTTGAGGCTTGGATTGATCGCATCAGCAGCTGGGCCGATCATGATGCGCTCGTCCATTACTTGATTTCGCCCATGGTGGCTGCCGTACCCGCACGAGTGAAATTCGTTTTCCGGTGGGCCAAGTCTCCGAAACGGTGGCATCGGCGTGCGGCTTGCGTCGCACTGATTCGCGGGGCGCGGGAAAAAATGTTCTTCCCGGAGATTGTGAAGTTGTCGGATTCTCTTCTGTCCGACCAAGATGACATGGTTCAGAAAGGGCTAGGGTGGCTTTTGCGGGAGACGGCAAAGTTTGACGCGAGACGGACGGTACCGTATTTGATGAAGATTCGTGGGCGGGCTCCGCGGCTGGTTTTGCGGACGGCTTGCGAGACGTTGCCGATGGGAATGCGCAGGAAAATATTGGTTCGTGCTTAGCCTTGTTACCGCGCCTAAACGGGTTCGGTGTTTCCCGTCTGGACAGCCAGCGCGCCTGTCCCCACATACATCTTTCCTCGTTTACAATAGACATTTGCCCATGGACCTCACTGCCATACAGTCTGCGCTGCGCGAGCGCAATATCGACGCTTGGTTGTTCTGCGATCACCACCATCGCGATCCGATTGCCTACCGGGTTTTAGGGCTTCCCTCGAGTCTGATGGTGACCCGGCGGTGGTTCTATCTAATCCCTGCCGACGGCGAGCCGGTAAAACTTGTTCACAAGATTGAAGCAGGCCATCTCGATTCCCTGCCGGGAAAGAAAATGCTTTATTCGGGATGGCAGGAACTGTTCGAAAAGATCAAGGCGATGCTCTCGAGCCATCGCGATCTGGCGATGCAGTACTCGCCGAACAATATCGTCTTCACAATTTCCTTAGTCGACGGCGGCACGATCGATCTGGTTCGAGGCTTGGGGAAGAATGTCGTCAGCTCCGCAGATTTGATCGCACAATTCGAGTCGACGTGGAGCGACGAGCAGATCGCATCGCACTTCGCCGCGCGCGACAGCGTCGATAGCATTGTTGCCGAATCCTTCAAGGAGATCGGAAAGCGCGTCCGCAACGGTGGGGCAAAAGAACATGAGATTCAGCAGTGGTTCATGGAAGCGTTTGCCCGCGAGAATCTGCTGACTGACGATCCTCCGATCGTGGCAGTGAATGCGAACGCGGGGAATCCACATTACGAACCGCACGCCAGCCATCCTGTGCCGATTCGCGAGGGCGATCTCGTCTTGCTGGACGTGTGGGGCAAAAAGAACACGCCCGGAGCCGTCTACTACGACATTACCTGGATGGGTTTCGTCGGTGGATCGCCCTCGGAACGTATCCATGAGGTGTTCGACATAGTACGCGACGCCCGCGACGCGGGAGTAAAGACCGTCATCGATGCGATCAATGCGGGGCGAAGCATCGCCGGATGGGAAGTTGACCGCGCCACGCGCGGACACATTCAGAAGGCCGGGTATGGAGAATACTTCATCCATCGGACAGGGCATTCCATCGGCACAGACGTCCATTCCAACGGCGCCAACATGGACGACCTTGAAATTCACGATGAGCGGCAGATCCTTCCTAATTCCTGCTTCTCGATCGAACCAGGCATCTACCTGCCGGAGTTTGGCGTGCGCAGCGAAGTGAACGTTCTGGTGCGTGCCAAATCGGCCGAAGTGACCGGGAAAATTCAGCGCGAGATTGTGATCATTTAAATGGCGAATTCATCCGCAGACAAATCTAAGGTTGTTCCCGCGGAAACCGTTAGCGTAATGTCGGTGCTAGCGCCGGCGGTGGGTTGGCTGGTTCCGGGCGCGGGCCACATGATCCAGAAGCGCTGGATTCGTGGGCTGCTTCTGTTCGTCTCGATCATGAGCCTGTTCCTGCTAGGCCTCGCGATGCAGGGGCGAATCTATAAGGCGAACGGCGGAGACATTCTCGACATTCTTGGCTTTGTCGGCGACGTCGGCGCGGGGGCTGCTTACATCGTGACTTTGGCGAACGATTGGGGACAGGGAGCGATTGCCTTCGCAACCGCCGATTACGGAACTAAATTCATGATCGTCGCGGGACTGCTGAACTTTATCGCGGTTGCCGACGCGTATCACATTGCCATCGGGAAGAAGAAATGAAGTGGACCTCAGACCGCCGGCGTCGGACTTCAGCTAAATTCTCGTTGGGGGATCTTAAGCGGTGACCATCACTCTCAATCACTTCAGCGCGGCGGCAGTGTTTGCCCTGTTTGCATCCATCGTCTTCGGAATCACGCATCGCGACACGACCCGCGACATGGTCCGCTACGGCCTGTATTGCTTTGCCATGTTTCTAGGCGGCGTGCTGGTGGCGGGCTGGGCGATGTGGATATTGCGCAGATAGCTCTTGACCCTTAGCTCTTAGCTTGATCAGCTCACTTTCCACTCCGCCAACAAAGGCCACGGCTTGCGATGAACTGAAGGCCAAGGGCTAAGACTCCCCTCACCCTTCCCAGACGAACGCGTCAAACACTCTTTTGGAATCGAAGTTCAGGCGACGGTAGAGCGCCACAGCTTTAGAGTTTGCCTCAGTCACGGTGAGCGACAGCGCGGAGAATTTTCGCTTTCGCAAACTTGCATCTGTCGCCTCGAGGAGCAATTCTCCGATTCCCTTGCCCCGATATTCCGGCAAGACGCAGATCTGCGTCACGTGGCCAACGTCGGCACGCACGCGTGAACAGAGAATCAGTCCAATCACCGTTTTCGCCTTGCGATCAACCGCTACAAAAGACGACTCGGCATCGAAGATCCCACACCCGGGGAATCTCACGATGTTGTTCAGAAAACGCAGCGAGCCGCTCAACGTGTGGTACTGATCGTTGATCTGGGCATCGACATGATTGCGGTAAGAGGCGGTGATCACCGCGGCCGAAGATTGATAGTCGCTCTCCGCCCATGGGCGGATTTCGACGTCGGGATGGACGCCAAGCTTCCCCGGCGCCGAACTCTGTAGTGTCGAAACCATGAACAGTCTCGGATGCCGTTGAAATCCGGTATCGAGAAAAGGGCGCGAAACAGCGTTGGCTTCATGAGCCAGCAATTGCGCCTCTACACGGTGAATCCCCGGAGATTGCTGCAAGGTCTCGATGACGTGCGTCAGCAGGCGGACCTCGACATGGCGTGCGTCCGGCAGCCGATTGCCGTTGGTGACGTACAGATCGCCGATGACGCCCTTGTTCCCCTCATAAACGAAGAAGGAATATCCAAAAACCCGTCCTCGATCGACGGCAGCGTAGCCGGGCAGGATTTTCGAATCCACGTACCGCAGAATCATTTCTGCGGAACCTGAGTAATCCCAAGCCAGCAGGCGCGACCAGAGCTGCGATTCATCCTCAAGCAATGAACGCAGGTCTACGGAAGAGAAATGCCTGAGGTCGAGAATCTCCAAAAAGGGCTCCTGCAGCGGCATCCGGGACGGGTGCATCGCCGCAAGACTTCGAGTGTAGTTTGTTCGCTCTGGGGAGGCAAACTTCGCGAACATCGAGCGGCAATAGCGGACTTTCCGCACAAAAGAGAGGAAATCACGGCCGGGCAATCGTCCTTCCGGGCCACTTCGGAGCACCGCCACGGTGTTCGGTCAGTCCGCGATGCACACGCGGCAAGCAATAAGTCGCGCTTGGTCAGACGATTATAAGGCTCGTCTCGCTAGTGCTTCACCTCACCTGATCCTGTGACCGCCGTCACACGCTCACAACGGCGATCCCCGCATAATCACATCCTGCCGGATCGATTCTGAGGGCAGCGGTACTTTCGCTGGGGGTTTGCGTGACAAAAGGACGCGTATCGATCGTCGTCGAGCGCTGTAAGGCGTGCGGGTTTTGCGTGGAGTTCTGCCCCTCGCATGTTTTGGCTCTCTCGTCGGCATTCAACTCGAAGGGCTACCATCCGCCGCACGTGGTGCATCCGGAAAAATGCAGCGGTTGCGATCTGTGCGGAATGTACTGTCCGGACTTCGCAATCTACGGTACCAAGGCGGCCGGCAAATCCGCTGAGGCCGATAAAGCCGGTCAACCGGGCGGAGGTAAGAAATGAAAGCCGATCCTCGCGGCGTTCTAACCGGAACACATTTTATTGATGGGGATCATGCCTGCTGTGAGGGCGCATTGGCCGCGGGAGCAAGGTTCTCGGCGGGTTATCCGATCACGCCATCGACCGAGATTGTCGAGCGATTCGCGGCCCGGGTACCGACGGTGGGCGGATGTTTCATTCAGATGGAGGATGAACTGGCGGCGTCGATTGCGCTGCAAGGCGGCGTCTGGGGCGGTGCCAAAGCCTTCACGGTAACGTCGGGCCCAGGATTCTCGTTGATGATGGAGCACATCGGCTATGCGGCCATGACGGAAACTCCGTGCGTTTTCGTGGATGTGCAGCGTGGCGGACCATCGACTGGCCTGCCCACTCTTCCGGCACAAGCGGACATGATGCAGGCGCGCTGGGGATCGCATGGCGACTACGAAATCATCGCGCTTTGCCCGAACTCGCCGCAGGAATGCTTCGATCTCACCATCACGGCTTTCAACATGGCTGAAGAGTTTCGCGTTCCGGTGATGTTCATGATGGATGAAGTAGTCGGCCACATGACCGAGAAGGTGATCATTCCGCCGGCCGATCAGATCGAAATCATGCCTCGCAAACATACGGCCAAATCGGTAGAAGACTACCTGCCCTACGGCACCAACGGCGATATGGTTCCGGAGATGGCGCACGCGGGTGAAGGCTACAAGTTCCACGTCACCGGTTTGACGCACGACGAGCGCGGATATCCGAACATGACGCCGCAAACCCAGGACAAACTCGTACGGCGCTTGCAGAACAAGATCCGCGACGCTGCCGACCGTATCTGCCTCGTTGATGAAGAACAATTGGACGATGCTGAAGTCGTAGTCGTCTCTTACGGAATCACTTCGCGAGTCGCTCAACGGGCGATCGAGATGGCACGGGAGCGCGGCTTGAAAGTCGGCAAACTGCGACTGATTACGGCATGGCCCTTCCCCGAAAAGAAGATCGCTGAACTTGCATCGCACGTAAAGGCGTTCGTATTTCCAGAACTCAACCTGGGACAAATGGTTCGCGAACTTGAGCGCGCCGCCGGAGGAAAAGCCAAGACGGTTGCGGTGTCCCACGCAGGCGGCGGGGTACACACGCCAGAGGAAATTCTCGATGCGATCGTGGAGGCAATCCGATGCTGAATGTTCTTAAGGACGAGACGGTTAATCCCGTAGAACCGTTCTTGCGCAGCGATCGTATCCCGCACATTTGGTGTCCTGGATGCGGCATCGGCACCACCGTAAATTCATTTGTACGCGCCCTGATTGATTCCAAAGTTGACCTGCAGTCGCTGGCACTGGTCTCCGGCATCGGCTGCACTGGCCGGGTGGCAGGCTACGTCAGGTTCGATTCATTTCATACGACCCACGGGCGAGCGATCCCGTTTGCCACGGGGCTGAAACTCGCGAATCCCAAGCTGAACGTCGTGGTCTATTCCGGCGACGGCGACCTGTCGGCGATCGGCGGCAATCATTTGATCCACGCAGCGCGCCGCAATATCGACTTAAAAGTCATTTGTGTAAACAATCTGATCTACGCCATGACCGGAGGCCAGACAGCTCCGACGACACCGGGGCATGCGACAACCTCGACGAATCCGTACGGCACGTTTGAACCGTCTTTTAATTTGCCGCACCTGGTCGAGGCGGCGGGAGCGGTCTACGTAGCGCGCTGGACGACTTTTCACGTGCGGCAACTTTCGCGCTCGATCGGTGAAGCATTCCAGAAAAAAGGATTTTCGTTTATCGAAGTCATCTCGCCCTGCCCGACGCTGTACCAGCGGCGCAATAAGATGGGCGACGGGCTCGACACGATGAAGTACTACAAGGAAAAGAGCAAGGTAAAGAACGGAGCGCCGACCAGCGAAGTCGGACTCACGCTCAATGGAGAAATCGCGGTGGGCAAGTTTGTGGATCGCGACCGCCCCGATTACCAGACCATGATGCGCGCTCAATACGTGGAGTCGCTGGGTGAGCGCTACGTCGATTTGACGGACCAGGAAATGGAAACGGAGTGTGTATGCGGCTAACCGAGATTCGCATTGCGGGGTTTGGAGGCCAGGGAGTCATACTCTCAGCGGTCGTGCTAGGAAAAGCAGCGTCGATCTATGAAGACGGCTTTGCCACGATGACGCAGAACTTCGGCCCAGAGGCGCGGGGAGGCGCTTGCAGCGCGCAGCTCGTGGTTTCCGACTCGCCGGTGCTATATCCGTACGTTACGCAACCCGACATCATGGTTGTCATGTCGCAGGAAGCATATAACCGTTTTGCTCACGATCTGAAGCCGGGAGGAACGCTGATCGTGGAAGAGGATCTCGTTCGTGTTTCGCATCTAAATGGGAATCGCAAGATCTTCAGCATTCCCGCGACTCGCTTCGCGGAGGAACTCGGTAAGCGCATGGTGCTTAATTCTGTGATGGTGGGCTTCTTCACCGCGGTGACCAGCCTTCTCAGTGAAGACGCTGTTCGCCAAGCAGTCGCGGACTCGGTTCCCATCGCCTCGTGCGACCTGAACCTGAAGGCATTCGCAAAAGGCTTCTCCTACGGCAACAAAGCAATGGCTGGAACTACCGCGAAGCCAGAACTGGAAGCCCTTGCGTTCTCGGAAGACTAGTTCTGCGACGAACGTTTTGGAGAATTGCTAAGGCTTTGTCCCGCTCGCCGCGACCCAATAATAATCGACGTTCTGCGGGGCATAGTGTCCGAGGAACGACACCCGTCTGCCGGCGGTTTGCCTGGCAACGTTATCCATCCATGTGGTCGGTGCCACGAGCAAATGCTCGCTCGCAGGCACCTCTCCGGACTCGTAGTGCACGATGATCTGATCGCGATAGAACGCCAGTCCGTATTCAATCTCGCGAGAGACGCCGAGCACGGCGAGCGGCAACTTGTGCGTTTCAACGCTCGCCAACTCAATCGCCAGCGGACGTGTTGAAAGCTTCTGGTCGATCGCAGTCGTTCCCAGCTTCAATACTGCAGCAACCGCAAGAACAACTGGGATCAACGTCACAAACCGCAGCATGCGCAGCCGAGACCGACTGAGCAATGTCAGGAGGACAGCGAAGAATAGGACCAACGTAAAGATCGCTGCAAAAATCATAGGTCGGCCAACGGGCAGGCGGTGTTGGGTCACCACGAATCCGATCAGCATTGCGGGGACGACGGGCGCGCACGCGAACAGCGCGTGTAGAGCAGCCAGCCATCTCGAGACAGGCTCCTCTTCCCCGGAGTGCCGCCGGAGGTAGTCCGCCAGCAACAACGCCCCTGCGGGGATCGCCGGGAGGATATAGCCCGGAAGCTTCGACTGCGAAATTGAGAAAAAGATGATGGGAACGATGAGCCAGCAGCAAGCGAAGAGACCAAACTGTGTTTCGAGATCAGCTTCGGACGGCATGGCGCGGCGTTCCAACCACCAGCCGCGCACCGATTCGACGAACGCCGCAACCACGAAAACGATCCAAGGAACCAGGGCAAGCGCGCTGACGGGAAAGTAATACCAGAAAGGCTCAGGATGGTGATACAGATTGCTTGAGAAGCGCGCGAGATTGTGCTGCAGAATGAATTCGCGAAAGAACTGCGGATTTTGTAACTGTGCGGCAAGATACCACGGCAACGCAACCGCACAGAAAAGCAGCATGCCCGGCGGCCATAGAGTTTTCAGCACAAGTCGCGTTTCTCGCGCAGCCACAGCGAACAGAATGATCACTGCTCCTGCAAGAAACGGGGCTATCGGCCCTTTCGCCAGCATGCCGAGCGCCATGCAAACGTAGAAAGCTAAAAGATAGATTCGCTGCGCGCTTTCGCGCCATGCCCACCACGCGAGCATTCCGATGCAGAACGTTGCGGCGAGCGGCATGTCCATCGAAGCCGCGCGGGCGTATCCGATCACACCCGCACATGAGGCGGTGATGAGAGCAGCGTCGAGTTCCACTCCGCGGCGAAACTTTCGAAAGAAAAGATAAACCGCGATTACGAGAAGCGTGGCATCAATGGCCGATGGGATGCGAGCCGCAATATCGCTAACCCCAAAAATGGAATAGACCAGCATGGCCTGCCAGTAATAAAGGGGCGGTTTTTCCAGCCATGCTTGGCCGCCGAGAGTCGGCGTTATTACGTCGTGACGTTCGAGCATCTCGCGTGCAACCTGCGCGTACCGCGGTTCGTCGGCACCGAGCAAACCGAACTGGCCTGCCCCGTAGAAAAACAAGAATGCGCAAAAGCCGGCGAGCAGCAAAGCGTCGGTACGAGTGCGAGCGGTCATGAGGATTTGAGATTGCAGATGTTAGATTTCAGATTTCAGAACTGGCACTGCAGACGGAGCGGCTCTTCAATCTGCATCTCAAATCAGAAATCTGCAATGGATTTCTATTGTACGGAAGGTCCACGTCCGACTTGCAGAATGACTTGGCGGACAGCATCGGCGAGAGGACCATCGACGGAGCACCCGCTGGCGCATTCGTGGCCTCCACCGCCGAATGTTTCCGCGACCCGGGCGACGTCAATCTTTCCCTTGCTGCGCAGGCTGACTCGATAGCGGCCGTCGGGAAGTTCCCGCAGGAAAACGGCCACCTCCACTCCATCGATCGAGAGGACATAATTGACCAGACCCTCGCAATCTTCTTCGATCGCCCCCGCGCGCTCCATCTGTTTTTGAGTAACCCAAACGTAGCCGATGTGACCTTCAAGTTTGAGATTGCGCAAAGCTTCGCCGAGGAGACGAATCTTGGCAGGAGAATGCGCGAAATAAATTCCTTGCGCGCAGTGTGCTGGGTCCGCGCCCGCCAGCACGAGTTCTCGTGCAAGAGCGAACGTATTTTCGTTCGTACCCTGAAACATGAACGATCCGGTATCGGTCATCAGCGCGGTGTAGAGACAGGTCGCAATTTCAGGAGAGAACTTCACGTCCGCTTCGCGCGCCAGGCGGAAAACCATTTCGGCGGTAGCGACGGCGTGAGGGTCGATCCAGTTTACGTGCGCGAAGGGACGTCCGCTGACGTGATGGTCGATGCTGATCAGGAAGCGATCTTCCAATCCTTCCAGCCGCGTGCGATGAATGCTGTCGCACTCGAGAATGATCGCGGCCTGGTAGCTGCCGATTACCCGATCTGCTTTAAGGACTTGGTCGGCAAAAGGCAGTGAACGGTAAATGCGCGGCACACCGTCATGCAATACGACGTCGGCCTGCTTCCCCATGGCACGCAGCACCTGGCAACAGGCGAGGGCCGAGCCGACGGCATCGCCATCCGGGCGAGCATGCGACGTCAGCACGAAGCGCTCGTGCTGTCCTATTTGCCGGAGCACATCCCCCAGCACGTCGCTATGCCTTCTTTGCACGAGCTTCCTTACGGGCCGCCGATCGTTTTTGGGCCCGTCCTAACAATTCTTCCACCCGCGCTTTGTCCTGCTCGGCGCGATCGAGTCGAAAAACCAATTCCGGAGACTTTCTTAGGTGCAACCGCTCCACCAGTTCGTGCCGGATGTAAGCCTTTGCAGCTTCCAGTCCTTCCAGACTCTCGTCGGCGTCTTTGTCGTCGCCTTCGACATTGACCCAGACTTCCGCAGACCGGCCGTCATCCGCGATGTGCACCGCAGTGACACTTACTAGTCCGATGCGCGGATCGGCCAGTTCGCCTTCTACGAGCGTTTCAATTTCTTCACGCAGCGCTTCGCCGACTCGGCCGCGATGATATTTGACCCCGCGCTTCTCCAAACCCGCACCTCAGGTAAAACGCATGAGAATATCAGAAAATGGGGCCCGCGTGTGTGACTGGAAGTGCCATTGTCTCTTGGCTTAGGGGCAGGCAGGTAAGTACGGAGGTAACAATATGTTAGGGGGTGTTGGGGCGCAGCGTTTGCGAGTCGAATCTGACGTACTTTCGCCGAGCTTCGTTCTGGCGAGACAGCCGACGGCGGCTGTTACCAAATCAGTCGTTAGTCTTTACAGGTATTCCACGAACGCATCGGCGATCTCCGCGCCGTGATTATTGGCGATGCGGGTCGCCGCGCTTTCGACCTTCTTCATCAGGCCATCGAGGTAATCGCGCGAGTTCGAAATGCTGACGACGCCGATTGTGGCGCGATTCCACAACTCCGCGGAATCCAGTTCCGCGACGGATACGTTGAAACTGGTGCGCAAACGATCTTTCAGGCTGCGGACAACCTGGCGCCGATCTTTGATCGACTGCGCTGCTTCAATGTGGAGTTCGAGGGTGAGAAAAGCGATGGGCATCAGTTTCGAGTTTCAGGTTTCTAGTTTCGTGTAAGCAAGAAAGCCGCCCACGTCCGAGGATACTAGAAACCTGAAACATGAAACTCGAAACTGTTATGCGATGACTTCCGCCGCGATCTTCTCGGTAGCGAACGCCTCGATGATGTCGCGGGCCTTGATGTCGCCGTAGTTCGCGATGGAGATACCACACTCCATTCCGTTGGTGACTTCCTTGGCGTCATCTTTGAAACGCCGCAACGAGCTGACCTTACCCTTGAACACGACGACACTGTCGCGGAGCAAACGCACTTCGGAGTTATTCTTGATGACTCCATCGGTCACACGGCAACCAGCAATCGTTCCCACTTTCGGAATGCGGAAAGTTTCGAGAACTTCGGCACGTCCCTGGTAGGTTTCTTTGATTGTCGGTTCGAGCAACCCGCTCATGGCGCGCTTGATCTCGTCCTGCAGCTCGTAAATGATCGAGTGCAGGCGGATGTCGACTTCTTCCTGATCTGCCAGTTCTTGCGCCTTGCGCTCAGGACGAACGTTGAAGCCGATGATGATCGCATTCGAAGCCGAAGCCAGCAGCACGTCGGTCTCGGTAATCGCGCCGACGCCAGACCGCAACAGCTTCAAGCGAACTTTGTCGTTCGAGAGCTTCGCCAACAGGTCGCTCAGCACCTCGACCGATCCTCCCACATCGCCTTTCAGGATGATGTTCAGTTCCTTGGTGCCGGCCGTCTTGATCTGTTCGGCCAGACCTTCAAGCGATACGCGGGAACTCTTGGCCAGCACGGCTTCGCGGGTTTTTTGCTCGCGATATTCGGAGATGCCCCGGGCCTTATCGCGATCCGCGACTACGACAAATTGATCGCCAGCATGCGGCAGTCCTTCCATGCCGAGAATTTCAACCGGCGTCGAGGGAGGAGCAGTCACGAGCACAGCGCCGCGATCGTCAAACATTGCGCGAACTTTGCCATATACGTTGCCCACGACAAAGTTGTCGCCAGCATTGAGCGTGCCATTTTGGACAAGCACGGTGGCTACCGGTCCACGGCCACGATCGAGTTTGGCTTCGAGCACAACGCCGGTCGCAGGACGCTCGGGCGTCGCCTTCAACTCGCCGAGATCTGCAACGAGGCAGATCATTTCCATCAGCAGGTTGAGATTTGTTTTCTTCTTCGCCGAAACGTCGACGAAAACTGTCTTGCCGCCCCATTCTTCGGGAACAAGTCCACGATCGGCCAACTGCTTCTTCACACGGTCGGGCATGGCATCGGGCTTATCGATTTTGTTGACAGCAACGATGATGGGCACTTCTGCAGCGTGCGCGTGATCGATGGCTTCAATCGTTTGCGGCATCACTCCGTCATCGGCAGCCACAACGAGCACCACGATGTCCGTGGCCTTGGCTCCGCGTGAACGCATGCGCGTGAAGGCTTCGTGGCCGGGCGTATCGAGAAAGACAATCTCGCGTCCGAAGGCGGGAGATTCTTTGTCGGTGATACGAACCTTGTAAGCACCGATGTGCTGCGTGATACCTCCGGCTTCGCCTTCCGCCACGCTGGTCAGGCGGATCGAATCCAGCAACGTCGTCTTCCCGTGATCGACATGGCCCATGATAGTGACCACAGGGGGACGCGGCGTAACTTCGACGGTGGAGTCTTCTCCGCTGCCCGCAGCTGCGTCGACGTCTTTCGAGGCCTGCTCTTCGAACGTGATCACGTTCGTTTCGGCACCGAAGAATCGCGCCATCTCACTGGCGAGTTCTGCATCGAGCGTCTGGTTAATCGTCGCGAAAACTCCGCGCGACAACAGACGCGAGATGAGATCTTTCGCGCGGATGTCGAGCTTCTCGGCAAGATCCTTTACGCTGATGCCTTCTGTAATCGTGATATTGCGCGTAATCGGCATCGGCTCGTTCGACACCACCATGCGGGGCGGTGGCGTGTAGCCCTTCATTGGGCCTTCTTTTACACCACGCGGCACATAGCGCTGCCCAGGCCGGCGCGCTGGGGCGCCAGGACGGGCACCAGGACGGGCTGGTCCTGGAGGCGGCAGTCCTGGACCAACTCCAATGGGTCGCGGACCCGTCGGAGCCGAGCGCGTAGGATGCATCGGACGACGCTCGCCCGGACGTAGGGGCGGACGTGCTCCGCCGACACCGGGACCTTGCGGACGAGGTCGCTGAAAAATTGGCTGACCGGGGATGGGACGTCCCGGGGACGGACGCATTCCGATGGGCATTCCCGGCTGCACAGTGGGTGTGACCACGGGACGCGGCGGCGGTGCCTTGTACACCGGGCGCGGGCCGGTCTGCGGCACAATCATCCGCGGAGCGGGTGGCTGCGGTGGTCCGGAGACAACGGGCGGCGCTGGGCGCGTAACAACCGGCGGAGCCTGAGGCGGCGCCGAAGCGACAACGGACGGGGCCACAGGAGGCGCAGCAGCAACCACTGGAGGCGCAGGTGGAACGGGGGGACGCGGCGGAGCAGCAACCGGCGGAGCTGTTTGCACGGGCGGCGGCACCGGCCTCTCTACCGGAGGAGCAATCACTGCCGGACGAACTGGCGCAACGGGCGTTGGAGGGGCCACGACGGGAGCTTGTGCAACCACAGGCGGGGCTGTAGGCCTGACGGGCGATGGGGGCACGACGGTTGGCCTGGCAACGATCGGCGGCGCCGTTGGGCGCTGAGGAACCGGCGGAGGCGCGGCGGCTTCCTTCTTCTGAGTAATGGCTTTCAGCACGTCGCCGGGACGCGAGATGTGCGACAAGTCAATCTTGGTTTTAATTTCTTCTTCGCCGCGCAGAGGGCGCGCAGATCGCGCAGACGGCGTTTGCGATTCGGCGGAGCCACGGATGTGGGCTCGCACCTTTTCTGCCTCATGCTCCTCGATGGAACTGGAATGCGTTTTCTTCTCCGTCACTCCGACGAGCGTTAGCGCATCGAGAATGGCTTTGCTTTTGACTTCCAGCTCCCTAGCGAGATCGTTGATTCGAACCTTACTCATCCGGCCTTTTCTCCCCGCGCTAGGTCTTCATTGCGACCTCACGGAGTCTTCTTTGTTGCACTCGCAGATCCTCGAACTTGATTGCGTGTGCCATGTTATTCAGTTTTTTCGGGAGCCGAACCTGCTTCCGGCTCGTGCTCTTGATTCTCTGCGGGAGTCTCGCCCGCCTCGCTTGCACCTTCCGCTGCTGCAGCCTCTTCCGCCGCCACCTCGGATTCCGGCGCAGGTTCTTCCGCGACCGCTTCACCCTCGACTACCGCACCTTCGAGTGCAGCGCCCTTACGGCGCCCCCATCCAGACTGGCGAAGTAATTATTCACCGCGAGGCTGATTTTTTCCACCGTCTTGGGGCCAATGCCTTCAATGGCTTCAAGCTGCTCCGGCGTCATGTCCGCGAGTGCTTCGACGGTGGTTACGCCAGCCGCTCCCAACTTCTCGACGAGTCCATCCCCTAAACCAGGGACATTCTCAAGCGGAGTCATCGCCTGCGGAGCCATGGCGGCCATCTGCTGTTCGACTTCCTGGCGCTTTTCTTCCTCGCTCTTGATGTCGATCTTCCATCCCAGCAGCTTCGCGGCAAGGCGGACGTTCTGGCCCTTCTTGCCGATGGCCAGTGACAGCTGACTGTCGTCGACCACTACTTCGAGATGCTTCTCGGCGCTGTCGACTACGGTTACGCGGCTGACCTTCGCCGGCTGCAGCGCCTTTTCCGCAAAGGTAACAGCATCTTCGTGATATTCGATGATGTCGATCTTTTCGCCGCGCAATTCGCGGATGATCGATTGCACGCGCATGCCCTTCATGCCGACGCAGGCACCCACGGCATCCACGTCTTTATCCTTGGACATCACTGCAATCTTGGTGCGCTCCCCAGCTTCGCGGGCGGTTGCGCGAATCACGACCGTGCCGTCATAAATTTCCGGAACTTCGGTCTGGAAGAGATGTTGGACAAGCTCCGGCGCGGCGCGGGAAGCTACGACGCCAGGACCTTTTGCCGCCCGTTCCACACGGGCGATGACAACACGAACCCGCTCGCCGATGGCGAAAGATTCCAGACGAGATTGTTCCTTCCGCGGCATGCGCGCTTCGGCCTTGCCGATATCGAAAATGACATCAGGGCCTTCAACACGCTTCACCGTCGCGTTGACGATCTCACCGACACGCCCGATGTACTCGTTGTAGACCGTGTCTCGTTCCGCCTCGCGAACTTTTTGAAAAATCACCTGCTTCGCTAACTGCGCTGCGATGCGGCCCAGAATTCCTTCGGTAGGCTTCGGGATCTGCAGCTCACCGCCGACTTCGAGCGAGGGATCGACTTTGCGGGCGTCTTCCAAGGTGATCTGAAGATTCGGATCTTCGATCTGCTCCGGAGCCTCGACGACGGTCTTTACCGCGAACGCACTGATCTTCCCGGTGTCCTTGTCGAGCTTGGCACGGAGATTCTCCTGCGACTTGTAGTACTTGCGCGTGGCCATGACGATGGCGTCTTCCACCGCGCTGACTACAATCTGCGGATCAATCCCTTTTTCCCGGCTGAGTGCGTCGATCGTGTTGTAGAGCTCGCTTGCCATAATAATCTCAAAATCGGCTTCCGCCGCCGGGCTTCAAGCTCCCGGAAATCCAGAGCCGAACCCGGATGCTCTTATCTCAGATCTCGGGAACCAGATTCGCCTTCTCAACGTTGGCGAATTCAATCTCAATCTTCTGCCCTGCCGCGTCGCCCATCTTCTTGCGCGATTTGTGGCTGGCCACGCTCAAATCCAAGGTCAACCGGCCATCCCGAAAACTCTCCAGCCGTCCTTCAAAGTGGCGGTTGTTATTCACCAACTGCCGGGTCGTCAGCTTGACGCGGCTGCCTGCGAAGCGGGTGAAATCTGCAGCCTTCACCAATTTTCGATCCAGCCCCGGGGACGAAACTTCCAGCGTGTACGAACCGGGCATTACATCCTCTACGTCGAGGATGGTGCCGAATTCGCGACTGAAGTTCGCGCAATCCTGATGCGTCACTCCAGCGAGCGGATCGATTCCAGCCGCGGGCCTGTCGAGAAAAACCCGGAGCATGCGCGCCTTACCTCCGCCGAGGATCTCGATTTCGACCACTTCGAGTCCGCTGGAGGCGGCTACCCGCTCCGCGATTTCCCGCACACGTTCAACGTCAAGCGCCATGAATCCAATAACTTACTGGCGGATGGCTGCAACACCGGGTGGGACCCAACGAAAAAGTGGGCTTGCGCCCACTGGTGTGCTTCGCCAAAAGCCGGTACACAGCAGTTCTCAGTTTCTTAATATACGCCCGCGTTCCCTAAAAGACAAACGAGCGGCAGGCGACAAAATTGTGACATTTGATGGCGAAGGGCGCATTAGAATCCGAGTCCACCGTCCGTTCGGAGGGCTAGTATGTCATCCCGCCCCACGCCTTCGCTGCCCTTGATGTTGACCATCTTTTGTTCGGTTGCCGCCCTTACTTCCAATGCCATGGCACAGGGCCGGGGCAGCAGTGGTCCTCGCTATGTCAATCCGGCCAATGATGCTCGCAACGCCGCCGTGCTTGGCAAAGGAAATAACATCGACACTTTGATCGTGCACCCGAATTCTGCTGAAGATGAAGCCAGAGTCGAGTTCCGCACGCAGAGCATTTTTGTCCAAGTGCCTGTGGTCGTTGCCGAAAGATCCGGCAAGCATTTACACGGATTGAATAAAGGCGATTTCACCGTCGTAGAAAACGGTAAACCCGTGGTTGTCTCACAGTGTGAAGAGGTAACAGCAGATAGAACCCCGATTTCAGCGCCGTCGCTGGCACCAGGGCAGTTTCGCAATCTGGTATTGGACGGTCCACAGCCACGCAACATCGTGTTGATTGTTCTGGATACGGTGAACACTCCTTTTCTTGACCAGCCCTATGGCCGGAAGGAACTCGTCAAGTTCCTGGCGCATAATTTGAATTCCGGACAAGTGCTATCCCTGATGTTGCTCACCAGTCACGGACTGAAGGTTGTCCAAGGACTTACGGGGGATCCTGCGCTTCTGATGAAAGCGTTGAAAAAAGTAAGCGGGGAAATTTCTGATCAGGAAATCGTAAGCACCGAAGCACAAGCGGATGCGGTGACCGGCGACATGCCGATCACCGTGTTCTCTCCGTACGCGAACCCAATCAGCGCTATCCAATCTTTTGTCGAATACGGCGACGCCATCGAAGCTCAATTTCTGCAACAAAATGCAATTGAGACCACGATGAATGCTTTCCTCGGCATCGCATGGTCCGTATCGGGCGTGCCGGGCCGAAAGTCGCTGATATGGGCGACCGGAGGACTTCCCTTTTCCATCGACTCGCCCGCAACCGTGCCGGGAGGTCGACTTTCGGTTCTGTACGAGCGCACCATGCTCGCGCTCAACCAGGCACAGGTATCGATTTACCCGGTCGACATCAGAGGGCTGGTAAACAGTTCAATTTTTGCGGAGGGCAATCGTAGGGACGCGGTCACGGGACTCAACGCTTCTCGAATGCTGACGAATCGCGCTTGGCTGCAAGAATCCAAACTCGATTCGCTCAACGATTTCGCGGACATGACGGGAGGGAAGGCTTTTTATAACACGAACGATGTTGCCGGCAGCTTCCAGCGGGCATCCGACGATGCGTCGTCCGTATTACATGCTTGGGTATTACATGGACACGAAGAATACAAAACCTGGATGGCGAAAGCTGCAGGTCAAAGTGGCGCAGAAGAATGTCGAAGTCCGCTCCAGAACTGGATTCTTTGTCACGAATGCGACCATGAATCCGCTGCTCAGCCGCAATCTTGATATGTCAAATGCTCTGCATTCTCCGATTGAAGGAACCGGCGTCCCGGTCACGGTGCAGTGGGTTAGCATCGGCAACGACGGAGACAAGAAAAAAGCTGTGTTCCTGGCCCAAATGGCAGCAGGCGGTCTCAGTTTCGATCCCGCAGGGCGCGACCAGCTCAACTTTGATTTTGCCGCCATGGCCTACGACAAGGACGGCAAAGAAGCAGGGCACGCTTTTCAGAACTTCGCCAAACCCGTCCCTCAGGATCAGTTGGCATCGGTGCGCTCCAATGGCGTAGGATTTCGCAACTCGCTCGAACTTGTTCCCGGAAAGTACACGGTACGCTTCGTGGTGCGCGACAACGTAACGGGCAAGGTGGGCAGTGTCACCGCGCCACTTACCGTCAACTAAAGAACGAAACGGCTGCCTTTCCTCGCCTCTGGAGTAGAATTTGAAGATTCTGGAGGGCGTATGTTTCTTGCTCGCCTCACCTCCCTTACAGTTTGCATTGCTTTGCTCTCTACCGCCGTTTGGTCGCAGGTCCGCGGCGGAGGTGGCCGCGGTTCCGTTACTCCTCGGAACACGGCGCCGTCGGCCAATTCAGGCGGCTATAACATCCCTGGAGGCGCTCCTTTGCAAACCGCCGACCAGGAGGGCAAACTCGAATTTCGAACGCAGAGCATCCTCGTGCAAGTTCCGGCGGTTGTCACCGATAAGGCAGGAAATCACATTCACAACCTGACGAAAGACGACTTTCGCGTTCTGGAGAATGGAAAGGAACAGAAGATTTCGACCTTTGAAGAGGTCGTCACGACTCACGCGAAACTTCCAGTCCTAACTCCGAAGCCCGGAGAATTTGCCAACTTAACCCTCTCCGAACAAGAACCTCGTGCCGTTACCGTAATTGCACTCGACACCGTGAACACGCCTTTTCTCGATCAGACTTACGGCCGTCGCGAGTTAGTGAAATATCTTGCAAAGAGCCTGGATACGGGACAAGTCCTGGCACTCATGATTATCACCAGTCACGGTCTGAAGATTGTGCAAGGACTTACCGGCGACACCGCCCAGCTTCAGCAAATACTCAACAAAGTCAGCGGAGAAGTCACCACCATGGAGACGGTCGACGTGGACGCACGCGCCGATGCCGCGGTGGGAGACATTCCCGACGTGCCGACGGTTGCTCCGGGTGGCGACCCGACTGCCGCAATCGACACCTTTGTCGAGCGTGGAGACGCGATCTATGCGCAGTTCCAGCAGCAGAATGCAATCGAAACGACGATGAACGCATTTCTGGGGATTGCCTGGTCCCTGTCAGGAGTGCCCGGGAGAAAGTCGCTGATCTGGGCGACCGGCGGATTTCCATTCATGCTCTCGTCGCCGGCTGTAGTACCGGGCGGCTATCTCTCCGCCGTATATGAACGGGCAATGCAGGCTCTCACGCAGGCGAACATTTCCGTCTATCCGGTGGACGTGCGCGGTCTGGTCAATACGTCGCCGATCAGCGATGTCAGCAAATCCGGTGTTCGCACCGGGTCGGCTTTGATCAACCAGATGAATAATCGTGCGTGGATGCATCAGTCATCCCTCGACACGCTAAACGAATTCGCCGACATGACGGGCGGAAAGGCGTTTTACAACACGAATGATCTCGCGGAGAGTTTTCGGCGCGCCGCTGACGACGCTTCTTCGTATTACATGATCGGCTACTACCTCGACACTCACAACGAACACGCCGGCTGGCGGCAAGTGAAAGTGAAGGTCGACAAGAAAGATATCGAGGTCCGGGCGCGCAAAGGTTTTCTGGTGACGAATGCCACCATCCACATGGACATGACTCGTAAGGCGGATCTCGCCTACGCGTTGACGTCTCCAATCGAAGGGACGGGAGTTCCGGTTAGCGTGCAATGGAGCGGCTTGACGCCCGACGGAGATAAAAAGAAGGCAGTCTTCCAGGCACACATGCCCGCAAACTCGCTGACCTTCGATGCCAGCGCGCAAAACAGTTTGAACTTCGATTTCGTCGCGATGGCATTCAACGCGAAAGACGGCAAGCAAGCCGGCCAAGTCGCATTCAATTTCGACAAACCAGTACCTGAAGAAAAGATGGCGACGTTCCGGACGAACGGAGTCGTCTTCAAGAACTCTTTAGACCTTGCCGCAGGAAATTACGTGGTTCGATTCGTGGTGCGCGACAACGTGAGCGGCAAGGTGGGTAGCGTCACGGCTCCGCTGACGGTGAACTAAAAACGAAATTGCTTCTGGTAATCCTGACTGGGCCCTGAAAAAACACTTGATCTGGGAGAACTCATGAGCGATGCCAAAGCTTTGACCCCGTGGCTCGGTATCAATCGACGGACGTTAATGAGTGCGGCCACAGGTGCCTTCGTCGGGTTGAGTTTTCCTACCCAAACATGGGCAGCCGACGACGGCGTAGTTCATTCCGCCGAGAATATCCACCAGGAACCCGTGTTCAAGGCAAACCGCTCGCGCGTTTATCAGACGCTCACTGTCGCGTCGGAGTTCGACCAGGTCGTTCACTTGAGCGCGGCCATGAAAAGCATGAAGATGGGGTCGGCGCCAACAGACATCAGCAAGGAAGTCGGCGGCGCGTTTACTCTGTTCGGTGGATACATCATCGGCCGGCATCTGGAACTCTTACCGAACGAGAGAATCGTTCAAGCATGGCGGGTGCAATCCTGGCCTGCCGGCGCCTACTCCATCGTCGGCTTCGACCTGAAAGAACATGGAACCGGCACTACGATCACTTTTGACCATCGAGGGTTTCCCGACGGCCTCGGCCAGCATCTGGCAGAAGGATGGCGCATCAATTATTGGGAGCCGATGGAAAAGTACTTCGATGCACATTGATCAACCGCGTCGACTATGGCGGCGCGCGAATGGATTCCGCGTCTACAGCACCTTATTTGCCTGATTTTCCGCCCCTCTCTACAATGAGATTTACCCGCGTTCGCCGGGTCCTTCAAATTTATGATTCATTTTCCTGTCCCTGAGGCTCTTACTTTCGATGACGTCCTTCTGCTGCCGGCCCGCTCTGACGTAATTCCCGCTCAGGCCAGCACGCAGACGCAGCTCACGCGCAACATCAGCTTGAACATCCCGATCGTGAGCGCGGCCATGGACACGGTCACCGAGTCGCATATGGCCATCGCCCTTGCCCAGCAGGGCGGCCTCGGCATCGTGCATCGCAATCTCACAATCGAGCAGCAGGCCAACGAAGTCGACAAGGTCAAGCGCTCGGAAAGCGGCATGATCGTGGATCCGGTCACGATGCATCCCACCGACAAGGTTTCGGATGCGCTGGAGGTAATGCGGAAGTACAAGATCTCCGGCGTTCCGATCACCGAGCATGGAAAGCTCGTAGGCATTCTCACAAACCGCGACCTGCGCTTTGAATCCCGCTTCGACATCCCGATAGATAAAGTGATGACCAAGAAAAATCTCATCACTGTTCCTGTTGGGACGACGCTCGAAGACGCGGAAAAAATTCTTCACGAGCATCGCGTTGAGAAGCTGCTGGTGGTGGACGATAAGTACAACTTGAAGGGTCTGATCACCGTTAAAGATATTCAGAAGAAATTGAAATACCCGAATGCCGCGAAAGATTCTCACGGACGACTTCGGGTTGGGGCAGCCATCGGCGCTACCGGGGACTTTCTCGAACGTGCTCAGGAATTGGCTGAAGCCAAAGTAGACGTTCTCGCCATCGACAGCGCGCATGGTCATTCTTCGAAGGTGCTCGACGCCGTGAAACTTGTGAAATCGAAGTTGCCCCACGTGGAGCTCCTGGCCGGGAACGTGGCAACGTTCGATGGCGCGTGCGAGTTGACTCGGGCAGGCGCGGACGGCATCAAGGTCGGCATCGGCCCTGGCTCCATCTGCACTACACGAATCGTCACCGGCGCCGGCGTCCCGCAGATCACGGCCATCGCCGAGGCTTATCGCGCTACGAAAGATGCTGGCATTCCCATCATCGCGGATGGTGGCATCAAGTATTCCGGCGACGTCACCAAGGCGCTGGCGGCCGGTGCAAGCGCAGTCATGATTGGCTCGCTGTTTGCCGGCACGGATGAAAGCCCAGGTGAGTTGATCTTGTATCAAGGCCGATCGTTCAAGTCATATCGCGGCATGGGGTCGATCGGCGCCATGGCACAGGGATCGAGCGAGCGCTATTTTCAAAGCACCGAAGGAGATTCGTCGGCGTCCACGGCAGATGGCGAATCGAACCGTTTGGCGAAACTCGTCCCTGAGGGAATTGAAGGGCGCGTTCCCTACCGCGGATCGGTGTCGATGATCGTCCACCAGATGGTTGGCGGATTGAAGTCGGGCATGGGCTACTGCGGCTGCGCGACGATTGCGGAATTACTGCAGAAGACTCGCTTCGTTCGCATCAGCGGCGCTGGTTTGCGCGAGAGCCATGTGCATGACGTCATGATCACCCGCGAAGCTCCCAACTATGCAATTGAATAAGCGGAGTGTCTGCGCGGCGCATAGGATAATTGGCGCTCTACGTTTCGGATCGCCGAGTGAGTTAGGAAATCGTGGATCGACGGCTCGCACGGGCGCCGCTATCTCTTGAGTTCCGATCGTCATCATCCCCTGAAGGCTTGGATCGCCGCGATCCTCTGGCTGATCGTCATCGCGATCGAGTCCAGTAAGTATCTCTCTTCGAGCAATACGAGCAAATTCCTTTACCCGCTACTGCACTTTCTCTTTGGCATTGACTACGCCAGCTTCGAACCGTGGCACGTCTTCATCCGAAAATCAGGACACGTATTCGGTTACGGTTTGCTGAGCGTGCTTTTTTTGCGCGCCTGGAGAGAGACCCTGCCAGTTCCGGGCGATCCGGTTTGGACTTTGCGATGGTCGGGTATTGCGCTGCTGGGAACTTTGCTTGTCGCAAGCCTTGATGAGTGGCACCAAAGCTATCTGCCATCGCGCACGGGCCGCTGGGAGGATGTGGTGCTGGACACATCCGCGGCCGTCGCGGTTCAGCTCGCAATTTTTCTCTATCAAAGGTGGTTCGTCGGCCGACGAACCGCGGACTAAGTTTCTTGTTTCTGATTCCAGACGTAAAGAAACTTTTCGTCGCTCGCAGTGACGACATCGCGGTGCGCTTTTCGCGTAGCCCGATTCAGAGCCGACCGCACTTTCTCTTTGCTGTCGGCAAGCTCTTCCAAAGGAACCTTCAGGGCTAAACCATCCTGCACCTGATCGAGGTCGGAGAGAATCTGGCTGACAATCAACTTGTGCTTCCCGTTGCGCCCCTTTGGAACATCGGGCACAGACAGGGTTTTGAACTTCAGTGGCGGAGTGATACGGCGTGCGCTCATTTGCAAACCCCCCAAGGCTGCAGAGAACACTAACGTTAAACTAACGTAACGTTATCGTAGCAATCCGCAGTTTGCTTTGCAAGGCGAATAATTCTGCTCTTAAGCCACGGTGAGCGCCGTTATCGCCATGCGCGGATGCGCTAATCGCGCGCATATCGGCGCGTTTCGTGATGTATTCTGCCCGATGTTTGGCGACTTAAGCATTTCACCCGTATCCCCCAAAAATTGGTACTGTGCAGGTATGAAAACTGAACAACCGACAGAGTCTGGCAAAACTCATTTCGAGCAAGTCTCCATCGCAGCGATCACACGGATGGCCGCAGAGTCGCCGGAATTATGGCAGCAACACGTTTCTTGCGCGATCTGTCGCAAACCCTTACCGCTCGAACTATGCAAGACAGACGAGCACGGAACTCCCGTGCATGAGAATTGTTACGTCAAGAAGGTGGCGAAGACCACCCGCCTTCGCTTACTTCGCGGCAAGAGTCGTCTGTAGATTTCCCTGCGACTGCTTTAACGTCCGCCGTCGAACCATTCCCGCGCGCGTTCTGCACTTCCCTGAAATATTCCCAGTTGACACCATCCTCGCTCAGTGTTACATATTGTAACGCTACAATGACTAACACAAAGCTGGCACGTCTAAAAACCTTGGGCGACGTCGAACAAAGCGTCATGGATTACATATGGACCCATGGCCCCTCCACAGCGGAGGCTTGCCGAGAAGCGCTGGCGGGTTCGCGTCCCATGAAGGATTCAACGATTCGAACCGTATTGCGTCGGCTGGAGGAGAAGGGTTATGTGACCCACGAAGTCGACGGACGCACGTTCATCTACAAAGCGTCTGACGCGCGGCAGAATGTGGCAGTTCGTGCGGTGAAAGGCATTATCGAACGTTTTTGTGGCGGATCTGCGGAACAACTAGTTCTCGGCATGGTGGATAGCGCCGTCCTCGACCGCAAACAACTGGAGCGCTTGGCTCGCAGGATTGCGGAGAGTGAGCACAAGAGCTCTGAAAAGGGTGTCAACGAGAAATCGAGCGGAACGAAGAGAGGTTCCGAGTAAGCGCCTGTAATTAAGAGAGGCAAAGTATGACAGTGATGGATGGATCCAACTTTCTGCTGACGCAAATTGCCCCGCCCGCCCTGCGTACGATGGTTCTGGCAGCCGCCGCGGGCGCAGCACTCGCTGCCTTCCGCGTGAAATCCAGCTCTCTTCGCCTCTCCACCTGGACGTTGGTGCTTTACGCCGCAATCGCGATGCCGCTGTTGGGTTGGCTCCTGCCTCCACTGAACGTCAACATGCCGGTATCTTTCGCCACAGTAGCGAGCGGAATAACTCCATCCACTCAACCCGCAAAAGTGGTCGCACCTCGAAAGTTCGGCGGGGCTTATCGAACTGCAGTCGTCGAATCGAAGACCCGCTCATCGGCAAGGACGTCCGAAAAACAGGCTATCGAGGTTTCGCCGGCCCCTTCCCTGCCGTCAGCCTTGCCACGACCTGCGTTTTCGTGGAGCACGTCCATCGCCGGACTCTATCTAGCCGTAGTGGCATTCCTGACATTTCGACTTATCATTGGACTACTGCTGGGAATGAAATTGGTCCGACGATCGCGCACGATTGGTGAGCCACGGCTGACCTCCCGCCTTGAATCCAGACAGAGAGCGCTGCAACTGCAGTTCATGCTGCAAGCAAGGGAATCTGAATTGATTTCCGTGCCAGTCACTGTCGGAGTAGTGCGGTCGATCATCGTGTTGCCCGCCGGATGGCGGGATTGGAACGACGCGAAACTGGACGCCGTTATCGCTCACGAAGCATCCCATGTCGCCCGTCGCGACGCGCTGACCCAATGCCTCGCGCTGGCACATCGTGCGGTTTTCTGGTTCAGCCCGCTCTCCTGGTGGCTCTATGGCCATCTCGCCAACCTTGCCGAGCAGACAAGCGATGAAGCCGCCCTCTCGAGTGGCGCCGATCGAAACGACTATGCGCGTACGCTCTTGGGATTTTTCGAAGCGCTGCGGACCTCGCCGGGCCGGGTGTGGTGGCAAGGCGTCTCCATGGCAAAAACCGGTCAAGCCGAAGAGAGATTGGAAAGAATTCTAACTTGGAAAAAAGCAGGAGGAGCCGTCACCATGAGTCTAAAGAAGTCTTTCTCTGTTGCGATTATCGCACTCGCAGTTCCCGTTGTTTATGTCGCCGCCTCGGTACGTCCGGCGAGTCAGGCACAGACTACGGCAGTCGCACCGCAGGCACAGGAACTGACCCCGCCGCCGTCAGCAGTGGCACCCGTCGCGCCGACCGCCCGAGTGGCTGCTCCTTCAAAACCTCCCACGCCACCACCGGCGGCCATCGCGACAACAGTGGCTCCCGTCGCACCGCCCGCCGCTTGGTCCGTACAGTCCCGAGGAGCGGGACGGTCCCACAGCGGATACAGGTACAGCTATGGATATGACGACGAGCAACGCTTCGTGATTGTCACGGGCAACAGCGACTCCCTCACCATGTCCGGTTCGTCCGAGGATGCTCACCACGTCCAGCGGCTTCGCAAACAGATTTCCGGAGACTTCATCTGGTTCGAGCGTGACGAAAAACCGTACATCATTCGCGATCAGGCGACGATCAATCGCGCACGTGCCCTGTGGGCGCCCCAGGAAGAATTGGGAAAGAAACAGGAAGAACTTGGCAAGCAGCAGGAAGAGCTTGGCAAGCAACAGGAAGAATTGGGCGCGAGGATGGAGCAGGTCAAGATCGACGTTCCGGATATGACTGCCGAACTCGACAAACTCAAAGCGAAACTGCAGAAGCTGGGCTCCACTGCCACCATGGACCAGATCGGCGACCTGCAGTCGGAGATTGGCGAGTTGCAGAGCAAAATTGGCGAGATTCAATCTCGGGCCGGAGAAAAACAATCGAAGCTCGGCGACGAGCAGGGTGTATTGGGAGAGAAGCAGGGCAAACTCGGCGAGCAGCAAGGGAAACTCGGCGAGGAGCAAGCCAAGTTGGCCGAGGAAGCGACACGGAAGATGAAGTCGCTGTTAGACGAATCGATCAAGAATGGTACTGCACTGCCGGAGCCTGCAAGCGACGGAAGCGGCACCATCTAACGTTTTCAATCTCGCGAACTGCCTGGCGCAGGCGGTTCGCGGTTTTCATGAAGACCTCTGCCGCTCAATCCACTCTAGATTTTGCCCCCGCTGAAGCCAACAACAACACTGCGGAAATAACAGCGACGGCTGCTGACGTGTAGAAAGGGACTTTCACTCCGTAGTGCGTCCAGAGTTGTCCCGCGATCACGCTCGCTGCCAACGTCGCGACACTTGTCGCGAAGGCATAAATTCCCAACGCCCGTCCTCGCACCTGCTCCCCTACCGACGAAACCACGAGCGCCTTCAGCACCGGCTCAGTCAACGCATAGTAAAGACCGTAGACGGACATCATGATCCAGATGGAAAGCTGCGAAGGCGCCCGCCCGAAAACTAAGTAGACGATCGCGAAGATGACATAACCCGCAGCAGCCATGCCGCGCCGGGAAACATAGTCGCTCAGCCATCCTGCAGGCCACGATCCGAGGGTATACATGATGTTGAAGACCAGGCCGAGCAGTGGAGCCATCGCGATCGGAATGCCGATGCTTTGCGCCCGCATGATCAGGAACATGTCACTCGAGTTTCCCAGCGAAAACAAAGTTACCGCTGACAACACCATGTAGAAAGCTGGGCTCAATCCCTTGAGAGACAGTCCCGGTAGCGTGCTTGTTTTCGTCAGCGCGACGGCATTCGATTGTCTGGCATCGCGCTTCGTCTCTCGAATTCCGAACGCCGCGACGATGACAGTGAGCGCTCCCGGAACCGCCGCAAACAGAAAAACTGTGCGTAAGTCATAGCGAGCCAAGAGTACAAGGGCGATGAGGGGACCCGCGATAGCGCCCGCAGAGTCCATCGACTGAATCAAACCGTACGCCGAGCCTAGTCGTTCTTTGCCTACAGATTCCGCCACCATGACATCGCGAGGTGCTCCACGAACGCCCTTCGCCAGGCGGTCGCTGAATCGAATGAGAAGGATTTGCCACCATGCGGTGACAACTGCCAGCAGAGGCTTGACTGCATTCGCAACAAAGTATCCACCGACCACCAGCGGCTTGCGACGATCAAGGCGGTCCGCAAGATATCCAGAAAAGAGCTTCGCAAACGACGCCACACTCTCCGCGAGGCCTTCGATAAGCCCTAACTGCGCGGGTCCCGCGCCGAGCGAGACGAGAAATGCTGGCAAAACCCAGTACGCCATCTCGCTGGCGGTGTCATTCAGAAATGAGGTGATTCCGAAGGAATAAATATTGCGCGCAGCGGATGGCTGAGAGTCCGGGGGCGAGGCGGGCATAGGATGTTTTACCACGGAGGCGCAGAGCCACGGAGAACGCAAAGAAAGCTCGGGCTGGCTCGCTCAAAACTAGGGCTGAAGGCTGAGGGCTGAGGGCTGTTCTTCAGTACATCGCGTCGTACTTGGTGACGACCCAATCAGCGCCCTGGTGGGTCATGGTCAGGGTGAACAGGTCTTGATCGATACCCGGCTGGTCAGGAGTGGCGTTGCTGGGGCGTTTGCCACGGTAGTGCAGAATGATGAGCGGCGGAGCTTCTTCCCAGTCCACCAGCTCCCACGAGAGAAGTGGATGCTGCGCTTCCGACTGGCAGATGTACTTCGCATACTTCTTGTGATAATCGTGCTCCCATTTCGTGAGCAGATCGTCGCAGTGGCCGTCCCGCATTTCACGAAGAAACTTATTCGCGGATTTCTCCGTCGATCGGTCGCGCAACGGATTCATCTTGATGCTGACCGGAAGGCCCGTAAGCGGATCGTGATCTTCCGATCGCGCTAATACCGGTCCCTGGTTGCTGAGCCACCAAAGATAGCCCACAAAGATCATCACCAGCAGCGCTCCCGCGCCGACGGCAATGCCGATCTGTGTCTTGGTAAAGGCCATTAGGAAAGTTTATGGATAGCAGGAGCGGGGCGACAAGATTACTACCGACAGACGCGGCAGTACATGTACAAGTGGGGGACGTGGCGCGAGCACCCTGTCAGCGAACTCGGAGCACTACAAAGAGGTATAGAACGCTTCGAGAATTGAGGGTTGATTTGAGCGAACCGAATTTCTGAGGATATGGTTAGAGTTCGCGGGCAGGAGTGCCCGCACCCACAAAAGCACTGCCAATAAGAAAAGGCACGGCGCATAGCCGTGCCTTCATATCGGGAGGGCGATCCTACTCTTTCTTGTCTTCTTCCTTGACTGGCTCGACGCCGCCGTCGTGCGCGGCCTGCGCTTCCGCATCTTCCATCGCCTTCTTGGCTTCCGCGGCCTTCTTGGCGCGAACTTCGGCGCGCTTTTCTTTCTTCTCGTCGAGAATCTTCTCGCTGCCGAGCAGTTCGAGGAAAGCCTTGTCCGCTCCGTCGCCCTTGTTCCAGTGCGTGCGGATGATACGGGTATAGCCTCCCTGGCGATCGCCGAAACGAGGGCCCACGGTATCGAACAGCTTCACGACCGCTTCGTCGGTCATCAGATAAGCTGCGGCCAGGCGCCGCGCGGCCAAATCACCGCGCTTGCCGAGCGTGATCATCTTTTCGACGATTGGTTTCGCCGCCTTCGCCTTGGGCACGGTCGTTTCGATGCGCTCTTCCACAATCACAGAAGTGACCAGGTTGCGCAGCAGCGAGCGTCGGTGCGATGTGTTTCGTCCGAGTTTGTATCCTGCAACTTTGTGGCGCATGAGAACCCTCAGCTTCTAGCTACTAGCACTTAGCTTAAAGTGAAAACCATGTCTTGCCGAGCAGCCCAGCTTCCGAATGCGGAAGCCGGGCGCTCGAAGCCGTTCTACAACTGGTCGTCCGGTCCGTAAGCGGACGCGGGCAACGGTACGTTCGAAGTCGGACCAGGCACCGCATTGCCGTGCTCGTCGATCTTCATCCCCAGACTCAATCCCATCGAAGACAGGATCTCTTTGATCTCATTCAGAGACTTGCGGCCAAAGTTCTTGGTTTTCAGCATTTCGGCTTCAGTCTTTTGGACGAGTTCGCCAATGGTCTGGATATTCGCGTTCTTCAAGCAGTTGTAACTGCGAACCGAAAGCTCAAGCTCTTCGACGGAACGGTTGAGGTTCTCGTTGTGAATCTCGGGCTTGTGATCGTCCGACGACGACGTTCCGGTTTCGATTTCTTCTTCGAAGTTGATGAAGATGTTCATGTGGTCCTTCAGCAGCTTTGCCGCCAGGCCAATCGAATCGGCCGGGGTGATGGAGCCGTTGGTCCACACTTCTAGAGTCAGCTTGTCGTAATCGGTGATCTGTCCGAGACGCGCCGCTTCTACCGTGTAATTGCACTTGCGCACGGGAGAGTGGACAGAGTCGATCGGAATGAAGCCGATGCCGAGATCCTCATCAAAATTCTTATCAGCGGAAACATAGCCGCGGCCGCGCTTCAGCCGCATTTCCATGTCGAGCTTACCGCCCTCGCTAACCGTCGCGATGTAGACGTCTTTGTCGAGCACTTCGACGTCGCCATCCGCTTCGATCATGCCGCTGGTGACCACACCCGGCTGATCCGCGCGCAGGTAGATCGCTTTCGGTGCATCGCCCGCAAGCTTGAACGGAATCTGCTTCAGGTTGAGGATGATGTCGGTCGCGTCTTCGACCACGCCGGGAATCGACTGGAATTCGTGCAGCACTCCATCCATCTTCACCGCAGTCACAGCCGCGCCTTCGATCGAACTCAGCAGGACGCGACGCAGGGCGTTGCCCACGGTCGTACCGAATCCGCGCTCAAATGGCTGCGCCCAGAAAATACCGTACTTGTCGGTGAGTGAGGAGGTGTCAACTGCGAGACGTTTCGGTTTCTGAAAACCCTTCCAAAGCATGTGTTTCTCCTTCGGCCGTTTGGCTCGGAGCTGACTCCCTGAATCGGTCCGGATTCAGGTCAAGCGTCAGCAGAGGCTGATCTGGCACGAGTAAAGGACCTGCAAAACTTTCACCACGAAGGACACGAAGTTTCATGAAGGACTTCGTGTACCTTCGTGTCCCTAGTGGTTGAAGCCTTTACTTGCTGTACAACTCGACGATCAACTGCTCATTGACTGGCAGCTGAATATCTTCGCGCTTCGGCAGCGACAGAACTTTCGCCTTATAGTTATCGCGATCAACTTCCAGCCAACTGACGGTCGTTCCGTGGCTGGCGAATTCTTTTGCCAGCTCGAGGATCGTCAGCTTCTTGCTGTTCTCGCGGATTGCAATTTCCTCGCCCGCACTTACTTCGTAAGAAGGAATATTGACCTTGCGGTTGTTGACTGCCACGTGACCGTGACGCACCAACTGGCGCGCCTGGCGCCGAGACTGCGCGAAGCCAAGCCGGAAGACTACATTGTCGAGGCGGCGTTCAAGCTGTTGCAGCAACTTCTCACCGGTGACGCCCTGGGAGCGAGCCGCCTTTTCGAAGTAGTTGCGGAACTGGCCTTCCTGTGTGAAGTAAATGCGCTTCGCTTTCTGCTTTTCACGCAATTGCAGGCCGTAGCCAACGATCTTGGCTTTGCGATCCTTGCCATGTTGTCCGGGAGCGAAGTTGCGCTTCTCGATGGGACACTTGTCACTGAAACACTTTGCGCCTTTGAGGAACAACTTCATGCCCTCACGGCGGCATAAACGGCATACTGCATCGGTATAACGGGCCAAGTTTCTTCTCCTTTAGATGACCGGTTTACGGGTTTGGCTTCACCCTTCGTCCCGGACAAAATCAGCTACTAGCTACTAGCTCGGGAGCTAGAAGCTTGTTTACTTACACCCTGCGTCTTTTCGGCGGACGGCAGCCATTGTGTGGAATCGGCGTGACATCGCGAATCGAGCGCACTTCAATCCCGGAAGCAGCCAGCGCACGAACAGCCGATTCACGCCCCGAACCGGGACCGCTCACCCGAACGTCGACGCTGCGCACACCATGATCGCGCGCCATGTTGGCGGCGTTCGAGGCAGCCTGCTGGGCCGCGAAGGGCGTGCCCTTACGCGATCCGCGAAAGCCTAGAGATCCCGAACTCTTCCACGACAGAACGTTGCCGTTCATGTCGGAGATGGTGACGATCGTGTTGTTGAAGGAAGCCTGCACATAGCACAGTCCATGTGGAACGTGCTTGCGCTCCTTCTTTTTGAAGGTTTTCTTCTTGCCTTTTTTATCTGGTGTTGCGGCTGTGCCGCCCGCTGCTGCTGGTTTTGCCATAGTAGCTCTTAGCTCCTAGCTCCTAGCTCCTAGCTTAAGCCGATTGGCCAGCTAGGAGCTAGACGCTGCACTTTATGTCTTAGATGCCGCCTTCTTCTTCTGTGCGACCGTTCCCTTGCGCGGACCCTTACGGGTGCGGGCATTCGTATGTGTGCGCTGACCGCGGACCGGCAGGTTCCGGCGATGGCGGAATCCGCGATAGGAGCCGATTTCGATGAGACGCTTGATGTTCATCGAAACTTCCTTGCGCAGATCGCCTTCCACCAGTCCCTGGGCCTCAATGACCGTACGGATGCGGTTGATTTCTTCTTCGCTCAGGTCCGAGACCTTCTTCATCGCCTCGACCTTGGCTTCATCGAGAATCTGCCCGGCGCGGGGATGACCGATCCCGTAGATGTATGTCAGCGCGATATTGATGTGCTTGCCGCGCGGTAGATCAATTCCAGCAATACGTGCCATAGTTCCTAAACCCTCGCTCTTAGCTCCTGGCTTGCAGCTCAAGGCAAATCGCCAAGAGCAACAACCAAGGCTGCTCTAGCCCTGCCGCTGTTTGTGCTTCGAATTCACGCAAATCACCCGCACTACACCCTTGCGGTGGATGACCTTGCACTTGTCACAGATTTTCTTTACCGATGCTCGTACTTTCATAACCCAGCCTTCAGCTTTCGGCTCTTTGCCGTCAGCAAGAACTTATTTATATCGATACACAATCCGGCCGCGATTCAGGTCGTAGGGTGAAAGCTCAACCGCAACCTTGTCCCCCGGCAGGATACGAATAAAATTCTTGCGCATCTTGCCGGACACATGGGCCAGCACCTGATGCTTGTTTTCCAGTTCAACCCGGAACATTGCGTTGGGCAGCGGTTCCAGAACCACTGCCATCACTTCAATCGCGTCTTCTTTACTCATTCGCTCCTTAGTACTGAATCCAGAGATCCCTCGCAAAAATCGCTCGGGATTTCGGCTGCGGGCTCCCGCTTCGCTCACGCCCGCAAGACGCCTCAACTTCAATCGCGTCTTCTTTGCTCATTCGCTCCTAAGCTTCTCGCTACTGCGTCAAAATCATGGGGCCATCTTTTGTTACTGCGACGCAATGCTCGAAGTGCGCACTGAAACTGCCGTCTGCAGTTACTGCCGTCCACTTGTCGCCGAGCACCCGCGTCTCGGGCTTGCCATAATTCACCATCGGCTCGATGGCGATGACCATGCCCTCGCGCAACTTGGCTCCGTGCCCACGCGCGCCAAAATTCGGAACCTGCGGCTCCTCGTGCAATCGCGTTCCGATTCCATGACCCACAAACTCACGGACTACACTGAACCCAGCAGCTTCGACATGTTCCTGGACTGCCGCACCTACATCGCCGATCGAGTTGCCGATCCGCGCTTGCTCAATACCGCGGTACAACGACGCTTCGGTTACATCGAGCAACTTCTTCAATTCAGGCTTCAGACCATTTCCAACCGGAACCGTAATCGCTGCGTCGCCATAGTAGCCGTCAAGCACCGCTCCGCAATCGATCGAAACGATGTCACCCTCTTTGAGCACCCGCTTTTCCGACGGTATGCCATGAACAATTTCTTCATTCACCGAGGTGCATAAAACACAGGGATAATCGTAGTACCCCTTGAACGCCGGCTTCGCCCCGAGTTCCTTGATCTTCTTCTCGGCTGCCCGCTCCAGGTCCATCGTGGAGACACCCGGCGCTACCTGCGACTTTACATAGTCCAGCACCTGGCGCACGATGTGGCCGCTCTGCCGCATCTTGTCAATCTCGGTCGCCGACTTGCAGACAATTGCCATCGTTTCGTTCTACGCGTGATGATCTTCCAAAATCTTGTAAATCTGGCTCGTGACATCGTCCACCGGCTGGTCGCCGTCCACCGAGATCAACCTGCCGGTGCGCTCATAGTAGTCCGCTACCGGACCCGTCTGCTCCCGAAAAGCTGTCAGTCGAGGTTGAATGATTTCCAACCGGTCATCGTTGCGGACTTCCAGCTTTGTCCCGTGAGCTTCGTCGCAAACTTCATCGAAACGGGGCGGCTGCAGGTGGACGTTATAGATCCGTCCACAGGTGGGACAAGAACGTCGTCCAGTAATCCGGAGCAATAGTTGATTATAGTCGACCTCCAGCCGGATCACAATTGGCCAGGCCTTCGTCGACAGTGTGTTATCAAAGAGCTCGCGCTCCAGGAGCGCATCGAGCCACCCGGCCTGAGACGCAGTCCGGGGAAATCCGTCAAGAATACAACCGCGCCTGCAGTCGGGGAGCAGCAAGCGCTCCCGAACGATGTTGCAAACCATGTCGTCGGAAACAAGCTCCCCGCGGGCCATGATTGCCTTGGCGGCGACGCCGAGTTCCGTTCCCTGGGCCACGATCTCTCGGAGCAAATCGCCCGTTGAGATCTGGGGAATTCCGTAGTGCTCCATGATGCGCTTGGACTGCGTACCTTTCCCGGCACCGGGAGGTCCAAGCAGCACTACGGGGCCTACAGCACGCGAGGTTTCCTGCGCCATCGACTTGGCCAAAGCCTCCCGACCTCAGTCTCCCCGGCGTCATGGCCGAGGTGCAGCAACCCCATCACTCCAAACTGAAACTCCCGGGTTACCGGGACTACCACGTACGGCGGCCGCGGATTCGTCCGCTGCGCGGTGTGAACCCGTCATAGTGACGCATGATCAACTGTGCTTCGATCTGCGTAACCGTGTCCATCGCAACGCCAACCACAATCAGCAGCGATGTTCCACCGAAGTAAAAGCTGACACCCAAACCGTTGGTCATCCACGTCGGCAAGTTTTCGAAGAACCTTCCGAAGGGACCGTACAAGTGGTTGAGGTGAATACCAGTGATCATCCACTCCGGAATGAACGAGATGATGATCAAGTAGATTGCGCCCACCAGAGTGATGCGCGTCAGAACTTCATTAATAAAATCCGCCGTGCGCTTGCCGGGACGAATGCCCGGAATAAATCCGCCGTACTTGCGCATGTTGTCCGCGACTTCGCTCGGATTGAACACGATCGAGACGTAGAAGTATGCGAAGAAAATGATCCCGACTGCATACAGCACGGTATAAAGCGGTTCACCCCAACCCAGCCAGCGAATCAGGTCGCCGAAATATCGGCTATTGCGTAAACCGTATCCAATCGTTTGAGGCAAGGTCAGAATCGAAGAAGCGAAGATGACCGGCATCACGCCGCCGGCGTTCACGCGCAAAGGCAAGTGCGTGGACTGCCCGCCCATTACTTTACGGCCTACAACACGCTTGGCGTACTGCACCGGAATTCTTCGTTCGCTTCGTTCGACGTAGACGATGAATCCCACGACCGCGACCATGAATACGATCAAGCCGACCATCAGCGGGAACGTCATTGCGCCCCAAGCCGCGTTCTTGGCCTTGTCAATCAGGTCGACGACGCCGCGCGGCAAGCCCACAACGATGCCGGCAAAGATCAGCAGCGACATGCCGTTGCCTACGCCCCGCTCGGTAATCTGCTCGCCTAGCCACATGATGAACGCGCTGCCCGTGGTTAGGGTAAGCATGGTCATCAACCGGAAGCCCCAGCCGGGATTGAGTGCGAATCCGCCTTTTTCGAGGCCGATGGCGATACCGAACGATTGCACGGCGCTGAGAATGACGGTGATGTAGCGAGTCCACTGTGTGATTTTCTTGCGGCCGAGTTCGCCTTCCTTCTGCAATTTAGCCAGCGGCTCGTAAACCACCGTTAGCAATTGCAGAATGATCGATGCCGTGATGTACGGCATGATGCCCAAGGCAAAAATCGTCATGCGACGCAACTGGCCGCCCGAGAAGAGATCTACGAATCCAAGAAGCGAGCCGCTGGTGCTGCCTTGCGTAAAGAAGGACTCCAGCTTGGCTGTATCAATCCCCGGCGTCGGCAAGTGGCCGCCGAGACGGTACACGAAAAGCATTCCCATCGTGAACAGGATCCGCTTGCGCAGATCCGGAATGCGGAAGATATTTGCCAGCTTGTCAAACATTACTGCAAGACCTCAACCTTGCCGCCCGCCTTGGTAATCTTGTCCTGCGCGGTCTTGGAAAACTTGTGCGCGCTCACCGTGAGCGCCACCTTCAATTCCCCGTCGCCAAGAATCTTTACCGGGTGCTTCGTCTTGATGACACCGGCCTTGCGAAGCACTTCCGGCGTGATAGTCGTCTCGCCAAGTTCCACCAGGCGCTCCAGGCTCACGATGTTGAATTCCTTGCGGAAGATGTTGGTGAAGCCGCGCTTCGGCATGCGGCGATGCAGCGGCATCTGGCCGCCTTCAAAGCCGCGAATCATGCGCGATCCGGTTCGCGAACGCTGCCCTTTGTGTCCCCGGGTCGAAGTCTTGCCCATGCCGGAGCCCATACCACGGCCCACGCGTTTGCGCTTCTCGGTTGCGTTCTTCGGTGCTCGAATATTCGATAAGTTCATAGGATTGCCTTAGTCGACAAACGCCACGAGATGCGGCACCTTGGCCACCATCCCGCGGATCGCCGCGTTGTCCGGACGCTCAATCACCTGGTTCAACCGGGTGAAGCCCAGTCCCTTGATCACAAGCTTCTGTTTTTCCGGGGCGCAAATCGCGGAACGCACCCATTTCAGGTGAATTTTTCCGCCGCCCGAACTCGATTTCTTCGCCGTCATTGCCGATTCCTCGTAAAACAATTCTCGCTGTTCGTAGGTCGGTGCTGGTTACAGTTCCTGCATCGTCTTGCCGCGCAGGGCAGCGACGCTCTCGCGATTCTTCAACTGCTTCAATGCATCGAAGGTCGCTTTAATTACATTGTGCGGGTTCGTCGTGCCGATCGACTTTGTTAGCACGTTCTGCACGCCTACCGATGTCATCACCGCACGTACTGCTCCGCCCGCGATCACGCCGGTACCTTCCGGAGCTGGCTTCAACAGCACCTTGCCGGAACCGTATCGGCCCAGAACCAGATGCGCAATGCTGGTCTGCGTCAGGTTCACTTTGATGAGGTTCTTCTTGGCCGACTCAATCCCCTTGCGAATGGCCTGAGGGACTTCCTTGGCTTTTCCCGACCCAAAGCCGACCACCGCCGCCGACGGATCGCCGACTACCACCAGCGCCGCGAACGACATATTCTTGCCGCCCTTGACCACCTTGGTCACGCGGTTGATGGCGACCACCTGATCTTTCAGCTGGTACGCGCCTGCATCGAGTTTCTTAATCACTGTTGGCATTTTTTCCTGAGCTTCTAGCCTCTAGCCTGCTAGCTTTAGCCACCCAAACTCTCAGGGTTAGCGAAAAGCTAGAAGCTAGAAGCTTCTTTTCTAGAACTGCAATCCCGCTTCGCGCGCCGCGTCGGCCAGTGCCTTCACGCGCCCGTGGTAAATGTATCCGCCGCGATCAAACACGACCTTGGTCACGCCCTTGGCCTTAGCACGCTCGGCAATCGTTTTGCCGATCGCCTTCGCGGAAGCCACGTTGCCGCCCGTGCGCCGGTCTTCCTTCTTGCCTTCGGCGGTGCTGGCCGAAACCAGCGTCTTGCCATTCAGGTCGTCGATCACCTGCACGTAGATGTGATTCAACGAGCGGTACACATTCAGCCGGGGACGTTCCGCCGTCCCGTGCATCTTCTTCCGAATGCGATTGTGTATGTGTCCGCGCTTCTCGTTCTTGGTGATTCTTGTCAGCATGATTAAGCTCTCAGCTATCAGCCGTCAGCCATCAGCGAAACTCAACCCCCAGCCCTTCGAATACCCCGAAGTTCTGAGAGCTGACAGCTAATAGCTGACAGCTAGTTTTTTACTTCGCTCCGGTCTTACCGACCTTCTTCTTGAGGCGCTCGCCGACATAGCGTACGCCCTTGTTCTTGTATGGATCCGGTGGACGCAGCGCCCGCATTTCAGCGGCGACTTGTCCGACTTTCTGCCGGTCAATTCCAGTCAGCGCAATCTTTGTCTGCTTGGGATCGACGCTCGCATCCACACCCGTGGGCAGCGGATACTCGATCGGATGGGAATAGCCCAAGCTGAAAACGACCATCGACTTGCCCTTCATTTCAGCGCGATAGCCGATGCCGACGATTTCCAGTTCCCGCGTCCAGCCCTTGGTGACGCCTTCGACCGCATTGTTGACCAGCGCCCGCGCCAGACCATGCACGGCCGACTGCGAGTCGTTCTCGCGGATCGCCAGCAGCTGCCCGTCTTTCTGCTCGACCGAAATGCCGGTCGGCAGCGCGGTGTCCAGTTTGCCCTTCGGTCCCTGCACCAGGACCGTGTTTCCTTCAACCTTGATCGTCACTCCCTTGGGAATCGCGATCGGTTTTTTTCCAATTCGTGACATAAGTCGCTCTTAGCTTTTGGCTCCTAGCTCTTAGCTAGAAGCGGTTCGTTCTGGCAGTTCCTGGTTTCAGGCCGCCTGTTTACGAGTTCCGACGCGTGATTGACTTAGCTAAGAGCCAAAAGCAAATAGCTAAGAGCGCCGCTCAATAGATTTCGCACAACAACTCGCCGCCCACGCCTTCCTTGCGCGCTTGGCGACCGGTCATGACGCCGCGCGGAGTGGTGAGGATGTTGATCCCCATGCCGCCCAACACGCGAGGTATCTCACTCCGCCGCACGTACACGCGGCATCCGGGACGCGACACGCGCTCCACCTTCGAGATGGCTGCCTCGTTGTTGGCGCCATACTTCAGGTATACCCGGATAATCTTGTGGCCCTCTTCTTCCGTCGCCTTGAAATTGGAGATGTAACCTTCCTCTTTCAAAATGCGGGCGATCTCCAGCTTCAACCGCGAAGCCGGGATATCCACCTTCTGGTGCCGGGCCTGGAGTGCGTTCCGCACTCGCGTAAGCATGTCTGCGACCGGATCGGTCAACCTCATCGTCTGCTTCTCCTTCAGCCACCCGTTCGCTCCGCGTCCTGCGGAGAACCTGCGGCAGCTTGTCTACTTCCTATTCAACATTCGTCCCGAGGCAGCGTATCTCGCCGCCGAAGGACCTGGGCGCGTCACGCGAATCGCCGCGCACTATGCGGCAGAATTGCGCGGGTCGCGCTTTACTACCACGAAGATTTCGAAACCCCAGGTATCTCTCCCAGCAGCGCAAGCTGCCGGAAGCACAAGCGGCACAGGCCGAACTTGCGCAGGTAAGCGCGAGGACGACCGCATCGCTTGCAGCGGTTGTGCTTGCGCGTAGAGAACTTCGGTTTCTTCGCGTCCTTCACTCGTTTTGCTGTAGTCGCCAAACCGTATGCTCCTGACTTCGTAACTCCGGCTTATTGCCGGCCATCCCGCAGGCACATTCGCCCGCCGCGTCACAATTCCTATGCTCTGAACGGCATTCCCATGTGCTTCAGCAACGTTCGCGCCTGATTGTCCGTCCCGGCGGTCGTCACGATCGTCACGTTCATGCCCTTCTGCTTGTCGACCTTCTCGTAAGAAATCTCCGGGAAGATCAACTGGTCGTGCAGGCCAATCGTATAATTTCCGCGCCCATCGAATGACTTCGTCGAAACACCCTTGAAGTCGCGCACGCGCGGCAGCACGATATTCACCAGCCGGTCAAAAAATTCGTACATGCGATCGCCGCGCAACGTGACCATCGCTCCGATCGGCTGTCCCTGCCGCACCTTGAAGGCTGCAATCGACTTCTTTGCGCGCGTGACCACCGGTTTCTGTCCAGTGATCTGCCCCAACTCATTCACTGCCGGGTCGAGGACTTTCGCATTCTGCGTCGCTTCGCCCACGCCCATGTTCACCACGATCTTGTGGAGGCGGGGAACTGCCATCACGTTGCTGAGTTCCAGTTCCTTCAACAACGCTGGAGCCAATTCTTTCTCAAACCTGGCGCGCAACCGGGGACGTTCCTTCGCACTATGCCGCGCCTGATCGGGAGCCTTCTGTTCCTGCGCCGATTCTTTCTGCTTCTTTTCTTTTGCCATTTCGTCTCGCCAGCTTCCTCTCACGGTTTCGGGGTGTCGGCTTTCGACGTGTACCGGTTCGTGAGAATCAAGAGTTTTATTTCCGTCGCTCGTCCCTTGGCCCTAAGCCCAGCGCCAGGAACCGACGGCTACTTCTCCAATGTCGTTCCGCACTTCTTGCAGACGCGTACCTTGCGGTCTCCGCGCACTTCGTGACCGATCCGCACCGGACCACAAGTCGCGCACACCAACTGCACGTTCGAAATCGAGATCCGGCTTTCCTGTTCTGCGATGCCGCCCTTAATGTTTCGCTGAGGATTCGGGCGTACGTGTTTTTTCACCATCATCACGTGCTCGACCAGAATCTTCGCGTCGTTGGGAAACACGCGCAGAACGCGTCCTTCCTTACCCTTGTCGCGTCCGGTAATCACCTTCACGGTGTCATTCCGCCGCAGATCCACTCGCTTGTTTTCAGTGCTTACAGTTCTCATTTTCGATTCTCAGTTCTCAATTCACTCGCAGGGGCTTGGAAGCCGAAAGCGCTCTTAGATCACTTCCGGAGCCAGCGAAACGATCTTCAAAAACTTCTTCTCGCGCAGCTCACGGGCAACGGGACCGAATACGCGCGTTCCCACCGGTTCGCCGGCATCGTTGATCAGCACCGCCGCATTCGAGTCGAACTTGATGTAGGTTCCATCCCGCCGCCGATGCTCCTTGCGCGTGCGCACGATGACCGCCTTCACCACCGTCCCCTTTTTGGCCTGGCCTTCCGGAGCCGCCTCTTTCACCGCCGCCGTGATTATGTCTCCCAACCCGGCGTTCAATCCTGTCGAACCGCCCAGAGGCAGGATCATCTGCAGCTTGCGGGCGCCGGAGTTGTCGGCGACCTCCAGCATCGATCTCATCATCACAGCCATGGCGTCAATCTCCCTGTCTTCTCACTCGCGACTTAGGCGCCCGGAACTTCGACCACTGCTTCCGGCACCAGCGCGGACTTGCGTACGATGTCTTTCAGCTTCCAGCGCTTCAGCTTCGACAACGGACGAGTTTCCTCGAGCCGTACCACATCGCCAACGTGCGCCTGGTTGGTTTCGTCGTGCGCATAGAACTTTTTGTTGCGCGCCACCACCCGGCCGTAGAACGGATGCGCCTTCTTCCGCGTCACCTGTACCACGATCGTCTTCTGCATGCGGTTGGCGACGACTTCTCCAACCACTTCTTTACGGCGGCCCTGCACCTTCTCCGTAGTTTCCGCCATTATCGTTTCTCCGTTGTTGCCGTCCGCTGGCGCTCGCCCACGATCGTTTTCACGCGCGCGATGTCTTTACGGAGCCCGCGCATCTTCTTCAGGCTTTCCGTCTGTCCCATGTTCATCTGAAACTTCAGCTTGAACAGCTGGTCAGAGAGCTCGCGTTCCTGGGTGCCCAATTCCACGTCGGTTAGATTTCGAATTTTGTCTACCTTCATAAATTCCTCAAACCCTGCAGCAATCTGAGACTGCAACTATTTAGTGGCGTACGCCTTCGCGTTTTACCATCGTGGTCCGCAGCGCCAGCTTGTGCGAAGCCAGCCGCATAGCCTCGGTCGCGTCCGAAACGGTAACGCCTTCCATTTCGAACAAAATCTTGCCCGGCTTTACCACTGCGACCCAATGGTCCGGAGCGCCTTTGCCTTTGCCCATACGGGTTTCAGCAGGCTTCTTGGTGACCGGCTTGTCGGGAAACACGCGGATCCAGATCTTCCCGCCGCGCTTGACGAAGCGCGTCATGGCCACACGGCTTGCTTCAATCTGGCGGTCCGTGATCCATCCCGGCTCGAGCACCTTCAGCCCGAAATCGCCGAACGACAGCGTCGATCCGCGCCAGGCTTTTCCAGTCATGCGCCCGCGCTGCTGTTTCCGATACTTCACTTTCTTTGGCATCAACATAAGATCAGCCCTTAGCTTCTAGCTCTTCGCCAAATCTCAGCGCCGTCGGCGCCGGCTTTATTCTGTCCTTGAACTTCCTAGAATCCGCCGACCGCAGCCTGCGGCTCACGCTTTTTCTGCGGAAGAATCTCGCCCTTGTACACCCAGCACTTCACGCCGATCACACCGTACGTAGTGCGCGCTTCGGTGAACCCGTAGTCGATATCCGCACGCAGTGTGTGTAACGGCAAACGCCCTTGCAGATACCATTCGGAGCGGGCGATTTCATTGCCGTTCAAACGTCCGCTGACGCGAACCTTAATACCCTTGCATCCGAAGCGGAGAGCGGAATCTACTGCCTTGCGCATTGCGCGGCGGAAACCAACGCGCTTTTCCAGTTGCAGCGCGATCGCCTCCGAAACGAGTTGTGCGTCCAGTTCTGGCTTATGCACTTCCTGGATGTCGACAAAAATGTCCTTGCCGCCGGTGCGCTTCTGCAACTCGCCCTTGAGCTTGTCGATTTCCGCGCCCTTACGTCCGATGATGATTCCCGGGCGCGCCGTCTTGATAATGATGCGCAGCTTGTTTCCGGGACGCTCAATCTCAATCGCGCTGACGCCCGCCGACTTGAGCTTGTCCTTTAGCTCAACCTTCAGCTTGATGTCCTCGTGCAACTGTTTGTCGTAGTCCCGCTCCGCAAACCAGCGCGACTTCCACGGCTTCGTAAAACCAAGCCGAAACCCATAAGGATGGACTTTTTGTCCCATTGCTTCTCCTAAACCAGACCTTTGAACCCAATCACCATCTACTGCGCCGACGGTTGCGAGAATCTATTTCGCCGCCGTTTTCTTTTTCTTACCTGCGCCCTTTGCTGTTTTCTTGCCAGCAGCTTTCACCGCTGGAGCGCGCCGCTTCGCCTTCGCGGGAGCCGAAGTCGACGACTCGCCGCCGCCAACTGAAGGGGCATCCCCGGTCTTACCGCGCTCCGCCAGAATCAGGATGATGTGCGCGATGCGCCGCTGGTAGCGGTATGCACGGCCCTGCGGCGCCGGACGAATACGCTTCATGCGCGGACCTTCATTGGCCACAGCGCTCTTCACGTACAGGTTGTCGATCTCGACATCCAGACCCTTCTCCGTCGCGAGAAAGTTGGCGTTATCGAGCGCCGACTGCAGCAATTTGCCCACGTGAGCCGCTACGCGCTTCTTGGTGAACATCAGGGTGTTGCGCGCATCTTCCACGCGACGTCCCTTGATCAGATCCAGCACCAGCCGCGCCTTCTGGGGCGACACGCGCAGGTAACGCAATTCTGCTCGAAATTCCATAGTCTCGTCTCTAACCTTCTTCGCTAGCAGCTAGAACTGGCAGCCCGGAAGCTGTCCTTATGCCTTTGGTGCCGCCGGAGCCACAGCTCCCGGACCACCCGGGATCCCTGCCGGCTTTGCCGCCACTTCCGTCGCCGCCTTCATCGAGTGTCCCTTAAAGGTGCGCGTGAAGCTGAACTCGCCGAGCTTGTGTCCCACCATGTTCTCAGTGACGTATACCGGAATGAACTTCTTTCCGTTGTGCACCGCGATCGTATGTCCCACCATCTCGGGGAACACGGTCGAACGCCGCGACCAGGTGCGCAGCACTTTCTTTTCGTTCCGCGCATTCATGCCTTCTACCCTCGCTTGAAGGTGAGCATCGACGAATGCGCCTTTTTTCGTTGAACGTGCCATAAATTCCCCTTACTTCGATCTGCGGCTGACAATGAACTTGTCGGTACGCTTGTTGTTGCGCGTCTTGTATCCGCGCGTCGGCTGGCCCCACGGAGTAACCGGGTGACGGCCGCCGGATGTTTTTCCTTCGCCACCACCATGTGGATGGTCCACGGGGTTCATGGAAACGCCGCGATTGTGCGGACGCTTTCCCAGCCACCGCGAACGTCCTGCCTTGCCGATGGTGACATTTTCGTGGTCGATGTTGCCGACCTGCCCGATCGTTGCCATGCAGTCCTGCGAAATTTTGCGAGTCTCGCCCGACGGCAACTTCACCAGCGCGTACTCCGCTTCCTTGGCGATCAGCTGTGCCGATCCGCCCGCGGAGCGCACCATTTGCGCACCCTTGCCCGGCTTGAGCTCCAGGTTATGGATCATGGTGCCTGGTGGAATGTTTCGCAGCGGCAGCGCGTTTCCGACGAGAATGTCAGCGTCGGGACCGCTTACAACCTTCTGCCCGACCTTCAAGCCTTCCGGCTGGACGATGTAGCGCTTCTCCCCATCGGCATACGACAGCAGCGCAATACGCGACGAACGGTTCGGATCGTATTCGATCGTCGTCACGGTTGCAGGAATTCCGGTTTTGTCGCGCTTGAAGTCGATGATGCGCAGCTTGCGCTTGTGGCCGCCGCCGATGAACCGCATCGTCATGTCGCCCGAATTACGCCGTCCGCCGGTACGCGGCTTGGGCTCAAGCAAAGGCTTGTGCGGATTCTTCGTCGTGATGTCGTCGTTGACGATCGTCGTGCGATACCGCAGCGTCTGCGTCGTCGGTCTGTATGTCTTAATTGGCATAAATAAGCTCTTAGCTTCTAGCAACTAGCTTCCAGCGAATCGGCTTCCGGAGTTAGCCAGAAGCTAGGAGCCAGAAGCTGCTTTTTACAAGTTCTGCGCGTACTCCGGCATCTTCTCGCCCGAGCGCAACCGCACGTATGCTTTCTTCCAATCCGGACGGTAGCCGGCAAACTTGCCGCGCCGCCGCTCTTTTCCCGGATACACGGCCGTGCGAACCGAAAGCACTTTCACCTTGAAAATCGTCTGCACTGCTTGCTTGATCTCCGTCTTGGTCGCCTTCGGAGAGACCTGGAACACCAGCGTGTTCTGGTTTTCCTTAATTGCCAGGCCCTTTTCGGTGATCACTGGACGGCGAATGATCTGGTATGAGCTTTTCATCAGGCCACCTCCGCCGCTTTTTCATGCCGCGTTTTGCGCCGGCGCTCGTTTGTCGGTTTCTTTGCAGCTTCATCCTCGTCCGGTTTGTGCTGCCGCTTCGAGGCCGATTTCTTCAGAGAAATCTGCAGCTTCTCAATCGCCGGATGCGAGAAGATCACGCGGTCGTAGCGCAGAAGATGATAGGGATGAACTTCATTGCTGAGCAGCAATTCGAGACCGTGGATATTGCGTGCGCTCAGTTCCAGGTTCTTGTTCTCGTGCTTTGGAACTTCGACGATCAGTACGGTGGAATCCACCTTCAACGAGTCCAATGACTGGCGGAACGCCTTGGTCTTCGCCTCCTTCATATCGAAGGTGTTGACGATGATGAGCTTTCCGTCGGCGTATTTCGCCGCCAGCGCCGAACGCAACGCACCCAGCAGCTTTTTCTTGGGGAAGGTGTAGTCATACGAGCGAGGCACCGGACCATGAACCGTTGCGCCGTGGCGCCAGAGAGGAGAGCGGACTGATCCGATACGCGCCCGGCCCGTGCCTTTCTGCTTCCACAACTTCTTGCCGGAGCCGGCAACTTCCCACCGCGCCTTGGTCTTGTGCGTTCCAGCGCGCTGACTGGCGCGGTAGTGCTTCACCGCTTCCCAGAGCAGATCTTCATTGACCGCGCCGAAGACCTCATCGGCGAGATCGAATGTTCCGACTTTTTCGCCGCTCAAATTATGTATGTCAATCGTTGCCATATCTTTTTCTCGGTACTCTGTACTAGGTACGCGGTACTGACTATGCCTTCTTCGCCGCTCGTTTTGCCGCCTTCAACGGATCGACCGTCGCCGAACCCGCGAATCCGCGGCGCTCTCTTGGCGGTTTCTTCGCCTTCATGATGACCAGGTAGCCGCCCTCCGGACCGGGCACGCTGCCTTCCACGACCAGCAGATTCTCTTCCTTGTCGACGCCCAGCACCCGCAGGTTGCGTTGTGTCACGCGCGCATGGCCCATGTGACCGGACATCCGCATTCCCTTGAACACGCGCGATGGGAACGCCGACGATCCGATCGAACCGGTAATTTGAAACATCGAACCGTGCGACTTGGGACCGCCGCCGAAGTGATGCCGCTTCACGACGCCCTGAAAGCCGCGCCCTTTGCTGACTCCGACGATGTCGACAAACTTTTCGCCTTCGAAAATCTCGACCAGCACGCGATCGCCAACCTTGACGTTGCGTTCTTCCTGGCCCTCCACCGGAGCATCCATCTCCAGAGGAACTTCGCGCATGAATTTCACCGGCGGCAAATTGTTCTTCGCCAGGTGCCCTTTCGCGGGCTTGGTCAGCCGCGACTCTTTCACGAATTCCACTAGGCCGATCTGGGCCGCTTCGTATCCGTCTTTCACGGCCGACTTGTGTTGCGTCACCACGCAAGGTCCAGCCTGCAGCACTGTGACCGGGCGGACATCGCCCTTCGAGTCAAACAGCTGCGTCATCCCGACTTTCTTGCCCAGAATTCCAGCGACCTTCGTTGCCATTTCCTTCTCCATGCCCAGCTTGGCTCGTGGCTATTGGCTGGGGAGCTGATTTTGCTCATGTTGGAACGGCCGCCCTCAGCCGTTCCGCGGGTACAACACGCGTTTATTTGTGCTCTTTGCCGAACGCCTTAATCTCAACATCGACGCCAGCGGGCAGATCCAGTTTCATTAAAGCGTCCACGGTCTGCTGAGTAGGCTCGAGAATATCGAGCAAGCGCTTATGCGTGCGGATTTCGAACTGCTCGCGGGACTTCTTGTCCACGTGCGGGGAACGCAATACGCAATACTTGTTCTTCATCGTGGGCAATGGAATCGGTCCTGCGATTTGCGCGCCGGTGCGACGCGCCGTTTCCACGATCTCGCCCGTCGACTGATCCAGAATGCGATAGTCGTAAGCCTTAAGCCGGATTCGAATTCTTTCTTTTCCAATCACTGTGTCATCTCTCTAACTTCTCCCGGCAGTCCGGAAGAAAAGAACTGGCGGCAAGCCGCAAGCCGCTTTTATTGAAGTCAGAAGTGAGAATCAGAATGCAGAAGTGAATCCAATTCGTCTTTACTTCCGCATTCTTCCTTCTGCATTTCCTTACTGCACGATCTCTGAGATCGTTCCCGCGCCCACGGTGTGGCCGCCTTCGCGAATCGCGAAGCGCAACCCCTTCTCCATGGCCACCGGCGTGATCAACTCGATTACCAGGCTGACGTTATCCCCCGGCATCACCATCTCGGTGCCCGCCGGCAACTCCGCCACGCCCGTCACGTCCGTCGTTCGCAGATAAAACTGCGGACGATATCCCTTGAAGAATGGCGTATGTCGCCCGCCTTCTTCTTTCGTCAGGATGTAAACCTCGGCCTTGAACTTGGTGTGCGGCGTGATCGATCCCGTCTTCGCCAGCACCATGCCGCGCTCGACATCTTCTTTCGCGATGCCGCGCAACAACAGTCCCGCATTGTCGCCCGCCATGCCTTCGTCCAGCTGCTTCTTGAACATTTCCACGCCCGTCACCACCGTCTTGCGCGTGTCGCGGAAGCCGACGATTTCTACTTCCTCGCCCACCTTCACCTTGCCACGCTCAATTCGGCCCGTAACCACCGTGCCGCGCCCCTGAATCGAAAAAATATCTTCGATCGGCATCAGGAACGGCTTGTCCAGTTCGCGCGCCGGCTGCGGGATGTACTTGTCCACCGCTTCCATCAGCGCATCGATCTGCGCCTCCGCCTTCGCGTCTCCATTCAGCGCGTTCAACGCCGAAACCCGCACTACCGGAACGTCGTCGCCGGGGAACTTGTAGCTCTTCAGCAACTCGCGCACTTCGAGCTCCACCAGTTCGAGCAACTCCGGATCGTCCACCGCATCGACCTTGTTCAGCGCCACCACCAGATACGGCACGCCGACCTGGCGGGCCAGCAGCACGTGCTCGCGCGTCTGCGGCATCGGACCGTCCGTCGCCGCGACCACCAGAATGCCGCCATCCATCTGCGCCGCGCCCGTGATCATGTTCTTGATGTAGTCGGCGTGGCCCGGGCAATCCACGTGCGCGTAATGCCGGTTCGCCGTCTCATACTCGACGTGCGCCGTCGCGATCGTGATTCCGCGAGCTTTTTCTTCCGGAGCGTTGTCGATCGAATCAAACGACCGAAACGTGTTCTTCGGATTATGCTTGGACAACACCTTGGTGATCGCCGCCGTCAACGTGGTCTTGCCATGGTCAATGTGACCAATCGTCCCTACGTTGCAGTGCGGCTTTGTACGATCAAATTTCTCTTTCGCCATTTCTCTATCTCCTCGGCTTCCAGTTACGCCGAACCTAAATCGCCCGCGCCGGCCTTGTAATACGCGCCGACAAATTCTTGTTTTTCGACCAGGTCGTTCACTATCGTCCGGTCGAACTGCGCAAAGTCTTCTGAATGTTCTTCGCGAAAGATTTCAAACTCGCGATGCCCGCTCCAGAAATCCCTCACTCGATACCGCTCAACGCCCTCAGCCTCGCTCGACAATTCGCGCTCGACTTCGGTGTCGCTATAGCCTTGGGCTTGTCGCAAAAATCGCGCCCAAACGCCCTCAGCTCGGAAAACACTTACAAACTCAACTCGCTTACTCTCTCTGACCCAGAACCGGCGGTCGACGACGAACCGCGGCGCCACCAGTCATTTGGCGGTGCCTTGCACCTTCGCGATGATTTCCTCCGCGACCGACCGTGGAGCTTCTTCATAGCGCGCAAAGTGCATCGAGTATTCCGCGCGCCCCTGCGTCGAAGAACGCATGTGCGTCGCGTAGCCAAACATTTCCGCCAGTGGAACAATCGCCTTAATAACCTGTGATCCGGCGCGATGCTCCATGCCCTCAATTCGTCCGCGACGCGAACTCAGGTCGCCCATGATCGTTCCGGCGTAATCCTCCGGAGTCACAACTTCGACGGCCATCACAGGCTCAAGCAGCACTGGAGAAGCCTTGCGTGCCGCCTCTTTGAACGCCATCGATCCGGCGATCTTGAAAGCCATTTCGTTCGAGTCGACATCGTGGTAGCTTCCGTCGTACAGCGTCGCCTTGACGTCGACCATCGGATAGCCCGCCAGAATTCCGCCTTCCAGCGCTTCACGAATACCCTGGTCGATCGGCTTAATGAATTCCTTCGGCACTGATCCGCCCGTGATGTCGTTCACAAACTCATAACCAGTTCCGGGTGGTTGCGGGTCGAGATAAATCTTCGCGTGTCCGTACTGACCCTTACCGCCGGTCTGCCGGATGTACTTGCCTTCAGCTTCCGAATGCCTGCGAATGGTCTCGCGATAAGCAACCTGGGGTTTGCCGACGTTCGCCTCGACCTTGTACTCACGCATCATGCGGTCGACGATGATTTCGAGGTGCAATTCACCCATGCCGCTGATGATCGTCTGTCCGCTGTCGGGATCCGTGTGGACCTTGAACGTGGGATCTTCCTGCGCCAATCGGGCCAGCGCCATTCCCATTTTTTCCTGGTCAGCCTTGGTTTTCGGCTCAACCGCAACCGAAATTACCGGGACCGCGAAGGTGATCGACTCCAGCGCAATCGGCTTGTCTTCGTTGCAAATTGTGTCGCCCGTTCCAACGTTCTTCAAACCAACTGCCGCGCAGATGTCGCCCGCGAGAATCTCGCTGATTTCTTCGCGCTTGTTGGCATGCATCTTGAGCAGGCGGCCAATGCGCTCACCCCTGGTCGTGCGCACATTCAGCACCGAATCGCCCGTCTTCAACTGTCCGGAGTACACCCGGATAAAAGTCAATTGTCCGACGAACGGGTCGGCCATGATCTTGAATGCCAATGCCGAGAACGGCTCTTTATCGTCCGCGTGGCGCGTGATCGTCTCGCCATTGTCTGGATTGATCCCATGAGTCTCGGGCACATCCAGCGGCGAAGGCAGGTAATCGACGACTGCATCGAGCAGCGGTTGCACACCTTTATTCTTGAACGAAGTTCCTACGACCACCGGGAAAACCTTCAGCGCGATCGTCGACTTACGCAGCGATTTCCGGAGTTCCTCTGGACTGATCTCTTCGCCTTCCAGAAACTTATGGAGGATTTCGTCGTCGTTTTCGGCAATGCTTTCGACCAACTGCGCGTGAAACGCTTCGGCCTTCTTCTTCAACTCGGCTGGAATTTCTTCGGTGACATACTCGGCGCCCATAGTCTCGTCTTTCCAGACCACGGCCTTCATATTGATCAAGTCAATGACGCCGACAAACTTCGCTTCCTGCCCGATCGGAATTTGAATCGCGACCGGCTTCGCACTCAGACGCTTGCGGATCGTATCGACAGCATGCTCGAAATCCGCACCCATCTTGTCGATCTTATTGATGAAGCAAATGCGAGGAACACCGTACTTGTCGGCCTGACGCCAGACTTTTTCCGATTGCGGCTGCACACCGTGAACCGCGTCAAACACCGCGACAGCACCGTCGAGCACGCGCAGCGAACGCTCGACCTCCGCCGTGAAATCGACGTGGCCGGGGGTATCAATAATGTTGATTCGAATATCGCGCCAGGTGCAGGTGGTCGCCGCGGACGTAATCGTGATGCCGCGCTCCTGCTCCTGCTCCATCCAGTCCATGGTGGCAGTGCCTTCGTGCACCTCTCCGATGCGGTGCGTCCGTCCCGTATAAAACAGGATGCGCTCCGTCGTAGTGGTCTTACCGGCATCGATGTGGGCCATGATGCCGATGTTTCTGCAGCGCTCTAATGGAACTGTTCTAGGCACGACTCTTAACTCTTTCTGGGCTCGAAATATTCAATTTCCGACTGCTCTACCACCGGTAATGCGCGAAGGCCTTGTTGGCTTCCGCCATGCGGTGAACGTCTTCCTTTTTCTTGATCGCTGCGCCTTTGCCGGTCGACGCATCCAGAAGTTCGTTGGTCAACTTGTCGACCATGCCCTTCTCTCCGCGACCGCGCGCATAGCTAATCAGCCAGCGAATCGCCAGAGATGTGCGGCGGTCGGCATTCACTTCGACCGGAACCTGATAGTTCGCTCCGCCGACGCGGCGGGTCTTCACTTCCAGGAGCGGCTTGGCATTCTCCACGGCCTTCTTGAAGAGCTTCAGCGCTTCGTCGCCGCCCTTGGATTCCAGGCGCTTCAACGATTCATAGAAGATGCCCTCGGCTGTTGACCGCTTGCCCTGCCACATCATTGAGTTGATGAACTTCGTCACCAGGTCCGATTGATACACGGCATCGGCCGGGACGGTCCGCTTTGCGATATGTCCTTTACGAGGCATTTCTGCTTCTAGCTCCTAGCTCACAGCTTCTCGCTTGAGCTTCACTGGCTACTTTCAACTAGCCCTTCTTCGGCCGCTTCGCTCCATACTTCGAGCGCCCTTGCATACGACCGGCAACACCGACTGCATCCAGCGTTCCGCGAATCACGTGATAGCGCACACCGGGCAGATCCTTCACACGGCCGCCGCGGATCAGCACGATCGAGTGCTCCTGCAGATTGTGACCTACGCCTGGAATGTACGTTGTCACTTCAATTCCATTCGTCAACCGCACGCGAGCCACTTTCCGCAACGCCGAGTTCGGCTTTTTCGGGGTCTGCGTATACACGCGCGTGCAGACTCCGCGCTTTTGCGGACATCCCTGCAGAGCAGGGCTCGCCGTCTTGTAACGGGGCCGCTTACGGCCTTGCGCCACCAATTGATTAAACGTAGGCACTATTTGCTCCTTGGCCGCACACGGATTTTCACTCGCGCACGCCGATTATCAAGCGGAACCAGATGCGCACCGCAAACATGACCGGCCAAATGCCAGCCATTCCTTCTCACCGCGCACCACGCACGAGAGATTCTGGATTCCCTTAAAGACTTTCGCTGCCGACGGTGGCGCCCGGCCCAATTCCGGGGGCACTCCGTTTCGTCAGCCTTGCCCTGCATATCCCTCCGCATAAGGGCGAAAGGCGCCGCAGGAACGTTTCAGCGAGGAAAGTTTCCGAATCAGGTTCTTCATTCGGAAACGCATTTCTCAACAGCTCAACCGTCAGCTCCCACACAAACTCAGGGAGAAACTCACGGCACACAGCAAGCCTGGATGAACTCGCGGAACCAAACTAATATAGCAAGTGCCTGCAAACATCGTCAACACGCCATTTTGCATCCCACTCACGAAGGCTGATCAATTCGGTTCACAGCGCGTTCGCTTGCTGATTCCGGCGTCAGCCTCTACACTACAGCTTTTCCAATTCATTCGACAACTGTCCGGCACGCAGCCACTGCGTCGGACTGCGGCAAATGCCCGGACTACGGCAGATGCGAAGAGGGGTGCATGGGTAGGTTGCATTTCAGAAGTCTGGCCTTGGCGGTTGCAATCCTTTCTTTGTGGAGTCTCGCCGCATGCGGCGGCGGCACGAAAGCTGGCCCTCCTCTCTTTGCGGGACGCATCAATCTCACCCCCACGGTCAATACTTCTCTCGTGCTCGGCGGAACGTTAACCTTCTCCGCGTCTGCGCAGACAACATCTGGAACAACGCTAGCCGTTCCCATTACTTATTCGTCGAGCGACACGTCGGTGCTCAATATCACTTCTACGGGCGTCGCCTGCGCCGGACAGTGGGACGCGGCATTTACATCTTGTACCCCCGGCGGCACAGGGGTCGTTCAAGTGACGGCCAGCGCCCTCGGTTCCACCAGCATCCCGACCTACGTCTTTGTTCATCCTCCGATCGACAGCATTACCGTCTCGGGCGTCTTGCTGAATGGCCTTCCCGTGCAGGAGCCCTGCCTCTCGCAGTCGCAATCGATGACATTGGAAGCCCATGCATTTAGTCAGGGAACCGATATAACGGCATCCGTGGGCCCATTCACGTGGTCCGAAAACAACCCTACCGTCGCCAACGTCCTTCCCCTTGTGAATTCGGCGTACAACTTCGCCACCAATCGCGCGACTGCCACCGCGATCGTCCCCGGCATCACCCAGATTTACGCGAGCGCCAGCGGAGTCACCAGCACATCTTTTCGGCAACCGCAGTACAACAATTCCCAGAGTCAGACGTCCCCTCCGTTGGATTTCTTTGCGACATGCGCTATCCAGTCAATCAACCTAGAACTGAATTCCGTAGGGTCGGGTCAGACCAGTTTCGTGACTTCCAAGGGAAATTCACAAACCGCGTTTGCCACCCTCACCGACATCATGGGCGCCAGTTCCTTGCCCAATACAACTGGTGGCATTCAGCTAACCAAAGTGCCGCTGACGTGGACGTCGTCCGAGCCCGGGGTCATCCCTATCGGCACAGCATGCACGCAGTCCTGCGCCAGTTCCTTGTCAACGCCTGGTTCTGCAACCTTGACTGCCTCGTGCGCCCCGCCAACTTGTAATGTGGGCTTTCCTACAATCCCCGCGACCCTTGCATCGGCGAGCCAGATATTGGCCTGCACGCAGTTCTTTCAGCAGCAATATCCGCAATTTGCGGGCTGCCAGGAATTGATCCCCGTTCCTGTTTACGCATCGACGGCGGTCAGCGGCGTCGTGACTGGCGCTCCCGGAACCGCTGCGGTTCTCGCGGGCAGCACGGGTTGCGCGCAAACAGCTCCCGACGGATGCACGAGCGCGGTCTACTATTTTTCAACATCCAAACCTGCGGCAGGCAGCGAGAATGCTTTGCCGACGACGCCGAACTCATTCCTCTTTACTCTTGCCGGCGATAAAATTTATATGGGGAGCGACTTCGGAGCGGTGATCATCAATCCTGCGAACTTCGGCACCACCACCAGCCCATACAGTCCGCTCGGAACGGTGACCGGTAAGGCGATCGGCGTGTCAAATAACGGCACGGTTGGTGTTTTCTCAGACACGATCCACACACCCAATCAGGTCTATGTGGTAAATGCGTCCAACGCCTCCGCACCCTCGGCCACTGCACTCACCATTCCGGCTGCAACAACCGCGACATTCACCCAGAATGGGGTCAAAACGTTCATCATCGGAGGCGCTAACGCCAGTTCCCTGTATGTTTTCTCAACCGAGCAAGCTGTGCAGGGGCCAATCGCATTGGCGGGACCGGCCAGCGCTGTAGCAGTGTCGCCGAACGATGCGTTCGCTTTTGTCGCGGAGGGCGCTGGCAGCGGCTCCGCGAACCTCTCGGCGTTCGCCGCCTGCAATAACCAGCTAGCTGCGAGCCTGCCATTGCCAGCGAATCCTCTTCTGATGAGAGTGTTGCCCAACACTCATCTCGATGGACGCGACTCTTTTGGCAATCCGATTCCAGACGGAATTCATATCGCGATTCTGGATTCCACAGGATTCGACATCGTTACGGCGACTGTGTCTGCTCCAGCGGCCGGGACCCTTTGCCCGCAGACAATTCAATTCGCCAGCGGCAATCCTCAGCGCATTGAATTGGGCGAAGGAACTTTGCAGCCGGTGAACTTCTTCGCCTCTGCCGACGGAACTCAGCTCTACGTTTTGAACCAAAGCAGTGCCACCATCTTCGTTTACGACTTCATCCTCGGATCGGTAGCTGGCGGGATTCCTCTGCTCAACAACGCCACGCCCATCAGCGCAAGCATGACGGTGGACGATGGCACGATCCTCGTAGCTGGTAGCGACAACATGCTGCATATCATCAGCACCTCACTCGGTGGGAACGACCTCGATCAGGTTTCCTTCCCCAACCTGCCGAATGCACTCAATGCATTCTGTACGACCACGCCCAGCGCCGGCCCGTGCACACTGGATACTGCCGCTACAAGGTAGCGTTTTTGCGGATGGGACAGGCTGCCGAGGAGAATAATCAGTGCTGAAGAGCTGGACGGCGGAGTGAGGTGCGTCTGTCTCTCAGGTTGGGGCTGTGTACAACCGCGCTAGGCGCTGGTGGCGCTCGAACCTTCTAATTCCTTCCCGACGCTATCGAGCACTCCGTTCACGAAGTGAACAGATTCGGGACTGGAGAATTTCCGGGCAATCTCCAGTGCTTCATTAATCACCACCGCACGCGGTGTGTCCTTGTAGGCCAACAACTCCGCGACAGCGGCCCGGAGCAGATTGCGATCAACCGCCGCCATGCGCTCCATGCGCCAGTGCTCGGCGTGTTTCTCAATCAAGCTGTCGATCTCGCTGACCCGGTCAGTAGCAACTCGAAACAAATCGTCGGCAAATCCACGCACTTCCGGGCTCGCGGTACCGTGTTCTGCCCAGAACGTTTTGCGAACCTGCTCCGCATCCTGTTTGCCCATGTCGGACTGAAACAGCATCTGCAACGCCAGTTCCCGAGATTTTCGTCGTGTACCCATCGCTTGTGTGGGGACGGACGCATTCGTCCGTCCCGCGGGCGAAGCCCGCGACTCACTCTCGCCCCATTTCCTGATCTGTCAGTTTACTTCAGGAAGGAACTATCTGCGCTTCTTAGTAGCACTCTTCTTTGAAACCTTGGCAACGCGAGGACTCGTGGAGCGAGAAGAAGAAGTCCGCTTGTTGCCGAGGCCCGAAGTCCGCGGTCCGACGCCGCTTTTCCGGGAACCGGAAGCCGAACGCCGAATGCCCTCTTTCAAAGACACCATCTCAATCGCTGCCAGTGCCGCCTCGAATCCCTTGTTGCCCATTTTCAGACCGGCTCGATCAATGGCCTGCTCCAGTGTGTCGCAGGTCAGCACACCGAAAGCATGCGGAACGCCGGTCTCCTGCGCCGACTGCCCAATCCCGCGCGTAACCTCGTTCACGATCACGTCGTAGTGCGCAGTATCTCCGCGCAAAAGACATCCGAGGCAGATGATGGCGTCATATTTCTTCGTTTCGGCCAGAGTCCGCGCTGCCGAAGGAATCTCAAATGCTCCGGGCACGCGCACGACATCGATATCGTTCTTCCGAGCCCCAGTCCGCAACAATCCATCGCAGGCGCTCAGCAATAAGCGCTCAGTGATGAACGCATTGAACCGCGCGACCACGAGTGCAAAGCGCATACCGGTCGCGTCCAACTTCCCTTCAATTGCAGGCACTGCCGTCTCCGGCACAGACTCAATCTTCAATTTCATAGTTCCCTGTGATCCTCTGTGGTGAGTGCCCTTGTGTCTGTATTGCGAACCCGCGCGGAACGGCAAAACAGACTTCACTTCTGCATTCTGACTTCAGACTTCTTACTTGCCTTTGAACTGCGGAGCCCGCTTTTCCAGGAATGCCGTGGTCCCTTCTTTCTTGTCTTCCGAAGAGCACGCCACGGCAAACAGCACAGCCTCCAGATAAAGCCCCTCAGCCAAAGTCATTTCCATGCCTTTGTTGACTGCCTCCATCGCATATTGCACGGCCAAGGGCGCGTTGGCGATGATCTTCGCCGCAATGGCCTCCGCACGCGGAATCAACTCTCCCGGCGCGGTGACTTCATTCACCAGGCCGATCCGATGCGCTTCCTGCGCCGTGATCATCTCGCCCGCCAACACCATTTGCATTGCGAGTCCTTTGCCAACCAGGCGCGGCAAACGCTGTGAACCCCCGTATCCCGGGATGATCCCCAGCTTCACTTCCGGCTGACCCAGCTTCGCATTCTCGCTCGCCAGTCGCATGGTGCAGGCCATGGCAATCTCGCATCCGCCGCCAAGCGCGAATCCGTTGATGCAGCAGATCACCGGCTTCCCCAGGTTCTCAATCAAGTTGAGGACGTTCTGACCGCGATGCGTGTACTCCTTGCCACTCACGGCATCCTGCTTGGCCAACTCGCCGATGTCAGCGCCGGCAATGAATGCTTTTTCGCCGGATCCCGTAAATATGACCACGCGCATCGCAGCATCGTTCTTGATGTCATGAAACGCCGTCCGCAGCTCTTCCATGGTTGCCATGTTCAGCGCATTGAGCACCTTCGGCCGGTTGACGGTGACGTAAGCAATCGAGTTTTTCTTTTCGAGAAGTATGTTTTCGAAGTTCATAAATTCAACCTGTTCCTTGTCATCCTGAGCGGCGGCGAAGCCTGCGCGAAGGACCATACCAAATTCGAAGCGCTGATATCGTAAACTGGGCTACTCCCGACGCGTCCAGCTCGGGAAGCCTTCTGAACCGCAGTGGTGATTTACACCGACGTACGGTCGTTCGAGGGGCTTACGCCCTTCTCAGGATGACAGATTATGGCCTACAGTTTCTGCGCCTTCGGCTTCTCCGGATCCGAATAATCATAGAACCCGCGCCCCGACTTCCGCCCATACCAACCAGCCATCACCATCCGCTTCAGCAGCGGAGGCGACGCGAACCGCCGCTCCTTGAACTCGTCATACATCACATGCGTGATGTAGTAAGTCGTGTCGAGGCCGACGAAATCAAGCAGCGTAAACGGCCCCATCGGATATCCGCAGCCCAGTTTCATCGCATTGTCGATATCTTCAATCGATCCGACACCCTCTTCATACGCGCGGACCGCATCGAGCAAATACGGCACCAGCAACCGGTTCACGATGAATCCCGTCTTGTCCGATGTCCGCACCGGAACCTTGCCCAGCTTTTTTCCAAACTGCGTAGGCCGACTCGATACACATCGTCTGCGGTCGCAATGGTCCGCACCACTTCCACCAACTTCATCAGCGGCACGGGATTAAAAAAGTGCAGCCCGATAAACCGCTCCGGCCGTTTCACCGAGGTCGAGCAGTTCCGTCACCGAAATCGAAGAAGTATTCGAAGCAAAGATCGCATCTTTCTTCACGATGCCATCGAGCGATGAATACATCTCCTTTTTCTGCGCGACATTTTCGATGATGGCCTCGATGATGATGTCGCAATCCGCGAGATCGGACTTGTTCGTCGTCCCTTTCAGCCGCGCGCGGATCGCAGTCTTCTGCTCCGCCGGTGATCCCTCCCTTCTCGACGGGACGCTCAGCAAACTTCGCCAAGGATTTCTCGATCCCGGCAAATCCCTTATCGAGAAACTTCTGCTCGACCTCAAGCACCGTGACATCGAATCCAGCCGTCGCGCAAACCTGCGCAATCCCCGACCCCATCAACCCGCAACCGAGTACCCCAACCTTCTTAATTTCCATAGTTTTTTCCCCACCAAAATCCCATTGTCATCCTGAGCAAAGCGAAGGACCCATGCAATTTGCCGTAACCACCATGCTCTCTGCTCTGTGAATATCGCGGAAAGCAAAAAATCAACCCATGCTCACTTACCAGCTCAACTCCACCAACGAAACGCTCTCACGCGGCATCTCGAAATCGACCTTTACACCCTCGCCCTTTGCATCGACCCACTGCGGCGATCCCAACATCTGCAACTGTCCCGCATCTCTTAGCTTCGCATACTGCTCATCCGTCGGATTCTGCGGCGAACCCAACTCCTTCCACAGGGTATATGCGTTGCTATGCTGCTGGTCAATGCGGTAGTGACGCAACATCACCCTCCGCCGCGGATCCGGCATCCCCGCGATTTCGAGGTGCACCTTGGCAGCCTCCGCCGACTCGTCCTCGTTGTCGTGATAGTTCCATACCATGACCGTAACGCTGTGGTCTGAGCGTGCCGCCATTCCGTCGATGTCCGCCACCGATCGTACTCCCGACTTCAATAACTCTTCGCGACCGATCGCGCCGGAACTCTTCAATTCAATCCGATCCCCCGTCATCAACCCAAGCATCCGAAACAAATTCAGCACAGGCTTGTCGATACCGTTGGTAGCGAGGTCGCGGAATCCGTAGAAGTAAGGTTGGTCCTCAAACTCAAACGCCCATGTAAGAAATCCCTCAAGGCGCGTTTTGTGTTCCGCACTCAAATCCAACATATGCCGGATCGATACCGCCGTATACGTCGGATACAGGGTGCCGTTGCGGTACGCGTTCTGCGGATGGTCCCGCGCCGAACATGCCGCGCATCCCTCTGGGTCGGATTCGCTGAGAACAATCGGCAAATTCGCAAACTGCGGAAACGAGGCGACGATTGAAAATCCTGCATCGGCGTCGCGCAAATTCGCAGCCAGCCCCATGCGAACGCGTCCTTCCTCAATCTTCGGAGATCCCTTCGCATGGAAAGAAATAAAATCCAGCGGCGCACCTTTTTTGCCGGTGGCAAAATTCGTTCCGTGCGCGCAGTGCTCCAGAAACTGCTTCAGAAATGCTGCTGCCTTTTCATCCGCAGGGCCGGTTGTCGCCGGACCTCCCACGTGCGCCTCTGGCAAAGCCCTGCGCACCGCGTCCACGCTGTAGTCGTAAAGCTCGTCGTACTCTTCCGCGGTTCCATGCCAGTAGCCGATGTTCGGCTCGTTCCAGACTTCCCAATCCCAGCTGCGGACTTCTTCCTTCCCATACTTCGCGATGCAGTGCAGCACCAGCTGATACACCAATTCCGCCCACTTTTTGAAATCGCGCGGCGGATATGTCCATCCACTATAAAGTTCATCCTTCGGCCAATGATGTCGATACGGTTCCGGATGCGTCGACATTGCTTCGGGCATGAATCCGATTTCGACAAACGGCTTCGCGCCCGCCTGCAGATAGGTCTCAAGGATTCGATCGACAATCTGCCAATCGTAAACGGGGCGCCCCGCCGCGTCTTCCGTATAGGCGTTGGTCGATCCCCACTTCAGCGCGGGAGTTCCATCTCCGGTCGTCAGAAGATTATGCGTCCGGATCCGCACCTTGCCGGGACTCATCGCGGCCAGTTCGCCGATGAGTTCTTTTCCATGTGCTGTGTACGTGTAGTTCGGCTCGTCGTATCCGAAATATTCCCAAACCCGCTGCAGCGGACCCATGCTCTTGCCAGCATCGACCCGAATCGCTACCGCAGACTGCGCGCACAGCAATGGCGCGAGGAAAACAACCGCGAAAAGAAAAAGTAAGAGAAACGGAGCGCAGCGGCAAAAAGATCCGAGTCATCATCTCGAAGTGTCCCGAACCTTAGTTCATGTTCTCCACCACCATCGCGATGCCCTGCCCGCCGCCGATGCAAGCCGTGGCCAGCCCGTACTTCTTGTGACGACGCCGCAACTCGTAGAGCAGCGTGATCACCAGCCGCGTCCCGGTCGCGCCCAGCGGATGTCCCAACGCGATCGCTCCGCCGTTCACATTCACCTTCTCCCGATCAAGCCCGAGTTCTGCCTCAACTCCCAGGTATTGCGCCGCGAACGCCTCGTTCACTTCGATCAGATCGATGTAATCGAGATTCAGCCCAGCCTTCTGCAACGCAATCTTCGTCGCCGGAACCGGGCCGCGCCCCATCACCTTCGGCTCCACACCTGCGATGCCCCAACTGACAATGCGGCCGAGCGGCTCCATGTTGCGCTTACGGACTTCGTCCAGCGACATCACAACGACCGCGGCCGCGCCATCCACAATCCCACTCGCATTCCCGGCCGTCACCGTTCCGCTCTTCCCGAACGCGGGCTTCAGTTTCGCCAGCCCTTCCATCGTGGTCTGCGGACGCCGATGATCATCCTCTGTGAGGGATTCCCCCGTCGCTTCGCCTTTATGATTTCGCAGCGGGACCGGCACCAGTTCTTCCTGGATTCGACCCTCCTTATAGGCGACGTCAGCCTTCTGCTGCGAGCGCAGCGCGAACTCATCCTGCGCCTGTCGCGTAATTCCCTGCTGCTCTCCGTAGAGCTCCGCGGTGTTCGCCATATACGACCCGCAATACGAATCGAGCAGCGCAACCATCAGTGAATCTTCCAGCTTCCCACCGGGAGCAAGCGTGAAGCCGTCGCGGCCGCGAATCACAAACGGCGCCTGCGACATCGCCTCCATCCCGCCCGCGAGAACAACCTTCGCCTCATCGGTCTGGATCATCTGCGCGGCGTTCACGATCGCCTGCATTCCTGAGCCGCATAGCCGATTGACAGTCAGAGCTGGAGTTTCAATCGGTATCCCCGCTCGCAATCCAACGTGCCGCGCGCCATACAGCGCGTCCCCCGAGGTCTGCTGCGCATTTCCGAAAACAACGTGATCGAATTCCTTGGGATCGATCCCCGAGCGCTCAATGGCGCCTTTGCCCGCGATCGCGCCCAGTTCCTGCGCGGTGAAATCTTTCAACTTGCTGCAATACCGACCAAAGGGCGTGCGCGCCCCGCTTACGATGGCAATGTCCCCAGGCTTAAGCATGATTTCTTTCCGGCAGACTCCGAAGAAGCGACGAGGAGCCGATGAGCCAAACTGGTTAGTGTAGCAGCGCAATCTGAGATTCTCCACCAAAGCGTGCCTGAAGAGCGCGCCAATCAGAGCCACAAAAAGTGGAAGACACAAGGTTTTTCCTTCGTGAACCTTCGTGTCCTTAGTGGTTCAAGGTTTTCCTGCAGCCCAAGACCACACCAAACAAATCGCATCTATACTCGACGCACGGAGAAATACAAAATGTCTACCACTGAACTCTTGCTGCTCGAACTCGACGAAGAAATGAAAAAGACGCGCGCCACGCTCGAACGCGTGCCCGAAGGCAAGAATGACTTCGCGCCCCACGCCCGGTCGATGCCCCTCGGCAAATTGGCGCCTCACGTCGCCCAACTGGCGGGATTCGGCCTGACAATCCTGACCACTCCCGAATACGATTTTTCGAAAGGCAGCATCAAGCCGCTTCCATTCGAATCCGCGGCACAACTGGTACAGGCGTTTGACGAAGGCTCCGCCAAGGTTCGCGCAGCGTTGCAGGCCATGCCCGACTCCGCCTGGACTGAACCTTGGAAGCTCAGTTTTCAAGGAAAGCCGATCTTCAGCGGACCAAAATTCCTCGCTTACCGCCAAATGTTCCTCAATCATCTGGTTCATCATCGCGCGCAGCTAGGCGTGTATTTGCGCCTGAATGAGAAGCCGGTTCCCGCTACCTACGGACCGTCTGCCGACGATACGATGGGCTTTTAGCTGCCGATCCGGCGGAACACGCAGAGTCTGAAAGAAATATATTTTTGTGGGAGCGGGCGGCGAAAGTCGCCCGTTTTGATTGGGAAAAAGCTAAGCGACTGCGACCGCGGCCAGCGACGCGGGCCCAGCAGCCACAACTTTTCCTGCGCCATGCGCCGTCGCGAGTCCGAGCGCATGTTCGACGCGATTGATTACTTCTGTGACAACATCCAGCGGATCGTATTCGGCCTTGATCACCGCTTCGGCAACTCCGGCCGAGAACAGAGCGGGCTGCCCCTCGGCCGCACCATCTTTCGCCGGGAAGCGAACCCCCGCGACAATCTTGCGCAGCTTCTCGATCGCCAGCATGGCTTCTTTTTCTCCCGTCTCGCCGAGCAGAATCGCAATCGTGGACGTGTCATAGCGGAACGCGAGATCGTTCGATCGGATGTTAGCCGCAAACAACTGTCCCGCGCGCTCGATCATCGCCTGCACTTCGGAATCGCCGTACTCTTTGATCAACGCCGCGCTCTTACCGAATTGCAGCAGCACCACCGACATCGTCGTCGAATTCTGGATCGCACGCTTGCTCTCGGCCATCAACAGATCAAGGTAAGAAGCCCGTTTCAGCAATCCTGATTTTTCATCCGTGACCGAAAGATTTTTCACCAGACGGCGCAGTCCAGCGTTGTTCAGGGCGATCACCATCTGATCCGCAACAGTTTTCAGCACGACCATATCCGAATGCTGCCAGCTTCGCGCCTGCGCGTGCATCAACACGAGGATTCCAACGTTCTCTTCTCCGTCACTCAAAGGCACGACCAGGATTGATGACGCGCCCAGTTCCGCGATCGCCTTCTTCGCTTCCTGCAGCACTCCGGACTTCGGAGCATCTGCAATGGCCATCGGCTCGTTCCCATCGATGGCTCGTTGCAGACAGGCAATAATTTCTGCCATTGCCGATGGCGAGGCCTTCTTGTAACCCTCGGCGCAGTATTCATCCACGGCACTTGGCGACAACCCAGCCTTGCCCATTGCCGCGATGCAGCGCGTTGCCTCCCAGTGCGTTCCAATTTCCTTCACCGCGGTGCTCAACACGGCGGGCGCGGTTCCCTGGTGATAGAGCTTGCGGGTGATCTCGGCAACCCGCGTAAAGCTGCGCACCTCCGCGTGTGGATCGGGCGTGACAATCACCGGCGCCGGAGCGACTGGTGGAGGTGGGGGCGGTACAATCGCCGCTGGCGCGGCCGGAGGCAAAGGCGCCGCTCCGGCATAACGCGGCGTCACCCCCGCAGCCAGATACAGGCGTTGCAGGTCTTCATTGCGCTCTTCTTCCCGCGGAAACAATTCCTGAATTCGCTGCAGCCGCTCGACTGCTTTATTCCGCATGCCGTACTGCACCAGGATTTCCGCCTGCAACATCAGATCCTGCAAGGTCGAGGCGCCTAGCGTTGGACCTTCCGAATGCGTCGGTTCTTCGGGAGCCTTCGCCGCTGAGCTGAATCGCGACGCGATGACTTTAAACCGGGCATCGTCCACTTTTCCGCGGACTAGTTCCAGACGCTTCAGGTGGCCCGGTTCGTAAGGATCAACTTCCGCCGCGCGGTCCAGGCACTCCGCAGCCTTGGCGAATTCCCCCGTGCTGCAATAGAGATCGAACAGCTTGAGCAGCGTCTGGCAATAATCGTTCTCGCGATTGGACGAGTTATACAACTCGCTGAGGAACTCGAGGATTTTCGGCGAAGCCCGATGGCTCGCCGTGATGTCTTCCATGATCGCGATGAATTGCCGTCGCTCTCCGCGCCTGCGCTGGAACTGTTCGAGCTTCCGCGCCAGTTCTTCCGCGGGATCGTCCTGCTGGCCATCGAGAAAGTTGCCGATAAGCGCGATCACTTGCTGAACGCGCGATGGGTTGAGCTCAAACAGCTCCCAAACCAGCGGCTCGGCCTCGGCGAAACGGCCCGCGGCAACCAGCGCATCGGCGTAGGTCTCGCGCAGGGCCGGAGTGACCTGGCCTGAATTAAGTTGTGGCTCGAGAATGAAGATCGCGGCGCCAACCTGGCCTTGCGTCAGCAGGCTTTTGCCGTAAGCCAGCGCGATGCTTTGATCCGAAGATTCTTCCTGGTAGGCCCGCTCGTACCACTGGGCCGAGTCCCCGCCATCGGTTTCTGCGAGTTGCGCCAGCCTCTGGAACGCACCTGCAGCGGCTTTGCGATTTCCGAGTTCCGAAGCCAATTCGGCGACGCGAAGCAGATTCGCCTGCGTCGGCTCAATCGCGACTACACGATCCAATATCTCGGCGGCTTCCTGCTTCTTTCCCAGCTTGACGAGATCGAGCAGCGCCGCCTCATAGGTGCCAACAGCCAGCTTCTTATTCGATCCCTCCAGGAGTTGCCCGAAGCGGAATTTCTGCTGCCAGGTCGGATTTCCGTGACGCGCCAGCTTCTTATAAGTAAGGCTGGCCCGGGTCGCATCGCCAGTGCCTACCTGCCTCTCAAACAGGTCGCCAAGCAGACCCACCGCGTCGGCGTTGCGGCTCAATGACAGGCACAAGTCCGCTGCCAGTTGCCGGACAACGTCATTTTCTGGATCGTCGCGTAGAACGAGCAGGTATTCTTCCAGCGCCTCGGCGGTTTTGCCCTTTTGCAGCAGCTTTTCCGCGCGCTCGACGCGTTTCCCTAACTCGGCTCTGTCCAATCGTTTTGTAATCTCAGGCATGCGCAGCTCAGGCGGAGTAAACCCTGCTCCAATTCTAGGAGCCGCCCACACCCCCATCAATGCGGTAACGCCTCACCGCGATTACGAAGGTCACCCTTCCGTTGCGAAGTTCTCCAATGGGATCAATAAGCGGGGAGCAAAAGCGCTCGAGCTTCGGGCATCACCATCCCGGACCTAAGCGGCATATATACTCGCAACTTACCTCCGCCGAGTCCGTTGCCATGTCTTCCAACCCACCCATCGCTGAACTCATCCCAGCCACCGCCGAGCAGGAGCCAATTCTGGCCAATCTGCTCGAGCTGTACATCCACGACTTCACCGACTTTTTGGACGTGGAGCCACGGGACGACGGGCGTTTCGGCTACGACCCGCTTCCTCTGTATTGGCTCGAGGCGAACCGGCATCCATTCCTGATTCGAACCGAAGGCAAGCTCGCCGGCTTGGTCCTGCTGAAGCGAGGATCCGAGATATCAGGCGACTCCGCCGTCTGGGATATGGTCGAATTCTTCATCCTTCGCCGCTATCGCCGACAGAAACTGGGCCTCCAGATCGCCCATCAGGTCTGGACCCGCTTCCCCGGCCCGTGGGAAGTCAGGGTAATGCAGGTAAACCAAGGCGCCCTCCGCTTCTGGGAGCATGCCATTTCCACCTTTATGGGGACAAAAGTCCGCCCGACGGAGTTCGAGAAGCAAGGCGCCCTGTGGACTCTCTTCTCTTTCAACTCCACCCGCTCGTCAGACTCGCCGGGCTCCTTGAACTCCCGCAAATAAAGTAGCGCCGCCATCCTGCCGGCTGTCCGTGGGGGCGACCCGCCCCCCGGCCCGGCCAACAAGCCTACGGATGCAGGTTCACCGGCGGTTCTAGCCCACCCCTCAGCCCAACGCGACAGAGTGAAAATCTTTTCACTCTGTCCCCGGAGCGCAAAAACAGATATAGTTGGGTCCATTTCGCGGCCGAAAGAAAACCCCACCTTTCGGTTCCTCAGCTCCGGGTTCCACGTTCCTTTGTCACTCCCGGCTGGAAAAAAATTGAAGTGCGGTACGGAGAACCCGAATGAAGTCATTCCTGCTTGCGTCGATCGTCGTAGCCTTGGTGTCTTTTTCCGCCTGCGGAGGAGGCAGCATCGGTGGAAATACGAATCCGCCGCCCCCGCCCACATTCTTGATCGGCGGAACAGTCACGGGGCTAACCGCTGGCGGTCTGGTGCTGCAGAACAATGGCAAAGACGATCTGAGTATCAGTGCGAATGGCAATTTCCAGTTTGTAACTCCCGTGTCGGCTTATAGCGTGACCGTATCTTCGCAGCCCAATGGCCAGACTTGCACGGTTGCAAATGGCACTGGAACCGCAACCGCCGTCGTGACGACCGTGGCTGTGACCTGTGGTGCCCAGGTGAACGAGACGATCAGTATTGTCGTTTCCGGATTAGTCGCCGGCAACGATGGCATGGAAATCTCAAACAACGGCGGGCCTGGTCTCCCCGTCAACAACAACGGCACGTTCCCACTCATCGTCGTTGAGGGTTCACCTTATGCCATCACCGTCTTGACCCAGCCCACCGGCGCAACCTGCGTCGTCACCAATGGCACCGGCACCGCGAACAGCAACGTCACAGTCACAATCAATTGCACCCAGAGCACGGGCAGCAATGTGACTATCAGCGTCGTCGTCTCCGGGCTCACCAGTTCGTATGACAGGCTTGACCCTGGAAAATAACGGCAACAGCGGTAACCCGCTGCCGTGAATGGAAACGGAACTTTTCCGCTTACTGTTGCCTCCGGATCGACTTACGCAATCACCGTTCTCGCGCAGCCCACCGGCGGAAACTGCATCGTCACCAACGGCAGCGGCACGGCAAACACGAATGTGACCGTCACCGTCACATGTAGCGCGACGGCCACCACCGACACGATTAGCGTCACTGCGGCTGGCCTCGTGGGCACGCTCGTAATGCAGGACGACAAATCCGACAACCTGACTTTCACCACCAACGGCACGCAGACGTTCGCCACTTCGTACACCAGCGGTTCCACTTACACGGTCAGCGTGAAGACGCAGCCTGCCGGACAGACGTGCACTCTAAGCAGCAACGCCACCGGCACCATCACGGCAAACACGACCGTGACCGCGACGTGCGCAACGAATAACTTCACCATCAGCGTGGCCACCACGGGGCTTACCGGAACTTTAGTCGTTCAGGACGACAAGTCCGACAACCTGACCTTTACCACCAACAACACACAGCCATTCGCCACGACGTATGCCAGCGGATCGACCTACACGGTCAGCGTCAAAACGCAACCGACTGGACAGACCTGCACTCTGAGCAGCAACGCAACAGGCACAATCACGGCGGCCACAACCGTCACCGCAACCTGCGTAACCGACACCCCGAAAGACACGATCAGCGTCACTCCTGTGGGACTGATCGGAACGCTCGTGGTGCAAGACGATAAAGCGGAAACACTATCGTTCACCACCAACACCACCCAAACGTTCCCAACGTCCTACAACAGCGGGTCGACCTACGCCGTAAGTGTCAAGACGCAGCCTGCGGGGCAAACCTGCACCCTGGGATCGAACGCCACCGGCACGATCACTGCCAACACCACGGTGACCGCGACCTGCGTTTCGAACTTCACCATCAGCGTAGCCGCAACCGGCCTCACCGGCACTCTCGTGGTGCAGGATGACAAGTCCGACAACCTGACTTTCACCACGAACACCACGCAGGCGTTCGCTTCGACCTACGCCAGCGGATCGAGCTACACGGTGAGCGTGAAGACTCAGCCTGCGGGCCAGACTTGCACTCTCGGCTCCAATGCGACCGGTAGCATCAGCGCGAACACGACTGTCACCGCGACATGCACCACGACTGTCGTGAACGACACCATCAGTGTGACCACGATTGGCCTCGTCGGAACTCTGGTGATGCAGGATGACAAAGCCGACACCCTGACATTCACCACCAACACCACCAAATCATTCGCAACTTCCTATGTCAGCGGTTCGACCTACACCGTCAGCGTGAAAACTCAACCTGCAGGACAGACCTGCGCTCTGAGCAGCAACGCGAACGGCACCATCACGGCGGACACCACAGTCACCGCTACTTGCACCTCAAACTTCACCCTTGGCGTCGCCACCACCGGCCTCACCGGAACCCTCGTAGTCCAGGACGACAAGACCGACAGTCTGACGTTCACCACCAACACCACCAAGACCTTCGCCTCGACGTACGCGAGCGGTTCGACATACACCGTCTCGATCGTCACCCAGCCCTCAGGACAGACCTGCACCCTGGGCAGCAACGCCACAGGAACGATCACCGCCAACACAACTGTGACCGCGACATGCGTTGCTTCCGGCGGAGGGAACACCCTCAGCGTCACGGTCACCGGACTTACCGGATCGGTGGAATTCACCAACGACCTGGGCGACGTACTCACATTCACCGGCAACGGAACACAGCCGTTCGCGACCAGCTATACCAATGGCGCGAAGTACACCGTTTACGTTTCCAGCCAGCCAGCGACGAAGTCCTGCATTCCGACTTACTCCACCGGAACGATCATCCACAGACGTCACCATCAATGCAGCCTGCGCGACAGGCTCGACTCGCGCGCTGGGAACCGTCAGCAGCGTCCAGCCCGTTACCTGTTCGGGCGGCATCAAGAATGGCGTTTGCCAGCAAATGACGGTCTCATGCCCAGGCGTTCCTGACGTGTTGGCCTTCGTGAAAACAAATACGCCAACCGGAACTTCGCTGGAACTGCCACTTATGGCACGGGTACTGACGGCAACGGCCTCTACGAAAGCATCTTTACCTTCGGCAGCACCGCCGTTGGCAATGTGCTCGCACGCCGGATTCACTACCGTACAAATCTCATGGGGAACCCCGTTCAACAGCACACAGCCAGCGGATGGGTAGAAGGTCCCGGCGGCGTGCTCGCCTGCTGCCTGCCGCTACGCCACGGTGACGCAGTGGATCTACGACAACATTCACAACAGCAGCACGACGCTTCCGTACTGCGCAACTGCGAACAGCGGCGGATCGGGCGCGCTGGCATATGCGTTGTCGCAATACCCAACGGGCAACATTCTTCGATGGCCGAAGTCACCAGCGGTCCGCCGACCGGCCGACTTGATTGGGGATGCGGTTGCACACAGGGCAAGGTAGCCGTGCAGTGCGGATCAGCTCCGACCTTAGGCACGTGCTTTGGAGTCGCGGACGCGCCGGTATGGGATCCGGCATACGATCCGAACGCCAGCACCGGTGTCTGCTCCGCTGCCGTCAACGGAACACTTCCGCCTGGAGGACTGAACTTCTTCCTGGGCGATAGCGTCGAAGCGCCGGGCGCCGCCTACAGTCTGCCAAAGACCCATGTCAACCTGGTATTCGGCAGCGCTGACAACAGTTCGGCAATTCCCATCGGCCAGGACTGGTTCGACAACATCACCAGCACCAAGTCGCAGGCTTGCGTTGCGGGCGGTGTGCACTCGTTGGCCGATACGTCGGCGGGCGCGCTGCAAATCGCCAACGACATCATCAATCTGTGCCAGATCCAGTAGCACCCGTGATCTTGGCTGACCATCTGCCACTGGAGCGTTCCCAACCAGCGCTCCAGTGCAAGCACCCATACCGGAACCCCAGCATCCCCTCGCCTTCACTTGTGTATAGTGTCTGCTTTGGAAGGGACACTTCATGGGCCGAATCTCGGGAATCGTTCGCCTACTTCTCATCTTCCTGCTTGCAATCTCTCCGCTGCTGGCGCAGGGCGCCGGCAATGATCGCGTTCTATTCAACGCCAAGGTCTTCACCGGCGACCCACAGCATCCCTATGCGGAAGCCGTCGCTCTCCGCGGCGACAAGATTCTCGCAGTCGGCTCGCTTCCCGAGGTCTTGAAATCTACGTCTTCGAATGCCGAGCGAATCGACCTCGAGGGCAAAAGCCTTTTCCCCGGATTTATCGACTCTCACAGCCACTCCATCGACGGCGGCCTGAGCCTGACTGGCGCCGATGCCACCGATAAAGTGGATACGGTTGAACAGCTTCCAAGTTTCGTTGACGACGCTCGCAAGGCGGGACGCGGACTGCGCGGCGACATTCTCGAAATCCAGGGAATGCCGCTGGAGTTCTGGTCGCACCTCGACAGGCTCAATGCGATGTTTGGCACCGGCGCATATGAGAAACAGCCGGTTCTTCTGCGAGGTATGGACGGCCACACCTCGTGGGCCAATCCCACGCTTCTGGCGCGTGCCGGCATCACCACCGGATTCCTGCAGAAACTCTCTCCCGGCGAGCGGGCGTATTACGGCGTTGACCAGAACATGCATCCCAACGGATTTCTCGTGGATGCCGGCAGCGACAAGGTTGAGAAGTTGTTGCCTGTATACAGTGAAGCGCAGCTGCTTGCCGCGGGGCACGCCGCCCTGCAGTACAACTACAGCCAAGGCATCACTGCCTGGCTCGATCCTGATGCGCATGACTACGTGTTGCGCGCTTACAAGATGCTGGCTGATCGCGGAGAACTCGCGTCCGAAGTCGTCGCATTTCCAAAAGTGCTCGCGAAAAATCCTGTTGAGGAACTTGCCGGCGTCCAGAAGACGCGTGAAGCCTACAAAAACGTTCCGAACCTGCACGTCACCGGGATCAAGATATTCGCCGATGGTGTCGCCGAATTTCCCTCGCAGACCGCCCACTTCAGCAAGCCCTATAAAAACAGCGGCCGCTATGGCGACCTCTTGTTCGATCCCAAACGCTTTGCCGAACTCTGCGTAGCCGCCGACAAGCAGGGACTGATCATCCACGTTCATGCCATCGGCGATGGAGCGGTCACCGCGGCGCTCGATGGCATCGCCGCAGCGCGTTCGGCGAATCCAAAGTCAACGTTGCCTCATACGCTCACGCATGAACAATTCGTTCGCCCGGAAGATTTTCCACGCTTCCGCGAACTTGGAGTGATTAGCGCGCTGCAACTCTTTTGGGCCGAAGCCAGCAACGACACCATCGAGATCCTGAAGCCGTACGTCGATCCTGAGATTTACAAGTGGCAATACCCGGCGCGTTCCATCCTTGATAGTGGCGGAGTCATTTCCGGCGCGAGTGATTGGCCCGTGTCAACGGCAAATCCCTTCCGTGCGATTTATCAGGCGGAAACTCGAAAAGGAAAAGAAGGTATCCTCGACGCCTCGCAGTCGATGCCCCGCGAAGCCATGTTCTATGCCTACACGCGCAATTCGGCAAAGGCGATGAACATTGATTCCATCGGAACTATCTCTGCAGGTAAGCGCGCGGACATGGTTCTGCTGGATCGAGATGTACTGACCGTCTCACCCGACGAGATGCGCGACACCAAAGTCGTCTGGACGATGGTCGCGGGCAAAACGGTATACGAAGCAAAGTAGAAAGAACAGCGGCGGCAAGCGTCAGCAATCCAGTGCAAGCTGACGGCCGACGCCTCACGCCCGAAGCCTGCTTTCCTATTTCAGCCGAACAGTCCTCAGCATCCCCTCAAAAGCCGGACGCATCCCTGCAAAATCCTTGTCCGGTGAGATGAAGACGAAATAGAGAACCGTTGCATCCGGGCGTCGCAGCGTGACGACCCAATCTCGCTCCCGCAGAACCTGACCCTGCGCGTCCTTGATCGGCGAAGAACCAATCAAGTCCACCGACTTCCCTTGCACGCCGTTGATGCGAATGCCTTCATCCTGGCCGATTTGCTTCAGGTCCGGATTCGATTGCCGCAGCGAGGTGAGTAGCTCGTGAGTCGCCGTGTCGAGACTCTCTCCGGAATTTTCCGGCTTGATAGTTCGCGATCATCACGCCATACGCAACCGCATTCTGCGACACGCCGCTGCGCGGAGCGATGGTGACATTCGAGTTTTGGTCGCCGAACACCTGCCAATTCTCCGGATACGAAATCTCGATACTCGCTATGCTCGAACACTTTCAGGTTCGCACTCGGAGTCACGTCCGTCGACGGCTGAACTCCGCCATCGGCGCCGCCTTGCTTCTGCATCGCAGCTACTTCCTGCGCTGTCAGCGGCTTCATCGTCGCAACGCGTGCTTTCACCTGGACGAAGTCGCTGCTGTCGGCCTGGTACGAGCGCGGCATCAGCGTCTTCACCTCACGCGACACCGCCTCCGCGCGGTTTCCCGGATTCGGATGGTCGCTCATGAACTGGTTCATCATCGAGTTCGCGCTCGCGCCCATCGCCTTCTCGAGCTTTCCGAAGAACACCGCCATCTGCTGCGGTTGATAGCCCGAGTCATACATGATGTCGGTGCCGAGTAGATCTGCCTCCGATTCGGACTGCCGCGAATTCTTCAGGAAATACGATCCCACGCCGAATGAGATTCCCAACTCCGCGGCTTTCGAGAGCGTGCTGTTTCCCATCAACCCGCCGAGGATTGCCAGCGGTAGTTGAGCACCCATCTGCTTCGACGCCGCCCTCGTTCCATGCCGCTGCACCACGTGCGAAATCTCATGCGACATCACGCCGGCGAGTTGCGCCTCGTTGTCCGCGGCTTGGATGGTGCCCAGGTTCACAAACACCGGTCCGCCCGGCAGCGCAAACGCGTTGATCTCCTTCACGTTCACCACGTGAAAGTTGTAAGGCCATCTATATCCGGGAGCATTCTGGCTGAGCCGGGCGCCGAGCTTCTGCACATATTGCACAACCGGGTCAGAGTCCGGCAGCACCGGCATCTGCTTCATGACATCGGCGGCGTTCTGCTTGCCAAGCTGGATTTCTTCGTCCTGGGAAAAGATGTCGAAGCCATGTGTAGGGTCGACCCGCGCCTGAATGCACGGAGCCACCACCAGGCACGCAGCCATTACGGCCACAACAAGAAAACGGTAGGGTGAGTAGTCAATCATGGCTGGAATGATAAATCGAAGCCGCGTCAGACGGCAGCGCTCAAGCATGAAAGGATTCGATTTCGATCGCTAGTGCTGACCCTCAGTGCTGTTGATCGCCGCGGCGTACGATCCGTCGCCCGTTGCCCCGGATTGTCCCGGCTGTCCAACGGCTTGGAAATAAGGTAACTGATCTTGAGGAGGCAGCGCGATAATCGGGATCTGAACGCTTCCTGCGCCGCACAATCCATTCACTGCCGGAAGCACGCAATAGTTCGGATCATATGCAAGCAGCGCGTCGAGTGAGTACAGTTCGAGGATCGTCATGTGCCGATCGACGGCGAACGGGAGTAGCGGCCGAAGATCTCCGGTCGCGCTGTCTGTGCCCGCGATGGCAACCGGCGCGGACAGCCCAGCTTGTTGCAACTCAAGCGGTATCCCCGTCTGATAATAGGAATCAAACGCCGCGCACCAATCGGACGAACAAGAGCCACCGCTACCGTAGTTGGTGATGTCGCTGGCTTGCATCCCTTGACTGCCGATGCCGTTCGTCTGTGCAGAAGCATCCTTGTACGACACCGCAATCTGCGCTTCGTCTGCGCCATAAGCAGTATTGGCGCTGCCACCGCTTCCCGCCTGATTCAGCGGATCAAGAATCTGCATCTTCGGGCTCTGTGCCTGCACGAATGTGTCGATGTCGGTGTAGTACTGCAGCCATCCTGACATCGTGTAAGTGTTCGGCGAGGGAATCTGTTCGAGGTTCTCGGTGCAAACGGGAAATGCTTCGCCACCCGCGGATCGTCCCACGCGCAGATAGGAAATCTGACCGAGATTCGCCGAAGCGTTATAGTGCGCAATCGCGGCCGCCACGAATGCCTCCCACGCGGTCTTGTACGGAGTTTCATACGGCACGGGCCAAGACTGCTGCATACTCACGGCAGTTCCAGGCGTCGTCGCAGTCGCGGCGCTTGCCACCGAAGTTTGATACTGAAAAGTGTTGCTGGTCGCGTTCTGTACCGTCACGCCCAGCGGATTCGCGGTCCCGCTCGTCTCTGTCGCCGGACCATAATCATCATGCGCAAACGTCGCCGTGAACGATGTTGTCGTCGCGCTCGTGATCGTCACCGTCTGTCCGTTCAGAAAAGTCGCTGCGCCCAGATTTTGAAACGTAACGCGCATCCCCACAGGGAAGCTGTTCGCGGCCGTGATCGTCAGAGTTGACGTCGCCGCCACCACCTGCACACTTCGTCACAGCTTCCTGCGCGATGTTGAAGTTCGAAGGAGTCGTCCCGCCAATCCAGATCGTGTCGCCGTTCACATACCCGTGATTCGCTTCGGTTACCGTAACCACTCCGCTGGCATTGCGTGTCATCGCTGAGGCAATCAGGCCGAGGTAGTTCGTGCAACCGTCTTTGTTTGCGTTGACGACGTCTTCATTACCTGAAGCCGTGTGCGTAGCCCAACTCGGAGTGGTGACGTAATGAGGAGTTACGGCATTGATGCAGGTATCGATCAATAGGCAGTTTGCCCCGGCGTCCCCGATGCCCTCAACGATGATGTTTACTTTTTTTGCGCCAGACTGCGCGGCAAACCATGGAGAATTATCGTTGTCTACCGTCGACCAGTTGTAGGTATGAGTCCAGCCGAATGAATCTATCTGGCATGTATCTGTGCCCACAGGACTGCAGGTTCCAGGTCCGGGCGTGCCGGTCTCGGCTGTGATCCATGCGCTACCCACGGTCACACCTTCGACCGCCGGCTGGTTCATCACCGTATTCATGAAGTGCGAATGATTGGGATCGTTCACGGCAGGTGGGAACACAACATATACATGCGTAAACTGCCCCGGGCCCGCCGTCGACTTGGTGCTGCCAGAGCCTCCGCAAGCGGACAAGAGGCCGAGCCCTGCAAAGGCAAGGGCGAACAAAAACAGATTCCTGCAATTCGACACGAGAAAATCCCTTTCAATTTGGAGGCACGGCGGAAACGAGACACGAAACGCTTAGCGGCGAAAGTCGGAATGCGCCGCGAGACGAGCACGCGCGACGACACCCCAACGGAATGACGGCGGAAAATCGATTACCGGGGATAAACCCGCAGCTCCGAAAAAGGTTTCGCGCTAGAGCTGGAAATAAAAAAGGCGCCGGATATTCTCCGGCGCCGACGAGAGCCACTCACAGGATGCGCGTCCGTGAGTAGGTTTTTCGAAAACTTATTTGCTTTCCGCCACCGAGGGACTGGTCCCAAAGTCGCGGCGATTGTTGACGGCGGTGCGAGCCACGCGCGTGGCGGGTTGATTCGCAGCGGCCGCGCCGTAACGCTCGATGAGCACAGGAGCCATCGCGTTCTCGGCTTCTTTGACAAAGATCATCTTGTTTTCCGAAGCCATATCTACGCGGACAAAGTCTCCCAGCTTCACCTGACCAGTAGCGACCAGGTTCGCCAACGGGAAAACCAGGTTGCGTTCGATCGCGCGCTTCAGATGCCGTGCGCCATAGCGCGGATCCGTGCCTTCGCGAAGCAGATGCTCTTTCACTGCCGTCGTGCAATTGAATACGAACTGGTTCGTTCCGGCAGCCATCAACACGCGCTGCTGCACCATGCCGAGTTCGATATCCAGAATCTGCGAGAGATGTTCATCACGCAGCGTCTTGAATACAACCGTTTTGTCGATGCGGTTCATAAACTCAGGCGAAAATTTGCGTCGCGCAGCCTCGACTGCCGTGCGCTGAATCTTGTCATCGAAAGATTCGTCGACTTCCACCGCTCTCGGCGCGAATCCGAAGCCGCCATCCACCAGGCTCGTCATCTCCGACGCGCCCAAGTTCGAGGTCATGATGATGATGCACTGCGACAGATCGACTCGGCGGTTGTCGCCCAGCGTCAACGTCGCCTTGTCCAGAATTCCGAGCAGAAGTTGCCAGAGAGAATCCGACGCCTTCTCGATCTCGTCGAACAACAGAATCGAGAGCTTCAGCTTCTCCGTGTACCACTGGTTCAACGCTTCCTGCGTCAGTAGCGGATGCGTCTCGCGGTGTCCGAGGTATCCCGGAGGCGAACCGATCAACTTTGCGATCTCGTGCGAATGCTGGAACTCGGCGCAATCAATCTTGATGCAAGCTCGAGAGTCTCCGAAAAGCGACTCGGCCATGGCTTCCACGACGCGCGTCTTGCCCGATCCCGTCGGCCCAAGGAAAAGCAGGTTTCCCACGGGACGCCCCGGCGCGTTCAAGCCAGCCAGAAACATCTGATAGATCTCGACAACTTTCTCGACCGCCTGGTCCTGTCCCACAATCCGGCGGCGAAGGGCGGTATCAAACTCTCCAGCATCGTTGCTGCGACGGTTCGGATCGAGCACTGTTGCGAGGTTCGTTCTCATAGGATCGTTTCCCGGTTCCCCGGAGCTTTTACCCTTTCGGCCGTTTTTGTCGGCTCTTGTATGGCTATCGCCGGACGTTAGCAAGTGATCTCCGTGTTTCCTACCTGCTCTCTGGATTTGCCCCCACTGCCTCGGCCAGAGGTTGTCGCGTCCGACATCTTGAAATAAGCAAATGGCTGGCCACCCGCCCCGTCCCTTCCGCCAATCAAGACTCCACCCGCAAGTACCATATCCATCAGGGCTTACCGTCGGAACCGCAGTAATCCTCAGACCCGAAAGCCGGGCTTGCCCGAGTCGGAAGGAAAACCTTTGCACCATCGAGGAAGGAAGATGACTTCCCATCCCGAAGTCCGAGCCCCGATCTGACCGTCCCGCTCAGCCACTTGCGCATCCGGAAGCCGGCGACATCGAGACCGAATCGATTTCGATTCCGTCAAACGCCAACCCGAAAATCAGAACTCCGCTGTAACTAAACGTCCACCGTCCCCACGTAACTAGCGACCTCCAAAACGCGCCGCTACATTCGAAAGGTAGGGCTGGAGGTTTGCTTGCGTCACTCGTCTCTTCGCATCGTCACCGGAGTTTCTTGTCTTCTTTTCGGCGCCGCCGCATGGCGTCTGGCATCGCACTCGTCAACGGACTTCGCCGTCGAAGCGCAAACCGCAGCGCCGGCCGTTGCCACACAATCTCCGTCGCAACTGAAAGCCGTCAGCGGCAACGTCGGATCCGCCAAGCTCTCTATTCCCGATCCCACGCTCCCGGCAAACACCAGCACCGAGCTTTATACCGCGAAGCGCGGAGAAGCCATCCCGACGATTGCCCGTCATTATCTCGGCCGCACGTCGTACCTCACTTCATCGCAATTGGCCGACGCCATCCGCGCCGCCAACCATAAATCCGACGCCTCAAATATTCTGAAGGCCAACGAGAATATCATCATCCCCGGAATCCTCCCAGCCCCAATCACAGAAAAAACGATTCCAGTTCCGAAGGACTTTGAAGTACGCGCCATCTACCTGACCGGTGTCATGGCGGCGAGCGATCACGGCCTCCGCATCGTCCGCCACTGGCGCGAAGTCGGCGGAAACTCCGTCGTTTTCGACATCAAGGACTCCGACGGCAGCGTGAATATCCCTTTTGACCATCCGCTGCTCGGCGAACATAAGGTTTACATTCACGACGTAGCCAAACTCGTGCGCTTCCTGCACCAGCAGAACATGCACGCCATCGCCCGCATCGCAATGTTCCGCGACGAGCGCCTCGTAGTGACGCATCCCGAACTCGCCATCCAGTCGCGCAAGAACCACACAGCATGGCGCGAAAACGGCAAGCTCGTCTGGACGGACCCCTCGAACCCCAAGGTTCAGGATTACGATATCGCCCTCGCCAAGCACGTAGCCCAGCTCGGCGTCGATGAAATCCAGTTCGACTACGTGCGCTTCCCGGCAGAAGGCGACCAGAAAGATGCCCAGTTCGTCTTCCAGCAGAGTCAGGAGCCGACCCAATCAGCAGACTCCGGCAGCGCCAACGAAACATGTGCCGACGGCCGCCTCGGCCGTCCAGCGAAGACGAAGTCGAGCGGACCAGGCAAGACTCTGACTCCCTCAGACGACAAATCCGCCTGCAAAGCTCCTCACGGCCTCCAACGCTCCGACGTGATCGCCGGCTTCCTGAAGAAGGCCTATGCCGAACTGCACCCGACGGGCGTTCTGCTCAGCCTCGACGTCTTCGGCGTGATGGCCTGGCAACGGCAGGCTGACCTTTCGCACACTGGCCAGGACATCGTCCAGATGGCCCGCTACTGCGACGTCTTGAGCCCGATGATCTATCCATCCCACTTTTTCGGCATGGACAACATTGCGCACCCCGGCGACGAACCGGCCCACTTCATCGGCGAGTCCATGGACCGCTTCGAACTCATCACCCATCCCGACGGAAATCGGTCCAGCGGAGTCGTCATCCGCCCCTGGCTGCAGGCCTTCCACTGGCGCACCAAGACTTATTCGCCGGAATACATCAAAGTTCAGGTCGAAACGTCCAAGAGCAAAGGCGGCGTCGGATTCTTGTTCTGGAACGCGGCCAACGACTACTCGAAGCCCTACGAGGCAATGCCCGAAATGAAGTCCGACAACTTCAAGGGAGCCTCGAAGGACAATCCAAAATACTTCCGCGGCGACGAGCAAACCACCACGCTGCAGGCGGCCCTAACCCCAGCAAAATAATCTGTAATCGAATGAGCCCATGTGGGGACAGCCGCCTCGGCTGTCCAGCGGCCCGGAAGTTTCGGGCCGCATTTTTGTGGAAGAGCGGCCCTTTAGAGCCTGCCCTGAGCGAAGTCGAAGGGGCCGCGTAAGCCGACGGCGGGGCTTTAGCCCCGTGCGCAATAAATAAGGAGACCCCTTCCCACGCCGCCTCATCTAAAATCAGAGAAACCATGCCCGACGATCCCATCACGATTTCCCCAGGCCCGCGCTTCCACGCCGCCATGCTGTTGGCGATCGTCGCCGACGCGCTGCAAATCGCCGTCTTTCCATTGTTCGTCGAAGGAGCGCTCTCTCCCGCCGAAGACCTCCTCGACCTCGGCATCGGAGCGACCATGATCCACCTGCTGGGATGGCACTGGGAATTCCTTCCCACCTTCTTTGCCAAGCTCGTGCCAGGCGTGGATCTCGTGCCCTTCTGGACCATGGCCGTCTTCAGCGTCTACCGCAAGGCCAAGAACGAAGTCGTCAGCACCGAGGAAAAGCAAAACCTCCTCCCGCAACGGTAATCCCTTGGGGACATCCGCCCTCGGCTGTCGTCGCCAGTCTTGAGACATGGGAATTTTCCATATCACCGGGGTATCCCCCCTCCCCCCGGTCTAATGGAATCATCGGTGTAGGGGAAAATTGCAATTCAATCTATGGGCTGCAACAAGTTACGGGCAAAATCTTGAGCCGCAAGGAGTTAGCTCTTGCGGGCTGAATGCTGCCTGTACTGCTACCGCCTTGGTCAGAATGCGCTGTTTGGAATTTGATTTCTAGGATTGCGATCACGGTAGGTTGTGATCAGAGGCACGGGGTTGGAAAAGCGGGGAAACGTTCTCAATTCCATTGGGTGAGCAAGGAAAAATAGGGCTCGTTCCGTCTGTCACCGATTTTTCGCCCGATTGCCTCATTGAACCGTTTCTTGCGAGATCGACTGCGTGTCCTTGTCGCCGACTGCCGAAGTGTCGTCTGCGACGAGGCGTGAATCGATCGCCCTTCTTCGAGGAAACCCTTTCCATAACGCCACAAATTCGGAATCCTCGGTTAACTTAAACCGTAGGGGCTCGGCTGTATCAAGCACATGCAGCTTTGGAACGATGATTTGGGGGTCTTCGAAATCGGGCAGTGAACCGATCGCTCGCAGCACAGGTGATCCAGCCCATGCGACTTCGATTCCACTGTCGTTTTTTGAGAGTATTTTCACTAGCCCCGATTGTCCGATCTTGACCTCCGTAGCCGTGTAGACCGACGGGACCAAACCAAAGCTCTCTAATTCGAGCACCACAGATTCCAAAGTGTCGCAGGTATTTCCGATTTCCTCGGCAGACGGGAACGCTCCTCCGCTGTGGTCGATCCTGTTTCGAACATTCATAACTCCGCTCTGGTTTAGAGTCTCATAAGTGCTGCGTGGAAAGTTCAAGAGCGACGTCCTTTCAACCTCAGGAAGGTCGAGGATAAAAATGACATGGCGATATGGGAAAAATTGAAGAGTCGCTAGCGTTTCGTAGTGCGGGCGCCCGCTGGCGGGTCGCTCATGCCCAGACGGTGGGTCGTTTAGAACTTCTTCGCATTTCAGCCGGAGTGCTTCGAAACCTGAGATCAGAGGGAATAGAGTGTTCTTCCCCGAACTGTCGAAGACGATCGGCCCGTCTTTGCCGACGAGAACTCCGCTGAGTTTGGAAGAGACTAAGCCGCGTCCCTTACTCGGGTCGTACTGATGGAAATCGCCGAAATGATCTCCCAGAGCTAGCCATGTACTGAAACACAGAGTTCGGTCGAGCAACTCTTCAAGGTAAACAAAGACGTTAACCCCTGTTCGACGTATCCGTTCCTTCCAATCCATATCACTGGTTGCACGCCCTCCGACCTCTCGAAGCTCCCGAACGGCAGCCAGTATCGGCCTTGTATACGATTCGAAGCGCGAAGGCTCAAACCCGATGCGCCACAGTATCTTATTCATGAGGCTTGATTCATCGAAATCCTGACAGTACAGATGGGGCGCATGAAGATGGTCGAGTGCTGCCTTAAGCTTCTCCTCGGAAACGAAGACAAATTTTTGCAGGAGCTGTGCTGGGCTTTCAGTTGCAATTGAGTTCTCCAGTTTCTCGCCGAGTGTCTTGCCTGCGGTTAGCCTTAGACGCCAAGCTAATTGGCGAGCGTCTGCTTCCTGCTGATAAATCGATCGAATCAATCGCTTCATACGTGCGGTCGGTTTTGCAAGGTGGTTCCCTACAATTCTCGAACCCAGCCTTGAGCACTCGTAGTGAGGATCGGCGAATGTATTGCGAACGCGGACTGGCGTTTTTCTGACCTCAGCAAGAGGAATGACGACGTTCCGCGCGTCAATACACCGGTCAACAGCAGCGATAATGTCGGCGTCTCTAGCCGCTAGGATCGCTTGCATTGTCTGGGACTCGTCGAGTCTCTCAACGATATCTTGATTCGAACCGCGAAAGGTGGCACCTATTTCCGTAAAATGTGCTCGCAGCCTACCAACGGAAGCTAACAAGGTGCTCAATATCTGCCGCCGCTCGCGTTCGGAAAATGCATTTCCGAGGAACCAGGGTAGGTCGATGGGGCAAAAGTCGTCGTAAAAGGAATCTATGTCGTTGAACACAAGGCTCCGAAAGAAGCTCGACCACTTCCATTCGACTCCTTCCTTCTTTTCGAACATCATTTCCAGTCGAGCAACCGCGCTCCCGAGGGTCCGTTCGTCCTGTGGCAAAACTGCGCTGTGGATTGCACCGCAACTCGGACTAGAGCAGTGCCAAAGTGGCAGTGCTTGCCGAGGAGGAAGAGCGCGTTTCTCTTCCGAGATGGTGAGGCCCAATGGGCCAACGAGGTATGGGCCCATTTGGAATACACCGGAAGCAGCGTTTAGAAGTTCGTCGCGCTGGGAAATGGTAAGTTCTTCCCGAACCTGATCGAATTCGAACGCTCGGTCGTAAAGGAGGTGTCCAAATATCCACGGGTACCTCACCTTGCCAGCCTTTATAGACTGTCGCAGTTGGGACGCGATTGGTTCGGGATCGGTAGCGTACAGATCGATTAGCGTCCGTCTGTGTCCGAACTTCAAGAAAGTCGCGAACCTCGCCACAATTGAGGGGATTTCAGGATATTCCAGTCGGAGCCATGCAACCGCCTCCTCGCCTTGAGGGTTCAGCACAATTGCCTTGTCCAATTCATCAGATAGAGTGAATCCATGCAGCCGTGTGGCGCCCGAGAACAAGCGCGACAACGAATAAAGGCGCACAATCTGTGCCAATTCGTGATCGTCCCTATAAATTTGGGATAGTTCCAAAGAGCTACGCATACGCATCCTCCAACACCGCGACAGTCAAAAAGGGTCCTACGGCATTTTGCCGTGGGACCCCCGTCCTGACGCGTCCTTTGTACACGTGAGAGCGGGGAAATGCAAAGGGCACGATGGTGGCGGACGGCGGCACTTATGGGGTAGTTAGTCGGGAGTCTGTGTGGGGAGTTAGGCTGAGTTAGTGAACAGCGGCTTTCGGGCGCCGGATATCACCCCCTTTTGTCATCCTGAGCGGAGGAAGTGGTCCGCGTTTTCGCGGGCCGCTTCCGGAGTCGAAGGATCTCTTTCAGCTTCTCGATGCGCGGACGTGGCAGGGAGTTCTTACCCTTGCTTCTTGGGAGAATGCCTTACGGCAGCGGGGCGCGGTTTAGGGAGTAGGGGTCCTTCGACTGTGGTTGTTCTTTGCGCTTGGGCGCAAAGAACAATCCTCGCTCAGGATGACAACCCGAAAAAAAGGCTAGCGGCCCGAAACCTCCGGGCCGCTCGGACAGCCGAGGGCGGCTTTCCCCACATAAGTCTTGCTTAGAAAGAATGCCTTGAGGCAGCGGAGGGCGATTCAGCGAGTAGGGATCCTTCGACTCCGCAGCGCGGTTCGCGATGCTCACCGTTCTGCTCCGCTCAGGATGACAATTCAGAAATAGCAGAAGCGGCCCGAAAACGCCGGGCCGCTCGGACAGCCGAGGGCGGCTGTCCCCACATAAGTCTTGCTGAGGAAGAATGCCTTGAGGCCGCGGCGTGTGGTTTAGGGACTAGGGGTCCTTCGACTCCGCAGCGCGGTTCGCGATGCTCTCCGTTCTGCTCCGCTCAGGATGACAATCGGAAAGAAAAGCAGCGGCCCGAAACCGCCGGGCCGCTCGGACAGCCGAGGGCGGCTGTCCCCACATGAGCATCGTGAATACAGAAGTCAAAAGCCCCACCCTGTCGCAAAACCCGCGACAAGGAGGGGCAGCCAATCTTTGCTGAGGTCCGAGGTCCGAGGTCTGACGCCGATTTTCCTGACGCCGGACGCCTGCTCTACGTTCCTTCCGACCAGCCCGCCAGATACTCTTCCTGCTCGGGCGTGAGCCGATCGATCTTGATTCCCATCGACTCCAGCTTGAGTTTCGCTACGCGCTTGTCGAGTTCATCGGGAACTTTGTAGACGTTCTTCTCGAGCTTCTTGTGGAAGCGGACCATGTACTCGACCGACAGCGCCTGGTCGGCGAAGCTCATATCCATCACTGACGCCGGATGTCCCTCTGCCGCCGAGAGGTTAATCAGACGGCCTTCGCCAAGGAGATTGATCTTTCGTCCGTCTTTCAGCGAATACTCTTCGACGAAGGTGCGCGTGGTGCGCTTCGACGAAGACAAAGTTTCCAGCGCCGGGATGTCGATCTCGACATTGAAGTGGCCGGAGTTCGAAATGATCGCGCCATCCTTCATCAGGCCGAAATGCTCTTTGGTCAGGACGCTCTTGTTGCCGGTGACGGTGCAGAAGACGTCACCGAGTTTTGCGGCTTCGGTCATCGACATCACGCGGAAGCCGTCCATCACGGCCTCGAGCGCTTTCGTCGGATCGACTTCGGTCACGATGACTTCCGCGCCGGCGCCACGCGCGCGGCTCGCCAGCCCGCGGCCGCACCAGCCATAGCCGGCAACCACGAACTTCGATCCGGCAAGCAGGAAGTTCGTCGCACGGATGATTCCGTCAAGCGTCGATTGTCCCGTGCCGTAACGGTTGTCGAAGAGGTGCTTGGTGTCAGCGTCATTCACGGCAACGATCGGGAATTTCAGCACGCCTTCTCTTCGCCATCGCGCGCAAGCGGATCACACCCGTCGTGGTCTCTTCCGTTCCGCCGATCACATCGGTGAGCGCATCGGTGCGCTTGGTGTGAAGAAGAGAAACCAGGTCCGCGCCGTCGTCCATGGTGATATGCGGCTTGTGGTCGATTGCGGCAATGATGTGGTTGTAATAGGTTTCGTTGTCCTCACCCTTGATGGCGAAAACGGGGATGTTGTGGTCGCGCACCAGCGAAGCCGCAACATCATCTTGCGTCGACAAAGGATTCGACGCGCACAGCACAACTTCGGCGCCGCCATCGCGCAGGCAGATGGCAAGGTTCGCGGTCTCGGCCGTAACGTGCAGGCAGGCGGAGATGCGGATGCCGGTAAGCGGCTGGTTCTTGATGAACTCCTTGCGGATGATCTGCAGGACCTTCATCGACTGGTTCGCCCACTCGATGCGCTTCTTGCCCAGATCGGCCAGTTCGACGTTCTTGATGTCGCAGTTGATTGCGGCGGTTGACATTACTTTCCCTCAGTTCTTAGCACGCCTAAGCGGCAAAAAAATTATCTATCGATAAATGCTGGATTGCAGGGTTTCACAATGATTTTCGCAGAATACACAAGTTTCGGATACGGCGAATCATGCCGAAATTCCGATTGGCCAATGCGCATCCGGACGAGGTTCAGATTGCACCTTTGACTTCTGGAAAATCTTTCACCACAAAGGACACGAAGGTTCACGAAGAAAGATGCGATTTACTTCGTGTTCCTTCGTGTTCTTTGTGGTGGATCGATCTTACTTTCTAGCGCCCACAGGTTCCCGCAGGCCGGCATCGCTGGCAAGCTTGGCCGCCTTGTCGGTCGCTTCCCAGGTGAAGTCGGGGTCGCTGCGTCCGAAGTGTCCGTAAGCGGCCGTCTTCTTGTAGATCGGGCGGCGCAGGTTCAACGACTCAATAATGCCCCGAGGAGTCAGCTTGAAGTGCGAACGAATGATGTCCGGGATAATCGCCGGATCAACTTTCTCGGTGCCAAATGTTTCGACGAGGATGCTTACCGGATCGGCAACGCCGATGGCGTAAGCGAGTTGCACTTCGCAGCGATCTGCCAATCCACCGGCGACAACGTTCTTCGCGATGTGGCGCGCCATGTATGCAGCCGAGCGATCGACCTTCGTCGGATCTTTTCCGCTGAAGGCTCCGCCGCCGTGACGTCCCATACCGCCGTAAGTGTCGACGATGATCTTGCGCCCGGTCAGTCCGGTGTCGCCCATCGGTCCACCGATGACGAAGCGTCCGGTCGGATTGATGTGGTACTTGGTGTATTCATCCAGCAGGTGCGCCGGAATAACGGCCTGAATCACGTGCTTCAAAATGCCGGCGCGCAATTCGTCGTTGCCAACGTTCTCGGAGTGCTGCGTAGAGATAACGACGGCATCCACGCGGAGAACTTTTCCGTTGGCGTCGTATTCGACAGTGACTTGGGATTTGCCATCAGGACGGAGAAAAGGAAGGGTGCCATTCTTGCGAACCTGCGAGAGCCGCATGGTCAGCTTGTGCGCCAGCGCAATGGGAGTCGGCATCAACTCCTCATTCTCATTAACCGCATACCCAAACATCATTCCCTGGTCGCCGGCGCCGCCGGTGTCTACGCCCATGGCGATGTCGCCTGATTGTTTGTTGATGCTTGAGATCACGGCGCAGGTGTTGCAGTCGAAGCCGTGGAGGGCATTGTCGTATCCGATCGACTGGACGGTGCCGCGGACGACCTGCTGGAAGTCCACGTACGCTTTGGTGGTGATTTCTCCGGCGATCATGACGAGGCCGGTCGCCGTCAGCGTTTCACACGCGACGCGACTGGCGGGATCGTCAGCCAGGCAGGCATCGAGGATTGCGTCGGAAATCTGGTCGGCGATTTTATCGGGGTGGCCTTCGGTGACGGACTCGGAAGTAAAAAGATAACGGGTTTTGGATGGCAAGTGTTGTGTCTCCTTCTTCTTGTTGCCTTCTTATTGCGCGAGTGTTGTGTCATCACGCGCCTTGCAGCTTCGCTTCAGAAACCTGGGTTAACAAATGTGGACGATCGAGCGAAGCGCGGTCCGCCGAAAATCAGAGGACGCAAGTGCGTGTGCACTCTTGAGTCGCCGGTATCATGCCGACGCTGCGCTATGAGCAAGGAAGTCCATAAAAAGGCTATCAGAGCCTCATCAGCGCACGCAATGTTTTTAGGGCTAAATGGCTGAGGGCGAATCGAATAGCGGAATTTGTGGCGTGGACGGGCGCTGCAGGTGGCTCAGTGGCTGAACTTCACTCTCCTTTCTGCTTGTGCGTCGGTGGGACTCATCGCCTCGCCCCTCGGGCAAGATGCGTCCGCCCCTACACGACCTCTACGTTTGACCCTCCGCCTCTGACACCTTAAACTTATGGAGTTCTCCGCCTATCTCTTTGCGGCCGGTCGGGTGGCCGTCGTCGTTCTGCGGGAGGGATTCCTGAGTCGTTTCCGGGTTCTTGGGCTTCGAGCAGCAATTCTTGCGGCTCTTTTCGGGCTGCTGGCGCCGCTTTGCGCGGCGGATAATCCTTCTCCCATCACGCTGGACACGAGCGAGACGCTTTTCGTCGTCCTGACGGCGATGAATGCCTGCGGCTACGACGTCGACCTGAACAGTTCTGACGCACAGCGCTTGAATATCCGCGCCGAGGTGCAGAAGAACCTGCAGAGGTTCCGAAGAGAGTCAGGCCGCGCTCACCAGCATGTGCGACTGGTATGTGGCGCATCGCGGGAAAGATCCGCAGCACGACTTGTCGCAGTTCGTTTCACTGGCGCTATATCTCCAGGGTCCGCCTCACTTCCTGCCGCGTGTGAAAGAAGACGACATGCCTCCGGACGCCGGGCCAATCGCCGGCTTCGGCGCCCTGCTGGAGCGCTTCTACGACAAGGCGGGGCTGCACAACATCTGGGAAAAGCATCGCGCGAACTATGCTGCACTGGTGGAACGCTATCACCTGCCGCTGCAGAAGATGGTGTTCGACACCGACATCTATTTGCGATTACAGTCGGGCGGATTTCTGGGGCGAACTTTCACTGTTCTGCTCGATTTCATGGGCGATCCTAACCAGGCGAACGCCCGGAACTATGGAGCGGATTACTATGTCGTGGTCTTCCCTTCTCCTGACCCGACTACAGTCGATCCGCTGAAGATGCCGCAGATCCGGCATACCTATCTGCACTACCTGCTCGATCCGATGGCGGAGAAGCATTTCACCTCGATCAAGCGGCTCGAACCCCTGTTGCAATCGGTGAAGCGCGCTCCGCTGGAAGAGAGCTTTAAGACGGATATTTCCCTCCTGGTGACGGAATGCCTGGTGCGGTCGATCGAAATTCGCACCATGGGAAATAAACAGACCGCCGAGGCAATGCGACTTCAAGCGGTGGATGACGCGGTGAAGCAGGGATACATCCTGACGAAATATTTCTATACGTCCTTGCTGGCGTTTGAAAAAGATCCGGCCGGACTGCGGAGCGTCTACACCGACATACTCGAAGGCATCGACGTTCGACAGCAGGAAAAGGCGGCGAACGAAATTCAGTTTGCGCGGGCTTCGGCACCGGAACTCGTGCAACTCTCGCGACTCGAAGACCGGCGCATGCTGGTGACCGCCGAAAAGCGGCTGGCGGCGGGCGATCCTAAGGGAGCGCAGGAACTGGCGCAGTCAGCTCTCGATAAGAAAATCGGAGATGAGGGCCGAGCCCTATTCATCCTGGCGCAAGTCGCGGTGGCGACGAAGAATCGGGACGCCGCTGTCGATAATTTCCAGAAGGCCATTCAGGCCACGAAAGATCCCAAAGTGATCGCGTGGTCGCATGTCTACCTGGGAAGGATTCTCGACATGAAAGAAGACCGCGAGGCGGCGATGAACGAGTATCGCGCGGCCCTGACTACGGGCGCGGCGTTGCCCGAGATCAAGGCGGCGGCGGAGCGCGGATTGCAAACGGCTTACGAGCCTCCGGCTAAGCCCCAGCAGCAGTGACAGCCGACCAGTGGTTAGTTATTGGGTTCAAAATTGTGGCTCAGCCCGCCTCGCCGCGAACGATCTGCACGTGTACTGCGATAAAATGCGGGGTTGAGCGGTTTCAGTTTTAAGTTTGAGATTCAACGACCTTTGGGTCGAGGAGAGCGCATGAAGCGACGAGCAGTGGTGATCGCGGTGCTGGGGATGTGCGTAGGCGTTTGGGCGCAGGACAAACCGGCAACGCAAAGCGCTCCAGCGGGACAGGCCGCTGCGGCAGCTCCGCAAGGTAAGCGTCCCCCAGCGGCGAAGACGCAACCGGAGTTTGAGGCGTACCAGGCGGCCATGGGGCTAAGCGATCCCGCAGCGGCGGAAAAGGCCGCGGACGATTTTGCCACGAAGTTTACCGACAGCGAACTTCGCGTCGTCCTCTACAAGGCAGCCATGCAGAAATATCAAGGCGCCAACAATGCCGACAAGATGCTCGACATGGCGCATAAAGCAGTGAGCTTCGATGCGGATGACCCGGAAGCTCTCGTAGGCGTAGCTCAGGTGTTAGCGGAAAGAACTCGCGACACCGACCTCGACAAAGATCAGAAGCTGGCGGAAGCAAAGAAAGATGCGGAGCGCGCGCTGATCACAATCGACACCGACGTTCCGACCACAGGATATCCTCCGGACAAGCTCGCCCAGTTTAAGGGCTTCCTGCGCTCTGAAGCGTATGCAGTTTTGGGAACTTTAGCTTCGAACGCCCGCAACTGGCCGGAAGCTGAGACCAATCTGCGCAAGTCGATTGACGCATTCCCAGAGGTCGATTCCGTAGCGGCGCTGCGGTTGGCGGTTGCGCTCGACATGCAGAACAAAGTTCCTGAAGCGTTGAAATATGCTAACCAGGCGGTGGATCTGACAAAGGATCGTCCGGATTCTCCGGCGGGAAAGGCTGCGCGCTCCGAGCAGGATCGCTTGACGAAGCTGAGCAGCGGTTCGGCGCCGGGAGCGAAGAATTAAGAGTCGCACCTCTGATTGACGGGCTCCAAAAGCCTCGAGCTTCGATCGCGAGACAGCCGGGGGCGGCTGTCTCCACATGAAATCTTTCGAGGTCGGCGAATTCCACATGAGGTCTTTCGACGCTGGCTGATTCCAGCTTGAACCACCCCACCCCTATGAAAGAACGCGAAATCACGGCGCTCGAACTGGGGTTGGGATATCACTTCCGGCGAAGAGCCGTCATCGAGCAGGCCGTCACCCACAGTTCCCAAGCGCGAGAACTGGAATCGAAGCAGGCTGGGGAGAGCAAGTACAAGGTCAGCGACAACGAGCAACTGGAGTTCCTGGGAGACGCGGTTTTGGCCCTGGTGACCAGCGAGGAACTCTTTCAGCGCTTTCCCCAGTTTCGCGAGGGCGAACTTTCGAAGTTGCGCGCGCATCTAGTGAGTGAGAGGCACCTGATTCAAGTCGCGCAGCAACTGGAACTGGGACACTATCTTCGGCTGGGGCGCGGCGAGGAAAAGAGCGGCGGACGCAGCAAGACGGCGCTGCTGGTCGATGCGCTCGAGGCGATTCTAGCGGCCATCTACCTCGACGGCGGGCTCGAAGTCGCGCGGGAGTTTGTTCTGCGGAACGTGATCGGCCCGGAGCTGGAACGAATGGAGCGTGGGGGCGGGACTCTGCCGATCACCGATTTCAAATCGGCGCTGCAGGAAGCCGTCCAGAGTCTCGGCTTGCCGCAGCCTGCGTATGTGTTGGTGGAAGAAGCCGGTCCGGAGCACAGCAAAACTTTTACAGTCGAAGCGCGTCTGAACGCTAAGGACACCAACGGAAGCGAATTCGTGGGGCGGGCGCAAGGTTTGACCAAGAAGACGGCAGAACAGGACGCCGCAAGGCAATTGCTGACATTTCTCGCCTCGCGCTCGAAGGCCGCGGAGCCAAAGAGCGCCAGCCGCATTCCGCAAGTGATCGAGAAGTAGAGCTCATGGATTCTGTAAACCAGCCCGTCGCCGCGCCGCCGCCTCCCACGGCCTCAGTTATTCCACCGGAAGCAAGTCCTGCGACCGAGGCGCCGCCGGCGCCGCAGCGGCGCATCGTGACAAATTTTGGCTCCGACCTGATCAGTTCCCTGCAATCGCTGATGGGAACCGTCGTGATTGCAATCTTCGTGATCACTTTTATCGTGCAGGCCTTCCAGATTCCTTCCGAGTCGATGGAAAACACCCTGCTCGTCGGCGATTACCTTCTGGTAAACAAGCTGTGTTACGGTTCCCCCGGCGGAAGTCCAATGATGCCGTACCGGAAAATCGCGCGCGGCGACATCATCGTATTCCACTACCCGGTCGACCCGCAGCAGCATTTCGTGAAACGCGTCATCGGGCTACCGGGCGACAAGCTGCGGATGGTGAACAAGAAGGTGTTCATCAACGGGAAGCCGCTGGAAGAAAAGTATGTAAAGTTTTTGGAGCCGGCCAACGTCCCATTTCGCGACGATTTTCCGCGGGTTGATATTCCAGCGCTCGGTCTGGACGGAAAATGGTGGCTCCAAATGCGGAAGCTAGTGGAAGACGGCCAGCTTATCGTGCCTGAAGGAAACTACTTCGTGATGGGCGACAACCGGGATGACAGCCAGGACAGCCGCTACTGGGGCTTCGTGCCGCGCGGAAACATCATTGGAACTCCGCTGGTGATTTATTGGTCTGTGAGCGATTGGGATCGGAATGCCGAAAGCAGCCTGAGCGGGCGGTTGCATCATCTTGCTTACGCGATCACGCACATCTTTCAGATCACGCGCTGGAACCGAACATTGCGACTGGTACACTGAGAGGCTCAGGGGCTAAGCCCCTTTAAGATACGCCGGATTAACGCGGCCCCTTCGACTTCGCTCAGGGCAGGGCTCTAAAGGGCCGCTCTTCCACGGTGCTGCGAGCGGTTTTTCCAGTCAGTCGTTTGGTCGGCGTTTCCGGTTGTCGCGTGAGCTGTGAAGTGGTGCACCCGCGAAAGCTGCTGTTCAATTAGGACGGAAGGCACGAGTGGCGAAGAAAGACGAAAGCTTAGAAAAAGACGCGGTGGACGAGAAACCGAAAGAGACAACGGTTGAGTTTCTCTCGTCTCTAGCGGCAGTGTTGGTGACGGGATTGTTCATCATCACCTTCGTGGTGCAGGCGTTTGAAATTCCATCGAGTTCGATGGAAAACACGCTTCTCATTGGCGACCACGTTTTCGTGAATCGAATACAGTTTGCGCCGAAGAGCAACTGGGCCGGGCGGCTACTTCCCTATCGCGAAGTACATTTCCGGGACATCGTCGTCTTTCTGTCTCCGCAAACTCAGGGACTCTACGTGGTGAAGCGCATCATCGGCTTGCCCGGCGACCGGATTCATCTGCGCAATGGGGTCGTGTATCGCAACGGCGAAGCACTGGATGAGGCGAAGTATCTCGATACCGATCGCGACAATCCCGCTGACGTGTATCGAAATAATTTCCCGGCTGTGCCGCCGACGGATGATCCCAATGTCTGGAGTGACTGGATGGTGTCGCTGCCTTCCTACATCCAGGGAGACGACATTGTGGTGCCGCCCGGTCATTACTTCGCGATGGGCGATCATCGCGGAGTGAGCCTCGACAGCCGCTACTGGGGATTTATTCCCCAGGAGAACGTCATCGGGCGTCCGATGTTTATCTACTGGTCCTTCGAAACGCCGGATAATCAATATCTGAAAACGGATTGGAGCGACCGGCTGATGTTTCTCGGAAAAGTGGTTCTGCACTTCTTCGATGAGACACGCTGGAGGCGTACCCTCCAGATCGTGAAATGATCCCCCTCGAAACTTCCGTGAGGGCGTGGTGAAAATCTTTTCTTCCAAGCGACGTGTGGCGATTGCGGCAGTGGTGCTTTTGCTCGGTCTTTTTCTGCTTCGTCCCGGCGGATCCCGCCTGAAGTCGAGAATCATTGCCTCCATCAGCGCCGGCGTGGGGCGTCCCGTGGACATCGGGTCAGTGCACATTCAGTTGCTTCCGCGGCCTGGATTCGATCTGGAAAATCTGGTGGTCTACGACGATGCCGAGTTCGGCGCGGAGCCCATTCTGCGCGCCAGCGAAGTCAGCGCGTCGTTGCGGCTAACGTCTCTTCTGCGCGGCCGCATGGAAATCGCGCGCCTCGAACTGACCGAACCCAGCCTGAACCTGGTTCACAGCGATACGGGACGCTGGAACCTGGAGGCTTTGCTGGAGCGCACGGCGCACATTCCGACCGCACCCACCAGCAAGGGTAAGAGCGAACCTCGTCCGGGATTTCCGTACATCGTGGTGACGGGTGGACGGCTTAACTTCAAAAGCGGGGCGGAGAAAAAGCCCTACGCTTTGACCAATGCGGATTTTTCCCTGTGGCAGGATTCGGACAATTCCTGGGGAGTGCGCCTGAAAGCTCAGCCGGTCCGCACTGACATTAATTTGAGCGACACCGGACTTCTACAAGTCAACGGGACATGGCAGCGCGCGCAAGCTTTCCGCGATACGCCTTTGCAGTTCAACCTGGTATGGAATCGGGCGCAATTGGGGCAATCCACCAAGCTGTTCACGGGAAATGACAAAGGTTGGCGCGGGGAAATTCAGGTCAATGTGACGATGGTGGGCACTCCTGCGAAGCTGCGGGTGACAACCTCCGGCTCCATCGATGACTTCCGGCGGTACGATATCACCAGCGGACGCGCCCTGCGGCTGGCGGGCTCATGCGAGGGAGAATATAGCTCGCTGACTCATGAGTTCCATGAAGTTCAGTGCAGCGCCCCCGTGGCGGACGGAAAGATCACTTTGACAGGTGACGCTGGCCTTCCTGGCAGTCATCACTATGCGCTTCGAGCCGTACTAGAAGGCGTTCCTGCCACTGCTGTCATCGCACTCGCGGCTCGAGCGAAGAAAAGCCTGCCCGATGACATGATTGCGGATGGCTCCCTTCACGGAAGTTTTTCATTGGAGCAAAAAGGCGATGCTCGCCCCGTCTTCGAAGGGGACGGAGAAATTGCGGACTTGCACCTGGCGTCCCCGGGGAACAAGGTGGAAGTCGGGCCGGCGACGCTTCCGTTCTCGATTGTCTACTCCAGATACTCCGAAGGGCATGCGCAAGGACGCCACGAAGATCGCCGATGGACCGCGCGTCGAGTTTGGGCCTCTCGGCGTCGGCGGATCGCGATCGGGGGCTGCTACCGTCCGTGGCTGGGCGAATCGTAGTGGATATAGCATCGCGATCGCGGGAGACACCGAAATTTCGCGGGCGCTGCGACTGGCGCGGATGATGGGCATCCCGGCGCTGCCTACGTCAGCCGATGGAAATGCTCAGCTGGATTTGCAGGTTGCGGGCTCATGGCTGGGTGACAGTACGGAGGCACGGCGGGCTTTGCCGCTCCTCAAGCGATCGGAACAGCACGGTTGCGAAACATCCAGGTTCCTCTTCGTGGCGCTGCCGGGCCAATCGAGATTTCGTCTGCGGAGATGCAACTCTCGCAAGATAGGGTGCGTGTTAGCAAGTTGAGCGCTAGGACGGGTGAAACCGTTTGGTCGGGATCGCTCGAGATGCCTCGCGGGTGCACGAAGCCGGACGCATGCCCCGCACACTTTGCGTTAAACGCCAGCGAACTTTCGATCTCGGATTTGGCGGAGTGGGCCAACCCAGCTTTGCGAAAGCGAGCTTGGTATCAGGTGCTGGATTCCACTTCTTCGGTGCGAGGGTCGCCTCTCGCGAATCTCCGCGCCGCTGGCCACATTACCGTTGGGACGACTGCTGATCCGAAAAGTAGCGGCAACGCATGTGTCGGCGAATGTCACCGTGAATCAAGGCAAGCTGCAAATCTCAGAACATGAGCTCGGATTTTTTCGGCGGCAAGCATCGCGGCGAGTGGCAAGCCGACTTTGGCGCGAAGCCCGCTCTTTGCAAGGGCAGCGGTACGTTCACTGGCGTCTCGCTCTTCAGCCTTACGGAAGAAATGAAGGACGACTGGATCGCAGGCACAGCGGATGGAACGTACGAAGTAAAGGGTCCATGCCCGGCGGATTTCTGGCAGTCGGCCGAAGGCACGTTGCGTGTCGAGTTACGAGAAGGTGTGTTGCCGCATCTGATGATCGGCACGGATCCGCAGGCTCTGCGAGTCACCCAACTTGACGGAGTTGCCCACTTGCATACAGGTCGAGATTGAGATATCGAGCACGAGACTCGACACGCCTGGCGGAAAATATCTGCTGACGGGAACCGCCACACTCAAGCGTGAACTGGATCTCAAATTCGAACATGAAGATGGGGGCTGGGGGCTACACGGTGACCGGAACTCTAGCCGAGCCGCAAGTCGCTCCATTGACCGATCCGGTGCAGGCACGGCTTAAGTCGGATCCAGCGAAGTAAATCTTGCCGGCTTCGCACGGATTGCACACTTACGGCACGTATGCTGGTCCGCGCAACACCTTTCCCGGCAAGGATCCCGTCATCTTTCCTTGGTCGATCACCGGAACTCCGTTGACCAGAACGTAGTCCATTCCTTCAGAAAGCTGGTTCGGATTGTCGAAGGTCGCGAGGTCGCGGACGGCGGCCTGATCAAAGATCACGACATCCGCCCACATTCCTGCTTTCAATACGCCACGGTCGGTAAGCCGCATGCGCTGCGCGGGCAACGCGGAGAATTTCCGGATCGCATCTTCCAGAGTCAGAACTTTTTCGTCGCGGACATACTTGCTCAGAATGCGTGGAAAAGTTCCGTAAGCCCGTGGGTGAGGATGGGATTGACCGAGAATTCCCTCGGGTGACGTTCCGCTCGAATCGTTGTCAATCGAAACCCACGGTTGCTGCAACGCCAGCGTCACATCGGGTTGTGCCATTCCGAACACGGCGACTTCGGCGGTGGGGTCCTGAATCAGCAAGTCAAAGATCGCATCCATCGGTTCTTTGTTCCAGAGCTTCGCAATCTCCGAGATGCGTTTCCCTTGCAAGGACGCCAGCGCCGGATTCACGACGGCACCGATCATGATGGCATCGGGGCCGGGGATCTCCTGCCATTCGTTGTCCCAGGTTGACGACGGCGTAAGCATGTCCTTGCGAATCCGCGCCCGGGTGGTTGGGTCCTTCAATCGCTCTACCAGTTTTGCGTTGCCTCCGTCGTGCGCCCACGGAGGAATAAAGGCTGAGAAGTCGTTGTACCAGGCTGTGTAGGCGTACGTATCAGCCGACACGTCGGCGCCGGCAGCGCGCGCTGCGTTGATCTTGGCAATCACTTCGGGCATGCGGCCCCAATTATTTTTTCCCGCAACTTTCAAATGCCAGATCTCGACTGGGAGGTGACCTTCGCGGCCAATGCGAAGGGCCTCGTCAATCGCCTCGAGCACCGAGTCGCTCTCGTTCCGCATGTGAGTGGCGTAAATCCCGCCAGCCTTTCCGGCTTCAGTCGCGAGAGCGATAAGCTCGTCCGTCTTCGCATACGGGGCGGGCGCATATTCGAGCGACGTAGATACGCCAACCGCTCCGTCTTTCATAGCGTCGCGGACAAGCGCTTTCATCTGCTCCAACTGCTCGGCGGTCGGCTGCTTGTCGTCGTCGCCGAGGACCATCCGGCGAACCTGCGTCGCTCCCACGTAGCTGGCAAGGTTGATGCCGATTCCCTGTTTTTCGAGTCGAGCGAAATACTCGCGCAGCGTGCGCCAGTCGGCGGTAATTTTGAAATGCTCGTAGCTGTCGCGGCCCGATTGAACGAGAGCGTCGTTCAGCGGAGCGATGGAGCTTCCTTCACCGGTGATCTCGGAGGTGATGCCCTGGAAGATTTTCGATGGCAGCCGAGGATCGACGAGAATCGTCATCTCGGACTGGCCGAGCATGTCGATGAAGCCGGGGGCAACGATTTTCCCGGCGGCGTCGATCGTCCGCTTGCGCGCCGCGCTCGACAGGCTTCCAATGGCGGAAATCTTTCCATCGCGGATACCAATATCGGCGGAGTACCACGGCGAACCCGTGCCATCGACGATGTGTCCGTTGACAATGACGAGGTCGAAATCCGCTGGCGATTGAGCCTTCAGGCTCACGCCGAACGACAGAAGCAGGATGAGGAGCAGGGCCGGACGCAGTGTGTTCAACATGAAGTCTTCGAGTGTCTCCTATTTTTCGGGCGTCAGCGCGAGAGAAATGCCCTCCGCAAATGAGTGGCCTAGAAAGAATGCGGGGCTATTTGGAGCGCCGCGCGAACGAAGCCGACATCCCCAATGCGATCCAGACGCCGAGCGCCAGCCACTCGTATTGGCTAAAGTGTCCGGGCACGAACGGCGACACCTTCATCAGAGCCATCGCAACTGAGATTACCAGCCCCAAGCCCGCATAGGCGAGTCCGGCGGGTGAGAGCCGCATGATTTCTGGTTTGGAGCGTGACAGCGCGAGGCAGGCGGCGCAGGCTGACGCCCATCCGATTGCACATGCGACCGATCCGACTTCCGTGACCGGAACCAAAATCGCATCGCCGAGAAATAAGCATACTGCCGTCGCGATTCCGACGCTGAATACGGCCACCGAAGGCGTTTGAAATTTTCGATGGACCGCACCTGCTCGCGGACTGATCATCTCTCGTCGGCCCAGCGCAAAGACCAGGCGACTGGCGGCAACAAAATTGCCGTTAAAGCACTTGAACAGCGACAGCAAAGCAGCCGCCATGATTATGTTGACGATCCACGGAGAACCGACGGCGTGCTCGAAGGCCACCGCAGTCATGAACTTGTCGCCAGTGAGCGTGCGCCACGGCGCTACGAAGCCGACGGTTGCGACGATGGTCGCGTAAAACATAATGCCAATCATGATGGCGGTCCATATGGCGCGAGAAAAGCCGCGAGCGCGGAAGTCTGGACTGGCTTCCTCCGCCGCTTTTCCGACCGACTCGAACCCGGTCATGAAATAAGGGACGATCTGGATCACCAGCAGAATTGAGATGAGTGGCGTGTGGGTGAACAAGGGTGGGAAATTCGCGGGAGAGCCGCGGCTCACCCCCACACCGACGAAAGCCGCGAAGAGCGCGAGAGTACCAAAGCTCGTCCAGTTCTGAAAGGTCGCGCTAAGCCGCACTCCTCTGTAGTTGAGGACGGTCAAAAGTCCCGTGAGCGCCAGACCTACGACCAGATGAGGAAGAAACACAGGCCGCCCGGCGACGCGGTAGAGTTCGACGGAATCAATCGCGGGGAAAATGTAGGCAGCGATACGACCGACCGCGACTGCTTCCCACGGGCAGACAATGAAGTAAGCCAGCATCATCATCCACCCAGTGGCGAAGCTGATGGAGCGAGGAAATACAGCGGCCGCGTAAGCGATTTCACCCGCGGCGTCGGGCATGGCGGCGATGAGCTTTCCGTAAACCCATCCAACTGGGAGCAGGAGCGCTCCGCCGATAACGAAGCCAAGAACCGTTCCCAGCGAGCCACCACGCAGCAGCCAGTCGTCCATAATGACGAGCCAGCCCACGCCGACCATCGTTCCCCAGCCCAACGTGAAGTAGTCGGTGGCGCGAAGTTTGCGAGCGAGAGTGGTCATCGGGTGGAGTCGAGAAAGGCTTCTACCACGAAGGACACGAAGGTTCACGAAGGAAGCATTGAAGATCGAGGCTCTTGGTCCTTCGTCGCGGTGCGAGAAGCCTAGTCATCCACGAGCCGCGCGAATTATAAAGCATTTTTGTGTTGTGCTATGGTTGGAGCTTCGCCTGCAGCCTTGCAAGTTGCATAGGAAAATCCCATGCCTCGATATGAATATCGCCCGTTAAATCCAACTCCGGCGGCGGAGAAATCTTTTCTGGAATGGGTCGATCATCTCGACTCGGAGTTCGCCAATCGCGATTTTGAGCACCGCAGCGACGTGGTGCGCGAGGCGCTCCATCAAATCTATATGGGCCGGCCTTATGCCGATGCCTCCGGAACGCCCGGCGAGCAGACACTGGTGCATTCTTTCGATCCACGCAATACGACACTGGAGCCTGAGTATTATGGCGACGTCGATGCGGATAAGTATCGCGAGCGGAAGCCGTTGATCTGGTTCTGGATGATGTTCGACCGCTCTCCGGCGGGACTTAATCACTGGCTGGGATATCGCGTTCGCGCAATGTTGGCGGGGCACATCTTCAAGCGCTTCGGGAAGAATGTAAAACTCTTTCACGGCATCGAGTTTTCCTACGGCTACAACCTCACCATCGAGGACAACTGCACGATCCACAAATACGTGCTCCTCGACGACCGCGGCGAGATCATCATTCGCGAGGGGTCGTCCATCTCTGACTACGCGAACGTATACTCTCACTCCCACGATCTGAACGACGGGATGATCGTGGAAAATCACAAAACGGACATCGGTCCGAAGGCACGCGTTACTTACCATGCGACCGTGCTGAGCGGGGTTCGAGTGGGCGAGCACGGAATTGTGGGATCTGTCGGAGTGGCATCGAAGGATGTCGCCCCTTATCACATCGTGGGCGGGATTCCAGCCAAGCCCATCAAGGTGAAGTCCATCGCCCCGGAAGAGATGCAAAGAGCGATGGAGAAGAAGTGAGTTGGAGTCAGTAGTTCGACAGGAGGGATGCCGGGCTGTCGCCCGGCGGACCGCCGAGGGTGGCTGTCCCCGCAGCTTGGCGTGCACTGTTCACTGCTTAGAATAGGCTTTTCGCATGGTAGTATCGAAGCCAGTCCTGCATGCGATTTCACTGTCCGATCTGCATTGGCGGCCCCCGGTACGCTGCCGCGTCCTGGAACGCAGGGCTTTCTGAAATATGAGTGCTTCGCCGACAACTCGCAAGCGTGTGCTCAGCGGCATGCGTCCCACGGGAAAGCTGCATCTCGGCAACTACGTTGGGGCACTGCAAAACTGGGTCGGCATGCAGGATCAGTATGAATGCTTTTTTTGCGTGGTGGACTGGCACGCTCTGACCACGGACTATGCCGATACGTCGCGGGTCAAAGAGAACTCCCTCGAGGTCGCATTCGACTGGCTTGCGGCTGGCCTGGACCCTGAAAAATCCGTCCTTTTCATGCAGTCGCATATTCCGGCGCACGCCGAATTGCATCTTCTGCTTTCAATGATCACGCCCCTGGGCTGGCTCGAACGAGTGCCCACATACAAAGAGCAGCGGGAAAACATCCGCGAGAAAGATCTGGGAACTTACGGCTTCCTGGGCTATCCCCTGCTTCAGGCGGCGGACATTCTGGTGTACAAGGCTGACGTCGTCCCGGTCGGCGAGGACCAGGTGGCACATGTCGAGTTGACCCGCGAGATTGCGCGGCGCTTTAACAGCTTTTATGGGACGAAGAAAGCGGTATTCCCCGAACCGCAAGCGCTGAAAACCTCTGCGCCGAAATTGCCCGGCACCGATGGCCGCAAAATGTCGAAGTCGTACGGGAACACGATCATGCTCGCCGATCCTGAGCCAGTGGTTCGTCAGAAGCTGAAGACGATGGTGACTGATCCGGCGCGTATACGGCGCTCCGATCCCGGCAATCCGGACGTTTGTCCGGTCGGAGACATGCACAAAATTTTCAGTGACAAAGAGACTCAGGCAAAAGTGAACGAAGGTTGCCGGTCGGCGGGGATTGGCTGCATCGAGTGCAAGAGTTGGGCGGCGGATGCGTTAGTGAAGTTGCTCAACCCGATCCAGGAGCGTCGCCGAAAATTCGAGGAGAATCCGCGGCTGGCGTGGGATATTCTTGAGGCTGGCGACGAGCGGGCCCGAAAGGCTACGGAGCAGACCATGGGCGACGTGCGCGGATCCATGGGAATGTCGCTGGAATATGAGCCGCCGGAAAGTAACCGCGAAGTCAAAATCCCCACCCTATCGCAAAAAACGTGACAAGGAGGGGGCAGCCGTTCGAGATTAACTTGATGAGCCATGAAGGAAAAATCGTGAGCGCAAGCGATCCGGCAATCTCACTGCCGATCGCGGCCGCTCCGCCGTCGGTAAAGAGCAAGGATGCCGCGAAAAAGGAAGAAAACGACTACCCGTTTTCTGTCGCGGTCACCGACGTATATGAAGGGCCGCTCGACCTGCTGCTGGATCTGATTCGCAAGCAGGACATCGACATTTACGACATTCCTATCGCGAAGATTACTGCCCAGTATCTGGCGTATGTCGAAAAGATTCGCGAATTAGACGTCAACGTTGCGGCTGACTTTATCTACATGGCTGCAGTACTGATTCACATCAAGTCGAAGATGCTGTTGCCACGCGATCCGATGGCCGCGGCGGATGAGCCGGAAGATCCGCGCAGCGAATTGGTAAATCGGCTGCTGGAGCACGAAAAGTTTAAGTCGGCAGCGCAGATGCTTTTGCAAAAGCAGCAGATTGAAGATGCGGTGTTGTCGAACCCGTCGCTCAAAGAGTTTATGGAAGCCGAGGGAGCCGAGCCGGAGCTGGCCGCTGACGTGATCGACCTGGTGAAAACATTCCAGCAAGTGCTGGATCGCGTCCGAACTCGCCCGGTGCTCAATGTGGACGAGGAGACGGTCACCGTCGGGCAGATGATCGATTACCTGCGCCGCAGATTATCGTTGGAAGATCGTCCGATCCGGCTGAAGCAGGTTTTAATGCGCGTTTCCTCGCGGCAGGCACTCGTGTGCATGTTCCTTGCTTTGCTTGAACTGGTCCGATTGCAGGCGATTCAGGTGCGGCAGGAAAAGCTGTTTGGCGAGATCGCCATTCGTAAGCACACGCATTTCGAGGAAGTCATGAATCAGCAGGCAGCCGTAAGAGACGATTGGAGATAGGCAGAGCCGGCGCGCTTTGCCGAGAAGAATCCATGCTGCCGGATGGCGTCGGCAAATTGCATAGATCCTTCGCTTCGCTCAGGATGACAAGATCAATATGTCCTTAAAAGCTCAAATCGAAGCGATCATTTACGCGGCTGAAACGCCCATCACGCTGGAGCAGATGGCTGCCCTCGTAAGAGAAACCACGCTCGCCGATGGGGCGGCGGACGACGCGGAGGTGAAGTCGCGCGTTCGTTCCTGCGTGGAAGAACTCATTGGGCATTATGACTCGGCGGATCACGGCATCGAGATTCGCACCGTAGCCGGCGGCTACCGAATGTCCACCAAGCCTGAGCAGCACGAAGTCGTGCGCTCGTTCGCCAAGAGCTTGAAACCGCCAATCCGGCTGTCTCTGCCAGCCCTCGAGACCCTCGCTGTGATCGCGTATAAGCAACCTGTCACGGTGCCGGAGATCAATGACATTCGCGGGGTAGATTCCGGCGGGGTGATCGGAACTCTTCTCGATCGGAAGCTGATCACGACCGGCGGTCGCAAACAGGTGATTGGGCGTCCTATTCTTTACAAAACGACGAAAGAATTCCTGATGCGCTTTGGGCTGAAAGACGTGAACGAATTGCCAAGCATGGAAGAGTTCGAAAAACTGGTGTCGGAATCGTTTCAGTCTGAGCTGATTCCTGCAGAAAGCGCGGCAGCGACGGAAGCCGCTACCGCGACGGACCCGGTGCAGGCCGAAGATTCTGCCACGGCGGAGCCCGAGACTGTCACTGAAGAAGCGGCTACAGAAAAGAAGGCCGGTTGATACACCTAAAGCTAAGGCCAACCGAAGTACGCTCAGTTTCGATAGCCGTCACATCACGGATCTTTCACGAACGCCTCCACAGGTTTTTCCGGGATCGCAGCTGATATGGCTCTTGAACGGCTACAAAAAATCATCGCAGCGGCGGGCATTGCCTCCCGGCGAAAAGCCGAGCAGTTGATCGCATCGGGCAACGTGCAGGTCAACGGCACCGTGATCACCGAACTCGGCAGCAAGGCCGATCCCGACGTCGATCACGTGCGCGTCAATGGAAAGCTCCTTCAAGGGAGCGGAGAGCGACGAGGGATCTACCTGCTGCTGAACAAGCCGAAAGGGTACGTGACCACGGTGAGCGATCCGGAGAAGCGGCCCACGGTCATGGACCTGATGCGCGGCGTGAAGGGGCGTGTCTATCCCGTCGGACGCCTGGATTACGCGAGTGAAGGCTTGCTGCTGATGACCAACGATGGCGAATTAGCCAATCGTTTAATGAAAGCCGCATCGCACGTCTCCAAGACTTATGTCGTAAAAGTAGCCGGGACGCCGAAAGAAGAAGCACTGGCTAGGCTGCGCGCCGGGATCTCCATTGCCACCGATGATGGAAAACGTGTGAAGACGGGGCCGGCCGCGGTCCGGGTGGTGAAAGTTGCGGCCAATCCCTGGTACGAAATTACCCTGATCGAAGGCCGGAACCGGCAGATCCGGCGCATGTTCGAGGCCGTCGGGCATCACGTTGAAAAAATCAAGCGTGTTCGCTACGGACCTTTGTCGCTAGATGTTCCTCCGGGCGAATTCCGATCGCTGACCCTGCGGGAAGTGGAGCGGCTGAAATCCGCGACCAAGAGTCCCGTGGCTGGCGGACGCAAATCTGTGCAATGATGTGCGGCAAGGATGAGCCGATTCTTTGATCTGGTATCGAAGCCGGTGCGCGAGATGGGCGGCGTCCTGCCGAGCCTGTCGGCGGAAGCCAATAAACCGCGACTGATCTCGCTTGATTCCAACGAAAATCCCTTTGGGCCATCGCGGCGTGCAATTACGGCCATGCAAGCCGCGCTCGCCTCCGCCAGTTCCTATCCTGAAGACGATTGCACGCAACTGCGGCGGAAGCTGGCCACTTTTCATGAAGTGCCTGTCGATCAAGTTCTCGTCACCGCCGGATCGACAGCCCTGCTCAGCCTGCTTTGTCAGACTCTGCTTTCGCCAGGGTTGAACGCCGTCACCAGCGAGAGATCGTTCATCGTTTACTCGATGGCGGTGCATGCGACGGGGGCACAATTCGTCGAGACACCGATGCGCGACGACGGCTTCGATTTGGATGCGATCCTGGCGGCCATCAACGAAGATACGCGCATCGTTTTCATTGCGAACCCGAACAATCCGACTGGAACAGTTCTGCCCGCGGCCGCGATCGACAAGTTTCTGGCCGAAGTTCCCGGGCATGTGGTCGTAGTGCTTGACGAGGCTTATTACGAATTTGCCAGCTATTTTGCTGCGCGCCGCAAGATCGAGTACTCGCATTCCTTGAACTACCTGAAGCAGGGCGCCAGCGTGATGGTCCTGCGGACATTTTCGAAAGCACATGGGCTGGCGGGGCTGCGCGTCGGATACGGCCTCGGACCGGCCGAATTGATGGCGTACTGCTCGCGGATGCGAAACACGTTCTCCGTGTCGTCGGTGGCGCAGGCTGCTGCGCTCGCCGCAATGGACGACACCAATCACATCCGGCGCGTGGTCTCGAACAATGCCGGACAGGCGCAGGTGCTGGGCGTTGGATTATCTGAACTGGGATTTCGCGTCGTTCCTACGTCGGCCAATTTCCTTTATTGCGATATTGGCGTTGAAGCCGCGCCATTGGCGGAGAAACTGCGAGGCGAAGGCATCAGCGTTCGCCCGCTTGGCGGATGGGGCGCGCCAACCTGCATGCGCGTCAGCATTGGCACTCCCGAGCAAAATCGCGGATTTCTCGATGCCCTGAGCCGGATAGCATTGGCCACCTCGCCATCCCAGCAGTCGGCTCGCGACCGGTAATTCGCCCGATCGAGCCACTTCGATTGTCACGATATTCTTCGGAGGTTCGCACATGCGTCGGTTCCTGTTGGTTTTTCTAATCGCGCTTACAGCCAGTGCGATCCTTCCGGCCGAAGCCCAGAAAGCTTCTTCAAACCGTTCCACGCATCCTGCGCGAGAGTTGGATTGGAACACCTACCTCGACAAAGTTCAGGGGGCGTGGATGGGGAAGATGATCGGTGTGACGTTCGGGCAACCGTGGGAATTTCAATATCAGAACACGCCGATTGGCTTCGATATCACGGACTGGCCCCTCTCACAGACTCGAATGAAGGACTATCGCGCACGAGCGGCAAACCGGCCAGATCATGAAGATTGGGACCCGGTCACGCGTGAAGCCGACAATCAAAAAGTTATCCTGCTGCACAACTTCATCCAGACCTCCGAGAAGGAGCATCCCAGCTTCGGTGCTCCGGACAACGACGACATTTACATCAACCTGCTTTTTCTGTATTGCCTGCGCAAATATGGGATCGATGTCGATCCGGTGACGGTGGCGCATGAGTGGGACGCGAAGATCCGGAAGGTCTGGCACGCAAACGATGCCGGGTTGCAAAACATTCGCAAGGGCATCCTGCCGCCCGACTCGGGGAGCCCGCGGTACAACCTGCACGCCGATGACATCGATTTCCAGATTGAGTCCGACGTTTTTGGAATGATCGCTCCGGGTATGCCGCAAGTCTCCAACCGCTACGGCGACCGGATGGGGCACATCATGAACTATGGAGACGGAGTGTACGGCGGCATGTTCATCTCCGCGATGTACACGCAGGCATTTTTCGCGAAGGATGTTCGTGAGGTCGTCAACAAAGGCCTTCAGGCAATTCCGGCAGAGAGCTTGTACGCGCAACTGATTCGCGATGTGATTCGCTGGCACGACGAGAATCCGAACGACTGGTTGAAGACATGGCATCTTGTGCAGGCGAAATGGGGAGAGGTTGACCACTGCCCCGACGGCTACAAGCAGCCGTTCAATATCGATGCGAAGCTCAATGGCGGATATGTCGTGATGGGACTGCTGTACGGCAATGGTGACTGGTATAAGACCATGAATTATGCGACGCGGGCGGGACAGGATGCCGACTGCAATCCGGCAAATGCAGCGGGAATTCTAGGCACGTTGATCGGAGCGCATGCGATTCCTGCAGAATACCGCGAGCCTCTGCACAATACGTACTGGAACAAGACACTCGCAGGATTGCCGGATTCTTACGAGATTGACGTTCTGGCGGAAGACACGGCACAGATCGGACTGAAAGTTATGCTGGCCAATGGCGGAGAGGTGCAGAGTAAAGGCGGCAAGCTCTGGCTTCAGATTCCTTATCAGGAGCCTGTTGCGCCTGCGACGTTGGAGCAGGTCACTTGGGATGGTGACAAGCCTGTGCTGAAGTAAGGTCAAGAAGCCTTACCGCTGAGTTCGGTGAGGTTTCGCGGAGAGCGCAGATAACAGATGCTTGGTTGTTTCAAGGCTGCATTGCTGGGACTCTTGCCGCTCCGTACAGTCCGGCGTCGCTTCCAAGCAAAGCTTGCGTGATGATCGTTTTCTTGCGCGTGTAATTCGCGATCTGGGTCGATGCCCCTTCTTTTTTCGGATGCAACGGATCCTCCGGAGCGGACGCCGCATACACCAGGGATCGTTCGCGCAACACGGCGAACATCTTCGGAGCAAATGCGTCCCACGCGCTGACCACGCCGCCGCCGATCACGAACATATCCAGATCGAGAATGTTCACGAGGTTCGCCATCAATATTCCCAGCACTTCTCCAAAGCGTAGAAAAATTCGCTGGGCGTCGACATTGCCCTGGATCGCGAGATTGTAGATCGACTTGGCGCTAAACTCCGGATCGCTGCTGGCGGCCTTGGCGAGTTCCGGCGCCTGTCCTGACTCGATCGCTTCGCGCGCCATGCGCACCACTGCCGTGGCGGAGGCATAGCGCTCCGCACAGCCGTGATTGCCGCAGCCGCAAGGGACACCGTTCGGCTCTACCGTCACGTGTCCAAACTCTCCCGCCATGCCGCTCATTCCGTAAAAGACTTTCCCATTCAATACGATCGCGCCGCCGATGCCGGTGCCGAGGGTGAGCATCGCCATGTTGTCGGCGTCGCGTCCGGCGCCCAGCCATTTCTCTCCGAGCGCCGCGACATTCGCGTCATTGTCGAGAAATACACGCGCACCCAGCCGACGCTCGATCTCGTCGCGCACCGGGTAATCGGACCATCCTGGAAGATTCGCCGACATCCGCATCATGCCGTGCTCCATGTCGATGATTCCGGGAACGCCGATGCCGGCGCCGATGAAGCGTCCGCTGCTGCGATATTGTTCGGTCAGGCGATGAATGGCATCGCACATTTCACCGATGACATAATCGCGTCCCAGCGCGACTTTCACGCCGAGTGTGATTTTTTCGAGAAGCTTACCTTCCGTGGTGATGGCGGCAATCCGCAGATTCGTGCCGCCCATATCAACGCCAATGGAGTAATCAGGCATAACGGAAGAGACTAACAGAAGCGACCGTCTATTTCTGGCACTTGGGACAATAGTGACTGCTGCGACCTGCAATCACCACTCGCTTGATCGGAGTTTTGCAGACCAGGCACGGCTCGCCCTCGCGGCCATAAACGCGATGTTGCAGCTGAAAAAACCCCTCGTCACCTTCGGCGTTCACGTAGTCGGAGACCGAGGAACCTCCCAGCTCAATCGCTTCTTTTAACACTTCCTGCACGGCCGTATGCAGGTTGGAGATGTGGTCACGCGTGAGCGAGGCGGCGCGCCGGCGGGGCCGAACGCCGGTCCGAAACAGGGATTCGTCGGCGTAGATGTTTCCCACTCCACGCAGGAGTTTCTGATTCAGCAATGCGCTCTTGATCGGTGTCTTGCGGCCGCGAAAGAGTGCGCCGAATCGGTCCAGATCAATCTCCAGCGGCTCGATCCCGGTTGCGCTGAATTCCCTTGAAACGCTCAACCGGCCAAAGCGGCGCGGATCGACAAAGCGCAGTTCCCTGCCCGACCGCAGTTTGGCGATGGCATGCGTGTGCTTGGCGATCTCATCTTTTGGATCGCAGACTTGCAACCGGCCCGTCATGCCGAGATGGACGATCCATTGCGCAGTGGTGGATGCGGGGCGGATACGCTTGTCCGCTTCTGTTTGCAGTGCGGCTGAATTCGGTGTTCCCTTTTGCTTTCGTTTCGGCTGCTGGCCTTTGGCGGACAGGAGTGTCCGCCCCACACGTTCAAGATCGATGACGATGTGCTTGCCCATGCGATGGATTTTCGCGATGCGGCTGCCTTCCAGCGCATCGGCAATCTCTGCGGGAGTGGATCGCAGGAGATCGCGCTTTTCACCGAGCCATACGGATTCGATCACGTCTCCGGTGACGCGCTTGGCGAGGCCGCGGGCGATGGTTTCCACTTCGGGAAGTTCTGGCATGGTGAGAGTTACCACAGGGGCTAAAGCCCAAGAAATTCTAAAAGCCTCAACACGGCCCTAAAGGGCCGCTCTTCCACAAAATAGGCGCGTGAACTATTTCTTCAGGAACGTGCCCTGATCCAATTCTTTGAACGCTTCTTGCAATTCTTTTTGCGTGTTCATGACTATGGGGCCGTACCATGCGACTGGCTCTTCGAGCGGTTTGCCAGATACGAGGAGAAAGCGAATCCCGTCTTCGCCAGCCTGCACGGAAACTTCATCCCCTCGATCAAACACCACGAGTGAGCGATTTTCGGCGTCCGCAGGAGGCTTGGTGTCGGCCCATCCCACACCTTCAGTCGGCACGGCGAGTGGCCCCGACGCGTTGCAAAACTTGCCGTCTCCGGCAAAGACATACGCAAACGCGTGGCGAGTGACTTCGACGGGAAGCGTCTTGCGCTTTCCGGGCGGCACCGAGACGTCGAGATACGTCGGATCCGAAGCGATGCCATCCACTGGGCCGGACTTCCCCCAGAAATTCCCGCAAACGATGCGGACGTGCGTGCCGTCGTCGTCTGTGACCTGCGGGATATCTCCGGTCTTAATCTCCTGATAGCGGGGCGGCGTCATCTTCATCGCGGAAGGCAGGTTCGCCCAAAGCTGGAAACCATGCATACGCCCGGTCGGATCGCCTTTTGGCATCTCTTGATGAATGATGCCGCTACCGGCCGTCATCCACTGCACGTCGCCGGACGCGATCGCGCCCCGGTTACCCATACTGTCGCCATGCTCGACGGTTCCCGCCAGAACGTACGTGATGGTCTCGATGCCGCGATGTGGGTGCCAAGGAAATCCGGCGAGGTAGTCCTCGGGAACGTCATTCCGGAAGTCGTCGAGAAGCAGGAATGGATCAAAGTCTTGAGTGTTGCCGAAGCCAAAAGCGCGCCGAAGATGAACTCCCGCTCCTTCGAGCGTGGGCTTGGACTTGATCAACCGCTTTACGGGTCGAATAGACATGATTTCTCCGTTGCAGTCCGCGAGAACGATGATTGTATCTGTACGGTGAGGATTGGATGCAGAAGACCCGCGTTAGGACGCGGGGCGGCGGTTCAGACGGGATATGGCGGACTCATCCCTAACGAAGCGATCTTCCCTTATCGAAGGCTAGTCTTTCAGCGGAACCATCGCGCTGCCGTCGCGGCAGAAGGTGGCGACGCGCTGAATGTCCCCATTGGCGGCGGGAACGTTCATCACCGGGCCGTAGCAATAGATGGCGTGTCCGTTGGCGGCGAAGTACCACCGGCCTCCCTTGGTTCGCTTGGAGAGCTGGCTAGTTGGCTGCCGAAGAGGTTTTAGGGGCGACAGAGGCGCAATCGGCAGAGCGCACAACAAGGCTAGGGTCAGAACCTTCATTGTTTCCTGCAATTCTTTGGCTGCAACAGCAATTTTAGAGAACCACTCCTTGAATCGGAGGTCATTTCGCCGGTTTCTTACAACGAAATTAGCGACCGTCCGGCATCGGCAAGGTCCGAAGCTGGCTTGGTCGGCATGGGGAGCGCTTTTTGTTTCGTCGCCTGGTTCTGAGCGCGGCGCTGTGGAGTCACCTGAGATGACGGGGTATGCGTCATAACTTGCGGATCCGGCATTCGCGGTTGAAGGCGTCTTCACCTGGGGCGACGGGGCACGATTTGTTGCTGTTTGCGACTGAGGAGCTTCCATCGCTTTGGTTTTCACAGCTGCGAGCTCGTTGCTATCTCGGAACAGCTCGCGAATTAGGGTTCGCTGCGAGTCGATCGTGCGACCCTGTTCCACGATCAGCATCGTCATGAGCGCATACGACGCCAGGAACAGGACAACAAGAAGAGGTAGCCAGCCGCTTTTCTTACCCGAACGGTCTGGAGTGACGGTTGAATCCACCGATTGAGCTGTCTCAATTTCAATTCTCAAGTGACACCCCGTGGTCCCTGTAAAGCCTTAGCGGAATGAAAGAATGCACTCAACCCGCCATTGGCAACGATGCTTCTAACTGATTGAAAACGATAGCCTCGAGCCTGATTGGCACAGGCTGACAAGGAGCGGCAAGTGCAACTCCCTGCACAAAAAGAGCAAGGAAGATTGATCGAACGCAAGGTGTGCCAATGAGTTACGAGCGCCTTGGCAGCCGAATCTGGCCCATTCCCCTTTTGGATCGACCCGCCATTACCCCCGTTACTTTCCCCTTTCCCCCCGTCTCTCTTACCATTCAGCTTCACCGACGTGCGGCCCCACATGCGAATGCGATCCCCAATTCTTCTTGTCCTTCTTTCGATTGGATGTCTTGGTATTGCGGGCAATCTTCATGGCCAGCAGTCCGATGGAGAAACAGGCCGCAAAATCCTGCGGAAAGTGGACCCTCAGTATCCCCAAGTCGCACGAAAAATGAACCTGGGCGGAACGGTCAAGATGGTTGCCGTGGTCGGACCCGACGGAAGCGTAAAACGGATCGAACCAGTTGGCGGCAGTCCGCTGCTGATGCAGGCTGCTCAAAACGCTGTTTCCCAGTGGAAGTTCGCTGCTGGCGCTGAATCGCGGGAGACAGTCGAGCTGCATTTCACGCCGTAAATCTGGCTTTCGGCTTTGGACTCCGGCTCCCGGTACTTCCTCGCTCTTCTTTCCGAACCTAACTCTTGCATCGGGAAGCCGAATAGCGAAAGCCGGAAGCCCCCCTTTCTATTTCCCCAGCACAAGCTTGGCAATCGTTGCCAGCTGCATGTTCGAGGTTCCTTCGTAAATCTTGCCGATCTTGGCATCGCGCCAGTATTTCTCCACTGGATAATCCTTGGTAAATCCATAGCCGCCATAAACCTCGATGGCGAGGGAAGTGACTCGCTCCGCGACCTGCGAAGCAAACAGTTTGGTCATGGCGGCTTCCTTCACGAAATTGACGCCGGCATCCTTCATCCGAGCGCAGTTGTAGACCATGAGCCGCGCGGCCTCGATCTCCGTTGCCATCTGGGCAATTTGGAACTGAATGCCCTGGAATTCTGAGATGCTCTTGCCGAACGCCTTGCGCTCAACCGCGTACTTGCAGGCAAATTCCCAGGCGCCGCGCGCGATGCCGATCATCTGCGCTCCGATGCCGATGCGGCCTTCATTCAGTGTCTCAATCGCAATCTTGTAACCCTTGCCGACCTCGCCAATCACGTTTTCTTTGGGCACGCGGCAGTCTTCCAGAATCAATTCGCACGTGGACGAAGCCCGTATACCGAGCTTGTCCTCCTTCTTGCCGACGGTGAAGCCGGGAAAATCCTTGTCGATCAGAAACGCAGTGATCCCTTTGTAGCCCGCCGAGGGATCGATGGTTGCAAAGAGCACGAACACGCCGGCTTCCTTGCCGTTCGTGATCCACAGCTTACGACCATTGATGACGTAATCCGATCCTTTCAGAGCCGCTCGAGTCTGAAGAGCGAACGCGTCTGACCCGGAGCTCGCTTCGCTCAGGGCGTAAGCCCCCACTGTGTCGGTGGCCATCTTCGGCAAGTAGCGTTTTTTCTGCCCTTCGGATCCCCAGCGTAGGAACGCGTTGTTTACCAACGTATTCTGCACGTCGACAATCACGCCGGAGGAAGCGTCCACTCGCGACAACTCTTCGACGGCGAGGATCGCCTCGAAGAACTTGGCGCCGCCCCCACCGTACTGCTCCGGGATCTCGATGCCCATGAGTCCGAGTTGGAAAAAGTCGTGGATGAGGTCTTTGTCGAACACGGCCTTCTCGTCCATCTCCTTGACAAGGGGACGGACCTTGTCGTCGGCAAACTGTCGGATATTGTCGCGGAAGAGGATCTCGTCGTCGGTTAGCGTGGTCAGCGGGGCGGGTCGTTCGGCTTGCAGGGTGGCTTCAGACATGGGAGCACCTTCGTTGCGGAGTTGGGCAAACTGTTTATGGTAGCACTCTTCGGTACATCAAAATCGATCACCACATAAGGACACTAAGGTTCACGAAGGGGATCAAAAAATCGGATTTTATCTTCATGGCCTTGTGCTCCCGATTTGGATTTGCTTCGATGATTTTCTCGCACATTGTGATCGGCGGCACGGGCGTTATCCATATCTTGAGGCCATGCTTGCGCCTATGGCTTCCCTCGCAATTCGCCCCCGAAGCGCGCAAGCAGTGAGTCGCGCGGTCATCACAGCTGCAATGATAGTCCACACCGAACTCGGCCCTGGCCTTCTTGAGAGCGCATATCAGGCATGTCTCAATCATGAATTGCGCGAAGCTGGATGCCGGTCAGAAGTGCAGGTTGGACTCCCCGTGGTCTATCGGGGCGCGCGCCTGGACCTCGGATATCGGATTGATCTGCTCGTGGAAGATCTGGTGATCGTTGAGATCAAGTCCGTCGAAGGCATATGTCCGGTCCACCAAGCTCAGGTGATTTCCTACCTAAAGCTTAGCGGCAAGTCGATCGGTCTGCTGATCAACTTCAACGTCGTGCATTTGAAGGATGGGATCAAGCGTTTTGTGAATGGGACTTCGTGGAAAGAAGATCAAGAGCATTAACCACGAAGGACACTAAGGTTCACGAAGGAACACCAAAACATAACGACCCTAACGTATCCACGTTTTTTTCCTTCGTGGACCTTCGTGTCCTTTGTGGTTAGAGCCTTCGACCTACCCGCGTTTGTAGACCAGTCTCAGCCCATCCGCTTGCAGGATGCGCTTGATCTGGCTGCGGGCGTGCACGGACCAGGGACCTGAGGTATCGAGTTTCACGTAGGCCTGCCAGTGCTTCAAAGCTTTGCGGGGCTCGCGCAACTTCTCGAAGGCGAGGGCGAGATTGTAGTGCGCATCCGCGTATGTCGGAGCAAGTTGCAACGCTGTCTTGTACGTCTGGATCGCTTCATGCACGCGTCCGGTCTCGTCGAGAACATTCCCGAGGTCGAAATAAGCTAGGGCATAGCGCGCATCGGATTCGATCGCTTGGCGGTAATGCCTCTCGGCAAGGCCGAAGTCCTGACGGTTGTAATACAGCGTGCCCAGATTGATGTGAGCGGCCGCGTGCACGGGATCCAGTTCCAGCACGTTGTGGTATGCCGCGATTGCTTCGGTCTGCGTGTTGGGATCTTCTTCGAGCGCAATGCCGCGAGCGAACCATGACGCCACTTCATGCTCGCGGGGACTGGGTTCCGAGCGCGGCACCGGCGTGCTCGTTACAACTTTTTCGCGCTCCGAAAAATCCATGAGGAACTGTCCGGCGATCGGCTCCAGCAATCTGCCTTCATGCCGGAATGCCACCCGGTGCTTGTTCGTGGACGACGCTCCCGCCTCAAGCAGGGGATTTTCCACGCCAGCCGATTGCTTGCGCATCGCATCGAGCGATTGCCGGATGACATTCGGGCGCACGCTCATCGCGCACAGATCGCGAACTTTCTTGATTTCGAGGAGATCGGCGAAGGTATAGGCTTCGCGCGACGTCACCAGGGCGTTCCGCTCCCAGTTCGCCAACTGGCGCGGCGTGACGTGCAGAATTCTCAGTAGATCGGCTCGACTGTACACGGGACCTACGATTGGAACGCCTGCTTACCACGACAGGATCGTTCCCTATTATTATCTTCATCCTGCAAACACAACGCAACTGCCAACGCGCTGAATTGCTGTGGAGAACCTGGTTGATTTACATGCAGCACAAATGGTGCACAAGCCTCTCAGCCAGAAGATGAGTGTCAAAAATTTCTCTCTGTGTCTCGGTGTCTCCGTGGCAAACTAACTCACGGCCACAGCTGCCTGGTATTCCTCGTAGGTTCCCTTGAAGTCGGTGAGCTTATGATCGCTCTCGAAATGCCAAATGCGCGTGGCCACTTCGTCGATCAAATCGTGATCGTGCGTCACCAGAAACACCGTCCCTTGATAACGTTGCAACGCTATGTTTAGCGCGTTGATCGACTCCAGGTCCAAGTGGTTCGTAGGTTCGTCGAGCACCAGCACATTCGGCTTCTGCAGCATGAGCTTACAGAAGAGCATGCGCGCTGCTTCGCCGCCCGAAAGCACGCTGGTCGACTTCGTGGCTTCTTCGCGCTGGAACAGCATCTGTCCCAGGATGCCGCGAAGTTCTTCGGTCACTGCCGCTTCATCCCATTGATGCAGCCATTCGATCGCCGTCATGCCGCCTGCGATCAAGCTGCGGTGATCCTGCGCGAAGTATCCGATGGACGCTTCGTGTCCCCAGACCACTTTGCCGGAATCGACAAAATTCCCATCGTATCCGCTGGTGGCGCGAAGTTCCTCTGTCGGTGTGGTCGGGGAGTTTGCCAGGATCGCGTTCAGCAGTGTCGTCTTGCCCGCTCCGTTTCGACCCATTAAAGCAATCTTCTCTCCGCGAAGAATGCTGGCGGTGAAATTGCGGATCACCTGCTTGTCGTCGTACGCCTTGCTCAGGCCTTCGATTTCGAGGATGTGCTTCCCCGAGGGCCGCTTCTGCTCGAACTTGATGAAGGGGCGCTGGATGTTCGAGCGCGCCAACTCCGTTACCTGCAGGCGCTCGACTTCCTTGCGCCGCGACTGCACCTGGCTGGATCGGGTTCCGGCCGCGAAGCGCGCGATGAATTCGTTTAACTGCGAAATCTTCTTTTCGCGCTGCGCGTTCTGCGATTCGACCTGTGAGCGCACCTGTGTCTTGGCGACGACCATGTCGTCATACGTTCCGGTGTAGGTAATGATCGTCTCGTAATCGATGTCCGCGATATGCGTGCAAATGCTGTTCAGGAAATGGCGATCGTGCGAGATAGCGATCACGATTCCGTCGTAGGCATTCAGAAATCCCTGCAGCCAATGGATCGAATCCAGGTCGAGGTGGTTCGTAGGTTCGTCGAGCAGCAGAGCCTGCGGATGCCCGAACAACGCCTGCGCCAGCAGTACACGGACTTTTTGTCCGCCCTGCAATTCGCCCATCTTGCGAGTGTGCACGTCGTCTGGAATATCGAGGCCCTGCAGCAGGATCGCGGCATCGGTCTCGGCCGTGTAGCCGTCTTCTTCGCCGACAATGCCTTCGAGTTCGCCGAGCTTCATTCCGTCGGCATCGGTCAGGTCGTGCTTCTCGTAGATGGCATCACGCTCCTGCATGGCGGCCCACAGACGCTTATTGCCCATGATGACCGTATCGAGCACGGTATACGCGTCGAAGGCGAACTGATCCTGGCTCAGGACTCCAAGCTTGCGGGGGCGGACTACGGTGCCCTTTTGCGGCTCATTCTCGCCGCTCAGCAGCTTCATGAAGGTCGATTTTCCGGCGCCATTGGGGCCGGTCAGGCCGTAGCGTTTGCCCGGCGTAAAAGCCGTGGACACTTCGTCGAATAAAATCTTTGCGCCGTAGCGCATGGACACATTGCTGACTGAAAGCATGTTTTTATTTCTTCAGGAACTGCGGGGAATTTCCGCCAAGACGGTTACGCAGCTGGAATTACAAGGATACCATGGCGGCCACGTTCCATGCGGTCTGGAAGCGGCGTCCGTGCGTTCAGACGTGCCTTTCCGGCTGGTTGGTGGTAAAGTTCTACCCCGCAGTCATTGGCTCGCTCAGTCTTCAGCCAAAATCGATTCGATCCGGAGGGCTGTATGGCACGCAGACGAAGTTTGCATCCGCTCACAATTTGCGCGGCGATCCTGTTTCTGGCCACGGCAGCTTGGGCTGCCAACTCCACCAAGTTGATCTACAGTTTTGGCGGCAGCACGGACGGCGAGTACACCGACACCGAACTGGTAATGGATCGCGCGGGAAACCTTTACGGCACCTCCGTGCAAGGAGGAACATTCGGCGGCGGTACGGTCTTCCAAGTCACTCCGGCCGGAGTGCACACCGTCCTCTACAACTTCACGGGCGGCGCCGACGGCGGGGAACCCTACAAGGGCGTGACGCTCGACGCGCAGGGCAATCTCTACGGCACCGCTGTCACCGGTGGCGGGGGTTCGTGCGAAGGCGGCTGCGGAGTAGTGTTCAAGCTCACGAATGATGGCGGCGTTTGGACCCAGAGTGTGATCCACACCTTCGCGGGCGGCAGCGATGGTTCCGGACCCGGCAGTCCCGTTTCGATCGACAAACATGGAAACGTCTACGGAACGACTCCCACCGGCGGGGCGAAAGCCATGGGCGTGATTTATCAAATCGCGCCCGACGGCAGCGGCGGCTGGAACCTGCACGTGCTTCACACCTTCACCGGCGGCACGGACGGCGGTGGCGGCGGCGCGGGACGCCTGCTCATAGACGCTGCCGGTAATCTTTACGGTGTATGCACCATTGGAGGCGCGCATGGCTTCGGCAACGTCTTCAAACTTTCGTCCAACCAGGGCAGTTGGACGCTGACTACGCTCTATTCATTCAGAGATCAGCCCGATGGCGCTCTGCCGTACGGCGGCGTCGTGTTCGACCAAGCTGGCAATCTCTACGGGACGACCTACTACGCTGGAGCCCACGACTTGGGCACGGTCTACAAGCTCACGCACAGCGGCAGCACTTGGACGGAGAGCGTTCTCTACAGCTTCAAGGGAGGACAGGATGGAGCGAGTCCGATTAGCAGCCTTGTAGCCGACGCCTCCGGAAATTTCTATGGCACCACCAGCGATGCCGGCGCCAGCAACTGCGGCTGCGGAGTTATTTTCAAGATGACCAAGGCCGCGTCCGGCAAGTGGACGGAGAGCGTCGTATACCGCTTTCCGGGAACGCCTGACCCCGGATTCGCCTACAACGGGATGGTGGCCAATGCCGCAGCGACGATCTTCTACGGCGCAACCGTGCATGGCGGCTCCGGCAATGACGGAGCGATCTACAAATTCGTACCGTAGAATCGCCGGCTCTGCTCAGTGCGACGTGCTGGCTTCAACTAATTGCTGCACAGGCAACGCGACCATTAGCAGCAAGCCTGCTGACGGTTTCTTCGCCTGTTCAATCATGGCTAGCTGTTGCGATTTCCAGGAATCGGGCGCCTGTTGCGATTTGTCGAGGTAGTCGAGGGCCTGGAGTCCGGCCGCGCCCAGCGCGGAGAGATTCTGTGACACTGGTTCGTCCTCCTGAAGCAGCGACGACCTTTCGAGCATTGGCCGCAACTTGGAGTCGTTGTCACGCCAAAGCGTGAGCCACGAGCGGAGCTGCGATTCCAAAGCCTGATCCTTGAAGCCGCCCTGCACGTATGACTGCACCATGCTCCCGAAATTTCGACCCATCTCGCTCTCCGGGTTAGCCGCGTCGATCATTCGCGTTAGCGGGGAGTGAAAGTTGATCGGTCCCTTATCTTCGCTGCTCCACCGGTTGTAGTCTTTGACGGGCTCCACGACATCGGCGAGAACGCGCAGCGCCGCAATGTCCGCACTGCCGGCCATCCGCTTCAACATGAAGTCCCGGCCTGAATTGTGCATCAGCCCCAACGACTCCAGCTCAAGGCTGACCGATTGCATTCGTGCATACATCGAGGCGGGATCTACGACTTCCTGCGGCGACCACAACCGCTCGGCGACTACGGCATTCCGCGGCCATATGTGTGAATCGACAATTTCTGGAGTGACCCACTCGGCCCACTGGCACGACTCGCCACCAAGAATGAGGCTCTTCTGTTCGGGCGTCAGCGTTGAAGCTGCGCCGCTCATCGGATCCACCGCATAATGCCGTGAGGCCGACCACATCAGGTCGAGATAGTATCCATGCGACAGGATGCCGCGGTACCCTTGCTGCGCCGCAGTCGCCAGCGATTCCTGTCCGCGCCACGATTGCACGACGACATTCTTCGGCAAGTCGGGACGCAGTATTTCATCCCATCCCACCATGATCTTGTGATTCTTGCTCACAATCTTTTCCAGGCGCTGGTTGAAGTACGTCTGGAGATCGTCGTTTTTCTTCATGCCATGAGACTTCATGAAATCCTGGATTTTCGGATTCGAGTCCCACTGTTTGCCATCGACTTCATCGCCGCCAATGTGGAAATAGGCATCAGGAAACAGCTTCGCCATTTCCGCGATGAACTTTTCCAGAAACTTGTACGTCGACTCCCGGGTCGGGTCGAGAATCGGATCGCCTTCTTCCACGCTGTACGGTCCCGGACCGCTCGCCAGTTCCGGATATCCGATTACCCAGGATCGGCTGTGTCCTGGCATATCGAATTCCGGTACAACGCGAATTCCACGATCATGCGCATAGGCAATCACATCGCGAATTTCACCCTGCGTGTAGAACAGGCCTTCGGACCCTTCGCCAGTCAGCTTAGGGAATTTCTTGCTCTCAGCGCGGAATCCCTGGTCATCGGAGAGATGCCAGTGCAGCACATTCATCTTCACCGCCGCCATGGCGTCGAGATTGCGCTTCAACACATCGATCGGGATGAAGTGACGGCTGACATCGATCAGCGTACCGCGCCAGGCAAAGCGCGGTTGATCTTTGATCGTAATAACCGGAACCGCGAATCCATTGGGCGTGATCGTGACGAGTTGAAGAAAAGTTTGCAGTCCGCGCAGAGCGCCGAGTACTGTCGGCGCCGTGAGTTTGGCGCCTGAGTCCGAGACGGACAATTGGTACGACTCGTCCTCGCCCAACTTCTGGATCGCTTCGCGTCCGTGATCGGCATGAACCTCGAGCGTCGCAGCAGATCCGGCTTTAGCACGGAATGGAATTCCCGTCTGCCGCGACAACTGTGCCGTGAAACGCTGAACGGCGCCTTCGAGGGAAGCATCATGAGTTCCTGTCACGGCAACCGAGAATGCCTGCGTGACCGGCAACTGTCCGGAGCCTTGCTGCACGCTGGCGGGCATCGGCATCAGGTTCAGCTGAGATTGAGCGCCGGCACAGCATGCCAGCATGAAAATGGAGAGTAGGACCAACAAATTCTTGCGTGCGTTCATAAAAGATCCTCACAACCAGATCCGCCTAGTATATGGATCTGCTTCGGTGGAATGCTGTCGTGCCGCTGAAGTTCAAAATGCAAGAACCACAAAGGTCACGAAGGAGCACGAAGATCTTGATCTGCCTGTTTCCTTCGTGGTTCATCCTGACCTTCGTGGTTAATGAATTGGCAACTCGCTCAGTGGCCTCCGCCCAACTCGCGCACGATTCCTCCGACGAATTGCTTGGCGTCTCCGAACAGCATCAGGGTTCGATCGAGATAATAAAGCGGGTTATCGATGCCGGCAAAACCAGGACTCATTCCGCGCTTGATGACCATCACGGTATGAGCTTTGTCGACATCCAGAATTGGCATGCCAAAAATCGGACTCGACTGGTCCGTGCGGGCAGCGGGATTGGTAACGTCATTTGCGCCGATGATGAGCGCGACGTCCGTTTGCGGGAAGTCGCCGTTGATCTCTTCCATTTCGATCAGCCGGTCGTAAGGGATGTCGGCTTCGGCCAGCAATACGTTCATATGGCCGGGCATGCGTCCAGCTACTGGATGGATCGCGAAACGAACTTCGACACCCTTCTTACTGAGCGCGTCGTACAACTCGCGGACCTTGTGCTGCGCCTGCGCTACCGCCATGCCGTATCCAGGAACGATGACCACTTTGTTGGCCGCAGACAAAATCGCCGCCGCTTCTTCGGCAGTCGCGCTGCGGACCGGTTTTGCTTCTTCTCCCGCCGCGGACGAAGCCTGCACTTGACCAAACGCTCCAAAGAGCACGTTGGTAAACGATCGGTTCATCGCCTTCGACATGATGACCGACAGGATCAGTCCCGACGATCCGTCGAGCGCTCCCGCGATAATCAGCAACTTGGAATTCAGTACAAATCCCATGGCCGCGGCGGAAAGTCCGGCGTAAGAATTCAAGAGGGAGATCACGGTCGGCATATCCGCGCCGCCGATCGGGATCACCAGCAATACGCCGATGATGAGCGACGCTCCCACGACTACAGGAAAGAGAATTTTCGCTTCGGGATGGATCACTAGATACACAGCACTGCCGACTGCGCCGGTGAAAAGGAGCAAATTGACGAGGTTCTGCCCTTTATAGGTAATTGGCCGTTGCGGCAAGATTTCCTGCAGTTTGCCCGCCGCCATGAGGCTTCCGGTAAAAGTCAGCCCTCCGAGAATCACTTCCAGCGACAACACCGACATTCCGAACTTCGAATTGTTCTGTGTTCCCAGATAAAACTCGGCGGTACCCACGAGAGTGACGCAGAGCGCGCCGAAGGCATGGCTGAGCGCAGTCCGCTGCGGAACAGCCGTCATCTGCACCATGCCCAGGGGAATTCCGATCCCAGAGCCGAGCACCAGCGCAATGATGATCCACTTGTAATCGACGATCCCGTGATGAAGGAGCGTGCCGCCGATGGCCAGCACCATGCCGATTTCGCCGGCGAGAATGCCATGGCGGGCGGTCGCGGGAGAACTCATCCACTTCAGCGACAGGATGAACAACGCGCTGGCGACGAGATAAATGACTTCGATGAGGTATTGACTTCCGGCAAACTCGGGCATATTAGGGCTTCGTCCCTTGCGGCTTAGTCGGACGACTGGTCTTGAACATGCGCAGCATGCGGTCAGTAATAAAGAAGCCGCCGACGACGTTGCTGGTCGCGGCGACGATGGCGATGACTCCGAGCACGGTTGCGAAGGTGCTCTTCTTCTCCCCGACCAGGACGATCGCACCAACCACAGCGATCGCATCGAGGGCATTGGTCAGCGACATCAGCGGCGTATGCAGCAAAGGCGATACGTGGCGGATGACTTCAAAGCCGATAAAGGCCGCCAACATGAATACGAACAGAGCATCAATCAGGTTAGAACCCATGCATGACTCCTAGACTTCTTCTTGTTATCCGAGCGCCTTGCAACTGCTCCGAATCTGGCAGGGATCATTCGACTACGCAAGCATTCGCTTTGCGAACGCTTGCTCCGCTCAGGATGGCAACTTCAAAAACCTATCCTCCGGCGGTAGCCAGCGCCGGCATCTTGAAAAATTCCCGCACGCGAGCATTCACAACCTCGCCACCATTCGTGATCAGAGTTTCGCGGACAATTTCGTCCTGCAGGTTAAGTTGCAGTTTGTCGTCCTTCACCATGTACGTCAGGTACGTCGTCAGGTTGCGCGCGTACATTTGGCTGGCGTGATAAGGAACGCTGCTCGCCAGGTTGATCGCGCCGATGATCGTCACGCCGCTGGTGACAACTAGGTTTCTCCGGTGCGCGTCAGTTCGCAATTCCCGCCGCGTTCCGACGGCCAGATCGACAATCACCGACCCCGGAGCCATTCCTTTGACCATATCCGCGGTGATCAGCACCGGCGACTTTTTGCCCGGAATGACGGCAGCGGTGATCACGATGTCGCTCTCGGCAACCACTCGCGTCAGCAGTTCGCGCTGGCGGGCATAAAAAGTTTCGTCCTGCGCGGTGCCGTATCCGCGAGCATCTTGCGCGTTCTGCGCCTCGATGGGAAGCTCGATGAAGCGTCCGCCAAGGCTCTGCACTTGCTCTTTGGCGGCGGGACGCATGTCGTATGCCGACGCAACCGCACCCAGTCGCCGCGCCGTGGAAATCGCCTGCAGCCCGGCGACGCCAGCGCCGATTACGAAAACTCGTGCTGGAGTGATGGTTCCTGCGGCGGTGGTCATCATGGGGAAAAAGCGCGGCGAAGTCTCGGCCGCGATGAGGACGGCTTTATACCCGCAGCAGGTCGCCATCGACGATAACGCGTCCATGCTCTGCGCTCGCGTGGTGCGCGGCATCAGTTCGACAGAGAAGGATGTAATCCCGGCCCGCGCAATCTGCTGCACTACATCGGCCGATCCGAAGGGCCGCAGAAATCCGATCAGCGCTTGACCTTCCCGCATCAGCGAAAGATCGGCTTGACCCGTGACGTCATTCGATCCGTAACAAAGGACCTGCACCACGATGTCTGCGCCGAAGGCGGCGGCGCGATCGGTGACAATCTTTGCGCCCTTGTCGACGTAGGCAGCGTCCGGATAACCGGCCTGCTCGCCCGCGCCCGCTTCAATGATGACCTCGATGCCAGCCTTCGCAAGCATGGGAATGACGACGGGGACGAGGGCGACCCGCCGCTCTCCTGGATAGCTTTCCTTCGGAACTCCGACGATCACGCGATCTCGTCCTTTCCCTGCCGAACGCTGCTAGGTTGGCCGAGCGGCATCTCCGCCTTGGCGATAAATGGTGTCACAAGCAGATTCGCAGCTTCTGTGACAGGCATCACATTGATGTGTTCATGCGAACACGAAACACTAACAGATTGAGTGAGCGCGTGGAAGGCGATATCGAGCACTGGAGCGGTGTGTCACATCCGGCGGGCTACACAAGTTCGTGGCAAGATGTATCGGGTTAAAAATGCCGGGGAACATGCGATGTCAACAATGCGATGGGAGCGGCCAATGTCCGGAGTGTTTTGGCAGCGGGGTGAATGTCCATCTCAATCAACTGGAGCCGAAATGCCAGAACTGCGGAGGTACCGGGAAATGCGCGGAGTGCGCTGGAACGGGCCTCTATCTCTTCGGTCTTGGTGGGGATCCGCCAAACCTGTAATGCCACACTCGCGCCGCACCAATCAGGTTCGTATCGTCTCCGAGCGAAGCAAGAGTCAACTCGACCTTCTCCGCCGGGACAAACCTGCATCCGCCGCGGATCACCGCTCGTACTCGTGGCATGAAAAGATCGGCGCTCTTCATCACGCTTCCGCTCAGGACAATCGCGTCTGGCGTAAACAGGTTGATGAGGTTCGCCAAGCCGAGTCCGAGGTAGTAAGCCTCCCGCTCGACAACTTGCTGCGCAACCAGATCGCCGTTCTGTGCGCGCTCGCAAATCTGCTTCGCGGTCATCGCATCGCGTCCGGGATAGTCCGCAGAGACGTGCGATTGAAACCATGCAGCCATTGCCGGACCAGCCGCCAAGGATTCCCAGCATCCGCGAAAGCCGCAGGAACATGCCGGGCCAGAAGGATCGATTACTTGATGGCCGACTTCAGGATGCGCTCCATCCACACCGCGGTAGAGCTGGCCGTCGAGGATGATACCGCCGCCAATGCCCGTGCCGACCGTGATGTAGATCAGCCGCTTGCGATTTTGTCCCGCGCCCCATCCGGCCTCGGCTAGGGCGGCGGCATCGCCGTCATTTTCGAGCGCGACGGGTACCTTGAAGATTTCAGCGAGATCTTTGACTGGACTTTTACCGCGCCATCCGGGAAGGAAATCGACGTCGCCGAATTCGCCGCGCATGGGATCGACGGGACCTGTGGAACCGATCCCGATTCCAGTTAGCTGCCAGCCCGGCTTCGCGCCGCATATCGCGCAGAGTGCTGGCCATGAAGTCGAGCCCAGCCTGGTAGTCATTTGGATCGGTCGGGGTTTGCGTGCGGGAAAGAACTTTCCCCGCGTCATCGACAATCCCGACGGCAATCTTGGTGCCCCCAATGTCGACGGCTCCGATCATAGGACTTTCATCATAAAGGTGAACAAAGGAATGGGCGATTTGTCGAGCGGCAAATCCGGGGGTTAAAGCCCAGGACTTCGGAGAGCGATTGGACGCGGCCATAAATGGCTGCTCTTCTACGGTGGCTCAATCGTCCGTTCGATATCCCGGATACAATGTTGCCGGCATGCGATCGCACTCGCCTAGAACTCCGGCGTAATCGCTTTCGCCTCTTCCAACGTCAGCCGCTTCTTGTTCTTGTACGACAAATTCGCCATATGCACCGCGATCGCCGACCGATATCCAATCTCGACGGGCGCGTTCGGCACGGCGCGACTGCGGACGCAGTCGATCCAATTCTGCATGTGATCCTGATTTTTGGCGTGTCCCTTGGTCGACTCTCCGGTCGGACGATTCGTCTTCTCGGGCCAGTATTCGAGAGGCTCCTCGAAGTGATGCTCGAGCGTTCCGTCGCTGCCGAGAATGCGATCGCCTAATTCGTAGTGCTTATTGCTGAACATGGATTGCCAAGTCACAACGAGATCAGGGAAGTCCAACGTCACCGCAATCGTATCCGGAACTTCGCGACCATCTTTTTCCGAGAAAACTCCGCCCGACATGTACGCCGACGTCGGCAGCGGAAGGTCCAGCGCGGACATGATCCAGGCGATCTGATGGACCATATTCTCGGCGCAGTTGCCACCGGCAAACTCCCAGAACAGGCGCCAGTTGATCAGCTTGTAGCCGTCGAATGCCCGATCTGGACGCCCATTCAAGAACGCCTTCCAATCTACGTTGTCGGCTGTGCAGTCCGAAGGCACAGGCCGCACCCACTGGCCCTTCCCGTGAGGAGTATTGCGGCTCATCCACGATTCGACGTGCGTGACTTTGCCCACCGAGCCATCTTTGATCCACTGCTTCGCGTCCACGAGCGCGCCGGAACTCTCGTGCTGCAGTCCGATTTGCACTACGCGATTCGAAGCCTTCGCAGCCGCGAGACACTTGTCAGCCTCGGGGATCGACCACGTCATCGTTTTTTCCGAATACAAATCTTTCCCGGCCGCCAGGGTGTCGAGGAAATGCCGCGTATGGATGTGCAGCGGGCTCGCGACGATCACGCCGTCGATGTCCTTCATGTCGAGCACTCGCCGGTAATCGGAGAAGGTCTGGATGCCCGGAACTTTGCTCTTCGCCTGATCGCGGCGGCGGCTGTAGACATCTGCCATGGCCACGAGCTCAACGTTCGATACCTTGACCACCTGATTCAATAGATCGGTGCCGCGATCGCCGACGCCGATCATCGCCACGCGCACACGGTCATTTGCGCCCAGAACCTTCGCTGACGGATAAGCCAGCACTGCGGCCGTGCCGAGCGCTGCCTGCTTCAAGAATGTGCGCCTGCTCTGATCGGTCATCTCTTCTCCTGGCAACTCTGCTGCGGACTACGCTGCATCCGCCTGTTGCAAAAGCTTCTTCATCCCTGCCCAACTCTTGCGTGTGCACTCTTCAGGAGAGCCACCGCCATTCCAGTGCGTCTCCAGGCTCACGGCAAAGCGGTACCCGTCGTTCTTCAGCGACTTGAACTGTCCGGCCCAGTCAATCAGCCCACCGCCCATCGGCGCCCAGTCGTATCCCTTGCCCTTCTTGACAGTATCCTTGCAGTGGCAGTGCCCGATGCGCTCCTTGGGAAGAAGCTTGTAACCATCGGGGAAAGGAATTTCTCCGGCGGCGGCCGCGTTCCCCGGATCCCAGTTCAGCATGAAGTTTGAATTTTTCACAACGGCGAGCATCTTTGCCGATTCCGCTCCCGTCGCCGTGTTACACGACGGCTCGTTTTCGAGGACGAGGATAATTCCCTTCTTCTCCGCCTTAGCCGCGGCCTCGCTCAACTTGTCGTTTATAGCGGCGCGATACGGCGACTGATCCTCAAGCCGCCAGAAGTCGAAGCAGCGAACGCGATCTGTCCCAAATGCCTTCGCCATTTCGATGGCGCGGTCCAGAACTTCTTCCTGCTGCGCCAGGCTGAAGTTCGCGCCGAAGCTCTTGGGCTCGCTGTACTTGGATTTAGGCGCGCCCGGCCAGTCGACCTTGAACAGCGGGCTGGCGATATCGGTCACTTTGAGCTGATATTTGTCCACCAAGCGCTTGGCTTCGGCGACCTCTTTCTCGTCTAGGTTGACGATGTTCTTTTTCCACATGCCGCGCAGTTCGATCCACTTCATGCCGAATTCGCTGCGAGGCAATTTCGCAGACATGGCCGAAGTCCTGGGAAATTTCGTCGTTGATCACGGAAATGCGGAAGGGAGAACTGGATTCGGCAAACGCCGCCAGCGGAGACAATGCCGATGCCGCGGAAACGGCGGCCATTCCTGCCAAAAACTCGCGACGGGCCAAGGGGACGGACATGCGGACTCCTCAAACTTCCAGGTTCAAGGTGATGAGAAGGCCCAACAAATCTATCACTATCGAAAGAGCAGGTGATAGTGAGCTCAATTTTTCGGGGAGCCTGGTAACGGTGAGAAGAAAAGGAAGGGTCTTCTTCGTGAACCTTAGTGCCCTTAGTGGTTAAGGCTTTTGTGAGGTGGGATAGGCGGACCGTGTTTAGCGCAAAACAAAACGCTCCCGACTCAGTTAAGAGTCACGGAGCGTCTGTTGATCAGCCCTCCCCCAAGTGCTGCTCAAGAACAACTCTACGCGTGAAGCGAAAAACGGTAAATGGCTCCGTCGTGCCATGCCGACTCAGTACTTAGTAACGGTACCTATGGTTGATTAGGTAATTAGCTTCTGTAAATTTTTGTATCCGACGACGCCACCGAGAACAGGGCTTTCGACAAAATAGCGCGCAAAACAAAACGCCCCAGACTCGATTTGAGTCTCGGGACGTCTGTTGATCAGCCCTCCCCCAAGTGCTGCTCGAAAACAACTTTAAGCCTGAGCCCAAGAACCGTAAATGGCTCGGTAGTGCCATATATGGCACGAATGGGGTAAAGAAAGTCCGGTAGAGCCTAACGCTTCGTCCAGAACCGGCCAAAGTATTGACTTCAAAGACCTAGGAACTAAGTCCGACGTGAATTGAAAGAATTTTTGGCTCGAAGTCCGCCCTCCCAGGGGTAACTGTCACCAAAGTTCCCCTTCGTAATTTGTCCGTTTCCCGAACCGCCAGCAAAATCAACGAGCCAACCACTTCGCAGTCCAGCAGTTGTCGCCCCTTCCGGAGCTACGGCGCTGAACGTCCCAATATGGCCGGCTCGACGTGAGGAAGCGTATGTCCCGCAGGAAAGCAACAATTCTGTGCATTGATGACCATCTCAACGGCCTCATCGGCCGCAAGATGCTGTTGGAACAAAGCGGATACGAAGTTCTCGGAGCGACCGACGGCGACGGAGGCCTGCAGCTGTTCCGCTCCCGCACGGTCGACGCCGTGGTCCTCGACTATCAAATGCCCGGCATGAACGGCGATGTCGTCGCCAAAAAGATGAAAAGCATCAATGCTCAGGTGCCGATCCTGCTCCTGTCGGCATACGGACCGTTGTCGGAAAAGAAGTTGAGTGCAGTGGATTCATTCGTTTCCAAGTCCCACCCCCCCAACTTTCTGCTCTCCCAGCTCAAAGACCTGCTGGAAGGAAAACCGAAACCGTTTTTCTCGCGCTGGCTCGACCTGTGGAAGAGCCGGAATCAGACGGTGACCCATTGAATCTCTTAAAGCAGCTTCTCCATCGCGGATGTACCCACCGCTTTTCCTGGCCGCGCATCGATAACAACGGCCGCCACTACCAGATTTGCCTCTCCTGCGGGACAGCCTACGAATATGACTGGAAAAATATGAAGCGGATGGGCAAAGCCCTGGAGCTGGCGGCGATGACAAGCAGAGGATTCGCGCCGCAAAGCAACTGGGAGCGTCACTAAGGATGGAGCCGACGAGCGGACTTGAACCGCTGACCTGCCGATTACGAATCGGCTGCTCTACCAACTGAGCTACGTCGGCCTGCCATCGATTCTAAACGGCGCTGTGAAAACCGTAAAGCAGCAAGGCCCTTGCGGCGGCGCGAAAGTCACATTCAAAAAATCGAAGGTCCGCGAAGAATAGCGTTGCGCTTTCCTTCGTGAACCTTCGTGTCCTTCGTGGTGAACGCTTTTCTATGCGGCCCGCTTCTCCGCCATCTCTTCATACTCCCGTTGCGATTCGACGGGCAGCAAAACCCACAGCGTGTACACGCCCAGCGCTGTCCCGAACGGAACGTTGAACAACGAAATGAAGGCGAGCACCAGAGCGACGACGCGCGCCCAGCCCTCACGATGCAATAATCCGTAGCCTGTAAAGAATCCCAATGCCGACTTGGCCAGGACCAAGATTCCGAGCGTAGTCATGAGCGAACTCAAGAAACCGACGGGCACGTTAGGCGGCGCTCCCATCTCGCGTATGTGTGGAAAGAATGTTCCGCCAAGAATGAGCAGCACCAGCCCACCAACCGTGTTAAACGCAGAAAGAGCCAACCATAAAATACCGAGAAGATGCGTGTGGCTCTGGACGCGTCCGGGCATCGGCTGCGCGAACGATATCGGGCCAACGATCTGCTTACCGCACTTGCTGCAAAATCCCTGACCAGTTTGCACCGCGGTGCCGCATCCATCGCAGAACATTCGTGCCTCCATCTGAATGATGAATCCCACAACAGTTAGTACGAAAAAACCATGAAAGAGTTCCACGCTGCTCGCAACTGCCAAATTTTCAGTGCAAACTCTCTCAGGGAACAGATTCGAGCGGAAACAAAAAGGCCACCCGGCAACAGGGTGGCCTCTTCTTCAAGGGAGAATAGTTCCAACGGAAGGCAAATTCCGCCAAAACTTTCTGGGCAAATCTTATGAGTCCAAAAACGGGGGTGTCAAGCGATTTTTGTGAAATAAATGCCTTTGTTTTCAATACGATACAAAGTCGGTCAACACTGCCGCAGAGTGTAGCAAAATGAGACGGATGTCCCTGTGGAAAGTTCTAAGCCAATCTTTCTAAAGCTACTTACCCCTGCGAGAGGTGGTTTAAGACACCCCTCCGTGCCCTTCCGTACCGTTCGGTCCTGCTCCCTTTACGGCTGTTTCGGTCAGGTGAAGGGAGATGAATTCCATCTGTTCCGGGCGGTCAAACACCCGGTCGGGATACAGCTTTTTCATCAAAATCCGGATGCCTCCAAAGGCAATGCCCGCAACGATTGCCAGGCCGCCGAGGACCCCGCACATGATCGCTACGTTGCGTACGAGCAAGTACAGATCGTGAACATCCTTGTTGCCGCTCGGCGTATTCCACGTCACGCTGGCTTCGTAGTTCACCGATCCGAGCAACGACTTCGCATCGTCTTGTGAAATTCCTCCCACCGCGAGCACCACCAGCGGTCCGCTGCGCTTGTCGCAGAATTCGGCGGCACACGTGATGGAGGGATCTCCACTCTGCGGCTCGGGAAGTTGATGCGCGGCATTGATCCTGCGGCGGTGTTCAATCGCCAGTTGCGGCGTGGGATACGAAATCAAAATCAATGTCGCGTCCCCGGTAGCGGTGCTGTAATGCGCGGTGGAAACTTCAGAGCTCGCGCCGAAATCGACCTGCTCGGCGGAAACAGACGACTCGACAGCCGCCAGCGCGATTGGTCCCATCACGTATTTCTGCGTGTTGGCCACATAATCTCTATGCGGCAGAAACTCGATGAACGAAGGCAGATTCGCGTTGTTCCCCTTGGCCTGCGGCAAGGCCGCCGACAGCTCGCGCAACTGCGTTCCCGACATCGGAGACTCTTCGCTGAACGAGGCGTCCACCAGAATCTGTCCGCGGAAAAATAAGACTCGCTGCCCGGACGAAGAGCCTTGCTCCTTGATATCCATGCGCGTCATCGCAGGATTCAGGTAAAACGTGTACGCCCCAAACGCGCCGGATGCATCGGCGAAGCGTGCAGCTCGCACTTTCAGCGTGCGCCCATCATCGCGAACGTACGTCGCCATTTCCACATCGGTGAAGCGGTATTCCTTCAGCACTGCAGAGTTGGCAGAGTCGGCCTTCGCCGCGTCGGTGCTGCTGGAAGCAGTGCCCTTCATCTGCCAGCCTCCAAAGCTTTGCGGAAGAATCGGAGGCTCACTCGGTGAAGCCTGGACCGGGTTTGCCGCGAATACAGCGGAGGAAATACATGCCAGAACGACGAAAATAGCCGCAAAACGGGGAAATTTCATGAGCACATAGGCGCAAAGGCCCTGCTCATTAGACCACATCGAGCGCACAAAGGTTTCCGGGATCACACAAGGAACACCCTTAGAACCTGCCTTCTTAAACCGACAGCGGCCATGCAACACACACAAAGCAAGGCCTCTTTAGTCCTCACCGGCTGGTTACCCTCGTGCCGAAGACACCTACACGTCAGAGCCATTCACAGACCCTCAAAGGAGGAGCAAACTAGCTTCGGGTGACAGAATGCCATCAGGCAGTGCTGATTCCAACAAGCGCCGGGGAAGTCGGACGAAAGCGGTTCTGCCGGTGCGCATCAAGGGCAAAGACGTCGCCGGAAATTCGTTTGAAGAGCTCGTTCACACCCTGGATGTAACCGCAGCCGGGGCGCGGTTGGGATCGATTCGCCGCGAGCTGAACGTGCTCGAGGAAGTCACAATTTTCTACCGCCAGCGGAAGATGCAATTCCGCGTCGTGTGGGTCAAGAAGTTAAAAGGAACCTCGGAGTTCCAGGTCGGGCTGCAAGCAGTAACGCAAGAGAAAGAAGCATGGGGAGGGTTAGGATTCGGCGACCAGCAGACCGCTGGCCGCCCGATGGCCGCCTCGCAAGCTTCCGGACTTGCATAGAACAGGGGAGAATATGGGCAACACACTTCGCAAACTCTGGCAGGATGAACAAGGACAGGACGTGGCCGAGTATTCGGTCATGCTCGCGGTGATTCTAGTCATCGTCGTTGGCACCGTCCGCCTCATTGGATCGAACGCGGGTAACGTCTTCTCGCAAGTCGGCAGCGCGATCCAGTAACGATAGATTCCGCCGCAACAATTTCGTGTCGAGCGCATCACTGGCCATCGGCTCTCTCGAGCTCGATGGCCTTTTTTGTCGGATCCTGACCTCGACTAACCCAGTACGTTGGCATAGCAGCTTGCGGGAATTCGCACGCTGCGGGTAGCTGGGATAATCTCGACCACAGCATCGAATCTCCCGACTCGCCTGAATCCCTCCAGGGGCCGATCCCCGCATGGTCCTGACCTCCAGTTACTTGCCAGCCCTCAGCCCCTCGCGATCCAATCTACGAATGGCTCGCCTGTTCGGCTTTCTCACGGTATTGATTGGACTAGGAGTCGGTGGTTACTTTTGCGCCCACTCGACCGCGTCCACCGGCACAGGCAATCCGAAAACAACCGTCAACCTCACCGAGGTGCGCACCGATCTGCTGACGATCGCTCAAGCGGAACGCGGATACTTCGCCCTCGAAGGAAAATACGCTTCCCTCGACGATCTGATGTCCGGCAAATCTCTCTCCGTACCTCGAGTCCGCGCTCCCTATAGCTACGAGATTCAGACCGGCTCCGACAGTTTTCGGGTGATTGCCACTCGCTCGGGCGACGACGGCTCGGGCTCGCCGGCCCAACTCTGGGTGGACCAGAACATGCAGTTCCAGATCTCGCAATAGCGATTCAGCGGTTGGGGATTCGCCGCGGGAAAAAAGTTCAGGCGAGGTTAGAGGTTTTACTGTCCCGCAGCTTTGTCGATCTTGCTGGCCATCTTCACGCCACTGAGGCCATCGACATATTTGGAGATACCGCGATAGAGCGAATCGGCAATGCGCTGGCGGTATTCACTGGTTTCAAGGCGATGTTCGTCGGCAGGATTCGAGACGAACGAAATTTCCGCCAAAATCGATGGCATGTTGGCGCCAATCAAAACGATGAACGGAGCCTTCTTTACTCCTCGGTTGCGAATCGCGGGACTTTTCGCAGCCAACCCGCTGTGCAATGACTCCTGCACATCTCCGGCAAACTCGCGCGACTCTTCGATCTTCTCTTTCAGCGCAATCTTCTTCACCAGGTCTTGCAGTTCGTAGATCGACTTCTCCGACACTGCGTTTTCGCGCGCGGCGACTTCCAAGGCTTGCGGCGAAGAAGTGAAATTCAAGTAGTAGGTTTCGACGCCGCGGGCATCCGGGTCGCGGCTCGAGTTCGCATGAATGGAGACGAACAGGTCGGCGCGCTGCTGGTTTGCGATGGCCGTCCGGGTCTCAAGGGGAATGAAGGTGTCGTCCTTGCGCGTGTAGACGACCTCCGCACCCAGGCGGGTTTCGAGCATCTTGCCCAGCCGCCGTCCGACTTCGAGTACGAGGTCTTTCTCTTCGAGGCCATTGGGGCCGATGGTTCCGGTATCGTGGCCGCCGTGTCCAGGATCGATGACAATCTTGCCGATCTTCAGTCCCAAGGCGCGGATCAGAGAACGATCGCCGCCCGCCGTGGGCCGCGCTTCCCGCATGTCCGCATTATTGCCCCCGCTCTTACGCGTCGAAACCAGTTTCGTTGGCGTCTTGCTTTGCGCCCGAACCGGAACGGGAACGTGCGACTCGGCCGCGTCCACCGGCGTGTCTCCATCGTCGTTATCGACGATCACCTTGGTAGGCGCCGGAATCTCTTTCTTGTTGTCGATGTGCTTCGGCAAGTCCGGCAGACCTGCCGTGGCAGCCGCCGCACCTCGGGCCAGGATCTTGGCTTCGTCATTCACGTCTTGCGTGGTAACGGGAGCCTTTCCCGCCTCAGCTTTGAGTTCTTCCTTCGTTGATGTCGGGACCGCAGTTTCCGAAGATGCGTCAGTCTCTGCCTTCGCCCCAACTTTCGGAGGAGCCTCGACGTCCGCTACCGTCGCCGCATTCGTTCTCTTGCTCCGCGCAACTCTGGAATTGTTCTTGCCGTGAATATCGATGATGAGCCGGTATGGATTCGGCAGCAAGAAGGCGTTGTAACTGGAAAGATCGTCAACCTCGAGCACAACCCGCGTTCGTCCCGGCGCGAACTGCGCCACGCGGATTTTCTTCAGGAAGCCATCGTCCACATCGAAACTCTTCCCCACCAACGTAGACGCCAGCGCGGTGCCGCGCAGATCGAAGAAGATTCGGTCGGGATGATCGATCCGCTGCGAGCCGAACTTGATCTCATTTTCCAGGTCGATCGCGACACGCGTGTAGTCCGGAGTGGACCAGTGCCGGATCGCCGTGACCCGCGCAACTCGCGAACTGCTATGTCCGGACGACGTCGCGATGCTGTCATTCGGACGAGCGCTGGCATCTCTGGTCTCGACGTCGGCAGCCTCGCTGTCGTTGTCTTGATTCTGGTCCTTAACCGGCTCCTGCCTCTTGTGAACACCGCCGGTGCCGGCAACTTCTCTGCCGACCTTTTTCTTTCCGTTTGCCTTCTTCGCCTGCGCCGCGGCGGCGCGATCCAGTTCCAAAATCGCATCCTGCGCGTCATCCACCAGGCGGTTTCGCGGATAGCGATGCAGGAATTCGTCGAAGACAACGCGCGCCTGCTCCGGATCGTTCAGATCGTCCTTATAGATTTCGCCGATCGTGAACAGGGCGTCGCAGCGGTATCTGCTGCCGGGATATTCCTTCCGCAGAAACTTCAGCTGCGCGATGGCGCCATTCAGAATCTTGTCATCGTCGAAGCGGCGCCCCATCTCGACCATGGTCTCTGCCACGGCTACGGCGCTGGGATCAGCTTTAGAAGACGCTGGCGCGCCGAAATACACGCTGCGATAGGCATTGATGACGCGCTGGTAGTCGCGCCGCGTGCGTTCCGCCGCAGGACGCCCATTCAAGGCTTCCCGCATGCGGTCAGCGGCTGCGAAGCGCTCGCGCGCCCACGATTCACTATGCCGCGCGCGGGCGTACGCGGGCATGCCAGAGAGAGCCACCGCCAACAGCAGCGCTCCCCAGCGTAAACAACGCTGGCTTGATTTCATTTTCAAGGTCGCCGGTCCGTTACTGTCAAGATCCGTCGTTGCAGTTGAACTGCCTAGGTACCTGAGAGATTTCTAAAGTTTACCTGTACTGCTTACAGAAACAGATGCCGCCAACCTAATCCGTGTTGCTGATGTAAAGGACGCCTCGCGCATCCCGTTGCACCCGCACGGGTTCGTGAGCCAGGCCTGCTGGAGCCAGATTGATTCCGCCGTAGTAAAGATTGGTGATGCGGCGAACGTAGTTCTGGGTCTCCGCGTAGCGCGGAACGCCCGAACTGCGCCGTACTGCGCCGGAACCTGCGTTGTAAGCCGCCAGGGTCAGATTCACGTCGCCATTGTAGTTCTCGAGCAACTGCTTCAGATGCCGCACTCCGGCATCCACATTCTGCTGTGGATCGAACGGGTTCTTCACATTCAAGGAGCGCGCGGTCGAGGGCATCAACTGCATCAGGCCCATCGCGCCCTTGCGCGAAACTGCGTTGGAATTGAAGTTGGATTCGACTTTCACGACCGCGCGCACCAGGTTTGGATCCACGTTGTGTCGCGCCGCCGCCATCACGATAGAGTTGTCGACTTCGTCCTGCGTAGCCTGATGCCCGCGCGAATTCGCGGCAACGATCTTCGCATTCGCCGACTGATTGGAATCATGTGCGTAGAACTGGCTGACCTCAGCCGCCGCCGAGCGGGCGGCCTGCATCGACGCTGTATTCGCCGACGGAACTGGCTTCCATCGATTTTCCTTGCTGCTCCAGTACACAAGTCCCGAACGCTTCGGTTGTGGGGCAGCGGCCGGCTTTCCACGCGAAACGATCTCGTCTTGGTTCACGTAGATCTTGCGTCCATGCTCTTCGGTCGTGGTGATTCCCTGCGAGGACGCGGTTGCCGTCGTGCGGCCCTCACCATCGGCCGCCCACACTGGGGGTGTAGTCAGAAGAAAGGAGGTCGCGATTGCCGTAGTGGCCGTCAGCATCAATGCGAGTTGCAGGCGCTTTCGCATAATCCGGGCGTTTCCCTTTCACCGAACCTTTTCCGGAAAGGATCCGTTGGACAAACCACACCCTTCCCGCGTTCTACCCGGAACCTGACGGAGAATCATCTACCAGAGTAGACCGATTATAGGCGGGGGTCTGGGACCCGGCAATCTCTCCTAAGGGAGTAGAACCACCGGAGTAATTCTCCGCAAGCTCCTGAAATCTAAGCCCATTAGAACACTCGAAAAGAGCTGTCGGAGATGCCAGAGGTAACGTTTGAGTAGGTTACCATGGGCAGTCAGGGAGAGGGCGCGGTGCCGGACTTCAACCTCGGGAGAGAGAATTCCTAAAGCTTGTCATCCTGAACCGCGGCAAAGCCGAGGTGAGGGACCTTACGACAATCGAAAGCACCAACGCGGTAGAAGGGGCGACCAACGCCGCAAGCAGCCCCAGATTCCCGCCTCCAGCATTGCCACTGCACAGGCTTCGTCAGGTCCCTCAGAGGGCTGCCGCCCTCTTCAGGATGACATCAGAAGGGGGGAACTTAAAGCTCTCTGATCTTACGGATTGATGCGAAAAATCGTGCCGTAACTCCTGGTTCCACCGTCCAGCGTCGCTCCATAGATTGTTCCGCCACCCGGAAATCGGAATGTGAGCCCTGCGAAGATGTCACTCACTCCATCCGCATGAAAATTGTGTAGCGTCGTTTCAACCCACGGATCGCCGGCAACAGCCGGTGGAGAAAGCTCAAACGCGGAAGGGATAACGGTAGTGCCGTATAAATTGCCGCGTGCATCGCGGATAACAGCGGCCCTCGGACCCTCCCCATCATCACCATTGGAGAAACTGTAGAGCACAGATTCAGTCCAAGGATTGCCCGCCTGAGCGGGTGGGGTCAACTTGTAGACCGTGCCATAGCCGCCGAACACGGATCCAAATGTCCCTCCCTCCTGCGTCGTGCCATAGAGATTCCCGCTGCCATCGAAAATCACTCCGGAGTAAGGGTGATTGCCGTCTGGCATGTCCTGGAACGCATAGATGATGTTTTCCGTCCAGGCGGCGCCCTTGGTCGCAGGCTTTGCTAATTCAAAGACCACTCCGCATCCGTACCCGAAGCACTGAGTTGTGTCGCTGCCGTTGGCAGTGACGCCATAAAGATTCCCCGACCGATCGAAGGTGAGGGAGCCGATCGGCAACGACCCGTGGCTCCAATCCGGAAATGAGTAGAGCTGGCTGTAGGTCCACGCGCCGCCTTGTGTGGTGGGAGGACTAAGCTCCGAAACGGCGCCGATCCCAACAGTGCCTCCCTCGGATTCTTCAAAATAAATGTTCCCGGACTTGTCGATGGCCGGATAGATCGGATACCCGTTGTTATAGGCGGTGAGGTCGTAGAGCACGTTCAGAGTCCACGAACCGCCGGCCGACGCTGGTTTCATCAGTTGGAACACGGTGCCGACTTTGTGGGCGCCCCCGGACACCGTGGTTCCATACAGATTTCCCGCTTGATCGAAAACGAGACCGCCGTATGGCTGTCCGCCATCAGTGCCATTGGTAAAGGTGTAAAGGACGGTTTCGATGAGATGGCCGTTCTGAGAAGTGATCTCGAAAACTGTCCCGCAGCCGATGACCGTTTGCAGAGTGCTTCCGCAATTCAGGCTTCCGCCACCGAACTCTGTCGTTCCATACAGGTTTCCCGCGCTATCCGCGAGCATTGTTGCCCGCGGATTGGAGCCGTCGGCTCCGCTGCGGAAGCGATAAACCACGCTTTCTGTCTGGCTGAACAAGTCACCGGCGCCGAACGCGAATAGCACTATCACGAAAGCGGAAATCACTTTGCGTGAAAACAAAGAAAGGAGGTTCTGCGACTGCATATCGACTTCTCCTGAAGACCTGGGGTTCTCCTGCAGGGCCTAGGGTTGGAAATCGACGCAGGAGAAGGATCTCTTATAGCTGCGGGATTCTAATGATGCTTTTTTCGCAGCGCAAGGTGAACGTTCTTGCATACCGAACTTGCGGCGTAGATGCGCGCTATTTCTCGAGCGCCGCCGCAAACGCGTCCAGAGACAACGACCGCAGCAGATTCCTTCGCATCCCGCGCTCGACGTCGGCCAATCTGTCCGACGCCGCCGTGATCCAGGCAAAATCCGCAGTCTCTGCCAGCCGCTTCAACTCGGGCGAAATGTCGGTGTTGCGAATCAGTTCCGGCGCTCCTGAATCGATAAACACGAGATCGCGTAACAACGAATACATTGTCCGGATGAGCGCCTCAATTTTCTGCCGCCCCTCGGCTCCGGGACGGTACGACTCCGTAATTTTGAAGAGTTCGCTGTGCTCTCCGCCACGCGCCGACTTCAGGATCGCCAAGGCATGATCGCGAGCGGAGACGTAGGCTTCCAGATCGAAGCCGCGCGCGCGTCCAACTGCTCCTTCGCTCAACCGCGCCACCAGCGCCCGTTGCGGAGCTTTCCACTCGGGATGATGCTTCTCCAGATCCTGCTCAATTTCGGTGGAACTGAGGGCTCCTAAAGTAAAGACCATCGAGCGCGATCGGATCGTCGGCAGCAATTCACCGGTATTCTCGGTCAACAGAAAAATCGTGGCGAAATCCGGAGGCTCTTCCAACACCTTCAGCAGCGAGTTCGCCGCCTCCTTCATAAACGCCGAGTCGGTGAAGATGTAGACCCGCTCCCTGCCCTGCCCCGGACGGTAATAAATCGTCTCGATGACGCGCCGTACCTGGTCGACCTTGATCATCATCTGCGGAGGATCGGGAGGAATGACCAACACGTCAGGATGGGTCTGCACAAAAAGCCGAGTTTCCTTCTTGTCTGTCTCGCGAAGGTTCTCGCGCGCGTCCACGGCCTCGGCAAAGCGGGCATCGAGATCACGCGCCTGCCCGATGCGCGTGCAATTGGCGCAAGTCCCGCAAAAATCCGGCAGCCCGTCCGACTGTGGGGGAGTCAGACAGTTCAACGTCTGCGCCAGCATCAGCGCGAGAGTGTACTTGCCCGAGCCCTGCCCTCCGGCCAGCACAACCGCATGAGGAAAATGATCGCGCGCCAGCATGTCGCGCAAGCGATGAACAATCTCGGCATTGCCTTGGAAATCAGAAAACATAGTTCGTGGGACTTAGCTTCTAGCTTCTAGCTTCTAGCTCTTGGCTTTTAGCATTCGCCCATGAAAAAGACGCCTGTCATCCTGAGCAAAGCGAAGGATCTCTGCAACCTGCACCCGTGCTAGCCTTCACGGTTTCCGAGACCCTCAACGAAAGAACTTCTCAGCGAACTCGGCGCAAACCTCGGCGTCCTCCGCGGTAATCCTACCCTTTAACGCTGAGAACGCGAAGAAAGGTCGCGGAGACCGCGAAGGTCCGGAGGTAATCAGCCTTAATCACTTAAGAAACCTCGCCAGCCGACCAACGCAAAGGATCCCCTCCGCCGCCCGATCCTCGCATCTCGATGAATCCTGCATTCGCAGGAACATCAACTCTCTTCCCGCCAACTTCAAAGCGCCACCGGCGCTTGGTCTCTTCAGCAGAGAATTTCAGACGCACGCTGTACTCACCTCGCGACCCGGGGTTGTACCAACCCTCATACCCTCGAGCCGATTTAATCACTCCGAGTAAGGGCGACTCAAAGCGAAAGCTAGCGAGTGGCAGCGAGGGCGCCAGGCTCACACCCGATGGCGTGAATGCCAGTCCCAGCAATTTGGTCAAGGAATAAAGGGGACAGGCGTGCGTGTGCATGTTCAAAACCGGGAAATCGGTCCATCCGAATGGCTTGCCGCCAGTAGTACCTCCGGGCTGCTTGCTGAGTTTCGAGTTCAGCACGTCGGGACCGCTCCATGTGCCGTACCAAATATCTGGATAGACCTCTGCGTGCCGCGCAAAGGAATTCTTCTTCCACTCATCCCACGCCATCGCGCCGTCGACCGCCGCCAGTGCCCAGATCAGCGTCTGATTCAGCGAGGGCCAGACGCCGCCATTCGACTGCGTTCCCGGCTCCTCGTGCCACAGGCCGTGCTGCACCTGATCAGGCCCTTCACTCAGCTGGATCGCTCCAATAGCAGAAACCTTTCGCAGTTCGCGATCGATGCTCGCGACCAAGGTGCGCGATTGCTCCGCGTTTGGAATTTTTGCGATGAGCGCCCACGGCTGCGGCTCGATCCATAAGCACTTCTCGCCAAGCCAGCCATGGTCTGGTCCGAGCCATGCACGGCGGAACCACTCGCCCGTCCACTGTCCGCGAACCGCTTGTCGATGTTCTTCCGCCCGCGCCCGAATCGGCGACGCGACCGCATCACCTTCTCCCGCATAACTCAACAATTGCGCGTAATAGTCGTACACGTAAGTTGCCATCGCGGAGTTCAGAACGCTCTCGCCCTTCTCCACGACCGCTTTGCCTTCTGCCTGCGGCACCCAGGCATTGACCAGCGCATCGTTCCAATCATCCTGCAGCATGCGCATGAGGCCGTGCTCGCCGGTCTTGACGTCGTCAGTAAGGTGACGGTAACAGCGCGCCAGAAGATCGCGAACGGAACTGCGCCCTGGATTGTCTCCATACTTCGTCACAACCTCAGACTTAAGAAATGCCAGGTCGCGAGTGGCGAGCACGTATTCGCTGACGGCCCAGATCAGCCACAGCGGCATGTCGCTGGAATTATCGCTGGTCGAAGGCATGGGCAAGCCGTGGCCCACGATGCCGTAAGGAATCGACCCGTCAGGCCGCACCTCTGCCAGCGTATAGCGGAGGACTTCTTTCACCAGATCCGGATCGCTGAATAGAAATGGCAATGCATGCTGCAGCGGATCGCGTGCCGCTCCCTGGAATCCCATTACATACTGATAAATGCTGGCCTGCGAGATTACATGCTGCTGAAAGAAGTCGTCGTAGGTAAAGCCGCTGCGCAGGCAGTAGTGATTCCACACCACTTCCCGCTCGACCCACGGCTCCTCCGGAGTGCTGAACCGCAGTCCGCGACGCTTCCACTCGCCGCTCGACTCCCGCAGGGCAGTCGGTGCGCTTCTGCGATACTTCGCGACGAGCGAGTTCGCATCGGCGCCCACCGGAAGGTAGCCGTACAAAAATGTCAGCGTCTTCGATTCACCCGGCTTCAGGGAAAATTTGCGCTCAAGCAACAAGCCGCTCTCCGGCCCAGTTTGTCCAAGATCTCCATCGAGTTCATGCTCTAATCCAGCGGGCCGCGTTACACCCCCGGATCCGAAGAATGCCTTGGCATTGGTCGTCATGCTGCTGGCCGGAGCGTCCAGCGAAACCAGAAATGTCGGCGGAGGATTCAGGTCGTCGAAGTCCGCGTCTTTCGGGGCTTTCGGATCGGGAGGAGTCAAGAACACGTTCGGATCTTTCTCGAACGACGCCACGACTCCCTGAAACAGCTTCTCTTCCGCTGAGTCCCGCCCGAGAAACTTTTTCGTCTCCATCAGCCCAGAGCCGGCATCCAGCGCCTGAAAACGATGCTCGAAGCGTGCCCCAAAATCGCGCCTCATCTCGTGCATGTTCTTTCCACCGTACAGTTCAAAAAACGGCCGGAAAGAAAACTGGTAAACCTGGCATCCCCAATATTCGATCCATCGCAGATGCGCTTCGCTTGTACCGGTATTGCGGATCGTGACCTGCGAGAGAAGAACCGGATCATCGCCAAACGGTGCGAAGATGACCTGATCGATCGCGCGTGATTGTCCAGCAACCTTCTTCCGGAAATATCCAATGCCAAAGATGCGGTCAAAACTATCCGCATTCCCCGGATAGAAGGTGCTGAGCTCAGACGTTCCACCCGTCAAATATCCGAAGCCGCCTGCAAAGCATCCGCGCTCGGGCGCATAGTCATTCAGAAACTTCGGAGCGCCCTCATCCTGGCGCACGCGCACTTGGCCGTAGTTCGAAACGATCGCCACAATCCGATCGTTACCTACCTGGTGGATATGCTCGGTAGGCCCCAGCATGCCGGGATTTACTTCCGTCACAGCTTTGGGATCGTGTATCTGATCGCAGGTGTAATGAAAAGCCGGCAGGCCGAACTCATCCTGGATCCATTCTCCGAAATATCCGGAGCCATAGGCTTTCTTGTGTTCACCCTCAGCAGGAACTGGCAAATTCTGCGCGGCCTGTGACCAAGGGCTCGGAAGAATTTTCGCGGCCGCCACGGCGAGCGCGGCATCTCCCAGGAATTTGCGACGGTCAATAGCCATCGTGCACCTTACCTCGCTGCACTTACGCCAGTCTTTCGGGAAACAATTTCAAGAATCTTCGCGTTCGTCTGCGCCGGAGTTCCTCGCGCGTCGACCATCACAACGCGGCTAGGCTCGCGCTTCGCGATCGCAGCAAATCCTTCGCGCACGCGTCCGAAAAACGACCGTGTCTCCTGCTCAAACCTGTTCTCATCGCTATGCCCGGCGGTCTTCGAATTTCGCTGGTTGCGCCGGCGCGCCCGGCTCACGCTGGCACCCGGATTTGAATCCAAGAGCAGCGTCAAATCCGGCTGCAGGTTTCCACACAGCACTCGATGCAACTCGAGCACCGCCTCGCTTCCCAGCCGCCTGCCGTGTCCCTGATACGCCTCTGTAGAATCCGTGAAGCGGTCGCAAAGGACGATGCTTCCCGCAGTCAACGCAGGCTGAATCACCTCGGCAATATGCTGCGCCCGCGATGCAAACATCAACGCCATCTCCGACAGCGGATCCAGCCCCGCCGTTCCCGAATCGAGCAAAATCTTGCGAATCTTCTCTCCCGTCGCGGTGCCGCCGGGCTCGCGTGTCTCCAATACCTTGTAGCCCGCATCGCGCAGCGCCGCGGCGAGCTTCCGCATCTGCGTGCTCTTGCCCGTTCCATCGAGCCCTTCAAACGTTATGAATTTTCCGCGCCGCGACATTAGCCGCATGATACCAGCGCACCCGTCACTTGGAATTTTCCAACCAAAGAAGCAGGAGCGCGCAAAAGAGAAAGAACCATGCCGATGCGAGAACGATGCGGGCGGCGACTGTGATTTTTCGCTGCCTCTCTTCGATGGTGAGGAGGGAGCGCGAAGCCGGGGCCTTCTGCCGCACCTTGAATTTGCGTAGCTTTGCCCAAACGAAAAAATCGGCGACTGCGCCGACGAGAGAGACGACTACGGGAAAGCCTACGGTCATTGCGCGTCCTTGGATTTGAGACATGCTAGCACTGCGGCTGCTATAGTCGTAAATTCTGCCGCGATGTGGATTGCGTTCACTCAATTCGGAGCTCTGAGCAAGATGCGAACATCAAGAATCCTTGGAATTTTCTGCTTCGCCATGTCGTCGATTTCGGCGTGGTGCGCCGCGCCCAATGTCACCATTCTTGTCGATGCTACGTCCGCTACGCGCAAAATCTTCCACGCCTCGATGAAGATTCCAGCCGCTGCCGGAGACCTGACTCTCTACTACCCGAAATGGATTCCCGGCGAGCACGCCCCTGACGGCCCCGTCGACGACATGGCTGGACTGTTCTTCAAAGCTAACGGTCAAACGTTAAAGTGGCGCCGGGCGCTCGACGACGGCTTCACCATCCACGTGCAAGTTCCCGCCGGAGTGATCGAGATCGAAGCCGAACTCGATTTCCTATCTCCCGCGACGTTTGAAGGCGGATTCTCCTCCGGCTCCTCGGCCACCGACAAGCTTGCCATTATCAGTTGGAATCAGCTTCTTCTTTATCCCAAGGATTACAAATCCGACGACATCAACTACACAGCCTCGCTGAAAATTCCCGAGGGATGGAAGTTCGGTACGCCTCTTCCCATCGCCAGCCAGAACGGCAATGAGATTCATTTCGCTCCGGCTTCGCTGACCACGCTGGTCGATTCTCCCGTAATTACCGGAGAATTTCTCAAGGTCGTGCCGCTTGCGCAAGATCCTCCAACCGAGATGGACATCGCAGCCGACAGCGCGGCCGCGCTCGATGCTCCCGCCGAAGTTTGGGAGCACTACAAGAGCCTCGTGGACCAGGCGCAGAAGCTTTTCGGCGCGCACCATTATCGTGACTATCACTTCCTCTACACGCTCAGCGATCACGTCGCGCACTTCGGCCTTGAGCATCATGAGTCCGACGACAGCCGCGTCGACGAACGCGCGTTGGTCGATGAAGCCTCGCGCAAACTTTCTGCGAGTTTGCTGCCGCATGAATATGTGCACTCGTGGAATGGCAAGTTTCGCCGTCCCGCCGATCTCGCCACGCCCGATTATCAGCAGACCATGCAGGATGACCTTCTCTGGGTGTACGAAGGACTCACAAATTATCTTGGCTGGGTTCTGAGCGCGCGCAGCGGACTACTGAGCGTCGATCAGGATCGCGATGACCTGGCCATCACCGCCGCCACGCTCGATCATCTGCCGGGCCGCCAGTGGCGCAACCTGCAGGATACTGCCGACGCTGCGCCGCAACTTTATTTCTCTCCGCAGTCCTGGTACTCGTGGCGTCGCAGCACCGACTTCTACGACGAAGACACGCTCAACTGGCTGTGGGTCGATGTAATCATTCGCCAGCAAAGTAAGGGTAAGAAATCGATCGACGATTTCTGTCACCTCTTTCACGGTGCGCCCACGACCGGGCCGGCCGTGAAACCGTACACCTTCGACGACATCGTGAATGCGCTGAATCAAACCGTCGCCTACGATTGGCGCGGCTTCTGGACGGAGCGCCTCACCAACCACGGCCCTGGCGCGCCCCTCGGCGGAATCGAGAGCAGCGGATGGAAGGTCACCTACAGCAACACTCCTTCGGAGATGCTGAGCACCGCGGCTGGCGCGCACCACTTCGTCGCCGCAGCTTCTGCATTCGGTTTGGTTTTGAGTGACGAAGGCGCGGTGATCGACACTATTGAAGGAGAGCCCGCCGCCAAAGCTGGGATCGGGCCGGGAATGAAAGTAATCGCTGTCAACGGACGCAAATTTTCTTCCGAAGTTCTGCGCGATGCAATCCGCGCATCGAAAGACAGCAGCGTGACGATCGATTTGCTGGTCGAGAACGCAGACTACTTCAAGACTTTCAAAATTGCTTACCACGGCGGAGAAATGTATCCGCACCTAACCCGCGACGACTCAAAACCGGATCTGCTAAGCGAGATCCTGAAAGCGAAATAGAAAATTGCAGATGTCATCCTGAGGAGGCGCAAGCCCTCGGAGGGACCCGACGATGCTTATAAGGCGGCAATACAGTCGCCGAGATCCCGCACGCTCCGTGCGCCGCGGGCATTCCCATCCACAACATCGAACCTGGCCGGCTGACGTAAGCTCCTCCCGCCGGCTCCGCCGCCGCTCGGGATGACAACCTGGCAATATCCAATCTGGAACGTGAATGAGCCGACTTGTGACATCCATCACAGCATTGGCCTCCCCCGACTCAGCACCCTTTATCCGAGCAGAAGACCTACTACGTCTATATCCTCGCGAGCCAGCGACGCGTCCTCTACATAGGAGTGACAAGTAACATCGAACAGCGTGTCTTCCAGCACAAGACCCACGCTCTCGGCGGATTCACAGCCAAATACAATGTCACTGCGCTCGTTTACTTCGAACGACACGAGTGCGTTATGACAGCGATCCGCCGAGAAAAAGAGCTGAAAGCCTATCGGCGAGATCAGAAGGTCAGACTGATCGAATCTGCGAATAGGAAATGGCGCGACCTGAGCTATGGATGGTATCAACGCCACCGCTATCAGCCAGATCGCAAGATAACTAAGAATCTGACCAATTAATCTTGTCATCCTGAGGAGGGACGAAGACCCTCCGAGGGACCTGACGAGGCCCATGGACCGGCAATGCAGTCGACGAGATCCAGCACGCTGCATGCACCGCAACCATCCCCATCCACGACATCGATGCTGGCCGACGACGTAAGGTCCTTCCCGCCGGCTCCGCCGCCGCTCAGGATGACAACACCACTGGATGATGATTCGAGTTGTCATCCTGAGGTGGGCGCAAGCCCTCCGACGGACTGACGATGCGCATCAGTCGGCAATGCGGTCGACAAGAGCGAACCCGCAGCCAACTGCTACTCCCCGCACAACCGGCGCATCTCCCTGTTAGCATGTTCGCGGCTTTCCACCGACCCATGACCACTTACGCTGCAGTGCTTTCGATCGTCATCCTTTCTTCCACGGTCGCTCCGGCTCAATCCATCCTCGGCTTCACTCCTGCTTCCGCAGCCCGTGAAACCGCGGTCGAATCGAAATTCAAATCCATTCCCAATCCTGACGAAGAGCGACGCCAGCACCGTATCTTCACCCAGGAACCCCACGTCGCCGGATCGATTCGCAATCACGAACTCGCCGAATACATCGCCGATGAATGGAAGAAGCAAGGTCTCGAAGACATCATCATCCGACGCTATGACGTTTACGGAACTAGCCCCAAGAGTGCCGAACTGGAAATGATCGCGCCATCGCACTATCGAGCATCGCTGCGCGAGACTCCGCTTGAGGCAGACACAGACTCAAAGAATCCCGCAATCAGCCAAGCGTGGCTCGGTATGTCAACCTCAGGGGACGTGACTGCTCCTGTGATCTACGCCCACAGCGGCAATCCGGAGGATTACGACCTACTGCGCAAGAACGGCATCAACGTAAAAGGCAAGATTGTCCTCGTGCGCTATTCCAATCCTTACAGCTATCGCGGATTCAAAGCGCTCACTGCGCAACGCGAGGGTGCGGCCGCAATGCTCGTCTATAGCGATCCACAAGAAGATGGATACAAGAAAGGAACAGTCGATCCCGACGGCCCATGGGGCTCCGAATATCACATCCAGCGCGGCGCCATCACGTACGACTTCATGGTTCCCGGCGATCCCCTCACTCCGGGATGGGCGTCCGTTCCCGGCGCGAAGCGAATTCCGGTTGAAGAAGCCGTATCCATCCCCAAAATTATGGCGCTGCCGCTCTCGTGGCACGATGCGAAACCGCTGCTTGAAAATATGGACGGTCCGCTCGCTCCAGGAAACTGGCAAGGGGGACTGCCTTTCCAGTACCACTTTGGCGGCGAGCGCGTGAAGGCTCACCTGAAGATTGAAATGGAGAATGGCACTCAACCTTATTACGTCGTCGAGGGCCGTATTCGCGGAACAGAACTTCCGGACGAATGGATTGTGCTCGGCAACCATCGCGATGCCTGGGTCTTCGGCGGCGTCGATCCTTCAAGCGGAACCGCGTCGATGATGGAACTCACACGCTCGCTTGGCCAACTTGCAAAACAGGGCATGAGGCCGCGCCGCACACTCGTCGTCTGTAGCTGGGACGGCGAGGAAGTCGGACTCACTGGCTCGACGGAGTGGGGGGAGCAGTTCGCCGACGAACTCCGCACGAAAGCCGTCGCGTACATCAACGTTGACGAGGCGACGTCAGGACCGGAATTCCACGGACAGGCAGTCGCGTCACTCGCTCCCATGCTGGAAGAAGCTACTCGTTCGCTCGACGATCCGTCCGGAAAACTTCTTTACGATGCGTGGAAAGCCACGGTCGCAAAAGAACGAGAAGAGAATAAGACCTCCGGCCCGTTCAACTCCGGCGCGGCTGGCTCAACCCTTGCCGACACGCGCATCGGGAGCGGGAGTGACCATACCGTCTTTCTCAACTTCATCGGCATGCCCGTGATTGGCTTGGGATTCGAAGGCGACTACGGCGTGTACCACTCCGCCTACGACGATTTCTACTGGATGAATCACTTCGGCGATCCGGGGTACCGGTATCACACGCTGATGTCTCAGCTCTGGGGAGTCACCGCGCTCCGGCTCGCGAACGCCGATCTGCTGCCGTTCAACTTCGCCACTTACGCCAGCAACATCCGCCAGTTCGTCAACGAACTAGCAAGCAAAAATAGTTCTGTCATCCTGAGCGGAGCGAAGGACCCCAACGCAGCCTGCGCGACCTGCGGCGTATCAGGGAGTTCTCAGAACGAACCCCACCTCGACCTCACCGCAATCGGGAAACGAATCGATGCCTTCGAAGCGGCAGGCAAAACGCTCGACGATCAAGTGACGGCAAGACTAGCGACCGGCAAGCTCGACTCGCAACTCGCGGCGACGCTCAACCACGGCATGATGCAAGTCGAACGCAACTGGCTGAATCCCGACGGCATCCCCGGACGTCCATGGTTTAAGCACATGCTCTACGGAGCGAGATTCACCTATGCGCATCTAGAACTACCCGGCCTGACCGAAGCCGTAGAAAAACAAGACTGGCCTGTGGCAAAACAGCAAACAGAAATTCTCCAGCGGGCGCTGGAGAAAAATACAAAGCTGATTCAAGATTTAAGCGTCAGCATGGAACACTGATCGCGAGAACGAATGAATTGCCAGCCTGAAGCAAAGAAAATCCTATTGTGGCGCTTTCCGCTCTCTATTCATTACCTTGCGCAGAGCCTGGTTGATCCGCGTCTGGTAGCGGCGTCCATCCTTCTTGAACCACGCGAGGACGTCGGCATCAAGGCGCAACGTGATGGGCTTTTTCAGCGGTCGATAAAACTCCATCGAGTCCTCAAACGGAGCTTTTCGCCGCGCGCCCGCGGATGCCATCAGCGTCAAGGCCTTGGCTGGCTTCTTCGGACGGGCGGATTTCACCTTGGACCGACGCGTCCCACGTTTCTTGGAAGTCTTGCTAAGTTGTTGTCGAGAAGTCATTTCTTTCATTTTGTACGTACATTTGTGTAAGACAAGTGTTCCCAAAGGAACACTGTGTAAAACGCTACGAGCCGCGTCACCCTGCCAGATCCTCAACCGAAACCGCGACCATGCCTTCAGGCAATAGAGCATCGTCGTCCATGAAGGCAAAGGCTTCCTGCGGCACAGGATTCTGCCAGACCGGGGCGAACGACTGCCTATGCAATGGCGTCGGGCCAAATTCTCGCAACGCGGCCAGGTGCTTTGGAGTGCTATATCCCTTGTGTGAAGCCAAGCCATACTCGGGAAAGATTGCGTCCCACTCGCACATCATGCGGTCGCGCTCTACTTTCGCAATGATCGACGCGGCCGCAATGGACGCCGACAGCGCGTCGCCATGAATGATGGCTTTTTGCGGCAGGTCGCAGTCAACCTTCATCGCGTCGATCAACAAGTGATCCGCAGCCGGAGCGAGTTTCAACACGGCTTCCCTCATGGCAGCTCGCGACGCATGATAGATGTTGATCTGGTCGATGCGCGCCACATCCACCGCCGCGATGGACCATGCAATGGCATGCTCACGAATTCGCTGCGCCAGTACCTCACGCCGCTCCGCCGGAAGCAGCTTGGAATCGCGCAAGCCGCGCACGCGGTACGACGGATCGAGAATGACGGCCGCTGCTACGACGCATCCGAAGAGCGACCCTCGACCTACCTCATCGACGCCCGCAACACGGAGCGCGCCCGACTCCCATGCTTTCTTTTCGAAGCGCAGCGTGCAACGCAGCTTCTTGAGCAGGCGCAGTTTAGCAGCAGAAGCAGAGAGCGCACGCGCGGGCGATTTCAGCAAAGACAACCTCACAGAACCAGCGGATGCCATCAATCTTCCCTGACTCACCGAAATCCTGCAAGCGGGAACTCTTAACGGGTGTTCCATGGCAACCCATCCCGCGTTATGCACTCTTCCCCGTTGGTAATCGCACTCAGTAACCATTACTCAGATTACGAGGGTACATTGTCTGGTAGGACATGTACTGGTAACTTGGCCTCACGCAGAAGAGGCTTTCTTGCAGAACAAAATCGACTCATCCACGGAACAAGGGCTCCTGACGGGGAAACTGCTTCACCTCGCTTTGCCGGTGCGCTGGAGCCTGGTTGGCGAAGAAGGCCGCGGGCCAACTGAGATTGCCTGCACCTATGACATTCACCCGCAAGGCGCGCGACTGCTCGGCGGACGCGATGTCAATGTCGGGGACGTCATCCTGGTCGAGCGCGGACGCTCGAAAGCTATGTGCCGCGTGATCTGGTCCGCCGATCCCACTTCGCCTTTGCGGGGGCAGTTTACGGTGCAGTGCATGGAAGGGCGGACGCCGTGGGAAGAAGAGCTGAAGCACCTGGGAGAGCAATACCAGCATCTGATCTATGAAGGCGCTCCACTATCGCGCCTGGCTGCGGCTGAACCGAACCGTCGCCGCCGTCCGCGGTTCTACGCGGAGGGCCAGGCCGAAATGATGGATGGGGCTCAGCGAGTCGCCGGAGAAGTCGAGCAGATTTCGGAATATGGTGCGCGGCTGGCGGTGATGGCAGAACTGGCTCCCGGCGCGCACTTCCGGCTCATGCTGAATATGTTCGACGTCAGCGTCACCATCAAGGCTCAGGTGAAATATCTGGTCGAAAATTTGGGGATGGGTGTCGAGTTCCAGCAGATTCGCCGCGGCGACCGTCCCTTGCTGGGTTATGTTTTGGAAAAACTGAAGGGCAGGCGCGTCGAGGACTTCGGTCGTGTTGAAGTCGTGACAGAATCGATGGCCTCGAGCGGATAGCTTCAGTCCTCTTGCGTCATGTGACCGCGTGCTATTCTGCGTCGCATGCGTACACCTGCTCTGGCAGTGTTCCTCGTATTCGTCCTCTCACCTCTCACCATTTCTGCCCGCGTCGTGCGCGTCGCGATTGCCTCTCGCACAGACGTGTTGAATGGTCAGTCCTTCGGCGACGCCGGCGTATACGAACGCATCACCGGGCGCGTGTACTTCTCTCTACCCATCGCCAACGCGCGGAATCAGCGCATCGTTGATCTCGCCAACGCAGTGAATCTGAAGAATGGCGAGGTGGAATTTTCCTCCGACTTCATGGCGGTCCGACCGAAGGATCCAAGTAAGGGCAACGGATCGATGATCCTGGAAAATCCAAACCGAGGGCAGGGGAGGATCCTTTCGATCGTCGATGGAGGCGATTGGGATGCTGCGAAAGACGCGGGCGACGGATGGCTATTGCGGCAAGGCTTCACGATCGTAAGCCTGGGATGGCAGTGGGACGCTGTCGGTCAGGATGCTCTGCGCCTCTTCGCTCCCATCGCGAAACTCAAAGGCAAGACCATCACTGGCTTGCTGCGCAGCGACATCACGCCGTCGAAGGAGATGGCGGAAGTTCCGCTTGGGCACTGGATAACGGGAAAATTGGGCGGCCGTGAATATCCCGTAGCGGCGCCCGACGATCCACGGAACGTTCTCACCGTGCGCGACTCGCGAGACGGAAAGCGCAACATCATTCCCCGCTCCGAATGGCAATTCGCTCACAACGTGGATGGCAAAGTGTCGCCGAGCGACCGATACATCCATCTGAATGGCGGCTTTCAGCCGGGAAAGCTCTATGAACTCGTTTACGTCGTCGCCGATCCCGTCGTAGCTGGAGGAGGCTTCGCGGCCTTCCGTGATTTCGCATCGTATGCGAAGCACGCCGCGGACGCAGTCACTCCGGTGAAACGTGTCTACGGCGAAGGTATCTCGCAAAACGGAAGATTCCTTCGCACCTTTCTGTATGAGGGATTCAACGCTGATGAAGACGGGCGCATCGCGCTGGATGGCGTCCTGGCTCACGTGGGAGGCGCGGGGCGCGGGAGCTTTAACTATCGTTTCGCGCAGCCATCGCGCGACGCGCAGCCGACGTCCGCCGTTTTCTTTCCCACCGATGTTTTTCCATTCACGGACCTGCCGGAGAAAGATCCCATCACGGGAGAGTCGGGTGGGTTGTTGGATCGCGCTGTTGCCGACAGTGTTGTGCCCAAGATTTTTTTCTCCAACACCTCGTATGAATATTGGGGACGCGCAGCGGCATTGATTCACATCACCGCCGATGGCAAGCAGGACGCGACAATCTCAGACAGCGTGCGCATTTATCACTTCGCAGGATTGCAGCACTTCTCGGGGCCTTTGCCGCCGGCGAAGGGCGAAGGCGACCTGCTGGCACAGTTGCCGCAATCTCCGCTGCCGGTGCGGTACTTCTGGCGCAGCATGATCGCAAACCTGGACGCGTGGGTACGCAGCAACACTCTGCCACCGGCGAGCAGCTATCCGAAACTATCGGACGGGACTCTCGTACCCCTTAGCGGATGGGCCTTCCCTGCAATTCCTGGAGTGAACAAACCGCATGAGGCGAACGCGGCATATCGTCTGGACTTCGGCCGGAGGTGGCGAGAAGGGATTATGTCCGTTCAACCGCCGAAAGTTGGAGAGCCTTTCCCAACGCTGGTCCCACAAGTTGATGCTGACGGCAACGACCGTGATGGTGTGCACCTGCCCGAGATTACCGTGCCTCTCGCCACATACACCGGATGGGCGCTGCGGGATCCGACGATTGGCGCGGCCGATCAACGAGTGGCATTCGTGGGATCCTACATCGCGTTTCCGAAGACCGCCGCCGAGAGGCAGCGGATAGGCGATCCGCGACAGTCGATTGCCGAGCGCTACTCCAGCCAGGAAGACTACATGGGGCGCTTCACCAGCGCGCTGGACAGCCTGATCAAGCAGCGCTGGATTCTCGCTGAAGACCGCGATGCTTTGTTGCATCGCGGTCAGCAGGAATGGGCGGAAGCGACTAAATAGGTGTGAAAGGAACTCAGCAACCCCACCCCTTCGGCTTCGCTTAGAGCAAGCTCTGTCGCATAAGCGCGACAAGGGGTGGGGCACCCACGACAGCGTTCTATGTCCGTTATGCTTTGATGAACTGCACGTCTAGCGTGATCGTGATGTCTTCGCCGACCAGGATGCCTCCGGTTTCCAGCGTCGAGTTCCACGTCAGGCCAAAATCCTTCCGGTTGATCTTGCTGGTCGCGGACAAACCGACGCGAGTATTGCCCCAGGGATCTTTTGCCGGAGCGCTCGGGCCTTCCACAGCGAAGACGACGGGGCGAGTGACGCCGTGAATGGTCAGGTCGCCAGCGACGGAGATCTCCTCCCCGCCCTTCTTCGACACCTTGGTTGATTTGAAGTTCAGCGTGGGGAACTTTTCCACGTCGAAGAAGTCGGCGCTTTTCAAGTGCGCGTCCCTCTGCGGGTCGCTCGTGCTGATCGTGGTCGCATCGATCGTGGCCTCGACGGAGGAGTTCGCGATGTTGTCGCCATCGAGGGTGAGTGAGCCGGTCAGTGTGCTGAATTCGCCCTTCACGTTCGAGATCATCATGTGCTTGACCTTGAACTGGGCGTGAGAGTGAGCGGGGTCGATTTTCCAGGTAGTGGTGGCGGGTGCGGCGATCGTTGTCATGGGTAAAACCTCCTGTTGTACAGATGATCGTTATAACGACTAATGATTCAAAAAAAGTTAGGCGGCGCGCTCTCTGGCGATTTCCAGCAATCCCATTAACGATCGGAGACGGGCCTTGCCCATATGTCCCAGTTGCTGTTCGTGCGCTTCGGTCACCGGAGCGTCCAGATCATGGAGCAATCGAAGGCCTTCGGAAGTGATGCGCGTCAGCACGGTGCGGCGGTCCTCGGTCTCGCGGCTGCGCGAAATCAATTCACGGTTCTCCAGGCGGTCGAGCAGACGCGTGATATCGGGATCCCGGGTGATCATGCGCTTGCCGATCTCGCTGCAGGGCAACCTTCCGGCGCTCCGCGCAAGATGCGAAGAACGTTGTATTGCTGCGGGGTCACATCCGCCGCGCGCAGTACTTGTTCGACCTTGCGCGCCAGAATGTCCGCGGTGCGCTGGAGGCTGACGAAGACTTCTTCCTCGGGACCGCCGAAGGGTCGCTTGGGTTTAGAGCTGCGCTTCATGAGGCCAGTATACTCGTTATAACGACTATCGTCAAGGCGGATTAACCGGAACGCTTTTGGCGCCGTTTGGCAACGAATCGCACGATTCGATGGACACCTAAGACTAGCCTGCTTGATGGCGTGCAGGACGCCATGGTCAACTACCGGAACGAACGCGGGGCAGCCGCTTTACGAAATTTTCGCCCAAGTTTCTTCTGGAATCGACAGAACGGCGTTCACCACTTCCGGGTCAAATCGACTTCCGGACCATCGCTGAATCTCGGCATGCAAGGATGAGCGTGGCATCTCGCCAGTTGTCCAAAATAATAGAATCCACCGCATAAGCAACTCCGAAGATTCGCGCTAGTAACGGTATCTCATCGGCCTTCAGGCCGCGAGGATGGCCTGTACCGTCGAAGCGCTCGTAGCAGGCAAAAATAATCTCCGAAGCGTCGGCGAGACAAGGGATTGATTGGAATATCTCGTGAGCTTCATAGCACTGCTTCCAAACCACGGCCAATTCGTCGGGCAATAGGCGCTCAGGTCGAAGTAGGATGTTCATCAGTGCCGGGATTTGGCTTGCGCGATGCAAAAAGACAGCGCGCATTAGTACGTCGATCTGTCCATCGTTCAAGCCCATAGCTTTAATAATCGTGACAATGCGAGAACAATAACCTTGTCGGTCGCGCAAGCCGAACGTGTTGATAACTGCTTCTTCATCGGATCGATTCAGTCTTCGATAACTTGTCTCGCAGTTCTGCGGTCAGAGCAGCCACCAAGTATTGAAGGCTGGTCTGGTTCGAGCCCGTATTCCTCCGCAGACGGTCATGTTCGAAAGCACGGCGAATCACCACAGACAAATCCTGGCGCTCGAAGGGACACAAAAGGTAGTCCAAAGCCCCATAACGTAAGCAGGCCAGGGCGACGGAAACGTCGTGCACGGCGCTCACAAACAACAAACGGAAGACCGGGATAACGTATTTTGACTTGTTCAAGCAGGCCAATCCCATCCAAATCAGCCATCATTAAGTCTGACGAATATGAGGTCAAATTTTTCGCCCGAATCGAGGATCGCGAGTGCCTCGTTTCCCGAACCCGCCTGCTGGCACTGATAGTTTTCCGTGGCGAGCATGGCCACTATAATTTCCCGGATCGGCTCTTCATCGTCCACTACGAGAATGCGCTCTCTCACAGCAGCCTCCACGGTATTGCCGTTAGTGTAGCGGTTATCCATAGAGCGCTGAAGTAATTCGTCTGCAAATCTTCCGTAGGCATGTCACTGGGAACAGTCGATTGCACGTAGATCCGAAACTGAGATCAGCTGAGTGTGACGTCGATATTTTGTCCGTTGAGGAAATGTGTATCGCCAAACCAACGTAACGTGCCTGTGAGGGGCGTCACAGCCGAATCGCCGACGTGTGGTCAAATTACGTCAGGGGTCCACTGGTGCGCGTCCATCGAGCATTGCTATGTGTCGCTGCCGTCGTTGCTCTTAAAATCGTAGCTCACGCCGCACCCTTCGTTGTATTTCCGAAGGCCGGTCAGCTGGCTTCTGAGGACGGCCGCTTCGTAGTTCGCAGCACCGAACGGGTTGGTCATCCCTCGGAGTATGTCGGCACGTTCCACTCTCTATTCGTCGAAGATACCGCCAGCGGGCATACCCGCAAACTGTGCGACTACGTCGGGGTAGCAGCGGTGGCGTGGGCGAAAAACGACTTCCTCATCGTGACGGAGTATCTCAGCAAACGCACTTCCCGCGCACTGATCTTTGCCGGCGACAATTCGCGCGACCCAGTCGTGATCGACCAGCCGTTGCTCATCAGACTTGTGCCGGTCGACCTTCGTCCGCAACTGCGGGAAAACGACCATGTATTTGTGGAGGCCTCGCAAGTCGAGGGGGAGACACTGACGCTCCGCGTGTGGGGATATGGAAAGCACGATGCCAATGGCTTCCGCTGGCGTTGCGAGTACACCCTTCTTGACGGCGCGATCTCCTGCGAGGAAACGACTCGGCCCTGATTCCATACGAGCCTACGCGGGTATCGGAGTCGACGGCTGTTATCGAATCGAGACTTCTTCCGGGCTACCTAATATTCTTCGAGCGCGCCACCTTGCCAGAACGGAGGTGGCGAGTTTCGCTCGCCGGACAGCCGGGGCGGCTGTTCCACATTACGACTTTGCGGAAGTATCCAGCGGCGAAAACTGAGGGGCAGTTTCCGCACACGAACGTGGGTCGACTCACTCCCGCCCTCTTTGAGAGTCGAGTTGTCGGCTTATGGCCTCGTCGAAATCCTATGCGATACTTTTATGGGGACGACGCGAGTTTGGCGTCCGCCGCCTTTGGCACCCGGCCAAGCGACGAAACGACAGTCCACGCGGGCGCGTAGCTCAAACGGATAGAGCATCGGATTTCTAATCCGGCGGTTGCAGGTTCGATTCCTGCCGCGCCTACCATTTACGAACCTGAAATGCCCGTTTGTAACCAATCTGTAACCAAAATCGGATTTTTTCGGACTGGCCGTTTCAATTAGGGCGGCCCCGGGATGCCTGGCCCGCCTGTTTTCGCAACTGCTCCTGGATATATTGCTCTTCCTGTTCGAGCGGCGGCAGTTTTGTCGGCGTTGTGACGATCCCATATCTCAGAAACATCTGCTCGGAACGCCAGCCGTGGAGCTTCATGATCACAGATGGAGAAACTCCGGAGGAGCGCTTATTCCTGGCAGAGGACCTTCGCGCGTCGTGCGGAATGATTTCCTCCGTTCCGAGTTCCAGCAGGATTTCAACCTTGTCACTGACTGCCGCTGTCCACTGTGCAGGGCTTCAAGCAACCCGGTCTGCCCTGGGCCAGTTCCCTTCTTCTACTGCTCGGGAAATAGAGCACTAAAACAATTTTGTGGAGACCAGACAAAAACGCAGTTGAACTGTTCACGTTTGCGCGCTTGACAGCATTCCATACAGTGGAATATGTTTGCGCGCCAAGGAAGTATCTTTACCGCCCGGATCATTCAAGTATTGAAATGGACTTTTGAACTATCCTCAGGCGAGTCCGTAACTCAGGTTTTCAACAAAACAGGATTGATTGGGCGGGCGCATCCTATGAGATTGCCTTCCCCGGGAGCTGGGTGATGCGAGATGGTCACAAGTTCGTCGTCCCGATTTTCTGCGTTATCGCTCTGTTCTTACTGTCCACCGTCGCGTTCGCCGACGTTACGGGGTCGATCTCCGGAGTTGTCCGCGATCGCGCCCAGGCGGTAGTCATTGGTGCGAGGATCACAATCAGCAACACACAAACCAACCAGAGCCAGGTCGTGACCTCTGGGGAGGACGGCTCGTATCACTTTCTCGCCTTGGCTGCGGGAACGTACAAAATTCAGGCGAATGCTTCCGGCTTCCGCCCGTACTCCACGAACGAAATCACGGTGCAAGTCAACGATCAGTTGAAACTTGACATCACGCTCGACGTAGGCACGATCAACGAGGCCGTGAGCGTTAGCGGCGATCTCGTGCACGTAGAAACTGAGAGCACGCAACTTGGCGATGTGATCGATTCGAAGAAGATGCTGGCGTTGCCGCTCAACGGCCGGAGCTATCTGGATTTGTTGGGCCTGCAGGCCGGCGTGGCGCCGGCGTCGGCTGGGACCATCGGTGGCGACCGTCCGGTTTCAGGATATCTCCAAAACGCAGGTAACATCTCAGTCAATGGCCAGCGCGAGACGGCCAACGCATTTCTGGTAAACGGGGGCGACGTCAGCGAAGGGCGAAATCTGGGGGCTGGACTGGTTCCAAATCTTGATTCCGTCGAAGAATTTCGGCTGATCACCAACAGCTTCGACGCAGAGTATGGAAAATTCAGCGGCGCGGTGATGAACGCCATCACCAAATCTGGCACAAACGGTTTTCACGGCGATGTCTTCGAGTTCCTGCGCAATGACGCGCTGGACGCCCAGAACTACTTCTTCTCAGGCCAGCCTAAGACCGAACTGCGCCAGCATCAGTTCGGCTTTACAGCCGGAGGTCCATTCTGGAAAGACAAGCTGTTCTGGTTCACGGATTATCAAGGAACCAGAATACTGCAGGGCGCGGAAGTCAGCGACGTCGCCGTGCCGAGCACAGCCCAACTTGGAGGCCAGTTCGATCCTTCAACTTTGACCGGCACCGTCGACGGCGGTCCCGGTCCCGCCGGCAGTTGTCCCCCGTCCGTCGCGCCCTGTAACGACTGGCCGACGACGCTTTCAAATAGATTGGGTTACACGGTCACATCCGGAGAGCCATACTGGACGGCAGGCTGCAACACTTCGGCTGATGCGCAGGCCGGCACGTGCGTATTTCCCGGGGGCTTAATTCCCACGGCCGCTTGGTCGCCAGCAGCAGTTGGAATTCTCCCGTACATACCCGGGCCCAATAATGCCAACGGCACATTTTCGGACAATCGTCAAAAGAACAAGATCATTGACAACAAGATCGGAGAGCGAGTCGACTTTAATAGTAGGAAGACAGGTAATTGGTCCTTCTACTATCACTTTGACGACTCGACGGTGAACAGCGCCTACCCCAGCGGCGGCGCAAGCGTGCCAGGCTTCCCAGCGGTGACGCTAACCCGTGCGCAAGAATTCGTCTTCAGCAACAATAAGACCATCGGAACCAGCGCTGTGAACGAGGCGCGCATCACTTTCTTCCGCACCTCAACCCATCTGGACAAACCGACCGGCGGTCAGGCGTCGCTCTCTTCACTCGGCTTCGCGACGGGTGTCGGTTCACTGGGCATCATTCCTGATGCTACTCCGGGATTTCCAGAGTATGTGCCCCAAATCTATTTCAACAACTTTGCCATCGGCACTCCCTCGCTGATTACATTTCAGCCTAACAACACCTACACGGCGTCGGACGGGTTCTCCCGAGTTATCGGCAGGCACACGCTGAAGTTTGGTGGAGAATTCCGCTATTTGCAGGTGAACGAACGAAATTTAGCCAGCCAGGACGGTGCTTTTATTTTCGACGGCACGGTGACCGGCGTCGATTTTGCGGACTACCTGCTGGGAGCGGTTACGGGAGCCGGGGGTGGCTACACTCAGGCAGCGGTACAACTCTTGGATTCGCGCACGCGCTATGGCGGCGCCTATGTGCAAGACGCATGGAAGGCAACTCCCAATCTCACGCTGAATTTGGGTCTGCGCTGGGAAGCGAGTATGCCTTGGTACGACACCCAAGGAAAAATCCAGACCTGGGTTAAGGGACAACAGTCAACGGTCTTTCCCAATTCCCCGCAAGGGCTCGTCTACCCCGGAGATCCGGGCATTCCAAAGACGCTCGCTCCTACCAAGTACAACAACTTCGGACCGCGTCTTGGTCTGGCCTACTCCCCGAGCTTTAGTGATGGAGTGTTGGGCAAGGTCTTTGGCGGCCCGGGAAAAAGCAGCATCCGTGCCTCGTACGGTTTGTACTACACCTCGGTCGAGGATTTGAATCTTTTCTATGAAGTGGGAGACGCTCCCTTCGGCCTGTACTGGACAAGTCCGGGTTCCGTTGACTTTGCCGAGCCCTTCCGAAATCGGCTGGATGGAGGCACCGATGGCGAGGGACAGCGCTTCCCATTCACTACTCCGATTCCGGGCAGCCCGGCAAATCAGACGCTTCCCTTCGCGGTTTACGAGCCGCTTTCTTATTTCCCGGGATACGACGTTCATAACAAGCTACCCTACGCTGAGCACTTCAATTTTTCGATCCAGCGTGATTTGGGCAAATCCACGGTCTTGACTCTGTCTTATGTAGGCACCGAGGGTCATCGGCTCATCGCGCAGACCGAAGCCAACCCGGGTGATCCCTCGTTATGCATGCAGCTTACCGCGCAGGGAGCCCCTTGCGGTCCGAATGATGAGCAGAACACGTTCACTGTCGGCGCGAATACGATTTACGGCACCAGGGATATTCTGCTTAATCCCAACACCTGTGATAGCACCACGGGCCTGAATAGTCCCACGGGCCAAACCCTATGCTTTGGTTATGGCAATACCTTCACCAAGCTGGTGGCGAATTCCGTCTACCACTCTGGACAAGCGACGGTCCAGGGTAAAGCTGGGGGTGTAAACTTTTTGGCTTCGTATACGCTCGCGAAAGCCATCGATGATTCCTCGGCCTTCGGCGAGCTGATCAACTTCTCCAATGCCAGACTTAGCCGCGGCCTGTCGTCCACGGACGTGCACCAGAACTTCGTGGTCAGCTATGTCTGGGAGATGCCAATCGATCGGATTTTCCACGGCTTGCCTCGGCTTACGAAAGGATGGCAATTGCAGGGCATTACCCGATTCGCCTCGGGATTTCCGATCCAGATGGGTGACGGAAATCCTTCGGGCCGGTGTACGCAGTTTGACACGACGACGAATCCGCCGACGCCGCTGTGCCAGGGAGACGCCTCTCTTACTGGGAGCCCCTCCACCGACATGCCCAATCTCGTGGGGCCGATTCAGATCCACAACCCACGCGCTACTGCCGACCACACCTTTTTTGACCAGAGTGCATTTACAGCAACGGCCTGCGGCCTGTCATCAACGGGCGTTTTGCTAGGTACGGACTGCGGATCCTTCGGGACGGCGAACCGGCGGTTTTTCCACGGCCCCGGCATCAATAATACTGATTTGGGCATAACCAAGATGATTCCAGTCAATGAAGCAATGCACTTCGAGATTCGGGGTGAATTCTTCAACATCTTCAATCACACGCAATTTACCAACCCCAGCGGGGACATTAGCAGCGACAACTTCGGCAACGTCACCAGTGCCCGCGATCCGCGCATTGGTCAAATCAGTGCGAAATTCGTTTGGTGATATACGAAACCACCGTGTCGAGGGGAGCGAAATCGCTTCCCTCGATATCACCTCAAGTTGCTTTTGTGGCAGACGGTACATGCTACGCTGTGAGTCATGAAGGTCCTGCTCCTTCTGATGTGCATCATTGTGCCGACGTGCTCTGCTCAAACGGCTGACACGTACCGCCAGCAGGCCCTCAAAGAATCCCGCCAAAAATCTTGGGACGCAGCCATCGTAAATTATCGCAAGGCATTGGAGCTCGAACCGAACGATCCGTCTACTCATTACAACTTGGCCCTCGCGCTGAAATACAAAGGGGATGCAGCCGGAGCAATCGCGGAATTTGAAGCGGCTTTGAAGCTCAAACCGAAATGGGCGGACGCTCACTACGGACTAGGCGCGACCCGTTACGATCTCCACCAATTGGACGAAGCGTTGAAAGAGCTGCGCACTGCGGCGCAACTGGGCCCTACCAAGGCTGAGCCGCATCGCCTCATGGCGCGCATCTATCTTGAGAGGAAGGATCCCGCCACTGCCAGACTTGAATTGCGGCAGGCGGCAGCTGCGGAGCCATCTGCCGATGTTTACTCCGAACTGGGAGTGGCTGAAGGGCAGCTGGGTGACGTTTCCGCTGCCACCGCGGACTTTCGCCGCGCGATCCAGTTGAATCCGAAGTTTGCCCCTGCATATACGTTGCTAGGCGTTGCATTGCGGCGCCGAGGCAATGACGCCGGCGCACTCGTGGAATTCCGCAAAGCGGTAGCCATTGATCCGAATGATGCCCAGGCTCAGTTCAACCTGGGAAAAGGGTTGAAGCAGAGTGGAGACTTAGCCGGCGCGATCGCGGCGCTCCAGCGCGCCGTCGAACTGAAACCCGACTACGAAGAAGCGCATTACGATCTCGGCATGGCTCTGCGCGACCGAGGCCAGACGGATGCGGCAAAACAGGAACTGAACGATATCGGCGCCTTGCGGCGGTTTCGGGCGCGTTTGGCGGAAGCAAAAATGCTCACACTTCAAGGTGTCAACGCCCTGAAAGAGCAAAAGATTGATCAGGCTTTTTCTTTCTTTCAGAAGTCGATTGACACAGCTCCCGAACTGCCGACCGGCTACTACTATTTGGGTGTCACCTTACAACGCAAGAATGAATCTGAGGGTGCGCTGGCAGCGTTTAAGAAAGCCCTCGAACTCAAGCCTGATTACGCACAAGCCCACTCCAGCTTGGGATCCTTTTATTGGCGCGCGAATGACCGCACCCGTGCGCTCGATGAGTTCCGGCAAGCCATTCTGTGCGATCCCGATTTGGCGGAGGCTCATTACAATCTTGGATTAGCTCTCTCGCTGCAACAGAGCCTACCCGAGGCGATTCGCGAACTGAGTGAAGCCACAAGTCTCGATCCCCAGAACGTGGATGCTAGGGTTCAATTGGGGCTCGCGCTCAGCCAGAACAATGATTCCGAGGCCGCGGCGAATGTCTTCCGTGAACTCGTGCGGCTCAAACCCCAATTTGCGGAAGGCCACAATAACCTCGCGCTTGTACTGATGCAGTCTGGCCACATGCGTACCGCAGAGGCAGAATTCCAGAAAGCCATCCAGCTAAAACCGGCTTACGCAGAAGCTCACTACAATCTTGCGTTAACTCTTCGGCAGGAAGGGAAAAGCGCAGCGGCTCAGGCCGAATTCGACAAAGCGTTTCAATTGGCGCCCGAACTCAAAAATCTTCCCTTACCATGAGTCTGTCACGATTGTGGAGAGGCAGAGCGCAATGTCATTGCGCGCGAATTTAATCGGCGAGGCAGCAAGTGCGTAAGACACCGTGGACGTTTGGTCAGATTTAGGAGTCCTTAGAAATCCGAAATATACAGGATGCGCGACGAGGGGACGCACGACGGGCATTCTCGGAGGGAAACGTGATCCTGCCCCGCGAGAACAGTGGACTCTTAAGGAGTCTTCCTTCGGTGCCGTTGTTGATCAGGGGATATTCGAGGCTGCGCAACCAACGTGATACCGTCTATTGCAGCGTCGCGTACTCAGCCTTGGCTCATTGACGACAGCTACCGTCAGGTATTTTTGCGCTTTCGCTTTTCCATCCCAACCAGCATTCCCGAAGGCGGATCCTTCTTGTTTAGCTTCGCTGCCTCCACAATCAATTTCTTCACTCCCGGCCTCTTCACCTCGGCAACATTTCGCAGTTTGACATGTCGCACACCCTTCCCCGTTCCCTCCAGGAGTTTCTCCGGATCCGGCAGAGCCGCACCGCGCATGAATGCAAACGTCACGTGCTCTTTACCGACCATGAAGCAGCACAGTGGTCCGTTCGAATCGAACGACGGAATCTTCCACGGATTCACGTACTCATCAACTCCCTTGACCGCCTTTTTCACCAGCGCCCGCACCGCCTTTGCTACGCCCTCACTCTTCCCGGCGTTCTTCACGTAAGCACTAATCCAGATCCCCGCTTGTTTCCCCTCAATCGTCGGCATTAGTTACTCACCCCCTGCGCCATTCTATTCTTCCCCTCTTCCCCGCTGGGCTGACGGGCTTAAGCCACCGGTTCGTGCACGTGCTTCGCGCCGAAACGATCTCCCGATCAAGCACGCCGCCGCGATCTCCCCATCAAAGTGAAGCGGGCACCCAACGTCCCGCGCCCGTTCTCTTTCGCACAGAATGTTGTACCAAGTCTCTCCGCAGGCGTGCACCTCTGGGGACTAGCGCTCTTGAGTACTCGATCGATAGACTGCATTTAATCGTTGTATCGAAGTGCCAGGTGAGGGGCGTTGTGCGCGGCAAGAACGAAGTGCCGTACGCAGGATCGATAGCGGGTGGTCGGGCAAATTGGCTCGGGCCTCCAGTGTTTCGTATTGCGCTATTCTCTTCATTATTATTCCTCATAGGTTTGCCTCGCGATGGGTCCGCGCAGATTTCTCCCGGTCCGCTCTCCCGACCGCATCAATCACTCAACGGATCGACGAACTGCGCCAGCTGTCACAAATTTGGCGGGCAGGCCGCCCTTAAATGCCTCGAGTGCCACACGGAAATTTCAAACCGGCTCGCGGCTCATCGCGGACTTCATGCCACTTATCGCATTCCTCCAGGGTCGAGTCAGGAATGTGCTCGATGCCACTCCGAGCACAACGGCGAAGATTTCCCGCTCATCAAGTGGGACATCAAGACTTTCAACCATAAAGACACCGGTTATCTCCTGGAGGGAAAGCACGCGAGCCTAGCCTGCAACAAGTGCCACAATCCCTCACACATCACGCCGCCAGAACGCGCGACGATCAAGACGAAAGACTTAAACCGCAGCTACCTCGGACTGTCTGACGCCTGCGTTACCTGCCATGAAGATCAGCACAAAGGCCGGCTCGGCTCGACGTGCCAGTCTTGCCACAATTTCCAGGACTGGAAAGACATCAGCGTCGGAAAGTTCGATCATGCAAAGACGCGTTATCCCCTGACGGGCCTGCATGCTGCAGTGCAATGCGCGAAGTGCCACACCAACGGAGCCGACGGCAAGCCGCAGTATGTTGGAATCGCCTTCAATCAATGCGCAGATTGTCACAAGGATCCTCACCGCGGCAGCTTTCCGCAAACCTGCCAGACATGTCACAGCACGATGGGGTGGAAGAAGATTTCGTTGCAGGCCGTGAACGACCGCTTCGACCACTCGAAAACCAAGTTCCCGCTGCTCGGCAAGCACATCACGGTGGACTGCGCGCAGTGTCACGCCAACGGCGACTTCAAGAAACCGCTGGCATTCGCGAAGTGCATGGATTGTCACAAGCCCGATCCGCACAAAGGCCAGTTTGCCAAGAGACCCGACCAGGGAGAGTGTTCTTCCTGCCACAACGTGCAAGGATGGGAAGCCCTCCACCTTCACCGTGAAGGAACATGCAGGCAGCGCATATCCGCTGCAGGGTGCGCACGCCCGGCTCCAGTGCGCGCAGTGCCATATCCCAAAGGGAATCGACACACTTTTCAAGGTCAAATTCTCGCGCTGCACCGATTGCCACACCGACCGGCATGCAGGACAGTTTGCCGCAGCGCCTTATCTCAATGCCTGTGACCGCTGTCACACTCTTGAAGCGTACAGGCCGTCAACCTTCACGCTGGTGAAACATAAGGAAACTCATTTCGCTCTTACCGGCGGTCACGTTGCCGTTCCGTGTGCAGACTGCCACAAGGAGTCCGCTGAGTTCCAACCGCAACCCGTGGCCAAATATCACTGGCAGAACTTGAATTGCACCAGTTGCCACAACGATCCGCACAAGGGACAGTTCAAAGAACGTATGCACCAAGTGCGCTCTGACGGATCACCCGCGGGATGCGAAGCCTGCCACACGACGAAGTCCTGGAAGGAACTCTCGGGCTTCGATCACTCGAAAACAAAATTCGCGCTGCTGGGGGCACATCGCGCGACGGCGTGCATTGATTGCCATAAACCGCCTAACCTCGAGACGAAGTTAATGAACGTAGACTTCCGGTCGGCGCCCACTCAGTGTGAGGACTGCCACGAAGATGTTCATGGGAAGCAGTTTGCGAGTGCGGACATCACGCGATGCGCCGAGTGTCACAACAGCATGAAATGGAAACCTTCTCTCTTTGATCACGAGAAGCGGACAATGTTTCCATTAAGAGGTGCGCACCAGAACGTGCGTTGCGCAGACTGCCACAAGCTTGAAAAGGTCATCAATGCCAAGACTGTTCTCTTCTATAAGCCGACGCCCAAGGACTGCGCCGCCTGCCACGGCGCCACGAATCCTTCCCCCAAAGCCAAAACATCCGGTCACTGATCTGCAACCGGAGTTCTTCAATAACGACATCGCGCCAACTAGCTGTTAGTTGTACAACCTCTCAGAACTGTTCAGCTGATAGCTACGCACGTATATCTGAGAGCGTATTTGCCCGGCAGAAAGTCTTGTGTTGAATTTCTTTACAGTGTCGCAACAATTTTCATTTGCAGTATCCATCGCAGGCAACGCACGACACTCCAAGTTGACTCACAGTTATACGGGGCGATTATTAGTCGGGCGATGGCCGAATTCGCTTCGGTGTTTTGGACCACAGTAACTATTCATTCGCATTTATATCTCTTACGCTACTGCCAACGACAACTACCCACCTTCGTCAGATTTTACCGTTTCGTTTTGAAAGCTTTAAGGGTCGAGCAAGGGGCAAGTGATGCGGCTTGGGTGCCTGCGCAAAGGGATCATCGCTCTGTCATTGGTGTGGGCGGGAAGCGCGTGCACTGCGAGTGCGCAAAATCCTGGAGGCACTCACAGCCCGCACGGCAACCTGAACATTCCCTGCCAAAATTGTCACACCGCAAACGCGTGGCGTCCGATCCGCTCCGTTCCAGAATTCGATCACAATCAAACTAAATATCCGTTACGTGGCATGCATCAGTCGGTTACATGCATTCAATGCCATGTGAAACCCGTCTTCACCAACGTGGGCCAGCGCTGCCAGGATTGCCACGCCGATATTCATAAGAGGCAATTGGGAGCGAATTGTGAGCAGTGTCACACTGTTCGCGGGTGGCAAGTGTCGATCCAGCAGATCCAGCAGCACAATAACCGGTTTCCGCTCACTGGGGCGCACGCAGCCGTCGATTGTGATTCCTGTCACAAAGGCGCAGCCAATAGCCAGTTTCAGACGATGTCCACGCAGTGCTACTCGTGCCACTCCGCGGACTTCAAGGCGACCAACGCCCCGAGCCACGTGACCGCTGGCTTCTCCACGACCTGCAACACCTGCCACAGTACGGACAACTGGTTCAATGCCACTTTTGATCACAACTCCGTTGGGTTTCCACTGAGCGGAGGCCATGCAGTGCCGCCGCGCCAGTGTAGTGACTGTCATGCGAACAACACCTTCAACCTGACGAGCACAGCTTGCATCACTTGCCATCTCAAGGATTATCAGGGCACAACGAATCCGAATCACGTTGCGGCAAAGTTTTCGACTACTTGCACGCAGTGTCACACCATCGTCTCTTGGTCCCCTGCGACCTTCGATCACTCGATGGTCAATTTCGTATTGACGGGCGCTCATACCGTGCCGCCGCGACAGTGCACTGACTGCCACGTAAACAGCAATTACAACCTGACCAGCACCGCTTGCGTTTCGTGCCACCTGAAGGACTTTCAGGGCACGACGAACCCCAATCACGTGACCGGCGGCTTCTCGCAAACATGCGAGACCTGCCACAACACCTCCGCCTGGCAGCCGGCGACCTTCGACCATTCCAAGTCCGGATTTCCGCTGACCGGGTCACACGCGGTTCCGCCTCGACAGTGCGCGGACTGTCACGTCAACAATAACTACAGCATCACCAGCACCGCCTGCATTAGTTGCCACCAGAACGACTACAACACCGCCACCACTCCGGTTCCCCACGCAGGATTCCCCACAACCTGCGAGCAGTGCCATGACACCGTGCTGTGGACCGATGGCAAGTTCGACCACTCGACGACTGGCTTTCCGCTGACTGGGCTGCACACCGTCCCGCCGCGGCAGTGCGTGGATTGTCACGTCAACAACAACTACACACTGACCAGCTCGTCCTGCGTGACGTGCCATCTCAAGGACTATCAGGGCACGACGAATCCGAACCATGTGACGGCGAACTTCCCGCAAACCTGCGACCAATGCCACAGCACCAGTTCCTGGTTGAATGCGACCTTCAACCACAACAGCACCGGATTTAACTTGACGGGCAGTCACACCGTTCCGCCGCGACAATGTACCGACTGCCACGTCAACAACAACTACAACATCACCAATACCTCCTGCGTTTCGTGCCACCAGACCGACTACAACAACGCAACCACTCCCGTAAATCACATTGCTGCGGGATTTCCAACGACCTGCGAAACCTGCCACGACACCGTGTTGTGGACGGATGCTGTCTTTAATCACACCACCACCGGCTTCCAGCTAACCGGCAGCCACACCGTCCCGCCGAGGCTTTGCACGGATTGCCACGTCAGCAACAATTACACGCTGAATAGCACTCTCTGCTATTCGTGCCATCAAAAGGACTACACGGGGACGAACAACCCTGCACACGCCGCAGCCGGATTCCCGACAACGTGCGAGTTGTGCCACGATACGAGCGTCTGGACCGACTCCACTTTCAATCACAACAACACGGCCTTCCCCCTTACAGGTTCGCACCTGGTGCCTCCGCGCGTCTGCACGGATTGCCATGTCAACAACAACTACACCACTCTTCCCACTACCTGCGTCGGTTGCCATCAGACCGACTACAACAACACGACCAATCCCGGCCACTCGGCTCAGCCACAGTTTTTCCCCACTACCTGCCAGAGTTGCCACAACACAACAGCGTGGACGGGTGCAACCTTCAACCATACGCAGTACACGCAATTCCCAACCACACACGGCAACGCAAACAGTGTTTGCTCCACGTGCCACACGAACTCCAACGACTACTCCGTCTTCCAATGCACTGCTTGCCACGGCGGAAACAACGCCGAACAACTTCCAGCACGAGCGTGTGTCGGGCTATGTCTACAACAGCATCAATTGTTATCAGTGCCACCCGAGCGGTAACGGAGGAGGCTAGGGCAATTGATTTATACGGCCGGTTGCATCCAGAACAAGAGGTAAATCCCCCTGCGCTTCATGCGGTGTATGGAGCACAACGAGTGTCAGTAGAGAATGACGTCGATTCAGAAACAAATTGCGATTGCGATGCTGGTGGTGTCGGCCGCCGTGGCACAAAACTCGGCGCACCCGGCCACCGTGCAGAGCGTGAAGTCCGCTCGCGCGGGAACCGACCTGCGCATCGAAATCACCTTGAGTTCCCCCGTAACGCCTACCGTTGAAACCGCAGAAAATCCCACGCGGATTTTGCTCGACTTTCCCGAAACAATTGTCGACGGCAGGATGCAGGATATTTCGATCCATACGAAATGGCGTTCGCCAGGTCCGTACTAAACAGCACTCTACCGCCCCGCCCGTCACGCGCATCGTTCTCGACCTCGATCAATCTGTTCCCTACGTCGTTACGGCAGAAGGGAATCGAATTGTCCTGACAGTTGAGACGGTCGAAAAGAGTCACGCGTCATCGCATGGCGCTCCGGTAGCCGCGACTTCGGGAAATCTCGATTGCAGTGTTTCGCAAACGAAAGCGCAATCCCGCGTCCGCTATCGATACTCCTGACGACGCTCCGCTGCCTGCACCACCTCCGGGACTGTCTGGCCCGGCTTTTGAGCCGCCATCTGAAAAGACATCCGCCGCGATAGCTGCTTCACCCTCTCCGGCGCCAGCATCCCAGAACTCAACCGCCAACACGCAGACTCAGGCCGCGCCAGCAACCCCGATACAGATTGCCAGTGCCCCGAAGCCAGACGATGTCATGACTTCCTCCGGTTCCTCCAATGTGGTCGCGCCGAATCTCGCACCGGCGCCTGAAACCAATGAGACTACGGAAAAAGGACTCGAAAATCCTCCCGCTGCTCTGGAGGCGTCCGCGGCGCCAATCGCTCCACTTGAGGCTTCCGAAACCCGCACTCCAATCGCCCGATTCGACGATCCAAATCTCCGCACCGTCTTTCGAGTGAAGTACGTCGCCGAGGGCGTGGCGTATCTCGAAGGCGGGCGAGCGCAGGGCCTGGCGGAAGGCACGAAGCTCGAAATTCAAGACAAAGACTTGCCGGCACGACAAGGGGACAGCGCGAACGCCGCCGATCCGCGTATCGTCGCCGAGTTGGTCGTCAGTGCCGTGGCCGAGACTTCGGCCGTCACCGACATTCACGAACCCAAACGCGCGGTGAAGGTCGGCGATCTCGCATACTTATCCTCTGGCGACGCCGAAGCATTGGTTCAGCAGCGCGCTCTCAGCGCAACGCGGCAATATCCCGCAGTAATCTCCTTCACCGAAGGCGACACGCTGGATGAAGAAGCGCGCGATGAAGTCCCTCGTCCTCCGCTGCCCTCGGTCAATCGCGCGCGGGGACGCATCGGCTTCGATTCCATCGAGACCATCAGTCACGGAGCTACGAACATCACAAGCACCGACGTAGGTGTGGTCTTTCGCGGCGACATCACTCGGATCGGCGGCACATATTGGAATCTGAGCGGCTACTGGCGTGGGCGAATCAGCAAGGAGTCTGTGGCCAACCAGCAGACGCTGCAGAACCTGATCAATCGCACTTACCACTTGAATATGACGTACGACAATCCCAACTCCACGCTGGTTGCGGGATTTGGTCGTCTCTATCTGCCTTGGGCCCCAAGCCTTGACACGATCGACGGCGGATACTTCGGCAAGCGCATCTCGAAAGGCGCGGTGTTGGGAGTTTTCGGGGGCTCCACGCCCGACCCTTCGTCCTGGGACTACAGCCCGAATCGAGTCATGAGCGGCGCGTTCGTTAATTTTGAAGGTGGCGAGTACGACGGCTTTCATTACAGCAGCACCAGTGGCGCAGGCATCAGCATGGTGAACTGGGCGATCGACCGGCCCTTCGTGTTTTTTGAAGACTCACTTTCGTTCAAGCGAACAATCGCCGTCTACGAGTCTGCCCAGCTCGACAGCCCGCGAGGCAATTCGGTGGCGCTCGCACCTGGGCCAGGCCTAGGCCGCAATTTCTTTACCCTTCGCGTGAATCCCCACTCCAGGGTCGAACTCGATTTCAATTACAACTACTTCCGCGACGTGCCGACATTTGATCCCAACCTGATTGGCACCAGCCTCCTCGACAAATACTTATTCCAGGGATTTAGCGTGGGAGGCCGCGTCGAAGTCTGGAAGCAAGTTTGGCTGTCCACGAATCTTGGGCACAGCAATGGGACTGGAGATGCGAAGGGTTCGTTGAACGAAATGTATGGGGTGACGTTCGGACGGTTGCCGTTTGTTCACCTCCGGGCGGATGCTCACTATGCTCAATTCAACAGCTCGTTCGGCAGTGGCTCGTATGAGTCGTTCTCACTGTCGAGACAATTGAGCGACCGCCTCCGCCTGGAAGTTCTCGCCGGTCAACAAAACTTTGCTTCAACGCTCACCACCGCAACGCGCGGCCGGTTCGTCACCGGCACCGTCGAGACCACGTTGGGACCGCACTATTACTTGCAGGGAAACTTCACCACCAATCGTGGCGGCATGAGCTATGACCAGCTCATGTTCTCGATCGGCTACCGGTTTGACTCGCACCGGAAGGGAGAATAAATGCGCCATCGCCAAATCATTCGCGCAAAGCGGCCTCGTGATCGCGATGATTCTATCCGCGGTGTTTTGTTCCGCGGGTACGGAGCCGCCCTCTCCTGAATCGCAGAGGCTGAGCGATTTGTTAGCCCGGACCTCGGGCCAAACTGCCGCATTCCTCGAACAATTTTCTGACGTGAAGTGCACAGAGCAGGTGCGCCAGGAAAAACTGGGGAAAGATGACAAAGTTGAGCTGAAAGAAGACTCAACTTACGACTACCTCGTGATCCTGACCGATGCCCGGGGCGAGCTCAACCTTTCCGAATCCCGCATTCCAATGCGCGAGGCCAAACGCGATCGCAAGAACACCTCGATGCTTCTGAGCAACGGATTCGCGACCTTGTTCCTCGTCTTCCATCCTTACTATTCGTCGGCTTTCACTTTCACGTTGGCGGGGGAAGAGCTGATCTCGGGTCGCATGCTCGATAAGGTCGACTTCCAGCACGTTCTGGGAATGAAATCTCCGGCGGCCCTGGCATTGCGCGGCCGCGAATATCCGTTGGAATTGTCCGGAACCGCATGGGTCGACCCGCAGACAGGCTCCATCGCAAAGATTCAAGCCGGCATCGCCAATACCCTGCGGGACGTTGGCTTGAACTCCCTAAGTTCGGAAATCGATTTCGCTCCGTTAAAGTTTTCCGATTCCAAGCAGGAATTCTGGTTTCCCGCGCAAGCGCGCGTCGAAGTGGAGACGCCGCGCCAACACTGGCGCAACTTGCATCAGTTCACCGCCTACAAAAAGTTCTCAGTAAATACAGAAGAGCAGGTAATCAAACAATGAGCGCCAGCGCGACCGCCGCAGCCCGAGTAGCCGACCGCCTCTCATCAGCCGCAGATGCCGAGAGAGGCCATCGCATCCGCCTCTACGCGCTGTACTGCGTCGCCATCGCGACGAACCTGGCAATTTTTTTCTACGGCTTCGACTATTACAAGCTCTCGTCCATCGACCGGCCGTTTTCACCCAAGCATCATCTGCTGCGGCCCAGCGGACCGATCGGAATTTACCTCGGATTCGCCGGCGTGGCGCTCTTCGCCGGAATCTTTCTCTATCCACTTCGAAAGCATTGGAGTTGGCTCGGCCAGATCGGAAGCACGCGCCACTGGCTCGATATCCACGTACTCATGGGCCTCACTGCGCCCTTCATCGTCGCATTCCATTCCACCCTGAAGTTCAAAGGGATCGCCGGCATGGCCTTTTGGATCATGTTTGCCGTCTCGGCCAGCGGAGTCGTTGGACGCTATCTATACGCGCAGATTCCACGGAAAGTCACCACGGCCGAACTGTCCATGAGAGAACTGCAGGATTTGCAAGAGAGCCTCTCGCAGCAACTTGCAGCACAAAAGCTTTTGCCGGAGCGCGATCTTCGCTCTCTGCTGAGCATGCCCGACTCCAAGCGCATACAGCGCTTGCCCATCATCGTCGCGCTGCTCTACATGATGATTCTCGATGTGATTCGGTGGTTCCGTGTCGCGCGCCTGCGCCGTCATGCAATGACTTTTGGTGAATCCCTGCGCAGCTTGGCTGGATTTCTTCCTGTCGGGAATCGTGAACTGGAACGCGCCATCCGTGCGGCTGCCGAAGAGGCCGCTCTCTCAAAGCGAGTACTGTTCCTCTCCAGATCGCAAAAGGTATTCCACTTGTGGCACGTGGTGCACAAGCCCTTCAGCTATGCGTTCGCAGTCCTGGCCATGGTTCACATCGGATTGCAATTCTTTCTGGGATATTTCTGATGCCAAGCATGGACACTCTGATCACTTACGGAATCGGCGGCATCCTCTGTTTCGTTTTTCTCGCCGTCTATCTTAAGAGTCTCAAGAAACGCGAAGCCCGTGCTCAAGAAGCCATCGAAAAGGGCAAGCTTTTTTCGGACGGTCCCAAGGCCCAGCATCCTCACATCGACACGAACTATTGCATCGGCTGCGCTACGTGTACCAGCGTTTGTCCAGAAGGGGACGTGCTCGCGATGATTGGCGGGAAGGCCGCCATCGTGAATGGCCACAAGTGCATCGGCCACGGACTGTGTGCCGATGCCTGCCCGGTCGGAGCGATCACCATGGTCATGGCCAGTCCGAGCATGGCGCGGGACATGCCGTCACTCACGCCCGAGTTCGAAACGACCATTCCGAACCTTTTTATTATCGGCGAACTCGGAGGTTTAGCCCTCATCAAGAATGCCGTCAATCAGGGCCGTGACTGCGTGGATACAATTGCTGCCCGGCTTAAGTCAAGCAGCCCGCCCGCGGCTCATTCCGACATCTACGACGTGCTCATCATCGGCGCTGGCCCGGCTGGAATCAGCGCGTCGCTGCGCGCCATCGAGCACAAGCTTAACTATCTCACCGTTGAGCGTGACGAAGTTGGTGGGACCGTCGCCAAATATCCTCGCCAAAAACTTGTCATGACGAGCCCGGTTGAATTCCCCATGTACGGAAAATTCAATAAGCTGCAGCTCTCCAAAGAAAATCTGCTCGCCTTCTGGGACATGGTTCTGAACCGTTCCGACTTCAACGTTTCCACAGGAGAGAAGGTCGAAGACATTCGCAAGGGGGAAGACGAAGCATTTACTGTGTCAACCGTCACGAATAGCTATCGCGCCCGCGCCGTTGTATTAGCGCTGGGTCGGGCCGGGGAACCTCGCAAGCTTGGGGTCAAGGGTGAAGAACTTCCTAAAGTGATGTACCGCCTTATTGAGGCGGATCACTACATCAATAAGCGAATTCTGGTCATCGGCGGCGGCGACAGCGCAGTCGAAGCCGCCATGGGGCTGGCGAATCAATCCGGCAATCGGGTCACCCTCTCCTATCGCGCCGATCGATTTAGCCGCATTAAAGAACGTAACGCGAAGCGAATTGAGGACTGCATACGTTCCGGCAAGGTAAAAATTCTATTTAATTCGAATCCAGTGGAATTCAAGGCGACATCCGTGGTTCTTGACGTCGCCGGAGAAATGCAGGAAATCGAAAACGATTTCGTGTGGATCTTCGCGGGTGGCACGCCTCCAAACGCTTTTCTGAAGAAAATCGGCGTTGGCTTCGGAGAATGCGATGTAACGCTTGAAACTAGCAAAGCGGCGAAGCAAGAGCACTCTGAAAGGCGGGGGCTAGCCCAGGCAACCACCCCTAGCCGCTAAGCGTGTAAGTTTAGGCAGATGAGGAGGATCCGATCTCATGTTTACACGCGTAGTGTAATAGGACCGAGCGGATAACAGCTTTACGTGGGAAAAGCAGAGATGATTTAGAAGACGCGCGACCTCTGACGTTTTGGCCTTCATGTCGAACACTCCAAATGGACACTTGATTTCTAATCCAGCGGTTGCAGGTTCGATTCCTGCCGCGCCAACCAATGCTTGCACGTCGGGCTACGCCGCTTCGAGCACCGATAGGATATTCCCAGCCGGGTCTTTGAACCATGCGATGGTTGGCCCATTCCCTCGCGAGATACCACGCTCGTCGGTTTTCAGGCTGGGTTCGTTGTAGACCTCGAATCGCACGCCGCGCTGGCTTAATTCCTCAACGGCTTGGTCTACGCTCTTGACGGGAAAATTCAGGACGGTGAAGGTGGCCGGTTGGTGGTTCGGCTTCGGATACATCAAGGCTTTGGTGCCGCCGGAAAGCGGGACTACCAGGGTTCCTTCCGGACCGCCGGAGACTTCGAGGCCGAGTGTCTTGCCGTAGAATTCCCGCGCCTTCTCGATGTCGTTCACTGAAAAACTGCTGAATGCTTTGCTGGTATTGAGCATGGATTCACTCCTGTGAGGTGGTATCAACTTTCGATGCGGAATGAATCGTCTCGGTTTTCTAAGTTTCGATAGCTATCACGCGCCGCATCCCTGCAAGGGTTGGTACTGAATCGGTAAAGCAGCAGTAATGAAGCCTGTGAGTTTGAGTCTTGCACTACATGCTGATTGGCAGTCCAATCAACCGCATCAATGCTTTCGATTGTCGTATGGTCCTTCACGGCGGCTTCGCCGCCGTTTCAGGATGACAAGCATTTATCCTTTGGCTACCGAATCGTTCGGCAACCCCAGGGCAATTTCGCACCACTCGCTTTTTCATGCGGTCTTGGAAAGGGGCATAACCGACGCTGGGGCTCGGTAGGCGCCGAGTTGCTCGAGCATTCCAAGTTGGTCCCAGCTATCCCAGCCTTCGACGATCTTGCCATCGACGAAGCGGGCGATCGTGATTCCGGTGCTGCGGACTGGCTTGCCGGTTGCAGGCATCCCCAGAGTATCGCCAGTATGCGTCATGGTGGCAGACCAACGCAGAGCGACACGGTCCCCGGCAGCGATCAGATCTTCAATGGTGACTTTGATATCGGGGAATGCGCCGCGCAAACGCTCGACGAAACCGACAAATTCTGCGGGGCCGTGAAGCTGGGTGGTGGGACCGGCTTGTCCCGTGGCGACTCCGTCGGTTGCGAAGAGTTCATGGACGGTTTGCGTGCGGCCTTCATTCCAGACTTCATGGAACCAACGCTGCATCAGCTTGGTGTTTTGTTCAGACATGAAAGGTGACCTCCTGAGAAATCCCGGGTGAGGGCACTTACGTTAGCGCCGGCCGGGAAAAGTTGCAAGAGGGATTTTCTGTTATGTATCCATTTCGAATGCTTTTTCGCCCGCTAGAATGGCACCCCCAGAGCGCTCGAGAAGAACTTCGCAATTGGGGACATCTTGCGGCAGGCAGCGGCGAAAGTAGCCATAAATTTCGGGCTGCAGACCTGAGCATCGGTCAATTCGATTGCGGTGCCGAGATCGCGGAGCTTGAGGTCGTCGACGAATTCGTGGTCGGCGGGAAATCCGCGGGGCGGTCGCGAGAGGCGGCTGGCGTCCTCCCAGTTGAGAAGCTTTCGGATCGGCCGCCATTCGTTAGGGCGCTCGACGATGGCAGTGCGGACTTTGAGCAGCGTGTGCGGCTCGGGATGCCACAGGCCGGAGGCGGCGAAGCAGGCTCCGGGCTCGAGATGGAGATAGAAACCAGGCGAATGCACGTCCTTGCCGCGATGCGAAAAGCGCATCGCGAGATTTGTCTTGTATGGCTTCTTGTCGGTGGCGAAACGCGTATCGCGGTAGATGCGGAACAGCGATCCGCGCGTGGTGCGAGGATCGGCGACGAGATACGGCGTGATGTCGTAAAGAGGGCCGGCAAAGTCAGTGATGAAGCGCAGAGCGGGCTGCTGCGCGCAGGACTCGAATTCATGCTTACGTGCCTGGAACCATTCGCGATTATTGTTGCGTTTGAGGCGACTCAGGAAACGGAAGAGGTCGGGGGTGAAGTATGCGGGCATGCCTCAAGGTACTAGGCACGCACGAGAAAGGTAAAGAAGGCAGCCTTTCTGCGGCGAGAGTTTATTGTCGGAGGACGGGTCGATTCGTTTGGGAACGGCGGCACGCAGCTTGCTTGGTCTCCGCTACTGCATTGCCGATTGACGCGCTTCGTCGGGTCCCTAGGAGGGCTCGCGCCCTCCTCAGGATGACATCCCTTATCAGCATTTATGGTCGCTCAGGATTTTGGTTTCCGATGTTCGCAGGTGGGGGTGTTGAGACAGGTATCTGCGAGGCGCAGGCGCTCGACGGGTTGTCCGCCGATGATGTGCGCGGTTACGATTTCGTCAACGTCTGCTTCCGTGACGTGTCCGTACCAGACAGCTTCGGGATAGACCACGACCGTGGGACCGTGCTCGCATTGATCGAGGCAGCCGGATTGGTTGGCGCGTACTTTTCCCTTCAGGCCCAGGGGGCCAAGTTTTTCTTTGAATGCTTTTTGCAGTTTGGCCTCTCCGGAAGGGTCGCAGGAGCCTTTGGGATTGCCGGAGGGTCGCTGGTTTCCGCAGATAAAGATGTGCTTTTCAAATTTTGGCATCGATGGGCGGCTCCTTTTGTCATTCTACGTAAGTCCGCGACTACCACAGGGGCTGAAGCCCCCCAATCTTTCGCATCGCTGACGCGGCCCTAAAGGGCCGCTCTTCCACGGTTGTACTCGCGTTCGTGGATATCGTCGCGGGCATTGGTTGCGCTCGCCTCTGTGGATATCGCTACGGATATTGGTTGTGCTCACATTTGTGGATGTCTTTGGAGATACTCTATGTGGCCACGATTTCGCGCACGTAGATGTAGGGCGCGACTATGTGTGGCCAAGATTTCGCTCGCCTAGATTGCGGGCGATTGCGCCTGCGCTTGCGCCCCTGGATTTCGTTTGCCCTGGCATCGTCGTCGTGCGTTGCCATCTGGCTTGGTGGCACGATAAGATAACTCGTACACGTCTTTCTCCGCTTCTTTTCCCTAGAATTCTTCGTGAATATGTACCCGCGGGCAGGAAGTGTGCGAACCCCGGGAGCAGCGCAGGCATCGGCCTGCCTGAAAATTTCCCCGGACGGAGCTGGCATTGACTAAAGGCAAGACTGCGGTGATTGTTGGCGCCCAGTGGGGCGATGAGGGCAAAGGGAAGATCGTCGACGTATTGTCGGAGAACTTCACCGTGGTGGCCCGTTATGCCGGCGGACACAATGCCGGTCACACCGTCATCATCAACGGCAAGAAATTTATCCTGCAACTGGTGCCTTGCGGAGTGTTGCGCGCAGGTTGCCGCAGTGTGATCGGCAATGGCGTGGTGCTCGATCCGCTTGCGTTTTTGAAAGAGGTTGGCGCCCTGCGCGAAGCCGGCGTGAAGGTCGATGGCCACCTCTTTGTGTCGAATCGCGCGCACGTGATTCTTCCTTACCACCGCATGATGGAACTGGCATCGGAGAATGCTCCGGGCCGAGTGAAGATCGGCACGACTTCGCGGGGCATTGGTCCCGCTTATGAAGACAAGATGGGACGGCGTGGTCTGCGTGTCGCCGATCTGCTCGACCTGAAGTTGCTGAAGAAGCATATCGAGAATGCGGTGCGAGAGAAGAACATGATTGCGCACGCGCTGTTCAACTCTGAACCGGTGGATGCCGACAAAATGTATGCGGAGTATGCGCAAGCCGCGGAGAAGGTCGCTCCATTTGTTTGCGATACAGCGGTGCTGTTGAACCAGGCGCTGCGGCAGGGCGAATCGATTCTGTTCGAGGGCGCGCAGGGCACGATGCTGGACATTGATCACGGGACGTATCCGTTTGTGACGTCCTCGAGCGCGACTTCCGGCGGGGCGGTGATCGGCACTGGCGTCGCTCCGAATGCGATTCAGACGGTTATTGGGATCACGAAGGCCTATTGCACACGCGTGGGCGAAGGACCGTTTCCGAGCGAAGATAAGACCGATGCCGGGGAAAATCTTCGCAAGCGCGGCAATGAATACGGAGCGGTGACGGGACGTCCGCGGCGCACGGGTTGGCTGGATCTGCCGTTGCTGCGATATTCGGGAATGATCAACGGCACGTCATGGCTTGTCGTGACGAAACTCGATGTGCTCGACGATTTGGCTGAGATCCCGGTGTGCGTGGGCTACAAAATCGATGGCAAGGTGACGGATGAAGCTCCGGCGCACGCCAGCGGCTACGACAAGATTGAATGCATTTACAAGACACTGCCGGGCTGGAAGACTTCGACCGAAGGCATCACACAATACGACAAGCTGCCGAAGGCTGCGCGAGAATATTTGGCGTTCGTCGAAAAGGAAGCGGGCGCGAAGGCGGGAATGATTTCCACAGGTCCGGATCGCGAGCACACGATCCTGGTCGACGAATTCATCGCCGAGTTGAAGAGTTCCGCAAAGAAAGCCTAGAATTGCTTCCCCGGCGCACCCGCCCGGGCGAAGGAGCGAGACGATGGTGGTGTTGGCAGTTACCTGGATGTCGAAGGTTGGGCACGAAGCAGAAGTTGCCGCACTCTTTGAGAAACTGACCGAGCAATCCCGCAAAGAACCGGGCTGTGCGATGTACCAGGTGCATCGTCATAAGACCGAAGCGCGCCGGTTCTTCATCTACGAGCAATACAAAGATGATGCGGCGCTCGAAGCCCATCGCGCCGCACCGCATTTTCTGCAACACGCGCGCAAGGATCTCCCCAAGATCGCGGATCGCGTGGAAGGACATCTGTACGAGCCGCTCGGGTAGCTTCTAGCTCGAAAGCCCTGGCATTCTTGTTTTGGCGATCTCGTACTTGAGGTCTATTGCACTCTGCCAGCGGCCGGACCGACGGCGGTGGACTCTCTGGTCTTTGGATCGATGCCGATGAGCGCCACTCCGCCTACTCCACTGCGGCTGGTGGTAACTACATGGCCGCGAGCCTTCAAGTCCGACTGCACTGCTTCGGGAAGAGTGTGAGGTACAGAGAGGCTGCCCAGGCTTGCACGGTCCTGCCCGAAGGAACTGATGAAATGCTCGGTGGAGAAACGCGGAGCCTTGAATGCCTCCTCGGGACTCATGCCGAACTCCACGAAGTTGAGGATGACCTGGATGGCGGCTTGATCCTGCTGGTCGCCTCCCGCTACCGAGATCGCCATTACGGGATGGTTGTCATGGAAAAGCAGCGTCGGGCTCAGCGTGATTCGCGGGCGCTTGCCCGGCTGGATTACGTTGGGAGTTCCGGCAAATGTGTTGAGACTGCTCAGCCGGCTTCCGTGGATGATGCCGGTGCGTCCGGCCACGCCAGCTGTGCTTGAGAGGCCGCTGGGAGTCGCTGCGATGACGTTTCCAAACTTATCCGTCACACACATGACGGTGGTTCCGCCATGCCAGGGTCCGGTGATCGTGGGGGGCTTGGTCGGTTTCATGTTGTAGGGATCGCCCGGCCGGAGCTCGAGAGATGCCTTTTTCGGATCGATCAGCTTGCGCCGCATTTCCGTGTACTGGTCGGAAAGCAACTGCTGCATCGGCACCTTCACAAAGTTTGGATCGCCGTAATACTCATCGCGATCTGCCAGCGCCAGTTTCTCCGCTTCGATCACCGTGTGGATGTAGTCCGCCGAATTGAAGCCCATCTTCTTCAGGTCGAAGGCCTCGAGCAGACGCAGCGTTTGCGATAGATAAGGACCCTGCGTCAATGGACCGGCCTTATAGACTGTGTATCCACGGTATGTGGTTTGGAGCGGATCGACTACGGGCGTCTTGTGGGCGGCCAGATCCGGCTTGCGGAGGAAGCCGCCCTTTTCGAAATACCAGGCTTCCAGGGCGTCAGCGATGTCGCCGCGATAGAAACGGTCGGAGACAGCTTGCAGTTTCTGCTGCCGCGTACCTTTCGCGGCCTTTTCAGACTCGACCATTTTGCGAAAGGTTACGGCTAAGTCCGCCTGCCAGTTCACCCCTGTTTCGATCTTTTGCCCGCTGCCCGTATCGATATACCAGGAGGGCCCGCCGGCGTCCAAGATAGCGAGCGTCGGTTGCACGACCTCCTCAAAGCTTTTCGTTCCGTAGAGCTTCAGCAGAGTGAGGATTGCATCGATGGTGCCGGGCACGGCCGCTGCCTTTACGTCACCGTCCGGGATTCCATGTTGCATGTACCAGGCGATTGCTTTGGGATCGCGAGGGGCCTCGCCTTGTCCTTCGAGCAACTTCACATTTTTCTGGTCTGCGCTGTAAACCAGGATGGGAATCTCTCCGCCTACGCAGAACGCGCCGACATAGGTGACGGAGAGCGCCAGCAGAGTGGCGGCGCCGGCATCGGCGGCGTTGCCGCCCTGCTGCAGAATTTTGACGCCGGCCGCGGTCGCGACAGGCCTGCCGGAAACAACCACGCCCTGGCTGCCGGTGGCAACACTCGGCCCCTTCGCAGTTGTTTCTTGTGCGTGCGCAACCAGGCACCACGACAGCATCACAGCCAGCACACGGAGACTAGCGAATCGCATGGTTCCTCCGGCTCGGAGCGAAACTTCTGGAATAGGTGATCTTTACTTGGGCGGGGCTTTGTCGATCATCAACTCGCCACCGGAAGCATAGCTCTCTTTCGAAACTTCGTTGAAAGCGACGATGATTCCCTCGCGGCGCGCGCCGGCCTCTTCCACTAGTGCGTCGGTGATGCGCTTCGCGATTTTTCGCTTCTGATCGGCGGTGCGGCCTTGCAGCATTGTGACTTGGACGACGGGCATAAGAAATTCTCGACTCCTCTCGATTCCATCTGCGACTTCGCGAAGTGCATCAACCACGAAGGGCACGAAGGTACACGAAGGAAAATCCAGCAACTATTTCGCTAATTCGTATCCGGCGAAGAAGAAGCTCAACTCAAAGCGCGCCGTCTCTTCTGCGTCGGAGCCGTGGATCGCATTGTGCTCGATGTTAGTCGCCCACTTCTTGCGAATCGTGCCTTCTTCCGCCTGGGCCGGATTGGTCGCGCCCATCAACTTGCGGAGGTCGGCGATGGCGTTTTCTTTTTCCAGCGCGAGCACGACGATCGGGCCGCTCGACATGAAGTCGGTCAGCGTTCCGAAGAAAGGCCGGCTGGCATGGACGGCATAGAACTGCTCGGCTTGATGCTTGGAAATTTCGAGCATCTTCATGGCGAGAATGCGGAAGCCGTTCTTTTCGAACTGCTCAATAATGTCGCCCACGGCGTTGCGGCGGACAGCGTCGGGTTTCACGATGGTGAAGGTGCGTTGCAGAGTTTTCATGATTGGTCGTTGATCCTTGGTTTGATGTGAGCTCTTGTCAGGACACCACGGGGGCTAAAGCCCCACAGCTTTTGATCGCTTCACGCGGCCCTAAAGGGCCGCTCTTCCACGGCGCTTGCTGGCGTTCTTCTTCACCCTCTCCCGCCTGGGTTTCACGGCTCGTTGCGCCGCGCTTTTCGTCCGCCTTTATGATGCTTCCGATCCCGCTCTCCGCCTTCTCCGAGGCCGTTCGGCCGCGCCTTTAGGCGTTTACTCCAATCGCGGCGGCCAGCGTTTCTCCGATAGCGGCCGGGGATTTTGCTACGCGAATTCCACAGGCTTCCAGCGCTTTGATCTTTTCGGCGGCAGTTCCCTTTCCGCCCGAAATGATGGCCCCGGCGTGGCCCATGCGGCGTCCCGGAGGAGCGGTTTGTCCCGCGATGAAGCCTACGACCGGCTTCTTCATATGACTCTTCACGAACTCCGCAGCTTGCTCTTCGGCATTGCCGCCGATTTCGCCGATCATGATCACGGCTTCGGTTTCGGGATCGCGATTGAACAGGTCGAGTGCGTCAATGAAATTCGTTCCGATGATGGGATCGCCGCCGATGCCGATCGCGGTCGATTGTCCTATGCCACGTTGCGTGAGTTGGTGGACGGCTTCATAGGTCAGAGTTCCAGAGCGCGAGACGATGCCGATCGCTCCCTCTTTGTGGATCGATGCGGGCATGATGCCGATTTTGCATTTGCCCGGAGAGATGATGCCCGGGCAGTTCGGTCCGATCAGGCGCGACTTGCGATCCTGCAGAAATTCCCACGCTTTCACCATATCGAGCGTGGGAATGCCTTCCGTGATGCATACGATCAGGTCAATTTCGGCATCGGCCGCTTCCATGATGGCGTCGGCTGCGAATGGCGGCGGGACGAAGATCACGGTCGCGTTGGCGCCAGTCTTGTCGACGGCTTCGCGTACCGTGTTGAAGATTGGCCAGTTTTCATGCGTGGTGCCGCCTTTGCCGGGAGTAACTCCGCCGACAATTTTTGTGCCGTAGGCGGCGCTGGCCTTGGCGTGAAAGGTGCCTTCGCGGCCAGTGAGTCCTTGCACGACTACTCGTGTGTCTTTATTGACTAGGATTGCCATATGAAAAATTCCTCGCTTTTACCGCCGGGGCTAAAGCCCCTCATCAGATCTAGCTCTTCGACGCGGCCCTGAAGGGCCGCTCTTCCACGGTACCGCAGGCGCAAGTTGGCACTTCAAACACCAAATAGTTGGGTGCTCCTCATCCACAATCGTCGACACATGAAAATATGTCGGAACAGTTTTCAACCCTCAGCGCCATTCGGTTACGCCTAGCGTTCCCCTGGCGGCGGCTACTACTTTGTCGGCTGCGTCTTTCATTGTGTCGGTGACCAGAAAGTTGTAGCCCGAGTTCATCAAGATCTTTTTGCCTTCGTCAACGTTTGTTCCTTCGAGGCGCAACACGATCGGCAGCTTGATATTGGTCTTGCGCGCGGCTTCGACGACGCCCGTGGCCAGCGTGTCCACGCGCAGGATACCGCCGAAAATATTGATGAGCACCGCCTTCACATTTTTATCGCTCAGCAGGATTTCGAAGGCGTGAGCGACCTGCTCGGAACTGGCTCCGCCGCCTACATCGAGGAAGTTCGCGGGCATGCCGCCAGCGTACTTGATGATGTCCATGGTGGCCATCGCAAGTCCTGCGCCGTTGACCATGCACCCTACGTTTCCGTCGAGTTTGATGTAGTTGAGGCTGTATTTCGAAGCCTCGACTTCAAGCGGATCTTCCTCGGTGATGTCTCGCAACTCACGCAGATCGGGATGGCGGAAGAGCGCGTTGTCGTCGAACGTGATCTTCGCGTCGAGCGCAAACAGGCGGCCATCGGTCGTGGTAATGAAAGGATTGATTTCGAGCAGTGAAGAGTCGGTATCGAGGAACGCTTTGTAGAGACTCGTCAGGAACTGCACCGCCGGGCCGATTTGCTTTCCGCTCAGCCCCAGCATGAATGCAATCTTGCGCGCCTGGAAGGCTTCAAGTCCCATGCCGGGATCCATGTGCTGCTTGAGAATCGCATCGGGATTTTCCGCCGCGACCTGCTCGATATCCATGCCGCCCGCTGCGGATGCCATGAATACCGGCTTGCCTTCGGCGCGATCGACGAGAATTCCGAGATAAAGTTCTTTTTCAATCGGGAGGGTTTCTTCAATCAGCAAACGGCGCACGATGCGCCCTTCCGGGCCGGTCTGATGCGTGACAAGTTTCATGCCCAGCATCTTCGCGGCGAGATCGCCGGCTTCGTCGACGGATTTGGCGATTTTGACGCCGCCGCCCTTGCCGCGGCCTCCAGCGTGAATCTGCGCTTTGACGACCACGCCAGTCGAACCGGAGTCGAATAGATCTTTCGCGACTGTTTCCGCCTCTTCTTGCGAAGTGGCCATCGATCCGCGAGGAACCGAAACTCCATATTTCTTTAGGATTGCTTTCGCTTGATACTCATGAATTTTCATAATGATGACTCTTCCGTAACAATTCGGGAGGACTTTGCTTGCGGCGTCGCACGGCGGGCAGCAAACTTGCAATTTTATAGAATGCTGGAGGATTAGGGCAAACGTCCGACGCCATTTCTGCCGGCGAATTCTACAAAACAAGCGCGGGAAGCGTGGCGTGCCGCATCCTTCGCCGCCTGATAACATCCAACGCAGCCAAGAACCCTACGGGAGCACCCGGGATTGGAGACGTAATGAAGCTGATTTCCCTGAATGTCGGCCTGCCTCGCCTGACCATGTACAAAGAGCAGACGATCAATACCGGGATTTTCAAACAGCCAGTCGAGGGTGCGGTTGCCCTGCGCAAGTTGAATCTGGACGGCGACCGCCAAGCCGACCTTACCGTCCACGGAGGGCCGTTCAAGGCGGTATACGGATATCCTTCGGAGCACTATGAATTCTGGCGCAAGGAGCTGCCGGGGACGCAACTTCCCTGGGGCATGTTCGGCGAGAATTTCACGATTGAAGGCCTTCTGGAGAAAGACCTGCATATCGGAGATCGCCTGCAAGTTGGGTCGGCGGTGATCGTAGTGCGGCAGCCGCGAGTGCCTTGTTACAAGCTGGCGGCCAAATTCCATCGCAACGACATCGTGCCGCGATTCCTGCGCAGCGGCCGCAGTGGTTTTTATTTTTCCGTCGAGCAGGAAGGCACCGTCAGCGCCCAGGATGAGCTCACCTTTATCAGCCGCGCGCCTGAGGGGATTACGATTGCGGAGATGAATCGTCTCTACGCCGAAGACAAGTACAACCGCGAGTTACTCGACAAGGCAATCGCGACAGAAGCCCTGCCGGAAGATTGGCGGGATTATTTCGAAAAGCGGAATCAGCGGCAGTCCCGGTGGCGCAATAGTTCCAATGTTTCTCGTGAACTCCAACAAGATGATTCTCGACGCCCTCCACCGACTCACGCACGCGAATGAATCCCTCAATCGCGAGGAAGCGCGTGCGGTCATGGCGGAGGTGCTTACCGGAAAATGCACCGACGCTCAGATCGCCGCGCTGCTGATCGCGTTGCGGATGAAAGGCGAGACGGTCGAAGAGATCGTCGGCTTCGCGGAAGCGATCCGCGCAGCGGCGGCTCCGCTTCCAATCGCGCGAACGGGATCGCACGGAAGCGTTGGCCGTGACCGGGACCGGCCGCGACGCGCTGGCCGATGCAGCATCCGACGACTCGCTGATCGACACCAGCGGCACCGGCGGCGATGCCAGCGGAACTTTCAACATTTCGACGGCGACGGCACTCGTGACTGCGGGAGCGGGCGTGCGGGTGGCGAAGCATGGCAATCGCAGCATCAGTTCGAAATGCGGCTCGGCCGATGTGGTGGAGGCGCTGGGAATCAATATCCAGCTTTCGCCGGAGCAGTCGGCGCAGTGCCTGCGCGAGGTCGGAATATGTTTTCTGTATGCGCCCAATCTCCATCCGGCAATGAAGCAAGTGCAGGGCGTGCGGCGAGAGTTGCGCATGCGGACCATGTTCAACCTGTTGGGGCCGTTGACGAATCCGGCGCGGGCTTCGGGGCAAGTGGTTGGAGTTTATTCGCTCGACCTGGTCGAGAAGCTCGCTGAGGCACTGAGCATGCTTGGACTGCGCCGCGCTCTGGTGGTTCACGGACTGGATGGGCTAGACGAAATCACCATTACCGGGAAGACGCGCATTGCGGAAGCTCGGGAAGGGTCGGTGCGGTCATACGAGGTAGAACCGGAAGAGTTTGGTATGCGCCCGGCAGGCCTCGGAGAAATTTCCGGCGGAGATGCGATCGAGAATGCCGCCATCATTCGGGCGGTGTTGGGTGGAGAGAAATCCGCTCGGCGGGATGTGGTGATACTGAACTCGGCGGCCGCGCTGGTTGCGGCAGGCAAGGCGGATCATCTTGCAGATGCCGTTCCGCTCGCGGCAAAGTCGATCGACTCGGGTGCGGCTGCCTCAAAGCTCGATTCACTGATACGTTTTAGCGCGACAGAAATCGAAAAGCATTAACCACTAAGGGCACGAAGGTCCACGAAGGAAAATCTGGATCCCTTGGCTTAATGGCGATCACGACAAGACAACTTTCTCCTTATATTGCGCAATCTCCACGTTCCATCCCAGTTCTTTCTTCATCAAGTCGCGCAACTGAACCGAAGCGTCTGGCTCGCCATGTACGAGATACGTTGTCCCCGGTTGATTCTTGAAGGTTCGTAGCCATTGCAGCAGTTCCGGGGGATCGGCGTGATCGCTGAATTGCTCGAGCGCTACGGTTTGGGCGCGGATCGGCACGAAGTCTCCAAAAATCTTAACTTCGTTGCTCCGGTTCTTGATGGCGAAGCCGCGCGTACCCGGCGCTTGAAATCCGATAAACAGAACAAGGTTTCGCGGATCCGGCAGGCGCTGCGCGAGGTGATGCAGGATGCGGCCCCCGGTGACCATCCCGCTGGAGGAGATGATGACCGACGGCATCCGCGCCTCATTGATCCTCTTGGATTCTTCCGGTGTCGACGCGAAGGTGAATCCCGGCCACTGCAGCGGCGTGCCGTATTTGCGGATCATCTCGCGGGTCTCATCGCTGTATTCTTCGTCGTGCTTCAGGAAAATCTCGACGGCCTTAATGGCCATGGGGCTATCGCAGAACACGGGCATCCGAGGAATCTGGTTGGACTCGATGAGATGTTTGAGGATGAAGACGAACTTCTGCGTGCGCTCGATGGCAAATGCAGGAACGATCACGCTGCCGCCGCGATTCGCGGTTGCCGTGATCAGGCGGGCAAGCTCGGGCAATGGATCTTCTTTGGGATGGATGCGGTTGCCATAAGTTGACTCCATCACCACAACATCGGCGGTCTCGCCTTCCGCCGGGCCGGAATGGACGACCTTCCCTGGCGCGACCGCATGATCGCGCACGCGCCCAATGTCGCCGGTGAAGAGCAGGCGCTGCGACTTCCCGTTGCCACTCAACGAGACCTCGGCCATGCAGGAGCCGAGAATGTGCGCGGCGCGAACGAAGCGAAACGAGATCTCCGGGGAAAGCGTGATCGTTTCTTCGACGTTCACCGGCTTGAAGTATTGCAGGGACTCCTGCGCCTCATCGAACGTATATAAAGGCAGTGCGGGATGGTGCTTCGACTTATTCACCTTGTTGTAGAAACGTGCGTCTTCTTCCTGCAGATGGCCGGAATCGGGGAGGATGATTCCGCACAGATCGATGGTCGGAGAGGTCGCGTAGATCGGTCCGCGAAATCCCGCGTTGACGAGGCGAGGGATCCATCCGCAGTGATCGAGATGAGCGTGCGTCAAGATGACTGCGTCGATCTCCTTGGCGGGGATCGGTGGATCGCTCCAGTTGCGCTCGCGCCATTCTTTCGGGCCTTGGAACAAGCCGCAGTCCACGAGAATCTGGTAGCCACTCTTGCCTGATGAATCGCCGATGTTAATGAGATGCTTCGAACCGGTCACGGTACCGGCGGCGCCAAGAAATTGGATGTAGGCCAAAACTGCCTCCTCGAAAGCACATCAACTTACCACGGAGACACGGAGGCACGGAGAAATAGAGAAGAAAAGCCGACACTCACTTCGACAGTCGATCATGCAAAAAAGGGCCTCTGTGTTTCGGTGTCCCGCGGTGAAACCTAGTTTGCTGCCGCCTCGACCTTGAATGAATTGTTCGTTACGTCGCTCTCGGGAACGCTCCCGTCATTGACGATCACTTCGGTCGCGGCGGTCGGCGTTTCAATGCGAATCGTCGCTTTGCTCTTCCCCCGAACCTCAAGACGCTTCGTCACTGCGCCACCTGCGGATTTCACGATGACGGGCACTTCGGCGCCGGCATTGCCTAGATTGTCTACGGTAACGGCGACGATGTACGAGTTCGTTAGCGTCTTGCGCGAAGACGCCGACTCGATTTTGAAATCCGGCAGGCCGCGGTCGCGGTACACCCAATCATCGAAGAACCATTCCAGATCGCGCTGAGTTTGCGCGGAGATCAGGTGCGGCATGTAAGACGGATCTTTGTCCTGTTCAGGCTTGTATGCTGCGATGGCTTTCCTGAGCGCGGCGTCGCCGACCATGTCGCGCAGCATCCACCAAACGCACATTCCTTTGCTGCGATAGAGTTCTTCGCTGGTGGTGTTGACCAGCGAATCGCTTCGCCTCGTCTTCCGACTTTCGCTTCTGGCGAGGGAGTCTCGATCTCGATGATCGCCGCGCGATGGACTCCCATGTAATCGAGCGCGGCGGCTCTTCCCTTCTGATCTTCGAGGTAAAGCGCTTGCGAGAAATGGGCAAGACCCTCTTCGATCCACGTGCGTGAGGAATGAAATGAGGAATGCGTTAGCTGATGGGCGGCGGCGAGGCCGAATCCTTGAGCTTCGGTACTGGGAAGAGGAGTCAGCAAGAAAGCCCCACTTTCCAGGGACGCTGCATCGGCATTTGGAAGTTCCGCGGTTTGAGCTTTTTCGTGCGGCGCTCCGTACCAATTCGTGATCAGGGGGAGAACTTTGTCGGCTGCGTCTGCGAAAGCAGCCGCGCCAGAGTCGTGACCCGGGAGAAAGTGAATCTCGATCGCGGATCTCTTCAGTGTCGAATATCGAGCAATTACAAAAGCGGGCGCGACCGCTCCCAGTGGTTGATATGCGCATTCAAAACCGGAATTCCGGGTAGCGGCCACGGAGAACGAACAGCCTGGGTGATTCAAAATCAATTGGGCGGGCTGGTCAGTGAAGTCTCCGTCCATGCTAAAAGTCAGATGCATTCTTGCATCGGCTTCGCGCTGCTTCCACTGTCCGAGAATTTCAAACAGATTTCCTTCCGAGAGGTTGGCGTCCTCGGTGGTGACCGGATACCAAATGACGTTTCCCGCTCCGCGGACGGCAGTGAATTCGGTGTCTGATCGCGTCCCAGTCGGCGCGGCGCGACACTTCATCGGGCGTGCCGATGCGGGTGAGCCTGGTCGTGTCGAACACAACGACGCCTTCATAGGCGATATCGAGATCAATTGTCGCGTGCGGCGCAATCGCATCCGGCAGCGTGATTACGGCTTCGGAAAGACTTCCGGTGTGATCGATATCGGAGGTGTGCGGTTGCGAGACGTACTGTACCAACTTGTCGGCAACTCGAATGGATCGCCAGTCGAGCGACGAGGAAAGTTGCAGGATCGCGATCTTCTGCGGGATGGTCGTGTCATTGCGTAAAGTGATCTTCCCACGAACTCCAAGGCGGTGTTGCGCCGGATCGATCTGCACGTTGAGATCGTAGTTGGTGATGGAGAAGGCTTCGCGATCGAGCGAAAAGCAATTCACCGCAGAGGCGCAGGCGACACTAAGAAGACATAGAGTCTTGCGCCAATACCTTATTTTGCGAAACTTCATTCCTGGTTGGATGCGCCGGAAGCGCGGCGCTGTCGGACGATTTCGTATAAAACCACCGCAGTCGCAACCGATACATTCAACGAAGGCACTTTGCCAAGCATCGGAATCGAGACCAGGAAGTCGCACTTGCGCTTCACCAGATCGTGCAACCCCTTCCCTTCTCCACCCATCACGAGCGCGCAATCCATGTTGTAGTCGAGCGAATCGTAGGTTTGCTTGCTGCGCTCGTCGAGACCGACCGTCCAGATATTGCTTTCTTTCAGCTCTTCCACCGTACGGGCGATGTTGGTGACTTTGGCGATTGGCATATGCTCGCTCGCTCCGGCGGAGGCCTTGGTTACGGTCCCAGTGACGGCGGCCGCACGGCGTTCCGGAATGATAATCCCGTTGGCGCCGACAGCATCCGAGGTGCGGAGGATAGCTCCGAGATTGTGCGGATCTTCCACGCCGTCGAGAACAACGATCAATGAATATTTCCCGCGCTTGGCTGCGAGCACATCGTCGAGATCGTTGTACTGCTTGGCAGACGTCACGGCGACGACGCCCTGATGCGCCGCGTTTCCAGCCATGTGGTCGAGTTCGGTGCGCTGCAGGAAGCGGACGGGGACACCGAGCTTGCGGCAGTCTTCAATCAGCCGCTGGAGGCGGATGTCGTGGCGCTCTTTCGCCATGCCAACCCACTCGAATGCACGCCCGCGAGCCTTGAGCGCTTCCGTCACAGAGTTAATGCCGTAGATGTAGTGCATGAAATATTCAGTGTACCGTGAGGGCGGGTTCCGTGACGGGACGGGGGCTAAAGCTCCGTCTATCTTGCGTCTGTACCGCGGCTCTGAAGGGCCGCTCTTCCACGGTGGCGCTTGCTTGCGGTCGCGCAAAGTCGACGCTGCATGCGGTGGGAGCAGTCCTCTCCACTTCCTCTAAGACTTCCCGCTGACGTAAGGTCCTTCGCGCCGGCTTTGCCGCCGCTCAGGATGACAAATTCAGGGCGGCAATTATCTCTTCTGGCTCGGGGCGCTCGGTGTAATCTTCGTTCGCCGATGCGTAGATGACTACGCCATCGCGATTGAGAATGAAGGTTGCCGGGATCGGCAGTTCCCAGCTCTCGTCACCGTTCGTGAAAGGTACATTCACGAATGCGCGGCGATAAACCGCTTCCTGTTCGGGCGGCACTCGGTAGGTGAGTCCGAACTGGCGGGCCACTTTGTTTCCTGCATCGACGAGTAGCGGAAATTTAAGCTTGTGCTGATCGTGCATGAAATAGGCCTGCTTCACTGTTTGCGGAGAAATCGCCAGCAGCGTCGCACCGGCCTGTTCAATCCGCGGCAGGATAAGATTCATCGCTTCCATTTGTCCCACGCAGAACGGGCACCAGCGCCCGCGAAGAAAACAGAGCACAAGCGATCCTTTCGCGAGAAGCGCGGAGGAGGAGATCGGCTTTCCATCATGATCTTGAAGATCGAATGCGGGAGCTTTTGAACCAATGCGGAGGATGTTGTCTGCCAACTGTCGCTTCTTCAAATCTGAAACAACTTGTGAATGGACAGCTTGCGTCTCCGCAGGAACATACTTGGCGATGAGTGCCTTACGCTCAGCGAAGATCTCGCGGAGGGAGCGCGTATCAAACCCCGGCTTCGATTCTTCGAGTGAGCGCCACTTCATCATTTTTCCATGATGACACACTCACGCGTCGACCTACGCCAGCCGCTCGCGAAACTTAAAGCGATTGCGGCCGGACCGACCACGGGGTATAGTTCCTGCGTCAATTCGTTTGCTTACGATTGCATTCGTTTCTTTTCGGGGGCATCCAATGTTCCGAACAACGTTGCGTATCTGTCCTGACCCTCATTTGTAGTTTCGCCATCGCACATGCTCAAGAAACCGCCAGCAAGCCTCGCACGCAATATTTCCCCGACACGACCGACGGCATTCACCTTGAAATGATCTTCAACTACAACCTTGCCTATCCGAGTTCGGAGGAAGGCCTCGTCGACATGGTTTGGGGATCTGACTATTCGGATCGCCCGCCGCACGTATACAACACGGCGTATATCCCCTATTCGGTCGACAATTTTACGAACACCGTGGAGTGGTATCAACAGAACCATCCCGACTGGCTCGAATATTTGTGCGACCGCAAAACCTTGGCGTTTGAATTCGGCACGACAACGCTGGCGCCTCTCGATTTTGCGAATCGCGCCGTGAAGGAATATCAGTGGGCGAACTGGGTGGATGCGCCGCTGGCCTCGGGCTACCAGGGAATCGCAGTCGACACGCTGTCCGTCAGCAGCAACTGGGGACGCTGCGGCCATTTCGATCGAGGCGGAAGCTGGGTGCAGCAATATACCGGACAACTCAACGATCCGGCTTACCAGCGCGACGAGATGCAATGGGAAGCCGACACGTACACTCACATCCACAACTATTCAAAGACGGCAACCATGCAAGTGAACATGCCGTACGAGTTCGGATATTCGCGCGATGTCAACCTGCGATTGATGACGACCGCTGACCTGGTGCTGGATGAGCGCGGCTTCACAAATTACGGAGTGGACCCGAATTTCCCGCCGCCGTGGCAGTGGGAGGCGATCGCCAGCGTCATCGGCGATAGTGCAGAAAAAGGGCGGCTGTTACACGACCAACGGCGAAGAGTCTGCCCCGACGGGGCAGATCTCAGAACAATCGCGGATGTGGGCGATCGCCAACTACCTGCTTGTTAAGAATCACTGTATGTACATGTACATGTCGGGCTCGCAGCAGTACGGCTCGCTGGTGATCTTCCCCGAGTATTCCATTCCGATTGGCCATCCCGAGGCGCCGATGCGCCGGGTGCAGAAAGTTTGGGGACGAAAATATTCCGGCGGTCTGGCTTTGGTGAATCCGTACGACAAAACATCGACTGTTGTTTTGCCCGGCAATTCTTATGTTGATATCCATGGAGTCGCTGTCGGGCCAAGCGTGACGATGCTGCCGCATTCCGGGATAGTGCTGTTGAAAGGAGAATAACTTCCGCGTGGACCGACTCCTCCGCCGTCGGAGCGGTGGCGCAGGCAGAGATCCTTCGACTGCGTTGACGTTCGCTTCGCTCGCGGCAACTTCGCTCAGGATGACAACCACTCTGTGGCTATTGTTGGCTGCTGAAGCCGAAACTACATCCCCGGCAGCTTCATCCCCGCCATTCGGCGCGCGAAGCTGGGCTTGCCCATCTGCTTGAACATCTTTTTCATCTGCGCGTACTGGCGGAGCAGGTTGTTCACTTCCTGGATCGTCGTGCCGGAACCGCGGGCGATGCGCTTGCGGCGGCTGCCGTTGATGACTTCATGATGATTGCGCTCGTGCAGGTCATCGAATTGATGATCGCCTCGACGCGGTTGATCTGTTTTTCGTCCACGTTGTCGGCGGCCTTCTGCAATCCCGAGAACGGACCGATCGACGGCAGCATGCCCATCAGGCTCTTCATCGATCCCATCTTCTTTGACTTGCCGCAACTGGTCGCGAAAATCTTCGAGCGAAAAGCCGTCGCCCGAGAGCGCCTTCGACGCCATCTCCTGCGCTTTCTTCTTGTCGATTTGCTGCTCGGCACGTTCGATCAGCGAAAGAATGTCGCCCATGCCGAGAATGCGCGACACGATGCGGTCGGGATGGAAAGGCTCGAGCGCGTCGTATTTTTCACCGATGCCGATGAACTTGATCGGCTGGCCTGTGACTTGCCGGATCGACAGCGCCGCGCCGCCGCGAGCGTCGCCGTCCATCTTCGTCAGTACAACTCCGGTCAGCGACAGCTTCTTGTGGAACTCTTCGGCCGAGCGCACCGCGTCCTGTCCGGTCATCGCGTCGGCGACGAACAAAATCTCCGACGGATTCAGCAGCTTCTTCAGCGACTGCATCTCGTCCATCAGATCGTCGTCGATGTGCAGAGCGTCCGGCGGTATCGACGATCAGCACGTCGCAGCCGGAAACCATGGCCTCGCGGCGCGCTTCCTTAACCAGACGTTCTACTCGAAGCTCGGTCGCGGTGTTCGCTTCGGCGACTTGGCCTTCGTAGATATGGCTCTTTACCGCTTGCGCGACAACCTTCAACTGCTCGCGCGCCGCAGGACGGTAAACGTCGACCGAAACCAGCAGCGGACGGTGTCCGCCATTCTTCAGCCAGTTCGCCAGCTTGCCGGAGGTGGTGGTCTTACCGGAACCTTGCAGTCCGGCCATCAGGATGACGGTCGGCGGCTGCGACGCAAACTTCACGCGCGCCGTATCTTTGCCGAGGATCTCGACCAGTTCGTCGCGCAGAATCTTGATGACCTGCTCTCCGGGAGAAAGCGCGGTCATCACTTCCTGACCGACGGCCTTGGCGCGGATCTGGTCGATCAGCTGCTTGACGACTTTGAAGTTGACGTCGGCCTCGAGCAGCGCCAGCCGGATTTCGCGGAGCGCCTCGTCAATGTTCTCCTCGGTGAGGGTTGCCTTGTCCGCGGAGGGACTTGAAGGCGCGTTGCAGTTTTTCCTGTAGATTCTCAAACATGATGAGGAGTTATTTTAGCAGCCGCGGGGTTGGGCTTCGGGGCTCTCGGCTACCGGCTTGCCGCTATCTGACACCGAGAAGATCGCGCCGGATCCGTCGATTGTGCTCAGGACATGCACTTCGCAGGACGGGTCAAACTTTCGGGCGGGGTAACTCTACTCGGTCCTTGGTGCGCGTGTATTGGATGCCGCCCATGCGGCCCAGCAGATCGAGGGAGTTGCGATCGAGCTTGCCATCTTTGATATTGGCATCGTTCATGTAAATCGAGACGATATGGCCAATTACCAGGCTGCTGCTGGTCGGTGCCGGCGAAAAATCCACAATCTGGTGGAGCTTGCACTCGAAGCTTACCGGTGACTCAGCCACTCGCGCTGGTTTTACGAGTTCTTGAGGGCGCGGGTGTAACCATCGCCAGTTCAAATTCATTCACTGAAGAATCGTAGTCTCCGCTGGTCACATTCATCGGCTTGAGCAAGTCGAAGGTGACTACGTTCACCACAAATTCCTTCGTTAGCCGGATATTACTCAGCGTGTCCTTCGCCTCACCGTGCGGCGAGTTCGGTTCTTTTGGACGCACGCAAACCCGGAGCAAAGGCGAGCAACGGAGGATCGACGCAGACGACATTGAAAAAGGAGAAGGGCGCGAGATTCGGCTGTCCGCCGGGATTTAGCGTGGAAACCCAAGCGATGGGCCGCGGCGCGACCGAGTTCAGGAGGATGCCATAGAGTTCGCTATGAGAGATGTCCGAAGGAGTGACGTTCATACGCAATTGTAGAAGATGCAGGCAGATTGATGCCTGCGTGCGTATTCGCTGACCGCAATGTTCCTGCGTGGAAATTCCGGCAGTGAACGATGAGATCGCAGGGATTCGTTCGACTGTGCCCATCGGATCGCTTTGCTCTCCGATATGCTCCTCTCAGGATGACCGTATTGTCTTAGTTCTATGGCACGGTTCCGAAAATTCCAGCGGCGGCGTCTTCCATGCCTCCGAACGATTGGGACCACAGAAATCCACCGACATTCGAAGCTTGAAGGAACGGCTTCGGGTAAATAAATTCCCAGACTCCGTAGAAGTCATCGCCGGTCCCGGAGTTTGGCGTGTCGGCAACAATCCAATATTGGGTTCCAGCAGTCACAGCGAGGGGAGAGGTGAGAACTGCCAACGGTAACGTGCAGCAGGTGCCGAACTCCGGGAGATTCGTAAGAGTGACTGGCCCTGCCAGAAGGGTCCCGGGAACACCGCTCGCATCGCTGTAGATGCTGAGATTCACCTGGGTTGCCCCACCGGTATTGATGTAAGACAGCGCAGCTCGAACTTCACGAACGTGGGCATTGGTCGTAGGAGTGAATGGCAATGCATACGCAAAGCTGAGTCCGGCAACGGAGGCGGGTCCAGCGACGAGTTCTCCGAACGAATCGTTATACGCGTTTGTTGTCGGACCCAGGTTGCTGTAGATGGTCACGAGGCCAGCCGGCAACGCCGCAGACACATGCACAGCAGACTTTTCAGCCGTATGTATCGTCTTCGAAGAATTCACAGCCTCTTGTGCTACGAGCACTGGGAGCGAGAGAACCAGCAAGGACGAGAGAACTTTGCAGAGTGCAGCCTTCATAAGACACCTCCGTTAGGAACATCAACCACGATCTCTGGGGATCGGTGAGGCGGGGCCCTGAAGCGGTTCTCAGTTTAGCTCTGGCGAAAGACGAGTCAAGGACTATGTGACTACAAATATCGTTAGGGCTGGGCCACGCCGATCGCTAAAGCAGACGAAAATCCGCGGCCACGCGATCTTTCGTGGCTTCGCTTAAGCCAGCGGCTCTGGCGTGCGTCGTCCAATCATCGAGGGCTGCGCGGACATCGGCCAGGCGATCTTTGGGACGCCTCACCTGGAAGCGGTCGGCTTCTTCGAGCAGGTCCTGGCGGCTGATCTCGTTGAACTTTCCGTTCACGCTCATCACGTGCTGGTACGTCCAGTGCCCCTGCGGATTGTGGGCATGCGTCACGTCGTAAGCGGGTGAGAGTTCCCAGGTTCCTCCACGCTTCAGCCGGAAGGCAAAATTCTTGGTGTGGTCGTCGCAATTACGCGCCATGACGTTGAATGCCATGCGACGGAAGAGTTGTTCGAGAGCATCGTCGCCAAGCTTCATCCGCGTAATGACAAGGAAAAGTTCCGCATAGGCGTGCGTGCCGAGCTGCCGAAAGTCGAGGTGGTCCAGCCCGCATAGCGTCTGCATGTGATGCTTCACGGTGCGACCGTTGACGATAGCCCGATCGAAGCGGCGAGTCATGAAGTGAGCGCGCCCGTTTTCTTCGAGCAGCCGGCATGGCGCCATCTGGATTCCGGCCTGCTTCGCCATCAGATGATAGGCGTACTCAATCCGCCCATAATCGCCGCCGGTGCCAAGCTCCGTGTCGCGTCCCACGCCATCGAACTTGAGAAGCCAGTGTTCGAAGCCGGGAGCGACATCGAATTGCCCGCTGCGGATCATGCTTGTTTCGGGATTCCACGCGATGACGGCTTTGGCGCGCGCGCCTCCGGCTGACGTTCCCACACGGAGAATATTGGCGAGGGCGGCTTCGGCTTCGTGGTCGATTGAGAGATGCCCTTCGATCAGCTTTCTTGCTTCTTCCACCAGCGATTGCATTTCGATGGCGGCGGAACTTTCACGATGCGATCCGCGCTCGGGACGGAATTCGAGCGCTCCCATGCCGCGTTTGCCCATATAGGCGAGACGGTCGAGTGGAGTGATTTCATTTCGGGCGATTCCCTGCCGCGCCATCCATGCGTCGATGAGCGCATTTCCGAAGGCATCAGGCAGCGCGTCCGCCACCATGCCGGGCAGGCGGTAGAACGTAAAGTCGGAGAGTTCGGGAAAAAGGAAAACTTCATCGTGACTAAGCGGCATCGTGAGGGGGGCGAGTTCGATGCCGATGGTTCGCCATTCGGGAGCGTAGGCGAAAGCGTAGAAGCCAAGGCGGGGATCAAGGGCAATCGCGCCAACCCGCTGGTCCCAGGCGCGGACTTCAATCGCTGAAACCGGCTTCACGGCGTCGGCGTTTCCTGCGGCTTACGCGGGCGGCGAACGCGCTGCGGCGGCTTCGGGCTGCGCAGCATGGCCAGCGGGTTCACCGACGGCTCCGGTGCCAGCAGATCGATTCCCTTCAGGTAGTCGAGCGCTCGCAGGGTTCGGAGGAAGGTTTCGAGATTGGAGCCCTGTCCGTTTTCGAGCTTGCTCAGGGCGCGAAGAGAGATTCCGGCGCGCTCAGCAGTGGTACGCTGGTCGAGGTTGCGAGCCAAGCGAACTCGCCGGATACGATGGCCGAGGTCGCCTTCGAGGCTTGAAATGTCAGTGGCCATAATGCACGTTTATTTTCTTTAACGCCCGCTTTGTGATTATACGCCCAAATGAGCATTTTAGTTTATTTTATTTTAGTAGCACATTTATACATTTAAAGGCCGATGTTTTCAGTATTTTGCCTCGTACGGAAGGCGAACTTCGAGCGGTAGAATGTGGCCGCTCCCACATCTCGCTAGTGTCGTTAGGAGAGGAAGATATCTTTGGCAGCCAGGATCGTGTTGGTGTGAATGGTAATGGTGTCCTCGACGTTGCGGGCATAGCCACCGGCGTAGGTGACCATCACCGGGATGCCCCGAGCTTTGGCGACTTTGAAGACGAGCTCGTCGCGCTTCTTCAATCCGTCGATCGTGAGATCGAGGCCGCCGAGTTGATCTTCGCGGTAGGGATCGGCGCCGGCGACATAACAGATGAGGTCCGGCGCGAACTGCCGCAAGCCAGAACTGAGTGCATTATCGAGCCATGCCAGGTAATCGTCGTCGCCGATGCCGTCAGGAAGATCGACGTCGATCGATGATGGCGGCTTTTGTTGCGGATAGTTGTTGTGCTGGTGGAGCGAGATAGTGAAGACATCGCCCGCGTGGGCTCCGCGCATTTTTGTCTGCGCCGAAGACGAGGCCCCCAAGGTTGATGTCGAGACGGACGGAAGCGGTACGCTCTCGGTACGGGTTCCGGCAAAAATTGCCGCTGTGCCGTTTCCCTGGTGAACGTCGCAGTCGACGGTCATCGCGGTGCGAATTTTGTCGTCGCGCTGCATTCGGCGGATCGCGACCGCGACGTCATGGATCATGCAGAAACCTTCGCCATGATCGGGGAAGGCATGGTGAAATCCTCCTCCGATGTTGACGCTGACTTTATCGGCGAGTGCCTGGCGGGCAGCGAGGATCGATCCACCCGCTGCCAGCCAGAAGGCGTCGACGAGTTCCCGGGAATATGGCAATTCCGTCTCCATCACTTCGCGCTGGCTGAGCGTGCCAGTCTTCAGCTTGTGGACATAGTCGGGCTTGTGCACCAGCAAAATATCCTGATCGCTAGCGGGTTCCGGTAGGAGGAAATCGCCGGCGTCGGCTTCTCCAGTAGCCAAGAGACGATCGTGGACGCCGCGGTATTTTTGGGCGGGAAAAACGTGGGTGCCGATCGGCAGGTAGTACGCATCGCTGTAGACGAGCTTGAACGGGAGCATGGCGTTGTTCTGATATCAGCTATCTGCCCTCAGCCCGTGCAGTGAAAGTACTGAAGGACCTCATATCATACTCGCGCAGATAACGACGGGCGATGACTGCAACCTTCTGAGTGTGCCGCTGGAGAGTCCTCGGCCCGCTGGAAAAAACGCGGGCGCTTCGGGATGACGTCTTTTGACAGTCGAATTTCGAACTGAGCCACTACTGTTTCACCGCATCTAACGGGGCATACGCAAATCTCTTCATCTTGACATATCGCTCTGGCGCGATTAATTAAGCATCGGCGTTCGGCCGCGTCTTCGCTTCGAACCAAGCATCTTGCCTCCGCTGCCCTTCGGCGTTCGATACCCCCGCCGCGATCATCGGGAGGTGCACTTGCCCAACTACATTAAGGAGACTCTTCGTGCGAAAGTTGACTGTTTTCTCTAAGCTGTCGGGCCTCCGTTCAGATCAATTGCGGCTGCGTTGGCTTGCGTTTGGAGTCCTTTTTTGCGGCCTGTTGTTTTCTGCCAGCGGGTTCGGTCAAGCTAAGACTCATACTGCAGCGCCTGTGCCACCGGCTTCCAAAATTGGCCAGTGGGCTCCGCCAGTGAATTTTTGTACGTTTCCCTGCCTCGTCGGGGGTAGCGCGGCGGTTCTCGATAACGGAAAAGTTCTCTTCTACTACTACCCGGGATCGCTCTCTACCCACAAAGCTTCGCAAGCCGTACTGTTGGATCCGACCACGGGCACGGTGACGAACGTATCGTTGCCGCTGCCAGGGGACATCTTTTGTTCCGGGCTTACGATACTGCCGAACGGACAAGTGTTGACCACGGGCGGCAATGTGCAGGGGACATGCCTGAAAGGTGGATGTGGAGTCAGCACCGCGATGCTGTTTAATCCTGCCTTGTCGACGTGGACTTCAGCCCCGCCTATGGCCTATCCACGCTGGTATCCCAGTAGCGTCGAACTTACCGATGGAACGCTGCTGGAACTTTCGGGATCCGATCAGACTGGCAGAGTCGTGCAACCGGAGTTGGAGTTGTACAGCTACAAAAGCAACACATGGACGACGCTGCCCTCGAGCGCCAACATGCCGGGCGATGTGCTGCAACCTTATCCGCGGATGACGCTGTTGCCGAGCGGCAAAGTTTTGATGTCATCGCCGTCGCCGCATACATATCAGTTCGATCCCGCCACAAATGCCTGGTCCTCAGTTGGGAACATTAACTTTGGCTATCGATACTTTGCTCCCCACGTGCTGTTGCCCGGCCTCGAGCAAGTTATGGTGGCCGGAGGTACTGCGAATCGTTTGAACGGTGGCGGCACGGCGACAAATACCGTCGAGATGATTGACATGTCCGGGGCCAGCCCGCAGTGGACCTATATCGCGCCGATGAACAGTGCGCGCATTAACGAAAATCTAGTATTGCTGCCAGATGGAACCGTGCTGGCTGTAGGCGGAGGAGGTGGGAACGGCGCTTATTCGAATCCCGTGTATTCGGCAGAGTTATACACGCCGAAGACGGGAGTGTGGAGCGTCCTCGCATCGCAGACCGTGCAGCGCACCTACCATTCGACCGCGGTCTTGCTCCCCGACGGACGCGTCGTTTCCTCCGGGTCCGACAATGACCAGCCTGCTGAAGTGAGTTACGAAATTTTCAGCCCGCCATACCTCTTTGCCGGACCACGACCGATCATTAAGTCCGCTCCAACTTCCCTCACGTATGGCGCGCAGTTCAACATCGGTACTCCCAATGCGGCGTCCATCACACGAGTGGCCCTCCTGCGACCGGGAGCGACGACTCACGCCGACAACTTTGACCAGCGCTACGTCGACCTCACATTCACGCTCGGCAACGGAGCGATCAAGGCGACAGCTCCTGCAAACGGCAACATAGCACCTCCGGGTTATTACATGCTGGTGATCGTCAATTCGAATGGAGTGCCGTCGATCATGCCGTTCCTGAATTTGGATTAAAGAGCGTGATGAATTCAGGTACGGCGGAGGAAGTCCGCTTTTGGTCCGAAATCAGGGATCCGCACTCCATCAAGGCACAAAGGACGGAATCACTTTGGGAGCATGCCGAATGCACATACTGACCCCACCGCCGCCTGATAAAATCCCCTCGAGGGGGGAACTTGATGAAGAACCTAGGTAGTGTGGTGAAGATGTTAAAGAATGAGCAGGCACGCCTGGTCAAAGAAATGCACGCGATTGGCTCGGCGATCTCGGCTTTCGGAGCTGCATACGGGAATGGACCGTCTCCGAGGGGTAAGATGTCTGCTGCGGGAAGGGCCAGAATCGCGAGTGCCCAGCGAGCACGATGGGCGAAATTGAAAGCGAAGAACGGTTCCGACCAAACGGCGGCAATGCCCAAGAAAAGAACGATGTCGGCCGCTGCCCGGAAAAAAATTGCCGCGGCCCAGCGTAAGCGGTGGGCAAAGGTTAGAGCAGCGAAGTAGACAAGCTGGTTTGAATACCTAAGCGATGCCCAGACTCAGGAAACGAGCTGGGCGTTTTTCATGCCCGAGTGTCTTTTCGATCATGATGCGGCGTTCTCATTCCCCTTGCAAAATTGTGCATCTTGTTGTGCCGGTTGTTCACATGATAGATTTCCGCTCATTACTTAGTCTCCTAGCCCCGGTAGCTCTCCGATTCAATCCACTGCGGATGCACTATGCAGGCCAAGAATCTCCTTAACGTCGCCGACTCTGTGTTGTGGTTCTTCATCCTGAAATTGCTTATGGGAGGAATTCCCGCAACGGCTCAAACCGAGACGGTTCTCTACAGCTTTGGAGCGACCGCAACAGACTCGACCTTCCCGTTTGCAGGGTTATTTCTTGATGCCTCTGGAAATTTGTACGGAACGTCCGTATCGGGTGGGGTGAACAACGCTGGCAGTGTTTTTGAGTTGACACCTCAAGCCGGCGGCGGTTGGAGCGAAACTGTATTGCACAGCTTCGGTGGTGGATCGGACGGTGGAAACCCTTCGAGTACTCTGATTGCCGATGCTACAGGCGCCCTCTATGGAACATCTTCTTCGGGAGGTTCTTTCGGCTACGGAACCGTTTTCAAACTAGGGAAGAGTGGGAATGCCTTCTCCGATGTCGTTCTGCATAGTTTCAATTTCAACGGTAAGGATGGATACGTTCCCCAAGGCGGCGGTCTCGTCATGGATGCGGCCGGGAACCTCTACGGCACAACTCCATCTGGAGGCTTATATAACCTCGGAACCGTCTTTGAGTTGGTGCCGAAGGCGGCAGGCGGATGGAGCGAAATAATTCTGCATAGCTTCGGCAATCACGCAGATGGAGGGAGCCCGATGGGCAATCTCATCCTCGACGCTGCGGGCAATGTGTACGGTACAACGCTCGGCGGTGGTGCTCAGAGTTGTGGAACTGTGTTTGAGCTGATTCACAAAACTGGCGGGGGTTGGGTCGAAAAAATTGTCCACAATTTTAATAACAAGACTTTCGACGGGTGCTATCCCTCGGCTGGCCTTGTCTTCGATGCTGCCGGCAATTTGTATAGCACGACGCAGGCCGGGGGTGCGTTCAATAACGGCACAGTCTTCGAGTTATTGCCCCAGGTGAATGGTTCATGGAGCAAGACCTTACTTCACAGCTTCGGTTCGGGCTCGGATGGCGCTGCCCCCAATGCGGGACTGACGTTCGACGCCTCCAGTAACCTCTACAGCACCACTTTGATCGGTGGGGCGTTCGGTGGAGGTACTGTTTTCAAGCTGACCCCACAGCCCGCTGGAAGTTGGACCGAAACTGTACTACACAGCTTCGGCAGTGGCACAGATGGAAGTTCGCCCACCAGCGGACTCGTCTTCGATGCGGCTGGCAACTTATACAGCACGACGCAAGCAGGAGGCACCTACGGCGTAGGGACCGTGTTCGAGGTCACTCCGTAGCTTCCTCCTGCTTGGTCGCTCGAGGAAATCGCCTTTGAGATCATCGCGAGGACACTGACTAGCCAACCATCAGAACGGGTCTCACCGTCCGCGCGAAACAGTTGCAAAATCCTGCACGTTGTCCAGTTTCTGACCTAAGGATTAGACTTCCTCGATTAGTTCGGTGCCGGTCCAGCCCGCCCAATTTTTTCATGAATCACTGCGAGATCAGTGGGGAGAAGATCATGAGTCACTGGAAGACAGTTTTCTTGTGCTGGGCGCTATTGGCGGCATCAGCGATTTCCTCGCCTGCACAGACCTTCTCCACATTGGCGAACTTCGCCGGACCGAACGGCTCCAATCCGTTTGCCGGCGTGGTGCAGGGGATCGACGGAAACTTCTACGGGACAACCTACTACGGGGGCGTCAACAATTCCGGAACGGTTTTCAAAATGACACCGGCGGGAAAGCTGAGCACGCTGTACAGCTTTTGTGCGCAATCGAACTGCGTAGATGGATTACATCCCTCCGCCAGCCTGGTCCAAGACACGAACGGGAACCTCTACGGTACGACGCAATACGGCGGAGCCAAGAATTCCGGAACGGTCTTCAAGATGACGCCCGCGGGAAAGCTGGTCACGCTGTATAGCTTCTGTGCGCAAACGAACTGCACCGACGGATTGCAGCCCACAGCTAACATGATCCGGGCTGCTAACGGAAACTTTTACGGGACAACCCAGTACGGCGGGACGAACGGAGCCGGTACGGTTTTCAAGATCACGCCCTCGGGAACGTTGACCCCGCTTTATAGCTTTTGCGCCGAATTCTCCTGCGGGAACAGACCGTACGCGGGCTTGATCCAAGCCACTGACGGAAACTTTTACGGCATCACGATGTACGGCGGGGGCAACGACGGTTTCGGATACTGCTTCGACTACGGCTGTGGAACAGTCTTCAAAATCACCCCCTCAGGTACGCTGACGAAGTTGTATAGCTTCTGCTCCTCCGAAATCGACTGCTCCGACGGCGCCATGCCCACTACCGGGTTGGTCCAGGGCACCGACGGAAACTTGTACGGAACAACTTCGGCTGGCGGTGCGGATTCCGCGCGCGGAGGAACAGCTTTCAAGATCACTCCTACGGGAGTGCGTACGACACTGTATAACTTCTGCGCCCAACCGGCTTGCACGGACGGCCTTGAACCCTTGGGCTTGATTCAGGCCACCGACGGAAACTTGTACGGGACCACCTACAACGGTGGGACACTGAACGACAATGGCACGATTTTCAAAATGACGCCTTCAGGCACGCTGACGACACTCTACAGCTTCGACGTCAGCAACGGTGCCAACCTGCTCCAAGCCACGAATGGATCATTCTACGGTACGACGAGAAACGGCGGAACCCCGGGCGATGGCACGGTTTTCTCGCTCAGCATTGGTCTCTTACCGTTTGTGAAAACTCAAACAACCGCCGGTAAGGCTGGAGCAGCCGTTAACATTCTGGGAACTACTTTGACGGGCGCGACTAGCGTCACCTTCAACGGCACGCCAGCTCAATTCACTGTGCGTCAGCCCTCTCTTATTACTGCAACGGTTCCGAATGGTGCGACCTCCGGTTACATCACCGTCATGACCCCTACGGGGACACTCCGCAGCAATGCACCATTCCATGTGATCCCTTAAAAGATGGGTGCGAGATCGGTAACTCACTCGCAATTTGCCGGTACGGTATCGCATCTGATAGAAATAAAAGGGCACTTTGTACGAGTTTCGTGGGCGCTTAACTCAGCGGTAGAGTGCCATCCTCACACGGTGGAAGTCATAGGTTCGAATCCTATAGCGCCCACCAATTTCTTCCCCAGCGTACAAAACCGTGTGGTCCCTCAGTTTGATCCGCTCGCGAACTCGCTTTCGGCCCTTGGCTGTCAATCCCTATTGAGCGTCGTAACGTAAAACTTTTTCGTGGTGGGCAAAGTCAGCTTTCCAACCCGGCACCGGACGTGGAACTTTGTCCACTCACTCCGCCCGCAGGATTTCGGTTGGGTCTGTGCGCAGAGCTCGAAGAACGGCCGGGAGGGTGGCAATGAGCGCAGTGAGCAGAATGGCACAAGTCGGCGAGGCGATCATATCCGCGTCGGTTGCTTTGACCTGGTAGAAAAGCGACTCGACGTAACGCGCCGCTCCGAATCCGAGCGCGACTCCCGCGCAGCCCCCCAGCGCGATCATCTGGAAAACATCGAGAGTCACTAGGCGCACTATGCCGGCGCGTGTCGAGCCGATCGCCATGCGGATACCGATCTCTCGTCGACGTTGCAAGACGGAGTAGCTGAGGACAGCATAGAGCCCGATGCCAGCAAGGAGCAGAGAGACGATCGCAAAGAACGCGGCGAGCATGGCGATCAGGCGCTCGCGCACCGTCTGGTCACGCACCAGATCGAGTTGCGTGGTGACATTTGAGACTCGAAGGCCGTTGTGATGCTGCGCGATGAACTGTCGGAGCGAGTCAGCGAGGGCGAGCGGGTTCGCATCGGTGTGAATGGCGAAGGTGGCGAAGTCAACGACCCTTGGGACAGATTTGGCATCGATTTCATCGAAGGGCACGTAGAAGACGGCGCGGCTGGGTTCGCGCAGGTCGTCGTATGGCGCGTCGGGCGTGACGCCGACAATTTGGTTGATCGGTTCATTAGCACCGCGTTGAAAGGTGCGGCCGACCGGGTCTTGGCCGGAGAAAAAGGTCTTCGCGAAGGTTTCGTTGACGATGGCGGCTCCCGGCGATGCATCTTCCGGTCGAAAGTCGCGGCCAGAAATCAGAGGGATCTTCATCGTAGAGAGCCAGCCTGGCGAAACGTTCAGAAACCAGCCAGGAGTCGGGCTGGGCGGCGCCCCATTGATGGAGACATCGCTGTTAATGCGGATGCGCCCGAGAAGTGGCCAGCCCGAGATGGCGACGGAGTTGACGCCAGGAACGGCACGAAGCGCCTCCGCAGTTTGATTCCAGACGGATGGGAGTTGGCCTTTGCCGGCAACGGTTTCCAGCAGTAGCAGACGATCAGTGGAGAAACCGAGGGGGCGGTTCTCGAGGCGCTGGAAGGATGCCACGAAGAGCGAAGACAGAAAGAGGACGAGAGAACAGAAAGCAACCTGAAGAGCGATGGCTCCACGCAAAAGGCGGCGTGGCGAGTGCGGATCTTCTCCACCTTTGAGCACGGAGACGGGCCGGACGGCAGACGCGCGAAGAGCAGGAAGCAGACCAAGCAACACAACTACGAGGACAATGAGCCCGAAGCCGAAGAGAAGCACACGCCAGTCGGCGGCAAGGGCGAGGCGCGCAGGGTCGTCAGGCGGATTGATGAGGCTGAGCACAAAGGGCGCCGACCACGCCGCAAAGATTGCGCCAAGGACGGAAGCCAAAAACGCAAGCAGCGCGCTCTGGCACAGGATGAGCTGGACGAGACGACGACGGCCGGCTCCGATGGAGACACGGAGTGCCATCTCATGGGCGCGGCCTGCAGCCTGGGCGGTCATCATGTTGGCGACATTGACGCAGGCAATGAGCAGCACGAGAGCTACCAGGAGACCGAGGATACCGAGTAATCGGCGATAGTCGTTCTGGAGATCGGAGATGCCAGCACCGGCAGGATAGAAGTGAAGGCTCTGATTGAGTAAGCGGTCGATGTCCGTCTGGGTCATGCCGCGGAAGCATGTGGAGCACTCGATCTGAAAGGCACGGCTGACGGCGGAGAGATGCTGGCGAAGCGGCTCGAGGTCTGTGGCCGGGTTGACGTTGGGCCTCAACATCAGGAACATGCGGTGCCAGTTAAAGTTGTCCTGAGTGGCGAGGCTGTTCGTGTTGAGAGGCAAAAAGATGTCGGAGACCGTTCCCTTTTCCGTTCCAGTGAAATCGCGGGGGCCAACGCCGATGATTTCGAAGGTCTGGTCCCCGAGGTGGAGCGATCTGCCGAGGACGCGCGGATCGCGGCCGAAGCGGTGATTCCAATAGTCCCAGGAGAGGACCGCATAGGGATTGAGTCCGGGGCCGCGGTCATCGGCGGGGACGAGCAGGCGGCCGAGCGCTGGCTCCAAGCCGAAAAGTGGGAACATGTTGCCGGAGACATAAGCGACGTGGGCCTTCTCGATGTCGTCGTCGGAGGACCATGTGATGTCGGTGCGGTCGGAGTCGCTGATGGCGATGAGGTCGGCCTGAGGCTTCGCAGCATCGCGCATGAGCTTGAACTCCGGCGTGCCCCAGTGGCTGTCCTCAAGAGCCTTGCCATCGAAGCCCGTCAACTTGTGGGAGAGGCCATAGAGCCTACTGGATCCGGAGATGGGCAGCGGGCGCCACAGCAGGGCGTCGATCAGACGGAAGGCGGCAACACAGGAGCCGATGCCAAAGGCGAGCGAGAGAACAGCGGCAAATGACGTGACCTTGTTGCGGCAGAGCTGCCGCCAGCCAAAACTTACATCGGCAAGAAGTGAGTCGAGCCATCCGGCAGCACGAATACTGTGGCTCGCCTCGCGAGCACGTAGTGTGGAGCCGAACGCACGGTGCGCTTCCTTGGGATCACGACCTGAGGCAATGGCTTCTTCGATGTGGGACTGCAACTCTTCGTCGATCTCGCGATTCAGACGCTCACCACGCACCGCATTCGAGATACGCGACCACCAAGACATGTCATGCCTCCCGGAGAACCCGGTTGATTGCCAGACTGACGGACTGCCAGCGCGACTCCTCCACGCCCAGTTGCTTTTTACCGGCTGCAGTCAATTCGTAGATGCGGGCGCGGCGGCCGGAATCCTTCTTGATCCACTCCGCACGAATCAAGCCCGCCTCCTCCATCCGATACAACGCTGGATAAAGCGAGCCCTCCTCGGCGCGCAGAACCTCGCCGGATGCATTGGCAATGGCAGCCATGATCGCGTATCCGTGAAGTCGCGGGCGTCGCGACAATATCTTGAGCACCAGCAAATCCAGCGAACCTTGCAGAGCATCAGTCCTTGCCATATATAGACGTCTTTATATAGATATCTGTGTATAGATGTCAATGAGCCACGAGTGGCGCCGGGAGGCAGGGAGCTCGCGGATTAGAGACTCCCCCGGAGGTGCGGGCGAGACCTTTGACATCGTTTACGCTGCGTCGAGAGCCCATGTCGTACAAAGAAAAACCCACGATACTCGGCAAATGACTGTATGTGGATTTGACGAGTCGTCGACAAGACTATGTCTGTTGGGAAAGGAGTGCCATCTATGTCGCCAGTAACCCAGTTGCTTCGGTGCCATCTGTGCAATCTCCCGATGTTCCTTGAACCGTCACGGATCGACGACCGCGGACGCCCAGTGCATGAAGAATGCTACGTGCGCGAACTGATCTCCCAGCGTTATCCAGAGGAAACTGCCGCGTGAACCTTGAGATGGTACGGATTAATCCCATAGAACGGTGGAACGACGACCAATAAATTGAAATTAGAAAGGTGCGACGAAATGGATGACAAGAAGAAGAACCGCTGCGCACATACCGGTTGCAGTTGTCTAACCAGCGACGGCAGCAAATATTGCAGCCCTCATTGCGAAACCGTGAAAACAGGAGCCGAGATCGCCTGCGAGTGCGGGCATCCGCAATGTGCGGCGAAAATCGACTGATTGAAGCGGCGGCGGGTGGTCCATCCCGCCGCCATGAATCCTCGTCTTCTCAAAAAATCTTTCAATCTTAAGGAGACCGATGCTTACTCGTCGGACGCATTCTTTGACCATCGCTCTGTGCCTGGTCGCCTCGCTGAATCTCGGGTGCAACAACGGCAGCGACAACGACACCAACTACAAAACTGCTATCAACGACCACTTCAAAGCAAATCCGACATGCTTATGGTCTGAGCCTAAGAAATTTCCGGTGCAAGCCGCAACTTCGGATGACGCCAAAACCGAAGGTTACGATGCGCTCACCCAGGAAGGACTGCTGACTCGCACAACTGGGGAAAAGAAGGTTCTGATCATCGCGTCGAAGCAGGTTAACAACTATGACCTCTCCGAAAAAGGGCGCACCTCGTGGACGCCCGATTCGTCGCAGCCTGGTTACGGGAACTTTTGTTATGGTAACCGCCAGGTGACCTCGATCGACAACTCGACGCTGGGCACCAACGGCTCCGGTGCGAAGACTGTGGCGATCGCATACCACTACCAGATTGCGAATGTTCCGGGATGGGCTACTTCGCAAGAGATGAAAACCGCGTATCCGAGTCTGGCGACAGCTTTGAGCGCCAATGCCGCGGATAACGCAACCCTGGTAATGACCGGCGATCGTTGGGAATATGTGAAGTGATCGCTTCATATGCATTGATCCAATTCCAATGTCGCCGCATCGGCCAGAGGTTTATGATTGCATCCTGAAAGATTTATAGGAGAGATAGAAGATTATGAAAAAGCAAGAAGCGCCGCAGGGCACCGTGACACGCGAAGAACTGGTTAAGTTGCTGAACGAGGATCTGTCCCGAGAATATCAGGCGATCATCGCCTACGTTGTCTATTCGCAGGTGTTGAAGGGCGCTCAATACATGAATATCGCGGGTGAACTGGAAAAACATGCCGGGGAAGAGTTGCAGCACGCGATTACTCTCTCAAATCAGATCGATTACTTGGGAGGAATGCCGAGCGTCACTCCCAAGCCCGTCAAGACTTCGGAAAAAGCGGAAGAGATGCTTCGCTTCGACCTGGACAACGAGAATGAGACAATTCGTAACTACCGGACCCGCGTTCGCCAGTGCGATGCTTTGGGTGAATTTGCGATGGCTGAGCACATTCGCGAGATTCTGATTCAGGAACAAGATCATCAGATCGCTCTCGCAACAGCCTTGGGAATTGATGTACCGAACCTCAGCGAGACTGAGTGATTCTCACGTGCGATTGCATTCTCTCCGAATATGCCCATTCCCTATCTGGAATGGGTCGTATTCGGAGATGTTGAGTGGAAATCGATGGGCGTGGCAGAGACAATTCCCTTACCCTCGCGCACAATGATGAACTGATTGGCCTTCACGTTTGGGATGGAATCTTTCTGCCCACTCGGCCACGCGATCTCAAGGCTCACCGTTTTCGTCGCGCCCGGCTTTCCCAAGCCAAACGTCAGTGGCAGTTCACTCTGGGATAAATAGCTTGAGCCCGTTTTCACCATTGCCGAAAGACGCGTCCCGTTGCTGATCTTGACCGTCATCTTCGCTCCAATGCCGTCGCGATTGGAGCGGGTTCCGATCGTCTTTACCCGCAGCATGTCGTTCTGATTCCCATTTTCATTGCGCAATAAGCGCGCCTGTCCGTTATTGGCGGTGATCAGGAGATCCAGATCGCCGTCGTTATCGAAATCGACATAGGCTGCGCCGCGTCCAACGATCGCCTTTGACAGCGCAGAGCCAACTTTAGTGGTCACTTCGTCGAATTTGTTTTTGCCCAGGTTGCGGAAGAGATGCGGAGGCTGCGCATACTTCACGTTCGGCTGCACAACACTGATGTCGTCAGAGACGTGGCCATTGATGGCGAGAATGTCGGGAAATCCGTCGAGATCGTAGTCGAAGAAGAATGTTCCGAAGGTGAGCGACTTGTTCGACATCCTCGCGATGCCGGTGACTGGTGCCTGATCAGTGAAGAGGCCGGAGCCATCGTTGTGATATAGCGACATACTCTCGTTGGTGAAGTTGCCGAGGACCAAGCTCTGAAAACCGGAGTTGTCGTAGTCCGAGGCATCGGTTCCCATACCCGCGCGCGCCGTCCCAGCCTCGCCGTAAGCTAAACCGGATGCAACACCAACATCGGTAAACGTGCCATTGTGATTGTTGTGATAAAGCTTGTTCGGCTCGGTGTCATTCGACACAAAAAGGTCCATCCAGCCGTCGTTGTCGTAGTCGAGCAGCGCGACTCCGAGCGCTTTCCCGGTCGGATCATAGAGACCGGCTTTCTTCGTCACATTCTCGAATACCCCGTTGCCTTTGTTGTGAAACAAAGTTGAGGTCTGTCCCTTGTAGCGCTGCGGGGTGCAGTAGGATTTGTTCTTGTTGTCGAGAGAGCAATACTCGTCGGTCTCAATCGTCCATTCGATGTAGTGCGCGACGAAGAGATCGAGCTTGCCATCATTGTCGTAATCGAACCAGACGGCGCTGGCGGAAAATCCGGGATCGGCGACTCCCGCTTTGGCGGTGACGTCGGCGAACTTTCCGTTGCCGAGATTGCGGAAGAGATGGTTCGATCCGACAGTCGTGATGTAGATGTCGTCGTATCCGTCGTTGTCGAAGTCGCCTACAGAACAACCGAGGCCATACATTTCGACAGCGAGCCCTGCCTTACGAGTCACGTCGGTGAAGGTTCCATCCTTATTGTTGTGGTAGAGGGCAGGAAGCGAATTGCCAGATTTATGTCCTCCCGCTGATTCAGGCCAGTCCATCGAATTGATAAGGAGGATGTCCTGCCAGCCATCATTGTCATAGTCGAGAAAGCAAGCGCCGCTTCCCATGGTCTCCGGCAGATATTTTTTTCCGAAGGCACCGGTGTTGTGCTTGAAGTGGATGCCAGCCTGAGCAGTGACGTCAGTAAATTCGATTGGACCGGAGGGTCGAGGCAATGGAGCAGGCGCGGTCGGGACAGCTGAGGTCGGCGCAGCATCTGGGACGCGCGGCGTCGTGACTGCCGGAGTGCTTGGCGCAGGAGTGGATGCAGCCGATGCCGCAGAATCCGCGTCAGTCGGTTTCTTTGGGGCCTCGCTAGGAGCGCGATTACAACCCGCCGCACAAAGCAACGCCCCAAGAAGCAAAATCGTCCGTACGTACGGCTGGAAGCGGCTTTCCAATGTCGACAATCCAGCAATCACTGCGCGGTCACCACTTTTGCGGAGTTCGCGCGACGCGACTCCATCCAGATTTCAAATAGCATCGCGGAAGGTCCGACGATAAACAATGCGTAGAAGGGAGCATAAACAACTTGCTCCAGCCGCAGAATCATTTCCAGCAAGGCGACAAGGAAGACCACGATGCATTGACCGCGTTTGGAGCGAACCGTTGTCTTCGGGTCGGTGATCATAAAGAAGATGAACAGCTGGTACATGGGCCCGGTGATGGGTGCGACCTCCGATTGCCAGGGACTGCCGGTCATCCAGCTGCGGAGAAAAGCGAAGGCTAAAAACGACGCTACGTAAATCCCGGTGATATGAAAGCGGTGCAGTCGAGCAATGATCACCGATCCTAAAACCCAAATGACGAGCATCGGCAATAGGTAATTTCCCCACTGAATGCTCAACGTAGCGACGGTATCCGCCGCGAGAAACAACAATACGGATATCCCGAAATTCGAGGGATTCCAGATATGCCGATCTTTCACTCGCAAGACATATTTGGAAGTAATCGAAATCGCGGCGCACAGCGCATAAGGCCAAAACGCGGGAGAACGCACCAGAATTCCGACGCTGATTCCAGAGATATAGGCGCTGGCTGGATGCAGCCATTTGTGAAAGTATATGCGTCCGAGCACGAGTTCCATCACGATGCTGGTGGCGATAGCGAGCAGGGTTTTGGGAAGGCTTTCCAGAATGCCGAAAGTGAAATTTCCCACCAGCAAGATGCAAGTGATGAATGCCGGAGCGATGTAGCGATTGTCGAGCGAGAAAAACGGCTTTCGCCGCGCGGGCATCGGCTGAGGCATTGAAGGTGCGATCGCCTGAGGACTCATGCGGGCTCCTTGATCTTGTTTAGCTGGTGCAGGGCAGGCTGATCGATGGTCTGTGTTTTTCCCGAGGGCCAGCGAATCACAGCCTTCTCGACATGCGGACTCCTGCCGAGACCAAAGTGCAGCCGACGATCGTTCTCCGCGGCGAACCCTGTTCCTCCGGAAACGTCCTGCACCTGTTGTTGACCGTTCCAGAACAAAGTCACCTGGGCACCGATGGCGCTGCGGTTGCTCGCGGTCCCTTCCAACTGAAATTCGATCCACTCATTGTCGGGTGACGCCGTGTTCTTATAAAGGAGCAGTGGTCCCTTCTGATTGGCGACGACAACATCGAGCACGCCGCGGTTCCAGAGATCGACAAAAGCCACGGAGCGCCCGTCGTAGGTATCGTTCACGCCCACCGCTTGGGCAACGTCAATAAATTTTCCCGCACCATCATTCATCCATACGCGTTTGTTTTGATAGCCCGAAAGGCTCCGGCCATCGAACGCCGGCCAGTTCTGGGCGTCGCCGATGATCGTGCTGTTTCCTCCTGCTACTTTGGAGAAGTCGTACCAGTAGCTGCGCGTGCGATCGAGCGAGATGTATCCATTCGCGAGATAAAGATCGAGATTCCCGTCGTTGTTCAGGTCTCCGAACTGTGCGCCGAAGCTCCAGCCGCCAAGTTCTACACCGAAATCGCGCGCCAGGTTTTCATATTGAATTCCATCGCCCGAGGTGCCTTGTTTGGGCATCCACAGATTGTTGCCCTGGATCAAAATCCCGTCCTCAGAAATATTTGAGATGTAGATCGCGTACCTACCCTGGTTGAGAATATCGCCGAAGGCAGCATTCATGCCGCTTTTAGGAGCAAAGCCAATCCCGGTTTGCTTGCCGGCCTCGTGAAATTTTTTGCCGTCATTGAAATAGAGTTCGGAGACCCCATAGTCGTTCGCGACAAACAAGTCGGGATGGCCGGTGCCGCGCAGGTCCGCAGCCGATGCTGCGAGCGCCCAGCGATGGCTGTCGATGCCCACTTTCTCGCTGACCTCTTCGAACTTTCCGCCGCCGAGATTATGGAAAAGATATTTGCGTCCGCCATTCTTGGCATATTCAAAGCTGTCGGGCATGATGCGCGTCGTCGTCAGGTGCCACAGGTCGATGTCTTCGGCATAGTAGCCGCCGACAAAAAGATCGAGAAGTCCATCGCCGTCGTAGTCAAACCAAATCGCCGTATCGGCATTGACCCACTTCGGCAACCCAGCGGCTTCGCTGACGCGAGTAAATCCTTTGCCTCGATCGTTGTGGTACAGCTCAGGCCTGCCCCACTTGATCAGGAATAGATCTTCGTAGCCATCGTTGTCGTAGTCACCCCACACGGCCCCGGTGGAAACGCCTGTGCCTTCCTGATTGACGTCGGCAATGCCGAGATTCGCAGCAACATCCTGAAACTTGCCATCGCCCAGGTTTCGATACAGCGCGTTTTTGCTGCCGATCGCGCTGTTAACGACGTAAAGGTCGGGCCAGCCGTCGCGATCAAAGTCTACGACCGAAACAGAGGCACCCATCGATGCGACCTCCGGCATGATGCGTTCCAGTTTCGGATCGAGAGCCGGGGCTTGATGAACGAAATTAATTCCGGCCGCGCGCGAAACCTCCTGCAGGTAAAAACCATGGCGCGCCAGTGCCGTTGCTGCGTTGGCAGCCGACCCGCCCGAGGTGCGGCTCGCCGATATTCGTTTCATCAGCAGCGGTGTGACCAGCAGGCCAATAAAGAAGACGGCGAGAATAATTCTTGCGAGCGGACTGGCCTTCATTGAACCGGGGAACCTCCGGCGGGTTGACCTTGGGATGTTGTGGCCGTCGATGACCCAACACGCAGTGCGCCCTTGAAAACTTCAGGCGTTACGTAACGCGTGTGATAGTTCCGCCAGTCCTCTGGATGCTTGCGATACGCCAGCTCGTCTTCAAGAACTCCGGGCCGGGTGACGTATTCGTTCTTGGCGTGATAAGGCAACGGCAGCACAGTCTTCGAGAATGTGGAGTTGTAGTCCCCGTCTTTAATCCAGCCATCCCCTTTGATCACGAAATCGCGCACCCATCCCGCCGGCGGCGGAGGTTGCTCGGCAAAACGCAGGGACATTTCATCTCCGGAGTTCACGATGACGTAACGATCGTCGATCGTCTTGAGCAGTTCGCGAATATCGCCATATCGAGTGTAGTAGCCGATCAAGTCGCGCCAACGCTGCTTGGTCCCTTCAATCTGGCTATAGTCGGGAACTTCCGGCGCACGGGCCGCGGTAGTCGGCATGTGCATGACCGAGTATCCGCGATAGTGCAGATCGGCAACGTCCGGATCGAGTGTCGCCTCTTTCAGTGGAGCGTCCGGCGCTCCCTGCGCCCAGTGCATGGCGTCCCAATAAATTTCAAGATTCGTGCGCAGCCGCACCCTGCGCGCCGTTCCGGGCCGGAAAATATTCGACAGATCGAAGAGAATTGTCTTCTTGCGTCCGGCGGGAAAACCGAGATTGTCCTGCGCCGTCACCCATCCGCCGTGGCCGTCTGGGACTTCGACAGCAAGTCCGTGTGCGTGCCAGCGGCTTCCCTGAGTAATGGCGACATTCACCGACGATTCCGTGTCGTGGATTGACCCCTGTGCAATCAAGTAGAGCGGACCGCTCTTGGGCGCATCATCGCCCAGATCGACTTCGAGATAATGATCGCGCGTAACTCCCTGGAATTGGCCGCGTCCGAACGTGGCAACAGCTCTTCCGTCGAGATCGTGAAGGAGATCACTCACATCCTGGCCGTTGTCGTCGATTGCGCGCGCGATGTTGTGAGGTGTTGAGACTGCGGTCAATCCAAGTTTTGTCGGCGGAATTACGAAGCGCTCATCAACAAAGATCTCTGTGCCGACGGGATGATCCACCGTCATGAGCGCGATGTAGTCGTAGTAGTAGACTTCCCAAAGCTCAGCGGTGATGCGAAGGTCGTAATAACCGTCGTGCGGCACTAGCTGATCGCGGCCGATCTTGTACCATTCGCCCGTGGCTGCGATCTGCGCGGAGCCGATCGTGTTAATGCGAAGTCCAATCGCGGATCCCCACGGCACTGCATCCTTCACAAACTCCATTTGCTTGCCATTGAAGGCGAAGAGAAATGGGCAGGAAGCTTTAAGGCGCTGCTCCGTGATGACATCCATGTCAGCCTTCACGCCAAACTCAGCGCGCACCGTGCCGTTTGGCCAGACGACGCGCACGACTTCCGCCTCAGATTGTTCGCCTAACCCGAAGTGGAGTTGCGGACCGTTGATGGGCTGCTTCTGAACCAGCAAGCCGGAACGAACTTCGATTTCGCCGCCCACGCCAAATGGATTGATGCGCTGGTCGCCGACCGCCTGTACAGCGTGCGGCCGCACCACTTGCCAGTGATAATTTTTCGAACCCTGGTTTAGTCCCTGAAGAGGCTCACCCTCGCGGGAAAGACCCAGCAGATCCAGATGGCCATTACCTCGCAGATCGGCTACCGCAAGAACGGAAGAGGGCCTAGCCGGATGATTTAAAGGAGTGAATCCGTCTTTGTCATCTCCAAGCCAGATGAGCGCGCCTGCAGAATTGCCCGATGACAGCGTCGGAGCCAGAAGTAAATCAAGCGCTCCATTGTTATCGAGATCGGCAACGGTCAGGCGAACATCGCCAGCTAGCGCAGGCTCGCCGCCGAGCACCCGGGCAAGTTCGGCGGTCTCCCAACTCTCACCGCCATTTTTGTCAGAGATGCGGATGATTGCGCCATCGTTTTGTACGGCGAGCAGATCGATGACGCCATCGTTGTTGGCGTCGGCAACCGCGATTGCCTTTGCGGTGGAAACATTAGCAGGTAGAGCCCGTTCGCGAAACTGTCCCTGCCGCTCGTTCATGAAAACGTGAAGGCGCCCCGCGCCATCGATGATGGACGCATCGGGATTTCCATCGCCGTCCAGGTCTGCCCAGGCAAATCCGCGCAGACCCGAAATGCCCCCGAAGGGATGGATCGCAAGGAACGTTTCGTCGCCGTTGTTTCGCAGGACTGTCGGCAAGCCCTCTTTGGCTCCGAGCACCACATCGAGATCGCCATCGGCCTCGATGTCCACGGCCCACGCACCGGTGTATGGCGCTCCGGTCACCGATTTCGGCAGTTTGATCTTCTCCGTCACATCGGTGAACGCACTGGGACTTTCCTGGCGCATTAGCCGAAAGCCACCGGCGCCAGCCAATGCGAGGTCCGTTTTGAAGTCGTAGTTGAAATCCAGTGGCGTGATGCCTTCAGGCTGCGGAGCAATAGCTGATGGTCCGCCCGGAAATGGGAACTTTGCTCCACTTGCCAATTGCACTTGGCGTCCATTCGCAGTCGCGACCACAGGAGCGCCGGTGCTAGCCAATGAAATTGCGCCGATCCAATCCCACTTGGAGCCGCCAGGATTGGGCAACGGATGAGAATTGAAGGTCAGCGCCAAGTCCGCCGGTGCCGGGTGAAACGACGGAGTTTCCATCGCAAGAAAGCGGGTGAACGGCTCGGCCTCATCGCCCGGCGCAGCCTTGATCGCTCGCAGGCTCAGCCGATACTCGGGAACGCGCATCAATACGTTGCGTAAGAAAGTGGTTTGCGTTGCGGCGGCCCGCAGATCGGATCCAGAAACGGCCGTCTGCACCGCCGACAACTGATGCTGCACTTCAGGCGGCCAAGTCGCCGCCTGATTGGCGATCTGCGCCACCGCGGACTTCACGGTCCCGGCATCGCCCTGTTTCGCGGCGATCCGGCTCAGTTCCAGCAATGCCGCGAGATTGCCGGGCTGTGCTGCCAGAATCTTTTGGATCAGCTGCTGAAATTCGGCCTCTCCGTTCGTCGCTCCCTGCCGCTCGCTTTCTTCGGCAAGTTGATACGTCGCGCGTAAATTCTGCGGATTCAGTTCGACCGCTTTGCGCAGATCGGTAAGCGCCTGCGCGGAATTGCCGCGTTGGCTTTCCAAGAGTCCGAGTAAAGCATAGATTCGGTCGTTCTTTGGCGCGAGATCGCGTGCCTTCTCGAGCCTTTGCTCAGCCGTGTCGTAATTTCGCTGGCGCAAAGCGAGGATGCCCCAATTTGCCCAACCAGCGGGCTCGGCAGGGACAAGTTGCGTAAGTTCCCCGAGCTTGCTTTCGGCGTGAACATCGTCGCCCACCTGCAGCGCTGAAAGGCCAACATAAAAGGCGGAGACAACGTCGGCGTAGGCCTTAGTATTTTTCTCGGGAAACTTAGCGGAAGGATGGCAGCCCGATGAAGTCGCGATCAGCGCGGTGAGAACAAGCAGGACCCCGGTCTTGAAAGAAATCGCTCGCCCAATCTGCATAGTGAAAAACGGCTTCGAGGACCTCAAGCCGCCAACTTATTCGTTACTCTGTAGCGCCTTCGACGCGACACACCGCGAAACCACAAGAATGCTATCGCCAGAAACGGAAGCATATACAGGAGAAGATCCCACCGACCGTACCCAGCAGGTGTCGCTTCCACTCTCGATAAAGCCTCGCCGCTCCCCAGCGAACTTTGCAGCGTGAGACGCACTCGCCAGAACTCGTCGCGATCAAATTGTGCTGAGACGTTGTATTCTACCTGCCCGCGATTATCAGCCCGCTCAGCAGTGTAAACCACCTCGGAAAGCCGCCCGCTTTCCGGTTGAATGCCAATCGAAATCTTTAAATCATCAGGAATTTTGCCGCCGGGGATTGGATCAACAAGCACAAAAAACGTTCCCGTCCCGATATCGGGATGCGTCCACAAAGAAATAACACACCCACCCACAGTTCGATTCTCGATGATCGGGAAAGGAGGTCCGTTGTGCGCCCCGGCCGGAGTTACCAATAGAAAAAGCGCCGCCGCGCAGACCCAAGCAATTCCGGTGATCGTCAATTGTCTTGGCATTCTCATCGCAAAAACTTCAATGCTGTTGTGATCAGTTCACCGCGGTAAACCGCGCGTCTCTAGCCGCTCATCAGCGTGGCGCGCATTTCCATGGGCTGAAAGATCAACCACAGCGATGCCATCCATAAAAGAGTACAGACCGCCGCCCACGGAATGAAACTTCGCAAGGTGTGGACTAGGAGAATCTTCCGCCGCCAGAGCGTGCGTGACGGTCAGGGATCCTGCAAAACCGAGCAGCAGAAATCCGATCTCAATAACCTGCACAGCGCTCGAAGGAAGTCCGGTTAGCGCCCATCGAGGTTCTCCTAAGAGCGGACGTCCAAGACTGGCCACCGCGCTTTGCGTCACCGGAACAATCGTATAAAGGCCGGTCAAGAAGTGAAATCCATAGTGAGCCAGCCACATTCCGAAGCCCAGCGGTACCAGGCCGTAGGAATATCGCACTACCAACGGCAAGATCGCGCGCTGCACTCCGCCCCATGCCTGCGCGATCCAAGCCGCGGCGACGAGTAGCACCACCGGTTCAAGAATCAGAAAAGATGCGAAGATCAATCCGAGCACGGGTGCTTCGTGCCTCACATGCAGCAACCTGCCGAGCGATCCTTCGACGGCGTACACCGGGCTGACCATGCCGAAAGCATTCAGTAGAGCGCCAAAAGTGAAGACGACGGCCAGCGCGGCGAGATCCTTGCGCTTTGAGAAGTAACCGATCCCCGAGCGCAACGGATCGCTCAGCAACTCGCTTCCCGGAAGCCGGCTCAAGATGCCGACATTGTCGTGCGGGCAAGCATGGACGCAATCCAAGCAAAAAGTGCAGTCCATGTTTCCGACTTTGCGCGGTTGAAACAGCGCCAGTTCGCAGCCTCGAATCACCACCAATTCTGACTTCGGATCACGCCGTCCGCGAATGCAGTCTTTGGTCATGCAGGTCGTGCAAACGTCCTGATCGCGCACTTTTACTTCCAGTGGAGAAAGCGTCGAGGCGACAAAATTGAATTGCCCGATTGGGCAGACAAATTTGCAAAATGAAGCATGATGAAAGAGGCCGTCTACAACCAGCACGCTGGCGAAGTAGCCCAGGATCAGCCAAGCCGTCCACCACGGAGACGACCAGAGATCGAATAATTCGTATGCGAAGAGAATCGCGATGAACAGCGCCACCGAGATCCATTTATTGCGCAACGCGCGAGGCCATTGGAAGCGAGGTTTAAAGAGTCGCCTCGCCACGCCGCGCACCAGCATGAAAGGACACGCCAGGCAGAAAAAATTCCCCGCGCACAGCAGTACGAGTACGAGCACTCCACGAAAGTGTAGCCAACTAAGCGTTGTGGCCAGATTCTTCGGTGCCAGCGAGGGACCGAACAATCCGTGAAGGATCATGACTATGCTCACGATAAGCAGCGGAGTTTGCAAGACAGGACGCGCATAACGCCATCGCAGCAGCCCGCCCAATGCCGGCACCCGCATGAGGTCAAAAGGAGGAGGCTCGAGAACTTCGGGGACCGGGATGGATGTCGGATTCAACAGCTTGCCTACTTCGGACGCACGCCGCTTACATCGAACTGCTGGTCGAACACTTTCACGCCGTGCGACGTGCCATGTACCAGGACAACCCAATCTCCTGCCATGCCGAGCGACAGTTGCGACTGATAGCGTCCCGGCTGCGTTTCAGCGGCATCGGCAAAAACAGGACTCATGCCCGGATGCGACATATCGGCTTCAATCTTTAGCTGAAGTCCGGTTACGGGTCTCGAGGAGGTATCCGTCACGATAATAGTAACGGTAACAGGGCCGACCCTCACGGGCTGGGGAGTAATCTCGTGCTCGATCTTAAGTCCTTTGGGATGCTGATTCGTTCGCTGGCAACCCGCAGAGAACAAGAACGCGGCGCAGGCGATGAAAATTCCAATCCTTGTCATCGCAGCTAATTAGAAATCAAGCCGCATTGGGCAGTTCGTTTCGATGCCAGGCACAGGTGCAGTTGGCACGCACTTTGTCCGTGACTGGCGGAAACATGTGATAGTACATCGCGATCACCATGGGGATGAACACGATCGAGTTGTAGAACAAGTGAAGCTCAACCCGCGGGAAGAAGAGCTGCAACACGCTGCACGGGACCGGTCTTCCCCAGAAATTGTGATGAGTGGTCGCCTGATAGATCAGGAGAAAGTGCTCGATGTGGTGCCAGAACTGGATGCCGAACGCGATCATCCACCAGGTATGCGAAAGGCCAGTGAAGCCTTTACGCAGCACCCACAGTCCGATCAGCATTACCAGCGCGTAGCTGTAATGCAAAACCTCAGACTTAATCAGCCACGGGTACCACAGCCCAAGGATGCCATTCGCCATCGGGCGCGGCCATCCGAGGACATAGATCTGGTACGCCTGGACGAGATGTTCTCCCCAGTGCGCCAGCACGATAAACATGAACCCTTGCAGGGCGCGCTCGTGCCATTGGGAGTTCAGCTTGTCGAAGAAACCGGTTCCACCGCCCTGCGTCGAAATGTTCGGAATACTAGGATTTGCAACTGCCATTGGGACCCCACTTCCCGCCAGCGGCTTAAAGAATAGGGAGGAATAATCCCACACTTGTTAAATGCCGCTCAATAATTGATTCATATTACCAAGACGGAAAAACAGTCTGTCAGGGTTTTTACCTCACTCCTGGGAGCCTAATACTTTTCAATTATTGATGCGACCCCGCATGCTCAGTAACCTCCTCATGCCACGTGGGGCGAATTCAATGCGGAACCTCCACCCCCAAATGGCACTTTGCAAACACTGATCCTGAAGGGCTGAGTCACGACATGCGGATGCCTGCCGGTCTCGCTGGAAGCATTGCCCGCTCCCAAGAGGTGAATACCGCCAAGGGAGTCTGCGGGAGCGATCAGGTTTCCCTCCACCAACTCGCATGGCTGATTGAGCAATTGCAGAGAGTGACCCGCGAAGCCGAGTCCCTCGCGGCCGGTCGGGACGGTGCGGATCTAACCGCTCGCCTGACGCCGAAGTCCTGGTCTGTCGCAGAGTGCCTGGATCATCTGACGCAGACCACCAGAGCATTCCTTCCTTCGTTAACTGATGCGGTCGCTGCCGCTCCGAGGCTGGGTACAAGCCGGGCTCTTCGAACTGGAATCTTCGCGGGGTTATTCATCCGTAATCTGGACCCCCCCTACCGCATCCGACTGAAGGTCTTGCCTCAACTGATGCCGAAGAATCACGAGTTTGATCCTGCTTGGCGCGACTTCGCGAAATCGCAGATGCAACTGTCGGAAACGATCTTTTCTGCCACCGGTCTGGCAATTGACAAGGTGAAAATCAAGTCTCCCGTATATGCCCGCTTCAGCTATAACGTCTATGGCGCCTTCCGCATGCTCGTTGCCCACGAAAGCCGACATCTATGGCAGATACGGCAGATACTGGCGGAAATTGACCGCCGACGATCCTGACGAACCGCATTCTGCCGAGTTGTTGGACTGCATCCCATCCGTCATAAACTCCAGTAGCGCGCTCTACGCATAAGACACTCAAGATGACGGTCCCCGCAACCACCGCTGATTTCGACGCGATCGTCATTGGCGGAGGCTTGGCCGGAAAAGCAGCTTCCCTGCACCTTGCGAAAGCCGGGCTTCGAGTCGCATGCATTGAGCCCGAGGAGGCAATCCGTCCGACAGTCGGAGAGTCGCTCGACTGGTCGGCTCCCGACCTGCTGAAAGCGTTGGGGCTTCCAATGGAGCAACTGGTCGAATCGCGTATGGCCACTTGGAAACGCCATGTGACCGTGCAATCGATCGACGGCTGCTCGCAGCACTACGAGCCTTCCACGTGGCTGGCGAGTGCGCCCTTCCATGTTGAGCTCCGCACGTTACATCTCGATCGGTTCCGCCTGGACGATGAACTGCTGAAGTTGGCAGCGGATCATGGAGTACGGTTCGTCCGCGACAAAGTCGTCGGAGTCGACCGCCAAGAAAAAACAATCTCTTCGGTCCGCACGGCGAGCGGTCAAAAACTCTCGGCAAACTGGTTCGTCGATGCATCGGGATTCGCGACTTCCCTGTTGGCGCGCGAGTTCAAGTTGCCCTCCGTACAATACGGTCCGGCGAAGGTCGCGCTTTGGACGTACTTCGCGGCGCCGAAAGTGATCGAAGGAACCACGCTGTACATGAGTCCATCGGAGTCGGAGTATCTCGAATGGATTTGGGAGATCCCGATCAATCCTGATACCGTGAGCGTCGGATACACCACCACGGGCGCGGCGATGAAGGCAAAACGCGAGCAGGGCCTGTCGGTGAACGAGATTTTCCGCCAGCATTTGATGAAGTTTCCGCGCTTTGCATCGGCAGTTCAGGCCGATGCGCAGTCCGATTTGAACGTGACTTCGTTTCGCTGTCGAGCGCACTCCGGCGTAGCAGGGCCGAATTGGCTGATTGCTGGGGAAGCCGCATCGATGGTCGATCCCATGACCGCGAACGGAGTCACAGCGGCTCTACGCCAGGCGTCCGAAGCGGCGTCTCTTATTCTGAAATATCGACAACGAGGCAGACTGCCTCTGCGGGTGCGAATTTGCTATAGCCACCGCGTTCTGCAACTCGCGAAATTTTTCAATGGCGGGATCGAGAAGATTATTTACGAGCCGCACATAAGAAACCGAATTGGTCTTATCCCAGCTGGAACGGTGTACACAAGTCCCGCATGGACGATGAATCTCGTCTATTCGCGATTGAAGCCCGCAGGAGTGTTTTCGACGTTCTTGTTCAATTCCCTCCTCGGAGTATTTCGCGCAAGCGCATGGATCTTCTATCAGGCATGCGCTCCATTCCAGCCGCGAACCGTACGAACTGAATAAATTTCGGATTTTCGCCGCAAGAGAAAACCCGCTCGAAAAATTTTGCGGAGGATCGGGGCCGCGTCGCATTGCCAACCTCCTTCCAGGCGAGCGCAACCAAGTAGCGTGTTCGCTTCAACCTTCTCAACGTCCACAAGGGAGAAATCATATGGCGGCAAAAAAGAAAGCCTCAACGCGGAAGTACGGCAAGTCGGCCGGCAAGACGGTGGCAAGCGCTATGCGCCGTAAGAAGAGAGGCACACTCAAGTCAGGCCCCGGCGGAAAAGGTGGCACCGTGAAGAGCCGGAAACAAGCGATTGCGATTGGACTCTCTGAGGCCCGTAAGAAAGGTGCCAAGGTTCCAAAGAAGGCGTCGAAGTAAAGGCAGCCTAGATTTTAAAAGATGCTTGCGCTCCTGCTGGGAGGTTCGTCGAATGCAGCACGGACGGCCTTCCAGCAGGCCTTCATTTACAATGGTGCGAGCATAGCCCGATTGAGCATGTCCTCCTCCGCCAAGGCCAATACAGCTCTAGCCGCCGCCATCATCTTCCTGTTCCTGAGCAGTTTTGCTGCTTATTTTGCCTTCGTGCGTATGCGCACTAGCCAACTCTGGGTTCAACATACGCGTGATGTTCAGGTTGCCCTCGAGCAAACGAATTCCACGGAAACCAGAGCCGCGCGCGCCCGCGCACAATTCGTGGATTCAGGAGACCCCGCCGTCCTTGAACGCTACGCCCAAGCCGTCATTGAGACTAGAAAGGCGACGAACCGCCTGAAGGAACTGGTCTCCGACAATGTGAGCCACGGGGGCAACGTCCAGAAATTGTCGGACCTTTCCGAGCAACGCATCGCCGTCATGAACCGAGCCATTGAGTTGAAGAAGGCTGGGAAATCGACGTTGCAAAGCCAGGCGGACCTAACCCGTCAGTTGGTAGGTCTCGGTGAGTCCATGGATCAGGTCCTGCAGTCCATGAATGAGACTGAGCAAGGCCTTTTGACGCAGCGCCAAGGGCGCGAGCAGAGCTCTTTTTCTGTGACCGCCGGCATTCTCATCGTCAGCCTCTTCCTGGCACTGGTTCTGTTCCTCATCCATCACCAGCTTTTGAGCGATCAAGTGAAAGAACGCTTGCGCGCAGAGAGTGCGCAGCGAGCTCTGAGTGCGCGGCTACTTACCCTGCAGGATGAGGAGCGCCGCCGTTTTGCCCGCGAGCTTCACGACTCCGTCGGCCAGCACCTCGCCGCCCTGAAGATGGGCGTTTCTCTCCTGCAAAACAAACTGCCCGGGGATCGAATGGTGGAAGACTGCCTGAAGTTGCTTGACGACTCCATCTCTGAAACGCGAACAATTTCGCATCTGCTGCACCCGCCGCTTCTCGATGAAGCCGGCCTGAACTCCGCTTTCCGTTGGTTCGTGGAAGGATTTGCCGCACGCAGCGGCATCGAGGTGAACCTCGATATTCAAGAAGGATCCGACCGCTTGTCAGATTCGATTGAACTGGTATTATTCCGGGTATTGCAGGAAGGTTTGACCAACGTTCATCGGCATTCTGGAGCCAAACGAGCGGATGTCAGCCTTAAGATCGCTGGAGCCCGGATCATTTTAAGAGTGAGAGATTACGGTCGTGGTTTACCTGGTTCTGTCCTGCAGAATCTTCAAGAAGAGGGTATCGGAGGCGGTGTAGGTTTAGCCGGAATGACGGAACGGCTCCGCGAAATCAATGGTCGCTTGCGCATCAATTCGAGCGCCAGCGGCACGGAGCTTGTCGCCGAGGTCCCGGTCCGATACCGTGCACCGTCCGAGATAGCGCCTCAGGCGATTCATGAGGTTAGGGGATGATTCGGAGAAGTGCGGCTTTTCTAGTTGGGGTTATCGTAATTCTCGCATTTGCCTGTTCGCGTCAAAACCGCCAGCCGGAGCTAACAGTCGAAATTCCAGCAGGTTTCAGTGGAAATTTCGTGCTGCAGATGGGAACTAAGGACGCACCTGCCCTCGAGCGGCGGGGAGATGGGTATGTCGTGACCGTCCCTCGAAGCGGCACCTTCGTCACTTCCACCCTTCTGAGCAATCCTAACGTCACGTTCAAGAACGCCACCGACGGAAGCGTCTGGGGATATTCCACGTCACACTACACGACGGGCGATGGAATCTCCGTAGGTGGAAAAATTGAATTTTTCGTCGGCACGCGAAAAGAGTATGAAGCCGAGCAGGGCAGGAAGAACCACTCCGGGGAATTCAAAGCATCAGAAATCATCATTGCGGGCGCGTGAGTTACGCGCCCGCAATCGAATCCAAAGCGCCGTTACTGCGCAGTCTTTTCCACATCGCGCAGGCGAGCTGCTTTTCCACGAAGGCCGCGCAGATAGAACAGCCGCGCGCGACGCACCTTCGAGGAACGCACCAGATCAACCTTGTCGACGACCTTGGATTGCAGCGGGAAGATGCGCTCCACGCCCTGTCCGAAGCTGATCTTGCGGACGGTGAAGCTGGCTTGCGGACCGTTGTCGCGCTTGATGACCACGCCTTCGAACGCCTGTACACGTTCTTTGTCACCTTCTTTGATCTTCACATGGACGCGAATCGTGTCGCCCGGGCGAAACACCGGGAGATCGGTACGTAGTGTCTTAGCCAGCAGTTTTTCGATGATGAGGTTTGACATGGTCGTTTTTCCTTAGCCTTCCAATTTCTGAATCTCAATCTTAAATCTTTTAGGACTCCAGGCCCCTTCTGACGCGGTCCAAAATCTTTCCATCTTCCTTGCCAAGTTCCGCGCCTTCGAGCAGGTCGGGACGATTGCGGAGCGTCTTCTTCAACGCTTGCTCCCGACGCCAGCGCCGTATGTCCTGATGGTTGCCATTCATCAGCACCTCTGGAACCGCCATTCCGCGAAACTCCGCGGGACGCGTGTAGTGCGGATAGTCGAGCAATCCACCGGAACCACACGTCGAATCCGCACCACTGACTTCAATCTCAGCGCCGCTGGTGAACGACTCCTGCCTGGTTGACGCTTCGTTTCCAACCGCACCCGGCAAAAGCCTGGTTACCGCTTCAATGATCACAGCGGCTGCAAGTTCCCCGCCGCTAATCACGTAGTCGCCGATCGAAAGCTCACGGTCGGCCATAAACTCGGTGACACGCTCGTCCACACCTTCATAACGACCGCAGACCAAAACCAGCCGATCAAGACCCGCCAGTTCTGCCGCGACCGACTGCGTGAAACGCTGTCCCTGCGCCGACAGCAAGACTACTGATTCTCTGGCGCTGCGGGCAACGCGCGCTTCTCGCGACGCCAACTGCAACGACTCCAAACATTCAAAGAGCGGTTCCGGTTTCAGGACCATGCCTTCGCCGCCGCCGAATGGGCGGTCATCCACAGTGCGGTGCCGGTCGTGCGCGAACTTCCGCAGATCGTGGACTTCAATCTTTGCCAGGCCCATCTCGCAGGCTCGGCGAGTGATGCCATGATCCAGCGGCCCGCGGAAGAAGTCCGGAAAAATCGTGACAATATCGGCCTTCATCGGCGGAACTCAAAAACCTTTAAACCTTCAACAAAGAGAGCGTCCTCGAAGAATCGGGAACTTTAAGACCGACTCCCGCATGCCTCAAGACTGCTTGCTTCCCTGCTCCTGCTTTTCTTCCGGCGTCATCGGGCCGTTGATTTCCAACATGCCCTCTGGAAGAACCATGCGCACTTCGTTCTGCGCGACGTCGACGCCTTCCAGATAAGCATCCGCGAAAGGTATGTCGAACTTCTTCCCCGACCCAGCAACAATCAGCAGTGGCGCTTCGCCGGCTCCAAATTGCACATCTTCGACACGGCCAATTTCCCGGCCATGGTCGAACACCTTGCACCCCACAAGATCGCTGACATAATTCCAGCCCGATTCAAGTTGGGCGCGATCGCTGCGCGGGACCTGTAATTCCGATCCGATCAGCGTTTCGGCGTCGGACATCGTTTCCACGCCGATAAACTTCAAAACCACCAAGCCTTTGTGGGGCCAAATTTCTTCGACTTCGACTTCGCGGCGGATATCCCCTGACTTGCTGAGGGCTGACAGCTTCATGCCCTCGACAAATCGCTCCGGGATGTCGCTGTGAATCTCGGCTGCAACTTCGCCGTGGCGGCCCTGCGTCTTTACCACGCGAGCTAAAGTAATAAAATCGCCGCTGTCCGAGTTGGCTGGACTCCCCGTTCCTCGCGTCATTTGCGAGCGCCGGGGATTTTGCGGATCAGCCACGATACCCTACTCGATAATCTCGAGCGTATAACGCTTGTGGGCACGATGTCCTGCGGCACTCAAAAGAGCGCGCAAGGCGCGGGCAGTCCGCCCCTGGCGGCCAATTACTTTGCCCACATCGGTCTCGGCAACTTCAAGCTCGATGACGCCGTCGTCGAACTTCTCCACGAAAACCTCATCGGGAGCGTCGACCAGCGACTTCGCAATCAGTTCGACGAGCGCGCAAACATCTCCAGAAGACTCAGTCATAAACTCTCACTGTGAAAACAGTAGTGGTAGCCGAGTATGCCGACAACTGCAGCCGGAGGGCTGCCCAGCGTTTAAGCGGCGGAACCTGCGGTGACCGGCGCGGGAGCCTTGCTGAACAGCTTGTTTACCCGGTCCGACATCTGGGCACCTTTGGACACCCAATAATCGACGCGCTCGCGCTTCATTTCAATGCTGGCTGGATTGGTGCGGGGATTGTAGGTTCCCACAACTTCTACCGGACGGCCGTTGCGCGCGCGTTCCTTCTCGATGACCACAATGCGATACTGCGGTTTTTTACGCGCACCTGTGCGCGAAAGACGAATCATTAACACGAGACGTATATCCTTGTTCCGGAAGAGTCCGGCGAGGTCGAGACAAACTCTTATTATGCCGAAGCTTAGGCGGAATGGCAAGGGCGGAGACAATGGCGCGCTCCTCCCTGCTAGACTGGACCGTTTGGAGGCACGAACTTGCAGGCTGTTTACATTCTTTCCGCGGTGCGCACGCCGATCGGCAAGTTCGGCGGTTCTCTGTCTTCCCTGACTGCCGCCGATATGGGCGTCGTTGCTGCCAAAGCCGCCATTGAACGCGCCGGCGTCCAGCCCGATCAAATTGAAGAGACGATCTTCGGAAATGCCCGTCAGGCAGGCGGCGGACCGAATCCAGCTCGCCAGATTTCGGTGCGCAGCGGCGTGCCCGTGGAGGTTCCCGCCTATACGGTCAATAAAGCTTGCGCTTCAGGCATGAAGTCCATCGCGCTCGCGTACCAGGCGATTCTGTTGGGCGAGTCCACCTGCATACTGGCTGGCGGCACGGAATCAATGTCGCGCGTGCCTTATTATCTCGACGGCGCGCGCTGGGGATACCGCCTCGGCAACCAGGATCTCGTCGACGGCATGTACCGCGACGGCTTCTTCTGCCCTCTCGCAAAGATGGTCATGGGTGAAACTGCGGAGGTTCTCGCCGAGGAATACAAGATCACACGCGAAGAGCAGGATGAATTCGCGCTGACTTCGCAGGCGCGCGCCGCACGGGCGATTGCCGCAGGACGCTTCGATGCGGAGATCGCGCCAGTCACGATCGAAGGCAAGAAAGGATCAACCGTCTTCGACCGCGACGAGCATCCCTTCGCCGATGCCAGCATGGAAAAACTTGCGAAGCTGCCGCCGGTTTTCTCGAAGACCGGAACAATCTCCGCCGGGAATTCTTCGGGCATCACGGACGGAGCTGCTGCGATGGTAATTGCCAGCGAGCATTTCGTGAAACAAAACAATGTGAAGCCTCTGTCCCGGATCGTGGCGGTTACATCCGCGGGCGTCGACCCCAAGACAATGGGGATTGGTCCCGTGCCCGCGCTGCAGAAGTTGGCAGACAAACACAATCTCCGCACGCACGAGTTCGGCCTCATCGAATTGAATGAGGCGTTCGCGGCGCAAGTGCTTGCCTGCGATCGCGAATTAAACTTCAATCGTGACCGGCTCAACGTCAATGGAGGGTCGATCGCACTGGGGCATCCGATCGGCTGCACCGGGACGCGCATCACGGTGACGCTGTTGCACGAGATGCGAAAGCGCAACACCAAGCGCGGCGTCGCTACCCTCTGTGTCAGCGGCGGAATGGGCATGGCGCTCGCGTTGGAAAGCGTGGAGTAATACTCCACTTTCAGCAACCAGACCGCCTGGTTACTTTGGTTACCAATCAAGGTGCCTGTCAGTGCTTTCCCCGATTGTTCCGGCAAAATCTTGTTGGTACACTCAAACGATTTTTTTTTAAACAGCTGCCCTGAATTCACTCGCGTTTCAAAACAACTGGGTTTTTTATGCCGAATCTTCGGGTATTGGTCTAGCGGACGAGCGCTTCATGCCAATCGCGCCTGCCCTTAATTCGCAAGCCGGCCCTGACTTCAGGGCGCTTTTCGAGTCCGCACCGGGCTGCTACCTCGTCCTGTCTCCTGCTCTCAAGATTGTCGCGGTCAGCAATGCCTATCTCTCCGCCACGATGACCAAGCGCGAGGAGATTCTGGGCCGCGGCATTTTCGAAGTATTTCCCGACAATCCAGCAGATACAGCTGCGACCGGCGTCTCAAATCTTTCTCTGTCTCTGCAAAGAGTTCTTGCCACTCGCTCACCTGACAGCATGGAGGTTCAGAAATACGACATCCGAAAGCCGGCGAGTGAAGGTGGAAAGTTCGAAGAAAGGTTCTGGAGTCCGATTAACTCTCCGGTACTTGGGCCCGCAGGCGAGCTGCTTTACATCATCCACCGCGTCGAGGACGTGACCGACTTCGTTCACCTCAAGCGATCGGAAAGCGCCGAGCACAAGGTGGCGGAAGAGTTGCGCAGCCGCACTGAGCAGATGGAATCTGAAATCTTCCAGCGCGCGCGTCAACTCGCCGAGGCCAACCGGCAACGCCTGGAATCACTGGGACGGATGGCGGGTGGCGTCGCCCATGACTTCAACAATCTCCTCGGAGTTGTACTTGGATACGCGCGCCTGCTACGCGAACCCGCTGAGGCCGGCAGCCCCCTTCATAGAGGATTGGCGGCAATCGAGCGCGCAGCGGAAAGCGCCGCCGGCTTGACCCGGCAATTGCTGGCCTTCAGCCGCCAGCAGGTGCTAGAGCCGCGAGTGCTCGATCCCAACCGCGTCATTACAGACATTGAATCGTTGATCCGCAGGGTCATCGGGGAAAACATCGAATTCGACGTTCAGCTCAATCAGAGCATCGGACATGTGAAAGCGGATCCCGGCCAGCTCGAACAAGTCTTGGTGAATCTGACGATCAATGCGCGGGACGCAATGCCGAATGGCGGCAAGCTCTCCATCGAAACTCGCAACGTGACATTAGATGAGGAATACGTCCGCGATCGTCCGGGCGTGCCAGTCGGGCAATATGTCGCCATGACGGTCAGCGACACTGGCGTTGGTATCAGCCGCGAAGTACAAGCGCGAATCTTCGAACCGTTTTTCACGACCAAAGGCACCGGCAGCGGAACCGGGCTCGGTCTCGCGACCGTGTATGGAATCGTGAAGCAAAGCGGCGGACACATTGCTGTGTACAGCGAAGTGGGCGTTGGCTCCAGCTTCAAAGTTTATCTTCCGAGAGTGGACCAGCCGGTCGAGGCCGCTGTCCCGGACCCGGCCGCCGTTCAGGACGATCGCGGTTCCGAAACAATTCTGTTGGTCGAAGACCAAGCCGCTCTGCGCGAGTTGTTCGAAATTGTACTGACGCGAAAGGGATACCGAGTCTTACCTGCGGAGACCCCCTCCCGTGCCCTGGAACTGGCAAACTCGCACACGGGGGTCGATGTCTTGATGACCGACGTGATTTTGCCGGGCATGAATGGTCCTCGATTGGCTGAGGCGGTCTCGCGGATTCACCCCCAAGCACATGTTCTTTTTGTCTCCGCTTTCACCGACGCGGTCATCCCCCAGGATGGCTCTTTCACCTCGAAAGCTAACTTCCTGCAAAAGCCTTTCACGCACAAGGATCTCACTCGCAAGATTCGCGAGATTCTCTCTAAGTAATAGACTGAACCGCTGGATGCTCGATTGCAGCCCTTCGAGGGCGCTGCATTGCAGCAGGAAATCCTCGCCACTATACTCAACAGAGATCGAGGTTTCGTTCTTTCGGAGCCGAAATGTCCTTGTCCGCACTGATCGTCGACGATGAGCAGCTCGCCCGCGACGAACTCGCCTATCTGCTGAAGAATACGGACGACGTCACCGTTGTAGCTCAAGGAAAGAATGGCCTGGAAGCGGTTAATCTGATTAAAGAACACAATCCTGACTTGGTGTTCCTGGATGTTCAAATGCCCGGCCTCGACGGGTTTGGGGTCATAAAACGGCTGCTCGACCGGAAAATTCCACTTCCTAAGATTGTGTTCGCCACGGCCTTTGATCAATATGCCGTCAAGGCATTCGAGGTGAACGCCGTCGACTACCTCCTGAAGCCTTTCGACAAGAAGCGTGTTTCGCAGGCGATTCAGAAGGCTCGCGCGAAGCAGGATGCGGGCACGGCTCCCGAGGAAAAATTCGAGACCCTGATGCGGATGCTTGAATCGCAGAAGCAGCCGGCTACGAAGATACTGTTGAAAGCGCTGGGGCGCATGTTCCTGGTCGATCAAAAAGACATCTGCTACGCGTGGATTGAAGACGGCGTGATCTCAGTAGTCACAGCAGGCATGGCAGGGATGGAAGGACAATCGAACTGCCGAACGCTCGAAGAGTTACTCGACAGCCTCGATCCGAAACTATTCTGGCGCGCCCACCGGTCGTATCTCGTGAATATCAACCGTATCCGCGAAGTCGTCCCCTGGTTCAAAAGTTCGTACCAGTTGCGGATGGACGACAAGAAGCAAACCGAGATCCCCGTCAGCCGGGCTCAGACCAGACGTCTGCGCGAACTGTTCGGCCTCTAACGCCTTCTTTTTGCAATCGCACATGTCCGGCTTGGTCGCGTCTTTCGAACTGCTTGCTTGCGCGCGCTCGGAGCGATGGCCGAATCCGGCGTCCTCCGCGGCGGCCACCGTGGAAAACAGATCTTGAATCAGCGTGCCAGTGTACATTCGTTCATCCCCGCCAATTCCGGCGAGGCAAGATTCAATCTTTCGCCGGAGGACGACGAATAAAAAAGCCGTCCTCCGGTTTTGCGAGGGGGGAGAGTCAGACCGTCAAAGCTTCCAATCCCATACGATCGTGGATTACTAATTTCGAACCATCCAACCGAATCAAATGTCTCTTGCGCAAATCGCTCAACAGTCGCGTAACCGTCTCGCGCGAGGCCCCGATGCGTTGCCCCATCTCTTCATGAGTCATCGAACACTGAATCCGCGCCTCGTGGTCGGGATGCTCAGCTGGAGAATGCGCAAGCAAGAGTCGCGCCAATTTACCGGCGGACGATCTCGTCAGGACAAGGTCGTGAATGTCGCGGTGCGCGGAGCGGAAATCGCGGCTTAGACATTGCGCCGCATGCACTCCTACCTCGCTGTGAGCTTCCATCAGTTCGAGATAGTGCTTCCGGTCGACAAAGTTCAGTTGGCAGGGCGTTGCCGTTTCTGCCGTCGTTTCATATCCCATCCCGGAAATCGTCGCACTCAAACCCAGCACTTCTCCGGCATTCGCGGTTTTTAGGATCAGAATCTTGCCCTCGCGGGACGTCGTGGATAGGTTCACCTTCCCTGAACAGACAATGAACATCCCTCGCGGCGCCTGTCCCTCGACAAACAGAATCGCTCCAGCAGGCAGAGTGCTTCTGTGGCTGGCGGTATTGAGGGCGCTGAGCACATCCAAAGAGAATCCGCAAAAGTAAGTAGGATTTCTGTTCGCGCACTCGTTGCAGTCTTCAACAATGTCGAGCCCATACGGTGCTTTCAAATCGACCTCCTGGGTTGCTTGACGCTTCTTCAATGGATCGGTTTCCGCATTCACGCTGAACCCCATTCCGCCCAGATGGCGGGAATTAGAGAGCAGGGACCGAGCCTGAGCCCTTGTATCCGGATCGGTACTCTGCGTTGCCGAAATCAATTCCCAGCCCGCGCTCGGATCTTCGTTTCCCTCCCAATCCATGTGACGAGCGAAAAGATAGAGTGGGTCATACGCTTGAGCGGCGCTACATACATCTTCAGTAGGTCCAGCTAGGATTCGGGACTGGGCGCAAACCGAATCGGGATGGCTGCGACTGAACCAGCGCATATCCGGGGGGTAATACTGACTCTTCCTGCGACAACGCCGCGCTTTAGGAACGAGCGGTGCGCTTTCCACACTTGGCCCCGAAACGCTCGAGACAAGCGTCTGTTTCGAAACTGATAACACTTCTCTACTCCATTCGACAGCCCGGCTGAGGAAGCCAGACTCTGGGATCTTCGCCTTCTGAATTTGGCGCCCTGGGACGTTCTCACTAAGGAGGGAGCGGCCAATGCACGCTAACCTGAGTTGAGAACAATTGGGGGATAGCAACTGAAGTACCAGATCAGGAACCTATGTTCAAGCTTGAAACTTCCCTGTTTGGAACAAGGTTCGCCCCAATTCGGACAACAACGACGGGTAAGTGAAGTTATTTTGCCGAGGCTTCGGCAAAATGCCGATTAGCCGTCACAATCGTTCGCGCCTATCGGAATAATCGCGACGGGTAATTTTCAATCGCTGCATTTTAGACTGAAGCGTTGTGCGTTTTAACCCTAATCGAACCGCAGCTCCGCGCGGTCCGGAAAGCACTCCGTGGGTTTCTCGCAGGATGTGAAGAATGTGTTGTCGGTCGGCATTGTCCAAGGTAGGGTCTTCGTCTCGGTTCTCGCCGAGAGCGGGAAGATGCATTTCCGACAGCGGTACACGAAGTACGTTTCCGTCGCTCAGGATCACCGATCTTTCCATCAAATTCTCAAGTTCGCGAACATTCCCGGGCCACGTCCACTCCGACAATTTCTTGATCGTTTCAATAGGTACGATCTCGATTTTGCGATTCATGTGCAAGGCAAACTTGTGCACGAAGTGCCGAATCAGCACGGGTATATCCTCTTTCCGCTCCCGCAGCGGGGGCATTTGGATGGGAAAGACGCTGAGGCGGTAATAGAGGTCGCGACGAAAGCGATTTTCCATAACCTCTCGACCAAGTTCCCTGTTTGTCGCGGCCACGAGCCGTACATCCACGCGAATGGTGCGATTACTTCCCAGCCGCTCGAACTCATGGTCCTGCAATACACGCAATAACTTCGCCTGAAGCTCTTGCGGGATTTCACCCACCTCATCCAGAAATAGGGTTCCGCCATGGGCTAACTCCAGGCGCCCAACTTTCTGTGTAACTGCCCCGGTAAAAGCGCCTTTCTCGTGACCGAATAATTCGCTCTCTAACAGTCCGGTGGGAATGGCGGCGCAGTTCACCTTGATAAATGACTCGCGCTTGCGATTGCTCAACCGATGTATCGCCCGGGCGATCAATTCCTTGCCCGTGCCTGTTTCTCCGAGGACAAGGACGGTGGCTCCGCTTGAGGAAACGATCGTGACCTGGTCCAGCACGTGCCGCAACGCTGCGCTCTCACCAATGATCTCCTCAAACTGACCTTCCGACCGGACTTCTCCCTCGAGGTATTTACGCTCTTCACTCAAGCGTTCTTTAAGCGCCGCGATCTCCGCTGCAGCCCGATGGTTTTCGATGGCGATCGACAATTGGGCTGCAACCTGTTCCAGCAGCTTCAAATCGCTAGAGCGGAAAGCTTCTTCCCGGGTACTCCCCAGCACGAAAAGTCCGACGGGACCTTTGGGTCGAAGGAGGGGCACGTAGCACAGAGACTGCAATCCCTCAGCGAGAAAGCTCTCGATCGGCTCGCCTTTGAGACTTTGCATTTCCAATTTCGAGACAATTCTTGACCTGCCCGCTTGCAGAGCTTCCGCCGATAGAGCATCCGTCGCTGTGACGTGGAGGGCCGCGACGAAGCCCTTTCCCAAAGGAAAGTCCATTGCCTGGCGAACCAACCGCCCGCTGCTGGCGTCGTGCAGCGCGAAACTCGCGTACTCCTGCTGCAGCACCCGCCGGATTCGCGCCGAAATACCGGGGAATATCTGCGGCAGTTCCCAATTCGTCGACAGCAGGGTGATCACTTCCTGCAGCGTTTGCAATCGATCCATCTCTTCTCGTAGCTTCCCCTGCAAGGCATGGAAGTCCTGTTGTAACTTCCGGTGCTCAGTGACCTCAATGACGACGCCGCCGATGCGTGTAACGTTGCCAGCCTCGTCCTTGGTGGGAAAGAAATGCGAAATCCAACTTTGTTTGCCTTTCGTCACTCGTAACTCGGCCGTCAGCTCAAAATTCAGAATGGGGATTCCCGTTGCGATTGCATCAAGCAATTTCGGCTCTACCTGATCTGCGGCATCCCCTAGAACTTCGCGGACGCTTTTGCCAATATGTTCGGCCGCGGGGAGTCCGTTCATCAGCGCCAGAGCAGGATTAATAGAGAGATAGCGGAGTTTCGTGTCGAGAATGCCGAAACCGATGGTCGAGTAATTCAAGTACGCTGCGATCAGTTGATCAGGACTGGAAGGGGCTTTGAGGTCATCGGGCCAACTGGATTCGACTTTTCCTGGTCCGAAGAGAGGCACCGGCACTCACACTTACTCCCGCATTCGCCTCCCCCTCAAAAGGCGACTGCTCGGCATAGCCAACGAATTATATCTGCCCTGTCAATCCACCATACTCTTTTTTCACCAACGATCTGTCTCGCACCGTAGAGAAAGTGAGAGCGCACTAAGGTGTCTTCATGTTTGGCGACAAGCCAGAGCATGGGTCACGTGAACCATAACATCGCAGGCCTATAATGTTGTCATGGCCCGCGGTTGGGAGAGTAAGTCGGTCGAGGCGCAGCAGGAAGAAGCAAGCGACAAGTCGGCGAAACCAAAAGTGAGACTGACACCAGAAGAGGCAGCGCGTCATCGCGAGCGCGAAAATCTGCGTCTGGCGCGCCAGCGAGTTCTTCAGCAACTCGCCGCAGCTCAAAATGCGAAGCATCGAGAAGTCCTTCAAGCTGCTCTCGCCGATCTGGACGAAAAACTGAAATAGACATGGCCGTCGGCCCGGGCGATTGTCTGTGCAGGAACGCGCGGCGATTGGGCGCAGCCTGCTATTGACCCCGCGGCGCCGGCACAACCCAGTTCCACAAGTCCTCCCGCGTATAATGTCTTCTTTATGACAGCCTACGTTTACGTCTCCTTAAAGAAGAGTGTTCTCGACCCTCAAGGCAAAACCATCCAGGGCGCCCTGAAGAAGATGGGCTACAAGGGTCTCGATAGCGTGCGCCAGGGAAAGTATTTCGAACTCACGCTGGATGGCGGCTTGTCCCGCGACGAAGCCCAATCCGAAGTCGAGCGGATTGCCCGCGAAGTCCTCACCAATCCCGTCATCGAAGAATTTCGTTTCTCGCTGGCCGACTAACGCTGCCAGACACCGAGGTATCCCCATGTGCGGCATCGTTGGATACGTAGGCAAGAAGAGTGTCGTCCCCATCATTCTTGAGGGGCTGCGACGCCTCGAATATCGCGGATATGATTCGGCCGGAATCGCCGTGGCCGGCACGGCCGGTCTGGAGATTTGCCGGGCCGAGGGCAAGCTGCGCAACCTTGAAGATGCCCTGCAACAGAAGCCCCTGCACGGAAGTTACGGGATTGGCCACACCCGCTGGGCTACGCATGGCCGCCCGACAGAAGAAAACGCCCATCCTCACCGCGATTGCACCGGCAAGATTGTTGTCGTGCATAACGGCATCGTCGAAAACTATCTCAGCCTCAAGAAGAAGCTGATCGAGGAAGGGCACAAGTTCACCACCGAAACCGACACCGAGATCATTGCGCATCTCGTCGAGAAATACTCGCAGCCTGAAAATGGGCGCCGGTCATCCCTAGAAATTGCGGTCCGGCAGACAGTAAAGCAGCTTACGGGCGTCTTCGCGCTGGCGGTTATCTCAACCGATGAGCCGAACAAGATCGTCGCAGCGCGCAATGGCCCCCCAGCCGTGATCGGTCTGGGGAACGACGAATACTTCGTCGCGTCAGACGTGCCGGCCATCCTGCATCACACGCGCGATATCTTCTTTCTGGCCGACGGCGACATGGCGATTGTCACGTCGGATGGCGTGCAGCTCACCGATTTCGATGGCAAGCCGGTCGTACGCCAGATCCAGCACATCACCTGGGACCCAATCCTGGCGGAAAAGGGCGGCTTCAAGCACTTCATGCTCAAGGAGATTTATGAGCAGCCCCGTGCCGTGCGCGATACCGCACTCGGCCGAGTGTCGCAGGATACGGGACACATCTTCCTCGATCAGATGGAGATCAGCGAAGCTGAATTCCGCGCCGCCCGCAAGATCAACATCATCGCCTGCGGAACCAGTTGGCATGCCGGACAAGCCGGCAAGTTCATGATTGAAACGCTGGCGCGTGTTCCCGTTGAAGTGGATTACGCCAGCGAGTGGCGCTACCGCGATCCCATTGTCGAAGCTGACACCATCACGCTGGTAATTTCTCAATCCGGCGAAACCGCAGACACAATTGCGGCACAGCGCGAGGCCAAATCGAAGGGCTCCAAAACGCTGGCCATCTGCAATGTCGTCGGATCAATGATCACACGCGAGGCCGCGGGAACGATCTATACACACGCCGGTCCGGAAATCGGAGTTGCCTCCACCAAGGCCTTTACCGGACAACTCACCGCGCTCTATGTGTTCGCGATGTACCTCGCTCAAACCCGCGGCGTGATGACATCAGAGCGGGCGCGCGATTCCATGCTCGAGTTGACGCGCATTCCGGCAAAGCTTGAAACGACCCTTATGCTAGATCCGCCCTGCGACATGCTGGCACGGCGATATCAGAAAGTGCACGACTTCCTTTTTCTGGGCCGTGGCATTCACTATCCCATCGCGCTCGAGGGCGCGCTGAAGTTGAAGGAAATTTCCTACATTCACGCGGAGGGCTATCCGGCGGGCGAGATGAAGCACGGTCCCAACGCCCTGATCGACGAAAACCTGCCCGTTGTCGTGATCGCCACACGCGACGTAAATAATCCGGACTCGGTGTTGCGTTACGAGAAAACCATTTCGAACTTAAAGGAAGTAAAGGCGCGCTCGGGAGTTGTGATCGCTCTGGCCACTGAAGGCGATGAAGAAATTAAGGAATCGGTGGACCATGTCTTGTACATCCCTGCGGCTCCGGAAGAGCTGTCCCCGATCCTTGAGATCGTCCCGCTGCAGTTGCTCGCGTACCACATTGCGGTGCGCCGCGGCTGCGACGTCGATCAGCCCAGAAATCTCGCGAAATCGGTGACGGTGGAGTAGAACGTCGGAACCGGCGCAGCGCGACAATCCCTTACGGATTTACTATCAATTCGGCAGACCGTTTTCGTCGTACAAGTCTTCGACCTCCATCGATTACACAGGCTCTGCGAATCGGCCCAATCTTAAGGTCAGTCGCAGCCGCCACAGAACTCCCGCCAGCGCCGCCAGTGCGGCGGTCCAGATCACAAACGCCGAATCCACGACCCACTTCGGCGCGGCCCCTACCCTGCGCAGAAGAAAAGGCAGAAAATTCCAGCACGTGATGTGGACATAGTCCCATGGATCCTGCCCCATCGCCTCCGTGTTCAATCCCCACGCCTCCATCTTTCCGAGTGCGAATGCCGCAATATTCTTGAGACGCAATGCGATCACGAATGTCGGATGTCCGAATGTCTCGATCTGGTAGTACTCAATCGGAACCCAGAACATGAGCGAAGCGACCTGCACCACGAAGCTGACGGCAACCAGTGCCATTCCGACGCGCCACACCCACGCTCCGACATTTCCACGAAACTTCATCAGCAGAGGGATCGAGAGCAGTGCGACCATCTGTACCGGAGTTGAAACGTAGCGGTCGCCCCAGGAAAAATCTCCCGCCCAATAGGTATAGCGTGCATAGAAGCTAATGTACCCCGCAACGAGCACAAGGGATGCCACTGCATACGCTCGAATTTCCGCACTCATTCGCGACCACAGCAAAACAATCAGCGCCAGCGCCAGAAGAAACAAGGGATCGAATAGAAAGATCGATTTCTCCGGCTTGAACAACGCTCCTAAGACGCCCTCATGAAATGGAGTGCTCCAGGGAAAATTCGGTGGCAACGCCGGGTCTTGCATGCGTTGCTCGCGCGCGAAAATCGGTAGGTAGCTTTGTGTCCACGATCCGAAGCGGTAGAAGCTATACCATCGCTCGATGATTGTAAAAACCGCATAGATCGGAATCGTAGTTTTGCAATACGCAATGATTCGCGGCAAAATCGCGCCGACTCGTTCGCGTTCAAACCAAAGCACCGCCAGCAGAAACATCCCGACGCAAAAAAGATCGACGGCGGCCACGACGCGTGTCAGCAGGTTGAGTCCTAGCGCGAGCGTTCCAGCCAGTAACGCTCGCCCGTTGCCGCTTCGCAGCCATTCATACTGATACGAAAATCCCACCAAGGTAAGAAGCATGATGTAGTTGTTCTCCATCATGTTCTGCGTGTAATGCAGGTGGGTCGTGCAGAAGAGCACGGCGACAATTCCCCACACCGTCTCTCTCACTCCGAAGCGCAGTTGGCGCAGGAATCGGAATGCGATCAGCGCCGTGAGTACGTTGATCAGAATGTTGGTGGTGTAGCTGACGAAGATGCTGCGAATGGCGGGATCGTCTTCGTATCCGGAAAAAATCTTCCAGTGAGAAATCCAGGTCCCGATCAAGTCCGCGGGAAGCATAAGCAGCGATTGTCCGATGCCATACCAGCCATAAATCTTCCCACCACGCCCTGTAAGTCCGAATTCGGGATACTCGTTGGGAAACACCTGCGGCTGCGAAGTCCACAGCCAGTGGGTCGTTTGGAGGCGGTGCATGGTGTCTGCGCTTCCCAGCTCGCCCGACTGCACCACGAAGGCGAGCAAACCCGCCGTCAGGCACAGAAGAAAAAGGGGATCCCGCAACCATCCGCTCAAGCGTGTCATCGTTTCTGGATGGTAATACAAGTGGACCTCAGACCTCGGCCTCAGATCTTGTGCTTCGGACATCAGGATTTGGATTTCGTACTCGTTGAAGCAGCGATGCGGGGATCGCAACTGCTTTCGGAAAGGGAGGAGGTCCGAAGTCTGAGGTCCGAAGTCTGAGGTCCGAGGTCCGAGATCTAAGGTCCGAAGTCCGATCTCTAGTTTAGACTGTAGCGGGAAAATTCCATGCCTAACTGCGTTTTCTGCGGAACGGAACTGTCTTCGAATACTCGCTTCTGCTCCTCGTGCGGGAAGCCGGTCGTCAGCACGGATGACATGGCAACTTTGGATTTCGCCGCCACCGCGGCTTCTCCTTTGCCTCCACGCCCGCCGTCCTCTGCTCGCGCTTCGTCGCCTCGCTCGTCGTCCCGGCCGTCGACCTTCCCGGAATACGCCATCAGCGAAGGCCGGTTTCTTCCCGGCCGCCTGATCGTCGGCCGTTACCGCATCATCGCGTTGCTCGGCAAGGGAGGCATGGGCGAGGTCTACCGCGCCGACGATCTCACGCTTGGCCAGGCTGTGGCGCTTAAATTCCTGCCCGAGTCTGCGTCCAGTGCCGAGGGATTAATTGAGCGCTTCCGCAACGAAGTCCGCATTGCTCGCCGTGTCTCCCATCCAAATGTCTGCCGCGTTTACGACGTCGGCGATGTTGAAGGACAAGCGTTCTTCACGATGGAGTATGTGGACGGCGAGGACCTGGCCTCGCTTCTCCGCCGCATCGGTCGCCTGCCTCAGGACAAAGCCGTCGAAATGTCCCGCCAGCTTTGCGCGGGACTCGCCGCAGCCCACGCCAAGGGGGTTCTGCACCGCGATCTGAAGCCGGCGAACATCATGCTCGATGGACGCGGCCAGGTCGTGATCACCGATTTCGGCCTCGCCGGTGTCGCCGAAGATATTCGCGGCGCAGAAGTTCGCAGCGGTACGCCCGCTTACATGTCGCCTGAGCAACTTGCGGGAACAGAAGTTAGCACCCGCAGCGACATTTATTCGCTCGGTCTCGTGCTGTACGAAATCTTCACCGGCAAGCGCGCCTTTTCCGAAAAGATTGCCGGCGCCAGTCACGGAGATCACACTCCCAGTCGTCCCTCCTCTGTAGTGAAAGATCTTGATCCGATCGTCGAGAAAGTGATCCTTCGCTGCCTGGAAGAAGAACCATCCTCGCGTCCAGCGACCGCGTTGGCCGTTGCGGCCGCCCTTCCAGGAGGCGATCCGCTTGCCGCCGCCCTTGCTGCGGGTGAGACTCCCTCGCCGCAGATGGTGGCGGCGTCTGGTGAGAAAGAAGGACTGCGGCCTCGGGTAGCTGTCCTTATTCTGGTTGGAATTCTGCTCGGGTTCGCATTTTCGATTTACGAGTCCATTCACTACAGCGCGTACGAAAAGATGGCGCTGGAGTTGACACCGGAAGTTCTTACGCAGAAGGCGCACGAGATTGTCACGCGCCTCGGCTACAGTGGCCGGCCCGCGGACAGCGCCTACGGGCTCGATATTGATAATGACTATCAGGAGTCGGTTGAGAAGAATGACAAGCCGCATCCCGACTGGAATGCAGTAATCGCTGCTCGGCCCTCATTGTTGCAGTATTGGTACCGTCAGAGCCCGGACGATATGGTGGCCACTGATTTCCGGGACAATCTGCTGGTTCCCGGCATCATCACCCCGAATGATCCGGCGACCGTGATCTCGGGGATGATCAATCTGCAACTCGATCCCCAGGGGCGGTTAACTTATTTTCAGGCAATTCCCGACCAGAAGTTGGATGACAAGAACAGTTCTGCTGGAACTTCCCCAACTACTTCGCCGGCGCCGATGGACTGGAAGATTCTCTTCGATGCCGCTGGACTCGACGAGTCGAAGTTCTTGCCGGCGCCATCGACGTGGAATCCGTTGGCCGCGTCAGATGCGCGTGCGGCGTGGACGGGGTTGTGGCCTGGGTCAACACGGGCTCTTCGTGTAGAAGCAGCTTCATTTCGCGGGAAGCCGGTGTATTTCTCCTTGATCGGCACATGGACCAAACCCTACCGGATGAAGAACACTGAGCCCAAAACTTTCCCGCAAAAACTGAGCCGTATCATTGGCTTGCTGCTGCTTTTATCCGCATTGCTCGGTTCTGCATTTCTGGCTAGGAAGAATTACCGTCATGGTCGCGGTGATCGTAAAGGCGCGCTACGGCTAGCCATGGTCACTTTCGCGCTCGAAATGGGATTGTTCCTGTGCCTGAGTCACTTTTCGACTGTCGGAGACGCCATCGGTTTAGCAGTCATCGCGATCAGCACCGGCCTGTTCATCTCAGGCGCGATGTGGATGCTCTACATGGCGATTGAGCCGTGGGTGCGGAGGTACTGGCCGAAAACCATCATCTCGTGGAGCCGCGTTTTGGCTGGAGGCTGGCGCGATCCCGTGGTTGGTCGCGACATTCTGCTCGGCATTGCACTCGGCGTCGTCTGGATTCTGGTCTTTCAGATTCGCTACATCATGATGATGCGCATGGGAGCGGCTCCTGGAATCGGATCGACCGATGCACTCATGGGCGGCCGCATCGCTCTAGGCGGATGGTTGCGCCAGTGGCCCCAGTCCATTCAGGCCACTCTCGTATTTTTCCTGCTACTGCTTGGCCTTAAGGTACTGCTGCGCAAGGAGTGGATCGCGGCAATTGTCTTTGTCGCCATCTTTGCCGTGCCTCGCGGTCTGGGCAGCACCTACATGTCGGTCGAACTGCCGACACAGATTCTCGTCTACAGCATCGCGTTACTGATAGTGCTTCGTTTCGGATTGGTGCCTCTCGCCTGCGCGATCTTCACCATCGACATGCTGGCCAATGTGCCCTGGTCCGCCGATCTTTCCATGTGGTACATGACAACGTCGATTGCAGCATTACTCAGCGTTGTCGCCATGGCGGGTTGGGGCTTCTATCACTCGCTCGGCGGAGAACCTCTGTGGAGAGAAGAGGCGGAGTAGTTCCGTCATGCGGCCACCGACTTCGCATCAACCTCTGTACCGTGCGGGCTATGACGAGGCCTCGGGATTACTTCGCCTGCAGCTTCTGTAACTCCGCCAGCACTTCGTCGCTGTGACCCTGCGGACTCACCTTTACATAAACCTTGCGAATAACTCCCGTAGGATCGATCAGGAAGGTATTTCGTGCCGCCAGCGTCATCCCGTTGTATTCCATAACCGATCCATATTTCTCGACCACGGCATGGTTAGGATCGGCGAGCAGCTTGAAGTTCAACCCTTCCTTGGTGCAGAAGCTCTTGTGCGAATCGACGTTGTCAACGCTCACGCCCACGATGACAGCGTTCTTCTGCGTGTACTTATCGATGTCGCGCTGAAAGTTGTGCGCCTCTACGGTGCAGCCTGACGTGAAGTCCTTGGGATAGAAATACAGTACCACCCACTTCCCCTTGAATTGGTCGAGCGAAATCTGCGCCCCTTCCTGGCTGGGCAATGTGAAATTCGGTGCGGCCGAGCCTTCGGCAGGAGGCTGCGGATCGGCGGCCACGGCAGACAACGCAAGCATGCTAAAGGTCAGAAGAAATAACGCGAGCGACTTCATTGATGTCTCCTTGGATGTGTGACGACCAGAATAGATTACCGTCGAGCTGGCGGCAACTCCACGGATCGATTGACTGGCCTCCACCGCGGGAATAGCATCTCTTCATCTGTGGAGGTTCTTCCGATGCGGCTTTTTCTCGCGGGGATTCTCGGCCTCAGCAGTTTCTTTTGCGCGGCGCAAACCCAGGAACCGATGCCGCCCCAGCCACAACGCACGGATGTCGCGCCCCGACCCGGTCATGCGCAGCCCGCACTGGACGGCGGGAACCGCGAAGTCCTCGAGAGCATCGTCATTCCGCCCATTCCCAATGCGCCGTTCTTCGCAACGCTCGCCACCGAAGCGGTGAAGTACTCCGCCGACGGAGCGAGCATGACATTTGTGAACGAACGCCACATCGGCAGAGATGGCCGAGGTCGCATCTACGAAGAGCGCTGGCTTTTGGTCCCGAAAGGATCAGGCATCAAGTCATCGATGAACTGGATTCAGATCGCCGACGGCAAAGAGCACACTCTCTACAATTGCAGCCCGCAGCGGCACATTTGCGACTTGTTGACTTATAACGGAACAAGCGATCTCGCCGCTGCCACGGTCGGTCCGCAGAAGTCGCATACGGTACAAACCGAAAATGGCAGTCAAAGTTGGGAAGATCTGGGTTCGCGGAACATCCTCGGAGTCGACACGACGGGCGTCCGCGAAACAACGATTACGAATGCGGGCGTGATGGGAAATGACCAGCCGCTCACCAGCTTCACAGAGTATTGGCACTCCCAGAAACTCGGCCTGAATCTGCTGTCGATTCGATCCAGCCCATTCTTCGGAAAGCAGACCTTTACCATCACGGAGATGACCGTCGGCGAGCCCGATTCCAACCTCTTCCGTCTTCCGGCAGGCTATCAGGTCAACGATCAAAGAAAGAATCCGCCCATCTCGCAATAGCCATATGGACAGAGAGCCCAATTGGCGCCGAACCGCGGATCAAAGTAGGCACTCTTCGCAGGCTGAAATGTCCCGCCAATTGCGCTGCATTCAAAACACCTCCACGGTCACCTCACGGGCGGCCGAAGCGAGGCGGGCATCGCGGGTGATGAGGGCGGCCCCGAGTCTTTCCGCGAGCACTACGTAAACCGCATCGTAAGCCGACAGATTGTTCCTGAGTCGCCAAACATCCGGCAGGAAAACGAAATGTGGATAGCGTGTTAATCGCACACTCAATAGGTCCTCGAGAGCCTGATCGGCCCGTTGCGCGGTGATCGTCGCTTCACGGACCAGGCGGCGCATGACCTGCGCCACTTCAAGATCCAGAAGGTGCGGTGCATGGAGAGATTCACCGCGCGCGAAAATTCGATTCTCAATTTGCTGACCGGCGGCAGTCTGAAGAAGCCAGTCAATCGCGGCAGAAGCGTCTAAGACGATCACCGCGTCTCGCGCTCTTCTTTTACCAGGCGCGCGGTGTCCAGTGGGAGCGAAACGGCCTTGCGAGTGTGCAAGCGCTCGCGCAGTTCGATCAGCGTTGGCCGCTCCGCAATCTCCTTAATTTCTCCGAGTAGGTAGTCCGAGAGGGACATTCCCGCTAAGGCGGCGCGAGATTTCAGGCTGCGGTGAAGGGCCTCCGGTACATTACGAAGCTGGATCATCTTGGACATGGGAATATGATATTTGCATGTGGAGCACATGTAAAGTTCAGATCATTCTTGAGGATGCAAAATGCATAACACCCACATCCCCTCGTTCTCATTAGCGAGGGATCGCATCGCCCTTTAACGCGAGGGCCATGCTGGATCTGGGGCTTTGCAAATTCAGATCTAACCAGTCGATAACCGTCCAGACTGGAATCCTCGGCCAGCCGGTTTTCTCTGCAACTTCCTCTCTCCCAGCCTCATCTAAATCTTGACAATGATTCACTCAGGTCTTAGCATGGTCTCCAGCGCAATGATATCAGCATTGATTCTAAAGATCTTGTAAGACATTAGGAGGGAAGTTTATGGCTAAAATCATCGGAATTGACCTCGGAACCACCAATTCCTGCGTGGCTGTTATGGAAGGTGGCGAACCCAAGGTCATTGCCAACGAAGAAGGAGGCCGCACTACTCCTTCGGTCGTCGGCTTCACCAAAACCGGCGAGCGCCTCGTTGGACAGGTCGCCAAGCGCCAGGCGATTACCAACCCGGAAAATACCGTCTATTCGATCAAGCGCTTCATGGGACGCCGCTTCGACGAGGTCACCGAAGAGATCAAGATGGTGCCCTACAAAGTCGTCCAGTCGGGCGACCACGTCGCCGTTTTGGCGCAAGGCAAGGAGCACACGCCTCCGCAGATCTCCGCGCTCATTCTTCAGAAGCTGAAAAAGGCTGCGGAAGACTATCTCGGCGAGAAGGTGACGGAGGCCGTCATCACCGTCCCCGCGTACTTCAACGACGCGCAACGCCAGGCGACCAAAGACGCCGGGCAGATTGCCGGCCTTGAAGTGAAGCGCATCATCAACGAGCCTACGGCAGCGGCACTTGCTTATGGCCTCGACAAGAGCAAAGACGAAACCATCGCCGTCTACGACTTCGGCGGCGGAACCTTCGACATTTCGATTCTCGAAGTGGGCGAGGGCGTGATTGAAGTGAAAGCCACCAACGGCGACACGCACCTGGGCGGAGACAACCTCGACCAGCGCATCGTCGACTGGCTCATCGACGAATTCAAGAAGAACGAAGGACTCGATCTTCGCGGCAAGGGCAACGAAATGGCCCTGCAGCGTCTGCGTGACGCGGCGGAACGAGCCAAGATCGAACTCTCCACAACGATGGAGACCGAGATCAACCTGCCGTTCATTACCGCGGATGCGAGCGGACCGAAGCATCTCGTTCAGAAGCTGACTCGCGCCAAGCTAGAAGGCATGGTCGAAGACATCATTCAGCGCTCTGTAGGTCCGTGCAAGCAGTGCATGAAAGACGCGGGAGTCGACACCAGCAAGATCAACGAAGTCGTGCTCGTCGGCGGACAGACCCGCATGCCCCGCATTCAATCGCTCGTGAAAGAGCTCTTTGGACGCGAAGGCCATAAGGGTGTCAATCCTGACGAAGTAGTCGCGATCGGCGCAGCGATTCAAGGCGGCGTGCTCAAGGGCGAAGTGAAAGACCTGCTCTTGCTCGACGTGACCCCGCTGTCGCTGTCGATTGAAACTTTGGGTGGCGTTTCGACGCCGATGATTCCGCGCAACACCACGATTCCGACAAAAAAGACGGAAACGTTCTCCACCGCGGCTGACAGCCAGACGTCGGTTGAAGTTCATGTACTGCAGGGCGAACGGCCCTTGGCGGCGCAGAACCGGACTCTCGGCAAATTCCACCTGACTGGTATTCCGCCGGCTCCGCGCGGAGTACCGCAGATTGAAGTGACGTTCGACATCGACGCCAACGGCATCCTCAACGTGACTGCGAAAGATACGGCCACGCAAAAGGATCAGAAGATCACGATTACGTCCTCTTCAGGATTGTCGAAGGAAGAAGTCGAGCGCATGGCGAAGGAAGCCGATGCGCACTCCGCCGAAGACAAGGCGCAGCGTGAGTCAATCGAGGCCAAGAACCAGCTCGACTCGATGGTCTACAACATCGAGAAGATGCTGAAAGAGCAGGGAGACAAGATCTCCGGCTCCGAACGCGGTGACGTCGAGAACGCCTTGGCCGATGCCAAGAAAGCGCTGGAATCGAACGACAAGGCGCAGATGGATAAGGCCCGCGAGACGCTGACTGCGGCTTCGCACAAGATGGCGGAGCAGATGTACAAAGCCGCTCAGCCTGCCGCAGGCGCGACGCCGGGAGCAGGTCCGATCCCGGATGCGAATGCCAGTGGCGACGGCAACGGCGGAGGCCAGAGTAAGAAGAAGGACGAAGGCGTAATCGATGCCGAGTACGTCGACGTCGAAGACAAGAAATAAAAGCTGTTTAGCTGTGAGTTCTAAGCTTTCAGCCTGATTGTCATCCCGAGTGGAGTTGCCGCGAAAGGCAACTTCACTCGGGGTGAGGTGTTTAAAGAGGTGGGGTTCTCTGGGGGGATTATCTAATGGACTTTCAAGTCAACGACGAAACCTATTTCTTGAGCCTTGCCGAAAATGAAAGGCATTGGCTCGTGGAAGTTTCCACTCCGACAGGCTCGAGGCGTATTCCGGTGTACGAAGACGCTCCTGATTTCGAGGAAATTATCAAGATCGTAGTAGAAGATCGCGACCGTCGGAAAATTGTGAACTAAAGAAAAGAAATGTGGCGCGGGCGCTGCCGCCCGCGTCGTTTTCAGCAAAGATCATCCAATCCAAAAATTGCAACAGGAGCGCGGAAAGCAAACTGGATGGCAACGACAGCCAAAAAAGATTATTACGAAATCCTCGGCGTAAAGAAGTCCGCCTCAGCTGACGACATCCGCAAAGCTTTCCGCAAGCTGGCGCGCAAGTACCATCCCGACGTAAATCCTGGAGACAAGGCTTCGGAAGAGAAGTTCAAGGCGCTCTCCGAGGCGAACGAAGTTCTCAGCGATCCGAAGAAGCGCAAAATCTACGACCAGGTCGGCTTCTATTCTGACAACATTGATCCGGCTACAGCCGAAGCCTACGCCCGCGCTGGCAGTAGCGGAGGCGGCGCTGGGTTCCCTGGAGGATTTCAGGGCGGCGGGCAACCGGGCGCACAAGGCGTTCCGTTCGATTTCGGGGGCTTCGATTTCTCCGACTTGATTGACAATGCTGGTCGCGGCGGGAGAAAAACCACGTCAGCCGGCGGCGGAGGATTCCGCGACATCTTCGGATCGATCTTCGGCGGCGGACGCGGTGCGCAGCCAGACGAAGGGCCCGAGCCCGGAACCGATCTCGAATATCAAGTTCACGTTCCTTTCTGGACGGCGATCCGCGGCGGCGTCATGCGCCTGAACATCACGCGCCAGGACGTCTGCTCTCATTGCCACGGCCAGGGATCGCTCGAAGCTCCGGGCAAATGTCCCGAGTGCAACGGTAGCGGGCAGATCACGCAGACCGGCGGCCGCATGAAGTTCAATGTGCAGTGTCCACGCTGCCACGGTACGGGCAAGAATTTGACGACATGCCCGACCTGCCACGGCGAAGGAAGAATTACAAACACTGAGCCGATGGAAGTTCGCATCAAGGCCGGAACGCGTGATGGACAGCGGATTCGCCTGCCCGGAAAAGGCAATGCCGGTCCGCATGGCGGAGCTCCCGGAGATCTCTACGCCATCATTCGCACCGACGACCATCCGATCTTTCACCGCGACGGCGACGACATTTCACTGACGGTGCCAGTGAGCGCGACGGAAGCCGCGCTGGGAGCGAAGATTGAGGTTCCTACGATCGATGGCCGCGCGTTGCTCAAGATTCCACCAGGCACGCAGTCTGGTCAAAAACTTCGCCTTAGAGAAAAGGGAGTGCCCTCTGCTACTCGGGAAGGCGTCCGCGGCGACGAGATCGTCGAGATCACCGTCACAGTCCCCATGCCCCGAGACGAACGGACAAAAGAATTGCTTCGCGAGTTGGCCAAGCTAAATCCAGAAGACCCGCGGGCGGACCTCTGGACAAAGGTCTAGGTTTAACTCCTTGGACTTTGTCGTCCTGAAACCGGCGATAGCCGGTTGAGGGACCTGACGATAGTCACAGTGACGATGCTGCTCGAGGAGGACCGGGACTGTCGAATCCTAACTACCCGGCTACCGCATCGACCCCAACCCTATGAGTCGCTCGCATCGGCGGAGCCGCTGCTCGCGCGGCATAGTAAACAGCGTTTCTATCGACTACAAGCAGCCGTTGACTAACACTTCCCTGTCTTGCTAAACGGACTTAGTCTCGCGAGCAGTAAAACAAACATAACGAACACCCATGCCGCCCTCTCATATTTTCCAATTTTGATTGGGTCGCGCGGCAACGCCACAACCACCTCCGACAATCCCAAGCGGATGCCTGGCCCGGTTCCGACTGCAAAGTCAAGGTGGATCACTACGCCTCGGCGATTCTACGGGCCCAACCTGTTCGGATTCCGGAACAGGATCCAAGTGACAAACAAGTATTGTGAGCCTATGCATCAAACTTGCCGGTGAGGGGGAGAAGGGATGCAAACCGGATGAAGTCAAAGGTGGAAAACCACCCGCCACCGTGCATGGTGGCTCACTACATGATTAGCAAGCTGGGAGCAATCATCGGATTTTGTGATTTGCTGATCGAAACAACACCGGAAGGCACGGAACAAGCGCAGCAATTGGGCATGATCCGAGCAGTGGCCGAAACGGCGACTAATGAAATGGTCGAACATCAGCGCCGGGTGAAAGCTGAAACGCAAAAGATGGAAAAACGCAAAGCTGGGTGAAGGATGCCACGCTTCCGGCGCGCGGAAGCAAAACCCACGATGCTTTTTCGCTTGCTCTTGAGTGAATATGTAAAACTTTAAGTGGTTGAACAAAGCATTTAATCTATTTGACTTAGTCAACTAATTATTCGATACTGGCTTCATGTCGTCCGAGTCCCATCCCACCCTTATTGACGGGCGCATCGCGGCCGTCCGCGGCTTCAACCGTTTCTATACCCGGCAGATCGGATTGCTCAACGAAGGCTTGCTCGACAGCGCTTTCTCCCTGACGCAGGTTCGAACTCTCTATGAGTTGGCTCGGATCAAACAAACCACGGCGGTAGAACTGTGCAAGACCCTCGGGCTCGATGCCGGGTATCTCAGCCGCATGCTGGCAGGATTCGAAAAATCTGGCCTCATCGAAAAACGCGGGGCTCCGCAGGACGCGCGTCAATCTCTTCTTTCCCTGACCATGAAGGGATTGAAAGCTTTCGAACCGCTCGACGCCCGGTCGAGCGCGCAGGTCGGTGCCATGATCAAAAGCTTGAGTCCGGAAAAGCAGGCGAAGCTGCTCGATGCGATGAGCACCATCGAGTCAATTCTGTCTCCTGCCGACGGATCGTGCCCCTTCCTATCTCCTCCGCCAGCATCGCCCGGAGACATGGGCTGGGTCGTTCAGCGTCACGGCGAACTCTACTGGCAGGAGTATCACTACGACGAAAACTTCGAAGCGCTGGTCGCGGAGATTGTCGCCGAATTTATACAGAGCCTCGACACAAGACGCGAACGCTGCTGGATCGCCGAGAAAGATGGCGAAAATGTCGGCAGTATTTTCCTCGTGAAAAAATCGGAAACTGTGGCCAAACTCCGCCTACTGCTGGTAGAACCCTCGGCTCGCGGTCTGGGTATCGGCAAGCGGTTGGTTGAGGAGTGCATTCGCTTCGCCCGTGCATCCGGGTACAGGAAGATTCTTCTATGGACCCAAAGCGAACTGGCCGCCGCTCGCCGCATCTACGAGGCCACCGGATTCCAACGCGTGGAACAAAAACACCATGACAGTTGGAGCCGAAAAAATCTGGTGGCAGAAACCTGGGAACTCAAGCTTTGAGGACTTGTGATCCTGAGTGCGCAAGTTGCGCGCCCGCAGCCACCGGGAGTGGTTTGATTTCCTTCGTGAACCTTCGTGTCCATTGTGGTTCAAGGTTCTCATGTCCGAAAATTCGAATCTCAACATCGCGGTCATTGGCGGCGGCCCTGGTGGTTATGCCGCCGCAAGTCCTCTGAGATTTTCGCGGTCACTTGCATCTCAATGCTCACCACTGTCGATTCCTCTCGTCTCGCTCCGTCGGTGACAGAAATTTCACAAAAATTCATCAAAAAAATCTTGCATCTGTGGAAAATTCCCGTAATCTCACAAATGCGAACTAACTTCGCCGAAATGCCCGGAAAATCGCTTAGTTCCGGGAGCCGCGAGATGGAGTCTCGTTGAGAGACCAAGGGAGACGCGGTGGCGAGAGTGAGTCGCTTCAGGAGGAAGACATAGGAATTGGCAACAGCTAGCCGTCAAACTCTGGAGAATCCCCAGCCTCTCGCCGCCGTACCCAGCCGTAAAAAATTCGTCCGCCTCACGCTTTGGCCCTTGGTCGCCGCCACCTTCTTTATGGTGTCGGGCGGAACCTACGGCACCGAAGAGATCGTGCATGGCGCCGGGTACGGACGCGCCATCCTGATTCTGCTCATCACGCCGCTGCTCTGGAGCCTGCCCACAGCCTTCATGATCGGCGAGCTTTCGAGCGCGCTGCCCTACGAAGGCGGGTACTACGCCTGGGTTCGCCGCGCCATGGGCAACTTCTGGGGATTTCAGGAAGCGTGGCTTTCGCTTATCGCTTCGATCTTCGACATGGCGATCTATCCGACGCTGTTCGTCGCCTACCTCACCCGCATGTTCCCGTGGTTCCAGGAAGGAAATCGCGGATGGTGGGTTGCGTTCGCCGTCGTTGTCGCCTGCGCGCTTCTCAATATCGCCGGAGTGAAGGTCGTATCCCTGACTTCGCTGTGGCTGTTTCTCGCGCTGTCCGCTCCCTTCGTCGCGGTCGTCGTCCTGGCTCCGTTCAAGCTGGGCGCCTTGGCGACTGCCGTGACCAAGCCCACGACTTCGTCCATGGATATTCTGGGGGGACTTCTCATCTGCATGTGGAACTACATGGGATGGGACAACGCCTCGACCATCGCAACTGAAGTAGAGCGTCCGCAACGCACGTATCCGCGTGCGATGCTGGTCGCTGTCTGCATCGTTGCCGTCAGCTACATCCTTCCCTTCGCTGCGATGTGGGCGACTGGATTGAAATCCACTGCCTGGGAAACCGGCTCGTGGGCGGACATCGCCGGGCTTCTCGGCGGACCGCTCCTCCGCGTCGGCGTGGTCCTCGGCGGCATGATCAGCGCTTTCGGAATGTTCAATGCGCTGGTGATGAGTTACTCGCGCCTGCCCCTGGCAATGGCCCAGGACGGTATGCTGCCGGCTGTCTTCAGCAAGCTGCACAAGAAATCGAAAGCGCCCTGGGTCGCGATCCTCATTCTCGCGGCCGGGTGGGCGATGTGCCTCGGCCTCGGCTTCGCCAAACTGGTGACGCTCGACATTATGCTCTACGGCTTCAGCCTCTTACTGGAGTTCGTGGCGCTGGTCGTCCTTCGCTTCCGCGAGCCTAATCTGGCTCGTCCCTTTCGGGTTCCGGGAGGATGGCTGGGAGTCATCGCCATCGGCATACCGCCGATGCTACTGCTCGGTTTCTCTGGATTCTCCGAGATCCGGAGCGATACGTCGCAGGTATGGCATATGAGTCCGGCGGCGTTTTGCATGGTCCTGATCGCGGCGGGCTTTGTCGCGTACGCGGTAAATTACGCATTGAGACCTGGCGGATGGTCGGCCAGACCTGAAGAAAAACCGCAGCCCGCTGCGTAAAAAATAAAAGGCCACGGATATCGCGCAGCTAGTCGGATGAGGTCAAAATCCGAGTAAGCCTCGGGAAAATCCGTGGCCAATATTATTCGCGCGAGTTAAAACTTACGCCGCAGCCTTGGCCGCATCGCGCAACATCTTCACTTTGTCATGCGCCTGCTGCACGCGGGCAGCCTGCTTACGGACAAGCTCGGAAACGTTCGAGGGAAGCGACTCTGCCAAAGCCTTCTGATAGCTTTCCTTGGCCTTGTCCTCGCCGGCCTCAACCGACTCGAGAATCGTCTTATCACCGCCGCCCAGTGCAACCTTGGTGTCGATCCAGGCGCGATGCATAGCGCCCGCCACCGAACCTGAAGGCTTCTTGTCGCCTTGGCCCAGACGGGTCTGTTCCGCGCGCAACTCCTCGGCAAACTTGCCGCGTTCCAGCCCTTGCTCGTTAAAGTATGTCTTCAGGTCCGTCCGCTTTACGTGCTCTGCGGCATCCTGATAGCCCTTCTGTCCATCTTTGCAAGTTTCGATGAGGTCTTCGATGACGCTAAGAGTTTTATCGTTATCCATAGTGATCCTCCGCCCCTAAGATGCGGTGCATCATGCTGCGTTTGGCAAGGGAATTACTGTAGGAACTAGGAAGACGGAGGGCGCTACTCTAGAATCGGAAGACGATGATCAAACGTAAATCCAAAGGCGCTTACATGTTGAGCCGTTTAGCGGGCGTGAGCGCAGCGGGAGCCCGCTGGCGAAATCCCGAGCGGAGCGAGGGAACCCGTGACCAAGCGTAAATCTAAAGGCGCGTACATGATCTCGTCCGTTGCCGAGATGTATGGCATCCATCCGCAGACCCTGCGTCTCTATGAGCGCGAAGGATTGCTCAAACCTTCCCGCACCGAGGGAAATACGCGCCTCTACACGGATGAGGATCTGGTACGCCTCGAATTCATTCTGTCGCTCGCGCGCGACCTGGGAGTCAACATCGCCGGGATGGCGATCATTCTGCAAATGCGTGAGCGAATGGAAGAAATGCAGCACCAGATCCAGGAATTCGTGCAGTACATCCAGCAGGAAGTTCTGACGCGCGCCAATGCCGCTGCCGATCCGTCGAAGGGCGCGATCGTTCCCGTAAGACGACCGATGGTTTCACCGAGCGTCCAGCCGAAGAAGCGATAGACAATCTCTCAACTAAAGCAACGCGGTTGCTGAGTGATTCAGCAACCACGCAGGGTACGTACCGTCGTAGCCGCAGCTGTCAAACTATTGTTTTGCAGCATCCCCGCCGATCGAGTTCAGCTTTGCGATTATCGCTTTCGGAAGCTGCAACGCCGCCGCCTTCAGGTTCTCTCTGAGATGGACGATAGACGAGGTCCCCGGTATTAGCAGGATGTTTGGTGATCGCTGCAATACCCAGGCAAGTGCCACCTGCATCGCCGTGGCGTCAAGACTTTTCGCCGCGTCATCGATCACCGATGACTGGAGCGGCGTAAATCCGCCTAACGGGAAGAACGGCACGTACGCGATACCTTGATTCGATAAGTCATCGATGAACCCGTCGTCAGCGCGGTGCGCAACGTTATACATGTTCTGCACGCAGACGATTTCAGTGATCGTCTGTCCTTCGGCCAGTTGTTTCGGAGTGATATTGCTGAGACCGAGGTGTCCAATCAACCCTTGCTGTTTCAGTTCGGCCAGTACCGTCAATGGCAACTCAATCGATCCCTCTGACGGCGCACTGACAGCTCCGACTCGCAAGTTGACGACGTCGAGACGATCCAGTCCTAGATTGCGGAGATTGTCGTGCACTCCATCAATCAACTCCTGACGGGAAAGGGCATGCAGCCAGGATTTATCGGCACCGCGTCGAGCGCCCAGCTTTGTCACGATCACAAGCCCATCCTCATACGGATGGAGCGCCCGCTTGATGAGCTGATTGGTGACGTGCGGCCCGTAAAAGTCGCTGGTATCGATGTGGTTTACTCCGGACGCCACCGCTTCTCGGAGCAGGGCGATGGCACCGTCTACATCGGATGGCGGTCCCCAAACCTGCGGACCTGCGAGCTTCATCGCCCCATAGCCCACGCGGTTTATGGTGATCGATGTGTTCGGAAGTGTGAACGTTCCGCCCAAAGTGGATCCGGTCGCCATTTGTATCGTCATTCGTTGCTCCTGTGGATAATCAAAAATTAGGATCGCTGGTGGCGCATGTGATCGCTTTGTATGATTAGATGAAGAAAGCTTCAGTTTAGGAGTTCGCATTTGCCTTCATCGCCCCAAGCGCTCTTTGAGCCCCGGAAATCGCCCGTGCAGGCGCGATCCACTGCCAGTGTGGAAGCAATTCTGCATGCGACTATTCAGGTTTTGCTGCGTGTGGGAAAAGAGCGCCTGACCACGACCCGGGTGGCACTACGCGCCGGAGTTTCAGTTGGCACGTTGTACCAGTACTTCCCGAACAAGAGTTCCCTCCTGCAGGCCGTACTTCGACGTCATCTCGAGGCCGTCGCCGATGCCGTGGAGCGGGCGTGCCTCGAGCAAAGAGGCAACACTCTCGAGCAAATGGGGGCAGAACTCGTCACGTCATTCCTGCAGGCCAAGATGAGTGATGCAAAGATGAGCGTTGCGCTTTACGCGGTGAGTTCCGATGTCGACGGGGCCAGGATCGTGAAGCAAATCTCTATCCGGATCAACAAAGCTCTTGTGGAAATGTTGGCGAGCGCGCGGGAGCCGATCTCGAAAGATTTGTCACTCGTGGCGTCGATGCTTCAATCAGCGATGGCCGGAGTCAGTCGAAAACTACTCGAATCGCCCGCACCCGAAAAAGAGCTCGGCACGCAGGCGCAAGAGCTCACCCTGCTCGTTCGGTCGTACCTCAAAGCCTGCGCCGCGCAAACTCCTGCACAGTGACTGACCATGAAAGATGCTAAACGGCACGCCGACGGCCTGTCGTTGAAGCTGCGAGCCAGAACTATTGCTTCGGGTGAGTCGCGAAGAAGTTCCACAAAATATTGCTCGTCGTAATCCCGGTACTCGAATCGAAATCCGGGTTAAAGGGCGTCTGTCCCTGCACGTTCATGGCGCCCGTCGTCCAGGCGTGCGTTCCTCCCTCGAGCCGGTAGAACTTCACCTCGGCATGGCCCAGGCAGGCGGTTGCGTCTTTTTCCACCACGGCGGTGACATTTCCTTGCCCATCGCACAACGGTGTCTGTGTGTCGAAGGTCGAACAGCTATTCGCCGACGTTCCCGTCCAATAGTTGAATGTGGCTTCCTGCGAGGCATCCGTTTTTGTGCCGCAATACTTTACGTTCTGATCCTGATCTCCATGCAGGATCACGACGGACACCGGGGCGACAATCGCAGGCACTGTCTGCGGAGTCGCGCTGGATGTGATCGAGCCCTCGACTGAGCCGATCGCCGCAACAAGATCAGAAAGCTCCACGGCGACGCGCTGCGACATGAACGCGCCGGATGAATGGCCTGTAAAGAAAATTCTCTTCGGATCCGGCCCCACGCTCGCTTGCAGGGTGGTAATGAGTTGACGGAAGAATCCCACGTCGTCATTGAAGTCGTTGAAGTAGTATGCCCAATCCGCCACACCGCTTCCGGGATCGACTACTCCGTCTGGGTACGCCACCGCAAATCCATTTTGATCGGCGAGCGTGCTGAAGCTGGAAAGATTCTCCATGCTTACCCCATCGTTGTCGGATCCATGAAGAGCGACGACTAGTGCGCCGCTTCCCTTCTGAAAGTTCGACGGAACGTGCAGCAGGTAGGTGCGTGCCACACCATTGACCATGAGTGATTGGCATGTAGTACCCGCCTGACCGTTACAGGGCAGCCCTCCACCCGTTCCCCCAGTACCGCCAGTGCCTCCGGTGCCGGTTCCCGACCCCAAGGTCGAATTGCCGCCCCCACAAGAAAGCAACGAGAACGATAAGGACATAAGCAGTAGCGTGCAAAAAGAGAAGGTTTTCATTCGAGTCGTTTTGGGTACGTCAGCGATCGGAGAGAACGGTTCGTGCCTGGGGGGCCCGTCTCACTCCGGCATTCTCAGCCGTGCTTCCAATTCTACACCGGTGGCGTCTAAAAAACGACCCGGGTGTTCTACCTAGACAGGTTTCAAAACCCGCTTTCGAAAGGGTATTGCAATGATCTTCACCTTTTTGAAGGTAGCTAGCTTTTAATGCTCGGTCGACTTTGGTGACGATGGGTATTTCTTCTTTACCTTCCGAACGATAACGAGGCCAAGGTAGATGGGCAGGCCCAGCAGAATGAACGGTGCCGAGATCAAAATCAGCAGGTGCAGCGGACTTAACCAGTTGTCGTACATCGCATCCACTCCGTCGAGCGCTTTGAAGCGTGACGCCGGACGCTTTTAAAGTCAAGGGTTGCTGGATCAGCCGTGCAGAAGGGATGCTGCAAGCCAGACTACGAGCGAAAAAGTTGTAGGATTTTGCATCTCCACTCATCCTTAAGAGAGCTATTACGTACTATCGTCGATAGGAACTGCGGAGGCGGTCGCTATTCATAGGTGAGGAGTGACCATCTTCCAGACTCAGGACCGAAACAAGTAATCTCCAGCCGGAACACCCGCGGCCTCATTCCCAACCACGGAGGCGAACTGCTCACTACGGGGCCAGGCCTCGCCCGTGTTAGCCTATCCTCGGCTACCTGTGAAATTCACGCCGCCTGTGCATTTTCGGGCCGATTTCCAGCTTTTTCATGAACTCCAAACCCAACCCGCTTCGACCTCCCTTATCTGTAAACGAACCAAAGACTTACGGTGAGTCTGCGGATGAAAAGGAGATGCAACTTTCCAGCCCCGGCGGGGTTGAATCTGATGTGAGCACGGTTGCGATCGATCGGAGCATGCTGATGGCTGGATCGCCGCTGCCGGCATCTGCTCTGTCGCGGGAGACTGGCGACGCTCCCACGGATGCCGACATCATGCTGCGGGCGAAAGCCGGAGATCAGGCGGCATTCGATTATTTGGTCCAGAAATATCGCCGTCCGATGGTCAGCTTCATGTATCGTATGGCGCGCAACACAGCCGCTGCCGAGGATCTCGCTCAGGAAGTGTTTCTGCGAGTCTATCGTTCGCGAGCGAACTACGAGGCCAGCGCGAAGTTCACGACCTGGCTCTATCGCATTGCGACGAACCTCGCCGTAAATCACGCACGCGATACGCGCCACGAGCGTCCGGAGGTTCAGGTCAGCATTGACGAACCGAACGAAGAGTCGGGAACAACTCTTGAGGTCCCGGACCGATCATTGAATGCCGAGCAGTCAATCGTACTGCGCGAAAGGATGATGGCGATCAGAAGCAAAGTCGAAGCGCTCCCGGAGCAGCAGAGATTAGCAGTCATCATGCACAAGTATCAGCAAATGGATTACAAACAAATCGCCGAAGTGCTGAAGAAAAGTGAGTCGGCGACGAAGTCATTGCTATTTCGGGCCTATGAAACTTTGCGGGAACAGTTAAAAGAATTTGTGTAGTACTACTGAAGCGATTGGCAGGCGGAGAGAGTTGAGGGACGTAGTCATGAAATGCGAAGAAATTCGAGAACGGATGGCGGAAGTGGCCGCTGGATTCGGCGAGCCCACGGTGGAAGAAAGCAATCATCTAGCTGGATGCAGTGCGTGTACGGAACAGTTAAAGGCAATGCGTTCGACGATGGCCTTGCTCGATGAGTGGCAGGTACCGGAACCATCCCCGTACTTCGATGTGCGGCTGCAGGCTCGCCTGCGGGAAGAGATGGCCAAGCCGCAAACGGCAGGCTGGCTGCAGTGGTTCCGCCGGCCAGTGCTGGCCGCTGCGTTGACAGTCATGCTCGGAGTTGGCATTGGATTGACCTTCACGCATTCGCACGGCAAGCATGTGACGGACGCAGGCATGATTGATCCCGCGCCGGCCGCGGGAAGTGCCGTAAGTGATCTGCAGACTCTGGACAAGAACCATGACATGTATCAAGATTTCGAGTTGCTCGACGATCTTGATATTCAGCAGGATGTAGTAGCGAATCCATAGTGCCGGGACTCGCGGCCTGCAGGAAACTGTAGGACCTCGGAGCTAACCACAGCACATGGAAGCAAATTGTTGCAAGGACTTGGGCGAAGTCCGAAGGACGTACGGGAATGACGCGGCTGGGACAAATCTCGCGAGCACTGGCGACCGTCTGTTTGGCGTTCGCGGTGGCAGTTCCCTCGTCCGCGGTTGCGCAGGCGGCACCTCGCAAAGCGCAGCAAGAGCGGAAACTTCCCAATGCCAGGCAGCAGCAGAACCGCCCGATGCAGCCTCCAGGCCATGCCGGCGACTGGCTGCGACGTTACAAAGATCTGGCTCCCGATGAGCAGGAACGTGCTTTGCAAAACGATCCAGCTTTCAAGAGGCTGCCAGCGGAGCGCCAGCAGATGCTGCGGCAGCGCCTGCAACACTTCTCTAATCTCCCTCCGCAACAGCAGCTCCGCATGCTCAACCGGATGGAAACCTGGGAGCATTTGACGCCCGAACAGAAGCAGGAAGCGCGTCAGCTTTATGGAAAATTTCGAGAGCTTCCACCGGGCCGCCAAGGCATGGTCAGCACCGCAGTCCGCAACTTGCGTGCAATGCCGCCCGAACAGCGCGAAGAGGTCATCAACTCCGACCGCTTTAAGGGAATGTTTTCTGACCAGGAACGCGAAATCATGCGCGGTGCCGCTCACCTGCCGCTGGCGCCGCCTGAAGGCGGCGAGAACGCGGAATCGCAAGAACAGCAATAATCCCGCGGTCCAACTAATTCATTAAAGCCAGCATCCGCTTGATCGACTGAGCCATCTGTCGGACCTCATCGGCGTCTGAAGCCTCGGGCGAGATCTTCAAATATTCTTCCAAATCTTCGGCGGCCAGCCCCCGCATGCCCATGCTGTAGCGCAGCAAGGCGCGCTGCTTGATGTCCTCGGCGGAGCGCGGATAAATCACGAGGGTCAAGTCGGCGATGGGCAGTGCCTTGCGGAAGTTTCGTGTCGACAGATAGACAGCTTTCAGATTGTTCAGCATCCGGGTGAGAATCTGCCGGCGGCTGATCGGATGCAGGAACTCCGGGCGTAACGCCATTTCACCGGAGTAGATCTCATTCAGGCGAATGTGGCATTCCTGGCGGCTGAGGATTTCGCCGTGGTTGAAGCAGTCGATGATCGTCTCATCGCCCTCAGGACTGTAGTGTTTTAACAGGAAGTGGCCCGGCATACCCACCCCGGATAAGGGCACTCCCACTCTTTTCGCAATTTCCATGTAGAGGATCGAGAGCGTAATTGGAAGTCCCAGGCCACGGTCGAGAACATCGTTGAGAAACGAGTTGCGCGGATCGTAATAGTCATCGCGATTCCCGCGAAGATTTGCCTCGTCAAATAACACGGAGTTGAGAGCAGCCAGCGGTGGCTGATTTGCATCGCAAGTACGGGCACTCACGCGCCGCACCAGGTCTTCCACGCGCTCGGCATACTCTTCGATCGCTAAGGATGGATATTCCGTTCGCGCGATGGCGAGGGCGGCTCGAATCAGGTCGATCTGCTCGTCTTCGATCTTGGGATCGACGAAGGCCGCAAACGTTTCCAGCAGTTCGGCCGGTGCGGTGGAATGCATACTCCATGCTAACAACGATCCCCTCTGGCGCCATTGGCCCGGATGTGCCACGAGATGGCACGTTCGGCTACACTCGCGCGGCGCTAATGCACAAAGGTCTTCTGAACGAAGGACGCGCAGGTAAGCCTGACCTTTTCCCGAACTCCGCCCCGTTTCGGCGGCTGCGTTTACGAGCGCAGCATGTTGCGAGCGATAAAGAATACGTTCGCGGGACGCTCTCCGAGTCGGCGCATGAAATATGGATACCACTCGGTGCCGAAAGGAATGTAGACGCGGACGCGCCATCCGTCGCGAACAAGGCTCTGCTGAAGGTCGCGGCGGATGCCGTACAGCATCTGAAACTCAAAAGCTTCCGCAGGGATTTTCTCCCGGGTTGCAAATGCCTTCCCTTCTCGAATGATGTTCTCGTCATGGCTGGCAATGCCGTGATAAATCCCGCTCTTCATCAGGATCTTCATCAGCTTGACGTAGTTGGCATCGACGTCCGCCTTGCTTTCAAAGGCGATGCTCGCAGGTTCCTTATATGCGCCTTTGCATAGGCGAATGCGGATTCGCTCTGACAAGAGTTTCTCGATGTCACTCTCTGAGCGCTTCAGGTAAGCCTGGATTACCGTGCCAACGCTGTTTTCGTATCCCGGAATACGATGCAGTTCATGAACAAAATCCAGCGTGCGCTGGGTATAGGGCGAGCCTTCCATATCGACGCGTACGAAGCCTGGGGGATTCGATGCGGCCGCGCGGGAAACGAGTCCGCCGACGATTTCGTGCGCAAGTTTTTCATCGACATCCAGACCCATATGAGTCAGCTTGAGGCTGATGTTGGCGTTGAGCTTACTGGCAGCGATTGCGTCAAGAATCTGCTGGTAAAGCTGGGCACTCTGGCGGGCTTCATCTGGATTGGTGACGTTCTCGCCCAGGTTATCGATGGTCACGCTCATCCCGGCGCGATTGACCGCCTGGGTCGCGCGCACGGCATCTTCGATGGAAGTGCCCGCCACAAATCGCCCGGAAACGCGCCGGCCGATCGCGGAACGTTCGGCAAAATTACGAAGGGAGCGGTTCTCAGAAAGTCGGACGAACAAAGACCTCAACATGGGGTCCGCGCCACCTCGGGATGAATTGTAGGAGGAATCGAGGAAAGAAAAGCGCCGCGCACGTGTGCCATGACCACAGAAATTTGTATCACACTCGACGTGTTGGAGGGCGTGATGGTCCGCACAGATAAGTGTGCGGTTCAGAAATGGAACGCTCGTCGATGATCCTGACCTCACGAGGGCCTAGGCAAATTATGAATGCATAGGCCCTCGTTGGCTCGGAAATAAGATCTGTTCAGTCCGAAGAGACCTTACCAGGAGTAATGCGCGGTGTACGTGATGACCTTCTCACCATCCGGCATGATTTCGACGGGAAACTCGATCGTCTGACTGTCCTTCTTCTGGAAGGTGTCGGTTTTCGCAGTGACCTCCCAGTTCAGCGAGCGGTAGAGATGCTCGACGACTCGAACATCCACGGGTTCCTTCTTGTGATTGCGGATTCGAATCTCGAAAGTTTCTGTAGCGCTATTCCCCCGGGTATCGACCGTATAGTTTATGCGTTTGCGCTCACCAGCCAGATCAAAGGCATTGCCAGTGTAGATGCGCACAGTCTCGTCCTTCGGAGTGTGATCGATCATATTCTCTCCGGTGAACTCGACTTGGCCGTCGTCATTGTGGCGGTAAAAGCGAAGTCGCCCCTTGGGAAGCGGCATACCCAGATGATTCGCTTCCGAGTTCGCAAACTCACGAATCACCCAGATCTTGCTGTTCGACTCCGTGCCGTAGGAATGATCGTTGCGAATGTTCTCCCAATTCCAGCCGTTGTAGCGATTGGGATCGATCTTCATGCCGTCATATATGAACAGCTGTTTGGTGGCCACCCCGCTGGCGTGTATAAATTCCACCTGCTTGGTTTCCCGATCGCGAAGCGTCGTGTTGTGTTCCAGGGTGTAGAGATGGTATTCGTCGAAGGATTTCTCGGTGACGGTTTTCATCATGGGAGCCGCCGCATCCATGGCGACCATCTCTGACATCATCCGGCCAGAGATTCCGGGCTGAATTTTGCTTACCTCGCCCGCCATCAACTTGATACGCGCGTTCTCGAAGTTGTGACCAGTACGGTTGTCCATGGTGATCCATCCCACAATGTCGACGAGATCCCCTTTCTCAGGCGCTACGATGTTGTAATCCGCCTGCCAACTCATGCCGCCGGTGACGTAAGAGAATTCCGCGGGAAATTTTCCCGGCTTATCGGTGGCGACCTGCCATTCCAGACGTGGTTTCAGAATTGTTTCTGCGGTGAGATCGGGGAAAACGGGAGTGCCGGGAAGGCCGAAGCGCACTTGGCCACCGACTTCAATGATCGGCTCTTCTTGGCCGCCAAGGTTTTGCGAATAGCCATTCACATTGAAAGTGTCAGGACGAATGTATCCGCTTCGAATGACCTTGCCCTTCACCGTGGTGTGGTCAGGCAACTCGAAGTCGATGGTGCGTCCCTCATAAAGGGACAGCAGTGAAAACTGCGAGACAGGATCGGCGCGATAATTCTGCTCGAGCACATTGATGGAATGCTTTCCCGACGGATCGCGAAGAATGACGGAGTCGGGCTCCAGATGCATCGTAATGTCGCTTACATTCAGCTGGTTGATGCCCGACTTGAGGTCGAGCGGGATCTCCTGCCGCACGACGGCAAAGTTCTGGTTATAAATCGTGAGGGACGGTTGCGCAGCCTGCTGACCGAAAAGGCTGCCGCAAAAAGCGAGAAGACAGACGAAGCGAGCACGCATGAAGTGATTCCTCCGAGTTAGCCTGTGACCCGGTACTTCACCCACCTTCAGGCTATCGTTGATAGAACGTGCGGAGGAGTGACTCTTGCGATAGCGGCCGGGAGCCGTAAGCTGCTCATTAGGTGGGACTTTGGGAACGGGTAACGATGCGGTAAGGATAGGCGCCGCGAGGGGTCAACTTAAAGTGTTTATTCGTCGAACTTGATTTCAATCAACTCGCGCGTTTCATGAGCGGCGGGCTCGAACTTCCAGTGGCCGACTGCAGTGACGGCGCTTTGGGTCAGGAGAGGGTGTCCTCCAACGACTTCAATACTCTTAACCACCCCGTTCGGGGCGACTTGCGCCTGAACCTTTACAACTCCATGGATATTCATAGATCGGGCCAGAGACGGGTAGACCGGCGCGCTTTTGAGAATGATTTTGCGTGCAGCCGGAGCACCGTCCTGAGCTGCAGAATTAGGCGGAATTGTCGCGAAAACAGCGGCAAGAAGTAGAGCTACAACGGCCCCCCGCCGTATCAGAGTTCTCATGTCGAAAAGAGTCTAAGAGAACTCTTAGTCCGCCAGAAGATCACCGAGGGCGTACGACTTCCGCGAACGCCAGGTCCTTCCCGCTACTTTCCGGCTTCCTCGAGAAATTTCTCAACTTCGATCGCTGCCATACAACCGCTGCCGGCAGCCGTTATTGCTTGGCGGTATCGGCGATCCTGTACGTCGCCGCAGGCGTAAACGCCATGGACTTTGGTGAAGACATAGTTATGCGTTTTGAGGTAGCCGTCGGCGTCGGCGTCGAGCTGGCCCGCGAACATTTTTGCGTTCGGCTCGTGGCCGATCCCGAGGAACAGGGCGCTGGTGGGAAAATCCCACACTTTGCCCGTCTTCACGTTGCGCAGCTTGAGGCCGGTCACTTCCTTGTGATTGACGTCATAAACGTCTTCCACCACGGTATCGAGCATGAACTGGATCTTCTCGTGCTTCTGCGCACGCTCCAACATGATCTTCGAGGCCCGGAAGGCGTCGCGGCGGTGTATGACCGTCACCTTGGTCGCGAAGCGAGTCAGGAAGAGAGCTTCCTCCATCGCCGAGTCGCCGCCGCCAACCACAACGATTTCCTTGCCCGAAAAAAAGAAGCCGTCGCAAGTTGCGCATGAGGACACGCCGTGACCAATCAGCTGCTGCTCGTGCGGCAATCCAAGCCAACGAGCGGAAGCTCCGCTGGCGATAATCAAAGTCTGTGTGTGGACCTGATGATGGCCGAGATGCAAGAGAAACGGGCGCTGGCTTAGATCCACGCTGGTCAGATGCGCCATTCGATATTCCGCACCAAAGCGCTCAGCCTGCTTGCGCATATTCTCGACCAGTTGCGGCCCCAGGATGCCTTCAGGAAATCCCGGGAAATTCTCAACTAGCGTAGTCATGGAAAGTTGCCCGCCGGGCTCGTGACCCTCGATAACCAGCGGCTTCAGGTTGGCCCGTGCCGCATACAGCGCAGCGGTATGTCCGGAGCATCCGGACCCGATGATGACTACGTTGCGAGTTTCGCTCATGGATTTCTTACGGCTTGCAGATTAGATGGCTCAGCTCAGATTTTGATCCACAACGCCTATGGCGCGGGCCTTGATGCACTTCGAGTGTAATCTCACTTCTTATCGTCAGACGGTTTGCTCGCCTTGGCCTTGGGGGCAGCCTTTGGCTTCGAAACTCCGCGAATCTTCGTTAATTCCTCCGGAATGATCGCCTTCACGCCTAGTAACGCGCGGTAGTTTGACAGCACTTCCGAGGCGCCGCGAAAGAGCGGTTCATAGGCACTCTGATCCGCGGCTGGCCCACCTTCGGCGGCGGAACAACGCGCCAGCGCCACCGACGATTTTCCGAAGCGCTCGAGCCGAACCCGGCTTACAGGAGTATTGGATCCCAGCATCGCCCCGGCGCTGGTGACTGACGAGGCGCTATCCTCCATCGACACTTGGATCAAATCTTTGGGATCGCGAACGTGGAGCACCATGGTCTCCACCATCGTTTGGCCGTCGTCGCTGAAGGAGTACTGCACGCTCGAAAACAGCGCCTGCACAGAGAACTCGCGGCGAATGCGAACGTAGCTCGCGACCGGAGGCTCACCGGCAACGTGCGAACTCTGCCCACCCGGCAGGAAAGGTGGCATGTCGCTTAGCGTGGAGCGTCCGCGAGATACCTCGAAATCGTTCCCGAATAAAGGGTGCTTAGGAACGCGCGCCAGGGCGGAGGCGATCTCCTTCTGCTCCTCGGCCGACGGCGTACAGACGTTGAGCATATTGACCTTCACCTGCGGCTGCTGCGCAGGAGCGTCGGGGGACTGCTGCTGTGCCGCGAGCGGCTGACCTGCCATCCAGGCAAGCATCCAAAGCGTCGAAATCAGGATTCTGGTCACGGCGGAATTCTAAATGAGTCGGCCCGGAATTCTAAATCGCAAAAGCCCCGGCAGGCGGCCGGAACGTCGTAAAATCAGGCTATGGCAAATCTTACATTGGTATATGGAATGAGGCTGCTACCCTCCGAGGACGTGGCCGAAGTGGGTCATGCGCCAGTCAAGCTCGCCAACGGCCGCGAGGCATTCGTCAGCATGCACGTATTGGAGGGTAGTAAGGAAGAGATCGAGAAACAACTGCGCACCAGCCTGGAAGCTTTTTTCGAGTTGTATCCCGAGATCTAATCGGCAAAGCACCCTTGACGCACGCGCCACCCGCAACCTTGTTGACGCCGTATAATTCCCAAATTCTGACGACGTTTTGACATCGCGATGCAATGGTCCTATCCAGAAATACGGCGCAGGCTGGTCGAGGCAGAACTTTGGCCTGAAGGCAAGATGGCGCGCCTGGCTTGCTATCTGGCTGGGATGGCTGCTGCGCTACTGGTGCTGGAAGAAGTGCTGGCTGTGTTGGCGAAATCTTGGGGGGACTATCTCACCGGGTGGGTCTGGTTTCTTGCCTTCATTGCCTGCATCCTTTTTTCAATTCTCGCTTTTCGGTGGCTCAAGCGACGTATTTTATGGCGGCTGCGTAATCGGCTCATCGTCACGTACGTTTTCATCGGTGTGATACCAGCAGTTTTGCTGGTAGCGATGGCGTTCATCACTATCTATGGATTTGCCGGGCAATTCGCGGTTTTCGTTCTTACCTCGGAAATTCATTCGCAGCTTCGAAGCCTCGAGGCGGTGAACTCGGCCGTTAGCAATGAACTCGCAGCGCGCCTGGAACACGGGGTCAATCCTTCCGCTGAATCGCTTGCCGGACTGCGGAAGCGCGATCCCGCATGGGCTCGGCGTCATGTGTGCGCATGGTACGGGGATAAGGCGCTTCCCCTCTGTGGTGAGTTGCAAGGGCCGTCTCTTACTCTGCCCGGCTTCACCAAAGGTAAATTTCGTGAGATTGTCCGCGACGGCAGCGGACTACACCTGCGCGTCGTCGATTCGTTCATGGTGGGCACGACCAAGCTGACCGTAGTCACCAGCGAACCCTTCGACAAGGAACTCGTCGGAAACATTGCATCCGACTTGGGCGAAATTACGCTCTTAGCCACTCCCGGACCCGCATCGGACAATAACGCTGCGCACGTAACAACCAACCAGAAAAAACGAAACGGAATCACGATCAGCGGCCCCGGCAAACAAGAAACTACGGCGCAGACCGGACAGCAAACGCTGCACTCGACCTTCAGCGTCGGAGCCCTGCCCGGTCCAGTGAACATGTTCGACAGCGAAGTTTTGTTTCCAACGCCATTGGCCGTCGTGGACTGGAACACAGGAAACTCCGAGCAAGCGGTCGCGGCGGTCAGAACACGGCCCTCGGTCCTATACAGCCACCTTTTCGCAGCGCTGGGCGAATTTGTTCAGGGTGTCGAGTACATCCTGCTTGGGATTGGGGCGTTCTTCGCGATCATCGAACTGGTCGCTCTGATCATTGGTTACCGGATGACGCGAACCGTGACCGTTGCCGTCGCGCGACTCCACGACGCGACGAAGCACGTCGATCGCGGCGACTTCAGCCATCGAATTCCCGTGACCTCGACGGACCAACTCGCGGATCTCGCGCTGTCGTTCAATTCCATGACAGCTTCCATCGAGAAGCTAATCTTGGAGCAAAAAGAAAAGCAGCGGCTAGAGAACGAACTGTCCATCGCGCAGGAAGTGCAGGCACAGCTGTTTCCGAGGCAGGTGACCGAACTTGAGTCGCTTGAGGTTCATGGATTCTGCCGTCCCGCGCGTACCGTCAGTGGCGATTACTACGACTTTCTGACGGCGAGTTCGCACAAGCTCATCCTCGCCGTGGGCGATATCAGTGGAAAAGGAATTTCCGCGGCATTACTGATGGCAACAATTCACTCCGCCGTTCGCGCTTACAGCGTCGAAAGCCTCCCGCAGATGCGCGAGCCGGTTGCGGTGGGAGCCGTTGCCGGCGCCAGCCGTCTGATGGCGGCATGGCCCGAAGGTATTGAGGTTTCTCCCGGAGCTCTTCTCGGACTCCTCAATCACCAGTTGTACGAGAGCACACCGCCGGAAAAATATGCGACGCTGTTCCTGGGCATCTATGACGGCAGGTCGCATCGCCTCACCTACAGCAACGGAGGACATCTGCCTCCGATCCTCGTCAGCAAAGACGGAACCGTACGGAGGCTTGAGGCGGGTGGAACTGTTGTCGGTCTCTTCGACGACATGACCTACGAAGAGGGGTGCGTCGAGATGCATCCCGGAGAGATTTTTCTCGCGTACAGCGACGGCGTCACAGAGCCGGAAAATGACTTCGGCGAGTTTGGAGAAGCGCGATTGATCGACCTCGTCCGCGAGAACCGGGATTCACCGTTGCCGCAGATCAGCCAGATTGTCACCACCGCGGTGGACGACTGGATCGGCGACAATGAGCAACCAGACGACGTAACGCTGGTGCTCGCGAGAGCGCGCTGACGTCTCGACTATACCTTTTTCGAACATCGATCTCCACTCGGCTCCCCATTCATGTATTGACAGAAATAAATCTGTTAGCTACTTTGGTTCCTCAGCTCAGTCAGAGCTTTGGACGCGGGAGTAGCATAACCACGGCAATGCGCCGGGGCTCCATCCCGGATATGACGGTTCGAAACCGTTCCTCCCGCCCCAGTTCTCCTCCGTTAGATCTTTCGCTCCTTCCAGGTTCCGCGCCGGAATAGCACTGCGCTGCTGACTGCGATGGCTCCTTCCGCTACCACGATTGCCCAAAAGACTCCGTTGGATCGCATGCCAAAAGGAATCGCAAGCACGTACGCCAGAGGTATCTCTACGATCCAGAACCCAAAGAAGTTCACGATCGTAGGAGTGATCGTATCGCCGGCTCCGTTGAACGCCTGAAGCATGACCATGCCGTACGCATAACCGATATTTCCGCAGCTAATGATGCGGAGGCAGGTTGCCGCAAGACGCAAAACTGAGGGATCCGTGATGAACAATCCGACTATCCGTTCGGCGAACAGAACGAAGAAGAGTCCTATAAGCCCCAGGAAGATCATGTTGTAGAAACCTGTGCGCCATACTGCTTTTTCGGCGCGGTCGGGATGCCCCGCTCCCAAATTCTGTCCAACGAGCGTGGCCGCAGCATTGCTAAGTCCCCACGATGGCAGGATCACAAAAATTACAATGCGAATCGCAATCGTGTACCCCGCCAAAGCGGCAGCGCCAAAAGTACTCACGATGCGGACAAGTCCTATCCAACTCGTGTGCGCGATGGCAAACTGCAGAATGCCAGTCGAGGAAACTCGTATGAGCCGCCATAGGACGTCGAGTCGCACTCGAATATGGCGGGCGAGAATTCGGATGCGCTCGGTCCCCTTCATCAGGCGATAAAACTGGTAGAGAACGCCGAGACTGCGGCCGATCAGCGTCGCCAGCGCAGCACCGGTCACCCCAAGTTTTGGGAATGGTCCCCAACCGAAAATCAGGCAGGGATCGAGGATCAGGTTGATGATGTTCGACACCCACAGCAGCCTCATGGCAATGGCTGCGTCTCCCGCGCCGCGAAAGATGGCGTTGTTCAAGAACAAAAGCAGTACGGCAAAACTCCCGCCGAGGCAAATCCTGGCATAGCCGCCACCGACCGACACGATTTCAGGACCGGCGCCCATCCAACGGAGAAGTGTCGGGGCATAAAAGAAGCACGGCAGTCCGATGGCGAGAGAGACCGCCAAGCCCACAACGATAGCTTGCACGGCAGCGACTGCTGCCCCTTCGGGATCTTTCTCGCCGATGCGGCGAGCGACCATCGCCGTAGTCGACAAACTGAGTCCCATTCCAACCGCGAAAACCAGACTGAGCAGAGATTCGGTGACACCGACGGTCGCGACCGCAGCGGATCCGAGGCGTCCTACCCAAAAGACGTCCACCACGGCGAACAACGATTCCAGGACCATCTCGAGCACCATCGGGACGGCGAGCAGAAGAATCGCTCGATTCAAACTGCCGCTGGTGTAATCCTGGTGCGATCCGCGAACCGCCTCGATCAGCGAGGACCAAAGGGATCGCTCCGGTTCGTTTGTAATCACCTCCATTCGGAACCTGGGGACTTTCTGCATCGCCTGCGAACTGCACGTGGCGTGCGTTCAAACAATGGCCAACATAAAAATTGGGAAAGCCTGATGGAGAGCAGGAATCAAGGAATACCGGACTAGCGAGGCGTAAGCATTGAACTTCTCCGTACGGCTCCCGAGATTTTACCGTACGCAGCGCATTTAGCGCATAAAAGAGCGGCGAATAGTCGGAGGTCCATTCGCCGCTCGCTCAAGTGGAAATGAATTTCAATCAGTGCGATGAAATCATCGTACTTTCAGTAAGGTCGAATGAAAAGATCACGAAGGTATCGCCGCATCGAAACTTTGATCACCGGATCCGCCCTCACTTCTTAGGAAGGTCTAATATGCGAGCCGAGATCGCTGAGTTTTTCAACGTTCCACCTAAGATAAGCGGCCCGAGTGGAGTGAACAATATTCCGCGCCCGTCGGCGCGCACATCGTAAGTATCTTCGGCGATTGTCTGCCATCGATTTCCGTGAAGCTCGTAGGCAAAGGTCACAGGAGAGAGTTCAGCCGCTTTTCCCTCGGCATCAAGTCCCTTCCAATTGTGGGGCACGATCGTACCTCCCGAAAACAGGACGCGATGGTCATTGGCTCCCGCAACAATGCCGAAGCGTCCCGGCCCCGGATGCGGCGGAAGCTTGCTCCATTCAATTTTGTTCGGATCTTTGTGATCGATCTTGCCGATCCAGCACTCGTCGGATGCAACGTACCCGGACTTCGAAGAATCCTTCTTGGCCCCGTCGATGTACACGATCGCGTTGTCGACGAGCCCACCAGCATGGCCAAACACGGGCGTGCCCGGAAGAGGAGTAGCCTGACTCCACTTGTTGCTCTCCGCGTCGTAAACCTGAACATTGTTGACTGGACCGGTCTTGGCTCGGCCGCCGACGAGGTAGATGTAGCGGTCGTGATCGATCCCGATCACCGCGTTGTCTACGGGCACCGGGATATCTTCCGCGCGATACCAACGGTGATCATCGGGCACATAGGAGTTCACGTCGCCGATGGTCATTTCATTTCCCTGAGCATCGACCACGTAGCCGCCAAAGACGAAAATCTGTCCTTTCGCGCCCATGGCGGAGGCGCCAACGCGCCCTGCAACTCCCGGCACCGGGTGCCCTTCAACCCATTTCCCCGACTTCAGGCGCAGAATGTAGAGCTTGTTTGAAACGTCGTCCCAGGTTTTCTTGGTGCCGACGCCCATGAAGGAATAAATTTCGATTCCGTTCTTGAGCGACGCCACCGCATTGCTGGTGACGGCGCTGGGCATGGCGGGAACTTTCGCTTCGTCCGCAGCCAGCAGGAAAGCCGCGCCCAACACGGGGAGCACTAAAAGGGGAAGCTTTTTCATTGCTGAGATATTACGTCTTTCGCTCGGATTGCGGCAAAGCAAAGCCGTGGTCCGTCGTGGCTTCGTCAGCCAATTGCACGTACCCCTCACGAATACCGTGGATAAAGTCGGTGTAGGCGGGGGTCTGGCCAATCTCCCGCATGTGACTCGCTATCTGCCCGCGATGGTAGGCGGAGTGCATCGCCACATGCGTCAAGATATCGACGATCGCGCTCGTATAAGAGTCGCCCTTCGTGTTCTTGTAAGAAACCGTTTGGGCCACGTCGCCAGCGGTGATCAAATCCAGAAATTCGAACCACTGACGTCCCAGTGCTTTGGCCTCCGCCTCACATCGAGCTAGGTCGGGCTCAGGCCAGACGGGAACGCTCTGGGGTTGCTGCTTCAGACGATCAAGCCACACCCGCTCTGCCGCAAGAATGTGACACATGAGTTCGACAGAGCGTTTGTCCCCGCCTCCGCCAGTCTTAATGGCAGCCAGTGTTTCCTGGTTTGCCCAAGCGTCGTAGGCGAACTGACGGCGCAAAAAGTCAGCAAGATTCATCCAGACCCTCTTTCGTGCGAGCGCGTTCTGGCTGGCAACACCGTCCCATTACGCGGCGCATTGTAATGATCCTTTCACACTTTCCGTCTAGACTGTTGGATGGTTGGAGCAGTAAAGAAGTCAGAAACTCTTTTCATCATAAGATGCCACCGAAAGAACGAACCGAGCGTAAGGATAATACGGCGGAGACAGCATCTCGCCCGGGCAAAGGCGATAAGCCTTCTCCCCGCCGGAAGCAAGTCAATGCCGACGAGCTGACGAGTCTTGCCCTGAAAGCGTGCCTGATCGCACGCGACGCCGCCTTCAACGTTCGCGACCTCCTTACTAGTTCGTCACGAATGGCGTTTCTGGCCATCAAGGATTGCGAGAAGGAGCTTGACCTGATCGAGCGGCAAATCGACGAGCGCCTGCCTGCGGCCATTACTCGCGTAAACGAGGTTCGCGCCCGGCAGTTACTGTCGACTCTGAAGTCGACGACTGATCTTGAGCGCATCGGCGACTTGGTCATGAGCGTCGCCATGCGTCATCAGGCTCGGACGACGAAGATACCGGCATCCGATGTGCGCCAGTTGGTGGAAATGTCGAGCGTGCTGCGAGAAATGCTTGACCTGATTCACTCCGGCTTTTCGACGCTGGATCTTGAAAACGCTCGTAAGGTTCTACAAATGGACAAGGAAATTGACCGCGTCTGTCATACGCTGTTTCAAAAGCATCTCGCCGAAACCGTGGCGCAGGGCGACACTTCGAACTTTGAAATTCTGCTGATGGCTCAAGCGTTGGAGCGCGCCGGCGACCATGCCACCAATCTTGCAGAAGACCTCTACAGCCTGATCGAGGGTCGCAGCTTGCGTCACATGCCGAAGAAGAAAGCAGAGAACTGACAATTCACGCTTCCGGACCCGCCGCGCAACCACCGCTTCACAAATTCATCATTGTTTAACAATTGGGAAACACTACAGCAACAAAGCTGCCTTAGAGTCACACCATCTCTTCTCGACTCAGGTTGGTAGTTGGTAGTAATTCGCAGTTCAAGCCGCCAAATGGATTCGCCCGCCGAGCACCTCGAAAGATCCGCTGCGACGAGCACACCGGACTTACCTCGTCCCATGATTTTTGTGGTTGAGGACGACCACGACATTTCCCGTTTGATCACCCACAATCTGCAAGGCGCCGGCTTCGCGGTACAAAGTTTTCTGAGCGGCACGGGTGTGCTGGCAGAAGCTGTCCGAGAAAAGCCGTCGATGTTTCTGCTTGATGTGATGTTGCCTGGAACGGACGGCTTTGAATTGTGCCGCCTCATTCGTCAGATGCAGCCGCTGGCCGCAATCCCCATCATCTTTCTCACGGCGAAGACTTCCGAGGCCGAGCGAGTGAAGGGCTTGGAGCTGGGCGGCGACGACTACATCACCAAGCCGTTCAGTCCTCGCGAACTGGTCGCAAGAATTCGCAGCGTGCTTCGCGGATTGGGGAAGGCACCGGCGCGCAGCGAAGTCTTGCGACTGGGCGAACTCGAAATCGATGTCGACTCCATGACCGTGCAGGCGGGCGGACGCAATGTCATGACAACCGTTCGCGAGTTCAGGCTTCTCGAATACCTTGCCTCGCACCGTGGCCGAGTCTTGACCAGGGATCAACTGCTCGACGCCGTATGGAAAGAAACTCCATTCGTAACGCCCCGGTCGATCGACGTATACATCCGTAGGCTGAGGGAAAAAATTGAGCGCGACCCTCGAAATCCTGAATATCTGAAAACGCTGCGCGGCATCGGCTACCGTTTTGAAGTCCCGAAATAGCCACCCACAAGAAACCTTCCCACCACCGATATTCTTCTCCCGCCGAGTCCGCTCCATGAATCGCACTTCCCTGCCGTCTCATTTATGCTGTTCTTCACCCCTTTTCGATGCCGAACAAGTCCAAGCCGCTGTGGAGAGCCGACGATCAGCAAGCTCGTCTGGCGGAGCTGACGGCACGCTCCGACGAGCCCTCCAAAGATCATCCTCTGCGCCGCGACGTCCGTTCGCTAGGCGCCATTCTCGGGCAAGTCATTGGCGAGCAGGGCGGCCAGGAACTGTTCAATTCCGTGGAAGAGCTGCGCCGCCTTTTGATTGAGCATCGCGAAACCGGCCGCCGCAGTCCGGAGCAGGCGTCCTCGTCCGAACTCATGGTGAAGGCGCAAGAGATCGTCGGGAAGATGGATTTGAATCATGCCTATCTGGTGACCAAGGCCTTCGCCATCTATTTCGAGCTAACGAATCTTGCGGAGACCAATCATCGCAAGCGCAGGCGCCGTGCCGGAAAGCTCGATCGTGAGCACGCTCCTCCGCCGGGATCGTTTCGCGGCACTCTTCTTCGAATGAAGGCGGCAGGAATATCGGCCGATGCAGCGTTCACTGCTCTCGGTGGTATTCGAATTACACCGGTGTTTACGGCACATCCGACAGAGGTGGCGCGCCAAACCGTTTTGTTGAAACGGCGGAGAATCGCGCAACAACTGGAACGACTGGACCACTTGCCCCTCACAACCGAGGATGCGGAAGACTGCGAGAACAACATCCGTGCCGAAGTGACGTCTGTCTGGCAAACCGACGAAGTGCGGCTGGCGAAACCCACGGTGGACGATGAGATACGAATGGGTCTCCGATATTTCCGCCTTTCGCTGTTCGATTGCCTTTCAAAAATCTACGACGAAATCGTCGAGTCTTTTAGTGATGTCTACAACCTCAATCTCGACGAGTCCTCTGTGCCGAACGTGATTCACTTCGGATCCTGGATTGGCGGCGATCGTGACGGCAATCCACTGGTAAAGCCGGAATACATCCGCGGCGCACTGGATCAGGCTCGGTCTCTGATCCTGCGCGAATATCTATTCGACGTCGAATCTCTGAGCGATCGCATCAGTTCTTCCAGACGTCAGGCCGGAGTTTCCAAGGACGTTGTCGCGCGGCTGCATCATTACGAGCGCTCCATTCCCGGTGTCCATCTCGCATGGGGGCCAGATAATCGGGCCGAAACCTACCGCCGCTATCTTTCGTACATTTATCACCGGCTACAGCAGACTCGCGATGCGACAGAGAGTGCTGCTGCATATCCCAACGCCGACGAATTTGAAAAAGACATCCTCCTTCTCTGGGACAGCCTGATCGAACATCGGGGCGAACGGCTGGCTCGAACCTATATCGGGTCGCTGCTGCGGAAGATTCGCAAGTTCGGCTTTCATCTATACACGCTCGACATTCGCCAGCATGCCCGAGTCCATGCACAAGTGTTGAAAGAATTGTCCCAGGCGCCAGGGCAAGAACCGGAGTCGCCTGAAGGGCGTGAATTGCTGGAAACTTTTCGCACGATCGGGCGACTAAAAGGGACTCACCCGCCGCAGTCGATCCGAAATTACATCATCAGCGGTGCGGAAACCGAAGCCGACATCCTTGCCGTCGTTGGCCTGGCAAAAGCGACGGGAGTTCGAATGGCCGGATCCGCAAATGATCCAGGATTGATGCCGGTGCCGCTTTTCGAGTCGATCGAGTCGTTGCGAGGCGCCAGTGGCGTGATGCGTCTTCTGTGGCAGGACGCGGACTATCAACCGCTTCTCGATTCATGGGGACGATGGCAGGAGGTCATGCTCGGCTACTCCGATTCCAACAAAGACGGAGGCATGCTCACCAGCACCTGGGAGCTTTACAAGACACACCGCGAATTGCACCATGCCGCGCGCGAATGCGATGTGAAGCTTCGCCTTTTTCACGGCCGCGGCGGCACAGTCGGCCGTGGCGGCGGACCAACTCACTCGGCAATTCTGGCGCAACCACCTGGCTGTTTCTCCGGACAGATTCGCGTCACCGAGCAAGGCGAGGTCTTGAACTGGAAGTATGCGGACCCCGTTCTGGCGGAATGGAATCTGGAGTTGATGATCGCCGCGAGCCTCGAAGCAGTCATGCGTCCGGAAGATTCCCCGTCGAATCATCCCCGCAAATGGGAAGAAGCGATCGAGGAAATGTCCGAACACGCTTACCGCTTTTATCGGACCGAGATCGCGGAAAACCCCGATGTGCTTGAGTATTTCGAGCAAGGTACTCCGGTAAACGAACTGGATACGGCGCGCATCGGCTCGCGCCCGGCACGCCGCAGCAAGGGAAGAAAGCTTGAAGATTTGCGCGCCATCCCCTGGGTATTTGGCTGGATGCAGAGCCGCTTTGCCGTGCCCGCCTGGTTCGGCGTCGGCTCCGCCCTCGAAGAATTTTCAAAAAAGGGAGCAGGCCACGAGCAATTATTACGGCAAATCGCACGCGGATTTCCCATGTTCTCGGGCATGTTGAGCAACGTAGAACTGGGCATGGCGAAAGCGGATCTTGGCATCGCGCGGACCTATTCCAGCCTGGTCAAAAATGCCGCACTTCGAAAGCGTGTCTATGCCAAGCTGGAGGAAGAATTCCTGCGCACTCGGCGGATGATTCTTCGCGTAACCGGACAGCGCGAACTGCTCGCGCGGAATCGCGTCTTAGCGCGATCAATCCGGCTACGAAACCCATATGTAGACCCAATGAGCCTGATCCAGGTGGAGTTACTACGCCGGAAACAGCGCGGAGAGCAGAGTTCAGAACTCGACTACCCGCTGGGAGCAACCATCAACGGGATAGCGGCTGGGCTGCACAATACAGGCTAGATCGAAGATTTCACGGAAGATTTGGACGACTCGCTCGCAGCTCCTTGGCGAACATCAGCGGTTTGACTCTTCTCTTCAGGAGCGATCTTCTTTGGTGCGGCTTTCTTGGCCGCTTCGGCTCGTTTCCGCTCCTGATGACGACGGTCGTGGAATTGTTGGTCGGACGCTTGTTTTTTCACATTACTATCATGTCACAGTTTCTGCGCATTTCGACTAACTTCGCTCCTTCCAGCCCGTCTGTAGTATGGTGATCGGTCGGATGACGTGGCTCTTTTGACCGTTGCTGCGGAACTTCCCTTTTCCTCTATGCGTATCTTTCACCGGCATAGTCTGCTCGATTCCAAATCCATGACTTTCCAAAAAAGAGGCTTTATGTCCATTTCACGGCTGTCTGCTGCGCTCGTTTTTTTTGTGGCTGCATCGGCGGCGTTTGCCCCAAATTCTTTTGCCCAGAATGCTCGCGTTGACCCTGCCGCGGCGGCGGCTGCGGATGACTCCAAGGAACCGAAACTAGAGCGCTTCGATCCCAACATGGTCGACAAGACGCTCGATCCCTGTAACGACTTCTACAAATTCTCGTGCAGCAAGTGGCTGGGAGCTAATCCGATTCCTGCCGACCAGGTCTATTGGAGCACCGGAAGCGGCCTCGAAATCTGGAACGAAGGCGTGCTTCGCGACACCATGGAGGCGTCCAGCAAGAGCGGAGGCAATCGCAGCGCGGTCCAGCAAAAGATTGGCGACTACTGGGCGGCATGCATGGACGAGAGCGGCATCGAAGCCGCAGGTCTCAAGCCGTTGAAGACAGAACTCGACCGCATCGCAGCGCTCAAGAGCAAGAAGGATCTCACGCTTGAAATCGCGCACCTTCATCACCTGTATCCCGGCGCTTGGCTCGGTGGAGACAACCAAAGCAGTTCTCCACTGTTCGGCTTTACGGGCGCTCAGGATTACGACAACGCCACCATGGTCGTCGGACAAATCGATCAAGGCGGCCTGAGCCTGCCCAATCGCGACTATTATCTCGGTACGGACGACAAGTCGAAGGAGATCCTCACCAAATATCGCGCGCACATCCAGAAGATGCTCGTGCTCGCCGGGGAACCGGAAGCGCAAGCGACGGCGGATGCAGGCACGATAATCGAACTCGAAACCGCAATGGCCACGGCGCAAATGGACAACATCAAGCGGCGCGATCCGAAGAACATCAATAACAAGATGAGCCTCGCGCAGGTAAAGGCGATGGCTCCATCGATCGATTGGGACGCTTATCTGAAAGCCACGAAAGCGCCCGTCAGCGATCACTACATCGTCACTTCGCCGGATTTCTTCCACGCCGCGGAAAAATTGATCAACGACCATCCACTCGAGCACTGGCAGGCTTACCTGCGCTGGCAAGTCGTGCATCGCTCGGCACCCTTCTTGAACAAGGCCGTAGTCGATGAGAACTTCGACTTCTTCGCCCACACCCTGGCCGGAGCGGAATCACAACTACCGCGCTGGCGTCGCTGCGTTCACGGCGCAGACCGCGATCTCGGAGAGGCTTTGGGCCAGGCATACGTGGACAAGGCCTTCCCGCCCGAGAGCAAGGCCCGCACGCTTGCAGATGGTGCATGCGATCGAAACCGCTCTGACTGCAGATATTCAGAGCCTGTCATGGATGTCTCCTGCCACCAAGGAACAAGCAGTCACCAAGCTGAAAGGAATCGAAGACAAGATCGGCTATCCCTCGCACTGGCGCGACTATTCGAGCGTCACCGTCATGCGCGATAGCTATCTGAATAACGTGGCGCAGGCGTCATCCTTCGAGTTCGAGCGCTGGGTCGCAAAAATCGGAAAGCCCGTCGATCGCGCGGAGTGGACCATGACTCCGCCCACGATCAATGCGTACTACGATCCGCAACTGAATACGATTAACTTCCCCGCTGGAATTTTGCAGCCGCCATTTTTCGACGCCACGAAAGACGATGCCGTGAACTACGGTGCGATCGGAATGATCATCGGCCACGAGATCATCCACGGCTTCGACGATCAGGGGCGGAAATTCGACGCGAAGGGAAACCTGCGCGATTGGTGGACGGCCAACGACGCCAAACAATACGACGAACGCGGCAAGTGCATCTCCGACGAATACACGCAAGACGTCCCCGACGCCGGAGAAGGAGTCAAGCAGAACGGTCTCCTGACGCAAGGTGAGGACACCGCCGACAACGGCGGCATCCATCTCGCGCTCAACGCCCTGGAAGCGACGTTGAAGCAACAGGGGAAGACTCTGGATGACAAGGGACCGGATGGTTGGACCTATCGCCAGCGATTCTTTTTGGCGGCGGCCTATGGATGGTGCGCGAATGTCCGTCCGCAAATCGCGCGCATGGTCGTAACCACCGACCCGCACTCGCTGCCGGTATTCCGCGTCGACAACGTAGTTTCCAACATGCCGGAATTCGAGCAGGCCTTCAGCTGCAAAACTGGCCAGAAGATGGTCAGAGCCAACGCCTGCAGAGTCTGGTAAGAAGCTTTACATGAACAAAGGGCCGACTGAAAAGCCGGCCCTCGTTCATGATCATGTGGCGACGGCCGCCTCGGCCGTCCAGGCGAAGGCAAAGCCGAACGCCAAAGAACGGTTTCTACCGGTTGATGTCTTCTTTGTTCTGCAACCGCTTGACGTAGTTTTCCAGGCTCGGCTTGTTCGCATCCGGAGCATTGGCCAGGGAAAGTTTCACTTCCTTCACAGCATTGTCATAATCTCCCTGCGCGCTGTAAACGCGAGCCAACCCAAGATGTGAAGTCCATGTGCCCGGAAATTTCTTGGCGTTCGACTTGTAGATCGCCAAAGCTTCATCCTGCTTCTTGTCACCCTGCAACTGGCGCCCGTAAATGTAAAGTTGCAGTGCGTTGCCTTTCTCAAGCGCCTGCGTGCGATACAGGTTCGCATCTTCTTTGCGTCCCAGCGCCTCGAGAATTTTCGACTTGTTCATCAAATTGTCGTAGCGCTCTTCGGCCTGGATCGACTGATCTTCATCCTTCAGCGCTTCGTCGAGATTAATTTTGTTGGCAAGGAAATATCCGGCCGCATCGTCCCAGCCTTCCCAGTAATACTGATTGAGCCCGTGCAACTGCCGGTGGATGCTGGCGGTAACGATATCGTTGACCTTGACCTCGACCTTGAACGGAACCGCGACCTTGTCCCAGCGCATGGTGACGACCGCGGAATCAGCCTTCAAGTCGTCGAAATCGTAGGCCAGTGCGTTGTGCGCTTCCGCCGCTTGCGATTTCACGTTGACGCGAAGCGCGTCTTCGTCCTGTTTGTAGGTGAAGCTTCCCCAGGACGTTGCATTCTTGGAAAAAATAACGGTCCACTCTGCTTCGCCGGGAATCATGTGCAGGCCGTACGTCCCCTTGTCGAGAACCTGCCCCTCAATCGTGACCGGATCGGTGAAGGTGATGGTCGTATTCTCATTCGCTCCGGCGCGCCACACTTGGCCATAAGGAGCCATCTTCCCCCAGATCTGGCGGCCATTCGCCAGCGGACGGTGATAGTTAATCGTGATGTCGGTGACGCCGATGCGCTGGGTGACGGTCGCATGCTGGCTGGCTCGAGGCAGATCGAGCATCAGCGTTTCTCCGGTGGCAGTCTGGGCTTGCGCGAAACTTCCTACCAACAAAACAGCGGACAACAGGGCAAGTAAACGAACTTTGTGCATGGGAGAGCTCCTTCGCTGCCCGAAATCGAAATCAGGCAGCCGACAATTTGGGACCAGGATTAGGGATCGCAGATGGAACACAGGCAGATCGTAGTGCTGTTGCGCTTAGACGGATGGAGGGATGGGATGTGAGCGATCACAACCAAAACGACGTAATGTATGTAGGCGTTTGCATCAGCTTTCCATGCGCTCATTTGAGGCCCAAAGAGTCTGCATGTCGGTAGTGGCTCAGTTTGAACTTTTGCCCTCACGCGGCGTCATCCCGAAGCGCCCGCGTTTTTACCAGCGGGCCGAGGGATCTCCCATTGCACACTGCTTCGTTGCAGGAGATACCTCGCTTCGCCTGAAGAACGGGTGCGCTCGGGATGACGCCATTGACGAAGCGAAGGATAGCTTTAGAACTCCATTTTCTACCCTCTTGACAAGCCGCCAACTCAGTAGCAGAATCCTCCAAGGCGAATAAAAAGCGAAAACGCCTCCGCGGCCAGCCAGCCCGGCGTTCCCTGAAATCTTCCGAGGATCCTATGTCTTCCGCATTGCTTTCCACTTCGGCGGCCTTGAGCCGCCATTTTGTCTTTGAGGATGAAGCAGATGCCGAGGTTCGCCCGCATGCGATCCCCAGTCGGGTTTACCCTGGCCGCACAGGCTTAGACGGCTATCCCCACATAAATCTGCCGTCAAAACTGCCCTCCGCGAGCGTAACTCCGGCTTCGCGGCTCCAGATCCGCCCAGCGCCAGAAATGGTCACCAGCGGCATTCCAGCGCTGGATGCTCTCACCGGGGGCCTGCCGCGCGGATGCCTCACCGAAATCTGCGGCCCGGCTTCCTCGGGACGCACCAGCGTGCTGCTGGCCGCCTTGGCAGCCGCAACCGGTCGTGGCGAGTTCTGCGTTGTCGTGGATGCCAGCGACGCCCTTGACCCGCACTCCACAGCCGCCGCCGGGGTCGATCTGGACCGCCTGCTCTGGGTTCGCTGCGGCGAAAGCTCTCCCGAGGAAGAACCAGCAACGCGCAAACAACGCAATTCCGAAAAAGAGAATTGGGATAAAAATTCGAACCGCTCGCGGAACAATTCATCCGAGCAACGTCTGGAGCAGGTTTTGCGCGCCACCGATCTGCTGCTCGAAAGCGGAGGCTTCGGCCTGATCGTTCTCGACCTCAGCGATCTTTCTGCGCAAGCGGCCCGCCGCATCCCGCTGACCACATGGTTCCGCTTTCGCCGCGCCGTCGAGAACAAGCCCACGATCCTGCTGGCCATCGAACAACAGCCGATTGCCGGAAGTTGCTCTTCCCTGCTGCTGCAATTGGGAGAGCAGGATCATCGCATATCGATGCAGCCAGAAGGTGACGTGCCGAATGCAAAGGTCGTTCCTCCCTCTCACACAAATTTATTCACTGGACTCCATATCAACGCGGAATTAATCCGCTCCCGTCTGAATCGCAAACCTTCGCAGTCAGTCGCATTTGAAACCAAAACCGCCTGGGCCGGATAAACGAAATGACAATAGCTCAATCACTCAATGACTGAATGACTCAATGACCCATGCCGTTCGCTTGCATCTACGTTCCGAATTTCCCGATAGCCGCCGTGCTGCGCTCAGAGCCGGAGTTGCGTTCGCGGCCGCTCGTCATTCTCGAAGGAAAGCCGCCACTCGAAAAAGTAGTCGCCGTGAATGAAGAAGCCCGCCGGTTGGGCATTGCGCCCGGCGCATCGAAAGCTCAGGCGGAATTGTGCTCGGACCTTGCCATGCGTCCGCGCTCTGCGTTGTTGGAATCTTCCGCCCACGCCGCTTTGCTGGATTGCGCGCAATCGTTTTCGCCGTGCGTGGAAGACGCCGCCTGCGACACCGTTTTGCTCGATCTTGCGGGCATGGAATCTCTCCTGGGATCGTTGCAGAAGATTTCTCGCGCAATTTCCGAGCGCGCCGCCTCGCTCGGCCTCGCTGCAAACATAGCCGCCGCGTGCAATCCGGATGCAGCCTTGCTCGCGGCCCGCGGTTTTCCCGGAGTCACTGTGATTCCCGCCGGCAAAGAGGCCGAGCATTTGGGATCACTCCCTCCAGGAGTGTTGTTCGATGCCCGCATCGAAGACGAAGAAAAGAAATCCGCCGACCGCCTGCTCGAAACCCTGGATCGCTGGGGCATCCGCAGCCTGCGCGCCTTGTCGGCGCTGCCTCAAGTAGCGCTCAGCGAACGCCTCGGGCAAGAGGGACTGCGATTGCAGCAACTGGCTCGCGGCGCCGCAGCGCGAACATTGGTTCCCGTAGAAGTTCCATTGGTATTCGAAGAGGCAGTTGAGTTGGAGCATCCGATCGTGCTCCTTGAACCTTTGGCTTTTCTCTTGAATCGCCTGCTCGATCAACTCTGCATGCGCTTGGGCACGCGCGCACTGGCCACCCAGGAATTGCGCCTCACGCTGGAGCTCTCAAATTTAACGGGAATGGATGACGAATCCGAAAATGCAGGCATCCCCAGCGAAAGCGACAAATCGATGCAGAGACACCCCCAATTAACTATGTGGGGACAGTCCCACAAGCCTATGGGTGAACAGCCACACAAGGGTATGTATGAACAGCCGCCCAAGCCTATGTGGGAACAGCCGGTCAAGGCTGTGGGTGAACAGCCATCCAAGCCTATGTGGGGACAGCCGCCCTCGGCTGTCCGGCGGAGCGAAGCTCCGCTTTCCAGCCATCAAAACAAATTCGTCCGCACTCTGCGCCTTCCACTACCCATGCTCGATGCCCGAATTTTTCTCAAGCTGCTGCAACTCGACCTGAACGCCCACCCCCCAGGTGCGCCGATCATGAAAATCCATCTCGCGGCAGAGCCCGCCCGTCCGCGCTCCGCCCAAGGAGGCCTATTCCTTCCTCCATCCCCTGAGCCCGAAAAGTTGGAACTCACTCTCGCGCGCATTGCGGGAATGGTTGGCGAAAACAAAGTAGGAGCACTCGAGTTGCTCGACACTCACCACCCCGAAGGATTCCGCATGCGCCGTTTCGTGGCTGAGATCGCCCGCAAGCTTCCGCAGCGGAAAGCGCATGGTCCGGAGGAAGTCGAAGTCGCCTCGGCGGTCACTGCTCTGCGGAGATTCCGTCCGCCACTGCGCGCCCACGTCACGCTACAGGATGGCCAGCCTGCCCGTGTGGCTTGTCCAAAGAAAAAAGAAGTGCAGGGAGATGTGCTCTGGAAGGCCGGCCCGTGGCGCTTCTCTGGCGACTGGTGGGAGCGTGACGCATGGTCGCGCGATGAGTGGGATCTGGCAGTGCGTGGCGAAAGCACAGTTTCGTTTTACCGCCTCGTGCACGATTTGCTCGAAGGCGGTTGGTTTGTCGAAGGCACCTATGACTGATTTCACCATTGAGATACAGAGGCACAAAGAAATTCAAGTTGGATGTTTTGAATACTGAATACTGAATTTTGTTCTCTGTGCCTCTGTGTCTCAGTGGTGAAGGTTTTCCTAAGCAATGTATGTCGAGTTCCACGCCCGCTCCGCCTTCAGCTTCCTCGAAGGCGCTTCCCTGCCCGAGGAACTGGCTGCTGTCTGCGCGCATTCGGGCATGTCCGCCATGGCCCTGCTCGATGTCGACGGCGTGTACGGCTCCCCTCGTTTCCACATGGCTGCGCAAAAGGCCAAGCTCAAGGCGCACATCGGCGCCGAAGTCACGTTTCAACCACAAAGGATTTCAGATTCTCGATTTCCGATTGCAGATTCAAATCGTCACAGCTCTCCGGCAATCGGCAATCTGAAATCTAAAATCTGCAATTCTTTCCGCCTCCCTCTCCTCGTCTCCTCCCGCACCGGCTACCAGAACCTTTGCCGCTTGATCACAAAAATGAAACTGCGCTCGAAAAAAGGCGAAGGCGCGGTGACCCAACAGGAATTACAGGAACACTCCGAAGGTTTGATCTGCATGACCGGTGGGGCGGAAGGCCCGCTCGCGGCCGCCTTACGGGAAGGCGGCGCCGATGAAGCCCGTCGCCGGATCGATCAGCTCATCGGCATTTTCGGATCGCGAAATGTATACATCGAACTGCAGCGCCACTTTCACCGCGATGAAGAATCCCGCAACCAGGCTGCGATCGATCTTGCCCGCTCCCTGCATCTGCCGCTGCTCGCCACCAATGGAGTTTGCTACGCCGACCCGAAATCCCGCGAGCTCTGCGATGCCTTCACCGCGATCCGCAATCACCGCACCCTTTCGACCGCCGGACGACTCCTCGCGCGCAACTCCGAGCGTCACCTGAAATCTCCGCAGGAGATGCAGCAACTCTTCTCCGATTTACCCGAAGCCATCGGCAATACGCTCGAACTTTCCTCGCGCCTCGAGTTCACCTTGAGCGAACTCGGATATGAGTTTCCCCGCTATCCCGTCCCCGCAGGCGAGACCATGGATTCCTACCTGCACGTGCGCGCGTGGGAAGGCTTTCACGATCGCTATGGCCGTGCCTCCGAAGAAATGCAGGCGAAAGCGCGATTGCAAATCAAGAAAGAGCTGGCGCTCATCGAGAAACTGAAACTCGCCGGATACTTTCTCATCGTCTGGGATTTGATCCGCTATTGCCGCGAGCAGAACATTCTCGTCCAGGGCAGAGGATCAGCCGCCAACAGCGCGGTCTGCTATTCGCTCGGCATCACCGCTGTCGACGCCGTCGGCATGGAACTCCTCTTCGAGCGTTTTCTCTCCGAAGAGCGCGGAGAATGGCCCGATATCGATCTCGACCTGCCCAGCGGCGACGAGCGCGAAAAAGTGATCCAGTATGTCTACAAGCGATACGGAGAGCGCGGCGCCGCCATGACCGCCAATGTCATCACCTATCGCAACCGCATGGCCGCGCGTGAAATGGGCAAGGCTCTCGGCTTCGATCCTGAAACGCTTGGGAAAATTTCGGCCGCGGTTGCCACATGGGAATTTCGCGACGAGAACGATGCGCTCGACCGGCGCTTTCGCGATGCCGGACTCGACCTCAACCATCCTCGCCTCCGGAAATATTACGAACTCTGCCTTGCCGTGCAGGATATGCCGCGCCATCTTGGCCAGCACTCCGGCGGAATGGTCATCTGTCAGGGACAACTCGACTCAGTTGTGCCCCTTGAGCCCGCCTCCATGCCCGGCCGCGTCGTGGTGCAGTGGGATAAAGAAGATTGCGCCGACATGGGCATCATCAAAGTCGATCTGCTCGGCCTGGGCATGATGGCGGTGCTTAAAGACTCGATCGAACTCATTCGCGATCACTATCACGAAGAAGTCGATCTCGCGCATCTTCCCTCAGATGACGCACAGGTCTATTCCACTCTGCAGCAGGCCGACACGGTGGGAATGTTTCAGGTGGAGAGCCGCGCACAAATGTCCTGCCTGCCGCGCCTGCGGCCCCAGCGCTTTTACGATGTTGTCGTGCAAGTCGCCATCATTCGCCCCGGTCCAATCGTCGGCCAGATGGTAAATCCTTTTTTGCAGCGCCGGCAGGGCCGCGAAGAAGTTACCTATGCGCATCCGTCGCTCGAACCGGTGCTCCGGCGCACGCTGGGCGTGCCGCTGTTTCAGGAGCAACTGCTGCGCATCGCCATGATCGCCGCCAACTTCACCGGTGGTGAGGCCGAGGACCTTCGCCGCGCCATGGGATTCAAGCGTTCTCAGTCCCGCATGCGCGAGATCGAAGCCCGTCTTCGCTCCGGTATGACGCAGAATGGAATTGCTCCGAAAGCGCAAGAAGAAATTATTCTTTCCATCACATCGTTTGCGCTCTACGGCTTTCCCGAATCTCACGCCGCCAGTTTTGCGCTCATTGCCTATGCCAGCGCCTATCTGAAATGCCACTATCTCGCGGCGTTCACCGCCGCTCTGCTCAATAACCAGCCCATGGGATTTTATTCTCCGGCAACCATCGTCAAAGATGCGCAGCGTCATGGATTAAAGCTGCTGCCGGTCGATGTAACGAAGTCGGAATGGAACTGTACCCTGGAAGCAGTGCCAAGCACCGAGTGCCGGGCACCTAGTAAAACCTTTGTCATTCCGGCCCCCGAGCAAACGCGAGGGGCGGAGGAATCTCGATCTTTCTCGCAACTCGGTACTCGCAACTCACAACTCCGGCCCGCCCTCCGCATGGGCCTACGCTATGTTCGCGGACTGCGTGAAGAAGCGGCGCGCTCGCTGCTTCTTGATCGCATGCGCGCTCCCTTTGCATCGATCCACGATCTCACCCGCCGCGTTCCCGAATTGCGCAAAGACGAACTCAACACGTTGGCGGAAATCGGCGCGCTGAACGCAATCGGATTGCAGATTTCAAACTCAAATCAATCTGAAATCTGCAATCTGAAATCTGAAATTAATCCTCACCCGAAACCCGCAACTCGCAACTCGAAACTTCCCTTTCATCGCCGCGACGCTCTCTGGCAAGTCGAACGCGCCGTCCGCAACTCCGGACCGCTGCTCGAACAACATTCCGAAGCCGATGCGCCCTCTCCGCTCGCTCAAATGAACCACGAAGAGCGATTGGTTGCCGACTTTCACGGCACAGGACTCACCGTCGGCCCGCATCCCATGGCGTATCGCCGGGAGTGGCTGAATGCCATGGGAATTCGCCGCGCCAGCGAACTGCGCGATTTGCCGACAGGCAAGCGTCTTCGCATCGGAGGCTGCGTTATCACTCGCCAGCGCCCCGGCACCGCCAAGGGATTCGTATTTCTAAGCCTGGAAGATGAAACGGGAGTCGCCAATGCCATCGTCAGGCCCGATCTGTTTCATCAGAATCGCCTGCTGCTCACGAGCGAGCGCTTCCTCGCCATCGAAGGAGTTCTTCAGAATCAGGACAATGTCATCTCTGTTCGTGCCGAACGCGTACAGCCTTTGTTTGTCACCAAGGCAGAAACTCTCTCCCACGATTTTCATTGAGGCCTGCATGGATGCGGAAGATCCGCCGTGCCCGCACATAAGTTATCTTCCCGATTCCCTACGCCACTGACATAATGTAAAAGTGGCTCTTCCTTTCCTCAACGAAAACTGGCTCCCCAAGTCGGTCCTCTGCTTGCGGACGTACGATCGCCACAAATTCCTGCTCGATCTTATCGCCGGGATCACCGTCGGCCTCGTCGCTCTGCCCCTGGCCATGGCGTTCGCCATTGCATCCGGACTCACGCCCCAAGCTGGAATCTATTGCGCCATCGTTACCGGCTTTCTCATCTCCCTGTTAGGCGGCTCGAGAACGCAGATCGGAGGTCCAACCGGAGCCTTCGTCGTTGTCATTGCCGGAATTATCGCCGTGCATGGCGTGGACGGCCTCTTCATGTGCACGGTCATGGCCGGCATTCTTCTGGCGATCATGGGTGTCACCGGACTTGGAACTGCAGTGAAATTTATTCCGCGGCCAGTCGTCATCGGGTTTACGAATGGAATTGCGATTCTCATCGCGAGCACCCAGGTCAAAGATTTCTTCGGGTTGCACCTCGACAAATTGCCCAGCGTCTTCTGGCTCCGAATCGAGGCGCTCGCCGGAAGTTTCCATACTCTCACTCTGACCGCAACAGCGCTGGCCGTCTTCACACTTGTCACTCTCGTCGTATGCCGAAGCGTTTCCACGCGCATCCCCGGCCCGATCGTGGCCCTCGTATTAGCTACCGCTGCGGTCTATTTCCTGAAGCTCCCCGTCGAAACGATTGGGACGAAATTCGGCGGAATCCCCGGCGGCCTTCCGCACCTGCAGATTCCAAAGTTCCGGACAGATCTCATCCACGGATTGCTTGGTCCGGCCTTCACTGTCGCGATGCTGGGCGCGATCGAGTCGCTGATGTCAGCGGTTGTCTCCGACCGCATGAGCGGCGACCGGCACAATCCGAATGTCGAACTTGTGGCGCAGGGCATAGCTAACGTATTTTCCCCGTTGTTTGGCGGATTGCCCGCAACGGGTGCGATCGCCCGCACTGCGACCAATATTCGAGCGGGAGCTCAATCGCCGATCGCAGGTATAATCCACGCGCTCGTCCTGCTCTGCATTCTGCTATTTGCCGCCCCGCTCGTCAGCTACGTACCAATGGCAGCGTTGGCCGGAATTCTGATGGTGGTTGCGTACAACATGGGCGAGTGGACCGAGATCCCGCAACTGCTGAAGTTGACCAGGACCGATATCAGCATATGGATCGTCACCTTCGCTCTGACCGTGTTTGCCGATCTCACCGTCGCTGTCGAAGCCGGCATGATTCTGGCGGCATTGCTTTTCATCAGCCGCGTCGCCGCAACCACTACCGTCTCTCAGGTCACCGACGATTACGTCGAGGATGGGCGCATCCATAGCCTGCAGGACAAAGATATTCCTGACTACGCGACCATCTTCCGCATTCATGGACCATTCCTGTTCGGAGCAACCGACAAGGTTTCTACAGTCACCGAAAATCTGCAGACGCTTCCGGAGGTCGTAATCCTGCGACTAAGGAATATGACCGCGCTCGACGCCACCGGAATGTTCGCCCTCGAAGAAGTCGCGAAGCAGTTGCATGCGAGCCACCGTACCCTGATTCTGTGCGGGGCACGGGAACAGCCCGCTCAACTGATCCATCAGGCAGAGTTCGCCGAAGTGATCGGCAAAGAAAACATTTGCGACAACGTAGAGCATGCTTTGCGGCGAGCTCAGGAAGTACACGACGAGCTCGCATCCGCAGCAGAGGTTGAGAAAGTCTGAATCGCGCCGCCTGGCGACCTAGTCGTCGATCCGTTGAACGACCGAAAGAATCTTCCACTGCCCGTCGACTTTCGACAGCGTCATATAGTCGGTCCATCCCGGAGTCACCAGTTTCGCGGACGCAATGCTTCCCGCAACATCGAGAACGGTGACCTGTTCGATTTTCCGGGCTGCAGGCATGTTCGCAGGTCCGTTCGAGCGGACCTCCTCCACCATCTGCGCACCCGTCTTCTCGCGGACCGGAATATTTCCGTGGATCATGTGCTTCAGGTAATGCGGATGCAGCGTCTTCTGCATGCGCCGGGCGTCTCCCGTGTAATAAGCCTCGCTGTAATTAGTGACCGTGGCTCGCACGGCAGAGGTGTCGTCGGCTGAAGGTTTCACGGCTTGTCCACTGGACAACAGGCTAAGTGAAACAAAGAAGGTAAGAACGAGGGCTGGCAAGAGGCGTTTCATCGATGTTCTCCGCGAGGCTCAAGCGAATCGGGCAGGATCATTATGACTCCCGGCGAAGGGCCGGGGAACTGCACGAAGGTTCATACCTCACCAGGAATGCAGGGCCCGTACCCTAGCAGCCGAAAACCGCTTCAGTAGCGCCCGAGAGCGATCATCCCGTATTCTCATAGTTCACGACTGCTCTTCTTTCGATGATCATCAACCTGGCGGAACGCGCGCACAACCACAACTGGGAACTCGACCCAGTCATTCGCTCCCTGCTCGATACGGATTTTTACAAGCTCCTGATGCTGCAGTTCATCTGGAAGCATTTTCCCAACACGCGCGTGGACTTCTCGCTTCTAAATCGTCACAGTTCAGTGCGTGTGGCAGACATGGTGCACGTTGAGGAACTCAAGGTACAGCTGCAACACGTTCGCGGCCGCCGTTTTCTTAAATCTGAACTGGTCTGGTTGGCCGGCAACACGTTTTACGGGCGCCGCGGAATTTTTGAGCCTGCATTCCTCGAGTGGCTCGAACACGATTTCCGGCTGTCCGACTATCAGCTTCGCGTGAGCGACGGACAGATTCACCTGACATTTGAAGGCACATGGACCTCTACCACCATGTGGGAACTCTACGCGCTGGCGATCCTCGATGAACTGAAGACGCGCGCCCAGTTAAAGACCCTCAGCGAGTTCGGCCTCGACATCCTTTATGCGCGGGCGAAAACAAAACTGTGGAGCAAAATCGAACGCCTGCACGGAGTGCCCGGCCTCAGCGTCGCCGACTTCGGAACTCGCCGGCGGCACAGTTTCTTGTGGCAGGAATATGTTGTGGTCGCCATGGCCTCGAATCTGGGCAGCAATTTCATTGGGACGTCGAACGCCTTCCTCGCGCACAAACACGATCTGGAAGCGATCGGCACCAACGCCCACGAAATTCCGATGGTGATGGCGGCGCTGGCTCCCGATGATGTCGCGCTCAAAGCCTCGCAATATCGCGTTTTGGAGTTATGGCAGCAGACCTACGAGAAATCTCTTCGCGTGATGTTGCCAGACACCTTTGGCACTACCCAGTTTCTGGCAGGCGCTCCCGACTGGGTTGCCGAGTGGACCGGTCAGCGCGTCGATAGCAAGGATCCATTTGTTGCGGGTGACGAATATATCGATTGGCTGAAGGCGAAGGGCAAGGATCCGCGCGAAAAACTCTTAATTGCCTCCGACACCCTCGACGTGGACTCCATTCTCGGCCTGCATGCCTACTTCGGCGGGCGGCCAGCAAAAGGAGTTCAACCTTCCGATTTCCGCAGCGCCGCTGATTTCCATGATTCCAAGTGGACGGAGGATCGAAGAATCCGCTTCAGTGCCGGCTGGGGAACGCTTCTGACCAACGATTTCCGCGGATGCAATCCCAACGCTGGCGATGGCTTCGATCCCATCAGCCTGATCTGCAAGGTGTCGAGCGCAGAAGGCCGACCGGCCGTAAAGCTCTCCGATAACTACTCGAAGGCTCTCGGTCCCGCGTCGGAGATCGAACGCTATCGGCGGGTCTTCGGCACTGCAGGAATCGCCAACACGCCCGTTGTAGCTTGACCAAAGCCTCTTCTAAAAAATAGTTGTTAACCATTTCTCTGCCCATGCGTTGTGTGCTTAGAGACGTCAAAAACTCAAGGCACAAGGAACTTTCATATGGGCAGGCAACGAAGGCTGACAGCGGTCACGGCAATCGCAGTTTTGTTCGGAACACTCTGCTTTGGGCAGACGCCTCGCGCTTCCCAATCGGTGACCGCCGCCCAACCTCAAATGAGCGACAAAGACGTCGTAGCATTGCAGGACGAACTTCTGCAGCAGTTGCGCCGAAGTCCCACGCTTGCCGAAGTCGTCGCGCGCGATCCTTCTCTGCTTTCGAATACCGACTATGTGAATCGCAATAATCCTGAGCTCGGCCACTTCCTCCAAGCTCACCCCGAAATCGGGCAGAATCCAGATTTTTACCTGTTCAACAATCTCCATAGTCAAAACGAGGCGCCGAGCGAGACACTCGAGCGCAAGCTCTGGCCTGCTATGTCCCATCCTCCGCAGGATCAGATCATGGGATCCCTGATTAACGATGGCGTTCCATTCATGGTCTTTCTTTGCATCCTCGGTGCGCTGCTGTGGCTCACCCACGTCTTCCTCGAGAACCGGCGCTGGAGCCGCATTTTCAAGCTGCAGACGGATGTGCACGGGAAACTCATCGATCGCTTCGGTACCTCCCAGGAAGTTCTGACTTACATGAACACCGACGCAGGAAAGCGCTTCCTCGAAGCGACTCCCATCGCTGTGGGCTTCGAGCATGCACAGCCAGTACCCAGTCCGGTAGCGCGGGTACTTACGCCGCTGCAGATCGGAATTGTGATGAGCTTGCTCGGCATCGGACTGCTGTCATTGCGCGGCAGCCTGCCGGAAGCTCATGGCGTCCTCCTCGTTCTCGGAATTGTCGTGCTGATGCCTGGCCTCGGATTTATCATTTCGGCGGGAGTGACTTGGGCCCTGGCACGGCATCTCGGCTTGATGCCTGAGAACGGTCCGCAAAGCTGAACTAAATTCGCTGCCTCATCCATCGACCTGCTTGCCGTTAGCGGCGGTTCTGGATCGCAGCCATGAGGAAAGACGATACGAACGCCGAATACGCCATTTCGAATCTCGAGGCTCGCGTGGCATCGCGAACAAACGATCCGCCCATGGACAGCGATGCTTTTGCCGGCTTCTACCAGCGCTCTGCGCCGGCCCTGCGAGCCTACCTCGTCAGGATCTCCGGCAATGTCGCCCTCGCCGAAGATATGGCGCAGGAAAGCTACCTCCGCTTCCTCTGTGCTGAGAAGCCGGAAGGCGGCGAGGTAAATTACCGCCGCTACCTGTATCGCATCGCGACCAATCTCTTGCGGGACCACTGGCGGAGGCCGCGGGCAGCATCGATCGATGACGTTCCCGAGCAACATCTCGCCGCTCGCGATGAGCTTTCCCGCGTGGATTCGCGAAACGTTCTGGATCCTGCCCTCGCGCGCATGCGTCCCCGCGAGCGCCAGCTCTTGTGGCTGGCTCATGCCGAGGGCTACTCCCACCATGAGATCGCCGAGATCACTGGACTGAACTCTGCCAGCATTCGCTTGCTCCTCTTCCGGGCGCGGCGAAAGATCGCCCGTATGCTCCGGCAGCAAACGCTTGAAGACAGGAGGAAAGCGTGAGGCTCCGCAGTTGCAGCTTCGAGAACGAAGTCAGCCAGGCCCTGCGAAGCGGCCACTGGCCAGAGGGATGCACGCCCGAACTTCGCTCCCACGTTGGCGAGTGCAGAAGCTGCGGCGATCTGGTTCTCGTCACGCAAGCCTTCCAGCAGGCAAAGACTGAATCAGTGAAAGAAGCTCCGGCAGGCGCTCCCGGCCTGATCTGGTGGAAGGCGCAACTACGTCACCGGAGCCAGGTAGCGACACGCGTCAGCCGTCCCATCACAGTGGCACAAACTTTCGCTGTTCTGGTCAACGTGGCCGTGGCGGTCATCTTTGTCGCATCGCAATACAGTCATGGACTGCGCTGGTCCACATGGTGGTCAGAATTTACGCCATCGCGGTACCTGCACGCACTGCCGGCTCAGCTCGACTGGAACCTGATGCTACTCGTCCCCGGCATCGCCGCGGTGGCGCTTCTCAGTGGACTCGTCATGTATCTGACATCCGAAAAATCCTAAGCCTCAGTCTTTCCAACACAAAACATAGCTCACTTTGGCACATCCACATTTTTTTGTGTCAGAGTAGAAGCAATGCCCGCCACTGCCGACTCCAGAGCCGGACGAGCCGCGTTCACCCATCCCGGATTTGTGCTGTTCCAAATCGCTCGTTTTCTTATCGTGGCAGCGGTCGAGATGCAGGCTGTGGCCGTGGGCTGGCAGGTTTACGAGATCACGAAGCGGCCGCTCGATTTAGGCTACGTCGGCCTCGCGCAATTCCTTCCCGCGATCTTGCTGTTCCCCATCTCCGGCCACGCATCGGACCGCTACGAGCGCCGAACCGTGCTGTCGGCCTGTTACGCCGGATACGCTGTTTGCTTCGCGCTGTTGCTGACCCTAGCGGAGCGCGGCAAGCCATCGATTACTTCGATCTACGTGGTGCTCGTTCTGATCGGAATCGTGCGGTCGTTCAATTCCACCGCCAGCCGGGCCATTCTCCCGCAACTCGTTCCCGAAGCTCACTTCCCCAACGCTGTCGCTTGGAATGCCAGCATCTTCCAGGCAGCAACGATTCTCGGCCCATCGTTTGGTGGAATTCTTTACGCAGCTTTCCACGGCCCATCGGCGGTCTATGTCATCGCCACGGTAACGGCAGTCGGCGCGACATTGTCTTCGTTCCGCATCAAGCCCGAAGTGAAGGCCCGTCCGCGCGAACCGATGAGCCTGAAGACGGTCTTCGCGGGTCTGCACTACATCTGGAATAAAAAGTTGATCCTTGGCGCAATTTCCCTGGATCTTTTCGCCGTTCTGCTCGGCGGAGCGGTGGCCCTGCTGCCTGTCTACGCAAGAGAGATTTTGCACACGGGCCCGTGGGGATTGGGATTGCTTCGAACCGCCCCCGGAGTCGGGAGCAGCGGTGATGGCAGTTGCATTGGCTCACTGGCCCTTGCGTGGAAAATCCGGGCCTATCCTGCTGTGGGCGGTCGGGGGATTCGGAATCTTCACGATCGTCTTCGGAGTTTCACGCAGCCTCGTCCTCTCCTTGATCGCACTCTTCCTGTTAGGTGCGAGCGACATGATCAGCGTCATCATCCGCGCCACGCTTACTCAGCTAGCCACGCCCGACGCGATGCGAGGCCGCGTCACCGCCGTCGACATGATCTTCATCGGCACCTCAAATGAGTTTGGCCAGTTCGAATCTGGAGTGACGGCCCAGTGGTTCGGCACTGTCACCGCCGTCATTCTCGGAGGTGTCGGCACTCTCGTAGTCATCGCTCTCTGGGCATGGTGGTTCCCCGAACTGCGCAACGCCGGAGAGCTAAATTCAATTTCAAGTGCGAGCTTGCAGGGCGCTTCAGGCACGACCGCCGAGGGCGAGAAGCTCTCTCCCTGATCCCTCGCATCAAGAAATCGATACTGATCGAAGGCAATTCATGCCGTAGAATGACCGTTTCATTCGGCGCCATGAAGGATCGCGTTTGATCGAACGCTTCTTTCGTCTCAAAGAAAATCAAACCACCGTCCGCAGCGAATTCCTCGGCGGACTGACGACCTTCATCACGATGGCGTACATCGTCGTCGTGAATCCCCAGATTCTCGCGAAAGCGGGAATGCCCATCGACGGCGTCGTCTTCGCGACATGCTTTTCCGCAGCCATCGCCACTCTCGTCATGGGGTTCTATGCGAACTATCCGATCGCGCTCGCACCAGGCATGTCCCTCAACGCGTATTTCACCTACGTTGTCTGCCTGGGGATGCACGTTCCGTGGCGCACCGCGCTCGGCGTCATCTTTCTATCCGGGGTGGCGTTCCTCGTCCTGACGGTGACGCGCGTTCGCGAACAAATCGTCAATGGCATCCCAAACTGCCTGAAGCATTCGACGGCTGGCGGAATCGGAATGTTCATTGCGTTCGTCGGCTTGCGTAATGCGGATCTCGTCGTTGCCAACCCAGCGACATTCGTGAGCCTGGGAAGTTTCAGCAATCACGAAGCTCAACTTGCCTGCGTGGGTTTGGCGATCATGCTCGTCCTGATGACCCGCAAGATCACGGGCGCGATCCTGATCGGAGTTTTGGCGACCACCCTGCTCGGCATTCTTCGCGGCATGGCTTCGTGGCCGACTGCGGTGTTCTCTCTGCCGCATCCGTCCTCAACATGGCTTCAGCTGGACCTGCGCGGCGCTCTCCATCTCGGGCTCTTCGAAATCATCTTCGTATTTCTATTCGTCGACCTCTTCGACAACGTCGGCACTCTGGTCGGAGTGTGCGAGCAGGGCGGCTTTGTGAAAGATGGGAAAATACCTCGCGTGGGACGAGCTCTGATCTCTGACGCGATTGGCACGATCTTCGGTGCAATTGCAGGGACCTCCACCGTCACCAGTTACATCGAGAGCGCCGCGGGAGTCGCTGCCGGCGCCCGAACCGGGCTCAGCAACATTTTTGTCGCAGCCTTATTTTTGCTGGCCGCATTCTGCGCACCTCTCGCCGCCGCGATACCCGGGTACGCCACTGCTCCAGCGCTGATTGTGGTAGGGGCGCTGATGACCGAATCGATCGGACGCGTCGATTGGGCGGACTTCACCGAAGCCATTCCCGCATTCGTCACGCTTCTCGCGACACCCCTAACCTTCAGCATCGCCACTGGTCTGAGTCTTGGTTTGATCTCTTACACGTTGGTAAAGGTCGCCGCTGGGAAATTTCGCGAAATCAGCCCCGTCATTTGGATTCTGACCGTGCTCTTCATCTTCCGCTACGTCTATCTCGCAGTGGAATAGCGTTACGGAACGCTGACGGTGACGGTCGATGTAGTGCGTCCGAATTGATTGGTCGCAGAGAGCGTGTAGGTGGTCGTCGCTGTTGGATTGATAGTCACACTCGCATCGCGCAGCGCACCAGGCCCAGGAGTGACAATCACGTAGTCTGCACTCCCGGTCGTCCACGAAAGCGTCACGCTGCCTCCCGACGAAACATGCGATGCCGAGGCGGTAAAGCTGCCGATTGTAGGCGCAGCCCCCGTCGGATAGTTCGCGCTCGTGTACACCGGGCTCATCTGTACGACCTCAAACGCGGACGCAGGCACCGTCTTCAGCGTATTAAGATCCGAGCCCCAGCGGCTGTCCGACACGCCCGTCACGTAGAGCGAACTACCGTTATCGGCGAGTATCAATCCATAGTGCTTCATCGCCGTGAGGATGACATGCATCTGCGTGTCGAATCCTGAAATGTCGAAGCTGGATTTCAAACGCAGCCGCATTCCCATCGGCGGCGCGCTCGCATCGCTCGTATTTCCCGCCCAGTGCGAGGCCGGGGGAGTAAACGCGGCTCGCGACTTCGGGAGGGTGAATCGAAATGCGTGATTGATGCTGCCCGCTGCGACTTCGTCATAGCGTACGAGCCCGGGGAAGATCGGCAGCCCCGCCGCATCGGCAGATGTCCACGTATACGGCCGCTGTTCGTCGCTCAGGAGATCCCACACGGCAGTGGAATCGGCGTTCCAACTTCCGTCCGAGTTTATCGACGAGTTGAATAACTCATATAAGAAGCAGTTCGCATTGTCGAGAACCAGCACATGCCGGTCTCCTGAACTCGACGATCCGCCTTCCACCGGAGCGCTCGCCGGAATTGGCATCGGCCCGGGATCGCTCTCGTCGCCATAAGCCTGAAGATTGACGCCCACCAGCGACTGCGTTCCATCGACCACCACATAGGGAATGCCGTAGGTCGGATCGTTCCCCCAATCGGGATGGACATTCACCGAGCCGACCCAGTTCGCGATGAGGGAGTTGGAATTCGGGTCGACGGGCGCGGAAGAAACATCGGTGTTCCACAGACTGCTACTCGTAAAAGGAACGAAGCCGTTAAGGCTGGCGCCTTGTCCAAGAGACATGCCATTGCAGGCGAGGTTGCTGCCACCGGTTCCGCCAGCGCCGCCGCTTCCGCCGGAGCCGTTGCCCCCGGAACCGCCGGTGCCGCCGCTGTTCGTTCCTGAAGTTGAGATCCCGGAGCAGGCTGTGAAGCTGGCAATCAGCGCAAACAGAGTTAAGAGCAGCAGGGGGAGTTTCCAGCCTGATCCGGGGCGGCTCATAACTGAAGTGATTCTGCGCGATCATTGCCGCATCCGAAAGAGGCCTTTCGGACATGTCCCGATTCCAGAAGCGCCGCGAGAAATTCCCGCGGCTGTGCGCATCACTTGCCGTGGATCACTGTTTTCGCCGCTCCCATATTGTCGTACTTGTCATAAGCGCGCACGACCACGACGTGTTCGCTCGCTTCTTTGCCCGGCTCGACCGGCACTTTGAAGTCGTAGTCTTCGGTTTTCGAATCGGAAAGTTGTCCAGTGGGCTCCACGTATTTCCAGTCGCCGGCATCGACGGAAAATTCCGCGCGCTTGATGGATGAAAATCCGTCCTGCGCGCGAAAATGCACATGAATCTGTCCATTCTCCGACGTCGCCGCAAGGTTCTCAATTCTCGGAGCAGTCGTATCGACTTCGAAGCGTCGGCTTTCCCGAGAAATGCTCAGTGCATCGCCGGGCGAATGCGAGGGTGAATCGGACGCGGTCACTTTGATCGTGTAACCCCCGTCGGGAATCAGGCTTGCGTCGAACGAATAGGCCTTGTCGCTGAGGTTATCTTTCAGCAGCAGCCAGCGTGTCTCGCCGTCGCCCTTGTAATAAACCGAATACGTCAATTGATCGTCGTTCTCATCGTGGGCATTCCATTTCACGCCGATCGAATCCCGATCATGCGTGCTCGGGACCGGCGACTCGAAGTGGCTTCCCGTGGACCCGCTGATGTCGTTTCCAAGCGTCAGTCCGGTCGATTTTGACAGTGGCTGGTAGCGCACGCCGATCTGCACCAAGACATCGTCAATCTCGGGAGGAACATTTTTCGGCAGGTAGTTCAGCGTAACTGTGTCGACCGCGGGCTTTGCGCTTCCCGAATGCAGAATCGCCTTCCATTGCGCGTAACGAGCTGCGGGAACTCCAATCGATGCATCCTTGCCTGGTTCCACCTGTTTCCACGGACTCCAATTGCGATCTGGATTGTCGACATTTCCGCTGCGCGCGAGAAGATCGACATTTCCAGCGCCGCGGAAATCCGCATGTCCCCACCGTGAGAATATCTTCGCGTCGAAAACATCGCTTTCATACGATCCCTGCGTCTCTGGTCCGGGCCCAACCACAAAGATCTTGCCCAGGTTACTGCTTGCGGCATAAAGGCCGCCGCCGGGAGCTTTCGCAAAGCTCGTCACCTGCGAGGCCGGGGCCTTCAAGAGATCCGCGTATTCCTCCGGACCGTTGATTGCGAAAATATGCCCGCGATTCCCCGTGCCCGCTAGAAGTTTTCCTTGTGAGTCGAAGGCAAGCGCATAAACGATGTCGTCGTGCGAATTCCAAATACGCGCTGGGGAGCCGTCAACGGAAATGCGGTAGACATCGGAACCGCCGCTTGCGCCACCACCGGGAGAAGGAAACGAACCAATCTGGATTGTGCTGGGCGTTGTCGTCGGTCCGGCGCCCGGCTGAACGATCGGCGTCGCGGGATTCGGAGTCACGAGCAGCATCGAACCAGTTCCCGTCGACCCCGGTCCGCCTGAGGCCCGCTTCTCGCCTACACCAGACGCATAAATGTTTCCCGACGCGTCCAGAGCAAGCGCGGTAATTTCCTTCTTGGGAGCGCTATAGAGAACGAAACCTTCTCCTGCCGGAGAGATGCGATAGACCAGTCCGCTGCCATCGGTGCCGGCAATCAAATTTCCCGGAGCGTCAAAGGCAAGCACCCGGATATGTGTCTCGTCACTCTTGAAGAAAAGCGTGTGCTCGCCTTTCGGAGTGACTTTGTAAATCTCGCCGCGATCTCCCGTGGCCACGTACAGATTCCCTGCCTTATCGAATGCCAGGTCCCAAATGTATTTCGTTCCCGGCGCGAAATAGACGGAGGAACTCCAGGACAAATCCAGCTTCGGTTTGGCCGGATCTTTATCGGCGCTGTCGGCGGTCTTCGTGTCAGGTTTGCCGGTATCAGCTTTCTCCCCGGCTTTGTGTTCGATCTTGTAGACCTTGCCGTCCGGCGCCGTAGCGGCATAGATCGCGCCACCGGGCCCTACTTCCAGCGACTGCACCTGCAATTCCTGCGGTTCGAAGATGATCGCCATCTTGCCATCGGGAGTGATGCGATAGACCCGCGCGGGCGATCCTGCAGCGGCGTAGATGTTCCCTGCGTCATCGGCGGCGATTGCCCAAATGTAAGTGGACGGCGTCGAATACAACAGCTTGAACGATGGCGCAAGTTCCAACCCGCCGTTACTGCGGACGGCGACTCCCGACGCGGTTCCCTTGATCAAGTCCTCAAATTTCGACTGCTCCCAGGTCCGAGTGCCTTGGGCAAATGAAGGCAGCGAGAAGGCGAGGAGGACGATGAAAATGAAGAAACGCGAAGACGCTTGATTCACACGAACGTTCGACAATGGCATACCTCAATCCAACAGGAGCGAGAGCCTCAGCGAATGATCAGATCGAAATAATGATCGGATTCGAAATAGCGCACCATTCGCAACGCTCACCTAGCGTTCAGGTTAACATGCACAGAGCGCGGTTCGCCGCCTGCATCGGCTCACATGTCCGCTCGAAAGCCCGCATAGCGCTCATCGTGATATCGTAGATTTTCATGTTATCCGCGCGTCAGAATCTACTGAGCACGCTTGCTCACAAGTCCTTCCGGCTGGGTGAATTCAAACTCTCTTCCGGCGGCACCAGCGACTACTACATCGACTGCCGCACCACAACGCTCGATGCCAAGGGATCGCGCCTGACCGGCGAAGTCTTCCTCGAAGAGATCAAGAACCGAAATTGGAACGTGCAAGCGATTGGCGGCCTGACCATGGGCGCAGATCCTATCGTGGTTGCTGTGTCGGTGGTAAGCGAAGAGATCAACGGCTTCCTGGTTCGTAAGGCGGAAAAGCAGCACGGCACAGGGCAACGCATCGAAGGCTTTCGCGACAAGGGCGCGCGCGTGGTCATCGTCGACGATGTCTGTACCACCGGATCCTCGACGGTCCAGGCCATAGAAGCCGCACGCGAGTTCGGATTCGAAATCGTTGGCGTGATGTGCCTGGTAGAGCGCGAAGAGGCAAAAGGCCGCCCAAATGTCGAAAAAGCCGCCGCTCCCGCGCCATTCATTTCGATCTTTACGGCCAACGACGTCCGCAAGCAGCACATCTCGCAGAATAACGAAGACGAAAGCTGGAGCTTGAAATCCGAGCGGCCAGAATTCAGAAAACCTAACTTATGATTCAAACTCTCGAGTGGACCGACAAGGGTGTGCGCTTCATCGATCAGACGAAGCTGCCTACGGAAGAAGTCTATGTCACTTGCAAGACGCACGAACAGGTCGCGGATGTCATCCGCAATATGGTGGTGCGCGGAGCACCCGCCATTGGCGTCGCCGCCGCTATGGGGATTGCCCTCGGAGTCAATAACTCCAAGGCGGAATCCAACGGCGACTTGAAGCGCGACCTTGACGAAATTTGTGACCTGATTGGCAAGACGCGGCCCACGGCGGTGAATTTGTTTTGGGCGATCCGGCGCATGCAGGAAAAGTTCGAGCGCATTCGCATCCGGCCAATCGCACAAATCAAGCAGGATCTGATTGAAGAAGCTCAGCGCATGCACGCTGAAGATATCGCCGCCAATCAGGCGATGGGCCGCCACGGCGCCACGCTTATGCCCAATGAAGGTGGAGTGCTCACGCACTGCAATGCGGGCGCGCTGGCAACCGCGGGATATGGAACAGCTCTGGGAGTGATTCGCGCAGCAGTCGAGCAGGGGAAGAAGATTCACGTTTATGCGGATGAAACTCGCCCGTTCCTGCAAGGATCCCGCCTGACCGCATGGGAATTGATGAAGGACGGTATCCCCACCACTGTGATTTCCGACAACATGGCAGGAGCGATGATGAAGCAAGGAAAAATCGGCGCGATTGTCGTCGGCGCCGATCGCATCGCCGCCAACGGCGACGTGGCCAACAAGATTGGCACTTACACGGTCGCCATCCTCGCGAAGGAACACGGCATTCCGTTTTATGTCGCCGCGCCGATCTCGACGGTCGATCTCGCCTGTCCCGATGGCAGCCAGATTCCCATCGAACAGAGAAATGGAAGAGAAGTCACTCACATCGCTGGTAAGCAGATGGTGCCAGACGGCGTCGGAGTGGAAAATCCCGCTTTCGATGTAACTCCGGCAAAATACGTCGCCGCCATCGTAACTGAGAAAGGGATCGCCCGAGCTCCATACGAAGAATCTCTCCGACGGCTTTCAGAACAGGAAGCGGAAGTTCATCCCTGAAAGGTTGCCTCGCCATCACAGTTTTGTTTTGTGATTGATCAAATCTTAAAGAATTGTAAAACCAGAATTTTCATTCCCCGGCGCTACTAATTCTCTAGATTCGGGTTAACTCAGACGGCAACTTACGCGTGCTACTCTGAGCCCAGAAGACCCGATTCTGCGCCAACCTTCTGTAGGGGGATGTCCATGTCGCTTCGCACTCGCTATATTCTGCCCATCATTGCTTTATTCTCTCTCGCGTTTCTGGTCGCGTGCGGAGGCTCAGGCACGCACAGCGCGACTCCGCCTCCAAGCGGCGGATTCAGCAACAGCAACCTTAACGGTACTTACACCTTTTCCGTCGCAGGCGCTGACGCTAACGGCACGTACGCGCTAGCCGGCTCCTTCGTGGCGTGCGGTTGCACGGCCGGCACGATTTCGGGCGGATTCCTCGATCTCGACGATCCCGCAGGTCCAGCACCAGCTTCTGCTATTGGCAGCAATAGCACCTACCAGATTTCAAGTGACGGTCGCGGCTCGGCACGACTGATGATCACAACCACTTCCAGCGTAGCTTTTGAAGTGGATGTCGACTTCGTCCTGACCTCGAGCTCGCACGGTCTAATCGTCCAGTTCGACGGAAACGGTACTGGCAGCGGCACACTAGATCTTCAACCCAACACGGTCACGCAGGCGGCACTGGCCTCCACGCCGTATGCATTCAGTCTCGCGGGAGGCGACACCGGGACCAATCCCCTCGCCACCGTCGGCGCTTTCACCCTCGATTCCACCGGAAATATCACCGCCGGAGTCGAAGACTTCAACTATGGCTCGACTCCGACTACTCAACTGGCTCTAAGCGGCTCGGTGATCGTCGGGGCAGGCAGCGCACCCGGCATTGCCACGCTGTCGACTTCGTTCGGGACTTTTGGCTTTGACGTCTACGCCATCGACTCTACCCACTTGAAGCTGGTAGAGAGCGACGGTCAGGCGATCCTGGTTGGAGACATGCTCAGCCAGCCCAGCGCCTCGTTCCCGTCGGGCAATCTGGTCTTCAACACCGAAGGGCTGGATACAACCGGCAATCTATTTGTCACCGGAGGCGTGATGGCTTCCGATGGCACCAGCCTCATCACCAGCGGATCGCAAGACGTCAACGATGCCGGATTCGTGGACAATGGCACCACCACTCCATCCACCTTCGTCGGATCGTTCTCGTCCAGCGGCGATGGCCGCTATCTGTTGTCGATGACCGGCTTCCTTGGCGGAACGACGTTCGCGGCGTACCCATCAAGCGGAGGGCTCCTGCTGCTGCAAGTTGATACCGGCTTGAATGCAGGATTCGCGAGCGGAATCGCACTCACGCAACAGTCGGGCGCGGCCATCGCGGCCTCGCAGGGCTATGGCATGAACCTGACCGGGGAAGACGTCACCAACGGAGTGGAAGTCGACGAAATCGCGGAATTCAAGACCTCGACCAACACATGGTCGGGACTCTTGGATGAAAACGACGGAGGTTCCATCGGAACGGCTAACTTCGGTGGTACCTACACGACCGGCACGGGCGGCTTCGGTACCGCTACGCTCAGTTCTGGCTTGCAGAGCATGTTCTTCTACGCTGTGGACAGCTCGACGTTGCTTTTCATCTCCACCGATCCGGGCCAGGCTACCTTAGGCTCAATCCAACTGCAGACTACTCCAACGAATAGCGCCGCGCAGATTTCCACCGCACGGCCTACCAGTTTGCCAATGATGGGAGTGATCCCGCATAAGCGTGGTCCGGCGGTCAAAGGCCTGCACCACATTCTGCCGAAGCAATAACAACCCTCAGAGTGCGCGGCCCGCATCGGTTTCACGATGCGGGCCGTTATTTTTTGGCGGATCGCGTACCGCAACTCTCAGCTCCGTGAAAGCGCCACGTCGGCCACGGCCGGTTTCCGTCCCCGCAGCCAAGTGACCAATCGGAAAAGCAGCAGTATCCCCAACACCGCCGCAAACTCCAGCGGCGTCTTAAGATCTGCCTTCACCAGCCATATGTAGTGGATTACGCCCGCAGCTGCACTGAAATAGATGAGTCGATGCAGAGATTGCCAGCGCTTTCCCCCCAATTTGCGGATCGCCCACTTCGTCGAAGTGAGCGCCAGGGGAATCATCAGTGCAAATGCCGTCATGCCCGCGGTGATGAACTTGCGCTTGGCGATGTCCTTGACGATCTCGTGAACATCGAAGGATTTATCGAACCACAGGTACGTCATCAAGTGCAGCGTGCCGTAAAAGAAAGCGAATAGTCCAAGCATGCGGCGAAAGCCGATCAACCAATACTGCCGCGTGATCTTTCTCAGCGGCGTGATGGACAACGTGATCAACAGGAACACAAGCGTGCAGGTCCCCGTGTTGTGCGTGATCGCTTCGAGAGGATTCGCGCCAAGGTCCGAGTGAAACCCGCGCCAGCTCAGCAGTGCCAGAGGCCCAAGGCACGCGAGAAATACGGCAGGTTTCAGGAATTTCAGCATGAAAACGTATTGCGTGCCGGATGAAGCAACGTCGGAGCCGAAGAGTTAGTAGTCTTTCCGCAGATCCATTCCGCTGTACAGACTCGCGACCTGATCATACCCGTTGAACATCAAGGTAGGACGTTTGAGAAATTCGCCGAGCCTGCGCTCCTTTGCCTGGCTCCATCGCGGATGATCCACATTCGGATTGACGTTCGCATAGAAGCCATACTCTCTCGGCGCAGAAATATTCCATGTATTCACCGGCTGTTTGTCGGTGAAACGGATGCGCACGATGGCCTTCGCGCTCTTGAAGCCATACTTCCACGGCAGGATAATCCGGATCGGCGCGCCATCCTGGTTCGGCAGCTCTTCACCATACATGCCAAAGCAAAGCAACGCCAATGGATGCATCGCCTCGTCCATGCGCAGCCCTTCCACGTAGGGCCACTCCAAAACCTGGCGGCGCTGCCCCGGCATTTGCGTCATGTCCATCAGCGTCGTGAACTCAACATACTTCGCCTTGCTGGTGGGGTTCACGCGCTTTATCAGTTCGCTCAGCGAGAAGCCTACCCATGGCACCACGATCGACCATCCCTCGACGCAGCGGTGCCGGTAGATGCGTTCTTCCGGGGCGCTCATTTTGATGATCGCGTCAACATCGAGTTCCTGCTTCTTATCCACCAAACCATCTATCTTCACCTTCCACGGGCGGGTTCGAAAATTCTTGGCGAGGTCGGCAGGTTCTTCCTTCGTGGTCGAGAATTCGTAATAGTTGTTGTAATGCGTGACGTCTTTGTACGGAGTCACCGTCTCCGTCGTGCTGAACAGGCTCTTCTTGATGCCATCGATCTTGTTGCTGGCAAGCGCGATAGTAGAAGGGGAAACTGTATCGCGCAATCGCAGTCCCGTAGCCGTTGCCGCTCCTGCCATCGCCATTCCAGCCAGGAACTTGCGGCGATTTAGGTACACGCTCTTGGGTGTAACCTCGGACCACCGGATATCTGCTGCTTTCTTAATAAGCATTCGAACCCCAGTTGTACTACGGAATCCGTTCTACAGACGGATTGTCGCGCATTCCTATCTTCAATCCAATAGGACGCAATCGCGGAGAAAAAGTTTCACGACGATTTTCGGGTGGTTTGGCTAGGCGAGGACTTCGCGTACCTTACGGGAAAGGTTCTGCAGGCTGAATGGCTTCTGCAAAAAGGCAGTGCCGATGTCGATGGAGCCATCGTTCAAGATGGCATCTTCCGTGTATCCGGAAAGATAGAGAACCTTGGTCTCGGGGCGGCCTTCGGTTAGCTGCTTTACCAGTTCCCTGCCGCTGATGCCCGGCATAACCACATCGGTGATGAGCAGGTGAATTTTGCCTAGATGCTTGCCCGCCACGTCCAGCCCGGCTTCGCCGCTTTCGGCCTCGAGGACGCGGTAGCCGCGAGAACTGAGCGTGTCCCGAACCAGTTGGCGCACAGACTCCTCATCCTCAACCAACAGGATCGTCTCCGTTCCTCCCGTGGAAGAATCTGGAGCCGGGACCGGATGCTTCTCCGCCGTTCCCTGCACTTGCGGCAAATAAATGTGGAAGCTTGAGCCGCGTCCCACTTCGCTTTGCACCACGACATATCCGCCGCTCTGTTTCACGATTCCATAGACAGTGGAGAGGCCGAGCCCCGTGCCCTTGCCTTTTTCTTTCGTCGTGAAAAAAGGTTCGAAAATGCGCGACTGGGTTTCCTTGTCCATGCCCATGCCCGTGTCGCTCACTGAGAGCATCACGTAGTCGCCAGGGCGGATGAATTGTTGTCCCCGCCTTTGACTCTCGTCCATCACGATGCTCTTCGTTCGGATGGTGAGTCTCCCGCTGGTCGGCATCGCATCCTTGGCATTGACGACAAGGTTCATCAGAACTTGTTCTAACTGGCCCGCATCCGCCCGCGTGTGGATTGCTTCCGGCGCAAGCACCGTCAGCAACTCCACGTTCTCGCCGATCAGCGGACGAAGCAATCGCTCCATGTCCTGCACAATCGCGTTGACGTCGACGACCTTCAGCTCCAGCAGCTGTTTTCGGCTGAACGCTAACAACTGGCGCGTTAATGTGGTGGCGCGATCGGCCGCGAGCTGAATTGCGCGTCCTTTTTCGTGCAGAGGATTGTCGACCGGAAGCTGCGCGAGAATTACTTCTGCATATCCGCTGATAACCATCAGAAGATTGTTGAAGTCGTGCGCGACGCCCCCCGCGAGACGCCCCACGGCTTCCATTTTCTGAGCCTGCCGGAACTGGTCTTCCAACGCGCGACGATCGGTCACATCTTCCGCGATCGCTTCCAGCACATCCGCAGGCTCGTCGGCGCTGCTCACCGCTCGACCGCTGATCCGTACCGTGATCGTCCCGCCGTCATTCCGCTTCCACTTCACCTCAAATCCGTCGAGACGCCCGGCCTGCTTGAATTCGGCGATCAGCCGCGAGTGCTCCTCCGGCTGAGCGAAAACATCTTTTTCCGGATCGAGCAGAAGAACTTCTTCCGCCGATCCGTAGCCCAGCATCGTGATCAGCGCGGGATTTACATCAAGAAACCGCCCTTCAAGGCTGGATCGATAAATTCCGTACACCGAACTCTGTACCAGCGAGCGGTAGCGCGCCTCCGAACGGCGCAGCGCCTGTTCATTTCGCTTGATCTCAACCGCGCTGGCCAACTGCCTCGCCACAAAAGTTAGCACTTCCTTGTCGCGCTCTCCGTATCGGATATTTTCCGAGTATGTCTGCACCACGAGCGCGCCAAACGTGTTGCCATTGACACGGAGCGGAACTCCCATCCAGTCCAAAGAGCGCGAGCCGTTGCGGGCGACTTCGCCGCGCTCTTCCATCGTCTGCAACACTTCAGGCGTCGCGAGAAGAGGTTCCCCGGTCCGGATGAGATAGTCGGTCAGGCCGCGTCCCAGCTTCTTGGGGGACGGCGCGAAATCCTGCTCATCTACAAAGTATGGAAATGTCAGAAGATCGTTTGCAGGATCGTACAAGGCGATGTAGAAATTCCTCGCATACATGAGTTCGTCGACGATTCCATGCACGGAAGCAAAAAACTGCTGCAAGTCCTGCGCGCTGCTGCTCTTCTCCGCCACGCGGTAAAGGGCGGAACTCAGCGCTTCCACTCGCTTACGATCGGAAACATCGCGATAACCCGCGTAAAATCCCGCCACTTGTCCATCGGAAAGAAGTGGGCCGCACGAGAGCGCCACAATGATGATGCTTCCATCTTTCTTCCGCCGTTTCGTTTCCAGGTGAACGCGCTCGCCTCTTGAAAGGGTTTCACTCACCCAGTTCGACTCCGCCAGGCGATCCGGCGATACCACGAGATTTTCCAGCAACTCGCCAAGGATTTCCGATACTTCGAAGCCAAACATCTGCACAAATGTTTCATTGGCCCACAATACCCGGTGATCGAGGCCAGCCATGCATAGGGCATCAGGCGATGCCTGAGACATCTGTTCAAGAAAATTCAGATGATTAATTGATTTCTTTGGAGCGGCAGCCAATGCTTCGAGTGGCGGGGCAGCGCAGGAACTTTCCGGGCACGAAATTTTCGCGGACGCCGGGGCAGAATCCGAGACCAGGAAGTTGGGAGGGGCTTTGCTGGCCAGGGCTTTCTTCAGCCGGCTGGCACGAGCCAAATCTTGCCGTCCGGATTCAGTGACACGTTGCCCCATGTAGCGAGTTTCCCCCTCCGAAAGCCGCAGTTCATAGAGTAGAGCGCCCCGTACCTCGTCGAAAGTTACCGGGGTAATCCCAAAACCGGGCAACCTCAAATGGGTCACAGCCCACTGCGTACGCCGTCCACGCTTTATTCCTTAGCCTTGATCACGCCAGACTTGCCCACCGTGCACTCGTTGAGGCATCGAATGACAACCCTCAAGCTCGCCAGAAGTTGCGTTGTAAACAGGTTGTAAAGCCTGTGTTTTCTGGACGGTGGCTCATGCATCCCACCCTACGTCACCCGCATCGAATCAATTAACCAAGCAGTTAATTAGTAAAGATTCGTCAAGGTCGGAGGTGACCTTTATGACTGTAAGAAGGAACAAAAGCTGGATGGCATTGGCGGGTTCTCTGTTCGCGGTGGGCCTCCTGAGCGTAACGCTCGTGGCCGAGACCGGATCGGCGTCCCGCTACGACAACCAAATTCAAACCAATGTGGAGCACAAGCTCGCTTCGAAAAAGCAGCTCAGCGGCGTAACTGCGAAGACTGAAGATGGCATCGTGACCCTCACCGGCACGGTCGATCTCTACCAGCGCAAGTTGGACGCGGCGAAGGCTGCCCGGAAAACGGCCAATGTCCAGGGTGTCCGAAACCAAATTGTTGTGGACGGTCCCAACGTCTCCGATGCGCAACTGGAAGATAAGTTGGCGACCAAGCTGCGCTACGTTCGCGTCGGATATGACAACACGTTCGACTTCTTCGCCCTCGGCGTGAAAGATGGCGTGGTCACGGTGGAAGGCCAGGATCGAACCGGCGTAGGCCGCGACGAAGCCTTGGCGGACATCGCCAATATGCCCGGTGTGAAGGATGTGATCGACAACGTTTCGGTGGCGCCCGTCTCGATGTTCGACGACGGAATCCGCGTGCGTGCCATGCGTGCGATTTATCGCGATCCAATGTTAAGCCGTTATGCGATGGATCCGGCGCGGCCGATCCGCATCATTGTGGCCAATGGACACGTCACTCTGTACGGGTCCGTGGATAACAATGCCGATAAGAGCGTTGCCGGAATGAGGGCCAGCCAGATCTTCGGAGCCTTCAGCGTCGAGAACAAACTGGAAGTGGCAGGCAAGTCGTAAGGCAAGGTCAGCGGTGACCATAGGCGGCGCAGCGCAAGCTGCGCCGTTTTATTTGCCCGGTGTGTGCTCGAACGGCAGCTTGGTGTAGCGCGCCTTTTCCACCTCAATGAACAACGCAACCCGGCCTTCAGGCTTGCGCATGGGAAACGGCTTCCCGGTGTATTTTTGCGAAATTGGGTCCATGACTTTTAGCTCCGGGTCCGGACGGCGCTCGACGACACGGCCGCGAATCTGAACCTCCTCGTACGGGTTCGTAAAATCAACGATGGAAATTGCGACCCGCGGATCCCGCGCCGTATTCTTGGCCTTCAGTGAGACTTCGCCGGTACAGATCACTAGGCGATCTCCATCGCGGCCTACCCACACTGGGACCGACTGAGGTGAGCCGTCAGGCATCAGCGTTGCAAGGTGGGCAAAGTTCGGCCGATCGACAAGTTGCTTTACTTCCGGAGCGAGAGCATTCGGCATACGAACTCCTCTATTTTCGAGATCAGGGCAAACGATTGATCAGCGAGGCCACGTAACCTGCCCCGAATCCATTGTCGATGTTGACGACGCTTACGTTAGAAGCGCACGAATTTAGCATCCCGAGAAGCGCCGCCATCCCCTTGAACGAAGCGCCATAACCGATGCTTGTCGGGACTGCGATGACCGGAACTCCCACCAACCCGCCGACGACGCTGGGCAATGCGCCCTCCATCCCGGCGCACACGATCACCACGCGGGCCTTAGTGAGGGCCTCGCGATTCGCCAGCAAACGGTGAATGCCGGCTACACCGACATCGTAAAAATGCTCGACTTCATTCCCCATCAACTCGGCGGTGACCACCGCTTCTTCCGCCACAGGAATGTCACTAGTTCCCGCGGAAACCACGGCAATGATTCCCTTGCCGTACTTCGTTGAATCTCTTTGCAGAACAATCGCCCGTGCAAGCTCGCGATACTCGACGCCGCGCACTTTTTTCTTTACGGCGGCAAACTGCTTTTCGTTGGCGCGAGTGGCAAGAATGTTTCCGCCCTGCTTGGCGAGTCGCGAAAAAATGCCGGCAGTCTGCGCCGGGGTCTTCCCTTCGCCAAGAATAATCTCCGGCATTCCTACACGAAGAGCGCGGTGATGATCCACTTTGGCAAAGCCGAGATCCTCGAAAGGCAGGTGGCGCAGGCGGTCCACGGCCTCATCGGGCGTGACCTTACCCTTGCGGACTTCCTCGAAGAGTTTGCGGATGGATGCGGCGTTCACGATAGCTCATCTGCCCCGACATTCAGATGGGAGCGAATCCAGAGTAGCACTTCGTGAATGATTCCTGATCAGGCGTGTGCGGATCGCGACGACGGACGCGCGATCGAGCGGAGTTTTGCAATCACAGTGGCGCAAACTTTTCGCGCGACCCCCGGCTCGTCCAGGTGGATGAGGAACAACCTGCGAATGCTGGTCGGTGCCACTTTCCCCGCCAGGTACGCATCGTAGATTTGCTGCCCAATGCGATATCCCCATTGCTGCACGCACGCTTCCTGTTCGTCCGGGTCGATGTCCACTGCGGCGAGCAGTGCTTTTTCCAGCGCCGCGCGAGACAGTTGGGAATTGCTCGTAAATTCGGGCGCCGGACGCGACGGATGCAATACGCGCGAGCCGAAGAGTGCCACCACCTCTTCCACAACCCGGGCATACAAGCGATCCAGAATGTGAACCCGATCATTATCCGGAATCTCGGCGGCCAAACTTCCGTTCAAGCGATTGGGAAGTCCGCGGCAAGCATGATGAAGAAAGCGAGTCGCGTCCTCAGAAGCCTGGATCATCTGGAACTCACGGATGTAGAACGCATTCACTGCCGACAGGTACGCACTGCCGCGCTGCTCCACCGTGGCCAACATGGATTCGCGGTCCTGCTCGCTGATTCCCTTGCGCGACAGCAGTCGTTGCAGCAAGGCATCTGACGCTCCGCCATAAACTTCCGGCAGCATATCAACCAGAAATTTCGGCTGCGTTCCATTGTGCGGAGAGTAACGATTGATCTCAAGAAACTTGGCCAGGCTGTCGATCAGGTTGTAGATCGTCGGCGCGAAGTCCGGACCATCGTCGCAGCGGCTCCACTGGTCGAGAAACAGCCGGTAGCTTTCGTACTTCTCCAGCGGCGTGGCATTAAATACGCAGACGACGTCATCGCTCACCTGCACCGCGTCAATCTTATCCGCCTGCTCTCCTGCGGCGCGCCAGTACAGCGCATCGACATTCTGCAGGACAGTGAGAATTTTATTTTCTGGAAGTTGTTGTTGCAGAACCCGCGGCAGGTGCGCGGGAGCAAGGTGCGATTCCCCAAAGAGCACGAAGATCACGGCTGCGGGATGGCGCTCCCGGATCTCGCGAATCTTCAACGCAGCGTGCTTGTCCCTCGCCCCGATCCTGCGCAGATCTTCACGCGGCATGCAATCGAGGCCGTAAAGCCCTTCGCCATGATCACGAGCCGCGACTAGCAACTCATAAAACGGCGCCCACTCATATCCCCATTCCAGATCAAAACGAATTCGTTGCCGGAGTTCCTGCTCGTCAATCTCTCGCCGCCACCATTCATCGAGGATATGTTGATCGCGGGCAAATATGGTTTCAACGCCAAGGACAACGGGGCGATCGCCAGCCAGCGCTCTCTGCTCAATCAACGATGCCGCCTGCCGTTGCGCCGCCGGTAAGGCGTGATAGTCGCCAATCAGGACAACATCGGCCGCGTACGTTGTGGTGCGGAGTTCTTCGGCGGTCAGCGGCTTCTCGTAGTTCCGGAATGCACGGTTAAAATCGCGCAGGTATTTTCGCCTGCCATGAGAATCCTGCATCCGAATCTCACGCTCGACCCCCGCCAGCGCGTGCAACTGCGCGGCGCTGCGTCGAGACCGTAGATGCGTGGTGGATGCCATACGCTGCGAACTTCGTGCGCTTACCTTGACTTCCGATTCATCAAATCCCTATGCTCCGTTGTTCGAGCGAAATCCTGACTGGAGATGCTTTGCCCAACCTTCCTCCCAAGAACCTGACCGTCGCCGCCACCGGAGCCAGCGGTGCCATCTTCCTGCGCCATTTCCTGGCCACGCTTCTCCGCGACGTTCGCGTCGAGACCGTAAATTTCATCGCCTCCGACAGCGCTCTTCGCGTCATGGCTGAAGAACTCAGGCTCAAGGGCCGATCCAACCTTCTCCCTCAAATCCTGGGCTCGGCCGCGACCGCTCGTACTCCGCAACTCGCCCGAAAAATCCAACTTCAGTCCAACGCCGATATCGGAGCGAACATTGCCAGCGGCTCTTACCCGGCCGACGCGATGGTCGTTATCCCATGCAGCGTCGGAACTTTAGGCCGAATCGCCAACGGTGTTGCGTCGCAACTCATTGAGCGCGCCGCCGATGTCTCTCTTAAAGAGAAACGCTCGTTGATCCTCTGCGTTCGCGAAACTCCGCTGAACAAAATTCACATCCGCAACATGTACCGCGCCGCCGATGCCGGAGCGACGATTTTTCCCCTCATCCCCGCGTTCTATTACCGCCCTGCTTCTTTGGATGAGATGGCCCGCGAATTTGCTTACCGCGTCCTCGCTCATCTCGGACTTCCGCAGCCACAGGCTTTTCGCTGGAAGGGCTGAAGCATCAGCAACTTGCGCGAATCAAAAAAGCAGTCCGTCACTGAAATCATCGGCACAATTGCGCCGCAATTTCAGTGTAGAGAGCCAAAGGTGAGGGTGGCAGGTGCCGCTCGGCCATGTCCCGCCGGGGAATCGTGCCGGTTTCTCCGAGCTTCATGGGATTTCCAACGCCTGATTCCCCACTTCATGGCGTAGAATGCGGCAATTTCCCACGAAGGCTGGATCCCATGGCCCATACAAAGTTTGTGCTTCTGATCGGATTCGTGTTTCTAGCGGTGGCCAGCCAAGCTGACGACCGCAATCCGTTGGCGGGCGACGCCAAAGCCGCGAAGGCCGGAGAGTACGAATTCCGCATCAACTGCGCTCTGTGCCACGGCCTCGGCGCCAGAGGCGGCGGACGCGGCCCCGACCTCACTCGCGCCGTTAAGAAGCACACGCACTCCGACGCCGACATGTTTCAGGTCATCAGCAACGGAATTGCCGGCACAGCCATGCCGGCAAATGGCACCAACGGTCAGGGCGTCGGCATGACCGAGCGCGAGATTTGGCAGATCATCACCTACATCCGCACCCAGGAGGTTAAGGCTCCAGCAAAACCTTTAGGAAGCGTTGCGCGCGGAAAGGATCTCTTCTACGGCGACGCGAACTGCTCGCTTTGCCACATGGTCGAAGGAAAAGGTGGACGCCTCGGTCCAGACCTGAGTTCCGTCGGCGGATCGCGAACTCGCGAAGCTCTCATCGATTCGGTGCGCAACCCGAGCCGCCGCCTGGCCTGGGGACTGACAGAAGCCACCAAAGAATTTCCGCAGGAATATTTGGCCGTAAATGCCGTTACCGCAGACGGAAAGCAAATCAAAGGCGTGACCCTCAACGAAGACAGCTTCACCGTGCAGGTCATGGACTCACAGGAACATATCCATCTTCTCGACAAGAGCAAGCTGCGTTCCTTCCAGGAAAATCGCGAATCCGCCATGCCGAAATACAACCCCGACACTCTAAGCGACAAAAACCTCGACGACATCATTTCCTTCCTAAGCAAAGTGGGTGCGAAATGAACACATCATCGTGGAGGATTGGCAACGCCAACTGGAAGAGCGATGACGCTGAGGATAAGAGCGGCGTTTTGGATAGTGCCGCATCCATGATCAGCGCGTGGAAGAACGCGAAGCGGAAGATGAGACTGTGGAATATAAGAACGTGGACTACGAAAATGTGGGAGACGGGAATGTGGAAGACGAGAACGTGGAAGATAAGAACGTGGAAGAGCGGCGCTTTAGCGCCGCGTCAAGACTCGTTTGAGGTTTGGGGCTTTAGCCCCCGTGTTCCACGGACCATGACACTTCGCAACACGGCCCTCCCCCACCCCAGACCGCTGCGCGTACCCGCAATCCGCGAAACGCTTCTGTCGATCTTCATCACTCTCGCCCTGCTCCCAAGCGCGTCCAACGCTCAAGTCACTTCCGAACGCCTCGTGAACTCCGCCAAGGAACCGCAGAACTGGATGACCTACTCCGGCGACTACACCGGAAAACGTTTCAGCGCTCTCGATCAAATCAAGACCGCCAACGTGAACTCGCTCGTCGCGAAGTGGGTCTACCAGACCGGTGCAACCGGCAAACTGGAAACAACTCCTCTCGTCGTCGACGGAATCATGTACGCGACTGCGCAGGACAATCGTGCCTTTGCCCTCGACGCCCGCACCGGACGTCCCATCTGGATGTACCAGCGTCAGATTCCCGGCGATATTCGTCCTTGCTGCGGACATGTCAATCGCGGCCTCGCAATTCTCGGCGACAAGGTTTTTCTCGGAACGCTCGACGCTCACGTCATCGCCCTCGACGCCAAGACGGGCAACGTTATCTGGGATGTCGCCGCCGCCGACTATCGCACTGGATACAGCTTCACCGTCGCACCGCTTGTGGTCAAAGACTTGGTCGTGATCGGAGTCTCCGGCGGCGAGTACGGCATCCGCGGATTCATCGACGCTTACGAAGCCGATACCGGCAAACGCAAGTGGCGCTTCTACACCGTTCCAGCTCCGGCCGAACCTGGACACGACACATGGGAAGGGGATTCATGGAAAGTCGGCGGAGCGCCCGCCTGGAACACAGGAACTTACGACTCAACAACCAATCAGATTTTCTGGCCCACGGGAAATCCTGCGCCGTCGAATCGAGGCCAGGGGCGCGCCGGCGACAACCTCTACAGCAATTCCCTTCTCGCACTCGATGCATCAACGGGCAAGCTGAATTGGTACTTCCAATTCACAAAGCACGACGAGCATGACTGGGACGCGACCCAGATCCCCATCATGATCGACAAAGGCGACAAGCATCTGATCGCGCAAGCCAATCGCAATGGATTTTTCTACGTAATCGATCGCACCAACGGCAAGCTTCTCTCCGCAACTCCCTACGGCAAGACGACCTGGAGCGACACCAAAGATCCCGAAGGACGCCCCGTCGCAAAGAAAGAAGCCTCGCCAACGCTCGAAGGACACACCGTCTGCCCCGGCGCTCTTGGCACGACGAACTTCATGGCTCCCACGTACGACGCGCAGACCGGACTCTTCTACGTGACGGCCCGCGATCAATGCGACATCTTCAGCACCGCTCCGCAGCCCTACGAAGCCGGACACGCGTTCTACGGCAGCGCTTATTTCCCTTCCGAGGACGCGCGTCCGTATCTTGGATTTCTCAAAGCCATCGATCCATCCACGGGAGAGATCAAAGGAAAATTTCAGCACACATCGCCGACGTGGTCGGGCGTGCTCTCGACCGCCGGAGGCCTGATCTTCAGCGGCGACGCAGAAGGAAACTTCATCGCCTTCGACGCCGCATCCCTCAAGCTGCTATGGCACTTCCAAATGGGAGGCGCAGTCTACGCCGCGCCCATAGCCTTCGCCGTGGATGGAAAACAATACGTGGCAATCGCAGCGGGCAGCGCAGTCTACGCCTTCGGCCTGCCGTGAGGGGATCTAAGAAGACGACGGCTCGGAAAATGCCGGGACCGCAGCCGCGAAGCGGCGAAAGATTGCGGCCCACCGCGCAAGCGGTGGGATAGAACCCAGGCCGTATCGATGGTCGGTGGAACGATCTCCACCGCACGGGATTCAGCGTGAGATTTCCAGAGTCTTGGTCCACAACCTTCTCTGGCAAGACAAACAGGGCGGTGCTTTCGCACCGCCCTGGATAACTATGCCATGACACAACCTTCGTTCTCATCGAGGCACCTTGCTAGGGACGATTTCGACAGAGTGAAATAGCCATTCTTCACCAAGTGCCAGCAGAGGCTGTTATGGCTTGAGCTCGAAAACAGTTCCGGAGCCAAACCGTCCACCCAGAGACGTGGTGCCGTAGAATTTGCCGTTTCGAGGAACCAAGCGTGCCAGTGAACTGAAGCCGTCGGGGCCGCCGAACGATTTCAGCACAGTTTCTGTCCAGGTAGCCCCCGCTGTTGTGGGAGGATCCAGGCGGAAGACGACCCCGCCGAAGTCCGGTCCACCACTGCCGCCAGTGGACGCCGTCCCAAACAGTTTGCCCGCCGGACCAATCGTGATTCCCGCTACAGGACTCCCGCCATCCTTCCCGCCGAAGAAGGCGTAAAGAATGTCGTGGGTCCACACGTCTCCAGATTGCTGGGTTAGCGTGTACACCGTTCCGGCTTGGTTTGTGCCTCCGCCGCTAGTGGTGCCATATAGAACGCCATTCCTATCCACAACCAGGTGGCCGAAGGGACTGCTTCCGTCAACGCCAACGAAGGAATGGATAACGGTTTCAACCCAGGGATCGCCTGCCTTGCTCGGGGGAGATAGACGGTACACCGCACCAACGTTATTGCTGCCACCCAGCAAGGTGCTTCCGTAGAAGTTGCCTTTGCTGTCTATCGCCAGGTCGCTCGAGGGGAATGACCCGTCGGGCGTGGCAGCAAAGCTGTACAGAATCGTTTCCGTCCATTGGCCGGAGGAATTAGCGGGAGGCGTGAGTTGAAAAATGGTGCCCCGCCGGTTTGCGCCGCCGTCCACCGTTACGCCGTACAGATTGCTCCTCACCTTTACAAGCCCCATGTTCGGGCCGGTTCCGTCGTTGGCGACACTGCCGAAGCTGTAGAGAACACGCTCCCGCCAAGGGTCGCCAGTCACGGCGGGAGGCGTGAGTACGAACACGCTGCCCAGATTCTGGCTTCCCCCCAGCTGCGTGGTTCCGTACAGCCGGCCATCAGAAGTCATGGTCAACAAACTGTCGGGAGTGTTGCCATCGGGGTTCCCGGTAAATTGATGAAGGATCGTTTCGTTCCACTCTCCTCCGTCGGGCGTCAACATATAAACCGCGCCGCGGGATTTGGAGCCACCCAAAGCAGCGGTTCCGATCATATTGCCGCTGCGATCAAAGATGATGCCAGACTGCGGGTTCTCTCCATCGGTGCCCGAGCCGAAATCGTGAATGGTGGTAACAGTCTGTGCCAGCGCACAAGCGGAAAGGAGGACAACTACAGGAACCGCTCTGCGGCTGGCGCGCAATACCGCTCGCAGGCCCGCGGAGGCGCCGGCGAATGGGCAGTAAGGTTTTTGAGGGGGAAGGGATGTGTGCATTGATTTCTCCTTGGTGGATTACGTGAATACGGCGTTTACTGACCGGGATATGTGTACGACATTATCTTCGATCACGATGGACGAGGCGCCCACGCTGTTGACGAACATGCGGCCAGCATGGGCAGCCTCGATCTTCTTAACGGGTAATCGATTTGCTCAAAACGCTATTGGCTGAATCGAAGGTGTATCCCTGCTTGGTGATGTTGGTTACGGTCAGCGTATAAGTTCCCGGCGAAGCTTTCTGTACGAATAGTGCCATGCCCTTGGCGTCAGTCAAAGCCTTCGCGGTCTTCGAGCGGCTCCCTTGCGTCCATCGCACGGTGACGGACGCGTTGGCCATAGCTGCGCGAAGTTCGTTCTTCACGGCTACTTTCGCTTGTAGCGCGCCGTCCGCTCTGATGCTTAGCAGAATTCCTGCGGAGCGCAGGCAGTTGCTACTACACGCGGTGGTTGACGCCCAGTCCGGGTCGCTGGCAGCGCCGTTGGTGGTAAGTTGCGTGACCTGGGTGGAAGAGGTCATCAGTCTTGCGGACGCGGTCGGAGGGAGTTGAGTAGGCGCCGGCATGGTGAAGATATTGGTCTCTCCGCAGCAGCCACCGTTGCGCGTGCTGGAGAAGATGATTAAAGTGCCATCCGGGGACCAGGAGGGCCACATGTCGTAGATGGTTGGATCGCTGCTGAGATTGGTCGCACCCGACCCGTCGCTGTTCATAGCCCAGACCTGCCAGTTTCCGCAGCAGGGGTTGTTGAATTGAGACATGAAGGTGATCTTGGTGCTGTCGGGGGACCAAGCGGGACTGCGATTCTCTTCGTCCATCACGACCAGAACAGCTTCGCCCGTCCCGTCAGGATTGACGGTGACAATCTGCCACGTGGTGAACGCGCCGCCCTCGCGAACGCCAGCGAAAGCGATCTTCTTTCCGTCCGGCGACCAGGTGGGCTCGATCTCGTCGAAGTCGGAGTTGGTGAGGTTGACGTCTGACGAGCCATCGAGCGCGACAACAAATATGTCGAACTGGATCGAGATAGATATGCCAGGGACATAGCGCACCAGCGCGATCTTGCTGCTATCCGCCGACCACGTTGGACCGAACTCGTTGCCGGAAAAAGTTGAGAGTTTGGCCTGTCCCGTGCCGTCGGCATTCATTGTCCAGACAGCAGAAAAGATGCCATCGCCGGCGACGTAAGCGATCTTTGTGGAGTCCGGCGACCAGACGGGGCTGTATTCGGAAACGGAAGGCGTGTTGGTCAGGTTGATCTGGTTGCTGCCGTCGGCATCCATGGCCCAGATATCCGTGGTGTAGTCGGGGAAGCCCATGTCGACGACGTAAACGATCTTGCCATTAGGGCCAACCGTCTGAGCAGAAGCGGGAGCGGCGGCGAGCGCCGCGAGACACAGCAAGAGTACAGCGCACAACCTGGAAGCCCGGGTATTCATGATGCATATCTCCTTAAAAAAGACGAAATTAGTACTGATCTTGCCTAGGTGGTGGGAGGTGACTGTCCCCCTCAACTCAGCGGTGACGCCGATTTCTGTTGCATCCTCGCTGAGGTTTACTCTTCCCATTTCCGAAAGCAGGGCGATAGCAAATGAACACAAGAATGGTGAATCTCCGCGCTCTTCTCGGGCGTGATGACCTCATTGCGGGAGCACCAGTAAACCCACCTCTGAGCGAACCAGCGCCCCCGCTGAAAGAGGCCGGATAGAACACATCGTGCCTACCCACCCAGTAAGACACTCTCTCGCCGTTGCTGGAACACTTTTTCCGTGGAAGAAGTAAAAACGCCACGGAAGCCGAGCGTGGCGTCGGTGCGTCTACGTTTCGGTTTAAGGTTCAGTTGTTGCTTTGAATCCCCTGCGCTGCACTTCTGCTCCGGGGATGACATCACTGTACGTACCGGTCTTGGTGGCATAGTTGCCTACGCCATCGGTGCTGACGTACAGCACCCAGGTGTGGTTCGTTGTGTTGATAATGAACTGACCCGCGAGTGCTCCCATATTCCAAGGTCCGGCCGGGAAGGTGATATCCAACACCGGTCCCTTGCCTAATTGGTATCCGGGATCGAGAGCGTGCTTGAATCCGCCAACGTTATGAATGCCGCCTAGGCAGTCATAATTGTTGTGAGTTCCGCCGATGATGACTTTCGGTAAACCTTTTGCAGCGTACAGGTTCAGGGTTAGACCGTCACAGTAGTCATCAAATGCGATGTTGTAGACGGTTGGCCGAGGCTGAGTCGCCGCCTGTTTGGTCTCCTGTGCCGACATCCGACTCGATGCGGAAACAACTGACACCAGCAGCAACAATGTCAGGGTTGCGAAACGGGTTCTCTTATTCACTTAGCTTCTCCTGTAAATGAGGTCTGCGGTCAGCTAGGACCGCAGACCATGGCATCATTACTGTTGGAAGGGAGCCGAAATCAGCACCGCAGTGCCGCAGGTTGGGCTTTTGATGAAAGGTGCCGTCGTTCGTTGGCGTGCTTGCAGCAAATTGCCAGCGTCGATGTTGGGGACGATATCTCCATCAGTTGTGTGAAGCTCAACCGATGCGGTCAATACGCCACCGACGGTGGTGACGCTTCCCAGGCCCACCAGAGTGCTGACTCCATTCTTCACCGTGCAGAATGCAACTTTCGTTCCAACTGGGATATTGATGTGTTCCAGTTCGGCGCTGAATTGAGTTGGTGTTCCCGACTCCCGATAGTCGCCGCGCAATTCCGCTTGGAATCCATTGATGGTTTTGTTGCCACGGGCAGTGAGGCGTATGCCCTTGGCTGCTTCCTGACCGAACGCCCCTGCAACGGCGATGAGTAGAATCATGGCGAGACTTGAGAACCGCACTATCTTTTTCATTGTTTTTTCTCCCGGGAAATTAGCTACCTACCGAATTCAACAGAGAGGTCCGTGAGGTGTCCGAGGTGGGCCTTCTACACAACGTAGAAGTTATCGGTCGGTGTCTTCAATGTCGTGACGAGAACACTACGGGATGAGATGCGCAACGATCTGTGATTGCGGTTACCAACGCTCATGCTTGAAATCACACGATAGTGTTTTTTTCAGCAAATGAAAGCGGAAAATTACCGCTTCGTGTGATTGAAATCACATCGTTGATAAATTCTCGTTGGGTGCAGTCGTCCACACTACACATCTCTCCGCCGGGAGCTGGACCATCTTTGCCTTACCACGACCTTTGGCTCTGGCCCAGCCCTTCCCATGGAATTCAATTCGGGGTTGCCCCACCCTTCCCGCGTTTTTTGCGGGAGGGTGGGGGGCTGGCCCACCTTTGCACCACCACAACTAGGCTGGGTCGTGGACGGCTGATGAGAGGTTGTGGGCGTCCTGCGTGGTGCTTTACTTTCTCGTGACAGCTCGATGAAGGACGAATAGTTGGCGTCCATTTTCACATGCCGTGGAAATGAGGCCGGTTCACGGCATCGGCCCACTTTGGCGATCATGAAAAAATCGCACACCATCGTCCGTGGTGCCCACGATTCGAACATCGCGAATCGTGGGACATCTTGGGTCGTGGTGGTTAAACCATGGGCCAGCCACTCTTTGTGGGTTCAACCCAGACTGTTAAAGTAGATACCGGAACCGATAAAGAGGATCAGAGGAGTAGCGCGAGTCAATGTCCGCAAAGCGGCGTCGGAATTCAGTATCCCAACATTCCTCCAAGCGCCGCGCGGAGTCTCTTACGCTCCACTCTAATTTCGCTGCGATCGTCAAAGATTTCGCCCCTTGGGCGATGATTTTCGCTGCGACTCTGGTCGCGTACCTGCCCGCCTTGCAAGGGAGCCCGCTCTGGGACGATGACGGTCACCTGACCAAATCCAGTCTGCAGTCGCTCCACGGTTTATGGCGAATCTGGTTTGAACTTGGTGCTACCCAGCAGTATTACCCTTTGCTGCACAGCGCATTTTGGATCGAACACTGGATGTGGGGAGACGCAACGATTGGATATCACCTAACCAACATCGCTCTCCATGCAACGTCGGCCTGTCTGATCGTGTTGATCATGAGACAGCTTTCGCTTCGGGGCGCATGGCTTGTCGGGTTTGTTTTTGCGCTCCACCCGGTCTACGTGGAATCGGTGGCTTGGATCTCCGAACAAAAAAGCACACTATCAGGAGTCTTCTATCTGTCCGCCTTGCTCGTGTATCTGACCTTCGATCAGGACCGGTGCAAGTCGAAATACTTCCTTGCAACGGGTTTGTTTGTGCTGGCGCTACTGACCAAAACCGTGACCGCAACCCTTCCTGCCGTAATACTGCTCATCTTTTGGTGGCGTCGTGGACGGCTCGAAGCGAAGCGCGATGTGCTGCCGTTACTTCCATGGTTTGCGGTCGGCATATCCGCTGGACTTTTTACCGCTTGGGTTGAGAGGACATTCATCGGCGCGCGCGGCGCAGATTTCCTGCTCACACCCGCGCAGCGTGTTTTGATTGCCGGCCGCGCCATCTGTTTTTATTTCGGCAAACTTTTGTGGCCAGCCAACCTGATATTCTTTTATCCGCACTGGAATGTTGATCCTGGTGCGTGGAAGCAGTGGTTGTTTCCGGCTGCAGTCGTGGCCGTCTTGGCCATCCTCGGGTTCGCCGCCATCCGCATCCGCGGACCTCTGGCCAGCTTTCTCCTTTTCGCAGGAACTCTCCTTCCGGTGCTTGGTTTTCTCAACGTTTATCCCTTCCGCTACTCCTATGTCGCTGACCATTTTCAATATCTGGCAAGCTTGGGCGTGATCGTTCCTGGAATCGCGTTGCTCGCCCTGGCGAGCGAGCGGACATCCGCGAAGAAGCCCGTTATCATCGCCAGCTCCATCCTGCTAATCGTGGTTCTTGGCGTGCTTACCTGGCGACAAAGCCGGATGTATAGCGATGAAGAGACCCTGTACCGCACAACTCTGCAGCGCAATCCAGACAGTTGGCTGGCGCACTATAACTTGGGCGTGCTTCTGGCTATCGAGCCGGAGACACATCAGGATTCAATCCAGGAATTCCAGGCGGCACTGCGGATCAGGCCGAATTATGCAGAGGCGCACCATGATCTTGGGGTTGCGTTGTCAAAAACTCCGGAGCGAACGCAGGATGCGATCGCGGAGTACCAGTTGGCGCTTCATTACAATCCAGACTTAGCCGAAGCGCATTACGACTTGGGAAATTTGCTTTTGCGCATACCCGGACGGCAACAGGATGCGATCGGAGAGTACCAGGCGGCGCTGCGAATCAAGCCGGACTTTGCGGCAGCGCACACCAACCTGGGAATTCAGTTGGCCGCAATGCCTGGGCGGTCTGCGGACGCGATTGCGGAGTTCCGGTCTGCGCTGCAACTCAGCCCGGATCTTCCCGAAGCACACAATTCCCTGGGACTGATACTATCGCGCACGCCCGGGCAGCTTCCCGACGCGATCTTGGAGTACCAGGCCGCACTGCGCGCCAAGCCGGATTACGCCGAGGCGCACGCCAACCTCGGAAACGCTCTGGTACAAACTCCTGGGCGATTAGCGGATGCTCTCGAAGAGTATCGAGAAGCGTTGCTGATCAGACCGGATTACGCGGAAGCGCATTTTTACCTGGGGGCCGCCCTGTCTCGTATTCCCGATAGGCAACAGGATGCGATCGCGGAGTTCCAGGCTGTGGCACAGCTCAGCCCTGAGCATGCCGGTATTGCGAATGATCGGATCCAGGCGCTGCGAGCGCGCCGCTAGCCCGAAGAGCATCCCGATCGATCAGAATTGACTGATGGAAAAACTTGCCTGAAAGGCTGATTTGATAACGGCTCGGCGACGAGTAGATGAATATGCTCGGGCATCACGACATATCCCACCACCCCCGCGGCCTCGCACCAAGGCCCTTACATAGTGACGGTATCCGTTTGACCAACACGCCCAACCGGCGGATAATTCCCGATGTAATCGGGCTCTTCTCGACCGTCCTCTTCATCCCACAAACGGAGCCTTTCTATGGCGAGTTCAGAGCAGAGTCACATTCGGTTTTTATCCGCTTTCTCGCGATTCCCTGGTCCCTTCACATTGCCAGTCCTGATGCTGCTTTTCCTCGTCGGGAGTCCGGCAGCATCGGGACAGAAATATAAAGTGATTTATGAATTTAGCGGCACACCCGATGGAGCCGCACCACTCTCCACACTAACAATGGACGGTTCGGGAAACTTGTATGGAACGACGGCGCGTGGTGGCGATGGCGGGCTTTGCCACGGAGATGGCTGCGGCTCAGTCTTTAAACTGACGCGGCGAAATTCGAAGTGGGTATCCATCCAGCTTTACGGCTTCGCAGGCGACAGCGATGGTGCTTTCCCGCAGGGCCGCGTATTACGTGGCCCGAGCAACAGCCTTTACGGTGTCACAGTTCAAGGGGGCGCGACGGGATGTGATGACAACTGCGGCACCATCTTTCAACTGAGCCCTCCTGCGTCCCTTCGTGGAAGTTGGACCGAAATTCAACTTCATCAGTTCGTTGGAGGCGCTGACGGATATTTCCCCGGACCCGGTGATCTTGTCTTCGATGGCGCGCTGAATCTCTACGGCACGACGTTCGGTGGCGGGGCTAACAATCAGGGAACCGTTTACAAGCTGAATTATGGTAACGGCAAATGGACCGAGGGTGTCATCTACAGCTTTGCCGCAGGGGCTGACGGCCGAAATCCGTATGCGGGTGTCACTTTCGACAGGGCAGGAAATCTGTATGGCACAACTTCGCTAGGAAACATTACAGACAACGGTACAGTTTTTCAGCTGACGCCCTCCGCGCCGGGATGGACAGAAAAAGTCATCTACAGTTTTCAAAATGGGAGCGACGGGTCATTTCCTGTGGGCGGCCTGATCGCTGACCAGTCTGGCAATCTTTACGGCACCACTGCCGCGGGAGGTTCTGCTTCCGGCGGCGGAGGTACGGTGTTTGAACTCTCACCCAATTCCGACGGCACTTGGACTTTTCACCTGCTGTATAGCTTGCCGGGAAATTTCGGGGCCGGCCCCATGAGCAATCTGGTTATGGATTCCAAGGGCGCACTTTACGGAACGACGCAAGGCGACGGAACCCATTCTTGGGGTTCGGTCTTCAAGTTGACACCAAGTAGTTCCGGCCCTTGGAATTACACCTCTGTTCACGACTTTGTCGGCGGGGAGGACGGATACTTTCCTTACGGCAGCGTGATCCTTGATGCCGCAGGGAATATCTTTGGCACAGCCGCGCAAGGAGGAAACAACGGATGTCAGGGAAACGGCTGCGGGGTGGTTTTCGAAATCAGGCCGTAAGCCATCAGACCATCTCAAATGGGCGGAGTGGCCCACCTTTGCGCCACCACGAATTAGGCTGCCCCATGCTTCGCGATGTTCGAAGCGTAAGCACCACGAGCCCCGAAGAACATAACGGGGCAATTTACTCGGTCCCTGCTTTACACTCTCCGGTCCTTCGGCTCTTGATCTGCGTTATTTTGGTGACGCCTCCCACTGTATTGGTCACGGTTGTCTCGAAGCTATCTCCTCCATGGAACTTGGTTTCCTGGTGAGTGGCGACACCTGCGCAGACCATGGTCATGGTCAGGGTGTTGCTGTCCAGGTTGAAGTCTTTGAGCGTACACCCGCTCTTCGCCATCGCCTTTTCCGTCTCTGCGCGAGCTGCTGCCGCGGGCCCGTTTGATTTCACCGCATCCTCTGGTTTAAAGCAGCTGCTGTGAGTAGCACTCTGACCGGATGCAGCAGTCACCGTGCTCTCCCACATGCCCGTCCGCATCCTTTCCTGCGCATGCAACGCCGTCGCTGCGTTGAGTGTGAGACACATTACCGCTGTTATGACCGCTGTTTTGAGCAAGTTCATTTGATCCCTCTCTTCAAGATCCCCGGTTTTCTCTGGTCCAATCTGGATTGAATGTTGACGCAACTGAACCCTGCCCGATGGGAGAGGGCGGGTGGGCACGGGCTCTTTATCTCATGTGTGAGAATTATGACAGTGGTGCCCCAGCCTTGCGCTCTTTGCAAGGCTGGGAACAATCGAAGCATACGGCGAGAGCTTCTGAACTAACCTGCCCTAAGCCTCGCAATCCCCATCGCCGAATGAATTGCTTTTCCAAGGACTGATAGAACTTCCCCACGCAAGCCAAACGACGGCTTGAGTGCACCAGGCATCGTCCGTGGTGCTGACGCTTCGATTACGAAGCGTGGGGCAGACTATTTTGAAGCGGTGCAAACGGGGGGCAGCCCCCCGTCGTTACGAATCGGCGATCACGGCTGCATAGTCCCTTTTAATAATCTGGGCTCAGACGGAACATCCGCTCGCGGATTGTCCTCCGCCGTGATGAAGACATCAAAGTCTTCCCTGGAAACTGTGTCCTCGAAATTGCCTTCCAGTTTCTTGTTTACCTGGAGCACGCCGCGGTTCTCGGGTTCTTTGCCGCGTGCCTGTGTCCATACGACGTAATTCTGCCTGGCGGGCGTCAGCGCGCTGGGTCTCGCTAGATGATGAACTTCCACCTTGAGCTTAAGGTTGCCATTTTTGTCCTTGCCCAAATGAGCCTTCCCCGCAGCCCCTGGAACGCTGGAGTCTGCCACCAGCTGCACGTCCGCAGCTAAGGCCACGCAGCTCAGACCGAAGCAAATCAGGCAAGCTAAGATTGCCACCTTGCGTTTGAGTTTCATCGTCATTCTCCTTGTTGGTTCGAATCAACCATTGATGCCTGATCGTGGCGGAGACTGATGGTGCGATCACCACCCTCGGCCGCCCGAAGGATACCCAGCGAGGAAATATTTGAGCGATCCGATAATGCCTTCGTGGGGAACACTCCCACGTTATCTGGAGGAGTGGACACAAACTGTTCAATATTGACCGCAAGAAGGCGGATGGTCTTGATCTCGCGTGTAAGAATCCACACGGCGGGTGCCCCAGGGTTGCGTTCTTTGCAAGGCTGGGAAAAGTCGAAGCGTACTGCGAGGGCTTTTGAACGGGCCTGCCCCAAACGCTTGCAATCCGGACGTCCAAATTATTTGTTTTTCACAGCCCATTGTGACGAGCAACCTTGACTGAGAATTTCAATTCCGAAATCATGGTTCAGGTCGCGGCAGTCTGGCAAAAAACCGAACCGTCCGCCTCTAAGTCCTTTGTTTTGCGGATTTTGGCCTCTAACTCCTTTGCCATGCGGATTTTGCGGACAATTTCGTGCTAACTCGATGATTCCAAAGATTCGGGGGGGAGGGGGGATACCCCCGAAGTCGCCACCTGAAAGACGAATCGAGTTTCCCACTCAAGCCAAACGACAGCTTGAATGGGCCGCCAGCCACGGCGAGTCGCCGCCCTGTTGGCTCCTGCGATTCCCGGATTGACGCACAGGGCGCTTTCGTTTTATTGTGCGTTTAACACCGGAAAGGAGGTGGTCGGATGACAAGTTCAGAAGGCAGTAGTAGACGTACCCAAAGACCAGGTGAGGTGGCTGAGACTTAGAGCGGTTGCTCTAAGCGGGGCTTTCGTCTGGAGCGGCATCCGCCGCTGCTATGGAAGCTACAGCCCGCATACTATCGGAGAGTAAGGATTGCATCCGCCTGACGCAGGTCGGTCAGGAGCCCGGAGTAGCCGAAGAGGCCACGTAGAGTGACCACCTCTTGGTCAATCCCAACCAGTCCACCGGACGGCCCGCAGGTTTATCCCTGTGGGCCGTTTGTTTTCAACGCAAAGTTCGGGGTTTTCACAGACAAGATATGATTTCCTGCCATGTCGAAGATTGATCCCGAAGCCGAGCGGAAACGCTTGACGGAATTCTATTCGCAACAGATGGACGGCGAATTGGAGCAAGTCGCTGCTCAAGCATATGAACTGACCGAAGCCGCGCGCGAAGCGCTTCGGGCTGAACTCGCAAAGCGAGGTCTCACGCCCAATTTCGTCGATCAAGTTCCAGTGGTCGTGAAGGACACTCAGTTGTGGAAGCCCGGTGATCCGCCGCCGTCTGTGCCTCTGGCAGACAAGGCGAACGAAGACGGCGAACTGGAACTCAGAAACATGGTGACGATCCGCCAGTTTCGCGATTTACCTGAAGCCTTGCTCGCCAAGGGATGTCTGGATTCCGCGGGAATTGAATGCGCTCTCGTCGACACCAACATGGTTCGACTGGATTGGTTCATATCGAACCTGCTTGGCGGAGTGAAGCTGCAAGTCGCCGCCGAGGATGCCACCTCCGCAAACGAACTTCTAAACCAGCCAATTCCTGAGGACTTCGATGTCTCCGGCATTGGTCCGTATCAGCAACCGCGTTGCCCAAGCTGCCAGTCAATGGATGTGACGTTCAAAGAACTCAACCGCCCAGTTTCGTTCATGACGGCATGGCTGCACGTTCCAGTGCCGGTGCATCGCCGGGCATGGCGTTGTCATCTCCTGCAATGTGGAGTGGGAAGATGACGGAGTTCCCGCTACGGGCGAGTCATCAGCTTAGCGCTTCAAATCCCTTTTGAATTACGTCTAAGGTTTCGGCGGCGAGGTTGAGCGCAGGCAGTTCCGCTCGCGTGAACCATCCGACTTCGGATGCGTCGCTCGCGGCTTGCAACTCTCCGCCAACGCGGCGACACAGGAAATCAACCAGCAGGTAGTGATATTGCACGCGCCGGTCCGAGCCTCGAATGATGCGATCGTAAACTCCAAGCAACTCTCCGGCTTCCACGACAAGTCCTGTTTCTTCCCGCGCCTCACGCACGGCGGCCTCGCGCACCATCTCTCCAACTTCGAGCACGCCTCCTGGGATGGACCACTGCCCCTGGATCGGCGGATGCGCGCGCTTCACCAGCATGACGCGTTCGCCTTCGATAATGATGGCGCCGACTCCAACCAGCGGCGACTCCGGAAATTCGCGTTTCATAGCTCTCCAGACAGCAGGCAATTGTTATAGCAGTAAACCGGCGAGACCAGGCATTGAACAAGTCACCGCAAACCTCGTAGGCTGCAAGATTTTAGCGGCAAACCGGAAGCCAAGTGGCAATTCACTCATTGATCCCAGGACGTGCCGATCCGCTCAGTGAGTGAAATGGGGATGTTTCACCAATTGACATCCCAAAATGCTGGGATTTTTATGGTGGGGCATGCGGGTCATTTTGGGACGGCTTGCATGCGTCGCGTACAATTTAAATCGTCTTGTCGTCCTTGGGAATACTGCGAAACAGCGAAGGAAGAACGGCATAATTGAAAAAGATCCTACGACTACTGGCCCTCGTCGGGACTACGATATTCGGCTTGGCCTCCATCACGATGATTGCGGTTCTTGTCTATTCGTACATCGAAACCTATCGACTTCCGCCCCCTCCTCCTTCCGTACTCGCCCATCTGAGCGGGTACCATCGCTTCCCCATATACAGGCTGAACAGGGACTTGCGAGATGTTGCTCCAGTCGTTTTCGCGTTTATATGTTGCGCGATTGTGTATCGTCATTCACTCCGGTGGGAAAAAGAATATCCAAAGTAGCGCCCAGCGTAGGAATTTCGGCGACGGTTGCCGTTTGCTATTGAAATCAGCGAGAGCGCCAGAATCCCCTGCTTCAAGGGGTCAATGAGCGCAATGGGGATTTTTCGACAACTATCTAACAACCCTCAAGGTTCTTCGCCAGCGTGTTTCATCGAAGAAGTGGATGATCGAGTGCGCAAGAAAACCTACCCGGTCGCTAATTGAGGTACCCATGTATTGCTCTTCACTGGCCTCAAAAGACCAATAAATGAACATGGGCTCTCCAATCACGTTTCGTTTTGGAATGAAACCCCAAAAACGGCTGTCCAAGCTCACGCTTCGGTGATCGCCCATTCCAAAGTAGGCGTCTGGTGGGACAACGATGTCGTCGCCCTCAATAAACGAAGGTAGACTAGCCCGCCACATGTCCCAGATATTGGCGTCGAACGTCGGTGGGGGAGCAGCCGGAAAATCATCTCGGTACGCATAGAAGGATTCGCCGGGATCGTGGAGGACATATGGTTCGTCTAATTTCTGACCGTTGCGGTACACAACACCGTTCCGTAAATGAATTTTGTCTCCCGGCACACCAATGATCCTCTTCACGACGGGGAGACCTGGGGTTTTCGGCGAGAGGAACACAACAATATCTCCGCGGTGAATCTGGTCGTAGGGAATCACCCATCTCGCCCATGATGTCGCAGGCGCATTTTGAATGCGGTTGACAAAGACGTGGTCCCCTACCAGCAAAGTGTTCTCCATCGAACTCGATGGAATCGCAAACGCCTGCACCATGAAAATGATGATGAACAGACCAGTAGCCAGTACTCCCGCGAGAGAAGCGAGAAATTCGACCTTGGTTTCCTTCGGCTTGGCGTCGTTTTTGGATTCGGACTTTTTGTTTCGCCGCTTCGTCATTTCGTGCCTCTCGTGAGCGTAGTATCGCTCAGACCAGCTTAACTGTCGAGAACAGGCGTGGGTGTTGAAAAAGTCACGTCGATTAGCAGGATGAGAATCAGCGGAAGCATGTTAGAAGAAAGTGATTCTGCCCATGCTCTGCTGGATTTTCAACGTCGGAGGCCTGCTGATCATGATGGGGCAACACGCCCGCTCCGAAGCGCTGTTCTATTACTTCCGCCTGGAAGATCAGATTCCTGAGACCCATCTGCTGCGGCTCATCGAGAAGCACATCAGCTTTGCCTTTGTGCGAGAGAAGCTGAAAGAGAGTTACAGCGATACCGGGCGTCCCTCGATTGATCCCGAACTGCTGCTGCGCATCCTGCTGATCGGCTACTGTATGGCATCACCAGCGAGCGGAAGCTGGTGGAAGAACTGCGCATGCACTGGCGTGGCGCTGGTTCACGGGACTGGGCTTCGATCAGGAGATTCCGCATCACTCCACGTTCTCCAAGAACCGGCACGGACGGTTTCAGGAGTCGAAGCTGTTCGAGGAGCTGTTTGAACAGATCGTGAAGCAGTGTGTGGAGGTGGGACTGGTGCAGGGCAAGAACCTCTCGGTGGATGGAAGTTTCGTGGAGGCGAATGCGTCGAAGGAGAGCCGGATCCCGCGCGAACAGCTGGCAGAAGCGGCCCAAGTCAACCAAACCGTGCGCCAGTATCTGTCGGAACTAGAAGAACAGAACCGGTGGAAGAGCCGGTGCATGAACAAGAACAAGTATCCACCACCGATCCGGATTCGACCTATGCTACCAAGGGCGGCACACCGGCCCGGCTGGGATACTACGACAACTATCTGGTGGACAATGCCAGCTGTGTGATCGTAGGGGTGCAAGGGACTGCGGCCCGGATGAGCCAGGAGACGGTGGCCGCGCAAGACATGATCGCTCGCTTCGCGCAATGGCAAGGGCGAGAGCCAACGACGGTGGCGGCCGATGCCACCTACGGCAACGGCGAGTTCCTGCAATGGTTAATGGAGCGGGACATCACGCCGTATATGCGCACGCGGGACAGTCTCCTCGAAAGAACAAGTCCGCTCTATGGCCCCGAGCGATTTACCTATCTTCCGGAAAGCAACAGCTACGTCTGTCCAGCTGGCGAACAACTGAACTACGTCGGTTTGAATGTACGGAACCGAACCCATGCCTACATCGGGAAACCGCAAGCGTTGCGGAGCGTGTTCGCAAAAGGCACAATGCACCAGCGTGGCCGGTACAAGTATCTCGCCATCCACATCCACGAACCCGCCCGACAACGCGCTCGGGATTAGTCAACACGCCAGAGTTCGCCAACGCACAACGACAGAGAAAGAAAGTGGAGGCTTTGTTCGCGGAACTCAAGAATCAGATAGGATTGCGTCGCTTGCGCTACGAAGACGTATGAAGTTTGTTCGTGAGCAGTTCTTCCTGGCGGCGGCTGCCCAGAACATCAAGCGATTGGTGCGCTTCCTCAGTCAGCCGACAGCACCGGTTCTCCCGGCCACCACTTAGTCGAACAGAGACAAGAAAACGGCGACGGTATCCTCCCAGATGAAAACCGTTCCGTTGAAGGACTTTTTCAACACCCACAGGCCATAGCACTCAAAACCCTCCCGGGTGAGGTCATGAGTGCTATGGCGATATTGCATCAGCTTACTTCAGGAAGCGTCGGCCCAGTGCTCCCCGAGCCGCGACTTCGGCTCTCAATATGCGCGACACAATCCGTCCATAGAAGACTGTGTTGGCCGAAATTACAAGCGTGGGAAGCACCCAGCTATTCCAGTGGTCGCCGTGGCCTAGTGCCAGAATTGCAACCGCAAAGAAGAAACCCGGATAGTTCAAAGGCAGGTACGGGCCGACCCATACAATGACGAAGGAGATGACGGCTCCTCCCAGCAAGCTGATTGCGTATACTCTCGTCCTCAGACCCATCATCATCAGAGTTATTTCGTTTGAACCGAAGAATCGCTGTCCGGTTCTGGACGGCGACAACCCCAATCCGGACAATTGTGAACTTTAAGCGAATCGTTAAGTCGATGAAAAATAAAACGGTATCGTAAGAAAAAGATTGGCCACCAAGATGCCGCCTTTTTCATTCTGGTGGAGGCTCTCGCCGCTTTACTATTTTTCGCCCACGGTGCGGCGAACGCCGCTCCCATGTAGAAACGTCGACATCCGGATAGGAGAAGAAATGGAAGCCCTGGTACACGATGTTCGCTATGCGCTGCGCCAGTGGCGCAAGCATCCCAGCTTCACAGCTGTCGCGCTGATTACGCTGGCATTGTGCCTCGGTGCGAACCTGACAATCTTCGCGGTAGTTGATTCCATTCTGCTCCGGCCACTTCCCTTTCCTCATGCCGATCGCCTGGTGGTTCTCTATAACAGCTATCCCAAGGCCGGCAAAGATCGCGATCAAGCCTCGCTCACGAGCTATTACGAGCGCCGAGGCAATATCACTGCTTTCGAGAGTCTCGCCGCGATCAACAATGTCACCACCATCGTAGGAGAAACCGGAGCTACGGAGCGGGAGGACGTTGGGAGAGTGACGCCAGAGTTTTTCGCTACTCTTGGCGTTCCGATGGCCATGGGGCGCGCTTTCAATGAATCAGAGATGACCTACCAGACCGACAACGAAGCAATCCTGACCGATTCGTATTGGCGCCAGCATTTCAACGCTGATCCGAGCGTGCTCGGGAAAAACTTGCGCTCCGATGGCATCCAGCGGCAAATTGTGGGGATCCTGCCGCCGGGTTTTCGTTTGCTTTCGTCACGGGCCGAGATCTTCCTGCCTCTCTCCGCAGAAGAAGCCGAACGCAACCTGTTGGCGCGACATAACAATACGGTTGTTGAAATCGCACGACTGAAACCCGGCGTCACGGTGCAGGAAGCACAAGCGCAAATTGATGCGCACAACAATGCTCACGCCGCGGAGTTTCGCTATGCCAAGGAGGCTGCGGAAGCCGGATTCCGCACGATTGTCGCCCCGCTGCACGCTGATCACGTGGCTTCGATTCGCCCTACTCTCCTCCTCCTGCAAGCCGGGGCATTATTCCTCCTGCTGATCGGTGGCGTGAATCTGGTGAACCTCCTTTTGATTCGCGCCAGTGATCGTGTGAAGGAACTGGCAGTGCGGCAATCCATGGGAGCGAGCCGATGGCATGTCGTGAGGCAGGTGATGACCGAGACCTCTTTGCTCACGCTAGTGGGGGGCTTATGCGGATTGGTAGTGGGAGCGGGAGGAATTCGTCTGCTCGCCGTTCTTGGCGTGGACCAGTTGCCGCTGGGAGCGAACATCGCGTTCGATGAACGGCTTGCTCTTGCGGCAGTGCTGGCCGCAGTTGTGCTGGGCGCCGTGATTGCCGTCCCGATCGCGTGGTTCAACCTGAACAAACACTTGGCCGTCGCACTGCAATCAGAATCCCGCAGTGGCACAACTACCCGCTCTGCGCAGCGCCTGCGGCACATCTTCATAGTCGCGCAGGTTACGCTGGCTTTTGTTCTGCTGGCGGGAGCCGGGCTTCTTGGCCTCAGCTTGAAGCACGTGATGGCAGTGTCTCCTGGATTCCGCACCGACCATGTCTTGACCGCACAGTTTCAATTGCCATGGAAAAACTATCACACGGGCGATTCGTTCTACCGCTTCATGGATCCTTTGGTTGCGAATGGCAGGCAACTACCAGGTGTGGTGGCCCTTGGCGGGATCACCGGTGTTCCGCTAACAGGTGAGCACGACACCAGTGTCCTCACAGCGGTTGGTTACAATCCGGCGCCGGGAGAATCGGTTGTCATGCACCGCACCTACGGCGTGTTCGGCGATTACTTTTCCGCCATGGGCATGCAATTGCGCGAAGGCCGTTTCCTCAACCAAGCGGACAATCATGTGACGTTACAAGTGTGTGTTGTGGATGAGGACTTTGCGCGCCGCTACTGGCCCCACGGCGGAGCAGTGGGGCAACAATTGCACCTTGGCACCCCCGGGAAGGTCGAACCGTCGCAGATCTTCACCGTCGTCGGAGTGGTCGGCAACGTCAAGCAAGTGGACCTCACCGAAAGTCATGCCACGGGGACAGCTTATTTTCCCTACATGCGAACCTTCAACCGTAACTACTTCCTGGTGGCCCGCACCAGCCTTGCGCCGGATTCGTTGGCCGTGGCGCTTCGAAAGCTTGTACGGGACACCGATCCGGAGATCCCGCTCAACGACATTCAGTCGATGGAAGCCCGCGTAGACGAAAGCTTGACAACGCGGCGCTCTTCCGCGCTGTTGACCGGAATCTTTGCTGGAGTAGCACTGGTGCTCGCCGCCGTCGGTATCTATGGAGTGCTCAGTTATGCCGTCTCGCAGCGCCACCGTGAGATTGGCGTTCGCATTGCGCTCGGCGCCCAGCCCAAGCAGGTACTCGGCCAGTTTTTGAGTCTGGGTGTTAGGTTCCTCCTGGCGGGAACCGCTCTCGGCTTGGTGGGCGCTTGGGCCGCCGGGCGGGCGATGCAAACAGTATTGTTCGGTGTAGGTACCACTCAACTGGGAGTCCTTGTCGCCACTTTCGCAGTAACGATGCTGATGGTGCTGCTGGCCTGTTACATACCCGCTCGGCGCGCGGCCAAGGTCGATCCCATGGTGGCGCTTAGGTACGAGTAAGGAACGCGAGCAAGTCGTCAATTCGCTGTCCGCTGATGATAGTGCGATTGTTTCGCTGGTTGATTCAGGATCAGGGGAATGGAGGGAGATCGCTCGTTTGCCCAGGAACCCAACGATCTTCCCCACGGTAAAGCGGCTGACGCATCTCCTGATCGAGCCAATGGCAGACTCCACCTCTTTCAACCAGAAAACACGGCACACCCGTAAAACCCGGTAATTGGCCTACAATTCACGGTTTGTGATGGACTCTCTATGCCCTGTGATCCTGGATAGACAACCCCCCATAGCTTCTTAGCACCTGAGTTACACATGAAAAACCGTCGAGCACGTATCGCTCATCCCCTGTTGCTATCCCTTGTTTTGGGTTTGACCACAGGTTGGTTGAGCGGTTGCGGATCCTCGGCAGCGAACCAACCGCCGCCAGCCGCTCCGACGGTGACCTTAACCGCCTCTCCCACCACGGTTACTGCAGGGACGAGCGCGACCTTGACGTGGACTTCAAACAACGCTTCCTCTGCCACAATTAACAATGGTATCGGGACTGTCGCGCTCTCCGGGAGCACCACTGTCACACCTGCGCAAACCACCACCTACATCATTACCGCCAATGGAACTGGGACCGCGACTGCCCAAGCTACGGTTACGGTAACGCCCGCCGGTGCACAACCCACGGTCGCGATCAGCGCGAATCCCATTTCGGTGAGCGCCGGTCAGTCCAGCACGCTCACGGTGACTGCGACGAATGCAACGAATCTAGTGATTACCAATAACGTGAATTCGACCAGCTATCCCGAGCCGGCGAGCGGCGGAAGTCAGGTGGTGAGTCCAACAGTCACGACTATTTACACGGCTACCGCAACCGGTGCCGACAATCAAACTGCTACTGCAACTACGACCGTCACAGTGTCTTCGGGAAGCCTCAACACTTCTGTCAATCACATCATCTTCATGATGCAGGAGAATCGCACCTTCGACCATTATTTCGGAATGCTGAATCCTTATCGCAGCGCGAATGGCTACAGCGTGGGCGACGACGGAGTGACCTACAACGTGGACGGCATTGACGACAAGCTAAGCACGATCGTCAACCTCGACGACGAAAACCAGAGTTTCAGCTTGTTCAAACTCAAAAGCACTTGCATCGACGATGACTCTTCCGCATGGCTGAACAGCTATGGCGACGTGAATCGTTACGACTTCAGCACCACTCGGCCCATCAACATGGATGGTTTTGTACACATCGCGGAAGGCTATGCGAATTTCTGCGCAATCCCCGCCAATAACTGTACCGGCGGACAATTCACCGACTTAGTCGGGCAGCGCGCCATGGGCTATTACGATGACGTTTATTTGAATTACTACTACTACATGGCGTCGCAATTTGCCCTCTCCGATCGCTGGTTTTCTCCGGTCGCCAGCGAGAGCATACCCAACCGCCTTGCAGCCATGACGGGCGGAACGACGCAGGGTCTGGTTCATGATCCCGGATCGAATGAAGATAATCTTGGCGTACAGCTAACGATTCCAAACATATTTCAGGAGTTGGACACGAACGCTGTGCCCTGGAAAATCTACTACTCCACGACGGAAGACCAATGTTCCGCCGACAATGACGGGGATTGCGGTAACGGACATCCCATTAACAAGTATCCTGCGACCACGTTTTCGTATTTCACATACTCGGTCCAATACCTCTATGCGAAAAACTCGGAACGCCCCACGTGCGTAGCGCCCACTGCAGATTCAGGAACGGCGGTTGGGGATCCAAACAACGCTTTTTGCATCGACGTGAATCACATCGCTCCTGTGGGACAGTTCCTCACAGACATGGCGAATGGCGCGCTCCCCGCGTTCAGCTGGATCGAACCGGGATATAGCAACAACGACGAACACCCTGGATCGGGACAATCTGATCTTGCTGGGGCAGGCTCAGGTCGCCAGCCTCTTCAATGCGTTCATGGCGAGCCCGTCATGGAAGGATTCGATTTTCTTTCTTAGCTATGACGAAGGTGGAGGCCCTTACGATCACGTGCCGCCAGTTCCCGGGCACACCAATGACAAGACCGCTTCTCAGTTCCTGGCGAATTATCCTGTCGATATTTCAAGCATTGCCGTGAATCCGGATTCGTTCAATCCATGCATCCCCGCGAATGGAACAGACACTCCGACGTTGAATTGCGATCTGAGAACTTCGCCGCCATTTGGAAATCGTGATCCCGGAACCGATCCAAACGACTCGGCCGCGCAGCAAGGGTTCGCTGCTCAGTTAGGTTTCCGCCTGCCTAATATTGTTCTGTCGCCCTTCACTCGCAAGCACTATGTTTCGCACATTCCCATGGATCACACGGCTGTGATCAAACTGGTGGAAACAAGGTTTATCGGGAACGGTACGGCTCTCACGGCGAGGGATGCCGCCCAGCCTGATCTCCTGGACTTCTTCGACTTTGCCGCCGTTCCCTGGCTGACTCCGCCGAGCGGCGTGCCTCTGCCCTATCCGACCTCCCAAGCTTCGGCAACGTGCACTGCAAGCGACATGGGGCCGTAATGGATGGAACCGATTGTTGTAATGATCGCGATCCGCTATTCCTGCAGCGGGAGTAAACTTTCCCGTGTGGTCAGCATTTCGCGGAAGGTTCCGCGGATGATCGCTGCCGGAGTCGCACTCATCAGATGGCAAAGTTAGCGCAATCCGCTGCCCTCATCGTCGTCGATGTGCAGGAGGCGTTTGTCGATCCCCGTTGGGGCCAGCGCAACAACCCAAACGCAGAAGCGAATATCGCTCGCATCCTTGCGGCCTGGCGTAATAGCGAGCGGCCCATCCGGCACGTGGTTCACGACTCAGTAGAACCCAACAGTCTGTTGCGCCCAGGGCTTCCCGGCAATGCAATCCAGGCTGCTGCAGCGCCGAAAGCCGGAGAGCCCATCTACCGAAAGCATGTGAACAGCGCTTTCATCGGGACGAACCTCGAGAAGGACCTGCGTCAGGATGGTATCGATACGCTGGTGATCGTGGGCCTCACCACAAACCACTGCGTCTCAACTACAGCCAGGATGGCAGGAAATCTGGGTTTCAAGACGTTCGTGGTTTCCGATGCAACGGCGACCTTCGCCCGAGCTGCATTGGATGGTACGGTGCGTTCCGCAGAGGACGTCCACTCTGCGGCTCTGAGTGATCTTCATCAGGAGTTTGCTACCGTAGTCGATACGGCGGAAATCCTCAAGAGCTCAGCTGAGTAGATTCCAACAACTAACTGCATTCAGCTATAAGTTCGTCTCCCACCTATGGCGTGACTTCAAAAATAATGCCTGCGTCCGACAAGCCGCCAGTCGGAGTCGAACCAAAGACATTGCCGTGCCCGTCCACCACAAGTGGCGAGTTGGGATTGATACCGTCGCCTGCGGTACCCGTGAATCGGTGGAGCACACTTTCGGTCCAGCTTCCGTTCGATCCCGGCGTCAGTTGAAAAACGGTCCCGCGGTGCATCCCTCCATTAAACGTTGCTCCATAAAGATTGCCTGACGCGCTCGGGGTCAACCCCGAATCCGGATACGCGCCATCGCTGCCGCCTCCGAACGTGTGGATTACTTTCTCGGTCCAGGTTCCATTCGAATTGGGGATGAGTTCGAACGCGTTCCACACGGATGTACCAAAAATGTTGCCGCTGGCATCAATGACTAACGCTCCCGGAGCGACGGCGCTACCATCGGCTGCACCTGTGAAGGTATGTAAGGTCTTTTCACTCCAGTTTCCCTTCGAGCCTCGGACCAACTCAAAGACCAGCCCGAAATCTCGAACGCCGTTGGAGGCCTGTCCGTACACATTTCCAGCAGAATCAAGAGTGAGCTGCCCGGCGTAGGGAGCGCTGCCGTCACTGCCTCCTGAAAACGTATGCAGAACGTTTTCAGTCCAGGTGCCATCGGCATTCGCTTGTACTTGAAAGACGCCCCCATAACTGGTCGTGCCCGATGATGAAGAAAAACTTTCGCGATAGCCGTAGAGGTTACCGGCTCGGTCGATCGCTAGATACGAAAGAAACGGCACAATGTCCGTTCCCCCGGTGAAGCTATAGATGACTTTCTCAGTCCATATACCGTTGGATCCAGGCGAAAGTTCGAAAATGCCTCCCGAGCCGTTGGCACCGCCTTCCGGGGCTATGCCGTACAAATTGCCTTTCACATCAAAGACCAGATTCGACGTTGGTAGCCATACGTTCCCGCTAGTAAAACCAAACGAGTACAGAACCGTGTTGGTCCAAGTCCCTCCGCTTCCGAGACTCAGTTCGAAGACCGAGCCAGCGCTATTAGACCCGCCAGTTTCCGTGACGCCATACAGGTTCCCGCTCTTATCGATGGTTACGCCAGTAAAGGGTGCGGTTCCGTCGGTGCCCCCGGCAAAGCTGTAAATGATCTTCTCGGTCTGACCCTGCGCGGGCGAAACGCACAATGAAAGTACGACGGCTGCTGCAAATGAAAAGATGAGCTTATTGATGATCTGCTGCATGAGAGTAACTCCAGAAAATGCGGGTAGGGGGAAATAGCTTGGCGGGCAGTGTATCAGGAAACCGTTGCACCGACAACGTGCTTGAGAATAAGGGGGCAGTCGGTGATGAGTGTAATGGCGATGTTACGCCAATGAGTCGAAGCCGTACGACGATGCCTTCGGATGCCAGTTAGCGATGTGTGGCTTTGGCGCGGTCGATAGCTCTATAGACAGTTCTATAGCCAGTGCTCACGAGTAGGCAGGCTACGCCGAGTCTCATCCAGACATCCGCGTCAGTTATCTTCCACACCACGCCACAACAAAGGCCAAGAGTGAGGAAAAGGGTTTCCTGTGGTATCGAATATCTCTTCCTCGGCCTTTGCGAGAAGGCCCAGAGAAACAGATACCAAGCGAGAAGAAGGCCTACAAGAAGAACGAGCACTTTCGCAGAGTCGGACATGTACGTGACAAATGCATAGGACACGAGTATCCAGAGCAGCGAATATATGTACGATGTCCAATTGTGGGTGGAGCTGTCCTTAACGGCGGTCGCTGCCGCTTGCTGTGTGAGATAGCACTCATGGCACAGCTCTCCGAAACCCGACAAGTCAGTACCGCAAGATGAGCATCGGCCCATAGTAGGACGGCAGAACGAAACCGTATTCTTATTGGACACTGCTCAAGCTTGTTGCGCACGATTACGTGCGTAACTTCTGTTAACAGGCCTTAACACAAGCTTGCGCCGTCCGTTCGCCCCTGAACGATTTGAAGGGGATTTCGAACTGCTGTAGCGATGTTGCGTCAATTCTCAAAGCAGACAGCTCCGCGAATTCCGTCCCGCGACACGCCCACACACATAAGCAACGGGTTGCTAGAATTACGAATCGAAAGGGCTGGACACGACTGACCTATGGCGCTCGAAGAATACAAACGGAAGCGGCGATTCGAGGAAACTCCCGAACCTCCTCCGAAAGTTGAAAAGAAGAAGGGCAATCGCTTCGTCGTGCAGAAGCACGATGCCACTCGTCTCCATTACGACTTTCGCCTGGAGATGGAAGGCGTGCTCAAGTCGTGGGCGGTGCCCAAAGGTCCGTCGCTCGATCCCGCGGACAAGCGACTCGCGATGCAGGTTGAAGATCATCCCGTCTCGTATTTCGATTTTGAAGGAAACATCCCCGAGGGCAATTACGGCGCAGGCAGCGTGATGGTATGGGATGTCGGCACGTGGCAGCCGTTATCCCCGGTGCAGGTCGGGGGGAAATACGTCCCCACCACTGAAGCGGAAGCGGCCACGATGCTTACCAAGGGAGACCTTAAATTTCGCCTCAACGGAAAAAGGTTGAAGGGAGATTTCGCGCTGATCAAGATGCGCTCGCGGCGTCCCGGAACCAAGGGGACTGAGTGGCTGATGATCAAGAAGCATGACGATCAGATCGTCGAAGGATACGACGCGGGAGAGATCGACGAGTCGATCCTGAGCAAGCGCAGCATGGATGACATCGCCGGAGACGCGGGCTCGCGCGAGTGGAAGAGCCGCCCAGGAAGCGGCGGCGGACGGCTGAAGGCGGCATGGCTCGCCGACGCGATCGCCCGGGTGGACAAGAAGAAGAAAATGGCGGCGGGAGAATCCAAAGGCCCGGAGAAAACGAAAAAGAAAAAGAACACTTCGAGCGCAGATGCGGAGCCGCCTTCCGCACCAACAGAAAAAAAAACTCTAAAAGGCGCCGGCGCTAACAGTTCAAAATCTCCCGCTCCCCCGGCGCCATCTTCTTCGGCGCCATCCTCGGTCAATCTTGCGAAGCCGACGAAGCGTCCCATGCCGACGGAGATTTATCCCATGCTGGCAGAGTCGGTTGAGAAACCCTTCGACGGCGCCGATTGGCTCTTCGAAATCAAGTGGGATGGATACCGTGCCGTCGCGTTTATTGAAAACGGCAAAGTGCGGCTCGTCTCGCGGAATCAAAATGAACTCACCTCACGCTATCCAGAGTTGCAGGATATGCCGCAGTTCCTACAGGCAAAAAACGCAATCCTCGACGGCGAGGTAGTCGCGCTGGATGATGATGGAAAAGCGTCCTTCAGCCTGATGCAGCAGCGAACTGGTTTTCGTCCCGGTGGAAAGCGCGCGGTTCCCAAAGTCCGACGTTCCTGTGTTGTATTACGCATTCGACCTGCTGTATCTCGATGGCGAAGATTGGCGCAGGGTGCCTCTCGAGGAGCGCAAACGCAAACTGGCGTCGATCGTGAAAACCGGAGACGCACTTCGATACTCCGATCACTACGCGGAGCAGGGTAACGCGCTGTTCAACGTGGCGCAATCGAAGAACCTCGAAGGGATTGTCGCGAAGAAACGCGCCAGTCTCTACGAGGAGCGACGAAGCCGTGAGTGGTTGAAGATCAAGATCCGAAAGCAGGTCGAATGCGTCGTCGGTGGATACACGGTTCCCGAAGGCAGCCGCACTCATTTCGGCTCGCTGGTGCTGGGCCTGTATGACGAGGAGAAACGCCTGATCCACGTCGGCCAGGCAGGCAGCGGCTTCAACCAGAAATCGCTCGCTGCCATCTGGCAGACTCTGAAGAAGCTGGAGACGAAAAAGAATCCGTTTTACGGAGAGGTAGAAGCGCTGCGGAAAGTAAGTTGGATCAAGCCGGAACTAGTCGCGGAAATCGAATACGCAGAATGGACCGGCGGAACGAATACCGGCAGCGGTCCCAAACTCAGGGCGCCAGTCTTTCTCGGCCTGCGCGACGACAAAGATCCGGCGGAATGCGTGATGTCACAAATCAAGGAAGCGTAGTCGCCAAGGCAGTTTCCCGTTAGAAAGGCGGTCGTCGACGACGGATCGAAACTACTTGATGTCTTTCATCGCCAGCAGCGTGCCGTAATCGCGTCCACTCGGATCGACTCCGCGACCGACCATTCCGGCAAAAGCTTCTTTCACTTCCGGAAATTTTGTCGCGAAGGCTTTCATCACCGCAACGTTATCCTGATACGACTGCGTGGTATTGGTGGCGTCCGCAATCTGATACTTGACGATCAGGTCCAGATCATTGCCAACAGCCTGCGGAAAAACAGACACGAGTTTGTAGGTCTTGGCACCCGCCACAAGATCTGCGGTGTTGCCACCCGCGGGCAGATCCTTCGGCTCAAGACTCTGCGATTCGTCGTACAACTTGTCCGTCGCCAGCGTGCTCATGAACGATACCGGGGAGATCAGGCTGCGAGCCTCCTGGTAGTAAAACCACGCATCGTGCAACTGGCCCTTGGTTTTGTACTCTCGGGCACGATCCGAAAACCATGTGCTGTCGTGTCCGGCAATCTGCGCCGCCTTGATGTACAGGCCGCCCAGCTTCCAGTCCGTGCCGATTTGTTGCAAGATTTCGGAGACCATCGTTCGCGAGGTGCCGGACAAAGCATCGACGAGAACGACCGCATATTTCGCGGGAGGTAGATTGTCGAGGTAGAAAGCGGCGCTGTTGGCGGTCTGCCCGCTCTTTCCGAAAACTCCGCAGTAGAACTCGCCATGGGCGATGGGCGCGGGCCCGGTCGCATCGAGAAGGAACAGAGACTTGATCGTCCCTTTGGCTGCATTAAGGTCCTGCTGGTGATCCTTAACGCTGGCTTCGATACCGGCGAAATCAGAAGCCAGGCTCGGGATCGCGTTCTGCCGCAGACCGGCCACGTCCGCCTTTGCGGTCATATCGTAATAACGCTGGCCGGCCGCGGTGATTGCCGACCGCGCGGCATCCTCGAGCTCGCTCGACGTCTGGCAGCTTTGCGCCTGCACCGTCAAAGGCACGCAGCACAGTCCCGACAGCAGGGACGCCAGAACGAAGCCTCGCAGGCTGCACGGCACCAATTTCACCATCGATTCCGCCTTTACTTTCAGAGGGTTGGGAAGCCCGGCACAAGTTTACGCCGAAACTTTAGGTGCGGGAGCACCTTTTTCCGTTGCCGGAAATGATTGATAGCAAGCTGCTTAAATTCGTTCCCTGACCGTGCTATAGCCCTGCCTGCGTGCAAGAGAGTAGTGTTAAGACGTTCTACTGGTGGGATATTACGGGCCACCAGCTCCTTACGCCAACCGGTGCTAGAATTTGGGTATTGGCGGTCTTGCAGTTCTCCCCAAAAAGCAGATTTTGCGATGCGAGAGGAGTTGTTATGGGCACAGGGTTGAAATTCCGAAAGCTAGGCGGCGTTCTGGTTCTGTCCGCCGCAGTCCTGTGCACAACGGCCGTGAGCGCGGCCGATAAGGCCCCGGCGCGCGGTCAGAAAAAGACGAAAAAGCTTCCTCCCGCGCCCTTGCCATCGGGCCCGACCGGGCCAGTACAACAGATTCCTTTGGATTCCATTGCGGCGGTACCGCCGCAAGTCAGCTATCAGGACAACCAGCTCACCATCGTTGCACCGAACTCGACGCTCGCAGATATCTTGCGCGCCGTCCGCAAACTGACGGGCGCGGAGATCGACGTTCCGTCAGCACCCGAGCGCGTCGTGACTCATCTGGGCCCCGGCCCTGCTCGTGATGTTGTCGCTGAATTGCTGAATGGTTCACGATTTAACTACGTGCTGTTGGGCTCTCCCGGAAATGAAAAGCTTTTGACTCGCGTCGTCTTGGTAGCAAAGTCTGGCGGAGCAAGTGGCGTACTAGCTGGAGAATCCGGGACGTCGGCTCCCGTGCAGCCCGAAGGCCAGCCTGGCATTGCGCAGGCATCCGCTCCTCCCGATCCAGATGCTCCAGAGGCTGGAGATCCCGAGCCTGCCGACGAAAATGCCGATGACAATGGAGATCAGCAAGCGCAGCAGGAAGCCGAACAGCCGCCGGCCAATCAAGATCAGCAGGGGAACGTGAAAACTCCGCAACAGATGCTGCAGGAGATGCAGCAGCGGCAGATGCAGCTGCAGCAGCAGCAACCTCCGGGACAGCCGCCAGTTCCGGGCGCGGGCCTTCCGCCTCGGCCCCAGGAACAATAATCCGCTTCAGTACAAAGACGGAGGCCGTGCCTAATCTGGCGCGGCCTCTTTACTTTGAGGTCTCGGTTTTAGCGATTCTCGCTTCTTTGGTCAGAAGAGCCTACGGCTGGTTTGTACGAAGAACCGCCGAGTGCTGCGGATTGCGCGCGCTTAAGGACGCCTCGCTGTTCACCATCGTCTTCTCGAGCAACTTCCAGTCTTGATCAACCTGCGCCTCGGTAATCCCGTGCGAAGAATTCCCGTGCAGCTCTGACTGAAGCCGGGCCTCAAGGAGCTGGCGAACAAGCTGCGGAGGAGCCTGCCCATTCAACACGTTTCCGGCAGAAACTCCAATCTGAACCAAATCGTCGCCAACTTGCATTTGCAGAATAGGCCGGCCCTGCTCGTCCACTCCATAAGTCGACTTGGACTGCAGCTTTGCCCATCTCTTCTCGATGCTCTGTTCCGATTTGTCCGGATACGTGCCGGCGACCAGATGTTTCAACTGCTCGCGATACGCCTGGAGATCCTCACGATCGACCGGCGGCTGAGGATTGTTGCCGACCACGAACACCATCGCATTCCGCGCGGGCTCGAAGTGCCCCGCTCCACTGCCTACGTAAACGGCTGCTACGCATCCCGCAAAGATCGGGCTGACCACCACGCTGGGCACGATGTACTTCTTTGCCTTGAAGAACGACTCAACCACGCCATGCACCGCCGTGCTGCGCGGCATGCTGCCCGGCACCTGGGCGATTACCAACCGAGAAAGCTGAAGTTGCGGGTGCTTGGCGCTGTATTTCGTCAGCGTCTTCGCCATCTGCTTCGGAGTCGTAATGCCAACGTCAGCGACAATGCTTCGGTGCAGAGCTCTGGGGAAATAGAAATTCAGAATGTCTTTGGCAAAGTCAGCGCAGTTCCTGGAGACGGTATGGAAATGCGACTCGTTCGGAGACGAGTTCAACTTCCGAATCAAAGCATCATCTTGCGCCGGCGTGGTCGCGATCTCGAATCCGTAGATGGCTCGATCGTAAGACGAGCCCACGAGTTCGTACCAATTCCCGCCAGGAGTCTCCCCGTCCTTCGCATCCGGTGCAATCGCTTCAAGGTTCTGGCGGCGATAACGGTCGCGCAGGAATAAAGTCATCTTCGCATCGGAAAAGAGCGGCACGTCGTCCGGACGATCGACCGCATACAGATAGGGGATCAGTGGAATTGCCACCCAGTCGTGTCCGCTGACGCCATCGTAGCGGCTAAGCACGACTCCGGTTTCCCCAGGAGCGCACCGGCGAAGCACCAGCGGCGTCTCGGCGCAGACTCCAGAAAGGTAGACGGCAGCGTGCCCGGTGGCGGTGAAGAATCCAAGCTTTCCGTAGGGCTCTTCCAAGAGCAAAGTCACGGAGGAGCGAGCGAACGCCGAGCACGCAAGCGTAAGCATGAACAGGCCGGCCACTGCCGCCCGTTTCGCCACCCGAATTTGCCGTGAAATTTTCTTCACTATTACCCAGCGCCTCTCGTAGGGGCAGACTAACTCACTGTCTTAGAACCCTTTAGCTGAAGATTAGTTGCTGTCGCGCCAAAAGGCGAGTTACCGAAGTGATGGACAAATGAGTATGCCTATAGGGCGAACAGGTAGCGAATAAATTGTCTGTAACCGGTGGGTATTCCTACGGTTTGGCGAGGAGGTGATCGGCGGCCCAACGGGCGCTGGACGCTACAATCTCGTCCTCATCCGAGGACAGCGTTTTCAACAGGGGAAGGAACTCTTTTCTGCCGCTGTTTCCCATGGCGATGACTGCATTCCTGCGAAGGCCCGACCGCTTCGCACGCCGGATCGGCGATCCCCTGAAAGTCTTCTGAAATTCATCCTGCGTCATCGAAGCGAGCCATTCCAACGCTGGATTCACCAATCCAGGTCGAGCCTGAAATTCGGGGACTGATGACACTTCAGCCTTGCGATTCCAAGGGCACACATCCTGGCAAATATCGCACCCGAAGACATGCCGCCCCATTCCAGCACGCAGGTCTTCGGAAATCTCTCCTCGCTTCTCGATGGTCAGATACGAGATGCACCGGTTCGAGTCCAGAACATAAGGCTCGAGAATCGCATCCGTAGGACAAGCTTCAATGCAGCGCGTGCAACTCCCACAACGATCGGGAGCTGGCAAACTCGACTCGAGTTCGAGCGAGGTAAGAATCACTCCCAGAAAAAGCCACGAACCTTTCCGCTGATTGATCACGCACGTGTTCTTGCCGATCCATCCCACGCCGGCATACTTCGCAAATATCCGTTCGACAATCGGTCCCGTGTCCACATAGCTGCGCGTCACTAAATCGGGAGGCCCGTCGCTCGCCGCGGCTTCACGAACCGCCGACTCGACTTGTTTCACCCGGCGCAACACCGCGTCGTGGTAGTCCTCGCGGCTCCATGCATAACGCGAGATCCACCCGCGCGACTCGTCATTGAACTGTGTTGAGTAAGGATGATCGGTGTTGTAGTTGATCGCGCAAACGATGACGCTCCTGCACCAAGGTGCGACCCGGGACAGCGCCGAGCGCTTGAGCACGCCCTGTTCATCGCGCGCCGCAAGGTATTTCATTTCGCCGGCGTGGCCTGCTTCGATCCATGCCGGGAAGTATTTCAATTCGCTGGCACCCTCAGACGACGCAATTCCCGAAAGGTCGAAGCCGGCATCTTCCGCAGCCCGCTGGACCACGACTCTCATTTCATCGATGCTCTTCGCCATGTTCTCCGAACCGAACTAACTCGATCAATTCTAAGCCGTCAGTTCGCGCTGCCGCTGACAACCCGAGGTATTCGCGGTATGCTCTGCCAATGCGCCAGCAATTCTTGAGTTTGTTCCTTCTATGCGGGGTCATGTTCGCATGCACCCGCCCACTATCGGCCCAGAGCGCCACTCCGGTAGCGATCCTTGTGACGGACCCAAGCGGAAGCGGAATCGCTCATGCCGCGATCCGAATCGTTCCCTCGCCCAGTACCGCTCCAAAGATGGAAACGGACACCAAAGGCTCCCTCTCGCTCAGCCTGAACGCGGGCGGATACGCCGTTTTCATTCGCTGCCCAGGTTTCAAACCTGTGGCGACTCACATCGATGTTGAGAGTTCCAAAGAGCTTCGCACTTTCCCGATCGTACTGCCCCTGGCAGCGCCGGGATCGCCAGAAGTGAGTCCGATCTCCGCGAAAGACGGACTGCTGGTGCTGTCAGATCCCTATCACAAGCCGATAGGGTTTTCGTTTGCGGAACTGAAGAGCATGGCGCAAACCACCGTTACCATCCACAACACGCATACCAATGCGGATGAAACCTACTCGGGCGTTCGACTTGCGGAAATCCTGGCCAAGGTTGGCGCGCCGTTAGGAAATGAGTTGAAAGGCGAGATGCTGAGCAACTACGTAATCGCCACTGGAGCGGATGGCTATCACGCGGTACTCTCACTGGCGGAGGTCGATCCGAGCTTCCATCCCGGTGAAGTGATCGTTGCGCTGACGATGAATGACAAGCCGCTCGACGAGCATTCGGGGCCACTCAAGCTGGTTGTGACAGAGGACAAGCGCCCAGCGCGGTCGGTGAGGAATTTAACTACGATTGAGTTGAAAACGGGCTCGTAAAGGCTGACTACACTCCGAGTTTTTTTACTTCCTCGTTGTAGTACTTGCGGTACAGGATGTCCCACTCCTGCGAGCCTTCGAGGATGGTTCGCTTCTGGCTCTCAATCTTGTGCCGCGCGGCGACGTCGATCTTTTCTTCTTGGTTGAGTAGATCTTCCAGAATTTTTCGGGTTTCCTGCCGGATGGTGTTGGGATCTTCGATGAACTCCACTTCGTCCATCAGCTTGAGGACGTCGGAAACGGCGCGGGCCACCACGTTCACTTTGTCGCGGCTGAGTCTCACAGCACCGCCTTGTACTTGCGCACCAACTCTGTCTTCACCTTGCGGAACATTTCCTGGTAGTTCGCGCCCGTGTTGCGCATTTCGTCGGAATAAGCTTCGAGGATGACCCGAACTTCGTCATTGATGCGGTCTTCGAGCGACAGTTCCTCGACGATGGCAGCGTTTACCCGCTCGGTCACCGCAGGCAAAGCTGTAACCTCAATGAATTTTCCGGCTATGAGTCGCTTGGTGACTTCGCGGGCCAAGTAGCCCGCATATTCCTTGGAAAAAAGCATGTGTGGGTTGGCTGTGCGTGCAACCGTTTCTCAATTTGAATCAAGAAGTGTAACACACCAGCCGTCACCGGAGGGCCGCGTGGAGAACACCGATAAGACCAGCAGATAGCGGCGGATTCAGTCGCGGCGCGCTAGCGTCCGAAGTAAGCGATCAAGGTCTCGACAATTGCGCCCACCAGGAAAACGAAGGCGAAATAGGTGGCGACGCGGGCAGAGCGGTCGTGTTGGACGTCAGTCGTAGTCATCATTCCCTCCCAATCTTGCGAACCAAGGGCCTTGGCGGCTGGCCCCACGGTCGAGGAATTATACACAGAGGCCCACAGAAGGCAACGCACTTCGAGTAACCGGATTGGCGCGCCCTTAGCGGATTTCGGAGGTCGGGTGATCGCGCAGAGTGTAGACGAACTGCCGGATTTCATGGCGGTCGCGCTCGACCCTTTGCGTCGATTCCTTCTCCAGTTGCTGGTACAGGCGCACTTCCTCGGTTGCTTTATCGGATTCTCCGAGTTTGCGGTAGGCCTGCGCGAGACGGTAGTGCGCCTCCGCCATCTGCGGATCGGCTTTCACGGCTGCCTGAAAATCGGACACGGCGGCGCGGTCGTTTCCAGAAGCCGAATGCACAATTCCTAACTGAAAGTAAGCTTCCGCGAGTTGCGGATCGAGGTGAACCGCTTCGTTGAGCAGAGTCTCGACTTGTTCCGCCCGACCCTTGTTCTGCGCTTCCTTTGGAAGTTTCCAGAGCGCGACCGCGTAGTAATACTTCGCTTCGCCGCTCGACGGTTGCAGGTTGACGAAACGCTGGAGACGGTCCGCAACGGCAGCCGATGAAGTCGCTTCGGCGCGCTGCATTTTTCCCAGGAAGAGGTAAGTTGCCGGGTCTGCCGGACTCAAATCAGATGCGTCGCAAATCTGACTGACGGCCTTCTCGTAGGATCCACCCGCGAACCACGCCGCTCCTAAGCCTACCGACATGCGCGTGGAATGCGGAAATAAATGAGCGCCCTTGGCAAACACTTCCGCCGCAGGTTCGGGAGCATGATGCAGCAGCAACTCCGATCCCCAGTCGAAAATGTTGCGCTCGCTCGGATCCATCTCCGCGGCGCGCTGGTACTCTCGAACGGCCTCGAGCGGATTGTTCCGCCTCTCCTCGATATCCGCAAGGGAATGATGCAAGGTAGCAGTCTCGTGCTCGGCAAGCATTTTTCTGATGTTCTCCGCCTCCTCACGCAACTCGATCTCCCCCACGCTCGAGACTGAGGAATCGTGTGCGGCAGGCTTGCCGAGGGCGGCCGTTTCTTTGGCAATGTTCTCGCGGGTGCGCACAACCGTGTCGGATCCATGTCCTCCAAGGCTCGTAGTGTCCGTAACTCCAGCCACCGTAAATTGCGGTTCATCGAAGAACTGCGGCTGTCCCGCGGCACTCGTCACATCGGGTTTCGCGCCGGCTGCGGATTCTTTTTGTGGCCCTAACGTAAAGTCGATCTTCTTTGCTTCGGTGGGGCCTAGAAATACCGAGGGGATTGTTGCATCCTCAAACCCGTTCATCCTGGCGCTCAAAACATAAACGCCGCGCGGCAATGACAGGAACGAGAAGGCGCCATGTTCGTCGGTACGCTTATCAAGCGACTGAGCAGGATCTTTCGATACCAGATGCACGATCGCTCCAGCCACAACTCCGCCGTGCGGATCGTGCACCGTTCCGCGGATTGAAGCGCTCTCCTGGGAGGCCAGCGTCGGAGGCAATAAAAAAGATAAGAGGATCGCCGCGCAAGCAAATGCTCTTCCGTTCGACGATCGCTGGCTGTGCGTTCCCATGGTCCTTCGGATTCTAGATGCGTGCGCGAGCCGCGGCAATGTCTGGGGTCACCATTTTTCGATGAAGCGCAATGCCAGCCGGTGCGGGATGGAATAGAATGCAGTGCCGACAGGTGGCAATAAGAATGAGATTTCAACTGACTTCAAAACTGTGGCTCGCTGCCCTGTTGCTGGCGCTTTGCATACCGACTCTCGCCCAAACATCCGCCGGGAAACGCAAGGTCATCATCGATCAGGACGCCACGGGACCGGCCGGAACCGATCAGCAATCGATTCTCCTGTTCATTCAGTCTCCACAGACGGAAGTCCTGGGAGTAACGGTCGTCACCGGGGATGGCTGGCTGAAAGATGAAGTCGCGCATACTCTTCGCATGCTGGAAATTGTTGGCCGCACCGACATTCCCGTCATTGCCGGAGCGGAGTATCCACTGGTCCGCCGTAAAGCCGAGACGGAACTCTGGGAGCAGCAATACGGCTCGGTGCCCTGGGTCGGCGCATGGACGCCACGGTTGTATCATCCGCCGGATCAACTGGGGGATATGCCCGAAGGAAAGCCCACCACCAAGCCTCTGGATGAAGATGCGGCTCACTTCCTGATCCGCATGGTGCGGAAGTATCCGCACGAAATTACGATCTATGCGGGCGGGCCAATGACAAATCTGGCACTCGCGCTCGCGATCGATCGCGACTTCCCAAGCCTTGCCAAAGAACTTGTGCTGATGGGAGGGAGCCTTAATCCGCGGACGGATGATCCCGAATTTGCCAACACTCCGAGACACGAGTTCAATCTCTGGTTCGATCCCGAAGCGGCTCACATGGTGCTGACGGCACCGTGGAAAAAAATTGTCTGTACCACGGTCGATATTTCGGTGAAGACGCGCATGACGCAGTCGCTCATCGACAGGGTCAAAGACAGCAATTCACCTGCGGCTCAATACGTGGCCAAATATACTCGCCTTCATGGCCAGTACAACTATCTGTGGGATGAACTCGCGGTCCTGGCTTGGCTCGATCCCACGATCATCACAGCCAAAGATGCTCGCTATCTCGACATCGACCTTGCCCGCGGAGCCGGCTATGGCTCAACTCTCAGTTGGAGCGAACAAGATAAGCCTAAAGATGTGGGGCCGATCGCAGAGGTCCAGGTCGATCTCAATACGGAAAAGTTCTACAGCATGTTTGTCGATCTGCTGAAGGCGCCGACGCCGAAACCGTAATCAATTCTGCAATTGTTCCAGCAGTTGTTTCCCTTGCGGATGGTCGGGATGCTGCTTGAGCAACTCCCGCACGATCTCGCGGGCTTTGTCTTTCCTATCTTCGAGCGCATACACACGGGCGAGATTCAAATACGCCTGATCGAATGCCGGAGCCACGCGGATACACTCCTCGAATCGGGCCACAGCTTCGTCCCGGTGCTGCGTGACCAGGGCCAGCACGCCAAGATTATTCAGAGCCTCGGGATAATTTGGACGAGCCTTCAGGGCGCGTTCGAGATGTTCGCGCGCAGCAGCCGTATCGTTGGTTTGGGCGAACACCATCCCCAGGCTGTAGTTCGCCTCCGGATCGTCCGGCGCGATCTGTAACGCTCGTTCAAGGGAACGCTGCGCCTCGCTCCAATTTTTCTGAACCCGATACGCGTTGCCCAGGTTGACGAGAGAGAGCACGTGACTCGGATTCACCTTCAGCGCGTGCTGAAAATAGTCGATAGAATCGGACGGGCGATTTTCCCTCGTCGCCAGCACGCCAAGATTGTTCCACGCGTCAGGAATCGTATCGGGATAATTTGCCTGAAGCTTGAGGCACCGTTCGAAAGCATCCCGGGCCTCCGCGTTCTTATTCTGATTGAGGTAAACGCTTCCGATGCCGTAAAGCGCTTCCGCACTCGAGGGATCGTCGTGGAGCGCGGCTTGAAATGCCTCTCCCGCCTGATCAAAGTATCCCCGCTGAAAATACAGGGCGGCGAGAGAAAGATAGTTGCGTCCGAACTCTAGCTGATGCGTCTCGCTCGGGAATGGTAGCGCCAGCGCGAGTCTCTCGGAGACGGTGCGCGGTATCCGCCGTGCGTCCTGCTCAACGACCGTACTGTTGATCGCTCCGCAATACACCTTTACGATCGCGCCCTCGCGATCAATAAGAAAAGAGGTGGGTAAGCCCATGTCGCGGTGACGGTCGCTCAACTGGCGATAGAGAATGTTGTAGATTGCCGCGACATCTTCCGAGCCGCGCAAGATTGGAAGAGAACCCTTGCTCGTGTCAAAATCTCCGGCCGAAGACTCCATCGAAGAGGCACTCGATGTAGCCGCGACTCCGTCAACCTCGACGGTGATTACTCGTAGTCCTTTTGCTGCCCAGTGCACGTGATTTGCCTGCAAAGTTTGAAGATCGCGGCGGCATTCCGGCGATTGACTCGTCCAGAAATTCAACAATGTGACCTCACCACGCAATGAAGAGAGCGAGTAGGCCTTCCCGGCCCGATCAGAAAGCGAAAAGTCGGGTGCGGCCACCGGCGCGAGCAGCCAGGTTTCCGACTTCGCAGGAAGCGAATCGCCCGATGTGGCTGGTTTCGACGCGACAGGCCTGGCAGCCCTGAAAGCTTCCGCCCGCACGGCATCCGACCCCTCTTCGATCCAGATTCGGTGATCGAACGGGAGATCGGCAAACGTTTGCGTCAGGCCGCTCGGCCAACGAATTGATGCGCGCATTTTTCCTGCCGCGCTTCCGAGACCAAAGACAATCTCCTTACTATGTTGCGATAAAAATCCCGATCCAGCCTGGATACTGCGAACCTGCCGGCCCACACTGGTTTCAATCGTGATGACTGCACCGATCGCATCGCGATTGCTCTTCGTGCCTTTGAGACGAAATGCGACCGACGGCGGCAGCTTAGGCATGACATTCTTCAGTACTCGCACCTGAGGCGCATTGCGATTCTTGAGAAATATCTCGACCCGGCCATCTTGATCGAAATCAGCTAACGCGAACGCTCTGCCATCTTCGACAAAATCAAGTCCGACGACGGCGGAGACATCCGAGAAGGTCCCGTCGCGGTTGTTAGCGTAAAACACATTTCGTTCGTAACCGCTCCACGTTTGATCGGAACGGATGAGTTCGTTGATCGCGCTCCATCCCTGTTCGTACTCATGCGATGCGCCAGCCTCGTCGGGACAGTTGGCGACAACCTGTCTCCAAAAGAATCCGTTGAGGTCCCCGCGTGATTGACCCGAGATCATCCCGTTCGTGCAGTAGAGATCGGGGAAGCCGTCATGATCGAAGTCGAAAGCATCGCTCGACCATGCCCAGCGACCTATACCGACTCCGGCATTCGCAGTCGAGTCCTCGAACTTTCCGTCCCGATTGTGCAGAAGAGAATTTCCCATGGCGTGCTTTTGGTAGAGAGCGCGCACATCCGCGGAAGAATTTTTCTTAAACTCATCCTGGCTCGCGACACGGATGCCGGCAGCAGTCCACATGTTTCCGACATACAGATCCGGAGACCCGTCGTTGTCGAAATCGGACCATGAAGCGCTCATCCCGGCACCGACGTCTTCGGCACCCGCTGACGCCGCAGCATCCGTAAAAGTCCCATCGCCATTGTTGCGGTACAGATTCTTGCGGCCGAAATCGTTGACCACATAAAGGTCGGGCCAACCATCTCCGTTGTAGTCGTTCCAGGCGCAACAGAAGCTGTAACGAGTGTTGTTCTGGCTCAATCCGGATTGCGCGGTCACGTCACTGAAGGTGCCATCGCGACGATTCCTCATCAGAAAATTCGGAGGCCCATTTTCGGCGTCATGATAAGGAGACGGATATTTGTATTGACCCGTGCCCTGGTAGTAGGCATACAGGCAGAAATAAATGTCGAGCCACCCATCGCGGTCATAATCGGCAACAGCCGCTCCGGTGAAAGTCCCTTGAGGAGTATTTACGAACTCGAACGCGTTCTGTTTCTGCTGGAACCGGCCACCTCCGTCGTTAACAAAGAGCTGCGGACCGTTATTAAGCACCAGAATCACGTCCTGCAAGCCGCGGTTTTGAAAATCCGCGAACAATGCGCACGAAGTGTTTTCCAAAATTCCGAGCCCCGACCGGTCCGTGACATCTTCGAACGTTCCGTCGCCTCGATTGCGATACAAACGGTTTGGCAGTCCGGCGGGTTGGCATAGATACAAATCGTCGAGGCCATCGCCGTCCACGTCCGCAACCGACACTCCGTTATGCCCGTAGATGTCGATTCCGCAAGCGCCATCAAGAATCGTGCGCCAGTAATCGCTGCCATGAAGCAGTTGTGAGGAATACGATGAGTTGCTGCCTAACACCGCGCTAGTGATGTCTTGATAAATCGGCGAGTGGGATCGGGCGCGCGTTTCTTCAATAACTCGCCAGACGCTAACACGGAAACTGCCATCCTTGGCGGTAGTCCAGCCGACCTCCCAATCGCCTACGCGCTGCTCCCGGTAAAAATCACGTCCGCTCCCAGCGATCTCGAAATGAATACGTGTTGTGATCCGGCGTTCCGCCGACACCAACCGATCCTCTTCGATCTTAGTAATTTGAAAATCGGCAATATCGATGGCGGTGAATGGTGCGAATTCAGCAGTCCATTGCTCGAGGAATGAGTTCTTGTCGAGGGCCGGACCCTCGCGGAACTTGTTTCGCCATACCTCAATCGGTTCGCCGGAACGCACGCGTTGCGACTCTACCGGTCGCATCGAACTGCCAGAGAAGTCCGCAGACATGCTCCGAGCGAGCACAGACAAATCTTTGGGCGCCTTCCGTAAGCTCGCGCCCCAGTCCATCAAGATTGCGTTCAACTTTTCGGCGAGGATTTCGCCGGGGAACCGGTCTTGTCCTGCATCGACCTTTAATAATGTCGAATCGAGCGGCCGGTCGGCGCGATAATGCGGTTGTAAATGAAAGTCAGAATTGCTCGAAGGCCGCTGACCCTGTTGGACGCTGCCCGACTGGGGAAGAGCCAGCCCCCACAATGTCTTCGGAATCAGCGTCGCTCCCGCTCCCTGGCAGAAGCGTAAGAGAAAATCTCGGCGGCGCAAACCGGCAGCTGCGGAGTGCTTCCGATTCCGATTCAGAGCGATTTCCCCTGTGGATTCACACGTGGACCGAAGCTACCATCCGCTTCGGGGCGGGTCAAGGCGGCGGCGTTGCGCAGTCTCCGTGTCTACTACTGTCGGTCGCACACAGAATTCGCGCAGATGCGTCTGCCTGGCAGTCCGGATTTCGTAACGGCAAGCAGTTTTTACAAAACTAAAATTATCCGGGCGAGTAGACTCCGCCTCGCTCAGGTTGTGGTTGGTGTGTGCGGATTTAAGTTCTTCCCCTTTCGTTCCAACAGGACAGCCAGGTCTTCGTCGCGTCTGCAAGCGTTTTGCGGCCACCAGTGTTTTTTCGCGACGATTCCAGAAATAACCCTGAGCGACTCAGCTACTCCGGGCTTCGATCCGACCGCAGAAGCCGGACACTCTTTGAACTGAAAGGTGGATTTTATGGCAAACAAGAAGCAGGGCGGAAATTCCAAGACCGCTGCAAAAGGAACGGTCCCTCCTAAGCGCCGAATCTGCGGAACCATGGCGGTTCATTCGCGACTCCTCGAACAGGATCCGGGTTTCGGACAGCGCCTGGTCAATCTCGAACAACTAACGGCGCGACGAATGATGGCCGGATTGACCCACAAAACCGGCGGCACGACGACAATTCCAGTCGTGGTTCATGTCGTCTACAACTCCGACGCAGAGAACATCTCCGACGCCCAGATTCAGAGCCAGATCGTTCGGCTGAATCTGGACTACGGAGCCAAGAACCCGGACCGCAAAAAAACCCCGCACGTGTGGGCAGGATTGGTGACCGATGCCAGAATTCAATTCGCATTGGCCACGAAAGATCCAAAGGGCAAAACAACGAATGGGATCACGCGGACCAAAACCTCGCAGACCTCATTCTCCGACAACGATAACGTCAAATTCAAAGCCAAGGGCGGCGCTGACGCCTGGCCCAGTGACAAGTACCTGAATCTTTGGGCCTGCTCTCTGGGCAATGGTCTTCTCGGCTATGCTCAGTTTCCCGGTGGACCCGCCAAGACCGACGGAGTCGTAATCCTGAACACTGGCTTCGGAACCCAAGGAACCGCGACCGCGCCCTTCAATCTTGGGCGAACTGCGACTCACGAGATAGGGCACTGGCTGAATCTCCATCACATTTGGGGAGACACCTCCCATTGCGAAGGCACGGATTTCGTAAGTGACACTCCCAACGCACAGCTTCCTAACTATGGTAAGCCGAAGTTTCCACACATCACGTGCAGCAACGGCCCAAACGGGGATATGTTCATGAACTACATGGACTACGTGGATGACAACTGCATGTTCATGTTCACAACGCAGCAGGTCGCGCGGATGAATGCGGCCCTCGACGGCCCACGCAGCTCGATCGGCAAATAGTTGGAGAGAGACTCATGACCGACAAGACGGCAGAACAGCTGCTGGCGCAGAGTTGGACGCATTCTCACGAGGAGGACACCGATTCGGAAATGGTGTTCCGGCCCGCATCGTTCAAGTTTCCGCCGTCCCGAGGGCGGAGTTCCTTCGAGTTGAAGCCGGATGGCAGCGCAATCGAGAGCGGACCGGGAGCCGACGATCGCACCCAGAGTGGCCAAGGAAAATGGCACCTGGATGCTGGCAACAAACTGGTCTTGTCGCAGGGCTCGGGAGGAAGTCACTCCTCCCGGGTTCTAAAACTCGCCTCGGTAAACGCGGACCGGCTGGTGGTTAAGAAATAAGAGATGGAGGTATCCCGTGGCTCACGATTTCGATCCAGGGTATGGCGCAGATCCTTATGCAGATCTTTGTCGCAACTATCCTGACGAGAGTGTTTATCCCTACGCGGATTTTCGTTGCGAGTGGGGTCCCGTCTTTCATCGGGGAAGGCTCGACGGAAGCGCGCGCGTTCTGGTCATCGGACAAGATCCGGCGCAAAGTGAAACCATCGCCCGACGCATTCTCGTGGGCGTGGCCGGTCATCGCTTCCAGGGATTCCTCTTCAAGCTCGGGATCGAGCGCAGCTACACCATGATCAACACATTTCTCTACAGCGTGTACGGTCAGTGGAGCGGAAGCAAACACCAGAACGATGCGGCGATTGTCACTTACAGAAATCAGTGGATCAAAGCCATCCTGTCCAACAACACAATCGACGCCGTGATTACGCTCGGAGCGCTCGCGGACTCCTCGTGGACGGCCTGGAAGCAAACCACCGACAGCAAAAAGTTCAACCCTGCATACGCCAATATCACTCACCCGACAGAGCCCGAAGGAGCGTCAAAAGGCAGCGCCACGAAAGAAGCACAACTCATGGCGCAGATGCTTCTGAACTGGAATTCAGCCCTCGCCGCCCTGCGACCGCAGATCAACCATCCCGATTCCGTCCGCGATCTCGTCCCTTACGGTGAGACGATCTTGGCGACCGAAATGACAGAGATTCCGGACGCAGATTTTCCTCCGGGAACGCCCGCCTGGATGCGAGGTGCGAGCCCTTGGGCCTATCGCACGGGAAAGTCCACCGCGGTGAAACGCGCCACGATCACAGTTACGATACCGTCCGCATTCCGGAAGTGAGGCGCCACGACATGCCTGCAGCAAAGAAAACAATCTCAACCAGGACTGCTTCGAAGAAGAAGCCGCCAATCGATCCCGCCGACAGTTCCAAGATTGCGCTGTCCGGCCAAGTCGTCACGATGGACGCAAACTTCTCCGTGATACCTGACGGAACGGTCTACATGGAGAACGGAAGCATCGTAGCCGTGACGGCAAAAGGTGCGGCCAAACCGGCGGGATTTGAAGACGTGGATGTCGTCGACACCGGCGGAATGATCTACCCGGGATTTATCGAACTGCACAATCATCTCGCTTACAACATCCTGCGCTTGTGGAATGTTCCCAAGAAGTACGGCAACCGAGGCCAATGGCAAGGAGCCCCCGATTACCACAACCTGGTGAGTGGACCGATGATGGTGCTTGGCAAGTCGCCCGGCATCGTTCCTGCGATCGTGCGTTATGTGGAATGCAAGAGCATGTTTGGAGGCGTGACCACGAGCCAGGGAATCCGTCTCGTCAGCAACGCGCAGACACCTTCTTACTTTGCGGGCCTCGTTCGCAATGTCGAAAATACGAGTGATCCGGCGCTTCCAAATGCTGGAGCGTTAATAGCAGACGCCGACACCAAAGATCCCAAGACCTTTCTGTCTGATCTGCAAAAGAAGAGTTGCTACCTCGTCCACCTCAGCGAAGGCGTCGACGATTCGGCGCGGAAACATTTTCTCGCTCTGGAATTCAAACCGAACACATGGGCGATCGCGCCTTCGCTCTCTGGCATTCATTGCAATGCGCTCACCGAAGCCGACTTTCACGTCATGGCCTCGAAGGGAGCGTCGATGGTCTGGTCTCCGCTCAGCAATTTCTTGCTGTATGGCGGAACGGCCAAAGCAGATGCCGCGAAAAAAGAAGGCGTTCGCATGGGGATCGGTTCCGACTGGTCGCCATCGGGCAGTAAGAACCTGTTAGGCGAATTGAAGGTTGCCAAGCTGACGAGCGCGCAACTCGGAGGATTTCTCGCGGATCGGGAAATCATCGCCCTGGCAACTCGAAATGCCGCCGCGATTCTCCGCTGGGATCAATCAGTCGGCTCTATCGAGAAACAGAAGCGCGCAGACCTGGCGGTTTGGGCAGGAAGGCATAACGATCCTTACGGCGCACTGATTGCGGCGGACGAGACGGACCTGAAGTTGGTCGTGATCAACGGAATACCGCGCTGCGGCGATCCTGCGCTCATGAAGAAACTTGGCGTTGCTGGCGAAAGTGTCAAGGTCGGCAAAGAGCCCCGCACACTTTTCCTCGAGCAAAAAACCGCCAGTGGGCCCGTCACGTCGATCACCTTAGGCGCGGCAACGAAAACCTTAACCGACGCGTTGAAGAATCTTCCGAATCATGCGTCCAGCCGCATGTTCCTGGCTCCTCCCGCGAAACCGCTCCTGGCGAGAGGTGGACGCGCAAACGAGAGTTGGGTTCTCGCTCTTGATGAGGTGACGCCCACTGGCATGGATCTTCGTCCGCACTTGCCCTTCGATGGCGAGCTGACTATGCCCATGGTGAAAGGCGAAACACTTTCCGCCGTGCAGCTGAAATCTCTAAAGCTCGATCCGCTCACGGTCGCCGACGACGGAGATTTCTTAGAAACGATTCAAGGCGAGATGAATGTTCCATCTTTCGTGAAGGAAGGACTCAAGGACCTCTACTAGAGCGTCTATGGTCGCGCCGCCGAAGGCGCATACCGGAGGAAGCATGGCCAGTTGCAACGTCATTATTGATCTTTCCCATAACAATCAAAGTCCTGACCTGGTTCGCGCCCAAGCTGACGGAGTGGTGGCAGTGATTCACAAGGCCACTCAGGGCACAGGGTTCACCGATCCGACTTATTCTGCGCGGCGCGATGCTGCGAAAAGTGCAGGCCTGTTGTGGGGGGCGTACCATTTCGCGACTGGCGCCGATCCAGTTGCGCAAGCCAAGTTCTTTCTGCGCACCGCCCAGATCGGGCCCGGAGAAATCCTCGTTCTCGATTTCGAGCGCAATGAAGCGAATCCCGACAATTCCATGACGCTCGATCAGGCGCGCACATTCATATCAACGGTGCAGGATTCTGCCGGCATCATTCCCGGCCTCTACGGTGGCGCATATCTGAAAGAGCAGTTGGCTGGAGCGAGCGATGAAACCCTGCAAGCCTGCTGGCTGTGGTGGGCCCAGTATGGACCCACACCAGACATCCCACCGGCGTGGCCCAACTGGACTTTATGGCAATACACCGACGGCCACCATGGAAACGCCCCGTTCAGCGTCGACGGCGTTGGACCTTGTGATCGCGATCAATATCAGGGCAGCCCGGACGACTTGCAAGCGAAGTGGGCCACCGGTTCGCTTGTCTAGATCTCTCGCCATACGGGACGAAATTACAAAAGCGCGGAGCTCATGCCTGTCCGGTCAGTTCATCATTGAGATTGTGTTAATCTTCGTTTCCTCAAGACAGCCATGAGCGACAGTGAAGTACCCACCGAAGTCGAACTGGTGTTCGAAGTGATGCCGTGCAACGCGCTGCGCGTCGCTCAGGATTCCACTCTGCAGCCGCATCCTTGTTCATACTTCCGCGAGTGGGGAACATACCACAGCTACGATTACGATACCGATGGTCCGCCTCCAACCCCAAATGTCCTTCAACCGATTCAGTATGTAGGAAGAGCTCCACTGGTTCCGGAGCTGCTCAGTGGTTGCAGGAAGGCTCCAATCCTTGCCGTCGGCATCAACCCAAATCTTCCGGGATGGTGGCCCGCAACGCGCGGATCTCTGAATCCATGGTTCGACGACTATCGTCAATACGCCCACTATTTCCGTTATCGCGAAACAGCAAAGCTCGCACTATCGAATGCCGACTACAAGCTTTATGGTGGCGGCCCGCAGGACCAACCTCCCAGTTCCACGTTTCAACTCAACGTCCCCGCCGATGCGAACGGACTGCACAACGTAAATGCCCAGGTGGTCCAGCAAAAGATGTATCTCGCATACCAGAGTCTGTTGGACGATCTCGCAAAAACTATGGCACTGCCGGCGAACCATTCACTGGTGGTCGGCGAAGATCTGGCTTACGCCAACATGATTGCTTGTCCATCAGCCAAGTGGACGACGCACGCGGATCCGAAGGATCCCCTGTTGCCCATCATGACGCCCGCAGTGCGGGATGGCATCGTGCACGAGTGCTTTTCGGCGCGCACTTATTTCCTCCGCAGCTTATTTCAGAGTTTGCCGACGGTGATTCTGGTGTTCAGTCAAAGCACCGCGAATGCCTTCATTGGCGAACTCAATGGCACGTTTTCGGCGGGCGATCCAAAAGTAAATGAACCAGTCACCGACTTGCTAAACCGTCAGATCGTCCTCAAGTACGGAGAGTTACCGGGTGGCAAAATTATCGATGCCATTGTGATCTTTGCTCCGCATCCGACGGGAGATCCAACAGACTGGGCGAAAGCTCGCCCGAAGGTGATTGAGCAACTCGCAGCCGCCAGCGCGGCGAAGCGCTTCGCTTATGATCCGGCCACTGGTCATCTCAGTCGAACTCACGGGAGTTGTGTCTTCTGCACCATGCTCGGAATCGGACCATGCGATTATCTGGCGGAGATTAAGCCTCTGGGCGCATCGCCTCATTCGCTGGTGTCCGATGCAAAAGTTAAAGCTGAAGCGGCTCCAGACAAAACGATGCAGCATAACCTTCTTACTAAATTCATGAGCCGGCGGCGAAGAGACCCTGACGCGTGGGTTGCCGCAGAGAAGGCCCATGATGCGGCCGCTTCTAAAAAAGACTGAAGCGAAATACGGTTTCTATTTCGCGTATCCGCGGGGCGAAAAAACTCTAGGCTGCTCAATCGATCTGAGCTCGGCCACAATCCAAATCGACGTTCGTTGAATACACACCTCGTTCGGATTTCGTAACAAGAAGCACTTTCCCCGTCGGCGTCTTCTCCGGGCAAATAGACTCCGCGGTTTTGGGTGGTGTTAGGAGTTTTTCTTGGTGATTGCGGCCTTCCTGTTTTTATTTGTTGCACCAATCGACGTCCCTGTCCCCGCACCCGTAGCAGAGGCAACGCGCGCGCAGGCGCAAGGCAACGCTGTCATCGGCCAATATCAATTGCAGCGCGGCCGCCCTACCGAAGCGAAGATCAGTTGCGAATCGGCGGCGAAAGCAGATCCCGGCAACGAGCTGGCGAGGGATTGCCTGTTTCGCATTGAGTCGATGCTGATCGACGAAGACCTCAACAATGCGGACGCCGACCTTCTGAACGGCGATAAGGGGGACGCCATCGCCCTGGCATCGAGATGGGCAAGAGCCGGTTCCTCGCAAGCGCAACGCGAACGCGCCTGGGCCATCCTCAAGGAAGCGAAACGTCGCGATATACCAGAGTGGTACGAGTATCTCTTTCCAATGTGGCTGCGCGAGGTCCTCGCTACAATCGCTATCCTCGTCGCGTTTACCCTGATCTTGCTGGTCATTCGCAGATTTTGGCAGGAGTGGCAACGCGGAAAATGGTATGGGACCACAGCGAAAACCAATTGGAGCATGTTGCCTCTTCTGGAGCTTCCAAAGACGGATACGCCAACCGGAATTCCCACCGACGCCGTTCTGGACGCACTGTCCCGTGTGGGGCTTGAACTCAAATCGGACCTCTGGCAGCCCCACCTCCTTCTACTGCGGCCTACTCCGCCAGCGGACTACGAACCGGCCATCATCAGCGAGTTTCTTCCCAGAACCTGCCAAAGATCGCGCTGACTCCGACAGCCCTTGATCTGAACCTTGAATGGCGATTGCACGACGTTCAACTCGACCAGGCCGTCCAAAATCTGCAGCTCAGGACGGCAACTGGGATCGACATCGGCTCTGTAGCGCGTTTTCTCCGGACAATCATTCAGTGGATCAACGCGGGCGCTCCTACGATTTCCGGAGTCGCTCAAACGGATGTCGACAAGTCGGTATCGATCCATCTTGTTGCCCGCGGTGGGCGCCTTCGCTCCGTGGCGGTAGGATCTTCGACCAACTTCGCCCCAGGGCTCGATTGCGCTCAGCTCTCCGCGGAACGGTCGGCATTGAAGTTTCTGTTTCGCATGCGTTATCCCGCCATGACCAACGACCAGATTGATGGTTTTTCCGCCTTGCGCCAGGGCGCATCGCAGTTCTCGCAATATGCAGGCACAGTGCCGAGTGTTGGCGACGACGCCAAGGTTCGCACTTCATCGCTCGAAAAAGCTGCCTTCAATTTTGGTTTCTTCCGCGCTTCGATCCCTCCACACTGCCCTCCCCTATCTCCAACTGCGGGGTGCGCCAGCCTCGACGTGACGGACGCGCTGCGCCAAGCCGTCCTTTTAGCCGAAGGCGTATCCCATGCCTTGGTAGGCGGCGAGCTGCATTGGAGCGCCGCGCTGGATTGCTTCCGCCAACTGGAAGACTGGCCGGGTTCGGCGGATACGGAACCGCTCCGCCAGCAGGCTACCTACAACGAAGCGATCGTATGGCTCCACAAGCGTGAGCCCGGCCGCTGCGTTCTGATGCTTACGGAGTTGCTGGGCGAAACTGCGCCTGACTTGAAAGTGGAAGGCGACGAGTCCATTTACAACGTCATCCAGAGGAGCGAACTCAGCGCCCCGATCCGTTATCCGGTGCGTCTTGCTCGGCTCACGGCTCTGGCCTCGTACAATCGCGATGAGTGGAGTTCTCTGCCCCGCCCGCGCGCGGACCTCATCCTCTCCGACGGAGTAAGGCTCCGCGTCGAATTAGAGTCCATCCTTCAAAAACAGGATATCTCGCCGCATGACCTGCGCCTGGCGCGCTATATGTACATTGAAACGCTGCGCGCGATTGGCCATATCCAACTGCTGTATGTCGTGACCGGAAGCGCAGCCAGCCTCTATCTCGGCAAGCGGCCTATCGGGCTCAGGACCGCTTCTGTGGACGATGAGAGCCGGAAGAGGTTGCAGGCTGCCATCTCGTGGATGCGCATGTGTGAGGAAGTCGCTCCAAACTGCATGCTGTTCTGCGATTTGGCTGAAGCATACCTCCTGCTCAAAGACTTCACTAAGGCCGGAGGATACGCACGCCACGCCACCTTGGAAAGCAGCCTTCACGTGGACGAACGTGAGTACTGTGAATGGGCTTACTACTTGGCCGCGGAAACATTCCTGCTTCAGAATACGGACGAGTCGAAGGCGCTTGCAAAGAACTACGCGGAGGGCTTCAAGGGGGATATCACCCTCGACGAGTTTAGATCCGTACGCGCGGAACTGAATATACCCGCTGTCATCCAGGTTTCCGTACCCACGACGACAACACCCAAGCCCACGATCTGATTGGGTCCGGCTTCCGGCTTCCATCGAGGAGTTAGAGGTCATGTAAACAAAACAAAGAGGAGTGAGGATTTCGCTCCTCACTCCCTTTCCTACGAATCGCTGAGCCGCTCGCTAGAAGCTGAACCGCGCTCCCAGGGTGACGACTCGGCCCGCAAGAGCAGCCGTATCTGTACCGAAGTTCGAGTTGGCAATGTTGTTTGAGATATCGGCCGGATTAAAGTTCAGATTGTTGAATACGTTGTACGCGTCCATCCGGAACTCAATGCGAGCGTTCTCCCCGAGTACGGGCATGTTCGGCAGCCCGAAGCCCTTCGACAGAGTAAGGTCAACGTCCCGGTAGCCTGGACCGTTCAGCGAGTTACGCTGCACGCCAGGTGCCTGCGGCAGAGCACTGCCGTAGTTGTTGCAGCAAGGATAAGCAGTGTAGGTTGGCGTCGAGAAGTAAACGCCAGCCGCGTTCGGCGCCGTAGCCGCGAGCGGATAATTCGATCCAGTTTTGAACTGATCGTTGCTGGTGCTACTGCCGGCTCCGCCAAGATAAGTCGCCGGCAACAAGGTTGTGTAACCGCAACTGTCGCAGTAGAGGCTGCCGCCCTGCACGCTCACCAGTGGATTCCATGGGAATCCGGAGTGAATGTTAAAGATGCCACTCAAAGACCAGCCGCCCGCGATCTTCTCCACCCACTTCTTATCGCCGTGGAACAGTACCGGTTGCCACATACCGAACAGCTTGAATGCCTTGCCTACGTTGTAATCAGAGCGGCCATAGTTCAAGTTGGGGAGGTAAGGATAACTCTGCTCGGTGTAAGGCGCCGAACTTGTATCCATACTCTTGGCCCACGTGAACTGCGCGTCGGCCATGAATTGATGGGCGAAGTCATGCTTCAATTCAACCAGTAGTGCGTTGTAGTTGCCGTGCCCGTTCACGCTCCAGAAGTCTCCACCGGCGACCTGCGGGTTCAAGACCAGCCCGGTCGCGGCCGGAAGGGCATTGGGATTTTCGTGGAAGTAAATATTCCGCGACAGCGTACCCTGGTATCCGACCGATGCCACGAACTTGTGGCCCAGATCCATCTGCGTGTCCAGCGAGTAGTGGTGAACGCGCATTGTCGGCAACGTGTTCGGGAAGATGTTGACTCCCACGGACCCGGTTGTCGGCAATCCATTCGCACCAAACGTCGAAATGGTATTCGGATTCGAAGGATATCCGGTCAAATCGTGCGGATCGGCAGACACCGCATAGATAATGCCGGGATTAATCGAACCCGGAGAAGAACTATCCAGGTTCGGGAATACGACCAGACCCGGGTTGTTGCCGATATTGGCTGAAATCGCGATCTCTTCCTGGTTGAAATTCAGCCCGTATCCGCCGCGCACGACTACGCGGTCGTGGAATGCCTCAGGACTCCAGGCAAAGCCAAGCTGTGGTCCGAAGTTGTTCTTCTGGGTGCCCCAGGAATTGCCGCGATGAACCGTGAGTCCGGTCATGTAATCCGCGCCCACTCCCGGTGTCGCCACAAACATGTTGCCTTGCTTCGAGTAAAGCGGCCCAAAGTAGGAGTAGCGCAATCCCAAATTCAACGTGAGGTTGCGACGGACCTTGAAATCGTCCTGAGCAAAGAAGCCCATGATATTGGTGCGATCGTCCTGACGAAGGGTCGTCGGGAATCCGGTGGACGGATTGAAACCGCCGCCCTCGTTCTTAGGTGCATCGTTCAGGAAATCCCACAGGTTAAAGAAGTTGTAGCTCGGGACGCCGCAACCCGCGCAGTCGTTCAGGTAAAAGAGTCGCGTCGCCTCGCCACCGAACTTGAGGGTATGCCGACCCAATACCTTGGTGGCCACATCTTTAAAGGTATAGGTCCACTGGTTCAGGATGCTGCCCACGCTCGGTCCGAAGTTGCTGATTGGCGCACTCCCAATGTCGCCGATGAAATCTGTCGGAAGCCCAACCGGAGACTGCGAATTCGAGGTGATTTCATTCCATCGCCATCCGGCGGCATTCGCACGAAGTTCATTCAAAAAGCTGGGAGAAAACGTGTGGTTCCAGATCACCGAGTACGCCGAGTTAATCTGGTCGTGATGGAAGACATCATAACCACGGCCGCCATTCAGTGAGTTCGTGGACTGCGGCACCCAATAGATAGCGAATCCAATTCGATCCTTGCTGGTGAGATCCGCGTCCAGACGACCGTTGTACTGAACCTTCGAATAGTTGCTGGTGCTGGATGTGATGAAATTGGCGATATCCGCCACCCCATCGAGACCATTTCCAACGCCCGGGTTGCTCGGACTCGTCCACCCCAAATCCTGGGTGCCCAGACCGGACGTCAGCGGCGAACCGATGTCCAATCCCTGTCCCGCAATCGTGTTGCAATTCACTCCTTCGCTCAGGCCGATGTTTGCGCAAGTTGAATTGTTAATGCCTTGATTGGCCGGAGTATTTCCCGGGAAGTTGAGGTAGGTGGAAGCAATGCTTCCGCCGGGCGCGGCTGCGTCGAACGCTGACGTCTCGAACCAGCCGTTGCTAATGTTCGTCTGCGCTTTGGGGCTTCGAACCGTTTCATAGCTGAAGAATGCGAAAACCTTGTTCTTCCAGATCGGGCCGCTGACGCTGCCGCCGAACTGGTCGAAGAAGCTTGTGTCTCTCTGCACGGAATTGCCCGCGCCATTGAACGGCTGATAGGCATCGAGTCCCGGGCGATGTGCCGTGAAGAAAGCACTGCCGTGCCACTGATTCGAACCGCTCTTCGACGTCACCTGGATCTGCGCGCCGCTGAAGCGTCCGCTCTCGGCGTCATAACCGTTGGCGAGAACCTTCACGCTCTCGACAGAGTCTTCGGAGGGCGTGATGATGGTCGTACCGCCCCATACCGCGCTCGACGTGCTGATACCGTCAATCGAAATGCCGTTGTTCTCATACTGCTGTCCCGCGGCCAAAGCCTGCGGACCATTTTCAGTTTGGAAGATGCCGTTGCTTCCGCCGGTGGCTCCGGGACCTTGCGTTCCAGGAAGGTTCGCACCGCCACCACCCGCTCCCTGCGCGCCATCGCCGAATACGCCCGGCGCCAGTTGGATCAACTGGAACACGTCGCGCCCGAACGATGGCATGTGCTGAACCTGGTTGTCGGTGACCACTCCGTTGACCGACGCCGTCTGCGTATCGAGGAGAGGTTCAGTTTGCGCGTTCACCGTCACAGTCTGCGACGCCGCTCCAACGTTGAGCTCGACGTTGAGCGCATTGGCCTGTTCGGGAATCAGCGTGATATTGTCGATAACTTTTTTCTCGAAACCGTCTTTTTCTATTTCCAGGCGAAAGGGTGCGGCGGCCAAGGCATTGAAATTGTAGATACCGTCGTCGTTGCTGGTGCGCTGAATCTTCACCCCGGTGGCGGGGTTTGTCAGAGTCAGGGTCGCGCCGGGGATTACAGCTCCGCTCGCGTCAGTTACTACGCCTTGAATGGATGTTCGGTACTGGGCATGGGCCGCAACGGCCGAAAGTAAAACCAGGATCGCGAGAGTGACGCGAGTCAAAGATAAGGCGGAACGAATCATGATGCCCCCCGTGCAGTACGGACTGCAGCAACTTCAGATGATGCTTTATGCTAAAACTCTACAAAAGCGTTTTAGTACGCACCAATGCCGCTTATAGCACACCCCATTTTCCACAGTCAAGAAATGCCGCGGTTGGCGTTTACGGTGCGCGAGCGCCATAACGATTTTGTGGAGTGCTATGAGATGCAACTTATCGCTCTCTAATCGAAAATAATTAGTGGCTGGATCCCAACAGAGCGATGATGTGTGTGTTCGAGACTAGTTTCTTGGGGTTCGAGCAGACTCGCGCCGCACCGGAGAAGTGGTTTCACGGATGATCAGTTCCGGCTCGACCATCCGTTCCAGTCGATGACTCTCTGAATCGGGACGCTTGACGCGATGCAGCACCGTCTCAGCAGCAATCCTTCCCATCTCTCGCAGCGGCTGCCGTACCGTGGTCAAGCTGGGATTCTGATAAGCGGCACTTTGAATGTCATCGAAATCCGACAACCGAGACATCGTCGGGCACCCGCAGGCCTGCTTCCCGCAGCGCCTGGATCGCGCCCATGGCAGAGATGTCGTTGAAGGCGAACAGCGCGGTGAATTTCTTTTGGGAGGCGATCAGTTTTTTCGCCGCACGGTATCCAACATCCGGCGAGGGAGAGTCGCCTTCCATTTGAGCTACCAGCGCCTGCATAATCGGCAGCTTCAATTGCCGGGCAGCGACTTGAATGTTTGCCCATCGAATGGCGGTATCGGAGCTGAATTCCTGTCCTTTGATGAATGCGAGTTGGCGGTGTCCCAGTTGGTACAAATGCCGCAAGGCGACCTCTGCGGCTCGTTTGTGATCGAGAACGATGTTCGTGACTCCCTTGACTTGCTTATGCCCCGAAACGGTCACTACGGGAACCGGCATCACCAGGCTCCAGGGAGTGTCAACGGCAATCAGTCCATCCACCGAACGCTCCAGAAACAGCCGCGGATATTCCTCGATCAGATCAGCCCGATGTCGATGGCTGGCGACAAAGTAGAAGTAGCCTTCCTGCAGCAGATAGTCTTCTACGCCGCTGATTACCGACGCGGAATAGCCGTCGCTGACTTCCGGAACCAGAACGCCGATGGTGAAGCTGCGTTGCGCGCGCAGGGAGCGCGCGAAGAAATTAGGCCGGTACTGAAATTTGTTGGCCGCCGCCAGAACGCGGTCTTTCGTGTCCTGCGGGATCGAATCCGCCACCGCCGAGCGGTTGATCACTAGCGAGACTGTAGCGGCCGAAAGCCCAAGATATTCCGCCAGGGTTTTCAGGCTTACCGGTTTACGATTTTCTACTGGAGCCCGAACCACCATTTGACCCGATTTCTTAGCGGACACGCTGCGCAGTCTCGCACAAACACAGTCGAGTAGCAAACACCGAGAGCACAGTCGCACTATTGACATCCCGTTCGAAACCGTATTTCATTCATTGTCGGCGATGCTGGACTAATGCGATTTAGTAGCCATCTCCCGCGCAACCGGCTCTTTGCAAGCCAGATTAAGATTTTGTACGGATGGAACTTATGAGACTCTTCCGCTCCTCGTTGTCGTCCGCCTGCGCTCTTCTTTTTTTATCGGCTTTCTGTCTTGCCCAAGCAACTGGTGCGAGCACGAACTATTACCGCCACGTGGTTTTCGACAACAGCCTGACTCCCGATTTTTACTTCTACAGCAAAGGTCTGGCCAATGGATCGAGCTTTCTCGAGCTCAAAGATCAACGCCTCCCTGTTGAGACGCGAACGTTTCTGACTCCTCCGAATGCGCTTCGCCTGCAGTGGCAATCCGAGGCCGGTGGGGGATGGGAAGGCGAGATTCACATCATCGGTTTCCGCAACCGCCGGCCCGAACTCAGCGGCAAGAATCTTTACTTCTGGTGTTTTTCTGAAAAGGCGATCGCTGCGGATGATCTTCCCGAGATCGTGCTCTCCAACAGCGGCGCGGGTATCGACGACTTTCCTCCGGCGTTTACACAGCCTTTCTCGATGGGAAAATTCTCGGGCGATATCCCTGCCGGACGATGGGTTCGCGTGCGGATTCCCATCGCCAGTATCCCCAGCGCGTCGATCAACTTGTTCAAGGCCGAGTCTCTCGAGAACGTTACGTTCCATCAGGGACGCGCCGATGGCGTCCGCCACCAGTTGATCCTGGACGAATTTCGTGTCGACGACGATGCTCCCGCAGGACAAGCGATCAAGGTGCCCACTCCGGAAAACGTTCAGGCCATCGGCTATGACCGCCACGTCGAGGTGCGCTGGGATGCCGTGAAAAATCCCAATGTCGGACGCTACGTGATCTATCGCTCACTCGATGGCAAAGAGTTCCAGCCCATCGGCATCCAGCTTCCGCACGTAAATCGTTATTCGGATTTTCTAGGAAAGTCAGGAATTACGGCGCAATATAAGGTCGCATCTTCCGACAGTGACAATCACCAGTCTGCTCTTTCGAAGGCGGTGAGCGCAGCAACTCGGCCCTTCACCGACGATGAACTGCTCACCATGACACAGGAGGCATGCTTCCGTTATTACTGGGATGGCGCCGATCCGAACTCAGGTATGTCGCGCGAAAATTTCCCCGGCGATGATCGCATCGTCGCCACCGGCGCCAGTGGAATGGGCATCGGCGCGCTGATCGTTGGGGTTGATCGCGGCTTTATCACGCGCGCGCAAGGCATCGAACGCCTCACCCGCATCGTCAATTTTCTCGAGCATGCGCAGCGTTACCACGGCGCGTGGTCTCACTTCATGGACGGCAGCACCGGCAAGACCATGCCCGTCTTCGGCATGTTCGACAACGGAGGCGACCTGGTCGAAACGTCCTTCTTAATGGAAGGATTACTTTCCGCGCGCCAGTATTTTCACGGCGATACCCAGCCCGAGCACGACCTGTATCGCCGCATCTCCGATCTCTGGAACACCGTGGAATGGAATTGGTATCGCGGCCCCAAGCCCGACGACTTTATCTATTGGCACTGGTCGTCAGAATGGGGCTGGCAGATCCAGCACACGCTCATCGGCTTTAACGAAGTGATGATCACGTACCTCCTCGCCATCGCGTCTCCGACTCACTCGATTCCCGCGGATATGTATTACTCCGGATGGGCCTCGCAGTCGGAGATTGGAGTGAAGTACCGCACAGGATGGTCAGGAAGTTTCGCCGGCGACCACTACAGCAACGGCCACACTTATTACGGAATCAAACTCGACGTTGGCGTGGGAAGCGGCGGACCACTCTTCTTCACTGATTACTCATACTTCGGCTTCGATCCGCACAAACTGCACGACAGATTTACTACTAATTACTACGACAACAATCGCAACATCGCGCTCATTAACCGCGCGTATTGCATCGATAATCCGAAAAAATTTAAAGGATATGGTCCCGATGCCTGGGGGCTAACGGCGAGCGACGGTCCGGAAGGGTATGTTCCTCATGCGCCCGATGAAAATGGCGATCGTGGGACTCTCACTCCCACCGGCGCGCTGTCGGCCTTTCCTTACACACCGGAGGCCTCGATGGCTGCGTTGAAGCACTATTACCGTGACCTGGGATCGCAGATCTGGGATATCTATGGTCCGAGAGACGCGTTTAATCCCGCCGCGAATTGGATCTCTCCCATCTATATGGGCCTCAATCAGGCTCCGATCGTGGTGATGATTGAGAACTACCGGACAGGCCTGGTGTGGCGCAATTTTATGGCAAATCCTGAAATCGCCGAGATGCTCCAGAAACTTGACTCCGTAACTCAAAAAGGTACGCCAGCGACCCGGTAGTTAGTAATAACTTAGTGCGACGGCGTGCATCGCAGCGTTGGAAGCTGCGGGCGTCAGCACGACGCCCCTAGCTCCACGTTAGGGCAGACCGAGTAATTCACCTCTTGTTGGCTTTCTTCTTGTTTGACGGTTGTTTGTGAACTGGCTGCTCGACTCCTTTCTCGCTGATGAGACCTAAGGCGTCTTTAGCGTTGAAGGGATAGCGGTGAACGGACTGCTGGCCGGTCGTACTCAGAGAGACATCGACACGGCGATTGTTGGCCAGGACGATGACACGCAGATTCTTGAGCATGCTCTGACGGTCGTCTTCGGTCAGTTCGGGATTGTCATGGATCTGTACCTTGATCTGGTCGGCAGTGAGAGGGCTGTCGTCACCAAAGGATCGGACCTCAATATTGCCGGCGGGAACGCCGTGTTCGACGAGGAAACTCTTGGCGCGTTCCACGCGCCGCTCGGTAAGGCGTTTGTTGTAGTCCGCCGACCCGCGAGAGTCTGCATGGCCCCCAAGGATCAAGTGAGCATCCGGCTTGAAGGTGAGATATCGAGTGAAGCCGGTAGCGAGCGAAGCGAGAACTGCCTGCTGACTCTCCACGAGACCGCCGCCGGGATTTTTTTCCGTCGGCCGGGCGGTCTTGAAGTAAACGCTGCGCAAGGAAAGCTTCGTTTCCAGTTCCGTGACTTCCGCAGGAATTTCGGGGGGTGGAGGCGGAGCTTCCACGGCGACCGTGGTGGTTGCCGAAGCGGTAAGCGCAGGTTTGCGGTCGTCGCTGACGGTGCAGGTCACTGTAATCGGACCAGGTTGCGCACCGGATGAGCTCAGAGTGGCAGTCCCATTCGTTCCCGATATGTTGCCCGCTGTCGCTCCATAGACGTAGGTCAGCCTGCGGTTATCCGGGCTGCTGCCGTCGCATCTGATTGTGGAGGTGCCGCCGGTTCTGACAGTTCCAGGATCGGACGAGCATGACACTTGAGGGGGACGCGGCTGTTTTACGGTGAAGCTGGCGGAGCAGGAGGCGACGCCGTTTCTGCTGCCGTCGCTCAAGTTCGCGGTCATTTGGTAGGGGCCGGGTTGCAGGTCAGTCGTGTCAACCTGCACGGAAGCGTCTGTGCTCGCAACTTTGGTTGCGGTGCTGCTCCAACTGTATTTGACGGTGTGCTTTGGATTGAAACCAGTGCCGGAAGCACGCACAATCACTGGCTCTCCGGAAAAGACCTCCGGCGCATCCACCGAGCAAGCCGCGCTCGGCGGCACAGGGGGAGCGCCGCCGCCGAACATGAAATTGACGCCAGCCTGCAATCGCACGCCCCGGATTTGAGTGGCTGCGGTCGAAGACGAAGGACCATACCGGTAGTTGGAGTACACGTAGTCAGCCCTGAGTGGGCGAAGAGCAAAGTGCCGGGAGAGATTGATATCGATGCCACCGCCTGCCATGAATCCCAATTTGTCGATGTTGTGCAGGGGCTCGGGCATCAGGCGATGGTCGCCCACTAATAACTCAAGAAATGGAGAAACACGGTGGTGACGGAAGGTGAACTTCGGCCCCAGGGAAAGATTCGAGAAACCGGTATCGTCGATTCTTTTCGCGAGTCCGATTTCATTGTTGCCCCAATGAGTGCTGCCATCGACGGTGATTCCCAGCCAACGATTGAAGTCATACGTAAGGCTCGCTCCGACGCCGCGAGGATTGGGTTCGAGATGACTGCTCACGGGGAGCAATCCTCCGGGAAGCAAGGCATGAACATCGGCGCCGGGCTGGAAGACGGAATATCCGCCGAAGAACTCCCATTTGGGGCCAGGGGCGTCTTGCGCCGCAACGGTAGCGGAACTACACAGCAGAGCGACAGGCGCGAGCAGCATTACCGCAAGAAGTCCGGGATGTCTGCCAGGGTGCGATGACATACGACAATTCCTCCAAGTCTTATAGCTCGAACTCTTAACCCCGGCGCCATCCGATAGTGGACCAACTTGAAGCAGGTCCACTATCGAATGCGCCGTGGGTTACGGAGCTGTGACGGCATTGTTGTCCAAAGACACTGCGCCATTGCGAGCCAGCGCCCTGCCTTGCAAACTCGCGCCGGTATCGAGCGTGATGGATTGAAGCGACAATATGGTTCCGATGAAGGCGGAGTTCGTTCCCAGAGTGGCCGAACTGCTAACTTGCCAGAAGACATTCTTGGCTTGCGCGTTCCCCGCAAGAATCACCTGCGTAGATCCCAGTGTTGTGAGAGTCGAACCAACCTGGAAAATGAATACGGCATTGGCGTCCCCTTGAGCATCGAGTGTGACGTTTCCAGATGAGAGCATGACGGTGCTGGAATTTTTGAACACTCCGGGCGTAAAGGTCAGGCCGCTCAAATCCCCAGGAAGAACCGCTGCTCCCTGAACTCCGGCAGCGTAGTTATAGGCCGCCGTCAAATCCACTTGCGCCTGTGCCGCGATCGGATCAGTCACGTGCATCACTGCTGGAGGAGTGAGCGTTCCCGGCGGGAATCCGGTAACGGCGGATCCGGGGCTAAGTCCGAGATCGCCGCCGGTGATGATGGTTCCCCCGGTGTTAGTAACAGTCGATCCAGCCAAGGCCTCGAAACTGGCAGCCGAGTTCAATGGCACCGTCGCCTGGCATGGGGCGATGGAGGTAGTGAAGGTCCAGCTAACAGGACTGGCTAATGGGTTGCCGAAAATGTCCTGGGCGCCCGTTGTAATTGTGGCGGTGTAGGTAGTCCCCAGTGCGAGGATTGGAGATGCAGTAAACGTTGCAGTCAGGTCCGGCGCATCATAACTGACAGTTCCTGCTGCGCCCGGTCCCACGAGCGTGAAGGTGGTTGCGTTGATGGTCGAAGGGTTCATCGCCTCGCTAAACGTCGCAGTTATGGCCGTATCCGGACACGCTCCATCGAGAGGGGTAACGGCAGCCACTGCCGGAACGCCCAGGCCATTGCAGGTCGAAACTCCGGTGGTGAAAGTCCACACCTCATTGGTGGCGAGCGAATTGCCGAACATGTCCTTGGCGCCGGTAGTAATCGTGGCGGTGTAGGTCGTATTCGCTGCAAGACTGCTCGATGGAGTAAAGATAGCGGTATTGCTTGCGGCGTTGTAAGTGACAACGCCCGACACGCTCACGCTGCTGGCATCGATCAAGGTAAATGTGGAGGCATTGATCGTCGCCGGGTTCATCGCCTCGCTAAAGGTGGCCGAGACTACCGTGTTGAGGCATGCACCGCTTGCGCCCGTGGGCGCCACAGACAGCGTTGTAGGTGGAGTCAGGCCAGGACCGGGATTCTTGTCCGGGTCGCTGCAGCCGTTAGCGACAAGAAGCAGTAAAAACGTTGCGAAACAGATCTTGTACTCACTGTATCTGAGCATGTTCATACCCTTCTTGCTTCTTGATTCAGCTTGTAGCTGCGGATGATTTTTGACCTTTAGCATTAGCAGCAGCCTAGCAAGTGCAACTTCGGATGTCTGTTCACAATTGACCACGATCATGAGAAGGATAGATCTCTCGATTGTCTCGGCAGGCCAGATCATCACGCCGGAACTGGACAAAGGCTGCGAAACCGACTCAAACGGCAGAGTCCGAAGAGGAGATTTAAGATTCGATGGGTAGATGTCTGGTTCGGACTAGCGTCCAAGACGAGAATAGACTTGGTTTCGGGGCGGACACGTTGGATTGTTGAAGTTGCCCGTCAATCTACAGAATCCACATTTTTCGTATGTGTATCTTTTATGGACTCATACTGCTCCAGTCGGACTTGCAACTCGAGCCGGCTGGTTGAATCTAATCCGGTGAACTCAATTCCCATTCCTAGACCGGGATCAGAAGTCCGCACAGTACATTCGCAGAAGATGCGCAGATTTTCGATCGCAAAAGCGGCGGTGAACTGGGTTCCTACAGCGACCGTGGCCATGGTCTGCAGATAACATCCATTGCCGCAAGCATCCACTGCAGTAACCCTCGTCGGAACGCCGTTCCGACTCCTCAGTTCCACTTGCAGTTCAATCCGATGACGACGATACCGACGTCTATTTTCTCGTGCGAGTTGTGCAGCCGTAAGGTCAACCAGGCGCTCCCACGGACACCGCTGCCCCTCGAGTAAAACGACCGCAACGGTGATGTTGCTCTCTTGGCGACTATCAACAAATCCGACGCGTACACGAGCCCGGTTAGCTTCGTACTGCAATCCGATCACTTCCCCCGGCTGAATGATCGTCCGCTTCAGACCCTCAATCCAAGCTCCGGTCCGACTGAGACTTCTGAAAGTCGCATTTTGGCTAAAGGCTTTTCCGTCAAGGGCAATTCCCCAAATTCGTACGTTGCTGTTTTCCATGATAAAAACGGGCACACCGGCTGGCAACTTATCCAATCCGTGCAGCCCTCAAAATCCCCGTTGGAGTGCTGTGAATTCATTATAGTTTTGGGCCAAGAGTACTTCGGCTTCCACGATTATCGATCTGGAGCATTGTGCCTGCCTGTCCTGTTTAGCTCAGTTTCGTGTCGCCTCTAACAGTTAACATCGGAATACGGTGAATGGACGCCAGCAGCCTATGATCGACAACTCTGTCCACACGCTAACTCTAATCCAGTAGAACCTAAGCGCAGAGCGCTAAGGAAGCAATTAGTAGAGGATGTTAAACATGAATCGCATGATCGTAGTCTACGTAGCCTTGATGTTCTTGGGACTGAGTTGCCTCGCAGGGGCCTCTGATGTCCTTTTAAACGCTGATTCGAGTGTGCCGGGGGCGACGGGCAAGGCGCATTTGAGCAAAGAGAAAAACGGCAATCTCAAACTAAAAGTGGAAGTACAGCACCTAGCGAAACCGGGCGCTCTGACTCCCGCGCGACAAAGTTATATAGTGTGGACCCAGGCTCGGGGAAAAGAGCCCCAGAATCAAGGAATGCTAAAGGTAAACGATGATCTCCGAGGCACCTTCGAGGCCACGGTATCCAACGAGGATTTCGAAGTTTTCATTACTGCCGAAGACAATCCCAAAATCGATGTGCCGTCAGAACCAAGGCTACTAAAGGGGACTATGCAGCCCTAGCCTAGCCCGCTTGGCGGTGCAATCTTCTCGATTGTGTACGGTCGGTGGTCGCCCGCTCTTTAGCATGGCGAACTGAAGCCTCTCGGAATTCGCATCCAACCGGCCTCCCAAGGGAGTTATAAGACCAACGTGGTGCGGTTAATAAATGAGGAGACTATGAGCGTAAAATCCAGTGCCATCATGCCGGGGCGGGTGGAAAAAATAATTGAATCGCCAATTCCGACTGAACCGGACAAAGCGCAGATCGCAATAATCGGAGCAGATCACCTTTATCGAGAGATACGCATCGACAACACGCTGACGAATGCAAATGGCGAAGAAGTAAGCCTCAAGCTTGGTGCGGAGGTGCAAGTTACTGTCAAAGCTGACGGAGAGTCCACCAGCACCGACAAATAAACCTAGACTCGTCGCCCCCCCGGCTTTTTCTCAGAATAGTCATCGTCAAAGACACTCCCGCGCGACCTTGTTTTCGACCTGATTCCGGAGAAGCAAGCCGGCGGTTCATCACGGAAACGAGTTCCTTAATCTTCGCTGTGTTGATTTTGAATCGACCGCTGTCGCAACGGTGACTCCGTCTCCGAAGCGATTCGCCGATACGGTGGCAGGTCATACCACTTACCTGATTACACCGTATGCTTTGGCGGACATCCGCGCGGGCGCGGTCCTCGTATGGAGCCCCTCACAGGCAGCCCATCCACCCACGGCGGAGTTAGTAAGACTGCCCCTATTTATCGGGCAGCCTGTCCTCCAATGTCTTGCTCAGCGACTCAATCGACGTGTTCTTGCTAAGTTCGCGAATATCTTTGTCTTGCATGATGCCTTGGAGCCCCATGTGCCCACAAATAGCACGTACCATCTGCAGCACTGTTGTGATTTCCTTTTCTGCCAGCAGGTCAACCTGCAAGTTCAGGTGGTCCCGTCGCTCCCCTCGACGCATCATTCGGTTCTGACGCATAAGTATGAAGCTAGACAGAATTACCGCCTCTACGGCAACGATCACTCCGAGCAACGAGAACGGCCACGGGTCGAACGGTCTTACCCTGGCGATTTCGCCGCTGTTCAGCACTAGCCACGCGGCCACGAGCGCTAGGTGAAGGACAACGAACGAGAGGCTTCCTGCAAATGCTCCAACGCGGTCGGCTAGACGTTCTGAGGCAGACCTTCCCTCTAGCGCTTCTTCCTCCTGCTTCACCATCGAATCGATATGCGCCTCAGCGTGCTTCGGATGCTCAGTCATAGTCATGCCTCTTGCGATAGGATACGCGCTTTGGCGAAGCGACCCATCCGACACACGGATCAAAGCGTGAAATCGCCTATACGTAAACCATCCGCAACTACTGACTGCTAGCGAAGCTTCAGGGACTTTGCCTTGGCTTGCTTCAGCATGGGGATCTCGGGGCACGAAGTACACCCAGGATGGTTGCGTCTTCGCTCTTGCTTTCGCTGTAGTTACAATGTGGCGCTAAAACGCTCCCACTGCTGCTTCTGCTGCGTCATAAATGCAGTAAACCGCGGGTCTTTTTTCAGGTTATCCAACTGAGCATCATTCGCAAAGAGCGGGTAATTCGGGAAGCCCTCATCGGCGGTCACTTGTAACCATTTCATCGCCTGCTCTGGCTCACTCATAAGAGCGTAAGCGGAAGCGATGTTATAAGCGGTGTGATGGAAGTGAGCGTAACCACGGCCGATCTCGATAGCGTGCTGGATCGTGTCTTTCGCTTCGCGATTCTTGCCAGAGTTGGCCAGCATCATCGCTTTCACGCTGGTAACCATCCCACCCTTATCCTTTGAATGGTCTTCGAAATATCGCTCAATCAACGCCGAGGCTTCCTCGTTCCGCCCCAGCCGGAATAACGCGTTGGATGTATAAAACGTCAGGAGCTCAGGGTTCTGTTCGAGCGGAGTGCTATTGAATATCTGAAAAGCTTCTGCGTACTTGGCCCGGCACATATCGATGACTCCCAGGCGGTACCGCGCCAGGGTGTTGCCCGGATTGATAGCTAATGCCTTTTCTATCTCTTGCTGTCCCTTGTCGAGCATGCCAATGTGAAGGTAGACAAATCCCAGTTGGTGATGCGCTTCATCAAAATTGGGATTCAATTCGATCGCCCGACGGTACGACTGGATCGCCTGCGCGTGCGGGAAGCGTTTGTAGGGAGTCCACAACATCAGACCGCGGGCAAAGTGACCCTCCGCCAGATTGGGGTTTATCGCGAGCGCTCTATCCACAGCGACTTCAGCATCCTCATACAACTTCTTCCTCTCCACGTCGGACGCAACATACCGTGCTTTGATGGTGTAGGCGCGGGACAACTCAGCATAGGCAGAGGCAAAATTTGGGTCAGCAGCCACGGCTTGCTCGAACAGTTTGATGGCATCTTGATTGTCGGGTGGATTCTCGCTGCTGACCTTGACCATCCCGTGCATGTAGGCGTCATAAGCCGCGGGGTTGGCGGACATGACGGCCGCACCCGGCGCAGCAGGGTGCTTCACAGCCCGAGATGAATAAAGGTACACTCCCCCCGCCAATGCCAGCATGATGCATGCCACTAACAGCCCGAAGCCGAGTTTTGAAACCCGAAATCTGCTTCTCTCGGGGCCGGTAATTGCCGCCGGAGCTTTTGATGTCTTGGCCTTCGGGCTAAATTGTCCGCTCTCGTATTCGGAGCGGATTTGCTGCAGGTCAGGGATCAAATCCCCCATCGTCTGGTAGCGCAGCGCCGCATCCTTCTGAAGGCATTTGCGCACCAGTTCCTCTTCGGCACCGCCGCTGTGGCCCAGGCTGGAGCGACGAATTGGCGGCGGATCTGCGGTCAGGATTGAAGAGATAATCTCTGCCGCGCTCTTCGCCTCGAACGGCTGCCGCCCGCTCAGCAATTCATAGAGCACAGCACCGAAGCTGAAGATGTCGCTGCGACCATCCAACTCCTCGCCGCGTACCTGCTCTGGCGACATGTAGGGCACCGTTCCCATCACCGTTCCCGGGATGCTCAGCATGCTCGCTGTCTCGGCGCCGATAATGCTCGAATCGCTCACCACCTTTGCCAAACCGAAATCGAGCACTTTCACCTGGTTCCGGGTCGTGAGCATGATGTTTTCCGGCTTGATGTCGCGATGAATGATGCCGTGTGCGTGCGCTTCGTTCAGGGCGTCGGCAACCTGCGCCGCAATCGCGAGTGTCTCGCGCAAATCTGGCAGATGTCGCTTGAGCTTCGAAGCCAGGGTTTCCCCTTCAATGTACTGAAGGACTATGAAGCTGTAATTGCCCTCCTGCCCGACTTCGTAGATAGCGCAGATATTCTGATGATCGAGAGTAGCGGCGGTTTTTGCTTCTCGAAGCAGACGTAGTTTGGCGCGCTCATCGGTCGCGACCTCTGCTGGGAGGAACTTAATCGCGACTTTCCGGTCGAGCCGCTTGTCCTCAGCCAGGTAGACCTCGCCCATGCCGCCGCGCCCGAGTTTCTCGATGATGCGGTAATGAGAGATCGTTTGGCCGATCATGAGTCCTGCAATGGTAGGCGTGACACGAGGGCAGGTCAATGAAAGCCATGGAGTCGGCAGAATCAGAAGGGTGGGCGCTCTCATCCCGCGCGAGGCGCGATGTTCGCATAGAAGAATCATGGTCGAGGTTTAGGCCGTATCGATGGTTGGTGGAACGGTCTTCGCGAGAAGATCCCCACCGATGGGTGATTCAGCGTGAGATTTCCAGAGCCTTGGTCCTCAACCTTCTCTGAAAAGACAAAGCAGGCAGTGCTTACGCACCGCCCAGGATAACTATGCCTTGACAGAACCTTCGTTCTTATCGAGGGGCACCCTCATCAGGGCCGGCGCACACGAATAGTCAAAGGCTGGGCCACCCGTCGGAAACTTTATGAAAAAGCTGAGAGAGAAAACTCCAACTTTCACTTCGGGTTACCACCGTGCGGCGGCTGAGGAACGATCTTGCGACGGAATTCCGAGCGTCGGCTCGCACGCTTCCTCGCTAGGAACGACCGGTGTTCTGGCGGGAAAGGAGGTCGGAGAACGCTGGGCGGATAATAGAGATCAATTAAGTTGCGTGGGTTGGAGATATCCGCTTGGAGCAAGCCGACTGTAAAACCCGAGACGAAGAGATTCGTGCCAGCGATGAGCATGGAGCTGATTGTCCCGTTAGCGGCTGGTGTGAATCTAGCTGACGAAACAAGTCGCGGGTGCAGAGGACGGCTGTAGTCGAACCCGTATACCGATCCCACTCCGTTATCAAAATCACTCGGGTCCATGTTATTGATTCCGAGAAACGCGATCTTGTCATAAATAGAAACCGTAACCGCACGACTTCTGAAGTCCGAAAAACCTATCTCGAAGGGATTATCGGAATCAAGCGCGGTCTCCGAGATAATTTTCGGAGTGGACGGACTGCTCAAATCGACTGCTACTAGTCCGGCCTCCAATGCAGCGAGCAGGACGGTCGTTCCGTCGACTTGCACGCCGAAAACGCCGGGAGAAACGGTCAACTGGGATATCAGAATTGGATTCGATGGAATCGACACGTTAAAGGTCAGAAGTCCACCGGCGCCATCAGCTACAAGCAACCGCGTACCATCCACAACCATTTGGAGCGCTGTGTCTGGCAATGTCACGGTTGAAAGAAGTACCGGAGAAGTTGGCGTGGCTGTGTTATACACCAACAAGTGTCCATCCACCGATCCTACGAAAAGGGTGCTGCCCGAGGTCGCGAGGGAATTGCTGAGAACACCGATGGAACCGAGTTGGCTCGGCTGGCTCGGTTGGCTCACGTCAAAAATCTGAAGGTTTTGTTCTGTTCCAACGAATAAGTTATTGCCTGACAAACATACATCAATGCTCGCTGCGACACCGGAGGAGATGAAGCGAAGCGATGTTGGCGGCTTTGGTTGGAGATCAAAGACCTCGACGCCGCCAATGCCCGCGATTTCATCGAATCCCGCGGCGAAGAGCGTTGTCGAGTTCGATGCCTGTCCGTATGCCGTGAATCCTCCTGGTTCAGGGTCTCCGAGTTGAGCCACAAAATGCGGCCCTCCCGAGGCTGAAACGTCATATACGGTCAGACCGCCCATTTCCTCCGCTGAGTAAACCACTGAACCATTGAATCTGGCCTGCTCGGTCCTAGCGCGCCCATTCACGAAGTCACAGAGATCGGAAGCGGTTCGCGGACTGCTAGGGTTGCTCACGTCGACCAGTTGCACGCAAATCGTGCTGCCGTTCGCGATGCTCTGGCCTAGAACCCTTGTAGCGTCGGCGTCAATCACCCTCATTGCTTCGGGCAGACTGCCTTCGAGAACTGGCGGGTCCTTGGTGACGTCGAAGACCTCGCTGTCCGTGAAAAAAAGTGAACCATTCCCAAACGAATCGGAGGTAAGCGTGGCTTCGGGAAGCGGTATGGTGCCGATCAGAACTGGCGGACTCTGGCTTAGGTCATATGAGGCAAGAATACTGGAGGAGGCTCCTGACGTGCTCGTTTCGGTTACGTAAAGCCGCGACTGTTCCACGGAGGCAGCGGCCAAGGCATACGGTGTTCCCGATAGAGCGGGAGGAACAGAAATCTGACTTTCGATGATGTTCCCGTTCCCAAGGACGAATTCATCGACTGTTGCGGTTGCGCCAGCTGGGTAAGAAGATTGCTCCGTAGCGGTAACCACACCGCCGAAAAAAGAGAAACTAAAAAGTTCCGGGAGCGTGACTCGTCCTACGAGTACTGGGGTGGCTCCGCTCAGGTCATAAGCAGACAGTATTTGTTGTCCAACTGTGTTGCCAATGTCATACAGGATTCCGCCAAAGGCGCGAAGTTCCCCACGATTTGCCGCCTCTACGGCAGTAATCCATCGAGGGCGGTCCGGATCACTGAGATCATAGACGTCGATGTATAGGAAATCCTGATCGAGAGCACCAGCATCCTTTTGCGCGGCCAGAACGTATGCCCGGTTGCCGTAAACTGCCATGCTTAAAGGCTGGGTGACACGTTGGATCTGAGCCGTGGTCAAGTCCAGATAATCGTAGATCCGGTTGACAATTCCCGGAAAAGCGCCGGTTACCGAGACGGAGGCCTCTTCCGTACCTCCCTGGTAGGCAGCAGAAACGAGAGCGCTCCCGCCATCTGGCACCAGAGTGGAAGCGGTGTAAGCGCCATTGGATTGAAGGGTTCCGCCGCCGGTGATCTGCGACCAGGCGGCGGAAACGGGCAAGCCAGATACCAGGCTCTGTAGCGCCAACTCCTGCCCTAATATTACCGCGGGGGCATCGGGACTCACGCGAAACGTATGCAGGCCAAGCAGTACGGTATCGCAAGTCTTAGTTCCCTGGATGCAGCCACTGACCTGCGCGAATGTATCAGCGGTTACGGTGCTAGGTGCAACATATTGTCCGCTGGGTGAAATGCTGCCTTGGTCGGCGGACCAGGCGACGGTCTGCGGAACGGGATCCCCGAAAGTGACAGCCTGAAACGTAGTGCCTTCACCTGCCCCAAGATCCCTTTGCCCAGCACGAATTCGTAAATCTGGGAGGCGAGTAAATTGCACGGGATTCGAGCTCAGGGTGCTGCCCGTGCCACTTGGAACCTGCACGATTAAAGACCCGCTCAGAGCCTCCAACGGCACCTTCACTGAAAGGGATGTCTCTGCGCCTGCGTCAACCAAGGTGGCGATAGGAAGACCGTTGTAACCCGAAAACACGACAGTTTGAACGAGAGTGCCAAAATTCTCGCCAGTCACGGTCAATACGTCACCTGGCGCACCCTGGGCAGGAGAGATCGAGAGAACTGTGGGTGCGGGTGCAGCTGATGCAATACTGACGCTGGCGCTGGCAGACTTGGACGTATCGGAAACACTGGTGGTGCTCACGGATACGGTGCCGGAAGCCGGAACTGTGCTCGGCGCCGTATATGACCCTGTCGCAGAGATAGTGCCTGTCGTCGAATTTCCACCCATAACGCCGTTAACGGACCAACTTACTGCGGAATTGAATGTGCCAGTTCCACTCACAACCGCAGTGAACTGTTTGGATTGCCCCGTCGTCAGACTTGCAGAGGTGGGGGAGATAGAAACACCGGAAATCGTCGGTGTGGGTGGAGTCGGTGTTCCACTATTTCCACCACCACAGCTACTGGAGATAAAGAACAATATCAGCGAGAAAGGTAGGGACGCGACGATCTGGACTCGACGAAGGCGAATGGGCATCGCAACTTAACGAAGATTTCCTGAACACGGCAAAGGCAGGATAGCCAAGCGGCGGAAGGATAGCACAGATCTCGGGTTTTCTTCACGTTAGTATCGCCGACTAAATGCAGGGGCAGACGGAACGAACCCAGTTTCGAACCAATAATAAATTTTCGAACCAATAATTAAAGATGACAGAATCCGGAGTCTATCCACAGTCTCAGCAGGGCCGGATGCCACACCTGTGATATGCCGAGATCACCATTTCTACTCGCACCACGTTCTGATGGTCGTGGAACTATTGGAGAAGTTCAGAGAATGATTGATTCTTGGCACACAACTAGATACTCTCAATTCTGACGGTGAGTGCTGTGTCTCAAAAGTCAACTGTCCCGAATCACTCCGGCAAGAATGCGACTGACAGTACTGAATATCAGCGCTTCACGGATCTCATAGATCAGGTGCTTGCGGTGCCTCATAGCGTCATCAAGGAGCGCATCGAAGAACTCCGAAGGGTCGCGACAAACCCCAAGCGTCGCGGCCCAAAGGCTAAGACGGCCTCTTAGGGTTCCTTCCTCTCTTCCGGCGAAAAGGGCTAGAAAGCCGTTTCACCCTCCTTCCCGGTTAGTTCTGGATAGGTCAAACGCTTCCCTACGATGTTGCTCACTGACAAGCTGAACGGTCAAAATCGTTCATCCGATTGTCGGACATGGCGCGGTTGTTGTAGCGAAACACTTGCTCATCCACTAGCGATCCAGATGGAACGGCTCAACGGCCACGTAGGTTCCGCCGATGCCGCGCTTTAACAGGCTCCGGAAATGTCGGGACAGACGCAACCTACCCAGTTGTCGAACCAATTAAAGATGAGTGAACTTCGGAGTCTATCCACAGGCTTAGTAGGCTGGATGCCCCACCTCTCCTATGCCGAGCTCATGGCTGCGTGAGTTCCAGACAATTTCCACAGAAATCGCATCGCCATGTGACATGTGACCTTGTGCGCACTCCAGAACATGCGCCATGATGATCGATGCGGGCGGGGCTGCCACCAGCACTCGCTAAGTTATTTGTTTTGAATATTTTAGTGCCTAAGTTCTTTGAAAATCGTATTTTGCGGAGAATTTCGTGCTAACTCCATGATTTCAAAGATTCGGGGGGGGAGGGGGGATACCCTTCGGTCGAGGTGCCTGCGGACTCCAGGAACCGGGGAATTCAGGAACAGATCAAATTTCTTTCCGTGTGTGGGATCCGGCAGAGCGAGAGAAAGATTGGTCGGGGAGAGAGGATTTGCACCTCCGCTCCCCTGGTCCCGAACCGGAAAATTAGTCGTGGCTGTCAGGGAATGACAACAGACTGGACGTGCAGGTGATCTGGTCCGCGCTTCCAGCAAATGAACCCGTGTCGTTGCCACCGGTGAACGTTCCCGATGCCGTTGACCGGGTCAGCACGATGTAATCCGTTGCGGCCGTCGTACCAAAGAAATCCGGATCGAGGCTGAAAACGTTGAGCGTCAGCGTCTTACCAGTGGACGAAAGACATGCCGAGCCGCTCGTGCTTAAGATGACCGTGGAAGCGGTCTTCGTGTAGCCCGACCACGCGGTGCACTTATTCTTCGCCGGCACAGTAAAGGTTGGCGCGACGAAAGTTGTACCGCCTTTGCCGAAGCCGCCAGCCGTAGCGATGCAGAAGTTCGCAGAGGCTGGTGTATTCGCTTCGTCTGAAATCTGTGCCATGGTGAGCGAAGTGAGTGAAAGAATCAGCAGCCCGAATGCAGCCACTATGCGAGCGATATGTATCTTCATCAAAAATTCTCCTTGGCGCAGCATTAGAGCGTACAGACTGCAACTTTGTCCATTGGAAAAGTCAGGTTATTTCGACAGCCGGTTCAGGGGAAACCTTTTGCCAGACGGGGAGTTCCATGACTTCTTCGACGTAAAAATCAACTAAGGCCAGAGTATCTCGCACGCGTCAAATACATCTGAGAACGATTGTAGGTTTGAAAGAAAGATTGGTCGGGGAGAGAGGATTTGAACCTCCGACCCCCTGGTCCCGAAGATTGGTCTCACGATGAATCAACGGTTTAGCGAAGTTTGTACCGATTGCAATTTGCTTGTGAAATCAACGGTTTCCACGGTGCGCTCTAACGAGAAACGAAAGGCGTACAAGCGGCGACTGGGCACAAAATTGGGCACACTAGAAATCGAATAAATAAGCGCGCCGTGCTGGTGCTGTAACACCGACACGGCGCTAACCGAAAGTCGCCTACGAAGGAGGCAACAATGGCTAGACAGCAACGTAGCACCATCTCCGTTCAAGAATCCACTCGCCCCATTGCTCGGGTCGCGCTCTATGCCCGAGTCAGCACCCTCAACAATCAAGATCCAGAAATGCAACTGGCTGAACTGCGGGAATATGCAGGGCGCCGAGGCTGGGAGATCGTCGAAGAGTTCACCGACCAGGGAGTATCAGGCTGCAAGGAATCGCGACCGGCGCTCAATCGACTGATGGCAGACGCTTGCCGCCGACGGTTTGACGCAGTCTTGGTCTGGAAGATCGACCGCTTCGGAAGGTCCCTGAAACATCTGGTTAATGCGCTGGCCGAACTCGCTGCGCTGGGCGTGGCCTTCATCAGCCTGAGGGACAATCTGGACCTGAGCACCCCTTCGGGTCGGTTGATGTTCCAGATCATTGGCGCGATGGCCGAGTTCGAGCGTGCGCTGATTCAGGAGACGGGTTCGAGCCGGACTTGCGGAACGCTCGCGCGAAGGGCAGACGACTTGGGAGACCGCGAGTGATCGTGGACGCCTCCAGGATTGCCTCGCTTCGCGCTCGGGGACGCTCCTGGTCTGAAATCGTTGCAGAAATGGGAGTTGGGAAAGGGACGGCACAAAGAGCAGTCGCTTGCTTGCCCAAAACTGACACCTCCGAGTTTGTAGAGTTCCACGGGCAGCATGACGGACATCGTAGATCCGGTCCGCAGAGCTAGATCACACGCCACCTGATCAATGAGCTCTATAAAAAGGGATGTCAAGAAAAAAGCTCCGCCTCGATCGGAGGAGTGAGAATACTCGTAATCCCATGCCTTGCGGGTCGTCCGTTCCCGCCCGGTCGGCATTTCAAAGGTTCCGGCTGGTTCCGGGCAGCTCCGCGGGAGCCAATGAGTGCATGGCGTTGTTTCGTCAATCCACGCCCCCGCGATAAGCTCATGGTGTTCCCGAGTCCAGATGAGACGATCTGTCCCAGTGGATACTACCTTTGGGACATTCTGTCCCATGGACCGTCAGTGACGGAATCGCTCCTTGTGTAATCAATTGTTTAGCAAACCTCGTCCGGTACCACACGTGCACCTCTAAGCACGGATAGCTGTCCCGAACGGACCTCAAAACGTATCGGAGACCGGGGATAACAATGACAGCAGTTACGATGTGAAAGCGTGGTTTGGCAGAAAGTGCTGCTTGCGATCGGCTTTGTGACGATCTGCACGAGTTTTGTTTTTGCAGGATCGTCCAAGATCGCTAAGGATTTGCGCGGAAAGTCGCCTTCGGATCGAGTCGATGTGATCGTGCAGTTCACCCAGACGCCGACGGCGAAGCACCACCAAAAGGTAACTAGCAAAGGCGGGAAACTGAATCAGGAACTCGGCCTCGTGAAGGCAGGCTCTTATTCGCTTCCGGCTTCCGCACTGGCAGCATTGGCAGCCGATCCTGACGTAGTTTATATCTCTCCGGAACGCCAACTCTTCAGCACCGGCACCGGTTCTTCCACCGCCGTCCTCGACTATCACACCGAAGCCGTGAATGCCTCCGTCGCATGGGCGCAAGGTTTGAATGGCACGGGCATTGGAGTAGCAGTGATCGACAGCGGTTTAATCGATATTGCCGACATGCACAAAGTGGCGGTCTACAACCAGAATTTTGTGGGCGGAACTGCGGGGAGTGCCAATGACCAGTACGGTCACGGCAGCCACGTTTCCGGAATCATTGCGGGAACAGGAAAGAACTCTCTAGGGTCCAACTACTTCTACACATTCAAGGGAATTGCGGATGGCGTGAACCTGATCAATCTTCGCGTGCTCGATCAAAACGGAGCAGGCACGGACAGTCAGGTGATAGCGGCCATTCAGACAGCCATTCAGTTAAAAAGCAAATACAACATCCGCGTCATCAACTTATCGCTGGGCAGGCCGGTTTACGAGAGCTATGCCCTCGATCCCCTCTGCCAAGCCGTGGAACAGGCTTGGAAGGCAGGTATCGTTGTGGTGGTGGCGGCGGGCAACGATGGCCGCAACAACAATGCCGACACAAATGGTTATGGCACCATCGCAGCCCCGGGCAACGATCCCTACGTGATCACGGTGGGCGCAATGAACACGTCGGGAACGTCCAGCCGCGCCGACGATCACATTGCAAGTTACAGTTCCAAGGGTCCGACGCTTTTTGACCACATCGTGAAGCCCGATTTAGTGGCACCGGGAAATCGCATCATTTCGTTGTATACGGCGGCTTTGACTCTCAATCACCTCTATCCGGGCAATGAGATTCCCAATTCCCTGTACCAGACCAACGCAAATGCCAATGCTTCCTCTACCTACTACATGCTCAGTGGCACCAGCATGGCCGCACCGATGGTGAGTGGCGCTGCGGCGCTGTTGTTGCAGAAAACTCCGACCCTCACTCCCGATCAAGTCAAAGCTCGGCTGATGCAATCGGCGTACAAGAATCTGGTTCCCTACAGCAGTGTCACCGATCCGGTCACGGGTCAGACCTATACGAGTCAGGCAGACATCTTCACCGTGGGTGCTGGGTATCTCGACATTCAAGCAGCACTGTCCGATACGTCCCTTGCCACCCTCAGCGCGAAGTCTCCCGCTGCCGCCTACGATCCGGCGTCGGGCAACTTCTTCTTGGTAAATGACCCCGCTGATGTCTGGGGGAGCAACGCCCTCTGGGGAAGTACGACAGTGTGGGGAGCAAGCCAGTTTGTAGGCAGTCAATCCACGCTTAGCGGCACGAACGCTCTTTGGGGAAGCAATGCTCTCTGGGGCAGCAACGCATTGTGGGGTAGCAGTTCCACATCAGGGTTCAACGCGCTGTGGGGTAGCGGTGCGCTTTCTGGTAGCAACGCTCTCTGGGGAAGTTCGACGGGGGGAACAAACGCGCTGACAGTTTCAATCCACGGAGATGATCGGTAGTTCGTGCTCAAGCGGACAGCGGCCCGACTCTGTGGGAAAAGCAGAGTTTCGATTCGAAACTGAGCCACATTAGTGAAAACCCGAGTAACCTTGAAGAGTGCCGACCATAGCTCTAGGGTGAGTACGGGGAATGGGACCGTCACCACAACGCCCAAGTCCCATTCGGATCTGAAACCTCTTATGGAAAACAGCAGCGTGCGAATCTGGGGTATCGCGGCAGACGGAAAAACATTTAGTCAACGCGCTGCCTTCAGAAGCTTAAGCCGAACCGGAGCATGGATCGAGGGGATAGATAGAACGATCATCCAACCGGGAGAAGTGATCGGGTTGCAGTACGAAGCGAACCGGGCTCGAGTTCGCGTAGGATTCGTCGATACTCGTCAAGAACGCAACATCACTTTGGCTGTAGTTCTTGTGGACGGGCAGCGATGTCCGTGGGAGCGCCTCGTCGACCTAACCACTGCACAACTCGCCCGTGAGAATCGGCGGCGGTATCATCGTCATCGGATTGAACTGCAAGTGGAATTAAGGAGCAGCGAAGGCATTCCAATGAGGGTCTCAGCGACTGATGCGTGCGGCAACGGATGTTATCTCCAAACGATGGCCACTGTTTCAGTCGGAACCCAGTTTAAAGCCGCTTTCTCCGTCGAAGATCAGCGAATCCTTTGCGAATGCACCGTTCGGACTTCTGATTCCGGGTTAGGAATGGGCATTGAGTTCACCGGATTAGACGCCGACAGCCGCCTCGCTCTGCAAACCTGGCTGGATCAACATTGCACTCCGTCGGTAGACATGAGCGACGCCCGACCAATCCTCGCATAGCTGTTCGTCGTAACGGACAATATTCGGTATAGCTCTGATCTGGCCGGTGGCAAACATGACTCTCTCGAAACTGTTACCAGCGCGTGACAACAGGGTCACATTTTCTGATCGTGTTCGGAACCCTAGACCGAACCCGGCGTTGGGTTTCGGCTGGCGCCAAGGTCTGAGCACTCCTGAGCGTCCAACAGCACGTTCGGCAACGCCACGGACGATCTCACAGTTCCTAAACGCTCAGTGACTGAACAGCGCAATCAAAATTACTATCGGGATGGGCACGCCCAGCAACAAAAGTAGAATGGATCGCATTTTTGACTCCTCGAAGGTTGAACTTTCTCCGCCTAACCTCATAACTACTTACAGTGCCGGTACGTGATCTCGCTGCCTGCCACCGATTGTTCCAGCGTAGCTCGCGCAGAACGCTCCGCTAAGTAGCGCTACAAACAGCCATAACGAAAGATGAGCGAAGGCTTTGCGAGTCGCATCGGCCGTTTGCTGAGCCTCGGCGAAGACTGCGGAGACGCGCTTTTCCGCGTCCGCCGGACTCGATCCGGTTCTCGCCGATACCTCTTGGGTTAGAAAGCTCTTGTCTCCCGCAGAAATCTCACCCTGTTTAAGAGAGTGCGCAAACGCACGCTCAACTTCCGCACGCTCTGTGCTGTCAACCTTCCCGTTGTTCGATGAGCCGGATCTCAGCAGGTTATCCACAAAATAGGCATTGGGATCGAGAGATGATCCCGCAGTCGAGGCTGCATTCGCGGGAGCGGTGCGCGCCGACCCCGCGAAAGAAGCTGCTGCCGAAGTCAGGAATCCCGCGGTAATTACCATTCCTACGGCCCATACCAGCAATCCATGCGCTGTATCGCGGAAGAAGACCTCATCTGTGTGAACGCTGGTCCATTTGGTGCGTAGGCGACCGGCCAGGTATCCGCCGAAAGCGGACGCCAGAACATGCGTCACGATGAGCCAAACGATCGCTCCGGCTCCAATCGCGGAGACGGTCGCGCCCCGATCGGACCATGGGGACACGGACGACAGACCTAGCCCAGTGCCTAACGTCAGCAGAATTAGGGACAGGGATGCGGCAACGAATGCTCCTCCAATGACCGCCGGCCATGAGACGCCTGAGGAATAAGCCTCGCTCTTCACTGACATTGTATGTACGTTGCTGTCTGCCAACGGGCGTGGCGCTAAAGTTTGTTCCATAGTTCCTCCGGCGTTTGCCGCAACCTAAGAGACGGTTTAGGCCCAGAGAGTTGCCACTTCAATTGCGAACCTTGTAGCGGTGTTAACTCCGTGGCTGCGGCACGGAAATTTCCCCGTCCAGAGCACAAGGTGGCTCCGGCTGCGATCCCACCACTTCGAAACAACGTGAGGACTCGACGAGCAATTAGGGCAATCCCGAACGCTCACCACATGGCTGGCGTTGCCGTTCACTGGAATAATACGGAACCAGAGATTCTCCCCAAACGTTCGGGCTCTGACACCTCAAAATCGCTTGCGCCCTTCCCAGAGCAGTACGGAAACCGCTAGCCACAGACACGTGGCAACGGTCAGCACCATCCAAGGAGAATGACGCTGAATTTCCCGCCAGACCATCCATCCGAAGACGGCAAGACCGATGCTACCTATCGCAGCACCGGCCGCGTCGATGCTGACCGCATCAGCCGCCCGCACCGCACCCAACAACCCCTTCTGCTGTTTCTTTTCCTCCTCATGCTTTTCGATCAATGTCGCACTGGCAGGAAAAATGGCTGGAAAAGCTAAGAAGAGTCCGCCAATCACCGGGCCGAACTTCTTTGCGATGAGCCCCGCGATGGCGGTGACTACTCCTCCAAATAAAAACCTCACAGCGTACTGGTACCACCTGGTCTCGCGGAGGGCCGAAAAATCAACTTTGATCTTCATGGTATCGTCTAGCGCAACCAAACATACCAAAGCCCAGACACCGTACCGAACCACAGAAGCATTGCTGAACTGGCAACGATCAGCGCTTTCCATTTGTAGCGCATCGTCAGGGAGCTAACCCATGAAGCATAGACAAAGAACGCGATGGCTCCCGCAATCATCGAACGCCCTTCTGTCGCCGCATACAATTTGCCAGAGCTCACGACGGTCAGCCCCAAAGTCGCAAGCGCCACCGAGGGAGCCGCTCCAAACAGCCCAGCAAAACTCTTGGGCTTTAACAGATCGCCCAGCACGGCGAACGACGAAACTACAAGGCCGCCAATGAAGAAACGCACAGCGATTTCTTTCATAATTGCTCAGCCATCCGCTACGGGTGACTACTTCCGACTGGACTTCACCAGTTTTCTCGCTGTACTCGGCCCTTTCACGTCAAGAACCCGATATTGGTTGCCGGAAAGCCCGTGGTAATTCACAAAGAATTCTTCCAGTTCTTTACAGAACTCTTTGCCCAAATCATTAAGTTTTCTCGATGTCGGCCCAACTATGGGCGTCCTCTTGAACCGCCACAATCCGATCATTCCGTTCTTTCTCTTTCCCGTCACCCTGCTCACCCTCGATCACCCCAATAGGACGACAGCTCAGCACGCATCCGGGAAACGCGGGCTCATCCATCAACACCAGCACATCGACCGGGTCGCCATCATCTGCTTTGGTGGAAGGAACAAAACCAAAATCGTAAGGAAACGTCATTCCCGAAGGCAGGACCGTTTTTAACTCGAAGACACGATCCTCCGCATTAAAGGCGAACTTGTTGCGGCTTCCCTTAGGTGTTTCGATGACGACCCGAAGCAGGTGCTTGTCCTCGGAATCGACTGGGTTAAGACGGCTCGGGTCGGCAAGATTACGATCTCTTTTTTTCGTACTCATCGATTTCTCCAAAAGTAGAACCGTCAGTGGATGCACGCAGAATGCTGAAGGTTGGTGTCGCGGTTCAAACGGAACCCAGAAATCCGTTTCAAAGCTGTCGACGCGACAACTTGAAGTTTTTGAGACGCATCTGATCGTCGCCACTTTTGGAGAGCGTCCAAGACCTCAGCGAACCGCTGCCTGCGCTTTCACCAAAGCATCAGCGGTGGCCTGGACAAAGACGCAAATGCGCATACAGTTTATCGAGTTGCATGAACAACCATGGTTGCCGACGACGATTCGAGACCAGGTCATGGATGCCATGCAGTTTGGCTTGCGGCTGTTTCGCGTATACGACAAAGTGGTACCAAGTGTGGTAAGTCTGCTCCAGGCGACGCACGATCGGTGTGTCATAGATTTGTGTTCCGGTGGCGGGGGACCTTGGTTCGAGCTTGCTCCCAAGTTGGACAGTGCGGGCATTCACCGGATTTTGCTCACCGATAAATTTCCGAACCATGATGTGTCGCGCCGGCTCCGCAACAGCCGAAAATCTTTAGGGAAGATTCGCTTCTACTCGAATTCCGTGGATGCGATGCACATTCCTGAAAATCTCCACGGGCTGCGGACCATGTTCTCTTCCTTTCATCATTTCCCGCCGGAGGCCGCGCAGGAAATCCTGCAGAAGGCGGTTGACGCTGGCGAAGGTCTCTGCATATTTGAAGTGACGAAGCGGAGTGCTCTCACGATATGCCTGATGTTCCCGTGGGCGTTGATGCCACTCCTTTTTACCCCGTGGATACGCCCATTCCGTTGGTCCCGATTGTTCTGGACCTACGTAGTCCCCATCATTCCCCTCATATTGCTCTTTGACGGAATTGTTTCTTGCCTTCGTACCTATCGGCCGCGCGAGTTGCGCGAGATGATCCATAGCCTACGGGGCGCGAGCTACGATTGGCAGATACAGGAAGTGACATCTGGATGGATTCCAACACCGCTATCTTGTTTGACGGGTTGTCCGAAACACGTCGCTGATGACGATTCTCCGCATGCTGACGTTCAGGACTTGCAATCGGAAAACGTCTCTGCGTAATGCATCCGCGGAGTGTAGCGAGGTTAACATGCCAGCGTGCACGCTCCGCAGCGGGGATGCACGGCCGCTTCACCTTCGCACTCTGTCGCGCAAGGGTTAGACCATTTGTTCCCGCGAACGAAGTACGGCTCAGGCGACCCGGCGCGACGAAGGTTTTTCCACCTTTTTGGCCGGCTTCTCGACCGCCTCAACCGCCATTCCTTTGACGTACACCATTTCGCCGCCGAGCCAGCCGCCGATGCCGATAGCAAGCACTCCAAACAGTGACAGAGCGAGCGGCACATTACTCTCAACAGGCAGACGAAGGCGAAGCCATAGGTTAATCGCGAAAACTATAACCGCACCGAGATTGACCGCCAGATGAAGGTTGGCGATACGTTTCATTTCCGCTTCATCGATCGAGAAGTAATCGATCACACCGGGGACCGCCGCCAGCAGTGCGCCTACGATTCCACCCGCGACGCAAAATGTGCCAACGGTTTGCCATGCCGCAGAACCACCTGCGGCGTGCACCGCGTCGCATACCAGCGCAAACACCCAAAGTCCGATCGGAAAACCTACCAACATCGGATGAATGGGATGTTTCTTGATGCTAGCCGGGCTTGACATAGACTTCTCCTTATTGATTTCAGCGGTGCGCGCATCACTTCGAGTAGGCATACCACATGGGTCGCAATGCACACAGTTGCTTAGTTGCTGAAATTGCTGAGAAGGTTTTGACCCAAGGCTGAATCGTAGGATTCCGGGCCCCTCAAACACAGCGAGAAAAGGCGTTAAAGATGTGCGCGCCTCTGATTGGAGTGCAGTCTCCAGGTAGAATCCACGATGTTGAATGCTCTTACGGTTTTTATCAGATCCCATTCAGGTCGCCGTCGCGCCAAAAACGAGGCCGAGCGAGAAGTTTCGGTGACGGAAACCGACTCCATCAAAGCCGACTGGCTTGAGCTCGAAGCCATCCTGAAGCGCTGTGCAGGGTGCCACGGTTGTTCCGAAGAGCTTCCGCGAGTTCGGGCTGAAGGTCGGGTTCGGGGTGAAAAAAACGCGGCTCCAGACGACTTAGGGTCTGGATGCAACGAGGGCTAATGTGCCCTAAGACCAAACGGACAGATCGGGGCTACCTTGCGTCGCAGTCGGGAAGTCAACCAAGCTCAAGAAACTGAAGCAGTGACGTGTCGGACCCTCGCCTGTGCGTCCGGCGCTTTCTTTCTTCATGCCTTGATTTTATAATCAGCCCATGGCGTCGGAAGCACCGAAAACCTACAGCTTCTTCAGACCACTTCCACGCGAAGAGTGGGAGGCGACGCGGGAACAGACCATCAAGGATGGCCTATGCCCGCCCGACGCAACGTATGACGATTACCTTGCATCGATTCGACGTGCTTCCTGCGGGTTAGACCCATGGACGAAGGAGACCCCTCGTGTCCAGATATAAACCACCTGCAGAGTCCCTAATCGGAACCTTCGAGGATTTGCTCGAACTCGATCCAAAGCAAGTCGTGTCCATTCGCGTACTAACAAAGGAAGAACAGAATGAGCTTCTTTTATCAATGAAGTGTCCAAGCCAACTACTTCAATGAATTCCCTCAGGCACCACTGAATTTCGGCGGTCGCGATGTCTATACTCGAACAATCTCGGGTCGTTCATCGTGGTGGGATGTCCGCCTCCGCTGATACCTGACATCGTGCGATGTGAAAACGATAATGGACGGCACAGGCAGGAGCATCGGTCAGACTATACAGCTCTAATCGCCACTGCGAATGAGCGACTTCAGTCACTAAGCTGCGGCATCTTCGCTAAAGTAAGTACCGCCGTCGATCACGGTTTCCACGGCTTTGAACAGACAGGGCAACTCGCTTTTTGCGCATAGACCTTTTATCCCTGCGGCTCGTGCCTCGACTTCCAGTTCTCTCGATGGATCGCTAGTGATCATCAAGATAAGAGCGTCGGGATGCCGCTGGGTGAGATGACGAGCCGCCTCTAATCCGTTCATCATAGGCATGAGAAAGTCCATCACGGTGAGATGGGGCATGTAATGGAGGAAAGTCTCGACAGCGTGATGGCCGTTGAATGCCTCTCCGACCACTTGCCACTCGGAACGTTGATGCAGGACCGATTTTATAGCGGCTCTTGCAACCTCGCTGTCGTCTACCAAGAAAATACGGATCAAACAGTCCGCCCCTTGTGAGCCTAATGTTTAGGAATACGATGCGACGTTTACCATCAGGAGAAGAGATAGCGTCGGATCGGATTCCGGCCTTTCACTGAGACCCTTGGCAAATCGCTGACAATAGATGACAAGAATAGCCAGAAGGATGCTGTGATCCTCCTCGTACGGAACTTCGGGTCAGAAACACCCGGGTCTTGTGAGGATGCAAGTCGGTCGATCATTCTAATGGGGCCGTTACATCTTCAGGAGGCGTTGGCGCTTCACTGGAAGAGCGGAATTATTGCTTCGACGAGCGTTCCAGGTTCAGCGCGAAGGATGTTTACCTCACCACCGAGCTGTTTGATGCGTTCTCTCATTCCACTTATTCCAACTCCTGTACTCTGAATCGGCGCACTCAGTGGTCCGGCGGTCGGCATACCCACGCCGAAATCGCGAACCCGCACATACACCCGGTCTGCCTGTTGATGAACTTCTATGCGAGCGTCGTCACTCCCGGAGTGACGATGAATATTCGTTAACGCTTCCTGAACGACTCGGAATACGCTGGTTTCGACTTCATTGCTTAGCCTGGGAAAGGTGGAAGGCTTGTAATCGAAAGTGATTCGCAGCTTGCTTCTCTTCTTAAATCCCTCAAAAAACACATGCAGAGCTGCAAGCAATCCTGATTCTTCGAGAAGCGGGGGGTGCATCAGGTAAGAAAGATTCCGGACCTTGGATAGAGCATCCTGAGTCAAGGCGATAGTGTCAGAGCGCGAGTCAAATGCCGGGGCGGTGTCTAGATTTAACTTCAGAGCCGTGAGTACCTGTCCCAAATCGTCATGCAATTCTCGCGCGATGCGACGTCGTTCTTCATCTTGTATCCGCACTAACTGTCCCGAAAGGCGATGCAACTCCAGATTCCTGAGTTCTAATTGATTTCGGGATTCCGTCAATAGCACCATCTTGCCGCGAAGTTCTTTATTAAGTTCCTGCGTCCGTTCTTCGAGTGCTCTTCGTTCCGTGAGGTCGCGAGTGACCTTCGAGAAGCCACGCAATTCCCCGGAATCGGAGCGCAACGCTGTAATGACAACCGAGGCCCAAAATTGAGTTCCGTCCTTCTTTACACGCCAGCCTTCGTCCGCGAATCGCCCCATTGCTGACGCAATTTCCAGTTCGCGCTGCGGCCAGCCGCTTTCTTTTGCTTCACGCGCGTAAAAGCGCGAGAAGTGTTGGCCAATAATTTCAGATGACGAGTAGCCTTTGATCCGTTCTGCCCCAGCATTCCACGTCATCACGGTGCCTTCCGGACTGAGCAGGAAGATGGCGTAGTCCTGCACACTCTCGACAAGAAGGCGGAAAATTTCGTCGCTGGTCCGTGCCGACACTTGAAGAGGGTTCCCTGGTTCAGATGCCGTCACTCCACTCCATTCTTGACACTGAGAGTTAGAAGCCTAGGGGACCCACCTCAGCGGCCCAATACAGTGCATCCTGTATGAGTGTTATGCGAGGTACGGGAAATGGCCGTCATTTATTGAAATGAAATGGACGATCAATCGCACGTGGAATTTCGCTAGCCAAGGGTTTTCTACCGTCAATTCCCGATACACATCCGCGAACCTTACTTGGTAAAAATCCGCCTGTAGATTCCATAATCCGCCTGCGGATTTCATAAGGAAGGAACCGCCATGCCCAAGACCTACGAAAACGAAGAGTGGTATGTTCTTTATCGGGATGCGATGCTCGAACTGCAATCCGCCCGCATAACGGGGCGAATTGCCGATACACGCGCTGCCGTAATCGCCCGACTCGAAAAACTGAAGGATATGCCCCGGTTCCAAAACCAAGAACGTCAGGCTATTGACGACGCATTGCGGGGGCTTAAGGTGTTGGAACGAGAAGAGGCAGCGTCTCACGCTGAGGACAAGCAGCGCATCATCGAACGGGCATTGGCAAATCTGCGACCTTTGGCCCCTGCCTCCTAGGCCGCTGGTCCGACGAAACTTCTCTCGTGAAGCTTTGCTTGACGGATGTCGCCGCAGTTGTCTCAAACTGCGGGAGCAGCGCAAGGTTGAAAAACAGCTCGTGAAACTTCCAAAGTCAAACCGTTCTTCGCTAAATCAGCCCCGATTGTCCAAGGATGTTTGGTTTACCTATTCCGTTTTCGATAAAAAACGCCTTCTTACACGCGGGGCAGGTGCGCGACGCAGCCAATATACGTTCTCTCGGGTGGAAGACAACAATCTCGGTTCCGCAATAAGGGCATTTGATGCGGTGTGCGAAGCCGACCGCTTGGGTCTCGTCCATGCCCTCAGAATTCATAGAAACTCCTCAGCGCCCCGACCTTGGTGGCTCTACGTATACCTTTGCCACCAGCATCAATGCGTGCTTCTGACCCGTCCGACGCCCACGTGCAGGTTGAGATGCACATTGGCGTCCTTTAATGCCTCCTGTGTGAGCCAGACATCGCCGGGCTATTTTCTAAAAAAGGACCTCTATAGTCATTGCATCCCCTGCGCGTAGGCTGCCCTGGGAAGTTCCGTGAAGAGTTTCACCAATACAGCCAAAAGGGGCGCTGCACCCTCATCCAGCGCGAGGTCCGCTTTCGCCAGAAAAGCAAAAGCTCCGTCGCGCCGCAATCGTTCGGCGTTTGTTTGGGAGAGTCCCGTCAACACTACAACGGGAATCGTCGCCGTTGCGGGATCTTTCTTTAGTGCCTTCAAAACATCCAGCCCGCTCATTTTCGGCAACATCATGTCGAGAAGAATGAGGTCCGGTAGCTTCTCGCCTGCCATGAGCAAAGCCTCATCTCCATCGGCTGCGAAGCTTATCTCGTAGCCCGCGCGAGTCAAGGCCCGTCCCATCGCTAATCTCAAGAACTTGCTGTCGTCAACCAGCAGGATTTTCATCAGGTAACCTCAGCAGTTCGCACAAGTATGCTTTTGGAGGGCATTCGATAGATGCACCTTGACGACCAGTCTCAAGTTCCACCTAAGCTATTGATATGACGTGTTCTGCCAGTGGCTGAGAGAAAATAAGAGGAACCTCGCTGTCTATTCGATGGAGAAGTTCCAGTTTTGAGACGGTTCCAGCCTCTCCTTGGTTATTTGGGCAGATGGTACGGAAAATGGAGCGTTACCGGGTCGAGGCGCTGCCGATCTTCGAGTGCAGTTTGGATAGGCTACAATCCCTGCGGAAGACATTCATGCTGAGAATACCTACAGAGCCGATTGGAAGCATTCCGCGCCCCGTGAAACTGATCGAGGCAATTGCCGAAGCCGGAGATCACGGTGATCCGAAGCTCGACCCCTTTTACGAGGACGCGATCCGGGATACGATTGCGCAGTTCGAGGCAACCGGTTCGCCGGTGATCACCGATGGCGAACAGCGCAAATACCACAACTTCTGGACGTATTCTGTACACGGTCTGCCCAATACAGCACCCGACGGTTTCAAGATTCCGTTCTCCGCTGGTCACGTGCGACGGATGCCACGCCTGACGGCGGGACCGTTCCACTACAGAGTTTATGCAGATCGCTACCTCGACATGGCGAAGAGATATGCTCACGTGCCGCTGAAGCAGGCAGTGATCTCGCCGTCTGCGCTCAGTCTGATGTATCCGGCAGACGATATTCCCGGATACTCGCGGCAGGAATTCATCGATGATCTGCTGCGTGAGCACGAAATGGAAGTGCGGCGCTGCTTCCAGAAGGGTGCGGCAAAGGTCCAAATTGATTTCACGGAGGGAAGATTCGCGGTCAAACTCGATCCCTCGGGCGAACTTTTGAACAGTTTTATCGGTCTAAATAATCTCGCGCTGTCGCGATTCACGCCTGAGGAACGGAAGTGCATTGGGGTGCACACCTGCCCCGGTGGCGACCTCGACTCGACGCACAGCGCCGATGTCGATTATGCAGACCTGTTGCCCAGCCTGTTTGAATTGCGCGTCTGCAACTTCTATATAGCTCTCGCCGGGGAAAAGGATCGTAAGCACGTACTGAGGATTATCCGGCAGTATCTTAAACCAGATCAGCGTGCATTTGTCGGAGTGGTTTCTCCCATCGATCCGCATGTCGATACGCCGGAAGAAGTCCGCGACCGCGTTCTTGAAGCCGCCGACTATATTCCGGTGGAACAACTGGGAACGACCGACGATTGTGGCTTCGCCCCGTTCAGTGATGACACTTCCACGACACGAGAAACAGCGTTTGCGAAGATTCGCGCTCGTGTTCAGGGAACTCACCTCGCCGAACAAGTTCTCGGCAACCGCTAATGCCTCCAGACGACAACGAAGAGAAACTCTTACGTTCAGTGGCGCTGCAAAACGCTCGAGCAGTCCTCCTTGCCCGAGAACGTGCGGAGCGTGAACTCATTTCGGCGAAAGAGGCGTTGGAAAAGGAGTCGGCCGAACTCAGAAAGCAGCGCGAGTTTTTCCGGGTCACTCTCGCCAGCATTGGCGATGCCGTCATTACCACGGATGCTGACGCCAAAGTCACATTCTTAAATCCCGTAGCCGAAGGGATGACTGGATGGAAATCGGAAGAGGCTGTCGGGCAGCCGTTGGAGAAAGTTTTCCACATTATTCACGAACAGACGCGGAAACCAGCGCCGAATCCAGTAATTCGAGTCCTGAGCGAGGGGGTAGTGGTTGGACTGGCGAACCACACGGCGCTTATTGCTCGCGATGGCAGGGAGACCGCGATTGACGACAGCGCCGCTCCTATAAAAGATGAAAATGGCGAGATTGCCGGTGTCGTCATGGTATTTCACGATGTCACAGACCAGCGGCGGGCCGACACCGCGCTGCGGGAATCAAATCGCTTGCTGAGTGAAACTCGTGATCACCTTGAGCAACGAGTTCAGGAACGAACTGTCGAACTAGCGACTGCTAACGAGAATTTGCGCGACCTTTCGGCTCGTCTTCTGAAAGTGCAAGATGAGGAGCGGAAGAGGTTTGCTCGTGAACTGCATGACAGCGTGGGACAGATACTTGCCGCCATCAGCATGAATATCGCGGTGGTAAATGCTCAGTCCGAAAAACTGGACTCGCGAGGGGCCAGAGCCGTATCCGAGAACGCTCGACTTGTTGAACAGGTCTCCAGCGAGATTCGTACCATCTCCCACCTTCTACACCCGCCCCTTCTGGAGGTCGCCGGTTTGGCCTCTGCACTTCGGTGGTACGTGGATGGCTTTTCGGAACGCAGCAAGATCAAGGTGGACTTGGAAATCCCTTCCGACTTTGAACGTCTGCCAAACGACACTGAGCTTGCCATCTTTAGAATCGTTCAGGAATGCCTGACGAATATCCATCGTCACTCGGGGAGTGCGACAGCCGCGATACGAATCAACAAGAGGGCGAGCTTCTCATTTTGCAGGTAAGAGACAACGGTCGCGGCATTCCGTTGGACAAGCAACGGAAACTCGCCGGTTCCGGTCCCGGTGGCGTCGGCTTTGGGGGAATGCGAGAACGACTGAGACAACTCGGAGGAACTTTGGAGATTCACTCGGACGGCAGCGGGACAGTGATCACTGCGACTCTCAGAAGTTGGACACCTCCCATGCCCACGACCGTGGCGAAACGAGATTAGGTTCCATGAATGATTAGCAAAGTCGTCGCCAGTCGCAAGTCCCCATCGGTAGCCCGCGATCTGGCATTGCCGTGACCGTTCCCCTATGTCCCATTAACAAGTCGCCGGTGGAAGTTCAACGGCCCTCACACAGTTCCGACCCTGAAGTACCCATATCTAGCGCGCTCACAAAGCATCCTTCTCCGTTTTCTCGTCATCTATTGTCGGCAACTTGCCAAGGGGGTTCAGTGTGAGCAGTCCGGAATCCGAGGAGATGCTAGCTCTTCTAAAGGAATTGTCGATTCTAAAGACCCTCGACACCGAGGATGAGAACGGAAGCCAGTCGGTCGAGGAGCAGAGGCGCATCGCTTGCGCCAGCTAAGGCATCAA
>CAWFWF010000002.1:0-401424 GCA_963819455.1 uncultured Acidobacteriota bacterium
CAGCACGGGGCGGAGCAGTTCGGCGGCACGGTCCGGATCGGCCCCCGGCGCGATGCGCGCCAGGCCTCGACGAACCAGCGGCGGGCGACGGCTCGGTCCCGCGCGTCCAGGCGCTGCGTGAACGCCAGCTCGTCGATGAGTGGGTGTCCGACGAAGGAGTCGCCCCAGTCGATCAGGACATACGCCTCGGGCGGTCCCACCACGTTGCCAGGGTGGAAGTCTCCGTGCACCAAGGTGTCCGGCACTCCACAGGCGTCGATCTGCGCGAGGCGCCCGGGTAGCTCCGCGACGAGGGTGTCCAGTGCCGGACGCTCGCTCGGAAGGACGGACTGGGCCCAGTGCTCGACCACGGACTCGACTCGAGCCACCATGGTCGGCAGTCGGCGGTCGGGCACATTGATCGCGAGGAGCTCGTCGATCCGCCCAACTGCTCGTTGCTGAAGCCGGGTGAGCATGTCGACCATCGGCTGCAGCGCGGGTCCTCTCGTGGTGTGGTTCGGCGCGCCGGGCACCTCCGCCATGAGCACTCTCCGGCGCGTGACCGAGCACCACGGGAGCGGGGGGTGACCGATCCAGTCGATGACATCCCCTTCATGCGCGAAGAAGGCGGGAACCGCCTTGAGCCACACCGGTCCCATCGTCGTGGGCAGCCTCCAGATGCCCGAGAGGTTCCACGACCTCATCTGTTCTGGCGGCCCGGTCCGCGTCATCCCCTGTGCCTCGAGCAGTTCCTCGGCCCAGCGAACCAGCGCCGCCGGTCCTCCTGGTGTGGCCCAGGGGGCACGCAGCGGATCGTCGGCGAGCACGTCGGCCGGCCACGGCTCCACGGGGACGTCCGGGCGTCGCGCGCCTCGGCCAGGTAGGTCACTGCCCCACCGAACGGCCGGTCCGACTGGGCCGCGAGGAGACGCAGCACGACGACGTCGACGCCGAACCGCTCACGGGCGGCGACGACGACATCGTGCGCCTCCGGCCACCACGGCATCTCGAGTTCAAGAGGGGGCGGCGCCGAGCACCGTGCCGTCACACACGAGCACGAGCCGAGCCGAGCGTCCACCGCCGTCCACGCGCCCGATGCTAGACGTGTGCAGCCTCACCGACACCGCGCTCCCCGCACCACTTCCCCCGGCACATAGCTGGTGCAACTCGTCCTTGCGGCAGTGACACTGAGCAAGGTCTTCCCCATTCGCGGTACCTCCAAACGTGGCCTCGAGGGCAGCAGACCTGAGCGTTCTTCATCCCGTGCGGCTGCGGTCGTGCTACGACGCGAACTCAGCACCAACAAGCAGGACTCGCGGCGCAGAGACACACCTTCGCGCTGACGCTCGAAGATGTGGCCGATGGGCGCGATGTTGCGGTGCGGCTGCCTGCACCAAACATGGCTGCGGGAGGGCTGGGCGCTGATGGCCATCTGACCGGGAGTCGCGACTCCGTTGATGAAGGCTGCACTCACGTGAGAGCCTCGGCTCGTGACGGCACTCTGTTCTCACTGCGGTCAGCCGCTCTCGGCGTACACAGCAATCGTCAAGACCGAGCCCGCGAACCTCGAAGTTCTGGTCTGCGGCCACTGCGACAAGGTGCTGGGCGTCGTTGGTCCAGCGCGGGGAACCGGTCGAAGCATAGACGAGAACGTGATCGCCGAGCTGCTCGACGCCGCCATGAACGCGATGACGACGTCCAACGCGAACCCTCCAGTCAGTGGCCATAGGTCAAATGGACTCGCAGGTCCGCGCGATCGGCGGCGGTACCCCGCCTTCTTCGAACGTCTCCTGACCACCTTGCTCGAGCGGCAAAGGCAGCGGAAGAGCGAGGAAGAGCGAACAGCAGCTGAGAGGGACCACGGCAGACCGGTCTAAGTCAGCATCCCGCGAACCGCCCAACCTGGCAGTCCCACACGGTCGACACCTACAGGCGTCGGCGTCGGCGTCGGCGGGGGAGCGGTCGCACATCTCATTGGGCGTGTCCAAAGCGGTCCAACAGGGTTGTCACGCGCCGAACCGCATTTGGCGTGCGACGGCGGTGAGTGCCGGCAGCGCGAGGGGCGCGTTGTCGATGTCGTCGATCTCGACCAGCAGAACGTTGCCGGCCGAGTTGAGCATGATCATCCGCATGGTCATCCCGGGGATGACGGCGTGTTGCAGCGACGAGGGAGCCAGGCCGTTGAACTCGCCGGCGAGTGCGAGCCGCTGGCCCTCGACGGTGCATACGTCAAGCTTCGATCCGGGCTTGGTGCGCATGTCGAGCATCACTCCGGTGAGACCGCCGATGGTGATGCGGACGGGACGGCTGGTGGTGAGGTTAGGTCGTTGCCGGTAGTAGGCGGCCATCTTCGCTGGCGTCCAGTCTCCGGGGACAGTCTGGATGATGCAGCCCTTCGGGTCGGTCAGCCGTGCTGGCGCGACCGAGGTGTAGGTGCCGATGAAGTCGGAGGTGCCCGCGTTCACGCCGGGCAGGTCGTTACCTGGTGGCACCAGCAGGAAGTTCCCTGGGGTGTCTTCTAGTTGCGCCAACCCTGCGTCGGTACCTGGTAGCTGAGGGCGGGGGTGAAGATCTGGGTGGTGTAGGCGGTGCGTGCGTCGAGGGCGCCCAGACATGCCCCGCCCTCAACGTTCGGGCACGCCGGCGGGCTCGACGATGACGCAGAGGGGGTTGGGACGGCCTCGCTCGCCTGCGCAGCTGAGGCCGTCAGGCAGACGAGCCGCCACCGGCGCACCCGCGAAGGCCGCCGCCGCGAACATCAGCGCCACGACTGCCGTCGCGGCACGGGAGATTCGTAGGCGCGGCGTCGTGGCTCCATGACTCGATCATGGCCGCCGTGCGGGCTGTATGTCGCCCCCCTGGGGGGCGAACCGTCTGGCGACATGCTGCTCTCAGCGTGGCCCGCTGGCGGCGAAAAGACGCACCTTGGTCCCTGCGTTAACGCCTACTGATGCCTCCGAGGGGCGATCTCTGATGTCATGCGCGCCGACGGCACCCGCAAGTGCGTGAACTAGCGAATCCTCCGCGTGAATGCCGCGTCAATATCTTGGCGGCGTCGAACCACAACTGTTGCAACGGCTACGACCGCAGCGGCAAGGGCGAATCGCTTCGCCCAAGCCATGGCGTCCTCCGCCTGCGTCGTCACGACCTGGTTTCCACGCAACAAAGCGTCCCACCTTCTGTTGATTCCAACGAGCGCCATCGCTGTCGACGGGGCGCGGCGAGGAGCACCCGGTCGAGGAGATCCCCACGCATGGTGGTGCCGTCCGTCTTGCCGGGTGCGTACCACGCCAGCGCGTCCCGCCCAGCGCGATTGAACTCACGCTCGGCCGAAATGGCGCAGGTCGGCTCGGGGCTTCGCAGGGCAGTGGCGGCCGATCCCGGCAAAAGGTCAGTTAGACGGGTCTTGCGTGAAGGTCACGTCGTGATCCCTACGGCGCTTGTCCGGCGGGGATATCATATATCTGTGGATGAAGAGACCGCGGTGTCTGATCTCGAACTAGGGTCGTGGGCGCCTCCGGCCAATCGGCTGGGCCGTCGCCACGTTGGCGGCACGGCGCGTGACCGGATCGCGCGCGATCTGCGCAGTCAGATCCTGATGGGTGAACTGAGGCCGGGCGATAAGCTAGACCTCGATCTTTTGGCTAAGGAATACGGTGTCAGCCCAACGCCAATTCGCGAAGCATGCCTCTCCCTCGCTCACGACAAGCTCGTGAAGATGGCCCCCCGCAGTGGGGTCTCGATTATCGGTGTCTCGGTGGTGGACCTGAAGGATAACTTTGCGCTGATGGCGATGCTGGCTGGGCGTGCTGCCTCTGGGCGGCGCTGCGTGCCACGCCGGACGATCTGGCAGAGGTCAAGGCCTGTCGCGATGAAGTCAAGGCTGCCGTGTCGGATGGTCGATCACCGAGCGCCGCAAACTATGACTTCCACCGTGGTATCAATAGAGCCAGCCGGTCGCCCCGTCTCGCCGTCCTGATCGCCCAGACCGCGGGCTTGTTTCCGGACAACTTCTTCGAGTCGATCCCCGAGCAAATCCCCTGCAGTCTGTCCGATCACGACGCGATCGTGGACGCGCTGGAGCGGCATGATGCCGAGACCGCTAAAGCACTCTCCGAGGCGCACTTCCAGCAGGCTGCGCAACTCATGGACGAACACATCGAGCGGAGAGGCAGACCAGCCAGCGGTGATCAGCAACGGGCCATCGCTGAGTGACAACGGCTCGGCTCGCGGCCCCGGGCAGCCTCTGCCTAGTGACCCGCGGGGCGAGCATGCATCAGTCCACGGTGGACCATGCGAGGTCTCCGAGGTCCGGTGCAGGGGGTAGGCCGTGAGTCCGCATCGCGGGAACAATCGGCAGCGGTAACGCTGGCCGATCCGGACCGCCGGTGAGTACGCCACGTTCGTGCAGCGCCGGGTCCTGCCAGGCTTCGGCCACGGTGGCGGCGATGCTCGTGCAGCAGTCGCAAGGGTCGAGCAGCGTGCTCCACTCGTGAGCGTCGCGCTCTCGTACTATCGAATCGATTGCCTCGATGACGCGTGACGGGTCAACCTGGTCGTCGTGCAGCTCCTTCGGCAGTTCTATCGCCTGGCAGAAGCGTGCCCAGAAGTGCGGCTCGAGCGCCGCGACCAGCAGCAAGCGGTCGTCGCGAGTGCGGTAGGTGCGGTAGCGCGGCGATTCACCGGTGAGGCGATGGCTCGCCGGTCCGAGGGTCGCTGCGTTGCAGGCCAGGGCCCAGTACATGAAGGGGAAGACGTTGTCGGTCATCGCGATGTCCAGGTGCGTGGCTGGAGTCTCCGGGGTGCGTGACATGAGGGCGAGCAGCACGTTGATGAACGCTGGATAGCTGCCGCCTCCGACGTCGGCGACCAAGGCTGGCGGCGGTGCCGCACCCTCCCCATAGTCCAGCAGGGACAGCATTCCTGAGTGTCCGATGTAGTTGAGGTCGTGACCGGCCACAGTGCTGCGGGCACCGGTCTGGCCGTAGCCGGTGATGGAGCAATACACCACCGATGGATTGCGCTCGGCGACGTGCTCGAATCCGAAGCCGAGCCGCGCCATGACCCCCGGACGGAACTGCTCGACCACCACGTCCGCGGTTTCGGCTAGTGCCCACACGGCTTCGCGGCCCGCGGGGTTCTTCAAGTCTGCGGCCAGACTGCGCTTCCCATCGTTGAGCATCTCGAAGTCCGCAGGATGCTGGCGGAGTGGGTCTCCGCCGTCGGGGCGTTCCACCTTGACCACGGTCGCGCCCGCGTGCGCCATCAAGAGGGTTGCCAGCGGGCCGGGCAGCAGCCCTGAGAAGTCGAGCACCCTGAGGCCCTCGAGGGGGCTTGAGCGATTGATGCCAGCCGTCCACGGACCGGCATCGCTGCGGAGCGGCCAGACGTCGGGGATCACCGAGGTTGCCTTGCTGACGTCATCGCGGCCACGGCGCTCCAGTGCTCGTCGCTGACCCACGTGGTTGCAAGGCGTCCACCGCGTCGTCTCGGGTCGTGGGCGAAAGCGCCGGTGCCACCCGGTCGACGAGCTGTTTGAGAGGCAGCACCACGGTCGCGGGCAGCCGGGCTACAGACGTGGCAATCGCATCGATCCGGGCGTCGAATGCGTCGCGCTCGACTACCTCGTTGACCAGTCCTATGTGGAGTGCCTCGGCCGGGGTGAGTGACGCGGTGTCAGCAACAGCTCCAGGGCACGGCTGCGACCGACGAGAGTCGTCAGTCGCTCGGTGCCGCCCAGGCCGGGGTGATTGACAGCTGGGACTGGTTGAACGCCATCGTACGTCGGCGGCGGCAACGCGCAGGTCGCAGGCGACCGCGACCTCGGCGCCACCACCAAGTGCGTGCCCGTTGATGGCCGCGATAGTCAGTGCGGGCAGCACCGCGAGGCGGTCCAAGATTGTCCGCATGTGGCCGGCCATGCCGATCGCCTCGTCGTGCGTCCGCAGCGCCGCGAGATCCTTCAGGTCGCCCCCGGAGATGAACGCTCGGTCGCCACCGCCGCGTATGACGACGACGGTCACCCCGGAGCGTTCGACCTCGTCCAGGGCACGTTCCAACGCCACCATCACGGCTTGTGACAGTGCGTTGCGTGCGGCAGGCCGGTCTATGGACACGGTCGCCACTCGTGCGTCATCCGGTCCAGTGAACGACACCGTCAGCTCTTCCATGGACGAAACCTCCTCGCTTGTGATATCTAATATATTAGAGCACGTGAAGGGATGGGTCCATGGCGATGAACGACCACGCGAGTACCTCATCGGGCATTCCCGTCGCGCCGGTGTACGGACCCGCAGACCGGGACGGTGCCGACGCGCCGCCAGAGCCGGGCGTCTTCCCTTTCACAAGAAGCAATTTCCCGCGCGGCTACGTCGACCGGGTATGGACCTTCCGGCAGTACTCCGGGTTCGGCACCGCAGAGGAGTCAAACGCCCGCTACCGATACCTGCTTGAGAAGGGCAGCACGGGCTTGTCTGTCGCCTCGACCTGCCGTCGCAGGTCGGCCTCGACTCCGACCACCCCGATGCCGCCGATGAAGTAGGCCGAGTTGGTGTTGCGGTCGATTCGCTCAGGGACATGGAGGTGCTTTTCGACGACATTCCGCTGGACGCCATGAGCACGAGCATGACCATCAATGGCACCGCCGCAATCATGCTGGCGTTCTACGTAGCGGCTGCGGACAAGCGAGGAGTGGACCGGTCAGCCTTGCGGGGCACCATCCAGAACGATGTGCTGAAGGAATACGCAGCGCGGGGTACGTGGATCTGGCCACCTGCGCCGTCCTTGCGCCTCATCGCTGACACCATCGAGTTCTGCGCAGCGGAGGCTCCCCGATTCAACGCGATCTCAGTCGCCGGTGCCCACTTCCGTGATGCCGGTGCCACTGCTGCCGGAGATGGCGTACACGCTGGCTGACGGCATCGCCTACTGCGACGAGGTCGTCGGCCGAGGACGCATGACCATCGACGAGTTCGCTCCTCAGGTCTCGTTCTTTTTCTATACCCATGGCGACTTCTTCGAGGAGATTGCGAAGTACCGTGCCGGACGACGGATCTGGGCCCGGATCGTCAAGGAGCGCTATCACCCCCTCGACGATCGAGCTTGCATGTTCCGGGTCGGCTGCGTCTGCGGGGGATCCTCTTCTTATGCCCAAGAAGCCGAGAACAACATCGTTCGTGTGGCGTACGAGGCCATGGCCGCGGCGTTCGGAGGGGTGCAGTCGATGTTCACTGCGGCCTGGGACGAGCCGTTCGCACTGCCGAGCGAGGAGACCGCCACGCTCGCGCTCCGCACCCAGCAGATTCTGGCCTTCGAGACCGGCGTGACCCGCACGGTCGACCCGCTCGGGGGCTCCTACTTCGTGGAATCCCTCACCGATGCCATGGAAGTGGAGATCCTGCGCATCATGGAAGCGGTGGAGCAAGGAGGGCATCGCGCAGCAATCGAGACGGGCCAACTTCAAGTGGACATCGGCGACGCCGCTGTTCGCCACCAGTCCGGGCTCGAGTCCGGCGACGTCGTCGTCGTCGGCGTCAACAAGTACGCCTCTGACAAACCCATGCCTGACGTCGAGGGCTATGCGCTGAACGAGGAGGACACCGCCCGTCAGTTGGATCGTCTACACGCCGTGCGCGCGGAGCGGTCCAACGAGGATGTGGTGCAGACCCTGGGGACCTTGCGCCGTGCGAGTAGGGAGGAGATGACCAACCTGATGCCGTTGCTCATCGACTGCGCGCACGCCTACTGCACCGTGGGGAGATCACCGACGTTCTGCGGGACTCATGGGGGACATTCCAACAGCCCGGAGTCTTCTGATGGTCGCTCGAGTGCTGGTTGCCAAGCCCGGTCTGGACGGTCACGACCGTGGTGCCAAGGTGGTCGCCCGCGCCCTCCGCGACGCGGGCTACGAGGTCATCTTCCTCGGCATCAGGCAGCGGCCGACCGAGATCGCGCACATCGCCGTGCAGGAGGACGTTGACGTGGTCGGCCTGAGCGTGCTCAGCGGAGCGCACCTCACCCTGACACGGCGGGTGATCGACGCGCTGCGCGATCTCGGCGCTGAGGACATACCTGTCGTCGTCGGCGGCACCGTCCCGTCGCGTGACATCCCAGTGCTGAAGGAACTTGGAGTTGCGCACGTCTTCGCGACGGGCTCCCGTTCGGAAGACATCTTGGCCGCATTCGCTGAAATGACCCACGGTCAAAAGGCAATCCCGTGACCGGCGCGCCCGGCCCCCTCACCGGGGTCCGCGTGCTGGATGTGACGCGGTTTCTTGCCGGACCGTACGCAACGATGATCCTGGCCGAGCTCGGCGCCGACGTTATCAAGCTCGAGGACCCCGCGCGCCCCGACGAGGCCCGCTCTGTCGGGCCGTACTTCCAGAACGAGTACTCCCTCTACTTTGCCGCCCTCAACGCGGGTAAGAAATCAGTGGCGCTGTCGCTGTCGAAGCCAGACGGGCAGAACGCCGCACGCGCCCTCGCAGCAACGTGCGACGTCGTGCTCGACAACAACAAGCCGGGAGCGATGCTCCAGAACGTTGGGTCGGATTTTATACCACCGAGGCCAGGCATTACTCTGTGGAATCCCCTCAGCTCGATGGGGTGTCGGATGCGCGTTTTGCAGCCAAGGAGGGGATTGCCGAACCGGCGGGGGCGCAACCGGTCACCCGCGACGACATCGAAGCGTATAGAAATCAATTATCCAGCGGGCTCGCCAAGGAACAACAATCAAAGAAACCATAACCGGTTCCAACACGAAGAATCGGTGGGATAGGTCCCTCCACCTCCATCATTCAATCGCCGAAAAGAGTATTCCTAACCCAAAACCGACACTTTAACGCGTTCGGGACGTTTTTGACCTGGTTTGGACGAGAAGTGTCGAAGCGCGAGCGCCGACGACTGGTCGCTTCGGCCGGTGAGAGGGCTCAAGCGCCTTCCGCTCCGGAACACGCCGCTGGAGGGGGCGTGCTGCAGGCCTCTCAGCTTGAACACTTCGACCGGTGCGGGCAGCCCGCGAACGGGTTGCGGGCCGAGCGGTTCGACGTCGACGAATTGCCTCGCAGCCGTGTAGGTTTCTCGCGTGATCAGGATGCTGCCGGCATCGGCCAGTTGCTCCATGCGATTTGCAATGTGCACGTTTGCGCCGGCAGCATCGTAGGTCTGGTAAATCCCGTGCTCGATGGCTTGAACAACGACCTCTCCGGTGTGAACGCCGACGCGAATTTGCAGGGCGTCGTCATCGAGCCGCTTGACCTCGTCCTGCATGGTCAGCGCAGCGAGGCAGCCCCGGACGGCATGGTCCTCATGCGGCTGTGGCGCGCCGAACAGCGCCATGACACCGTCGCCTTGCGCCTTGTTCACGACGCCGTCATAGCGACGCACGGCTTCATGCATCAGATCCAGAACAGGTTGCAGCCGTTTCATGCCCAGTTCAGGATCGCCGAGACCGTCGATCAGGCTGGTTGAATTGCGGATGTCGGCGAACAGAACGGTCAGGCGCTTGCGCTCGCCGCCCTTGGCGTTCAACGACCTCAGCATATGCTGCCAGGACTGGTTGGGTGCCTCCGACGCGGAGGGCATCAGCGCGGCGCTGCACTTACCGCAAAAGCGGCTGCTCGGCCCGTTGAGGTGACCGCAGGCGTGACACCCGATCCCCAGAGATGCCCCGCATCCTTCGCAATATTCGTTGGTGGCCTTGTTCTGATAACCACAACGCAAACATTGCATCCCGAAACCCCTTGGAGGGCAGAGTAAGCAGTCGCCGGCCGGAAGTAATCGTAGCCCGGGACGGCGCCTAATTCCATGCTCGTGTAGGGTTAGATCGGTCCGTTGACGCCCGTCAATCGCCTCGGATATCCGTTCCTTAACCACGTTGACGCAGGGGACAACGAGCAAAGCCCCGAGGCGCCGGTCACGTAAAATTTTTGTCAGGGGCGGCCAGGTCGGCTGCTTTTTTAGGGATTAGGGATCATTGCAATCGTCCGTGAACTTGGCATCATGGATCGAGCATTCCGCCCCCAGGGCGGCCGAAACATGGCCAATGGAGACGAAATTGAAAGCCAGCGCATATCTCTTTGTATCCATGCTCCTTGTCGGCGCCCTCATCAGCCCACCCGCGAAATCGCAGGAGGTAAAGCTGGGCGATCTGGTGATTTCACAGCCCTGGAGCCGCGCGGCACCGAGCGGTTCGGAACTGGCCAGCAGCTATCTGACGATCGAAAACAAGGGCGCGACCGCCGACCGCCTGCTCGGGGTGTCGACGGACGTCGCTGAAAAAGTTGAAATCCAGCAGATCAGCATGGCCGGAGGGGCAACCTCGTCGGATACCGTTGACAAGGGATTGGGGATTTCCCCGGGCGACAAGGTGGTGCTGGCGCCCGGCGGCTACAAGCTCGCATTGTTGAAGCTGAAGAGTGCCCTGAAGAAGGGGACCAAGGTCTCGATGACGCTTGAGTTTGAAAAGGCCGGCAAGGTCACCGTGCCGTTCGAGGTGCTTGGTCCCGCCGCGAAAGGACCGGTGGCGCCCAAAGATGACAGCAAGATGAAAAAATGAAGATGCGCGCCCGGTGACGAAGCGCAATACCCTTTCGATGCGTCCGCTTGAATTTGGCTGGTATCTGCCGACGCATGGCGACACCACGGCCTATGGGGTGGCCGCGGCCCAGGTCGCGGGATCGCCCGAACTATGTGACCGCGTGGTGCAGGCCGCGGAGAAGGCGGGCTTCGAATACCTGTTGATCCCGGTCGGCTCGACCTGCTGGGAAGCCTGGATCGCCGGCGCGTTCATGGCGGCCCGCTCGGCCCGGATCAAGCCGCTGATCGCGGCCCGTCCCGGCTATATCAATCCGGTGCTGCTGGCCAAGATGATCTCGACCTTCGACCAGATGTCGGGCGGGCGCATCTGCGTCAACCTGATCGCCGGCCAGAATGAAAGCGAAGTGGAAGGCGAGGGCGTGCGTTACGCCAAGGAAGAGCGCTACGCGCTGATGGAGGAAGAGGTTTCGATCCTCAAAGCGCTGTGGACCACGCGCGGGCCGGTGAGTTTCCAGGGCAAGTTTCACACGCTGTCGGGCGCGCATATCCGGCCGCGGCCGCTGCAGCAGCCGTTCCCGAAATTCTATCTCGGGGGCGGCTCGAGGCAGGCCTGGGAAATGTCGGCGAAGCATTCCGACGTGCATCTGTTCTGGGGCGACCTGCCGGAAAAGATCGCTTCGAACATTATCGAGATAACGGAAATGGCGAAGCGCGCACGGCCGCGAAAATGAAATCGGCTTCGGCATGCGGCTGCAGGTGATCTGCCGCGAGAATGAAAAAGACGCGTGGGAGGCCGCCGACATTCTGGTGCGCGACGCTACCGAGCAGCAGAAGCAACAGATGAAGACGCTCTACAACAAGTCCGAAGCCAACCAGCGTGTGCAACAGCTTGCCCGCGAGCACGGCGATCTGTTGCTGCCGCATCTATGGACCGGCATCACCCGGGTCCGGCCGGGCGCCGGGATCGCGGTGGTCGGCAATCCCGCGCAATGCGCCGCGACGCTGCAGCAATTCATCGATGCCGGCTGTCATTCGTTTTGCCTGTCCGGCTATCTGCATGACGAGGAAGCCGAGCGTTTCGGCCGGCTGGTCCGCCCGATTCTCGCCGGGAACAACCGCGGCCGCCTCGCGGCCTGACGCGCGAGAACGCGGCTTACGCCGGAACGATCACCTTGCCGATCGGCCACAGCGCGATGCCGGCAAGCTTCAGGTGCGCCCAGGCAAAGGGAATGCCGACGATGGTGACGGCGAGCACGATCGCGGTGGCGACGTGGGCAAGCGCCAGCCACCAGCCGGCCAGCACCAGCCAGATCAAATTGCCGATCAGGCCGAGCGGTCCGGTGCCGATGTCGGGCTGGCCGGTGAGGCTGTCGCGGCGAATTGCCTTCTGGCCGAACGGCAGCAAGGTGTAGGCGGCGATGTTGAAGGCGGCCCGCGCCCAGGGCAGGCCGATGATGGTGATGGCCATGATGACGGCCGCGACCACCCAGGCCGCTGCCATCCACAGAGCCGCCCAGCAGGATCCAGAGGATGTTCAGAAATATCGAGACAGGGGGCATGTGGCTTCTTCAAATTCGAATGACGCGGTGTCTGCGCCGCGATCCTTTATAAACCTTCCGCCGCGGCGGCGATAGCGAAGAAACAAGCAGAAACGGCCCGCATCAGCCGGACCGCTACCCCATTGAACCAATTCTCCATAAGAATAGTCTGGCAGCGGTCCAAAACAAGCGGCGAAAGTCCGCGATCTCAGGGAGAGAAACCATGAAATATCTGCTCGCTGCCGCCTGTCTGGCGACCTTGCTCGCGATGCCGGGCATCAGCCGCGCCGAGGACGTCGTCCGGTTTGCGCCGTTAAAGGCCGAAGAGTTGACGCCGCCGCAAAAGGCGTGGGCCGACATGATCGCCGAACCGCCGCGCAATGCCAAATTCACCAACCCGCCCTATCGCGCCTATATCCGCAATCCCGATCTGGCGCCGCGCCTGACCGCGATGTCGGAATATCTGCGCTGGAAAACCTCGCTGCCGCCACGCCTGAGCGAACTGGCGATCCTGATCACCGCCCGGCAATGGACCGCGCAATATGAATGGTTTGCGCATTATCCGCTCGCGATCAAAGCCGGTCTTGATCCGAAAATTGCGGCCGACATCGCCGCCGGCAAGCGTCCGGACAACATGAAGGACGACGAGACCGCACTCTATGATCTCGCCACCGCACTTTATCACGACAAGAAAGTCCGGATTCCATCTACAAGGCGGCGCTCGACAAGTTCGGCGAGCGCGGCATCATGGATATCATCGGCATCATCGGCTACTACGATCATCGCCTCGATGACGCTGATCACCATGCAGGCGGGAGCGCCGAACGACGCCGTGAAGCCGCTGCCGGTGTTGAACAAGTAGGCGTGGGTTGAAGGAGCGCGCCGGATCAGCGGCGATAACCGCTGGCGCGCGCGTAGACGGGCCGGGTTTCCGGCCGCGGGCGGCTGGCTTCGCTGGCGCGCAACTCGCCGGTGATCAGGGTGGCAGGCGCGAGTTCTTCGAGAAAAATCGGCTGCGAAAAATAATAGCCCTGCGCATAGCGGATTTCCGGCCGCCGTCGCCCTCGACTCGGTCATTAACATCTACGCGCCTCTCACCAGCAGCATTGGGAATAGAACATGTCTGCAGAGTTGTCCACCGGGCACTGGGTTCGAAACCCTTGGCGTTTAACCACGGAGCGCTGCGAAGCATCTAAAATCTGACCAAACGGATCGCTCAGAGGAGCATAGGATCAGAGCCCGTAGCACCAAACACACCCGCGGCGCGCGTTAAGCGTTATTGAGGCGGGCGGACTGCGCCGACTCACACTCCCTCTTTCGTCTCATCGTTCCAGATGGCCTCAACCTTTTCTCGGACTTGCTTTCCTCGTTGGGGCTCAAGATAACGCATGGTTGAAGCCAAATCGGTATGCCCCATCCACATCTGCACGGTAGATAAATCAACGCCGGACCGCAGCGAGCGAGTGCAAAATGTGGCTCTGAACTTGTGCAACCAAACACTGTCTTCAGGAAGGTTTGCGCGGCGGGCAACAGCTTTTGCCATTTGCAAGAAATGATGTTGGGGGTTGCCTTCTCGCGTCGGGAAGAGCAGCCCGCCCGTTCCCCTATCGTCTCCGCCAGATATTCAGCAGCTATTGTCCGAAGGGTGCGCGTTGATGCTCTTTGGGAGGAGGGCAGGGAGTTCAGCTCGGTTTCCTTTTTCCGTCTCGCTTCGAGCGCCTCTTTCAAGTCAGCGACTTCTGCGGCAGCCGAATGCGCCTACCTAGTTTGGGGTCACGATAGCGGAGATTAAACCTCCCATATGTGATTGCAGGTCTGCGACCTGCTCCATGCCTAATCGCTTTATAGCGCTTAGAGAGATGGTGTTCGAGCGTAACTTTGATGTGTTTAGCCAAGAGCTTCCCCCTGAGGTCTAATACTGAATTTGGGAGGAACCCCGACCTTAATTCCGACGAGAAGTTCTGAAAAACCGGTCTCAGCGGGTAGACAAGCTTCGAAAAGCCTTATGTTTGGCTGCTGAAGTGAAGTATGGCGGAGAGAGTGGGATTCGAACCCACGTTAGAGTTTCCCCTAAACACGCTTTCCAAGCGTGCGCCTTCAGCCACTCGGCCATCTCTCCGGCTTGAATCGTTGGGAAGGAAGCTACAAACGATGCCTTGATCATCGAGGGCGGATACACCGCTACCTCACAATCGCAGGGACATCGTTCTCATCAATTCTATGGGGGACCACGCGAAACGGCAACCTGTCAGGGAAATCCAGCTCTCACAATTAAACCTGTATCTCAATCTGACTGACATGGCACTATCTGCCTTGTGCGATCGAAGACTCGAGAACTTGAGAACCAGCCGACCTTCGCTGGCCGGACGGCCGATGGCGGCCGGTCCCCAGATCCTGCTTGTTGCTTTATCAGCGGTTTTAGCGAATACGCAGAAACCGCCCGGCATGGGAGAAATCGCCGGTGATTTACGGATTCAGATGGTAGAGATTAGGAGAGCTTTGACAAAGTTTCTGCCGAAGTTGGAGTCGCCGCGGAAGTACTCGCGGAGGCTGTCGCTCCAGCAGCAGCTGCGCTCGCGGCAGTCCCATTGGACGGCGCGCCTTCGGGCAGCGGCGGAACCTTGGTGTTGTCGACTACGTGGTGATTCAAGCAGTAGAGTGCCAGTTCGAGGCGATCAGCCACGCCCAGCTTGTCATAGACTTTACGAAGGTAATTCTTGACGACCTGCTCGGTCGTTCCCACTCGCAATGCAATCTCTTTGTTCTTCATTCCCTGCGTCACGCAAGAAACGATCAAGGTTTCCTTCGGAGTAAGTTGGACCTTGGGGCGCGCTCCGGTGGAGCGGCCGTTCTGGCTTCGGTACGCCTCCATCACCCAGTGAACTCCCTGAGCATCGAGCCAGGGCTTGCCCGCCATCACTTTTCGCAGGCATTCCACCAACAATTCCGGCTCCACTTCGCGCGATACAATTCCATGCGCTCCGCGGCGGAACAGATCCAATGTCAGCTCTTCATCGGCAGTCGGAGTTACGACCACAACGCGCAAAGCCGAATGCTGGCGAAGAATTTCTGCCACCGCCTCGACCGGATTGGGCGTGAGCGCCGCTTCAAAAATCAAGATGTCTGCCGAAAACTTAGACACCGCAGATTGCGTCTGAGCCAAAGTCTCGGCTTGTCCCACGACGCGAATGTCGTCCTCGAGCGCGAAGACCTTGCGTAAGCCGGCGCGGAAAATGGCCTGTGTATCAGCCAGAATCACGCGGACGAAAGAATTCTTGACGTCCTCGCCTGCTCCGAGATTTTCTTCCACGCTTACCGGAATCGTAGCCATTCTTATCCTTGCGCCTATAACCGCTCGAAGTGATATTCGTCGATCACTACACCGACACCACGGCGGCCGCGATCATCAAAACTGCGAACCACTCGTCCCCGGCAGTCGATCTGCACATTGCGCCGGGCACCCACCACATCGGCGGGCAATAAAATCGTGAAGTCTACGAGAGAGCCAATCGGAACATCTTTGTCCATCGCGAACAAAACGCCGTTGGCAGAAATGTTTTCGGTCTCTGCGGTGAACGCCAAACCCTGCGACGTCACCGACGCAGAAAGATGCAGAGGAAAGCGGGGCGCGCTCTGCATGTCTTCATACTGCGGCGTATTCGTCTGCGCCTCCATCATCGGTGCTGTGCCTTCCGCTGCCACGCTTCGCGAAACCTTCTCCGGCGGCGTTCGTTCTCGCTCATCCGGCTTTCTGCTGAACTCAAGGGCAGCGTACACCCCAGAAATCCACAAACAAAGTTACCGAAGTCATTGAACGAGTGAGGCTAACTGCTTTTCTTTGAACGCATTACAAGGTATTCAGTAAGTTAGATTTGAGGCCGTGAAATACCTGATTCGTCCGTGAATTGGGGGGGAATCTCGGGCAATTTAAGGCGATTCTAGGGCGAGCGGGCTGCGAAACGAGACAGGATAAGGAGGAGCCGATGCTTACGCGGGATGCGAGATGGAGAATCTTAGAACTTCGTCACTTCCGTGAAATTAAACTCGCGAACCTTCATGGCGGGGACAACCATGTCGAATGACTCTTCTCCGCTCGATCTGCGCGGAGTGCTCATGGCTTCAACATTTGAGAGCATGTGAATCAGACTTTCGTTGAAACGGAAATTTCTCACTCCGCCCTGAACACGCCCCTTGTCAATCAGAAACGTTCCATCGCGCGTCATGCCGGTGAGCATTTTTTCAAACGGCTCAACTTCGCGTATGTACCAGAGGCGCGTCACCAGAACTCCGCGTTCGGTCGATGCGATCATCTGCTCGACGGTCTGCGGATTACTCGCGGAAGCGAAAACAATATTCACCGGCATCTCTCCCATCTCATTGGGAAGCGAGAAACCGTGACCCGTGGGAGCGATTGGACCGACGTTGTCGCTATGCTCAGAAGCCCGCATGCGTGCCGCGGTCGCGCGGGCATAGACAACGCGTTTCACGACTCCCTGGTCGATCAATGCCAGTTTTTCCCGTCTGACGCCTTCTCCATCAAATGGAGATCCGGATTGCAGGGGATGCGCGACGTCATCCCAGACAGTAATGTTGTCGCCGAAGAGTTTCTTGCCGATCCGACCAGCGAGAAACGACCGCTGATCGAGAATCGCCATGCCAGAGTAATCCCAAAACATGAAACCGACGATGTCGAGCACGGCGGCTGGTTCGAGGATCACGGTGTACTTTCCTGGCGGAATTTCCTGTGGATGAGCCGAGTCCACGGCTTTTTTTGCCGCGATCTCTGCCAGCAGTGAGGGATCAAGATTGCTCACGTCAGGCGAATTCGCCTTTTGCCAACCCGATGAATCCTCCGCCAGCATGGTGATTGAAACTTCGGCAGAGGTCTGGGTATGCCATCGATGAAGGCCGCGAGAATTGAAAATGCCTTCGAATGATTCGGCGCTGGAAAAAACTCCCGCAGTCGTGAGGCGATGTTGGTCGGCGACTCGCACGATTTTTGCCACCGCGTCTGCACGGAGTTCGGCCGTGATTGCAGCCGTCTGTTCGAAATGTCGCGCGGGCGACGGTGCGGAGCGCGATGCATCGCCGGGGCCGTCGGCCTCGCGAAGGTCCGGCATTGGCAATAGGTCGGGATCGGGGTGCTGCACTCGGGCCAAGTTCTCTGACGACCTCACAACTTGCCGCAAGCTCTCATCGTCGAACTTGTTTGTAACCGCACGCGCGGTCCGACCACCAAACACAGTTCGCACGGAGACAATGTGATTTTCTTCAGCAACATTCTGATGAATTGTGTTGTTGGCGAAACGCGTCAGGGCAAAGCGCCCACCAGAAAAACACACCTCGACATCGTCCGCGGACGAAAGCTTCTTGATGCGGGAAAAAATATCGCCGGCTTCGGTCATTAGCATAGAGATTCTGCTTGCCCTTCTCTACCCCGCAATTTCCGTGGAGAGCTTAGTTGCCTTTGAACGCAGTACCAACATCGATCTTTCGAAAGCGTGCTGGGGACGCTCCATGCCCGGTTCCCATCACCTGCTGGGGTTGGCCCTTTCCGCAATTCGGAGTTCCCCACAACGTCCACTCATCGCGCGAGCAGATTGCGTCCGTCGCATTCCAGAACTCCGTCGTGATGCCGGAGTATGACGGATTTTTCAGCATCCGCAGGCGCTTCCCATTCTTGATTTCCCAACCGATTTCGCAGCCGAACTGAAAGTTGTAGCGCTTGTCATCGATCGACCAGGAGCGGTTCGTTTGCATCAGGATTCCGTGATCGGTCGACGCGATCAGTTCCTCAAGGCTCAGCGGATTTTGTCCGGGAAGCAAGCTGATGTTGGTCATTCGGATCATCGGCAGCCGGTTCCAACCTTCCGCCCGCAATGTTCCGCCCGAGCGACTCTCGCCAATCGTGTGCGCCGTTTCGCGCGAGCTTAGATAGCCGGTGAAGAGTCCATTGGTGATGATCGGAGTGCATTGCGCCGCGACACCCTCATCATCAAAGCCGAAGGTGCCGAGGCCCGGACCGTGTTCCTGACGGGCATCCGCGACCACGTTCACAAGTTCGGTGCCATATCGCAAAGTGCGAAGCTTTTCCAAGGTAAGGAAAGAGGTTCCCGCGAAGTTGGCTTCCATTCCCAGCACGCGATCGAGTTCAATCGGATGCCCAACCGATTCATGAATTTGTAATCCTAGCTGCGAACTGTCGAGTATGACGTCGAACTTCCCTTCCGGGCATTGATCCGCCCTGTGCAGTGCGACGGCCTCTTCAGCAATGCGGCGTGCATTCTGCAGCAACTGCAGCTCGTCGATTAACTCGTATCCTTTGTTCTGCCACTGACCGCCAAACGAATTCGGATAGGAGCGCTTCTGAATTTCGTTCCCTGCAAAGGCATAGGCGGCGTAGCCGGCCCCGGTCGAAAGCTTGGTTTGATGGATATCCGCGCCCTCGGAGGAAACGAACCACTGCTCTTCGCGATTGAAGTTGAGATTGGTTTCCGCCAGTGTAATTCCTGCGACCGATCTCAGTTCAGCGTCGATCTTCAGCAGCAAATCAATATTTTGTTCCACCGAAACTGTGAATGGATCGATGAGAAACGGAGTGCTCCATTCAGCGACTACCGCTTTCTCTGGAGCCAGCCTGATATTTTCGCGCTTCACCCGTGCCGATGCCCGAGCGATGGACACTGCTTCAGCCGCTGTCTTCTCAACCGCTCCCCTTCCCAACTCGGAGGATGCCGCGAATCCCCAGGCTCCGTCCGCGATGACGCGTACGCTCATGCCGACAGATTCGGCATCCGAAGCGTTGCCAACCTTGCCATTCTTCGTAGTGAGAGCGCGACTTTTTTGCGCGACGACGCGGACGTCAGCATAGGTCGCCCCGCGATTAGAAGCGACGTTGAGCGCCCAAGTGGCAATATGCTTCATAGAATTTTCAATTTAACACACAGCCAGAGGTGGGGTGCGTTATGAAAGCGGGGTTATGTTTTGTGTACGCGGGAGAGTTCGGAACAATTCACTACGGCGTAGCGTGCGCTTCCGCGAGTCCGGTTCGAATGGCGAGCAACTCCTTCAGCAATCCTCGCAGTTTCGTGGAGTCCAGAGCATTCGCCCCGTCCGATTTCGCTTCCTTCGGATTATCGTGCACCTCCATGAAGACCCCGTCGACGCCTGCTGCGACTGCAGCACGTGCAAGTACCGGGATGAACTCCGGTTGACCGCCGCTCACCGCTGGACTTTTATCGTCCGCCTGCGAGGATGGCAGTTGAACCGAATGCGTAGCGTCGAAGACCACTGGCGAAAATTTCCGCATGATCGGCAGCGAACGCATATCGACAACAAGGTTGTTGTATCCGAAGCTTGCGCCGCGCTCAGTCAGAAAAACTTTGGCGTTGCCAGCTTCGCGGCACTTCTCGACTGCATGCCGCATATCCCAGGGCGCCACGAACTGTCCCTTTTTGATGTTCACAACGCGACCACTCAAAGCAACTGCCACCACTAAATCCGTCTGCCGACTGAGGAAGGCTGGGATCTGCAACACGTCCACAACCTCCGCAACCTTGCCGACGTCAGCGACATCGTGCACGTCGGTCAGAATGGGAAGCTGCAACTGATCTTTAATCTTTCTAAGAATTCGTAGCCCTTCCTTGATTCCAGGTCCACGATAGCTGCGAATCGAGGTCCGGTTTGCCTTGTCGTAACTGGCTTTGAAGATGAAGGGAATCGCCAGGGCTTTGGTGACGCCCTTGATGATTTCGGCCATGCGCATCGCGTGCTCTTCGCTCTCGATGACACATGGCCCAGCAATCAGGAACAGATCACCCGAACCGATGTGAATATCGCCGACTTGAAAAGAAGCAATCATCGATTCGAAATAACTGAACTCTTCGCGGTTTTCATCTATGCGCCAAGGTCCAGAAAATTGACTCTCCGCCAACGTTGCGTTCTGCAGAAAGTTCCGCAGCTACATCCGAACTTTTTCCGGCCGGTGGAACATCTCCACCTCGGCTGATTCTTTTTGCGCGCGACGTTTTAACCCGTACTCGTAAGCTGCTCCCACAAACGTCTTGAAGAGCGGATGTGGCTCCAACGGCTTCGACTTGAATTCAGGATGGAACTGGCAGCCAATGAAATGCGGATGATCGGGCAGTTCCACCATCTCGACGTAAGTTCCGTCGGGAGTCGATCCGGAAATCTTTAGCCCGGCCGCAGTCATCGGCTCTTCATATTCCCGATTGAATTCGTAGCGATGGCGATGGCGCTCGCTGATTTCTGTCTTGTCGTAAATCCGGTGCGCCAACGTGTTGGGTTCGATCTTGCAGGGCCAAGCGCCCAGTCGCATCGTTCCACCCAATTCCTCCACGCCGCGCAACTCGCGCAACTTGTAAATCACGCGATGCGGTGTTGCCGGATCGAACTCACTGGAGTTTGCTTCCGCCAAACCCACGACGTTGCGAGCGAACTCAATGCACGCGGTCTGCATGCCGAGACAGATGCCGAAGTACGGGACTTTTCCCTCGCGCGCGTACCGGATCGCGAGCAGCATCCCTTCGATACCTCGCTTGCCGAATCCTCCGGGGACCAGGATTCCGTCGTAGCCTTCGAGTTGCGCTTCGTATCCGCCATCCGCATTCTCGAGGCCTTCGGCTTCAATCCAATTCACCTGCAGTTTGAGATTGTGCGCGAGTGCCCCATGCACCAACGCTTCTTTCAACGACTTGTACGAATCTTCGTACTCGACGTACTTGCCGACGATTCCGATCGTGACGGTGTCTTTTGGGTTGTAGACGCGATGGACGATGTCTTCCCATTTCGAAAGGTCGCGGTCTTTCGCTTCCATGTGCAGGTACTTCAAAACGAGGGTGTCGACGCCTTCATTCGCGAAGACTAGCGGCACTTCGTAAACAGATGCCACATCTTTTGCGGTGATAACCGCCTCATCCGGCACGTTGCAGAAGAGCGCAATTTTCGACTTGATGTCTTTGGCTAAGAACCGGTCTGTGCGGCAAAGCAAGATGTCTGGCTGAATTCCAATGCTCAGCAGTTCCTTCACTGAGTGCTGCGTGGGCTTGGTCTTCAACTCCTGCGCGGCTGCAATAAATGGCACCAGCGTTACGTGAACGAATAAAGTGTGCTCGCGGCCAAGTTCCTGGCGCATCTGCCGAATCGCTTCCATAAAAGGCAACGACTCGATATCACCGACGGTTCCGCCAATTTCCACGATAGCGACATCGACGTCTTGAGCGACCTTTTTCATCGCCGCCTTGATTTCATTGGTGACGTGCGGAATCACCTGAACGGTCTTTCCGAGGTAGTCTCCACGACGCTCCTTGGCGATGATTTGTTCGTAGAGTCGGCCGGTCGTCCAGTTGTTGTCACGAGAGAGTTTGGCGTGCGTAAAGCGTTCGTAGTGCCCGAGATCCAGATCCGTCTCGGCACCGTCGTCGGTGACGAAGACTTCTCCATGCTGGAACGGCGACATCGTACCCGGATCCACGTTCAGGTACGGATCGAACTTCATCAGGTTAACTTTCATCCCGCGACTCTCAAGCAAGCAGCCGATGGACGCCGCAGCCAATCCTTTGCCGAGTGAAGACACAACTCCGCCTGTCACAAAGATGTACTTCGCTGGCATCTCTTCCTCGCTTTAAGTTGTTTTTGAAAAATGGTGCAGGTGGGGTGCACGAGCAATTATGGCAGAAAAGTCCTGTGGAAGAAACGGAAGAAATTCGGCTGGCAATTTTTTCTTTTGCGCCTCGTCTGCGCGCCGCAGATGTCGCTTCACCTTAGCCCCCGGTGCTTACTTTCGGTACTCGAAGATTCCCGTAGGCGCGTTGACTATCTCACGACAGTCGGCGAGAATGATTGAGGCTGTTGGACGAACAGATCGTAGTGTCCCCGCAAGATGGGCCTGTGGCGCAGCTGGGAGCGCGCTTCCATGGCATGGAAGAGGTCGTCGGTTCGATCCCGACCAGGTCCACCAAATCTCCTTACCACTGTTAGTTGAGAACCGGCCGCCTTACGGGACCGCGCCTCCCCGGCCAATCGCCCTTCCCTGACTTTCCACCGATACTGTTTGCGATGGTGCGATCAACGCCCACTATCAATGAACTTTCGAATCAGCGCAACCGTGTATTCCGGGCGTTCTTCCATGAGCCAATGCCCTGAACCTTTCACAACCTCTTCCTGCACGTTCGTCGCGACGTGCCTCATGATTACTGCCTGAAGCGGACCAAAGGATTTTTCTCCACCAACTGCCATCACTGGCATAGTCAACTTCGTTTGTTCGAAGACCTTGTTGTCTTTCGCATCCTGGGAAAAAGCCGTAAACTGCGCGAATCCAGCCCGCATTCCACCCGGTTGTGCATAAGTTGCGGCAAAGAAGTTTCGAGTGGATTCGTCCGGCTGGCCCGGATCGGCGGTAAAGTCATTCCATATTCTGTCGAAGTAGATGCGCTCCCGACCTGCTACCAGGCGTTCCGCATCGGGCCCATGGAAGTTGAAGTGCCAAACTCCAGGATTTTGGAGAATCTCGCTCCAAGGTTCAATTCCCGGAATCGGTGCATCCATAACGACCAACTTCTCGACCTTATCGGGATAAGTCGCGGCGTAGGCATAGGCGACCATGTTGCCGATGTCGTGAGCAATCACAAGAGTCTTGTCGTATCCCAACGAAGTCACAACCGCGCGCATGTCCCCAGCCTGGGTCTTCTTGTCGTAGCCATCGGCCGGCTTTGAAGATCGTCCAATCCCGCGTAGGTCTGGCACCACCACCGTATGGTCTTTCATGAGATCGGCGGCTAGAGGAGCCCACGAATCGCTATTTTCCGCGTACCCATGAATGAGGAGCACCACCGGGCCGGTTCCTCCCCAACGCACAAAAATCTCTGCACCTGCCGGGCTGTGGATGGTCTTCGATTGAAAGGTAGCAGGCAGCGAGGGGTGAGCGTGAGTTGCGACCGCAGACAAGGCGAAGAGCGTCAGGGCCATGAACCGTGGAATCATCGATATCTCCGTATTGAGTGCCGATCGTTTTTCTGGGCTGAGAATAGAACCCCGAATGGCATCCAGAATTCTACCAACCCTATTCATCGCTTGAGGTATTGAACGTCGGCGTCCGAGTGAGCGACTCCGAGTCGTCGCCAGATTGTTACGGGAATCAGAAATTTTGCGAGAAAGGTTTGGATTCGATTTCGAACTAGATACGTCAAATCCCTCTAGCCTATTGCTAACGCGCTCGGTCATCGCGGCGCTTTGCTGCAAACCAGAGATAGACGGGAATTCCCAAAAGAATGACGAACACTCCGGCAATCGAATCCCGCAGGTTGCTCATGAAAGTGTAGTAAAGCAGCACCGCTGCTGTCGCAATAAAGAGCGCCGGAACAACCGGATATCCCAGCGTTCGATACGGCCGTTTCACCTCAGGCTCGCGCTTGCGAAAGACGAAGATCGTGCTCGCCGCCACCATATAGAAGAGCCACTCGGCAAAAATCGCCAGCGAAAACAATTCGCGAAACGCTCCGCCGACTGCGATTAAGGCAATCGCTACCAATGCCTGAATCACGAGAGCCAGGGCCGGAGTGTGAAATTTCGGATGAACTTCTCCAAGCGCTTTGAAGAGGTATCCATCACGGGCCACCGCGAATGGCACGCGTCCGCCGCTCATTACGGTCCCGTTCAAAGTTGCCAGCATGGAAATGATCATGCCGATCGATACCAGAGAAATTCCCCATCGCCCGAGGGCAGCCTGGCTCGCGGCGGCCGCGGGAACCGCAGAGTTCGCAATCACATCTGCCGGAAGAGCGCGCTGGATACCGGCATTCATTCCCATATAGAGAATTGCCACCAGTCCGACCCCGGCTATCAGTGCGATAGGAATCGTCCGCTCGGGCCGCTGAATCTCCTCGCTCACCATGTTGAGATCATTCCATCCGTCGTAAGCCCAGAGAGCCGCCACCAGAGCAGCCATGAATCCGGCGATGCCTCCCTTCGCGCCGAGAAAGCTTGTTCCGAAGTTGCTCCACGTCCCTGAAGATGCCGAGAAAGCGACGAACGCGATTCCAATAATCATCGCTACTTTCAGGACGGTGAAAACAAACTGGAAATCCCCGGCCTTCCGGATGCCAATGTAGTTGAGAGCGGTGATCAGCAGAGTGGCTGCGATTGCGACGAGGTGTCCATAGTTGAGCGCCAGTACCCGGCTCGCGGTGACATGGAGCACAAAAATATTGTGCGGAAGAAAACTGAATGCCGAGAAGGTGCCGAGCACGCGCACCAGCCCGGAGGTCACGCTCGCGATAGAAGCGGGTTTGGCAATGAGAAACCACGTCCACCCATACAGAAAGCCCGGCAATGGTCCGTACGCATCTCGGACATACACGTACTCGCCGCCGGAAAAGGGCCGGACCGATCCCAGTTCCGCATAGGTCAACGCCCCGAAGAACGACAGCAGACCTCCGACGATCCACGCCAGATATACGAGGCCAGCCGAGCCCACGGCCTGCATCATTTCCGCTGGCACGAGGAAGATGCCGCTTCCGATGATCGTCCCCGCCACGATGGAGGTGGCGTGCCAGGCATTCAGTCCCCGCACCAGACCGGGGTGCTCGTTCTCGGACGCCACTTCGACCATCGTTTCTCCTGGCAAAAAAAATCAGACTATGCAAAAACTTGCACGGATTGTACGCAAGTTTTCGCGACTTCCGTCAATGAATCTTTGCCTCAAATGCATTTCTCATTTGCGCGTCAACCGGCTATGTCGTAAGCTCGACGGGCTTTTCCGGTCGGTCCCAACCGGCTAGTCCGCTTTTCCCGAACGAACAAAAGGATACTGCGAATATGTCTCTCCGCTCTCGCATCTTTTCTGCAGGTGTGACTGTTGCTCTCTCTTGCTTTGTTCTCAGCGCCGGATCGACTGCGCTGGGACAAGCCGTTACGACCTATCACGTCGACAACAATCGAACCGGATGGAACTCGCACGAAACCGTGCTTACACCGTCAAACGTCGGCACTACGTCGTTTACGTTGTTGCATGGCGTTCCGTTGAACGATCAGGTTGACGGACAGCCTCTCTTCGTTCCAGCCGTGAATATCACCGCCGGAACTCACCAGGGTCTGCACGATGTGATTTATGTCGCAACCGAAGGCGACTCAATTTACGCAATTGATGCGGAGAGCGGCGTGGTTCTGCTCAATCCCAACTTCGGCAAGCCTGTCACCTATCCTTTGGGCTGTACCAACAACGGGCCGAACGTCGGTATCAATTCGACGCCGGTCATCGACGTCAGCAGCAATACGCTCTACGTCGCAATTTATACGCAGGATACTTCTGGTCCGACCTATCGCATCCATGCCCTCGACCTGGGCACCCTCGCGGACAAGGTCACACCGCAGGTTGTGACGGGTTCGCATACCTTGCTCGACGGCTCGACTTTCACTTTTAACGCGACTTATCAGCGCCAGCGTCCAGGCCTGCTCCTCGCGAACGGAACCGTCTACGCTGGGTTCGGCAGCTTCTGCGACTTTGCCGCCAATGTTTCTCGCGGCTGGCTTCTCGGCTGGTCAACGGGATCGTTGACTCCCCTTCCCGCTAACCAGATGTTCGACATCGAACCCAGTTCGCCGGACAGTTTCTTCCTTTCCTCCATATGGATGTCCGGATACGGTCTGACTACCGACGACGCCGGCAATGTTCTATTCGTCACCGGCAACTCTGATTACTCCGGCACAACTTACGACAGCGTGAGCAACGTCGCTGAAAGTGTCGTAAAAGTTTCGGCCGACCTCACCACGATGCTGGACCTCTTCACTCCAAAGAATCAGGCAAGCCTGGAGCAGACTGATGCGGACTTCGGATCCGGCGGCGTGCTCGTTCTGCCGGATCAACCGGGAGCCATTCCTCACATGGCCGTCGCTGTAGGCAAAGTTGGGAGCATGTTCTTAATGAACGAAGACGCTCTCGGCGGATATTCCACGAAGACCAACAACGTGCTCGGAACCTACAGCGTGGGCAATTGCTGGTGCGGGCCGTCGTATTTCGTCGATCCTTCGGATGGACTTGGGCGGGTCGTAACGAGCGGCGGGCACGCCGTCCAAAGCCTCAAGGTACAGACGTCTCCGAAAGCCGGGCTCGTCAAGGTTTCGCAGTCTCCGGCGATTGCCGGCAACGTGCAGGACCCTGGATTTTTCACCAGCATCTCCTCGAATGGTACGGCCAGCCCCATCATCTGGGCGTTGTCACGTCCGACGAATTCTGCGGGCAATCCCATTTATCTTTACGCCTTCGATCCGGAGAACGTGAGTGGAGGCATCATGCACCAACTTTTCCGCGGTCTCGCCGGTACATGGCCAAACACAGGGGGTAACTCGAACCTCGTGCCACTGGTCGCGAACGGAGAAGTCTTTGTGGCGAGTCACGGCCAACTGCGAATCTTCGGACTTAAATCAGCGAAGAAAAAATAGTTAAGGCGGAATTCGCTGCGGGGGCGGGCTAAGGCCGAATTTCAATAGGAGTTCCATTCGGCACGGCCCTCCAGATTTCGTCCATTTCCTCGTCGGTTACAGCCACGCATCCGTCGGTCCAATCCTTCAAACGGTGCTCCTTGCCGACCCACTTATACCCGTTCGGCAACCCGTGGATAAACACATCGCCGCCGGCGGCAACATGATTCTTTTGAGCCATCGCGCGGTCTCGCGCACGCGGGTAGGAAATGTGAATCGATTTGTAATACGAGCTGTGAGGGTTGCGAGAGTCGAGAATGTAGACCCCTTCCGGAGTTTTGTGGTCACCCTGCTGCTTCTTGGGCCCGATGGGATTTCCACCGAGCGCAACCCGGTAGCTCTTAATGATTTTCCCCTGATTGAGAAGCTGAAGTGTTCGCTCTTTCTTGAGAACCACCACCCGATCGGCGCGTGGAATTGCAGGCGCGACCTGCGCACCCAAAGTGCCGCATAACAATCCGGCGACTATGCCAGTGAGAATCCGAATACGCATTGCCGCGATTATAGAAGGCGCACTCGTTGAAAGTGCTACGCTGATAAGGTGACCTTCCGGACCAGTCTTGGAACTGTGTGGAGTCGGACGCCGCGGCTATTTCAGAGCCGAACTCTCGGAGCGGCGAGCATCCTGCTGTTGTCCTGTCTTTCCTTCGCTGCGCCAGCCACCACATGGAGCGTCCGTGCTCAGCCGGTCAAGCTGGTCAACGGATCGCCAGTTTTCTTTCAGGTGAAGCCCGCGACAAAGCTCGACTCGCTGACGGGCATGTGGCTCGGTCACCAAGTAGCATTCAGCTATAACGCGCCCACGAAAACATGGTTCGCGCTGGCTGGCATCAGCTTCGAGACTACCCCCGGCAAGTACACGCTCGAACTCACGGGGCGGCAAAGCGAGTCCAAGATTGCGGAGTCCTTTTCGCATTCTTTCGCAGTCATGGCAGCCAAGTATCCAAAAATCAGCGTTAAACTCGCAGTCGAGAAAAAATTCACTGAGCCCGATCCCGCGCAGCAAGCGCAAATTGCTGAGGGAGTAAAGATTAAGCAGGACTACTTCAGCCGCGTCACGCCCGATCGCGAATGGGATGGGAAATTCGCACCTCCAGCGGATGCCGCGATCTCGGACGTCTTCGGCTCGCAACGCATCTTCAACGGGGTCGCTCAACGGCCGCACTACGGCCTTGATTTCCGCGTGCCGACAGGAACGCCAGTCGCAGCAATGAATTCAGGCACGGTCTTGCTGGCGCGGTTTCTCTATTACGAAGGGAATTGCGTATTCCTCGATCATGGCCAAGGATTAGTGACCGTGTACTTCCACATGTCGGAACTCAAAGTGAAGGAGGGCGACACGGTGAAGCGAGGAGACATTATCGGACTGAGCGGCGGAACCGGCCGCGCCACTGGACCGCATCTGCATGTGGGCGTTCGCTGGCAGGGCACGTACGTCGATCCTGCGCGGCTGATGCAGTTGCCCCTGCCTTAGATCCAGGCGGCCTACGCGGCACCGCCCTTTCCACGTCTGCGCAGAGCGTCGTTAATTTCGTCCTTCATCTCCAACCCACGAATCAACCGGTGCAGATAGTTCGGGTGGACACCCAGAATTCGCGCCGCCTCGACATAGTTTCCACCGGTTTGCGACACCGCATCCATGATCAACTTCTTCTTCTGATCCCTGAGGCCGCCGTGGTACTTCCCGGTGTCCATCGCGGCCGGTGTATTCTGCTCGAGCAACGATTCCGGCAAATCCTCCAGGAGCAACATGTCGGATTGTCCCATCACCAGCGCACGTTCGATGGCATTCTCAAGTTCGCGAACATTTCCCGGCCAGTTGTAGTTCACCAGAGCCGACATTGCCTCGGCCGAAACCGGCCGGGCTTTCACTTTGCAGCGTTTCGCCAATTTCTGGATGAAATGCCGCGTCAACATCGGAATATCTTCTTTGCGTTCCCGCAAGGGAGGCATCGTCAGGCGCACAACCGCCAGCCGGTAAAACAAATCCTGACGAAACTCTCCGGTGCGTGACGCCTCGCCGAGATCGCGATTGGTTGCGGCGATCAGCCGAACATCGATCTTGATCGGATGTCGTCCTCCGATGCGCTCGAATTCGCGCTCTTGCAACACGCGCAGCAACTTCGCCTGAAGCGACGGCGCCAACTCGCCAATCTCGTCCAGAAACAGCACACCGCCGTCGGCTAATTCGACTTTGCCCTTCTTTTGCGCGATCGCGGTGGTGAAGGCTCCCTTTTCGTGTCCGAATAACTCGGTCTCAAGCAGCGCTTCCGGAATCGCAGCACAGTTGATCGCAACGAATGGCTTGTTGCCGCGGCGGCCGTTCCGGTGGAGGGCCCGCGCTACCAGTTCTTTTCCTGTCCCGCTTTCCCCTTCGATCAACACCGTCGACTCGGCAGGCGCAACACGCGCCATGAATTGAAATACCTCTTTCATCCGTAGCCCTTCGCCGACGAGACTCTGTTCCTGGTGGATTTCCAGGCTGAGTCGCTGGTTCTCCTGTTCAAGCCATTGCAGACGGCGCGCATTATCGAGCGCCACCGCCGAGATAGCCGCGATCGCCGCTAGCAATTGCAAATGTTCTTCATGAAAGCGGTTCGCCGCTGTGGTGCTGTCGAGATAAATGCAACCCACGGTCCGCTCAAATACGCTTAGCGGCACGCAGAGGAGTGATCGTACGTCGGCTGCAGCGAGGCTCTCGACATCTCGCAGCGTTCCGCTCGCGGGTACGTCCACGCTCAGAATCGCAACGTTCTCGTTCATCACCCGGCGCGCGATCGTCCGGCTGATGCGCACCAGTTGCGGCTGGTCTTTCTGCCGGGTACGCATGTAAAGGCAGTTAAATTCCTGCCCCGCACCCTCGGTCACCAGAATTGCTCCCCGACCCGCAGGCACGACCTCGAAGATCTGATCCAGCAACTGCGCTTGCAGTTCCTCGAGATTGCGGATCGCATGCACCACCCGGCTGATCTTCAGCAAAGCGTTCAGATTCCGTTCTACCTGGGACGGAGCGGGATTCTGCTTCAATAACCGGTCTGGGTGCAAATACACCACATCCTTCGGGTAAATGATCTTGGTTTCCGCAGGCGGCTTGCTGTCATCGAAGACAACGCCTTCGTCGGCAGGCTCGGCCTCCTCGTCTTCTGTCAGAAAGATGAATGCGGAGTCGCCGGTGGCGATGTGGTCCCCGTGGGACAGAAGGTGCTCTTTAATGACCTGTCCGTTGACGAGCGTACCGTTACGGCTATCGAGGTCCTTGATGAGAACGCTGCCGTCGGGTTGAAGGCGTAACAGGCAATGTTTTCGCGAGACTGAGGGATCAATCACCGACAGGTTGTTCGACGGATCCCGGCCGAGGGTGGCCTCCAATTCAGAGAGCGGAATGGTTGAATCTTTCGAAGGTCCTGCAATCACCCGTAGCCTAGGCCGCAATCAGGTCTCCCAATTTCGTGCAGAATTACTTACCACAGCTTGGCCCGAATTGCATGCACCTTCTATTTCAGTTCCAATATCCGAATGGATAGCCCACTATCCGGTCAGATAGTGAATGTGAACCTCTTTACCGAAAATCAGCTTCATCTAAGGATACAGCGTGAGCCCTAAAGCACTGCAGGGCGAACGCTTAGCAACCGCTAGCCGTTTTCCTCATCGCCGAGCCAAATTGGTCCTTGACCTGCATATTGCCAAAGTGCGGATGCTCGGCAAAAGCGATGGGGGAAGCGCTTTCGAGAAGTTCTAGCCGAGATCGCTGGTCAGAAGCTCGGGGGACCCCCTCATCGGGCTTCTGACTCTTTTTTTCTCCCGCCTATTTGCCATTTGGCGATAAATACCGCCACGATCTAATTCCCTTCTTCTTTTGGCTCAGGCCGACTCGCTTGGTCTTTCAACTCGCCACCGCTCTCGGTTCGCTCGCATCCGGAGAAATCGCAACACCGTCCCGGTACGTCACCATTCTCCCGGAGATTGCCGGAATCCTCTCTCCCGGAACCAGAATTCCGACCAGGTTGAGTGGATCCGCCGCTGACAGGGTGAGTGTGTCTCCGTTTAACGGCAGATTGCGCAACGTCCGAACCGATTCTACCGCCACCGGCAATGCGAATTGCTCCCCCATGAATCCATCGACGAAACGCCCACCGCGAATCTCGCCGCGATCCTCGAGCCTTCGGAATGCCATCAACAATTCGCGCCAGGATGGTAGATTGGCTTCGCGCGCCAACAAATCGCGAACCACAATTCCGTATCGCCGCAACAACATCCAGCACGCCGCCTCGACAGCATGTGGCCGCGCGGCCGCAACATCCGCATGCAACAAAGCCCATCGTCCCGAACTGTGCCGCGGACGCGTACTCTGCCCGCTTCCCTGCCCAGCCCTGCGCTTAGGATCAATCAGCGACCGTAAGTTATCAAAACCGTCAGCCGTGACCACTCCCGCAGCAACTAGCTCCCAAAGCGCGGTCTCGATCTCCGCCTTCAATTTGTCCGTTCCCCGGACAATATCGGCAAAGAACGATGCGCCTCTTTGCCGCAGGAATTCCAACACTAGGTGGGCGCCATTGCTGAGCCCGGAAGTTGCTTCCGAGGATGAATATCGCGCATCCTGGTGCTTCTGCGGAATGTGTGGATTCTCTCGCAACGCCATCCAGTCCGCTTCTTCGCGCACGAAGAATGTAATTGGAGCAACGCTGGTCGGAATCACTCTTCTCTGGCGCGGTGCATCCCCGTTCGAGCTCTGCCCACCAGAATCGAGCGTCGCCGGGTGCGGCGACAATCGGCCCCACCCCACAGCTCCAGTCATGCAAAGCTGGTCCAGCCATTTCGGATCGTAATCCGCGATGCGCCGCGATAGAATCTGCCGCTCCCAGGCATTCGCGGGAATTTCAAATCCCTGTAATTGTTGCAAAACTTCAAGCGTCCCGCGCTCGCCCGAAACCTGCGATCCCGGAGCGACGTGCTGCCAGCGCGCCAGCCACCGCATGAACCCTGCAGGCGTAACAGGCTCAATCTGCTTTCGCAGCATGCCCACAGTCAGACGGTGGATACGAGCCAGCAATCGCCGCTCACACCACTCGGTTTCTGGACCCGGCGTACCGATGTCGGCATTGTTCGCGGACAACTCGTGGGTGCGCGTACGGCTGGCGCGTCCAGCCTCACCCGTAAACTTGCCACGCAGAACGGTGCCCGAGGCCTCCATTCGCAACAAAGCGATCTCGATGTCGGGGGCAGGCAATCCCAGGGTGTCTCCGAGCCGGGAGGCGGTCACCGGGCCGATATGCGACATCCATCCGGTCACGAGCGTGAGCAACGCATCATCGCGAGAGGCGTCGCCAGGTTCGACGATTGCCAACTCGTGCTGGAATCGCGCCGACGGAAAGAGTGCAGCAAAACTACGAGCCCGCTCGGCAGCCACCCAGTAGCGCCGCGGCGTCGAGGACGTTCCGTCCTTTTCGGATTCAAGAGCCACTCCCGCGCGTCCCTGGTCTCGGAGCCGCTCGAAGAAATATTCCCACTGCGGCGGGTGGCCTTTCCGGAACTCGCTTGTCACGGAAGATTCCAGTGTTGAGATCTTGATCTCGTCGGGCAGGGCCACCAGCGTATGCAACACATCATGCAACTCATCCGCGTCGCGCACATCCGGCCATGCTTCTTCTCTTACTTGAGCGATGGCACCTGCATCGAGGCCGCCGACTTCTTCCAACACGGACTCGGGCAGCACGCGCCGCATTTCGACCGCGCGCGCACGACGCTCTTCAAGCGGAGCGTCATCCAGGTACGCATATGGATTTGCATTCAGTATCTCGTGCGAGAACTGCGACGGAACCGGAGTGTCCACTGCCACCAGGCGGATCTCTCCTGAAGCCATGCCTCGCAATAGCGACTTCAACCCATCGATATCCATCGCTTCAGTGAGCACGTCTTTCATCACCTCGCCCACCAGCGGGTGGTCCGGAATTTTCCGCTCACCTTCGATATTTTCAAAGCACGCCGCTGCATCCGGAAATACCGATGCCAGCAAATCATCGGAGCGGATGCGTTGGATCTGCGGAGGGACTTTCCGGCCGTTCTGAAAGCGCAGCAATGCCAGCGCCCGGTTCGCATCCCAGCGCCACCGGGTTGCGAAGATGGGCGAGTCGAGAGCCGCTTGCTCCAGAATCGGTTGGACAGAATCAGCCTGCAGAAAATGAAAAACATCGCCCAGCGGAAAACTATGTTGCTCGGCCAGCGCGATATTCAGCCCATTGTCCGTTGCTGCCGCCTGCAATTCAAAATTGAACCCACGGCAGAACCGCTTGCGCAACGACAATCCCCAGGCCTTGTTGATGCGCCCGCCAAACGGGGCATGGATCACCAACTGCATCCCGCCGCCTTCATCGAAAAAGCGCTCGGCGATCACGGTCGTCTGTGTCGGTACCACGCCCAGTACGGCGCGACCTTGCAGGATGTATTCGATGGCCTGCTCCGCGCCGGAATCATCCAGCCCACATTCTTCTTTCAGCCAGGCAACGCACTCTGCGACGTCCGGTTGCGTCGCCGAAAAGCCTACCGGCGAGGTCCGTGGAAGCATGTCGCTAATCTTTTGGCGAATCTCCCCTACATGCGCCGACAGTTCCTGCGTGCGGGCTGGAGCCTCGCCTCGCCAGAAGGGCACATTGGGCGGAGCACCATGGGCATCCTGCACAAGCATCCGTCCGGAATTCGTCTCCACGCGGTGGATCATCCACGAGGTATTTCCGAGCAGCATGATGTCGCCGCGACTGCTCTCCACCGCGAAATCTTCATCCACCGTTCCCACAACAATCTGATCAGGCTCGGCCACAACCGTATACAGCGAGTTGTCTGGAATGGCACCACCGCTTGTGATCGCCGCTAGCCTTGCTCCGCGGCGCGCGCGCAACTTTCCGTTTACACGGTCGCGATGGATATACGCGCCATAACGCCCTCGCCGCGCGGCAATTCCCTCAGACAGCATTTCGAGGATCGAATCGAACGTCGCCCGTGAAAGATTGCGATAGGGATAAGCTCGTTTCGCCAGAGCGAACAACTCGTCCTCGTCCCATCCGTCATTCTCAGGCTCGGACGCGACGGAAACGCCGGCTTCACCCTCAACTTTCGCCGCATCGTGGCGACGAAGTTTGGCTGCCGGGGCAAGTTCCGGGTTCTGTCCCGCCGCACAAGCCGCCACGATCTGCTGCGCCAACACATCCAGCGGCGACTCCGGAATGATCAGCCGGTCGAGATCCCCCAGCTTGATCGCCCGCACCAGAGCAGCGATCTCCATCAGGTCGTCGCGCGTGGTGCAGAAAAATCGTCCTTTCGGAATAGCACCGCGCCAGTGTCCCGATCGCCCCACTCGTTGCAAAGCAACTGCGATCGCCCGAGGAGAGTTAATTTGAACCGCAAGGTCTACGGTGCCCACATCAATTCCCAACTCCAGCGAAGCAGTCGCGACCAGGACACGAACCTGGCCTTCTTTTAATTTCTTTTCCGCAGCGAGGCGTAGCTTCCGCGACAAGCTGCCATGGTGCGCCGCGACATTTTCTTCTCCGATGCGCTCGCCTAGTTCGTGACAAACCCGCTCGGCCATCCGGCGAGTATTGACAAACACCAAGGTGGAGCGATGCTGTTGCACCAGCACGACCAGCCGGTCGTAAATCGCATCCCACATCTCATTCGACGCGACCGGCCCCAACGGCATCGGTGGAACCTCGATCGCCAGATCAAGCTTTCGCGTGTGGCCTACGTTCACAATCACAGCCTCGGTGGGAACGGAATCGCAATCCGCAGTCTCCACCGGTGAACCCTCGACATGGGGCCGGCTTCCGGTAAGGAAATTTGCGACTTCCTCAATCGGCTTTTGCGTTGCAGAGAGACCTATTCTCACCGCCTTGCGATGGGTTAACGCATCCAGCCGCTCCAGCGACAACGCGAGATGCGCGCCGCGCTTGTCATCGACTACAGCGTGAATTTCGTCGACGATCACTGTCTCGATGTCACGCAGAATCGCCCGGCTCTTGTCTGCTGTGAGCAGAATGTAAAGAGACTCGGGAGTCGTCACGAGAATGTGCGGAGGCCTCTTCAGCATTGCCCGCCGCTCTGGTTGCAACGTGTCGCCAGTGCGCACGGCTGTCCGAATCTCCGGCATCAGAAGTCCGCGTTCGCCAGCTAGCGCAAGGATCTCTCCCAGTGGTATTTCCAGGTTCTTCTGAATATCGTTTCCCAGCGCCTTCAATGGAGAAACATAGAGGACTTCAGTCCGGTCGCTCAGATCTCCAGCAAGCGCTTTGCGAACCAACCGGTCGATGCAGGCGAGAAATGCGGCGAGCGTTTTTCCAGATCCTGTGGGGGCGGAAATAAGAGTGGTTCTTCCCCTGAGAATGTGCGGCCAGCCCTGTTCTTGCGGCTCGGTCGGCGTGCCGAAGCGCGACACGAACCACTCCCCCACAAGAGGATGCGCCCACTGGAGAGAAGAAGGCAGGGATTGCATCCAGATATCTTAGACCGGAAAAGCACTTTCGCCAACCATTCGCTCTGCCACGACTTCCCATCAGGAGAGGGGAAAACCACGGTAGTACTACAAGCCATAGTGGCACCGGCGGACTTTTCACCATGGCTGCCCAATGCGTCTCCAAGATGAGAAGCGACACACTCCGGTGCTAGAATTCCCAATTCAAATCGAACCTTCGGGGTGATCCTTTGAGCTTTGCCCGTTCTCTGGCGGCTTGTCTCCTGATGCTTGCGCTGTGCCCTTTCAACTCTCTAGCCCAATCAGCCACGCCCTCCAGCGGGGATGCTCCGCTTCTCGGCTATACCGCGCAGAGTTCCCCGGGCGAGCGCGACTGGGAGAAGAAGTTTCAGGAGGGCATCCTCGCGGCGAACATTCGAGAGAACATGCGCCGCCTCAGTGCCCGTCCCCATCACGTTGGATCGCCATACGACAAAGATAATGCGGAGTGGATGCTGGCGCGCTTCAAGGAATACGGCTTTGACGCCCACATCGAAACGTTTGACGTCCTCTTCCCCACGCCGAAAGACCGCGCTCTGGAACTTCTTTCGCCCAAGCCTTACAAGGCAAAGTTACAGGAACCGGTTCTAGCAATCGATCCCACATCGAACCAGACCTCGGAGCAGCTGCCAACCTATAACGCCTACTCTGCCGATGGAGATGTTACTGGTCCTCTTGTCTACGTGAACTTTGGCAATCGGGAAGACTACGATCAATTGGATCGCCTTGGAGTCTCCGTGAAAGGCGCGATCGTCATTGCCCGGTACGGAAGCGGCTGGCGCGGTGTGAAGCCAAAAGTCGCCGCCGAACATGGCGCCATCGGCTGCATCATCTACTCCGACCCTCGCGAGGACGGCTATTTCTACGGGGACGATTATCCGACTGGAGGGTGGCGACCTCGCGAAGGTGTGCAACGCGGCAGCGTGATGGATACCGATTATCCGGGAGATCCGTTGACTCCCGGCGTGGGCGCGACTCCCGGCGCCAAGCGTCTCGATCTGAAAGACGCCAAGACCATCCAAAAAATTCCCGTGATGCCGATCTCGTACGCCGATGCGGTGCCGTTTCTTTCTGCCCTGCAAGGGCAGCTAGCGCCCGAAGGCTGGCGCGGCGGCCTTCCCATGGCGTACCACATTGGTCCCGGACCAGCCCGCGTGCATCTCAAAGTTTCGTCGAATTGGGATACGAAGCCCGTGTATGACGTCATCGCGACCATGCCCGGCTCGGCTCCCGGACAGTGGGTGATTCGCGGCAATCACCATGATGCCTGGGTCAACGGCGCCGACGATCCGATCGCCGGCATGGCTCCTGAGCTTGAAGAGGCGCGGGTACTCGGCGATTTGCATAAGCAGGGATGGACCCCCAAGCGCACAATCATCTACTGCGCATGGGACGGCGAAGAGCCCGGACTTCTCGGTTCGGTGGAATGGGTCGAGACGCACGTAGCAGACTTGAAACAACATGCAGTCCTTTACCTCAACACCGACGGCAATGACCGCGGATTCTTCGGTGCCGGCGGAACTCAGGACCTGCAGCCGCTCATCAGTTCCGTCGTTCGTGACATCAAAGACCCGGAGAAGAATATTTCCGTCTTCGAGCGGGCCCATCTGCGCGCCATCGCGCACGCCAAAGATGCGGATGACCGCTCGCAAGTTCGCAAGCTGTCGGACCTGCGCATCAACGCTCTCGGAGACGGCTCCGATTACACTGCCTTCCAGGATTTTGCGGGTATTCCATCCCTCGACATCGGATTCGGCGGCGAAGACGAAGGTGACCAGTATCACTCCATCTACGACGATTTTTACTGGTATACACACTTCTCCGACGGAGACTTTTCCTACGGACGCGCACTTGCGCAGACTGCGGGGAGCGCGATGATGCGCATGGCTGATTCCGATCTGCTTCCCTACGATTACGCTCCGCAGGTTGAAGCGATCTCGAAGTACGAATCGGAACTGGAAAAACTGCTCAAGGATAAGCAGGACGAATTCACCGAACGCAATCTGGAAATTCAGGAAGGAGTATTCAGCGCCATCGCCGATCCGCATAAGACATCGGTTCGCACCCCCGGCAGAAACAGTTCCACCGTATATGAATTTCGCGCCGATGAAGAACTCTCTCGATGCGCTGAAGAAGAGCGCGGAACACTACACCAAGGCACTCGCCAAATTCAAGGGAAACAATGCGTCGGTTTCTGCTCAAGCTCTTGATGGAGTAAATACGAACCTGCTCGCCGTCTCGCGATTGTTCTTGAACGACAAGGGACTTCCTGAGCGTCCGTGGTTCAAGAATCAGATCTACGCTCCCGGAGCATACACGGGATACGGAGCCAAGCCCGTTGCCGCTGTTCGCGAGTACATGGACGAAAAGAAATGGAAAGAGGCGGACGCCCAAATCCCCATGGTGGCGCAGGTTCTGGATAACGTCGCGGCAGGTATCAACAAGGCTGCAGACGCACTGGACGCCGCCGTCTCTCAGAAATAAGCGGACTCGGCGAACAGGTATCGCTCGCGCTGATCGCTCTCATATGTCGAAGGGCAGAATGCTAGAATCGCGGCGATGCCCAAACTTTCTGCTCAAGCTCGCGCTCGCCGTATCAAACTCCTGTTGTTCGACGTCGACGGCGTCCTCACCGACGGCAAGTTGTACTTCCTGCCCGATCATCAGGAAAGGGAAGGTGACACGCAACTCACGGCGAAAGGTTCGCTTGAATTCAAAGGGTTCCACGCCCACGATGGCGTTGCGAATTCGCTGGCTCGGATCGGCGGTCTGCGAACGGGATTGATCACGCGGCGATACTCGGAGACAGTCGCGCTCCGTGCTCGCGACTTGAAGCTGGAATTCGTTGATCAAGGTAGTCAGGACAAGGCCACTTCGTTTCTCGCTATCGTGAAGGAGGCGGGCCTGAGGCCAGAGCAGGCAGCGTTCCTAGGTGATGATGTCGTTGACCTTCCCGCCATGCGCCTCGCGGGCTTCGCCATCGCCGTTCACGATGCCCGTGTCGAGGTGAAAAAAGAGGCGCACTACATCACTCCGAATGACGGGGGCGCGGGGGCGCTTCGCGATGCCGTCGATTTCATACTGAAGGCGCAAGGCAAGCTACAGAAAGCAATCGAGGACTACCTCGGAGAGAGTGGTCGAAAATCAAAGTGAAAATTGCACAGCCAACAGAGAAGTAGAAGTACCAGCGTCCTCTGCGGTAAAGATGCAGACCTTCGGAGCAAGCGAAAAGGAGAGAGCTCAAAGAAAAAACCCATCGGATGCTTGCTTGGGGCGTGCTCGGGTCAGCATCCGATGGGCTACCGTTTCTCCTTACTCACCCTGTTGTTTTCAGGAGTATGTGAAGACAGTAAACACCGTTAGCACACCAAGTTCCGTCTAATTTTGTAAAGAGTTGTAAAACTCGACTGAGTATCAACACATAATGTTCGATGTGTTGCGACGGATCGCTTGAGGGAACGAATTTGCGCAGGACGAAGTGAAGCGATCGCGACGTCGCGGACAACGAGGAGGACGGCGATCAAACGCTTTCTCGGTGACGACCGAAATCTATTCAGGCAATGCCGGGACTTTGGTCGCCACCAGTTCCGAGAAGCGCTTGTCCTTCCTCAGTTCGGCGAACTCGGAATCTTTGTAGACGTTCTTGAAATCCTTGTATCCCTCTTCCATCGCCTTGCGCAAATATTCGAGTGATCGCTCCGAGAAGCCCATCTTCGCGTACAGTTTCGCGACAGTGTAGTCATAACGCGCGCGGTCTCCGGGGCTCGGCAGTTGCGCCTGCACGCCGCCGCGCGAGGTCCGCTCAAACACATCCGGATCGATTTCCACGGCTTTCTGGTAGGCGATCACGGCCGGCTCGAATTCTTTCTTCGAGAAGAGTGCCGCTCCCAAGTTGCTGTAGAACGAGGCCGACTTGCCGTCGATGGCGATGGCTCGCCGATACTCTTTCACCGCAGCGCCGTACTTCCGCTCTTCGTAATACACGACGCCAAGATTGTTATGAGCATCGCCGAAAACGTGATCGACTTTGATCGCGTGCTCGAACGATTTCCTCGCGTCTCGATAGCGCTGCATCATCAATTCTGAAATGCCGATCTTGTTGTACAGTCCTGCTGCCTTGGGATTTTTCGCCAAAGCGGCGCGATAGTAGTCCATCGCATCCAGATATAACTTCTCAGCGCGGAGCAGGTCTCCCTGAGTCTCGAGCGCGGCCGCGGTAGCATCCGCCGCAGGCGGATCCGTCATCCGCATCAGCGGAGGCTTCACTTGCACTTGTTCGGAATGCGCTAACTGAGCCCACGAACAAACGGAGAGAGCGCAGACAGAAAGGGAAAGAAACGAGACGGGAACCAGCAAGAATCTCGGGCAGGACATCACGGACCACCCCCAAGCTTTCAGCGACATTCTGGCACATTTTTGGGCGGACGGCGAGGAATTTAAAGACTAGCCATCAGTCTGCATGAGTGATTTCCATTTCAGAACCTCGACTGAAACAGAACAAAATAAGTGGCCACCGGGTGTGCAAATTTGGGGGAGCCGCCTTCGATGCAGCCGTTAAGCTACTTAAATGCAAAGACTTGGCGGTGGGCCGGCACCAGCCTCCGAGTCTAGTCAACGGATTCTGGAAAATGGTTCAGCGAGGGGGAGGAGCCTGACCATTATCCGGCGGCTTGGCTGGCGGTGGGGAGGACTTGTCGTCCTTGAACACTCCGGCAATCTTGCCGAAGAATCCCTTCTTTTTCTTGCCATCCGGAGGATTATTAGGGTCCTGACCGTTTGCCGTTTGAGGCTGTCCCTGCGGCTGGGTCTGATCTGTGGGAGTGACGGGCTTATCTCCGCCTCCGCCAAAGATCTTGGAGAAAAATCCCTTCATGCCCGCCTGCGCCTCGCAGGTGTCGTGCGGCTCTGTCCCGGCAACGAACGCGGAAACGTAGTCGTCTGTGCAGCTCGGGGTAGCCAGCCGGTTCGTTACCTTGTCCAGTTGGACGTCCACCACGCCCGAGGGCTGCGAGAATTCCTTCATGTTGGAATAGCCGGGCAGAACCGCCGCTTTCTTCATGAACTCGGCCCAGATCGGTGCTGCCGTCTGCGCTCCGCTGAGCCGGATGTCGCTGTAATCGTCGTAGCCGACCCAAACGATGCACAGCAGGTTCGAGGTGTACCCGGCAAACCATCCGTCGTGCGAACTACCGGTCTTGCCCGCTGCCGGAGGAGTGAAGCCTCGAAGGCGGACCGCGGTGTATCCCAATCCGTTGTTGATGACGCCTTCCATCATGCTGGTCATGACGTAGGCCACGCGTGGATCAAGCACCTGTTTCTGATCGGTGGTGAAATTCGAAATCACATCGCCTTTACCATTGCGCACTGAGCGAAGCAGGATCGGCGACAAACGCACGCCTCCGTTCGCGAAGACGGTGTAGGCGCCGGCCATATCGAGTGGCGATGCGTCATAAGATCCCAGCGCCATCGCCGGAGTGGCTTTCACCGAGTTGATACCGGCCGAACGCGCCAGGTCCGCGACCTTGTCATACCCAACTTCCTCAGCCACCTTCACGGTTGCGTTGTTGAGCGACATGGCTAGCGCGTACCGCAGGGTCACATCCCCGTGATATTCCTCTTTGTAATTTCGCGGTTCGTAGATCTGATCGCCATAGGCAAAGCTTGACGGAGCATCTGTTACCGTCGATGCGGGAGTGATGACCGTCTGCGATCCATCTAGCGCCGTATTCATCGCAGCAGCATAGACGAACGGCTTGAAGATCGATCCTGTGGGTCGCTTCGATACCGCGTGATTCAACTGGCTCCAACCGTAGTCGCGGCCGCCCACTAGCGCCAGCACTGCCCCGGTATGAGGATCGAGCACCACCAATGCCGCTTGCGCCTGCGGACCCGGCAGCACTTTTGTTTCGACCTTTTTGCCGACCTTGATCTTCTTGGTCCGCATCTTGGTGACCTGATCGTCTACTAGCTTGATGCCGGCTTCGACGGCTTGCGCGGCCGCCTTCTGCAAGTCGGGATCGATGGTCGTGTAAATCCGGTAGGACGAATCGTTCAACTCGGTTTCGTTGAACTTACTTACCAGTGAGTCGCGGACCAGATCCACGAAATACGGCGCGTCGCTCGCCTCAACATTGGGTGGAGCGAGCTTCAGAGGAGCGGCCTTCGCCTTCTCGGCCTGGTCTTTCGTGATGGCATGCGTTTCCACCATCGCATCCAGCACCGTATTGCGGCGCTCAAGGGCGCGTTCCGGATGTCGATAGGGCGACAACCGGCTGGGCCCTTGAATGATTCCGGCGATGAGCGCGGCTTCCGGCAGAGCGATGTCTTTCAGATCTTTGTTGAAGTAGGATCGCGAGGCTTCCGCAAACCCGCTCAGCGCGAAAGATCCGCGCTGTCCCAGGTTCACCCAATTCGCATAGAACTCGAAGATCTGCTGCTTGCTGAACTTCTGTTCCAGTTCTTCAGCAATCAGCATCTCGGTCAGCTTGCGCTTGATCGATTTCTCGGGTGTGAGAAAGAATCCGCGCGCCAGTTGCTGGGTCAATGTCGATCCACCCTGGGCGCGCCGCTGGCGTATGACGTCTTCCCATACGGCTTCCGCAGTCCGCCCAAAGTTGACGCCGCTGTGTTCGAAGAACCGCCGATCTTCAATCGCCAGCACCGCCTGGACCATCACCGGAGGAATGTCGTTGTACCTTACGATCTGGCGCCTGGAGCGTTGCTCAGCGTCGAAGAGCGCGGTTATCAGTTGCGGCTCCAGTTCATACGCTGAGAGCTCGTTCCCGCGGCTCGTGATCCGGTCGACCTCTCCGCCCGATATGCTGATCTTCGCCGGCTCAGGACTGTGATACGACTCCGGCCCTGGGGTGATCTCGATTCCGCCGCTTACCAGGTGGAAGGTTCCGAGTTTGGATTCCCCGTCTTTGTCCGAATATCCTGCGCGGCGGAGTTCTGCCCCGATCTCGTGTGGATCGATCTTCTGCCCTTCCTGCACGATGCGCGGCAGAGCATAAATCTTTGCCGAGTTGGCAAACACAGGCGTCCGGAAGCGCTTCTCGATGATCCGGTCGTACTTGATGTAGTAATACGAGCAGAAAACCGTCACGGAGACGGCGACGATCAGAAATGCAACTAGCGCAGCGCGCACCAGCGGGTCACGAGGAAACCAGCGGGTGCCAGTGTCGGCACTCTCCCCGCCCGTCTTCGGAATTTTGATCTTGATGGCCACGCTTAGATTGCCTTCGCCGACAGTACTCTCTCAGACGTTGGGATGACCGAAAAGGTTTGCACCCTGCGCCTCATATCTCACTCCCAACCTTGCAGTTACCCGCCAGGCGGCAGTCTCCACCGGGTGCGCGCACGTAAAGGGATAAAGACATTGTAACTCTCGCCCCGAAAACAGAAAGAGACCCGCAGTACATGCGAGTCTCTCAGCCGTTAACAGGATTGTATGGTCTACTGGGCGTCTGTCACCGCGTAGGCGGCGGCATCAATTCCTGGGAATCCTTCCGCCTGGTCGCGCCCGATGGCCACGAAGATAGGGCCCCCGTGTCGAATCGATAGCAACTGGATTGACGGTCAGTGCGAGAGCTGGAACCCACAATGCTATGGCCAAGGCGCGAACATGAAATTGTCCACTGTGCTCGATCGGACCGGAATTTGCCTGCAAGTTGGAAAGGGTGATCCGCTGATCGGCGTCAAAGCGCCGGTCGAACTGCTGAAATCGAAGCCTTCTATCGCTTCGAGGTCAGTTAAGAATCGGATCCTGATTTCCCGCGTAGACCCAATGTGCCGTTCGGGTGAAAAGCGATAGTTCGCGGCGTGCCCGCGGTGGTCGCTGAGGTTAAGGCTGTAAGTGCGCCACTTGAAGTATTAATCGAATACACGTGAATGTTCGTGTCGCCTGCTTGCCAGCTCACTCCGAGAGATATTTCCCGTTAGGATCGGCCGCCATCGCGGAAACGTTAGAAGCGATCAGTCCACCCGAGTATGGAGTCAAAACTCCGCCGCTTCCGATGCTGAATGCCGCTACATTCGTCGACCCTGGTCCAGAGGTTGCGTAAAGGAATTTGCTCTGCCCGTCTGTCGTCATCACTCGCGGGCTGATTCCGACAGCAAAGGGATCGCCGGCGACGCCAGATAGAGTGCCGTCCGTGTTCACGGTGTATACGGAAATCTGCTGACCCGCGGTGTCCCCGACGAAGATCAACGTGCCATCGGCGCTGGCCGAGATGGAATCGCCGCCGCTCACCACAATGGGATCGAAGATCCCGATACTCGTCAGGTATCCGGTCGACGAGTCAATTCCGAAGGTGTAGAGCGTTCCGTCCGCCGATGGGACGTAGGCGAACTGTTTCTTGACGGTGACCATCCCGGTAGGGAACGGTGGGATTAAAGGCGCGGTGAATGCAGCACTGAGCAATAAAGCTTCCCGCTCCTACGTCCAGCTTTTGAAGCGCGATTCCGACGGAAGGCTGACCGTTCGAACTGAAGGACGTGAAATATCCGTATGCCACTAAGCCACTGCCGGCGCCACCTCCCCCTGTCCCAAGGCCGCCACCAGAATTAGCGCAGCTTCCTCCGCCAAAGGTTACACCGCAGGTGTAGTGCCCACCGCAGCCGGAAAGGGAGATCGAGACCAGGGCCAACAGAAGACTCATCAGGACTCGTAATTTCATTGCCATGAACTGCCTCCACCTAGGATCTTGGTTTCGCGTCACAACCTACGTATCGCCGATCTGCCGAGCCGCGAATTTCTCTCGATGATTCCTGGGAATTTCCGGCCTCAGCATCGGACAAGAGAACGAACTTCTCCTATCCCCACGGCGATGTTAGGAGGGTCGTAACCACCTGACAAGGTTACGAATGTCATGAATTGCCCTCAGTCCCCTGGTGTCCAACCGGACAGTTTGCAAACTGCTTTAGGTGAAAAGAGACAAGCGAACCAGGTCGGAAATTGGCAAGGAGTAAGAAGGTGAAAGCGAGAGACTTGAAAAACTGGACGCGGCCGGGAGGCCGCATCCTCGGAAACTACATTCCCTTATTTCCGCTCGACGGAGCGAAATGCAACTCGAACGAATATCCCGGCAGACTTACCGGAACACTATACTGCGTGGCCACATATACAGCGGGCGCCCCCGGCGTACCGATGCGTTGCACCTGAACCTGCTCAGGCGTCAGCGTGATCTGATGTTCCTTTGCCTTCCTGATCACCGCTTCGGTCAGATCCTGATCGGTTTGACGCGGATTCGCCCCGCCCACCATGGCAATATTCTGCAAGTCATCCTGAAACGAGTAGTTGGCGAGCTCCGGCGGGATGATCTGGAAAGCGGCATAAACCGCGCCAATTACCACAAGAAATCCGACAATTGCTTTAATCGTTCCCATGTCCCACAATCTGCCCGCAGGACTGGGAAAAGCTCACCCCGCCCGGCCTGGCAACTCCTGAAAATATTCGACGATCGCGGAAATCGTAACATCGCGAACTTCGCGAGTCGAACGTAAAACCACTTCCACGGTACCTTCGGTAACCTTCTTGCCGACGGTCACCCGGTATGGAATTCCAACAAGATCCGCGTCTTTGAATTTCACGCCCGGCCGCTCGTCGCGATCATCGAGAACCACGTCAAATCCAGCCGATTCCAGCCGTTTTGCAATATCCTCGGCTGCGGCTTTCACCGCTTCATCCTTCACATTCACGGGCGCGACCACGATTTCGAACGGAGCAATCGCTGATGGCAACCAGAAGCCGTTTTCGTCATTCCCCTGCTCAACGGCGGCAGTCAGAATGCGCTCGATTCCAATCCCATAGCAGCCCATGATCGGCATAACCTCTTTGCCGTTCTTATCAAGCACGCGCGCACCCATCGATTCGGAATACCGGTATCCGAGCTTGAAGATGTGGCCGATCTCGACCGCCGTATCGATGCGCAACTCTTTTCCGCAATTCGGACACGCCTCGCCAGCTGTGACACTGCGTAGGTCCGCATAAGCCGTCGGGTGAAAGTCTTTCCCCGGCGTCAGATTCTTGACGTGGTAGTCCTCTTTGTTGGCACCGGCAATAAGGTTGGCCCGGCCTTCGAGCGCCTTGTCGACAATAAGAACGGGCTTGTCGACATCCTTCTTGATGTCCTTTGCCCATTCAATTCCGAGCGGACCGAGATATCCCGCCGGCGACTTGAAGAGCGCCTTGATCTCCGCCTCATCCATCGGGCGAGTCGTTTTCGCGATCGTCGCCGCCAGCTTCGCCTCGTTCAGTTGGTGATCGCCACGCATCAGCACGACGATGCCACGCAACTTCGACTTGCCCGCCGCATCTTTCTCCTCGGCCATCAGGGCGAGCGTCTTGATCTTGTTCTTTGGAGAAACTCCCAGAAACTTCGCAACGTCCTCAATGGTCTTCTGCCCGGGAGTGTGTACCTCCAAAGGCTTCCCGTCGCCTTCCGGCGCGAGATCGCCGAATGCTCCCAGTTTGGATGTCGCCTTCTCCATGTTGGCCGCGTAGTCACAGCCATCACAGCTCACAATCTGGTCTTCTCCCGCGGGAGTGCGCACCATGAATTCATGCGACTCCTTACCGCCCATCGCCCCCGAGTCCGCCTCGACGACCATGTATTTCAATCCGCAGCGGTCGAAAATCCGGCGGTACGCTTCGTAATGTTTCTTGTAAGAAACATCGAGTGCCGGCGCATCGATATCGAACGAATACGAGTCCTTCATCATGAACTGACGTACGCGTAACAGTCCCGCCTTAGGACGCGGTTCGTCGCGAAACTTCGGCGCAATCTGGTACCAGATCTGCGGCAGTTGCTTGTAACTGCGCAACTCTTTGAGCGCAATCGAGGTCATGACCTCTTCTTCGGTCATGCCGAGAGCCATCTCCGCGCCCTTGCGATCCTTCAGCTTGAATAAATTCTCGCCCATGAGGGCCCAACGGCCGGACGACTCCCAAAGCTCGCGCGGGTGCAGCGCCGGCAGGAAAAATTCCTGGCCTATCTTGTCCATTTCCTGGCGGACGATCCCCATGATCTTGTTGAAGGACCGGTTTCCGAGGAACAGATATGAATAAATTCCAGCCGCGAGCTGCCGGATGTATCCCGCCCGTACCAGAAATTTGTGCGATGCGACTTCTGCGTCGGCAGGCGCCTCGCGCAATGTAGGAATGAACAATTGCGACCAACGATGCATAGTTAAGTTCCTGAGTGAAAAGAGAATCCTAAATTGTAAATGATCACCGAGGGGGCCCATGCGCGGCCAGCCGAACCGAGCAATCCGCGAAGGGTCACAGTGATTGAAGAGCGCCGGGCAGAAAGAAGATAAGCGTTTTCTAGAAAATTCTAATTACACAAGGCCATGGGATTGCACCAGATTAGCCGCCTGCGTTAACGGTCAATACGCCGCGTACAGGCGGAGCAATCGTGAAACAAGAAATCTTGTACGCCTTGGTTGTGGCTCTCCTCATCGTGGTTGGCACAACGATTAGTACCGGCCAAGAGGACACGCATCCTCCTTCGGTCCCGAATAATGCCGGACTTCCAAACGCTCCCTCGACGACGCAGGCGACGACCTGCACAGAGCGCAATCACCAGCCATGCCCAGAATGGATACACAAGTTAATTGGGCGATACCCTCCGTCGCCTGAATCGAGCGAGACGAATCAGAGACGAGATCCTGCAACCGTTCGCTTCTGGACATACCGAAGCCCACAGGATCCGCCGCTGCGAAACAATAAGGAGGTCTTCCGCTCGAAGTTGTTTGTCGCATCTCACGTCGGCGGCGCCGTTGCTATGATCATGGCCTGCCGCGCAAGAACCTCGGGTGAAAACTGGGGATCCGACGTGCCAGCGGTGGCCGCGATCTTCGGGATGGACTACCTGCAATTCCGATTTATCGGCGGCCCGAACGCCATAGGACCCGCCGTCTATGAAATGATCCACTTCGGGCGGGCAAGCACGCGATGATCCTCGGTTGAGCCGAACTACCGGAAACTTGGCGTGCCTGAACCTGGCGGCCCAGCTATGCGACCAACTGCTTCAGAATCGCTTTCGCTAACTTCTGCGCCTCGCCGAAAGACTTCTGATACTCCAGAAACATTCGGTTCAGTTCCAGCGCCTGCTCCGTGGCCGGATGTTTGCGCAGAATCATATCCCGTACATGCACGGGGTTCGGAAGGGTTGCATCTTCGGTGAGTTCTTCCAACGCTGTAACGGGATCGTAGTGATACATGCGAAGTATTGTAGTCCCGGATGAGAATTTCGATTGTTAAAGGATGTAGCAGACATTCGCCTGGCTCACATCATTTCCGTTCCCCAGAGATCGTGCAGGTGGACGATTCCTTCTAACTTCCCTTCCGCGTCCACCACCATGAGAGAAGTGATTCTTTTTTCTTCCATGACCGCAATCGCCGTGGCCGCGAACTCATGCCTGCCAATGGACTTGGGATCGCGCGTCATCGCCTCAGCGGCCGTCAAATCCATGACATCTTTGCCGCGCTTCTCCAGCAGTCGCCGCAAATCTCCGTCGCTGATGATTCCCGCCAGTCGATTGCCGTCCATCACTGCGGCAATGCCCAGCTTTTTTCGCGACATTTCGTAAATCACATCTGACATCTTCGTCGCCGAGGTCACGCATGGCAGAGCGTCACCCGTGTGCATCAGCGATTCAACGCGAGCCAACCGCTTCCCAAGCTTCCCTCCTGGATGTAGGTTGGCAAAATCTTCTTCCTTGAATCCGCGCCTCTCGCTCAGAGTCACGGCGAGCGCGTCGCCGAGGGCCAACATGGTGGTCGTCGAGGCCGTGGGCGCGAGCCCGAGCGAACACGCTTCTTCGGCAATCGAACAATCCAGCGCGACATCCGCCGCAGATGCCAGTGTAGAAATCGCGGTCGACATCGCATCTTTTTCTCGCGGCGTGGTCGGAAGCGGGTGCCCTGCGCAAACTGCGTCCCCAGTCATCGATATCAACGGCACGCGCAACCTCTTAATCGTTGCCAGGAGCGCCAGGATTTCCTGGGTTTCGCCGCTCGCCGACAAGGCGACTACTACGTCGCCGCGCACGACCATTCCAAGGTCCCCGTGCATCGCTTCCACCGGATGCAAATACAATGCCGGAGTTCCTGTCGAACTCAGCGTCGCGGCAATTTTACGAGCGATCAAACCGCTTTTGCCCATGCCGGTCACAACCACACGCCCGGCGCACTCAAACATCAAATCCACTGCCCGATGAAAGGCTGGCGCCATGGGACCGCCAATACGATCCGCCAACGCCTCGAGCGCCTCGGCTTCAATGCGAACAACCTTTTCGCCCGTATGTTTCATGGATTCAGAATGCCGGAACGAAGGATGTTAGCACGCAAAGGGCGGATACTTTTCAAAAGGAAACGGCCGAGGACTCAGAGGAATTCGTGTTGCGCTCGACTGGGGCTTTCGCTGAATGCTTCTCAGAAGTGGTCCAAGTCACCCACACTCTGGACCGAAGGCCGCGCCGCCTTCTGCCCGAGGATTGCTAAACCACGCGCTTGGATCACGCGATCCCACGGCCCCGTCTGCCAATTGTCCCGTGACTTTACAGCCTGCCGCCAGAGAGGAGGCGTCAACATCAAATTTCGCCCGGTTGCGTGGATGTACGGCTCGTACATCGAGCGTAACTTCGCCAGCTTTTCGCGGCCATAGTTGTCGGATCGCAAGCGCAGCCCGGCGGCATTCAGGTCAGCGCGCAAGGCGTCATACTCGTTGTCCGGCAATCGGTCCGGAGCCATGGGATCATGCCGGGCATTCACCACCTGCGCGAGATCCACCGCAGCATGCCGAGCCATCGCGAAAGTCAACTTCGCCTGCCCGGGATGGACTCCTTCAATACCCGTCAGCACGAGGGAGGTCACGTCGAGCATCGTTGTCAACGCTCCCAGCCACGACTGGTTGCTGTGCTGCGAGCGAAAAAACGTTAGGACGGGATACGAAATGTGCGCTTCGAGCAATTCGGCCGCCCACCGCTCCCAGTCGCGGAGAACATCATCGAAAACTTTTTGGTCCATTCCCGGATCATCCGAGCGACCCGCCAGCCGGACCAACAATTCCGATGCGGATGGCGGCGATCCCGCCCGTGCATCGAGCATCGAGATCTGAATTTCTCTCCGGGAAAATGACGAATACACAACCGGGATATATCCGATCACCACACCAAGAAACGCGAACCCCATCCCGGCTTCGAATACGGAAAGTGCCCGCGCCGGAGCCGATGTCGGAACGATGTCACCGTAACCCAGCGTGAAAAATGTTTCCCCGCTGTGATACATAATCTTTCCAAATGTCAGATGTTCGCCGTTGAGTTGTTCGTGCCCGCCGATTCCGTACTGGATAAGACCAAATCCCAGAATCAGCCCCACCGCCCAGAAACCAAGCAGCAGGATTAGTGAAAGCGGACCGAAGTATCCCAGAAAATTCTGCTGGCGGGAGGATTTCTGGATGCGCCTCGCAATGTTCCTCCAAGGAATCCATGTGCGCCGGTAGAAGTATGCGGTGAGCTTGAAATTTCGGAGCACCCGCCGCGGTAAGACCACAGTCTCAAATGCATCAAGTAATACGACCCACAAGATGACGAAGCCAACGATAACGATGGTGACGTGGGGATGCATAACCAGAATGAGTGCAATCTAGATGCGCAAAAGAGGTTACCAGATTCGCGGAACCCGGCAAGTCGAGAACGGGAGGCCGTTCTACTGCGGCTTCGCCGGAGTCGACTGCGGCGGGGCAGGCTGAGCCGTTGCCGGCTTGGCCGCCGGTTTCTTCTTGGCCGCCGGCTTCTTGGGCGGCTCGGTATCGTCAATCACGATCTTCTTTGGAGGTGTCGCGGGAATCGCCGCCTGAGCAGTTTTCAGTTCGCCGCGTAGCCTGACTATCTCCGCTTCCTTCGAAGACGACAGTCCTTCAATCCGCTCCGCAAGCTGCTTCCGGGTAGTTTCGAAACCGTTCAAATCGTTCGCAAGTGTTTGCAGTTCGTCTTTGGATCCGAATGCTCCCGCACCCTCAACGACGCTGCCCAGTACGTCGTATAAGGCGTCAAGATTGCGGTAGAGTTTAAATGTGGTGGGCAGATCTTCCGGAGTGGCTCGCAGTTGTCCGATGATCTCCGGCAATGCACCACGCAGGTTCCGCTGGATCGAATCGACATTTCCTAACGCCTGCTTCTTGTAGGAGGCGTCTGTCTTCCAGTGCTCGACGCGCATCTTTACGAGGTCGCCCTGGGTAGTCTTCGACATCGATTCGAGTTGGCCGAGCATGCCATTGAGTTGCGAAACCGAGGCATAGGAAATAGGCTGCCCGTCTTGCCCGGCAGCGCCGGACGCCGCCATCGTGACCGCCGCAGGACCCGATTGCGACCAGGCGTTACCGATACCGGAAGCCAAACAGAAAGCGATGGTTAGGTGAACAATTTTCATTTTTTCGGGCGGTGGCGTTCGCGTGCAACAGCATACTACAAGCTCACCGCGAAGGTGGATCAGGCAAAGCCATTAATGCGCTATGAAATGCACGGCAAAAAACAGTCGCAGGCGAGGAACAGATGCGGCAGACCCCGCATCCAATTCGACTAGGCCCTCCCGCAGGAAGATAATTAGGACGACAATGATGCCGAAGTGGGCTACATCCGCCCTTACTGTTCTCCTATTCGCGGTTCCCTGCGCTGCGCAGGAGACCTCGCGTCACCTCATCCTGAAAGACGGCTCGTACCAGAGTGTCACGAAATATGAGGTCAAGGGGGATCGCGTCCGGTATTACAGCGCCGAACGCGAAGACTGGGAAGAGCTTCCCAATTCGCTCGTCGACTGGCCTGCCACCCAAAAATACGAGAATGATCGTGCGGCAAACGCTTCCGCTCCAGAAGCAGTTCAGCTCGATAAAGAAATCAAGGAAGAAAACGATCGCGCAGAAGCCAAGCTTCCGGAAGTTGCGCCCGGATTGCGCCTGCCCGAAGATTCCGGGGTCTTCCTTCTCGACAATTTTCAGGGGCAGCCTCAGATCGTCGAGCTCCAGCAATCCGCCGGGGACGTGAATCGGAACACCAAGGCCAATATGATTCGCGGCGCGATCAATCCCATCGCCGGTGTCAAGCAAACGATTGAGCTAGACAATGCCCACGCCACCGTCCAAGCTCATGTGGATGTTCCGTCGCTTTACATCAACGTGGCGCAGGTTCCGGAGCAGACCGCGCAGCAGGCGCAAGACGTTCGTGCCGATTCAACGAAGTCGACACAGGCTCCGCAACAGCCCCAGCAACCTCAGCAGGCACAACAGCCAGTCGTTCCTTTCAATCAGTATCGAATCGTCAAGGCGGACGTGAAAGGCGGTAAGCGCATCATCGGCGACGTTAAGCGTCAGGTGACAGGGAAGATCAGCCAGGAACAGCATTTCGTCAAAACTACGATCACCCACGTTACCGGGGGCTTTCTCAAGCTCACACCAACCGAGGCTCTTCCGCCAGGGGAATATGCACTCGTCGAAATGACGGAAAAAGAAGGAATGAACCTTTACGTTTGGGATTTCGGAGTTAATTCAAAGGCGCCTGCGAATGCGAACCCCTGGAAGCCCGACGTTAAGCCGGTGCCGCCGCAAGCCTCAGCCCCGGACAAATAGGACTCAAGGGCTCCACAAAAGAAAAACGGCATCCGTCAAGGATGCCTAAAACCCAAAGAACTTCAGAAAAATTGGGTTGGAAGAAACCTATTCCTTCAACATCCCTCGCTGAGCCACGCCGATATTATCGCGGGTCGAGTTTTTTACGACATACATCATGCCATCAGCTTGTCGGATCACATCGTGCGCGGTGCGCGCATCATGCGGATACGTGGCCAATCCGATAGAGGCCCGCACGTTCAGGTTCAGTTCCTCTTCGCGGCAGAAACAACTGGCGCGCAATCCTTCGCGCAATCGCTTTGCCACTACCAACGCCTGATCTTTTCCTGTCTGAGGCAGCAGGACCACAAACTCATCTCCGCCATAGCGGAACGCAAAGTCGATCAATCGGAGCTGGCCCTTGATCAGATATCCAATCTCGGCGAGCAACTTGCTGCCAATGAGGTGACCGTGCGTGTCGTTGACCGATTTGAAATGATCCAGATCGATGAACAGCACGCTAAATTCGTATCCAAAGCGCGACGAGCGGTAGACTTCGGTCTCCAGCGTTTTGTAGAGATGCCGTGCGTTGTAGAGCCCGGTGCAGTCATCCGTGATCGTCAGTTCTTGTATCTTTTCAACCCAGCGGGCGTTCTCGATCGCGATGGCCGCGTAGTCGCATAATGATTGGAGAAAAAACAATTCCGGCTCACGGAAGCGTTCCATATCGACGTTCACTAACTGGATCACTCCAAGCACGCGGAGCTTGGAGCGAAGAGGCACGCAAATCACCGATCGCGTTTGCCACTTGGTGGCATCATCTACACGACTCGCAAAGTAAGGATCGGTCCGCACATCTGGCACTACACGCGCTTCGCCGTTCTTAGCAACCCAGCCGGCGATGCCTTCGCCTATTTTCAGCCGAACGTTTTTCAGCTGTTCCGCCTTATCGCCCACGGCAATGGCGAAGTACAACTCTTGCTGTTCCTCATCCACCATGAGCAGCGACCATGTGTCCGGACGGAAATATTCCGCCATCTTTTCCATGATTGTTTGCAGAATTGAATCGAGGTCCAGCGACGACGTGAGCGCTTTCGCCACGTCGTGAAAAATCGTCAGCTCCTGGTTCTGGCGGGTCACTTGAATACCGGCCTCAGGCATGGAAATCCTGTCTGTTCCTCGCTGGATGGTTGGCGTTCAAAAATTATAAGCGGCACTTTCGTACACCGGCAATGAACGTTGGTAACCGTACCTGTAACGCCAACCGTTGCAAGCAAGTATGGACGAGTCAGGCGATACGGAACATGGCTGGTTGGGACGATGTGGGGTGCGGTTCACTTCAGCCGCTTCCTCTGCATATGAAGCGTCCGGGTGCCGCGCAGTTCAATCCATGGAAACTCATCAGCAGATCGTGCACAATGGGGGGATGAGCGTCATCAAATTTTTGGCCATCGCCTCGCTTCTTGTAGCTCCTCTCATCGCCCAGACGGCGGATCCGCACTCAGTCCCAGCCGTCGACGCAGCACTCGGAAGCTGTTCTGCCGACTTCACCATCAACGACGACGCTGGCAAACCGGTGTATGCCGCCAAGATCGAGGTCCGCGTCGCTTATGGATTCATGAGCGCCCATAAGCTTGACCTGGAAGTCGGCACAAACGTCGATGGCAAGGCCCGCTTCACCGGACTTCCGGGCGACCTGAAACACGGACTCTTCTTCCGAGCCTCCGAGTCAGATCGCACCGGAACAGCCTTCGCCGATCCAAACAAAACCTGCAAGTCACAGTTCACCGTGACTCTTCGAAAGCAAGTCCAGCAGTAGAGGATGTGTGTCCGCAAATTACTTAGATTCCCTTCTCTGTAGCCAGTCTCAACGGCTTGTCCTATGATGTTCCCAACATCACACCCACAACAAACTGCATGGGCGAGTTCGGCGACAAATTCCGCAAAGAGCGCGAGAAGAAGGAACTGACGCTCGATGACGTTTCCAAAGTCACCAAAATCGGCTCGCGCATGCTACAGGCCATCGAAGAGGAACATTTCGATCAGCTTCCGGGCGGCGTTTTCAACAAAGGATTCATCCGCGCATATGCGAAGCAGCTTGGCCTCGATCCCGAGGAAGCAATCGCCAACTACCTTGCGCTGCAGCGAGACGCAGAGATCGCGAGCCAACAAGCATTTCAAGCAGAACAGACTCCGACCAAGCCTCTCGCGCCAGTAAAAACTCCAGCTTCCAAGGCGACGAAAGCGGACCCAAAGCCAACGAAAAGCACGCAGGCCGAGGATCTGCCGGAATTGCGCCTGCCCCGCGCCGATGAAGTGCGCTCTTCTCATAGCACCTACACGCCGAGTTCTTCCGGCGGAATCTCATGGCCCTTTCTCGTTGGTGCAGCGGTGTTGTTAGTAGTCTTGACGTTCCTGTGGACTCGACACTCCCTCTCTCCACGTCCCCAGCACTCGAAAGCGGCAACGCCAGTGCAGTCCGCGCCCGCGCCAGCGCCCGCGCCTCCTGTATCGACTCAACCGGCAGCTCCTGCATCCGCCGGATCAGGCGCGCACTCATTCACGTCCACTTCTGACCAACCGCCGACTGCTATTCCATCACAAACAACGACTCCGAGCACCACCGGCGCGGCGACTCCAGAGGTCGAAGAAAAAAACGATGTCACTATCCGGCGTTTCGATAAGGTGCCCCCGAAACCTGAAGCCAGTACCGCTGGATCTTTTGCCTTGGTAATACGTGCAAGTGAGAATTCCTGGGTGTCGGTGCTGGCCGATGGACAACTGGTCACTGAAGAGACTCTTATCGCCCCGGCCCATACCACCATTCATGCCAGCCGCGAGATTGTGGTGAAGGTCGGAAATGCATCGGCCGTCAGCTTCCTTTTCAACGGCAAGGAAATTCCTGCGCAAGGGAGTGCCGCGGAAGTGAAAACTCTGATCTTCGATCCGTCGGGACTGAAGACCTCTGGCGTCCAAGCTCCGCCTTCCAACTAAGCACACGGCTTCGTCGGGTTCTGTTGGCGGCATAGCCCAGTGGTTCTACCCCAGCCGTAACATGCGCTCTGCAAACAACGCGCCCATAATCCTTCAATGGATTTTGGACATCTTTTTCTCCGGCTTCCTTGAGCCAGTTGCTGTTGGCGTCGCGGCCGTACTAGCAATCATCGGAATCGTTCGGTTGCGAATCCCACGGCGTGCCTTGGCACCAATCAATCGCAAGTCGCCCCGCTAGTCTCCCACACGTCCGAAGCTAATCCTGTTTGCTCGCAGACCCTCGCGCATGAGATATTACTCAGCTCTCATATTTGTTGGACTTTGCTGAAAGCCCAATTGAGTTCGGATAAGCCATACTCATGCGTCTGATCCCCCGCGACACCAAATTTTTTGACCTTTTCGCCCAACTTTCCACGAACCTGACTGAGGGTGCCAAGCTTCTCCGCAGCATTCTCGCCGACCCGCACGATCTCGCCATGCGGGTCAGCCAGGTGCAGGCGATTGAGCACAAGGGTGACAAGGTCACCTATTCGATCATCGTCAAGCTCAACCAGACGTTTATCACTCCATTTGATCGCGAGGACATCCACCGCCTCGCTTCGTCGCTCGACGACGTTCTGGACTTCGTGAACTCGGCGGCCCTCCGACTGGTGATGTACAAGATTACGGAGCCGCCTCCGGTTGCGGCGGAGCTCGCCGGCATCATCGTTCTGCAGTGCGAGGCGCTCGCCCAAGGAGTGTCCCTGCTCGAAAAAAATGGCCACGTCATGGAGCACTGCGAAGAGGTCAATCGGCTTGAGGATATGGCGGACAACGTAAGCCGCCGGGCCATCGCCGATCTCTTCGAAAATGAGAAAGATCCAATTCACCTCATCAAGCTGAAAGAGCTATTCGAGGTGCTGGAATACGCTACGGATAAAGCCGAAGACGCTGCCAACGTTCTCGAAGCAATCGTCGTCAAGAGCACCTAATGACTTCATCGCAGGCGACGAAGCTGAGACTTCCTGGCGGATGGCCCTGTCAAAGTCTTAAATCGGCAGAAACACTGTGCCAACTATGGAAGGGCGACCACACCATACGTGCATCAATGTTGGCGATGATTTGGGTTTCAGCTCCGTCGGTTGCAAATTACACCGGGGAAAATCCCGTTGAGTAAAGACCTCGTCCTCGTCCTGATCACGATCTTCGTCGCGCTGATCTTCGACTTTTTAAATGGGTTTCACGACTCGGCGAACAGCATTGCCACCGTAGTCTCCACGCGCGTGCTATCCCCGAAGCTGGCCGTGTTGTGGGCCGCCACCTTCAACTTCCTGGCAGCATTTTTTCTGGGTACTGCCGTCGCCAAGACCATTGGCAAGGGGATGATCCGACTTGAACACGTCGATCAATATGTGGTCATGGCCGGACTTTTTGGAGCGATTGTTTGGGATCTGCTCACCTGGTGGTGGGGACTTCCGACTTCGTCGTCACATGCTTTGATCGGCGGATACGCCGGCGCCGCCATGATGCATGCCGCCATTCACACGGGCACTGCGACCATGTTCTCCGTCATCATTCCGGAAGGGTGGTACAAGACGCTGATCTTCATCGTCGTAGCGCCCGTGATGGGATTATTCCTTGGATTATCTTTCATGGTCGCAGCTCACTGGATTCTGCAGAACAAACCTCCGCAGACCGTGGATAAATGGTTTCGCAAGCTACAGTTGCTTTCGGCCGCGGCATACAGCCTGGGCCACGGCGGCAACGATGCGCAGAAAACCATGGGGATCGTGGCCGGCGCGCTCTACACCGCCGGCTTCATGAGCAAATCCGACATGCTCGGTAACTGGGGACACTATCGCTGGCCCATTATCCTCGCGGCCCACGCAGCGATCTCCCTGGGCACCTACTTTGGCGGATGGCGCATCGTCCACACCATGGGCCAAAAAATCACAAAGCTGAAACCGCTGGGCGGATTCTGCGCGGAAAGCGCCGGGGCCATCACTCTCTTCGGGACCGCCCTTGCGGGCATTCCTGTGAGCACGACGCACACGATCACAGGCGCGATCGTGGGAGTCGGGGCGGTCAACCGCCTTTCCGCCGTCCGATGGGGCGTCGCCGGACGTATCCTTTGGGCCTGGGTCCTGACCATTCCAGCCTCGGCCGCCGTCGCCGCAGGCACATTTCTACTAATCGACATCATCCATCGTCGCTAGGAACTCTCCGCTTTGTCGCGGCAACACTGACTTCCCAAATGGCAACTGACTTACAAGACAATCACTCGCCTCGTCAGAGGAAGCGCTGTCATAGGAGAAGTTTATGGAGACTCGCTTGGGATGGACGTGCTTCGGCTTGGTATTTCTGGGCATGATCTCGGTCGGAGCGTTCGCGCAGCAGGGAGGGACCACTTCAAAAGACGAGGTCCGTACGATCTCTGGGTGCCTTACCAAGTCGGCCACCGGCGGTGGCTATGTCCTCACTGGAAATGACGGCAGCGCTTACGAGATTCAGCCGAACAGTTCTGTGGATCTAGCAGGCAACCTAGGTCAACGAGTTGAAGCCAAAGGAGTCGTCTCGCAGCAGAAAATGCAGAACACACAGGACGACAGCAAGCAAGGAAGCGACGATGCTACAAAAAACAGCGCCAGGGAACATGCTCACCTGCAGGTCAGCGAATTGCATAAGACAGGCGACTCCTGCGAACTTTAAGGCAACAAAAAACAGGCGGAGCGCAATTGCGTCCCGCCTGCCAAATCTGTCGGTATTAGCTAGAAGAACTATCCCTTCACGCTGATCTTTGAGAAGGAAAGCACCGCCCGGCTCGGAGTCGGTCTTCCCATCGAAAGTGCCGGACGGAAGGTCGTGAAGATCAGCATCCGCTTTACCTGTGGCAACACTTCCTTTGAGTCCGCTGGATCCGAGAGAATGCGATAATCCTGCACGCGTCCATTAGCATCCACGTAAGCCTCGATCACAAGCGATTCTGCGTCGATCGAGTCCATCGTCATGCCGAATGCGCTGGGCTGCAACTCGGCCTCTGTATTTACCATGACCAGCGGCACATCGTTATTCGCCTGTACGGATGAAGGCGTCACGAAATAGACCATCGCGATTCCAAAAATAATCAGGGCGCTGACAAATCCAGCGGTGGCTGGGACCATGAAAGCGTCCAGTGAATTCCGCAGCCGGACCATCAAACCTTCAAAATGTTGCCCCTTAGCCTGCGCCACCTCTCGAGAAATCGCTAATCGCAGGTTGAGCCCAAGGTCTGCCGGAACCTTCTTTCGTCCGATGCTCATCAACATCTGCTGCGTGTTGCGCAATTCCTGATACTCGAGGGTGCACGTTTCGCAATTCGACAAGTGCCGCTGCAGCGCGAGCATCTCCGTGCCCGTCACCGCGCCATCCAGGTAAGGCGAGAACAATCCTTTCGCCTGGGGGCACTGCAGCTCCGTTCTTTTCATTGTGCCCTTCATGAAATCACCTCTGCCCTTCTACCCCCTCCAGCTATCTGAGACCGCGTGCCCCGATTCTCTTTCCTGTCCGAGATCGGTGCGGTCAGTCCCAGTTCGTTCCCGACTTCGCGCACGTACGGCGCCAGCCTCTGCCGCAGCGCGTCCCTGCCTCGAGTGAGTCGCGACTTCACTGTGCCCAGTGAAATCTCGAGCAGCTCGGCAATTTCCTCGTACGACATTTCTTCCAGATCGCGCAGAATCAGTGTCGTACGGTACGGCTCTGGAACCTTCCTCAACTCTTCTTCTACCCGATGCTGCACCTCGTGGTGAGCCACGCTGTCAAAGGGAGAATCCGCATGATCGGTTAGCGCAATTTGTAGCGCATTTTCTCCCGGGCCCGGCGTGTCCGCCTCGGCCGGTTCGATAGAGGTTTCTCGCGCCTTGTGTCGGAACCACCATCGTCGCCGGTTCGCTGCTTCATGAAGCGCGATGCGGTAAATCCATGTCTTCAGGCTCGACTCGCCATGAAAGTTCCTCATTCCGCGGAAGACTTTCACAAAGACATCCTGCGTGGTATCGGCCGCGTCGGCTGGATCATTTACGATCCGGTACACGAGCCCATAGACCGGCTGCTGGAATTCTCCAATCAGCCAGGCGTATGCCGACTCCGAGCCCGCTTTCAGCTCCGCGACGATCGCAGCTTCTTCCTGCGAACGAATTCCTATCGCACTTGCCAGATCACCCAAGGTGGTTGCTCCCGCCATGTTGGCGTCCCCTGATTATAGGATTTTCCACCCGACCGCGCCCTGAAATTTACTTCCAGGCCCGTTCCGGTTCAATCCAGCGGAAGCAAGACCTTCACATTGCATAGACCCCGGATGCCCATCCAGAGTTCCCGCGACTAAGTGATTTATTTTCCACAGCTTCCGGCGCAGTTCGCGGCCACGCCCGAAAAGGCCTGTCCAACAAGGGTTTCAAGGGGTATCGAGGTTTCTAAGGAAAGGGTTACCAATGTTACGAAGGTAGGGACGAGTTTGCCGCAGCAAGATAGCTGGTCCAGAATTCTCTCTTCAGCAATTTCAGTCGCGCTCTCGGAAGGCACCCGGCCGTCATCCAAGGGGCGTCGTCGGTTTACGACTCGATCAGGGCGCTCTCAGGCACTTCGAGCTTCAGCTTCTCGACGATTTTCCCTAGTGCGACAAGGAAAGACTCACACCCTTTGTCGAGGGCAAGTTCCGACTTCTCCAAGAACGCGAAAGCGCCATCCTGCTGAAGCCGCCCAGCATTTTTCTGGGACAATCCGGTAAACGCCACAACGGCAATCCGCGCGGTTTCTGGATCCTTCTTCAACGCTCTCAAGACTTCCGGCCCTGTCATCTTCGGAAGCAGCATATCCAGCAGGATCAGATCCGGGCGGTGGTCTCGCGCAAGATCCAAAACTGCTTCGCCGTCGAGCGCGGTCACTACTTCATAGCCTGAGCGCTCCATGGCGCGCCCCACTGCCAACCGCATGAACTTGCTGTCCTCCACCAACAAAATCTTCGTGGTTCCCGCCATTTGGCCCGACCTCAACGAGCGCCTTTTTCCCCGATCGCCCTTCATTCCCATAATCGGCAGGAGGCGAGGTAAGCCTTAGGATTCCCTACCAGTGACTATTCCGAGAATGACCAGCAAGCGACGAGCGTAACGTCCAGAAACCCGCATAGGCTCAGATATAATGGCTATAACGTGGGTGGGTTCGCATCACTTCCTGCTGGACAATTCCTCCCTCGTTACGCATCGTTTCTCGCATATTGACCCCGAAGGAGTTGGAATGGCTCTGCAGAAGACCGACAAAATCTGGCACAACGGCAAGCTCGTTAACTGGGAAGACGCGACGATCCATGTGATGTCGCACGTCGTCCATTACGGCTCTTCGGTCTTTGAAGGCATTCGCTGCTACAACCTGCCGAGCGGTCCGGCGATTTTCCGCGCCGTTGAGCACATGCAGCGGTTGCTTGACTCAGCCAAGGTTTACCGCATGGACGTCCCTTTCACCCGCGACGAACTGGTGCAAGGAATGCTCGAAACAGTGGGCACGAATGGCGTCTGGCCGTGCTATATCCGCCCTGTCATCATTCGCGGATACGGCGATGCCGGCGTGAATCCCCTGAACTGCCCGATTGAAACCTACATCTGCAACTATCCATGGGGTAAGTACCTGGGCGGCGAGAACGATGGCTGCGATGTATGCGTCTCATCCTGGACGAGGCTAGCCCCGAACACCCTACCGGCGATGGCCAAGGCTGGTGCGAATTACATGAATTCGCAGCTCATCAAGATGGAAGCGCTTGCCAACGGTTACGTCGAAGGCATCGCCCTGGACAAGAACGGGTTTGTCAGCGAAGGCTCGGGGGAAAACCTCTTCCTGGTGCATCGCGACAAGCTGATCACAGCGCCTTTGGGTAACTCGGTGCTCCCGGGAATCACGCGAGATTCGGTGCTCCAGATCGCACGCGACTTGAGCATTCCAATCGTGGAACAGATGATCCCGCGCGAGATGCTTTACATCGCCGACGAAGCGTTCTTTACGGGAACGGCCGCAGAGGTCACACCGATACGCTCGGTCGACAAGATTAAGGTCGGAAACGGCGCGGTGGGTCCGATTTCAAAGGCGTTGCAGAAAGAGTTTTACGCGATCGTGCGCGGCGAGAAGAATGACCGCCACGGATGGCTGACGCCGGTGCCGGTGCGCAGCAAGCAGCCCGTCGGGGTATAATTCGGTCCGTTAACTCGATGCCAGGGGGCGCTTCCACGCGCCCCCTTTGGTTTGTCAGCCCGGATATAACAATACAAAATTTCGTAAGGAGAAGAACTATGTCCCAAGGTCTAACTCCGGATTTTGCCCTCGGCTTGCGCGCAATGATGCTCGATGGCATTCAGCGCGAAGCAGAGATCACCCAGAAGGTAATTGCCGCCGTCCCCGACGCGAAGGCGGATTACCGTCCCGACCCTAACGCCCGCACGGCCAAAGAATTGGCGTGGCACTTGGCGAATACCGATGTCCAATTTCTTGACGGTATCGCCGATCTGAATTTCAAGATGGATAATCCCGAACACAAGCCGCAGACCTCGGCGGAAGTGGCAACTTGGTATGCCGAGAACATGAAGCGCGGCGCAGAGCGAGTCGCAAAAATGTCAGGCGAGCAATTGGTAACTCCGATCAACTTCTTCGGTGTGTTTAACTTGCCCGCGGTAGCTTATCTGGGATTTCTGAACAACCACAGTATCCACCACCGCGGAGAGCTCGCAACCTATTTGCGTCCGATGGGATCGAAGGTGCCATCCATTTATGGCGGCAGCTACGATGAGCCCTTCCAACCGCCTTCCACCCAGGAAGATACTGCCGCTTAAGCTGATCAACGTTCGCGAAGCCGCCCAAATTGGGCGGCTTTTTTGTTGCGCGGCCGCCGCTCCACGGACTGACGGCCACTCCGAATCTTTGGGTATCCCCCCTCCCCCCCGAATCTTTGAAATCATGGGGTTAGCACGAAATTCCCCGCAAAATCCGGCCTTTAAAGAACTTAGAGGCTAAAATCCGTAAAACAAAGCACTTAGCTGGCTGCGAAGATGAGCTGGTTCCAGCTCCGTCGCCTCGACGATCATGGAGCATTTCTTAAGTTCTGCGCAAGGTCAGATGTCACACGAACGCGAATTTGCTTGTGGAAATACTTGCGAGGTCTAGCGTGCCATGAGTTCTCCGTCGAAGCGTCAGAACGCTCTGGCGCGGTCGGAGCCGAAAATTCCCGGAACAAAGGGGATGGAACTGTTTCCTGCCGTCGACATTACCTAGGTCATCTTGGGGAAGATAACGGATGGAGCGATGATGATGGAGAGCAGTGAAGGGCGCGGGCAGTCCAGCCCGAGTTCCCTACCGCTCCTCGACAAAGGTCTGAAACCACACGGCCCGGGTGGAACTTCCTACATGAATATTGATGATCTGCTTCGAATTGCGACGGAACGGCGAGCCAGCGACTTGCATTTGAAGGTGGGGAACTATCCACATCTGCGCATTGACGGCGAACTGGTGCCGTTAACCGATCAGCCCCGCATCAGTGCCGAAGACATGTTGAACATGGCTTTCAGCATGATGTCGGCGCGGCAGAAGCAGAAATTCAAAGAAACCACGGAAATCGATATGGCCTACGGCGTCGCCGGACTGGGACGCTTCCGTGTAAACATATTCCAGCAGCGCGGCAATGTGGGACTGGTACTTCGTGTTATTCCCACCAAGATTCGCGCGTTGGACGAACTTTTCCTGCCGAAAGTCGTCGAACAGATTTGCGACATGCCCCGCGGCCTGGTTCTCGTCACGGGTGTAACGGGTTCCGGTAAATCGACAACCCTGGCGGCGATGGTCGATCGCGTGAATTCTTCTCGCGCCGAACACATTGTCACCATCGAAGACCCAATCGAATTCCTGCACCGCGACAAGAAGGGGTACGTTAACCAACGCGAGATTGGAGTCGACACCCCGTCGTTCGGGGCGGCGCTTAGAGCTTCTTTGCGTCAGGATCCTGACGTGATCCTCGTCGGCGAAATGCGCGATCTGGAAACAATCAGTACGGCCCTGCATGCGGCTGAAACTGGTCACATGGTGTTCTCGACCTTGCACACGCTGGACGCGGTCGAAACCATCAACCGCGTGATTTCCATCTTCCCGCCGCCGGAGCAGAAACAAATTCGTATGCAGTTGGCAGCAGTTTTACGCGCGATTGTCAGTCAACGACTCGTCCGGCGTTGCGACGCCGAGGGGCGCGTACCGGCCGTAGAAGTCATGATCAATACCGCCTACATTCGCGAGTGCGTGCTGGTTCCGGAAAAGACGCGATCCATCCGCGACGCCATCGCGGCCGGCACCTCTCAATATGGAATGCAGACCTTCGACCAGTCGCTCTGGGATCTGTTCCAGGCCGGGTTGGTGAACTACGAAACCGCTCTCGAAAATGCTTCGAACGCGGACGACTTCAAACTGCGCATGCAAGGTATCGCCTCCACGGCAGATATCTCACGGCAGTCGATGCAATCGGCAGGATTTGGCGGGCGGTAGCTTCCGCTTTCGGTTCCTTTGGGCGCGAGAATATCGCGCCCATTCTTTTTGCTCATTGGACGAGTTCGCTCGTTCCCCATTCACAGCCCGTCCATTCGCCCACCGTTTTCATTTGCCTTTGATTTGGACTATCGTTTGAGACATGGCGTTCTCACGTCCCAAGCGCAGGCAATATTCCGAAGATGAGATGTACGAATATGCGGTCGGCACGTTGGCGCGGCGTATGCGCACCGTTGCGGAGCTGAAGAGGCTGATGCGCGCGCGCATGGAGGAACCGGAAGCGGAGTACGGAGTCACGCTGGTGGAGTTGGTCATTCGGCGATTGAAAGATCAGGGGTACCTCAACGATTCGCAGTATGCCGCGTATTACTCCTCAATCCGGCGTGATAATCAAAAATTCGGCCGCATGAGGGTAACGACCGAATTGAAGATGCGCGGCGTGCATGGAGACGTGATCGATAAGGCCGTGGATGCGGCCTACGACGGCGTAGCCGACGAGAAGCAGGCGCGAGAGTATTTGCGCAAGAAGCGCATGGAGAAGCCGAAGGATCAGAAGCAGACGGCGCGAATTTTCCGGCAGTTAGTGCGCGCGGGCTTCGGCACCAAGACAATTTTCACGATCCTTAAAAAATGGGACGTTGACGAGGAAGTACTAACCGCGCTCGAAGGAGAGGCTTCCTGAATCCACCACCGCTCGCCGACTGACACCATGCAAGTTCACCTACCCTGGGGACCGTGAAGATTTTCCGGTTTACTTGCGCATCCTACCCACGATGGCTGGGACCTAGCCGCTCGAGAAACTCCGCGATCCTGCCTCTGTGATTTTTTCGTTTAGAATTGAAAATTCATGCCAACAGGTTCTGAAATTCGCAGACAATTCCTGGACTTCTTTGTGCAGAAGGGGCACAAGGAGGTGCACTCGTCGTCGCTCGTCCCTGCAAACGACCCGACGTTACTCTTCACCAACGCTGGGATGAACCAGTTCAAAGACGTATTTCTGGGACTGGAGAAGCGTGACTACAACAGGGCCACGACCTCGCAGAAGTGTGTCAGGGCTGGCGGAAAGCACAACGATCTCGAAAACGTCGGGTTCACCAATCGCCATCACACTTTTTTCGAGATGCTGGGGAATTTCTCGTTTGGCGACTACTTCAAGAAAGATGCAATCGCGTACGCATGGGAGTTGGTCACGTCGCCGGAGTGGTATGGGATTGCGAAGGACAAGCTATATGTGACGGTGTTCAACGGCGAAGGCGGGTTGCAGCGCGATGCCGAGGCGTATGACTTATGGGCGGAGCAAGGCATCCCGAAAGAGCGCATCTTCGAGCTCGGGGCAAGAGACAACTTCTGGCAGATGGGCGACACCGGTCCTTGCGGCCCTTGCAGCGAGATTCACTACGACATGGGCGTGACCGCTTCTGAGCAGGGACATACCGATTGTGCATTCCCCTGCGATTGCGGGCGCTACGTCGAGATATGGAATCTTGTGTTCATGCAGTTCAATCGTGATGCCTCGGGCACGCTGACGCCGCTGCCGAAGCCCTCGATTGATACCGGGATGGGTCTGGAACGGCTGGCGTGCGTGTTGCAAGGAGTGATATCGAATTACGACACCGACTTGTTTACGTCATTGATCAAGCGGGCCGCGGAATTAACTGGCGAGCCTCACTCGCCCGGACAGCCGGCGGCTGTCCTCACACAAGCTGCGGAGAGCACAGGCCATGTGGAGACGGGCACCCCCGGCCGTCTGGCCGAGCAAGGCTCGGCAGGCTCTTCCAGCTACAAATCGGCAGCGTCGCTGAGAGTGATCGCTGACCATTCACGAGCCGCCACTTTCCTGATCTCCGACGGCGTGCTGCCTTCCAATGAAGGACGCGGCTATGTGCTCCGCAAGATCATCCGACGCGCGATCACACACGGCCGTTTACTCGGACAGACCAAGCCGTTCCTGCACAAGATGGTTTATTCGGTGCGCGACCTGATGGTGGATGCGTATCCGGAGCTCAACGAGACGCTGGACCGCGTATCGAAGGCGGTGCTCGCAGAAGAGACTCGGTTCGCGCACACGCTCGATATCGGGCTTGACAAATTAGAAGCACTGCTTCGTGAGTCAACGCGAGGATTCGACAATACGCCCGATGTCACGCTCTCAAACATCGCTGGCGGCATGTCTTCCGACGAACTGGCTGATGTTAGGCGCCGTGCTCATACGCTGGACGGCGGTGAAGCATTCAAACTGTATGACACATTCGGAATGCCTCTCGACTTCATACAGGATGCAGCCCGAGATCAAGGCCTCAGGTTTGATCAAACAGGATTTGACCGGGCTCTGGACGAGCAGAAATCCCGAGCGCGCGCTTCGTGGAAAGGCGCGGCGAAGCAGACTGCGAATCCTGCTTATCAAAAATTGCCGAAGTCGGATTTTGAAGGCTACCGGCAAACGCGGTCCGAAGGCTGCGAAGTCCTGGCAATTCTCCATAAGGGACAAGGCTCGCAGGAACTGAAGGCGGGTGAAGAAGGCGAGGTGATTCTCGATCACACGCCGTTCTATGCCGAGGCCGGTGGGCAAATCGGAGATCGTGGATGGTTCTACTCGGACGATCACAACACAGTGGTCGCCGACGTTAAGGGATGCTATTACCCGATTCAGGGTGTGCGTGCGCATCAGGTCGTCGCTAAGGCGACGCTACGTGTGGGAGACAAAGTGGATGCTGTGGTCAACACAGGCGTTCGTGAAGCAACGATGCGGAATCATACTGCGACGCATTTGCTGCACGCTGGATTGCGCGAGGTGTTAGGCAAGCATGTGAAGCAAGCGGGATCGCTGGTAGCCCCGAATCATTTGCGCTTCGATTTTTCGCACTTCACCGCGGTGGCCGACGAAGAATTACAAGACATTGAAGACATCATCAACAAAGAGGTTCTGCGTAACCGGCGGGTCGAGACACTGACGGATGTTCCCATCGAAGAAGCCATCAACAAGTATCATGCGATGGCATTGTTCGGAGAAAAATACGGCGAGAAGGTTCGCGTCGTGCAGATTGGCGATTTCTCCACCGAACTTTGCGGCGGGACGCACACTGCGGCGACCGGCGAGATTGGACTGATCAAAATTCTAAAAGAAGGCAGCGTGTCTTCGGGGGTGCGGCGGGTGGAGGCGATTACCGGCGAGGGATCGCTGGCGCACTTCCGGAAAGATCATCAACTGGAGAACGTGGTGTCATCGTTCGTCTCTCCCACCCTTGCGCAAAAAACGCGCAAGGATGGGGCACCCACAGTTGGAGAGGGGACACACGGCGAAGAGGCCTCCCTGACGCCGGCCGAGGCGCTGAAACTTGAGCTTGAAAAGAAAGATGCGGAGATCAAGCGGCTTACGCGCGAACTGGATTCGGTCCGGATGAAATCGGCATCTTCTTCCACCGCCAACGTAGGCGAAAAGATCAGAGAAGTGAAGGGTGTAAAAGTTTTGGCGCACCGCGTCGACAACCTCGAGCGGGCGCAGCTAAGAACGCTGGTAGATCAGTTGCGCGACAAGGTCGGATCGGGCGTGGTGATATTGGGATCGGCTGCCGATGGCAACGTGTCGCTGATCGTCGGCGTCACAAAGGATCTCACATCGCGAGTTCAGGCAGGCAAGGTCATTGGTCCGGTGGCTCAAAAGGTTGGAGGCAAAGGCGGAGGCCGCCCCGATCTCGCCGAGGCTGGCGGGAAAGACGCTTCTGCGCTGGATGCCGCTCTGGACGGGGCTTATAGCGTGGTGGAAGGACTGCTCGCATGATCTCGGACGAAGAGGTGAAAGAACGGCTGCGATTTATCAAGCACAAGGGGCAGGCCATCTTTCTGATCGATTTCAGTAATTGTGCAGCAAAAGAAATGCTCTTGCTGCTCGATCAAGTTCGGGCGCATGTGGCGCGCCACGCTCCGAAATCAGTACTGACACTCGCTGACATGAGTGGAGCAACGGTTGATAAAGTCGTCGCCACCAAAGTGAAGGAAGTCTTAGTGTTAGACCGCCCTTACATCAAGCGTTCGGCCTGGGTTGGGACGGAGAGCCTGCCGCATGTTTTCTACGAGAACTTCAAAACTTTCTCGCAGCGTGATATCCCTGCCTTTAATACCCGCGAAGAGGCAATGGACTGGCTCGTGACCGAGTAAAACATCCAACTCAACTCTCAAGCAATTCCCCATCATCGCTATTTGTGGCTTTCCTTCGAATGCAGTTCCAATAACCGTTTGGTGAGCAGGACGGTTCCGAATATCTGTGTCCATTCAGAGACGATGTTGCCGACGACCTGACCCCACTTTGAGTTGGGATCGGATCGCGCAAACAACCAGACCCATCCGACTCCGGTGATGGCGAGGAAGATCGTCAGCGAGTGATCCTGTAGAAATTCGACAACCGGGCTAAGCCAATGGTGGAGCGGCTTTCGGCTCTCCGCTGATCCGACCTCATAGAAAAATTTGGTCGCCAACACGGTCACGAGAAGTCCCGTCCAGTCGGCAATGGCGTTGCCGAAGAACGAACCAAGATGTGTGTTCTGGTTGGAACGGCTGTAGAAAACGATCAATGCGATCAGGACCACCGAGGTCACAATGCTCAGCGAGTGGTGGTGAAAAAAGGACTTCTTATTTGTCTTCGGCATTTGGGTTCGATGACGATCATACGGGCTGGGCTGCCAAGTTTCATCTTTGCGCATGCACGGGCAGGGTCTCGCGCCTTAACTTCGCCACTTCAGGGTGACCGGGCCGGTCATCGGGTGCTTCATCGCAGTGCCATTACGCTTCGCTTCGAGGTGAGACGCTTTCAATTGAAAGTACCACTTGGCAGGACGGTCGGCGTCGTCGATCAGCATCAGGTGCGGATTATGCTTGAGGCCCTCGGCCTGCAGTTCCATGGTGCGCCGATCCTGTTCGACGAATTTTCCGAAGACAAATTTCAACACATTCGGCACGAACGGAATCCAGCGAAAGAGATTCCAGGCGGCTACCACATCAATCCGGCAATGACTGCGCGTAATCGGAGTAACGGTGGTCAGGCTCGAGAACCAGTATTTTCCGGCTCGAATGGTTTCGGTACGAATGTTTGGAAGAACAAAATCGATGGTGGTCGTGATGGAATCGGCGTCGGCGTAAAGTCGCAGAAGCTTGTAAGGCGCGGAGTTTGAGCTCGGCGTATGCGAACTCATGCGGAAGCCATTGGGAATTGGCTCGAAATTCTTCTTCTTTTCGTGAATGCTGTGCTGCGTGCGCCACCACCAGGCCTGATGAACGAACGGGCCATGTGCAGGATCCATCAACCCGATGATTCCGTGGTCGATATTGACCGGCATCTCGGCCTGCAGGCAAGCGATTTTGTATTTGCCACTGAACTTTTCAATCTGCGGAGCGGGGTCGGGGGCTTCCTCAGGCTTGGTGAAACCTGCGCCCGTAGGCCCCGGCTCGGGAATGTAGACCCATATGAAGTCGTCTTGCTCTTCGCAGGGATAGCTTCCAGCGTAGATCCGATCTACCTTCAAAGATTGATCCGAAGTGAGGGACGGGATCAGTTGGCACTGACCGTTGTGCACATCGAACTGCCACCCGTGATAGATACATTCGAGATTCTCTCCATCGAAGTTGCCGCAATTGAGCGGCATCCCGCGATGAGGACATGCGTCGCGCATGGCGAAGGGCTGACCAGCACGGTCGCGGCCGATGACGAGCGGAATCTCTAGCAGCGTCGCCTTCGAGAGCTGATTGCGGTGAACTCGGTCCGCCGGCAACGCGCGATACCAGAAACCGGTGAGCATTAGCGCGTCGGTGGTCTGGCGTTGCGGTTGGTCGAGTTCAGGCATGGAGTGAATGGGCTTGGACGATGATTGCCACTTGTCGAATAGAAAACCTATGCTAGCATCCGCACGGGGTAACGCAAATCCAGATGGAATTTATTGGAAATTTTCGACGTCTGACTTCGGTTCAACGAAACACGTTCATTGCCTGCTTCCTGGGATGGTCGCTGGACGCATTCGATTTCTTCATTCTAGTGTTCTGCGTAAATGCCTTGGCCACGCAGTTTCATGCGAAAGTCTCGGAAATAACGGAGGCGATTTTTCTGACGTTGGCGATGCGTCCGGTGGGAGCCTTCCTCTTCGGCTGGATGGCCGACCGCTTCGGCAGGCGTCCTACTCTGATGGTGGACATCATCGCGTATTCAGTCTTCGAGCTGGCATCCGCATTCGCACCATCGCTGAAAGTATTTCTGATCATGCGGGCATTATTCGGAATTGCAATGGGTGGGGAATGGGGCGTAGGCGCGGCTCTGGCGTTTGAGACTCTGCCCGCCGAAAAGCGCGGCTTCTTTTCTGGCCTGCTGCAGGAAGGATATGCCGTCGGTTTTCTGATGGCCGCACTGGTATTTGGAACGACTTTCGAGCTGGTGGGATGGCGAGGGATGTTTGTGATCGGAGCGCTTCCGGCGTTTCTGGTGATCTACATTCGAACCAAGGTGGATGAATCTCCCGCATGGCTGGAAGGGCGCGTTTCGAAGAGAGAGAAGTCGAGCATGGGCCGAAACTTTCTTCAGTTTGCGGGTCCATTCGCTCTCATGACAGTTCTGATGTTCGCCTTCAATTCTTTCAGCCATGGTACTCAGGATCTCTATCCGACATTCCTGACTAAGGGTCAAGGATTTAGTCCGCGTGTCGTTATGTTGATTGCCGTCATCGCTAACATCGGCGCACTCGCTGGAGGCGTTTTCTTCGGTAGCTGGTCAGAGAAGGTAGGCCGGCGCCGTGCGATCGTAACTGCGGCACTGCTCTCCATCCCTGCAATTCCGCTGTGGGCCTTTTCCAAAAGTATTCCATTGCTGGGCGTTGGTGGATTTCTGATGCAATTCATGGTGCAGGGAGCCTGGGGAGTCATCCCGGCGCACCTCAATGAGTTATCGCCGCCAGCTGTTCGCGGAACCTTCCCCGGCTTGGCCTATCAATTGGGAAACTTGTTGTCTTCAAAGAATGCAGTCCTGCAGGCAAGACTCGTGGAGCAAAGATACAAGGGAAGTTATCCGCCGGTGCTGGCGTGGAGCGTGCTACTCGTAGCGAGTTTGCTGGCGATTGTTACTGTGAGCGGGCATGAGCGACGCGGAGCGGACCTGTCGGGAACAAAGTAATAAAGAATCGATATTCTAGCGGGTGTGCAACATTTGGCACACTTATCGAATGGCACGAAGGACTCATTGTCAGAGATAGTTTCCTGTGTTACGGTATGGCTAAATTTCACGCCTTCGTAACCTGCATTCAAAGGTGTCCCAGAGTAAACGGTTAGCGCGAACGCGTGTACGCAAGGTGCGCCACCATGAAGGAAATTATTATGGACCCCGTGCCGTCGGGTGGATCCGTCGACCGAGAGAACTTTGCCAACCGCAAGCTGATTCGTCCCTCATTGCAGCGCGCGGAGAATCATGGCAACCACAGTGCCGCTCCCGTACCGATGGAGCGCCGCGACCGCAACGAGCGCCACGAACGCCCGGAGCGGATTGACCGCGGCGAGCGCTTTGAACGACCGGAACGGTCGGAGAGAGCGATTGGAAGTGCAGGGAAGAAACCCGCCCCGCCCGAGCAGACCAACGCTGAAAATTTCTATTACCAGAAGCAGATGCAGTCGCGCACGCCGATGGTCATCGTTCTGCGCGACGGCGAAGAAATTCACGGGATCATCGAGTGGTATGACCGGAACTGCATCAAGGTGAACCGCGAAGATGGCGATCCGAATTTGATGATTTACAAGCCGGCCATTAAATACATGTTCAAAGAAGGCGAGAACCAGCGCTAGCGCCCGGTTTCCACCTCATGATGCGAGAAACCCCTCCATCCTCTGGAGGGGTTTTCTATTTTCACCGCGAAGTCTTGTTGCGACCTCTAAAGCTTCGGCAAAACGATTCCCTTTTGTGCCTGATACTTGCCTTTGCGGTCGGCATAGCTCGTTTCGCAAACTTCGTCGGACTCGAAGAAGATAATCTGGCACAAGCCCTCGTTGGCGTAGATGCGGGCCGGTAGCGGTGTCGTATTGGAGATCTCCAGCGTGACGAATCCTTCCCACTCGGGCTCAAACGGCGTGACGTTCACGATGATCCCGCAGCGGGCGTAAGTGCTCTTGCCGACGCAGATTGTGAGCACGCTGCGCGGAATCTTGAAATATTCAACCGAGCGCGCCAGCGCGAACGAGTTCGGCGGAACGATACAGATGTCGGTCTGCACCGTGACGAAGGACTTTTCGTCAAAATGCTTGGGATCGACGATCGACGAGTTGACATTGGTGAAGATCTTGAACTCGTCAGCCACGCGCAAGTCGTATCCGTAAGAAGAGAGGCCGTACGAAATCACGCCCTCGCGCACCTGCTTCTCTGAAAACGGATTAATCATGTCGTGTTCCCGGGACATCTTGCGGATCCAGCGGTCGCTCTTAAGCATGGAACTCCTGAAGAATTGGGTGTTTGGGTGAAGCTGAGATGGAGTGGATCAAAGCGTCCGTAGCGATTCGAACTTTATCCTGGCGATCAACGAAGAAGCATCAATCCCCTGTCTTCAAATCACTCAATCTCTATTGGCTGGTGCTTGCCAGTTTACGGGATAGATGCTCGGGTTGACAATCTTACTTATCTTCCTTAGCATCAATAACTTGAAGCACGATCTCGACCCTCGAACCGGGAGCCGCTTGTGATCAAGCTCGATATCATCAATGAAGTGGTCGCTAAAACGGGCATTACGAAGACCAAGGCCGAATTAGCTGTGGAGACGGTTTTCGAGAGCATGAAAAAGTCTCTGGCGTCGGGCAATCGCATTGAATTGCGAGGGTTTGGAGTATTTAACGTGCGGCCGCGCAAGACAGGCATCGGGCGGAATCCGCGAACGGGCGCCGAAGTGTCCATCCCTCCCGGCCGCGCCGTGCGCTTCAAGCCGGGTAAAGAACTGCAATCAATCGACTGACTTCCGGCTCAGCCGGCCACGCTGGAAAGCAATCCTCCGCAGCATCGGCTGGAGTTGTTTCGCCATGGGCAGAAATCCCCGCTTCCAGATCTGAAACCAATCGTCCTTTAGGACAACCGTAAGCGGCGCCGGATAGTGCACCGGCGACTCGCAGAATTGGCTCTTGAAGCGGGCCAGCGAGCCGGGGCCCGGCCCAAGATTGTATTTGCGCGCGCCCTTGCGATGCATGTCGCGCATAGCATGCCAGTGCAGGAGCGAGGCCGAATGACGATGTTCAGCATCGAAGGCGGCCAACTGGCAATGGGCTACTTTCTGATCGCGGAAAACCAAGGCGCTTCCAACTACAACTCCACCGATACTCACGGTATACAGGCGAGCGCGGTCATAGGATTGGGCCTCGCGCATCAAGTCCATGTAGAACGAGAGAGGCCGCTCAAGGCGAAAATGCTTACGGCGCGCACACTCCTCATAAAGCGGCCAAACCTGCTCCAGTGCTTCTGGAGCGGTGTCAGATTTGATCTGGTATCCGATTTCTGTTCCACGACGGATTTTGCGGCGAGCCTCTCGGTCAAAGCTGGCTAGCGTTTCTTCGTCACTATCGGTCTGAGGGACCATGTAGTCCTGCGACATCACGGGATAGTCGAGAAGATACGGAAAGGCATCGTAGTCGAGCGCCTTCCCAACCGACGCTAAATCGGTGAGGACCTCAGGATCGGAATGCGTGAAGCGGAGGAAGATGTATCCCTCCGTCCGCGCCCAATTGATCAACTCCTGGCACATGGCACGGGAGAATTTAAGGTCGTTAACAATCGACGTGGGGCCTCGAAACACCAAGCCAATCTTGGCGGGACCAAAACCAATCGTGAGGATGCTGGCAAAGGCCAGCGGGCGATGCTCCGAACCCCACACCAGGTAACGTGGAGTCACCCACATACGCCGGTAAGGCTCGTTCCAGAAAGGATATTGATAGAGCGAGGCATCGGTTTTCAGTAGGGCATCATTCCACGCGGCAAGATCGACCTGACGGAGTTCAGTCCAGGTGACCCGTGTCGCAGCACTCGACAAGACTTCGACGTTGGAAATCGGAGTGGCCAGACTCATCGGTAACCTTATGTGGGGAGGAATCTTGCTACACCAGGACGGGGGCCGCTGGCCTCTTAGCGCAATGCCTTTTTAGGGAGAGTCGAGCTAAAATGCCCGATTGGCGCGGCATCTGGCGCGTGGATACATACTAGGACAACTTTAGTTTGTCCAAAATGGCCTGTAGGTAATAGCCCGCTGGGTACCATCCGGTGGTGCTATTCCCAGACGGGGCGGCATCCGCTACCAGTCAGCCCGACGCCGGAGGAGACCTCGCCGTAGTAGCATCAGAGCATGGTCGGGATTTCGGCGGACTCCGCAAGACAACTTCAGGAATCGCATGACACAGCCTGATTCCACGATTCCAAGTTCGACCCTCGAGTACTACTACACTCTTCCAACTCCGGAATGGACGCCTCCTGCAGAGCGCTACTGGCTGCACGCATTGCTGCTGCTCGCGACCATTTTCACGACCCTGGTGGTGGGCGCGCGGATGGAATTCAACTTCCTGCACAATCTCCCGCCCTTTGTCGCCGGAGATGAATACGTCCCATTCTTTCCGTTGGGATGGATTTGGTCGCAGCCGTCGCGATTGCTGCTAGGTATTCCCTTCTCCGTAACGCTTCTCACGATCTTGCTGGCGCACGAGATGGGGCATTATGTTTTTTGTCGATATTACGGAGTGAGTGCGACGCTACCGTTCTTTATTCCCGCACCAACTTTGATTGGAACTCTGGGGGCTGTGATCCGGATAAAGGCGCCGATCCGTTCCCGGGCAGCATTGTTCGATATCGGCATTGCGGGTCCGATCGCTGGATTCGTCGTCGCGATAGTGACGCTTGTAGTATCGATGATGTTGTCGAAGCCTCTGGGGGCCGGGATTGGTGCATCCGATTTGCAATTGGGCTTCCCGGCGATCTTTTACATTGTGCACGACACACTGCGATACATCGCTCCAACCCACGCCACGGCGGCGCTGCCCCTGAGCCGAATCTATTTCCATCCCACTGCAATTGCGGCCTGGGTTGGAATGTATGCCACGGCGCTGAACCTCCTACCGAGCAGCCAATTAGACGGCGGACACATTGTGTATGCCCTGGCGCCGAGAATTCATCGCCTCGTCTCGTGGACAACCGTGTTCGCGCTGATCTACCTGGGAAGCGTGAAACTGCAAGGTCACTTCAACTCAGGATGGTGGTTTTGGGCCGGGATACTCGTCCTGATGAATGTGGTCACCTACCATCAAGAGCAGGCGCCGAACTATCCGGTACTGCCTCCAAGTCGATGGGTGCTGGCGCTGCTGGCAGGGATCATGCTGGCCCTCACGTTCACGATCACACCGTTCCAAACGCTATAGACCAGGGCACCGCCCGGGTATGAGACCGCATTTCACTTCGAGGAGGAAGGGCGATTCAGAGACGGGATATTTCGTTTCGCTGCGGAACAATCGATCAGAATCGCTAGGCGCTTCAGCCGGGTCTCTTCCCTTTTCGCGTTGATGACCCAGTAGGTGGACGTCCTCTGATACCAGGGCGGCATCGACTGGAAAAAAGCCCAGGCATCTGGCTGCTGCTTGAACTGCTTCCGGTAGGCAGCTGGAAGTTTCGCAGCTTTCCTTTGTTCGTAAGCATAGATTGCCGATCTGTCACCATCGCGTTTCTCAAAGGCCGCAAGACCCGCGGCGGCCATGAATCCCGACTTCGAGAGTTCGGTCGCGCGCTTGATATTGATCGCGCTCCAAATGCTGCGCGGCTTGCGCGGCGTGAAACGTATCTTGTAGCTGGCGTCGTCAATGCTCTTGCGAATGCCATCGATCCATCCGAAACAGAGAGCGCCGTCGACGGATTCGGGCCAAGTGATGCTGGGACGACCGGAATCGCGCTTGTAGAAGCCGACCCAGAGTTCTTCGTGGGTCGTATGATGCTTTTCAAGCCAGGCACGCCAATCGGCGGGTGTGGCAAAGAATTTAGGATCGGTCGCCATCCGAATCAGATTATGCTGCACGAATGATTACATCAACCAGAGTGCATCGACGTCGACGATGACTTGGGTCCGGGGGATCTTCTGGTCAGCGGCGTGCGCGAGCATCGCTCGCAACGTCGTGTTCAATTTTTCGCGGCTGGGCGATTTTAGAACGAAGTGATAGCGATAATCGCGCTTAAGTCGCATAATCGGAGCGGCAGCTGGGCCCAGCACTCGAACTCCCTCGTGCCGCGTCTGATTGAACCAATTTCCCAACTTGCCGGACCAAAGCAGCGCGTCGTCGAGCTTATCGCTTCGAACCAGCACATTCGCGAGTGCGGAGTACGGCGGATAGTGCATCCAGCTGCGGAATTGCAGTTCCTTTTCGTAGAAGCCGACAAAATCATGATGGGCGGCGTACTGAACCGCGTAATGATCCTGAAAGTACGTTTGCAAAATGACTTTGCCGGGAGATTGGCCGCGTCCCGCGCGTCCCCCCACCTGCGTTAACAATTGGAACGTTCGCTCGGCAGCGCGGAAGTCGGGCAGACCCAGGGCGACGTCTGCTCCAACAACTCCGACCAAAGTGACTCCGTGAATATCGTGGCCTTTGGCGATCATCTGTGTTCCGACCAGGATATCGAGTTCCCCTTCATTCAGTCCGCTGAGGGTGCGCTCGAAGTCTTCGTGGCCGCGCACCGTATCTCGATCAAGGCGCGCAATGCGCGCTTGCGGAAACATGCCATGCAAGAGTTCCTCGAGTTTTTCGGAGCCAGTGCCAAGGAAATACACATACTCGCTGCCGCAGTGAACGCACGCCTTGGGCACGGGCGCTGTAAACCCGCAATAGTGGCAAACCATTTTGTGTTCGCGCTTGTGATGAGTGAGCGCGATCGCGCAATTCTGGCACTCGAGTTTCTTGCCGCAGGTCCTACAGAGAACCACTGGAGAGTATCCGCGGCGGTTGAGCAGCACCATTACCTGCTCTTTGCGCTCGAGGCGATCTTTTATCTCCGCTGCAAGTTTGCGCGAGATGACCTGCTCGTGACCGGTCTCCTGAAACTCAAGACGCATGTCCACGATTTCTACTTCGGGCAGCGGACGCTGTTCGACACGGTCGGGAAGTTCCACCAATGCGTATTTATTCTTCCTGGCGTTGAAGTACGATTCGAGCGACGGGGTCGCGGAACCCAAGACTACGACGGCATCCGCCATCTTGGCTCGCATCACCGCAACATCGCGGGCGTGATAGCGTGGATTTTCTTCCTGCTTATACGAAGAATCGTGCTCTTCGTCGACAATGATGAGCGCGAGATCGTTCACCGGGGCAAAAACGGCTGAACGCGTCCCCACAACCATGCGGGCGTCGCCACGTTTGATCCGGTGCCATTGTTCGGCGCGTTCGCGATCGGAGAGCGCCGAGTGCAGGATGGCCACCTCGTCGCCGAAAATCTGATGGAGATCCGCCGCGACCGCCGGCGTGAGTCCGATCTCGGGTACCAGCAGGATCGCGGAACGCTTGGCTTCGAGCACGGAGCGCATGGCGGCCAGATAAACCGCGGTTTTACCAGAACCTGTGACGCCGTGGAGCAACATCCCGGAAAACTTGCGAGCGGTGACGCTTTCGCGCATCTTCGCTAAAGCCGATTGCTGCGCCACACTAAGATTGAAGTCGAAAATCGCTGGGCGTGGGGCGCTTCTTGAAACCGTGAACGCCGCGGCTTCTTCAACAATCTCCAACAGGCCCCGTCTCACCAAAGTGCCGAGCGTCGTCCGCGGAACTTCCAATTGCTGTAGCGTGTCCACGGGAATCTTGCCTCCTGAAGCGGCGAGGGTGTCGACGAGGAGGCGCTGGTTGTCGTTCAGTTTGCCGTCGGCGGATTTCAGCACCGCGATCTTCACGGTTCTTTTAGCGTCCTGAGGCGAGGACACGTCTTCGCGGACGAGCCACTTCTTGCGCACCATCCCGCCCAGAACTGACCTTGAGATCTTCGTCGCAGAGCGAAGGGTTTCTTCCCGAACGAGTTCCCCGTCTGAACTAGCGAGGTAGTCCAGAACGCGAAACTCAGCAGCTTGTTCTTCGATAGAGCGACGGGCTCGCGCAGACGATCCAGAAGTCCCAGCACCGTGCAGTGCCTTGTGGCCTTGGTCAGCAATGCGGTATCCGACGATGCGCTTAAACTCGGCATTCAGGGGAAGCATCGTTCGAAAAACTTCGCCGATTGGAGCTAGATAATAATCGGCGATCCAGCGACCAAGGCGCAGAAGCTGATCGTCGAGAACCGGAGCCGGATCAAGAACGCTAATTAGGTTTTTCGCTGTGACAGAGGGCTTACGGTCGTGAAGTTCGGTGACAACGCCCGTCACCCGCTGCTGCCGGAAAGGGACGAGGACTCGTCCGCCTACGACTGGCGTAGCTTCCCCAGCGACACGGTAGGTGAAAACCATGTCGAGAGGCACAGCCACCGCGACGTCGCAGAATTCGGCCATTGATGGAAGGATAAACTACTGTGATCGGGGTGCAGTCGAGGGAAGAAACCCTCAGAGTGATTGCATCAGTCGGGCGCCGCAGCCAAGAAACTCTCTTAGGTCTGAAGGTAGGGATTCTGCGTTCATACTTCTTTTTTCGGTGCGGTTAGACCTAAGTATTTCATCACCATTTGCAAATCTTTCCAGGCTTCCCCTTTTTGACGCGGATCACGAAGGAGGAACGCCGGGTGATACGTCACCGCGAGTTTCGCTCCTTCCCATGCGGAATCGCTGCTGCGCGCCCCCGCGGGCATGAAGTCGTAAAAGCGCCCACGCAACTCAGACATCGGAGCACTGATCGCCAGCAAATTCTTCGCGGACACTGCGCCAAGAGCCACCACGACCTTTGGCTTAACGACGGCGATCTGCCGCATCAGGAAGGGAGAGCACGTATCGCACTCGTCCCGCTCGGGAGTTCGGTTGCCGGGCGGGCGGCACTTCACCACATTTGCGATGTAAACGTCCTCGCGGCGAATGCCCATCGCCTTGATCATGTTGTTGAGCAGTTGCCCGGCGCGTCCAACGAACGGCTCTCCTTGCGTGTCTTCATCGGCCCCAGGCCCTTCGCCTACAAACATCAAATCTGCATGCGGATTGCCTACGCCGAAAACGATCTGCTTTCGGCCCTGCTTATGCAGCTTGCAGCGCGTGCAGTCGCCCAGATCCTCGCGAATCAACTTCAGCGCGGTAACGGGATCGGATACTCCCTGCTCAGGTCTTGGAGTAAGAATCGTTAGCGAGTCGGAAGCGAGGTTTGCGGCGGCAGCGGATTTTCCGAGGGACATTTCCTCTTGTGGGTCAGGCTGGGCGGGCTGCAGTTCATCCGTTGACAGCCGTTAGGACCGGAACCGGTTCGCCATTCGGCCGTTCACGGCGATAGAAATCGTAAATTCCAAGCTCATGGTAATAGCGAATGCGCTCGATAAGAGCTCGCCGCACATCGGGATTCTGTATGTTCGTCACGATTCGGGCTGACAGGATTATACGAGGTTGACGACGGCCACAGGAATTGCCCGCGACGATCAATCGACAATCTGAAGATTCGATAGGATTACATCTTGACTGGAGTCTTGCGAGCCACTTTCACGCGAACGACTTGATCGAGCACGCGCTGCGCGACTTCCCACTTCGTGGTTTCGGGAACTTCGACAATCTCGTCGCGGGTAATGATGGTGACCGCATTGCGGTCGGAATCGAACCCTACACCCTCGCGCGAGACATCGTTAACCACGATAGCGTCGAGATTTTTTGACAGCAATTTTTGTCGCGCATTTTCAAGAACATTTTCCGTCTCGGCGGCGAAACCAACCACGATCTGCGCTCCCTTCCTCTGGGAGAGCTCTCGCAGGATATCGGGAGTGGCCTCGAGTTCCAGACTCATCGGCCCTTTGCGCTTGATCTTCTGACCGGCGGCAGCCTTGGGGCGATAGTCAGAGACGGCAGCCGTCTTGATCACAATGGTCGCCTGCGGCAGCAGGTTGAAAACTGCGTCCCGCATTTGTTCGGCAGACTCCACTCGCGTGACCTCAGCCGCACCGGGCGGCGCAATCGAGGTTGGCCCGCTCACCAATAGGACACGGGCGCCACGTCGCAGAGCCGCTTCAGCCAGCGCATATCCCATGCGGCCGCTGGAGCGATTGGTAAGGTAGCGAACCGGATCAATTTTTTCGCGTGTGGGCCCGGCAGTGATGAGCACTGTTTCGCCGCTCAGATCCTGGGAAGCTCCGAGCGCCTCGGAGACAACGGCGACGATCGCTTGATTTTCCGCGAGGCGCCCTGTGCCGGTCATTCCGCAGGCCAAGTAGCCTGCACCTGGTTCCACAATCTTCACGCCGCGCTTGCGAAGAATCTCGAGATTCGCTTGCGTCGCCGGATGGTTCCACATATTGACATTCATCGCGGGGGCTACGACGACCGGCGCGGTGGTCGCAAGATAGAGAGTTGTGAGGAAATCGCTGGCGATTCCCTGCGCAAATTGCGCGAGGACATCCGCTGTTGCCGGAGCCACGACCAGAGCATCGATCGATTGCGCGACCGCAATGTGCTCAATTGCCGAGTCGATATTGGGCGAGTGTTCTTCGCCGGACGCAAACATCCCGGTGATAACTTTCTCTCCAGAGAGCGCGGCGAAGGTAAGGGGTCTGACGAATTCCTGCGCGGCGCGAGTCATCACAACTTGCACGCGGATGCCGCGGTCTTGCAGCAGGCGGACAAGTTCGGCCGCCTTATATGCCGCAATCCCGCCGCTAACCCCGAGAGCGATCTTCATGGAAGTTTGATGGTTGACGCTTGATTGTCGATTCAAGACCGCCGGGACGCGATCACTGCAAGAACAACAAATCCGCGTTAATCCTGACCAAGAGCCTTGTCGAGACTGTCGGCTGCCTGCTCGGCAGCGCTGCGGGTCTCGGGAATCTCCCACTTCACTTTACCGGCTCGAATTTCGTCTTGCGCGATACGGCAAGGTTTGCGGGAATTCGTATCGACGACTGGGGGCGCACCGGACTGCAACTGACGTGCCCGCCGTGCGGCCACCAAAATGTACCGGTAATTACTGTCGAAGCCTTCGATCAACTTCATAGGGATCTCCGTTGCCAAACAGGTTTGAAAGCTAGTCTGCCGAACGTCTGTCGAATCGTTCCGCAAACCATGACCAGGTTCCTGGTGTCCCGACTTGAGGCTATGCTTTCGGTCGAACGCTCAATTTCGGCGCCTATGAAATGATACCGCGAAAACTACGGGCGTGCCGAGGGCACGGAAGTACCAAAGGATGCCAGGATGGGTTGGACCCATTCCCGCACCTTGGCAAGGCGACAGCACTCCGCCAATTCAATCGTTCTCTTCTCCTGGTCCGTGAGGTCGCGTGAAAGTCGTCTCAATCGTTCGGATAGGACAATGGCACGCAACTTCTCGCAGGACTCCTCAAGCTTATCGTTGATCACCACGTAGTCATATTTGTCGTACTCGGCGATTTCGCGACTGGCGGCGATCAAACGGCGCTGAATCACATCCTCCGGATCCTCACTGCGGTTGCGCAAGCGCCATTCCAAAATCTGACGATCTGGCGGAAGAACGAAGATGCTGATGGCATCGGTGAGATTGCGTTTGATTTGAGCGGCGCCTTGAACGTCGATATCGAGGAGCAGGTCACTGCCTTTGCGTCCGGCATCGCGGAGAAACTGGCGGCCCGTGCCGTAGCAGTTGCCGTGAACGGTCGCGTGCTCCAGCAGTTCGCCCGCATCAATCATTCTCTGAAACTCTTCGCGAGAGACGAAAAAATAATGCTTTCCGTTCTGCTCACTGCCACGGGGCGAGCGTGTGGTATAGGAGATGGAAAATTCGAGATTCGGGACGAGCTTGATCAAGTCATTGGTCAGCGTCGACTTTCCCGAACCCGAGGGGGCGGAGATGATAAAGACGAGAGGCTTTTGATTAGGAGTCATTCCAGGTTTTGCACCTGCTCGCGGGATTTTTCAATTTCCGATTTCATGGCCAGCCCCGCCTCGGTTATCTTCAACGCTTCCCCAGCAAGTCCCGAGGTCTTGGAAAGCAAAGTGTTCGCCTCGCGGTTCATTTCCTGCAAAAGAAAGTCCAGCTTCTTGCCAATCTCTCCGCCCTGATCAAGCAGGCCCAGAAAGTGCTGGATGTGCGTTTCAAGACGAACAATCTCTTCCTGAATGTCGCTGCGATCGACCAGCAGCGCAGCCTCCTGCAGCACCCGGTCTTTGTCTATGGCTGCGCCCAGCATCTCTTGCAGCCTGGATTGCAGCCGTTCGCCATAGTGCTGCAGAACCGCGCGCCGGTGCTGGTGAACGCTCTTGCTCGCTTCCGACAGGTGAGCCATGCGCTCGCGCAGTTCGCGGGCAGCGCCGCGGCCCTCCTCTTCGCGCATCTGATTCAGGCGGTCGAGAGCCTCGCCCACGCGCGCGAGGACTGCCGCTTCGATTTCTCCGTCGGCAGAATCGCGTGCCGACTCGAGCGCCCCAGGAACTCGCAGGACTGCATTCAGATCCGGGTCCGCGACGAGGGAAAATTCAGCGGCGGCAGCGCGAAAGGCGGCAATGTAGCCTCCGACAATCTCACGGTTTACTGAGAACGTTTCGCTACTGGTTCGCTCCAGACTTAAGGAGACTTCGACATGCCCGCGAGACATTTGCTCCTTTAAGAGGCGGCGAAGTTGCATCTCCAGCGAATCAGTTCCGGAAGGAAGACGAAAGTGCAGGTCAAGGAATCGATGATTGACGGACTTCAATGAGAGTACGAATGCCAACCGCCCATTGGACTGAGTGGTGGTACCGTTTCCATTCGTCTCTACTTCCCCGCGAACCTGCGCGAAACCTGTCATCGAGCGTATGGGCATAGTCGTCCGGATTTCTAGCTCTTGGCTACCGCAGCTGGAACATCCGCATTCGCAAACTGCAGTTCGTACAGTCGGCGATACGTTCCCAGCTTCTTCATCAATTCGTCGTGCGCGCCGATGTCGGCGATGGTTCCGTTCTCGATCACTACGATACGGTCTGCGCGCCTGACTGTCGACAGCCGATGCGCAATCACAAAAACAGTACGGCCGCTCATCAGGTTATGAAGCGCAGACTGCACCAGCGCTTCGGACTCGCTATCCAGAGCCGAGGTCGCCTCGTCCAGAATAAGGATCGGCGCGTTCTTGAGCAGCGCACGAGCAATGGCCAAGCGCTGCCGTTCGCCGCCCGAAAGACGCACACCGCGTTCCCCGATCACAGTATCGTATCCTGCGGGCAGTTTGAGAATGAAGTCGTGAGCAAGAGCAGCACGCGCAGCGGCTTCGACTTCTTTCATCGGAACATGAGGCTGTCCGTAAGCAATGTTGTTGCGTACTGTGTCGTTGAATAAGACCGTTTCCTGGGTCACGATCCCAACCTGAGAGCGCAACGAAGAAAGCGTTACGTTACGGACATCCTGCCCATCCACCAGAATTCGTCCCGCGGTCACGTCAAAGAATCTCGGCAGAAGATGGACAAGGGTACTTTTGCCGGCTCCACTGGATCCCACAACTGCAAGAATCTCTCCGCGCCTCACTTCGAGGTCGATGCCGTGCAGGATTTCGCGAGAGTCCGTGCCGTCTTCTTGATAGGAAAAGCAGACGCCCTCGAATCGGATACTATTCGCGAATCGCGGTAAAGCTTTGGCCCCGGTTTTTTCGAGGACGACGTCTTCCGTGTCCATGAACTTGAACAACTGCGACGACGCTCCGAGGGCCTGCTGAAAGCTGTTGTTGAAAACTGCAAACTTGCGCACGGGGTTATACATGCTTAAGACGACCGCGACGAACGTTACAAAGTCGCCCAGCGAGAGCTGGTTGTGGGCAATCCGGTCGCGGCCTAAGAGCAGCAAAAGAGCGATGGCGATGGATCCAAAGATATCCATCAGTGGAGAGCTGATGGCGGCAGCGGCCACTGAGCGTAAGTTGGCGCGGAACAAGCGCTGAGCGGCTTTCCGAAAGCGAGCGACCTCCCACGACTCCATACCGAAGGCTTTAACAATGCGATTGCCGGTAATTGTCTCGTGCAAAATATTCTGAACGTCCGCGAGCTGATCCTGTCCGGTTCGTGTTGTCGAGCGGACTCGCCGTCCGATACGTACGGCCGAAAAAATGATTGCCGGGATAAACAGAAGAAGAACCCATGCAAGATCACGTCCAAGAATTACAACCGCAATTGCGATAAAAACAAATGTGAACATCTGTTGCAGAAACTCTGCTAACACGCTCGACATCGCATACTGAACGCGCTCGATATCGTTAATGATGGTCGAGATTAATGTTCCGGTCGTGTGCTTCTGGAAGAATGCCGCTGAGCGCCGCAGGACGGAGTTGTAAAGATCGTTGCGCAAGTTCGTGATCATGCCGAAACCGGCATGATTCACAAGGTACGTGCCAACGTAGTCGAATATTCCCTTCAAGACGGTCGAGGCTACGAGAGCGTACGCCACGATGGTCCAGGCATTGTGGAAGTGAGACGGCACGAAGGGCTGCAGATAGATGGTCTTCTGAATCTTGGGAATGGTGAAGAGAACGATGTTCTCCGAACCGGACGACGGGTTCAGCACGCGATCGAGAACGGGCTTGAGCAGAACAAGCCGAAACGCCTCAAGAAAACCGACACCCGCCAACAGAAACACACCCGGCAAGAGCTGCAGAATGAATGGGAAGACGTAGCGGACGAGCCGCATCAGTTGCCGCATAGGGCTCCCGCGCAGTCTGGGCCGCAATTACTTGCTGCCGATCCCATGAGCATAGGGTGCAAGGCCATATTCTACTTGACGCAGGCAAGCAGACGGGAGAGTCGACCATATAACGCTAACTGGGAAAAGCACGAGGGCTACCTGAAACTAAAACGGATGTTCCCCTGGAGGCTGGACTGACAGCAGATCAATGCCGTCTGGCTCGCCGTCAATTCTGACCTGCAGCTGAGTGAATCTCCACACGCCGCTGTTCTTGCTGGCGATCGCACGGATCGTTCCCTTCCCCTTGGGGCCCGATATTGGGATCGAGAGATTCGCGTAACCACTTCCATTGCTCACCTTCAACTGGCCCATGACAAACCAAGATGCTTTGATCGGCTCTCCTAGACGCTCGCGCACTTGAAAGTCTTGTGATGCTTGCCCCATCGCTTGTTGATAAACGTCGCTCCGGTGAAACGACGTCATGATGATCAACAATATGCTCGCGGAAAAACCTCCGATCAACACAATGAGGATCAGCACGCCTATCGGGATCTTCATCCTCGGATTGCGTTCGAGCCAATTCTTCGTCATCGGCTCGGGATGCAGCGGGTAAGGTGGATTCGTCATAGGCATCGGCTAGTCCGGACTGTCGCGATGGATGACCTTGACGCGGTATCCCGCCCGGCGAAGATGTTTGCCTACGTCTTCGGCGATCATCACCGAGCGATGCTGGCCCCCTGTGCAACCAAAGGCGATGGTGAGATAGCTCTTTCCTTCGTGAATGTAATGCGGAAGAAGATACACAAGCAGCTTTGAAATACGCGAGATGAACTCCCGTGATTGGGGAAACGATCGAATATAGCGTGCCACGCGCGAATCACGACCCGTCAGCGGACGGAATTCCGGGACGAAGTGTGGGTTAGGCAGGAAACGAACGTCGAATACGAGATCCGCGTCTTCGGGGACGCCTTGCCGGAATCCAAAACTGACGCTGGAAACCAGAATGCTTTTTTCCTTCGATTGCTCATGGAAGGTCTCGTTGATGTGTGCGCGGAGTTCGTGAACATTGAACTTTGAGGTGTCGATGACGAAGTCGGCAACTTTTCGAATCGCACCAAGGTGGCGGCGTTCCTCTTTGAGGGCGGACTTTACCGGTGAATTGTTGCCCAAGGGATGCGGCCGGCGCGTCTCGCTAAAACGCCTGAGCAACACCGTATCGGATGCCTCCAGGAAGACGATCTTCGTCGGGATCATCTTCCGAACGGATTGCAGAATCGCAGGAAGCTTGCCGAGTTTCGAACCTTCGCGAACATCCACAACCAAGGCTGTGCGGCGCGTATCGCGCGACTTCACGGAAAGTTCGGCAAATTGAGGAATCAGTTCTACCGGAAGGTTGTCGACGCAGTAATAACCCAGATCTTCAAACGCCTTGAGCACGGACGCTTTGCCCGACCCGCTCATGCCCGTGATGATGACGAGTTCTGGTGGAAGCTGACGCCCGCGGGCGGGCACTTTCGCGATCTTGGTTTTCTTCGGCGCTCGACCGTCCAAACTATCGCCCGGCACCTTCCGCGGCTTCATGAACTGGATAGTAGCATTGAAGTCAGCATCGCGTGCCCGGTTTGAGTGCCAATCCAGTAACTCAGCATAGTTACATTCCATTGATACGTGCGCAGGAGTCAAACCCACATTTGTCTCAGGAAGCCGAGGCAGGTAAGCTATTGCGTCATGAAAAAGTTCGAAGAACTCACTGAGCGGGAAGTCCTGGCCCTTGCGATCGCGCTTGAAGAGGAGGACGAGCGCGTCTACGCGGATTTTGCCGAGGGCTTGCGCACCGATTATCCGGCAACTGCATCGATGTTTGACGGCATGCGTGAGGAGGAGTCGGGCCACCGGCGGCGCTTGTTAGAGCTGTTCCAGAAAAAATTCGGCGAACACATTCCTCTGATCCGCCGGGGAGACGTCCGCGGCTTCGTCGATCGCCCGGCACTTTGGCTGGTGCGTCCTTTGCGAATTGAAGCCGTGCGCAAAGAAGCTTCCACCATGGAAGTGGAGACGCGGCGCTTCTACGAAAAAGCCGCCTCGCGCACGCAGGACGTGAGCATTCGACAACTGCTCGACGATTTGGCGCGAGAGGAGCGCGAACATGAAGAGCGCGCCCAGGAACTCGACAAGCAAAAACTTCCCGACAATGTGAAGGCCGACGAGGAAGTCGCTCAACGGCGACTATTCGTTTTGCAGATCGTGCAGCCGGGTCTTGCGGGATTAATGGATGGATCCGTCTCGACGTTAGCTCCCGTATTTGCCGCAGCGTTTGCCACTCATAAGAGTTGGGACGCATTTCTTGTGGGCCTGGCTGCTTCCGCTGGCGCGGGCATCAGCATGGGCTTTGCTGAGGCGCTATCGGACGACGGCAGCCTGACGGGCCGGGGACATCCGTGGGTCAGAGGTTTAATCTGCGGAGCGATGACGGCCATAGGAGGCATTGGCCACACATTGCCATTCCTCATCCACGATTTTCGCGCGGCGCTGTGGGCCGCCGGCGCAGTAGTGGTTGCAGAACTCGGAGTCATCACCTGGATTCGAAAGCGATATATGGACACGCCGTGGGTGACAGCCGCTCTGCAAGTTGGACTCGGAGGGGTACTAGTTTTCATAACCGGCGTATTAATTGGGAGCTCGTAGAGGCTGCTGATCCTCTCAGGTGGCCACACAGGGCGAGTCGCCGGCGCTACGGCTGCGTGTCGAGCGGATGCGTGCTCTTTTCGTAGAACTCTTTCTGCATTTTCAGGCTCACGTCGTCCGCCTTCACGGCACGGATCGCTTTCACAACCGAATCAATCCACCATTTCATTTGATAAGCTCCCAGCTCTTTTGTGGCAACCGAGCCGTCGCCCGAATAATGGAACGGAAAGCGCGTATACCACCAGATGCCAGTGTAAATATCTCCGGGTATCTTCTGGCGAGCTTGATCGGCGCCGGACTCTGCCGCTGCGCGATCGGGGTGAACCAGCTCCGGATGGGAAATCATCATCTTCGAGGTTTCGCTTTCGCCGGCGTGCATGTCGATCTTTGTCTTCTTCGGCGGTCCGCCCTTATCGGGCGTGCGTTCGTCGAAAACGTAGACGACATAGTCGTGCGGCTTGTCGAGCTGCGTTTGCGCGAAGTAAGGAAGAAGAGAGTCGTTTCCGCCGTGGCCATTGACGATCAAGACTTTCTTGCAGCCGTTGCGTGCCATCTCGTCGGTGGTCTCCTGGAGTAGGGCGAGTTGCAGGCTGCGGCTGTACGCCATGGTGCCGGGTTCGTGCTTGGCTTCGGCGATTTGGCCGAAATAATATTCCGGGAAGACGACGGCATATTCCTGCTCAGCCGCATGAAGTGCCGCGTAACGCACGTCGAGCAGATCGGTGCCCAAGGGAAGATGCGGACCGTGCTTCTCAAGAATGCCGAATGGAAGCAGACATGTACCTTGGGACTGGTGGATTCCCTCTCGGAAGTCAGAGGCGGTGAGTTCTTCCCAATGAACAGAAAGCTTGGTGGGAGTTGCGGTCTGCGAGTATGAGGTTTGCGGAAGAGTTATGGCGCACGATAACGCGAGAATGACTAGAGTAAGAAAACGTCGACTACGATCGCGGATGATCATGGTGGATCTCCCTCGGTCGCGGATTGTAGCATTCAAAATGGCCCTTTTAAAACGTAGCGGACGAAGTTAGGCGACCTTGTCCTTCCGAGCGGAAGGACAAGGCCTTGGGGGCCAATTCCACGTTATTTCAGGAAAATTTCCTGCATCAATTCTGAGCTGATGATTTCCCTGATCTCGCCGCGTTTTTCTCCGAGTTGTTGTGCGGCTTGTTTTCCACCCAGAATCTTGTCGCGAGCGGCTTCACCTTTCGCAGCCAAGCCGTCCATCGCAGCGAAGTTCTTGTATTCAATGGCGACGCAAATGTCCCAATCTTCGGGGGTGTTCTTCGTTTCTTTCAGGAAGATTTTGTAGTCCATGACGACTCCGGACTTTTTCTGTTCCTCAATCAGAGGCTTGGTGGATTGACGAAGGCTGCTGAGGTAAGCATCCATCTGATTCGGCTTGACGCGAATAAGTTGAACGCGCCACACCGGGCCTTCGGTGTAGTGTTCCTGGGCGAACAGAGACGGGGCTAAGAAGAACAGGAAAATCAAGAGCCCATTGAGCTTCTTCATGGTGGTCTCCTAGATTTGAGGTGTGTAAACGGCGCGAGGATCATACGCTCGCGAGGAGGAATGAGCCAGTAAATGAAAATTAGACGCCACGTATCTTAGAAGCCCGGGGTGCAGCTTTCGCCGCAAAGCAAAGGCCCCACCCTTGTCCCTCCAAGAAACAGAGGGACGGGGATGAGGCTCTCACGTTGCCGATAGCTGGGGCTGTTCTTATGGCACTTCGATCAGCTGCATTTTGCCGTCGCGCGCTCGGTGTAGGACCATCACCTTTCCCTTGGGATCGCGGAAGACAAATACGTCACGATCCTTAAAGTGCGCCTCTTTGATTGCCTCTTCCAGCGTCATCGGACGCATCGCGACCGCGTCATCCGAGCGGACAAGGTGCACTTCGGTGGTTTTTGCCACTGCCGGATACTTGTGCACCATGACCGGCACTGCGGTCTTCTCATCAGGCCCCACAACGGTCTGGAAGTCTTCGCGGACGGAATGGCCATTCCATCGCTTGACTTCTTCGCTCTTGCGCGCCGAGCGTTTCTTGGACTGCCATTTGGTTTTGTATTTAATCGCCTGCTTTTCGAGGTGTTCGATGGCTTCGTTGACAGCGATGCTCATGTCTTTGGCTTGAGCGAGGCCGACGAGCGGGCCGTTGCGCGGGCTGATGGTGATTTCGGCTTTGTGACGGTGCTTCTCTACAGCGAGGATGACCTTGGTTTCGAACCTATCGCCTAAAATTTTGCGGATTTTTGTGAGGCCGGTTTCTACTTCTTTGCGGATGGCGTTAGTGACTTCGTATTGTCTTCCGGTGTATTCCACGTTCATGAGCGCCCCTCCTAAAATTTCTTGATCGAGATAAATTGGGCACCGCTCTTGGAACGAAGTTCAGAAGTGAGAAGTCAGAATGCAGAACACAAAATCCCTGGCACCCTGCACGAAAGCTCTCCTACCTCTACATCCTGACCTCTTAATATTGCTTATTTCTTTACCCGGCGCTGATGCGTGCTCGGGATGCGCATGTCCTCGCGGTATTTGGCTACCGTGCGGCGGGTCACCTGGATACCTTGCGACTGCAGGATGCGGGTGATTTGTTCATCGGTCAGCGGACGGCTGGGATCTTCTTCCTCGATGAGTTTCTTGACGCGGCGCTTGAGGATCAGCAGCGACGTGCCGCCTCCCTCAGGTCCCTGAACGCTCTCGCTGAAGAAATATCGCAGTTCGAATACGCCCTGAGGCGTGTGGGCGTACTTGCTGGCGACGGCACGGCTTACCGTGGAAGGATGCACGCCGATTTCTTCGGCCACCTCCTTGATCATCATGGGTTTCAGTTGATCGATGCCTTTTTCGAGGAAATCCTGCTGGCGGGCGACGATGCAATAGCAAACCTTGGTGATGGTTTGCTTGCGCTGTTCAATATTCTTGATCAGCTGGATGGCGCTCTTGTAGCGCTCTTTCACGTAATCGCGAGTGTTCTTGTCGTTGGTTCCGTCGCGCGTCACCAGCTTTTTGTAGGCTGGGTTGAGACGAAGCTGCGGAAGATCCTCGTCGTTCATAATGACCAGCCACTCATCACCGTGCTTAATGAAAGCGACGTCCGGCTCAATCAATCGTGCCTGCACTTTGTTGTAGCGCAGGCCCGGCCGAGGATCGAGAGTCCGGATGTATTCGAGCGCCTGCTGCACAGCCTCGATCGGACGGCCGATCGCTTTTGCGATTTCCTTGTGCTGCTTGTTCTGAACGCCGCGCAGGTGTCCGTCGACCACCGCCATTGCGTCCTGCAGAAGCTGGCCGGTGCCATTTCCATTTTTGTGCTGGGCGAGCTGGGCCTGATGGAAGCGAAGCTGGGCTAGTAAGCACCCCCGAAGGTCGCGGCAGCCGACTCCCGGAGGATCGAGTTGCTGAACTACCTGTAGCGCTTCCTGCAGGTCGGCAGCGGAAAATATCGGCTGATAAATAACGGACGCTCGCGGCGCCGGTGTCGAAGTCGTTGCCGGCATCGGATTCGGTGCAGGCGCGACGGCGGCCGCGCCATTCCCGGACTTTGACAAAAATGAAGTTTCTGGACGCGGTTCAGCCGGGGCAATATTGATCGCACTGTTATAAGCCGGAGCGCTGGAAGCGATGCCGTCAACCGCAGATTCGAAGTCGATGTCGGCCGCATTGGTGAAACTCTCGGATGAGACTACCGCAGCTGCCACGGGTTCCGACCCGATCTCGGCAATCCCTAACGCAACTGCTTCGCTCACGATGTTCTTGGCGGTCTCGGCGTCAGCTTCCGGTGTTGCTGGCGGGGCGATCCCTAGGAGCTCGTCGTCGCTGGCGATCAGGTATCCGTCTTCGTTCAGGTTGCCGATGATCAGGTCGGCAGCCTCGCGAACCTCGCTGCGGAGGCTCAGCGCACCCAGCTGCCAAGCCAGGTGATCCGTCAGATTGCTGGGCTTGGAAAGGAAATTTTCGAATGAAGGACGCTCGATGTCCTCCATTTCGCTGTGCGTGCGGTACCCAGGATCGAGGTAATCCTGAAAGAACGAACCGAAATCAATCTCCTCGAATGGATCTTTCTTTTCGACCGCCGTGATGGGATTTTCTTCGTTGCTGGCAGCCGCGGCACGCTCGCGTTCTTCTTCTTTCTTGCCAACTTCGTCCAGTAGAGGGACCGAGTCTTCCAACTCCTCGAGAACTGGGTTCTCGACCATCTCCGTATTGATCATGTCCTTGAGCTCAAGCTTGTTGAGCGCGAGGACAGAGACCATCTGCACCAGCCCGGGAGTCAGGATCTGGCGCTGAGAGAGCTTTACGCTGAGTTTGTGCTGTAACAACACCATAATTTCGACGTTTCAGGTTTCCAGCTTCAGGCTTGGCGAGTTTTTGAAACTCGAAACTTGAAACTGCTTTCCTACACCAGCGAGAAACTCTCGCCCAGATATACCCTTCTCACTTCCGGATCGCTTGCCAGCTGTTCCGGTTTTCCCTGACGGAAGATTCTGCCGTCATCAATGATGTATGCCCGGTCTGTGACCGAAAGCGTTTCGCGAACGTTGTGATCCGTGATTAGTACGCCAATACCGCTAGCTCGAAGGCTGCTGATGATCTTCTGCAGGTCGAGTACAGCGATGGGATCAATCCCGGAAAACGGCTCATCCAGCAAAATAAAGGTAGGGTTGATACACAGGCAGCGGGCAATTTCCACGCGCCGCCGTTCCCCACCGGAAAGGGCATATCCGCGATTCTGGCGGATGTGCTCCAGTCCAAGCTCGTCGATAAACTTTTCCATCTTCTCGCGGCGCTCGTGCCAGGAAATCGGCTGCGCCTCTAGTACCGCGAGGATGTTCTCTTCTACCGTTAGTTTGCGAAAAACCGAAGCTTCTTGCGGGAGATAGCTGATGCCATACTGGCGGGCCCTGAGGTACATGGGAACGTCAGTGATGTCCTGACCGTCGTACAGCACGCGGCCAGTGTCGGGAGGGATCAGTCCTACAATCGTATAAAACGTGGTGGTCTTACCCGCGCCGTTAGGGCCTAATAAACCAACAACTTCGCCCTGCTCGACGTTCAGGCTGACCCCATTTACAACGCGCCGGCCACGATACGATTTGCCAATTTCTTCGGTGGCAAGGGTACGCATTTATCGGGCCACTCGCGTCGTCGTTACCACAGGAGTGCTTGCTTCGCCTTCTACGAGCACCCTATCATCGCGTCTAAAGAAAGTCAACGAAACCCCGGTAATCTTGCCTTGTTCGGCATCAAAAATGCTAGGCGGTCCACCCGACAAGACGAACTTGTCGTCGGCAGCCGTGTAGACGAGTTTTTGCCCCTCCGCTCGCCGCTTGGGTTGCTGCACTGAAACGTCTCCTTCCGCTACCATGTGATCCAACTGACCGGGCCCCGGCGCCGCCTTTTCGGCGGATATCTGGCTTCGCGCGACAAGATAAGCATCCACGCTCTTGGCAGAGGCACTGAATTGATCGCCCTTTGCCATAACCCCACCTTCGTAGTGGACCCTGCGTTCGGCGTCGGCGTATGTCAGCTTCGTCGAAGTAATCAGAATGGCTGTCGATCCCGCTGAATTCGCCCTTTGCTTATTTGGATGTTGCTGAAGGGCTTTCGAAGCTGGGGTTTCTTTCTCCACCAGGATCGTTTGCACCGGCTGGCTCGCCGAGCCCGTAGCCGTGACGCCTCGCCGCTCGCGATCAAACTGGATCGATGGCGCCTGAATGACGTTCGCATCTTGCCATAGGCGGGCATTCCCGGCGTAAGTAGCAATGCCCGGATTGCTCCGCGACGTCATGCTTTGGGCGGTGACGTGAATCGGTGAGGACGCTGCGAGCAGAGGCTCCGCCAGGCTGCTCTTTCAGATCGCTGTAGGTGCTTTTCACATCGCCGTCGGCAAGGGCTTCGCCGGTAGCCCGATTAAGACGCACGCTGTTACAGGTCGTCATCATCCCGCCATTTGCGACGCGCGGGCTTCCCGACAGCATCAGCATCTGGTCAGACGGTGTGTAGAGCGCAGCATCTGCCCACGCCTGTATCTTCTTGTCACCCATTTGTCCATCGTTGTAAACGACGTTGCCTTTTTGCGTAATGGATTCAATGCCTCCCTGCGGAAGGAACGAGGCATCGAGAGAGTCGCTGGCGCTCACGCGGTCGGGCTGCCCAGGATTCGAGTCGACAATGCGGGCGTCGGGAGCTCCGTGAACGCTGGCGAGGTGGTTGCGCCCATCGGTCGCGGAAAAGGTCGCATCGAACTTCCCTGCCGTGACGACGGTGCGTTCCGCAGCCTTGGTTCCTTCGGACGGCGTTTGGACCACCGTGATTCGCGCCGCACCTTCCGTTGTTGCGCGTCTAAGGACGTGCCCCTGGGTGACAACGAAGTCGATGGCCGGAGCTGCGAGCTCGAAATCCTGAAGGCTGTTCTTTGCCGACTGCGGCGTGGTCTGCGGAGATCCTTGCGCCGAAACCGCAACCCTCGACGTCTTCTGCGTGAGAGTCGCTCCGTTGAGGGCGTGAACCTTCGTTAAGTGATTTTGCCCGGTGAAGTCTGCCACAACTTTTCCGGCAGAGCCTCGCATCGGTTGTGCCCCGGTCTGTTCAAAGAGAACACTTCCCTGGAAGGTGGCGGTGCGCAGCAGTTGCTCGTCTGGGTCAAGCAGGAATTCGGCCTCGTCTGCGTGGCCATGCATCTCGGAATGAACCGCGGCACCGCCAGCGCTGGGCGTATTCCGCGTTGCCGCAGCCTTGACTTGGGTTTCCGTCGTTACGTTTCCAGACGCGAGAACCCGCTCCACGTGATTTTGCTGGTTGAGGTAGAACGTCGCCCGGTCGGACTGCACGGTCCCGTCTGCACGCGCCAGGCGTGGATGATCCAACACTATCTGCCGAGGATCGTTCGTGATCACTCCCTGCTGCGCTTCGATTTCCGCGCTCTGGGCTCCTGTGAGGGTGATATGTATTTCCGACGCCAGAGTGAGGGTGCTGGCCTTGCCGGCATATTTCACGCCTACCGCCCACCCGCTAGCCTGTGGCGTGCGAAACTCCACACGCTCGTTGGTAAATGCGTCTCCCGTATCTTTGTTGAAAACGAGATCGCGGGTCTTGAGATGAATGGGATTCTTCATCTCTTTCGGAGTCGACTGATCCGGACTGATAACCCCCGCCGGGTTGGCGACGAGATCGATCTGCACGTCGCCCTTCGCCGTGACATTTCCCGTCTTCTGGTTAAAGGCAAACTCATCGCCATAGATCTGATCGAAGCGGGAGGAATCGCGTCCGTAGAGCACGATGCTTACGTTATGCAGCTCGGCGTTGCCGTTGAGCTTGAACTCCTTGATGTCGCTGGCCTGAACCGTGAAGAGAGTGCGCTTCCCGTCCGATTTCGAGAATTGAAAGCCGTGCGCGGTCTGCTTGATGTCGAAACCGATCTTCCCAGGAATTGTTTTTAGAACGTTCGTTGCGCGGGAGCGTGCATAGAAGTACATGCCCGCAACCACCAGGACCAGAAGCACGGCGGTCGCAGCCAGAATCCGACGAAGACGATAGACCCGGAGCGGCATCTGGGTTCAGTGTAATGCAATGGCGACCCAAGGGTTTTTCATCACAGAGGGCGGGTTCGCGCAGTCGAAATCTTTGCTGTTAGTCGAATAACTTGAGTATGCCTCGATTCAACTAAACTGGATCGATTACCCGTGACTACAGAAAAACCACCTCTTCTTGATTTCCGAAATCTCTGCGTCATGCGCGGGCTGAAGATTGCGCTGGACGACTTCAGTCTCCGCATCGGCGCCGACGAACACGTTGCGATCCTTGGGCCGAACGGCTGTGGCAAATCGACGTTGATCAAGACCATCACCCGCGAGTGTTATCCAGTGGCGCGGCCGGAATCGTCGATGTCGATTCTGGGCCAGGAAACTTGGGATGTATTCAAGCTACGTTCCGGGTTGGGCATCGTGTCCAACGACTTGATGCTTTCGTGCACGGGGGATGCATCCGGGCGCGACGTAGTTTTATCGGGCTTTTTCAGCAGCACAGCAATTTGGCCCAACCATACCGTCGATCCCGCACAGGCGAAACAAGCGGATAACGCGCTTGCCCAGTTGAATATCTCGTATCTTGCGGATCGTCCCGTGTGCGAGATGTCGTCAGGCGAGGCGAGGCGCGTTCTGATCGCTCGCGCGCTTGTGCATAAGCCTCAAGCGCTACTCTTCGATGAGCCTTGTAATTCGCTCGATTTAGCAGCGCAGCAGAATGTGCGGCACACGATGAGTGCGCTGGCGCGTTCCGGCTCAGCGATTATTTTAGTGACGCACGAACTGGCCGACATCGTTCCAGAAATCCAGAGAGTCGTGATGATGAGCCGAGGGCGCGTCGTTGCGGATGGGCCGAAGGAAGAAATCTTGCAGGTAGAGCGTTTGGCCGCCCTGTTTGGCGTCAACGTGGAACTGGCGCGGCGGGATGGACATTACCACCTGTGGTAAGCGTTCGACTTTCGCGATATTGCACACGAGTACCTGCAATGCGATCGTGCAGAGCCCGCTTCTGCTCGTCGAAGGCGACCATCACATAGCCTAAGCCTAAACAAAGCGTGGAAAGATACTTGGAAAAATATCTCGCGGCGGCGCGTGCGAACGACAGCCTCCTGCCTTCCAAATCGGTCACTTTTAAGCCCACAACCATCTTTCCGAGAGTCGCCTGGAACACGGAACTCTCCATGCCTGCGCGGTACGCTAGGGCGAGAAGTATCCCAATGGCAATTCGAACTACTCGGCGAAGCACGAGAACTTCGCGGGTGGGAATTTCAGCGTTGAAGCCAATCGCGGTGACGACGGACCCCAACAGCATGCGGAGCGGGAACACCGCTGCAAATAACAGCAGCGTATCGAGGATGGAAGCAACCACGCGAATCCAGAAGCCCCCATAGAGAATCGGGTGAGCAGAAGGTTGGACGGTGGCAACGTCGGCTGCCCGCACTGAAACTGTTGCCCCGCACGTCTGGCAAAAGTGCGCGTCCTCGGCACTAGGAGAACCACAAGAGTGGCAGAATACTGTCGCCCGTTGCATGTGAACTCTGAACTATAGCCGCGAGGCCCTACGGTGTAAATCGAAGTTTCGTTCAACGAGACAGGCTGCGCTCATGGCCCGGCTTCATGAGTTGGAGCCTGTCTTAAGACCCCGCAAGGATAATTCCAAGCCGCCGTATTCGGGGTGGTCATTGTGTCCAATGGTGAAAGCAATATCGATTGAATCGCCCGCCAGAAGCGGCTTTTGCTGGAAGCGCTCGGCCATATTCCAGCCCAGAGCATCGAAGGTGATTTTCGATCTGAGTTCCCGGCTTTGGTTCGTGGACTGACACGGGTGCTCTTCGGCAAGCGCGGCCGTCCTTTCTTCCCGCTTGATCGCAGCTCCGTCGGGATGGCAGCGAGGAGTCGCGAGTACAGCGGCCGCTGACCGATCCTGCAATGTCGCACCCGATCTCACTTTCAACTTGATGTGCTTCTCCTTCATGATTCTCGGAGGAGCGGCCAGTTCCACCGCGCGCGCCGCGAATACAGGCTCAGGATTTGCCATGCCGTAAGGCTCGAGGAGTTGCAGAGCCCGATACAACTCCGGCGTGACGTCAGTCAGACTCAACTCAGCATCGAGGTCGAGACTCGGCTCAAAATCCGCGAGAGTGAGGCGAGCCCGGGCGAATTGATCGAGGCGGGTGCGCAATTCATCCACATTGGCTGAGGGCATGGAAAAGCCGCAAGCGTGAGAATGTCCGCCAAAGCGCGAAAACAGAGGGCCGCACGATTCAAGGGCTTCGAGCAAATGAAAGGCTCGAATCGAGCGCCCCGAGCCGTGTGCCTCATCTCCGTTACGCGAGATTACAAGAGTCGGACGGTTGTAGCGCTCCACAATGCGCGTGGCCGTGATGCCGATAACGCCACGATGCCAGCCCTCACCGTCCACCACGATGCAATAGGAATCGCACAATGTCGGATCGCCGCTGAAACGCTCATCCACGGATCGCAAGATTCGCCTCTCTTCCTCCTGGCGATCGGTATTGAGTTGGTCAAGCTTTGAGGCCAGTTCTCTTGCGCGCGCGGGATCCTTCACGCTAAAGAGTTCAATAACGTCGCGAGCCACGTCCATGCGTCCAGCGGCATTGATGCGCGGAGCGATGCGGAACCCAACTTCCCCGGCTGTAGGTGGACGGTTCGCCGAGATTTGCGCGGTCTCCAGCAAAGCTTTGAGTCCAGGATTCACGGCCCGTCGAAGCGCATCGAGGCCGAGCGCGGCAAAGACGCGATTCTCCCCAGTCAGCGGCACGGCGTCGGCAATGGTCGCGATTGCCGCCACCTTCATGAATGAGAGCAAGAGCTTGTTCTGATCTTTGCCCTCGAGGCGTTTCTGCATCAATGCTTGGGCAACTTTGAATGCAACGCCCGCGCCGCAGAGCTGCTTGTAGGGATACTCGCATCCATGCTGATTCGGATTGACTACCGCCAGCGCTTTGGGCACTCCATCCTGTCCCGGCAGGTGGTGATCGGTCACGATAAGGTCTACGCCGAGCCGCTTCGCGGTTTCGGCGGGCGCAAAGGCGCGAATGCCCATATCCACGCTGACGATGAGTCGAATTCCGGCGGACGCTGCACGCTCGATCACGTCATCGCGCATGTCATAGCCTTCGCGGATTCTGTGGGGAACGTGAAAGTCGGCAGCGCCTCCGCAGAGTTCGATCGCCGTCTTGAGGATAATGATCGCCATCGTCCCGTCGACGTCATAGTCCCCGTAGATCAAGATGGGTTCTTTGCGTTCGATAGCAGCATCGAGACGCTGGACCGCAGCGCTCAGACCCAACATGCGATTGAGGATCATGCAAATGCGACAGCGACGGATTCAGAAAGCGTTGAGCTGAGTCAGCGTCGGTGATACCGCGGCGAACCAGAAGAGGGGCCAGGATATCCGCAGCGCGCGAACAAGGTGTGCCGCGAAATGCGGCATCGGAGCGGAGAATCGCGATTAATGGATCGACAAGGGCACGATCAGTTGGCTTAGGAATCCACTGCATGGCTGAAGAAGCAGTCTACTCCAACAGGTTTTGGCGGATTCGCTAACGGAGTGGAGATTCGCGCTACGGGCAGCCGGGGTGCTGTCCCCTCTTGTGCGAAGGCTAGTTTTCTTCGTCTTGATCCGGCTCGTCCAGAGTCAGACCGCCGAACTCATCAGAAACTTCAAGCAGATGCTGGTAGCGCTCGTACCACTCCGTGCTGACTTCGCACAGGAACATCGATCCCTGATAGGCCCAGCCGAGTTGGAGGTATCCCACCTTGCCCACATGGGCACGTAGCCAGCGGGCATCCTCGACATCGTCGCCGTCGGTAAACTCGGAGTTCGTCAACCGTTGCACCATTTCATCGAGTTCGGTGCGGTTGAGGGTCCACGAATGCATGGTCAGAAAAGGAGCACCCGAGGCCTTGGCAAGTTCAACAAAATCCTTCCAACCGTCAGGATTGTCGGCCGTATCCCACATGACGCACTGCACCTCTTCGTAGTCCACGAAGCCGTGAAACCGACGCATGCCATGGCCTTCAATGAAGGCAATCATGTCGTCTTTTACGGTAGTAAGGTCGTCGGGAATCGGAGACATAGTCGAAAGACCGCAGTTGTTAATTGTAAGCCGATCACGGTCCGCAGCGCCAATCGGAGTTCCAATTAGTGCGGTGTCGGCGCGGTCATCAGGTCCAGAAACATGCGGTAAAACTTGTCGATATCGAGGTCAAACTGGATCTCGACGGGTTGCGTTGCCGGTTGCACATGATCTTTCATTGCCCAAGTCAGGGTGTTGCCATAACCAGCTCCGTGGTCAATATCCGCGCTCATGTAACGCGTTTCCTTGCGCGTAATGATGCTGGGATCGAGCCAGGCGGCCGCTGCGATTTCGTCCCACATGATGTCTGCCCCGGGCGTGAGCATGGCGAACTGGCTTACATAGTGGGAAACGGGCGTGCCCGCCGCTCCGATCTGTTTCACGAATGCCGAGGTCATCTTCGTCTTCACCGAAATGTCAGTGGGAGTGCAGACAATTTTTTTCCATGGCGCCCGCAGCACGATTGCCGCAGCCTCGGGATCGAACCAGAAATTGAATTCATGGCGTGGATTGTTCTGGAATTCCGGGTTATCGGACTGCGGGCTGAGACCGCCACCCATAAACACCAACTCCTGCGCCAGTTCAGGTAGATGGGGATCGATCGAGATCGCGAGCGCGAGATTGGTCATCGGACCGCCCTCGTAGATTGTGATCTGGTGCGGATACTTGTGCACCATGCGTATTAAGAAATGCGTGGCATCCTCATCCACAGCTTTGATTACGGGCGTTCCCTCGGCTAGAGGCGGCACAACCGCAGCCTCGTGGTACCAGCGCTCGTCCCACGCGCCTGCATAGGCGACTTTTCCAAAGTGCTGCTGCCAGATCCGCGCTTCTTCCTGACTGCGGACGAGCGGAACCGCTGCGCCAGGAACAACGGGGATATCCTTGCGGCCGGCGATCTCGATCAGTCGCAGTGCATGCGCGACCTCTTCATCGCGCCACTGATCTCCGCTGACGATCGTGATTCCCAGCACCTCGACCTGAGGAGATTGGATCATCATCAACAGCGTTTGCATGTTGCTGCCGCCAGGACCGGATGCGTCTTCGTTGATGATGACCTTGCGACGTGGTTGGGCCGCGCAAACGGTAGCAGTTAGCAGCAAGAGGGTAATGCGGAGCAATTTTGTTTTCATGAGCGCTTCGAACTCGACTTGTGTCGCAGATGAAGGATAACGGAAATCCGATTCGACGGTGCGTTGGGCTATTTATTACCCAGAAGTCTCGTCATCAGATCGACATAACTTTATTAAATTTTTCAGCATCGATATCGAGGAAATTGGCAGACTCTCGTCTGGCGAAACGGACAAACGATGCATCCGATAACAGGGCCTCGCCAATACAAGGATTACCCCACCCGTCGGGAGCTTGAGAAGAAAATCGTTCCTCCGAAAATGATGCGCCAGAAAAACGCAGGGCAGACCGGCGATGCTTTGGTCTGCCCTAGTTGAACCTCTTCGCGCGCGGCTAGAAATTAAGCTTTAGCGCGAATTGGATAAGGCGTGGATCGTTAAGAGTGGCATTGACTACGCCAAAGCTGGACGGAGCCTCAATGTCCTGCATTCCGCTTCCGCCGCCCTGCAAGTAGTAATGGGCATGATTCCAGATATTGAAAAACTCCGCCCGGAAATCGATTCGCATTCCTTCGTAAGGCAAGGGGAAATGCTTCACGAAAGACAAATCCGTGTTGATATAGCGCGGGCCTGAAACGGGCGCGCGCGGTGCATTCCCAAGTTCGCCGGGTTGCGCTGGGACGAAGCAGGCGGTATTGAACCACTCGCTCAGGGTCGGATGGCTCATCTTCGGATTGCAAACCATGTCGGGACGGTTCAGGCCATTTCCATTCCACTGGAAGTTGACTCCAGAATTGTTCGCACTGTCGACGACAAACAGCGGGAACCCTGAGATCGCCCGTTCGATTACATCCACTTCCCAATTTCCGGCAATCGCATTAACCGGACCATGCCAGTCGCCACCAAAACGCTTTCCTTTGCCGAATGGCAGATCGTAGGTCACGCTCGCCGTGAACTGGTGGTCAACATTGATCTGCGAAAGGCTCCAATCTGCATTGTGCGTTCCGGGAAGCGGATAGTAGGTTGCGCCCGGGAACGTGCCCAATCCGTCGGGCATTCCCGAATCATAAGTGTGAGAGAAGGTATAGCCGAGAAGTGCGTAGATACCATGCCGCGCGCTCTTCGTTTCAGCCTTGACCTGAAACGAGTTGTAAGTTGCCTGACCGACATCGTTCTGGTTGGAAATAATTCCGAAACCGTAGGGCACGGCCGAGATTCCGCAACCAAGCGTGTAACCGGAGACGACACCGCACGCGCTGGGAGACGCAACGTTCAAATTCAGTCCATCGACCAGAATGTGCGAACTACGCGAACCAGCGTAGCCTGCCGTCAAAACGATGTTGCCAGGGATCTGCCGGTCAACGTTCAGGTTGAACTGCTGCACCCTACCCTGCTTGAAATTCAAATTCTGCGAGTACACCGTGCCCGGGAAGGTTGAGGGATCCGGAGGAGCGGTAATGACTGGCAGAAACACTCGCTGCACTCCGCAGTTGACCGGAGTGGGCGAGGATGAATTCCCAAAAGGACAGATCGAGAAACCGTTGAAGTTATCGGACTCCGCAAAGAATGGCGGATTCTCCCACAGTCCTTGGGCACCTTGATTCCACGAGGAGTCGTGAAAAATTGCATATCCGCCACGGACTGCGGTGCTCTGGCTGCCAAAAGGTTTCCAGGCGAAACCAATTCTCGGCTCGATTGCGGTCTTGTCCAGTTGTATGCCGACACGGTTACCCGATGCTACGCAGATCGCACAGCCGGAGGGCACCGAACCGCTAGGGACAAGCAACTGGCCCGTCGCGAAGTTGAAATTGGCCTGCCGATTCGCGGCCTCTGTAATCGGCGTGACGAGAGCCCAAGCCACACCCAGGTTCAGGGTAAGGTTGCTCGTGACTCGCCAATCGTCCTGCACAAATGGTCGGAACATTTTCCAACGGCGACCGGTGGTAGCGCCACCGAACGTCTGGTCGTGAATTCCAAGTCCCATCTGGCCAAGCAGAATGTCCGCCGCATTGTCGCCAGAGTAGCTAAACGGGATCATGAATCCGTCCTGGAACGCATTCGTCTCCACATTCATCTGCTGTGCGCGGATACCAATGCCGAAGCGGACTTCATGCTTGCCGCGAATCATTTCCAGCGAATCCGACACCGAGAAGACGTTGGTGCCGCCCTGGAAGGGCGCGAATCCGCGGTCACCGAGAGACCAGTAGTTGCCCATCAAGACTGAGGTCATCCCGCAGCTGATGCAGTCTTTCGTCGATTGCGACAGTCCCGGGGGAGCGTTGGGACACTTGCTATCCAAATTTGCGCCTTGAATTCCGAGATTCGCCGCGAGGCACGTGCCGTTGCCGATGGAAAGGATGTGATTAAAGATTCGATTGAAACCAGCGTTGAACTGGTTGATCGTGCGATCGGAAAAGACATGCGTCTCAGACAGGGCAACGTTACGGCCGTGATTGGTGATGTTCTGCGTGCTGGCGAAAGCGTTGGCTTCGGCGAGACCGGGAGCGCCGCCCGGGACGAACGAGACTGCCTGGTCATAGCTGAACCGGGCAAAAGCCGAGTCCTTGCTGGAGAAGTTATGATCCAGCCGAACGTCGAACTCGCCCTCGTTAAGCCGCCGAACCGGCACGTTCGTGTAATTGAAACCGAGTGCCTCGTTGCTGGCGTTGCTGACCGGATAGAGACCGAGCATTGCCTGCCCGGTCGGATCGATCAGAGCGGGAGGAATGAAGTTACAAGGTGTTCCCAATGCCTGCCCGCCGTTAGCATTGACAGGCTCTGGCGTTGGAACCGCGAGGTTTTCAGTTCCGGGGACGCACTGAAAATTTACCGGATCCGATCCACTCGCATAGGGATTACTGAGAAGCGCCATTCCTGTTCCAAACGGTCCGAACCTAAAGTCGCCGCTAACCATCGCCGGAGTTGGGATCACTCCGGTAGAGGGAATTCCGTGGCGCTGCATCTTCGCCTGGTAATCGAGGAAGAAGAATGTCTTGTCCTTCTGGATCGCACCGCCAAGCGCGCCGCCAAACTGGTTCAAGTTGAACTGTTCGCGTGTCGTCGCGAAATAACTGCGCGCATCGAGCTTGGTATTACGGAAGAACTCAAAAAGCGATCCGTGAAACTGGTTGGATCCGGCTTTGGTGGTTACGAGCACCGTCGGCCCCGCCCGCGTTCCCCATTCCGCGGAGTAGTTGTAAGTGAGAACCTTGAATTCCTGGATGGCGTCGATGGACGGCAGAATGGAAATGCCGCCGGCGGTCAATTCGTTATTGTCGTTGCCGTCGAGTAACCAGTCGGTGCTTTGCGCTCGAGAGCCGCCAACCGAGAGCGAATACGTTCCACGTGCTGAGACTTCGCTGCTCGGGCCAGCATTGAAAAAGCTACCGGGATTTGTTTCCTGCGTTGTGCCGGGCGTGAGGGTCGCAAGCTGAACGAAGTCGCGCCCGTTCAATGGAAGTTCCGCTACCTGCTCCGAGGTGATGACCTGGCCCAATGTCGGGCTGGTTGTCTGCACCGAGACTTCGGTAGCGCTAACGTCGACACTGGCAGAAACCGAGGCAGGGACGAGTTTGAAGTCGAGTTCACGGTGCTCATCGATCTGCAACCGGCTGTCTTTCACCTCGGCGATCTTGAAGCCCGAGGCGTCGACTTTGATCGTGTAATCGCCGACACCGAGCAGAGGTATGAGATAGTGGCCGCTGTCATCGGTGGTCCCATCGCGCGAAACGTTCGTAGATTGGGCGGTGGCGGTAACTTTTGCCCCGGTCACGACGGCGCCCGAATTATCAGTAATAGTCCCGGAGAAACTGCCCGTGTTCTGACCGAACAGGAGCGGGCTGAATAGGCTCGCCAACGCGCAGGAAAATACCACCAACCGCCTCATGCTAGGCATTCTGAATTGCCCCTTTCACAGCGATCTGCCCCAAAAGAAAAAGACCCTCCCCCTTCCAGATGAAGTTTGGGAGGTCTATCCGACCGCAGCACGGCTTATAAATTGCCGCTCCGCGGTAAGTCAAGCGATTTCGGCGGTGGAAATTTTGTAACGTACGCCGCCAAGCTCAAGTATTTGAGTGACTTCGGAAAATCGAACAGAAGCTCGGAGTCCAATTGCTAAGGCCGTCGCTAGCCTCTTTTCGCAAGCTCGGAATCGAAGCGTGCCCTGTCGAAAAACGATTTTTGAGTGCCGACACCGGTTGTGGATAAACCGGCATAAAGGTTCGCGCAACGAGCGGCCTCCGGCTCAGTTTTCCCCTCCCCCAGGAACACGGCAAAGCTTCCTATGAAGGCATCACCCGCTCCGGTACTGTCAACGCTTTTCACAGGGAATGGCTCGATATGCTGGCATCCATCTCGAGTAGCGAGCAAAGATCCCTTCGATCCCAACGTAATGATCACGCGCTGAATTCCGTCCGCAATCATTTTCTTGGCGCAGGCTTCTGCATCCGCGACTGTCTTGACCGGCATCCCGGTGATGGTCTCGGCTTCGCTCTCGTTCGGAACTAAATAATCCAGCCCACTCAATGCAGCCATGTCGATGGGTTGGGCCGGAGCGGGATTCACGATGCAACGGATTCCATGTTTCCGCGCAAACGCGACTGTGTAATAAACGGTTTCGATGGGAATCTCAAACTGAAGCACAATGCAGTCGGCGGATTTTAGAGTGTCCGCTGCGGCATCGACATCTGCCGGCTTCAGCGCATCATTGGCACCTTTCACGACGAGTATGCGATTTTGTCCGTTCGAGTCCACGAAGATCGGAGCGACTCCGCTCGACAGACCCTCCACTTGCCTGACGTGAGTGGGATCGATGCCCTGTTTGCGGAAATTTTCGATGGTCGCCGGCCCGAACAAGTCGCTTCCCACTCGGGCAACCATAAAGACTTCGGCTCCGCAGAGTTGCGCCGCCACTGCCTGGTTCGCGCCTTTGCCGCCAAAGCCGAGGTCGAATTTTTGACCGAAGATCGTTTCGCCCGGCTTTGGAAACTGGTCAGCAAATGTGGTCAGGTCGATGTTCGCACTGCCCACCACTGCAATTCGAGGACGCTTCGCCATTACATTAGTCTCCACACACTGGACGACCGAGTCTATGCAGCCCTTGGAATCGTGTCAACGACTGGCAGCACACGATCCAAGTCACGGGAATGTTTCTGCTATAGTTTCGTTCCTCTACCATTGAATCGGAGGATCTATGCCACGCACAGTCCGCTGCGCCCTGATTCAAGCCAGCAATGCGATCAGCACCGACCGCCCTCTAGCGCAAATTCGGAAGGCGATGATCGATAAGCACCTGAAGCTGATCGAGCAGGCGGCGCGCAAGAAAACGCAGATCCTCTGTTTGCAAGAGCTCTTCTACGGTCCCTATTTTTGCGCGGAGCAAAATGCGCGCTGGTACGAGTTGACCGAGCGCGTTCCGGACGGTCCTACGACGAAGTTGATGCAGAAGCTCGCTGCCAAATACAAGATGGTCATCGTCGTTCCCGTGTACGAGGAACACATGCCTGGCGTGTATTTCAACACTGCTGCGGTGATTGATGCAGACGGCCGCTTCCTCGGGAAATATCGCAAGCATCACCTTCCGCACTGCCATCCCGGATTTTGGGAAAAGTTCTATTTCACGCCGGGCGACCTTGGGTATCCCGTCTTTGAAACGAAATACGCCCGAGTGGGCGTCTACATCTGTTACGACCGGCACTTTCCGGAAGGGGCGCGCGTGCTCGGCCTTAACGGGGCGGAGATTGTCTTCAATCCATCGGCAACGGTTGCGGGCCTTTCCGAATATCTGTGGGAACTCGAACAGCCGGCGCACGCGGTGGCGAACGGATATTTTGTCGGCGCCATCAATCGTGTCGGCACCGAAAAGCCGTGGAGCATCGGTGAGTTTTATGGCAAGAGTTATTTCTGCAATCCGCGCGGAAAGATCATCGCGCAAGCCAGCCGCGACAAGGACGAAGTCGTTATCGCGGATCTCGATCTTGGGATGATCGCGGAAGTCCGCAAGGTGTGGCAGTTCTTCCGCGACCGGCGTCCAGACAGCTACGCTCCGATTACCGCGCAGAGCGTGTCTTCCAGCCCGACAAGCTAATTCCACGAAAAACGGATGCCGCGAAAGTGACAATCCCCGCCACGCCGAGCCAGTCTCGAATCGAAACCAGCCCGCTCTACAACCACGATCTCGCGCCCGCGCGTGCCGACCAGCGGCATTGGGGTACCTACAATTTCGCAGCGCTATGGATCTCGATGTCGGTGAACATCCTCACCTACATGCTCGCGGCCAGTTTGATTCAAGGCGGGATGAATTGGAAGCAAGCCATCGTCACCATCTTCATCGGAAACGTAATCGTGCTGGCTCCGATGCTGCTGAACTCCCATCCCGGCGCCAAGTACGGAGTTCCCTTCCCCGTTCTTGCACGGGCCTCATTCGGAGTCCTTGGCGCCAACGTTGCAGCCATCTTGCGCGCGCTCGTCGCTTGCGGGTGGTTCGGCATCCAGGCATGGATCGGTGGAGAAGCCATTAGCACCCTGCTGTCGACTCTCGCACCCGACTGGAAGAATTTTGCCTACGGTCCGGCGGTCTGTTTCTTCGCGTTTTGGTTTCTGAATCTTGTTGTAGTCCTGAAAGGGATTGAATACATCCGGAAGCTACAAGGCATCAGCGCTCCCGTGTTGCTCGGCGTGGGACTTCTACTTCTAGGATGGGCTTATCACGCGGCTGGCGGACTCGGTCCAATGTTGTCGGTGCCATCGCGCTTCAACACATTTCCTGAATTTCTTAAGTTCTTGATTCCGGCGTTAAATGGCACTGTCGGATTTTGGGCCACCGTTTCGCTCAACATCCCTGACTTCACTCGCTTCGCCCGCAATCAGCGAGAACAAATGATTGGACAAGCTTTCGCTCTGCCCACAACGATGACGCTCTATGCCTTTGTCGGCATCGTTGTGACATCGGCGACTGTCGTGATTTATGGAACTGCGATCTGGGATCCGGTGCAACTGCTGAGCCGCTTCCATTCCCCCATCGCAGTAGTTATTTCACTGATCGCGATCTTACTCGCCACTCTGAACGTGAATATCGGCGCTAACGTCGTTTCTCCGGCAAACGATTTTTCCAATCTGTGGCCGCGAAAGATCAGTTTTCGCGCAGGCGGCATCATCACTTGCTTCATGGGCGTTGCGATGATGCCATGGAAATTGATGGCGAACTACCGCACATTCATTCTTGGATGGCTGGGCGGATATGCCGCTTTTCTCGGTCCGGTCGCGGGAATCATGATCTGCGACTACTTCGTAATCCGAAAGCGAGTCCTGCTGGTCGATGAGTTGTATTTGCGCGGTGGACGCTACGAGTATTCCCGTGGATTCAATTGGAGCGCCATCGGTGCACTGTTTCTCGGAGCAGGTATAGCACTCTCGGGTCTTGCACTGCCCTCACTTCGATTTCTGTACGACTATTCCTGGTTTGTGGGCTTTGTCATTTCTTTTGCGGCATATTGGATTCTGATGAGTTTCCAGCCGCAAGCAGCACTCGGTCCGCAGGAAGGTTCGTAGATCGGTCACATGCTTTTGTTCGCTGGCAAAAAAGCAGGCAGGACTTGCTCCGCGTAATCTTTAAGGTTCTGTTCTTCATCGCCGCACATCAGGTAGATATTGAATTGCGTTACTCCAGCATCCGCTAAGTCGCGCAGCTTTTTCTGATGCGCTTCGGCGGGTCCCAACACACAAAACCGATCCACTACTTCGTCGGAAACAAAACTAGCGTTGTCGCTTTCGACTTCACAGTGATGCTTGTAATCATAGTTTCCGCGATCTTCCACATACGACGTCAGGGCGGGAGGAAGGTCTTCGGGCCTGTACTGACGAATCAGATCCACGACATGGTTTGAGACCAGCGCCGGAAACCACCGAACGCGCTCCCGGGCAACATTCAAATCATCCGAAACCCAGACCGGCGCAGCAGCCATCACTTCAATGGATGCGGGATCGCGGCCGGCGGCGCGCGCTCCTTCTTTGACGAAACTCATGCACCACTCAATCAGCGCCGGATCAGCGAACTGTAAGATGATCCCGTCCGCAACGCGTCCAGCCATGTGAAGGACTTTGGGGCCATAGCCGGCGATCCAGACTCTCGGAGCGTCCTTTGCCCATGATAGCCGCGTTGGTTGTCCTTCATGCTCAACCTCTTTGCCGGAAGTCAGGTCGCGAAACTCTTTTACCGATGCCTCCAACTGGGACCAACTGACGGGCTTCTTTCCCATGACGCGTCGTGAACTGTCACCGCGTCCAATGCCAAGTTCCATTCGGCCGCCGGAAATTAGGTTGAGAGTGGCGAACAAACTCGCGGTCACGGTCAAGTCGCGCGTTGCTGGATTGGTTACGCACGTCCCCAGTCGCATACGTTCGGTATTGGTCGCCATCAACGTCAGAAGCGGATATGGTTCCTTCCACAGGACGTGTGAATCGAAGATCCACCCGTACTCGAATCCAACTCGTTCGGCCTCACGGGTCAGCCCCACTATACGTTCGACTGAAAGGTCAGGTTTAAGAGTGATGCCAAAATGCATGGCTGTCCCTTCGCGAGTGGGTTCGGAGAGTAGTGAAGAACTAAAGGGCGGCAGTGTAGCATAGTCTCCTTCTCATTCCAGACGCATCGGGAGACGTTGATGAGTTTCGACACCATCATCCGAAACGGGTCAGTCGTGACTGCCACGGATACATACAAGGCAGACGTTGCCATCAGTGATGGCAAAATCTCCGCCATCGGCGAAGAACTTCCCGCTCAGAATGCCGCGAAAATTCTCGATGCGTCGGGCAAACTCGTGATCCCCGGCGGTATTGATGTCCACACGCATCTTGACATGCCCTTCGGCGGAACAACCAGTGCCGACGATTTCGAAACCGGAACGCGCGCAGCTGCCTATGGCGGGACGACTACGCTAATCGACTTCGCCATCCAGTACAAAGGCCAGCAACTCCGGCAAGCGTTCGACACATGGATGGGGAAGGCCGCCAGCAAGGCGGTGTGTGACTATGCCTTCCACTGCATCGTGACCGACGTCGCAAATGGACAGCTTTCGGAGATGAATGATCTTGTGCACGAAGGCGTCACCAGCTTCAAACTGTTCATGGCTTATCCCGGCGTCTTCATGCTCGACGACGGGAGCATCTTCAAAGCGCTGCAAATGACGGCGAAGAACGGCGGCCTGGTTTGCATGCACGCCGAAAATGGAAGCGCGATCGACGTGATCGTGCAGCAGGCTCTAGCGGAAGGAAAGAAAGCGCCGAAATATCACGCTCTCACTCGCCCGACGACCGCTGAGGCAGAAGCCACCTCCCGTGCGATCGCGTTGGCCGAAATGGCGGGCGCACCCATTTATATCGTCCACCTCAGCTGCAACGACGCGCTGGAGAAAGTGCGCGAGGCACGAGATCGCGGCCTTCCCGTTTACGCGGAGACATGCCCGCAATATCTGTATCTTTCTCTCGAAAATATGGACGCGCCAGGCTTCGAAGCTGCAAAGTATGTATTCACACCTCCGCTACGTGAGAAGTGGCACCAGGAAAGACTCTGGAATGGACTGAAGCGCGATCATCTGCAGGTTGTTTCTACGGACCACTGCCCTTTCTGCTTTAAGGAACAAAAAGAACTTGGCAAGGACGATTTCACGAAGATCCCGAATGGGGGACCCGGCGTAGAGCATCGAATGAGCCTCATCTATTCCGGTGGCGTTGCCTCGGGGCGATTCAGCGCGAATCGTTTCGTAGAGTTGGTATCGACGACTCCGGCAAAACTATTCGGACTCTATCCGCGCAAAGGAACCATCGCAGTGGGCAGCGACGCGGACTTGGTGATTTTCGACCCCAACCGCAAGCACACGATCAGCGCCAAAACGCACCACATGCGGGTTGATTACTCGATGTTCGAAGGAATTCAGGTGACGGGAATGCCGGACGTAGTATTATCCCGCGGCAAAATCGTTGTAGATGGCGGCAATTTTCTGGGCCGTGCCGGCCAGGGAGAATTTCTGCGGCGCGCGACTTATGCGCAGGTAAATGGATGAAAGCTAGCGCAGCGCCCTATACAGGGATTCTTTCCAACGACCGTTATCAATCGTCCAGCAGACGCGAGCCTTATGTCCGCCGATAACGGCGGCGTCCCACACAGTTCGGTTGCGTTCGTCCGCAGCTACATTTAGGCGATCAACCACCGTCATTCCTCTCGTCAATTCGCTGTTCGTCTCCACCTCAACAAAATGGTCACTCCACTCTGTCCCTATGCTCGGATCGAGTGCGAGACACATCGCCACGGGGTCGGGCAGGCAGATTCCGTCCTCCCCAGTCTGAGTCATCAGCGCGACGCGGGCGTGGCTGTTGCACTCGACCGCAAAGTGAGCCAGCTTGGTATTGAATCCCTCAACGAGTGCGATGTCATTACTATTCAGCACTGCGCCGCCCCGGCACAGGTGCCAGCCGATCAATTCCACCGGTAGACCGCTTCGCATTACGATGCCCGCGGCTTCGGGATCGACCCAAATGTTGTACTCCGCTGCGGGAGTCACATTCCCTTCGCAGCAGGGCGCGCCGCCCATGACCACACAACGGCTGACCTTGCCCACGATCTCTGGCTTTCTCGAAACCGCCAGTGCGATGTTCGTCAGCGGTCCCAGCGTGACCAGAACAAGGCCCGGATTCGCATCGATCGTTTCGATAATCGCATCGACCGCATGTTGTTTTTCAGCAGCCCGCGCCGGTGCCGGATAGTTATGATCGCCTAGACCATCCTGCCCGTGGAACCACGTCGCATTTTCATACGTGCGAATCAGTGGCCGCTCCGCACCGGTATATACGGGAACATTGGTGCCGCAAAGTTCGGCTGTGTACAGCGCATTGCGAGTTGCCTGATGAACGTTGACGTTGCCTGCGACCACCGTGATTGCGGCAACGCGCACATCCGGCGCGCGCAGAGCCATGATGAGTGCAACCGCATCGTCAGAAGCGGTATCGGTATCGATGAGAAAAGTGCGCGACACGCTACGTAGCATAGCAAACCAGTCGCACAACTTTGACTTGTGGCGCCCGTCGAAAGAAGTGTACAGTTACACGTTTTCCAAGGGAGCGCTCAATGTTCACGCCGCCAAGTCTGACGATTGCGCTGTTGATGATGATTACCAGTGCAATCTGCTGGGGTTCCTGGGCTAACACCTTCAAAGGCGTGAAGAATTATCGATTCGAATTGTTCTATTGGGATTACGCGATCGGCATCTTTCTGATCTCTTTGATCCTCGCTCTCACGATGGGGAGCACGGGAAACGATGCGTCTAGTTTCTTGAATAATGTCCGCGCCGCCGACACCTCCAACATCATTTCCACTCTTGTGGGCGGGGCGATCTTCAATCTTGCCAATCTGCTGCTCGTCGCGGCGATAGACATGGCCGGGCTGGCTGTTGCCTTCCCGGTCTCAATTGGAATTGCGCTCGTAGTCGGCGTGGTGCTCAACTACGCGCTTCAGCCTCAAGGGAGTGCGATGTTTCTGGGCATCGGAGTTGCATGCGCCCTGATTGCCGTGATTCTCGACGGCAAAGCTTACGGCAGTTTGGCCAGTACGGGCCGCACTGTTTCGCGGAAGAGCATCATTACCTGCCTGGTATCCGGAGTTTTGATGGGACTGTGGAGTCCATTCATGACGTACTCCATGACACGCGGAAACTCGCTGACTCCATATAGCGCCGCGGTATTCCTGACCCTTGGCGCATTGCTCTCTTGTTTCATTTGGAATCTGTACTTCATGAAGCGTCCCCTCGTCGGTGCGCCTGTGAGTTTCAGTGCATTCTTCAGCGGGCCACCCTCAGGCCATCTGCTCGGCCTTTTCGGTGGCCTCATCTGGGGACTGGGGACAGTTTTCAATCTGACCGCGGGCAAGCTGACCGGTCAGGCGATTTCTTACGCGATCGGCCAGTCCGCGCCCATGGTAGCTGCGCTATGGGGACTGCTGGCGTGGAAGGAATTCGCAGGCTCAAACACTCGAGCCAAGATGTACCTGGTAGCGATGTTCGTGTTCTACGGTCTAGCGATTTTGCTCGTAGCCCGCGCCAACGGCTAGCGACGCAAATTACCTTCCCTTGATCCGGCTAACGAATAGCTGCAGGAAGCGTTCCGCATCCGACGCAGTGCAGACTCTCGCATTGGGCTTCAATTCGGTGACCCCATCGATCTCGTAGTGATCGCCGTGCAGGATGTTGTTTTCATCCGATCCCATGCGATTGGCGACGGTTTCTCCGCGGGTGAACTCTCCCTTGGTCTCCACATCGACGTGCATCTCTTTCAGCGTGACCAGACTCGGATCGATGGCCGTGGCAACCGCCAGCGGATCGTACATGGCGGCCCCGGCATACCCGCTCTTCTCCGAGCGCGAGAGATAGTAATCCGCGAGTTTCCCGATGAAATCACTCTCTACGCCGTGCATGGATCGCAAATCTGTGATGTGTTTGCGAGTGATGAGAGTACGCTCCCCCACGTCGGAGCCGATCATCGTTACCATCCAGCCAGCATTGAAGACAATCGCAGCGGCCTCAGGGTCTCCGTAAATGTTCGCCTCGGCGGCTCCATTCACATTTCCTCCGGTGATGGAGCCTCCCATGATCACGATGTTCTTAACGAGCGGAACAATCGACGGGTCTCGTGAAACTGCGAGCGCAATGTTAGTCAGCGGACCTACGGGTATCAGGGTGATCTCGTGAGGATATTTGTGCACAAGTTCAACGATGACGTCGGGACCGAAGCGCGAATCCGCTTTACACTTCGACGGCGGCAGTTCGACACCCGCCAGACCATTCGGGCCGTGCCAATATTGCGCCGTAATCAATTTTTGATTCAGCGGATGCTGCGCACCGCCCGCAACGATGAGGTCGCATCTCCCCGCGAGAGAAGCAATCTTCAACGCATTGTCCAGGCCCTGCCGTCCGTCGACGTTCCCCGGCACGACGGTCAACGCTTCAACCTTCAACTCGGGTGAGTTCACCGCAAGCAGGATCGCCATGGCGTCATCCACACCCGGGTCCGTGTCGATGATCACTCTCTGAGGAGGCCCTGCATTTACTGCGGCCAAACTCCAATAAGCTGCAATCAAAACCCAGCACAATGCGAGCGAACAGCGTTTCACGGATATACCTCGTATGGTTAGAAAGTTTGCAAAATCAAAGCAACATGCCGGCGATCGAGGCGGACATCAAGTTTGCCATCGTTCCGGCGATCATGGCGCGAAAGCCCAAAGCCGCCAGTTCCCCTTTTCGATTCGGAGCCAAGGCACCGATCCCACCAATCTGGATCCCGATTGAACTGAGGTTGGCAAAGCCGCAAAGCGCAAACGTCGCAATCGTAAAAGAACGGGGATCGAGCGCGGCCCTTTGTGGACCCAGCATCGAAAATGCCACAAGCTCGTTCAAGACCATGCGCGTGCCCAGAAGATTTCCAATTGCCTGGCAGTCGTGCCAGGGAATTCCGATGACCCAGGCAATGGGCGCAAAAGCCACTCCGAAGATGCTTTCCAGGCTACTGGGAAACCATGCGAAGCCGTAGTGTGCGAGGCCATTGTGAATCCCATGCATGATGCCGTCGAGAAGGGCAATGAGTGCAAGAAACGCGATCAGCATGGCACCGATGTTGAGAGCCATATGTAAACCATCGCCAGTCCCTCGCGCGATCGCTCCAAGCAGATTCTCTTTCTTCTCGGTCTCGATTTCTTCTTCACTCATCACGACTCGACCAGCCGTCCTAGGCTGTTCCGTCTCGGGGACCAGCATTTTTGAAATCAGGATGGTTCCCGGTGCCGTCATGATCACAGCACTCAGCAGGTGTTTAGGCTCGATGCCGAAGGCGATGTAAGCCGCCATGATGCCGCCAGAAACATGAGCCATTCCACTCGTCATCACCGTCATCAACTCCGATCGAGTCAAATCCGGCAGGAATGGGCGGATGGTGACCGGAGCCTCGGTTTGCCCCATGAAAATGCTGGCCGCAACATTGAGCGATTCAGCACCGCTGGCGCCCATAACCCGCGTCATCACCCACGCTGCGATGCGGATAACGAATTGCATTACACCGTAGTGGTAAAGAATGGCGAACAACGCGCAGATGAAAATGACAGTCGGGAGAACCTGAAAGGCGAAAACAAATCCGAAACTCGAACCTTGCTTGCCGAGAGCTCCAAATACAAACTCAGAGCCGACAAATGCGTAGCTCAACAGTCGATTCGCCGCGTCCCCAGCGATTTGAAACATGCGTCGACCGGCTTCGACTCTCAGCACGAAAACTGCAAAGACAATTTGCAGCCCCAATCCCCACGCCACTGTCTTCACCCGAATCGCCCGGCGATTCGTCGAAAATGCGTAAGCCAACCCCAGCATCGTCAGGAGACCCAGAATGCCTGTAAAGCGTCCCATCAGTGTGCCTCCCCGGACTTCTCGATGATCCGATGCACAAGCGGCCGCTTTGGCGGCGCGACATCCGAGATATCACAACTAGTCAGAATTAATTGTTGGGCGCGTTCCGCTTTCGCATCGGAATTGTAGAAAATCGTCGCCAGCGCTTCGTCTGCGGCAACCTCGTCCCCTACTTTCTTGTGCAGCACGATACCCACTGCGGGATCGACTGAATCTTCCTTCCGTTCACGTCCGCCCCCGAGGATCACGCAAGCGCTTCCGATCTGCTCGCATTGCATAGAAACTACAAATCCTGCCTTGGCACTTCGAACTGGAACGGTATGTTTTGCCTGAGGAAGCAAGGTCAAATCATCGACAACTCGGGGATCGCCGCCCTGCAATTCCACCATTTGCCGAAACTTCTCGAGAGCCTTACCTGAAGCGATCAGTTCTGCGCTCTTTTTCTTTCCTTCAGTAACCGTCCCTGCGACGCCTCCCAGGTGCAGCATCCATCCTGCCAGCTCGAGGCAAAGCTCTCGTAGATCATCGGGGCCGCCGCCTCTGAGCACCTCCACCACCTCGACGACCTCCAGAGCATTACCGATCATTTTTCCCAGCGGCTGGTCCATGTCGGTAATAAGCGCAACCACCCGTTTGCCCATTCGCTCGCCAGTCTCAACCATCAACTCCGCCAGAAAAGCGGCGTCCTTTTCACTCTTCATGAAGGCGCCCGAGCCAGTCTTTACATCCAGAACGAGCCCGTCGATATCCTCTGCGAGCTTCTTGCTCATGATCGACGCGCAAATCAAATAGGGACTCTCAACAGTGCCAGTGACATCGCGCAGAGCGTAGAGTTTGCGATCTGCAGGTGCGATCTCTGCAGTTTGGCCGATCATCGCGCAGCCGCAAACCTCAAGAAGACGACGAAATTCAGGAACTGGAAGATTAACGTTGAATCCGGGAATCGCCTCCAATTTATCGAGCGTCCCACCAGTATGACCAAGTCCGCGCCCGCTGATCATTGGAACGGCAATCCCGGAGGCGGCAACCAGCGGCGCCAGCACCAGCGAAGTCTTGTCTCCCACACCTCCGGTCGAGTGCTTATCGACTTTTCTGAGAGGCAGGGATGAGAGATCTAGCACCTCACCCGAATGCAACATCGCATCTGTCAACGCCGCAGTCTCGGGGCGCGTCATGCCGCGAAGAACCACTGCCATAAGCCAGGCTGAAACCTGATAGTCAGGAATATCGCCGCACGTGTAGGCATTTACAAAGCCCTCGATCTCCTGCGCCGACAATTCAACGCCATCACGCTTTTTGCGGATAACGTCAATGGCGCGGAAGGCTACCGACGACTTTGTCGAAGTCACTGGAGACGAAATCCTTCCGGCAATAGTTCCGTGATGTGCGCTTGCTTCGGCCCGGTGGCACCTTGGAAAAAGATCATTGCGTCGGGTCCGAATTCGTAGATAACTTGGCGGCAGGCTCCGCAAGGCGAACAGGCCACTGCGTGATCGTTGGTGACGGCGACCGCTCGAATTTCAATTTTGGGACCCAACTCGGCCACCGCCGAAAAGATCGCCGTGCGTTCGGCACAATTTGTCATACCGTAAGAAGCATTCTCCACATTGCAGCCGGAGATGATTCTGCCGTTCGCGAGCAGGATGGCCGCTCCAACATGGAAATTAGAATACGGAGCGTGCGCATTTTTCATGACCTTAGACGCAGCCTGCTCCAGCTTTTTCCGCACGGCAGCAGAAATTTTAGATTGGATCATAGGAACACGCAGCCGTTCGCTTTCCGAACCAGCGGGGTCGCGACGCGTCATTGTAAACCCTGATCGCCCGGTTTCCTGTCCACCATTGAACATGGCAGATCGACTGATCGGTACGCTTCGCGCGCTGCCGTCGCCTGCCGTACAATGCCTATCTATCGGCAAAGCGGGGCGCAATGTTCGGTAATCACCCAGATTCGCATTCCTCGTCTAAGGCAAGTCCGCTCCAAAGCAGCGACTTGCACACCGCCTCGCTGGCCGGTAAACCTCTACTCTCTAATTCTGGTATCCCGCTCGACTTGAACTGGCTGCGCGAAGTTCGCGTGAATACCAGTGCGGTCGAACGACGCGCCCAGTCGCAGGTAGCCCGACGGACCGTCAAAAAAGAATGGCAAGCCGCATGGCTTCTGCGTGCCATCTCGTGCATGGACCTGACAACGCTGTCAGGAGACGACACTGACGAGCGCGTCCGTCGACTCTGCGCCAAGGGTCGCCATCCGATACAGCAAGAGTTAGTCGACAAGCTCGGCGTCGCAGAGTTTAACATCCATGTTGCCGCGATTTGTGTCTATCACACGTTCATCGAAACGGCGCTGCACGCTTTGGAAGGCAGTGGCATCCACGTGGCCGCCGTCTCTACTGGATTTCCGGCAGGCCTGTCCCCGTTGACCGAGCGCGTCGCCGAGATTCGTCGATCAGTAGAAGCCGGGGCTCACGAAATCGACGTCGTAATTACGCGCGGGCACGTATTCGGAGGGCGCTGGCAGGCTCTCTACGACGAAGTTGCGGCGTTCAAGCAAGCCTGCGGCCACGCGCACATGAAAGTAATTCTCGGCACAGGAGATCTCCTCACGCTGCGCAATATCGAACGTGCCAGCTTCGTAGCCATGATGGCCGGCGCCGATTTCATCAAGACCTCTACCGGCAAAGAACCGACAAACGCAACGCTTCCCGTCAGCCTCGTGATGGTTCGCGCCATTCGCGAGTATGCGCAGCAAACTGGGATGGCCGTAGGATTCAAGCCGGCTGGCGGTATCCGAACGGCAAAGCAATCGATCGACTGGCTGGCGATGATGAAAGAAGAGCTGGGCGATTCGTGGCTGCGAGCCGAAATGTTTCGCTTTGGAGCGAGCGGGCTTCTGGGAGACATCGAACGTCAACTCGACCATTTCGCCACCGGACGATATTCCGCGGACTATCGCCATCCACTCGCGTAAGTGTGATGGCTGAAAGATTGCACGAGGCCGAATGAGCATAGCCGACAAATTCGTCACTATGGAGTACGGTCCGGCTCCCGAAGATTCAAAAGAGGCGCTCTCGTGGCTCGACCTCCACGAACGTCGATTCGGAATGTTCATCGATGGCGGCTGGCGGCCGCCGGTTGCTGGTGAATACTTCGACACTCTCGATCCCTCGAATGGCGAAAAACTAGCGACCGTCGCCCAAGGTGGCCCGGCGGACATCGATGCCGCGGTCCTGGCCGCGCGGATTGCCGCTCCCAAATGGCAGGCTCTGACTCCGCACATTCGAGCGCGCTACCTCTACGCCCTTGCGCGGTTGATTCAAAAACATTCGAGACTGCTCGCGGTCCTCGAAACAATGGACAACGGGAAGCCGATTCGCGAGAGCCGAGATATCGATATACCGTTGGTGGCGCGTCATTTTTACCATCATGCAGGCTGGGCTCAACTGCTCGAACGCGAATTTCCCGACCATGCTCCATGCGGTGTTGTAGGACAAATCATTCCGTGGAATTTTCCGCTCCTGATGCTGGCGTGGAAAATCGCCCCGGCACTGGCGACAGGTAACACGGTAGTGCTGAAGCCTGCCGAATTCACACCGCTTACGGCCCTTGTTTTCGCTGAACTTTGCGTGGAGGCCGGTCTGCCACCCGGAGTCGTCAATATCCTCACTGGCGATGGTGCCACGGGCGAAGCGCTCGTGAAGCATTCCGGCGTCGACAAAATTGCGTTCACCGGTTCCACCGAAGTCGGGCGAGCTATCCGTGCCGCGACGGCCCCGACCCACAAACGTCTCTCTCTTGAGCTAGGAGGGAAATCTCCCTTCATCATTTTCGAAGACGCCGATCTCGACAGTGCAGTTGAGGGCCTCGTCGATGGCATCTGGTTCAATCAAGGACAAGTGTGCTGCGCGGGTTCTCGTCTGTTAATGCAGGAAAGTATTGCGGAACCCTTGGTGTCGAAGATTCGCGATCGTATGAGCACGCTGCGAATCGGCCCCCCGCTTGATAAGGCAATCGATATTGGGGCCATTGTCGCGAAGGTTCAGCTAGAGCGGATCGAGCGAATGGTGGCACAGGGAATCGCGGAAGGGGCTACCTGCTGGCAACCTGAAGTCACACTGCCATCGCGAGGCTTTTACTATCCGCCAACTTTGCTGAGCAATGTTCATCCAACTTCCATCGTCGCGCAGCAGGAAATATTCGGGCCCGTCCTGGCGGCGATGACCTTCCGCACGCCGCACGAGGCTGTGGAACTCGCGAACAACACCGTGTACGGTCTTGCTTCTTGCGTGTGGAGTGAGAACATCAACGTAGCTCTTCACGTGGCTGCGCAGATCAAGGCCGGCGTTGTGTGGGTGAATTGCACGAATATGTTCGACGCCGCGTGCGGATTCGGTGGATATCGGGAAAGCGGATTTGGTCGCGAAGGCGGCCGCGAAGGCCTTCTCGAATATCTGGAGCCGACGTGGCTGAAGAAGGCCGTGAAGCTTTCCGCGCCTCCGGTTCCAGCGAAATCTCACGAGAATGCAGCAGACACCAGCGCTCCCGCGATTGATCGCACGGTAAAGCTTTACATCGGCGGCAAACAAGCACGCCCCGATTCAGGCTACAGCTTCGAAGTGCGCTCACAAGATGGTCACCTCTTGGGCGAGGCGCCACTGGGAAATCGCAAAGATATTCGTAACGCGGTAGAAGCCGCGCGCAAGGCGGCAAGCTGGGCGAAGAGCACGGCTCACAATCGCGCTCAAGTGCTTTATTACTGTGCGGAAAATTTGTCTCTGCGGAAAGATGACATCTACAAACGCCTCGCGGCGGTTGTGGGCGAGAAACGGGCTGCTCTCGAAGTTGATCTAGGCATCGAACGAATTTTTTCCTTCGCCGCTTGGGCCGACAAGTTTGATGGAACTGTGCACAATCCTCCGTTCCGTAACATCGCAATCGCGATGAATGAACCATTGGGAACTGTCGGTCTGATCTGCCCTTCCGAAGCTCCTCTATTGGGATTCATCTCGTTGGCAATGCCGTTGCTCGCCATGGGCAACACAATTGTCGCGGTTCCTTCGGAGAAGTATCCGCTCATCGCGGCGGATCTCTATCAAGTGTTCGACACCAGCGATCTCCCTGGCGGCGCGGTTAATCTCGTGACCGGATACGTTTCTCAGCTTCTCAAGACTCTCGCGGAGCACGACGACATCGACGCTATTTGGTGCTACGGAGATGAGGCGACGTGTACCTCGGCCAAAGCAATGTCGGTCGGCAATCTGAAACAAGTTTGGACAAATGAAGGACGCACCATCGATTGGTTCGATTCAAAGATCGTCGAAGGTCGATGGCTTCTGGAGCACGCCACCCAGGTCAAGAACATCTGGGTTCCTTACGGAGAATAGACTCTCTGTAAAACAGTCCCACGACGTTGCTTTTTGTCTCTCTTCGGCGCTAGCATACCCCGGTCTTCATTTAGCCCGGCATTATTCTCTGCAAGTCCAGGTCGACCAAGGAGGAAGTATGGGCATCGCAGTTTCCCCACAGATTCATCCGCAAGTCGCGGAGTTCATCGACAAACCGCGCACGATGTTGATCAATGGCAAGTGGGTCAACGCCGCATCCGGAAAGACTTTCCCTACCTATAATCCCGCAACGGGCGAAGAGCTGGCACACGTCGCGGAAGGTGATCGCGAGGATATCGACCGCGCCGTAAAAGCAGCGCGCAATGCTTTCGATAATGGCCCGTGGCGCAAGATGACTGCCTCGCAGCGCGGACGTTTGATTTGGAAGCTTGCCGATCTGCTCGAACAGCATACGGAAGAGTTTGGTTATATCGAGAGCCTCGATAACGGAAAGCCTCTCAGCATCGCGAAGGCGGCTGACGTTCCCCTGGCAGTGGATCTATTCCGCTACATGGCAGGGTGGGCCACAAAAATTGAAGGCAACACGATTCCGCTTTCTGTGCCCTACACCCCGGGCGCGAAATATCTCGCGTATACATTGCGCGAACCCGTTGGAGTCGTTGGACAAATCATTCCCTGGAACTTCCCACTCCTGATGGCCGCATGGAAACTTGGGCCGGCGCTTGCGACGGGATGCACTGTCGTGCTGAAGCCTGCCGAACAAACACCGCTCTCCGCGTTGCGACTCGGCGAACTGATCATGGAGGCAGGATTTCCTGAGGGCGTCGTAAATGTCGTCCCCGGGTATGGCGAAACGGCCGGAGCAGCACTGGCTGCTCATCCTGACGTGGACAAAGTCGCCTTTACTGGATCGACAGAAGTCGGCAAATTGATCGTCCACGCTGCCGCCGGCAACTTGAAGAAAGTCTCGCTGGAACTTGGCGGAAAATCTCCCAACGTCGTATTCAAGGACGCAGATTTAGAAACCGCGATCCCCGGCGCAGCCAGCGCTATCTTCTTCAATCACGGCCAGTGTTGTTGCGCGGGCTCCCGCCTCTACGTTGAGAAGTCAGTTTACGACCAGGTAGTCGAGGGAGTCGCCGACCACGCCAGAAAGATCAAAGTTGGGTCCGGCTTGGATCCTGACACCCAGATGGGCCCCCTGGTCTCTCAAGAGCAACTCACTCGAGTCTGCGGATATCTCGAGGCAGGCTTCTCCGAAGGCGCAAAAGCCATGGCTGGTGGCCAGAAGTCCGGCGACCGTGGGTATTTTGTCGAGCCGACGGTGTTGGTCAACACTCAGGAAAACATGAAAGTAGTGCAGGAGGAGATCTTCGGACCGGTCGTCACGGCGATGCCGTTTAACGATCCGGAGGAAATTATCCCGCGCGCCAACAATAGTGACTATGGACTTGCCGCAGCCGTCTGGACCCGCGACATTGGCAAGGCCCATCGCATGGCCGAGCAACTTCGCGCCGGCACCGTCTGGATCAACTGCTACAACATCTTCGACGCTGCCATGCCGTTCGGAGGTTACAAGCAGTCCGGCTGGGGTCGCGAAATGGGGCACGACGTTCTTAACCTCTACACCCAGACAAAGTCGGTCTGCACAAGAATCGCGTAGCACTCGTTGTTAAAAAGCAAAGGACGGTAGCAATAGCTACCGTCCTTTATTTTTGCGACCTTTAAGTTATCGCTCCATCATCAGAACTTTTTCCGCGTCATCGACCTCGGTGAGTTTGACTTCGATCACTTCGTTATCCGTCGTTTGCACATGACGGCCGACATAAGTGGCCTCGACAGGAATTTCGCGATGTCCTCGATCAATCAGCACGCACAACTGAACTCTCCGCGGCCGCCCATGCGAGAACAACGCATCGAGCGCCGCCCGAGTCGTCCGCCCTGTGTAAAGAACGTCGTCGACCAGGACGATATTCTTGTCCTCAATGTCAAAGCCGATCTCTTTTTCCTGCACGACTGGCTTCTCGCCTAGCGTGGACAAATCATCCCGGTAAAATGTGATATCCAACGTTCCCACGGGCACTTTTGCATTCTCAATTCGAGTGATGATTTTGCCAAGCCGGTCTGCAATCGGCACTCCGCGGCGGCGAATTCCAACCAGACCCAGGCTTTCTACTCCGCTATTTTTTTCTACAATCTCGTACGCCAGCCGCACCAGCGTTCGCTCAATCTCAGACGCGGACATGAGTTGAGCCTTTTGGCGAAGGCCCGTCTTCTTCGGAGGAGTTTTTGCTGTCATCAGATTTTATGCCTCGATAGCTCGGACAGGCCGGCTACTCAATGTATTCAACCGCTTCTCAGAGGTCAAGCCGACCGGCTCCGACTCGATTTTGCGATGAACTTTCGCGGTTGCAAATCAATGCTCGCGCAGGCTGTCGGAACGAAACGTTTATCCGATCGCTGCGGAAAATCGCTTCACGAAACGGAAGACATCCTCGTACGAGTTATATAGCGGCACCGGAGCCACTCGAAAAGTATCCGGCTCACGCCAGTCTCCGAGGACTCCTGCTTCAGCTAACGCATCGCAGAACTCGCGCCCACGCTCAACTAACCTTATGGAGATTTGCGCGCCTCGGCGATGTTGTTCGGGCGGAGTGACGATACGGAACTTCGCCGGGTTCACCTGGCTCAGCAAGAACTCCAGGTAGGCGGTCAGCGAGATGCTCTTCGCTCGCAGGTTCTCCATCCCGGCCTCGCAGAAAATCTCGAGAGATGCGCGAACCGGAGCAAGCGCCATAATCGGCGGATTGCTGAGTTGCCAGCCATCCGCGCCCTGCATCGGTCGGAACTGAGAGCCCATCTGGAAACGGATTTTTTCTTCATGTCCCCACCAGCCGGCCAGACGTGGCAGACTCTCATTCCGACAATGTCGCTCGTGCACAAAGCAACCCGCAACGCACCCGGGACCTCCGTTCAAGTACTTGTAGTTACACCAAACGGCGAAGTCCGCGTCCCAATCGTGAAGCCGAAGCGGAACATTGCCCGCAGCGTGAGCCAGATCAAAGGCGACGACACATCCTTTCCGATGACCGGCTTCGGTGATGGCTCGCATATCAAACGACTGCCCCGTCACGTAGTTCACTCCGCCCAGCATAATGAGGGCAACAGCATCGCCTTCGCGCTCGATCACCGACAAGATATCTTCATCGCGTAGAACGAACTCTCCGTCACGGGGATTCAGTTCGATAAGCGATGAAGCGACATCGAGGCCATGCAAGACAATTTGCGATTTCACCGCATACTGATCGGATGGGAACGCCCCTCCCTCGATGACAATTTTGTGTCTTTGCTTCGTCGGCCGGTAGAAAGAAGTCATCATCAGGTGGAGATTCACCGTCAGCGAATTCATGACGACCACTTCGAGCGGAAGCGCTCCGACTAGTGTGGCGGTTTGTTCGGTTAGCAATCGGTGATATGGCATCCACGGGTTCTTGCCGTGGAAATGCGCTTCGACACCTAAATCCGCCCAGTCCTGGAGTTCCTGCTCCACGTAGCCGCGAGCGGTGCGTGGCTGCAGCCCGAGTGAGTGGCCGCACAGATATATGTAGTCCTCGCCAGTGCGGGTTTTCGGAAAATGAAAACGCTCACGAAAATGCGAGAGCGGATCTCGATCGTCCATCGCCTTCGCAAACTCTGCACCGATTTCGAATTCGGATGGACTCAAGAAAGCTCCAAAGGAGTGAGTTCCGAGAGCATAAGCCGCTCCGCTTTATTCCAGTCGAGATCTTCGATCCGTTCGATCGGATCGCAAAGCTCTGAGAGAATCCGATCCTGAATAATTCCTCTCTGCATCGCGGTGGCATATGGCACACGGTGAAATGTCACCATTGCATACTTTGGCACAAATACGTCTGGGAACCGCTCCTGTAGCGCGAACTCCACCTTCTTGCGGAAAAGAAATCGCGGGTCGGCGACACGGTCCCGCATCTCGATGAAATTCTCCACAGCCAGATCGGCGATCGCATCCGTATTTGCCTTGCGCGACTTCTCGAAAGCGGTAAATACCGCTTCCCAATTCGCGCCGTGCCGATCTAGGAGTTCTAGAAAAATGGCGCAGTCCTCGAAGCCGCAATTAATACCTTGCCCAAAGAACGGGACGATCGCATGCGCCGCATCCCCCAACAACAACGCCCGCCCATCTGCCTGCCATGGAAAGCATTTGACCGTCACCATGCTCCCGGTCGGATTGGCAAAAAAGTTCTCCACCAGATCAGGCATAAGCGGAATCACGTCTGGAAAGCGTGTTCGGAAAAATCTAGTCACAGCGCCGCCGGTCGTCAGCTCCGCAAAACTGTCATTCCCCTCGAACGGAAGAAATAAGATGCATCCGAATGTGCCGTCGACATTAGGCAGCGCGATCAGCATATAGTTGCCGCGGGGCCATATGTGCAGAGCCCCGGGATCGATCGCGTATTTCCGGTTCTGAATCGCTGGAATGGTCAGTTCTTTATAACCGTAATCAAGATATTGTTGCGAAAAGTTGAATCGATTCCGCTTCAACATCTCTGCGCGAGCCGCTGACGCAGAGCCGTCACAACCGATCACGATGTCGGTCTTTACCTCCTTACGTTCGCCAGTCTGTTCATCTCGCAGCTGAATCATTCCGGTCTTGAGACTGAAGCCCTTGCAACCCAGCTGAAAGTGAATCTTCACACCTTGCTGTTCAGCCGCATTCATGAGAGCTATATTGAGATCGCCGCGCGAGATCGCATTGATCACCTCCGAATCATTCTTGCTGTAAGGCTGGAATGTCAGTTCGCCAACTGTCGAGTGCATCATCCTCCCCTTCATCGGAAGGATGATCTTTTGCATTTCGCCCCATAGGCCTGCCTCGGAGAGCGCATGAATTCCTCGTGTGGACAGCGCCAGATTGATCGACCGACCGGCGCTAACGCCACCCTTTCGCATGTCGGAACGCCGCTCATAGATTTCCACCTTGAATCCGCGCTTGACTAGGCCCAGAGCCAAAAGCGGTCCAGTGAGGCCGGCTCCGATCAGTGTGATTGTTTCGGATTGGCGGATCATGATGAAAGAGAGACCGAGGGCCGATGTGGTTTTTAATGCACTACTGCGTCAGCAGCGTCCGTGCTTCCCATAATTCCGGGAAAAATTTCTTATCCAGCGTTAGTTTTAAGTAGGACGACCCCGCGGATCCTCCGGTTCCCATCCGCACGCCGATGATGCGCTCGACTAATTGAATGTGGCGAAGCCGCCAGCTCACTACGAGTTCATCGAATTCCGTCAGGCGCTCGCACACATCGATCCAGTCACGGTTGCTGCGCTCATCCTGATACAGAGACAGAACGGCACGAGCTCTGGCGCTGAAACGCTCGCTATCGCTTGCGCCGCTGGCCACAACCAGTTTTCCCATCGCAGCCAACGCCTCAAAGAATACCTGGTGCAGCGATGGCTCACGCAAGCGTCGTTCCAGCTGTGCATGAGCCTCGGGCGTCGGCTTGTGATACCGCAGCATCTTTTCATCTTTCAGTCCGCATAGAAATTCCAATTCGCGGAATTGTTCCGATTGAAACCCGCTTGCCGGCTCCAGCTTCGCACGGAACGCAAGAAAATGCGTAGGCAGCATCGTTTCCAGGATCGTGAACTGCTCTACAAGCACGCGGGTGATTTCAGTACAGCGTCTCAACAGTCGCGCCGCCTCGTAAACTTCGTCCCGCGACTGCGGATGCTGACCTGCCCCTTGCAAATTCGCGACGACCGCATCGAGATCATGCAGCAACTCTTTGAACCACAATTCATAAGTCTGGTGCACGATGATAAACAACAGTTCGTCATGATGAACCGGCGTTGATTGCGGTTTCTGCAGTTTGAGCAGTTCGGACACTTCCAGGTACGAACTGTAAGTGAGCTGATCCGAACGCGGATGCGGAGGAATTTCCATACCGGATCCATGTTGGCTCTGATTCGGTGCTGCTTGACCCGCTTGTATTCCGAAAAAAGACTCTGCATTCGCTCCTAACAACTGTTGTTTCGCCGTTGAAAGCAACTGGCTTGATCGAATCAAGGATCCGATGCCGTGCTCCCCGAGCGGAAACGGATAATCCGACCCGAGCATCACCCGCTCCGCTCCCATTGTGTCGACGAGAAATTGCAGTGCGCGCTGATCAAAAACTGCCGAGTCCACCGAAAATCGATTCACATACTGATCCGGCGGCAACCGGCAAACCCCGCGCGCTACCGGATGATGCTCCCATGCATTCCGCAACCGACCCAGCAGGAACGCGAAACTTCCGCCACCATGTGCAAAACAGATTTTCAGCTTCGATGGTAACTTATCGAATGCGCCTCCCATAATCATGGCGACGATGCCGAGGTGCGTTTCCGCAGGCATTCCAACGGTCCACGGCATCATGTAATTCGGCATTCGATGCTGCCCCAGCATGTCCCATGGATGCACCAACACGGCCGCGCCCTCATCGGCGCAGTGTTGCAGGAAGGTCACGATGCCGGGATCGTCGAGATTCTTGTCGCCAACATGATTCCCTATCTGCACTCCGAGATGACCAGCGCGCATACACCGGGTGAGTTCTTTGCACGACGCATCGATATCCTGCAGCGGTACCTGGCAAAGCGACTTGAGCCGACCCTGGCCATTTGAGCAAAGTTCGAGTGCTGCATCGTTGAATAAGCGGGCACAATCGAGCGCGTGTTCTACGGGACGGTCGTACGCAAACAGCACCGGCGTGGCCGACATCACCTGCACGTCCACTCCATCGCGGTCCATCTCCTGCAGGCGTACTTCAGGATCCCAGCACGCGGAATAAATGTGCCGGAAGAAGCGATCGCCGAGCATGATGTCGGCTTTCCCGGGCTCGGTGTGCTTGATCCAAGGCCAATTGGGCGTTCCATAGCGCGCTGCCAGGTCAGGCCACGTGCGCGGAAAGAAGTGGTTGTGAATATCGATGACAGGCATTCTTATTATTTGCCCGGATGAACCGTTCCGCAATGTTTACATTTGCGCACGCTTTCGTTGCCGTAGAACTGCTCAAATAGTGGCGGAAGATCGCGAACGATACTCTTCAGTCGCACCTCGGCACGGTGCACCAGTTGATGACAATTCTGACAGTACCACTCGAATGCGTCGACCGCGCCCTCAGGACGAGGCATCTCCACGACAACGCCAATGCTCCCGGCCTGCCGTTGCGGTGAATGCCGCATGTGCTTGGGCAGCAGAAAAATCTCTCCCTCTTTTATTGGAACCTCGAGGGGAGGTTTGCCAGGTGTCTCCATCAGGCGCAGGAAAATATCACCCTTGAGCTGATAGAAAAATTCCTCTGTAGGATCATCGTGGTAGTCACGCCGCGCATTTGGACCGCCCACCACCGTCACCATCATCTCGCCGTCTTCCCACACCTGCGCGTTGCCGACCGGAGGCTTGAACTTCTCTTTGTTCTCGTCGATCCACTGCTGAAAGTTGAACGCTTTTAGATTCTTGATGGACGGCATGGTGGCTCCTATTTCTCCGGCTTGTACGCAACGGCTCTGATTTCGATCAGCAGATGCGGATGAGGTAACTGGTGGACGGCAACCGTTGTACGCGCCGGCCCCTCATGATCGAAAAACGTTGCCATAGACTTCGTTATACCCGCCAAAATCATTCATGTTCACCAGATACGACGTGACTTCGACGATATCCTCAAGCGCCGCGCCAACCGAGCCGAGAATATCTCGAATATTCTCGAGAACTGCCAACGTCTGCGCTCGAATATCCAGTCGCGTCGTCCCCAATTCATCAACATCTGCTCCGGCGATCGAGTTATCGGCGCGGCGCGCGCTGGTGCCTGAGACGATTAGGAAATCTCCGGCTCGCTTCACATGCGGATATCGACCGCGTGGTTTGGCCTTGCCCTCGACGACTTTGCCCTTCGTAATTACCATCGATTCCCTACAACCGGATGCAGATGTTGTTCAATTCCGAATAAAAGTTCAGCGAGTGAATTCCGCCTTCACGCCCGATTCCTGAAAGGCCGACCCCTCCGAACGGAGTCCGCAAATCGCGCAAGAACCAGCAATTCACCCAGGTGATCCCGACATTCATGCGCTGCGCTACGCGATGGCCACCCTTAAGATTCGACGTCCACACCGAGGCCGCAAGACCATACTTCGTGTCGTTAGCCATATTGACCGCTTCATCTTCGTCGTCAAACGGAGCGACGTGGCACACCGGTCCGAAAATTTCTTCTTTCACGCAACGCGCAGATTCCGGCAAGCCAGTATAGATGGTCGGCCGAATGAAGAACCCGCCGTCAAGCGAGTTGCCGAACTTCGGAACTCCGCCGCCCGTGACCACGGTCGCGCCTTCCTCTTTCGCCAGTTGGTAATAAGACAGTACCTTCTCGCGATGCTGCGCCGAAATCAGCGGACCCATCTCTGTATTGGTATCAAGAGGGGACCCAATTCGCACCTTCTCCGCTTTTACTTTCAGCGCATTCACGAAGCGATCGAAGATTTGCCGCTGAACATAAACTCGTTCAGCGCAGAGGCACACCTGTCCGGTATTCAAAAATACCGCGTCAGCGATTCCGTCGACGGTCTCCTCAAAATCGCAATCACTGAAGACAATCGCTGCATTCTTGCCGCCCAATTCAAACGATACCGGCTTCACGGAGGCAGCGACCGTCTTCATGATCGCGGCTCCCGTCTGCGATTCGCCCGTGAACGTCACGGCGTTGACATCAGGATGCTGCGTTAAGAATTCTCCCGTCGACTTCGGCCCAAATCCGTGGACGACGTTGTAGACCCCATCCGGAATTCCGGCATCCTGCATCGCCTCTGCCAACAGCGTAGCGGTCGCGGGTGTTTCCTCTGAGGGCTTCACCACTACCAGCATTCCCGCAAGCCATCGCCGGAGCGACCTTCCATGTCAGTAACAGCAACGGAAGATTCCATGGCGTGATAATTCCGACGACACCGAGCGGCTTGCGGACGGCATAATTAAGCGCGCTTTTCCCGTCGGGAGTTTCGGTCTGAAATGATTCCAGGCCCGCCGTTCGAATTAGATCAGCAAAGACGCGGAAGTTGGCTGCCGCTCGCGGCACATCCAATTTCGAAGCAAGCGCGATAGGCTTGCCGGTGTCAGCCACTTCAGCAGCAACAAAACAATCGAAGCGCGCCTCGATCGCATCGGCCACCTTATGCAATCGTGCCGCACGTTCCCGGATTGTGAGGCGACTCCACTCTCCGTTCACTGCCGAGCGGGCCGCATGAACTGCCGCATCCACCATCGACGAGTCTGCTTCCGAAACCTGCGCGATTACCGTTCCGTCAGCGGGATTCACGTCGGCAAACTCCTGTTTGCCGCGAACGAACTTCCCATCGATGTAATTTTGGATGGACTTCACTTGGCTGAAACCCCGCGGCATCCTAACAGTGTGTCATGGGCGACGCAATCCCGCGCCGGATCATGCATTGCGCTCGCCGATATACCGATCGAGCGCACCCTGCCATGTAGGCATTTCCACGCCATAATTGTTAAGGCTCGCCCCCGACAACACAGAATACGCCGGACGGGCCGCTGGACGCGGCATCTGCTGGCTGCTGACAGGCCGAACCTCAGCCGACAGTTCTGCTTTCTTCACAATTGCTGAAGCAAACTCAAACCACGAACAGTCGCCGCCGTTGCTGATGTGCACAATTCCAGACGCGTTTTTTCGGCACAACTCCGCGATCGCTCTTGCGAGGTCTACGGTGTACGTGGGACATCCGCGCTGATCATTCACCACATCGAGCGCCGGACGGGTCGCCGCCAGCTTTAGAATCGTATCGGGAAAGCATTTGCCGCCCACTCCAAAGAGCCACGAGGTTCTGGCGATACAGCAATCGGGCAAGATTTCCAGCAATCGCACTTCCGCCTCAGCCTTCGACTTTCCATAAACACTCTGAGGGTTGCGCTCGTCGCTGGTTTCGTATGGTGATTTCTTTTTCCCGTCGAATACGTAATCCGAACTCAGAAATAGTAATTTGGACGGTGTGGCTTTTGCTGCTTCGGCGACGTTAACGGCGCCGTCGCGATTCACGGCGTAAGCCAGGTCGCGATGGCTTTCGCATCCATCGACATCGGTGTAAGCGGCGGAAAGAATCACCCAGTCAGGCGCGAAACTTTGCACGCTGGCATGCACTCGCGCCGCATCGCGAATGTCGACGTCTCGCGAACCCAATGCCAGGATCTGGTCGCCGGTCCACTCTCGCACGAGGGCTTTGCCCAGAAGGCCGGTGGCTCCAAGGATCATTACTTTCATGGATGAGAATTCCGCAGGCTACTCGAAGGTCTCGGCGGTCCGCAAAGACGCGCCGCGCTGATCTTTCGCGGAGACGGTAGGTTCGCCATCTAATTCCCAATTAACTTTCAGATCAGGATCGTCCCACGCGAGCGTGCGCTCGAATTCCGGAGCATAGTAATCCGTCGCCTTGTAGAGAACATGCGCAGTCGGAGAAATCACGCGGAAGCCATGTGCAAATCCAGCCGGGATCCACATCATTCGCTTGTTTTGGCCTGACAGGCGTACCGCCTCCCATTTCCCGAATGTCGGAGAAGTCTTCCGCAAATCGACAGCGACGTCCAGAATTTCTCCATCGCCCACACGTACTAACTTCCCTTGCGGATGTTGGATCTGGTAATGCAACCCTCTCAATACGTTCCGCGTTGAGTATGAGTGATTGTCCTGCACAAATCTCTCGGGAATGCCGATTTCCGCAAACACCTTTTCGCTGTAGCTCTCAAGAAAGAAGCCTCGCTCGTCGCCAAACACGCGGGGCTCGAGCACGAACACACCCGGCAACGACGTCGCTATCTTCTTGATTGGGTCGATCACAGCCTGCATAGTTGGAGCCGCATTCATCTCAGAATATCCTTTCTCGCAACAACTGCAGCAGATAGGCGCCATAACTGCTGTTCTTCATCGAGCTTCCAACTCGCTCTACTTCTGCCGCCGTAATATAGCCTGATCGATACGCGATTTCTTCCGGGCACGCCACCATCAGCCCCTGCCTCTTTTCAATCGCCTGAATGTATAGCGCAGCATCCATCAAAGACTCGTGCGTACCGGTATCGAGCCAAGCCATTCCTCGACCCATCACTACAACTTCCAGTTGCCCTTTCTTGAGGTACGACTGATTCACATCCGTGATTTCGAGCTCCCCGCGCGCGCTCGGCTTAAGGGATTTCGTGATCTCGACAACCTGATCGTCGTAAAAATACAAACCCGTGACAGCATATTTTGACTTGGGTTTGCTCGGTTTTTCTTCAATGCTTAAAGCACGCCCGTTTGTATCAAATTCCACGACTCCATAGCGCTCCGGGTCATGCACCCGGTACGCGAAGACTCGGGCTCCCTGCACCATCTCCACCGCACGACGCAGATCCTTCGCGAGGTCGTGCCCGTAAAAAATATTGTCGCCCAGCACAAGGGCGCACGGGCTTCCATCTAGAAATTTTTCCGCCAGGATGAACGCCTGCGCGATTCCTTCCGGCTTCGGTTGTTCAAGGTATTCAAGTCGGATTCCGAATTGGCTTCCATCCCGCAGCAGGCCCTTGAATTTTGGCAAATCCTCTGGCGTCGAAATAACAAGGATGTCACGAATTCCCGCCAGCATAAGCGTGCACAGAGGGTAGTAAATCATCGGCTTGTTATAAACGGGCAGCAGGCTCTTGCCCATGGCCTGCGTTACCGGATAAAGCCGCGTACCGGAACCACCTGCCAGGATGATGCCCTTATGTTTCGTGCTCTCTCTCATCATTCAGTCGCTTTTCGACTAGCCGGCATAATGCGTCGCAATCCATTGCCGGTAAGTTCCGCTGGTGACGTCGCGCACCCAGGCCTCGTTTTCGAGATACCACTGCACCGTCTTTCGAAGTCCACTCTCAAACGTTTCCTTCGGCTTCCATCCGAGTTCGCTCTGAATCTTGCGCGCATCGATCGCGTACCGACGATCGTGGCCGGGACGATCCTTCACGAAGGTAATCAGATGTCTCCGCGTTGACCCTGGTTGCGGAGCCATTTCATCCACTAGGTCGCAAACAGCCTCAACGATTTCCAGATTCGTCTTCTCATTGCAGCCGCCGATGTTATAGGTCTCTCCTGGTTTGCCATGCTGAAGCACCACCCGGAGCGCCTCGCAATGGTCCTCAACATACAGCCAGTCGCGGACATTCTTCCCGTCCCCATAGACAGGCAACGGCTTGCGGTCATGCGCGTTCAAGATCATCAGCGGGATCAGTTTCTCAGGGAACTGGTACCGGCCGTAGTTATTGGAGCAGTTCGTGGTCACGGTCGGAAGTCCATAGGTGTGATGATAGGCCCGGACCAAATGATCAGATGCCGCTTTGGACGCGGCATACGGGCTGTTCGGAGCGTAAGGCGTCTTTTCGCAAAACGCAGCATCGCCAGGATTTAAAGATCCGTACACCTCGTCCGTCGATACGTGAAGAAATCGGAAATTGTCTCGATCGCCTGCGGTGAGCGCGCTCCAATAGGAGCGAGTCTCTTCCAGAAGCGCGAACGTCCCATGGATATTCGTTTGAACAAACGCATCCGGTCCGCGGATGGACCGGTCCACATGGCTCTCGGCAGCGAAGTGCACGATCGCCCGCGGTTCATGTTTTTTCAGCAGATCCTGAAGGGTCGCGCGATCGGAGATATCTCCCTTTACGAAGCTATACCGCGGATCGTGCGTGACACTCTCAAGATTGTGGGGATTGCCTGCATACGTGAGCTTGTCAAAATTGAGGACGGACGACGATCCGTCTCGCATTGCCTGCAAGATAAAGTTCGATCCGATAAATCCTGCGCCACCAGTGACGAGAATCCGATCTTGCATGCGAGAAAAAGGTCGAAGTCATCGCTGCGCTAACCGGAGTGACTTCAACCTTTGATTGTAATAAAAAAGGACGAGATTGGCCCGTACTTCGCACACACTGCCAGGTTCTTTACACCGCCTGCTTTTCGGCAGGCCTTTCTTCTTCGACGTCCGCCGCCGGAAAATCTACTCTTCTTAGAATTGGGTTCTGTTGTTCAAATCCCAAAATCTTGAAGTAGGCTTGCTCGATGTTTTCGGCGATGGTTTGCCATTGGTAGTGCTCCTCCACTCGTCGTCTCGCCGACTCCCCGGCTGCCACTCTCACAGACGGATTCGCGATCAGAAAACGGAGTCGCTCCGCCAGATCGTCCGCGCTCCCGCTCTCGAATGTGAATCCCGCACCGCCGATAGCCTCCCTGTTCTCTGGAACGTCACTGGTGAGCACACAAAGGCTCGCCCCCATAGCATCGAGCAACGCCAATGACAGTCCTTCCATATCGGAGGGAAGCACGAAAATCATGGCATTGGTCAGCAGTTCATCGAGCGTCTCTCCGGAAACCCAATCAAGCATTCGAATACGGTCGCTCTGATGTGTGCGCAGTTCGCGACTATAGTCATCGCAGTAGCTCCCTGCCCCGGCCATGACGAGCTTTACATCTGTATCGATCTGCTCGAATGCGCGGACCAGCAAGTGACATCCCTTCTCTGGCGAGAACCGCCCCAGGAACAGGACATATCTCCCCGGTTCCAGCCCCCATTCCAGAATTTTTCGTGGAACGCTGCGCTCCCGGAGAACACCGCCATTCGGTACATAGAACGACTCTTTTCCATGATGTTCTCGATATCGCTGCTGCAGTGCCTGGGAAACCACCATCGTCCCATTCGGAAGGCGCACGGAGGCCATCTCTCCCGCCTGCAGCACGGCCGCTGCGATTTTTCCCCACTTCTTCCTCTGCCAGTCCAAGCCCTGAACCGTGACTGCCGTCTTCGCTCCCGCTATGCGCGGCAGAAATGAAAAAAGTGCGGGTCCGAGCGCGTGATAATGCACGATGTCGAATTTCTGAGTCAGTGCATGCGCCGTACTAAACAGAGTGTGGAGCACCGTTTCGAAATGCTTCGAGCGAATGGTCGGTAATCTCACGAGGCGCATGCCCTGATGCGACTTCAGTTCCGGAGTGAAGTAATTCCGGCAATAAACAGTCACTTCGTGGCCCATTTTTGCCAGGCGCTTCCCAACTTCTTCGTAGTACGCTTCGATTCCGCTGTACTTTGAGATCACGCCGCGCCCACCGATGAAGGCAATTTTTAATTTAGGTTTGCCCGCTCTTACCCCGCTTTGCATCCCTGAACGGCCAGGGGACGGCTCGCATTTCTCTAGTGGATATGCACTCGTGGTTAGCTTCATGTGGAGTGGTCGTGCCGCCTTTCTCCTGGTTAGGTCTGCATAGAACTGACACATTTTTTGGTAATGAGCTTCCGGAGCGTGTTCCCGGATGACCAATTCGCGCCCCACGCGGCCCATTCTTTCCGCCAGCCCTGACGTCTCCGACAGCATCCGGATCGAACTGGTTAGTTGGCCTATGTCGCCACACCGGTAGAGGAAACCCGTCTCTCCCTGGCGCACGAGTTCCCGACGCGATCCAATGTCGGTCGCGATCACAGGACGAGCAAGGGCATAAGATTCGAGAATCGTCTTGCCCAGCGTTTCATAGGCATGCGAGGGAAGCAGGGTGAACCTCGATTCGGCGATGAGCGAATCTCGTTGCGCGGCATCGACGTGGCCGAGAAACTCAACGTTAGCTAGGCCCAAACGGTTCGCCATCCTTTGCAGTTCGTCCTTCTGCGGCCCGTCCCCGGCGATTCGCAGGTGCATATCAGGAAGCTGCTTCATGGCGCGCAAGAGATCTCCCACCCCCTTCTCGGCCGAAAGCCTGCCGAAATAGAGAAGCGGAGCGTCAGCACCAGATTTCGGTGGGATGGCGCGAGCGCTCTGGAAGTGTTGCAGGACCGAAAACTTCCCGCCGTCCCAGCCGTGCTCGACAAACTTGTCACGAACAAACTGGCTGGGCGCGAGGAACAAGTCCACGCACTTGCGATATGTTCCCAGCCAGTGATGCGCGTAGGCCTCGGCCGTCAACGCAAAACGCGCGCCCATCCCCGGATAGCACGGTGAGCCCAGTGCATGCCAGAACGCGCCGCCCTTGCAGTCTTCGCAAGATTCTCCTTCGGAGACGAGGTTGTAGCTTGGACAAAGTAGCTTGAAGTCATTGATGTGGTATATGACAGGAATTCCTTGCGCTTTCAGTTCCCACAAAATCGATGGGGACAGGTGGTGGTAGATATTCCGGACGTGCGCCACGTCGGGCTGAAACTCACGAATTATCGCGCGTAATCGTCGTCTGGCTTCCGTGGAATAAATTGCATGGCCGGCCTGCCGAACCCGCTGCCACGGAGTCGATTCTCCCTTGAAGTCGATGAAGGGAACGAAGTGTCGATCGTAGGCGGTTGTTTCGCCGCGTTCGTTCGCCATCGAAAACAATGCGACGTCATGGCCTTGCGCGCGCATCAAGTCCATGAGTTCGAAGAGGTACACCTCTGTCCCGCTGAAGCGGTAGTTATACTTGTTGCAATACAGGATTTTCATAGATGTAACTCTCACACTGCGGGCCAGCGCGTTGAATGAACTCAGTCGCAAATCGTTCCAGATTTTTTTCGCGGTTGAAGTTGTGTAGAACGTGAATGCGCGCCGCGTGCCGAATCCATTTCAATTGCCGTGATGCACCCAACGCACAAGGCTCAAGTGGTCGTAAACCCGCAATCTTCGCGGCCTCAACCATGGAATGAATGAACAAGACTTTCTCAAGGAAACTGTTCATCGATCCCGGCTCGTACATAAATCCGGTTCTGCCGGGCACAATCAATTCTGGGATTCCGGTGATCGCAGGCGCCAGCACCAGCTTTCCGCGAGCCATAGCCTCCATGAGTACGAGCGGTATCCCCTCGCTTCGACTGGTGAGAACCACGAGGTCCGCACGGTCATACAACGAGTTCATCTGCTCTCGCCGAACATGGCCGAGTAGCGTCACGCGACCTTCCAACCCGTATGTTCGGATTACGGACTCCAGATGTCGCCGCTCCGGCCCGTCGCCTGCAATCTGGCACTCGAACGGCACGTCCATAGCGAGCAACCGGGCACAAGCACTCAGCAGGAACTCATGATTCTTCACCGCGTGGAGACGGCCGACAGCCACCACAGTGAAAGTCTCGGCGTGTTTGCTTTCGACAGCTGGGGATTCTGCTCGCGAAAGAACTTCCACTCCAAGTCGCGCCACAATGATTTTTGAAGGATCGACAAGCGGATATTTCTGCAGAATATATCGGCGGTTAAACTCTGAGACAGTCATGCAAAATGCGCAGCTCTCCAACTTTGAATCAAGATAAGCGCCGTGCAGCAATAGGTCTGAGCCGTGGAGCGTCAAACTGTATCCCGCTCCAAGGAGCCGGGCGGCCGTCATCCCGATCCACGACCCGAAGTATCCGTGATGAATGTGGATGTGATCGACATCGAGTCCCTGAAGCTTTACGGCGTAGCAAGCGCCTAGGAAAGTGTGGACCAGGGCCTTTGATCGTTGGACCGGCCCTTCCTTTCCCTCTAGGAGAATTCTGCGAAGAATTGCGGCGAGGCACCTCCATTTCCGGAAGCAAAGACGCAAGGCTAAAGTCAGGACAACGATGTTTAACGCCAAGACGGTGACATCGGGTGCAACAGTGGATGGTCGCCGCGATCTGTAAACGGTCCCCGTAACAACTCGAACACCCCTGGCTCGCAGCTCCGCAATTTCCTCCCCGACATAGGGTTCGACGAGTGAGGGATACCGGTTCGACAGATAGGCGACGGTCAGCACGTTTGCGACAACCTCCGGCGCTGTGCAGCCAGCATCCCGGCCAGGGTGAAGAGCAGGCCGTTAACAAACTGATAACTCATCACCACCATCGCAGCGTTCACCCAGTAAACGACCAACAGAATCGGCCACATTCGACGAAGATTGGAATTGAGAAAGCCGTCAACTTCTCTGACGGGAACAGCGCCGCGTCCCAGCCGAAGAAGCTCCCACATCAACCAGAGATAAAGCGCAAAACCGGGTACACCGTGCTCTACCAGAAGTTCCAGGTAGGTGTTGTGCGGATACAGAACCTTTTCGTCATATCCGCTTACATAGCGCGGAAGTTCCCCGGGCATCTGATGAAAACCCCAACCGGCCCAAGGACGGTGCAGAAACATCTCCCAGCCCCCGGCATAGACAGCGGCCCGGTAGTCGACTGGTCCGCGTTCTTCGAGACGGTCGCTGAAAGCGCTGCCAAGATTCTCTGAGCTCAGCACAACTGCGAGCCCGACGACTACGACTACCGTCATACCCGCACACGCTCGCTTTAGGCCACGGTTGCTTGAAAGAAAAATTAAAGCGACGACAGACCCGGCAAACGCCAGCCAGACAGTGCGCGTCATGGTTGCGAGTATTGCGAGTGGTACAGATGCCAGCACTATCCACACTTTTGCTCCCCGCAGCGATCCTCTTCGCCAAGCGTGGAGGGCAAGCAACGCGAGCATGTTCAGCGAAACGCCATTGGCAACGGCCTGCAGGAGTGGTCCGCGAGCGCGATCGGAATGAAAGCCCAAGCTACTGTCCAGGATGAACCGAGGAAAGATCAGCCAGGTGGCCCCGACCATGAAGGCAATGGCCGTAAAGCTGAGATACGCCAACATGACGATGGAGAAGATCTCAAATCGCCGAAAGCTTAATTCTGTCGTAAAAACGCGCCCAGCCAGATGAAAGAGTGCGAAGGGCACAACAAACTTCGATGCCAGCAGACTCCAAGCTTCTTGATTGAAAGGTTCACCCATCACGCTGATCAATGCCAAGGCTGTAAGCCCAATCATTGGCCAAGTTGCGCGCTCGATCACGATCAGCGGTTCCCGCCGGATCACCGCTTTCCCGACGACCCCGAGCACCAAGAGTCCGAAGGCAACACGATCAATTTCGTAGAAACGAACGTCCGGGTGTCGCAATAACATCGCGGTCAACGCCGCCAGAAACAAAAAGTTTGGTGCGGCCACGAGTAACTGTAGAGGTGCTAAGAAAGCTCTAGTCCCCCATCGAGCAAAGCCTTCCCAAGGCCTGATCTCGATTGCCGATGGCCACGATTTCGCGTTCATTCCCCACTCCCGCATGTAACTTCCAGAAAGGTGCGAAGGAGTATGCGCACGTCCAATCCCAGGGTCCACTTCCGGATGTATTCCCGATCCAGTTCCATTCCTCGGTGGAATGAGGGATCGCGTCGTGCGGTCACCTGCCACAGGCCAGTGATCCCGGGGGTTACATCCAGGCGCGCAAGGTGCTCCATCCCGTAGGCGGCGACATCGTCGAGTGGGTGAGGCCTTGGTCCCACCAGACTCATCTCTCCAATCAGGACATTCCACAACTGTGGAAGTTCATCGAGGCTGAAGCGTCGCAGATAGCGCCCAATCGACGTGATCCTCGGATCGCCGTGAACTTTGAAGAACGGGCCGGACCTCTGGTTCTTCTTCCGCAAGCTTTCCTTAAGCTCTTCGGCATTGCGGACCATAGTGCGAAATTTGTAGCACCGGAATGGACGCCCTTTTCTCCCCACGCGTTCTGCGCAGTAAAGGACAGGTCCTGCTGAATTCAGCTTCACCAGAATGGCGATCGCCCCGAGCAGCGGCGACAGCATCATCAGGGCAAACCCGGCTCCAACCAAGTCCATTAGGCGCTTGAGCGCAAGGCCGGCCAGTGGCAAGTGTTCCGCGTGTAAACAGATCACCGGCAATTCGCCGACATGTTCAATCTCATGCTGTGCGGGTTCACAATCGAACAACTCGGGAATAATTTCGACATCCAGGTGCAGTCTTTGCGCTTCCTCGAGGACGTATCTCGTGACCTCCCGATTTTTGGGCGCAGCTAGAATCACTTCGTCCACAAATCCCTTACGCGACATGCGCGCGAGATCCGCGACACCACCGATCACTCCGTTGCCTATCCGCTTTTCGTCATCAAGAAATCCATACACAATTCGCCCAGCGTCGGGATGGCGATCCAAGTAAGAGGCCACTCGCCTGCCAACACTTCCTGCGCCAATAATCAGAACGTTTTTAGTATTGCCACCGCGTCGTAGAAGGCGCGATCGAGTCCACAGGCGCCACAACCGAAGCGACGCAAAGCTGAGCACTCCGGCAACAAAAAATACACTGCGCGGAATTTGCGGAGCACCCTGCAAGGTGTAACCAAGGCAAAGGATCGCAGTCGCCCACACGACTGATTTCGCAAGAATTTTGCTTTGTGCCAACCGATCTAGCGCCTCGGCTTGGAGTTCTTCGGTGTAGGCCATGAGTGTGATCAGCGCTGCGTGAAGCAAGCCGATCCCTAGAAGGGTGGGCCACATCCTCCTTCCCAGTTCCATAGGGCTCGCGCCCGCTAACCTCTGCACCGGGGGGATTAGAACGCCCAGCAGCAGCCAGTTCGTAACGACGAGAAAGTAGTCGGCAGTTAAGCAACGGAACCACTTCCAGGCGGTTCGCTGCTGTAAAGGCGCCGGGATCAGCATCGCAAGGGCATCCCCATGAACGTTCGGAGATGCACCCGCAGCAGTCGCGGATCCTTCACTCGCGTGGATGCGCCACTGCGCCGACGCGTGCGTTTTTGCAAATTCCGGTTCGTGTCCGGGGATGAGACGAGCCCACTCGGTAACACTCGATTCTGGCTCTGATGCACTGGCAACGCTGGACGACACTTCGACTTCCCTTCAAATCCTAAAACTGAAAATTTCGACTGCAAATCACAAGCTGCAACTGCGAACCTACAATCGCCGATAGATCTTCTCCGGGATTGGAAACTCCCGATCGCTCAACACTGTTCCCAGAAGACGCGCTTCTGCCGCCACCAATGACTCTTTGATCTTCAGAGCTGTCGCCTTCCTCGTGTGCCGGGCAGACAACACGAGGATGATTCCATCGGCAAATTGCGCCATCGCCATCGGCTCATCCGAATCGCTTGCTGGCGGCGCCTCCACAATCGAGTATTCGAACTCCCGGCGGATATCGGAAAGGTGTTGCTGGATCGATGCCATGCTGACGCCGTCTTCGCCGCCTTCATCCCGCGGGAGCAACCAAACATTGCTCCTCACCCTCAAAGGCACCTGTCGAAATGGCGACTTCCCCTGCTCACCGATTCTTCCCGAGGCGACGCGATGGATGGTCTCGCCGCTTTCAGAAAGTGGCGTTTGGCCCGCCACCGCGATTCTCTGCCTCGTCTCGCGCGCCAGGCTTTCAGCCACGCGCATACAGAGCGCGTGAATATCAGTTCCGTGATCGACAGCACTGAACACTACCTGCCGGACGGGCACGGGCACATTCGAGGAAAAGACTTGCCTCACCAATCCACAAATCTGCTCCCAGCCGAATCGTTCCGGATCCCATGCATTTCGTGGCGCCGGTCGGTGCTGCGCAGAGGCTGAGATCGGCGCCGGTCGCTCGAACACTTGCGGAACTTTCTCCGCAACGTCCACGGGGACAGAATCTAGAATCCGCTCCTTCATGCTCTCAATCTCCCTAGATTCGCCTGAGGCAGTGACGCGAGCACGGGAGCGTCGAGGTACGCACTCACCTCATCCGGATTGCGAAATACCGGATCGATGTAGTCTGCCGCGAACGCGGCTCCGACCCCAGCCGTACCGGCACCGATAAGTCCGAGCACCACTACGCTCCACGGGGACCAAACTGGCAACGCCGGAATCACAGGCTCCTGCGCAATTGCCACGTTGACGATTCCTCGCTGATCGAGCGCATCGTCCATGCGCGCTTCTTCCTCTTTCTTCACATAAAGAAGATGACTCTCCTGTGCCGCTTTCTCCGCACTGACCAGATCGTCCTGGATGACAGAAGCTTTGCCATACCTTTCCGCTAACGCGCGATAATTGGCTTCCTGTGCCACGGTAGCCGCCTCTCGAGTCTGCAAAGCTTTCAGCTCTACTTCCGCGCGTTGCAGTTCGGATTTGGCCCACTCGAATTGTGAATTCTTGTCCGTTGTTTCATCTCTGACGGGCGTGATGGCCTCCGCAGCGATTGTGGCCTGCGCCTGACTGAGTTCCTTTTCGACCTCTTGTACCAGCCGATGATTGGGCTCAAACTTCGTCAACAGCTGCGTCTTCTTCATCTGAAGATCAAGCAAGCTTGCTTTGAGAGCCTTCAAGAGTTCGGGATTGTCCGCCGTTCGCACCTGGGTGGTCGTTCGCTCTGGCAGCTTCGCAACTTGATCTTGGAGTTCGCGAACCCGGCGCTCTGTCTCCGCGATTTCAATGCGTGTCTGTCGGACCCTCGCGCCTGTTTCGCTAAGGCGGTTGAGTGCCTGATCACGCTGCTGCACCGCTTCAACAACTCCGTTCTTGTTAGAAAACTGCAGCAGCTTTTTCTGGGACTCTTCGAGTTTGCGTTGCGATTCTGCGGCCTGCTGTTCAAAGAACCGCAGTTCGCCACTCGGGCGGTGTACGGCTGTGTGCTTCTCCAGGTAGGCAGTCGCTACGGAACGCAGCACACTCGCGGCTACTTGAGGATTTGCAGCCGCGTAGCTAATCGAAATCAAGTTGGTCTTCTTAACCGGCTCGACTTTGAGTCGACTGGCGAGTCGACGAGCCGCCCTTTCGACTCTTCCGCCACGCCCTTCCTTAATGCGCAGAAAGTGCAACCAGTCACGACCGCCTATTCCCGTCTCTTCCACAACTTTGCGCAGACTGTCGTCATCGCGAAGCAATTCCACTTCGGAATTCAACTCCTCCTCAGTAATCGCTACACGAGTCAGATCCAGAGGAGCGTTCTCCCCTGCGCTCACTGGCGCGTCGGCTCTTCCCCGCCGCACCATAACTTTCATCCTCGCCTGGTAGCTCGTTCCGAAGGCAGCGAAACAAATTGCTGCGGCCAGTACCATCCCGAATACACCGGCGAAAACCCTCCTCTGTCTGAACAGCACCATGGCCAATTCCCGCATGGTGGGTGTTTGTGCTTGCAACCGTCCGCGGATTGGTTCGTCATCTCTCACGCGAGGAAGAACAACTTTCCTAGAATTGAGTGGGGTTCATGTACATGCTCAAGGAAGGTTTGCTCAGGAACCGAGCAATTTTCGAGATGCTGTTCTGGGGAACAAAGACCATGTCGCCGGCCCGAAGGTGCACATCTTCCTTAAGAGTCTGTTGTCTCAGCATCTTCTTAAGATCGAGAACCCGTACCTCGACGAGGTCGTCATTGACGCGGCGGAATAGCACAACTTGTGAGTGCTTCGCCTGCTGATTCAGTCCTCCGGCAATCTGTACCGCCTCGGCGACCGTTGTGTCAGAACGCAACTCATACTTGCCCGGCTTACCAACCTCGCCTCCCACAATAAAATACGGACGCTCGAACTCCTTGAGTGCCACGGCCGCCTGCGGATCGTGCAAGTATCCCCGGTACGCGGTCTGCACTGCCTCGATAAACTCCGCCAGGTCCAGTCCTTGAGCTTGCACAAGCCCAGCGTCTTTCAACATCACAAAGCCATCCGGCTGCACCGTGAGCGTTTGATTGAACTCAGGCGCTACCGTAAAGGTAATTTCGACCACGTCACTGGGCCGCAGCCGGTAGAGCGGACGGCGAGTCCCTCCGAGCAAAGAGTTTCCCTTCCCGTCCGCTCCCCCAACCGTTTCGGCCTCGTTACGCACTCCCCCCACTCCAGCTTTGGTCAAGCTTTTCTGGGAGGCACTTTGCTCTTCGTTCAGCCTTGTCGTGTCCTGAGCGAACAGCGCACATCCATGCAGTACGAACATCACGCTTGCTATGAATCGAACGAATATGAAGAGTCGTTTCATTTCGGCTTGCGCCGCCAAACCGGCCGTGGAAGTACACGATCAACTTGCATTCTCAAGTTATGACGGCCCCTCGGAGCCAACAAGACATAGGAAGTGCTGTCTACGAATGGAGACTGCGTGCCAAAAATGCAACGGCACGTTGCCGCCAGCAATTGTTCGGGTTGGCGCACCTTGACCCAGAACGGGACCGCGCCCGAGCATCGATTCGGAGTACCCACGAAAGTAGACTTGCGTGTTTACGCGATCACCGCTTGTTCATAGGCAATTTGATTTGGACCATTTCAGTGAACGTAGAGCCCAACGTAAGTGCTTGAGCCTTGGGTCTCCCAGCTATTGCAGACTGTTTGCCGAGCGAGTCGTTTCCACAGGAATCACCATTCCGCCCGCATTCCCGCGGCTCTAAATTGGATATTCCCGATTTGAAAACTACCAACCGATTTTGTGACCGATATCCTTGTCCCTGCGGATTACCACTCCCTACAATCGCTCTTTGCCGAGGACCTGAAATGAGTTCACCCGCCGAACCTTCTGCGGCGATTGGCGTCCTGATCGCTGACTCCAATCGCATGCAGGCTCAGTTGCTCGCTGGCGCACTTCGCCGCCATCCCGAATTCCGAATTACCGCGTGCACCATGGATTTTGATTCACTGTCGGCAGCCGCAACAGCCAACTCGCCGCGCATCGCTCTCATGTCGCTCAATTCGTCGGCCAGCATGTCTGAGAACATTGCGCTGGTGCGCCGGTTTCATCTCGCTGACTCCGGAATCGCAAAGATTCTTCTCATCGATACGTGGAACCGGGACTTCATCATTGGCGCTTTCCGATCGGGCGCGCGCGGAATCTTTTCCATCACGGATTCCAATATCCGGATGCTCTGCAGATGCATCCTTCGCGTCGCCGCCGGACAAATCTGGGCCAATACCGAACAACTGAATTACGTAATGGAGTTGATTTCGGAAGTTCCTTCCCTTCGAGTGCTGAACTCGGGTGGACAAAGCTTGCTCACTCCGCGCGAAGAGCAGGTCGTCGCGCTGGTCGCCGAAGGTTTGGGGAACCGTCAGATCGCAGCTGAACTGAACTTGAGTGAACACACCATCAAGAAATATGTGTTCCGCATCTTCGACAAGCTGGGGATCTCCACGCGCGTCGAACTCGTTCTTTACGCCGTCAACAATGGAGACCCTCGCACCGCCGAATGGCTCGTCCGAGCCTGACCCGATGCGAAGAGGAGGAAACTGAAACAGCACCCGTTGCGGCTGGACGCTATTTGAAAACCCTGGCATCCGCGCTGTATAACTTGGGACGGAAATCTTTGCCCCAAGACGATCCCAACCCGGAAACCCCGTCTAAACCTCGCGGCTGGAGCATCGTTGCCGCCGGCTTCCTTTTGCTAGCCCTCGCCCTGGTCGTCCTGTACACAAGTCGACCGGCGTTCTCCAGTCCATTGGCGTTAGTAGTCGTAGCAGCAATCGGCCTCGCCGCGCTCTTACTGCAACTCCGGCTGCGGAAAGACGTGAGCACGCGAATTCACGCCCCACTGTGGCTGAATGTACTGGGATTGCTGCTAGCCGGCGGAGCTGTATTCGCGGATCACCTTCAACTCAACCTGAATGTGATGGCGATTACGGCTCTAGGCGCCGTCGTCTGTTTTGCGGTGAGTGGAGCGGTAGTCCTGCACGCTTTGCGAAAGCCGCGCGCATAGAACAAAGTAGACGCTTCCCGATGGCCTTCGATTTGTTCTGCCTTTATTTCTTGAATTCCACTGCAAATGTAGTTTCAACGGCCACTGCTTCGCCATTGACGCGGTAGGGCTCGAACTTCCACCAGCGCAGCGCGTCCATCGCGGCGCGAGCCAGAACGTCGGGGCCATTAAGCGCCCGCATATTCGAAACGGACCCGTCGCGGCCCACCACAACGCTCAGAGCGATAATTCCTTGGATGTTTTGCTTTCGCGCGTCAGGCGGATAAACCGGATCGACTTTGTGGACCAGTAACTTCTGCATCACTTCCGTCGGAACCTGTGCACGCGGCTTCTCCGCGGATGCCGAGTTGGAACCCTTGATGCCCGATTCCAATTGGTCCCAATCGCGGCTCCACTTCCACCAGAGCACTCCTGCGGCGAAACAAACAACGGCGAGAAGGACGATCCAAGCCACGCTGATATGCTTCTTCGGCGATTTACCCCTGCCGCCCCCTCCGCCCGAAGGACCTTTTCCTTGCTGCGGACGCTCCTGCTTGATATCGATCCGATTCACCGACAGGCTTGAACCGGGCGCGATCGCTGTGTCGGATTTTGTGGCCTTGGCCCACTCGCGTATCGCCGACCGTTGTTCATTCGAAATCGTCTCGAATTCAAGGCCACAGCGCAGCTTGTCGTGATAACGCACCACTGCCTTCGTTCGCAGCGGAGCTGCGTCCGCCGACAATTGCACTTCCACACCCACCGTTTCTCCTGGCGCCACTTCGCCAGCAAGCATGGCCGCGACGCCACGCTCGCAAAGATTCAGTGAACGTCCCGGGACAGTATCGGGCACGCCCGATCGCAGGACCATCACATCCACCGGCGCCTGCAATTGAAACCGTGGCACGCGTCTCCGCGACACCCCATTCCAATCGCGCATTTGTGGTTGACTTGCCATCAAATCCGTTCAGAGCGGTTTTACCGCCGTACTGCCTCGATCTGATTGCCCCGTGCGAAAAGCGCTACGCTTGCCATACCGATGAACAATCCATGCTCCACCACTCCGGGCATATCGCTTAACTCGCGAGCCAGCGCGTCTGCATCGGAGATTTCGCCGAAGTGGCAATCGAGAATGTGATTGTTTTCGTCGGTAACAAATGCTTTGCCCGCAGCATCGGACCGCAATTTGACCTCGGCCCCGAGTGCGGCGATCCGCTTCGATACCAGTGCCTGCGAAAAGCGGATAACCTCTACCGGCAGCGGAAACTTTCCCAATCTTTGAACCTTCTTCGAACCGTCGGCCACGATTACAAGTTGCCGGGTCGCCGACGCCACAATCTTTTCCCGCAGCAGCGCGCCCCCGCCACCCTTGATCAGCCGCAACTGCGGATCGACCTCATCCGCTCCGTCGACAGTCACCGCGATTTCCTGGCACTCGTCGAGCGTGGTCAGCGGAATTCCCAAACTCTGCGCCAGATCGCGCGACCGCTCCGACGTGGGGATGCCGCGCACGCGCAACCCTTCCTTCACCTTCTCGCCAAGCAACTTAATAAAGAAGGCCGCCGTCGAGCCGGTTCCGAGCCCCACCACTTGGCCGTCTTTCACAAACTGCAGACTGGTGCGTGCCGCGGCCTCTTTTTCCTGATCGTTCGCCATCCACCCTCTGCTAATCAATATTGGGACTGCGGGGATGCCCCTCCCCCATCGGTCTACCGAAATCATCGAGTTAGCGAAAAAACGCAAACATAGTCTTGGGGCACAATATTTTACAGCCAAAGTGTTGAAAGGAGTGCGGTTTAGTGACTTCGTACAGCAGGCTCAATTTTTCTTGCGCATCTCGAAGCTAAAATCTTGCTAGCAAAGGGGTTCGGCGCTGAAGCATACCTTCACTCCCCGCAAAATCTTGAGCCATAGGGACTTATCTGTAAAATATTGCGAAACAAGGAGTTACTCTCCGCCAATTCCGCCATTCTTCGTGGGCCGTATGCCTCTCGGCTTTGCGATATTCCGCCAGCACGGGCGCTTGAGGCAAGGTTGGATGTCACATGCAGGAGAAAAAAACTGTGGGAATTCTCAAGGGAGGCTGGCCAGCGTCGGAAATATTGTGAGCGTCCGTGCTGCCATGCTTCGAACACCGCGAAGCGTGGAGCAGCAGGCGCTCTATCCGATTCTCGAAGGTTCCTTCGACCCCAGAAGCATTTCGCGCGTCGAGCGCTCTGATGCCAGCAACACCTTAACTACTTCGAACACGATCGCCGTAGCGTACGTCACCGCGATCCAGATAAAGACTTCTTCGATCGGCAAGCGGGACCACGCACCGACAAACAGTCCGATCATCTGACGGTGCTGAAAGTTCCACCAGTTGTAGGGCAAAGCCAGCGTTGCTTCCCATAACATGCTGACCAAGAGCATGAAGAAGAGCGTGAGGCTGAGGGCACGCCAGTTGATGAAACGCCGCGCCACTGGGAAAAAGGTCACGGCCGGGAGCAGGGCTCCGGCAACTAGAAAGGAGAAGTATCCGGGAAAGCCCGCCTGATCTTCCGGCAACGCAAAATGCTTCTTGTAGAACCATGCAGCGCCGATCAAGACCGCGGCAAGAATCAGAGAAGTAGGATGGAAGCGCAGCAGGCGGAGCACCTTCCGCGCTTCATCTGGATAGTCCTCCACGTTGTAGGCGGCAAGCCAAAACTCGCCTAGCCATACGTACAGCAGAAGAACCGCGAGGAAGCCGGTGAAGTAGAAAACGTATTCCTCGATTGGCACCGGCCTGCCCCAGGCGGGCGCAGGAATCCCGACAGTTGCGCCAACGTTCGGATATGTGAAGAACCATTGCGCGAAAATGAAGTCCAGCAGAAATCCGAGCGGGACGAGGATAGCGAGCGTCCACCAAAAAGCGCGCCGCGGAATGTGCAATCCCTCGCTCGGCAGAAACCATCCCGCAATCATCGCAATGGGAAAGATGAACAATAGAAGGCTGATGGTGTAGCCGTGGGGTGTGGCGTTCTGATCGACGGGTATGATCGGAACGGGAGAGTGCACCGTACGTAGAGTAAGAGTTGCGGGAACAACGATCATCGCCAGCATCGCGATGAGTATCATGGTGCAAATCGCGGGGCTGGGGAGTCCGTGAGAGCGGGGAGCGTGCATGGTCGCCTCCAGTCTTGTGGCCGCGGAACAGTTGACATTCCTGCACTTTCGCGCCCAACCCCGGTCGAGACACCCGTGGCTACAACCTCCCTGAGGACGTTTAGCCCAACACTTTTTCCGTGTAAATCAGATATCCGGCCAAAGCCATGCCCAACACGACGGTCAAAATTGTGACGAGGTCCAGCAAAAATCCGGCGGGCTCGAAGTTACCCGCGTCCAACTGTATCTTCGTCTTGCGGTAGCGGAGCAGACCTGCAACCACCAGCGCCACACCTGCGGCAATCGTTCCAGACCCGATCCATACCGAAAGGCCCGCCGTACGTACTGAATGGCCTTGCAGCGCTGTCAATTGCCGGATGGCGATCGAGAAACGTCCAATGGCGAAGCCGAATACGACGACCGCCGCTCCAGTCCGCATCCATGCCAGAAACGTTCGCTCGTTGGCAAGATGATCGCGCGCCCGATTCGGATTCTGCATCGCGTTTTCGTTTCTATCAGCCATCTGAAGTTTTATTCCACAGCCTTAGCGATCAGCGCTCCCGGACCGGCGAGGTTTTTGATCAACTCCGCGGGCACGCCATGTCGTTGTTGCAGATATTCTGGACTATTGTAGGTCACCGTTGTGTTGTCATCTTCTCCCTCGGCGACGAGCGCCTTCAAGGGGAGATCAATGGCCAGGCTTGGCGCCGCGATCATCGGGGGAGTACCGCCTTTCGGATGGCCGAAGATGACGACCTTCGTTGGCCGCATCTTCAGTCCAGCTTTCTCAGCCTCACCGCTGTGATCGATCACGGCGAAAATCTGCAAACCTTTTTCGGAAAACATCTTTACTAAGCGCTCAACCGTTTCATCGACGGAGTAGCGACTTGCAATCTGAATCAATCCTGCCTGCACTCACAAACCTCCATTCATCCACAGGTTCCGAAATACTAGTGCACGTTCAGATCGGCATAATGAGCGAAACCGGAAAGTTCAATCTGGTCGTTGCCGGGCAGGTAGAAACCGAACTTGCCCAAGCTGAGATTCGCGCCGGGCTGCGTCCAGCGATCCAGCACGGACCAGCTGTTTCCATGCCTGATCTGATGAACAATTTCCGTTGGACTCACTCGGACGTGCAGTGTTCTGAAACTTTTCCGTTCACCTTTGTCAGGAACGATGATTTGTTCCCTCTTTTCCCCATTCCGAATCACGGTGCGGTAAAAATTGTTTTCGTCCATTTGAAAGAGGACGTAGTTTTTCGCGTCCGTGTAGTTCAGCACCCACTGCAAGAGATGCCCGCGAGACAGCATCGCCGAAAAAGCAAATGTGCCCGACGTAGGCACAACTCCGTACAAAACAAAGTCGCCGCCGCTTCGACTGAAGGAATCTTTGTCGTGCTTCCAGGCCCCCGGATCGTCCCACCTCGACATTCCATTGGGTGCCAACGACAAATCAAGACTCTTGGACTGACCGGCGACGACCTCGAGCGGAGACGCGCGCGTGAAGCCCTCTGCAGTCCGTGCAGTTAGCGTGTAAGTACCCGCGGCAAGGTTTAGCGGGATGCCGCTACTGACCATCGCCGGGAGATCGCCCGTCTTCGCGATCGCCACTCTGGCATCCGAGGGAGTGAATGTTATTTTCACCTCGCTGAGTGCGGCTTCCAGAGCCGTGTCTGCGCCCACAAGCGAAACGGCCGCGCCGGCAACAAAGTGTTTCTGGAACTGTCTCGGCTTGAATCGATCTCCGCGCAGTTCGACAGTGTGATCCCCCGGCTTTACCGCCGAAGTAGAGAACGTGCCATCGGCTTGAACGTTTCCGATTGCCGTTTGATCGATCAGAACCGTCGTCCCGGGAGCGCCGCCCTGCACGCTCAACGAGGCCAAACTGGCTGCGATCGAAGTTTGGGATTGAAGGTTGAAGACTGCCTTCGCTTCTTCTCCTTTACGAACAACAATTTTTTGTGATGGCGGATCCTGGAAGCCATTCTTTGAAACCTGCACCACGTAGTCGTTCGGTTCCAGATTCAGCAGGCGTGCCTGACCACCGCGTGTAAGTTGCCTTTGCAGTTTCCCATCCAGCAGAACCTTGGCATTGTCTTGACCCGCGACGATCAGCATCGACCCGACATTTGCATTCACAGGCTTAGCAGCTTCAGCGCCATGCTCACTGGAGGCATTGTTCGCGCGAGCTTTGTCGTTACCACTCGGCTGATCGGGTGTTGCTTTCGTTGCACTTGCCGCAGTGTCTGAACTAGAAGCTGGCAGCGCAGATTCAGCTGGGGCCGGTCCGGCCGGAGTCGCGTCTGGAGTTGCGACCGGTGGTTCGGATTTCGTCGGTGCCGAAGCAGGCGAATCGGAGGCGTTTGGGCCAGAAACAGGAGGCGCTGATGTTTTCGCGAGAGGCTCGTCGTGATGTTTGCGTACGAAGAAGATGGCTGCGGAAACGAGCGCGATCGCGGCTAGACCAACGACAATGAAAATAGATGTGTTCGAACTCTTGGGAGGTCGTTTCGGTTGAACGCCTGCGGCAACGACCTTCTTTGCTGGGGGGAAACGTCTTCCGACCCAGTCGTCGCCAACGGTGTCGTAGGGACCTGCGGCGGAGAGATCTGCGCCCCAGAAACCTTCGGTGCCGTCGTCGGCTTCTCCTCAGGCAGCACAACGCTAGCTGAGTCCTTGCTCACCGAAGCTGCAGCGACGGGAACACTCTCTGGGGCAGCTTTTGCGGGCGGTGCAACGCTCGGCGGAAGAATGATGGGCGCCGCCTGTGTCGGCGAAACTTGAAGACTGTCCGCACGCGGCTCTTCCGGAGCGCCCGCGCGCGGCACGTGAAAAATTACAGTTCCACCTTTCTTCTGCGACGACGCGGTCAAACCACTTTTAGGGATTAATCCAAGCCGAAGAAGTAGCGCATTCGCGACGGACAGAATCTCTCCGTCGGTCCAATGCTTCGCGGCTATACCCTGAATCCGCTCGGCTAGCGCTTGTTTTGTGGTGGCGTCGGCCCGCCCGATTTCGCGATCGATCCGCTGCAAATCTTCCAGGTCTCCGCGGCGAGCCTGCCTGCGTCGAGCGCCTTGGTCCCTTTGTATCGCATCCTGAACCTGCAGCAACTTCGGGTCATCCGGATGCACTGCCAATCCCTCCGCAACCCATGCCAGGGCTGCGAAAAGATCTCCGGAAGATTGCCGCTTGCGTGCCTGCGTCTCCCAATCTTCCACCGAGCTCGATTTCTTTTTTTCGGCGACTGTGCTGTGGATTGTTTTCGCCGTAGGATGCGCCGGATTCAGCGCCAGCGCCTGGTTGGCGAACGTCTCAGCTTCGAGCCAATCGGTTTCTACGATGGATTGTGCGTGTTCGACAAGCGCATTGGCCAGAATGGCACGTGCGAGAGAGTTGTGTTTGTCCAGTTCGTAGGCTTTTCGCAACAACTGGATTGCTTCAGAAGACTTTTGCTGAGCAAATAACTCCTGGCTCTCCGTGATCAGCCGGTCCGCTTCGGCTTTGCGCTTCACGCCATCTTGAGCGAGTTTCTCTAGTTCGGAAAGGTCCGGGTCGTTGGGAAATTCAACTGCCTGGCCGCGCACCAGTTCAAGAGCCCGCGAATAGTCGCCCGACTTCAAGCAGGCCTTGATCTGCTCAACCAGCCGCGTTTTGGATTCGGTGCGGGTTTGCGGGTCGGAACTTTTCTCCAAGCGCTTTGCCTCGAAGGTCGGCCTCGACATCGATTGTAGATGGTGCGCCAACCTTTCCAGCACCCGTGAAACCCCGTCGCACCATCGGCATCACTACCCTTTCGATTCCCGGTCACTCCAGACCTGCGCGTTTGTGAGCGCCCACGCTGTCACCAAATCGCAATCTGTTTATCCCCGCGAGTACACTATCCCCGGAGAAAGATCATGCTCAACGGTCGCGATTTCAAAAAAACCTTCCCTCTCGCACTCATTCTCATTTTGGCCTGCCTCGCAACTCAGCCTTCATTCGCTCAAAGCGAATACCATCCAACGCCGGAAAATCTGCAGGCGCGCCGCGAATTTCAGGACATGAAGTTCGGAATGTTTATCCACTGGGGTGTCTACAGCGTGCTCGGTGACGGCGAATGGGTCTTTCATGAGCGGCATTTGAAGGTTGATGAATATAACCGGCTGCCTGCATTCTTCAATCCCGAAAAATTCGACGCGAAAGAATGGGTTTCTCTGGCCAAGGCTGCTGGCATGAAATACATCACCATCACCTCGCGCCACCACGACGGCTTCGCGATGTTCGATTCCAAAGTTTCGGATTGGAATATCGTCGCCCGCACTCCTTACAAGAAAGATCCGTTAAAGATGTTGGCCGACGAGTGCCACCGTCAGGGCATCAAGCTGTTCTTTTATTATTCGCAACTGGATTGGCACAATCCTGACTACTACCCTCGCGGCCAGACCAACTGGAACAATGGCAGGCCCGACCACGGCGATTTCAACGCCTACCTCGACAAATACATGGACGGCCAACTCACCGAACTCCTCACCAATTACGGTCCGATCGGCGGAATCTGGTTCGACGGTATGTGGGACAAGCCCGACGCCGATTGGCATCTCGACAAGACCTACGCCCTGATTCACAAGTTGCAGCCGGCAGCGCTGATCATCCCGAACCACCACCAAACACCGCGACCGGGCGAAGATGTTCAAACGTTCGAGCGCGATCTCCCGGGACAGAATTCCGCCGGCTTCAACACGACGTACATCAGCACGCAGATCCCTCTTGAAAGCTCCGACACGTTGAACGGAGCGTGGGGTTTCAACATCGGCGACAGCAACTACAAAAGCGCACCAGATTTGATACGCCGCCTCGTCCGCGCCGCCGGCAACAATTCAAACTTGCTGATGAACATCGGACCGTATCCTAACGGCGAAATCGATCCGCAGTTTTCTACGCGATTACGCGCTGTAGGAGAATGGCTTTCGAAGTATGGGGATTCGATCTACGGAACGCGCGGAGGTCCAATCGCACCCGGCGACTGGGGAGCAACTACGCAGAAGGATGACAAGATCTACGTGCACGTGCTGAACTGGAGCGCGCCGATGCTGGCACTTTCCCCTATTTCAGGAAAGATTTCATCAGCGAAGAACATGCTCGATGGCGCGACAATCGAAGTCACACAAAACGCGAACGGAGTGATCCTCAAAATTCCAGCCGCAGGGAAAGACGAAACCGACCGCGTCGTGGTGCTCACAGTGAGCAAATAAACTACGGCTGACCGAATGCAAGTGCCGAGCTAACGCAGCGCCGTCTTGGTGTGTTCAAGCGGCGTGAGACGAATGACCGCCGCAGCCGCACTGTAGCGAACTTTCGGATGGCTGTCCGCGAATCGTGCCTCAACTTCCGGTAGAAGCGCAGCATCTCCGCGCTGCGCGATCGCCTCCACGGCAGCGGCCCGCACAATCCAATCTTTATCATGCGTAGCCTGAACAAGCGCTTTTGCAGACGCTGGGTCAGGATCATGCGCCAGATAAGTAGCCGCCACTGCGCGCACGGGGTTCGGATCCTTCTTGTGCATCGTCCGGTACGCATCCCAACCAATCCCGGCGAATGGGACGAAGCCGATGCCCTCGGAGAAGCCGATCTTCGCCATCTCTCGCGGATTGCGGAGGGTGTCGAGCTGTTGCGCGATCAGCCCATCTCCCGACTTGCGCTCTCCGGTCAGCAAATCGTAATAGACCGAATAGGCAGACTTGTCGTCCTTTAGCTGGCGAAGCGCGGTCGCTGCCGCCATCACCACGGAAACCTTTCGATCCGAAAGGCACTTCTGGAGTTTAGGGATCGACTCCACCGCGTGCATCTGGCCAAGGGCCGTCGCTCCCGCCGCCCGAACATCCGGATTGGGATCTTTCAAACCACTCTCCGCAAGCTGCCGCGCTCGCTCGTTATCGCGTAGAAGTCCAAGGGCACGAATTCCGTTTGTTCGTTCCACGGTTTTTTTGGAAAATGCAGCGGTTTGCAGCATGTCCCACGCCTTATGAGTGGGCTTCTCAATATCGGTGGATGCTTGGCCCAGTCCTAGACTTGGCAAGGTACACGCGAGGATGCCGCAGGCGATGATTCGCCAGGGTGAATAGGTCGATGGTTTCATTTGGCCAGGGCTTTCTCCCCGGCGACGGGGACAAGATTTGGCGCCGAGTGAGATGCAGTTCACGGCAAAACGGTAGGCTGGTTTCTTGGGCCTGGCGGTTTAATGGGGCGCCGACGTGAAAAGTCCCCGCAAAAAACTAGGCCGCAGCGTCGCAGTGTCTCCTGCGATCGCCGCGGCCTACCACCTGCCCGATGGGGGAACTTATGACTGAACGATCTTTTCCAAGGCGACGCGGCTGCGGATGACCAGTGTCGCACCCTTCAATTGCATCAACTGTTTCTTCTTGAACTCGGAGAACAAGCGGCTGACCGTTTCGCGGGTCGTCCCGATAATTTCGGCGATCTCTTCGTGAGTCAACGTCAGCTTAACTTGCGACGAACCGTCACTCTGCATGGTTTTTGTGGACCAGGAGAGCAGCAGTTTCGCGAACTTTTCCGAGGGCGAAGCCGCCAGCCCCAGCGTCCGAATCTCTTCGTAGGCCGAGAAGTAGTTTCGGCTCAACTGCTGCGAAACGCGGTTCGCAACCTCTGGATGGTCCTTCAACATGTGCATCAGCGAGTCGCGGGGAACAAAATTCGCCTGCCCCGGCTCCATCATCTCGGCTGTCACCTCGTACGGCCGGTTCGAAATCACCGCGTTCAGGCCAAGCACGTCCCCCGAATCGGAGATCTTGGTGATAATGGTCTTGCCTTCCCGAGACGACGTGGAAAGCTTCACTTTTCCCGTGCACAGCACAAATACGCCCCGCGGCTGCTGTCCTTCGATAAAGAGCATCGCGCCCTTCGGATAAATAGCGGTCGATTTGATTTCATTGAGCCGTTGGCCAGCCTGGGGAGAAAGGTTGCAGAAAAGGTGTTCGCCTCGGACCGGGCAGGTCAGGCAGTTGTCTAGAATGGTCAACCCATAAGGAGCACGCATCGGAAAATCTCCTTCTGGAGAAGCTCGTAACCCATCGGCTGCGCTTCCCACGCATTGGTAATGGCACGCTATCCGCCAATTCCCGCAGCCCTCTAGAGTTCACGATCGACTTCAGCAAGCGGCTTGTATTGAGCTACTTATGGGGAATTTCCGGAATGGCCGAGAGCGGCACAAAGTCAGCGCCGACCGTGATTTGGGTTATTTCCCGCACGCCTCTGTGTGATCTGCATCACTCTTTTCTGTGATCAACCCGGGAATTTGGTAGCTCGCTGCCGCCCTATGGCCCGACTGTGACCTGCAGAGCCGAGGGAGTTTGCAGCCGTTCCCGATAGATCAGCCTGCGTGAAGCGACCTCGCCCACAACATCTACGTGAATCACATAGCCCCCGTGAGGAAGGTTCTCGCCGAAGGGTAACTCCATGCCGGTGGTCGCTTTCCGTAGATCGAAGTGCTGGTAGCCGATCGCGGTGGCCCGGCCGTCGGATGGCACCGCCACCACCATGAAGGTGAGGTCCATGTCGTCCGGCGTTGTGTTCGACACGGCAACGCTGCCCTCAATTCGGCTTCCATTCACATGCGCCGCGTTCTTCCACTCCACCGTCAGCGCCGAGCGCACGCGTATCAGGAATTCCTTTTGAACTGCCTGCTGCGGGCTGCTCCCGTCCTTAACCGATAAAGTAAACTGGAACTCCCCGGTTTTTTCCGCCTGGCCATGCAGCCAGCCCTCTTCTTCCAGTTTGATCCCAGGTGGCAAGGCCCCTTTTTCGAGACTCCAGTGGAAAGTAGGCACGCCGCCGTGCACCCGGAAGCGTACTTCGAACGGGGCGTACGGATAGGTATCGGGCAGTTGCGACTCGTTCTGAATAACGATGGCAGGGTCGCTTCGGGGAGCGGCAGCCGGTTCTTGCGCGGCTCGCGAGCCATTCGACGCCTGGACGGATTCAATACGGGCCGCAAGCCCAATAACGCCCACTAGGAGAACGACTCCGGCTGCCAAGCTCAACTTCGAAAACTTCATCGATTCACCACCTTGGAAATCCCCATCCGCCCCACGGCCTTGAATTACTCTCCCACACTTCGCCGCCTTAAGTATAGGAATGTAAAGCAGAACCGTTCTTGCATCTCGAACTAGAGGTATTGGCTCAATTTGAATTTCTCTGCGCCCCCTGCGGCACTTCTTCGCGCCCTCCGCGGTTAAAAACTGCTTTTTTCAGGCAAGCAAGGAACCAAGAATCACAAAGTCCGCAAGCAAAGGCTGCAAAACTCGCGAAAATACACTACGGAACTGGAAGCCTCATTGACTTCGATTTGATGTTTCTGGAAAACTAGCGCTGGCAATTTTTTCTGCCGCTTCCCAGCAATCCAAGCGTCATGGAACTGCTCCTCAATCTTGCGTGGCTGCTTTTGGCGCTCCCTGCCTATTGGTTGTGGCGGGATTCCCTCACCGTCAAGACGCATCGCAAGTTCTCGGCAGTGCAATGCCTTTTCGCTTTGGCTTGCATGCTCGTGGTTTTATTCCCAGTCGTTTCTGCGACCGACGATCTACGCGCAATGCGAGCCGAGTTGGAAGAATCGCCTTCCGGCAAGCGGAGTCTTGGTCAGCGAGGCGGCGAGAAACCATCGACCTCCAAGTTCCAGAACGTTCCGTCTCTTCCTGTAACGTCGCAACCTCCAATCGCAACCACCTCTGCGTGGCTGCTGTTGCCATCTGCAGCTACGTTTGTTCCTGCACCTCCTGCCGTTCACGCATCCGGCCGAGCACCTCCCGTCTCGCAAATCGCCTGATCTTGCGTCTGCCGTTTTCGCTCAAGCGTGAAGCGGCGAATTCCATAACTAGAATCTTTCGCCCGCACTGACCTCGTCAGAGCGCGAATGAGGTTTTAGTTCCACCCTGAAGATCCTTTCTTAGCGCGATCGCATGACGGGCACGGAGTGTTTGCAATGTACGCGAAGTGGTTTCGAGTACCTCACTATTCGTCAGTAAAAACACGGCGGAAATGTAAGTGGTTGTCCCTCGCCGTTGCATTAGTCCCACTGCCGTTAGCCGCGCAGACCCAACCAGTTTCGCCGCAGGCGACGGCTCAGGTGTGGAACTGGGAGCAAGTCAAAGAACATTTTGAACTCAGCAATACGACCCTGCTCGCCGGCAAATTAAACATTGACGAACTCAAGGCGCAGGAGATCACCGCTCATCTCCGCCCGAATCCTGACTTCACTCTCTCGGCCGACGGCACCCAGGTCAGCCCAAGTCACGGCGTATGGACTCCTTTGGCCGGTACGTTCGTATCTCCCGGCGTCAGCTACCTTTTCGAGCGCCGCAACAAACGCGGTCTTCGCTTCGAAGCCGCCAAGCAAGGAACAGCGATCGGCATCGCGCAGCAATCGGATTCCGAGCGCACCCTCCTCTTTAATCTGCGGACTGCATTCGTCGGCGTGCTGCAGGCGAAAGCCGTGCTTCAACTGGCGCAGGACAACCTCGATTCCTACGACAAGATTCTCAAGGTCAGCCGCGACCGCTTCCAGGCTGGTGACATCGCCCGCATCGACTTCGATCGTCTCGAACTCCAACGGCTGCAATACGAGTCGGATCTCCGAAGCGCTCTCGTTAACTTGCGCACCACGAAGATCAATCTGCTCGCGCTGCTTGACGACCGCCGCCCCGTCGACTCCTTCGACCTAGAAGGTCCCTTCGATTTCGCGGACGATTTACTTTCTTTAGACGACTACCGCAAAGACGCCCTCGACGCCCGCCCCGACCTCCGCGCCGCGCTGCTTTCGGTCCAGCAGTCAGAAACAAACTACAAACTCGCCGAAGCCAACGGATCGACCGATCCAACCATCGGTATCTGGTTCACGCACAACGGATCGTTCAACAACCCCGATGCGCTAAACACGATCGGTGCCAGCATAAACATTCCGCTACGGATTTTCGATACGAACCAGGGCGAGAAACTCCGCACGAAAATCGACATTCAGCGCAACCAGAAGCTGCGCGAAGGCGTGGAGACGCAGGTTTACAGCGAAGTCGATACCGCCTACGCGGCGGTCACAAGTGACATCAATCTCCTGAAACCGTACAAGCGCCAATACCTCGAAGAGGCCGTACGCGTGCGCGATACCGTGCAGTTTTCCTACCAGCACGGAGGCGCCGCCCTGCTCGATTTTCTCAACGCAGAAAGTGAGTACCGCACCGTGCAACTGAGCTACGTGAACCTGATCGGCTCCTATCTCACCGCCGCAGCACAACTGAACCTGGCCGTAGGGCGCGAGGTCATCCCATGAAGAACTCCGTCTATGCATCCACCGCAATCAGCGAGCATCCGTCTCTGTCTCCGTCTCGCTTCTGCTTGCGGCGTTGTGCTTCGGAATCGCGTGCTCCAAAGAAACTCCGGCCGCTGGCGGCAAACCTCCTGTCACTCTAGATCCCGATGTCTTTGAGGCGGAGCATCCTGAACTCTTCAAGACAGCGAAGGCCGAAACCCGTGCGTTGCCGACACAGGTCACGGCGAACGGCACAGTCACTCCCGACGTGAACCGCACAATTCACGTCACGTCGCTCGGAGCCGGCCGCGTGATGGAACTCAAGGCGAAGCTCGGCGACACAGTTCAGAAAGGCCAGACCCTTCTGGTGATCTCCAGCCCCGATCTCGCCGGCGCATTTTCCGATTACGAAAAAGCAAAAGCAGACGAAGCCCTCGCGCACAAAGCCTTCGACCGTGCGCAAACTCTTTACGACAAAGGCGCGATCGCCACCAAAGATCTCGAGGTCGCTCAAGACGCCGAAGACAAAGCCAAGGTCGATGTCGAAACCTCGGAGCATCGTGTTCGCCTGATGGGCGCCGATCCCGCCCATCCCAGTCCGATGATCGAATTGAAAGCGCCGGTGTCAGGAACGATCGTCGAACAGAATGTCGCTGGATCGGAAGGCATCAAGAGCCTCGACAACACTCCCAATCTCTTCACCATCGCGAATCTTTCCGAGGTCTGGGTCGTCTGCGATGTCTTCGAAAACGATCTGGGAGAGGTTCACGTCGGAGACACCGCCGAGATTCGCCTCAACGCATTTCCCGATCGCGTCTTCAAAGGTAGGGTCGCAGACATTTCCCGCGTGCTCGATCCCAACACTCGCAGCGCCAAAGTCCGCATCGTTCTCGGAAATTCGGATGGTTCCCTCCGCTCCGGCATGTTCGCGGCCGCAACTTTCCGCTCACGGAAAGTAACCGATCGCATCGTGGTTCCCGCGACCTCCATCATGCGGCTGCACGATAAAGACTGGGTCTTCCGAAAAGAAGCCGACAATCGTTTCCGCAAGATTGAGATCAAAGCCGATGGCCTTGCTCCCGACGGCATGCAGGAAATCCGTGAGGGCGTGATAGCGGGAGACGAAGTGGTCACTAACGCCCTCGAATTTTCCACCGAAGTGGCCGAGAAGCGGTCAGGAGACTAACGCATGCTTCGCAAGGCCATCGATATCGCTCTCGCGAATCCCCTGCTCGTCCTCGGCGGTGCGCTCGTGCTTTTCGTCTGGGGCATCATCTCATTCCGTGCCCTGCCCATCGAAGCCTACCCCGACGTCGCCGATACCTACGCGCAGGTCATCACGCAGTGGCCCGGTCACGCCGCCGAAGAAGTCGAGCAGCAGATCACGGTGCCGCTTGAAGTCGATCTCAACGGCGCGGCTCACCTCACTCACCTGCGCTCGGTTTCGTTGATGGGACTCTCCGTCATCACCATCATTTACGACGACGAGATCCCGACCATCAATGCACGCCAGGAAGTTCTCGATCGACTGCAGATGGTGACCTTGCCTCCCGGAGTGAGCCCCGCGATCGGCCCCGACTACAGCCCCGTCGGACAGATCATGTTCTACACGCTCACCAGCAACAATCCGAAGTACGACGTGATGGAACTCAAGGCGCTTAACGACTGGTTCGTCGTCAATCAGTTGAAATCAGTTCCCAACGTCGTCGACGTTAATCCTTTCGGCGGTCCTACCCGCGAATATCAGGTCCAACTCGATCCCGGCAAACTTGTCTCTTTCGGATTATCGCTTCCGCAGGTTGAGCAAGCTTTGATCTCCAACAACATCAATGCGGGTGGCGGATTCATTGAGCGCGGCCAGCAGGCGTTAAATGTTCGCGCCGTTGGATTGATGCAAAGCACCGACGACATCGGTGCCACGGTCGTCAAAGTTCAGAATGGCACGCCCGTCCGCGTGCGAGATATCGGAAGCGTGGTGCAGGCGCCGAAGGTCCGCCTGGGACAGCTTGGCAAAACGATCCACAAAGAAGACGGCACGATCCTGAACAATGACGATGTCGTGGAGGGCATCGTCCTCCTGCGCAAGGGCGCAGTCGCCGAAACCACCCTGGTCGCGGTTCACCAGAAGATCGATGAACTGAATGGCGCGAACGGTAAGAACGGGTTGCTGCCCGTCGGAGTCAAACTCGTCTCGCACCTCGACCGCAGCGAACTGATGCATCACACCACGCACACCGTGCTGCGCAACCTCACCGACGGCGTGATCCTGGTAACCCTGATCCTGTTTCTGTTCCTCGGAAACGTGCGCAGCGCTCTGATCGTCGCCGTCACGATTCCCTTCTCTCTGCTCTTCGCCGCCATCCTTCTCGATCTTCGCCATATCCCCGCGAACCTGCTCTCGCTGGGAGCACTCGACTTCGGCATGGTCGTCGACGGCTCCGTCGTCATGGTCGAGAACATCCTCCGCCACACTTCATTCGGGGATCACAAGAAGTCATTCCGCGAAATCGTCGCGATCGCGGCGCACGAAGTCCAGAAACCCGTCTTCTTCGCCCGCGTCATCATCATTGTTTCGTATCTTCCAATCTTCACGCTCCAGCGAGTCGAAGGGCGACTCTTCGCTCCCATGGCATGGACCGTCGCCTTCGCCTTGCTCGGCGCTCTCATCTTCGCCCTCTTCATCGCTCCCGTCCTCTGCAACTACTTCTTTAGCCGCGGAATCAAGGAGTGGCGCAATCCCGTCCTCGAATGGCTGAATCACAACTACGCCCGATCGCTTGACTGGTGCTTCGATCACATGAAGTTCACGCTCGGCATGGGCTTAGTCGCCCTCGGCGTGATGATCTTCTTTGCCACCAGCGGAATCATTGGCTCCGAATTTCTGCCGCATCTCGACGAAGGGGCCATCTGGGTTCGCGGAACTCTCGCTCCCAGCACCGGGCCCACCGCCAGCATCGATCTCGCCAAACAGGTGCGGCTCGTTCTCGCGGATTTTCCCGAAGTCAAGCAGGTCGTCAGCCAACTCGGACGCCCCGATGACGGCTCGGATGCCAGCGGCTTTTACAACACGGAATTCTTTGTCGACCTGCGCCCGCGCGAACACTGGCGCTCCGACTTCCATGGCAAAAAAGACGAATTGATTGCCGCCATGGACAAGAAGCTCGAGCAATTCCCCGGCGTCGATTGGAATTTTTCGCAACCGATTTCCGACAACGTCGAAGAAGCCGTCAGCGGCGTAAAGGGCGAACTCGCAGTAAAGTTGTTCGGACGCGACTTGAAAATGCTCGAGCAGAAAGCCGACGAGATGCAGGGCGTCATGGCACAAATCCCCGGCATCGCCGATCTCGGCACCTTCCAGGTCCGCGGACAGCCCAACGTCAACCTCAATGTCGATCGCGCAGCCGCCGACCGCTTCGGCATCAACGTCAGCGACATTCAGGATGCCGTCGAATCCGCCGTGGGCGGCAAAGCCGTCAGCCAGATTCTGATCGGCGAAGAGCGTTTCGATCTCACCGTCCGCTATCAGCCGCAATTCCGCCGCTCAGTCGAAGATATTTCCAACATCCGGCTGCTGGCGCCCTCCGGCGAGCGCGTCTCCCTGGCGCAACTCTGCAACATCACTCTCGATGATGGAGCCTCCACGATCTACCGCGAAGGGAATTCGCGCTACATCGCGATCAAGTACAGCGTTCGCGGACGCGACCTCGGCAGCACCGTGCGCCAGGCCATCGAAGAAGTCGGCAAGAAAGTGAAGTTGCCCGAAGGCTATCACCTCGACTGGACCGGCGAATACGAAAGCCAGCAGCGCGCCAATCGCCGCCTCGCCATCATCGTCCCCGTCACGCTTCTGCTGATGTCCTTCATCCTCTATTCCGCCTTCGGCTCGTGGAAGTGGGTCGGCTTGATTCTCGCCGTCGTCGCCCTCTCGCCTCTCGGCGGTTTCGTCAGCCTCCTGATCACCGGAACGCACTTCAGCGTTTCTTCCGGCCTGGGCTTCCTCGCCTTGATCGGAGTCTCCGTCGAAATCGGCGTCATCATGGTCGAGTACATCAACCAGCTGCGCACTCGTGGTATGCCGGTGCGCGATGCCGCCAAAGAAGGCGCGGCCCTTCGCCTTCGCCCCATCATGATGACGATGCTCGTCGCAACACTGGGCCTGTTGCCCGCTGCGATGTCGCACGACATCGGCTCGGACTCGCAGCGTCCCTTCGCTATCGTGATTGTCGGCGGCCTGATCGTGGAACTTCTTGTAAGCGTGATCCTCTGGCCAACGCTCTACGTTTTCTGGGCAAGACCAGGCGACCGCCTGCCCCCGTCCGAGCAAAGCTTCATGGCCGAAGGCGAGCATGTGGATTAATCATGTAGCCCCGGACGCATTCGTCCGGGGTTGCGCGAGAATCGCGCAATTGCGAACCTAACCACTCGCCGATAAATCGCAGCACTAGAGCTGCCAGCCCCGTAACTTTCTCTCAATCCCGTGCGTTATACTTCCAGAACTTCAGCACCACCTCTGGGATCTCACTCATGGCCGTTGGCATTCGTACGCTCGATCTCCGCAAGGTTTTCAACTCCGCGCCGCCGCTCGGCGCAGCTGGCGGATTCATCGCCCGTGCCGATGCGAAAGACTCGAAGCAGCCGAAGCCGCAGATCATCGCTCTCGATGGATTGACTCTCGAAGTCCATCCCGGAGAAATTTTCTGCCTCCTCGGTCCCAACGGCGCCGGCAAATCGACCACCGTCGGAGTGCTCACCACCCGCGTCCGCGCCACCAGCGGCGAAGCATGGATCGGCGATCACGAAGTCTGGAAAGAGCAGGCGAAGGTCAAGCATCTGATCGGCGTGGTGCCGCAACGCGCGAATCTTGGATTTCTCCCTGACCGCGCGCGAGATCCTGATTTTTCACGGCGCCTACTTCGGAATCTCCTCGAAGGTTCGCACCGAGCGGGCCGACTCTTTGCTTGAAAAATTCAAGCTCACCGATCGCGCCAACCAGATGGTGCGCGGTTTTTCCGGCGGCATGATGCAGCGCCTCTCCATCGCCCGCGCCATGATGCACGATCCGCAGATTCTGTTTCTCGACGAGCCGAGCGCAGGACTCGATCCCCAGACTCGCATCCTTCTGTGGGAAATCATTCGCGAATACAACCAGCTCGGCAAAACCGTCCTCCTCACCACGCACAACATGGAAGAGGCCGACGCGCTCTGCCAACGTCTCGCGATCGTCGATCACGGCAAGATCATCGCCTCCGGCACTCCCGACGAGTTGAAGCGTTCAATCCCCGGCGGATTTCTTCTTCGCCTAAAGTTCGGCAACGTTACGTCCGAACTCATCCAGCAAATGCAATCGCTAGGAGGCGTTCGCGAAGTGCGTGTTTCCGACAAGACCGGCGCGGACATCTACGCCGATCGCGGAGGCTCGCTGATTCCGGAACTCGCCGCCGTCGCCATCGCTGCCGGAGCGGATCTTCGCGACGTTCACATCTCCGAGCCCAGTCTCGAAAATCTGTTCCTGCACCATACCGGAAGGAGTTTGCGCGATTGAACTGGAAAACTTTTGGCGCCATGCTCGCGCGCGACGCCCACGTGGCGCGTCGCAACATCGTTCAGCTTTTGTTCCAGACATTTCTGCAGCCGCTGCTCTTCGTCTTCATCTTCGGCAAGGTGATGGTCGGCAGCGGCTACATGCCCGTCTCGTACAAGAGCCTGCTCCTGCCCGGCATCATCGCGATCAGCATGGTATTCACCGGAATCTGGGCGGTCGCCATGCCGCTTGATCGCGGAATTTCAGTGGACGCGCGAAATCGAAGACCGCCTGCTCGCTCCCATCGACATCTCCTGGATTGCGATTGAAAAAGTAATCGCAGGGGTGATCCAGTCGCTGGTCGCCGGACTCGCCGTAATCCCGATGGCATGGCTAGTGCTGCGTCCCGGAGTAGATATCAGCATCCACGCGCCGCTGCAATTCATTACAATCATCCTTCTCGTCGCGATCTTCTCCGCCTGCGGAGGCCTCGCCCTCGGCTGCAGCATCAACCAGCAGCACATCGGGCTGATGTTCGGCATGGTCATCACGCCAATGATTTTCTTCGGCTGTGCCTACTATCCGTGGAGCGCGTTGAAGACCTTCCCGATCCTGCAAAAAGCAGTTCTTATCAACCCGCTCGTCTACGCCAGCGAAGGCCTGCGCGCAGCGTTAGTGCCACAATCCCCGCACCTGTCGACAATCGCGATTCTGATCGCATTAGTTTTCTTCGACGTGCTCCTACTTGTGGTTGGGTTGAGGCAATTCGAAAAAAAGGCCGTCAGCTAACCGTCGCTGTTTAAGCTAAGAGTGGCGCGTGATTGCCAGCGAATTGCTGGCTCTACTTGCTCACTTGTGTCTTCAGGAAACTTGCCATCAACTCCGTTGCTTCAACGGATTCAGGAAGCGTTGCGTCATACCAGAACGCATGCGGCATGGCATCGAAGACAACAAGGCGAGCATCAACTCCGGCGCGCAGAAATGCTCGATGCAGGTTGGTTGCGCCGCTGAGCAGATAGTCACGGCCGCCTGCGATGAACAGGGTAGGCGGCAAGAGATGCAAGTCGCCATAAATTGGCGAGAGTTCAGGGTTTCTTGGGTCCGTTGAGCCAACATATTCTGGACGAGCCGGTCCGGACCCCGGCGGATCAAGGTGTCCCGATAAAGCCTCCACCAGAGTAAAGTGCCTCGGAATCGGTGCGGCGCGCAAAGTCTCCCATCCCGCTGAAGATGCCTAGAGCGGCAGGTAATGGCAGACCAAGAACTTTCAACTTCAACGCCACCTCCGCGGTAAGCATCGCCCCAGCGGAGGTGCCGAAGATGCCGATGCGAGCAGGCTTATAAGTTTTCAAGAGTTCTCTATAGACTGCGACCGCATCATCCACCGCCGCCGGAAACGGATGTTCGGGCGCCAATCGGTAAAGCACCGATACCACTTTGATCCCGCTGTAGTAGGCAACTGGAATAGATTCTGCCAGTGAGCCGGAGTCGACGGTAAAGCCCCCGCCATGCAGGTTGATCAGCACTTTGTCGGCATCCGCTGGAGAAACTACAGCCGGAAGGATAGTGTGTACCTTGACTCCGGCAATCTCGCTCTCACCGTTATGCGTGGCGCACATTTTGTTCCACTCGGCAGCGGATTGAGCCGAATTCTCAACCATCCGCGCCCGGCGCTCCTGGAGCGACTCGGAATGTGCTGCGTCCGGAACACGACGCGCAAGATCCTTTTGTGCTTCTGGGCTAATGTAGCCGGGAACCGGAACGACACGCGTGACATGCGCGGTCCCGTTTTCATCGATGTAGCTCGTATCACGATTGGGCGCCTCAGTCCCAGTCGTTCCCGCAGGCTGCTGCGCCCTGACCAGAGTCGCTGTAAGCAGCAGAACCACACCAAGAAATCTCATGCGTGTTCCTTTCAACCAGAGTTTGTTCGGATCAAGAGTGAGGGTCGCGAGGCCAACCATAGCAGAACAAGAAATCGGAACGCCATCCGATACAGCAGTCAGTAAGTCAAATCGAATGACCGGCCATAGCGCTCATCGAAGACGTGAACACTATGGCCAGTATTCGAAGTGAAGCTCGCGTCTTATTGCTTGGTCAATTTGAAGATCGCGCCCTGTCCATTCGCACCACCGAGTTCGGTAGCGCCGTAAATGTTTCCCGCCGAATCCAGCGTTACGCCACTAATCGGCAGAGCGGCATCCTCCGGATTCGCTCCAAAATTGTAGAGCGTGGTTTCGGTATTCGCGACGGGGTCATAAGCAAAAGCCATGCCGTCTCCATAGAAGTCGAAGTTGGCATTCGCGCCGCCCCCAGCCGACGCTCCATACAGGATTCCATTGGCGAACGTAAGCCGTCCTTTAAATTCTGCTCCAACGCCGAAGCCATGCGTCGTGTAAACGCCTTGGGCACTGATCTCCCAAAGCCCAGCCCAGTAGTCGTAACCGTAGATATCCCCTGCCGAATTACGCGCGATGAAGCTGCCTTCATTCACGCCGTGCAGTTTACCCACCTCGGACTTCACTCCTCCGGGAGTCACCTTGAACACCTCAAATCCGTTGCACCCCTGCGCAGTAACGCACGAGATTCCGTAAAGATTTCCCTGTGTATCCCGAATCAGGTTGTTGAAAGGAGAAGATCCGTTGCGTCCGCCCTTGAACTTATAGAGGACCGTCTCTTTACCGGCGGTCGTCACTTTATACAGCGTGCCGAAACCGCTCCCGCCACCGCTTGTCGTGCCGTAAAGAGTTCCACTGGCATCGAACACTACCGGCCCGCTCGGGGACTGTCCATCGCCACTTCCCGTGTTGCCGAATTTGTACACGGTGCTATAAACGCCGGCGGAAGTGATCTTGAACACGGTGCCGTTCCCATTCCCTCCGTCTCGCGTCGTGCCATAGACATTTCCGTTGTAAACCGTCAGCCATCCCGAAGACGATCCACCGGAACCGCCGGTGAACGCATGGAACACCGACTTCACGCCGCCGGGCGTCAGCTTGTAAATGTCTCCTGACGCGCTGCTAGTTGGGAACTCCGCTCCATAAAGGTTTCCCGCTGAATCCATCACCAGGCCGGTGTAAGGAGATCCATCGTTCGCAGACGTTCCAAAGTTATAGAGAATACTTTCCGTGTAAGTTGCCTGCGCAGAAGCGACCGCAAGAGATAAGACAACCATCATCAGTACAAACAGTAAGTGACGCATCGAAATCTCCTTGATTTTAGATCGGCGTGAAAACGCCGTGCCGCTACCGAAGGGCCCGCGTCAAAACGGCAATTGCGCTAATTCCAAGGGACGGTCGCAAAGCCGTAACCGCTCCTCGATCGAGTCGTCGTGTTCTCTTCGTTTAACCGAATCGCAGAGCACACGCGATCAAGCAGCGTTCGCATTCAAGGGGGAGCACAACGTAGGGGATGGGGGTACTTAAGCAGCGTTAGTCTGATCCCACTGCGCAGCCATTGTCAAGCGCCTCGCCAGAACAATGGGTAGAAGTAAGGTGGCGAGAAGGCATTGGAACGGGGATTTTGAGGTGGGTGAGCTAAAAGCTGAAAGCCAGAAGCCAGAAGCTAAAAGCACCGTCAAAAACAAAAAGAGTTCCGAGGTGGTGTGGGGTCCATTCGTCTCGGCCAGTAGCTCGCTTAATGACCCTCGCTCGACCTGCTTGCGAAACTTCCCTTGCGGGGCGCCTCGCGCGATCGTCAGCTTGGGCTCCGGGCTCACCGCCAACCGGAAAAACCTACCCTACGCCTCGGAACTCTATCCTGCCTTCAACATTTCTTCTTCATTCTCCTCGACCAGCGCTTTGCTATAGACCCTCACTTGCCCTCCTTCTCAATCTCGCGATTCAGAAGGTGACTTCGCTTGAGCCCCGGACGCCGCACCAACCGGAAAAACCTAAGAAGCTGTCAAAGAACGATCTTGTTGTACTCCTTCTATTATTTGCGTCAATGAAAAATCCGCGTTTGTAAGTACACGCTTTTTCAATCGAGTGCAGCCCGTTCACAGCCCCGTGACCGGAAATGGTGCATCCGAGGAGAGCACTCTCGAACCGCAGCCGCATGGAACGCGCCTTTCAGCAGAAATTCACTAAAAGAGCAGAGAGAGACACGCGTGAAAGCGTGAGAGACGCACTGTGAATATCAAGCAGAACCCAAGTCTGTCGCGGGATTTGCTCCGGGTCACAAAAACCTTGACAATAAGTATTAACTTATATAAGGTTTTACTTATGTCAGGCAGCACTTACCTGGATGCTTCCTTCGCAGCGTTGGCCGATCCCACACGCCGAGCTATTTTGGCTCGTCTTGCGTCAGGAGAAGCCACGGTAACCGAGCTGGCGAAGCCCTTCGAAATGACGCAACCTGCCATCTCCCAGCACTTGAAAGTGCTCGAAGATGCGGGGCTGATTGTTCAGCGGGTGGACGGCACCAAGCGTCCTCGACGACTCGCCAAGCCCGGCATTGAAGCGATGGACCAATGGCTCTCAATGTTGCGAAATGCACTGGAAAAGAACTATGGCCGGCTCGACCACGTTCTGGCTGCCATGCAATCTGAAACTGGGAGAAAAAAGCGATGAGTAAATTGACCCTGAAAACCGAAGGCGATACCCACATCATTGTCACGCGACACTTCGCCGCTACGCCGGAGATGGTGTATCGCGCGCATACCGATCCGAAAATAGTTCAGAAGTGGATGCTGGGCCCCGATGGGTGGACGATGCCCGTCTGCATCAACGACGCCCGCCCCGGCGGTAAGATTCGCTACGAATGGAGCAACGGCCAAGGCGGCTTCAGTCTCACCGGAGAGTACGTGGAACTTAAACCCTACAGCAGGATCGTCCATGTCGAGCGGATGCATCTACCCGATCCCACTCCGGATAACCGCATCGAAACAATATTCGCCGCGGATGGCTCGGGCACGCTGATGACAATGCGCATGACCCTGCCCGATGAACAAACCAGAAAGATGATGCTCGCTTCAGGAATGGAAAGCGGAATGGAAACGAGCTATGCCCGTTTCGAGAAGATGGCACCAGAGCTGTTCGGCTCACGAGCGGCGCATTAAGTCCGATGCTCCACGTTTATGTAGGGGCGGACGCATTTCGTCCGCCCCGAGGAGCAAAGCGACGAGCCCAACGGCCGACGCCAAATGAAACCATCCCGATCGCCACGAAATCCAGACGCCACCGTGATCGAAAGCCAGACGTGATCGAAAGCCAGACGCCACCGTGGAAGAGCGGCGCTTTAGCGCCGCGTCAGAACGAAAAAAAGAGAACAACTCCACTCTGCCGAAGGCCGTTGCCGGAGAGCGAAGCTCGCAGGCAACTGCGGCGCCGTGGAAGGACGCACTTCGGAACCTGCCCTGAGCGAAGCACAGGAAGGGGCCGCGCGAAGCTCTACGCCCCGGACGCTCGTTTCTTCCCCGTGGCTGCACTGCCCTTACCGCCGGAAGGCTTCTTTCCCTTCCCTCCTGACACCAGGTCCGCGATTGTCGTATGCTCCAGGATCTTCGCGGCCGCGTCCCGCACTTCCAGGAACACTTCATATAGCGCCCGATGGTCGGCATCCTTCGCAATCAACCCGCGCAACTGCTCGGCATCGCCCATCGGCGCTAGTGGACCATCAACCAAACGAATGATGTCGCTCAATGGAATCTCCGACGGATCCCGACGCAACTGGTATCCACCGCGGGCGCCCCGAACGCTGTCCACAATGCGCGCATTCTTCATCTCCAGCAAAATCAGCTCCAGAAACTTCTCCGGAAGATCGCTTTCCGCTGCAATGTCGCGGATCTTGATCGCTCCCTGATGGTGCCGGCGCGCCAACGTCATCATCGCCTGCAGCGCATACAATCCCTTTTGCGAGATCTTCAAACGGCCAGTCCTCCCTCGCTCCGCCTAGATTGTGCCCCATTTCCAGCGCCCTGCATAGAACATCCTGTGGTGACTGGTTGGCACGAAAGAAGACACTAAAGTGCACTTTCGGGAACGATCGAAACAATGCTGGCGGAACCTCGCGAGTGACTGCCGTAACAGACGATATGGTCTCTGCGTGCTATACTGTCGTTGACGCTTTTCTCACGGTTTGCTCGTGACGCGGTGATCCCAAAGTTCGGATCAGATTCATCTCCGCTTTTCCTGCCCGCCGTTTTGTTCCAGCGCCAAACAAATCAGCTCCACAAATGAAAGCGAGCGGCATGGAAGCTTCACGTGTATCTGAACACCTGACGTGTATTCACACGCCTCTCCAGAAAGATCAAAACTAGAATGACAACGTTTGTAGAACTGCCACTCTCTGCTGCCCTGCAGCAGAAGCTGAAGGCAGCTGAATTCATCACTTTAACCCCGATCCAGGAAGCGGCCATCACCCCTGCCCTTGAAGGGAAAGATGTAATCGGTACCGCCCAGACGGGCACAGGCAAGACCCTCGCATTTCTGATCCCGGTGATCGAAATGCTGCGCAGCCAATCGGTGGCCCCGGAGCGTCCGGCGGGCGCGACCGCGCTGGTGCTTCTTCCCACGCGCGAACTGGCAATGCAGGTTCACGAACAATATGAAGCTCTCCGCACCAAGACCATGCCCAAGGCGGCGCTGGTAATCGGCGGAGTTTCCGAAAAAGGCCAGATTCAAGGCCTCCGCGCCGGATCATCGCTGATCATCGCGACTCCCGGACGCTTGCAGGATCTCACCGACCGGCGTTTTGCCGACCTGCGACACATCAAGATCCTCGTGCTCGACGAAGCCGATCGCATGCTCGACATGGGATTCCTTCCCGCCATCCGCCGCATCCTGGCGGTATTGCCGAAGAGCCGTCAGACTCTCTGTTTCTCAGCAACGCTCGAACAGTCCGTCGCCGGACTCGTTCACGAATACATGCGTGACCCGGTTCGCGTCGCTTTGGGATCGGTCCTGAAGCCAGCCGAGAGTGTCGAACTCAAAGCTTACGAAGTTCGGCCCGGCGAAAAGCTCGATGTCCTGCGCAAGCTTCTGTACGACGAGCAGGGACAGACTCTGATCTTCACCCGCACCAAGCGTGGAGCCCAGCGTCTTGCCCAGGAACTTGCCCGCGACGGCTTCACCGCCGCCATGATTCACGGCGATCGCTCCCAATCCCAGCGCAACGCGGCGTTGAGCGGCTTCCAGGAAGCGCGCTTCCAGGTTCTCGTCGCCACCGACATCGCGTCTCGCGGATTGCACTGCGACGACGTCGCACACGTCATCAACTATGACTTGCCGAAGATGGCGGAAGACTTCATTCACCGCGTAGGACGTACGGGACGCGCTGGATCCCAAGGCCGCGCAACCACGCTGGCCGCCGGCGCCGAAGTCATCGAACTGCGCAACATCGAGCGCACCCTGAAGCTGCGCATCGAACGCATGCAGATCGATCCTTCAGGCACACCGCAACCGAAGCGCGTGATTGAAAACACTCTTGCGTCACGAACCTTAACCCGCCTGCCCGGCGAAGTGTTCGTCTAGACGCATTCGCAGCACGACACACGAAAGCCCCGTCTCGAAAAGGCGGGGCTTTTAATCTTTAAATTAGATTATTGCGATTGCTTGGTGCCATCGAAGGGACTCGAACCCCCACACCCTTGCGAGTACATGGACCTGAACCATGCGCGTCTGCCAATTCCGCCACGATGGCAATGTGGACTTGCATTGCAACGGCGGCCCAAAGGCCGCCGCTCAGGAAGTCGAACTCATCTATTCTACAGGCACGAATCCCAGTGTTGCAAAACGAAAACCACGAAGTCGCAGGAGGGAAATCCTGAAATTGAACTCCTTTGTGAACCTTCGTGCCCTTTGTGGTGAATGCCCTTCGACCGCTACTGCTCCAGCTTCGCGGTCATCGTGATCTTCGCCTTCAGCACCTTTGAGACGGGACATCCGGTCTCCGCAGCTTCCGCGTATTTCTGAAAGGTCGCAGCGTCCGCGCCGGGAACTTTTCCCACCACATCAATGTGGCTTTCCGTGATCGTCCATCCGGATTCCAGCTTCTCGAACGAGAGCGTGACGGTCGTCGAGATGCTTTCAGCCGTAAGATTCGCCCCGCCCAGTTGACCCGACAACGCCATCGAGAAGCATCCCGCATGCGCGGCCGCAATCAATTCCTCGGGATTCGTTCCCGGAGCATTTTCAAACCGCGTCGTGAACGAATACTGCGTGTTGTTCAGCGCCCCGCCGGGAGCCGAAATAGTTCCCTTTCCATCCTTCAATCCACCCTTCCAAACTGCGCTAGCCTTGCGTTGCATGAAGTTCTCCTCGTAATGGTTTCACTCGAATGTGTGCATCCATTGTAGACGGAACTATCCCACCATGTCGCGCGACCGCGCCATGATCATGCAACCAGGCAATGTGTTGAGATTTTGCAGAAGCCAGAGGTCTGAGGTCTGAGATCTAGTAGAAGTCCGAGCAGCTCAAATAAAATCCGCACTGCGGACATTTCAGCTTGCAGCGGCTCTCGCGCAACTGGGACGAACAATTGGGACAGTACTGCCCAGGATCTGCCGCGCGAGTCGCCGCGCGTGTAACTTCCTGCGCCGGACGGTCCGGCGGGTCATTGAGCTCTGCCAATCGCGCCCCTATCTCCCGTTATGCAGCTAGATCCTTAGCAGCTATCGCGGTGAGGCTCCAACAATCGGCCATGACTAACCACGCTCCGATTCGGCGCCAGACCCTCACATACTTTCCACGCTCTGGAACCGAGCTTCCATCGGCACTGTGAACGACGACGGAAAATCGTCCGAGTTCCATTGCCATATCACCGGAATGGTCGACTCGGGTGGTTTCCAAACGCAGATCGCTGTATCCCGCTTCGCCCATCTGGCGAAGCAGACGCTCTACTGGCTTCTGCCCGTACGCTCCGTCATACAACGGCGCCATCAGCACACCGTCGCTGGCGAAGTAGCTCGCTGCCTGATCGTAATTGCCCGTATTGAAAGAGGTGGCGAAATCTTGAGTTAGGTCTCGCAGCTGCGACTGCACATCCACAATCGGACGGAACTCCGGTTGGGAATTCGCATAGGGCCTGTACATCTACTACCTCCTGGGGGAAGGCAATCAGAAAATCCGCACTCGCCGTTACCAAGGCGAAAGTTTGTGGAGTCAGTTTAGCTCAAATCACCGTGTGTAAAGATAAATGTTTTCCTGTACCCGATTGAAAAATTGGATAGGCAAAAAATTAGGATGAAAAAATAATTAGCGTTCGAAGGGAACAGAGCGGCTGGGCAAGCGCATTCCTTCCACGCTCGCCGGCGGCGCAGCGGAGCGGATGGCAGCGATCTTCAGGCCGGGATTTTCCCGCTCCGCGATCTGACGCTTCACTCGCTGCATCAGTTCGGTGAGCTTTCGGGATTCGTGATCCCGTTCAGCCTGCTTGCACATCTTCTGGAAGTCTTGCGGAGCGTAAGAGACACGATTCGTCATGGGGGATGATCCTTATGAATAGCGATCGATGAGAAGCAACAGGCTATCGTATCCCGGCAGCTTTGCCAATACCCCCATTCCTTGCCCAAAATAAGGCCAATCTGAGCCCCTCCCTATCAACTTTGGCCATATGACCTTGGTTACGTTGAGGGGATGACCAATTTCCTTGAAAATCATGCGAGGCCGATTCCTTTCCAGGAGCGAGTGTGTTTTATCGTCGAATACTCAGCGTCGTTATTGTTCTTGCGGCCATCAGTTCTTTGGCCGCGGCGCGCGACCTTGCCATCGTTTCGAACAAAGTGAATGGAGTGGCAGCTATTACTTTGCCGGAACTGGTGAAAGCCGCGAAAGGCCAGACCAGTCGCTGGACCGACGGCCGCTCAGTGACTTTCATCATGCGTGCTCCCGCGGCCCCGGAAATGAAATTGCTCCTTGAAAAGGTCTACGAACTTCCAGAAGGCGAAGTAAAAGATCTGATCTCGACGGCGAATCATGGGCGAATGGGCCACCCAGCGATTATCGTCGTCGATTCCAACGAAGAATTAGTGAACAAGGTCGCATCCATTCCCGGTGCGATTGGCGTTGTCGATGTTTACGCGATCAATAGCAGCGTCTCGGTCGTAAAAGTGGCAGGCAAGCTGCCCCTCGAGCCCGGATATCTTTTGCACGGAAATTAGAAGGGCAACGCGGAAACATCTGTAAGAGCGGATTTGCATGAGTCATGAGTAAAGACGAGAAAGCTCGAGCCGCTGCCGCTGGTGCCGACGCGGAAACTCCCGCGACCCCTGCAAAGACATCGTCGAAGACTCTTTACACTCGGCGCTTCCCCCGCTTCATTCTCGATGTTCGTCTGCAAGTGAAAATGTTTCAGGCTGGAGAATTCCGCACCTGCTGGGGACGCTCGACCGAGATGGGTCAGGATGGAATCGGGGCCACTCTCACCGGAAGCCTCGAAAACGGTGAAATCGTCACCCTAGAAATTCCACTTCCGCTCTCGCCGTATCCAATAAAGGTCCGTGCCATCGTCCGCTACTGCCAAGGCCTGCGTTATGGATTCGAATTCCTGACCCTGAACGATGGCCAGCGCGACACCATCCAACGAGTCTGCGAATACCTCGCAACGCGCTCCTGACAAAGCTCGAAAAACGCGGGTGTCCCGCACACCCAGGCCCTACGATCCCTTCGAGTCGCCGCTCCGGATCCGATAAATCAGGTACCCGACCACGCCGACATTCAGCAAGAGCACCACAACCTTTACCCACGACGGATGCCGATAGATTTCATAAATCTCCACAGGCACCAGCGTGCTCGTAATAATCACCGTGAGCCACTCGCCCCAGCGTCTACCCAGCCATAGCCCGGTACCCTCGGCCAGAAACAATCCCGCATAGAGCAGCCCGCCTAGCCCGATCTTCCGAATCATGTCCGGAGTTACGAGCGCAGCCTTCTCCAGCCCGAGTTCGACAAAATGGTTTCCTGGATCGAGACGCAACGCTCTCACCCAGTGTTCGAACTCCTGGCCGACATCCTTATTCATGAGCCGGAACGCTCCCACACTGAGGGCGATCAGCGCCGCCGCCTTCAGAAATTTAAAAACGGCGATCAACCTCAACAACATGTCCTGCGATTTCTTCATCTATTCTCGTTTCGCGAAGTGAAGGATTGATTGCCGATTCGCCGCATCTCAAGCCCACGTACTGGCTGCATTTGGTTTTCTCGGCGCACTCTGCCGCATTTCTTCGCGCCCTCAGCGGTCAAAACGATTTTGTTTTCAGTCAAGGAAAGTCACAACCCACCGTAGAATAAACCAGCAGCCTATGCGTGCTCTGTTCCTCGCGTTGCTTCTCGTCGTCGCCGCCGGAGCCCAGACCACGCCTGCTCCCACCGTCACGGTCGTCGATGAAAACGGAGTTGCCGTAGCTTCCGCGCGCGTTTCTCTGCAAGCGCTTCCACAGCCGGCGCTGCACTGTGAAACCGACTTCAACGGCCGCTGCCACTTCCCTTCCATCACCTCCGGACCTTACCGGCTGCGCGTCCAACGGGAGGGCTTCTACCAGTTCGACCAACCCGACATGCAAGTCGGCGCCAACGCAACCATCGAAGTCACGATCCACCACCAGCAGGAAGTCCGTGAAGTCGTGGACGTTCACGAATCTCCACCCGCAATCGATCCCGCGCAAACATCCTCGCAGGAGTCGCTCAGCGGACTCGATGTCATCAACATCGTCTACCCCGCGACCAACGACTACCGCAATGTCTTGAACTTCATTCCCGGAGTCGTCTCCGACCAGAGTGGACAGCCCCACGTCGCCGGCGCTCAAACCTATCAGACTTTGACGTTGCTCGACGGCTTCAACGTCACTCAACCCGCGAATGGACAGTTGCTCGTTCGGGTGAGCACTGACGCCTTCCGCTCCATACAGGTCGAGCCCTCGCGCGAGCCCGCCGAAGCCGGAAAAGCTTCAGGAGGCCTGCTCAGCCTGAACACCGGCATCGGCGACGACCACTTTCGCTTCTCCGCCACCGACTTCATTCCATCGGTGCAGAACAAGCATGGACTACGCTTCGACCAGTTTCTCCCTCACTTCACCGTCTCTGGTCCGGTTGAAAAAGGAAGGATATGGTTCTACAACGCCTTCGATGGCGAATATGACAACACGATCTACACCGATCTGCCTGTAGGAGCGGATAACGATCACTCGCTGCGGCTCGGAAATCTCACCAAGATTCAATCCAATCTCACCTCCCGCAATATCCTGACGAGCAGTTTTCTGCTCAATCATCTTCACGATCAATACGCATACTTATCGCCGCAGAGCCCACAGCTCTCCAATCCTAAGGATGTCGAGTCCGCCTACATCGCAAGCGTCAAAGATCAGCACTACTTCGCTGGCGGACAACTCCTCGAAGCTGGACTCGCTTTCGACCAGTACAACCTGAACCTGACTCCCTATGGCGCGCTTCCTTTCTTTTTCAACGTCAATACCTCAGGCGGCAGCTATTACCTCGAAGAAGAAACTCATGCTCGCCGCTGGCAGTTCCTCTCGAACCTGTTTTTACCGTCACATCAGTGGCACGGCCGCCATGACTTCAAGGTCGGAGTCGATCTCGACCACATCTCCTACGATGCACAGTTCGGTCGCCAACCCATCGCATTCCTGAACGGCTCGAGCGTCCTTAGTTCTCCGGATCTTTGCTTCACCGCGCCGCAAGATTCCAGTTTTCCCTGCACTCGCTACTCAACCTTCACCGTCGGCTCGCAGCACGACCTCTTCAACAGGGAAATATCCGTCTATGCGCAGGACCGCTGGAGCATCGCTGACCGTCTGCTCATCGAGCCCGGCATCCGTTACGACTGGGATTCGATCATTCATCAAGGCAAGCTCTCTCCGCGGCTCGCCGCCACCTACGTTCTCGACAACTCGGGCAATACGAAGCTCTCCGCAGGCATCGGACTCATCAACGAGTCCACGCCAATTTTTCTGCTCGCTCGTCCTTACGTGGGTACGCGCCAGGACACATTCTTCTCGGTGACACCGAATTGCACCGCCTCGACGGGATGCGTGACGGCTTCGGGGCCTGTGACAACAACTTTCTCCGCCGATCCCAACGCGCTCGTCTCTCCGCGCTTCGTGAACTGGAGCGTGGCCCTCGAACAGAAACTTCCCGCCGCGATCTACCTCAAGGCTGAATATTCTCAGCGCCACGGCGCCCGCGGATTTGTCTACGACACCAACAACGACACGGCAGACGGAAACTTCGTCCTCGAAAATACCCGTGACGACCACTACGAAGGCTTCCAGATTGCTGCTCGACGCAATTTTCGCGAATCGTACATGGTCATGGGGTCGTACACGCGATCGAGCGCGCGCTCCAACCAGGCTCTCGATTTCAACATCGACAACCCGGTTCTCAGTGTGCAGCAACCCGGACCCTTTCCCTGGGATGCTCCGAACCGCCTGCTGACCTGGGGATACCTTCCCCTCTTCAAACTTCCCATCGTGCATCAACTCGAAATCGCCTATACCGTTGATGCGCGCACTGGGTTTCCCTTCAGCCTGCTGAATACGCAGCAGCAACTCATCGGTGAACCCGGAACCGAGCGCTTCCCCGATTATTTTTCGTTGAACATCCAACTCGAAAAGCGCTTTCACTTCCTAGGACGCTATCTCGCCATCCGCGGAGGCTTCAACAACCTCACCGGCCGCTGCAATCCGTTCGTTGTGAACAACGTGATCGATCCTCTCTCTCACCCCGAGCCAACCTTCGCCGCCTGCCAGGGCCGCGCATTCACCTCGAGAATTCGACTCTTAGGCCGGAAATAGCCAATGTGGCGACGCCAAAGCGAAGCGAGGCGGCCCAATTTCAACAAACTCAACTACGGCTTTTCTCCGCGCTCTCGGCGGACGTTCTTGGCGGCCTCTGCGTTTTAAGATTTGGCGAAATGAAGTCAGCACCTAAGGCTTTGCATTGCAATCCCCGGAATGATGTCAGTCCCCGCGCTATAATCCTCCCGCAGAAGGCTTGCATCGAATTCCCGTCTCCTGTCATCAGAACGTCTGGAGGACAAACATGGCTCACGAACTACCCCCTTTGCCGTATGCGTACGACGCACTCGAATCTACGATCGATAAGCAGACGATGACTTTGCATCACGACATGCATCATGGCGCTTATGTGAAGAACCTGAATGCCGCCATCGAAAAGCATCCCGAACTCGCCGGAAAATCCGCTGAAGACCTTATCCGCGACTTGAACGCCATTCCGGAAGACATCCGCGGCGCCGTCCGCAATAATGGCGGAGGCCACGTCAACCACACGATGTTCTGGAAGATCATGAAGCCGCAGGGTGGAGGCGATCCGACCGGCCCTATTGCGGAAGCGATCCAAAAGACGTTTGGCAACTTCAAAGATTTTCAGGCGAAGTTCAACGACACCGGCGTGAAGCAGTTCGGCAGTGGTTGGGTCTGGCTCGCGGGAAAATCCGGCGGTGACATTCAGATTCTGTCGACGCCGAACCAGGACAGCCCAATCTCGCAGGGCCTCTATCCCATCTTCGGCAACGACGTCTGGGAACACGCCTACTACCTGAAATACAACAACCGCCGTCCCGAATATCTCAGCTCATGGTGGAACGTCGTCAATTGGGATGAGATCAACAAGCGTTTCGCCGCCTTCAAAGCCGGCAAGACCACATCCCAAGAACCAGCGTTAGCCAGCAAGTAGTAGAAGAGTAAAAGTAAGGGCAAGAACGGGCCCCACCGGTGTCGCGCACAGTGCGACAGGGTGGGGCTTTCGATTTGAAAACGCGTTGATCATGTAGCCCCGGACGCATTCGTCCGGGGTTGCGCGCGAAAGCGCGCAATCGCTGCGTCAAGCACTGAAAAGAAAACTCTTCGAGAGCTAGTACTCTAAGCAATCCTCTGCGCGTACTGCTCGGGGCTCTGCTCGAATTTCTTCCGGCAACCTTCCGAACAGAATCCATAAGTCTTCCCTGCATACTCCGCCTGTGCAGGAGGATGCTTGTCGTCCACATTCATTCCACAAACTGGATCAATCGTCATGGCATCACCTCGAAACAAATGAAATTTCGGATGCCCCGATTCTCCCCCTCGCAAAGAAATCTTCCGCTCGGGTAATTCCTGTAAACCGCGAAGAGTCTTTTTGATTCGGGCCCTTTTTGAACTGTCGCCTTTCTGCATTTCCTGTGCACGCCCTGTGGACAATCTCCTAGCCGCGCAAGCATTTTAGTTCCCTAGCCCATTCCCACATTGAAACGCTACGTCATTGGCCTTCATTCACTCGCCAACATTTCTCTTGACTCGCACGAATTCATGGAATTTCCGCGCCGCATTTATCCTCAATTGCACCAAAAATACTGAATTGACCCGCACGAATTTCAACCGTACATTCACCTTCGCCTCACAAACACTTTTCGTTCCAGCCGCGACAGGTTGGGCACGCTTTCAATCCAAATACTCAAACGCAGCACCCGGTCAGAGCCCATGAAATTAGTGGAATGGAAAACGTATCGCACGCGCTTCCTTGTTAAAGCCAAACAACTCAGTTCCAGCCTCAGCTTCACCGACCCGCTCGGCAGACAGCATTGCGGTCGCAAAGGCGACTACCTCGTCGAATCTTCCGACGGAGTCATCACCATCACGCCCCGCCAGATTTTCGAAGACATCTACGTCTTCATGCCCACCGATAACGCAACTTCTGGACGGCGGAACTCAACCGCTCCCGACACTCAACCTCAAAGATTCGACGGCTTAGCCCGCTTCGAGACATTGCAGATCGAGAAGATGAGGGAGTATCCCGGAGAGTCTTCTTTCCGCAAGCCTTCCCCGCCAATGCCGGAGAACAACTCTCGCGTTCGCCGCAAGTCTCCCCAACCAGTTCGCCCAGGACTCTCAAGAATGAGCCTGTTGTAAAAATTTTGGGGGCAAAGGTCGACTCGATTGAGTCGATTTTTGGAAGGTCGATCGGCGGATTTAAACCATGAAAAACGAATCAAAATCGGCCTCCCGACAAAACCCGCGCATTCCACGTTTTCCACAATGTGGAAAAAGAGACGCGGACCCCGAATCAAGCCCGTCATTGCTGGGGATACAACCTGTAGTGTTTCTCCCTTGACAGGCACAATCTGCGGGAGTAAGTTTGCAATCCCAAGCACGAAAATTCCGACCCACGGGAATGGGACCGGAATGCAAAGAGTGAAGGTAAAACCTGTGTTCGGTACCCAGCCAGAGGTGACTCGGTGCCGTCGCGGGATGAAGGCTAAGGCGTCCGGGCTTTTCGATCCGTAAGCCCGGCGCCGGACCCTCAAAATCAAAAACTTAGCCTTCAGTTTTCCGGACTGCCGAACCCCGGAAGCCGAAGCCGAATGATAGTGCGGTGACTGTTCCCCGCCCCTCCCCCGGGGAACAACTGCAGTGCCGTGAAACCAGCGCCAACTTTGTAGCTCGTCAGAAGTCGAGGGATCTTTTTTCCTCGATCGAGGCAGGTGGACGGTTTAGGAGCCTAACAATGGAAAGTCTCACCAATCTCGTCGCAGAATCTCTGGCCCGCCACGGCTTTGATCGTCCGCTGGACTATCGCCGCCTCCGGTGGTCTCTGTGGTTCCGTTGCGATTCGCATCACAGCCTGCTGCAGGTTCCCAGCAAGCCGGGTGTGTTCGCATTTGCCGAAGAGGTTATGGACTTAGGCTCCCCCCTTCCGGAAGCCGAAAGCCGGAAGCCGGAAGCCTCAACGCGCCGCATGCTGGCGGTAACCCACTTTTTCGAAGCCGACGACATGGCTTTCGTTTTGGACCGCATGCTCTCGCAACAGAATCCGCTGCGCGCCAGCCTGCTCTCTGGACAATATTTCGTTCGTTTCGTAGTCATCGAAGACGAGACCCAGCGACGCTCGATCGCCACCGCTCTGAATCAATGGATGGCCTCGTCCGCCGAGAAAGCCAGCGGCATCGGTTCGCACTTCGCGACCTCGCTTGAGTTGACTCCCGCGACCGAATACATCACGCGCGCGGACGGAGCCCAGGCAAGCTTGTTCGAATATCCTGTCGGGCAGACAACTGTGGAGCGGACAAATGTGGGGCGGACATTCCTGTCCGCCACTGCCAACACCACAGACAAACATCTGGAAACAAGCGCCCAGCCAACGCAGAGCGCGACAATAAGGCCAGTTTCCACTTCGCCATCAACCGCAACGGCCCCGCCTCTGAACTCCGGCGCCGCCACCAACATTCATTGTCCGCCGCCATTCCCCTCCGGCTTCTAGCCGGGAGGGCGTGGAAGAGCGGCGGCCTCAGTAGCCGCGTGCTTAAACGCGGCGTTTAGTGCCGCGTCATGTGGAAGCGGCCCTTTTGCAGCCGCGTTATATGGAAGACCGGCACTTTACCAGCCGCCGAGTCGTGGAAGCGGCGCTTCTAGCGGCCGCGTTATGTGGAAGAGTGGCGCTTTAGCGGCCGCGTTAATGTGGAAGAGCGGCGCTTTAGCACCGCGTTTAAGCTCTTTAGATGGCGCGGCTTTAGCCGCTGAGGACCAGCCGAACTCATGGCCGACACCGAAACGCAATTGAACCAAGAACCCCGATCCACCCCGGTTCCCCCGTCCCAGGACGCCCGAATCGGACGCAACACTCATAGAATCTAATTAGGAGAGCCCCTGATGCCAGAAGTGAAGACCGTGTCCGAAACCACTACCCCCGCCGCCGCTCCGTCGACCCCTGCCCAAAATATCGCCAGGAAGAAGGCCCCGGGCCTCTCCTTCCGCCGCCTCTTCACCAAGCCGGGCGTCTCGCCCTACGACGAAGTCGAGTGGGATCTCCGCCTCGCTCAGATCACCGATGCCCAGGGCAACGTGATCTTCGAGCAGAAGGACGTCGAAGTCCCCAAGGACTGGTCGATGACCGCGACCAACATCGTCGCCAGCAAGTATCTGCACGGAAAGATCGGCACGCCCGAGCGCGAAAAAGGTGTCCGCGATCTCGTAGGCCGCGTCGCCGAAACCATCCGCGACTGGGGAATGGCTCAGGGATACTTCCGCACCTCCGAAGACTGCGCGACTTTTCACGATGAACTCGTCCACATCCTCGTCCGCCAGTACGCCGCGTTTAACTCGCCCGTCTGGTTCAACGTGGGATGCGATCGCATCGAGCCCAATTCCGACGGACGCAGCTGGCACTGGAATCCGCAAACCCAGCAGGTCGAATTCGGCGTCACCGGATACACCAAGCCTCAGTGCTCTGCCTGCTTCATCAACTCGGTGAAAGATTCGCTCGACTCGATCCTCACCCTCGCGAAGACCGAAGGCATGCTCTTCAAGTGGGGCAGCGGTACCGGCACCAATCTTTCGCCCCTCCGCGGATCGACCGAGACTCTCTCTGGCGGCGGCACCGCCAGCGGCCCGCTCAGCTTCATGAAAGGCTTCGACGCCTTTGCCGGCGTAATCAAATCGGGCGGCAAGACGCGCCGAGCTGCCAAGATGGTCATCCTGAATGTTGACCATCCCGACATCATCGACTTCATCGAGTGCAAGCAGAAGGAAGAAGCCAAGGCGCACGCTCTCGTCTCCATGGGATACGACGGTTCGCATCCCGACTCCGACGCCTACTCTTCCATCTTCTTCCAGAACGCGAACAACTCTGTCCGTGTCACCGACGACTTCATGTACGCCGTCGTCCGCGACACCGACTTCTCCACCCGCACCGTGACGGACGGTTCGCCCGTGAAGACGTTCAAGGCCAAAGACCTGCTGAACAAGATCTCAGAGGCGACATGGCACTGCGGCGATCCCGGCATGCAGTACGACACCACGGTCAACCGCTGGCACACTTCGAAGAACACCGCCCGCATCAACGCCAGCAATCCGTGCAGCGAGTACATGTTCCTCGACGATTCGGCCTGCAATCTGGCCAGCCTGAACCTGCTGAAGTTTGCGCCGAACGGAACCTTCGACGTCGAAGCCTATCGCCATGCGGTTGACGTGCTGATCACCGCGCAGGAAATCCTGGTCGACAACGCCGGATATCCCACCGAAGCGATCATGAAGAACTCGCACGACTATCGTCCGCTGGGACTGGGCTATGCGAACCTCGGCGCGCTGCTGATGGCCGCCGGGCATCCCTACGACAGTGATGCCGGACGCGACTATGCCGCCTGCGTCACAGCCATCATGTGCGGAGAAGCTTATCTGCAGTCGAGCCGCATCGCCGAACAGTGCGAACCGCTGACTCCGGCCACCGACCTGACGAAGAAGAATCTTTCGGAAACCAATCTCGGCACCAACGTGATGCCCGGCGGAGCCTGCCCCGGCTGGTACATCAACCGCGAGCCGTTCCTCGACGTCATCCGCATGCACCGCGCCAGCGTCAACGGCATCAACAAGAACAATGTTCCCACACCGATCTTCGAAGCCAGCAAGCAGTGCTGGGACGAAGCTCTCGCCCACGGCGAAAAGCACGGCTATCGCAACAGTCAAGTCACTGTGCTAGCTCCCACCGGCACCATCGGCTTCATGATGGATTGCGACACTACCGGCATTGAGCCCGATCTCGCGCTGATCAAGTACAAGAAGCTGGTCGGCGGAGGCATGATCAAGATCGTCAACAACACCGTGCCCACCGCGCTCTTCAAGATGGGATACACGCACGAGCAAACCGACGCCATCGTCAGCTACATCGACGCCACCGGCACCATCGAAGGCGCGCCGCACGTAAAAGACGATCATCTCGCCGTCTTCGATTGCTCGTTCAAGCCGGCCAAGGGCACGCGCTCCATTCACTATATGGGACACCTCCGCATGATGGCGGCCGCTCAGCCGTTCATCTCCGGAGCGATCTCGAAGACGGTCAATCTTCCCAACAACGCGACCGTCGACGACATCACGGAGTCCTACCTCCAGGCCTGGAAGCTGGGCATCAAGGCAGTCGCAATCTATCGCGACGGATGCAAGCAGTCGCAGCCCTTGTCCGCCGCCGGCACCAAGACTGCGAACTCCACCAAGGACGACGCTCGCATCGCGGCCGCAGCGCCGGTGCCGGAAGAAGATCTGAACGCTCCTCCGCGCGCCGTGCGCCACAAGCTGCAGGAAGAGCGCGCCTCGATCACGCACAAATTCAAAGTCGGAGACCACGAGGGATACATCACCGTCGGAATGTACCCCAACGGCGAGCCCGGCGAACTCTTCGTCACGATGGCGAAAGAAGGATCCACCGTCAGCGGCCTGATGGACAGCTTCGCGCTGGCCGTCTCGATCGCGCTGCAACACGGCGTCCCGCTGAAACTGTTCTGCGAAAAGTTCGCGCACACGCGCTTCGAGCCCAGCGGATGGTCCGGCAATCCCGACATCGGCTACGCCAAGAGCATCATGGACTACATCTTCCGCTGGCTCCAGTTGCGCTTCCTGACAGGCCAGCAGCAGATGCTGTTCGAGAGCTTCCGGCCGCGGACCGCCGCCCTGGGACCTCAATCCGAAGGAGTAGGAGACGTGAATGGCACCTCGGGATCTTCAGACGCCTGAGGCCCGAGAGTCCAAGGTCCGGCTCGATCCACGCCGCCGACGCCCTCTCCAGCCTGATCGACCTGGGAGACGCCCCCAGCTGCAGCTTCTGCGGCAGCATCATGACCAGAAACGGCAGCTGCTACCGATGCGGCAGTTGCGGCAGCACCAGCGGCTGCAGCTAAACTCTGTTCGCATAGGGACGGGCGCCTCGCCCGTCCCTATTTTTTGGTTTGTCATTCCGACCGAGCGCGTATCTTGCGCGACCGAGGAATCTGCTGTTCGGGGTGTAGATGAAGGATCGAGATTCGCCGGAAGGTTTTGGGAAGGGCACGGCTTCAGCCGTGCCTTTTTCCATGTTACGGCGGAAATTTTCCTCAGACCAACAACTCCGATCTCGTCATTCAAAGAAGAAACTCCGACAATACATTGTGCGAAGTCGAGCTCCGATAACCCCGTGGAAGAGCGGCCCTTCAGGGCCGCGTTATGGGCAAAGAAGAAAAACCGCCTTTAGGCGCTGTGTACCGTTTTATGTTCCGTAGTCGGGCCCAAGGGTTCCCCACTCTTGCCTTCTTTGAAACGGTGTGCGTGCAATGCTGCTGACGCGTTTTGTTTCGAAGCCACGCGTTTCTGCCGTCCCTGCGGGACTCAATTCCTCTTTCTCTCGCCTCGGACGCGGCCCTAAAGGGCCGCTCTTCCACATCAATGCAGGCATTGACGCGGTGGCTCGAGTGCCGCTCTTCCACATCAACGCATACCTTGACGCGGGCGTGAACAGGCGCTCTCCAAGTGCACTTTAGGCACCGGACCGCCTACACCTTGCTCTTCCGGTGCGGCGGCATCAGCAATCTCACCGACCCGAATACTCATCGTGTGAATCAGGAATCCGATAATCCCGTGGAAGAGCGGCCCTTTGAGGGCCGCGTTGCGGGCCTAAGCAGACGCGGCCTTTAGGCCCCGTGTACCGTTTTGGAATTCCTCGCCGGAAACTGTGACATCTCTCACAGACAACTCGTGCTGACTCCACGATCATCGCCCAATGGACTCCGACCGCGTCTTCTTTGTCACGACGGTTACGGCTCATCGCCAACCGATCTTTCGACGCGACCAAACCGCGAATCTTCTGATCCAAACCCTCGCCCACTATCGCGAAGAACAAAGATTCCTGCTCCATGAATTCGTTATCATGCCCGACCACATCCATGGCCTCCTCACACCCGCGCCAGAAATCTCGATCGAGCGCGTCATGCAATTCATTAAAGGAGGATTCTCCTACCGACTGAAATTGCGCTCCCCGGTATGGCAGGCAAGCTTCACAAATCACCGCATCCGCGATGTGTACGACTACGATCACCACCGCGAGTACATCTGGATGAATCCAGTTCGGGCTGGGCTTTCGGCGACACCGCAGGCGTATCCATACTCGTCGGCCGCTGGCGTGATGCCAATGGATCCCGCGCCACAGGGGCTGAAGCCCGGTGTTATGGAAGAATCCTTAACGCGGCGCTAAAGCGCCGCTCTTCCACTTTCTCTGCCCTGTGATGCGGCCTGGAACGGCCGCTCTTCCACGGTTGTGGCGACGTGTGGTTCGGAGTATCTGGTTCGCAGAATCGGTACGCGTCGTGTGGTTCGGGTCACGCGGTGTGGTGATTCCTCTCACTGACATTGCCATCTCAAGTCTGAGAATTTGATAGTAGCCACGAAAGTGGTTATGCCTCCACGGATTCGGAATCCGGTGGGGGTTTTGTGTTTTGGGGCAAATAGCGAAAAGGGGATCGGGAGCTTGTGATTTCTTACTCTCAAATTCATAAGGGACATGGAAGCGGGGCAGGTATGAAGAAGCAGTTGAATCGGGAAGGCTGGGTGAAAGGATGCAAGGAACGCGGGGAATGGGTGGAACTTTGTTTCATGGCAAAAGCGGCCGGGTTGGGGATGGGCGTATCGAAACCTCTTGGAGATTCGCGGCGCTATGACGTGCTGGTCGAAGCGGGCAGGCGGATTCTTCGCGTGCAGGTGAAATCGACGCTCTACTGCCGGCGCCGAAACGAGTACAGCCTGAATGTGATGGGGCCGGGCCGGAAAAGGTACCAGCCGGGCTCGGTGGATTTTTTTGTGGTGTATCTGATTCCGGTGAACGAGTGGTACGTCATCCCGTACAGGGCGTTGGGGAGAAAACTGACGTTGCATTTTCGTCCGGATGGAGGGCGGCAGAAGTATCGGAGGTATCGGGAGGCCTGGCATCTGCTGGAGGGCAAGGAGGAGATTTACGCTTGCGCGGAAAACCCCACGGAGCGTGTGGAAGTGGCGGAGGCAGTGAAGTGAGGGGAGGCGCGGGCTGTCCATCGCCTGTTCGGCGAGGCTGAAATCCGCCCCGGCTACAATCAGTGTGGCCGGGGCATTTTATTTCTCCTTCAGCCCGGTTTCAGAGGGGAGGGGGAGAGGGTATACCTCAATCCAAGCGGATTCTCGATGCGCAACATGCCCACCTTCAGATAAACTCGCCGCGATGACTACTCGCCGCCGCTTTCTCCAAAACTCCGCGCTCATCTCGTCCGCAATAGCGATTGCGCCGCACGCGCTGCTGTCGCAAACCGCGACCGCAACCTACCGCAACCCGATTCTCGGCGGAGATCATCCTGACGCGAGCCCGATCCGCGTCGGCGACGACTTCTTCATGACGCACTCCAGCTTCGACTACGCACCTGGACTGCTGATCTGGCATTCGCGCGATCTCATCAACTGGCGTCCCGTGGCTGCGGCTCTGCATCGGTATCACGGAGGCGTTTGGGCTCCGTATCTCTGCGAGCACGAGAGCCGCTATTACATTTACTTCCCTGCGGACAACCGCCTGCGCGTCGTGCACGCCGATCATCCGACTGGCCCGTGGAGCGATCCCGTCGATCTCGGCATCAACGCCATCGATCCCGCGCACGTTGCGGAAAATGGCCGCCGCTTGCTCTACATGGCTGGTGGACAGATGGCCGAACTCACCGCCGATGGACTCGCAGTGAAAGTACCTCCGCGCGTTGTGTTCGAGCCGTGGCCTGTGCCGCTCACCTCGCGCATGGAGTGCACATGCCTCGAAGCTCCCAAAATTCTGCAGCACAACGGCTACTACTATCTGACGGTCGCCGAAGGAGGAACCGCTGGACCCGCGACCAGTCACTTGGTCGTCAGCGCGCGCAGCCGCCACGCGGACGGTCCGTGGGAATTTTCGCCGTACAATCCGATCGCGCGCACACGCTCTCGCGACGATCGCTGGATGAGCGTCGGGCACGGACGCCTCGTCGACACTCCCGCCGGCAAGTGGTTCATGACGGTGCATTCGTATGAGAATGGCTACCGCACGCTCGGTCGACAACTCCTGTTGCTTCCAGTGGAGTGGACATCCGATGGCTGGTTTCGCGTGCCCGAAGGCATCACCGCCGACTCTGCCATTCCTATGCCTGTTCCCGGGCACGACGCAGCAGCCGTTTGCGGATCCTTCGGACGACTTCAAGTCGGCGGAACTCGGCTTGCAGTGGGGATTCTGGCGGGAATACGACGCGTCGCGCTTCACCACCCGAAACGGTGCGCTCACGCTGGCTGCACGCGGAAAGTCCATCGCAGACACACCAGTTCTCACGACCGCAGTCGGCGGACACTCATACACCGTCGAAGTCGATATCGAGATCGAGTCCGGATGCGAAGCTGGATTGCTGCTCTTTTACAACCCCGACCACGTCACAGGAATTTTGCTAGACGGCGAAGGCATCGGTGTCCGCATCGCGAACGGTTATGTTCCGACGCGTCAGCAGAAGGGCGCGACCCGCGCAACTCTGCGCATCGTCAACGATCGCCAGGAAGTGGATTTCTATTTCCAACTTCCCGGCAAAGCGTGGCAGCGCATGGCCGAATCCGCCGAGATTTCAGGAATGCATCACAACGTGCTCGGGGGCTTTCTCGATGTGCGTCCCGCAATATTCGCCTGCGGAAGCGGCAAAGCCACGCTGCGCAATTTCCGCTATCTGGCCTGAGGTGAAAGTCCCGACATAGCGTCTTAACAAAACAAAAGTGAGTTCCTCTCTCGACACTTGTCCTGATTTCGTAACGAAATGACAATGCTGATCAAGGTAGGACGCGACTTCGTTCAAAGTTGTTCCCACCACTATCGTCTGTAGTCACCGCTGGAATCCTGGGACCGTTTCAAACTCACTGGCTGAAATGTTTTTGTAGGAGTATTTCATGGCACCTGGACTCGACAAGCTGCAGCACATCGTCGTCCTGATGATGGAGAATCGCTCGTTTGACCACATGCTGGGATCGCTCAAAGCGGTGAATAGCGCCATCGATGGCGTGACTCCCGACCTGAGCAATCCAGATACGAATGGGAATCCGGTGCAGGCGCAACCGCTGGCGGAATTCCAGGCGCAGCTGCAACCCGATCCCGATCACCATTTTCCCGCGGTCGATCTGCAGATTTTCGGCGGAGATCCCAACCGCAAGGCCAACATGCAGGGCTTCGTGAAGAGTTATTTCAACCAGCAGCGCGACGTCGCCCACTCGCAGAAGATCATGTACTACTTCAAGCAGAGCGACTTGCCTGTGCTGACAAATCTGGCGCTGCAGTTTGCTGTTTTCAATCGCTGGTTCGCGTCGATCCCCGGACCGACGATATGCAATCGCGCCTTCGCGCACTATGGCACGTCATTCGGCCGTGTGGATATGAATTTGCTTTACATCAACGAACCGTTTCAGAGCATCTACAGCCGGCTGATCAATGCAAATCCGAAACGCACGTCGAAGCTTTATTACTACGACACGGCCAGTTCGACCATGGAGATCACGAACCTGCTGCAGAATCAGCCAGAGCTTTTCGGAAGCTATGGGCAATTTCTGGACGACTGCAAGAACGGGACGCTACCGGATTATTCATTCGTTGAGCCGAACTATAACGATCACGAGACCGACAGCGGCGAGGAAACGGCCAACGATCAGCATCCCGACCACAACGTGCAAGAGGGAGAGCTGTTCATCGCTTCAATCTACCAAGCGGTAAAGAATTCGCCGCTCTGGCCGAACACGGCGCTTCTAATTGTTTATGACGAGCACGGAGGAATTTACGATCACGTGGTTCCTCCGGCGTGCCCGCCCGACCAGTTCACCGCGTCCGCAAACGACACGGGCACAGGAATGCCTTTTGCTTTCGATCGCCTTGGCGTGCGGGTTCCCGCGATTCTGGTCTCTCCGTGGGTTCCGGCAGGAACCGTTGTGGACCGGGTCTTCGATCACGCCTCCATTCCTGCAACCGTGACGAAATATTTCCTGGGAGAGTATTCGCCGCGGTCTCCGCGGGAAACCAATGCGAATTTGTTCATCGATCCGAACAACAATCTGTTATCGCTGGATCAGATGCGAACCGATTGCCCGGACTTCAATGTTTAGAAACACTGCGGCGCATGCGCGCTGAAAGGACGTCGATGACTTTGATTAAAGTACCGAGGCCTCCGAAGAGCGCCTTCAACCCGAACCGGCCAGTGAACACCCTATTGAAGACGCAGATGGATTTCCTTCATAAAGCCGAGAGACGATTACCGCCGCGGTATCACAGCGAGATCTATGTCAACGCCATCAAGACTGAGGGCGAAGCATCGAAGTACATCCGCGAGGTAACCGAGGCAATCCATCGAGCGCACACGGATGCTGCTGCTCCGTCGCGGGTGCGCTCGGTTCGCAAACGGAAAGGCGTGATCGACATTGCCGCCGTCGCGGACGAGCGGAGCGCTCGCAAGCGTTCGAGGCAGAAAAAGAAACGCGCAACGAACAAGCGGACGCCAGTACCGAAAAAGACTCGACGGAAGAAGTAGCTGGAGGCGGAATGCGGTGGAAAGTCGTAGCGTTGTTATTGGCTTCTCTGGCGATGTTGTCGCTCGCGCACGCGCAAGAGAACTGGCTCCAGGCCGACTTCCGGCGCGAAAGCGAGCGCGTGTCGGACGCATGTAAGGCCAGCTTCGGAGCGATCCCTGGCTGTGCGATCGAGCTCTTCACCGATCATCCGTTGCACATCGCGGCCGGAAGCATGCCTCCGCAGAACGGCTTCGGAATCGGAGGGGCCTTCGTCGCCGCTCGCAACACGAAGAATTGGCGGATGAGTTGGGACGCAGACGCCGTTGCCTCATTCAGCGCTGCCTGGCGCGCCGGCGTCTACATGACGCTGGTGCACACGCCCTCGGAGCCAATTCATGTGGTGATGTCTGTGCCGGGCGGTCCGGGCGCGCCCAAGAAACCTGCGCCGAAGATCACCGCGCATCCTTACACGGTTTTCAATCTTTACGCGCAGACGATTTCACTGAATAAGTTGAACTACTTTGGACTGGGCAACGATACGACGTTGGCGGGCGCCTCGCTGTTCGGTATGACGCAGACGATCGTTGGAGCCAAGGCGATCAAACCTGTGTATGAGTGGGATGCGATCCGCAAGCTGAATCTCTCGCTGAACGGCGAAGTGAATGGAAGATTCGTAGATATCCGCGGCAAAGTCGGAGGTTCTACCCCTTCCATCGAGACAATCTACAACGACGCGACCGCGCCGGGCTTAGGCAATCAGCCGGGATTTGTCCAGCTTGGCCAAGGAGTTCGCATTAAGCCAGTGATCGCAGACCGTCTCGAACTGAACTACGCGGGAAGCTTCCAGGAATTTCTCGCACCATCGGACTCGCACAGTTCGTTCGAACGCTGGACGCTAGACCTGAATCACACGTTCGATTTGTACGGCTACACCCAGTCGGGTCCCATGACAAAGAATACAGACTCAGCTGGCCCCGACGAATGCGCGGCCGCAGGGGCTACCTGTCCCCCAATATCTCACTCGCGCAATCTTAACGGATCGATAGGCTTTCGATTCTTGCTCTCCGAAACGATGAACTCAGCCGATCACGTTCCCTTTTATTTTCAGCAGACGCTCGGTGGCGCCGACATCGACAGCGCGATGTCGCTGGGTAGTTATGAAGACTACCGCTTTCGTGCGCCTAATCTTATGCTCTTCCAGGAGAGCTTTGAGCACTCGATCTGGGGGCCATTTGGCGTGAAATTCATGGCAGACCAAGGACGAGTTGCACTGTCGCGAAGCGACATCGGATTCTCCGATCTGAAACACAGCTTCGCGGCTGGATTCACTCTCCGCGCGGGAGGCTTCCCCATGGTCTCGTTAATGTTCGCCTGGGGCGGTCCCGAAGGGCATCACACGATTGCCAACGTGAATACTTCGCTGCTCGGCGGATCATCACGCCCGGCACTTGACTAGACAGTCTGGAGAACTCAAGCCGTGACGGGCACACTTGTGTCTTCGAGCGGCTGTTTTGCCGCCCTCGGAACTGATCGTCGTGCGGCCGTGGATGTCTTCTCTTCGCGCGAAGTCTTTCGAGTTGACGCGCTGCGCTCGGCACCAATTCGCCATAGATACATGGCGGCATAGGCGCGCCACGGGCGCCACGCCGTCGCGCGAGCTTCAAGCTCTTTCGGATTGTTCATCGCCAGAGCTCTCAGCAAGCCAAGATCGCTGGAAGGAAATGCATCCGGCTCCCGAAGCGCTCGCATGGCAACATATTGCGCGGTCCAGTTTCCGATACCTGGAATTTCGCAGAGACGTTTTAGAAATTCCTCGGAGTCCACCACACCATCGAAACGAATCCTGCCTTCGCTCACAGCGCGGGCCAGGAAGCGAATCGTTTCCGATCTCGCTCCAGTCAATCCAACGGAAGTAAGTTTGGCGGTTGCGAGAATTTCCGGCGTAGGAAAAAGATGCGTCAATCCGGCCGGACCGTGGAATGCCTTTCCGAACGAAGTGGCGATTCTCCCGGCGAGAGATGTCGCACCTTTCACCGTGACCTGCTGCCCGAGAATCGCGCGAACCGCCAGCTCAAAGCCATTCCAGCTTCCGGGCACGCGGATGCCCGGCTCTGATTGGACTTTTGCCGCGAGCCCGGGATCGTGCCGCAGTGTCTTCGCAATCGAGGACCAGTCAGCATTGAGGTCGAACATCGCGCGGATGCGCTCCACGATGAAGAAGAGAGAACGGGGATCCGGAAAATCGATGCAGACCATGAGCGCGTCGCGATTGGGATCGAGCGAGACTTCGAAGTATCCTTCACGCCCGCTCATCGCGATGGTGCGGCGATAGGTGGATCCTTCCACCAACTCCACGCCGGGAGTGGCTCGCGGTGCAAGAAACTCAAGCATGCTCTGCCAGTGATAGGGAGGGCGGAAGTGCAACCGAAAGAGATATTGATTTCCCGCGCGGGTCGAGGGCTGGCGCACTAAACGGCGGATCTGAGTTGGAGTTCGATGGTAGACCTTGTGAATACCGGCGTTGAAGCGGCGAACGCTGCCGAAGCCCGAGGCGATGGCGATTTCATGCATCGGCAGCTTGGTTTCGTCGATCAGCTTCTTGGCAAAATGCAAGCGGCGCGTTTGCGCCACTGCCATGGGCGTCGCACCCAGGTGGCGTACAAACAGACGGCGAAGATGGCGCGAGCCGATGCCGAGGCGCTCCGCGAGAGTCTCGACTCCTCCGTCTTCGAGTCCGCTTTCGCCGATCAAACGCAGGGCTCGCGAAACGGTATTGGAAGTCCCCTGCCACGCGGGTGTGCCCGGACAACCTTCAGGTCGGCAGCGAAGGCATGGACGAAATCCCGCTTCTGACGCCGCAGCCGCCGTCGGAAAGTAGCGAACGTTTTTTTCCTTAGCGGTAGGGGCGGGGCAGGTCGGCCGGCAGTACACGCCGCTGCCCACGACTCCGATATAAAACTTGCCATCGAAGCGCGGGTCCCGCGATAGTCGAGCGCGCGAACAAGCCTGCCAATCCAAAGTCATGATGATTCGAGAACCGCAACAGCTTGCCCATCATAGCCGAGTTACCCCACCGACATGGACGTTTTCGGACCGGGCTCGACACGGGTCAGCGAGGTCCGCAAACGTCTATGCAAACGGGTATTCATGTCCGCGAACGTCCAATCTTTCGCGACCTGATTCGCTAAGGTCAGAAGAGCATTTCAGGATTTGTCATGGCTTGGCGTGTCCGTCATTGCGTGGAGTGTCCAGCTTGTTTGACGCGGTATCTGGTGGGATTCAGTCCGTATGAAAACGGCTCTTACCTCGTCCCCGCGGCGGTTGGCTCTTGGAAAGAATGGACTCTCTACTGCTCGTGCGGCTGGCCGCACCGGCCAAGCCGCTGGCACTGGGATGAATTGCGGCGCTACGAGGTTTCGAAGACCGCGCACCTGCGCGGATTTGGCCCACCCGACGAGATCATTGCCTAAGGCAGCGATGCTAGTCCGCAGCTTATTTCTTCGCTTCCCTGCCGCAGTCGGCGGCTTTTTTCTCGTGCGCATTGACGGTTGAGTCTTCTTCGTTCCGAACACGCGGGCGAAAATCTTATCGACATTCTTCAATTGGCGCGGCAGGTCGAACGCATAGTCGATCTGTTTGCGCGGAACTTTGTCGGTAATTTCCTTATCCGCAAGAACGAGCTGACGAAGATCCAGGCCCTCCTTCCATGCCCGCATGGCGTGGGCCTGAACCTGGCGATACGCAACTTCACGGCTGACGCCATTCTCGACGAGATCGAGCAGAAGCTGGCCGCTGAAGATCAATCCACGCGTGCTCTCGAGATTCGTTAACATGCGCTCCGGGTACACGAACATCGTGTCGATGACGTGGGTCGTCTTGGTCAACAGGTAATCGGTGAGAGTTGTCGAGTCGGGGAAAATGACGCGCTCCACCGACGAATGAGAGATATCCCGCTCGTGCCACAGCGCCACGTTCTCAAGACCAGCCTGCGAGTTGCTGCGGACAACGCGCGCCAATCCGCTGATCTGCTCGAGCGTCACCGGATTCCGCTTGTGCGGCATGGCTGAAGATCCCTTTTGCTTCTCGCTGAAAAACTCCTCAGCCTCGCGGACCTCTGTGCGCTGCAGGTGGCGGATCTCAGTGGCGATCTTGTCGAGAGTCGACGCTATCACCGCCAGTGTCCCCAGATAGTGGGCATGGCGGTCGCGCTGGATCACTTGCGACGACACGGCGGCGGCTTTCAATCCCAGGCGTGCGCAGATCTTTTCTTCGAGTTCCGGCGTGAGATGAGCGAAGATACCGACCGCGCCTGAAAACTTCCCGACGCGCATGTCTTCCGCCGCAGCCGCGAAACGCGAGATGTTTCGCTGCATCTCCGAATACCAGTTGGCCAGCTTGAAACCGAAAGTAATTGGCTCGGCGTGAATGCCGTGCGTCCGTCCGACCATGGGAGTGTCTTTGAACTCCCAGGCGCGGCGCTCGAGCACGTCCGCGAGCCGTTGCAAATCCTGAGCGATGACTTGGGACGATTGCCGAATCAGCAGCGCCTGTGCGGTATCCACGACGTCGTTCGAGGTGAGTCCGTAGTGGAACCAGCGGGCGTGCGGGCCGACGATTTCAGCGACGGCGGTGGTAAATGCGATTACGTCATGGCGGACCTCCGCCTCGATTTCGTGGATGCGCTCGACCCGGAAATCGGCGCGCTCCCGGATGGCTTTCGCGGCGTCTTTCGGAACCAGCCCTGCTTCCGCAAGGGTTTCGGTGGCGGCTACTTCGACAGCCAACCAGGTTCGAAAACGGTTCTCATCGCCCCAAATGCGGGCCATCTCAGGCCGTGTATAGCGAGGGATCACAGGCGCAACTCCTGTCCGAAGTGGACTAAGGATTTTAAATGGATGGGGAAAAAACGGCTAGCGCTCGGGATGGCCTGGAATTTGGCCGCAGGTACACAGGCACAGCTGAGGCAAACGAAAAGTGACCCCCACTTCCAGCGAGCTAACGCGCGGGAAGTGGGTTCCGCGATCGCCCCCTCGGCGGTCGCGGCAGCTCATTCCAGTGCTTGGATAATATATCGTCTCACGATATACTGTCTATAACACTATCGGGCCACGATACAATCGGGGCATGACGAAGGTCACCCCCGCTGACTATCAGGCCCTGGCTGAGTTTCGCTATCAGATCCGGGCATTTCTGGCGTTTAGCGAGCAGGCGGTGCAGGCCGCCGGCATCGAGAAGCAGCAATACCAGTTCATGCTGGCGATGAAAGGAATGCCGGATGGCACGCGGCCGCGCATCCGCGAACTGTCGGATCGCATGCTGGTTCAGCACCACAGCGCTGTGGAGCTAGCCAACCGGCTGGAGGCCGGAGGGCTGATCCGAAGAGTGCGGTCGGCTGACGATAAGCGCGAAGTTTTCCTGGCACTGACGAACAAAGGGGAGCGGGTTTTGAACAAGTTGGCCCTGCATCACCATCAGGAACTGCAAAACGCTGCCCCGAAATTGATCGCCGCATTGCGCCGCGTCACCGCCGAAAGAAAAGATGGAAACCACGGCCGATCTCAAAGACAAAAGAGAAGTAACGCGAGTGCAGCACTGCAAACTGACGTGACTCCCCGCTGACTATGAAAACTGACGGACAACCCGCGTCAAACCATCCCCAAGGCTCGTACCCCGCGCAAGCAAATTCTGCAGCGGGATTCCGCATTGGCTTGATCTCGTCGCTGGCCGCGGCGGTTGGGCTGATTGCGGGGCTGATCGCATTTGTTCTGTACAAGCTGATCGGATTGTTCACCAACCTATTCTTCTTCCATCAATGGTCGACCGCGTTTCGGAGCGTTGAGGATCATCATCTTGGAGCCTGGGTCATTCTGGTCCCAGTGGTCGGAGGATTGGTCGTCGGAGTCATGGCGAAGTATGGTTCGTCGAAGATCAAGGGGCATGGAATTCCAGAAGCCATGGAAGCGGTGTTGATCAACCGCAGCCGCATTGAGCCGAAGGTTGCGATTCTCAAGCCGATTTCCGCGGCCATCGCGATCGGCACGGGTGGACCGTTCGGCGCGGAAGGTCCCATCATTCAAACGGGAGGAGCAATTGGATCTCTGGTTGGACAGTTGCTGCACACCACCACCGTCGAACGAAAAGTATTGCTGGCTTGTGGCGCGGCTGCGGGAATGTCGGCCACGTTTAACACTCCGATTGCCGGGGTGATCCTTGCGATCGAGTTGCTGCTCTTCGAATTCAAATCGCGATCGTTCATTCCGCTCGTTATTGCGAGCACGCTCGCGACGGCGGTTCATATGCAGCTGCTGGGTCCCGGCCCCATGTTTCGGGTGGGACCGGTGGATTTCGGAATTCCACGCGCCCTTCCTTTCTATCTGCTACTAGGACCGCTGTGTGGACTTGCGGCGGTGGGACTCTCCAAGGTGCTGTATTGGGTCGAAGATTTTTTCGAGGAGCTGCCGGTCAACGAACTGTGGCGTCCTGCGATTGGCGCGCTGGCACTCGGAATCATTGGCTTCTTTGTTCCGCGCGTGTTCGGCGTGGGTTACGACACGATCGGCGCGATTCTGAATGAACAGCTGGCGTGGAAGGTGCTCCTGATCGTGATGCTGGCGAAATTTGCGGCCCTGGTGATTTCGCTCGGATCGGGCACTTCCGGCGGCCTGTTGGCGCCAACATTCATGTGGAGCGCGGCCATGGGCGGCCTTTTCGCGATGATCGGGAATCACGCGTTTCCGAGCGCTCACCTTTCTCCCGGAGCATTCGCTCTAGTCGCAATGGGAGCGGTCTTTGGCGCGGCATCGCGAGCCACTTTCTCTTTCATCATTTTTGCCTTTGAGATTACGCGCGATTACAACTCGGTCTTACCGCTGATGCTGGTGGCCGTGATTGCCGACGGCGTCGCCATGATCTTGATGCCGAAGAGTTCAATCATGACCGAGAAGCTGGCGCGAAGAGGACTGCGCGTCCATCAGGATTACGAGGCGGATGTGCTGGTTCAGGCTATCGTCTCGGAAACGATGGACAAGAACGTTCCCATGATTGCCGCTGGGACCTCAGTACGGGAACTGGCGGAGAGGATTGCGCGGCATGATGCGGCCGTCGTCCGCCACCAGGCTCTGTTCATCGTCGACCCTAGCGGAAAACTCGGGGGAATCGTTACGCGCGGCGACATTCTGCGGGCTCTGGACGAAAATCCTTCCGGGGCGATGACGGTTGAAGAAGCCGGAAAAACGAACCTTGTCGTCACTTATCCGGATGAATCTTTGTCGGACGCGGCTGCGAAATTATTGCGTTTCGATGTGGGCCGCCTGCCGGTAGTGGACCGTGCCGATCCGCAGAAGGTTGTCGGATATTTGGGACGCGCTGCTATTCTCGCCGCGCGCATGCGTCGCCTTCACGAAGAAGATGTCCGTGAGCAGGGGTGGCTCAGGCGCGCCCCCAGCATCACCAAGAAAGCACAGCCCGTCGCAAAATAAGGCCATTCCCCTTATAATTTCTGTAGATAGTCATGACTCTGCCTCGTTTCGCGCGCGCGCTCGCTCTGGTGGCAGTCTTAGGCGTGCTCGCCGTTTTATTGTTTCCTGCGATCCAAGGTCCCTATTCTGCAGTGCATGGTCCGGTGACCGCGCTGCAATCCGCGAGAGCCTCAGCGGGATTACGCATGGCGATCATGCATGCCGGAGTGAGCATTCCGGGGGCGTGGCTGAGTGGCCCAAACGTTTCGGCGCGACACCTGATTGACCTTCCAATCGATTCCCACGCGGCTCGTTCGCCCGACGAGCAAGATCTGATCCTGCGCTGCTGAAACAAAACCCTCCTTAGACCTCAGAGCTTGAAGAGACGTTGAACACGGACGCGGTCTTTGATCGCGATTCGCGGGCCGGCGTCGGCTCTATCGCATGGGAATTGATATTCCGCGTTGCAATTTGCGCATAGTATCGTCAGGTCCAGACCATAGGGAAAAGGAAGATGTCCGCTCCCAAGTATCTCGATCCGCGTTTATATCTCCGGCAGCAACCGGTGATGCTCAGCATCGTCGCGGCGATCGGAATCGTCTTTTTTCTGTTCGTGACTTTCTTGTCGCGGACCTATTACTCCCAACGTCAGTCCCTGGGGAGCCGCTGGTTCCAGAGAGGTGTCGCTGACCTTCATGCGAAGAACTATGGAGCGGCAGTAACTGAGTTTCGGGCCGCGCTTCTGTATTCCCGAGATGACTACGACTACCAACTGAACCTGGCCGAGGCGCTAATCGGGGCGAAGCATTCCGGCGAGGCGTCCGCATATTTGCTGAACCTGTGGGATCGCGAACCGGAGGACGGCCTGGTGAACCTGGAGTTGGCTCGGATCGCAGCGCAGCAGGGCCAGATCGAGCAGTCCATCCGGCATTACCACGATGCCGTTTATGCCGCGTGGCCAGCCGGTCAGGAGCAGAAACGGCGTGATGCGCGCTTCGAACTGATCGAACTGTTGCTGCGAACGAACGCCAAGGCCCAGGCACAAGCCGAACTGATTGCGCTCGCCGAAAATGTGGACGACGATCCCGAGCAGCAACAACGCATTGGTGACCTGTTCATCCGAGCACAAGACTATGAACATGCATTGGCTTCATACCGCATCGTCTTGAAATCGAAACCGTCGGATCCGAATGCGATGGCTGGAGCCGGAAATGCAGCATTCGCGTTAGGACGTTTTGCGCTGGCGAAGAATTACCTTAGCAACGCCGCAGCACTGACTCCGCAAAACGCTCAGGTGATGGAACAGCTCAAGATGTCCGAATTGGTCATGAAGATGGATCCTTACCGGCCGAAGATCCCCGTAGCGGAGCGCAATCGAAGTGTGATGCAAGCATTCGCTGCCGCGGGAGAGCGCCTAAGAGCTTGCGAGGCAGCGAAACGCAGTGCACCGCAACCGGGGACGCCGCAGTTGACGCTCAGTGACAGTTGGGCGGCTATGAAGGCACGCCTTACGGAAGCTGAGCTGCGACGAAATCCGGAGTTGATGGACTCGGCGATGGAGTTGGTATTCCGCATCGAGCGGCAAAGCGGGGAATCCTGCGGTTCACCGGATGAGGCAGATCAGGCATTGCTATTGATCGCGAAATCGCATGAGGGGAATTAGGTGAATTTGACGTCGAATCCGCAAGCAGAAACAGAAACGCTGGCGGCGGACACCCATGTGCGCAAGCCGGGAACTTTTCATCTGCCGGCAAGCAGAGCTCTGTGGAAGGCCGTGTTTCGGGAAGACCGCTTCTTTCTCGTGCTGTCGGTGTTCATCGGAATTTTTTCTGGCCTGGCAGTAGTGTGTTTCCGCTTTGCCATCGACTGGTCCCGGCTGTACCTGCTGGGCACAGGAGTCGCGCTGTCGCCTTCGCGAATGCTACTCGCTCCGGCACTCGCGGGTCTGGTCATCGCGTTTCTTGTGATCCACTTCTTTCCGCTCACGCGCGGCAGCGGCGTCAACCAGACCAAGGCCGCCCTGTACATCTTCAATGGCCACATCCCGATCCGCACTGCGATTGGCAAGTTCATCACCGCCGCGCTGGCCATCGGCTCGGGACATTCGCTCGGTCCCGAAGATCCGTCGCTGCAAATCGGCGCATGCCTTGCCTCAGTCTTGGGCAGAAAGATGCGGCTGTCACGAGATCGGATGCGGCTGATCGCTCCCGTGGGTGCGGCCGCCGGACTGGCAGCGGCGTTCAACGCTCCGATTTCAGCCGTGCTATTCGTGATCGAGGAAGTAATCGGGCGCTGGAGCGCCGGCATCCTCGGATCAGTCGTACTTTCGGCGGTCTCAAGCGTGGTCGTGATGCGCTGGTTCCTCGGCTCGGAATCTCTGTTCCGTATCCCTGCCGTCGAGTTGAAACGACCGTCGGAACTCCTGGCCTATGCCGTTCTTGGCGTTGTTGGCGGTCTGGCCTCGGTCGCGTTTGCCAGCGGGATTGCTACGATTCGTCCCTGGGCCAAAGCGCTGCCGAAGTGGACGCAGTATTTTCAGCCTGCGATCGCGGGATTGATGATCGGCGTGATCGCAATCCTCGGTGCGCCACAAGTGATGGGCGCGGGATACGAATACATCGATCAGGCAATGCACGGCCAATTCACGTGGCAGTTTCTGGCGATTCTGGCAGGGCTGAAGATCGTGGCGACGCTTCTCTCTTTTACCAGCGGAACGCCCGGAGGAATGTTCGCTCCAACCCTGTTCATCGGCGCCATGCTGGGAGCGGCGGTGGGCGGAGTGCAACACGCATTTCTGCCGCACTTGACGGGATCTCCGGGAACCTACGCGCTGGTCGGCATGGGAGTTCTGTTCGCGGGATTTCTTGCGCGTGCCGATGACGTCGGTATTCATGGTGCTCGAAGTGAGCGGCAACTATTCGATCATTGTGCCGGTCATCGTTGCCAATACGTTTGCCTATGTTATCTCGCGCGGGCTACAACCGATTCCAATCTTCGATTTGTTGACGCGACAAGACGGCCTCGAACTTCCTTCGATGGAAGAACAGCGAGAAGAAGGCGTCTTGCACGTAGAAGATGCTATGCGGCCGGTGGAAGGCCCTGTGCTCGACGGCGACAAGAGTTTGGATCAAGCTCTGGCGTCGATCAATGGCACGCCAAGCGATCATCTGTTGGTCCGGCTGAGTCCGAGCGGCTGGAATACGGTTACGCTGGAGCAACTTCAGGGAATGGCGAACGAAGGCAAGGGGGCTGCCAGTCTGGCTTCGCTATTGCCGATTCTTCATGTTCCCTGTTTGCATCCCGACCATCCGCTGGAAACTGCGCTGCGTTATGTCGATCGCTGGCCTGTCGTTCCAGTTGTGAGTCGCGCCGACTTCCGGCAATTGGAAGGAATCGTTTCGCAAAGAGATGTGCTGGCGCGCTACCGGGAGTTTGGTGAAGGCTAGTTCTTGCTGTAGCAGAAAGGACGGGGCTACCGCGTGCCTTGCGCTTCTTTCAACAGCGGCCGCAAGGAATCGACTGAAACGCCGAGGGTCCCGCCCGTGAAGCCGTCCATGTAGGCGGAGTTCACGCCGATCACTTCCCCTTTGACATTGAATACCGGTCCGCCGCTGCCGCCATGGGCCGTGGGCGCATCATAGATCAGCTTGTCGCCGACCACATCGCCCAGATGCCCGCAAGTGGTAGAAGGACGAATCAGCGACAACGCCGCAAGTTCGCTGGCTGCGCTAATGTCATTGTGCCGGTAAGCTAGCCTTTCGTAGATTCCGGTCGGAGACTTCGCGACCATCCCCGCAATACCCATTGGGTAACCGATGACGGTGACAAGTTGTCCGGGCGCTCCAGGAGATTTCGCTAACGGCAGCGCGGCCAGACCGCGAGTCGCCGCTGGGTCTTCTGCGCGCAACACGGCAAGATCCGTGGTCTTTGACGTGGAAGCTGGAGAGAGAACAACCGGTGTCGGAGAGCCGGGAAAGAAAACGACCAGGCTTTCAAGCGTCGCAATCGCGCCTTCATCAATCAGCTTCTGCGCTTCGCTGTCTCCGTACCACGGCTCCGCAACGTGGCGATTCGTTGCCACCAATCCGTTGCCCACCAGAAAGCCTGTTCCGGAAACACGAGCTCGGATGGCCGGCCGCTCGTTCGGAAATCCAACCTGATAGATGCCGTGAATGTAGCCGATTGAATTTCGATATCGATTCAAAACGACCGCGGGCATGGCCTGCTCCTGCTGCAGCAATTCAACCTGTGCGGTCAGATCGTGAACTTCTTTTTGCAGATCGTCGGGGGGCACTCCCTGCGCTGCCATTGGCGCATAGTAAAAAACCATCGTCAATGCGCCGAGGAGCAGCAACACACCAAGCACGCCCTGGATCATCTGCTGCCAACTCTCGACTACTTTGCATTCGGGCTGAGCGGCAGGTTCGCCGGCGGAGGTCGGGACAGGATCGGTCTCGGAAATTGTGGAACCGTTGATCTGGATGTCGGCCATGAGTGTCGAAGTAGCGGTTCGGACCCAAACCCAAGTCTTTCGTTTTCCGCCGCTTCTGGCGACGTCGATGAGCAACCTGGAATCGTTATCTTCGCCCGTCTGGCGCGGGTTTGCCACGGTACTGAAGGGGATGGCCGGGGGTCATGGCACGGAAGTGGTGTGAAGCTTCGCGCGGAGAAGCGTGGGAATAGCTGAAAAGTCGCTTAAGTCCTTTTGATTCCCAGTCGTTTGGACATCTCTTCATAGCGAAAACCGTGGCCGGGATTGTAGGGCTGCACCCATTCGCCATCGATCACAAACTGGGGAATCGCCCGTTTCCCGGTACGTTTGACGACTTCGTCGGCGGCGCCCGGTGTGGTTTCGATATTGATCTCTTTGTACGGAATGTTGTTTTTCTCGAGGAAGCGCTTGGCCTCGCGGCAATCGGGACACCACGTGGAGGAATAGACGGTCAGATCCATAGGTGCATTTTAGATGCAGGAAATGATTTGCGCAGCGGCACAAAAGTGTAGCCCCGGACGCATTCGTCCGGGGTCGGGCGCAGCGCGCCCGATGGGAAGGCGTTCGGCGAGGAAGTTCCGGAGCACGGGATTCGCTTCATCTCAGCCGACAATATTAGTAACACTTGCTGCTGTCGCACGCGTCGCTTGGCTCCACGGGGCGGACGAAATGCGTCCGCCCCTACACAGCCGCTATACGCGCTCGAGTTGCTGGTGAGTTCGCTCGTTTACTACGTTGCCGGTGTTCAACGTGGACGAAGGCTCGAACAGCAGGAACCAGCATTCTTCGTCGGCGACGGGCTTATGTTCCACGCCACGCGGGACCACGATGAATTCCCCCTCTTCCACCCATTCATGGCGGTCGCGAAATTCCATGCGAAATCGGCCTTTCACGACAAGGAACAGTTCGTCCTCATGTTCATGGTGATGAAAGATAAATTCACCTTTGATCTTGTCGAGCTTGATCGATTGCCCGTTCAGTTCCGCGGCGACGTAGGGCTTCCAATATTCAGTGATCTTGGAAAATTTTTCGGCGAGATTAACTTTGTTCATAGGTCTCGGATTATTTCAACCCAGAAAAAGTCGCAAAGAATCCTGTAGCCCCGGACGCATTTCGTCCGGGGTTGCGCGCGAAGGCGCGCAATCGGACGGCATGGGCTGAGGAAGAAATCCGGGGGCGACGGTTCATCCTCTCAGTGGCTGTTTTCTTCCTGGGCAAAAGCCGAAACAGCATACGCCGTCACGCTCGTCGCTTCGCTCCTCGGGGCGGACGAAATGCGTCCGCCCCTACACGGGCTGCTTAGTGGGCTGGCGCGGGTTGCGGAGTTGCTGGCGTGGGAGTGCCGAAGTTTACTTTTGGAGCTACGCGCGACCCTTCGGTTGCTGTGAAATAAGCCTCATTCGGTTTGAAGCCCGCCCATCCGGCAAAAATGTTGTTGGGAAACTGCTGCACGTAGGTGTTGTAGTCCTGCAGCGTGTCGTTGTAGCGCTTGCGCTCGACCGCGATGCGATTTTCCGTTCCGGCCAGTTCGTCCTGCAAGCGCAGGAAATTTTCATTCGATTTCAGCTGCGGATAATTTTCCACGATCAGCAACAAGCGTCCGAGAGCTCCGTCCAACTGCCCGTTGGCAGCAATCTTTTCCTGCGGAGTACCGGCGGAAAGCAGGGCCGAGCGCGCCTTGGCGATATCGCCGAACACGGTGACCTCTTGTTGGGCATACCCCTTCACTGTTTCCACCAGGTTCGGGATTAGGTCGGCGCGGCGTTGCAGCACGATGTCGACTTGCGACCACGCGGCCTTCACCCCTTCATTCTTGGTGACTAGGGTGTTGCGGACGCCGACGTACTGACCGAAAAACACGAGTCCCACGACGCCAAGCAAAACAATCACTACGATTGCGATAATTAATCCTTTGCTCATTCGAGCCTCCGTTGCGTCTGAATTTGTTATTGATGACCGGATTTTTCTGCATCGAGCGCCGCATCGACGGCAGCAGCGACTCGGTCAATCTCCGCCGAGATACCGGCTGCAGAGATCGTTGGCATTCACTTTCTTGGCGTCGAGCTTTCCTTCGCGAATGTCGAGCGCCTGCTCGACTGCCGACAGTTCCCCACCGATCTTCTTCGCCAGCGCCTGAACTGCCTCCCGGCGTCCCGGCACCGAATCGCTTCCCAACGCGATCAACGCATGGCGGAACAGGGTACCAAACGACGGAGCCGAGCGCAGCACGACGTCCATCAGCCGCGAGTCGTTGCCCGCGGCCAAGAGTACGTGCTGTCGCAGCAGGATCACTTTCTCGCGAAGCTCGTACTCCACTTGCGCGCGATGCAGGTGCGTCGAAATCTGCAATCCCTTGAAACACATCTTCGCCAAAGAGAACGCGATGATGTTCCACCATATCCATCAGCTCGATCGTGAAAACGTCGGTGGAGCGCTCCAGTTCATGACGCGTCATGCACAACGGAGGCGGCTGCTTCTCCCGCTCCCACCACTTGGAAACCGGAGCCAGTGCTTGCAGGGCGGCGAACGAACTGTCGCGTAGAACGCAAAACAGGTTCAAATCCGAAAGTTTGGGATGGAACTCTCCCGCCACTGCGGATCCGAAAAGAATAATCGCCTCGATGTTCGGGCCGCCGGCCTCGCGCGCGCGCTTCACAAACTCGCTAATCTTGTCTTCGGGAACCATCGGTTTCCTTTCACACTACCAACTGCTGCTCGCTCCACCGCCGCCGGAACTCCCGCCGCCGAAACCACCAAAGCCGCCACCGCCCCCTCCACCTCCGAAGCCGCCAAAACCCCCTCCGCCGCCTCCGCCGCCGAAACCACCGAATCCCCCGCCGCCAAAGCCGCCGCGGCCTCCGCCGAATGTTCGAGAACAGAATCCAGAAGAGAATGCTGCGCAGCGGAGTCGCGAGTATGACCAGAAAGATGATCACGATTACGATGATGCTGCCGAATGAGAGTCCATGACTGGGCTGCTCGACTCGCTGCGCCGGAGCGCGTGGCTGCGGTCCGGTTAACTGAATACCCGCATCGGTCGCAATTACCTCTGCAACGCGACCGGTGACGAGTGAAAGCGCCTGGTCATAGTCGCCGCTTCGCATGAGCGGAACCGCCTCGCGCTGAAAGCCTCCGACCTTGCCGTCGGGCAGGATCGGTTCGAGGCCGTAACCCACCTCAATTCGCGCGCGATGGTCGCGTATGACATAGAGGATCAGGACACCGCGGTCGGTCGACTTACTGCCGATTCCCCATTGTTTGAAGAGATCGACGGAATAACTCTCGATATCGGCGCCGTCGAGCGTATTGATCGTGACCAGCGCGATCTGCGCGTGCGCTTTTTCATCGATCTGACGGCAGGTATCGCTAATCTGCGCAACGGTGTTCGCATCGAGGACGTGCGCGAAATCGTTGACGTAGCCGGTGGGCTTGAGCTGAGAGACGGGTTCGGCCCACGCAGCGATCGTCAGCAGAAGGATGGCGATCCCGGAGAGACGAAGTCTTGCGAACGATCTCACAGAAGAAATTGTACAGGGATCGGCGGGCAGAGGCTTTGAATGCAGACCGCGGCAGAGAGCAATCCGCCATTCGCACATTGCAATTCGTTATTTAGTCCCGGGAGCATTCCTCCACGGGACGTAGATAAACCGGCGGATGATCACAGACTGATCAGTACTTGGCAACGCTTTGAAGGCCCAAAGATTCATTCCTAGCGGGACGGGCTGCTGGGGGATATCCGTTTTCCTCGCGGGCTTGAAGACTTGCCTCTTGATGACACTCGCGGTCATCCGTATGGGCTGATTCCCTTTCATCAGAGTGAATTCCACGCTTTTCGGACTCCACACCATACGAGCAGTGGTGATATTTGTTCCGCCAGCAGCGCGGAAATTCAGTTCGTAACTGGGCTTGTGTTTGGGGAGTGCGATGGATGGATAGATTGTGAAATCGGCATTGCAGTGACAGGTATGATTCCATTGCGAAAACTCGATGTCGATTTCGTTCGTCGCGTCGGCGCCAATCTTATGCGCCGGGCCGTATGGAAACAGCCCCAAAACCGTGACCGGATCCATGTGCCAGACATCGCCCTCAATCAGCCACTGGTAAGTTCCGAAGCCCATGTTTTCGGAAGAGAACACCTCGGCTCCCGTCCACTTTCCGTCAAGCTTCTGCAGGCTAAGGTGCAAGAACCCGCTCGCATCGACAGAAACATTGGCGGGACTGCCGTGCGCGAGACCCGCCATAGTGCCGTTCGTGATCTTCCACGTGTGGCCCTGCCAATCGATCGAATCCTGAGCGACGCATTCTTGCACGACCACAAGTGTTACCAAGGCGATAATCACAGCAAAGAGTTTCATAAGCATTCCTAGGCTGCTATCACAAATCGTGTAGCCCCAGACGCATTCGTCTGAGACTGGAGTAAAGCGGGCAATCGGACGGCGTTGGAGAAAGGCTGTTTTGATTGTCAAATTCGGGGCGTTGCAAGATTTTACAATTTCCCCAACACTTGGAGAATTCTGGCTACACAAAGCAGCACAAAAAACAGGTACAGCCAGGAAGTCTTTTTGCTCCGTCTAGGCACATTTGGGCTTCTCTGCATGAATACAACCAGCCAAATGAGTAGCACCGAAACCGCTGTCGCGAGCGGAACCACAATCCACGCGGCATGTGACCAAAGCATGATCATGTAAGCGGCGAAACCAGCCAGCATCAAAAGACTGCTTTTCAAGCTCTGGTCTCGCTTCAGTTTCGCAGCAGGCGCGATGCGAGAAACAATCTCCAGGATTTCCGGGAACTTCTCGATATCTTCCGGAATTCCGATTACCTGATATAGCCCGTTGCCGATCACCCGCAAATAGCGTCCGGGCAGGTGTTCCACTTTCTTCACGTTTTCAAAAGGCAGTCTTATTTCCGGAGAATTTGCTTGTTGACGAAGCAAATAGTCCGGACCGATCGTCAGCACATATGTGCTCCAAAGTTGGCGAAGATTTTTTCGCATTCGGTAAGACGAACGGAAGGCGATGAGAGTGATCAAAAGGCCTATGAATAAGGCGGTGCCGACAATCCGAGGCAGATTTCCATTTCGCATCCCAAGCATTGCGGAAATTACAATCACTGCCACGACTATGGCCATCTGAGGAGCGAGATAGCGCCGTGTCAACCTGCGCTGCGCTTCGGGAAGAGCCTCCGGCAACAGTCTGTATTCTCGAACTTCGTTCATGACGTTACATTTTACGCACAAGCAAAAGCCGCCAGCTTTTGGCTGACGGCTGATAGCTTAGAGCTGACAGCTTCTAGTTCTCGTACAACAACACGCCTTCCGCCTTCTCCGCATCGACCGGACGGTAGAACAGCTTGTTGTCTTCGAGGAAGACCTCGATGAACGCGGGGCGCGTGGTGATCGTTCCCTGGATCAGCGCCTCGGACAGCGGGTCTTCGATGTACTTCTGCAGCGCCCTGCGCAGCGGCCGCGCGCCATAGCTGCGGTCGGTCAGGGTCTGGTTGAGGATCCATTTCTTGGCGTCGTCCGCGACCGAAACCGTGATCGCCTTTTGCGCCAGGTTCTGGTTGAGCTGGTTGACCATGAGTTCCAGAATCTGGATCAGGTCGCCCTCGCCCAGGGCCATGAAGATGATGATTTCATCCAGGCGGTTGAGGAACTCGGGATTGAAGGTTCGTTTGACCTCATTCTTGACGAGCTCTTCGACCTTCGCCTCGACTGCATCCTCTTTCGTCGACTGGAAGCCCAAGCCTTCGCGCCTCTGAAGGTGGCGGGCGCCGATGTTCGACGTCATGATGATGATCGTGTTCTTGAAGTCGACCGTGTTGCCGAGTCCGTCGGTCAACTGGCCGTCTTCAAATACCTGCAGCAGGATGTTGAAGACGTCGGGATGCGCTTTCTCGATTTCGTCGAGTAGCACGACCGAGTACGGTGCGCGCTTCACGCGTTCCGTAAGCTGTCCGCCTTCTTCGTAGCCGACGTATCCCGGAGGTGAACCGATCAGCTTCGAGACCGAGTGCTTTTCCATGAACTCCGACATGTCGAAGCGGACCAGCGATTTCTCCGTGCCGAACATGAATTGCGCCAGAGTGCGCGCAACTTCCGTCTTGCCGACGCCGGTCGGTCCAAGGAACAGGAACGAGCCAATCGGCCGGTTCGGGTTCTTTAATCCGGCGCGCGAGCGGCGGATCGCGCGTGCCAGGGCGCTGATCGATTTGTCCTGCGAGATGATGCGCCTGTGCAGCTCCTCTTCAATGCGGAGCAGCTTCTGCGTCTCTTCTTCCTTGATCGAGGTGATGGGCACGCCGGTCCACCGCGAGACGACATCTTCGATGTCCTCGCGGTTGACCACGCCCGTCGAAGATTCGTCGAGATGATACTTCTCGCGCAGGGCGCGCAGGTTCTCGCGCTCCTTGCGTTCTTCGTCGGAGTAAAAACGTGCCTTCTCGAACTCGTGATTCGCGATGGCGTTTTCCATGCGGTGCACGATGAACTTGATGCGCTTCTGGACTTCGGTCAGCTCTTCGGGAAGCGAAGTCTGGCGCAGTTTCACGCGCGCTCCAGCTTCGTCGACCAGATCGATAGCCTTGTCCGGAAGAAAGCGGTCAGGGATATAACGGTTCGAATGCGAGACCGCGAAGTTGATGGCGTCGTCGGTGTAGGTGACGGCGTGGAACTTCTCGTATCGATCCTTGATCCCGAACAGTATCTTGATGGCATCCGCCTCATTCGGAGGTGGCACCTTTACGGCCTGGAAGCGGCGTTCGAGCGAGCGATCTTTTTCGATCGACTTGCGATATTCACCCGGCGTGGTTGCGCCGATGCACTGAATCTCGCCGCGCGATAGCGCGGGCTTCAGGATGTTGGCCGCGTCGAGCGAGCCTTCCGCCGATCCTGCCCCCACAAGCGTATGCAACTCGTCGATGAAGATGATGGAATTCTGATTCTCCATCAGCTCTTTCATGATGGTCTTCAGGCGCTCTTCAAACTGGCCGCGATATTTCGTGCCAGCCACGATGAGCGAAAGATCAAGCGCCAGGATGCGTTTGTCCGCCAGGAACGACGGAACTTCACCGTCCGCAATACGCTGGGCAAGTCCCTCGACGATGGCAGTTTTTCCAACGCCGGGCTCGCCGATCAGCACCGGATTGTTCTTGGTGCGACGGCACAGAATCTGGATGACGCGATCGACTTCACTCTCACGGCCGACCAGCGGATCAAGCTGGCTGTCCATGGCGGCTTGAGTAAGGTCTCGAGAGAATTCCGCGAGCAGAGAGCTTTCACGCTGCCGCTGCGGCTGAGCTTTTTCCTGGGTGGTGCGCGCCAGCTCTTCGCGAATGGTCGAGAGGCGCAGGCCGCGCTCGTGCAGAATCTCAGCGGCAAAGCACTTCTCTTCCCGCAGCAAACCCAGTAGCAAATGTTCAGTTCCGATGTGGCGATGCGAAAGGCGCTCCGCCTCTTCCGCGGCATAGGCGAGCACGCGCTTGCATTCGTTGCTCAGCGGCAGGTCGACCGAAGTCGAAACCTTCTCGCGGATCGTCGTGTGTCCTTCAATCTGTTTGCGGATGGACTCGACTGAGGCGTGCGAGCGCAGGAAGCGATTGGTCAGGGCTTTGTCTTCGCGCAGGAGGCCCAGCAGCAGATGCTCGGTCTCTATATAAGGAGATCCGAACTGGCTGGCTTCGTAGCGTGCGAAAAAGATGACGCGCCTGGCTTTCTCCGTATAGCGTTCAAACATATTGCCCTTCCCCCTGAACCTTCCTGGCCGGAAGAACCTGACGACCCGGCCTGCTGAACCGTGGGCTATCCCTAATTATCTTTACACTATGCAATCAAATGGCCGCGAAACTCAAGTACTCAAACGGGTCTCTAAACCTTTGATCACGTTACTGAAGGTACCGCTGTGGATATCCTTCATCGTCGCCTTACTGCCATTTTCTTGCACTTTGTCTTACGTATGTTGCCGTCCAAATCCCGGGACGACTTCCTTCATCCTTTATACGCCCTGACAACCCCCTCAAAGTTGCTGGTTCCAACAAACCCCTCAGGCCGGCAACGACTCCGGCGCGATCTCTTCGACCCGCCCCCGTTCGATGCGCAAAACGCGCTGGCAGCGGCGGGCGAATGACAGGTTGTGCGTAGCAATGAGGGAGGTGAGTTGGTGTTCGCGATGTATCCGCGCAATCAAGGCAAAGACCGCTTCCGCCGTCTGTCCGTCCAGGTCGCCCGTGGGCTCATCGGCCAGTAACAACTTCGGCCCCGTTATGAGAGCGCGGGCCAGAGCCACCCGCTGCTGCTCGCCGCCGGAGAGTTCGCCCGACCGATGATGCGCGCGCTGCTCAAGTCCTACTTCGCGCAACCATCGCATGGCTTCCGGTTCGACCTGTTGCCACGTTTCTCCGCGAAGCATTAGCGGCATAGCAACGTTTTCCGCCGCCGTAAATTCCGGCAGCAGGTAGTGAAACTGCCACACAAAGCCGGTTTCGCGATTGCGAAAGGCAGCGGCCTCGTCGTGAGACAACGAATTCACTTGCAATTGGGCGCAGTATACGTCACCCGAAGAAGCACGATCAAGAGCGCTCAGAATGTGCAAAAGCGTACTTTTTCCCGCCCCGGATTCGCCCACAATGGCGAGCATCTCTCCCCGCTTTACCTCGAACGAAAGATTCTCAAAGAGCACCAAATCCGATTCGCCCGACCGGAAAACCTTCTTCAGGCCTTCCACTCGTAGGATTGAATCGTCAGTGGTTAGATGCATGATGGCACTCTTTCGTTCCATGCGACGCCCAGCCCTACTATCTGAAGGAGAAAACCGTGCCGGACGTATTTTCCTGGCCGGAAATTTCGCACCGAGATCCGAAGGCTCTTTATCACTCTAAATCCGCGCTAACTTCAATCGTGTGATTAAAATCACCGCACAATGTAGCTCCGGACGCATTCGTCCGGAGTTGCGCGCAGAGCGCAATGTCGGCCGCTGGGCAAGAGAGTGCTGGCAAAAGGGCACTCGTCGCTTCGCTCCTCGGGACGGACGAAATGCGTCCGTCCCCACCCAAACTCGTTATTCGTACCGCAACGCCTCCGCCGGCAGGATGCGCGATGCCGACCATGAGGGATACAAGGTCGCTACGAACGAAATCAACACCGCAAAGAGCGCTACCCAAACCCCGTCCGCCACGCGCGGAGCGAATGGAACATAATCAATCGAATAGACTTCCGGCGACAATGTGATGACGTGATAGTGCCCGCCAGCGTATGAAATCGCATACCCCAGCGCCAGTCCAATCACCGTTCCGATCACCCCAATCAGGACACCTTGGGCGATGAAGACATTCCGTACCTGCGCTTTGCGCGTTCCCATCGACAGCAGCACCGCGATGTCCTTGGTCTTCTCCATAACCATCATGATCAGGCTAATCAGGATGTTCAGCGCGGCCACGAATACGATCAGGCCGATCGTGATAAAAGTCACCAACCGCTCCGTTTTCAGAGCTTTGAAGAGCGCGCTGTTCTGCCGGAGAGCGTTCGTCGCCATGAATCCCTGCCCGGCGGCGGCTTCGATCTGCTGCGAGATGGCGTCGGCCTGATCCAGATCGTCGATCTTGAACTCCAGCACGGAGATCAGATTCCCCAGACCGAATAATCGTTGTGCGTCAGACAGCCGCACAAACGCCCAACCCGAGTCGTAGTCGAAAAATCCCGAGCTGAAAATGCCCACCACGTGGAAGCGAGTGTATTTTGGCACCGTGCCGAATGGCGTCAACTCGCCCTGAGGGCTCACAACCAGCACCACCGATCCCACGGTCGCTCCGAGGCCATCGGCCATTTCTTTGCCCAGCACGATCGGCGGCATCGCGGCGACGCGCTGTCCGACAGCTTCCAGCGAGTCAGGAGACGTATTCTTCAGGTCCGCTGCGGAGGATGCCGGGGGAACCGTCCCCGGTCCGGCTGGCAGGCTTTCTTCGTCGAGCGCCGAGGCCGATCCATCCTTGACGGAAGTAAGCAAGTCTCCGACTTGCCGCTCATACTTCGGAATCATCCCCTTGAGGACAGCGCCACGGGCGCGAGGCCCGCGCGAGATCAATACCTGCTCAAAGATAGCCGGAGCCGTCGCCACCACGTGTGGCTGTTTCGCGAGCCGGTCCATCACCGCGGGCCAATCTTTGATTCCATCGTCGGCGATACGCTGCAAGCTGATGTGCGAGGTCGAGCCCAGCAACCGCTTCTGCAAATCCTGGCGAAAGCCGTTATTGATCGCCAATGCGACGACGAGCGATGCCACGCCTGCGGCCACTCCGATGACAGAAATGCCGGTGATAATCCCAATGAATGCCTGCCGCCGCTTGGCGCGCAGGTATCGGGAGGCGATGAAAAGTTCGAAGCGCATGCGGGCTTTCGGCTATCAGCGGTGAGCTTTCAGCCAAGTTTGGATTATACGGTGGGCGCAGAATCGCGGGCCGAAGTCGGTGGTCGTGCATGCTGTCACACTCGTCGCTTCGCTCCTCGGGCCGGACGAAATGCGTCCGCCCCTACACGAGCCATGTAGCCCCGGACGCATTCGTCCGGGGTTGCGCGCAAAGCGCGCAATGACAAGCTGGAGGGGAAGGGCAGCCTTCTCCCTACTCGTTCTGTGTTTTTCGGGTCGCAAGTTTCGGCAGAATCGCCGGGACGCGGTCGCGATACGATCGGAATTCTTCTCCGAATCGCTTTGCGAGTTCCGCGTCTTCCATCCGGATCATCACTGCGCCGGTCGCGATGGCGAATCCTGTCAGCAGCCAGCAGACAAGCAATCCCGTTCCGATACTCCACGCGAACATCTCGCATAAGTGCGCGAGGTAGATCGGATGCCGAACACGGCTGCGGATTCCATCCCTCATCAGTCGATCATCCTTACGATTGCGCCGCACTTCCGGTAGCCCGCCGAGTTGCGCCCAGCTGAAATGCATTCCGGCGCGCGCGTATAGAAAAATTCCGATGCAAAACAGCAGCCCTGCCGGAAACCAACTCCACGCGGTGTTGTAGATCCTCACCTCGCGCCAGGGCCCCGTCAGGGCTCCGACGCCGATCCACATCATGATCCAAGCGGGGAGAAGCACTCTGAAATGGAGAGCGAACGCGGGCACGCCAGCGATGCGCCCGCGGATGAACCATCAGCCAGAAGGATGGAATTGTGGAATACAAGACGCATGCCAGCCAGCCCAGCGTGCGGAGAAACGGCATGAATTGATTCTAACTGCGCAGCATCATTCGCTCCGTATCCGTGTCTAAGAACGACGCCGTTGCACTCGTCGCTTCGCTCCTCGGGCCGGACGAAATGCGTCCACCCCTACACAATCCGGCCCTACACGAACCGTGTAGCTCCGGACGCATTCGTCCGGAGTTGCGTGCGGAGCGCGCAATGGCACCTTATCCGCGCTCGACGCTTGAAACGTACATTCCGAAGGCCACCAGCTGCCACCACGCAAAAGCGACCGTGGTCACCACAAATTCCGCCAGGAATTGAAGCGAGATCAAATGGTGAAGTGCGGCCTGACTCCCCAACCGCGCGCGGATGTAGCCGGCCAACAGCGCTACGCCGCTGATGACGCCGATGATCGAAAGCCGCCGCGCAACGGAACATTCGGGCTTTGGCAAGGTGGGCGAGGGTTCCGTCGTGCGGTACCACCATAGAAGCCACAACGAGAGCGCCGCCACGCCCAGGATCGTGCTGACGTGCTGCAAGACGCGGTAGTACGGAATCCATCCGAGCAGCGGCACCCTGACGAGATGATTCAGCACGGGCCATTGGTCATCGATCGCCGGAGATCGATGCGTGAAGGCGTCCCAGAACAGGTGCGTGGCGATTCCCAACAGTGTCGAAAACACGATCAACAGAAAACGTTGCGCCCCACCGAAGCGGAACTCGCCGAGGTAGCGCGTCAGTCGGCGCTGCACGCCGTCAGGCAAAAGCCTTGCCGCCGGAACTTTGACAAACGCGTGAAAGAGCCATAACACCACGAGCGCGACCGGCAGGGTAAAAAGAAGAGCACCCTCGGGGGTGTGGCCGTACCGCCCCAAGGCCTCGAGGCGGAGGAAGTATTCAAAATCGGGAGCGAATGTTCCGATCAGCAGGGCAGAGGTTACCAGGCGAAGGCGCTGAAACGGCAATGCCGCCGCGCCGTGGGAAAGAGTGAAGGGCACAGGATCATTATAGAGAGCGGAGGATTAGAGAATTGGGAGTCGTTCGTTGGGAGTCGTTACTTAAGAATGGATCGGAGCCGCAACGGGATCGACACTTTCACTGCTGCATTCGTTTTGATCGGATGCCGTCCCGTTCGTCGCTTTGCTCCTCAGGGCGGACGAAATGCGTCCGCCCCTACACGAGCTCATGTGGCTCCGGACGCATTCGTCCGGAGTCGCGCGCGAAGGCGCGCAATGGCAACTACTTCCCGGTGTAGCTCACTCTCCAGATCGAGTTTGAGCCGTCGTCGCTTACCAGCAACGACGAATCGGGAGCCACCGCAACTCCCACCGGTCGACCCCATACGTTGCCGTCGGGCAACACGAATCCAGTGAGGAAATCCTGGTACTCGCCCGAGGCATGGTCGCTCTGATGAAGTGGCACGCGGATCACTTCGTATCCCACGCGGACTGCTTTGTTCCAGGATCCATGCTCGGCGGCAAAAATGTCTCCTTGATACTCCGCAGGAAATTTGTCGCCTTGATAGAAGATGAAACCCAGCGATGCATTGTGCGGCTGCAGCAACACATCTGGCACGATTGCCTTGTCCTTCAGTTCCGGATGCTTGCCCGCGTGTCGTGGATCCTGATGCGCTCCCATATACCACCACGGCCATCCGTAAAAGCCGCCCTCCTGCACGTGCGTGATGTAGTCAGGAACGAGGTTATCGCCCAGCGCGTCGCGCTCGTTTACCGAGCACCAGAGTTCGCCGGTCTTCGGATGCACAGTCAATCCGCCGCCGGCATTGCGAATGCCATAGGCGTAAACGCTGAGCTGGCAGTTCGACGGGTCGCACACCAGAATGTCGGCGCGGTTTTTCTCGATCGGATGCGTATCGGGATCACTGACGTTCGACTCCGACCCAACGCCCACGAACATTTTCTTGCCATCGAGCGAGAACTGGATAGCGCGCGTGTTGTGCCCACCTGTCGGCAGGTCTGCAATATGCTGAGATGCGGCGCTGGCCTTGAGATCGCCGTTGTGATACGGGAAGCGTAAAACCTCGTTCTCGTCGCCGATGTAGATCCACTGCGGCTCCGGTCCTGGCGGATAAAACGCGATTCCGTAAGGATTCTTGAGTCCACTGGCGAACGTTCCTGTAAGTTCGGGCTTACCTTCGCTCGTCATCCCGCGAAAAACCAGAATGCGGCCAGCCTCCATCTCGGCCAGAAAAATGTCTCCGTTCGGCGCCGTGCGTAACAGCCGAGGATTGTCCAACCCGCTCGCATACTGTTCCACCTTGAAGCCCGCGGGAGCGATCGGCCACGCGTTATTCGGACGAGCCACTACCTTCGGGCCGTTGCCTGCGGACTGTGTCGCAAAGGGCTGGGGCAGATCGGCCACCGTGATCTTGCGGGTGTTCCCCGGCTTCTCGAAGCGGAAATCCGTGAACGGCGCCGTCGGCGGGGGAGCGTCGATCTTTGAACCAGCCATCTCCGGCGCAGGCGCAGCGCTTGCCGCCGTTGCCGGACCCTTGCCCGATGCCATCGCCTCCACGTAGCTCACCACTTGCCAGCGTTTTTCTTCCGGCAGGAACGCCCATGAGGGCATGCCATTATCTTTGTCGCCCTTGGTGATGAACCAGAACACTTGTCCTTCTGTCGCGCCCTCGAGTTTTCCATCCACGAGGGAGGGAACGTTGCCCGTGCCTTTCAAAGCTTTCCCGTGACAGGCGAGACAATTTCTCGCATAAACCGTTTTGCCTGCATCGACGGCGTCGGCCTTCCCTTCCAACGGATTCTTCATCGACTTGGCGGACGCGGGTGCGTCTTTGAAAACTTTGTCTTCGGCCTGCAGCGTGGACAGCGGCAACAGCAGTCCGGCAATTGCCAGCACAACCTTGGGGGAATTCCAGTGCATAGGTCTCCTCGCGGTTTGAAATTGTCAGCTTAGATTATGCCTCGAAGAAATGGGATGCGGTTTGTCACCTTCAGATAATTGGCGAAACATTTGTTTCGCCGCGAGAGCCGGCAATGTGGCAAACGCTTCGCAAGGGTGGTTCTGAGGGGCAGTAGTAGCACGTTGGGGCAGTCCTCTCCCACGTTCGATCCATCCTCGCCCCACGTTCGATCCATTTGCAATGGGTGGAGGATGTCCTAGATTTGCAGCAGCAATATGCCGCCAACTTCGGCGGCAGGAAGAACGGGCCCTGACCTCGGGGGAGGAAGGGCCCGTTTCCTTGTGGTTCTCAAGACAGACCGGCGCCGTCATGTAGCGAGCGCGTCACCCAAAAGCGTGATTTCCGCTATATTTCTGCAAAATCATCCGAAAGAATGACGACATCCCGACCCGTTCCACCGTATGGTGCCTTCATTCCAAACTCGCACCAGGAGCTTCCCATGAAGAAAACCGTCCTCACCTTCGGCACGATATCCGGCGTCATGATCTCCGTCCTTATGGGAGGGTCGCTTCTGCTCTCCGACAAGATCGGGCCCGGCCACAGCATGACCTTGGGCTACATCATTATGGTGGCCTCGTTCCTGCTGATCTACTTCGGGGTCCGCAGTTACCGTGACAATACGCTCGGCGGTCAAATCTCCTTCGGCCGAGCCTTCGCTTGCGGCATCCTGATCACCCTGATCACCACCATCTTTTATGTGGGCATGTGGGAAATTCTCTATTTCAACTTCATGCCTCACTTTATGGACAGCTACTTTGCCGGCCAAATTCATCAAGTCCAATCTGCTGGGCTCGACCCTGCCACCACGGCCGCGAAGGTGGCTGCCATCCAGCGCTCTCAGCAGCTCTACCAGAATCCCTTCGTCAACATGGCCTACACGTTTATCGAGCCGCTGCCTGTCGGTGTGATCATTACTCTCATCTCGGCAGCCACCCTTCGCCGCAAAGCCCGTGGCGAATCCGCGGCATCCCGCGCAGTCATGACCACATAAGCGGGAGGCCGGGGCATACGCTCCGGCCTTTAGGCGTCTGAGTGGACCACGGAATCGGTGAGATCCGTTTCAGCGCCGAGCCTGAGTGTGCGCGGCCCGCGGGAACAATTTGAGATTTGCTTCTGGATTCGCGTTGCCAGGTTGGGAGCTTGGGAAAATTTCTCTGTTTCCCGAGGTAGTCGCCAACGAGTGACGTTAGCTCCCTGGGCCGATCTCGTTGTCGGTGCCGTCAGCTTGCCGAATACCTGCGAGAAAACAGTGTGCCGTTTTCGCACAAAGCCCTGGGTGTTCTAACCTATTTTTCTTGCTTAGGCAGCAGCCCATTCAGTTTGAGGTCTGGCGAGAGCGCGGGCGAATTGGCCACGGCCAAGCGGTTTTAGAATGCGCTTCTTGCCGAGGATGTGTGCGACGTAGCAATCCTCATGCACCGCTTGCCCTTTTTCGTCGGTGTTAGCTTTTTCCAGTTCGATTTTCTCAGTGCAGAACGGACAAATGGGATAACTGGCCGCGGGAATGTGGGTCATCAGGTCAGCCTCCTCTAGTGAACCTACTTTATCGAATGTTCTTTAATGCAGTCTGAGCAGTATTGATCAATTCAGAAAACTGAAGAAGAAGGAGAAAAGACTCCTAGTGGAGATATGCGGAAGAAAACGGATTAATGGTGCAGCGCTACCCCAAGGCCAATCAGGAATAGCACAGCGGCGATAAGCAACAGTCGCGTTCTGAGAAGATTTTGACTTGCATTCATCAATTGATCATAGCCGAAAACGATTGGGGCTCGTTTCGCAGCCGACGGAACGAAGGTGACGCCTTCTGTATAGAGTGCTTGCATCTCGGACCGACCCTGATTACGGCTTGTGACCACAGAACCGCTCATCCTTGAATGCAGTGCGAGCAGCGCGTTCCACCCGAAAGGAAAATTCGCTTCGCTCAATCTTCAGGCGTTTTCGGGAACATGTCTGCGAGAAGGACGCCGCAAAGGGCATTATTCCTCCAGCCCTCAAAAGTTGTTTAGACTATCAGCAGTTCCTAAGCGTCATGTGTGTGAGCGCTTGAGACCGGGGTGCATTTGGGACAGACCGGTAGCTCCACTTGCCAACTCTTGCCGTCGTAGAAAAAAGTGGTTTTCCGATATTCACGGCGCGCGCCACAGTTACAGCGAGCCAGTTTGTTGTGAGCGCTGGCGGAGTTGAGAAATTCGATAATCGCCTGATTGAGGGTTTCAGGAGCCATAGAGTTAGCCTCCGTTTCTTGCCCATTCCAACTTACGGTAGGATGCCCTACCAAATCTGAGCGCTTTTGCTCACCTTGAGGCGCGCATCAGGCGAGGGGCCGGTCGATTATTCCCACCAAAACATCCTCTCGAACAGCCCACCGCCGCTTTCATTGACTTGTTCCGCACATCACGCCTACGATTCCTCGGACTCGGGATTCGACTAAACCATCTCAGCTCTCGGTGAATTTAAGCGATCAGCCGCGAGATTTCCGGAAGAGGACACATGGGCCGCAAGTTACTCTCATCAGTTGTGATTATCACGCTCAGTTTCGTTCTCTGTTTTCCTGCGGGAGCGCAGAGTTCATCGGGCAAAATCGTCAGCAACGGAACCATTGCCGGAGCCATAGTGGGAGTGGTCGCGGGAGTGGTAGTTGTCGCTATCGTCGCCGTTCACTATTCAAAGAAACGATCCATTACGGGCTGCGTCAACTCGGAAGCACGTGGGATGACCATGACCGACGAAAAGGACAAGCAGATTTACTCGTTGTCGGGCGACACGACGAACATCAAGCCAGGTGATCGAATGCGCTTGCTGGGCAAGAAGGCAAAGTCGGAAGGGGCCGGAATGACACGTGTATGGGAGACAAAAAGCGTGAGCAAGGACTTCGGCGTGTGTCAGCCGTAAGGGCTAACCTTCGAAGATCCGTGATTCTGGATCGGTTGGAGGCCGACCGCACAGCAACTCGACCTCAATAACCTACGCAGGACGTTGCGAACCGCAGCGACGACGAGTTGCTCCACCAAATCGCGCATGACTGTTGGCCGGAAGACGCAGAGCAAACATATGCGGTCGATCCTGAGAACCGGCAGGAAAACTGGGATCGGAGCCAGCTTCGGGAAGGGGTTTCCTGATAAACAGGAGCCACGATCCATGAACTGTCTGGTAATCGACGACCCTTCCAAAGCTAACCCTACCATGCTATGACAGGGCGGCCAACGCTATCCATCCCCGGTGCGCCGCCGTGCCGGCGAATCCTGCTTTACTCCCTGGTGCGGGTTACCAATAGTGCATTGTGTTACTGATGGGCAATTGCAAGGTCTGGCTCGTGTCGCTAGCATCACGTTACGACTTGGCAAAGCCCCGACACATGGCAGTCCCTGAGTGCAAAGTTTCTACCGTCGAAGGCAGCCTGAGCGTTACAGCGAAAAGGCAGGGAATGAATCAAGCAAGAATACTGATCGCGGACGATGATTCTGATCTCAGACTCGCGCTTAGCGTGCGTTTACGCGCCAACAACTTCGACACTGTGTGTGCTGTCGATGGTTATTCCGCCCTGGCGTTGGCCCTCCAGGAAACACCGGATCTGATCATTCTCGATCTTGGGTTGCCGGCGGGGGACGGATTTGCCTTTCTGAAGAAGGTCAAAGAATATCCGGCACTTTCGAGCATCCCGATCATCGTTCTCACGGGTTCCAATTCACGAGACCATAAAAAACGCAGCCTGGAGTCTGGCGCCGTCGCTTTTCTCCAGAAGCCGCACGCCGACGCGGAGCTGATGCGAGTGATTCGCACCAGCCTGCAGCGTGCGTGGGGCAGCTTGCCCGCCCCTGCAGCCGTCTGACTCCCATACCTTTTTCCCGATGGCGCCGTGTTTCGGTGCAAGAGATGACGTCGCGACCAAAGAAATGGTCGCGACACTCGTAAACATTGATGATTTGGTTAGCGTCAGCCCACAATGCCTGTGGCCAGTGCTCCGCGCCTCCCGGCTAACCAGTTCCTGAACATCATGCGGCTGATGCAAGCGCACCGATGAAGTACGACAGTCGGCGGGTACAGGAAATCTCACGCGGTGCTTAAACAATGCCGACCACAATGAGTGCTATGGAGATTTCTTGCCAGTTGGCGTCGGCACATCCCTGCCAGTACACGAAGCCTACTGAAAGATCCTGGAAAATTCACGTGGCTGGTGAGCGGACAACGCGCCATTTGCCGACTTTACCCCACTAGCTGTTCGATTGCCGCCAATAGGGCGCTATTGTCGGCAGGCTTCTGAAAAAACATCTTCGCACCAGCATCACGGCAGCGCGATTCGTGGCTAAATCGATCGCGCCCTGTTAGGACGATCACAGGCACGCCGGCAAGCCCGGGAATCTCACTCAGGCTTTGCATGAGAAAATAGCCGTCGTAGTCGGGTAATCCGATGTCAAGAATAATGACATCGGGCATTTCGCTAAATGCCATGCCGAGTCCGGCACTCGCATCGTTTGCACAGTAGGTCTCGTAGTTGCGCTGAAGCCGGATTCGCAGACCACGACAAAAATCCTGATCGTCGTCGATGACGAGAATCTTAGCTCCAAAGGTGCTTTTCACGTTGCGGTTCAATACTCTTAATTTGGGCCCGGCAAGGACGGACAAGGAACAAGGCTCATAGCTTATCGATGGCAACATGGAAAACTCCTTTTTGGCTGCGATGGTGGCCCAATGTTCCTTTTCGCGTAAGGCCAGCAGTTTACGAGCAAGGCATCACGAAGTACCTGTCCATTTAGGGATGGTCCAAGAGTGGCAAATTGCTTGAGCTACCGTCGATCAGCAGAACTTGTACTGGGATGGTATACGGGAACTCGCCGATCGGTGGCCGGGTGGCGTCAAGCTCAACATCGTGTCTCATGGAATCAGACAGTACAACAGACGAACCGCCTCGTCTCTGAACGAAAGGACTATGAGTCTCGTCGTAGCCAAGTTGTTCCTTGGTGTTTGTGAGGTAAACCAGTAGCTATTCTCTCGATTTTTTGTGGTTACACAGCGAGGAGAGCAGTAGAGCAAAACGTGCGACAAATGCTGGTAGCGCTACCGGGAATCGAACCCGGGTTTGAAGATTGAGAATCTTCCGTCCTAACCCCTAGACGATAGCGCCCCGGAGACGAGCACAGATTATAGCAAAGCGATCACCGCGGGCACTCTCACTCGCCACGATCATTCCGCAACGAACTCTTCCTTCGATCGTAAACTTTTCAAGCACATGCGCTGCAAAATTCATCACCATTCCCGTTCCGGAATAGTGAACGTAAACATTTGTTTTTTTTGTGCTGTCGGCCTCCTTTCACAGGCCCAAAGTAGTTATAGTAATAGCAACAGATATTCCACATTGATCGTAACCGGAATCTTAAGGGGCGACGTGTATATGTTGTTCCTTCATCAACCAATTCAATCATTCCTAAACCTAGGAGTCTGCAAGGAGTACGCATCTATGGCGAAAGCAAAAACTTCCAAGAAGTCCAATGGCGCACCGGTCGTACCAATCGAAGCCACACCGGCTCCGATCGTTACTGCGGAGGCCACTCCGGTCGCATCCACCATCGAACCCAAGAAGACCGCGCCGCGGCCGACCATCGTCCGCAGCGAGGCACGCGCGAACCTGATTCCCATCAATGTTGAGGAAGAGGTTCGAAAACTGGCCTACTTGCTCTCGGAACGCCGCGGCTTTCAGCCCGGACACGAGGCGGAGGACTGGTTGGCTGCCGAAAACGAAGTTCGCCAGCGCTATCACCAGCAGAGCGCATAGCCGATCGAAAGCCCGGCTGGCGGCCGACCCCGGCCGCCGCCCGCGGCGGCACAACTGGATGGCCGGTCCTGAGCGGTAAACGATTTCCCAGACTAGAATAAACCGGCCGATTTCTCGGAGTTCGGCGAAATCGCTACTGCTGACGCTCGAACCGCCAGAAGTGGCTGGTTATCGTGGAACCCCTTATTCGTTTGCTTGTCCCTCAAGTTTCTGAAAAAATGGCCGGGGGATCCACATGGCGCTAATTGGTAGTTATGCCTTGCTGCTCGCCCTCGCGCTCAGCATTTATTCATTTGTGGGCGGTCTGATCGCCCTTTTGTTTCAAGATGATCCGCGCTGGGAGCGGCTGGGAGAAACTTCTCGCCGAGCCGGCGTCGTCGTCTTTGGTGCCGTCCTTCTCGCCGCCGTGGCCCTCGTCATCTCCGCTTTTCGCGATGATTTCTCGATCGCCTACATTTTTCATCACAGCAACCGCGATCTTCCCGGACCCTACAAGTTCGCGACACTCTGGTCGGGACAGGAAGGCTCCATTCTCTTCTGGGCTCTTCTGCTCTCCGGATACGGCTTCGTTTTGCGGCTTCGTTACAAAACCGACGTTCGCCTGTTCGCCTACGCGTCAGTCGTCATGGCGGCGGTCCAGGTCTTCTTTTTATCGCTGGCGTACTTCGCCGCGAACCCCTTCGGCCTTCTCGAAGGCCCGATGCGTCCGGATGGCAGCGGACTGAATCCGTTGCTGCAGTATCCCGAGATGGTGATCCATCCGCCGATGCTTTATCTCGGCTACGTCGGATTCACCGTGCCCTTTGCCTTCGCGCTGGGCGCGCTGATCATGAAGTATCCCGGCGAAAAGTGGATCCATATCACGCGCCGCTGGACCATGGTCACGTGGGGATTTCTCACTTGCGGCATCTTCCTCGGATCGCACTGGGCCTACTCCGTTCTCGGATGGGGCGGCTACTGGGGATGGGATCCCGTCGAGAACGCTTCGCTGATGCCTTGGCTCGTCGGCACCGCCTTCCTGCATTCCGTCATGATGCAGGAGAAGCGAGGCATGCTGAAGGTCTGGAACATGTGGCTGGTCTTCGCCTGCTTCTGGCTGGCGATTCTCGGCACGTTCCTCACGCGCAGCGGCATCATCAGCTCAGTCCACGCCTTCGCGCAATCATCGATCGGAAACTGGTTCGCTTGGTTTCTGGCTATCACCCTCGCAGTTTTCGTCTTCTTCTTTTTCAAGAACAAGGCGCACCTGAAGAGCGAACATAAGCTGGAGTCGCTGGTTTCGCGCGAATCCAGCTTCCTCTTCAACAACCTTCTCTTCCTCCTGCTGACACTCGACGTGCTGTGGGGAACGTGGTTTCCCAAAATTTCTGAACTTGTGCAGGGCAACAAAGTCACCGTCGGCGGACCTTTTTATAACCGGGTCGCAATTCCCGTCGCGATGCTGCTGCTACTGCTGACCGCCGTGGGACCGCTGCTCGCGTGGCGCAAGAGTTCCTTCGAGAGCCTGAAGCGCAATTTCCTGTGGCCCACGGTGGTAGCGGTGGCCATCGCTCTATTCGTAATGTTGACTCCCGAAAGATGGGGATCGATCTTCGGCCTCAAACCGTGGCGCGACATCAGCTACTTCTATTCGCTGATGACGATCTTTCTCTCGGCGCTCGTCTTCTGCACCGTCGCCAGCGAGTACTACCGGGGCGGCCGGGTCATCGCCGAGAAAACCGGGTCAGGGATTGTTCGCCTCGATGGTGCAGCTCACGCATCGCAACACGCGTCGCTATGGCGGATATATCGTTCACATCGGCGTGATCCTCGCCATGATTGGCTTCTCCGGCGCCGCGCTCAATCAGGACAAGGAAGCCGAACTCGGATACGGCGACAAGATGACGATCGGCAATTACGAACTGGTCTGCCGATCGTTTACGCAGGACGATACTCCCAACTACGCGAGCGAATGGGCGATGCTCGACGTCTACCAGAACGGCGAAAAGATCGACACGCTGAGTCCTGTTCGCTTGTTCTACAAGGCGAGCCAGCAGGCCTCAACCAAGCCGAGCATCCGGCAAACCTTCAAAGAAGATTTGTATCTCGTTTATGAAGGACAGAATGAAAAAGGCCAGCCCATCATCAAGGCGCACGTAAACCCGATGGTGGTGTGGATATGGATTGGCGCATGGATCATGGTTATCGGCACAGGCTTGGCGCTGATAGAAAATGCTCCCGCCCCCGTGACGGTGAGAGTTCCAAAGATTATGGAACGGGCAGAACCAGTCACCACGGGCGATTGATATTGCTCCATGTGAGCCTGAAAGAACCGTGGAGGAGCGGCCGTCTTAGGCTTGCCCTGAGCGGGGTCGAAGGGGCTGTCCACCGGTCGAGGTCCGGCTGCAGAGTTCTAACGTGACGAGAAGAGCACGAGCGGTTCAAGATGCAGACACGAACGTGGAAGATCATGAATCGTGATGCAAGAGCAACCGTGGAAGAGCGGCGCTTTAGCGCCGCGTTAAGCGAAAAAATAAGATTGGGGCTTTAGCCCCAGCAGTCCAAAAATGTCGAAACCCAACTCATTCCTCCGCCGCGCTCTGCAATGCGCCATCGTCTCGCTCGCCGTGATTGCTCTCGCCGGCGCCGGCGATCCTGCTCCACGCTTCAAAGAAATCGGCCATCAACTGATGTGTATCTGCAGCTGCAACCAGATTCTTTTGGAATGCAATCACGTCGGGTGCCCGGCCTCCGACGGGATGCGCAACGAACTCATGGCTGCGGTGACCCGGGGCGATAGCGACAGCCTGGTCGAACAATCGTTCGTGCAGAAATACGGGCCGACCGTGTTGGCGGCGCCGACGAACACCGGCTTCGACCGCGCCGCGTGGATCTTCCCTTTCATCGCCTTTAGCGTCGGCATGATTGCCGTCGTGCTTGTCGTTCGCGCCTGGAGAAACCGTCCGGCCCCGGCACTCGCGGCTGGAATAAAACCCGTCCGCGGCGCTGAACTGGAGAAATTCCGCGACCAGGCTCGTCAGGAGACCGACTTATGACATTCGAATGGGCATGCTGCATCCTGGTGACTGCCGCTTCCCTGCTCTACATCTTTTATCTCCCGGGAAAGCTTTTCCTCGGAGCCGAAAAGACGCGCGCCTCTTACCTGCGCGAGCGAAAAGACGCGGTTTACGAGAATCTGCGCGACCTGAACTTCGAATACTCAGCAGGAAAAGTCCCGGACGTGGATTACCAGTCGCTTAAAGCATCGCTGCAGGACGAGGCCGCAACACTCCTAGCGGAAATTGCGCGACTGGAATCCGCCGCCGAAATTGCGCCCAGAAAAGCGAGACCATGAACAGAACACCTGTCATCCTGAGCGGAGCGAAGGACCCCGCGCCTGTGTGTACCCGATTTGGACCTCATAAGGAGTTCTCTCTGCGAATTGCCCTGATCGCGCTGGCTGCGCTCCTTCTCTCCACCCTCGCCTCGGCCCAGACCCTGACCGGCACGGTGAAGAACGGCACCACCGGCAAGCCGGGCGCCGGCGACGAAGTCGTGCTCATCACTCTCAGCCAGGGTATGGAAGAAGCCGGGCGCACCAAGGCGGATGCCAAGGGAAATTTCTCCTTCAAACTCGACGCCCAGGGACCGCACCTCGTCCGCGTCATTCATCAGGACGTGACTTACCACCGCATGGCGCCTCCGGGAAGCACCTCCGTCGAGGTTGAAGTTTACGATGCGGCCAAGAAGATTCCGGAGATCGAAGTCGTCGCCGACATCATGCGCTTCCAATCCGGCCAGGGACAACTGCAGATCGAGCGCACGTTCGCCGTGCAGAATACCTCGAAGCCTCCGCGCACGCAGATGAACGAACACAATCTGGAGTTCTATGTGCCCGATGGCGCGACGGTGCAGGAAGGCGAGGCGATGACAGCGGGCGGTCAGCCCGTGAAATCAGCGCCGGTTCCCGAGGGCGCCAACGCCAAGAACCGCTATGCTTTTCTCTTCCCTCTTCGTCCGGGCGAGACGCGGTTCAGCGTCGTTTACACCGTGCCCTACACCGGAAGCGTAAACATCGATCCCAAAAGCGTGTATCCGCTTGAGCACTTCGTGGCGATCGCGCCTAAGTCGATGCAGTTCTCTCCGGCGACCGGCGCGGCTTTTCAAGTGACGCCCTATCCGGGACAGCCGGACGCGAATGTCGAAGTTGCTTCCAACTTGAAGTTGGGACAGCCTATGGCATTCAAGCTTACTGGTGAAGGTGCTCTGCAGGCTCCCTCCGAAGATGGAGGACAGTCCGGCGGATCAGCGCAGAATGAAAGCCGCCCCGGCGGAGGATTGGGCCCGCCAATCGACGCCCCGCCTCCCACGCAGCGATATCAGTGGTACCTGCTTGGTGGCCTAGCGGCGGCGCTTCTGCTTGGTGGAATCGTTATCGCTTCGCGCCAACAGGCCGCCAATCGCGCCGCTCGAGCTGCAGCGGGATTTTCTAACATGGAAGTGGACGACGACTTCGGCCCAGATGTCGCTCCCCTGCGACCATCGCGCTCAATTCAAGCGCAAGAAATCGAACGAGAATCGTCGGCGGCGGGATCGCGCTCGTCCAGAATTCTCGATGCGCTCAAAGAAGAACTCTTCGAGCTGGAAGTCGAGCACAAGCAAGGACGAATCTCCCAGCAGGAATACGAACAGGCCAAGAGCGCATTAGACCAAACGCTGCAGCGCGCGCTAAAACGCGAGAGCCAAAAAGCCTGAAGCCCACGGCGCCGATTGACCCGCGCGACCGTGGAAGAGCGGCCCTTTAGGGCCGCGTAAGCGCCACGATGATGAGGGGCTTTAGCCCCGCACTTAATCATCATCCGGCTCGGTCAACTCCCGCTTGTCATGAATAAAGAAGCCCGCGCTGAGCGCGGCGGGAATCGTCACGAACGGTCGCGGCACCTGCTTCAGATTGAAGAACTCGCTTAGATCGGTACTGCTGCGTGCGTCCGCGAAATTGAGCGCGCCTTCTGCGATCCCGTAATTCTTCTCGATAAACCGCAGGATCGTTCCGAAATCCATCCGCTTATTATCGATGTATCCCGCCGTCGTATAAGCCGACACGACGAGAAGTGGCACGCGGAAGCCGTACTGGAAATCTCCTTCTGCTCCGGCGAGGATCGTCGGCGGCTCGTGATCATACCAGCCTCCCCAATCGTCCCATGTAACGAGGATCGCCGTGTTGTTCCAATACTTCTCGCCATCGGAGCACTTCTTCTGGTTCCCGATCGCATTAACAATCGACGCCACCCACGAGGGTCCGCTGCCATCATTGCTGTTTGCGTGATCGGAGAATTTCCCGCCCGGCGTGACCCACGTGACGCCCGCCAATTTGCAATTGCTGATGTCCGTCAAAACCTGCTTCGGTTGAACCACAACCTTCGCCCACTCCGTTCCCGTACACTTGCCGCCCGTGGCCTGGTTGGGAAGGCAGATGTGATCGATCGCATTCGGCGCCGTCACGATTGAGCCAGCGCCCGGCGTGTAGTACTTCCAGCTGATTCCGCTTGAATCCAGAAGGTCCGTGAGCGTCTCATGCTCGAAGCAAGGATAAGTACTCCCTGTTTTGCCGGTCGCGTAAACCAGATTGACGTGAGTGGTGGAAAGCGCCGTGCATCCGGCCACCGGATTGTTCAGGTCGGGAAACATGTTGCTCGATGAGAACGTACCCGCCGCATCGTCGGCTGCGCTGGGCGCGGAAGTTCCGCCAAATAGAAATTGATGCGCCGGAAACGTCGGCCCCTGGTTGGTTTGGAACATGTAATTCGCCCACCCGTACGAGGTCGCCATGGTGAGATACGGATTGAGAATCGATGCCGTGTTAGTCACGTATTTGTAGTGGGGATGCGTGGCACATGTTCCGGTGCAATCGGTATTGGCCGCGCCGTCCATGCGGCAGACTCCCGTGCTGTTGATGTCGCATGTAGTGATGAATGCCTGATGCGAATGACTGACGTCGTAACTGTTCGCCAGTGCAATGCCCGCGGGCTGGGTGACTCCATTCGCGGACGTCTTGTCGAGCCAGTTGCTGGTCAGGATGTCATATTGCGTGCTGCTGGGAGTGATGCTGCAGGACTTGCTCGTTCCAAACGGGGCGCTACACAATCCCTGAAATAGATTGTCGGGCGTGCGGTTCTCCTGAATCACGATGATGACATGGGTGAAGCTGGAAATCTGCGCGGCTGATAGGTTGGGCCAGCAGAAACAAAAAAGCAGGGCTGCTCTCACGGCGTAATTCACTGCATCCTCCAAAACACACTTATTCCTGATCTGATTTTTGGGGGAGGCGATTCGAACGGGCCGGGAAACCGTCCAACGTTATCACGGAAACGAAACCGTTACTGTGAAATTCTCGAAATTGACAAACGCGTACCTGTGGAAATCGCCGTGCCGCGGCCGCTCCGAAGCTGCGGACAATTTGTTTGTGTAGGGGCGGACGCATTTCGTCCGCCCGATATTGGTTGCGGCGTGATTTTTCGGCTCAGTCCGACGGGAGAAGAGACGGTGCTGCATACCTTCCAATACGATGATGGAACTTACCCATCAGGGGACCTGCTGCTGCGCCAAGGATCTCTTTACGGTACCGCCGCGGGTGGCCCAACAGGATTCGGCGTCGTCTTCAAATTACAGCTGTGACGTAAGACGGCGAGTGACTTCTGCCTGCAAGTGGTTTTCTGGCTTCACAAACTGAGCTGCCGAATTATTAAGCCTCGTTTGCTAGATGGCGAAAAATCTCTATTTCACTCCTTGACGCTGCCCCGAAGGGAGTCTGAGAGCAAACGTCTCTGTTTACGCTCCCGATCCGCGTCGTGATAAGGTGTCCGGCAGCGAATTTCTTTCGACCGCGAGATGACCATGCATCGACGTAGATTCCTGGGCATGACCGCTGGCGCTGCTTCGGCGCTGACGTTACAACCTTGGGCGCGCGCCAAAGAGGACTCGAGGCCCCCCACCGCCTATCCCGATGCTGCCGTCGAGATCGTCGATCCGCGCTTCGCCAAATACGTAGTCATCAATGCCGCAGTTGAGCGCCTCTATACAGGCACACGCTGGGCCGAAGGCCCGGTCTGGGTGGGGGACGGACGCTACCTGCTCTTCAGCGACATCCCCAATAACCGCATACTGCGCTGGCTCGAAGACACCGGCGAGATAAGCGTGTTCCGCAACCCGTCGAACTACAGCAACGGTAACTCTCGCGACCGGCAGGGACGCCTGCTGACGTGTGAACATGACTCCCGCCGACTCACCCGCACCGAGCACGACGGCACGATCACCGTGCTCGTGGATCACTTCCAGGGCAAACCGCTGAATGCGCCCAACGATCTCACCGTGCATTCCGATGGCGCCATCTGGTTCACCGATCCGGGCTACGGGATCATGTCGAACTACGAGGGACACAAAGCCAAGTTCGAGTTGCCCGCCAACGTCTATCGCCTCGACCCGGAAACCCGTGAAGCCACCGTCGTCGTGGGCGACATGATCAAGCCCAACGGCATTTGCTTCTCGCCCGACGAGAAGAAACTTTACATCGTTGACACTGGTCCAACCGAACGAGGAGTTACTCATCCCATTCACGTCTACGACGTGGAAGACGGCAAGCGGCTGAAGAACGGACACCTATTTGTAGATATGTCTCCGGGATCATCCGACGGTATTCGCTGCGATGTCGACGGCAACGTCTGGAGCGCCGCAGGATGGGGTCCCGACGGCTTCAACGGCGTACACGTCTTCGCGCCCGACGGTACACGCATTGGCAAGATTCACTTGCCGGAAACCTGCGCGAACCTTTGCTTCGGGGGCGCCAAGAAGAACCGGCTATTCATGACCGCCAGCCAATCGCTCTATGCAGTTTATGTCAACACGGAGGGCGCAGAGACGCCCTAGGACCGAAAACCGAGAGGAGCGGACCGGCCCCTGTCAATTGGCGAGAAATCGCCATTACGCTCAAAATCCCACTTTGCGGCTCAAAACGTGAAATGGCCTGTGGGTGTTGAAAAAGTCCTTCAACGGAACGGTTTTCATCTGGGAGGATACCGTCGCCGTTTTCTTGTCTCTGTTCGACTAAGTGGTGGCCGGGAGAACCGGTGCTGTCGGCTGACTGAGGAAGCGCACCAATCGCTTGATGTTCTGCGCAGCTGCTGCCAGGAAGAACTGCTCGCGAACGAACTTCAAACGTCTTAAGCGCAAACGGCGCAACCCAATCTGATTCTTGAGTTCCGCAAACAAAGCCTCGACTTTCTTGCGCTGTCGTTGTGCCTGGAAGAACTCCGGCGTGTTGGCCAATGCCCGAGCACGTTGTCGGGCGGATTCGTGGATGTGAATGGCGAGATGTTTGTATCGGCCACGCGTGCACTGTGCTTTTTGTGGGCAGGCTCCGCAACGCTTGGGACTCCCGATATAGACATGGGTACGGTTGCGAACGTTCAACCCGACGTAGTTCAGGTGCTCTCCTGCGGGACAACGGTAGCGGTTGCTCTCCGGCAAATAGGTAAATCGCTCTGGGCCATAGCCGGGATTGTTCTTTCTCAGGACGCTGTCTCGGGTACGCATATAAGGCGCGATGCCCCGATCCACTAACCATTGCAGAAACTCGCCATTGCCATACGTGGCATCGGCCGCTATGGACGTTGGCTCTTCTCCTTGCCACTGCGCGAAGCGGGTGAGCATGTCTTGCGCGGCCACCGTTTCCTGACTCATACGCGCCGCCGTAGCTTGCACTCCCACGATCACACAACTGTGATTGTCCACCAGATAGTTGTCGTAGTATCCCAGCCGCGCCGGTGTGCCGCCCTTGGTGGCATAGGTGGAATCGGGATCGGTGGTTGAAACCTGGTCCTGTTCATGCACCGGATTCCGTTCTTCCAATTCCCGCAGATACTGGCGCACGGTTTGGTTCACTTGCGCCGCTTCTCCCAGCTGCTGGCGCGGAATGCGGCTCTCCTTCGCCGCATTCGCCTCCACGAAACTGCCATCGACCGACAGGTGCTTGCCCTGCACCAATCCCACTTCCACACACTGCTTCACGATCTGTTCAAACAGTTCCTCGAACAGCTTCGATTCCTGAAACCGTCCGTGCCGGTTTTTCGAGAACGTGGAGTGATGCGGGATCTCCTGATCGAAGCCCAGTCCTGTGAACCAGCGCCACGCCAGGTGCATGCGCAGTTCCTCCACCAGCTTCCGCTCGCTGGTGATCCCATACAAATAGCCGATCAGCAGGATGCGCAGCAGCAGTTCGGGATCAATCGAGGGACGGCCGGTATCGCTGTAACTCGCTTTCAGCTTCTCTCGCACAAAGGCAAAGCTGATGTGCTTCTCGATGAGCCGCAGCAGATGAGTCTCAGGAACCTGATCTTCCAGGCGGAAGTAGTAGAACAGCGCTTCGGAGCGGTCGTGTTGCCCCATCATGATCAGCAGGCCTCCGACGTTGAGAATCCAACAGAGCATGGGCAGAATCACTTTCTTCTAACATGCTTCCGCTGATTCTCATCCTGCTAATCGACGTGACTTTTTCAACACCCACGCCTGATTTCGTCAATCGACCACATCCGAGCGTAGAATGGAGCCCGATGATGCGCCCCCAACTCCGATGGGTACTTCCAGCCGCGCAATTGCTGGTATGCCTTGTGGCTTTGTGGCCAGCCAGATTTCATTTGATGTTTGGCCTGATACCAGCGGATCAGTTCTATGGGCCAGCACACCAAGAGACAGGTCAAGGCTTGGCGCAGCAGCCTGTCATTGTGTTGCCAGAATTAACACCAGAGAGGCAACGAGCAATTGATACCGCATACGAAAATGTGGCACGGCGTATGCGAGTGCCACTCGTCTTGAATTTCCCCGTCTTAATTGCTCAGGTGCCATACGTTCTAGTAACACACCAAGAATGGATTCCTCAAAGAATGTTCAAAGCGACTTGGCGCGCCCTGTTCTGGCCCTTTGCCGGACTGGTCTTTTGGTGGCTGGCAGGAAGAGGTATTGAGGCTCTATCAGCATCCTTTCACTCCGTAATCCATCCACGGCTTCGGTGGGTAGAAGTCACGTGGGCAGTTGTATTCCTTGTGGTCGGTATTGGGACGTTTATCGGCATTGTGACGAGCACTCCCGATGACCGTCGTGACAAAGATTTCATGGCTTTGATGTACGGTGGAATACTCTGGGGAGTTCTGGCCGGATTGACAATCATCGCTCGTCTTCGGCAGTGGCGCATCCTTAGGAGTAGCCCCAACCCAGTTGCTCAATTGGCGTAACATCGCCATCACACTCAACATGCCGCTTTGCCGCACAAAGCGTGTAATGGCCTGCTAACGACAGTTACGCAGGTCTTACAATCAAAAGACAATGTGCTTCGTACTATACGCAGGAACATTGAGGCCAATGCCGCGCAAGGAGTGGCGCAAGGATGCCCGCGACTTGTCGGTTAAGGCGCTTACCGAACGCGAGAGTTCTATTGCCACACACTTTCAGCAAGGCAGAGGTGCAGTGCATCGGCTCGACATCCGATTGTGGATGCGATTTCCCGCATGTCATGTTTCAGAACGGCGACTGGCCGTGGTTCGAGGATGAGGACGAAGACGAACTTGACCGGCAGAGAAAGGCGATTGAACAGCGCAACCGAGAAGGCCTAGTCACTCTATTGCGACAGACCGGAGAGCCAGCGGTCGAATTGTACGGCATTTGGGATGGAAACTTCGACTTTACAACACCGCCTGCGGCTCGCGAACAAATCCATGTTGAGTCGATACTCGACCCCACCTTTCGCTTCAAGGAGCAGGGATTTTACGTCGTGCGCCTCGGATGATTGGCGAAACATCGCCGTTACACTCAAAATTCCACTTTGCGGCTCAAAGAGCGTAATCGGCCCTACGCCAAAACGTGCCCCGCGACAGTAGCGACGGCCCGAAATAGCGCAATACCTTCTGCCCCATACGAAGGGTTGATTTCAAGCCCGGAAAGGCCCTGCTCTTGCGCTTTGCCGAGGAGTTGCTGCGCCTTCTCGACTCCACCACTCTTCAAGTCGTAAGCCTGTTCGATGTCTTTCACAGTCAGCTTGTCTGGCGCGGTGAGTACAAGGTCGAAGATGATATTTCCAGCCCGGAGACCGCAGATATTGAGAGCCTGAACGTCGGTCAAAATTATTGTGGAAAGTTCTCCCGCTACCGTGCGAACGAAGAAACGTGCACCTTTGTCTGCCGAGAGCCACACACCATCAAAGAAACCGTCGTGCAGATCAGGAAGAGTCGTCATGACGGTATTCTCTTACATTGAAACTGCCAACTGTCGTAACATCGCCTCTCTGACAATGTCGGCGGTGTCAAGCAACTTTTGAGCGTAGCTATCCGTGCACTCGGAGAAGAGCGCCATTTCGCTCTGGTTGAAAATGGCCGTACCAACCACAGGCTCGCTCGTAATCGTTTTTCAGGTTAGGACTTTCGGTCCGACCCATGCATCTCTTCGGTCACGTACTGCGATCATGATTACTACTTCGAACTCCTCTACTTATGAAGAGGAGCGGGACGCCCAATCAATTTCTCGGTGTTCGACTGCACACCATGGCGATGTCCGGGCTGTCCCGCGTGCGAACCGAACTTTTTCAGCTGCTCGTAATCCCATTCCTTGCGCATCATCCAGAACAACTGCACGGCCAACCGTCGGGCCATCGCAACTTTCGCGATCTTCCGTCCGCGCCGCAGCACCAGATGAAAATACTTGCTGCGCCACTCCGGCAGGCTGCGCACTGTCACCTGCGCCGCTTCCACCAGCAGGAAGCGCACGATCGAACTGCCTTGCTTGGTGATGTGTCCCAGCCGCCGCCGATTCCCGCTGGAGTCTTCCAGCGGCACCAGTCCCAGATAACTCGCCACCTGTTTGCCGCAGTGAAAGCGTTCCACGTCGCCGAGTATCAGCACAAACGCCAGCGCCGTTAGCACGCCCACCCCAGGGTGTGTTTTGAGCCGCTGCGCCGCCGGACAGTTCTCGACTTCGCGTTCGATGGCCTGCGTCAGGTCCACAATCGCCGGGTTCAAACGATCCAGCAACTCCAGCAGATCATGCCGTCGCCGGCTCGCCCACGGAGCCAGCGCAAACGATTCCAGTTGCTGCCGTCCGTGCTCGCGCCACAACTTTTTCTTGCAGCGCAGGCCTTCGTTCAGCGCCACCGCCTGCAGTTGATTCATGATACGCGTGCGGGCCTGCACCATGCGATGCCGATGCCACAGCAGTTGCCGCAGATCGCGGTTCTCCCAACTCGGTACCCAGATCTTCGGAAAGTCATCTTTCAGCATCAGTTGCAGAATTGCTGCGCATCCTGGCGATCCGTCTTCTGCTTCCGGCCCCGCTTCGCGCGGATCACCGCCGCGTCGCCGATCCGCAACTCAAACTGCAACTCGGCGATGAATCGTTCGAACCAGCGTCCGTGCCCGCTGGCCTCCATGCCGATACGCACGTTTCATTCGCACTCGCCAGAGCGCGGTAGAACTTCTCCGCCTCGCCAGGATGTGCGAGCCGTTTCTCCTCGACCTCTCCGGTCGTGGTATTGAGCAAAGCGATTTGTTGGAACTCGGGATGGAAATCTATTCCTATAATGATCATCGTTCGGCTCCTTTCTCCCGAGCCAGTTGGTTGGTTTTGCCACCTCCAACTCTAACCCGGGTGCGGGAGCCGACATTGTCATGGAATCAATTACACTCAAAATGGCCTGTTGGGGGGCCAGCAGGTCCTACAGGGAGAAGGCCGGAAAGCCGCCTGGCGCGCTTGTGTTCGGCCTGTGGTGCGCCCGTTGGGATGCTGGCGGCAAACAGCCGCCAACATGAGGCGAAGGGCGGCGACAGTAGAATCCCGCCCTCCGGAAGCAGAAGGGGCGCAGCCCGAAGGCCGCGCCCCGCGAATTCCCGCCCGCTTACTCCCTTCGCGGCTGCGAGCTTCGCTGCTTGGTCCCCTCTCGCATGCTGCTTCGTCGCGATTACCTGAAGGGCTTTGAACTTCCCGTTCTTCGAGGCATCCTTCGGCATCGCAGCGGCTTTCAGTGCACTGCGGTCGAAACCTACTGCCAGCTTAGCCCCTGCCCACACACGAGCGTGACGATGATCACTGACATCCCTCCGCAATCTGTTCGATGATGACTGGATATCCGGCAACTTGCACCCGGGGCTAACTCCTTATCCTGGAAGATTTTGCCCGTAACTAATTGAGCGCCATAGATTAATTCCGAACTTTGCGCCAACTCAATGATTGCAAGGATCTGGGGGGAGGGGGGTACCCGCCTCAACCAACCCATTCCCAAAACGGGAACCTGCATCGACTACTCTCACGTAACATCTAAACAGACAGCTCCACAAAATTATGGGAAACACTTTTAAGACCGCGTTCCTGCTGACGGCCTTGACGCTGCTGCTGATGTTCGTCGGCCGCGCCTTTGGCGGACAGAATGGAATGTTCCTGGCGCTGGCCTTTGCTGTCGTCATGAACTTCGTCTCGTATTTTTTTTCGGACAAAATTGCGCTGGCCATGTATCGCGCTCAGCCTGTGACGCGAGAACAGTTGCCACGCGCCTATGAAGCCGTCGAGCGACTGACGCAGAAGATCGGCATTCCGATGCCGAAAATGTACGTGATTCCGACCGACTCGCCCAATGCCTTTGCCACCGGACGAAATCCGCAGCACGCTTCAGTTGCCGTGACGCACGGCATTCTCGGCCTGCTCACGGATGAAGAACTCGAAGGCGTGTTGGCGCACGAACTTGGACACGTCAGCAACCGCGACATCCTGATCAGCTCCGTCGCGGCCACCATCGCCGGTGCGATCACCATGCTCGCCAACATGGCGAAGTGGGGAATGATTTTCGGTGGTTACGGAGGCCGCAGCGACCGCGAAGATCGCGGAGGCGGAGGCATCGCCGCAATCTTCATGCTGATCGTGGCGCCGATCGCCGCGACATTGATTCAACTCGCCGTCTCGCGATCGCGCGAATATCAAGCCGATGCGACCGGAGCGCACTACACCGGGAATCCCTACGCGCTCGCCAGCGCCCTGCAAAAGCTGGACACGTATTCGCGCCGGTTGCCGATGCAGGCCAGTCCCTCGACTGCACACCTGTTCATCATCCAGCCCTTGCTCGGGATTAACTTTGGGGGACTGTTTTCGACACATCCGCCAATCGCGAAACGCATCGAGCGACTGACCGGAAGGCCCGCGGAGTTTATGCAGTAATTGAAGCTTCTAGCTGTTAGCGTCTAGCTTCTCGGCGATGTTGGCACTTGGATGTCCCGAGGTTGAAATCCGACAAAACCGGCCGCTTCTTCAGCAAGAAGCAGAGGGTTGGAGGAGCTAGCAGCTATAAGCTAGAAGCTACTGTGACGTAGGTAACTGCTACCGCTGCGCGCACCGATAGTAGAATCCATAGAATGTCGCCCGAAACTGCCATCGCCGTGTCCAATAAAGCTGCCGCACTCGAAACTGCCCTGCGAAAAGTGATTCGCGGCAAGGATGACGTGGTTCGCCTTGCCCTGGTGAGCATTTTCGCTCGTGGACATTTGCTGATTGAAGGCGTCCCCGGCGTCGGCAAGACCACGCTGGGACAGGCTCTGGCTCGCGCCATCGATTGCACCTTCCAGCGCGTGCAGTTCACCAGCGACATGCTGCCGTCCGACGTGCTCGGCATCTCAGTGTTTTCGGCCATCGAGCAGAAGTTTGAATTCAAGCGCGGCCCCGTCTTTACCAATGTCCTGCTGGCCGACGAAATCAACCGCACCACGCCCAAGACGCAGTCTGCGCTGCTCGAGGCGATGAACGAAGGCCAGGTCACGATCGATGCGTTTTCCTACGAACTGCCGAAACCGTTCCTAGTGATCGCGACGCAGAATCCCGTAGAGCATTACGGAACGTATCCGCTGCCAGAATCGCAGATGGACCGCTTCCTGATGCGCGTCCGCATGGGATATCCCGACGCACAGGCGGAGCGGCAGATCCTGCGCTCGGAAGCCGGTGTCGCGCACCTGGGCGAGATGCGGCCCGTGTTGAGCGCCGCAGATGTGATTGAAATGCAGGAAGCCGTGAAACTTGTACGCGTGGACGACTCGCTGGTTAGTTATGCTCTCGAGATCGTGCGCCGCACGCGCGAGTCAGAATTTCTTTCGCTGGGCGTTTCGCCTCGTGGATCACAAGCTCTCTACCGAGCCGCGCAAGCCATGGCGTTCCTCGAAGGACGCACCTTTTGCGTTCCCGAAGATTTCAAGCCGTTAGTTGTTCCTGTCTTCGCGCACCGCGTGCTGGTCAATGGTCTCTATGCCTCGACGCTGAAGAAGTCGGAGCAAGCGGATCAAGTGCTGCGAGAGATTATCGAGAGCGTGCCAGTGCCTGTGTAGTCAAGCGAACCTGCGGGCATCGAGAGAGTGCATAGATCCTTCGCTCCGCTCAGGATGACAAAGCTGGCTATAATGCTCCCGTGATTTCCTTTCTCCGCTTCCTCATGGTGCTCTCGCTCGTTGTCTGGATCGGTGGTCTTATCTTTTTTGCTTTCGTGCTCGCGCCCACGGCATTTTCCGTCCTGCCGAATACGCACCTCGCCGGCAACGTGGTGGGACGCGCCCTTGGCAAGCTGCACTGGATTGCCATCGTCTCGGGCATCGTCTTTCTGATCTCATCGCTGGTGTATTCGCGCATCACCGACGGCACCGTACACGCATTGGCAATGCGTCACGTGCTCATCTGCGTGATGCTCGGACTCACGCTACTCTCGCAGTTCTGGATTATTCCGCGCATGGATTCGCTGCGCGCCTCAGTCGGAGATTTCGCAACCGTGGCCATCGACAATCCCGCGCGAGTGCAGTTCGATTCGCTTCACGTGTGGTCGACGCGCGTGGAAGGCGCTGTGCTCCTGCTGGGACTGGTCGCGATCTATCTGACGGCAAGCTTGCTCGCAGCCCCTAGCCGTTAGCGCCGGCTGCGAGTTTCAATTACCTCGCGCAGCTTGGTGGCGAGAAATTCCAGTTCGAAGGGCTTCTGCAAGATTGTGGTGTTGGCGTCCAGTCCGCCGCCATCGCGCGAACTCACTTGTCCCTCGGTATATCCGGACATGAAGATGATTTTGATGTCGGGACGGCTCTGGGCAAGCCGGCGCGCAACTTCGGAGCCTCGAATATGCGGCATGACCACGTCGGTCAGCACGATGTCGATGTTGCCTTGATACTGATCGGCCAGCGCAACCGCATCGTGTCCGTCTTTAGCTTCGAGCACTGAGTATCCCAGCGACTGCAGAAACTGGCAGATCATCCAGCGCAAATCCGGCTGATCCTCAGCGACGAGAATCGTTTCCATCCCCGCCCGCATGGGTTGAGGCGGAGAGGCCACGACAGGTACTGTAGGTGCCGTTTCTACGCGCGGCAGAAACACCTGCACGGTCGAACCATGACCGGGCTCGCTGCTGACTCGAATGTGACCGCGACTTCCTCGCACGATGTTGTACACCACTGCCAGGCCCAGACCCGTGCCTTCGTCCTTACTCTTGGTGGTGAAAAATGGCTCAAACATTCTGCTCTGTGTGGCGGCGTCCATGCCAACACCCGTGTCGGATACAGAGAGAACCACATACTCACCTTCGGGCATGTCCGAAGGCTTGTCTAACCCGAGCGAGTTGTAGCGGACGTGCGAGGTCTCGAGTTTAATGGCACCGCCGGCCGGCATGGCGTCGCGAGCATTTACAACCAGGTTCATGATGACTTGCTCGATCTGGCCGGGATCAGCATTTGCGCAGCAAGGTTGGGTGCTCAGCTTGACAATGAACTCCATCTCTTCTCGCATTAGTCCCAGCAGCATCTCGCTCATGCGATTGACCAGTAAATTCAGATCGATGACCTGGGGGCTGAATGCATGTTTCCTGCTGAATGAAAGCAGCTGGCGGGTGAGGTTGGCGGCGCTCTCTGTGGTGCGAGCGATCGTCTCAACGCTTTTCCTGGAAGACGGAGAAATTGTCTCTTCCTGCAGGACAATTTCGGCATAGCCCTGAATCACCATCAGCAGGTTGTTGAAGTCGTGAGCGATGCCTCCAGCCAGGCGGCCGACCGCTTCCATTTTCTGCGATTGGCGGACCTGGTCTTCCAGAGTGCGGCGCGCAGTCACGTCCCGCGAGGTCACAACAATTCCGCCGACGGCAACGTCATTGAGCAGATTATTGCCAACTGATTCCAGCCATACCCAGGATCCATCCTTGTGACGAAAGCGAAATTCAGGAGGCGCCTCGCTCCCGACACGCAACGTGACGCGCTCAAGCGCCGCGCGAACCGCTGACTCATCTTCGGGATGAATATATTTCAAGAAGCTCTGGCCCAGCAGATCTTTCGCCTGATAGCCGGCCACGCGCTGGATCGAAGGGCTGTGATAAACCATCGTGCCATCGACTGCGACGACGGTGATCACGTCCGACAGATTTTCGATCAGGTAGGTAAAGCGATCCTGGCTGCGCCGTAGCACCGCGGCGGCTTCCCGGCGGTCGCGTATGTCGCGGAAAATTCCCAGAATTGCGGGGCTTCCCTGCAGCTTCGTGGAGCTGACGCTTACCTCGACCGGGATTACAGTGCCGTCGGATCGCAACAAGCCGAGTTCGCGTGTCGGCTCTAATGCGGTTCGAGGGTCCAACAGGCCTTCGGGTGTAGATCCCTTCTCGTGGAGGTAGAGTTCGGATTCTGTCATGCCAATGATCTGCCCGGCGGAGCGGCCGAGCAGTTCACAAGCTTTCTTATTCGCCTCGAGGACCTCGCGGCTGCCGGCGTCAATCACGAGAATGGCATCGTTCGCGGTATTGATGAGGTTGACGTACTTTTCATCTGCATTGCGAATCTGCCGGAAGACCGAAGTGGAAAAGCCAATGCCGATGAGCAGTAGCAAACCGCTCGCAAGGAGAGTCACGATGGAAAGCATGCGATCGATCCAGCGCGCTCCCTGCCCTAACACGGCGGAGAACTCATCTTCAAGCGGGGTGAGTCGCGCATCGACGGCGACAACCTCTTTGGCGAGCCGCTGGATCTGCTGCTTGTCGGGCTGTGGCGAAGTGATCTGACTGCGCAGTTGTTCTGCAACAAGAGGGAGCTGGTCGATCTCGCGGTCGGCCTCGGTCCAGACGGCAATTGCTCGGGCCATGTATCCGACGCCACCGAATCGCCGGAACATCATCGCCATGTTTTCGATGTCTTGAGGATCGATGTGCCCCTGCACGAAGCCCTGCCGGACAAGCGCAAAATCAGGCGAGGGCTTTTGTAATTCAAGCCTGGCTTGCTTGTCTCCCATGGGCACGGCAATTTCCGAGAGATATTCCTGGTAATCCGATTCCTGTTGATCGTCGGCGTATTTGGTCAGACTGAGCGCGGCTCGCTTCTCAGCCTTCGACCACATGCCTTCGCCGCCGACGTATGCGCGCACGCCCGAGAGAATCTGCGATCGAAACACTCCCAGGTAGAAAACACATAAAACGATTGAGACGAAGGTGAGGACGATGGCGAGGAGCTTGCGTGCAACCGGGATGCGGCGAAACATCTTGCTCGGAACACGCATGGGCGCGGGACCGTCTTTCGGGAACCAGGGACTGTGGCAACGAGAATATCGTGTCACTATCACGATACTCAAGCAGATAGATATATTAGCTTTGGAAAGATGATTCTTGGATCGGGGTCTTCTTTTAGTACCTCGCTTGGTGGATTTAGTGGCGAAAATCGTAGTTCGATCCGATTTTTCCCACATTCTCATCCATGCAGAAGCTTGGATACGGGGCGTTGCATGCCATTGCAAGTATAGCTAACTAACTGAGATATCTTTTACTTAAGCCGCGAAGTGGGTCGCTGGCGGAAGCATTCCAGGGTGTGGTCGTTGACCAATCCCGTTGCCTGCATGAATGCATAGCAAATGGTGGAACCAACGAAATTGAAGCCTCGCTTCTTCAGGTCTTTGCTCATGGCATCGGACTGCTCCGTTCGAGCGGGTAGTTGCTTTAGCGATGTCGGAGAATTCACACGCGGCTTGCCGCCAACGAATTGCCATATATAACGATCGAAGCTGCCAAACTCGTCTTGCACCCGAAGAAATGCCTTCGCATTTTCGACTGCTGATGCCACTTTAAGTTTATTGCGGACGATGCCTTCATCGCGCAGCAGTTGCTGAATCTTGCGCTGGTTGTAGCGCGCCACGAGCTTGGGATCGAAGTTGTCGAAAGCGCGCCGGTAATTCGCCCGCTTGTTGAGAATCGTGCTCCAACTCAATCCAGCCTGAGCACCCTCAAGGATGAGGAATTCGAAGAAGAGCCGTTCATCATGGACAGGGACACCCCATTCCTCGTCGTGGTAACGAACGGATTCTCCGCCGCTCGCCCAGGCGCACCGGACCACATCACGCTTCTTGCTTGCGCTGTCTTTCATGCGGTCGATACCTGTGCCGTACACTCTTCGCGCATGGCGCAAAGTCTCCGTGGAAAAGCGCTACTCCAAAGACTTCGGGTCTGATTTATTTACCGGAGATTTCTTGTCGAGCAAAGTAACGAGTTCGTGGGCGCTCGCCGGGATTCCGACTTTGCCGCCACGAATGATGTCCTTCGCCGTCAGTTTCCGTTTGTAGAGCTTTTCGTTGGCGCTGCCGTCTGAGCGTAGGGTCGAGCCTTCGAGCGACACGCCGGCAAAGAGTCCTTTGTTGCGGGAGTACGAAAGGATCTCGGCACTCATCACGATGTCGGTGGCGCCTTCGGCAGTGCGGCCTTTGGGACCGGCCGCGGCAGAGGCGTCGGCGCCGAGTTTCACCTTGCTGTAAAGCAGCGACTCCGCGCCCTTGGGATTCATCACCAGCAGGACGAAGTCGGTAGCTTGCCCGCCCAACTGAAATCCGATGCTGACTCCTTCGAGCGCATACAGCGCCGGAGCGCCCCAGTGTCCTTTGTAGTGTTCGCCGCCGCGGCATACCATCACTCCACGACCATAGCTGCCGCCGATGCCGAACGCGCCCTTTTTTACCGAAGGGAGGATGACCAGGCATTCGGCTTTGTCGAGCAAATCCTGAGGAATGTCGTCAGGAATGTTGAGAATCTCTTTCAAAACCACGCCAGCATCCTTCACGCGATCTGCTTCACGCACGTCATCGGCGGCAAATGCCATCGCCGTTGAGATGAGAACAACGGTGAAGCACGAAATCAGTTTTTTCATCCAAGCCTCCCGTACGAAAAATGATTGTAAAGAAAAGTTAGAAAGCCGTGTTGGGGGCTGGAGTTAAAAAGCTCACCGGACGCGGCTTCCAAGACGCAATGAATCGTGCGCAAGTCGTTTACTTCGCGCAGGTTGAGCCGTGACCAAACGTGTGCTCCTTTTGTAACTTGGCACTCCAGTGAAGCGCCTCATACAGTCAATCAGGAAGCCATTCCAGCATATCCCTGATTTCGGCACACCACGTGCATCGGATACCTTGGGAGTGTCGCGGAACGCGGTTTAGAGTGAAAAAATTGGATTTAATGGGCATGAAGTACACTCGGCAGATTTTTCGTCTTTTGGTGCTATCTCTGGCAACCCTGCTGGGGTCCAGCCATCTGCATGCCCAGTCCACGTACATTTCTGGCGCGCCGAACCTGAGCGCCTCGAACGTCACCGCGGCTTCTGAAGTGGCCGACGATCAGCAGAACTCAATCATCACTTTGCACGCGCGGGTGAATGAGGTCAACGTTCTTTTCATCGCTACTGACAAGCATGGCAAGTTTGTGAAGAATCTGGGCGAAAACGATTTCAACATCCTAGACGACCACAAGCCGCCGCAGTCGATCCTGAATTTCCGTCGCGAAACCGATTTACCTCTTCATCTTGGACTGCTCGTGGACGTCAGCGGGTCGGTGGATAGCCGTTTTGAGTTCGAGCGAACTGCAGCCACCAGCTTCATGGAACACACGCTGCGTACTGGCTTCGATAAGGCATTCGTCCTCGGCTTCAACAGCCACTCGCAGTTGGCGCAGGATTTCACTGACAATGTCCCATTGCTTTCCGCAGGCGTTCGCAAGTTGCAGGACGGTGGCGGGACGGCGCTGTATGACGCGGTGTACCGGGCTTGCAAAGAGAAATTCTTGAAGGATCGGCCGGATCACCCGGTTCGCAAGGCCATCATCATCGTCAGCGATGGTGAGGATAACCAGAGCGACATCACCAAAGCGCAGGCGATTGAGATGGCGCAGCGCGCTGAAGTCATTATCTACGCGATCTCAACCGACGACAGCGGATTGGTCATGCGTGGTGACAAAGTTCTGGAGCAGCTCGCCGAAGCGACCGGTGGACGCGCCTTCTTTCCATTCAAAATGAAGGACATCACGCACTCCTACGCAGCGATCGAAGATGAGTTGCGCAGCCAGTATGTGGTTTCCTACAAGCCCGCCGACTTTGACGCGGACGGGCGCTACCGCTCGATCGAAATCTCCACGCTGAAGAAAGATCTGCAAGTTCGGGCGCGCAAGGGCTATTTCGCTCCCCAGCAATAAATCGGCTTACACCGGCTCCCGGCTTTCGCTTTTCAGAGCAGGTGATCTGATCACTTTCCTTCTGTCTTCACCAAACTCATCTGAAATGACGGAAGCCGGATGCCGGACACCTGTGTTACGCCGTCTTTTGCAGGCTGGCCTTGGAAACCTGGTATGTTCCCGGGGTGACGCGTCCAGCGACGCAGACGCGATTCCAGGCATTGATCGCGGCGATCGCCACCGTGAGGTCCGCCAGCTCTTTTTCGGTGAACTGCTTGCGCACCTCCTCGAATAGCTTGTCGGGGACACGACTTGCGGCGACGAGCGTTACCGCTTCCGTCCAAGCCAGGGCCGCACGTTCACGGTCGGTGTAGAACGGGCTTTCTTCCCACGCATTGAGTTCGTAAAGGCGCTGGTCGGTTTCGCCAATGGATTTGAGATCCTTCCAGTGCATGTCGAGACAATAAGCGCATCCGTTGATCTGCGATGCGCGCATCTTGATCAGATGAATAAGGGATTCTTCCAGGCCGCTGCCATGAATGTACTGCTCCACACCCTGCATTGCGCGAAATGCGCCGGAAGCAACTTTCTGATAGTCAAAACGTTGCATGATTGAACCTCCTATTCTCTTTTGGATTCGGGAGGACGCTGCCGCGTCGCACTTCTTTGTTTGCTTTGTTTGCAGAGATCCGATGCGAGACGAGCGCCGTCGCACCTGTTCCGCAGTAGATCGGATTCCGCTCACCGGCTCCCGGCAAACTCTGAACGCTTATTCACTTCCTAGAAGTCGATTTTTCATGAGCCGCACAAGTCGCGGCGCCTCCGAGAGCCGAACGCCGGAAACCGGCTCCCAATTGCAACCTGCGATAACTCAACCTTCTCTGCCATTTTGTCGCCGCGAATTTCTGTGTTAACGTCCCATTGATTTCCACCTCGCCTCAACGGGCGAGGTCTGAAAGGAAGCTCATGACGGGCATCATTCTTGTTGTAATTCTGGTGGTGATCGCGGTGGTGCTGATCGGGATGTATAACAGCCTGGTCCAGCTCCGGGTGCGCTGCGATTCCGCGTGGTCCGATATCGATGTACAACTCAAGCGCCGGCACGATTTGATCCCCAACCTCGTCGAGACCGTGAAGGGATATGCGGCGCATGAGAAGGGGACATTCGAAAACATCGCCAAGTTCAGGTCGCAGGCAATGCAGGCTTCGACTCCAGCCGACAAAGCCGTGGCGGAAAACCAACTGACCGGAGCGCTGAAAAGCCTCTTTGCGGTGGCGGAGAATTATCCCGAGCTCAAGGCATCGGATCAGTTCACGCAACTGCAGGGATCGTTGAGCCAGACGGAAGATTCGATCCAGAATTCGCGCCGCTACTACAACGCTGTGGTGCGCGATCTGAACACGAAGATTCAGTCTTTCCCTACCAACATCCTGGCCGGCATGTTCGGATTCACAGCACGCCAGTTCTTCGAGACTACCGAAGCCGACCGCGAACCTGTGCAGGTAAAGTTTTAGAGACGCCCTTTGAAAATCGCAAAGCATTGCGTTCTCGCCGCGCTTGTCTTCTGGATCGTCACGGGAATCGCTTCCGCCAAATCCTGGCGCGTCGCCGATTTTCAGGACAAAATTGTCGTAAGCAAGGACGGCACAGCCGTGGTGACAGAGCGGATCACGCTCGTCTTTGAAGGCGAGTGGCACGGCATCCACCGCACGATTCCCATCGAGTATCCCGGGCCCAACGGGACGAACTACGAACTTTTTCTCGATGTGAAAAGCATCACCGACGGCGACGGCGCGAAGCTGAAATACGAAAGTTCTATTTCGAACCATTCGCGCGATTTCAAGATTTACATTCCCAATGCAGTCGATACCACGCGCACCGTAGAGATCACATATCGCGTGCGTAACGGAACGCGATTTTTCAAGGACTACGACGAGTTTTACTGGAACGTTACGGGTAATGATTGGCCGGTTCCCATCGATCACGCTTCCGCCACGGTGCAATTTCCAGAAGCATCTGCCGGATCGCTTCGCGCGCAGGCGTTCACCGGTGTCTATGGGTCGACGCAGAAGGACGCAACGGCGAAGGTCGATGGCGCAGCGGCCGCATTTGAGACCAGCAATCCGCTGCCCATGCGCGGCGGCCTGACGATCGACGTCTACATCCCGCAAGGAGTTCTCAGCGAGCCGAGCTCGATTACGAAATTCTTCTGGTTCATCGCGGGAAATCCAATCGTTTTTTTCCCCTTTGCAACTTTTGCGGGAATGTTCACGCTGTGGTGGTACAAGGGGCGCGATCCGGACGCCGGAATGTCGGTCGCTCCGATGTACGAACCGCCGCCGGGAATTTCGCCGGCCGAAGCGGGCACTTTGGTCGACGACAGTATTCATCCGCGCGACATCACGTCGACCGTGGTCGACCTGGCCGTGCGCGGATACATCAAGATCGAAGAGACAGCCGAGAAGGTTTTACTTTTCACCCACAAAGATTACGTTTTCCACTTGCTGAAACCTCGGGCGCAGTGGGGTGCCGATCTCGCTCCGCACGAGCGGGTGATGCTCGAGAATGTCTTCGCAGGAGGCGATGACACTCGCCTGTCGAGTTTGAAGAATCGCTTCTATACTGCGGTGCCAGCCATTCGCACGGACATCATGTCATCGCTGAAGACAAAGGGAGTCTACCTGCTCGACCCAGACACTGCCAATGGTTACAGCGTCGGCGCGGCGATCGGGATTCTCTTACCGTTTGGAGTTTTGCAATATCTCGGCTGGGCGAACTTTTTTAACTCTCCTTTGCTGCTGATCGTTTGTATCCCGATCTCGCTTGTGATTTTTTGGCTCTTCGCGCGCGTCATGACCGCGAAAACAGTAAAGGGAGCGCGCACCCGCATCGCGGTGCTTGGGTTTCAGGAATTCATGAACCGCGTGGATGGCGAACGCCTCAAACTCATGCCGCCGACGACCTTCGAAAAATATCTGGCATTTGCGATGGCGTTGGGCGTGGAGCATCACTGGGCGCAGGCATTCTCGGGCATCGTGAAAGATGCGCCAAGCTGGTATGTCGGACCGGGCGGCGGCTATGGAACGGGCTTCAACCCGATTTTCTTCTCGAGTTCCATGCACACCATGGCGTCGGATATGCACCAGGTCTTCGTGTCCGCCCCGCGTTCCAGTTCAAGCGGATCCGGCTTTGGTGGCGGGGGTGGGGGCGGAGGATTTTCCGGCGGCGGATTTGGCGGCGGCGGAGGCAGCGCCTTCTGAGTATGCCGAATTCGGGTTTCATCTTTTCTGAACGCCCAGCGCTCACGCCCATACTACTTCCCAACTATTGAACTTCCCTACAGCATTCCTATAATCGCGGCATTTCTAATCGGGGTTCTCGCTCTGTGAACACGAAACTAGAGTCTGCCGTGAGAATTGCGCTTCCCGTCCTGTGCGTCGTCGCTGCGCTTTGGCTCTGTATATGCGGTGCGCTGTACAGCGTGATGCGGCGTCCGCCGGAGCAGTTTGGGCGGGTTATGGCCAAGATCCCTGGACCGATTCCATTCCTGATTTTTCCCTTTGAAACGCTTTGGCTGCGGGCGCGGGCTGGGATACTGAAAGTCGGCGACGCCGCGCCAGACTTCGATCTTGCCAAACTCGACAAGTCTGAGCATGTTCGCTTGTCATCGTTGACGTCGCAAGGCAGGCCGGTCGTCTTGATTTTTGGCAGCTATACCTGACCTCCTTTCCGGCGGGAGGTGCCCGCCCTCAACAAGCTTTACCACCAGTATCAGGATAAGGTTTCATTCCTAGTGGTCTACATCACCGAGGCCCACCCCAGCGACGTCTGGCAGATGGAGAGCAATGTCCGCGACAAGGTTGTTTTTGCCAGTCCGCGGAATCAGGACGAGCGCGCAGCAGTGGCGGGAAGTTGCGTCCGGAAGCTGGGAGTCGAGATCCCCGCGCTGCTTGATGAGTTTGGGAACTCTACGGAGAGTGCTTATACCGCCTGGCCGGATCGCATGTACCTGATCGACGGCACCGGCCAAGTTGTATACAAGAGCAGGCCCGGACCCTTTGGATTCAAACCAGATGATTTGCAGGCAGCGATGCGAAAGAGCGGCATCGTGCAGTGATCCAGAGAGCGGCCAAGAGATAGCCCCCAAAATAAAAAGCGGGGGCAAGATGCCCCCGCGACTGCCGGCGGGATGCCGGCGCTATCTAAAACCTCACTGTTCTCCGGCGGAGGCGTTGCTGCCCCAGAGAGCATTGCTGCCCCACAAGGCGTTCGAGCCCCACAACGCATTGCTACCCCAGAGAGCGTTGCTGCCCCAAAGGGCATTCGATCCCCAGAGAGCATTGCTGCCCCAAAGAGCGTTCGAGCCCCACAACGCGTTGGTTCCAGTCATCGTCGACGAAGGCGCGCCGGAGACGAATTCTGACGATCCCCATACGGCCGAGTTCGACCAAGTGGATGAGGTGTTCCACACCGACGTCGTGCTGTCGTTGAGATAGACGTTGCCGCTGTTCGCGTCGTATGACGCTACCGGCGACATCGCCGAACCCTTGGCAACATCGCTGCTGTTAATGGCCGATTCCACGTCGATGTATCCTGCGCCGACCGTGAACACATCGTACTGATCGGTGTAGGTGATGCCAGTCGAAGGATCGGTGGTGCTGCTGAACGCCGGGAACGACTTCCACGCCGTCTTCATCAAGCGCGCCTTCACCTGGTCAGGCGAAAGGCTAGGGCTCTTTTGCAGCAGATCAGCGACGACTCCGCTAACCACGCCGGAGGCCATGCTGGTCCCGCTCAAGGTGAAGTAGTTCGACGACGCTGAACTGTTTCCGTTCGTCTGGTAGAAGCTGTTCGGAACGCGGTTGCCCGGATACTGGTTGTAAAGCGTCGAGTTCGGAGCCTCCAGTGAAACCAGCAGGTTTCCCGGAGCGACGATATCGGGCTTCACCACCGCATCGAGCATCGATGGTCCCTTCGAGCTATAGCTGGCGATCAAGTCATCCACGCGCGTCGGAGTTCCCATGGTCTTCATGGCTCCCACTGTGAGGACGTAAGGATCATTGCCCGGCGAGGTCACGGTGCCATAGCCTTCGGTCGGCTGATAGCGTCCGTTGTTGCCTGCGGCAACTACGACCACGATGCCGGCTTTCCATGCTGACTCAACAGCCTGGCAAACGGGATCCAGTTTGTAGCTTTCGAATACCGGACGCCCCATCGAAAGATTGATGACGCGGATGTTGAACAACGGCTTCAGAAGGATCGCCGTGTTGATCGCCTGGATCACGGCGCTATCGGTGCCTGCGCCGTTCTGATCGAGAACGCGCAGGTTGATGATGTTTGCCTGCGGCGCGATTCCTTTGAAAGTCTGTGAATATTGCGGTCCGGTGGAACTGGCTCCATTGCCCGCCATCAGACCGGCAATGTGTGTGCCATGACCAAACTTGTCGGTGGCGCTGGCGTCACCCGGCACAAAGCTCTGATTCCAGACCACGCGAGACATTCCGAGCAGTCCGCCCTTTAAGTCCTGATGGCTGCTGACGCCGCTGTCGATCAGCGCGATTCCAACGCCTGCGCCCGTATAACCCGACTGCCAAGCGGCAAAGGCATTGACCGCCGGGGCGGCATTGCTCAGGCTGGGCGTCAACGCCCGGTCCAGACTGATGTACCGCACGTTGGACTGCTTCGAAAGAGACAGAATATTCGCCAGCGGCAGGTCAGCGACGACCGCGTTGACCAGCGGCAGCGAATTTACGATCGCTCCCAGCGTCTGCAGCAACTGCAGATCAAGCAGCCCGGGCTGGCTGTTGTATTGAACGACGACTCGCGCCTTGCTGGTCTTGGTTTGCGCAAGGTCCGGCGAGATCTTGGTGGTATCGGCAGCACAGTTCAGCGCGACCGCCGCGATCAGGATTAGCAACCAAACTTTCTTCATACTTTCCCCCAACTTTCTACTTCGCCCCAATGTGCGCACGCAGCGCACCCCAAGTAACCTGAGATATTGCACGGGCAGGACCAAACCGGAAACCACTTTGGCCATATTTATCAATGATTTGCGGGAGTGAGCGGAAACCGGACAATGGTCACATTGTCCCGTTGGCCAATGGGTGGGCCAAGTTGACCCGTCCAAGTGGGCAATGTCCGACGACCGATACATTTGGCGGCAAACCATCGTAATCAGAAGGTAACGTTTTGGGCGGACACGTCACCGCAAATCATTGAAAATTTAAGCATTTCTATGTCTGGGATACGCTCAATCGGCGCACGCTTCTTCATTGCCAGCCTGGCCTTGGTCGGCGCCGGCTGTGTGATCTATGCTCTGGCACATTGGCAATCGAGCGATCCTCTGAAGTTCAGTTGTTACCTGATCGCCGCTCTTCTGGCTTCGTCCCTCAAGGTGTCCCTACCCGGGATTGAGGGCACGCTCTCAGTAAATTTCCTGTTCACGTTGCTCGGAATTCTCGAATTAAGCATGCCCGAGACGTTGCTGATCGGACTGGCCAGCACGCTGGGACAGTTTTATTGGCGACCGGCGCGCCAACTCAAACTAGTGCAACTCATCTTCAATGTGTCGCAAGTGACCGTCTCGAGTTCCGTCGCCTACGGCGCGTACAAGCTGATGGCGGTTTATGTTCTTCACCGGCCAGGTCCACTCGCGCTTCTGGTTGCTGCGACGAGTCATTTCATCTGCAACACGGCAGCGATGTCTACGATCATCGGGCTGACGGAAGACAAGCCTGTACGGAAAGTTTGGAAGGACAGCTATCTATGGTCTTTCCCCTACTACATGGTCGGAGCGGCCGCCGCCGGTCTGGTCAACTTTTTGAATGGCCATATCGGATGGCAATCCTCGTTGCTGGTTCTACCGCCGATTTACCTGATGTACCGCTCGTATCGCCTTTACCTAGGTAAGCTGGAGACTGAAAAGAAACATGCAGAAAAAGTTTCTGGTCTGCACCTGCGGACCATCGAAGCGCTCGCGCTCGCCATTGAGGCCAAAGATGAAACGACCGGCGAGCACCTGCAGCGCGTGCGTGTCTATGCGATGGAGCTGGCAAAAGATCTGGGGCTGAACGAAGACGAGACTGAGGCCTTAAAGGCCGCCGCAGTGCTGCACGATATCGGAAAACTCGCGGTTCCTGAACACATCATCTCGAAGCCCGGGAAACTGACTCCGGAAGAATTCGAGAAGATGAAAATTCACCCGATCGTCGGCGCCGAGATACTTGAACAAGTCGACTTTCCTTATCCGGTCGTTCCCATCGTCCGCGCACATCACGAAAAATGGGATGGCAGCGGGTATCCTTACGGCCTGTCGGGCGAGGCGATTCCCATCGGAGCGCGCATTCTCGCCGCCGTCGACTGCCTCGACGCTCTGGCTTCAGACCGGCAGTATCGCAAAGCGCTTCCGCTGCACGAGGCCATGGCGAAAGTGGCTGCCGATTCTGGAAAGTCCTTCGATCCGCGCGTGGTGGCGATCTTGAATCACCGCTACGTCGAGTTAGAGAAACTAGCCAACGAGCAACCGCTGCAGGCTCCACCGAAGCTCTCAACGGATATCAAGATCGAGCGCGGGTCAGCGCCAGCGGCCGGATTCGCGGAATCCGCAGCCGCTCCGGCCAACAATTCCGCTGCGAGGGTCGATGTGGGATCGCTGCTTGCTGCCGCTCAATTGTGCGGACGCGAGATCGTCAAGCTTTGCCGGAACTCAGATACGCCGCTCACCGTGGAAGACATCTTCAGCCTGGTATCGGTCCGCGTGAAATCGTTGGTCAACTGTGATGCAATGGCCGCATATTGCCCCAAGGGGGACGTGCTCCTTCCACAGTTCGTCAGCGGCGATAACTTCCGGCTGTTCTCTTCGTTGCAGATTCCGCTGGGCGAAGGATTGTCCGGCTGGGTGGCGCAAAATCACAAGTCAATTCTGAATGGAAATCCATCGGTAGAACCGGGATATCTGAATGATCCCAAGAAATACAGCACGCTGCGCTCCGCGCTAGCGGTGCCCATCGAAGGAACTTCGGGAATCGTTGCTGTGCTGGCGCTCTATCGTGCCGCACAGGACGCGTTCACTGACGATGAGCTTCTCGCCGCCGAGAGTCTCGGCAATGAACTCGGGGCCGCGATCGAGCAAGCGACCCTAAAGGCGGCTGGCGCCGCCGCCCAGTAGAGCGAGCTCCCTTCGAGCAAAAGCTCGCTTACTCCATCTCGAACGCAACATAACTCAAGCCATCTGCGCGTTCCACCTGCATCACTACCGGATCTCCCGGTTTCAACTTCTCCACTGCGGCACGCAGCGTCTCCAAAGTGTCGATGCTCGTCAGGTTGAGTTGATGGATCACGTCGCCCGCTTGCAATCCGGTGTCGGGCATGATGAGATCTGCCGCTCTTCCGACAACAATCACTCCCGATGAAATCCTCAGCGTTAGTTTCGCTTGGATCTCGCTGGTGAGATCCATTCCAAGAATGCCCAGCCGCGGTACGAGGCTATTTTCCGGATTGATCGTATCGAACAACTCATCCATGTGGTCTCGATGTTCGATGGCCGGAACATAGATCGTCTTCTTGTCATTTCCGCGCAGGATGGAGAGCTTAACTGCCTCATCAAGGCGATGAAGATAAAGCGCCGCCGTTAACGAAGGCAGCGTCTCGATGCGGCGGTCGTCGGCGGTCAGAATGATGTCCTGTATCTGCAGGCCAGCGGCAGCTGCGGGACCGCCCGGCTGCACATCCACGACGATGACACCCCAATGTTGAGTCAGATGTAGTCCCTCCGCAAGGTCGGGCGTAATTTCCTGCGCGACCGCCCCAATCTCGACGCGATGCACGTGACCACGAGTGCGCAAGCTGTGATACACGAAGTCGACGACACGTGCCGGGATTGCAAAGCCCAGGCCTTCGCTTCCTCCGCCTTGCGACAGGATGAAGGTGTTGATGCCGACCACGGCTCCATTCATATCCACCAGCGGGCCGCCGCTATTGCCGGGATTAATGGGAGCGTCCGTTTGCAGGTAAGTCAGCGGCTTCGTCGAATCCGGTTGCCGGGCGAGTGCGCTGACGACTCCCATCGTGACGGAATTCTGTAAACCCTCGGGACTGCCAATGGCGAAAACAAGCTGGCCTACACGCGGCCGCTGCTGGCTCACCAGCGAGAGAGTTGGCAAGTCTTTCTCGTCCACTTTCAGTAGCGCGAGATCTGTTTCTTTATGCTGGCCAAGCAGTTTGGCTTCAAGGATGCGGCGCTTGCCGATGGGAACCTGTCCCGCGGAATCTCCCATGGGTAATGGCAGCGCGACGCGAATACGCTGAGCGCCTTCCACTACGTGCGCATTCGTCATGATGTATCCATTCGAATCGACGATTACGCCTGACCCGACAGCATGCTGCCGAACGATAAATGCGGTTTGCGATTTGTCCTCTTCGCGAAGCGGGCCGTATCCAGTGACCAGGATCTGCACCACGGCCGGCGAAACCTGCGCCGCCAGTTGCTGTAGCGCATCATTCACCTCGCCAAGAACATCATGGCGCGTGGCACCCGCTTCAGCCGGCAAGCCAGCCTGCTTGCTGCCCGACTGAACTGCCGGAGTCTTCGGGGCAGTCGCATCCGTCTTCTTCGGCGTTGTCTGTGCCTGCGCACCTGCAACAGTCAGGACGAGTACCAATCCCGGCATCAGACGTTTCCGTATGTCACGGCCAACTTCAAGTTTGAGAACGGTCCACATACCATCCACCTTTTTCAAGCGATGAGCCTTCATCAACCTAACATGCAATCATTTGCCGCAACAGAAAGCCGTTTGGATGCTAACTAGATCAGCTTCGACGTTTGAAATCCGACCGTATGTTACGATGTGCCTTCCTTGCCGAGGACGCACACTCCTGTGGTACCAAGCCAGCCAGAGCCATCCTTGAATGCCGGTTCGGCGCGTGCACAGAAGCTTTTGTGGCTGGCATTCTCGTTGATCTCTGTTGCTTATCTCATTCAAGTCTTCACTCCCCTGCGTTTGATTAACGACGGCGTGGACTATTTGTTGCAGGCCAGTTCAGCGGTGGATGGAAACGGATTCCGCGTTCACGGTGTGCACTCGATGCGGCCTCCTGGATATCCCGCGCTGATCTTCGTCCTGGCAAAAGCCGGTGTGGGCTACTCGTGGGCGATTGTCGCGCTGAATTGCATTTCCCTAGGAATTGGGTGCTGGGCCACCTATTTTGTTCTGCGAGATTCGTTCGGATTCACGGCGAACGTTTCGCGGATCATATGTTTGCTGACGCTTCTTTCTTTCGTGATGGTTCGCAACGCCACGTACCCGCTCAGTGACGTTTGTTTTTTTGGAGCTTCAGTACCCTGCCTGCTCGCACTGATTCGATCCGAAAATCTGGATTGGAAGAAACGTCTGTGGCGGATCGCGCTCCTGGTCCTGCCGATCCTGTTCGCAATCGAACTTCGGACCATCGGCATTTGCCTGCTTCCCGGCCTCGTGTGGGTAGCGATTGGGGGACTCCCCGGCGCCCGAAAAATGGGTTCGATTGCCTGGCGGCATCGAGTCGTCACTTTTATCCTTTTAGTTGTGGTGATGATGTTGGTAGGGAAAGCCTTTCTTAGTTCCCGCTACATGGCATTCAATCTGCCGACCTTTCAGCACCGAGGAGTGTTGCGCAGCGTGGCCGCGAATCTTCGCGACCATACCGCCGAGTGGGGAGAGTTGACGTTCAATGCCCCGATCTCGAAATTGCCGGGCTTTCTCGCAAGGCCCCTGCACGCGGTCGGGGGGGTGGCAATCGTTCTGTTTGTGGTCGGGCTGTGGCAAAAGGGCAAACGTCCGGATCCGGTCTGGTTTTATGTGATCGGCAGCGCCGCCATCGTTTTTGCCTATCCATGGTTCGACACTCGACTTTGGCTTCCGGTCCTACCTTTTCTTATGGGATATGTGTGGATGGCCTTTGGTCGCGCCTATCCCCCGCAGGCTGTACGACTTGCGGGTCCTGCCTATTGCGTCCTCTACGCCCTGCTGGGGATTGCGGCCTTGGGTTATAGCACCCGGCTGACGTTCTCGGGCACGCAATTCCCCGAGCTATTTGGGGATGGCAACTTTCGAGCAACGTACCGTTTCGCACTGCGAGGGGAGGCACCTTCCGATCCGAAACAGATCGACCCGGATGCTCTCTACCTGCTCCACCGCTACGAATGGCGTGCCTCTGGCAAGTGACCGGCCTTGGGGGAACCTAGTTGCTACCGTTAACTAACGGGTTCTCAGCCTTTTACACGGCTCCGGTTCCGTGATATAACCGCCCCTGAGCAGAAAAGCGGGCGTGCGGCCCGCTGGGAGCTAGATTTGACGACGTTGGCCTCATTCGCACGAGAAGAAATGATGGTCGGCCAACATGGAGGAGGCACCGTGGGGGAAGAAGCACGGACCGGGAAAAGGTTCCCGCTGGAACTGCCGATCAAGATTCATAAGGGCGAAACCGGCGACGCCGCAGGCGTCACCGGCAATCTGAGTGCGGCAGGAGTTTACATCCGCGCCGACGCCTCGATGGATATCGGTTCACCTGTAGAATTTGAAATCACGCTGCCACCGGAAATGACGGGCGGTCAGGAAAATGTGACCATCCAATGCAAGGGGCGCGTGGTTCGCGCCGACGAAACCGGCGAAGGTGGAGAAGGCCGTGGCGTGGCCTGCGTGATCGACTCATACGAGTTCGTTCGGAACTCATAGACTTTTGGGAGCGTTGACAACATGCTCAAACTGATTCTGGCGGATAACCAGGCAATCTTCCGGGCGGGCATCGCCAAAGTGCTGGCGGTCGAAGACGAGATGCGCATCGTAGCGCAGGCGCAGACTCCGGAACAGATGTTCATGGCCCTGGATAAGTTTCGCGCGGCGGTGCTCGTCGTGGCGGCGGGATTTCACAACGACTTCGCCGCAATCGTCATGGGCGCCAACAAAGCCAAGACGCGCGTCATCGTTCTCGCGGACACCGGCGAGAGCGCCCAGAAGCACATGGGCAACGGCGCTCACGGAGTCGTTTATCGCAATGTCACCAGCGCGGCGCTCGTCGACTGCGTCCGCAAAGTGGCCCGCGGCGAGACCTGGGTGCAGGATGTTGCCGTCCCCAGCGAACTCACCGAAAACGATATGGTCGGATTGCGCGTTCGCGACCGACTCACCGCCAAGGAACTGCGCATCGTGGCGCTGATCGTCCAAGGCTACAAGAACAAAGAAATCGCCACGCAGCTTGGCACCACGGAGCAGGTCATCAAGAATTACCTGCGCAACGTGTACGACAAGATCGGCGTTTCCGACCGGCTTGAGCTTGCATTGTTCACCATCCACCACCGCATCTTGAACGAAGCGGCCGCCGCCACTACCGCCGGAGCAGCACCGCAATCTCCGGCAGTCGCACAATAGTTCTCGCGAAGTTCAAAAGGCCGCCATCTCTGGCGGCCTTTCTCTTTGGCGCTTCTCTGCCAGTTACTCGGTTCTCAAAGCTTTTGCCGGGTCGATCGATGCTGCTCGGCGTGCCGGAATGAATCCCGCCGTGGACGCCGACACCACCAGAGTCAGAATCGAGGTCAACAGCACGGCCGCATTCACTCCTTTGACTTCGTAGAGCTGCGACTGGATGAATCGCACGCAGATCAGAGCAATGGGTATCCCAATTGCCAATCCGAGTCCCGCCTGAATAACGGCCCCTCGCAGGATCATCGCAGTGACCTTGGCTCGCTCGGCCCCCAGCGCCATGCGAATTCCAATTTCCGACGTCCGCCGCGCTACCGTATAAGCGCTGACGCCATACAATCCCAGCGTCGCCAGAAGTAGGGCAAGCACGCCGAACAATGTGGTGAGGCGCGCCAGCATTCGATCATCCGTGAATTGATCGGCAATCTGCTGGTCGAACGTCTGGAACTTCACAACAGCGAGGTTGGGATTGATGCTGCTGAGGGTCCGGCGCGTCAACGCTTCCATGTCGTTGATTGGGTGAGACGCCTGCAGCACGAACGCCCCGATATACATCGACTCGTCTTGCTCGATCGGACCGTCTTTCGCTCTTCTTTGCAACAGAGGAACGAAAAACATCAGGTGGTCTTTCCAGCGGACATCCTGGTAAACCGTATCCGCCACCACGCCAACAATCTGAAAGTCATGGGCGTCACCACTGCCGAAGTATCGGCCGATGGGATTTTCGCCGGGTGCGAAGGCTTTTTTCACGAAGGTCTCATTGACAACGGCAATCACAGGAGACATTGCGGTGTCCTGAATGCCAATTCCTCGGCCCATGAGCACACGGGTTCCCACTGAATCGAAGTACTCAGGGCCTACTCGAATATTCGAGCTTTGCAGATTTACGTCCGGCTTTCCCTCCACCTGCACGTCCCATCCGTTATTGTTATCCTCCATCGGCGTATAGCTGCTCAGGCCTACTTTCTCGATTCCCGGTATCGCGTGGAATTGTTCGCCAATGTTGCGATACAAATCTCCGACTTGCCGCTGGGAATAGCCTGCGGCTTGAGGATTGAAGTGCACAATATAACGGTTGGTGGACTCGAGTTTTAGATCGGAGTGCTGGAGTTTACCCAGACTCTGGGAGTACAGCCCGGCGCTGACGAGAAGCACAAGCGAGAGCGCCGCCTGCACCACCACGAGGCCCCGCTGCAGGAACGTCGCTCCTCCGGTTGCCCGTGCTCCGCTGCGGAGTGCCTCCACCGGCTCCGCCTGCGCCGCAATCCACGCTGGGGCAACGCCGAACAAAATCCCCGTGAGGAGCGACAACCCGAAGGCAAAGGCGATTACCTGAAGAGACGGACTCGCCTGAATCGGAAGACCCGGCGCGTCGGAAAAGGCCAGCGCCAGCAACATCTTCGTTCCTGCATAAGCCACGACAAGCCCCGCAAGTCCGCCCAAACCCGCAAGAACAAGACTTTCGGTCAGTAGCTGGCGAACGATGCGGTAGCGCATTGCGCCGAGAGCGGTACGCACCGACATCTCCGCCTTGCGGCTCATCCCGCGTGCGAGCAGCAGATTAGCGATGTTCGCGCACGCAATCAATAACACGAGACCGGAACACGACATCAGCAACTTCAGCTTGGAATCATATTGCTCCTGCATGTGCTGGATTCCTGCGCCGCCCGGTGTAAGGACAAGGTGTGCGCGGGCCAGCGCGGCCTGGCTGTCTTTCGACGAGTAGGTTTTCGCCGAAGCGAGGACCTGCCGCAGCAATCCGCTGAGTTTCGCCTGAAGTTGAACCTTTGACACGCCCGGCTTGAGGCGGCCGATCATGTAGAGCCAGTTCCCCGCAGGATCATGCACATACTCGACATTTGCTAGCGGAGGCATCGATTCAATCGGGAGGTAAAAATCCGGTGGAGTGCTGGTAAGCCTGTCGCCATAGAAACCTTCTGGTGCGATTCCTGCGATCGTCACTGGCTTTGTATTTACAAAGAACGTGCTGCCGACGACGGCGTTATCCGCCGAATAATTGTTCTTCCAGGTCTCGTAGCTCATGACGGCTACGATGGGCGCGCCCTGGACATCGTCCGCATCGGCAAACAGCCGGCCTGCGCGAGGCTGCAGGCCGAAGGTTCGAAAGTAGTTGCCGGAGACGAATTCTCCCATCACCGAGCGCGCATTCTCATGGCTGTCACCACGCCTCACAACCACCGGCCGGTACGCATAACCGGCTTGCATGGCTCCGAGTTCCTCGAACTCGGGCGCGTTCTTCTTCAAGTATTCATAGGTAGCAGTGGAGAACAGGGCGTAGTCTCCGTCATCGCGGTAGCCAGATCCCACGCAGCACATGTCTTGATCGCCAAGATTCACCAGTCGTTCAGGATCCGCCACGGGCAGGCGTTTCATCATGACGGCATGAACGAGGGTAAAGATCGCCGCGTTGGCGCCGATTCCAAGGGCAAGAGTGAGCACAGCGGTGGCGGTGAATCCGGGCGTTTTCCGGAGCTGGCGAAACGCGAATCGGAAGTCCTGCAGGAGTGTCGAGAACATACCTTTCCCTCCTACCACGGGCAAAGCCGTGCAGCTTGGCTGCCAATCTCGCGGCACTGCAATCCTTTGACTCCTCTGTACTTGGCAAAAATCATGCGGTGTGCCGACTGTCCCGTAGTGGTTTCAGCCGTCCGCCTGCGGACACTGTTATTGTGTAGTCGCAGCTCCCGAAATCTCCCGTGTCTCCGATCCGGAGAGCGGACTGAGGTTCCTGGTCGGAGCAGCCGAATCATTTCTCAAGAGAGTGGCATCTATGAGTTCTATGGAATTTCGACAACTTGGCAAATCTGGATTGAAAGTACCCGTCTTGAGCTTTGGCACGGGCACTTTTGGTGGCGGAACCGAATTCTTCAAAGCCTGGGGAGCGAGCGATGTCGCAGAAGCCACGCGCCTCGTTGACGTATGCCTCGAAGCTGGCGTAAACCTATTCGATACCGCGGATATTTATTCAAACGGACTCTCGGAGACAATTCTCGGCAAGGCCGTCGCCGGACGCCGGGAGCAAGGTCCTGATTTCAACGAAGGCTACGTTCCGCATGGGCAAGGGGCCGAACGACCTGGGATCGTCTCGCTATCACCTCGTACAGGCCTGCGATGCCAGCCTGAAACGGTTGGGCACGGACTATATCGACATCTACCATCTGCACGGCTTTGACGCGTTGTCGCCGGTCGAAGAAGTTCTGAGCACCCTGAACAATCTTGTGGAAAGCGGCAAAGTCCGCTACATAGCTTGCTCGAACTTTTCCGGATGGCATTTGATGAAATCTCTGGCCGCCTCCGATCGCTATGGCTGGTCGCGCTACGTCGGACATCAGGTCTACTATTCGCTGATCAATCGCGAGTACGAGTGGGAACTAATGCCGTTGGGCGTCGATCAGGGAGTCGGTGCGCTGGTTTGGAGTCCCCTAGGTTGGGGAAGGCTCACCGGTAAAATTCGTCGCGGTCAGCCCTTGCCGAAGGAAAGCCGCTTGCATAAAACAGCCGAGATGGGTCCGCCGGTGTCAGACGATGCGTTATATAACGCGGTTGACGCGCTCGACGCGGTCGCCAAAGAGACCGGCAAGACCGTGCCGCAAGTCGCGCTGAATTGGCTACTGCAGCGTCCGACGATTTCTACGGTAATTGTTGGCGCGCGGAATGAAGAACAATTGAAGCAGAATCTGGGCGTCGACTGGTTGGAACCTGACCGCCGACCAGGTCAAGAAATTGGATGCCGCAACCCAGGTAGATCGAATCTATCCCTACTGGCATCAGCTTCAATTCACCGAACGAAATCCGGTGCCGGTGGCGCCGGTAAAAGAATAGGAACTTTCAGAATAACCGTCTGTTTGAGTGGCGCCGGGGTTCAGTGGAACGCCGGCGTCTCATTTTCTAGCGGATTTTTTCCCCGACCACTTTCGCTTGCGTGAATAGATACAGATAATCCGGGCCGCCGGATTTCGAGTCTGTGCCTGACATGTTGAAGCCGCCGAACGGATGCGCTCCCACCATCGCTCCCGTGCACTTGCGATTGATATAGAGATTGCCAACGTGGAACTCGCGAATGGCGCGGTCGATCTTGTCCTGCGATTTCGTGTAGACGGCTCCGGTCAGTCCGAACTCGGTATCGTTGGCGATCTCGAGCGCGTGATCGAAACCGCGTGCCTTGATTACCGCCAGCACGGGTCCAAAGATTTCTTCCTGCTCGAGTTTTGACTTCGGCGCAATGTCGGCGATCACCGTCGGCTTAATGAAATATCCTTCTCCGGGAGCGCGTTCGCCTCCGGTGATGAGGCGTCCGTCTTTCTTTCCTTGTTCGATGTATTCGAGGATGGTCTTCATCGAACCTTCATTGATGACCGCTCCCATCGCTGCATTTTCAGTGACGTCGCCGACCTGGATCTTCTCGACCCTGGCCTTCAGTTGCTCGACGAATTTGTCATAGATGCGCTCGTCCACAATCACACGCGAGCACGCCGAACACTTCTGCCCCTGGAAGCCGAATGCCGCCTGCGCCGTGCCTTCCACTGCAGCGTCGATATCGGCATCGGCGTCGATGATCATCGCGTCTTTGCCGCCCATTTCAAGAATCGTGCGCTTGATCCATATCTGGCCAAGAGCCTGAGTCGCCGCGACTTTGTTGATATGCAATCCGACTTCTCGCGATCCGGTGAACGCGATGTAGCGCGTCTTGGGATGCGCGACGACCGCGTCTCCGAAACTGGCTCCGGCACCGGGACAGAAATTCACCACGCCCTCGGGCATACCGGCTTCTTCGAGTAGTTCAACGAACTTCGCCGCGATCGTCGGCGAATCACTCGACGGCTTCAGGATCACAGTATTCCCGCTGACAATCGAAGCCAACGTCATGCCGGCCATGATGGCGCAGGGGAAATTCCAGGGCGGAATTACCGCACCTACGCCCAGGGGAATGTAGTGCATGCTGTCGCGCTCGCCCGGCAACTGGATCGGCGTCTCAGCCTTAGACAGGCGTAGCGCCTCGCGCGCATAGAACTCGCAAAAATCGATGGTCTCAGAGATATCGGCATCAGCTTCAGCCCAATTCTTGCTGACCTCGAACACCAGCCATGCCATGTATTCCATTTTCCGCTGGCGCATCAGGTCGCCGACGCGGAAGACAAGGCTGGCACGCTCTTCGACTGAAGTTCGGCTCCAGGATACGAAGGCATCTAGCGCAGCCTTCATCGCAGGTTCGACGTGCTCCTTGCCGGCCTTCTGGTGGATGCCGACAATCTCGGACGGCTTCGACGGGTTCAGCGACTTGATCTTGTCGGCGGTCTTGACGCGCTTCCCACCGATAATCAGGTCGTATTCGCGTCCCAGCTGCGGACGGACTTTCGCGATTGCGGCGCGCATGCGGCGCGCGTTTTCTTCATTGCGGAAATCGAAAAATGGCTCGGTAATGAATGGTCCAGAATGCAGGCTTGTGCGCGGCCGGACGGGGGCTTCGAGCGTTGCCATAGGGGAATCCTTTCAACAGGAAGAAATGAGGTATGACCTGCTCTAGTTTACACCCGCGAAAGAGGTGGATGCCGGCAGCATGATGCACGAGCGGCGGGGTAAAGAATGGCTACCAAGTCTTTACGTATGTGCGTTCGGGCTTGTTTTCGAGGAGGCGATCTACGATCTCAATTCCCTGCGTGAAGGCGTGATCCTGATTCGAGACCTCGTAACGCCATCCGCCAAAACGGCCGCGGCTATAAATATTCAAGTCCTCGAGTTGCTTTTGTACGTCATTGAGCAGAGCGTCCCTCCCGGCAAATGGAACGGGATATCCATGGTCGAGTTCCGCCGAGAAGAGCGATACCACCTTCGTGGATGGCGACAGTAGATTCATCCGCCGGAGCGCACTTTCAATTTGCGAGGGTTGATAGCGCAATTCCGACCCGGGAGCGATGCTGGTTTCGCACAGGATGGACCAAGTGTTCTCCGTGGCGGGAACATTGCCCGGCGAAAAGTTGGAAGGCATGTTCACGCGCCAGAACGGAATTTCCGGCTCCGGAACACTGAAGGCATGGACTCCCCTCAACAACTTCGGCATCGGGCCTTGCAGTCCGAAACCGCAGAGTTGCACGTGCGCAGGTCGGAACTCGTTGGCGCGCGCCTGCAATCGAGGTTGATCGCCGATCAGCCGCAACAATGCATCCAGCGGGATGGAGGTGATCAGGTGCTCGTATCGAACTACTGAACCATCCAACAAGTGCAGTTCTTTCTGCCGCGCATCAATTTCGCGAACGGTCGCACCAAGCCTGCGGAACGAGGCAGGAATGAGGTCGAAAATCCGTTGCCAGATGGAGCCCATCCCTCCTTCTCTCGGATACCGCACGACGGTTGTCGAAGTCCATCCCGAGGTCATCGCGATTTAGCAGCAAATTGCGCAGCACACGTACGCCACTGACCTGCGGAATATTTCTCTCTTTCGATCCGCTATGAGAAGCGGACCACGCGCTTCCCAGCGCCGAAGGTTCGTGCGCCCACATCTTGCGATTGAGCGGAGCCATCACATGATGCGTCAGAGATTTCCCAAACTGCGCTTCCAGGTACGTCTGCAAATTCGGCTCGTCCGCACTGTCCTCGAGCGGTGAGCGGCGGGCGAGCCCCCATAAACATGCCGCTAGCGTGGGTATTGGGAGCCGGTGAATATTGCGTTGCACAGGAGTCGGAATCAGCCGGTTGCGAAGCCAGACGCCGCGGATCGGTGTCGAACAATGCCATGCCGGAACAACGCGATCCAAAAGTTCGATGAACTCCGCATACTCGGCGTGCGGAAAAAGAACGTGCCCTCCATAGTCAAAGGTGAAACCTTCGGGAGTTGTATGGGAAGCCGCGCGGCCTCCGGGTGTGGGCGAAGCGTCAACTACCAGGAAAGGATGCGCAGAGTTGTCGCCGCGAAGCGCAGTCAGCTTGTTCGACAAACGCCAGCCAGCACCGAGCCCGGTCGGACCCGCGCCAAGGATGGCAACTTGTGCCCGCATGACCGCGGATGACATGGGCAAGCCGCTAGGCGGCAATACGGCTTTTCCCGCAAGGTCGAACTTTCGGAGTCGCGGATCGAGTGGAAGCATTCAGCTGCAAATCGCCCCGGTTCGCCAAATTTCCGGAGCGGTGGGAAGAGTGTAATCCGCGGTTTGCGAGCAACACAAAATCGGCGGGCGCGGATGCCAGGCTAACCTCGCGACCGAAGGGCGGCGCGAAAACGCGAGTAACCGTATTGCGGAACTGGCACAAGTATTCTTCATTCTTGATTACGTCGGCGGTGCGCTCGGGTTCAGAAATGACCTGAGGATTGATGTGATTCCAGCTGTGATTCTGCAGTTCCACCCCCGCCATGGCAGCCACCGCGATTTCAGACGGACTCACGGTCGAAAGAGATTTCTCCGTCGTAGATGGATCCACATGCAACGAAGAGGCAAGTCGATCGATCAAGCTGTCGATCTCCTCCTGGCTGCGCATCTTCATATAGGTCTCTTTGATCTGCAGTCGAAGAGCGCGACGCGCTGCCATATCCGGAAGATTCCAGGTCCGCCCGTCGAAGCGGCAGGTTCGTGCGCGTGTATTGTCGAGCATTGAGCTGACCTGAAATGGAAAGTACTGAAGGCGTTCCTCAATGTTGCTGCCGTTGACGAACCATGAGACCGCATGACCATGCCGGCGGGCTGCCAAAGCTAACTCCAGCGCTCCGTACGTGGCATCGTCGATGGTGAGCGCGTCTCCGCGGCCTTGTAAAGCCTGCGACAGGGAGACATATTTTTTTCGGCGCAACCTCAAATGTCGATCGACTTGCGATTCAGGCAGGAACAAAGCATGACTGATGCGCTCGCTACTCCACGACGGCACCGTTCCATGTGTGATGTAGATCATGAGGCCCTTAACACCTAAACCTCTCTCATGTTGTCCACATGCGAATGTAAAGAAGACAAAGTGTTGCGTGAGGAAGTAATAGGGGGATGATTCAATTTCAAGGGGAGGCAGGGATTATGGCACAGAGTGTTGTGGAATTCAACGAAGATTCGTAAGTAACTTAGGTTTCCGACTTGATACCCCGTTGAGAATGATATGCTGTGCGCCGGTTCGCAGCTTTCTCCTCTAAAAGTCAGCGATTCCGCGCGTTGGTCGCTACACTTCTTTACAAATGGCAAGAGTATGCAAGTTCCTGCAACATGCGAACGATCGGATGAATGCGGCTATTTTCGAAGTGGAGATTGGACAATCGCAACTTCGATAAATCCTGGTAACGAGTGGCGAGAGGCGATCAAGCGAGCGATCGACGTGGCGTGCTCTTCCGTCCTTCTGCTGTTGCTGCTGCCGCTGTTGTTGCTCACGGCCATCGCGATCAAGCTGACTTCAGCGGGGCCGGTTTTCTTCGTGCAAGAAAGAATCGGTCTCCACAAGAATCGTTTTCGCATTTACAAATTTCGCACCATGGTGTCCGACGCGGAAAAACGTTTGAAAGACTTGGAGGAGCACAACGAGACCGGAGGAGCTGCCTTCAAGATGAAGAACGATCCCCGAGTCACGCGGCTGGGCAGAACGCTTCGGAACAAAAGCATCGACGAACTGCCGCAGCTGTTTAACGTCCTGATCGGAGATATGAGCCTGGTTGGGCCGCGCCCACTCACCGTCGCGGACTTCGACAAATTTACCGAAGAGCGTTACCTGCGGCGCTTTGAAATGAAGCCCGGAATCACTTGCCTCTACCAAGTCAGTGGACGCAGCCTGTTATCTTTCGATCAGTGGATGATGCTGGACCTGAAATACATCGATGAATGGTCGCTTTGGCTAGACGTCAAGATTTTGTTCGCCACGATTCCAGCCGTATTCCGTGGCGAGGGAGCAGTGTGAGCGGCCGGATGATCGACGCAGAGCGGAAAACGATGCCATCGGAGCCGCGAGTCAACATTCTCGGTGTAGGAGTAAGCGTCCTCACGATGGCGAGCGCTCTGCAAAAGATCGAAGCCCTCCTGGATCGCGGTGAGCAAGGATATATATGCGTCACGGGCGCTCAAGGGAATCATCGAAGCGCAGGACGATGAATCCTATCGATCCATCCTCAATGCCGCGTTCCTTAGTACTCCGGACGGCATGCCCACTGTGTGGCTGGGACGCTATCACGGTTTCAAGGAAATGGGACGAGTCTACGGCCCGGCCTTGATGCTGGCTCTGTGCGGGAGGTCGGTTGCCAAAGGCTATCGCCATTTCCTGTATGGAGGGCGGCCCGGCGTTGTGGAGAAACTTCGTGAAGAATTGGTGCGTAAGTTTCCCGGACTCAATATTGTCGGCACCTACACTCCGCCCTTTCGTCCGCTGAATGTGGGAGAAGAAAACGAATTGATTGCCCAAATGCAGGAAGCGAAGCCGGACGTCTTCTGGTGTGGGCTTGGAGCTCCCAAACAGGAACGATTCATGGCCGCTTACAAGGATCGCCTGCCTGTAAAGCTGATGATAGGAGTGGGCGCGGCTTTTGATTTCCTGAGCGGAACCACACGGGAAGCTCCGCAGTGGGTACTTCGCAGCGGATTAACTTCGATCTATCGCATTTGCCAGGAGCCGCGACGGCTGGGACCGCGTTACTTGGTCAACAATCCGCGATTTATGTGGCTGACATTCCTGCAACTTACGGGATTGCGGCGGTTTGAGATAGAGTAGGGCTCCGCACCGCCCATCGAGGATTGTAGATCAGAGGGCTGGATGGATCTGTGTTTGCGGAACATAAGAAAACCACCCTTTCGCAGGTTTTCGATAAGGGTGGTTCTGCCGCGTTCCCGACTTCCGCTGTTTCTAGCGCCAACTATCATGATCGCGATAGCGTCCGTCGCGATCGCGATCCCAGTCACGACGTCCGCCGGTGTCAAATGCGCGCCGGTACCCGCGTTCATAAGCCTCGCGGTATGCCTTTTTATAGTGGCCGTGATTTCCCATCCAGTGCTCGTAGCCGCGGGAGTCTTCCCAGTCGTCATTCTTGAATTTGAAGCGACGTCCGCGCTCGGCGTCGAACTGTCCCTGACGCATGCCATCGCTGTACCCGTTGCGATAGCCGCGTTCGCTAGCCTCGTCATGGCGATGGTAGTAATCGTCATCATCAAACGCCGCCGGTTGCCCCCAAGCCACGCTGCCAAGAGAAACAGCCAGCGCTGCGGCAAGAAATACGATCCGCGATCTACGCCACATCGTTGGCTGAATACTGACTTGCTTTGCACCCATTTGCCCCATTGTTGCCTCCGTTGACGGAAATGGCGCTTGCAACAGATCGGATGCGGTGGGCACCGGTCGCGCGATGCCTGCCGCGACGGCGGTAAAAGGCCAGTGATCCGATGGGCTTACGGACAATTGCACCGCGCGCAACTTTTAGCGGGATTTGTGTTCCCGATGTTCTTGCCTCAATTTCACCAAGTGATAGACTCAAACGTTTTCACCGAGGTGGGGGATGGATATACAACGAGTCGGAATCATCGGCGCGGGCACGATGGGCAACGGCATCGCGCATGTATTCGCGCGCAGCGGATATGTGGTGCTGCTATGCGACGTTCAGGAATCGTTTCTGCTGCGCGCCATCGGAACGATCGGCAAGAATCTGGAACGCGAAGTCACAAAAAATAAAATCACCGTCGCCGACAGAGATGCGGCCCTGGGGCGCATTCAGCCAGTGACCGATCGCGAACAACTCTCGGACTGCGACTTTGTCATCGAGGCTGCGACGGAAAAATTCGAGATCAAGACGGAAATCTTTCGCGATCTCGATCGCATTTTGCGACCGGAAGTAATTCTCGCCTCGAACACCTCTTCTATTTCCATCACCAAACTTGGTGCGGTGACCAAACGGCCCGACCGTGTCATCGGAATGCATTTCTTCAATCCTGTGCCTGTGATGAAACTAGTCGAGGTGATCCGCGGGCTGGCGACGTCGGACGAGACTTTCTCGGCGGTGCGCGATCTTTCTATGAAATTGGAGAAGACTCCGGTCGAGGTCAACGATGCACCGGGCTTCGTATCGAACCGCGTACTGATGCCTCTGCTCAACGAGGCGATGTATACGGTCATGGAAGGCGTGGCTACTCCTGAAGCGGTCGACGAAGTTTTCAAGCTGGGCATGGCCCATCCCATGGGCCCCTTGACTCTGGCGGATTTCATCGGACTCGACGTTTGTCTCGACATCATGCGCGTTCTGCATCGCAGGCCTGGGAGATCCGAAATACCGACCCGTGCCCGCTTCTGATCAAGATGGTGGATGCGGGATGGCTGGGGCGGAAGAGCGGGCGCGGATTTTATAAGTACTGATATCGTTGGCTCTTGATTGCCGGAAGAAAATCCAACCCGCGACGGATGGTTTTATCTCTTGGCCGCCGACCTGCGGTGTCGGCGCTGGATGCGCCGACGTGGCCATCGACGATCTTCTATTCACCGCACTACTGGTTCTCGCTTCCTGCATGCTGATGGGGTTGCTGCGGCCGCGCTGGCCCTGGAGATGGGTTCTGGTCGTCGGAGCCTGCATCCCGTTGACGGAATTTATCGCCTATTTCGCGCTCACCGTAAACCCACCCGGGCTCAGATTTTCGGATCGTTTCTCGCATTTCTCCCGGGAATTGCCGGAGCCTATGGCGGAGCGGTGGTTCGCAGTGTTGCGAACAATCTGCGTGGGAAGTAACCGTCGAAGATGTGCGCAACGCTCCGCCACAATGTGCAGCGATCGATTTTGAAAATGGCGCCGTCGGCGCTTTCGGCCGCCACTCGCCGTGACGCCATACAGATTTCCTGCCGCATCGAGCACGACGCCGCCATTCGGGTTGTAGCCATCACTGGTCTGGTTATCGAAGCTGTGCAGGATGCTTTCTGTCCACGTGCCGCCAGCCGAAGGCGTCAGTTCGAAGACCGTGCCTTGCCCGAATGTTCCGCCAGTGAGCGTGGTGCTATAGAGATTGCCTGCGGAGTCGAAGATCAAATTCGCCGAAGGGTTCACGCCATCTGTGGCTAAGTCATTGAAATTGTGCAGGATCGTCTCGGTCCACGCCCCATTCGACGATGGAGTTAACTTGAATACGATTCCGCTGTCGGACGCACCTCCGCCCTGGCTTGCGGTGCCATACAAGTTCCCTGCTGCATCAAGCAGCAGGCTGCTGGCAGGAAAATGACCGTCGCTGCTGTCGGTAGTGAAGTTGTGCAGGATCTTTCCCGTCCAGTGCTGGCTTCCGCTGGCATTGTGCACGAGTTCGAAAACTGTGCCGCAACCCCAGCGGCAGGACGAAGAGACGCCGCCACCTTCGTAAGTCATCCCGTAGACATTGCCGGCGGCGTCGACGATCACGTTGCCGAACGGCACTCCGCCATCCATGCCTCCGGTGAACTGGTGAAGTTCGTGGAGAACCCATGTGCCATTCTTCTTCGGAGTGAGTTCGAAGACGGTTCCCCAGTTGAATGCGCCGCCATCCGCGGTGGTTCCGTAGAGGTTGCCGGCGGCGTCGAAAGTAAGGCCAGCGTGAACCTCCCAGCCGTCATTGCCGGCAAACTGATGCAGAATCGTTTCCGTCCACCCACCGCTGCCGTTGGGAGCTAGCTTGAAGATCACCCCACAGCCCAGGTTGTTTGTGCAATTTCCCGTACCGCCGAATTGCGCCGTGCCGTAGAGATTTCCCGCCTTATCGAAGATCAGACCGCCGGTGGGAAAGTATCCATCGGTACCGTCTACATTGAAGCTATGCAGGATGGTTTCTTGCCATCCGCTCGCGCTTGGGCTCAATTCGTACACCATTCCCATGCCATAAAGACCGCCATAAAAAGTGGTGCCGTAGAGATTGCCGGCTGCGTCGGTAATGACGCCCGCCTGCGGCAAAACGTCGCCGGAGCTGTCGCTAAAGCTGTAGACGATGGATTCCTGGCTAAGCGCGCGGGAGCGCTAATGAGGAATGAACCAAGGACTGCGATCGAAGCAACGAGACCGCGAAAAAGCTGGTGGCTTTGCATGAGTCATCTCCGTCACAAAAGGGATTTGGACAGCTGACTTCTATGCCGTAAGTCGCCCCGGCTTTCGGCAGCGACGCACTATACCACGGCAAGAACGGATTCGGGAGAAGTTGGCGAATGTGGGGCAGCAGGTCACTCCAAGGTACGGCTAACCAGAAAGTAACTCCCGAATCCACAGGGTTCCCGCGTATGCTGGCGCGTATGGGTGTAAGTGTCACCATGCTGGCGTCAGGGAGCCGCGGTAACTGCGCTCTCGTCTCCAGTTCGAGCACCAGAATTCTGGTGGATGCCGGAATTTCGTGCCGCGAAACCTTCAAGCGGATGAAGGCGCTTGGAGAAGATCCGCACTGCCTGTCTGCCATCCTGATTACGCACGAGCACTGCGACCATGTTTACGGAGTGGCGACACTGGCGAAGAAACTTCACATTCCGATTTTCATGACTGGTGCCACTTACCAGGCCTGGGCTCGAGCGTTGCGCGACGAGAATGGCGTCCGGCCGCAACTGGAAAAATTCGAGCGCTTTGAGGCTGGACACGGATTTCAGGTGGGCGATATCGCCGTGAAGCCGTTCACGATTCCTCACGATGCTGCCGATCCCGTGGGATTCACGTTCCGCGCCGAGGGCATCAAAGTCGGTGTTGCGACCGACCTGGGCTATCTGCCGGTGAGTGTAAGAGATCACCTGCGCGGGTGCGATGTGCTGGTATTGGAATCAAACCACGACGTTGAGATGCTGCGGGTGGGCCCTTATCCCTGGTCCGTGAAGCAGCGGGTCATGAGCCGAGTAGGCCATCTTTCGAACGTGGCTCTCGCGGATTTCTTCACCAACGATTATGATAATAGTGCAACGTTTGTAGTGCTGGCGCATCTGTCTGAGCAGAACAATCATCCGGAGATAGCCCGGAGAGAGGCAGAACGAGCGCTAGCCGCTCGAGGCGGTCTGTTTTGCAACCGTGTGCTTCTGGCCTCCCAGACGGAAGCTCTGGAGCCGATTCGGTTGTAACTGGGCCCCTCGTTTTTGGCTGATTTCGTACCCCCGATGAGTCAGCAGTGCATTGATCCAATCGTAGGCAAGATTCTGGCGGGCTGGCGTTATGACATATCCAGTCTGGCACCGGAGATGTGCGCCGACTACGAGAACCACTTTGCGGCGTGTGAACACTGCCGCAGCCGCCAGCAAATTCACAGAATCATTGATGTTGCCCTGATCGCACTCGCCTCTGTTTCCGCGGGAGTGTTTCTTCTGGCCTTCGGGGTGATTCGGCATGTCGGCCCAAGACATGCGTTCTGGCTAGAGATCGCTGCACTTACCGGTTTCGCCTTGTCTGCTCTAATTTGGCTGGGTGTGGCGGTCGCAACTCCGGCGCCTGTGACCGTACTAGACGCTGCCAAAAAAGGTGCGCTGAAGGTGCACGATCGCTTGCCAGAAGAGATCCGTCAGCGCCTTCCCGGAAGAACTCCGCATCAAAATAACCGGAACCTAGCCGCGATGTCTCGCCACCCTCATTGGATTGCGATCTTGCTGTTGTGCACGGTGGCGGCATCGTTGTCTGGCGTACAGGCATTGGCCCTTAATACGACCCAGCCAGCGCATCCGATGGGATGTCATGGTCCCGCAGAGCCCCCTGCTCCCTCCAGCCATGAATGTTGCGCGAGTGGCCATCAATGGACTCTGCCGAGCTCTACGACTTCAGTGCGTCCGTTGTTCGCTCACCTTTCTGATGTAAGTCCCAGCGCAGAAGTCTCTACGCCTTCCAGTCTTCGCGATCCGCATTCTTCGCAGCAACTCCTTCTCACAAGTCCACCCGGTTGCACTCCGTTGCGAGTCTAGAAAATCATCAACCACGAAGGACACTAAGGTCCACGAAGGAATTCCTGTGTCGGATTTCCTTTGTGTGACTTCGTGTCCTTCGTGGTTATGCGTTCCGACAAGGCTTCAACAACATCTGAAAGCTGCAATGGAGTTTCCGTGAGAATGAAGTTGGTTAGCCTGATGTTTATCGCCTTGGCGCGGATTTCCGCGATGGCGCAGGAACAAGGCGCTTCCATGCCCGGGATGCAGATGCCCGGCATGGACATGAATGAAAGTATGTCGAGCCCGCAGCTCCCCTCTCCGCATGAGGGCTCGGGGACATCGTGGCAGCCTGCATCCGTCACCGGCCATGAATGGATGTGGATGCGTGGTGGCTGGGAGCTGATGTCCCATGGGGCGATCTTCGTCGATTACAACCATCAGGGCGGGCCACGCGGCACGGGCAAGGCCGAGTCGGTGAACTGGGGCATGCTGATGGAGCAGCATAAGCTGGGGTCGGGTACGATCCTCTTCCGCGAGATGTTCTCCGCGGAATCTCTGACGTCCCCGCACCCGGGATTTCCGGAGCTGTTTCAAACGGGCGAGACCTATCACGGCGAGCCGCTGGTCGATCATCAGCATCCTCACAATGTTTTTGCAGAGCTTGCCGCTCTTTATACGATCCCGCTCAGCAAGCGCGTTTCATGGGAGTTCTACGGGGGCCCTTCAGCGGAGCCTTCGCTCGGCCCAGTCACATATATTCACCGGGCCTCGGCAGCCGAGTTACCGCTCGCTCCGCTCAGCCATCATCTGCAGGATTCGACGCATACCAGCTTTGGAGTCGTGACGACGGGCCTCGTCATTGACCGCGTCCGGTTGGAGGCATCGGCTTTTAACGGACGCGAACCGGACGAGAGGCGGTGGGGCATTCAACTGGCATCGCTCGATTCGTGGTCAACGCGGGCCACGATTGCACCTGGCAGGAACTGGACCGCGCAATACAGCATCGGGCGAATCGAAAAGCCGGAAGCCTCGGAGCCGGGCAGCCAGTGGCGGCAAACGGCTTCGGTGGAATACAACCGACCGCTGGCATGGGGCAGCTGGGCGACATCCGCCATCTGGGGGCGCGTTCACAAGGCAGCGTCCGGAACCAATCTGAACAGCTACTTACTCGAATCCACGCTCAATTTCAAACAGCGGAATTACGCGTTCTCGCGGCTCGAACTGGTTGATAAGGACGAGCTCTTCCCCGAAGCAGCGGTCCGTCCCGCCTACCGCATCGGCGCCTACACCTTCGGAGGCGTGCGCGATCTGGTGCAGAACCGACAATGGCAGTTCGGCCTCGGGGCTGATGTCACCGTTTATTCGAAGCCGTCCGCGCTCGATACTTCGTATGGCAGCAGGCCAGTTTCGTTCCAGATTTTCTTGCGCGTGCGCCCTGGACTGTCGCAGTCGCATTCGATGCGCTGAGATCGAATGTTACTTGCGGGGGTTCCAAACGAAGATTCTTTATGTTGTCGAGCGTACATTCGAGCGACAATAGCGCATTCATGCAACAGGCAATGAAGTCGGTCCGGACTGTGCAATGGGCCATGTTGCTCTGCATCGTCCTCTATTCCGCGCTGAGCATAGTTATTCGGCCAAGCGTGCGAGCCCTCGACCCGACCGTCAGCTACGTATTCACCATGCTAGGTGTAGCGAGTGTGGGCGCGATATTTGTGGTCAGGCGCACCTTGGTCTTCCGCGCTGCCGCGACCTTGGGCACGCAGCCGGGAGACACTCTTAGCTTGAGTCATTGGAAGACGGGATACCTCATGACTTACGCACTCTGCGAAATGCTGGCCCTGTTTGGACTCATCGAGCGATTCCTGGGCGCTAACATTCCGCAAAGTGTTCCCTACTACATCGGCGGTTTTGTGTTGATGCTTTTCTTCCGGCCGCAGATGCCGGATGCCGCTCCAACTACTTGATGTGGCAGCTGGCCATGCCGCGCTTTTCCAGATATTGCTGGTGATAATCCTCGGCGGGATAAAACGTCACCGCAGGAACAATCTGCGTCGCAATCGGCTTCGAGTATCGATGGGCTTTCTCCAACGACTCCTTTGACGCCAGCGCCTGCTGTTGCTGCTCCGGAGAATGAAAGAAGATCGCCGAGCGGTACTGCGAACCCCAATCCGGCCCTTGGCGGTTCACCTGCGTAGGATCGTGGTTCTCCCAGAAGACCTTCAACAATTCCGTATACGGTACCTTGGCGGGGTCAAAATCCACTTCGACCGCCTCGGCGTGCCCGGTTTCATCGGTACAAACTTCCTTGTAAGTCGGTTTCTCAGTGTGGCCGCCGATATACCCCACCCGGGTGGAAGAAACTCCGGGCATCTGGCGGAAGGTAGCTTCGACGCCCCAGAAGCATCCCGCTGCGAATGTCGCCTTTTCCATTGATGACTCCCTATTGTTCGAGCTTTCAGCTCAGAGGGCACCCGAAACCCAAGGAAAATCACCTCTGTCTAGCTTTTGTATTGTCCCTTATTCGATGGAGAAACGCTAGAAAAGTCACAGTTCTGTAAAAAGGGCGGCACCAGGCCTGCTGGGCAATTGACGACCCTCCGGAATCACGGTAAAGTCCGGCTAGGGTTCACGCAGGACCATCCCAGTGGGTTTCCAGACCAGCCACTTCCAAGCCGCGCCAAGAACCGCGCCGAAAACCGCCGTCGTGGTGGTGTGCCTCGCCTTCTTGATGGCCCAGGCCGCGTTTGCCGCCTCGGGATTCGCTCCCCAGAAGCGTCTGGGTTACCAGACCGGGGATCAGTGGGAACCCTCGATCGCTGCCGACGGCCACGGTCATCTGTATGTCCTTTACCCGCAATACGGGGCCGTTCCGGGCTGCCAAAACTGCACGCCCCCATCAATGGCGTTGCTGATCAGCGACGACAACGGAGCGTCCTGGGCGCCGTCGCGCGCGATGCTCGCTTTCTCGAGCGGCCAGTTTGATCCGCAGATCGTTGTGGATCCGGTGGACCATCAAACGGTCTATGCTTCGTGGCTGCAGAACAATAAGCGCGACGTGGTGGTCGCGCGATCGCTCGATTTTGGAAGGACTTGGTCCTTCTCGTGGGCTGAACGAGGCGATGAGGACACCGACAAGCCCGTGCTGGCGGTTCGCGGCAATGACGTCTATGTCGGGTTCAATCACGAAGAGGAATTTTTCGTTGCTGCATCGCACGACGCCGGACAAACGTTCAGCGTGGTCAATGTGAATCCCGGGCCCGAGCCGGGATCGTCGCTGGCCGGAGGCGCGACCATCGATCCATCGGGCAATGTCTACTTCGGATGGACGGCCTACTCGCGCCATGAACTGCAAATGCGCCCGGTGAGCATTTTCGTCAGCCGCTCCACGGACGGTGGACGCACCTGGGGTACGTTGCTGCTGGATCAATCGAGCGCTCCTCCAGAGTGCCCGGAGCAACATTGTGAGACGGGGTTCCTCGGAGCACAAATTGCCCTCACGTCGGATGCGGCAGGTGCTTTGTATGCACTGTGGAACGCTGGCTCGGCGAATGGCGGACCGGAGCGCATTTATTTTTCGACATCAACAACCGGCGGGGCAACGTGGTCGGCCCGAGCCGACGTCTCCACCGGCCCTTCGAACGTTGAGCATGGGTTCCCCGCTCTAGTGGCGGGTGTCTCCGGCGACGTGCGTATCGGCTGGATGGATACGCGGATCCGTGAAGACGGTCATCCCAGCCAGTCGCTCTGGAACACCTTCTACCGCAGTTCGACCAATGGCGGAGCTACCTGGAGCCCTGAAGCGCGGCTGTCGAGCGCAGCCCAGGGATACGAATACATTCTTCACAACGGCTTCCGCTTCCCGTTCGGCGACTACTTCGGACTGACCATCGACAGCGACGGCTTTACCCATTCCGTGTGGGGCGAAGGACATAACTACAAGTCTCCCGGCTCAATCTGGTACACTCGCGGCCGTTAGCGATTCCCTGTTGATGCCAGCTGTGCATTCTTCAGAGATTCTGCTGGCAGATCTTTTCCTTAAAGTCACTTCTGGCTGCACTTTCGCTTAAGTTCAAAACTGGCGTAACGGAGGACTTCATGCATTTCCTGGGCGTGAATCTGTGGGCAGTACTTGTCTCGGCCATCGCAACGATGATTGTCGGCTTCCTGTGGTATTCCCCGATGTTGTTCGCGAATCCGTGGATGAGGCTGATGGGCTACGATCCCAACGACAAAGCGAAGATCGCAGAAATGCAGAAGAGCGCCGGACCGTCGTACGGGCTCTCATTTATCGCGAGCGTACTGTCGGCGTTCGTGCTTGGAAAGCTGATTGCCGTCGCGGGCTTCAGCACTGCGGTCGATGGATTGAAGATTGGTCTTGTCGTGTGGCTGGGCTTTGTCACGACCGTGCAGCTGACGAATGCTTTGTTCAGTCGCCAGCGTAACAAGCTCTACATGATCAATACTGGATATCAGCTGGTTTGCTATGTGGTGATGGGTGCGATTCTGGGAGCCTGGCGCTGAGCCGGGCTATTCCAATTGCATGCCGCCGATGAGATCGGCGATGCGGGTGACATGATGTTCGCGGCACCATGCTTCCACGGCATCTACAATCTTTTCCGTGGCGCACGGATCCCAATAGCTGGCTGTGCCAATTTCCACCGCTGTTGCTCCGGCGAGCAGAAACTCAATTACATCTTCCGCGGTTGAGATGCCACCCATGCCGATCACCGGAATCCTCACCGCATGCGCGGCATCATAGACCATGCGTACGGCAATGGGCTTAATTGCGGGGCCGGAGAGTCCCGCAGTGACATTCGCAATGCGCGGCTTGCGCGTTTCGGGGTCGATCGCCATAGCCGTGAAAGTGTTGATCAGGGATACCGCATCGGCGCCGGCTTCCTGAGCAACGTAGGCCATCTGAGCAATACTGGTCACATTCGGCGATAACTTGACGATCAGCGGACGCTGTGCCACGCGCTTGGCAAGACGCACCACCTCGTCGAGCGAGCGCGGATCAGTACCGAATTGAAGTCCTCCATGCTCAGTGTTGGGGCACGACACATTCAATTCGTAGGCGGCAATCCCCTCGCCTTCATTCAAAATTTGGATGGTGCGTTCATAATCTTCGCGCGTGTATCCGAACACGTTTGCCATCACGACAACGTTCTTGATCTGTCGCAGATGCGGCAACTTTTCTTCGAGAAACGCCTGCGCACCGATGTTCTGCAGGCCGATGGCGTTCAACATTCCCGCAGCCGTCTCCCACAATCGCGGCGGAGGGTTTCCAATCATCGGCTCCCGTGAAAGTCCCTTCACTACGAATCCGCCGAGCTTGCTGAGATGGACGACATCCTCGAACTCGACGCCGTAGCCGAAGGTGCCGCTGGCGGCGATCACAGGATTTTTCAGCGCTACGCCCGCGATGTTGACGCTGAGATCGAGCGCCGAGGAATTGCCGGTCATTGCTGGGGCTCTCCCGTGGTGGCGGCGCGATGCGCGAGAGCGTCTGTCAGTACGCGCCCGACGGCATGGGTCGGAGCATTGATTCCGAGCAGGGACGCGAGCGTAGCTGCCATGTCGACCGGTTCGCTTTTCTCGCGATAGACACCCGGCTGAAACGGCAGCCCGTAGAAAGCCAGCGGTACGTGCGTGTCGTAGTTGTAAGGCGAGGCATGGTCCGTGCCCTTGGCCGACCCCACGCTATATATGTCCGGCACGCCCATGACGAACCAACTTCCCTGGGAAGAGTAGCTGTTGAGATACCTGCGTCCCAATTCTGTGGCCGGAGCCTCACCCTCCGCAAGTTGCGATTTAGTGTAAAAATCGCGCAGTCCGGCCTGCTTCATCAGTTCCCCGACGGCGGCTTCGGCATCCTGCTGTTTCAGATGGATCGAAGCGAAGGCATCTGGATCGAGCCATGCGAGCGGATAGTCAAGGTGCACATAAGTCGCCGGATGGCCGGCAGAATATTTCGCGGTGATAGCCCCGTTAATCTGATCTTGCAGGCGGCCATTGTTGAGATTGGCAGCTGGAATGTGCAGCTTTTTCACAGCGTCGGGCAGCGACGCGACACCGTGATCGGCGGAGAGGGCGATCCAAACATTGGCCAGCCCGATTTGATGCCCAAGGAAATTGAAAAAATCGGCAAGTTCCTTATCCAAGTCGAGAGCCATCTGCGCCATCTCGGGCGTATCCGGACCTACCTGGTGGCCGAGAATGTCGTTCGCCGAAAGGCTGATAGAAAGCATATCGGTGGCGGGACCGCGGCCCACATTTTCGTAAACCATCAACTCTTTAGCGAATTCGAATTCGTATTCGTTGGCAAAGGCAGTCGAGCCGACGACTTCGTAGAAGCCGGCATCGGAACCGTCTCTGCCCTTGCGATGCGCTGTGGAGCGCAGAACCGCGCCTTGAGAATCTTTCCATTCGCGATCCCAATATTTCACCGGACGGCTGGAATTGAAATCCTGCACCCATCGCGGTAGATCATTCCGGTAATAAGTCGAGGTGACAAATCCGCCGCTCTTGGGATCGATCCAGTACGCCGCATCTCCGGCAAAGCCTGCAGGAAGAATGGCCGCGCGGTCTTTTAATGACACCCCAAAAACGCGAGATTTGCCTTGGGTCGCAAGCTTGAGTTCATCGCCCAGAGTGTCGGCCATCAGGTTATGCGGAGACGCGCCAGTCTGTCCGTCAGCGACTCCAACCAGCTTCGTGTCGTCGTCTTCGACCGACGTGACCATCTTCTTTTTCTTTGTGTCCCACCACTCGTTCGCAACGATGCCGTGACCGTTGCTGTATGCGCCTGTAAACAATGTGGAGTGGCCGGGAGCCGTGCGGGTGTTTACGTAGTTGTAGTTACAGTTGGGGAAATACGCTCCGTGATCCATCAAGAGGCGGAAGCCGGCATCGCCGAACTGATCGTGATAACGGTCGAGGTAGTCGCCGCGAAACTGGTCGATCACGATGATGACAACAAGTTTGGGATGCCCGTTGTACGCCGAGGCAAATGTCGGCACCGGAATGGCAACCACAGCCACAAGGCACGCCAAGGCGACACAGAGGAAGTCACGGGCTAACTTGGCAAGCGATCTCATCGAGAACGTAGTTTACACAGGCATCCCGAATAAGCCAAAGGCGCGAGGCGGTCGGAGAAATCCGAGTACGAAGCTTTTTCCCATCGATCGTTCGGGAGAATCTAAAGAGAAACCGATAACCACGAAGGACACGAAGGTTCACGAAGAAACCCAAGATTGCAGTTCCTTCGTGAACCTTCGTGTCCTTCGTGGTTAAAGCCCCTGATGTGCATTTTTAGAGGTTTTTCCGATACATTAGTTAGTTCCCATGCTTGATCTGAATTTTGTCCGCGAAAATCTCCCTGTCGTCGAAGAGAAGCTGCGCCATCGCGGCATGGACCCGGCTGCCGTCCTCAGGGATTTTCGCGACGTCGATACCCAGCGCCGGCAAGCTATCACCGAGGCAGAGACCAGCAAGGCGCAACGCAATAAAGCATCGGAAGAAATCGCGAAGCTCAAGAAGAGTGGGCAGGATGCCAGCGCCGCCATGGCGCAAAGCAAGGAATTGCGCGAGCGCATCACCGAACTGGAAAAAACTGCCGGAGATCTCGACGTGCGCCTGCGCGACATCCTGGCGGGAATTCCGAATCTTCCGCACGAGAGCGTTCCGGTCGGCCGCAGTGCCGAGGACAATGTAGAAGTTCGCCGCTGGGGTGCTCCGCCGAAATTCGATTTCACTCCAAAAGCGCACTGGGATCTAGGCGCCGAGCTCGGTGTTCTCGATCTCGAACGCGCGGTAAAGCTGACGGGAGCTCGTTTCGCCGTCTATTGGGATCTGGGCGCAAAGCTCGAGCGCGCACTCATGAACTTCATGCTCGACCTTCACACTCGCGAGCACGGATATACCGAGGTGTTGCCTCCGTATCTCGTGAATTCGGATTCGATGTACGGCACGGGTCAACTTCCGAAATTCGCCGCGGATCTGTTTCGCGTACCGCATGGAGAAAAAGATCTGTGGCTGATTCCGACGGCCGAGGTTCCCGTCACTAATCTGTATCGCGATGAAGTGATCGATCAGCAGCGGTTACCGATTTCCCTCACTGCCTATACACCATGCTTTCGCAGCGAAGCGGGATCGTATGGAAAAGATGTGCGCGGCATCATCCGCCAGCATCAGTTTCAGAAAGTGGAACTGGTGAAGTTCACGCGGCCGGAACAATCGTACGAAGAGCACGAAAAACTGACGCGTAATGCAGAAGAAGTTCTGCAGAAACTCGGACTGCACTATCGCACCATGGCACTGTGCACTGGCGATATGGGTCCATCGTCCGCCAAGACCTATGACATTGAAGTGTGGCTACCGGGGCAGAATTTGTATCGGGAGATATCTTCTTGCTCGAATTTCGAATCTTACCAGGCAAGACGCGCGAATATTCGCTACCGGCCGGAAGGCAAGAATAAAACTGAATTCGTCCACACCCTCAACGGCAGCGGATTAGCGGTAGGTCGCACATGGGTCGCTGTCGTCGAAAACTATCAGCAGGCCGATGGAAGCGTGATTATTCCGGAGGCGTTGCGGCCGTACATCGGCGCGGACAGAATCAAGCCGAAGAAATTCTAACGGCGGGTGCCTCACAAGCTGGACTATTCGCTGGACGCCAGGAGCCTGTAGACTTGCATAGAATTGAACTCACGACCGCCGCACCCAGCGCGCCCCAGTCAATGAACGCCATCTGGCGAACAATCCGCGGATACATCCTCTGGCAGTACGAGCGTGGCACCCTCCACTACGACATCATGGTCACGCTCATCCTGATTTTCGTGCTGTTCTCTCCGCGCGTGATCAAGTTCAACGACAAACCCATCTCGCGGAATCCGCATCCGACTGATGTGGTGGTTACGGCCGATGCGGATGGCCGCCTGTACTACCAGGTCGCAGCCGCCGCAGTATCGGAGAACGGCGATCAATCCGTTCATGACCAGTTGCTGCACATCATCGAGCCGATTTCCGGGGCCGTTTCGATTGTGAGTTACGAGTCGATCTCCGACGGCAAAGGTAAAGTGCAGAGCTACAAAGTTCTGGCCCAGCGCGAATAACGTCGCGCCAAGAAAGCTCACATGACACGTTTGCTAATGATTTTCGCCATTGCCCTCGCATGGTGTTTTCCTTCCGTGCTCGCCGCACCCGCCCCGAAGCCCGCAGACACACCAACCCTCGAATCCGTTCTGAAGAAGATGGACGATGTGGCTGCGACTTTCCGCAGCGCGCAGGCGGAATTTGAGTGGGACACGTACGAGAAAGTGATCGACGAAGTGGACGAGGTGCAAACCGGATCGATCTACTATCGCAAATCCGGCAGCAGCATCGAGATGATGGCCTCGGTGAAGAAGGCCGGTAACACCCTCGCCACGCTTAAGCCCGAGCCGAAATATGTTCTCCTGAGCGGTGGGAAAATTCGCATGTACCTCCCAAAGCCCGATCAGGTCACCGAGTTCGACCTCGGCAAGAACCTCGAGAGCTATGTCGTCCTCGGCTTCGGCGGCAGCGGTCAGGACCTGCAGAAAGCGTTCGACGTCACATTCGACGGAGCAGAAACGCTGAACGGCATCGCCACAGCCAAGCTACACCTCGTGCCTAAGTCGGAAAAGGCACGCAATACTTACAGTGAAATTACGCTGTGGATCGACCTTGACCGGGGCGTCTCAGTTCAACAAAAGTTCTTGCAGCCCCAGGGCGATTACCGTCTGGCCAAATATTCGTCCATCCGCATGGGGGAGAAGATTGGTGATGACGTTTTTAAACTAAAGACCACGAGCAAAACGCAGACCGTCGCTCCACGGGGCTAACTGACTGAAAATAAAGGACAAGAAAACGCTCTGAGATTTTGACCTCGAACGTTATACTGACCGCACCTTCAGTTGGGATTATTCATGGCCAAGGTTTTTACGATCACTGTACCCCCTAAGCTGGGTAACAAGCGAAGGGAACGCACCTCGGATCCTCGCTATGTGGATGGACAACGGCTGCTGGTCGAGGCCATGAAGTACTTGGCCCAAGAGGATCCCGTAAAGAATCGCACGGCCATCGAACTTCTCTCCGAGCACGTGCGCACACGCTTCCGCATGAGCGACTCGCCGCTGTCGTAATTCACCCGAATTTCAGAGCATTTTGCGGCTCGACTTTACAGGGGGACGGTTTTTCCGTCCCCCTGTTCTCTGCCGACTTTAGAACGAATACCGCACGCCCAATTGCATGACACGCGGTTGTCCCTGAATCTGGGTGAAATTGTAGAAATCGGAGGGAGGAGTGAGTCCATTCAGGCCGGGATCGGCCGCAACGCCGCCGTCCGCGAAACTGGTGAGGTGCTGTGTATTGGTCACGTTGAACACATCCCACCGAACCTGCAAAACATGGTTTTCGCTATAAGGCATCTTCCAAGATTTCCCAAGCCCTAAGTCCAAGTCGACGAATCCGGGATAACGAAGATAGTTGCGCGGTCCAGTCTCCCCCGGATAGGCGTTTCTGAAATTTTGATAGACCTTGGTGACATCACAGTTCCCGAACAGACTTGGTGTTCCGTTGGAAGGTTTGCTGGAACAAGCGTGGATCGGCGTCTTCGGTGTGACATTGGCCTGGAAATCCCAGTTTGTCGCCCAGCGGCCATCGTCGAACGGAGATGTTGCTGGAAGACCTGTATTCCAGCGGAAAATGCTAGAGAGTTGCCACCCGCCCAGGATGGCATCTGCGACCTTTCCGGAATTGCCTAGAAAGCTCTTTCCTTTTCCGAAAGGCAACTGCCAAACGAGATCGGCATTGATATTGTGGCGCACATCGAAGTCCGAACTGGCATAGTTATCCCGCTGGCGGATCGGATTCAAGATGAATGAACCGTTGCTCTGAAAGTTCCCACCGACTCCTGATTCAACCTGCAAGCCCGAAGCATCGTCGAGTGAGTGTGACCAGGTGTAATTGAAGTCAAAAATAAGGCTGCTCAGCCGTTGCCGGAAGGAAAGTGCCAAGGCGTGATAATTGGAATTTCCGATCGTGCTCCAGGCCGAAAGCGTCCCGTACTGAGGCTGCATGAATCGTGGAGTGAACCCATTAAATGCGAGAGCCTGATCGGCCTCTGCTTGTACATCGGTCCAATCGTTGGCCTCGAAGAAATCGTTGTTTTGATATTCGCCGTAGTACGCCTGAGCGTTCGTCCATGTTGGATCGTACGTCAACCCATCATAGTCTCCAATAATGGACGCCATTCCGGCGGGAAATACATTGTTGAAATACTGAGCGACGTGCGATGAGATCAGACCAGGTACCTGACTGATGTCGGCTCCCGTTTGACGGATCTTTTCGAGCGCTGTAGCTGCGGCGTACCAATCCAAACCGCTCTGAGGATCGCGAATGTCATTGAATGCCGTAACGTCGCGGTGAGCCATCAAACTGCGGCCCATACGCCCAATGTATGACGCCGAGAAAACCGCCCCTTTGGGAAGACTTCGTTCGTAAGTGAAATTCCAGACATATTCAGTCGGCGCGTGCAGTCCCGCATCCAGCGAGGACTCGATTCGCTCTCCGAACTCGGTGTCTCCGTTCAAGGACGTCGCTTGCAACGGGAACTGGAGGGCGCCGGGGACTACACCATTAGCGGTCCCGATGAGAGAGCGAACATCTTGGCCGAAGCCGGTGAAAAGGGGGCCCAAGGGCTTTCCATTCGCTAAACTACTGTCGAAAGTATTGGCAGGGTTGGTGAAGTTGGATGTGAAACCAAGCGAATTGTTCAGATCCCAATCGACTGCGAGAGCTTGGCCGTAATAGTCGTTTGTGAGAGCGAAACCACCACGCAGCACCGACTGTCCTTTGTTGCCGAACAGCCGACCGAAGAAGCCGGAGCCACCGTTTGGCGACCATGCAACGGCAAATCTAGGCTGAAAGTTGTTCTTATCCCAGCTGTACATTGACGGACCACCATTCGCAGGTCCGGACCGATTCACGCAAATCGGAGTCGTGTACTCGGACCCTTGAGCCGCCGCCGCCAAGCGAGACTTGAAATACGAGGTCAATGAATTGAGCTGGCACCCGCTGCCGGAAGCAATGCCCGGTTGCACCTCATAGCCCTGCGTCTCATACACTGGACGCTCCAGGCTATAACGTAACCCCATCGTCAGAGTCAGATTAGGACGGACCTTCCAAGTGTCCTGGATGTAGCTGTCGTAGGCCTGGGTGGCAAAATTTCGTGACGTGGGATTGCCGGGATCTAACAGGTTCCCGCTCTTGTCAAAAGTAAAATTTGAGGTCAACTCCGTGAATCGGCCAATCGCCGCGGTGCCTGCATTCCGGACTTCAAGGGTGGATAGCAAAGACTGACCGGCAGTCTCGTCCCCGGCCAAATGTTGCGTGTCCAGATATGTTTGGAAATCTCCTGGGATATTGGACCCAGTATTCAGATAGAAAGATGGGTTCGTTTGCGCAAAATCAAACGCACTGGCATAACTCACCCGCTGATTGTTGGTCTTCCGGAAATTAAATCCGAACTGGATATTGTGATTTCCTTTAATCCAGGAAAGGTCATCGGTGAAGTTATGAACAGGCGTGACCCGCGAAAGCCCGTGCGACTCGGAGGTGGGGGTGAACACAAAACGGAAATCGATATCGTTGCCGGTACTGTCACCACCCTGGGTGAAAGCCTGTCGAGTGAAGCCATATCGAAAATTATTGACGACATTATTTCCAATGGTCCAGGTATGCCCCGCCGCCAATCCCCATGGATGGCTCCAGATCCCGGGTGAGGGAGTATCGGGCAACCACTTCGGGAGTAACTGGTGGTCATACTGAACATTCAGCCGGAAGAAAGCGGTCTGGTGCTGGGTCAGGTTGAAGTCCAACTTTGCGACGTGTGAATTCAGTGTCGTGGGAGTGGGCGCGTTAAACCGGAAGCCGCCCGTATTCAGTTGGTCGCCAGTGGTTTTATCGTTGGCAGGGTACTTTGCGGCAGCAGCAGCTAATACGTCTAACGCCGCCTGGTTGATCCCCGCGTCCTGAAAGGGGCCCGGATTGGAAGGCGTCACAGTTAATGAACTCTCGTTGACTGTGTTGCAAGCACTATCGGCACAATATTGATAGTTGATCTGTCCCTGTCCTAAGTTCGCCAGAGGTACCGTTCTTACGACACTCTGCCCACTGGCGTCATGGCGGCCTTCGTAGGCATAGAAGAAGAATGCCTTATCCTTCACGATGGGGCCACCGAAGTTTCCGCCAAAAGTATTGCGCACTAGTGGCGTTCTGGGGACGATTGGGTCAGCATGGTTGTTGAACCAGTCATTCGCGGTAAAACCTCTAGACCGGTAAAATTCCGATCCCGCGCCGTGCCACCTGTTCGTGCCGGACTTGGTGATCAGGTTCACCTGAGAACCCGACGACCGGCCCTGATTCGCATTTCCGTTAGCCGTGGTGACCCGAAATTCCTCCAAAGCTTCCGAATTCAGACGTAGGGCAGGGCCAGTAGTTATGTCGCCTCTGTCACTGTCGAGCGCTCCGACGATAAGGCCATTGGTCCCGCGAGGGACTTCGGCATTGCCTGTCTGCGCGTTGTTGATGTCGACTCCATCAAGGGTGATGTTCGATTGGTCCGCCCGAGCGCCGGTGACGTACCCCTCGCGAGTGGCGCCGGGCTGTAAGCTCAGCAGATCGATCACACTGCGCGCTTCGAGTGGAAGCTGAGTAATCTGAACGGACTCAAAGTTATTGCCCAACGTAGCGTCTTGGGTATTGATTACCGCATCCTGCGCACTGGCTTGTACTTCGACGACCTCGGTGGCGGCGCCTACTGACAATTGCACATTGCTCTCGGTCTGCTTGCCGATGAGAGCTTTCACATTATCCAGAACATTCTTCTTGAAGCCTTTAGCTTCCACCTCGATTCGATAATCAGCGGGAATGATCAGGTCAAAGACGTATCCGCCTGTATCGGACGTTTTTGTGGTGCGAACTGAATTCGTTGCAAGGCTTGTCAGGGACACGACTGCGTTTGGCACGACTCGACCCTGTTCGTCGGTCACGACCCCTCTAATCGTAGACGTGCCCGTTTGGCTCCATGCCGTCGCCGCAAAAATCACAGCACTGACCAACGCAAATACCCTGACAAGACGCATATAGGCTCCTTGCGCACGCGAGAGCGTGCGATCAATGTGTTCTGCCTGACTGATCGGGTACAGATTTTTGAGACCGCAAACGCCTGATGGGGCGCTATTGTGCAACCACAGAGCTTAAATATTCAAGCTGAATTTATTCTCGCTTGGGTGGAAATTTATGCGCGACGTTGGAACAGGGCCGCAGCTGCGACTATGACCCCGGGATAGCATTCAAGAGTGTAGCGGGGTTCAGGATTTTCGAGGGTCCCGAGGAACAGCGAACGCAATATGAGAAATAAAACGAATAGTCCAATGCCAAAAAATTCGCGGCTGCGAACAAGCCCGGCGGCCCCGAGCGCGACATAAACGAGATTGATCAGGCCAAAGCCCAGACTGACAGCCAGCCAGCGACGATCGTCGTTGAACTCCCACCAGCGCGGGTCAGAGGGAAACAATTCCGTCCGCGGACGTAGCCACATGTCGGCAATGCGGGCTGCCGGAAGCCAGACATAATAGCGAAGCGGCGCGGCGTGAATGCGTTCCGCAGCCAGGGAGGCGAAGCGCGCGTCCATCTCGGGCGTTAGGTCGTGGTCGCGATTGTAGTCGGAAAAAAGTGTTGCCGTGGTCTCGCGCTGCTGCAAGGAATCGAAAGCTCGACTGGGCAGTCGCCCGACGTCGATGTCTTCCCCTGGAACGTTCCAGTAGATTTCCTGCACCGAGACGTAGTCGGCCATCCACGTTTTTACCCAGCGGTTGAAACCATTCATGACAGGTTCGTCGGAGTCGTTGGCATAGCGCGGAGCGAGCGGCTGAAAGCGATGCATCGTATGAAGATTGCGCAGCGTCCAAGGGACGAGCAGAGCCAGACTGCCAAGTGCGACCAACATTCCCGCGGCAATAATGCCCGGCGCAGACAACACGGCTCGGTCCCGATGCGACTCCGGACGAAAACTGCGCAGCAGAAGCCACAACAGATAAAGGCCAATAGCGCCCAGCAGTATCCCGCCGTCGGGACGAAGCAGAATTGCAGCACCCACGGAGAATCCGCATCCCAACCACAACATCAGGGGATGCGACGGCAAGTCGGCGACCCCCAACGCCCGAACGGCTAAATCGAGCGCCAACGCTGTAAAGAAGATCTCCAGAGTTTCGGTGAGAGCCGCGGCAGCATAATTGGCCAGAAACGGACACAGCACCGCCAGAAGAAATGCCGCCCGCAGCGCGCGCCGTGCCCAAAGAAGCGCCGCGCCATATCCGCGATCAGGAAACATGTTGCCAGATCGAAGAACGTCTGTACGACGACGACAGCACGGAAGTTGTCCGCTCCGAACAGGGCGAAAATCCCGGCGAGAAACGCTGGATACCCAGGTAATCGCGAGAGAGTCGGCACGATCACGCCAGAGTTCGTGATCCCGTAAATGCCATGAAGCAGCCAGTTGCGGGCGATATCTGCGTAGAGCCGTGAATCGTCGACCACTGCTGGAAATCGAAACACCAGCAAGAAGCGGAAGGCCAGCCCTGCCAGAGTCGCCCACATCAGGAATCGCGTGTCGTTTTTCGCCCCGAAATCCCGCTGGTTCAATTCGTACACGCTGCGAATGATAGCGCGTTGCGGCAATCCCGTGACGATCAAAGTGCATCCTATCGATGCAGCAACTCACCCTGTCTGGAATTGACCGTCTGTCGCCCGCAGCATACGATTGAAGATCGTCCTCCATGGCTGAACCAGTCTTTTATGATCCCCGACGCGCTCGCTGGAAACGTCTGCGACGTATCCTTGACGTGACTGCGGTGCTGGTTTCGGCACTCATCATCTTTTTCGTTTACACGGCTCTGCGCGACGAACCTCTGCCTGAACTACTTTTTTCTCCACAGAAACGCGCCTTCAAGGCGTTGAAAGAGAGTGAACGAGAGAAGGCTCGCGACCGCGTGAAGAAAGCGGCCGCCCGTTCTCACCGCAAGACGAAACTGGCAGCCTCGCAGGTAAAGCTCAACCAACAGGAAGGCATTCGCGCGGCTTTCTATGTTCCATGGGACGCTGCCAGTTTTTCCTCGTTGCGCGCCTTCTCGCACCAGATCGACATCCTCTATCCGGATTGGCTGCACGTCCTGACTCCAGACGGCCACCTGCAAGGGGTCGACGATCAGACCAACAAATATTTCGATGTGATCCAGGGAGGCAAAGTGCTCCCGGTGGACGATCGCGTAATGCCTCTGCTCAGGAACGAAGATCCCGGCATGGAAGTATTCCCGATGGTGAATAACTTCGATGGCGCGAACTGGGTCAGCAATATCGATGTCTTTCTGAATAACCCTGATGCTAGAGCGCAGTTTCGCAGACAGGCGGGACAGTTTCTGGCGTCGGGCCGCTACCGCGGGCTCATCATTGATTTCGAATCCTTCCCACCGGCCGGGCAGGCTGGATACGTCGCGCTTCTACAGGAAACGTACGCCGATCTGCATGCGAAAGGCATGAAGCTTTATGTGGCGGTGCCGCCGCACAGCAACGAATACGATTACCCGGCCATCTCTGCTGCTGCCGATGGCGTCGTGCTGATGAATTATGACGAGCACTATCCAGGCGCAGCATCCGGCCCCGTCGCCTCGCAGGATTGGTTCGAACAAAATCTGAAATTCGCCCAGACCGTCATCCCCAAAGAAAAGATCATCTGCGCCATCTCGAACTATGGGTACGACTGGGTACTGAAACCGGCCAAAGGCGCATTGCCTGCGGGCGTGCACGATTCAACCGTCAGTGTGCAGGACGCATGGCTCGCCGCCCGTGACTCCGATGAGGATGTGAACTTCGACGATGACGCAATGAATCCTCATTTCAGTTATCTCGACGAGAACAACCTGCGTCACGACATATGGTTCACCGACGCAGTGACGGCCTTGAATCACATGCGCTCGGCGCAGAACCTTGGCATCCAGACTTTCGCACTTTGGCGACTTGGCTTCGAAGATCGTTCCTTGTGGCGAGTATGGGATATGCCCGGCGACTCGGCGGCGGCCGATAAGCTGCGCGACGTTCCGCCCGGCGCCGAAGTCGATATGGAGGGCCAGGGAGAAATCCTGCGCATCGAAGACAAGCCGGCCCATGGCACCCGCGACCTGACCATCGAGGCCAATAGCCAGATGATTACGGACGAGGTTTTTCAAAATATGCCGGAGCCCTATCGCGTCGGCCGGTATGGCTACAGCGCGAACAAGATCGCGCTCACCTTCGATGACGGCCCCGATCCTGAGTGGACGCCGAAAGTGCTGGACGTACTTAAAGCGAAGAATGCCACAGCTACATTTTTTCTCATCGGTATTCAGGCGGACAAGTTTTCGGGATTGGTCAAGCGAATTTACGCGGAAGGCAATACGCTCGGAAATCACACCTTCACGCACCCTGATGTGAGCAATATCTCGACCGCGTACATGAAAGTCGAACTAAATCTCACCGAGCGGCTCTTCGCCAGTCTCGTGGGGATCCGCGCGACACTCATGCGGCCGCCCTATGCGATCGATGAAGAACCGGACACTTCGGATCAGGTACGCCCGCTTGAGATTCCGCAGGAAATGGGCTACATCACCGTCGGCAACCGCATCGATCCGAATGACTGGAACCTCGACGACCCGACGGAGATCCATGGAAGGCGCACCGCCGAGGAAATCACGAATTACGTCGTGACCCACCTCCCGCCCTGCCGCGTGGAAAATCTGCGTTGCGGAAACATTGTCTTGCTGCACGATGGCGGCGGAAACCGCGCCGAGACGGTGCGCGCCCTGCCCATGATCATCGATGGGATTCGGGCGAAGGGTTTCGAGATCGCTCCCGTTTACGAGTTGCTCGGAATGCAGAAGGCGAACGTCATGGCACCGTTGCCCAAGGGCGAATGGTGGGCCGCCCGCCTCGACCGATTCGGCTTCTGGCTCTTCGATATGGTCCAGGGCGGAATCACGTTGATCTTCTTCATCGGAGACCTGTTGATGACCGCCCGTTTGATATTCATCGGAACGGCGGCGGTGTATGACCGCGTACGGGAAAGGATTCTGGGCAAACCCGCAGAAGTCGCATCCTACAAGCCTCTCGTTGCAGTTCTCATCCCCGCTTACAACGAAGAAAAAGTGATCGAGAGAACCATCCGGGCGGCGCTCAATTCCGACTACCCCAACTTGCGTGTCATCGTCATCGACGATGGCTCTAAAGACCGCACGCTCGAAGTGGCTCGCACCGCTTTCGAAGCCGAAGAAGCTGCGGGTCAAGTGCTCATCCTCGGAAAGAAGAATTCCGGAAAGGCTGAGGCCCTCAACTACGGCATCGAACACATCGGTGACGCGGAACTTTTCGTCGGCATCGATGCCGATACGATCATCGCGCCTGACGCAATCTCGCGCCTCGTACCGCACTTCATTAATCCGAAAGTTGGAGCGATGGCGGGCAACGCCAAGGTCGGCAACCGCGTAAATCTATGGACGCGATGGCAAGCCCTGGAATACATCACCAGCCAGAATTTCGAGCGCCGCGCACTCGATGTGCTGGGCGCGGTCAGCGTGGTGCCGGGAGCGATTGGCGCGTGGCGCGTCTCAGCAGTGCGCGAGGCCGGCGGCTATCACATCGACACCGTAGCCGAGGACGCAGATTTGACCATGGCCCTGCTGCGCAATGGTTACCGTGTGGAATATGAAGACATGGCGCTGGCATTCACCGAGGCGCCGACCAATGCCAACGGCTTGATGCGCCAGCGATTCCGTTGGTCCTTCGGCATTTTGCAAGCAGTGTACAAACACCGCGGAGTGATGGCTCGCAAAGGCGCGCTCGGATGGGTTGCGCTGCCAAACATATGGATATTCCAGATTCTGCTCCCGCTGGTGTCGCCGCTTATCGACATCATGTTCGCCTTCGGCACCATCTGGTATTACGTGCAGAAGCACTTCCATCCAGATTCAACCGATCCAGCAAGCTTCCACAAACTTGTGCTCTTCTTCTTCGCGTTCCTGGTGATTGATTTCTTCGCGTCGGCGATAGCATTCGCCTTGGAGCGCAGGCGTCCCGATGACAAGGAAGACGCGTGGCTGTTGAGCCAAGTGTGGCTGCAGCGCTTCGCCTACCGCCAGCTGTTTTCAATCGTGTTGTTCAAGACGCTGAAGCGTGCTCTTGAAGGCGGCAAGTTCGCATGGGACAAACTAGAGCGAACCGCCGCCGTGAATTATGTACCAGCGGAACGACCGAATCAGGTAAACGTTCCGTAATTGTCTTCCTTAGTTGTCTTCCTAAGGTGTCATCCTGAGCGGAGCGCTTGCTCCCGCGAAGCGAGAGCAAATGCGGAGTCGAAGGATCCCTTGGGTCGGAACGGTCCCCAGCGCTACCGGAACAGCAACCCTGCAAACTCGGACAGGTTCCTGCGCCAGACCATCCAGGTATGCATGCCCGGTGTCTCGATGTCCGTATGCTGCACACCCTTCCCTTTCAGCCATTCGCGCAGGTTGCGGTTTGGCGTAATCAGCCGATCTTCGGTTCCGCACGCGATCCACAATAGCTTGAGCTGCTGATTCGCTTTCGAATCGAGCGATGGGAAGTCCTTCTCAAACGGCTCGGGCAACCCTCCGGCGCTGAACGCTCCCACCCACGCGAACTTGTCGAGATTGTTCAACCCTGTGAGCAGGGATTCCGATCCTCCCATCGATAGTCCGGCAATTGCGCGCTGGCTGCGGTCCTGGGAAACGCGATACTCACCTTCCACTTTCGGCATAACTTCAGTGAGCAATGCGTCGCGAAAGCGAGAGAAATTCTTGTCGCGCACATCGGTGTGGCTCCATGCTCCCCATCCGAGAGTGATGATCTCCATCGTGCCGTAACCGAGCGGCATGACGACAATCATCGGCTTCGCTTTTCCGTGAGCAATGAGGTTATCGAAAATCACATTGGCACGGCCGACAGCGGACCATCCACTGGCGTCATCGCTGTAGCCGTGAAGCAGGTACAGCACCGGATAGGTCGTCTTCGCGCCCAGATCATATCCCGGCGGAGTATAGACGTAATAGTCGCGGTCGTCCTGGGCCACGGCCGACTTGTAGAAATGATGGTGAATCTCGCCATGCGGAACGTCATTCAATTCCCAGGGCAGCGACGGCGGCCCAGCCACGTGCAAGGAATTTCCCGGAGAGATCAGGTTGGGCACAAGTCCGTGATTGCTGGAGTCGAGGGTCCGAACGCCGTCCACGCTGAAGGAATAGCCGTAGTAGTCGGGTGAGAGCGGAGGAGTGGTCACGCTCCAGATTCCCGCATCATTCTTTTGCATCGCCACAGGTTCGGTTCCCTCTCGTGCGAGCTTCACTTCCTGGGCATTCGGCGCGCGAAGAAGAAACGTCACGCTATTGTCGGAATGGACTTCAGGAGTGACCAGGGGAGGAGGCGGCGCTTGTGGCGGAGCCGTTGCCGGCTTTGCCTGTTGCGCTCCAAGCAAACCGGAAAGAAGAAGTACAGAAATCGCGAGGCCAGTAAATCGATTTTTCATGATGCCGTCTCCTAATCAGGAACAAACGGCCTCATTATAAGCCGGAGAGACGGTGTGGGATGATGCCCAGTGCGACGCCAAGCTAAAGGGAGGGCGGCGGGAGGCTACTTGTTCGCGGCGACATCGAGCCGGGTTTCGGCCTTCTGAAGCGCATTCAGGGCGCGGTCGACGTCGACGGAGGTGTCTCCGCTGGTCAGCCGCTGCTCAGCGCGGTCTTTCGCCTTCTGCGCACGAGCTACATCAATGTCTGCGGGGCGTTCGGCCGTCTCCGCAAGAATTGTGACCTTGTCTGGCAAGACCTCCGCGAATCCCCAGGCCACTGCCAGCCTCTGCTCAGAGGATCCTTCGCGATACTTAATCTCGCCAACCGCCAGCTCGGTAATCAACGGTGCATGCCCCGGCAGGACGCCCAGATACCCATTCTTGCCGGGAATCTGCACTTCCTCCGCCGCGGTATCAACTACCTTCTTTTCCGGCGTGACAATCTCGAGTTGGAAAGTATCTGCCATCAAAAATCCGGCTTGCGGCTCTCGGCTTCAGGCTTCCGCAAAATCGCATCGGAAGCCGAAAGCCGGACGCTCGTTCTTAGGCTGCTGCCTTCATCTTCTCCGCAGCCTGCAACACTTCCTCGATCGGCCCCTTCATATAAAACGCCTGCTCGGGGATGTCGTCGTACTTACCTTCCACGATCGCCTTGAAGCCCTTTACGGTGTCGGCGACCTTCACGTAGCGTCCTTGCGCACCGGTGAACTGCTCGGCCACGTGGAAAGGCTGCGACAGGAAGCGCTGAATCTTACGCGCGCGAGCAACCGTCAGCTTCTGGTCTTCAGTCAGTTCATCGATACCCAGAATCGCGATAATGTCCTGCAAGTCTTTATAAGTCTGCAGCGTCTTTTTCACCGACTGCGCGACGTCGTAATGCTCTTGTCCCACAATGCGCGGATCGAGGATGCGCGAGGTGGACCCCAACGGATCGACTGCTGGATAAATTCCAATCTCGGTCAAAGCACGGGAAAGCACCGTTGTCGCATCCAGGTGAGCAAATGTTGTCGCCGGAGCGGGATCGGTCAAGTCGTCAGCAGGCACATAAATTGCCTGCACCGATGTGACGGAACCTTTCTTCGTCGAGGTGATGCGCTCTTGTAGTTCACCCATTTCTGTCGCCAGGTTCGGCTGGTAACCTACGGCGCTGGGCATGCGGCCCAGCAGAGCGGATACTTCCGAGCCAGCCTGAGTGAAGCGGAAAATGTTGTCGATAAACAGCAGCGTATCCGCGCCTTCGGCGTCGCGGAAGTATTCCGCGACCGTCAGCCCGGTCAGCGCGACCCGCAAACGCGCTCCTGGAGGCTCCGTCATCTGTCCGTAAATCAGTGCGGCCTTCGACTCCGCCGGCTTCCCCGGCTTGATGACGCCCGACTCGGTCATTTCCAGCCAAAGATCGTTGCCTTCACGCGTTCGCTCGCCTACACCCGCAAACACAGAGTAGCCGCCGTGATTTTTGGCGACGTTATTGATCAACTCCATGATGACGACGGTCTTGCCGACGCCAGCGCCACCGAATAGTCCAATCTTGCCGCCCTTCAAGAACGGTTGGATCAGATCGATAACCTTCACGCCGGTTTCAAACATTTCAGCAGTTGTGGCCTGCTCGTCAAACGCAGGAGCGAGACGGTGAATCGGCATCCGTTCTTTGAACTCGATCGGGCCCAACTGGTCGACCGGCTCTCCGATCACGTTCATGACGCGGCCTAGCGTCCCGCGGCCCACCGGCACCGAGATGGGACCTCCCTGGTCGATGGCCTTCATGCCGCGCACCATGCCGTCGGTCGCCGACATGGCAACGCAACGAACGCGCCCCTCGCCTAAATGCTGTTGCACTTCGACGATGACGTTGATGGGAGTGGGCACGTTGTAGCCGTCGCTCACCACTTCCAGCGCCTGATAGATCGGAGGCAGGGTTCCATCGGCGAACTGTATGTCCACCGCCGGCCCTGATATCTGTATAACGTGTCCTACGTTTTGTGCCATAAAACCTCAGCTCTCGGCTCTTGGCTTCTAGCTAAAACCTAGAAGCGATCTTCATTTCTTTACATCGCTGCCGCGCCGCTGACGATCTCGATAATTTCTTTCGTGATCTTCGCCTGGCGCGCGCGGTTCATGACCAGCGTCAATGAGTCGATCATGTCGGTTGCATTGTTGGTGGCGGAATCCATTGCGGTCATACGGGCCGCATGCTCCGCCGCTACCGACTCGAGCAGCGCACGAAAAATCTGGATGCCGACATATTTCGGTAGAAGCGCCCGGAACAGCTCTTCCGGCGGCTGCTCGTAAATGTAGTCAACCTGCGATGTGCCGAACTGCGAACTAGCTTCGGCCTGGCCATCCGTCGAATGCATGCCGGCGCCCGCGGATATGGCGGCTTCTTTTGCTCGCTTCTTTTCGTCTTCGGTCATCTCCTCGGACAGACGAACAGCCTGTTCCCCGATACGCTCGATGGGAAGAAGCTGCTCGACGATCAGGCGCTGCGCAATCACCGACTTGAATTCGTTAAAGACGATGTACACCGCGTCAATCTCTTCGCGGCAGTAGCGGCGAATCACGCTCTCGCCCAAAGCCGACGCCTGCGCAAACTCAACCTTGCCGAGAATTCCGACGTGCTCTCCGGTAATCTGCGTCTCCGCGGATCGCTCGCCCATTTCCGGCTGGGCATCGATAGATTCCACCAGTTCCGCCAGACTCTTCGTCTGCACTTTCGCCGCCGGATAGCGCCGGCGCAAGAAGTCGCGCCCTTTGCGGCCCACCGCTTCGACGTCGATATTTTTCCCCTGCTTCGATTGCAGGAATCGCGCGGCAGCTTTCGTAATATTCGCGTTGAAGGCGCCTGCCAACCCTTTGTCGCCTGTAACGACGATCAGCAGGATATTGTTCTCGGGACGCTGCGCCAGCAAAGGATGCTTGACCTCGCCCGTCTCCGGATCGTAAATGTCCGCGCGTGCCACAAGCGACTTCAGAACATTCGTCAACATCTGCGCATACGGACGAGCCGCCAGCGCGCGCTCCTGCGACCGGCGCAACTTCGCCGCCGAGACCACCTTCATGGCCTTGGTGATCTGCCGCGTGTTGATCACGCTGCGGATACGGCGCCGGATATCGAGAATATTAGGCATTTAAAACCAGCTCTTAGCTATTGGCTCTTAGCCATTAGCCCATAACCATATCGCTCCGCCTCGAGCCAAGAGCTAGAAGCTAAGAGCTAAAAGCTTATTTCGCTACCGCTTCTTTCGCCGCCACAAACTGCTGCTTTGCTTCCTTAATGATGCCCTGCAACTGTCCCTTCAGAGCGTCGTCGAGGACCTTCTTCTCCATGATCGTGCGCAGGATGCCCGGGTTCGTGGTGTCCACGTATTTGAACAATTCCTTTTCGAATTCGCGCACCTGGTTCACCGGCATGTCATCAAGAAATCCGCCGGTGCCCGCCAGAATGATCAGAATTTGCTTTGAGAAAGGCAGTGGCGAAAACTGATCCTGCTTCAACAGTTCCACCAGCCGTTGACCACGATTCAACTGCGCCTGCGTGGCTTTGTCGAGATCGCTGCCGAAGGCTGCGAATGCCGCCAGTTCGCGATACTGTGCCAGTTCCAGCTTCAGCGTCCCGGCCACTTGCCGCATAGCTTTGATCTGAGCGCTGCCACCAACGCGGCTTACAGAAAGACCGACGTTCACCGCAGGACGCACGCCCTGATTGAACAAGTCGGTTTCAAGATAAATCTGGCCGTCGGTAATCGAAATGACGTTCGTCGGAATGTACGCCGATACGTCGCCGGCCTGTGTCTCAATCACAGGAAGAGCGGTCAGCGATCCGCCGCCGTTCTTGTCGCTCAATTTCGCCGAGCGCTCCAGCAAGCGGGAGTGAAGATAGAACACATCTCCGGGATACGCTTCACGTCCCGGCGGTCGGCGAAGCAGCAGCGAAATCTCGCGATACGACGCCGCATGCTTCGACAAATCGTCATAGATGACCAGCGCATGCCGCTTGGTGTCTCGGAAATACTCTCCCATTGCCGTTGCGGCATAGGGAGAGATGTACTGCATCGGCGCGGGTTCCGACGCCGATGCCGCAACCACGATGGTGTACTCCATCGCGCCTGCGTCTTCGAGAATCTTCACGACCTGCGCGATCGAAGATCGCTTCTGTCCGATCGCGTTGTAAATGCAAATCAGATCGTTGCCCTTGCTATTGATGATGGTGTCGAGGGCCACGGCGGTCTTGCCCGTCTGACGATCGCCAATGATCAATTCGCGCTGGCCGCGTCCGACCGGGATCATGCTATCGATGGCCTTCAGTCCGGTGGCCATCGGCTCACGGACTGGCTGCCGGTCGATGACACCGGGCGCGATGCGCTCCAATGCGATGAACTGATCCGTCGCGATGGGCCCCTTATCGTCGATGGGCTGCCCCAGCGAGTTCACGACACGCCCAATCATGGCATCGCCCACGGGCACACTCATGATGCGTCCCGTACGCTTGACCTCGTCGCCTTCTTTGATCTCGGTATATTCGCCGAGCAGCACGACGCCGACCTGATCCTCTTCCAGGTTCATGGCGATGCCGGCAACTCCGTGCGGGAACGACAGCAACTCGCCAGCCATGACCTTGTCGAGTCCGTAAACGCGCGCAATGCCGTCGCCGAGCGTGATGACCGTGCCCGTCTCGTCGACGGAAACCTTGGTCTCGTAGTTCTCGATCTGCTCGCGAATCAGTTTTGTAATTTCGTCTGCTTTAATTTGTGCCATAAGATCAGCTTTTAGCCTTTAGCTCTTAGCTTCAACCCAATTTCAAATCTGTCATCCTGAGCAAGCATTGAGCGTCACGGAGTGACGGTCAATGCGCGTCGAAGGATCCCTTGAATCCTCCGGCTACCAGCAGCGCGGAAAGGCATTTCAAGCCTCCCCGCAATTCACAACCTCATGCCCTCGCGTACCCAAGCGAAGAGCCAAAGGCTAAGAGCTTATAGCTTCTTTAATCTTCTCCAACTGCCCCTTCACCGAGCCGTCGTAAATCGTGCTGCCGACGCGGACCACAGCGCCGCCCAACAAAGATGCATCCAGCCCAAACTGCGCACGGATTTTTTTGCCGGTTGCTTTTTCAATCTGCGCTTCAAGGGATCGCTTCTCCGCATCTCCAAGTTCGCGGGCGCTGGTCACCTGCGCTTCCGCAAATCCCATACGCGCATCGAGTTCCTTCTCGAGTTGCTGCGTGATCCGATCCAGGAACTGCACGCGGCGATGATCGATCAGCACTGCGATCAGATTGCGTACGTGACGCTCAATTCCCTCTCGCTGAACGATCGCATCCAGCAGCTTGCGCTTTTGCTCCGCTGGAACGGCCGGATTTTCCCAGACTCGCCGCAAATCTTCGCTTTCAGCAAGCAATGCGGAAATCTGCCGCAATCCCCCGGTGACAAGCTTGGAATCAAGGTGCGCGCTGAATACTACATCCGCGAAGGCTCGGGCGTAAGTGCTGGCGACAGACGCCATCTAGTTCCCTCCCTTTCGCGAGGGATCGGATGAACCCAACTGTCCGCCGAAGCTGCGCACCAGCGCCTGGTCGGTTGCGGCATCGACATGAATCTGCTTCTGCGCCAGGCTGACCGCCAAGTCCGCGGCATGAGCGGTAAGCTGGCGGCGCGCGGCTTTCGCAGCTGCGGCAATTTCCTGCTCGGCGGACGCAATGATCTTGCGCGCATCTTCTTCCGCGGCAGCTTTGATGCGGGCTTCTTCCGCCGCAGCTTCTTTTTCCGCGGCATCGCGCATGGCTGCAATCTCGACGTCAAGCTTCTGCAGCCGCCCTTCAATCTCGGCAAGCTTGCGACGCGCTTCCTCACTGGCCTTCTGCGCTTCCTGCATCGCCCTCTGGATCGCAGCCGTCCGGTCGCGGAAAGCTCCGGGAGCGTATTTCTTGGCGGCCCACAAGATCACTATGGCAATCACCGCGAAATTAAGAAGCACGCACAACCAGTACGACCGTTGCAGGCTCAATCCTGTCAGCCGCGCCACCAGTTCGACCGAAGGAGACTTCTTGAATGCCTCGGTCTCGTCCTTCTCTTCCCCAGCCGCCTCACGGCTCTGGTGCGCCAACTGCCGTCCGGGTCCCGCCGACTTATGCTCGCGAGTTGCATTTGGTTCGGGAGCTGCGGCCGGCTCTTGCGCGTGAAGCGATAGCAGCCCCGCTGAACATAGCAGCAGCATCACAAGGAGGCTTGCGCGCACTAGCTTCGAATTGGTCCGCGGCGATGTCATCAGCGTCCCGCCCCTGCCGGCTGCAGTACGCGCCGGACAATCTCTTGAGCCAGCGATGCCGCTTCGGACTGCAAACCTTGTTCGGCGGCCACGCGGTCGCCCTCAATGTCCGCCTTTGCCGACTGCACCTGAGCCTGGGCCTTGGTGCGCGATTCATTCACCGCATTGGCCCGAGCCTGCAATGCTGCCTGACGTCGCGCTTCCTGGGCGCGAAACACGGCAGCTCGCGCCTCACGCAATTTTTGTTCATATTCCGACGTGCGCGCTTCCGCGGCGGAAATATCGGCTTTCGATTGCTCGACGGCACCCTCGGTTCGGCCGCGCCGCTCCACCAGCACGCGCTTCAACGGCTTGTGGACGATCGCCGTATAAAGCACGTACAGCAACGCTAACAAAATTACTGTCGGGATCGATCCGAGCAGTAATTCGCCTAGTTGATGGAGAGTCTCATCCATGGAATGCTGAGCAAAATCGGAAAATGAGGGCTATGAAAACTGTTAAGTCTAACGTCCGAATGAGTTTAATGTCAACGCTAGAAGAACGGTTTAGCCAGCCCGAAATGGATTGAAGAGACGGGCGCTTAGGTGACTCTCTCCAAAGGGTTTGTTGCGGCGTTCACTGCCACAACGTATTTTTCCTGACCGGTTTGAGGCTACGAGTATTTTCATTCGGAGTGATCGGGGAGTCGACCATCACCTTTGCGATGTAGCATTTCTCGTACGGGCATTCTGTGCTCATCAACCTTGCAGCTTTCCAAGTCGATGATCTTCGTCGATGATCTTCCCGCTTATCGAGCAACACTGAGCGGACGATATAGCCCGCAAAGATATGGGGGATGGGAAGGGTTGTCGGTACGGATGGGTGCTCCGCTATGTGCGTTGGGATGAATTCAAAAACGCCTCTTCTGCGCGAGTGGCGGCGGACCCATTCGTGAATTCGCGAGGAAATTCCACGGCTTGAGAACCTGGAAAAACCGCTGACCCATTGCGAAATAAGGGCTTAGGGTGGGCCAAAATTCGCCCCTTCAACCCCGCAGATTTCTGCATATAAGGCTTGACTTCGAGATAAAGGGGACTAGCATGGATATATCACCTCCGACCCAATTCAGGGTCGAATGGGCCGATAGCCAAGGAATGTCACCGCTTCTTGGTTGCCGGCCCATTTAAATTGCCCCCCAGCAAATTGAAACCAAGTTCGGCAATAACGTACTTCTTTCAATCCGGCGCAGCATTGCCGATGCCCCAATTCTAACGCTCTTTGCGCGAAGTGGGTTTTCTCAAAATCTCCACAGGGGCGGCATTTCAGCCGTCTGGAACGTAACCAAATTACTTAATCCATTCTTTTACGCGCCGTATCACCGACTCCGGCGCTTCGATTTCCAGCATCACCGATCCGTCCTTGTACTTCCGCGAGTAAATATGCGCCTTCGCCTCCAGCATCGACAGCAGCTTGCCTTCACTCTGCGGGATGTTCAAGCGTACGCGACGGACCGCATCCTCCTCGATCATCGTGTCGATGCGAGCCAGCAACCGGTCAATGCCGGTGCCTTCCTTCGCCGAAACATAAACCGTCTTCAAATCGTCGCGTAACGCATCCGCCATCAGGCTCTGCGCGACCTCTTCGTCCAGCAGATCGACTTTGTTCATCACCCGCAGACGTGGCTTCTTCTCAGCTTCCAATTCTTTCAACACGATTTCGACCTGTGCATCCTGCTCAGCGGAAAGGCGGCTGCTGGCATCGGAAACTTGGAGGATTAACGTCGCCCGTTGCACTTCTTCAAGCGTCGCGCGAAAAGCCGAAACAAGAGTGTGGGGCAGGTTGCGGATGAATCCCACCGTGTCCGAGAGCAACACTTTTCTTTTCGACGGCAGATCCACGCCGCGAATGGTCGGATCGAGCGTCGCAAACATCCGCGAGGACGACAACACTCCTGCCCGCGTCATCGCATTGAATAGCGTCGACTTTCCCGCGTTGGTATATCCCACCAGCGCCACCGTCGAAACCGGAACTGATTCGCGACGTTGCCGCTGCTGCGAGCGGATTCGCCGCACATTTTCGATCTGCTGCTCGACATTCCTTACTCTGCGCGCAATCTTCCGGCGATCCGTCTCCAGCTGCGTTTCACCAGGGCCGCGTGTACCAATGCCACCGCCGAGCTGCGACATCTCAATGCCGCGTCCCGCGAGCCGCGGGAGCATGTAGTGCAGCTGGGCCAGTTCCACCTGTAACTGGCCTTCGCGCGTTCGCGCATGGCGGGCAAAAATGTCGAGAATGAGCTGCGTGCGATCGATCACCCGCCGCTCAACAATTCTTTCGATATTGCGCTGCTGCGATGGGCTCAGGTCGTGATCGAAGAGCAAAACGTCGGCATTTATCGATGCGGCTGCGCCGGCAATTTCTTCCAGCTTTCCCGCGCCGATCAGCGTCGCCGGGTCGGGACGATCGCGGCGCTGAAGTATCTCGCCAACAACTTCAGCGCCCGCGCTTTCGGCCAACGTTCGCAGCTCGGCGAGAGACTCCTCGGCGTCGAACTCCGGAATGCTTGGCTTGGTGTTGGATTTCGCCGTGCCGGCGGATCCCGCCTGCGCCGCGGCGTCGCGTGCAACCGAAGCCTGCGCAGTGACAGAGCCTTTCGCGCTGCGTCCCCGAGTGCGGACGTCGAGGCCCACCAGGAACGCGCGCTCACGCGTCGGCTGCGTAGAGGACGCCGCCGTGCGGGTGGACACACGTCGAGTAACACGAACGCTGTCGCGGGATTTCTTGCGAGAACTTCCCAAGCCGAAAGAGCCTATCCCTCGGTGCCGGATGCAGTCGCGACTGACGCTACTGCCGCGCCCGTACCGGCGACCGCCTTCTCCGGATGCGAACTATGCGCGACATGCGTCGACGCCAGACGCCCCATCACCACGGTTGATATGGCGTGCTTGAAGATGAGTTGCTCCTGACCGTTCGCCTCCAGTACGACGGAGTACTTGTCAAAGGAGCGGATGCGGCCCGTTAACTTCACTCCGCTGAGCAGGTAGATCGTGATGCTCGCTCTCTCCTTGCGGGCCGTGTTGAGGAAGGAATCCTGTATGTTTTGCGCCGGCTTATTGGTGTCCATAGCCGATCTCCTTGAGTTGGAAACTGCGAACTCTCCAAATCGCCGCCCCTGTTCAAAAGCTCGGGCCGGTCTAACGCAACAGCATGCTTCCGGAAGCCTTCCCTGTGCCTCGGAAACAAGGGGGGACAACCCCGCAGGTGCATAACGCGAATCCGCACTTGAACCACACCGGCGGGCAGGTGAGAACACAATACGGCGATCCTTGGGGGTTTTCAACCGGGAACTTCATCCGTACCATTCCGTACATTTGACAGCAGCCATCGTCCGAGTGCAGACTTTCCTCGACTCAATGGGCGGGACGTGCATTTGCTCCCGTCTCGCATTGTTATTACTGCAAGTCGTCTCTTCACCGAATGCCTCCTCTCCTCTGGCGTTCGGGGGCCCATAAATCTTCAAATCAAGTTGGCGGAGGATCTGATGCATCACGTCGTTGCTGTGGCAGCCGTACAGGCAATGCCTACCATCACTGGAAAAGAAGCAGCCATGCTGATCCTGCGCTGGTTTCACATCATCGCGGCTATCCTGTGGGTCGGATTGCTCTACTTCTTCAATCTGGTCAACGTCCCGTTCATGAAGAAGGTCGACGCCGCCTGGAAGCCGACGGTTCTAGAAAACCTTACGCTGCCTGCGCTGAATTGGTTCCGCTGGAGTTCCCTCGTCACGGTTTTTGTCGGCCTCTGGTATTGGGGACAGTTTCTTGTTGCTCCAGATGCGCACCGCGAAGGCATCGGGCAAGGCAGCACCTTCGGACTGTTCTTCGGCGTCTGGCTCGCCGTCTTTCTCATTCTCTTCCTGTTGATTAAGAAGATGACTCCGAATGGATATGTGCTCGGAATCCTGACGGCGATCCTGGTGTACGCCGCCGGTTGGATCTTTGTGAATCACACTCCCGTTGGCGGAGACGACAATCACGTTCTTTGCATCGGCGTCGGCGGAGGGATGGGCATCGTGATGCTCTTCAACGTGTGGGGCATCATCTGGCCAAACAACAAAAAGATTATCCGAGGCACGCTGGCGGGAACGCCCCCGGCCAACGCCGCGCTGCTGGCGCGTCAGGCATTCCTTGCGTCGAGGGTCAATTTCTTCCTGTCGGTGCCGCTGCTGTTTTATATGGCAGCAGCCTCGCACTTCTCCAGCACAGTAATCTTCGGGAAGTAACTCGCGTAAGGGCGGACGCAGCTTGCCCTGAGCGAAGCTGTGTAAGGCGGACGCATTCGTCCGCTCCGAGGAGCAAAGCGACGAGTAGTGACGGCGTAGAGATCCTGCGCAGCCGCCGGCCTTCCCACGCCACTCCAGTGCCCATCTCGCCGTCCCGAATTGCGCGCCCTGCAGTGGCTTCGGGCTCTTGCCTTAGCCGTGGACGAGATGCAGTGTCCGTAATCGGCTTTTAAATGGTTGTCATCCTGAGCGAAAGCGAAGGACCTCATCTCGGCGTACACGGGCGCGCGGCGTCGCGAGGAGTTTCAACCACTGCGGCGCCCCGCAACAACGTCGGAAGAATGTTTCCGCGGCAAAATAAAAAGGCGCGGCATAAGCCGCACCTTGGATCTTTCAAGAAGAAACCATCACCCGAGTATATCGACCTTCACGATCATCCGCACGCCGCCGCCCAACTTCACATTCTTTCCCTTCGAAGTCAGCATTCCATCTTTCAAATCCAGATCATGCATGCCCTTTACGCCGGTGGAACTCGGCGTCATGTCGGTCTGTGAATTGGCCGACTCAGGGTTGGAACTCGGCTTGACATCAGTCACAGTTCCGGCGTTCGCGTTGCTCCCAAACCCTCCTCCGCCGGCGCCGGACGCTTTGCCCGCCATCTGCGGCTCTTGCTCTTCAACCGGGGGAAATACTGCCTGCACCATCCCCTTTACGGAGAGCTGCTTTCCATTCGCTACGTTTAGCTTGACGAACGCAAGCGTCAACTCCGAGTCGGAATCTCCCTTGGATCGCGCTTTGGATGCCGTGACTTGACCGGTCAGCTTGGATCCTTTGGGCACAAGCGTACCATCGGCGAGTTTGAAACTCCCAGCGGTCTCCACCTCAACCGAATCGCCTTCCTTCAGTTTGCTGGAGTCCAGCGTCTTCGTAACCTTTACCGGAAATGCTCCATGGCCAACCGCGGCTGCAGCGCTTTGCGCTGAAGCAACTTGCCCATTACAGAAAGCTATGGCGAGGAGTCCACCCGCAAGCAAAATGCCGAACCGATTCATAAAGATCACCTCAAACATGAGATGCCAAAATTATAGATCACATCACTGCGCAAAAAACGAGGCCGACCTTTCGGCCGGCCTCGATCCGGTTCTGATTGAATTCCCTGTTAGAACACGATCTTCCCGCTCAGCTGCAGAACACGCGGAGAGGAATCGAAGCCAAGGAAGTTCCCGTATGGACTGGTCGGAGTTCCCTGCATCGTGGAGATTGTTCCGAACGTCGGATCGCCCGAGAAGAATGTTGCATTGGGCAGGCCAAAGTTTGGATGGTTGAACACGTTGAACGCCTGTGCGCCGATTGCCAAGTTGAACCGTTCGCCGATCTTGAAGTTCTTGAACAGGTTCATATCCATATCGAAGTAGTGCGGACCATGGTACTGGCCGCGCGACTGGTGCGGATAATTCGGCAATGGTGTCGGTACCGGGCAGTCGGTCTGGAAATTGGGATCGGTGAAGAAGCAGTTAAACGTGTTGAGGTTGATGCTCGAATCGTAAACTCCAGCGGCGCTCAAGCATCCCGGCTTACCCAATCCGTCGAAGCTCGCGTTTTGGCCGCCGCATCCGCCTGGTTGGGCGTTGCCGATGATCGAGGCCGGAATCGACGCATCTCCGCCGTTGTAGACGGATCCGCCGAGGTTACCGTCAAGAATCGTGTACGGCAGTCCCGTCCGCCAGAACACCTTTCCAGAGAACTGCCAGCCGTTCACCAGATATTTCAATCCGCCCGTCTTATGGAACTCCGGATTGATGACGAAATCGCCGTTGAACAGATGGCGAATGTCATAGTCCGAGTTTCCATAGTTCGACGTGCGGAGGCTGACCGGGCTGATCTGGCCCAGGATGCTATTGTTTCCTTCGAAGCCATAATTGAACAGCCCACCGTTGGAAGTTTCGTCAATGTTATGGGACCAGGTGTAGTTCACGTGTGCAGACACCCAGTGATTGAACTGCTTCCTCAAGCTGAAGGTGAGTCCATTGTAGTTAGAAACAGCTCCCTGCCGGTATTCAGTTACTGTCGAGTAGTTGCTGGCCGGGGGAACCAGGTTCACAGCTGTTGGAGTGGTTGGAAATGGTCCGCCGGATATTACCGCCGCAGGGCCGCCATAGAGTCCAGTAATCACCTCGCCGTTGTTTCCGGGGTAGTCGCCTGCATACGCGTCTCCCGAATCAACCCAGTTGCTTGAGTACGAAATGCGAGCGCCATGGTTGCCAGCGTAGTTGATGATAAACACGGTGGACCGGTTCAATTCTTGCTGAACCGATATATTCCATTCCTGCCACTCAGGCGAGTGAGTCGTTCCGACGATCCCGCTCAACGCTGGGGGGTTGAAAGCTACACCAGGAGGCAGCGATGCCGCGATCTGGTTGAAGCTGTCGTTGATCGTGAATGCGCTGGCCGATGCTGCCCACGTTGCAGGCGCTCCAGCAGAGTCGAAGGGGAAAACTCCCGTGGTGCCGTTCCTGACGCGAATCGCAACCGTCGAAGGTGGGTTCGCCAACAGATTGTCCACCATTCCGGCAGCGGGGTTGTCGTAGAACAAGCCGATACCGCCGCTGATCACGGTCTTACCATTACCGCGGGGATCCCAGCTGAAACCAAAGCGGGGAGACCAGAGGATCGAATCGACACCCGGGAAGGCCTTGTGTTGCCCGTATTTGATGTCTGAGCTATAGGGAACATCGAACTCAGCTCCCGTACCTGCAAGACCCGCCTGATACGACGCGGATTGCGTGAACGAGCCCGGTAGATTGGCAAAGCAGTTACTCTGACAGACCGGATTCGAATTGTGTTCGAGCCGCAACGCCAGGGTCAGTTTCAGGTTGTGAGTTGCCTTCCATTCATCCTGCCCATAAACGCCCATTCCCCAAAGAGCGACCGGGACGTCGGTCTGTTGGTTGAGCGATTTCCGGTATTGATAAGCGAGGCCATCTGCGAACGACTGCAGTGCATTCGTTGTATACCCCCAATACACGGCAGGACTGTTAAAGAAGAAGTTGTGATCGCTGATGTCATAACGACGGAAGTTCTCACCAAACTTGAGCGTGTGGTTGCCATGCGTCCAAGAGAAGTCGTCAATGAACTGATATTGCGTAATGTTTCGGCCTTGCGGGAATGCATAGGCAGAACGGTTTGGGCTGGTGAAGTTGTACTGCCCCTCGTCCTCATTGAAAACCTGAGCATAGTTGAACAGCTCCGGCAGCCTGCGGCGAAGTGAACTGTGCCACGTAGTGACTTAGAGTCGCCGTAAATGAGTTCGTCGTTGTGGGGCTGAAGACGTGAGTTTCCTGCACCTGAGCATCCCACGAAGGCTGCAAGGAATTCGCATCGAAGCGCGAATCGATTGGGTCGAGTTGCGTCGGTTGCAAACCGTGATCCAGTTTGTACCGGCCAAAGATGTTGTCGTTATTCCCGAGTTTCTGGTCCACGCGGAACGACAAGATGTACTCCCACGCCAGCGCCTTCGGGGTTGCAGTGTAAGACTGCGAGCATGGAGTGCCCGACACCCATCCCGGCAAAGAGAGCGTATCGCAGGAGTCGCCAGGAATTACAGGATTTGGAGTCGCGGTTGCATATCCTGGCGCATTCTGCCAGAAACCCATCAGCTTGTTGTAGTCGGAGGAATTGTTCGGGTTGACCGAGTTAACATTCGCCTCCGCCGCAGCAATGAATGCCGGGGTCGGTGCTGTTACTTGGTCGACGTTTGGCAACAGGAAACGCATTCCTTCGTAGTCCACGAAGAAGAACGTCTTGTTCTTGATGATCGGTCCGCCAAACGAGGTAGCCCACTGATTTGCGTTTGAAAACGGAGCTTGATTCGGCTGTCCAGATGCCTGTTCGCCCTGAATATTCATCCAGTCATTGGCATTGAGAAGACGCCCGTTCCACCAATAGGCCGCGTTACCGTGGAAAGAGTTTGTACCCGACTTCGTCACGTATGTAATTTGCGCTCCGGCAAGCTGTCCGTACTGCCCGCCGTAGGGATTCGTAATGACCGTAGCCTCGCCGATTTCATTCTGGCCCAGCGTAAGGTTCGACGCACCCGAGTTGTTGATGTTGAAGTACGGGTCCATGTCGTTCTCGCCGTTGACCGTGAAGAGGTTCGACGTAGCCGGCAGTCCGTTCACCGTAAAGTTGCCGTATCCACCGGTCCCGTTGACCACCGCGCCCGGAGCCGTGTCGGCAATGTTGGTGATGTCACCACCGGCGCTCGGCAACTGCGCAACTTCTTCGGCGGTGAATGCCGTGTTCTGACTCGGCTCGGTGTTGATGAGTGGCGCGGTGCCGGAGACTTCCACCGTCTCCGTGCCCTTCGCGACAGATAGCTCAATGTCCGCCTTCGATGTCTGGCCAACCTGAACTTCGAGGGTCTGCGAGACTTCCGCAAAGCCGCCTTGCTTCACCGAAACTTGATAGCGGCCAGGCTTCAGAAGACTAAAGTTGAAGCTGCCGCTGGAACTCGTCACCTGCGATGCTGTCGAACCGGTATCGAGACCCTTAAGGTTCACAGTGGCGCCAGCGACGATCGCGTGGCTCGGGTCGTACACAGTTCCGTTAACGTTGCCCGTGGTCAACGATTGACCAAACATCGGGGCTGTCGCCAACGACAGCGTCAATGCTATTACTACAAAAATAGGAAAACGTTCAAAACGCATTTCCTTGCCTCCTTGAATTTTTCGTAAACCTGATATCGGATTCCAGCGCCTGGCAAATGCCTGGGAACTTGGCGCGACTCCGATGGACCATGTTTCTCAATTTCAGAACTTGTGTGAGCTGGGAACCCTTTGAATCCTTGCCCGTCTACCGCAGGCTCTTTTTACGAAAACCGCACAACAAAACAACGGCCTACACTCTGACTGTCTAGCCAATGCAAGTCGCAATCCAAACACCGCGACCAACAAACAATTTGTTTTCAACAGATTAGTGTGAGACCGACCGACAACAATACTGAAATCGGTATGAAACGTCAAGGCAGATTATGACAATTGGTAGAAGGTGTGATGGATTGGTTAACGGTTTGCTAGCGACGCTTCCTCGATCTGGTTTTCGGAGCAGACTTGGACGCCACCTCTCCCGGTGCCAGAACGCGCCGCACGATCGGGGTATTGAGCTTGTATTTCCTTTCGCTCACAGCACCTGAATCGTCCTGAACTCGCAGGATGAAAACCGGCAGCGTGCCTTCTTTATCGAAGTTTTCTGAGGTCAGAGTTACAGGCAGCACTCCGTTCAAACCATGCTCGCGATACGCCGTCTCGTAACGGTGCTTCCGAACGTTCCAGGTGAAAACGCGGACCTGGTCAAAATCGAAGTCCTGGCCATCGTGCGGCTCAGTCAAGAGGCACAAATATTGAGAGACTTTCTTGTCCCCATCCGAAACCTGGTCGAGCGCAAAAAAAGCGACGAATCTTTGACCTTCGGCGTATTGGGCTATTTCTATCGGCACATCCACGTCGACCATCCGCGCGAGTACCCATCCCACGCGGGCGTGCTCATCGCGGACGAGCCACCAATCTTCCAGAACAGGCCCGGCCGGCGCTTTAGCATTTGGTTTGGCTATAACTGCCTTGGGAGGCGGAGCCGCGCCAGTCTGCCGGTCCGCTGTCGCTCGCTTCAGAATGGAAACCTTCGCCCCTGAAGCCAACTGGTACAAGTGATCCGTCTCGCGGCCCGGAGTAACGTGCAGATTGGTGTCGTTCCGCATGACTCCTGGAGCCTGCACGACATCGTTCTTATTGTCGTCAGTTAATTTCTGCAGGCCGTCGTAGGTCTTCTGGTCGACCAGAAATCGCTGCTCTATCCAGCCTTCAAGGCCGCTGGCAGTGCGAACTCGCGCGAAGCGCCGGTCGCGATCAATGATCTCGACGCGCTCTCCGTTCTTAACGTTTCCAACTCGATTGAAAATTGCGGCAACCTGGTCACGCAGCGCTGCCTGGGGAGCCGATACATACGCGACTTCGAGCACGCGATGCCGGTTTCGCCCACAGGAGGCGATCGACATACAAGCAATCAGCAGCAGGCAATACCATCCGGCGCGGGATGCGGGAGACACTCTCAACATGGCGGCAACGGGGGAACGCCCTACTATAGCGCGTTCTCCTCGCGATCAGAGGAACGAAGGGTTACGTCCTGTGCACTCCATCCTTCTAGTGCGACACTATGCCGGGACCTCGGGTACCATAGTTATAGCCTTTCGAATCATAGGGATTCGTTCCAGGTTGCCGCAGCAGCGGTTTTCTGCGTCTAATATCAGTAGTGAAGGGTTTTCTGCTTCCAACATTTTCAAGACATTTACAGGGGCACAAGAACGGATGAATAACAAACTCTCGAATCGCTTGGCTGTCCTGTCAGCTGTTGCAATTTTTCTGATCGCCGCCAGCCTCATCTCATCGGCGCAAGACACGGTGGATACCGTGCTCCGCCCCCCCAAGGGATCGCAGTTCGCCATCGTGGTCTTTGAAGATCTCGAGTGCCCCATGTGCCGCCGGACCGCTCCGCTGGTCGAGCAGGCCTCGAAACAGTACAAGATCCCAGTCGTTCGCCACGATTTTCCGCTGCCCATGCACCCTTGGTCGTATCAGGCCGCTGTGATGGCGCGGTATTTCGACACGCACTCCAAGGCTCTGGGCAATGAATTCCGCGACTATATTTTTTCGAATCAGCTAGAGGTGAACATCCAGAACCTGCGCGGCTACGCGGAAAAATTCGGTGCGTCGCACAAGGTAGATCTTCCTTACATCATCGATCCCAATGGCAAGCTCGCGGCTGAAGTGAATGCCGACCGCGATCTCGGTAAGGCCATCAAGCTGGATCACACTCCGACGGTTTATATCGTTACTAACAAAAATCCCAGCAAACCGTACGTCGAAGTCAAGGACAATAACCAGCTCTACTCCACCATTGACGCGATGATGAAGGAGTAGCCTCCAACCCGCAGAAAAAGGGATCAAGCTTATGGTTCGATCACGACTCCAAGCTGCATTCAGGCGCATTCGCGAGCGAGCTATGAAACTTCGGCAACCCAACACAGAAGTGCTTCATTGGCCTGCCCTAAAAAAGCTCCGCGATCAAGGCCGTCCTTGAAGGTGTGCGCGCCTGCCTGGAATTGGCCTTGAGCCGCAGCCTCCCGCTGGCCAATGTGGAGGAAGATCTTTGTCGGGCGGGGAGTGCGGAAAAAGTGGACTCTCCTAGCCGAATAAGAGCCGATCACTTCCTCCAAGAAAACAAAAAGCCCCATTCCCCGCCTGAGCGAGAAATGGGGCTTGCTGCGAACCCACAAAATTCCACAGCTGACTACAGCGCGCTCACCGTCAAGTTAGCCGCAACCTGCGAGGTGCCTGTGTACCCGGCGTACGTCACAACAATCTGATACGTCTGGGTGGCCCCGGATGCGAGCAAGCCCGTTTGAGGCGTGCATTCCTGGAATCCTGTCGCGGAGTTGAATGCGCAAGGCAAGTCGGAGCCGACAGCTGTGCCGTTCAGCTCTGCTGTTAGCGTTACAAGAGATGTGAGATCGGTGCTGCCGGACGTGATAGTGAATTGGGCAACATTTGACCCGTTGTCCGTGACCGAAGTACTCGCCGGGGTGATAGTCATCGTCGCTACTTCTTGCGCGACGGTCGCGGTAGCAGTTCCGCTGATGCCCTCGGCCGATGCCGTCACGGTCACCGTCCCCACCGCCACGCCCGTGAGGATGCCCCCCTGGTCGAGGGTGGCCACCGTCCCGCCATTACTCGAATCCGCCAGACTCCAAACGAGATTGCTCTTAATTTGCGAGCGCTGCCCATCGGTATCGGTTCCCCATGCCTGCAGGGTCTGGTTGAAGCCGATCGCTACTGTCGGATTCGGCGGCTGGATCGTGATCGTGGTCCACGTCGGGTTCTGGAAAAATCCATGGCAGCTCACCGCCAAGGCGAGCGTCGCAAGCGCGGCAAAGGCGCCAAGTAATCGGAGTTTCTGCTTGGTGGAGGACATAATCGATGAGACTCCTTGGGCGCGCCCGATCCGGTATTCCGGGTTTCTGCCGCTACTCTTGATTAAAAATTGTAGCAGAGAAGAATTGGATCAGCGCACACGCGGGTACCTGATCCGGGTGCGCGGAACCATCCCTGACAATCGCCGCTCTTCAGAGAACGCCCCGCCAAAATAACCTTGCAGAAAAATCTAAGAAAGCATGGCGGCTTCGTTCCGCGAACTGTCGCGCAGGAGTTTCACCCGCGCGACACGCGGCGCCTCAAACACAAATATCCTTAACGCCCCTTACCCCGTGGCTTCTCTTCCTTCGGAGGATTCCCTCGCTGCTCGTGCTGAGGAGCCGGTTGCGCATTCGGCCGGGATTCCATTCGAGGCTGTGCCGGACGAGACTCATTCTGTGGCCGGCTCTGATTCGAACGAGCCTCGTTCGGACGGGATTCGTTAGGCCGAGTCTGATTTGGACGAGAGTCATTAGGACGCATCTCGTTCGGACGAGACTGGTTAGGACGGGTCTCATTCATCCGGTTCTCGTTCGGGCGAGACTGATTGGGACGGTTCTCGTTCATCCGGTTCTCGTTTGGACGAGATTGGTTCGGACGGTTCTCATTCATCCGATTCTCGTTCGGGCGCGACTGGTTGGGACGGTTTTCGTTCATCCGATTCTCATTCGGACGATTCATTGTCCCGCGGTTCTCCATATTTCGGTTCTGATTCGGACGGTTCTCACCACCAAAGTTTCCATTGTTGCGGCCGCGATCCCCGGCCGCTCCGCCTTTGGATGGCGGTGTAAACGGGCGGAAACCATCGTTCGAGCGGTTCCCTGCTCCCGGTCCGCCTACCCGGGCTTCCCGGGGAGACATCGTAGGCGCGTGATATTCCCCTCCAGCATTTCTCGCCGGAACTACGGAGTGGCTGCTGAAATCCCCAGGCCGCGCCGTCGCAGCAATCGCCGGACGTCCATGATTCTGCGCCGCGAAATTCTCCCGATTGCGGATCGCGGAGCGCTCATGCTCGCTTTGCACCGACAACGCCGCAGTGTGCCGCTCGTGCGCAAACCGTTCTTCCTGTGGGCTAGGTCGAGCGTTTAGACCGCCCTGGCCGCCGTTGTACGACACGCGATTTTCATTTTTCACGATGACCGTGCGGTTGTAGACATTCGTCACATTCGTCACGCTGACATTGGTCACGGAGCGGTTGTAGTAAAAGTCCCGCCCGCGCCATTCGCCGCCGCCGAATCCGAAGCCGGTATAGCCGAAGCCATAATTAATTCCGCCATAGAAACCGACGTGGGGTCCCCAGTATCCTGCATGCCACGCGTAATATCCCCCGCCCCAGCCCCAATATCCCGGCGTCCAAAGCATGCCTACCGGAGCCACGACCCATGTTCCCGGCACCCAGTAGTAGCCACCATCGTCATCCCATGCCCAATAACCCGGCGTCCAGAAATAGCCTGGCCCCGGGCAGATGGGCTGCGCATAGACGGGAATCGCGGGCGGTCCAAAGCGTACTGACACTCCCACGGCAATCTGTCCGAATGACGACGCTGCCAACGCAACAAGAATGAGGCCCACGAACACGGAACGAATGATCGAGCGAGTCATAGTCTGGCTTTCCCCTGACCGATTCCTACACAAGAATGAGACCGCTACCGCCATTGTGACGCAAAAAGCTGACAAATGGCGTGATTACGATCCTCCCCTATAAACCCTGGACTTTCGGGTATGTTGCAGAATCAGAAACTTCTTTGAAATTGGAGGCTTGCGAGGGATTGCGAAAAGCGGGCTAAATCGAAGAAAAAGAAAAACGGCGGGAAGTTCGAGAAAAACCAGCCAAAACCTGCGGAGGTTGCATTAATCGAAGCCGGAAGCCTAATTCACCTTCCGTGCCTTCGCGATTCTCTCATCAATCGGCTTGCGCCCGGCAAACCCTTCCTGCGTCCCATGCCAGTGGGTGATCGATTTCTCGCCAAGCTTCCAGCACAGCAGGATGATCTGACCCTCAACGGTGCACGGAAAATCGAGCAGGCCTATCGTAATGTCTTTCACCTGCACGCCGATCGAATCGATCTCGGCGACCGCGTCTTTGCCGCGCTGCTCGGCACGCAAGCGCTCCGCCTTGCGCCGAGCCAGCGGAACTACGTCGACAAAGGTGCCGCCATTCAGAAAAATACGGTGATGAAGTTCCTGCAGTTCTTCATCGACCTCCTCGATCAGCTTCTGGGCATTGATCGCCGTGCGTAGGAGCGATTCGAGAACAGGCAACAACGTTTGCGCTTCGTCGAGAGTAAAGGTGCGATCAGACATTGAGGTGCATCTATTTTACCGCACTCGACGTCAGATTCAGGGCTTCGGATTACTCGCCACCGCCGCCGATCGCGTCGCCAAACTCTGGGCATCGGACGCTAACCGCACCAGCGCCTGGTCAAAGTTCTTGTCTCGGTTCCCCTGCAGGATCGCCCACTGTACGTGTTCCGTCACTGCCCACAGAAGCGCACTCGTCCTGGGATCGCGAATCACCAGCCGGAATTGAGGATCGTAAGGGACATCCCCCGCAAGAAGGTTCATTTCCTGGGCCACCTTTGGTCCGGCCTTCGGAACCGTGAATTCAATTTCCAGAATCAGGTCTGCCTCCGCTGGAGATCCGACCAGTTCAAATTTTCCCCTCGCCTTCATACTCGCGTAAAACAAATCGTAGGCCCGCTCTGCCCCACCGTTGAACATGGGTTCGTTGTAGAACGGTTGGTTCTCTCCTGCATTGGCGATAAACACTTTCTTCGCAGAAGCAATCTGCGTCGGGATCGGCGCAGTAGCAACGGGTTTCGCATCCCCCGCGACAGCGAACCCAACCTGCAACAGAAAAACTGCGAACCATGCACCAACCACTCTCGCTCGTGAACACATCGTCATAATGCCCTCCCTAAATCCACTCGAGCCTCAGCAAGGTCTCTGGAAAGGTAGACGGCCTAAGAGTCGGCTCGGCTTCTCGATTATGTTCTCGTTATGTAAAAACTGGTCAAGATTTGAATGGAAATTGATGATCGGCATTCCCTTAATGGGTACGGCCATGCGAAGGATCGGAAGAGGTTGCGAAATTCACATCGATTTGAAGCTTCGCCGCGCCTGTTCCCGGCGCATAGCAGTTTCCGTCGCGACTGTAGTTGGTGCAGCGCCCGGCGACATCTTTGCGCTGCGGCGACTGCGCGAACTGCCAGACCTCGGCGAAGCGAACTCCGCTCTGAGCCGGGCTCGGAGGATTTTTCGGAAATGCGCACCCCGGCGCCGGGGGACAACCGTCATTGATCGCCCAGTATGTGATGTCACGCGAACCGGCGCTCTGGCGAATGTCTTCGGCAGTCACAACATTCCCGTCATCCGGATTCGGAATTCCCGAGCAATACACTCCGGCGCGAAATCCGGCAGCTACAACGCCGTCGACCCACGCATAAATGTACGCCTTCTGCTCGGGCAGCATGCGCCCGCCCTGTTCCTGATCGAGAAAGATGATCGCCTTCGCGGGAAAGCCTTCACGCCGGGCCGAAGCAGCGGCCTTCTGCGCGTCAGACAGCCCAAGCTTTTTTGCATTGGCAACGGTTTTCAGCTCGGCATAAAGCCGCCCATTGAACAGCACGAGAAATCCGAAGCCGACAGCCTCGACGGCCGCGCGATGTCCGACCCAATTATTGGATTTCGCGCCAGGAGGATTGTTCAGCCAATAACCGGTGTAAGAAAAAGTCTGGCGGAGCGCTTTGAGATTCGCGTCGCCGGGATACTCGTTAAGGTCAAAACCAAGATAACTAAAGTTTTGGCCCGAGGCGGAAAGCGCGCCGAAGAGAAAAACAGTCGTAAGCAGGGATCGCCAGTTCACAGTTTATTCGAACGATTTCGAAGCACCCTGAGAACGCGAGACTAAGGGTCCGAGCCCGAGGTCTGATAGCTGACAGCTAGCCGCCGATATGCACCATCGTCCGCGACGCCGGCACAAAATCCGGCTCGCCGATGTGATGTCGCTCTTCCTTCTTAGCGACGACTCCGCGGATGAATTCCTCCAACTCTTCGTCGGTCGCTCCGCGCCGCATCTGCGCATGAAGATCGTGATCCCACACAGAGAACAGGCACGTACGGATCTTGCCGTCGCTGGTGATGCGGATGCGGCTGCAATGGCCACAGAATGGATGCGACACGGGAGCGATGATGCCAATCTCCCCGACACCATCTTCGAAGCGGTAGCGCCGCGCTGTCTCCGAGCGCCCATGCGGGATTTCGACCAATGGCCGATAATCGGCCATGCGCGCCAGGATTTCATCCAGCGTGACTACGGTTGAGGGCTCCCAGGTACGGCCTTCCTCAAGCGGCATGAATTCAATAAACCGCACGGTCACGCCCTCTTCGCGCGCAAACATCCCGAAGGGAATGATCTGGTCTTCGTTAAAGCCGCGCATCAGAACGCAATTCACCTTCAGCGGCCACAGTCCAGCACGCCGCGCCGCACGGATTCCGGCGAGCACATGATCGTATCCATTGGGAACGCGAGTAATCCGCGCGAAGCGATCGGGATCGACCGCATCCATCGAAACCGTGACGCGAATAAGTCCCGCATCTTTCAAAGGCTGCGCCAGATCGGCAAGCAGGTGTCCGTTGGTGGTAAGCGCAATGTCCAGCGGATCGGAGAAGTTTCGAGAAGGCACGGCATGATGCGATCCGCCAAGGGACGCGGCCTGAGCCTGAGCGTGACCCATCGTGCCTTCAGCCGCATCGGACGCGGCGTCAGCCGCACCGTGGAAGAGCGGGGCTTCAGCCCCGCGTTCAGCCCCACCAACGGGACTGGGCTTCAGCCCCTGCGCCCCGAAAGATTGAACCTGAGCCGGATCGCGAAGAGGCGAACCTTCATCCGTACCGTGGAAGAGCGGGGCTTTAGCCCCGCGTTCAGTCCCACCAAAGAGACTGGGCTTTAGCCCCTGTGGTCGCAACTTCGCCAATTCGCGGACAAACTCGACAACACCGTTGCGCAACAACGGCTCGCCGCCCGTGAGCCGAACTTTCGTGACCCCCATGCCGACCAACACCCGCGCCATCCGCAGATAATCCGCAAAGGGCAAATCGCCATACAGTGCGCCCTCGTTCCCCGTCCGGCAATAGACACACTTGTAGTTGCATCGGTCAGTAATGGAAATCCGCAGGTCGGTAATCGCGCGGCCGAATTTGTCGTAGAGGGGCAAGGCGTTTAGCGATTGGCGGCCAGCTTGAACCCGGCTAGCGGCCTCTCCCTATTGTAGTGGGATGAGTGCCGCCCGCCCAACCGCAGAGGGAAATATAAGATCGCCGCCCTGTTTTGCAGATGCCATCCACACCAAGCCCTGTGATCCTGAGCAAAGCGAAGGACCTATGCAACCTGCCGACTGCGCCCCGCTGCCTGCGAAGTACATAGGTACTTCGCACCGCTCGAATTGAAATGCGACGTCTATTTCATCGCCTTGGCAATCGCCGCTTCGGCCATCGGCGCCATAATCTTGAATCCCGCATCGTTCGGATGCAATCCGTCATCGGCGAGATCTTTCTTTAGCAGTCCCTTGTCGTCGACCATGGCGCTGAAATAGTCGAGGTAGACGATTTTATTTTTCGCGCAATAATCCTTAAGCCAGGCATTCAACGCGAGAATGCGCTCCGGCGGCCGCTGCGCAAAGAAATCTTTCGAACGGTCCGTATAGTTGTGCACCGGCAGCACCGATGAATACACGACCTTGATGTTGTTCGCGCGTGCCAGTTCGGCTAAGGACGCGAAATCGGCCTCGATGTCTTCATTCTTCATCGGACCAGTATTGCCGGCAACGTCGTTCGTGCCCGCCAGAATCACAACCACCTTGGGATGCAGATCGATTACATCCTGCCGGAAGCGCACCAGCATCTGCGGAGTCGTCTGCCCGCCGATGCCGCGATTCACGTACGGCTTGCCGGGGAAATAGTCCGCCAGCTTCCAGGAATCGGTAATCGAGTCTCCGAAAAACACTACGCGTTTCTCCCCTGCGGCAGGCGCGGCTAGCGCAGCGTTGGCATCGCGATAGCGTGCAAGCTGTCCATAGTCATCGGTGAACATGGCGATCCTCGAGGCACGGTACTCATCTAGCCCAGCGAAGCCGGTGGGTGGAATGGCTGGCGCAGTCGGGTTTTGTGCAACAGCAGAAGCGGCTAAGAAGAGGATCGGAATCAATTTCGAAAAAATGTTCATGTAAGCTCCCATCCCAAGAATTATGTGGGGACAGCCGCCCCCGCCCTGTCCGGTCGAGCTCGACAGCCGTATACACTAACGCTACGGGAGGCCCGGAGGCCCACACCCGCTAAAGGCCCTCACATCCCGTCGTAGTTCGGTCCGCCGCCACCTTCTGGCGGCACCCAGGTGATGATCTGGTAGGGGTCGGCAATATCGCAGGTCTTGCAGTGCACACAGTTCGACGGATTCAGGCTGATACGCTTCCCATTCGGCTGCGTCGCATCATCGACCATCTCATACACATTCGCCGGACAGAAATTCTGGCACGGGCTGCCGTATTCCTTCACGCAGCGCGTGTTGCACAGGTTCGTGTCGTGAATGACAAGATGCGCCGGCTGATCCTCTTCATGCTTCGTGCCCGAATGGTAGAGGTCCGTGAGTTTGTCGAACGTGAGCTTGCCATCCCCCTTTGCCGGACCGATCAATCCAGCCTCGGCGCCTCCATCGGCCGGCAGGGTCGCTAGCTTCTGCATGTGCTCGTAGCCCGCTTTTCCCGGATAACGGTTGCGCACGCCCCGCCCGCCGCTGATCATCTGAAGGCCCGTGTGGAACATTCCGGCAAACATGCCGTGCTCGAATCCCTGGTGCAGGTTGCGCACGCCCCAGAGTTCTTTCTTGATCCAACTCGATTCGACTTTCTTTTGGAACTCTCCGAGCACCGCCGGCGACGAATCATCTTTCTTCAGCGCTTCAAACGCAGTCTCGGCCGCGAGCATCCCGCTCTTGATCGCGAGATGAATACCCTTCAGCCGCGCCGAGTTGAGGAAGCCCGCCGAGTCGCCCGTGATCATCCATCCATTACCCGACACCGGAGGAATCGACCACCATCCGCCGTACGGCATCGTCTTCGCGCCGTATCGGATCATCTTTCCGCCCTCGAGCAACTTCGCGACCCACGGATGCTTCTTGAACTGCTGCAGCACACGCTGCGGGTCGAGCCGCGGATCGGCATAGTCAAGCCCGGTCACGAATCCCAGCGACACCACGTTATCTTTTGAGCCGTAGATCCAAGCTCCGCCGTATTCCTTCGTCGTCAGCGGATAGCCCATCGTGTAGATGACTTCGCCTTTGGCGATCCGCCCGGACGGAACTTCCCATAGTTCCTTGATCCCAACGCCATAAGTCTGCGGGTTGGCATTTTTCGCGAGATCGTACTTCTCGATGAGCTGCTTGGTCAGCGATCCGCGTGGCCCCTCGGCGAGGACGACGACTTTGGCATGCAAGTCGTATCCCGGCTCAAAGTTCGATTTCTGCTGCCCTTCCTTATCGACGCCCTTGTCGTCGGTGCGAACTCCGGTAATGCGGTCGCCCTCAAACAAAAGCTCCGACCCAGCAAAGCCCGTAAACACCGTGATGCCCGTGGCCTCAACCTTGCTGCCCAGCCATTTCACGAACTTGTTCAAAGAGATGACATAGTTTCCATGATCGCGCAGGAATGGCGGCGTGATGGGAAACTTGAATTTCGACTTCTCCGTCAGGAAGTAAACGCCCTCCTTCGTCACCTCGGCATCGAGCGGTGCGTCGTTCTTGTAGTCCGGCAGAAGCTCGGCAATCGCTCGCGGATCGAGCAACGCTCCCGAGAGGCAATGCTGCCCAATCTCGCGCGCCTTCTCGAGAACGTATATGTTTTCCTTGCTGAGTTGCGAATCTGGGTTCGCAGCGTTATGCGCGTCGATGAGTTGCGCCAGCCGAAGCGCGCAAGCCATCCCGGCAGGCCCGCCGCCAACAATGACTACATCGGCCGGCATCTGCGGCCGCTCAACACCCTCAATCGGTTTGCGGAAGACGAGCATTAGCGGTTAGCCAAGCAGGCGATTTCGCCAAGACCAAGCAACTTTTGGTCCGCAGTCACTAAGGTCAGCTTCAAGATCTTCGCTGTCGCGGCCAAAAAGCGATCCGCCGGATCGGCATGCGATAACGATAAGGCTAACCCAGCGCTCACAATTTCGCGGGTCAGAGGAGCTTCGCGCATCTGTTCCGCCGCGCGTTCAACCCACGCAAATGGATCGTCCACCTGAATTCGGCCCTTCTGCATCAGCACCAACGCTTCCCAAACGCTAACCGGCGACAGCCACAATTCGTTGTTCACATCTGACAGTTCGGCGACAAGTTTTCGGCCTAAACGCTTCGGCTCAAGCTTGCTCCACAGCCAAATGTGCGTGTCTAAGAGGAGTTTCAATCCCGGTAGACCTCAAATTCATCCAGGTCAATGACGGGTGAAACAATATCACCGACAATTTTGGCCGTGCCAATCATGTCCCCGACAAAGTTGCGCTTGCGGTCGGGTCCGGCGGGTATGACTTCGGCCACCGGTTTGCCGTGACGGGTAATCCGCAACGGCTGGCGTGTTTTGTGAACCTGCTCGATTAGTCCCAGACACTTGGACTTGAATTCCGAGATCGAAATATCGTCCATGACTGCTATTTTATCTATAGTCAACAAAATGGTCAATTTCGAACTTTAGGTTCCCGCTTTCGCTTTCTTCACCTCTTGGATCAACGGCGGCACGATGTCGAACAGATTCGCCACAATCGCGTAATCGGCGATCTCGAAGATGGGAGCCTCGGAATCCTTATTGACCGCGATGATCGCTCGCGATCCTTTCATGCCGACAATGTGCTGAATGGCGCCGCTGATTCCCAACGCGAGATAAACCTTCGGAGCGACCGTCTGTCCTGACGATCCGATCTGCCGGTCCATCGGCAGCCATCCTGAATCGCATATGGGACGCGACGCGGCTAGGTCTCCACCGAGGGCGTCGGCAAGTTGTTTCGCGAGGTCGATGTTCTTCTGCTCCTTGATTCCGCGACCCACCGCGACGATCACTTCGGCCTGCGTGAGGTCGACGGCCTGCTTGGCTTCCTTGAATACTTCCTGCGGCTTGTTGCGGATCACTCCATCGGCGATATCGACCGCCACTGTCTCGACCGCTGCCGCACTCGCGCCAGCTTCAGCCTTGTCCCCGCGAAACGAGCCATTCTGGAATGTAGCGAACCACGGAGCATCGCTCGTGAAGCTCACGTCGGCGGCCAGCTTGCCCTGGAACATCTGACGCGTGAACACCAGCTTGCCGCCCTCATGCTTGAATCCGACGCAGTCGCTGATCACCGTCCGGCCCATGGAAGTGGCCAGCTTCGGAATGAAGTCACGCACCTGGTAGGTGTGCGGCATCAGCACCAGCTTCGGCTGTTGCGACCCGAGAAACTGTTTTAGCGCCGCCGCAAAAGCATCGGGAGTGTACGGCTCAAGTTTCGCCGATTCGACGGAATACACCTTCGCGACTTTCTTCGCGGCAACCTCAGCGGCGAGAGAAGGCGCGCCAACAACCGCCGCTTCGAGAGTCCAGCCAGTTGCGGCAGCAATGGCCTGTCCGGCAGCAATGGTTTCCCAGGAGACGCGATTCAACTTCCCTTCGCGCTGTTCCACAACAACAATAACCGTATCGGCCATATGAGTTCTCAATTCCGAAAATACGCGAATTATGTCTACAACACCCTCAACTCGTTCCGCAGCTTGTCCACCAACTTCTTCGCGATCTCTCCCGGAGCCCCCTCGATATGCTCCGTCTTCTTGGTTTTCTGCGGGATATACAGCTTCTCGATCTTCTGCAGGTTCTCGCCGATCGCTGACTGCACCTCAGCCAGAGCCACCTTCCGCAGCGGCTTGTTCTTAGCCTGCTTGATGCCGATCAGGGTTGCATAGCGCAGTTTGTTGATGCCCGACTGAATGGTTAGCACCGCGGGCGTAGGCATATCGACAAACTGGAAGAATCCGGCTTCGAGCTCGCGCTTCACTCGAATGCCGGCGTCGGTCTTTTCAAGCTGCATGATGATCGTGGCGTGCGGCCAGCCCAGCAACTCGGCGAGAATCACGCCGGTCTGAGCGTACCCGTAATCGTCGGATTGCAATCCCGTGAAAATCAGATCGAACTGCTCGTCCTTGATCGCGGCGGCAAAGGCCTTCGCGGTATTAAACGCATCGAGCCCGACAAACTTGTCATCTTCGAGATGAATGGCGCGGTCGGCTCCCTTGGCCAATGCCTCGCGCAGCACCTGCTGTGCCCGCGCCGGACCGCTGGTGATCACCACGACTTCGCCCTTATGCTTTTCCCGCTGGCGCAGCGCCTCTTCCAGCGCGTAAGCGTCCGGCTCGTTGACTTCGTACGACACATCCTCGCGGATCCAGGTGCCGCTTTCATTGAGCTTTAGCGGCGCATCTTTCTGCGGCACCTGCTTCATGCAAACCAGAATTTTCAAGAGAATGACTCCTTGCCCGCAGCCTCAATTAGCCACGGCAAAACCAGTCAGTATAAATGAGCGGGACGCACCGAAGGAAATGCGGGAAAGCGGGGAGTTCGCTCAGTTCGGAACCATAAACCACCCAAGGACAAGAAGGTTCACGAAGAAAACCTATTTTCGATTTCCTTCGTGCACCCTCGTGTCCTTCGTGGTTATCGCTATTGCGTTTGATCGCCGGCGGGCGTCATGAGTCAGCCGCCGCAGGAGGTAGCGTTAGTCGGTGATAACCGTCGACTGCCCTGAGATGTCGAAGCGTTTTCGGCAGCGTATGTTTTTGCAGCCCATGACGTCGTCTTTGCGCACCATGTAGGATCGGAATTTCGCGAAGCGCGCGCGGTCACGCTCGTCGGCCCTTCCACCCAGTTGCCGCTTCTTCGTCCGGACGATCCACATCACCTCGTACTCGGCGGACTCGTGACAGTGGGGACAATTCAACGTCGCTGGCTTTTTTTCCTGCTTCTCGTCAAAGAAATCGCGCTCTTCCATAATTGCGGACCTCGTACCGGACCGTACACCCAACAGCGATTATTGCACAATGAGCACACCGTTCGGCGGACGGGCGGTGCTACTCTGGGGTCTTCTGCCAAGTCGGAATTGGCAACGGGACGGGATCGATGGCGAAGAAAAAGAAGATCAAGCGATTTCGCGCCGTGACGGCCGTGAAGGAATTAGCCCGCGAACGAGTCGGCTCGCCCCCGGCAGGAAAGATTGTGATCGAAAGAAAGAAGAAGCCGGAAAAATACAAGCCCACGATGGAGAAGCTCTTAAACGAGCCCGATTCCTAGTCGGCGCTATTGGAAAGTTGCTGTGACCGTCTCGTTCGTATTGAGCGCCAGCGAGCAGGTCGTCGCAGTTTGCGACGTGCATCCCTCAGTTCCCGCGGCCCAGCTGTAAGTCACGCTCGTCGCTCCGGTGCCCGGAGCGCCCGTCAGCACCACGCCGGAATCCAGGGGAAATGCGAACGAGCAGGTACTGGGACAATTGATTCCAGAGGGCGAACTCGTAACCGTTCCGGTTCCCGCAACTATTACCGTCAACGCAGCCGTCGTACAAGCGGTCGTCCCTACGCCCGCGGCAGAAACGAACGCGCTCGCGGAGACGAAATTGTTGTGGTCCGTGATGCTGGCTGTTACGTTTCCGCTACCGCAGTCGCTGATGGCCGTGAAATTTCCTGGGCTATTCATCGTCACCAGGTTTTGCGAGTCGATCGACCAGATGGCCTGATCCGTGACGTCCTTGTTCTCCGGCGGATGGATGTAGGTTCCAACCGCCCTGAACTGAAGGGTCGCTCCGACCCCGCCGAACGTCACCGTTGACGGCGTGACCGTCATTCCCACGAGCTTCTGACCCCGCGCGCAACTCGACAGGCTCAGCAACGTTATGGCGACAACAGTAAGAGTAGCGATTCCGAACCACTTGCGGATCATGCTGGCTCCTGGGACCGAGCGGCCGCGTGCGCGCACTTCGGCTGGGGAATGGGCCAATTTAGTAAATAGCAGAGCAAAAAGCAATAGCCGCGAAGGTATCCGCATGTGTAGGGGCTGACGCAGCCTGCCCTGAGCGAAGTCGAAGGGTCCGCCCCGAGAGAGAAGCGACGAGTGTCACCGCGTCAAGTAAATGAGATTTCGCCGGATAGCGACGCTCAACCTCGAACCGCCTCAGCAATGACCTCGGCAAACTCCCGCACGTCCTCCTCGGTTGTGTCGAAAGAGCACATCCACCGCACGATGCATTCGTCCTCGATCCACGGATAAAAGAAGACTCTTTCTTTAATCTTGTCGATGGCCTCCCGAGGAATTTGCGCGAACACGCCATTCGACTCGACCTTCCAAACAATCTTCACCTCTGGAATCTTTCGAACCTCCGCCTCTAGGACGCGGGCCATGCGGTTGGCTTCCTCTGCGCTGCGCTTCCATAGGTCGCTGGTCAGCAGCGCTTCGAATTGCACGGCGATGAATCGCATCTTCGACGCAAGCTGCATCCCCTGTTTTCGCAGATATAGGAAGTCGGCGCTGAAAGCAGTATTAAAGAACACCACTGCCTCTCCGGCCATGATTCCGTTCTTCGTGCCCCCAAACGAAAGCACGTCAACACCCAGATCCCGGGTCGCCTGCTTGAGCGTCTGGCCCAGACTCGCCGCCGCGTTCGCGATGCGGGCGCCATCCATGTGCAGGAACATATCGTGCTCGTGCGCGAAGCGAGCGAGCGCTGCGACTTCCTCCGGTTTGTAGACTGTACCCATCTCCGTCGTCTGCGTGATCGACACGACCCTCGGCTGTGCGTGGTGCTGGTCCCCGATACCGTGATAAGCGTGCTTCACCTGTTCGACTGTGATCTTGCCGTCTTGATGCGCCAGCGGGATCAGCTTGCACCCAATGTGTTTCTCAGGCGCGCCACACTCGTCGGTATAAATGTGCGCATAGTCGCTGCAAAGAATCGAGTGATACGGACGCGTCATCGCCTGGAGCCCAAGCACATTGGCGCCGGTGCCATTGAAAGTAAAGAAGACTTCTATGCCAGATCCGAGGTGCTCTTCAAACTTCGTCACCGCGGACCGCGTGTAGACGTCGTCTCCATACGCCACCGTGTGGCCTTGGTTGACGCGTGCGATCGCATCCAGAATCTCCGGATGCACTCCGGCATTGTTATCGCTAGCAAAACCTCGTATGAATTTCTTCGTAGAAACCTGCGGCATACCGACCAATTTAGCAGAGCGATAAGCGCGAGAGGTGTTAGAGAGAGGAGTTAGAGAAATGATCTAAAAGAGAAGGTAAATGTGGGGACAACCGCCCCCGGCTGTCCAGTCGAGCGAAAGCTCGACACGTTGCCGCCATACTTCGAAACAATGTCCTTGCAAATGTGGAGACCTCCACAACGATCCTTCTGCATTCGTTGACTTGCCCAATTCAGCAACGTAAGATTCGCGCACGGTGATCGACCAAACCATCTCGCACTACCGCATTCTCGAAAAGCTCGGCGGAGGAGGGATGGGCGTCGTCTACAAATGTGAGGACATCAAACTGGGCCGCTTCGTCGCGCTCAAGTTTCTTCCCGACGAGGTCAGCCGCGATCCTCAGGCTCTCGGCCGCTTTCAACGCGAGGCCAGAGCCGCCTCGGCCCTGAATCATCCCAACATCTGCACGATCTACGAGATCGATGAAGCCGACAACCGCGCTTTCATTTCCATGGAACTTCTGGAAGGACAGACGCTCCGCCACCGAATGGCTGGCAAACCTTTGCCCATCGCAGATGTACTCTCGCTCGGCATCGAGATTGCCGACGCTCTGAATGCGGCCCACGCTAAAGGCGTCGTGCACCGCGACATCAAGCCTGCCAACATTTTCGTTACCGACCTGAATCACGCAAAAGTTCTCGATTTCGGATTGGCGAAGGTCGGTTCCGTCGTTGGCTCTTCGAGCCAGATTGCGTCGGCCAATACTCTTACGGCCGTGGATGAACAACACTTGACCAGTCCGGGGACGACCCTCGGCACCGTGGCTTACATGTCGCCCGAACAAGTGCGTGCCTCGGAACTCGACAGCCGCACGGACTTGTTTTCCGTGGGAACCGTCTTATACGAGATGGCGACAGGCACGCTTCCTTTTCGGGGGGAAAGCTCCGGTCTCATCTTCAAGGCAATTCTTGACGCAAATCCGACTTCACCCGTTCGCCTCAATCCCGATATTCCGACGGATCTGGAACGGGTTATCAGCAAGTGCTTGGAGAAAAACCGCAACCTCCGCTACCAGCATGCCTCCGAGATTCGCGCAGATCTCCAACGGGTCAAGCGCGATTCCGAATCCGTAAGCCGGACCGGAATAGCGCCCGCAGCCGCCGTGCCGCCAACGGCGCGCTGGAAAATTTTAGCGGCCGCTGCAGCGTTAATCGTCCTGCTCGCCGCTGGATATTTCGGATATCACTTCTATGCGCAGCGGTCCGGTGCGGCATCACCAGCCACAACAGGCAAACCTTCCATCGCGGTCCTTCCGCTGGAGAACAACAGTTCCGATCCTGACGGCGCATACTTCGCCGATGGCATGACGGACGAAATTACGACTAAACTTTCGAAGCTTCAGGGAATCAACGTTGCTTCGCACTCCGCGGTCGCCGCGCAGAAGATTTCGTCAAGCAACGCTGCCGAAGCCGGCCGCAATCTAGGCGTCCGCTATCTTCTGGAAGGAAGCGTCCGCAAGTTAGGCGATCAGTTGAGAATCAATGTCCACCTGGTCGATTCCTCCACGGGCTTCGATGTGTGGGCGGAAGACTTCAAGGGTGGAACCAAGGATGTATTCACCCTGCAGGAACAGACTGCGCTGGAGATCGCGCAGGCACTTGATCTGAAACTGAGCCCGCAGGAAAAGCAGGGACTAGAGCGTCGTTACACACAGAATGCCGAAGCCTATGAAGCCTTCATTATCGGGCGCTCATTGACCGAGCATGACGACCAGCCCGAGAAGTTGGAAGCGGCGCGTAGTCGCTTCGAGCACGCCCTCAAGTTGGATCCGGAATATGCTCCCGCGCTCGCAGGTCTCGCGCAAGTGGAAGGCTATTACTACCGGAATATCGAATCCAAGCCCGCGCATCTGGAACGCGCGGAAGAACTCGCGCAGCGGGCAGTCGCTGCCGCTCCCGATCTGGCGGAGGCGCGCATCGCGCTCGCCGGCGTCGCCGGATGGAAATACGATTACACCAAGGCGTCAGAGATTCTTCGCGAGGCCGTCCGCATGGATCCCGGAAATTCTCACGCATGGGACACTCTTTCCTGGACACTTGCCTACAAACAGCCTCCAGATCCCGCTGAGGCGGAGAAAGCTGCGCGCGAAGCCATTCGTCTGCAGCCCGATCTCCCCGTCGCGCAATATCATCTAGGCCGAGCCCTCATGCTGGAGGGAAACTATCCAGAAGCGAATAAGGCGTTCGAGCGCGCTGGAGAATTGGGCGACCCTGCGTATGTGGATCTCGGAGGCGCGCAGGTTGATCTCGCGCAAGGAAACTATGACTCTGCTATCGCTCGGCTTTTGAAGCCGGCTCAGCGCAACCAAGCCATCAGCAATTATTTCCTCAGCGCCGGCTATGCGGCAAAAGGTAATCGCGAGGAGGCCCTGACCGCCCTCCAGAAAACATTTGACCTCGGATATCGCGACTTTGCCGCCATCCAAGCCAGCCCCTATTTTTCTTCCTTGCGCTCCGACCCGCGATTCCAGAAACTGGTACACAACTACCAGAAGTGACCGAATCATGCCCCGCAAACGTAACCTAGTCTCTTCCCCACTCGCGTGGAGTGCTGCCTGGATCAAGCCCGCACGGGTTCCTCCGCCGCCCCTGCCCGTCGTTCCCGAACGCGGAGGCACACAGCTCCGCACGCCGCTGCCCATCGCCATCGTCGATACCCGGGAGCAGAATCCGCTATCCTTCCGCCGCTTCAAAGGATGGTTTGCCAAGATCGAACACCGCGCCCTGCGTCTCGGCGACTATTCGGTTGCGGGGATGGAAGACACCTGCTCCGTCGAGCGCAAAGATCTCGCCGACCTGATTTGCTCTTTTACGACCAATCGCAAAGTGTTCGTGAACCGTCTGCGCCGCATGAGCGAACTTCCTCACAGTCTCTTAGTGGTCACAGCTTCGCTGACAGATATCAAGTCCGAGTACGCCTACCGCTCCGCCAACCCCAACCGCATCACGCAGTCGCTGATCGCAGTGCTCGCGGGCCTGAGAGTTCCGTTCATCTGCACTGAGACTCACGAACTCGGCGAAGAGATCGTTGCGTCGTATCTCTACCAGACGTTTCTGTATGATTGGCTGGATCGCAACGGCCACGGCCGCCATTTGGCCGACGGCGACCTGTAGGTTGTGTAGCCCGGACCCATTCGTCCGGGGTTGCGCGCGAAGGCGCGCAATGGAATCGCGTTATAAAAAACGATCCTCCCGATCCGGCGTATAACACCCGGAAGAAGGCCATTCGGACCCGCGTTCAATCGTGGAAGAGCGTGTGCAACCGTGGAAGAGCGGCCCTTCAGAGCCGCGTAATTGGGTCTTAAAGTTCCAGGGGCTTTAGCCCCCGTGTCCTTGAAGAAATCCATGACCGATCAGTTCACCCAAGCCGACGCCGCAGCACAACTGATCCTCGCGCGCGCGCTTCTCCGCCCCAAGGTCGGCCTCATTCTCGGCTCCGGCCTTGGAGCATTCGCCGACTCCCTCACGAACGCCGACGCCATCCCGTACCCGGACATCCCCGGATTCCCGCAATCCACCGCGATTGGCCACGCCGGACGTCTCGTTGTCGGCCATGCCGGCACCGTCCCGGTCGCTGCCATGCAAGGCCGCGTTCATCTTTATGAGGGATACTCCGCGCAGCAAATCGCTTTTCCCGTCCGGGTATTTGCGCGTATGGGGATTCGCGCCCTCATCGTTACCAACGCCGCCGGAGGCATCAACCTCGGGTTCTCGCAAGGCGCCCTGGTTCTGATCAGCGATCACATCAATCTTCAGGGGGCAAATCCCTTGGTCGGGCCGAATGACGATCGCTTCGGCGTCCGCTTTCCCGACATGACGCAGGCTTACTCCCGCGCCTACCGCGAGATTGCCCGCGAAGAAGCCGCAAAGCAGGGACTGATTCTGCACGAAGGCGTCTACGCCGCGCTGTTGGGCCCGAGTTACGAAACTCCCGCGGAAATCGAATACCTCCGCCGTATCGGCGCCGATTTGGTGGGCATGTCAACGGCGGCAGAAGTCATCGCCGCCCGCCACATGGGAATCAACGTACTCGCGATCTCCTGCGTGACCAACATGGCAGCCGGAATTCTCGACCAGCCACTTTCTCACGCAGAAGTAATGGAAACTGGCGAACGCGTGAAATCAACATTCGAGGCACTATTGCGAGCGGTTCTCCCAAGAATCGCAAGTCAGTTAGAAGTCTAAGGATCTCTCAATCTCTCGGTGGGGATTTTGAATCTAATACGATCCATGTGGAGACGGCCGCCTCGGCTGTCAAGCGAAGGCGGAGCCGAGCGCCCAGGACAAAAGATACCGCCCTACAAATCACACTCACTTCGCAGCCCGGGGAATGCTGATCTCCGCCGGAACCTTCACCCCGTACATCGCCGCAAAGCTATTCTGATTTACCGCGAGCGCGATATGTCCACGTGAATCGACGTACAGCAACGTCCGCCCTACCGGGACATCGCTGAACGTCTTCACAAACTTAATCTTCATCTCTTTTCCCGCCACGTTCACCGGCACATCCTGCCCGCGCTGATAACCGAGTTTGAGAAAATCCTCGGCATCCACATTGGTCACAAGATTTCCGTACGGACCGTCCGTCGCAATCACTGTCGCTTTCAGTCCGCGCTCGTCTACCGTCGCGGCCTTCAACTGCAGTCGCACAAGATCCTTCACCGCGACTTCCGGACCTACCTTGCTCCAATCGTCGCCGCGAGCAACGTGCGCTCCCGCCGGAGAAAAGATATCGCGCCCATGAAAGGTCGACGACAACTTGCTCCCGATCATCCAGTCGGGATTCGTAATCTCCCGCGCCGCATCGATTCCATCCCGCTGGTCGACCAAGCTCAGCAACCCGTTGTCCGGCAGAACGAAGTATTGCCCGCGCTTTGAATGCGCCACGATCGCCTTGCGCGCGCTGCCGACACCCGGATCGATCACCACCACAAACACCGTGCCCGCCGGATAATACGGCGTCGCGCCATAAAGAAATCGGGCTCCGTCGAGAATCGAATATGGCGTAACCTCGTGCGTCAGATCGACGATGCGCACGTCCGGCATAACCGAATACATCACACCGCGGCACAACGCCACCGAATCGTCGACCACGCCGAAGTCGGACATAAACACAATCGTCGGCGGATATTTCTGCTCCGGTTCGCTCGCCCCGGAGGACCGTAGAAGCATCCCGGCCACAATCAGAACTGTCAGATAGAACGCCCGAACCATTCGTGTTGACGCGATCATGAACCTCCTTGGCAGAGCAGTGGAAAGATGAAGAACACAAAATAGCACGAAGCCTCGTTCAGTTTTCCGTCGCGTAGCTTCGTGAACTTAGTGGCTAAACGGTTTGGATTTAGGAGGCAGGAGCCAAGCGCGCAAGCTGCGGTCTATAATGCTGCTGGATTCGCATTCTTCGGAGGATTTCATGTCGCAATCGATCCCTGATAAATACAAAGATCTGTTTCAAAAGCGCGCTTTCGCCAGCCTCGGTACGCTGATGCCCGATGGCCGACCGCAGGTAACACCCGTCTGGTGCGATTACGACGGCGAACACGTCATCTTCAACTCCGCCAAAGGACGCCAGAAGGACAAGAATGTCCGCCGCGATCCGCGCGTGTCGTTGGCCATCATCGACCCCGAAAATCCCTACCGCTATCTCGAGATTCGTGGCCGCGTCGTCGAAATCACGGAACTCGGCGCCGACGAAAGTATCGACAAGCTGGCGAAAAAATATCTCGGCGTCGACAAGTATCCCTATGCCCAGCCCAACGAAACCCGCGTCGTCTACAAAATCAAGCCTGAACACACCACAGTGATGGGGTAAGTAAAAGAGCGGCGCTTCAGCGCCGCGTAAGAATCTGATGAATGAATAGGGGCTTTACCCCCGCCTAAAAGCACTGCGCAGCGGCGGAATGCGAAAGCCCGGTACGTCAGTGCCGGGGAAAGGTGAGAGAAAAGAAACCGTCCCGCCGGGACGCCACCATCGCCGCCTCCCTCAGAAATGAATCGTCCCTACAACCTCTGCTTCCTCGGCTTCGGCAACGTCAACCGCACACTGGTCCGCCTTCTCGAAGATCGAGCCAAGGAACTTCGCGACCTTTACGGAATCACCTACCGCATCACGGGAATTGCTTCGCGCCGTCTGGGATGGATCGCCGATGCAAACGGCATTAACCCAAACGAAGTATGTGGTGCGGGCACTCCTGCCCGCGAAATGCCGGAAGCGGCATCGACCGCTCGCGCCAGCCAAGCCCCAACCAACGTCCGCGACTGGCTCGCCGCAGCTCAAGCCGACATCCTCTTCGAGGCCACTTCTCTCAACGTGGAAAACGGCGAACCCGCCGCCGATCACATCCGCGCCGCACTCACGCACGGAGCTCATGCCATCACCGCCAATAAAGGCCCGATCGTCTACGCTTACCGCGAACTGCGCGACTTAGCCGCAGCACATGGAAGAAAATTTCTCTTCGAATCAACGGTGATGGACGGCGTCCCTCTCTTCTCTTTGTTTCCTCAACTCCCCGCAATTCACCTGCAAGGGTTCCACGGAATACTCAACTCGACGACCAACGTGATTCTCGGCGAAATGGAGCAGGGCCTTAGCTTCGATGATGCTCTGAAAAAAGCGCAGGGGCTCGGAGTTGCTGAAACTGACGCCACCCACGACATTGATGGCTGGGATGCGGCGGTGAAAACTGCCGCACTCGTAAACGTTCTGATGCTGCCGAACGACAGCGACGCTCCGCTCCGCCTCGATCAAATCGCGCGCGATGGCATCCGCGACCTCACGCCGCAAGGTCTGCGCAATGCCCGTCGCGATGGCTGGACGTTCAAGCTGGTCTGTCGCGCCCGCCGCACCGCGAACGGAGTCGAAGCCAGCGTCGCGCCCGAAAAAATCCTAAGCACTCAACCGATGGCAAAGATCGCCGGCACAAGTTCGTATATCTATTTCGAGACCGACATCTTCCCCGGCCTCGCAATCACAGAAGAGAATCCCGGCCTTTACGCGACAGCGTACGGCCTTCTGGCAGACTTCGTGCGAGCCGTTCGAGGCGACAGTAGTCCTCGCGAAAACTAATCGCGGGACGGGTTCGTCTCTTAGCAAACACGGTTGTCGTGCTGTGAAAGGGGCCCTGCGGAAGATCCGGCCCGTGCGGAAGGCGGCTTCGTGGAAGAGCGGCCCTTTCAGGGCCGCGTAAAAGTCCCAAAAACAGGAAGGGGCTTAGCCCGCCCATGCAACCAATCGCTATTTGATACCCTCGATTAGTTAGGTACCGGGCCCAGACCCACATCCCAACGCCGGAGGTTGACATGACCAGATCCTCGGCCCCCGCTTCTCTACTTCTTGTACTTGTTATCGCGATCGCACTGCTCGCGTGCGGATCGTCCCAGAGGCAACTCACCTCCATGAGCATCACGCCCGCGACGGCGAATGCCCAAAGTTATCCCAATGGCCAAGTCCAGTTTTCCGCCACCGGCCAATACAGCAAAGCGCCGACGACGGCTGCGGTTCAGCCTGCGCAGTGGGGAGTGTATCTTCCCAACGGCTCTCAAGGAGCGCCCACACTCAACAGCGACGGGCTGGCGAAGTGCGGGTCTCTAGCCGGCACCTATGCGATCACGGCTCAAGCGATTGCGGACCCGAGCATTCCGAATACAACTGCGAATCTCATACATGCGAAAAAGTCTGTCGTGGGCACCGCCCAACTCACCTGCCCATAACGGAGGATCGACAGGACACGCGAGCTCTCGTTAGTTTGTCTTTCTCGGCGACCCGTCGGACAATAGACGGGTGCCGACCGAAACGATCTCCGCTCCTGCTCTCGATGTCACTCGCATCCGCGCACAATTCCCGTCGCTCTCGCAAACCGTGAACGGACACCCCGCCGCGTTCCTAGACGGCCCAGGGGGAACGCAAGTTCCGCAGAGCGTCATTGACGCGATCTCGGATTACCTCTGCCGCGACAACGCCAACACCGGCGGAGCGTACTCCACCAGCCGCCGCACCGACGCAATGATCGCCGAGGCCCGTGCCGCCATGGCCGACTTCCTGCATTGCGGCGCTGACGAAGTCGCCTTCGGTCCCAACATGACCACCTTGACGTTTGCGATATCGCGCGCGATTGGCCGCGAACTTAAGCCCGGAGATGAAATTCTCGTCACCCGCCTCGATCACGATGCGAATGTTTCCCCGTGGCTCGCCATGGCCGAGGACCGTGGCGTCACCGTCCGCTGGGCAGAATTTCGCGAACAGGATTGCACGCTCAACATGGCCGACCTTGCTTCCAAGATCAACGCCAACACTAAGCTGGTTGCCGTCGGCTACGCCTCCAACGCCGTCGGTACGATCAATCCGGTGCAGGAGATCGCGAAGCTCGCGCACCAGGTCGGCGCTCTCGTATACATCGACGCCGTCCACTACGGACCGCATGGGCTCATCGACGTGGCCGAGATCGACTGTGACTTTCTGGCTTGCTCGACCTACAAATTCTTCGGACCACACATGGGAGTTCTGTACGGCAAGCGCGAACATCTCGAGCGTTTCAAGCCGTACAAGGTCCGCCCCAATACGAATGCAATTCCGAATTGCTGGGAGTGGGGCACGCTGAACCACGAGTGCATAGCGGGAATCACCGCCTGCGTGGACTACATCGCCAACCTTGGTCGCAGCCCAGAGAAGAATTGGGGGACGGCTGTCCCCGGCCGCCCGTCGAGCGGTGCTCGACCATCAACAGCTGGCGGGAAAACAGAACGCCGTCACGCAATCGAAGCCGCCTTCGCGGCCATCCACACGCACGAGCGCGCACTCACCGACCGACTCATGGAGGGATTGAAGAAAATCGCCGGCCTCAAGATTTATGGAATCACCGATCCGGCGCGCTTCGACCGGCGCTGCGGAACCTTCGCCGTCAGGATCGCAGGCCACACACCGCTGGAAGTCGCGACCAAGCTGGGCGAGCGCGGCTTCTTCACGTGGGACGGCAACTACTACGCGCTCAACCTGACCGAGCACCTCGACGTAGAAAAAACCGGCGGCTTCCTGCGCATCGGCCTAGTTCACTACAACACTACCGACGAAGTGGATCGCCTGCTAGCAGCCCTTCGCGAAATCGCCAAAGCGTGACATGAGTTTTGGCTTTCCTTCGTGAACCTTCGTGCCCTTTGTGGTTCACGTTCTGTGACGCTGGACGTCACAAGACTACTGCAGGTTCCCCAAAATCTTCTTACCGATCGCAGAACCGCGCATGCGCGCATCCGGCACCAGAGCGGTATCCATGCGAACCATGGTGTCTCCCTTGAGCACATAGAAGGCGTGGCCGAACGCTCCAATCATGGCCTTGTCTCCGACGCCGCTCACATCTTCGAAACCTGGCACCGCGGCCTCCACGAGTCGCATCCCAGACCAACTGTCGCTTCCGAATCCGCGCGCGATCGTGAAAGTGAATACGTGCCCGTCATTCGTCGCATCGTCGCCAGTCAGAGTCTTCATGATCCCTTCCATCTGATTTGTCTCTTTCAGCAGCGCCAGCGGATTATCTCCGTTAGTGCCCGGCTTCTTCGCCGCCTCGGCGGCCTGCTTCCGCGCATGCGCAAGGGCCGCGGCTCGCAGCTTTCCGATTGCCTCGGCATTCGTGTAATACGCGCATCCCGGATCGTTCCCTTCCTCAATCTCCGCACTCTTCTCGATGGGCACGCCCAGAACCTGCTGCAGATCCGACGTCGAGAGCAACCTGCATGACGTTCCGCTCGAAACAACTTTCAACTTCTCGGTAGTGCCATTGGTGATCGCCGACGCGTAGCTTGAAACCTTGTGCTTCACCCAGTAATAGCCATACATGGTGCCGCCGACTCCGATGACGAACAGCAGCAGCAAAATTCCTCCCACCCACAGCACGATCTTTACCGCGCCCGAACTCTTCGGCGTGATCGGCGGAGGAGGCTGGGGCGCGAGCGGCTGAGATGGAATCGGTTGAGCATGGAAAGCGGCGGGCGCTGCCTGCATCGGCGCCGATGGAGGCGGTGTTTGCAAAGGAGCGCCAGAAGGAACCGGCGAAGCGGCGGACACGGCCTTCGCCCCGCAGTTGTTGCAGAATGCCCCCTGAAGCGGCGTGCCACAATTCACACAAAATCCCGGCATCGATCCCCCAAGCGCGAAAAAATGGTCCTAATTGTACTCCCGGAATTGACGCGTGCCAGAGGAACGTTCGCGGGAGGGATCAGCCAGCCGCAGAGGCCCCGAAACCATCTTTCGGGATGCGGCCGGCCTAAAACAGTTCAGCCCGGAAAGAATCCCGGGCTGAAAATAGAACTCGAACTTTCGCGAGACAAACGACCGTTTACGGCCAGCGCTTCGCTGTATCTTCCCAACCCGCCGCACGCACCGGTTGAGGTGGAGGAATCGGCGGTCCAGCCGGAATCGAAATCCGCGCCGGCGCAGCTTGCGGTCCACCGACCGCGGTGGCTAAGGCAGGTTTCGAAATGTCGGCGGCCATCTCTTTCTCCTCCGACAGCAACGGCGCCACCAGCCTCAGCGCCTCCACTTCTTTCTCCAGACGCGTCAGCTCCATCTCTTTTTGCCGCAAGACTTCGTAGACATTCTTCATTTCGAGGTCACCTACGTTGCGATTCGTAATGTGAAATCCTTTCCCCGCACTTTAGCAGACTTGTTGGTGTTGTCAAGATGTGAGTCCACAAGATGTGACTTAGCGGCAGCAAAGACGCATGAATGGACGGAGGTTTTGTAGGACGAAGTGAAGCCTTAGGAAGAATTCTACCGAAAAAGTAATACGACGGCGATCGAAGCGACAACCGCGAGCACGATTCCCACCGTGACCTTGTGCGTCGAGATCCATGACGGGGGAGACGCGATTCCTGCGCTCAGCACCAACTCAGGCTCTGCTCTTTCCGGCGCGAGCGGCTCGACCGCCATTTTGTGCGGCACCGGAGGATTCGCAGACACGACATTCGCAACTGAAACACCTCGGCCCGCCGCCGATCCGGAGGATGGCTCGCTCCCGGTCGCAGAAGGCCGCTTCAACTGGCCGCGAAATCTTCGCTCTTCACATTCCACGCATAGCACGCGCCCCGCGGAAACCGGGAAGCCGCATGCTTCGCACTTCCTCAATCCGCGCATCACCGGAGGAACCAGCGTCTGATCCGGCGGTCCCGCTTTTCCGGCCTGTCCGATATCCATCGCCGCCGACCAGAACAGCTTCTTCTTGGTCGCCGCCTCTTCTGTCTTTATCTTTGGCTGTTCAACCTTGGTCTCTTCAACGGCAGCGAAAGCTGGCTGCGTGACCTCTGCGGCAGCGCTTGAGGCGGTTTGCACGGGAACAGAGTCCGGGCTCGGGACGCCGGACGAAGGTGCGACCGGAGTTTCAGTTGCTGGCGCCAAAACGGCTGCGTCCGCGACAACATTCACAAGTTCAACCGGAGTGACTGCGGGACTCGGTGCCTCCGCGAGCTCCACCGACGGCAGGATGTCCTCCGCCGGTGCCGCTGCGGCCGGCAATTCCAAACCAGATACATCTAAGATCTCTTCGCCAATGTCCGAGTCAGCCTCTGCGGCCGTCGACTCCGCCCCGGATATATCGTTGGCTTGCAGACGCTCCGGCAAAGCTTCGGTAGCCTGCGCTAGCCGGACTGCTGTTTCCACCATCTGGCTGAGCCGCTGCATCGCCGACAGGTCGCGCTCGCCAAAAGCGTTCGCCGTCCCCGAAAAAAGTTCGAAGACTCCCAGGACTTCGTCGTCGTGGACAACCGGCATCACTACCACCGACGCAATTCCCAGCCGCCGGCACACCTCGCGGTTCACTCGCGCATCGCGTTCCGCGTCATCGCAGCGCAGGGTTCGCCGTGTGCGCACGCTCTCTCCAGACAGCCCGAACTCTGTGGATAGAAGCGCTCCCAGTTCCGGGGCGTTCGACCCTGTACTAGCGCGGCAGAGCATGTCGTCCATCCCATTGCGCCGCAGGGCGATCGCCGCTCCCGTGGCGCCAGTGATGTACTGCGCCCGATCCGCCAGCAATTGCAAGGCGGCATCCAGATCGCGCTGCGCCATCTGGACGAGCGAACGTCCGCCGTCTTCGCCCGGAAAACGTACCCCGGCCCTGTCGGCCGCGTGCGGATGCGAATTGGCAATGCCTTCGTGCAAACTGTTCTCCAGATCTTCGACGCTTGTGCCACCTCGAGGATTTTTGTCGTCCCAGGGGGCCCCGTGCCGTATCGTGGCACGGCGCTTAACACAAGTCTCACTTGCAACCTGCGCGCTGTCAATAAGATCGGTGGCGCAGAGGTGCTAAGCCAATCGTTCCCAGGAACTTAGCTGAATAGGCAGGCCAGTCTTCAGGCAGAAATCAAGAAAGGAGCGATATCAGGAACTGGAGGCACGCTGGCTGACCGCCAGCTGCGCCAGCCGGTTCGCTTCGATGTTCAATTCACGCTTCACGTGCGAGATGGAAAACTTTAGCGACCGGGCCAGCTTCTGGCAGGTCCAGTGGAGGGAATACAGGCGTGGACTCCGGCAAACATATTCGCCGGTCATCTGCCGCACCACAACCTGGGAATCGGAATAGACATGCAGTTTGCTGGCTTTGCGGCGCACGGCATACTGCAACGCTTCCATCAAAGCGGCATACTCGGCAACATTATTGTCCTGGTGACCGATCCATTTGGCGATGCGCACTGGATCCCCGCCGCCATTAATGATCACGCCGATACCCGACGGCCCCGGATTGCCCAGGCACCCGCCATCTACATACGCCACCAGTTCGGCGATCACGTTTGTTGTCGATGATTTCAAAGCGGAACGTTTCAACTAAAACGATGCGCTCATCTTGATTCATCGTCAAGATGAATATTCAGTTCCCTTTCATCGTCTTGCAGTCCGCAATGTCGCCTGTGATTTTTTCTGTGTATATCGAGGACCGATTGAATTCGCGCGGAACTAAGTTTCCGCATTTACATGCATTTGCATTTTCATTTATGCACAGCTTGGAAAGTCTCCGCTGCACAATTAGTTTGCGTTGACGTTTTTTATTTGTCTGTTAATGTGAATTGCGTCGACGGTCGAAAGGGTTGGCACAATAAAACGAGCCAGTCCGAAAGACTGAGTGATCAGCCAGGCGGGGCGACCTGCTAGGTGACCGGACCTGAAAAAACCGACGGCTCTGCGAGGGGCAGTTGGGGTTTGGAACTGCGAAAGCAGTGATCGCATCAAGGGGTCGTGACGGTACATGCTTCCACGCTGTAAGCTCCCTCGCAGGAGCGAGCGGCTAGAGCATAACCAATGTCACGGCCCTTTCAATTTTTTCCCGCCTGTTTCAAATCTCACTGCCTTCAAATTCTGTGGCCACGCTTACCTTTAGGTTTACGGTTGGAGGTAATCCCAGGCATCTCCGTCAGCAACCCAACCTCAGCCCGAAGTCCACGCGCTACATCAATCGCGTAGGCAACATGTAACCACGGCGCGCCGTCTTCCGCGGTGACGTACACGATCCAGTGTGGATGAATCTCGAGTTGATCTCGTAGCGTGTTGCCGAGTTCGTTCCACTTTGTTGCCTTCGAGTTCACCAACACTGGCGATTGCCCATCCAACCTTGGGTCGACGAAGCTGGTGCCGATCACGCTAATGACGATTGCGGTCGAGTCATGGTCGGTCGCGCCCATTTTCAGCAGGTGGACTGGTAGCCCCATAGAAATTGGCGAGCGCAGCATGAGCGCAAACATCGGGATCAGAAGTGCAAGTACCGGCGCCCCGATCAGCGCAAACGCTGGAAAACCTGAAAATCGTCTACGCAGGGGTAACGTCTGTGCAAACCCATACGAACGTGGTGCTGTCTCCATGAGCGTGTTCGGAGAGTTCTCGAACTTTTCCAGGCTTATGCGAAGAATGTTGTGCGAGAGAGCCGCCAAGATGGCTACGGTCAGCCCGGCGGCCGTTGCAACCAGAGCGATCCCAATGTCTGCAACGATCGATCCGACCCCGCCGTATTTTTCGTAGCCGAGACGGTAAAATCCCTCCAGCACGCCGTAGGACGTGCCAGCCAGCCCGAGAAATGGCGCGGCCCACGCAATCGATTTCAAGTTCTCCACACCGCGGCTCAAACTGGCAACGAGATTTTTCTTGATTTGCTCAGACGCAGGTGCGGAGTCGGCGAAGGAAACGAAAAACTGCCGGCGGGCCAAGAAGTAGCGGCAGAAAAAGCGGACGGTGATAAAAGCGGTGTAGGCGAACATAAGCGTAAGACCGATGAGAATGAGGCACTCGATCAAATCGGACTCGCGCCAAACATCTTCGATAACCCGCGCATACCCGTAATTTGGCGACAACTTGGGACACTCTCCCGGTGACTCGACAACCCTACTCTCGCACCCTGCCTTCATCAGAGAAAGACACCTGACCAGTTGCTCGGGTTCCACAGAGTTGGCAACTCGCCATCCCCGAAGCAATGCGGATAGAGCATAACCAATGTCACGGCCCTTTCAATTTTCCCCGCCTGTTTTCAGCCCAACCAACTTGCCGATTCCGAGTTTGAATTTTTGAAGAGGTATCTTTGCGCCTCGCGAGACCGAAGTTCGTACTTGCACCTCAGGGTAGTGGCGGTTTTTCAAAACCCCCACTACCGAACTTTCCCTCGAGTTGACAGTCTCGGTCGCCTGTGACAGAGTGTGCTGGTTCAGTCGTTTCATCCCTCGCCTCTCTCCTCCGGCTTGATTGAACATCTTCGCGGGCCCGGCACCACAAAACAGTTCCATCCCAATTGGAGGCTCAACATGACGCGCGTCTACACTTCATCGCTGATCTTGATTATTTGCCTTTCGACCTTCGCATCAAGTCAGGACGCTCCGTTAATTCCTGACAGCAGTCAGGGCATTCCCTCGCTGCTTGTCCCTGCAATTGCGCAAAAACAACCGACTGTCCAGAGCGACTGGGCCGAATTTCACAAGCAGAACATGCGGCGTTGGAATGGAGACGAGAAGGTGCTTGGCGTGAAGAATGTGAAGAACCTTAAGCTCAAGTGGAGCTTCACTACCGGTCAGACCGTGTCATCTTCCGCTGCGATCGTGAATGGCGTGATCTATTTCGGCGCGAATGACGGGGTTCTCTATGCCCGAAACGCAACCACGGGTTTGGCTATGTGGAGTTTCGTCACCGGGTCGAATACGCTCACGGCCTCGCCGGCAGTGGTCAATGGAGTGGTCTATATCGGGGATGACGCCGGGATCGTTTACGCACTCGATGCCGCCACAGGCAACCTCCTGTGGAGCTTTCCCACTGGCAGCCCAATCATCGAGGCGGGCTCGCCCGCCATTGCCAACGGAATGATGTACACCGCGAATCAAGCCGGTACTCTCTACGCTTTCAGCGTGTCGGACGGAAGTTTGGTCTGGAGCTTTCCTACTACGTCGGAAGACGACTTCTGCTCACCTGCTGTTTGGAACGGCATTGTGTACTTTGCTGGTGGGGATTCTAATTTCTACGCCCTCGATGCAAAGACAGGAGCCGTTCTGTGGAGCGCTCCCATCGGAAGCAGCATCGGCACCGGTTCGCCCGCGGTCGCCAATGGTGTCGTCTATGTGGGTTCCGACGACAGTAATCTGTATGCCTACAATGCCTCTTCGGGAGCCTTGCAGTGGAAATTCCCTACGGGTGGCTCCCTGGTGCAGACCGGCCTGGCGATCGCGAATGGAACCGTCTATGCCGGCGGCTCGGACGGTAAAGTCTACGCAATTAACGCGACCACCGGCGCTAAACGCTGGACCTACGCAACCGGTAGTGCAATTTCCGATGCGCCCGCGGTGGCCAATGGAGTGGTCTACGTCGGGTCGTTTAATGGGAAACTTTACGCACTGAATGCCAACACCGGCGCCAAGCTGTGGAGTTCGAATCGCGGGGCAACCTCTTCTCCTACTGTCGTAAACGGAATGGTCTACATCGGCTCGAACTCCGACCTTTCCGCATTCGGTCTTCCGGGCGGCGCACCGGCCACAATTCCCCATCAGCATTGAGGCGACAACCTTCGAAGTCGAAGGTTGTCTCTGAGAAGGAAAGGACCGAAGGGCGCGTTTTTCACAAGCGGGCCTCGGATCCCGCACGGACCGAATCACGTGCCCGTCGAGGTCTCGCTCGGCAGTTCACCTTCTTCCTGGCCTGAGAAAATAAAGGGATCCCACCCGTAACATCCCTGAAGTCACCTTCGTTCCCAGAGCCACAGGCGGCCTCCCGGTCATCCGAGGCCTGGTACTTCGGTTTGCCCTGCGCTCAAAAGTGGAGCAACAAACTGACCGCTACCGGGCTAACATTTGAGAATCTTGTCAGCGCGACCGCAACGGGAGGGAGCATGCAGCGATCATTCTTGAAAATCATGGCCATCGGGCTGTTGCTTCGTCTGCCCGTCTATGCGCAGTCGGTTGCCGACATCGCGCGAGAGAACCGAGAGGCCAAGGCCACGCACGATGCCACGGGCGTAAAACCCAAAGTGATCACCAACCAGGATTTGGGCGAAAGTCCCGAGGGCAAGCCCGAACTAGGTTTGCCGCCGCGCAGCCGGCTCACCGCGACCACAACCGATACCAACGTGGCGGCGAACACTCAACACAGCGAGCAGTGGAAAAAGCAGATTAAAGAGCAGGAAACCAAAATCGCAAATCTGCAGGCGCGCCTGGATCAGATCGACGCAGCCCTCCGCGCCAACCGAAACGCACAAGGCGCTTACAATCGCTATCAAACCGCCCAGCAGGACAAAGCCGCTCAGCTTCAACTCGAAATCGACGAACAACGCAAAAAGCTGGATGAGATGGAAGACGCCGCCCGCCATTCCGGTCCGCGCAGCTCGGTGTACGACCGCTAGTCCTCCGATCGATCAACCCGTCCATCAGATAATGCCCATGATCGACTGACCGTACTGCATCTACCACGCCACCAACTCAACGCGGCGGTTCTTGGCACGACCAGTTTCCGCCTCATTGGATGCGATGGGAGAATACATGCCGCAACCAAAAGCATCGAGCCGGTTGGGCCCGATCCCAAACTTACTGTTGAGTTCTGCGACGACATTGACTGCACGCCGGTGACTCAGGTCGAGGTTATAGTCCGGCTTCCCCTGGTTGTCCGTGTGTCCGACGATATGCAATCGCAGAGATGGCTCGCTCTTTAGGAGCTTCGCGATTTCAGCCAGGGAAGACTGCGACTCAGACTTGATTGCATCCTTGTCGGTATCGAAGTAAAGGCCGTAAACCGCTACCTCGCCTGAATCGTGAATTGCATGTTTCATGTCGTCTGCATTCAGGAAGGCCATTTTCTTTTCCATCACGTCGGGCGAGACGACTACGAGTTGAGCGAGGGCACGGCCCTTTTCAACTCTCCCCTGTAGGCGCTCCGGAATAACGCCATCGTTGTACGCGGTTACGAAGACCATGTAGTAGGTAGGCTTGGAATCCCGAGTCTGGCCCACCATCAACCGTTCCTCGGCTCCGTCATAAGTGAGTATTTGTGCCAGATCGCAGTCCGTATCGATCGTGTCAAAGGTGCTGCCGAAGTCACCGGGCTGCCCTGGATCCTTTTCATACTGAACCGTAACTCCCAGCCGCTGAAACTCCTGCTTGTAATTTCGAAATAGTTCTGCGGGTGACCGCCCGGCTGGAGCGAGATAGGTGTAGTAGCTCACCTGCCCCTCGATCGGCTTGCTCTTTTCATATGCAGGCGGACTAAGGTTCGTTGGTGGACCAAGCGGCAATAGATACTCATCGAACCTGGGAGCGCGATAGCCGATCAGTTCGCTCCCTTCGTATCGCTTCATTCCTGCCGGATCTTTCGAATTCGGCAGGTCCTGACCAACACTCGTGACGCTTGCGCTCAGGAGAAAGAGGCAGAGAGCGGGAATTGCTTTGATCGTTGGTATCAAAATTTCTCCATCGTCCCTTGGAAATTTCCTGCTGGATCGCGTAGCGGTTGCAAGAGGTTCAACCCCGAACGTTATCGTTCGCACCATGTTGAAGTCTGGCCAAAAGTGCTCAGTTTCGTAAAACGGCCGGTTTGCACTGGGAATCGTACGAGGCGTCATCTTGAGAAACTCGCGTTTTCACGAACAGCCCCGGGGATCCCGTGACAGCCGCTTCGGAACGGGACATCCTCGGCTCCTCCTGAAGGGTTGCCGCGCAGCGCTCACCCGATCCCAACTCATTCTCCTCGGGCTGCGCTTCTTCACTGGGGCTACGGAATGAAGAAGAACTGCGCTACCGCAGAGTCCAGTCGGAGGCGCGCAAACAACAGAGAGAGCCCGCGATGGATCGGCCGTGATACTCGGGGACACTGTGCGCCAACCCGAATTCGCACGACGGCTTAAGGCCTCACGTAAGGTCCGGCGAAATTTTCTAGAGCGGAGGACCGGGCGCTTCTCTGTAAACGACGCCTCCGCCATCGGTACCACCATCTCGAGTCGTGCCGTAGAAGTTTCCGAACAGGTCTAGGGCCGGACCTCCGTAGGGATGATAGCCGTCGGTCTTGCCGCCCTGCCGAAAGCTGTAATCCACCGCAAGACCGCCGCCCTGCGATCCCCACGTATAGATCGCGCCGACTCCGCCCGCGCCGCCGTCAATGGTGACGCCGCTCTCATTTCCAAAGCCGTGAGTCGCAAGCGGGCCATAGCCTGGGTGTGCTCCGTCGCCGTTGTTGGCAAAGCTATACACCACCGCTTGCACCCAGGATCCGCCGGAGTCGGTGAGGCTGTAGATCGTTCCAAAGTTCGAGGCGCCTCCGATGTTGGTCGTGCCCCAGAATATTCCAGGGCCGAATGCGTCGCCTGCAAGGCCCGCCAAAGGGCGGCAGCCGTCAGTCGAATTGTGCGCGAAGCTGTGGATGATCGTTTCGCTCCACGTCGAATCGGACTGAGGAACCAACTCGAAAACAGTTCCACAATTATCTGCGCCGCCTCGACTAGTCGTGCCCCACACATTGCCGCTGACATCGATAAGCAGACTAGACCATGGAACTGCTCCATCCACTCCGTTGTCGCTAAAGCTGTGGAGAATCTGCTCGGTCCATCCGCCCTGCCCATCAGGCTCAAGCGCGAAAACCGTGCCCACATTGCCTGCGCCGCCTGCAGTCGTTGTTCCGTAAAGATTCCCGCTGCCGTCGACCACCAGGCTATTTCCCGGATTCGCGCCATCGACGCCGTTCGGGTTGAAGCTATGTAACACCGACTCGGTGAAGCCTATGTGATCTGCGTTTGGAATCAGCGCATAAATCGTGCCTGCACCATACGCTCCTCCGAGAAACGTCGTCCCGAAAGCATCTCCGAGCGGCACATCAAATCCCGTGAAAGGGACAATCACTCCTCCGTATGGCTCGTACCCATCGCCGTTGTTGGGGTTGAAACTGTGGGCGACAGCTTCCTGGCTCCACGCACCGTCAGGGCTGTTCATCTTGAATATCGCTCCAGCGTTGTAAACTCCGCCCTTCGCCGTGGTCCCCCACATATTTCCGTTATGGTCGAAGCTTGCGCTTCCGATCGCGCCAAAGCCGTCTTTTCCGTTATTCGCGAAGTTGTGCAGGATGCGTTCACGCTGCGCTGAGGCCAGCGGGCAAAGAGTGGAGGCGAGAGTCAAAATCACGGACGTCGTTAGCGCTAGACGGTGCATTCGAATCGACACACGGAATACTCCTCGGAAAGCAAGTTCGGATTGCAAGGTGGCAGGCCCACGTAAAAGCGCTGTGACTATCCCACGTCGTGCGGCACCGGTCAAGGATGCAGATCGTTGCGGTCAATCATGAAGTTCACGGCGCCGCCAGGACAGCATCTATTCGGATCTCTGACAACGAAGCTGTTTAGCCACCCGTCTCAATCTTTTTGTTTTTGATGCAGTCGAGTTCCTACCCGCGAGCCAACCGCCCGTCAATCGATGTGCTTCCCAAATCTGACTCTGTTTTCACAGAAACGTTTGAATGCCTCAACAATATCGATTTAGTTTCTGGCTTCCTTGTGGGATAATTCCGGCGTAATATTTCTCACGCGCGTGCATGCAGCTTTAAAACGGCACGCCGGAAGGCGAAAGCGAAATGTTCAAAAACCCCCTGAGTCGTCGTCAGTTCATCCATCTCGGTGCCGGCGCTGTCGCCACCGCCTCGGCCGCGAAGGTCCTCCTCCAACCGAAACAACTTTTCGCCTCCGCGCGCCCGGTTGCGCCCAGCGACACTATCCGCTTCGCTTCCATCGGCACCGGCGTTCGTGGATGCGAACATCTCCAGGCTTCCCTCAGCGTTCCCGGCATCCAGTGCGTCGCCGTCTGCGATCTTTATGATGGACGCCACACCGCCGCCCGCGAGGCCGTGAACAATCCCAGCGTCACCGCGACGCGCGAATATCGCACCATCCTCGATCGCAAGGACGTTGACTCCGTCCTCATCGCCACTATGGACCACCAGCACCGTCACATCTTTGAAGACGCGGTCGCCGCCGGCAAAGACGTCTATTGCGAAAAGCCCATGTCGCACACCGTCGAAGATGGATTCGCCATGGTCGAAGCCGCGCACAAGAACAAGCGCATGGTCGCCGTCGGCAGCCAGCGCGTCAGCTCCGTGCTCTATGCCAAGGCAAAAGAGATTTATGACTCCGGCAAGCTCGGCGAAGTTTTCTCGATCAACGCTTACTGGGACCGCAACACACCCAGCGGCGCCTGGGTCTATCCCATCCCGCCCGATGCCAGCGAAAAGACGATCGACTGGAATACCTTCCTCGGCGACGCGCCCAAGCATGCGTTCGATCCGATCCGCTTCTTCCGCTGGCGCTGCTTCACCGACTACGGCGAGGGACTCGGCGGAGATCTTTTCGTCCACCTGCTTTCGGGCATCCAGTTCATCGCCGGCATCAACGAACCCGCGCAACGCGCCATCTCGAGTGGCGGCCTGTACCATTTCAAGGATGGACGCGAGTTCCCCGATCTCATCGAGACGCTCTACGACTATCCGAATTGCCGCGTGACCCTGCGCTGCAATCTGAACAACGCGGGTGGAGAGTTCATCGGCTTCTACGGCACCAAGGGCACGATGATCATCAAGGACAACACGCTAAGCTATAAGCCCGAGGACACGCGTCCTGAGCCCGAAGGCTACTCAGTATTCGGATGGCCAAAGGCGCTGCGCGACCAGTACCTGCAGAAGTGGCACGAGGAGCATCCGGAACCAGCTGCCCTCAAGTCGAAGATCGACGCCGAAGGCGAATCCTACGCCACGCCTCCGGGATACAGCGACACTGTCGATCATCAGGCTAACTTCTACAACGCGGTCCGCAGCCGTAAGCCCGTCGCCGAAAACGAAGTCTTCGGCAACAACGCCGCCATCGGATGCCACCTGGCCAACTTCTCCTACTTCAACAAGACCACAGCAGTCTGGGACGCGAGTTCGAAGAAGATCGTCAAAGGCTAAGAAGGAGAAAGCAGAAGCAAGAATCAAAGAGAGGGTGCCCCACTCTTGTCGCGGTGTATGCGACAGGGTGGGGTTTTTCAGTTAAGGACGAAGAAATTTCATCAATGTGGCAAGAGCGGCCCCGACTGTCCAGCCGCGAAGCGGCGAAGGGTTCTCTGTGGAAGAGCGGCGCTTCAGCGCCGCGTCAAAGCGCGAAAATAATCTGGGCTTTAGCCCCTGCGGTTCTCTCGGACAAAGGATCCGCTTCGCGTCCCTAGCCTTGAAACTCGAATCCAGAAACTCTACTTCTTCTTCGGCAAATACTTCTTCTCCACCGAAGCCACCACCACGTAATTCGGATCTACCATCTCGTTCAAATGGATCTTCCCCACCTTCGACAACAACTCATACGCGTCGAGTTCCGACAATCCATAGTCCTTGTGAATCCAGTGCACGAGTTCGGTGAACGCGATCCGCACCGCATCGTCCACCGGACGATACGCGCCCACCGTCATGATCGCGTCATCATTCTCAAATTGCGGCCACGCAATCGTCCGGCCCTTGATTACGTTGACCTGCACGCGCGCCTTCAGCGGGACTTCAATCGCGGTCCCGGCGATCTCTCCATCGCCCATCGCCGCGTGCCCATCTCCCAGGTAAAGCAGCCCGCCCTTCACGTTCACCGGAAAGTAAACGGTGTTGCCGACGCTCGCCTCTGGAGAGTCCATGTTCCCGCCAAACTCCGCCGGAACAACGGAACTCCGTGCTTCGCCGTTCGCCGGGGCCACGCCAATACATCCAAAGAACGGATGCACCGGAATCTTCACCGAGAAATCCGAATCGAGCGCCTTGAACGTCGCCGTGTTCGCCGCGTGGTCGATGGGATAGAACCAGACTTTCTCCGGCAACGGCGTCGTGCAGCATCGGCGTGTAGTTGGTTTCGTTGATCGCGCCGAATCCCGGAGCAAACGCTCCGATGCCCGTGTCCCCATCGACCTGCAAATCGAGAATCTTCACCGCCAGCGTATCCCCCGGCTCCGCCCCTTCTACATAGAACGGCCCGGCCAGCGGATTGTCCCCCTTCGCCATACTCAGCGTGTCGCCGGGTTTCTTCAGCCCGTTGCCAAAGCAGTCCAGAGTATTCGTGTCGAGAATCTCTCCCGCCTTCAAATGCAACACCGGCTCCGCCGTCGCAAATACATATTTCACGTTGGCATTCGTCGTCGTGTAGTGAACAACGTTCTGCGCGAATGCCATGCTCGACCCAAGGACGACCAAACCTGCAACCAAGTAGCGACAAATCATGGAGCCTCCCGAGAAGGCTAAGATTCTATCGCCTGATCAGCAAGGATAGGTCTCTTTCGATCTGTTCAGAAACGTCCACTTCAAAGTCTGCGTTCCCTGCGGGTCGTCACGCCACGATCTCAGCGTTTAGAGTTTTGGATCTCCGGACAGAAGCGATCATGATGAGGCTTTCTTCTTTCGTGTGTAGAAGCGACGCGCCTTGGCGCGGTTTCCGCATTTCGTCATGTCGCACCAGCGCTTGCGGTGATTCTTGCTTTCGTCCAGAAAGAGCCACTCGCAAGTCTTCGAGGCGCAAGCACGCACAAATGGCAATTGATCGGACGCGAGCAAGTCCGCTGCGGATCGCGCGATGGGCCACAGAGGCGCGGAGAATCCGGAGGAATCGAACTGCCATTCAAAATGCGGAGTCGCCGCCACCAGGTTCATGTGCTGCCCCGCAGTCTGAATGTAACTGTTCAACACATAAAGCTCGGAGCGCGGCACGGGCCTTTTCGTGACCAGCGCCCAGAAGACCTGATACATCGCCTCCCGCATTTTTATGGCTGAGGACAACGCCTTCTGCGCGGCCTCTGGCGCATGCATGCTCTTCGTAAAGAGAGCATCCACTTCTACCTCCGAAAGAACTCCGGTATCTTCCGCGAAACGCCCGAGATCGAGATAGCTCGCAAGCAATTCCTTCGGCTCGCTACTGAAGCGATCGTCGAGCGTGTTGATGAAGTCAAGACACACCACTCCCGCGACCAGATCAAATCGGGGCGGCCGGCGATGTTTGATTCTTGTGCGCTTCTCCATGATTTTCTGTGTCGGTCTACATTATCTAACCATCAAAACTATATTGACAAGTTAGCAGAGCTGGCATAATCTCTCATGTAACCTGTAATTGTTATTTTAACGGTTAGATTATGTTCCTCGAAAATGCCGCTCAACGAATGGCTCTAATTCGCGAGTCGAAATGCGGAGACAGCCGCTCTCGGCTGTCCGTCATGCGCGGTTCGACGTCACTAAATCGGAGCGGGACTGCTGCGGAAAGATGCTACATATTAGGAGGTCGACCCGTGATCGAATCCAAATCCAATTCGTCCGCCATGACTCGCGAGCGCGGCGACGCCATCAAGGTGGCGCTCGCTTTTGCGTCCATATATATCGTGTGGGGATCCACCTATCTCGCGATTCGCTATGCGGTTGAAACCATTCCTCCGCTGGTCACCGCAGGCATTCGTCACACAGTAGCGGGAGCCGTCCTGCTGGCGTGGGCTTATGCGCGCGGCTTTCGCGCCAAGCGCGAGCACTGGATCTCCGGCATTGTCATCGGTGGCCTGTTCTTTTTGATTGGCCATGGCACGTTGCACTGGGCGGAACAGCACGTCGGATCTGGGTTGGCCGCGCTGCTTATTGCGACTGAACCAATGTTCATCCTTGTACTCGCATGGATGACGGGCCAGCAGAAAATCAGCCGCATGAGTGCACTTGGTTTGGGATTGGGAGTGGTTGGCGTCGCCATCCTGACTGGACTCGAAGTGTCTTCAAAAGACACAAGCCTGTGGGGAATGATCGCTGTGCTGGTCGGTTCGCTTTCGTGGGCCCTGGGAGTCGTGATCACGCCGAAGATGAAGTTGCCTGACGACGCGCTCGCGCGCACGGCGGTGCCACTGGTGTGCGGCGCGGCTATGCTGTTACTCGCGGCTGGAGCGACGGGCGAATTTCACGGCCTGCACTGGTCCGCGATTTCTCTGAAATCAATTTTGGGATTGGCGTATCTGATCGTCTTCGGATCAATCGTTGCTTTTACCGCATACACATGGCTACTGCAGCGCTGCCCACCGGCATTGGTTGCGACTCACACTTACGCAAATCCGGTTGTCGCCGTATTGTTGGGATGGCTGCTGGCATCGGAAGGGCTCACGGTCCGAGTGGCTCTGGCCTCGGTTGCCATTCTAGGAGCGATAGTGCTGATTCGGAGAGGCGAGCGCGCGACGGAGCGTCCTGCGATCGCTCCGTCTCACGCCAAGGTCGAATCAGCCAAGCAATGCGCCTAACGTCCAGTGCGCAACTCTGAGCAGAGAAGCCATAGGTGATCCATATACTCTCCGCTATTCGAGCGGAGACCGGTCACCACCGAACCGGGAGGACAGTCGGCTCCCACGGGGCGGCCGCCGGGATTCGGGCGCGTCACCGACTGCGTCCACTGCGTGCGAGGACGGCGGCGGCGATCGGCGATCTCCCGCAGCGGGCTACATGCTCCCACGGCTTCGTCGATGGACGCGCCTGTGCGCCCGCGCATACCGCGCAAGGCGAAGTGTTCTGGGCAGTAAGCGTCGTGAACGGGGCGTCCACCGGGGCTTCCCGTCCTGCCCGTCATGCGGTGTTCATCTCCCAACCAACCGTCGGGACGAATCGGCGAGCAATCGAGCCACGCCTCGTTGAAATATTCTCCAGTCTGGACATGAAAGCCAACCGCCACGAAGCCGGGTTCGCACTGCGCGTCGGGTGCGGGACGTCCGCCACGGCCGCCACCGAAGTCGCGCGCGAATTGCTCGCGGCCCACTGTGAGGAAACCGTAGCGATCGTGATCACGGTCGCGGTCGTGATCGCGGTCATGATCGTGATCCTGATACTGCGGCATGGCAATTGCGCCGAGGGTGATCAGGAGAAGAATGGCAAGAAGTGGTGCGATGCGCGCCGTGCCGTTTTGCGATGAACGAACGCTGTTGTGAATTCTTAAGTTACAAAGAGAAGGTTTCATAGCACGCCCTTTGGACGATCGATGCACGCACACCCGCGCACGGCGCACGACGATCGGGATTTGCATGGGATGGTAGAAGCCGGACGGAAGGGTGTCAATGCACGAAGAGATTCATTTGAGGTTGGGAGTATACGGGCGCTAAAGCGCGCTTGTTACAGGGTGAGTCTGGCGCGGCCCTGAAGGGCCGCTCTTCCACGGTTGCGCGCGCGTTCGAAAGCAGCTCCGTTACCTTTTTTCGTTACTTGTGTGATCGAAAGCGACCATCGTGCTGTGAAGTTCGGCGTAATCCTGTCGATGGATCAGAGTGGCCTTCCCTTTCTTTTCCGACAACTACAACTTTTTTGAGGTGCTTATGCGACGTGGATGGACTGTCATTCTGCTTCTGTTCGCGCTCACCGCTGCACCGCTGGCATCGCCGCAAACGACGGCGACTGGCGCCTCGATGAAAGCTCTCTTATCCGTTCAGCCTGTCGACCGGATTTCCGCGCCGATCTCGAACAGCCACCGAATTGTGTTGTCTGGCCAGCGACATCCGCTCGCCCGATCTGAATACTCTATCGGTCGAGCGGCGCCGGACCTTTATATGGGGAGAATGGTGTTGGTGCTTACCCCTTCGCCGGAGCAGGATGCCGCACTGGAAGAGTTGATTCGGGCGCAACACGACCCCGGCTCTCAGTTTTACCATCAGTGGCTGACACCGGAACAATTCGGAAAACGTTTTGGCATCTCGCAACATGACCTGCAGCAGGTGGCCGCGTGGCTGAAGTCTTTCGGAATGGATGTGGAAGAGGTTCCTGCCTCGCGGCGCACAGTTGTATTCAGTGGAACATCATCGCAGGTACAAAGCGCGTTTCATGTCGCCATGAGCAGATATCGGATCGACGGCGAGACGCACTATGCCAACGCGACTGATCCCGAGATTCCGCAGGCGCTGGCGTCCGTCGTGCGCGGAGTTGCCTCACTGCATGACTTCCGCAGTAAGCCCATGCATGTGGTCGCGCCGCAGTACACGGCATCGAATGGCGCACACTTCCTTATGCCGCAGGACTGGGCCACGATCTACAACGTGAACCCGCTTTACAACCAGGGACTCGACGGCACCGGACAGAGCATCGCGGTGCTCGGACGAGTCGATGTCGCGCTCTCTGACATTCGAACGTTCCGAACGAATGCAGGCCTTCCTGCGAACGATCCGCAGATCATTCTTAACGGGCCGGACCCCGGCTTTCCATGGTGCGACGACGAACTTGAGTCGGCGATGGATGTGGAATGGGCGGGCGCGATCGCCAGGAATGCGACCGTTAAGTTCGTCACCACAAAATCCACAGCTTCAATGGACGGGATCAGCCTGTCAGCGCAGTACGCGGTGAATCACAATGTCGCGCCGATCGTGACTTTGAGCTATGGGTTATGCGAAGCCGCTCTGGGCACGGGAGGCAACGCTTTCTGGAACAGTACGTGGGCACAGGCGGCGGCGCAGGGCATGACTGTGTTTGTCTCTTCGGGAGACAACGGCGCGGCGGGTTGCGACTCGCCATCGCTGACCACAGCTTCGCAAGGTCGCGCGGTGAATGGTTTATGTTCGACACCTTACACCACATGTGTCGGCGGAACTCAATTTGACGACGCGTACAACCCGAGCCAGTACTGGTCGTCCAGCAATGGTTCCGGTCAAGCGTCGGCGTTCGGATACATCCCCGAATCGACGTGGAATGAGAGCAGTTGGAGTGGCGGCTTGTGGGCGGGGAGCGGCGGCACGAGCATCCTGTACGGCAAGCCCGCATGGCAAGCCGCGCCTGGCGTTCCCGCCGACGGCAAGCGGGACGTTCCGGACATCGCCTTGCATGGATCCATCCAGGATGCTTATATCGTGCAGGTCCAGGGAAATGTTTTTTATGCTTCCGGAACATCGGCAGCGGCTCCTTCCGTGGCCAGCGTCATGGCCCTGGTGCTTGAACATGCGGGATCGGCCCAGGGCAATGCCAATCCTTCGTTTTACGCGCTGGCGAATCAGCAACTCTCGTCGGGCGGAGCAGCTGTGTTTCACGATATAGCAACAGGCAACAACAGCGTGCCGGGCGTCACAGGATTCAATGCGGGAAGCGGTTATGACGAAGCGACCGGCCTTGGCTCTGTCGATGCGAACGTTCTCGTCAATCACTGGAACGATGCGAGCCAATCGACCTTCACACTCTCGACGAATCTTTCGAGCGCGCTAATCGCCCCGGCCGGCTCTACGAGAGTCACGATCACTCTGATCGGGCAGGGGGGCTTCAGTTCGCCGGCAACTCTGACCGCGAGTGGAGCGCCAACAGGAGTCACTGTAAAGTTTTCATCGGCGACGATCACGTCTTCCGCTCCAGTCACCGCAACGGTCAGTGCCGCGAGCAATGCGCCGGCTGGCGCGTCGACAATCACGATCACGGGTTCTGGAGGGGGAAAAACGCAGACTGCGTCCCTGACATTAACCGTAGCGGTGCCGAGTTTCACACTCACGCCCAGCACCACTGCTGCAACGCTTACTGCGGGCACTCCAAGCACGCTTTCGGTTCGACGGCGGTGTCGGGTGGATTCAAATCTGCGATCACATTATCGGCTACCGGATTGCCTGCTGGAGTAACGGCGACTTTTGCTCCCGCTAGCATCGCATCTCCCGGCAACGGGACGAGTACTGTAACGCTGAAGGCCGCACCGACAACGGTCGCTGGCGTTTATACCGTGACACTGAAGGGCGTGGGCGGCGGCGTCACAAAAACACAGCCGGTCACGCTGACCTTGATCGTTCCAACCATTGGACTGGCCGGGAGTTCCGCAAGCGCGACCGTGACGGCTGGCAGCTCGACAACGTTCATGCTAAGCGCCGTAGCGATCAACGGATTCAACTCACCTGTGGCGCTGGCCGTCAGCGGATTGCCGAGTGGCGTGACTGCAAAGTTTGCACCGTCTACAATTCCGACGCCTGGCACAGGGAGCAGCACACTCACTTTGACCGCAGCGGCGAACAAAGTGGCCGGAGTCTATTCGCTCACGCTGACCGCTTCGGGCGGCGGAGTGTCGAAGACACAAACTCTGGTTCTAACGGTGATCGGTCCGGACTTCACGCTGTCGCTTGCGGGTGCGCAGGTGACTGTTGCGCGAGGTGGATCGTTGCCAATTAACGTGACCACTGCGGCGGTGAATGGATTCAAATCCGCCGTCACGCTCTCGATTAGCGGATTGCCCACTGGTGTGACTGCAACGTTTTCTCCAGTGAGCATCACAACGCCCGGTAGCGGGACCAGCGTGCTGACGTTCAAGGTAGCGGGCAATGCCGCGGTCAAAAGATCGATGGTTACTGTGACGGCTTCCGGAGGAGGAGCAACGCACAGCCAGACGATCGCATTGAGCGTGAAGTGACGATACCGCTCTTTGTTTCGGTGACGGTAAGTACGCAAGTCAAAATCCCCACCCTTTCGCAAAAGTCGCGAAAAGGGTGGGGCAACCTCGTTCTGTAATGTCGATCGGCTTTTAGTGGCTGTTTTCGCGGCGGCGAAGATAGTCGATGAACATCTGCTCGACCGGCTTGTCGTAGGCGATGAGAACGTGGCGGACGGGGCGTCCGCTGACAAAGTGGCAGACTTCTTCAGCGAGATTTTTGGCGTGATCGCCGGCGCGCTCGAGGGACTGGGTCATGAAAATGACTTGCAGGCTGGCCTGGCGAGCAACGTTTTCGGGATTCTCAATGTGGCGCAGGAAGATCAGGTTGCGCAGGCGATCCATTTCAGCGTCAGCCCGCAACACTTCCACCGCCTTGCTGACGTCGCGCTCGGAGAAAGAATCGCCGCAGTCGGTGAGCATCTTCTCGAGGATCGTCGCCATCTGCGTGAGGTCGCGAGTGTCCTCGGAGTCGATGCGCCCGCTGACCGATAGAGCGCTATTGGCGAAGCTGAGCAAGAGATCCCCGATACGCTCGAGGCCAATCATGAATTTCATGCAGGCGAGGAGTTCACGCGCCTGGGCAGGCGTGACTTCTGTGATCGCGCTGGTCACGCCGTTGTCGATTTCCAGATCGAGCGTGTCGAGTTCGCGTTCGCGCGCGCGGAGGGAGTTGAGCAAAGCGCTCGACCCGGTGGCGATGCCCTCGGCTGCGGCACCCGCGGCCTCTTTGGCCATGTGGCAGGCTTCCACCGTGCGGCGAACGATGTAGTGGTGGGCTGGCTCGGGATTCGACATCTGAATCGCAGTGCTCATGTGTTTGTCTCCCGGGCGCAATCGCGGACGACGCGGTTTAACCAGTCCGCCGCCGCTCTTCTGCCGTTCGTGAGATCCGATCGCCAACGCTTCAGCATAGAATTTTCCGGGCACCCGGGGGTTAATACGGTGTGAATTTATTGCCGAGTTTTTCGGAACGAATCGGTTTACGCTTTGGTAAACAAGCTTCAACTCCCTGCTTGTGGGAGTCAAAATCTCCACCCTCGCATAAAGCGCGAGAAGGATTGGGGCACCCGGTTTTCAAGGTTTGTTTAGGCTGCCGGTAGCTTGAAGAGGAACGTGCTGCCGTGGCCTAACTCGCTTTCCGCGCGGATGGTCCCGCCGTGGGCGCGGACGATGTGCTTGGCTATGGCGAGGCCGAGGCCGGTGCCTCCGGATTCGCGGGAGCGGGCTTTGTCGACGCGATAGAAGCGTTCGAAGAGGCGTGGCAGATGTTCCGAAGAAATGCCCGCGCCAAAGTCGCGCACGAAGAATTCCACGCTATGGTCGGTGGAACGCGCCCCGAGTTCGATGCGCGCGCCGGAACGCCCATACTTCATCGCGTTGTCGATCAGGTTGGAGAAAACCTGGTGGATGGCTTCGCGGTCGGCTAAGACGGAGGGCAGCGATTCAACCGCTCCGGCATTGCCTTGGGCCTCGATGATCTGAAGATCAACGCCATTGCCGCGGGAGATTTCGCGAAAACTTTCTTCCGCATCGTTCAGGAGTTCGATGGGAGCGACTGGACTCCGTATCGAATCGGGTTTCGCCAGATTCGACGCGCGCGAGCGTCAGCAGATCTTCGGTCAGGCGCGACATGCGTGCCGCATTCTTGCGGATGATTTCAAGAAACTCCCGCGTCGCACCGGCATTCTCGGATGAATCGAGCAGAGTCTCGGAATATCCCTGGATGGAAGTCAGAGGTGTGCGAAGTTCGTGCGAGACGTTGGCGATGAAATCGCGGCGAGTTTTCTCGACCCGCTCGGTCTCGGTGAGATCCCGAAGCACAGCGACAATTCCGCCATCAGGGAGAGGGCGCAGCGGTGACGTCGAAGGCGCGGCCGGGCGCGATGGAAGTGGCGCGGCCGGTTCTGACTTCTTTGTCCGTGGTGGCAGCTTTGACGGTCGCAAGGAAATCGGGATCGCGGATGGTTTCTACGACCGGTGCATTCAGGCGGGTGTGCTGCGGAACGAGGCGGTCCATGGGCTGATTAGCCCAGCGAACCAGTCCGTCGGCGCTGACGGCGATCACGGCGTCTTGCATGCTATTGAGCAGGGTTTCGAGCTGACGCTGACTGGAGCGCACGGCGGCGAAGCTGAGTTCAATCTGTCCCGCAGTCTTGTCGATCGCGGCGGCGACACGACCAATCTCGTCGAGAGGAGTGTCATCGACGCGGGCGCGCAGATCTCCACGTTCGATACGGGCGGCGACATCGACGATGCGTTGCAGCCGGCGCGCTGTATAGATGGAAGCCGTGAAAGCGATAAGCAGCGCGACCAGCGAAGCGAAAAGGGATCCCAGGAAAAGTTGATGGCGCACCTGCGCTTGCACCGCCTGGACGTCAGAGAGTGGATAGGCGAGCCGCACGGCGCCGCCGGTCACCGGCGCGGCGACGTAAAGAAATGGAATGCCGAGCGTAGCGCTGCGGCGCTCGTTTTCGCCGGTCCTGCCGGATAGTGCGGCGACAAACTCCTGTCGCGTTGCATGATTTTCCATGTTGGCGGGATTCGATTCGGAGTCGGCGAGCACTTTTCCGGACGCATCGATGATTGTGGCGCGGGCCCCAGCGGCATGCCCTTCTTCCGCGGCAATATCGGCGAAGGAATGCGCGTGGTCGATCTCGACGCGGTGCGCAAAGAGCAGAGTCTTCTGGGTAAGGTTGCGCTCGATCTCGGAGCGCATCGACGCTTCCCATGCATTTCCGATCATGGCGTTGAGGATGGCTGCGCTGGAGGCGATCACGATCAGGAAGACCGCGAGCAGCTTGAAAAAAATGCGATTCTTCACGGGATTGGCCGTACGCGGCCCTGAAGGGCCGATCTTCCAGGGTGCCTCGTCATTTCGGCGCCTCGAAGCGGTATCCGGCGCCGCGAACGGTTTTCAAGTAGCGCGGATTCTCGGGATCGGGTTCGATCTTCTCGCGGATGCGCCGCACGTACACATCGACCGAGCGCGGCGTGACGTAGGCGGTATCGCGCCACACGGAATCGAGAAGATGATCGCGGCTGAAGACGCGCCCCTTGTGGCGCGCGAAGTAATCCAGCAGGCGGAACTCGGTGGCGGTCGTTGGAACCATGCTGCCGCGCACCGTCAGAGTCATGGCCGAGGGATCGATCTCGATATCGCCAACAGCGATGGGACTCGGCGGGAGCGGGCGTTCGAAACGGCGCAACACGGCTTTGACACGGGCGACGAGCTCACGCGGACTGAAAGGCTTCGCGATGTAATCATCGGCTCCGAGTTCGAGGCCGAGAACGCGATCCGCCTCGCTGCTTTTGGCAGTCAAGAAAATCACGGGGACCGCGGAGAGGCCAGAGGTCTGACGAATGTTACGGCAGAGTTCAAGGCCGTCTTTGCCGGGAACCATGATATCGAGAACGAAAAGAGAAGGACGCTGGCGCTCGGCATCGGCGAGGACGTTCGATCCGTTGGGATAAACGCGAACTACGAATCCTTCGTTTTCGAGATGATGGCGGACCAGGCGCGAAATGTCGGAGTCGTCTTCGACGACCAGGATGCTTGGCTTCACGGGATCATTTTATATGGGGCGGTACGGAGTACCTAGGATTCCGTACGCGCTTGCGGGTTGGGGGCCGAATTTTCATCGGATATTAACAATTGGGCTGCTGCAGGGCGACAGGATTTCTACAGCCTAGGTTTGAGCCGTGATAATCACGTTTCCAGCCTGGTCAAGGCGGAAACTGGCTTTGGGCGGAATGACCGTGGTGGCGCTGTATTCGGTGATGATGGCGGGGCCTCGATACTTCTTTGGTGCGATCAACTCCGTCCTGGCGTAGATTCTCGTTTTTTGTTTCTTCGCTTCGAAATGGACCGCGACTTCGGGCTGGGACAACCTGCCGAGCTTTGCTCGGCTTGGACGGACGAATGGGTCCGTCCCCACGCGATCTGTTTTCGATTTCAACGTGGCTCTGAGGCGGAGCGTTACGAGTTCCACTTCCCTCTTGGGATGGATGTAGCCATAGCGGCGGCGGTGTTCTTCTTCGAAATCTTTTTGCAGGTGTTTAGTGAAGGGGATGTTCAGTTCGTATCCCTGGCCGCGATAGCGGAGATCGACGCTGCGAGCGCAGGATGGCGATCCTTGCCATGCTTCTCCACGAAAATCGCGCGCAGCGCTTTTTCCCAGGGTGGAAAATTCGCGAGCCAGCTTCGCGTAGGGAATCTCGTTGGAAATTCTGCACAGGATGGTCCGGGAATAATCCTTCACGACGTCGCTCGCGAGAATTCCCAGGGCCGAGAGAGCACCGGGCAACGCGGGCAAGATGACGTGTGGAATGCTAAGGGCCTCAGCGAGGGCGCAGGCGTGAAGGCCCCCAGCGCCCCCGAAAGCGACGAGGGCGAAGTGCCGCGGATCGCGTCCGCGCTCTATGGAAACTACACGGATCGCTTTCTCCATCGTGGCATTCACGACGCGGATGACGCCGGAGGCAAACTTTTCCAGCGACAGATTAGAGCGTTCTTTCTTCAGCCACTCGCGGGTCAGGCGGCGCGTGCGATCGAGATCGAGTGTGAAGTCTCCGCCAAGGAAGCATGTGGGCTGCAGGCGGCCGAGTAGAAGATTGGCATCGGTGACGGTGGGCTGAGTGCCGCGGCCATAACAGATGGGGCCGGGATCGGCACCGGCAGACTCAGGACCGACACGAAGAACTCCAGCAGCGTCGAAGCGGGCGAGCGAACCTCCACCGGCACCGACGGTGTGAATGTCGAGCATGGGCACGCCGATGGGGAGGCCGGCGATCTGAGCGTCGTTAGCGGTTCTTATTTCTCCTTCGACGAGAGAGACGTCGGTGGAAGTGCCTCCCATGTCGAAGGCGATGATGCGATCAAAGCCGCTGGCGCGAGCGGTGGCGACCGCGCCGACAACGCCTCCGGCAGGGCCAGAGAGAACGGTGCGGACGGGTTCGCGGGCGGCGGTGGCGAGGGCGGTGATTCCGCCGGAGGATTGCATCACGAAGATGGCAGGGGCTAAAGCCCCATTGTTATGGTCGTTTTTCGCGGCCCTAAAGGGCCGCTCTTCCACGGTTGTCACCTCCTCGCTCCCGGCTTCCGGCTCTCGGCTCTCGGCTTCCGGGCTTAGAGTTTGGGGGAGCCGGAAGCCAGAAGCGGAGATCCTCCTTGAGAGATTGTTCAGATAGGTCTGCATGACCGGTTGCAGGTAGGCGTTGATGACGACTGTCGATGTGCGCTCGTATTCCCGGAATTCGGGCAGAATCTCGTGGGAGATCGACAGAGACAGATTCAGCGGCTTGAGGGCGTTGGCTACTTCTTGCTCGTTCGTTGGATCCACGAAAGAGAAGAGCAACGAGATCGCGATCGATTGTGGTTTAGCGGCTTTGAGTCGGTCGACTAGCGCGTTCAATGCTTCACGCCCTGGCGCGGTCAGGATTTCCCCATCGGCGGCAACGCGCTCGTCGATGCCGAAGCGGAGTTCTTTGGGGACTAGCGGTTCGATGCGGTCGAAGAAAAAGTCGTAGAGCTTGGGACGGGCTTGGCGTCCGATTTCGATGGCGTCTTCGAAGCCGCCTGTGGTGACTAGCGCGGTGCGCGCGCCTTTGCGCTCGAGCAGAGTGTTGGTGCCAACCGTGGTGCCGTGGAGGAGAATGAAATCCGTTTTTGGAGCGATCTTCTTGACTGCCTCGGCGATCGCTTGGGAAGGATCTTTTGGGGTGGAGAAAACTTTCAACATGCGGAGGTGTCCGGTCTCATCCCTCCAGACGCAGTCGGTGAAGGTGCCTCCGGTGTCGATAGCGATGCGCAAGGGCTGGGAGCGGCGAGGCATTTTCGGAGGGTTCAGGGTAACACCCTCGGATTTGGTGAGGGGCACCGTCCCTTCAGGACTCTTTTGTGTACCACGCTTCGCGTGGTGGACAGCCGAGGGCGGCTGTCCCCACATAAGGCCGGAATGCTCCCACCGATCTGCTTAGTTCTTGGCTTCCGGGCCGTTGGATTTGGGGTGCGGGAGCAGGTCGGAGGCTGGAAGTCTCGCGTCAAAAACCAGGTTGAAGAAGCCAACCATCATTTCGTCGGAATTTTGCTGTCCCCATATGACTGTCTTCGTCGGGTCCGGGTTTTCCGGATTGTCTGCCGAATTGTCGAAGTGCGCGGTGCACTCGATCTTTGTTCCCTTCGGGAGCAGGATGGGCTCTTCGAGGTTGTACCAGAGTTGCCAGTGCCAGTTGTATGCGGGGACTTTTAACAAAGTCTGCGTAGTTCCGGCCGGAAATCGGAGACGGTATTCAAAATCTTTGCCACGCGTGTGCATGTGCGGATGCAGAGAGACCAGTTTCACATCTCTCGGGATATCAAAATCGGCGTCAACGCGGTAGTTCGGATCTCCCGGCGGAATTTTGAAAGTACCGTTCACTGCGGAGAGGGTCAGGACTCGCTCTTTGGGAGACTCTTTCGCGAAGACGATTCCGACTCGCGTTCGATCCGTTGTGGCTTTTCCGTGTGGCGTGTAGTGGACTTCGAGAACGATGTCGGAACCGGCCTTGATCAACTTGCCCTGTCCTGGTCGCAAGATTTCCGCTGGCTGCCCGGGAGCGTATCCGACGAGAAAGTCGCTGGGGAGCGCGCTGGTGTCGTTCTTATCGTCCTGCTTCGGGGGCGGGGCTTCGAAGAAGACGCCAGACTTCTGGCCTTTGAAGTAGTTCGATCCGGGCTCGCGAACATACGCAATGATGTGGTGGACAACCGAGCGATCGGTGGGACGCGCTTCCGCGGCTTGCACCCACGTGTCCTTCGTGAAACCGGTGGGAAGAATGACGTACTGGTACTCGACCATGCCCGAGGCAGGAACCGAATACGCCTGCGGCAATTCGAAAATAGCGTCAGGCTTGGGGATTCCCCAGCCCTCGGTGAAGGTGGCAGGGGGCGGCATGTCGGCAGGATTGCCTTCGGGAGCGCCAGCATTCGCCCAGGCGAGAATCGTGCTGATCTCCTTATCGTTGAGCGAGCGGTCGTTGGCGAAATGGCCCACTGAGGGATCGGCGAACCATGGAGGCATGACTTTCTGCTTCACGACGCGCTTCATGCTGGTTGCCCACGGCCGCGCTTGTTCGTAGGTCAGCAGAGGAAACGGCGCGGCTTCTCCGGGACGATGGCAGGTCTGACAATGCTGTTGCAGAATCGGTGCGACGTCTTTGCTAAAGGTCACGGCGGCGGGGTCGGCAGCCTGCGATAGCGCGATTGCGCCCAAACTTAGTACGCCCAGAGTGGTCGACAGTATTCGGCCCATGAAATTTCGATCCTCACTGTAGAGAGTCAGTCCGGCTTGGGCACAAAGTATACCGCGTGCTTCGACCTCGCCTGAAAGCCTAAAGTGCTGCTAGCGCGCTTTCACCGGGACATCTTTGCCGCGCTCGCGCCATCCTTCGATGATGAGGTAGAGCACCGGGATGAAAAACAGGTTCAGCAGCGTCGACATAATCATGCCGCCGAATACCGTTGTGCCCACCGAATGGCGGCCGTTTTCTCCAGCACCAGTGGCGACGACCAGCGGCACAACACCAAGAATGAACGCCAGCGATGTCATCAGGATCGGCCGCAAACGAATAGCGGCGGATTGAATTGCGGCATCGACCAGAGGCGTGCCATGCTCGCGTAATTGCTCGGCGAATTCGACGATCAGAATTGCATTCTTACTCGAGAGACCCACGAGCATCACGAGTCCAACCTGGCAGAAGACATCATTCTGCAAGCCGCGTATCCATTGGGCGCCGAGGGCTCCCAGCAGGGCCATCGGAACGGCGAGCAGAACGATGAACGGCAGCACGAAGCTTTCGTATTGGGCTGACAACGTGAGATACACGACGAGCGTGCCCAGACCGAAGAGGATCAGCGATGTGCCTCCAGCAGCCAATTCCTCCAGCGAGAGGCCGGTCCAACTGTACGAGAATCCCTGCGGCATTTTGCTGGCAAGTTGTTCCATCGCCGCGATAGCTTGGCCGGAACTGTATCCGGGCGCGGGGGAGCCGTCGATTTCAGCAGAGCGAAATAGGTTGTAGTGGCTGATGACCTGAGGCGTGGTGGTCTGCGTGACGCTGATTAGATTTTCCAGCGGCACCATGGCGCCGCTATCCGAGCGCACATAGAACTGCTTCATGTCCTGTGCGGTGGCGCGGAATTGCTTATCGGCCTGCACGTAAACGCGGTAGGAGCGGCTATTGAAATCGAAGTCGTTCACGTAAGACGATCCCATGTAGACGCCCAGAGTGTCGGTGATCTGGGAGAGCGGCACGTGGAGGCTCTTGGCCTTTTCGCGATCAATGGTCACGAGATATTGCGGATCGTTTGCGGTAAAGGAACTGAAGAGACGGACTAGATCTTTTCTCTGCGAAGCCGCGCCCATCAATCCCTGAGCGGCGCCCGCGAGTTCCTCGAGCTTGTGCGATGCCAGATCCTGCACTACGAATTGAAAGCCTCCGAATTGGCCAAGACCTTGAATCGCAGGCGGCAGCGTGGCGAATACGATCGCTCCGGAAACGCCGAATAATCTTGGGCGAACGCGAGCCACGATGGCGGGTGCCGAGTGCTCCTCGCCTTTGCGTTGCGAGTAGGGCTTCAATGGGACGAAGATCAATCCCTGGTTCGCGGCGGCGCCGGAGAAGCTGAATCCCGCAATGGAGAACGTTCCCTCCGCTTCCGTGACATCAGCGAGGATGTGAGATACCTGCTTGCCGATCCCCTTGGTGTATTCGAGAGAAGCGCCCGAGGGCGCCTGGATCACGATGATGAAATAGCCCTGATCTTCGTCGGGAACGAATCCCGTAGGCACGTGCTTGAAAACCAGATATGTCAGCCCGAGTCCCGCGAAGAAGAGCACTACCATGGCAAATTTATAGTCAAGGATGTGGCGCAGCAAACGGCGGTATCCATTGGTGACGGCCTGAACGCCCTCGTCGAACTTGCGCAAGAACCACCATTTCTGCCGGCCATGAGAGTCGCGTAAAAGGATCGCGGCCAGTACCGGGGCCAAAGTCAGCGCGTTGAAGGCCGAGATTGCGATCGAGAAAGCAATAGTGAGCGCGAACTGCCGGAACAAAATTCCGGTCGTTCCGGGGAAGAACGCGACCGGCACAAACACTGCAATCAAGACCAGCGATGTGGCGATGACAGCACCGGTAATTTCACCTGTCGCCGCCGACGCCGCTTTTTGCGAGTCGTGCTCTCCTTCCTGGATGTGGCGCTCGATGTTTTCAATGACGACGATGGCGTCATCGACCACAAGTCCGACGGCCAAAGTGATTCCGAAGAGGGTAAGCGTATTGATCGAAAAGCCGAGCAACTTCACGAAGATGAAGGTGCCGATCAACGAAACTGGAGTCGCGATGAAGTGGATCATCGTGGTTCTCCAGTCACCCAGAAAAATGAAGATGACAAGAACCACAAGGATGATGGCCGAACCCACTGTATAGGTCACGTCGCGCACCGACTCGCCGACGGCGTCGGTAGTGTCGAAGGCGATCTTGTAGTGCATCCCCGGCGGAAAGTCTTTCGAGAGCCGCTCGAGCTCCGCAATCGCACGGCGATCTACATCGAGGGCATTGGCGGTCGAGAGTTGCGTGATGCCCATGCCGACGGCGTCCCGGCCATTGAACTGCAGATCGTTGGCATAGGTTTCGGCGCCGAGTTCCGCGCGCCCCACATCTTTGAGGCGGACCAAAGTACCATCGTTATTGGCCTTCAGGATAATGTCTTCAAACTGCGAGGGCTCGCTGAGACGCCCGACGGCGCGGACGCTGACCTGATATTGCTGGCCAGGAACAGCAGGCTGCTGGCCAACTTCGCCGGCGGCCACTTCCACGTTCTGTTCCGATAGCGCGCTAACGACGTCGGGAGCGGTGAGGCCGCGTCCCGCGAGGCGAACGGGATCGAGCCAGAGACGCATGGAATACTTGCGCTCACCGAAGATGATGACGTCGGCGACTCCGGGAATGCGTTTCAGAGCATCCCGGACGTACACGTCGAGGTAGTTGCTCATGAAAAGCGTGGAATATTTTCCGTCGTCGGCGAAGACGGCAGAGCCGAAGACGAAGTTCTGCGAAGTCTTGGCAGTGGTGATGCCGATGGCTTTGACTGCGCCGGGAAGGCGTCCCTGGGCGGTATTAACGCGGTTTTGAATATCAACGGTTGCGAGGTCGGGATCGCGAGTGAGGTCGAATGTTACGGAAATCTGGCTGGTTCCGTCGTTTCCGCTGGTCGAAGTGATATAGCGCATTCCCTCAGCGCCGTTAATTTGCTGTTCAAGAGGAATGGTGACGGCGCTCTCGACCGTCTGCGCGCTGGCTCCGATATAAACGCTGGTGACACCGACTTGCGGCGGCGCGAGACTGGGAAACTGCGAGATCGGCAGGGTCGGCAGAACGGCCAAGCCACCCAGAACGATAAGGAGCGCGCAAACCGTCGCAAACACCGGGCGCCGAATAAAAAAATCAACGAACATGAGATATCAGGCCTCGAGCATTTCCTGTTTCCACTTTTACGTCTAAATAAAACTGCGGAGGAGTTGCCGCACTATCCCTGCGGCATGACGGGCATGCCGTCGCGCAGAAACTGTGTTCCGGAAACGATGACTTTGTCCCCCGGCTTGATGCCGTCCTGAACTTCATAATCGTTGTCGACGGTCTGGCCGATGGTGAGCGGCTTTTGACGCGCTACGAAGCCTCCGTTGCTGGCTTCAGCGACGAAAGCAAAATACTGGCCGGCAAGCCGGGATACGGCCAGGATCGGGACCTCGGGATTTTTGTGAGTTCCCCACACGACACGCGCACGGATAAACTGCGACTGCCGCAAGGCATCGTTGCCATTGAGGATTCGAGCTTTCACGAGGACGGTCTGGGTGGTGTTGTCGACTTGCGGAGAGATGAAGCTGACCCGGGAATCCGCTAGAATTTTCCCGGAGCCATCGAGAATCTGAACCGGCAGATTCATTTTGAGTTGCGACGAGCGCTCGATGGGAACGTAGACGTACGCTTCGAGGCTGCCTGGCTGATCGATCGTGGTTAACAGGGTGGCGGTGGTGACGCGGTCGCCGACATGAACGGGAATGTCTCCAACGATTCCGGCGCGGAGGGCGACGACTTTGTAGTAGTGAAGCTGAACCTGCTGCTCGTTGACCTGAGCGTCGAGCGCCTCCATTTGCGCCTTGGCCGACTCGTATGTGGCCTTGGCCTGATCAAGTTCCTGCTTGCTGATTACCCCGGCGCCGGAGAGCCCTTGCGCGCGATCGTACTGCTGCTTGGCCAAGCTTAGATTCGCGACCTGTGCGGCGCGCGCACCCTCCTGACTCTTCACCGTCGCCTGTTGTTTCAGAGGATCGATCTCAATCATGGGCGCTCCGGCCGCGACGCGCTCGCCAGAGTGAACAAGGATTTGCGTGATCTGTCCTTCGACCTGCGGCATTATGGCCGCTGAATCGCGAGACTTCAGCGTGGAGACGTATTCGGATGCGTCGTCGACCGGGACCGCTTTTGCCTCAATGACCTTCACGGGCATCGCGCCGCCCGCGGGCGGACCTTGCGTGGGTTTTTGGGAGCAGGCCAGAGTGAGCGCGGCCAGTGCTAAGGCCGTAACCATCAAGGCATTTGTGACACTAAGTTTCGCGATTCTTGGTTGAGCTATCTGTTCCATAAGATTCGTTGAGAATTGTATCGTGATGTACGCTCGGCCTGCGCGGCATACGAGAAATACTGGGGTGGGGCTTCGTTGCCAGCCAGATTACGCGGCAAGCGTCGCTTCGCTCCGCGGGGCGGACGAATGCGCCCGGCCCCTACACGAGCTTAGGGCTTCAAGGTCAGGAAGGCGACGGAATATCCGTTGAGCGTAAGGTTCATTTGCGCCGCAGGAGTTACCGACATCGCCGCCGGACCGGTCGCGACGGTCGTATTCTTGTCGATCACGAGCAGGCTGGCGGTCGAGAAGGTGCCGAGCGCCGAGACATCCACGGCGACGGTTTTGGAAACGCCTGGGCCGTTGTTGTCCGTGGAGGAATTCACCGCGTGATTCGCGACCATGACCACGACGCTGTTGTCACTATTCACTACGGGAAGAATCTCAAGATTGGAGTTATCGGTCGAAGTGTATTGCAGTAAATCTGAATTTCCGGTCGTTGGGAATTCCTGTCCGAGCCAGTAATCAACCCAGTAGCTGAGTTGCAGCGCGCCCGTATCGAAGGTGATCTCGCCGAATTGGGGGTCGGCTTCGAAATCCCAGTGGTAGAGCGCCTGCACGCCAGCTTTTCCAAGCTGGGAGAACACATAGGGTCGCCACGCCGCAAAGAAAGGACTCGATCCGCGGAGGTCGTCGACGAAAGTCTTCCCTGTGCATGCGCTGATGCCGCCGCCCGAGTCGAAGTCGGCGTTGACGTTGTTCTCGGTCACCCAGACCGGAACGGAAGCAAGCGAAGGATTGGCGGACATGTCGGAGTAGAACTCTTGTACGTCCGCAACGAAACCCGAAATCGTGTCCATCACAGTGGCGTCGGTATCGGATTGATCGCAGGTTGAATAAAAGTGGGTAGCCATGACATCGACGTGGGCTGTCACGCCGCTCACGAAGGTTGGAACCCAACTGGAAACCTGTCCGGAAAAGTCTGCGAGTTCGAGGGCGGCGAATTTAATCGTCGGATCGACGGCTTGCATCGCCGGAACCACTGCGTTGTACATGTCGGTGTACTGCTGCGGCGTCAGGCCGTTGTTGATGTTGGGCTCATTATAGATGCCCCACCATGTGATCTTGTCGGCGGGATATGCGGGCGAAACATAGGTCTGGCTGTTCGCGGTGAATCCACCGGTATTGTAGTAGCGAACGAGACCGGCGGTGTATCCAGTGAACTGGGCGAATGAAATGTCGAGAAACGCGTTGCTACTGCTGTTGCCGCTGTACATGAAGGGCGGTGCCTTGGCGATTTGAAACTCGGGGCTGTGATCGCCGACACCGAGGACCGGCTGCGTGATCGAATCAAGAATGGTGAAATTCCAAGCCGTGGAGGACGATCCTTCCGAGCCTTGCGGGATACCCTGTGAAATTCCTTGCAGACGGGTGTGGTGCGGTCCGAGATTCGCGAGCGTCGTGGTTGCGGACGGATTCGCAGCGAAGAAAGTGTAGTCCCACTCCGCCGGCTGGAAGGACGTAGACATCGCGACGCTGAAGGGACCGCTCGTGGTGCTGGCGACGGTCACCGAGACGTCAGGCATTGTGGTGCCGCCACCGCCACCTGTCGTCGAGGTCATTCCGCCTCCGCCGCATCCGGCTGCAAAGGAACAAACTGCCACGAGTAACCAGATTTTGATGAACTTCATGCGCGGAAATTGTACTCCCCGCGCGATCGCCGCTCTCTCGCGCTGGCAAGATGAACCGCAGAGTGCGTTGAGTTTTCTCTGGAGTTCGCTGAGAAACTCGGGCGGCTTTTTTCACCGGGACGCTAGCGACTATTCAGTTCTCGCTGCCGATCATCTTTCCGAGAATTTCCTTCAGGATTTTGGCTGCAACTGTCGCTGTCATGCCGGCGATATCCTGCACCGGGTTGTACTCGACCAGATCAGCGCCGATGATGTTTCCCTGGATCGCGTGCAGATGTGCGATCGCCTCACGCACGGACATTCCTCCGGGCTCGCGATGGGAAATTCCGGGCGCGAACGCTGGATCGAGAACATCCATATCGAAGGTCAGATAAATAGGCGCCTCGGAGTTGAGCCTCTCATATGCTGGCAGGGAGTTCATCTCGACGACTTCGACATTGAATCTCTCAGCCTGCTGGCGCTGGTGCGGAATCATGGTGCGAATGCCGACCTGCACTAGCCTCGTCGCTAATCCGGCCTCCATAATTCGCGCGAACGGACAGGCATGCGACAGCGGATTGCCCTCGAACTCGTTGTACAGATCGGGATGAGCGTCGAAGTGGAAAATCGTCAGTTCGGGATAGTGGCGGGCGAAGGCCTTCACGATGGGGAAAGTGATGGAATGGTCTCCGCCGAGCGAAACGGGACGCTTGCCGGCGTTGAGCAGTTCGCCGATGCTGGCCTCGATAGCGGCGAAGGCCTCATCTTCGCGGGCTATGCGCATGTCTCCGGCATCTTCGTAAATCCCGGGGAGAGAGAGGTCCACTCCCAGTTCTGTGGACAGGTTCCACGCATCGCACGACAAGGCTTCGCGAATCTTCGGCGGAGCATCGCCTGCGCCCCGCAAATAGGAAGACTGACCATCGAAGGGAATTCCAACGAGGATTGGCGGGCCGCTTGGCATTTTGGGTCTAACCGTGTATCCGAAGATTCTACGGAATCTACCGTAGATGGTTTGGCATGCTGTGCAAAGTTTGTAACAAGATCTTTACGTTTGAGTCGAGTGCTTGTGTTTTTTCAATACGATATAAATTCGCAAATGTCGAACGAACGGAGATCTCTGTGGATTTGTTTTAACCCGCCCTTCACCCCGCCTTGCCATCCCGCGGATACCTTCGCCTAAGCAATCTTTGCTCAGGAGGAGATCCATGTCCACGTCCGCTTTCCTGGTGAAAGCCAGGCAACATGCTGCGGTTGGCGCCAGTCTGGTTGCGCTCATCGCTAATCTCGGAACACCGCTTCCGGCATCCGCGCAAGAACCCGCCACAACAACTCCCATTAAACACGTCATTGTGATCATTGGAGAAAATCGTACCTTCGACCACGTTTTTGCGACCTACAAGCCGGTGGGCGGAGAGACAGTATCCAACCTGCTGTCGAAAGGCATTGTGAACGAGGATGGAACGCCCGGACCGAATTTCTCACAGGCGAGCCAATCGTCGGCTACAGACACCAGCGACGACGGTTATCTGTTGAGTCCGTTAGGCAACACGCCTTACAGTGTCTTGCCTCCCGTTCTGGCGGGCGGCTACACGACCCCTCCATTTCCCGACGTGGCGACTGCCAAGTTTTTCGAAAACGGCCTGCCTGACGATTATTACGTCTACCTCACCACGGGCGGAACAGGGCTGAACCATGGCGATCTCGATACCCGCATTCCCAATGCAGACGCTTTGCCGTCCGGGCCTTTCCAGATCACGTCAGCGACGCATCCTTACGACGCCTATGACAACAGCCCCGTGCATCGCTTCTATCAAATGTGGCAGCAGTTCGATTGCAACGTAGCGCATGCTACGAGCAGCAATCCCAGTGGCTGTAAAGGGGACCTTTTCCCGTGGGTTGAGACGTCGATTGGCGCTGGTACCAACGGTCTGCCGCAAGCCTCCGGATTCAATGACACAAGCACCGGAGAAGGATCGACCGCGATGGGTTTCTACAATGTTTTGCAGGGGGATGCTCCTTATTTCAAGTTCCTCGCCGACAACTATGCGATGGGCGACAACTTTCACCAAGCAGTGATGGGTGGAACTGGAGCGAATCACGTGATGCTCGGAACGGGCGATGCGATCTGGTTCTCCGATCCGAAGGGCAGGCCCGCTCAGCCTCCGCACAACCGCATGATTGCTGCGGGCAGCCCCAATGCCGGCGTGGTTGACGAAATCGAAAACCCGAATCCGCAGGCCGAAACCAACAACTGGTACACCGAAGACGGATACGGCGGCGGGTCGTTCGGCTCTGCTTCCTACGGTGGCGGAACCTACTCAAACTGCGCGGACACATCGCAACCCGGTGTGGCCGAGATCACCGGGTATCTGGCTGCATTGAGCACTCCCATCGATCGCCGATGTGAATCCGGTCACTACTACCTGCTGAACAACTACAACCCCGGATACTATGGGAGTGGCAGGAACGCCTACGGCGATATCAAGAATCCGGCGGAGACGGTCTTCACGATTCCTCCGTCGCCCCTGCGAAATATCGGCGATGCATTGACCGAGAAAAACATTTCCTTCGCATATTTCGGCGATCAATGGAGCGCTTATCTAGCAAACCCCGACGGGCTTTACACGACCGCTGACAACACCTACTGCAACATCTGCAACTTCTTCCAGTATTCGACCTCGATGATGACCACCTCAGAAGGCCGGTCACACTCGAAAGACACGACGGCTCTCTACGCCGCGATCAAAACGAATCGCTTGCCGGCCGTGTCGTTCGTGAAACCGGACGGATGGCTCGACGGCCACCCGGCTTCTTCAAAGCTCAATCTGTTGGAAGGGTTCGTCAAGAAGATCGTAGACGAGGTCCAGGCGAACAAGGAGTTGTGGAACAGCACAGCCATCATCGTGACCATGGACGAAGGCGGCGGCTACTGGGACTCCGGCTACATTCAGCCTCTGGACTACTTTGGTGACGGCACCAGAATTCCGACGCTGGTGATTTCTCCGTTCACCAAGGCGGGCCACATCTCCCACTCCTATACCGACCACGTTTCGATCCTGAAGTTCATCGAAGCCAACTGGAAACTGGCGCCGCTCACCAAGCGAAGCCGCGACAACTTCCCCAACCCAATCGCGGACAGCAGCAATCCCTATGTGCCGCTGAACAGCCCAGCCATCGGCGACATGATGGACTTTTTCAGTTTCTAGCGTGAACCGGATGCCCCACCTGCATCTCCGCGAATCTGCGGGGATTAGGTGGGGCGTTTGACGTTTCAGGGCCGCTTCCTTCATGTGACCCGGTTTTCTTTGTTTGCAGCTTTTGCCCTGCGAGTCCTCCACGCCCACCCCGCATCCTTTATCCTAGTAACTGTATTCATATGCCTAAAACTAAGAATCCTGACGCACAAAGCGCCGCACCGACCAACGGAGCAAGCCGTTCGAACGCCGAGCGAGAACGGATCTTTGCTGCCTATCGCCAGTTCGGATATCTCGAAGGCGATCTGGACCCACTCGGCTTTCTGCGCCCACGCCCAACTCCTGAACTTGAAACGGATGGCGAAGATGCCCGCGAAGCTCGCGCAATTTACTCAAGCACGATCGGCGTGGAGATCAATCATCTTTACTCTCCGGAACGGCGGCGCTGGGTGTTCGAGCAGATGGAATCCGAGGCGCCAAAGGAAGATCAGCAGCGCATTCTGGATTTGCTGACCCGCGCCGACGTTTTCGAGCAGGTCATGCAACAGCGTTATCTGGGCAGCAAGCGGTTTTCGTTGGAGGGAGTGACTTCCCTTATCCCGCTGGTTGATGAAGTGCTGGACCGGGCCTCGCAACTGGGCGCCATTGAACTGGTGATGGGCATGAGCCATCGCGGCCGCCTCAACGTGATTGCCCATGTGGCGAAGCGACCGCCGCAGGAGATCTTTGCAGGATTTGAAGATGTCGATCCACGCAGTGTGCTCGGCTCCGGCGACGTGAAATATCACATGGGCGCGACCGGCGAATACGTCACGCGAAGCGGCGGCAAGGTTCATATTCACCTCGTGTCGAATCCAAGCCACCTGGAAGCTGTCGATCCGGTGACGGTGGGACGCACGCGTGCCAAGCAGGATCGCACCGGCGAGGGTGGTGCGGAAAAATATATCCCGCTGCTGGTGCATGGCGACGCCGCCTTTGCCGGGCAAGGAATTCTCGCCGAGACCATGAACTATGCCGACCTCCCCGGATACACCGTGGGCGGCACTATCCATGTTGTGGTCAACAATCTTCTGGGATTTACGACGAGTTATACAGAAGAGCATTCGACGCGCTTCGCGGCTTGCATTGCGCGGCGGCAGTCGATTCCGATCTTCCACGTGAACGCCGAGGACGTCGACGCGGTGGTTCGCGTGGCGCGGATGGCGGTGGAATACCGCTACCAGTTCGGCACCGATGTCGTGATCGATCTGATCGGCTATCGACGGCACGGGCATAGCGAAGTCGACGATCCTACGATCACGCAGCCGCTGCTCTACCGGAAAATCAAGGAACATCCGCCGTTGTGGGAGATTTACGCCGACGACATCGGCGTGAGCGACGCCCAAGCCCGCGCAGATGCGATCAAGGCGGAGTTTGAAGCGGCCCAGAAAAAAGCGGGCAGCATGAAGTACAAGCCGATGCTGCGCGAGCTTCCGAAGTACTGGAATCAATACTACGGGGGCATTCACCGTCAGGAGTTTGAAGTTGAAACGGGAGTCACGCCCGAGGAACTCGTAGAACTGACGGGCAAGCTCACGACCTATCCGCAAGACTTCCATATTCATCCGAAGGTGAAGAAGTTGCTCGAACAGCGCGCGGAGATGGGGACTGGCAAGCGCGCAGTGGACTACGGCATGGCCGAAGCGCTGGCGTTTCGCGAGCCTGGTGAAATCGGGCACGCACGTCCGCATGTCGGGACAAGATACGCGGCGCGGCACCTTCAATCAGCGGCATTCGGTACTGATCGATATCGAAAATGAGAACGAATACGTACCTTTGGAAAATATTGCCGCCGATCAAGCACGGTGCGAAATCTACAATTCAACGCTGTCAGAAGCGGGGGTGCTCGGATTTGAATACGGATACAGCCGCGACTATCCGGAGTCGCTGGTGCTGTGGGAGGCGCAGTTTGGTGACTTCGTCAATGTCGCACAGGCGATCATCGACCAGTTCATCAGCGCCGGCGAAGCCAAGTGGAATCTCCTTTCCGGCATCGTGATGCTGCTTCCACACGGCTATGAAGGACAGGGGCCGGAGCACTCCAGCGCGAGAATTGAGCGCTTCATCCAGCTGGCAGCGAAACACAATATCCAGATTGCGCAACCATCGAATGCCGCGCAGTATTTCCATCTGCTGCGCCGTCAGGCTCTACGCCATTGGCGCAAACCGCTGGTGGTATTCACGCCGAAGAGCATGTTGCGCCATCCTGACGCGAGTTCGCCGATCGAGGATTTCACGCACAAGAATTTCTTGAACGTGATTCCCGACAACGAAGTGGGAGAGGCTGACCGCATCCTGATCTGCACCGGAAAGATCGGGCACGAACTGCAGAACGAGCGAAAGAAGCGACAGGACAAGACGACCGCGATCGTGTTCCTGGAGCAACTCTATCCGTTCCCTGAGCAGGAGGTTGTTGCCGAATTTGATCGGCATGGCAAGAACAACGACATCGTGTGGGTGCAGGAAGAACCGGCAAATATGGGGGCGATGTTCAATATGCTGCCGCGCCTGAAGCGCATCGCCGACGGCCGTCCAGTTCTCAGCGTGAAACGGAGTTCAGGCGCCAGTCCCGCCACGGGAAGCGCCAAGGCGCACGAAGTCGAGCAGAAGACCTTGCTGACCCTGGCGTTCACCACGAAGTAGCGGCTTGAGTTTACTCGGCGGGTGGTCGGCGGCTAGCGTTTCGCGGATTTCTTTCCGCGGACAAACTTCTTCTTTTGCGCCGCCGCCAACTCGCGCTCTTTCTTGCGAGCAGCGCGGCGGCGCAGTTTGGCCATCCACTCGCGCGAGTACATCGTACCGCGGCACTTGCGCGCTCCACAGTGACAGGGCGCGGGATCGTCGTCGTCGTAGAGGTTGTAGTCCCAGAGCAGTTCTTCCCCAGGGGCGATGTCGCGAATTGCAAAGATCCATACCCGCCCTTTGATCTCGTCCACTTCGCAGTTTGGGTCACAGGAGTGGTTCAAATACGCTCCCATGCCGTGACCGTCGATCACAGTCTTGCCGTCGTCGAGGCCGTAAAGGTATGTGCGCTCGACGCCGTCATAGCGGCGGTCGGCTTCCTCGGGAGTGATGCGCTCGCCATCGTATTCAACGACACGAGTTCCTTTGCGAATGCGGGTTGAAGTGTAGACGCCTACTGAATGAATGGGAGAAGGGCGTACCGCTAAGGCCATGAACTAATTTCGCACGGGTTGCGTTTTTTGGGGAGAGGGAAAAATTGGGGGACGGCTGCGAGCGGCAATCAACGATGGCGGCAGGTGCATAAGGTGCCGCACTGACCGCGGGATTGCTGGCTCAGGCTCAGTGCGAGTGCCAGAGGCAAAAGCCTTGCTGGACGCCCGATTCAGAGTGCTGCCCGACATAAATTATCTGAAGACGATAGTTTTCGCATGGTAGACTTCGCGGGCTGCTTCTTGTTGTTCAAACATGCGGAGGATGAGGATGCGCTTAATTCGACGATTTGCGGCTGTGGGAACGATGATGATTCTGGCTGGATCGGTCCTTTCGGCAGCACAGACGGCAAAGACCAAGACTTCGAAACCGACGAAGATCGCACCGGAACAGGCGTATTGCACCTCCACCGGAGGAGAAGTGGAAGTCCGGTATGCGGTGTATGGCACGAACAATCCGCAGCAGGACTGGCTGCACTTGGCGGGCGTTGAAGGATTCTGCCAATACACTCTGGCCGATGATGGATCGCGCATCCACGTCTCGCTCGACACCTTGTACACAACTAAGCCCACGCTGGCTGCTCTCGCGTACTACGCTGAAGTTCCGTGGAACGGACAGGGCCAGGGAAATCCAGCATCGTTCTACTGCACCCAACTCGGCGGAGCGGAAATTGGAGCTACCGATTTTGCGGGAGGTGGTTGGGTTGCCGATGGAGGCATCGATCAGGTGCTTGAAGCTTGCATCTTCCCAGACAATTCGACGATCGACTCGTGGGGATTGTTCTACCACTCGGACAACATTATTCGCGGGATCGATTTGTCGACAGTGTTGAAGTACGCGAATCCGTATGCGAAGAAGAAGTAGGTAGAACCCGGCGTCGGACCTTAGGCGCCTGACCTCAGACCTGCGGCTCCGGATTTCGACTTTCCGGAATACGATTTCGGCTCTCGCCTGCGAGATGGCTGAAGTAGGAGGGCTGAAGTCTAAGTTCTGACGTCCGACGCCGCGGAGTTTACGGTTCGTAGACGGAGCTTCCAAAGCCTTGTTTGCGAGCCGCTTCCTGCATTTCTTCCAGACGCTTTTGCTGCTCGGCCAATTGCGCTTTCATCGAATCTACCTGCTGCTGCTTTTGCTGCTGGCGTTCATTCCACTGCGCGCAATTCGAAACACAATTGTTTCCGGTGTAATGGATGGAGGCGCTGAGGCTATCGATCTCATGCTGCAGCGAGGCGATGGCACTCTTCTGCTCGAGGATCTGCGACTTCATTTGTTCAGGATTGCCGGCTGGCGTTTCTGCTACATGGGATGACGCGGGCTCTTCTCTGCGCTCGGAGACCTCGGTTGAAACGGTAGTGAAGCCGGCGTGCGGGAGTTCCTCATTTGTAATGACTCGCGGCTTTTGCGCGGGCTTGGACGCCGCATCCGTGCTTTCGCCATCCTTTGCGGGGACGGTTTTCGCGACTCCGCCCTTTTGTTCCTTTTTCTGCCGAACCTGACGCGCCACATTCCCCAGAGATTGCGCATCATCCTGCTGCGCGCAAGCGAACGAGGCATAAAGAAGTAAGCTTGCGGCCAACATGAGAACAGCTTTTTGCATGGGAGATTCCTTGGCCCTGCCGCATCCGAGTAAGCGGCCTGCTAAGGAAAGAGTACCCGGAAGAAGAAGCGCTCGGACGTTACTTTCGTTCACGCCAGGCGCCGGTCGCGGCACTTATTGAGCCTTTACAAAGCCTGAGATCAAACTGTCCAGCTTGGTGAGGAGACTGTGGTTGCCCTGTCGCGGGTACTGCGTCAAGGCGTCGCGGTAGTGGGGTAAGTTGTAAAGGAAGGATTCAATTCTTTCTTTGTTCAGCTCCTCCCAATAAGCGCCGTATCCGGATTTCTCGAGCCAGTACGCATTGAATATCTGCTCGAACTGGTGGCTCACAGGAATCGCGAGGTAGGGCTTGCCGAGATGGAGCGATTCGGTGACCAGGGAAAAGCCAGAGTTGGCTACGACAGCTTTCGCACTCACAAGGTCGGCGAAGAAACCGTCGAGCGAAGGCTTCTTGTAAACGATATTGCCGTCCGCGCCTTCGCGGCCGAAACCGTAAGCAATGAAACGAGCGCGCACCGACGACAGAAGCTTGGCCAGCGCTGGAGCCGGCGATGTGACGTAGACCAGGAGGTGGTCGGCCTGTGTGGGCTTCGCGTTGAGGATTTCCTGACGCAGGAGAGGCGGAAATAAGTATGTATTGCGCTTGCGGATGGGCGCTTCGAAAAAAGAGATGACTAGATAGGCATTGGCACGCGGCGTCATCAGCCTGGTGACAATCTTGGCGGCCGCGGCGTCACGCCGATACTGCTTTCGGGTAGGAGACTGCTGCGTTTGTCAGGCAGTGTTGATTGTCGATCGAAATGACCGGAAGGCGCCGCTTGTGTCCGATGTGGCAGGTAAGCGGCTCGAAGTCGGTGATCACGAGGTCGATCTGCTTTTCGTCAACCAACTCGTCCAGACGATGCAGGCTCTTGGCGGCTTGTGGAACTGTGATCAAGTTCTTCGCGATGGTGCGCTTGTAGCGCACTCGATTGTTGACGTAGGCGAAGCGAAATCCGTAGATCTCGGTGACGTCGAAGCTCGACTCAAGATTTTGCAGGCCACGGTCGAAAGATGCGACATGGACTGCGTGCCCTTCGGCGGCGAGATGAGTGAGGACTTCTTTGGCTCGGGTGGAGTGGCCTGCGCCTTCTCCATTAACGCCGTAGAGAATGTTGGCCATGGGTTCAGGGGAGTATACCTCGGGTGTCAGACGTAGGCCGCCTCGAACTATTGCTGCGGTTGCGGGAATGGGAGGGCCACGGTATCGATGGTCGCGGGGTCATCGCGCAGCTTGATGTAGAGAGTCTTGCCTTTCGGCGGCGGGATCGCCAAGGCATCTTCCACAAAGCCTTCCGGAACCGTCACGGAGTTAACGAAGTCGGCGTCGGCGCTGACCGAATCGAGCAGAAATAATTTATCTCCGCTGAGCGTGCACTGCTTTTCCGCGCCCGGAGCGCAGTGAACCGCTTTAAGCATCGGCACGCGAACCAGATTCACGAGCGACTGCCAATCGCCGTTGATGCCTTCGCCACTCACGGGCCGAAACTTCAACGCGCCAAAGGCAGAGGGTCCCAACAACTTCATCGGATCGAGGACGGCGAGAACGGTCTTCGTATCTTGAAGCGTGAGATTGCCATCTTTGAAACTCAGCATGACGCGGAAAGATTCATCGGCTGTGGCGACTTCGATCCGTTCGGTGGGCGGAAAGTTTTCCGGCTGCTGCGTCTTCAGAAAGAAGTTCAGGCGACCGTCCTGAGGTAACTCTTCCTGGCTGCCGAGATGCACCGCGGGGGGCGCAGTGGGATCAAGTTGAATACTCTTGGTCAGTACGGTGACCGTTGGACGTTGCTCCGATACCTCAGTCTTCAGGTCGAGCGCGCGGCCATCCTTGAGATTGGCATGTATGGTGATCGATTCACCGGGATGCAACCTGGTTCGGGCCGCCGCGTCGGCCATCGTGAGTTTCAATTCGTCCACTTGATTGGCGCGGGTCAGTGAATCGGGCTTGAAGCGGATGCCGTTCACGTCGAGGCTTTCGACCTGGTCGAGACGCGTACCTTTCAGAACACCGTCGGTGTCGCCGGCGTGAATGCCGAAGCTGTCGAGGCGCCCTGCCTCCGCATAAGTGTGCAGCGGAATTTCGTCGACGTCATGCAGGCCGAATTTCCTGATCAGCATGGTGACAGATCCGGCGCTTGCTTTTTGGAGCGGGACCTTCACTTCGAGTTCGTCGGGCTTGGAATTCTTCCACTCCGTGGTCACGCTTTTGCCCTGCTCGTCGTTGAGGACTACATCGCTGACGCAACATGCGTCGGGCGATTGCAGGTGGAGCGTGTCTTCGCGGCCCACGATGAGGGCGCTCGCATCTTTCGAGGCGACGATCCACTGTGCCGGACGGGAGGTTCGCAAACGATAGTGCGGACCGTCGAAGGCATGAAATCCCCACATTCCACGCAGAGTGCCCGTGATTTCGCCATCGAGATTGGCGGATTGCAGAGCTGCGGTCTCGACGAGGAAGCCGCCGCGCATGGGATCGGGCTCGGCCGAAAGATCGAGGCCGTGCCCCGATTTCATATCAACATGCAAAATGAAGTTATGCGCCAGATCGGTCGCGTACACGAGCGGCGCTCCGTCGGCCTGAAGCAAAAGCGATGGCTTTCCTGCACAGTAAACCTGATTGGGATCGACGGCTCGCAGCGGGGGCGGTGGAGACGAATGCACCGGCGGCAGTCCGATCACAATCACCGACTTGGGATTGCGGAATGATGGCGGATTGTTCAGGCGAAGGTTGAGATCATTTTCCTTCGGCAAAGCGAGCGCAGGAATGTATTGATACTGTGCGGTGTGGGCGGTGCTGAGGATACGCGCGACATCGACGACTGCGCCGACATAAGCACTGTAATAGCCACCGCGGGCGGTCGGCGTGGAGCTGATTTGCGCGAGCAGATCGGATGGCGCTCCGGAGGTGAGCGTGGCAGACATCGTCTGGCTGTGCGCGTCATCGAGAACCAGCTGATCGGTGTTCTGCGTGAGGCACGGCACTTGTTGCGCGCTGGGCTTGTCGAAGCATTGCTGATCGAGCTTCATGTTCAAGCTGCGGGCGAGCAGGGTCGAGTGTACTTTCAGTTGCTCGGGATCGGCGGTGTAAGTTAGGCGAACAGCCTCCAGGTATTTTTCCAGGCGCTGACGATCCAAGCTGGCCTGTTGAAGATCCTGCGCGGCTCGGACAAAGGCTCCGGGCTTCCCGCGGACGGCGGTGCGCAGGGTGCTGAAGGCCCCGCCCGTCTCAGGAGCGAGAAATACGAGGGCTTCCTCGGCTTCGTCGGGGACCACGACAAACACTCCTTCGTCGTGGACGGCCTTGCTCCAGGTTTCAACTCGCGTAAACCACGAATCCGGGGGAGGATTTGTCGCTCCCCGGAGAAAAACAACGACCATGAGGTAACGGACCGACTGGCTCTCGGGTAAATCGGGATGCACCCAGAGACGGTCTCCGGGCTGAAGGCTGGGAACTTCGGCGATGGGAAGGGTAGCTCCGGCGCGCTGCACGCGGACTTCGACCTTCGGACCGACGAGATCGAAAGCATTACTGTCGGCAGCCGAAGGACGGATGAAAACGAGCAGGAAGAGCAGCGGCACCAGAAAACGGCAGCATCGAAAACTCAAAATTGAACCCGCAAGGCGCAACACTTCCCTCTCCAGCTTGGATGCGTACACGATGAAACTGTCTGATTATTTTAACTGATCGAATTGAACACTTCCTTGAGTCGGAAGTTGTAGAACTGGTGAAAACGATCGGCGAGATTCGCTGTCTGCGCCAGGAGTTCACTTCGAGGTTGGCAGTTGCAGATAACTTTTCGCATTGCCATAGCAGATGTCCTGCACGAGCCTGCCAAGCAGTGCGTCATCGTTGGGGAGTTCGCCGCGGGAAACGTCTTGTCCAATGATGTCGCAAAGTACACGCCGGAAATACTCGTGCCTCGGATATGACATGAAGGAACGAGAGTCGGTCACCATCCCGACAAAACGTGAAAGCAGTCCCGTATTCGAGAGCGCGTTGATTTGTGCGGTGATTCCCTCCTTTTGATCCAGGAACCACCATGAGCTGCCGTATTGAATTTTTCCGGGCTGATCGCCATCCTGGAAACACCCAATCAAAGTCGCAAAGGAAAAATTGTCGGCGGGGTTCACGTTGTACAGAATCATGCGCGGCAGAGCATTCTCGCGCGCCAGCAGGTCGAGGTAAGCGGCAAGAGCGCCGATCTGCGGAAAATCCCCGACGGTATCGTAGCCAGTGTCAGCTCCCAGTCGACGCTGTGCGGCGGTATTGACGTTACGGCGGGCGCCGAGATGCAGTTGTTTCGTCCATCCTTTATCTGCATCGAGGCGAGCGAAAAATAGCATTAGAAAAGATGCGAACTGAGCATGATCGTTTTCGGAGATCGCATCTCCTTGCATCGCTCTTAGGAACAACGACGCGGCGGTTTGCTCAGAGCAGGGCGTCGCGAAAGCGTAATTGAGCCCGTGATCGGAAAGCCGACAGCCCATTGCGTGGAAATCGTCGTGACGCTTTCGCAGAGCGTCGAGGAGGCTGGTCAGGTCGCGGACATCGATATTCGTAGCGGCAGAAAGCTTTTCGATCCAGGGGGCGAAGTCAGGGGTTCCAATTGCGAGAGCCTTGTCCGGGCGGAAGGCTGGAAATACACGGGTTCCTAGATTCGATTTTGCGATCGCGCGATGATAGCGGAGATCGTCCGTGGGATCATCGGTGGTGCAAAGTGCTTCGACTCTGAATTTCTGAAGGATGCCATGGGTCGTGAGATCCGCGGCAAGGGCGGAATTGGCGCGCTCCCAGATCTTCGGCGCGGATTTCTCGTCGAGCAAGTCCGTGATTCCGAAGTAGCGTTGCAGTTCAAGATGCGTCCATTGATATAGGGGATTGCGGAGAGTGTAGGGCACGGTTCGCGCCCACGCTAGAAATTTGTCATACGAGCTGTCATCGCCTGTGATGAATTTTTCCGCAATGCCATTCGCCCGCATGGCACGCCATTTGTAGTGATCGCCTTCCAGCCAGATCTCAAACAAGTCGGCGAAGCGGCGATTGTCGGCAATATCTTTGGGAGCGAGATGACAGTGGTAGTCGAGGATCGGCTGCGGCGCAGCGTGTTCATAATAGAGTCGCCGCGCTACTTCGTTCGAGAGCAGAAAGTTTTCGTCTAGAAACGCTGTCATAGCCGAACGAGCTTCACCTCAGACCTACCGCATGAATATATCAGCCGGAGCGCGCTAATAGCGCGGCTAAGGCTTTCACGAGCAAACAAAGAAATGACACGATGAAACCATGCCTCACTTGACTGCAATAGGTGGCAACATGTTTAGTTAGCTTGCGCGAATTTGCTCACACCTTTGACCCGACCTTTCCCATCGAGATCCGATTCAAGTGAGACGCCCGTGAAGACATCCGGACAAGTGCGATGGATGGTGTGCGCGCTCCTCTTTTTCGCAGCATCGGTCAATTACATGGACCGGCAGGTAATCGGCCTGCTCAAGCCAACGCTGCAGCTTCAGTTCGGATGGACGGAAGTCGGATACAGCAACATTGTTCTAGCCTTTCAATTCGCATACGGCGCCAGCTTGCTGTTCATTGGGAAATTGATCGACCGGCTGGGAACTCGCGTTGGCTTCGCGATGGCAGTGATGTTCTGGAGTCTTTCAGCCATGGCCCATGCAGCCGCGGGGTCGGTGTTTCAGTTCGCTGCGGCACGCTTCAGCCTGGGGATCGGCGAGTCGGGAAGCTTTCCGGCGTCGATTAAGGCCGTCGCCGAGTGGTTTCCAAAGAAAGAGCGCGCGCTCGCCACGGGGATATTCAACTCAGGCACGAACGTGGGAGCGATCGTAACCCCGCTCATCGTTCCCTGGATCACGCTGCGATTCGGCTGGCGTATGGCGTTCATCGTGACAGGCGCGCTCGGCATGGTTTGGATTGCCGCCTGGCTGGCGCTCTATCGGCGGCCAGAAGAAAGCAAGTGGGTCTCGGCGGGCGAGTTGGCATTGATCCAAAGCGATCCTGACGCGTCTGTCACGACCGCGCTTCCGTGGAGCATCATGCTGCGCTCGCGGCAAGCATGGGCCGTGGGATTGGGAAAGTTCTTCACCGATCCAATCTGGATCGTGTACTTGTTCTGGATGCCGGATTTTTTGAGCCGGAATTTGAATCTCGACCTGAAAGGCATGGCGCTGCCGCTGTTCGTTATTTACAGCGGAGCGAGTGTGGGTAGCATCTGCGGTGGCTGGCTCTCTTCGTCGCTGCTGAAACGAGGATGGTCGCTGAATGCCAGCCGGAAGACGGCTATGCTCACGTGCGCGCTGGCAGTGACACCGATCGTCGCTCGCTGCGCGGACCACGAACGCCTGGATCGCCGTGTTCCTCGTGGCGATTGCGGCGGGAGCACACCAAGGATGGTCTGCGAATATTTATACGCTGGCATCGGACATGTTTCCGAGAGGAGCGGTGGCATCTGTCGTCGGCTTCGGGACGCTGCTTGGCGCCCTCAGCGGGATGTTCTTGTCCAAGGCTGTGGGATACATCCTGCAACGCACTGGTTCGTATATTCCGGTGTTTATTCTGGCCGGATCGGCTTACCTTGTGGCACTTGGTTTCGTGCAGTTGCTGGCACCCGACTGGAGCGGGCTGACGTTTGATCGAGGTCGTGCTTCGGATTGTGGCTTGTATAATTTGGCGACGCTCGGATCTGTGGATTGCTATTCGGCCCGACGATTATTCCCTCTAGTTTAGGTGAGGGACTGGGTCTCGCACAAAAGCCACTCCCGCTTTGCTCGCTGGACGGACGATGCGTCCGTCCCCACACAATCTGCTGAATGACCAAAGACTCTCGGCCCATCTCGTCGCTGCGCTGGTGGATTGGCGGATTGCTGTTTGCTTCGACAGTCATCAATTACATTGATCGCCAGACGCTCTCCCTTCTCGCTCCTTATCTCAAAATCGAATATCACTGGACGAACTCCGATTACGCGAATCTCGCGATTGCATTTCGCGTGGCGTATTCCATCGGCCAGAGCGCGCTTGGGTCGCCTAATGGATCGCGTCGGCACGCGACGAGGCTTGACCATAACCGTCATTTTCTATTCCGTCGTTTCGATGCTGACTTCATTCGCGCGCGGCTTTTACAGCTTTGCCACATTTCGTTTCCTGCTGGGAGCGGGCGAATCGGGAAACTGGCCTGCTGCAACCAAGGCTGTCTCGGAGTGGTTTCCGAAGCGGGAGCGAGCCCTGGCGACGGCGCTGTTCGACAGCGGATCGTCGATTGGAGGCGCGGTATCGCCGTTCATCGTCCTGGGAATTTATTTTCACTGGGGATGGCGCCCGGCATTCGCGGTTCCAGGCGTGTTGGGATTTCTCTGGCTGATTGCATGGCGATGGCTCTACTACTCGCCGGAAGAGCACAGTCGCATCAGTCAATCCGAGCGGGAAATGATCGCTGCCGACAAATTGGAACCGGGAGAGACTCAGATTGAGCAGGCCCCCTTAAGTTGGAGCGAACTTTTGAGGTTGCCGCAGACGTGGGGAACGATCATCGGCAAATCATTCACCGATCCAGTTTTCTTCTTTATCGCGGAATGGTTTCCGATTTATCTCGTCGCCAAGGGCATCGAGCTGAAGAGCAGCCTGATCGCAATATGGATTCCATTTGTCGCGGCCGATGTGGGAAGCTTCGCGGCAGGATGGTTCTCGGGCTACTTGATCCGCAAAGGCGTTTCGTTGGGATGGGCACGAAAAGTGCCAATTATTTATGGCGGTTTTGGAATGCCTCTCCTGATCCTGACCATTTTTACTACCAATCTTTATGTGATCGCGTTCCTGTTCGCCGTTGTGACGTTCACGTACGCCGGATTTACCGTCATGGCGAATACACTGCCGTCGGATTTATTCAGGAGCGAATCGGTGGCATCGGCGAGCGGCCTGGGTGGAACCGCTACCGGGCTTGGGACCATCGTTGCATTCAAGCTCATTGGATATTTTTCGGACGCGCGGCAGGCCACGGGAACACATGCGTTCGATCCGATCATTGTGGTTGCCGGAATCGTTCCTTTTATCGGGATGCTCCTCGTGCTGCTGCTGGTGCGGAATACCGAAGCGACGGACCGCGGATTGGTGCGCCGCATCTGAGATTTGGTTACACTCGTGAGTCAGAAATGAGGAGAGCAGCTTGAAGATCACGGATGCCAAAGTGTTCGTGTCCTGCCCGGGACGCAACTTCGTGACGCTGAAGGTTTACACCGACGAAGGTGTGTATGGGCTGGGAGACGCGACGCTGAATGGACGAGAACTGGCCGTCGCCTCGTATCTCACGGACCATGTAATTCCCTGCCTGATTGGACGCGATCCGCAGCAGACGGAAGACGTATGGCAGTTTCTATATCGAGGCGCGTACTGGCGGCGCGGTCCGGTGACGATGACAGCGATCGCAGCAGTTGACATGGCACTGTGGGATATCAAGGGCAAGGCGTTGAACACTCCGGTGTACAACCTGCTGGGAGGGATTAGCCGAACCGGTGTGATGGTCTACGGCCACGCCAATGGCCGCGACATTGAAGAGACGGCGGACCAGGTTGCGAAGTATAAGGAGATGGGATATCTCGCAATCCGCGCGCAATCGGGCATCCCGGGACTTCCCTCGACCTACGGAGTAGCAGGCGACAAACTTTTCTATGAGCCCGCGGAAAAGGGATTGCCTCCGGAAAATTCCTGGTCGACCGAAAAATATTTGCTGCACGTGCCGAAGTTATTTGAGGCTCTCCGGCTGAAGTTCGGTGACGATTTGCATCTGCTTCACGACGTACATCATCGGCTGACTCCGATGGAGGCGGCGCGGCTGGGAAAAAGTCTCGAACCTTATCACTTGTTCTGGCTTGAGGATGCCGTCGCGGCCGAGTTGCAGGAAGGTTTCCGCTTGATTCGCAAGCACACCACAACACCGCTTGCGGTCGGCGAGGTGTTCAATTCCGTCTGGGATGCGCACATCCTGATCACCGAGCAATTGATCGATTATCTGCGTATGACGGTTGTTCACAGTGGGGGATTAACGCACCTCAAGAAGATCGCTGCTTTGGCGGAGATCTATCACGTGCGCACCGGAAGCCACGGCGCGACGGACCTTTCCCCGGTCGCGATGGCGGCGGCGCTGCACTTCGATATTTCCGTCAATAATTTCGGAATCCAGGAATACATGCGCCACACGGCGGAGACTGACGAAGTTTTTCCGCATGCATATTGGTTTAAGAATGGCTACCTGCATCCCGGCGACAAGCCGGGACTGGGGGTCGATTACGACGAAAAACTGGGCGCAAAATTTCCGTACGAGCGCGCATACCTGCCAGTCAATCGCAAGCTTGATGGAACCATGTTCAATTGGTAAGGCTAACTTGCATTCAACAAGAAACTTCGACTAAAGGATTTTCGAGGAGATATGAGTTACAAGCCACTGGACTTGGATGGAAAAGTTGCGGTAGTGGTGGGCGGGAGTTCCGGGATCGGCAAGACGATCGCGCTTGGATTGGCGAAGGCCGGTGCAGATGTTGTCTCGAGCGCGCGTCGCACCGAACTGGTGAACGCTTTAGCGGATGAAATCGAGGCGCTGGGGCGGCGATCTCTGCGCGTCACTTGCGATGTAGGAAATCGGGATTCCCTGGCGAATCTGTTGAAGGCTTGCCTGGATGCGTTCGGAAAGGTGGACATTCTCATCAACGCAGCGGGAATCACCAAAAAAGCTCCTACGCTTGATTATCCGGAAGCGGACTGGAACCGCATCATGGAGACGAATCTGAACGGCGCGTTTCGCACCTGCCAGATTTTCGGACGCCACATGATCGAGCGGAAATATGGCCGCATCGTCAGCATCGCTTCGATGGGATCATTCGTCGGCCTCTATGAAGTCGCCGCCTACAGCGCGAGCAAGTCGGCACTGGCCTCGCTGACCAAATCGCTCGCCGTGGAGTGGGCGCAGCATGGCATCACCGTCAATGCCATTGCACCTGGATATTTCCGGACTCCGATGAATGAACACCTCATTATAGGCACCGCGCGCGGAAAAGAATTCCTGATGCGCACTCCGATGAATCGCTTCGGCATGCTCGAAGAGTTGGTCGGAGCCGTGATATTTCTCGCATCCGACGCGGCCAGCTTTGTGACGGGGGTGGTATTGCCCATCGATGGCGGCGTGCTGGCAAGCGGAGTGAATCAGTAAGGGCAGTTTAAGAATGCGCAGCCCGGGCGGCCGTGACGGCGTTCACCAATTCACGCGCCGACGCAGTCACCTTCTGAAGATTGCCTGCCCGTATTGCTTTCAGGTCGCAGAGGTCCGCGCCAACTCCGAGGGCAAACGCACCAGCAGCGATGAAGTCTGCGGCATTGGCCGCATTCACTCCGCCGGTCGGGATGAGCCGCGCTTTCGGAAATGGAGCTTTGAGAGACTTCAGATATTTGGGGCCGCCAACATTTCCGCACGGGAATATTTTGATCAATGTCGCGCCGTGTTCCTGAGCACTCATCAATTCGGTAGGTGTGAGCGCTCCGGGAATAGCTAGCTTTCCATGAGCCTTGGCTACCGCAAGCACTGACGGCGCCAGGCCTGGACTCACTAGAAACTCGGCGCCGGCAGCTAGACATGCTTCTGCCTGCTCGGCATTGATGACGGTCCCCGCTCCGATGAGTACATCTTTGCCGCGATTTTGAGCCAACTCGCGGATCACCGCAACTGCGTTGGGAACAGTCATCGTAATTTCAACCACAGGAATTCCGCCGGCGCAGACGGCTTCGACGGCACCGTTCGCCTCATCGTCGTTGCTAGCCCGCACGACCGGAACGATTCCCACTTCTTCAATTCGTTTGATGACGTCTTCTATGTTCATGTCAAAACCTTCAGGTCAAGGGATGTATAAGATCGGAGTATCGCTAGCGCTCGATTCTGGCAGTCTTCGATGTCATGGCTTGCAGCACCTCTGACAACGTCGCCATGGTCGTGTCGCCGGGAGTTGTCATCGCAAGCGCACCGTGGGCGGCGCCGCATTCGACCGACCACTGCGAATCTTTGCCCGACAAAAATCCATAGATCAGACCCGACGCGAAAGAGTCTCCGCCGCCGACGCGATCATAGATTTCCAGATCTTCGCGAACCGGCGCTTCGTGGAAGTGGCCATCGTGAAAGCAGAGCGCTCCCCAATCATTGCGGGTCGCCGTCTTGGCATTGCGAAGCGTGGTTGCGATGATCGCCATCGAGGGATACTGCTTCACGACAGCCTCGATCATCTTCTTGAAGCCCGACGACTCTATCTTCGAGTGCTGCTCATCGAGGCCAGAGACGGAAAACCCAAGGGCCGCTGTGAAATCCTCTTCGTTGCCAAGCATGACATCGACAAATGGCGCGAGACGGCGATTGACTTCCTGCGCCTTGGCTTTACCTCCGATGGATTTCCAGAGGGATGCGCGATAGTTGAGATCATAAGAGACGGTCACGCCGGATCGTTTGGCCGCTTCCATCGCCTCCTGGGCGACCAGCGGCGTGCTTTCGGACAGCGCGCAAAAAATGCCGCCAGTGTGGAACCAGCGCGCGCCATCTTTCGCGAAAATCTGTTGCCAATCGACATCGCCGGGCTTGAGTTGCGAGACGGCAGTGTGCCCACGATCAGAGCAGCCAAGGGCGGCGCGAACTCCGAAGCCGCGTTCGGTGAAGTTCAACCCGTTACGAACTGTTCGACCCACGCCATCGTATGGCGCCCAGCGGACGTATTTTTGCGAGACGCCGCCTTGCAGCATGAGGTCCTCGACGAGGCGTCCGACGGGATTGTCAGCGAGAGCTGTGACGATCGCTGTGTCCATGCCAAAACAGCGGCGAAGGCCACGGGCAACGTTGTATTCGCCGCCGCCTTCCCACGCGCGGAAATGACGGGTTGTGGAGACGCGCTCGTCGCCGGGATCGAGGCGCAACATCACCTCTCCCAGGCTGACGAGATCCCACATGCAATCCCGTTTTGCTTTGATCGACAGTTGAGCCATGAAGTCCCTGCGGATCGGGAATCGTTGTGCGACCCGAACCGCAGAGATTCTAAATGATCGGAGAGATCCGCAGACCGCGGATAAGTATCATGCGTGAGCAGCCATAGCTTTTTTGTTGTCAACCGAGGCAATATCCGGCGACGGGCCGGTCTCCCCAATGTCGAATTGTTCCACGATGCCACGCAGGCTGAGGGATATTTCCGCCAGTTCGTTGGTAGCCTCTTGGGAGTCCTGTGCGCTGGCGCAGTGCCGCGTGCCGCCTACGCCCTCGATCTTACGGGTGATTTCCCCCGAGCCCTTGTCTGCTACCGCGACGTTGCGCGCGGTCTGGTTCGTGGTCGCGCTCTGTTCTTCGACTGCCGTCGCAATCGTCACGGAAGTGACTTGAGCGGGGCGCAGACTGAAGTCGAGAATTCGAAGCAATAGAAATTCGCACTGGAATCAACGGGAATGAGCCAATAGGGGTTCGATGAACGCAACTTGAAACGAATGCGCTTCGCCGCAACCGAGGATAAGCGGCAGGCGACCTCCGAAAGCCACCCTAGCGCTTGCTAATCCACAAGAAAATCTCGGCCCGATTAATGCCTCGTACGCTAAACTGGCACCCCATGAGGGGAAGCAAAGGCGTTACTGCGGCCGCGCCACTGATTAACGCGTCGTCAGCGGAACCCGAGCCACCGGCTGTTCAGTGTCCTGCCATGCGGCGCGATTCCTATCAAGCAGCGGCAACAGCCTTTGTGGTGCTCTTCTTCATTGTTGGCATCTCTCTTTGGGGTCTACCTTTCTATTACGACTTCATGGTCCAACAATTTGGTTGGACACGCGCCCAGGTAACGTCGGGGAATGCTCTCAGCAAACTCGTTGTCGGGCCACTGTTTGGATTTCTCGCCGGCTGGGTCGTCGATCGTTTCGGGCCACGGCGACTGATGATCGCGGGAATACTGATGGCTGGCATTGCTCTAGTCGGTCTCGGCTCGATATCAACTCTCGGCATGTTTTACTTCTTCTATTTCTTTAACGCGCTGGGCTACGTTTGCGGAGGCCCACTGCCCAACCAGGTCCTGTTGACGCAATGGTTCGATCGATCGCGCGGAAAAGCGATGGGGTTCGCATACCTCGGCATCGGCATCGGAGGGGCGACGGTCCCTTGGATCTCGCACACGCTGGTTCAGCATTTCGGATGGCACACGGCTCTACGGATTCTGGGGATCCTGATTGTGGTCGTCTCGCTCCCTCTGGCGCTGACAGTGAAGGAGCTACCAAAACCGAGAACAACCGGTGGATCGGCCAGCTCCGCGCATCCGATCTCAGCGTTCAAGCAAGCATCGTTCTACCTGCTCACCTTGGGAAGCATGTGCTCGATTGCCGCAGTCAGTGGGACACAGCAGAATCTGAAGCTCTTCTTGAGCCTGGATCGGCACTTCACCCAGCGGGATGCCGCAAGTGTTCTATCTCTGGTGCTGGCCTTCAGTATTGCTGGCCGGTTACTCATTGGTTGGCTGGCTGACCGCTTCTCCAAGAAATACGTCATGCTGTTGACTTATCTGCTCGTCGCCGCGGGAATCCCTCTGATGTTTCTCGGAACTTCGCGGCTCACGCTTTATGTCTCCGGCGCAATTTTCGGGATTGGTCTTGGCGGCGACTACATGATCATTCCGCTCATGACTGCGGAAATCTTTGGCATTGAAGTCCTGGGAAGATTGCTGGGCGTGATCCTGACGGCAGGAGGAATTGCAGATTCGGTTGCGCCATGGTTGATAGGCCGCCTGCGGGATTCCAGTGGAAGCTACCGCGAGAGTTGCTTTGTACTGGTGGGCATCGCATTGCTTGGCGGACTTGCTGTTTTGGCTTTGCCGGGGCGGCGGAGGACAGCATGAGCGCCGGATCAATCGTTCGCCTGGGAAGCCTGAAGGACGTTGGACGCTTTCAGCATCACATGCAGTCTCTCGACCTGCAGATCCCGTGCGATTCCCAAATCGTTACGGGATCCGAATCGCCGTTGCGCTGGCCCATCAACCGTGGTCCATTCAAGATCGGCAACCGCATTGCGGTCCAGCCCATGGAGGGGTGGGACGCCACTCCAGATGGAGCGCCGTCGGAGAATACAGTACGTCGATGGCGGCGTTTCGGTCGTAGCGGCGCCAAGCTGATTTGGGGCGGAGAAGCGGTTGCGGTATCCCACGAAGGACGAGCAAACCCCAATCAGCTGCTAGCCTCCTCGCGAACGCGAGAAGGCCTCGCTCGGTTGCGAGCTGTTCTGCGGCACGAGCATATCCTGACAACCGGAAGCGACGACGGCTTATTGATTGGTCTGCAGTTGACACACTCCGGCCGATACTGCCGCCCGAATGAACATGCTCGCCCGGAACCGCGCATTCTCTATCACCATCCGCTTTTGGACCGGCGCTTGAAGCTGCCCGCCGATTATCCCCTGCTCACCGACGGAGAAATCGAGTCGATCATCGGAGACTTCCACCGCGCTGCGTTCATGGCTTGGCAGTTGGGTTTTGATTTCGTCGACATCAAGCATTGCCACGGATACTTGGGACATGAATTTCTGAGCGCCCACACGCGCGAGGGACGGTACGGCGGATCGTTTGAGGGACGCACTCGATTTCTTCGCGAGGTCGTACAAGGGATTCGCTCTCTATGTCCGGGATTGCACATCGGTGTGCGGCTGTCGGCGATTGATACGGTGCCGTTCCAGAGCGATCCAAGTCAGAGCGTCAACGGGAAGTCCTCAACGGGCGTCGCGGAGACGCGCCCGGAGTTACTTCCTTACTACTGGGGCTTTGGTTTGAACCCGCTCGACCCAACGGAAGCCGACTTGAAAGAGCCGGAACTTTTCTTGTCGCTATTGGAGAATCTTGGAATTCAATTGGTGAATGTCACTGCCGGAAGTCCTTACTACAACCCGCACATTCAACGGCCCGCTTTGTACCCGCCTTCCGATGGATATCTGCCACCTGAAGATCCGTTGGCGGGAGTCGCTCGGCAGATGGAAGTGACCAGTCAACTCAAGCGGCGGTTCCGGAACCTGCTTATCGTTGGGTCGGGGTATTCCTACCTGCAGGACTTTCTCCCTCATGTCGCGCAGGCGGCTGTACGCGAAGGATGGGTCGATTTCGTGGGGCTCGGCCGGATGGTATTAAGTTATCCCGAGTTTCTGTGGGATGCCTCGGCAGGCACTCAGATCCAACGCAAGCTGATTTGCAGAACTTTTAGCGATTGCACCACTGCGCCACGAAACGGATTGCCCTCAGGTTGCTACCCGTTAGACGAACACTACAAGAACTCTGATCTGGCAGAGCAGCTAAGGACGGCAAGGAAACGTTGATCCCGATCGGTCGGACTCAACGTGAGCCCATGGTGAATCCAAAAATGACAGTCGACGAGTTGATCGCGCGCCAAAAACCTCGACGCAAAGTGCAGGGCATTGCTGCTGCACTGTTGCCTTACCAGGCTGATGGTCGTGTAGCCGTCGAAGCCTTCGCGAATCAACTGACTTTCACACATCGGGCGGGACTGGTGAATGCCGTCAACATGGACACTGGCTATGTGAACTACCTGAACGATGCCGAAAACTTAGAGGTCCTGAACTGGACGCGGCAAGCTCTTGGGAAAGGGGTTCCGTTTGTGGCCGGAGCGTATATCGAACATCACGCCGGGGACGACGTCGTCCTGCTTTTTCGCCGGCAGATCGACAGTATCCTTCGCTTTGACGGCATTCCAATCATCTTCCAGACAGCTCGCCTGCACGGTCAGCCTCCCGCCAAAATTGCGGAAGTGCATCGAGAGATATGTCGAGACTATCCGCATGTACTGGCGTTCGAATTAGGCTCGATGTTTGCCGCAAACGGTGAGATTTACGACGAGGAAACTGTGCGTCGCTTGATGGATATCCCAGAGATCAAGGGGATGAAACACTCTTCTCTCGATCGCCTTCTCGAACTGGAAAGGCTCGCTCTTCGCGATGCACACCGGCCTGAGTTCCGTATCTACACGGGAAACGATCTGGGAATCAACATGATTGAATATGGCTCGGATTACTTACTGGGACTTGCCGCTTTTGCGCCTGGAAAGTTCGCCGCGCGGGACCGTCTTTGGGAAGCCGGAGACGCCGATTACTACGCCCTCTCCGACGCCCTGCAGCACCTGGGGAACATCGCATTTCGCGCACCTGTTCCCGCCTACAAACATTCTGCCGCGGTGTTCCTGAACTTGATCGGGCGGATTCCCAGCGATCGAACCCATCCCAACAACCCGCAGCGTGCCGCTTGGGAAAAGGAAATCATGGTGGACTGCGCACGCCGTTTGTCTCTACTCTGAGCCGTCAAACCCAGATAATTCTCGAGTCGCAGTTGGCCCGCCTCTTTCGTTCGCTAAAAGAAAAATGGCGGAAGCGAGTGGGGGTCGAACCCACCGGTGGCGGGAGTGCCCGACACCCGCCGGTTTTGAAGACCGGGACGATCACCGGACCGCATGCGCTTCCACGGAAGTGCGGGAGTCTATGTTAGCTGGCTTGACGGTTTCAGACCAGCCCGGCGGGATGCCGGGAGACGCGATTGGAATACTCCCACCCTTCGCAAATCGCAAAGGGTGGGCCACTCGTTAGCTATGCAGTTCCACTCCCTATTTCGGCTGCGACGTCGTTCGCAGATAGGGCTTCAGCGTCTTGAAGCCGGGGAATTTCTGCGCCGCTTCTTCGTTCGAGACGGCGCCTGTGATGATCACATCTTCTCCCTGCTTCCAGTTGGCCGGCGTGGCGACCTTGTGTCTCGCGGTCAGCTGCATCGAATCGACCACGCGAAGGAGTTCGTCGAAGTTACGGCCCGTCGTCATCGGATAGCTCAGTTGCAGCTTGATCTTTTTATCCGGGCCAACGATGAATACGGTGCGGACGGTCGCGTTGTCGGCGGGAGTACGGCCTTCGCAAGTGTCCCCGGCATCGCCGGGAAGCATGCCGTAAAGCTTCGCGACATTCAACTGCGTGTCGCCAATCAGCGGATAGTTCACTTTGGCGCCTTGCGTTTCCTCAATGTCGGCCGCCCACTTCTCGTGGTTAGTTACGGGATCGACGCTCAGCCCGAGAAGTTTCACATTGCGCTTGGCGAATTCCGGCTGCAGTTTCGCCAGAGCCCCGAGTTCGGTGGTGCAGACGGGCGTGAAATCTTTGGGGTGAGAGAAGAGAATCGCCCATCCGTCGCCGAGCCACTCATGAAAATGGATCGGCCCCTGCGTGGTTTCCGCAGTGAAATCAGGGGCGGTGTCGTTGATGCGTGGAATGTTGTGCGTCTCGTTGGCTGTCGCGGTAGTCATTCAATATCTCCTGTCAAAGATTGTATGTAGTTCGAAAGTCGCCCGACCTTTGTCCCCAGTTGCGCGGATCGCAAAAACAAAACCCACCCGCGATACCGGGTGGGTGGGAAGAATTTCGTGAAGTCCTTACCCACACACCGGCGTCCGGCAACAACAACACATGGCGCGGACGGCGGAATGGCAGGACATAGCGGTAGCATAGGCGGGGACGGGGCCAGTGTCAAACGGGCAGGATGTAAGCTGCACGCGTTGTGGTGTTCCTTTCCACGGCATCGAAACTTTCCTCTGACGTAGGGTCTTTCACGGCGGCCCTGCCGCCATTCAAGATGACATCTCCTGAGAATTGAGTTCAGATGCCATCTCATAAGAACTGGATTTGCATCCAGTCGCAATTTTCCCGTCATTCCCCTCGCAGCATCCGAACATCGGTTTAACATTCTTCTTCAAGAGGAAATACTGATTTTTGGAGTGCTCATGGCAAAAGCTACCCGCAGGCTGGCAATGACGCAGTGGGATGTGTTTTCGTCCAAACCGTTGGAGGGAAATTCACTGGCAGTGTTCTCCGACGCCCGCGGTCTGAGCGACCACGAAATGCAGGCGCTCGCCAAGGAAATGAATCTGTCGGAGACAACTTTCATTTTTCCCCGCGAGTCTGTGGTGGAGCACGAGCGCGGAGTGCGCGTTCGAATCTATACCGTTGAAGAAGAATTGCCATTTGCGGGGCATCCGACGTTGGGAACCGCGTTCGCGTTACGAGGCAGTAGCGGTGCGGAAGAGATTGTTCTGGAATTGAATGTGGGGAAAGTTCCGGTGCGATTCGAAGATTCCTCCGAGCCGTCTTTTGGCGAGATGACGCAGGTCGATCCCGTCTTCGGAATGGAGCATGATTGCGAAGCTGTAGCGCGTGCGATCGGACTGAGCAGCAGCGACTTCGATCCGCAGTTTCCGATTCAAACCGTTTCAACTGGAGTCGCGTTCACCATCGTTCCCTTGAAATCGCTGGCGGTGATTCAGCAACTTCGAGTGGATGCCCACAAGGCGAGTGAATATCTCGGGAAGACCGAGGGGAAGTTCATGTATTTCGTGACGCGGGAAACCGTAGATCCGGCGGCCGGTTTGCACGCGCGCATGATTTTTTATAACGGAGAAGATCCCGCCACCGGCTCGGCGGCGGGCTGCACTGCCGCGTGGATGGTGCAGCATGGCGTCTTCGAGCCGGACAAAAGAATTTTGATTGAACAGGGAGTGGAAATGCTTCGTCCGAGCCGAATTTTTGTGCGCGCGTCGCGACAAGATAACCGGATAGTCAACGTGCGTGTCGGAGGCAATGCGGTGGAAGTTTTGCGCGGCGAAGTTTTTATCTGACGCACGACATGCAAACTTCGGAAAACATTGAAGCGTTTTCATTCTTAGAAAAATGAATAGCCTGAATGTCCCATTGGCGTCGGCGGCACTTTACAGCCACTTCATTTCCCTTTAGCATCCATTTCGCTCTCACATTCTTCATTTGAAAATTTTCTCCGGCATGTGATTCGCCTCACGATCACCCACGGAGGTCCGGAAGGTCGATGAAACCAAAGCGCACGATTCTGTGTGTTGACGATAACGAGCAGACTCTCTCTCACCGCAAAATTATGCTCGAGACGCGCGGATATCGCGTTGCCAGTTTCACCAAGGGAGAAGAGGCGCTGGCCCGATTCGGGGATGGAGGTATCGATCTGGTGATCGCCGATATGGCGATGCCGGGCCTCGACGGTCCTGAGTTGATCGCGAAGATCAAGAATCTGTCGCCGCAAACTCCGGCGATTCTGATCTCGAGCAAAGTCCGCATTTACGATCATGCATCGCAAGCCGACGTTTTTCTCACCAAAGGAATGTATGCTCCGGCCGATTTGCTGGAGCGCGTCCGCCTGCTGCTAGTGCGCAAACGCGGGCCTAAGCGGATGCAGCATCCTCGCATCGCACAGGTTGCCCGCCAAGTCGGGGCTGCGTAAGTCAACACCAACGGCAACAGCGTCGACATGAGTGTCCCTCCCATATGTGCCGGTTCGTGTAAGATTCTTGGCAGGCATGCCCGGAGCATTCATCGAAGCGACCAACCTGCGTAAGACGTACCACGTAGGCAAGATCGAAGTGGAGGCCCTCCGCGGAATTTCCTTCAGCGTACAGAAGGGCGAATTCGTCAGCGTCGTAGGACCTTCCGGCAGCGGAAAATCCACTCTTTTTTATCTTTTGGGCGGCCTGACACGCGCCGATGGCGGAAGTGTCGTGCTCGACGGAGACGATCTGGCAACGCTTTCGGACGGCGAACGCACGCGCATGCGCAAGCGCAAAATTGGATTCGTCTTTCAGAAGTTCAATCTTCTGCCGACGCTCGATGCGCGCTCGAACATCATGATGGCGCAGGAAATTTCGGGAAACAAGAATCCGGATCAGGCGCACTTCGATCGCATTACCGAACTTCTCGGCCTGAGCAAGCGCCTCGACCATCGGCCTTCGGAGCTTTCAGGCGGCGAGCAGCAGCGAGTCGCGCTGGCTCGTGCGCTCGTCAACAAACCCACTGTCGTGCTGGCGGACGAGCCCACAGGGAATTTAGATTCGAAGAACTCCGATGTTGTGCTGGGGATGCTGCGCCGCTCCAATCAGGAACTCGGGCAAACCGTCCTGATGATCACGCATAATCCAGAAGCGGCGAGGTTTGGAGATCGCATCATTCACATGCGCGACGGCCAGATCGTGAAGCCGGAGGACGATCCGCAGTGGACCGGTCACTAGATTCAATCGTAAGAAGCGTTTCAATTTGCGGTCCGGCAGAACCCGTTAGACCAGCCGGTGACGGCGACGCTGTGGTCGCCTACGGTGGTATCCTTAACAATTCTCATTCCCTCCGACGAGGCTGTAATCTTTCATGTCCGATCCAGTCGCTTCTAACCCACAAACTCCAGAAACCCAGCTTGCCGAAAACAACGAATCCTTCGGCGACATTCTCTCGCAGTATCAGAAAGACCACTCCCGCAAAGCCGACGGCGGCAAACAGATCGAAGCCACAGTGATCGCCGTAACCGCCGAGGCTGCGTACTTCGACATCGGATTCAAGTCGGAAGGAATTCTTCCGCTCGCAGCCCTGCGAGGAGAGACGCTCAAGCCAGGCGACAAGGCACTTGTCACCGTCAAGGGTCGCGACCTTGACGGCTACTACGAACTGTCGCGTTTCAAAGTGGAGCGGCCCATGGATTGGTCGGCGTTGGAAAAAGCTTTCGCCGACAAGTCTTCGGTTCTGGGGACGGTCACCGCGGTTGTGAAGGGCGGATTCAGCGTTGACGTAGGAGTGCGCGCTTTCATGCCGGCGTCGCGCAGCGGGGTTCGTGAAGCGGCGGAGATGGAGAAACTGGTCGGGCAAGAGATTCGCTGCCGAATCATCAAGCTCGACGTCACCGATGAGGATGTGGTGGTCGATCGCCGCGTGGTCGCGGAGGAGGAAGAACGATCCGCCAAGGATCGCGTGTACGGGCAGATCAAAGAAGGAGACGTTGTCAATGGAACCGTTCGCAGCCTGACCGATTATGGCGCGTTCCTCGACATCGGCGGCGTCGACGCTCTGCTGCATGTCGGCGAGATTTCCTGGAGCCGCGTGAATAAGCCGGCGGACGTCCTCTCCATGGGTCAACAGGTCGACGTGAAAGTTCTGAAGCTTTCGGGGGAAGGCGACAAGCGCCGCATCGCGGTGGGGCTCAAGCAACTACAGTCGCATCCGTGGGACGCCGTGGCCGGCAAGTACAACGCCGGAGACCGCGTGCGCGGCACCGTGACGCGGCTCATGGAATTCGGGGCCTTCGTCGAACTCGAGCCTGGGATCGAAGGCTTGATTCACATCTCGGAGATGTCGTGGTCGAAAGGAAAAATCCGGAAGGCCAGCGACGTGGTGAAACCGGGCGAGACTGTCGAGGTCGTGGTTCTCCAGGTACAACCGGCCGAGCGGCGCATCTCGCTCGGGCTGAAGCAGGCTCTCGGCGATCCATGGGCCGAAGTGCCGCAGCGCTTCCCTGTTGGTTCAGAAGTCGAAGGGCCGGTGACCAGCCTCACCAAGTTTGGAGCCTTTGTGCAACTATCGGAAGGCGTCGAAGGCATGGTCCACGTGAGCGAGATCAGCGCAGAAAAGCGAATCAATATGCCCGCAGACGTGCTTCGCGTCGGACAGGTTGTGAAGGCCTTGGTGATTGGCGTCGATCCCGAAAAGCGCCAGATGAAGCTCAGCATGAAGCAATTGGTGCCGACCAGCATTGACGAATATCTTGCCGAACATAACGAAGGGGATGTGGTCACCGGCCGCTTCGCCGATGACTCATCCACAAATGCGCGGATCGAATTAGGGGAAGGCATCTTCGCAATTTGCAAGACCACGGCGGCCGCGGCTGCTCCAGCAAAAGCGGAGCCGGCGAAAGAGGCCAAGGCCGATCTCTCTTCATTAACGTCGATGTTGCAGGCGCGCTGGAAAACTGGCGGCGAAGTCGCCTCGAAAAAGGAGCCGGCCCGCGCCGGACAAGTCCGAAGTTTCCGCATCGCGAAGCTCGACCGTGGGGCGAAAAAGATAGAAGTGGAACTGTCGTAAGCGATCCGCATCGTGACCGCTTTTTGCAGCTTGGCGCCACGGATTTTAGTGACTCTAGTGTCGGACCAAATCCCCTCAGCTGCGGGGCAATTTGTTACAATATCGCTTGTCGAGCGGGAGTAACTCAGTGGTAGAGTGCGACCTTGCCAAGGTCGAAGTCGCGGGTTCAAATCCCGTCTCCCGCTCCAGATTTCTTTATTTCCGGCTTGCTCGTGCTCCGCGGATGGACCTTTTTCCGTTACGGAATGCGATGGACTTAAGCAGGGGCGCGGTACCCAAGTGGTAAGGGAGAGGTCTGCAAAACCTTTATGCGTCGGTTCGATTCCGACCCGCGCCTCCAATCTTTTCTTCCAGTTGCTTGTGTCGTTGGTACTTAGGGCCGAATCCACGTTTCGTGATGGTTTGGCCTCAATGGGGCGAAATTGGTCAAATTTGGCCCCAGGGGCGGACAAATAGCGGACACGATTTTGACCCCTCAATTTGGCCTCCTTCCCTGCTCGCTGGCTGTTTTCTCGGCAGCTTTCATGATCTCGTCATACTGGAGCATCGCACTTCGCTTGTGCTCAGCCGTTGGATGGACATAGCGCTGTACCAGCCGAATCGAGCTGTGACCAAGGATCGCTGCCAAGGTAGCCAAGTCGATCCCTGCCTGCGCAATGCGCGTCGCGAAAGTGTGACGGAAGTCGTAAAGGACGAATGCAAATGCAACGCCAGATTTCAGCGCTTCTGCACAAACTCGATCATGAGCCCCGTTTACTCTCTTGATGTGCTGGCCAGGATTTCGTGACGACGGAAAAATCCACTTGGAATCACCGGCCATTCGCCGGGCAAAAATTGCTCCGCTTTCAGTCGTGAGATCAAGGGTGCGACGCGCAGAAGGCGACTTGCCGCCGACTATCCGCAATTGCCTGCGCTCAAGGTCCACGTCCAATTTGCGGAGACTTGTGACTTCTTCCGGTCGCATACCCTGATTGAGAATGAGACGCCCAAGATCATTGAGGTCTCCATGTTTCGCCGCACGCAGAAAGTACTCCCTTTCTTCGTCAAACGTGAGCACATGAATGCGAATCGCGTCGGCGTCTGAGGGTATCGTCACATGCCGGACGGGGTTGCCCATGGCCCAGCGCTGTTTGACCGCGTAGCCAAAGAACTTCGAGAGCGCGTGAAGGTCGTGACGCAAGGTGATGTCCCGAATACCGTGGTCATTCACCCTCCACGCTTTGTACTCCTCTAACCGCCCTGGATCGACTAGACTGACCGGCTCGCTTCCAAAAAATTGAGTCGCACTGGTGAAACTAGTCGCAATCCGGCGATAACTGTTTGGGTGCGCTCGGTATTCCATCTTCGCCCACTCAAGAAAGCTTCGAGCCGCGTCATTGAACTCCCGAACCTGGATCTGTGGTGACGGTCTTCTTCCCTCCCGCAATTCTTGGCGATGTTTCGATTCCTGGTCTTGAGCGGCCCTCATGTTTTGTTTGGTGGCGACCAAGTCGGTTGTTCCGCTGTATTCTTTGCCGTCCAGCTTGAACCGGTAGTTCCATATCCCGTTGCGATCCCTCAGCGACATTGCTTGTCTCCCGGATTTGGGATTTCATCCATCTTTCAACTTTTTCCCTCGGATACCATACTCTCCTACCGATCTTCAGATACGGAGGCCCTATCCTTCGCGATCGCCAGTCCGCCAACGTGGCCGGCGCGAGCCCCAAATTGTGGCCCAGTTCCTCGGGTGAAAACAACCCGTCCCTTAAGCTCGACACGTTCCCCCTAGACTTGGATGGCATTGAGTTGCGACTCCGCACTTGCATTACTCGAAGTCGATTTCTATTTATCTGTAAGATTTGGTCGTAGGGGAACGACTTTGATGTCCGCGAAATCATGAACCGGATGTCACGAATTGCCGAAACACGCCATTTGGTGAGGAGGATGGCCGACGATGTTTCTTGTCCGGAATTGATTCCCGGACAGCGAGTGGTCGCTCAGTCGCGTGAAGCAACGGGAAAGCAGACGACGCATTCCGCGGAGATGATCTTTGTCTCCGCGAGAGACCAACTCGGACCACGTCTTAATTGGACCGATTTTGGAATTCGAGTTCCTGCTGTTGGATGACCTGATTTCTTCCGCACATCTGCCTTCCAAGTACGCAGCCGGGGGCAAATGGCCGGACTTATCTAAGGCAGCCGCAATCTCTCTCAACTGGTCATCCGGGACCTTTTTGCCTGTGCGGCTAATCGCTTTTCTCCAGAGCACACCGGCATTTGCCACAAATTCCACCGACAGCTTTGGTTTGCGGCCCGGCTTTTTCATTGTCCAGGCTTTCTCGAACGCTTGGCGCCCGAAGGTTACACGTTTCCCCCCGTTTGCCAACTCCAATGCGTCGAGAACTAGGACCGTGAGAAAAGCGGCATCAGGACAGGATCGCTCTACCCAAAACCCACCTGCGTCCTGAGATCCTTCCAGCATAGCCGCTGCCCTCCCTACATTTCTCTCCCAGCCAACGGGCCGACGAAGCGCGAGAGCGTGAATAGCCATGGCTGTTGCTTCTATCGAAGACTCTTTATCGTGTGAAAAATATGGCCAAGCGCCATCTTTCCGTTGATGCTTCTGCAGTAGTCCCACTGCAGCATCTAGAACTCTTCACTCCGTTCACTGGAAGGTCTTAGGCTGTAATTGCCGAATACGATCGCCGAGGCGTACGCTATGTCTTCAAATTCTTCGTAGACGTTCTTCTTTGTTCCCCCTCGGTGTGCGTTAGGATCCCAATGCGTCCAAGGATGTGACCCCGTGCGCACCAGTTCGAGGTTGTCCAGGGCTAGCTTAAGAGTTCTAGGCATTGTTTTGATTCCCAGTTGGGAACGACTCATTGCAAAAAGCCAGTAGACGAGCGAGCCAGGTTCGACCCCACCGTCAATAAAGTCGCTGGCCGTTCGGCGCGCAAGGCGCTTCCACCACGGCTCGAAGCCCCCTATGCCGCACCACTCCACGGTCCGAAGCATGGTTGCTTCTATGGTTTGTTCGTGGCCACGATGCCCCCAAAAGTCGGGGAGCTGAAACTCCGATCGTTCCTCGATCTTCCGCGCTTCGGCGATGCCCATACCCCCGACGTGCTTCTTCCGCCCGACATGTCTCTTTCCTCCTTCTAATCTGACTGTTGAAGTCCACGAACCTTCGGCGCATTTCGTTATCATGCGCTGCTCGTGGTACATCCAGTAATCATTGATTTTTTGGATGGCTGTTCCACATTCCTTCCCTCGGCTTGCGAGGTAGATCGCTGCTTCTTGGTCGCCGAAGTTGTCGGGTTCCTCTGAGAGCACGAACTTGAGCCACTCTTCGGCACGTTCAATGTAAGGGAGATTCCGATTTGCATCAACGAAAGATTCGAAGCGAGCTTTTGCCTCGCGTTCCAGATGGTCAAGGTGTTGAAAATATTCGAGTGCTCTTGAGGAAATCCGTGACGACGCTTTTTGCTGCTTCGCCGACTTAGAGGAGCGTTTTACGGGTTTCCTTTCATTGCGCTCGAGAATCGCAGGCTTGGACGATTATCGCATCGCACAAATGCTGGACAGTTGCAAAAAGGTATCGGCGAAGTGAGTTGGAGCGACGGCAAGACCTGGCACGGCTATTTTTTTTGACAGCGTGAGCTTGGAGTTTCAAACGATCGACGCCTCCAATGCGTCCTACACCTGGGCATCCAAAATCAACGCGGAGAAATCAGGACATTCGAAATTGCCGCTGACCAGGACTCTATGTATGTCACCGGAATCAACAAGTATGGGCAGATTGCCGGATATTAGGTGGTTGGCGGTCAGTCTTATGGCTTTATTCGCGATCCTGATGGGATGGTTGCCATCTTCTCCGTCCCAGCTGCAGACGCCGGGACCTTCGTGTGGGGTATCAACGACTCCGGCGAAGTTTCTGGATCTTACAATCTCGGCGGCTCCGAATTCGGGTTCGTTCGGAACCGGCCGGGCACACTTACACCCTTTGGCAGCCCGAGCACGTTTACGGCCGTAGCAGAGGCCATCAATGCATCAGGTACGGTCGCCGGCTACTACAGCACCGGGCCGACAGAACATGCATTTATCCGAAATCGGTCGACGCTAGTCAGTTTTGACGCCTCTGCCTCAGCGGCGACTGTTCCGAAGGCAATGAATAGGACGGGGCAGATTGCGGGCTACTACTACTTTCCTAACAATGGAGAGCTGGGATTCCACGGTTTCTTGCGCAACGTGGATGGAGCGATCACTTCTTTCGACGCACCCGAGGCCAGAACTTCTGCCACAACGGGAACATTTACATGGGCAATGAACGACAGCGGGGCGATCACCGGGTACGTGATCACAAAGTACATCACTTATCGTGGTTTTGTGCGCGATAGCCTGGCCGGGAACCTGTACGGAACAACCGCATCCGGCGGTGCGCATAATATTGGCACGATATTCGAGTTAAGCGCTAACGGCGACTATTCGACTCTGTACAATTTCGATACGGCCCAAGGTGACGGCGTCCTCCCGATTGGAGGTCTTAGCCTCGATAGCAAGGGCAATCTTTACGGCACGACATATCGGATCGGGAACGTCGAAGGCGAGACCGGCGGCGGCACGGTATTCAAGCTGACTCCCGGTTCCAACGGTTCGTGGACGGAAACCATTCGGTACAAGTTTTCTCAGCAGCCTGGGACATGTCAAAACCCCCAGTCAAATATTCTCTTCGATGCCCAAGGCAATCTGTATGGCACCGCAGCGTACGGAGGCAAATGGGGAGGGGGATGCGCATTCAGGATTAGCCCCGCTGGCAAACTCACAATCTTGCACGCCTTCGGTGAGAGCGGAGACGGGATTGCGCCCGGTGGCAACATTGTGTTCTTTCACGGCAATCTGTTCGGTACCACAGGAGCCGGCGGAGCCTATGCCCAAGGTACCGTATTCAGGATCACACCCTAACAGTCGATCATCAAAAGATAGATGCGCTTAATTTTATTGCCCGGTCGATAAGTTTCCGGCGGCGCTGCATGCATAAATGGGGATTGTATGACGACTGGCGATAAATCGCGATTACACTCGAAATCCACTTTACCGCTCAAAGCGTGAAATGGCCTGGTTTCGACAGTTAAGGATACAATTCCCAATCGTGTATCAGTTGCTCTCTGAAATCACGGCACTTTTTCAGCGTCTCGTGAACGAGCTTCCATCGGCGCTGCGACCGTATACACTTCGCACAACCCATTGAGCTTGGCGGCGGCTTCTTGGGTGGCCCGCTGGAGCAAGTTCCCAGGCTGCGTCGCTTACGCGGCAATCTGTTTTCTCCTTTCAGTCCGGCCACCTCAACATAGACTCGCTTTCGCGAACAGGTGTATTAGTCAGACGTTTACGTTCCAGTCGCCTCAGGCGCTGCTGAAAACACATTTCTTAGCATGCCCGGTTGTGCAGTATAGTCCTGTGCCGGAATCTACAGATTGTGGGAATCCCTTATGGACGGGTGAGAACGACGTCATTTGAGGACTCGCCCTGCGCATAGACTTTCTCTGTTTCGTCACGCCCGCCACAAAGATGAGACTCGGGATTCGCGGTCGGGCGTCCCAGAAGGTAGCCCTGAACTTCATCCCTCCAAGAACCGTGAGTAGTTCAAGTTGTTCAGCGTCCAATGCCTTCGACAATGACTTGCATCTTGAGTTCATGGGACAAGTGACAGAGAACATCCCATCGCCCGCATCTCGGGCCTGCTAGTGAGTTCGTTCACGAACAATAGGTCAATTTTCAGAGCATCAAAGGGCAGGCTGGGAAGGTAGCTCAGACAAGAATAACCGGTTCCGAAGTCATCGATAGCCAGGGTGACTCCCAATGCGTGGAGCCTCTTCATGGTTTCAGCGGCCTTCTCGGGCCCACTCAGCATAATGGACTCGGTCAGTTCGATTTGGAGCAGAGCGGGTTGCAGTCCAGTCAGACGGAGGATTTCGGCGACCTCTTCGACGAATATGGGGCGTGAGAACTGCAGACTAGAAACGTTCACCGCGACCTGGACGGGAGAAGGAGCACGGTCTTGCCATTTCACGGCCTCCTCTCATCTTCGGGACATGATGTATGCGCCCAGCGTGATGATCTCTCCGCTTTCCTCGGCAATGGGAATGAATTTTTCCGGGAGATCGATCCTAGCGTGGGATGGAACCAGCGCGCAGGGCTTCAACCGGATCAATCGACGCGAGCGAACGTCAAACTGAGGTTGATAGTCCAACGTGGATCTCTCCCCGCGCACCGCCTGGCAACTGGCTCTCTAAACTCAACTTTCGTTTATCGACGAGCCAAGGTCAGCGGTATACTCCATGACCTGATTCCTGCCGTTTCGCTTGGCGGCGTACATCGCGCTGTCGGCCTGTTGAAGAAGATTCGTGCCGTCGGTTCCGTCATCGGGAAAGAGACTTATGCCGATGCTGGCGCCGATCCTGATCTCATGATTTTCGATGGAAAATCCGGATGCAAGAACCTACAGCAAAGCACGCCCTACCTGCGTCGCTTCCTCTCTGGCATGAAGCCGCGTGAGAAGGACCGTGAACTCATCGCCGCCGATGCGGGCGAGCGTATCTGACTCGCGAGTCCGTGAGCGCAACCGTTGGGACACCTGTTCGAGAAGCAAGTCCCCCATGGTGTGTCCGAAAGTGTCGTTCACCAGTTTGAAACCGTCCAGGTCAATATAGAGTATTGCTACGAGGTGCTGCTCACGTTTCGCGATTGCCAGAGACTGTGTAAGGCGGTCCGGACAGCAACCGACGATTCGGCAGTCCAGTGAGTTCATCCGTGACGGCCAGGTTTTGCAGCTTCCTTTCGGCCGCCATTTTAGCGAGATCGCGCTGATTGAGTTTGGCCAGCATTTTGTTGAATCCGACGCCAAGCTGCGCAATGTCGTCAGAGCCTGATACGGGAACCCGCTCGGTGAGATCATTTAGATACTGATACGCCCTGCATCACTCGAGCCAGGTGTGCGATCGCTTCCGCTTTTTCCTGTGCCTTTACCAATGCTTGCGTTTGACCCCGTACACGCCGGCGCAGAACCGTCACCCATACGAGAGCGCTCAGGAGAACTGCGAAGAGAAATCCGAAAACGGCAAACGCATGGCGGATGTTCCACCACGGCGCCGCCCGCAACACTTGCACATCAGGACTAGACCGCAGCAAAAGTCTGAGGCTTAGAGCGGGTTGGCCTTTCAATTGATACAGCTTGTTAGGGTCCACTTGTGAGGAGCAGACGCCGGTAAGGCGAAGGAAAGCTGCCTTCCTGCAATTGAAGCGGCGGTTGCAGTGCCTCCTCGAGTTGAGCATTGAAGGTCACCGGTCCCGCCTGGAGAACAAGGCTCTTCCCCTCCAATGAGTCCACAACACTAAGCAACCGACCTTCGATAGCGATGAGCCGTGAATCAAATTGGCCTTGAAGCGCGGATTCTGAT
>CAWFWF010000003.1:0-280685 GCA_963819455.1 uncultured Acidobacteriota bacterium
GGTGTTTGATTTCTTTCATTGCCGCGCGACGATATTGACCGGTTTGACGCTGTCGACTTCTATCTCGATCTTGCCAGCCTCTATTCGGCAAGAGAGGTGAATCTCGGCCTCCACGTCGTATGTGTGAGTACGAACCTCTCTTGCGTCTCCTGCGAAATCCCGGCCAACGAGGCAGGCGGAGCCGTTGGATTAAGGAGGTCCCGCAATGCACGCAGGTTGCCCAAACCTTGTCCCAACCAGGGAGTCCCAAATCCTGTGAATGGGTACTGAATAGACGTGCTTTCCACAACAAAGGAGCTTCGGTACTGGGGCTCCGCAAATATTCCTGGAGTCGATCTTGTAGATGGTGCCGCTTAGGAACTGCAACCGCGAAGGCGTAACTCTCTGAATGCTTCCCGTCACACGGCGCTCTTTCTTCAATGACTCATGCAGCGGTCCAGCGATAATGTCGTCAAGGTTCGTGCCAGCTACATGAGTCTCGATCCATGACTGGGTTACCGCCTCGGAAACCAATGCGTTATCCTTCGTGAATTCCGCGAGATCCCTGTACAGCCGGACGTCGACCTGTTGAGAGCCTATGTCTTGCAACATCTGGGTTTTTGGTTTGTCGGACTCCCAAAGCCGCTGTCTGCTGTCACAAATGCCGTTGGACGGGAAGTCGACTTGGCATGTGCAAAAACCACGAGCCACAGGACTACATCGCGGAGTTCCTCGCCTGATTCCGAGGCTGGCGGCAGACGCTTGATTCCTCTTCGAATTACCTCCTTCAAATCGACTCCGTCTAAGCTTGCGAGAAATCTTGTACGTACACCGTTCGATGGTCTGCGCAGCAGCGCTTTGAGATCTTTGGTTTCTCCCGCTAGGTAGGGCGCGTGGAAAGCAACCTCATCCATCGTGTAGCGGCGAAGTCCTTGAGTTCTTTCTCCACTCGTGAAAGCTGAGTACTCAGTTTTTGTAGTGTTTCTGGACGACCTCATCGCGTACCAGGGCGGGGAGGATAATGCTTGATCGCGTCCGGCGCACGTAATCAAAGAAGTTCGCAAAACGATTCGACGTGAGCCAAAAATCGCTAATGTAGACATTGGAATCGAGGATTATGTCCATGTGCGAACTCTGCGCTCAGCTTGTTACTCATATCCCGATGGCGCAGTTCTATTGTTCCGCTGGGCCGATTGTACTGCACGCGAAAGTGTGTGGGAGAGTAGGTAGTTGCCGGCATTAATAAAGGCCATGCAGAGAAATCTGGATGGCCTTTTCCTTTTGCCTTTGAGTCCGCAAACGAAGTTCGATAAGGTGTCTTCCCGGAAACCAGCGAGGCTCTCATGGCTGGAAAGTCGTTTCTTGATCTTGCTGCAGAGTACGCGTACAAGGAACTTGAGCGAGTCGGCGGGGATCCATCGAAGCTCGACCTTCCGCAGCAAACCGTCGCCATTTTGTATTCCGTGCAGGCGATCATTGACAATGGCGGCTTTCAGTACCTGTTCGAGAATGACTTTCCGCACGACCCTTCTTATTCAAGATTCGTGGAGGCGTACCGGCGCATTGGGGCTAATGCGGCGGCCGAGCGGTTGGAGAAGGCGGTGGGAATGTTTCCCTTCCAAAATCCTCATTTGCACCAGGATCAGAGGCTGAGTTTCATGGAGACGCTTGACGAGGATAGCGAGTTTTTTGAATTGGGAAACGGGGTTTGCGGCGACGAAAGAATTTGGACCGATCTTGAGGCCTATGCGAAAACGAATGCGGCGTCGTTCCCGATCAGCGTGAATTGACCGCACGAGATCCTTCGCGAAGAGCACTCAGGATTTCGGCAGAAGGCTCCCGCGCGCAAAAGACGCGCGCTCACGTCTTCTATGCGCCTCAAGTTAAGCCCCGCTGGGCCGATTGTACTGCACCCGAAAGTGTGTGGGGAGTAGGTAGTTGCCGGCATAAATAAAAAGCCAGCGCGCTCCGCCACCTATCCGCCTCAATTCGTCCACCGCTGGGCCGATTGTACTGCATGCAAAAGTGAGTGGGTAGTTCCCGGCATAATAGCCAAGGTGAGACGAATGTGGCCTTTTCCTTTTGTGACTCGCAGGCTTATGCTTAGTGGCAGGAGTGGCCGATGGCAAATCTCGATTGGTCGCAATGTGCGGCGGTAGAGAGCGTTCCCGGCAAAGTGAGTGGCGCGTGGGTTCTGAAAGGCACGCGAATGCCGGTGTCCGCCATCTTTGAGAACCTGGAAGCGGGCGCGAACATCGACAACATCATGGAATGGTATGACGGCCTTGATCGCGAACAGGTGAAAGCCGTTATTGAGTTCGCCGCGCGCAGCCTCGACAAAGCGCCTGTCGGCGCGTCTTAAGTCTACATCCGATGCGCGTTCTATTTGACCAGGCGACGCCCGTGCCCATCCGGCTGCATCTGGCTTTGCATGAAGTGCGGACAGCCGCGCAGGAAGGATGGGACACGCTCAAGAGTGGCGAACTGCTGACGGCCGCAGAATCCGCTCACTTCGACGTCCTACTGACGACGGACAAAAACATGCGATATCAGCAAAACCTGTCGGAGCGCAAAATTGCGATCGTAGTTCTTGGCCTGCAGCAGTGGCCAACTCTTCGTCCTCAGGTCCACCTCGTGGTGGACGCCGTCAACGCGGCAACCCCCGGGAGCTACGTTGAAGTAGATTTTCCTGCGGGGACATAACGCTTCCGCTCCGAACGCGAAAGTTAAGGCCCCTTTGGGCTGATTTTACTGGACGCGAAGTGTGTGGGGTAGACGTTGCCGCAATGAATAAAGGCCGTTGAGAGAAGTCTCAACTGCCTCTTTTCCTTTTTCGGGACAGCGATCCGCAACAAAACCATATCGACTGCCATTTGCAGAACACGGAGGAAGCCGCCGAAATTATATTTAGCGGCTAAGGGAAAAATATCCTCAACTGCAGGCCCAGCTCAATCGCTGAAGATGGGTCGTCGGGAGAGAAATATGTGCATCGTCTGTGAGCACGAACTATGGGAAGAGCATCGTGCCCTCGAGCGCGAATTCTTCAAGCCGTGCAAGATCTGTAAGAAGTTTCCTGGCGGCAGTTCTGAGGGTACCTGTTATCACTGTTTCGCAATTGGCGAGACGATCGACGAGTGTCCCGAGTGCGCGGGGAAACCATGGAGCGAAGAATTTCTAGACGCCAAGAATGAGATCGAAGGCCCGGATAGGCTACTGCTCCCGTTCTAACCACGGTAAGGTGCGTGGGAAACTTGGTGGCACAAATAAAAGCCAATCTGAGAAATCAGATTGGCCTTGTTCTTTTGCGAGTTATAACTGCCCAGCCTTACGGATTCGCCGGAGCGCTCAACAGCTCACAATGGTCGACGCACCTTACCGTGTCGGCTTCGACCGTGGCTTTCTTCTTCCCGGAAAACTCGATGTCGGGCAGGATCAGCAGCGTCTGCGTTCCATTGGCCACGTTAAAACTGCAATTGAAGCTCATCGACTGGACGCCGCGTTCCTTACATCCGGTCTGGTTGAGCGCCTCGTTGAGAGTTACGGACTTGTCGTAGACCTGGTCGGCAAGATGCGATGGCAGCAGGGCGACCGTCAGCGGGATCGGTGACTTGATCTTCACGCTGAGTTCCTGTCCGTCGTGGTCAGGAGTCATCAGGCTGTAGACCTTGGGCGCCGTCGTGATCTGGTATTTTTCGTCGAGGATGCGGCGCCAGTGAAACTCGGGCTGAACATAGCTGAAATACTGAATGTGCAGGTCGTTGGGAGACAGGAATGGCCGCGCTCCCGGCCCAAGGATCGCGCCAATCGTGGTGACCACGGGCCTCTCCGGCCTGCGCTCATCGCGGAAGGTGATAATCATCGGGCGTTCCGAGGGAAGATGACACTCGTAAATCGTGCTGGTGACATGTTCCTTCATGCAGAGAAAACTGAAGTGCGGCGCGGCTCCGGGTTGCATGGAGGCGTCCCATTCGTCGGCCCACGTCATGGCCACGGTGACCGGGTAGCGGGAGTCAATCTGCACATGCATGTCCCCGCCGCCCACCGCGGGACGATACACGCGGCCGGCGTGCAGGCTTGCGGGCTCCAACGGAATCGTCTCGCTGTTGGCAGGACTCCAGTAAAAGCCTGAGCCCTGTGCATACGAATTCCTGGCAAAGGCGCACAACAATAGCACCGCAAAAACGAAAAGGTTCCTCATACTAGAAGTATTTGCCAGGTCAATGCGGGCACCCTAGCGAATTCGCAAGATGAGGATTACGAAGGTACCGGCTGGTCTCGCGAGGCCTATTAGGCCGTAACCATCTTTGCAGACCAGCTCTTGACGAATGCTCCGAAGCGGTCGAGTGCCTTGGAGAAATCGTCTGCGGCGGCGAAGCCCAGGCGAAAATGTGAGGGCGCATCGAAGCAATCGCCGGGAGCGAGCAGGATCCCGCGCTCGGCTGCGCCTTGGCAGAATGGGCGGGCGTTCTCTCCGCTGACCAGCCAGGGGAAAACGGTCATGCCGCCTTGTGGCGGAATCCAGCCGAGTATGTCGCGATGATCCGCCATGAAGCGCTCGATCAGCTTGAGGTTCCGCGTGGCGGCCTCCTGGGCTTTGCCGAGCACGGCATCCCGCCGACGGATGGCGATCTCCGAAAGAATTTCTCCCGTCGTCGTGTTCGAGATCGAGAAGTAGGCGCGCGCGTTCCAGTATTGCTGGCGACGCTCGGCGTCGTGCTCGATCATCCATCCGGTGCGCACGCCCGAGATGGAAAATGCCTTCGACAGATCCGAGATCACGGTAGCGTGTGGAAGTCGCGCCGCCGATCTGCTCTGCCGTCCGTGGTAAATCGGATGATAGACCTCGTCACTGATCAACTGGATTCCGCGCTCGGCCGCGAAATCGTGCAGTGATTCCATTTCATCGTCGCTAAGGGTTGCGCCCGTCGGATTATGCGGGCTGTTCATCAGGATGAGCTTGGTCTTCGAGTCGGCGAGGCGCTTGATTTCGTCGATGTCGATGCGGAAACCGTTTTCGCGACGCACGCTATAGAAGCGGGTTTCGAGCCCAAGCGATTCGGGCAGCGCCGAGAACGTAGTGAATCCGGGCTGCGGGATGATCACATTTGCGCCGGGTTCGGCAGCCAGCCACATCAACACGACGAGCGCTTCCGAAGCGCCGGTCACAATCTGGACAGCCTCTGCCGGCACACTCTGCATCTCGGCGATCGCAACGCGCAGGCTATCGGCCCCGGCCGGGCGACTATAGACGAGGTTGTGGCTCAAGAACCGGTCGCGCGTTGCATCGTCCGCAAGGGCCAGGATGTCATTTACTGTCCAGGTCGGTCCGGTACTCGCAGCGAGGTTGAATTCTATGTCGTGTTCGAATTGGTCGAGCCAGGCATCGAGCAAGAAGGGCTTGAGTTGCATGCTGGAACCTCGAAGCAGAAGTTGGTCACGTTATTGATTCTGCGACCCGGCGCATGGATGTTTTTTGTTTCTTCGCAGCTCGATGCCTCCATTCTATCCGCGTCCGATTGCAGCTAGAGTGAGGATACATTCAGCATTTATCCTTGAAGGACAACCGTAGCCGGCGAGTTCGCGCCAAACATACAGGGAGAACATTCATGTCTAAGGTCATCGTCGCTGCATTTTCCATTTCTCTTGACGGATTCGGAGCCGGGCCCCGGCAGGATCTGAAAAATCCTCTTGGCCTCCGTGGCCCTGAACTTCACCGATGGTTCTATCCGACCACGGTTTTCCGCAAGATGACCGGCCAGGACGGCGGCACCACCGGTGTCGACAACGATTTCGCCGCGCGCTCTTTTGAAAACGTCGGCGCGTGGATTCTTGGCCGCAACATGTTTGGTCCGGTACGCGGGCCATGGGCTCCCGATCCTTCCACGGGAGAATTGTGGAAGGGATGGTGGGGTCCGAGCCCTCCATACCACGTGCCTGTGTTCGTGCTGACTCATCATGCGCGCGAGCCGCTCGTGATGGAGGGCGGCACCACCTTCTATTTCGTCACCGATGGACTGGACTCCGCTCTCAAACAGGCGAAGGATGCCAGCCGAGGAAAGGATGTGCGAATCGGCGGCGGCGTCTCCACCGTGCGCCAGTATCTGAATGCTGGGCAGATCGATGAGATGCACATCGCGATGTCCCCGGTCTTATTAGGCGAAGGCGAGGCGTTGTTTCACGGGATCGATCTGAACAAGTTGGGATTTACCGATGTCCGGGCAGTGGCGGGAGAGAATGCTACGCACGTGCTGATGAAAAAGGAATAACGATGCCCCGCCACTCCCGGAACGCGTGAACGGCGGGGCATCTTTGTTTCAAAAGTCCGGCTAACATTGCCGAACCGCGCCGGATTAGTTAACCGCTGCTACCGGCTGCGGAATAAATTGCGATCCTCCCAGCGCTGCGTCGGTGAAGCCGACTACGAAGAACTGATTCGGATTCGGAATCGTGTTGCCGTTCGCGTCCGTGGTTGTCGACAGGAAATCGTTGTCGTTCGCAATCCACAGCGTGTGAACGGTTTTGGACCCGACTTTCACGTCCGATCCAAAAGCGATTCCTTCGATCTTCGCAGGGATGGTTCCAGCCGAAATCCCACTGCTGGTGAAGAGCTGAACGAGATCCACGAATAGAGTTTTGTTGACTGCATTCGTGGACGCGGTAAGGCCATCCATCGCGCTGACGTCCGTCGCGCCGTTCAGGTCAATCTTGAAAAGCTGTTTGACCTTCGCGTCGCTCTGGTCGGCGCGGCCGTGGCCGTCGCGCTCGTCGACGATGAATTCGTGATTGTTGAGCGCCAGGATCTCGCTGACGCCAGAGCCATTCGTGAGCAGGTAAGCGTACTGATGCGTTACAACTCCAGACGCGATGTCGATAGTCGCGATGCGCAGCAGGTTCTTCGCGTCCCCACCTTCACTGGAATCCTGGATCAGCGCATTCTGCATGATACCGACGAGAGTGGTTCCATCGGGTGTGATGGCTAGGCCTTCCATGCCTTTATTGGCGGTGCGTCCCACGGTGTTGTCGGCAATTTCGGTGGCGCCCACGCTCGATAGAGTGCTCACGAAGAAGCACGAAGGAGATCCGGCATCGCACGGCAGGGCGAAGGACTGCAGGCGCTTTCCGGTCGCGCGATCGAATTGATAAACGTACGGCCCGTACTCGTCGGAGATGAAGATGCTCTTGCCATCATTCGAAATACGCAAGCCTTCGGTATCGAACCGCGCATCGCTGGGATTGCCGGAATTTTGCGCAGCATCGAAATTGTCGGAGCGCCCGGTGAAGTAGAAATGCGTGGCATCGTTGAGCGGCGGAACTCCGGAACCCACGATACTGTCGCCCGCTCCGTAGACAAGAGCGGTTGGGCTCCACAGCAGCGTTGTTTTATTCAGAGTCGGAGTCAGGGTGAAAGGACGTCCCTTGCCGGTCGTGTTCGGTTGCAGGCTCATCGACACAGTGTGAAAGCGGTTGATGTAGCTGGCGGTGTCGTCAAGCCCGGAGTCATACGACACGGCGTTGGGTCCGCGATCGGGCAGCGCCAGAAAAGTATTATTGCCCGCGTATGCGATCGCCGAGCCGAAGCCGCCGAGATCGCTCGCGGAGACTCCGTTCTCGAGTTTGTAATGCAGTCCTGAAAGGTCGGTGTAATTGCCGGCGCTTGATTTATTAAGCGCTCCAACCGCGAGCAAGGAAAATTGCGCATGAGTGTACGGAGCGGCAAAAAGCGCGAGCAGCAAGGCAATTGCCGGGAATCGAAGAATGCTGTTTCTCACTGAAGAAAGTCCTCCTGGGATTTTTGACCTTTGATCTCATGATCCGAGGGCGATAAAAGAGGGTCAAGTTAACAGATGGTTAAAATCTGGAACGGAAAATTTTCAACCCAAAATCTGCCCGAGAATTTACAGAAATTGACGAAGCACACGAAAGCCGGAGGCCGAGTGGTAGTCTTGCAACATGATGAGCGATCCGAGACCGGCCCGATCTCCCGCTGCGGCGCTCGCCGCAGGGTTGGTTGGCGGGGTGCTGCTGATGCTGTTGGCTGGAGGATTTCTGCTGTCGGGAAATTCGGGCCGATCATTCCTGGGTCGAATGTTTTCTGCGGTGACAGGACGAACCCTCACCATCGATGTCAGTCAACCGACGGTTGTCGATCGCATTCAGCGCCTGCAGCGTCTGGAGACTGTTGTCTACACCATGGACAAGGTGGTGACGGGCGCCAAGCAAAACGTGCTGCCCGATTTTCTTACCGGGGATCGCCTGCTGATGACGGTGCATGGTGAGGTCGTAGCCGGAATCGATTTCTCCAATCTGAAGGTTAGCGATGTGAGTGTGAATGGCAAGACCGTTCATCTGCACATTCCCGCGCCGCAGGTTTTCACGACCCGTCTCGACAGCGCGAAGACGCGCGTGTATTCGCGGCAGACTGGCCTGCTCGTGCCCACCGATCCGAACCTGGAAACCGAGGTGCGACAGGAATCCGAGCGCCAACTGCTGGAGGCTGCAATGGCCGACGGAATCCTGCGGACGGCCCAGGAAAACGGAGCGTCGACGATCCGCAGTTTGCTACAAGGTTTGGGATTCGAGCAGATCACGTTCGACTAAGATCCTCCGCAGCGAAAGCCCCTGAGAGGAGTTTCATTTAAATGCTGCGACTCGATGCCAGTATTCGGAATTGACGCCGGACCCTCGTGGCGGATCAAAAAACCCCGGCAGCACGCCCGTCACACGCCTCCATCGTCAGCAAGTTGACCTCACACACAACGCTGAGCACGCAAGAAAGCCGAACTCTTGGGGAGTTCGGCGTGAGGGTTAATCGTCAGAACAGTGAAGTGAAGCGGTCGTGAGTTCCCGAATGGCGGGAGACTCGCCATCACCCACGACCGCGTTTACGAAGTTCCAACCTCAGCAATATATTCAGTAACACTCTCAATTACTGTTCAATTTTGTACATTGGCTAACATATACCTCAGTCACACCGGCCCCACTGGTGGGGGCAGTACCGCTATGACTCCGACCGAACAACCCATCACGCACAGTGTCTTGCTCGTGGATAACGATGGCACCGTTCGCGAGATAATGACCGGCGACCCTCCTCCACAAGCGATTGAGGTCGTCGCTGCTGCCCACGTTACAGAAGCTCCGAAACAAATCACCACAGAAACCTTCGATGTTCTAACTACCGATTTGCATATGCCGAATCCCGGCGACGGTTTTACGGTGTAACTGCGATTCGCCCAGCCGGGTCGCCATTCCGTGCTGTCCCATGCGTTGACCTAGTCGTGCAGGACGATGTTAAGAAGGGAACTGTGAACCTTTATCCCTTTATCGTCATACTCAACGAAGCCCAACCCTCTGAACCGATTCATGAAAAAATTGACTCGTGGCCGCGTCGTGCCGATCATCTCTGCGAGAGTTTCCTGGCTGATCTTGGGAATTACCGTCTCTGGTGTCCCTTCCTTGCCGAATCGAGCCAGCAACAGCAGAAGCCGAGCTAATCTCTTCTCGCTGGAATTGAAGAGTTGGTCAACCAAGTCCTCTTCGTATCGGATGTTCCGGATCAGCAGATACTCCACGAAGAGGTCCGACAAGGTGTGTTCCTGGTGGAGCGCAAGGATCATTGACTTGTTGTCAATGCGAAGAAGCGTGCAGTCCGTCATTGCTGTTGCTGACCCCATGCGTAAAGGCTGTCCAGCGAGGCTACCCTCGCCGAAAAAGTCACCAACACTTAATATGCCGAGGGTCGCTTCCTTGCCAGTCTTGGATACGACCGTGAGCCTAATCTTGCCTTCCTGAATGTAGAAGACGGCGTTAGCCTTGTCCCCTTGTGTAAAGATTGCTTGCCTCTTGGGAAAGGACAGGACTTGCTTTCCCTCGCCCACTGTCGCGAGAAATTTTCTCGGGTCGAAGTCGCCCTTCTTGGGCGAAACGATGTGTCGAGAGCGATGGGGCACTTCTTCCTCGCGATCTTGCTAATTGTGGACGGACAGTATTTTACGCTTATGTGCGGTGGCGTACAAACATATAGCGTCACAGGAGCCAAGAAAAAGAGTAGGTCAGCCAATAGATCGGTATACAAACCGGAGGGTGCGCATGTTACCGATCCGCGTTGTGGTAGTAGAGGATTTTCTGCCATTCCGACGATTTGTCTGTAAGATTCTTGCCAAATTGCCGGAGGTGAATCCCGATCCCCATTCCTGCGACTATGCCCCGGCAGGTCCGAATATCGCGACTGCGCGACGTCAGAATGGTGTGCCCACTTATTAAAATCGCTAACTGCTCACTGTTACTTCTTTCTGGGCCCGAACATATCCCGTTCGGTCAGCCCGCATTTCTGGGCCATCTGGTAGCAGTAATAGAAGTGGGTAGCGTTTTGGTTGCGGGAATCCGTGCCGAAGCTGAACTTTAGTCCGGCCCGCTTGGCTTCTGTGATGAATGTCTCGTCCGGGATGTGGGCTACCTCGTTGATTTCGATGGCGAGCTTTCGGGCTTTTGCCATTTCGAGGATGCGGTCGATGCGGGGACGGGTCCAAAGCTGTTTGTACTGCCTTGCGATCGGGACCGGGAGGAAGGTAGGCCAGCCGAAGATGTCGATGGGCTCGGTGGTCATCACTTGCTCGATGAACTGCATGTAGCGTGTCATGAACGCCTCTTCGTCGTCGACGTGTGTGTCGATCTGCCAGATCGCCAGCCAGGTGCCGTCGGGGTTGGGCAGCGTGAGCGCGTCCATCAGGATGTAGTCGAGTTCGTGGAGCAGAGTTTTGGAAAAGGCTTTCGACCAGCCCGCATACACCGGCTGCAGTCCAATGTGGACCGGATACTTGCGCAGGCCATCGATGTATTGGCGGAGGTCGGCGTCGGTGTTGATGGGATATCCGGGACCCGGGTGCTCGACGATGCCGATCTGCACACCGCGCTCCTTGCCGAGAGTGAGCGCCTGCTCGATCGACAGCGTGGGGCTCAGGTGTACGTGATGGTCGGTGACGGGAAAGCTGGGTTTCGGCGGCGGCGTGGCCGACCCTCTGCTTTTCGTGTCGAGCGCATGTGAGAGATGGGACGCTCCGGCGAGCGCGGCACCAGCGATCACGGAAGTCTGAAGGAAGGTTCTGCGGGAAGAAGGAGGAGTCATGCCCGGAGCATAGCCGCCGGAAACCTCGGCATCCGTGACGGGAGTCACGAAGAGCATTCGGCCGCTTAATCGCTGCGTGTAGGGCCATCGAGGGCGGATTGCGCAAGCACAGCGATGTGCGCAACCGTGAACGGTGGAAGAGCGGGCCTTCAGGCCCACGTCTAGCGACCAAATAGAAGTGGGCTTCAGCCCTGGTGAAGCATAGCCTGGTCCTGTCAGATACCTGCGTGTACGACCATAGAAGCGGATGGCCCAAGCCCATCGACGTGCGCAACCGTGGAAGAGCGGGCCTTCAGGCCCGCGTCTAGCGATCAAATTGAAGCGGGCTTTAGCCCCCGTGAAAAATAGGCTGGTCCGCTGCCCGATGTTTCCGTGATTTCGAATCGGACCAGAGACCTTCCCATCCTTACGCGCTTCGGTTTTCCACAGCCCGCCAATGTTCATCCAACCTTGACTGAGAATTTCAAACCTCTCATACTCGATTCGTAACCTAGGAATTCTGGGGCCGGTCGCTAACTCCTTGCCGCTCAAGATTTTGCCCCTAAGTCATTGAGCGCCATAGATCATTTGTGCAATTCCCTCTAAACCGATGACGCCAAGGATCCGGGGGGAGGGGGGTACCCCCCGCAGGCGGCGTTTTCCTAAAACGGTACAAGCGTGGAAGCGCGAAAAATGAAATTTGATTCGGCGCATCAGAGGCTGGAAGAAATAAAAACCCCGTTCTAAACGCCGCAACTTCGCAGCGTTTAGAACGGGGACCTGGAAATTCGCTTACTGCGCCGGCTGCGCTTGTACAGGTTGGACTGGCGTCTCAGTGGCAACTTCCGGCGACGGGACCGGGCTGATCTTCACCGTGGAGAGAATCTGCTCCAGGCGGCTGAAGACTTTGTCGCGGTCGACATGCTTCACGATGCCTTCTTCCGAGGCGTCAGTCGTGACGTTCAGCGCGAACTCGTAGCACGCTCCATTCTGGTAGACGTGGAAGTATTTCGAGTCGCTCTGCCGCGTCCCTTGGCCGCTGACGGCTTCGGTGGCGGGAAGAGGCATGTCCTTCAGCACCAGTTCTAGGCTCGAAGCGGCTTCGGTAGATGGCTTCGCATCGGTGCTCGAGTCGGTGCTTTTCGGAGTGTCGGACTTCGCCATGTCAGTCTTGGATTCTGTGCTCGGCGCGGCTTCCGACGAAGTAGACGGCGAGTCAGACTTCGCACTCTGCTTCGCTTGCGGCACGGCGAACTCGCTGCATTGATCCGCGGTGACGCCCTTATTGACGCTCACGTTGAAGAATGCGGACGAGAAATCCGTGTTGGTGTAGTTGGTCTCAGGAAGTTCGACGGCGGCGAGTGCGATTCCACCGGACTGCACGAAGTTCATCGGGATCGGATTCGAAGCGACGAGTTGCGTGGCCGCGTCTCCAGTCTCGATGGCATAGCGCCGCGGATATTCGAACGTCACTCCATACATCTTGTCGGAGTAATTCACGGTCGCGGGCCGCTTGTGGACGACGGATTTCTTCGGCGCCGGCTTGTTCTCCGCTTCTGTCACGGGAGCAGTCGTAGGCGCAGGACTTGCGGGCTGAGCGACAGGAATGGGTTTGTTCGAACTGACAGGCTTCGGCTTGTCGCTTGAGCATCCGACGGTGACAGAGCAGATGATCAGCAAGGCTGCGAAAGCGTAAGCGTGCACGTTGCCGAGGGCTGCGGTTGCGATGGTTTTGGTGGTGTCTTTTCCCCACGCGACGGAGTCGCGGGATCCAGCGATATTGCGAATGGCGTTGATGCGGGTCATTGTGGTTGCCTCCTGCCGGGTCTCGGCAATATGGAGATTGCAACGGTTGGACCATCGACGGGGTTGTTGATTTGGATAGGGTTAGGAGGATTGGTTGAGGTGTGGAGCGTGGAACGGTGGACACGGCGTGGCCGGGCAAACACGGCGCTGAAAGCCCCTCTTGCGTAGCCCGCGGCCCATAAGTCAAAAACCCCACCTCTCGCATGAACCGCGAGAAGGTGGGGCAAACACTTTTCTTCTTTTATTTCTTACTGCAGTTTGCAGAGGCCGATCAGGTCGTTGGCGATTGTGGTGGCACCATCGAGCACGTTCGGAATGGAGTGCGGAGCATCGGAGATGCAGGTCTGCTCTTTCTTGCTGGTGATTTTGTTGTACCAGTCGAGACCGATTGGAATCGCAGAGCTGGTGTCCGCGCCGCCGAAGACTACATTGACGTAAGTGTGCGGGAAGTTGTAGTTTGCGCCCGACGCTTCGACGCTGTCCGCGAGGAAATACGCGGCGTTGATGTTCGGCGGCTGCGTTCCTTGCGTTGCTTCAGAGCAATAGTTGTTCGGCGTGTAGGCGGGATCCCATATCGCTCCGTCGGTTTTTCCGAAACAGGTTCCGAGAGAGCCTTTTCCGCAGAAGGTGTTCAGCTTGCCTTCCTTGCAGACGCAGCCCCAATCGAGGCGAGCAGTCGGAGGTCCACTAGTCACTTCCGCCATGGAGATGATTTTGTTGGAGCCATACTGCGAGAGGGCGTAGGCGAGGGCTCCGGCGCCGCCGCTATTCGCGGTTGCGCACATCGGCTTGGCATTATTGTTCTGAACCTTGGTATAGATGTAGTTCGCAACTGTAGCCCAGCGGCAGGCCGCGGCGAGAACGCCTCCGGGGCCTTCGACCCATCCGCCCGGTTGGCTGCTGTTGAACGGGGTCCCCCAGGACATCTGAACGGTCCTGAATCCGGCGTTATAGACGTTGGTCACCGCAGTTTTGCCGAAGGTAAAGATGTTGTCGTAGAGACCGTTGCCCTGCGTTCCCGTTCCCCAGATCACGGTGCCTTTGGGATTCGCGGGTGTATTCGTCTTGATGTATCCGTAGACGTTGGGGACTCCGGGGCAGGTGACGAGCAACTGGGTGCACACGCCTCCGCTTAGACCGCCGCTTTTGCAAGCGATGGAGGTGGCAGTCACGGTTCCAAGAGCTCGGGTGGGTGTCGCCGCGGCGGCAGCTTCGTCGTCATCCTGGGCGTACAATCCGGCGACGAGCATTAGGGCCACGAGGGCAGCGGATAACAGTTTTTGCATTGGAAATAAACTCCTGTTTTGATTTCTGATTTCGTCCGTCGTTCTTGCGAATGCCACTTGAGCCCCGACCTCGAGTGCCGCTTTTTTCGACGTTACTGAGACCGCTGTCGAAAGGCGGAAGGTTGATGGTTCACTCCGCCCGGGGGATGAGCGAAGTTCGATGAACGAGTTAAGCCCCACATATGATTAAAGCGGCGCGGATCGTTTAGCAGAAAATCGAGCCAAATGAATGGCTGGAGCGGAGAATCGCCTGCGAGTCCCGATTCACCAGTAAGTGGAGTCTGCACTGGCGTGAGAATGGTGTCAAGGGAGTTTCGGAAAATTCACACAGGCTGGACCTAAGTTCGCATATAGGTTGCAAAAACTTGCAACATCGCGCCCAGTGCGGGTCTCAAGGCGCCGCTTTCGACGGAATGGATTATCGGCTATCGTGATCGGCTCAGCATAAAACCTGGATGAGGGTTCCGGAGGCGCAATGAGAGAGTTGACTTCGTCGCGATTGAGATGGGTCGTTTGCGTGGCGGTGTGGGCATGGCCGGCGTTTGGATGGTCGCAAGTATCGACCAGCGCAGCCCTGGGCACGCCACAGAAAATCATTATTGATACCGATATTGGCGATGACGTGGACGATGCCTTCGCACTGGCGCTGGCGGTGAAGAGTCCGGAGTTCCAGGTGTTGGGAGTGACGACAGGCTTTGGCGACACGGAGGCGCGCGCGCGAATCGCAGAGCGGTTTCTGGGTGAGGTTGGGCGAAGCGATATCCCGGTGCTGGCGGGAAAGCCGACTGCCACGAAGAATCCGATGTCGCAGCGGCGTTACGGGGAGAACAGTCATTTTGTGAAAATACCGCGTGGGGATGCGGCGGAATTTCTCCTGGATCAGATCCGAAAGTATCCCGGAGAAATTACGCTGATTGCGATTGGGCCGCTGATGAACCTGGGCGCCGCGATTGACAAGGATCCGGCGACGTTCCGCAAATTGAAGCGGGTTGTTCTGATGGGCGGATCAGTTCGGCGCGGATACGGAGATATGGGATACACGGCGCCAGTTCCCCGATGCCGGAATGGAATATTTTGAATGACATTCCGTCGGCGCAGAAACTATTTACCGCCGGCGTGCCGCTATATGTAACGCCGTTGGATTCGACGCAGCTGAAGTTGGATGAAGTGAAACGCGCATTTCTGTTCAGCCGGGGGACGGCGGTGACGGATCAGTTGGCGGTGCTGTATCACTTGTGGGGACAGGAGACGCCGACACTGTTTGATCCGATGACGCTGGTGTTTGCCTTGAAGGCGGAGTTGTGTCCAGTCAAGGGAATGCACATTCGCGTGGACGATCAAGCGTTCACGAGGGAAGAGCCTGGAGCGGTGAATGCGCAGGTTTGTCTGGATTCGAACTCGGAAGACTTCTTTCAGTTTTATTTGAAGACGGTGGCGGCGCGATGAAAAGCTAACCGCTGAGCTCGCTGAGGTCTCGGTGAGTTCGCGGAGAACCCTGGCAATCTAGCGCACCTGCACCTACGAGGGATTATGAGATCACGACGCGGCTTTTTGCAGACTGCTGGAGTGGGATTCGGCGGAACTCTGATCGGGTTCCCCGGTCGGGCGAATGCCGCGGAGGCCTGGCGCCGCTCGGTTGGTTTACGACGTACGAGCTTTTGGCGCGGCGGGCGACGGGAAGGCAATCGACAGCCCGGCAATTGATCGGGCGATTGCCGCGAGCGGCATCCGCAGGTGGAGGGACGGTTTTCATTCCGGCGGGAAACTATCTTTGTTTCTCGATCCATCTCAAAAGCAAGGTCGAGATTTATTTAGATCAGGGAGCGACGATTGTAGCGGCGGAACCGGCAGAGGATCCTACGCGCAGCTATGACCTGGCAGAACCGAAGCAAGCTTGGGAGGACTACCAGGACTACGGGCACAATCACTGGCACAACAGCCTGATTTGGGGAGAAGGGCTGAATGATATTTCGATTTGCGGGCCGGGGCTGATCTGGGGTAAGGGACTGAGCCGCGGATGGGGCGCGGGGCCAGATGGCGGAGAATCCGGGAGTTGCGAACAAGGCAATTGCGCTCAAAAATTGCCGGAACGTGCTGCTGCGGGAATTTTCGATCTTGCATGGCGGCCACTTCGGGATTCTGGCCACGGGAGTCGACAATTTGACGATCGACAATTTGAAGATCGATACCAATCGCGATGGCATGGATATTGACTGCTGCCGTAACGTGCGAGTGTCGAATTGTACGGTGAATTCTCCGTGGGACGACGGAATCTGCCTGAAGAGTTCGTTTGCGCTCGGTTACGCGCGGGCGACGGAGATGGTGACGATCAGCAATTGCATGGTCAGCGGCAATTTCGAGGAAGGCGCGGTTTTAGATGGGACGCTGGCGACGTTTTCCTGCGGACTGGAAAGTTCCGCGAACGGGGCGGATCAAGTTTGGAACGGAATCGAATGGGGGATTCAAGAACATCACAGTTTCGAATTGCGTGTTCGATGGATGCAGCGGTCTCGCGATTGAGAGCGTGGACGGGGCGGTGATTGAGGACGTGACCTGCACGAATATCACGATGCGGGATTTGGTGGGAGCGCCGATTTTTATGAGGCTGGGAGCTCGCATGCGAGGCCCGGCGGACGTTCCGGTAGGCGTGATCCGGCGCGTGATCTTGAGCAATATCACCTGCATGAGCTCGGCTGGCCCGCGGATTGGATCCATTCTGGCGGGTATTCCGGGACATCCGATCGAGGATGTGAAGATCAGCGACATCATGATTCTTCATGCGGGCGGCGGGACCGCGAGCGATGCGCAATTGCAGTTGGCTGAGAAGGAGAAAGATTATCCGGAGCCGACGATGTTCGGAACGACTCCGGCGCATGGTTTTTTCATTCGACATGTTCGTGGCCTCGAAATCCACGCGGTTAAGATTGAGCACGTGAGCGCGGAGGCGCGGCCGGCATTTGTACTGGCTGATGTGGAGAGCGGGGAGTTCGGGCGGATCAAGGCTAGTTCGGATGCGGGCGTGCCGACATTTTCTCTGCGCAATGTGAAAGATTTCTCCGTTTACCGGAGTAAGCCCGTAAAGGATACGGAGATGCGCTTACGCGGACCAGCAGCAGATCTAGCTAGTCGCGTGGTGAATCAATCGAAGTTAGAAAACACCCTCTCGCAAAGAGTGCGAGCGGCGAGGGGGCAACCTAGAATGGAATGAATGAAAACACTAAGAGTGCTCTGGATCGTTTCGATCATGATTGCGTCGCGAACTCCTGCGTTTGGACAAGCGCGGCAGGATGTTGATCTGATTGTTAGCGGCGGAATCGTCGTCACGATGGACGGCGACCGCGCAATTTATCAGGATGGAAGCGTCGCGGTGCGCGGGGATTCGATTGTCGCGGCTGGTCCCCGCGCTGAAATTGAAGGCCGCTATCACGGCAAACAGACAATCGACGCGCGCGGCCATCTGGTCTTGCCGGGATTCGTTAACGGTCATACCCACGTGCCGATGACGTTGTTTCGTGGATTGCATGACGACGTCACTCTGAACGATTGGCTCTACAAATACATCTTTCCCGCGGAAGCCAAGAACGTGACCGAAGAATTTGTGCGCTGGGGTACGCGATTGGCGGCGGCGGAGCAAATTCGCGCGGGCGTGACCACGTTCGCGGACATGTATTACTTCGAAGACGCCGTGGCGGAAGAGACAAAGGCCGCGGGAATGCGAGGAGTGCTGGGAGAAACATTCATCGACTTTCCGGCGCCAGATAACAAGAGCGAAGCCGAGATGCTGGCGTACACCGAGAAATTTCTGAAACGGTGGCAGGGAGATCCGCTGATTCATGCGGCGCCGGCTCCGCATTCGATTTACACATGCTCGAAGAAAACGCTGCAGGATTCAGCCGAGCTGGCGAGGAAGTATCATGCGCCGATTCTGATCCACGTCTCCGAGATGAAAAAAGAGTGGGAGGACAGCGAGAAGGCGAACGGCATGTCTCCCGTGCAGTATCTGGAGAAGATAGGGGTCCTCGGTCCGGACGTTGTGGCGGCGCATTGCATTTTCGTCGACGAAGCCGACAGGAAACTACTGGCGGAGCGGGGAGTCGGGTGCGTGCACAATCCATCAAGCAACATGATGATCGCGAGTGGCGTGTCCCCGGTTTCCGAGATGCGCGCGGCTGGAATTGCGGTCGGGCTGGGGACGGATGGTCCAGCGGGAAGTAATAACGATCTTGATCTGATGGAAGAGATCGATCTGGCCGCGAAGCTGGCGAAGATCACCAAGATGGATCCCCTGGCGCTCAACGCGAAGGCTGTTGTCGAGATGGCGACGATCGACGGGGCGCGCGCCGTCCACCTGGAGAAAGAAATTGGATCGCTTGAGTCCGGGAAAAAAGCGGATCTCGTCATGATCAGCCTGAATGAGCCGAATGCGGTGCCGATCTACGACGTCTACGCGCAAATTGCATACTCGCTGAAGGGAAGCGATGTGGAGACGGTGGTCATTGGCGGACGCGTGGTCATGCGGGATCGAAAGCTGCTGACAATCGACGAGCCTCGCGTCTTGGAGAAGGCGCGAGAATATGGAAAATCGGTGAAGGCATCGTTGGGGATGGAGTAGGGCAGGATCTTAGTTCGAAACTAGGATTCACACCTAGACGTCAAAATCCCCAGCCTCCCGCGAACACCGCGGGAAGGGTGGGGCAGCCATGGTTTCCTCTTATGATCTTTGCGCGCCAGTCCAGATGGCATCGGAAACGTACGATCCATCTTGTAGCTTTTCTGCTCATCATTGCGGCGGCCTCGCTTTCTTTCGGACAGAAAGTAGCGATCACGTTTGACGATCTGCCGTTGAATGGCGATCTTCCTCCGGGAGTGACGAGAGTGGATATCACTCGCGCTACGCTTGCGGTGTTGAAGGCTCGACACGTGCCTCCGGCATACGGGTTCATCAATGCCAAGAAGCTTGAGGGCAACGCCGATGCCGCGGACGCTTTGAAAGTGTGGGCCGCGGCTGAGCCGTTTGGCAATCACACCTATGGGCATCTGGATCTCAATGAGAATCCCGTGGAGGCGTTTGATCGGGAGATCGAGGAGAACGAACCCGCCTTGGAGTTATTGGCAGGAAAGGACGCGAACTGGCATTGGCTTCGGTATCCATACTTGCGCGAGGGTGAAACGGTAGAAAAGCGGCGCGCAGTGAGGGCCTATTTGCAGACCCATGGATATCGCGTGGCGCAGGTCACGCTGGATTGGGAAGATTACCTGTGGAACAGCGCGTATGCGCGATGCTCGGGAAAGAACGACGCAAAGTCGATCGCATGGCTGCGGTCTAGTTACCTGGAGACGGCGGCTGCGTATCTGGACTTGGGACGCGACATGGCGAAGTTGGTGTATGGCCACGATATCAACCATGTGCTCCTGCTACATCTTGGCGCATTCAGCAGTACGATCTTGCCGGACACCTTCGACCTGCTTGCGAAAAAAGGCTTCACGCTTGTGACATTGGAAGAGGCGGAGAGTGATCCGGTCTATCAGACGGATCCGGATGCGGGATCGCAATATGGGGGGACGCTGCTGGAGCAGTGGATGGACGCTAGGAAGATCAAATATCCGACGGTGATGAAGAAGCCGTATAAGGAAGTGGAACAAATCTGCAAGTGAATGCCTCGCATAGCCTTTAGTCAGAACCCTTGAGTCAAACCCCTTGAGTCGAAGACCCTCCTCTCTCGCACAAGACGCGAGAAGGGTAGGGTAGCCTTTGAGTCGTCTGCGTTACAAAGTCAAAGTTCTGTCCGCGGAGTGGGCGGGCCAAGGCGTCCCTTATAATCAAAAGATTCTCTATGGCTGCCGTACTCGACAGGATCGTCGCGGCCACGCGCATACGTGTAGCGAAAGCTAAGCGCGGAGCGGATGTGCGCGAATTGGAACGGCGGGCTGAAGCGCACGCGCCGCGAGGTTTTCGCCGGGGTCTGACGGAGAAGGCGACCAATGGGATCGCGATCATCGCGGAGTTGAAGAAAGCATCGCCATCGAAGGGGTTGATTCGGTCAGAGTTCGATCCAGTGGCATTGGCCCGGGAACTCGAAGGGGCCGGCGCCGCGGCGTTATCTGTCTTGACCGACGAAGAATTTTTCCAGGGATCGCTTAAGAACTTGCGGGAAGCATCGGCTGCAGTTTCGATTCCTTGCCTGCGGAAGGACTTCATCGTCGACGAGTTTCAGTTGCTCGAGGCGCGGGCGAACTCGGCTGACGCGATCTTGCTGATTGTGGCGGCGCTTTCGCAGGTGGAGTTAGTGGAACTGGCGCGCGGCGCCCGAGGTCGCGGCCTGGATGTGCTGTGTGAAGTACACGATGGCGAGGAACTGCAGCGAGCGCTAGACGCGGAGTGCGATCTGATTGGAGTGAATTCGCGCGACCTGCGGACGTTTAAGGTCTCGCTGGAAACCGCTTTGGATTTGGCGCCGAAGTTTCCCGATGGCGTGGTACGAGTGGCGGAAAGTGGAATTCATTCGGCGGAGGATGTGGCGCGATTGCGCGATGCTGGGTACTCCGCGTTTCTGGTGGGTGAGTCGCTGATGCGGGCGGCGTCGCCTGGGGCGGCTTTGCGGGAATTGCTTGCTGCCTGTGGCGCAGGTACCGAGTGCGCGGTAGTGCGGGCACGTGGGACTGCGGGAGTTGTGCCTCAGGCAGTGATCCTTCGACTGCGGTTTTGCTTCGCTTTTCGCGAAGCACAATCCTCGCTCAGGATGACAATGCTCAGGATGACAGGGCGAGCGGGGTGACAAAAAGTCAACCATGACTTGGGTGAAGATTTGCGGGATGACGAATCTCGAGGACGCGCTCGTGGCAGTCGAAGCGGGGGCGGATGCGGTGGGATTCGTGTTTTATGAGAAGAGTCCGCGGTAAGTGACGGTGGAGACGGCGCGGGAGATTGTGGGGAAGTTGCCGCAGAAGTGGAGAAGGTTGGAGTGTTTGTGAATGAACTGCCGGAGCGGGTGTCGGCTGCGGCCGATGATGCGGGCTTGACGGCAGTGCAGTTTCACGGAGATGAGCATCGAACTCCGGAGCATTACGATCTGTGGCGGCAAGACCTATTTCAGTCTGCCTGTCGCAGAAATTCTCCGCGACCTGCGAGGGCAGATTGGTTCGTTTGAGATTCCACGCTTGCCCAAGTCTTCTGGGATTCTGCTGGACTCTGGAACGAAGGATCAGCGCGGCGGGACCGGCAAGACATTTGCGTGGGGAGAGGCTCGAGCCCTCGTGTTGGGATTATCCCAATATCACTCGGTGATCATTGCTGGCGGACTTACTCCGTCGAATGTGGAGTGGGCGACTGAGTTCCTTCATCCCTGGGGAGTGGATGTGGTTTCCGGAGTCGAATTTTCGCCGGGGAAGAAGGATCCGGAAAAGGTGCGGGCATTTGTGCGGGCGGTGCGTGAGTACGATCGGAAGGTTGGTTAGGGATGGCTGCGAGTTCTCGAAGTGTGAAAGTCAAAATCCCCACTGTAAGAACATCTCATAGTGTTGAGCACCCTCATGTTGTAAATGAGGCGGGACGTTTTGGCGTTTATGGCGGGCGGTATGTTCCGGAAACGTTGATGGCGGCGCTGGAGGAATTGGAGCGGGTGTATGCCGCAGCCCGGAAGGACAAGAAGTTTCAGGCGCGCCTGGATGAACTGCTGAAGACATATGCGGGACGTCCGACGCCATTATTTTTTGCGCAACGGCTCACGCAGAAACTGGGTGGCGCGAAGATTTATTTGAAGCGTGAAGACTTGCTGCACACCGGCGCGCACAAGATCAACAACTGTATTGGGCAGGCGCTGCTGGTGGAGCGGATGGGCAAGCACCGCGTCATTGCCGAAACCGGCGCGGGACAGCACGGAGTCGCGACCGCTACTGTGTGTGCGCTGATGGGCTTTGAATGTGTTGTGTACATGGGCACCGAGGACATGCGGCGGCAAGAGCTGAATGTGTTCCGCATGCGACTGCTGGGCGCTGAAGTGCGCGGCGTGGAATCCGGATCGCGAACGTTGAAAGACGCGATTAACGAGGCGATGCGAGACTGGGTAACGAATGTCCGCACGACGCACTATTTGTTGGGAAGTGTGTTGGGAGCGCATCCGTATCCGACGATGGTGCGTGATTTTCATCGTGTGATCGGACGCGAGGCAAGGGCTCAGATCCTGAAAGCCGAGGGCAAGTTGCCTGCTGCGATTATCGCCTGCGTAGGCGGCGGCTCGAATGCGATTGGCGTCTTTTACGAATTTATTAAGGACAAGAAAGTCCGGCTGATTGGTGTCGAGGCCGGGGGCCGCGGCGAGACGCTAGGCGATCACGCGGCACGTTTCCGGGGAGGGTCGCCGGGAGTTCTGCAAGGGACTTACTCATACGTTTTGCAAGATGCGGGCGGGCAGATCGCTTTGACGCATTCGGTGTCGGCGGGGCTGGATTATCCATCGATCGGGCCGGAGCATGCGGCATTGCGCGATGCTGGACGAGCGGAGTACGTGCCTGCATTCGGACGCGGAGGCGCTGGAGGCGACAACTGTTCTGGCGAGGACGGAAGGAATTATTCCTGCGCTGGAGTCGGCGCATGCGGTCGCCGAGGTCATCAAGCGCGCGCCGAAGATGAAGAAATCTGAAATCGTGATTGTGAACATTTCGGGGCGCGGAGATAAAGATATCGGAATCATGCGGGAGAATTTGAAGTTGGAATCGTAATCGACACTCAGGCCTATTCGACGCTACAGACCGCACTCGCTGTTACGGATCCTTCGACTTCGGTTTTGCTGCGCGTGTTGCGCAGCAAAATCCTCGCTCAGGATGAAATGGTTTTTTAGATGCCTTTAACGTTTTACAAGAAGCCGGCGCTGGTCGCGTATGTCACTTGCGGGGATCCCGACCTTGCAACTACGCGCGATATCGTGCTGGCCGCGATTGAGGCTGGCGCGGACGTGATTGAGTTAGGCGTTCCATTCAGCGATCCGGTGGCCGATGGACCGGTTATCCAGCGTGCGAGCGAACGAGCTCTGAAACATGGGACTTCTCTTGCCCAGGTATTAAAGCTAGCAGCGGAGTTGCGGGTTCAAGCTCAGTCGACGGGGCTGATCGTGTTTTCCTATTTGAATCCGATCCTGCGCATGGGCCTGGAAAAGTTCTGCAAGGTTGCGCGGGCGGCAGGCGTGGATGGCGCACTGGTGACCGACCTGCCTGTGGAAGAGGCTGGAGAGTATTTGCGCGCAATGGTTGAGAATGACTTGGCCCCGGTATTTCTATCGGCCCCGACTTCTCCCGATGAGCGGTTGAAGCGGATTGCCGATGCGTCCCGAGGATTTGTTTACGCCGTATCGAGAACGGGCGTGACCGGACAGCGGCAGCAACTGGCGGAGGACGCGCGCAAACTGGTGAAGCGGATTCGCAAAGTCACAAAATTGCCCGTCGCATTGGGATTTGGTATCTCGACGGCTGCACAATTCGCCGAGGTTGGAGAATTCGCGGACGCGGTTGTGGTCGGCAGCGCAATTGTTGAGACGATCGAGCGGAATCGAGGGCGAGAAGCCGCGGCTGTCGGGGAGTTTATTCGAGGGCTTACTGCTACTACGGTTGGTTCCGACCTCTCAGCTGTCCGATAGATTCTTGGCGCTCGTTCGCTTTAGATAATGGGAAGGCAAAATCCCCGCCCGCCCGCATACACCGCGGGAAGGTTGGGGCACCCTCAACGATTAAGTTATTACTGAGATCTTTATGGATATCGAGGATTGGCGCAAGAAAATCGACGAATTGGACCAGAAGTTGGTGGCGCTGCTGAGTGAGCGGGCGCGGGCTGCGGTAGAGATCGGAAAGCTCAAGCGCAACACCTCGATGCCGATCTACGAGCCCGACCGGGAGCGGGTGGTATTCGCGAATGTACAGCACGCGAATCCGGGGCCGCTCGCAGGAAGAGATCTAGTTCGAATTTACGAGCGCATCATCGACGTGATGCGGAATGTGCAAAAGGAAGAAATCTCGCCGAGAGCGCAAGCTGCCGAGGCGGGGACCGAGTTCGATTCGGAAGTGAACGATTGAGGCAGCTGTTAGCTATTAGCTCTTAGCCTTTAGCTAAACCGACTTTGCGGTCTAATGAATCGGTGGGCAGCTGAACGCTTCAAAAGCCAAGAGCCAAAAGCCAAGAGAGAAGATCTAAAAGCTAGGAGCTGGTTTCCATGATTGTCGCAATGCAGGAAGGCGCGGACGAGCAACTGATCCAGCAGGTGATTGAACACCTGGTGAAGATTGGCTTTGAAGTGCACCGCTCCACGGGAGCGCGCATGACCGTGCTGGGGGCGGTGGGCGCGGGAATTGACTTCGACATCCGCAACGTAGAGTTGCTGCCGGGCGTCCAGGAAGTTCATCGCATCAGTTCTCCCTACAAACTGGCGGGCAGAAGTTTTCGTCCCGAAGGGACCGTCGTGAAGCTTGGTAACGCCGTGAACGTCGGCGGCAACGAAGTCGTCGTGATGGCGGGACCGTGTTCCGTCGAATCGCGTGAACAGATTTTCAGTACGGCCGAGAGCGTAGCGAAGGCGGGCGCGAAGGTACTTCGAGGCGGCGCGTTCAAGCCGCGGAGCTCTCCGTATTCGTTCCAGGGACATGGTGAAGAGGCGCTCAAGCTTTTGCGCGAAGCAGGAGACAGGTTCAATCTGCTGGTAATTAGCGAAGTCATGGAGATTTCGCAAATCCCTTTGATGATTCCATATGTCGATATCCTGCAAGTGGGCGCCCGCAACATGCAAAATTTCAACTTGCTGCGGGAGTTGGGCAAGGTGCGAAAGCCAGTGCTTTTGAAGCGTGGAATTGCCGCGACACTCGAGGAATTGCTGCTGTCGGCGGAATACATCATGGCCGGCGGGAATTACGACGTCATTCTGTGCGAGCGCGGCATCCGAACCTTCGAGACATACACCCGCAACACGATGGATATTTCCGCCATACCGATCATTCACAAGCTATCGCATTTGCCGATGACGGCAGATCCATCGCATGGTACGGGAAGACGGGACAAAGTTTCCCCGATGGCGCGGGCATCCGTGGCGGCCGGTACCGACGCGTTGCTGATTGAAGTACATTGCAATCCTGACAAAGCGATGTCGGACGGAGCGCAGTCGCTGTTTCCGGAGCAGTTCGCGAAACTCATGGACGAGTTGCGAATGATTGCGCCGGCGGTAGGAAGAACAATCGGGTAGCCTACCGCTAAGAGCTTAAACGCAGAGTACGCAGGGCATGCGGAGTACGCCGAGAAAACCAAGCAGCTTACGAGACTGAGACGCCAGTTTGTTGCGATCTATTTTTCATTCGTGCATGATTGAGCCTTCGGTGGCCTCTGCGTTGCAGTGCTTTTGTTTATGCCAATCAAGCAAATCACGATTATTGGCACTGGCCTGATTGGCGGGTCGCTGGCGCTGGCGTTGCGTAAGAAGAAGTTTGCCGGGCGAATCGTGGGCTGCGATCGAGAAGCGACGCTGGAAAAGGCTCGCAACCGGGGCGCAATCGATGAAGGGACATCGAATCCTGGCGATGCGGTTCGTGGAAGTCAACTGGTGGTGCTGGCTACGCCGGTACTCGCCATTGTCGACTTGATCGAGCGCGTGGGATCGGTGCTGCCCGCCAACGCGATCCTGACCGATGTAGGCAGCACGAAGACCGCGATCGTCGAGCAGGCTGGGAAAGTTTTTGGAAAGAATGTCGCGAAGCGTTTTCTCGCGGGTCATCCGATGGCGGGAAAAGAATTGAGCGGCGTGGACTATGCCGATGCGGACTTATTCGAAAAGGCGGTGTGGTTTCTCACACCACTTCCCAAACAAAATCTGAACGAAGGGTTGTTTGCGGACTTACTCGGGTGGATTGACCAGATTGGTGCGCGGGTAGCCATGATGCCCGCTGAGGAGCACGACCGGTTGTGCGCCTGGATCAGTCATGTGCCTCAGATGATATCCACCGCACTGGCGGCGGCTTTGGTCGAGGAATTTGGTTCAGAAGCCCCGCTGCTGCCCGCGGGAGGGCGCGCTCTGCAGGAGATGACTCGGATTTCTGCAAGTCCCTATTCGATGTGGCGCGATGTCGCCATCAGCAACAGGAAAAATCTGGAAGATGCATTGTGGAAGGTGGAGCAGCGGCTCGCGCATATCCGGGAAAATCTGGCGACGCGGCAGTTGGCCGACGAGTTTGAGCAGGCCCACGAGTTGAAGAAAGCTCCAGCCAAGAGAAAGCAGAATATTGAGTGATTTTGCGGTTGGTGATTGAGCGATTGAGAATCTTGAGTTCCGGGTTTGCAAATCGCTTCATCGCAAATTCACCGATCGCCCAATTCAGTTAGAATTCCCTCGCTATGAATAAAGTTGTGGCCAACGCGGACGAGGCCATCCGCGACGTGTTCGATGGAGCGTCGATCATGATCGGCGGCTTCGGTCTGTGCGGAATGCCCGAGAACCTGATTCGCGCGCTGGTGAAGAAGGGCACAAAGAATCTTCATACGATCAGCAACAACGTCGGCGTCGATGGAGTGGGTAACGGGTTGTTGCTGGCGGCCGGGCAAATCGTCCATCACATCGGAACGTATGTGGGTGAGAACCGGTTGCTGGAAGAGATGGTATTAAAGGGGACGATCCGGCTGGACCTGGTGCCGCAGGGAACATTCTCGGAGCGGATTCGGGCGGGCGGTGCGGGAATTCCGGCGTTTTACACTCCGACCGGCGTGGGAACAATCGTCGCCGATGGAAAAGAGACGCGCGAGTTTGATGGGCGCTTGTACGTCATGGAACGCGGGTTGACCGCTGATTTCGCATTTGTGAAAGCCTGGAAGGGTGACCGCGAGGGAAACCTCATATACCGAAAGACGGCGCGGAATTTTAATCCCATGATGGCGTCGGCGGCGAAGGTGACGATTGCCGAGGTTGAGCACCTGGTCGAGGTGGGCGAGTTGGATGGGGATGCGATTCATACGCCTTCGATTTACGTGAAACGTATTTTTCAGGGTGAGTTGTACGAACGGCGGATTGAGCGGCGGACTGTGCGGAAGGCTTAGGTAGTACCGTGTAGCGAGTACCGAGCAGCCGAGTTCCATGCAGCGCGCAGGGATCCTTCGACTGCGATTTTGCTTCGCTTGTCGCGAAGCAAAATCCTCGCTCAGGATGACAAGTGGTGACGAGAGGGTCATGACTAAGCCCGGGAAAGACGTTGATAAGCGCGAGCGGATTGTGAAAAGGATTGCTCGCGAACTGCGCGATGGGTTCTATGTGAACCTTGGCATTGGCATGCCTACGCTCATCGCCAACTATGTGCCGGAAGGGATGGAGGTCACGCTCCAGTCGGAGAATGGGATGCTGGGGATTGGGCCGTATCCGGTCGAGGGCTCGGAAGATCCGGATCTGATCAATGCCGGAAAAGAGACGGTTAGCGAGATGCCGGGCACTTCTTATTTTTCGAGCGCCGATTCGTTTGCGATGATTCGCGGCGGGCATATCGATCTGAGCGTGCTGGGGGCGATGGAAGTGGATGAGACTGGGAGCATCGCGAATTGGATGATCCCGGGAAAGATGGTGAAGGGAATGGGCGGCGCGATGGACCTTGTTGCCGGGGCGCGCCGCGTGGTGGTGGCGATGGAGCATACGACGCGTGACGGCGCTCCGAAGATTTTAAAGAAGTGCACGCTGCCTCTGACTGGAGTACGGGTCGTCGACACGATCGCGACCGAGATGGCGTACATCCGCGTGACGAAGGATGGGCTGGTGCTGGAGGAAGTGGCGCCGGGAGTCACTGCGGAGGATGTGCAGAAGGCGACCGAGGCGCGGTTGATTGTGAGTCCGCAACTTAAAGTGATGGAGAGTTAGGAGCATGACGCCGCTTCGCGGCTGGACAGCCGGGGGCGGCTGTCCCCACACCAACAAACATCAGAATCCCCACCCTCTCGCAAAATCGCGAGAAGGGTGGGGCATCCACTCTTTGAGTTGAATTAGGCGGCGGAGATGCGGCGGATCAGGTCTTCCTGTTCTTGTTTGCTTTCGGCGCCGATGGTGAAGGCGTCCAACACTCCCAGCGATAGGGCGTATTTGATCGCTTCATCCTGACGGTCCCGCAAGGCGCCTTGGCCGAGGATCTTCATCCCGATGATGGCCTTTCCTGACGCCTTCATTTCCTTCAGCACCCCCACCACTGTGGCAGGATCGGCGTCCATCACCGCACCCACCGGATTGATTCGCGCCAGGTCAACCTCAACCCATGGAGATTTCGCCGCTGCCCGCAGCGCCTCGATGCTGTGACAGGAGCATCCGTGAGTGCGGATGATCCCTTTCTGTTTGGCTTCCGAAAGAACGTCCATGACTCCGCGGTAGCGGTCGGTCCAATCGGCTTCGGTCACGCAATGCATGAGGCAGATGTCGAGGTAGTCGGTGCCGAGCTCGCGGCGGAAACGGTCGAGGTCGGCGCGGGCTCCGGCGGCATCGCGGGAGAATGTCTTCGTCAGCACCGTCACCTTGTCGCGCGGAACATGTTTCAGCGCCTCGGCAACGTGAGGATGGCTTCCGTAAGAATCGGCGGAGTCAAAGAAGCGGAGACCGCGGTCGTATCCGTTGAGCAGCAGATCGGAAAGGCCTTTCACGCCGAGCGAGCTCTGGTGCGAGTGATGTCCGGAACCTACGGTGCCGGTGCCCATCGCGAGTCGGCTGGTCTTAATGCCGGTGCGGCCGAGCGTCACGGTATCGAAGGCATTGAATTTTGCGGGGAGCGTTTGCTCCGCGATGGCTTTGAAGATGGACTTGGACGAGAGCCAGGCTGCTCCTGCAGCGGTGGCGGAGCGGATCAGGAATTCGCGACGACGCATGCGTCCTCCTCGAACTGGGGTTGATACGAGGCTACACCGAATTCGCCAGAATCGGGAAGGTCGAGCCCAGTAGAGGGACGAGCGAGCTAGCGAATCGTCAACGGACGTGGCTGCTTAGATCCGAAATGGTGCGGCCAGCAGACGGAAGGGTAGCGTAATCGCCAGAAAAATGACTTCCAGTACGCCGTGGACTGCCACGCCGACGATTCGAAAAGGCAGCAATAGCAACCAGATAAAGGGATAAGCAACTAAGGCCAACAGTGCGAGAGGCCAGCACAAGACGAAAAGAATGCACCAGAGCAGGAATGCGAACATGGATGAGACCTCCGTGCGCTCTGGATAATTGTACGTTCGACTGGAGGGAAAAGTTCCGTGCGGCATTGGCAGGCCGAGCTTCGCTCGGCTCGACAGCCCCTCTTACGAATTCCCGTTATTCGAATTGCTTGCGGAAGGTGGCTAGCTGTTGCTGGACTTCGGAGAGTTCCTGGCCGAAGGCGGGCTACTTCTTCTTCCAGGCGGTAAGACGATCCCTGGTTGAGGGCGTGGTGGGAGTGGCGGAGCAGGAGTGTCCGCCCCACATCGACTGCCGGCGCTTCGCCGGAGAACAGATGCATGTAGCGGGATTCCTTGGTCCCAGGCTGGCGCGGTAGAACGGCTGCCAGTGGCGGCTGGCGCTGGGCCAGACGATCGAGCGTGGAGACGACATCCTCGAGAGCGTCGAAGTGGTACATGCGATCGGCGCGGCCGCGGAGTTCGCCGGGAGTTTGCGGTCCGCGAAGCAGGAGCACGCACAGGACGGCGATTTCACGGCGGTCGAAATTGTAAACCTCTTGCAGGCGGTGCTCGAACTTGGTCACGCGGCTGTCGGCGCCGCCGGCGGGTCCCGCGAGGCGCTTTTCCTGCAGCGTGGCGAGCGCATCGCGGACGGAGTTTTCGTCCAGTGTCATCACCGGCTCGCGATTATTTTTCTGGTTGCAGGCATTCACCAGCGCGTTCAGCGAAAGCGGGTAGTAGTCGGGCGTGGTGATGTCTTTTTCGATCAGGGAGCCGAGGACGCGGGTTTCGATTTCGGTGAGGATCACGATCGTCTACGGGTTTCGGAATGGAGTTCGAGGTTTGATTTTAGCGCAGGCAGTCGCGGACAGGAGTGTGCGCGCCACAGGAAGTTAACGTCCCCACTTCTCGCGCATAAACCACGCGAGAAATGGGGCACCCTTTATTTGCTTTCTAGAACAGGGCGGTCGTGCGGCGCTTCCAACTTTTGCCTTTTTCGGAGGCGATCTTTTCCATGTCGCCGACATACGCTCCGGCTTGCGTGAGGACGTGGTGCAGGTCGTTGCCGATGCTGATGAAGGTGAATCCCTTGTCGAGGAATTCTCCGACGCGCGAGGTTCCGAATAAAAAGAGTCCAAGAATGACGTTGTTCTTGCGGGCGTGCTCGACCAGTTTTTTCGTCGCGGCGTCGAGTTCGGGTGAGGTGTACATGTGGGGAAACTCATACTTGTTATAGAGGCCCATCGACATGCACAGGTCGTTCTGCCCGAGGAAGAGAATGTCGACGCCGGGGACGGCGGCGATTTCCGCGATGTTCTCGATGCATGAAGCGGTTTCGACTTGAAGCGCGACGATCCCGTCGTTATTGAAGTTGCCGGCGTAGCCGAGAAGTCCTGCCTTATTCATGCTGCGCTGCGGAAAATAAACAGAGCGTGTGCCCACAGTTGGATATTTTGTACAGCTGATGGCCTGGCGCGCTTCTTCTGCGGTGTTGATGTAAGGGACAAGAACTCCATCCGCGCCCATGTCGAGAGCCTGTTGGATGCCCGGACGGTCGTCGTATCCTCCGACGCGGACGAGCGACTTAGCGCCGCCATTCGAAATGCCGCTAAGCATCGCGGAAAGCTTTTCGTAACCCATGGGGCCATGCTGCGTATCGACGAGCAGCCAGTCGTATCCGCTGTGGGCGAGTTGTTCCGCGACGGTTGGGCTATGGGCGTTAAGAAACAAGCCCATCTTGGGCTGTCCAGCGCGGAGCTGCTTCTTGAATTCGGATCCGCTGAGCGCGGGATCGGGCATATATTTCCTCCTATAAATCGAATTGCGTAGTGTATCGCATGGACGGCTACGAGTGGGGGACAGGGATGTCAATTCTTCGGATCGTGTGACCGGGGGACAGACGATACCGTCGGCAAGAATAAGAAATTGCCGCTTTCCGCAGAGAGTGCGCGAAAGGGTGTACCGCGTCGTAGCGCTCAGCTAAATCTTTCTTCTCGACTTTTGGCCCTTGCTTGCGTGAAAAACGAAACAATTTGACCGCGGAGGACGCGAAGAATACCCGCAGAGGTCGCAAAGAAATTCAGATTGAGCCAGTACGACCTCGCTAGTCAGATGACAATGGTTTGATCTGCGCTTATAGTTTGGGTGGAGATCTTGTATGCGATTGCTCTTAAATTGGGTGCTGAGCGCGGTGGCGGTGTGGATCGTTGCTCAGGTTGTGCCCGGAGTGTCGGTCAGCGGATGGAAGAATGCGCTGATCGCGGCGCTTGTTATTGGATTTATCAATGCAACCATCGGGCTGGTACTCAAGGTCATCACGTTTCCGCTAACGCTTTTGACGCTGGGACTATTTTGGCTGGTCATCAATGCCTTGATGCTCGAGTTGGCTTCGGCGCTCTTGCAGCCGGGTTTTCAGGTTCGTGGATTTCTGGCGGCGTTTATCGGAGCGATCGTGTTGAGCCTGGTCAATCTACTGCTGAAGGCAATCGTGATGCCTTCCAAGGATTCGCGGTAAGTCGCGGCTCTACGTCAGGACGTAAGCTTTGATTTTTTCGGTTTGATCGCCTGCCAGTCCTCTTCTTTCAACACTCGTCCCAGATTGCTGAATTCTCCAGCGCCTTGGAGGAACTCTCCTCCGTCCATCCGAATGACCTCGCCATTGATGTAGCCGGAGCCGTCGCTAACGAGAAACGCGGCGAGGTTGGACAATTCTTCAACCGTGCCAAAGCGGTGGAACGGATTGCGGTCGAGCGCCATCTCTTCAAGGCCGGGATGCGGCAGTACGCGGGAGAACGCACCCTGCGTGGGAATCGGTCCAGGCGCGATGGCGTTCATGCGGATTCCGCGATTTCCCCACTCTACCGCGAGGCTGCGCATGAGAGCTTCGACTCCTGCTTTCGAGACGGCGGAGGGAACCACGTAGGCCGATCCCACCGGGGCATACGTCGCCGAGATGCTGAGGACGGTGCCGGGGTGCGAGGACTTCAGCCAGCGTCGTCCGCACGCCATGGTGCAGTGCAACGTTCCCATGAGCACAATGTTGATGACGGATTCCCATGCACGCGGGGAAAGATCCTCGGTGCGGGAGATGAAGTTTCCGGCGGCGTTGTTCACAAGGATGTCGAGCGGGCCCTCGTTCCAGACGGAATCGATCATGGCTTCGACGGCGTCGAGACTGCGAACATCGCAAGGGATGGGATGAATCGGGCCTTTCGCAGAGAGTTCAGTGGCTGTTTGTTCGAGGATTTCTGCGCGGCGTCCGCAGATGTGAACGATGGCTCCGAGTTCGAGGAAACGTTGCGCCATGCCTTTGCCGAGGCCGGTGCCTCCGCCGGTGATGAGGACGCGTTTGTTGCTTAGAAGGTCGGTGCGGAACATTGATTCTTCGCCTCGGGGGCTAAAGCCCGTCTATTTTTCGATATCTTTACGCGGCGCTAAAGCGCCGCTCTTCCACGGGATTCCGTACCCGACGCTAAAGCGCACGCGACTCGGAAGCCGTAGTCGGTGTATTGAAATTCCGGGGGGATGCTGCTGCGCGCGGAGCAGCGCGCTACTTTGATTTGGTGGCGCCAGGAGCCTCCGCGGGAGGATTTGCGGGCGGGCTTCATCGGGCTCTGTTCCGGTCCTGTCGGATTGCGCTCTGGCGAGGTCGAGTAATAGTTCGGGTCGTACCAGTCGCTGCACCATTCGTGGACGTTGTCGCCAATGTCATAAAGGCCGAAGGTGTTCGGAGCATAGCGGGCTACTTGCTCAGGACCCGTCTGCCAGCGGGTCGCATAGTTCGGCAGAGACTGCGGTGGAGCATCTCCCCAGGGAAATTGCTTTTGCTCCAGGCCGCCACGTGCGGCGAATTCCCATTCAGCTTCCGTCGGCAGGCGGAACGGAGATCCGGTTTGCGAGGCCAGCCATTCGCAATAACGAGCGGCGTCGTGCCAGGAAACTCCAGCGACGGGTTGCTGCGGGTGATTGAAGTTGGGATCCGGCCAGAATGGCGGAGGCTGCGTTCCCGTCGCGCCAAGGAAGCGTTCATACTCAGCGTTGGTGACCTGCGTAGCGGCGAGTTGGAAGGCATCGATCCATACGCGGTGGATGGGGCGCTCGCAATCCTGTCCGGAAATGGATCCCATGAGGAACCAGCCCTCCGGAATCCGCGCCAGCGTTGGGGTGCGTGTCGATGTGACTTTTTCAGATTGCGTTTGTGCAGGCGTCATCGCGGTTGCCACGCTTTGAGTACCGCATTAGAGTTTACCAGCGGCAGGAGGGCTGAGATGGCCGAGAAGAAGCTGAAGTTCAAAGTTACGATCCAAGGCAAAGAGGCGGGAGTGGTTGCAGCGATCATTCCGCCCGTGGATGTCCCGGAATACTTCGGGACGCGCGGTCGGGTTGCGATTCGGGGGACAATCAACGGCTTTGCGTACCGCTCGTCACTGATGCCGATGGGTGGCTGCCACATGATGCCGGTGAACAAGGCTCTGTGCAACGGCGCGGGGGCAAAGCCGGGAGATGTCGTCGATGTGGTGATGGAGCGAGATGCAGACGAGCGGACGGTGGAGGCTCCTCCGGAACTGCAGAGGGAGTTGTCGAAGAGCAAGAAGGCGCAGGAACGCTGGGATGTGCTGGCTTTCACTCACAAGAAAGAGATGGCGAATTCCATTCTAGGGGCGAAGCAAGAGGAGACTCGGAAGCGGCGGCTGACGAAAGTGATGGATGTGTTGAAGACCGGGGCCAAGTGGACGGGCTAGATACGGCTTGGCTCATTTAACAGATGTCAAAATCCCCACCTTTCGCGGAAGCCGCGAGAAGGGTGGGGCAATCCTCGTCTCTCTTACTCAACTCAAGCCTACACTTTAATTTCTATCGGAACCGGTTCACCACTTCACTGATGTTGTTTTCCTGAAACAGGCGGATGGCCGCGATACCCGCGGCTCCGGCTTTGAGACAGTCCCGGGCATTTTCCAAAGTGATTCCACCCAAACCAAGAACTGGGATATGGAGTTCACAGGCGTGCCGGAGCCTTTGAATTCCCGCGATCTCTCCGTTTGGATTTTCTTTTTTTTCGAACACCGGACCGAAGACAGCGAAGTTGGCTTGCATCGCGGCTGCCTGAGTTACCTCCGCGAGGGTGTGACAGGAAACTGCAATTGCTAATTCTTGGCGTCGGTCGCGATTCCAGATGGCTCTTGCTTCCCGTGCCGAAATGTCGTCTGAGCGGAGATGAATGTGGGCGCCGACGGCCATTGCGATGTCTAGTCGGGAGTTGATGAACAGCTTGGTCGGTGTTTGAGCAACGATACCTCCAGCTTCAGTCGCCAGAAGTTCGAGGTCGCGCGTGGAGAGATCTTTTTCGCGGAGTTGAATGTAGCTCACTCCGGCGCGGGAGGCCTCCTCGATTTTTTCCAGAAGACGTCGACGGCGGGTGGGTTCGTCAGGGGCGAAGGCTTTGCGGTCGGTGATGTAGTACAGGAGGCTCTCAGCCATTTTTCGGATGAAATCGCGGGGGCTGAAGCCCCATTGAAAACCTGGCGCTTATACGCGGCGCTAAAGCGCCGCTCTTCCACCAACTCCTACGGCCTTGTCTTGGCGATGTCCGGAAGGACTTCTTGCTTCTTCGATCCGCCTCCCAAGTGATGCTCGGTTAGGCCGTCGCGCAGGAATGTGAACGCTTCTTCCGGGGTGTCGACGAATTTGAACTGATCCAGATCCTGAGGAGAGACGGTGCCGGCGTCGACGAATGCCTGGAAGTTGATGATCTTGTTCCAGTACTCCGTGCCGTAGATTACGACCAGGATCTTTTTCGCTAACTTGTCGGTTTGGGCGAGGGTGAGAATCTCGAAGAGTTCGTCCATAGTGCCGAAGCCACCGGGGAAGATTACGAGTCCCTTGGCAAGATAGGCAAACCAGAATTTGCGCATGAAGAAGTAATGGAACTGAAAGTTCAGCGCGGGTGTTATGTATTGATTCGGATACTGCTCGAAGGGCAATTGGATGTTGAGTCCGATGCTTTTGCCTCCGGCTTCGTGCGCTCCGAGATTGGCGGCTTCCATGATGCCGGGGCCTCCGCCGGTGGTCACTACGAAGCGGTGGCGTCGGGCGGGAATCTGGATGGACCACTCGGTCAGCATGTGCGCGAGTTTGCGGGCGTCTTCGTAGTAGCGAGCCATGTCGAGACCGGCCTGGGCGCGCTTCATGTCCTTTTCCAGTTGTTCCGGCGGCGTCGCGGCGGTGTTTTCCTCAAGCATCGCAAGATGTTTGGCCGCGCCTTCCCGTCCCTGAAAGCGGGCGGAGCCGAAGAACACGACGGTGTCCTGGATCTGCTCGCGGCGGAAGCGGGCCAGCGGTTCCTGGTACTCGGCCAGCATGCGGAAGATGCGTCCATCAGGACTGTTGAGAAATGCTTCGTTCTCGTAAGCGACAGGGGCGGATTTGAGATGTTCGGTCATTCTTGACTCACGTTTAAGATTTACCGGGTTCCGACCGCGGTGTGCGCCGTCCCAGCCGGGATTTGGCTCGGTCTACTTTCCACCGTTAGTGTTGCTCGTGATAGTGGAGCGCCTCCCAAAAACCGATCCAGATGTCGAGCAGACCCAGACCGCTGCAGATGCCGCGAAAAAATCCATTGGAGACGATGGTCCGGAGCGATGGGAAAGAGAGAAGCAAATAGTTGTCCGTCCATTCCGGCGTCCAGGGAAGGATGATCAGAAGCACTCCCGCTACAGCACTGATCAAGACGAAAAGAAAAACGGAAATGCGGTGCATCCACATCTCCACCGCACTTGGTGTTTTCGCAAGGGCTGGGTGGTTGTCAGTGTACGGCGGCGGAGGGTTTTCCGGCAGCTTCGTAGAAGCTTCGGACAGCGGTTTGGGATCGATCATTCCTTACGACCCCGAGTGGCTCGTCCCGAAGAGATATGGCTCCTCCTTTGGGTGCAGGGAACGGCGGTGCTGCTTCCAACTGTGCCGCCGCAGTATCCGGGGCTGCGCGAGACAATAAGCGTTGAAGAAGTGGGGCGCGGCGCGCCTGCCGCTGCCAACCTATGGAGCGCGAAAGCCATCGCGCTATTCTACGACTTCAGGGCCTTAATGCGCTCGGAGACGTCGCGATAGTCGATGTTGTTGCCGTACACGTCCATGAAGTGGTGCAAGGCGGCTGGTTTGTCGCCTGCGCTTTCGTAGGCGGCGGCAAGTTCATAGTGCAAGGCAACGCGAGTTTCGCCATCGATGCTGGTAACTTTTAGAGCTTTTTCGTACCAGCGAACTGCTGCCTCGGGAACGCCTTTTTCAAGGAAGCACTGTGCCAGCCAGGTGTAAGTCTGCATGATCTGCGGGAACGCGTGTCCGCGATCGAACGACTGGCATGCCTTCTGCAAGTTCTCCGATGGCTTCGTCTAGCAGTCCCATTTCGCGGAAAGCGATGCCGAGGTTGTAGTGCGTCTCAGGATCTTCGTCGGCGGAAGCGACATCGGCTTCGAGATCGTGTTTGAGTTCTCCGAACATCTCAGCCAGATCGACGCCCGCATCTTCGGCAAACGGAGATGCTTTGGCTGAGACTGCTGGAGCGAGCGGAGCAACCGGCACCGGTGGTACGGGCGCGTGCGGCACGGGGTTCACCGGTGCAGACCACGCAACTGACGCGACTGGAGTTTGAGGAGCGACTGCCGCCGGAGCGCTGGCCGGCGGATGAATCTCGGGCACGGCAGGCGCGGTGTGATGCGATGGCGACGCCGATGCTGCTGCGCTGGCGGCCATTGGTGCAATTTGCGGCGGAGCGACTGGGGCCGGAGCCACAGGTGCGGGCGGAACCGGCTTGGCGACTGCTACGGGAGCCGCGGGTTCCGGCTCAGGCACAGGCGCGGCTTTCAGGAAATCTTCTCCCAGCGAAGCTTCGATGTCGGCGACAAATTCTCCCAGAACCGCGGGAGGCTGCGACGCGGCGACGGCTGGTTCGGAATGCGCAACCGGAGCAGGCTCTGGCTTCGCTTCTGTCTTCGTGACCGTGCCCGGCAGGAATTCGGAACCCAATGAGGATTCGAGATCGTTGACGAAGTCCTTGAGTACGCTCGGCTCGGGTTGGGCAACAACTTCTGGCGCGGATTCCTGCACCGGCGCATGAACCACCGGGTGGTGAGCTACGGGTTGGTGAAGAACCGGCGGCACAGGCTCGGGTTGCGGCACCGCAGGCGGCGGAACCACTGCGACTGGTTCCGGCTCAACGGGTGCTTCTGCAACGACTGGAGTTTCTTCGACTACGACTGGCTCGGGCTCAACCGGAGCAGGCTTTTCGATCGCGGCCGGAACCTCATCGACAACCTCAGCCGGGGCAATATCCTCGGCGGAAAGCTCTTCCACGGCAGGGACGAGTTCATCCTCTTCCGCAGCGGCTTTAAGGACGGCTGCTTCGACTTCAGCGCGCAATTCAGGAAGCTCGGCGTGATCCGGATTCAGCGTCTGCAGTTTGGCAAGGGCGGCCATCGCCTGCTCGGACATGCTGTGGCCGAGATAGAAGCGGATCTCTTCGATGGTGTCGTCGATCTTAGCCTTGTGGGCGGAATCGTGGTGCTTTGCGACGACCGCGTGTTCGGGCTCCACGCGCTGAGGGTGAGTGGCCTGGACGTCAACCGGCTCAACTGTCTCCGCTTCGACCACAGGAAGTTCGGCGACGGGAGAGTCGGTCTCAACCGTGATGGCGTCGTCCCACTCGGTGGAGAGATCGATTTCCTCGTTGCCGGCAGTTGCAACTTCGGCCTCGAGAGCGGATTCATCTACGACAGAGAACTCGGGTTCAGCAGCGGCTTGAGTCGCGGCTGGCCAGGGGGACGGCGCAGGGGCCGAAACCGGGGCGTGACTTTCAACCACTGGCTCGTCAATGGAAATCTCTACAGCCGAATCGTCAATCGAGAATTCTGGGATTTCAGCTTCCTGCGCGTGCTGTGCGGCGTCTTCGACGGCGTGATGCGCGGCTACTGCGGGAGCGTCCAGGTAGATCGGAGCATCTTCTGCGGCGAGCATGCCCGGCGCAGGCACAGTAGAGCGTTCTTCATAACGCTCGGCCAATTCGCCGTAGCGCGTGGCTTCTTCCGGATAGTCTGCTTCTGAATAAACACGCTGCAAGGTGCGGCACGATAGTGCGGCTTCGCCGAAGCGTTCCGCACGAGTGTGCAATGAGGCGAGGCGCTGATTGATGCGCACATCGTTCGGCGCCAGAGGCAATGCGCCAACCAGAGGCCCTAAGGCCTTAGCGGGCATGTTGTACGAGATGAAAAGTTCGGCGTCGGTCAGCGCCGAGCGGATCGAGAGTGCGATCTCGTCCGGGTAGTGCTGGTGAACCGATGGAGCCGTGGCTTCGAGGTCGTCCAGAAGAACGACCGCCTCTTCCGGAGTGATCAGCTTCGTGCCAGAGGTGCCGCCGAGCTGGCTGACCACCTGCTGATAGTTCTGCATGTGCAGCGGGTTCTGCGGCTCGATCTGGGCCAGTTTCTGGTAAAGGTCGCGCGAACGCGAAAGATCGCCGGACTGCACGCTGGCATGGGCTAGCAATTCCATCACTTCGCTAACATGCGTCGATTCGCCAGCCTTATGGAACAAGTCGAGGAGTTTCTGGAGCGAATCCGGATTGTCGCGTACGTGGCCGATGATGGTGTGGAGGCTGTCGAGAACCTTGCTGGAGTTTTCCGCCAGCATACGTTCGGCATGCTGATCGAAGACCTGCAAAGCGTTTTCGTATTGCCCTGCCTGCATCAGCGCATCGGCAAAGCTCGAGATCGCGGCCAAGTCGTTATGTACTGTCAGCAGCTTGTTGGCGATGGTTCCCGCTTCGGATAACTGTCCAGTCAGGAGATAGGCACGCAGCAGATCGCGCAAACCGTCAGGATTCGAATCGAGATCGGATACTTTTTGCAGGATGCTTACGGCTCCAGCGCCATCGCCGGATTCCAGCATGTTCTTTCCCTGCATCAGCAGCGCATATGCATTCCCCGGATCAAGGGTGAGCATGCGTTGCAGAACTTCTTCGGCTGCGGGGAGCGATCCCTTAGCACGCAAGCTTTCGGCAGCGGCTGAGAAAATCTGCCATGCTTCCGTTTTCTTGCCCAATCGCACGTACACTTCCGCGAGGCGGACGCGCATGGTGCTGTTTTCCGGATCCATCTCCAGAATCTTCTGGAAGATGCGAACTGCATTCTCGAGTTCGCCGCCCTTCAGGAATTCTTCCGCAACCTGCAGGTATTGAGCGCGGGCGTCATTGAACAGGCCTTGCTGGGTGTAGAGCTCGGCCAACTTCAGCAAGCTCTCGAGCGAAGGCTGGAGCTTGCAGATCTTTTTGTACATCGCGATCGCCTTGACCGTGAATCCCTGGCTGGCGTAGGCATCGCCCACAGTCTTGAAGCATACGGTGGCTTTGTCTGTTTCCCCGAGACGCGAGTACAGGTCGCCGACGGTGTTGGTGACCGTCAGGTCCTTGGCGTCATTTTTGAGGACCTTTTCGTACTCCGAGATGGCGTTCTGCAGCTTGCCCTGCTGGACATACTTCTCCGCATTGGCCAGAACTTTCTGTTTGTTGAAGCCGAACAATGCCATATGAGCACGAACTCCAGAACCTGGTCTTGTCCAAAAAATAAGTAAAGCGTTGGGAGACTGCTCCCGTGTACAGGTCTCGGCGGACATCCACATTTCGGCAGATGGACCGACCGGACAGGCCAATTGTACGTCCGGAGTTCGCGAACCGCATGGTTACCAAGGGTTACCGAAAGGGAGTGTACGACCGGGTTACCAAGGGAATCTGGGCGAATGACTAGCGCCCTCGAATCGACGGAGAAGTATAGGTACGCGCGATTCGTGCATGCGGCTTCTGCAATTTGGTAAAGGCGGCTGAGAAATCGAAGTGTTTAGAGGACGTCACTGTGCCGGGCAATCGGGATATCTGCAGGCAGGGAACGAATTTTTTGCAAAAATACTTGACACTAAAACTACACGTGTAGTAGTTATACCTACACGGATAGGAGAACCGATGACGGAACCGAAGTTGGCGAAGCTCGAACTTCAAATCATGGAGACGCTGTGGACGCAGGGTAAAGCCTCTATCCGCGAGATCCAGGAGGCATTTCCCGAAAATGACAGGCCGGCATACACGACGGTGCAGACAACGGTTTACCGGCTGGAAGGGAAGAAAGCGGTACGTCGCGTGAAGAAAGTCGGCAACTTCCACATTTTCGAAGCGGCGGTTTCTCGCAGCGCGGCTCAACGACGATTGATCGACGATTTGCTGGCGTTGTTCGGAGGTCGGTCGCAGCCGGTGATGGCACACCTCATCGAATCTGGAAAGCTCACTCTCGCCGATGTGAAGGAAGCCGAGAAAACTTTGCGAGAACTTGAGAGGAAGGAGGGATCCCAATGACTCCGGCACATCTTTCTTCACTGTGGACTTCGACTATGCCGGCAATGGGTCAGCATGTTTGGCAGTCGACCTTGTTCGCCTGCGCGGCGGGGATGCTGACGCTCGTCCTGCGGAAGAACCAGGCACGGGCACGTTACTGGCTGTGGCTGGCGGCGTCGGTAAAGTTCCTGATTCCATTTTCCTGGCTGGTGGCACTCGGCAGTTCCTTCGGATGGCCGCTTAGCAACGGCGGGGCAAGAACCGGCTTTTATCAGGTGATCGAGGAAGTCAGTCAACCGTTCGTACAGCCATCGGCGCTTGTCGGTTACAAGGTCATTCCGCCGGTCGCATCACTCGGGCAGACCTATGTGCTTCCGGTATTGCTGGCCGCTCTCTGGCTAGGCGGTTCCATCGTCGTACTGCTCACATGGTACGTCCGGTGGAGGCGGATTCACGTGACGATCCGGGACGCCGAGCCTCTGCACGAAGGACGAGAGGCGCAAGCACTGCGCCGGCTGGAACGCTTTGCCGCCATGCCGAAGCGGGTTGAAATTCGGCGGTCAACTGCGACGCTGGAGCCCGGCATTTTTGGCTTGGCTCGGCCAGTTCTGGTATGGCCGGAAGGAATTTCGGATCGTCTGGACGATGCCCACCTGGAAGCCATCATTGCGCATGAATTGTGGCATGTGCGGCGCAAGGACAATCTGGCCGCCGTGTTTCACATGATGGTGGAAGCAATCTTCTGGTTTCACCCGCTGGTGTGGTGGCTGGGAGCACGTCTGGTGGATGAGCGAGAGCGAGCGTGCGACGAAGAGGTTCTCGCGCTCGGTAGTGAGCGTCATGTTTATGCGGAAAGCATTTTGAAGGTGTGTGAATTCTGTGTAGCGTCTCCGCTGGCTTGCGTGTCTGGGGTTACGGGGGCCGATCTCAAGAAAAGGATGGTCCATATTATGTCGCAACATGTTGTACGAAAGCTCGATTTCGGCAGAAGGTTATTGCTCACGGGGGCGGCATTGTTTGCGATCGCTGCTCCCATCGTCTTCGGTTTGTTTAACGCAACTCCGAGCCGAGCGCAATCGCAGGGCACGGTTGTCAGCGATGCGGCTTCATTCGACTCGGTCACAATCAAGGTCAGCGAACCTCCGACGCCGAGTATGGGCCGGGAAGTCCATGCGGAGAGAATGATGACGGGTCCCATGGGTTTCAGGGCGGATAACATTCCACTGCGCGCTCTAATTCAGGAGGCGTACGGGGTCCAGGGCAACCAGGTTGAAGGTCCGTCGGAGTTGCTCAACACGACGTATGACATCGAAGGCAAGACTGCACAGAAAGAAGATGGTACGAAGACCTTTCAGCAGGCGGTGATCGAAAATCACCTCATGTTGCAAAACCTGCTGGCAGAACGCTTCAAACTGGTGCTGCATCACGAGTCCAAGGAGTTGCCGATCTACGCCTTGGTTGTCGGCGAGAATGGCGCCAAACTGCAGCCTTCGCGCACAGATGCGCAGACCATGAATATCCAAGGTCAAAAGGGCGATGCGATGTACGGCCATCGGAAGATGATGATGACGGACAGAGACCAGATGATGGGACTCAGCGCGCAGGGGATTTCAACGTCCGATTTCTCGTTCCAACTCGCTCATCAACTGGGTAAAGCGGTGGTTGATAAGACGGGGCTGACCGGAAAATATGACCTCAGTCTTCAGTGGAGCGGAGATGCGAAAAACGGCGATGCCGCTTCGGGCAGCTCGATTTTCAAGGCTCTGGAGGATCAATTGGGCCTGAAACTGGAGTTGCAAAAGTCACGCATGGACATTCTGGTTGTCGACCATGTCGAGAACCCGGCCGAAGTAGCTCATCTGTAAACCTATCAAGTCGTGGCAGAGAGAGCGCGTCCCTCTCTGCCATCTTTTCTTATTCCGATCCCAGCGAGATCTTTTCCTACGAATTCTCAGTACATGGCATGATTGCGCCATGGGCGACCAACTCCCATTGCCAACTCTCCTATCGCAGGTGGGCGTAGCGTTCACGATTGAGTTCGACAATGAGGCGGAACGCCAGATGACCCACCGCACCACCCGGCACGGTGCGAAGGGCGGCAGCCGACAGGGTCCGTGGCTCGTTTCTATGGTGATGTGGTCGACCTGCATGCGGTTCCTGGGCGACGAGCCCTTATCGGTCGCTGAACTCGAGCGTCGTGCCCGAACGAAGACCAATGTGGCGGGGATGCAGCGCTGGGGATATATCACTCTTGCGCCGGATCCCAATGACACCCGGACAAAGCCTCCAGCTTCCGCATGGTTGGTTCGCCCAACTCCGTCCGGGCGAAACGCTCAGGAGGTTTGGGGTCCCCTGTTCCAGGTAATCGAACAACGATGGGACGAACGCTTCGGCTCGGACGCGATGAAAAAGCTGAGAACGTCGTTGGGCAAGATCGAGCAGCAGCTCGATCCCGGTTTGCCAGACTGTCTTCCAATCCTCGGATATGGGCTCTTGAGCCGCGATCCGAGATTGAAACCCATCCCTGAGGTCAGCAAAGAGAAGCGCGCCGAGTTGCCGCTTTCCGTTCTGCTCGCGCGTGTCCTTCTAGCTTTTGCGTTCGAGTTTGAAAGCGAATCGAAGCTTTCGCTGGCCATCTACGCCAATGTTCTCCGCGTGCTCGATGAAAAGGGAGTTCGAATGCGCGATCTCCCGAGGATCACGGGTGTGTCGAAAGAAGCCATCAATATGGCGATGGGAATCCTGCGAAAGGCCGAGCTGGCAGTGATTGAAAAAGAAGACTCGGCCAGCCGATCGAACGTTGTCTGCGCCACGCCTCGTGGGCTGAGAGTGAAAGAGGTATATCGGAGGCGCCTGATCGCCATCGAAGAGCGGTGGACTGCGCGATTCGGGAACGTCGCTATCCGGGCATTGCGCGCTTCATTGGAACTGCTAGTCGGCTCTTCTGTCACCGGGCGTTCCCCATTGTTTCTGGGCCTTGAGCCTTACCCAGATAGTTGGCGGGCGCGCGTCCCCAAGCCGGAGACGCTGCCGCACTTTCCGATGGTGCTGCACCGCGGCGGGTATCCTGATGGAAGTTGAGCGATCTTCTCAATCGAACGACGTGGAAGGTTCTCTTAATCTGAAATCACTATCGAAGGATTGAGATTCCGTGTATTTTTCTTGTGGGTCCATTTGAGACAAAAGGGAAAGTTGAAACTCAACGACTATGACTTGGATTCGAACCATACCATTCGCTGAGGCCGGCGAGAAGCTACGCAAGGCGATCGAAGACGAGAAGACCTTTTATCCCAAGGAGTACGCGCAGCCGGTGCATCCGGACGACTCAGGCGCTTCCTCCATCGTCGGCTCGCACACATTGATTCCCGAAGCGCTGTATCACGCATTCGCCACCTTCGGCTCATTGATGTCGCCGGATCTGCCGCTCGAGCGGCGGCAGCACGAAATGATCGCCACCATGGTGTCAGTGACGAACCGGTGCGTGTATTGAATCGAGTCCCACGCAGAGTTTCTGCGTAGAGTGACGTTGGATAAGGCCCTGGTCGACGCGCTGGAAAAGGATTACACCACCGCTCCCATCACACCGCAGGAGCGCGTAATGCTCGATTACGTCGTCAAACTGACCAAGGACGCAACCAAAGTTCATAAGGAAGATATCGAGGGGTTGCGCAAGGCTGGATTTGATGATCGCGGGATCTTGCAGATCGCACTGATCGCTTCGTGGTTCAACTACATTAACCGCGTGGCTGACTCACTCGGAGTCGGTCGTGAATAGTAGCGCCAACTATCAGAACAGCGGCTCATTGTGCAAAGGTATTGCAGTCCTTCATATCGCCTGAGCGAATCCTTTCTGGAACCAGTCCATGCGTTGCTGCGAACTGCCATGGGTGAATGTTTCAGGATTCACCGTTCTGCCCGCCATCTTCTGAAGGCGGTCGTCGCCAACCGCGGCCGCGGCATTTAATCCTTCTTTTACTTCGCCGGGGTCGAGCAATTTTCTTTGGTCGGTGGAGTGTCCCCAGATGCCGGCGAAGCAGTCTGCCTGCAGTTCCAGCCTTTCGGAAAGCTGATTTGCAGCCTGCGGATTGCGCTCTTCCGCGGCGTGTACTTTCCCTTCAACTCCGATGAGTTTCTGCACGTGATGTCCGAGTTCATGGGCGAGGACGTAAGCCTGCGCAAATTCTCCCGGAGCTCCGAACCGCTCCTTGAGTTCGTCATAAAACGCCAGATCGATGTAGACCTTCTCGTTTTCAGGGCAATAGAAAGGCCCGCTGGCTGCCTGAGCCAGCCCACAACCCGAATCGATACTATTGCGAAACAGGGCCAGCTTTGCGTGGCGGTAGGGGATGCCTTGCTGACTCAAAATCTGGGTCCAGGTCTGCTGCGTGTCGTCAAGGACGAACGAGACGAATTCCACCAGAGGCTCTTCGCTTTTATCGAGAGCTGTATTCGGCTGGCTGTTTTGGGTGGGAGCAGTCCCTCCCCCGAAGCCGGCCAGCGCGAGGAAATTCCGATGGAAGACCAGACTCAATACCAGCAGAATGAGGAATCCGCCGATACCGATGTGAATTCCGCCGAAGCCACCACCGCCTCCGCTTGAATCGCGGTCGTCTTCGATGTCGCTACTGCGTCCTCCTGGTGTCCAGCGCATGATGTCTCCTGTGAGGTGATCGTCAGTGTAGCGGGTTATGCGTTTTGAACAGATAGATCAACAGCGCAAAGGGAGCGACGAAAAGCAGGCTCATTATCAGACATACGCTGACCACGAACAACCAGTCCTGCCAAGTATGCCGCTTCAGGGATTGCTGGTCGCGAATGAGCAGGTTGTAGTTGCGGCGGTTTGCTTTCCAGGCCACATGGGCGATGTCACCGATGATCGGGATGGCGCCGAGAGTGTCTTCCACGACCAGGTTGAGCATCATGCGAAGTACAGTGATACGGGCGACTCCGCGCTTCCAGGCGGCAAACACAATGAACAGGGAGGCGAGGGCGGCCAGAGCGTCGCCAATGCCAGGAATCAATCCAATTAAAGCGTCGAGCCCGAAGCGAATACCGGTTCCGGGTATTTCGAAGCGATCATCCAACCAAGTTGCGATGAGGTTGAGCTGTTCGTCCGAAGTCGCGTCCCCAATGCCACTTGGTTTGTGCCCAATGATCGTGGGCTCGCGCTTTGCCGGCGGAAGGATTTCTCCACGGATATAAGTAGGCTTATCCATCAGGAGCAGGTTAGAGGGACTCGGGCAGTCCGAGGTTGCCCACCAACGAAGGGGGCAACCTCACGGGTTACTGACCGCGACGCTGGGTGGGGGCACGAGGGGAGAATTTTGGCGTCGGGAGAAAATGCACCGATATTTGGAACTGCTCGGTGCCGCCTAATACGTGAACGACTGAATCTCGTTTACTCCGGCGCTGGGCCCGTCGATGAATCCTGTGCGATTGCTGGGTTTTAGGGCGATGTGAGCAGGAACGATGTTGCCGGCATTGGAGAAGTTCAAGCCGTTGATGGATTCCACGAATACCCCTTGAGGGGTGAAAACCTGGATGCTGCTCCCACTCGCAGCGGTGCTGGACACGGGTTGGGCCACAAGGAAAAGTTTGTTGATCGGGTCGTATTCGACATCGCCGCCGCTGAAGATCTGGTTATCGGCGTCGGGCAGGAATGTTGTGAAGCCGCTCTGGTTGCTGAGGTCGTAGAACTCGACGCTAAAGTCGATTTCGGTCGTGGTGCAAACGACACCATCGGCAGCATCGACGGCCAATCCGTTTACGAATCCGAATCCTACCCCCGGAAACGTGGTGGTGGCGCCTGTTGCCAGGTTCACGAGGCCGACCTCGGGCACGTCCAGTACTCCTCCAAAATCCTGTGAAACCACCGCCTGATTCGTGGCAGTGTCGTAGCCGAAGGCCGGCGGCACGCCGATGGTAAAGCTTTCATTCGTTAGGGGAAACTGTGTCCCGAACTTATTGGCTGCAATGTTGGAGCTGAAGACGACAGGATTGAAATTCGTTCCCGTCGCAAGGACCGCATTGTTTGGTCCGCCCTGGTTGCGGCTGATTGCGTTGATAAGGAAACCAGTGCCTAGTGGAGGTCTCCACGCGCCGGTGATTTTGTTCGCGCTCAGCGGGCTAATCACATTGAACGTGCGCTGAATGTTCAGGAAGCTGACCTCATGTTCGTGTTCAACCAGGCCGACAGAGTTCCCCACAACTCCCAGAGTGATGAAGTCATCTTGGCTATTGGTCTGGCTCACGACATTCAGAATCTTGCCTGTCGTCTGGTCAAAGGTTTCAATGGCGGCGATGACGTTTCCGTTGGCAAGACTTCGAGCTTCGGTCAGAACTCCTTCAGTGCCTTTCTGGTCGATGTCGAATCCGAAAATCTGTCCGCCGAATTTGCTGTGCACGATGACTGATGCCGCTCCAGCGGCGGGATTCGCAACCTGCCCCGCAACTTGCGCATTGCCAGAGGTAGAGATCGTGCAGGACAGCGCAAGAATGGCGGCTAGGATTAGGAAGGAATTACGGTTGATGCAGCGCATGGGATTCGTTCTCCTCTGGTGGTCGGAAATAAGGTACGAGCAGGTGTTCCGGCGGATGTCAGGATTTTGTAAAAACTCGATGAATGGCCTGTCAATGCTGGGGTTTGGGGCTACCCCGGCGGTGAGAATGATGGCAAGAGAAGAACTGCAATCCCTATTTCAGTTTTTGCTTCGTCTTGGATAACAGTTGAGAAATGCTTTCCATGTCATCCGCGCTGAGCGAATAGGAACTTCCTAAGGTGCTGGTAAAAAGCTTGTTGATTTGGTGGTGAGGCATCTCTTTGGTCTGCTTCATGAACCGTGCCCACTCGGTTGCCAGAGCTACACGTTCATCCGGACTGGACTCGTTGCAGAATGCGCGCACGGCTTCAAGAGACGATCCATATTCGTCTTTCATATCCTGATGGAGATATCCGCGGCAGAATATTCGCAGGACGGGGAAATCGGCGGCATTAAGCGTGACCTTCGGAGCGACGGGCTCCTCTTCCGGCGATTTCTCTTCTGGGTTCATGAACGACACTCCGGATAAGCGGTGAGGACGTGGTAGGTGGATGCGCCGTCCCACTTGAGCACGATGACGGCGTGTGAACAGGGCTCGACGCGATCTTCGCCGCGCCGCAATGTGCGTCCGAAAGGATGCGGAGAGTCGCCGTCGTAGTCGAGCACCAGGTTGGGATGACGGTCCCGTGCGAGCCATTGAGAGATCCTGGCACCTTGTCCGGCGATGGCCGCGCCAATCGCAATCTCGGCGCTTGCGCGATCATTCCATGTAGACGCGGCTGAAATGTCGCGTTCGTGATCCAGACGCTCGCGGAGTTCGGCATCCGTTCGGCCTACATGTTTTCGCAGAGTGTGACCGCCTGCGGATTCATCCTGAGAGAGATCGTGGCGTGTCTCTGCGGATGCGCGAGCAGTCGGGTTGCCGGTGGCCGCCGGCGGAGGCGTGCACGCGATCAGGCTAACGGCCAAAATCGCGGCTAGGAAGAGATTTGAACTGCGCATGCGAGTGAAATGAAGACTACACAATCGCCGGGGGAATTGCACCTTGGCTGATGGCTGCTGACTGGCAAAGAAGCTTTATCCGCTGAGAACACCGAGTCTTCGCGGAGATCGCTGAAAGACCGGTCGCTGCAATAATTTCCCTTCGGCTGAGTTTTGCTGGATTTATCGGCCAGATCGGTAGACTTTCAATTTCGCGCGACAATGTCTGACTCACTCGCAGAGTTTTTCCTCGATCATTTTCAGGCGCACGGGGACGATTGCGCCTACCGGCAGCGTCGAGGGTATCGCACAGAATCGTTCTCCTATCGCCAAGTTGTCTCTCTGGCGCTGCGTTTTGCCAACGAGTTGCGTTCGCGAGCCATCGCGAAAGGCGATCGGGTAATGATCTGGAGTGAAAACTCGGCAGATTGGGTTGCGGTTTTCTTCGGGTGTGCGCTACAAGGCGTTGTTGCCGTTCCCATGGACAACGGAGCGTCTGCAGACTTCGCCGCGCGGGTTGCAGATCAGGTGGGCGCGAAACTGCTGATAGCGTCAAGATCGCATGCACGGAGTACCGAGAACGTTCGCGATGCCAGTTCTGATCCTCGAAGAGGTGGAGGAGGTTGTCGGGCAGCGGACAACCGATGTTCCGCGAATCGATTTGCAGCGCGGAGATACATTGCAAATCGTCTTCACCTCGGGCGCGACGGCCGATCCTAAGGGAGTGATCATTACGCACGGCAACGTGCTTGCGAATATCGCTCCATTGCAGGCTGGGATGCAGGACTACCTGAAATACGAGCGCTTTGTTCATCCGTTGCGTTTCTTGAATCTGTTGCCTCTCAGCCATGTGTTCGGACAGTTTCTGGGAATGTTTCTGCCTCCTCAGCTCGGCGCTACTGTCATCTTTCAGGAGGAATTGAAACCTTCGGAGGTCATCAACACCATACGGCGCGAACGAGTGTCAGTGCTGGTGAGCGTACCGCGAGTGCTGCAGTCGCTGAAACAAAAAGTCGACCGCGATCTCGAAGACTCCGGTAGAACGGAGAAATTTCGACGCCGCTTCGCAGCGGCTGCGGGAAAGCATTTCTTGCGGCGCTGGTGGATCTTTCGAAGAATCCATCGCCAGTTTGGCTGGAAGTTTTGGGCGTTTATCTCCGGAGGCGCCGTACTTGAATCGGCCACGGAGGAATTCTGGGGACGCCTGGGGTTCGCGGTGATCCAAGGGTATGGCCTCACCGAAACAACTTCGCTCATCAGCGTGAATCATCCGTTCCGGCTGGGGAAGGGATCGATCGGCAAGGTGCTGCCTGGGCGTGAAGTGAAGCTGGCGGAGGATGGAGAGATTCTGGTGCGCGGCGGAGGCGTGTCCTCGGGATACTGGGATCGCGCGGGATCGCACAGCGTAGCGGATGAAAACGGCTGGTATCGGACTGGCGATGTCGGAGCGCTCGATGATGCGGGCAATCTTTATTTCAAGGGCCGAAAGAAAGATGTGATCGTCACGCCCGGCGGGACGAATATTTATCCCGAAGACCTTGAAGCTGTCCTTCGAAAACAGCCGGAAGTTAAAGATTGTGTCGTCATTGGAATCGATCGCGACGGAAATGCGGAACCGTGCGCGGTGGTGATTCTCCGCGACGAGCGTGATATGGAATCGGTAGTCCGTAGGGCAAATGAATCGCTCGCGGAATATCAGAGGATGCGGACGTGGTTCGAGTGGCCGGAGGAGGATTTCCCTCGAACCAGCACGCAGAAGCCGCGCAGGAAAGCAATTGCTGATTTCGTCGAGCACCACATGCAACCGAAAGACTCAAGTGTTGCGATCACCAGCAGTGGTCCACTGGGCGAATTGGTTTCTCGAATCTCCGGGCGTGCGGCGGGAGATTTGCCGGAGGATGCGCGTCTCGATTCCGACTTGGGATTGAGTTCACTCGACCGGGTGGAACTCATGGGCGCCCTCGAAGATCGATATCAAGTGGACTTGAGCGAAGCTCGCTTCAGCGAATTGCAAACGGTGGGCGACCTAGAGCGCATGCTGCGGGGCGAGAGCGGAGCGGGCCGCGGATATCACTATCCGAGTTGGGCTCTTCGCTGGCCGGTAACTTGGCTTCGACAGCTCGCGCATTATCTGCTCATGCGTCCGGCCATTCTGCTGCTCGGATGGCCGCGAATCATCGGCCGCGACCGCCTGCGCGGCATAAAGGGTCCGCTCCTGGTGGTGGCCAATCACTTAGGAGATGTCGATCCCGGATTTATCCTCACCGCTCTGCCGGCGCGCTTCCGGCACCGGCTTGCCATCGCGGCCGGCGGAGAGGCATTGGAGGCATTGCGCATGCCTTCAAAAGATCGAAGATTTTTTGGGAGACTATACGATCGAATCCAATGGTTCTCTGGGGTGTCGCTCTTGAATGTTTTCCCGCTGCCGCGCGAGGCTGGATTTCGGAGAAGTTTTGCATACGCGGGCGAGGCCGTAGACCGCGGGTACAGCGTGTTGGTATTTCCGGAGGGACGGCACACGACTGATGGGAATATGAATGCCTTCCGAAGCGGCATTGGTTTGCTGGCGCAGAATCTGGCGATTCCGGTGCTTCCGATGCGCATCGATGGACTTTTTGAATTGAAGCGCACAAGGAAGAAGTTCGCGATTCCCGGAAAGATCACCGTTCGGATCGGTATGCCGGTGAAGTTCGAGGCTACAAAGGATCCGGCGGAAATCGCGGCGGAGTTGCAGAAGATGGTGCAGGCTTTATAGAAGTCCTGCGATCGGGGCGCACACATCAGAAACACGAAGGGCGCGAAGTCAACGGTGACCTGTGTCTTCGCGCCCTTCTACTATCGCTGCTTACGGATTGACTTGGATTTTTTCCATCATGCCGCCGTCCTCGTGATCGAGAATGTGGCAGTGATAGAGGAAGGTCCCCGCGATATTTGCGTCGCGGAAATCCATGCGCAATGTCACGTTGTGATAGGGGCCGGTGCCGGTCCAGTAAGGGACCATGTAAGTGTCCTGCAGCGTTGGATTCTGAACCGGCTTGCCGTCGATAGCCACCACCAGGAAGTGAATCTGGTGCATGTGGAAGGCGTGGACTTCCGAAGTACGGTTTTCAATCGTCCAGTCTTCTACTGATCCCACCTTCGTGACGATCGCCGGAGGAACATTCATCTTGAACAGCTTCGGTGTTTGGCCATCGACAGTGAGGAAGAAGTTAGGCTGATCGGCGGTGCTGGAATACGCTTCAGAAAAGTAGAGTCGGCGCTTTGTAGTCGGCGTCATTGCTGCCAAACCAGAGAAGCGCTGCGTGACGGACGGCAATACACCGGGCGGAACAGGCTTTGATACCTGCGCGGGGCTGCCGGTCGCGACGACATCCGCCAATGCCTGATAAGGTGCGGGATCTCCGACTGGACCCGTATCGAAGCCAGCGTTGACGAAAGTTGCCGTGGTTCCCGTCGGTGGACCAGTGACGATGAACTCGGCACGGCCAGCCGGCGGCAGGTTCACCGTAGTCAGCATCGGATCTCCGGAGACCGGAACACCGTCCAGTGAGATAAGTTCAATCGTTTGTGGTGTCGTTCCGAAAAGTAGCTGCAAAGCCAGGAATGTATTCGCGGTCGTATTGGCCACGCGCCAGAATTGCTTCTCGTTCGGTTTCATCTGGATAATCGGACTCGCCGCCTTAGGAAAGATCGCAGTCTGGAAATTTAGTGTGACTTGCGCTCCCGAATCCTCACTGTTACCAGGAGGAATTTGCTCGCGGACGAATAACACTCTCTCCGTCAGACCGGTCACCTGCGGCTTAATTTTTTCGATACCTCCAATGATGATGGCGCCGGTGGCTCCGCCGTTGACCTGCACAGTTGTCATTCCGTGCGGATGCGGGTGGTACCAGTAGAGCCCGGGAGGTTCGTTGGCGGGAATTTGAACCGAGTAGTGGAACGGTGTCGTGCTGGGCTGGATGAGCGTGTTGATTACGTCGTCCTGATGGCAGACCGGCGGAACGTTCAGTCCGTGAAAGTGGATGTTGGTTGTGTTCGCGGTCATGATCGTGTTGTTGCATGGATCGATCGCCGAAGCCACGCTCATCGCCATATCGTGCATGTGTGCGTGATCGGCGGCCGCTGCCGCACTCGACACGTTGAGCTGATTGGTGAAGTCGATGGAAAGAGTATCGCCAGGGTTTAAGCGGAGTGTCGGCGCTTCGACCAAACCCGTCGGCGTCGGGTAGTCGAAGCAGTAATGCATAACGCCAAACGCGTCTGCCGCATTGCGCATCGTGAGGCCGAGAGATAATGTCCCGTTTTGACTGCTGAGGCTCAGCGGATCAAGCACCACACTGCCTGGGTCCGGGCGCAGTGGGCAATTCGGCAACTGCGCCGATGCCGATACTAACGCCAACGCCAGAATCTGCACTGCGAATATCCATTTGAATACCGTACTCATGGGCCCACTCCTTAGGATGACGGGAAATAAATCCACAACTGGCTAAAACTGTCGCGGGGGATACACTCCGACCGACAATACGCTTGTACTGTTGGGATCGACGACCGGCGAGTTCGCGCTTTCGGTCAGCGTGCACTTGCCTCCGCTCGATGTGACATTCACCACAGCGACTCCAGAGGAATCGCCGTACTCCGCCACATACAAGACTGAGCCGGTGCCCGTGTTGAGCTGAGGGACGACGCTGGCCAGAAATATCCAGTCGGTGTCAAAGCCGCTCAGTGTCGGAGACACGCAGCCGGGAGAGACTTTGCCCGTGGTCGTGTTGAAGAAAGCGGCGCTGACTTTACCGACCGCTGTGTTTGTGATGTACAGAAGGCTTTCATCGGGGCTGAGATAAATATTGGCCGAGTTCCCGGCCGTTCCGACGTTGTAGATTACTGTTTTTGTGAGCTTGCCTGAGGAGACATCGGAGACTTCAATCGTGGTGCTGTTGGATTGATCCCCGAAGATTGCGAAGTGATTGTCCTGAGTAATGTCGACTGCAATGGCGAAACGATCGGTGCCGTATCCACTGGTGTTCTGCAGGTCGCCGTTCGAGACCGGAATGCCAGCGGAAACATTAAACGACTCAATCGACCCATCGCCGTAGGCGACAACGAGCAGGCTTCCGTGTACCGCCATTCCCTTGACGTTGCCGCCGTGTTTACCAACGGGAGCAATATCGCCGAGGAACGTCAAGCCGCAACCGGGCACGATGGAGAATGTTGCGATCGTCGCGGACGTTGAAAAATTCGCGTACAGATAGGTTCCGTTGTTCGCGAGGCCAATTCCGTCCGTCGAGCCGTCGTCTGTGGATGCGGCGGGGAAGTTACCGATGTCCTGCAGCGCGGCGATATCGACTGCTGCGATTTCACCGCTGGAACCAAGCGATAAGAAGGCGCAGGAATTCGTGGCGCTCTGAAAAACGCTCACGCGATTGGCAGAGAGAAGTCCGCCGCCTACGCCGACGCCGCCAAGATTAACTTTGAGCGGATCTTGCGGAGTTCCATCGGCGGCAAATGTGAAGAAGGTCGCGCCGAACGGCACCTTGGGCGGCAAGTCTTCATTGGTGATCAGATACGAAGGGATTGTGGGCTTGGACGATGGCCCGCCAGCGTGGGCGATCGAAAAAAATTGAGTGCAGACAAGAAGTAATAGTGCGAGACGGGAAATCCTCATGGCTAGGCCCTTTGCAATGCGATCTAAAACTACCCAAGCGCCGCGATCTTCGTTCATACCGACGAAGAGCACGGCGCCTGGGGGATCAGCAAACTCCTTCAGTTGTCAGCCTTGTTTGCAATCGGCTGTTAGTTGATGGTGACCGACTTCGCAGCCGACGGAATTCCGTTCACGACGACCACGAGGCTCGCTGTGCCGGTGTGAATCCCCGGAGGAATATCGAACAGCACGTTCTGAACGGCCGTTCCCATGGCCACGCCACCCTTCCAGCCGTGCGTCCTGCAATAAACGACGCGTCCGGTGGAATCGGTGATGCGAACGATTGGGAAGTTGGTGTCGCTCTGGTTGTCGTCACCGTAGTAGGCGCCTTGGGTCAGCCCGTTGAACTGGGTTCCGGCGACCTGGTTGTTTTTGGAGCCGTGCAACAGGGTGGTGCCGACGTTCTTGATGGTCGGAGCGCAGCCGGTGCAGGCGGTTCCCGACGGGGTGTAGATTTCGACGTCAGACGAGAAGTCTGTGAAGAGAACCTGTCCGGTAGGAAGCACAACCATGTTGCCGACATACGATGAGTCGATCGAGGCGTTCGGCGGGGCAGCAGTTGGATTCAAAGTGGTTCCATCCCACTCGAAAAACTTGCTGCCGGTTTGGAACACACCCGGGCTGGTGTCGAACAGGGCGTTGCCACTGGGCACTACTGCGGCCGGTCCGTCGGCGATATCCAGGCTGCTGCCGAACTTCGGAGCAGTGGTCCAGGTTCCCGTCGAGACGGTGTAGATCGCATTGTTCGTGGTCGCGCCTGAGGCGAAGACGGTTCCGTTGGGAAGCAGCGGCGCGGGGCCGAGTTCCAGGGAGCCCGGATCGACCAGGTTCACGCCAGTATTGTTGGTGGGGGTGGTCCATGCGCCGGTGGTGGGATCGTAAATCTGATATCCCAGCAAGCAGCAGGAGGACTGTCCGACGTACGCGTCGACGGTCAGGATCTTTCCGCCAGGCAACATGGTCCAACCTTCTTCGTCGTTCCAGTCGAACTTGCCGGTGCCCGTGGTCGCCCACGATGCGGTCGTTCCGGTGAGGGTCATGATGGCTTCCTGTGTGGTGCAGCAGTTTGCCATCATCATTTTTCCGCTGGGCAGGATGATGCTCTGCGCATCTCCAACGGTCGTCCAGCCGCTCGGTGCAGTCAGACTGGTCCATGCGTTAGTCGTCGGATTGTAGAGAGCGCCCTTGGTGGTCCAGACGGCGCTACCGTTGTTGTACTCGCCGCCGAAAACGACAGCCTGTCCGCTCGGAAGCACCTGTGAAGCGAAGTAAAGAGGGTTGTAGCCGCTGGGAAGTGTGCCGGCGCTCACCCAAGTTCCATTGATATAGCTTCCGGTCGAATCTGGAATCAGGCGATACCAGGGATCGGAGTGGTTGGAGAAAAACATGCTGTTAACCAGCACGGACCCGTCGCTCAGCAGCACGGCGTGAGCGACTGCAGAGGAAGGAGCGTTCGTTGTCTTGGTCCATGTACCGGCGGTGAATGGTTCCTGGGCGCTGGCGATACTACAGACCAGCCCAAGCAGAGCAATTCCGAATGTTCGGAACACCTTCATAGAATGTTGACCTCGCATGTTTAGGGTTATCGGAAAGGAGGCTTCGGACACGGACTTCCATCGATCTCCCCACCACAGAAGGAAAGAGTCCCCACGGCAGTCCAACACGAAGTCCCAAAGACGCCGGATTATAACGTGCAGCGCACCACTTCTAAACAGAGGAGTTAGTGAAAATAAAAAACTTTATTCTCGTCGAAAAAAAATGTGAGCAAGAATTTGCAACGTGGCCGCGAAAGTTTGCAAATTTATGCAAACTCGCTTGCTAGGAATGGAAACAAGAGACAACAATCGTTATTGCGCATGCAATGCAAAGAGAAAAGCCCGGACTGTGAAGTCCGGGCTTCGTCCAAACCGCGCTCTGCTAGCGGTTCGACAACTACTGCATTTAGTTGATGGTCAATGTGACCGTTGTTGTTTGGGTTGAGCCTCCGCCCGTACCCGTCACTGTGATCGTGCGGGTTCCGGTGGTTGCATTCGGAGCCACACGAATCTGCATTGAAGCATGTCCAGAGCCCGGCGCAGCGATGGTGCTCGGATTGAAGAGAACCTTTACGCCAGCTCCTTGTCCCGATGCGGACAGTGCAATCGCGGAATTGAAGCCGCCGGAAACGGTTGTCGAGATATGCGAAACACCGGCTCCGCCACGTGCCACGCTCACCGTCTTCGGCGATGCAGCGATCGTGAAGGTGCCCGTTGTTCCCGTGACCGAAAGAGAGACCGTGGTGGTGTGCGTTGTGCTGCCCGCCGTTCCAGTCACAGTGATGGTGTAGTTGCCGACGGCGGTGGTGGATGCCACAGCCAACGTCATTGTGGAAGTGCCCGTGCCAGTGATGGAGGTCGGGCTGAACGATACGGTAACGCCTGCAGGCTGGCCGCTCGCCGAGAGAGCAACGGCTGTGCTGAACCCGCCGGTCACGGTGCTGGTGATTGTGGATGCTCCGGAACCGCCCTGCGCGACTGAGACGGAAGTCGGGTTAGCGGAGAGGCTGAAGTCGCCCGTGCTACCACCTACGGTGAGGGCGAAGGCAGCCGAAGGAATGCCGTTTGCTACCACAAACAATTGGCTCGCCCCGGTTTCAATTCCTGAGGGCACGTCGAAGTTTGTGGAGACGGAGGTGCTTCCCGTGGCGACGCCCATGGTGCTGTGATCGTGCGTCTTGGCGTAGAACACGTGACCGGTCGCGTTGTTCACAATTCGAACCAACGGATAGTTGGTGGAATTCTGAAGGTCATCGCCGTAAGCGCTGCCCTGCGACAAGCCGTTGAACTGCGTTCCAGAAATCGAATAGGTCGATCCCGGATTCACCGAGCTAGGAGCGGAAGTGATAGTCGGCTGCCATGAGGTGGTGAACGTACCTGCCGAAGTGAGGAATTCCACGTCGGTCGAGTAGTCGGTGTACATGATCTGTCCGTTAGGCAGGACGAGCAGGTGACCTTGATACGACGCCGTCGCTGAAACGTTCGGCGGATTCGGGAACGCGGTGAAGTTGGTGCCATCCCACTCGAAGAAGGCAGAGGGAGTGCTGAAGGTGCCGCTGAATGGGCTGGCTTCAACGATGACATTGCCGTTGATTTCAAGAGCGGCCGGTGCATCGTTAGCTGCGTTGCTGTTTGGAAAATCCGGTCCGGCAGTCCAGGTTCCAGTCAGCGAATTGTAGACAGCCGTGTGACCGGCGGAGCAATCGCTGGCACCAGTAGCGAACACCGTGCCGTCTGGACGCAACACCGCAGGTCCTACTTCAAAGCTGCCACCGCCGGCTTTGCAGTTCGAATCCCAGAGTTGGTTGATGGTGCTTCCGGCAGTGGTCCAGGTGTTGGTTGCGGGATTGTAGGTTTCAGAATTGGTGCCGGTGAGAACGGTATTGCTCGTATAAGCGTCAACCGTCAACACCGTGCCGTTCGGAAGAAGATTCCAGCCTTCTTCATCGAAGTCATCGTTCTTGCCATCCGTGGAATTAGACAGCGTCGTGAAGCTGAGTGTGCTCTCGTTGAAGGAGTAGTAAACCGGCGAAGAGCCGTGACCGAATGCGATGGCGCAGCACTCTGCCAGTAACCATGTTCCGTTTGGCAAAACGACGGACTCCGCGTCGCCAATGTTGCTGGTTGCCGGAGCCGTGGTGGCAGTCCATGTGTTAGCGGCCGGATCGTAAATCGCGCCCTTCGATTGCCAGACCGCCGAGCAGCCGGAGGTGCAATTGTATTCGCCGCCTTGAACCACGACTTTGCCGTCAGGCAGAACGGCGGAGCCGAAGAATAGTGGAGAGTATCCACTCGGGAAATTAGCGACCTTTGTCCACGTGCCATTCACGTAGCTTCCGGTTGAGTCGGGCGTAAGCGTGTACCAGGTGTTGTAGTTGCCTGTGCAACCCGAGCAGTTTGGCTCGGAGTGTAAAAGCACGCGACCGTCCGTGAGCAGGAACATCGCTCCCACAGAAACCGAGGGGGCTGTGGCGGCTTTCGTCCAGAATGCAGTGCTCGCGGGAATTTCAGTGGGTGTGGCGGAATGAGTCGTTCGCACGGCAAGCGGACTGACTCCAACGGCGTGAGGAGTGTGGGGGGTCTGGCCTACGGCCACAACCGCTGACATCGACGCCAAAATAACCAGTAGAGAGACTGCTGTGATAGAACCCAACTTCATAATGCTGTTTCCTCGATTCTGAGTTTTGCAAACGGAACTGGGCCAGATTTGACAGCTCGGAGAGCGGTTTTCCGGTAAGCCCACAGATGTGCACCATTTTTGTGGATTTGCTTAAGGGCTATCGAGCGGACTTCCGTTGACCGTCCTGCACCCTCAGGACAAGAGCCCCTCGCGGTGCGTGGAACTATCAAATGTAGTCGCGGGATTATAGGCCGGAATGAGTCAGTTCACTCGCCCGGTCGCGAGAATTTACAAACTATTTTTGCCCGCAGTCGAGAATTGTTGCGGTTATGGACACGAGAAACGCCAGAAGTCACCAATGCCGCGACAAACTAGAGACCGAGGACTCCTAGTCGAAAGACTCATGCACAACTCGATTCCACGTGAACGCGAAGATATTTGAATTACTCTTCGTCGACATCGACTTCTTCCAACTTGAATTCGGCACGAGGGTCAATCTCGGGCACTTTCATCCCGCGCAAAATCGTGTTGAGTGAGGGCAAGTCTGTCGCCTTAAATTCCTTCCAACGTTTCAGAAGGTCGCCGCTGTCGCGATTGATTCCTGAAAGCGCTTCGAGTTGAGCGGATGTCGGCGCCGCATCGGCCTGCCAGACTGCTTGGTAAACCGTTTCAGCATTTCCATTGACCGCTGTCAGGCTGGTTTGCTGAGCAGGAGGACCGCCTTGAGGACCCACCAAAGCGTCCATTTTTTTCCCAAACTGTTCCACCGTTTCCTTCGCTTGTGAATTGGTGCTCGTGAGTTTTTCAATCTGCGCGCGAATGGAGTTGCCTTCTAGCAATGCTTGAGCCGTTTCACGAATCACGGTCGCCAGCTGCACTTCAGTTCGAAACTTTTTTTCCAGCCCGTCGGAAGATGTCTTGACGCGCGGATCCATCTTCACCGTAACGGTCGAAGTGAGAGGCTTATCGTCGACGGTGAGTCGCACCGTGTATTTTCCCGGCAGAACAGTGGGTCCGAACGGAGATCGAGGTGTATCATGCGGAATCGCCGCGATCGGATAGTCGTGACGCGTAGACGTGGGCGCGGCATGATGTAGATCCCAAACCCAGCGGTGCATACCGGCATCCGTTGAGAGGGAGTGGAAAGGACGCACCCAATAAAGAGGAATCAGTTGTTTGCGAAGTTCCTCGTCCGACATTTCCGGCTTGTCGGAGCTGGAAAATTTTCTGACCAGTTGATTCTGTCCGTCGAGCACTTCAATCGTGACGGATTTTGCCGCGGCAGGAAGGAAATAATCGATCACGGCGCCGTCTGGAGGATTCGCCGCTGTTGGTTCATCCGGCGGCATAGGCGTGTCGGTGTAAGTATCTCGCTTCACGCGGTAAGCGGGTGCCGGAGCGAACAAGTGCGGCGCATTCGCGATGGAGGCAGACGTCTCCCGCAGCGGAGCAATGTCATCCAGGATCCAGAATCCGCGGCCATGGGTCGCGACAATCAGATCGTCGTCGTGAATCCACAGATCGCGCATGGATGTATGCGGAAGATTAAGCTGCAGCGACTGCCAATGATCTCCGTCGTCGAACGAGACCCAAACGGAATTTTCCGTGCCAGCAAATAACAATCCCTTGCGTACGGGATCTTCCCGGACCGTATCGGCTGGGCCGAAGTCGGGCAAGCCGGCGGTGATTACCTTCCAGCTTTTGCCACCATTATGAGTGCGATAGATGTATGGATGAAGGTCGTTGATGCGGAAGCGGCTCACTGTCGCATATGCGGTCTGTTCGTCGAAGTGGGATGCCACAAGCTGCGAGACCTTGCTCCACGGAGTTAATTCCTTCGGAGTGATGTCCTCCCATTGCTTGCCGCCGTCCCGGGTGATCCAAATCAGCCCATCGTCGGTGCCCGCCCATAGTGTGTTCAAACGCCTTAAAGGAAGGAGCGAGCGAATAAATCACTCCGCGTCCTTTCTCTTTGCCTTTGTTTATTAGCGTGCCCACACTTGACGGCGCTCCAGGGTTTTCGCGAGTCAAATCTTTGCTGATGGTCTGCCAGGAGTTGCCACCGTCTTTTGTGGTGAACAAAACGTTTGTCGCGTAATACAGAACGTGCGGATCGACTGGCGAGAACATGAGCGGTTCCGTGCGGTTCGCGCGGAAGTTAGGGTTTCGCAATGGAATCGGCGTCACATTCTGCACTTGCCCAGTGGACCAATGAAACTTGGAGACTTCCGTCCTGCCGCCGCCATAGATGACGTCGGGATCGAGTGGATCCGGAGCCACGTATCCGTACTCGATGACTCCAACCGGATGCCACTCGCGGAAGGTGATTGCGCCGTCGTTTCCTCGGCTGGAAATGCAAACGGAGCCGCTCTCCTGCTGGCCGGCACAAACGCGATAGGGAAAAGAATTGTCGGCAATGGCGTGATAGAGCTGCGCCGTTGGCTGGTTATACCAGGAACTCCAACTCGCGCCGCCGTTCACAGTTACGATTGCGCCTTGATCGCTGACAAGAAGAATGATGTTGCCGTTGGTTGGGTTGATCCAAAGGTTCTGATAATCGTCGCCGCCGGGAGCGCCGCGAAAGCTCATCCAAGTCTTGCCGCCATCGGAGGAGCGCATGGTCACGGTGCTGACGATGTATACGAGGTCAGGATTTTTCGGATCCACTCGCGGGATCGATAGATCGCCGCCGCCGATACGGCCAGCGGGCCGGGAATCATCGGTGATCTGGGCCCAGTTCGCTCCCGCGTCGTCGGACCGATAGACATTGAGTTTTCCAGAGGCTGTTGCGAGCGTCGCGTACAAGCGTCGCGAGTCACTGGGAGCAATCGCAACGTAGATCTGCGACAAATCCTTGGGCAGGCCGCTGGTCAGCGGACGCCACGTCGTACCTCCATCGGTTGACTTATAAAGTCCGCCAACGGAGCCGTTGAATTCGTTGCCATCCTCCCACGGGCCTTCGCGCGCTTCCCACATGGCGGCGTAAACGACATCAGGATTCGATGGATCGATTTCAACATCGGAGCCGCCGGTGTTTTCATCTTTTGCAATGACCCGTTGCCAGTTCTGTCCGCCGTCGGTCGAGCGGTAGACGCCACGTTCTTCGCTCGGCCCATACGGATGGCCGAGGACCGCGGCGAATACTTTATTCGGATCGCGAGGATCCACTGCCAATGCAGGAATCTGCTCGCCATCCACCAGGCCGAGGTGTGTCCAGGTCTTTCCGGCGTCCGTTGATTTGTAAATGCCGTTGCCGACTGACAAGTCAGGCCGGTGTAAGCCTTCGCCGCTAGCTACATAAACAATGTTGGGATCGGAAGCGGCGACGGCGATGGCTCCAATCGATTGCGTCGGCTGGTCGTCGAAAATCGGGGTCCATGTTCGTCCGTAATCCTCGGTCTTCCAGACGCCGCCGTTCACTTGTCCGACGTAGAAGACGTTCGGTTGACTCGGCACTCCGGCCGCGGCGCGAGTTCTCCCACCGCGGAATGGTCCCACCATTCGCCAATGCAAATCCTGATATGTATTTTCGGGAACCTGACACCAGGCGGAAAATACGGCTACGAAAAGGAAGAATGGCAAGCTGCGAACGGCCAGATAGGATCGATTCACTCGTGCCCCCTCATATCGATCAGCGGGAAACAAATAGATTAAACCAAGAATCTATCGAGCGATGTTCGGTCACGAAGGATTTCAAGGCGGTGGGCGAGAATTAAAGTTGGTCTCGCTCTGTCTGCGCGGTTATCATTGCGGAGTTTTCAAGCCATCCCCATGAGGATTCAACCCAGATTCACCTTTCGTGCGCTTTCAAGTGTTTGTGGAGTCTTGCTGTGTTGCGTTGTTTTTTGTTTTGTCGTCGTGCCAAATTTCGCGACGGCGGCGCCCGTGCCGGATGGGCAAGGGTTGAAGTCCATTCTCGATTACATCTCGACGGGCTGGGACAGCCTGACGCGATCGATGACTGCGTGCGACAGCATCATCGATCCCAAGATTGCGGCAACGTCGGTTCTGTATTTGCCCGCTGGATTCGAAGAGCCGGCTGCAGTGAAGTCGCTGAGCGGCAAGTGCAATGTGCGGGTCGAGCATTTGCCCATTGAGATTCACCATCTGGGCGAGATCAATACCAGCAAGTTCAATCCTCCGGGACTGCTTTACCTGCCTGAGAAATATGTGGTGCCCGGTGGACGGTTTAACGAGATGTACGGTTGGGACAGCTACTTCATCATTCGCGGGTTGCTCGAGGCAGGACGGGTAGAGTTGGCGCGTGGAATGGTCGACAACTTCTTCTTTGAAGTCGAACACTACGGCGCGATGCTAAACGCCAACCGCACCTATTATTTGACGCGATCGCAGCCACCCTTCATGAGTTCCATGGTCGTTGATGTGTACGGAGCCCTGCAGAAGAGCGGACAGCATATAGACATTGCCGCCGATCGAGCGTGGCTCGAGCGGGCCTACACCGACCTCGATAAAGACTATGGGATGTGGACGCGCGATCCGCATCTGGCGGGCGATACGGGCTTGTCGCGCTATTACGACTTTGGCGATGGTCCGCCGGCTGAGGCCGTGCAGGATGAATCCGGTTTTTACCGGAAGGTTGCGCAGTATTTCTTTCTGCATCCCGGAGAGGCGAACGACTACATCGTTGAACAGAGCGCGACCGCGACGCGGCCGGTGGCTGGTGCCGCCTACTCGATGCAGGTATGTGATGTTTCGATGACGATGGCGCGGGGAGAATGCGAAAAAGCGCGCCAGTTCAAGTTAAGCGCGGACTACTACAAAGGCGATCGATCGATGCGGGAGTCCGGCTTTGACGTGAGTTTCCGCTTCGGGGCTTTTGGCTCCGCTACGCATCATTACGCGCCAGTGTGTTTGAACAGCTTGTTGTACAAGACCGAAAAAGATTTAGAACAGATCAGTGTTTGGCTCGGGCATAGCGATAAGGCAAAGATGTGGAATAAACGCGCCGCGGAGCGGCAGAAGCTGATTGTTCATTATTTGTGGAACGGTCAGCAGGGATTGTTCTACGACTTCAACTTTCTCACCAAACAAATGTCGACATATAAGTATGCAAGCGCCTTCTATCCTCTGTGGGCGGGCTTGGCTACGTCGGCGCAGGCTAAGGCGGCCGTCGAAAACCTGAAAGAGTTTGAGCGGCCGGGCGGCGTTCCCATGAGCACGGAAGATAAAGGGACGCAGTGGGATCTGCCTTACGGCTGGGGAAACATCGAGATGGTGGTGATCGGCGGCTTGCGGCGGTACGGATATAACGCGGACGCGGATCGCGTGTCATACGAATTTCTGTCCACGGTCGCGGAAAACTTCCGGCGCGACGGAAACATTCGCGAGAAATATAACGTCGTGACCCGCTCCTCCGAGGCGCACGTTGAACTCGGATACGAAATGAACGTGGTCGGCTTCGGCTGGACGAATGCCGCATTCCTCGAACTGCTGCATGCCCTGCCCAAAGACATGGTGGAACGGTTAGAGAAGGAGCAGAACCAGCCTTTGCCTGCGGCGAAATAGCCTGCTGCCCGTTCGCATTGACGGAGTTTTTCGCCCCACCTAAGATGAACGCTTCTCCTGTTTCCTCATGATCGGCCAGACCATCTCGCATTACCGCATTCTCGGACAGTTGGGCAGCGGTGGCATGGGCGTGGTCTATGAGGCCGAGGATCTGAACCTTGGACGTAAAGTTGCGTTGAAGTTTCTGCCTCCGCAACTGTCTCGCGATCAGAATGCGCTGGATCGCTTTCTTCTGGAGGCACGGACCGCCTCCGCGCTCAACCATCCCAACATCTGCACGATTTATGCGGTCGAGACCGCGCCCGGAGAGGGCGCATCGCAGTCCTTTATCGCGATGGAGTTGCTCGAAGGCCAGAATCTCGACCAGAAGCTCTACTCGGGCGTGCTGCCCACGGATCGGGTGCTTGATTTTTCCATTCAACTCGCCGACGCGCTGGATGCCGCGCATGCCAAGGGCATCATTCACCGCGACATCAAGCCGGCGAACATTTTCATTACGCCTCGCGGACAGGTGAAGGTTTTAGACTTCGGCTTAGCCAAGCTGGCTCGTCCCGAGATGGCGATGGAGACGATCGGCGCCACGCAGGACTCTCCGCATCCGGCGAACTTGACCAGTCCCGGAGCAACCGTCGGCACCATTTCATACATGTCTCCGGAGCAGGCGCGCGGCGAAGAGCTTGATACGCGCACCGACTTGTTTTCACTTGGAACCGTGATCTACCAGATGGCGACGGGCAAACTGCCATTCAGTGGCGGCACGTCTGCTGTGGTTTTTCACGCGATACTGCAACTCGATCCAGTGCCTCCTACGCAACTGAATGCCACCTTGCCGCCAAAGTTGCAGGAGATCCTGGAGAAGCTGCTGGAAAAAGATCGCGACCTTCGCTACCAGTCGGCGGCAGACCTCCGCGGGGACCTAAAGCGCCTGAAGCGCGACGCGGAGTCGGGACGGAAGCCGCAGGCTTCGGCGTCTTCTATTTCGGTTCCGGCTGCGCCTACGGTCGCAGCCTCGTCGTCGGTTCGTCCCGCCAGCAGCTCCGCGGTCGTCGCAGCAGTTCGACAAAACAAGTTGGGAACTGGAGTAACTGCCGGCATCGTCCTCCTTCTTGTTGCGGCTGCCACGTACGGCATCTATGCGCTGGCAACGCGGAATCGCCCGATGCCATTTCAGAATTTTTCTGTCAGCAAATTGACGGATACAGGCGACGCGGTTATGGTCGCCATTTCACCCGATGGCAAGTACATCCTCAGCGTCATGCGCTCTAGTGGGTTGGCGAGCCTCTGGCTGCGCAACGTACCCACCAACAGCAATACCCAAGTTCAACCGCCGGCGGACACCTACTACGGCGGCTTGCGCTTTTCGCGGGACGGAAATTATTTCTATTTCGTGAGGAGCGATCCCGGAAATCCTGAATTGAAGTTTCTATATCGCGCTCCGCTGCTGGGAGGCGTGCCGGACAAACTTGCCAGCGACGTAGATTCCAATATCACTTTCTCGCCCGATGGCCAGCAGTTCGCTTTCATACGTGCGGACAATCCCGAACCGGGGAAGTATCGCCTCATTATTCGATCGGTAAGCGGCGGCGACGAGCGGATTGTGACGGGTGGTTCGCTCGCGGAAGGCCTATATCAGCCAAGTTGGTCGCCCGACGGCAAGACCATCGCCTGCATCGCGATTCAGAACAGCAATACTCCGCAGGGGATCATCACGATTGACCTGGCCACCGGAAAGAAAATGACGATCTTTGCCGCGGCCAAGAAATTCGTTGGGTACCCAACTTGGCTGCCCGACGGGAGCGGATTCTTAGCTCTGTCATGGGATCAATCCAGCAATTTCACGCGATCGCAAATCGTTCTCGTAAGCAAAGATGGCGTGCTCACGCCCGTCACGCGAGATACCAATGACTACAGTGATCTCAGTCTCGCCGGCAGCGGGCACCTGTTGGCTTCCGTGCTCAATGCGCCTCGCTGGAACTTGTATCTCATGCAAGGAGCCGCCGACCCCGCGCCGCGAGTGCTCTCATCCTCCAGCGCTTTTACGGACTTAACGTGGACTCCGGGTGGCCAGCTGATCATGGATCAGAACAATGGGCTGACCATGATCAACCCTCAGACTGCGGCGAAGCTGCCTATTGCAACCGAAGAGGGTCATCCCGCAGGCGATCCGTCGTCTTGCGCTGACGGAAAATACACGGTCTTCGTGTTGGGATTTCATGGCAATTCGACGGATCAGAACATCTGGCGCGTGGATTCCGGCGGAGGCAATCTAAAGCAACTGACCGATGGCAAGAACGACACGTATCCCGTTTGCTCGCCGGACAGCCACTGGGTGTACTACATAAGCCAAAAAGAGGAGAACAGACTCTCACGCGTTCCGATCGACGGCGGAGCGCAGACGACGGTCTCCGAACAGGCGGTCTCGCCGACCGCGATTACGTTCGACATTTCTCCCGACGGCAAACTCGCGGCGTTCCCCACGCTCGAGCACTCCGGCGAACACAAAGAAAAGCTCGCATTCGCCGAAACAGACTCAGGACACACCACCGTGAGAGATCTCGATCGCCTGCGCTTTGGAATGCTCCATTACAGCCAGGACGGAAAAGGAGTCGTGTATTCGATGCGCGAGAACGGCGTCGATAACCTCTGGTTGCAACCTATCGATGGATCGAAGGGAAGACAATTGACATCCTTCAAGTCCGAGCACCTCTGGGATTTCCGCTGGTCGCCCGACGGGAAGCAGTTGGCCGTGACACGCGGCCACAGCGACTCCGATGTCGTGCTCATTCGCGATATGAGCCAGCAATAATTCTTTCGTCTTGCGTTACGCAACGTGCGCCGCAACCATGCGACGAACTCCCTGGGACGGCATCCAAAGCCATGTGACGAATGCACCGAGGATGAAATTCTCACTGGTCACTTCGCAGAAATGTGCCCACCGAACCGAGTCCGGGAAAAATGGATTCGGCATCAGCAGCGGCGCAACCCCTGTGAGTAGCGTGAATGTGATTCCAACTGCGATCGCCCCCGTGTATCGAGGAAGGCCAATCATCCTCGCGAGTAGCAGGCAAAGAAGTACGAAGACCGGTCCGCGAACAAAGAATTGCAGAGTGACGATCGTGCCGACCGAAGGCAAGTGCTGGGTTGTATAGAAATCCCTGACGAATGGGTAGATGATCAGCCCGAATCCGTAGTAAAGGAATACATAGGTCAACGCACAAACTGCGAGCTTCCAGGCAATCTCTCCGAATGGCTTCGAGTCGATGGGATGAAAATGTTCCGTCGAAGCTTTATCGCGGCTGCCGAATAGCAGCTTCCATACCGGCACAATAAGGGCCGAGGAAACCACCGTATGCAGGAAGATTCTTCCCCATTCCATCTGGGAGCCTTTGAGAAAAAACGCAGCCTCCAGCAGGTTGACGGAAGAAATGATCACTGGAATTGCGGAGACGGCAAGGCCCAACTTCCATCCGCGCCAATCGGAGCGAGACGCAACGAATGACAAGGCACCTGTCACGACCAAATTGGTCAACAGAAGCCACTGAAAGCTATTTGGAGCGAGAACGGTTTTCATCGGAATCATCATCCCGACGACCATCTGGATGAAGGTATACGCAACAAAGACAACAACCGCTTTAAGAATTACGCTGGACGACTTCATGATGCGCCTCCCTTGTTTCTGTTTCATATGCCGTGATGGCGTGGCGAACCCATTCCTGCAAACATTCAGTCCCGCGAATGCCAGACTCGAAAGCCAATCGACCCGACTGCGGCATCGCGCTCTTGCTCTCTTCGAATTCGTCGTGCAAGGCCCGAAGGTGAGGCGCCAACGCTGCAGAGAGCGAGCGCAGTAGCTCAAGACTTGCTGACGCTCCGGCGACGGTTTCGCTAAAAGCGAAGCGCAGCATGATCTCTCCTTGTCCCCGGACCAGATCTTCGTGTCGAATCGGCTGGATGATCCATTTCCTCAATTCTGAGAGCCCCTTCGGTGTCAGTTGAAAAACTTGTCGTCGACGTAATCCCGCGCCGTCTTCGATCCGACCGCGGATCAGCCCTTGCTTCTCAAGCCGGCCAAGCGCTGGGTAGATCGCTCCTGGACTGTCGCTGTAAGTCTTCATCGATGTCGATGCGAAGATTTTGCGCAGATCGTATCCCGAGGAGGGTTTCTGCAGTAGTCCGAGGAGTGCATAGCCGAGTGACGGTATCTTCAGTGAATTCATCGAGGCACCGTTTCAGGGAAGAAGGCGCAATTCGATCTGGCGGCGGATCGCATGGTCGCTGGCTGGGCCGCAGTCGAGGAGCGCAGCATCCGAGCATTCGCGTTTCCGCGCTTTCACCAGATTGTCCACAGTCGCCGAGAGGATCCTCCCGTCGGTCAGAGTAATTTTGATTTCAACATCGAAGGTTTCCTTCCCGACCTCCGCAACATACTTTCCATCTGGATTTTTTTTGACGTCGATCCAGTTGTTAGGAGTGTCCGCCACCGGCGCCTGCATCCATGCCACCGGCAGTTTCACTTGGGGTTGCGCCGGAGGAACGTGGCGCACTAACAGAGTGGCGACGTGATTCGTGGTATCCAGTTCTTTGAGGGTGATATCGAAATCGATCGAATCTTCGCCCACGATCACGTAGTTGCCGTCAGCCCATGACGCAGGCGTGCCGAGTTTCACGTAGGCATGATCTCCCGCCCTCGTCAGGCCGCTCTGCTTGCTGGCCATCCAAAGATCGGCGTAGAAGGTCAGCATGTCGGTGATCGGTCCAATTAGGAAGGGCTGAACCTGGCTAAGATTTGGGATCGACGGCGGAAGTGCCGGATCGAGAGAGAGGGTCTGGCGGAAGTCCAGGCTCGCCGTAGACAGAGTCATCGAAGCGTTCGATCTGAAGTCCGACCAGCCGTACTCCTCAACGAAGTGTCCATCAGCATTCTTCTTCACGATGCCGCTTGCCTGGACTTCGTAGGTCCAGCCATCGTTGTTGCCTTTCATCTGGTAGATGAGCTTCTGTCCGTCCGAATAGCGGCGTGAGAGCAGGCTGGAAGATGCAGCCGCGGTCTGCGCGGATGAATATGGCAGAGCGGCGCAAAGCAAAACTAGAATGCTTCCGGAAAACCGCTGAGTTTGTGTGAGGAGGATCATCGCGTTCCTTAGTACTAAGCGTACTATAACGCCGCGTACTAAAAAGTCAAGTGTCCAAAAACACTAAGGGCGGCCATTGCTGGCCGCCCTCATTGCGAATTGTCCCTTGTGGAAGCGGTGTTAGACGCCCTTGACGTTCTCTGCCTGCCAGCCCTTGGGGCCTTTGACCACGTCAAATTGAACTTGCTGACCTTCCTGCAGACTGCGGAAGCCGCTAGCCTGAATGGCGGAGAAATGCACGAATACGTCCTCGCCGTTCTGGCGGCTGATGAAACCGTAGCCCTTGGCGTCGTTAAACCACTTCACTGTTCCTGTTTCCATGATGTTGCACGATCCTTTTTCTTTGATGTAGCGCTGAAACTTTCGGGATTCTTCTGCAGGCAGGTCACGCGCTGGGTTAAGCGGAGATGCTTGTACTGCGAAGGAGCTCTAAAGTCAAACGCATGCTAATTATACGAGAAAGTGCACTTAAATAGCTACAAAATTCCGCGACAGGCAAGTCTAAACAACTGAGCCTGCGGATGTTATGTGAGCCGCGCTCCTGGCAGGGATCGTTTTCGTTGATTTGCCATCTTCTGTCCAAAACCATCATCATAAAGAAAATGCGAACACGATTTTTTTCGCTCCTCTCGTTATTTTGCTTGCCGCTTCGGCCTCCTGGGCGGGCATTGTGGATAACGTGCGCATGGCTCTGGCGCAAAATAACTTTTCGGCCGCCGAAGCGGAACTGACTTCCTATCGCGCCCAGCGAGGCGTGGATGCCGAATACATCGAAGCTTATTCGTGGATGGGGCGGGCCGCGCTCGAAGAGCGCCAATACGATCAGGCACAGGCTTACGCAAAGCAGACCAAGGCGTTGGCCCTTGAGCAACTCGCGAAACGTCCTCTCGACGCCGAGCCGCACCTGCCGCTCGCGTTAGGTGCCGCTCTTGAAGTGCAAGCGCAGGCTTTGGCCGCACGCGGACAGAAGACGCAGGCAGTCGCGTTGTTGCAATCGTCGATACGGACGTACGGTGGTTCGTCAATTCAGGATCGGCTGCAGAAAAACCTGAACCTGCTTTCGTTTGTGGGAAAACCCGCGCCAGCGCTAAGGTCCGACAAATTTGAGGAGTCGCAGCTGTCGCCGGCCCATCTGAGAGGAACGGTGGTGTTGCTCTTCTTTTGGGCTCATTGGTGTGGGGACTGCAAAGCGGAAGCTCCGATCATCGCGCAATTGCGCTCCGAGTTCGCCGGGAAGGGCCTGAATGTCATTGGGCCAACACGCCTCTACGGCTATACCGCGCAGCTCGAGCACGCCTCGCCGAGCGATGAACTCAGGTACATCGATGCGGTACGTCGTCGGTTCTATTCTGGACTACTCGACATGCCAACGCCGATCAACAAAGCGAATTTTCAAGCGTACGGAGCATCGACGACACCAACCCTTGTGCTGCTGGATCGCACCGGAAAAGTGGCGATGTACCATCCCGGGGCGTTGCCATACGCCGAGCTCAAGGCGGAAATTGAGAAGGTGGTTGCGCGGTGAACCTGCTCCGATAGTGACGCGGTAGGTTGTGGGATTAAAGAAAACCACGGGGAGCAGACCCATAGAGGCGACGCTTGCGTATTTCTCCAAAAGGGTCAAAGCGGTATTGGATCGCCGCTAGGATCATTGCCAGGATCGGGAAGGTCCAACGTACTGTTTGGGATAAAAAGTATTCCGACCTATTCATGTACGTGTAGTGCGCGTGGTTGTTAAGTGGATAAATCCTGCCTTCTGCTGGTTTCGGTGTCGATGGCATGTCAGGCCACCAATACATGGAAATACCAACCAAGCCACAGAGGAGGCAGCTCGCGAGTAATATGACTGAAAGTACTTTCCAGAAGGTCTGCATGCTCGTATGTCGGCGAAGGTCGCCATCATAGCGTTGCAAGGGCCATCGCGCTAATTACCTCGGTTCGATTTCGGTCAGCTTGCCCGTCTTCACGTCGTAAACAAACCCTCTTACCGGAATGTGCTTCGGAATCCACGGGTGAGACTTAACGCGTGCAATCTGTTCCCGCACATTCGCTTCCAGATCATCGAAGGCGTGAAAGTGCGAAGGAGTGTCCGAGCGTGCCCCCATCTTCTCCGCCAACCGCGCCTTGAGTTCATCTTCCTTCACCTTCAACAGGCCGCAATCCGTGTGGTTGATGATGATGAATTCCTGCGTGTCGAGCAGGTGATGCGAGACGATCAGCGAGCGGATGGCGTCGTCCGTGGCGATGCCGCCGGCATTGCGGATCATGTGGGCGTCTCCGGGACGCAAGCCCAGGCAGTGCTCGAACAGGATTCGGGAATCCATGCACGACAGTACTGCGACATGGCGTCGAGGTTGGACTTTCAAATCCCCCAGATCGAAGGTGCGGGCGAAGACGGCGTTGGCAGCTAAAAGGTCATCGGCTACGGACAATGTTGATTGCTCCCTTCGGGGCTTGGATAATTCGGTCTCAAATCTTCGGCAGTGGAAAGCTGTGCCCGCCCACCGATGATCGAAGACCGGCGGCCAGTTTCCAGTTTACCCTTTACAATCGGCCCGTGAACGTCGGAACGAATTTGGATGACACCATTGTCGCAATTGCCACTCCGCCGGGGCGCGGCGGCATCGGCGTGGTGCGGCTGGCAGGTCCGAAAGCGCGCGAGATTGCGCAGCCGATGCTTCGCCTGAAGCATGAGTTGGAGCCGGGGCGAGCCGAGTTCGGCGAGTTGATTGAACCAGTGGAGTGTCCGGCCAACACGGACAGCGCGTCGACGAAGTTGTCGTGACGTACTTCGCCAAGCCCCATTCCTATACGACCGACGATGTCATTGAAATCTCGGCCCACGGATCGCCAGTCGTCTTGCGCCACATCGTGGAACTGTGCGTCGCAGCAGGAGCGCGTCCCGCCGAACCCGGTGAGTTTACGATGCGCGCTTTCCTGAACGGCCGCATCGACCTTGCCCAGGCGGAAGCGGTTCGTGATCTGATCGATTCACAGACGTTGTATCAGGCGAAGGTTGCCGCCCAGCAATTGGAAGGCGCTCTGTCGCGTCGCGTTCAGGGCATCAAGCAAAAGCTGGTGGAACTGATCGCCGTGCTCGAGGCGGGAATCGACTTCGCCGAAGACGATGTTTCCGTGATGCAGGATGCGGCAATCCTCGATCACATCGCGCGTGTGCGCGGCCCGCTCGAAGATCTCAGTGCGAGCTTCGCTTACGGAAAGATCGTTCACGAAGGGTTGACGCTGGCCATCGTCGGACGCCCCAATGTGGGGAAGTCGAGCCTGTTTAATCGCCTGGTCGAGCGCGAGCGCGCCATCGTGACGGCAATGCCAGGAACTACGCGAGACCTCGTCAGCGAAACGGTTGCGATTGGTGGCATTCCGGTCAAATTGGTGGACACGGCGGGAATTCGTCAATCTCTCGACGAAGCAGAATCAATCGGCATTCGAAAATCCAAGGAAGCCCTGGCAGATGCAGACTTGGTGCTGGTTGTGCTCGATGCGTCCCAGTCGCAAACGGCAGAGGACGCAGAATTATTGCGTCTGGCCGAAGGCAGATCGCTGATTGTCGTGGTCAACAAAATCGACCTCGGAAACGGAACGCCCGCTCTAAGCGCGACCGCTCCGATAGTGTCCACATCCGCGGTGACCGGAACGGGCATTGCCGAGTTGCGATCGGCAATCCTGCGGCACATCGGTGGGGAAGGCGGCCCACAGACCGAGCCAGGATTTCTGACCAACATCCGGCATCAAGGCCTCATCAAGGATTCGCTCACTGCGCTCGCGGCCGCGAGCCATGCGGTCGCTGGAAAAATCCCTCACGAGATGCTTCTGCTTGATCTCTACAACGCGCTGCGCCCGCTCGACGCTATCACCGGGGCGACTACTACCGATGACATCCTCAATCTCATCTTCAGCACATTTTGCATCGGGAAATAAAACGCCTGCAGGTGGATTCTCGGCTAGATGCGCCCGCCGCGCAGAGCCATTACGATGAGTCCTGCTACCACCACCGCGAGCAATCCGACGGAATAGATGTAATAGAGCACTTTCACTTTCGGCCAGATGAAGGCAGGCCATTTGTCCGAAATTTTGTCAGAGAAGCTTTCCCCTAATCTTGGCGGCAGTACGGCCTCTTCCGAGTTCGGTTTCCAGCGATCGGCAATCCATGTGGCGCGAAGATTTGAAAGCAGCAGGGCCAGAATAATGATGCGCACCACTCCAATTCCCGAGACAAAAGTGTCGAGCACGAAATAAATCAAGACCATCGCAGCTGCGAACGGATTATGCTCGCGAACTCCGACTCCGCCAAAGTGGAATAACAGGAATACAAGCACGCCGATGATCGGTTGGCCCGAAATTATTAAGAAGACGAGGGATAAAACTCCCGAAATCGTGCACACCCAAAATCCCTGCACAGCGAGATAGTCCACGTCGGCGCCACTTTGGATCGAAGGCCAGAAAAGGCTCTTGAGGCGACCCTCGCTGCGAGCGGTTGAATCGGAGAGGCCTAGTGTTTGCATGGTGCTGGATTAAACTGCACCTCTGAATTCTTGTCTATGAAAAAAACTACTTTGAAAGCCTGCTCATTACGGAGCGAAACAGGTGATCAAAGGACTTGTTATCTCCCTCTTTTGTGACCGTCGCCAGGGCTTTCTCCGCCGCTGCTCGCTGATAGCCGAGATTAACCAGCGCGGAGAGGACGTCTTCTTCGGTTGCATTGAGCGACTGGGTGGCCGTGGGTGCGGAGGGTGCCGGCGCTGGCAGTTTGTCGCGTAGCTCCAGCACCATGCGTTCTGCAGTCTTCTTCCCGATTCCGGGGATGCGCGTGAGCCGAGCGATATCATTGCCACGAATTGAGCCCACCATTTCATCGGCCGCCATTCCGCTCAGGATCGTAATCGCCAGCTTCGGCCCGATACCGCTGACCGTGATCAGCTTTTCAAACAAAAGCTTTTCAGACGGTCGCAGAAATCCGTACAGCGCGATCATGTCCTCACGTACGTGCGTGTGAATGTAGACCGCGACTTCGTCACCGACCGCAGGCAGATCGGAAAATGTTGGCACACTGATCGTCACGTCATAGCCAACGCCCGCCGTTTCTACAATGGCCTGGTTCGGGTGCTTGGCGAGCAGTTTTCCGCGTAGGTGGGCAATCATGGTGAAGTCATTGTAGCGGTGCCGAGCCCGGGATCAGAGGTTTTCCGGATGTCGAACCAGGCCCGGCTCCCGTGCACCTTCCTGCGGGCCGAAGTTCGAAGAAGCATCATAGACACTGCGATATAGAAATCTCTAGAATTCTGGATAGAGTGGCAGATTCGTCCATCCTATGAAGTTTGAGAACCAGTTGCTCCGGGCGGGTTTATTAGCAGCGGTACTCTGCGCGTCGCTGTTCGCGACCGGACAAGACACGGCACTCGACCTTGATGGCCACTCTGTCAGTCCATTGAACGCAGATAAGATTGTCGTTCTGGTATTCCTGCGACGCGATTGCCCCGTCTCCGCGCGCTACGCTCCCGAAATCCAGCGCATCAGCAAGATGTACGCCGATGTTGCGAACTTCTGGATTATCGATCCGGATCGCTCCGACACGGCTCCGCAACTTCGCCAATATCTTTCCGACTATGGATATCATCTGCCCGCGCTGCGCGATTCGACTCGCGCACTTGCGAAATTAAGTCGCGTACAAATTACACCCGAAGTGGCCGTTTTCCGCAGGGATCATCAACTTGTATATGACGGCCGGATCGACAACTGGTATGTCGACCTGTCGCGCGCCCGTTCAGTCCCTACCACACACGAGCTGGAAGACGCCCTCCGAGCGGCGTCTACAGGCAAGGCGGTGGCTGAGAGTGAAGTCAGGGGAGTGGGATGTTACATCTCCGATCTGGACTGAGCTCAAACTCCCTCGGCATTGCTGCTCTGATCGTGACAGTAGCGGTTACAGGGGCACTGGCCGCCGGAGGGCTCGGCCGACAATCTACCGGTGATGCTACGCAGGTCACCTTCAATCGCGACGTCGCTCCAATCCTGTTCCGGTCGTGTGCGCAGTGTCATCGACCGGAAGAGGCAGCGCCGTTTTCTCTTCTCACATATTCCGATGCGAAGAAACATGCACGGCAGATCGCTGATGTCACGAAGTCGCGTGCCATGCCGCCGTGGCTGCCGGAGCCTCAGGAATTGAAATTCGCAGACGAACTACGGTTGTCCGATCGAGAAATCACGCAAATCGAGCGCTGGGTGGAGCAAGGTGCGGTCGAAGGAAATCGAGCTGATCTGCCAGCACCGCCGAAGTTTGTCGAAGGCTGGCGTCTAGGCAAGCCGGACTTGGTGCTCAATGCGACAAAGCCGCTCGCGCTTTCGCCGCAGGGAACTGATACTTACTGGAATTTTATTTTTCCCGTGCCGATTCAAGACACGCGCTGGGTGAAGGCGATTGAGATCCGGCCCGGCGATAAGCGATACGTTCACCATGCAAACATCCTGGTGGATCACGCCGGTGCGTCGCGCAAGCGAGAGACGGAGCCGGGCGCGGGTTTCGGCGGGATGGAGATTCGAATCGAGTCGCAAGTCTTCGACCCCGACAGCCATCTTCTCTTCTGGAAGCCTGGGACCATTCCCGCCGAGGAGCCGGAAGGAATGGCATTGCGCCTCGACCGGGGCACGGACCTGATTCTCAATACCCATCTGCAACCGTCGGGTAAGCCCGAGGTCATCCAGCCGAGCATTGGACTGTATTTCACTTCGCAACCGGCGACAAAATTTCCCATGCTGTTGCAGATGGAGAACGATGCCAAGCTCGACATTCCTCCTGGAGAGAAAAACTTCGTCGTCTCCGACGACTTCACCCTTCCGATTGATGCCGACCTGATGGCCATCTACCCTCATGCGCATTATCTCGGCAAAGACATCCAGGCGTGGGCGACGTTTCCTGACGGCGCGAAAAAAACTCTGATTCACATTCCTCAGTGGAACCTCAATTGGCAGGCGGTCTATCGGTACTCAGAGGCGGTGAGGCTGACGAAGGGAACCACCGTCAGCTTCCGTTACACCTACGACAATTCGGACGCCAACCCGCTCAATCCCAACCATCCGCCATCGCGAGTCACTGGAGGCAATCGATCCAGCGACGAAATGTGCCATCTCTGGCTGCAAGTCTTGCCGGTAAATTTCGATTCCGCGCAGGGCGATCCGCGCATGGCCTTGCAAGAGGCATTGGCTCGACATTCTGAGGAGAAAGATCCGTCCGACTTCGAGGCTCACTACAATCTCGCGGCCATGCTGCAGCAGAAAAACAATCTTCCGGAAGCGATCAAGGAATATTCGGTGGCGGTGAAATTGCGTCCTGAGGACGCGGCCGGAAACAATGCCCTGGGAGCCGCGCTGGTTGCGGCGGGACATCCCGAACAAGCCGTCGGATACCTGCAGGCGGCGCTCAAAGCGAGGCCTGATTATTTCGATGCCCACTACAACCTGGGGATCGCACTTGCGTCCCGAGACGACTTTGCGGGTGCTGCACAGCAGTTCGAGCAGGCTCTACAGTTGCAACCGAACGATGCCAGTGTGGAGGCCAATCTCGGCGCCGCACTGGCAGAGATGGGACGGCTCCCCGAGGCTAAGTCGCACTTTGAACACGCGCTGCAGATTGATCCCGGTCAAGAATTGGCGAAAGAAAATCTGGAAGCAGTGAAGAAGCAGTTGGGTGAGCGCTAGGGAATCATCGACACGAAGCGAACCTTGCGGACCGCTTCAAAGCGTTGTGCTCTAATTCTCTTTATGCAAACGCGATCCGCTGGAATCCGATTCTTATGTTCGGCCATTCTGCTCGCCGTATTTTGTTCTACGACAATGGCTCAGCAGGCCCCGGCTCCTGACTTCACAGCGGCCCAACCGGCGCCTTCGGAATTCGCCGCATCGCGCAAGTTGATGCAAGAAGGGAAAGTGGATGACGCCATCGCGCAACTCCAGGCGCTGCAATCGCGCGATCCGCTGACGAGAGGCCTGGCTCTGGAACTGGGCACTGCGTACTACAAGAAGAGCGACTTTCCCAGAGGCAATTCAATTTTTGACAAAGGCCACGAACGAAAATCCCGACGACCGGGAAGCAGTTCAATTGCTTGGCATGTCGTATTACGCGGGTGGTCATCCGGCCGACGCAATTCCGCTGCTGGAAAAAGTTCAAGGCTGGATCGCGCGAGCTAACGTCGACGGATACTACATTCTCGGCACTTGCTATATCCAAACGCGAAACTACGACCAGGCTCGCAAGACCTTCGGGAAAATGTTCGATGTGCCCGGCGATTCTGCTGCCGCGTATCTATTCACCTCTCGCATGCTGCTGCGGCAGGAATACGATCCCATTGCGGAAGAGTACGCTCTGAAGGCCGCGGAACTTGATCCGAAGTTGCCTTTGGTCCATTACCTCTTAGGCGAACTGTATCTCTACAAATCGCGTCTGCCCGAATCGATCGCGGAATTTCAGAAAGAACTGGCGATTAATCCCGCCCACGCTGCAACCTATTACAAATTGGCGGATGCTTACTCTCGCGTGCAGAAGTACGACGATGCTCAGCGATTGTTGCAACGCTCAATCCGGCTGGATGCGACCTCCAGCGTGCCCTTCATCCTGATGGGAAAGGTGCTGCAAAAGAAGGGGGACTACGATCTCGCCGTTCTATCTCTCAAACATGCCGTCTCGATGGAGCCGAACAATCCAACATCGCACTACCTGCTCGGACAGGCATACCGCGACATGGGGAACAAGGAAGCAGCGGATGCGGAGGTCAAGCGGTCCCAGGAGTTGCACGGGAAGGACGATCTGCAGTAATTCTTGGGACGAGAACTAAATAGCGGTCGCCTGTTCACGACGCCGCCCTTGAATCTCGATAAAAACATTCACCAGTGAAACCGCGGCTGGAGTCACGCCCGGGATGCGCGACGCCTGTCCAATGGTGCGCGGGCGCACGTTCGTCAGCTTCTCCTGCATCTCGCGCGACAAGCCGCTGACCGAGCGGTAGTCGAACCACTCGGGGATAGAATGCTGTTCGGATTTCTTCAGGCGCTCCATGGCGCGCTGTTGCTGGAGCAAATACCCTTCGTACTTGATTTCAGTCTCAACTGACTTGAGTTCGTTGCGTAGTTGTGAGGAAAGGCTCAGCGAAGGTGACACGGAGGAATTCTCTGTAAAAAACTCGGGCGTCAGGCTCCTCAACACCGGCACGAGTTGTTCGATCGTGACTTCCGGCCGCTTCAGCAACTGTGCGATCGGCTGTCCTGCGCTTGAGGAAAAAGACGCTGTCGAGATCTGCTTGCCTTGGTCGGTCGTAGCGCCCGTCCCCACCCTCTCATTGGCGCTGCTTGCGATCGAGAGTGACTCCAGCATTGCCGACGTTAGGCGCGTTTCCTCCAACAGCTTCTTCATCTTCGTTAACCGTGCTTGCTTTGCCCCGAAATCTGCCCACGAATCGTCCGAGATCAACCCAACGCGTCTGCCATGCGGAGTCAAGCGCCGGTCGGCGTTGTCAATACGCAGATGCAGCCGGAATTCCGCCCGCGACGTGAACATGCGGTACGGCTCGTTCGTTCCCTTAGAAATCAGATCGTCGATCAGGATCGCCGTATACGCTTCCGTGCGGTCGAGAATCAAAGGCTCTTGCTTCTTCACTTGCAGAGCCGCATTGATTCCGGCCATCAATCCTTGGCACGCGGCTTCTTCATAGCCCGAGGTGCCGTTGATCTGCCCGCCCAGAAAAAGGCCAGCAATCTTCCGCGTCTCCAGCGTGCGCTCCAGTTCCGTGGGATCGATGGAGTCGTACTCAATCGCATAGCCAGGCCTGAGCATCTCCGCATTTTCGAGACCGGGAATGGACTTCAGAATCTCGATCTGCACCTCGACCGGGAGCGAAGTGCTCATCCCGTTCACGTAAATCTCGTGAGTGTTCAGACCCTCGGGCTCTAGAAAGAGCTGGTGCATCTCTTTGTCGGGAAACTTAACGATTTTGTCTTCGATCGAAGGGCAATAGCGCGGACCAATCGATTGAATCTGCCCGCTGTACATCGGTGAGCGGTGAACGTTGTCGCGGATGATACGGTGGGTTTCGGGCGTGGTCCATGCGATATAGCACGGTACCTGCGAGTCATGATGCGCCACTCGCTTCGTACGGAAGCTGAAAGGTGTGGGATCCACGTCACCGGGTTGGGCAGGAAACTTGGACCAGTCGATGGATCGACCATCCAGCCTCGGAGGGGTTCCTGTCTTCAGCCGGCATCCACGCAAGCCGAGTTTCTTTAACGCCTCGCCCAGCAAAACCGCATTCGGCTCTCCCGAGCGCCCGGCGGGGTATTGCTGCTCGCCGCAATGAATAAGGCCGTTGAGAAATGTTCCCGTCGTGATAATGACGGCCTGCGCGCCAACGGTCCGGCCATCGCGGAGTCTGATGCCGAGGACGCGGCCTCGGGCTTCTGACTTCGGGCCGTCGGAATCCTCAATCCCAGTCGCTTCTCCGGAAGCCGGAAGCCGAGAGCCGGAAGCCCCTTCTAAGATTAGATCCGCTACTTCCGCCTGCTTGATTTTCAGATTCGGCTGCGACTCCAATACCTCGCGCATCTTCAGCCGGTAGGCCTGCTTGTCGCATTGGGCGCGAGGAGACCACACCGCCGGTCCGCGCGACGTATTCAAGAGTCGGAACTGGATGCCGACCGCATCGGTGATTTCTCCCATGATGCCGCCGAGCGCATCCACCTCGCGGACAAGGTGTCCCTTCGCGATTCCGCCAATCGCCGGATTGCATGACATCTGTGCAATCAAGTCGACATTTAGCGTGTACAGAGCAGTCTTCAGCCCCATGCGCGCGGAAGCCATCGCCGCTTCGCATCCGGCATGGCCGGCGCCGACGACCACAACATCGAATTGCTCTATGAACCGCATTTTTTTGGTAAAAATCCTCAAGCTGGGGATGAAGACTTGCTGGCACGCCCCACTTCAACCGCGCCACAAAGTTCCGAATCTTTCTTCTTTCATTCTAGCAACTTGGGCTCGATGCGTGATCTCCCCTATTGCCGACCGCGCACTCTGTCCGTATATTTGCGTGGCTTAAGCTTTCAAGGGAGCCATCATGACGACAGCCGAATTTTTCGAGCAACTCGAGTCACGTATCGCGAAATATGACCTCCTTTGCCATCCGTTTTATCAGGCGTGGTCCGAAGGCCGTCTCACACGCGATGATCTGCGGGAGTATTCGCAGCAATACTTCCATCACGTGGAGGCCTTCCCCTCTTATTTGGCTGCGCTAAGTGTGCGCCTGGATGACGGTGAATTGCGCCAGGCAGTGCTTTCGAACATGAGTGACGAAAAAGGCGCGGAGCATTTGAAGGGCACCGGTTCGGTCCCGCATTCCGATCTGTGGCTCGATTTTGCCGAAGGAATGGGATCGACCCGCAATTTGGATTGGCACACTCCGGTGCCCGAGGTTTGCCAATTGATTCGCCACTTTCAAAAGGTGGCGAGCGAGGGAAGTCCGGAAGATGCTCTTGCGTCGTTCTATGCCTACGAGTCGCAGGTTCCGCGCATCGCGCTGGAAAAAGAGCGCGGACTGCGGACGATGTACGGCGCTGACGACAAGACTTGCGGGTACTTCACCCTCCACGCCGTTGCGGATGTATACCACGCCCGGGTCTGGAGGGCGGAACTCGAGAAGCGGCTCGCGGAAAATCCCGGTGCGGCGGACGCCGCGCTCGATGCGGCCGAAAATTCGGCTCGCAAGCTCTGGCAGGCGCTCGATGGAATTGAGGGCCACCGAAACCCGATGGCAGCCTAAGCATTCCATGGTTAATGCACGACCGAATACGAGCCGCCAAATGATTGGCGGCTTTTTCTTTGCGCTCCGGCGGGCGTTCCTTCGTTGTCGGGTGGCTGCCTTGCTCTTAGCCTGCGTTCTCTCTTCGCCATACGCCCCACTCAAAGCTCAAACCACAGAGGTGTTGCTTAACCCTCAAACCGAGAACACATCGTTGAGCCCCTCCGAACTGTCACTACTGCAGAAAAAAGCCAATGTGGGCGACGCTCCGTCACAGGCACAACTCGGCGAAGCTTATCTTCACGGCAGAGGTGTTCCGCAAAATTTCAATTTGGCGCTTCAATGGCTACGCAAGTCTGCCGAGCAGGGAGATCCAACCGCTGAATACGATCTTGGGATCATGTACCGCTTAGGGAACGGCGTCGAGCGCAGCAAAGAAGAGGCGGTTCGCTGGTTCAGAAAAGCCGCAAAACAGGGCAACGCAAAAGCGATGTTCAATCTCGGCGTCGCTTACTACAACGGCGACGGGGTTGGTATTGACGATGTCGCGTCCTATGCGTGGTTTCTGCTCTCCCAAGAAGCCGGAGACCCAGCAGCCAACGATGCGGTAAGCCGTGCCGCATCAGAAAAGACCACTCCTGCTGACGCTTACGTCCGGCTCGCAGAAATGTATGCCGCTGGCGAAGACATGCCCAGGGATCCCGAGAAATCGATCAAGTGGTATCGCAAAGCCAGTGATGCGGGCAATCCGGATGCCGCTATGAAGGTAGCTGTATTTCTGCTTGCACCTGGTCGAAAGCCGACGCCGGAAGAGTACGCGGAGGCTCGACAACGGTGCGAAGACGCCTCAAAACATTCCGCCTCCGGGGCGTACTGCATGGTTATCATTTATCGGCGCGGAGTCGGCGTCGCCAAGGATCCGGCTGAAACTGCCAAGTGGCTCAACCGGGCTGCGGAAATGGGGTCCGGTCGCGCCGCCCTTGAGTTAGCAGAGGCATACTGGAAGGGCGACGGCGTGAAGGCGGACCGCGTCGAAGCCTACAAGTGGATTTGGCTGGCGCTTAACTCCAAAGTCTCCGGCGCAGAGCAGGATGAACAGGCTTTTCGCGCAGAAATGAATGCCAAACAGGTCGCGCAGGCCAAGAATAAATCGATCGAATGGTCAAGGACCCACCACTTCGTGGGATTGATGTCTCGAAGAGATGAAACTGCGCCCGAGCCAAAATGAACTCACCTACTGCAAGCCCGCTTTCCAATCAGGATCAACGCCGCAAAGCTGAAACTCTGCGAGCTTTGCATTCGGCGGAGAAGCCTCTGTTGCTGGTCAACGTGTGGGACGTCGCCAGCGCTCGCATCATCGAGGAAGCCGGCTTTTGGGCCGTTGCCACGACCAGCGCAGGCATTGCTTTCGCCCAAGGATTTCCTGACGGCGAAAAGATCGGAGCCGAGCGGATGATAGAGTCCGTTTCCTGGATCGCGCGGGCGGTCGCAGTACCGGTAACGGCAGACGTGGAAGGTGGATACGGCGCAGGTCCCGAGCGCGCGGGCCGGACTACGCTCGATGTGATTAACGCAGGCGCGGTCGGAATGAACTTCGAAGATGCGACTGGAGATCCCGCGCACCCGCTCGTAGATCTGTCCTTGCAACTGGAGCGGATTCGAGCCGTCCGCGAGGCAGGCGAGAAGGTTGGTGTTCCAATTGTGCTCAATGCCCGGACGGACATTTACCTATTGCAGATCGGCGAAGCCGCGAATCGTTACGATGCGACTGTAACGCGGCTGAAGGCGTTTCGCGCTGCCGGCGCGGATTGCGTGTTTGCGCCTGGACTGCGCGATTCGGCGACGATTGGCCGTTTAGTCGCCGATCTTGCCTGCCCCCTTAACATTCTTGCAGGACCTGGATCGCCGTCTGTCGCCGAGCTTGCTGCGCTGGGAGTAAAACGAATCAGCCTCGGATCGGGACCGATGCGTGCGACACTGGGCGTTCTAAGGCGACTGGGACAAGAAGTGAAAACAACTGGCTCTTACGCAATGATGGAAGCGGCGCCGACCCACGCGGAAATGAATGCGCTGATGAATCCCGAGCGCAAGGCAAAGTCCTGAACCTGGACGTGAAAAGCGAAATCGTCATTGGTGTAATCTCCGATACGCACGGACTTCTTCGTCCGGAAGCAGTCGAAGCGTTGAGCAACTCGGATCACATCATCCACGCCGGAGACATCGGCGATCCCGACATTCTTAAGCAACTCGCCGACATCGCACCGGTGACGGCGATTTGCGGAAATATCGACACCGCCGCGTGGGCGCGCCACCTTCCCAAGACCGAAGTGCTTGAACTCGGAGACGTGTCAATTTTTGTTTTGCATAATCTCCTCGATCTCGACTTGAAGCCGGAGGCTGGCGGATTTCAAGTCGTGATTTACGGACATAGCCATGTTCCCAAGCAAGAGACAAAGAACGGGGTGCTGTACTTCAATCCCGGCAGCGCCGGGCCGAGGCGATTCAAGTTGTCCGTAAGCGTGGGAAAACTGTTTGTGAAGCAGGGACGCGTGCGCGCCGAGATCGTGGAGATCGCGCAGTCCTAATCGCGGACGAATGACGCGCGCAGATGGGAACTCGCTTCGCTCGCTGGACGGACGAATGCGTCCGTCCCCACACACAGGCGTTGCTACAATCCGACTTGAATGTCGATCCGCTTTCAAATCGATGCGCAGCGCGGCAAAGCCCGCAATGGAAATTTGACCACGCCTCACGCCGAAATTCAGACGCCGGTTTTCATGCCTGTTGGAACCGTTGCGTCGGTCAAAGGTGTTCCGCAAGAAACGGTCGAAGAACTCGGCGCACAAATCATTCTCGGCAATACCTACCATCTCTATTTACGTCCCGGAGTCGAAACGGTACGAAAGATGGGCGGCCTTCACGGATTCATGTCGTGGCGTCGAGCGATCCTTACCGACTCGGGTGGTTTTCAGGTCTTCAGCCTCAATGAACTTCGCAAGGTGAATGAAGAGGGTGTGACGTTTCGGTCACACCTCGATGGATCGTCCCACTTCTTTAGTCCCGAGAGCGCAATGCAGGCACAAATCGGGTTGGGTGCCGACATCATCATGGCCTTCGATGAGTGCACCGAATTTCCCGCAGATCAGTCGCGAATGCGCTCCTCGATGGAAATGACGGCGCGTTGGGCTGCGCGCAGCAAGAAATATTTCGAGGAGCATAAGAACGAAGTGCCGTGGAAAGCGGCTTCAAGTTTCGAGTTTCAAGTTTCAAGGAACAGCGATACCGGAAACTTGAAACCTGAAACTCGAAACTCAGAACACACGCAATCTCTCTTCGGCATTGTGCAGGGTGGCATGGACCGCGCGTTGCGCAAGGAATCCGCCGAGCGCACTGTCGAAATCGGCTTTCCCGGCTACGCGATCGGAGGACTGAGCGTTGGCGAACCTCGCGAACTTACGCGCGAGGTCGTCGAATCTACACTGGAGCATCTGCCGAAAGACAAGCCGCGTTATCTCATGGGGGTTGGTACACCCGAAGAAATTGTCGAGTATGCAAATCTTGGCGTAGACATGATGGACTGCGTGCTCCCAACCCGCGCTGCTCGGCATGGCTTGCTATTCACTTCCGAGGGGAAAGTCTCGATCAAACAGGCTCGCTATGCTCAGGATCCCGAACCGCTCGACCCCCGATGCGAATGCCGGGTGTGCAAACGATATTCTCGGGCCTATTTACGGCACCTTTATGCATCCAACGAAGTGTTGGCCCAGGTCTTGAACACGATCCACAACCTGAGTTTCTACCTTGACACTATGCGGCGGGTGCGGCATTCTATCTCACTTGGGGAAGAGTCCCGTTCTCTTTCACGTCTCTGGTCTCAACCGAAACCCTAGACTTCACGGAGACCGCCCCGGATTCAGCCCGAACAGAAGGAACCCGGCCGAAGTCGATCTAAAACCCCGTGGTGCAATAGGAACTGCGCGGCGCGAACGGGCGCAGAGTTGTGTTGCGGATTAATCCGCTCAGTCCCGAACAAATATGCAATTTTTCATGGCGGTACAGGCCGGTGGCGGTGGTATGGGGTGGCTCGGAATTGCGCCACTCATTTTCATTTTCGCGATTTTTTACTTTCTCTTGATCATGCCGCAGCAGCGCCGCCAGAAAAAATGGCAGGCCATGCTCGATCAGATCAAGACGGGCGACAAGGTCACCACGAGCGGCGGCTTGCGCGGAACAATCATGGCCATCAAGGACGATTGCATACACCTGCGGGTGCCACCCAATAATCTCTTGCTGGAAGTGACTAAGGCCGCAGTGACTCAGGTGTCCACTGCCGACGAAGAAGTGAAGACAAAATAACTAAGTTTTCGAGTTCCGAGCGATCCCTTCCGCGTCCGCCGCGAAGCTGAGACCTCGAAACTTCGAAACGGGAAACTCGAAACCGCATTTATGAACAAGAATCTTCTCTGGAAGCTACTTTTCATCGTTGCCACGATGTTGTTTTTCCTCTTTGGAATCTTCGGGATCCCGAAGAGTTTCTCCGGCGACGGACTGCTGACCGCGCTCACGGACCACATCCATCTTGGCCTGGACCTGAAGGGCGGAACCCACCTGATCCTGCAGGTGCAGGTTAACGATGCGGTAAACGTGGACGCGCAGAATTCGATCGAAGTTTTGAAGCAGCAGCTGAAGAATCGCAAGATCGACTACAACGACATTTCGCAAACCGACCCACAAAAGAGTCCCGACCACATCGTCCTTAAAGGTGTCCCGCCGGGAGCGCGTAGCGACCTGCTGAGCATCGTTCAGGAGCGCCTGCCTGAATACGATCTCACGAGCGGCGCTGACAATACGTTCCTGATGTCGATGAAGCCATCGATCCTTTCAGACCTGAAAAATAAAGCTGTCACCCAAGCCATTGAGACGATTCGAAACCGCATTGACGCCCTCGGTGTAAGCGAGCCGACGATTCAGGAGCACGGATTGGGTGAATATCAGATTCTGGTCCAGTTGCCCGGAATTGATGATCCCGGCCGCGTGAAAGACCTGATTCAGTCCACAGCCATGCTTGAAATCAAGCAGTCGCTGGGCGGTCCGTTCCCGAGTGAGCAAGCCGCACTGCAGGATAAAGGCGGAATTCTTCCCGCAGATTCAATCCTGCTGCCTGGACACAGCATGCCCGGAGCGGAGGGTGAAGGACAGGCGTGGTATCTGGTGTCGCGTGTTTCGGCAGTGAGCGGTAAGGATCTTCGCGATGCGCAGCCTACTACCGATCAGAATGGTCAGCCGAGTGTCAGCTTTACTCTGACAGGCGAAGGCGGACAGCGCTTCTATCAGTTCACAAACGCACACGTTGGTGACAGCTTGGCGGTCGTCCTCGACAGCAAGGTTCAGGAAGTCGCAAACATCAAAGAAGCGATTCGCGATCAGGGATCGATCAGTGGCGGTCGCATGAGCTCGCAACAAGCCAAGGATCTCTCGATGATCCTGCGTTCGGGCGCCCTGCCGGCCAGCATCAAGTATCTCGAGGAGCGCACGGTGGGCCCCTCGCTCGGCGCGGATTCGATCCGTTCGGGAGTTCGGGCAGCAGTAGTCGGCATGGTCGCCGTATTGATCTTCATGCTGATCTACTACCGCGGCGCGGGCATTAACGCCGATCTCGCTTTGATTATGAATCTGATCATCCTCCTCGGATTCCTGGGATGGTCCACGATTGCCGGCGTCAACGTCGCCCTAACGCTCCCTGGAATTGCGGGAGTGATTCTGACGGTTGGTATGGGCGTGGATTCCAATGTGCTGATCTTCGAGCGTATTCGCGAAGAGTTGCGCAATGGTAAGACTCCACCATCCGCGGTGGATCAGGGCTTCAGTCATGCCTGGATCACGATCGTAGATACACACGTCACGACGATTGTGTCGGCCGCAATTCTGTTCATCTTTGGTACCGGACCGGTGAAAGGTTTCGCCACCACTCTGACTTTCGGTTTGCTGGCAAACCTGTTTACGGCCGTATTCGTATCGCGTGTGATTTTTGATTGGGTGCTCAGCCGCAAGCAGCGCGGCGATGCTCTCAGCATCTAGGGAATTTGGCGGAGTGCGACCAGAGTTCGCGCCCGCGCATTCTCTTAAAGTCTTGAAAGAGAAGGGGCTAGACAACCGGTGGAGTTCTTTCATAACGTTAACGTCGATTTTCTGGGAAAAAAGTGGTACTTTCTCGCCTTTTCGCTGATTTTTAGCGTCTCCGGACTGCTTTCCATATTGTTCTGGCACGGAATTCCGTGGGGCGTCGATTTCCGCGGTGGCACATTGGTGTATGTGAAGTTTGCGCACACACCCGACCTGACCGCTGTGCGTTCGGCCATGGATCGCGCCGGACTGCACAACCCCAAGATTCAGCCCTACGACCAGCCGTCAATGAATGAGGTTTTGATCGACCTCGATGTCCGCGAGACCAATGAAAAAGCTCTCGATCAGGGCAAGTTGACCATCATCAAGGCGCTCGAGACGAATGCTCCTGCTGGCAAGCAGGATCTGAACAACGCCAGTTCTCTGACCATCAAGAATGACGTGGCGGAGAAGGATCCGATGCATCTCGGTCCCGACTCTGACCAGAAATATGCCGCCCAAGCGCAAGCCGTCGTCGACTATCGCGACAAAACTTTGGGCGGAGTTCTGAATTCGATGGACCAGCTAAAGAGCGCCCAAGGGGTAGATCCCGCAGTGGCGGCAACCTTGGCGAGTGACTTTTATCTTTCTGATTTCAATGTCCGTCACGTAGAAATCGTTGGTCCTCAAGTAGGCGGTCAGCTCCGCACGCAAGCTGGACTGGCTACCCTCTACTCCTTGCTGGGAATGCTGGTTTACCTGGGATTTCGATTTGAGTGGATATATGGTGTGGCCGCAGTGGTAACGGTGTTTCACGATACATTGATTACGGTAGGAGCCTTTTCTCTCACAAACACCGAAATTTCCCTTACGGTGATCGCGGCGATCCTTACGCTGATTGGTTACTCCAATAACGACACGATCGTGGTATTTGACCGTATCCGGGAAAATATTAAGCTCATGCGCCGGGAATCCCTCTCGGAAATTGTCAATAGAAGTATTAATCAAACTCTTAGCAGAACCATCTTGACAGCAGGCTTGACCTTCCTTACTGTTCTTGCTCTCTTTTTGTTTGGCGGAGAGGTGCTTCGTGGATTCAGCCTCGCGCTGGTAATCGGCATCCTAATCGGGACGTATTCATCGATTGCGATTGCAGCTCCAATCCTGGTGGCTTACCAGGACTGGAGGATCCAAAAAGGCAGGCGTCCGGCGGCCATGCCGGCAAAGAGTAGGTAAGTTACCCGATGGCATCATTGTGAGCGTTGCATTACGCCTTCATAGGTAGTTCTTTACGAGGGTTTGCTCGGCGCGTCCCGAACGCAGTTCCGGGTCCAGGACGCGGAAAGAAACCGGGAGCAAAATAAAAGCGCCCGGTGTCTAAGCATCCGTAGGGGTCCGATGAAGTTTGGGGAGAATCACAATGTTTGAAGATAGCCTTATCGAGTCCGGTGGAAAGCTAAAGACGAAACGTGGTCGCACCTCGTTCGTCGCGTTCTTGATCGAGTTCATGATTATCGGCGTGATGGTGCTGATTCCGCTGATCTTCACCGAAGCCTTGCCGAAGGGGACAACGCTGTTCATGCTGGTGGCTCCGCCGCCACCCCCACCGCCGCCGCCTCCGGCCGCCGCTCCAGTAAAAGTCGTGAAGCAGATTCAGACCGACATCGTGAACGGTGAACTCCGCACCCCCACAAAAATTCCGAAGAAAGTTCAGATGATCAAGGAGGAAGAAGCTCCTCCGCCGGCGATGGCCTCGACAGGCGTCGTGGGTGGCGTCCCGGGCGGCGTCCCGGGCGGATCGATGGGTGGCGTCATCGGCAGCGTGCTGAGCTCGACGCCAGTCGCGGTGCCGAAGATTGCAACTCCGCAGCGAGTTCGTGTATCGTCCGGCGTGCAATCGGGTCTTCTGGTTCGCAAGGTTCCTCCTGCGTATCCGCCGCTGGCTCGCCAGGCCCGTATTCAGGGCACGGTGATCCTGCAGGCGCAGATCAGTAAAGATGGCAACATCGAAAACCTGCAGTTGATCAGCGGGCATCCGATGTTGGCGCCGGCTGCAATCGAAGCCGTGAAGCAGTGGAAGTACAAGCCGTATCTGCTGAATGGAGAGCCGGTCGAAGTCGAGACGCAGGTGCAGGTGAACTTCACTCTGGCAGGGGGCTAGACTCCTGGTCGGACCGCTCGTTTCGAGCGGGTTAAATGTGTGCGGCCCTTCCCGTCCTACCTGAAGCATGGCGGCTGGGTTAGGGCCTTGCGGAAAGTACGGGCTTCGCCGCCATAACGCTCATCCGTGGCCAGCGCAGTCTGCACCAGTGTGCCGCAAGCTTATCGTGCGGGAAGTTACATTTTTTATCCGGCGGTGGGCACCGTAACGCGCATCAAAGTGTCCAAGTAAATGTAGCGAAGTTCTCAGGAGGGAAAGCAACTCATGCTAGCACTTCACGTTGGAGCTGTTCTCAATCACGTACCCGCTGCAGCCACCTGGATCGTCCAGGAAGGCGGCGGCGCCATGGCGACCGACCCCTTGGGCTTGTGGAAGGCAATGGGATGGGTAGCTAAGACCGTAGTCATCATCCTGTTCATCATGTCGGGCTGGTCCATCGGCGTGATGATCGATCGCTGGATGGCCTATAGCGCCGCCCGCAAGCAGTCGCGCGCCTTCGCTCCCGCTGTTGCCGGCGCTCTGCGCGATGGCCGCATCGACGAAGCGATCAAAGTTGCCGAGCGCAACAAAAAGAGCCACCTTGCCAAGGTTGTCACTGCTGGACTTATGGAATTCAAGGCTCACCAGGATTCTCCGGGGGCAATCCCTGGCGAAACCATCGAAGCCTCGAAGCGCGCTTTGGAGCGCACCGAAGCCATCGTCCACGCGGAACTGAAGCGCGGATTGGGCGGCCTCGCCACCATCGGATCGACCGCTCCCTTCGTGGGATTGTTCGGAACGGTGATGGGCATTCTGAACGCCTTCATCGGTATCAATAACTCCAAGGCTACCGGTCTGGCGGCAGTCGCCGGCGGTATCGCGGAAGCGCTGGTTACGACGGCCATCGGGCTGCTCGTCGCCATCCCTGCTGTCATGATGTTCAACTACCTGACCGGTCGCGTGGAAGCGTTCGACGTCGAGATGGATAACTCGTCGAGCGAACTGATCGACTACTTCCTGAAGAAGCGCGGCGACGTTCGGCGGTAAGAGGGCGGACTGGTTTTCGCAATGAGTTGCTTGTCCGGCGCTGGAGCGATCCGGCGCCGGGCCTTCCCAACTTAAGCGGAGCGCCCAAAGGCGCAAATCGTAGCGAAGACCTGGGAGATATCAAGCTATGGCATTAGCCAAACGGAACGAAGGCGCGAAGGTCAGCTCGGAAATCAACGTTACGCCCATGGTGGACGTGATGCTGGTTCTGCTGATCATTTTCATGGTCGTCACGCCCATGTTGCAAAAAGGCATTAGCGTGGACATGGCCAAAGTGAATAACCCGGAACAGATGCCCGATGCCGACAAGGAAGACGCATTACTCGTCTCCATTACGCGCGACGGTAAAGTCTATTTCGGCAGCGAGCAGATTCAGGATGTTAGTAACCTGACTACAAAGGTGAAAGATCGCCTGGCGAACAAGCCGGATAAGCGCGTATACGTGAAAGCGGATATGCGCACTCGGTTCGGTGGAGTGGTGCAAGTCGTGGATTCCGTCCGCGCTGCGGGTGTGGACGATCTTGGCTTGCTGACCGATCAGAGAAAAACGGATACAGGCGCCCCGCCGCCGCCATCTACGGCTACGCCGGGTCAATAGGAGAACTACCATGGGAATGGCCGTTGGCCCGAGCGGAGGCCAGAGTGCAAATATCAACGTCACACCGCTCATCGACGTACTGTTGGTGTTGCTGATCATCTTCATGGTGATCTCGCCTGTAACGCCTAAGGGTCTGGATGCGCTGGTTCCTCAGCCGCCACCGCCCAATGCGCCCAAGAACGACAGTCCCGACCGCACCATCGTCGTGCAGTTGATCGATCGTGGTCCGGGGCAGGACCCTGGCGTCAAAATTAATAACGAAGACGCGACTTGGGACAACATTCAAGGACGCCTCACCGACATCTACAAAGCGCGCGCGGAAAAAGTCATGTTCGTGAAAGGCGACGACTCGATTCCATTCGCCAACGTCGCTGCCGTCATCGATTTGGCTCACGCCGCCGGTGTCGACAAGGTCGGTCTGATTACCGCGAAGATTGAAGCGGGCAACTAAACTGCCCGTCCTGTACGGCCCGGAGCCGCATCTGGATCACTCGGTCCGCAGCGTGGACGCGTCTTGCTTCCACGCTGCCGATTGCTCCGCTTGTCAAACCGATGTCTCTGGGCCTAGGATGCTGTGGCGAGGGAGACTTATACCGCAATGAATAAAACTCTAAAGCTGCTGACGCTTGCGGCAGTCGCGCTTGCGCTTTTCTCTTCGGTGGGATGCGACAAGCTGAAGGCGCGCGACCAGCTCAACAAGGGTGTGAAGTCCTATAAGGACAATCACTACGAAGAAGCGATCGATCACTTCCAACAAGCCGTTCAACTCGATCCCGCTCTGATCAACGCTCGCATGTATCTGGCGACTGCTTACGTTTCGCAATATATTCCCGGCGTGGATTCACCCGAAAACCTGCGCACTGCGCAGCAGGCTATCGACGAATATCAGAAAGTGATCGACGCAAATCCTTCGCGTGAACAGAAGGTCAACAGCGCAAAAGGCATTGCCTACCTCTACCTGAACATGAAGAAGTGGGATGATGCCAAGAAGTATTACCGCATGGCGTCGGATCTCGATCCCAACGATCCCGAGCCCTACTATTCGGTCGGCGTTATCGACTGGACAGCCTGCTATCAGCCCCGCATGGAAGAACGCGCCAAGCTGGGCCTCAAGCCAGAGGAACATCTCAGCGCGAAAAACAAAGACCAGAAAAAGGCGTGTGACGATCTGAAGACGAAGAACGCGGCGGCGATCCAGGAAGGCATCGACAGCCTCAACAAGGCGATCCAGCTTCGACCCGACTACGACGACGCCATGGCGTACATGAACCTGATGTATCGCGAACGCGCCGACGTGGAGTGCGCAGATGAGGCCGCTCGTACCGACGACTTGAAGACCGCCGACCACTGGGTGGATGAAACTTTGCGCGTAAAGAAAGCGAAAGCCGAGAAGGCCGCGCAAAACCAGAGTGGCGGCATCACCATGGACAAATAGAATTTGATTCTGTTTAGACCCAAGGCCTCCTGCGACTGCAGGAGGCCTTGTTATTTGGGTCGGCTCCAGGCAAATCACTGGACGCTGTAGAGTCGGACCTCAACCTTCGAGAATTGCCAGGACGAAAATTTCGGAAAGAACTCCGGCATGGTCTTTGTGAGCATCATCGTCGTCGGATCCGGCTTTCCCTCAGGACCGTTGTTCATCAGAATGATCCACACGCGAGAGTGGCCGGGCATAGTGCTCCGCAGGATTTCAGAAGTTGGCTTGCCGGTGAAATCGCGATAGTCCAGGCCCTGAGCGTGGCGGGGAAACAGAATCTCAGGGCCGAGTGGTTTATTGAAGCCGGGGCTGGCAGTGTTCTCGCCCGCGCGTAGCGAGCGGAAAAATTCGTAGGGGATACGAGTTTCGGCAATGTGAAAGCCGATCACGTCTCCCGGTTGTGCGTGATCGAGTACGAAATTTACCGCCGCACCGGCCGCATCCCGCTCGTTGTCAAAGTCGTGAGCGTAGACGAAGAATGTTCCCTGCGCGCTCAGGGACAACACGGCCAGCATGGCGATACCTAGCTGCCAAGACTGGCGCAGCCGTGCGATTCCGGCAGAGGCAAGAACAAGCAGAGCGGGCAAACAAAAAATCATGTAGCGCCCGAGAAAGACGGGCCGCGCAAATGACAACATCGCTGTGAGCGCAACAGGGAAGAGAAGCCACACGAGGAGAAACTGGCATCTCCACACTTCCCAGTCCTGACTTCGCGCCCAGAGTCGATTTCCGAGGGGGAGCACCGCCACAACGCATGCGGTCCCAAGCATCAGGAGCAAAAGGACCGTTGTGCCGCCGGCAAGATGCTCGTAAAAGTCGATTAGTTCGCGCAGGCCGGGGCGCTGAATCCATTTGATGGGACCGGCCCCAGTTTTGGCCACGAATATCAGCAATGGCAAGACGCCGATGCTAATCACAATCCATGCACGGCGAAGCGACTGAAGCATTTCTCTGTCCCGAGAGGGAGCGGGCCGATGCTGCCACCGAAGCACAATCCACTGCGCCAGTATGAGCAACAATGCATACAAGTGTGCGTATGCCGCGAGGATGCTGGTGGCAACATAGCCACGCAACGCGCGAGGCGAGGGGCGGAGCAGCCATCGGATCAGACAAACGGACGAGAGCGTCGCCAGCAGAACAAACAGAGCATAGCTGCGTGCTTCCTGAGAGTAACGAACATCGTAGGCATTGAATACAAATAGCGCTGCTGCAATCAGTCCGACGCGCTTGTCATACAAAAGCCGTCCCAGCCAAAACATCGCCGGAACGGTCGCGGCGGCAAACACTACCGAAAGGCTACGGATGAAGAATGGGCTTTGCCCGAAGGGAAGCCATAGACGAAGCACAACGTAATACAGCGACATGTTCGCTTCGCGCCACCACAGCAGGTGGAGGAAATTGCGCCAATCAATGCGGGCGACTTCGACGCTGAAGGTCTCGTCGAACCAGAAGGGCTTGCAGGCCAGGCACCACAGCCGAATCGCAACAGCGGCTGCCACGAGCACTAGAAGGGCTATCCAGTAAGTTTTACCGACGGATTCCGGCTGGACTGCAGTTTTGTGTGCGCGTTGGTCTACGCCCGCTTGGGATGGCTGCATTGATGCGGTGCCAGGTCCAGTTTCGTCGTCCGATCATACTATGCCGGATTTTAGATAATTCCGACGTCGGGAGCGACGTTTGACTGCGCAATCAATCCAGTACAATATCTCGTTTGGCTGAAAGCCTCCTTGCTGCGGCTTTCACGATGCCCATGTTCAAGAAAATTCTCATCGCGAATCGTGGGGAGATCGCCGTCCGCGTGATCCGTGCCTGCCATGAGATGGGAATTGCTGCCGTTGCGGTCTATTCCGATGTCGACCGGGCGTCTTTGCACGTGCGGAAAGCCGACGAGGCTTACCCTATCGGTCCCGCCGCTGCGTCAGAGTCGTATCTGAATATCCCGAAAATTCTGGATGTGGCTGCGCGATCCGGTGCAGACGCCATTCATCCCGGCTACGGATTTCTCTCCGAGAACGCGAAGTTTGCCCGCGCCTGTGCCGATGCCGGAGTGAAATTCATCGGTCCAACTGCGGCGGCAATGGACGCCATGGGATCGAAAACTCGCGCGAGGCAGGCGATGGAGCGGGCAGGTGTTCCTTTTGTTCCGGGAACTTCGCGAGGGCTGGAATCGGTCGAACAGGCCGAAGAGGTCGCGGCGCGCATCGGATATCCCATCATGCTGAAAGCCGCTGCGGGAGGCGGTGGCAAGGGGATGCGGCTGGTTTCCTCGTCGTCGGATCTGAAATCCGCCTTGGAAAGTGCTCGCAGCGAAGCGGAACGATCCTTTGGTGACAGCGAGGTCTACATCGAGAAAGCGATCATTAATCCGCGCCACATCGAGATGCAGATTCTCGCCGACGAGCATGGTAATACGGTTTATCTCGGCGAGCGCGAGTGCTCTCTGCAACGCCGACATCAAAAGGTCATCGAAGAAGCGCCTTCTCCCGTGGTGGATCCTGACATGCGGCGAAGAATGGGTGAGGTTGCTGTTCGAGTCGCCCAGGCTGCCGGATACACAAATGCCGGCACAGTCGAATTCCTCGTGGACCAGCAGAAGAATTTCTATTTCCTCGAGATGAACACGCGGCTGCAAGTCGAACACCCCGTGACGGAATTGGTGACCGGCCTCGATCTGGTTCATCTTCAGATTCGTATCGCGAATGGTGAAAAGCTGCCATTCCGGCAGGAGGACGTTTTACTTCGCGGCCATGCCATCGAGTGCCGCATCTATGCCGAAGATCCCGACAACAATTATTTTCCCAGTCCCGGAAAGATTACATTGCTGCTCCTTCCCTCAGGACCCGGCATTCGCCGGGACAGCGGCATGTACGAGGGCTGGACGGTTCCCACGGACTACGATCCGCTGCTCGCCAAACTGATCGGCTATGGGACCGACCGCAATCAGGCGATCGGCCGCCTGACTCGAGCGCTCAATGAATACTTTGTCGGCGGGATCAAGACAAACATATCGCTGTTCCGGCGCATCTTGAACGATCCGGATTTTCGCGCCGCCAAAATGGATACCGGTTTCCTCGACCGGCTCCTAAAGCAAAAGTCCGAAGACTCGCAGGTGAGCCCCGAAGCCACCGAGGTCGCAGTTATCGCCGCCGGAATGTTCGCCGCGCTCGGCTCTGCCGCGGCGGCTAGCGGAGAGAGAGCAGGCGGCAGCGACGTTCCGCGCCGAGACAGCGCCCCGTCGAAGTGGAAATCCGCCGCCTACCGGGAGGGATTGCGTTGATCTCCTTCTGGCCACCCTCCGCCCACGTTCCCCTCTCATGACCTACGAAATCTCCATCGACGGCAGGGCCTACCGGCTCGAACTCGAGCAGCTCGAAGGCGCATGGAAATGCCGTCTTGATGGCCGAGACATCGAAGTAGACGCAGTGCTGGCCCGTCCTAACGTTCTGTCCCTGCGTATTGGGAACAAGGCGTACGAGGTCAAATGCGAGCGCACAGCGACCGACACGCACATTTGGGTGGGAAGCGCGCGCTTTGCTGCGGAAGTCCGAGATCCCCGATCGCTACGCAGCCGCGTGCGTGCGATCGACGAACATGGCCCCAAGAAACTGACAGCGCCCATGCCAGGCAAAGTTGTCCGCATCCTCGTAGTCGAGGGCAGCGAGATTGATGCCGGGGCGGGAGTTCTTGTGGTGGAGGCGATGAAAATGCAGAACGAGGTTAAGTCGCCGAAGAAAGGGACTGTCCAAAAAATTCTGGTGTCGCCGGGCGCTGCGGTAAATGCCGGAGACGTGCTCGCGATCGTCGAGTAAACTCGACTTCTAGCTATTTCTCCATCCCATTGCTGTCCAGAACCTTCTTCGCGTAGAAGTTTTCAACCTTCGCGGTATCCCGCAAAACTTCGTAGTAAGCAGCTTTGAGCAGTTGCTCGCGTCGATCACGAAGCTGGGAACGAATGGCCTGCTGCACGCGCGGGTCGGAGAGATCCCTCTGCCCAGCCGGTTCCTTCGCTACCAGTTTTACGATGCGGAACCCCACCGCCTGTTTCGTGTTGGGATTCACAACGCTGACGATGGAACTGTATTGCCCCGGCTTAAGCTTCATCACGGATTCGCGCGTGGATGGATCCGTGCCCTTCAGTCCCGATTCAGGTACGGTGCCAAGGTCGCCGCCGTTGCCCGAGGTTTCCGGATCTTCTGAATATTTCATCGCCAGAGTGGCGAAGTCGTCGCCGCTGTCGAGGCGGTTCGCGATCATCTGGATCTTCTTGCGGGCATCGCCTTCGTTTTGCGCCTTGTCGTTTTGGTTGTGGGCCTGCGGATTCGGCGACGGCGTAACCATGATCTGGGCCAAGTGATACTGCGGCTCGATCAAATTGAACTCGCCCTTGTGCGCGGTGTAGTAGTCGGTGATGTCCTGATCGGTAACGGTGATTTTGGAGACTACTTCCTTGTTCAGCACTTTTTCCACGGTCAGCGACCGGCGGATGTCTCGCTTAAAGTCCGCGAGAGTGATCTTCTTGTCCTGCAGACGCTTGTCGAATTCTTCCTGCGTGAAGGGAGACTTGAACTCGTTGTACTTGCGCTCTACTTCGTCATCGGTGGCGAGAAGGCCGAGTTTTTCAGCGCGCCGCATCAGGATCTCGTCGTCGATCATCTGGTGCAGAATGTTGAGCCGGAGCGCCATTGCCTGCTCGCCCACCGGGGCCTGCTGCGCCGAGGCCACGTTGTTCTCGTAGTACTTATCCACGTCAGTTCGGAGAATCTTGCGCCCATCGACAGTGGCCATCACGTCGCCACCAGGTTGCGAATTGCAGGCGACAAGGCCGGCCAGAAGGACCGCGGCAATCAGCCCAGCGGCTGGCTGGGCGAGGAAAGAGGTTTTCTTCAAGGATAGTCTCCCGTACCTGACTGCAAACGAATGAAGTCCGCGCCGAGGGCAGTTGGATTCAGCCCTGCCTAGCGCTATCTACTTGGATGCAGGCGTCGGCGCCGAAGGGACGTGCACTGGGACCGGCTGTCCTGCATCTTTCAGAGCATTGTCCAAAGCCGTTCGCACCTGGTCGATGGGAACCGCACCGTCGATCTTCTGTCCATTGATAAACAAAGTTGGCGTAGCATTCACGCCCAGTCCATCAGCTTCGCGCATGGAAGCGCGGACGCCATCTTCGTTCTGCGCTTTGACGCAAGCCTGCAGCTTCGCCACATCGACCTTGTGCTTATCGCCCTGCATCGTGGCCATCTTATCGAGGACAGCAAATCTCGCGTCGTTGGTCTTTTCCGAATCCACCTCTGCCTTGTGAGCGTGGATGTAGTCGGCGAAGTCCCAGTAAGCATCGCCATTCTGTGTCGCTAAACAATTGGCATCCACCGCGGCATGGATCGCCCACGGATGTATGTCCACCAAGGGATAATCCTTGTAGTAGAAAGTCACGCGGTCGCCATATTCCTTAAAAATCTCAGGAAACAGCGTCGAATGCATGCGTGAACAGAACGGACACTCAAAATCGTCAAAGTTGACCACGACCACTTTGGCGGACTGGGCACCCCGAGACGGCCGACCCTTTACGTCAATCTTGTTCATCAACTCGGCGAACGGATCTTTGGTCAAATCGAACTTGGTCACGCGCAGCAGCGTCGAGCGATCTTTTGACAGAAGAAACTTGTAGTCTTTGGGTTTCCCGTCGCCGCCATCGATGGAAACCGCGACGGTATCGTATCCCGGCATGTCGCTGGAGTCTGTGATCGCACCCACAATGACCTTTACTTCGGCGGGTACGTTGTAAAACGCGCGCATCTGGTGCTCGATCTTACGAGCCACGTCCGGCGGCGTGGATTCTGCCACGCAGCCCAGGCAAACCAGAAGCAAAATGAACAGGGAACGACGAATTAAGGTCACCAGAAACCGCTCCATCATCGATAAGTTACCGTTCGATTATCTCACAGCGCGAGCGGGTCCACCCCGTTTGAGGGGCCCATTCTATGGGCTTTTCGCGTTTCTCAGCCGGTACGGCGAAGTTGCTCGATTGGCAGCAAGGCATTCATTGACCCGGAACGAAAGCCCTCCAGATCAAGAGTCACGAACTTGAATCCGAGTTGCTTGAAGATGGAAGTAAATTGCACGGCCATCGCTGGGTCCAATGCCCGGGGCAGTTCCTCGCGGGCAATTTCAATGCGGACAATCTCTCCGTGATGGCGAACCCGAAACTGCCGAAATCCCAACTCCCGAATAGCCTCTTCCCCTCGTTCCACCACGTCGAGAGCCTCGCGGGTTACCGGGCGACCGTACTCGATACGAGAAGAGAGACACGCCGATGCCGGCTTGTCCCAGATTCGCAGGCCAGCCTCGCGGGCCAGATCTCGAATGTCTTGCTTTGTAAGTCCGGCTGCCAACAATGGAGCTGCTACGTGATGTTGCCGGGCTGCCTGCTGTCCGGGGCGGAAATCGCCCTGATCATCCAGATTGACTCCGTAGGCGATGGCATCGAATCCGCGAGCTGCCCGTAGATCTTCCATCACCGCAAATAGCTCGTCTTTGCACTGAAAGCAGCGCTGCCCGTCATTGCGGATATATTCGGGCCGGTCCAGTTCGAAGGTAGAGATCACTTCGACGGGGATCCCCTGCTCATTCGCGAAAGCGAGTGCGTCCGCCAGTTGGGTGCGCGCGAGACTGGCTGAATCGGCAATCACAGCTAACATGTTCTGGCCCAGCGCGCGATGCGCCGCCCATGCCAGATAAGCTGAATCCACGCCGCCGGAATAAGCCACCAGCAGCCGCCTAAGCCCTGTCAGATTCTCCTGTAAGAGCGCGGCTTTCTCGACGATCGTATGCTCTGAAAGCGACATCCACAGTATGGTAACAGCCTTGGCCGCAGGCCGGAATCAGTAGAGTCTTTCCTGGCGGCGAAGGTTTCCGAAGGTGCCAATGTTTGCCAGGCTGAAGGTAAACCGGAAGAGATTTTCGTTGCGGACGTTCGCAATCGCGTAGCGCCGGTATTCGAGCGTCACGCCACAGCAGTTCCAGTTGTAGGTAGTCTGGCCGGTTGCGAATTGTAGTTGCTTCGATTCGGCATCGAAACCGAAACTGCTGGCCGCGCTAAAGCCCCGGCGCGCAAGCCCCCCATATCCCAAGGCCACTCGGAATTGCTGGAATTTGCAGGTCACTTGGTTCGTGCTGTCGGCGCTTCCGCAAGTGCCCAGACTAAGCCCGACCGGAGTAGCGTTGGTCTGAGGAATCTGCAAAAAAGCATCGCCTCCGCCCACCGTGAACGGCCCGGCGTTGTAATTAAAGAGCAGGGTACTGGCATTGATGCGCCCCAGCTGAAAGTCATAATCCAGATCCCACTCCGTATCTGTATGTGCCGAAGTGGCTACGCGCAACCGTGAGACCAACGGAGAAAGATGTCGAGGCTCGATGATGAAAGCGATCCCCGTCAGGTCTTCGGTCGTTGCCAGCACGTTGCGTTGCCCGGTGACCAGCGCGCCTCCAAACGTGGGATCAAGAAAGTATTTTTGCGAGATCTCCCAGGAAGCTACCTGTCGGGCAGAGGGCCCGCTGTTGCAAGGTTGGTTTTCGAGTGAGTTAGTTTTTTGCCAGGGAACCGTTTGTTCGGGTGCGGCCGCACCGACGGCCAGTCCGGTCATGACCGTCTCGCATTCTTCGATCGAAGCGTTGGCATGTTTCGCGTAGAGGCGCGTAACCAACCCGTATTCAACTTCGTGAGTGTTGCTCAGAATGTCGCGCTCGTCGAAGTGCAGTACATTCGCAAAATCATTAACGCCCGTTACATACCGGTACGTGACTCGGGGCTCGATAACGTGCTTCCATTTTCGCCCCAGGAACTCTTTGTCGAAGATTCGTTCCAGCACCGGCGGCCGAACTTCCACCGCGGTTTCCAGCGCCTGCTGATTGGTCGCACGATCCAGTGCAGATCCGTTCACGAAGCGTTCAGTGTAGTAGCTATCGTGAAGAGTGAGCGACGGTCGGATTGACCATCCATGAAACTGCCACGGCAGCGATATTTCAGGATTGAAGGTAAAGCGTCCGAGCAAGCTGCTGGTATGAAATCCCGGCTCGCTGCGCGACAATCCTGAGGCCGAAGCGTCGAACGACCACATGAACGGGGAGCGACTCAGCGGGCGATCTACGCTTGAAGCGTCCAAGGTCGGTGTGTGGAAGATCTGGATCGCATCAAATGTCGGAGGATTCGATACGATGCCATCCGTCGCCTGCTGAAAGAAATTCTGGTACCGCTCCACCATCGTTCCAAAGGAAAATCCGTTATAGGTCTTCGACAAGAAGAGTTGAGATTTAACCTCCGAGTTGATGGCCTGCGTGAAAACGTCGTTGAATGCCAACCGGAAGAGAAATGAGCTCAGGTAATCCACGTTCGAGACGGCACGGAAGCCGTAGAAATTTCCCTCTGCTGTCAACCGCGCTTCCTGGCCACCTTCACGCAGCACTCCATGGCAGGGCGGAAGAGCGCAAGTGGCTGGGACCAAAACTGTGATCCCGCGATCAATCACACCGAAGAAGTTCAGGTCTATGTAAGACGTATCGCTCGGGCGAGCGCGAAACTCTCCGCGCTGCGACCACCCGCGCTTTGAAAGGTATTCCGCCCCGATAGTCGCGTCAGCGCTGCGGTTGATGGCCCAGTAAAAGGAATCGCCGACTTCATTTCCATTCGTGGACGAGCGGCCCGCCGTCGGCACCAAAAATCCTGAATGCCGAGCCTCTCGCGCCACGGGATGCGTCGCATACGGAAAGTAGAAAACCGGAAAGCCATGCAGAAAAAATGCGCTGTGGTAAATGCTGGCATTCCCCCCGGCGTCCACTACCACTTTGCGAGCCTGGAACTTCCAGTTAGGATGCGGCAGTTCGCAGGTCGTAATGCTGCCATCATTTACGACGTAATGGTCCGAACTGGTTTTTTCCACCAGTTTGCCTGTGAAGGCAAAAGGCGCGGTCGACGTCAGGATGACACGGCTCCCGTTGAAGCGGATTCCGGTCGTCGCGGTAACATCGTAGAAACTGCCGGTTTCCGCCGTCAGGTTGTAGTTTCCATGGCTGGCCTTGATGTGATCATCATTCGGACCGCCATCGATCCTCAAATGCCCCGCCGCCGTGGCCTCGCCGCTGTTGGAGTCATAGGTCACTTCATCCGCGCGCAGGATGTAATCGCGGTAGTGAATTTCCGCATCTCCGTGGAGCTTGTAAACGTCTTCGACTTTTTCCTGTGCGACTGCGCAGATGAGAGTCCCATCCTTCAGTTGAGCGGCCGCTCGGGTGCCGCAGGCGGAAGCGGGAGTTTCTCCAGAAGCTCCGGGATTTTCCACAGAATTTTCTGGTGCAGAATCGGCGGATTGACCGGAAACTCGCGATGGCAACTGGCTGGTTACTAGGCCAGACGCGAGAAGCTGATGACAAAGAAACAGCGCCGTGATAAGGAATCTAGTGCGGAGAGTCATCGGAAGTAAATCAACGCAAGACGGCCGTCCATCACAGGCGTACCGAGTCCTTTCGCGCTTTTGTCGCGGCATCGTGAACTTAGCATGGCGCCGCCCACAAGGAAAAGTGCCGACCAAGGCTAGGATTGCCGCGGCTTCTCTTCCGGTTGTACGACCGAAATTAGCAGGGACGAACTCTCGGGATTGTTTTTCATGAATTGTGCGAAGTGCGGTGAAGTTTGCGGTTGCCCGATGGAGCCCCCTCCCCCAATCTTGATGGCGACCGACCCGGATCAAGCAGCCGAGTTGGCGCAATTGGCACCGGAACCGGCCGAGAGTGTCGCAGGCGACGACACAGAGACGGCTTGGCGCGACGAACTCTCCGAACGGCTCAACCGCTACCGCTCCCGTCGAAAGGCGCCGCCGCCGCGCTATCCGTCACTCCGCCTTCCGTTTGATCCAGTCGAATCCGCGGGTAGATCCGTTCACGTCCCCGAGAATTCAATGTTCCCCACGTTTGATCCCGTTTCGAATCATGCCTTGGCGCTCAACGGATCGCGTCCCGAGAGCATAGTCTTTGAAGATGCCACGCCAGTTTTGCCAGGCCCGTTCGAGCGGGAAACGCCGGTCGCTCCTCCTGTCGTTCACACGGGCGCAAGAATTATAGAGTTCCCACGCTTTTCTTGGGGACCGCCAACGCCTCCAGCCGATCAGCTTGCCGAGCCGGTCAGCGATCGTCCCCGTATTCTCGATGTTCCTGATAGTGCCCCGCCGCTTCCGGCGCTGGGCGGAATCACGATTGAGCCTGCCAAGCGCGAAGAAGTTGAAAAGCGCTTGGGGATCGACATGCCTCTGCAGAGCGCGCCCCTTGGCCTGCGTTTGCTGGCGGCGCTCGTCGATGGAACGATCATTGCCACCGCGGCCGCATTGTTCGCCGTGATCTTCTGGAAGGTCGCGGCGTTTCGTCCGCCGCAGCTTCAGATTCTCGGCCTCGCCGCAGGGATTTTCGGAGCCTTCTGGATCGGTTACCAATATCTTCTAATCGTTTACTCAGCCACGACACCGGGCCTGACCATCGCCCGGCTCGAACTCACGAAATTCGACGGCACCCGAACTTCGCGCTCAACCCGGCGCTGGCGCATACTTGCTTCTTGCCTCTCGGCCGCGTCGCTGGGGATGGGATACGTTTGGCTCTTCCTTGATGAAGACATGCTGTGCTGGCACGATCGAATTACTCACACATACCTCGCGCCCCGGAAAAGCGCCAATAACGACAACAGCAAGAAGTAGATAGCGCCGGACGAGCGAGTTTTCAACCGTAACCGCTCCCGCCGTTTCGACATTCCCTGTGCTATCTTCTATGCTTCACTGATTGAGTGCAGCACCCGCAATTTCAGCATGGCCGCTCCTCCTCAAGGAACAAAACCGGCAGTAAAGGTCTTCGTCGCCACCACGGTGATGCTGACCTTCATCTCGTTCTGGCGCGCGGCTGCGATCGTGCTTTCCGACCTTGCTTCTTCCGCCTATTACGCGGGAGGTGACGCCGAAAAGGTCATCGGAAAAAGCGCTCCCTGGTTCATCCTCGCCGTCATGCTCTTCAGCTATGCGGTGCGGGCGCTCTACATCGAGTCCAGCAGCATGTTTACTCGTGGCGGCGTCTACCGCGTCGTCAAGGAGGCCATGGGTGGCACCCTGGCTAAGTTCTCCGTCTCGGCACTCCTGTTTGATTATGTTTTGACCGGTCCCATCAGCGCGGTTGTGGCGGGCCAATATCTCGCCGGTTTCATTGAGGATCTAGCCCGGTACATCGGCCACCCTTTTGCTCATTTTCCGGAGAATACGTTTGCTGCTTGCTTTGGAGCCTTGGTAGCGATTTATTTTTGGCACAAGAATACCCAGGGTATTCACGAGTCGAGCCAGAAGGCTGTTCAAATCATGATCATCACCACCGTGATGGTGGTTATCTTGATCGTCTGGTGCACCATCACCGTTTTGAAGGTGCCGGTTCAACTTCCTCCGAGCCCCTTTACTCCCGGCATCGTTCCGCTGAACAAGGAATCGCTCGGATGGCTTGATGGGACTTGGATCAGCCACTTGACATTCATCATCATGTTTGTCGGCTTCGGGCACTCCGTGCTGGCCATGAGCGGCGAGGAAACCCTGGCCCAGGTGAACCGCGAGATCGCCCATCCCAAGCTGAAGAATCTGGAAAAGACAGGCCTTGTCATTTTCGTTTACAGCCTGCTCTTCACATCGCTGGTTTCATTTTTCGCAGTGATGATCATCCCCGATAGCATTCGGGCGCACTACTTCGGAAACCTGATCGGCGGCATCTCGGTATTTCTAGTTGGGCCAGAGTGGGCGAAACTGACTTTCCATGGCTTTGTCGTGCTGGTCGGCGTGCTCATCCTCGCTGGAGCGCAGAATACGTCGATTGTCGGCGCAAACGGAGTTCTAAATCGCGTAGCGGAAGATGGAGTTCTGACCGCCGCATTTCAGAAGCCCCATCCGCGCTTTGGAACCAGCTATCGCATCATCAACATGATCGTGGGCCTGCAACTGATTACGATCCTCTTCACTCGGGGAAACGTGTTCACCCTGGCCGGCCTGTATGCCTTCGGCGTGATATGGAGCTTTGCCATGATGTCACTCGCCGTCCTGGTGCTCCGGCACAAGGAACCCGGTGGGCGCGCCTGGAAAGTTCCGGGAAATATTCACATTGGCCAGCGCGAAATCCCGGTGGGCGTCATCCTCGTTTCCGCGGTACTTTTCATCACCGCCATCGTGAACCTTCTCACCAAGCGTGAGGCGACAATCGGCGGAGTTGCGTTCAGTGCGCTCTTCTTCGTTTTGTTCACATACTCCGAGCGCCGGGTGACGCGCGAGCGGCAAGGCAGAACGGAAAGTGTGGATCAATTCCGCGTATACGGTAATCAGGAACTTGGCAGCGGAGCCATGGGTGTGCGTCCGGGCAACGTTCTAGTGGCCGTGCGCGATCCTCGAAATCTTTATTACCTGCGACACATCCTCGGCCACACCAGCACTGCGAAGCAGGATGTGGTGGTCATGAGCGCCCGCCTCTATCATCGCGAGCACAGCTTTAGCGGGAGCGCGGTCTTTGACGCATCTCAGGTGTTCGATCACTACGAGCAGGAATTATTTACTGCGGCGGTCGCGGTTGCAGAAAAAGAAGGAAAGCCGATCTCTCTGCTGGTCGTACCCGCCACCGATGTTTTTGAAGCGATCATGGTGACGGCGCAGCGCTTGGATTCCGCCCGCGTGATATGCGGTCTTTCCAACAAGCTCACTGCCGACGAGCAGGCCAAGCTTACCGGCGACGCCTGGGAACGCTTGCAAGAGCCCCGTCCGCGGCTGATCATGGAAGTCTGCGCTCCGGACGGATCCATCCGCGAATACTTCCTCGGCCCGCACACTCCGCGCATGCGTCCGCAAGACGTGGAACTCATGCACAAGCTCTGGCTCGATATCACAGCGGATCCCAGATATGCCGGAGCTCACCACTACCACATCGTCTCTCTCGCTCTGGAAGAACTTCAGCGCGAGCTCACGACCGAGCAACGTGCACAACTCCTGCAGAAGCTGCAGGAAGAAATGAACCGCCCCAACCAGAGCACGCCCTCCGCCAGCCAGTAGGATCGGCGATCCGCCAGTATCGCGCTGAGACTTCCGAAAAAAGAAAAGCCCCCAGCGGAAACGGCCGGGGGCCAGTCGCGGTCAATTTCCTAGCTGTGGAGCGGTTTACGGCAGCAATCGTTAGCCGCTTTTTCACTTTTTTTCGAAGAGCAGCAACCAGTTTCGCAATGCTTGCCGCATTTCTCGCCGCACTGTGCCGAGGAAGCTTTGTCTTTGCCGCAGCCGTCTTTGCAGCATGATGCTGCGTTCTCCTTGGCATTCGTGCATGACTTTGCATCTTTGCCGCCGCAGCACGAATCCATTTTCATGTCCGCACTGCCCTTCATGTGATGTGCGCAGCAGGATGGCGCGTCTTTGGCGTCACCGGAAGTCATCTTGTCGCAACACGCGCACTTACCCTTTTCCGCTGGCGCTGTATTTTGCTGCGGAGTCGGCGCGGTCTGGGTTGTGGTTTGAGCCCATGACGCTACCGTCAGGACCAGGATCAGCGCTAACATTGTCTGCTTCATATTGAAATCTCCTTGTCGAATTAGTTTTGCGGGCGCAAGCCCGATTGAGGAAGAGCAAGGACCGCTCTGCCGGTAGTTCTGGGAGCGCCGACGGCGCAAGGAGACGAATCAGATGCGGAGAACTCTGCTGCGTACGAAGTACGAGGGGAAGAAGTCCTGTCCCGAGGCCTGCGCTACATTCCATTTCGAGTAATTGATCTCTTGATCCGGCATGGCCACGGCGACCCTGGCCGTCTCGTCGGGGCGAGGCATCCGCATCACCGCAGGCAGGGAAGATGGACTCTCCGGGCTGCGCTTGGCGCAGCAGGGATGATCGTCGCCACAGGGAATGGAAGCGGGCGTGAGCGTAACCAATACGATCGGAACAATCTCTGGATGAACGGGGGGACAGCAGGAGTGTCCATCCTTCATGGATGCCGAACGTGGCGCAGATTCTCTACTAGATAAAATTCCTGCTGCTGACGCGCCGAAGGAAATCGGCGCGCTTGCGGCGAGAAGCAAAACCAGCACCAGAACGGTTGTAGCTCTCTGCATCATTTCACGCCTGCCAGACATATCCAACTTGACATGCGCAGATAGGAACTGCGGTGATCAGAATCACAGGACTGCGTGACGGAATGCTAGCGCTCTAGCAGACTTTCGAGTGAGCCTCTCAGCGTGTTGAAGCGGAAAGGATATGCGCTCGCGATCAACTGCGCCGCTTCCACGCGCTGGCTCCCGAGCAGGATAGCCTCTCCCATTTCGCCAAAGGCCAGCTTGATCGCAAATGCAGGCATGGGAAATATCGCCGGGCGCGACAACACGTCAGCCAGCGTCTTCGTGAATTCCGCATTGGTCACTGGCTGCGGCGCGACCATGTTGACGGGACCATAAAGTGATTCGGTCATCAAGATGTGACGAATCGCTCCCACCATATCTTGAACATCAATCCAACTCATCCACTGACGCCCGCTGCCGACCTTGCCGCCGACCCCCATTTTGAACGGCGTGAGCATTTTTCCCAATGCGCCGCCTTTCGGGCTCAGCACAACTCCGGTTCGTATCGAAGCAGTTCGAATTCCTGCAGCGACGGCAGCCTCAGTGGCGGCCTCCCACTCGACACAAACCTCCGACAGAAAACCTCTTCCAGGCGGGCTGTCTTCCCTCAAGATTTCATCGCCGCGATTTCCGTAGTAACCAATCGCTGAACTGCATACGAAAACTTTCGGCTTCTGTTGCGCTTTCGCCAGCGCTTCCGCGAGATGGGTCGTGCCTTGCACGCGGCTGTGTCGAATCTTCCGCTTTTTCTCGTCCGTCCATCGGCCCACAATGCCTTCTCCGGCAAGGTGGATGACGGCGTCAAAGCCCGAGACGAGTTCCGGAGAAATCGGTTGAGCCGTATCCCATGGAATATTCTTTTCGCCGCCCGGTGAACCGGTTGCGTTACGGGTGAGCCGGACAATTTCAGCGCCGCCGCTGCGGAGCGCCGGCAGCAGTGCCGACCCGATCGGCCCTGACGTCCCACTCACCAGAATTCGTGATCCTTGTAACGTTGCCATACTCAACCTCACTCTAGCAGGGTCCTGCATAGCGGGTCATGTCCATGAACAGATCGAACTCTTCGAATTTCTTGAAAGGAAAATTGCAGCGGTTATTTTTGAAACTGCGCGCGGGCAAATCGACGGTTTCGCACATGCATAGAAAGGCAGGCGTGGCCGCGCTTTCGGCGCTTCACGCCCTAGATAGGGCTATAATCCTGCATGGCGAGCCTGCGCCAACAGATCGCGACTACTGCTCTCACCCTGACCAAGTTCCGCGATCTCATGAAGCGGATACAGGAGAATCGTCCCCAAGACGATCTCACAATTGTCAAGAAAGCCTACGACTACTCCTTAAAGCACCATGAGGGTCAGACTCGCGCCTCCGGAGAGCCCTATCTCGTCCATCCCTTGGAAGTCGCACTGGTCCTCGCAGAAATGAAGATGGACCCGGTCGCAATCGCCGCGGGACTGCTGCACGATTCGGTCGAAGACACCTCGGTCACGATTGAGGACATTCAAAAGGAATTTGGCGAGCAGGTCGCCCACATCGTCGAAGGCGTCACCAAGATCAGCAAGATCGATTTTGCTACGCGCGAGGAGCAGCAGGCGGAGAATCTCCGCAAGATGATGCTGGCGATGGTCGACGACATCCGCGTGGTCCTGATCAAACTCGCCGACCGGCTGCACAATATGCGTACGCTGGAGCATCTTCCGCCCGAGCGCCAGCGCAAAATTGCCGAAGAGACGCTGGAGATCTACGCCCCGATCGCTCATCGCTTAGGCATGGGCAAGATCCGGGGTGAACTCGAAGACCTCGGGTTTCGTTTCCTCGATCCGGTTGGCTACGAGCAAGTCGAAAATGCGGTCAACTCCCGGCGCAAACAGGGCGAAGCGTTTCTTGCAAAGATGCAGCAGGTTATCGGCGACAAGCTCAAAGAGGCAGGCATTCAGGCCCGAGTCGAGAGCCGCATTAAGCGCGTATTCAGTATCCACAAGAAACTGCAACGGCAGCACATTTCCGTCGACCAGGTGTACGACCTCTGCGCGATGCGTGTGATCACCCGGTCGTTACAAGACTGTTACGCCGTTCTCGGCATCATTCACAATCTTTGGCGTCCTGTTCCGGGTCGCATCAAGGATTTCATCGCCATGCCGCGGCCGAATTTCTACCAGTCGCTGCACACCTCGGTGATCACGGAAGACGGCACGCCATTCGAAATTCAGATCCGCACCGAAGAGATGCACAAGATGGCGGAGGAAGGCATCGCCGCCCACTGGAAATACAAAGACGGTCCCGTTTCTGCGCAGGACGAGCAGCGCCTCGCATGGCTGCGGCAAGTGGTCGAGTGGCAGCGTGATGTCAGCGACCCCAACGAATTCCTTTCTACTCTGAAAGTCGATCTCTACCCAGAAGAGGTTTACACCTTCACTCCGAAAGGAAAGGTCGTCGTGTTGCCGCGCGATGCCACGCCGATCGATTTCGCCTACACGATTCACACCGAGGTCGGTCATACCTGCACTGGCGCGAAGGTCAACGGACGCATGGTGCCTTTGCGCCACAAGTTGCACTCCGGAGACATTGTCGAGATCCTGACCCAGCCAGGCCACAAGCCCAGCCGGGATTGGCTCGGACTGGTAAAGAGTTCGCGCTCGCGCAACAAGATCAAGCACTGGCTGAACGTTCACCAGCGTGAACGTGCGATTGAAATTGGGCGCAAGTTGATCGAAAAAGAAGCGCGCAAATATCGCATCGCGCTCAAAGAGATTAAGGACGAAGACTTGCAAAGAGTCGCGTCGGGCTATGGCCTCGGCAAAGCCGATGACCTTATGTCCGGCATCGGCTACGGAAAGTATTCCGCACGTCAGGTGCTAGCGCGACTGCTGCCGGCTGGGGCGACGCATTCGATTACAGGAGACATCGAGTCGGAAGGACTGACTTCGCAGCCCGGCGGGATCGCCAGTGTCGTCCGCCGCGTTTTCGGAGATCACAATGCCATCACCGTCCGCGGCCAGGGAGACATGCTTGTCTACCGTGCCCGCTGCTGCAACCCGATCCGCGGTGAGAGCATTGTCGGATACATCACACGCGGCAAAGGCGTAGCCGTCCATTCCATCAACTGCCCGAATGTGACGAATCTCCTTTACGAACCGGAGCGCAAGATCGAAGTCGAATGGGCTCGCGATGAGACGACACCCACTGCATATCCTGTTAAGCTCACGGTCTTTTGCGACGATCGATTCGGAATGTTGAAAAGCATCACCAGTGTGATCGGCGATGCAAAGAGCAACATCAAGAACATCACCGCCCATACGGCGAATAGTCAGGCCAGCGTCGAAGTGGTGCTCGACATCTCGGATCTCAAGCATCTCGAACAAATCATCGTCGGCCTCAGAAAAATTCCGGGCGTCCACGAAGTCCAAAGACTGCAGAAAATCTGACTTTTGTTTTCTCGCGCCGCGCTCCGAGCTAGGTATGACTCTGAGCCGGGGCTTCGGATTGTTCCACAAGGGCTTGCAATGCGCTGACGTGCCGTAGTAGCGCAGCGCGGCCCGTCTTCGTCAGGTGATAGCGGCTCTGAGGCCGCTTTCCTTCGAAGCGCTTTTCTTCCTTGATGTAACCGGCCTCGGTGAGCTTGCCGAGGTGGGCGCCGAGATTCCCGTTCGTCACGTCGATCGCCCGCTGCAATTCGCTGAATGTCACCCAATCGGTGGGCACCAGTTGCGCGATGATGCCCAAACGCACTTTAGACAGCAGAAGTTCGTCCATTGTGCCTTCCTAACGCCATCACCAGGCCGGGACCCGCGAAGCCGATCGCCCAGCCCAAGGCTAGAATTCCGTCAAACCATCCCGGAACGAAGCTCGCAACTGCGCTGGCCGCGAGCATGACCAGACCGCCTACAACCAGAGTGCGGCTGGACTGAATTCCGACGATGAGCAGCGCGATGCTGTAGGCCGCGCACCAGAACAATGCCATCGCGCGAACGGAGGCGACTCTGTCCTGCGCGGCCACGCTCACCACCAGGAGCACAGCGAACACGACCAGGAAGACGATCCCGGCATTGCTGTCCGCGATCGTTCTGCGACTGTTGCGATTGCGGTCTGCTGCCCACATCGACACGCCGATCGCAATCAGAATGAGAGGGAACTGAAACACCCCGTCACTCGGCACAGCCATGCCGAGATCCTTCGCCTGATGGACGGCATTGAATATCGCCGCAACCGTGCCCCACGCGATTAGAGTTGCCGCTGGCAGGTGAAGGCTTCGGTCCGCTACTTTCAGAATTCCGTCAACCCACTGCAGATGGTCGCGCGCTTCAGAGGCATCCATAATTTTCTCCTTAGTCTGTAAAACAGACTAATCTGCAATTGTTCACTTGTCAAGTCTCTTGCATAGGCCTGTGGTACGCTGTGCCCGCTGTGGTTGAGTAGTTGTATTCTTTAGTGAGTACCGTAATTACGGAGAACTGAGACCTTCCTCATGCGCGAAGTCATCTCCACCAAAGACGCCCCTCAAGCCATCGGTCCATACTCGCAGGCCATCAAAGCCAACGGATTCGTTTTCGTATCCGGACAAGTCGCCATCGATCCCGCGACACAAGAAGTCATCTCTGGAGACATTGCCGCCCAGACGGATCGCGTCTTGCGCAATCTGTCAGAGATTCTGGAGGCGGCGGGAAGCGGTCTGGGCAAGGTGGTTAAGTCGAATGTGTTCCTCAAAAACATGTCCGAATTCGCGGCGATGAATGCAGTTTATGGAAAGTACTTCAGCACTGCGCCGCCGGCCCGCGCTACCGTCGAAGTGGCACGCCTGCCGAAAGACGTACTCGTGGAAATCGACGTGATTGCGCTGGAATAGGGAAGAGCTAACACACTGAGAAGGAATCGGTTCGTCCTGAAAGGGAATTCGATGAGAATTGCAATTGCAATCCTGCTAATTACGACAGCAGCTTGGGCGCAGACGGCTGCCCACAAAGCCGCACCAGTTCCCAACACAAAGGCTCCCACCAAGGTTACAGGCGACGGCGTCAAGACAGACTCCGGCCTGCAGTATTGGGATATTCGGATGGGCACCGGCGCCGTCGCGAAAGACGGCGACCACGTAAAGGTTCACTACACCGGATGGCTGACCACGGGAAAGAAGTTCGACAGCTCCGTGGACGCGCACCAGCCCTTCGACTTCACGATCGGCAAAGGCGACGTTATTAAGGGTTGGGACGAAGGCGTAACCGGAATGAAGGTGGGTGGCAAGCGCCAGCTGCGAATCCCGCCAGAACTCGCCTACGGCGCGGCAGGCTACTCCGGAGTGATCCCGCCAAACGCCACGCTGATCTTCGACATACAGCTGCTGTCGATTCCGCCAGCCAAGTAGAGACGCGGCGGCGCGGGCGCAGGAACGCACCAAGGGATTGCATCCCCTGTGAAACCCTATTTCCTCTGTGCTGAGGCTGCTTAGGCTTTAACGACTTTGCCGCTGCGCAGGCAGGACGTGCAGACGCGCATGCGCTTGCCCTGGCCCGCGACCTTGGCGTGCACCGGACGCAGATTGACGTTCCAGCGCCGCTTGGTGACGTTATGCGCGTGGCTGATATGGTTTCCCGCTTGCGGCTTCTTGCCGCAGATTTCACATTGTTGAGCCATGACTACTCCCGAAGAGTTAGAACTTATTGGGCAAACGTAGATTTTACAGGAACTTGGCATATTCGGGCAATGGCGGCTCCGCTTAGGGATCTCCGCACTCCAGTGCCCGAAGGGCGCGGAATGTGAAAGCTGGCTCGGACGTGCCGTGAGGCTCCTATCCGCACCGTAAAGACCGTATCGCCCTATGCGATACTTACCCTATGCAATCCCCGCTGCAAGCGCCGTCGGCCTCGACCGACCCGAAATCGGTGAAGGTGAATCTGACCTCCGGCACTGGCGTGGATATCGATTGGAACGATGGCCACCACTCGCATTATGACTTCGTCTATCTTCGCGACGCCTGCCCCTGCGCCATGTGCGAGGATGAGCGCGGCAAGACCGGACGCCGCCATGGCGAGCCCGCAACCGCCGCCCCCGGGGCGTTGCTGATCTTCAAGCCGAACGCCAAGCCTGTCTCCGCGGAAGGCGTTGGCAAGTATGCGATCAAGTTTTCGTGGAACGACAATCACGACCTGGGCATTTATTCGTGGAAATTTCTGCGCGAAGTCTGCCCGTGTGACGATTGCAAACGGGCCCGCGCGGCGGGCTAGAAACTCGTTTTGAGGAGAACCGAGCCGCTTGAGTCCTCACCACATCCCTGCGATGCAACCGGTCATCGAGGAATTGCTGGCGGATCTCTATCTCAAAGGCGGATGCGAAGCCATCGGCCTCACCCGAGAGTCACTCTCCACAATTCTTTGTGAGGTCGGAAGCAAACACTGTTCTTCCGATGCCTCCGAGAGCGAACTCCGCACATTCTTCCTCAGCCTTCGCATCGACGAACTTTCACTCGCCCGCGCCTGCGCCGCAGGGAACAACAAAGCCTGGGAGATTTTCCTTACTCGTTATCGCGAAAAACTCTATCTTTCTGCGCTGCGTGTGGCGCGCGAAGATTCCGCCGCCCGCGAACTCGCCGACACGCTTTACGCCGATCTTTATGGTACCTCCTCTCGTGCTGGGCAACGCGTCTCGAAGCTCTCTTCCTATTCCGGACGGGGATCGCTCGAGGGATGGCTTCGCACGGTCCTCGCCCAGGAATTCGTCAATCGCTACCGGCGCACGAAACGATTGGTAAGTCTCGAAGAAGAATCCGAAGAGGGAATTCAGTTTCGCGCTCCAGATCCTGAGCCCGCACCCACGGGGGATCCCCGCTTAGCGCAGGCGACAGACGAAGTTCTGGCCTCCCTTTCGGGCGAGGACCGGACAATCCTGAGCGCATACTTTCTCGACTCGCGCACGCTCGCCGAGATCGCCCGCATGCTCGGCGTCCACGAGTCCACCATCAGCCGTCGCCTCGACAAAATGACGAAATCGCTGCGGAAGCAGATCCTCGCCGCGCTGGGACGCCGCGGCATGTCGCGGCGCCAGGCCGAGGAGGCACTCGATGTCGACGTCCGCGATCTTCAGGTGGATATTCGACGAAGCCTGGCGCAAGAACCGCCACCCTGATCGTTCTGGGAATAGAGCCATAGGTCCCTCTCAACGCAGGATCGGGAGTCATGGGACGGTCGAGCTGTAAGCGGTAGATTAAAAAGCAGTTACCAAAAAAGTAAAAATGCCAAACGTACCTAAAATCGTCAGTGAGCGGCTCCGGATGCGGAGCGCTGCCGCGAACCACCCGGATGCCGACGCGCTGACGGCTTTCTCCGAGCGAGCACTGCCGGAACTCGAGCGCGCTACGGTTCTTGAACACCTCGCGCGCTGCGGCGACTGTCGAGAGATCGTCGCTCTTGCTTTGCCAGAGACGGAATCGGTCGAATTGGCGGTTCAACCTTCCTCCGGAGGCTTGCTCCGGTGGCCTGTGCTTCGGTGGGCATTCGTTGCCGCTGGGGTAGTCGTGATCGCCGCGGTGGGTATCGTATGGCGCCAGCAGCAAGTTCACCCACCTGAGACCGCCTATGGAACTCTTCCAGTGGCAATGCGGGAGGCGCAAAAGAAGATTCCAGCGAGCCCATCTCCAGCGAATCCATCCAGTGATGCGGTCGAGGTCGCAAAAGACCAGGCCACTCCGAATCCGGCTGTGGCTGCTCCGCAACCGAGCGTCGCGGAAACGGATGCTAGCGCGGATGCAGCGAATCGGATTGCGCGCCAGCAAACTGCGACTCTTCCTGCAGTCGGTGTAGGACACGGCAGCGGCATGGGACCGCGAAATCTTTCTCACGGCCCTAAAGCAAACTTCGCTCAACAAAATGCGAACGCTTTCACATATCAGCAAAACGCGAATGAGCAGCGAACTCAAACTCTCGCTGGCACGCAAATTCCATCTGCGCCTCCGGCATCCAAGCCGTTGGAATCTCAAGGCGCATTGGCAACAGTAGCAGTGGAAGCCGCCAAAGATGCTCCTGCTGCGGCTGACACGGGACGTGACTACGCGACGTTGCAACCATTGCAGAGTCAGCGTCTCGACCAGCAAAAATCAGAATCTGGTAGCGGCCATCCGAAAGTCGATGAAGTAAAGTCCCCAGGCACAACGTTGATGGCTCACGACAAGGTTCCCGCAGGAATTGCCGCTCCATTAAATGTCGGTGGCGCGCTCGGAGGTTCGATCGCAGCGTCCAATGCTCGGTGGTCGATCAATCAGTCTGGCGGGTTACAAAGGTCCGTCGATCAAGGCAACACGTGGCAGGACGTGAACCTGAACAGCTCGACCACCCTGGTTGCGGAAGCCGAGAGATACGAACTGGCGAAGACCTCTCGCGCCAAACAAATGGACGACGAGAAAGAAAAACAGGCGGATAAAAAGAAAGATGCCCCGAACGTCTTTCGCGCCGTGACCGCGATCGGGTCCGATGTATGGGCGGGGGGTGCCGATGGTGTTCTCTATCACTCCATCGATGCGGGCGGTCACTGGCTACGCGTGCTTCCAGCCTCCGCGGGCATTTCGCTCACGGGCGATATTGTCGCCGTGGAGTTCTCCGATGCACATCACGGAAAAATCACGACGTCCACATCGGAAGTGTGGGTAACATCGGACGCCGGTGTCACGTGGCAGAAGCAATAGAGTCGCCCTGCGCAATCGCCAGCCCCAGTTAAATCTTGTTAGCTTTTCGCTAACCGGATTACCAAAGTGACGTTTACCTCCTGTACCTCGCCGCCTATGATTTAGCTATCGATTTTGGCGGTTCCTTAGGGGAGGGCTGCCGGGCGTCTTTGACCAAACTGGTCGAGGGCGCTTTTTCTTTGCCCAAAGATAATTGGAAATTCAGTCGAAGAGGGAGAGCCGGCTACAAGGCACTAGATTTCTTCAGTACGAGGATCATGTGATCCTCGTCGATGAAGCGCCCATTGACCTTCAACGCCAGAGGCTCCCGTCCGAATGGACGGAACCCTAGAGACCGATAAAGAGCACTGGCCGCCGTTTGGGTCGTCGCCACCGAAATCAAAACTTGCTCGACTCCTTCGGTGAGCATCACGCGCTCCAGCAGCATCTGCAACATTTTCCGGCCGACACCTTTGCCACGCTGCGCCTTCGTGACGTACACGCCCCAGACCATTCCCTTGTGTCGCCGCTTGGGTCCCTTATCGCGCATGAAGCCGGCCATACCCGCTAGCCGCCCATTTTCAAAGCCCCCAATTGCAAACGAGTCTCCGGTTCCCGGATCGAGCCGCCGTCCGATTTCATCGAGTGTAAGCAATGAATGATCTTCTTCGGACGATCCGAATGCCTCGGGATCCTGTCGCAATGCTTCTAGGCGGAGCGTCGACCACTCTGCCGCGTCGTCTGCTGTCAGGAAACGGAATTTCATCGTCGACTCACTGCGTGCCACGGCACGAAGAGCAATATCCGCCAATCTCGAGGCGCGACACCAGGACGCGAAACCGGCAATCTTTCTCCACCTGTTGCTTCAGTCGCTCAAAACTGTCGCTCACGAATTCGGTAATACGGCCGCAACGCAGGCACGCCATGTGAATGTGGTCGCGGTCAAGTTTCCGCTCGTAGTAGTGCCCCTCGCCATTGATGTGCATCAGGTCAAGTTCGTCGATCAAGCCCTGCCTCTTCAGCAGTCGCAGAGTGCGGTACACCGTGCTGCGATCGACACTGGCATCGATCTTTTGCGCCTTGCGCAGAATCTGGCTCGCGTCCAGATGTTTGGTCGCGGTTTCGATCACGCTCAAGATCGCACGCCGCTGCTGGGTCATACGGATTCCGCGCTCGGAGAAGTGCGCCTGCAGGCGTCCAGGCATTTCAGTTTGGGGAAGCGGCATATGTGGTCCTCCGATGTCGCATCTTGTCGCAATCGCAGTGCGACGGTTTCTTTCGCCCGGCGCTTGACGATGGAAAATGCTTCCGGCACTATGAATGTATCTTAGATGCGACTCGGTTGCAACTAGAAGAACTAGTAGCCTCTCAATAGTTTGACTAGTAGATGCAACAGAGTCGCAACTGAGTTTTAAACTCCTATAGAAACCGAGAATCTCCGCTTGCCTACAATTCCAACTCGCGTCTGTTCTTCACTGCGCCGCCTTCGCCCCCCGCATCTTCGGGCTTTCGCAGCGATCCCAGTTTTCCTTCTCGCACTCTTACTGGTCGCGATTCCCTCCGCATCGGCGCAGGAAAGTCCTTATATCGTTACCTACGATCACTATTTGGAAGAACCGGGCAGCCTCGAGGTCGAATATTTCTCCACCTTCGGCACGCAGCGCGGGGGCAATGACTTCCATGCCTTTTGGACGGAATTCGAGTATGGTGCCACGGCCTGGTGGACCACCGAGGTGTATCTCGACGGCCAGACCACTTTCAACGACAGCACGATATTCACCGGCTTTCGCTTGGAGAATCGGTTTCGCCTGCTCCAGCACGAGCACTTCATCAATCCCGTTCTCTATGTCGAATACGAACACATCAGCGGAGCTGACAAGATTCTCAAAGAGATCGAGGGTCACGATGGCGAGGCCGACAACGGTGATCCGAACTCCGAAGCGCGCCAGGAACACCAGCAGGAGTTGGAGTTTAAGCTGCTTCTTTCCAAAACATTCAAAGGATGGAATGTTGCTCAGAACACTATCGCCACCAAGAACCTCGCCAACGAGCCTTGGGAGTTCGGCTACGCGATCGGTGCCAGTCGCCCACTGTCTCTGAAGGCTTCGCCGAATCGATGCAATTTTTGCCCGGAGAATTTCATCGCAGGAGTCGAACTCTACGGTGGCCTGGGTGATCGTTACAGCTTCGGTCTGAACAACACGTCTCACTATCTGGCGCCAGTCGTTGCGTGGAATCTGCCGTCTTCGTGGACATTGCGGGTCTCACCCGGCTTCGGCCTGAACGACGACAGCCACCGATTTCTGCTGCGATGGGGCGTATCGCATGAATTTTCCGGCTTTGGGTCGGCTGTCGCGCGACTCTTCGGAGGCCGCTAATGGTGACTCATGTTCGGATCGCCAACCACGTTACCCGGTTAAAATTCTTGTTGAGTGAAAAAATGAAAGCACTCTCCCATGGCCGCACATCTCCCCTCTTCGGCGTTGCTCTGATTGTTTTGCTGGCATGGTCCGCCGTGGCGCAAACTCCGACGCCTGAGCCCGCCAAGAGCGATAGTTCTCTCTACGCTGAGTTGACTAAGGTTCCGGGCAAAGCCAGGGCTCGCCGCAACCCTTTGGAGCGCGACGGCGACGCCGTCATGGCCGGCGGGAAGCTTTACGGAATGCATTGTGCCGAATGTCACGGAGCGACAGGAGAAGGCGGAAAATCCGCCAAGAAGGGCCCCAGTCTGCGCGCCCCCGAGGTGCAGCAGGCAACCCCCGGAGCTCTGTTCTGGGTGCTTAGTAACGGTGTCGTCCGGCACGGAATGCCCGTCTGGTCCAAACTACCGGAACCTCAGCGCTGGCAGCTAGTTAGCTACGTTAAGTCCTTGCCGGGGACGTCCCAACCCTAACCCTGAATTCGAACAACGCCCTGCGCTTGGCTTGCGACTTTCTCCTCCTCGATTGCATCTATACTCGGTGGTACGATAAAGAGTTCGGGCCCACAGGGGCAGCACTCATACAAATCGCCAACACCGGCAGCGCCTGATTCGATGGAGCGTCCGCCGAAAATCGCGGCGTTACAGCGAGGAGAAAGAAAATGGCAGGTAATGGAATTGTCGAAGTGACCGATGCGAACTTCGATCAGGATGTTCTGAAATCGGATACGCCCGTTCTGGTGGACTTTTGGGCAACCTGGTGTGGCCCTTGCCGCGCCATCGCTCCCATCGTCGAGGAACTTGCTGCCGAGTATCAGGGCAAGATCAAGATCGGCAAAATGGATGTCGACGCCAACAGCGCGACGCCGATGCGCTACAAAGTGACCGGCATCCCCACGCTGCTGGTCTTCAAGGGCGGACAGGTCGTCGAGCAGTTGGTCGGCTATAAACCCAAAGATGCCATCGCCCAAGCTTTGAATAAGCACATCGGGTAAGTCAGTCGCCCAGGAATCTTCTGAAATGCCCGGGATCCCCTTCCGGGCATTTTTCTTGTGACGAAACTTTTGTCGACGTAAGATTGCGCCCATGTTAGGGCACAGATCCGTGTTAGCGATTCCGCTGCTTGCTCTCCTAATCGGCGTAAAAGCCCATTCACAAGCGCCAGATCTTCAGCAGCATTTGCAAAGCGAATACGTAAATAAAATCTTTCTTCTCCGCGAATTTTATTCGAACAATGATGTCAAGTATGACTCGGATGGAGCGCCGCTCGGGAAGGTACATCCTGGAGCGTGGACCGCCGACGGTTTTTTACTCGTCACCGAGATTCGAGTCGGCGGATCGTCGCTAGCGATCAAGGCCAGACGGTTGGTTGTAGTCTCGACAGGTCATGGGTTCCAATTCACGATTGAGAATCCCAAAAAACGATTGAAAGCCTGGCCCGTCAAACTTGAAGTAGCGATCACTCCTGATAGATCGGTGGAACAACTCGACGCGGCGATGGCTAAAATTTTCTTGAGTGACAATGACAGTCTTCTCGGCCTTTTACCAACTTACTGGCAAACCTGCGTATCAGCAGGCCTCTACGAAGTAAATGATCCCAATTTTTCAGGATGTCGCTTCTCGACAGAACTGCTTTCCATTCCTGGTGTGAACGGGCGCGCAGATCTGCGTCCAAAGGCTGAAGCTGTTAAGGTGGAAGTTCCCAAATCAAACTATCTCACCGTACATAAGGTGACCAAAGATATTTCTCCTCCAAAACAGGTGTTTGCTCCGGAACCGGAATTCAGCGCTGCGGCGAGGCAACTGAAACTGCGAGGCGCTGCGACGTTAGGATTGATCGTCGACGAGCAGGGAAATCCGCAAAATATTGAGATATTGAGTCCCTTGGGAGCTGGCCTTGATGAGCAGGCTGTGAGTGCAGTCGGAGCGTGGAAATTCAAGCCGGCCCAACGGCAGGGAGATGGGCCCGTCGCAGTGAAAATCGCTGTCGAGGTCGATTTCCACTTGTTTTGATTGCATGTGTTCAGCTTGTCACAGAAATAATCACCGCTCCAACAAGGAAACCTCTAATACTTGCGCAAAACCCCAATCACCCGTCCCTGCACATCCACCGACGCCGCCGGAACGATGATGGGTTTCATGGTTGCATTGGAGGGTTGCAGGCGAATGGTTTCTCCCTCGCGGTAAAAGCGTTTCAAAGTTGCATCGGTCGAATCCACCAGCGCCACGACGATGTCACCGTTGTGCGCAGTGCGGGCTTTTTCAACCAGCACGTAGTCCCCGTTGAGAATGGCCTCGTCCTGCATCGAATCTCCACGAACTTCAAGTACAAAGACTTCTTTCGAGCGCACGAAATCCGCCAGACGAAATGGTCTCTGGATTTTCCACCGCCTCGATCGGTTGGCCCGCCGCGATCCGCCCCAGCAGCGGCAGTACTAGCCCCGTATTGACGTTCATCGACTGCTTCAGCTTGCCCTTCGGCGGCACCAGGTCGATGGAGCGGCTGCGATTGTAATCCCGGGTCAACAGGCCCTTTTTCTCCAGGTTCGTGATGTGCTTGTGGACCGTGGCCAGGGAATTCAGCTTGAGCCCTTGACCAATTTCCTCGAAGGACGGCGAATAGCCGTTCTCGGTAACGAATCGTGAAATGAAGTCATACACTTCGCGCTGCCTGCGTGTGATGGCCATGCGCCATTATTGGCGAAGATAAAGCGAAAAAGCAAGCGAGAAGTTGCGGCGCTACATCACTATGTGAAGAACCGCTGACAACGTCTACCGGGCCGCTTGGTTTGTCTGAGCCTCGCTTGAAACTTTTGGCGCCCCAGTCACTCCAATCTGGCAGCCCACTCTGATCCGTACTCAAGCTGCAAAGGAGAATCGACTATGAAGCAATCGTTCAGCGCTGCCATTGTTCTTTTGGGATCTTTGCTCGCGACGACCGCCTGCACTGCGAAGGCTAGTCCCAATGCCGCCGTGCCCGCGCCGGCGGTCGACGCCCCGCGCACCTCTGCTTCCGGCCAGCAAACTGCGGTGCTCTCCGGCGGATGCTTCTGGGGAGTGCAGGCTGTCTTCCAGCATGTGAAGGGCGTGATCAGCGCCACCTCCGGTTATTCAGGAGGACCGGCGAAGGCTGCCGAATACGAAACGGTCAGCACCGGCGAGACCGGCCACGCCGAGTCTGTGCAGATTGTGTACGATCCATCGCAGATCACCTACGGTGAATTGCTGCGCGTATTTTTCTCGGTGGCGCACGATCCGACGCAACTGAATCGTCAAGGCCCGGACGAAGGTACGCAGTATCGGTCCTCCATCTTCTACGCCAACGATGGACAGAAGCACATCGCTGAGGCGTATATCGCGCAACTGAATTCCGCGAAGGTGTTCTCAGGCCCGATCGTCACGAAAGTGGTCGCGCTGCAGGCGTTTTATCCCGCGGAGGCATATCACCAAAACTACGCCGCCCTGCATCCGAACCAGCCCTACATCATGTTCAACGACGCGCCAAAGGTCGAACACCTGAAACAGCAGTTTCCGGATCTGTACACGGGAAAGTAGGAAATCGAATGCCCCAGGATTCAGAACGCAACAAGACCGATCTGCGGATTTCCATTCCCGGCGATTCGGTCGAGCGACAAAAAACTCCACCAGATCTCCGTCGCCGCACTTTTATCGGTACGTCGCTCGCTACAGTGGCCGGGCTGGCTCTTTGGCAATGGAGAAAACCGAGCGTTCTTGAAGTAGCGAGCGCGGCCGCCGAACCGAAAGAGGTAACGGTCGTTTTGTTTTCCGACTCCGGCCAGCGGCTAAACAAAACCACGATTGCGAAAGTGATCAAGTCCGACGCCGAATGGCGCAAGCAGCTTTCGGGCAACGCCTACGACATCACGCGACGCGCCGACACGGAAATGGCTTTTTCCGGAAAATACTGGAACCTGCACGACAAGGGAATCTATCGCTGCATCTGCTGTGACAATGCGCTCTTCGATTCCGCCACCAAGTTCGAATCCGGCACCGGCTGGCCGAGCTTCTGGCAGCCAATTGCCCGCGAGAATGTGACTGAGATTCGCGACTCGACTTTAGGCATGGACCGTACGGCGGTGGCCTGCACGGAGTGCGATGCTCATCTCGGCCATGTGTTCGAAGACGGTCCGGCTCCGACCTATCTCCGTTACTGCATGAACTCGGCGTCACTTCGATTTGTGAAACAAGCTTAGCCGCTACGACAACTCCGTCCAAAAGTGTCCGACTATAATCTTCGGATGAACTCCGCTCTTCCTGAATTCCGCGAACCAACTCCGTTCGAAAAATTCTTTAACCGAACCTTCGGATTTCTGATTGGCTTGGGTATTGGTCCTGCACACATCTATCTTCTCGAAGTACGAGGCCGCAAGTCTGGCAAACTCTTCTCGACCCCCGTCGACTTACTCGCGTTAAACGGTCGGCAATATCTCGTCGCGCCGCGCGGACGTACACAATGGGTGCGCAATGCCGAAGCCGCCGGTGAAATTACGCTGAAGAAGGGAAGTAAGAGGCTCAAGTTCCGCCTTCGCCAGCTCGATAGTGCGGAAAAGCTTCCGATCCTGAAAGCCTATCTCGACAGCTTCAAGAATGAAGTGCAGCGATACTTCCCCATCCCTGCGGGCTCGCCGGTCGATGCCTTCGTGGCAATATCGGATAGCTATCCGGCATTCGAACTTGCCCAGTCCTGATTGCCCTGCGTTATCAAATCATCTTGCGAAGTTTTCTTTAAAACTGATTTCTCTCTTGCGCGATTTCCCGAGTTATGGCATCTTCAAACATCTCATCGCTACGAAAGGACGCCCAAATGGCTCACTTCATCGGTAAAACACTGCACGGGCAACGGACGCCAGATAATTGGCTGGGTTGCAATAGGGCGTCGCTTCGATCGCGTTAAGCGTTCCTCGCACCCTTCCGCAAAAACCTAAATAAATTGCAGCAGAAGACCGCGTGGCGGAGTTGCCCGCCTTCTTCTGACGCGTATCTAGTCTTCTAACTTTTGCTCTGAGTTGAGCGAACCGGAAGACGCAGCAGATTTTCGTCCGCACGAGTTCCATCGGCGAAAAGGGTTTCGACTTCGAGTCGGTTAGAAAACGCTATGAAAAATATCTTTGAATTCCTACGACAAATTCTAGGTGGACAGAACCAATTCGCCTCGGGCGGTCTTCTACTGATGATCATCGGCGGTATCAGCGTGTACCTGCGCCAGTTGCCGATGGATCTCTGGTACTGGATCGTCGAGCAGACGACCATGATGATCACGGTGAAGGATGACGATGCTGCCTTCTCGTGGATCAAGGAATGGTTTCTGGAGCAGGAGTTTCTTGAGCGTATTCGTCGCGTCGATCTCGACACGACACTACGTGGTCAGGGAACGGCGCTGATCCCTGCCCCGGGCCGTCACCGCTTCTGGTACGGCGGCCGTCCGTTCTGGGTATGGTTCTCGCGGAGCGAAGACACCAAGGGTTGGACTCCGCGCCGCATCGAGTCGCTGACATTCCGGACCATCGGACGGAAGCAGAAGTTCTTGAAGCAGTTTGTGGATGAGGTCGTAACGTGTCACCAGCGCAAGACAAAGACTGCGTCGTATCTGTACGTGTACGACGAGGGCTGGACTTGTGTGAAGGGCTACACTCCGCGATTGCTCGATTCGGTGATTTTGAAGCATGGCGAACGGGAGCGCCTGGTACAGGACATTGAAACGTTCCGTTCCTCGCGCAATCGTTATCGGCGCCTGGGCGTGCCCTATCACCGCGGTTATTTGCTCTATGGGCCTCCGGGAACCGGAAAGACTTCTCTGGTTTCAGGCGTAGCCGCGAAGTTCGGTATGTCTGTGTATGCCGTCAATCTGACCGAGTTCACCGATCGAACTCTGAAGAGCGCGATCAACGATGTACCTCAGGGTGCAGTTGTGCTGTTCGAGGACATCGATTGCATGAAGACCGGCAGTCGCCGGGCGGAAGCAAGCGAGGCTGAGCGAACTCCGCCCGGTTCGCGACGTGCGAATGGCGATCCGTCGGATCTTTTCTGTGTGAGCTTGTCGGGATTGCTCAGTGTGCTGGATGGTTTTCACGCTCCAGAGAACGTGCTTTTTGTGATGACAACCAACCACATCGAGGCGCTTGACCCGGCGCTAATGCGTCCTGGGCGTATCGACTACAAGCTCTACCTGGGCAAAGCAGCGGACACTCAGAAGATCGAGTTGTACGGACGATTCTTCCCCGATGCTCCTGAAGCTGAAGCCATCGAGTTTGTGGAGGCACACGCCTCCGCGGAAACCATGGCGGAGTTTCAGGGTCTGCTGCTCGGATTGGAACAGAAGTCCGACGACCTTGAACTAATGTTCGCAGGGCCGAGTCACGGAATTCGCGACTAAGTTACTGCGATTAGTCGGATAAGAAAGGAGGATTGCAATGCATGTTGTTTTGTTTCTCTTGATAAGGCTGATCGTAAACGGCATTCGTGTCGTGAGCAGCAAGACGCAAGCTGAGAAGCCGAAACCGTTGTGCGCGGATTGCTGCCACGCGCACGTGCAGTACGGCTCGAACGCCAAGCGTGCAATCTCCTGTACATTCGGCGGGATGGTTCGTCCAGTGACGATCGATGTCTTGTACTGCACGGACTATCAGAGTCGCCACGCTCAACCTCGTCCTTCGCGAATTGGATTCGTACACGAGAGTCTGTTCGCTGAAGGAGAGATGAGCGAGTCCAGTGTCAGCTCTGCATAAACCACCAACGGAGGACGGGCTTTGCCAACCCCTCCTCCGTGGAGGTGTTGTTGCAACTCTGCTGAAGTTACTTGGTATCGCCGTCGTGGTCGACGTCGCCCGAGCTCTACAGTTGTTTGACTGTGTCTTGAGGTAACGATTCGGTCTGCTGCGTTTGCGTTGGGCGACTGGCCGGCTGCGACGCCTGACTGGGATAGTGAGTGGCAACGCTGGCTCCTGAACTAATCATAGGTGGTCTGAATCGGCAGTTCGATAAATAGTCTTGAGTTCAATGCGCTGGATCAGGCGAACGTTCGTCACCACCTGATGACGACTTTCTGCCGCAGGTCGATCAGTATGAGCATCTACTTTCGGTCCGCGTCATGGTCGGGCTGCCCCGCACTCTTTAGAGTCACTTGGTCCTGGGAGAGGGCTCCGCTCTTTGGAACCGGTGGAGTTTGTGCGCGAGGATCGGGCTTTGGCTCCGCTGATGGCTGTGCTATTTGCCGCGCGTCGGCCGGGTGGACACTGTTGATTGGAGTGATCATTTTCGTAGTCTCCTGAGAGACAGGATCGGCAGTAATCGTAGGAACTTGAGGAAGGGCAGAGAGAACCCGCCGGCCGTCAGTAAGGTTACCGGAACTGGAAGGAGCTAATGCCTACAAGTCTAGACGCGTCTCAGCCGGTGCTCTCGGGGAAGCGCAGGGTTCGACCTTTCACACTTTTGTTTCGGCTCTTCGTCGACTCCGCTGGGGCTTCGAAGCCGATTCTCCGGCGTGGAGGATCCGGCGGAGTGATGAGTTCGCGGATGGCATCCATCAGATCCTGGATCTCGGCATCGTGGCCTTCAAGCCGGCGTTCAACCTCCGCCAGTTTGGCTAGGACATTGCGGTTCGTGGCGATCGCGCGCCGCATCCGAACAAAAGCCATCACGACGAAGACGCTCATTTCGATCGCGCGATCGGAGTTAAGCACGGTTGCGGCCATGATCGCGCCGTGTTCGGTGAAAGCGTAAGGCCGGTAACGGGCGCCGCCGTGGCCCGAACTTGAGATCACATTTTGTGATCTCAAGATTTTGAATTCTTGCGCAGAGAGCTGAAAACGGAATGCGGGAGGAAATCGCTTCGCATTGCGCTTGACCTGCTGATTCAACTGCCGAACCCCGACTCCATAGAGCTCAGCGATGTCCGTGTCGAGAATGACTTTCTGGCCGCGCAATACAAGTATTCTCGAATCAACTTTTTTCGAAACTGCCAGTGCTGATTTTGTCATGACTTAGAGTTGAGATCACAAATTGTGATTTCAAAATTCATATTCAGAATAGCAGCGGCGAGATCAGACAGAAGAAGAATTTCGAATAATTAGGGCAGCGAAGTTCAATTCCGGAAACTCTTGTTGCATCCCTGTCCGCGGGGACACTGAGTCCAGCCAAACAAGCGCGATTTTCCCATGAAATCGCCACAGTGCGTGTCTTGACCCGATTCGCACGCTTCGATCTTGAGATCACAAATTGTGATCTCAAGATTTGTGGCGAGTCGAACCAAACCCGCAACTTACACTCCGGCGCTGAAGTATTTTTCTGCCGGCGTTGCCGCGATGTCCTTCTCAGGATCGGCATTTGCGGTCACGTCTTGCACGAATTCTCGGCGGCGTTCGGGTCCCTTGCGTTCAACCTGGCGCACTCGACGCGTGGGCATGGTGCTAGGCTCAAGGCTGACGATGCGTCCCTCCCTCACAACAATTTGAGAGCGGAACCAGTCCGTACGATACATGCGTCCCGCCGCATAAAACGTCATGGCGGTCGCGATCGGCCCTTCGAATTCATATCCGGTGCACGCTAGAATGCGCTTACCCAAGTCTTGGGTCCACGTCATGCCGCCCACCAGTGGATCGTTGACGCGACAACGTTCAAACGGCATGGCGTGCGACAACTTTCGCAACTGAAGCAACTGCAGCAGAACCGAAGTCTTCGCGAGATTCGTGACAATGATGCGCGCCTCGCTGGAGGAAATTCGTTCGAGCTTGATGTGGAGATCCGGAGTCCACTCGCGTTCAAATTCGTCGCGCGCCAGAGCCAGTCCTTTGTCGGTAGCTTCGACATATCGCAGAGTGGCGCGGGCCAGGATGATGCTGAAGAAGGTCGTCACTACGGTCGCGATGACCGGAATGTAGCTGACAAGGGTGGTAAACGGAATCCGGAACGAATGCATCAGCTGCGGGTGCATGGAGGAAATAGTCTCCTTCCGGGCGCGGCCTTGGGGAGGGCGACCGATGAAAATGAGTCTACCCGCCATCATTCGAAGTGCTCCAGATACGGATAGTGCGGGGACGGTAACGAGGAGGTAATCGCGACCTTCGTAACCTCAGTTCGGACCGGAGACCTCAGACTTCCGACCTTAGCCCTCTCACTTCCAGAATCCCTAGCGGAACTCCGCTAGGGTCGAAGGTCCAACGCCCGAAGTCAGAGTCCAGCGCCTCTTCTACTCGAGGACGCTGTCGTCGAGCTTCTTCTTGCCCCAATCCGCGGCTGCCTGAACGAAGGCCAGAACAACAGGATGAGGATTCTTCTCCGACGACGAAAGTTGTGGTTGAAATAAAGTAGCAATGAAGAAGCGGTGCGTTGGAGATTCGATGGCGCGAATTTCGCCAGCCGGGCCACGTGCGACGACCGGAAATCCGGCTTCCATGGCGGCCCACTCGAAGTCAGGATTGATCTCGAAGTTACAGAAAAATTCTTCGCTCACGGTTTCTTTGTCTTTCCCGTAGAAAGATTGCAGGTAGGAACCGGGGCGTAATCGAATCTCCGGGACGCTACCGGAAAGTTTGGGCGAGTCGCCTTTGCGATCGGGCATCGCGCAGGCGACCGGGTAGATGATGATATTTTTCGATCCCGAATTGTTCTCGGCACTGTCGGCGTCTGCGATGTGAAGCACGTTTCGTGCGAATTCAATAAACGCATACTGGAAACCGCCGCAAGTCCCGAGGAAAGGCCAGTCGCGACGGCGTGCGAACTCAATTCCTTTGAGCATGCCATCGAGGCTTTTGTAAGGACTGCCGGGTGAGGCCCAAAGTCCATCGTAGGTTTCCAATTTCTCATCGGAGCCGGCCTTCGCGAGAGAGGGAGTTGGCACCCACTCAGATTCCACTTTCATCTCAAGTTTGCGCGCGGCGTGCTGCAGGGCTTCGTTGGTCGCGTGATGTGAGCGAAAATCGGCGTTGAAGTCGCCCAGAATTCCGATGCGGACGGCGTCGCTCACCGCTCGATTGTACTAGAGGGAACGAAGGCGACTTCAGAGTCAAAGGTGCCGCAGGGTTAGATGCTTGATGCCCGGACGACCTCGCCCGCCGCCGAGCTTACGGCGGTTCATCCTCGTTTTGACAAAACTTTGACAACTACTGTGCAACAGAATGGAAGAATCGCGCTGTCTAACTCCAGCCTTGAGGAAAATTGCATGCGAATACTCTCCAGTCTGTCCGCTTCGATTTGTGCGCTGTGCGTTGCAATCGCTCCCACGCTCTGCTCTGCACAATCGTCTTACTCCGTTACGGACCTTGGGACTCTGAGCAGTGGCGGCTACAGTGTCGCTCAGGGAATCAATGCGAGCGGCATGGTTACGGGCGCCACGGGAAATACCAGCACCAGCGATGCCTATGTTTACAGCAAAGGTTCGATGACGAACTTGGGTACGCTCGGTGGAAATTCGGGCATTGGCAATGCCATCAATACCTCAGGTCAGATTGCCGGGTACTCCGTGAATTCGAGCAATACCTATCGGGCATTTCTTTCGAGCGGATCCGTGCTGGTCGATATCGGCGATCTTGGTGGAGGCTCCGCGGTCGCTTACGGCCTGAACGATCTCGGTCAGGTCGTTGGATCAGCAGTCACAACGAAAGGCGAAAATCATCCATTTCTGTACAAGAACGGAAAGATGACAGACCTCGGGACCCTTGGATCAAAGAATGTCGACTGGTGGAACGTCGCTCAAGGGATCAACAAGTCAGGCGTGATCGCCGGCACCTCGTACGACAGCGCGGGCAACTTCTTCGGCTTCGTTTGGCAGAGCGGAAAGATGACGAAGATGGGAACACTCGGCGGGCTTTGGAGCCAGGCGTTTGCCATCAACAACAAGGGTCAGATTGCGGGGTTGGCATACACGAAGAATGGATTGGCGCACGGATTCATCACGAGTTGTGCGACCTGCCCTCTAAAGGATCTGGGTACGTTCGCCGGCAGTACGAGTTCTATCTGGGCATTGAGCATCAATGACTCTGGCACCGTGGTTGGGCGATCAACCTTCGGTGGTACGTACCACGCGTTTATCTACAGCGGCGGGAAAATTCGCGACCTGAATTCTCTCATTCCTGTTGGATCGGGGTGGGTCCTGATCGAGGCCGACGGCATCAATGCTGCCGGGCAAATTGCAGGGATGGGCACACACAATGGCCAGGAACGCGCGTTCTTGCTGACGCCGCAGTAAGAAAGTTTTTCCGGGGGGAACACTATGCCACGCTCGCATTGAGCGTGGCTTTTTTTATTTCAGCGGCAGGGCGCGCATTCTCGTGCCCGGCGAGCCTTTTTGGGCGGCACTTCATCATGATTTCATGACTTTTTGAAAGGCCGCCTGGAATTGCTCCATTTCTGGTTGGGTGCCCACGGTGATGCGCACATACGTTGGCATAATTGGCCAGATACGGCCGATCATTACGTTTTCCTTCGCCATAGCATCCCTCACTTCTTGGCCCGGCCGCTTGGTATTGAGCATGAAGCAGTTTGACTCGGAGGGGATGTAAGAGAAGCCATTGCGATCAAGCCACTGAAAGGTTTGCTGACGAACGGAGGCGTTAATGCGACGGCGCTCTGGAATCAACGCGGGATCCTTCAGGCTAGCGGTCGCCGCAACGACTGCGGTAATCGGCATGAAATTGAAGCCACCGCGCTGCATGACTTTTGCGGCGAGATCGGAGCGCGCGATGAGCATTCCACAGCGTATGCCGGCCAGACCGTATGCCTTCGAGAACGTGCGCAGGACGATGACATCCTTGCCCTCCTTCACCAGGTCGATTGCGGACGCCGCTTCCGCGAGGTGAATGTACGCTTCATCAACCACGACGACGGAATCCTTGGGTTTGTTGGCCACCAGATATTCGACATCCGCGTGCGCCGTGATTGTGCCGGTGGGGTTATTTGGGTTGCAGATATAGAAAACTCCGGCGTCGGGAGCGGCCGCAAGCATGGCTTTGACATCGTGCGCGTAAGTCTTGGTGAGCGGGATTTTTACCACGCGCGCCCCGCTATGCTCAGAAGCCATCATGCCCAACTCGAATCCCGGATCGGCGGTGACATAACTCCTCGTCGGTGAGGTGAAAGCCAAAACGCTCAGACTCAGAGGGGGCGTCGAGCCGACCGTCGCCTGCACGTATTCGGGGTTCAGGCCTTCCATCTGCGCGAAAGTCTTCACGAGTTCGTCAGTAAGGTCGTCCAGGTAGCGCCCGCCTTGAGGAATGATCGCCGCCATGGCTTCGCGGGCGGCCTTTCCCGGACCGAGTGGGTTTTCATTGGAATCGATCATGATGGCGTCAGCGGAGTGCGGGCGACGGCGAGCCGCCGCAGCCAGCATGGGCTCGGTCATGATCCGGAATGCGGTTGCGGCGGAAGCGGCGGCGGAAAGGTGTAGGAAGGAGCGGCGGGAAAAGCGCGGCATGGCGAAACCCTCGCAGGGAGTTTATCAGGCCGGTGAAAGGAGAACGCCTAAAAGCTGAGGACGACTCTCAACACCTGGCACCATGCAAAAGGCTGACGCAGAAAGATCCGCTTGAAATTCTTAGTCCTGCTTGCGGCTGGCATAGTATCCGGCACGCGCTTGGATTTTGTAGTTCTGCTTGCTCTTGATCTCCAGTTTCCGGTACGTGCCATCCTGCTTGGTGTTCGTCGGTGTGAATCCGATGTTGTACTGGCTGCGCAACTCCGCCGCGATCTGATCAAAAGCTTCTTTCAGCTTGTCGAACTTGTTGCCGACGTTAATGACGCGTCCGCCGGTCTGTTCGGTTAGCTTGCGCATGTCGCCCTCGCCGGAATAAAAGCCTCCCTGAATGCTGCCGTAGAATCCACGGTCGGCGCAGAGCAGCACATAGACGATCGAGTCTGCCTTTTGGGCAGCCTCAATGGCATCCAGAAGTTTTAAACGGCTGCCTTCATCCTGCCCATCGGTCAGCAGGATCATCGCTTTGCGCCCGACTTCCTTCGCGAGAACGTCGTGGGAAGAAAGATAAACGGCATCGAAGAGCACCGTTCCGGCGCTCGCTGCAGTTGGCACCGGACCACCGCCCGCGCCCGGCAACGTCGGCATGGTCACACCCGAATTGATCTTCACCGAGTTCAGCGCCTTTTGCAGGCGATGGATGTCGCGGGTGAAATCCTGAACGAGCGTTGCGTCCACGTTGAAGTCGAGTACGAAGGCTTCATCTTTGTCGGTAAGAATCTGATGCAGAAAGGCGCCCCCGACTTCCTTTTCCATGTCGAGCACATTGCGCTGGCTGCCGCTGGAATCAATCAGCATCCCGATCGTGAGGGGAAGATTGGACTCCGCCGTGAAGTATTTGATGGTCTCGGGCTTGCCGTCTTCGGCGATAGAGAAATCATCCTTGGTCAGGTTTGGAATCAGTGCGCCATGCTTGTCTTTGACATTGAAGAACAGTTGCACGACGTTGACGTTGACCTTCAAAGTCTCAGTCGGCTGCTGGTTGTTGTCCGGCTTCTGGTCCCCGCCGGACGGCGCCGACTGCTGGGCGAAGGCGGCGCTCCCCAGTGCAAAGGCGAGAAGAATAGCTAAGTTGGCGACACGGCTATGAAAAGACAGGCGTTTGCGCATCCAAGGATTCTCGTGGGTTCTTTTGTTAGTCTAGTCCTGTTGCTTTAGATGCACCAAATTGGGGTGGATTGGCATCCCACAAGAAGCAAAAATTGTTTTTCCCCGATAGCGGGGCTGGCGAGGAAACGATGACGCGGGAAAATTGGCTGGATGGTTGGGACCCCAGGGCGCGAAGTGAATGGTTGGGGCTTGCTTGTTTGTTTCTTCTCGCGGTTCCGACCTTGATGGCGCAGTCCACAGGAAGCCAGAGTCAGCCGCAGACACAGTCTCAACCAGCGGATATACCGGATGCGCCTTCGACCGTCCAACCTCCACCGCCTCCGAGACCCGGATCTACCCCAGAGCACCCGGAAGGATCGAGCGAGGGTGCCAAGCCATCCCAGAACTTGAACGATTTTGGCCAGGAGAAGACCCCTCCGCCGGCGATGCCACCCATCGACACAATTCCTTCTGACACAGGCGCAACACCCAGCGCCAATCATAGAAACGATGTGAATCCGGGACAGGACCTCTACAAGATTTCGGTCACGACCAACTTCGTCCAGATTCCCGTGATGGTGAAGGATGGGAACGGCCGCCGCGTAGATGGCTTGCTCCCCAAGGATTTCACCGTCCTTGAAAATGGAAAGCCGCAGAAGCTGACATATTTCACCAGCGATCCATTCGAGCTATCCGTGGCGGTTCTTATCGACCTGGGCATGGCCGATGTCGCGGTCCAAAAGGTTCATCAAACCTACAGTTCGCTGGTTGGAGCTTTCAGTCCCTACGACGAGGTTGCCCTCTACACCTACAGCAGCACGGTAAGTCAGGTCACGGACTTCACCCGAAAATCGGAACGGCTGACAGCATCGCTGGATTCGATGAAATTGGTTCGCGGTCATGAAAACGGGCCGCCGGTTCTCGGCGGACCACTGGCGTCCGGGCCCACCGTAAACGGCATGCCAGTGGGCGGACCTCCCGTGGCGCCGGTCAACACTCCGCCGAAAGAAGCGCACGTCCTCAACGACGCGATCCTGCGGGCCGCTCTCGATCTCAGCAAGCGCGACCGCACGCGCCGCAAAGTGATTCTGGTAATCAGCGACGGACGTGAGCGCGGCAGCCAGGCCAGCTATAAAGACGTGCTCCGACTACTCGAAACTCATGGGATACAGATCAGGGCGGTCGTCCTCGATCAAGGCGCGCTGCCGGTCTACAAGCAAGTGGAAAAGATCCATCACGTGATTGGACAGGGATATAGCAATATTTTGCCGAAATACACGAACGCAACCGGCGGAGGCGATGTGAACTCGGAGCTTTCGCGAAACGCGATTGAAGACGCGTATGCGCAGATCACGTCTGAAGCACGGAACCAGTACACGCTGGGTTACAACCCCAAGGCAGTCGCGGGCGCTTCAGCCTACCGCACGCTGGAAGTGGTGGTCGACAAGAAGGGCCTTAACATCTACACCAAGGCTGGATTCTATCCAATTCCAGGGACACGTTAGACAGCCGTCGGACCTCTGACCTCCGGAGTTTCTTACTTCAAACTGGTGCCAGTGTGAAGTCTGAGGTCCGACGCCTGAGGTCCGAAGTCGATTTCTGAGGTCCGAGGCCTGAAGTCTGAGGTCGGATTTGCGAGGGGTCACCTGAGTAACCTGCGGGTGGTACCCCCCATATGATATAAAGACCGCGAGCCTCCAAATAAGGTACAAGTGTCGCCAGGCAGCCCTCCGGGGAGTGCCTGCATTCGAGGAAAGCCTTTGAGTTTCATCAACTTCGCAGCTCGAGAGATCAATTGCAAGATCGTGTATTACGGCGCCGGACTGGGCGGAAAAACCACGAATCTGCAGGTGATCTACCAGAAGACTGCGGACCAGCAGAAAGGCAAGATGATCTCGCTGGCCACCGAAACGGAACGTACTTTGTTCTTCGATTTCCTGCCTTTGGACCTCGGCTCGGTGCGCGGCTTTAAGACTCGAATTCACCTCTACACCGTCCCAGGACAGGTTTTTTACGATGCTAGCCGCAAGCTGATTCTTCGCGGCGTCGATGGAATCGTCTTTGTCGCCGACTCGCAGGAGCAGCGCATGGACGCCAACGTCGAGGCGCTCGAAAACCTGATGTCGAATCTGAAAGAGCACGGTTACGACTTCAACAAGATTCCGTACGTCCTGCAGTTGAACAAGCGCGATCTTCCCAACATCCTTCCAGTCGATCTGCTTGCGACCGAGCTTCGCAAGAAGAACGAGGCCATCGTCGAAGCCGTGGCGTTCCAGGGCGTCGGAGTATTCGAGACGCTGAAAGAAATCGCCAAGCAGGTTCTGACGGAACTCAAAGCCGGCGGTTAGCACAGCGCAGTAGGTGCTCATGATCGAGCAGAGAATCAACAAATTCTTTGGCGATTCGGAATCAACTGGCTTCGGTACTGGCTGGTGGAGCGGAGTCCTCTCTGCCTTCTGCGGCGTTCTATCCTTCGGAGCGGTGCTGTGCCTGCACTTCCCGCAAGTGCTTACCTCGCCTGAGCTACGTGTCTACTACCCGATGCACGCAATGAGGATCCTGATTCAATGCCTCATCATTGCCGCAGTCGTCTTTGCCATCATCTCTTCGATCTTGCGGAAGCGGAAGATCCTGCCGCTCGCGGGGATGCTGCTGGCTCTTGCGGCAACGGCTCTGGGTGGCTCCAGCGTACAAATCAATAAACCCTTGCGCGACGGGCCTGCCATTGGGCTGGACTGGTTCTTGCTGGACATGCTCTTGATGGCGATCATCTATGTCCCGCTGGAAAGGCTGTGGCCCCAGTATCAGGATCAAGGAACATTCCGTAGCGAGTGGACTCTGGATGTCGTCTACTTCATGTCGACTCATCTTCCAATCCAGATTCTGTCTTTTCTCGTCTTGCTCCCTGCCACTCAGGCGGTGAAGTACCTCGGGGTGCCGGCTTTACAGCATGCGATCTCGCGCCTGCCATGGCTTGTTCAATTTCTGATGGCGGTGGTGGTGGCCGATCTGTGCGAATACTTCATCCACCTGGCATTGCACAAGGTGCCTTTCTTATGGCGGTTCCACGCCATTCATCACTCTTCGAAGGCCCTCGATTGGATCGCAGGTTCTCGCTCGCACTTTGTCGATGACACACTGGTGCGCGGATTTATCCTCGCTCCGCTCATGCTTGGATTCTCGCAGTCGATTCTGATGGCGTACTTGATCTTTGTAACCCTCCACGCCACGTGGACGCATTGCAACTTCGGCCCAAATGCAAAATGGCTGGAGAAATACGTGGTCATGCCCAGGTACCACCATTGGCATCACACGTCCCAAAAGGAAGGGATCGACAAGAACTTCGCCATCCACTTTCCGTGGATCGACAAAATCTTCGGAACATACTACTACCCGGATCACTGGCCCGAACGTTACGGGCTCGACAATCAGGAGATTGCTGCCGGCTTTTTCGGGCAGACGATCGAGCCGTTTACAATCAAAGGCAAGACAAGCTTAAAAATCTAGCGCTCCCAACGGAACGTCGTTGGGCAGAATCGCGCCTCTTTGCGTCGCTTTCACCAGCCCAAGGGCCTTCATGACCTTCACGGTCATAAATCCAAAATCGTATTCAGATTCGTGATGGCTGAGTCTCAGCAGGGTTGGGTAATGGTGATGATTGTTCTGCAAGCAGGCGCTGAACGTAGCAGTGACCGGTAGCCACTCGCCGATATTCATGGCATTGTCCTGCTCATCGTCGTAACGCCGATATCCAAACTTCCTGGTATGCGTCCAGTAATTTTGGATCAGGTTGACCCAAACCGCGAAGATTCTCGTACCGACCCACATCACCAGCGCAAATTTCAGGCTTTCGACGAGCCTCCACATCAGGTACAGGTTCAGGCATTGCGCAACCAAAGCGAAAATCGGGCTCGATACGAAACGCATCACCGGCGTTTCTAGTATCTGGGCATCGGCCGCAAGATTTTCTATGCAGCGGTAAGGCTTCAGGCATAGATACATCGTCCGCCAAAAACCGTCGCCATCCAGCTTGTTCGGGTCGCCCTCATGATCTGAGTTTTTGTGATGCAGCCGGTGACGGTTGACCCACGTGATTGGATTCACATAAAGCCCGAGAGTGTTATTCAGAAGCGCAACCACCTTGATGAACCAGGTTTTGTAGTCGAGTGCTCGGTGCGCGACTCCCATGTGAAGTATGTCGGCCAGGTACAGCCCGCAAAGAAACCACGCGCAAATAAAATAAGATCCCCCGATCAGCAGCCCCTTCCACGGGCCCAGATGAGTTGGCGAAGAGTACACGCATGCCGCGCCGTACAACAGAATGATCAAATAGCCTGTGACGTCGTAAATTTTCAAGGTTCCTCCGGGCGCGATGCATTCAAGCAGAAACCCGAAGCGGTTTCAAGCAAATAAGCGACCATACTCGGCTCCGGGGAAATTTCCATAAGGAATTGGTCGTGACATTCGTTGTCGTCTAAAATGTGGGCGGAATTTAGTCACCATTGCACGTGACTGAAAAGGGAATACAGAAAGCAGGGATTTATGCGTCGTCATATTTTCTTGGGATGCACTTCTTTTGCTGTGACGATTCTGTTTTCGACTCTTCTATCGAGTCAAAACAACGCACTTCACAGCGTCGATGTAAATGATCTCGACCGTAAGGCTGCGCCTTGCGACGACTTCTACGAATTCGCCAATGGAACATGGCGCGCGAAAAATCCCATTCCCGCGTCGATGACCCGCTGGAGCAGGCGCTGGCAGGCGGGCGAGTCGGCGAAAGACAAGCTGCACGACATTCTGGAATCCGCGGCCGCTGACAAGAGCGCGGCCAAGGGAACTCCCGAGCAAATTATTGGCGATTACTACGGCGCCTGCATGGACGAATCCCGCGTGAACGCACGCGGGGTTGAGCCGATCAAAGCATGGTTTACGAAGATCGACGCCGCAAAAGATATATCCGCTTTGCAGCAGGTAATGGCCGATCTGCATGACATCATCGTGAACGCCCCGTTCTCCATGGGCAGCTCGCAGGATCCCCACAAGCCCTCATGGGTGCTGGCCGACTTCGGGGCCAGCGGCCTGAGCCTTCCCGATCGCGACTATTACCTCAAGCCCGAGGCCCGTTTCAAAGAAGCTCGAGAAAAATATGTAGCGCACGTGACAGCAATGCTCAAGCTCGCGGGCTGGGATGCGAAGTCTGCTGCAGTAGGCGCGCAAACCGTGATGGGAATGGAAACCAAGTTGGCTGAGGCATCGTTAGACAACGTTGCACTACGCGACCCATCGTCTGTCGATCACAACACGACTTTTGCCCAACTGCAGAGCATGGCACCGCATGTCGATTGGGCTGCCTACTTCAAGCACAAGCAACTGCCAACCGACGTGGACATCAACGTTGACCAGCCCAAGTTCCTGCAGGAAGTCGATCGGCAGATGCAGCAGACTACCCTGGCGGATTGGAAGATTTATCTGAAATGGCAGGTGCTGGATTCAACCGCGAACTTCCTGCCCGCGGCATTTGTGGAAGAGAATTTTGCCTTCAACGGCAAATATCTTGGCGGAGCCACCGAGATGAAGCCGCGCTGGAAGCGCTGCGCGGAGTCGGCGGACCAGTTGTTCGGCGACGCGCTCGGCAAGAAGTATGTCGAAAAATATTTCCCGCCCGAGGCGAAAGCGCGCATGCAGGAGATGGTTCGCAATCTGCTGGCTGCCATGCGCGACGACATCCTCAGTCGTACATGGATGAGTGATGACACGAAAGAGAAGGCCATGGCCAAGGTGGCCACCTTCCAGCAGAAGATTGGATATCCCGACAAATGGAAAGACTACAGTCACGTCGAAATCCGGCGCGATACGTTGTTCGAGGACATGATTGCGGGACGAAAGTTCGTAGAGCAGGATGACCGCGAACTAATTGGCAAGCCCGTCGACCGGCTCCGGTGGGGAATGACTCCCCCCACTTCAGATGCGGAATACAGCCCGTTGATGAACTCCATTGAGTTCCCCGCCGGCATTCTGCAGCCGCCTGCGTTCGACATGAATGCCGTCGATGCGGTGAACTATGGCGCCATCGGAGTTGTGATTGGCCACGAGATTTCGCACGGCTTCGACGACGAGGGTGCGCAGTTTGATTTCCTGGGACGCTTGCGCAACTGGTGGACGGAATCAGATCTCAAAGATTTCCAGGCGCGTGGCGCGTGTGTCGCCGACCAGTTCGATCACTACTTCATCGAGAAGGACATCCATCACAACGGAAAACTGGTTCTCGGCGAAAGCATCGGAGACCTGGGCGGCGCGAAGATCGCGTTTCTAGCCTACGAAAAATCTCTTGAGGGGAAGCCGAGGCCAGCCGATGTGGATGGCTTCACTCCCGAGCAACAGTTCTTCATTGCTTGGGGACAATTTCGCGGAGATGAGATTCGTCCGGAAGCGCAGCGGCTGATGGTGCAAAGCGATCCGCATCCGATTGCGAAGTATCGCGTCATCGGTCCGCTATCGAACTTGCCTGAATTTCAGAAAGCGTGGAGCTGCAAGGCGGACGCACCAATGGTTCGGCCCGAAGGAAAGCGCTGCGACGTCTGGTAGCGAAGCGTGAGCCGTCTTTACTTACACGGGCTCATTCCAGCCAACCGTGCGTTTCTCACGGCTGCTCTTGTGTGAGAGGAGCAGCGCCCGTTGCGTGCGCAGAAATTGTTGCGGCGTGACATCTAAGGCCGCTTTCTTCTCGATGGCATCTCGAACGTTCGCGTAGAAGCCTCGATAGTCTCCACGTTCGGTCTCTATCTTGCGCGGCTGCTCGCTCACTCGGGTCAAAGTACCCCAGCGTTCTTTCGGTTCCAGTCCCCAGTTGTTACCCCAGTCCGGTCCGTCCGGACAATGTTCGCTGCGCAGAATTTCTTCCTGCGGATCCATCCCATACTTCACGAAAGATCCTTCTGTCCCGTGAAGCAACAAATGGTGGCTGGGGGCGTACGCGATGATGCGCGCGCGCAGTGTGGCTCGCAGTTTCGGATACTGCAGGATCACGTCGAAGGCATCGTCGATCTGCGAGGTTTCGCGCTGACGGAGAGCTGTCGCACTGACGCTCTCAGGCTCTCCGAAAAGGACCAAAGCGCCATCGATTAAGTGCGGCCCGAGGTCCCATAGAACGCCAGCGGCGGGAAAGTCTGACAACTCGCGCCAGGCGCCGGCTTTGGCATCGAGGCGAAAACGGTCGAAGCGCGCTTCATATTCGGCGACTTTGCCCAGAGCACCGGAGTTCACCAGTTTCTTAACCGTGAGAAACGCTCCGTCCCAGCGGCGGTCCTGATACACCGTGATGAGGCGTCCGCGATCGGCGGCAAGGCGAACCAGTTCTTCGGCCTCCGCCATCGTCGGAGTCAACGGTTTGTCGACGACAACATCGCGGCCCGCTTCGAGGCACGCCTTCGCGTACGAATAATGCGTATCATTGGGAGTCGCCACGACGCATAACTGAATGCTCTTGTCTGAGAGCATCTCCTCGAGAGTGCGCGCGATCCGCACTTCGGGATATTTCGCCTTCGCATTGTCCGTGCGACGCTCGAGTACGCAGGCAAGTTCCATCCCTGGAACGCCGCGAATGACCGGTGCATGAAAGGCCTGTCCTGCCAAACCAAATCCGATGAGTCCTACTCGTACCATTGGGGTTCCTTTTGCAAAACTAAATCAGATCAACATCAATTGATGAAGTGGTCGTTGCGACTTCAGCGGTCTTTCACGCGGCGCACAAATTTTAGTCCTGACCAGACTTCGGTCACGGCGCAAACCTTCACATCCACGAGGCCTGCGGCCAGCCCAATCTCGCGAATCAGGTTTTCATCGAGATCGGTCGCCACTCCGGAACTCTTTTTGGGCCAACTGACCCACAACATGCCTGCGGGTGCCAACGCTTTGGAGATTTTAAGAAATTCCTTCTTTAATTCGGCAGCAGACTTGGTGAAAAGCATAGCGAAGTCGAGCGGGGCCTTGCTTTCCTTCAGAATTTCGCACTTGGACAATGGAAGCTTTAGCTCCGATACAACTTCGGAAGGAGCGGCCACGAGATAGACGCGGAAGCCGTCTTTGACGCCGAGTTTCTTGGGAAGAGGAGTGCCAGAGTATCCGGGCATGTTCTGTGCAACATTCCTGATTCGAAGGTCTTATTGAGCCGGAGCGTAATATCCGCGGCGGGCGCGGACGCGAAAGTTCTTGCGGTCGTTGGCCACGATCTCGATCGTGCGGTAATGGCCATCGGCCTTGAAGTCCGCCGGCCTATACGCGACGTCGTACTGGCTTCGCAGTTCGTCTTGAATCTCGGCAAAAGCATTGGCCACGTCACGAATCTGGAATGGAAAAAACGCTCGTCCGCCGGTAGCGTCCGCAATCCGTTCAAGCACTTTGTCGCCGGCGCCCTTGGTACCGCTAACGTTCGTCGAAATGGTGTAGACGATAGCGTCGGCGCGCTGCGCCATTTCGATCGCTTCTTCGCGCGTCACGTGGCTTTGATTGTCCTCGCCATCGCTGAGCAGGATGATCGCGCGCCGCACCGTCGACACTTTGGGAGCCTTGAGCAGTTTGTCGCGGCACGCATAATAGAGCGCGTCATACATCGCCGTGCCGCCGCCCGGACGCAGTTCGTGAACTCCGTGCGCCAACTCTTCTGTCTTGTCGGTGAAGTCCTGCGTAACTTCCGGAGTCACGTCGAAGCCGATGACGAAGGCCTGATCGTATCGCGGGTGGATCGTCTGATTGAGAAATTCGATAGCGGATTCCTGCTCGAATTTGAAGCGGTCGCGCACCGAGTTGCTCGCGTCGACAAGCAATCCAACTTGCAGCGGAAGGTTCGTCTCGTTGTGGAAGCTGCGAATTTCCTGCGGTGGTTTGTTGTCGTCCACGATGTTGAAGTCGCTCTGCTTCATGTCGGTGATGCGGCGTCCGTGTTTATCCGTGACAATGAATACGACGTTCACTTCGTTGGTGCCGGTTTTAATAACAGGGAATTGGCTGACATCCTCCGTCGGGGCGGCGTTTTGACCGGCCTTATTGTCGGCGGGCGGTGGAGTCGCCGGCGATTGCGGTTGCTGCTGAGAAGGCGTCAGCTCCGGGAGCAGGGCTCGCGGCAGGAGGGGTCGAATCAGGCGTGTTCGACGCTGGAGGTGTCGATTGCGCCACCGCGGTCGCGGCGAAAGCGGCAAGTACGAGAATCGCTGCCGTCCGGATCAGCTTCGTCCCCAGAGTATTCATCTGGTTGCATATTATAACTTGGCGCTGCGAGGCCCGTGGTAGACACTCTCGGACTTCGAGAAAGCCCGACTCTGCGCTGCCGCGCTGAGGTTCCCCGCACCCCGACCTACAGTGAGCTTTTCCTTTATCTTCCATCTGCAGGATCCTTCTGCACATTTTCCAAGAATGCCTGCAATTCCGCGGGCATCGGGCTTTTCAAGGCGATCTTCTCCGCCGTGCGCGGATGAGCCAGCTCCAGTTCCGCTGCGTGCAGGAAATTTCGCGGTAGAGAGATAGCGTCGGGGCTGGTGAACTTGCCTCGTCCAGGCCGCATCTCCGCCGGTGCGCCGTAAAGCTTATCTCCAACGACGGGATGTCCCAGCGACGACAGGTGAACACGGATTTGATGCGTACGTCCCGTGTCGATCTTGACCTCAACCAGCGAAAACTTTCCGTACGGAGTATCCAGACTCCGAAGCACTTTGTAATGGGACACGGCTTCGCGCCCGCCGGAGCCTCGGGTCGTCATACGAATCCGGCGCACGCGGTCGCGGCTGATGCTGGCCGAGACTGTCCCGGTATCCTTCTTCATCCAGCCGTGGACGAGGGCAACGTACTTCTTCTTGACCTCACGATTGGCGAACTGCGCGGCCAGCTTGCGATGCGCATCGTCGTTCTTCGCGACGACGATGAGGCCGCTGGTTTCCTTGTCCAGGCGATGCACGATGCCGGGGCGCATCTCGCCACCCATGCTCGACAGCGCTGCGAAGTGATGCAGCAAAGCATTCACAAGTGTTCCGCGATTGCGCTGGTCCTCGGTCGCGCCGGCTCCCGCATGCACCATCATCCCCGCAGGCTTGTTGATGATGGCCAGATCGCCATCCTCATAGACGATGTCGAGGGGAATCTCCTCAGCGATAGCGCGAAGAGGCGGGCGCTCGGCTTCGCCCACAAGGCTGATGCGCTCCCCTCCGCGAAGCTTGAGAGAAGACTTCGCCGGAGCGTCATTCACCAGCACTTTTTCCTGCGATATAAGTTGCTGCACGCGCGCCCGGCTTACGTCGAGATGGGTGACCAGAAGTTGGTCCAGACGTTTGCCGACATCTTCCGGAGTTGTAGTGAATTGTTGCGGCTCGGATGCCATCGGTTAGACGTCGCTGCAGTTTGGGACGCGCGCGGAATCAGTGTAACGCCGCCGCAAATTATCGCGTGGCACTTACAGTTCGCGCTGGCGCGGATTTCGCCCCGGGACGAAGCCACCAGATCAGGCCGCCCGCGAGAACCAATCCGACAGAGATCAACTGTGTCCCGGTCATTACCCCGCCGAACACTGAGCCGCGGCCCGGATCGTCGCGCAAATACTCCAGGAAGTAGCGCGCGATGCCGTAAATAAACATGAACGCGCCAATAATCTGGCCATCAAATTTCCGGTTCTTCAGCATCCACATCAGGAAGAAGAAATTCGCCAGTTCCACTGCGGACTCAAACAGCTGCGTCGGCTCCAGCGGAATGTTCAACGGAGTTCCAGTGATCGAATTCGCCAGCGGATTTCGAAACACAACGCCCCACCAGTGATGAGTTTCTTTCCCGTAGCAGCATCCCGCGGCGAAACATCCCACGCGGCCAATGGCGTGTCCGAGTGCGAGGCCTGGTGCGAAGGCGTCACAGGTGCCGAGCGCAGGCATGTGATGCTTTCGCACATACCAGCCTGCGGCGACGAATGCGGCCAGCAATCCACCGGAAAACACTCCGCCCGCCTGCAAAGTCGAGAGGCTGAAGATCTCCCCTAGGTGATCCTTATAGGTGCTCCAGTCATTGATGATGTAGAGGACCTTGGAGCCGATGATGCCGCACAGCACGACGAGAATTCCAAGATTCCAGGCTTTATCCCCGTCGTATCCCAGCCGCTCCGCGTTGCGGACGCTGATCCACAGGCCGAGCAGGACTCCCAATGCCACCAGGAAGCCGTAAGTCGGCAGGAAGAATCTTCCGATATGAAAAAGTTGAGGAAACACTGGGTATTAGATGCAGGATAAGCGAAGGAGCTACAGATTGGAAGGGTTCAACGTTGCAAGCTAAGCAGAAAGCCCTCTAGAGCCCTTAGCTAAACGCGAAAATCAAGCCGACCCGCTGAGCCGTGTGACGGGGCCGAGAATGAACCCGTCGGTAGACGTTGGGCGCCCGCCGAGACCCTTTAGGCATCTCCGCATGGCGGAGCGCTGCTCACCGGATCCTAGTTCGAGTCGAGCTCCCGTTCATTCAGCATTGGTTCAAATATCGGTGACCCGCCATCACCAACTCCGCAGGTCGGCTTTCAATGTGGATGCTAGGGAAAATTTCTGCGCTTGGCAAGTGGAAGACTGCAAATAGTTGGCAGACCGTTTGCAACACGGGAATAATTTCACCCAGTAAAACCGCGTAAACATCGGACGGGCCCACGGTTACGTTCAATTCGTGCTCGGCGACGATGCGATTATGCACTGCCGCACGAAAGTACCCACCGCCTCAGCAAAAAAGATGGAATGAAACCGGTTGGGGTCGAATTTCAGACTCATCCAGTCCTGGCTACTTCGGACCTTCAACCCAATAACTCGTGCGAGCCAGAACGGCAGAGTCTTTCCCATCCTTCAGACGCACGCGAAGCTGGTGCAGCCCAGGATGCGGTTCCTTGGGAGCGAAACTCAGCAAGTAGCGGCTGTGCAGGTGATTCGTGAAGTCGTTCATCCGGACTTCGAACTTTTTCCGCGTGACGAACAGTTCGTACTCTCCGCCGGTCATTGCCGCCGTGGTGCTCGGCACATTTTTCCTCATGGCTTGCGCCGTGCGGTACATCAAGTCCATGACATTCACGCCGTTCTGCATCTCGTTCTTGTTGGTGCCGCGCCCCGTGTCGAGGATGTTGGAAATCCCCGGCGAGAACGCGAGCGCATACATCACGGAATTGCTCTGTCCGATTGCTGCGACCGCGTCTTCAAGCTTTGTGTGGCTGCCGTGATCGCGTGTCTCGCTGATGAGCAGCAGCACGCGCAGCCGGTCTTCCGGTTCATTCTTCAGTAGTCCAACAGAGAATCGGATGGCATCGAGAATCGTCGCTCCATCGTCTCCCGGCTGAAGATTGTTAAGTTCGGCATCGATCAGGTTCTCATCCTTCGTGAAATCCCGGATGATCTTTACATGGCTGTCGAACTCGGCGATCGCCACCCGCGCCGTCCCCATTCCGAAGAGAGGACTAAGCATCGTCTTGAGTCCCTGCATCCGAGGAAATTCATACATCGCGCGGCGGCCAGTCTGGATCGCCACGACCAGAGAGATCGGCTGGCCCTCCGGGACATCGTCGAGGCGGACTGGCTGCTCGACTCCGTCATCTTCGATGACGAAGTCTTTAGCCTGAAGTCCATAGACAACCTCGCCCTGTGCGTTTTTGACGAGCGCAGGAAGGAGCACGATGTTGGATTGGGAGCGAAGAGTTGTTTCTTGAGGAAGCGCTGCAGCGGAAAACAGCGCGATCAGAATCAGACTGGACGACCGCCGTCCGCAGATTAGCCTGCCTTGCGGTGATCTTGCAGCACTTCATCCAGCGCATCTGCTAATAGATGCGCGCGCTTCTGATAATCGGTTGCTCCGCCATCCTGCTTTTTGCGGAGAAGAAGATGATACTCATCGGCGATATTCAGCGCCGCCAGCACGGCGAGGCGGACCGTATCGATCGTGTTCGTGGCCTCCGCGACGGCCCGCATCTTGGCGTCGACGTATTCCGCAAGCTTCAGAATGTATTCGGGGTCGGAGCCACGCAGGTTGTAGGCTTGGTCGAAAATCTCCACGCGCACGCTGGCGTTCTGCGCGTCTCGTGCTGCCGGATCCTTCACTGCTGTCGCCATTCAGGGTTCTCCGTAGAGAGTGGCTTTTTTATTACCGCTTGCCGCAGGCCTAACTTGCTTCTGCCAGAGATTCGATCTGCGACAACATCTTCTCGACGCGCCCGCGAATGTCCTCGCGTTCTTTCTTCAGCTGCACCGTTTCCCGGCGCAGCCGGACCAATTCTTCTTCGCGGTCTTCAACCTGTTGCCGCAGCCTCTGCGCATCGCGCTCGGCGGTCGCTTGCGACTGCCGAGCAGCCTTGTACATCTCTATGGTGCGATAGATTTTCTGTTCCAGCGCCTGAAAATCGTCAGCCGGAACCTGTTCTGCCACCTGCTCGACAGAGTTGGAAGCCATAAATCCGCTTTCCTTGAACAAAGATTGGGAACTTTCTCGAAGTATACTCCACATTTTTGTGGAGAAACCCTGCGTCTTCATTCGATTTCAACGCGACAGTTCCGCATTGAAAAGCCCGCCTACCAGACTCCCATCCAGCGCAGCACAAGGCCGAGGCTGAACAGAGCGAGTACGGGCCCGCCCCAGATCGAAAGCACCGAACTCCGCGCCAGTTCGTCAATCATGCCTTGAGGAGTCTCTCTCGAAAGAATAAACGGCTGCCGATCATTGCTGATCCCGAGAGCCACGCGCGGCTGGATATCAAAATCCGTATTTGCCGCTTCGATTCGTGCCGGCATTTCGTTGGCAGGCACGCCCATCGCCTCCATCCGTTCTCGCCGCTGCAGGTCGGCGGCCTCCGCGCTGATGCAGGCCCCATTCTCGCCAGACCCAGGAGAACCGATGGTATTTTCTCGAAACGTAGCCAGCACCACGAGAGGATCTCCCGGCTTAATCGCATATTCGGTAACGGTCGTGTTGGTCGCCGTCGAAAGGCCATGCCGTCGCAGGAAGCGCCGTCCGCCTTCCGATACGGATGTGCCGGCGATCGTCTCGTCGTATTCCTCGGGGAGATTGAGTTCCGCTCCGCGTGGATCGATCATCAGCATTCCCGTGTCGTCTTCTACGAAAAGTGGTGCGTGAATCGATTCCACAACAAGAGGCTCCGCGTGTTCGTCGTCCTGACCGCTCGTGCCGTCTCGTGCCACGGTTTGGTAGTAATAGCAATCCACCCCGGCTAGAGGAGAAAGCAGCGTGTAGGGACCAGTCGCTTTGCCCACGACCTTGACCAGTCCGAGCGGCGCCGCCGAAATCTTGGTAACGGGCGTGTCTTCGATCCACCGCTTGCGCTGCAGCAGTCGGAAGCCGCGAAAGAACAGATACAAGCCCACCACGACACCGGATACGCCGAACAAAAAGGAAAGCTGGGGCAGAAGTCCGCTGGTCGTGCCTGTCGGCCGCTTCACCACTAACGCCCAGGCAAGGAACCACCCAAACAGCCACACGCGTGACGCGATGATTCTCATGGATGTCTAGCGAGAAGATCTCGTCTGTAACTGGCTTAGCTTGCGGCTAGCTGCGTCGAGTGTTTCGGGCTTCTTGCAGAATGCGAAGCGCACCTGCTTCGCCCCATCGCGCGGATCGCGATAAAAACTCGATCCTGGAACGGCGGCGACTCCAATTTCCTGTACCAGATATTTGCTGAATGCAATATCGTCGCTGAATCCGAAGGCTGAGATGTCAGTCATCACGTAGTACGCGCCGCGGGGACGGAAGCATTTGAACCCCGATGCAGTCAGCGCTGGCATCAGATGATCGCGGCGCACCTTGTATCCGGTGGCTAGATTGGCATAGTACTCTGCGGGCAAGCTCAGAGCCGCAGCCCCGGCTTCCTGCAGCGGAGCGGGCGCACCCACCGTCAGGAAATCGTGAACCTTGCGGATCGCATTCGTGATCTTCTCGGGCGCCACGGCCCAACCCACGCGCCATCCCGTGACGCTGTAGGTCTTCGACATTCCATTGATGGTCACCGTCCGCTCGCGCATTCCGTCGAGTGACGCCATCGAAATGTGTTTCGTGCCGTCGTAAAGGATGTGTTCGTAAATCTCGTCAGTGATCGCGAGAACATCGAATTCGACGCACAGGTCGCGTATCAACTCCAGTTCAGCCCGCGTGAAAACCTTCCCCGTCGGATTGTTCGGCGTATTCAGGATGATGGCCTTGGTATGGCGGTCGAAGGCGCGGCGCAGCTCTTTCTCGTCAAAGGTCCACTCGCCTCCTTCGTCTTTCGGCGGACGCAACTTCACAAATTTCGGCTTTGCTCCGCTGAGCACGGAGTCGGGACCGTAATTCTCGTAGAACGGTTCAAAAATCACGACCTCATCGCCCGCATTGCACACGGCCAGCAAAGTCGAGATCATCGCTTCCGTTGATCCGCAGCACACCGTAATCTCTTTTTCCGGCTCGACCGTCATGCCCTGCCAAACGCCCATTTGTCGGGCGATCGCATTGCGCAGATTCTTCGCGCCCCACGTGATTGCATATTGATTGACGTCCCCTGCAACGGCCCGTTGTGCGGCCTGCTTGATCTCTGCTGGAGCAGGGAAGTCGGGGAATCCTTGGGCCAGGTTCACCGCGTTATACAGCATCGCCTGCCGAGTCATCTCGCGGATGACGGATTCGGTGAAGTGCCCCACTTTTTCGCTGAGGAAATGCTTGCCTTGTGGAGCGGCGGTGGACTTCGCCGCCGGAGCCGTCTTGGGAACCGCGATCGGCTTCCGAGTCGGTTTGGCGCGCTTCTTCAATGGCTTAGGACGATTCGCCATAGCAGGCAGACTAGCACACAGTGTAGCTCCGGACGCATTCGTCCGGAGTTGCGCGCAAAGCGCGCAATAAAAAGGCCAGCGGCGAGGCGATCAGTGGGTTCACGACACACGTCGCATGCTCCGCGGGGCGGACGAATGCGTCCGCTCCCACACAAAGCCTACGGTTTGAACCCCACACTCTCCCACAGTTCAGCCGTGTGATACATCGCGCCATTCGTGATCACGTACTCAACCTTGCGGGTGTTACGTATATCGGCGAGCGGATCGCCGTCGATCACGATCAAATCCCCGCGCTTCCCCTTCTCGATCGTGCCCAACTCTTTATCCAGTCCCATCGCCCGCGCCGGTACGATCGTCGCCGCCTGAATCGCCTCCATGGGAGTGAATCCGGCCTGGACATAAATTTCGATTTCGCGATGCAGACTGTGCCCTGGGACGGACTGATCCGTGCCGGCGACAATAGGAATCCCCGCACGATGCAGCATTCCAACAATCTCCACTTCTTTGTCGAACAGCTTCCCCATAAGCTCCGACCGCTCGCTCGGAGGCTCAACGTCGGTTAGCTGCTCGGCTAGTTCCGGCGCAACTTTCGCGACGCCAGGTTCGAAGCTCACCGGTGGTTTCGCCGTCGTTGCGGTGAACAATTCGTAGAGAGCCATGGTTGGGTCAACAACCGTGTGATGCTCTTTCAGAAATGCGAGCGCCTTGCGCGCTTCGGGCGAATCGAGGTCGATATTCGCCGTGGCTTTCCGTTTGTCCGGACGGCTAATGTCCGGGGGGAAAGGAGCGTGCATAATGTCGGCGATATATGTGATGTGGTTAATCTGGTCTTGGCCGGCCTCAATCACCTGATACGCATTCAGCCCTTCGGGCACGTGGCCCGTCACAGTCATTCCGAGACGATGCGCCTCGTCCGCAGCCGCTTTTACCTGCTCCAGTTTCACCGAACTGTAAATCTTCATCTGCTGAAATCCGGCGGCATGGTAGCGATTCACCCACTCCTTCGCTTGCTCGTTGGTATCTGCCCGCGCAGTTCCGATCGCAAGAATGCCGGAGCCATCGACGAATCCGGCAAGCAGTAATCGTGGACCCAGGCCGCGCCCCTGCGCCACCGCGTCGCGCACCGCCGTAATGAATTCAAATTCGTTCCCGCAATCCCGAACCGTCGTCACACCCGCCGCCAGATAGATCGGTCCCCATTCCACCTGCTCGAAGTGGGCATGCATGTCCCACAATCCCGGCAGAAGGAACTTGCCATGCGCGTCGACGACATTCGTGTTCTTCGGGATTTTCACCTTCGAACGCGGACCGGCCGCCACGATGCGTCCTTGATCGACGACAACCGCGGCGTCGGAAATCGGAGCGGCTCCCGTTCCGTCAATCAGGGTTCCGCCCACCAGCGCGAGCGTCGCACTGTGGCTCCCCGGGATGCCCTTGGAAATGTCGGCCAGCGCACTCATGCCGTCCGCGCCGGATTTTCCAACGAAGTCCCCCAGCGCGCTCTCGTAGCCCTCGCGGATCGCCTCGAAGTGATCGAACTCGGCATCCGTAGAGACCACGGCCACCAGATTCCGAGTCGCATCGAACCACAGCGTTTCGCGGCCCCAGATCAGGCCCTCGACGGTGTATCGGTCCAGCTTTTCTTCTTTCCCATTGACGCGAACATTATCTTGTCCGCGGGGTTCGATCTTCACGGATCCCGTCGGCAGCGTTGCCAGTTGCGCCGGAGAGCCGTGCGTAGCCCAATAGCGGACCATCAGCATCTGCATCGTGCTCGGGGCGTATCCGGCAATCGTGAAAAATGGTCCGGCAGGCAAGGCAAGGTCGCTCTGCTTGTCGCGCGTGCGGAAATGGACCTTGCCACCTTCGATCGTGACGGCTTCATCGATCGTGATCGGACGCGCGGTCCGGCCCTTGATCTCAAAGGACTGGGGCGTCAAGTCTTGCGCTCCGCGAAAAGTCACTGAAAGGGGAACCGGCGAGCCCCGGTCGGTAAACTTGAAATCCACCTTCACTGCAACCGCGTCGCCGTCGCGGCTGATCTCGTATGTCTCTTCACCGATTGCCTGCTCGAATTTGTGCAAGATGAACTTGCCGCGCTCCGCGCCAGTGCTGGTTCCGGCCGCAGGCTGTTGCCCGAAGGCAAACGAAGCCGTCGTCAGCAAACAGATGATTGCGCCTCCCGCGGCGGCGATAATTGTTCCCGGTTTTTTCGGCATCCTCACGATTGATGGCCTCGCTAATCTCAATGACTATTGTCGCAACTCGTTGTTGGACGATGACGATAACAAATTGGGGATCAGAAATCTGCGGGAAACGTCAGGCGGGCAATGGACCCGCGTGAAGGAAGCCAACTGAGCAAACGCTTGGGACTGTTCTGATTTTCTAAGGCAGGGAATCAGACTACGGACGAATATCGCGCCGCTCTTTCAGCAGCACTTGCTTGCGCGGATCTTTCGTCAGCAACTTGGTCGCGGCAAGGTTTCTAAGTCGGCCCACTTTTTCGTGGATGGCGGACAACAGATCCTGAAGGGTCTTTTCGGTTTCAGCGGAGCTCATCGCATTGCGCTCAGAGGTAGGCGCAAGTTTGGCGCACAAGTGTCGTATGTGGTCGTCGAGGCGGCGCGAAGGCATAAGCAAAAGGGGAGCACGCCGATTAGCAGCAACCCAAGGGGAATAGTGCCACGCTCAGGGAATTCATTGGGATACCCTGCAAACCGTAGAAACCACGGGGACATAACCGAGACGCCGGCAACTCGGGCGCCCTACTCCAGTAGCCCGTTTTACTCGGTCGTCCGGACGGATCAGTTCGCTCCAAATCGCTGCAGCGACCGTGCCTTTGCCTTGGCGGCCTCTTCCTCGCGGCTCTTCGGAGGTGCGTTCGTCTCAAGCGAATAAAGCAGGCGCCTTGCGACCAGCGTAATTTCCTCCACTGCCGCTCGAAACGTAGCTTCATTTGCCTGGGAGGGTTTGTTGAATCCGCTGATCTTGCGGACGAACTGCAGGGCCGCCGCCCGGACTTCGTCATCGGTGGCAGGAGGTTTAAAATTAAAGAGGATTTTGATATTGCGGCACATGCGAACGTTGTCCTCCGGAATTTCCTGTTACTATTTTCCCACGCAGAATCGGTTCTCGCACCAGTCGCACCTCTTGCTTCTGAGAGACCTCGGGTTCCGCATGCTATAATTCTTTATTCTCAGTCGCTTAGAGCGCGGAGGACTGTATCGATAAACGTTTTATCCGCATAAATGATCGTATCCGGGCGCGTGAAATCCGCGTAATCGATGACGAAGGCGAGCAGCTTGGTATCATGCCGCCCTTCGAAGCCATCAAGAAAGCCCGCGAGAAGAATCTGGATCTGGTTGAGATTTCGCCTACCGCGCAGCCTCCCGTGTGCCGCATCATGGACTACGGGAAGTATCTGTACCAGCAGGAAAAGAAAGAGCGCGAAGCCAAGAAGCACCAGAAGACGATCACCGTAAAAGAGGTCAAGTTCCGCATCAATGTGGACGACCACGATTACGAGACCAAGAAGAATCACGTCCTGCGGTTTCTGGACGAGGGCGACAAGGTTAAGGCCACGATTTTCTTCCGCGGACGCGAGATGACGCGCACCGGACTAGGCCGCCAAATTCTTGAGCGTCTGATTAAAGACGTGGAACCACACAGTATCGTGGAGTTCCGCCCGCGGCAGGAAGGCAACACGTTGCACGCGATTCTTGCCCCAAAGAAAACGGACAAGGAGCGCGAGAAGGAAAAGCAGAAGGCGGAAAAGGCTGCGGCGCAGAGTGCGCCCAGTCCGAGCGCGCCGCCGGCGCAGGTTGCAAAGCCCGCGTCCTAGCGCGGCTTTCGCGAGACAAATTCAAAGCAACAAGAGTCGGGCTTGGGGCATTTTCGTCCGTCGAGAAGATGTCTGGGGCGAATTCTGAGAGCTGAAGGCCAAGAGCTGACAGCTGTTTTTGAGGACTTTATGCCGAAACTGAAAACGCACAAAGGCGCTTCCAAGCGCTTCAAACTCACGGGGACCGGGAAGGTGAAGCGTGGGCACGCCAAGCTGCGCCACATCCTGACCTCGAAAGACACGAAACGGAAACGTAAGCTTCGCCATGGTGGCCTCGTCAGCGACGGGGATCTCGCCAAGGTCAAGCGCATGATTCCGTACCAGTGAAGAGCCATTGCAGATTGGTAGATTTCAGGTTTTAGATTGAAAATCCAGGCAGCGCGGATATTCAATCTGCAATCGAAAAATCTGAAATCTGCAATCGCATCGGGCGAGTGAAGAGGTCAGACAGATTTCCTTACCTCCAGCCGCCATAAACAGAAATGAAAAAAGGAGAACACCATGCCTCGTGTAAAACGCGGGACAAAACGCCGCGCCAAGCGCAAAAAAATATTAGACCGCGCCAGCGGTTACTTCCTCACTAAATCCAAGCTTTACCGCTCAGCGAAAGAATCTGTTGAGCGTGCGTTGAAGTTTGCCTACTCCGGCCGCAAACAGCGCAAGCGCCAATACCGCTCGCTCTGGATCGTGCGTATCGGCGCCGCCGCCAAACTGAACGGCATGAGCTACAACCAGTTCATCCACGGCTTGAAAGTCGCCGGAATCGAGTTGGACCGCAAGATCCTGGCCGATCTGGCGGTAAAAGATCCGGCAGGATTTGCCGGCCTGGCTGAGCAGGCAAAAACAGCGCTGGCGTAGTTTTCAGCCGTCGAGCTTTCTTTCGATTGTCATCCTGAGCGGAGCAAGCCGATTCGCAACGCGAGTCGGTTTGCGCAGTCGAAGGATCCCTATCAGTTCAACAACACTGCGGCTCCCGCCGGGCGTTCTCGCCCCGGCGTAGATTAAACAGTGGCCTACACCGTTCCCCAACTCACGGACTATTCTCCGGCAGCGCTCGAGTCGGCTGCGGGCGAATGCGTCGCCGCGTGTACCACGGAAGCGGCGGCGGTCCACAACGATTCGGAGTTGAAAGACTTCCGCGACCGCTGGATGGCGCGCAAGAACGGAATCCTCACCCAGATCAACGATCAGTGGCTGAAAGGTGCGCCCAAAGAGGCCAAGCGGGAAGCGGGAATCCGGGTCAACGAACTGAAGGCGCGCATTACCGAGCTAGTCGAAAGCGCTCATGCTGGAAGCTCCGGTTCCGATGCTCTCGCGACCGAGTTCATCGACATCTCTCTCCCCGGCGCTCGCCGCCCAATCGGCGCCGAACATCCGGTCATTAAGACGAGGAACGAAATCGTCAGCGTTTTCGAAAAGCTCGGCTACTCCGTCGCCGAAGGTCCGGTCGTCGAAACGGATTACTACAACTTCGAAGCGCTGAATTTCCCGCCGAACCATCCTGCGCGCGACACGCAGGACACGCTTTTCATCGCCGGCCAGCAGTCGAAGCCGCAGCGCGAGCGCTTGCTGTTGCGCACGCACACGTCTCCCGTGCAGATTCGCACGATGGAGAAGATGCGTCCGCCGATCCGCATCGTGATTCCCGGAACCGTGCACCGCAACGATCCTCCGGACGCGAGCCACTCCCCGATGTTTCACCAGATCGAAGGTCTCGCGGTCGATACCAACATCACCTTCGGAGATTTGAAGGGAACTCTCGATCACGCCATGAAAGCGCTGTTCGGATCGTCGGTGAAAACGCATTTCCGGCCATCGTTTTTCCCTTTCACCGAGCCCAGCGCCGAACTCTACGTCACCTGCTTCATTTGCGGAGGCAGCGGCAAGCGCGGCCCAGACAACGCGCCCTGCCGTCCCTGCAAGCAGACAGGATGGATCGAAGTCCTGGGCTGCGGCATGGTCGACCCGAACGTTTTCGAGTTCGTGAAAGATAACGGCTACGACCCAAAAAAGGTTTCCGGCTTTGCTTTTGGCATGGGCGTAGACCGTCTAGCCCTACTGAAGTACGGCGTGGATGACATTCAGCTGTTCTTCCAGGGAGATGTAAGATTCTTGCAGCAGTTCGGGTAAAAGCATCTAGCTGCTAGCTCCTGGCTTCTGGCTCTTAGGAGCCGGTGGCTAAAAGCTAGCGGCTAGGAGCTAGAAGCTTCGCATGAGACTTTCCGCACATTGGATCCGCGACTACGTTGACCTAACCGTCGACGACCGCCGCCTCGCCGAAGATCTGACCGACGTGGGCCTCGGCGTCGAAGGCATCGAGGGCGAAGGCGACGACACGATCTTCGAAGTTGAAATCGGCACCAATCGCCCCGACGCCATGAATCACTATGGAGTTGCGCGCGAAGCAGCCGCAATTTACGACTTGCCGCTGAAGCCGCCTTCGGCCTCGCGTCTTCCGGCGTCCACGAAAGCCGCTCCGTTTCCCATCACCGTCGAAGAACCTGCACTGTGTCCCCGCTTCTCCGCCCGCGTAATTCGCGGCACGACGATCAAGCCTTCTCCCGAGAAGATTGCGCACCGTCTGCAGCTCCTCGGTCAGCGGCCGATCTCGAACGCCGTCGACGCCACCAACTATGTCCTCTGGCAAATCGGCAAGCCAACCCATGTCTTCGACATGGACCTGCTCGAGGGTGGCAAGATCATTGTCCGCAAGGCTCGCAAGGGAGAGACTCTCAAAACGCTCGACGGAGTCGAGCGCAAGCTGACCACCGACGACCTGGTGGTCTGTGACGCGAAGAAGCCGGTCGGCCTCGCCGGAGTGATGGGCGGCTACGACACGATGATCACCGAGAAGACACGGAACATTTTGATCGAATCCGCGTGGTGGGATCCGGGAATCGTCCGCAAGATGTCGCGGCGGCACGGAATCCATACCGACGCTTCTCACCGCTTCGAGCGCGGCGCCGATTTCGAGTCCACCGTCCCCTCCTGCGATCTGGTTGCCGCCTTGATTCTCGATTCCGGCGGTGGAGAATTAGTCGGCGACGTCGTAGATGTCGTCTCCAAGAAGATGGACCAGGCTCCCGTCGTCCTCAGCGTGTCCGAGGTGCGGCGCATTCTGGGCGGAACCCTGGACGCCGGCCAGATCTTCCGCCTGCTGAAGCGCCTGGGATTCGAACTGATCCCCGAAGGCCAGGGCGACGCGCAATTCCGCGTGCAGATTCCCAGCTGGCGCCTCGACGTGGAGCGCGAGATCGATGTGATCGAAGAGATCGCGCGCCTGCACGGATACAACAAGTTCCCGAACACTCTCCCGTCCTACAGTGGCGCGGTCGTGGAATTGCCTCATGTCGAAATTGATGCCACGCTGCGCCAGCGTGCTCTCGCGCTCGGCTACAACGAGGCCCTGTCGCTCACGTTCATCTCGCACGCGGACGCCGAAAGATTCTCGTCCTCTTCCGGAGCGCGTGTCCTGGAACTCGAAAATCCCCTGAGTGAAGAAGCCTCGGTGATGCGCACGTCGCTGGTCCCGGGGATGCTCGACATGCTCGCGTGGAACCTGAACCGCGACGTAGCCGACGCTCGGCTCTTCGAAATGGGCGGCGTGTATGAGTATTCCGGCAAAGAGCGTGCGGAGCCAAGGCGCGCCTGTCTCGGCGCGACCGCCAGTGCAGTGCAGAACACACTACTGTCGTCCGGCAAACTTGATGTCAGCAAAGGATCGGATGCCGCAGCCATCGAGGCGTTCCGCGCCTTCAAGGGCGACGTTGAAAATCTTCTCGACGTGTTAGCTGGCGAAATTAAATACGACCGGCAGGCCGCCGACTATTACCACCCCGGGCGCTCCGCTGCGGCCAGGTTGAATGGCGCGCCGGTGGCTCAATTCGGTCAGATTCATCCTGACGTTGCCGCGGCGCGCAAATTGCGGCAGGATGTGTTTCTTGCGGAATTCGATCTCGAGCAGATCTACAAAGCAGGGCTTCGCACGGTGAAGTTCATTCCTCTTGGAAAGTACCCTGCTGTCGAGCGCGATTTTTCGTTCGTCTTCAACGACAACATCCCATTTGCGCAGATCCAGAAAGCCGCCACCGAAACCGGGATCGCGGAACTCCGCGATTTTCGTCCAGTCGAAATCTTTCGCGGCGGTTCCATCGAGAAGGGGAAATACTCCGTCCTGTTGCGGACGAAATTCCAATCCTCCGAACGCACCCTTCGCGACGACGAACTGGTGCAATGGTCGGGCAAGATCGTGGAAGCCCTCATCGCTCTCGGCGGAATCCAGCGCGCCTAAAAGTTCACGCGCAGTTCTGCCATTAGCCACCTCTTATCGGCCTCGAATCCTCTGTTCCAGCCCTAGACTCTTTCATGTCTCCGCACTTTCCTGCCGATAGTAGATGCCGTGGGAAACATTTCTTCTAGACAAGCTACGGGCAGGGCCAAACTCCCGGAGTTGAACCCGATGCGGTACGTGGCGCGGCAGCCAATCGTCGATCGCGAAGAGAGAGTATTCGGCTACGAGTTGTTGTTTCGCGACGGCTTGGAAAATGCCTTCACCGGCGACGCCGAAGTGGCTTCCCGCGCCACGCTCGACCGCTCGCTGCTGACGGGGCTGGACGTACTGTGTGACGGCCGGCGCGCTTTCCTGAACTGTACCCGCGACACCCTTATCAAAGGATTGGTAACGCTTCTCCCCCCGGCTTCCACCATCGTAGAGGTTCTCGAAAACGTTCCCGCCGATCCGGACGTGGTCGCGGCCTGCAACCATCTCAAGCAAGCCGGATACATGATTGCGCTCGATGACTACGTCACCGGTGATCCGCGCGAGCCCCTTTCTGATATCGCCGACATCGTCAAAGTCGACATGAAACTCACGACCGAGCAGCAGCGCGTTGGCTTGATCGAACAATTTAAAGCAGGGCCGTCCCGCATGCTGGCCGAAAAGATTGAGACCTACAAGGAGTTCGCCCGCGCACGCGAGCAGGGCTTCGTTTACTTCCAGGGATATTTCTTCCGCCGCCCCGAGATGGTGGCCACCCATGAGATGCCGGCCAACCGGCTCAATTACCTGCGTATGTTGCAGGAGGTCTCTCGTCCGGAGCTGAACGTCCCCGGCCTCGAAAAGCTGATCAAAATAGAAGCCTCAATTTGCTACCGTCTGCTGCGCTACTTGAATTCCGCGGTCTTCGGCTTCAAAAGCGAGATCCATTCGGTGCGCCATGCACTCTCGATCCTCGGGGAGCGCGAGGTGCGTCGGTGGGTACGCCTCGTCGCCGCCGTCGGCGCCGGGCAGGAGAAGACGAGCGACCTCGTCCTGTCTGCCTTGGTTCGCGGCCGCTTCGGCGAACTTCTCTCGACCCGAATTCCGCATGGCGAATCCGATTTGTTTTTGTTAGGCCTGCTCTCGCTGATCGACGCCATGATGGAAACCCCCATGTCCGAGGTTCTCGAGCGAATTCCCCTTGAGCAAGCGACGAAGGCCGTGCTGCTCGGACAACCCAGCCCGCTGCGTCCGGTATTTCAGTTAATGCTCGCTTACGAAAGTGGGGAATGGGAGGCCGCGGAGGCGATCTGCACACGCCTTGGCCTCAATTCGGAGGAGGTCGCGGGATGCTACTGGCAGGCTCAGCAATGGGCTCGGGACCTCTCGACCGCCCATTGACCACAGGCCGTCCACGCCTTCCTGCCGCAGCCCTCCGGGGAACCGGAAGTCGCGCCGGACTTGAAGTTCATGACCTCCTGTGCAAAACCACTGGCTTCAGGCCCTTGCGCCAGCGGAAAATGACGAGTACGATGATCTTGTTCTCTTTAGGCCTCGTTCCCGCGCAGGCCTTCCGCGCCAGCCGATCCAGGCGGCGCCTAGACGGATCCGATAAAACGGAAAATCGATACCGAGTTAAAACGTAAAGGTTTCATTCGTAAATAGCAGTCTGTTTGAATGTTGGGGTTCGTTCCACAGTGTGTCCAGTCGCAACCCGCAACTGCGCAGAAGTGATGGCGTATTCCGGGGCGGAGCTCTGCCTTTCTGTTACAGCGCGCTCCACGCGCAGGCTTTGAAATTCTTGGCATCGTTGCAATCCGAAGCAACTAATTTGAGAGGACTATGAACGCAGGACCAGGCAAGACCTCCGGTGGTGGTGGAGGAGGAGGAAGACGGCGGCGCAGGGGACGTCGCCCGCACAACCAGCGTGGACAGCGGCCCGGCCCCGGTCTCAGCCGCGAAAATAAGGACGGCATCTACACCGCTCCCATGGACCACAGCTACCGCGCCACAATGGGCAGCGGAAACAACGGGCACAAAGGCGGACGCCAGCGCCCCGGCTTCCAGGCCCAGTACCCACAGCCCGAGCCCGAGCCTCTTCCCGCCAACAACGGCGACAGCAATTCGCGAATCTTCGCCTTCATCGAAGACCTGTTCTTCATGGCCAAGATCCAGGAGACGGCGCGCAAACTTAACGTGAAAGTTGAGTTCGTGAAAAGCGACAAAGAGATGATGGAGAAAATTCAGGCGAACGGCGAAGAGAAGCCGTCCTTGATTATCTTCGACTTGAACAACGCCAGCGTGAAGCCCTTGACGTTGATTCCCAAGCTGAAAACGAAGCTGAAAAAAGGGACCTCGATCATCGGATTTCTGTCGCACGTTCAGGGAGATCTGAAGCAGAAGGCGCACGAAGTCGGATGCGACATGGTATTGCCGCGCTCCGCGTTCTCGCAAAACCTGCCCCAGTTGCTGCGCCGTCATGGCGCTCCCGAAGACGCACCCACAATTCAGTAGGTTGTTGCGCACGCGACTGTGGAGCACCGACTGTGGAAGAGCGGCCCTTCAGGGCCGCGTCCGGGTGGCACCACATCGGGCCTTTAGGCCCTGTGCGGAGTTCCATGAAATTTCTTGGATGGCCTCATCCTTTGCGACAGAAATCCGATGCCGGAACGCTCAGGGATATCTGAAGCAGAAGGCGCACGAAGTCGGATGCGACATGGTATTGCCGCGCTCCGCTTTCTCGCAAAACCTGCCCCAGTTGCTGCACCGTCATGGCCGCTCCCGAAGACGCACCCACAATTCAGTAAGTCGTTGCGCACCGACGTGGAAGAGCGGCCCTTCAGGGCCGCGTCCGGGGTGGCACCACATCGGGCCTTTAGGCCCTGTGCCGGGTTCCATGAAATTTCTTGGATGGCCTCATCCTTCCGGACCATAAAGTTCTGCACAGGTCACCGACGAAATCGTGTGACATCTGACCTTGTCTGTTGCACAAAAATGCGCAATCATAACTGCGAAGTCAGGCACGGCAAAAGACCACCCTTCCGCCTGCTAAGTTCTTTATTTCGAAGATTTTAGTATCTAAGTTCTTTGAAAACCGTATTTTGCGGGGAATTTCGTGCTAACCCCATGATTTCAAAGATTCGGGGGGGAGGGGGGAGGGGTCGTGACCATCTGGTAATCAGAGACCCTGCCGTTACCTGGGAGCGCGCTATCCCGGAGGCCAACTGAGCGAGCGTCCGCCCAGCAAGTGGACGTGCAGGTGAAACACCGACTGCCCTGCTCCCGGACCTACGTTCAACACCGTTCGATACCCCTGCTCGATATTGCGCTGGCGCGCAATTTCCGCAGCCGCCAGATGGCAGCGACCAATAACTTCCGCATCGCCGACCTTCGCCTCTTTCAAGCCAGCGAAATGTTTCTTGGGAATAATCAGAACATGCGTCGGCGCCTTCGGATCGATGTCCTCAAAGGCAAACACATGGTCGTCTTCATAGACCTTCTTGGCCGGAATCTCGCCGGCAATAATCCGGCAAAACAAGCAATTGGAATCAGTCATAACCATCTCACCTGCCAAAAACGATAGCACCACCGCCAAACCCTGTCAGCCGCGATGGACTTTGTGGAAGAGCGGCTCTTCAGGGCGCGTACAGAGTGGAAGAGCGGCCCTTCAGGGCCGCGTAAAGGAGAAGAGAAAAACAGGGGCTTCAGCCCCCGTAAGCAGCCCCTAATCCAGCCGCACCAGAAAAACCGCGCCTTCGGGCGTAGTCGTCTCCGCCGCCAGTTTTTGCGCGCGATCATGATCGTCGCCGAGCACTCGAACACGAACCCACCAATCGCCCGCAGGGCTCGCAAAGCTCAAGACTTTCGCCGTGTGGTAACGCCGGATCAAATGCTCTTTCATCTCACTCGCGACCTTCTCGTCAGGAAATCCGCCAATCTGCACCGCCCATTTCCCCGGAGACCCCGGAAGCGCCGTCGTCTGCACCAGCTCCACTTTCACCTGCGCGACTCCAGGTTTGTAAACATCCAGCTTCTGCGCTGCGGCGAGCGACAGATCGACGACTCGCCCGGGGATAAACGGTCCCCGATCGGTGATCCGCACCGCGGCTGTTGCGCCGGTCTTAATGTTCGTGACCCGCACAATCGATCCCAAGGGGAAAGTGCGGTGCGCGGCCGTCATGGCATGCATGTTGTACACCTCACCATTCGATCCGCGACGATTGTGATAAGGAGGTCCATACCAACTGGCAAGTCCCGTTTCAGTAGAGATGACCTTGGCATTCACCGGAACAACGGGTTCCGCCAAATCAGGATCTTCCGGAGCGGCCGGCGTCTTCTCTTTAGCGTGCGGGAGACTGGCCGGAGGCTGCGCTTTCGCAACCGTGGTTTCCGACTGCGGTGCTGGCGGCGGAGGCACATCCACGTGCGCCTGCTTCGGATGCCCACAGCCGCTCAATAGCAGGACCGCGATGAGAAGAATCAGCAGCATGATTTTTGGGAAAGAATCACAAACCGCTGGGCCCGGAAATCGAATGCGCGATTGCATTACTTCGGAGGATGCGGATGCTGATCCATGTAATCGGCGAACTCGGCGAGTTTCTCCGAGGCGACCCGCAGTGCTTTCGTCGAGTGCGAACGAACTGCTGGGACGACTTCGTCGTTGAGGTACTTGATGAATTCTGGAATCTCTTTCTCCAGGCGTTCGGTCGCGTCGTTGATCGTCTGACTCACACGCGCCGATGCGCCCTCGACCTTGCGGTTGAAGTCGGTCATGGAACTCCTCGCGATGCTTGAGCGTGAAATTTTTCACGCCATCTTGCGGATTACCAGGCTCCGCCATTATTTCTTGCCCGAAGGCTCGGGTCAATGACGGAATGGTGACGCGAAGGCTGCGATAGAATGCCTGCTCCGTGAAACTGTCCGCGCGCAAATCGCAAACCGCCTCTGGCGCGTCTCATTTCCGCAAACTTCTTCTCCCCTGGTATCGCGCCAATGCCCGCGATCTGCCGTGGCGCAAGGATCGCGATTCCTACCGCGTGTGGCTGTCGGAGATCATGCTCCAACAAACGCGCGTGACCGCGGTGATCGAGCACTATCACGAATTCCTGCGCCGTTTTCCCTCAGTACAGAAACTTGCGGCCGCGCGCGAGCCTTCGGTACTAGCGGCTTGGAGCGGCCTCGGCTATTACCGCCGGGCGCGAATGCTGCACGCGGCTGCAAAAGTTGTCACGCGGGAACACGGCGGAAAATTTCCAACGACCGCGGCCGAGCTCCGGACTCTACCGGGAATCGGACGTTACACCGCAGCCGCGATTGCGAGTATTGCTTTCGGGCAACCAATCGCGGTGGTTGACGGTAACGTTGAGCGCGTTCTGCAACGCCTGGCAGGTAAACGATTAACCGGCGAGGAATTGTGGCTGGAAGCCGAAACGCTGCTCGATCAAAAATCTCCTGGAGATTTCAATCAGGCAATGATGGAGTTGGGAGCGACCATCTGCACGCCTCGTGCGCCAGCCTGTCTGACTTGCCCTGTTGTGCAATTGTGCGCCACACGCGGGGAACTGCCCGGCGTGAGCAAACTCTCCCGCCAAACGAAGCGCGATATTCATTACGCGCTAAACGTACGAGACGGAGACGTGTTCCTAGTGCAGCGTGGGCCGAATGCATCCTTAATGGCCGGAATGTGGGAGTTGCCCGAAGTGAATATCTCCGCCCGGAATGAAAAGCTTCTATTTACGGTAAAGCATTCGATCACAGTGACGAACTATACGGTGCAAGTGTGGCAGTCGTCAGCGCCGATGGAAGCCGCCGGTGAGTGGGTGACAACAGAACGCCTAAGCCGCGTAGCCCTGACAGGCCTGGCTCGAAAGATCCTCCGCAAAGCCGAAATACTTGCGACCGGCAATCGAAAATAATCAAACTCTGTCATCCTGAGGAGAGCGCGAGCTTTCCGAAGGACCGTACGAAGCGTGTGAGCCGACAGTGCAGTCGCGAAGATCGTGCATCCTGCGTTCACCGCAGGCACTCCTCTCAACCGCAACCAAGCTTCACGCTGGCGTAAGGTCTCTCACGCCGGCTTCGCCGCCGCTCAAGATGACACCCGATGATTCTGTCATCATGGAGAGAGCGCAAGCTCTTCGAAGAACCCTACGAAGCGTGTAAGCCGGCAGTGCAGTCGCGAAGATCGTTCATTCTCCATGCACCGCAGCCTAGGTCAAATTCCGCGCCGAATCAGTTCATCGAACGCCCATGTGGTGTCATCTAAGGGACAGCAACTTGAATAGCCCGGAGGACAAAGAATGCCAGCACTAACCATGGGAACCAAGGCCCCACGTTTCGACCTCAAGACCGTAGACGGCAAGCCTTTCTCGCTGACCAAGCAACTTGCCCAGACCCCAGTCGTTTTGGTGTTCTTCAAAGTCTCATGTCCGACGTGCCAGTATGCCCTTCCGTTTTACGAGCGCCTCTACAAGGCCTACGGAGAGAAGGGAATCGCGCTCCTTGCGGTGTCCCAGAACGACAGCAAAGATACTGCCGCCTTCGCGAAGCAGTTCGGCATCACCTTCCCCATCCTGTTGGATGAGACCCATTACCCCGTCTCGAACGCCTATGGCCTGACCAACGTGCCTACGATCTTTTGGATCGCCCAGGACGACGAGATTGAAATCTCGAGCGTCGGGTGGGTCAAGACTGATTTCGAACTAGTAAATGGCAAGATGGCGGGAACCAGCGACACGATCCCGGCGTCGATGTTTAAGCCGGGCGAAGATGTTCGCGATTTCCGCGCTGGCTGAGGATCGAAAAACTAGGCGCCGGTCCGGCGCCTCTATACCCGCACAAAACCCCCAAGTCTCCTCTAGCGGAACACTCGTCCGCGCGCATTCGGACATCTCCCATCCGGTGCTAATTCCGACAGTCGCTACACTCTCGTGCTTCGTAACCTGCTGGTTCTGATGCACTAAGCGGCCATCCTCCGTTACAATTCTGGCAGGATCAATCGACAGCACAGTTAGTCCACCAACCTGCCTTTTTTGGGGAGATCGACCAAGACTATGCAAAGAATGGCCAAGATCGTCGCGGCGTGTCTGCTTTCCTGTATGAGCCTGCAAATGTGGGCCGATGGAGGCGCAGGTGGCTCCAAAGCGTCTAAAGCTCCTTCCGTGCGCCTGCCCGGCCCAGCCTTTGTTGCCTTAGAGACGATCACTCCCGACCACATCCGTTGGCATGTCCGTTATTTGTCGCATGACCTGCTTGAGGGCCGCGGCGTGGGACAGCGGGGCGGCGACTTGGCCGCTGAATACATTGCAACCCAATTCGCCGAATATGGCTTGAAGCCTGCCGGAGATCACGGCACCTACATGCAGAAGGTTCCGCTGGTCGGAATCACCACGCTGCCTGAGACCACCTACTCGCTCGTCCCCAATCGCGGTGACGCCAGAAATCTCAAGGCGCTCGACGAATACGTCGCTTACGACCAGACGCAGCAGCCGCAGTCCGACGTGGACGCCGACATTATGTTCGTCGGATACGGAATCACAGCTCCGGAATACAACTGGGACGACTACAAGGGCGTGGATATTCGCGGCAAGGTTGCGCTGATGCTCGTCAACGAGCCGCCCTCCGATGACGTGAAATTTTTCAAGGGCAAAGCTCTCACCTACTATGGCCGCTGGACCTACAAATATGAAGAAGCCATCCGTAGGGGCGCAGTTGGAGTCATTCTGATTCATCAAACCCAGATGGCAAGCTATCCCTGGGAAGTCGTGCGCAATTCAAATTCGGGCGAGAAGTCGGCGCTCAAGGTCGAGGGGCCGGCGTTGAAAGTCGCGTCATGGATCCATCTCGACGTCGCCACGAAACTTGCTGCCTCCTCCGGAATGGATCTCCAGAAGATGATGAAGGATGCGCAGTCGCGCGACTTCCATCCTGTGGATATGGGCGCAAAATTAAAGGCCCACATCGTCAGCAAGGTGCGCAATTTCGAATCGAACAATGTGCTGGCGATCCTTCCGGGTGCAGACCACAAAGCCGCTGATGAAGCCGTCTTCTATACCGCGCACTACGATCATCTCGGCATACGTCCCGAGATGCCCGGAGACAATATCTACAATGGCGCGGACGATAACGCCACCGGTTGTGGGATCCTGCTGGAAGTAGCGCGAGCTTATGCGCAGGCGGCGCAGAAGCCGCGGCGTTCTATCGTTTTCGCCGCAGTCACCGCGGAGGAGCAAGGCCTGCTCGGATCGGAATACCTCGGCAAGCATCCTCCCGTGCCGGCTGGAAAGATTGCTCTCGATCTGAACTACGACGACGTCAAGCCGTTCGGCGCTCCCGAAGAAGTAGTTGTTTCCGGAGCCGAGAGAACCAATTTCTACCCGGTAGTCGAAGCAACGTCGAAGGAGTTTCGCCTAGCGATCCGTCCCGATGCGATGCCGGAGGCGGGCAACTTCTATCGTTCCGATCACTTCAGCCTCGCGCGCGTTGGGATTCCATCGTTTTCCATTGACGAGGGAATGAAGTACAAGGGCCATCCCGAATCGTGGGGTATGGAAAGAGAGCGCGAGTACGTGGAGAAGCACTACCACCAACCCAGCGACGAATACAGCGCGGACATGGATTTCGTCGGTGATTCGGCGATGGCGCGCTTCGGCTTCGCCTTGGGCTGGGCCGCAGCCAGTCAGCCGAACCTCATCGAATGGCAGAAGGGCGACGAATTCGAAGCAGCCCGACTGAAAAGTAAGTAGTCGGACCGCGCTTCGAACTGGCCAGGCTTACATTGTTGGAGGAGCGCCATCGCCCCGAATGACGATGTTCCGACCGTTTCACCCCACCCTGTAACCTCCTTTTTGCCATTGATTTAGGGCTCCGTTCCCCCACCAATGGGCGGTAACCGAGGTAACTTTGGTCGCCATGGGCTGCATGCTAACCTTCTATTGGACGTTTGGAATCAGTAACTTCCAACCAGCGTCCTGCCCGGAATGCCTAGAATTCCTATCTTTCGTTTGGGAGGCGCGCCAGAAAAATTGGCGCTGCCAACGTTGCTCGCCTCGACGCCTTTCGTGTCGCTCGAGGGCATTGCCGTTGGCGTCGATAATCTGCGCCACGATGTAGTCCTGAGTTCGCGTTTTGCTGAGCTGGCGCGCGCCCAGCTCGCGCGCTTGATTGGACGCTACGGCGAAATCGATGGACTGCTAGGCGCAGAGGCTCCGCAGCAGTCGCAGGCGCCATCGTGGATGCGAAGCCAGCTTGGAAAGGCTCCCCGCCTCAAACACGATCCGGCGGAATGGAAGTCGGCCCTGACCGAGCTCCAGGTCGCGTCGCTCAACTGGGCCAAGAAAGATTTCAAAGTATCGATCGATGTTCTGGCACGGCTGGCCGTCACGAAGTTCCTGCGCACCGAAATGAACCTGCAGTTCGCGCAGGTGGTCGAGCGCTGCCGCGTCTTGTTAAAGAGTTATGACAATACGCGCATGCAGAAGGCGCACGAGTACCGCGAGCGCGTGGCAGTTTTTCAAGTGCGCAAGAAGATCATTCTGCGCAAGACTGGCCAGGAAATTTTCGAGACTCTGCGCGAGGTTGAGAAGAGCACGCTCGCTCGCACGCGCCGCTCCCTCTTTGGAGAAGAGACCACCGGAGGAAGTTATTTCACCTATCCGCTCTTCCTGAATCGTCTGCTCTTTTCAGAAGACGGTCGTGACGATTATCTATGCGCCGAGCACTATGTCATGCTCGGGAACTGGGACCGTGATTCTGATCGCTATGGCCGGATGCGCGAGGTCGTCTCCGCATACCTGCGCTCGCTCTATGGCAACGAAATCAGCGCTGAAACACTAGACGCCTGGATGAACGTTCCTGAAAATGCCCGCGAGCTGGTCGGCACGGGAACACCGGAAGATTCGACTGAAGGACTTGCGCAACAAGAGCGCCTCGCAGCATGGGTTCGCCATCTCGAAGACGAGCGTGTCATGGAGAACGTGATCGCTTCGTATCACGTCGTTCCGCTACTCAGCGAATACGCGCCGCGCATTAATCCGCAGCAGCTCAAGAACGCGCTCATCGACCGCGTTGATTGCGACCGCGTCGAGCGCATGATTCAGGAGCACGGGAAACTCTCGCCCAGCAGTCTGTACGCGGCGGTGGCGAAGGTCGCAAGCTGCCGCGGTGCCGAGCGCGCGAAAGTTGCCGCCCGCTTCCTGGGGGATTTCTTCCAATACCATCGCGACCTGCGCCGGCTCGAAGTCCTGAACGGCGCTCTCGATTCCGTAAACCTTGTCAGCAACGAGCGCTTGCAGGAATTATCGCGTGTAAACGGAACGCTCTACGAATTTCTTCTGCCGGAAGAGCAAGGCCAGGCCAGCTCCGACAAGGTTTTGCGTCACGTCGTCCTCAAAGCCGACGTCCGCGATTCGACGCGCCTTACGCGCACGATGATGGAGAAAGGCCTGAACCCGGCCTCCTACTTCAGCCTGAACTTTTATGATCCGGTCAACAAGCTGCTGGAAAAGTACGGCGCGCAGAAAGTTTTCCTCGAAGGCGACGCCATCATCCTCGCGATTCTTGAGCGTGAAGGCGAGCCCGGATTATCCGTCAGCCGCATGTCCGTGCTGGCCCGCGAGATTATCGAAATCGTTCGTGGATACAACGAACTGATGCAACGCTCTGCGATGCCGCAACTGGAACTCGGAGTCGGCATCACGCTGCAGGAGTCAGCGCCGCTCTATTTGATGGATGGCGAGCACCAGATCATGATTTCCGAAGCGCTGAACGAGAGCGACCGCATGTCGTCGTGCAACAAGCGCGCCCGCAAGGTCATGGAGCAGCAGGCCGGACCCTTCCACGTCTATGCTTTTCAGGCGGCAGAACTCGACGAAGACGGCAATCCGGAAGACGTGATTCTCAGCTTTAATCTCGGAGGCATCCGCCTCAACGAGGCAGCTTTCAAGCAATTGCAGCAGGAGATCACGCTCGAGCCATCTGAAGGTGCGATTGCCTCCGCAACTGGCATCGTCCGACAAGGGCGAATACCGCCTGTTCAGCGCGACCGTGCCGGTGGACCACGCCATCTTCCGCAAGATCGTGGTGCGGGAGAGCCGCATCCCGCGCATCAATCCCGCGGATTTCTCCATCCAAGGATGGACGGATCGCTCGTACTACGAAGTCTGCACCGACCCTGCGATTTACTCCGCGCTGGAACGCAAAAAAGGCGCAGGCGCGAAGTAAGCAAATCTCGAATCAAAAATTGCTGCCCATCTTTGCCGGCTTGAATGGAATGCGGAACGTCGCTTCGACGTCTACCGGCGCTCCGTTCTTCGTCGCCGGATCAAATTTCCATTGCGCGACGGCCTCGCTGGCGAATCGATTGAGCCGCTCGTCCGCACCTTGCAGGATTCGAACACTATCCACGCTTCCGTCGGCGTGAATGATCGCGTACAGAATCACGGTGCCCGCCACATTCTCCCGCATAAGTTGCGTGGGATACGCCGGATCGACCTTGCGAGTCGCCATGGGTTGCGAGAGATCGACCGTAGCCGCATTCTCATCGCGATGAATCGGATCCACGGAATCGCGCCGCAATTCGGCAAAGCGGATCACCCAACTTCCGCCTGCGGAATTTAAATTCGGCATGTTCAGGCTGACCGAATAAAACCTGCGATTGCCAAAAACTGTGCGCTCCGCTTCTGACAGCTTGGCGGCGCTGTCGGGCTGCATAGGGCGCGACGGAGCCGTCGTAACGCGAGGCCGCGTCACGTTCGCTATTAGATTCGGATTCACCGAATTCGCCGTGCTGTTGCCGGGATTGCCCGCAACCGCCGAAGTTTTCTCCGCGGTATTTCCCACGTAGAGTCCCGCCGGCAAGTCGCTGCTCCCTTTGTGCGAGGTTGCGCCGTCTCCCTTTCCACTCGCCTTGCCGTGCGGATCGCTTACTGCGCTATTACCGGCTACCGATCCAGGCGCTCCCGATGCTCCCGCGTGTCCCTCGGGTGTTGCAGCAAATGTTCCGCGACGGTTGCCTGCCGGTGGATCCGGCGGCGCTCCGACCGCGGGATGCAGATTCAGCGCAATCACTCTGCCCGGCACGCCGGATGACGCTCCGGAATTGCTGGATGTTCCCATTGACGGAGGCGGCGGAACTACCTGAGTTGCAAGTGCTCCCGCGGAGCCGGGCCTGCCTCCCGGAAGGGATCGCTGCGCCTCGACAGGGAACTGAGGGGCTGGCGCGATTACCGCGCTGCGCGCAATCGTGATGTCACTCAGTCGAGAGGTGGCGTTGTCCAAGCTGGGCGGTGGCGCGACGACTGCGGGCTGCAGCGGGGAAAACCCCAAAGGCGTGTTGTTGGCTGCTCGCACATCCGGCGGCGGAGCGACCACCGAGTTTTGCATCGTTGTTGAGTTGCGCTGCCGATTCAGACGGGCGGCGTCGGGTGGCGGAGCCACGGTCGTATCGTTCAACCGGGGCGCGATCCGCGTAATCTCTGCAGCAGGTGTGAGCGGAGCTGGGGGAACTTCGAGTTGCGGCTTCTTTGACGTGTCGGACCACGCAACGATGTTGGGGATGCGCGTCTCGCGCTGAAGTTTTATCTTCGGCGGAGTGACGATGGTCTGCTCGCGATTCTCCGCTTCCGCCGGAACCGAGATTACTGGCTGCTTTGAAAATTCTGAATCCGCCTTGCGAGGCGCAGCAGAAGTTTCACTGCGGGTATCGAGCGGCGGCAGATCTTGCGGTGCGTTGTAGTAAATCACCTGCGAGTGATCAAACGCCGGGGTCGTAACCGCCTGCGGCTGCACCGCGAAAAGATGGGTCAGGCCGAGGATCAAGCCGCAAGCAACCAGGTGAACGCCGCTCGAACGGATCAATCCTTCCCATGGCAGTTCTCGCTTAACGAAAACGTCGTGCCAGAAAGGAGCAGGTGCCGACCGAAGCTGTAAAGGAGCCTGCGCGGGCGGCGAGACAAAATCCCGGACATTATTCAGGAAGGTTTTCCGCCAGGATGGCAACTCGACCAACAGCCGCGGGACGTCGGCGGAGCGCTGGATCTCAAGCGTTGGCGGGGGAGCCGACATCTACCAATAGTAGATGCGCCAGCCCCCTTTCGGATACCCAGAAGGCCCCTGATTTCTGGCGATTCCCGATTGCGGAGCGCAAGAGAAAATGAAGTGTGGGGACGGACGCATTTCGTCCGTCGCGCGGAGCGAAGCGACGCGTGCAGGCGAGTGCGTCCCGCAAAACCGTTTATAATCTCAGGTTAACCTCACTTCGCAATTCTTACTGTAAGGACACACTTTGCTCGATTTCTTAGGCGATTTACGGCGCACTCACATGTGCGGAGCACTCCGCGCTTCCGACGCTGGCAAAAAGGCCGTGCTCATGGGATGGGTGAACAAGCGACGCGACCACGGCAACCTGCTCTTTATCGACCTGCGCGATCGCACAGGCGTTTCCCAGATTGTCGTCGACATCGAGCGCAGCGCTGCGATTCATCAAAAGGCTGAACTGCTGCGCAACGAATACGTCATCGCCGTGACCGGCACGGTCAAGCTGCGCGATGCGAACACGATCAACCCAAACATGCCCACCGGCGAGGTGGAACTTGTTGCCGAAGAGTTGAGGATCCTCAACGAGTCGAAGCTGCCGCCATTCCTTCCGTCCGACACGGCGTTGACGAATGAAGAGACGCGCCTGAAGTATCGATATATCGACCTGCGTCGCGACGTGATGCAGTTCAACATCGAAACCCGGCACAAGGTCGCCAAGGCCATCCGCGACTATCTTTCCGATCAGGGATTTTTCGAGATTGAAACTCCGTTCATGACGCGATCGACGCCCGAAGGCGCGCGAGACTATCTTGTCCCCAGCCGCGTGCAGCCTGGAACGTTCTACGCATTGCCCCAATCTCCGCAGCTCTTCAAGCAGATCCTGATGATCTCGGGCTTCGATAAATATTTTCAAATCGTGCGCTGCTTCCGCGATGAGGACCTGCGCGCCGATCGTCAGCCCGAGTTCACCCAGATCGATCTGGAAATGTCTTATCCGCAGGCGGAGCGCGTGTGGGAAGTTGTCGAGGGATTTCTGACGGCCGCATTCCGTGCCGCTGGCAACGAGATCAAAACGCCGTTCCCGCGCATGGACTATGACGAGGCGATCCGCCTCTACGGAATCGACAAGCCGGACCTACGTCTGCCGGCGTTTACCGACGTCCGAGATTGTTTTACGCCGGAGAATCTGCAGGAGCTGGCGATCAATTCGAACCTCCCGGTGATCGCCATCCGCACGCCGAAGGTGGGCGAACTGTCGCGCAAAGAGCGTGATGACATCAAACCCATGTTCAACGCCAAGGGCGGCGCGCGAGTGTACGAAGATTTCAAGCGCATCAGTAACAAGTATCCGGAGGCCGCGGCCGCGATCTCGAAAAAGATTTCGATGGAAGAAGGCGATCTCATCGTTCTCGTCGCTGGATCCGCGCAGGCAGGGCCGCAGACCGCGATGCCGTCGCATCGCAAAGTGACTCCTGCGGAACTGGCGATCTACGCTTCGGCCGGGCTTTTACGTCTGGCACTGGCGCAGAAATATGCGGATCGCCACGGCATCTTCAAGAAGACTGGCGATCCGGCGAAAGATTATCGATTCTTGTGGGTAACGAACTTCCCCATGTTCGAGTGGGACGAGGGCGAAAAGCAATGGATGGCGGCTCACCACCCTTTCACTTCGCCGCACGATCAGGATATGGGCTTGCTTGAACAGGGAATCGAATCGGTCAAAGATCCGCATTCGACGCTGAGCGCGGTACGCGCACTCGCCTATGACGTCGTGCTCAACGGAACTGAGTTGGGCTCGGGCTCGATTCGTATTCACCGCCAGGATATTCAGAGCAAGATTTTCCGCGCGCTCGGCATGAGCGACGAAGAAGCCAAGTCGCGCTTCGGATTCTTCCTCGAGGCATTGGAGTATGGCACCCCTCCCCATGGGGGAATTGCGCTCGGGTTGGACCGCATCGTAATGATCCTTGCCGGGGCGGAAAGCCTGCGCGAAGTCATCCCCTTCCCGAAGACGGCCCGCGCCGTCGATCTAATGGTGGACGCGCCAACCCCAGTCAGCGACCGTCAACTAAAAGAGCTGGGAATCGCAGTAAAGAAGCCAGTCTAAATACGTTGTCATCCTGAGAGCCGCGAAGTAGCGGCTCGAAGGATCTATGCAACCGCCAAAAGCATTGTTACCGCGAGTGGTTGCTGTCCGTCGATCTGATATTGGAGTAGTAGCCTTTTCGCGCGTTGACTTTCAGTTTCCTGCCCGATTTCTCCGCGACGATCGCGATCGGACGGTAATGCCCGTCGGGGCTAAACACAGCCGGCCTGTACGAGATCAGGTAGCGGCTGCGAATGACTTGCTGCAGTTCGGCGAAACTTCGATTAAGACGATCCGCTGATTCGGGGAAGAATGCCACGCCTCCAGTCAGCGTAGTCAATGTCTTTAGGGCTCGATTCCCCGTGAGTTCACTCTGCTGGCCTCCAGCATTGGAGTAGCGAGTACTCACCGTATATACGACCACTTCATCCCGTTCTGCCCTCTCGATCGCCTGCTTTAGAGTCGCGCTGCTGGAGTTCTCTTCTCCGTCGCTAATCACCACAAGAATTCTGGCAACCGGACGCTCATCCTGCTTTTCGGCGAGTTTGTCGGCGGCAAATGCAACCGCATCCCAGATGGCTGTTCCGCCAACTGGGACGAGTTGGTTTAAGCCGCGGGCGAGTTGTTTGAGCTCGGGTGTAAAGTCCTGTGCAAGTACCACAGAGTTGGAGAACCCAGCTACGAACGCGACGTCATCCTTGCCGTTCATGACTTGTTTCAGGAAATCGGCTGCAACTCTCTGCTCGAATGCAAACCGTCCGGTGATGGAAGCACTGGTATCGATCAGCAGGCCTAGACGCAGGGGCAGATCGGACTCAGTGTGGAAAGAGAGGACTGCTGCCGGAGGTTTGTGATCGTCGAGAATCGTCACATCGTTTGCGCTGAGATCGCTCACCGATCTCCCGTTGTCCGTCGCGGAAAAAAATACGGCGACCTCATTCACCGTGCTGCGAAGTGCCCAGCGTCCGCTCTTTTTGCTGCGCACGTTGACCGAAGGAATTCCTGAACTCACGACTCCGGAAGGGCCTGGCGCGTTCGATAACTCGCACGACGAACAGGTGGAGCCTTCCGAATCTGCTTCGGCGATTTGTTGCTGCTCCTTGAGATCCAGCGATGCCTGCTGCTCGGAAGTGACCGGTTCCTTGCTTGGCGGCTCGAGTACGGGGGCGCTGTCCGTCACGGCTGCCGCTGCCTTCGGTCGCTCCTCGGCGGCCCGGATCTGTTCCGCGACTCGTTGAGCCGCTTCGGCGAAGGGTGAGCTAGGAGCCTCCGTCAAGAACGTCTGCAACTCGCTGCGCGCCTCCGGCAAATTATTGAGTGCCTGCCATGAAGATGCTGCGAAGTAGTGAACGATTGCGGTGTCAGGGTGGCTTTGGCTATGGGCTCGTTGCGCAGTCTTGATCGCATCCTGATAGTTGTGGCCGGCGTAGTACGTATACGTCAAAGCCAGAAGTAGCTGGTGATCGAGAGGCGCGATCGTGGAAGCCTTCTCCATGGACGCCTGTGCTGCGGGGATCTCACCCAAGGCCAGCTGGGCGCGTCCTAGATTCAGATAGGAACTGGACAAATGATCGTCCAGCACGATGGCCTGGGAAAATTCCTGTCGCGCCTTCTCATACTCTTTTAGTTGGTAATAAGCGTACCCGAGCGCGCTGTGGGCGGCTACGAAGTGGGGGTAGATTGAGATTGCCTTTTGCAAACTCTCAATAGCGCTCTTGGGATCATCCTTTGCCAGGTAACGCAGTCCTCGGGTGTATTCGTTTCGCGCACGTCCGGGAGCCTTGAGATCGAATTTTGAAACCGTGGCCTCAGAGTTGGAGTTCACCTGATCCTGGCTTTTGTGATCGAGCGAGCCAAGTGCATATAGATCCATGTACTCGCCGCCCGTGAACAGAACATTGAAGTCTTTTTGAACGCGCTCGACCTGCACCGCTTGCGCCCATGCCGAAGACACGAGGAGGAGAGCGGCGAAAAGTCCACGCCGGATGTGGGTAATCGTCAAAGTCTTGATCCCGAGCGCCACATCTGCCTCCGTCGCGACGGTGGCAGCGCCTAAAGTTGGGTTTCCAATTGTAGGATGAAATCGCCAGCCGCGCTTGTTTCAAAGTCTGGGCGATTTTTTGGTCAGTCGAAGCTGCTGGCGGTGGACGGTAAGATCCCCAATGAATCGTCGACCGTACCTGGCGTTCCTAACAGCGATCCGTCCACTACGTTCTCCACTAACGCCGTCTGCCATCGGTTGGCTTCGTGCCGTCCGCGGAGCCGTAGCTTCAGGTAGTTGTCGGTCAGGGTTTCGCTGAATTCACCTGCTTCGTCATTCCCGCCCACATTCAACGTGATTGCCTCGAGAGGCTTTCCGACGAAGCTCCGCATAAACGCTAGCTTCTTTTCGGCGGCCAACTCTCGCAAGATGCGGTTCCGTTCGCGAGCGATATGCACCGGTACTTGCTGCAGCATCTCTGCAGCGGGCGTGCCCGGACGCGCCGAGTAGGTGAATACGTGCAGATACGTGAAGGGTAACTCTTCAACCATGCGCCGCGTTTCTTCGAATTCCAATTCCGTTTCGCCGGGGAAGCCAACCATCACGTCGGCGCCAATCGCCGCATCGGGCATCGCATCGCGAATCTTCCCAATCTTTTCGCGATAATGCCACGGACGATATTTACGACGCATTCGTCGCAGCACGGCATCGCTGCCAGACTGCATAGGCACGTGCGCATGCTTCGCAATGCGAGGCGAGGACGCCACCAACGAGATAAGTTCGTCGGACCAATCCATCGGCTCGACAGAAGAGATGCGCAGCTTTTCCAGGCTGGTCTCTTCGAGAATTCTGCGGATGAGCCCTTCAAAAGAGGGCTCCCGGCTTCCGGCTCTCGGCTTCCGGGCCTCTGTCGGAAACATGTGTGGAGCACAAGTGTTGCCGAGGTCTGAGGTCTGAGGTCCAAGGTCTAAGGTCTGAGAGGTCTGAGGGCCGACGTCATCTGACGACCGAAAGCCGGCAGCCGAACGCCCGGAGCCGCCCCCAAGATCCCGTCCCCATCGCCCCAGGTTGATTCCGCTGATCACCACTTCGCGGTATCCGGAATCCACCAGCGCACTTACTTCACTCAAAATGCGTTCCGGCCCCAGCGACCGGCTCTGCCCGCGAACGAATGGAATCACACAGAAGGAGCAGCGGTTGTCGCAGCCATCCTGAATCTTCAGGTTAGGGCGCGTGCGTTCGTTGGCCGCATCGAACACCGGCGCGGCGAGAAGTTCGGTGTGAGCAAAAATATCGGAGACGTAAGACAGGACCTCGGACCTCGGACTTCGGACCTCAAAATTCGGACTAGAACTTGAAAGCTTGCCCGCCGATTGCAACTCCGAGGAACCGGAAGCTCCGCCTACCATCGCTAAAGGAACGAACGCGGAGTTCGAGGTGCGAGGTCTCAGGTCTGAGGTCTGAAGTCCGAGGTTTGGCGCCCGATTCTGAACGATCTCCGCCAGTCGATGCTTATGGGAATTTCCGATGACGAGATCTACGCCAGGTAGCGCGGCCAATTCTTCCGGCGCGCGTTGAGCGTAACAGCCGGTGACTACGATGCGTGCATCGGGGTTCTGACGTCGAACTCGTCGAATCGTAGCGCGCGCATCCTGATCAGCCCCTGCGGTCACAGTGCACGTATTCAGGACGACCAGCGACGCGTCCGCGGCACTTAACGCCCGCGCAATACCACGCTCCTCGAATTGATGTTCGAGGGCAGCGCCGTCAGCTTGCGTGGCGCGGCATCCAAAGTTCTCTACAAAAAATCCAGGCACGCCTTATGGTATCGCACACTTCGAAGATCGAGCCTGCGATCCGGCGACACGCCGGCGATCAGGCCGAAGCCGATGTTCTCCGGGACTGGAAGCACTCTCGACAGAACACGGGTCGGCCCTGCGTCGGACGGAAAGGAACCGTGGTCTGCTTTCCGCACCCGGAACAGGTAGCCTGTGTCTCAACCTTTGTATAGGTGTACTTTTGCCCGGGCGCGGGGGGAGCTCCGAGGACGGCAACGCGCTTGGTCTTGCAGGTTTTACATCGTTTTGGTTCGTTCTTGAACTGCTTATCGTGAAAGAAAAGCTGTTCCCCAGCAGTGAAGACAAAATCTTCCCCGCAGTCGATACACTTCAGCACCTTGTCCTGAAATTCCATCGAGGATGGCTCCCTTCAGCCCGATTTCGCGCGCCCACTCGCGGGGAAAGAACTGCGGTGGGTACACCGAAATACAGGTTGTGTACTGCTCCCCCTCAAACTGCCCCATGGACTCGGCCCGCCACGCAGCTGGAACGCAGCGTGGGTACAACTTATCTTCTTTTAAATGCCGGGAAACTGGTGAGTATGAATGATCCCTAAATGCCTCTCAACTTGGTGGGGGCCAGATTGAGCAGAGCCGCCCCGGGATGGAGCGGCCCTTTGCTGCGTTAGTCCTGTTCTTTCCGTGTTTTTTTTCGGGCGCGCTTTCGTGCCAGCGCTGCCTTCACACGTTTCTTTTCGCCGGGCTTCAGGTAAAAGGAGTGACGCTTTACCTCCTTGATGATGTCTTCCTGTTGCACCTTGCGTTTGAAGCGGCGTAACGCATTTTCGAGGGATTCACCCTCTTGAAGTCGCACTTCTGCCAAACGTACACACCCCCAGACTCGTCCGGATGGACCGAATAGTTATTACAAGGTTTTGACTGCAAGTCAAGAGGCTGTTGTTGGATTTATTTACAGAATTGGCGAGTTTTAGCCCGATTTGACACAGTTTTGGATTTGCTAACTCATCGGATCGAAAGCATTGCAGAGAAAATGAGCAAAACAGGAGATTTTCCTGCGCTTCGGGATTTCGTGTAACCATTTGTAAATGCAGTGGTTTAGGTGTAATTAGCTGTCGGCTAATCACACATAAATGCAGTTAATTATGAAAGAAAGTGATGAATCAGTAGGCGTTGGGCTGCTTTCCACCTATCCACGGCGCCCATACTTTGTATTAAAAAATGAACTTCACCGCGAGTTGAATCTGACGCGGAGAGTACGCCGCGTTCGGTTTCATGAAGTTATTCGGCAATTCGTAATATCCGGGGTATGGCGCGATGTTGGCAGCGACGGAGCTCTGCACAAATCTGCTAGCCGAAGCGATCATCCCGTTGGACGTAATAGCAACTCTCTTATTATCGCGGTTGAAAAGATTGAACGACTCCGCCGTCAGATTGACTTTGTAGCGTTCACGAAAGCGAAAACTGCGCGTGACGCGAAGATCGGCCGTCGCATAGTCCGGCCCGGTGAAGGCGTTCCGCCTGTAGCCGGGAAGGCGATCGTTCAGGCCGTTTTGGTCCTGATTGGGATCGCCCGCGGTGGTCGCGCTGAACGGCCGTCCGGAGCCGTAGTTCACAACCGTCGAAAATTTCCAGTCGTTGAAGAATCGCCCGAGCATTTCGTGGCCACGGTGGAAAAGACGCGGTTCCGTCGAAACTGCCGCGACCAGTCGTTGCCGCTGATCCGTGACGCTGGGGCCGCGCTCAGTCGACGGGTTGTAGGAGTTTTGCACGGTCGCAGGTTGTCCTGCGACCAAGGCGTCCTGTCCATCGTCAATGGCATGAGCGTATGAGTACGAGAAGCGCAGGTAAGTCCCGCGCGTAACGCGGCGGTTGATCGACAGCGTCGCTCCGCTGTAGTAGCTGGATGCCGCGCTTTGAAATTCATTAATGGCTCCGAGTTGAGCGATTGGGCGTCCGAGCGGATTGATGCAAGGCGGCCACGGACAAGTGAGCGATCGCGAGAATTGCCACGTCGCGAAGGAATCGACGGTGTAGTACCCGCCCTGAAAGATCGAACCCGTCGAATCGAAGATCGGATACGTCAGTGCAATCGGCTGCGGCAGGTTTACGTCGAGAGCTCGAATCAAATGCTCCCCGTGCACATTCAATATTGACAACGAAACGGTCGTATGATCGACAACCTCTTTTTCCAACGTCACGCTTGCCTGCTGGACACGCGGCGTCACGAAGTTAGTCGCAAAGGCTGAGACGTCGTGGGTCACGCCCTGCGTGAATCCTTGAGGTAGAGCGCAGCTCGCCGCATCGATCGGGCAATTGACCAGCGGGTTCGGATAAGAAGGAAAGACTTGATGGTCGTAGTAATTCGAATTGTTGAGAAAGACCTGAGAGTCACTGATGCCGTTTTCCGTCTGAATGATGGAGTTGTAGATCTGGGGAATGCGCACGAAGAAAATCCCGTATCCGGCACGAACCACCAGCGGACGCTTATTTCCGAAGGAGTAGGCCAATCCAGCGCGAGGAGCGAAGTTATATGGCTGGAAGGGTACCTTGCCCGACGGCGGGAACAGGGGATTCGAAAGCAATCCCGCTGTCGTGAACGTTTGCAAATCCCAGCGGACACCAAGATTGAGGGCGAGATGATCGTTCACTCGAATCGTATCTTGCGCGAACGCCGCGTATTCGTTGGTGTCGGGATGGGAGGTGGCGCTGCCGAAATTCTGCAGATAGTAGTGAGGAACTTCGTGCGCGTAGGCGCGCAACGGTGAGAGCTGCAAGCCCGCTTCCATCGGCTGGAAGGTGAATGGATCAACCTTGATTGGATAAAACAGATAATCGCCGCTCTGCTGGCTGGGGAAGAAGTCGTAAATCCACGTGAGGAGCCCGTCTCCGCCGAATTTCCAGGAGTTGCGCGAGCCTTCCACACTCAGAGTTTCGGCCAGATGAAGGCGGTGCTCGCGAGTCTGGCGCGGCAACATGCTGGAACGTCCCATTCCGTCGAGGATGTTGGGAATCTTTACCTGCACAGCGGTCGAATTAGTGTAGGAGCGCTGCTGGTCACGCGAGAACTGCGCGCGAAGATGGCTGATCCAGCGTGGCGTGAAGACTGCTGATGAGCGAGAGATTTGCCGACTCCGTTGCCACAACTTCCTGGCCGTTTGCGCTGATCGCGTCGTAAGAGACAGGGCTGCCGGGATCGAGGAAGACGTTGTTCGATCCCCAATAGCGCGTGGTGTTAACGCGCAATGTGAGTTGATGGCGCGGGGAGAGATTGATGTCGAGTTTCGCGTATGAAGAATTCCCCATTTGCGCTGCGGGATATTCTCCCGCCAGTGAGGTGAGTTGGCCGGCGGCGGCGAACACCAAAGCCTGATCTGTCGCTTCGTAGTCGCCTGGGGTGTACGGCCCGGTTGAGGGTTGCGGAATCACCTGCGCGCTGCCGTCGAGGAACTCCACTACATCCGGCACGTGGAAGATGTGTTGATCGAATCCCGCAAAGAAAAACATCTTGTTGCGTTTCAGCGGCCCTCCGATGGTGCCTCCAACCTGCTGCTGGCGGTTGTGTGGCTTGAATGCCAGAAAGGGATTAGCTGCCCCGAAGGAGCTATCGCGCAGGTGGTAGAAGGCGGAGCCGTGAAAATGATTGGACCCGGACTTGGTGACGATGTTCACGACGGCTCCGCCGGAACGTCCTTGCTCGGCGCCGTAGGAGTTTGCAGAGACACGGAACTCCTGCACAACTTCGGTCGAGAATTGATAAGGAGCGCGGTAACGTCCGCGAGCCTGCGCGAAGAACGCATTGTTGTAATCCGCGCCATCGACAAGGAAGCTGTTCTGGAAGCCTCGAATGCCGCCGAAGGAAAGATCGCCATTCGTTGCCGACGTAAGGCTACGAGGATCTTGCGTCACGCCCGGCGAGAAGAGCGCGAGATCGGAGAAGCGGCGGCCATTGAGCGGGAAATCGTTCAGAGAGCGTTCGTCGAGCAGCGTGGACACGGCGCTGGGCTTGGTTTCGACGAGAGCCGGTGCGGCGGAAACCGTGATGTTCTCTTCCGCGCGCGCGACTTTGAGTCGGAATTCGAGTTCCGCAATTCCTCCGACATCAACGTGCAATTGAGGCGTGACTTGGGGAGCCATTCCCGCGGCTTCAGCGCGGGCGGTGTAGTCGCCGGGCGGGAGCTGTTCGAAGGCGAAGCCGCCGAGCGAATCGCTCATCGCGGTATAGCGCGTGCCCGTCGCCGTATTGACGAGCACAACGGATGTCCCCGCAACGCGTTCGCCGCGGGAGTCGAGCACGGTTCCGTGGATCGCGCCCGAGGCGGAATCCTGCGCGGCGAGCGGAAAAACGCCAACGATTGAGGCTGAAAGAATAAGACTAAGAAGGATGAGTGCCCGCGCGGAAGACATGAGTCTGCCCCTGAATGCAAGATGGCTCGGAGGGGCACTTCTGCAGGCGTTGACCGGACGCGCGCCGAAGATAAACTCCGCGGAGAAGTGCCGGAAAAGCGCAACCAAGGAATGCGCGGCCGGTGGCTTCTCCGCGGCAAAGGAGAAACCAAGAGTGGTATAGCATTCGAGAGAGAGCGACTCTGTGATCGTAATCATCATTTGCAGAATTATTCCCGGAGCGGGAATTCGGACGGCCACGATCTGAAGGCCATCACCACAAAGGACACGAAGTCACACGAAGGCAACCCGTGCTCAACGGGGTCTTCGATAAGGCTCTCGGCCCTTACGCCGGATGGGCTGGCATGGTATTTTCAACGTTCCTCATAAAATTATGATTCGATCGATTAAAGGAGTGAGCCCGACGGTTCCGGCGACATGTTATGTGGACCAGTCGGCGCAGATCATCGGCGACGTCGTTCTCGGCGAGCACGCATCGATATGGATGAACGCGGTCCTGCGCGGGGACGTGCACGAGATTCGCATCGGCGCCTATACCAACATTCAAGACAACAGCGTGCTGCATGGAATGAAGCAGCAGTGGGGCGTCTATCTCGGCGAGTACGTGACGGTGGGCCATTCGGTCACGCTTCATGGCTGCGTGATTGAGGACCGGTGCCTGATCGGCATGGGATCGATCATCTCTGAACGGCGCGCGAATCGGCGCGGGATCGATCATTGCCGCGGGCACGTTGATTCCTGAGAAGACCGTGGTGGAACCGGGATCGTTGTGGATGGGATCGCCCGGAAGGTTTCGTCGCAAGCTGGAAGAGGCGGATCAGGAATCGATCATGCGGTATGCGCGGAATTATCTTGGATATAAGGATGAATATCTCAGGGAGAGCTCAGGTTCAGTGACATCCTGAGCGGAGGTGTCGTTCGCCCATTAGCGCGAAGGACAAACGCAGTCGAAGGATCGCTGTAAGCTGGAATTAACTTTCATTGTTGAAAGGCATTCGCACCGGGCGCTTGCCGAGAGAATTCCTCGATATGGCGAATGTTCCGTGAAGAGGCAAGGGATCCTTCGACTCCGCAAGCTCATTCGAGCTTGCTCCGCTCAGGATGACAGGGGATTTTGGTGGTGGTTTGCTAAAGGCTGAAAGTTGAGGGCTGGTTTTTCATGATTAAAGCGGTTCGAGGAACGCGGGATTTGTTGCCGCCGGAGACGGCGCTTTGGAACTTTGTGGAGGCTGCGGTGCGCGAGGTTTTTCGCGCCTACAACTTCCAGGAGATCCGGACGCCCATCTTCGAAGAGACAACTCTTTTCGCTCGCGGTGTCGGGGAAGAGACCGACATCGTCGCCAAGGAAATGTATACGTGGGAGGACCGGGCGCGGGCTGCTAGCGAAAAAGGACAGTCCTTAACGCTGCGTCCCGAGAACACGGCCGGGAGTTGTCCGTGCCTACATCGAGCACAAGCTCTGGGATCGTGGGCTCAACAAGCTGTATTACATTGGTCCGCAGTTTCGCCGCGAGCGTCCGCAGAAGGGGCGCTACCGCCAGTTCTACCAGATCGGTGCAGAAGTAATTGGCCCTGCCGCGGCCGGAAGCGAGTCTCCCGTGCGCGATGCCGAAGTTCTGGAAATGCTGGCGACGCTGCTCGACCGTCTCGGGATCAACGATTGGAACCTGGAGTTGAATTCGGTGGGCAGCTCCAGTGATCGAGCAAAGTTCAACGAGGCGCTGCGCAAGGCATTGGAGCCGGTTGTGGGCAGCATGTGCGACGACTGCCAACGGCGCGCGGTGACGAATCCTCTCCGGGTTTTCGATTGCAAGGTTCCGGCGGACCAGCCGATCATCGAAACCCTGCCTCGCATCAGCCAATATCTGGATGACGAGAGCCGCAAGCATTTCGATTCCGTACAGTCCATCTTGACCAAGGTTGGCGTGCGATTCACTCTGAATGATCGCCTGGTGCGCGGCCTCGATTACTACACTCGGACGGCGTTCGAATTCACGCATGGAGCGCTGGGCGCGCAGAATGCAATTCTCGGAGGCGGCCGCTACGACGGGTTGTCAGAAATGCTGGGAGGACCGGCGGCGCCGGGCATTGGGTTTGCGATCGGCGAAGATCGCCTCGTGATGTCGCTGCAGGAAAAATCCAGCGCGGAGAGCGCGCTGCGAAAGCCGGATGTTTACATCGCTCCCATGGCGGCGATGAATGGCGAGGCGGCACTGCTCGCGAGGGAATTGCGGCGAGAGAATCTCGTGATCGAGTTGGGCGATGACAGCTTCCGCCTGAAGAAATCGTTTGAGGCGGCGACTAAGGCGGGCGCAAAGTACATCCTGATTGTCGGTGAAAATGAAGTACAGGCGAACGCGTTTGCGCTGAAGAATCTGGCTACGGGGGAACAAGTCTCAGTGGCGCGGACGGAGTTGGCAGCGAAGATCCGCGGAGGTTGATGCGGGCGTGCGGCTCCCTGAAGAAGTCGGAGAAATTTTGGGCAAGAATTACTCAGAAATCGAAGAACGAATTGCGAAGTTTATCCACGAGCAACATATGTTTTTCGTGGCGACCGCGCCGCTTGGTGTTGATGGGCACGTAAACCTTTCTCCCAAGGGGCTGGATTCGTTTCGCATCCTGGGCCCGAAGACCGTGGCCTACCTCGACGTGATTGGCAGCGGCGTCGAGACGATCGCACATCTCAAAGAAAACGGCAGAATCGTTCTGATGTTCTGCGCGTTTCAGGGGCCTCCGAACATTGTGCGAATTTACGGTCGTGGCCGCGCCGTGGAACCGCAGGCGGCGGAATTCGCCGAGATGGCGGCAAAGTTTCCTGCGTACCAGAGCACGCGTTCGATCATCGTGGTCGACGTTACGCGCGTCTCGGATTCGTGCGGATACGGCGTCCCGCTGATGAAGTATCAGGGAGAGCGGTCGCAGCTTCATCTGTGGGCGGAGAAAAAAGGTCCCGAAGGGCTGAAGGCATACCGGCAGCAGAAAAACCGGCAAAGCATCGACGGATTGCCGGGAGTGGCGGAATAGATCGTCTCGATCGCCAAAATCCGGAGAAAGCAAATGAAACGTACTCTAGTCGTTTTGATGCTGATGTGCGGTTGCCTGTGCTTCGCGCGAGAAGCGAGTCAGTCCAGCACTGCTGCCAAGGCGCCGACAGCGATCGAGCAGGAAGTTAATGAATGCCGAGAAGGGATTCATCGCGGCGGCGAAGAAGGGTGACGTTGCATATTTCAAGCGCACGCTCACCGACGATTTCAGCTTCGTCTCCTTCGACGGGCAGTTGTACGAGCGACAGGACATGCTGGACCAGTTCGCGGATCCGGGAACGGATGTGCTGCCCTACGACATGAAAGTCGTGACGGCCGGCGACGGTGTGGCGATTGTGACCTACAACGTCGTGTTGCGCGTGCCTGCTGTCGAGGATCAGGGACCTCCGCCGCGGTATCAGCATTTCAGCACTGTCTGGGTGAAGCAGGGGGACGGATGGAAGATGAAATTTCTGCAGATGACTGCGAATCACTGGGGAGACTGGTAGAAACCGGTCAGCTTGGGTCATTGGCAACGCATGATCCATGCGTTGACTCTGTTCCAGCAACGGGGCTAATATCTCGCCGCAGCCGCGATTGACCGACGTGCTCAATCATCCACGATCAATTCCTGGCAAAATTCACCGAAAAAATTCGAGGTGTGCAAATGAAAAAGATAGCCATGATGCTTTCCTCCGTAATCGTTCTGGCCGCAGCCGCTGTGGCGCAGATGGAGATGCCGAAGCCCGGCGCGGACCACAAGAAGCTCGATATGTTCGTCGGCGCGTGGACGCTGGACGGAGATATGAAGGCCGGGCCGATGGGTCCAGGCGGCAAGATGACTGAAAACGAAAAGTGCGAGTGGATGGAAGGCGGATATTTTGTCGTCTGCCATACGCAATTCACCAGCGCGATGGGGAACGGATCCGGAATCTCGGTGATGGGCTACTCCAATGACGACAAGGCTTATACGTACCGCGAATTCAACAGCTGGGGAGAGTTTGACGATTCGAAGGGCAGTGTCGACGGCGACACTTGGACGTGGACCAGCGACGAGAAGGTTGGCGGCATGACGGGGAAGGGGCGCTTCACGATGAAGATCCTGTCGCCGACATCATATAACTTCTCTTTTGAGATGTCGCAGGATGGGACCAAGTGGATGACCGTGATGGATGGCAAGGCAACCAAGAAGTGAGCAGGTTGTGGGTGACAAATGTCACGAGATGCGGCTGACGAATCCCACTGGTACGACGGCGGCGTCCCGCCTAGCTTGAGATGGAAGCGTATTCCTGAGTTCGCCAAGGAGCATACCGTGAAACGAAAAATGATATTGATCCCGATGCTGCTGATCGCCGCGTTGTCGGCGTGGGGGCAGATGCCTTCCAAGCCCGGGCCAGAAGTGAAGAAGGCTGAGTACTTCCTCGGTACCTGGACCACCGAGGGCACGGTTGCCCAAGGGCCGTGGGGAGCGGGAGGGAAGTTCAGTTCGACGGAAACCGAGGAATGGATGCCTGGAGGTTTCTTCCTCGTGGGACATAACAATTTCAAGATGCCTCCGGAGATCGGCGGGGAAGGCTCCGCGACATCTTTCATGGGTTACGACTCCGAAGCGAATCAGTACACCTTCGATGAGTTCAACAGCCAGGGCCGCCGGGAAAGTTCGAAGGGAAGCGTGAGCGGCGATACCTGGACGTGGACGAGCTCGCAGGTCTACGCGGGCCAGGATATCAAGCAGAAGTTGACGATCAAGACGCTCACGCCCACGAGTTACACCATGAAATTCGAGGTTTCCATGGACGGGACGACGTGGATGACGTTCATGGACGGCAAAGCGACCAAGAAATAAGCTCTGATTTGTTTGAAGAAAGGCTCCGGCATGCGCTGGAGCCTTTTTTGCGTCTGGCCGGGGCGGCTCAGGTAGTACGATTGAGCGGACGGTTCCTCATGAAAAAAATCTTCCTGTTATTCGTTTCGTCCTGCTGGTTCGCGTTTGCGGCCTGGACTACCACCTTGTCGGCGCAAGATGCCAAACCTGCCCAGGATTCTCAATCCAAACCCGCGGCTGCGACCGAGCAAGATTCGAAGCGATATTCCGGTATGTACACCTTTCTGAAGGAAGGCGAGTTCGTGCAGGTCACGATTGAGGATGCGGGGCATGTGAGCGGATTCATCTCGCGCTTCGGCGATGGTGAGAGCGACAAGGGCGCGTTTCTCGATCAGTTTTTCAAGAACGGCAAACTGGACGGCGACCAATTGATTTTCAGCACGGAACTTGTCCATGGAGTGAGTTTCGATTTCAAGGGAAAGTTCGAGCGCGGTGATGGGAAAAATCCTGGCGACGATTCTTATTTTGTGCTGAAAGGCACGCTTACCGAAAACGAGAGCGATGCGAGCAAGAAGGTAACATCGCATGCTCGCGATGTTGTCTTTAAGTTGTTTCCTGAGGATGCTGCGCCTTCGGCGGCAGCGAGGAAGTAGACTGTGGAACTACTGGCCGGCGCGCAGCGGAGAAAGGCTGAGGCGGCCAGAACTTTTTTTGCGTGCGCCTTCCTGAGTGTAAACGAGGTCGGGGCTGCCCTCAGAGTTCGATGAGGCCTCGGCCAGCGTCTCCGCCAGGGCGCGGAACGAGCGGCTGATCTCCGGGCCGTCCTGCAGAACGATCGGTGTGCCGTGATCGATTGCCGGTGAGACGGCCTGATAAGCGTTGGGAACTTTCCACAAAACCTTGCAATTCGTAACCTGCTGCACGTCGTCGTCGGTGAATCCTGGAATCTTCTTGTAGCGATTCAGCACCATCCGCAGGCGGTCGCGTCCGGTTCCTTCCTCGAGGAAAGCGTGAATCCGCCCGGCGCTCCAGAGCGAGACAACATCGGTCTGCGCAACAACCAGCACAGCATTCGAAAGATCGGAAAGCAAGCGAGTCGTTGGATCGAGCCGGCTGGAGGCATCGACCACGACAAATCGGTAGTGATTTACAAGCAGATCGAAGAGGCGGGCCAGTTCCCCTGGCGTAGGCTCGGTGGGATATGGCTGCTGGGGCCCGGCCAGGAGATGAAGCCCTTCTTTGGTCGGAGTCATCAGGCCGTCGAGCAACGAAACATCGAGGCGGTGCAAATTCTGCAGTGCGTCGAGTACGCCGAATTGCGGGCGCATGTTCAGGTGAAGCGCCGCATGACCAATGGGAGCGAAATCGACCAGGACCACGTCGCCATGCGATTGCTGCAACGCGAGCGCAGTGTTGACCGCGGCGGTCGTGCAGCCGGAGCCGCCCTTGGCACTGATAAAGGTGAATACGCGGGCTTTTCCGCCACCTGAAATCGAACGGGTACGGGTGGAACTGAAACGTGTTAGTGCTTCCAGCAACGCTTCCGATCCTGCGGAGTGGTCGAGATACTCTCCGGCTCCGGCGCGCATGCTGGCGATAATGGCCGCAGGTTGCGTCATTTCGCCGTTAGCGAAAATTGCGATCTGCAGAGTCGTGGCCCGGATCAATTCAATGGTGCGAATGGCGCGCTGCGGATCTTGCGCGGAAATATCGACGATGACAACCTCGGCGCGCGAATCCTGAAGCTGGCGAAGGATGGCGTCCGTTGGCCCATTGGGAAATCCAACATGGCTGAATACGGCCGTTCCCAGGCGCGTAGCTTCCAATCGTGTGTGGAGCGTGGATAAGTGTTCCCGGTCCTCGGTCAGGAGGGCGACGGCGATCCCATGCATAGCGCGATTCTCGCTGATTTCTATCGGTGTCTGCATGTTAGAAAGAGAACGTACTCTACGCCAAGTGACCTAGGTAACGCGCCGAACCCGCCAGACAAGGCATCTCCGCCGATCTGCAAGAATCGCTAATGCATGAAAAGTAGCCGGGGGGCACGGCAGTTTGTGGAGACGTTTTCAGCCTCGCTTGTCTCGGTCCCGATATTGTAAGCCCGCCGCGAGACGGTTGGAAAGACCTGGAATGTAAAAACGCTGGCGCCCTAGAGCGCGGCGAATGGGGCTATTACGGACAGCGATAGTTTCGGATAGGCCTTGCGAGAAAAGGGACGGTCAGCTGCGCGCGGGCGATTGCACCCAGAGTCGTTCCTCATCCCGATCGGGATGGATTTGCGAGATCCGGGCGGCGGTCGGGTCGGGCGCTTCTGTCAGATAATCGTAGTTTTCGATCCGCAGTGCCACCCCAATCTTGGTCTCGGCTCCATTCGCCTGTGCGCCGTCGGGTGCCGATTGGCCCACGGGTCGCAGAGTGCGCAGCACGCGCCCTTTACAGCGGACGGGCATACTTTGCCCAAGAGTGATCTCTGAGGGCATGCGTAGGGTGAGTTCGATTTCCATTCCATCGGCCAGTGGCAACTCGGTGAAAAAGAAGACTCCGCGGGAGCTAAGATCCTGGGTGAAGCCGGCGCCATCCAGCGACGGCTCGAAAGCGTGAATCTTGACTGGAATCAGGTAAGGGAATCGCTGACCGACACGGCGTTCAACCCGAACTGGAGGAGTGGTCATCAATTACACCCGTTCACCGCAGGCCGCTACTGTAGCGCAGCTTTGACGAAGAGAGAAGGTCCAAATTTGCAATCAGGCGAAATATTCCCAAAGCAATCATTCCGTTCAAGTTGACGCCGGAAATGTGTGGGTTCGATGCCTCTGGGAGCAGGGCCAGAGCTGTGGAAAACGCCGGAGCCTGCATTTTTTTAGACCCGATCTTTGGTCATGCGGCTTCAGCGGCTAAAGCCGGGTAGAGGTTGGTTCGTCTACAGCGCGACTCAAGCCGCGCCCTTTCAAAACAAGATCGTCACGATCCAAAACAAAATCGTTTCCGACATGATGGGCAGCACAAACCTTGGTGCGCGACGGCCTGTAAAATCATCCAATTAAACGATCGTGGCTGAGCCTAACCCTTCCATCGAAAATTCATCCGTGGCGCCCAAGAGGTCGGATGGGCGGAAACTGCGCTGGCAGGCCGCCGGTCGGGCGCTGCGCCACCGCAATTTCCAACTCTTCTTTAGCGGACAGCTCATCTCCCTGATTGGTACGTGGATGCAAACTGTTGCGCAATCCTGGCTGGTCTATCGCCTGACCGGCTCCGGGCTGCTTTTGGGCGCTGTCGGCTTCGCCAGCCAGATTCCCGTGTTTCTTGTTGCTCCGATCGGAGGAATCGCCGCCGACCGGGGAAACCGGCACCGGATCGTCATCGCTACTCAAGTTGTGTCCATGGTGCTGGCCTTCATCCTTGCCGCGCTAACCCTGACGAATCGGGTGCACGTCTGGCACATCTTCGTTTTGGCCGCCCTATTAGGCGTGGTGAATGCCTTCGACATCCCCGGCCGGCAGTCGTTCCTGGTGGACATGGTTGGGAAAGGCGATCTGATGAACGCCATCGCCCTGAACTCCTCCATGTTCAATGGAGCTCGCGTGATCGGCCCCGCGGTGGCGGGAGTGCTTGTGGCTCGGATTGGTGAAGGTTGGTGTTTTTTCGTCAACGGTGCCAGCTACATCGCGGTGATTGTGGGATTGATGATGATGAAGGTCCATGCGCCGGCGAAGGCTTCGTTGCAGACGTCGCCGCTGGAACACATCATCGAGGGATTCCGATTCGTCAGCCGGACCGCCCCCATTCGCGCCCTGCTGATCCTACTCGGGCTGGTCAGCATTACAGGGATGCCGTATGTCGTCCTGATGCCGATCTTTGCGGACAGAATCCTTCACAACGGGGGTCAGGAGTTCGCGTCGCTGATCGGCTCGCACGATCTGGGTGCGGTCCGATTAGGTATTTTGATGGGCGCGACAGGCGTGGGAGCCCTTCTCGGTGCGCTCACTCTCGCGGCGCGTTCCGGAGTGAAAGGGCTGAGCACTTGGATCACGGTCTGCTGTGCAGGCTTCGGAATCAGCCTGATTTTGTTCTCATTTTCGAAATCATTCTGGCTGTCTGTACTTCTGCTGCTGCCGGCGGGATATTTCATCATGCTGCAGATGGCGTCCTCGAATACGCTGATTCAAGTGATGGTGCCGGATGCCTTGCGCGGGCGCGCGATGGCAGTCTATTCGATGATGTTCATGGGGATGGCCCCCGTGGGGGCATTGCTGGGGGGGGCGCTGTCAGACCGGCTGGGCGCGCCTTTGACGATTGCAATCGGCGGATTCGCCTCCGTCATGGGAGCGTGGTGGTTCAGCGCGCAACTGCCCAAGATTCGCGTCGAAGCCAGAAAGTTGATCCTCGCCCAAGCTATGGCAGGCGGCGAACCGGCGGAAGAGATGAACGCACCGGTGGTGGACGAGCGAGAGGTCTCGTCTTAGTCTCTGGTGTCTTTGCTACGGTAGGCTATCGGGCTTTGGCGCTGCGGCCGAGGGCTATCAGGAAAATTGCGCTCTTGCCGCGGGCGTGCGGGCGAGAAGAAGCTGACTCACGTCGTCGTCGTAAAAAGTCAGTCCGCTTGCGCCCAGGCGCTGAGCGTAGGCGGCGAGGTACATCTTGCCGCCGAGGATGCCGGCTTCCAGTTGCGCGGCGCGGTATCCCCGGTTTCCGTAGCGCTCAAGGATCTTCTTCAAGTCGGCGATAAAAAAGACGTCAACGGCTGCGTCCGCAGGGATCTGCTGCTCGAGGCCCAGGTAGCCGGCTTTGTCGCGAAAGTCCCCAGGCTTCAGAAGTTCCAAGACCTTCTCTTCCCAGTGAAACACGTAGGCTCCGGCGGCGAGCCCCACTACGCTGTTCACGATCAAATAGAGCTCGTTGAGATGGCTTCCATATGGATCAAGGAAGTCGGCGTCGATGCCTCGTGTGGAGCGGTCGAGGATGGTCGAGAGTTGTGCAAGCGTCAGCGGATCGCGCGGAAACTGCCGCGCCGAGCCACGACGCGAGATTACCTTCTCGATGGTTTCAGGAGGGAGAGCGGCGTCCTCAAGCGGCATGAGCGGCGCCGGAATATTCTTGGCCGCCGGGAAATGATGCTGCGGCGTTTTCTGACGCCACGCACTGACCTCCGCGGCGGAAGCGAGCGACGAGGCGTCGTGCATTTTTCGCATCGCCGGATAATCCACTTCGCTGGCGGAATACGGGACGATCGGCAACGTCAGCAGTTCCGGCGCATCGGACGGTGGAGAAGTTTCCTGCGTGTGGCCGACGGTGACGACTGAAAACGCGACTTCCCGTTTCGTATCCAAACCGAGAAGCTCGTTGAGTTCGGAGTCGACGAAGCCTCCAAAGATTTTTGCTGGCAGCTTCGATGCCGCCGACATCGCCAGCAGATTGGCGAGAATCGTACCGTTGTCCCAGCCGAAGTGCCGGTAAGCTCGTGAGTGATACTTCCAAGCGTTACGCCAGTAAGTCCCGGTACAAATGATGATCACCGAAGCATGGGCTGCGGACAGATCGTTGCCTGTCGCCGCGACGACTGCTTGACGGAAATCGCCGGCGCGCAATTGACGCAGTCCGAATTCAGCGGCTCCGAAATGGTAGACTCCCGCGGGAAGCGCGGGAGTGCCGCTTGCGGGCTGATCGCGCGCCGGCAAGTCTTTGCAAACGACATACAGTTCGATCTCGTAAAGCGCGCCAGTACAGGCGGCGGCGCGGAAAAACGTTTCTCCGCCGGGATGCTTTTTGCTGCGAACGACTCCCGCAGAAAAGAAGAGCAGTTGCGCGAGAGTGTCGAGGTCGGGTACGGCCTCGGTTTGCGCGGGCGAATTTACGGTTGAAATCGCGGCAAGTGCGGAGACACCGGAATCATGAAAATCGCGCGGAAGACGCGTGACTTCGAGCGTGGGATAAATCTTGAAGAGGAGAGGTTTGTTCTCCCAATCGAGAACATGGGGATGCATCCGAAGGCTTAGGTACGAGTGCTTCGTACCACTGTGATACTGGCGCGCGGAATCGAGATGATCGTTTTGGCTCAAAGAAAGTCCTGAGTGCGGAGGTCAGCGATATGCGCCCGGGGGAAGTCCGGTGATCCGGATGCCGGCGTGCCCCTTTGCCGGATGTTCATGCCAATTAGGAGCGCGGTAAGCTGCTCGACGATGCGGGCGTTTTCGAGTTTGCCGCCATCGATCGCTCGTACTCCCGGAATCTTCGCCGCAAGATCGCGAGTTCGTTGCGCGGCTTCGGGGTCGTCACTGCAAACGATGACGTCGCAATCGAGAGGCGCGTCGCCATTGAGAAGCTCCGCTGAAATATTGTGGAAAGCCGCGACTACGCTCACTCCTTTGGGAACAAGTTCGACAGCCTGTTCAGCAGCCGATCCTTGCCACACCCCGAGGGGGCGGGAGGCGCGTCCGCCGACGGCGCTGGCGAGAGGCACAGTGGCATCGATCAGGATGCTTCCTTCACTGATGGAGGGCTTGAGCTGCTTGAGGATTGCCGCTTGTCCTTCGAAGGGAACGGTGAGCATCAGAGTTTTCGCTCCGACGCAGGCAGCGGCATTTTCCATGCCTGAGATATTGGCGTTCGCTCCGGCCTTGGTTCGAATTGCCGCCGCAGTTTCTTGAGCTCGCTTCTCGTCGCGCGATCCGATAATGACGGTTTCACCTGCGCGAGCCCAGCGCAATGCGAGTCCCATGCCGGCCGGGCCGGTGCCTCCAATGATAGCGATGGGATTCATGTGTGGATGAAAAAAAGACCGGGGCTAAAGCCCGTATCAATTGCGGGGAATGAACGCGGCGCTGAAGCGCCGCTCTTCCACGGTTCGCTCTGCAACGGCAGATTCCACGAGGCTGGCGGACAGGTCCTTCGCAGCGACAGATTCGCAAGCGAGTTTACTCTCATGCGAACTCTGCCTCGAAGGATTCTTCGACCGTGAAGTCTTCCAAGGGAGTTTTGACCTGGATCCTCGAGTAGGGAGTGTTGCGTTCCGCTGGAATGCGGCCTGCTTCCAGGATCAGCGCTTGAAAATCTTCGGGGCTGGTGTACTGGCCGGCTGTCGCTCCAGCTTCGCGAGAAATATTTTCTTCCATCAACGTTCCGCCGTAGTCGTTCGCCCCTGCGCGCAGGCTGAGCTGAGAAAGCTGGCGATTCAACTTGACCCATGACACCTGAATATTGTGGATCGATCCTGCCAGCAATACGCGAGCCAGCGCGTGAACCTTGAGGTGTTCGGCCAGCGTCGGTCCGGTGCGCGCCAGTCCTTGCTGGAAGAGCAGCGTGTTCTGATGGATAAATCCGAGAGGGACGAATTCGGTAAAGCCGCCGGTCTCGGATTGAATGTCGCGCAACAAGCGCATCTGCCGGACCCAGTGATCGGGGGTTTCGGCGTGCCCGTACATCATGGTTGAAGTGGTGCGAATCCCACATTGATGAGCGGTGCGGATAACTTCGACCCACTGTGCCGTCGAAAGCTTGTTCGCCGAAAGAATGTGCCGGATCTGATCGTCGAGAATCTCGGCCGCTGTTCCCGGCAGCGTTCCGAGGCCATTGTCGCGCAGCATGGAAAGATAGTCGGCGAGCGGCATGCCCAGTCAGCTCAACGCCGTAAACGATCTCCATCGGGGAGAAAGCGTGGATGTGCATCTTCGGCACGGCCGTTTTGATCGCCCGCAAAATGTCGCGATAGTGAAACTTTGGAAGGTCACGGGGAAGGCCGCCCTGGATGCAGACTTCGGTTGCGCCAATATCCCATGCCTCGACTGCTTTCTGCGCCATCTGGTCGAGTGTCAGGAAATAAGTGTCGTCCTCGCGCGGGCCGCGGCTGAAAGCGCAGAACTTACATCCCACAAAACACACATTCGTAAAATTGATATTGCGATTGACAACGTAGGTGACGATGTTTCCGACCAGTTCGGCGCGCAGGATGTTGGCAGCGACGAGCAATCCAAGCAGATCATCGCCCTGAGAGTTGGCGAGTGCGTACGACTCTTCCAGCGAGAGATCGGCGCCATTCTGCGTCTCGAGAACTCTTTCCAAAGACGCTCTCAAGGACGGAGTCAGGCGCGGGGCGACATCAGACCAGTCGAGTTGATGAAACGATTCGAGGTCGGAGTGCGTGAGTTCGCGAGATGCCGATTCGCCGTACATAAGTTTGCACCTTCAAGTATCGAAAACACTGTGATGAAAGTTGAAAGACGTTTCTACGCGGCGTGCTTCAAAGTTTAGCACCGCGCCCCACCCCGTAGCTGCCGCCGTTCCCCGGGTGCTATGCGAAAAATATCTCGGGATTTTCTGTCGGCCCGTCGAGATGACCCACCAGACGCTTCTCCAGTCCTTCGCGCGCAGGATTCAGTTGCTGGCGTAGGCGTTCCTTTTCCTGATCCGTCAGCGGCGAAAAATTGTGCGCGCTCTCCACGTTATGCGCAAGCATCTCCGGACGCGGCATACCTACAACTGCGGTCGTAACCGGCAGGCTCATCGAGTAGCGGAGCAGCGAATTCATGTCGGCTTTTCCGGAACCGTCGCCGACCAGAAATTCCTGACCGGTGACTTTCATGGCGATCACGCCTAGATTTTTGGCGTTGGCGGCGGGAAGCGCGAGTTCTTCGAAGCGGCCGTTGCGCGAGGCATTCAGCGCCATCTGCACGCAGTCGAGATCGTGGCGCTTGATGGCGGTGGCCATGACTTCTCCATTGGTGTGGCTTGTCATTCCGGCAAACCGCGCCATTTTCTGTTCGCGAGCTTCCATCAGGCCCTTCAGAGCGCCGTCGGGAGCCTCGATTTTCGCGAGATCCTCGGCCTGGCCAACGCTGTGGATGTGGACAAGATCGACATGATCGGTTTGCAGGCGCTTGAGGCTGGCTTCGAGGCGGCGCAGAAATGCGTCGCGGGTGCGGTCGGGAATCTTGGTGGCGAGCCAGACATCTTTGCGGCGCGTTGCCATGACGCGGCCCACGCGGGTTTCGCTCTCGCCGTCCCCGTAGGCGTATGCGGTGTCGAGATAGGTGATGCCGAGATCGAGCGCGCGGTTGAGGATGGCGGAGCTCTCTTCGTCCTTATACATAAGGAAGCGGCTTCCGCAGCCGAAGGCGAGGATGGAAACTTTGGCGCCGGTTCGTCCGAGAGTGCGGGAGGGAAGCGGGGCGGTGGGCGGCTGGCCATCGAGAGCGTGGGCGTTCGCCACGTCTTTCAGCAAAAGGAGACTGCTGCCGGCAGCGGCGCCGAGGCCGATGTTCTCAAGAAATTTGCGGCGGGAGATGTCCTTGGTCATGGAAGCCTCCTGAGGGGTCAAGGGCATCTTACCGCTTCGGAGGGAGTTTTGGCAGTTGAGTGGAAATTCCATTGAAGGACCCGGAAGTTTCTTGCCGCAAAAGTTACGGAGAAATCCGCAGAGTTCACTGAGCAAACCTTGGAAGTCCTGGTGGCCTTATGACGGTGCGAAGTGCGCTATCGGAATAAGTCGGTCGAGGCGGGGCGCAGAAGCGCTTTCACTCCGCCTGCGCCCGAATCGTAGCCGAATCCGCGGACGATGCAGGCAGGAGTGCGGTTGAGCTTCCCGCAGACGAGTCCGGCGGCGCAGGCGAGTTCGTCGGCGATGGCTTCGACGCTGACTTTGAGTAAATAGCCGTCCGGATCGCGGCGGCCGCGGTCGTCGCGCAGCGGCTTCATCCCTGCAACGCCGATGGCAAACTCGGTCAGTCCTTCGCGCCACGGGCGGCCGAAACTATCGGTGATGATCACGGGGATAGAAAGTCCGGTGCGCTTCTTGATCGCGCGGCGAAGATTCGGCGGCGGAGCGGTCGGGATCCTCGGGAAGCAGGATGGCGTGGTGGCCTCCGTCGACATTGGAGACGTCGACGCCGCTGTTGGCGCAGAGAAATCCGTGGTGAGTTTCGGTGATGAGGACGCCGTTCTTGCGACGGATGACCGACCGGCTTTCGCGCAATGCGAGTTCGATGACGCGGGCGTCGAGCGCATACTGTTTCGCCCACGCGATCGATTCGTCGGATGGTTGGATCGTGTTCAGGTCGACGATGCGTCCTTCGGATTTGGAGACGATTTTGTGTTTGACGACGAGGATGTCGCCGGATTGTAAGCGGGCGGAAGCGAGGAGTTTGTCGGCGAGGGAATCGCCGGGGCGGATCTCGGCCGAAAGCTGGATGGGGATTAGGGTTAGTGCTTTTGGGGAAGGGAGTTTCTTTCGCCCCTTTGGGGCTCGGGAGTGCCCGGCTGGTAACCCACGGCTTGCGCCGTGGGCTGCATTCTTGCGCCGCTTCGCGGCTGAGCCCTTCTTCTTTTTTTCTGGCTTACCCACGCAGCCATCATATCGGTTTGAGTTGCTTCACGAATCGCCGCTTCGCGGCTGGACGGGCGATGGCGCCCGTCCCCACACAACCCGCCCCACTCCACATAAAGCTAAGCCGTCTTTGTTTGTAGTAACAGATTGCGCGCCATGCGCTGGGCGCGGGTTTCGCCGGGGAGAGAGGCCAACTGGTGCAGGTCTTCGGGATTATCTACATCCACGGCGATGCCGGGGAGATTCAGGACTACGCAACGCTTGCCAGTCGCCTGCGCAGCGGCGTGGTGCGGCTTGAAGCTGTCGTTGCCAAAGCGCAGCGGAAATAAATTAGCGGGCCGGCGAAAGGCGGCGTTCGTGCCTCGTCCGTCGCCGGCTGGAACCAGCACGCTGCCTTCGCGAGGAGCGACGTTGAGAATTTCTTCCAGTTCCCAACCTTGGATCAGCGGAATGTCGGCGGGAATCACGAGCGTGCTGTCTTCTCCACGCTCGACGCAAATTCGCGTGGCCATTTCAATCGCGCCGGTCTCGCCGGGATTTTCGGGATCGGGAATGATCTCGAATCCATATTCAAGAGCCAGCGCGCTGGCATAGGGATCGCCAGTTACGATTCCGACCGATGGGCGATTCTTCCAATCGTGGAGAGCGGTGAGCACATCGTGCAGCATGGCCTGCGCCAGCCTGGTCCGCGAAGGTTGGTCCAGGATTTCAGACAGCCGTTGCTTGGCCGTCGAAGTGTTTTTGATGGGGACCAGAATCACGGCTGGCGATCCATGCGATGAAAGCGTTGTGTCTGCAGCGGGATCGTCTTTCACGGCGCTTGCGGCAACCAGGGCGAGAGCTTCGCGGGCGAGTGCAGCTTTGTCATCGGAGCTGCGCATAACGGTCTGCATGCACTGCACGCGCAGACCGTTGGCGCGAAGGGCTTCAGCGGCGCGGGCATCGCGCGTGTCGCAGATCAGGATATCGAGGAAATCTTCATAGGCCTTGGCCACGCCGGCGATCGAGCAGGGAAATCCGTGGGCTTGCATCAGGATTCCCGCGGGCCCGGCGACAGGAGCGTTCCCCACGATAGGACTTACGGCCACAACTTTTCCCCGCGCGCGTGTGAGCGCATCGCGAATGCCGGGAACCGCGAGAATCGGGCCGATGCTGGTGATGGGATTACTCGGAGCGAGGATCACGGCGTCGGCGGAAACGATGGCGTCGATCACGCCCGGCGCGGGCTCGGCGTCCGAGGCTCCGGCAAAGCGCACCGACTCGACTGGATCTTGATACCAGCGTTGTACGAAATATTCCTCGAAGCTCAACTCGCCTACGTTGGGCGTGATGATGCGCGTTTCGACGCGCGAATCGCTCATCGGCAGGATGCGCGCTCGAACTGCCAGTTTTTGCGAGATGACTGCCGTCGCTTCGGAAAGTGTCTTGCCTTCCGCGAGCAAACGCGAACGAAGCAGGTGCATGGCGAGATCGCGGTCGCCGGTGTGGAACCATGTCGGCTCGCCCAGCTGTCCCATGGCCTGCAGGCAAAGGAACGTGTCGCCTTTCACGCCCCAGCCGCGCTCGCGGCTTAACATCCCCGAGAGCACGTACGTGATGGAATCGATGTCGGGGGAGACGTAAAGTCCCCACCAGAGGAGATCGTCGCCGGTGTTCACGACCAGCGTGATGTCTTCAGCGGGCATGACCTGACGCAATCCATCGACGAACTTCGCGCCGCCCGTTCCGCCGCTGAGGACGCAGATCAAGCCGCCCTCCGAACCAAGCCGTCGCTCGCCACGGCCGAGCGCAGTCTTTCGGAAAGCAATCCGGGCTTGGTCGCGACCTGGTCAATGAATTCGGGATAGACAGGCAGGCGTTGGCGGAGTTCGAATCCTTTTGCAGCAGTGCGCAGGCGAAGCTGTTCGATGTGCGGCCACGGTTTTTCCGGGTTGATGAAGTCAGGAGTCAGCGGTGAAATTCCTCCCCAATCGTTAATGCCAGCGTCCAACAAATCATCATAGTAAGGCGCGGAGAGATTTGGGGGAGCCTGAATATTAACCTCTGGGAGTAGCAATCGAGCTACCGCCACAGTGCGCAGCATCTCGCCCCGCGTCGGTTCGTCCCAGTGAGCCATCGGGATGGCCGGCTTCACGCGGAAGTTCTGCACGATGACTTCCTGAATGTGCCCGTACCGCTGGTGTAGATCGCGAATTGCCAACAGGGTGTCAACTCGGTCTTCATTCGACTCGCCGATGCCGATGAGAAGTCCGGTGGTGAAAGGGACGTTCTGCTTTCCCGCATCTTCAATCGTTCGCAGGCGCCTGCAGGGTAGCTTGTCGGGAGCATTGTCGTGGGCCAATCCCGGGCCAAGCAGCGAAGCGTTTGTAGTTTCCAGCATCAGACCCATGCTGGGAGAAACGGCCGCGAGGCGCGCAATCCATTCCGTGCTGAGCAGGCCAGGATTGGGATGCGGCAGCAGGCTGGTCTCGCGCAGCACGAGTTCGCACATCGCTTCCAGATAGTGAAGCGTGGATTTATATCCCAGATGGCGGAGCGTTTCGCGCATCTCGGGGAAGAGCAGTTCCGGCTTGTCCCCCAAGCTGAAGAGAGCTTCGGTGCACCCCATCTTTTCGCCGGAACGGGCGACTTCGAGGACTTCCTCGGGCGTCATGGTGTGAGCGCCGGGATCCCCGGGGTCTCGGCGGAAGGTGCAGTATCCGCAATAGTCGCGGCAGAGATTCGTCAGCGGCAGGAAAACTTTTTGGGAATAAGTGATGACGCCCGGTTTAAAGCGCTCTTTCGCCGCACGAGCCGCTTTTAAAAGCCCGGAGAGTTGATCGTCGGGACACTGAATAAGGTTCAGCGCAAAGCCCCGGCTGATTGGTTCGCCTGCGCGTACTCCTGCGAATGCCGAGGCGCATTCCCCGGCTTCTATCGGGCGTGACGACGTGATTTTCGCAACTGTGATCAACGAATCGAATCATACATGAGGCGGGGTGGACGTTCATCCCCGCAGGCCATGGTAGTGTAGGCGGTTGTCAGGGCCGTTTCGGTCCGGTTTCACGGAGGATGCCGATGAGTAAAACCGGGGAAAGATTTCTAATGATCTATGCGGTTGGGTTGAGTTGTGTTCTTACGGTCAAACTGCTGAATGGCGCTCCGGCGCCGAAAGTTACAGATTTTGACGAGATAACGGTTCACCGCATCAACGTCGTGGAACCCGACGGCACCCTGCGGATGGTGATCTCCAATCACGCGAGGCTTCCGGGTGTCATCAGCCATGGCAAGGAGCGGGCGCCAGAAGATCGTCCGCAGGCAGGAATGATTTTCTACAACGATGAGGGTTCGGAGAATGGGGGCTTGATCTTTGGTGGCCGCCGCAATGCCAAGGGCGATATTGTCGATTCGGGTGGAAGCCTGTCGTTCGACAAGTATGACGCGAATCAGGTCGTCCAGCTTGCCGGAGTCGATGACAGCCAGGATCGCTTTGCAGGACTTAGCGTGACCGACAGTCCGCGCGCGGGAGAGAGTCACCAGCGGATTTGGGTCGGGCGCGGGCAGGACGGAGTTGCGGTCATGGCTCTGATGGACGATAAAGGCCGGAAGAGGATTTCGATGGAGGTCGCCGCCGACGGCACTCCCCGGTTGACTTTCCTGGATGCGGAAGGCAAGGTCATGAATCAGCTAGGGCCTTCGAAATAGAATGGAGAGGTAGTCAACGGAAGCTGAATGTCGACGTAAACAATATCCATGAACTCAAAAGATCATATCGAGTCCGGAAGCTTGAGCGCGGCGGATTTCCGCCGAGCGATGGGCTGTTTCGCGACCGGGGTCACGATCATCACGGTGGATCTAGACGGCGAGATTCACGGCATGACCGCGAATGCCTTCGCATCCGTTTCGCTTGATCCGATGCTGGCGCTGGTGTGCGTCGACCACACCACTCGCACCCACGCACACCTGCACGCCAGAAAACGCTTCGGCATTAATGTGCTGTGCGAGAACCAGAGGGCGATTTCGGAGTACTATGCCCGACCGGAGCGCGCTAACGACAAGGCTGAGTCCGAGGCCGGGGCGCGGTTTGACCGCACGCGCCACGGCACTCCGGTGCTGCACGGAGCCTTGGCGTATCTCGAATGCAGGCTGCGGTCGGCGGAAGACGCCGGGGACCATACGATCTTCATAGCCGATGTTGAGGAAGTCGTAGTACGCGAGGGAGATCCCCTGCTGTTCTTCCGAGGGAAATATCGGCGGGTCGGGGAAGATATTGAGAAATAGATGGTTGTGGCCTTTCGGAAGTTCCGGGGCGTGTCACTTTTCGGGCTTTGGAACATCCAATCACTACCAAATAGAATGAAGACTGGGGAACTGAACCATGACTGAGAAGATCGCTGACAAAGTTACGAAGACTGAAGATGAGTGGAAGAAGCAGTTGACCGACGAGCAGTATCACGTCGCGCGCGAGGCCGGCACGGAATGCGCCTTTACCGGAAAGTACTGGAACACGAAAGACGCCGGAACGTATCACTGCGTATGCTGCGGGGCCCCGCTGTTCGATTCGGGTACGAAGTTTAACTCCGGGACCGGATGGCCAAGCTTCTATAAGCCCGGGGAAGCCAGCAACGTGGTCGAGCATCGCGACACGCAATATGGCATGGTCCGGACCGAAGTCTGCTGCGCCAAGTGCGACGCGCACCTGGGACACGTGTTCGAAGACGGCCCGGCACCGACTGGATTGCGCTATTGCATGAATTCGGCATCACTGGATTTCAGGCCGGCTGAGAAGAAGTAACGGTACTTCGTGGCGCCGGCATCCTGCCGGCTGGTCGCGAGGCCATCTTGGCCTCGCACGGCGCTGCGGCCGGCGGTGTGGTACTACAAATGAAGAAGGGCACGCTTGCCGCGTGCCCTTTTTTCATCCGTGATACTTCCAGCAATTTACGCGTTGGCGGCTGCTGCCATCGCCTTCGGCTGCTCTTTGGACTGATCCTTCTGTTTGCCTTCGCTGCGGACCTGAATTCCACCCTTGAGGGCGGCTCCGTCTTCCACGCTGATGCGAGCGGTCGAGATGTCGCCGTTGACCGAGCCTTCGGCGCGGATGTCCACGCGGTCGCTGCACTCGATGTTTCCGGTGACTTTGCCCATAACTACGACTTCGCGGGCGGTGATGCTGGCATCCACTTTACCGTTGCGGCCAATGGTCACGCGGCTCTCGGGCATGGTGATTTTGCCTTCGATGCGGCCATCGACATAGAGCGACTCGGAGCCGCTGACTTCGCCCTTGATGACCAAGGTGCGGCCGATCGTGGCTTGATCCACGGGAGCGGTGACGGTTTTGACAGGGTTATAAGCGTTAGGGTTGGAAGCCGGGATTCCGGACTTCTGATTGAATGAGTTCTCCGACTGAAGCATGCGACCTTCCTCTGGGTTTCCGCGCGAAGTTGCGTCCCTAAATTAACGGAGGGCGCCGACAGCTTGCGGTTGGTCTTGAAATTTGTGGCCTTCGCCAGTTGCTGGCCACTTGGCCATTCCGAATATCGCACAAACGTAAGGACAGGGGAGAGATTACGGAAGGTGGTGTACAGGTGCGGAGGCATCTGACTAGACCGGGACTAAGCGGTTTCCAGTGTCTGCGAAACCTGTTCCCACTCTTCGACGAGCGCCGCGTGCTGAGTCTTTTGCTTGTGCAGGTCTTGTGACTGGCGCTGGTATTCGTCGGCGCTAACGAAGTTCTGCATCGCAGTTTCCAGTTCTGCGATTGTGGTCTCGGCCGTTCCGATAGCCTCTTCCAGTTCGCGGACGCGATCCTCCAATTGCTTCCGCTTTATGGGATTCAGGCGCTTCTTGTTTGCATCGGCAGGAGAAGCAGATTCGCCATTCCGGTTTCCATTCGCCGGCACGGGAACGTCGGGCGGGGCTTCAACACGCGCAGGCTTCGCTCCCGGAACATCGTCCAGAGTCGGGGCGACGTGCTGCCCGCCTTGTTTGCGCCAGAGATAGTCCTCGTAATTGCCGGGGAAAATCTCGACCTTGCCGCCGCCAACTTCGAAGACTCTCGTCGCGAGCCGATCGATGAAGTAGCGGTCATGGGAAACGAAGACGACCGTGCCGGTGTATTTCACAAGCGCTTCGAGCAGGACATCTTTGGCTCGCAGATCGAGGTGGTTCGTGGGTTCGTCGAGCAGTAGGAAGTTCGCCGGATGCAGCAAAAGGCGCAACAGTGCGTAGCGCCCGCGTTCGCCGCCGGAGAGCACACCGATTTTCTTGAAGACATCTTCGTCGGAGAACAAGAAGCAGCCGAGCAGGCTGCGCAATTCGGTTTCGGTCGAGCGCGGCGAGGCTGCCCCAAGATCGTCGAGCAGGCGCGCATCGGCGTCGAGTTCCTTGTACTGATCCTGCGCGAAGTAGTCGGCTTCGACGTTGTGGCCCAGGCGATATTGGCCACTCGACAACTTCTCCGTCATCGCTAGAAGTTTGATCAGAGTGGACTTGCCCGCGCCATTTACGCCAACCAGCGCGATGCGGTCTCCACGCTCGATCATGAAACTCACATCGCGAAAGACTTCCTTGTCGGAGGCTCCATTTTTTCCCGGATAGCGTTTGGCCACGCCCTCAAACTCGGCCACGATGCGTCCACTGGGTTTGGGCTGCGGAAAAGTAAAGTGGATCGACTTTTCTTCCGGCGGAATCTCAATCCGCTCGATCTTCTCCAGTTCCTTGATGCGGCTCTGCACCTGCTTCGCCTTCGTGGCCTGGTAACGGAAGCGGTTGATGAAGACTTCGAGTTGCTCGATGCGGTCGCGCTGGTTGCGGTAAGCGGCCGTCAGTTGCTCGTTGCGCTGCGTTTTCTGCAACAGGAATTTGTCATAGTTGCCTGTGTAAAACCAGAAGCGCTTGTTCCATATCTCCGCGATCTTGTCCACGGTTACATCGAGAAAGTAGCGGTCGTGCGAAATCAGCACGAAGGAGCTTGGATAGTTCTGCAGATATTCCTCGAGCCAGTTTCGCGCTTCGAGATCGAGATGGTTGGTCGGTTCGTCGAGCAGCAGGAGGTTTGGCTTTTGCAGAAGAAGCTTGGCCAGCGCTAGCCGCATCTGCCAGCCGCCGGAAAATTCGTCGGTCAGCCGCTGCCAGTCTTCTTTGCTGAAGCCCAGTCCCATGAGCACTCGTCCGACTTCGGCTTCGATGGAATATCCATCGCGGGAGCGAAATTCGTGCTCGACACGCTCGTAGCGGTCGGCCACCGCCGCGTATTCCGGGCTGGTATGGTCGATTTCCGCCATGCTGTGCATGAGAGATTCCAGTTCCGTCTCCATGGCGCGGACGTCGTCGAAGACCGACATGCATTCGGCGAAAACGGTGCGCCCCGAAAGCGTCAAGCCGTCCTGCGGAAGGTATCCGGCAGAAGTTCCCTTGGCGATGACCAGCGATCCGTAATCGAGAGTATCCATGCCGCCGAGGACCTTCATCAGCGTGGATTTTCCGGTCCCATTCCCGCCCACGAGGCCGATGTGGTCGCGGTTGGTGATGAGCCAGTCGAGGTTTTCGAAAAGAAGTTTGTGGCCGAAACGTTTTCCGGCGCCGGAAAGCTGAATCATGGGCTGGAGTTATCGTCTCATAAACGAGCCACAAAATCCGATGTATGCATGTCATCCTGAACGGCGGCGAAGCCGGCGCGAGGACCGTACGACCGCAGAAAGCCTCGATGCCGTGAAGAGGAATACCCGCGGCGCATGCAGAGATGCGACCTCGTTGACTGCTCTGCCGCTTGCGACGCTTCGTAAGGTCCCTCGGAGATCTTGCGCTCTCCTCAGGATGACAAGGTTTGGGTGCTCCCTGCACGAACCACATTCAAACGGGATGTCATCCTGAACGGCGGCGAAGCCGGCGCGAGGACCGTACGACCGCAGAAAGCCTCGATGCCGTGAAGAGGAATACCCGCGGCGCGTACAGCGGATGCGACCTCGTTGACAGCACTGCCGCTTGCGACGCTTCGTAAGGCCCCTCGGAGAGTTTGCGCTCTCTTCAGGATGACAACGGAGGAATCTAATGGATGCGGTTTACGGCCAGACTACGTGCGCGATGGGATCTTTTGCGGTACGCGCGCTGGGATAGGCTCCCCAGAGTTCATGGTGATATTGAATGCGTTCCATGGCGCGGTCGATGACGGCTTCGAATTCGCGGGAATATTTCACTTCGCGGCCTTTGGCCAGGCGACGCTTGGCTTCTACCGGACTGAACCATGTTGGCTTGCGATTGGATTCGTCCGGCTTGCGCATCTGGTGAATTTCCATCAGGAAGGCCTTCACTACAAATTCCTGCACGCCACCAGCCTGCCAGAAAACACCCTTCGAGTGGATATAGAGGTGGAAGTGGCGAGGCTCGATAGTTCCGAGCGCTCCGGCCTCCTCCGAAGCTTCACGTTCTGCCGCCTGGCTGTGGGAGAGGCGAGGATCGGTCGATCCCTTGGGGAATGTCCACTTGTTGCCGCCATTGGTATTAACCAGAAGGAACTCAATGGCAGAGCCTTTGCGGCGGTAGCAGACGGCGGCGACTTTCAGCGGCAAAGACTTGCTAATGCGGGCTGACCCCATGAGCGCCTCCTGCAAACAGGTTACATGGAAGATATTTCACAGATGTTAAAGTGCAACAAAAAATGTGCATGCCGGAGGGTTACGAAAGGGTTACGCGGCCCCCTTCTAGAGTCCCCGGCCATAAACGGGAATCGATGCCCCCGTCACGTATTTGCCTCCATCTCCCGCCAGCCAAACGATTAAGCTGGCGACCGAACTTGGTTGTACCCACTCCGAAACATTGGCCCCCGGCATCGCGCTGCGGTTCGCCGGAGTGTCCATCGTGCCCGGTAGGATGACATTCGCCGTGATTCCGGCGTCCTTATTCTCGATGGCCACCGTGCGAATCAGCGAAACCAGCGCGGCTTTCGACGCACTGTAGGCACCTACCGAGGGTCCCGGATTTTCGGCGGCGCGGCTGCCAATGGCGATGATTCGTCCCGACCCGGCTTTCCGCATCGGCGGCAAGACCGCTCTCAGAATGTGGAAAGCGCTGTTCAAATTCATGTCGAGCATCTTTTGAAAGGTTGCGTCGTCGGTATCGGCAACGGTCTTTCCGCCGGCGAAGCCGCCCACCAGATGGGCCAGCACGTCGATCCTTCCAAAGTGCGCGATCACGGTCTCCACAGCCCTGGTCGCCTCCGTCAGGCTGTTCAGCATGGCGGGCATGGCAGTGAAATGCGGATGATCGAAGTCCGAGGGCTCAATGTGCGGAGCGAGGCCAACTACGCTGAAGCCGTCATCGAGCAGCGCTCGAGTAACGGAGGTTCCCAGGCCCCCATTGGCGCCGGTGACGAGTGCGATCTTTGCCATGTTCGATTCCCCCATGTATTGAGTCTGACTCTCAACTTAGCAGGATGAGCGTGTACCCTTGCAGGATTCAAGCAGGCTTGTACCCAACTGTGCCGGTAAGCGAGCGTTAAGACTTACTGCTGCAGGATTTGTCCGGGCTGCGGATGAACTTGTTCGTGCTGGATCTGTGACGCATCCCAGCCGCCGCCGAGTGCCTTCACCAGGTACACCGAGCTGACCATCTGCTGTCCGCGGAGTTGCGTCTCGAGGCGCTGGCTGTTGAGCAGCGTGGTTTGAGCGGTGATGACGTCAAGGTAGTTCGTCACGCCGCCCACGTAGCGGTTGTTCGCAATGTCGAGCGCCTTCTTGGCGTCGGCGACGGCGGCATCCTGCGTGGAGAGAGCTTGCGACAGCGTGCTCAGATTGCTGATCCCATCCTCCACTTGCTGAAAGGCTGTCAGCACCGACTGGCGATAGTTCGCGACCGCCTGCTCATATCCAGCACGGGCCGCGGCGAGGTTTGCGCGATTGCGGCCGCCCTGCAACAGCGGCTCGAGCGCGTCAGCGCCAATCGACCAGAACAGGCTGGGAGCATTCAACAGCGATGCGATATCGGTGCTCTGATAGCCGCCCGATCCACTCAGCGTGATGTGCGGATAAAAGGCGCTACGCGCGATACCAACTTGCGCGTTCTCGTAAGTCATCTCGCGTTCCAGCGTCGAAATATCAGGCCTGCGCTCGAGGATGTCCGAGGGAACTCCCAGGGGAACCGGCGGCGGTGTCGCATCCAACGGAGCAGCGGGCACGCTGAATGCGGAAGCTGGCTGTCCGACGAGCACGGCGATGGCATGTTCGTACTGAGCGCGGGTCTGTTGCACTAACGATTCCTGCGAGATGGTCGAATCCAAAACCGTAGCCTGCTGAGCCACTTCGAGCCCGCTGGCAACGCCACCGTCGTGGCGATTCTGGACGAGCTGCAATCCCTTGCGTTCGTACTCGACCGACTCCTGTACCACTTTGTATTCCGCATCGAGTTCCCGCAGCGTGAAGTAATCCGCCGCGAGTTCGGCAGTGAGAATCAACTGCACGTTGCCCAAGTCCGCCGCGGTCGACTGCAGGGAAGCATTCGCCGCCTCGACATTGTGGCGCACGCGGCCGAACACATCCGCCTCGTAATTCAATGAGAAGGGAATCGTATAAACATTTTGCGTGTACGGCCGGATAGGTTGCGTCACACCATTGACCGCGACTGGCGACGCGCCATTTAGCGGCCGATTGCCGGAACCTCGTTCGCGCACCGCACTGGGATCGGCGCCCACTTGCGGAAAGAAATTAGCCGTCGCGACACGCGCCAACGAACGCGCCTGATCCAGGCGATCGCGCGCTGCCATCAAAGACTGGTTCGCCTGCAACAGTTGCTGTTCATAAGCGTCGAGCGCGGGATCGTGAAATACCTGCCACCATGTACCCTTGGGGATAGCATCCTTCGGCGCGGCCTGAGCCCACGGGGCCTGCGTCTTCCATGCGTCCGGCGCGGGCGCGGGAGCGGCTGGCCGGCTGTAGCGCGGTCCAACCGTGCAGCCCGTCGAAAACAGAAGCAGAAGCGCCGCGCTGGGGATGAGACTTCTCACTGCGCTTTCTCCTTTTGCGCCGGCCCATTTTCCTGCTGGCGAGGAGTTTGTCCCGCCGGTTCCTGCTGCGGCGCCTGCGCCAGGTTCACGAGTTGACCGTCTTCCAGCGAGTCGGACGGATTGATGATGATTTGATCGCCAGCCGAAACGCCGCCGAGAATTTCAAGCGTCGCGCCGTAATCCTTTCCAATGTTGATGGCGCGTAACTGGACTTTCTTGTCCGACCCCACCACCGCAACTCGCGGACCTTCGGATCGGAAAAGCATCGCATTAACAGGAACGGTAACTTTGTCGACGTTTGCCCCGACAGCGAAGTGAACCTCGCCGAAAGACCCCGGCAAAAGGCGTCCATCTTTGTTGGGTACATCGACTTCTGTGAGCAGCGTTCGGGTGCTCTGATCGATCGACTGCGCCGTTCGCGCAATCTTGGCAGTGAATTTCTGTCCAGGAAATTCCTGCAAAGTAACGATCGTCTGGCCGCCGACTTTGATATACGGCGCGTACGACTGCGGAACGCTGGTGTAAACGCGCAGCGGATCGACGCGCGCAATATCAAACAACTCTCGACCGGCGGCTCCCGCTCCGGCATTGATTAATGCGCCCGGATCGACATTGCGCTTGGTCAACACACCCGAGAACGGCGCATACACTTTCTTGAAACCTTCAAGCTGCTCAAGGCGGCGGACATTGGCGTCGGCCGACGCGAGGTTGGCTTGCGCCTGCTTGTATCCACTGGTCTGTTGATCTGCCTCTTGCGCGGAAACGGAGTCGGTCTTTCGCAGATTTTCCCAGCGATCGGCGCTGATCTTGGCGAGATCCACCTGCGCCACAATCTGCTGGCGTGCTGCTTTGGTTTGATTCAGTTCCTGATCGACTTCTGGAGTGTCGATGGTCGCCAGCAATTCTCCGGCATTCACGTGGCTTCCAATATCTTTGTACCAGCGCACGAGGTAGCCGCTGGTCCGCGCATAGATCGGGGATTCTTCATAGGCCTGCAGCGTGCCGGGTAGAACTAATTCTTCGTCCGGCTTCTCTGATAGAGGATGAACGATGGCGACCGTGGGCACGGTATCGCGCTCGGTTTCCTTGGCCAGCGCTCGTTCATGCGTGACGTGGCTGATCAGCGTGAGCACTCCGGCCACCAGCAAAATGATCAGGAGGACGCCCACGATAAAAAGGGCCTTGCGCGGTGGCGCAGGAGGCATCTCCGGCGGCGCCTGAACTGTCGGCGGTTGGTGCCGGGAGTGCTCCTGCATCGCCTCAATTTCTTCGTCGCGCTGAGCTTGCTCGCTGCGCGAGTGTTGCGGCTGGTTGCCGCCTTGGGATGCTGCGGCATTGCCACCCTTTAAATTCGTGTCTGTTTCGTTCATTCTCGACTCCGGAAACTTCTCATCAACCCAACTTGTATTCAACTCTGTCTCTACTGCTGGCGAGCCAGCTTGGCCTCGCGCCGTCCGTGGAAAATGGCAAAAACACTTGGTACAAAGAACAAAGTGGCAACCGTGGCGAACAGAAGGCCGCCGATCACGGCACGACCCAAGGGCGCGTTCTGCTCGCCGCCCTCGCCAAAGCCCAGCGCCATCGGCACCATTCCGATCACCATGGCCAGGGCCGTCATCAGTACCGGGCGGACGCGTGTGTAGCCAGCGGCAACCGCGGCCTTCACCGCGGGAATGCCTTCGTCCATCTGCTCGCGGGCGAAGCTCACCATCAAGATCGAGTTCGCCGTGGCCACGCCCATGCACATGACCGCTCCAGTGAGTGACGGAACGCTCAACGTCGTATGCGTCAGCAGCAGGAACCAGCAGATGCCGGCCAGCGCGCCAGGCAACGCCGCGATGATGATGAACGGATCAAGCCACGACTGGAAATTGATGACGATCAACAGGTAGACAAGCAGGATTGCTCCGACCAGTCCTACGCCAAGTCCGAAGAACGAAGAGCGCATCGTCGAAACCTGCCCGCGGACGACGATATGCGTTCCGCGCGGCAGATCATGCTCGAAATCTTTCAACACCTTATCAGTGTCAGCAGCCACCGCTCCCAGATCTCGATCCTGCGTGCTGGCGTAGATATCCACCAATGACTGCTGGTTGTAATGATTCACCGTGGCTGCACGCGTCGCAGGGGTGACCTGGACGAGATTCCCCATCAACTGCGGACCTTGCTGCGAGATGACAGGAATATTCATCAGGTCCCGAAGATCGGTCATGCGGTATTGCGGAGATTGCACGGCGATCGAGTACGTCACACCGTTCTTCGGATTGAGCCAGAAATTCGGCGCCGTCTGAAAGCTACCGCTCAGCGAGACGAGCGCGCTCTGGGCCACCTCACGGGCCGTCAAGCCGACTTGCGTCACCCGCGTGCGCTGGATGTCCATATGCAACGTTGGCAGCGAGAGTTGCTGCTGTACGTGGACGTCCGCCGTGCCCGGAATGTGACGCATGCGATTCGCGATGCGCTGAGCGATAAGGTAGCCGCTCTGAGTATCGTTGCCAACAACTTGGACATCGATTGGCGCGGGCAATCCAAAATTCAAAATCTGCGTGACGATGTCGGCGGGTTGAAAGAAAAATTCTACGCCGGGAAAGCGCTGCGGCAAGATTTCGCGCAGGTGCCGAGTCAATTCCGCTGTGGGCGGATGATGCTCAGGATCGAGCGCGATCAGGATCTCGGAATCACCGGTGCCAATGGTTCCATTCGAGCTGTAAGACTGGTTGATACCCGAGTTCGGCAGTCCGATGTTGTCGAGGATGGTTTGCAGTTGAGCCGGAGGAATTTCCTCGCGTAGCACAGCTTCCACCTGATCGCAGAGACGCGCCGTTTCTTCTACTCGCAATCCGGCGCGTGCCCGGACATGCAGACGCAGCAGGCCGGCATCCACCTGCGGAAAGAAGTCCTGTCCCAAAAACAGCGCCAGTCCGAGCGAGAGAACGCAGAACGTCAGAAAACAAATTACGAAGATGCCGCGATGTTCTAAGGTCGTTTCCAGCAGAGCTTCGTAGCTGCGGCGGAAGTTTTCGAACTTCTCCTCGAAGCCGCGCTGGAAGCGTCCGAAGTACGACTTGGGAGTTTCCGCGCGATGCTCATGCCCGCGCATGATGTACATCACCAGCGTTGGGATCAAGGTTCGCGACAGCAGGTAGCTGGCCAGCATGGCGAAGCTGACGGCTTCGGCCAGCGGTACAAACAAGAATTTCGCAACGCCCGTCAGAAAGAACATGGGCACGAACACTATGCAGATGCTCAGCGTCGAGACGAAAGCCGGTACCGCAATTTGCTGTGCTCCATCCAGAATCGCCTGGCGCATCTCTTTGCCCATGGCGAGATTGCGCTCGATGTTCTCGATCTCTACCGTGGCGTCGTCGACGAGAATGCCGACCGCCAGCGCTAGTCCTCCAAGGGTCATGATGTTGATCGTCTGCCCGATCGCGCCCAGCAGGATGATTGAAACGAAAATCGAAAGCGGAATCGAAATCAGAATGACGATCGTCGGGCGCCAGTCGCCGAGGAAGATGAGAATCATGCAGGCCGTTAACGCCGCGGCGATAATTCCTTCGCGGATGACGCCCTGGATCGAGGCTCGCACAAACAGCGATTGATCGAAGAGTGAGGTGACCTTTAGCTCCGGCGGAAGAGACTGCGACGCCTGCTGCACGATGTTCTTGATTCCGGCCACGATTTGCAGCGTTGAAGCATTGCCGTTCTTGTAAATCGACATCAGCGCACCGCGGTTGCCATCCTGGCGCACAATGTTGGTCTGCGGGGCGAATCCATCGCGGATATGCGCCACATCGCGCATGTACAGGGTCGAACCATTCGTCGTTCTTACCGGGAGGTCGTTCAACTCCGGTACGGTCTGCGGCGTCCCGTTCATCTCCACGTTGTATTCGAGCGGCCCCATCTTCATCGTTCCCGACGGCAGGATAATGTTCTGGGCGTTGACCGCGTTGACAATGTCATTGGGCGACAAGCCGTAGGCCTGCAACTTCGGCAGGTCGAGATCGACTTGAATCTGCCGCATCTTTCCGCCGTAGGGATAAGGAGTCGCCGCTCCGGGCACCGTCGCCAGAAAACTTCGCAGAAAGTTTTGACCAAGATCGAAGAGTTGCTGCTCGGGAAGAGTCTTGCTGCTCAATCCAAGTTGGATCACCGGCGTTGTCGACGCGCTGTAGGAAATGATCAGCGGCGGTGTCGTGCCCTGGGGCAGCTGTCGTACCGAGGTCTGCGAGATGGCGGTAATTTGCGCAATCGCGCCTTGTACATTTGTCCCCGGACGGAAGAAAACTTTGATCACTCCCAAGCCGTATACCGACTGGGATTCCATGTGCTCAATGTCATTAACTGTAGTGGTGATTCCGCGCTCGGAGTTGATGACGATACGGTCCGCCATATCCTGCGGAGACATGCCGTTGTAAAACCACACCACGGAAACGACTGGAATATCAATGTCAGGGAAGATGTCGATCGGCGTGCGGAAAACTGTTACTCCAAACAAAATGATGATGACGAGCGCCATCACCACAAACGTATAAGGACGCCGAAGGGCTAACGCAACGATCCACATTTAGCTGTCAATGCTCCCCAGATCGAATAACGTGCATTGCGAGATTGCCGCCCCAGGCTGTCCGCAACAAATTCTTAGATTCGATACTGATCGTATCGGATTCTAAATGCGTGGGATCGATTATATGGTACGGTACCTCTATGCGCCAGAATAGTTCGGAGGCCTACAGGGAAAACGGTACGCAAAAAAGGCCACCGGGACGTCCCAGAAGCGAAGAGGCTCGGCAGGCCATTCTGCAGAGCACGCTTAAGCTCCTGGGAGAGAAGGGTTTTTCGGAACTCGCCATCGAAGACATCGCGGCTCACGCCGGAGTCGGCAAGGCAACCGTCTACCGTTGGTGGCCAAATAAAGGCGCTCTGATCGCGGACGCCTTCGCCGGCAGTACGACGCGCAGACTGCGTTTTCCCGATACTGGTTCAGTTTTTACCGATATGAGCCGGCAGATGTGCCAGCTGGTGAAAGTGTTTCGCAGCCCGCGAGGCCGGATCGTCTCCGCAATTCTCGCTGCCGGCCAGAATGACAAGGAACTGATCGCTGCTTTCCGCGACCGGTTTTTGTGGCCACGCCGCCGCGAGGCCTACGAAACGCTCAAGCGAGGCGTACAGCGCGGCGAGTTGAGGAAGGATCTCGATCCTGATCTCGTTCTCGATTCGTTGTATGGACCGATCTACATGCGCTTCCTGATTCGCCACGGAAAAATGGATGACGATTTTGTGGATCACCTGTGTGCTTTGGTTCTAGGCGGAGCCCGTCCGCCACGGAATGCTTCAGCGTCAGGGATGAAGTTCAATAAGAGAAGGCCCGCAAAGTTTAGGTCAAGGTTGGGAAACCCTTGAAGGTTTTTCGTTGCATCGAGATGCCCATGACACGCGGCGTCGACGGGGATACGATGATCACTCGGCTCGCTCCGGGCTCAGTGCGGATGCGGCATCGGTAAGCCTTCTTCGTAGCCGCCGGAATCGTACTGGATATAGGTCTCCAGTTTATTGGGATCGGTGATATAGCTTTCGCGCGTCACGTCACCATCGTGAAAATATGCGAATTCGAAACTCTTGCCATCGCTCATCGTCTGAGATTTGATACGCCCATCGCTGAAATACTGATTCGTCAGAATCGGGTTATCGTCGCCGTGAGCCGCCGTCACCATCTGGCCCCTGTCGTCGTAGGTATAGGCGTTAACATGCCCGTCTGAAGCGGTGGCCCGGATCATGTGCCCGCCGCCGTCATACTCGTACTGCATGGTGCGCCCGGACGAGGCCGTAATCTTGCGGATCCTGTGCTGATCATCGTTTGCAAAATGCAGCCATTTTCCTGAAGGACTCGTCACGTCAAGAAGAGACCCGAATTCATCGCGCTCCATCTCGTAGCGATGATGCTCAGGATCGATGAAACCGGTCAGAACCGTTACATATTGCGGAAGCGCTTTCGGTCGGTAGGGGAAGAAATAGGTCCATCCGTCTCGGGTGGTGACCTGCCATGAATCGCCCATGAACACGGCTTCTATAAAATGGTGCTCATCCCACGCAGGCAGATATGTGTCGCCACGCTGGCCCGCTGCCGGCGCTTTGTGGGTGAAATGAATTCTGGTTCCGTCGTCGGTAATCAGGTCGACGGCGACACCCATCTGTCCTCCCAAGAACATGTCAAAACTATCGGAACCGCCGATTCCGAATGCGCGGGAACGATCATCCTGGTTTCGATATACCCGCGTGAATTGCAGTGCTGGTTCGTCCTCAAACGTAAAATCCGCTTGACGCTGGATCATGAGACCAACCTTCGCCGAGGTAGAAAACGTTTGGGCTTCTGAGTTGAGCAAGGCAGAATTAGAGCCCCCGCGATTCCAGAAAAGACTCTTTCCAGGCACATCATAGATGGTGATTTCAGGTCCACCCGGGGAAAAGAATGGGTCCCACCGACCCTCGGCTCCAACGATTTGGCCTCCCATCTGATCGATCTGCCAGCCAGCGAGCACGCCTCCGCTCAGCAGGCTCGTGTAATCGCTGCTTAGGGGCATGTCGAAATAAAGGATCGCCAAATTCTTGGTAAGAAGCTTTTGAAGGCGTGAGTTCAACCATTCTGGATTCATCGTGCCGAGGGGCGACCACGGGTGCAATCGGGAGGATGAAATTACTGCGAAACGTCCCTGAGAGCGGAAGTTTTCCGCGTATCTCCAACCAAAGTCGGAGATGAACATGTCCTTGGAAGTGACCGCTACGATGACAGCGGACGGGTCTGCAGCCAAGTTGCGATACTGGCGTTTCAGAAAGTCGTTAACACACTTCTCAGCGTCCAGTTGATCGCGGCCCCGATCGATCAGGTTGCCATCCAACGGTACAGACGGCAGCACCGTAACGTCGATGCTGAGCTTGGATTTGTAGAATGCGGGCACCCAGTCTAGCGTTTCGCCACTGTCAAGTCCGAACGGAACCAGAAAGACACTTTTCGTAGGCACGTTCGGAAAAGAAATTGGACTGATCCGGGTCAAGTCGACTTGGTCTTGGCCATGATCGGATTTGAACAAAAGCCTGGAATACTCCCAAACTCCGTTGACACGATTTGCTACACCGAAGAGGTGACCACTGCCTGCGGTTCCTGTTAACGGAACTGACCATTGCGCGAACTCAGACTGTCCGAGAGTGGCTGCGTAGCCAAACGCGGGAATTTTTTGGTGAACGCCGGGGCCGATGATTTTTGAAATTTCCGGCGAGGCAATTGCTAATTTGAGCGCATCTTGAAACGCGGTGGTTCCCTCAAGAGTTCGGTTGATGTAGACGAGCAGCGCCAGTACTGCCAGCAGAGAAACCGCCAACAGTCCCGCAACGACTCTGTAAATAATCACCCATGCCCGCGTTGTTATCCGCTGGGTGCGACAACTCTTGCAGGTGAACTCCCCATGTGGATAGGGAGCTCGGCAAGTTGGGCAAATGCCTGTGGAAACAGAGGTTGGCATTAAGGAGAATTACCATCCGGCTCGCGGCATGTCGACGTTACGGTTGTTGTGGGCCAAATGAAGCCTCTAACAAACGACCGATTATCGGCAATGGAAAGTGCAAAGTCGGTCGATACGCAGAAAGAAATCCGTATCTTTACAGCCGCTACCCCGACTTTCTGCAACTTAAGGAAAGCCATTCAGCAGAGTGGAGAAATTACGGCAATGTCCGTGATTCGCTCTATCTCGCAGGGGCAATGAATAGGAGAGTCATGAGTATGAAAACTGTATCCCGCAAGCTGGTTCGTACAGGGATTGCCGCAGGATTGCTGGTCGGAGGGTGTTTGCTCCTGTCAGCCCAGGAACCCGCTTCTCCAGCAGCAGATAACACAAAAATCAACGATCGGGACCGTAATCCCAACCAGCCCACGGCCGACCAACAAAAAGAAGCCCGTCCGGATCGCGATATCACGAAACAGATTCGCCAGTCGCTCGTAAAGGACAGTTCGCTTTCCACCTACGCGCACAACGTGAAGGTCATTACGCAAGGCGGAATGGTCACCTTGAAAGGACCGGTTCGCTCGGACGACGAGAAGAAGGCGGTCGAGGCCAAGGCAGTCGAAGTGGCCGGCGAAGGCAAAGTCAACAATCAGCTAGACGTAAAACCGACGAACTAATTCAGCGACAAAGGAGAAACAAATATGGCGGGAAAGAACACAGCAGTATTCGGCATTTATCGGACCTATATGGAAGTGGAACGCGGCGTCGATGCGCTGCAGGCAGCGGGCTTCCGCAATACAGACATTTCAGTCCTGTTTCCCGAGAGCTCCGGGACAAAGGATTTCGCTCACGAGAAGAACACGAAAGCTCCTGAGGGAGCGACGGCAGGAGCCGGCACCGGTGCCCTGCTGGGCGGTGGCCTGGGATGGCTGGCGGGAATTGGCGCACTGGCAATCCCCGGATTGGGCCCCTTCATCGCGGCTGGCCCGATTATGGCGGCGCTTGCAGGTGCAGGAGTTGGCGGCGCAGTCGGCGGAATTACCGGAGCTCTGATCGGCATGGGCATCCCTGAATACGAAGCCAAGCGCTATGAAGGAAAGGTCAAAGACGGCGGAATTCTACTGTCGGTGCACTCTGACGACTCCGAATGGACAAAGAAGGCGAAGAACATCTTGGAGGCGACGAATGCGCAGGATATTTCGTCTACCGGCGAAGCGAGCGCTTCGAAGGAAGAAAAGCGAATTGAGCGCGAAGTAGCCTAAGAACTCGAACGGAGCTTTCCAACTGGAATCGCCGGTGGCAATCTGCCACCGGCTTTTTTTGTGATGGATCGGTCAGACACTAGTTCGGTCAGACACCAGTAAGGATGCGCGCATCTGGAGAAATAGCCTCCGGCGAAGCAACTCCAGTGCGCTCGCCTGATTCGAAGTTTAGGGGGCAGATGATGCGAAATTCATTCGATAGCCCGGTGCGAAGCTTGGCTCTCGCCACTGCTCTGGTCGGAACTACCTGCCTCGCGAGTGCAGCTTTCTGTCAGGATCACCCGCCCGGCGACATGCCGGGGATGGATATGTCCGGCAAAGCCGACGCCGAGGACATGGGCCCTAGCATGGCCGCCATGGCTGGCCATATGGAGATCACTCCGCTGCGACCCAAACAGCCCGGCGACGAGGAAAAGGCAAAAGCCATTGTGGCCACGGTAAAGAGTTCCATCGAGCGCTACAGGGACTATCGCAAGGCTGTGGCGGATGGATACGCGATCGCGAATCCGAGCCTGAAGCAGCCGCAATATCATTTCGTGAGTCTCGCCAACACTCACGAAGCCGATCTTCGCTTCGATCCATCCAAGCCCACTGCGCTGCTCTACCGCCGTACTCCAATGCAGGAGTACAAACTCGAAGGCGTGATGTTCACAACCAGCCCAGACGCAACCGAGGACGAGCTAAATCAGCGGGTTCCACTTAGTGTCGGGCGCTGGCACCGGCACGTGAATTTCTGTGCCGCCCCCGAAGGTCGCGCCAAGGACTACCAGGCGGCCCACCCCAAGTTCGGCATGTTCGGTTCCATCAAGACAAAAGAAGCGTGCGAAGCCGAAAAGGGCACCTTCCACGAACATGTATTCACATGGATGCTCCACATATTTCCCTACGAGGAAAATTTCAAGGACGTCTTCTCCCTGAACGACGACATCCCGCACGTTCACTGATTCCGGCGGAGAAAAATTACAGTGTTGAACCGCGGTTGCGACTAGGTTTACTGAAGCAGCCACTGGAACGCGGATTGCGGAGCGCTTTTTTCTGCATGTTCCCGAATACCGGGAACGAAATGTCGCGGCACCAGAATGACTTGCGATTTTTCATGTGCCTGGCGTTCCTTGAATGAAACCAGCCTTTCCCAAGTCCAAGCCACCGCGTCCCTGCCGCATTCATTTTTCTCTTTTTTGCGGCCGTCCCCACATGCGCGCTGCGATACGCTCGGAGCTTCACGAAAGGAATCACTTAACGCCGGGATTCTCCGAGTCATCGTCCGAGTCCGCAGAAGCGGCAGGCGGAGACACCGGCGCGCAGGCGCGGGGGTGGCTGAGAACTTCTTCGGCGATCCGCGCTCGGCATAACAAACGGGATCGTGGGGCAGGAACTCCGGATCAAAGGCTGAGATCCGCACAGGTACGTGGTCCACATGACTTTGATGATAAAATTTCAAAATTGTGCCGCAATTCGTTATTGAACGAGAGATTCCCGGCGCCGGAAAGCTGTCAGAGACACAGCTCCGGGAAGTGTCTATGCGTTCCTTGCAGGCATTGAAGGATCTGGGGCCGCAGATTCAGTGGCTCCACAGTTACGTCACCGAAGACAAAGTTTACTGCGTTTATCTAGCCCCGGATGAGGACACGATCCGGGAGCACGCTCGCAGGGTTGGAATACCGGCCGATCGTGTCTCGGCTGTGCGTCGCCTAATTGATCCTGTCAATTTGCAGTAGACGGTCCCGGCTCTTCCATTGAGTATTCGATCGCACTCTCCAAACTCATCGCAGATCCTTCTGACCAGGCCTCTTTGCCATCGCGCTCATTGAGAGATTGCCAGGCAGCAAGCAGGATTCGGTCGAGCTTAACTCGCTCCGCTTGCGGCAGAGGCGCGCTGATTAACCGGCGTAAGCGCGCTCCGGCAGAGGCCAGCCGCAACGCACGTGCAGCATGTCCTTGAGCCAGAGCCAGGCAAGCCAAACCTTCCAACCCTCTGGCAATGCCTCGCCGGTGCCCCAAACCCGCGAAGAGTTTGAGGGCTTCGCGGTATTCCGCGTGGGCCGACAGATGATCTCCCTGCTCACAATCGATAGATCCCAAGTCTGCCAGGGACCGTGCCGATCCCCAATGGTCTCCCACTTTCCGAAAGGTTGAAAGTGCACGTTGATAAAATCCGCGTGCCGCAGCCATGTCGCCAGTTGCACGCGCAATATCGCCCTGCTGATTGATCGACCACGCGGCGCCAATGCGGTCGCCCAGTTCCTCAAAGATCTCCGTTGCCTCACGCAGCGCCCAGCGGGCTCGTGGATAATCGCCGCGAACCTCCACCACATTAGCCAGGTTATGCAGGCAACGTGCGATTGCCAATTGATCCGACAGCACGCGCCAACAGTCCAGGCTCCGCTCGAAATAACTCTGGGCTGCGGAGTAGTCGCCCCGATCTCGTGCCGTTATAGCTAAAGCATTCAAAGACGCTGCAATGCCCGACTGATCTCCCAATTCTTCATACAGGAAGAGGCTAAGTTCGAGAAAATGCTCAGCGGCCGAATAATCGCCCTGCGCTGAGCAAAGAGCGCCGAGGAATTGCGCGACCCGGGCGCGATCTTTGGAGCGCCCTGTGCCGGCTAGACGGAGAACCGCCTCCAACCGGGCCCGTCCCTCGATCAGATGTTCCCGCATATCCCAGAATCGAAATAGGGCAACGCAAAGACGCAGGCCCCAGTCCACGTCCTTGGTGTGGAACAACCAGTCGAGAGCGAAACGAAAGTTATCGATCTCACCGTCGCATTGTGCCAGCCAGTGGGCACGGTCTGCAGGACTTAGATCCGGATTTCCCTCTTCCGCCAGCACGAGACAGTATGCCGCGTGCGCTCGGCGCGTTGCAGATTGTTCCCCGCTGGCTAAGAGGCATTCGTAGGCGTATTCGCGAATGGTTTCCAACATCGCGAAGTGCGGTTGGGCTTCCACACGATCCATCCTTTGGACCAAGTTCTTGTCCACCAACGATGACAGGCCCTCGAAGAGTTCGACACCAAGATCGCGCCTCGTGTTGCAGATCGCCTCCGCCGCCTCGAACGTGCATCCGCCGACAAATACGGAGAGCCGCCGGAACAGTTTCTGTTCGGCGTCGTTCAGCAGACCATGGCTCCAATCGATGGTCTTGCGGAGCGTCTGTTGCCGCTCGGGGAGATCGAGCGCTCCTCCTGTCAGCAACTGCAGCCGGCTTTGCAATCGATCCAGGATGGCGTGAGGGGACAGGACCTTCGTTCTCGCTGCTGCCAATTCAATCGCCAGCGGCAGTCCATCCAGACGCAGACAAATCTCCTGAACTGCCGCGGCATTTTCCGAGGTGACTGCAAAATCGGGCCAGACTGCAGTCGCGCGTTGCACGAATAACTCGATCGCCGCATCCTGCGCGAGCGGCGTTACGGGATATTCCTGCTCGCCGTAAATATGCAGACAAGATCGGCTGGTAACCAGGACTTTGATTGATGGGCATGCTTCTAGAGTTTCGGCCACTACCGTCGCGGCCGGCAAAACCTGTTCGAAGTTGTCGAGCACAAGTAGGAATGGACCCGTGTTCATCAGTTGATCACCGATCAGTTGTGGGACGGTGCGGTTGGCGACCTGTTGGATTTCGAGGGCGTCTGCGAGCGCGGTGGTCACCAGGTTGGGATCTGTGATCGACGCCAAACTGACAAATTGAACCCCCGCTGTAAAGAGATCGGCAGCCGCAGCGGCCAGCGCGACCGATAGTCGCGTCTTTCCAGCACCGCCAGGCCCGGTGAGGGTCAACAACCGAACGTCCTGTCGCCCTAGCAACTCCGTGGCTTCGGCTACCTGCTTTTCCCTTCCAATTAAAGACGTGCGCGGGATGGGCAGATCGTGAGCCTTCCGGACGACCTTCGCCGTGGATTTCTCGCGGCCATGCGACAGATCAATGAGACCAATTGCAGGTAAATGGTCCGCCTTCTCCGGAAGCTGGATTACTTCCGGTGAAAACACATACCCGCGCCGCGGCACGGTCTTGAGTAACTGTTGTTTGCGATCATCCAGAGCTCGACGTAATTCCAGGGTGCATTGCACCAGCGAGTCGTCGGTCACAAAGGCATCGGGCCATACCGCTTGGATCAATTCCTGCTTGCTGATGAGCCGTCCGGGATGTTCGACGAAGAATTTAAGGGTTTCATAGACCTTCGGGCGGAGTTTGATCTCCTCTCCCGTTTTGAGAAGACAGCCCTTGGAGAGGTCAAGTGTGAACTCTCCAAATTGATAGTTTCGGGGACTTGTCTCCACCTGAACTCCTGTTTGGCAAAGCGTGGCAGCCTTGTTTCGGCTTGATTTCGGGTTTTCTTAGGAGTTGTTTCGTTACTCCTCTTCCCGCCGCTTGTTACTTTGCGATTGTCACAGGGCGGATTCTAGCAAAATGTCGCTCCTGAAGATGCTCGCACCCCAATGCAAAAATTTCATTTGATCAATAGAGGAGATAGTCCGATGAAAGAAGTACAGATTATGAACATCGATACAAAAGTCAGGCAAGCCGCGACGCGATTTCAGTTTTCCGTGATCGTTCTCGCTCTCATGGGCATTTGTCCCGTGTACGCCATGGCTCAAGCTGGACATTCGCACACATCGACTGCGCAAGAACAGACACCAGACCAGAAGAGCCAAGCGAGCGCCCTTCTGAAGATCGTCCGCGAGTCGACCGAGCGTTTTAGGGATGTGAAGGCAGCCGAAAATGAAGGATATCGCCTTGAATTCGGTTGCGTGAGCGGAGACGACTTTGGGGCGATGGGCCTCCACTATGTGAATGACACGTTGGTGGGCAATGGCATCGTTGACGTAACCCATCCCCAAATCGTGCTCTACGAGGCGCAGCCGGACGGAAGCCTGAAACTGACGGGCGCCGATTATCTGGTCCTGGCCGACGCATGGGATGCCAAGCATCCGGGTGTCACGCCGCAACTCATGGGGCAGATCTTTCACTACTTCGAAACCCCAAATCGCTTTGGGCTTCCGGCCTTCTACACCCTGCATGTCTGGGCATGGAAGCAGAATCCAAAGGGCGCATTCGTGAACTGGCATCCCAATGTTTCCTGCCAGTCGTTTGTCGGTCAAACCACCCCTTAGTGGGCAAGGGTCGCCTATGGCCTCTTCGCTTTGCGAACGACGCGAAGAGGCTGCGACTCAACATAACAATCTGAAGTTGAGCACTTTTTCCAAGGAGACAACGCAATGAGCACGGCACAGGTACCTGCAATTGACATGGATAAACTGAACGCTTTTATCGGAAAGTTCGTCACCGATCTCGGCGCAGCAGTTCACGCGGGCATGGTTGTAATTGGAGAAAAACTGGGGTTGTATAAGGCTCTCTCCCAAGGCCCGATGAGCTCGGCCCAACTTGCCGCGAAGACAGAAACGGACGAGCGCTATTTGCGCGAGTGGCTGGCCTCGCAAGCGGCAGGAGGCTACATCACCTACGATGAGCAAAGCGGCAAATTCAGCCTGAGCGATGAACAAGCTTTTACGCTGGCGGACGACAACAGTCCTGCCTATTTGCCGGGAGCCTTTGAACTGGCTCTGGGATCTCTCGCTGCGGTGCCGCGCATCGCGGAATCGTTCCGTACCGGTGCCGGCATGGGCTGGCATGAGCATGCGGACGGCGTGTTTCATGGGTGTGAGAAGTTCTTTCGTCCGGGCTACGCCGCAAATCTCGTAAGCACGTGGATTCCCGTCCTTGAGCGACGTCAAGCAGAAACTGGAACAGGGTGCGCGAGTGGCCGACGTCGGATGCGGCAAAGGAGCTTCGACCATCTTGCTGGCCAAGGCTTACCCCAATTCTCAGTTCTTCGGATTCGATTACCACGACAAATCGATTGAAGCCGCTCGCGAGTCTGCCCGTCGTAACGGCGTGGCCGACCGCGTCACCTTCGAAGTGTCAAAAGCAAAAGAATTTCCCGGCAGAAATTACGATCTGGTAGCCGTCTTCGACTGCCTGCATGACATGGGCGATCCCATTGGTGCCGCTGCTCATGTCCGTCAGTCCCTGGCCAAGGATGGGACGTGGATGATCGTCGAGCCTTTTGCCAATGACCAGTTGAAGGACAATCTGAATCCCGTTGGCCGGGTGTACTACTCGTTTTCCACGTTGCTGTGCACACCCTGCTCGCGGTCGCAGGAAGTCGGACTGTGTTTGGGCGCTCAGGCCGGCGAGGCGCGTATTCGGGACGTTGTGACTTCAGCCGGATTCAATCGCTTCCGCAGAGCCACAGAAACCCCGTTCAACATCGTCTACGAGGCTCGACCATAAACTGCCCGGCGTTGGCGTAGAAGGCGGGTTTGGGCAGTGGATGCCACTGCCTTCTGAGCCGACGCTAGACACCCAGCCTCCTGTGCCACATATTGGCGCTCGAGGACTCTAGCGCAACAGTCAAGACGCAGTAGAATGTCCGGCGAAAACTAAAAGAGGAAAAGCTTATGAACCCTGCTCCTGACGCAATCGCTTCCGACGCCCGCTCTACAGGCAATGGCACCTCGCATGATGGGAGCGGCATGAAAACGTCCGTCTCGGGACGTCGCTCCCCGCTCACCGACGAAATGCTTGCGCGTTTCGCTTCGCGCGTTGCTGCCTACGACAAGGAAAACCGATTCTTTCACGAGGATTTCGAGGAACTCCGGGCAGCAAAGTATCTGTTAATGCCTGTACCGAGAGAATTCGGTGGCGCAGGAATGACGCTTGCCGAGGTTTGCCGTGAACAACGGCGGCTCGCCTACTACGCACCTGCGACTGCCCTCGCCATCAACATGCACCTCTACTGGCTAGGCATCGCGGCCGACTTATGGCGCAGCGGGGATGCATCACTGGAATGGATACTGCGCGAAGCCGCTGCCGGCGAGATCTTTGCAGCCGGGCATGCGGAAAGCGGCAATGACATACCGGTTCTACTGTCGACCTCAAAAGCGGAGCGGGTGGATGGGGGTTACAGATTCACGGGCCGAAAACACTTTGGTAGCCTGACGCCGGTCTGGACCCGCTTTGGTCTGCATGGAATGGATACTAGCGATCCCACCCAACCGAAGATTGTTCATGCATTCATGCCGCGTGATGCCGAAGGCTACACCATCAAGGAAACATGGGATGTTCTAGGCATGCGCGCCACTCGCAGCGATGACACCACCCTGGAAAATGTTTTTGTTCCTGACCGCTACATCGCCCGCGTCGTGCCTGCAGGGGGTGCGGGAGTCGATCATTTCGTCCTCGCCGTTCTTGCCTGGGCGTTGATGGGCTTCGCCAACATTTACTACGGATTGGCTAAATGCGCCCTGGATCAGAGCGTCGCCTCCGCAAAGAAGAAAGGTTCGCTCGGCCTATCGCGCTCTATGGCTTACCATCCCGAAGTGCAACACACCATCGCGGAAATGGCCATCGAGATTGAATCCATTGGTCCACATCTCGAGAAGGTGGCCGAAGACTGGTCCGATGGAGTAGATCATGGTGCGCAGTGGCCGGCAAAAATCTTCGCGGCCAAGTATCGTGCAGTGGAAGGCTCGTGGCGCGTCGCTGATTTGGGGTTAGAGGTTATGGGCGGTCAGGGAATTTTCCGCTCAGCCGGTTACGAGCGATTGATCCGCGATGCGCGCCTCGGTCGGATCCATCCCGCAAATTCCTTCCTTACCCATGAAGTGGTAGCGAAAACCGTACTCGGCATAAGCCTGGATGAACAGCCTCGCTGGGGCTAGCACGCAGACGTACGCCTCCCTGTGCCATGTTCCAGAAGTCGGCTTCTAGTAAGTTTCAGAAGATCGGTATTGTTGCAGGAGAAGTTAATTGGTCGGGGCGATAGGATTTGAACCTACGACCCCCTGCGCCCAAGGCACGCCTTGCGGCGTGTGTATTGCAGTGGCCCAAGCTCAGGCGCTTTCAATGACTTGCGAATCGGCTCTTGCCAACGCGAAATATAAGGCAGGTGTGCAGCGAATGCAAGAGATTTTCAAGCGAGGCTCTTCATGAGTCGTGAACCTTAGGACTCAAATGGAACTGAACGCACTTAGTAATCTTCTGCTCCATTCCTCTTGTGCTAAGTGATCTGGGACTAGGGGTTGCGAGTAAACACTTTTTCCGCTGTAGAGATTTGCAGCTTGGTAAGCTTCGTAGAACGGACCTACAAGATTCATGGGGCTAATCATGTTATTCGCGCTCCGGGATTTGTTTTTTTCTTTACTTGTGGGCCGGGGGGAAGCCAAAGCCACCATTTGGAAGGGAAAGTATACTGGAAATCACCCCAAGGCAAGCCTCTACTCCTGACATGGATACGAAGTATTTGCAGTTAGCGTGGCGACGATGATAGGACGAAGAATTAGGCTTCCTGCGCCTGTTGCGGCGATCTACAAGGCTGTTGGCGAGCTAGAAGCTCAATATCCAGGAAGAAAGTTCACTCCCGACGGGCATCTCGTAGGCTCAATCGGAGAGGTTATCGCGGCGGAGGCGTTCAACCTCAAACTTCATCGAATGTCACACGCAGGGCATGACGCTTGGGATGAGAACGGTCTCGTGCAGATAAAAATGACGGGCGGCAAAGGCGTTTCAATGTACGAATGCTGCGTCCGACTCATTGTGTTGAAGGTAATATCTCCTGATCTGGCTGAGGTTATCTACGATGGCGGAGAGCCGCTTGGGTCAATGCGGGAAAAGTGCAGAAAAATGGACAGCGCACCATCAGCCTCGCAAATTGCGCAAGCTAGCATCCAATAGATTGCGACAACTATCGAGAGGGAGCCGCCTCATTAGAGCGAGGTTGGAATTCCCATGGGGACGCGAACCATCGGTCCAACTCCAAGCGCCTTTATCAATCCTTCAACCTGCCAGCCTTTTCGGACCCACCATCAGTTCTGTCGGTACGAGTGCGCATTCGGTTAATCGTCGCTAAAGCTTCCTCCACCGCGCGCGGCTTTTCTCCGCGTTCGATGGCTGAGTACGAACCTTGGCTGATCTTCATCTTAGACGCAACTTCCTCCTGCGTTAGTCTCTTGTCCAGCCGCATCTCTCGAACGAGGTCCTTCTTGGTAGGCATGATTTGTCCTCCTAATGCAGCATAATACAAAATAATACACAATGATGCAAATTATTAGCGTTTGGGACTGGGCTGACGATTCGGAGTCTGATCTCTGGGGTGCCCCATCCTAATTTCCAGAAATTTTCTCCTGCGAGGGTCCCATCCCACTAAATTCGGCCACCCGGCGAGACGGAAGCCAAAAGTCCGGGAGAAAATGAATTCTTGCTCACTCCCTCCCAGTTCCAGCGGACCTTAGCCGAGCAAGCTTAGCCGCTGATGCACCGCTTGCAAATCTTCCGTCATCAGGTTTGCGTAGCGCCGCGTCATCTCAAGCGACGAATGCCCGAGCACTTTCTGCAAGTGAAACACCGAGCCTCCTCGTCGGAGATAGTTTAGTGAGAACGTGTGGAGGAATGCATGCAGTGTTCGTGCTGGAGGCGTGAACCCGAGTCGCTTGCACAATAGCTTAACGTCACGAGCCATGATGTGGCGATCCAACCTACATCCCTGCTTGGTGCTGAGCACGAGTAGGTGGGGCTGCATCTCGCGAGCGTAGCGGAAGAGAGTTTTGCGAAGCTCGAACGAGAACGGCACCTTGCGCTCCTTTGCCCTTTTCCTTGGAGCGTCATCAGCATGTTGTCTAGATCGCAATCCGCGACGTGGAGGTCTAGCGCTTCGCTAATTCTGCATCCTGTGTCCAGCAACGTGAGCACCAGCAAGTGCAGACGCCGTTGGTAGTGTCCCGCGGCTTGAACGATATGAGTCTCTTGATCTGGCAGCAGTAAAAGTGGGGAGGATCAACTGAGGTTCTTTGAGCTTCGGGACTCTGAGCGCCGAACCGGCCCACTTGAGGTAAGCGTTAACGGCTCGAATACGACAATTGCAACCAGTACGCTTTCAGTCCTTCTCACGCATACGCATGACAAAGGCTTTCAGGTCAGCATCGTTAGGGATTCAGTGGCGAGCCAGTGCAAGGCTTTGCGCGATACCACTCGATCGTTGCAGGTGTGACGTTGGTGAGGTACTGGCGTTCTTTGATGAACTGTCGAACTGTCTCACGGTTCCTCCGAAGGCAGGTGATCAATTTCGGAAGAGCCAATGCGTGTAAGTGATTGATGGTCGGGGCGATAGGATTTGAACCTACGACCCCCTGCGCCCAAGGCAGGTGCGCTACCAGGCTGCGCTACGCCCCGACTGTTTCGATTATAAATGACGCGGTGCGGCCAAACTCACCGCGTCCCGCCGGATGAGCGCGGTATAATCGCCCTCCAGATATGCAGAAGCTCCGTTATGCGTTGGTGGCCTATGTCAGGAGTGCCGCGGGAGAGTTCGTCGAGAACCTTCGCCGCGAACTGCATCCCGAGCTTCCGCAAATGGCGGCGCACCTGACGATCCTTCCACCGCGCCTGCTCCAGGGAAGTGAGAGCGCGGCGTTGCATGTTCTCGAACGGATTTGTGGGGACGAAGAGCCCTTCCACGTCACCCTCGGCCCTGTCGAAACGTTTATTCCGGTGACGCCGACCGTATACATCCGGGTCGATGAAGAGGCCCAGCGGATGTCCGCCCTGCACAGTAAGTTAAATACGGATGTCCTCCTATACGTCGAGGAGTGGCCGTACATCCCGCACATGACGATTGCGAAGATGAATGCCGAACCAGTGGCTAAGGCGGCTTTTGAGACGGCTCGCCGAAAATGGAGCAGCTACGAAGGCAGCCGTCGCATCCTGCTGGAAAATCTAAGCTTTGTTCGCGAGGATTCGCAGAACTGCTGGGTCGATCTCGCGCCCGTCACGCTCGGCCGACGCCTGGCTTCGCGTCAAAGCTCCCGGTAACCAGTGTCCAGTTACTTTCTTCTCATTACTCCGGATGCATCCGGATGGGCCCAGGTACATCTCCCTCCCGTGCGTTGAAATGGCGCATCCATCCCTGTAAACAAGAGGTAGGAACGTGTCCGGCCATCCACGTCAGATGCCGCATCTGACGCCGATTCCGGCAGACGGGGAGACTGTCCAATGCAGATCGGCGTTTATGGTTCGGGATATTTGGGAACGGTGATATCGGCCTGCCTGGCGGATTTCGGCACGCCGGTCTCCTGCTGCCATCCAGACCGGTCGCGCATGGTGGAAATGGCTCAAGGCAACATCCCCTTCTTCGAAAAAAATCTGAAAGAGATTATCCGCCGGAATGTGCGGGCTGGACGGCTGTCGTATTCCACCGATATCGAGTCCTTTGCTCGCAAAACCAGCGTCATTTTCATGGCCGAAGATAAAGCGGAGAACCTGAGCGACATCGTTCTCCGCATCGTGCGACTGGCACCTAAGCCACCGATTTTGACAATCGTCACGCCCGTCTCGGTGGGCACGGCGAGCGCGATCGAAAAGAGCATCAAAGACGCCGGACTGCAGGCGACGATCGTTTCTCAACCGATGTTTTTCACGGACGGCTGTGCCGTCGAAGATTTCAACTGGCCCGACCGCTTGATTCTCGGATCGACTTCGAATGAAGCGGTGCAGGCGCTCAAGCAGATATTCCATCCGCTCGTGATGCGCGGAGTTCCCGTAATCGTCACCAATCAGTCGACGGCGGAACTGGTTCGCGAAGCTGCCACCGCGTACGTGGCAACGAAGATTTCATTCATCAACGAAGTGGCCGCGCTTTGCGAGCAAGTCAATGCCGATGCCGTAAATCTTGCCTTGGCGCTTGGTCTTGATAAGAAGATCGCACCGCGCTGCCTGCAGCCGGGAGCCGGGATGGGCGGAGTCTTCGCCGAGTCCGACATGGATTCCCTGGTGCAACTGGCGGAGAGTCACGGAGTGCCTCTGAAGGTTCTGAGTGCCGCCCGTGACGTGAACCATACGTTGGCCGAGCGTCTCGTCGAAAAGATCTCGCACGTGTTGAACACCGTCGAGAACAAGGACGTGGGAATCCTTGGATTGGCGTTCAAGCCGAATACGAATTCGGTTGCCGGATCTTCATCGATGCGGCTCGCGGAATCTCTCGTGTCAAAGGGATGCCGCGTGAGTGCTTACGATCCGGTTGCGATTCCGGAAGCAAAGACGCGGTTGAATGAAACCGTGCGTTATTGTGATTCGGCGTACTCAGCCGCGGAAGGCTCCGATGCCTTGGTTGTGGGCACAGGATGGCCCGAGTTCCGTGCGCTGGATTTCGACCGTATCAAGCACTTGCTGAAAAAGCCCGTCATCGTCGACACCAAGAATCTGCTCGACTCGACACGCCTGCGCGCCTTGGGTTTCGAATACGTAGGCATCGGCCGTTAGAAATCTCCTCACATATCCACGATTCCTCGACTTGCCGAGTGCAGTCGACGTGTCCTTCCCAGCCGTCTGACAGCGCGAACTTCCATTGCTATAATCGAAAGGTTGCGGTGGGAATAGCTCAACTGGCAGAGCACCGGACTGTGGCTCCGGCGGTTGCGGGTTCGATTCCCGTTTCCCACCCCATAAGTTCTCTTCTCGTATCAACCACCGACGTGGCCCTGTAGCTCAATTGGATAGAGCATCAGTCTTCGGAACTGAGGGTTGGGGGTTCGAGCCCCTCCGGGGCCACCACTGCCGCGACCGGCGAAAATCCTTATGGCGCGCGGCTTCTCACTTCATATAGAATCCTTGCTCGACATGAAGCGTACCTTCCATTTCCGGACGTCATCCTTGCAGGTCGGTCCTCTCGAGGAGCGCTTGCTCGAGGAACTATGGAAAAATGGGCACGCGACGGTACGCGAGTTGGTCGACCAGTCCTGCTCCGATCTTGCGTATACCACGATCATGACGACGCTGGATCGGCTCTTTAAGAAGAATTTGTTGACGCGCGAAGCCGAGGGCCGGGCGTTTCGCTACAAGCCGCGATTCAGCCGGGAAGAGCTTCATCGCGAAGTCGCAGGCGATGCCTTCCGCCAGTTGCTGGACGCCAGTCCCGCCTCCTCTTTGCCGCTTTCATATTTGGTTGAAATCGTGACTGCGCGAGATGCGCAACTGCTCGATGACCTTCGGGATCTGGTCGAGGCCAAGCGCCGCGAACTCCGCGCGAACGGACATTCTTCGGATTCCAATAGCACAGCAACGCCCAAGGAGTAAGGACAAAGACCGATGTTCGCGCTACGTGGGATCGCCATCTCCTGCTCCGTGTTCTTCGTCGTCTACTCCATCCTTTCAGTCATTATTTCTTTGAGCTGGTCGCGTGTCCGCGCCCGGATCCAGCATCTTTCGATCCGTCGAATCGCTGATCTCCTGTTCGTTTTCCGGATGCTGCCGCTGGCACTCGCTGCGGTCGTCACCGCGGCATTCACTGTACCCTCATTCCTCTTACTCGAGCCGCGCTCAGTTGATGAACCCCTGGGCGGAATTCCGTTGACCCTCGGCGTCTGCGGTGTGGCGCTCGCAGTTTTCGGTGTCGGGAATGCAGTTCGCGCCATGGTTCGAGCCTCTCGTGCGATTTCGGTATGGACGGCCCAGGCCGAGCCCTCGAATATCGTTTCGTCCATCCCCGTGTTGCGCACCTCACCGGCGGTCCCCGCCATGACGGCCGTGGGAATCTTCAGACCGCGCGTTTTGATCTCGCGAGTGGCAGAATTCCTCCTCACCACGAGCGAGCTGAAAGCTGCGTTAAATCACGAAATCGCGCACACCCGCCGCCGCGACAATCTGAAGAAATTAATTCTCTGTTTTGCCTGGTTTCCCGGCATGCGCCAATTGGAGTTGGCGTGGCTTGAGGCTACCGAGATGGCAGCCGATGACGCGGCGGTCTCAAACGCCTGTGAAGCGCTCGATCTCGCAGCCGCGCTGATCAAGTTGTCGCGCCTGCGGCCTATCGGCCCGGAAGTGAATCTGACGGCGGGGATCGTGCATAGCCCAGCATCGATCATGAATGCCCGCGTCGCGCGTCTGGTTGCGTGGAGCGACGAGGTCCATGATCCGGTTCGCAAATCTCACCTGTGGTTTAGCCTGGCCGCCGTTAGCATCGCTGCTGTTGGATTGGCCGCCGACTATAGCCATCTGCTGAATGGCATTCACGCCGCGACGGAATGGTTGGTCCGCTAGTCTCGCATTACTCTGCGGCAACTTCGCGATCAGAAATTCACCCGCACACCAAGCTGCGCCGCGAACGGAATTCCCACCGTAGTCCCGGGTCCAAAGAAATCTCCAAGTCCGCCGGATGGAAATAACAACTGCTTTTGAGGATTCGTGATCGGCACCATCGCCGTGCAACTGGGATCGGTGCAGATCGCCGTCGCATTCGCAAGATCGTTCACAGGATTCGGCAGGGCCGAGATGTCGGTAACATAGTTAGCGCCGGGATTGTTGCGGTTAAAGACGTTGAAGAATTCTGCAAAGGGACGAATCTCCAGCCGCTCGCCGACATGGATCGGCCGGCTGACCCGCAGATCGACTTGAATAAACGGCGTTCCGCGGAACTGATCGAGCGTCGTCTTCACCCCATTCACAATCGCACGATCGCCCACAGGAGTCGTCAGCGTAATCGGTCGCGCCGATTCGGCTTGTGTCATCGTTGAAAGCTCGAACGCACCCGGAAGGTGCAGGGTTCCCGCCAGCACAAAACGGTGCGTGACATCTTCTCCGGAGGGCCCGTAATCACCGTCTGCAAACGGATTCAGCGGATCGCAGACTCCATTCACATAGTCGAAGAGCTCGCCCAGCAGGCATCCCCAGGTTTTCGCGCGAGACAGGGTATAGTGCGCAATCAGGTTGAAATGCCGGTTGACGTTGCCTTGCGCGACGATCATCAGCGCGTTGTAGCTCGAACGGTTGTCAGACTTGAATAGATTGAGGTTCGGCACCACGCTCTGCTGATCTAGATCGTAAGTGGGATCCGAGGTTGGAATCAGGGGCGTGAAAAGATTCGCATCACTCGTGAAACTGTATCCGCGATATCCGTGATTGCCTTCTTCGTGCGTGAAGTCGGCGCTCACTGTCCAGTTTCGATTGAGAGCGTGCTGCATTCCGGCCGTCGCATGAATCGCGTATGGAGTCTTGTAATTCGAATCGATGAGATTTCCACCAGCGTCCGCGCCGCCTTGCAGACAACCCGGACCGGTCAGCGCATAGGCGCCGTTCGTACCCGTGAGAGCGCAGGCTCCTGTAGCCACGTTGGACGAATTCACACCCTGAAATGCCGTTGCCCAGCCATTCTGCGCGAGATCGTTGTAGAACATTCCGAACCCCGCGCGGAACACCGTCTTTCCGCTATCGCCCGGAGAATAAGCGACACCCAAACGCGGAGCGAACTGGTGGCGATCGTCGTGCGGAATGCTGGGCGGCAGCGGAATCTGCAAAGCCTGCAGCGTAACGAAAGCCGCATTCAGCGCCTGGCTGTGATTCGATCCGGTGAATAAACCGTACGTGCTTTGCCAGCGCAGCCCGTAGTTCACGGTGAGGTGAGGCGTCACGCGCCATGAATCCTGGGCGTAAAGTCCAAGGCGTTGTACGTGCTGCGAAAAGGTGCCATCGCTTGCCGGAGTTGTGGACGCTCCCGCGGCATAGTCGATCGGGAACTGCGATGGATTCGCGACGTAAAAACTCGGATCCTCCGGAAACGAATACAGCGTCTCCTGGTTGCCGGGGAACGACCCGCTCAGCACGGGCTCATGAATGAAATTGACGCCAAACTTGAAAGAATGCGCACCCGCTGCATGGTCCACGTCGTAGCGAAGTTGGTATTTCTCCTGGTTCCGTAGCGATGGGAAAAATGTGATCGGAGTCGCGAACTGATTATCCCCGTACGTTTCAAATCCGGAGATCGTCAGAGACGTGGCACTGAACGGGAAGGACAGTGCAAAGCCAAGAGTCGAGTTCCGCTCTTGCGTGAGGTGCAATTCGCTGGCATCAAAAACAAAAGTCCCCAACCATCTCGGACTGAACGTGTAGGTATTGCTGATAACAGTATTGAAGTAATTATTGTGCGTCGTCAGTCCTGTGGAGGGAAGCGTCGCCTGCGCCACGAGATTGTTGTGAGTAACGTAGCTGTCGGTGGAAGTGCGCAGGAACCATTGCGACTTCGGCGACTGCGCCCAGTCGAAGCGCAAAGATCCAAGATAATCGCGGAAGGGAATCGGCACGTTCTGCGGAACGGAAATCGACGGAACGCCTGGAATCAGCCCATCCGTGGCCAGTTGTGAGAGCGCGTCGAACTGCGCGGTGCTCGCCGGGCTGTAAGCAATGCTGGCATTTTCATGCACGTACTCGAATGATCCGAAGAACCAGACTTTGTCGTGCTCCAGCGGTCCACCGATGGTACCGACGTAGTTTTGCCGTGAAAACGGCTGTTTCGGATTGTTCACGCAACCGCTGCTATCGCAGCTTTGCGCCGGATTCTCAATCGGGAAGCGCGCATTCAGAGCGGCCGCACGATCGAAAAATGATCCGTTGCCATGCCAATCATTGGTTCCGCGCTTGGTTGTGATGACGACCGAACCCGCGGTGGTTCCGCCCGTGTCGGCATCCATGTTCGCCGTCCGCATGGCGAATTCCTGGATTCCTTCCGGAGAGAAGTTCTGCAGGAAGCCGCCAATCCAATCATCGGAGTTGTCGCCGCCATCCACCGACAACTCGTTATTCAGCGCCGAACTTCCGCCGGTCGAAACCGCGGTGATGCGGGCTTTGGTCGGGTCCGAGGGCTCTACGGGTTGGGTCCCCGGAGCGAGATACGCAATATTGGCAAAGCTGCGCGCGGCCAGGGGCAATGTCTCCAGATCCCGGCTAGTGATGATTCCTTGATGCACAACACTGACGAGGTCGATCGGCTGTGTCGTGATGGAGGAATTGTCTGCTTGCACACTCACGCTTTGCGGCGAGGCGCCCGCTTTCAGCGTGACCTTGATTTCGCGCACATAGCTGAGATCGATCGATAGTTCTGTATGCGCCGAAGCGAATCCTGACGCGCTCACTACCACTCGGTACATTCCGGGCGCCAGACCTTCCACCCGGAACTCGCCTTGATCGCCACTATCGGCCTCGCGCCGAATGGACGAATCCAGCGAATTTATTTCGATTCTTGCTCCGGGAACACGCGCGCCGGAGGGATCTTCCACGGTTCCGCGCAAAGCGCCTCGCGGATTCTGTGCTAGCGCACTCGCTGCCAAAGCCAGGGCGCAGATCACCGTGAAAATTATTTTGGTGGGCAAGAGATTCCTCGCTTTCAATGATTCAACTGGGACAAACCGCCGAGAGGCCTGGAATTGATACCGACAGAGAGTGAGGGTAACTTCCACTTCGTCCTACTACCAGTTCGCGTAGATATTCCGAGGCGCGAGGGTACGGAACAAAACGTCCATAAGTCGTGTCGGTTGAGTCAGATGACTCAAGTCTGCCTAGTCAGACCAGCGTTGCGGAGTCCGGTCCCACCGATGTTTTTTCAACTCGGCCAGAAGGTTCTGGTCCAGGGGGCCAGCGTCGCTCGCGGCAATATTTTGTGTGACGTGCTCCGGCTTGCGCATTCCCACGATCGTGGTGCTGACCACAGGATTCGAAAGGATGAAACGCAGTGCCATCTCTGGCAAAGTCATTTCGTGCGGCAAAATCTTCTTCAGTTCTTCCACGTGGCGGATCGTCTTTGGCAGATTCTCCGGGCCGAAATATCCGGCCCGCCAATCGCCTTTCGGAAAGCGCGTCTCCAGCGTCATCTTCCCGCCCAGGCTGCCTTCGTCAAGGGGAACGCGCGCGATCACGCCCACGTTCAATTCCTTGCAAACGGGGAAAAGTTCGTCTTCCGGCGACTGATCGAAGATGTTGTAGATGACCTGCACTGCATCGACAAGGCCAGTCCGCAGCGCCTTGATTCCGTTTTCCGGTTCCCACCGGTTGATGCTGAGGCCGAAGTATTGAATCCACTTATCGCGTTTCAGCCTTTCTACCGTCGAACGAAATTCAGGGTCGTCGGTCCATGCGTCGGACCAGACGTGAAATTGCAGCAAGTCGATCGTATCGACGCCGCAGCTGCTTGCGCAGCAGATCGGCATACTTGAACACATGTTCCGCCGAGAATACGTCGCTGTATTTGTATTCGGCAGTCGCGGGCCAGCGCAGGTTTCCGGGCGGGATCTTGGTAGCGGCATAAATGCGCTTGCCCGAATTGCGCTGCATGATCTCGCCGAGCAATGCGTCGCTCTTTCCGTCGCCATAGGCCCACGCCGTATCGAAGAAGTTGCAGCCCAGGGAAATCGCCTGTTGCATCGCCGCCAGGGATTCATTGTCGTCCGACCCGCTCCAACCGCTCATCCCCCAAAGCCCGTGAGCGACATCACTGACTTCCAGTCCGGTTCGTCCTAAAGTGCGGTAATTCACGATGGCGTCCTCGCAGATAGTTGCATTAAGGCTAAAGGGTCATTCAATGGCACCGAACAGGATATATCGATCCCAGAATTCGCGTCCGGAAAGCCCGTGTTTGCTGGGAAATCAGGCATTTCAAGTTTGCTCTGGCCCCGAACGGCAGTTGCAGTTTTTTGAATAGCCACGATCAATATTTTCGAGGACCAAATTCGTGCATCGGGGTGTTTAATGAACCTAGATCATAACGATGGAGGCACCTCTTATGAAATCTGAATATCCTTTTAACCCCACGCCCGGCAAAGAAGATGAGCGCATTGCTCCGCCCCCGTCTCGCCTGACAGACGAGAAAATTTCCGATGAATCCGGGGTGGAAACCAAGCTGGACCGGGCTTTGCAGCCCGCAGGGCTTAAGAATCCCTTCTGGAATTAGTTTCTCTTTGGGTTGTTCCTCGGTCAGCGCCGGTCGCGCACAGCGATTCGGCGCTGTTTTTTTGTCCGGAAAAGAGACTAAGGCAGGATTGGCAGGCAGAGGCAGGGCCGCATCATGAAATCCAGTCCGGCCATCTCCTCCAACGCGGGATGGAGGGCTGAATCCCGGCAAGGCTCCAGCGTTATCACAAACGGAAGCGAAGACTTGGCGAAGCCGGGCTTTTGCAGCAGGGAATCGATATTGAGATGATGCGCGGCCATGATCTGCGCCAGCCGAGCCACAATCCCCGGCATATCGCGCACAAAAAACCGCAAATACCACGCCGTTTCGAAGTCGCAACTGATCTTCGGCTCAGAGACCGCGCCGCCGGTCTTCCTCTTTCCTCCGGCCATGCTTTCGGCGAGGAATTTCACATCGGAAACGACCGCGACCGCTGTCGGGTCGCCTCCCGCTCCAGCGCCCAGAAATGCCATGTCGCCGCCGTATTTTCCTGAGGTCAGCACCAGGTTGAGGTTTCTCTGCACGCGGCCGAACGGAGAATTCTCGGCCACCAGGCAAGGCCCAACTTCAGCGAATAAAGTCTCGCCCTTCAACTCTCCGCGCGAGATTTGGCGGATCGTGCAGCCCAGTTCAGCGGCATAGTCGAAGTCCACCGCATCCAGTGGGCGAATGGTTCGAGCGCGAATCGATTCGGGAGTCACCTGCGCATGAAGTCCTGCTAGCGCCAGGATCGCGAGTTTCGCGCGCGCATCGCCTCCGTCCAGATCTTCTGAAGCATCGGCCTCGGCATAGCCCCGCGCCTGCGCCTCTTCCAGCGCCTCGCTGAAAGGAATTCTCGCGCTCTCGATCCGGCTCAGGATGTAGTTGCATGTGCCATTCAAAATTCCAGCGATACCGTGCAACCGGTCTCCACTCAAGCCAGCGCGCAGCGCCGGAAGAACGGGCACTCCGCCGGCCACGGACGCGCCAAACTCCAGTTGGCTTCCGTGGCGCGCTGCCAGCTGTAAAAGTTCCGGGCCGTGCCGGGCTATGAGTTGTTTGTTCGCGGTGACCACCGACTTGCCTGACGCAAGAGCTTCGCGGACGATCTGCTCTGCGGGAGTGATTCCACCAATCAACTCGATTACGACATCCGCGTCAGAGCTGAGAACGGATGCAATGTTGTCAGTCCACACAACATCGCTCGGAACCCAAGGCTGCTTTTTCTTTTCGATGTTGCGGTTGCAGATGTGCGTGAGTTGCAGTGATCCATCGTTGCTCTCGACAAGGATCTTCGCGACGGCGCGACCGACCGTTCCGAAACCGATCAATGCAACTCGGCATGCGGAGCCTGGCTGTCCATCAGTTTTGGAGGGAGATCCTGCCGGGTTTGCTGGCTTCTTGGTCAAAGGGCTGATGTCGGGGAAAAATGGAATTCCTTATCATACGTGCGAGAGCGGTTTCTCGAAACTGCAAACGTCGCATGAACCCGAAGGCGTGATCCAGTCCTAAATTCTTTTGCTACCGGAGCGCGGGGCTGTCGGGCGGCATCGAGCGCGGACTACGCATCAAAGTTGGTAATATGGTGCCTGCCTGCTGCGAGTGCAAACCCGGCGGGAGCATCGCGGACACGCTCTTTTACAAGCGCCTGTCGCTGACGAAAGTTGCTTTTGAGCGCTGCGGTCCGCCTTCATGCCCGGCAGCGGGAGGAGAATGAATGATTCGAAAGTTCGCAATGGTTTCGCGCTTCCAGATGGTTTATTCCATTTTGGGGATGGCCATTCTGGCGGGAGCCGCAACCGTTTATGCCCAGCAACCCGCCGCTCAGCAACCTGCTGATCAGCCTCAAACTCAACAGCAGCCCGACACCTCTTCCAGCAGCAGCCAGGAAGCGACTCCCGAAGAGACGACGATCTCGCGCAAGAAAAAAGCCGTGGAATTCCAGAAGTGGACTTTCAACGTCGGTGGCGGCGCCAGCTTGACCAACGGCACGACCAGGACTTTTGTGCGCAGCGGCGGCGGAATCGGAGCGGCCGGCGTTGCCCGGAATTACAGCCGATATTTTGGTCTCCGCTTGGACTTCCAGTTCGATAATCTGCCCTTGCGCAGCTCTGCTTTGCAACTTGCGCAGGCTCCGGGCGCCACGAATCATGTGTTCAGCTTTACCTTCGATCCCATCATCAACATTCCGGTGACTTCGAAGTGGGGAGGCTACGTCGTCTTCGGCCCTGCGTATTACCACCGCTCCGGCAAGCTTGATTCCTCAACGACCATTCCGGGATCAGCCTGCAATCCCTTCTTCACTTGGTGGGGAACGTGTAACGCAGGCAGCTTGCCCATCACCGGAAAGTTCCTGAACGAGAGCCAGAACGAGTTCGGCTACAACTTCGGCGGCGGCGTTACCCGATCCATCGGCGGTCACAAAGAAATTTACGCCGAGTTCCGGTACCTGCACGGCAAACATTCAGGGATCACCACCGATCTACGTCCAATCACAGTCGGCATTCGTTGGTAAAACGGAAGTGCAACTGATGCGAGAGCAACCGTGGAAGATCGGCCATTCAGTCCACCAACGGAATATGCGGGGACAGCCGCCCACGGCTGTCCGGCGGAGCGAAGCTCCGGTGCTGCCGGTGCCAAAACCGATGCGAAGACAAAGAGGATTCCAGACGCTGGAAGTACCGTGGAAGAGCGGCCCTTAAGGGCCGCGTAAAGTGGCAGGATTAGGAGGGGCTTTAGCCCCTGTGGCCTCGCACTATTCCGGATTCGTGCGATAACTCCACAACTCCGCGTTCGCCTTCTGCAATTGCACAAAGGACGAACCCGTGACGGGCTGCGCGATCCCCTGATCGGAATTCGCCTCGCGCACCGCACTCTCTACAATCGAATGCTGCGGAGCTAGCGAACACGCGGGATCAGTCACCGTGGCGTCACCCGTCAGCAGGAATGCCTGGCAACGGCAGCCTCCGAAGTCCTCCGTGCGCCGATCACAGCTCCGGCACGGTTCCGGCATCCAGTCTTCCCCGCGAAAGCGCCGGAACGAATCCGACTCCTGCCAGATCCAACCGAGAGAACGCTCCCGGACATTCTCGAACGCCATTCCCGGCAGAACCTCGGCCGCATGACATGGCAGGACTTTCCCCGACGGATTGATCAGCATCAATCTGCGTCCCCAGCCTCCCATGCAGGCTTTGGGATATTTCGCATAATAATCCGGCACCACGGAATCGATGCGCATGCGACCTGCGAGACGCTGCTCGGCGGCGGCAACGATCTCGACCGCCTTTTCCAGTTGCGCGTGAGTCGGCATCAGGGCGGCGCGATTAGCGAGAGCCCATCCGTAATACTGCGCATGGGCGATCTCGACTCGCTCCGGATTCAGTTGTTCGATGAACGCGATCATCTCTTGGAGATGGTCGAGATTCTGCCGGTGTACGACCAGATTTACGGTGAAGGCAATCTTGTAGCGACGGATCGCGCGCGACAGTTCGATCTTGTGCGCATGCGCCTTCGCTCCCGCGATCCAGTTCGCGGCCTCTTCGCGAGAATCCTGAAAGCTGATTTGGATGTGATCAACCCCTGCATTCACCAACGCCGACAGCCGCTCGTCATTCAAGCCAAGTCCAGAAGTGATCAGGTTGGTATAGAGGCCAGCGCCTCGAGCCGCGGAGATCAGTTCCGTCAGGTCGGTACGCGCCAGCGGTTCACCGCCGGTGAAGTGTGCGTGCAACATGCCGAGCTCGCCAGCTTGTTGGAAAACGCTCGTCCACTCTTCCGTGGTGAGCTCTGACCGAGTTCCCGCCAGTTGCATTGGATTCGAGCAGTAGACGCAGTGCAGCGGGCAGCGATGCGTCACTTCGGCAATCAGGGCGAGAGGATTAGCGGGCATGGTGTAACTGCGTACTCGGTGTTTGAGGAGACTCGATCTAGTAGTCCACGATTCGTTTGCGCTGCAACTGCTCCAGAAACGTGCTGATGTCGGCGCGAATCTTGCCCGGATCCGTCGAGCCAAATTCTGTTCTCCAACTGCGCGATGATATCCGCGAAAGTGCGCGTCCCGTCGCAGCGTTCCAGAATCTGCCGTCCTGTCCCTTGCAACTTAATTGCGCCTTCGGGGAAGAGAATGACGCGTTCCTCTTCCGTTCCGCCCCATCGACATCCGGCGGCGAGGCGTGGCTGGCTGGTATCGGTGGGCGGCGCCATCTCAGAGACTCTCCTTCTCGGTGCGCGCAACCTCAGTACGAACAGCCTCGCCGCGCAGGTGGTCGGTGCGGAACGCGCCCGGCGGAGGCCATCCTGGCTGGACGTACGCGAAGTAGAGGGCATCGAGCTGCGCCCACAGGATGTCGCACTTATCGCGCAGCGCCTGGATCGCAAGTTCCTGTTCTCCTCGTGTCGTCGCGTTCTCGAACACGTAGTTGATGGCGAACCTGGCATCTTCCGGCGCCTGCGTCAGGCGCGCTTCAAAGTAATCCAAACCTCCGGCGAGCCAGGGATAATGCTGACGCATACGATCCATGCGAAGCGAGATCAGGTCACGCGAAAACAATTCCGTCAGCGATGAGGCGACAGCTTCGAGCAAGGTCCGGCTGCGCACGATGTTGAGATACTCATTCACGGCGAAGCGCGTGGCGGGAAGAATTCCAGTGCCTGTTTTCACGTCCTCTGCATTCAGACCTGTTGCTTCCGCTAAGCTTGAGCCAGCGTTTGATGCCGCCTTCGCTGGTGGCGTCGCCGTCGTGATCGATGACGCGTTTGCGCCAGGCGCGGCGAAATGCAGGATCGTTGCCGCGCGACAGGATGATCGAATCTTTGATCGGGATGATGCTCTGGTAGTAATAGCGGTTCAAGGCCCATGCTTGCAGTTGTTCGCGCGTGAGGCGGCCTTCGTGCATCAACAAATGAAATGGATGCTGGTGGTGGTAACGTTCTTCTCCCACAGCACGCATTTGGGCGCGAAGTCCTTCGAAAGACAACATACCTTCGGGCCTCGCGTCTACAGTTCGAAGCGACATCCATCCTCCGCGATCTCCCAGCCTGCGTCGCGCACTTGCCGATACTCGGGTCCAGCTTCATTCAGCATGGGATTCGTATTATTGATGTGCATATAGATTTTACGTGGACGCTTCACCGCAGCCAACTGCTCGAGGCTTCCGTTCGCTCCGGAGACCGCTACATGTCCCATCTGGCGGGCGGTTTGGCCTGAGCCCTGAATGCGGATCAGTTCGTCGTCGCTCCAGAAAGTTCCATCGAAGAGAAGAACGTCGACGGAATTCAATTCATGCAAAAGCGCGCTGTCGATCTGTGGAACAGCAGGTAAGTAGGCGAGACGCTGTCCAGTGGGAGATTCGATGATCAGTCCTAACGATGCTTCTCCGGAGCGGAGCGACGAGCGTCGCTGCTCCGACACGTAGCTGGGAAAGTGTGAGCCAAGCGATATTGCGCGACAGCGAACGCCTGAGTCGCTTCCGGAAGGACCAAGCAATGAAAAAGTTGCATCTGGAGCGAAGTCGCTCCAGGTTAATTGTCCGGGAACACGCTGCAACATGCCGAACATGGAGTTGTCTTCAGAAAGAATCCGGCGAATCGATTCGGTTGCGTTTACGCGCAGCGGTTGTAACTCACGAAGCAGCAGCAGGCCGAGAACGTGGTCGATGTCGGCGTTCAGCAGAACGGCTCCGGCGATCGGCGATTGCCGAATTCCGTCTCGTGGCTGCAGTTCTTTGGTGGACTCGATCTGTGGGCGCAGGTCGGGTGAGGCTCCTAGCAGAAACCAGGTTTGCGAATCGGCGCTGATGGCGAGTTGCGCCTGCGTGCGAGCTTTCCCGGCGAACGTTCCCGAGCGGATCGCTGAACAGTTGGGGCAACCGCAATTCCACTGTGGGAATGCGCCTCCAGCGGCTGAGCCGAGAATCCTGACCTGCATGGAGGGAGTGTAGCAGCGGGCAGCGCGATTTCCTTTTTTCGGGAAATATTACTGATTGGTACCCCCCCCTCCCCCGGGTCTTTTGAAATCATTGACTTGGGGAGAAACGGGCCAAGAATCTCTGGGCCTCAATCACTTACGGGCAAAATCTTGGCAATAAAGGAGTTACGCACCATCCGGCTGTCAAAGAACGAGGGACTAAACAACAGAATGAATCGAGCGGAGACCAGAGTCAAGCAAACAATGATCAATCATGTCAGAGGGCTCCCGTTTCGGGAATCCATTGGCGAAGACCGGTCGCGGCGACCGAATTTCTCGAACGTTACCTTTTACTCCGATCTCAACGCCTGGACGGGGTCAATTGAAGCGGCGCGCCGTGCTGGAATCATCGCAGCCACGCAAGCTGCCAATGTGACGATCGCGATCGCGCCCAACACAATATTCGGGTCAGCACTGGTAATCTCGTAGAGCTGTGCCTTCACGAAGCGTACGCAGACCAAAGCCACGGGAATTCCGATCGCCAGGCCCAACACAATTTGAATGACCGCTTCGCGCATCACCATTGTGACCACGCTGACACGTTCCGCCCCTACAGCCATGCGGAGACCGATTTCCGAAGTCCGACGCCCGACGGTATAGGCGGTGACACCGTAGAGTCCAATCGCCGCAAGCAACAGGGCCAATGCGCCAAACATCATGGTCAACCTTGCGATCATTCGCTCATCGTTGAAACGGTCGGCGATCTGTTGCTCAAAGGTCTGGAATTTTACAACCGTCAAGTTGGGGTTAATGCTGCTAAGAGTTTGACGAGTCAGCGCTTCGATATTGTTCATCGGCCGATCGGATTGCAGGACGATTGTGCCGGCGTACAGTGACTCGTCTTTTTCGACCGAATTCCAGTGAGCCGGATGCTGCATCATCGGCAAGAAATACATTCGGTGATCCTTCCATCGAACGGAGTTGTAGGACGTATCCTCCACCACGCCGACAATTTCCAGATCTCCGGTTGAGTCTGGTCCGCGTGCACCGAAGCGGTGTCCAATCGGATTTTCCCCATTGAAGAATTTCTTGACGAACTCTTGGTTGACCACCGCCACGGTTGGAGAATCTGAAATGTCGGTCGCAGCGATACCCCGTCCCATCACTACATGCGTTCCGACGGAGTCAAAGTAATCCGCATTCGCCCTGATCCAGGACGCATCGGCAGCCGAATTTGGCTGTCCTTGTACTCGGACAACCTCGCCCCAATTGTTGTCTTCCATTGGCGTATACAGGCTAATGCCCACCTTCAAGATACCTGGGAGCGCATGAAAGCGTGCTTCTATGGTCCGGTAGAGCGCTTCTAACTGAGCCTGCGAATATCCTGCCGCCTGCGGATTGATGTGCACGATATATCGGTTCTTCGATTCCAGTTTTAGATCGGTGCTCTGGAGCTTAGTCAGGCTCTGTGAAAACAACCCCGCGGCGACCAGCAGCACGAGAGAAAGCGCAGCCTGCAAGACAACAAGGGAGCGCTGTAAGAACGAGGTTGCCGTAGCGGTTGTACGTGCTCCACTTCGCAAGGCGTCCACTGGCTGAGTCTGTGCGGCGATCCAGGCAGGCGCCACTCCGAAGATAACGCCGGTGAGCAGTGACAAACCAAAAGCAAATCCAATCACAGTGGCTGAGGGGCTCGCATGGATTGGAACATTTTGTGGATTGGGAAAAGCGAGCTTCAGCAGCATTATCGTTCCAGCATAGGCAACAAGCAGTCCAGCAATACCGCCCAGCAATGCCACCAGTACGCTCTCGGTCAGCAACTGTCGGACAATCCTCGCACGCATGGCGCCTAGCGCAGAGCGCAAACACAATTCTGTCCGTCTGGCCATGCCGCGCACCAACAATAGATTCGCAATATTCGCGCAGGCAATTAACAGAACAAGAGCGGCAACCCACATCAGCAGATGGAGCTGAGAAGAATATCGTTCCTGCATCTCCTGAATGCCCAGGCCGCCGGGCGTCAGCACCAAATGAACTTTTGCCAACGAGGTTTTGCCTTGCTCCGAGGAATAGTCATATCTGGAGGCAAAGGCTTGATGCAGCAGCGCATTCATCTTTTCTTGCAAAGAGCCCATTGCGATGCGAGGCTTCACGCGGCCAACGATGTAGAGCCATCGAGTTTCAGGTTCGTGCACATACGGTGCGTTCGCCAGGTTCGACATCTCTTCTATTGGAAAATAGAAATCCGGCGGCGTGGCCGACATCCGATCACCGTAAAAGCCTTCTGGGGCGATGCCTACGACGGTCACTGGCTTTGTATTCACCCAAAAGGTGCTTCCGATCGCGGAAGCGTCTCCGGCGTAGTCGCGCTGCCATGCCTGGAAACTCATCACCGCCGTCATCGGTGCGCCTTTGATGTCATCGCTATCCGTCAACAAGCGCCCGGCGCGCGGTCGCAATCCGAATGTGCGGAAGTAATTTCCGGAGACAAACTCGCCCATCAGCGAACGAGCGCCTGTTTGCTCGCCCTCGCGACGCACAGTGATCGGACGGCCGCTAAAACCAGCCTGCATCGCCGCCAGTTCTTCAAACTCAGGCGCGTTCTTCTTGAAGTGCTCGTATGTCTCGGTCGGGAATAGCGAATACTTGCCATCATCCCTCGTTCCCCCACTCACGCAGCAGTCATTGTCGTCACCCAGCCGCACTAATGTATCGGGGTCGGCGACGGACAGGTTTTGCAAAAGCATCGAGTTCACGAGGGTGAAGATGGCCGCATTCGCTCCCAGGCCCAAGGCAAGCGTCAGAAGGACGGTGATCGTAAAGCCCGGAGTCTTACGCAACTGCCGCAGTGCGTAGCGAACATCTTGAACAAGCGTCGTCACTTTTTTTCTTCCCCAGGTTGGACTCGCAAATATAGACAGGGTGAGCACCTTGGCGACGAAGCATGCTGACAGCCGAAATCAGGAATGACCCTTCTCTTGAAGCGTCAGCGACTTGCGAATGACCCGACAGTCCTGAGTGTTCATTGGTGACCTGCACTGTTCAAACCCGGACACTGATTGCATCAGAAGGAGTTGGCACAACCAGGTCTTTCCCCGAGAGTTGTCCGTCTCAAGGGGTCGGGTCATCGAAGAGGAGGTAGGGCAGGCTGTTGGCGAAATATCGCGGTTAGACTCAAAATCGCAGTTTGCGGCTCAAAGGGGGTAATCGCCCGTTTTCGACAACGACCCGATTAGGGTCTGTTTGCCCCGCTCTCTTTTACTCGCTTCATCAATTCAAGCATCAAAGCCGATCCGGTAGACATGATGCTCTGTGGTGGTTCAGCGATCCCATACATCCCTGAGCGCGTGAGGAGCGTAACCTGCGTTCCAGACTTTGGAAGCACAGTATCTTTTCTCGGTACGGCTCGCGAACTCTCCGGGATCGTTGAGGCAATTAGACGTTCGCACAGCAACTTCATAGAGGCATCAGTCTTGTCCCAAAAAATGGCTTTACCTGAGAAGTTGAGGTAGCGCGCAGAGCCGTCCTGATAACCAGCCAACGTGTCATACCCTCCGCGCATAGGTACCTCGATCACTACGCCGAGAATCTCCTTGCCTGAGTTGGCATCCGGCTGCTCCCTCAGTTCACGCAAAGCTGACCAGACCCATAGCTGTATGCGTGTCTCCAGATTTGGGAGTCCCAGAATGCTGTGCAATAGGGTTTTGGCCTCCTCCTGCTTACCCGCCTTCGCCAACTCCACTGCATCGGCGAAGGTTTGGAACGGTCCCGGCCTCCCGTCTAATTTTAGTCCTTGTACCAATACCTCCATCGGCTGACAGGCAAAGAGTCGCTGCCGGATTGGGTCGGCCTCGCTTCCCAACTGAGGAGAATCAGACTTGGAGGGTGGAATCATCATCATCATTGTCAGGAGCAGGAGCCTCGTCACGAGTTGGGGATTCATCTGTTTGCGATGCTTTTAGATACATTGCGCGGTCGGAAGCGTACCACACGGTTGTTGCAAAATCGCCGTTACACTCATCGAGTCTCAAAACGTGCAATGGCCTCTTTACAACAGTTATCATGTTGCAATCACTAGCAGAGGCCGATCTGACCATGCCTAAATCTACTGTTCAGTTCCTTATAGCCATCACCTCCACTGTATTGGTGCTATTTCTGTTTCTTGGTCTCACGTCGGCCGGTCTCGGAGGAATTCTGTTCATAATTGGCTGGAGCCTCACGCGCAACCACAATCTGAAGTTCTATCTCGCGATGGTAGTTGGTATCGCCGCTTTTTACTTGTGCGCGAGAGCTGGATACGGGTGGATTGGAGCTATCGCAGTTGTCATTCTTCTTAATCTCTTGAAGGTCCTGAATATGTACGACGACGCAAAGCCAGATGAATTGACGGAGGCGAAAAGAGAGGAACAGCAAACCGAACTTCCGTTTTATCACGAGGACAATGCGAACGGCTCTTAATAGCGGATCGTCCTCAACTGGAGAAACATCGCGATAGAACTCAGTAACCTTTGGGGATGGTTTTGAATGCTATGGCCGGTACAACAGTCAGGCCGAATCCGGTGCTACTCTCCCCTTGATGCTGGAAGAAAAAGCGTCCCTGCGAACGTAGAAGCACTGGTCCAAGTTTATTACCGAAACGCCGACGGTGCGGAAGTCCAACAAAAGGAGCGCCACGGGAGTTTGAATTCGATGTAGCAAGCGACGCGACCCGACCCGACCCGACATACCCATGCTCCCGTGTACGCCACTCGATTGGACTCAAGGAAACCTATTCGAAGGTCTGCGCTGCTTCCATTCCGGCGCGTTCTTTGAAGCGCACGAACATTGGGAATCAGTATGGCTCGCGGCCCAAGAGCCAGAAAAGACTTTCCTGCAGGGGCTGATCCAGGTCTCTGCTGCGTTTTACCATCTTCAGCGCGGTAACTGCGCGGGAACCATTTCGTTGCTGCGATCTGCCCTGCTCCGTCTGGACAGGTATCCACAGGTCTTTGCGGGGGTTATGGTTACGCCACTTCGCTTGACAATCCGTTCCTGGCTCGAAGCCCTCGAAGCAGGTCCGCAGTTTTCGCGGCCGCCCGTTCCACAGCTTCAACTGACGACCTGAGGGTTGGTTTCTCGGAACAGAATGAACGAAAACGTTATCCCACTTTGCGGCTCAAAGCGTGTTAAGGCCTGTTAACGACAGGTAGATGATCATCGGTAGTGTTTCGCATAAAGAACGCTCAGATTGTGCCCGAATCCCAACAACGCGCCGACCAGCAAAACTATCGAGACGATGACTTGTGGCTTCTTGAGATACACCGATAGTGGTTCCCCTTTGTGTCTAGGGCAATAGGCCAGCCAATAGAAACCCAGAAATAGCCATGGCACCCACTCGAACCCCAGAAAATGCTTCCACATGAACAGAGCTGCGTCTAGGAGCATGAGGCACGCCACTCCGATTCGCACCCGCAACGGCGTGATGAAAACTCGCTGGGAAGAAATATCTGATCCCTGCATGTAGCGCCTCCTAACGGGGAAGTGGTGACGAAAGTGGCATACCGCCCCAGCCTAAGCCACGAGATTGGGCTTCAATCCTCTTCAATTCGCAGTTGGCGTAAAATCGCTTTAGCGCTCATTGACCCGGCCCGAGTGGGTTCTTGTGTGCTATGGCCACGTATCAGTGAGGGTCATCCCCCAACGGGGGTGATACGGTGCGATGAGGGATCATACGAACCCCTTCTCATCAGGAGTCTGACCACTGTTCCTTGGTAAATACTAACGCTGACTAACCCAAGCGATCTATCACTCACCCGGAAAGCGGAACAAGCCCGCCAATAGAAACGCGCCAATTCCGAAACACACTCCTACGGCGATTAGTTGTAGGCGATCAGAACCGTGCGCACCTGCGAGACGAGGATTGCTCAGGCTGTTTAGGAGTGGCATAACGCCGAGCAGTATGAGAAATATTCCCGTAATCCTACTTGATTTCCGTTTGCTCATGCCGGCCATACTCTCACACACAAACGCGGACACGCTACTAGACCGTTTGAAGGAAGAGTGCGACTAAACACGATTGGTGCCATCCCGTTGCTCAACCTTTCTCAGGTCATTTTGCGGAACGGGTTGGAAGTCGAACTGGAGTCTGGTGATTTCTTTCCCAGTCCGGGGATCGTGGAATATTCGGAGTTTGAGCATATCTGGGTTGCGCGATTTGACCTTGATGACCTGCCCGATAAGGGCGACGGATAGTCGGTGAATCCGTAACTGTCGCAAAACCGCGATTTCACTCATTGTGCCGGCGATTAGTACTGGGTCAACGCGCGGGTGGAATCTCGGCAGAACGGATCCGCCGCGAGGGGCCGCGGCGCCTTCCAGAGTACTTGCCTTCCAGCTGGGTAACTGCAGGAACGATGCTCGTCTGTTACCCCCTCGGGTCATCCGACTCTAACTCTCCAGAAATCCAGAGTCAGCTATTACTTGAGGATGAAAATTGTTTCACTTTGACGCAACGGGCAACGCGGGGTAAAGTATCAACGCATTTTGGGTCAACCAAGAGATTCCTCGGATCACGACGCACCACACCGGCCCCGCGAGACGTCCGCGAACTTTCTGCCCAGGAGCTTCACAGTCATGCCTCGATCCTCTTGCATAAAGCCGAACTTCCGCCTCCGCACCATCGCGCTGCTTCTCGCTCCTTTGCTGATCCTGGTCGGTTCCGCGTTTGCGGGAAAAGAACTCGTCATTCTTCCCTTCAACGTCACGGATGGCATGACCCCACTCTCCGGTTTCGTTGCCGACAAGGCCGGCAATCTTTACGGAGTCACCTCGATCGGCGGCACCGGAAACTGTGCCGACTTCGGCGGTGGCGGCGGATGTGGGACGGTCTACGAACTCTCTCCCCCGCCCAAGATTACCGGCGAATGGACCGAAACCGTCCTCTACAACTTCCAGGGTGGAGCCGACGGCGACGAAGTGATCGGCACCTTGATCTTCGACAAGCGCGGCAACCTCTACGGAACCACTGCGCTCGGCGGAGGCGGTAACTGTACCTTCGGATGCGGCACCGTTTTCGAACTCAGCCCGCCCACTACGCAGGGCGGCGCTTGGACGAAATCCACTCTCTACACGTTTCAGGGAGGCGCCGTCGATGCTTCCTATCCTTCAGCCGCCCTCGTTTTCGACACTCACGGCAATCTCTATGGCACCTCGCAATACGGCGGTGGCTCCGATTGCGCCGGCTTTGGCTGTGGCACTGTCTTCGAGTTGAGCCCTCCCACACAGAGGGGCGGCGCGTGGACCGAAGCCGTATTGCACAGCTTCGTTGGCCCCACATCCCCCGACGCCTACTCGCCCAGCAGCAATCTGATTTTCGACTCGGCCGGCAATCTTTATGGCACCGCGGGTTTTGGCGGCACGTTTAACAATGGCGCAGTCTTTGAATTAAGTCCTCCAGCGTCTCAAGGCGCAGCGTGGAACGAAGCCGTGATTTATTCCTTCGTCGGGCCTCCCGACGGAGCCTCGCCGTCCGCTGGATTAGTACTCGCCCCCAGCGGCGTCTTCTACGGCACAGCTGCTACCTGGGGAGCAGCGTCGGCAGGGACTGTTTTCCAACTCGCTCCTCCCGCGCAGCAAGGCGGTGCGTGGACTGAGACAGTCCTCCACAGCTTCACGTTGAAGAGTGACGGCGGCAATCCGGATGGCAACTTGATCCTCGATGCATCCGGCAATCTTTACGGCACCACCGCCGTGGGCGGCAATTACTCCTGCAACGCCGGCTTCAACGATGGCTGCGGTGTCGTTTTCAAACTCGCTCCTCCGGCACAGCAGGGTGCAGGCTGGAAAGAAACGGTGCTCCATGCCTTCACCGGTGGCAGCGACGGCATTCAACCGGAGTCTGCCCTGATCTCCGGAAAATTCGGCCTGCTCTATGGAACCACCGAGGCGGGCGGCACATCCGGCGCTGGCACAGTGTTCGGAGTCGTCCCGTAAATTGCGGCCGTGCCCCTGCCGGACGCGATTTCAGTGCCCCATTCAAGCCGCTTTTGGCTTCGACAAACCCGGGGACAGACGGGTGAAATGCACCCCTGTTGACTCAAAGGTAAATTCACGATGAGATTTCCTTCGTTGCTTTTGAGAATTGCATTTGCGACCTGCCTCGCTTTGTTTGCATGGCACGCCTCGGGATCGCAAGAACACAAATTGCGATGCGACTGCACCGGACTTCATGCGGGCATCACAGCCCAGTTGATGCAGCCGACGCAAGGCTACGGCGAGCCCAGCGTGATGGTCACATTTCACTTGTTGAACGATTCAGAAACCGCCCAAATTACCGGACCTGAATCTTGGAAAATCGTGATCGATGGGAAAGAGTTGAGCGACTCAGATTGGATATTCGGAAACGGCCCTGAGCCAGTCGGTGGGTGTGGAACGCTTGCAGTCGGGGCAACCTTTGATTTCGGCAAGGCACTACCAATCGCGAAGTACTTTCCCGAACCAAAAGAGTACAGAATTAGTTGGAAAGGCAGGTACTTCCAAAGTCCAACAGTGGCCGTCAGAATCCCCACATCGAAACACTGAATCATGCGCACTCATTGACCCAGTTGTCGTCGGAGGGTCGGTCGAGCAAGCGCCTCCAAGTTGATAAACAGGCGCTCCGGGGTTTAATGAGACTTCTCGGGGGCTAAAGCCCTATTCTGTTGCCGACACTTTACGCGGCCCTGAAGGGCCGCTCTTCCACGGTCACCTGTTTTGACGTGACCCTGTCAGGCCGCTCTTCCACGTTTGATGCGATCCCAAAGGTCTGGCCAGCAGGGCACTCGTTCTCCGTTCTAGGTCCTGCTCAAATCAGTTGGCGTTACATCCCGCCGGCGGATACGCCAGCACACTGATGGGCGCGGCGTCGGGCGCGAGCATTACCGGCGAGCCGCTTGCCGGCAGGAGAGTGCCGTCCGGTTGCGCGCTCAGGATGTCGAGAGCGGGCGGACGATTGTTTGCCAGATAATCCGCAACGAACAAAAGATTTCCCGAGGAATTGAGAGACAATCCCGCCGGAGTTCCTAACGGATTTCCGTCGGTGAAGGGCGATCCCGGAACTTCTGTCAGGCTGCCGTTCGAGGCCACGGAAAACACGGTGATCGTGGCTCCATTCGCATTGCCCACATAAAGAAGTTTTCCATTCGGACTGAGACGAACCGTCGCCGAATCACTTCCCAACTGCGAGGTGAAGGGCGAACCGGGAATCGCGGTGAGCCGGCCCTCGCTGGAGACAGAAAATACTTCCACGCTGACGCCAGTGCTAGTGGCATCGCCGACGAAAAGATGTTTGCCGGCGCAGTCGATGTCGAGACCTTCCGCGAATCCGACGGTATGAACTGGCGAGGAGCGCACGGGAGTGAGCGAGCCATTGTCGTTGATCGCGTACACTCCGACGCCGCTGCGAATCCCGCTGGCCATCAGGAATTTTCCATCCGGCGTGATGAGAAAGTCTGGCACCACGTCGAGCGGCGGAAACCACTTGCCTGGTAGCGAATGCAGAGATCCGTTGGCTGCAATGGAATACGCGCCGAAACAGGCGAAGATTTCGTCGCAGCTTCCGGTGTAGAGGAAGAGATATTTTCCATTGGGCGTGACTGCCAGGTTGATTTGCACGGCGGGGCTTACGGCCACGTTGTAGTACTGACCGCTCGGCTTGAGCGTGCCGTTCGCGGGATTGATGGAAAAGTAAGTGATCTGTCCGAGGTTGTCGTTGGTGACGTAAAGAATGGGATTGCTGCCGGTTCGGATCGCCATTTCGCGCGTCGGATAGTATCCGAGGCCGCCGCCGCTGCCTTCGCTGCCAGTCTTATAAGGAGAGCCCGGCACTGGCGTCGCGGCACCTGCGGGTGAAACCGAGAAGCCCTCGATCTTATTGCTGCCGGCGCTGTCGTCGTTCACATAGACAAACTGCTGCGGGGTGGTTCCCGTCTGAGCGGCTGCCGCGAGCGCGGCGAAGCATACGGTAGAGAGCACTAGAAGCTTGCTTACGGGAACCATGGATTCTCCTGGCACATCGAAGTCTCCGTGATTTTGGAGGCTGCGCTTCGGGTGGTCAAGATGAAGGAACTTTCAGGGTGGGCATGCAACATTCGATGGGTGTCAATGTTGGACGGTTTGTCTTTCGGGTAGGCACGGGGGCTAAAGCCCGCTCCATCACAACTCTCTGACGCGGCCCTGAAGGGCCGCTCTTCCACGGTAGTATCGGCGGTTGAAATGGCCTTATTAATTCTTCTTCGTCTTGCCCAAATATTTTTGTCGCTTGACATATTCCCATATAGGAATATATATTTCTGCTCATGGCACGAGCGGCTACTACCTCCGACGCATTTAACGCAGTGGCGGAGCCGCGGCGGCGGGAAATTCTTGACTACCTTGCGCTCGGCGAGCGTCCGGTGGGGGATATGGTCGTCAAGCTTGGGCTGGAACAGCCTTCGGTTTCGAAGCACTTGAAAGTCCTGCGCGATGTTGGGCTGGTCCGGGTGCGGCGAAATGGGAGGCACATGATGTATCGAACCAATGCCGACGCGATTCGTCCGCTGCATGAGTGGACGAAAACATTTGAGCGCTTGTGGGCGCATCAGCTTCTTCGGGTGAAGGAGCGGGCCGAGGAAAAAGCAAAGAGATTGGACAACGACTGAGGCGCGGGGGCTAAAGCCCCATCATTTTGGGCGATCTACGCGGCCCTCAAAGGGCCGCTCTTCCACGGTAAGGAAAGTGACGCGGTCCTCGAAGGGTCGGTCTTCCACGGTAAGGAAAGTGACGCGGTCGTCGAAGGGTCGGTCTTCCACGGTAAGGCGATGTACGCGGCAGGTTCGACCTCGGTTGGGGCGGGCGCTCGGCGGGCCGACCTTCCAACGAATAGGCCGCGTGAGTCGTAGAGACAAATTCCAAAGGAGGAAGTAATGAGCACAACTGCAACGCTGCCAGGAATTGAGAGTTTGACGTTAAGCATAGTTCAGGAAATTCACGTCGCGGCTTCCCTGGAGACAACCTTCGCGACTCTTCTGGAGCAGCTTGGTCCAGAGAACGAAACTCCCGAGCAAAAGATGCCGATGATTCTGGAAGCCCGTCCGGGTGGGCGGTGGATGAGGGATCTCGGCAACGACAACGGACACTTCTGGGGATTTGTGCAGGCGATCAAACGTCCCACGCTGCTGGAGATTTCGGGACCGCTCTTTATGTCCTACGGAGTGGTTTCGAATCTGCAATATCGGTTGAGTGAAGAGAAGGGCGGGACGTTGATCCGATTTCATCACAAGGCGTTCGGGATGATTGCCGACGAACACCGGCAAGGCGTGACTAAGGGCTGGAACGCGATGAACGCCCGCATCAAGGCGCGGGCAGAGTCCAAGAAGTAAGGAGGTACGAATATGTGTCCATTTTGCGCGGCTACGGCTGCAGTGGTGATGGGAAGCGCGGTTTCGACAGGCGGGGTAACCGCGCTGATCGTGAAAGTTCTTCGTAAGAAGAAGGGTGAGAACAGCGATTCAAAAGAAGGAAAGGATTAAGGATCATGACGACAGCGACGATGGAGAAATCCGCGATGAAGGTAGTATCGCCGGCGGAGTGGCTGGATGCACGCAGGGAACTGCTGGCCAAAGAAAAAGAATTTACACGCCTGCGCGACGAGTTGAGCCGCAAACGCAGGGAAATGCCTTGGGAGAAAGTCGAAAAGAACTATGTCTTCGAAGACTCCCGCGGGAAAGTAAAGCTGGCAGAGCTGTTCGGCGGCCGCAACCAGCTGATCGTATATCACTTCATGTTCGGTCCCGGTTGGAAAGAAGGGTGCCCGAGCTGCTCGTTCCTGGCAGATTCATTCGACGCCGCGACGGTGCATCTGGCCCAGCGAGATACGGCGTTCGCCGCGATTTCGCGGGCGACATTGCCCGAAATTGAAGCCTTCCAGAAGCGCATGGGATGGAAGTTCCAGTGGGTTTCATCCTTTGGAAACGACTTCAACTACGACTACCACGTGTCTTTCTCGAAAGCGGAGTTGGAAAGCGGCAAGGCTTACTACAACTACGCCCCTGCCGGATTCCCATCAGAAGAGGGTCCGGGCGCGAGCATGTTCATCCAGAAAGATGGCGAAATCTTTCACACGTATTCGGCCTACGCGCGCGGCCTCGATATCCTTCTACCGACATACAACTGGCTCGACATGACCGCGAAGGGACGCAATGAAGAAGGGCTGCCCTGGCCGATGGCGTGGGTGCGGCATCACGATCAAGCTACGGCAATCCGAAAGCGATGGACGCTATCGCGGTGCTGGTGCAGCAGAAAGAGAAGAGCTGCTGCTCAGACGAGAAGTAACTTAACGAAAAATATCGGGGCGCAAGGTGTATCGATCTTGCGCCCCATTTATTAAAGGAGATTTCATGTCCGCATTGATCGATCCCCTATTGAGTGAGTTTCAAGCTGAAGTAACCACCACGCGACGAATTCTGCAGCGAGTTCCTCAGGAGAAACTCTCGTGGAAACCGCATCCGAAATCGATGGCTCTGGGAGCGCTGGCGTGGCACATCGCGGTGGTGCCGGCGAACGTGGCGCGGCTGGCGCAGCAGGAAAGTTTCGACGTCGCCAATGCACAGTTCAATCCGCCGATTCCGAAGAGCGTCGAAGAAATTATGACTGCGTTCGAGCAGACTGTGCCCGATGCGGAAGAGATACTGCGAGGGATCAGCGACGAGCAGGCGAAGGAGAACTTGGCGGCTCTCTGCGCGCTGGAAAGGAAATCTCCAGCCAGCCGCGCATCGGAGTGTTGCGCAGCATCATGCTGAACCACTGGTATCACCATCGTGGGCAGTTATCGGTTTTTCTGCGGCTGCTGGATGTGCCGATCCCGGTGATTTACGGGCCCAGCGCGGACGAGAATCCATTCGGTTAGTGGTGACGGAAGCCCATTGGCCTACCGAAAGTTGCCAGAAGTTGCAAGGTTTATGCGGCTGGGATGCAGGTAAAGTGCAAATCTGTGCATGGTGGAGGGAAGATATTTTCTTTTTGTTTGCGTATGCACCATAGACCGGGCATACTGAAAGAGTAGTCCGAGTTGTTTAGCCTTCCCCCTCGCCCTCCCCGTATCGTTTTCCCGTCTTACTTTCACCCACCTGATTTTCTTTACCCACAACTAGTTGCGCGCGAGGACCTGGCCGGCGACCGTGCGATTGCGGCCTTCGCGCTTTGCCTGGAACATTCGTTCGTCGGCAAGCGCAAAGAGTTGCGCGGCATCGGTACCATCCTCGGGGAAGCATGCGATTCCGGCACTGATCGAGAGCTGCACGGGCTCCTTTTTCGCGCCGACCGCAACTGGCGTCGCCGCGACCAACTCGCGGAGGGATTCAAGCTTCAGACGGGCTGTTTCCAAATCGGTCTCAGGCAGGATGACGACGAATTCTTCTCCACCGTAGCGGCCTACGGTGTCGCTCTGGCGGAAAGAATCCTGAAGCAGTTCGCTCAGCTTGCACAAGGCTTGATCGCCGGCTGACATGTCCATGCATATCGTTCAATGATTTGAAGCGGTCCGCGTCGATGACCGCAACGGAGAGAACATTTCCGTAGCGGCGCGCCCGGCTGAGTTCTACGGCGAATCGGTCGTCCGCATAGCCGCGATTGAATAAGCCGGTGAGCGGATCGCGCGTGGCTAACTGAAGCAACTTTTGACTTCGCGCCACCAGCGCCAGACTGAGCCCCGAAGCCGTGAGCATGATGATGAGCCGCGACACCTGATTGCTCCAGGCAAAAACTCCATAGTTATTGTTGGCGAATGCGGGGCCGTTCAGGTTCCAGTGCGTCGGACGCGAAAGAGACGATGGCGAGATATTCTCCGCAGGCGAGCAAACCCGCGGTGATACAGATGCGCTTGTCATAGCGCAACCCGGACGCGCCGATGGCCAGGAAGTAGCCTTCAAACACAACTTTGCTGTTTACGGCGGTGAGGGGTTGTTGCAGGAGCAAAAACAATGCGAGCCCAGTGCTCACCAGGGTTACATCGAACGCACTACTCGCGAAACTGAGCCATGGCGGGTTGTATTCCTTGCGAATCATCAGGAATACAAGAAGCGAGAGCAGGAACGTTCCTCCGGTGATGGTCAGGCCGACCAATGCTTCTTTCGGGTCATCGGGAAAAAACAACGAGTCAATCAGCGGAATGAGTAGAAGGACTGTAGCCAGTGTGAGGCGAATTTTCGCGACCAGCAATTCTCCGCCGATGGCCGCGCGCGCGAGTACCGGATCGGGGCGCGACCACAAGGACCACAACGTGCTTCTCAGGCGCAGATTCATAACGGGGATGGATGCTTTGTTCTTTCTCAGCCAGTTCGGGGAACAATCTTTGGTTGGGGAATTACTGAAGTACAGGATAAGAGCGGGTTGGGCGGCAAGCAATCGAAAACGGAAAGTAGCATCAACAAAGGCAAGTCGTCCGGAATGGCGACCGAGCCCCGCGGGCGGCCTTAGTTCATGTCGCGCATGGAGCAGGCGTCCGCGCCACGGGGATCGCCACACGAGCCGCAAGCTCCCGCCGGACGTGCGCTCGGAGCCGAAGCACCTTTCGCCGAGACTGCGAAAACCGAGAGCTGCGGTTCAAGTTTCTTGGTATGGCACTTGGGGCATGCGGCTTTTTCTTTGCCGTAGACGAGAGCTTCGAAATGGTGATCGCATTCCTTGCAGATGTATTCGAAAATTGGCATGAAGGCCTCCGACAACGCTCTCGTAATCACCTCCATTAGAATCAATTTGTGGAGAGTTCGCAAATCTCAAATCCGCAAGGCGAGAAGGGCGAGAACGCTCGTTGGTCTGTTGGCCGTCCTTTTCGCGCTCGTCGATGGCTCGGTGGCGGGCATATACAGACGATTGCCAGTTTCCTGATGTCGCGCGGCATTCGCCTGCCAGCGCCGGAAGAACGGCTTGTGGAAGTTGCTCCGGGAATCAAGGTGCGCTGCCTGTGCCACTGGCAGCGCGAAGGCCGTCGCGAAGCGATGACGATCGTCGTTGTGCACGGTCTCGAAGGTTCGTCCGACTCCCAATACATGCTCGGGATCGCGCGCGATGGGCTGGCTTCCGGAATGAATGTGATTCGGATGAACCAGCGGAATTGCGGCGGCATGGATTACTTCGCGCCGACGCTTTACAACTCCGGCTTGTCAGGAGATGTGGCGGCGGTGGCCCGCCATTTCGTCGAGACTGAAGGAGTTTCGCGTTTCGCCTTGATTGGATTTTCGATGGGTGGAAATCTTGTTTTGAAGCTGGCCGGAGAGTGGGGAGCGGACGGGCCACCTCAGTTCTGCGCGGTCGCGGCGGTTTGTCCGGCGATCGATCTGGCGGCTTCCGCCGACGCATTGCACGAGCCTGCGAACCGGATTTATGAGTGGTACTTTCTGCGGCAGTTGTTTCGCCGCATGCGTATCAAGGCGAAATTTTTCCCCGACAATTTCGATGTGTCGCGGTTACGCGGGATTGCCAGCCTGCGGGATTTTGATGATCGCGTGACGGCGTATTACTGCGGCTACACCGGAGCGGACGACTACTATGCGCGGGCCTCGGCCACGAATGTCATCGATCGCATTGCCGTGCCCACGGTGATTCTGCACGCGGCGAATGATCCATTCGTCCGAATGCGGCCGGAGACGCTGGAGCGCATTGCACGAAATCCGAATATCTCGTACATAGAAAGTCCCGATGGCGGACACTGCGCTTTCGTCGGAGCGCGCAATGACGGGGATGATGGCCGCTGGGCCGAGCGGGAAGTGGTGGAATTCGCAAGACGAGTTCAGGGCGGTATCTAAAGCAATGGGGCTCAGGCGGCTTGGGGATGCAGGCTCGCCGCGGGTGAACATGAACGTCAGGCGACCGGCCCTTCTCTCGCTAAGAAATAAGCGCTGGCCCAGGATCGCCGATCACGGTCGGATCGGTGTGGTTTGCAGGGCGACAGTCAGCCATTGTCCTTTGTCCTTCACGTAGACGCGTGTAAACCGATAATCTCCGCTGTAGTCTTTTCCGTTCTCTTCACCCTTTTGCGTCGAACGGCCGGTGACGACGGCGGTATCGCCGTACACCTTCACCTTCAATTCCGAGATGGTTCGAGAGTCGTACTTGAACGCCCCGGACTGAAAGCCTTTCACGATCTCCGCTTTGGTTCGCAGTTCGCCGCGCAGCGTAATGAAGGTGTAGTCGTCGGCGGTCATTCGATCGAGCGTCGCGGCGTCTCCACTAAGAATTGCGCGATTGCGTTCCTGTTCGAGGGACTTGATCTGTTCTTCGGTTGAAAGGCTGGAACCCTTTGCGTTTTGTGCTTGTGTAACCGAGCACAACGACAGCATGACGGCCAGTACAAAAAGATAAGCGAGTTTCACGGATCCTCCTATGCAGCAGAATTTTACAGAGTCGTAATCATCAGGCATTTCTTGGCCCAAGAAAAGCTACCGGGTGTCAACCATGCCATTCCAATTCTTTTGCGCGCTCAGCGAATTCCTCACCGATCTAGGCGTGTTTCAGGAACTCTAACCGCAGAGAACGCAGAGAATTCTCGCTGAGATCGCTGAGAGAAAGGATGAGGGTCAGTATCTCTGTGTCTTCGGCAACCTCTCACCGCTTTTGCCAGTCCTTTGCGTGGATGCGCAAATACGCCAGCGCCAGCATCGCTATCGTGATTGCCAGCAGCCCCAGGGAAGCCATGCCGATTCCTTCTGCGCGTTTCGGGAGGATCGAAACTCGTCCGTACACGAACTCGATGTGGACCCAGTACACGAGCAGGGAAGCCTGCCCTAGCAGAATCATCGGGCTGAATCCCCACTGGCCGGCACCCCAGCGGCACCACGAGTAGCTCGCCGTCAGGATGACGAGCAACATCCCCACGCGGATCATGAAGAAGTTTGGGCTGGTGTGCCAGTAGTCGTACACCGGGAAGAGCTGGAATGTCCGGGCATCGAGGAAGCGGGACAGTTCAATCATCAGCGAGCCGATAAAGCCTAGTGCGAAGAAGATCTGGGGCTCGCGGTCGTGGGCCCATTGGCTGTGCAGGATGAATCCGACGGCGAGGCCGGCGAACGCAAAAGCCGTCCAGGGGAAGATCGGGAACAATCCCTGCTGCGGAGTACCGAGGTTGTGCGCGCCATCGATATAAGAGGTGATCGGCCAAGGCAGCCAGGTGGGACGCCAAACGGTCCACAGCAACGGCGTCAGCAGGGAGATCACGGCAGCTGTACCCGCGCCCGATAGAATCAACGCTAGCCGTGCATCCTTAATATTTGTCCGCTGGCTCCACGCGAGCACCAGCCAGCAAAGCACTCCCATGAGCATCATCGACAGCCCGATCGTGTTCAGGATGTCGACACGCAGCAAATCGCTTTTGGGCGCCCACCCCCAGGCGACGACGTATTCCTGGAGGCGGAAGAGGAGGCCGAAGCCGAAGATTTCCGCACCTCGCCATATTGTCGATCTCGCGATCTGGCCCGGCGGAAGTTGCTTCTGCCGAAGTTTCTGCGTGACCAGGGCGAAAGAAACGCCGGCCAGAAAGAGGAAGATTGGGGCCGGGAAGGTTCCTCCCAGCTGCGAATACATGTAAAAGTCGCCAAGGCGGGCCTGGCCGCCCAGCCAGGAGTCGTAACAGTGTGTTTGAAACATCAGCACGCACGCCAATCCACGCATCCAATCGATATATGCCAAGCGGGGCTTGATCGTGGTGGGTGGAGGCATGCGCGGCGTGGGAAGTATACGGCAGTCAGCCGAAAACACCGGAAATCGCCGGTTGGCGGGGCGAGTTTACAAGCTTATTACACGGTTTTAGCCGCTGGTTACGAGAGTTACCCCTACACTGGGTACTTCGCTTCTCCATTGTTAACTTTCTGTCTACCATACAACCTTCGTCACTCCGAAGTTGATCGAAGTTTCAGATAGAGCGATGTAAGCTACTCAGCAGTGCGTTTAGGGAGCGTGTATGTTCAAAAGCAGTGTCGTTGCCCGTCTGTTGTTGACGATTGTTGTCTTTGGAAGTATTAGTTTCGGTGCAAACTCAGACCGAGTGGTTGGCGTAGTCAGCAATGGTCAGACGGCAACGCTGCGCGGCAATATCCACCCGATGGCGAAGACGGAGTTCGACCAGGGACCGGTCGATCCTGCGATGCAGATGGGGACGATTACGCTCATCGCCACTCCAACCGCCGCGCAGCAGCAAGCGCTCAACCTGCTTTTAGCTCAGCAGCAGGACCGCAAGTCCGCGAACTATCACAAATGGCTTACACCCGAGCAGTATGCCGATCGCTTTGGCCTCTCGAAGGCTGACATTGCGCAGATTTCGTCATGGCTGGCGTCGGAAGGTTTCACTTCAATTCAACCGGCTCGCGGCCGCAACTGGATCTCATTCACCGGCAATGCATCGCAAGTGGCAAGCGCGTTCCGAACGGAGATCCATCATTACAACGTGAACGGCAAACTGCATTACGCGAACCAGTCGGCGCCTTCGGTTCCAGCGGCGATCTCTGGGATCGTGACAGGTTTTCGCGGGTTGCACGACTTCTTGCCGCACTCGCACAGCCACCGCCGGGCGAATCCCGACTGGTTTAGCTCCAAGTACGGAGACTTCGTAGCTCCCGGCGATATCGCAACGATTTATGACGTCAATGCGCTGTACACGGCAGGTATCGACGGCACCGGGCAGAAGATCGCAGTCATGGGTCAGACGGATGTGTACCTCGCGGACCTGAACGATTTCCGCAGCGGCTTTGGGCTCTCCACCTACACCTGCACGACGAATGGCAGTGGAGTCATCACCGCCTGCAATGACCCGCATTTCAAGTACGTCCTCGATGGATCTGACCCCGGCGTTTCGACGCACGGAGACCTCAGCGAAGCCGATCTTGATCTTGAGTGGTCGGGCGCTGTAGCTAAGGGCGCGCAGATCATCTACGTAAATTCCAGCGACACTTTTACCTCGTACTATTACGCCATCGATCAGAACCTCGCGCCGGTGATCAGCTTGAGCTATGGGTTCTGCGAATTTGACGACACTCTGACCGCGCAGGATGAGACCGAGTTGCAGAAAGCGAACTCGGAGGGAATCACTTTTGTGAATTCCAGCGGCGATAGTGGCGCGGCTGAGTGCGATTTCTTTCCAGACGGTGACGAGCACGAATCTCGCCACCCAAGGTCTCGCCGTAAGTTATCCGGCGAGCAGCCCGGAAGTAACCGGGGTCGGCGGAACGGGAATCGTTCTAGCGGACATTGGAATCCCGACCTACTGGGGCGCAACGAATGGGACTGACGGCGGTACTGCGAAGTCGTATGTCCCTGAGCAAGCCTGGAATGACGATCTTGAAATCTACCAGTTCTGCCAAGCGAACACGACGAGTACTTTCTGCACACAGGGTGGTCAGGTAGCGCAACCTGGATGGGTTTCCATTACCAGCGAGGCTACAGCTCAAACGGACATCGGCCTCTCGTCCACGGGCGGCGGTGCCAGCAACTGCGAGACTCACACCAACTCGGCCTGTTCGACGAACGGTGGTTTCCCGAAGCCGTCATGGCAGACGGTCACGGTTTCCGGCGCGCCCAATGTGCGCTTGTCTCCGGACGTCTCGTTCTTAGCTTCGCCGAACTTTCCCGGATACATCTTTTGTACGCCGTTGACCGAGCTTGGAGTGAATAGCACCAGCAGCAGTTGCGCTAATGGAATCACCAGCGCCGTCGATACGTATCTTGTCGATCATTGGCGGAACATCGGCCTCTGCACCGGTGTTTGCGGGGGTTGTAGCCCTCCTGAACCAGTATCTTGCCGGATCGCCATCCTCTGGGTTGGGAAATATCAATCCGACGCTTTATCAACTCGCGGCGACTCCAGCAAATGGGGCTTTCCATCAGGTCAAGACCGGCGACAACAATGCTTATTGTCAGGCTGGCACACCCGCAGCTCAACTGCTGGCTCTGCGATGCCCGGCGTCGGGTACAGCTGTGGTCGGTTATAGTGCCGCGACAGCAGACGCCACCACCGGGTATAACCTCGTCACAGGTCTGGGATCGGTTGACATCAACAAGCTTGCCATTGCTTGGGGTGCATCCAGGACTGCGAGTTCCACAGTTCTGACTTTTGCACCAGCGAACCCCGTATCAGGAGCGACAGTCACACTAACAGCTACCGTTTCATCAAGTGCGAAGGGCAACGTTACCTTCAAAAATGGTTCGACAACCCTGGGCACGGCGGCAACTACCAACGGTGTCGCAACCTTAACGACTTCAACTCTGCCGGTTGCCGCTAACAGCATCACCGCCACCTACAATGGCAATGGAACATTAAGTCCATCGACCTCGACGGCGGTCACGGTGACGGTTGGACCTGCGTTCACTCTCACACCTTCAGCGCAGACTTATCAGGTTGCGCAAGGATCCGCGGTTGACGCGACCGTTACGGTAGGATTGGGAACGGGATTCACTGGCACCATCACCTTCACCTGCACCGACACCGCTTCCTTGTCGGTTTGCACCGTGCCTCCGGCAACAAATGCGTCGGGCGACGTTTCCTTCCACATCACCACGACCGCTCCAACTGCAAAGCTGGATCGGCCCATGGATCGCGGAAGTCGCATCTTCTATGCAGTCTTGATGCCGGGACTGCTCGGGCTCTTCTTCACCTTCGGATCGAAGAAGCGCTCGCAAAATGCCATGCGCCTGCTGGGACTGATCGCTGTTCTCTCCGTCTCGACCATGTGGATGGCTTCCTGCGGCGGGTCGGGCGGCAGCGGCAGCACGAGCAATCCGGGAACGCCGAAGGGCACCTACACCATCACAGTGAGCGGAGCCTCCGGCGGATCGACCGCTTCCACGTCGTTCCAACTGGTTGTGCAGTAGTCAACCAGCAAGGTCAACAATTTGTGTCGAGTAGATGAGGGGCGCTTCTCAACAGAGGAGCGCCCTTCGTCTTGATAGGGGCCGAGGTAGCCATGGAGATTCTGTGGGGACAGCCGCCCCCGGCTGCCCATCGAGCGAAGGTCGATTGAATTTTCAGGCAGCGCGCTGGGCGACCGCGAGCCGGAAACGCGCTGGTGTCGTCCCTGTCATGCGCCGCAGTACTCGTGTGAGATGGCTTTGATCGGAGAAGCCGCATTCGGCGGCAATCGCCGCCAGCGTCCACTCCGGATCGCGCAACAATTCGCAGGCCGCGCGAACTTGCAGCCTCTGTTGATACTCGCCCGGCGTACGATTTTCAAATTTGCGGAAGACGCGCGCCAGGTGTACCGGATGCACTCCCGCCTCGGCGGCCAGGTCGCGCATTCTGAGCCCGTCGCGAAAGCCCTCATGCAAGCGCTCCTTCACGCGAGGCAACCATCGAGGAACATCCCTGCCCGGTTCTTCGTATCCTGTGAGAGTCCCAAGCAACTCGAAGACGCAGGCTTCGAGCGCCAGCGGGTTCGTTGCGCTCTTGAATGCGAAGTAAAGCCGGATGCCCGGCCAAAGCATCCCGCCTGCTCCACGGTCGACGGTGGTGCGGCTGGGAAGCCCAAGGCCGAGTTGCTGCAAGCTTTCTTTGCGAAGTTCAATCGTGAAGAAAGAAGCCCCCGCAGGGCCGACGACGGTAGAATGTGCGATCCCTGCCGGATTGAATACGGCGCTGAACGGCGACAGCGTGTCGAGATGGCCGCGATCGCCTTCCATGTAGTCGCCGTTCAAGCATGACCGTGATATAGGCGAGTTCGTGCTCGTGGCGAGGCACGCTCCGCGAAACCGTCTGACGGAGTTCGGAAAGCAATACCTCCGGTGTGCTGAAGCGAGACTGAACGGGAGAGTAAAACTCACCGCCGCGCAGGTGCTTTCCCGGATCGCTGACCTTGGATGTATCCGGCTCGGGCATGCATAGTCAGACTGAATATGAGCAGATTTGTCACCCGACGGATGTTTAATTCGTTCAAGACGGATATCGATCTGACACGCTAATCTGTGTACGCTCTCTGTGAGACTGAGGAATGGGGAACTACTTTAGGAGGCTTTGATGAAGATGATAGGCAGCATCGTGCTCTCGCTCGTGGCGTTGTTGGCCGTTCTTGGCAGCTTCTCCTGAAACTCAGGGGCCAAAGCCTCAATATGACGAAAAAGGCCAGTTAATGCGCCCTGCGGATTACCGGGAGTGGATGTTTCTCTCCGCCGGCTTCGGCATGAATTACAGCCCGGGGCCTGGCAGCCACGAGATGTTCACGAATGTATTCGTCCAGCGCTGGGCCTACGATGAATTTGTAAAGTCGGGCAAGTGGCCGGAGCAGAGCATGTTCGTGATCGATGAGCGCGACGCCGCCAGCCGCAGCTCGATCAATCAAAAAGGTCACTATCAGACCGACCTGATGGGCTTGGCGGTCGAGGTGAAAGATTCTACGCACAATCCGGACAAGTGGGCCTACTACGGGTTCGATGCCGACGGCAAAACTGCCGGGGCAATGCCGCATGGAAACGGATGCTATTCATGCCACGACGCGCACGCGGCAGTCGAGCACACGTTCGTGCAGTTCTATCCCACGCTGAAGGTTGTGGCAAAACGGTTTGGAACCTATAACGAGGCGCGGGAACAGGTGACGGACGCGAAGTGAAAGGCGTGAGCTACCGCTCGTAGATCTCAATCGGAAGATCGTCCGGATCGGCAAAGAAGGTGAAGGACTTGCCGGTAGTGTCGTCGATCCGTATGGGTTCAACATCGATTCCGTGTGAGCTGATTCGGCTGGCAGTTTCGCGCACATTTCGACCTCGAAGGCGAGATGCCGCAGCCCACAGGCTTCCGGCCGCGACGGGCGCGCGGGTGGGTTCGGAAACGAAAACAACTCAATCTGATATTGCTCGCCCACCTGCAAATCCAGCTTGTACGAGTCGCGCTCCGCACGATAGAGCTCGCGCACTACTTTGAGTCCGAGCACATCGACGTAGAAATGCTTCGACGCGGCATAGTTGGAGCAGATGATGGCGATGTGATGAATGCGACCGAGCACGTGCCCTCCTGGCTGAAGTAAGGATACACAGCGCGCGGCGATGCGGGCAATTCCGGCGGATGCAAAAATCCAGAGAATAAAACGAACGGCCGCTCGCGCGAGGCGTCTGTCTTTGCATTCGAACCATCCTTCTGCGAAACTTGCCACTTACCAGTCGCTGCGTATTCCTACACCCTGCCCATGGGCCGAATCCACGTTCTTTCCGAAACCGTTGCCAACCAGATCGCCGCCGGCGAAGTGGTGGAACGTCCCGCTTCGGTGGTGAAGGAGATGCTGGAGAACTCCCTCGATGCGGGCTCGACTCGCATCAAGATCAATATCGAGGCCGGCGGAAAGCGGCTCATTCAGATCACGGATAACGGATGCGGAATGGTGCGCGACGACGCCATGCTGGCTTTCGAACGCCACGCGACTTCGAAGATCAAGAATGCCGCCGACTTGCTGAGCGTTGCCACGTTAGGATTTCGCGGAGAGGCTTTACCGTCGATAGCCTCGGTCTCACGTCTGCGCCTGGAAACTCGCGCACAGGAAGAAGAGGCCGGCACTGTTATCGAAATTAATGGCGGAAAGATTGCCCGGGTCGAAGAGGCGGGACTTCCACTCGGTACTTCGATCACAGTGCGCGATCTCTTCTTCAATGTTCCCGCGCGCAAGAAATTCTTGAAGGCAGAGTCCACCGAACTCTCGCACATCGCGTCGCTGGTGACGCATTATGCGCTCGCGCATCCGGAAAAACATTTCGAACTGCACTCAGCGACCAACGCCATGCTCGTTGCGCCTCCGGTAGGTGGATATAGCGAGCGCGTCTATCAGGTGTTCGGCAAAGAGACATTGGATCAACTGATCCCTGTGGCGGCACGGCAAGCCCTTGAGCATGTGGGATTGCCGCAACCTCCTCCATGGCGGCGGAAAGAGGCGGAGGAAAACGGAGAAGATGAGGAGCCGAAAGATCCAGGCGAGATGCGGGTTCACGGCTTCGTCTCCAAACCCGAAATCCAGAAGCTGAACCGCAACTCCATCTTCGTCTTCGTCAACGGACGCCTCATTCGCGATCGTCTGGTCCAGCACGCGCTCACCGAGGCCTATCGCAATATCATTCCGCCGACAGTGTTTCCGGTGGTGCTGCTCTTTCTGGAACTACCGGCCGCCGAAGTTGACGTAAATGTGCACCCGTCGAAGACGGAAGTGCGTTTCCGCCAGCAGAGCGCGATGCATGACTTCGTTCGCGACTCGGTGCGTGCCGCGCTGATGAAAGCTCGACCGGTGCCGCAGTTCATGACGGAGATTCGGGCGCACGCCACCGCCAGCCAGGCGCTGACTCCGGGAGCATTGCCGCCGGAAGAACCCGGGCTTCCGGCTTCCGGCTCTCGGGTTCCGGAAGGTGGCGCGCTCGAGTCAGGAGGCGCATCCGGAAGGATTTGCCCTGCATCCTGTCTCGTTGCCGCAAACTTCTGCGCGGCTGCAATTCTCGGGCGGCATCGCGGTCGAGGCCAATGCCGCGATTCCCGTGGCTCGCGGATTGGAATCTGCACCACTCACGCCCGACCTCGCGCGCGTTATATTGCAGCAGGTTGAAGCGGTCCCCGATCATGGATGTGCACCGGCGCTGGATGTTTCCGAAGAAGAGCCCACGCTCTCGTCTCTAGGCACGTTGCGGCCGCTGGGTCAGATACGAAACTCGTTCATCCTTGCTGTTAACGAAGATGGGCTGTGGATCATCGACCAGCACGTTGCCCATGAACGCGTCTTGTTCGAGCGGGTTCTCAAGCAGCGCGCGGCGATGAAGGTCGAGAGCCAGCGATTGCTGATGCCGATCGTGCTGGAACTTTCTCCCGCGCAGCAAGCGGTGTTTTCGGAGATTTCGGACGAGCTTGCGCATAATGGATTTGAAGCAGAACCTTTCGGTGCGCGCAGCGTCGCTGTGAAGGTTGCTCCCGCGGGGATCGAAGCGGCATCTGTCGAGCATATGCTGCATGAATTGCTGGACCAGTTCTCCCGCGAGGATCAGTCCCTGAACCTGGAAAAGATTCGCACGCGGATCGCAGCGTCCATCGCATGCCACGCGGCGATAAAGGTGAACATGCAGCTGGAGCAAAATAAAATGGCATGGCTACTCGCTGAATTAGCGAAAACGGACCATCCCATGTCGTGCCCGCACGGAAGGCCGGTGGTGTTGCGGTATTCTGTGAAGGACATTCAGAAGGCGTTTAAGAGGATCTAGACATCAGCCCTCAGCCCTTAGCCAAAGCGGCGTGGGACCGGGATGGCGCAGAGAACTGATAGCTGACAGCCGATAGCTGTTCTTATGACCGACATCGAGCTTCAACAAATGCGGCGCGAGAAGTGGCGACTGGAGGGCAAAGCCATCCGGACGATCGAAGACGCGCGCGCGTTTTTGGAAGAAGTCGGCTTCTGCCTGATGTATCCGCAGCGGCCTTCGCTCCTGGTCCCGACGTTTATCGGGGCTTTCGTGGGCAACGACGATCGGTTGCCGGAATGGCAACATGCGTTCAAGGATCCGCGAGCCGCGGAAGCGACTGAGTTAATGGTGCGGCTGCTACGCGAGCGCGCAGCCTTCGAAGCGAATCTCTTCAGCGAGAACAACGGATTTTTGGTGGCGGCATCGGTGTTTCCTTATTTCTATGCGTTGGTTGGGGAACGCAATCCGAAGCAGTCGATAAAGGCGGGATCACGGTCTCCGTATTCAGCGCTGGCTTGCGATGCGTTCGAGTTGATTCGCAAAGACGGCCCGATTTCAAAACAGAAAATGCAGGAAGTTCTCGGCGGAAGCGTTTCGCTGCCGGCTCTCGATGGCGCGTTGGGCGAGTTGTGGTCAAAGCTGCGCATCACGCGCGTGGACTACAAGGCCAGTGAAGGTTCAGTGTGGGATGTGCTCTATCGCTGGGCTCCGGATGCGGTGAAAGAGGGTGTGGGCCTTTCCGTGCAGGAAGCTCTGACGGCCCTGCTTTCGAAATATCTCGATTGCGTAATCGCAATCGAGCAGGCGGACCTTGAAGTATTCTTCGGAAACTTCATCGCCAGATCAAAAGTAAGGGACGCGGTAAACGCGCTGCTGGCCGCTCGTGAATTGAGTTTCGTGCATGTCAGTGGACGATCGATGCTGCAAATCACTCCGGAGAAAGTTGCAGCGGCTCCCGCCCCTGAACCGCGTCACGCGATTCGGATCAGAAAGTGAAATGGGATAAGGCCATCGGCGATGCAGGATTTGCGATTCTGCCGGCACTCTTCTCGCACGAGTTTCTGGACCAGCTTTTACAGGAGATCGATGAATGCAGGCCACTCCGAAGTCGGGCGGGTATTCGACACGCTTTACATCTGCCTCCGGTTGCCGCGGTGGCGGGAAATCGACTGCTCGCTGAGATAGCCTGCGAGGTTTTAGGCACAAGAGCCTTTCCATTTCGTGCCACCCTGTTCGAGAAATCGAATCGATCGAATTGGCTTGTAGTCTGGCATCAGGACACGGCTTTGCCGCTTCGCGAACGGGTTGAGGTGCCGGGCTGGGGACCTTGGTCGATAAAGGAGAGGATCGACTATGCCCATGCACCGGCTGGAGCGCTCTCTCAGGTCCTGGCCTTGCGCATTCATCTTGACGACTCGACACAGGACAACGGACCTCTGAGAGTCCTACCTCGAAGTCACATGCGGGGAGTTTTGAACGACGATGAGATTCACGCCTTAGCGGTGCGGACGACACCGGTAGATTGCATAGCTGCGAAGGGTGGAGTGATTGCGATGCGGCCATTGTTGGTTCATGCGTCGTCGAAATCGCGGACGGAGATACCGAGACGGGTTCTTCATATCGAGTATGCCGCTGATGATTCAATTGCCGCGCCGCTGCATTTGACCGTCACCTAGATACACGTGAAAGCTTCTTCGTTACGAAACGTCTCGCGGCCTTACCGCAGCCGCCTCGCGCCTTCTCCCACAGGTCTCCTCCATCTCGGCCATGCGCGCACATTTTGGACTGCGGCGCAGCGTGCCGCTCAGCATGGCGGGCAATTGATCCTGCGGAATGAGGATCTCGATTCGCAGCGCTGCCGTGCCGAATTTGTCGAGGCGATGATTGAGGATCTGCATTGGCTCGGCATCTCGTGGTCTGAGGGGCCGGATTGCGGGGGACCCTATGGCCCGTATGTACAGAGCGAACGGCGAGAGTTTTACCTTGCCGCATGGAGAACATTGCTTGAGCGCGGGATGATTTATCCGTGCAAGTGCTCGCGGAAGGATGTTGCCCTGGCCGCGGGAGCGCCAAATGATGGGGATGATGAGCCGGTTTATCCCGGGACCTGCCGCCCTGCAACATCGTCTGCTGCCACAGCCTCCGCGCCTGCCGGCGTTCATTGGCGATTCCGCGTGCCGGATAACGAAGAAATTCGATTCGACGATCTTCATCTCGGTCCGCAGCGATTGATTGCGGGACGCGACTTCGGTGACTTCATCGTTTGGAGACGCGACGATGTGCCGGCGTATCAGTTGGCCGTCGTGGTCGATGATGCTGCGATGAAGATCACGGAGGTCGTGCGCGGGGCCGATCTGTTGAAGTCCACTGCGCGGCAGATTCTTCTTTGCCGCGCGCTCGATCTTGAGATTCCCGATTACTACCATTGCGATCTGGTGCGTGACGACGCCGGCGTGCGTCTCGCCAAGCGTCACGATGCTCTCAGCATTCGTAGACTGCGCGAAGACGGATGGACTCCGAGCAAGTTCGCGCATCCATTTCATCGCCGTAATAAAAGGGAGAGCGAGGCGAAGCCGGACGGCGCATTGTTTCCGCGAATGTCGTCCCGCGCATTTCGCCTCGCGCAACTTATAGACGCTCGTTCTATAGCGACCGCAGGAAGTTCAGCAGATCCTGCTGATCCTGCGACGAGAGCCGCTTGTAATTGTTGACAACGCCGTTCGCCTCCGAATCGGGGTAGTGACGATCACCGCTGCTCGAGTGATAGATGATCGCGTTGACCAGATTCTTGGTCCGCCCGTCATGCAGAAAAAAGATTCGCTGACCGAGGCCCCACAGCGGCGCAGTCCGAAATTCATCTCCCTGTGCCTGGCCTTGCACAACGTCGTCGGCAAGCCTCGACCCCATGTGATGAATCAACAGGTCCGAATAAAGATTCGCTGTGACGTTGCTGAGCGCCGCCACCGATGACGGTCCGGTGACGAACGACGGAGTGTGGCAAAGTGCACATCCGATCTGCTGAAATACTTTTGCGCCGTGCTGTGTGGAGGTATTCGACGGGCCCGGTACTGGTTGGTCGAGAAAGCGCATGAACGTCGCGAAGCGCACTGTGTCACTGGGCAACGAAGTGCCGCTCAGGTCGAAGTTCGTGTTGTCCTCGGGAGTGCCGTTGAACACGCATCCGACGGTCTCGTCGCGTTCGTTTGGAAACAGGCTGTTCGTCACGCCCATCTCGACGTTGTAAGCTTCGCCAGAAAAGATTTCGAGCGACTTGTTCTGCGCCTTCCAGCCGAAACGCGTGACGGTACCGTCGTTTCCGCTGGTGTTGGCGACTTCCCGAGATGCCGGCGCCGAGGTTGGTGTTCGGACGTCCGCCAATTCCCATGCGATGCTTCTGATCGCTCTGGTCGTTTACCTGGGCGAGAATCGCGGAGTCAGGAATTGATTCGATCAGGCCGCCTCCATACACAGGAGTCGGAATGCGGAAGATCACGTTGTTCGAATCGAGGGCCTGCTGGAAGTTCGGCTGTTTCAGCGAGCAACCGGGAGCGTCGCTGCGTCCGGCAATGGTGAAGAGGGCATGCACTCCACCATCGGGATGGCGCAAGTCTGTAGTCAGCGGGAAGCGCGCCTCCCGCACCGGGCCGTTGGTCGTAATGAATGCGGGAATCTGATTGGCTGCTCCCTGATCGATGGCCGCAGCGACTTGCGGGTTCACCGATGGACTGCTGCCGCCCGGCGCAGGGGCAGCATGGCACTGAGCACAACTCTCAGCGTTGAAGCGGGGCCCAAGTCCCAGGCCGGTTCCGGCTACAGTGCCTTTCACGGAGTCGATTTCGTTAAACGTCATCAGGCCGGCGGAGAAAAACGCCTGCTGATTGGGGGTGAGTCCGGCGATGGGAGCGCCGGCGCCAATGGAACCAGTGCGCACTCCGGGATCGTGCGCTGTCGACGAGGAAGATTGTGCTGCAATCGGCAATGTGCCGATCAGGGTGAGTGAAACCGCGGCAACAACGAGCGTGACGCACTTGGAGATCGCAATTCTCGACTCCGTTTTGGGGAACGCCTGTTTTAGGCACACCTCGAGCTTAGCGTTCTGGGACATGATTTCTCCTTTGGACGCGTGGCGATGCGCCGTGGCCGTCCCCGCGGCAGGCTTACGAAGGGTGTTGCGGTTGATGCATTCTCATCTCAAGAGCGTGAAAGGAACAGATATCGAAAGGACGGATGGTGTCACCTACAAGGCTTAGGCTTACCGTGTACGAAGGGACATGCGAGCGCCGATTTTTTCCAGCGGAAAAACAGGAGATGGGACATCCGAGTATTTGTCCCGCGCGGAAACGATCGGCCACGGCGAGTGTGTACAATCTCTAGTTTCGCGATGAATACGACTCCGCAGCGCAAACTGATCATTGCCGTGGATGGCCCCGCCGGCGCGGGCAAGAGCACCATCGCGTCGAAACTCGCGCGGAAACTGGGGTATGTCAACCTTGAAAGTGGAGCGATGTACCGCGCCCTCGCGTTGAAAGCGATCGACAAAGACCTCTCGTTCGAGGATGAGGCCGCGTTGCTGCAACTGGCAGAAAGGTCGCGTATCCAGCTTGAACCCACGATTGGCGGAAATCGCACGCTGCTCGATGGCAAGGATGTTTCTTCGCGCATTCGCGAACGCGATGTGACCGAAGCGGCGTCGAAGGTATCAGTCCACCCGAAGGTCAGGGCGTGGATGGTGGATCATCAGCGGCAGATGGGCGCAGGCGGTGGCATCGTGATGGAAGGGCGCGACATCGGAACGAAGGTTTTTCCTGACGCGGATCTAAAGATTTTTCTCGATGCCGACCCGGTGGTGCGCGAGCAGCGGCGGATGGAACAACAGAAGATTCAAGGGGATGTTGCGGCGAGTGTCGCGGCCGATCTCCGAGAACGCGATCGGCGGGATCGCACCCGCGCGGCGTCCCCGCTTGTAGCCGCGGACGACGCGGTCGTCATCAATTCCACATCGATGACCGAGGATGAAGTTCTGTCGCAGGTCGAGGAACTGGTCAACCAGAAGCTGAAAAGCTAGTTTCGAGTTTCAGGTTTCGGAGTTTCGAGAACCCGAAACCTGATTTTGAAACTAGAAACTCGAAACCAGAAACTGCTTTTTCAGTTTTCCGTCGGCTCGACTTTGTCTTTGGGAGCCGGCAGACTCTTGCTGTTCTTGCTCGGCGTCGGCGGCTCTGGTGGCTTGGGGGGCAAGTTGGTGCTCTTTCGAATCTCGATGCCCTCGTGTTCATTGTTGACGACGATGTGCGAAGACGCATTTCCTACGCTTCCGCTGGCTTTGGATTCGTGCTCGTCGTTGTTGATCTTCAGTTCCGCGAAGTCCGATTGAATCTCGCCGTCACGCGTGTGCGCATCGAGCCGGAAGCCGGATTTTTCCGGCAGGCTTAGCTGAACGTCGCCATTGCGATTGTCGATCTGCACGTTGCCCACGTTCCGCATGCCCAGTTCGACGGTGCCGTTGTCATCCTGCAGGCGCACATCGCCCGAGATGTTTTCCAGGCGAATGTTCTTGGAGCGCGTGGTCAGATGAAGCGGTCCGGTAATCTCTTCGGCATGCAGGTCGTCGGAATCAAGATCCAACGAGCCCTCGATACGAGAGAACTCCATATCGGTACGGGAAGACTTGAACGTCACGGATTTCGCGATGCGTTCGAGCTTCACGCTCTCCTGGAACTCTCCTTCCAACTGAACGCTTCCTTTCACGTCGGTGAGCGCAACCTCGCTCAGATGCCCTTCCACGTGGACGTCTCCACCAATCTGTTGTACCTTCGCCGATCCCTTGTCCTGGCTGATCTTCACGTTGCCGTTGACGTCTTCAACGGATGTGTCGGAGTGCTGCGCCGAAATATCGACGGCGCCATCGCGCCCGACGACGTTTACATCGCCGCGACGAGCGTTGATAGTCACCGATGCTTTGCGCGGCACGGAAATGTCCAAGTCCACTTCCACCGGATGATCTCCGGAGGCGTCCGCCTTCGCGTCGATCGTGACCAGGCCGCCAATCGTGGTGATGATGGGCTTGGTCTCGCTGTTGTATTTGTCGGCGTCATTCTGATGCTCAGCGCCGATGCGTTTGCGAACAACAACCGCAATCTTGTTGTCATCGGAGGCGTGAATGCTGACCGCGCCACGTGTGTCGATGACCTTCAAGGCCGCTCCAGCGGGAAAGTCTTGTTCCAGATGGTCGTTGAAGTTGTAGGTTTCGCCGCCGAAAATATTGGGGAAATCGCCGTCGTCGAAGTTGTCGCGCAGTCCCGACCAGTTCACGTGCTCCATCTGCGTCGCGATCAATCCGAATACCACGATCATCACGATGAGCAAGATGCCGCCGGCGCCGATCCCCGAACTGCGAGTGCCCTCACGCTGCGCCTGCATGTGTTCAAGCAGCTTAATGATGCCCCACAAGATCAGGAGCACGGGCCAGTAGCTGGCGAACAGGTGCGCCAGGCGGCCGACCGAGAGAATGCCCATCGTGCCGAGGAGGAAGATGACTCCAACCACGATCAGGACGAACGGTCCTGCAAACGAACGATGACGTCGTGGAGGAAGTGGCGGCATTACAGGCGGAGTCATCACCGGGCTAGACATTTTTCACCTCGCCAGAGGTTGGATCTGTGCTCTGCACTGTGCTGGATGGCGTAGTCGGCGGCGCACTTTGCGGCACGCCCGGAACCACGGGTGGCGGCGGAACGTTCGGCGGATAGCCCGAACTCCCCGGAGGCAATGGCCCGAAGTGTCCGTCAAATGAAGCGTTGCTCTGGAACAGTTTCACGACTCCGATGGCAAGCAGGATCGCCGGCCACGTACGGTGGAAGCCGATGTGTGAAACGTTGTCGAGCAGGAACAGAACGCCAACGGTGATGAGAATGGCCGGGCCCATCAGGCGGCGCGTGCGGCAGTGTTCGCAGTAGCACACGGTCGAGTTGGCGCCGATCAATCCCCAATTCTTGGCGAAGAGCCACACGCCGAGGAAGAGCAGGATCAACGAGACGAACAGTCCCATCCCAACCTCGAAGAAGCCGGCGGTGTGCAGTAGGAATAGAACTCCCAGGCCGATCAGAACGGCGGCGCCGGTTGGAACCTTCGCGCCTTCCATCTTCTCGCCCGTGCCGAAGGCCTGCGTTAAACCAAATGGGTCGGGTGCGGGCTGTCCCATCTGGATCGCCTTCGCGCTGCGAATGGCATCGATGATCTGGTAGACGTAGAAGAATCCGATACCGATTCCCAGACACATGGTCATGTACCAGGGAAGATCGGAACTCACGCCCACGATCAGCAGAACCATGATGACCAGGTGCGCCAAGCCTTTGGCGTACTGGCCGGTGTAAACCGCGCCCACGCCGATGGGAAAGAATCCGGCGAGAATTCCGGCCACGGAAGGATTGGGTCCACTGGCGGGTCCGGGGCCGACTTTCACGCCCAGGCCCTGATCCATGAATTGTTGATATCCCGTTTGCGGCGGAACAAAGCCCGGGGCCGCTGTGGTGCTGTCGAGGCGTGCCGCGAGGCACGATTCGCAGTAGATCACTCCGCGGACATCGCGGGTGCATTGGTTGCAAAGTGGCTTGCCGCACGTGCGGCAAAACGCCACCGCAGCAATATCGCTGTGATTGGCGCAGTTCATACGAACCTCCTGTCAGTGGTCACCGACACTAGTACAGGCAGATCGCGAAGAGAGGGTCCCCGGTGAGCGCTAGCCAGAATGAGTTGATTTTCCATCTGGCTGTAATTGCGCTCCTGCTTCTGCTCGGGCTGTTGTGTTGTGTCGTTCTTGTCGTCCTTTTGCTTCGCCGGCCGAGACTGTTTAAGGCCGGGTTCAGCGGGAGTCAGGTTGCGCTTGATTCCTCGAACGGCCGCCTGCACTTCATAAACGAGGCGAACGTTGTCGTAGTAGCGAATCACTCGCGCCTGTGTGTTGTAGTAGGAATGCCGGATCGCGGACGGCCGCAAGCTGACCTGGCGAAGGTCGGCGGGTTTCACCCCGGCGACCGTCAATCCCACCGACAACGCAAAGAATGCCATGCCGAACGACATGGCGAAGCGCGGTTGGCGGACTACAGCCCAGATCGGCTCGAGGAACGAAGCTTGCAGGCGCTCCAGCCACGTAGCTCGCGGCTGAGGTACACGCAAGGTCGTCCGCAGGCGTTGGGTGTCAACGCCCGTCGTGGATACCAGAATGTTCGTGACCAGGTTGGCTGGAGGCTCCACCTCCGTGAGTTCCTTCAGCCAATTGCGGCCCGCGTCAGCTTCCGCGAGCAGCGGCCCACACGATTTGCAACTTCGTGCGTGAGCCTGAAACCGGTCGAGCCCGGCTCCGCTCAAGACGCCGTCGAGCGCGTCCGTGAGCAGCGAGTCGAACTCGTTGCAGTGCATCCCGTTTCTGGTCTGGTCTGGCATCACATCACCTGCCTATAGGTACGTTGAAGAAGCCTGGCAAGTTCCGCCCGGCCTCGATTTATTCGCGATTTCACGGTACCCTCCGGAACCTTCAAAACCTGTGCAATTTCTTTGTAGTCCATATCTTGTAAGTCCCTTAGAATCACTGCTTCCCGCAGTTCTGGCGAAAGCTTAGCCAAGGCCGCATGAACCGTCTCCGACACCTCCCGGCTGCGTACACGGGCATCCGGCGGCGCAGATTGGTCAGGAATTTGCTCACTGAGCGGTTGCGCGTCCTCATGTTCGGACGCAGCCGTATCTATGGAGTCCGTCATGCGGTCCTGTTTGGTCTTGCGGAAATGGTCGACAAGCAGGTTTCGCGTGATGGTAGTCACCCAGGTCACGAATGCCCCTTTGCTGGGGTCGTAGCTCGGCAGGGTTCGGTACATCTTGATGAAGACCTCCTGGGTGAGGTCCTGGGCGTCGTCGCCCGATCCCGCGAAACGGTAACAAATGTTGTAGATTCTCCGGTTGTAAGTCTGCACGATTTCCTCCCAGGCGGCGGCATCGCCGGCAATACATCGCCGGACCAGCATCGCGACTACCTGGACGTCTTCCACTGGATCTCCCCGGAATTCCGACTTGCCAACTGAGACTGGGCTGGGAAAGCTGAGACCGCTACCAACCCACTAGACAGTACGTGATTGCAGGCATTGCAGTTCGCTCTGAATCTGCATATGACTGAAACAGGGCATTGTAGCAGCGCACCGAATTCACTCCGGGCGGGTTAATACCACTCAGGCAGCGTCATGAGAATGAGTTCTTCTGGAGATGACCCTAGGACGGCGTCTACCCAGTTTGCTGTAGGTAAGTCTGCGCGTCAAAAGGCATCTAATGAGAAGGCTGTGTAGCATTTAACCTAAGTTGACACGCACATTTTGTTCGGCAGTTGATTTTTGGGGCGGTCGAAAAGCAAGTTACGACGAGGGGATCAACGAATGACCATGAATTTTTTGCGAAGTGTTCCAAGCGGCAGTCGAGCACTGCGTCTCGCAATTGCGATCGCAGCTTTGATTCTTACTAACCTCACTTTCTCGCTGCATGCGAGCGCGCAGGATCAGGACAACGATGACCCGCCGGGACGGGCGGCGCGCTTAGGACATATGGATGGCTCCGTGTCGTTTCAGCCTGCGGGGGAATCCGAATGGGTGCAAGCTGTACCGAATCGTCCAATGACGAGCGGCGACAAGCTGTGGGCCGACCGCGACTCGCGCGCCGAAGTAGAACTCGGACCGACTTCAATTCACCTCAACAGCAACACGGGATTCTCCTTCATCAATCTCGACGATCGCACGGTTCAGATCCAACTCAGTTCCGGTGCGATCAACGTGCGCGTCCGGAGATTGGATCGCGATGACGTTTTCGAGATCGATACGCCCAACCAGGCCTTTTCGATTTCTCAGCCCGGCCAATATCGCATCGAAGCCAGCGAAGACGGAACTTACACAGTAGTCACTGTGCGTAACGGCGAAGGCGAATCGACCGGAAACGGCCAAACCTACACCGTGCACCAGGGACAGCGTGCAACCTTCAGCGGCAGCGACCGCTTGAATGCGGATGTAGAACAAGTTGGAAATCCGGATGACTTTGATAACTGGAGCAACGGGCGCGATCGCAGATTCGAAGACTCGCGAACGTCACGCTATGTGTCGCCCGATGTTGTCGGCTCCGAGGATCTCGACGAATACGGAGACTGGCAGCCCGCTCCCGAATACGGCAATGTGTGGTATCCGCGCGTCGAAGCCGGGTGGGCGCCGTATCACACCGGTCACTGGGCATGGATCGATCCGTGGGGATGGACGTGGGTCGATGAAGCTCCATGGGGATATGCCCCGTTCCACTATGGACGTTGGGCCTTCATTCGCAGCCGGTGGGGATGGGTTCCGGGGCCGATGCAAGTGCGTCCCGTCTATGCCCCCGCGCTCGTCGTATTTGTCGGAGGAGGCGGACCCGGTTACGGCGGAAACGTTGCGTGGTTCCCACTGGGACCTCGGGAAGTCTATGTTCCGTCTTACCGCGTGAGCCCGGGATACGTGAACCGGGTGAACATCAGCAACACGACCGTCAATCAGACGACGATCACGAATGTCTACAACACGACCATCGTCAACAAGACGACGGTCATTAACAACGTGACCTACGCGAATCGCGGCGTTTCTGGCGCAGTTACGGCTGTGCCGCAAAATGCCTTTGCCGGCGGACAGTCCGTTTCGCGCGCTGCGGTTCGAGTGAATCCGCAGCAGTATGCGGCTGGACCTTTGAATGCGCGAGCATCGGTTGCGCCAGCGCGGGCGGCCGTTCTCGGCGCGCGTGCGGAAACAGCGAATCGAGTGGCCGCTCCTCCGCAAGCAGTGCAGAGTCGCGCTGTTGTCGCGAAAGCGGCTCCGCCTCCGGCTCCGGTCTCGTTTGCCGCGAAGCAACAGGCGCTGACGGCAAATCCTGGCCAGCCGGTTGCTCGGCAGGAGATGCAACGCCTTCGTCCTGCGAGCGCGCCTGCGGCCCAGCCGCTGGTGAAGCAAGCTCCTCCGGGACGCCCAGCGACTATGACTACGGGGAATCCGGGGCGACCGGGCGCGCAGCCTGGAAACGCGCAACCCAATCCAGCTCGACCGGGCGGGCAGCCCGGAAATGCGCAGCCGAATCCAGCAGGAAATCCGGCCGCCAATCAACCAGGGAATCAACCCAATCGTCCGGGGATGAATCCAGCGCCGGGACGTCCGCAGCCGAATCAGCCTGCGGCCAATCAACCGACGCCCAACCAGCCAACTCCTCAGCCGGGAGCAAACGGGAATCCTGCGAATCCTGCGCCCGGAAATCGTCCGTTCCAGCCGCCGGCGCGGAATACGCAGCCGTCGACGGTTCCGCCGAACGCGCAGCCTGAAACCAATCGCCCCAACAATCCGCCGGCGAGGGAGGACCGTTTACCTTCGGCGCAGCCGAACAATCCCAATCGTCCGCAGCCGAATCAACCGGAGCCGAACCGGCCACCCACGACGAATGCTCCTACACCGAGCACGCGGCCGAATGAAAATCAGGCGCAGCCCGCGCCGAACCGGCCGTTTACTCCGCCGGCTGACACGGATCGTCCGCAACCGACGCAACCGGGCAATCGTACGCAGCCGAATCAACCGCAGAATCGCCCGCAACCTGAAAACCGTCCGCAGCCGAATCAACCGGAGCCGAACCGTCCCCAGGCAAATCAGCCTGCGCCGAATCGGCCAGCAAATCAGCCCAACAATCAGCCCGAGACGCGGACTCCGCCGCCGAACAATCGTCCTCAGAACGATCGCCCGCAAAACGACCGTCCACAAGCGGATCGGCCGGATGTGAATCGACCGAGTGAGCAACCGCGCAGCCAGCCTCCAGCGCGGACTCCGCCGCCGAACGATCGTCAGAATAACGACAGACCGCAGACGAACGATCGTCCACAGAGTAACGATCGTCCGAACCCAAATCGTCCGCCGCAAGCGGCGCAGCAGCAACAACAGCAGCGGCAGGCTGCGGAAGAAAAGCGCGCGCAAGAGCAGAAAAAGAACGACGAGAAGAAGCCTCCGCAGTAGGCGGATCTGAATTCTCGCGAAAGGCACCTCAAAATTGAGGTGCCTTTTTTATTCCGCTGGCGTCGCATCCTTCCCGCGCGATGAGTCTGCAAATTGCTCTCATCAGCAGGGCAAGCTGGTATCCTTACGCCAATCGTGGTGCGGGGATGATTGGAAAGCTGCTGTCGCATTACCGGATCGTCGAGCAAATCGGCGCCGGGGGGATGGGCGTTGTTTATCGCGCACACGACGAGCAACTCGACCGCGATGTCGCGATCAAAGTGCTTCCTCCCGGGACGCTCAGCGACGACTCTGCGCGCAAACAGTTCCGCAAAGAAGCGCTTGCCCTCGCGCGACTGAATCATCCGAACATCGCGACCGTCCACGAATTCGGCTCGCAAGACGGCGCCGACTTTCTGGTCACCGAATTCATCGCCGGCATCACTCTCGACACGCGGATCGCGAAAGGCGCGTTGCCTGCCGCGGAAGTTGTGCGCCTCGGCGAACAACTCGCCGCTGGCCTCGCCGCGGCGCACCAGCAGGGAATCGTTCACCGCGACCTGAAGCCGGGCAATCTTCGCGTCACTCCCGATGGCCGTCTGAAGATCCTCGACTTCGGCTCTGGCGCAGTTGATGCCGCACGCCAGCGAACTCGGCATGACGGCAACACTGACGCAGACGCAGGAGACGAGTGGCACGTTGCCCTATATGTCTCCCGAGCAATTGAGCGGGGAGATGGCGGATGCCCGCAGCGACATATGGTCCGCAGGAGCGGTGCTGTATGAGATGGCAACGGCCAAGCGGCCCTTCCCGCAATCCGTACCTGCGCTGCTCATCAACGCGATCCTGAATCATTCTCCGGAGGCTCCGGGCAAGATTAATCCGGCGGTTTCTCCAACACTCGAAGCCGTTATTCTGAAAGCGCTGGCGCGCGATCGGACGCGACGCTATCAATCGGCTGAGGAATTGGCGGCGGAGTTGCAGCGGCCCTCGTCGACTCCAACCGCCGCGATTCCAATTGCGCATCGCAGTTCACGTGTTTCCGTGATCGCCGCGGCGTCAGTACTGCTTTTATTGCTCGCTGGCGCATATTTCTTCGCGCGCCGCACGCATAGTTCCGCAACGACCTCTCCCGTGAACCGCCGGCGCTCGGTCGCCGTGCTGGGGTTCAAGAATCTTTCGGCGAATCCGGAGAAGTCGTGGCTTTCGACAGCTCTCTCAGAAATGCTGACCACGGAATTGAGCGAAGGCGATCAACTTCGCACCATTCCCGGCGAAAGTGTCGCGCTGATGAAGGCGAGCCTCTCCCTACCCGACGCTGATAGCTTCAGCCAGCAAACATTGACTCGCATTCGCCAGAATCTCGGCAGTGATGATGTTGTGATGGGTTCATACCTTTCATTGGGCGACGGCTTGTTGCGCCTTGACCTGCGGTTGCAAGACACGTTAGCCGGCACAACTCTGGCCTCGGTCTCGGAGAAGGGTCCTGAGTCTGACATCGACGCCCTGGTGAGCCGAGCCGGAGAAGAACTGCGTGCCAAGCTGGGTGTGGGCGCGCTCTCGGAGGCGCAGACCGCGCTGGTGCGATCCTCGCTGCCCTCGAATCCGGAGGCGGCCCGCCTGTACTCGCAGGGTTTGCAGAAGCTGAGATTGTTCGATGCCCTTTCGGCGCGCGATTTGCTGCAGAAAGCCGCGGCGGTCTCGCCTGACCATGCCCCGACTCACTCGGCACTGGCGGCAGCTCTGTCGATCGTCGGTTACGAGAGCGAGGCCAAAGAGCAGGCCAAACTGGCCCTGGAACTCTCTCCAAAGTTTTCGCGCGAAGAGCGTCTGCTCATCGAAGGCCGGGCACATGAATTGCTCGGCGAAAATAAGCAGGCCATCGAAAGCTATCGGGCACTCTGGGAATTCTTTCCCGACACTGTCGATTACGGACTCTTCCTGATCCGCGCATACATTACCGCCGGGGAGCCACATGAGGCGTACAAAGTTGTCGGTGACCTGCGCAAGCTGAACCTATCCGAGGCCGATGCAGCTCGCGTCGACTATGCGGAAGCGGAAACAGCCGGATTCGGCAGCGACTTTAAGCGCGAGCAGGAACTCGCCGATCGCGCCGCTACCCGCAGCCGCGCTGTGGGAGCGACGCTCCTGGTGGCGAAAGCCCTGCGACTCGAAGCAAATGGCTTTGAGCGCCTCGGTGATTCCAGCAAGGCGGCGCAACTCATCGGCGAGGCGCGAGAACTTTTCCTTACAGCTGGTGACGAACGAGAGGCCGCGCGATGTCTCCTGGTTCAGGGCGATATTCTTTACGACAATGGCGATTTTGCGGGAGCAAAAAAGCTGTTCGAATCCGCGCTTCCCGGGTTTCGTAAAATCGGCGCGCTGAAGAGCGTCCGCGCAACGACCGAGCGAATCGGTAACGTGTTCTACTCACTCGGCCAGTTGCAGGAAGCGAAGAGCTGTTATGAACAGGCCCTTCGTCTGGACCAGGATTTCAACGATCCGATCGGAATCGCGAGCGACTACGGCAACCTGGCGAACACCTTGGACGGTCTCGGAGATCTGCCGGGCTCGCTCAAAATGCAGCATCAGGCGTTCGATGCGTTCACAAGCGTGAAGGACCGGCGCGGCGCAGCCGACACTTTGAATAATCTGGGCATGGTTCAGGTGGAAATGGGCGACTTGGACGAGGCCCGTAAGAGTTACGAACAATGTCTTTCCATGACTCGCGAGATGTCGTATGTGCGCGGCCAGTCATATCCCATTGCCGGCATCGGTGACATTCTTTTCGCGCAGGACGACCTGGATGGCGCGCGAAAGCGCTATGAAGATGCTCTGTCATTGACCAGGCAAGTGAGCAATGAAGACTTCGCGGCGCAGATCGGATTGAATTTGGCGACTCTGGCCCTTGCCGAAAAGCGCTTCTCCGATGGCGAAAGCCTGGCGCGCAGTGCGGCGACGTTCTACGAAAAATCAAACTCCTGGGGCAACAGTGCGTGGGCGCAAGCGATACTTGCCCGCAACCTTCTCGGGCAGAACAAACTCGAGGAGGCGAAGACCTCCGCCGCGAAAGCCGTGAAATTCTCGCAGCGGAACGCCGTGACCACGCCACGGTTTGAAACCGCACTGGCGAATGCACGAGTGAACGCGAAACTTGGAAAGAATGCGGAAGCCCGCGCAGAACTCGAAGCGGCACTTGCGACTGCGCATAAAGGCTTCTACCGGCTCTACGAATATCAGCTTCGTCTCGCGCTCATCGAGATTGAACTGGGATCGGGCAAACCGTCTGCGGCAGCGCAGGTGGCTGCGTTGGAGAAAGACGCTCGTACCCATGGAGCGTTGTTGGTCGCGAATCAATGTAAGGCATTGCAATCCACAAAATAAAAGTGGCGCACCGGAGTGCGCCACTCTGCTGACAAACCGATTGCTGGTTATTGCTGCAGCTCAAAATATCCAAGCGTCAGCTGGTTGAGGTCGGTCTCGATGGCGAAAGCCTTCGTAGAGTCGACGACGTAATAACGGAACAAGTCTTGCGCGGTCGTGCTGGAGTTATCGAGGCCGGTGATCGTGCCAATGAAGACTCCGCTCGGGTCGGCGGTGAAGCCGTCCGTTAGCGTCAATCCCGCGGTTAAGTTTCCGTTCAGCACGTTCTGGTCGAAGGTGCCGCTCATGGCCGATACTCCATCTGCGGTTACTGGCCCGACCGTGTCAAACTCGCTGTAGAGAACGATTCCGGTTCCGGTTGTGTTAAACGCGTAGGATCCGGAGAAGGATGCCGCACTGAACGACCCCGTACCCACTTGCTGATAGGCGAGGCCCCCCACCACGTTCCACATATCGACAGTGGTGACGATTCCGTTACCGTTGCCATCCAGGTACAGCTGTACGTTCAGCGGTGCAGGAAGTGTGGCAGCTGCGTCTATGAGGTTTGAGATCGTGACGCGACCCGTGGAATCGACGGTATAAGCTCCCGATACCGACAGAGAGGTCTGCGTGCAAGCGCAGGCCAAATCGTTGTAGTCGAGGGTTCCAGTAACGGTTCCGCCCGCATTCAGAGTCAGAGCAGCGGCCATTTGAGCGTACCCAGCAAAGTCCTCGCCGTTGGTTCCGAATGCATAGGTGGTGCCCGCGACCGAAGCGGTATTGAAGGTTCCGGCGCTTGCCCCTTGAGCCAAGGCCGTTCCGCTGGTAGCTCCCTGTTGGATGTCGTTGGTATCCTGGTTGTTTTCGATTAGTCGGATGTGGTCGGCGTCGACAATGTAGCCCGCCGCTCCCAACCCGCCGATTCCAGAGGTTGTCAGGTTCAGGCTGATCGTGACGCGGCCCAGTGAGTCAGGCGCGCTTACCGTGCCTGCATCGACCGGTTGGCCAAGAACAGGTGTGCCGCAATCATCATAGTCGACAACGCTTCCGGTAGAGGATACAGCACCGCCCGCGCCCACATTGATAACGCCCGAGGTCGCAGTCGCGCAACTGGAGATTACGTCGCCGCCGTTGACGAAGAAGGCGTAGCTTCCCGAGGGTGCGGCCGCGCCGGTTTGTAAGTCGAGTGTTCCGCTGGACGTTGCCGAGAGGTCGAATTCAGTGATAAGGCCTCGGGTGCCGGATACCAGAGTTCCATTAAATGTTTCGACTCCGCCCACGCCAATTGCGACGTCTGCAGTGTTGATGACGATCTGGAGGTTGCCGTCAGCTTTGGTGCTCACACTTCCGCCGGTGATGGCGTCGTTGACTGTCGGAGTGTCGAAATCAACGAAGTCCTGTTCGCCACCGGTGATTGCGCCGCTAGCCACGGTGAATGCGCCAGCGACCGAATAGTCGAGGCCGGCGGTGGCGAAATCTTTGCCTGTCAGCGAGAACACATACGTGCCATCCGCCAGGCTGGAGGCCACGGTGATGCTGACAGAACTGTTGGACTTTTTGGTGCCGTCGGTGACTGAGGATGCAGTGACGGTGACCGTGCCTCCGGTCGGAATTGTCGACGGTGCAGTGTAGACCGTCGCGGTACCGCTCGGGGTGCTGGTGGAAGAGAACGATCCGCAGTTCGCCGAACCGCACGCTACCGACCAGTTCACGCCGCCGCTCGTGGAGTCATTGCTCACCGTCGCGGTGAAATTCTGCCAGGTGCTCTCCGCCATCGAAGCCGGAGGAGTACCCATGGCCACCGAGATGGTAGCCGGTGGTGTCGTCGTGTTGCTGGATCCGCCGCCGCATGCAACCAGCGTGGCCAACAAGCTCAAAGAAATTACGCTAAGAATCGTTTGACGAAAGTTCACTGGGCACCTCCGCCCTGCCGCGAGCGAGCCGCTTTCTGGGCTCGAGGAGTTGCGAAAGAAGATGGCTCAATGCCGCCGACCGGAAATCCGGTCTTGCTGCGGACTTCGAGCGTGCGTCCGCCATACTTCAACTCGCGGGCAAGCAGATATTGTTTTCCGTTCAGAACTTTTACGGCTCCGACAATCTGGATCGGAAGACCGGTGTGCAGCGCGGCTCTCTCGCTCTTCGAGCGAATGAAGCCGACGTGTGCATCCACGGTGCCCTGGGCGCCCGTGACCAGAAGATGCATGCCGGCGGGGCTTCCCATGGTGTGTTTGGTCACGACCGCTGCGATGGTGCCGCTGATCGTGACTTCGTGGGCGAGGTCGTAGGGCGCGATGGTTCCGCGTCCTGAAGTCGCCGCTGGTTGCGCACCCAATGGGGCCGCCAGCATCAGCATGGCGAGCGTTAGCCCGGTCAATGCCGACGCAAATTGCATGTTGCCTGCACGTCTCATGAAATCGCTCCTTGGAACGGTACGGATGTCGGTTGTCGTCGCTGGCAAATGAACCCTCGATTTGCTGCTGTGAGAAATCGCTAAACTTCAGCGGAAAAGAGTCTCAACTCAATGCGACGCGATACATGTTGCGATTATGCTTGCGGAAATTGGGGAGTCAATATGCGGAGGGTGATCGAAAGTGTTTTCGAATGCGGGAGTTTAATTTTCGGGAACGATAACCGTAATGGGTAGAGCAGGTTACCATTCGCCGCCGGGGTAGGTGACTGATGTCACGTAACGAAAGTACTACGACCAGGTCACAAACGCGTTTTTGAAGTAAAAAATTTTGTGGGAAAA
>CAWFWF010000004.1:0-425781 GCA_963819455.1 uncultured Acidobacteriota bacterium
CCAAGAACCTAGGGGCCTACGGCGAGGGCGGCGCGGTTACGACGAACAACGCAGGGTACGCAACAACCATTCGAATGCTGCGCGATTGGGGACAAGACCGCAAATATCATCACGTTCTGCGTGGATTCAACTACCGTATGGAGGGGCTTCAGGGTGCGATCTTACGGATCAAGCTTCGTCACCTAGAGGGCTGGACCGAAAGGCGCCGCTCGATCGCAAGAACATACAATCGGATGCTCGTAAACCAACCCGTAGTCTCCCCCCTCTGAGATGCCAGGGTCGCGCCATGTCTATCACTTGTATACGTTGCGAAGTAAGAACCGAGACGGCTTGCAGGCAGCGCTGTCCGAAGAAGGTATTCAGACGGCCGTTCACTATGCCGACCCCGTACATTTGCAGCCTGCGTATGCTGATTTGCGATACCCCGCGGGATCTTTCCCCGAAGCGGAAAATGCGGCAAGAGAGGTCTTATCATTGCCCATATATCCTGAAATGACAGAAGAACAGATCCAGCAAGTGTCAAAGGCTTTCAGTAACATTGCGGAACGAGGCGTTGTACATGGTTTTGCCACTTCGTCTCGGAGTTGACAGCGGGGACCCTCACGAGCAAACTCCTTATTTTCCCGATGACTTCAACAGAGTGAAAACCGCGACCGCGTTTCGGAGGGACTGATGGTTAATGAAATCGTAACGATCAGGTTGCGGTTCGCAAAGACGCACTAGATGAGCCCGTACAATTGTTGAGCGTGCCGCCCGAAAGCAGTATTCGCCTAGCGCAATCGGTCAAGAATTCCACAGGAGCAAAGTAAGCTACTCCAACAACCACAGCCGGGGACTACGAGTGCGGGTACCGAATTCTAAGGAACGCAAAATTCACTGACTGTGCGAGGTGATGCTATCCATGTTGCTTAATACCTCGGTCGCTCCGGTACGCGGTCGTCGAACGAATCGCCACTCTGCCGAGTCACTTTGCGGACGATATAGTGTGGACGCCCCTTGGCCTCCTCGTACACTCTCCCTACATACTCCCCGATGATTCCCAGAAAAAGCAGATTCACACCGGACAGGAAGGTAATGGACAGGATCAAGGCGGTGAAGCCCTGCGGTGAGTGCAAGCGAAACTTCACGTACAACGAATAAAGAGCATACAAGACAGAAAGACCCGCTGCAGTTGCGCCAAATATAGCGGCGGCGCGTAATGGAACAATCGAGAACGCAAAAATCCCGTCGGATGCCAGTTTGAGCAACTTCAGCGGACTGTACTTCGTCCGCCCCGCATGACGAGCGCCTCTTTCGATCGGGATCCCAATCTGTCGAAACCCGACCCATGTTCTCATCCCACGTATGTAACGATGATGCTCTGGCATCCTCCTGATTTCATCTGTAACACGCCTCGACATAAGCCCGAAGTCGCCGACGTCGAGGGGCAACTGAATCGCGGAGAGTACTGCCAGCAGGCGGTAGAAGAGGTAATAGCAAGCGCGCAACCACCAAACTTCCTTGCGCTTTATTCGCTGCGCATACACCACGTCATAGCCCTGCTTATACCGCTCTAGAAACGCAGGAATCGCCTCCGGCGGATCCTGCAGGTCTCCGTCCATCAAGATGGTGACATCGCCGGAAACGAAGTCCAACGCTGCGCCTAGTGCAGTCTGATGACCAAAGTTCCGCGAGAGCGCGATGACCGTGAGGCGAGGTTCTTTTTCCGCAGCCTCCTCAAGCAGACTGCATGTGCGGTCTCCGCTTCCGTCATCGACCAAGACAACTTGATGCGGTCCTCCAGGAATACCGTCGAGAACACCAAGGATGCGGCGCACTAATTCAGGGACCACCGCCTCTTCGTTGTAAACGGGGACCGCAACAGAAATGCTCGGTACCTTCTCCATTGTGGGCTCCTAAGGACGGTTCTCCAGGACAGCCATGACGGAGGTTCCCATCAGCCCGTGGGGAACGAGTTCGCAACGCGCCACCAGGGAAAGGGCGGCATTGAGAGCGGGCCCTCGCGCATCGAATCCCGCCCTCCCGTTTTCTTTCTTCAGAGTCATCGCCTTTCTCACGATGAGCAATGGCATCAGGGGCAGACCCCAGTACGTTAGAGCCCTGACCTTAAGACCATTCTCCTCTGCGACCTTTGCCAGTTGGTTCGCGGAATATCGGCGAACATGCCCCGCGGCGCGGTCATAGTCTGAATAAAGCGCCTGATGCGCCGGAACATTGATCAGGAGCGAGCCCGATTCAGACAGATGGAAGCGGACTGATTGCAGAAATTCAGATTCGTCTTCGATGTGTTCCAGGACATCGAATAAGAACACCAGATCAAAGCGGGCCTGGAAATCCAGATTGCGTTGATTAATGTCATAGCAGTAGAGGGGACTCATGCGGCTGACATTCTTCTTGAGAGCTAACTCATTCAGTTCGAAGCCCGCGACAGATTTTCCATATTCGTCTTCTACATCCCGCTGCAGCAGCCCATTGCCGCAGCCGACCTCAGCGACGCGCAAGCAATTCTGAATGATCGCCCCCGCCATCCGCCGCGTCACTTGAAAACGACGTCGAATCCAGAAGTGATCGTTGGTCGCGACCTCAAACCACCAATCCCCCATATTGACCGGCATCGGAGGCGAAAGATAGGTCACATCGCGGTCTTGCGAATTCACTACCGGGAGCTCCAGTGGAACGATCGAAGTTCTCACGAAATGATAGCAGCAGCCACGCACACGCGCCGAATACAGGATGAGCCGTTCCTCGGACTCGGCCACAACGGGATCGGCGTTATGATCGAAGGGTATGGCTCCCTCCCGCGTTATGATCAGCCGCGCTGCCTTTTCTGTCGCGATCGTTCTCGCAGTTGCTTTCTACCTATATCCAACCTTCAAGGCAAGACTGCAATTGGGTTCCGTCGCGCTGCCGCCGATCTTCGCTCCGGACCTGACCATGTACCTCAATTTGAGTCAGATCACCGAGGTCGGCGATGGTCGCGTCATTAATCCCTACTATCGCATTCCGGTGCCCTCTGACGGCGCGGGCTATTTGAAGTTCCGCCTCGCTCCCGGCATGTTCGGCAGCCTGAACAGGTTGCTGGGCAGCCGCACATGGTTCGCGCTCTTGCTGTGGAACGGAGTCTGGTGGGGCCTGCTGGCTGTCGCGACTGTGTGGCTGTTTGACCGCTTCCTTCCCGTGAAGTCCACCGCAATCGTCATTATCGGATTGGGCGTGATGATGCTTTTCAACTTCGGCGTTCTGAAGTCTCTACTACTGGCCTGGGTCCATCTACCGTCCCTCGCCGGCTTTACACAGTTGAGTCTTCCCTTTATGCGTGCTTTCATCCCAGTCATTCCATGCGCACTACTGTTGGCTTACCTCGGGCTGCAAATGGACGTGCTGCAAAGCAGGAGACCCCTCCCATGGGTTGCAATGGCATTGTTGCAGCTGTTTGCATTGGCCGTGTTTCCCTATGCCACAGTGATGATGGCAGGACTTACTGCCGTGAGCGTCGCCGGCAAGATGATCCGTCTTGGAATACGTGAGTTTTGGCGCATTCCTCTGGCCTATGGTGCTACTTGTGCGTGTTTGGATTTTGCGTTCCTTTGGCACAGCTCCCTCGGCTTCTACGACAATCGTTCGTCCGCCATTCATTTCCAACCGCAACTATTGACACATCTGATTGGTGGAAACTGGTTTCTCCTCGTCGCGCTGACCGTTGCCACATTCTTCGCGAAACCGCTCTCCTTCGAAGTGAGATGGCCCTTGGCCGGTCTGGGTTTGTCAAATGCGCTGCTGATGTTGGGTGATGCGGTGGTGCCTTCGACCAAGATCCTGCTGTCGCACCATGCCGCTCATTTCGTCCACTTGACGTTAGCCACTCTTACCATCTTCTTGATGGCAGCCGCATTGAAGGTTCTGACTCAGGAGCCACACACGTTGCGTTTAGTCCCAGGACTGCTCCTTGCACTCATTTCCCTGAACGGAGTTTTCCTCGTATCCGGGAACTATCAACACTTCGTGCCAGAGAACCTTGAGATTGTGAATCTGTTCCGCTTGCAGCCTGACTTGAGTCCAAGTCAAGCGGACCTCCTAATTGCCCGATCGACAACCGTCGATGACCCTTGCGGTTGGGTCGTACTGCTCTCTCCATCACCCGTTTTGTTCTGCACGGATGCTGAGGTGATGCTTACTCCGCAACAAAACCAGGATATCCATCGTTTTCGCCAAGCTTTGTACCTGTACCTGACCGGAGAAGACAGTGTTAGTCTGCAACAGGCCCTCGCTGCTCCGGACCCTGCCAAACTGATCTGGAAACTGGGCTACTGGGCCGAGGCGATCTCACCGTCGATGGAAGAGCGCAGACAAGGAATCCAAGCCATCCAGTCGGATGTCATTCCCCGGCTCGCTCGTGTCGAGAATCATGACGCCGAGGTCGTGGCTTTCTTTCGTAAGTTCCATCGGGTCGTCGTCGTGGATAGCAAGATGAAATCTGTCTTTGCTGAAACCAGACTCTCCACATTCCTGAGCCTCGAAAGCGAGCGCGACATCGGGGACTTCGTGCTTCTCTACTACACTCCCCGGTAACCTCGAAGAGCTGGACTTGTTTGGGGGTAAAAAGGGATCTAGTGCCCTCGGCTGCGACACGTTGCGGATCGCCGAAAACCGAATCTGGATGCGTTTTGAGGGCGTCCATTTGCCAGTATCTGTCTCGCAGAATGCCGACAGCGTTCCAGACACTAGTTCCGCACATGGACATCTCCAGCGATTAGATCACCCGTTCTAGCGCGTCCGCCCAACCTTCTGGAGAAAATGTTGGGCAATAAACGGCCGCGTATCCAGAGATTTCCCGGTGCACGGCAAGATCCGACGCCACCACAGGCGCCCCGATCGCCATCGCCTCCACTAGCGGATGCGCAAATGTCTCCGTACGGGCCGGCGTCACATAACATTCGCACGTAAGTACACCTGGTGCAGTCTCCGGTTCGGATGCTTCCAAGTTAATCACCATGTCGGAGACGCCAAGGTCAGGGATCATCTGCGCCGCGCATTCAGGATTCTAGGCTGGCGGATTTTTTCCTCACGCCGGGACCATCGCGCAGGAAGTCATCTCTCTTCCGTTGTATCCTGAATTAAGTTCTGATCGGGTCTGCTAAGTCGGATGTGCTGTGAAAAAAGCTGCAGTCGGCGAAGTGTCGGTCGCCGTCTCGCGTTGATCGCCAATCGGGCACTTGGGCCATTTCCGTTACCGAGTCGCTAAATCCCAACACCCGAGGTTAATTCGGCACAGATGAAGGCAGCCGTTTCACTTTCATGAAAAAAACCATATTGGTGGTTCAATGTCGATGACCGTGGATGTCACCGAACTTGCTCCGTGGCGACGACGCTGAATTGTCCAGTTTCCTCGATTCGCTCGCCCAGCGTTCAGGATCTGTGCTCGGTTATCACTATCCGTTTTATCGGGACATGATAGAGCGCATAGGAGTCGGACGGCCGCTGTATCTGGGAGCACGAATCTCCGGGCGGCTGATTGGCTACCTTCCTGTTTTCGTCAAAGAATCGCCGGATGGACTGGCTCTTTGCTCCCTACCCTTCTTCGGGCCGAACGCTGGTGTCCTATCTCCCCGGAACACGCGGCGGCAGCCCACGCAGCGTTGCTCGCCGAGATATTGCGTGTCGGCAAACAACGGAGCGCCCTGAGTTGCTCCGTGTACACGCCCTTCCTGCTGCAGGACTTCGCGTTCTACGATTCCGCCATCGCCGGAGCAACAGTCGTAACGCGATTTACGCAATATCTCAACCTGCCGTCGATCCAGTGGTCGAAAGAGATCCAATACGACTTGCGAAAAGCGCAACGGTCGCCCATGCTGGTGACCACTGAGGTGACGCCTGAACGCCTCGCGCAGTTCTATGAAATCTACCGCCAGAATTGCGAGGATAATGGCATCCCTTCCAAGCCTTGGGAATGCATCGAATTCCTTGCCGACAGAAAACTGCACGGGATACATGCCCGATTCTACTTTGCAATTCTCGACGACAAAGTGATTTCAGGGCTACTGGTGCTATTTTCTCCAGCGACGGCAAGCTACTATGTGCCTTGCACGCTCAAGGACTATCGCAGCCATCAACCGGGCACGCTGCTCATCGCGCGGGCAATGGAAGACGCGAAAGCGCGTGGGTTGAAATTCTGGAACTGGGAAAATTCGGCGGACCGCTCCGGCGTCTTCCACTTCAAGAAAAAGTGGGGATCGATGGAGCAGGAATATCGGATCTACGTAAAGGCATTGCAGCCAGAAGAACGATTGCGCCAGTTGGGTCGAGACCGTATCGCGGAGATGTTCCCGAATTTTTTCGTCTGGCCCTTCGACAAACTGTGAACCAACATCAACTCCATGGTGCGGCCACCCAGGTCATTCTCGGAACCGGGCAGCAGGCGAGTCACGTCCTTCGTCTCATGGAATGGATGGGCTGGCCTGCGAAGATGTGCTCCTTTTCGATGATTCCTATCCGGCAAGGAACAAGAAACGGCCGCGAAGAGCGCCTCTCAGCCATTGTCGTGCTGGGAAGCCGGGTTGCAAGGGTTCGCTATCCTACATTCAGGAAAGCTATCGACGCGGCAGTCGCCCTGTGTAGCTTCATTAATCCCAGTTACGTCATCGCTCCGTCGAAAAAGATTGGAGTGAATGCCTTGTTCATGCCACGTTGCGTATTTTCCCCGGGTCCGACCGTGGGCTCGCAGTGCAGTCTTTTCAGCAATGTCAGAGTGGAGGACGACTGCCAGATTGGCGACAACGTCATGATGCGGCCCGGAGTGGGTTTGTCGGGCAGCGTGGCCGAACCACGGTGGGAAGGTTGATGATCCTCCGCGCGAGACCACGCTAGAGCCAACGTCGCGCGCGTCTACGCTCCAGTGAGCCTGCGCGATAAAGAAAGAATCTGCTCGACGTGTTCCGCCCACGAAAACTCCTGCGACCGGCGCCGGCCCGCCTCTGCCGCATCCTTTGCCATCTGACTCGACGACAAGACCTTTCCAATTTCGTCAGCTAGTTTCTCCGGAGAAAACGTCGGGAAGTACCTGGCAGCCCTCCCGCAGATTTCGTGATGAACCACAAGATCGGAGGCCACCACGGGCAGCCCGCTCGCCATTGCCTCTACTAGCGGATGCGCAAACGTCTCGGTGTATGCCGGCGTCACATAAACATTCGCGCGCGCGTAAACCTGATGTAGTTGCTGGTACGGGACACTTCCGAGCTCAATCACCATGTCGGAAATACGCAGATCGTGAATCAGCTTCGCGGCCGACTCGGGATTGTACGCACCCGGATTCTTGGCCCCGGATAAACGGCAGGTCAGCAACAGCTTGATCGAGCGCCCGGGAAATCGCTCGCGCACAAGCGGCAACGCCCGGATCAGAGTTTCAAAATTTCTGTAGTAGTTGTAATGGCTGACGAAGAGCATCTTCAGCGATTTGTCAGCCGACCGCAGTTTCCCTTCGATCTCGGATCGATAGTGGCGACGAGTCGCTGAAGAATGCGTCCTTGTCAAAGCCGTGATGGATCGCCATCACTTCCGCTCGCTGACCATCGCCGCAACTCCGCCGCGAACGCTTCGCTTGGAGCCACCGTGACACTGGCCCAGTGGATCGACCTCTTGGCGAATAGCCCCCTCAATCGCGTATCAAGCCACGCCCGGTATTCATGTCGGTTTAGTAGGTCGCGGTAAAAATCCACAGAGGTGTAGATCGAATTCCGCGAAAGCAATATCTGCGGCACCGGCGATTTTCTTAGCGCGAAATTTCCGGTCGACAACAAAACATCGGCGCCGCAGCGGCGAATCATCTCCGGGAGCGTCGACTGCTCGTACCAGAAACGGCGAGCAACGGGTACTTCCAGTTCGAGAAACTCGACGCCTTTGAGATCGAGAAACTGTTGCTTCAATGCCGGAGTCAATGCCACGGTGACTTGCAGTCCGGGAGTTGCCGCCATGCGAGGCAGAACATTGTGAATGTAGGTGAGACCGCCTCCCGCGCTGGCCGCGAGGGAGTTGACGAACAGGTGCATTATCGGCCCGGGACGACAGCGCCCACGTCGCGCCACGGTGTGGTGACTGGAGTCGCCATGAAAGTGCGGGACGCCCGCAGTGGCAGCGCACCTGCCTGATCCATGAACACAAATGCCATCGTCCAGAAAAACACGCAGAGATAGTAGCCGGGAGCGAACAGCCAGTCTTCAAACGCCGCGTGGACCATGCCGGCAACCATCAGTGCTGCGAGAGGCACAGCGCCGTAATTGGCATTTCCATTCCGGAAAATCCAGACGAACGTTTGAAAGACTTTTGTGCCCAGCACTCCGAGCAGCAACATAAAAGGCAGCACTCCCATCATTCCGACCCACGCGATGATCTCAAGATAGCTGCTGCCGTGTTCGGTTGACGTCGTACTCGAACTGGCAAAGATTCCCGTCTCCGCCGACTGTTGACTGGTATCGGAGGTTCCAAAACCGGTTCCGAACCAGAAGTGGTCGTGAATGGTGTCCATCGTGTCCTGCCACGGCGAGTGCCGCGACGACAGCAACCCTTCGGATGGATCCCGGCCTTTGAATACTACGGTCGAAGCTCACGGTAGAAACAGCGCCCGTATACACGTCTGGAGCGACAATCGCGATCGTCGCCACCAGAATAGCGACTGCGCCAACTCCCTGCGCGAGCAATTTGTACTTCCGCAACGCGAGGCACAGCAGAACACTCGACAGGCATCCCGCGAGAATCGCCGCGCGCGCCTGGCTCGAATATGTCAGGTACATCGCGATGGCGTACAAGATCACCCGTCGACGCCGCGCAAACGAATCCTGCGCCACCATCATTCCCCAGAGCAGTATCGGAGCTGCAGCCACTCCCATCACCGCGCCCAGCGAGTTGGGATTGCCCATGATTCCGCGTCCCATCAGGTAAAACACCGTGACGAACGCCACGAATATTTCGGTGCCGGTAATCAGTCCCGCAAAAAATCGGCTCTCGCGGTCGAAGACGGCCAGCCTCGCACCCGTCGCAGCGTAAATAAAAAGCAGAAACAGGCTAAGAACTTTCAGCGACGAGACCATCGTGTAGTGAGAAACTGCAGCCGACACCATCCCGGCTAGAATCGCGAAGAATGCCAGCAGGTGGAACATGTTGAACGGATAGCGCCGGTCCCTCAGCATGATCGCCAATCCGACCAGTGCGCCGATACCGAGCACGATCCACCGGGCAATTGTCCACATTGAACCGACCGGCAACTCCATTCCGGCGAGAAGAAAACTTACGATCACGACGGGATAAAACGTCTTCCGAAACAGCCACACCGCTGCTGCCAGAAATTCCAGGAAGATCAGCCCTTCGAGGTAGGTTTGGCTTGAGAAATATCCAGGACGCGAATAGGCGAAATAGGCCAGCACGACCGGCAACGCGACTCAAGCCGCTGATGGCAACGATCTTGAGATAACTTTTATCCACGTCTCGCTTTCGCCGACCTCAGCATTTCAACAATTCCTTCGGCCCATTTTTCTGGAGAATAGCTTCGCGATTCGATCTAAGCTGTTCGCTCCCATCGTCGCCCTACATCTCCGGCCGCAGCGCCAACGATCGCATCGCCGATGTTAAAGCGTCCACATCCCGCGGTGCAACGAGCGATCCCGTTCCAGTTTCATCAACCAGATCGGCCGCACAACCGGCGACCTTGCTCAGGATCACTGGCAATCCGCAAGCCATGCCTTCATTCACGACCAGCCCCCACGTGTCCGAATACGTAGGCAGAATCAGTGCCTCGGCCAAGGCATAAATCCCGGCCAACGCTTCCCGCTGTGCGAAGCCGGCGAAGCTCACCGGCCCTGCGGAATTGACAGCCGCCTTCTCTTCCAGGCAGACCGGCAGACCCCGTCGCCAGCAAATACCAGCCCAAGCTGTTCACGAATCGCCGCATCCAGTTTGGCATAAGCCGAGAGCAATTCAAACACGCCTTTCTCCCGAACCAACCGGCCGGCAAACAGAAAATATTGAGATGGCACTCCCAACTCTGTGCGCCATCCGACGCTCCGCTCGGGCGGATCGGGCTGCTTCCGCGTAGAACTCATTGTCCACGGCATTCGGTGCAGTGAAGATGGAGTCGTCGTCGATCCTCAGGCCCGCGCAGATATTCCCGCGCGCTACGGCCAGGCACGACAAACCCGCTGCAGCGGCTCAGAAATTCTCTCTTGAGAAACTCGACCAGGGCATGGCCGCGACGCATGTCCTGCAAATTGCTTTCCGACCAGAGAAAAAATGGCACCTGCTGCGTTCGAGCCCAAAGCAGTGCATGCCATGAAGCAACATAGTTGTAACCGCCGCACAGGATGACGTCGGGTTTCGCCCTCCGAAGCGCCTTCGTCGTTCCAGCATTCAGGAGCGCTTTGTATCCACCGACCGGTTTTCTCCACGAGCGCAAAATCTCATATGAGAATCGAATCTCATCTGTTGGCACCTGCCAATCGCGCAGGCCAGGATCAGTCTCCGCGAGGAAAGATCACGTGCAAATCTACTTCTGGATTTCGAGCCAGGGCATTGAACAGAGGAATTCGATACGGGGAAATGATCTCCGTCAGAATCACCAACCGGCGAGTCATGCCGAGGACTCCCGGTAGACGCGCGCCAAACTCTCCGCTTCCCGGGAGAGCGTGAGGCGGTCCTCGATTGTGTCCCGGGCCGCAGTGCCCATGGCCCGGCGGCGCGGCTCCTCGCGCAGAAGCAGCGCCAGGGCCAGGGTCAACTCTCTTTCGTTGTCGGGACCGACGAGAAATCCATTCGAGCCATGCTGGATAATTTCAGCAATTCCCTGTCCCCGGCACCCGACGACAGGCTTTCCCGTCGCCATTGCCTCTAGATAAACGCATCCCAACCCTTCGTACTTGCTGGGAAGAACGAAGATCGTGCATTGCCGCATGGCTTCTGCAACGGCGCGGCGAGATCGTTTTCCTGCAAATGAGACACGATCGCCGATCTGCAGAGTTGCGGCTAAGGTTTTCAGGTGTGAAAGCTCTGGACCCTCTCCAATGATTTCGAGAGAGAGATTTGGAAATTCAGGAGCCAACGAACCGACGGCTCGAATGAGTAAGTCGTGGCCCTTGATCGGTATCAAATTTCCGACGCTAAGAATCTTAAGCCCAGTCGAGGGTCGATCATCCGGCGAGAACAATTCGGTATCGACGCCGTTGTAGATCACCGAGGTCCGGCATGCACTTCCAGTTCCTTCCAGCACGCGTTGTCGCACCTGCTCGCTGACGCAGATCACTCTCTGCGACGACTGAAAGACTCGCTGCGAGATGCGACGGCACCACTCTCCTGCCTTGCCTCGAACCTGCTCCGACGAAAAAACGTCCAGCCCGTGAACCGAGACAACATAGGGCAATCCCAGTTCTGACCGCAAGAGCATCGCGGCATGCCCACATGGAAGCGGAGCGTGCGCATGAATCACATCAATGGGGCGCTGCCGTTGCATCTCTCGGATCTTTCCCACGATGCGCGCAAACAAGAACGCACCCGAGGTCGGCAAGCCCACATTGCCTGGCACGGATGGATAGCGGAGCCATTCCTCGCGCAACGCGCTTTGCCGAGGCCGAGCTTCGCCTCGATAGAATGGCCTTACGGCGAATACAGTGTTGATCACCCCGGCACGCGCGAGAGCGTCAATTGGTTCGGCCACAAAACATCCCGCGGCATCATCCTGATCGGTGGGATAGAACGGCGTCAGCGTCAGCACATGCAGCGGCCCTCGTGGATTTTGCGCTGGCAGGATGGAAGAGACGAGCGCAGGGTTGACCGCCGAAGATCTGGACTGCTCCGTCACCGCGACTCCTCCGCGCCTGCTTGCCGGGCTTCGGCGATTCCGGCGTTGCCTGGCGACTTGCTCAAATGCATTTTCCCATTGAACAGTGACACGATCCCAGTCAAAGCGCTTCGCATGGAGAACAGCGGCGTCTCCCATCGATCGGCGCAGCTCGCCATTCCGAATCAACTCATCCAGTCTCAGAGAAAGTTCCTCGTCCGTGTCGGCGAGAAATCCGGTCTTACCGTCTACCACGCCATCGGGACGGTAGATGCGCATCGCTACGATCGGTAATCCGCTTCCGGCCGCCTGCAGCAAGCACCTGCGGATGTCCCTCAACGATGCTTGGAAAAAAGAAAATATCGGCGCATCTCATTTGTTCCCCAAGCTGCGTCTGGGTGAGGTGCCCGAGGAATTCGACATTTTGGCAGCCCAGTTTCACCGCCAGATCGCGCAACATTTGATCTTCTTCCCCTGTGCCTGCGATTCGAAACCGGATTGCGGGCCAGCGGAGCGGCCTGATGCACCACGAGTGACACCCGCTTATATGGACGAAGCGATCCCGCGCACAGAACGATCAAATCCTTCTCAGCCGTATGTCGAGTTTCCGGCGGAAAGTAGTAGCGACCATCGATACCATCGTGAATCGTGCCGGACGCGCTAACCCCCATCTTGCTAGCCAAGAGCTCAGCCGAGATAATCGTTGTTCGCATAGACAGCGTCCGCCGCGCGGATGTGGCGCTCGCGCGCCGCCGGATATGCTCCCGTATAGAGTCCGCCCGAAACAACATAGCTGACCAGCGCCGACTTGAGCCCAAGGCGGCTGCGCGCAGTGAGGAATGCGGCATCCAGCGGGCCCTCGCGCGGGAAAAAATAAATATCCGGACGATGCGTCAACAAATGCAGCATCGTCCGCAGTGTATTGCCGTGGGCGTGCCATCGAATTAAACGCGTATTCGGTCGAGCAGCGATGCGCGCGTCGACAGATCCCTCGTGCAGCATCTGACCGCAAACCGGGCAGGATCCAATCGCGCAACGATTTCCTTTACGGAAAGATTTTGCGCATTGGTATCGGTTTCGTCGGCGAACGACGGCGTGAAGATAGTGATCATTACGGGCGCAAAATGCCAAGGTCGCGGGTCAGGAAGTTACTGGCGCAGCATGCTTCGTTGGTGTTTTCCATTCTAGCCGAAGTTCTGAGAGCCTTGCTTCTGCGCGCTCCTGCCACGGCCGGTGCTCGACCGAGCGGCAAAGGTGATCGTGAATGGCGTTCGATAAGCGCCGCCACACAGGCTTCTGCGCATCCCGTCCTAGCGGCGACTGCTCCCCCGGATCACTGAGCAGGTCGTACAAGTTCCACCTTGAACGGATCGAACTTCAGGATCAACTTGAATCGCTCTTCCCGCACAGACAGAATTCTCGGGCCCATCCGATCGTCACTTCGAAAAGGATTGGTACATCCGGCCACGCATTCTGTAATTGCGATTCGCGATGTCGCTTCCGCGCCCGCCGTCTCTTCACTGTAGCTGCGCCCTTGGAATTCCGGAGGAACCGCTAATTGCGCCGCATCCAGCAGCGTCGGCGCAAGGTGAATCAGGCTGAAGGGAGAATTCTCGGTCCGCTTCGATGATCCCGGTAGCCGTATCAACAGAGGCACATGGATCAACTCCTCCGTCAGTTTCACTGGCGGATGATAGCGGCCGCCATGCTCGAGGAACTCCTCCCCGTGGTCGGCAGTTAGCGCAAAAATGCAATCGTCCCAGCGATCCATCTGCTGCAGTGCCTTTGTGAGACGCGCCATCTGCTCGTCGACCCAGCGAATCCCCGCATCGTAAAGTTCCACAATCTGCGCGCGTCGATTTGCCAGGCGCGCTGCGCCGAGGTCCGAGCGATTCCAATAGGAATTCCGATAGCGCGCTTCCGTCGGCGTGATCTGTCCCGCTCCCCAGCAACTCCAGCGCCTCTTCCTTGGGATAGTACGGAGAATGCGGATCCATCAAATGCAGCCACAGGAAAAACGGCGTCCCGGCACTCTTGGCAACCCACTGGCAGGCTTCGTCCACGATCACGTCCGCGGAGGGAAATCGTCGCAAACCATCGAGCGATGTCGTGACCGGAGTCGCGCGCTGGCAATAGCGAAAATACAATTCGTCATACACCATTCGCAGCGGCCCCATGGCCGGACGCATCTTCTGCAGTCCACGATTTAATCGGCTCGCCAGACTTGATCCGGTTCCCGCATCCGCAACTCGAACCCGCTCGGTTTCGCTCTCCATGAAGTCCTGGAACGTCTCGAATCCCCGCGCATACCCGAAACGTGCCGAGATATATGGATTGGCCGCGGTAAATGCGGCCGTTGCATAGCCAGCCTGCTTGGCAACGGCTGCCAGAGTCGACTCATTCGGTCCAAGGCCCAATACGTCGCGACCGAGCGCCAGCGGATATCGCGAAGCCAGAATTGCGGGAACTGAATAATACGTGGGCGCGCCCGCAACGATGGCGTTGCGGAAAATCAGGCTCTCATCCGCCATCGAGTCGAGGTACGGCGTTGTGGGACGGTTGTATCCCATGAAGCCGCAGTGGTCCGCTCGGAGGCAGTCCACAGTCACCAGGATGATCGATTTCCGGTCGTGCATCATGCCGCGTAACGCTCCACCTTCGATCGAATAAAATTCTTGCGCTTCACATTCACCTTCACATCGCCGCCTTGCGATGTATAGCTTCCCTTACTGACCAGGTCGAACAGATTCTCATCGTGAAGATACATCAGGTCGGAGTATTTCGACTCAAGCGCCGACAGAAATTTGTCCAGCACGCGCAGTGTTGCGTCGCGAAAATTCTTCACGCTGCTGTGGAAGTTGATCGAATGAATGGAAATGACAGCTGGAATGCCCCGCTCGAAGCAGCGTTCGGCCTGCCTCAGGCATTTTTCCACCGAGAATGCAGCATCCGTCGCCGGCTCGAATTCCACGTTGCGGGTGAGATGCAACAACTCATGCCGGCCAAGATATGGAGGAAGCAGAAATCCCGGCCCGCTCTGCGCCACTCGAATCCCGTGCCGCGCCCATGCCCGGTGCGTGTCGTCGTTTGCGCGATACCCAGGAGCGCACGCCGAACGAGGCACTGAGGTGAACAATTTCGCGAACCAACCGACCGACTGGCCAATCGTTTCTATCTGCGCATTTTGCGGCAAGAAATCTTTCATCCTCCGCTTTGTTCAGGATCCCAATACTCGAATCCGATCCACGGCATGCGCCAGTGGATGTAGGGGGTTCCGGCCTTCCACAGCGTCTGCACAAGCCGTGCGCGATCGCCGGCTTGGCCGAGGTTTCTCTCTACTGCGGTGCGAGAGAAATGTGTCGTCCCATGCAGTGCCGCGCGAAACACACCATCTGCGACTCCCTGGCGATAACTATCGATCAGCTTCGGACGCTTCCAGGACTCAGGCAGGCCATCTGCTAACGGAAGGAGCGGAAGGGGCGCGCTCTCGCCGGCATTGATCTTGGCGAAATCGAGATTCGCCACGATGAAATTCATTTCGATGCACGGAGTGCCTCCGGCAGAGTCGCGATGCCCTTTGAACATGGCACTCAACGCACCCAGATCTTCGGCCGTCTCTAGCGTGTAAAAATCATAAGGCCGCTCGCCGAGTTCGATGCCCGCCGACCTCAATTCCTCCAGCCCTTCCTGATCGCGCAATCCAACGCGGCCCCAATCGTCGCTTTGTAGCACGACAATCGGCCGGTCGAAATGGAATCCGGCAACCGGGAGCAGATCGCGTCCTCGTTGCCAAATTTTGCCGGCAAGACTCATGATCGGAATCGGCCCTTCTATTTTTTCGCCCACCCACTGTAGTTTGTCGTGAGTTGGGTATTGTCACTTCCCGATATGCGTTCCAACGCGGCTCCAGTTAAGTTCAGTACCGGGTACACGGTCCACTGGAAAACGCTCCGTAGAAATTCATACCTCGCCAGAACGTTCAATCCAGAATTAATGGTGCGAAAGAATCCCGAGATGCTTTTGCCTTCGGGCGTAATCTGCACTTCTTGAAAAGCGCTCAAAAGCCTGCGCAACGATCCCGGGGAAAAACGCCACCAATCTTCTTCAGCATCCTGGATCCCCATCGCTGGAGCGCTCAACAGCAACGAACCTCCCGGCTTCAGGACACGGAAAATTTCCGCGGTCAGAAGCGCAGGGTCCGGAATGTACTCCAACACCTGCGTACAAATCACGAGATCGAAAACACCGCTAGCAAGCGGAATCTTCTCTCCCCGCGCGATGACATCGACGAGGGGCGTAACCTCTATGTCGATCGCAACGTAGCGGTCAACTCGCGCTCCCAGCAACTCGCGATAGGGTTGAATCCGTCCACCAACATCCAGGACTTTAAGCCGATCTCCTCCAACCATTGAAATCCAATTCTTGAAAATCTCGCGTCTCTGCCGCAATACGAGCCAGTTTGGATTGGCCAACGAAGGATAGAGCCGTTCTTTTCCTTGCCGATGGGGAGAAGCCAGAGTTTCCATGCCCGTGATCGAGTGACGAGACCTGACAGCTATTATGCAAGCGCCGCTACTGGCGCGTACTTCTGCTTTCAACGATCAGAGGTAGCCCAACTCCCTCAGGCGCTCTTCCACCAGTCGCTGTTCGGCCTCGTCCGCTTGAATCGCTTCACCGCCAACCAGGTCGCGTAACAGAAACGTCAGCAACTCGTCCACGGATTTGAATTTCCCTGCGAACGCCTTTTCAGCCGCCGCACATAATTCTTCGGGTAACTTTACAACCCTCGTCTCCGTCATACTGAAGCTCCAGCGCGCACCGTTCCCCGAACTTTCGACCACATTGCAGAAGCGATCAGGTGATCGTCGGCATCCAATCCGGTGACGAACACCATCGCGGCAAAAAGAAGATAGGCCGCAATTCCGGCGACTCCAATGGCCAGCCAGTTGTGGCGGAAGACGAAAGAATAGCGATTCAGCAACAGGATCAGAAGCAAAGTCGCTGATGTCGGTGGGACCAGCCGCCAATAGCTTTTGTTGTAGGGGATGATGCCGAGAGTTTTCTTCACCTCGAGCAGATTTCCCAAATTCATGCCAACGTTCGTGATGGCCGATGCTGCGGCGGCACCCACGATACCCAGGACCGGCACCAACGCAATCGTGCAGACCACCATTACCGCAGCCATGGCCGCTTGCACGCGCATCAACCGCCTTTCGTTGCCCGACATCAACAGGAGATATCCCACCGAACCGACTCCGCAGTTTACCAGTTGCCCGATCGTTCCAATGATGAGGATCGGCCAACCGGATTCGAACTCCGCGCCGAATGTGCCCATCAGCGGCCGCGCAAAAACCATCACCACCATGGCGAGAGGTAGCGTGAGACCGATCGACCATTTCGTGAGCGCCCGGAACAGCCGTGCGAGCAAGGCATGCTCCCCGCGCGTATGCAAGTCGGCGATGGTGGGGGCGAATATCTGGTTGATGGAACTGAGAACGAGTGGCACATACACCACGAGTGCTGCGGCTATGGAGTAAATCCCGACATCGCGAGCGCCGCGGTAATATCCCAACGCAACTTTATCTATCTGGCTCATGATGAATTCCAGCAAGCCGATCCCCATCATCGCGGCGGAAAAAGACCACACTTCCCTTGCAGGATTTGAACCTGTACGTTCCGTAAAGCGGGCAGCTGCCGGAGTGTGCCTCCGGACAGCTGCAACCAGCATGACGACGACCAGCGTGGCGGATAAAATCTGCGCGATGAGGTAGCCGCGCAGTCCCATCCCACTCGAAATCAGAAGCACGGCAAACAGAATGTTCAGCGGGCTGCCTATAAAACTCACGATCAGCGTGCGGAGCCTGATGTCGCGGTATCCCGCGAGCACTTTGCTGTAAAAGCCGCTGACCACGCTCAGCAGCATGATCAGCGCGAAAAAGGGCAGGTAGCGCACCAGTACCGGCGAGTGATAGAGGCGGACCGAAATCAGCCGCCCGAAGGTTAGAAAGACCGCTGCCAGCAAGACATTTGCAGCGAGCAATATAGCGGCGCCTCGCCACAGCAGAGCATGCAGTTCTTTGTGTTTTCCCGCAGCGTGATAAGAAGCGACGAATCGCACTGCCGATTGCGGCAGGCCCAGGCTATTGAAAATCCCGAAAAACCCAATCAACGTCATTCCGAGCGCGTACAGTCCCAAATCCTTCGAGCCCAGCACGCGTGCGAGATAGATCTTGAAAATGTAGCCAAAGCCGGTGGTGAACAGAATTCCGGCGAAGTAGATCCCCGACTGACGCGAGATATTGTCCGACCTGCGAGCGAAACTGTTGGGTTGCCTCTGCAAGGTCAACTTGGGTGTTGACCACGGGATCGTTCACGAAGCCGACCTCGCGCCACGCGGCAGGTGCGATGATGTCAACCACTGCTGCAGCTGGGCTGCGTCCACTGTAGGCGAAAGATCTATCATTGAGCCGGGCTTCAGGCGGAACGTCTCTAACCGATTCGGAATGTCCCCTATCGAGTCTGCATCGTCGAGGATTTGGCCCAAGCCAAACCGAGCGTATTGTCTGGCGTATTCGTACGGGCCCAGAGTAAGCCAGCCGCAGAGGAAGCAGCCAACTCCGGCTTTCAGGCAATCGATGACCGTCGTCGACTCGACTGTAAGGCCGAACCATGCCTGCGCCATCAATTCAAAGTTCAGAGGACCGTCGACAATACGTACAATCTTCCGATCATTCGCAGAAAGCACGCTCCGGGCAAGCCTTCTCCGTTGTGCAAGGCTTTCAAATGGGTGCAGTTTGATCACAACGGTGCGGCCGTTGGCGCGCGCCAGGCGGCAAAGTGGAGGCAGCAGCTCGCGATACACCTCTTCTCCGCGCATCCCTGCGACTTCGTAGGGTTCGGAAAACAGAATCGCCACCCTTCCGTTCGATGCGTCTCGTGAACCTGAGCTTGCGGAGGCCTCTTCCGCTGGCGGTGCCCCCACCATAACTCTCTGCGCGGGTAAGCCGCACACGCGCAGCAGGTAATCCCTCTCCATGTCATTTTTGGCGAGATAGAGATCGGACGGCAGATCCTTTAGCAAATAGCGACCGTCTAGGGCTCCATGGTGAAAATCGACTGTTGGAATTTTCCGTCGCGACCCCAGCAAAACAGGAAGCCTGGTATAGACATTGCTGTCATCTCCGCAGAAAACTGCCTGGATGGGCTCACGTTCGAGCACCCCACGCCAAGCATTGCGCACGGCCAGACCATTCTTGAACCAACCGGCAAAGCGATCGAATACACCAGCCCTGGCCAAAATGTCGAACTCCCGCACTGTACGGAGCTTATCTTTGAGAGCGGTCCATCGTCCTAGTATCGAGGCTACCTCTTCTGTAGGCGGATGACCCGCATAATCAGCGAGGTCCCGCACTTGGAGGTTCGGAGGTAACACAAGATTCTTCCCGCTTTGCCGTGTCGCAACCATTAAAAAGGGTTGGCGTGGAAGCAACTGCGCATAACCAGCCGCCATTTGCGAGACATTTCTGTAGGCGCTCGGTACTAGCACCACTGGATCGGAAGAACCTTCACGCTGCGCCGCAAAACGCGAACGCCACCCGTAGTCCGTATCGTACTTATCCAGAAAAATCTCTTTTATTTGACTAGCACGAAAACGGCGAAGAAGGTTTACGTACCTCAGAATCCGACGTGCCGAGCGGGTGGCAAAGTCACTGTCGTCAAAACTGCGTAACTCAGTACCCAGAACCATGGCCATTGCGTTGGCGGGCCAACCGGATCGCGTTGCCCAAAGGTCGACTGGGTGTCGAATCTCGCCTGCCAACCGCTGCAAGATCACAATAAGTTCGACTTCCGGCACAACAACCAGAGAGGTCAGATCCCACCAATCGATGCCTTCCTCATCGAGCAAAGACCCTTTGCCCGCTGAAAACATATCCCGCACGAGACGCATGTCTTGAAGGCCACGTCGAAACGAGTCCGATCTAACGATCGGACAGTGCAGAGATTCGCTCCATGTATTTATGGAAAAGGAAGAACTCTTCCCCAAGTCGACGACGAGATCCCATCTCTGGAGGGCCCACGGTCCACGCAGGGCTGAATCATCCGGATGAAGCAGAAGGACGCGCATGCGGCTGAACGGAAGTGAGCGTTAAGCAGAATCCGGCATCGTGACATTCCTGCGAACTATCTTCTGCCACCACAGGAACCGCAACCGAAACTCCGAAAAACATCTCCGAAAACCTGCTTTCTCCAATCCACGTACTGACGGAGTATTCGTGGAGGCACTGAAACCCCAGGAGCGCTTTCCTTCCTGACGTATTCTAGCAACCACGAGACCCAGCGTGGGCCCGTAGTGGCCCCGCCCTCTTTGGGAGCGCGGTGTCCAGGAATCGAAGAGAACGAATGAATCTGGCGCTGGTGATGGCAGGCTGCTTCCCAACTCCGACCAGAAGAAACCCTCAAAGGGCCTCGCCCAGGTGAAGTGCAACAACTCTCCCTTCGAATCCGTTAAGACATAACCCGTGCTGTCGGATTCCGTTCGCAACCGGTGGGCACAACGTAGCAAGTAGGCTAAAGTACCTTCATCCCCAGCATTTTGTATCGCAGCCATCGCGAGCGTGCGCAGGTCGATGATTTGGAGATATGTATCCTTCGACTTCAGCAAGTTTGGATTCGGATTGGTAAGTTCGTAAAAGAAAACTTCATCCCTTGCCCAGACCAGTTGAAGCAATCGCCTGGCAGCCCAAGCGATTGACGCTTTCCATCCGTCACCTCGGACTCGGTCCTTGAATCCACGAAATCTCTGGCGCGCATTTTCAGCAAGTCTTTCAATCCCGGGATATGTCTTGACAGCCGCCGCGGCGCGATAGCGGGCGACTGTCTGCCAGTGATCAAGTGTCGAACGATGCAGCGTCACGTAGAGCGTCTCGCGAGTGTCGTTCGCGAATTTTGCCTTATACGCTTCCGAACCCAATCCCAGATCCAGAACCGTCATCGCGGGATCGTTCACCGCATCTTGAATCACCTGGCTGAGTAAACAGAACCCGGGCCAGTGCTTGTCTACGACACTATCGAAGGTCGGCTGATACCAGAACCAGGAACCATGAAACTGGAACCCGTAGTGCCAAGCCACTGGACGTTCCCCGGTCGTCATGCGACTTACGACCAGCCATTGCTGTTGGGCCAGAAGTTTCCCAAGCTCAGACAAAAATGTGCGGCGGCGCGGATCGGCAAGATTACTGATTCTTCCAGTTTCCAAGAAGCGGCCGACATGCGCCCGAATAAACTCGGGGAGGACAGGCTCTACCGCCTCCCACGAGCGGCGGTGTTCAGTGCGCACCGGCGCCTCCGGACCCATTGCTTTTTCGAATCGCCGCAGCCTCTTCAGTCCCGGTGCATACGGATTGCCCTTCTTATCTCGCTCCAGCTTGGAGAACGCAACCTGGGCGCAGACATAGGCAGTGCGCGCAAACGAAGAATAGCGATGTCGACTGTGTGAGCGTTGAATTGCCGCCAGCGTCGCGGAGTCTGCGGGAAGATTCGCTAAGGCCGTCCGCTTGATTCCCAGCCTCGACAACTCCTCTAGTGCGGCACCCACGAATTCCATCTTCCGTTCGGGCGTGCTCACGAAGTCGCAGTAGTCGCCGGTCGTCGCGCAAAGAAAGGTCGCTTCGTTATTGTCCGTGCCCGTAGCAAGAGCGGCGACGCCACAGAGTGATTCTTCTCCGTCGTAGCCCAACACAAGCAACGGATGCAGGGTCTCGTGATACGCCTTCTGTACCGCCAGCGCCCATTCATAGGTATAAAACACCTGCGGCTGGTCGACTCGATCCACCAGTGCATTCCACTGATGGCGCAAGCTATCATCCTCCGGTACTTCTCTGAGCACAACGAGTCGCAAGGGTTGATTCACAGATCTCTGAGATTCACTTCTTCTTAAGCTTTGGTGAAGACGGTTTGCTGAAGACGTAATAGTACCAATCCGTCGCCAAAGGATGGCTGCGCTGCGGATAGTCGTCGCCAAGAATTCTCTCGCAGGTCAGGTGGACATCCTCCAACTCATCGAGCACGCGGCTTGGGAATCGAGTAGTGGGTGTAGAGGCCGCCGTGAGCCGAATCCAGCCAACATCCCTCGCCGTCCCAGAACGTCTTCGTGCCGACTCGCCCGACGATGCGCTTCACCGTCTTCAGAATAGCTTCCAGACAAGCAAGGCTTGCGCGCAGGGCGGTCAGAATCGCCATCCAGAACCGAGCCACGATTCCCGAGCCGCCGGAAAGTCGCATCGCAAGGCGTTTCACACGATCGCGATTCCAACTGGGACGCACCACGATCGAACGCGCATTGTGCGCGGAGAAGATCACAACTCCGCCGGGCTTCAGCACGCGGCGAATGTGCTCGAAACAGCTTCGCCTCGCTGTGTCCGGATAGAACGAAGTCGATCCCATTGAACGCGAAGACCACGCTATCGAATGACGCGTCCTGAAAAGCGGAAAGATCGGCCGCGCTCGCCACCACGAATTCCAGGCCCGGAAATTTCTTCCGGCACGCGTCGATCATCGCAGGAACGTAATCGACGCCGACGTAGCGCGACGCCGTCGCAGACGAGAAAGGCAGTGGTGCGCCCGCCGCCCACACCCAGATCGAGGATCGCGCTCTCCGGCTTGATATACGTTTCGAAAAGCAAGCGCTCGCAAGGAGTCAGATAGTTCAGAGCGGCGTAGTGCGCAACCGTTTTCTCCGCGCCATACGTTTGCTGGTTGATCTCGGCGCCGGGTTTACTCATGGCTCGATAATTCATGGTGGGCGCGCCGTGCGTCGGCACTTGGAGCCAACCTTCGAAGGCGGGAATAAAGCCCACTCACCTGAACTTCCAACTCAGCCAGGCTCATCTCAGCGGTGACGTGCACGCGTGGCAGGGAATATCGCGGCAGATCTACGCCCAGGCCGCCGCCATAGTTAAGAAACGCTGCGGAAAATCCCGCCTTCTCCGTCATCGTCAAAACTTCAGGCGTAACCGATTGCGGATCGCCAAACGGATAGGCGAAGGCCCAGACCGGTCTGCTCAATCACTGCCTCAATCGCCGCCTTGCTCCCGGCAATCTCGTCATACGCCAGCTCTGCGGGTGCGCGCGAGAGCATCGGATGGCTCATCGGTGTGTGCCCCGACCGCCATCCCGGCCGCTGATAAGTTCGCGCAATTCGGACGCGGTCATCAGCCCAAATCGCCGGGAAGACTCGGCGGTTTCTCAAGTCGCAGGCTAGCGGCGGATCAACTTTCAATTCGGCACGAGCCGCACGAAGAAACGCGTTTCGCGCACTCAAGTCGAACTGCGAGAGCGTGCGGACTGAATCCCACCAGACCGCCCTGCGCGCTTCCGGAGATCCCAACTCGACCGTGATATGGATGGCATCCGACGAAATCTCAAACCTTCCGGCCCTGCGCTTCGCGGTACAGCAGGTAAAGTTCTTCGTACCAAAGCACGGAACGAGCCTGCGTCGCCGACAATCCGGTCACGAAGAAAAGGCAACTCACTTTTTCTTCCCGCAAGACAGGGAGCATGTCCGTCAGGCAATTCAGCAGCCCGTCATCACAAGTCAAAAGAACGGCCCGCGGAGGCAACTCGCTCCGGCCTTCGCTCCACGCGCGCGCATCCTCGGGAGAAATCACTTGATACCGCGCTTTCAGAAGGCGCAGCTGCCGCCGCAAAGCGTCAGCCGAGACCAGATTGCCGTCCAGCGCCGCATCCGTTGACTGGTATCCCGCAGGAAGCACTCCGTGATAGGTCACTACTGCCAGGCCGCGCCCTGCAATTCGGGGCAGCAGGCCGCTCATCGACATCGCGGGATACACAATTTTTTTCAGGAAGGGAGTGACAAATTTCATTGCCGCTCGACTAACTCCCAGCTCAAGGGAGTTCCGCGCTCAATATCCTGCGTAGCGTGGCGGCCCAGAACTTCCGGAAGGTGGCGCGTGTGCATTCCCTGCCCGGGCCGAATCGACCGCACATTTTCCACGGTGAACGTCTCGCCTCGCTTCACGTTTTGGACGACGAATAGCGATCGACGGAATGCCCGACTGCTCGCCTCTTTCGGGCTGCATCCAAAGTAGACCTGGCCCAGAGCTTTCTCCGCGACTCGCACCGAGTCCACCATCGCCTTGAATTCGTGCGGCTCGAGCGAGAAGGCACTATCCGGCCCCGGCTCAGAGCGCGACAGCGTGAGATGCTTTTCGATGATGCAGGCTCCGAGCGCCACCGCGGCCACCGGCGCCTCAATCCCCATCGTATGGTCCGAAAGTCCCGCGGGCACGCCAAAGCGCCGCGCCAGTTCGGGGATCGTCCGCAAATTCATCTCCTCCGGCGTCGCCGGATACGCGCTCGTACACTTCAACAGCGCAATCTGAGTCGCGCCGGCCGCGCGCGCCGCCATGCACGGCTTCGTCAATCTCTTCGACGGTGGCCATTCCCGGTGGACATGATCAAGGGCTTTCCCGTTCGCGCCATCTTCTGGATCAGCGGAATGTCGACGAGTTCGAACGACGCCACTTTGTACGCAGGCACATCCATCTCTTCGAGGAAATCCACCGCAGTCGGATCAAACGGCGAAGAAAACAAATCCAGTCCCAGATCGTTCGCGACTTTCTTCAATCGCGGCTGCCACTCCCATGGCGTGTAGGCCTCGCGGTAAAGATCATGCAGGTTGCGGCCATCCCACAAGGTGCCGCCGCCAATCCTGAAAAACTCCCGATCGCTGCGCAGCGTGATGGTATCCGCAGTGTAGGTCTGCAGTTTCACCGCATCCGCGCTGGCCTCTCTGGCGGCTTCAATAATTCGAACCGCCTGTGAAAAATCCTGGTTGTGATTGGCGGAGACTTCCGCAATCACGTAGACTCCGTGCCCGCTTCCAATCGAGTGTTTGCCGATCTTCAGTTCCATTGTCATTCGGCGCGCTTGCAAACAAAGTCCAGAGCAAGAGAGCCCCGAACCGTCTTGCTGCCGGTCAGCACGAATCCTGCTCTTTGGAAGGCTCTCGTCGACGCTATGTTCTCAGGTTTCACGAAGGCATGTACAACATCGCAGTCGACTTCCGCAAAAAGTGAGCGGACGGCCGCCTCGATCGTCGGAACCGCAAACCCGCGTCCTCGCTGCTGTTTGGCGAGGCTGATATTCACTTCCGCTTCCCGACCGTTGATGTTGAATCGAATCTGACCAATCGGCTGGCCGTGTTCATCCTCGGCAACGAAGATCAAGCTCGTCTTGTCTTCGAGTATGTTCGAAAACCAGAGGACATGCGCCTCCCACGGAATCGCGGCCGTGGAAAATGATGCCGCGCGAACGTCAGCGTCATTCGCCCACTCCCAAAGCATTTGCCGGTCATCCGGATTCGCGCGGCGCAGCCGCAAACGATCTTCTCCTCGGAGCACTGCTACGATACGCGCCGCTCCCTTGCCATCGACCAGCTCTCGCGACTTTTCGGAGAGGCTTCGCCGCAGACCTTCCGATCCGGCCAACGATACTAATCCTTCGGCCAACTGCTTCGCGGTAACGGACCGGTCTCCGACGTGGATCGCGGATCCCCGCCGTGCGATTTCTTCCGCTACTTGGGTTTGGTTCCCGGCAACATCGATCAGCAGCGCTGGAAGTCCCATCATGCAGAGTTCCCAGCAGGTTGACCCTGCGGCAGACACGGCAATATCGGCGGCAGCCATCAGTTCCGCGGTGTTCGAGACATCCTTCACCACGGATATCGAACGATCTTCTGAAGCCGCCCGCGCCAACTTCTCAAAATCAGGATTGCTCCCTCCCACGACGATGGTCGTCTCCAGATTCTTGAGCCTGGCGATCTTCAAAGCATCGATGACGCGAACTGTCAGGCTTTCCGGATCGCTGCCGCCCATCATCACCAGAAGCTTGCGGCAGTCTGATGCGACTTCCCTCTTCCAATTTTCGCCACTTCGTAAACTCGCGACGCAGTAGTGCATACTTCGGCCCCAGCAGGATCCGAGTGCCCGCTTCGCGATTCGAATACGGTGCCTCACTTGCACTCACATTTTGATTCAGTACGACATCAGCGGAGTAATCAGTCGCGTGTCCATAGTCGTCGAGGAACAATACTTTCAGACCGGCCGCTTTGAGCGATTTCTGAAATGCCGCCCCAAACTGATAGCCATCCACTACAACCCACGTCGATTGCAGCCTGCGGGCGCAGGCAATTGTCTCTTCCGAATCGCCGGAACTTCCCGCCCCCGCAGTCAGAGAAATACATTCGCAGGATTCCGCGCACAACTTCTCCACGATGGCCGCAGTTGTCTCGCACATCGCGAACGCCGCGGTCCCGCCCGAGTCCTGCCAAGCCTGCGCCAGTGCGAGGCAGCGCATGACATGGCCGGTGCCAATGGGAATGCTGGCATCGGCGCGAATCAGTAAGGGACCGGGGCTCATCGGCCTTCGTGTAGGGCTTTCTGCATCACCGAACGGTTCACTTCGATCAGCTCAGGTTCTCGGTCGATCAGATCCAGAACATCCCGCCATGAGAATTCAGGCTTGTCTTTCAGCCTCTCGTACACTGCCCGAATAAACTCCAGGTCCTCCGGCGTGTCGAGCGTCCAGCGGTGCGCGCTGAAATTTTCACGGCTCGTAACCGACAATAATTTGAATTCCGCCGGATGTTCATAGATATAAGGTGTCACATGCTCGCGCTCATACGACTGTCGTGCCGCCTGCCAGGCCCGCGACAAAGCTTGGAACGAGAGCACCTCGGTGTCGAGTCCGCGAGGATACGTTCGCTCCAGCGCATTCGAAGCATAGTCCGGCGAGCTTTCGAGAAATGCGGCAATCGTCTTATCGGTGATCTCGGGATCGATCAGAGGACAGTCCGAAGTGATGCGCACGACGATCTCCGCCTTTGCCAATTGCGCAGCGCGGTAATAGCGATCGAGCACGTCATCGCGATCGCCGCGGGAAACCGCAACCGAGCATTTGCGGCACTCCGCCACAATCGCGTCATCCTCCGGAGAATCGGTGGTAGCCACCAGCAACTCGTTGATCAGGGAGGCGCGCCGCAACCGGCCGAGGACGCGATTCAGCACCGTCTCTCCCTCAAGATCCTTGAGCACCTTGCCTGGAAGCCGCGTACTCCCCATCCGGGCCTGCACAATCGCCACTACTTTCAAGATTCCTCCAGAGCGCGATGGTGATTACTGCTTCCTGCGGAGAAGAAAGACCGTATCGACGTTCGCGTTCTCCAGGTAAGGCAGGTGCTGCTCCTGAACCAGTTCCAGGTTTTCGAAGCGATCGAGATAGTGCCGGGCAAAATCCGTCTTCCACAAGAGTCCACTGTGGCTGCGATACGGCACCTCTTCGGTTTGGGGAGAGTAGTACTCGAATCCCCAGATGTACTTCTTGCTGGTGCGGTAGATCTCATCCATTGCGCGCGGAAGATCCTGGGGCGCGATGTGGATCAGCACTCCCGACGTGAAAACTACCTCGAACGAAGAATCTTTGTAAGGCAAGGCCAAGGCTGACCCGAGTTGGATCGAAGCGTTGGGCATGCGCGAGCGCGCAATCTCAAAAGCATAAGGCTGCAATTCGATGCCGGAAAGATTCGACCAGCCCATTTCCTGCAAAACTAGAAGTTGATTCCCGGTATTGCACCCCACCTCAAGGAAACTGGCGTCCTTGGCAATCCCGCGTAGGAACGCTTCGTTAATCTCGCTCCTCGTCAAGCCGTAGTTCTTGCGGTAGAGCTCATTTACCGCCGCGGCATCGACGGTATTCCGGTCGGTGTATTCGCGTCCAAAATCACCCTTCCATACCGCCGTCTGGTCGGTCTCATTAGGCCGAAGCCCGGCGTGTCCACCGTTAGTTGTCCCTTGTTCTCGCTCACTTGGTGTAGTACCCCACGACTCTTCGTACCGCTTCGATCACGTCTTCGACATCCTGATCGTTCATCGCGTGGAACATCGGCAGGCTGATCAGCCGCGCATAGGCATCTTCGGCGACGGGAAACTCTCCGCCCTGGTAGCCGAATTTCTCGCGATAGTACGGATGCGTGTGCACAGGAATGTAGTGCACGTTCACGCCGATGTTCTCCGCGCGCAGCGCGCGAAAGATTTGCGCACGATCCGCCGATCAGCTTTCCCAGATCCAGCCGGATCGGATACAGATGCCATGCCGGATTCGCCTCCGGCCGCACCGTCGGTGGAATCACGCCGCGGAATCTCGCGGAAAGCGCGCCGTATACGCTAGCCGCAATCTCGCGCCGCCGCGCAAGATTGGCGTCCAGTTTTTTCAGCTGCTCGAAGACCAAGTGCGCAGGCGATGTCGGGCAAGCCGGTAGTTGTAAGCCGAGCAACACCATCTCGTAGTGCCACTGCCCCGCGCTCTGCCGCTGGCGCGCGTCGCTCGAGATGCCATGATTGCGAAACCGCCGCAGCGTCTCGGCAAACTTCTGCATCGCTCGGTCGTGACCATGCCGCCTTCTCCGGTCGTGATGTGCTTCACCGGATGAAAGCTGAACACCGTCATATCGGCGATGACTGCCCACCGTGCGCCCGCCGTATTCGGCGCCCAAGAGCGTGGCAGGCGTCTTCGATCACGACCAGTCCGTGCGATCCGGCGCAATTTCTAAAATGCGGATCCAGATCCGCCGGATGTCCCGCATAATCGACGGGAAGAATGGCGCGCGTCTGTGCGGAGATTCTTCTTCTCGACCTGCTCCGGATCAAGGTTCAGCGTGTCCGCGCTGACGTCGGCGAAAACCGGCGTCGCTCCCTGATAGAGAACGCAATTCGCCGTGGCGGCGAAAGTCAGCGGAGTGGTGATGGCCTCATCGCCCGGCCTTCAGTCCCGCGGCAAATGCTGCCGCCATGCAAAGCCGCCGTCCCGGAACTGAAGCTGACGGCATGCGCGGCGCCCACGCGCTCGGCGAAGGCTTCCTCAAATTCAGCGACCTTGGGCCCGGTGGTCAGCCAATCGGAGCGCAGCACATCGACCACGGCCTGAATGTCGGCCTCGTCGATCGACTGCCGCCCGTAAGGAAGAAAGTCGAGCGCACCGGGGAGCCGCCATTGATCGCCAACGTCCCCGGGCTCACAGAAGTCGTGCTCATGGGATAATCCTATGCGGGAACGCGCGCCGGCACCGGATGCTCCTCGCGCTCGGAAGGTGAGATCAATTCCTGAAGTTCCCGGTTCGTCAGCCAGCGGTCATTCGTATCGCTCGCATACCGAAAGCCTTCCGGGAGAGGCGTGCCGTTGATCCAGTTCTCGCGCCGCCACCACGAATGCGACGGCTGGATGATGTACCGGTCTTCGACCTCCAGCGTATTCCGCGCTTCATCCTCGGAAACCAGTACTTCGTGCAGCTTCTCGCCGGGACGAATTCCAATGGTCTCGATCTCGCATCCCGGAGCGATCGTCTCCGCCAGATCGACCAACCGCATGCTCGGAATCTTGGGCACGAAGATTTCGCCGCCGTGCATCTGCTCGAGGCTGCTCACCACAAAGCGCACGCCCTGCTCCAGCGTCAGCCAGAAGCGAGTCATACGCGGAGTCGGTCAGCGTGATGCGGCCCCGGCTTTTCTGCTCTTGAAACACCGGAATCACGCTCCCGCGGCTGCCCACCACATTCCCATAGCGCGCACAACTGAAGCGCGACTCCTGCGAGCCCGCATAGGCATTCGCCTGCACGAACATTTTCTCCGCGCACAGCTTCGTCGCACCGTACAGATTGATGGGATTGACCGCTTTGTCGGTGCTCAGCGCCAGGACACGCCGCACGCCCTGATTGATGGCGGCGTCAATCACATTCCGGCCGCCGATGATGTTGGTCTGAATCGCCTCGAAGGGGTTGTACTCGCAGGCCGGCACCTGCTTCAGAGCCGCCGCATGGACCACAGTGGTCATGCCGGCGAAGGCGCGCTCCAGCCGCGACGCGTCGCGGACATCCCCCAGGAAATACCGCAGGCTGGGATGATCCAGCCCCGAGGTTCGCATGTCGTGCTGCTTGAGTTCGTCGCGGCTGAAGATGACCAGCCGCTTCGGGTGATACTCCCGCAGCATGATCTCGACGAACTTTTTCCCGAACGATCCCGTCCCGCCGGTCACCAGAACTGCTTCTTCCGACCAATTCATCCTGCGTGCCTCATACCCTAAGCTGAAAAATAAAAATCTTTGCGGAAGCGCTTTCCCGAGTCATGGCTGGATTCAACGTTGCCCGCTAGTATAGCGAAGTTCCCAGAAGTCGTGCCCCGATCCCAAGTCGCGAAATCGCGAAAGATCAAAAAAAGTTCGTAGTTTGAATGGATTTTCCTTAGTGAACCTTCGTGTCCTTAGTGGTTAAAGCCTTTCGCTTTAATCGGTCCTGGTCCAAACTTTCTTAGAAAGTTCTAATCCCCAACCGCTCCCTCCGAAAATTGAGTTCCCTTTGTTGCATCCGATGCTAAAATGTCGGACGAAACCTCCAGATCCCAGTGCGAACAAATCCCTGCGCGATAGACCAGCCTCTTCGACACGGGAATTTCGGTGAAATTGCAAGAATTCGCCCCAGGGCGGGGCTTTGAAGCTGTGAAATTTTGTTGAGGAGCGGGCATGGATTTCGGATCCCTCGTACCGGCGAATAACCCTGCTGTTCGCGAGATTCAGCCTTCCGCGGGGTTAGACCTGGGCAGGCCGAATGGGCCGCGCCTGTACCCTGAACTCCCGTCGCACGAATCCCCGATCGGCGAGTCCCTCCGGATCCTTCTCAAGCGAAAGTGGGTAGTCCTCTCCTGCCTGGCCACGATCTTTTCCATCGTCGCCATCGCCAGCCTGAAAATGACCCCCGTTTATGAGGCCGGAGGCACCGTCGAGATCAATAAGCCGGATACCAGCCTCAGCTTCCAGAACTCCGCTACCTTCAGCTTGGACTACTACGATCCGACGGAACTGGAAACTGAACTCAAGATCCTGCAGAGCGACTCGCTGTCGGTGCAGGTGATCCGCGAACTGAATCTCGACAAGCAACCTGAATTTGCCGGACAGGCGCCGCCTCCTTCGTCCTCTCAACTTGATCTGACTCCCGACTCCCTGCAAGCCGATACCTCCCGAGCTCTTGCCATGGTCGGCGGCTTTAAAGGAGCGTTGCGCGTGGCACTGAGTCCCAACACGCGCATCATCGAAATTCACTATCGCAGCGCCGATCCGCAAATGGCGGCCAATGTCGTCAATACGTTGATGCAGACGTACGTCGACAACCACTTCCAGACGCGCTTCGAATCCACCATGCAGGCCTCGGACTGGCTCACCAAGCAACTCGTCGACCTGCAGATGAAAGTGGAAACCTCGCAGGAGAAGCTGGTCAAATACCAGCGCGAACACGAAATCCTGGGCACCGACGAAAAGCAGAACATCATCATGTCCAAGCTGGACGAACTCAACAAGCAGCTCACCGCCGCTGAGAGCGACCGCATGGACAAGGAATCCCTGTACCGCCTCGTCGAGTCTGGAGATCCCGATGCCATCGCCTCCAGCGCAGGCACTCTCACCGATGGGGGAGGCTCCTCGCTATCGGCGTCCCAGCTTCTCGAAAACCTGCGTTCCAAACAGGCCGACATCAAGATTCAGGCAGCCGACCTGAACACGCAGTTCGGCCCCGCCTATCCGAAACTCACGCAGTTGAACAATCAGCTCAAAGAGATTGACACCCAGATTCAGGCGGAAATGAAGAAGGTCGCCAGCAAAGTTCGCGGCCAGTACACCACCGCCCTGCAGCGAGAAAACATGCTGCACGACGCGCTTGAAAAGCAGAAGCAGGAAGCCAATAAGCTCAATGAAAGTGCAATCACTTACTCCCTGCTCAAGCGTGACGTAGATACCAACCGGCAACTTTACGAAGGACTTCTCCAGAAGCTGAAAGAAGCCGGAGTTTCCGCCGGACTGAAGTCGAATAATTTCCGCATCGTCGACAGTGCCCGGCCGCCCAAGGTGCCGATCGAGCCCAACATCATGCGCAATCTTCTGTTCGCGATCGTCCTGGGCTTGGCCACTGGCATTGGTCTGGCGTTCTTGCTGGAAGGCTTGGACAATACGGTCCGCACAACAGAACAGGCGCAATCGATCTCCGGACTCGCCTCTCTCGGCATGATTCCCTTGGGATCGAAATCGGCGCGTGATGGACCGAACCCCAAACGTCTCGTGATCGCGACTTCGAAAGAAGCCGTCGAGCTAGTCACTCAGGTCCGGCCGCAGTCTCAGATGGCGGAGTCCTACCGCGCCCTGCGTACTTCCCTGCTGCTGTCGAATCTTGGAGCGCCACCCAAAATCATCATGGTGACCAGCGCTTTGCCGCAGGAAGGCAAGACTACAACCAGCATCAACACCGCAGTCGTCCTCGCGCAAAAAGGCGTGCGCGTACTCTTAATCGACGCCGACCTGCGGCGCCCCAGCATTCACAAGACTCTTGGCATGGGACCACACAGCGGCCTCAGCAACGTTTTGACAGGCAGCACGACGCTAGAGAAAGCGATTACCAGCACCACGGTGCTTCCCAACCTGTTCGTTCTCGCGGCTGGAACGCCGCCGCCGAACCCCGCGGAGCTGCTGGCTTCTTCCAACATGCGTGAAGTGCTCGCATTGCTATGCGAGCAATACGATCACATTGTGATCGACACGCCGCCGTCGCTCTCGGTGACCGATGCCGTCGTGCTTTCGCCGCGCGCCGACGCTGTGGTGCTCGTCATTCGCTCCGGTCAAACCACCAAGCAGGCCTTGCGCCGCTCGCGCGATCTGCTCATGCAGGTCAACGCCAAAGTTGTCGGCGTCCTGCTCAACGCCGTAGACCTCAGCTCGCCGGATTATTACTACTACTACGAATATCAGGGCAAATACGCGCGCTATTACCGCGATGAGGACTCCGATCACGAGGACGATGAGGTTGAAAGCTCGGCGTCCAGCAGCGCGTAGCCGGGAATTTTCCATCCGTACGCTATGACCTTTTCCTTGGATAAGCCAGCTCGAAGATGGCTGATTGCAGCCGCCGCAGGCGTGCTTGCGCTCGCCTACGTCGCGCTCGCTGCCACTCAATTTGCCGCCTTTCTGTTCGCCAGCCATGCGGAGCTGACGAGCCTGCGGCGCGCAACGCGGCTCGATCCCGGTAACGCCGAATACTTCAATCGCCTGGGACGCTACTACGATCTCGCGGCCCGCGATCCGCTTTCCGCTGTCGGTCAGTATCGCGCGGCGGCGCAACTAGAGCCGCATTCAGCACGCTACTGGTTCGACTTGTCGAGCACTTACCAGATTCTTGGGGACACCACCGATCAAACCGCCGCCCTCGAGCGCGCAATGGCCGCCGACGCCATGACGCCCGACGTTGCTTGGGAAGCCGCCAATTTTTATCTGGTGCAGGGCGAGAACGAAAAAGCACTTCGCGAGTTCCGCGTCGTGATTGCGAACGAGCCTTCGTTGGAGGATGCTGCTATCCAGTTCTGCTGGCGCATCCAGCCCGATGTCGATGCCTTGCTCAACGATGTTCTTCCCGCCCGCAGCGACGCCTACGCCAGCCTTCTCGCCTTGCTGGAATCCAAACAGGACACCGCCGGCGCCGCTAAAGTCTGGACTCGATTGATCCAGGCGCCTCAGCCCTTCGAGGCCCGCCACGCCTACTCCTACATCAGCTATTCCATCCAGCACAAAGAGGTTGATCAGGCGGTCCAGGCATGGCAGCAGACGGCCGTCCGTTTCGGCCTGACGCCTTATTTGCCGTCCGCGAGCAACCTCGTGGTTAATGGCGGGTTCAATCTAAACGTGCTGAATGCCGGATTCGACTGGCAATATCAAAAGCAGCAAGGCGTGAACCTGACCCTCGATCCCACGGATCCGCACTCTGGACGGCGGTCTTTGGAGATCGCTTTCAACGGCCCCGGAATCAACGACGCTGGAATCTATCAGTACGTCGCCGTCCAACCGAATACCGCGTACGACTTCTCCGGATATTTCAAGAGCGGAGAGATGGAAGGCGCGGGCGCCGCGCATTTCACGATTCAGGACATGTACACGCAAACGATTTATTACGAGAGCGACGAGTTGAAAGAAGCGGGATTCTGGAAATCGGCGAATGGAACTTTCACCACTGGCCCTGATTGCAAGCTCGTCGTTCTGCACCTGCGGCGGCTTCCAGCGGGCAGTCCGATCCGTGGTAAGCTCTGGGTCGACGACTTCCATCTCACGAGAAAATCCTCGTAAGAACGCGCCGCTCGCGCGCCATACTTGAATGCCATCTCAGCGAAACATGACGGAAACGAATCGCCGGTTACGATCGGCACGATTCGGCGAAATCGTCCTCTACGGAACTTTCGGCCTGCTGATGTTCGGCCCGATCGCCTTCGGAGCCGTCGAGCCTTGGTCGACGTTCGTCGTCGAAGTCGGTTCCGTGGCACTGACTCTTCTCTGGCTGGCGAAGCAATGGGTTGATCGTGAGATCAACATCCTCTGGAATCCGCTTTTCCTGCCGATGGCCGCGTTCGGCGTGCTGGTTACGGCGCAGATCGCGTTTCACGTCAGCGCCTACCGGCACGACACAATCTCTGGAGCGATGTTGTTCTGCGCTTACGCCATGCTCTGCTTTCTGGCGACGCAGATGCTCATTCGCAGCTCTCAGGCGCGCAAAATCGCGGTGATCCTTGGACTGTTTGGCTTTGCCTTTGCCGCATTTGCGCTACTTCAGAGCATCGCACCCAATGGCAAACTCTACTGGATCCGCCAGCCGCGTATGGGGGGATGGATCTTCGGCTCGTACGTCAATCACAACCACTATGCCGGCCTGATGGAGCTGCTGGTCCCGATTCCCTTGGTGATTTCTTTATCGCACCTCACCGACGAGCGCGAACGCATCGCCGCGGGAGTCGCCTCCGCCGTCATGATCGGAACCATCTTCCTCTCTGGCTCGCGTGGCGGCATGCTCGCCATTTTCGTGGAGCTCGTCATCGTGGCTGTCCTGATGCTCCGCCGGAAAAAAACGGCGCGCATCGCCGTCAGCCTGATTGCGTCGGTGGCCGTGCTGGTGGCCATTCTTGCGTGGTTAGGCGGAAAAGAATTGACGTCGCGAGTCACAAGCATCTCGACCGAAGCACGTAGCGAGATTTCCGGCGGCATGCGCGTCTCGATCGATAAAGATGCCGTCCGCATGTTTCGTGTGAAGCCGATCATGGGTTGGGGCCTTCGGAATTTCCCGATCGTCTATCCGCAATTCCGCAGCTTCTACACAAACTTCTTTGTCAACGAAGCGCACAACGACTACCTGCAGCTGCTGGCGGAAATGGGACTTCTCGGCTTTGGCGTGATGGCGTGGTTTCTGGTCGTGCTCTATCGCCGCGCCGTCCGAAAAATCGGCAACTGGACGTCGGACGTGAGCAGCGCCGTCACCTTGGCGTGCACTTTGGGATGCACGGGACTTCTCGTTCACAGCTTTTTCGACTTTAATCTGCAGATTCCGGCGAATGCGGCATTATTTTATGTATTTTCCAGCATCGCCGCTGGCCCCGCGCTCCTGCAGCGCGCCAAAAAACGCCGGCCCATGGAAACCGACGAAGAACAGCTCTATCCCGCCTCAGAAGTTGTGTAAGCCTTAAGGTTTTCTCTCAGCGAACTCGGGCGCAAGCTCAGCGTTCTCTGTGGTTAGTCTTGCTTTTAGCAGCGAACGATCTTCGGACTATCCATTCCGCGCGTAGCATTGCGCGTATCGACAACTAACTGCGCTTCCTGCACGATTTTCGCGTAATCGTAGTCGGAGTGGTCCGTGACAATCACTACGCAGTCGTACTGACCGAGATCCTTCAGTTCCGCGCATTTCATCTGCAGATCGTACTTCCGCCCCTTGCCGATAAATGGGAAATACGGATCGTGATAGCTGACCTGCGCGCCGTCCTTCTGCAGCAATTCAATAATCGTCAGTGACGGTGACTCGCGCAGATCGTCGATGTCTTTCTTGTAGGCCACTCCGAGCACCAGCACGCGCGAGCCGTTCACGGATTTTTTCTGCCCGTTCAGCGCGCTGCTCACCGAAGCCAGCACGTGATACGGCATGTTGGTGTTGATCTCGCCGGCCAGTTCGATAAAGCGTGTGCGGAAATCCCACTCTTTGGCCTTCCATGAAAGATAGAAAGGGTCAACCGGAATGCAGTGGCCGCCCAGCCCCGGTCCCGGATAAAAGGGATGGAAGCCAAAAGGCTTGGTCGAGGCCGCCTCAATCACTTCCCAAATGTCGATGCCCATCCGCAGGCATAACAACTTCAACTCATTCACCAGCGCGATGTTCACGCAGCGATAGATGTTTTCCAGAAGCTTGGTCATCTCGGCCGCAGCCGGAGACGACACCGGCACCGTCCGGTTGAAGATGGCGCCATACAACGCCTGCGCTAATTCCGAAGCCTGCCGGTTGAGTCCACCGACGACTTTCGGAATATCGCGCCGCGCTACCGTAGTGTTTCCCGGATCTTCGCGCTCGGGAGAAAACGCGACAAAAAACCTGTTCTCGCCAAACTCCTCGCCCCGCGCAGCCTTCAACCCGGCCTTGTTCTCTTTTTCGAGAATCGGAATCATCACCTCTTCGGTGGTTCCGGGATATGTCGTGCTTTCGAGAATGACAAGTTGTCCCGCCCGCAGAAAGGGAGCGATGGAATGCGTGGTATCGGTGATGAAACTGAGATCGGGCTCGTGATATTCATTCAATGGCGTGGGAACGCAAATGATGATCGCGTCCATCGCCGACAGCTGGGAATAATCTGAGGTCGCTGAAAATCCGTGCTTTTGAGCCGCCTGAATCTCATCCGGAACGATGCGGAAAATGTAAGAACCGCCCTTAGCCAGCGTCTCCACCTTGCGGCTGTCGATGTCGAAGCCGGTGACGTGAAACTCCTGTTCGCTGTACAGAAGAGCCAGCGGAAGACCGACATATCCCAGACCGATGATTCCAACGCGCGCCTGGCGCTCTTGAATTCTGGTCTTCAGTTGATCGAATGAGGTACTTGCGGCAGAGTAAGTGGACATGAAAAATCTCGAAGAACGCCCGATTACGAGTGCGAACAACGCAATCTTAGCATGCTGAAATCAATCGATTTCGCGCGCCGCTGACTTAGATGCGTTGCAAAATCCAATTCGGGAAGACACGATTTACCGCTCTCATGCCAGGAGAAAACTTCTGCTGATCGAGAAAGCCAATCATTTCGGCCGCTACCGGATTCTCGCCTCTCTCCTTGCCGCAGCCGCGCTCGTGTTCGCTGCAAGTGCCGGGTCGCTCCTCATCCTCGATCAACCCGCACCATCGGATGTGATCGTCGTGCTCGCGGGAGAAACCGATGTGCGTCCCGCCCGCGCCCTTCAACTTCTTGATCAGGGATATGCCCCGCGTGTTTTGATCGACGTTCCCGCCGCGGCGAAACTGTATTCATTCACCGAACTAGATCTGGTCAAGAAATACATCGAGGAGCTTCCGCAGGCAAAGTCGATCGGCATCTGTCCGATCACCGGGCTATCAACTCGCGATGAATCGCGCGACGTTGCAAAGTGTCTAGCCACCGAAGCCGGCTCGCGAGTTCTCATCGTCACCTCCGACTTCCACACTCGCCGCTCGTTGAGCATCTTCCGCCACGAAGTTGGCGGCAAGACTTTCTCCGTCGCCGCGGCTCGCGACTCCACGCAGTTCGGGGCGAAGTGGTGGGGCCATCGGCAATGGGCTAAAACTTGCTTCGACGAATGGCTGCGCCTCGCCTGGTGGAGCGCGATCGAGCGCTGGCGCTAAAGCAAATCCTTATCCCTCAATGAAAAGTACCTGGCCCCACGGATAAGTTTTCCACCGAAAAAACGTCTTCCCCTCACAAAGGCCATTGACTCTGAAACAACGCGAAGGGTACGATTCGTTACACAGGAACCAACATAGTTATTATCGGAGTGTGGGAATGGGCAAGTCCGCTTTCCGCGGTGTGGTGAGTTGCGTGCTGGCGATTCTGTTTCCCGCTTCGTTGTTCTGTGCAGACTCCTCGGCCGCGATGCTTTACACTAATGGACCCGCTTGGGTAAATGGCGCGCACGTTCCTCGCTCGTCTTCCGCAATCTTCTTCGGAGATCTGCTGCAGACACGCTCTGACGCGATCGCAAATATCAATGAACCCGGATCCAGCATCACCGTTCTTGCGGATTCCCTGGTGCACTTCGAGCGTACCGCACTCGACATCGAGCACGGCGGAGTTACAGTTTCCACCTCCCGCGGCATCGGCGCAGTCGCAGGGGATGTCACGGTCACGCCCGCTTCCTCGAACTGGACAGAGTTCAACGTCACGGATGTAAACGGAACCGTCCGCATCGCCGCCCGCAAAGGCGACTTGAACGTGAACGACGGCAAGGCCACTGTGCTATTGGCGCAAGGTCAAGAAACCACGCGCGATGATTCGTCCGACGACAATCAGAGCAAGAAGAAAAGAAGGAAATCGGAGCGTCCCGGAGCGGTTCCTGCCGCTGGCGGCGGAGCCCTGAATTCTCCCTGGGCTGTGGGCGCGGGTGGCGCAGTCATCATCGGCGTGACCACTTGGGTTTTGCTGAAAAACGACAATCCTGCCAGCCCCACCAAGCCATAAAAATAGGTGGTGCCGGAGTTGCGTTTTTGCGCAATTCGCTGTAGTTTAGAAAACTGTTCATGGATGTGTATTTTTTTGCACCATCCAAAACTATGAACCCGCTCCGGCCTTCCCCCAGGCGACTTTAAAACACTGATTCCGAATGAGTTTCAAGCCGCCCCTTAGCGCTGCGAATGGCCTCTGTCGTGCATCAGTGGAGGTCAGAGAGTGCAAAGTCCTGGTAACCTGCCTCCCCGGGCTCCCAGCGTTGTAAGAAAACTGTAAGAAACACGGGAAACTTAGTTGTGGTTGACCGTGTTATCAAACCCTAAGCATCAAAAAACAATATGACGTCGTCGGACGGTTCAATCCTGTTCTCACCGCTCCCGAAGTGGAGAGCCCCGTGGTATGAGTTCGTCCTCAGCTATGGGACTCAAATCGTAATTTTGGCTGTTGCCGTGTGGATCCCGGTTCTTCACCCTGAAATCATGGAAGGGCCGAAAAAGGATTATCACGCCATCGAATTGGTTCCGACTCCGGTGCCCGTGAATCATGCGCCGCAGAAGCGTCTTGCCCCGAAGCCAATTCTGGAGGCGAGGCTTGATCCTCCGCCAGCGGCTTTGAAGTTGCCCGCGCCCGTGCCCCAGCCCAAGCCGCGGGTCGTGGAAGATGCGCCGGTTCCGGAAGTGAAGCTGGCGGCAAAGAAGATCGATCCAATCCCGACGTCGGCGCCTGTCATGCCCAAACAGGCCGTAAAGACCAATGTCTTCAACACCGGAAGCTCCGCGCCGCAAACCATTGAGCGCCCTCCGGAAAAAGTACAAACCGGAGGCTTCGGAGACCCTAACGGGGTCGCTGCCAGCAACACTCAACGGCGCGCGGTGAACATCGCCGCGGCAGGCGGCTTTGACATGCCCACCGGTCCCGGATATGGTAACGGCTCCGGTGGAGCGAAAGGCGTTCGCGGAGTTGTGGCCAGCACCGGCTTCGGAGGCGGCATGGCCACCGGCGCTCCGCATGCCACCCAGGCGCAAGTCAGCACTGGTGGATTCGGAGGCTCGGACGTAGCGGCCCCGCCGACCGTGCAAGCGCGGCCCGTCGCCCAGGTAGCGAAAATGACTCCGGCCGAGATTCTTTCGAAGCCGGTTCCGAACTACACACCGGAAGCTCGCGCGCAGAAAATCGAAGGCGAAGTTTTGCTGGAAGTTGTGTTCGAGGCATCAGGCAAATTGCGGGTGGTACGAGTCGTTCGTGGGCTCGGTCATGGCCTGGATGATGCAGCCGTTCATGCTGCCGAACAGATTCGCTTCAAACCCGCGTTGCGAGACGGTCAACCCTCAGATTCGACGGCCGTCGTGCATATCATTTTCCAATTGGCTTAACTGGCTCCCAGAAGGTTCTTATGCAAAAGCTTTACCTCAATTCAAGTTTGTTTGTGGCTCTTTTGGCTTGCTGCCTGTCGGCAGCAGCCCAGGATGCGACTCCTCCGGCTTCCGACCCAGCGCCGCCGCCAGCGACAGCACCCGCGGCTGAGCCCGTATCCGCGCCCGCGCAATCGATTACGGCCGCTCCCGCCGCAGGAACATTCAACGAGGTCCTCGACCGGGTCGTGCAGCGCGAGCACTTCTTCATCGCGCAGATGCGGCACATGCACCCGATGGTGGAAACCTATCTTCAGGACCTGAAGAACGACAGCAACGGAAAATCCTTTCCCGTGAACGACGAATACTTCCTCGGCCGGCTGAACATGACGAACGGACCCGAAGATGTGTCATTCGTCAGCGGAGATGCAGGCTTCCGCCGCCGCATGCTAACCAAGCTGACCGGCGTCTACTCCCTGCACTTCCTACCCATGGGCTTTGCCCAGATGGTGCTGCTGGATAGCGATTTCCAGAAGAAATACTACAAATTCACCTTCGTTCGTCGCGAGTTCCTCGGAGAAGTCCGGTGCCTCGTGATCGATGTGCAGCCGCGGCCCGGCGACAAGACAGCTCGATTCCTGGGCAGAATCTGGGTTGAAGATCAGGACTACAACATCGTTCGCTTCAACGGAACCTACGCACCGCAGCCGAAAATCAACTTCTTCTTCCACTTCGACAGCTGGCGCCTGAACATGCGCCCCGGCGTGTGGCTCCCCGCATACGTCTACTCCGAGGAATCCAACCTGAAGACAGGGCTCACAAAAACCCTGCACTTCAAGGGACAAACCCGCCTGTGGGGATACGATTTAAAAGGTTTGGGCAAGAGCGAGGAGTTCACACAGATACTCGTGGATTCGCCCCAGTCGTCGATCAAAGACCAGAGCGATGCCGCCGCCGACGCAACACCCGTGGTGGCCGAGCGCATGTGGGAAAAACAGGCTGAGGACAACGCCGTCGAACGCCTGCAGAAGATCGGATTGCTTGCTCCGTCCAGCGATCTCGATAAAGTTCTCGCCACCGTCGTAAACAACCTGCTCGTCACCAACAACATTGATTTGCAGACCGATGTTCGCTGCCGCGTTCTTCTAACGTCGCCTCTCGAGTCCTTCACAATCGGCCATACCATCGTGATCAGCCGTGGATTGGTCGATGTACTTCCGGACGAAGCTTCGCTAGCGATGGTTCTTTCGCACGAACTGGCCCACATTGTTCTCGGACATCCGTTCGATACCAAGCTGGCCTTCAACGACAAGCTCTTTTTTCCTGACGAGGATTCTTTCCGCCGTCTCGACTTCAAGCGCAAGCAATCCGACGAAGAAGCAGCCGATGCCAAGGCTTTGGAGATGCTGAAGAATTCTCCCTACAAAGACAAGCTCGGCAACGCCGGACTCTTCCTGCGAGCCTTGGAAGCAAAGTCTGCCGATCTGCCGAATCTGATCCGTCCACACCTGGGCAACAGTTTCTCCGCGGACAAGAATGTTCGCATGTCCACGCTGCTTTCATCCGCACCCGTGCTCGATCCGAAGAAACTGGATCAGATCGCGGCGCTGCCTTTGGGTGGCCGTGTGAGGGTCGATCCCTGGAGTGATTCGGTGGACCTTTCGAAGGCGAAACCGGTAGCGCTGACTTCGACTAGGGAAAAGATGGAGTTTGAATTGACTCCGTTCTTCCCGTATCTAACGCGGTTTTCGAATGGCTCGGAGAAGGTTGCGCTGACGAACTCGACACCGACGCCAGCTCCGGTAGACGCACCGAAATAAGGCAGGCGGAATTCTAACTTAGGTGAGGAAAGCGGTCCGGGACGCTTAAGGTAGGACGCGCACAAGTCCCGGCTGCGGACGCGCCGTCCAGACGCTACAACTGCAGGACGGCGGGCCAGTTACTGAATTGAGCTTCCGACCTGCGAGAAGACGTTGTTGGCATTCGAGCCAATCAGGCGGATCGTTCCCACGACGATGACCAGAATCACAGCCAACATCACTGCGTATTCGGCAATGTCCTGACCACGTTCATCGCTCCAAAGCTGCTTCATTAGTTTCGACACAAGGCTCCTCTTTCCGACGATACTCGTCCCTTTACCCATAACCGACAAGCGGTTACACGTATCCGCCGACATCTCAGCTGATTCGTATGTGGACATCGTAGTCCGACGCTCCTCCCCCGCCAATGGCCCGGAAGTGCCACCGGGCAAGACCTCGGGGGAGTGACTAAGTCGTTATTAGGCAATGCTTTTCAGCGGCAAGGCCTGATTCACCGCGAACAGCGCAAGCTCTAACCGGGTCGAAACGCCAAGTTTATCGAAGATATTGCTTAAGTGATGCTTGACCGTATCTTCGCTGATCTTGAAGTATTCCGCTATTTCCTTGTTAGAGTACCCGGCCACGACAGCCGAGACGATCTCCAACTCGCGTGGGGTCAGTCCAAACTTCTTCTGCCGGGCCTCGTCATGGGACGACTGCATCAGCGTCCGCAGGTATTGGACAAGGTTCGAAACGCTCTCGCGCCCCACCCAGTACTCTCCGGCCATGACGGTCTGAATGGCTTTCAGCAGCAACTGCGTGGCGGAATCCTTGAGCACCACGCCGCGGGCGCCCAATTGCAGCGCTTCCACGATCTGGCTCTTCTCTGCCGCAGCCGTCAGCAGAATGACGCGCACCGGAGTCGCATTGGCGGGCAAGCTCAGTTCCCGCAGAGCTTCCAGGCCGGGATGCTTGGGCATGGAGAGATCCAACAGGAGAATGTCCGGCTTCAACGTGCGAGCTAACTTCACCGCCTCCGCTCCATCGGAGCCTTCGCCAATGACCTTCAAGTCCGCCTCGGCCTCGAGCAACCGGCGCAAGCCGTCGCGGAAGATTGGATGATCGTCGGCGATGACCAGCCGCACCTGCTGCGTCTTTCTAAAGTTCATGTGGCACGACCTCGTTTCGAGGAACAGTAATCTCCAGGCGGGTACCCTGTCCGGGATTTGATTCTACCGTGAGTTCTCCGGCGATCAAGCGCACGCGCTCTTTTATCACCATCGGTCCCTTTCCATCTTCTTCCATGCCCGAATGAGTATAACGGCCAGTGAAAGAAAATCCCTTGCCATCGTCCTCGATGGTCAGGCTCCAGCGTTCCCCATTCGCTCCCAATCGGACCAAGGCATGGCGCGCACCGCTGTGCTTGCGCACATTCACTAGTCCTTCCTGCACGATTCGCAGGATCTCACGGCACACCCGCTGAGGCATATCCAGATCTTGCAGGTCGGTCACGAAACGGGCGCTGATCCCGGTTTCCCGTTGGAAACGCTCCACCGTATCGGTCAACACTCCGAGCAGTCTTTGCGAATCGACATCGATCGCCTTCATCTGCTGCATCAGCTCACGCAGCTTCAACACTTCTTCGCGCAGCAGTCCCTGGATGCGCCCTAACTCGCCTTCAATCGGTTTGGACGCCTCGGCCTGCCGGCGCAGCACATCCACCTGCATCTCGACCGCTATCAACGACTGAACCGCGCCATCGTGCAGTTCGCGGGCAAAGCGCGCGCGTTCCGCGGCTCCGGCGCGCCGGCGCAGCCGATGCAGAAGATAGACGTTATACACGGCGGGGCCGACCTGATGGACCAGTCCCTGCAGAAAACGAAGTTCTTCCTGCTTTTCGCCTCTCCAGATCGGATCGAAGAGAAAGATTCGGCCGCGCCATTCCTTGCCGAACAGAAAAGCCACCTGCACGATCGAAGCAAACGGTTGCATTTCGCGCAGCTGCGAAATTGGAGCAAGATTGGCGGCAGGGATCTGCGCGCCGTTCGCGTCCAACGCCATGGTCGTCCACTTGTCCCCGTCCACTGACGCGAAGCATACGTCGCCGGGGAACTCGTCGAGGTAGGTCTGCGCGTCTTTCAATCCGGACTCGATCCAGCGGAACTCCAAAGGAGCCTTTCCAGCAGGTTTTGCCAGCTCTCCCACGAACACGCGTTCGCTCTGCAATTCCTGCGAGGCGACCATGATCCGCGGCGCGCCGTACATCGAAATCATTTCCCCGAAGATTTGTTGGATCGTTCCCGTCAGTCCCGCCTCGACCCTCACCTTCGACAGGATTCCAGTAACCAGCGCTTTCTCCGCCCGCAGATGTTTTTGCTGCTCAGCCAGGTATCCGAGAAGCAGGCCCATCACGATCAAATAGACCGACAACATGAACAGAGGCTCAGGCTGAAACTCTTTCGCATTGATGTGCAGCCCGGTAGAAGCGTAAAACGGAAACGTGCCCTTCCATACGCGGAGCACGAGGAAGCTCTCGATCCACAGAAGCACGGCCTCGGCAGCGGCGGTTCCCAGGGTCTCCCATAGCCCCCAGCGGTAAGCGGCCGCGGCCAAGGCAAAAAAGAAGAACAGGAAGAACGGCGTCCTCGGACCTTCGGCAAAAATCGAAATCACCGCCGGCCACAGGATGTCGCCAGCATGAACCAGGAAGCGGAAAGCCGAAGTCGAATGCTGCCGCCGTCGCAGCAACATGAGAATGAGGATGCCGTTCGCCATATAAAAGACGAACAGGCCGTACGCGGCCCACGAATGCCCGAGCTCCGTCGGATCCATGCGGATCGCGACCAGTGTCGAGATGGCCAAAAAGACGCGCGCCGTCGCCAGCCAGCGCTCAATGCGCCGCGTCTCCCCAGCGTCCGGCGGGGTCCTCAATCTCCAGGATTGTCGGTAACGCTCAACCTGCGGATTCAATGGAGTCGGTCTCCACGAATGTGGCGGTGCTCTGTATGTAACGCTGCATATTATTGAAGAGAGAGGCTAACGGCAAGTAGCCCGCACATCTTTGGCTCGCTCTCCATCCCCGAGTTGCCTTCGTGTGCGCCTAGGTTACTACAGTAACCGTGGGTAATGGTAACGACGCATCTAAAATACCTGTCGAGGAAGTGTGCCTTCGCACGGTCGCGAGCGAACAACCGATGAGCAGATATTTCAAAATCTGGCTGGCCGCAAACATCGCCTTGATGGTGGTGGCCATGGCGGCCGCCGCATTTCTACCCCGATCCTTCGCTCTTACTGCATTCAGCGACATCGTCCAAAGCATTCTGCTCTTCTCGGGCGCGGCGGCATTCGTTCCTCTGGTCTTGCGATCGCAGGGAAGGCTGCGTTTCTTCTGGTCCCTGGTCACTCTCGGGTTTGGACTGTGGTTCGTCTATCAACTCTGCTGGACCTATTACGAGGTCGTCATTCGCAAGGATGTCCCCGATCTCTGGACATGGGACGCGGTTCTGTTCCTCCACATCGTGCCGCTGATGGCGGCTGTGGCGCTGCGTCCACACATCACGCGGGAAGAGAATACGAGCGGCATTGGACAGCTCGACTTCGCCCTGCTTCTCGTATGGTGGTTCTATCTTTACGTATTGATCGTCATGCCGTGGCAGTACGTACAACCCGATCTCGCCACCTACAACAACAATCTGAACGCAGTCTATCTGGCGGAAAAAACCGCCTTGCTTGGGGGACTGCTGGCTTGCTGGGTCACCAGCACCGGCGCCTGGCGCAAGCTTTTCATCGGATTGTTCTGCGTGAACGTTTGCTACTCTGCCAGTTCCACGTTGGCAAACTGGGCCATCGGACAGAAGCTCTATTACACCGGTAGCTTTTATGACATTCCGCTGGTGGTCGCAATGGCTTCCCTTACCTGGGTTGGCCTTCGCACCTCCGCGGACACACTGGCGTCAGAAAAAATCGAAGCCTCGACCGCCTACGGAGTGTGGATAGCGCGCTTCAGCATGATCGCAGTGTTCTCGCTGCCGATTTTTGCCGCATGGACAATCTCGGACGGCGAAATCCCCGGAAGGATCCGCTTGTTTCGCCTTGCTTTGACGTTCATCGCTGCCTTCATCATGGGAATCATGGTGTTCCTGCGGCAGAAGCTCCTTGATCGCGAACTGCTCCGGCTGCTGCGTGCATCCCGTGAATCCTTCGACAATCTGCAGCGCCTGCAGGCACAACTTCTCCAATCGGAGAAGCTGGCCTCGATCACGCAGTTGCTGGGCGGCGCGGCCCACGAGTTGAATAATCCGATCACCGCGATGTTGGGGTATTCCGACATGTTGATGAGCACCCAACTGAGCACCGAGCAGCACTCAGTCGCCGCCAGGATCGGCCAACATGTTCGCCGCACCAAGTCGCTGGTTGCGAGCCTCATCAGCTTTGCCCGGCAAGCGCCCACTCCAAAGTCGCCTGTGGATCTCAACACGCTGGCCCGCACTGCCGTGAAGCTCACACAGCCCCAGTGGGAAACCCTAAAGATCGAAGTGCAGACCCAGTTTGACGCAGCGCTCCCCAAAGTTTCGGGAGACTCGAACCAACTCTTACAGGTCTGTCTGCAATTGCTGGCAAATTGTATTCACGTGCTGAGCGGGAACGGTGGAAACGCGATGATGGTGAGTTCAGGAGTACGCGAAGGGAGTTGCTTCCTCCAGATTGCCACCGAACCGCTGGGAGCTGACGCCGTTGATGCCGAGAACGCCGAGGATGGCCTCGCCCTGAGTGCCTGCCAGGGAATCCTGCAGGAACATCGCGGCATCATCGCCACCGAGCACCATGCAAATGGATCGATGATCCTGCGCGTCGAAATGCCGCCGCTCGAAGCTGTCCCGGAGAAAGCGAAAAGCTCTACAGTACCGGTAATGTGGCAGTCTCAACCGTACGCTTGAGTTGGCCGCACGCGGCGTAGATATCGCGTCCGCGTGGCCGCCGGATGAATGCCGGCACCCCGGCCTCCCGCAATGTAGCCTGAAAAATCGCCACTCGATCCGAGTCGGGCGTCGTGAAATCAATACCCGGCCCCGGATTCAGGGCAATCAGGTTGACCTTGCAGCGCATTCCCCGCAGCAGTTCCACGACTTCTTTCGCATTTTCCGGATTGTCGTTCACTCCGCCCAGCAGCACGTATTCGAAGGTGATCCACTCACGCGGCCGCAGAGGATAAGCGCGCGCCGCGTCCATCAGCATCTGCAGGTTCCATTTTTTGTTCAGCGGCATGAGTTCGGTTCGCTGCGCATCATTTGAAGCGTTCAGCGAAATCGCGAGCTTGGGACGGATCTGTTCTTTCCCGAAGTCCTGTATTCGCGGCACGATTCCGGCAGTCGAGACGGTCATCCGCCGCTCCGCAATCCCGACTTCCTGTACCAGCAGCCGCGCCGCCTTGATGAAATTGTCGTAATTGAGGAAAGGCTCGCCCATGCCCATGAAGACAAGATTGATGCGGTCCTGCGGCGGAGACACCTTCTGATCTTTCAACACCGCGCACACCTGCCCAAGAATCTCGCCGGCGGTGAGATTTCTTTTCACCCCGAGCAGCGCGGTCAGGCAGAACTGGCAATCCACCGCGCAACCCACCTGGCTCGAAATACAAATCGTCGAGCGCCCAGGATTCTGCCCTTGCTTGAGTCGACCGCCAGAAGTTTGTTCCTGGAGTTCTTCGGCGCCAGCCTCGCTTCCATCGCCGGCCTCGCCGCCGTCGCCCTCGGGCATCCACACGGTCTCGACGCTCTGTCCATCGGCAAAGCCGATCAAGATAGCGGACTGTTCCGTCCTGCGAAACAAATCGCTGCTCAATCTTCGGGAGCGCCAACCGAGATCCCCTGATCCGACAATTTCTGCCGCAGCGCCTGGGAGAGCGTTGTAATCTCGTCGATCGATTCCACTCGTTGCCGATAGACGGCCTCCCGAATCTGATCCGCCCGGTAAGCGGGCTCGCCGAGGCTCTTGGCGAAAGAGGCAAGTTCCTCCTTACCCATTCCAAGGAGACTGATTGCAGTCGAATCCATCATCGTTGTTCTAATCTTAAACTGCTCATCACTCGCGCATCCGAGCATTGGACGTCGACAGCCAAGTGGTGCCGGTGCCACGCCGGCTGTAGAAAGGCCACCTTGGCTTCGCGTTGTTCGATCACAGAGAGTCCGACGTTTGCCTGTTTCATGCTCGTTAAATGGACGTAACCCATTGATTATAAAAGACTAAACTATTCTCGCACGCCCTTCCGCCCTATGTCAGAATAGTGAGGTTGGTCCTTTTTCCGTCCGGGGAAATCAAATAAAGATGTCCAAGGAAGTTCGCAACATACGCCGTCAGACCCTGCCTAACGGGCTGACGATCATCACCGAACAAATGCAGCACATCCGGTCCGCCTCGATCGGGATATGGCTGCAGACCGGCTCGCGCGACGAAGACGCCGCTTCGAACGGTATCTCCCACTTCATCGAGCACATGGTTTTTAAAGGGACCAAGCACCGCACGGCGGAGGAAATTGCCCGCCAGGTGGACTGCATCGGCGGAAATCTCGACGCCTTCACCGCCAAGGAATGCATCTGCTTTAACGTCAAAGTCCTCGACGAGCACGTTCCCACTGCGCTCGATATTTTGAGCGACCTAGTCCTGAATCCCAACTTCGATCCGGCCGACATCACCCGCGAGCGCGGCGTGATCATGGAAGAAATCAAGATGGACGAGGACAATCCCGACTACCTCGTCCACGAAATCTTCACCCAGAATTTCTGGAAAGACCATCCGCTGGGCAAGCCGATCCTGGGAACGAAGGAAACGGTGAAGAGTTTCGCCCGAGAATCCGTTCTGGAGGCTTATGCGCACCGCTTCGCGCCCGGAAATATTATTGTGTCGGCGGCGGGAAACCTGGATCACGACAAGTTCGTCGAGCTGGTGACCCGGCAGTTCGAGCACATGAAGCCAATGCAGAACGGCTTCCACTCGTCCGCACCGAAAATTGTTTCGCGCATCGTGCTGCGTAACAAGAAAGCTCTGGAGCAAGTGCAGCTATGCATCGGCGTGCCTGCGTATCCGATCGCGCATGAGAAGCGGCATGCGGGCTACATTCTCAACACGCTGCTCGGCGGCGGCATGAGTTCACGCCTCTTTCAGAACATCCGCGAGCGCCAGGGCTTGGCCTATTCGATCTACAGCGACCTCAATCCGTATCGCGACACGGGATGCCTGGCGGTCTATGCGGGAACGTCGCTGCCCTCCGCCGCGAAGGTGGTTCAGTCGGTAGTCAGCGAATTCCGCAAATTGAAAACCGAATCCGTGCCCGACGAAGAATTACGACGTTCGAAGGCTCAACTCAAAGGCAGCCTGATGCTTTCGCTGGAATCGAGCACTTCACGTATGTCGAATCTGGCGCGCCAGGAAATGTACTTCGATCGCTTCTACGATCTCGACGAGCTGATCGAAAAAATCGAGGCGGTGACCGCGGACGACGTTTCCATGCTGGCCAACGAGTTCTTCAAGACCGAATCGGTGGCAGTCACGGTGCTCGGGAACCTTCCTGGCCTGAAAATTACTCGCGATCAACTAGCCTGCTGATCCTGAAATTCCTAAGGGATTGAGGGGGCAAGTACATAGCTCGTTTTGTATGTACATTTTTGTATGTCTTACGGGACGACTAGCTGTCAGGAACGCTAAATCCGCGTCAGCTTCCGCGCTAGAATGCCCTGCGCGGAGCCGGAAACGGTGCTTACAGCGACGATCCTCCACCCGGACGAGCATGGCTTTCATCCGCAGCAAATTCCTTCGCCTAACGCGTCGTAATCGCGTTTGACGGATTTTCAATGACTTACGAAGAATCAAAAGCATCAACCACGAAGGACACGAAGGTTCACGAAGGCCTAGATCGATAGGTTTTCCTTTGTGTACTTCGTGTCCTTCGTGGTGAAAGCTTTGGATTCGTCGTAACTTCTCTGCCGTCGCCACATCCCATCTTTGCCTGCAGGAGAAACCCGCCGCAGAGACGAACGCACTCCAAGGAGAAACCATGAAGAAGATTCTGAGCAGTCTGACGCTGATGTGTGCCCTGGCCGCCTCGATGTCCGCCTTCGCGCAGGACCAGATGAAGCAGGATGACATGAAGAAAGACGACGCCCAGCACGACACCATGAAGAACGACAGCATGAAGAACGATCAGATGAAGAAAGACAAGAAGAGCAAGAAAGGCGCCAAGAAAGATGCCATGCAGAAGGACGAAATGAAGCAGGACAACATGAAACACGACGACATGAAAGAAAGACGAGATGAAGAACAACTAGTCTCGGATATCAGGATTTCAAAAGGCGCGGACCTGATCCGCGCCTTATCTCTGCTCAGTCGGATCTTTTAACCGCCGAGATCGCTGAGTACACTGCGTCGAGTTCGCCGAGAAAAACTTTCCCGAAGTGCTCGCCGAGGAATTTGCTCGGGGCTCTCGGCGACCTCCGCGGATTGCTCTGCTTTCTCTGCGGTTACAACGAACGCTCGATGGCTAATGCCCGCGATGGAGATTGTCTTCCACCGCATCCTGCTCATCGCCAAGGTAAAGGCTCGCCACGGACTCCAGCGATCCGGGACGCAGTTCCGCAGTTTCCACATACTTCCGAAGGCAGCGCACGCAGGGAACATATCCCTGATCGATTGCTTCTTTCGCGGTCAGCGTGCGTACCTGATCTTTGTTGTGGATCACGCCGCATCCGGGCACATGGAAATCCTTCGCCCCGGTCGAAACCAGCACCACGAGATCTGGGGGAATGTTACGTCCCTTCTGCGCCATCTCTGATTTCGACGGATGAGGAACCGACAGCGAATTCGCGAAGCGCAGTCCGCCGGCGAACAAGAGCAAAGCGGCTACCGGGACCAGCCATGCCGACCACGTGGACCATCCGGAATTCCTCGCCCACGCACTTTGCGAGAGCCGGCGCTCGAGTCGGCGTCCAAAGCCCGAGGGTACCTCGATCATGCGCTCGTCGCCGTACAGGTTGATGACGTTGCGAGTGCCGGCCAGAACCGAAGCACAGCGTTGGCAGGTGCGGAAATGCTCGTCCATCGCGGCGCGCAATCCGGGATCGACTTCGCCTTCGATGTAGTTCGAGATCTCCTGCCACACGTGTTCGCACTGAACTGCGTCCCTGTTCACCATGGCTTGGCCCCTTTCTCGAAAGGCAGGCGGCTAAACCACCCCTGATTCCACCCTCCGGCGAGCATGTCCCGCAGCATCAACCGAGCCCGCAGCAGCCTGGTCTTCACCGAAGCGACTGAAATTCCGAGCGTGTCCGCGGTCTCCTGAATATTCAAATGTTCCATATCGCGCAGAACAAAAACCTCACGGTACTTGCGGTCGAGGCCTTCGAGCGCCTGCGCCAGTTTCTGCCGCAGTTCCTTACGCTCGAGCGCTTCCGAGGGAATCTCGCGCCAGTCGGCAAAGTCGCGCGGAGCATATTCGTTTTCTTCATCGCGCCGGTCGTCGATGCCTTCCATAATGACCGTCTTCTGCCTGCGCCGCCGCATCAAGGCTTCGTTCACCGTGATCTGAATCAGCCACGTGCTGAATTTGGCTTCGGCGCGAAATTGTCGGATGTTGGCGAAAGCCTTGAGAACTGCTTCCTGCGCAACGTCTTCGGCGTCGGACTCGTTACGCAGGATCGCGAGTGCGGCGGCGTAGACACGTCTTTCGTAGGGGCGGACAAGTTGGTAGAAAAGCTCGCGCTCTCCCGCCTGCACGCGTGCGATTAGCTCCTGCTCGCGCGCAATGTCGGCTCCCGGGTTGTCCAGCGCTACGTTCCGTTCGGCCATCGTGCCTTTGCCGTCAGTACTCGGGATCTTTTTTCCAGCCTGTCAGCATCGATATGAAATTGCTCCACCCGTGGAGCAGGACCATCACCAGGTGTCCGAAAACGAATCCCACCATGGCCCACATGACTATGAAGTGCAGCAGACGCGCCCAGTGGAAACCGCCCATCATCCAGGCAAGCCATGAAAGCTGGATGGGCTTCCAGACGGCGAGGCCGCTCGCGACCGAGAGCACGGCCAAGCCGATGACAGTGGTGTAAGCCTGCTTTTGCAGCGGGTTGTAGGCCTCGTGCTGCTCGGGCTTGGCACCGAAGAAGAAGTAATGCTTGACCATCGGCCACACGCCGGGGATGTCCTTGTGCGTGAATAAGACCTGCCGGTAATTGCCGCTGAAGAGTTGATATCCCAGATAGATCACGCCGGTCGCGATGTAAATCCAGGCGAAGGTCAGATGCCATTGCAGCGCGCCGCCGAGCCATCCGCCGATGGCGAAGGCCTTGGGCCAGTGCAGCAAATCTTTTTGCGGAATCTTCGCGCCGAAACTGGGGAAGGCGCGGAAAATCTGGAGTCCGCTGCCGACCATCACGAACAGAGAGATGGCATTGAGCCAATGGCAGAGGCGCACCGCGAGCGGATGCTCGTACGCGGCGCGGCCGACGATCTCGGTCTCGTCGCCGGATGTCCGTATTATTTCGATTACCGCGACGCTCATCTTTGTCCTCTGGGCAACGGTCGGGGGCTAAAGCCCTTACCTATATCGCCCTAGACGCGGCGCTGAAGCGCCGCTCTTCCACCGTTCACTTTCACCCGACGTTTTCCACGTTTCGTGTTTCCAAGCTTTGTTCTTTCAAGCTTTGTTCTTCCAGAGATTCTCTTCACAACCCGTAAAAGGACGAGTATCCCTGATCTTCCCAGTAGCCGACGCGGTCCAGAACATTCGTGACTTTCAAACTGGTTAGATATTTTGCCTGCTTGTAGCCGACCTTTGTGGGAATACTAAGACGCAGCGGCGCTCCGTGCTCGCGGCTGAGCGGGCGATCGTACATTTCATAGCAAAGCAAAGTTTGCGGATGGAGCGCTGTCGCCATATCCAAGGATTCGTAGTAGTCATCGGCGCAGGTAACAGTGAGAAAGCGGGCCGATGTGTCCGCACCGATCATGCTTAGAAAATCAGAAAGCCGGGCACCGCCGAAGCGGCCGATCACGTCCCAGCCTTCCACGCAAACGTGGCGCGTGTTCTGCCGGAAGCGCGGCAGGGCCTGAATCTGCTCGAGCTTGTACTCGCCGGGCTGGCGCACCGCGCCACTCACGGATAATGTCCAGCTCTCAAGAATCACGCCGGGATCCTCGACGTCGTAGCCGTTGATCGGAAATTTTTCGAAGGGCGCAACTTCGGAATCGGCGAAAGTCGTTGCCAGATGTCCGCCACGAAATAGGCCGGCCGAGAGCCAGTCGCTGAAAGCGAGGCCCTTCTTGAGCAATGGTTCCTGAATACCTGGGATTGCGAATGCGCCTAGAAGCAGGGCTGGCGCCACTTTCAGCAGCTCCCGGCGCGACGTCTGGGCGAATTTGCGCTCGGTCATCGCGAGGTTCGACACCGGCTTGCGGATGAGCGGCGGAGCAGTCGCTTCGGCAGGCGGCGCCTCTGAGCCGGCAGCTTTGGGAGCATTCTGCTCAGGCCCTTTACTCTCCGGCTCGTTATTCTCTGGGTCCATGCTCATCACGTTTCGACAGTGTTCTCCCCATGGGATTCAGCAAACGCAAGAAAGTTACGCCACCTTACCATGACTCGCAATCAACGATACCGGGCAACGCATGGTCGGACAGTGGCCAAATGATTACCTTGGAATCCGTGATTTGCTGGTTTTTTGCCCATTTTCGGGGCATACTTGGCTGGTCGAGTTTTCCACAAGTCCCAGGTCCCAGCATGTTCGAGACAAATTCGTTGGAGCCCAAGGCGGATAATCGTCCGTCCGCTCCACTTTCGAACAATCCGGCAGCCGAATCCAAGCAGCGCCGACTGATGGCGATCGCGCTGTCGTTGCTCCTCGTTGCCCTGGTTTCGGTGCTGTATCACGATCGCGATTTCTGGTTCCCGGACACGCTGGAAGCGGCAGACGATCCAGACCGGCCTCTCCGCGCAGAGGCATCGCCGGGCGCACAGTCGACGCCGGGAAAATCGCAGCTGGCGCCGCGGAAGAAATCTTCCGGCAAGTCGCACCTGACCGCGTCGGCACAGCCTGCGGACTCCGACCCGCCATTCGTCACGACGACCACGCGCACCGTGCTGCCTCCGCTTGAAGTTGAAGTCGTGGCTGGAGATGCCCATCGCAGAGTGGCGTCGAAGCCGAACGCGGTGGAAGTCGAACTTCAGCCGGATACGCAGACCGAGGCGGACAATTCACCTGCGCCGTTTGCTAACACTGAGGCGAGTGCTGCCAATGTCACGGACAACGCTGCCGAGCGCGTGCAGATGTCCGCAGACACGGCGGAGATGGTGAGCGAGCCGGTGAAGCCGGACTATCCCATGCTGGCGCGGCAGATGAAGGTGCAAGGCTCGGTCATTTTGCTGGCCATGATCAGTCGTGAAGGACAGATCCAGGATCTGCGGATTCTCAGCGGCCCTCCGATACTCTCGAGCGCGGCGCGGGAAGCTGTGAAGCAGTGGCACTTCAAGCCCCACTATCAAGGGGCGGACGCGGTGGAGACAGCGGCCCGGATCACCGTGAACTTCACGATCTCCACGAACTAAGCTTCATGCTGGGCCGGCATTCCCGCCCACTCCATCGATTGTCCACACTGTCGTGGGTCCCTCACAGCGGCTTTGCCGCTGTTGAGGGATGACATGCGGATGGTGGGGTTAGGCGGGTGGCATCTCATGGCCAGGTCGCATATTCATCCCCAAAAATTAACGAGCGTCTCAGGACTCTTTCGAGTCCGAGACGCCCGGGCAGCCCTCCCCCAGAACTGCTCACCAAAGAAAATAAGACGCTGTGCAGGTTCCTGCCTATGGCACTTCCGGGCCATATCTACCCATAAAGTGCCAGACCTTCAAGTGATTGCAGAAAAAGCCACTTAGCAGTATCCGGTGAAAACTCGACGACTAACTGTGGGCTGAAGTCCGGAAAAATCCTGCCGATGAGAGTTGGTAGCCGGAGTTCGTTTCGGTGCCAATTGCATGTCTCCTTTCGACGATAACGAAATCTACCGCACTGTTCTGGAGAGCCTGACGACGGGTCTCTGCGTCGTGGATATGCAGAAGAAAATCGTGCTGTGGAGCGAAGGCGCGGAACGCATCACGGGATACGCGCGCCATGAGGTCATCGGCCACTCGTGCGTCTCGGAACCGCTGCTGCATTGCGACCAGCCGGGCTGCGAGTTCTGCAGCGAAGATTGCCCGGTGGCGTTGGCGATGAAAACTTCGCACGCCGCGTGGACCACCGGATTCCTGCACCATCGCGCCGGGCACCAGATTCCTGTGCGTATCCGGGCGGTCGCCGTTCATAACCAGCACGGCTCCATCATCGGCGCGGTGGAGCTTTTCGAAAACCAGCAGCAATCGTTAAGTCCCGACCGGAAAGAATCTTCGCGCCAGCTTTTGAGCTGCGTCGATTCGATCACGGGCGTGGCGAACCGGGCGATGATGCAATCGCACTTACGGCAAGCGCTGGTTTCGCTGGTTGAACTGCGCGTGCCTTTTGGATTGCTGCTGATCCGCGTGGATGAGTTGGCGCGCATGAGTGCGAATCTTGGGACGGAAGCGGCGGCGTGCCTTCTGCGCGTCGTGGCGCGCACGCTCGAGAGCACGATCTGGATCAGCGATTTCGTGGGCCGCTGGCAGGACGACCAGTTTGCCGTAATCCTGAGCGGCTGCCGCGAGGAAGCCATTCACATTGTCCGCGAGCGCTTGCGGCGCGCCCTCGCGGGAGAAGGGATTGAGTGGTGGGGAGAACGCCATTCCCTGCCGGTTTCGATTGGCGAAGCCAGCGCACTCCCCGATGACACCGTGGAATTGATCGTCGAGCGGGCACTGCATTCGCTCGCCGAAAGCTCGGCATGGCGCACGCGTGCACAAACGGCAGGCGGCAACTCTTCCACCGGGAGCTAGGAATGTTTGCGATCATCGGCATCGTCGTGGTTTTCGGCTGCATTGTCGCCGGATATCTCATGGAGCACGGCAATTTGCGGGTGCTGATGCAGCCAGCGGAATTGATCATCATCGGCGGAGCGGCGCTGGGGACGCTATTCGTAGCGAACCCGCTGCACATTATCAAGAAAATTGTCGGCGGCATCGTGGGCGTCTTCACCGGCTCAAAGTTTGGCAAGCAGACGTACCTGGACACGCTGAAGATGATGTATGACCTGCTCAATAAGGCGCGCAAAGATGGATTGATGGCGCTTGAAGCCGACGTGGAAGAGCCTTCGAAGAGTCCTGTGTTCTCGAAGAACCCGAACTTTCTGAAGAATCATCACGTGTGCGATTTCGTTTGCGACTCGCTGCGCATGGCGATCACTGGCGTGGACGCCTTCGATCTCGACCAGATGCTCGACCTCGATCTCGAAGTGCACCATCACGATGCGACGCAGCCAACCACCGCTCTTGGAACTATGGCCGATTCTCTTCCGGGACTCGGTATCGTGGCCGCAGTGTTGGGCGTTGTCATCACGATGGGCGCGCTGGGCGGTCCACCCGAAGAGATTGGCCATAAAGTCGCCGCAGCGTTGGTTGGAACATTTCTCGGAATTCTGTTGTGTTACGGCCTTGTCGGTCCGCTGGCAGCGAACATGACTAAGGCTGCCGAAGAGGAACACGCATTTCTCTACGTCTTACGTGTGCTGATGGTCGCATTCCTGAAGGGCACTGCGCCGATCATGGCTGTGGAAGTGGCGCGGCGCGCAGTTCCGGGGCATGTGCGTCCATCATTCAAAGAGCTTGAGCAGGCTTGCAGGAAGGGAGGAGCAGCGGCAGCGGCAGCGGCAGCGGCGTCTTAAGGACGTTCTTGCCGATGTCTTCGCTTCGTAAGGTCCCTCAGAGCGCTGGCGCGCTCTTCAGGATGACAACTTTAATTGCTGGTTGTTGCGGTCATCGTTATGGATCAAACACGTCCCATCATCATTCTGAAGAAAAAAGGCGGACACGGCGGCCATCACGGCGGCGCGTGGAAAGTGGCCTATGCCGATTTCGTCACGGCGATGATGGCTTTGTTCATCGTTCTGTGGCTTCTCAACAGCAGCAAGAAAGTGCAGGAGGCAGTTGGCGGATACTTCAAAGATCCGACAGGCACGTCGAAAAATGTCGGATCGAGCATGCAGGGCGTGGGGGAAAACTTTGTCCTCACGCGCGACAACATGCCCAAGCTTAAAGAGCAACTGCAAAACGCCATGAGGCAGATGGCGGACTTCGAGAAACTGAAAAGTCACATCGAAATGACGGTAACCACCGAGGGGTTGCGCATCGAACTTTCCGAATCTGCCAGCGGAACTTTTTTCGACAGCGGCAGTCCCAAACTCAACAGCAACGGAGGAGAGCTGCTGGAAACACTGGCGCAGGAACTGGGTGAGTTGCCTAACAAACTGTCGATCGAAGGACACACCGACTCCCAACCGTATGCGCCGTCGGCGGCGTATGGAAACTGGGAACTCTCTTCGGATCGAGCCAATGCGGCACGCCGGGTGATGCAAGCGCACGGTATTCGAGCGGATCAGGTCACGCAGGTTCGCGGCTTCGCCGATCAGCGGTTGAGAAAAGCGGACGCTCCGCTCGATCCCTCGAACCGGCGAATTTCGGTGATCGTGCAATACATCCTGAAGAATGGCGACGCGGGCGACGGAAAGCCTTCTGCCGGACACGAGGGGGAGAAGGCCGAACCGGGGGAGCCTGGGGCGGAAAAACCAGCTGCCAAGGAATAATCTCGCACCTGGTTCTACCTATTTGACCCGCGAGAAGGCGTATGCCACACTTCTGCCGACCTTATGTTTTGCGGCCGTGCCATGTGGACGCGCTCTCTTCCGCGGTTCTTCCCACACCTTGTCCTATGCTTCGCCCTCGCGGCGGTCGCGCTCGCGCAACGGGCTGGATTGAATGATGCGCGCCCGCTGCAGGATTTCTCAGTTTCCTATCAGACCGCTCCTGGTACCGCGGTGCTCATCTTCACCGTCTTTGCGGAACGCACTTCCACTCAGCTCGACCGGCAAGCGCTGCTGAAGCTGATCAATCGCTCCGACAACACGGCGACGTGGCAGACGACAGAGGATACGTCGAAGGGCGTCTTCACCAACATTCCCTTTGGAAGTTATGACGTGGAAGTGAGCGCGGTGGGGTATCTGAGCGCGCATAAGGAATTACAGGTGATGAATTCTCTGCGCCCGGCGGAGATCAGCATCGTGATGAATCATGATCCGACCGCGATTCATTTGGAAGCGCGGGACGGTGCCATGCCGCCCAAGGCACGTAAAGAGGTCAAGCATGCGATCTTGTCGCTGAAATCGGAAAAGCTGCTGGACGCTCAAAAACATTTGGACCTGGCTTACAAGCTCGATCCGGCGAATCCCGATCTAAATTTCCTGCTGGGCTACTTATATTTTCAGAAGAAGGATTACGCGCAAGCGGGCATATATTTGGGCGCCGCGACAAATCTGAGTCCGGGCAACGTGCAAGCACTCACACTGTTGGGGCGCACCGGGTTGGAGCGTGCGGATTATCCGATGGCGCGGTCGGCACTCGAACGGGCCGTGTTGGCCGATGGCGACAACTGGCTTCCGCACAATCTGCTCGCAGACACTTACCTTCGTCAGAAGGATTATGGCAAGGCGCGAGATGAAGCTCAGGTCGCGATCACAAAAGGAAAGAGCGCCGCCAGTCCCGCGCAACTAGTGCTGGGCGAAGCGTTCGCCGGGCTGGGCAACGATAAAGAAGCGGTTCAGGCCCTGAACACATTTCTGGAGCAATCGCCGCGGCATCCGATGGCGGGGCAGGTGCGCACGCTCATCGCAGAGTTTGGCACGGAGGGCTCCAACGTCGCGTTTTCCGGCGCCGGAGCAGTCGGTCCGCCTCGACTCTTCGCCGTCGATCCGATCGCAGCGCTGCCGACTCCAGGACTGTCCGTAAGATCCTGGCAGCCGCCTGGGATCGATGAGATCAAGCCGGCGATTGCAGCGTCGGTTGCGTGTCCTTCCGCGCATGTGGTCGAGGAATCCGGCAAGCGCGTGGAAGAACTTGTTCATGACGTGGCCCGCTTCGCCGCCGTGGAAGATTTGTTTCACCAGTCTCTCGACGCTTACGGAATTCCGATTCGCACGGAGACTCGCAAGTACAACTATGTGGCTTCGATTTCCGAACCGCAGCCTGGAACTTTTTCGGTCGATGAATTCCGCGCGGATAAAATGTCGCTCTCGGGGTATCCGGACCAGATTGCCAGCACTGGATTCGCGACGCTCGCGTTGGTTTTCCATCCGGACATGCGCGACAACTTTGAAATGTCGTGCGAGGGTCTGGGCGACTGGCGCGGACAGGCGAGCTGGCTGGTGCATTTCCGGCAGCGCACCGATCGTCCGAACAACATGCACAGTTACAAGGCTGGGAATCAAGTGCGCCCGGTCGCTCTCAAGGGACGAGCCTGGATCACCGCCGACAAATTCCAGATCGTGCGCATGGAAGCGGAGCTGGTGCAGCCGATGCCAGAGATTCAGTTGCTGAGCGAGCATCAGGTCGTTGAATACGGAGCGGTTCCCTTCCCGAAGAAAGACACGACGCTGTGGTTGCCGAAGAGTGCGGAGATTTATTTCGACTTCCGCAAACACCGCTACTACCGCCGCCACAGCTTCGATCACTACATGCTGTATTCGGTGGACGCGGACGAGAAACGGAAAGAGCCGGACGCGAAACAGAAGGAGCCCTTGTAACTTGCGTTTCATTCGCGCCCCGATTGCTTGGGCGGCGGCGAAATTGGCTCACGCAACAGGCCGGTGCATCGGGAGATCCCTCTCTCCGCCTGAACTTCGGCTCCGGTCGGGATGACGACCTCACTCAGTGTATTGAAATAACTTTACAATTCTGACTGCAATAACGCGGCGATCCGGGCTTTATAATCCCCGGTTGATTTTTCACACAGGAGCTTCATCATGCAGAGGTCTGCCCGAATCGTCGGCCTGCTCTTACTTGCCTTTTGCACCGTTCCGGCGGTGTGGTCACAGGAAAAAGTAGATCTCGAAGCGGTCACGCGAATTCGTTATGAGGGATTCCACAATTCGCAGGTCATGAGCCTTGCCACTGGCCTGATGGATTCGATCGGTGAGCGGCTGACCGGCTCCCCCAACATGAAGCGCGCCAACGAATGGACGCGCGACAAACTCACGGAGATGGGACTGTCGAATTCGCATCTCGAATCCTGGGGACCGTTTGGACGCGGATGGGCAAATCAGTATGTCAATGCGCGCATGACCGCGCCCGACCTCGTTCCGCTGATGGTTTATGCGAAAGCGTGGACGCCTGGCACGAATGGCGTCGTGACCGGGAAATGCATTCGCGCGAACATCGTCGACAAGAAGGATTTTGATAAGTATCGCGGAAAGTTGGCGGGAATGGTCGTCATCTTCGGACCCGACACGGAAGTGAAGCCGATTGCCGATGCACCGTATAAACGCTACACCGACGATGAACTCGCGAAGACGGGCGAATACCAGATTCCTGGGGAGCGGCCGCCGTTCCGCATGTCGGAGATGCTGAAGCGCCGGCAATTCATGAAAGATCTCAACCAGTTTCTGGCCGATGAAAAGGTTCTGGCCGTGATCGATCACAGCCGTGGAGAGGCGGGCGGAGGGACGGTGTTTGTGCAATCCGGGGGATCCTACCGGCCGGGAGAGACGGCCACAGTTCCACAACTGACGATGGCGTCGGAGCACTGGAGCCGCATCGCGCGCCTGCTAGATCAGAAGAAAGACGTCACCATCGAACTCAACGTGCAAAATACTTTTTACGACGACGATCCGATGCAGTACGACACGATCGCCGAAATTCCCGGTACCGACAAGAAAGATGAAATCGTGATGCTGGGTGCCCACCTCGATTCATGGCACGCCGGCACAGGCGCCACGGACAACGGCGCCGGCACCATCGTGATGATGGAAGCGGTTCGCATTTTGAAGGCGCTCGACATCAAGCCGCGGCGCACGATCCGCATCGGATTGTGGAGCGGCGAAGAAGAAGGGTTGCTGGGCTCGCAAGGATATGTGGAACAGCATTTCGGATCGCGGCCTCCGATGGAGGATCCGGCGATGAAAGGTGTTCCGACATTGCTGCGCCGCGAGGCGGGACCGGTCACGGTAAAAGCGGAGCAGGCGAAAGTTTCCGGATATTTCAACGTGGACAACGGTACAGGAAAGATTCGCGGCATCTATCTGCAGGAAAACGAAGCGGTCGCTCCGATCTTTGAAGCATGGATGAAGCCCTTTAAAGATCTGGGCATGACCACGATGACCATGCGGAACACGGGCGGCACGGATCACCTGTCGTTCGATGCGGTCGGCATTCCCGGATTTCAGTTCATCCAGGATCCGATTGAATACGAGACGCGCACGCATCACTCCAACATGGACGTCTACGACCGGCTGCAGCCCGAAGATTTGAAACAGATATCGGTGATTGTGGCCAGCTTCGTATACGACGCGGCCATGCGCGACCAGATGCTGCCGCGCAAGCCGATCGAAAAGCCGCTGCCTCGCGAAGCAGAAAAGAAAGAGGAATAGTCGCGGGGAAAGAGTTCGGGCGAAACTGGCGCTGGAGTCGTGGCTTCGGCCTGGTCAACGAGTATTGACGCATGTTTACAACCTTCACCTCAAACCGCTAGCCCCTAGCGGGCGAAGTCCGGTGAATTGCAAATGACACATATCGTGTTGCTTGGCGATTCGATTTTCGACAACGCCCGCTACACTGCGGGTGGCCCAGACGTCGTTTCGCAAGTTCGACAACTGCTGCCTGTGGGCTGGCGTGCGACCTTACTAGCCGTAGACGGCGCGACCACCAAGGATGTCGGGTTCCAGTTGCGGCGCTTACCTCAGGATGCTTCGCACCTGGTGCTGAGTGTCGGAGGAAATGACGCCCTCATGAGTTCAGACGTCCTTCGCTCTCCGGCCGACTCCACCGCTCAAGCGATATCAGCGTTGGCCGACATCTCACTAGGCTTTGAGGAGAGTTATCGTCGTGCGGTTGGCGCCTGCATACAAACGCATCTGCCATTAACTCTTTGCACTATTTACAACGGTTGCTTTCCAGACCCAATTTATCAGCGATTAATCTCAACTGCCCTTATGGTTTTCAATGACGTGATTTTGAGAGTAGGGATCGAGTCTGAGCTTGCAATGATTGATTTGCGGCTTGTTTGTTCTTCGAGTGATGACTACGCGAATCCAATCGAACCTTCTTCAATCGGCGGAGAAAAGATCGCCCGTGCAATTGTCAATTCGGTGTCGTCTGAGCACAAAAAGAATTCTGGCGCCCGGGTTGCCAGAAGCTGAGACCCCGATTCCGACGCTTCAATTCTCTCAGCCAATGATGTAGGCCATGGAAATTATGCGCGGCCGCCACGGCACGAATGCCGGTTCTCTACAGAGAATGAGATTCCGCACTTATGCCAGCGTTGGCATAAGTGCGGGATGAAGTCAGGGCTAGTTCAGCCCGAATGCGTAGAAAAAGCTCGTATCCGAACCGATATACAAAGTGCCATTCACCACGCTGGGCGAGGACCAGACGTAATATCCTGTGTCATAGGTCCATAGCACAGCGCCGGAGCTGGCGTTGATCGCATAAATATTTTTCCCTGAGGGGAACCACGAACCGACATACACCACGCCGTTTGCCACCGCAGGCGAGGAAACGATCAGAGCGCCGGTGGTAACGCTCCAAACCTTCTTACCCGTGCTGGCGTTCAGTGCGTAAATTTTGTGATCCCATGAACCGACGTAAACCCTTCCATTAGCAACGGCCGGTGTGGACTGAACCGAGTCGCCAGTGGTGAAACTCCATCGTTTGGTGCCATCGCTGGCGCTCAGGGAGTAAATGTTGCCGTCGAATGACCCGACATAAACCGCATTGCCTGCCACGGTTGGGGAGGATTCCACCTGAGCGCCGGTCGTGTAGCTCCAAATCTTCGCACCAGTGGTAGCGTTAACGGCGTAGACGTTGTGGTCGTCGGACCCAAAGTAGACGACACCATTCAGAACCGACGGTGAAGTGAACACGTTTCCGCCGGTCACGAAGTTCCACAATTTGGTTCCGGTGCGAGCATCCAGCGCATACAAACTGCCGTCGTTTGATCCGATGTATACAACGTTATTCAGCACTGCCGGTGAGGAGTGAACCTCATTGCCGGTGCTAAAACTCCACAGCAAACTGCCGTTACTGGCGTTAAGCGCGTACACGTTGCCAGACCAGGATCCGACGTAGACAGTTCCACCAACGACGGCGGGGGTGGACTCGCCGCCGCCGGTCGGATAACTCCAAAGAAGAGTGCCGGTGTTGATGTTCAATGCGTAGAGGACGCCGTCATCGGAGCCGACGTAGGCGACTCCATTAACGATGGTAGGACAACTGCCCGCTTGCGCGTTCGTCTGGAATTTCCACTTGAGTTGCAGGTTGTGCACATTACTCGTTCCCAGCACCGTCTCGGACTGATTCCAGCGCTGCATGTTATGAGAATGAAATTCGTTCCAAGTGGCGACAAGTGGTGGAGCACTATTCTGTGCCGATGCCAAGGCTGCTAAGAAAATGCAGGCGGCAAGAACCGAAAGGCAGATGCGCGTCATGGCGAACCTCCAAAGGATTGTGAATGTCTGACTTGCTCGGGCCCATTCAAACATCAGTCGCCACAAGCAAAGAACGGGAGGGATTGGGGAGGAGCGACGTAACAGGAGAGATTTTCGCCTTTCCGCGGAAGCGTTGTCAACCGAGGTATCCCTTATGCAGCGCAGATAGCTGGAGGGCTCAGGCAATTTGGCGGGACGTCCCAGCAATCGTTGATTGGAGGCGTAGTTGTATATGGCCGAGGCGTGACAAGAAAATGAAATAGATTGCTTCAGGATAGTAGGCCAGCGCAATGTCCTGATAGCAAGACTTAACCCTTGGAATTCGCGGTTTCAACGGCGTAAAGTATCGGCGTGAAATCTCTTCGTCGTGTCCACGTGGAGCGAATGATCGCGCGGGATGTAAAACCGAAGTCTAGCGGCGAGGAAGAGGATTCGCGAGATATTGCGTTTTACACAGCGCCGAAAAACCCGAGTGAGGCGCAAAAGCTATGTTTGGGTACCGTCCAAAAAATGTAGCGGCGACTCCTCGGCGTCGAGCGTGGTTGCCCGTCTTCTTTGCGCACATTCTGTTCGTTGGCAGTCTCTGCTTTGGACAGGGAGACAGCCCGGACCTGAATGGTCAGACTGTGCCGCAACTGCCGGAGCCCGCTCTACGTGCCGAAAGCGAAGGCGCTGATTTTACATTCAAAGTGGTAACCCGCCTTGCCGTGCTTGAACTGATAGTAACGGACGCCGATGATAATCCCGTACGAGACCTCACGGTTGAACAACTCCGGGTATCCGAGCGCGTCGAACAATCGGAAGAATTGCCCCAGAAGATCTCTGATTTTCGGTCCGTGAATAAAGCGGTCGAGCGGACCTCACCGCAGACGGAAGGAATGGTTCTAAGTGCGCCCCATCGTGCTTCATTTTGTGGTTCGGACGGAACTTATGAGATCTCCTACTATCTTTCCTCGGCAGCCCGGAGGAATGGCCTGCACCGCATATTCGTCAAAAGTTCCCGCAATAACTTGAAGTTGTTCTACCGCCAGGGCTACAGAATTGAAGATGAAAAATCCGTCCAGGCGAGTCCGGTGGAAATCGGCGATAAGGGAACTGCTTCGCAACTGCGCAAGGAGGAGAATGCCCACAGCGAGGCGAAAAAACATCCGGAACTCGAACTCTCGGTGATAGCTTGCTACGACGATCTAGTCAAGACCTCGTTCTTGCTGGAGGCGAAGAAGGTCAAAGCGAGCACTGCGAAGTATGACTATATCGTTCCCGCCAGTTATTTTGCTCCCATTGCTCCATCCGAAACTAGTCGAAATATCGACTTCGATTTCGCCATCTGCACATTTGACTACCGAGGAGTTCCATTTCGACATTTTCAGGGCAAAGCCAAAGCAGTTCTAACCCGGGAGAAACTTCTCGGAGTAGCCGCTAATGGACTTCGGGGACAAATTGGCTTCGACGCCCAAAGTGCAACTACGGCGCGCTTGGTATTGCGAGACACAGTAACGGGGGCGCTAGGCTCAGCCGAACTGCAGTTGGTCCCTTTTCCGGGTGAGGGCTGGCATATCCCAATCGAAGGAAATCCCACGACATCGTTCGGCGGGACAACTGCGGTTGAGGGAGGCCTTTGCGGAGATGTTTACCTGTTGGAGCCTGGGACCTTCAGTCTTCCCCGGTACCCTTCGATGGAACCCATTGCACCGATTTACGCGACCTCTCTAGCCGTCTACTCACGTTTCTTCACCGCTGGAGTTGCGGGCATCACAGACCGGACGGAGTGGTTTGGGATCAACTACCAAGGTATGTTCGGCGTTGACGAGCCTGGCAAGTACCAGTTCGAGGTAATGTCCGATGACGGCGCCAGAGTCTTCGTGGATGACAAACTGGTTGCCGACAATGACGGACCAGGACAGGCGCAAAGCGCGCGTGGGAGTATCCGATTGGAAACAGGGGCACACAGGATTCGACTAGCCTATTTCCAGGGCCGGCGGACCGAAGTGGCGCTCGTTCTCCTTGTCAAACCGCCGGAAATAAAATGGCGATTGTTTGACACAAGAGACTTTCCCGTTCGTGAAAATTCTGGCCCGGCAAGAAAAAAACTAAATGCCCAGCACTAGATAACCGATGACACCGCGCGACTGTGCCAACTGCGCGCACGCAGCCTTGCGTTTTTATTTGGAACTGGAGCCTCACTCCCTCCTTCCGAGCCCCCTAGAAACGGAAAGTGATTCCGATGGAAGGCTCGGCGGTGTGCGTGATCGAATTTGTAGCTAGCGCTCCGAAGCCGAAATCGGGTGTGCTGTAGACCAATCCTCTGTACTCTGCCCGCAGCGCGATGCCCTTGTGGATCGCGTAGTTGACGCCCGCACCGTATACAAACACTCCTTTTGTCTGCGACTGCGCGTTTGAAATCGTATTGAATTGGTCGCCGGTGGGAGAGAACAGTAGCGCCCCTCCTCCGGCGAGCAAGTACGGGTTGAACCTGGAATGAGAATTGGAAGGCAGGTTCAGGACGAAGCTTCCGGTGAATTGATGAATGCCGGATTGAACGCGGAAGTCCTGCGAATTGAAAGTGAATTTTTGCGAGTTGAGATCGAAGCCGTAAGCGGCTTCGGCCGAAAGCCATCGATTGAAGTGATAGCGGTAAGTGCCGATGAAGCCGCCGGTCTCGGTGGTCTTATACGTCGTGCCATTGCCACTGGCGCCGTTAGTAAAAAATCCCGTCCCTTGAAAGCTGATTTCCTGGCGGTCTTCCTGAGCGGTTGCGGCCAGGGATGAAAGAACGATGACGCCGAATAGACAAAGGGCTTTGCGCATGAACGACTCTCCTTAATAGAGTTTGGTTTGTTGCAAGTAAAAGCCGTGACCGTTGTGTGGCGAAGATCGTCGCACCGATTCTTTCGCGCTTAAGGGCCTGTGATGCGCGGGCGTTTTAGCGGCGTTGCATTTCGCTGGTTAGAGATTCGTAAAGGGGAGGTAAAGTTTTATTGCGAAGCATCGCGGACGAGAAACACTGCCTGCGTCAGATTTTCTGGAAATAGCAAAAGCTCGAACCGCGGAGGTAGCTGAGGTGGACGCTGAATTCGCGGAGAGAGATCGTCTTGCATTTGGCGGTTGAGGGAATCGATATTTTTCTTCGTTCCTGCCGAAACCAATCGTTGTCCAGAAATTCACGGCGCGATGATTTGTGACAAACTGTTTACGATCAAAGAGAGGTTTGCAATCATGTTCTCACCACAAGCTATTGGGCACGTCCGCAGCGTTTACAAAAATACGGCGGAAGTGCCGAAGGGATTGAATGCCAAACATGATGTTGAAGGGACGATTGAGATCCTGCCGCAGTTTGAAACCGGCCTGGCGGATATCGGCGGCTTTTCTCACCTGATCATCTTGTGGGAGTTTGACCGCGTCGACGGGGTTGAACTCACTGCGCGTCCGCCCTCCGATGACCGACCGCACGGCGTGTTTGCGACACGCTCGCCAAGGCGGCCTAATCCCATTGGACTGACAATTGTTGAATTGCTGCGACATGAGGGTCGGTTGCTGCACGTCCGCGGGCTCGACATGCTCGATGGCACGCCGATCCTTGATATCAAGCCCTATCTGACCAACGTTGCAGCGGAGAAGCTACGGCGCGGATGGCTGGCGGAGGCCGAAGCGCGGCGCGGCAAATAGGTCTCGTTTCATTTATCCCAGATATCACGTGTTTCTTCTTGATTCATGACAAAAGCTTTACCGAGGAGGGCGCTAAGGAAGACGCTGAGTTTGCGGATTTTAGACTCGTCTGGTATTCGACGGTTGAGGCATAGACATTTTTTGTCGTTCATGCCACGGATTTGGGCTGTTTTCTAGCATTTCTCTGATCATCCATCTGTGCAATTTTCTTCATCTTGCTAGGCTCCCCAGAGTACGGTAGCGTCATGCAAGAGGTGCGCCCAGCCGCGTTGCGCACCGTTAGTTTCCGATTCTCTCCCCCGGGGGATTTCAATGTCATCCAGTTCCATCGCCGAATTTTCGCGCTCGCAGACTCCTACCAAGCATCGTTTTCAGCACATCCGAAGCATCCTCTTGATTGCTGGCGTGCTGCTCTGCGTGGCAGCCTTTGCCTCAGCTCAAACCGTTACTACTCTGTATAACTTCGCCGGAGGCTCGGCGAGCGGAGCCAATCCGTGGTACGTCACCCTGGTCCAGGGAACCAACGGAAATCTATACGGGACGACATACAACGGCGGGACCTCCAACATGGGAACGGTCTTCTCCGTGAGCACGACCGGAACGCAGACGATTCTCTACAGCTTTAAGGGCGGGACCGATGGGGCGAACCCAACCGGCGGATTGACGCTGGGCACGGACGGCAACTTTTACGGCACGACGCAGCAAGGTGGAAGCGGCACGCAGGGCGTGGTCTTCCAGTTGACGCAGGCCGGCGTTCTCACGATACTGCACAGCTTCAACGACAACGGATTGTCGATCGATGGAACGTTCCCGTGGGGACCTCCGATTCTCGCGAATGACGGGAATTTCTACGGCACGACCAGCGGCGGCGGAACCAAGGGTGCGGGCACTGTTTATCAAATCACCAGCGCCGGCGTCTACACGCCAATCTATAACTTCGATGTGACGAATGGCTTCGCCCCGATCGCGCCTCCGACGCAGGGCACCGACGGATTCCTTTATATCCCGACGTCTGAAGGCGGCACGTCGTTCTGTGGAACGATCGTTCAGTTGTCACTCGCTGGAGTCTTGAACAACACTTACAACTTCCCTTGCGCCAGTGGCGGATCGTTCCCGATCGGCCCACTGGTTCAGAACGCGAACGGAAATTTCTACAGCACCACACAGAACGGTGGCACGCATAGCGCAGGAACGATTTACCAGCTGACGACGGGCATGGCTGTGACGATTCTGCACAGCTTCGGCGCTACCTTCGGAGATGGAACATATCCTGGCGCAGGCTTGCTCCTCGCGACCGATGGAAAGTACTACGGTTCGACGGCCGATGGCGGTGGACATGGCGACGGAACGTTGTTCAACACGACTACCGGCGGTACTTACAAGGCGCTTTTCGCCTTCAACAACACGGTGAACCTGAGCCAGATGTCGCCGCTTGCGCCTCCGGTGCAGTACACCGACGGCCTGCTCTACGGCGTTACGGAGTTCGGCGGCACAACCAATCAGGGAACGGTTTACAGCCTGAACATGGGGCTGGCACCGTTCGTGAATATGCCTCTCTTCTCCGGGAAGAAAAATACTTCGGTACTGATCCTGGGCACGCACCTGAAGGGCACAAAAAGCGTGTCGTTCAATGGGCGCGCGGCCAAGTTCAAGGTTCTCTCGGATACGCACATGATGGCGACGGTTCCGACGACCGCCACCAGCGGTCCGATCCACGTAAGCACCGCGAACGGAACGCTGCAAAGCCGCAAGAACTTTGTAGTGATGGAGTAAGTGCGGTCGCAATGTTTGAAGAATAGTTAAGCTTGGAAGCGGCGTCCCTGCTTATGGGGACGCCGTTTTTTTGTTTCAATCCGCTCGTCTTTTCTTTTCAATACTTCTTGCAAAATCTCTTCAATATTCGATCTTGTCGGACTTTTCCTTCCAGGCGCGAAACACGGCCCGCGCTTCTTCCGCCATCAACTGAGTCATGGGAATCGAACGGCCTGACAGAGGCTTCGCCAACTCACGATAGATCATCGAGTCGTCGAAGCCGGCGGCAGCAGCATCTGCGGCGACGCTGCCGTAGTAGACATTGGCGATGCGCGCCCAATAGATCGCTCCCAGGCACATGGGACACGGCTCGCAGGTTGTGTAGATCTCGCAGTCTGTCAGTTCAAATGCTTTTAGGCGGGCGCAGGCTGACCGAATCGCAACGACTTCCGCATGCGCGGTGGGATCGTTTGTTGCGGTCACGGAATTCGCGCCCTCAGCGAGGATGGCGTTGTTGCGCACGATTACGGCTCCGAAAGGACCTCCATTGCCGGAGGCGACGTTCTCGAGCGCAAGCTGAATGGCGCGAGCCATGTATGGACTGTGCATAAAGGCCGATTTTCGGAATGAAGCTGTGCCCGATCCTAACATTCGCGCTGGCTTATCGCTGTCGCCGTTCGCTACGGCGGTCTGGCAGTTCGGCGTGAATCGGTAAGCACATAAATTTTCAGTTGATATATTCGAAAGACTCATGGGCGTGCAACTTCAAGCGGTGTCAGAGAAATCGCTCGGGCAGGAGTTTCGACTCACTTTCCGGCTCGCGCTCCCGCTCATCCTCGCGGAAGTAGGGTGGATGAGCATGGGCATCGTCGATACCCTGATGGTGGGAAGGCTCCCAGACAGTGCGGTTGCGATCGGAGCGACCGGACTGGGCCAGAGTCTTTATCATGCGCTGGCAATTTTCGGTGGCGGACTGTTGCTTGGACTAGACACTCTGGTCGCGCAAGCTTACGGGCGTGAGGATATGCATGATGCCTGGCATTCGCTGGTCAACGGAACGGCCCTCGCGATCGTGCTGGCTCCGATGTTCATGTTTGCGATCTCGTGCTGGCCTGCGATGATGCTGCGCTTCGGCATCGGCACGGAACTGCTGGGGCCGATGCGTCCATTTCTGCAGGCGCCTTGAACTGGGGAACGCTGCCGCTGCTTCTGTACTTTCGCACTGCGGCGGTATCTGCAGGCGCTCAATGTCGCGACGCCAATCATGTTTGCGGTGGTGTCGGCGAATATTGTGAACGCGCTCGGGGACTGGCTCCTGATTTACGGCCACTGGGGTTTTCCGGCGATGGGAATTGAGGGATCCGGGTGGTCGACGTTTCTGGCGCGCGTGTACATGGCGCTGGTGCTTGCGGGAACGTTGCTGTGGGTGGAGACGAAGCGTAAGAATGCCCGCCACTCTTTGCGCATCGATATGTACGCATATGGGCGCTGCTGAAACTTGGAGCGCCGGCCGCGACGCAGATCCTGCTGGAGGTGGGCGCGTTTTCCGGTGCGACCGCATTGGCTGCGAAGCTGGGTCCCGTGCCGCTCTCGGGTCATGAGATTGCATTGAACTGCGCGGCGCTGACGTTCATGGTGCCGCTTGGATTGAGTTCCGCAGCCTCAGTGCGGGTTGGGCAACAATTGGGAAGGCAAGACTATGCGGGAGCGCGGCGCGCAGGATGGTCCGCCGTGATGCTGGCTTTGTCTTTCATGACTTGTTCGGGACTGGTATTTGTTTCGGCGTCACGGATGATCGCCGGGTGGTTCACGCCGAATGAAGCCGTCATCACGATGGGCGGGCACTTGCTGCTGGTGGCAGCGGCTTTTCAGCTATTCGATGGACTGCAAACCGTCACGACTGGAGCCTTGCGCGGAGCAGGAAATACAAAGACTCCGATGATCGCAAACTTCATCGCCTACTGGCTCGTCGGACTTCCCGCAGGATATTTGATGTGCTTCTATTTGCACTGGGGAGTATTTGGAATCTGGATCGGTCTTTGCGGAGGGCTGATGATCATCGGAATGGCGCTGGTGCTGGCATGGCACAGGCAGGAACTGCGCGGCGTCTAATCGCACGTTCTGGCCGCTGAGGTTCGCCGCATTTCGCTCGGCTTCGCCATCGCGGGACGGACGAATGCGTCCGTCCCCACCTTCTCTACCCACATTCCTAGCGGAAGGGACGTCCCTTCACAATTCCCTCGCCCTCTCGGATGGTTACCAAATGATCGGCGGCGACGGCCGCGTGAGTTTCGGTCGCTCCGGTGGGCCAGTGAATCTCGATATCTGCCGTGGCCGCGGCTCCCAGGCCGAAATGCAAGCGCGGATCATTCGACGAAAGAAAGCTCGACTGGCTGGTCAGGCTCTGCGCCTGAACTTTGCCGCCATATTTCACGAGAACGCGTGAGCCGATTGCGCTGCGATTGCTTTTGGTGCCTTCGAGACGAACTTTCAGCCAGTGATTCCCTGCCGGCGCGTCGTTGCGCAACAGGCTCGGCGGCTCGTTGCGGTTCATGATGAGAATGTCGAGATCGCCGTCATTGTCAAAATCGCCGAAGGCGCAGCCGCGACTGATATGGCGGGAGGAAATCGCTGTGCCGGTTTCGTCACCGAGTTCGAGAAATGTTCCGTCGCCCTGATTGCGCCAGATGACTCGCGGATTGCGTGCGGGATATTTCGCATACAGCTTTTCCAACTCCGGCGCGAAGGTACCGTTGGCGATGAAGATATCGGGATAGCCGTCGTTGTCGAGGTCGACGATTCCCGTGCCCCATCCCGCGAAGTGGCGCTCTCCCGCGAGTCCGGCGCGCGCGGTCATGTCTTCGAACTCTGCTTTGCCATTGTTGCGGTAGATTCCGGTCGCCTGATTGATGAAGTGAGTCTTGACCAGATCGAGGTGGCCATCGAGATCGTAGTCGCCTAGGCCAACGCCCATGCCTCCCAGCGGCTCGCCTGACATGCCAAGCGCAACGCCGCGCAGCAAGGCCTCCTCGCTAAAGGTTCCATCGTGATTGTTGATCAGCAGCATGCTGGGCGTGGCGTCACAGGCGACGAAGATATCCTGCCAGCCATCTTCGTTGGCATCGAAAGCGACTGTCGTGAAGCCGTAGGAGCCGCGCAACGCAGCGACGCCAGATTCTTTTGAAACGTCGGTGAATGTTCCATCGCCATTGTTGCGATAGAGCGAGTGATGCGGAATGCCAAGCCCCCCGGGACCGCAATTCACCGGGACGCCTTCGTAGTTGCAGTTGGGAACCTGCAGCGAAGGCTTGGGGGCAGTCGCGAGATCGATCTCCACGTAGTTGGACACGAAGAGATCGAGGAAGCCATCGCGGTTGTAGTCGACAAACGTGCAGCCGGAGCCGAAGCGGCGCTGCGAATCCTTCAGTCCAGCCTTCTCGGTTACGTCGGTGAACGTGCCGTCGCCGTTATTTTTGTAGAGCTTGTTCTGTCCGTAATAGGTCAGGTAGAGATCTTCGAACCCGTCGTTGTTGTAATCGCCGACGCACACGCCGCAGGCCCATCCTGCGTCGACGAGGCCAGCCTTGGCCGTGACATCCGTAAAGGTACCGTCGCGATTGTTGTGATAGAGCTTGTTGCTCGCGCCCGGCGGAACTCCGTCAAGGCGGCGGCCACCGAGGATGAAGGCATCCATCCATCCATCGTTGTCGTAGTCGAAGAACGCGCAGCCCGCGCCGTTCACTTCGACGATGTAGGTGTTGTGATCGGGCTCGCCGTAATACATCGTCTGCGTGAGCCCGGCGGCCGCGGCAACGTCGACGAAGCGCGAATATGGACCAAGCTTCGCGGACTTTCCAGCGGCCTGCAGGTGCCGAGGAATCAGCAGCGGACCCAGCACCGCCGGCAGAGTTTGGAGTACTCGCCGTCGTGTCCACTCCCCGCACTGCTTTTCTCTCATTGAAACTTATCCTCGAAAGTCGTGCTGCTGGTCTTTTCGTTTCTTCATTTCGAACGGATCGCGGTCAGTGCGGCTGCTGAGCTGCGTCGAGGTCCTTGCGGAGCTGCAGGGCATCGGCATTTTCGGGTTCGAGTCTGAGAGCGCTGGCGAGCGCTTCCTGAGCCTCAGGAAAACGCGATTGCATACCGAGAGTCGCGGCAAGGCTGATCCAGGCTTGCGTGTAGCCGGGCGCGGCTTTCACCGCTGCGCGAAAATGTTCTTCGGCGGACGATGGATCTCCTTCCTTGGATGCGAGATATCCGAGCTGGTTCTGTGCCAGCGCGAACGCTGGATCGGCTTTCACGGCCTGTTCAAGGGCAGTACGTTCGCCATCGGCGTCTCCAGTCTTGTCGAGGGCCATGGCGAGTTTGTAGGCAAGATGCGAATCGGAAGGAGTTGCTTCCAGCGCTTCGCGATAATCCGCCACCGCCTTCGGCAGTTCGCCCGCAGCGAGATCCTTGTCGCCCTGCGCTGACTTGCTATTGGCGAGCGCGCGCTTTTGATTCGCCTGGTTTTGTTCCTGATAGAGCTTCAACTGCTCCTTGGCCTTGTCGGTTTCGCCGAGATTTCGCAGCACCGTCGCATACTTGAAACGAACTTCCGGTTCAATGGCGCCTAATTCGAGTGCTTTCTCCAGTTGCTCACGCGCTCCGGCGAAATCTTTCATTTCGAGAAGCGAAACGCCGAGGTTATAGCGTGCGTTGTAATAGTTCGGATTCAGTTCGACGGCTTCCTTCAGATGTCCACGCGCCAGATCGTATTTTCCATCCTGATTTTCCAGAATGCCGCTCAGGTACAGGAAATCAAAATCGTGGGGATGGGCGGTCAACAATCTTTTCGCAAGCGGCTTGGCTTGTACGGAATCGCCGTCAAGGACAAGGACTCGCAGATAGAGGCGCTGCGCTTCGAGATTCGCAGGATGAAGGCGGGCTTGCTTCGCCGCCAGCCGAACGGCGTCTTGATAATGAACCTGGCGGACATACACGGTGACCATCGCGGAAATCAGAGCGGGAGAATTCGGATTCTTCTTGAGCGCTGATAAAAGAACCTCGGACGCTTTGTCGAGCATGTTCGCTTTGCCGTAGGCCGCGGCCAGATCAAGCGTGAGGGTCTCGCTGGGAGGTGCGTGCTGAAGAAGGTCAATCGCAGAAGTGGGGTCGTTGTCGGCCAGTAGCGACTTGGTGATTCCATCGAAGGCCTCGACTGATTTGGGATCGATTCGCAGCGCAGCGGCATATTCCGCGCGCGCTTCCTGCCTCTTCTGTAAGTCCTCGAGTACTGAGGCGAGCAAGAGATGCGGCCTCAACACGTCTGGCATGAGGTAGAGCGATCGCTTGAGCGGATCGACCGCCTGATCGGGATGGCCCGAGGCATAGAGCGTAAGTCCGACGAGATACAGAAGCTTGGACGAGCCGGGCTCGAGGTTAAGTCCTTTCTTGTAGGCTTCGAGAGCGCAATCATATTGCTTGTGTTCCCCGAACCAGTTTCCGATTTCAGCGTAACCGTCGCCATCAGGATGGGCGGCAACTTTATCTTCGAGAGCTTTCGGGGCGGTGCAGGAAAAAACGGAGGGAGATGCGGCAAGAACTGCCGCGAGCAGCAAAACCGGCTTCAGAGACCCCAGATGCATCGATGCGCCAATGATCGCCTCGGTGAACTGCGGAAGTGACAGTCCCCAGCGAATTGAGCATAATAGACGGACTGCGCGACCTGCAAGCGATCTCGGGAATCTTGGGGCATCAGGAAGGGGTTGGAGTTGGTTAGGGGCGTAACCATTCCTGAATCTGTATTTTGTTGTTTTGTTGTCTGTCGTTGTTTCTGGTGCTGACCTCGGCTTTTTTTGAGCCACCTCAGGCCGCGAAGACCGCTGCTTCTTTATCGCCGGCCAGGGTTCCGCCTTCTCGCGCGGAGTACGTGGGCGATCAGGCGTGCCGCTCCTGCCATCAGGAAGTGGCAGGTACCTATCCGCAAACTTCGCATCATCTTGCTACCAGTTGGCCGAGCGCGCGGACGATGAAGGGGAGTTTCGCGCCCGGCAAAAATATCCTGCGGACTACGAATCCGTACCTGCATTTCGAAATGAAAGCAGGGCCTGCTGGATATTTTCAAAGCGCAGTGGAGGAACCTGGTCCCGGCAAGGTAGTCGCGCGCACCGAGCGCATCGACATTGTCGCGGGCTCGGCGCGCAAGGGGCAGAGCTACTTGTTCTGGAAAGGCGATCAACTTTTCCAGTTGCCCATCACCTATTGGACCGACACGGATAGTTGGGTGAACAGCCCGAGCTATCCGGACGGCTCTCCGCACTTCGATAAGGACATTATTCCGCGCTGCCTCGAATGCCATGCCAGCTACTTCGAGTGGGCCGCGCCTCCGGTGAATCGTTACAAGAAGAACAGCCTGATGCTGGGAATTTTGTGCGAGAAGTGTCACGGACCCGGCCGCGAGCATGTGGCGCTGCATCGAGCGAAAGCGGCGCTTCCGGCGGGGGCTTCAGAGGCGATTGTGAATCCCGCGAGGTTGAGCCGCGACCGACAGATTGATGTCTGCGGGCTCTGTCACTCGGGCAATGGCACGCCGACGGTTACGTCGCTGTCGTTTATTCCGGGCGATGATCTGCGAGATTTTATCGACATCCCGTATGTAAAAGACGAAGATGCCGTGGATGTGCATGGCAGCCAAGTGCAACTCTTGCGGCGCAGCAAGTGCTTTCAATCGACCAAGACTCTGACCTGCGCGACCTGCCACGACGTTCACAAGATCGAGAATGATGCGGCTTCATATTCTTCGAAGTGTTTGACTTGTCATCAGCCGAAGCAGTGTGGGGAGTTTGCGAAAATCGGGGAGAAGATTTCCGGCAATTGCATCGATTGTCATATGCCTTTGCAGGAATCGCGGGCGCTTTTTGTGCACGCGAATGGGAAGACGTTTCAGCCGAAAGTTCGAAATCATACGATTGCGATTTATAAGGAGACGAAGAGCGGGGGCTAAAGCCCTTTATCTTAGGGGGGACGTTACGCGGCCCTGAAGGGCCGCTCTTCCACGGTTGACGATAGCTCGGTTGTGATTGCCGTCTTTCACGCTCGGCGATGAATCCGTCGCGTAGTTTTTTGGGTCTTCCACGATCCGGAGATTGGATCAGGTCTGTTAGTTGGGGAAGGGTGCGCCGGCTTTCACGATGCGAATTTGGTGATCAGTGAAGGTTAGATGGCCGTTGGGCAGTTTTACTTTTGGCATGTGGCAGCTGACGCATTCGGACTTCGCCGTTGGGCACGGTGGCGCGTGGTTGCCTGCTGACGTCGCGGCAGTGCCGGCGGCGCCACTCGAATGACATGCGAGGCACTTGCCGTCATACGAAGTGTCGTCGCGGACAACGTCCACGTGTGGATCGTGGCAGGCAATGCAACTGATGCGCGGATCCGTGCCGTTGAAGCACTTGCTATTGGCGAGGCGGTAGGGTTGAAAGCGGACGGTCAACTCGCCGCGCCAGTGATTGCGCACGACTGTATCCCACGAACGATGGCATTGACCGCAGAAGTTGGAAATATCCTCCGAAGAAAGCTTGCGCAAATCGGGCGGCGCGGATTCCAGGTCGCCTGCGGCAGCGTCGGTGATGTGGGAAGTCGTGCCCGCGTGGCAATGTTCGCAGGTCACTCCGGGACGCACCGCGTCGAGAGTCAGCTTCCCGTTTGTCAGCCCGCCTGTGGTGTGACAGCCGAAACAAACTTTCTGTTCCGGCGTGAAGATCTCGCGGCCAATCGCGGCTTCCAGGGTTTGCGGTTTCAGATCTTCATCGCCAGTGGTGAAATCGAGACCGTGAATCGCCGGATAGTAACTGACGGCGCTCTCGTAGCGTTTGCCGTTGTGCTCGAGCATCCAGGTTTGCGCGCCCGCTCCGAAATTCCAACGGATGGGGACTGTGATCGTGTTGTTCCCAGCGCTGACGCTGTACGTACTCTCTCCACCGCGTGTTTCGACGGTGTAGGTGTATGGGCCTTTCTGAACTGTGAGCTTGGGATTATCGCGCAGCACGGGGTTCGCACCGGTGAAGGCCATGGCACGGCCCATGGGCGTTTGCGGCTGCGTTTCCGCGCGCGATTTGTGGCATGAGGCGCACGCACTTTCTGCTTTCGTCGGTGGGTTACCCGAGGACGCCGGAACGCCTGCACGGGGAAGCAGGAGAAGTGAAAGCGCGCTAAGGATGAGTTGCGGGAGCCGTATCATTCTTTGTCATTTCAAGGCACAGCAAGCGTTCGCGACGCGCATCTTCTTTAGCGCCGGACTTCGAGTATGCCTTAGCCAGTGCGATGTGCACCTCAAGATTATCGGGCTGCATCTGCGCAGTTTTTTCCAGATGCTCAATCCCGCCTCTCGTGTCGCCTGTTTCGGTCAACGCCCGGCCGAGCACTAGCTGTGCGCTGGGCAGGGATGGATTTTCCGCGACTGCTTTCTGCGCATACGGCAATGCGGTCACACCATCATTTTGCGTGAGAGGAATCCATGCCAGCATGACTTGTGCCGGAGCATTCTTCGAATTGACTTCCAGTTCGCGCTTGAACTCTCCAACGGCTTCCTCGGGATTTGCTGCATACAAAAGGTAGCCATAAAGGTAATGAGCGTTTTGCACGGCGGGGACGCGGGCAAAGATTGCGTCAAATTCCGTTTTCGAAGCGCTCTGATCGCCTTTCATAAAATCGAAGGCCGCTTTACCGGCGCTGGCGTACATATCTTTCTGGTCCGCCTTCACCTCAGCGGGAAGAAGCGGCGCTCGCAGACCCGCCAACCCAAGCGCAAGCAAAAGATCATCATTCGGTGATTCGTGAGAAAAGAAGGCGAAGCTGCGCAGAGAATCCTCAAAGCGCCCCATTTTCGTAAGGACGAGAATTTCATGGTAGCGAAGAATTTTTTCGTTGCGCGCCTGGTTTGCGGCGCCGAGCGATAGCGCCTTCTGGATGTCTTTCAGAGATTCGGGATATTGGGCGATTTCAAATTCACACAAGCCGCGCATCGCTAGCGCCGGAGCGGCGTTTGGAGTGAGTTCGATGTAGTGGGTTAGCGCGTCTCGGCCGGCCGTATATTCTCCCGCGCCGTAGTGAAGAGAACCGATGAACCACCACCCGTCTGCCCATTGCGAATTTACCTTCAGGGCTTCGCGGTAGAACTCAATCGCATGGGTCGGATCATTTGCGTCGCGAGCCTCATTTCCGCGGGCAACTAGATCCGAAAAGCTCGCGGGATTCGCTTGCGCGAGCGCGTATGCGGAGAGCAGAGCGCATAAGATTGCGCTCCAAAGAAATTTTCTTCGCATGGATGACATTTAGCTGATATCCCGCGCCCGTCAAGACTTTCCATCACTATAGAACATTCGGGTTGACCTTGGACGGCGTGACAGGCCACACGGCGACGGCAGATCAACGGCTTCAACCACTAAGGGCACGAAGGTTCACGAAGGAATCCTTCTTTCTTGCGACCTCCGACGACCTTCCAATTAAGAATGTTTACTTCGGCGCCGCGTTGTTCAGCACCAGTACCAGAATCCGGCCGTCGGAGTGGAACTCGCCTCCGGTAGCGGTCTTGGCCGTGGTGAGCGGATCGTCTGGGGTCACATGATCGCGCTGGACCACCAGGCCGGTTCCGGACAGCGTTCCATTCACATATTCGCGTTCGCCGTCGATTGCCGGATCGATCTTATGGGTCACGCCGTTATTACGCTGGTCGCGCTCGAATCCGATGTCATGCGTTGCGGCAACGCACCAGAGCGTCCGGCCCTCAACCTCGAAGGGCGATTTCCAGACGCGCAAATGATTTCGCGACATGGCGACGCGCACGGGTTCGGCATGGGCGAATCCGTAATCCTGCGCACGGCCGAAAAGAAACAGCGTGCTCATAGGCATGGTCAGATAGTCTTTTTTCTCCAGCGAGTCCATGATCGCGTTTAGCGCGGTGTTTCCTACCTTGGCGTCGACCTGCACCCATTGGGCGGTCGTAAAAGCATTCACCATCTGTTCCTGCGTTCCCACGATCAGGATGTTGACCATGTCTCCGGGTTTATCGTTCGGGTCGGAGATACGGCGCGGAATCTTTTTCAACAGGTCCGGAGTAATTCCCGTGATGCGGGCGTCGGCGGGGCCTCCGACATTTGTGGCTGTGCTTAGTCCTTCGGCCAGAACTTCGATCTTGGCGTGAAAGCTGCCATCGGCGGTGGCGGACTCGCTCACGCTCTGGTTGATTCCCAGATAAAGCCTTCCGGCGACGGGGACGTCGTACTCTTTACTCGCGCCGACGAGAAAAGCCTGCGAATAACTCTCTGAACCGATGCGGCCAATCAGGGCGCCATGGCCGGCATCGCGCACGGCGTATTGATGGATCAGGTCGGCAAAGCCTCGCGGCAGACCATCGGGACCAAATGTTCCGAGCGTCCGGGATCTGCCGCTGTACGACGGATCGGGAGGGTAGGTGATCTGTCCGGTGGCCGTGAAGCGCAGCTTCGCGCCGCCGTGGACGTCAACTTTCGTATCGATCCATGAGGTTTTGCCCGGGACATCGATTTCGTAGGACTTAACCGTGGTCGCCGCGGGTGTCTGGGCGGCAACGCCGATAACGGTGCAAGCTGCGTACAGCAAAAACGCCAATGTGAGAAACGTGCGCGTCTTTTTTTTCGAAGTCGTCATGGCTGAGTCAATCCCGTGACAGGATATCTGCCACAGGGCGGAGGCGCAAACAACGCAACAATTAGTCGGAAGCACCTGTCGGAAGCGCCAGCGAGAGAATGACTCCGGCGAAGAGGAGAGTGTCGGCGAAATAATTCAGGCCCTCCACTTTCACAACAGTGCTCGGATCGGCCAGTCCCCAAATCAGAACGGGCGTGTAGATAACAAGGACCATCAACACAATCCAGGAACCGAGATACATAGCGGCGGTGCGGGTTTTCTGCGCTAACAGGAAGCAGAGACCGCCGATGATGAGGAACGCGCCAGTCGCATAATCGATGAGAGCGCGACCCGGGATCCATGCGACCATCTGTTTTTCGAGAGGAACTCCGGGCAGTCCGAGCGGATGCAGAAAATGCTCGACTCCAAAAAATATGGCAGCGATCGCGATCAACAGACGCGCGACTGTAATGAGCGTTTTGCCCTGCCAACGCGACGAACCTATTGCGGCACCGGCCAATGCCCATCCTCCGCCACCGAACGACATTTCCCGGATGACGACCGTCCATGAGATTCGGTCATGGCTGGCGAGGGCTCGTGGGACATGCAGCATTGCCACAAAGGAAAACATCATCAGTCCGAACAGAAAACCGGACCAGCGTACCTGAATCCGCGCGGCAATGCTTAAGGCGGCGACTATGAGCACGACGCCGACAAAATAAATCCAAAACAAATGCCACGGAACGTATGACGGCACCATGTTCACCATGAAAGGTGCGCCCGAAATGTGTTCTGCGCCGAAGATCGCCAGAGGAATAGCGAAGCACATACAGCCCAGTGCGACGACCTTGCCGAGGCCGCGAGCGTGGACGACATCGCTCTTCGCGGCGAGGAGGCCAACCACCAGCAGGGCGACGCCGGCAGCGGACATCGAAAAAGCAGTGCGGGAAAATTCCAAGAAAGCGGCGAGAATCATGGCTGCATAGACCTCTCGAATCGCTACAGCGTTCAGACTCTACAACGAATTGATTCCGACTTTCACTACTTCGTTCGCAGCGAGAGCCGCAAACGGCCATGCAACTATCTTGGAACCGCGACCGTTCCGCCGGGTTGCACTCGCGTAAGAGGGAAATTAAAAAGGCAGTTACAGACGCCGGGGATCAGCTGAACAAATCGGGACCGGGGCGCCAGTTGCCGTCGGCACTTCCGTAGGGACTGGCGACTACAACGGTGTAGCCGTCCGGATCGCGCATCCAGCACTCCCAGTGATTGGGCCCACCATTACCATCCTGAGGATTACGGTAGCGGGGCAGCACGATCTCGACGTGCATTTCTGCAGCCCGTTGCATGACCGAGTCGAAATCTTCGACTTCAAACCACAAAAGCACGCCATTGCCGTACGGCTTGTCTGACGGATTGCCGATCGGTCCGTGATCGTGCTCGACTTCGAAACTGTGCAGTTGCAGCACGAGCTGGCCGTCCTTCACAAGCTGCTCATATTGCTCGCCGCCATGGGCCGAACGACAGCCAAGCAGACGCTGATACCAACGGCTGCTCGCCGCGACATCGCTGACGCAGATCAGGGGCTGGGGACGCATGGCGGCTAGCCTACCAGAACTAGTATCGATGCGCCGTGCCGCAATCTGGAAGCGCGACGTTTGGTGATTCCCCTCAGATTGCGACTAAACCGCAGGAGTAGAGGAAACCAGAAAAAATCCTGCCGCACCGGGTGTGCAGTTTTATACAGACCGCTAAAACGACACCTGCAACAATTCATGGATATCAAAAACTTGAGCTGGAAACCGACGCCCTGAAGAATCGCCGGCACGATCTCCCTTTTACCGCTCTGAGGAGGTTCTATGTGGTTTTTTTCAAAAGAGTCTCGACAATTGCAAACAGAACATCACCAGCTTCAATCAGTGATCTTGCAGCGAACCGCAGAATTGCAAAACCTTTCGACGCGACTTCTCAAGGTGCAGGATGATGAGAGGCGTAAGTTGTCGCGCGACCTGCACGACAGTACGGGCCAAACGCTCGCAGCGTTGAAAATGGCTGTTTCACTTCTTCACGGGCAGTACGAGAACAAGAACGAGGCGTACAGACTAGCGCTCATTGAGGTCACGGAGTTGGCGGACCAAGCGATTGAAGAAATTCGCACAATGTCTTACCTGTTGCATCCTCCTCTGCTGGATGAGATTGGATTCGCCTGTGCGGCGGAGTGGTATGCCGAGGGGTTTGCCAAGCGCAGCGGGCTGATCGTCGTCCTGGATATCGCAGCCAGCAAGCCTAGATCGCCGATGAGCGTGGAGACTGCTCTGTTCCGTGTGCTGCAGGAAAGCCTGACGAATGTCCACCGCCATTCAGGGGCGACCGAAGTTAACGTCTGCTGCCGGCACACCACGGCAACTATCATTTTGGAAGTGCAAGACAACGGGCGCGGTATTTCGGCGGCGCGTCTTACCCGTTTGCGCGAAGGGAGCGCGGAAATTGGAGTCGGTCTTGCGGGAATGCGGGAGCGGATGCGTGAACTTAGCGGCGATCTGCAAATCGAATCGGGGCCGAAGGGAACCACGATCCGCGCCGTCGTGCTGAAGCAACCGCTTGGGGAAGGCAATGTGTCGACTCCAGCCTACACTTCTCAGCCACTCTTCGTTTGAGTCGACGGACTATTTCGAACAATGCAGAGTGAGCAATCGGCCGGGACGTGCGCCGATTTCAGTCAAGCCTTATGATCGCCGGCCCTATGATTTCTGGCCCTCTACAGACTGGTTCTAAGAACGCTACGATGAGGGCCGCAAATGTACGTGCTAGTGTCGACAGGATTCGTGAACTGCAACAGGAAGTGAGCGCTCTGGTGAAATTAAATGAACTGTACAAGGCCAATCCACATTCCACTGACTTCACGTTCAGCGCCCACCAGTACAGGGGCCTCAGGCTGGTTGAGATCAGGGCAGAACTGGGTGCGATGAAGCGGCCCTACTGAGCATTGACCGAAAAGTGGAGGCAGTAGCAGGCCGAACCTCTGTGGTTCGGCCATTTTCGTTGTGAGCACTACAGACCAGTATGAGGTCTATATTCCGCCCATACTGGAAGGTAGTTAACCAAGGGCAACGCTGTGCGAAAGCAAAACACAACCCAACAAAAAAATCTTGAGTTCAATCCCCGCACGTTTCTTTCGACGGCCGGGAAAGGACGAGATCTGGTGTCATACCAGAACAAAGGGACAATATTTTCTCAAGGCGATGCAACGGCAGGACTGTTTTTCATTCAACAGGGGAAGGTGCGGATTAGCGTTGTGTCGGAAGGCGGAAAAGAAGCAACCCTCGGCATCCTGGGAGAGCGAGACTTCTTTGGAGAGGGAGGTCTCGCCGGTCAGCCGCTGCACATGTCTTCGGCAGCTGCGATGACCGACTGTGTGCTGCTCTATGTTGAGAAGAAGGCGATGACCGATGCGCTGAGGGAGCACCCGAAACTGTCTGAACTCTTTGTCACATGCTTGCTCAAGAGAAATATCCGGTATCAGGATGACTTGGTCGATCAACTCTTTAACTCGAGCGAAAAGAGACTGGCGCGTGTTTTGTTATTGATGGCCCACTTCGGCAAAAAAGGAGTGCCTGAGATGGTTGTACCCAGACTGAGTCAGGAAACCCTGGCAGAGATGGTGGGGACGACGCGTTCCCGGGTTAACTTCTTCATGAACCGATTCAGGAAGCTGGGTTATATCAACTACGACACGTACAACAAAATGGAAGTACACAGTTCACTTCTCAAAGTTGTGCTTAGCGATGACGACGACATAGCGCCCGCCAAGTCAACCAGCGAGACTCGATCACGATCGCGGAAGGTTTTGGAACCGCCTCCTGAACGCCATGGAGCGCCTGACAAAGAACGCGCTAAAAGGCCACGCCTCCCCGGCGTTGCTTAGTTCGCCGCCACTTCCTGTCATTCCAAGAGAAATCATCAGACTCCAGATAGTGGAGACGCGTTTGATGGATGACCAGCCAAGCCTGTGGATCAGGGCTTCATCGGCTGCGACGTGGAGGACAACGGAATGCCGTTCTTCTCCGAATCGACGGAGGGTGCTGTTTCGGGCGGGAGTGGAAGCTTGATCTCAAGGGCGCCTACGTTGTCAGTGGCGATGTCGCGGACGGCGACGCGCACAGTGGCGGCATTCACCGGGACGTCGAATTGCTGCTGGACGCGATAGATGGCTCCGCCAGCCTTCTCCGTCGGAAACTGCGAGGCTTCTTCGATCACGCGCTCAATCGTGGCATTCAAAATCTGTCCATCATCGTCATAGGCAGCGGCCGCCACTTCGAGTAGCGGATATCTGGCCGCGATGGTGTAGTCGATCTGGTAGGTCTGCACTGTAACCGGGCGAGCTTTCTTAGCCACGTTTTCTTTGTGGCGCTCTTTGACCTCAGACGCTTTGCTGGCGAGGTTTGCCATCTGTGCGCGCGTGGCTTTTGCGGGAGCCGCTAGCGGCTGGATGTGGGCGCGGAAGAGCAACTGGTGTGCCATGGGAGCGCCGTGCTGCATATTGGGATACAGGGAATCCGAAGGTTTCGCCATCGAGACAGGTTCGATTTCCGTGGAGGAATTTTTCTCCTTCGCCACTTCCATGCGCCGCGAATCGGTGCTGCCGAAGTACGAGCGCCGATACTCCAAGCGGTAGCCTCTCTTGGCGAGATCGATTTTGATGTGCCTCAACTTGCCATCGTAATTCTGATTGCTCGGAGAGTAAGTGAGCGTGTAGTAGTGGCCTCCCGCTTCGGTAGCAGCAGTGAGGGCGCCAGCCAGATCGTTGGTGCTATGGTAGGCACGGCCTCCGGTGGCGTGGGCAATTTCCTCCTCGGTCATGTACCCCGCATTCAGCGTGGTGTCGGCGGCGAGTCCATCTTCACTTTTCGGTGCAGCCATATCGTTCGCCGCTGGAGCGGTAGCTACTACACCGCGAACGTCCACTGGATAAACAGCGACACGCGCGCGCGCCAGAATGTCGGTTGCCTCCTTGACGACATCGCTGACGCTCAACGCCTCGTTGCCGGGATCTGCGCTGGGCATGATCGTGGATGGAAACGATCCTGAAAACCAGATCAGGTTTTTGTGTCCGGGCAGCTCTGCGAGATATTCGCCGATTTTTCCTAGCACTCCGGGCGTTGAAATGTACGGACGAAAATTGTCGGCGTACAAGAAAATCTTGGGAATACGCGAGTGCGGATTCCTGGGGTCGACAACTTCGGCCAGCGAGTTCTTATCTTCGGTGAATCCTTGCACCTGGAAGAGGTGGTCCGTCAGCACATATACCGCGAACCGCGTGCCTTCGGGCTTATTGCGGACAAAGTCCAGCAATTGCTTGCGCGCGGTTGGCTGATCGGAGGTCTCCATATTTAGAAGGTCTAGCAGCAACACATAGAGAGGGCCGCGCTCGGGGCCTTTGGGGACATTCAGAAAAGTGTTCGTTGGAAGGCTGGCCGGAAGCGCCGGAAGAGAATCGGAAACCGGTTCAAAATCGTGTGTGTCAAAAAAGCGGACGCGCTGCGGCTTGCCGTCTTCCGCGAGGTTGAAGTCCTCGGCTGTCAGGCCCGTCACGGGCTTGCCGAGAGAGTCAGAGACAACGACGTCGACCACGACGCGGCGCACGCTGGTCTTGAAGACCAGATCTTTCGTCGGCGCCTGCGCTCCCGAGATAATCGGAGGAGGCACGGGCTCGTCGCTTTGGCCAGCTAGAGTCGCAGTTCCGCCTGCGATAAAAACTCCCACCAGCAAACGGCGTTGTAAGAGCGACACAGGGCCCCACATGATTGCACAGCTCCGGACTTGAATCAGCCGATCGTGTTCCTCAGTTGAGACGAATCCCCAAAAGTCCCCAAGCAACTTCCCAAAACCTTATCAAACGTGCGGCTACTGAACCTTCAACGAGAGGGTCGATTGCGCGACTGCTCCTCCCTGCTTTGCGGTCACCAGCACATCGCACTGCCCGGCCCCTGGCGAAAGCTGGACCACCATTGGAATGGAACCATCCACATCGGGTGGCGCGAGACTCAAGGGCTTGCGAGCGATTTCCTTTCCATCCTTCATCAACTGCAAAGTAACGTTGGTTGCCTGGACATCCGAAGCCTTCGATGGATAGATCACGAAGTAGAGGCTCAACGGGCTGCCTGCGGCGACGGAATCGCTAAGCGTCGGAGTGATGCGGCCATTCTCGAGTTCGAAAGGACTCTGAGGGTTTCGCGGACCCATCAGCGGCTCGAAGCGCCGCACCAGTTCGAGGGAACTGAGCGCGAGGTTTTTCTCGGCATCGACGAAAACCGAAGTGCGCTTCGCCGAAGTCTTTCCGGTTTCTTCGTCGGTGACCGCCGTGTCGATGACATAGTGCCCAGGCGGCAGGTTGACGGGTTCGGCATAGAGCATGTGGTCGTGACCGAGTTCGGCAAGCGACGCCGTGGGAGCTTCGCGAGCGAGTTGCCGGCTCACCTTTTTGACGACCTGTCCAGACTGGTCGTGAATCATAGCGACCAGCGCAGCCTGGAAGTGCGACTTTCCGCTCTTTTCGTCGGGAGTGGGCTTGAGTCCGGAGAGCGGAACTTCGAACATCATTTCGTATTCGACAGCTTGCGCGTCGGCGCGAAACTTCTTGGCGGCGAACTCATATGGAAAGAGCGCAGGAGCCGGCTGCTGGTTCATTGCGTTCAGAGCCAGCATCTCGTAGGGCTGCAGCGGTTCGCCATTCAGATCAGGAACTGCGTAGTATCCCTTACGCGTCTGAATCGTAACCTTGGGACGATTGACTTTCACTTCAATCCTGCGGAAGTGCCCGTCATAGATGGTGGATGTCGGCGCGTAGGCGATTTCGTAGTGGGTGCGGATGTCTTCCATCATGCGCTGCATCGGTAGCGAGATTTCGTTGGTATTGGTTACCGCGAAGCCGCCGGTAGCGTCCGCGAGCTCGCGCATCGCAAGTTGTTTGCTGGCGACTGCGGTTAACTGGATGTCGTCATCTTCAAAGATCTGCGTGTGCGGGTCGGTCACATGTAGCGTGCTCTCCGATCCGGTGCGCTTTTGGGCGGCGAGCGCTTCCATCATCGGATCTTCGACGTTCAGGCCACGCGTATCGACTGTATAAAAGGAAACGCCGGACCGATTGGCATAACTGATGAGGTCGTTCACAACCTCGCGGCGGTTCATCGGAAGTTGGAGTCCGTCTGACAGATAAAGGACGATCTTGCGGCCCGGAAGTTTCTCTTCGCTCTCGACAAGAGCGTGCAGGGCGTCGATGGAACTCATACCGTCGGCGAGATTGGTGACGAAACGCAAGCCCTTGGTGAGCAAGGCTTGCGTGAGGATCGCATTGTTGAGGTCGACCGTCACATCCTGGGAGGCCGCATTGGCGGCAAAGAGAGGATCGCGAGAAATGGCCTGCAGCGGATTGTTCAGCGCATTTTGGACTGCTTGCGTGGTGGCTTGTCCCGTGGTTGGGGATGCGATGATGTTTTCCGCTTGCGCCTGCACTCCGGCGATTGTGCTGCTGACTACTGAAGAGGTCGGACCAGTGCCAAGCTGGGCGTGCAAACCCTTGGCGGCGGTATCGACCGCCTTTCCCAAAAGCTCTTTGTCGCTGGTATAGGGCTGAAGCACGGCCAAGCGCTGGTCCAAGCGGTAGACCGTCACATAAGTATTAGGCAGGTTGTCGCTTTTGAGGAACTCCCGCATGGCGAGGCGGGCGAATTCGAGGTTCAGAGGCGCAATGTCGGCAAAAACGACCGAAACGAAGTTCACTTGGCGGAGGGAGTTGAGGGCATTCGGCTGTTCGATCGGCTTCTGGGCCGAGGCGGCCTGCCGTTCGCGCTGGCTGGCGGCAATGGTCCGCTCCGTTCTTAATTGCTCGGCTCCCCCCACGTTTTGAAAGATGCGGACGTTCTGGCGGACCCCGTCCTCGTAAATCTCGACTTCATCCGGCCGAATGTCGGCGACCGGATGGCGGTGCTTGTCGCGGACGACGAGGTCGAGGACGACTTCACGGGTGGTGGTTCGGATGACCGGCGTCGCCTGATCCTGCGGGGCGCCGGTCTGAGAAAGCAGAGGAAAGACGGTGATGAGCCCCAAACTAGCCGAAAGCAGGAGGTTTCGAGCCATAAGAACACCCCACCTAACCGATCATGTTCCCAAAAGCGTGGGTAGTCTACTCCGATTCGCGTTTGGGAATTGTCAATTCGCAAAATAGACACTGTTTACGGCAGGAAAAACGTTTTTTCTTCTTGACAGTGCCCGTCGATCAACGGTACAAGACACTGGGTTGAAGTAGTGTCTTTGTACTAGCTAGAAAAGATTAGATTTGCGTCTTGAGGACGGCCGCGAGGGCCAAAAGGCTGTTTTCTTCTGGGGAAGGCGGAGGGTCAATGAACAATTCACGCTCAATCGGAGCAATTCGAACAATTGGCAGCGCAGCAACTTGCCTGCTGGTTCTCATCCTGCTGGCATCAGTTGGTTATGCCCAGCAACTCACCGGTACGCTGAGTGGAACGGTTGCCGATTCCGCGGGCGCCGTGGTTCCGAATGCAAAGATCACGATGAGGAATGCGGCGTCTGGCGACATCCGCACTTCGGTGTCGAACGGCTCCGGATACTTCTCCATCACCGCCGTGCAGCCAGGGGCATACTCGATTTCGATCGAGGCGCCCGGGTTCAAGAAGTGGGAGCGCACGGACATTGCGTTCGCCCAAGGCGACAACAAGTCTCTGGCCAACATCAAGCTGGAAGTCGGAAACGTCAGCGAGACGGTTGAAATCAAAGCTGGCGCGGACGTTGTGATCCCCGACAACGCCGAAGTCAGCACAACGCTGAATACCGAACTGATCCAGGACACTCCGATCGTCGGTCGCGACGCTGGCGAATTGATGAAAGTCATGCCGGGCATGGCACTAACGAGCGGCCTTAGCCAAGGTTCGGGATTCAACGACAAGGTCGTCGGCACCAATAACGGTCCGGTCGGCGCGTATTCGGCAAACGGAACTCAGCCTTACGGCGCCATGGCCTTCATGCTCGACGGCGCCAACCTGGTCGATCCGGGCAACGCCGGCACCCAGATCGCGAACATCAACCAGGACATGGTCTCAGAGGTCAAAGTTCTGATGTCCTCGTACTCGGCTGAATACGCCAAGGGACCGGTAATCTTCCAGGCGTTCAGCAAGAGCGGCGGAAACCAGTTTCACGGCGAAGGCTATCTTTACGCCCGCAACAGCGCCTTGAATTCCGACGACGCTTATGCGCACAGCCAAGGCGTGCCGAACTCGAACGAGCACTACTACTACATGGGCGGCAACATCGGCGGCCCGATTCCCTTCCTGAACCGCGGCAAACAGAAGGTGTTCTTCTGGGCCGGTTACGAGTACATGAACCAGCACCCTGCGGCCGCTCCGATCAACTACAACGTCCCGACCGCTGAGCAATTGGCGGGCGACTTCACGGGTAACACGATCAATGGCGTTGCGGGCGCTACGCCAGTCACGGTGAATGGCAATACGACCACTCTCTTCGGGACAACTCCAGAGCGTCTGGCAGTATGCTTACGCGCAGCCTTTTGCTCTACCGACGGGCACCCAGACGATGCCCACCAGCGACTACGATCCGAATATCGCCGGCATCGCTGCCCTGTTCCCAAAGTCGAACATCAGCCCCTCAGCGGCGAACGGCTGGAACAACTACCAGTACATCAGCACGGTTCCCCAGAATCGCTGGGAAGCTACGGGTAAGGTCGACTACGCAATCAGCGACAACACCAAGCTGTCGGTTTCCTACACTCGCCAGATTGAAAACGATCAGCACCCGATCGGTGTGTGGTGGACTCCACCGTGGACTCTGCCGTATCCGTCGAACGTCGTCGCCGCCACCACTTCGCAAGAAATCATGGCGAACTTCACCCACGTGTTCAATCCGACGACCACGAACGAATTTGTGTTCACGCTGGCGCGTTACATCAATCCCAGCACGCTGTCGAACAAGAACGCAGTAAGCCGCACCACGCTTGGATTCGGCGTCCCGGGACTGTTTGGTCACACGACCGACCAGATTCCGAACTTTGAAGGACCATGGGGCGGAGCGTTCCCGAACTTCGAAGAGTTCTCATTCGACGGAAGCTTTCAGGGTGGCGCTTTCGGCGCTATCAAGAAAGATCCTGCTATCTACGACAATTTCACCAAGGTCATCGGCTCGCACACTCTGAAGGCTGGCGTTTACTGGGATACGAGCGAGAACATCCAGTCCAGCGGAGGCCTTGGGCCGGGCGACAACGGAACTTACAACCTTGGGTTGGGGTCCGAACAGCTCCGGTAACGTGGTGGCTGACTTCCTGCTTGGCCGCACCGGCAACTACCAGCAGATCAGCTCGTTCCCGACGAACGACCTGAAGTTCCACCAGTGGTCGCTGTATGCTCAGGATTCGTTCAAAGCAAACCGGCAACTGACTTTGAACTACGGCTTGCGCTTCGATCACGTGGGCCAGTGGTACGGGACGCCGCAAGGATTCCAGGTTTGGAATCCCGCCACTTACACCAACAACATCTACACCGGAACGCCGGGCAACGGATCGCTTCTGACTCCCGCGCCTGACAAATACTGGTCTGGCGTGGCATCAGAATACACAGAGCATTCCTCTGTCGGGCATGCCTTCGCCGCTCTTCTACTACGAGCCTCGTGTTGGTCTGGCCTATGACATCTTCGGAACCGGCAAGACGGTGCTTCGCGCTGGCTTCGCCGTGTTCCACTATCAGATCTCAACCCAAGTAGCCAGCGCAGCTACCGGGCCTGAAGGTTCGTTTCACCTTCACAGACGCCTGGCACGACAGACTGGCTACTCGGATATCACGAACTTCAATCCGCCGTCCGAGCGTCTCTCAGAACGGCGCAACCGTTTACGGCCTGTTGCCAGGGGATAACAAGACTCCTCTGACGATGGACTGGAACGTCACCATCTCCCAGGCTCTGCCCTGGAGGTCGGTGTTCGAAGTTTCGTACGTAGCCAACAAGAGCCAGAACGAGTGGATCGACGGTTCGAACGGCAAGCTGGGAGATCAGAACAACATCAACCCAGGATCGTTCTTCCTGCCGGATCCGAGTCCTGCCACCAGCAGCGCGAACTACCTGATGACCCAGTCGCCGAGTACTCCTTGCAACTCGAGTACTCCGACTGCGAATCAGCCGCTCGTTTGCTCCGGTCCGAATGCGCCAACTACTTCCTGACATTCAATACGAACGACTACCGTCCGTTGAATGCCTATCAGGACATCTACCAGATCTACCATGGCAGCTACGCGAACTATAATTCGCTGCAAGCGTCGTGGCAGAAGCAGTCGGGTCCTGTCACCTTCCTGTTGAACTACACGTTCGGCAAGGTGCTTGGTATCCGCGACGGACAGACCTCGAACGGCCCAGGCAACGGAACGGTCGTTGATCCATTCAGCATCCGGAACAATTACGGTCCGCTGGCTTACGACCACACGCACATCTTCAACTCAACGTTCTCGTGGAATCTGCCGAAGTTCATCCACGGGCACCGTGCGCTGGAGGGAGCGATCAACGGCTGGCAGCTGTCGGGCTACACCACGTATCAGAGTGGCGCAGCCTTCCAACCCAACATCAACGGAAACCTGAACGCAACGTATGCGGGCGGCTTGACGATGCCTACGAACGCGGTGCCGGATCTTCCGGATAATTCGATCCTCTTGCCGAATGGCTTGAGAGCGAACAATGTCAATCCTGGCGTCTGGTTCGGTTCTAGCTCCTACAACCTGCTCATGCCGACCCTGACCTGCAACCCTGGCAAGAATCTGAAGTCGGGACAGTCCTTCAACCCGAACTGCTTCGGAATGCCGGCGTACGGACAGCAAGGCCCGCTGGAGTGGCCGTATATGCGTGGTCCGGCGTACTTCGACAGCGATCTGGCGATCTTCAAGAACTTCCAGATCACCGAGCGGCAGAAGATCCAGTTCCGCATGTCGGCGACGAACTGGCTCAACCATCCGCTTGCACAGTTCGGCTTGGCTGGCAATGCTGACCAACAGCTCAACTTCCAGAGCAACGCTCCTTACGCCCTGGGAATTGATCAGAACGCGGTGGGCAGCATGGGCAACGAGTGCGCGTTACCTCAATTTCGCCGGTGGGAACTGACGGACGTTGCCACCCGAACGTGATCAGCATTTCGCCGACGAACACGAACGCCAGCTTGACCGGCAAACCGGCATTCAAGGTTGGCAGCCGCACGCTGCTGTTCAGTGTGAAGTACTTCTTCTAGGAACGGTCGACGTTTACAATCCCATGGGGTGGCTTCGGCCACCCCATTTTTTCGTCCCGGAACTCGTGATGCTTTCTTCGAACTATGCGCGCGCGACCCTCTCGGCCAGCCTCGTAATGCTTGTCCTCGCCATTGCGGGCTTCGCGCAGAGTCCAATTTCGTTTGAGTTGAAGAAGGTTCCCTTCCGGCTGGAAAATTCCGAAACACCCGCCCGCAACGCTCCTGAAACCATGCCCGGAGGCGTCGCGATCCTCGACTACAACGGCGATGGACGTCCGGACATTTTCTTCACCAACGGTGCGAATATCGCCACACTAAAAAAGGACGCTCCCAAGTATCGGAATCGCTTGTTCCGCAATGACGGTAACGGAGTATTCACCGACGTGACCGATGCCGCCGGACTTGCCGGTTCCGGCTACGACATGGGCGTCGCGGTGGCGGACTTCGACAACGACGGCCATCCCGATCTGTTCGTCGCTGGTCTACATCACAGCACGCTCTACCACAACAACGGAGACGGCACGTTTACCGATATCACTGCGAAATCGGGGCTCGAAGGATCGCTGAATCGTCCGGATCCCGAATTCGGTGCGTTGTGGGCTATCACCGGCGTCTGGGTCGATGTGAATAACGATGGCCTGCTGGACCTGTTCGTTGTGAATTATCTGCAGTGGAATTATTCCGCCGATCCACTTTGCGGTTTCAAAGGCGTTGCCGATTATTGCCATCCCAAGTTCTATAAAGGACTGCCGAATCAACTTTTCCTGAACCAGGGCAACGGAACGTTCAAGGATGTTTCCAAGGAATGGGAGCTTCGCAGCCACATTGGTAAAGGGATGGGCGGCGGCATGGCGGACTACGATCTTGACGGACGGCAGGACATCTTCGTCACCAACGACTCAGCCTACAACTCGCTTTTTCATAACCTGGGAAACAAGTTTCAGGAAGTCGCTTTCGAAACGGGCGTCGCGCTTACTGAGGACGGGGCGTTCATCTCCGGGATGGGCCTCGACTTCCGCGACTTTAATAACGACAGCTATCCCGATATCGCGTTCGTTGCACTGAACAACCAGACGTTCCCGCTTTTCCAGAACACCGGCAAGGGAAACTTCAAGGAAGTCACGACAGAAAGCGGGATGCACGACGCGAGCATGTCAATGACGGGCTTTGGCGCGGCTCTGTATGACTTTGACAATGATGGGTGGAAAGATCTTTTTGTGAGCGGTGGCCACGTTCAGTCCATATCGATGCCGGGGCAGCCGGTTGACCGCTACAACTCCGTATTCCGAAATCTGGGTGCGAGCGGCAAGTGGAAGCCGCTGACCGAGGAAGCCGGGTTCAACGCGGCTCCAGCCGCGCGTCATCGGGGATGCGCATTCGGAGACTTGGATGGCGACGGACGTGTCGATGTCGTCGTAAGCGCGCTTGGTTCCGACGCAGAGATATGGATGAATCGCAGTCCCAAGTCCGGGCACTGGCTGGACATCGCCCTTCAAGGTACGAAGAGCAATCGGGACGGCATCGGCGCGCGAATCAAGGTCGTCACGAAAAGCGGGACGCAGTACAACCACATGACGACGAGCGTCGGCTACGCATCATCGAGCGATGGGCCGGTTCATTTCGGACTTGGAACGGATGGGCGCGCGGAGGCGATCGAGATTCACTGGCCGTCGGGAATCGTGCAGATCCTGCCGAATGTGGCTGCAGATCAGATATTGAAGGTGACGGAACCGGCCCGGTAAAGGCGTTTTGGAAGTGCGCGTGGAGAGAATTCTTACTTTGCCGCCTTCGTCTTGTGTTCCAGTTGGGCGATCTGCTGCTTGATCAAGTCCGCCCCTGCGCCGCTTGGAGTGTACGTCAAGCAGTTCTTCAGATGCTGGATGGCTCCGGCATAGTCGGCCTTGCGGGCCAAGATTACGGCAAGCAACTGTTCCGCGTTTGGCATGGTGTGCCGCGGATCGATCTCCAGTTCCTTCGTGGCGCTCGCTAGCGCGGCGTCGGTCTGGCCGAGCTGGAATTTGGCCAGAGCATCGTAATACCAGAGTTGCGGAGTGCCGACCGGGTCAAGCGCCAGTCCGTGACTGGTGTGCTCGATGGCTTCCGGCCACTTCTGTTGCTGCATGGCCAGGTATGCCAGTTGCTCGTAAGGCAAGACGAAATTCGGATCGGCAGCCAAGGCTTTTTCGAAATCGGTGCGCGCACCGACTGGATCGGCAACCGCGCGCATCTTGCCGAGTTGCACCCATGCCTCGGCAAATGAGGGATAGGCTTCGAGCGCCTTTTGCAAGTTGCGCTGTGCCCCCTCGAGGTTCTGGTTGAGCCAATCCGCCCGGGCCTTTTCAAACGATTTCATGGCGTTCGGCGGAGCGTTTTTCGTGGTCACGCTGACTTCCATACCGCCACCGCGATTTTCGGGGGATAGAGTGATCGTCCCCATATCTGGATCATCGCGCAGGTGATGAATCGTGATCGGCACGGCAGCCGAGCGGAAGCCCGACAGTTCCCCGCGCACTACGCATCCTTCGTATTTCGTTTCCATCTGACGCTGGGCATCTTTCGGGATGCGCTCGACTCCGTGCAGATCGACAAAGGTGATAACGAACTGCCCGCGCAGGTCAGTCTGAGTTAGATTGACGACGCTGCCTTTGCAGTCGACAGCCACGAGTACGGGCTCCCACGGCAGGGGTTCTCCTTCGAGCGCGAGTTTGCCGAGCAGCACGCCACCTGCTTTCCCCGCGGCCGACATATTGGCCCAGTAGTTGTAGAAGCCGCTGTCTTGAATAGAATCCGGGCGCGCGACCTGGCTGGGCGGGGCCGCGGAGGTGCTTCGCTGGCCTTGAAATTCGGCGACCGTACCGGTAACGAACACGCAGCAGGAAAGAAGGATGACGAACCGCTTAAGGTTCACACGTACCTCGAGATAGGATGCCGCGCAATGAATCTGACACCTCTATTCTCCTCTTTTCCGTGGCCGTAGCCAAGGTCGCAGGACGTCCAAATTGCGCGTCCGCAGCCGAGTTTCCTGCGATATTCTGTACGGGATGCGGACATCAGTTCTGATCGCCGTACTGTCTGCGGCACTGTTCCCGGCAATGTTTGCCGCCCTCGGCGCAGCGCAGGAAGCAAATCCTGACGTTCTTCTCAAGCACGCCATCGACGCCCAGCAGCATGGCGACTATTCCCAGGCGATCAGCGATTACCGCAAAGTGCTCGAGGCTCGGCCCAACGATGTCGAGGCGAAGGTGAACCTCGGGGCCGCTCTGGCGCACGTCGGCCAGTACGACGAGGCCATCGAGATGTACCGTGCGGCGCTGCCTGCGCTCAAGAACAAGAACATGGTTTTGATGAATCTCGCCCTGGCGTATTACAAGAAGGGTGACTTCGAGCATGCGCGGGAACAGTTCGCAGTGCTGCATGACCTGCAGCCCAACGATGTTCGAACCATCATTCTGCTGGGCGATACCCAACTCCATCTGGGCAAGCCCGAGGACGCTCGTTCGCTTCTTGAACCGCTCGAAGAGAAGTTCGCGTCCAACATGGACTTCGAATATGTGCTTGGATCGGCGCTGATCAAAACCAACCGCCGTCGCGATGGCATCGCACGGATCGAGAAAGTCGCGCAGTCTGGTCCCAGTCCCGACGCGTATCTCCTGGCTGGGGCGACTTTGCTGGATCTGAACGAGTTTGAGCTCGCGAGGAAAGATCTGGAAGAAGCATTGCGGCTGGCTCCGGCGCTGCCGGGGATCTGTACGCTGGTGGGGATTGCCCGCGATAAAACGGGCGACGTTAAGAATGCGGAAGAATCTTTCCGGCAAGCGTTGAAGACAAATGCCGATGATTTTCAGGCAAATCTATATCTTGGAGCTATACTCTACAAGCGCCGCGATACCGACGAAGCGAAGACGTATCTTGACCGTGCCCTTCGGCTGAAACCCACCGACTCTATGGCTCGTTATGAAGCGGCGATGCTGAAGAGTACGACGGGAGACTACGAAAATGCCGCACGTGAACTCGAGCAACTGACGAAGGACGATCCGGAGTGGCTCGATCCGCACGTGCAACTGGCAGCGCTGTACTACCGTCTCAAGCGGCCGGACGACGGCGCGAGAGAGCGCCAGATCGTGGACCGCATCTCAGCGAAGCAGCAGGCCCAGGGTCCGGGGAAATAAGCCTTTACTCGACCGCGATCTTCGGATTGTTAGACTTCTATCTCTATTGCGCCGTTTCGGTAAATGTTGCGGTTGGATGGCCCAGTCCATACGGTCCTTGTGCGGTCACGTGGACTGTCCCAGCAGCCGCAGGCAATGTCAGAGTCACGGTTGCCTTTCCAGAGGAATCTGTGACCACAATCGGTGCGGATAATGAACCTGAATCTGCCGTAAAGTACACACTGGCGCCGGTTTTGGTGCCCCCTGAAGATCCCGGAACGATCGCGGCTGTCAACATCAATTGAGTCCCGACTCCCCCGGTCTGATTGTCGCCAGTCTTGGTGAAGGTCGCCGCAGGATTGCCCACCACGATCCATCCGCCTTGAGTTTGAGTTACGCCCGCGCCATCGGTGCCGTCGATCGTGTAGTGGTAGAAGCCTGGAGCGCTGCCCGCCGTCACCGTCACGGAGCCGGTTTGCGTAGTGGTAAGCTGGCCTTGCGAAAGCGTGACAGTGATTCCGCTGTCGGATTGCGGCGAGCTCAACGTCACAGTTCCTGTGGTTGAAACCAGTTTCGGCTGGAGAGTGAAGCTTCCGTTGGCGGGAATCATCACCGTGTCTGGATTCAGATCCCATTCTGCATTCGGCGTTTTCACCAAGGTTCCGCTCGCAACGACCATTGTCGCGGTGTAGGGCGCGAAGGTCTGCGAGGACGCCCACGCTTTGGAGGACGATGCGACTATAGCTGTCGGCGAACTTTGAGACAGCAAGTAGGTTGTGTAGGTGGTTGGCGTGAAGCCCGTGGATGTGAATTGTACCTGCGCGGAATTGTTGGGATCTTTATTGAGGACCAAGATGGTCAGTGCATTGCCCGCGGAGTTGAGCGCGGCATAAGCGCTGAACAAGTTGGGATCGCCGGTGTTCGTCGCCGAAACGGAAGTGGTGCCGAAGCCGTGATGGGCTCCGTCGTAGTTCGTGAAGAGCTTCAACGCCTGGTAGTTTGGGTTCGTCGAAACCGGCGCGACCCAGCGCGAACTGAGATACACCTTCTCGCGGCCCAAGATTCCGTAGGCATCGGCGTCACCGAGAGCGGTCGAGAAGTCGGATTCTCCGGCGAAGGCGGCGCTCCACTCCGTGACGCTGAATTGCGTTCCGGGATAGATCTCATTTACTAGTGCACGCAGGCGGGGAATACGGAAGGGCTTGCTATCGACGGGCTCAATGCTGAAACCGCCGTTGGCGATGTATGTCGCTTCACTTGTGTAGGTGGGATCCCACCAGTCGCGGTAGATTCTTGCGGCCAGCGCCTGTTTCTGCGCTTGCGTGAAACTACTCGTATCCGGGCCATCGGGATAGGCATGGATATCGAACACGTCGAGGGACCGTGCCCCGCCTCCTAGAGTTGCGTCCGACCATGCAACTTCGTTAAGCCACCAAGGGAGGAAATCGATTCCGGCGTGCGTGGATTTGTTGTCGGTGCTGGAATTCAGGTTCCAATAGAAATACCAGCAGCAACTCACCGGTCCAAATCGGACCGCCGCGGGGTCCCAGCCCTTCAGCGCGCGTGCTTCGTTCACATAGGTATCGCGTAGTTCGTCATATCCGGATTGCAGCGGATGAATATCAACGTGCGTGCCACCCCAGATGTCGATCTCGTTGTCCATGTTGTAAAAGTGAGGAGCGCTTCCGAACGCCGTAGCCATCGCGGCCGCCCACTGGTTGCGATAGACACTGCCCGCGGGATCGCTGCCACCGGGCTGATCGAGAATCGGGACGTAGGCATCGTTCGGGTCTGCGGTCGCAATCGGAGTCGAGCAGTCCGGTTGCAGGCCGTTGCCGGCATCGATATTGAACTGATCGACCGAACACTGCGCCCCATACTTAGCGACGGAAAAACTCCAATGAAAATTGTTCGAGCCGCCCTGCGTGGTCGATGTTTCGGGAGTCTTCGCGACCCATGGCAGCATCACCATTGTCATAAGAGGCACGCTGCCCGCAGCCTTCACGTCGGTGATGTACTTGGCGGAATCGCTGTCGCCAATTTCGGAGTAGGGAAAGTCTTCGAAGTAGTAGTCGTTGGCGGAGTTATTGGTGCCCAGCTTCCAGTTGTACGTGGAAGTACCATTCCCGCCCCAGCGTACAACGCTGAGTCCACTGTCGGTGATGGTTGAGGCATCAGTCGGGTAAGAACCGCCATAGATGTACTGGCTGATGGGGTGGCGATTCGAGAGGACGTCGATCGTCGCCTGAATCTGGGTGCCGGATCCCGATGTTGGCGTGGCGGACGCCTCACTGGAGTTCGGGCTTTCTCCCGCGGAATTCAGCGCGGAGACTACGTAGAAGTATGCCGTGCCGTTAGTGAGTGCCTTATCCGTGACATTCGTTGTGATGGTGTTTGCGATCTGCGTGTAGGATCCGCCGGATGTTGTCGAGCGCTTAATGTTATAGCTGGTCGCGCTGCCGCTGGCATTCCATGTCAGCGAAACCTGCTGATTCCCCGGCGTCGCGCTCAATCCGGTGGGAGCCAGAGGTGGACTTGTCGTGAGTCCTCCGTTGCCCCCCGAAGAACTCGATCCTCCGCAAGCCTGAAATACGAGTAGTAGAGAACATATGAGGAAAAGCCGTATCGCGAGGGCGGAGTGCGACGGGGAATGCTTTGACATGATGTCTATGGTACTGAAATCAGGAACGCCTCAGTTAGAACCTTCGTACGAGAGAAGGAATGAAGATTACCAAGTTGGGACACGGCCAAGTGGCCAATTGCCGATTGAATGCGTCACGGCTTTTAACCGCTGAGGTTGGCGAGCACTCGCCGAGTTCGCCGAATTCTTTCGGTTTTTCATGCGTCCCCGCGTCTTCGAGATTGCACAGGTTCTAGCGCGATGGCTGCTTTGGACGGTCTTGAAATTGACATGCTACGCCCTGCTTTTTTAAGATGAAGCTTCGCCCCACGCTGTTCCAGTGTGGTTCGGCCCCAACGGTGCAGGGTTCTCACCGTCAAAAGCAAATACTTATGATCTCAGTCAAAGACCTCAGTAAACGGTACGCTCGCGCCACAGCCGTAGATCACATCTCGTTCGAAGTTGCCAAGGGCCAGATCGTGGGATTTCTCGGCCCTAACGGCGCAGGCAAGACAACGACGATGCGCATGCTGACCTGCTTCATGCCTCCGACGTCGGGGACGGCGCAGGTGGCGGGATTCGACGTTCTGGATCAGCCGCTCGAAGTGAAAAAGCGCATCGGATACCTTCCGGAGACGCCGCCGATTTATCACGACATGGAGACCGCCGAGTACCTGAAATTTGTCGGCAGGTTGAAGGGAATCCCAGGCGATCAACTGCAAAAGCGCATCGACTACGTTTGCGACCGCTGTGCAGTGGCCGACGTGAAAAAGAAGTTGCTCGGGAAACTTTCCAAAGGATACCGACAACGTGTAGGTCTGGCGCAAGCCATCATTCATAACCCCGACGTGCTGATCCTGGACGAGCCTACCTCCGGACTCGATCCCAAGCAGATCAATGAAACGCGCGACCTTATCAAAGATCTTGCCGGGGAACACACTATCATCCTGAGCACGCACATCTTGCCCGAAGTGGAGCAGACGTGCGAACAGGTGGTCATCATCAATAAAGGAAAGCTGGTCGCGACGGATTCCGTTAAGAATCTGCGGGCTCGTGCACGAGGCGCCGAGTCAGTGCTGATCGAGGTCGGTGGAAGAAATGGAAACATCGAAGTGCCCGTCGTTCAGCACAAACTAGAGCAGATCGCCGGAGTGAGCCGCGTCTCGTGCAAACAACGGGATGAGAATCGCGCGCTGTTTGAAATTGACAGCGAAAGAGGACGGTTCGTGCGCGGCGACCTGGCTCGCGCGGTCGTCGAAAGCGGCTGGGATCTCAATGAACTACGCTCGGCCGCCATGAGCCTTGAGGAAATCTTCTTGCAGCTCACGGGAACAGAGTCATCGGGAGCGCCCGTCGACGCGCCCGTTCAGGAGCTTCCACAATGAGAAATGCGTGGATCATTTGCCGGAAGGAACTAAGCAGCTACTTCGCGTCACCGATTGCCTACGTGGTTCTCACGATGTTCGGCTTGGTCTTCGGATATTTCTTCTGGACCGCGGTTGCCATCTTTGTCTTCGAAGGGATGGAGATGCAGATGCGCGGACAGTCGGTTCCAATGAATATCAATGAGCAGATCATCCGGCCGTTGCTGTCGAATGTCAGCGTCATCGGATTGTTCATGATTCCGTTGATCACGATGCGATTGTTTGCGGAGGAGAAACGGACCGGCACGATCGAATTGCTGGTCACGTCGCCGATCCGCGACCTGGAAATCATTGTCGGGAAATGGCTGGCGGCGCTCATGCTCTACGCTTCCCTGCTGCTCTTCACCGCGTTGAATTTCGCTTTTCTGTTTGAGTATGGCAATCCGGATTGGAAGCCTCTGGCCGTGGGATACCTCGGGCTGCTACTGCAGACGGGAGCGCTGCTCGCGATTGGCACATTTATTTCTTCTCTTACGAAAAATCAGATCATTGCGGGCACATTAACGTTCGCAGCATGCCTGTTGCTTTACGTCTTCGGATGGGTCTCGGGCTTTGAAACAGCCACGTGGGCGAGGGTACTGGCGTATACCTCGGTGGCTACGCATTTCGATTCATTTGTGAGGGGCGTGCTCGATTCGAAGGACGCAATCTTTTTCGTGACGGTGATTTTCCTGGGACTGTTCTTTACGGCGCGCTCCCTGGAATCGCTGCGGTGGAGGGCCTAATGGCGAGCCAATGGCATCAAAGCAAGGCAGACTCGCTTTGCGGCATACGCGTCCGTTTACATCCTTGTCGTGGTCGCGGGCGTGGTGGTCGCCAATATTCTTGCAGATCGTTTCGACAAGTCCTATGACGCAACTTCGAACAAGCGTTATAGCCTTTCGGAGCAGACCGCAAAGATCGTAAAGGGATTGAAGCAGGACGCAACGATCACCTATTTCAACCAAAGCACGCATTTCAACGACGGCAAAGATCTGCTCGAAGAATATCAGGCGCTTTCTCCTAAAGTTCACCTCGCGTATGTGGATCCCGATAAGAATCCGCAGGCCGCGCGAGCGGCGAACATCCGCAACTTCGGCACGGCCGTGGTGGAAGTCGGGGATAAGCGTGAAGAGGCTAAGGGAATGACCGAAGAGGGCGTGACTGGCGCCTTCATCCGCACTCTGAAAAACACAACGCGGAATGTGTGCTTCGTCGCGGGCAGCGGAGAGCATCAGATCGACGACAAAGATCGCGAAGGACTCTCGAAGTTGAAAGAACTGCTGTCGAAGGACAATTATCAGAGCGAGCCTCTCAACTTGTTGCAGAAGGCGGAGGTCTCAGCCGATTGCACAACTTTGGTCGTCGCCGGTCCGACACGGAACTATCAGCAGCCCCAGGTAGACGCGATTAAGAAGTATGTTGAGGACGGCGGTCGCGCATTCCTGATGCTCGATCCTCCGCTGAAATTGGGACGGGACGATGTCGCCGACAACGACGCCCTCACTTGTCTATTGGAAAGCTGGGGCGTGACGCTACAGAAGAACTTGATCCTCGACCTGAATCCGATCGGGCAGATCGAGGGTCTCGGACCGCAGGTAGCGCTGGTCACGTCCTACGCGTCACAGCCAATCGTGAATGACCTGAAGGGGACGGCCACTGGCTTCCCCATCACGCGCTCGCTGAATATTAAGGACACGGCCAACACAGCGGTGCAGAAATTGTTCGACACTTCCGACAGCAGTTTCGCCACCAGCAACCTGAGCTCTCCGAAGGTGGATGTGACGGACCCGAAGAACGTGAAAGGGCCGCTCACGATCGCGGCCGCGGGTACGTACAACACCGGTAAAGAACATTCTCAGGGCCGTTTCGTGGTGGTCGGTAGCTCGTCCTGGGTCGCGAACCGTTTCCTGGATTTCAATGGAAACAATGATCTGGCGTTGAATACGATTAACTGGCTGTCGTCGGATGAAGACCTAATTTCAATCCGCCCGAAGCCGCCGGAGGACCGCCGAATTACCATGACACGCGCGCAATTGAGCTTGGTGCGGGCAACCAGCCAGTTCCTGTTGCCGATGATCGTGGTGATTGCCGGAGTCTTCGTGTGGCTCAAGCGACGTTAGTGATTGAGAATCTGGCTATGACAACTCGGCTGCAGATTTCAAACTAAAGAGCTGTATTTCCGGACACTGACACTTGCATGAAACTCCGTAACCTCATTCTCGCGATCGTCGTTCTGCTGGCGCTGGCCGGGACGCTCTATTGGTCGGAACACCGCAAGCCAGAGGATGCTGCCAAGCCGAATCCAGAGACGCCGACGATTCTGAAGGTCGATCAAGCGTCCGTCACCAAGATCGAACTCAGGCGGAAGGATTCCGAACCGATCATCCTGGCAAAGAGCAGTTCGGGAGTGTGGCAGATCACGCAACCGAAGCCTCTGAGCGCCGATCAGGGAGCCGTCGGGGGCGAACTCTCCGCCCTGTCGCCGCTGGAATCCAGCCGAGTTGTGGAAGACAAAGCATCGGACTTGAAACCTTACGGGCTCGACCATCCTGCCACCGAGATTGTGATAACGGAGAAGGACAACAAGAGTCACACGCTGTTGATCGGTGACGACACTCCCACGGGGAACACTGCCTATGCGATGCTCAGCGGCGATCCACGAGTGTTCACGCTCGCGTCCTATACCAAGAACGGCATCGATAAGAGCCTGAACGACCTGCGGGACAAGCGATTGATGCCGGTAGCCGCCGATAAAGTAAGCCGGGTGGAGCTTGTGAAGAAAGATGGGGCGCTGGAATTCGGGCGGGACAAAGAAGACTGGCAGATTCTGAAGCCCGGACCATTTCGCGCCAACTCTTTTCAAGTCACCGAACTCGTGAGTAAAGTGACTGACGCTCAGATGGACCTTACGGGCGGGGATAGCAATTCCAAGGAAATTGCGGCCTCTTTTGCACACGCAACGCCGGTTGCGACTGCGAAGGTCACTGATCCGTCGGGCGTACACGAACTCGAAGTGCGGCAGAACAATGGCACGTATCTGGCGAAGTCCAGCAGCGTTGACGGCATTTATAAGGTAAGCGCCGATCTTGGGCAGGCTGTCGCGAAGAGTCTAGACGACTTCCGTGCCAAGAAGCTTTTCGATTTCAGCTTTCGCGAACCTAACAAAATCGAACTCCACGATGGCGCGAAGAGTATCTCGCTGATGCGGAACGGCGAGGACTGGTGGTCGAACGGAAAGAAGATGGACGCCGAGAGCGTGCTGCAACTGGTCTCAAACCTCAGGAATATCGGGACCGACAAGTACGTGGACTCCGGCTTCGCGAATCCGCAGATGGATGTGACGGTGACGTCGGACGATGGCAAGCGCGTGGAAAAAATCTCATTTGCGAAAATCAGCGACGGCTATATTGCCAAGCGGGATAACGAACCGGCGCTCTATCACGTGCAGAATGCATCGGTGAGCGCGGTGCAACAGGCTGCCGAAGGCGTCAAGCCGGCTGCGGCGAAGTAGTCTCCACTTACGACACCTTCTCAAATACAACAAAGCCATTTGCGGGGATCACGGCGTTAATCTGACCTCCTCCGACCTGGATCGTGGCCCCACCGTTGCCGACATCATCGCCACCATAGACGGAGGCGTCGCTGTTGAAGATCTCGCGCCATCCGCCTGTGGGAAACCGTGTAGCGTCGGTCGCGATGACGTAGCCGTGATCGAATGCCGCGTCGTTCAAGCTGGCAATAATGAGCAATTGCTGTCCGGAAGAACTGCGGGTGAAGGCGATGATGCGATTGTCATTGTGCGTATAAATCACGTCCAACATTCGCGACCGGGCTGCCGGTTTCGCAATCACCAAGTGGATGAGGTCCTGATAGAAACGAAACAGGAACTTTCCATCGCCAGTTCTCTCGCCGATCAGGTCTTCCTTGTTCTGAAAGAAATCGTTGTAGCGAAACGATTTGGCCGCGCCGATTTCTTCTCCCATCAAAAACATGGGAGTTCCGGCGGAAAATACCGACATGCCAAAGGCGAAGCGACTGCGCGCCTCGGCATACTTCCGGGTCACGCCGAACAGTGGCGCGGAATCGACGGCGGTCATGATCGTGCGTTCGGTGTTGCCGTCGTTGCCTGCTTCGTCGTGATTTTCGTGGTAGGTGATCTTGTTGGCCTGACTACCCAGCAGCGCCCCGGCGAAGTAATCCATGGGGAGCGGGCCCGATGCGCCGTACCCGGCATTCTTCAAAAGCTTGGCGTAGTTGTCGCCGTAATTTCCGTCGCCTACGAGATGATGGTAAAAATCCGAATACCACACGGCATCAAAACCCACGCCTCCCTGATCGAGCGGTGTTGTCATCGCACTCCACCCTGTGTGGTCTTCGGCGATGAGAAAGGCGTTGGGATTCACCGTCTTTACGACTCGCGCGAGTTCGCGCAGGAACTTGGTCCCATACTGATTCGCCTTGCCCATCGACCAGCCATTCGCGTGAAGAGCGTTGTTTTGATGGATCGCATCGGTCAGGTCCACACGCAGCCCATCGATGTGAAAATCGTCGAACAATGCTGCCGCACTGCTGGTGAACATTTGGCGGACATTCTCCTCGGAAAAACGCGGCGCAAATCCCGATGACCCATTGTCGAGATAACCGCCGTTAATGTCGCCTGGATAATCCGAAGGCTTGCCTTCATACCAGTACCAAATGTTGTTTTGCGGAGCGACGTTTGGATCGGAATCGTATCCCCACTCCGAGCGATCATTTCCGGAGCCGGCGAAGTGGTTGTAGACGACGTCGAGAATCACCGCGATGCCCCGCTGGTGACAGGCCCTCACGAAATGCTTCAATTGATTCGCACCGCCGGCGCTGGTTTGCAAGCAGAAAAATAATGAGGTGCCGTATCCCCACTGCAAGTCGCCATCGAACTCGAGTACGGGCAACAACTCGACGGCGTTAACTCCAAGGTCGGAAAAAGTGTCAACGAACGCCATTGCGTCGGCAAATGTTCCGGACGCCGTGGAAGGAAATCCCAGAGAGCCGACGTGCAGTTCGTAAATGATGAGTTCATCCAGATTCTTCGGAGGTAAGTTTCCGGGCGTATATTCGTTCGCCCAAAACTCGCTTGCCGGAATCAGAGTCTTTTTGGTGATTCCGCTATCGGTAAAATTCTTTGTCACCTGATCGATGTCGGTAATGACAGAGCAACTGACAATCCCGTCGAGGTCGAGGTAAGAACCGGAGTAGTGCGCGCCGCCAGGATTGATTGCGCCGCGTCCCACTTGACTGCGGGAGAAAATGTCGACTTTGTAGGTGACGGTTCCCTGTTCGTTGGTGACCTTATACATATAAAGGCGGTTCAGATAGTCAGCAAATTTGTCGAGCGAGGGCGTGGCTGTGAGATCGCTCTCCCATATGCCGCCTTTATTGGTGAGCGGCACCGGATGAATCTTGGGATCGATTCCGCTTCCGTCGTCCGCAATGTAACCAGAGGAATCGGCAGATGCGGGATCGAACGTCGCGAAGACTACTTCGACTGCTTTCGCATTGGGAGCCCAGACCGCGAAGTGCAGCCCATCCGTCCCGGCCGCCGGAGCGTGACGCTTCTGAGCCCCGAACCTGCGGCCGGTGACAAACCAGTAGTCTTCCTGCGAACCACTTGCGGAGAGGACAAAGTTTCGATAACGCAGATCAGAACTCTCGTCCGGGATTTCGGTGGCAATTACCCACGTTCGCGGAGCGCCGGCAATATCTGCGATGACGCTCCACTGAAATGTAGTTCCGGCCTGCGAGGGATCAAACGAAACGATGGTGCCGAAGGCGTCGCAACCGGTGCCGTCCTGCACCACAGACATAGGTGCTTCCGTCCAGGAGGCGGAATATTTTCCGCTCGCGTCCCAACTTCCGGAGAGCCGCACATTCTGGAAGAGTGATCGCCGCACGCCACTGTGAAAGGTGAATTGAACGGAGAGGGATGCCATGGTGCAACTCCTTCGACCAGCGTGCCGAGCATCTCACAGAATTTCAGAATGCAGGCCATCATGCTGCAAATGCTACGAATCGCGAACAAGCGGCAGGTGGCTTGAAAACAGCGCCGCGGGGGCTAGTCTAAACTGGATGCGATGAATACTTCTTCTTCCCGAAAGCATGCCGGGCCCGGACCTACGGCTGGACCTACCGTCCCCGAACCCTCTTTTGCCGAACGCTCACGCACGCTGGTTCATGTCTCACGCATCGGAAGCCTTTCGACCCTTTCGGCGAAGCAACCGGGATTTCCATTCGGATCGCTGATGCCGTTTGGATTGGACGAAGGCGGACGCCCAACTTTTCTGATCAGCACGATGGCGATGCACACGCACAATTTGAAAGCAGACCCGCGGGCGAGCCTGCTGGTGACGCAATCGGAGGCTGGCAGCGATCCGCTGGGCGCGTCTCGAGTCACGCTGATCGGGAACGTTTTGCCCGTTCCAGAATTGGATTTGGCTGGCACGCGTAAGCTTTATCTTGAGCGTTATGAGAACAGCAAATATTGGGTGGATTTCGACGACTTTTCTTTTTACCGCATGAATGTTGTGGATGTGTACTACGTTGGCGGCTTCGGAGTAATGGGATGGGTAGCAGCGACAGACTATGACCAGGCACAGCCTGACCCTCTTGCCGAGTCGGCAACTGGAATCATCGACCACATGAATGCGGACCATGCGGATGCGATGATCCTGATCGCGCGGGCGTTTGCGGGAATGGCAGCGGATGAAGCTCGCATGACATCAGTAGATCGCCTCGGGTTCCATCTGCGGCTGAAGATGCCGGACGGCATGAAGGGCACGCGCATTGCTTTCTTGCGCGAGGTCACGAATCCGGGCGAGGCCCGCAAGGTGTTGGTGGAGATGGTGAAGCAGGCGCGAGCCACGAACACGTAAGATCATCTCCAGAAATTTCGATATGATGCTTCCTGCCGTAGCATCCCTGTTCCCTCAGGACGCTCATGTCACGTTCCGGCAAGCCGACTCGCAGAGAATTCCTGGCCGCAACTTCGTCCGCCGCCTTAGTGGCAGCTGTCCCTCTGGCGGGCGGTAGCGCAACATCACAGACAGGCGCTGCGTCAGCTCACGATTCGTCGCCATCCAGTCCGCACGCTGCGGCGGATTTGTTTCGAAGCGGACCACAACGGACGTTCTCCGGCGACAATGCGACACAGATCGCAGTGCCGCTGGGAGGGATCGGTGCAGGATGTGTCTGCCTGAATGGCTTCGGCGGATTGCAGGATTTTTCCATATGGAATCATCCCGCCACGACGGCGCTGCCGGAAGGTTCTTCGAAAGCTGCCTTCGCGCTTCTACACATAAAAGGTGATGCTGGGATCACGAAGCTTGTGGAGGGTCCCTATCCGGCAGGCCGGATTTATGACCAGGGACTTCAGTCGGAGGGAAATTGGCGCGGCGGGTTTGAAGGGTTCCCGCGCTTCGAACACTGCTTGTTCAAAGGCGAATACCCGTTCGCCGAGGCCAAGCTCACCGATTCGTCGGTACCGTTGCAGGTGACAGTGATGGGGTGGAATCCATTCATCCCACTGGACGACAAGAATTCGGGCATTCCATGCGCGATTCTTGAGTATGCACTGCACAATACGTCGCAGCGTTCGGTGGAGTACGAGTTTTCCTATCACTTGTCGCATCTGGCACCGGGTTGTGGCAGGGATCAATCGAGCAGCCGCAATATTGTGATTCCGGAACGCGGCATCTTTTATCACAATCTGGAAAAACCAAATGCCGAAGCCTACGGCAGCGCGTGCCTCATCGCGATCGACGACAAGCCGCGCATCAAGGGCATGTGGCTACGGAGCGGATGGGAAGTTGACTCGGTTTCAGCGCTGTGGCGCGAAGTGAGCAGCGGAACGTTCACCACCAATGAAGGCTCGAACGAGATTGATACCACCGGACGGAATGGCGCATCCATCCTGGTCGAAGGCTCGCTCGCCGCAGGCAAATCGCGTACTCACACGATCGTCATCGCGTGGCATTTTCCCAACGGCTTCATACAGGTTGGCGGAACGGAATCGCGCGAGGTCGCCGGAGAGCCGGGCTGCCAGGCTGTTTCCGACGGACAGCCCCCGCTGTGGCGTCCGCATTACGCTTCAGTTTGGAACGATGCGCGAGAAGTGGCTCTCTACGTGAATGAACACTATGCGTCGCTGCGAGGGCGTACCGCTGCGTTTAAAGAGGCGCTGTTCTCCTCTGACCTGCCACCGTACGTGCTGGACGCGATCTCGGCGAATCTTGCGATCTTGAAGTCGCCCACGGTCTTGCGTTTGGAAAATGCCGGACTTTGGGGTTGGGAAGGATGCTTCCCCGATCAAGGCTGCGGTCCGGGCAGCTGCACTCATGTCTGGAACTATGCGCAGGCTTTCGCTCACCTGTTTCCGCCACTCGAACGGTCTCTGCGCGAGTTGGAACTGGTCCATTCGATGGACGAGAAAGGGCACGTGACATTTCGCTCGGCCCTTCCCGAAGGCCAGCCGAAACACGATTTCCACGCTGCCTCGGACGGCCAGCTTGGCGGAATCATGAAGGTTTTCCGCGACTGGCAAATTTCCGGCGACACAGAGTGGCTTAAGCGAATCTATCCATTAGTTAAACGCAGCCTGGATTACTGCATTCAAACGTGGGATCCGGATCATCTCGGAGGACTCTTCGAGCCGCATCACAACACCTACGACATCGAATTCTGGGGACCGGACGGCATGTGCACGAGCGTCTATCTAGGTGCGCTGTTGGCATTTCCGGTGATGGCGAGAGCAGTCGGACATTCAGAAGATGCAGAATTTTATGAGGAATTAGGCCGCCGTTGCGCGACGTTCATGGACCAGAAGCTTTTCAATGGCGAGTACTACCAGCAGAAGGTGCAATACCTGGATTTGAAAAACACGTCCTTCGCAAAGATGATCGCGCAGGTCAACGATCAAAGCAGCGAGATGCAAAAGCTTCTCAAGAAAGAAGGGCCGAAGTATCAATATGGCGACGGGTGCATCTCTGACGGTGTCATCGGCGCGTGGATGGCGCAGATGTACGGTATTGAAACTCCGCTTGCGCGAGAGAATGTCCGCAGCACGCTGAAAGCGATCTTCAAGCACAACTTCATCCCGGACCTCAGCCAGCACGCTAATGCGCAACGCCCCTGCTACGCCATCGGTCACGAACCCGGGTTGCTGTTGTGCACATGGCCGAAGGGCGGAAAACCTACGCTACCCTTTGTGTATTCGGACGAAGTCTGGACTGGGATCGAATATGAAGTTGCATCGGCGCTCATCGCCGAGGGTTTCGTAGGAGAAGGATTAACGATTGTGAAAGCGATGCGCAGCCGTTATGACGGACGAGTGCGGAATCCATGGTGTGAATATGAGTACGGCAATTATTATGCCCGCGCCATGGCCAGCTACGCGTTGCTGGGCGCGCTCTCGGGATTTCGCTACTCGGCCGTGGATAAGACTCTGTGGTTCGGTCCCAAACTCGAGGCGCGGCCTTTCAAGACCTTCTTCTCGATAGCGTCAGGATTTGGAACGCTTGCGTTGGACCATCAGTCTCTGGAAGTGCGACTGCTTGAAGGCGAGTTGGAACTTCAGAAGGTCGTCCTCACCTATCAAGCGAAAGATCGCACTATTGAGAAGGAAGGTCACCGTTCGACCGGGTAAACCCGCGCTTCTGCGTCTCTAAGCCGCGATTCATCGCTAACAGAACGGAACTTCGCCCGCACCTTGCGGGTACACTCCCCTTTCAGGTCCCGAAAACCTCCGTCATTTCCCTTACGAATTCCTTATGAACTCTTGAGCCCAAACTTATGGGTTGCCTTGTTAAATCCATTTAGGAGCTGTCGGGATGGAAGGGTTAGCTGTCCCGCCGGCCAGAGAGGATCCGCATGCTGGACATGGTTTGGATCGTCGTGACCGTTGCGTTCTTCGCCGCGTCGATCGCATATGTTGAATTCTGCGATCGAAGGAAGTAGGAGGATTTTGTGGACGTTCAATCACTCATCATGCTCGTTATCAGCGCCGCGGTCACTGTGTATCTGTTCTACGCGCTGCTGCGTCCGGAGAAATTCTGAATGACGATCAACGGATGGCTTCAGATTTTCGTTTTTCTTGCGCTGATCTTCGCTGTCACCAAGCCGCTCGGCATCTTCATGTCTCGAGTGTTCGGCGGCGAGCGAACCTTCCTCGATCCCGTGCTTCGTCCGGTTGAGAAACTGCTGTACCGCGTCACCGGCGTAGATGAAAAGCACGAGATGCGATGGACTGAGTACGCCACGGCGATGCTTCTTTTCAGTGCCGTGTCGATGCTCGTCCTTTATTTCATTCAGCGACTTCAGGGTTTGCTTCCCTTTAACCCTCAGCATCTCGGCGCAGTCATGCCCGAGCACCTCGCGTTCAATACGGCAGCCTCGTTCACGACCAACACGAACTGGCAGGCGTATTCGGGCGAGACAACCATGAGCTATTTCACACAGATGGCTGGCCTCGCATTTCACAACTTCGCCTCGGCGGCCACCGGCATTGTGCTGGCCATCGCCTTCATTCGCGGCATCGCGCGGCGGCAGATGAATACTCTGGGCAACTTCTGGGTCGATTTTGTGCGTTGCTGTCTATGGGTTCTTCTGCCATTTTGCCTGGTCGGATCTCTGCTACTGGTGTCGCAAGGGGTTGTGCAGAACCTGAAGCCATACGACACAGTAAAGCTTGTCGATCCGCAACAGGTGCAGCGTGTCGGAACGGATGGCAAGCCCGTTGTCGACGCCAGCGGCAAGCCGGTCATGGACACTGTCGCCACGCAGACCCTCGCCCAAGGCCCGGTAGCTTCGCAGGAAATCATTAAGGAGTGGGGCACGAATGGCGGAGGATTCTTCAACGGGAATAGCGCCCACCCATTCGAGAACCCCACTCCAATCACGAATTTGATTGAGATGTTCAGCATATTTGCCATTGGCGCCGGACTCACCTACACCCTCGGACGCATGACGGGATCTACCGCCCACGGGTGGGCCGTGTGGTCCGCGATGGCAGTGCTCTTTCTTGCGGGCGTGACGGTCGCTTACTGGGCAGAGGCGCAAGGCAACCCCTTGTATCCGATCACGGTCGGACAGCGCACGACGGCTTCGCAGACCGGCGGAAACATGGAGGGCAAAGAAGTTCGATTCGGCATCGCAAACTCAGCACTCTTCGCCACGATTACAACCGATGCCAGTTGCGGCGCGATCAACGCATGGCACGATTCGTTTACTCCACTGGGCGGTATGGTCCCGATGGTGAACATCATGCTCAGCGAGGTGATTTTCGGCGGCGTCGGATCGGGCATGTACGGCATTCTCGTCTACATCGTGCTCGCCGTTTTCATCGCCGGCCTCATGGTAGGACGCACACCCGAATACCTGGGCAAGAAGATCGAAGCCTACGACGTGAAGATGGCCATGTTGGTCTCGCTGGTCTTTCCGCTCATCATCCTAAGCCTCACCGGCATTTCGATGGTGAAAGGCTTCGGAACCTCGAGCATCTCGAATCCCGGCCCTCACGGACTCAGCCAGATCCTTTACGCCTTCACTTCGTCCGCAGGGAATAACGGCTCCGCGTTCGGCGGATTGACGGTGAGCACGATGTGGTACGACGCAGCGACAGCGATGACTACGCTGGTCGGGCGCTTTTTCATGATCATTCCGATGCTCGCCATTGCCGGGAATCTTGCGCAGAAAAAATATGTGCCGCCCTCGCTCGGCACATTTCCTGTCACGACTCCCCTGTTTACTTTGCTGCTCATCAGCGTAATCGTGATCCTCGGCGCCCTCACATTCTTTCCCGCGCTGAGTTTAGGACCGATTCTGGAACACCTTTTAATGCACGTTGGAAAGACTTTCTAAGAAACCTATGGCCACTCATCGCAAATCGATTTGGGATTTAAGTCTTGTTCGCGGCGCGACGTGGAGTTCGCTGCTGAAGCTGAATCCGCGCAACATGATGGGGAATCCCGTCATGTTCGTGGTGGAAATCGGCAGCGTCATCACGACGGTGCTGCTGGTTCTGCATCGCCACGAAGCCTTTCGCTTCAATCTGCAAATCACCTTGTGGCTGTGGTTCACCGTCCTGTTCGCTAATTTTGCGGAAGCAATGGCCGAAGGGCGCGGAAAAGCGCAGGCAGAGACGTTGCGCCGCGCACGGTCTGAAACTGTCGCTAAACGGATCGGGGCCGGAGGCAAGATCGAGGAAATTCCGAGCGCTAGCCTTCGAGCGGGCGACCAGGTCTCAGTCTCGGCTGGAGAATTGATTCCCGGCGACGGCGAAATCATTGAGGGCGTCGCTTCCGTGGACGAATCCGCAATCACAGGAGAATCCGCGCCGGTCATTCGCGAGGCAGGCGGAGACCGGTCGGCGGTCACCGGCGGAACGCGCGTCCTGAGCGATCACATTACAGTGAAAATCACTTCCAACCCTGGCGAAACTTTTCTGGATCGGATGATCGCGCTAGTAGAAGGCGCGTCACGACAGAAGACTCCGAACGAAATCGCGCTCAATATCCTGCTTGCCGGACTGACAATCATATTCCTGCTAGCTGTGGTTACGCTGCAGCCCTTCGCGATTTATTCAGGATCGCCGCAAACCGTATTTGTACTCGTCTCGCTGCTCGTCTGTCTCATCCCCACAACTATTGGCGGGCTTTTGTCCGCGATTGGCATTGCTGGCATGGATCGACTGGTTCAGCACAATGTACTCGCAATGTCGGGACGCGCGGTAGAAGCCGCAGGAGATGTGAATACGCTTCTGCTGGATAAAACGGGAACGATCACATTCGGCAACCGCCAGGCGACAGACTTCCTACCTGCGCCGGGAGTGACAGAGGCCGAGATGGCAGACGCGGCTCAGCTTTCTTCGCTCGCCGATGAAACTCCTGAGGGCCGATCGATCGTGGTACTGGCGAAAGAGAAATACCAGCTGCGAGGACGCGAATTCGCCAGCCAGGAAGCAGAGTTCATTCCGTTCACCGCACAGACGCGGATGTCGGGCGTCAATCTCGATGGCCGCCAGATTCGCAAAGGAGCTGCGGAATCGATTGCGCGCTACCTGGAACAGAACAATTCCGCGATGCCGCCGGAAGTTCGAGCATCAGTCGAGATGATTGCTTCGTCGGGCGGAACTCCGCTCGTGGTTTCGGAGAATCGACGCGCCATGGGCGTGATCCATCTGAAAGATGTGGTAAAGGGCGGAATTCGCGATCGCTTCGCGCAGTTGCGGGCCATGGGAATTCGCACGGTCATGATCACGGGGGACAATCCGCTGACCGCCGCCGCGATTGCTCGCGAGGCAGGGGTCGACGACTTTCTCGCGCAGGCCACTCCCGAAGACAAGCTGAAGCTCATTCGTAGCGAGCAGGCCGGCGGAAAGCTCGTCGCCATGACGGGGGATGGAACGAACGATGCTCCAGCGCTGGCTCAGGCAGACGTTGGCGTAGCCATGAATACCGGCACGCAAGCAGCCAAGGAAGCCGGGAACATGGTCGATCTCGATTCCAATCCAACGAAGTTGATTGAAGTCGTGGAAATCGGAAAGCAATTGCTAATGACCCGTGGCGCCCTGACCACATTCTCGATCGCGAACGACGTCGCGAAGTATTTCGCCATCATCCCGGCGATGTTTGCGGGGACATTCCCTGTGCTCAACACGCTGAACATCATGCACCTCGCAACGCCTCAGTCCGCAATCCTCTCAGCTGTGGTCTTCAACGCGTTGATCATTATTGCCCTTATTCCTCTCGCATTGCGCGGCGTCAAATACCGCGCCATGAACGCCGAGGCGCTGCTACGTCGCAATCTTCTTATCTACGGAGTGGGCGGGCTTATCGCACCCTTCGTAGGAATCAAGATCATTGACGTGCTCATCACGGCCGTCCGCCTCGCCTAAGGATCTTTATGAAAAAGAATTTCATTACCGCATGCCTGATGACAGTGGCCACCACGATCCTGCTGGGAGTGATTTACCCGCTGCTGATCACGGTGGTGGCGCAGATCCTGTTCAAGGACAAGGCGAATGGACAGATTCGCTATCGCAATGGCGAGGCGATCGGCTCGCGCATCATCGGACAGCCGTTCACCTCCGCAAAGTATTTTCATTCGCGACCGTCCGCGGCTGGCAACGGATACGACGCAGCCAACTCGGGAGGTACGAATCTCGCTCCTACCAATCAGAAGCTCATCGACCGCATCAACACCGATGCCGCTTCCCTTCATCAGGAGAATCCCGGGCAACTTGTTCCAGTCGACCTGCTGACGACTTCGGCCTCGGGGCTCGATCCGGATATAACTCCGGCTGCGGCTGAGTTTCAAATCCCGCGGATCGCTCATGAAAGGGGGATCTCCGAACCTGCAATTCGCACCCTGGTAGCGCAGCACACGTCCCAGCGCGACCTAGGACTGTTGGGCGAGGCGCGCGTAAACGTTCTTGAACTGAACCTGGCGCTCGACAATCAGGCGCCTGGACATCAATAGCAATTTGGATCTCGGCTGCGAAAACGGCGGTGAATGTGCCGTATTTTTCTGGGCGCGGGGGAATTACTCCTCCCGGCGGAAACACCGGAACGCCAGCGGTTGCCGTTCCGGGCTGGGCTCCTGATCTGCGGAAGGATGAGCCCAGCCTTAGGGTGGCGCTTATGGTGAAGTTCTAGCGCTGTGATTTTCCCCCAAACGGCGGGCGTGGGCTTTCAAGCGCTCCGCCGCGCTTCTCGTCCGTGGCGTTCATCTTCCGTGGCGGTACTCCGCCGTATTCGTCTAGGGACCAATCCAAACTCTAACCAATCGCTCAGGGGTGCTTTGGCGTAACAATCCTACTGTGGAATTGCCCATACTTCAGCCACATCGTGCGGTTGCAACCCGCGTTATTACTGCCGAAGCCAAGTGTGCAAGAATCTGCGCATTCTTGACCTGCATGAGATACTTATCCTCCGCGACGCTTGATCTGGCCTGCACGACTCAACTTGAATTGCGAAGGTGGACGGGGTGCTCTACGTTGTGGGAGTTTTGTCTGTGGTCAGGCGTATCTGCCGCTCACACTTTGAGCGGAGACTTGCCGGTCTTGCTTGGTTCGCGTCGGGACTTCTTCTTTGTAGTTTGCCGGCGCATGCTGGAACTCCCGCTGTAACCCTGTCGCCCACGAGCCTTACTTTTGCCACTCAGCTTAAGGGCACGACGAGTCCGTCGCAGCCGGTGACGCTCACCAACTCCGGCACCGCCAGCCTCAACATCTCTGCGATCAAAGCGAGCGCTCAATTCGGACAAACGAATAACTGCGTCTCGCCGATCGCGGCCGGGGCTAGTTGCACGATCTCGGTGACGTTTACGCCGCAGGTCAATGGCACGGCTTCAGGAACGATCACCATTGTCGATAATGCGACCGGTAGCCCGCAAACGGTCGCGCTAACCGGCACAGGAACCGTGGTCAGCCTTTCGCCCGGCTCAATCAATTTTGGCAACCAGACCGTCGGCATCAAGAGTTCCGCACAGGTCGTGACGATATCGAACGTCGGCCAGACTGCAATTCGCGTTTCCGCAGTGACGATCCAGGGCGCGAACCCGTCGAATTTTTCACAAACGAATTCCTGCACCAGCATTGTGGCCGGCGGCTCCTGCACTATTAACGTTTCATTCACGCCGGCATCGGTCGCTACCTTCACTGCGACGCTGAACGTGACATTCACAACCGCGGTGACTCCGACTCCGGTCACTCTCACAGGGACTGGCGTGACCTCGGGGCCGATCGTGACACTGTCGCCCACCAGTCTGACTTTCAGCAACCAGCCTCTGCATACGACCAGTCTGCCGCAGAACGTAACTCTCACCAACACTGGATCGGCATCTCTCAGCATCACAAGCATCGCCGCGGGCGGAACCAATCCGGCGGATTACACGACATCGAACAACTGCGGGAGTTCGGTTGCAACTGGCGCAAGTTGCACGATCAGCGTTCAATTTCAGCCTTCCGCGACCGGAACGCGGACAGCATCCTTATTGGTGACGGACAATGCCAGTGGTAGTCCGCAGAGTGTCGCATTGTCCGGCACGGCACCGAATCCCGTGCCTTCTTTGCAGCAACCGCTCGTGCCTCCATCGGTCGCGCCCGGTAGTGCTGCTCCAACCATCACGCTGAACGGCACTGGATTCACGACTGCATCTTCAGTTCTCTGGAATGGCAGCAGTCGCACGACTACCTTTGTCAGCGGCACACAGTTGAAAGTGACGCTCCAAACGGCGGATGTCGCCAATGCTGGCACGGGACAGATCGTAGTTACGAATCCGACGCCAGGAGGCGGCGTCTCGAACTCGCAAGCATTTCAGATTGAAACCACTGCGTCGACCCTTGCCCTTGGAGGGCCTGCAGTTGCGGTTGGCACCGATCCTCGTGGGATTGCGGTTGCTGACTTCAATGGAGACGGCATTCCCGACATCGCCGTGGTGAACCGAGGGTTAAATAACGTTTCGGTTCTGCTGGGCAATGGAGACGGGACGTTCCGCGCGGCTGCCAGTTACGCCGCCGGAGTCGACCCCATCGCCATCGCAACCGGAGATCTTAACGGGGACGGTCGCATTGACCTCGTGACCGCAAATCGGGCGGCGTATACGATTTCTGTTTTGCTCGGAAATGGCGACGGAACGTTTCAACAGAATGTGGACTACGCCGCGGGAACAGAACCCATCGCAATCGCGACTGCCGATTTCAACGGAGACGGTCTATGGGATGTTGTGGCAGTCAACAGCGCCGACGGCACCGTTTCTGTATATCTGGGTTCAGGCAATGGCTTGGTTCAGCCACAAGCCGTCTACTCCGTGGGCTCTAGTCCGATTGCTATTGCTCTGGGAGATTTCAGTGTCGACGGTATTGTCGATGTGGCGGTCGCGGACTCCGGTGCAAATAACGTTGGAATTCTCCGAGGGAATGGGGACGGAACATTCCAAGCGGCAGCATTCTACGCGACAGGATCCCAACCGGACGGCTTAATAGCCGCGGACCTTAACAAGGATGGGAAGCTTGACCTGGTGGCGGCTAATAATGGCGCCAACAATATTTCCGTTTTGCTGAATTCCGGTACCGGAACGTTCCCTTTCAACGTGACCTACACCGTTGGCTCCCTTCCTTTCGCGGTGACCTCTGGCGATTTTTATGGAAATGGAATCATTGACATCGCAGTAGCCAACAACGGCGACAATACCGTTTCGATTGTGCCCGGTAATGGGGATGGCACCTTCAACTCCGCGGGAACCCTCACGTTCCCAACAGGGGAAGATCCGATTGGCATTGCGGTTGGCGACTTCAACCTCGATGGTCGCCCTGACCTGGTGGCTTCGAATCAGGAAGACAATACGATCTCGATGCTGTTACAGATTCCGGCGGTCACTGTTTCGACGTCGAGTCTTTCTTTCGGATCGCAGAACGTTGGCAGCAGCAGTGTGCCGCAAAATGTTGTACTGACGAATGCAGGCAGCGCTCCGCTTTCGATTTTCACTATCTCAACGACAAGTGCCCAATACGTCGAGACCAACAGCTGCCCGACCACGCTTCTTGCTGGGGCCAACTGCTCAATCAGCGTAACCTTTTCCCCAACGACCTCTGGCACGCTGTCAGCAAACCTGACGATTACCGACAATGCTTCCGGCAGTCCGCATACGGTGAGTCTGCTGGGAACCGGTGTTGCAGCGGGAGTGCAGTTCTCACCGACGGCCCTAACGTTTGCCTCTCAAGTGGTCGGAACGACCAGTCCAGCGCAAGTCGTGACGCTAACCAACACCGGCAGCACAGCGTTGACTATCACCTCAATCACTGCGAGCACAAATTTCGGACAAACGAATAATTGCGGATCCTCCGTCGCCGCCGGGGCGGCATGCAGTATTACCATGACGTTTACGCCGACTACTACCGGAACGCTCACTGGCACTATCAGCGTGGCGGACAACGCTACTGGAAGTCCACAAACGGTGGGTCTGACGGGGACTGGCGCGAGCGCCCCGGGGGTCAGCCTTGCACCGACTTCCTTGACATTTGCGACTCAGACGGTCGACACCACCAGCCCAACCCAAACTATTACGCTTACGAACACCGGTGCCGGGCCGCTCACAATCACAAGTGTCGGCACGACCGGCGATTTCTCTCAGACCAACAATTGTGGAACGTCGGTAGCGGCGGGAGGGACATGCACGATTAACGTTGCTTTTACGCCCATCGTGACGGGAACCCGCACGGGAACCGTGGTTGTCACTGACAATGCGTCTAACTCCCCACAGAGTGCAACCTTAACGGGAGCAGGATCGAGCGCCAGCGTTACGTTTGCTCCCGCGAGCGTGACCTTTGCCAACCAGACTGTGAACACGAGTAGCGCCGCACGCTCCATCAAGCTGACGAATAATACTGGAGCGAAGCTGACGGTCTCGAAGGTCACAGCCTCCGCTAACTACTCGCAGACGAATAACTGCAGCAGCGTGAATGCAGGAGCGACTTGCCTGATCGGAGTGACCTTCACGCCGACGACTACGGGCGTTATTTCCGGAACCCTGACTCTCACGGACAGTGCGAGTACGAGCCCGCAAACGGTTCCGCTTACCGGCACTGGCATCGCCGCAAGCCTGGTCTTCTCACCGCCAAGCCTGACATTTGCCGATCAAACGGTTGGGACATCCAGCACGGCATCCACGGTGACGCTAACGAATTCCGGCACTGCAGCGCTTACCATCACCAGCGTCACGATCACCGGAACGAATGCCGCCGATTATTCCCAAACGAACACCTGCGGATCGTCGGTTGCCGCTGGAGCTTCGTGCTCGATTAATGTGGTGTTCACTCCCACTGCCAGTGGCACTCGCACGGCAAGCATTAGCGTTGCAGATAGCGCCGTGGGAAGTCCGCAAACGGTGCCTCTCACCGGCACGGGCATCGCACCTGCCGTCACCCTCTCGCCGACCAGCCTGGTATTTGCGAGCCAAGTGTTGGGCACAACCAGCCCCGCCAAGAGCGTGACACTCAGCAACACTGGGAACGCCACGCTGACGATCAATAGCATCACGCTCAGCGGTCCCAACGTCTCCGACTATTCGCAGACAAATAATTGCGGAGGATCTTTGGCGCAAGCCACGAGTTGCACCATCAACGTTACGTTTACCCCTACCGCCACCGGATCGAGAGTGGCGACGCTATCGGTCTCAGACAGCGCGCCGGGAAGCCCTCAAACTGTATCCATCTCCGGCACAGCAACATCGTCCGCGGTGAGCTTCAGCAATTCGAGCGTTAGTTTCGTAAACCAGGTCATCGGCACGAGCAGTCCGCCAACCGGCGTAACGTTATTCAACTCCGGCTTCGCCACCCTCACCATTTCGAGTATTACGATTATGGGAACAAACGCCGGTGACTACTCGCAGACGAACAACTGCGGAACGTCCGTAGCATCGTTTAGCTACTGCACGATCAACGTGATTTTCACCCCTACCGCAGCGGGAACGCGCACTGGCTCAATCAGCGTGGCCGACAACGCCAACGGAAGTCCGCAATCTGTCTCTCTGAGCGGTACAGGGACAACCGGCGGACCAACCGCTTCGATTTCTCCATTGAACCTGAGCTTCGCGTCGCAGAATCTTCTCTCCACGAGTTCGGCGAAGACGGTCACGCTTACGAATCCTGGGATTGCAACCTTGAACATTGCGAGCATTGTGGCCAGCGGCGATTTCGCGCAGACCAATAATTGCGGAACCTCGCTGGCAGCGGGTGCGAATTGTACCCTGCAGGTTACGTTCTCTCCATCGGCCACAGGCTTCCGTTCCGGCTACATCACATTCAGCGATAACGATCCGACGACCACGCAGACTGTGACGCTTAGCGGCACGGGCACGCAACTGAGTAGCACGGTCACCATTAGTCCGGTTCAGGCTTCGGCGACGCCCGGACAAACCGCACAGTTCACGGCATCGATCAGCGGTGTCGTCAGTACCGCTGTCACATGGGCCGTGGATGGAGTGACAGGTGGAAATAGTACGTCGGGAACGATTTCATCGGGCGGACTGTATACAGCGCCGAGTGCTTCTGGATCGCACGTTGTAACCGCAACCAGCACTGCGAACACAACGCAGTCAGCGAGCGTTCCGATGATCGTGACATCCTTCGGAGGCGTTCTCGTCTATCACAACGACAATGGCCGTACGGGACAAAATCTGAACGAAACAGTGTTGACGACGGGGAACGTCAATAACAAACAGTTCGGAAAGCTCTTCTCCTACCCAGTGGATGGACAGGTGTATGCTCAGCCTCTTTACGTCCAGGGAATCAATGTTTCGGGCCAAGGCGTTCACAATGTGGTGTATGTCGTCACAGAAAACGATTCGGTGTATGCGTTCGACGCAGACGGGCTGAACTCCGCCCCGTTGTGGCAAGTAAACTTCCTCACCAACGGAGCCACAACGCTTAACACAACCGACATCGGAGGCTGTGCCAACATCTCTCCCAGGGTGGGCATCACGTCTACGCCAGTGATTGATCCTCAGACCAATATCATGTACGTGCTGGCGCGCACCAAGGTCGTCGGCTCAACGACGAATTATTACCAGACGCTCCATGCTCTCGACATCACCACCGGACAGGAAACTCCGGGAAGCCCCGTCGTGATTCAGGCTTCGGTAACTACGGTAGGAGGAACCGTAACCTTCAATCCGCAGACGCAGAATCAACGCGCCGGATTGTTTATCGATAATGGCGTGGTCTATATCAGCTGGGCGTCGCATTGCGACATTCAGCCCTTTCATGGGTGGATGATCGGCTATGCGGAGAGCAACCTGCAACAGGTTGCCGTATTCAATACCACTCCGAATGGTGTGGAGGGCGGCATCTGGCAGAGTGGTGCTGCTCCGGCCGTGGATGAATTCGGAAACATCTTTGTGACACTAGGGAATGGAACAACGGATGTAACTTCGGGCGGAGTTGATTATGGTGAAGCGCTGCTAAATCTGAGTCCGACGTCGTTAACGGTAAGCGACTATTTCATTCCATCGAACTATCAATCGCTAAATAACTCCGATCTCGATCTGGGATCGGGAGGGCCATTGCTCATCCCGAATCAACCGACTGCGCCCACTCAACTACTGGTCGCCGCTGGAAAACAAGGAATGGTGTATCTAGTAGATCGCACCAACCTCGGCGGCTTCAATGCCAGCGGGAACCAGGTGTTGCAAACTTTGCCAGCGGGGACGGTTCCTACGGCGCACAGCATGCCGGCCTACTGGCAGAACAACGTTTACTTCTGCGGGATCGCCGACAACGCGAAAGCGTTCCAGCTTTCGAGCGGATTCTTATCGACTGAGCCCACATCAGAATCGGCGACGCCGATCTCCTACCCGGGAGCAACGCCTTCAATCTCCGCCAACGGCACTGCGAACGGTATCGTTTGGATTCTGGCCACAGCTCCCGTCAATCACGCACAGTTGTATGCCTACGATGCCGCCAATCTTTCTCGGGAACTCTATGACAGTGAGCAAAATTCTGGCCGCGATCAAGCCGGCATGGGAGTGAAATTCGTCGTTCCGACCGTAGCGAATGGCAAAGTTTACGTCGCGACCCAAACGGAGATCGATGTTTACGGATTGTTACCTCAACCGTAAAGCGAGATCGGCGGATTGAAGTGAACTGACTCCGACGCCTAGTCAGCCAAGCGGCACCGAGGTCGGCAACGATCAGCCTCTATAAACCAAGACTAATTCCCAGATTGTGGCGTTCGGTTTGTGCCTGAGAACCGGGAAGGCTGCGGCCGGTAGCCGTCGCGCGTTCGCACTTTGTATTTCTTGAGTTGATCTCCCACAAGCCTGACTGAGATTCCGCGCCAGCCGTTGTTAGCGTTCGCCTTTGGGTAATAGGTCAGCGAGTAGAGATGGGCCAAGTCATCGCGAATGGAGGCAAAGGCCCGGTGCTCGTCCTTCCAGTCCTTTGCGAAATAAGCTTTGCCGCCCGTCGCGGCGGTCATGCGCTCAAATACGGCAGCCGAGAGCGGCTCGATCTGCGCCGTTCGCGTGCTGATCATGTAAATGGAAACTCCGGCCGACTGGGCGAATTCAGCAACATCCTCTGGGGGAACGACGCTGGAGTTGTCTGGTCCGTTGGAGAATACGACCACAACTTTTCTCCCGGTATTTTGTGCTGCGTCTTTCAGCGTGAGGAGCAGTGCGTTGTAGAGCGCCGCTTGATCTCCGGCCACGGTCGATCGCACAGCCTGGACGACTTGACTTCGATCGGAAGTTAATTGCGCGGCTCGGGTGAGATCGCGACTGTAGGAGTAGAACGCGATTTTATCCGCGTTTCCCAGAGAGCGTATGAATTCCGAGATTGCATCCTGCGCGAATACGAAGCCTCGATACATGTAGTCGCTGGTGTCGAAGAGAACAAATACATTAGCTCCGTTGATCGAGGACTGGAAAGTATCGGCCGTGGGGGGACGTCTTGGAACTTCGCCAGCGGGCGCGTCCGCGCCTTCCTCGGCGAGTTCGCTTAGACTGCGGGCCGGCTCATAGCCTTCGGCAAAGGTTGCGACCTTTTCAGAAATGCCATCTTCCGCGATCGAAAAGTCCGACGGGCGCAGCCCCGTAATGTAGTTCCCTTTGTTGTCTGTTACAGCGACGTTGAGCTGGACCAGATTGACGATGACGCGGACGTTCGGACTATCCTGAGCTTTCACACCGCGGTCGCTCGCGCAAAGCAGCGCGAGAACGAGCGGCAACAACGCAGACTTTCTCACCATAGCTCCCCACTCCATGTTGATCGGTCCCCAATTTCAATCGGCTTGAAGTACTCAGTGCTCAAGCCGGGTCAGCTCTTGCGGCGATCCCAATTTGCCTTGGCGAAATTCGTCGCCTGCCTCGTGCATAGCGCGTAGCAGGGCGGTCCAATCCTCAAAATCGGTGGCAAAAATCTTACGAACCATAAGACGAGTCAGTTCGGGCACAAGATGATTCAGCATGACGGGCGAATAACCGCCTTCATCGGCCAGCCGTGCCCAATAGAGATTGGGAGAGTCCAGAGATTCCGCGAGATACCTGCTCGGGTTTCCGGCGAAAGGTGGCATTGGAGCAACATTGAGCAATTCGAGGCCATAATTCTGCGCGATGCTGGGATGCGGCGTACCGAAATCGTGGGACAGCCGCTTCCAGTCGACTTGCTCGGGATGTTGTATGCGAAGCTGCTGTAACTCCCGGCTTGCGCTGCCCAAGGGGCCAGTGAAATCCGGATAGCGACGCTGGAACTCGGCCGTCAAATAGAACGTGTCCGCGGGCATCGTCTGAGCCAACACTTCAGAAGCGCGACCATTGCGCAACATTCGCTCGACCTCCCACGATCTTTGCGGCAGAAAGCGATCTGAGAGGACGCTCATCACCTTGCTGCGTAGCTCGCTATCGGTCGCGGATCCGGTGAGGAGCTCTTCGCCGGTCTTCTGATAGAGCGCGATAGCGTGGAGCTCGATAGGTGTAACGTTCCACCAACGCGGCAGGACGGCGCTCGTCAGAAGCTCTGGCGTCATCTGGTTCCAGATGAGGGCCTGAACATTTTCCGGTGAGATGAAATCCTGCTCGACTTCAGCCAGCGAGTATGGGAGATCGGCAAGAGATCCGACGAAGTGTGCACCACCCCCAGCAGCCGATCCCTGGCCAATCAACTCAGACGCCTGCCAGAGAGTCTTCATTCCACTAATCGATTCGCCGGCAAAGTCGTGAGAGCGGACAAAGAGCGGGTTGTTGTGTAGCGCCTGGGAACCCGGAGGCTCGTAATAGGCGTAGTTCAATCCAACCAGCGTGTCTCTGAGAAACGATGACAGTTCGCCTCGGGCGTCTTCAATCTGCGGATTTGAAACACTTGAGGCTCTAAGGACCTTCACCACATCGGTTCGCATTTGAACATCGGTGTGGTGGTTGTTATAAATTCCAGCGGCCCACTCCGTGCGCTCACTGTTGGTGAAAATTGGCCGTGGCATCTCAAATTCTCTTGTTTGGCCTGCCAATTGAATTACGAACTCCTCGGGCTGTTTTCCTTGCTCCTTTCGATGCAGCGCATCGCCGACCGTCATCAGCGTGTCGATTGAGACCAAACGCTGGTCATCCAACACCGAGCGAATGCGACGCGCAAGGTCCCGATGCACACGCATCCCATCAGGAGACGTTTGCAGAGGCCCCGCCAGCAGTTCGATGATGTCGTCCTGTGAAACCTTGGGCTTGCCAGTCACGACCTTAAAGACGCTAGTGAGGGATGCACGACCCGCGTCGTATAAGTCGTTCAGCGATCGCACACCAGCGAAAGGCTCGATCGTCTGCTTCCACGACTCATCGATTTGTGAGGATGAGATTTCTCCTTGACGCGCGAGAATTTGCCAGATACCGACGTTCGCCTGGAAAATCCCTAAAGCATTTCCGCGAACTCCCATCGGAACGGTGTTCAGCTTTTGAATCACATCCACAAATTGAGCGATGGATTCATCGCTCAGTTCGGAGAATTCCGAAAAAATGCGGAATTGGTCGCTGAAGTCTTCAAACTTACTCGCCAGTAATCGCACCGTAGCCGGACTGAGATGGCGGCCCTCGGGGCGCCGGTGATCCAGTTCGCTGGCCGTCATGAAAATTTGCAGCGGACCGCTATCGGTGGGAGGACGCGACAGGGCAAACATCAGGCGTATCAGTTGATCCGCATTCGCCGGGTTTGCACTGTGCTTTCCCCAACGACGAACGAGTTTGGCATTCGGTCCCTGGAGGATTTCCTTCCACACTTCCAGACTTCCGGGAATGATAGGCCGGCCGTTGGCATCGAGTTGCAGTCGCGTAGCAAGGAGAAGCAATGCCGGAGATGGCCGGAAAGACCCTCTGGTCGCGGGCGGGGTGGGATCTGATCCCCTCAGTCCCTCGTAGAAAAGGCGCAGGCGGTGCGGTTCAGTGAAATAGTCTTGCCGAGGTTGGCTCGCCCGGGAGATAGAATCGAAATAGGCAGCCAACCATCCTCTGTCGGTAGCCAATAGTCGCTCCAGAAATACGGCCGGAGAATCCGGACTGGTTCCTACCAATTCCTTCCATGCATTTTCGGCTTTACTACCTCCCGGAACGACGACACGTCCATCGCGGACGCAAAACCTCTTGCCGTAAAAGTCGAGAACGGCGGCAAAGGGAAGCATTTTCCCGACGCCAATGGATTTGCGCATGAACTCGCTGGTCTCAGGGTCGAGTTTCGACATCGCCCAATAGAGCCGTGCTACACGTCCATCATTGAGGATCGTCTCCAATAGATCTTTGCTGCTCTCGTTGTGATTCTTCAGGCTGGCCTTGGTCCACTCACTCTCGCTGAACTCGACCCGCACGGAAGAAGACGAGTAGTGATATTCAAAGGGCTTGCCACCTTGAAGTGTCTGTTCCAACTCCGCCAGCGGAAAACCAGAATCAGTAGTCAGAAAAGCCCGTTCAGCGTCCTCGGTCTGCAAGGCGGTGCTGGGCTCTCCACAGGCTGCGCGGACGCGATATCCCAGAATCTGCAAAAGAGGCCTGGCTTCGTCGCAGTTTTTGACTCGGATTACCATGCCGCTTCCCGCAGCCAGTGCATTCAGTTCCCTGGCCTGCACGACATAACGCCGCAGAAGTAACAGGAATTCGGTCGGGTGCGTGCCACCTTCAAATCCCTGCGTGAAGATGTTCCGGCTGAGCAAAGGCAGGGCTTCATCCGGGCTAATCTTCTGACTGATCCCGGCCATTCGGAGAAAAGAGCGTAACGGTCCCGGAATCGTGAACTGCGAGGAAACCGGAATTACTCCATCATCAAGGATGCCACCAGCATTCGCGTTGGAAGCATTGGGATGATGCGCAGGTGGGGCTTCCCCGGTTCGCGCGAACGAGGCGATGGAAAAAAGAGAAAGCAATAACAGCAGCCACAGGCAAAGAGGAGATTTCACGGCTCGATTCCTCTCAGAGTCGGCGATACTTCACTTGACCTGGAATCTCTCGCGAAAGGCAGGGGGTGCCTTTCATTCGCGAAACCCGAAATGTCCCCAAGAATCTAGGCTAGGTGAAAACCGGCCGCTTGCTCCAGATTTAGTGTCGGCAAACTTACCTCATCTCGTAGGCGTTATCCAAGGTGTTTTTTGTCTTTTTTTTGTTATATGTCTCGGCTTACGGCAAGTCGCCCGCCGGGGCCACAGATTAAGAGGGATCGGGCTTTCGGAAGCCCAAGATTCTGAATGGATTGGCCCGGGTTGTAAGGTTCTACGTCAGTGCAGATGGTTGCGCTCAATTCCGATGCTTCAGAGATGGATTGCATCTTCCTCGACTATCCAGATCCGATCCGCATCGAAAAACTGATGGCGGGAAGCGACATCAAGAAGCGGGCTTGAAGAGCCCCGTACATCGGAATCTACGATCACTCCTTCCGGCATCAGCTGCCAAAAACAGTATCTGCGCTTAGGACGAACCGCGATGAACATGATCTTCTACGCGATGTGGACCTAGTATGACCATTTTGTTCCTCATGCAAGAGGTGGCACGAATGAGCGACGGACCCGTGGGGTTACTGTTGGGCCGTTGAACTGCAGGCGAGAGAACTGCTATCTGGGTGAGGTGGGATTGGTTCGGCGATAAACGGGATGCGGGCGCGAATCGTGACTCCGCCGTCGGGAGGACTCACGACCTCCAGGCTCTGATTCTGCCCGTAGAGGGATTCGAGCCTCTCTCGCGTGATTCGCAAACCCAGCCCGTAGGATCGAGCGGTGGCGTGGTTGCTAAAGCCGGGTCCATTGTCGGCAATCGCCATGACGAGATCACCATCCTGGATCTTGGTGGAGATCCGAATCTCCCCGCCGTGTTGCATTTTAGAAATTCCATGTTTGACCGCATTATCGGCCAATGGCTGCAACAACAAATGAGGGACCTGAGCGTCGAGGGTCTCAGGCGCTATGTCGAGCGTCACCATCATGCGCTCTTCGAATCGAACCTTCTCGATTTCAAGGTAGCAATTCACGAATTCGAGTTCGCGATTGAGTGTGGTGATTTGAGTGTCAGCGGTTTCCAGGCTGATTCGTAGCAAGTCGCTGAGACGGACCATCATACGGTCGGCGGCCTTCGCGTCGGTCAGCATGAGCGCTGAAATCGAGTGCATGGTGTTGAAGAGAAAATGCGGCTGAAGCTGGCTTTTTAGTGTCTGGAGGTGAGCCTTGGCAAGTTGTGATTCCAGCTTTGAAGCGAGAAGCTCGCGCTCTTGCAACCGCCGGTAATACGAAACGGCATGGGCGACGAGAACAATGGAGACGTACGCACCGGTAATGTCGTCTACAACACTCGAAAAGAACATGCTCTTCACAACGATCCAAGGATCGCGAAAGGTGTGAGTGTACGAATTCCAGATGGCGGAGCTCCACTGGCGAGTCTCCGGATCCCAGAACCCATAGGGCGTGGCAGCTTTCAAAGAGATATGTAGGAGGCTGAAGAAAAGGCCAGCAGCCAAGTGAAGGAGCGACCGCCGGAGCCAGTTCTGCCGCTGAATGGGATATCGAATTGCGAGTGCGAATGCGAAAGGCGTAAGCGGAGCGTAGGTAAGGATCTGACTGAACTCCATACCGGCGATGGTTCCCAGATGCGCCCCTCCACTGCTAGGGCGATAGAGTTCGTAAATTGTTGCGGTGGCCACGAGGGAAACAAATGTCCATATCCCGAAGCTGGCTGCCCAGACCAAGCCGGTATGAGTTCCGGCATCAACCTTTTCACTCTTCTCTTCCTTCTCGCTCTTCTCTTCGAGAGCGATAGAATTGCGCCGCCGCGGCCGAGGAACAAGCTCGCCGTCGCAGTGACGGCAGATGTTTTGGTCGACGATCGCGCAACTCGGACAAAAGGCGCAATCGTACGAACAAATGTAGGCTTCTACTTCGGGCGGCAGGGAGCGCGCGCATCCTTCACATTGAATCTTCATTTGTGCTTAGCCTCGGGTCGAAAAGCCAAAAAATGTCAATGCTTCGATCTGCAGAAGAATTGCCGCCTGTTGATCGTGGTGAGACATAACATTGAATCACGCAGTTCGAAAAATCGGACTTAATTACATCCCGTGATTACAACTATTCGTCCCTTAAAGCGAGTTAGTGGTCCCGTTGCAACGAGGTTTCCGATCAGGCGCATCGAAAACTCGCGCTCGGACTCACAAATTGCTGACTATTTGTTGGACGTTTCTAGACGAGAAGGGGTGTCTCGATGCCTACGAAATAGGAATTCGGACTCTTCGGCTTCGTAAGGGTCGGATAACGAGTTGGAATTTCGCACGTCTATCTGTGTATTCGAACCACTTCGACGTGGGCCCGTCATGAATTTCGGTGCGGCTGCGGCATCTTTAGACAATGGGTCGGTTATCCGGACGATCATCGCGGATGACGAGCGGCTCGCCCGCGAAAAGCTGCGTATCTTGCTGGCATCGGAACCGAACATTCACCTTGTTGCCGAGTGCCAGGACGGCGCCCAAACCCTGAGCGGGGTCCGCAACCTTCGAGCGGATCTGCTTTTGCTCGATATACAAATGCCGGGAATGGACGGATTTGAGGTATTGAACGAGCTTTCGGCAGATGAGATGCCGGTTGTGATTTTCACCTCGGCCTACGATCAATACGCGATCCGCGCATTTGAAGCGCACGCCCTTGACTATCTACTGAAGCCATTCGATCAGGAACGACTGCATCACGCGATTGAGCGCGCGCGCGTCGAGTTAAACAAATCGCAGGACCGCGAGATTACGCATCGCATCCTAAACCTGCTATCGCACGTGAAAGCCGAGATGTTACCGGCGGCGTTGCCGGAAGATCGTCTCGTGATCCGGGAAAAAGGACGCGTAGTATTTCTTACGCTGAACGAGATCGATTGGATCGAGGCGTCTGCCAACTACGTTTGTCTGAACGTCGGAAAAGAATCTCACCTCTATCGTGAAACTATCAGCCGGATCTCGGAGCGGCTGAATCCGAATCACTTTGTGCGGATTCATCGTTCCACAATCGTTAACGTACGAAAGATCAAAGAATTGATTCCGGTCAACAGCGGTGAATACATCGTCGTGCTGAAAAGCGCGAAGGAACTCTCCTGCAGCCGCGGATATCGGGCCTCGCTAGAAAGCATGATTCAGAAGCATTCTTAAGAGCGGGAACCTGCTCTCCTTCCACTGACCCGAAATTTAACCGCAGTCATTGCGACTAAACACGTCACTCGCAATTCTTACGGCGCTCCCAAACGCCGTAGATACCGTAGCTGGCTCTACCAAATCTTGTACTAAAACCGAGCGACGGGGAACTTCCGGAGCAGGCCCGCGTTGACAAACGAATGGAGGCATCATCACGGTCCCGCCGTCCGTCACGCATCGATGCTCGTTCGTCCCAGCCGAGGAATTTTGGGGGAGCACTGGTCCTTGAATTGTTAACCAGAGTGCAGAGCCAAGAAAAATCGACGAGCTCGCATGGAGGCGCACGTGAATCGAAAGGTGATGTTTTTCGGGGAAACAAATGTTTTCGGGCGGGACGCATTGGTTGCTGTCATAGCCGCTTTCCTAATGATGTGGAGCAGTCTGGCTCTGGCGCAGGGAACCACCGGCACGCTGCGAGGACAAGTTCTGGATCCTACGGGCGCGACCGTTGGAGTGGGGGCGGTAACGGTCTCTAACGAGGCAACGAGAGTTTCGCAATCTGCAAGCACGACCTCTGCGGGCACATACGACTTCCCCAATCTTCTTCCAGGAACTTACACGATCGTCATCCAGGCCGGCGGCTTCAAGAAGTTCGTGAAGACGGGGATCACGGTTCTGGCGAATCAGGACAACGTCGCCGATGCTCACCTTGAAGTCGGTGCCGCTTCGGAAACCGTCGAGGTGATCGCCGGGACGTCGGAGATTCAAACTACTTCATCGACACTGACGCAGAACTTTAACGCTCAGGATGTGTCGAACCTTCCCAGTTCGGCCGGCGCGCTGAATGGGAGTCCGCTCAACTTAGCCATACTTTCTCCGAACGTCGTGGCAACTCCCGGAGGGGCGCAAGGAGTTGGCGGCGCCGTAGGTGGGACGCGTCCCCGCGACAACAACTTTACGGTTGATGGAGTGGATGACAACAACCTTGGCGTGACTGGAAATAATTCCACGGTAATTCCGGACGCGGTTTCTGAGTTCGCGCTGCAAACCAATCAATTCAGCGCCGAGTACGGTCACTCCGCCGGAGGCCAATTCAGTCTGATCACCAAAACCGGGACGAATCAGTTTCATGGTTCTGGAGAGTGGTACGCGCAGAATCGCAACTTCAATTCTTTGGACAATCTGACCAAACAAGCGATTTCGCAGGGAACGATCGCAGGCAAGCCGGCGTACGATAACAACCGCTTCGGCGGCACCGTCGGCGGCCCCATCATTAAGGACAAGTTCTTCTTCTTCGGAGCTTACGAGTACACGACCATTCACGGTGCCGGTAGCCCGGTTTCGCTCGCCACAGCGCCCACCGCGACAGGATTAAACATGCTTCAAGGGATGGCCGCGGATTCTGCGGTGCTCGATGCCTTGAAAGATTTCCCGGTAGCCCCGTCGAACAACGCGGGCACCATATCGGTGAACGGGACGCCGATTCCCGTAGGAAGCCTTGTCGCGATCCCACCCAACTTTCAAAGAGAGCACGACGCGCAATTCAATACTGACTACACGCTAGGCCGTCATCAACTCGGAACGCGATTTACCTTCAATCAGGAGGCTTTCATCCTGCAGGCTTCGATTCCCTCTCCCTTGTGGAATCAGGCCGAGCCCATCCGAAACCGTAAGGTGGCTCTTACCGACACGTGGACCGCAAAAAACAATCTCATCAACGATCTCCGTTTGCAGTATTCGTACTACTCGCTCGGCCTTGTGAATCCATGCACGCCCGGAGTCACGTGTCAGCCCGATATCACTCTGAACGACCTTTACTCCGCGAATACGGCCGGAGTAGCGGACAACCAGCACCAGAAGCAAAATAGCTATCAGGCGCGAGACACAGTTTCCTGGGTGCACGGAAAGCACACGTTCAAGTTTGGCGGAGAATACAACCATTTCATCTACCCGCAATTTTTCTTAGCGCGAAGCGTGGGAGATTATGCGTATTCTTCAACCTCGAGCTTTATCAACGATTCCGTTCCGGATGTGCGAGCACTGCGAGATGCCGGTTCGGGTTACTTCCTCGGAACTCAGAGTTTGCTGTCCGGCTTCGTGCAGGATGACTTTAAGCTGTCACCTCGCCTTACGTTGAATCTCGGCGCTCGCTATGAGTACTGGACGAATCCGGTCGGAGATGAACAATGGAACAACAATGCGATCTCGGATGTTCCGGGAGTAATCACATTTAGAACTCCTAAGACGGACAAGAACAATATCGCTCCGAGAATTGGCTTCGCCTACGATCCTCTTGGCAAAGGAAAGATGTCGATTCGCGGCGGCTTCGGCATCAACTACGACACTCGCTTTCAGAACTTCGACTCGATCTCTCTGCCGCCACAGTTGCAGAGCGAATTGAACTCTTCGAGCGCGTGCTCTTTATCTCCAACTCCTTCGTGGTGCGCAACGAATTCCGGCTTTCTGGCTGGCGGAGGACTGCCGCAGACGTATATTCCGCCTGCCGGACAGGCTGGTGCGCGCTCTCTGACCAGCGCCTTCGTGCCGGATGCGGTTCTGCCCAAAATTCTCACCTGGAGCCTGGGCGTCCAGCAGGAACTGTACAAGAACGCAACGTTGGAAATTCGTTATGTCGGTACCCGGGGACTGGAATTGCCAACGCAATTCCGGCGCAACTTCGAGAGTTACTTCGACGCGGGCGGAACGCCGCTGCCGACTTATCTGAGTCCGTCTTCGATTCCAACGTCCTTTACCAGTGCGACCCCGAACGACACCAACTATTACACGTTCCAGTACAACTACTTCCTGAGCGGTTTCGGTGCGTTGGGATCCGGAAACACGATTCCGGGATTCACGAGCAACACTCCGGATATCTACCAGCAGTACGGATTCTTCTCAAACGTTACGGCCTACATGCCGTTCGCCAGCAGCATCTACCATGCCGGCTCGATCAGCTTCACGCAGCGGACAGGGCGCGGGTTCATGGTGAATGCGAATTACACGTACTCGCATACTATCGACGATGGCACCAATGAGTTCTTCACGAGTACTCTCGATCCGCGGCGCGCACAGGATACGAATCGTTTGGGAGCTGACCGTGCCAACTCAGACTTGGACGTTCCGCAAAAAGTGTCCATTGCGCTGGTTTACCAGACTCCCAAAATACGCTCGGACAGCAGCCTTCTGAAAACCCTGCTCAACGGGTATCAGATCGGCACCGTTTTCTACGCGCAGTCGGGACAACCGGTAACACTGCAATCGGGTATTGACTCGAATGGCAATACCGACGCGGCTGGCGACCGCATCGTGCTAAACCCGACGGGCAGTGCGAAGACTGGGTCGGACGTGTTCGCTGTGTGCGCGTCAACTCCAGGTTCCACTTCGGGGGTCGCGAATGGGAGCACATATATTTCATCCACTCCTTTTTCCGCGGCTTGGGAGAATCCCATCAACGGCTGCGCTCTAAATCCTAGTGGCCCATTTGCGAGTCTCTCCGGTGCGTTTGGAGTTCCGACTGGATACGATCCTGCGATCGGTTACACGCCCGTCAATCCGAATGCGAAGTACGTCAACGCTGGAGCTGCGGCCCTGACGACCGTAGGCCGCAATAGCTTCCGCACTCCGGGCTTCACCACCTTCAACTTCTCGATCTTCAAGAACACCTATTTCGGTGAAACGAAGTATCTGCAGCTGAGGGCGGAAGTCTTCAACCTCTTCAACCACCCGAGTTACGCTCTGACGAATGGCAACGTATTCAATGCCGCCGGCATTAGCACAGCTATTGCTTCTGCTGGATATGCGCAGCCCGCGAGTGCCGCGTTCTTGAATCCGACACAATTCGACGGAGGGATTCGACAAATGACACTCGGCATTAAATTCGTTTTCTGAGCTGGGTAATCAGTCAGTGGGGCCGCTCGATGGGAGCGGCCCCACAACTGAGGTCAAGTGTGAGTGAACGGTATTTGACCTTCAACAGCGCGACCAATTCTCCCTTCGGCGAGCTCTTTGTCTACGTTTTGCATGCGGAATCGGGCACCGGTCTGAACTTTCACAATGGCCATCCCACGCGAAAAAAACCCAGACACTGAATTAGCCAATAATCGCGAGATGTTATGCATCAGACTGATCAAAGTGGAATCGGAGACTCGTTATCCGCAGTAGTTGAACTCGTTGGCTATGAGCTGCGAGAGCTTGACCTTCGTCGGGAGGAAGTCACACGACGGATACGTAATCTCTACGCAGCGATTGCCGCTTTGAAGAAATGCTCTCGTCTGCCTGACGAAGAAGCTTTCAACGACAGTTCGCGCCTGGTCGAGCCACATTTGGCAAGGAGAAGGGCGTTCGCACGCATCCAGCATTCGAAACAGGCATGGGATAGGCAGAACCTTTCATTGAGGCGTGCCTGTCGCATCGCGCTGCTGGAAACTGAGGAGGCGATTCCAGCAAAAGAAATACGAGCGAGAATCGTGCGCCGCGGTTCGTTCGTGTTCATGGATCTCAATTGTGCGGTGACGTCCATTCTTGCAGAACTGAACCGCATGGCAGAAGACGGAGAAGTCTGCTACTCGGGAGCCGACCGCCATCGTCGCTGGCAGCGAGTGTCCCGGACAGACGAGAGCCCAGCAGAGGAATCTGGGGGGCCTCAGGAATCACTGGATAGTATTTCCCGCGCTGGCCAGAACGACAACATTGTGCATTCCCGTCGATCCTGATCTTCTGGGCCGTAGCCTCGAGATTTCCTTCTTAGACGCAGCGGCGAAACATCCTGCGGCGAGTTGAGAGAATGCCCCTAGAGCAATGACCAAATAGGGGTGCAAGACCCGGCTGAACCGCTACATCCTCTCAAATAAATAGGGTGATTGTGCTCTTCAATAGTTGTAAGCCCGGCCGGGTCGATCTTTGGTTGCACTCTCTCGATTGTCAGGGCGATGTCTTGAAGCTCAATCAAGTCCTCCAGGGAGCGATTCCGAGGAACGAGTCGCAGGGCCAGCAGAAAGAACATCTTCAGAAGGACAGCACTCGTCGGACTCCCTCAAATGCCGTTTCCAGGACCTGCGACACACCGCTGTCACGGGACTTATGGACGCACCCATTTCCTCCCCTGTTGCAACAAGCATGATGGGTCGGTTCGCGACTACTGCAATTCGAATGGCAAAACAGCGGTATGGATACATTGGAAGCCAGGCCCTGCGAGAAGCGGCCGATGCTCTTGGAAGAACCAAAATTCTGGTGGGTCGCTCCAAAAGTTCCCCAAAGTCCATGGCGTGGGGAATGGCGCGGTGCAGTAACCCTCTGAAAAGAAATGGCTCCTCAGGTAGGATTCGAACCTACAACCCTCCGGTTAACAGCCGGATGCTCTGCCATTGAGCTACTGAGGAGTGTAATCGCGGGCTTTGCGCCTGCGTCTTTATCCTCTTCAATCATAGCATCTTCGATGCGCCGTGGAAACGGTTCGCTCTCCACGTTTCTGGTACGCTGGAATTCGTTGAGGTGTCTATGGTGGGAGGGCGTTTGTTGCTGGTTCTCTTCTCTCTTTCCTCGTTAATCCTGATCGCAGCCGCTGTTTCGACAGGAGACTCCAAGCCTGCATCGTCCCCTGCTCCACTTGCCGACGGGCCTCCGGTGGCCGAACCGAAGCCTGTGATCGACATGTATCACGGCACAAAAGTCCTCGACAATTATCGCTGGCTGGAGAAATCCGACACACCCGAAACTCAGAAATGGGTCGGGCAGGAAATGGCGTACACGCGCTCCCTGCTCGATCCGCTGCCGGGGCGCGATGCGATTCACAAAAGACTGACGGAACTGCTGTCGATCGGCACGGTCACTCCTCCCGTGATTGCCGGCAAGCACTACTTCTATACCAAGCGCGAAGGGATGCAGAACCAACCGGTGCTCTACGTGCGCGATGAACTGAACGGCCCCGACCGCGTGCTGGTCGACGCTAACTCGCTGGCGGCGGACGGAACCATCGCACTCGATTGGTTCCAGCCCAGCGACAACGGCAAGTATGTGGCGTATGGCACGTCGCTGGGAGGTTCAGAGATGAGCACGCTTTATGTGATCGAGACCAAGACCGGCACGATTCTCCCCGACACGATCGAGCGCACGCGGGCAGCGTCGGTCGCCTGGCTGCACGACAATTCTGGCTTTTACTACACCCGCTATCCGAAGAAAGGCGAGGTTCCCGCCGGGCAGGAGATGTACAACCGCCACGTCTTCTTCCATCTGCTCGGAAGCCCTGTCGATACGGATGATCCCATCTTCGGCGAGGGTCGCGATCCTGAGGACTGGCCGAGCGTCTCGATCTCCAACGATGGGCGATGGCTCCTGATCACTGTTTCCGAGGGATGGACGAAGTCCGAACTGTATCTCCAGGATTTGAAATCTGAGAAGCCGGCGAGTCGACTGACAACTGGGAAAAACTTTCTTTACGGCGCCGATGTCGTCAATGGAAAGGTGTACATCACCACGAATGAAGACGCTCCGCACTATCGTGTGTTCTTGACTGACGCCGGTGACTTCGAGCGCGAGCACTGGAAGGAAATTATTCCGCAATCGGATGCCGTCTTGCAGGGAGTCGCGGTCTTCGGCGGAAAGGTCTTCGCTCAATATGAGCAGAATGCAAGTTCGCAGCTAAAGCTGTTCGATCTTGAAGGTAAGAGGTTGGGCGACATCGCGCTTCCGGCGATTGGAACAGTTTTCGGAACCGGCGGCAAATGGAACCACGATGAAGTGTTCTTCGGCTTCCAATCGTTCACGGTCCCGCCCAGCGTTTTTCGCTATGACCTGAAGGATGGCGCGAGCTCCCTGTGGACGAAGGTTGATGCACCATCTATCGATCCGGCCGGCTACGAGGTCGCGCAGGAGTGGTTCAAATCGAAAGATGGAACGCGCGTTCCAATGTTCATAGTGCATAAAAGAGGGTTGGCGAAAAACAAAAACCCTACGCTGCTCACGGCCTACGGAGGATTTAACGTCAGCCTCACACCCAGCTTTAGCCGCACTGCATACCTATGGATGGAGCATGGGGGAGTTTACGCTGTTGCCAATCTTCGTGGCGGCGCTGAGTTCGGAGAAGACTGGCATCGCCTTGGGATGCTCGAAAAAAAACAGAACGTATTTGACGACATGATCGCTGCCGCCGAGCACCTGGTCTCCGAAAAATACACGGACAAGAATCATCTGGCGATCCAGGGAGGATCGAACGGCGGGCTACTGATGGGCGCGATGATGACGCAGCGTCCTGACTTGTTTCGCGCCGTCATCTGCCAGGTACCCCTTCTCGATATGATTCACTACCAGGATTTTCAGATCGCGAAGCTTTGGATTCCGGAGTACGGAACGTCGGAGAATCCCGAGCAATTCAAATGGCTCTACGCTTACTCGCCCTATCATCACGTGAAGACTGGGGCAGAGTATCCGGCCATCCTGTTCATGACGGCAGATACCGACACGCGTGTCGATCCCATGCACGCGAAGAAAATGGCTGCGAAGATGCAAGCTGAAGCAAGAAATGGATCGAGCAAGACGCGTCCGATTCTGCTTCGGATCGAGGCAAAGGCAGGGCACGGAGCCGGGAAGCCCGTAGCGAAACAGATCGAAGAATTCACCGACGTGTATTCATTCTTGTTCTGGCAGCTGGGAATAAAAGAATAGCGGTCAGGAAAACGTTAATCATCAGAGGGAAGTCGAAGGATCTTTGCCCGCCCCGGCCTCAGCCGTCGCACTAGGGTATTTAAACGATTCGAATGTGCACCGATCGACTCCCAAGAGGAATTCTATGATCGCAAGAAAGAAGATATTCGTCATTGCTGTCCTCGGGCTATTCCCACTCTTCGCCCTCGCAGCCGACAACGGACCAGCTACCCGCTCCGTGGACAGTTGGCGCGCGCGCCTCCATCAAGAACTGCCGCTGCTCGGACATCGCAACTGGATTGCCGTGGTCGACTCGGCATACCCATTACAAACCAGCGCCGGCATTGAGACGGTTGAAACGGATGCAGATCAACTCGAGGTAGTGAGGGCAGTCCTCGACGAAGTGGCGAAAGCGAAGCATGTCCGGTCGGTCATCTTCACTGACGCGGAGTTGCAAGCTGTTCCAGAAGAGGATGCGGCGGGCGTTACGGCGTACCGTGAGGCGCTAATTAAACTCCTGGGGAAGGGCGACGCACAGTCCTTGCCGCATGAGGAAATCATCTCGAAACTCGACGAAGCCGGAAAAACGTTTCACATCCTGGTTTTGAAGACCAAGTTAACGATTCCCTACACGTCGGTATTCATTCGTCTGGATTGCGGGTATTGGACGGCGGATCAAGAGAAGCGGTTGAGGGTAAAGATGGCGGCGAAGTAGTCGGGACGTTCGGGATTGTCCCTCTTTGCGGATTCTCTCAAGACTTCCGCCCTGGGGCTGTCTTAATTCTGCCGCTTCCCGGCTTCGGGCACGCACGCGCAGTACTAGGAGTATGAGGCTCTAGAAAATAAGCACAACGGGCCACGGCTAACGGGACTTAAATAGGGAGGAAGAGCCCAGCGTCGATTTGCTTTCGGGAGTCGATTGCCTGGCGGCAACGGCTTGCGATCTGGGTTGTGCGTTGGCATCCCGCGCACGGGCACACCGCCTGCGGATCGTCCGGCACCGCCGCGTGACCGCAACTGACGCAGGCAAATCGATTCATCGAATGACCGATCATCGGCCTGAATTCACTGCCCAGAACACAGTAAGGGCAGCGCACAATTTCCTGAGACATTCTTTCTTTCTCGTTTTCCTTCCCTGCAAACCAACTCGCCGTGGGCCAGCGTCCGATCACCGGGCTACGTGGCACCTGCGGGGAAGCAATTGGGACGGGCGACGGCCCGTTTTTCACAGCTAAATCATCACCGCGAAGAGTTACGTTAGAGGAGTTACCTCACAAAAGGAATGGCCCGTTCGTTCGAGCGTATAGCCCAATAGTGACCATGCCCCCTGAGACACCGATAGGCGCGAATAGTAGCCGGATGTGCGGAATCTTGGGCAAGATCCTCTCCTTAAAGAGGACGACCAATTTCCCAGTGATGCCCGAAAGGGTCGGCAACGCGACCGACTCGCCAGCCATTTTCTTCACCGACTGGAAACACTTCTCTCGCACCGGCAGCGACGGCGCGCGCAAAAACTGCGTCCGGATCGGCGACGGTCAGAATAATCCTGACAGTTGTGCCGCCGCGCGATTCGGGACTGAAGTTCGAATGGTCCGGAGACTCATCGCTAAGCCAGAATTGCGCCCCCTCAATCGACAGTTGCGCTACGACACTCCCGCCATCTTCAAGCAGGAAGGATTCGGTTGCGCCAAAGGCAGACTTGTAAAAGTCCACCGCTCTGGCTCCTCCTCGAACGTTGAGCCAGGGTGCAATCGAGGTTGCGATTGCTGGACGCGCTTCGGGCACCTTCTTGCTTCGCGTCGATTGTTTACGGCTGACCTTCTTATTTGCTGACATATGCCTTCTTCAATTCCGCCACTTCGATTTTTGTTATCTGCAGCATCGATTTCATGACTCGCTGGGATCGGGACCGGGGTCCCTTCGTTCGGATTTTGAGTCAACGTATCTTATCAATGGTCGAAGTTTCAGGGGCATTAGCTCGCATGAAACATTTGTTGTGCCCAGCGTGTACGTTGTTGCTTTGATTTTCCGCTTGACGTTAGAGGCTCGCCTCAGTAAAAGCACTTGTGATCGCAACTCGACAACTATCCTAGGAGTAGGAATGAAGGCCTTGTTTCCTGCTGTTCTGTCTTTGAGCGTGGCGGTTTTTGGCGTGGTTTCAACCTTTGGCCAAAATAATGACGGACCTTTCGAATATCCGAAGGCAAAGACCGTCGATCAGGTGGACGACTACCACGGAACGAAAGTTAGCGATCCCTATCGCTGGCTCGAGGACGCCGACTCGCCCGACACGCACTCGTGGGTCGAAGCAGAAAATAAATTGACGTTCAGCTATCTCGACAAGATTCCCTATCGCTCGGCAATTCGCGATCGTCTCACCAAGCTGTGGAACTACGAACGGTTCACCGCGCCGCAGCAGCAGGGTGGACGCTACTTCTATGAGCACAACAACGGCCTGCAAAATCAAAACGTCTTGCTGGTTGCGGAGTCTTTGAATGCCGAGCCCCGTATGCTGCTCGATCCCAACACGCTGTCCTCTGATGGCACGGTGGCATTGGCGGGTAGAGCCCTCTCGGACAACGGAAAGCTGCTGGCCTACAGCACAGCCGCTTCGGGATCGGACTGGACCGAGTGGCACGTGCGCGACGTCGATACCGGCAAGGACCTTGCCGACGACATCAAGTGGGTGAAGTTCTCCGGAGCCTCGTGGACGAAAGACGGCAAAGGATTTTTCTACAGCCGCTACGATGAACCCAAGGGTACGGTGCTGCGCGATGCGAATTATTTTCAAAAACTTTATTTCCACCAGCTCGGAACCGATCAATCCACAGACGTACTCGTATACGACCGTCCAGACAATAAGGAATTGGGCTTCGGCGGAAATGTCACCGACGACGGCCACTATCTCGTCATCAATGTCTGGCAGGGGACGTCGCCTAAAAATCGCCTCTACTACAAGGATCTGACTAAGGCGGATTCGCAAGTCGTGAAAATGCTGGATGATTTCGATGCCCAGTATCAGTTCGTTAACAACGATGGATCGGTGTTCTGGATTCAGACTGATCTCGACGCTCCGCGCGGGCGACTGATCGCCATCGACACTGAGCATCCGGAAAAAACGAACTGGAAGACGGTTGTTCCCCAGGGCTCCGACAAACTGGAAGGCGTCGGCTTGGTGAACGATGTTTTTCTTTTGAGCTACCTGAAAGATGCACGGACGGAAGTGCGCGTTCACGATTTGTCGGGGAAATTCCTGCGCAACGTTGATCTGCCCGGAATCGGTACGGCTACCGGCTTCGGCGGAAAACGTAAAGATAAAGAGACGTTCTACGCCTTCACCAGCTTTATTTCACCAACTACGATTTATCGCTACGATCCGGCGGCGGGAAAGAGTTCGGTGTTCCGCCAGCCAAAGGTCGATTTCGATGCCACGAAGTATGAGACCAAGCAGGTTTTCTACAACAGCAAAGATGGCACGCGCGTGCCCATGTTCCTGACCTACAAGAAGGGATTGAAACTCGACGGGCAGAATCCGACGCTGCTGTATGCCTATGGAGGCTTCGATATTTCCCTGACTCCATCGTTCTCAGTGCCCAATGTCGTATGGCTTGAGATGGGCGGCATCTATGCGCAGCCCAACCTGCGCGGTGGCGGCGAGTACGGAGAGGACTGGCACCTGGCGGGAACTCATGCAAAGAAGCAGAATGTCTTCGACGATTTCATCGCCGCTGCCGAGTGGCTGATTGCGAATAAATACACTTCTACTCCGAAGCTGGCGATTCGTGGCGGCAGCAACGGTGGATTGCTCGTTGGGGCTTGCCTGACTCAACGTCCTGACCTGTATGGCGCTACGTTGCCCCTCGTCGGAGTGATGGACATGCTGCGCTTTCAGAAATTCACCATCGGGTGGGCCTGGACATCGGACTATGGATCCTCCGATAACGCCGACGACTTCAAGGCCATTTATGCGTACTCGCCTCTGCACAACCTGAAGCCAGGAACGAAGTATCCTCCCACGATGATTGCCACCGCCGACCACGATGATCGCGTGGTGCCGGGTCACAGCTTCAAATTTGCGGCCACAATGCAAGCCGATCAGGCCGGACCTGCGCCCGTCCTGATTCGCGTCGAGACCAAGGCCGGACACGGTGCAGGAAAACCTATCTCGAAAATTATTGAAGAAGCGTCCGATGAGTGGGCATTCGTGGCTCACAACTTGAAGATGGATGTGAAGGTTCCGTAGCAAACGAAAGGCATTCACTACGAAGAACACGAGGATCCACGGGGGTCTCGAACTCAACTTCGTGGCTCTTCTGTTCTTCTTGGCGGCAGTTGTGTTCCTACCTCCGTACTTTATCCGTGGTAAGATTCGCCCACTTCGGGTGAACGCCCCATTCGCACTGCCCGTTGAGGCCCAAGCTTTATTGCGGAGGCATCCCCATGATTTCTCGCTCCTCTCTTTGTCGGCTCTCTTCCCTTCTCGTTCTTCCTCTGATGGTGTGTGCGGTGGTCCCGGGCGCTTTCTCTCAAGCGCTTCCCAATCATCTAGCGAAACGAGTGGTTGGCGACTATGTCTACTGGTCGAAGTATGGGACGCCAGCCTACGGTGCGGCGCAGATTCCCTACGATAAGGTTTCGCACATCAACCATGCCGGAGTCAGCTTCGACGCGAGCGGAGCGCTAGCCGTACCGGACGGCTTCCTCGAACCAGAATTGATGAATCGCGCTCACGCTGCCGGAGTGAAAGTGCTGCTGCTGATTGGCGGAGACTTTCCGGGAATTGAGGCAAGCGGAATGAAACACACACTCGTGGAGAACGTCGCCAGTTTCGAGAAACAATATGGCTACGACGGAGTGGACGTGGACTGGGAGTATCCGGAGTCGGCGACGGACCGTTTCTTCCTGGCAGAATTGATGGCGCAGTTCCGCGCTTCAAATCCGGACTATGTTCTCTCGATCGACGCGGCCCCATGGGGCGGCTACGGCTACGACTTGCAACAACTGAAATACTCGCTGGATTACGTCAACATCATGATGTACGACTGCGCTGGGCCGTGGACTGCCTATGGTCAACTCAACTCCCCGATCTTCTGGGACCAGCATGATCCAGCACCATGGGAGTGCCAGCCCGGCGGAAGCGTATTCAATACCGCCAATATGTTTCTCCGCGAAGTTCCCGCCTCAAAGCTCAATATGGGGACCCCCTTTTACGGCTACGAGTATCTGAACATCCATCGCGAATTTGGACTTTGCCCCAATGCGGCGACCACTCCCGACGAAGCCTGCGACGACGCCGTCACGACCGTGAGTTACGCTGGCGTCAAACCCATCGTCAACAAACAGGGCTGGCACAGAACATATGATCCGATTGCGCTCGTGCCTTACTTGCTGCGCGACGACGGAAGCGATGGTTACATCACCTACGACGACGCGACTTCGACGTACTATCGCGTCTGGTACGCAGACTGGGTCCGCAAGCTGGGCGGAACGTTCCTGTGGTCAATGGATCTGGACTACGACGGGCATTCACAGGATTTGTTAGACGCGATGTATAACGCGTCCATCGGAACGCGGTGAGCGACGATGAGTTTCGGCCATCCGCAACGGTGTTCGGGTCCCGGTTTCGAGGCAGTCTTGACCCTTTCCCTATAGGAACCTCCTGCGTGCCTGCAAGCGCTAAGTACTAGAAATATCGATTATTTACCCGAAACGGGAGAGCCATGGATTATCCCCCTCTCGCGAGTTTGACCCTGTCCACCCAACGTGTTATAAATGCCCGTTTTGCACTGAGTTGCCGGAGCTAGAGACTTAATTCTCTAGTCCCTTTTTTTCACGGCATTCGGCAGGTCGCCCTCATGCGCAAAACCCGACGCGGCCAAGCTCCAACTCTTTAGGTCTTGCGGTGGAAGCGTGTTCGGAAAGGCTCACGTACTCACGAATGAAACGAGACATGAGCTCCCTGTTTTCCGGAATCGGACTGTACCTAAAACACGTTAGCAATTTCCTTACAACCGTACTAATTCGGAGGATTCTTATGCGTACCTGGCTGGCCACCGCTGCGTCTGTAACCCGCCGCGTGGCGATGAAAATTTCGGCTGTTGTGGCGCTGCTTACCGTCGGCGCTGCTGCAGCCTTTGCTCAACCCGCTGGCGAAGCCGCCGGAGAGGCAGGTCTAAAGCTTCCCGACCTTTCGCAAGTGAGTTTTTTCCATGGGGCCATTGATGGCCACAAACTGTTGCTTGTCGGAATTCTTTTCTGCCTGTTTGGCCTCGGCTTCGGCATGGCAATTTTCATGCGCCTCAAGAATCTGCCTGTTCATCGCTCGATGCGGGAGATTTCTGAGCTGATTTATGAGACCTGCAAGACGTACCTGGTGACGCAAGGCAAATTCATATTGTTACTGTGGGCGTTTATCGCTGTCATCATCGCGGCTTATTTTGGATGGCTCTCGCCAGTACCTGGTAAGTCCGTTGGACTCACGCTGCCGATTATTCTCGGATTCAGCCTGATCGGGATTGCAGGCAGCTATGGAGTGGCGTGGTTCGGTATCCGCGTAAACACCTTCGCCAATTCCCGCACAGCATTTGCTTCCCTGCCCGGCAAGCCCTATCCGGTCTATCAGATTCCGCTTGAGGCCGGCATGAGCATCGGCATGATGCTGATCTCTGTGGAACTGCTGATCATGCTGTTCATTCTGCTCTTCATCCCGGGTGATTATGCCGGCCCTTGCTTCATCGGATTCGCTATCGGCGAATCGCTGGGTGCAGCAGCCCTGCGTATCGCGGGCGGCATCTTCACCAAGATTGCCGACATTGGGTCGGACTTGATGAAGATCGTCTTCAAGATTAAAGAAGACGACGCCCGCAACCCGGGCGTAATCGCCGATTGTACGGGCGACAATGCTGGCGATTCAGTTGGACCTTCGGCCGATGGCTTTGAAACTTATGGCGTGACCGGCGTGGCGCTGATCACCTTCATTCTGCTCGGCGTCAAAGATCCTTCAGTGCAGGTGCAATTGCTCGTGTGGATCTTCGTTATGCGCGTCATGATGCTGGTCTCAAGCGCGTTGTCTTACTTCATTAATGCAGCGATTGCCAAAGCAAGGTATGGTTCGGCGGATGAGATGAACTTCGAAGCGCCACTCACTTCGCTCGTATGGCTCACCTCAATTATCTCGATTGCCATCACTTACCTGATTTCGTACTACGTTATTCCTGACCTCGGCGGCGACGGCACGCAGTGGTGGAAGCTGGCAACGATTATTTCCTGCGGAACGCTGGCGGGAGCACTGATTCCAGAACTGGTGAAAGTCTTTACCTCAACCGAGTCGCGTCACGTGAAGGAAGTCGTACGCTCCGCGGAAGAAGGCGGGGCATCGCTTGGCATCCTGTCGGGGTTTGTGGCCGGCAATTTCTCTGGCTACTACCTTGGCCTCGCCATGATGATGTTGATGGCTGTTGCCTACTGGATGAGCACGATGGGACTGGCTCTGGCTGCCGGAATGCTTGCTCCAGCCGTGTTCGCGTTCGGATTGGTCGCGTTCGGATTCCTGGGCATGGGCCCTGTAACGATCGCGGTGGATTCGTACGGCCCGGTTACCGACAATGCGCAGTCTGTCTATGAACTCTCGCTGATCGAGGCAGTGCCGAACGTGAAAGCGGAGATCAAGAAGGACTTCAATATGACGGTCGACTTCGAGCGTGCCAAGCACTTGCTCGAAGCGAATGACGGCGCGGGCAACACCTTCAAGGCGACAGCGAAACCCGTGCTGATCGGAACCGCCGTGGTAGGCGCGACGACGATGATTTTCTCCATCATCATGGCGCTGACCAACGGCCTTACCGACGCGACCGGTGTGGCGAAGTTGTCCCTGCTGTATGCACCGTTCTTTCTTGGATTGATCACGGGCGGAGCGATGATCTACTGGTTTACGGGCGCCTCAACCCAAGCCGTGACCACGGGCGCTTACCGAGCCGTCGAGTTCATCAAGGCGAATATTAAACTCGAAGGCGTAGAGAAAGCATCGGTCAGCGATAGCAAGAAGGTCGTCGCCATCTGCACGCAGTACGCGCAAAAGGGAATGTTGAACATCTTCATCGCGGTGTTCTTCGGAACCTTAGCTTTCGCGTTCGTCGATCCGTTCTTCTTCGTGGGTTACCTCATCTCGATTGCGATCTTCGGTCTGTATCAAGCAATCTTCATGGCAAACGCCGGAGCCGCATGGGATAACGCCAAGAAGATCGTCGAAGTGGAGATGAAACAGAAGGGTACGCCGCTTCACGATGCCACGGTCATCGGCGACACGGTTGGCGATCCTTTCAAGGACACGTCATCAGTGGCGCTGAATCCGGTCATCAAGTTCACGACTCTGTTTGGCCTGCTGGCGGTGGAACTGGCAGTAAAGCTCTCGAGCGAACAGGGGACGACACTGACCAGAGTACTGGCACTGGCATTCTTCCTCGTCTCGTTCACGTTCGTGTACCGGTCGTTCTACGGGATGCGAATCCGATCAGAAAACTAGGAACGAAGACTCAGACGCCATCCGGCTTTGCCGGATGGCGTTTTTCTTTGTTCGGAATTCTGCGCAGCGGCGCTATGACAGCACCTTAGCACCTTGCGCGACCCAGAGCTGTCAGAACGACTGCTTCATTTTTGATCTCACGCTATGCGCCAGTTTCTCGATCTGCTCAGCCTTCTTAATGGCGTCGAGTGACATCACTCCGTTATCCGACTTCACGAGAATATCCTTGAGTTCCTGGGTCAACTCCGCCATCTTCTCGGTATCACGACGGATCTCGATCTGCCGCTGTTGATTGGCGGCCATGGCTTGCTGTTTCTGGATGTCGTTGCCGTTGGTCACTGGAGGACTTCCCATTCCCTGACTCTGGGACACCAAGGGGGGAAGGTGGATCTGTTGGCCAGACGCCAACGACGCGCCACCGATCAGAATTCCAATCACTACGATCAGCGAACCCAGCTTCCACATGATGATCCCCTCGTGTTAATTCCTGTTGCCCGTACCCGTGGGTATAGAGCTACCGCGCATTATGGCGCGGATATGCAACCGATACAACAGGATTTGGAGTTGTGGGGATGGACTAGCGGAGGTCCAAAGTGGACTGGTTGAATTGTGCTGGGGCTCGGTACCCTTTCGTGGTTAGAGAGTCCGAACGCAGAGGGCGAAGATTTGCAGCGAAAAACAGACGTGATTCCGCTCTCTGCGGGCCTGGTAAGCTTAGTGCCGATCCCAGTTGAGTTCGCGGCGGTCACGATTGACGTCGCGATACTCGCGGCGAAGCTCGCGGCGCTCGTGACGGGCCGCGCGATAGTTTCCGTTGCGGAGATCGTGGCGCAATTCGCGACGGTCGTGTGCGATTTTGGCCTCGTCGTGTCGCACATCCCGGCGCAAACCACGGTCGCTCGCCAGAGCCGGCGCAACGCCCATTCCCGCTAGCAATAAGATTCCAGCTATCGCGCGTTTCATCGTCTTTGCTCCTGCCGCACTCAGCGGCGATAGTAGATGAAACACCGACCGAAGGGGAGAGTTTCGCACCGGCAAGAGGCTCAGAATCATGCCTTTCCGGCAACCCGGCTCCAGCCGAGGAATGGAACCTGCGATCTTCCCTGCGACTAGTTGGGTCCCTTCATCTTGTCTCTCACGCTCTTGGCGAGTTTCTCGATTTCTTCTGCCTTCTTGATCACATCCAGGGACAGGACGTTTTCGTCGGACTTGTCCACGTACGACTTCAATTCGACTGAGAGCTTGAGCAATTTGTCGGTATCGACTTTGAGGGCGGCGGCGCGTTCTTTGGCCGCACGTTTCGCCATGTCTTTTTCAAGGCGGATGCGTGCTTCATCTTCGTCCTCAGGACGTGGGGAAATGTCGTGGACAGGTGGAGGCTGGGTCGTTGAACTTTGCGCGACGGAAGGGGAAACTGAAACTAGAAAAAGCGCTGATGTTAAAAAGAGTCTAGATCGCACGGAAGCCTCGCAGAGAAAAAAGACGTACAACGGCTCTGGGAAAATTATACTTCGCCGAATTCCGTGGGGAGAAATCCCGCCTCGTCAGCGAAGAAAGGCCCGCGTTCCAATAATAGCCGGAAACGCCCAAAGAAAAAGCCAGAGTCCGGGGACTCTGGCTTCCAAATTTCTTCGACTCGACTTACAGGGAGCTCATGTTCGCCAGGAACTCCGAGTTCGATTTTGTCTTGCCCATTCGCTCGACCAGAAGCTCCATCGCTTCAACCGGCGAGAGCGGGTTCAGTACTTTGCGCAGCACCCAGATACGCGCGAGATCTTCACGCGGAATCAGGAGCTCCTCCTTGCGCGTTCCAGAGCGCTGAATGTCGATCGCCGGGAACACGCGCTTATCGACGAGCTTGCGCTCAAGGATGATTTCGCTGTTACCCGTGCCTTTGAATTCTTCGAAGATCACGTCATCCATGCGCGATCCGGTATCGATCAGCGCGGTAGCGATGATGGTCAGCGAGCCGCCTTCTTCAATGTTGCGGGCGGAGCCGAAGAACCGCTTTGGACGCTGCAATGCATTGGAATCAACGCCGCCTGAAAGGACCTTGCCCGAGGGTGGGACGATCGTGTTATAGGCGCGCGCCAGACGTGTGATGGAGTCGAGCAGAATGACGACGTCGCGTTTGTGTTCTACGAGGCGCTTGGCCTTTTCAATCACCATCTCGGCAACTTGCACGTGGCGGGCAGCCGGTTCGTCGAAGGTTGAAGAAATGACCTCGCCCTTCACCGAGCGCTGCATGTCCGTGACTTCTTCCGGACGCTCGTCGATCAGCAGGACCATCAAAACAACTTCCGGATGATTCGTTGTGATCGAGTTGGCGACATTCTGCAAGAGCATGGTCTTGCCGGCGCGCGGCGGAGAGACAATCAATCCACGCTGGCCTTTGCCGAGCGGAGTGAGCAGATCCATGACACGGGCGCTGGCGTTATCGCGAGTCGTCTCCAGTTTGAGGCGCTCCTGCGGATATAACGGCGTCAGGTTGTCGAAAAGGATCTTGTTGCGGGCTTCGTCCGGGGATTCGAAATTGACGGCTTCAATCTTGACGAGCGCGAAGTACTTCTCGCCTTCGTGAGGAGGGCGCACCTGGCCGCTGATGGTGTCGCCGGTCTTGAGGTCAAACTTGCGGATCTGCGAGGGCGACACATAGATGTCGTCGGGCCCGGGAAGGTAGTTGTAGTCGGGAGAGCGGAGGAAACCGTAGCCATCGGGCAGGATTTCGAGTACGCCTTCAGCGAAAATATGGCCTTCTTTTTCGCTCTGCGCCTGCAGGATCTTGAAGATCAAGTCTTGCTTGCGCATACCGCTGGCACCAGGCAGATCCAAGGTCCTTGCGATCTTGGTCAGCTCAGTGATGTTCTTTTCTTTTAGTTCAGCAATGGTCATGATTCACCTAAACCCGTGCACTAGAGCTTATTCAGTAGTGTCAGCGGGAGATTTTTTATAGGAGGGGACGCAGGAAAGATACAAAATACAACTGCCGAGGAAGGAAAGGCGGGGCTGGGTTAAGCAGCCCGCCGTTGAGCCTCAGCTACATTCTCTGGTTCCGACAAAATTTCTTGCCGCTCCGAGTCAGCGATCCGGTCCAAAACGCCGTTCATGGTTTCTTGAATTCTGGTGCTCGGCCGATGAAACTTTCGCGTGGCCTTGGAGGCAAGTTGACACAGCATATAACGATTTCGCAAAGTCTGTAACGCGTCAAACACACGATCAGAGCGCATGTGTCGTATTTCTCCTTACTTTATGATTTGTGGCCTTGCGCTTTCGTCCTTTGCCAAAGGCGTGACCGACGACCCCAGAGATCGGCCTAAGTCACTGATTCCTAGTAGGTTGTAAAGGAGTTGGCGTAAAAACCCACTCTTTAGTGAATAGATGCGCGACTTAACCTCAAAGATGCTCGATTTCTTGGGCTTAGGCTTCGCAGATGCAGGTGATCGAAATCGGCCCGAAGCTTCCGGAGGTCCTTGGAACTGGTTAATTTATCCGCAACCGCCGGGGAGGTCAAGCATTTATTTGTGATTGCTTCCGCACGTCTGGTGTTTCCATAACCATTTTGGTTCAAAATGCTAGAGTCAAAGCACTTAGGACGATTTCAGAAATGAACGTTGAGGAGATTCGCAACATGAACGGCGTGAGGATCGACGCATGGCTGTGGGCAGCCCGCTTCTTCAAGACTCGAACTTTAGCCAAGAAAGCCTGCGATCTAGGCAGAATCGTGTCCAACGGGCAGATCTCGAAGGCGGCGCGGGAAGTAAGGCTCGCCGACATGCTGCGGATCTCGAATGACGGCGGCGATTTTGAGGTCGAAGTGCTTGGCTTGAGCGATGAGCGCGGGCCGGCGGCCGTCGCCCAGACTCTGTACCGTGAGACAGAAGCCAGCCGCGAAGCACGAGCAAGAGTGGCTGCAGAACGCAAAGCTGCGCGTGAGTTTGAAGTGCTGCCTCAAGGTCGCCCATCCAAACGAAACCGGCGGCGGATCATCCAGTTCCGGGGCAGAAGCTAGATTCGCTCTAAAAAGTCATTGCTGCCGGAGCGTGCGCATAGGATCGATGTTCGCGGCTCGAAGGGCTGGTGCCATCGCTGCGATCAGCGAAACCATCGCGAGTAGGAGCGTGACCACGAGGAACACTGACCCGTCCAATGGTGTGACCTCGAACAAAAATTCGCCGACCAGTCTCGTCGCGAAGATTGAGGCAAATGCTCCGGCAGCGATTCCCAAGCACCCCAGCATCAAGGCGCGACGCAGAATTATTCCAAGAACATGCAGGCGCGAAGCTCCTAAAGCCATCCTCAGCCCCAACTCCCGCACCCGTTCAGAAACGATGTACGACAGCACTGCATACAGGCCGAGAGCAGACAAAAGGAGCGCAATTACACCGAAGCAGGAAAGCAGGAAAGCCTCGAAACGTGCTTCTTCCGCCTGAAGAGCGATGTTGTCCGCGAACGTATGGTAGCCAAACAGCGGAGCGTCCTTATCAAGACCGGAAACGATTTTGCGGGCGGCTTCTTCGTAATTGTGCGGGTCACCCGCGACTCGCATCACCACGACCGGCCGCTGATGAGAAGGATCTTGCGCATACGGAACGTAGAAACGCGGCTGGTACGAGTCCCATAGATCGGCCGCCCGGGTGTCGGCCACCACTCCAACGATCTGGCGCGCGACCACGGGCTCGGTCGTGTGTTCGAAAGTGGGCGTGAAGTAATGCCCCACGGGGTCTTGCCCGGGAAAATATTGTCGTGCGAAGGCTTGGCTGATGACGGCGACTAAAGCCGTTTTCGGATCGTTGTCGTTCTCCGTGAAGATTCTTCCGCGGACAATAGGAATCGAGAGTGCTTCAAAATATCCCGGCATCGTTGCCGTCGCTTCTGCGGCGGGCGAGTCATGAGGAGAGGACACCAATCCGGGGATGGCGACATTCGTCCACACGCTCCACGCGGAAGCATCGGGCCGAGGATGACCAGCGCCTACCAGCTCGACGCCCGGCAGCGCGGCAAGTTCAGGAAGTAGCTTTTTAAGAAACGCAACCTTGTTCGGTACTGGATATCGCTTGTTCGTCAACGCCACATCGAAAAAGAGAGTGTGCTTCGAATCAAACCCGGGATCCAGGTGAAGAACTTCGAGCATGCTTTTGATCAGCAATCCTGAGCCGATCAAAAGTGTGAAACCCAGCGCGGTCTGCCCAACCACGAGAGCATGATGAAGGTGATTGCGCCGTCGCCCTGATGTTGTGTTCGCGGCTAGCTCTCGCAACGCGTCGGCTGGGTCGGCGCGCGACATTCTCCATGCCGGAAGCAAGCCGAAAATGAGCGCCGTCGCCGCCGACAGTGCGACCGTGAACGCCAGGACGCGGCTATCGACGCCGACGCTGTAAAGCCTGGGCAAGTCTTTGGGAATTAAGTAGAGCGCGGCCCGAAGCAATGCGATCGATAGAAGTACACCGGCCACTCCTCCGCCTAGCGCGAGCAACAAAGCCTCCACCAGGAGCTGCCGCACCACGCGGATGCGGCTCGCCCCCATAGCGGTGCGTAGCGCCACTTCCGGCCGGCGCCCGTTGGCGCGCGCGAGAAGAAGTCCGGCAACGTTTGCACAGCCAATCAACAGTAGCGCACAAACTGCGGCACCCAAGAGTGTCAGCACCGGACGCACGTTCGAAACGGCTTCGTTCAATAACGGCGTGACGGTGACACCGCACTTGTAGAGGTCTTCTGGATTTGCCTGCGCAATGCCCCGCTGAATCGTGTTCATTTCAGCTGCGGCCTGCCGCACGTCGACTCCAGGTCTTAACCGTCCTACGACCGCCAGATGATTTTCATCGCGAAGCGACGTCCCGGCATTTGGACCTTCGCCGTCGATCGCAAAAGTCGACCAGAAAAGAGCGGGCTGACCAATAGGATAGTGAAATCCTTTCGGCATGACTCCGACGACTGTGTAGGGTTCATCGCTGATTTTCACCATCTGCCCGATGGCGTCGGACGATCCTCCGAAATCGGACATCCACAGTTCGTAGCTCAGAATGGCGACGCGATGGCCGGGTAATTCTTCTTCCTGGGTGAATGTGCGACCAAGGGCGGGAAGCACTCCGAGCGTGGAAAACAGGTTTGCGGAGATGCGTCCTCCTTCGAGAACCTGCGCATCTTCGCCATTTGATTTGCTGAACAAGCGGCCGATCTCATCGTAGGATGAGATGGATTCGAATGATCGCTCCTGCCGCCGCCAGTCGAAAAAATCCGGGTAAGAAGTCGGAACCGTGTCTCCAGCGGAAGAATTCGCAGACGACACGCCAGACGGAAACTCCAGCGTCGCAATGCCGAAAAGTTGTTCGGAGTGTGGGAACGGCAGCGGCCGCAGCAGAATGCCATCGACCAAGCTGAAGATGGCCGTCGTAGCGCCAATCCCAAGAGCGAGGGTCAAGATCGCAGTTATTGCAAACGCGGGGCTTCGCCGAAATTGGCGAAGCGCAAAAGTAAAATCCTGTCTCGCAGCGAAGAGCATCTCGCGATTATGACAGCAGCGTCCGCGTGCAGCTAAGTAATCGGGGCTATTCCTCAACGCTGCCGGGCGGTTGACCCAAAACGGATTCGCCCCTAGTATCGGCCAGTGGAGAACGCGTCCGAACTTCTGGGTCAAACCATCTCGCACTATCGCATCGTCGAAAAACTCGGCGGCGGTGGCATGGGAGTGGTCTACAAAGCCGAGGACATCAAGCTGGATCGCTTTGTCGCCTTGAAGTTTCTGCCCGACGACGTGGTCAAGGATCCCCAGACTCTCAGCCGCTTTCAGCGCGAGGCAAAGGCCGCTTCAGCGTTGAATCACCCGAACATCTGCACGGTCCACGAGATCGATGAACAGGGCGGGCGTCCATTCATTGTGATGGAGTTCCTGGACGGCACAACCCTGAAGCACCTCATCGGCAACCGACCCATGGAGTTGGAACGCGTCCTCGAACTTGGGATTGAAGTAGCCGACGCTCTCGATGCCGCGCACGCGCAAGGCATAGTACATCGCGATATCAAGCCTGCCAACATTTTCGTCACCAAGCGCGGCCACGCCAAGATTCTGGACTTCGGGCTGGCCAAGATGACCGCGTCGAAAACTGAACCCATCAGCGCTCAGCCCACGGTCACCGTAGCCGAGGAGCATCTCACCAGTCCGGGCAGCACGATGGGTACTGTGGCCTACATGTCTCCAGAACAGGTGAAGGGTCACGAGCTCGACCGGCGCACCGATCTTTTTTCGTTCGGCATCGTGCTATACGAAATGGCGACCGGGACTTTGCCCTTTCGCGGCGACACATCAGGAGTAATTTTCGATTCGATCTTGCATGGAACTCCGGTCGCGCCTGTCCGCTTGAATCCCGATGTAACCACGAAGCTCGAAGACGTGATCTCGAAGGCGCTCGAGAAAGACAAGGAAGTCCGCTATCAATCGGCGACCGAACTGAAGGCCGACTTGAAGAGGGTGAGGCGCGACACTGAATCGCAGCGCATGCTGGCTTCGACCGACGGCGGCGGCAGAACCTCCAAGCGTCCGGGCGTGGCCTGGAAGGCGGCAGCCGCCGCAATTGTCGTGGCGTTGCTCGCTGTGATTGCGTGGAAGAGCGTCGGTTATTTCGGCCGACCGTCCGCGGAAAACAAAGTCGCCGAGAAGCAGCAGGGACCAGAAACAATCGCGGTGCTTCCCTTCCGCGACATTTCGGCGGCGACCACCGACAACTGGGGCATCGGGATCACGGACGCGATCATCAGCCGGCTAGCTTCTCTCAAAAATCTCGCCGTGCGGCCTACAACCTCAGTCCTCAAATATGCAAAAGATGCTCCCGAGCCCTCCGAAGCTGCGAAGGCGTTGGGCGTAGAAACAGTTCTCGAGGGCACCTACCAGCGCGCGGCGGGAGTCACTCGGGTATCGGTCCAGTTAATCGATGGACGCACCGGCTCGACCAAGTGGTCGCAGCGCTATGACTTGAAGAATGCTGATATGCTCAGCTTCGAAGACGAAGTCGCCTCCAAGATTGTCGACGGGCTTCAAATCCAGATTTCACCGACTGAGCAAAAATCAATTCAGCAGCCGGTTACCACCAACGTAGACGCTTACAACGAATATCTGCAGGCGCGCTATTTCTTGAACGAATATCTGGCGTACTCGCGAATCGACAGCATCGATAACGGAAAGCGCCGGGTTCTCCACGCAATTTCGCTCGATCCCAAATTCAGCGACGCTTATGCACTGCTGGCCGTGCTGTATTGCTTCCAAGGCGCGAACTTCTTCGAAGATGCCGCGGAAAACCTGAAGAGTGGAGAAGTGGCAGCGCGCAATGCTTTGAAGATCAATCCCGATTCCGCGGATGCGATGGTCGCCCTCGGAAGCGCTCTCAGCGAGCAAGGGCGGGAAGGGGAAGCGATTCCAACGCTGCGTCGAGCAGTCGCACTTGCCCCCAATAATGAAACGGCCTGGCAGATGCTGTCCTACTCGTATTACTACGCAGGGCTAAACGAGGCGGCTGAGCAGGGATATCGGAAAGTGCTGGAACTAAACCCGGTACCGCCACAACCTCACTGGATGCATGCTCGAATGCTCTTGTATATGGGAAGGGCGTCCGACGCGGAAGCCGAAATGAGGGAGGTCGTCGCCAAGAATCCCGATCAGTTCAAGGCGCTCACCTATTTTGGCGCAACCCTCTATTACCAGGGCAAACTCGATGAAGCAGCGACGGTTCTGGAGCGCGCCGTCCAACTTGGTGGGAATTCCAGTGATAACTCGGCACGCATGACGGCAGCGTTCCTGTATGCGACGCGCGGCCAGCGCGAGAAGATCGACCCTTCGCTGTTCCGGTATCGACCCGAAGAGGTAGTCGATGGGGATGCCGCCTATTGGCTGGCAGGCATCTATGCGCTCCTCGGAGACAGAACGAACGCACTCCTCTGGCTCAGGAAGACGATTGCCCTCGGAGACGTGAACTATCCCTGGTTTCAGCGCGACAAGAATCTGGATCGATTGCGATCCGATCCGGAATTTCAAAGCGTCCTGAAGACCGCACGCGACCGCTGGGAAGGGTATAAAAAAGAATTTCAGTCGGGCACTTGAACCGTTATTCCAGATTCCCACTTTTACCCTTCGACTCCTGACCGGCCTCGATATCGCCCGAAAATCCGAAATAAAGTGGAAAAATCAGCTCCAAAAGGATTCCCACGCTCTACTTTCGCACAGAGAAATGTGATTGAAATCACAGACCTCCATCAACCCGCCAGCTAGCGTAAATATAGGTTGTTCCTGAACTGCGAGGTCTTTTCTGATGGGTACAGCATCACTCTCCACGAGCGCACGAATTCTTAATCCTAGGTTGGAGCGCAAGATCATGAGCGCCGAGACGGCGGCCAAGCTGATTCAATCCGGCGACCAGATCGGCATGAGCGGCTTCACCGGCTCGGGATACCCCAAGGCAGTGCCCATCCAATTGGCGCATCGCATCGCCGACTCTCACTTCCGGGGAGAAAAGTTTCAGGTCAGCGTGTTTACTGGTGCCTCCACTGGCCCAGAATTGGACGGGGCACTTGCCATGGCGGGCGGAATTCATCTGCGGCTTCCCTATCAATCGGACCCGGAAACCCGCAAGCGCATCAACGCCGGCGAAATGGATTACATGGACATTCATCTGAGCCATGTGGCGCAGTTCGTCGAGTACGGCTTCCTGGGAAAAATGGACGTCGCCCTTATCGAAGTCACAGCGATTCTTGAAGACGGGCGCGTCGTTCCTAGTTCGTCGATCGGCAACAACAAGACGTGGATCGATTGCGCCGAGCGCGTCATCCTCGAGGTGAACTCGTGGCAGCCGATGGCGCTCGAGGGGATGCATGACATTTACTACGGCCTCGAGCCACCGCCCAACCGGAAGCCAATCCCACTGCTCAAGCCCGGCGACCGGATCGGCTCGCCATACCTGAATATTCCGGCCGACAAGATAGTGGGAATTGTGCTAACCGACTCTCCAGATCGCAACAGCCCGTTCAAGGCTCCGGATGAGGCATCGAAAAAAATCGCCGGGCACATCCTCGAGTTCCTGAGCTGGGAAGTGAAAAAAGGACGAATGCCCGCAAACCTTCTGCCCTTGCAATCCGGCGTGGGAAACATTGCGAATGCCGTACTTTTCGGCTTGGAAGAAGGACCTTTCGAAGGGCTGACGTCCTACACCGAAGTGATTCAGGACGGAATGATTCGCCTGCTGAAGTCGGGAAAACTGACCTCCGCCTCGGCGACCGCATTCTCGCTGAGTCCGCAGATGCTCGATGAAGTGAATGCAGATATGGCGTCGTACCGCGAACGCATCGTGCTCCGGCCACAGGAGATTTCCAACAATCCGGGGATCATCCGACGCCTGGGCGTGATCGCGATGAACGGGATGATCGAGGCTGATATCTACGGCAACGTGAACTCGACGCACGTGATGGGATCGAAAATCCAGAACGGCATCGGCGGCTCGGGAGACTTCGCGCGTAACGGGTATCTGTCGATCTTTATGGCGCCGTCATCGGCAAAAAAAGGAACGATCTCAACCATCGTGCCCATGGTCTCGCACGTCGATCACACCGAGCACGACGTGCAAGTGCTGGTGACCGAGAATGGACTTGCAGACTTGCGCGGACTTTCTCCGAAGGAGAGAGCGAAGCTTGTGATCGAGAAATGCGCGTCTCCGGAATACAAGCCCTTGTTACTCGACTACTACAAGCGATCCGAGCAGCTATCGTACGGGAAGCACACACCGCATCTCCTGAATGAATCCCTAGGCTGGCACAACCGCTATCTGCGCAGCGGCAACATGCTTCCGCGAGAAGAGCAGTAGAAGGCTCAAGGTCTCAAGCCTTCACACGTCTGAGTTTCAAGGTTCGGAATTCGGCAGGTGTCCGAGACTCTGAAACCTTGAAACTTTGTCACCCGAAACCTTGTCCTAGCGCGGCCAGAGCCAACCGAAGGTGCCCGCGGTCAGCAGGGCGTAAACCAGGCCGTCGATCACTTCCTTTAACGTGAAACTCCAGGTCTGCCCTTTCCAGATCGCATTGCTGATGGTTCCCAAACCGTACGCAAGGAAGGCTGCGGTCCCGACCACGCGGAACACAGCCTTGTAATTCGCTCCCAGCGCGACAGTATGGGCCGAGAGATAGGCGACGAAGAATCCAATCAACAGGCAGTAGCCGAACCAAAGTCCGAGAAATTTCGGCAGAACGGGCGGACCGCTGGGAAAGATCGTCATCATTCCGACCGGCCCTTGTTTGTATTTCGCAATCGCCTCGGGTGTCTTCATCTCTTTGTGCGTGCAATGAGGAAACACGTAAAGCCCGCGAGTCAGGCCTGCCCCGCGAAGCGTCGCCAGAACTTTGTCTTCATCGGGAATTTTTCCGTAGTCGCCGTGATGGTACGGCAACAGCATGTGCATGATGGAGCTGGCGATGAAGACGATGACCGCCGATAACACGATCGGCAGCCAAAGATCGAAGAGTGGAACCATGCAAAAGCCTCCTGCGGAGCGGACGCTGGAGTCATGCGTCTCCGGGAGGCTATATTGGCAGACGCAAGAGGTCAAGTGATTCGCGATCTATAACAGGTAGTACGCGGATTTCATGGATTGTTGGTGTATGACCAAATCCGCCGTCAATCCACGCAAATCATCGGCAAACGACGTTCGAAATTGGCCTCAAGGCATCTAAAGCGACATGACAGCTGAAGGACATCCCGCTCGCGTGCAGGTTATCCATCCTGAAGGTAAGGGCCAGGCATCGGCTCGACTCAACGGATGGCTGGAAGAACTCCTCTCCCGGCATGGCAGCGACCTGCTGCTCGTCCCCAAGGCTCCGCCAGCGACGCGCGTAGAGGGCGCGCTCTCGCCCATCGGAGAGGCCGCGCTCAGCGGCGACGAAATCGAAGAGGCGGTGTTTCCGGTTCTGGCGGCCCATGCGCGCGAAGCCTATAGGCTGGGCGGCATCGCCGATTCGTCCTACCGGGTCGAGGGGCTAGGACGCTTTCGGATCAACCTGCACCGCGAGCGTGGAAGGGCTGCGGCGACAGTTCGAGCGCTCCCCACTAGGGTGCCTACGCTCGAGGAACTCCATCTCCCCGCGGGTATGAGCGCGCTGGCCAATTTGCAACGCGGCCTCGTCATCATCGGCGGCGCCACCGGATCGGGCAAGACCACCACGCTTGCCGCATTGATCAATGAGATCAATCAGCGCGAGTCGCGACACATTGTGACGATTGAAGATCCGATCGAGTACGAGCACGCGCACAACGCCAGCCTGATTGAGCAGGTCGAGATTGGAATCGATGCCCCGGACTTTCCCACAGCGCTACGGGCGGCGATGCGTCAGGCTCCAGACGTGATCGTCGTTGGAGAGATGCGCGATCCGGAAACGGCGCGCATTGCCTTGTCAGCGGCTGAGACCGGCCATCTGGTTTTCACTACCCTGCACACCACGGACGCCGCCTCGACAGTCTCACGTATCGCCGACTCTTTCCCGCAGGAGCGCCAGCACTCGGTCCGCGCCGAGATGGCGATGGCGTTGGCTGCCATGTTGACGCAGACCCTGCTTCCACGGAGAACTGGCGGCCGGGTGCCTGCCGCCGAACTATTGATGGTGGGATATGGAGCGCGGCAGCATATCCGCAAGAATGCCCTGCAGCACCTGCACCAGGAAATTACCATCACTCGCAAGCAGGGATCTTTCACGATGGAAGAGTCGCTGTCTCAACTCGTATTCCAGCAGGAACTCACGCGTGAAGACGCGATGACGCGCGCTCTGCATCCGGAGGATTTGGACACGATGTTGAAAGCAAAGGGATTCTAGATCCGGATCCGCTCACTCAGGCGACCAGGTTCGCAACTCACGCCCAGTATGTGCGGTCCAGGCTTCGATACTGGATCGCTTCAGCGATGTGCTTCGGCTCCAGGTTTGGAACGTCTTCCAGATCGGCGATCGTGCGAGCCACTTTCAGGATGCGGTCGTGAGCTCGGGCACTGAGGCCCTGCTGGGTCATGGCTCGTTCCAGAAGGCGTTCGCAGTCAGCGGAGAGTTCGCAGAATGTACGGATATAGCGCGAGGGCATCTGGGCGTTGCAGTAGAGCTTCTGACGCGACGTCGAAAACCGTTCCAGTTGCTTCTGGCGGGCGCGCACCACTCTCTCGCGGATCTTTGCCGAGCTTTCCGGCTCGTTCGTAGAACGAAGCTCCTTATAGTTCACCGCCGGAACGTCGATGTGAATGTCGATGCGATCCATCAATGGCCCTGAGATTTTCGAGATGTAGCGCTGAATCATCGGAGTTGTGCATTGGCAGTCTCGGGTACGGTCATTGTGAAATCCGCAGGGACAAGGATTCATGGCAGCCGCCAGCATGAAACGAGCCGGAAATGTCAGCGACATGGAAGCACGGGCAATGCTGACCGTGCCATCTTCGAGTGGCTGCCGGAGCACTTCCAAAACGTTCCGAGGAAATTCGGGCAGTTCGTCCAAGAAGAGCAAGCCGTTATGCGCCAAAGAAACTTCCCCGGGACGCGGAATGACACCGCCGCCAATCAGTCCGGCATCGGAGATGGTGTGGTGCGGGGAACGATAAGGACGCGTCCCCACCAGCCCCGTCCCTTGATCCAAAACTCCAGCGACGCTGTGGATTTTCGTGGTTTCAAGTGCTTCTTCAAAGGTGAATGGTGGCAGGATGGTAGGCATGCGCTTGGCCAGCATCGTCTTGCCCGATCCCGGAGGGCCGATCATCAGGATGTTGTGTCCCCCCGCGCAGGCGATTTCGATTGCGCGCTTGGCGGTTTGCTGTCCGCGAACGTCTTTAAAATCGACGAAGAACTGCTGAGACTCACGCAGCAGTGAGTCTCCATCTGCTTTGATTGGAGCGATTCCATTGCCGGAGTTCACGAAGTGGATCACATCAAGCAGCGAACGCACTGGATAAACATCCACGCCTCCCACCATCGCAGCTTCTTTCGCATTGGCCTCGGGGACAACCAACCGGGAAATCTTTCGCCCTCGGGCCTCGAGCGCGATGGGCAGAGCCCCTCGCACCCCGCGAACACCTCCGTCCAGAGAAAGCTCCCCGACGAAAAGGCAATCAGGAACGTCCTTCTTGGTAAGCCCTCCATAGGCGCCGACGATGCCGAGAGCCATGGGTAGGTCGAAGCCCGAGCCCTCCTTCTTTATGTCCGCGGGCGCCAGATTGATCGTGATATGGGTGGGCGGAATGTCGTATCCGCAGTTCTTTAAAGCGGCGCGGACGCGGTCCCGGCTCTCCCGAACAGCGGCATCAGGAAGGCCGACGGTGTGGAAGTGATCTTGATCGCATTTGATGCCGGAACAATCAACCTCTACTTGAATGATGTTCGCATCGATTCCGTAAACAGCGGCACTTAGGGTCTTATAAAGCATGATCGGATTGCCAAGGCATTTCTCGCTCCCAGTAGTGGTCGCGAGGAGAAACCTCCGAATGCACACGAAAGGTGCCACTCGAAGACAGACGTCCCAATCTGCCAGATACTCACCTTACGAACTTGGCATTCGGAAGGCTGTGACGGATGTCACTGGAGGATTGTGGAAAAGGGGATATTTCGAGCTTCGCTAGGCTCGGCTCTGGGCGAGGAAACCCATTTGCTTGGCAGTGTTACCGTACAATTGTTAATAGTTTTTATATATCTTCGAACCTCCCCATGTACCAAATTGACAACAATCTGGTTGTTTCACCGGAACACAAACAATTAGGATGAATTCGGAATCAGTAAGACCATGACCCCGGACACGAATCGTTCCCCCACCTCCGTCCGCTCTCCGGGAAATCTCGAACGCGAAGAATCTCAGCTCTGGCGTTGGGCCCTCGGATTCATGGTCCTGTTGGCCTTCGCGCTGGCCGGGCTGCTTTGGGAACGGCTGGAAAATATCCCGTTCGGGCTTCGCGCGATTCCGTTTGGCGTCGCCGCCTTATCGTTTCTTTTCGCGGCCTATGCCTATGGACGCCGCCGTGAGGTCAGTGAACTGAAAGGTCTGCTTCGCGGGCTGCAAGAGCATGTCGGTGCGGCACCCTCCGAAGAACAACTCGACCAACTCAGCCAGGTCATCATGCGCTCCCAGCGCAATTTTAAGGAGCTGATTGACTCGTTTGATGATCCGGCGTGCGCCGTTTCGCTGGACGGCACTCTTCGAACCGTCAACCGGAGAATCACGGAACTGACCGGGCATTCCTACACCGATCTGGTGGGGCGCAAGATTTATGACCTGATCGATGAACCCGCCCGCGAGGAAGCTGAGCGCGGTCTCGGACGTTTTCTGGACAAGAAACGCTGGTCCGGAACGGTGCGCCTGCGTCTGAAGAACAGCTCGCGCCCCATGTATCTCGATTGCGTCGTCAACGGAATCCTCAAGGGAGACGAGGTAGTAGGTGCGAGCATACTCGGTCGCGATGTCACCGAGCAACGCGAAAAAGAAATGCGCTTCACCGAACTCTTTGAGACGCTGCAGGAGGGCGTCTATTTCTCCTCGCCCGAGGGGCAGTTGCAGGATGCGAACCCCGCTCTGGTGGGGATGCTTGGATACCTAGAAAAGAGTGAACTGCTTTCCGTCGAACCTACGGCTTTGAATTTCGATCCGGGTGCACCCGTACTGGGTCGTGCCGCGGATGATCGCGGAGGGTTAAGGACGCGCGAGATCCGGTTGCGTCGCAAAGATGGCAAGCCTGCGACCTTCCTCGACTCCTCGCGCGCTGTCTGGGACGGTTCCGGAAACATCATCCGGTATCAAGGAACGCTGGTCGACATCACAGAAAAACGGACGATGGAACGACAGCTCAAGCAGGTGGAGGAATTCCGAAGCCGGCTCCTCGAAAGCTTCCCCGATCTCATTCTGGTAGTGGATCTCGACGAAAAATACACCTTCGTCAGCTCCCGATCTCATGATCTGTTGGGCTATCTTCCCGCGGACATGCTCGGTAAGAAGATTTCAGACATGGAGGACCATTCCCCCGAATTGGCCGCCCTGTATCACGATGTCGCGGCGGGTGACCAAGTGTTCGGCTCAGCGGAATACGCGGCGCGCCATCGCGATGGCAACTGGCGGACCATGCGTGTGTCGGGTAGCCAGCTCGTCGACTCCGAGGGGCACATCAACGGGGTCATCATGTCGGTTCGCGACATCACGATTGAGAGAAAGCTGGAACAGCAGGTTGTCCAAAGCGAACGGCTGGCCGCCATGGGAGCCATGATCGGCGGCGTTGCGCACGAACTCAATAATCCGCTAACCAGCATTCTGGGCGTCAGTGAGTTGCTGCAGGATACTGAAACCAACGAAACCGCGCGCAAGCAACTCGGCATGCTCCAGCAGCAGGCGAGACGAGCCGCGGAAATCGTTCAGAACCTGACTTATTTTGCGCGCCCGCCTGCCCCCGGCAAAAGCAAAATCAATCTCGTCGAAGTTGTGGAGCGCACTCTCAATCTGCACGCGTTCTCGCTGCGCAAGAACAACATCACCGTCGATTTTCTGAAAGAAGCCGGCGTACCGTACGCACTCGGCGATCCCCACCAATTGATGCAGGTCTTTCTGAACCTAATCGTCAATGCCGAGCAGGCCATCCGCGAAGTTCGTGAAAAGGGAACGTTGCGTATCCGGCTAGGTAAGGGCGACAAGACTGTGTGGGTTAGCTTTCACGACGACGGGATGGGCATTGCGAAGGAAAATCTGGTCAGCATCTTCGACCCGTTCTACACCACAAAGCGGCCCGGACGCGGGACCGGCCTCGGCCTGAGTATCTGCAAATCGGTAATGAAGGAACACAGCGGCAGCGTGGAGGCGGTGAACTCCCCCGAGGGAGGCGCGGTTTTCACGGTTACGCTGCCGGCCGCGGTCACGACCTGATTTTCCTGCTCAAAATTCTCCCTTGTTCCCTCCCTCGATTGATTGCCCTACTTTCCGCTTTGTGTGGCCGACCCTCGTTGACTCGACCGTGATGCTCCCATAAACTAGCGCCCGGAATCTCGGGGCAACTCAGGGAGAATCGCTGTGAACAGGGGCGTTCGCACGCTAGCGCAGTGGATGTTGCTTTTGCTTGTTGGAATCTCTGTAACTCATCCAATCCTCGCTCAGGATTTGCCCAAGCCGGCATCCGTCCGTAAGACGACTTCCTCCGCCGGAAACCGAAGCGTAATTCAAGAGGGAGCATCGCTATTCCGCTCGAATTGTTCGCCATGTCATGGCCTGAACGCGCGAGGCGGAGGGCGCGGGCCCGACCTGACCACGGGGCGGTGGGCTCACGGCGGCACCGATGCCGAGATATTCCGCACCATCACGCAGGGCGTCGCGGGAACCGAAATGCCGGCGAATGCTTTTGAGGATTCCGAAATTCGTACCATCATCGCCTACCTGCGTTCCCTGGCGCCCGCCCGCAGTACCAAGCTGACGGGAAATCCTACCGCCGGCGAGAAGATTTTTGAGACCTCAGGAAGTTGTTCACGCTGTCATATGGTCAAAGGAAAAGGGGGCGTGCTCGGTCCAGACCTCTCGCGCGTCGGTGCTTCTCGTTCCGTTTCCTACCTCACCGATTCGATCCGCGAACCCGACAAGCAGCTCAGCGACGGACTTTTCGATCCCAACAACCATTACGGGTTACCGCTCGTCTACGACTCGGTCACCGTCCTCCTCAACAATGGAGAGACGTACACCGGCGTCGCCAAGAATGAGGACACATTCTCCATTCAATTGCTCGACACCGATCAGCATCTTCGCCTGATTCTTAAGGATGAGGTGAAGGAGGAGCATCGCGAGCACAAATCACTGATGCCTCCCTACACTGAGCAAATGATTAGCGCGGGCGAACTGCAAGATTTGCTGGCCTATCTCGAAAACCTTCGCGGCGAATGATCCGCCGTTGCGGGAATCAAAAATCTATACATCTGCGGAATGCCGCACCAAGGACTTCATGACAAGGAAACTGAAATTTCTCGCGTTGCTTTTGTGGACTGCAACGGCGGCATGGTCTCAAGTCACATACGAGCGAATTCGTTCGGCCTCAAATGAACCGCAGAACTGGCTTACCTATTCCGGCGGCTATTCGAGTTGGCGCTACAGCAAGTTGGCCCAGATCAATGCCGCCAACGTCTCTCGACTCTCATTGCAATGGGCGTTTCAGATTGGCGATCTTGGGCAACTGGAAACCACCCCGATTGTGGTCGATGGGATCCTCTACGCAACAGGTCAGAATGATCGAGCCTTCGCGATTGATACCCGCACCGGCCGGGCGATCTGGCGCTACCAGCGAAATCTTCCCGACAAGCTTCAGCCCTGTTGCGGAATGGTCAACCGAGGTTTTGCGATTCTCGGGAATCGCCTCTTCATGGCGACGCTCGACGCGCACGTCATCGCGCTCGATACTAGGACCGGCAATTTGGTGTGGGATGTCACAGCCGCGGATTATCACAAAGCGTACACGTTCACGGTTGCTCCACTGGCGGTGAAGAATGAAGTGATTGTCGGCGTCTCGGGCGGTGAGTACGGAGTGCAAGGCTTTATCGATGCTTACGACATCGCAACAGGTCGCCGTCTCTGGCGATTCAATACGGTCCCCGGCCCATCGGAGCCTGGTCAGGAAACGTGGGATGGCAAATCCTGGCAGACTGGCGGAGCGCCCGCTTGGATCACCGGCTCTTACGATCCGGAATTAAATCTTCTCTTCTGGCCGACCGGTAATCCGTCTCCCAGCAATTACGGCGGAGAACGTAAGGGAGATAACCTTTACAGCAATTCGGTACTCGCGCTCGATCCCGATACAGGCAAGCTGCGCTGGTATTTTCAATTCACTCCACACGATCTCTATGACTACGACGCCACGCAGATTCCAATCCTCTTGGATGGCGAGTGGAAGGGTCAACCGCGCAAGCTTCTGGCCGCAGCGAATCGCAATGGCTTTTTTTACGTGCTCGACCGGACTAACGGGCAATTTCTTTCCGCCAAGCCCTTCGGAACCGTGACGTGGGCAACCGGCATCAGCCCGGATGGTAAGCCGATCCCAAACACGAAGCTGGAATTGAAGGACGGCGGCAAGCGAGTCTGCCCGGGCGCCTTGGGACTGACCAACTGGTTCTCACCGTCGTACAGTCCCGACACAAAACTCTTTTACGTTTCGACCTCTGACGAATGCGATATCTTTACCGACGCTCCGCAGAAATATCGCGCAGGCCATGACTTCCTTGGAAGCGTTTACGTTCCCGATCCAGTCGCTCGTCCCACGGGCGCGCTGAAGGCGATTGATCCGTTGACCGGAGAAATAAAGTGGGAGTTCAAATATTTCAGTAATCCTGATGGCGGGGTGCTGTCCACAGCCGGGGATATCGTATTCGGCGGAGACGGGGACGGAAATTTTATGGCGCTGAATGCACAGACGGGCCAGCATCTTTGGCATGTGCAGCTAGGCGCGGCGATCTATTCCGCCGCAGTCACCTACGAGTACGAGGGCAAGCAGTACGTGGTTATACCATCCGGCGCGGCGATCTTCGCGTTTGCGCTGGAACAGCACTGAAACCTTAAGGCCTCGATGCTTGAGGAGTTGTGGTCGCTCTTACCGTTCTACCGCCATTGCGACTGCGTTTCCTCCGCCCAGGCACAAAGCGGCGATTCCGCGTTTCACATCGCGGCGAATCATTTCGTAGATCAGGGTAACGAGCACGCGCGCGCCACTGGCTCCAATCGGATGCCCAATCGCCACCGCTCCGCCATTGACGTTAACCTTGTCAGGATTGAGGCTGAGTTCACGCATGACCCCAAGGGCCTGCACCGAGAACGCTTCATTCAACTCGTAAAGGTCGACGTCCTCATTCTTCCACCCAGTCTTCTCCCAAATCTGCTGAACCGCGCCCACCGGGGCCATCATCACCCATTTTGGTTCGACGCCACTGGTAGCTTGCGCAACAATCCGCACCATCGCCGTTGCCCCAAGTTCCTTCGCCCGTGTTGCGCTGGTGACGACAAGAGCGGCAGCGCCATCATTCACCCCCGGAGCGTTGCCGGCCGTAACGGTTCCGTCCTTCTTGAAAGCAGGCTTAAGCGCGCGGAGAGTCTCAAGGGTAGTGTCCTCACGTGGGCTCTCATCTTTGTCGAAGATGACGGGAGCCACGCCCTTTTTCTTGGCCGGAATCTCGACGGGAACAATCTGCGACTTGAAACGGCATTCCTTAATGGCAGAAATCGACTTGCGGTGGGAGTTCACAGCAAATGCATCTTGTTCTTCCCGGGTGATGCCATATTTTTCGGCGACGTTCTCTCCCGTGATGCCCATGTGGTAGTCGTTGTAGATATCCCAAAGGCCATCGTGCACCATCGAGTCGACAATTTGCGCGTTGCCAAGACGGTATCCTTTGCGCGCCTGCGGAAGAAGATACGGCGCATTTGTCATCGACTCCATTCCACCGGCAACGACGATAGAACTGTTTCCCGTCTGCACCGCTTGCGCCGCGAGAGCGACAGATTTCAATCCGGAGCCGCAGACTTTGTTTATTGTCATGGCACCTGTCGTCGGAGCGAGTCCGCCGTAGATTGCGGCCTGTCGCGCAGGATTTTGTCCGAGTCCGGCCGATACGACGTTACCCATGATGCACTCGTCTACTTGCGCCGGATCAACGCCGGCACGCTTGACTGCTTCACGTACAGCGATGGCGCCAAGCTGCGGCGCGGTGAAATCCGAGAGGCTTCCCTGAAATTTTCCTACCGGGGTGCGGCAGCCGGAAATAATAACGACATCATCAAAAGAGGCCATGAATAAAGCTCCCGCGAAGGTTTCGCGCGTCTCATTATAGATGTTCGGAGCAAAGTTTAGTTTCGCGGCTGCGCTGTATCGAATCTCCTCAGCGAACCTTGCGATGTCCCATTCAAACTTCCTTGAAGTCGATCGGTTCATCACAACGCAATTCGCTCCACATCATTTTTTCGAGAGCAGAAGATCATCGCAGACAAAAATGTTGTTGACTTTTTCCCGCGACGTTCTCTCTTTGTGACTTTGGTGTCACGACTTGCGCCAATCGATCGTCATTTTTTTCTTGACTTCATTTTTCAATAACTCTATACATCAACTAGTTGCAGTAGATTACCGCTGCACATTTTCCATGAAGAATGGAAGGGAGAATAGACACAATGGCAACCAAGAAAAAGGCAAAGAAGAAAAAGAAGCATTAAGCAAGTTCAGTACAAAGTAAAAAAGGGGACGCTCAATGCGTCCCCTAAGTTTTTGGTGGCTGCTTCAGTTTGATCGTCCGGCCAACGCTTCCGCCGGATGCGGAATGCGCTTCTCCTTCTCAGGACAGAGAGTGCGGTAAGCGCAGAAGTTGCAATGATTACCCGGGTTGGCCTCGAAAACATCGTTCGCAATACCCTCTGCTGCCTTCCTCACGACTTCGCAAGCCGCGGCCAATTCAGCTGGACTGCGCACCGTGATCACCGGAACGTTCTCTTCCAGGTTATGAAAGATGAGAGCGCTCACGTCGTATCCCCACTTCTCCTTCGCAGCGATCGCATACAACGACAACTGCAAGCTGTCGTCTGCGATTTCCTGGGCTTTGGCCTTGCCGGTCTTGTAGTCGATGATGGCGACAGTTCCGTCGGGACGCCGGTCGATACGATCAATGCGCCCCGCGACGGTTGTGTCTCCGATCTTGATTTCGAACGACTCCTCGGTGTGCAGCACCTGCTCGGCAGGCACCAATCTGGCGGAAGCGAGAAACTCGTGCAACTGCGCGACGCCTAACTCCTCGTAGAGATCGTGCTGATAGGACTCCTGGATCTTGGCATCTGCCAAATCCTGCCGGAAAAGTTCGAGGAGTTCATCGTCCGTCTTAGGCCTACCCGCCTTTACAGAATCGAAGAAGGTCTTTAGGACGCGATGGACTGCCGCGCCATACTGCATCGCAGCGGCTGGCTTCGCCGGAATACGCCAGTCTCGTTCCAGCTTGAAGCGCAGACCGCAGCGCTCGTACGTATCGACCGCCGAAGCGCTCAAACGCTTGTGCAGCCCTTCCAGCACAGGAAGCCGGAACCACTCGTTCGTCCGCGATTCGTCGGGCAAAACCACGGAGGCGCCCGCCGACATATCAAGCACAGCCTGCGCACCGCCAGCAGGGGTAGCGCGGAACCATGCCCCGATGCTCTTATTCTTGATGAGCTCACGGACAAAGCCGGGAGGCGTTTTGTCCAGCTTACCGGTTCCTTCGTTCGCATAGATGGTGAGCGTATCCCGCGCGCGAGTCATTGCGACGTAAAATAGCCGCCGTTCTTCCTCCGCGTGGAGAGTTTTGTCATCCGCAAGAGTTTGGGAATCGGGGTCGCGCAGCTCGCGGGGAAAAGCGACCACTTTCTCCCTGAAGTAAGTTGGGAACGAACCAGAACTGGCGCGAAGGATCATAACGTGCGGGAACTCCAGGCCCTTGGCGCTGTGCACGGTCATGAGACGAACCGCGTTTTCAGTTTCTGTGGGCTGCAGCGGGATCGCGCCGCCAGCCTCGCGGAAGTATTCCAGGTAATCCGCCAGTTCTTCCAGTTCGGTGGTCTTATTGAGCTTCTTCTTTTCCCATTCGGTCACGAATCCGAGGGCCGATTTCAGGATCGGCGAGCGCGCGTCGAGTGAAAACTGCCGAACGATAATGTCGATCGCCTCCCGTGCATGCGCATGTTTGCGCTGGATATCGGCCTGCGCATTTTGCACTGCCAATAACACAGCGTCGCCGCCCGCAACGCGATCAAGCGCGGAAAATAATGGGACAACCTTCCCTTCGCGGCTATCGCGCGAGATGGCGCGCATTACATGGCGCAACTGCTCGGCGTTGATCTGGAAACATGGCAAAGCCGCTACGCGAAACAAGCTGACGTCGTCACCGACAGAGACGACTGCATTCATGCACGCAAAAAGGTCGCGCACCTCCGGCGTGTCCGAGATGTCCATGCTCTCGATAATGAACGGAATGCCGGCCTCTGCAAGCTGAGTCACTACATCGTCTCGATGGTAGTGCGACCGGTAGAGGATGCCGAAATCCGACCACTTGCACCTGGCCTTCTTCTGCGCGCTTCGCAGGTAGCTGACCAGGTCAGGCCCCTCGGAGGTCTTATTTGCGAGAATCGTTGCCGACACAGGCGGACTTGGAAGCGGAGTTCCGGCTGCAATCGCCTGTTCTTCGCGTGCAGACTGCAACGGAGAACGCTGGTAAGCGAATGTCCCATCCGCGTCCCTCGCGAAGACAGGCGGATTTTCGTTGATCACGGCGAAAGCAGTACGCAGGATCGGCGTGGTCGAGCGCCGGTTTTTCTCGAGAATAATTCGCTTCGCGGTCGGAAACGTCCGGTGAAATACCTGGAAGGCTTCGCTGGAGGCTCCGCGGAAACGATAAATGGATTGATCTGGATCTCCAACAGCGAAGAGATTCCCTTCCGCACCCGCAATTCGCGCAAGAATCTTGATCTGCGCGAAGTTTGCATCTTGAAATTCATCAGCCAGAATGAAGCGCGCCCCTTCGCGCGCTTTTGCCAGCACGGTGTCATCGCTGTGCAGCAGCGCATGGGCACGCGTGATCATGTGGCCAAAGGTTCCGAGATTGTCCTCGTGCAGCCAGCGCTCCATGGTCGAAAACACGCGCGCGATCTCATGGCATCGGCCAATCACTTCCTCCCGGTCAGGAGGATTTTTCGATTTAACGACCCGAGGAATATCTACTTCACCCCGTTCCAATCGTTCCACGTACTGCGCGTAACGCTCCGGGGTGACCAGTTCGTCATGGCAGCGTCCGAGAAACTCGAGCAGATCTCCCAGAAACTGTCCGATGTTGGCGGCCCGGATGTAATGCTTGAGGTGCAGATCGCGCATGCGCCGGCGCAGATAGATCCACAAGTCCTTTTCGTCGAGCACTCCAAAGTCTTGGTGGACGTCGCGAAGCAACTGGAGGCAATAGTCATGGAAGGTCATCGCGCGCACAGCCTTGCCTCCCAGCAGCTTGCTGGTGCGCTCCTTCATTTCAGCAGCGGCGTTCAGCGTGTAGGTCAGCGCGAGAATTTCGTCGGGACGAGCAATGCCTTCGAGGACAAGGCGTTCGATCCGGTGGGTGAGAACCGAGGTCTTCCCGGTTCCGGCGCCGGCGACGACCAGCATGGGACCATGCACGTGTTCGATTGCCGCGCGCTGGCGATCGTCAGGGATGAAAGCGCTGGGGCGCGAGTTTGATTTTGAGCCTGTCACTGCGGCTCAGGATATCACCCGATAAGACGAGGAGCCTGTGCGGAACGCGGCCAAATTGCACAGAACAGGGGGATCGAATCGCACTCCCACGCCGCCAAGTTCCGCCGCATCAAGGGGAAGAAAGCTGTTATTTGCCAGCCTTCGGGTCGACTTCGAAAATGCCGAAGGTGTTTCCTTCCAGATCGATGAAATAACCCTGCCAGCAAGTCCCCGGGACGGCAAACTTTGGCAACGCCACGATGCCGCCTAGACTTTCGATAATCTTCGCCGTCGAGTCAAAGCTCTCGACCTCGAGCGAGCAGACAAAGGCATTGCTGCCGTATTGAGCAGGAGGCGCTTTGACCGGCCGTTTCAGCAAACCTCCCCGCGATCCTCCGGTTTCAATAGTCCAGTACTCCACTGGCAGACCTTTGACCTCAGAAAACTTCCATCCGAACGTCTGCGAATAGAAATCAATGGCCCTCTTTGGATTGTCCGCATGTATCTCGAAGTAAATGTGTCCAGCGTTCATGGCAGAATTTTCCCCGATCTGCGCTTCAGTTGGCAAACGATCCGTTAAATGCCGACATTGCGATTGCGAACGCTGCGATCGCAGCGGTTTCGGCTCGCAGAATGGTCGAGCCAAGTGACGCCGCAGCCCACTGGGCTTTCCGAAAGGCATCGACCTCGTCGTCCGTCCAGCCTCCTTCAGGGCCAACCGCTAGCACAGCTTCGCCTGCGTCAGCATCCGAGTCGACCAGATCGCGAAGCTGAACCTGTTTTTCGTATTCCGACAGGACAATACGCACCTTGCCGAGATCGAGAATGTCTTGCAGTTTCTTGGGATCGGTTATCTCAGGTGGCGCCGTGCGGCGCGATTGCTCCGAAGCTTGCAAGGCGATACGGCGCCATCTCTCGGCGCGCTTAACGGCAGCAGCCACCAGGTGGGCGTCGCTCCGTCGCGCAATCACGGGAACGAAACGAGTGACACCGAGTTCCGTGCATTTCTCAATTGCCCATTCCATGCGATCGAACTTGAAGATCGCCAGGCACAGCGTCACATTCGCGAGTGCGATTGCCGTAAGTTCTTCACCCAGTTCAAAATCAACTCGCCCTTCGGAAATCTTCGTAATTCGCGCCCGATGGACAGTGCCGCCGGCGACGATATCGAACTCCTGCCCCTCACTGGCCCGCAGAACACGAGTGAGATGATCAGCATGGGATCCGGTAAGAGCGGCGTGGCCAGCGGAAACTTCGTCAGCAATCCATCGGCGGCGAGTCATGAATGAAGGTATTTTCGAGTGACGCAGCCTCGTAATCGGTCAAAAATGATCCCGAGCGACGGCTGCTCACAATTCGGCTTGTCCAAGGTCGTGGAAGAGCGGCCCTTCAGGGCTGCGAAAGCGCGCTGATAAAACCGGGCTTTAGCCCCAGCGTCAGAGCCGAATGAAGCTATCCGAACATGTCTTTCATCTTGCCGAGGATCGATCGTAACAGCGGCTGATTATCCACCTGAGTCAGCGCATCCAACTCCTGTAACAGTTCCTTCTGCCGTTTATTGAGCTTGGTCGGAACCTGTACCCGCACTTCGACGAATAGATCGCCTTTGCTGTGACTGTTCAGCACCGGAACACCCTTGTGGCGAATGCGAAACACAGTCCCGGGTTGTGTGCCGTCCGGAATCTTGAGCGCGTGCTGGCCGTCCATCGTGGGCACGTGAATCTCGGCGCCCATGGCCGCCTGAGCGATCGAAATTGGCACAACGCAGTGCAGATCGTTGCCTTCACGCGCGAAGAACGGGTGTTCCTTCACGTGCAGGACAACATAAAGGTCACCTGCCGGGCCGCCGAAGGCTCCAACCTCTCCGCCACCGGCGAATCGGATACGGGTTCCATCTTCGACGCCGGGAGGAACCTTGGCATCGACGGTGCGTTGACGTAGTAAGCGTCCATCACCCTTGCACTTGGGGCAAGGATCGGTGATCACGCTGCCGCTTCCCTGGCAAGTTGGGCAAGTACGAGCAATGCTGAAGAATCCCTGTTGGTAGCGTACCTGCCCGCGCCCATTACATGACTTGCAGGTCGTCGGTCCTTTACCTGGCGCCGAACCGGAACCGTGACACTCTTCGCAGGCCTCGTGGCGGCGAACCTCAACACGGGATTCGGTCCCGAAATATGCTTCTTCAAATTCGAGAGTCAAGTCTTCCCGTAGATCGGCGCCGCGCTGCACCCGGCTGCGTTTGCGACCGCCGCTACCGCCGCCAAACATATCTCCGAAGCCGAAGAATTCTCCGAAGATGTCGTGGAAATCCTGAAAGACCGTGGGATCGATGCCGCCCCCTTGCGCTGCCGCGCCACCCAGTCCGGCGTGTCCGAAGCGATCGTAAGCCGCGCGTTTGTCTCCATCGGCGAGAATGGCGTACGCTTCGCTGACTTCCTTAAATTTTTCTTCGGCATCCGGATTATTAGGGTTGCGATCAGGATGGTATTGCAGCGCCAGCTTGCGATAGGCGCTCTTCAATTCAACTTCGGTCACGGTGCGGGTCACGCCCAGCACCTCGTAGTAATCGCGTTTTGCGTTCGTGGTCAGAAGATACCTTTCAATTTTGAGGCTGACGGGGTCGTCCGCCCATCAGTCAACCATTCACAGAGATCGCGCAGGGATTTCCCGGTGCCTCATTCGTCTGGAAGCTATTTCCCGGGATTCTTCGCGACTTTGACCATCGCCGGCCGCAGAAGGCGATCTTTCAGTTTGTAGCCGCGCTGCCATTCTTCGAGAACTTCGTGATCCGCAGAATCGGAGGTTTCCACCATCTCGATCGCTTCGTGCACATGCGGATCAAACTGCTCGCCCTTGGCCGGGATCGGCTTCACACCGAGTTTGCCCAGCACGTCCTGCAACTGCTTGTAGATCAGTTCCACTCCCGCGCGAAAGTCGGCAGCGTCAGACTTTGCCTGAATCGCGCGTTCAAAGCTGTCAATTACCGGCAAAAGCAATTTGATGGCGTCAACGACCGCAAAGTCGCGAAAATCCGCCTGCTCCTTGGCCGCGCGTTTCCGAGCGTTCTCGAATTCCGCCTGGGCACGGGCAAACCGATCGCGCCAGTCATCCCGCTCGGCCTTCAATTTCTGTAATTCGGAGTTTGTCCCCGAGGCTTCTACTTCCGGCGAGATCCCAGGAGAAGTTTCGTCGCCGTCCGCGGCAGGAAGCTCATGTTCGAGGTCCAGATTCTTTTCTTGCTGCTTTCCGTTTGCTTTCCCCATAACTGCCCATTTACTCCGATTCATTCAGGATCTTGTCAAACAACCGCGCGATGTACGAAACGGCGGTGATGGTGTGCTGATAGTCCATACGCGTCGGACCAATGACAGCCAGCGAACCCATGACTTCATTTCCGGCATGAGCCGGAGCGCCAATCAGGACGAAATTCTGCATCGACGGCAGCGCCTGGTCGAGACCAATCACGACGCGCACGGCTTCCTGCTTCGCGTCGAGGTAGGCTCCCAGAAGCTGTACGACCTTTTCCTTTTCATCGAGAGTCTGCAGCATCTCTTGCAGGCGCTTGCGATCCTGCTCGCCGGTCACCAGGTTGGCCGCGCCTTCTACGAAAACCACCTGCGACCCTTGCTCGTGCGCCAGAGCGCCCTGCTTGTAAAGCTGCTCGATGGAATGCATCAAGCGGTCGTACTCACTTCGATCTTTCTCGATCCGGCGGGAAAGTTCTGTGCGCATCGACTCCATGGTCCAGCCGCGGAAGTTTTCATTGATGTAGCGAGCCGCCAGATCCAAATCGGCCTGCGGTAGATCCATCCGTAGCAATCGGTCCCGCACCAACCCAGACCGGGTTACCAGCACTGCCAGCACCTTCTGATCCCCAAGGCGCGAAAAATAGACGTGCTCCAACGCGTTCTTCGGCCCGCTGGTGGCGACAGTAACTCCCACGTTGCGCGAAATCAGGGAGAGCACACGCGATGTGCGTTCCATGAACTCCTGCACATCCGTGATGCCGGCCAGCGAATCGGAAATCATTGTCTCTTCCTGAGGCGCGAGACGCGCGCTGCCGGAGATCTGCTCCACGTAGTAGCGATAGGCCTCCGTCGTCGGAACCCGCCCGGACGAGGTATGCGTCTGCTCCAGAAACCCCGCGTCCGACAAATCTGCCATCACATTACGGATGGAAGCCGGGCTCAGTCCCTCGCGGTTCGACCGCGCAAGGGTGCGCGATCCGACCGGTTCGCCCGTCGAGATAAAAGTCTCGACGATAGCAGTCAGAATTTCGCGTTCGCGATTCCCGATATTGGAGTCAGCGGGCATAGAAGTACTTTAAGGTGTCTCAAACCGAGCGGCTACTGCCGGGGGGAGATCCTGCTTCATTCTACCTATGTATTTTAGATGCAGAAGCTTAGGTTTTGGATCAAAAGTGCGATCCACCTGTGGATTCTAGGAACGGGGTGCAAAGCTGTCAAGGAAGCGGCGAGAACGCCAAAAGACGATGGATCCAATGGTCCGTGGCGGAACGTAGTCCTAGGTACGAGAGGGGTCCTTCGTGTCCTTCGTGGTTTAAGCTCTTTCTCTTCTTCAAGACGCAATTCACTCGTATTCGCCAAGAACCTTCTTTTTCAATCCGAGTTTGCGTATTCTCAACTGTCTTGCGTACGGCGTTCAAGACAAATCCATGAAAACCAAGCCTCACGTTGCTGTCATCGGTGCTGGCGCATTCGGCGGCTGGACCGCTCTACGCCTGCTCGAAGGCGGGGCAAAGGTTACTTTGCTCGACGCCTGGGGTCCGGGAAATTCGCGCGCGTCTTCGGGCGGAGAGACTCGAGTCATGCGCGGAGCCTACGGACACGACCAGATCTATGCCGAAATGGCGGCCCGGGCGCTGACGCTCTGGGAAAAGTACGCACGCAAATGGAAGCGGCAATTCCTCCATCGCACCGGCGTGTTGTGGATGGCCTCCGGCAACGACGATCAGTTTGAACGCGGATCCGTCAAGAGTCTGAAAGCCGCGAAGATTAAATATCAGGAACTCTCGGTCGCTCGTATGGCCAAGCTCTGGCCGCAAATCAACTTTGAAGGGCTGCAATGGGGCATCTTCGAGCCCGAGTGCGGCTATCTCGATGCGCGTGCCAGCTGCCAGGCGGTCGTCGAGGCTTTCGTCGCCGAGGGCGGAAAGTATCGGCAAGTTGCAGTAATCGCCGAGGGTCTAGAAGCTGCGCCATTGAAGAGCATTGCCTTGTCAGACGGATCGCGCCTCACAGCAGATTGCTTCGTCTTCGCCTGCGGTCCATGGCTGGGGCGAATGTTCCCGAACGCGGTCGGCAGTCTCGTGCAAGCGACCAAGCAGGATATTTTCTTCTTCGGCGTCCCCGGTGGCGACTCACGCTTCAGTGATGCCTCACTACCTGTGTGGGGAGATCATCGGGGGCGGTTTCGTTACGGAATTCCAGGCAGCGACCGGCGCGGCTTCAAGATTGCCGACGACACGCGTGGCCCGGCGTTTGATCCAACCTCCGGAGAGCGCGTCGTCAACCCTGAGACCCTGCAGGATATTCGTGAATACATCGCCTTCCGCTTCCCTGCTTTGAAGGACGCTCCGCTCATCGAAACCCGCGTGTGTCAATACGAGCAAACTCCCGACGGACACTTCTTGGTCGATCGTCATCCCGTGAACGAAAATGTCTGGCTCTTGGGTGGAGGGTCAGGTCACGGCTTCAAACACGGTCCCGCGATCGGAGAGATGATGGCAGGAATAATTTTGAAGGACGGCTCACCAGAGCCGATGTGGCGTCTGGATCGATTCAAAACCAAATAACTAGCCCGCTACAAAAAATCTGAGAGTACTGTCATCCAGAGCCGGGCTTTTGCGGCGAAGGATCCCTGCCTCCAGTCCACTATTCGCATCTGTGGGATTGCGCAGATCCGGAACAGATTGCTGCGTGAAAAAAGTCCCACACTATCGCAAGGTACGCGACAAGGATGCGACCTCTTACTGGATCTGGATTACTGGAGCAGGCGCGTTTGCTTTGATCTCCGTCACGCGGGCGACCACGTTACGGGCGAATTCGTAGATCGACTTTGCGTGCGGCGAATTCTCGCCTTCGAGAACAATCGGTTTGCCGCCGTCACCGGATTTCCGCACTTCCGGATCAAGAGCCACGCTTCCTAAGAACGGCACCTCGAAGCGCTTCGCCATTAACTCGGCGCCACCGCGCGAGAAGATATCTACTTCGTGCGAGCAGTGCGGGCAAACAAAATAGCTCATGTTCTCGACCACGCCCGCGACGTCAACCTTCATCTGACGGAACATTTCGATCGCCTTGCGCGCGTCTTGTAACGAGACGTCCGATGGCGTTGAAACCACCACCGCCCCGGTAAGAGGAACGGTCTGCACCAGCGAAAGCGCAATATCCCCCGTGCCCGGAGGCAAGTCGACAATCAGGTAGTCGAGTTGTCCCCATTCCACCAACCCCAGGAACTGCCGCATGATCTGGTGCAGCATGGGTCCGCGCCAGATGATGGGCTTGTCGCCGGGATTGAGAAATCCAACCGAAATGACTTTCAGCCCGAATGCCTCGATCGGCTCGATGCGGTTCTCGCCGACCATGCGCGGCTGAGCGTTCACGCCCAGCATCAGCGGAACGTTAGGCCCGTAGACGTCAGCGTCGAGCAGTCCGACCTTGTGCCCCATCTTGGTTAAAGCCACGGCGAGGTTTACTGACAGCGTGGTCTTGCCGACACCCCCCTTGCCCGATCCGACGGCGATGATAGCGTCGACTCCCGGCAGCGGCTGCGGCCCGGGCTGCGCGGGACCTTGTCCATGCTGATGCGGTGTATGTGCGCTCAAAGGATCACACTCCAGAAAGGATTTGGGAAGATGATGGAGATATCTACACAGTAATTATACAGGCGTAGAGAAGATAGACAGCAGAAGCTCAGTCCTTTCCAGCGGGGCTTCTCCCCTTTTCGATTGTCAATCGGGCACACGTTAGGACATCGTTTGATGCTATAATTGATGCTATGAGAACTACCGTAGCGCTGGATGACGATCTCGTACGCACCGCCCAAGAGTTCACCGGAGTGGCGGAAAAGACCGCATTGCTTCGGGAAGCTCTGAAGGCCCTCATCGAGCGGGAAAGCGCCCGTCGACTTGCATCTCTCGGTGGAACGATGCCCCGTCTGAAAAAAATCCCCCGCCGAAGGACTGCGCAAGATTGATCCTCGCGGACACCTCGGTATGGATCGACCATTTCCGCTTTGGAAACGCTGGAATGAAGAAAGCGTTGATCGAGGGGCAGATCGCGATTCACCCCTTCATTATTGTGGAACTTGCTCTCGGCTCACTAAACCAGCGAGCCAACGTGCTAGCGATGCTCGACAACCTTCCGCAAGTGCGAGTGGCGCAAATGAATGAACTGCGGCAGTTGATCGAGACTCGCCATTTGTTCAGCCTCGGCATCGGTCTGACGGACGCACATCTGATCGCTTCTGTGTTTATCGACGCACCAACGCGGCTGTGGACGAAAGACAAGCGACTTCGCAAGGTCGCAGAGGATCTGGGCATCCACGCCGGCTTGTCTTAAGAGAAATCCCGGCTCGGCTTTTACTTCGTGAACCTTCGTGGTTTAAGGCCTTTCGCTTCTAGCGGCGTTAATACCCCTCCCCATCCAGTCGCACCTTGCCTTTAAACATGCGGAACAGAAAGAAGAAATACCCCAGCGCGAGAACCATCCCGAAGATCCACCACGTAATTCCAACCGTCAGGCCATGATGGCCCGCAGCGGTGTTGTATATCGTCAGGCTCCTCGCCTGATCGGTACTCGCCGGTAGCACGACGGGATAGAGCGCAAATGCCGCACCCACGAGCATCCCTACGATATATAGAGCGGAGCCGACGAACGCAGTCTTGTCGTCGCCCTTGCGCATGGCATAAATCATCAGCGCCAGTGCTCCATAAACGACGGCAGGAATCAGAAATCCCACGACGTGCTGCTTGTAGTTGTCGAGCACTCCAGGACGAATCGAGATGGTTGCGACCAAGCCCACAACAGTCAACAGAGTTTGCACAGGCCAGGCCCACATTGCAGTCGCGCGGGCTCTGCGGTTGACGTCGTTTTCTGTCTTAGTCGCGATGTAAAGTGATCCGTGCACCGTCAGCGTAACCAGAGCGATCACCCCGGTAAGCACGGTGTACCAGTCGAGAATGCCGTTGATCGTTCCAGCGGTTCCACTGTTCACCCGAAAGTTGGTCCATAGCGGCTCAAAGAAGTACTGGTCGGCGGCGAGTGGAACTCCGCGCACGACATTACCCAGGGCCGCGCCGAAGAAGATGCACAGCAATACGCTCGACACGGAGAAGATCACATCGAAAAATCCACGCCAAACGGGGTGCTCCATGTGCGATCCCAGTTCGATCCCCATACCCCGCAGCATCAGGAGCCATAAGACCATCATCAGCGGCAGGTAAAAACCGCTGAAGCTCGAGGCATAAAGCAGCGGAAATGCGAAATAGAGCGTCCCGCCGGAGGCCAGTAGCCAGACTTCGTTGCCGTCCCATACCGGACCGATGGCGCGCATGATGGATCGCCGCTCAGCCGGAGTTTTCGCCGCGCCGAGATAGATCACGCCCGCACCCAGGTCAAATCCGTCGAGCACGACGTAGGCGGCAACCATAACTGCAACGATCATGAACCAGAGTGTTTCCATGTAATCCTCGTGAACCTCAGGGGCTAAAGGCCTCCAATTCAGCTTGCTTTGACGCGGCCCTGAAGGGCCGCTCTTCCACAGCGGTACGCGCATCGGCATCGCTGGCAGAGCTTGCACCTTGCTGCTGATCCTCGCTCTGCGCAGCAATCCACGCGCCTAGTGCGCCGCTACTTCCGCTTCCGGGCCCCGCTCGATCTCGCGGCGCACCAGGAACAGGAAGAAGATTGCCAGCACGGTGTACATGCCCATGAATCCCAGCAGCGTAAACATTCCATTGCCCGCAGAAACCGTTTTCGAATATCCCTCGGCAGTTCGCATCAGTGAGTACACCAACCAGGGCTGGCGGCCGATCTCCGCCGTGATCCATCCCGCGGTGTTCGCGATATATGGGAACGGTAAGGCCAGCAACAAAATCCATAGCAGCCAGCGGCTCTTGTAGAGAGCGCCGCGCCACAGCAGGAACGCGGCAATTACCATGATGGCGATGAACAGAGTGCCTAGCCCCACCATGATGTGATAGCTGTAGTAAAGAAGCTCGATGTTCGTTGGCCATTGATCCTGCGGAAACGCGTCCAGCCCTTTGACCTCAGCCGTCCATCGGCGATAAGTCAGGAAACTGAGCGCATTCGGCACCGTTACCGGATTGTCGATCTTCTTCTCCTCCATGTTCGGCTGTCCGATCAGAACAAGGGGAGCCCCCGGCTGCGTAGCGAACAATGCCTCCATCGCGGCAAGAGTCACAGGTTGATTTTCCGCGATCAAGCGCCCCTGTCCGTCGCCAGTGGGAAAGAGCTGCAGCACGCTGAAAATCAGCCCCGCCGTCACTCCGACACGAAGGAAAATGCGGCCATACTCCTCGAACTTCCCCCATAGCAGGTAGAACGCGCCGATCGATGCCATGACGAATGCACCGGTGATAACCGCGCCACTCATGTTGTGGGCGTACTGCCACCACGCCCAGGGATTCAGCACCAGTGCCCAAAAGCTGCTGAGTTGGGCCGAGCCGTCGGCCGCCTTGAAGTAGCCCACAGGATGCTGCATCCACGCGTCGGTCGCGACGATAAAGAATCCGCTGAGCCATGAGCCAAGGAACACCGCCAGCGCTGACCACCAGTGCCCGCGTGGCCCCAGTCGCTTCTCCCCATACAAGAACAGCCCCAGGAATGCGGACTCCAGGAAGAAGGCGAACATCCCTTCCATCCCCAGAGTCTGGCCGATCACCCCGCCGGCGAAACGTGAGAAGTGTGACCAGTTGGTGCCAAACTGAAATTCCATTGGAATGCCGGTAACGACTCCCATCACGAAGTTGATTCCGAAGATCCGCGCCCAAAATTGCGCCGCCCGATTGTAAAACTCATCGTTGCGGCGAAGCGCCAAGGATTTAAGCACCACAATCAGCGGCGCCAACCCCATGGTGAGCTGCGGAAACAAATAATGAAATGTGATCGTGAATGCGAAATGCAATCGATGAACGAGGAGGGCACTATCCATGAACGAACCTCACAGACGACGAGGATAAATGCTGTCCGGAGCCGTTAAATGTGATCTCGATCACATTAAGTTGTGAAATCCAACACAACTTAACGCTTGCGGCGTGCGAGTTCAGCGCGCCGGATTTCCCGACGGCGGCCGGCGTCATCATAGCGGCGCTTCTGCTCGTCCGTCTCCGGAATCACCGCTGCGACCGGCAGGGTTTTGCCGGCGCCATCGATCGCAACGAACGTAAGGTAGGCGGAGCCGACGTGCCTGGAGGTATCGGCAATATAGTTCTCGACGAATACCTTAACGCCCACTTCCATGGAAGTATGAAAGACCCGGTTTACCGATGAACGCAAGATGACGAGATCTCCAACGCGTACCGGAACCAGAAAATCGATGTGATCGACTGATGCAGTCACGACATAGTTGCGGCAGTGCCGATGGGCCGCCATCGCGCCCGCAAGATCGATCCAGTGCATAAGGCGACCACCCAAAAGAGCCGCCAGCGGATTGGCGTCGTTGGGTAGAACAATCTCGGCCATCTCGGACTGCGAGTCTCGGACTGGGCGTGCAAGTAGCTTATCGTCGGCCATGTTTCTTTTTGACTAACTCTCTTTCAGAAGGCTGCGCAGTTCGCGATGACTATGTTTTCTTCTTCAAATAGGTTTCCAGGAAGCACTCTGCCTTCTTTTGAATCCGCGCGTCAGGATGCGGACTCAGCCACGCGCCTTGAGTGAGGTCGAACTTCAACTCTCCGCGCTCCACCGGGCGATGGTCCCGTTCGCAAACATAGATCAAACTGAGTTCGCGCCTTGGAGACTCGGTTAAGCCTCGAATCGCACCCGACACCACCGGAGCCGATACGGCAAATCGCACAGCATCCCACACTCGCTCTGCGGGCGACCATCCGCAACCACTGGCGTAACCAAGATTGCACGAAGCTTCAAGGGTTTCCTGCGAAGGCGTTTCTCCTTCATGGCCGGGCGCGGTACAGTGCCCGCTCCAACCGCAGCCAAGCGGCAGTCTCGCAGGATGCGGCCAGCCACCGCCCTCCAGTCGCTGTTCGGGCATGAAATACGGGCACGCCAAGTTGGTCTCCTAATCTGAGAATTCAGGAAGCGCAATTGTAATCAGTCGGTAGTGCACTTGCCAGTTCGAATCACCAGTCCGCGTGCGAGAGCGCGCCGGAATTGTAGTAATCTCGTTGCTGAGTCCACTATGGATCGCATCGCGGCGCTGAACGAGATTCTGACGGAAAACCCAAAAGACGCTTTCGCTCGTTACGGCCTCGCCATGGAGTATTCGAAGGACGGCGACTTCGACCGGGCCTTGGCCGAGTTCTCAATCCTGCTTGAGAACCATCCCGACTACACCGCCGGATATTTCATGGCGGCGCAAACCCTGGTCAAGGCCGAGAAACCGGAAGAGGCAAAACAGAGGTTGCAGGACGGGATTGCTTCCGCCCGGCGTACCGGAAATCTGCACGCGCAATCGGAAATGGAAGCCATGCTCGACGAACTAGGTTAGAACCTCAGCAAGCCACCTCACCCGGCCATTCTGCCCATCGCCCACTCGACTACTCCCGGAAATAACTGGTAGAGCTTCACCGGCACGTGCATTGTCCACGGAACAATTACTTCCCGCTTTTGCTTCAAGTATCCGCGCAGCGTAGCGTTGGCGACCCGTTCGGCCGTGATCCCTCGAACCGAGTCAGGCCGCACCCGCTTTAATTCGTTCCCCCGGATGGCGTTCTCACTGAATGCTGTCCGAACGTACCCGGGACAAACCGTCAGCACATGAATTCCATCGCTCTTCAACTCGACGCCCGCCGCCTTGCCGACGGCATTGAGAGCAAATTTGCTTGCGCTGTAAAGCGAGTGAAAAGGCAGCGGAAGGTGCCCGGCGACGCTGGAGATATTAATAATCGCGCCTCCGCCCTGCTGCCGCATGACCGGGATCACCGCCTGCATCGCAGAGATTGCGCCAAAGAAATTCGTTTCGAAGAGATCGTGGCTCGCATGCGAGTCCACCTGCGCGATGGAATCCAAAAGCCCGTGGCCGGCGTTATTGATCCACACGTCGACGCGCTTGAAGTGGTGCATAGTCAGTGCCAGTACTCGGTCGATCTCTTCCGAGTGCCGAACATCGCATGAGAGTGCGACTGTACGTTCCGCAAAACCTATGCGTAGGCGTGCGGCCTCCGCGCGGGCGGCGTCGCGCGACAGCATGACTACGCTCGCGCCATGCTCGGCAAACTTTTTTGCAATCGCTTCGCCAATTCCCATCGAAGCCCCGGTAACAACGACTACCTTTCCTTCGAGTTCCATGTTCGCGTTTGTATTCTCCACGCTGCGGCAAGTCAAGATGAGTGGAACCGTATCGTACAATCGAAACACCCGGCCCGCGCGCCAATTGGAGAACCATTGCCTCTTCTTCCCTTATTTCCCCTCGACCTTGTCTTGCTGCCGGGCACGCCTCTTCCCTTGCATATTTTCGAGCCTCGATACAAAGAGATGATCGCGGAATGCATTGCCAATGAAGCGACCTTCGGAGTGATTCGCGCGTTGGAAGAAGGCTTGGCCGATGTCGGATGCACGGCTGAAATAGTGACGGTCACAAAAGAATATCCGGACGGACGGATGGATCTAATCGCAGAAGGTCGCAATCGCTTCGAAGTGCTCGAATTGAATCGGGAACGATCTTTCCTCCGCGCCGAAGTGCTCATGATTCCAGATTCGCCTGGAACCCCGGTTCAAGGCGAGAAAGAGCGGGCTATCCAGCTTCATCTCGAAATCCTTTCTCTGGCTGGCGCGGTACAGGATGTGTCGGGCGCGGATCCGAACCAGCTGTCGTTTTATCTGGCCGGATCGTTGCCGCTCGACCTGGATTTCAAGCAAACCTTGCTGGCCACCCGCTCCGAGAGCGAGCGCATTCGAGACGTCGCCACTTACTTCGAAGGAATTCTTCCCGGCCTTCGGAATGTCGCGCGAACCCGGCAAAAGGCCGGCGGTAACGGCCACAGGAGCTAAGGCCAGGGGGGCCTACTTACTCTTCAGTTCACCTAACAGCTTCTGAAACTCCGGCTCGGATTGCAGAGTCTGAAATCGCACATTCGACTCGAGAACCTCGGCATCCTTCAGTCCGCGCCGTATGGCCTCATGAAGATCGTTGATCGCCTGCTTCTTCTTTCCTGCGGCAGCATGGGTTTCGGCGAGCAGGAGCACCGGCCAGGCATCCTCAGATAGCTGCTTCATCAAGCTGAAGCACGCTTCCGCCTTTTCAAAATGCCGGGCTTCGAGCTCCTGCTGTCCATTCTCCATTCCTTCCACCCGCATGTCGTCGAAGGCGCGAGTGAAGACTAGGCGCTTTTCTTCGCTCTTGGCATGCGTTGCCTGGTCCTTGAGTCCGCCCATGGCCTGCACGATTTCGAGGCGAAGCGCGTTCAGATCCGGGACGTCACCGTTCGACGTAGGCGCGCAGCTTTGGCGAAATTTCTCGCTCGATCGAGAATTGTTCGGCGATCTGGTCCTGCTCGACTTTCATCGCGGTCTTGAAAGACGCCGACCGCTTCAGCGCCGCGAGTTGGGACTCACTCACATCTTTGAGACCGGCGAAGTCTGAAACCAAACTGCGGTAGGCATCGAGTTGGCCCTCCGCGTCTTTTCTCTTCTCGGCATCGGCGGCTTCTGCTTGCGTTTTCGCATATTGACGATCGATGAACGCCGCATCGCGCGGAGCTGTGCCCGATTGCATCGCCCTCAGCATGAGCCATTGGAGCGCATCCTCCATGACATCGGGGGGCGCCCACTGGTGGGAGCCAGCAAATACACGCACCCGGTAAGGCAAGCCTTCCTCTTCGCGCTGACGACGGATTCGCATCACTTCCGGCCAGTTGAAGTCCTGGTTTCCAACCGCAAAGAAATATTGCAGCTTGTCTTTCGAAGCACCCCTGCTGTCGGGATATCCAGCGCCGTTCGCGATGACGCCCGCGATCTGGCAATTTCCGCAACTGATCGCCATCGCTCCGGCGACGCGCGCTCCGCCAGAAAAGCCGTCGGTATAGGTGCGATGTTCATCGAGCGCGAGGCGCATGTGCGTGTCCTGCCAGATAGCATTGACACTCTTCGATTGCTCGGGAGAAAAGTTTCGCGAATTGTTGGAGCCGGCAAAGATCATGCCGTACGTTTCGGCCAGATCTTTATAAAGATCGAGAGGACGCCTCCCGCGGCCACCAGGATCGAAGAAGTAGATAATCGGCCAGCGTTTTGCCGGATTGTACTTCGAAGGCAAATACAGCGCGTAGCCTTGCGTTGCATCCGACGAACAAGTGACGTCCCCGATGTGTCCCGGCTCCGGCAGCCCAGACTGAGTGGCCAGCCCGAATGCTGCCACTGTCGCACTCGAGAATAGGCAAGCGAGAAGCAGGCGCTTACCGGGAAATCGCAATGCGGCGAGGATTCTGAATTTATTTCGCATCGATTCTTTTGAAGCGCGGCTCAAAACTGCATCCAAAATACCAAGCGTATAATCTGACCATTGTAGTTTGTGGGGGTTCCTTTCATGAGTGTTCCGCGCACGCTGGGCGATCTGCGCCGTAGTGCCTTCTCCGAAGAGCGTTTGAGTACCCGCCGCGTAAAAGACGAGTTGCGGGAGAATCTTGTCGCGCGTCTTCGCGAGAACGGTGATGCCTCGATCTTCCCCGGCATCGTCGGTTATGACGATACGGTTGTTCCGCAGATCGTCAACGCGATTCTTTCGCGCCATAACTTTATTTTGCTCGGGCTGCGCGGACAGGCCAAAAGCCGCATCCTGCGCGCCCTGACGACACTGCTCGATCCCGAGATGCCGTATCTCGCCGGATGCGAGATTCACGACAGCCCCTACGCACCCATTTGCCGCCGCTGCCGCGATGAAGTGGCGCGTCATGGAGATGCAACGCCGATCGCCTATCTCACCCCGGACGAGCGATACGTAGAAAAGCTGGCCACTCCTGATGTGACGATCGCCGATCTGATCGGCGACATTGATCCCATTAAGGCGGCGCGTGGCGGTCACGAATTATCCAGCGAAATGACGGTCCACTACGGGTTGCTTCCGCGCGCCAATCGCGGAATTTTCGCTATTAATGAACTTCCAGACCTGGCCGGAAAAATTCAGGTCGGTCTTTTTAACATCATGCAAGAAGGCGATGTGCAGATTAAGGGATACCCGATTCGGCTGCCTCTCGACGTAGCGCTGGTGTTCAGCGCAAATCCGGAGGATTACACCGCGCGCGGAAAGATCATCACGCCTCTAAAAGATCGCATCGGCTCGGAAATTCGCACGCACTACCCCGCGACAGTCGAAGAAGGCATCACCATCACCGCACAGGAAGCCTGGACGCGGAGGAATGGGAATACCCTTCATCTTCCAAACTATGTGCAGGAAGTGATCGAGCGCGTGGCCTTTGCAGCCCGCGAGGATAAGAAGATCGATAAGCGTTCAGGCGTCAGCCAGCGCCTACCGATTTCCGCCATGGAAAACGTCATCTCAAACGCGGAGCGCCGGGCGATTCGCAACGACGAAAAGCTCGTCGTGCCGCGCATCAGCGACGTCTATGCGGCCTTGCCGGCCATCACCGGAAAGCTCGAACTCGAATATGAGGGCGAAATGAAGGGCGCGGATCATGTGGGCCGCGAACTCATCCGCACCGCAATAGCGAAGACTTACGACGAGTACTTCACCGGCGCCAACGTGCAGCAAATCGTGCAATGGTTCGATCTGGGCGGCGAAATTCAGCTTTCCGATTCAGTTCCCGCCGCCGAGGCGCTGGAAAATCTGAAAGGCATTCAGGGGCTGATCGACAAACTCGGCCCGCTGGGCATTTCGCAGAAGGACAGCCCGGAACAGCAGGTGTCGGCAGCGGAATTCATTCTCGAAGGCTTGCACGCGCATAAGCGCGTCGGAAGAAACGAGGAGCGCGTATTCAAGGCCGGAGAGAAAAAACCAGAAGCCGTGCGGGAAAAGTCGTTCGATCCAGACGAAAAGCCGTACCGGCAGCGGAGGCAATTTAATTAGAAAGAACACGCTCCTGCGGTATTCGGCGCCCGGCGAGTATCAGCGATCAGTGAGCGAGGCCGGAAGCCGAGCGCCGGAAGCCGGAAGCTTATTATATGAAACGCATTCGTTACTCCAAATACGTCCCTGATGCCGCCGGTGAAATGAGCATGGAAGATCTGCTCAGCGCGCTGTCGGATTACCTTCTGCAGAGCGGCTTTCAGGATTCTCCATGGTACGAGATGCCCGAGGGAGAACAGACTCTCGACAATCTCCGCCAAGCCATCGAAGATGCGTTGCTCAACGGCGAAAACTTCGACGAGAACCTGCGCGAACAGATCGAACAGATGCTGGCGGACGGCCAGTTGGACGAACTCGTCGAGCAACTTATTGAGCGAATGCAGCAGGAAGACTACATCTCGATCGATGAACCGCACGATCCATCGCGCCAACCCAGTGTGGGAGGGAAAGCTGGTGAGGCGCAGCAGGCGAAGTTCGAGATTACCGACAAGAGTCTAGACTTTCTGGGATTCAAATCGTTGCGCAATCTGCTGGGATCGCTGGGAAAATCAAGCTTTGGCCGGCACGACACACGTGACCTCGCGACTGGCATCGAAGCCAGCGGATCTTCGAAGACCTATGAGTTCGGCGACACGCTGAACCTCGACATCACCGCTACTCTTTCCAACGCGATTCAACGGGAGGGTCTTAGCCTTCCACTCAACATCGAATACTCGGATCTGCAGGTGAACCAGTGCGAATATCAGTCCTCGTGCGCGACCGTGCTGATGCTGGACTGCTCGCATTCGATGATTCTCTACGGAGAAGATCGCTTCACTCCCGCCAAGAAAGTGGCGATGGCGCTATCGCATCTGATCCGAACGCAATATCCGGGAGATTCCCTCTCGCTAGTGCTGTTTCACGACTCCGCAGAGGAGATTCCGCTCTCGCAATTGGCTCGAGTAAAAGTTGGCCCTTACTACACCAATACGCGCGAAGGATTGCGCATGGCGCAGCGGATCCTGCAGCGACAGCGCAAGGACATGAAACAGATCGTGATGATTACCGACGGCAAGCCTTCGGCGCTGACGCTCGAAGACGGCCGCATCTACAAGAATGCCTTTGGCCTCGATCCACTTGTGGTGAGCCAGACGCTCGAAGAGGTGTCAAAGTGCAAGCGTGCGGGCGTTTTGATCAACACCTTCATGCTGGCTTCTGATTACGGCTTGGTGCAGTTCGTCCAGAAGGTCACGGAGATGTGCCGTGGAAAGGCATACTTCACCACTCCCTACACGCTCGGACAATATCTGCTGATGGATTACATGTCCCGAAAGACGAAGACCATTCATTAACAGGCCATGTGCGGCGGACGGATTCGTTCACCCGTGCGAATTCATCGGACGAATGCGTCCGGTCCCGCACAGTCCTGGCACATTCCCGCAATTCCGCTGACTACTGATAAGCTTTCATCTAACAGACATGACGAACTGTATTCGGTGCGGACGGCAACTCCCCCCGCTGTCCTTCAAGAAAATCTGCCAGTGGTGCGTGCAGCACGAGTCCGCGCAGCGCGGCGAAGACTCTGATGAGCAGCCGCAGCGCGTGATCCCAGCTCCGTGGGTGAAGCGAGGCGAAAGCAGCATCTCGCTGACCCAGATCCTCTTCGGCATTAACATCGCGGTATTTCTCGCGATGGCGCTATCCAGCGGCTCCGTTGCCGACTTTCCCGGGGAAACGTTATTTCACTTCGGATCGAATTTCGGACCTTACACGCTGTCGGGCGACTGGTGGCGGTTGTTTACCTACATATTCCTGCATGGGAGCATCCTCCACATCGCCTTCAACATGTGGTGCCTGTGGGATCTCGGAGCTCTGGCGGAGTCGCTTTACGGACGGTCGACGTTTCTCGCGATTTACGTGATCACTGGAATTGCGGGCGGCATCGCCAGCGTCGGATGGAATCCGGGCGTGAACAGTGTGGGCGCCTCGGGCGCAATCTTCGGCTTGGCTGGAGCCTTGATCGCCTCCTTTTATCTCGGGGAATTCTCGCTGCCTCGCGTCGCCATCAGTGGAACCCTCCGCAGCCTGCTTATCTTTGCAGGCTTCAATATTTTCCTAGGCGGGATGCTCGGCGGCGTCGACAACGCCTGCCACTTCGGCGGACTCGTGAGTGGATTGATTCTCGGCGCGCTGATCGCGCGTATCGCTCCCAATCCCGAGCGTCCGATGAACCGTGTCGGCGTCATGTTCTTCGTAGTCGTACTGCTGGCCGGGAGCGCTTTCGGAGTGCGCCAGTGGCGCGGAGCGTCCCTGCATTTTCCCAGAGCCGCGCTTGACGCCCAGCGGCACTCAGAACAAAAAATCGCAGACCTTCAGAAAAAGATCGAGAAGCAACCGTCGGATGCGGGTGCGCACTACGAACTGGCACGTGAATATTTCCGCACAGGGCATTTGTTTGACGGTGAGAACGAATTGAAGCGACTTTTGGAATTGCAGCCACAAAACGTTCCGGCCCGCATCGATTTAGGATCAGCCTATCTGACTCAGGGTGACGCGAAGTCCGCCCAGGAGCAGTTTTCCAAAGTTGCGGCTCTAGAACCGAATAACGTGGACGCTCATGCTGGACTCGGCCTGGCTCTCGCCGAACAGAAAAATCATGCTGCCGCCGTCGACGAATACAAGGCGGCGCTAAAGATCTCACCGCAAGCGACGAGCGTGTACTACCGCCTAGGATTATCCCAAGCGCAATTGAAGCAGTACGACGATGCGATCGCATCTTTCTTGAAAGCTCGGGACGTCAGTGGCGATGATGCCGACCTGGAAGACGCCTTGGCCGATGCCTATCAAGCCAAGGGAATGACGCAGCAGGCGCAGGACGCACGCAGTAAAGCGGCAGAGATCAGCGATCACCGCGACGAACGCTGAGCCCGGTCGCTACCAGTAGCTAGGAATGTGAGATCTCGCCCACCGCGCGATACGCCTGATTGATGGCTTCATCGGTATATGCGTAAGCGCCCGCGTCGGCATTGGCTATGGCGATGCGCCCATGTGGCTTGCGCGCAACCTCGCACGGAGTCTCCCCGCCCTCAAGCCAGAATTTATCGAATAGCGAGTTGTACTCGTACGCATATCCGTGCGGCCAGCGATTGACGGTAATCGCCGCGATGTCGCGCGCCGGGTCGAAGCCTCCCGCCCCAAGCGTACGACCGAGTTGTTCGCGGATATTCCGCTCCATCGTTTCGAAGGTCGTGGTGTAAAGCTCCATCCGTCCGGCGCTGTGCTGCTGTCGCGCGGGTAGACCGGGATGACACGGCGTCTTCATCATATGCACCACGATCGGCTCATCCGGCTTGCGCGCACATTCGTAGCCGCCGATGCTAACCGGCAAGTCGAGATTAACGCTCGTGTGATACATGCCGGGAGAGTAGATCGAATTCGTACCCAGCTTCTGGAATGACGTCCAGTTGCGGATAGCAACGTTGGTATACAGCAGCGGAACCTTCTGCGCCGATGCCAGTGCTTCCTTCTGCTTATCAGGCAACTCTTCGCAAATGTAGGGGATCACCACGTGCCAGCAGGCGAGAATCGCATTCTTCGCTTTCGCTGTGTAGACCTTGCCTCCGCGAACGTAGGTGACTTCCACCTCTTTGGACGCTTGCGCATCGCCTATGTGCTTTACACGAACCGCGGTGCTGTTCAGCCGGATACGTACGGATGAACTCGCCCGATCGAGCTTCGAGTAATCTGCCTTCGCGATAATGACGTCTGGCATCGTCGTGCCTGGAATCGAATCGGGGATTAGTTTGCGAACGAGAAGCCGCGCGATGGTCGCATTGCCGTCAGGAAAGTGAAAGAAGTACTTCTCGGCTTCCTCGTTGGGAATGGCGTCGCGGTTCATTCCCTTCCCTGGAGTTTTGTCGAGCTTCATGCCGGCAAATCCAGGAAGATCGAAGCCCCATGCATCCTGCGCTGAGACAGCATCGATTCCAACTCCAAAGAGCCCGTGCGGAAACGCCTGGAAAAGTTTCACGATGTCCGGATGCACACCGGCAATTTCAGTCAGGAAGTTTGCATAGCTGATGCGCGCGAGCTTCGCTTTTTTCTCGTCGGAGGTCAGCGCCGGGAAATGGTCTTTTGGTTCGGCGTAAAGGTTTCGCAGATCGCGCTTGGCCTGATCGGCGATGGGAGCGTCGTTCAGAAATTGCTTTAGCAATTTGTCCGACGCGCCAGCCTCGTCGGCGCTCTCGTTGCCACCCCGCGGTGAGAAATTGACCGTGAGTCGATCAGCTCCGAAGGTTTCCTTGTCGAAGAATATTTTGGGACCGAAGCCCAGTGCGCGGTACAGCCCTTTATTCACGTACTTGGAATAAGACGGGACGTCGATCCCAAGTTCCTCAACGACGCCCTTGGCTACGGCGCTATAAGGCGCCGGACTTTCGATCGAGAAGGTGCCCCCAAAACCCAGGCGGAACGCGCCATTCACCCGGAATTCGTTACGCTTTGCGTGTCCTCCGAAGTCGTCGTGATTTTCGAGGATCAGGATGCGGGCCTTGCTACCCACAGCCTTGCGATAGAAGTGCGCGGCGCTCAGTCCACTGATGCCGCCGCCTACGATGATGAGGTCGTAGGACTCCCCCGTGTCCTCAGGCTTCCCGGCGGAATCCCAGAAAGTGCCGTCGCGAAGGCTGTGAGCGACATCGAAAGCGCCTGCGTGGCTGCCGCGCAGTCCGGTAAGCGCAGGGGGATAGTAGTCTGAGGATTTTTCAGGATCGTATTGGCTCTCGCCGAAGAGATGTCGAGGCAACGCGGCTGTACCCGCAACCATAGCCACGCCGTTCATGAAATCACGGCGCGAAATCCGGCGGTGCATTCCCAGTTCCCTGTCGCGCTTGCTCACAGTACCCTCGCAAAGGCCCGGCCATCCCGATCGCGAAGAACGGTCTAGGACTCGCCTCCGGCTTTCTTCACGGCGAGTTCTGCTGCCTGAAAGCCGAGTTTGCTGTGGGTTCCATCGCAGAACGGCTTGTTCACCGATCCGCCGCAGCGGCAAAGCGAGAAGGCGGTCTTCCCGGTTAAATCGTACGGAGTTCCATTCACATCGACGAGTTCCACGGAACCTTCGGGAGCCTCAACGCGAAAAGGGCCATTAGGACGAACGGTAATCTTTACTTGCGCCATGAATTCCTCCAACCTTACGGGATTCTAGTAAGCCTAATGAAGATAACACCAAGCCGCGCGGTGTGTCGCGGATCACTACGAGCAGTTGCGTCAAGCAGCGAGGGTATCGGCGGTTTGCAGGCTGCGGTAGAGTTCGAGGCACTCGTCGATCATCCGCTTGGTGGTGAAGCGTTCGCGAGCGCGAGCATACGAGAGCTCCGCATAAGCGCGGCGCATGGATCGATCTTCGCTCAAGCTGCGAATTTTCTCGGCCAGGCTGGCGGAATCGTTGGTGCGGAAGTACAGCGCCGCATCTCCCCACACTTCCCGGTAGCTCGGGACGTCGTTCGCAATGATCGCGCAGCGCGAGAAGGCGGCCTCAAGCGCAGGCATTCCGAGAGGTTCATATCGCGCTGTCGCCGCATAAATCGCCGCGCGGCTGTAAAGCGCGCGCAACTGGGCGTCCGTTTGCGCGCCACGAATCGCGACCGAAGTCTCGTCAGTGGCAACTTTTACGTCGGCGCGGATGGGAACGCGCGGCACCGGAACGGTATGTTCCGCTCCCACAATGCAGACCGGAAGCGGATGTTGTTGCTGCGTCAGCAGAAAAACCTGCTTGCTCGCATCGACGAGCCTGCCCACGGATAACACACAATCATCTTTGTTGACGTACGGATTGAAAAATATCGGATTGCGACCGGGATAGATGACTTCCGAGCGCTTTGGGACGCCGTAACAGGCCGAGATGCACTCGAGCATCCACGACGACGGAGCGATAACGGCATCGGCCCCCATCAGTCCTGCCGCCACCGTCTTGCGATACCAGTTCAGCGCCTGCGGTGGCTTCACGACGCGTTCATTCACCGCTTGCTTGAAGGTCAGCAAATCCCCATGCGCCATCACGACGCGCGGTGTGTCGACCGCAAGGTTTCCATAACAAAACTGGTTCAGATGAAGAACGTCAGGACGCACATCCCGCACTACGCTTGCCAGAAACTCTGAAGATTGCGGCAGGTCGCTCTCGGCATCCTGCATCCATTCCAGGCAAAAACCAGTAGGTAGATAGTCGAGGCCGTGAAGATGATCCATCCACGCGGTCTGGTCCGGGAGAGGAATCTCGCCAAAGCTAACCAGGGTGACACGCACTCCTCGAGTCACAAGGCCGGTGACGAGTTCGCGCACGTACGTCCAGGACGCAGACAGCGAATCGGCGGTGACCAGAACGTGCACGAAGTCCCCTGTCGAACAGCGGAATCCCGCCAAGGATGCGGCATTCCGACTACCAAACGATTTTCATTCTATTGGTAACGGGGCATTCGGTGAAGTAATTTCGGCGGGCCAAGTGCAAAAAGTTGCATGCATTTACTTCGAACATGCTTTTTCATCGAACCGACACTACCTAAAGGGCGAAGCTGCGCCGGATATTGGCCCGCGGCCTTGAGCCCGGTAATCCTGACAATCAATTCACTTCGAGGCGTAATCGGAGCTCGCGTGCGAGGTTGTCGATGGCGCGAATCTTCTCGACTGCCAGATTTGGGACATCGGGGACAGACAGTGCCAACTCGCAGGAGAGCAACATCGCGGTGAGAGTTTCCGACATTTCGCTGTGCAGTTGTACGGCAACCGTCTTTAAGGCGACGACTTCTTCCCTCTTGCGGCGGTGCAAGGCCGAGCGCACTTCACGAATCAGGCGATCGATGCCCGTCACTCCGAAGTTGACATAGACCGGAAAGGCGGTCCCCAAGTGTTCGATCATCTGGTCCCCTTCCTCGGGTTCGGTCTCCAACAGGAACTGATCAATCACGGCGGCGGAATAAGCTTGTTCGCGAAGGCGGGTCGCACCCTGCTGAAGACTTTGGGCCCAATCTGTTTTTTGACCGGTTGCCGAGTACAAACTATCAGCGCACTGCAAACCGCTGGCTGACGACGTAATGAGTAGGATCATGCCCTCTCCATTGCACGTCGGACGCCAAGCTGCGCGCGTTGTGAAACATGGTGTTTACGCAATATAGCGTGGGCAAATCGTCCCGACGTGGAACCGCATTTCCAAATCTGAGTTCCAACCTGGGCGGTCACACCTCGCACCCCTGCGACGCATAGTCTTTCAGCTTGCGGTAAAGCGTGGTCTTCCCGATCCCTAGCAGACGAGCCGCCTTGAGCTTGTCCCCGTTGAGTTCGCTGATAGCGTTCAAAATGGTCTGCTTCTCGAGTTCGGCAATGGGTACGATGTGCAGCTTTCCATTTCCGTGGCCGTTCCCGTTTATCGACTCCACGACTGGAAGGTTCGCAACCTCGCGTGGCAGATCACCGACATGGATTCCCGGCCCGCTGGTGAAGGCGTAACTCCGCTCCAGGCAGTTCTCCAGTTCGCGGACGTTGCCCGGCCAGTCATAGGCGAGCATCGCCTTTAACGCCTCATCGGTGAGCATCTTCTCCACGCCGGAGTTCCGCGTCATCCGTTCCAGGAAGTGCCCGATCAGCAAAGGAATGTCCTCGCGCCGCTCGCGCAGCGCCGGAATGCGAAGGCTCAACACATTCAGGCGGAAGTAGAGGTCGCGCCGGAATGTTCCCTGCATCACTCCCTGCTCCAGGTCGCGATTCGTAGCGGCCAGGATGCGAACGTTGATGGGAACTCGCCGCGTACTGCCGACTGGCCGGATCTCCTTTTCCTGGATCGCACGCAGGATCTTCGCCTGCAGATCGACGGGCAGTTCGCCAACTTCGTCCAGAAAGATCGTGCCTCCCTCGGCCATGGCCATAAGGCCATCCTTCGACTGGTTGGCGCCAGTGAATGCTCCCTTCACATAGCCGAAGAGTTCACTTTCAACGAGCGTCGGCACGAGTGAGCCGCAATCCACCGGGATAAAAGGCTTATCGCGGAAGGGTCCGGAGTAATGGATCGAGCGGGCGACCATCTCCTTGCCCGTGCCGCTCTCGCCGAGAATCAGCACCGGATGAATGCTGTTCGCCGCCTTGGCGATGATGCGATAGAGCTTCTCCATCTCGGGCGCGCGCCCAACGATGCCGCCGAATCCCTGCTTCGATTTCACTTTCTCACGCAACAAGCGGTTTTCGGATTTCAACTTCAGATGGCTCGCCACTCGCTCCAGCAAAAGTTTCAGCTCGTCGACGCTGAAAGGCTTAGTCACGTAGTCATAGGCGCCATTCTTCATAGCCTGAACAGCCGACTGCACAGTGCCGTAACCAGTGACAACGATGACCACCGCATCCGGCCGCCGCTCCTTGATCCGGCGGAGAGCATCCAGTCCCCCAGCCCCCGGCAAGCGCAGGTCGAGCAGCACGGCGTCAAAGCTCTGCAAATCGAGCGCGCGATAGGCGTGTTCCGCGGAATCGGCAATCTGCGCATTAAATCCCAGGGATTGCGCCACCTCGCGGCAGGCTTCGCGGATCGATCGTTCATCATCCACGATGAGAAGGTTGAGAAAATTTGCTGGTTCGAATTGCGGTGTGACCGTGATCGGCCTTAATGCAGCTGACGTCATGGCAGTCTTTCCTCTTTCAATGAATGAATTCCGAGATTTCGTGCAAGGTAAGGGTTCTCTTCGCCGGAGCCTTCTGGCGGAACTTCGGTCGCCACAGGCAGGAGGATGCTGATGCGCGTTCCTCGTCCCAACTCGCTGTCCACGTGGATGAGCCCCCCGTTTCCGCTGACGACGCCGTGGACGGTCGTCAATCCAAGCCCAGTGCCCATCCCCAACTTCGTGGTGAAGAAAGGCTCAAAGAGATGGGCGCGCGTTGTGGCATCCATCCCGGTCCCGTCGTCTTCGACCACAAACAGCGCACACGGCAATGCCGCCTGCTGCGAGCTGTTGTCGCCACCGAACATCTGCACACGGCAGTTGCTGGTCGAAACCGCGATGTGCCCGCCCGTAGGCATGGCATCCCGTGCATTGAGCACTAGATTGAGAAGAATCTGCTGTGCCTGCGCGGGATTCATCTTGATTAGGCCGAGATGTGGATCCAGCGAAAACCGGACTTGGATGTTTTCTCCAATCAGGCGGCTGAGAAAATTGCGCATGCCCTCCGCAATGTCGTTCAGGGAGATCAGTTGTTGCGCTCCTCGCGCAGGCTTGGCAATGACCAGAAGTTGCCGTACTAATCCGCTGGCCTGCATTCCGGCTTTGCGGATTTCTTCGGCATACTTTTGCGCCCTTTGGCTCGGATCAAGCGTCGCCATCAACAGGTCGCAATACAGAAGCACTCCGGTGAGCAGATTATTGAAATCGTGCGCCACTCCCCCCGCAAGGCGTCCCACGGTTTCCAGCCGCTCCGCCTGTTGCTGTTGCTCGATGGTCGGACTCTGCATGTCACTGTGTGCCATCGCCAGCAACACATCCTGCGAACCTTGCGGTTGCGAACTTCGCCAGAACGTCCAATGCAAACACCGCCCTGATTTCCCAAGCACTTCCGAACGAATCTCGACGCTATCTCTTTTTCCCTCCAGCAACTCAGAGATCATCGGCGCGCTCGCGGCGCGATCCCTAGGATGAATCACTCCGGAAGGGCCGCAGCCGAGGGATGGCCCATCCACTCCCAGCATCTCCTCGAGCGCAGGATTCATAGCGGTCAAGATTTCGCCTTCGAATTGAGCCAGCCCGATCGGAGCATTCCGGGAAAGACGGTTAAATTCCGTAGTTGGATCGTCGGACCAGCGGAATGCAGGAGCAGAGCTCATAACTAACTTTCAGTTTGCACGCGGAAGAACGTAGGCAGGTTGCGCTGAACGCTGCGCCATACCTTCGTTTTTCCGAAAATGGGAATCAGATTGCCCGTTTCAAACCGGGCCTTCTCCCGTTTCGGCCACTATAGGGAGCATTGCTTGTGCTTGATAAGGGCAGATGTCACTAAAACGGGAAATCTTTCTGTGGAAAACTCGACTGGAGAAAGAAACTCGTCGGCTAGCGAGCCAAGCGAGCGCTTTGATTGGAGGTATAGAGCGGTTCCGTGAGACGGAAAGTGAGTCGGCGTCCCTTTTCCAGGTGAATTCCCTTGGCGGATGGACTAGAAGCTGAAGGTGGTCGCACGAACAGGCTGGCTGTCTGAACGGGAACGTCGATTCCCCCGACATGCACCGTCACGAGAGCTAGGCGAAAATAACCACGATTCGGTTTCAGATCTGAACGGCGGACGGACTCGATACGCCCGCTCGCAGTCACGCCCCGAGGAATCCACGTGTCGCCACGAAGCAAGACTGGTTCGTCCAAAACGGCGTCAAACTTATTGTTGGCAATGGAGTTCTCCGCAGAGACTGCGCTCCTCAATCGAATGGTAAGGAGGGTCCCAACGGGAAGGCTCTGCGAGTCATGAAATGGAATTTGTTCGCTGGAGGCGCTGGAATCGTTGGGGGCGGATGAGAAGTCTCCTAAGGAGGAGTTCCCGGTCTTAACGGCATCGTCGCGAAATGGAGTCTGATCCGTCTGGGCGGAAGTGCCCTCGGCGGGAAGTCCTAACGGCCGCGAACAGCCACCTGTCCAAATTGTGGCAGCCACAACTACTGCAAGGATTTCCCTGGGAACGCGGATACTACTCATACGAATCATCTTCACGCCACTGCAACTGGAATTGGGAGTGGCAACCCGAATACCAGAAATGCTTCCATCAGAATCAATGGTTTGCCCGCAATGCTCAATATTGCGTGTGTAGATTTTTCCGCCTTAACGACAGATCGACCACAGAAAAAAGCGGAGGGCATGAAGCCCTCCGCCTGATTATCCCGCTTAGTTGCCGTCCGTTACGGCTTCTTCACGGCTTTTTTCTTTGGAGCAGCCTTCTTCTTCGGAGCGGCTTTCCTTTCGCTTTCGCGACCGCCGATTAGGCTCATGGCATCCGTAGCGTTGAACGGGAACTGCCGAACTGAGGTTTCGGTGTTTCCCGCGGAATTAAGGGTGACGTCCACGCGGCGATTGCTGGCCATGCGGATGACGACGATGTTTCGCAGAGCACGCTTGCGCTCTTCGGTGGTCAGTTCGGTATTCTGCTCGACTGACGTTTTCACTTCTTCCGTCGTCAGGTTGTGTTCCTTGCCGAGGGCCTTGGTGTCGATGTCGGCCTCGGGAACGCCTTGCTCAACCAGAAAAGCCTTGACGCGCGCCACGCGGCGTTCGGTGAGCTTTTGGTTGAACTCGACGGTTCCGCGATGATCGGCGTGACCTTCAAGGGTGATGTGAGCATCCGGCTTGGCTTCAAGATACTTCTTGAAGTCCGTCGCCAGATCGGTCAAGACCTTCTGCTGACCCGGCAGCAACCCGCCTTCGGGGTGCGTCGGGGTCGGTTGCGCGGTCGGGAAGTAGACGCTGTGCAACGCAAGACGGGCTTCCAGGGCCTTATCCACCGGCGGCGGAGGAGGATTCTGGATGGTCACGCTTGTCGTAGCTTGCGAGGTCAACCCGCGGGAATCGGTGCAGGTCGCGTTCAAAGTGACCGGACCCGGAGGCAGATTCGCCGTGTTCAATGTGGCGGAATTGCCTGTACCTGAAACTGTGCCACCGGAAGCGGTCCAGTTGGCAACCGAAACCGGAACTCCGTCAGGACTGGTGCAATTCGCGGTGAGGTTGACCGTTCCACCAGGAGTCAGCTGTGAAGGATCAGCCGAGATCGAAACCGTCGGCGGATTCTTCGGCGGCAGCGGCTTCACTGTGTAAGTTGCCGAGCAAGAAGCTTCATTCGCCTTCTTCGCTCTGGCGTCGGTCACATGGGCGGTCACGGTGTATGTACCGGGAGCGGCATTCGCGGTGTCGATGGTGGCAGTGGTGTCCTTGCCGGTCACCGTCCCACCGTTTCCACTCCAAGCGTACGTGACCGTGTGTTTCGGATTGAAATTGCTGGCCGTCACAGTCGCGGTCAGCGGTTCGCCAACCATCACTTCGGTAGGCTGGATCGTGCAAGCGGCAGCGGGAGCAACAGGCTCCGCACCGCCCCAACTGACGACGATGCCGGTTCGCAACCGCGCGCCTTCAAGGCTAGGACGCCGCAAATCTGGAAATGCCGGTCCGGCCAGATTGGCGAAGTTGTGGCGCGAATAGACGTAATCAGCTTCGAATAAGCGCCATGCGAACATCTTGGTGAAAGGAATATCCATACCGCCGCCGAGGATCGTCCCTACTCCATTGTGGGTTGCGAATCCGGCGTCGTAGCTCAGGCGGTTGAAGCTGACCAATCCGTGCATGAAGAGGTTCACGGAATCTGTGCGCCACATGAACCGTGGCCCGATGCTCGCGGTCCAGTCCGACGACGCGGAACCGGTGTCACGGTTGTAGCCGAAGTCCACTTCACCGGCCCAATGTTTGTCGAAGTTATAGGCGAGGGTCGAACCAATTCCTTTTGCCTCTCCGGGCAGTTTGAACGGCGTCGGATTGCTCGGATCGCTGGTCGACAACGGAACGGTGCCGCCGGGCGCAAGGTACTGATAGCCTCCAAACAGGTCCCATTTCGGGTTGGAGTCGCTTTGCGCGAACGCCGATCCTGAAATAATCGTTACTGTGATGAGTGCAATTACGCTGGCAAGCATCAACCTGCATGCCTGCTTTGTCCCACTTACTGTCATAGATCCTCCAAAATGTGAAGCGCTTGCAAGACGAGTTTGCGTCCAGCGGCAACAGGAAACAAAACAGCCGAATCCTGTGGAAATTGAGACCTGTCTCGGAAGGCAAAATTCTATATCACAGCAGCTTAAAGCGAAAGCGTAGACTCTACTGTTGGCGATTTAGACACCGGGAAAGTCCTCTCGTTGTGTCTCAAATTGAAACTTTTGTCGAACCGATTCACAGCAAACGTCCTCGTGTACGCTTCGGACCTTGCCCCGCACGAAGCGGCCCGGTATCGTTGGGTTTCGATCAGGGGCTGAGAAACGGCCACAGATTTTGTTGTCAGGTGAATTCTCGCGTCAGCCGGAGCATACGAACGAACTAATGAGCCACGAAAAGGTATTGATCGTCGAAGACGAAGAGAACGAGCGTTCAGGGCTGGCCGAAATCGTTTCCGCCTGGGGCTTTCGCGTTGAAACCGCGCAGGATGGAGCCGAGGGTTTGGAGAAGGCCACGCAATGGGCGCCCTCCATCGTCATTACCGATATGAAGATGCCGCGCATGGGCGGCCTCGAACTTCTGGAGCGGTTGGCGGAACAAGCCCAGACCATCGCGGTCATTCTAGTGACTGCCCAGGGTACGATCGACAGCGCCGTCCAGGCGATGCGCATGGGCGCCTATGACTACATCACCAAGCCTATCGACACCAACCGCCTGCGAACGATCCTCTCCAATGCGTCGGCCCTTCTGGGAACGCGCGCGGAGCTCGAAGCCACACGGCGCAGATTGCGAGATACCGGATCGCTTGGCAGGTTGAGCGGCGCCTCTCGCAAGATGCAGGAGATCTTTCGGCTGATCGAGATGGTCTCCCCAAGCACCGCCTCAGTCTTAATCACCGGCGCGAGCGGTACCGGAAAAGAGCTCGTCGCTCGCACGATCCACGAACTCAGTCCGCGAAAGGACCGCCCATTCGTCGCGATCAACTGCGCCGCCATCCCCGAGACGCTGATGGAGAGCGAAATCTTCGGCCATGAGAAGGGTTCCTTCACTGGAGCATTGGAACGCCGAACCGGCTGCTTCGAGCTCGCCGAAGGTGGAACTCTGCTTCTTGACGAGATCGGAGAAATGCCGATCGGCACGCAGGCCAAGCTTCTGCGAGTTTTGGAAGATCGCAAGCTACGACGGCTGGGCAGCAAAGTTGAAACCGCCGTGGACGTCCGCGTGCTGGCGGCGACGAACAAGATTCCCGATGAGGCCGTCGCCCGCGGAGAATTGCGCAGCGATCTGTATTACCGGCTTAACGTCTTCAACATTCACATGCCGCCCCTACGCGAGCACAAGGAAGACATTGGCGCGCTTGTCCAACTCCTTTTGCAGGAGATGAGCTCCAAACACGGCCGCAAGGTTACAGCCGTAAGCGAAGCGGTGCTGAATCAGTTCAACAACTATTCGTGGCCGGGAAACGTTCGCGAACTTCGTAACACGATTGAGCGTGCGGTGATTGTCTGCGACTCGGGAATGGTCGAGACTAAGCACTTGCCTCCTGGCTTCGGCCAAGCGCCAATCCGCACAGCTGCCAACGATCCCGACGCCGTTCGCCTGGGCGTGGGCACTACCGTCGAAGAGGCGGAGAAGATGCTGATCCTGAAAACACTCGAGGCGACCAGCAACAACAAAACCCGCGCGGCGGAAATTCTTGGAATCAGCCTGAAGACCCTTCACAACAAGTTGAAGGAGTACGGGTCCGCCGCATCGGAAGCGGTCACGGGCAAAGAGGAAGTTTCCAGCGGTTAGTGCGCCCAGTCTCCCCTGCGCCGGCCGCTTTCGTCCATGCTGCGAAGGAAAACCATCATCGTCCTGGTCATCACCCTTATGGTGACGGTGATGGTGTCTGCCTTCTCCTACTTGTACATTTCGCAAATCCTGCGCCTGCGCATCGCAAACGCCAACGAGACCGCTACCAGCCTGGTACACCAACTGGCGTATGCCGCAGGAAATGCGGTTCCCGACTTCAGCAGTACTTCGATCGACACGAATGATCCGGCTGCCGTAAGGCGCGCCCTCGTCGACTACGTTCAGACAGACGTCGACCTGAATAATCTGCTGCAATCCGATCCCGGCGATTGGAGGTTCATCTACGACGTCGCAATCGTCGACACGAATGGCAAGGCGCTGCTGCACACGAACGCCGCCATGGTCGGCAAGGTCGTGCCTCCGCGAACGGATTTTCAGCAAGTTGTTGGCGCGCGATTCCGCCAGCAGATTCGCCTCGTATACAGTCCCGCCGCGGTTTACGACGTTACCTATCCGCTGCAGTTAAATGGTGCGCCGTTCGGCACGATTCGCATCGGGGTGCAAACGATCTTTCTGAAAAGCGAAGTGGCAGCGCGCCTGATGAAGGCGCTTTACATCTCCGTCGCCGTGATCTTCGTCTCTTTACTGCTGGCGGCAGGCATCTCGAATCTTGCCCTGGGCCCGCTCAAGAAGATCAATCGCAATCTCGACAGCGTGACCGCCGGGGAAGCGGACACTATCTCTACCGAAGAAGCCAGCCACGATGAATACGGTCTGGTGACCCTGAAGATCGCAAACCTTGGGCGGCAGATTCGCGACAGCAAAGAAATCTTCTCGGCCCTGAAAGACAACGTCGATCAGCTGATGGCGAAATTGCAGGACGGCCTGATGCTCTTCGCCCGCGACTCGCGAATTGTCCTGGTTAGCGCGCCTGTCGAGGCGTTCCTGGGCCGTCCCCGCCATGAATTGCTAGGGCGCACGGTGCAGGAGGTTTTCGATCGCAACACGCTTCTTGGAACGGCCATGCTCGACGCCTTCGAGCGCCGTCGTCCAATTTCGCAGCGCGAGTTTGATGTGGCGGGGGGAAAACGCGTCCAGGTTTCGCTCGATTTCGTGCAGGAAAAAAATTCGCAGATAGGCGCTCTAGTGGTTCTGCGCGATACCGAACCGGTGCGGCGGATCGGTGATGAAATCGAGATGTCCCGCCGCCTCTCTGCCAGCGGACGCCTCACGCGCGGCGTTGCTCATGAAGTAAAAAATCCGATTAACGCAATTGTTCTTCACCTTCAGCTTCTGCAAAACAAGCTGGCGCATCAGGAGCCGGATACGCGCCGCCATATGGACATCATCGACAGCGAGATCAAGCGCCTCGATCGGGTCGTCCAAACGCTGGTGGACTTCACGCGGCCTCGCGATCTTCATCTCGAAGAAGTTGATCTTCGCCAGTTGCTCGAAGATGTCGGACAACTCGCCGCTCCCGACGCCGAGCAGCATGGAGTCGCGATCGAACATCATTTCCCCGATGTCAGGCTCCCCGTGAAAGTTGATGTCGACCTGATGAAACAGGCGTTCCTGAATGTGGTGATCAACGGAATCCAGTCGATGCCGCAAGGTGGAATGCTGACGATCTCCGCTCGACACGAAAACAATCTTGCCTTCGCCGAGGTTCGCGACCAGGGCGGCGGCATCCCTCAGGACATGCACGAAAAGATCTTCGAGCTTTATTTCACTACCAAGAAAGAAGGCAGCGGCATTGGACTGGCACAGGCGTATCAGGTCTTGCAATGGCACTACGGGTCGCTGGACTTCGAATCCGCCGCGGGTGTGGGAACAATTTTCCGCTTTCAGATTCCGCTCTCCGGGCTTCCCGAAGCGGGTCATGACTACGCGACGGATACGGCCGCGTCCCAGCGTGGTGACTAACGTCGTAGTGATTTCGTCACCGCCGAATAATCGCGTATCGCTTCTATGAAGGGGTAAGATTAGGAAGCGTTGCGGTTGGCCGCTCGGACCCGTATGACTCTGGCCACAATTTTCCTTTTCAGTATGCTTTGGACGACTGGCTCAGCCAGTGCGGATCCGGCTTTGGCCCAGCAGTCCACGCCCGCCCAAGATACCCAGACCCAGAGCCCGAATCCAACTCCGCAGGATCAATCGACTTCGACTGGCACCAAGCCTTCCAACTCGAAACCGACGGCAAAGAAGAAATCGCCCGCTTCGAGTTCTCCACATTTGAAACCGAAAAAGACCTCCGCAGGCTGCACTTCAAGTTCAACCGCCAGTCCGGCAGGCTCGGGTACCAAGCCTGGAGATACGGCAACTCCTTCCGGTCAGAGCTCAACGACAACGACGTCTGCGGGAAACTGCCCGCCACCGAAAATCGTTGTGGTTCAGGGAGGCACCTCGGAACCGAGCGTCGAGTTAGCTGGAGGCCAAGGCAGCGGTCAATCGAATCAGGAACGAGCAACCGCAAACCAGATGCTCGAGACTACCGAGTCGAATCTAAAGAAGCTGGGAGAACGCAGTCTCAGTGCGACCGAGCAGCAAACAGTAGCACAAGTCCGCCAATTCCTGAGCGAATCGAAAACCGCAGCGGCTGGAGGCGACATGGAACGAGCAAGAACCCTCGCTTGGAAGGCACAGGTTCTTTCCGAAGACCTCGTGAAGCCGCCCGAGTAGACCTCGGTCCTACCTACGAACCACCTGATTAATCCTTCTATTTTCCTTTTGCCCGCGCGCCATTCACCTTCGTCAATAGATCTTGAGACATGGCCTGAAGCGGACCAGGAATTTTCACTGCTTCAGTCAGCGCGTCACGAGCCTCCGTCAGTTTGTTCAGCTTTCCATAAGCAAAACCGAGGCCATAAAGGGCACGCGCATATTGTTGCTCGTCTTGACCCTTAAGGAGCGCCGCCGCGGACTTGAGTTCCGGAATCGATGCCGCCGTCTTTTCCTGTTTCAGATACGACCATCCAATGATGCTATGGGCGGCCCCAGCCGACAGCTTGCGCGACTTGTCAGCATCAGGTGCGTCAGCCTTGGCGGCTTCAATTGTTTTCTGACAATAGCTGATCGCCTTGGCGGAGCTACCGGGCTTCGTATCCTCGGAGTAGTAATTAGCGAGCAACACAAGCGCCGGCAGAGAATATGGATTGGCCGCCAGCATTTTCTCGCCGAATGCTACTAGCCTCGCGCCATCTTTCAACTGGCTTAGCGCTTCGAGCGCGAGTCCGGAGACGCTCTCCTGATACTTCGAATCCGGAAACCCAGTTGTGAACTTATCGATGTCGGCCATGCGAGCCTTGGCGTCGGTCTCGCTGGAGATAACGTTCAGGCCGATCGTTTCGAGAAAATCGCAGCTGCTCTGGTTCGCCGCCTTGTCGTCGGTCACCTTGCGGGTGAATTCTTCGTCACTCATCCCGTCGGGCTTGGTTTGCTTCGCAACCGCCGTGCACACCTGCCCGCCCGAGGAGACATAATCCATCAGCTTCGAATTGTTCTTTGCCTGCTGCGCGATATTGGCCTGCGATACAAGGATGTCGAGATTGTGCGGCGATCCTGCGAGCGCTTTGTCGCCGAAGTCGAGCGCCTTCGTCAGGTCACCGGTCGACTGGTAAAGCTGGGCGATCTGCCAATTGCCATAAGCCACGGCCTGCGGATTCGAGGAAAACTTCTGGACGAAGTCCTGGTACATCGCGAGTTTCTTCGCTGTATCCTGCTCGTTGGAAATGGCCTGCAGCGCGTGGTCTTCGTCGGTTCCGGCAGCGATCGACAGATGATCGACCTGCGCCAGCGCACCGGTAATTAAGATTGCAAAACAGAAAACAACTATCAGAAGGGATCCCGTAGAGCGTCTCATAGCCCGCCTCCGTCCGCGAGAGATGACGACTTAAAATGCACGCGCATCCTAGCTCTGAATCAACTTGCTTGCAAGCGCAACAATCACGTTTGGCAAATTCCCCTGAAGGATCAAAGATAAGGGACTCTCTGCCCCGCCTCCGTGGTGAAAACAAGAAGCCTCGACTAAAGTAGAAAGATGCGTGCCAGCTTCGGCCAACGTTCATTGCGCTTCGTCTTCGCCGCCAACCTGATCTCCATGGTGGGCAGCGGGATGAATTCCGCCGCCGTTGCGTGGTACATCCTCAAAGCGACGCATTCCGAGATGGCGCTCGGAACGTTCGCGGTGCTGCAGACACTGCCGGCAATGCTCATGCTTCCTTTCACCGGGGTTGTCATCGACCGCGAAGACCGCCGGCGCCTGGTGATGTGGCTCGACGCGATCCGGGCAGTCATTATCGTCACCGTCGCCATCCTCGCTTTCCGGCAACGAGTTCAGGTCTGGCAGCTCTACCTCATGAACACGCTGGTCGCAGCCGGCTTCTGGATGTTCTGGCCGACGATCACGGCGTTGATTCAGGAACTCACTCCCGAGGGACAGTTCGTTCAGTCCAACACTTTCCTGCTGGCAGGGGTGCAAGGTGGATTCTTGATTGCCGGCGCAATTGTCGGCTTCATCTATGACCACATCGGCCTGGGCGGAGTGCTCATGCTCGACGTGTCCACCTACGTTGTCTCTTTTCTCTGCTACTTCGCGGTGCGCAAGGGAAAGCACATCGTCCTTCGCCCGGACGAATTAAAAGCCGACCTCGTCGCCGCCGAGAGCCAGCTAGAGCGCTTCTGGCGCGAGATGCGCGAAGGACTGCACTTCTTGCGCGACCATCGCGCCGTGGTCATGCTCGGCATCAGCTGGGCTCTATTTCTTGGTGCGATGATCACCGGAGTCGTCGTGACGCCATCGCTAAGCGATCGTGTCTTTCATGAAGGAGCGAAAGGATACGGATGGCTTAACGCCGGCTGGGGCACGGGAGCTTTCGTCAGTGTCCTTTACGCGCCACAAGTAATTGCGCGCATCGGCGGCCGCCGCGCGATCGCATTTTCGATGGCGCTGTTATCCGTCTGCGTTGTCCTCGCTCCGATCTCCGGACTTTTCGTGCTCGCCATCGTGACCTATTTTGTGATGGGTTCGGCCCGCGGCGTTGGGGGCGTGGCAATGAACACGAACCTGATGGAAATGGTGCCGAAACACCTGATGGGACGGGTGCAGAATTCGTTTTACTTCGCTGGAACCTTCCTGCAACTGGTGCTCGCCGTGTGCGTGGGCGCAGTCGCCCACAAGGTTAGCTTGGTCCTGGCCTTTGCGATACTGGGATGCGTGTATGGCTTGGCGTTTGTAGCATCCAGTTGGCCGGTAGCAGCCGAAGTCCCTAGTGAAGTGACGGCTGATTGAACATCTTTCACCACGGAGTCACCCAGACACCGAGAATTCTCTTTCAAGGTCTACCCGATCCCCGCTCCTTCACTAACGCGCAATCGAGGTCCTGAAGTCGTCGGTGTCTCAGTGGCTCCGTGGTAAAAAAGCCGCCTCGACTGATATCCTTCCCATTCCTAAGGAGAGTCTATGTCCTCTGATCTGCAAGGCCGAACGGCCGTGGTTTTTGGAGTCGCGAATAAGCGCTCGATCGCCTGGTCGATCGCCCAGGGCCTGCACGCCGCCGGAATGAAACTCGCGATCACCTACCAGAACGAGCGCCTTGAACAGGAGGCCCGCGACCTGATTCTTTCCCTACCCGGCGCGGAAGGCTTCATGTGCGACGTCTCTAAGGATGAAGACATCGACCGGCTCTTCGCCACCCTGAAAGAACGTCACGGCAAGCTGCACGCGCTGGTTCACTCCGTCGCATACGCGCCCGCGGAAGAGCTAAAAGGTGATTTCGTTAACACAACGCGCGAGGGATTTCGCATTGCCCACGATGTGAGCGTGTATTCCTTGATCGCCGTCTCCCGTGCTGCGGCGCCTCTTATGGAAGACGGCGGCTCGATCATCACCATGACGTACTTCGGCGCCGAGAAAGTCGTGCCGCACTATAACGTCATGGCCGTGGCCAAGGCCGCTTTGGAATGCACGGTGCGTTATCTAGCCTCCGACCTGGGCAAAAAGAAAATTCGCGTCAACGCAATATCTGCGGGTCCAATCAAGACTCTGGCGGCTCGCGGCATCTCAGGGCTCGGCGACATGCTGAAAGCTCACGCCGATCGCGCCCCCCTGGGAAGAAACGTCGAAGTCTCAGAAGTCGGATCGACCGGAGTTTTCCTGGCCTCCGACGGCAGCAGCGGTATTACCGGAGAAGTAATCTACGTAGACTGCGGCTACAACATCATGGGATTTTGAGTCTGTTCAATCGGCGCGGTCGACTCGTGGGAAGTGAGATGTTGATGTTGGCAGTGAGATTCATGTGGGGACAGCCGCCCCCGGCTGTCCGCCGGACGAAGTCCGGCTCTACCGGACGATCGAAATCCGCCGCCAGTTCTCGCTCTCACGCTCAAGCGAAATTTCGAGATCCCGATCGCGCACAAGCCTGGGAAACTTCTCGCCCCACTCAATCAGCAGGATGCTGTTTTCCTCGCGCAGATCGTCAAGCGCTAGCGTATCTAATTCTCGAGCAGTTTCAAGCCGGTAAAGATCGATATGAAATAGATTCGCGTTCGGCCCGCGATACTCGTGAATCAGGGTAAAGGTGGGGCTGGTCACTTCGTCTTCGGACGCTGCATCGAACGCTGCGGCAATCCCTTTGACGAGCGTAGTCTTACCCGCGCCCAGATCGCCGCGGAGCAGTACAAGCTTGGGGGGCGCGAGCAACTCAAGAAGCGAGCGCCCGAACGCAATGGTTTCCTCGGCAGAATGCGTCGAGACTTCGCGCAGAACTTCTCCCACTCTGGCCCGTTCGTTCACAGAAACAGTATAACGATGGGCGCAGAGCGGAAAGAGCTCACAACTCCCAGACTGCCACGACGGAAGCGTGCGTTTAGTAAGTCGAGAACACTCGCGACTGAATGCCGAGCAGGTGACGCTCCGCAACATGATCCAGCGAGCTGCGCAAGCGGCGATGGTCATCGTCCTCAAGCGCTACGAAGCGGAATGGTTGCAGCACTCCCTCTTTCGTCTTCTGCATCGGAGTGAGTACTTCAGCCATTCCATGCACGGGACCAGCCTTCGTCTGGAACGCAACTTCTACGAAGTCGCCCTGTCCCAGAGAATCGGCAATCCTTAGCAGTCCGCCAGTGACGGAGATGGTTTGTAGTTTGGCTTTTGTGCGGCGGCCGTCTTCAAGCCGAATCGCAGCCAGGACAGAATCTCCTAGCTGGACCCGGGCCGCGCGCCTCGAAGGGTGCGGTTGGGGGAAGTGGGTCATAGGTGAATGAACTATCGCACCGGGCACTAGTAAGTAATAGATTACTGAAGCCCTCGTCCGGATTCCGCTCTGGACGCGGATCGCCAGCATGTGAAGGTCTCTTCTTCCCAAGCACTTACCGCATGGTTAATCATCTAGTTAATGTCCGTCAGTACAGGTCGTGACGGGCATATGCGAATTTCGATGTCCTCCAAATAGGCACCCATTTACTATGATGAACTCGTCGGAGGAAGCTCAATGTCCCGCAATTTCGCTGCAATGATCGCGGTTTCTCTGTGCGTGGCGATTCCTGTATTTGGGCAAAACGCTACTGCGCCCGCGCATGCGCCGCTCAAGGTCGCCATCGTGGGACTGGTTCATGGCCACGTGCATGGATTTCTCGAGCAATGGCGCCACAGCCCTGACATCGAAATTGTCGGGGTTGTCGAACCCGACGCCCAACTCCTGACGCAAGCGGGCGCGCGTTATGGCTTCGATAAGACCATCCTCTTTGCCGACCTGGAGAAAATGATCGCCAAGGAGCATCCGCAGGCCGTTCTCGCCTACACCAACACCTTCGATCATCGCAGCGTCGTCGAGGTGTGCGCGCGCCACGGCGTCCACGTCATGATGGAGAAGCCGCTCGCTGTCAGCTTCGAGGACGCGCTAGCGATACAAAAAGCTGCCCACGAAGGCAAGATTCATGTGCTCGTGAATTACGAGACTTCGTGGTACCGAAGCAATCATGCGGCCTACGATTACGTTCATGACGGAAGCCTCGGCGACATCCGCAAAGTCGTCGTACACGATGGCCACAAGGGACCGAAAGAAATTGGAGTGGAGCCCGAATTCTTCGCCTGGCTGAGCGATCCAAAACTGAATGGCGCTGGCGCTCTCTTCGACTTCGGGTGCTACGGAGCCGATCTGATGACGTGGCTTATGGATGGACAGCGGCCACAGACCGTGACCGCGGTGACGCAGCAAATCAAGCCGGAAGTCTATTCCAAGGTGGACGACGAAGCCACGATCGTCCTTACGTATCCTCACGCACAAGCCATCATTCAAGCTTCGTGGAACTGGCCCTTCGACCGCAAAGACATGGAAGTTTATGGAGCAACCGGGACACTGATTACCGTTAAGCGAGACGACGTCCGCATTCGCCGCATTCAGGACGACAAAGATCAAACGATTCCTGCCAAAGAAATTCCCGCACCATACGACAACTCGCTGTCATACCTGCGAGCGGTGGTTCAGAACGGAGCGAAAGAGGACGCTTTGTCGTCGCTAGAAACAAACGTCACGGTCACAGAAATTTTGGACGCAGCTAGACGTTCGGCGCAGACGGGCACCACAATAAAACTAGCGGCGCGCTAATTTTCGACACTTGTCATTCTGAGCGCAGCCGTGACGAGCAAAGCGAAGTCACAGTGGAGTCGAAGGATCCCTGCAAGCTCACAACTGACGACGGCCCCGCAAGGAATTCGCATCAAGCAGCCGTCCGCGTGGACGCTCGCACTACAATACACATCGTCACGGCAGGGATCCTTCAACTGCTCTGGATGACAGAGGAAATAACATCAGCTATTCCAACTCACCAAAGTCGCACCACTCGCAAGCCTAGCTCTCTTGAAAGCATCCGGCAGCCCGCCCAGCAAATCGGTAGCGACCATCGAGTGCTCGCCGACGGAAGGAAGCATCGCGTCACCCGCAAGACCATGCAGATAAACCGCAGCACAAACCGCGAGCCACGACTGCTTCGGATTCTGCGCAATCATCGCCGCCACCATCCCGGTAAGAATGTCGCCTGTACCCCCGGTAGACATTCCCGGATTCCCTGTCGTGTTCACCCACGCCTCGCCATCGGGCTGTACAACCAATGTCCGGCTCCCCTTCAGCACAACAATTAGATTGTGCTCACGCGCGAACTTGCGCCCTACCTCCAGCCGGTTCTTCTGGACATCCGCCGTTGAACAGCCCGCCAGTCGCGCCATCTCGCCCGGATGCGGGGTGATCACCAGCAAACGGCCCTTACCATTCAACTCGTCTGTCCTACCTTCGAACGCGTTCAGGCCGTCGGCATCGAGAACAATTGGAAGCTCGCTTTCGGCAACTATCCTTCGAACGAATTCGGATGTTTCGTCGAGCCGCGAGATCCCTGGGCCAATGGCCAGCACACTCTTCCCTTTTGCCAACTCGCAAACACGTTCCGCGGCCGCCGAAGCAATGGTTCCAGCTGCGGTTTCGGGAAGCGCCTCTGTCATGACCTCAGGATGAAATCCCGCGACAGTCGGTAACGCGGACTTCGCAGTCGCCACCGAGGCCAATCCCGCGCCCGCTCGCAACGCGGAGATGCCTGCCATCGCCACCGATCCCGCCTTGCCCGACGGCGCCTCCAATCACCAGCACGTGACCGTAATTTCCTTTATTCGAATCCGCAGGACGGCGCGCAACGAACGCGGCAAAATCACGCGGAGTAATTACATTCAACTTCAGTGACGAAACAATCGCTTCATCGGGAGAGCCGATGCCTGCGACGTAAGTCGCTCCGTCCGTCAATGCCCCGAACAGATGCGCCAGCCGTGGCGCAGTGAACGTCACGATCGAATTCGCTCGAGCAATCGTTCCCTTCTGCGGACCCATCGCATCCGCCTCAGCGCCCGACGGAATGTCGACCGCCACCACCGGAATCGCCGCTTCCATTGATGATCTTGATCGCCTCTGCAAACAAGGCGCTGACTGGAGGTTTGAAACCGGTGCCTAGGATCGCGTCGACATACAAATCCGCGTCCAGAGTCGAGCGAACTCGCTCGCTGTTAAGTTCATCGCCAGATCGCACGAAGAGAGGCGGCACCGGCAGCCGGCTATACATCGCCGCAGCGTCACCGCGCAGATCATCCGCCCCGGCCAGCAGAATCACCTGTATGTTCCTACCGCTTTCCAAAAGCTTTCGGGCCACAACAAAGCCATCGCCGCCGTTATTCCCCTTCCCACAGAAGACGACGATCCTCTCCGCCGAGGGATACGCCGCAAGCACGTGCTCCGCAACCGCTGAGCCCGCATTTTCCATGAGAGTGAGAGACGGAACGCCAAAGCGCTCGCTGGTGGCGCGATCAATATCGCGCATTTCCGCTGCAGTCACAATCTTCATAGCGAGTCGAACAACAACTCTCGACTATAAAACAAAACGGCCCTCCGCGCGGAGCGGAGGGCCTGACAAAAAACTCACTCTAGCTGAGAACTAGTCTTCCGGCTTTCTGCCTGCGGCGATCGCTTGCACGCGGCTGTGCTTTTGTCCGTAGCCGAAGTAAACGACGAGTCCAATCGCCAGCCAGATAAACAGACGCGCCCAGTTGACCCAGCCCAGCTTGTACATCATATATCCGTTGGAGATTACGCCGAGGATCGGCACCAACGGTACCCAAGGAGTGCGGAACGGCCGTGGCTGTGTGGGATTGGTTCGCCGCAGCACGAGCACCGCGATCGAAACAATCACAAAAGCCAGCAAGGTTCCAATATTAACCATCTTTCCGATGTCATCGATCGGCGTGAGACTCCCAACGATAGCGGCGAGCAATCCGACCAGAATCGTGTTCTTCCACGGCGTGCGGAATTTCGGATGGACATCGGCGAAAAACTTCTTCGGAAGTAATCCGTCATTCGCCATCGAATACAGCACCCGAGTCTGGCCAAGGAGCATGACCAGCATGACGCTGGTCAACCCCGCCAATGCGCCAATCGTAATGATGTGCGATGCGGTGGTCAGTCCTCGGTCGAGAAAGGCGCGAGCCACCGGAGCTTCGACGTTGATCTGCTGCCAGTGAACCATTCCGGTCAGCACGCCCGCGACTGCGATGTACAGAACGGTACAAATTCCCAGCGAAGCGATCATGCCGATCGGCAGGTCGCGCTGCGGGTTCTTGGCCTCCTGCGCGGTGGTTGAAACCGCATCGAAGCCGATATACGCAAAGAAAATGTAAGCTGCGGCTTGTGCGACTCCGCTAAAGCCATTCGGCGCGAAGGAGTGCCAGTCCATGCCCCAGTTGGCGCGATTGATGTACTGGGCGCCTAAGGCAATCACGAACAGCACGACGGCGACCTTGACGACCACGATCGTCGCATTGAAGCGGGCGCTCTCTTTGATTCCGACCACCAGAATTGCCGTGATCACCAGCGCGATGATGAACGCTGGAAGGTTGAAGCCGATCTCCATCCCGAACATGTGCGGAGCGCCCAGCAGTTCGTGGGCTCTCTGCAACAGTTCGGGGGACTGCGCAGCAATCAACGCACTGACTTTATCCAAGAACGCTTGTGTTCCCGTTACTAGCGAAGGGTCCGACGCCACCGCCATCTGGCGCGCAACCATGTTTTCGGCGGTCTTCAGCGCGGTCCAGTGATCGTAGGCCAGCCACAGTGGCATCTTGATGTGAAAGATGTTCAGCAATTCAATGAAGTGATTCGACCAGCCCGAAGACACCGTGCTGGCGCCCATCGCGTATTCAAGAGTCAAATCCCAGCCGATAATCCATGCCAGTAATTCGCCGAGCGTCGCATAGGCATAGGTGTAAGCGCTACCAGCCAGCGGAATCATGGCGGCAAACTCCGCGTAACACAATCCGGCGAAGGCGCATCCCAATCCGGATAGAACAAAGGACAGCGTTAGCCCGGGACCGGCGTATTGCGCGCCCAGTCCGACCATGACGAAGATACCGGCGCCGATGATCGCGCCCACGCCGAGCGCCGTGAGTTGGAAAACACCCAACGTCCGTTTAAGGCTGTGTTCGCCCGTCTGGCGGGCTTCCTCCAACAGCATGTTGAGCGGCTTGGTTGCCAGCAGGTTTGCCATCCGTCAGGTTTCTCCTTAGCAGCTATGCCGAAGCGTTGCGGCGAGCGCTCCGCGACCACGCGAAGTAGACCGGAATCCCCAATAACACCACGATCAGCCCCGGCCACGTGTATTGCGGTTTGTAGCGCAATAGTACGACATCGATGAATAAAGCCATCACAATATAAACGATCGGTAGAACGGGATAGCCAAATGCCTTGTACGGCCTGGGCGCATCCGGATGCGTCCGCCGCAAAACAAACAGCCCAACAATTGTCAGGATGTAGAACACCAGCACCGCGAAAATGATGTAGTCCAGAAGCTGCCCATAACTGCCCGAGATACAAAGAACACAGGTCCAGACCATCTGCACCATCAGCGAAACCGCGGGCGTCTTATACGTAGGATGCAGCTTTGCGACTTTGCGGAAGAACAGGCCGTCTTTAGCCATGGCGTAATAGACGCGAGCACCGGAAAGGATCAGTCCATTGGCGCAGCCGAAGCCGGAGATCATGATGGCCGCTGCCATCAAAAGTCCGCCAACCGCCCCAAACATCTGCGTCATCACCGCGGTGCCTACGCGATCCTCGGCGGCGTGAGTGATCCCGCGGGCCAGAATCGACATTCCACCCTCGACGCCCTCCAGAGGCAGTGCGCTCAGATAAATGAAGTTGCAGGCAATGTACAACGCAATCACGACGCCGGTGCCCATTGCGAGTGACAACGGCAGATTGCGGCTGGGATTCTTCACCTCCCCGGCGGTGAATGTCACGTTGTTCCAGGCATCGGCCGAGAACAGGGATCCCACCTGGGCAACGGCCAAAATCGTCAGCGTTCCGACCATCACAATGGGTCCGCCAACGCCGACCTGAACGGCATGCTGGGCGCCGAGTCCAGCGTTGTGCCAGAAGTTACCGCCAAAATTTGCAGCCAGCGCCTGCGGATTGCGACCGAACGCAAAGCCGAATGCCGCCAATCCAAGCAGCGCCGATACCTTCGCGGCGGTGAAGACATTCTGAATTGCCGCGCCCGTCTTCACTCCAAAAATATTGACGATCGACAGGAAGATCACCAGCAGGATCGCCATCAGATTCTGCGTATTGATGCCGACTTCCATGTTGCCCAGCACCATGGGGCCGATGTGAATAGGAGGAACCTTCCAAAGGTGCAGAATCCAATGCGTGGAAGAAATCGACGGAAGAAACACTCCGAGAAACTTGCCGAACGCCACCCCCACCGCTGCGATCGTGCCGGTCTGGATCACCAGGAACAGTGTCCATCCATATAGAAAGCCCCAGAGCGGGCCTAAGGCCTCGCGCAGATAGACATACTGGCCGCCGGCGCGTGGCATCATCGCGGCCAGCTCGCCATAGCTAAGTGCGGCTACGATGGTCATGAACCCAGCCACTGCCCATGCCCCAATAAGCAACGCAGGCGAACCGACCTCCCGGCCGATCTCCGCCGAAACAATAAAGATGCCGGAGCCGATCATCGACCCCATGACGAGCATGGTGGCGCTGGTCAGGCCCAGTCCCTGGACCAGCTCTTTATCCTGATGGCTGTGGATGTCCCAATCGCTGCCGGAAGCAGGACGCGTTGTCGGTGTACTCAGGGCTCCTCCGCGATATGGCCGTCATCGGCTCGGTAGCGCCGGCATCCCGCTAGCTGTCGCTGGGCGTCTCGCCCTCGCGCCAGCGGGAATCAAAAGGTCAAAAGACTTTACCGCAGAATCCGGAAAAATTCCTCTGCTGATTTGCGCGGCTCCTGGAGTAAGTCTGCAATCACGGCCACCGAATCGGCTCCAGCCTCAATGACGGAAACCGCATTCGCCCGCGTAATTCCACCAATCGCCACCAATGGCTTCCGAGTTAATGCCCGCGCCCGGCGCACGCCCTCAAGGCCAACCACGGGATCGGGCTTCTCTTTGCTCGATGTCGCGAAGACAGGGCCAATCGCCAGATAGTCGGCAGACGTGAGATCAGCCTCGGCCAGTTGCTCCGGATTGTGTGTCGAGACGCCGAGCCAGCGATCCGGCCCGATAATTTTGCGGACCGACGCCGGAGAAAGATCATCCTGCCCCACGTGCACACCATCGAACTCTGCGGCAAGGCACAAGTCGGCGCGGTCATTCATGATCAGCCGAACGTGTGGGTCGGACTCTCCTGTCCGACACAACCTCCGCAACTCCCGAGCCTGCTCCAACATAATCCGAGCATTCCCGCTCTTGTTCCGGTATTGGATCAGGCTGGCGCCGGCGGCCGCGAGTTGCTCCGCCGCACTCATCAAACCGAGAGGATCGCGAAAACAACCGGCATCGAGGATGGGGTAAAGACGAGGAAGGACGATCATTGTTGATTGATTCGGCTGCCGAGTGTTTATTGTGCGATCGAACCCGGGTGGATTCCCTCTCCCAACACGAATGTAGCCCCAACCGCGCCCACGACCGCAGAATGCCGCGGCAATTCCAGTTTCTGGCGCAAGTGGTACACAGCCTCGATCCCCGTGCAGTGAGCCCCGATGAGATAGGAAACTCCGAAGCCCTTCAGTTTATCCGCCGTCCAATTGAGCTGTTCATCCGTGGCGGCAAAGAGATGAAACCCTCCTACGAGCGTGTACACAGCTGTGGCAGGAAATTCTTTCTCCGCGAAGGTCAGCGTATTCACAACACCGGCGTGTCCACAGCCGGAAACCACAACCAGACCTTTCGCGGTATTGAAAACCAGCGATTGATCTTCCGGAACGTTGTCTTCCACCAACCCGGACGGCGTCTGCACTTTCCCGGTGACCGACCAGTTGCGTTCAGGATACTGACGTGGAACCGGACCGGTCAGCCAGGCGCCGGGGAATAACTCCGCGGGCGCATCATGCTCCACAAACTTGCCGCCCGTAGCTTCGTATTCCTTCCGCACAGCAAGCATGATGTTGTTTTCTTTTCCATTTCTCGGGCGGCTGTAGAAAATTCCCTTGCCGACATGCACGATCGAAAGCGCCACCGGATTTGTCTTCATGAATTCGCGACGCAGTGTGAGCAATCCTCCGACATGATCGTCGTGATTGTGCGTCAGCACGACCTCGCGAACATCGCTGAGATCCAGATCCAGCTGGCGAACGTTCAGCAGAACGGTTTCAGGCTTGGCGCCAGTATCGACCAAAATCCGATGACCGTCGGCCTCGACCAGCGCGGCAAATCCCCACTCGCCGATATGGTTATCGGAAAGCATCGTGGAAAGGATTGTGATCTTGAGTTTCTGCACGACTCCATGAGCGGAAGGAGCCGAAGGAGCCGCAACTAAACGCGACGACGCCACGAGAAGCAGAATCGCGAAGATGACAATCCGAGCAGGAAGGGATCGTTGCATGGGAACGATGATAAAGCAGACGTCCGACGAGCTCGTCTGACTGATAGCTTTATTTCAGATTCTTCGTCAGGAAGCGCTCGATGAATCCAGTATCGAAATTTCCTGCCCGGAAATCCGGATCGGCCAGGATCTTCCGGTGCAGCGGGATCGTTGTAAACACGCCCTCGACGATGAACATCTCCAGCGCGCGCGACATGCGCGAGATCGCTTCATTGCGGTCTTTGCCGCGGACGATCAGCTTGGCAATCAGCGAGTCGTAGTACGGCGGAATGATGCCTTCGGCGTAGGCGGCGGTATCGATGCGAACGCCCGTTCCTCCGGGCGGATGGAATGTCGTGATCTTCCCTGCAGACGGCGTGAACTTCTCGGGATGCTCGGCGTTGATGCGGCATTCAATCGAATGTCCGCGGTGCACGATCGGACCCAGCAACACATCGCTCATCTTCGCCCCGGCCGCGATCATGATCTGGCTCTTGACCAGGTCGACATCGGTGACCATCTCGGTGACCGGATGCTCCACCTGGATACGCGTGTTCATCTCGATGAAGTGCAGCTTGCGGTCCTGATCCATCAGGAACTCGATCGTTCCGGCGTTCCAGTAGCCAATTGCCGCCAGCGATTTGCAGAGCACCTCACCGATCTCAGCGCGTAATTCCGGAGTCACCTGCGTCGACGGAGATTCCTCTAACAACTTCTGATGGCGCCTCTGGATGGAACATTCACGTTCGCCGAGGCTCACAACACTGCCGTGCTCATCCGCCAGCACCTGGAACTCGATGTGCCGTGGATGCTCTACATACTTCTCCATGTAGAGGTCGCCGTTGCCGAAGGCCCCAGCCGCTTCGGATTGCGCAGCCTTAAACAGGCCGGGCAGTTCCTCTTCGGTGCGAACAATGCGCATACCTCGTCCGCCGCCTCCGGCCGACGCTTTCACGATGACGGGAAAACCGACCTGGCGCGCCCACTCAATCGCTTCGCCATCGGACGCAATAATCCCGTCCGAACCCGGCAAGATAGGGACGCCCGCCCGCTTCATAGCGGAGCGCGCCTTCTCTTTTTCACCCATCAGCCGCGTGACTTCCGGCCTCGGCCCGATGAACTTGATGCCGCTCATCTCGCACACTTCGGCGAAATTCGCATTCTCCGCCAGCAGCCCGTACCCAGGATGGATCGCCTCGACATTGGCGATTTCCGCGGCGCTGATCACGGCGGGAATGTTCAGGTAGCTCAATGCCAGTTGCGGAGGTCCGATACAAATGGCTTCGTCGGCGAATCGCACCGGGAGCGAGTTGCGGTCGGCTTCGCTGTAAATGGCGACCGTGCGGATGCCGAGTTCCTTGCACGCACAAATCACGCGCAGGGCAATCTCGCCTCGGTTTGCGACCAGTATCTTTTTAAACATTCGGGTTCATGTCGGGACGGCCGACGCGGCTGTCCGCCGGACGGAGTCCTAGTTTTGTCCTTGAACGTTCGTTAGACGCAAAAAGGCGCGCATGGAGCGCGCCCGGAAGTCTCACCATCACTTTTTCGGCCTTATGACAAACAATTCCTGGCCGTATTCAATCGGCTGCCCGTTCGTCGCCAGCTTCTTGAGGATCTCGCCAGCAACATCCGATTCAATCTCGTTCAGAAGTTTCATCGCTTCCACGATGCAGAGCACCTGTCCCACCTCGACGATATCCCCTGCCTTTACAAAAGGCGGAGCGCCTGGCGATGGTGCTTCGTAAAATGTACCGACGATTGGGGACTTCACACCGTGCAGCCCTTCTTCCGGGGCCGGAGGAACTGGCGGGGCCGCAGCACTCGTTCCGGGGATAGGCGTCGAGCCCGCTTCCATCGCGGCGGGAGGGGCGGCAGGCACCGCATAGAAGCGCGGATCGGCGTGCGAGTGCACCACCATCTGCTCTCCGCCGCGCTTGATCTTTACTTTGACATCGCCGCGTTCCAGTTCAAATTCGGCGATGTCCTTCTCGATCAGGAACTCGATCAGCTCTTTTAGCTCTTTTGAATTCATTCGTCTACGGTGGGACCGTTTCCCTCATTCAAACCGCGCGTCCGGTAGAGCACGCTAAGAAGCCGGGCGCTCATGCCCGGCTGATGGCTCAAACTAAACCGCCAAGAAATCCTTGCTGGTCGGTGTCAGTACCTCGTGACCGTTGGCCGTGACCGCCACCATGTCCTCGATCCTCACACCCCATTTGCCGGGGAAGTATACTCCGGGCTCAATCGTAATGACCATGCCGGGCTTGAGTATCTCGTCTTGCCCGTCGGCCACCCGGGGACTCTCATGAATCTCGAGGCCCACTCCGTGCCCGGTCGAATGCGTGAAGTACTTCCCTAACCCCGCCTTGCGTAACACTTTACGGGCCGCCGCATCGACCTCTCCTGCGGCTATTCCCGGCTTCACTGCCTCGGTCGCGGCCTGTTGCGCGTCACGAACTGCATCGTAGGCCGCACGAGCGTCGTTCGGAGCGGAGCCCACCCACACAGTGCGGGTCTGATCCGAACAATAACCTGAAAGTATAACACCGAAGTCGCAGACGACGAATCCGCCGGAGCGGATCGGCTGATCGGATGCTCTGCCATGCGGCAGCGCCGATCGCTCACCTGATGCAATGATCGTCGGGAACGACATTTCGTCCGCCCCGCCACGCCGCGCTGCCAGTTCCATTTCACCTGCAACCTCAACTTCCTTGATTCCCGGACGCAACACTTCGAGCCCGCGGTCAAAGAGTTTCGCGCCCAAGGCGACTGCCATGCGAATGCGCGACAGTTCGTCCTCGTCTTTAATCATGCGCGCCCGCTCGACCAAACCAGGAGCGTCTTTTAGCGTCACAAATGATGGCCGCAATTTCGCGAGGCGTTTTTTTTCTGCGACTGTAAAGTGTTCCGCTTCAATGCCGAGCGTCCATCTCTGGGATCGCTTCTTGCGCGAAGCCAGAAAATCTCCAAGGGCTGGAAGAATGGCTGTTCGGGAGATAACCACCTTCGCTCCCTTAACTTCTTCGCGCGCCTGGATGTCATACCGCACGTCGGAAAAGAAAACACTTCCGGCCTCTTCGACCAGCAATAAGCCGGCGCTACCGGTAAATCCGCAGAGGTAGCGGATGTTCGGAAGATGGCTGATGAGAAGAGCGTCGAAGCGGGTGGTGGCGAGATGCCGGCGAAGGGTTTTCTGGCGCGCCTGGAAGTCCATCGCAGGTGAGTTTAGCAGGCGTCGCTGCGATTCTCATGTTGCGGCGACCCGCTACTTGAGCGACTGGAAGTCCCGGGTTTGCATTTTCTCCTTAGCCACAAAGGCGCCCCTGCGATCCTCGGCGGGGTTCAGTTGCCCCAGCGGAGGAGAAGGCCGCCCCGGAAACATGATCATCTGAAACGTGAAAACGGTGGACTCAAAGTGGCAGGTGTCACATCGTTGCTTAAGCGTCCCGAGGATCGGCGGCTTTGGCTCCCGCTCCGAGATCATTGGGGAAGCGAATGTGAAGTCGTTTCCGGAAGCAGGCAAATATGCGGGCTCATCCGAGCTCCGACGGACGAATCCGCCGGAGGCAGTATCCGCAAGGATGGACCGGCGGCTCAATTCATACTCCTCGACCTCTGACTTTACGAAGCTTCCCGCGGGATCTCTAATAACCCTACGCAGCTGTACGTCGGAGATGAGAGGGCTCGGAACCACGCGGCCGCTGCGATCAATCAGCAAGACCTCAGTTAGTAGTACGGCTCCACTCAGGCTCTTGATGCCGTCCGGGAGTGGGTTTTCCCGCTTCCGGATTCTTTGATTCACTTCCCGCAGGAATAGCTGCGGATTTTGGCGAGGCTTCAAGAAGATGCGAGCCGCATGGCGGTTATCACCCATCGCGTCGTGGGATCGATGCGGAAACCACTCCACTTCGATCCATGAAGTGTTGGCGTCGAATACGCGGGGAAGGTCCAGAGGCAACTCAGCTTTCCCATAGTTCCGCGGTAACGAGGCAATTTCCTCAAAACTCAGCGCCAGTTTCGCGATGAACTCTCTGAATAACAGCAGCAATGCGCGCGCATGATCGCCTTCGGGCGAGTCCGTCGTGCGTGACCGCGCCACAATGTCGTACGCAGCCCAAATGTCCGATTGCATCAGTGCACGCGCCAGCGGGGGGCGCTGCCGCGTCTCGGCACAAGCTTTCTGCAACGCTTCCTTCAGTTCGCTGAAGCCGGGTTCCGTCACGATGGATTGGGAGCCCTTGCTGGAAAGGAAGTTGGGATAAAGCGGGTCAATTGCCCGATCGCCGGACTCAATGCGCTCGAAGCTCCGCGTCGTAACGCGCAGTGAAGGATCTCCGTTCAAGACTGCCGGAGCAAATGGTCCCTCAACCCCAAAATCATCCGTAAGCCGAGCCTCAACCGTGCGAGTGAAGAGCAGATAGAAGATCCGGTTCCAGGAGTCCTGCGAATCGGCGGAATAGATCGCTTGTATTTCCTGTCGCGCCAGCGAGCCGGCGCGATAGTCGGAGGAACTCGCAGCAAAGCAGATGCACACCAGGACCGACAGAAGTGCCCAGCGCACTGTGAAGGGTCGAGGCATGCGCCCCCCTAGGACAGGGATTCTACATTCACCTGCGGGGTTGCCACTATCGAGTGCCACAAATGTAAAACCGCCGTCCTGAAAGTTTCTCAGGACGGCGGTTTTCTCTACTCGCTACTCAGGACGCGCGACTGGTTATGTCTGAATGATTCGCGGCGTGATGAAGAAAATCAACTCCTGGTTGGAAGTTTGCACCTGGGTGTGCTTAAAGATATTTCCCAGGTAAGGAATGTTGCCGAGCAACGGAACCTGCGAGATGTTGATCGAGTTCTGCGTCTGGATGACGCCGCCGATCACCACCGTGCCGCCATCGGTCACCAGCACCTGCGTGGTGGCCTGCTGCGTGATCAGTTCCGGGTTGCCCTGAACTTCCTGACCGAAGTTCGGCGTGGTGTTTTCCACGTCGACGTTCAGGAAGATCGTGTTCTCCGAAGTGATCTGCGGAGTCACCGTCAGCCGCAGGAAAGCATCGACGTAGGTGACAGTCGGAGGACCACCCAACTGAGCCTGCGTCACGATCGGAACGCGCACGCCCTGTTTCACCAGAGCTTGAATATTGTTTTGGGTCACAACTCGCGGACGCGAGAGCACTTTCAGCAAGCCGCGCGACTCAGCCATGGAGAGCACTGCGTCGATACGCACGGTGTTGCTGGCGCTCACGAGAGTCAGACCGCTCGTGGGCGCACTCGATGCCAGGTTCGAGAACAACGGAATCGTGGATCCCGTGCTCGAGCCCGATCCGGACGAAACGATGTAGCCCGGCGTCAGGCCATTGGCAGTCGTCGGAGAGCTTCCCACCGCTTGGGCGCCGCCCACCGCGCTGTGCCCGTTGCCCCAGCCAAATCCCAGCTGCGTACCGATGTCGCGGGCGAACTGCCGGGTTGCGGCAACCACGCGCGCTTCGATTTCAACTTCCTGCGTCTTGCGGTCGAGCTGCGTCAGCAGGCGGTCGATGACCGGGATCACTTTTGGAATGTCGTTGATGATGACAGCGTTGGTGCGGTCGTCCGCCACCACATCGCCGCGCTGCGAGAGGAACTTCTTAACCGTGACAGTGACGTCCTTCGCCTTCGCATAGCTCAGGAAGCGAGTCACCGAAACCTTTTCCACTGCGAGCGCTTCCGATTCCACCTGAGCGCGGCGGCCATCCGCTTCGTGCTTCAGGGTGTCAACGGTCGCGATGCGCAGAACGTTGCCTTCGAGTTCGCGGGCCAGGTCGTTGTTCTTCAGAACGATGTCCAGAGCCTGATCCCACGGCACGTCATCGAGCACAACCGTCAACGTTCCGTGAACGGTCGGATCGAGCACAACGTTCAGTCCGCTGATCTCGTGGATCAGGCGGAAGAAATCTTTAAGATCGACATCCTTCAAGTTGACCGAGATCGGCTCGCCCGTGTACTTCGGACCAGCGATGGCGCCCTGCTTACCAGCCTGCGCCTGTTGCTCGGCCGCCAGATTCACCGCCGGCTGGATGGCCGGAGCCGCATTCTGCGCCTGCGCCGAATGCATGGTGACCGGGATCAATTCCGCGGCGGTCTTGTCGGAGAAGCGCTCGGCAGCTTCCTGAGCGCGAGCCGACGGCTCGTCCGTGGAAGGAGCCTTCACGTCGTTCTTCGCCTGATAAGACGGCTGGACGACGACAAAATCTGTTGGCGTTGTCGGCTTCGCGACCGTCTCGGTCTTGGCCGAGATCGCGCTGGCCGGAGCCACTGAAGTCGCGACCGTGGTCTTCGCTTCAGGAGCCTGGGCGACGGCGTTGGCATGCAAGGTCAAAACCAGCTTGCCAGCCGGGCCGGGAGTCAGCTCATACGCGCAAGCTTTCTCTAGGTCAACGACGACACGCGTGGTCGGGTTGGCTTCGCCATCCATACCGATGCGCACGCCTTTGACGCCTTCCGCGCCAACGAGGATGCGTTTCTGTCCGGTAGCCATAACGGTACCGGGCAGCTCCACCACCACGCGGGCGGGCGAGTCCAGAGCGCTGAGCTTGGGAGCAATCGCGCCTTTCGAGCTCATCTCGACGCGGATGTTGTCCGCATCACGGACTACGTTGACTCGATCGAGCTGGCTCGGCGTCTGGGCTACCGCGCCCACCGCCATCAGCAACGATACGAACATTGTCAGTTGTTGCTTTCGCATTTCGCCTCTCCCACCCGCGGGCCGGGCCCGCGTGTCCTTCGTCAAAGTCGATTTCGGCGCTCCGGCTCGCCCGGATTCGCCGTCGTGCTTAAACCGCTGGCGTGAAAATTCTCTTCACGATTTCCCGCGTAAACGGCTTACCCAGCTTGTCCTGCACTGTTTCCTGGAACGTCACTGAGTCGCCCGTGATCTTCACCACGTATCCGTTGAACACCGGATCGTTCTCGCGCAAAAAATAAGCTTTGTTCAGGTTGTTGGTGACTACCGCAATGAAGCCGGAATCGGACTTCACTACGCCGCGCAGGTTGATCCCGTTGATCTCCAGGCATTTCTTGCCCGTCGAGCAACCAGAACCAGACTGCTGCACCACCGGGCTGAAGAACGGATCGCGCTTCCCAGTCATCGCCCATTTCTTTTCTTCCGACTTCGGAGCCGCCGCCGGCTTCACCGCATCCGATGCCTTCGTCGCCACTGGCGCCGGGGCAGGGACTGCCTTTGCCGCAACCACCGTCTTGGGCGCTTCTTTCGGCGCGCTCTTGGCGGAGACTGCTACCGTCTTCGGCGCCACCTTGGGCGCTTCAACCTTGGCTACCGCAGGCACGCTGACAGCTTTCGGCGTAACCGCTTTCGGCTGAGCCGCCGGCTTTGCCACCGGGACATTCTTCGCCACGACCGGAGCAGGCGCTGCGTCGCTTCCCTGCGTGTGCAGAGTTAGGACAACTTTGCCGGCCGGGCCGGGAGTAACTTCGTAGGACATAGCTTTATCCAGATCCACCACAACGCTGGTGGTTGGAGGAGTCTTGCCGTCCATACCGATGCGGACGCCCTTGACTCCACCGCTGCCTACAGGAATCTTGTTCTGCGCGCTGGCGACCACCGTTTCCGGCAGTTCGACCACGATGCGCGCCGGCGAGCTCAACTTGCTCACCTTCGGCGTCACCGCTTCGCTGGAGCTGATCTCAACCTGGATGCTGTCGCCGCCGGGAACAACTTCGACATGCTTCAGCTGGTTGTGACCGGAGGCAACCGCGACCGGCTTGGCCGAAGCCACCGGAGCCGCAGCCACAGCCTTCGATCCAGGAATGACCGCCGCCTTCACGGCAGGTGCGGGCGCTCCCGGCGCGGGCTTGTTCGAGGCCGGAACTCCAGCCGCGTCCAAAGCCGCGTTGCTATCGTTGGCCTGCTTCTGCTGCAGCGATTTTGCAATGCTGCGCGCGTTGTCGATGGCGTCCGGGTTTTGTCCCCATGCCGCTCCCGCCATCATTGCCGTTGCCAGAATGCTTGTCGTCAGCTTCATCGCCGTCTTCATAGGGTTCCTACTTCGCCGCCGGCGTTCCGGGTTTCGCCCCGGCGCCTGCCGCTGAAGGTGTCAAATCGTGGCTGAAATACGTGGTCGCGGTGAACGTTGCGATCACGCTCTCATTCGGAGCGTACTGGTACGTGTGCTTCGCCTTGGCCTGGCTGGGATTCTTGGTCGTCGCTACCAGCAATCCGCTGATGTTGACGATCCGCTCCAGCTTGCTCACGCGATCAAAGAAATTCAGCATCGAGTAATACGGCCCGTCCAGCTCCATCTCGAAGGGAACTTCCGTGTAGTACTGCTGCGCGTGCGTGTCCTTGGCGGCATAGCGGCGGAGTTCAATGCCCGCCTTCTGCGCTTCGCCGTCGAGCACCGTGATGAAGCCGTCGACTTTCTTCTCGTCCGGCACGATGCGCTGCTCGATTTCGAGCTGCTGCTTCAATTCCGCCAGCTGCTGCTCGATCTGCTTCAGCTTCGGCCGGTAGGACTCGAGCTCGTTGTTCTCCCGAACCTTCTCTTCCAGGGAGTGTTGCGCCGTGGCGTTCTTCTCGCTTTGGCTTTTAAATACGGTGAAGTACAGGGCGGCCGTTACCACGGCCCCTCCGAGCAGCACCGCTCCCCACTGCTTAATGCCTGACAGTTCGCTAAAGTTCGCCATAGGTGAGCCTTTACGACTTTCCCTTCTCGCAGGTCAGGGTGAACTGAAACGCCTGCATGTCCTTTATGCTGTCGTCCTGAAAAGTTTCCTTGATCTCAACCGTGCGGAAGAAGCCCGTCTTTTGCAGGTTCGCAATCAGGTTTGCTACCGCATCCGCACTCAGAGCCGTGCCTTCCAGGTTGACCTGCGGACCCGTGTCGTCCATCTTGCTGAGCCACACCGCTTCGGTTCCATTCACCGTCTCGCCCAACATGGCGAGAAGGTTGACCGGACCGGTTTGGTTGGATCGCAATCCGTCAATCACGTCGACGCGCCGTTTGTAGTTGTTCGCCTGGTTCTGGCGTTCGAGGAAGCGCGACTTCACGTCGGCCAGCTCGCGGTTCTTCTGTTCCGCAGACTGCATGCGCACCGCAATGGCTTTGCCTTGATGATCCAGCCGCGACCAGTAGCCGAGGTTTACCAACCCTACGATTACCAGCACAACCAGAACTTTCAGTTTGGGCGATCCCATATCGCCCATTTCCATCGAGGGCATCGATGCGCCGCCACCGCCGCCGCGCTTGCCCTTGCTTTTGGAATTTTCGAGCAGGTTAATTTTGATCATAGGGATTCAAAGCTCCTGAGGGCCAAGCCCACCGCCACTGCCATCTGGCCGGGGTTCTGTTCCACCAGCTCCGCCCCGTGTCCTTCGATCGGGGGCGTCACGCGCTGGAACGGATTCAGCAATTCCACCGGCATCGAGAATTCCTGCCGCAACGCTTCCATCAGGCCCGGCACCTTCGAAGAACCGCCCGCCAGATAGATCTTCTCGATGTGCTCGCCTGCCGCGCTGGCACGGAAGAAGTCGAACGTCTTCTGAATTTCAAGCACGATGATTTCGGTCACCTGCTGCAGAATCGGCTGCTTCGCATCTTCGCTGACCGTGCCGACCTTGTTGCCCAGCTTGAGCGACTCGGCATCTTCAAAGCTCAGATCCAATTCCTTCTGCAGCGAATCGGTGTACTGATGGCCGCCCACGCTGACGTCGCGCGGGAACAACGGCGTCGTGCCTTTTACGATGTTGATGTTCATGACGCTGGCGCCCAGGTTCAAGAGCGCCACCACCTGGCCCGGCGCCGGCTGGTAGTTGTACTCGTAGCAATTCTGCAGAGCCAGGGCATCGATATCCACGATAGCGGGGGTGCGCCCGGCCATCGAGAGTACGTTGGTGTAGTTCAGGATCTTGTCCTTCTTGACGGCGACGAGGAGAACGTCCATCTGCGGAGTGCCCACTTCGTCGGAGAGAATCTGGTAGTCGAGGCTCACATCGGCCAGATCGAAGGGTATATGCTGCGCCGCTTCTTTCTCGATGGTCTCGGCCAGTTCCTGGTCGCTCATCGAAGGCAGCGAGATCTTCTTCACGATCACCGAGTGTCCGCTCACCGCGGTGGCCACGGCCTTGGTCTTGATCGCGTTATCGAGGAACAGCTTCGAAATCGCGCTCGACACCGTACCCGAGTCCACGATCATCGAATCGACGACGATATCGGAGGACAACGGTTCCAGGCCAAGGTGCGCCACTTCGATCTGCCCACCCTTCTTCTTGAGCTCGACAGCTTTAATGCTTGAGGAGCCCACATCCAGGCCAACAATGGACTTCGATCCCAATCCAAACATGTGCCCACCTTTTGTGTGGCGCGGACTTTTCTGTCCGCGACGTTTTTGTTCTTAACTCTGTCCGGCAGCTTTTCCCGCCGCCTTCGCCTTCCGCTTCACTTCCGGTTCCATCTGGCTCGACTTCTCTTCCATCCACTGATCCAAACGGGATTTCTTGAAGCGCCAGCGATTCCCCAGCTTGAACGCGGGAATCTTCTGCTCGCCGACGTACTTGTAGAGCGTGTCCGGGCTTACACCCAGATACTGTGACGCCTGGCGAATATTCATCACTTCTCGCGAGTCAGCCATATTTCCTTGTTCTCCCTCCGCCGCTGCCCTGCACGCTTTCGCGGCGCACAGGCTTGCTTCAGGATTGCCTTCCTACGCAATATCGGCTTCCGAGGGCTTTCGGTGTTCCGAGCATATCTCAGCCCTCTAAAACAGGGCCTCCAAGCGAATGTCCGCGTTTTACTGGGTTTTCCACCTGTTTGCTGGAAAGGGAGGCTGGAACCGGGTGAGACTAATCCCACATATGGTAGCGTCAGATCAGTAGAACACTATTAGTGGGACCGCCCACGTAAACGGTAGGCATTGGTGCGCGGAGGGGTAACTGAAGTACTAGACACGGTACGGAGGTACTGTGTCGCTCGCCGAAGATGCTGCATTCACAGCTCTTACGCGCTCCCGCGGAAGAGCCGCTTTCACCCTGAATCGGCGTTAATCTGCTTTACTTTTTGCGGCATCGCCGACTTTTGCCGGCGCGCTGCCGGTGTAATTCGCAGTCGCGGAGTCCGTGTCGACTTCTGTGATCGTCGCCGTTCCCATGGTATTCGTGATCGTCTTAATCACTTTGCCCGTCGTGGGATCTTTCACGGTCCGCACCGGCCTGCTGATTTCTACGACATCGCCGACTTGCACCCCCGAACTTTTTCCGACATTGAGGATTACGGTGCCTCCGCTGACGTCGGCAACCAGTCCGGAGAACTCAGCTTTCCGCGTTGGAAGCGACCCGGCCTTGTCCTCGAGCTGCGTCGCCATCTGCGTGACAGCCTGATGAACAGCTTCTCCCATCAAGGTGTCGGCGAAATTTTTGCTCGTCATGTCATAACCTGCGCCGGCGGCATTGCCACTGCCGCCACCCGCGCCCAACAGAGATGTTCCCTTTCGAGTGGACTGTCCCGTTCCGGTGACCGCAGCGAGAATCTCTCCCGTTGTGGTGTCTACCATCCGACCCGTAATTCCGACGACGGCTTTCGATTCGCGCTTCTGGACTCCGCCAATTCCAAACTTGCTGGTCACGCCGCCGACGGCTCCGCCACCGTATGTCTTGTTCTTATCGTCGGTACCAAACTGCGTGATGGTGCCCATCACCACCGCATCGACGCCCAGGATCTTCCCTATCTTCGCCGCGGTGCTGGGATCGACGCGATCGCTGTTGGAGAAATTCTGTTCGTTCAGAATCTTGTCGATGGCACTCCGCTCGATCATCGAGTACTTGGAGTCCGTCACAAGTTGCTGCACCAGTAAATCGGAAATGCCCTTGCCCACGTCCACGTTCGCATTGCCAAAGACCGCCACTACCGACGATTGCACTGTGCCGTAATCGAAATTGAGCACGGCAACACGCTTCTTGTGTTGCGCCACGGCGCACGGGATGGAAACTGCGCACAACAAAATCGATGCGAAGGCTTTGGTCCAGAATGTTTTGGGCATGTGAGTCTTCCAATCCGAACGGCAATGAGGGCCGTCATGAAAGCTAAAAAGCTGCGCCCCGAAGAGTACCGTCCTGCCCTGTCTTGGTCAAGGCCTTCCGGCCCACAGAACATGCATCAGAACTATGCAAACTCGTTGCGGATCTCCGCAAATGACCGGACTGCAGAACGCGATTTGAGAAGCGGCAAGGCTTGAATCTCTCCATGCACTGCCGCTGCGCTTGCCACTTTCGCGCCGCCCGTTTACGCTACGTGTCTCTGGGAGGAACTTTGCGCTACCTCGATCGCTTCCAACCGTTGGCTCTTCTCGTGATGCGCCTGGCCCTGGGCTGGATCATGGTTTCGCATGGCTATCAGAACACCTTTAGACACTTACACGATCACGTCCATGTGGTTGCGAGCCTCGGCGTGCCCGCGTGGCTCGGCTACGTATCGTCGTTTGCTGAGCTCCTCGGCGGAATTCTGGTTCTGGCGGGATTTTTCACCCGTCCGGCGGCGCTTGTCCTTTGCATCGATCTGATCGCCGCCATCTGGAAGATGCACTGGCTTACCGGGGATTACGGCCCGGAATTTCCAGTTGCACTGGCTGCATTGGCCTTTGCACTGATCTTCTTCGGGGCAGGGGCGATCGCAATCGACCACGTCCTCCGGGGAGGCGGTCCCGGCGCCGCCAAACGGGGCTGAACTCTCCGGACGCCACCTTCGCCCACAGCAACTTCTCGCTTTTCTGCGTGTTTTTATCCGGATCGAAGCGGGATATGTGCGTCCGGGGATGGGACGGTCGAATTGAATTCCTCCCGTCCCGAATCTATGATGGGTACATCGCCATACACTTCCATCCAAATGGTTTGCGGCCGCATCCTATTCGAAAAGCCACGACCTACCAGGAGGTTATTTTGAAAAAGTTTGCCTTCCTTCTTACGATCTTTGTGTTTCTATCTTTCGCAAATCTGGCCTCGGCACAGCAAGGCGATGCGATGTTCGGCTTTGGCACGGTCATGTCGCCGGGCGCAGCGCAATGCGGCGCGGGATCTACCGCGAACTTCACCTGCCCCGAGCGCGGCGGATTGTTTGAAAATATCGGCGCCGATGTTATCTTCCACCGCCGCATCGGCTTTGGATTTGACGCCTCGTGGCGAGCCAGCCAGGGTGATTTTGGCGGACTGGGCATTCCCTATCGGCCGATCCTGTTCGACTTCAACGGCGTCTACCAGCCTCGCCTTGGCAAAAAGGTTGGCCTTGACCTGATGGGCGGCGTGGGATGGCAGAGCACCCGTTTCTACGGCTATCAGCCGACGAGCAGTTGCGTCTTTTTTGGCGCCTGTTACACCAGTTCGAATCACTTCTTGGTCGATGTCGGCGCGGGCATCCGCTACTACGTCTGGGGTCACGTCTTCGTCCGCCCGGAGATTCGCTACTACGACGTTTTCAATAACTCCGACAACTTCAGCTCCGGCAACATCGTCCGCATGGGAGCTTCAATCGGATACACTATCGGTCCAGACTAACCTGCAGCGGCGACGGGTGCCTCCCACACCGTTCGAGCGACACAACTGGATGTCGCTCGCCGGTGGGCGTCTGTCAGGCTGTGTTCGATAAAGACCACCCCAGGGGGATGGATTGAGAAGGTTCCTTTCGCTCGTGTTTGCCGGCATGCTTGTGACTGCCGCTAGTGCCGCCTTTGCCCAGCAGATTGATCTTGCCGTCGGCGGCAGTACCCTCTGGTCTCCCAAATCAACCACGGCTTCTGAAGCTTTCACCCCGCCCCCGTTGAAAAGCGGAATGTATCCGGAATTCAGCGCCCAGTACATCCTCGACAATCATTTCGGGGTGAATGTTGAGGGAGGATTTCGCTACAAGTACGGTCTGTACAACGACTTTCAGAAGTTTCGCCCGATCCTGTACGACGCCAATATCGTGTGGGCTCCGCCCCTGGCGCGCAAGACGACGGGAAACTTTATGGTGGGAGTCGGTGGCGAGACCCTGATCTTCTACAACCAGTTTGCCGGCTGCGCACCGGGCGCCACGAATTGCCGCGTGTATACAAACAGCAATCACTTCCTTCTTCATGCTGGAGCCGGAATTCGCTACTCGGTGTGGCGCGGGATCTTCATCCGCCCTGAAGCTCACTGGAATTACATTCCGAACAATTTTCAGTTTCACTCCAACAATGTTTTTCGCGTCGGAGTTTCGGCGGGATACACCTTCGGGTGGCGGCAGAAGTAAGTTCCTCAAGAAAGAAAAAAGCGGCGTCCGTGGACGCCGCCTTTTCATTTCCCCGGATTCCCGATTTCTACCGCATCGACATGCAAACTTCGGCTTCGTGAATCGCCATGTCCAGGTGCTTAATGGCCTCGGCGCGATGGCCGTCGAAATCATGCTCAGCGCTCTCCAGGTGATGCTTGGCGGCCCGCATGGACTCGATGGCTTCGTGAATGTGGGGATGGGGTGCGGGCACGGGCGCAACCGCCACCGCAGGCGCGGCAGGCACCGGGGGCGCGGGAGGCTTCGGTCCGGCGGCGGCCGCCGGGAAGGATAGCGTGAAGACGAGGGTTGCCATGGTGAGAAGAGTCAGAAAGCTGATCTTTTTCATGTGTTCCTCCTAAATCCGAATTTCGGCTCGGACGCAACCGGTGTGATTCGATACTGCCACGGACATTGCCCCATGAGCCCGATACTCCCGCGACATTCGCACAGTATAGACGCACCTTGCGGCGTCATAACCGCACTCGAGGTTACTTCGCAGATGCGGATGATTTGCGCCGGCTGCGCCACCAGATGAATGCGGCGACAACCACCACCGCGACTGCGACCGCGATATCGAAGCGTTTGAGGCCGCTCTCCAGTTTTTGCCAGTGTTGTCCGAAAAAATAGCCCGCGGCGGAAATAACGCTGACCCACAGCGCGGCGCCTAGAAAGTTGAAAATCGCGAATCGGCGCCACGGCATCCGCAGCACGCCCGCCATCGGTCCGGCAATGATTCTCATCCCGAAGATGAATCGCGCGACCAACACAGTCGCCGACCCGTAACGCGCGAACAGCTTCTCCCCGCGCTCAACGGTGGCAGCCTGAATTCGAAACAAGGACTGATAGCGCTCCAGCAGCGAGCGCCCGCCGTAGTAACCGAGCGCGTAGCCAAGGTTATCTCCCACAGTCGCGGCGATTGTTCCGACAACGATCAGCCACGAAAGCTGGATTTCATGTTGGGAAAATGCCGCGAAGCTAGCGAGAAGAAGAATGGTTTCGCCAGGCACAGGGATGCCGGCGTTCTCGAGCAGCAGCGCCACCGCCACGGCCCAATACCCGTATTGCACGACCGCATTCCGCAAAAAGTCGAGAATGGAATGAGTCATGAAAGAAGTAGCGCCCGAATTACGTAGCGCCGGCGACCCGCCGGCTGTCGCGACAGCGTCTCGCTGTCGCACCTTACCACCATAACAACTTCTACGAAGTTAGGAACTCAATCAACGCCCGGTTGAACTCCTCCGGACACTCCTCATAAGGCAAATGTCCGACACCCGGGAAGACCACAGTCTGAATGTCACGGAAATGCCGCGCCAGCGGCTCCATCGAAGTCGCGTACACCGCCGAATCTTTGCCTCCCCACATCAGCAGCGTAGGAATCGGCGACAACTCCGGCAGCAAACCTTCGAGTTCTCTTAAATCCTCCGTCCAGGTTTTCACGATGCTCAACGCATGTTCGAAAAGTCCTGGAATCGCTAAGGGAGCCCGGTAACCTTCTAGACTGCCGGGCGGAATTTTGGACCGGTCGGCATAAAGTCGTCCGTGAAAGTAGGGATAAAGCGAAGGCATCTTGCCGCTCGCAGCACGGAATAACGCCGCTCCGACATTGCTACCAAAGAATGGCGCGAGGCGCCGTCCGTGCACCGAGTACGGATTCACCGGAGCAACCAGCACCAACTTGCGCACGCGAACGCCTCCACGCAAGGACTGGTTCGCAGCACACATGGCCACTGCGCCGCCACGTGATGTCCCCAGCAAATCGAACGACGTAAGCTCTAGATTTTCCGCGAACCGAAGTACGCGCAACGCGGTTGCGCGCATGGAGTGATCAATTTTCGGACGATCCGAAAATCCCGCACCGAGCAAGTCGAGCGCATACACCGTCGCATGCGGCGCGAGCGCAGGCATCGCAAAGCGCCACGAAAACGAATATCCCATCAGCCCATGGAGAAGGATGAGCGGCGGTCCGGAGCCGGCACGCAAATAACGCATTCGCGCGCCGTCGAAGTTCATCCAACATTCTTCGACGCCATCGCCCGGAGAAGGCGCTGCCAAAGCTAGGGTTTGCCGCATATCGCCGCTTGCCGTCGCAGTCACAGTTTACAAATCTCCTCAAATCTTCCGCTTCAGGGGACAACTCTTTCACCCACCCGCGACTCTATTTAAGTGAAACAACGCCTCTGTCGCTTCACTGGGGAGCTTCGGCTCCCCGATTTTTTCAGACCTCCAAGGATGCCCCACTCTTGTCGCGGTGTGTGGACAGAGCCTGCCCTGAGCGTAGCCGAAGGGTGGGGATTTTGATTTCGCGGTTTGTGCGCTACAGACTACGCGGCCGCTGCCTTCCGCTTCTTCCCCAGCAGTTTCTTCAGCACGCGCATTCCCTTGTCGATATGCTTCTCTTCCATCAGGAACGGAGGTAGGAATCGCACCACAGTATCCTGTGTGCTATTGAATAGAACTCCCTCAGCCAGTCCGCCGTCGACAATCGGCCGCGCCGGAATCTCCAACTGAATGCCTTGAATAAATCCGCGGCCTCGGATACCTATAGCGGCCGCGCGCTTCTCCACAATTTCAGTCAACTGCTGCTGCAGGTACGCGCCGACTTTGTTTACATTCTCGAGCAGCTTCTCGTCTTCAACGATCGACAGAAATTCCAGCGCGACGCGGCATGCCAGTGGACCGCCGCCGAATGTAGTTCCATGCTGCCCAGGGGAAATCGCTGATGCAAAATCCTCTTTCGCGATGAATGCGCCCAATGGAAGGCCAGCCGCAATTGGTTTCGCGATCGCGACAATGTCGGGCATGACGCCGAAACTTTGAAATGCAAAAATCGTTCCCGTACGTCCCAAGCCGCATTGGATTTCATCGAAGATCAGCGCAGCCTTGTGACGATCCGCCAACGCTCGGCACTCCTTCAAAAATTCCACCGAGCATTCGTAGATGCCACCTTCACCAAAGATCGGCTCCAGCACGATCGCGCAGGTGTCGTCGTTAATCGCAGCACGCAGCCCATCGAGATCGTTCTGCTTCACGAAAGTGACATCGTCGAGCAATGGCTCGAAGCCCTTGCGGTGCTTGTCCTGCCCGGTGAGGGAAAGCGCGCCAAACGTACGACCGTGATAGGAGCCATCCAAGGCCACCAGTTTGCTCTTCGCCGCGCCGCCTACCCGGTGTCCCGCCAATCGCGCCAGTTTGATCGAGCCTTCGATCGCCTCGGTTCCGCTGTTGGAGAAGAATGCCCTGAATTTTTCTCCAGAGGATCCCGCCGCCAGCCCGCATAGCTTCTCCGCCAGCGGCCCCTGGTACTCGTGGTAGTAGAGGTTCGACACGTGCACCAACTTCGCCGCCTGGTCGCGAATCGCCTTCACGATCCGCGGATGCGCGTGTCCCAGCGCATTCACACCCAGCCCGGAAACGAAATCCAGGTAGCGCTTGCCATCGATATCGAAAAGAAAAACGCCTTTGCCCCGGCTCAGGACCACGGGATAGCGGTTGTATGTCGTCAGTAGGAATTGCTGCTCACGCGCTGCGATCTCTTCAAAAGTAGTCATAGGAAGAATCAATTTTACCGGAAGGCTGGCCTCAACGGATTTCTGTTCGTCTCATCCCTTGAGCGCTCAACGACCTCGCGAACCCCTTCTTGCACTTCCCACCACGCTCCTTTCATCGCATCATCGAAGGATTCAATATCTCCGCAGGTCGCATTACCTCCAATTCTGTTTGGGCCAGTCGTGTAGAGCGGACGGCATTGCATTACTGATCAACGAACGTGGAGCTTAGGCGGATGATGTTCACGGAACGACGAAGTTGCGTGCGGCACAAAGTCAATGGACCGGTCTTCGCCAGCTTCGACGGCGTGACCGGAGGCATGATTCTCGATTTAAGCGAACAGGGACTGTCGATGCAGACAGTCGTTCCTCTGGAACCGGCCCGCATGCCTGACCGGCGATTACACATGCGCCTCGACCTGCGCGATTCCAACGCTCAACTCGAAACCACGGGATACATCGCATGGGCCGACGCACTCGGTCGCGCCGGCGTGCGCTTCTCCGATCTTCCGCAGGAAGCGCGGCAGCGCCTCGATGACTGGCTCTCGCTCAATGACGAGAAACCCAGCCGCAAAGCGCCCAAGCTCACCGTCGATCGCGTGCTGGGATCAAGCAACGGTAACGGCGCGGGCAATGGCGCAGCGAAGATGAGATCCATCAGCCTTGAGGCCGGGGCTGGTCCAGAGACTGATGGCGGACCCTCTCCGGTATCCACTTCGATTCAATATGAATTTCAGTCGCTGGGCTCGGATTTGAACAGCGCATTACGCACCATTGGCGAGCGCGCCCGCACTCTTTTACGAGGAACGGGCGCAGCCATCGCACTGGCCGACCGCGGACCGATGATGTGCAGGGCCAGCGTGGGAGCGGGCTGTCCGCCGCTGGGCACACACGTCGACGTCAATTCAGGATTTTCCGGAGAATGCATTCGCGCCGCAGGGCATTGCGTTGTGACGATACAGAGATCGATCCCCGGGTGGCCGCCGAAATTTGCCGGCGGTTAGGAATTCGCTCCATCGCAGCCGCACCGATCCGCTACGAACGCGACGTCGTAGGACTGGTCGAGGTTTTCTCTCCGCATGCCTTCGCCTTTGACGAAGGCGATCTAGCCGTTCTCGAGCGGCTGGCCCAGACCGCATTGCTCATGATGAGCCAGGCAGAAATGTCCAAGCGCTGACCCGCAATCGCAAAGCGAAAACCTTTTTCCCTTACTCGTAGCGCAGCGCGGTAATCGGATCGGTCCCAATCGCTTTACGCGCCGGCGCTGAGCACGCAATCGCTGCCACGATGCTGAGCAGGGCAGTCACCGCCAGCAAGATCATCGGATCGCGCGAACTGCCCTCAGCCCATCGCGCCAAGACTTTGTTGAGCGCGAGCGTCAGAACCAGCCCGGCCGCGATTCCACAGCCCACACTGACCGCCGCCGACGAAAACGCGATTTTCAGGACGTGCGTCTTTTGCGCTCCCAGCGCGATGCGTATGCCAAATTCATTCGTGCGCTGCGCGACGGAATAGGACACCACGCTGTACAACCCTACTGCCGCCAATGCCAGGGCAAGCACGGCGAAGATGCCGAAGAGCCACGCTACCAGATGTTCCTGCTCATACTCCGGTTGCCCGGTGATCCAATGTTCAAGGTCCTGCACATCTCCATTGATTTGCTGTTCGGAATCGACGGAATTCACTTGCATCCCGATTGCATGCAGCAGGCGCAACGGCGACATCTCCGATCGCACGAGAATCTGCGTGTACAGGCGCATCGAGAGTGTGTAGGGCATGAAAATTTCGGGAAGAATCGGATTTCTCAATCCGTCGTCGCGTTTGTCGGCAATGACTCCAACGATCTGCAGCCAGGAATCGGCGCCAGACGCGGCCAATGAGTAAGGGGGAACGTCTTTAATGTCGGGCACACGCAGCGACAGGCCGACGGGATCGCGATCCGAAAAGTACTGGCGCGCCATCGTCTGGTTGATTACCACCATGTGCGCCGCATTGTGATTTTCGGTTTCGTCCCATATGCGGCCTTTCAGAACCGAAATCCGCAGAAGCGGGAAATACCCGGGACTGACAAAATTGACGCGAACCTTTTGCTCCTCGGTTTTCGGCTGTCCCATGATTTCGACGCCCGTCTGCCAACCATTCGCTGGTGGAGTGGCGTTTGTCGAAATCGCCGTCATCGTAACGCCGTTCACGTTGGTGGCTTTGCTTTTCAACGCTTCGAAATAAGCGAGCCTCGCCTTCCACGTGGGGTACGCACCCTCATGCACCGGAATTCCTACCGACATGACGTTGATTGGGTCGTATCCCAGTGGCGTGTGAATCAGGTGCAGGAACCCTTGCATCGCCGCACCCGCTCCGGCCAGCATTAGCAGTGTCATCGCGGCCTGGGTTGCGATCAATACGCTGTGAGTCATGCGCCCTTGCACCAGGCCAACGATTCTCCGTGTACTGGATTGCATGACCTGGCTGACCTCGGGTTTCGAAAGCTGCAGTGCCGGCCACAAACCAAACAGGATTCCGGTCAGCAACGCCACCGTCACGCTGAACACGAGCACGGGGACGTTGATCTGAATCGATGCCTCATGCGGAAACGAATACTTGGGCAGAAGATTCACAATCACTGCCAGCGTCCGGTACGCACAGAGCACGCCCAGCCCCGCCCCGGTAAACGACAATACCAACGATTCCGTCAGCAACTGCCGGATCACGCGCGAGCGGCTGGCGCCAATCGCAGTTCGCACCGCCATCTCATGCTGCCGCGCTGTCCCGCGTGCCAGCAATAGGATCGACACATTCGCGCAGCCGATCGCCAACAGCAGCGCCACCGCCGTAAACAGGAGATAGAGTGTCCCGCCCAGATCGCGAATAAAGTTGTCGTTCAATCCGATCACGCTCAGGCGGAAGCGCCCGGTAGGAAAATGTATGGGCGTCTCTTTGGCAAATTGCTGGATCGCCGGCTCCAGCTCCGCGCTAGCCATCTCGTGGGAGATTCCAGGCTTAAGGCGTATGCCGACGTAAAATGCGCGCACCGGATCATGCGTCACCTTCAGTGGGAGATAGACATCGCCATCTTCCCAGGTGAAGCGCGGCGCGGTCACTCCCACAACTGTGTAATTCTTTCGAACCAACTGGATCGTCTGCCCCACCACGCCCGGATCAGAATTGAAATGCCGTTGCCAGAATTTGTACGAGAGCACCGCGACCGGCTGCGGCTCCTGCCCATCGATGGCATCCGAAGGAACCAATTGCCGGCCAAGATATGGCGCGACTCCCATGAAGACGAAAGAATTCGACGACATGTAGACGCCCTGCACATCCTCAGGCAGATCGCGGCCCGTAATCGTCAGATTCCAGGTTTCAACTGCGAACGCATCTTCAACCACCGGGTTCTTACGGATCTCTTGCCACTGCGCTCCCGTCAGCCCGAACCCGCTTTCGCGACCGGAGCTGTCGAGGGCGCGCATGTGGATCATTCGGTCGGGATTGGCGTACGGGTACGGGTTCATCAGGATGGCGTACAGCACGCTGAACACAGCCGTGGTCGCGCCAATGCCCAGCGCGAGAGAGATGATCGCCGTGAGGGAAAATCCCGGACTCTTGAATAGCTGCCGAACGCTGTAGCGGAAATCCTGAAGCAACGTTTGCATGGCATGTCCTCGGAGATGCGACGATCCCTGATGCACGTCCCCCGCCACACGAAGTCAGGCCCAAGTTGCTCGATTTTCAGTGGAAAACAGTCTGTGCAGGACCGTTCGTTTCGTCCGCTTTCGCGGAATGGTGTCCACAGCCGGACAGACGGAGCCGAACTATATCCGCGAGCGCAAAGGGCGCTGAATCGACAGTAGAAGGTAAAGGAGGTCTGAAGTTTGAAGTCCGAGGTCCGAGGTGCCGGAAGCCGAAAGCCGAAAGCCTCTAGTACAACCCCGGCTGCCCCTCAGGCCGCGTCTTCCATCGCCGATGCACCCATAGCCACTGCTCTGGATACTTCCTCACATAACCTTCGATCACCGTCGTAAACATCTGCGTATTCGCGACGATGTCGGCATCCAGATCGCCAGTGCGAATCAACTCCAGCGCGGGATCAAAACGCAGCCGGTATTTTCCAATGGACTCGTCCCATATCGTGAAGCCCGGCACCACGGCGGCATCCGTTCGCAGAGCGATGCGCGCCAGGCCGCTCGCCGTACATGCCGGGATGCTAAAGAAATTCACGAACACACCCTGCGGCGGAGTCATGTTGGTGTCCATCAGGATGCCCACGGTCTCGCCCGCCTTCATCGCCGCCAGCAGGCCCCGCACGAAATCATCCTTCGGCACCACTTTATTTCCGTGCATGGTGCGGTAGCTTTGCAGCAGACGGTCGAGATATGCGTTGTCCATCGGCCGCATCACGATGTTCACCCGGTGCCCGTGCAGAGAATGCGCGAACGCGGAAAGCTCCCAGCCGCCGAAGTGCGCAGTGACGAAGAGCACTCCCTTGCCGCGCGCATAGGCTTGCTCGTAGTTTTCGAGACCGTCGTAGACAACCACGTCGTCCACATTTTCAGGAGTGTAGCGGGGAAATTGGCAGAGCTCAGCCAGTTGACGACCGAGAGAAGTAAACTCTCCGCGAAGAATGCGCGCCCGTTCCTTCTCGCTCTTTTCGGGGAACGCCATCTGCAGATTGCGAATGCCGACCTGGCGCAGGCGGAAGTGCAGCAGATAAACAATCTGGGCAATCGCGATGGCGAATCCGCGCGCGAGGGGGCGCGGAAGTGTTCCAAGAATCTTGATGAACGGCCAGGCTGCCGCGTATTCGAGTTTCCGCCGCATCAGGAAAGCGTGACCGTATCAGTGGAAACAGTATTTGTCCACAGTGACACGGCCACGCGAAGCGATTCTAGGGATGTTACTTCGCCGCTTCCTGCGCCCACTTTGCCAGCGTGGTCAGAAAGGGATTTGCCGCCGGCGGAGGTTCTACTTCTCCCGTCAACGTTGCCTTAAACGTCACCATGTGTCCGTAAAAGTCGCGGGTGCTGTCTTTATCCTGCTTCATGACCGCGCCGTTCAGGCTGACTCCGGCAAAAACGCCGCGAGCGCGCGAGTAGGTCAACACCTGGGCTCGCATCTTCCAATCTGTATTGCCTTCCGCGTGCCGGCCAACCGGTCCTGCGGCAACAGACGCGTCAGCGCCCAGAGCGAATTCGCTCGAAAGCAGGTGCTGCATGCCATCGTCATTCATGATCAGCATGACGAGATCCACTGCCTGTCCGCCGATCTGGAATCCGACGCTGCCTCCGGTCACGGTAAAGAAAGCGGGAGCGCTCCAACCCTTCGGACCCCGGCAACTCGCCAGACCCCGCCCATACTTTGCGCCAACGATAAATCCGCCCTTCAGCATGGAGGGCACCACCGCGACACACTCCGCCCGGCTGAGAATCTCCTGTGGAATGCCGGAGTCAGGGGCGGCTTCAATCTCGTTCAGCACATCTGCCGCGGATTGCACGCGGTCGGTGGCTTTTGATTCCTTCTCGTCATCCGCCGCAAAGGCATAGGAGCAGAGCGACGCCATCAGCAACAACACAGCCAATTTCTTCATGGTCCTCACCACACTAAGGATTTACCTGGGATCTGATTCTTCGATTGTAAATGAACCGCGCGGGGTTGCGTCCGAACGGCGCACGGAACCATCCCCGTAACAGGCGGCGAACTTCGCCAAACGATCAAAAGAGAATTTGTTTTGTGTAGTTTTTCCTTCGTGATCCTTCGTGCCCTTCGTGGTTAAGGGTTTAGTTTCTCACTTGAATGCAAGGAAGTAGGGGTCGCAGGGAAGGCGCAAAAAAATGCGGGGTTGTAAGTAGTGACCCTAATCAGCTACTCCCAACCCCGTCTCCCAGGTTCTGTGGTAGGTGAAGCGAGTATGCGGGGAATGCTCTGGACGCTCAAGATTACGAAGGTAAGTGGCCCAAAGTTATAAGCGGTGAGCAGCGAGCAACGAGCAGTCAGGTTCGGCTGGATCCTCACTCACAACTCACCGCTTAATCTTTGCAAAACCTGCTACTTCGTCGTCACCAGGGAATGCGTGATCGCATGCACCGACAACGCGATCCGGTTCTGCACGCCGACCTTACGCATCAACTTCGCGACGTGCGCTTTGACCGTGCGCTCTTCAATGCCCAGTTGCGAGCCGATTTCTTTGTTCGAGCGGCCGGCCACCAGCATTTCCAGAACTTCTTTCTCGCGGTCGGTGAAGGTAACCCGGCCTGCGGGGAAGATTCGTCCCGGCGCCGAAGAGACGCGCTCGATGAACATCGAGAGCACGCGTCGCGGAGCCCATACCGATCCCTGATTGACGATGCGGATCGCCTGCGCAAACTCTGCCGGCGTCGCAGCCTCGTCTACATAGCCCTTGGCCCCCGACGCAATCGCCTTCAGAATGGTTTCTTCGTCAATCCCCGAACCGGTCACGATAATGCGAAGATCCGGCCGTGTGGCCTTCAAGCTGGCCATCACGTCAAACAGGTTTTGCCCGGAACGGTTCCCGAGCAGGATGAGGTCGATGCCCTGAAGAGCACTGATTTCGGGCAACCCCGCGGAGATCAGTTCGAACTCCGGTTCGGAATCGAACAATGCGCGAAACCCGACGAAGCGCAATGGATCACTTTCCACCACTGCGATTCGAATTACTGGTTTTCTGGAAACGGCTGCTTTCATGGTTTTCCCTATGGGGCAAAAGTCTTCTATTCAGCATAGTAAGAATTCGGTCGAATGCAAAGGAAAGGTGACCTATAGGAAATTACGGGAGTAACATGAAACGATGCAGTCAAGACGCGGGGTTGGCAGCATATCTACTCCGCCAACGCTCTTGAATCGCGGGATATGCAAGCGCCCGCCTCGATTTGCCGCCCGCAGAGCAGGGTGCGGACAGCGCTTTACCGACTATACTGAGCTTTCGGGGGAATTTACCACGCATGATGCAATCGAAGGGCTCGCGTCTCATTCTCGCAATTTTCGTTCTCGCCACAGCCGTCGCATTCGCACAAGACGGAACCCCTCCGCCACCATCCCCATCGATTGCGGGATACACGCCGAAATTTAAGGGCGACCCGGCCCGCTCGGACTCCGAAGCCGCAGCTCTCGCCTACATGCGAGTCGTCATTCGCGCTGAAAATCAGTTCAACAAGCAATACAAGCACTACGCCTTGAATCTCGGCGAACTCGTTCATTCCGGATCCTTCACGAAGCGCATGGTGAGTTCCCATCGCGGCGACTACACGGTCAGCTACAAGGGAAAGAAAGACAGCTACGTCCTCACCATGACGCCGTCTGCCCTTGATGCCCAGCATCGCTCCTTCTACGCCGAAGATGACGGCAAGATTCACGCCGACGAATCCAAACCGGCCGACGCCAACTCACCCGTAGTGAAGTAAGAAAACATAATCTCGGTTGCCCCACCCTTGTCGTGGTGTATGCGTCAGAGCTTGCCCTGAGAAGTCGAAGGGGCGGGGATTTTGACGTTAGGTTGAGTTCTTGTTTCTGTAAGGTTTGATTTTCTATATCTACTCAAGCCTGCAGATTCCTTCATCTTGACACCACCGCCGCGAACAACCACACTTCTCCCAGAATGCGTGAAAGATTCACGGTTCGTCGAATCCTTCCCTTCGCCAGCGCGGAACGTTTCGGACGTAGCTCCTGATACTTCGATCTAAGGACGCATCATGCGCACCTCACTCTCTCTCGCTCTTCCTATCTTCTTCGCAGTTGCACTCACAACTGCGGTCTGGGCTCAAGACGTTGAAGTCGACACGAATGCCGCGGCCGCACCCACGGTTCTCTCCCTGGGTACGGTCACTCCACTAGGAAGCGCTGCCTGTCTCTCAGGAGCGACGAAGGGTGCGGCCTGCACCTCTGTGCGGGTATCCTGCGCCGGGATTCCCGACCTGGATGCGACCCTCGCGGAAGCTTCTCCCAAAGGCACCATCAAAGGCACAGTCATCCTGGTCAGCGGAGGCGGTGGAACAGCATTCTTCAACAGCGGCTTCGCCAACAAATATCTTGCCGCTGGGTTCCGCGTGGCCCAACTCGCATGGATCAGCGACTGGGAAGACACTGGAGGCGTCGGTCTCAAACCCTCCGCCTGCCGGCCGTCCACGCTTTTCAAATACTTCTTTGACACGCTGCATGCAGGCAGCCGCACCGCTGGCTTCTGCGGCCAGGGTAGCAGCGGCGGAGGAGCGGCGCTTGCCTTCTCCCTCGCACATTACGGACTGTCGTCCTATTTCGACTATGTCGTTATCGCTGCCGGACCCGGCGTGGCGCGCATGGACTATGGCTGCGACAAGGCCTTATACACCGGACCTGCCCTCAACCTTTGCTCGCAACTCACCAACGCTCCCTATGTTTACTTCGCCGGTGGCAAGGTGAATGGTTGGGAGAACACCACCACGTGCGACGGCAAGAATCCGCCGCAAGCCGATATCGACAAATGGGCAGCCGACTCGATCGTATCCACCGGAGCGAACTATTCCTATCCCAAGACCTCGATGAGTTGGTTCTCGTGCGTGACACCGCCGGTCAACAACAGCACAGGTCAGGGGAAATTCCTGATCGACAAAGTCGTGCCGAAAAATTCTCCACCGGACATCAACTGTTATTCGGGAATATGCCAGGGCGAAGCCGTCTGGCAGGATCCAACCGCCTTCAACGCCACACAAACCGAGATGCTGGCAAAGTGCATCCCCAACCACAAGTAAGGTTGTACGGGTGCGACTCCCTCGGTCGAAAGGCTGAGCCAAAAGTTGTCACTAAGGTTGCCCCACCCTTGTCGCGCCTTTTGCGACAGGGTGGGGACTTGACTCAAGGTTTTGACTTTCAACCTTTGACTCTCAGTCTGGATTGACTTTTGAAACGGCAGCAAGGCCAAGCCTATTGCTCATCCGCCATAGGAATCACATTCAACTGCAGAGTCTTCCGCTCTCCGTCGCCGACACGCAACGCAATTCCCTGTCCTTCATAACTCTTCAGAAAATCCGGATTGTAGTACGCATCATCGTCGACGCTTTCCCAAGCAAACAGCGTGTAATCGCCCGGAGGCACGCCTCGCAACGTAAAGCGTCCGCTTTGATCGCTGATGGTTTTGCGGTAGCGATCCAGGCGTTTACGCAATCTCGCCTCAGGAACCGCAACGATGACTGCATTCGCAACCGTTACGCCCTTGCTGTCGCTGGCTACGCCGTTGACTGTGCCGCCGTTGTTGCTCGCGATCAGATCGAGCGTTACCGATCCGCCATTCACCGCGAGCCCCGAGTCCCGTAGATCGCGGCCCCCGGCCACAATCGATTTCAGAAACCAGTCTCCAGTCGCGTCGCTCTCACGCATCATCTGCACGTAGTACTCACCCGGAGGCACATCCTTCCACTCGAAGCTTCCATCGAAAGCGACGTGCACCAGGTTCGAGAAGCGGCCGCCCGCCGCCGCCATATCGTCGCCGTCACCATCCATCGGTTGCAAAGTCAGGAAAATCTGCGCCGGATCAAAGGCACTGACCCCGCCTCGAGTTTCGAGTCGCAGTCTCCCCCGGATAGACGCTCCAGGCTGCGGGATGAGGCGCAGCCCCTCGACATTGTTCGATCCAACTTGCAGAGACTGTTTCGCCATCAGCGGAACGGCAGAACCGTCCACGCTCGCAAGAATCGTGTAGCTCCCCGGCGAAACGTCGCGGATCACAAAACTGCCGTCCTTGTGCATCTCCGCGCCGTTCATCACGAAATTGAAATCATGGGACTGCAGCATGATCGTGGCCGACGATCGCGGCGGCAGGTTAACCACCGATCCACGAATGCTCAATGCAGGACTTGGAGTGAGGGAGAAATTCACCGGGAAATCGTCGCCGGCATGCAATTGAATGGGCGATGCCTGGCTGCGCTCCGCCGTGCCGGGATAGTACGTCGTTTGATAAGCAGTCGAGGCCTTCTCCAGCGTTTTTTCCGCACCGTGTTGCTCCGCTGCAGGCACGCCCGCCCCTTCAATCAGGCTCTTGAAATCCGGCGGCGGACTCACCGACACATACACATTCCCCGGTGCGAGGTTCGCGATCCGGAATTCGCCAAGATCGTTCGTCCTTTCGGCAGCAGCCTGCTCCCATCGGCTGTGGCCCGCGGAAAAGGTCTGCCGCAACACGCTGACTTCCGCATTCAGCAGCGGATCGCCGTCCTCGTCTGTAACGCGGCCGCGAATCACGGCTGCCGCTTGCAAACGTATTCGGATGTCCTTCACTTCCTCGCCCGCACTCAGGGTGAGGATGCGGCCATCCCTGCTGGCGTGATGCTTATCGATATCGAGCAGCCCGGTGCGCTCGGCAAATAGGTGATAGCGGCCAGGCGTGACGTTTTCAATGCGAAACGTACCCTCAGGACCCGTTACAGCCGTGTAGTTGCCGCCCTCCGCCTGCCTCTCGGCAATGAGCTCGATAACGGCCTTTTTGACGGGCTGGCCGTCTGGATCCCTAACGACGATGCCCTCCACGGCCGCGTGGCTCCCGGCCTTGGCGCTATTCGTCGACTCCTGGGCCATCCCGCCGCCGGCGAGCAGGATCAGCAGCAAAAGGGCCGAGAAGTGCTTAGTGGAAATCATTGTAGGCGGGGAGTTCCGTAATCCGCTCGGGAGAACGACCGCGGATCGACTCCATCTTATCCCGCCCCGCTCGCAGACCCAAGAACTTCCTGAAGCTTGACAAAGCTGCTGTCTCCGAACATAATTCGATCAATATCTAATTCGATAGCTATCTAATTATGTCAGATTCCCCCAATCAAGCATTCAAGGCCATCGCCGACCCGACACGGCGCGAGATCTTACGCCTCCTGCGGTACGGAGAGATGACCGCCGGCGACCTCGCCGAGCGCTTCGATATGACCAAGCCCACTATGTCCCATCACTTCGCGGTATTGAAGGGAGCCGATCTATTAACCAGTCGCCGCGACGGTCAGCAGATTTGGTACGGGATCAACACGACCGCTGTCCAAAACCTGATGGCATGGACGATGGACCTGATCCGCGGCGCCGACGACGACACGGACGATGAATTCGAAAGCAGGAGCGCCCCCGGAATATTCCCAGCTTGAAAAACCATGTCGCCGGTAGCGCTGGAAAAACCTCAAACTGGATTTTGAAGCAGTGGCCAGGCGCCCCGCCGGCAGTAGCGAGAGCGACCCGCCCTCCCCCGCAGTGGGTCCAACCAGCCTGAGCAGAGTCGAAGAGCCGATTCGCCGCGTGAAGCCGGATGAGGTTTTTGGTGGAAGACCGGGGATTCAGCCTCGCGTGAAGGACTCTCCAGACGATTGGGCTTTAGCCCCTGTGCAGGCCTCAGCTATCCTTGCGGTAAAGCAGATTCTTCATAGCCTCGCGCCGAGCCGCGTTCGCGCCCCTGTCGGTCTTCAGCACGTCCGCCGGACCGACCTTCGTATCAGCCTCTTCCTCGCTGCACGAAGGACACCGATTCGCGAACCCAGGCTTGCCAGGCTTCAACTCAAATTCTTCACCGCAAACCGCACAGGTTTTAATCGGAAATGCCATTGCTGTTCCTAACTCTTAGAATGTGGGGACAGCCGCCATCGGCTGTGCGTCGCGCGTAGCGCGGCTGCTTAGTTCAAAAAATATTGCCGGTACAGCGTATCCCTTTGCGCCGGACGGAATCCCGCATCGCGAATAATCCGCCGCAACTCTTCTTCGGTCGTGCAATTGGTCACACCCGCGGCGCGCACCACGTTCTCTTCGAGCATCACCGAGCCGACGTCATTCCCGCCAAAGCGCAATCCCATCTGACAGACTTTCAATCCCTGTGTCACCCAACTGGATTGCACATTCAGAAAATTCGATAGATAAAGCCGCGAAATCGCCAGCACTTTCAGGTATTCCACCGCGGTAGCTTCGTCCCAATGCCGGCCGCCCAGCGCGGTGTTCTGCGGCTGAAAACTCCAGGGAATAAACGCAGTGAATCCTCCCGTCTCTTCCTGCAGTTCGAACAGCTTCTGCAAATGGTTGATGCGGTTCTCGTAGTTCTCCCCGACTCCGAACATCATCGTGGCGGTTGTGCGCATTCCAATCTGATGAGCCGTGCGATGCACGTTGATCCAGTCTTCGGTCAGGCACTTCAGGCGCGCAATCTTGTAACGCACCTCGTCATCGAGAATCTCTGCGCCGCCCCCCGGAATCGAATCCAGTCCAGCATCGCGCAGCCGCAGGATCGTGTCGCGGATGGAAAGCGCGCTGTACTCGGCGATGGCGATGATCTCCGACGCCGAGTAGCAATGCAGGTGGATCTTCGGAAAGCGCTCCTTGATGCCGCGCAGCATCTTCTCGTGCCATTCGATCTTCAGATCCGGGTGCAGGCCGCCCTGCATCAGCACGCCGGTCCCGCCCAGTTCCACCGTCTCGCGAATCTTCTCGTAGATCGTGTCGAACTCGAGGATGTACCCCTCCTTCGCCGCAGGCCCTTTCAGTGGCCGGTAGAACGCGCAGAAGGTGCAGTACTCGGTGCAGAAATTCGTGTAATTAATATTGCGGTCGATGATGTAGGTGACCACGCCCTCGGGATGCATCCGGCGGCGTACCGCATCCGCCTCCATCCCGATGCCGATGAGATCATCGGACTCAAACATCTCCAGCGCCTGCTGCTTGGTTAAGGACATAAGGGATCCACAGAACCTTTATTTTAACGGAGCGACAGAGATCCTTCCACAGGAGGAGCGGTATGCGGGCGGATCGGATTCCAAAACGATGCCGCGATGCACTTCATGGACAGGTTTTTACTTCGTGAAACTTCGTGTCCTTCGTGGTTAAAGCCTTTGGCTTTCAGTTGCCGTCCGACATCGCCAACCCGCTCATCGATTCGACCCGAATGCGAAAGAAGATCGGAGCGATCAATTCCTCCGGCGACTTCAGTTGGCGCTCGGCGAGAGCATTGAGCCACCAATGATGGCGGCGATCGAGCAACTTCCGGGCATGCACGCGCTCCAGTTCAAATTGCGGTTCCTTCAATTCCTGATAGTTGCCCGTAACGATCACACTGGCCCAGGTCGAGGCAGTGGTGACTTCGTCCGCCTGAACGCATACCTTGGGATTGGACCGCATCCACTCAATCTTCTGCCCGGCGGTCGAGAAGGAGTACAGCCATCCTTCCTCGTAGGCAATGCTGATTGGGACGATGTACGGTTGATCGTTGAGCGAACAGCCTAGCCGCCCGACTCCGGCCCGGCCAAGAAACGCACCACATTCTTCCTGGGACATGTCGCGAATAACCATGCTTCCATGCTAAACCCGATCCAGCATTCATCACAAAAGGCGGTAACAGATCACGCAGTCACTGTTCGAGGTTGACCCATCCTTGTCGTTTTTTTTTGCGACAGCTTGCCCTGAGCGAAGTCGAAAGGAGTGCGGAGTTCTGACTTCCTCAAACCCACCGGTTCGCTTTGTCCTTCGTTGCGAGATAAATCCGTAAGTTTCCTGGACGGATAATCCCTACCCCCGCGATGACTTTCGTTACCACCAGGGCAGGTTACTCTGCCTCCAATACGCAAACATTCTGCGAAACTTGAACGGTTAGCGCTTTCAGAAAGATAGGCGCAGAGACCATGACGACAACCCTGGAAGTTTCCTCGGACAAGCTTCAAACAGAAACATCAAAGTCCGCCACATCAAAGACCACCGCCTCCGCTGGAGGCCTCGGCTGGTATTTCTGCTTCTTCTTCGTCTCGGGATTCTGCAGCCTTCTCTATGAACTGATATGGCTGCGGCTCGCCATGGCGCAGTTCGGTGTGACGACGCCCATGGTCTCGATCGTGCTCTCAAGCTTCATGGCTGGACTGGGCATTGGATCGTGGGCCGCCGGGCGCTTAATCCGCAAATATGCGAAGCGTTTCACAATCCCGCCGCTTCAGTTGTATGCCGCCACCGAGATATTGATTGGCTGCTCCGCTGTTGTGGTCCCGCTGGAACTCATGGCAGGTCGATTCCTGCTGTCGCACGTGGGCAAGAGCCTGTCTCTTTCCTCCGCGGGCTATTACATCGTGGCTGGGATATGGCTGGCTGTCACGCTGATTCCCTGGTGCGCATGCATGGGTGCGACGATTCCTCTCGGCATGTTTGCCATTCGCAGCGACAAGCGTCTCGAATCGCGCCGCTCGTTCAGCTTCCTCTATCTTGCGAATGTACTCGGAGCGGTTGCCGGCACAGTGATTCCGTTGTTCCTGGTAGAACTCTGGGGATTCACCGGCTCACTGCAAACCGGAATGGCGCTTAACCTGGCGATCTGCGCGGCCGCCATCTATCTAGCCAGCAAGCAGAATTGGAAGGCTGAAGCCTCGAATGATGACGCCCGCGACACCGAAGAGAAACAGTCATCAAGCCTCGGCGTTTTATCTAAGCGTGAGACATGGAAGAACAGCACGCTCTGGTTACTCTTCGCAACTGGCCTCACCAGCATGGGCATGGAGGTCGTCTGGACCCGGCAATTCACCAGCTACCTCGGCACGCTCGTATATTCGTTTGCCATTATTCTGGGCGTGTATCTGTTAGCCACTTTCGCCGGATCGACCTTCTACCGCTGGTGGAGCCGCCGCCACTCCGGCAATGAACCGCTCACCTGGATCTTCGTCTGGATTGCCGCGTTGATGCCTTTGCTTATGGTCGATCCGCGAGTGGGGATTTCTCCCTGGCTGCGCGTTCCACTCGGCGTCGCCGCTTTTAGCGGGCTACTTGGATTCTTAACTCCGAAACTGGTCGACCGATTTTCGGAAGGCGATCCCCACCGCGCCGGAATTGCATACGCAGTGAACGTAGCGGGATGCATTCTCGGTCCGCTGGTCGCTGGATTCTTCCTCCTGCCCTACGTGGATGAGCGTTACGCTCTCACGATCCTTGCGCTTCCCTGGCTGCTGGTGGGCTTGTGCTTCATCGGCGCGTCTCTAAGCATCGCCACTTGGCGCGGAACCGCCATGCGACTTCTTATAGCCTCTGTGATTGTGTCCGCGTCCGCAGGGTTAGTCTTCCGCACTCAGAGCTACATCGAGAGAGTTCGGGGAGCACGCGTGCTTCGAGATAGCACCGCGACCGTACTCGCTGCCGGTCAAGGGATGAACAAGAGGCTCTATGTGAACGGCATCAGCATGACGCTGCAAACGCCGATCACCAAAATGATGGCTTCCCTGCCGCTGGCTACGCTCGATCACACGCCGCAGAACGCCTTGATCATCTGCTTTGGGATGGGCACAACCCATCGCTCAGTGCTTTCATGGGGAATCGACTCCACCGCCGTGGACCTCGTACCGAGTGTTCCGGCACTGTTTTCCTATTACCACGCGGATGCTCCACAGTTGGTGAAATCGCCACACTCTCATATCGTGGTCGATGACGGCCGCCGTTTCCTGGAGCGCAGCACCGACCAGTACGACTTGATAGCCATCGATCCTCCACCTCCGGTGGGTGCCGCCGGATCGAGCCTGCTCTACTCGCGGGAATTTTACTCAGCCGCCAAGAAGCATCTGCGTCCCGGCGGAATTCTCGTGCAGTGGTTCCCCAACGGAGATCGCACGACAACATCATCGGTGGCACGGGCTCTACAGGAATCGTTCCCATACCTGCGCGCGTTCGTTTCGTTTGAGGGTTGGGGCATTCAATATCTCGCCAGCCAGCAACCGATCCCGAATCGAACTCCTTCGGAACTGGCAAGCCGGACACCGCCGAACGCTGCAGCAGACTTAGTGGAATGGGGCCCATACACGACCGCGGAGGAGCAGTATGCCGCGATCCTGAAGAATGAAGCGTCGATCGATCGCATTATTGCCTTCGACCCCACGGCTCCGGTTCTCGAGGATGATCGGCCCGTCAACGAATACAGCCTGCTCCGCCAGACACTGTTAAAGGCGCGTTGATCCGAAACTCCTGAAGAATTCGCGGTACGCCGCAAACGCCGTTTGACAGCGTTCCGCAGCCCACCTAGACTGCCTCTGTATCGTCTGTCCCTGCGAGGTCCGGTTCATGGGCTGGCTGCAAAATAAATTCGAAAAGAATTTCATGATCAGCACGGTGGACTACGTGTTCAACTGGGCACGGAAGTCCGCCGTATGGCCGATGACATTTGGTCTGGCCTGCTGCGCGATCGAGATGATCGCCTCATCCACCGCCCGCTTCGATATCGCGCGCTTCGGCTCCGAAGTCTTCCGGCCCAGCCCGCGTCAGAGCGATCTGATGATCGTCGCCGGAACGGTCACGCTGAAGATGGCGCCGGTGGTGAAGCGCATCTACGACCAGATGCCCGACCCGAAGTGGGTGATCTCGATGGGCGCTTGCTCATCGGTCGGTGGCCCGTTCAATACCTACGCGGTGCTGCAGGGTGTCGACAAGATCGTCCCCACCGATGTTTACGTCACCGGGTGCCCGCCGCGTCCGGAAAATCTTTTCTACGCGCTGCTGAAACTGCAGGACAAGATCGATACCATGACGCTGGCCAAGAAGCCCACAGCCGTTAGGCTCGATCCGAACATGGTCGAGAACTTCAAGCGCCAAGTCATGATCGCGCAAACGCTGCAGCCGAAATAGCTAGCTATCTCGTCAGCCAATAGATTCATGTGGGAACAGCCGCCCCCGGCTGTCCAGCCGAGCAAAGCTCGGCGGCATACTCACCAAGAGCACAAATCATGCCGACCTTCACCAAGCTCACCACGCAATCCGAACTCCCCACCGTCAACGAAGCCAAAGAATTCACCTGTGGTAACAAAGAAATCTGCGTCGCCAACATCAACGGCGAATACTCCGCAATGGATAACTCCTGCCTTCACCAAGGAGGCCCGATCGGTCAGGGGATGATCGAGGATGGCAAGGTCGTTTGTCCCTGGCACGGCTGGTCATGGGATCCAAAGACCGGCGCAGCCGCCCACAACGCAAAGGCGAAAGTCACAATCTATGCGTTGAAGATGGAGAACCGCGACGTTCTCGTTGAAATCTAGCAACTCTTCAACGCGGTCCGATCGAGCGCGGAAAGAATCCGATGGCAGAGTGCACCATCTTTATCAAAACCTGAACCACTTCCTCTTCACTTCGATCCTTTCCCGCCAGCGCATCGTACGTCTCAAAACTCGTCAGCATGTGCAAGGTGTCAATCGTATTTTGGTCCTGCAACATCGTGTACTCGCCGCGCCTGCGGAAAAAGCTCTCGAGGATGACACTCAATCCCTTGCGGCGGCGTTCGTTTCGCTCGCGCAGACCGTTGCCGATTACCGCGTCCAATGCTCCGATCCCATGCAGGCGGCGAATTACGTCGCGCTCCGAAGCCCAGAAATGCACGAACACTCGAATGAATTCATGAAGTAGCGTCAGCGGATCGTTGCCTCGGCGAAATACCTCGCCGAGAGTCGCCATGCCGCCGCGTCTCGCAATGTCGTTGTACAAAGCTTCCAACAATCCCGCCTTTGATTCGAATTGGTAGTAAACCGTCAGGCGCGATACGTTTGCGGCGCGCGCCACGGCTTCCATCGAAAATCCCGAGAAGTCTTTTTCAAACAGTAACTTACGCGCGGAGACAAGAATACGCTGCCGGGTTTTCTCTTCGGCAGCCTTGCGCTGCGTCATTTGGTAGGGTCTGGGGCTCAATGGAGGAAGAACTCTATGTTTTCTCGATTCTTTTATTTAATCATACAGCATGTATAATTAAATACAGGTCGCTGGTATGCAGGTATCGAAACGCGCAACACGGCTTCTCTGGACCGCCCTCTCCTTCCTTCTGATCATCGGCGTTGCCGCCGTGGCACGCAGGACGATCGTTCTCGCCTGGCCGGGCACGCTGGGTGGAGGATCGAATTCCCCCGCAGCCGCGCTTGACTCCGGCTTTGCCCGGCATGAGGGCCTGACCCTGCTCCACATTTTGCTGGGAGCAATTTATCTTGTGCTGGCATCGCTCCAGTTTGTGCCATCGATCCGCCAGAAGCACCTGGAGTTTCACCGTTGGTCGGGAAGATTGCTCGTCGTGGTCGGGTTGGTGATCGGCATCTCAGCGCTCGTCATGAGTTTCAAGATGAATATCGGCGGGCCGAACGAGACGGCCGCGACAACGCTGTTCGCAATTGTCTTTCTCGTTTGTCTGATCAAAGCGTATCTGTTCATCCGGCGAAAAGATGTCACGCGGCATCGCGAGTGGATGATTCGCGCCTACGCAGTTGCGCTTGGGGTCGCAACCACACGACCAATTGTCGGGATCTTTTTTGCGTTCCGCCGTCTGACGCCGCACGAATTCTTCGGGATTGCCTTCTGGCTGGGCTTTACGATCACTGTGCTCGTAGGCGAGCTGTGGATCGATTACACGCGGCAGAGACTGCCAGCTGGGCAGTCTCAGATGAGCTAGAGTCACTCGACGATGACACGCCCGCGCCGGGAAATCACCCGAGATAACGCAAAAACTTTTCCGGCTGATTCTCGTAGCCCGGAAACACGGCCGCCAAATTCTTGTTGCCCATGTGCTGTGTTACGGCTTCGCCGATGACCTGACGGAAATCCGTAGTGAGAGCGAGGTCGCGGCCTTCGTAGAGTTGCGACTGATCGAGGCCGGGCCAGCGTCCGTACACCTTGCCGCCCTTTACGGGACCGCCCAACACGAACATCACGTTGGCATGTCCGTGATCGGTGCCGCGATTGCCATTTTCATGCGCAGTGCGCCCGAACTCTGACATAGTGACGACCACTGTATCTTCTCGGAGGTCGCCAAGATCGGTCCAGAAGGCCGCCAGCGATTTCGAGAAATCTCCCGAGAACATTCGCCAGCTGCCCTTCGGTTGATCCTTCGTTGACATGGTGATCCCATCCGCCGATGTCGGCGAAGGCAACCTGCACGCCGAGATTTGCCTTGATCAACTGCGCGAGCTGCCGCAAGCTTTCGCCGAAACGTCCTCTGGGATAATCGGCGCCGGGATCGGGCGTGTACTTTCCCGGATCCGCGGTTTTCAACATCTTCACCGCATCGAAAGTTTCCGCGCCCGTGCCGTGCAAGACGCTGTCAGAGGAATGGTCATACATCGCCTCGAAGGCAGTCGCGGCGGCCGAAGGCTTCGCGCTTCGGCCGCCCACCGAAAAGTCGTTGATGTTCGCCATTGCAACGGCCGTTTGCGGACCGCTCAAGATGCGCGGCAGTGACGATCCCAGAGCGATCGCGCGAAAAGGTGACGTCTGGGCAGGCGCTGGAAGATTGCGCAGCGAACGGTTGAGCCAGCCGTCTTCGGTCACTTTCACGCCGGGCGTCCCGGTTTCCATAAAATCCTGCGCGTCGAAGTGAGAGCGAGTAATGTCGGGCGATCCGGCCGCATGAACGATCGCAAGATGCTTCTGTTGCCACAGCGGCTGGAACGATGCCATTGAGGGATGCAGCCCAAAGAAACCATCAAGGTCAATTACCGATTTGCGCGGGATATTGATGCTGGGACGCAGCGCGTAGTACTGCGGCTCGCCGTGAGGAACAACGATGTTGAGGCCGTCGGCGGCGCCGCGCTGGAAAATCACCACCAGGCGTTTCGGTCGTCCACCATTCTCGACTGCGCCCCAGGCGGCGCGCGTAAGAAAGCTGGGAACAGCGGCCGTGCCGACGACGGCAAGCGCGCTGTTCCGCAGAAAAATCCGGCGAGTGATGGACATGGAAAACCGCTCCTGCTTTTAGCTCTTAGCTTCTAGCTCTAACGCTTCGCTGTTTGCCTGCAGTCTTTACTTCAGTTCCCTAGCAACCGTTTTGCTAGCCGCTAGGAGCTAGAAGCTTGCAGTTCGCAGCTATCTTCGCTGAAATTCTGGCGACCCTAGCAGCAGGCCGCCAATCATGTTTGCGTCTGGAGGCTTGCTTGCCGAGGCTTTGGTTTGCGTATTATTTCCCTCGGCGGGCGCTCCAGACTTCGGCGTCGTGAGTTGCGCGATGATCGAGTCGTGCGTTTGTTTCGAGACGTCGGCGGCCAGAAGATTCGTCTCCATCGCTGAGAGCGTCGCATTCGCATCGGTCAGGCGGGCGAGGTCGATCCCGCCATCTGTATCGCGTCCACTTTCACCCCGCGAACTTTTCCGGATGTCAGCGACAACGCAAAATTCATGCGGTTCAGCAACGACGACGAACTGATCCACGTATCGGCCTTCATCGAATATCCCGTCGGAGGCTGCGCCCCGTATAGCGGCATGCCCATATTGTTGAGTTGCCGCGCCAACGGCATTGCATCATCCACGTCCGCACCCGTTGCCCGCACGGCGGAGGCGACGAACTCAAGCGGCGTCTTCATCTTCGCCCGATAGGAGGACTGATCCCAGAACTCCGGAGAATGAAACAACGTCTCCAGGACTTCGCGGATGTCGCCTTTCTTTTTCTCGAAAGTCTGCGCCATGCGGTCGACCAGCGCGGCTGGCGGATCGTCGGAGACGAAACGCTGTGCGAGTTTCAGGGAAATGAAATGCGCAGTCTGCGGGCTGGTCGCGAGGAGATGCAGCACCTCTTTGCCTTCGTCCTCGCCCTTCGGCTTGATGCGATGGCCAAGAACAAATTTCGGGCCAGGCTCGTGCATGCGAGGCTCGTAGCGGAAACCCAGATCCTTCGAATGGCTTCTCGACGGTCCATCCCGTAAAAACTTTTGCGACTTCCGTCACGTCACGCTGCGAGTATCCGCCGTTCACGCTCAGCGTGTGAAGCTCAAGCAGTTCGCGTCCGTAATTTTCATTCAGGCCGCTATTCTGTTTTTTCTTCCCGTTGGGATTCGCATTCGGCGGGAAGCGGCGCGGACGCCCGTAAGGCCCGGCACGCATCGGCCGGTTGGGAATGCCTTGCGCCTGCATGGACTTGGGTCCAACGCTGAGCCAGTTGTCGAGATAAAACAACATCGCGGGACTCTTCGCCGTCGCTACCAGCAAGTCTTCGAACTTGCCGAGCGCATGCGGACGGATCGTGTTCTGCTCGTAGCTCGTGAGCAGCAGCCGCTCCGGTCCTTTGCCGACGAAGACATTGAAGTGATTGAACCAGAAGTCGGTCATGACTTCTTCCAGCTGGCGGTCGCTGTAGATCGCGCGCAGAAGCTTTGCCTGGGCGAGTTCCTCGGCTACGACGGCCTGAGGTTGATTCATTGCCAGCAGGACTTCTTTTTGCCGCGGAGTCATCCCGGCGGTGAATTCCATCAACTTGCCGCCGCGCATGGAGTCGGCGAAAGCGATCTGCTCGTCGGCCGACATCCCCATTACTTTCTTGTAGCGATCTTCCGGCTTTAGATCGAAAAGCGACTGCGCCTTCAAGTCTGCGTAAAGACGATCTTCTCTTTGACGCGCCTCGGCCGCTTCTTGCGGAGTTTGCTTCGCAGGCGCGGGTAGCGATGGCGGAGGAGCCGACGCCATTTCGTTCGATATTGAGGGGCGGTTCCACTGTTCGCCGCGACCATCGAACTATCACTGCTCGGATTTGCAGCAGCATCGGCGGCTGCGGCTGCGGCGAGTTCGTCCGCAGTTTTCGCTCCGTCAGAAGCCGCCGGCTCGCCCGTGTTGGCTGCGCTCATCGCTTCCTGCTGTGGCGGCTGCGATTGTGCCTGTTGCTGTTGCTCCTTGCGTTCCTTCTTTTCCTGCAGGCGGGCGATCCCCACCCGGTAAATCGCGCGCCGCGCCGGATCGGACGGCATGGGCTGCCTGCCGTCCATCACTTGCTTAATCATCTGCGGATCGGGAAAGTCTTCCGTGATTTCTTTCGCGCTCATGTGCAGGGTGGGAAGCTGAGCGAGCCGCGCGTCGATGGCGCTGTCCGGGATTTTATCGGGATGCAACTGCATGTCGATCCATCGGTCAACACCCATCGCGACCACCTGCTGAACATCGCCAGGGCGCGGGCCAAAGGCAAGCCGGTTAAGAGCATGCACGGCGCGCTTCTGATCGCTGGCCCCGGTCTCCGGCGACTTGTCCTTTTTCTTCGCGAGCAACAAAGGTGTGAAACAGGCAAAGCTCAGCAAAAGAAGAAAGGCCGCCATTTGATTGGATGTGGATTTCATGCGCGCTCCGGCCGGAACAATCTCTCCTGATTATGAACCCGGCAGCGAGAAAAAGTTGCTATTCCGCGTGGTTCCACGGAAACCGGAAGTTACGGCCAGACAATGATTTAGAAGGTCGATTTCGTGTGTGAGGGACGGTTTAACTGGTGAGGTAGGTTTTTCCGCGGGAGACTTTGTACTGCAGGGTAGCGGCCAGATGATCGATGTCGGTCGCCGCAATATTTACCGGCATGCTGTCTAGCAGGGGAGTTCGATTGCTTCCTACCGCATCGCGCCTCACTTGAATCAGAAGCGCCTGCACGACGTTGGGATCAAACTTGTCAGGAGCCAGTCGCACCAGATCGCTCAGTGCACTTCCCACGGTCAACGGCGCACGATACGGACGAGCGCTTGTCATGGCGTCGAAAGAGTCGGCGAGTCCCACGATGCGAACTGAAACTGGCACATCCTCTTGCAGCAAATGATCGGGATATCCTGAACCATCGCTGCGCTCGTGATGCCAGCGGACGGCCTCCGGAATTTTCGGCCAGGGAAATTGAACGCTGCTCACGATCTGATGGCCTACGGTGGTGTGATCCGCCATCGCCTGGAATTCGTCAGGGTCAAGCGCGCCGGGTTTGCCGAACAACCGGCGGTCCACTGCAACTTTCCCGATGTCGTGAAGATATCCAGCGCTGCGCAGCGCAGCAACATCGCCTTGATCCATGCCCATGGCCTCGCCGATGGCCGCGGCATAGCGGCCCACCCGAAGCGAGTGCCCATGAATGTTGACGTGCTTGACGTCAATCGCAGTGGCAAAAGCTTCGAGAGCGTTATCGTAAAAGCCGTGCAAGGACGCCATCAGCCGCAAATTTTCCGAAACGCGCTGCGCGATGGTCTGCGTCAGAGCATGATTCTGGACGGCGAGCGCCACATAACTGCACAGCAGTTCAAGAGCGTCGAGTTCGCTGTCTTCGTAGAGCGCATCGCCGGGGCGGCGGCCAAGGCCAACCACTCCGGCCAGACGTCCTCCAGCTTTCAGAGGCGCCAGACACTTGAACAACTCGGGAGCAACATTTCCATTCGAGCTGAGAAAAACCGAGTAGGTGGAAGTATTCAGCACGATGGGCCCACGGGCCGCAACCAATGCATGCACGTGCTTGGGCAGGAGAGGAATAAAGGCGGGGTCCGGAATCAGCGCGAACCCCACCGCAGCCGCGGAGGTCAGCATGGCAGGCTTGTCGTTAAACAAAAAGAGCGCGCCTTCGCGCGCGCCTGCCGCTTCCATAATGGCGGACAGCATGAGACGCGAGGTTTCTGAGAACTCACGCTCGGCCGTTAGCGCCGGGCCAAGCTCAGAAAGAGCCTCGACTGTATGCAGCAACCGCCTTAAATTATTTGTCTGAATCGCCACTCATGTGGGAGCCAGATCGCAGAGCAGAATGAGGGTACCATGCGAGAAATGCTCAGAGCTATGGTGAGTTGGCCGCGAGTTGTTGGTTAGTTTGATGCGGTCGGCGTACGCATGAAAACATGAGCCTTGGTCATGGAATGAGTGAGGAAAAACACAACACAGTGTTAGTGACTGGAGGACGCGGCTTCCTGGGGCGTGGGCTCGTAAAACTTTTACAGCGTACAGGTTATCGCGTTGTCTCCGTTGACCAGTCTCCGGTTGAGAACCCGACAAAGGAACCGACCGGCGAGGAGATTCAGCTCGACATTACAGATGCCAGCGCCCTCGGTCGGCTTTTTGAGGAAGAGAGCTTCGATGCCATCGTTCATTTGGCAGCCATACTGCCCACGGCCGCGCAAGCGGATCCAGTCCTCGCAACGAAAGTGAACGTCGCGGGAAGCATGAACTTGCTCGAATGCGCGCGGCGATTCGCGATTGAGCGATTCGTGTTCGGGAGTTCTCTTAGCGTCTACGGGAGTTGTCCCGCAGATCAACAGGTATCAGAGACGCATCGAGCAGCGCCTGAAGACGTCTATGGCGCCGCCAAGTTGTACGTCGAACAAGTGGGAGAAGCCTACCGGCAGCAACACGGGATACAATTCGCAAGCCTCAGGATCGGAAGAGTCGTCGGACCGGGCGCGCAATCCTCAACTTCCGCGTGGAGAAGCCAGATTTTCGAATTTCTTAATGCAAAGCGTCTGGTTGAGATCGCCCTTCCCTACGCAGAAACCGAGCGTTTGCTTCTGATTCATGTGGAGGATGCGGCGGCGATGCTGGCAAAACTGGTGGAAAGTCCGGCGCTGAAATTCTCGATCTACAACTCAGTTTGCGAAGCGGTGGTTGTCGACGTTTTGAAGCGGAAGATAGAAACACTGAATCCGAACGTCCACGTGAAGACGGGTAACGCGCTGGCCGCTGGCAATCCTCGATGGCTCGATTGCTCACGATTCCAGCGGGAATTTGATTTTCAGGCTACATCTATCTTCGAGCGGTTGGAATTCGAGCGGCGTCAAAGATCAGTGGGCGAATAGGCGCCTCCTGGACAGTCACGCGTACGGCTCGCTTTGTAGCTTTAGAAGTGCTCTCGCAGCTCGGCAAAACGTCCGACAATCAGAAGCTTTTGCGGCGAGGGAGCGGGATTCAATTCTTCGTGCTCGAGGATCCAGGTGTCGCCGTGGGGCACGAAGACCGCGTGCAGACCGGCGGCCAGCGCCGGATTCACGTCAGACTTGGGACTGTTGCCGATCATCCACGTCGACGCGGGATCGAGCGCAAATTTCTTTACGACATCCTTGTAGGCTACCGCGTCCTTTTCCGCCACGATTTCAGTTGCGCCGAAATATTTCCGTATGCCGGAGCGCTCGATTTTTCCGGCCTGCTCTAGAATCGCTCCCTTGGTTACGAGGATCAGGCGATGGCGTTCGCCGAGATACTGCAGGGTCTCCGGCACCTGCGGAAGAAACTCGATGTCATGATTTTCGATGCTGCGAGCGAAGCTCGTGACCTGCGCATGCAACTCAGGCGTGACCGGCACGACACTGAGTTTTTCAAAGGTATCGGCGAGAGCGTGCGCGAAACTGTGAAGGCCGTATCCATGCTTAACGATGCATTCGCGCTCAACCTCATTCAGAACTTCGCGAACTTGCTCGGCAGAAAATTCGTGATGATTTAGAAACGAGATGAAGCGCGCAATCGCGCGCTCGAAATAGATGTTGTTCTCCCAGAGCGTGTCGTCGGCGTCGATGAGGAGGGTTTGGGGGTCCAAGCTTCTAGCTCCTAGCTTCTGGCTAAACACCGTCGAAAGACGCACCGCTCGACGCCGCCGGCTCTAGCGCTCGAAAGAACTCAAGAATCTTGAAGCCGACGTACTCTTCTGGCCTTTTGTTTCGATAGTAGCAGTTCCAATATGAGGCGATTCTCTGCCCCATCAGATCAAGAAATCCCGGATTATTGCGCAGAAATTCTGTGTAGACATGCCTGTCCAGTGCCGGGAGTCTTTCATAGATCACGTTCAAAATCTCGAAGACATGTTCGCCTGTGAGGCGGACAACGAATGGTGGAATCCACGCATGACTTAATGCGGCGATATGAGCCAGATGCTTTTGACGCACGAATCCGTCGCTATGCCGTGTTAGCAAGCAATCCACGATTTCCCTTTGTAGCGGAGACAGGGAGTCGATCTGAATAAGGGTAGGATCGAAGTGCAATCTACCCGGAATGACGACACGTTCTGTGCAAATTAGGACGGAAAACGGCTCTCCAAGTATTCTTACCGCAGGGAATGAGGACAAGGCATCGAGGACATCATTCCGGAGCTCGTTTGGAAAAGCGCCAGCGAGTTCGCTAACGCTTATGTAGGTCTTGGCCATCGAACGTGAAATTCTGAGGTTCGCTAGAAGCTATTAGCTAGAAGCTAGCAGCTTTCTCCTACACCCAATCCACTTTCGCTTCGGGCCCAATGATTCCGGCCTTATGGCCCATGTCGAGCAGGCGGCGAACGGCTTCGCGTCCATCCGGACCGTAGTCGAGGGTTCGCTCATTCACGTACATACCAACGAACTTGTCCGCCGACGCGGTGTCGAGGTCGCGGGCAAACTGCATCGCGTAGGCCAATGCTTCTTCCCGATGATCGAGGCCGTACTGAATACTCTCGCGAAGAGCCGCGGTCACCACTGGCATGAGCTGCGGGCCGAGTTCGCGGCGAATCGCATTTCCGCCAAGCGGCAGCGGGAGTCCGGTCACCTTCTGCCACCATTTGCCGAGATCGACGATGCGGTGCAGTCCCTGCTTGTCGTAGGTCAACTGCCCTTCGTGAATGATCAGTCCCGCTTCGTACTTGCCTTCGAGAACCTGCGGAATGATCTGGTCGAAGGGCACCACTTCCGTTTCGATTCCCGGCGCAAAGAGTTGCAGCGCGAGGTACGCGGTCGTCATGGTTCCAGGGACCGCAATCTTGCGGCTCTTGATTTCATTCGCCGTAAATGGCCGCGGCGAAACTACCATCGGGCCGTAACCTTCGCCCACGCTGCCGCCGCAAGCCATCAGTGCGTATTTATCCTGCACGTACGGATACGCGTGAAATGAGATCGCAGTCACATCGTAGACGCCTTCCCGCGCTTTCTGGTTCAGCGTCTCGATATCGCAGAGTGTGTGCGTGAAACGCAGGCCGGGAGTTCGGACTTTGTGCGTGGCCAGTCCATAAAACATAAAGGCATCGTCGGAGTCGGGGCTGTGCGCGACTTTGATCTCGCGAATGCCGCTGGTAGCGGCGGAATTTTTTTCTGTCTCGGAGACTGCTGTCATCAGAATGACTCCCGGGTTCTTTTGCCCTGCGTAGGATTCGGCTCGACGCGGTTAGCTGCGGCGCCAGCGGGTTGCGATCGCTGCGGCGAGCATGACTTTAATAATTTCGGCGGCAATGAACCAATACAAGCCGAAGTATGCCGCCTTCGCCAGCGAGTGGGTGTAGATGTAAAGCCAACTTAATCCTCCAACGAAGAGCAGGATTTCCGCGGCAGTTCCCGCCAGGGCAGCTCGGGCGAACGTTTTGGCGCCGCGATCAAAAATGTATCCCACGAGAAAAGCGACGAAGGGATAGGCAATCAGGAATCCCCCGGTCGCGCCCAGTAATTGAGCAACTCCGCCAGGGCCCATCGGGCTAAACACCGGCAACCCAATCGATCCCTCGAGTAAATAAAGAGCGAGGGCGGCAAATCCGCGGCGGCTTCCGAAAAGCAATCCGACCAGCAGGACACCGAGGTTCTGAACGGTCAATGGAACTGGCGTCAGCGGCATCAGCGGAATGGTCACGCGCGCGCACAGCGCGACGAACAAGCTTGCCCCCACCACGAGCGCTACCTGGCGCGAAGCCTCGAGCATCCGCTCTTGGGGGGTGGTGAAAGTCTGTATTGCCACTTTGGCCATAAATAAATCTCCCAATCGTTACCGGCTCAATTCAGCAAACTGAGATTCAGCGATCCGGCGAATCGATCCGTCTCTCCCCGTCAGTCGCGACGGCATCGTGCGCACGGGCTTTCAGTAAATTCCTTCGCAAGTGCATGTACAGGGCGAGAACCACGCACACTACAACCAGAGTGCTCACACCCAGGATCAGGAACCACCAGATCATCCGCACAGCCGATTAGGATAACAGATACGACGGGGCCGGCTTCTAGCTGCTAGCTCTTAGCGACTAGCAAATCATCGATGGCTACGGGTAGGTGAGGTCAGCCGTTCAAGAACGGACGCAACGATCTCACCACCGGCTGCCGAAGACTTGTGCGTGCCAAAAGCTAAGAACCGCTTTTCATCTTTTGGCGCATGGTCTCGACGCGCTTGATCATGAACTCGAGACGATTCCTGCCCCATTTGGTGTGGGTAACAGCTTTTTCAATAGTTAGCCAGGCGTTCGGATCGTTGAGTTTTTGACGGAGTTCCTTGATGTAGGGATGGATCTTGGCGTAGATGAGGAACATCTCGCCACTGAAGCTGGGTTGCAGAAACAGATCTTCGTTCAGCACACCTTGCAGGACGAACGACGCCGCCATCCCCCAGTAGCTGGCAACCTGACGGAACCAGGCATTTTCCGGAGTGCCCATCGCCCAAACGACTTTGAGCACATCGTCAGCGCTTTCAGGAAAGAATTGGCCGGCCCACCAGTTGCGAGCTTTTCGTATTTCCGGTTCGCGGCGAAGATCGTAGAGTTGCAGAATCAGTTGAGCGTCGGCAGTGGTTGGTTTCTTGGCCATGCAAGTCCCCCAGAGGAATTGAAATCTCCCCGGGCCATTGTATCGGCCCGGGGATCAGGAAGGTTTACAACTTAGGAACTGGCGGTTTGCGCACTGGTCGATGGCGGCTCGACTGGCGGCGGAGCATCCCTTTCGAAGTCGCATTCCTTGTTCGGGCAGGCGATCACCGGTCCAGCCTTCAGGTTCTTCTCGACCAGGTATTCGCTGCCGCAACTCGGACACTTCTCCGGGATGGGCTTGTGCGCCGAAGTGAATTTGCACTTCGGATAATTTCCGCAGCCGTAGAACGTGTTGCCCTTGCGTGCGCGTTTCTCGACCAGCTCGCCGTCTTTGCACTCCGGGCATTTCACGCCGATGAAGTTCTGCTTCACATACTTGCATTCGGGGTATCCGCTGCAAGTCGTGAATTCTCCATAGCGCCCGTGGCGGATCATCATGTTCCGTCCGCATTTCGGGCAAAGTTCGTCCAGCGGGATATCTGGGACCTTCTTTCCCTGATCCAGACGCCGTGTCGTCTTGCAATCCGGATAACCCGTGCACGCCATGAACTGGCCGAAGCGACCGCGCTTGAGGACCATGACCCGGCCGCAATTTTCGCAGTATTCTTCCGCCGCGCCCGTTCCCTGCATGTCGGCAGAGTCAAGATCGGGCAGGTTGATCGGATTTTCTTTCGTGAAGGTGCAGGTGTTTGGATCTTCCTTATCGTAGGTGCTGCACGCGTAAAACGACCCGTGCCTTCCCCACTTAATCACCAGCGGTGAGCCGCACTTTTCGCACTTCTCGTCGGTGGGCTTCTCCATCCGCTTGATGTTCTCCATATGCTTTTCGGCATATTTGAGATCTTTCTGGAACTTCTTGTAGAAGTCGGCCATGGCGTCTTGCCACTTCTCTTTGCCTTCTTCGATCTCGTCGAGTTCTTCTTCGAGACGCGCCGTGTATTGCAGATCGAAGATGTCGCGGAAGTTTTCCACCAGCAAGTCGGTAACGACCAATCCGATTTCTGTGGGCGTGAACTTGCCGCCAATTTTCTGCACGTACTGCCGCTCCTGAATCGTCGTGAGAATCGCAGCGTACGTGGAAGGCCGGCCGATGCCGCGTTCTTCCAGTTCTTTCACCAGAGATGCTTCGTTGAAGCGAGGCGGTGGCTCGGTAAAATGCTGCTCCGGCTTCAGTTCCTTGAGCGTAAGTTTCTGTCCCGTCTCAAGGGCTGGAAGCTTGTGCTTCAGTTCTTCATCTTCCTCGTCTTTGCCGTCTTTTGACTCTTCGTAAACCCGAAGGAATCCGTCGAACTTCAGGACCGATCCGGTGACGCGGAACCAGAACACTTCGCTGCCATTTTTCGCATCGATATCGACCGTTGTCTGATCAAAGACCGCGGGATTAATCTGCGAGGCCACAAAGCGCTGCCAGATCAACTTGTAGACTTTGAACTCATCTTCTTTCAGGTACTGTTTCATCTGGTCGGGATGGCGCATCGCCGATGTCGGACGGATGGCCTCGTGCGCTCCCTGCGAATCTTTTTTCTCTTTAAACGTATTGGGCGACTCCGGCAGATACGTTGGACCGTATTCCTTGCCGACGTATTCGCGCACTTCCTGGATCGCTTCTGGCGCCACGCGAGTCGAATCGGTACGCATATAAGTAATGAGACCGACCGAGCCTTCTTCGCCGCCAAGTTCCACGCCTTCATAGAGCCGTTGCGCGATCATCATGGTGCGTTTCACGCTGAAGCGCAGCTTGCGCGACGAATCCTGCTGCAGCTTGCTGGTCGTGAACGGAGGTGCCGCATTCCGGCGACGCTCTTTCTTGTCGACGGATCGAACGATCCAATCCGCCTTTTCAAGAGCGGCACGGATCTTTTCGGCATCCTCTCCGTTATTGACTTCGACTTTTTCCTCGCCCTTGCCCAGGAAGCGGGCGTCGAACGCGGGAGGCTTATTGGCGGCGAGGTTGGCATCGATCGTCCAGTATTCAACTTTCTGGAATGCTTTGATCTCGCGTTCGCGTTCGACAATCAGGCGCAAGGCAACAGTCTGCACGCGGCCGGCGGAGAGACCGCGGCGAACTTTATCCCAAAGCAGCGGCGATACCTGATATCCGACGAGGCGATCGAGCACGCGGCGAGCTTGCTGCGCATCGACGAGATTCTGATCGATGGCGCGCGGATGTTCGAATGCGGCCTGCACGGCGCGCTTAGTGATTTCGTTGAAGGTGACGCGCTGAATGCGCGGCGGCGCTTCCGCTTCACCCTTTTTCGCTTTCTTGGCTTTCTTCTTCTTGCCGTTGCCATCACCGAGTTCGAAAGCCAGGTGGGCGGCAATCGCTTCGCCTTCGCGGTCCGGGTCAGGCGCGAGGTAGATGGCGTCGGCAGACAATGCAAGTTTTTTCAGCTTGGCGACAACCTTCTCCTTGCCGGGGATGACCACGTAGTCGGTCTCGAAGTTGTTCGCGATGTCGACACCGAGTGTGCTCTTGGGCAGGTCCCGCACGTGGCCGAACGAGGCCTCGACGGTGAATCCCTTACCGAGATATTTCTCGATAGTTTTCGCCTTGGTTGGCGACTCGACAATGACTAAACCTTTTGACAATGGATCCTCAATTTCTTGCAGTACGTTTTTCCGAAGCTAGCACGAATGGGAGGAAAGCAACAAGTTACGTGTGAAAGCTTCTAGCTCTTAGCTGCTAGCTCTTAGCCAGAATCGGACGCTGTAAACGCTGTACTAATGAAGCCAGCATTCGTTGAATTTCCATGGCTTTCTCTTTCAAATCTTTGAACTCGGCCGACGTCAAGAACCCCAGATCTCGCGCGAGTAAGAGGTGATATTCCAACTCGCTTGCCGAGCCTCGTGCTATCTGGAGGAATCGCTTCATCTCAGGATCGGACCGTCGACCACATCCTTCGGCAATATTTTGCTCCGACGGAAGCAGAGGCGCGCCTCATCTGGCTGGTCACGCCGTAGATTTCTTCCCTCGGGAATCCGCGAGTGCGTTGGTAAACCGCAAGCGTCAGCTGATGAGCTTTAGCCCAAACTTTCAGGTTCTTGAAGTCTTCCATCGGTCTCCTCCCACGTGCCTAGCTAGAAGCTAGGAGCTATCAGCTAAAAGCTTTTTACAAAATTCTTCCCCGGCATCTGGCGAACTTTGCTGCATAGTTCAAGTTCGAACAGGGCCGCGAAGATTTCGGAGGCGGACAATTCGGCTTCCAGCTTTTCGACGATTTCGTCGATGTGCGTGGCTTCGTCAGCTTTCAGCAGGCTAAGGATTCGCTTTTCGTGAGGAGGGAGCCCTTCGTCCGGAAATAGAGATGCCGGCGTTGAGCTTTGGGATTCAGGCGGGGTAGCGGGCGTCAGCGCAAGTCGTACTTCTGTCGGGAGATCCTCCCAAATGTCTTCCCAGGTCGCAACCAGCTTCGCGCCCTGTTTGATGAGCGTGTTCGGTCCCCATGAGTTCTTGTTGGTCACGTTTCCGGGAACGGCAAAGACGTCGCGATTCTGCTCGAGCGCGAGGCGCGCGGTGATGCGCGTACCCGAATATTCGGCGGCTTCAACAACGAGCACGCCAACCGACATCCCGCTGATGATGCGGTTGCGAATTGGGAAGTTCTGCGGGGCGGCAAACGATGCCATTGGAAACTCGGAAATCAATGCGCCGCCAAAGGCGAGGATCTGCTCCGAGAGTCGCGAGTTTTCCTTGGGATAAATGACATCCACTCCCGTGCCAAACACGGCGACCGTCTTCCCTTTTGCGGAGATTGCGCCGCGATGGCTGGCCGTATCGACCCCGCGCGCCATGCCACTAATAATGACCAGACCTTGGCCCGCCAAGTCGCAAGCCAAGCGCTCCGCCATGCCCGAACCGTATGGCGTTGGATGGCGCGTCCCCACCACCGCAATGCCCGGTTTGGCCAGCAATTCGGGATCGCCGCGCACATAAAGGACGAGCGGCGGATCGTAAATCTCTTTCAAGCGCTCCGGGTAACGCGGATCGTCCATCGAGACAACGGCGACGCCCGCATCCGACGCCCGGGCCAACTCTTCCCTACCCAACTCCATTGACTTGCCCGTCGCAATGGATTGTGCAGAAACTGCCTGGATGCCAGTGCTCTCCAGTTCGGTAAGCGAGGCGCGGAAGACCGCTTCCGGGGAGCCAAAGTGATCAACTAATTTGCGGGAGCGCGTCGGTCCCAAGCCCGGCGTAAGTTTTAGCGAGAGCCAATGAAGCACACGGGTGGCGGGTAGCGTACTGACGTCATTCAACACAATCGTTTCTCAGAGCGGACTGTAAGGATGGCGGGAGAACGCTGTCAAGGTCACATGTCACAATGCTTTGTTAATATTGTGGAAAGAATGCGAAGTTTGCGGATTTCGGCGATTTCCTACCTGAATACGGCTCCGCTGATGTGGGATTTCGAGCACAGCCAGGTGGGCCAGCAGTTCGATATTTCTTATACATTGCCTTCGGCGTGCGCCCGCAGTCTCGCCGATGGATCGGCCGATATCGGCATCATTCCCGCCGCAGCCTATACGCAAATTCCGGGACTGAAGATTCTTCCGGATGTGGCGATTGCCTCGCGTCAGCCCGTGCGCTCCATTCTGCTGGTAAGCAAAGTTCCTGTTGAGCAGGTGCGGACGATCGCACTCGATACTTCATCGATGACTTCGGTCGCATTGACGAAGATCTTATTCGCGAAATGGATGGGGGGTGAGCGCAGTTATTCTCCCATGGAGCCCGTCATCGAAAACATGCTGGCGGAATGCGATGCCGGTTTGGTGATCGGCGATCCCGCCTTGCAGATTGACCGCGCGCACTACTACACGCTCGATCTCGCGGAGGAATGGATTCGCCACACAGGCAAGCCATTCGTATTCGCTTTCTGGGCTGTTCGCGGCGATGCGCTGATAGAAGCGGATCCCTCGCTGAATTTACCCGCGATTTTTCGCGACTCCCGAGACCACGGCCTCAATCCACCGAACCTTGATCGGATCGTTCGCGACTGGTCTCCGCGCATTGGACTCGACGAGACAAATGTTCGCGAATATCTGACGCAGAATATTTACTACCAACTCGACGCCGATTGTCGCGAGGGGCTGCAATTGTTCTACCGCTATGCGGCTGAGATTGGCGCCCTCCCACAAGCGCCCGATTTGCAGTTCGCCGAAAGTCCCAAAGTCTTGTCGCACTGAAAACCGCATGAGTCTGTTTCAACCCATTCCGAATGCCGGTGGCACGGCCGACAAGACTCGTCCTCTCGCGGATCGTATGCGTCCGCGGACCCTCGACGAGTACGCCGGGCAGGAGCACCTCATCGGCCCGGGCAAGCCTCTGCGTGTACAGATTGAACGCGACGATTCCGGTTCACTGATCTTCTGGGGACCTCCCGGTACAGGCAAGACAACGCTGGCGAAGATCATCGCCAACATGACGAAAGCGGAGTTCATCGAGTTTTCCGCCGTGCTGGCCGGAATCAAGGAAATTAAGCAAGTGATGGCCGATGCGGAACGCGCCAAGCAATACGGCACGCGCACCATCGTGTTCATCGACGAAATTCACCGCTTCAACAAGGCACAGCAAGACGCTTTCTTGCCGCACGTGGAAAAAGGGAACATCCGGCTGATCGGGGCCACCACCGAGAATCCATCGTTCGAAATTAATTCGGCGCTGCTCTCGCGATCCCGCGTCTATGTTTTGCAACCGCTCACCGAAGATCAGATCGTTAGCCTGCTGCGGCGAGCACTCTCCGATCGGGAACGCGGACTCGGAACCATGAACGTCGGCGCATCCGACAACGTGCTGAAAACCATCGCCAGCTATACGAGCGGAGACGCGCGCAGCGCATACAACGTACTCGAGGTTGCGGCTGGGCTGGCACAAAAGAATTCTGACGGTGGGCTCGAGATCACCGACGATATCGTTCGCGATGCGCTACAACGCCGCATCCTGCTCTACGACAAAAGCGGCGAAGAACACTACAACCTGATTTCGGCGCTGCACAAATCAGTGCGCAACAGCGATCCCGACGCTGCCTTGTACTGGTTGGGACGCATGCTGGAAGCGGGCGAAGACCCCCTGTACATCGCGCGTCGCGTGGTGCGGATGGCCGTGGAAGACATTGGTCTTGCCGAACCAAACGCTCTTTCACTTTGCATGGCAGCGCGCGACGCAGTGGATTTCATCGGCATGCCCGAGGGCAATCTCGCGCTGGCACAAGCCGTCGTCTATCTATCCGTCGCGCCAAAATCCAATGCCTTGTATACCGCTTACGGAGACGTGCTGAAAGACGTGGAAGCAACCGCGGCCGAGGCAGTGCCGCTGCACCTTCGCAATGCGCCCACGAAGCTGATGAAAGGGCTCGGCTACGGCCACGGATATCAGTACGCGCACGATCTCGAAGCAAAGGTCGCCGACATGCAGTGCTTGCCTGACAATTTGCGCGATCGAACCTATTATCGTCCGACCAATGAAGGCATCGAAAAACGTATACGCGAGCGAATGGACGACGTAAAACGCCAGCGTTCGCGGGCCGCGGGCGACTCTCCTACGCACGAAAAGAAAGAATCTTAGGTCCTCTCCGCCGCATCTTTTAATCAACCTGAACAAATAGGATGCGCAACTATGGCCGCACTCCCGAGTCCTCTGGCTGTCGTCGAAACTTCTCCACGCGGGCTTTCGCCTGACATCATCGAAGACCTGCAGCGTGTGCAGAAAGCTGCGCACAAGATCACCTCGATCCTCGACCTCGATCTGCTGATCGACAGCGTCGTCAGCGAGGTCACTTCTTCGTTTGGCTGCGTCGAGGCCAGCATCTACCTTCATGATGAAGATCGCGCAGAAATGGTTCTCGCGGGAGTCGAAGGTTGCGATGCGCATGACAAGGGATATCGCCTGAAGGTTGGGCGCGAAGGCATGGTCGGATATGTCGCGTCGACGGGCCAGACTCGCTACGCACCCGATGTTCTCGAGGATCCGTACTACATTGCGTGCCACCATTCCACGCGCTCCGAAGTAGCGATTCCTTTGCGCGCCGGTGAGGAACTGGTGGGCGTTTTCACAGCGTCCCATCCAGATGTCGATGGCTTTCCTCGCCAGCAGTTGCGGCTCTTGCAGGCACTCTGCGATCACGTCGCGGTCGCGATTCTAACGCGCGCCGTCTGCGAGTTGAGAGAGCCGAACGCGCCGTGCTCGATCGTGACGCCGAAGAGGCTCGCGCCATCCAGCAGGCGCTGCTGCCGAAGAGCTCTCCGTATGTTCCGGGGTTCGTGATTTCGGGTCGCAGCGTGCCGGCTCGCGCCGTTGGCGGAGACTGGTATGACTTCATTCCTTTTCCTGACGGTCGCTGGGGAATTGTTTTGGCAGATGTGTCGGGCAAAGGCACTGCGGCGGCTCTCCTGATGTCGGCAACCCGCGGCATGATGCGCTCACTCGCCGAGGCCTGCTGCAGCCCGGGCAAAGTGCTGACCGGCTGAACGAGTTGCTGGTCAACGATTTTCCCGCAGGAAAGTTCGTGACTCTGGTTTACGCGGTTCTCGATCCGGCAACACAGTCGGTCGTGTTCGCCAATGCCGGGCATCTGCGTCCGCTCTTTATCGACGACGAGGGAGAGCATTTCATCGATGTCGATCGCGGGCTGCCTCTGGGATTGGCTTATGGCGACTATTCGGAGACGGAGATTTTGCTCTCGCCCGGATCTCGCCTGATTTTCTATAGCGACGGAATCACCGAGGCCGAAAACAGCAGCGGCGAAGAGTATGGAGCGTGCCGACTGGCGGAGCATTCGATCAAGGCCGGCGCATCTGCCGTCAGCATCGTCGACGACGTCCGGTCATTTTCGAATGGTGCCGGTGTCCGCGATGATGCCAGCGCCGTCTTTATCGGAGTGAACCGCTAATTACCGCGGACGCGCCGCGTGTTCCTTCAGGATGCAGCGGTCCATTACGACGAAGATGCCCGCCTGGCGGGCTTTTTCGGCGGCAGCCTCGTGAATCACGTCCTCCTGCATCCAGATGGCCGGCACCTTGAGGTGAATCGCCTGGTCCACAACCTCTTCGACAAATTCCGGCCGGCGAAAGATGTTCACGATGTCGATCTTGTCGGGAACGTCGAGCAGCGACGCGTAGGCTTTCTCGCCGAGACACTCCTCGATCTGCGGATTCACTGGAATGATGTGGTATCCGTGGCTTTGCATGTAAGCGCTCACACCGTAGCTGGCGCGCATGGGGCTCGAGGAGAGTCCGACAACAGCGATGGTTTTGGAGAGCTTGAGAAGTTCGGCGATTCGGTCGGATTGCGGCACGGCAGCGGAATTCCCTTCTGCTACTTCTTGTTGGCGGCGTCTAACTTCTGCTTGTACATCTTCAACGCAAGTTTGCGGATCGTCTCCGGAACATCTTTGTTGTTGCCCAGATTTTTCAGGTCCGCGATGAGCAGATTTTTCATCAACCCCAGGCCAAGGTCCAGCGGAGTGCGCGGATTCGCGCACAGATTGCGCACGACGATGTAATTCTTCATAAAACGTCGTTTCAACGGAATCTGCCGCAGCACCGCTTGCAGAACATTCTTCTGGCTGGCAAATTTCTCCACTTCCCCATCGGAAAGTTTCGGAGCTTCGAGCACCGCCAAAGCAACTACCTTGGTGCCATCGCGGATCAGCAAAGAACGCTCTTCCTTGTTGCCTTTCAACGCCAGCTGTATACGGCCCTTTACGTCGAGCCGATTTATTTTCTGGACAGAGTTTTCGCGCACGGCAACTTGCGGCTTCGCGGGTGCAGCGGGCTTCGCGGCCACGGCCGGCTGCGCGGCGGGCTCGGGTGCATCCGCGGTTTGCGTCACCGGGAAATAATTCTCTCCGAGCAAATCGAAGACTCCGCCAACCGCCTGAAATGGCTTTTCTCCTTCGGCGGCGATGTCATCGGCGTGTTTTTTCAGGTACGCAGCGACGGCTTCCTCGTCTTCAGGATCGGGAGGCAGATCGTCGGCAGGATTGGCCGTACTCGAGACCGCCGCGAGGGGCTCCCCCGGATTCTCGACGCTTGCTGATCCGGGTATCTCAGAGGTCGCGGCACGCAATGCCTCGGCTTCTTCTTTCTTCAGATACGGATTCGCCTTCAGCGCGTCAAGCACACCGCGCAGCGTCTGCACGCGCTCGCTCTTGAGCATGATTTCGATCGTGTCCCGCATAGCCGATGTAGCCAGCTTCACCAGATGGGCTTCGGAGACAGAGGGATTTTCCAGCAACGTAGCGAGCAGGCGGGGACGTACATTGTCGCTCGACACAAAGTAATTCAACACCTCCGCCGGCGTTTGGGGATCCGCGACGGAAGCAATGCAAGACTTCTCGTCCCAGCCCGCGAGCGTCATCCGCGCTGTGTCGCCGAATACCTTGTTATAGCGAGCCAAATAAACAAGAATTTCGATGTTTTCGGCAGGCGGAACCTGGAGCGCGCCGCGAGCAGCGAACTGCATCATGTTCGAGGGCAACTTCGAAGCGCGGATTTGATCGATCATGCGCGACATATATTCATCCTCGCTTCGCGTGCTTGCGAATGGACGAGTTTGGCTTCAACGCAGTCAAGGCTTCGAGTTCGGCCACCGCCAGATCGAAGTCCCGCGTGATGCGATTCGGCTTGTTGCGCAGAAATTCGTCTCGTAAAGTCCGATAGTACCAAAGCGTGCCGTCGCGCCCCCCGTTGAACCTTGACCAAACGGCTTCACCAATGGCGCGGTAATCGCTGAGAATCGATCGAACATTGCTCAGCTTGTCGGCCGCCGAAACGAGCCGAGTGTCGGGCCCTTCCTTCTTTAAACGAGCGATGTAAGTTTCCTTACGCTCGCGCCAAGGCGGCTTCGGCGTGGTATCCGCATCGGTGCATCCATCGACGATTTCGGCGACGCGGCTGCCAAACCGCCGACGGACTTCTTTTAACATCGGCTTTCCACCGCAATCTTCGACCACGTCATGGAGAAGAGCTCCGATTACCGTATCTTCATCGCCGCCGGCTTCGAGCACGAGCGACGCCACCCCCATCAGATGAGCGATATATGGGATCGTCGAAGCCTTGCGAGTTTGTTTGGAGTGCTTCGCGGCAGCGAACGCAAACGCCTTCAGGAAGCGCGGTCCAAGAATTGATTTCGGCTGTGCACTCTTTGCTTTCTGTGGCGAAAGCTTTTTCCGCGCGCGCTTCACGACTTCTCTCCGCGCCGCGCCAACAGATAAGCGCGGATGAAAGGCTGCAGATCTCCGTCGATGACACGGTCTACATCTCCGACTTCAAGCTTGGTGCGATGGTCCTTGATCATGCGATACGGCTGCAGGACGTACGACCGGATCTGCGAACCGAATTCGATATCGAGCTTCGAATCTTCAATCTTCTTGGTGGCCGCGCGCTTCTTCTCCATCTCAAATTCGTAAAGTTTCGAGCGCAGCATGCTCATCGCGCGTTCTTTATTTTTGTGCTGCGAGCGTTCATTCTGGCAATTCGCCACCAGACCGGTTTCGATGTGAGTGATGCGCACAGCGGAGTCCGTGGTGTTGACGTGCTGTCCGCCCTTGCCACTGGACCGGTACGTATCGATGCGGATGTCTTCGGGCTTTATGACGATGTCGATGCTGTCGTCAATTTCCGGCGAAACATAGACGCTGGCGAAGGACGTATGGCGGCGCTTTGCCTGATCGAACGGAGAGATGCGCACCAGCCGATGCACTCCGATTTCTCCCTGTAGCAGTCCGAAAGCGTATTCCCCATTCACGGCGAAGGTTGCGGACTTGAGGCCGGCTTCCTCGCCCGGCTGATAGTCGTAGAGAATGGTCTCAAAGCCTTGCCGCTCCGCCCATCTCAGGTACATACGCAACAGCATGTCAGCCCAGTCCTGTGACTCGGTGCCGCCTGCTCCGGGATGAATGGTGACGATGGCGTTGCGGGCGTCGTTCTCGCCCGAAAGCAAAGTCTCGGTTTCGAGTTTATCGAGTAACTCGCGCAGGGATCCGATTTCCCGCTGCAAGTCGGCTTCGACATTCTCGCCTTCCTGCGCGAGATCAAAATAGGCCTTGATGTCTTCGCTGCGACGGGCGAGATCAGCATCGGTGGTGAGGACGTGCTCCAGGCGCTTTTTCTCGCGCATGACCTGCTGCGAGCGCTGTGGATTGGACCACAAGTTCGGGTCGGATGCCTGTTTGTCGATTTCAGCTAGCTGCGGACGGACTTTGTCCGCGTCAAAGATACTCCCGGAGATCGTGGACTTTCTTGCTGAGCTTCTCGTATTCCTGCGGCAACTCTTGATTCATGAGGACGTTTCAACCTTCTTGCGGCCTGCGGATAATAAGAAGCGCGAACCCAGCGCTCCCAAAGAAATTATCGCACAAGCGTATGCGAACCAATCGCCGTGCCGAGCATAGAACGTTGTGTCAGATTCAAGCGAGTAGGGAGCCATCAGGGTAGCGCGTTCTTTGCGCGGAGTCTGTGCGATGACTCGTCCCGCGGGATCGATCGATGCGGTCAGGCCGGTATTGGTGGCGCTCAAGATCCAGCGATCATTTTCGATCGCACGCATCCGCGTCTGGTTGAGATGCTGTGCCCAAGCTCCGCTATCGCCGTACCAACCGTCGTTCGAGATGTTCACAAACACCTGTGCGCCATTGTTGGCAAACTGGCGCACCTCGTCCGGGAATACGGACTCGTAGCAGATGAAGGTCCCGAGTTCCTCGCTGCCTGCATGAAGCGGTATGTGCGAAACGCCGTGCTCGAACTGCCCAACCTCTTTCGTGAGACCGCCCGCAAAAGCGAACAGGCTGGGAAACGGAAGGTACTCGCCGAACGGGACTAAATGCGCTTTGTCGTAACGTTGTTTCCACTCCCCCGATGGACTTACCAGCGCGGCCGAGTTGAAGAGCGGGCCTTCCGAATTGGGAGTGGGAGCATTGCTCCCGATCGAACCCACAACGACCCATACTCCGGTCTTGCGTGCCATTTCGCTTATCACTTGGCGAAACTTAGGATCGTTGGTGAAGAAAGGCGCCGGTGACTCGGGCCAGACGAGAAGATCCACTTTCGATCCGGAAAGCGTGCTGGCGGATCTTGAAGAAAGTTCCGTCAACTCGGTGATCGTCTGCTGAAAGAAAGCCGGATTCCAACTGGCCGAAACGGACAGGTTCTGTTGCACCAGTAGCGCCTGATGGTCGCCCTTGGCAGTAGGGACTGGGATCAAGCGACCCGCCTGCAGCACCGCGGCTGCGGCCAACGCCGCAGTTAACATCGCTCCACGCTTCGGTCGCGGAAGCAGGAACGCGGCAGCGAGCGCTACATTCACTAGAACGATTTCGAATGAAACTCCGTACACACCCGTCCAGCTTGAAATCCGGCTGAGCGCGATGTTGTCCACCTGAGAAATGCCCAGCAGATTCCAGGGAAATCCCGTGATGCGTGTTCGGGCCAACTCTACCGCTACCCAAACAAAGGGAGCGCTTAAAAGAACTCGACGATGATCACGCGGGCTAGCGATCAGAGCGATCAACAATCCGAACAGTCCGTTGTACAGGCCGAGATAACAGCAGAAAAGAAAGAGTGCCAGCCCGGCCATCGGCGCGCTCAGGCCACCGAAGTGGCGCATGGTATCGAAGATCCAATAGCAAGTTCCGGCGAAGAAAATGATTCCAGAGAGATAGCCCAGCAGAAATCCTTGGAACGGCGAGGCGGGCTGCAATCTCGATGATCCCGGGACCTCAAGTTCACCGATTGGGCGAGCGCGCAGCAGTGCGAGAAGCAATGGCGTCAACGCGAACCATGAGAGAACGTATGTGCCTGGAAGCGGAAAAATGACGATCTGCAACACCGCTGAGGATAAAGCCAACAGCCAGGCGCTGTAATGAATTTGCCGCACGCTCAAGGATAGCAAAGGGGTGGTCTGCGACTGTCTCAGACCGGCGATATCCACTTCGTGCTACCGGGGCGATTCAAGCTGCAGATACTCTGGTTCAACCCAAATCGATTCAAGATAAGAGGCTTTTTCGATAATGTGACCCACATCAAGCTGAACAAGCTGATATGGCAGCCCCTCCACGGCCTTCAATCCTGCGATAGTAAAAGTCTGCCCCACACACTTCTCAAACAATCTGCGAGTCTGCAACTTCTCGTCATCGTGAACGTCAGGCGGGATTCCAGTAAGCCTAACTTTATCTCCGACCCTCACGCCTCTCACTCCTTCAGTTCGCTGTTTTAACAGTAGACACTCTCAGTCAACAGCCCTACGTTTGAGCCTGTCTCGCGGTAAGGCTGGTACGGACGTAATCTACGATTTCCGCGGTGACATACTCCGGTGGCTTGATCGAAAACATGGGACGGTTGGCGACAGGTTTCAGCGACACCGATTGCCACGCGGCTCCCCCGGGAGCCTCGTGCAGAATGACCGCGTCGGCGCGGTCCAGAAATTCGCGCGCCGAATCCTTAAAATCTGCCCTTGCCGGATCGAGCACAGTCAGATACAAATTCGGCCGTAGAAACTTCATTACGCTGTTCGATTCGACAATGACATTGCGGGCCTGCTGAATATGGCGGCGCAGAGTCGGCATCGCTTCGGCAAGGTGACCTTGCTCGGTCCGCGCCCAAAAAACTCGCGTCGCTCCCGCGAGCAGGAACCGGGAAGTGTCCGATTCGCCGGAACGGTCGCGCTCTTCCGTGACGGCCCACGAGTGATCGCCAGTGGCACAATCGCAGGCCTCGCCATTAGCCGAGCAGATGCCATGACCGTACTGCGTGATCTTGACCGCGGTCCACTCAAATTGCGGCAATGCAGCGATGATTCCGGCGACGACACTGGTCTTGCCGACGCTGCGCGAATGTCCGCCGATAACGACGACAGCCACAGGTCAGTCCTTTTTCGCGAGGCGGGCCAGCGTCGCCAGCTGTTTCAGATATTCGCGCAAGGGCTGCGCGGGAGTTCCCCAGAATGCCGTTCCTTTGCCGCGGAGGACTTTATTGGGCAGAACGCCGCCCTGCCCGCCGAGCATCACGCCCTCTTCAATGCGAGCATGCTCTCCGATGCCAACCTGTCCGCCGAGTATGACGCCATTTTCAATCACGATGCTTCCTGATAATCCTGTCTGCGCGGCGATGACGACATCTTCGCCGATCTGGCAGTTGTGTCCGATGTGAACCAGGTTATCGATTTTCGTTCCGCGGCGAATGCGCGTCTCATCGAGCGCGCCGCGGTCGATTGTGGCGTTGGCGCCGATCTCGACGTCGTCTTCAATCACCAGCCGCCCCACCTGGGGAAATTTCTCGTAATGTCCGCGCTTGCGGTCGCGAACGTAACCGAAGCCGTCACTGCCGAGCACCGCGCCCGCGTGAATGATAGTTCGATCGCCGATGCTCGTAGCCGGGTAAATCGTGACGTTCGGATAAATCTGGCAGGCCTTGCCGATGACAACTTGTTCGCCAATCACACTCCCTGCACCGATGCGCGAGGCTGCGCCAATCCTAGCTTTTGCGCCAATTACTGCTCGTTCCTCGACGAAAACTCCCGCGCCGATCTCCGCCGTCGGATCGACAACCGCACTGCCATGCACAGAAGTCTTCGCATCGCCGTCTCCCATGCTGCGTCGCAGGAATGCCGCAGCGCGTGCAAATGACAATTTGGGATGATCGCTGATTAGTAGTGAGCGGTCAGTAGAAATAGAGGCAGCGAACTCGCCGGCAACGACCGCACCGGCTCTCGATTGCAGAGCCGCGGCCATATGTTTTTCATCTTCGACGAATACCAGATCCTCGGGCGTCGCCGACTCGAAGCTGGCAACACCGCTGATCTGCACGCTGCCATCACCTGCGACGCGCGCGCCGACGGCGCCGGCAATCTCTTCAAGCGATCGCTTCATGGCCTTCACTGTATAGCAGTGGGACGAGAGGAAGGAAGTGCGGACAGATGAGAGCTAGGAACCCGTGGTCGTGCAGGCACTCGCGTTCTCACACATCACGAAGCTGCCGCTGCCGGTACAGCTCGGATCTCCCGCGCCGCCGCTGAGCATCCACGTTCCAACAACCACTCCATTGGTGAGGGTTCCTGTAGTCGTCGTCGTGCCGTTGGATGTTCCAGTGAGCGCGCCCGTAAGGGTTAACACATTCCCGGCAGGGTTCAAACCGGTGACTGCAAGGTTCAACGTTCCAGTCACGGCTCCCGTAGAAGCGGTTGTGAAACTGGCCGATCCAGTTTCGCTCTCGCTATTCACTCCGGTAGCAAAACAAGCGCCGTCGTTTATGAAAGAAAAGCCCGTGATGTCGAGCGGGCCGCTATTGGTGACGGAAAATGCCACCACGAAGTTCACAAGGCTCGCCTGTTCCGTGCCGCCGGTCAATTGGGCTTCCCAATTTCCACTGGTCGACGTGCTTGCCGTAGTCGTGGTGTTCTTACCTCCACAGCCACAAACCACGAGTTCCAGCGCCAGCACGAGCAGGAGAAGCTTCTTCATGTACCGTCCTTGAAATTGGGATCCCTACGAGAATAGAGAGATGCGGGCAGACCCGTCAATGGATGTAAGGATCTGCGGAGGTTTCTGGCGGGAAGTACCGCAGCCCGGCGCAAGCATCGAAAACCTTAAGCTGCGCCGGGCACGGTCGCTTGTGCAATCAGGGCCGTACCATCGTAAAGCTGCCGGAACCCGTGCAGCCGGTACTTCCTGTCAGAGTCCACGTGCCGGAGATCGTGTTGCCATTCGCCGATCCGGAAAGAACGAGCGTGTTTCCAGCCGGCGATCCGGATTGGACATTGAATCCAAACTTCCCGGTCACATTCCCGTTGAAGTTCCCGTTCAGGGTGAAGGATCCACTTTCAGTTTCATTCGATGTGAAGCAGGGTGAGTTCGTGGTAAAGCTGAAGTTGGAGATGGTCAACGACCCGTCGCCATTCACCATCAAAGAAGTTCCAAAGGTAAAAACGGTTGTGTTGTTAGTGTCGAGCAGCGTCGCGTTCCATGTTCCATTGACGTTGGCAGGATTCGAACTGTTGTTCGCACCGCATCCCACCAATGTCAGGCCCACAATCAGCAACACCACGGTTGCAAGATGCTTCATCAGTTATTCCCTCGATTTGAAAGTCCAAAGCGCGCGCTTCAGATGCCCCATGCACGGTCCGGTGGCTTCGGTTCCGCTTGGAATTGCCTGATTGTGTAAACCCAACCCCGACGGATTTGTTCCGTGTTAGCTATGTGTTTGCATTCGGAGCCTTTCCGGTTGCCGAGGGAATGCGCGGTGATGGTGGGGTCACCGCGAGGTGCGTCGCGACTGTTTCGCCAATCCGAAGAGCATGAGAGCGATGGACATACCGAGGAAAAATCCAGTCGCGAAGTGCCAGACATTTCCTTGAGCAAACAGCCGCAAGCCGAGACCTGCCGCAAGGGCTAACGAACCGGCGGCGATAAACAGATTACTCTTACGCCGAATCACACTGCCTCCTTTGTATCGACGGAAAATGTATAGATGGAAAGAGGGAGCTTGACGCGGGCGAGGTGCCCGCGCCATTTGAATTACGCTCCGCGTTTTGTTTTTAGCTCGGCAAGCAATTGCTCAATGCGATCTTCCTTCTCGAGTGCGGCGAGTCGGTCGTCGATGTTGTCTCCTGCGACTTCCGACTTCGCCTGGCTCAGCGCCTCCGAGTGCGCTACTTTTCGCTTCATGCGATCGAACGCCGCAGCCTTGGACCCGTCGCCCGACGCCAATCGCGCATCGCTTGCCTTGCCCACGGCTCGGGCTCGGCGCTGCTGCGCGATCAGCACGTCCGCCTTCGCCTGCGCTTCCGTCAGCTTTTGCTCGAGCTCGCGCAACGCGGACTTCAGGTTTTCGACTTGCGCTTTCTGATCTGCGACCTGCTGCGTGAAGTTCTCGCTCAGCTCGCGATAGCTTTCCACGCGCTGCAGCGAGGCACGCGCCAGATCGTCTTCTTTCTTGTCGACGGCAAGTTCCGCTTTGCGCATCCATTCGGCAACTTTGTCGGCATTTTCCTTCTGCCTTTTCTCGAGCAGGTGCTGATCTGCGATCGCGATCGCAACCTGCGTTTTGACTTGCAGAAGCTGGTTCTGCATGTCGAGGATGACTTGCTTGATCATCTTTTCCGGCTCTTCGGCCTTGTCGATCAGGTCGTTCAGATTGGCCCGGACCAGTGTGGAAACGCGCTCCAGTAATGCCATAGTCGACTCCCTTCTTGAATTCAGCTTCTAATTTCTTTACCGCGGACGTCGTGAGCGCGATGGATCTGTTCGCACTCCGGACATCCCGACTTGCGCCAGGATGCCGCGCCCAGCGACATGCCAACCGCCACTCCGATGGCAAGCCAAACCGCCACGTGTCCAGCCATCACGCCGAGGGCGGTGCCCAGCCCTGCTCCCAACGCCAGGCCCCATCCTGTGTACTTCGATTGGTTCGCCATCACTAGCTCCTGAGATTTCCGCGCTCCGGCTCTCGGCTCCCGAAAGGCGGGTGCCGAAAGCCGGACGCCGCTTTATGCATTCGGTGATTCGGGCTTTGCAGCCTTATCGCCGAGCTGCCGCACCTTCCCGAGCAATTCGCCCAGAGGCATGCCGGACAGCGTCTCGAACAATGCCGGCACCTGCGCCGCCATTTTCGTGATGTCGCCGGTGATCTTGTTCATCCCCGACGTTTCGCCATTGCCGGTGGATACGATCGTGATCTTGTCCACATTCGCCAGCGGGCTGGCCAATGCCTTCACGATTTCCGGCATACTTGCGAACAGGCGGTCGATGACTGCCGCCTGGTTGTATTCCTGGAAAGCCTCCGCTTTCACATTCATCGCTTTGGCTTCGGCCTCGCCCTTCTTGAAAATGATCTCGGCTTCTGCCTCGCCTTGTGCGCGAATCGACGATGCCTGACCTTCCGCCTCCGCAATCAGCCGCTGTTTTTCGGCTGCCGCAAGAGTTTCAATCCGCTGACGCTCGATTTCCGCGCCCTTCAGCACGGTCGCAATCAATTCTTTCTCGCGGCGATTGATTTCCGCTTCCTGCACTTTGACCTGTTGCTCCTTCTCGATCTGCTGCACCTTCACCTGCTCGGCGATCACCTGTTGCTGCATGATGTTGGTCTGTATGTCGTAGGCCTTGTCGGCTTGCGCCTGCTGCCGCTTCGTGACCTCGAGGAACTGCGCTCTCTTCACCTCGAGATCGCGCTGCGACTCGGCCTGCTTCGCCAGGGACAACGTCTCCGCCAGCACGCGCTCCTGATCCGCCTGCGCTTTCGCCACCGCGGACTCCCGCTGTGCTACCGCGCGCTTGATGGCCGTGTCGCGATCGGCTTCTGCCGTAGCGACGTCCGCATCGCGCTTGATACGCGCCACATCGGGACGTCCCATGTTGGTGATGTATTCGTTCTTGTCGCGCACTTCCTTAATCGTGAACGAGATGACTTCGAGCCCCATCTTGTTCATGTCATCCGCGCAAGTCGAGCGCATGCGGTCCGACACCATTTCCGGCTGCTTTACGATTTCTTCCACCGTGAGCTGTCCGATAATGCCGCGCAAATGCCCTTCCATCACCAGCCGGATCAGGCCTTCACGCTCCTGGGGCGTCTTGGTAAGGAATTGTTCGGCAGCGGTGCGAATCGACTCATCGTCGGATTTCACCTTGATCTGCGCGACCGCTTCAACGGTCACAGCGACGCCTTGCTTGGTGTACAGATCCTGCTGCGGGGCCACATCGAACGACATCAGTTCGAGCGAGAGACCGCGGCAGACCTGGAACATCGGCATCACCATCGTGCCGTGTCCTTTGACTACTCGCGTTCCACCCACGCCATAGACGATGAGCGCCTCATGCGGGCCTGCTTTGCGATAGATGCTTGCCACTCCCTTGATAAGGAAAAGCAGGACCATAACGCCCAAAGCAACGAAAATCCAGATTTCAACCATGCGGGACATCTCCGGCATAACGCCTCCTCTTGTAAAACCAGTTCTCAGTTTTCGACTCTCAGTTAGAGATTCGCGCTCGCAGATAATTCGTGGGACCTGCAAGCAAGAGCCGACAATTGAAAACTCCTCTCCGGTAGGAGCGGAACCACTAATCCTGGATTCGCTGGTTGCGCGCTCAGGTTAAATTTCACGATCGAGTAGTTGCCATAAAACACAAATCCCAGAACCACGTAGAAAACCGCCAGCATCGGCCAGGCTGCGACTGGCTTCACCGCGCCAGCGATTAGCCCCGCAACGGTGAACAGCACCAGCAAGACAACCATGATTCCGAGCCCCAGTTGCAACGCCCCCTCCCGCGATGTGTAGCCGTTGGGCTGCCAGTGGGCGTCGAAATGAACGGCCATCCGAACCGGCAGCCGGTTCCACGCCCGCGAGTAATTCAACGCGGAGACAGGAAGCGCCAGCCACATTGCCAACAAGAACCATTTGTATTTCGCAATCATGCAAGCTCCTTGCCCAGACTCTGCTACTCCGACTCTCCCGACATCTCGCTCCACAAACGGACGTAAGCGATTCCCTTTTCGTAACGAGTGACTACGACCTCAGTTCCTTTGAGGATGGCGGTGCCGCTCTCGCTGCGAGCTCCGCACACGCGTCGTGTCCCCATCTGCGAATAAATCAATTCGCCAGTGCCGCCTTCGCGAATCGGAACCGCCAGTTTGCCAAGCACTCCGACCATTTCGAAGTCGGCGGGATCCAGACACTCCTCGTCGGAGATCAAGACCCGGCTGACAAACAGGAAAATAATTCCCCCGCCCACCAGGCCGCTGACGACAGCCAGCATTAATCCGGCACCGACCCACATCGCCGAAAATCGCGTCAGTAAATATCCGGCGCCACCAAACCACGCCAGAAAAGCGGCGATCGTCGGCGGATTGAACGGCGAAACACTTACGCCGTGGCCGTGCGCGTGGGTTCCTTGCGCATCCGCGGCACCGCTCCCGTGCGACGACGCCGCGTTCCCTGCTGCCGCGGGTCCGTGTGCCACTGGAGCATGCGCAACCGGAACGTGTACGCCACCGTGACTGTGAATGTGCGGCAGGTGCAAATGGCCGAAGCGCGATCCGCTGAACACAAATGAAAAAAAGCTGAAGCAAAAGCCGATCGCGAAACAGATCAAGTAAAAGTCTGACCACGTCATCGGATTCGCCTCCCTTCCGCGCTCGACGCGCGGCGATGATTCCCTTCCACTCCGGACTCAGGGCGCAACGCCTCAAGCAAGCGATCCGCCAGTCCGGGCGTATCCAAAATCGCGCCCAGCAGGATCAAACAGCGGCGCGTATCTTTTTCGCGTGCGGCCTTGATGAGCACATTGCTCACCTCCGGATCGCTCGCGAACTTTTCCGAGCCCTGCAACAACCAGACATCGAGCTGGCCTTCCGTCGTGCGCAAGTCGGACGTAAGCTCCGCGTGGTAGCCGTCCGGATCGTCCACTAAAAATCCGGGATGCACCTTGAAAAACTTGGCCAGCAGCGCGCGCGACGATTGCGTCATGTGCGGGCGCGATCCGTTTTCTATCTGCGAAAGATACGACTGGCTCATCGTGCTTCCCTTGGCGCCCTTCTTCCCGCCAGCGCTTCCGATTTCGTCGCGGATGGCGCGCACCAACTCCAGTTGCGTCATCGGACGGCCCAGTCCGCGCAGCGATCCTTCGACTTCGCGCAGGTACCGGATTTTTTCGCCCAGCTTCATTTCCGTCTTGATCGTTATTTCAGATCGAGATATTTATATTGCAATATGCGATATATGTCAAGAAAGCAATTTCCTTCATTTTCAGGCACTTAAGGGTCCTATTGGCGCCCTTCGGCTGGTTGCTGATGTTCCCCATCCGCAGGCGGGTAAAGACGCGCTTGAAAGACGGTGGGAAACAACTCGCCAGGCGATTGCTCGCGCACGAAACTTCGCACCAGTTCCGATCGCGAGAAATGCCCCAGGCTTAGGATGCGGATCAATTCGTTCTTCGAAAAGCTCTCCCAGGTGCGGCCGCGTGACCACGGAAAACAGGTCGCTTCCACGGCACACGGGGCTAAGCCTTCGCGGGTTCCCGCTTCGATCTGCTCACGCAGCCAGCGCAGGTACAAGAGTTTTTTACTGAGGGCCAAGTGCGGATCTTCCCGAATTACTGCTCCGGTAATTTCAGGAAAATCCGGACGCAAGGTATATACATGCCCGTGACCTTCTACAAGCACTTCGATATCGAGCGCCAGAAGACGCTCGAGTGTGTCGATCCATTTACAACTGTCCACGTCCGGATTCGGAGTGGCAAAGTAGCTGCCCATGAAAGCATCGCCAGCAATCAGGACTTTCTCACTTCGGTCGTAAAGCACGACATGATCGTCGCAATGACCGGGTGTCGCTAGAATCTCCAATTGTCCATGAATGGTTTGGATGCTGCCTTGCATGATCTCGAATGGCTGCTGCAGAGGCTCAGGTTGGCCGATGATGGCGGCTCGTACCCATGGCAATCGCCACGATGACTCGAGCAATTTCGCGGTGCCGGAGGACAAGTAGAGTGGCGCAGCCGTAGCTTGTGCCGCCCAATTCAGGTTGCCGACGTGCTCTTCGTGGTGATGCGTCGCCACTACGGCGCAAATGCTGCCTTTCGGTAAGCGCCGCAAGTGCCGAGCTAGCGAGCGCCGCATGCGCGGAGAACCTGGATCAACCAGCACTCCGTCGTAGATGATGGCGGTGAACAGCTCTCCAAAAAGAAGCGGTACGATGTCGCAGGGAATACCTCCGAGGAACAAAATCGTTAGTTTGTTCCCGGGGAAATCGACGCGGCGGCGCAGCGTGCGAAGGTGGACGCTCCATTGTCCAAGCATGTCGCGCACTCCCGCGACCGCGATCAGCGGCAGCCGTATCAGCAAACCGATGAGGTAACAACTCCAGAACGTTCCGAAGAAGGACTTTTTCTTCACTTCATCGGGACGAGCCACTCCGCAGGCGCCGCCTCGGCACTTGCTGACCGCATAGCGGTTGCGTGCAATAAAGCGATAAGCAATATCGCCTAGCCAGCGAAATGGCGGCACGCGGCCCAGCCAGCCGATCAAGAACGTTGCCGGAAACAGGCGCGCTAGTTCGGCGACAGCGTCCCAGCCGCGGCGGACTTCCCCCCGCGGTGTCACTACGTGAAGTTCGCGCAAACAGGCGTCGACCTCTAAACCGGGGTGTATATCAGGCAGGAGTGCAGCGACGATTGGGACGGAAGCCACCTTCTCGTGCCGATCGAGAAGCTTCAGCCACGAAACGAACGCCTGGCAGATTTCGCACTGCTCATCGTAGATGGCGATGTGCTGGTCTGGTCGTACGGAAGCGAGGACGTTGCCCGATGCAGCGACGCCTGAGTGCGAACTGAGGCTGATACTCCCCCCTCGTCACGCATAGTAGATCGTAATTCCCAAGCGATTCTGGCAGAAGGCTCGCTCGCACACCAGCCTTTTCCCAACGAAAAGAAAACCCCCGGCTGCACCGGGGGTCTACCTCGAGACTCTGCGACTTCGCCTACGACCTACTGGCGGCGGCCGTTGTGCTTATCGCGGTAAATCTGGCGCGACTCGCGATTCTGCTGTTTGTTGACCTGCTTCTTCTCTTGCGCGGTCAACTTGCCGCCATTCGCGGCACGGTCATTCCGAACTTCATTGTTAATTTTCGATTCATTTTTCTCGATATGCGCGGTTTCGCCGGCCGTCAATTGGCCACTCTTGATTCCCTGCGCGACACGATCCTGCTGATTTTCTTCGCGCTTGCCAACTTCGCTCTTGGGATTTGTATTCTGCACTGCCCCGTTGTGCTTGTCCTGGTAAATCTGCTTGGAAAGCTGGTTCTGCTGACGCGTCAGCTTCTCTTTGTCGGCGGTGGTGAGCTTGCCGTCGTCGGCTTTGCGCATCGCTCGCTCTTCGTGATTGACGGCCGCTTCCTTCTTTTCGATGTTCGCAGTTTCACCCGCAGTCAACTCGCCGCTTTGCACTCCATTCGCAACGCGGTCCTGCTGGTTTTCCTTGCGATTCTGAATTGTCTGGCCGGTTACAGGCGTAGCGGCGGGAGTGCTCTGGGCCACAACAGGCAGCGCAAGCATAGCGAGCGTAGCGCTGAACAGCGTGATCTTGATCGTGCTCTTCATGGGAATTCTCTCCGTGATTTGATTTCGTCAGTACTTAGAACCTTGTGGCCACAGGAGAACGAAACCCGCAGTGTCAAGAAATGTTGCGCGCAACACGATCGTGCGACTAAGTAACAGATGGTATGGAAGATAGCTCGAAAGAGGAGTGCTTAGAGGCCCGCTTCGATACGCGAACGAGGATCGAGGTAATCGCGCAGAGCGTCACCAATGAAATTGAAACTCAACACCGCCAGCATCACTGCGATCGCAGGCACGACCACAAGATGAGGCGCATCGAACAAATGTGCGCGGCCGTCGTTGAGCATCGCTCCCCAACTCGCCGTTGGAGGCGGAACTCCCAAGCCGAGAAAACTCATGGTCGCTTCGGCCAGGATCGCTCCCGCCATCCCGATCGCCGCCTGCACAATGACCGGCTGAATAATGTTCGGAAGAATGTGGAGAACGATGATCCGCAAGTCGGTGGCGCCGAGCGCGCGAGCGGCTTCGACAAATTCGCGCTCACGGGCTGCAAGAACCTGTCCGCGAACAAGCCGTGCATAGCCAACCCATCCGCCGAGAGAGAGCGCGATCACGAGGTTGAAGATTCCCGGGCCGCGGAAAGCCACGAACGCAATCGCAATGAGAATTCCGGGGAACGACAGGAAAGCATTCATCAGCACAATATTCACAAAGCGATCGATGCCGCCGCCGTAGTATCCCGCAATCGAACCGATGATGAGTCCGAGCACCAGCGAAGTGAGGACGACGCAGCTTCCCACCGCCATCGAGATGCGCGCCCCATAAATCGTTCGCGAAAGAATGTCGCGGCCCAGTTCGTCAGTGCCGAACCAGTGCGCGTGCGATGCGGTCGTCAGGCGCGAAGGCAAATCAATCGCCGCTGGATCTTGCGGAGCGATCCAGGGTGCGAAGATTGCGAAAATGACAAAGACGATGACCAGCACGGCGCCAACGGCCGCCAGACGGATTGTGGCGCGCGTTTCCAGCAACTTTGCTGCGCAACGAAATGGTTGATGAAGCGGACATGAACTGTGCCCGACAATCTTATACCGGACACTTGCCTGTGGCGCTCGTCGGCTGCGATCATCTTTGGCACTTCGTATCCATTTTGCAAACCGAGGGTGGTGCTCATGCGTGAGCTTCTTCTTCTTTTTGTCGCTCTGATATTTCTCGCCATCGGTGCATCGGCGCAAAAGCCCGCATGGCAGCCCGCTGCAGGGCATCTGACGCTCGATCTTTGGCCACAGGGCGCGCCGGGAAGCGCAGCCGAATTCCGCACCCGAGATCGATACGACCACTCCAAAGACAATATGATCGCGGGAAAGCCGCTGATTCGGCTGGGCAACGTAGTCGAAGCCGACACTCACGGTGTATACGCCAAAGCCAACAACACGGGCACTGCAATCGTCGTGTTCCCCGGCGGCGCCTATCGAATCCTGGCCATCGATCTGGAAGGTACGGAAGTTTGCGATTGGCTCAACTCGGCGGGAATTACTTGCATTCTGGTGAAGTATCGCGTTCCCGACTCCGGGCCGTTTCCCAAGTCTTCCGCGGCGTTGCAGGATGCGCAGCGTGCCGTGGGCATCGCACGTTCTCACGCCATGGAGTGGCACATCGATGCGAAGCACATCGGAGTTCTGGGATTCTCCGCCGGAGCGCATCTGTCTGCCGCGCTGAGCACGCACTTCGAGCAGCGCCTGTACGATCCGGTCGACGACTCGGATAAGGTGAGTTGCCGGCCCGATTTCGCCGTAATCGTTTATCCCGGATACCTCGCGCTATCCGAGCAAAACTTTGCGGCAAATGCCGAGATTCACGTCACGGATAAAACGCCGCCAACGTTTATCGTTCAGGCCGAGGACGATCCCGTGCACGTGGAAAATTCAACGGTATATTTTCTGGCGCTGAAAAATGCGAAGGTCCCGACGGAGATGCATCTATACGCCGAGGGCGGCCACGGCTATGGCTTGCGCAAGACAGAGTTGCCGGTAACGGAATGGCCTCAGCTAGTAGAGAAGTGGATGAAGACAATCAAAGTGACGCCACCTCCTGTACCGTAGTTACCAGACTTCCAGATGGAAGTCACGATAACTTCGAATCAGTTCAAAGTCTGTCCGGTTGGTCGTGATCAGGCGGGCGCCGTGCGAACGCACACTAAGTGCAATCAGGGCGTCAAAATGCAGGTCCCGCAATTTCGCCGGTGTAAAGCCCCGCTCCGCTCGAATGGCAGATAGTATTTCACCCGATTCAATCCAAATCTTTTCGGTCGGAATCAGGATGGGGTGATTTCTCGCGAGGCTCCGCAGAAATTCGCGATCTGAGGGTGTTGTCGCGCCGCGCCACAACTCGGCCAAGACCACAGCAGATGTCCGGATTATGCCGATCAAGGACTCGATCCTCTCTTGATGGCGCAGTGTCCGGAGATCGTCAATAATCACAGATGAGTCGAGAACCAGGATCAATCGACGTGTCCTTGAAACGTTGCCTTACCTTCGTACTTCTTCATTAACTTCTTGAATTTCTTCAGAGCGACGATTTCTCGAAGGGCGATATGCACCGCATCGGTTCGGGATTTCGCACCAAGGATTCTGACCGCTTCGTCGGCTAACTGAGTGTCCAAACGAATCGAAGTCATAGTTACGGCCATCGCGCACCTCCTGATATATACATTTTATCAAACTTGTATATACGGTCAAGCAGAAAGCATCGCCCAGGCAGGAGAACTCTCGTTCAGCCTACTGCCGGATCCTGTGGATTCGCTACCGAATAGAGCACATCCGTGAGAAAGTTCACGGCGACATAGGTCAACCGATCGCCAGGATGCACCCTTGCACAAGGTAATAGTCGCGGCCGGAGATCGCTTGGATCGTCAGGCGTCCGATGCCGGGCCACGCAAAGATCGTTTCCGTGACAATCGCCCCGGCCAGCAATGCGCCGAATTGCAAACCAAGCACAGTCAGCACAGGGATCATGGCATTGCGCAGAGCATGACGATAGACCACCGTTCTTTCCGGCAGACCTTTGGCGCGTGCGGTGCGGATGTAGTCCTGGCTCAGTTCCTCGAGCATTGACGTGCGTACCATGCGAGTGAGTATCGCTGCCAGAGCGCTTCCCATCGTGAATGCGGGCAGGACGAGCGTGGCGAACGATCCGGCACCGGACACCGGAAGCCATCCCAGCTTGATCGCAAACAGCAGGATGAGGATCGGTCCAAGGGCGAAGTTCGGGAATGACAGGCCGAAGAGGCTGACGACCGAGAGCAAACGATCGTCCCAGCGATTGCGGCGGCGGGCGGAGCGAACTCCCGCAGGGATCGACAGAAGAATCGCGACTAAAAGTGCAGCCAGCGTCAGTCGCAGAGTGAACGGATAGCGTTGAGCCAACAACTTGGAAACAGTCTGGTTGTAACGGATCGATCGCCCGAGATCGCCATGCAGGACGCCTTTCCAGTAGCGCACATACTGCTCACCGAGCTGGAGCGTCGAGTCCGTAGGCGTGCCGTGTTGCCGCAATGTCGGCGGGTGGCGCGCCCTCCCCAAGCATCTGTGCGATTGGATCTCCGGGGACAAGGTGGATCATCAGGAAAACAAGACTAACGACCAGCCAGATGACCGGCAGCGTGTAGAGCACTCGTTGGACAAGGGCTTTCACGCTGTCATCCTTCCGCTCTCACCCACATTGTCATCCTTCCATTTCGTACCCACGTTGTCATCCTGCGCGGAGTCGAAGGATCCCTGCGTGTAGGCGCCCCCGATAGCGCATCCGGGAATTCTCTCAACGGACCATCGACATTCTCGGAAAGACGCCTCGAAGCACTTCCGCAGACGGCAAGAGTGCAGGGGTTCCTTCGACTGCGCCCGACGGTTCGCTTTGCTCACCCTCGTGCTCCGCTCAGGATGACAAACTTGGTGAGCCGCGTGCACCGCTTAGTCCCCGCCCTGCTTTGCCACCTCAGCTTCGCCTTCCACCTTGGCCGTCTTCTCAATTCTCACTCGGGCAATGCGGTGGCCTTCCAATTCTTCGACCGTGTAGCGCCGCCCATCATATTCGAAAGAGTCGCGAAGGCTGGGAATCCGTTGCAGGCGGGCCAGGATAAATCCCGCCAGGGTCTCAAAGCCGGCGTCCCGTGGGACCGACACTCCATATTGCGTTTCCAGGTCACGAATGCTGACCGCGCCTTCGAGAACGATCACCGATTCATCTTCCAGCGCAGGCTCGCTCGGCGAAACGTCAAACTCATCTTCGATATTCCCCACAAGTTGTTCGAGAATATCCTCGACTGTGATGACGCCCGCCGTCGAACCGAACTCGTCCACCACGACCGCCAAGTGACGGCGGCGTTCCTTGAACTCTGCCAGCAACTCGGCCAAGACCTTCGTCTCGGGCACAACGACCACGTCGTGCATGATCTGCCCAATATGCATCTTCGAAATCCGGGTCGCCGTCGACTGACCGAGATTGCTCAACCGAAGCCGCATCCAGCGCATGAGATCCTTGTAATAGAGGACGCCGACGATATGTTCGGGCCCGCGCTGCGGATCATAAACCGGGATGCGGGAATGCTGACCCTCAACCACGCGGACCAGCGCCTCATCCAGTTGCAGGTCGCGAGGGCAAAGAGAAAATGTCGGGGCGCGCGACCATCACCTCTCGAACCGTAATGCTGTCGAGTTCGATTGCGCTGTGAATCATCTCTTCCTGAAATTCAGGGATCTGCCCAAACTGTCGGCTGGCCGTCACGATCAGCTTCAGTTCGTCGGGGGAATGAACCGCTCCGCGGCGACGCGTGTGCTGCGCCCCAAAAAGGCGAAGGACTAACCCTCCGGAACGCCTCATAAAGAAGAGGATCGGTCCGCTAATGGTGAGGAACCCTTCCATGGGGGCAGCGACGGCAAGAGCAATCTGCTCCGCTCGCTGCAATGCCAGAGTTTTTGGGACAAGCTCTCCAAGAATCACGTGCATGTATGTGATCAACGTGAAGGCAATCGCGATGGCGATACCGTGTGCGTAAACCTGAAGATGAGGAAGGCGCTGCACGAAATGCAGGCTGCCGACGAGCTGAGCGACCATCGGCTCGCCGATCCAACCCAAGGTGAGGCTGACGATCGTGATGCCGAGCTGAACGCCATTGACGACTTCGTCCAGACGCAGGTGCAGGCGCTGCACGATGCGGGCGCCGATGCGCCCGGAGTCGATCAATTGCTGGATGCGAGTATCGCGAACGCTGACCAGCGAAAATTCAGCGGCGGCGAAGAACGCATTTGCTGCGACCAGGAGCAGGATCAGAAACACCCGGAGCAGCACGAAAGCGATCATGGAACGCTAATTCTAACATTTGAAAGCAGTTCTTAAAGCGCACATTGGCCCAGCCGCGCTCTTGTCGCCAACCATGGGACCTGTGTCCCGCATCACAAAATTCACAGCACAAATCCGCTATCCTTTTAAAAGCACACGGGTCTAACTGGCAGGCGGCAGATGACTTAGCGTCTGCGCGAGTCCAGGCGAAAGTAAAGTCCAACATCATTCGGAAGTCAGGAACAAAAGCAACTCCAGCCGCGTACTACATCTTGAGGGCGGCAAAATGGCTTCCCATCTCCACTTAGTGATCTCTACAGGAGGCGTTGTGAACGGTAATGGAAATGGCAAGAAGAAACGTCGCAGACTGATTATCTGGGGAAGCGTCGCGGCGGTCATCGTTCTGCTGATCGCGGGAGGCGTATTCGCTGCCACTCGTGGCGGAAACAAGATTGATCCCTCAAAGCTTGCCAAGGTGGAGAAAGGCGATCTTGCCAAGAGCGTGGTCGCGACCGGAAAGGTCACTCCGATCACCAAGGTCGAAGTGAAGTCCAAGGCCAGCGGCATTGTGAAGAAGCTGTACGTCGAGTACGGCGACCGCGTGAAGAAGGGCCAGTTGCTGGCGCAGTTGGACAAAATCGAGATCGAAGCTCAGGTCGCACAGTCGCAAGCCGGACTGGAAGCGGCCGAGGCCAATCTGAAAAGTTCCCAGGCCGATTTCGAACGTGCGAAAGTCGATGCCGAGGGTCCAGATGTGCCGCTCTTGAAGCGGGCCTACGACCGCGCCACCAACATGGCGAAAGATGGAGTCGTCTCCGCCTCTGCGCTCGATGATGCGCAAAAAAACTACGAGATGGCCTTGAACAAGCAGAATGTGTCCAAGGCACAGGTCACCGTGCTCAAAGCGAAGATTGCGCAGTCCCAGGCAAACGTCGCGCAGGATCAGGCAAATCTCAAGCAGTTGGAAGAGCAACTCAACTATACCGACATCGTTTCGCCGATCGACGGTATCGTGCTCTCGCGCGATGTTGAGATGGGCGACGCGGTCAGTTCGATCCTTGTCCTTGGTTCTTCTGCCACCCTCGTCATGACGCTTGGCGACACCAGCGAAGTCTATGTGAAGGGAAAAGTTGACGAGAGCGATATCGGCAAGGTCTATCTCGGACAGCGCGCACGGATCAAGGTCGAATCCTTCAAGGACAAGACCTTCGACGGCAAGGTGACCAAGATTTCTCCGATGGGCGTGGAGAAGGATAACGTCACGACTTTTGAAGTCCGCGTCTCGATTCAGAATCCAGGCGGCGAACTCAAAGCCGAAATGACCGCGAACGCCGAAGTCATCCTCGAAGAGCACAAGAACGTCCTGCAGATCCCTGAAGGCGCAATCCTCTACGACAAAGATAAGAAAGCGTCCGTCGAGATTCCGAACCCGAAAGCCAAGGAAGGCAAGGATAAAGTTGCCGTCAACATCGGCATCTCCAACGGCGCAAAAACCGAAGTGCTGAGCGGTCTGAAGGAAGGCGATCAGGTCGTACTTCAGTAGTAAGGCAAGCGGCAGACCTCAGACCTCGGACTTCAGCCAGACAGACGTGGCACTCCGAGGTCTGAGCTTTGTAAGGCAGTTAAAGGGCTTAGGTCAGAAGTCCAAGGTCTGGTTTCAGATGACTCTCTCCGAGATTCTCCGACAAGCCGTAGCGACGTTCCGGGCGCACAAGATGCGAACGTTCCTCACCATGCTTGGGCTGATTTGGGGAATCGCATCGGTAATCCTTCTGGTCGGATTGGGACGCGGATTTGTGGTCGATCAGAAAAAGCACATGGAATCGCTCGGCAAGGATCTGGTCATCGTTTGGGGAGGACGCACGAGCTCTCAGGTTGGCGGACGAGCCGCCGGTCGTGAGATCCGCCTGAACGTTGACGATGCAGAACTGATCCGCAACGAGTGCTACCTCGTGAAAAACGTCAGTCCCGAACTGCGGCGGACGATTCCCGAAGTCAGCCAGTACAACCTGGCGAGTCGCGGGATTGTGGGAATGTGGCCTTCCTACCAGGAGTTTCGCTCGCTGAAAGTTTCCGAAGGAAGGCTCATTACCGACGACGATGAAAATCAGGGCCGACGCGTCCTCGTGTTGGGATCGAAAGCCTACCGCCAGCTCTTCCCCGGACAACCGGCGATTGGTGCAACCGTTCTCGTGAAGAGCGTTCCCTATTCCGTGGTCGGTGTTTTGGAAGAGAAGAAACAGAATTCGAATTACAGCGGTCCCGACAACGATTATCTCTTCGCGCCGTACTCGGCCGTTTCGCGGGACTTCCCTCCCCCGGAAAAAGCAGGCGCTGGAATTACGCGCGGCTATCTCGATGACATCGTTTTCGAAGTCGGCGATCCGGAAACGCACGAAGCTGCGGTTCTCCAGGTGCGACGGTCCATCGCGCGAGTGCGGCATTTCGATGCCCTCGACAAAGATGCCCTGTTCGTCTGGGACACGATGGATGGCGCCAAGCAACTGGCGAAGATTTTCGGCGTGGTCACGCTCTTCTTCGGATGCGTTGCCTTCGTTACCCTCTGCCTGGGCGGCATCGGGGTCATGAACATCATGCTCGTGTCGGTCACCGAGCGCACGCGCGAGATCGGCACGCGCAAAGCCATGGGCGCCACGAAGCGCGACATCCTCCGCCAGTTCTTTGCCGAGTCTGCCATGCTGACTGTGGTCAGCGGCATTCTGGGATTTTCCTTCGGCATGGGAACCTGCGTAGCGTTGCAGGCTCTGCCGCTGCCCGACTTCGTTCCGCACCCGATCGTCTCCCCGATTTCGATCGTGGTTTCAATTTTGACTTTGTCGTTAATCACCGTGACCGCGGGAATGTATCCCGCCCAGCGCGCCGCGGATATGACACCAGTGGAGTCGCTACGTTATGAATAACACTCGCAGACTTTCCCCTTCCTTCGTGTCCGGCGCTTTCTTGGCAATCGCGCTGGTCGTGCTGTTCACATCGACGGTCTTTGCCTCCTCTCCTCAGGGCACATTTGACCGGACGCTTCAGGTGTCGGGGCCAGTCGATCTCGAAGTTCTCACCCACTCCGGCGACGTTACGGTGAGGGCCGGTTCTTCAGGTTCCGTTCAAATTCACGGAAAGATTTACGTCGGCAACAGCTGGTTCGAGGGCCGCCGCGACAGCGACGTTCATGGGATCGAACAAAACCCGCCGATCCGTCAGGATGGAAATCGAATTCATATCGACTACGTGAACGCCCGCAACATCTCGGTGAATTACGAAATCACTGTCCCCGCCGACACAACGGTCCGTTCGCGCAGCGGCTCTGGCGACCAGACGATCGAAGGGACGCGAGGCAGCGCCGACATCCAGACCGGATCGGGCGATGTGAAACTCGCAAGCTTGACCGGTGAGGTCCACCTGCAAACCGGTTCGGGCAACATTCGCGCGCATTCCATCTCAGGCGTAGTCCGCGGCGGAACAGGCAGCGGCGATGTCGAGATCGAAGAAACTGGAGCCGGCGACGTCGATCTCCACACCGGTTCGGGCAATATCCAGGCTCGTGGCATCCAGGGCGGCTTCCGCGGCGAAGCCGGCAGCGGCGACATCACCGCCGAGGGCAAGCAGAGCGGCACATGGGACGTCCACACCGGTTCGGGCAATGTGCGCCTCCGGCTGCCAGGCAATGCCGCCTTCGACGCCGACATCGCGACCAGCTCTGGCAGCGTCGACATCAACGCTCCCGTGGAGATGACCGTGCAGGGCCGCGTCGAAGAGGCGCGCAAATCGGTGCATGGCAAAGTGCGCGGCGGCGGGCCGACGCTCCGCGTTCGTACGGGATCGGGCGACATTCACGTCGATTAATTCCATCACCACGGAGGTACGGATGCGAGGAGACTCTTCACGTACGGAATCTATCGCGGTTTCAAAGAATTCCTCCCTGCCTCTGTGCCTTCGTGGTGAAAGGATTTTGAGTACACGACCATGTTTCTAAAAGAGCTCATCGTGCAAGGCTGGCAAGCGCTCATGCGCGATCGCATGCGCTCGGCGCTCACCATGCTGGGTATCGGCTGGGGACTCGTCTCCGTCGTACTGCTGCTGGCCTATGGGCAAGGGCTTGGCGGCTGCGTGCTGAGCGCTTTTCTGAACATGGGAAACAACGTGATCGTGATGTGGCCCGGCCAAACCAGCATGCAAGCGGGCGGACAGCGCGCGGGCAAGAAGGTCAACTACGAACTGGAAGATGTCGAAGCGATCCGCGACGAGGTTCCTCTCGTGCGCGCCGTCAGCGGAGAGATTGACCGCGACTTCGGCTTCAAGATTGGCACGCGTGTCGTTTCGATTATGGTCCGTGGAGTGGACCTGCCCTACGGTCAGATGCGCAAGCTAAATCTTGCCGAGGGCCGTTACTTCAACGAGAGCGACTTCGCCGACCACCATCGCGTGGTAATTCTCGGGTACGAGGCGGCAAAGAAAGTCTTTCAGGGCGCGCCAGGCGCCGGACAGCATGTCGAAATCGGCGGTCTCGATTTCGAAGTCATCGGAACCATGCGCAACAAGATTCAGGACTCGATGTATCAAGGTCCGGACAACGAGAACGGCTTCATTCCCTTCGCCCTGATGCGCGACCTGAAGAATATCCGCGACCCCGACGAGATCATCATTCAGCCGACTGCTCCGGAATTGAACAAGAAGGCCTTGATGGCCGCCCGTGAAGTCGTTGCGCGCCGTCATCACTTCGATCCCAAAGACGAGAAGGCCACTCCCGAGTGGGACACCATCGAAGACCGCAGCATGATCAACGCTTTCTCCTACGGCCTGCAAGCAGTGCTCGGCCTGATTGGAGTCTGCACCCTTGCCGTCGGCGGCATCGGCGTGATGAACATCATGCTCGTCTCGGTTACCGAGCGAACGCGGGAGATCGGGCTTCGGAAAGCGATCGGCGCTCGCCCCCGGCACATCCTGGTGCAGTTCCTGCTGGAAGCGCTGGTTCTGACCTTTGTGGGCGGAGTCATCGGAATGGCGGTCGCGGAGCTGCTTACCTGGGCGATTCCGCCGATGCCTCTGTACGACGAGTTCTACAAAACCGCCGACCACGAAGGCGCGATCTTCCTTCATGCCTCGATGGGGGTGATGGTGATTTCGTTCACGATCCTGACGCTGGTGGGCATTGTTTCCGGGTTCTTTCCTGCCCTGAAAGCGTCGCGTATGCATCCGATTGAAGCTTTACGGTACGAGTAAGCAACGTTCAGGCACCGGCACGCGTCAGACCGATTAACCGTTCTGAAATTATTTTGGCATTTGGTTGATACCAAAAACGATGCCGAAACGTTGAATCCCATATGAGAGCAGTCGTCGATATCTTCGCGCAGATCTTCCGCAACCTGTGGGCGCACAAACTGCGCTCGTTTCTCACCATGTTTGGAATCGCATGGGGGGTCGGCTCGCTCCTACTGCTGGTTGGCGTCGGCGAAGGCTTCCGCTCCGGCAACAAACGCCAGATGGCGGAGTTCGGCAAAGACATCATGTTCCTGTTTCCCGGGCGCGCTCCTGCCGTGCAGGGCAGCATGAATTCTGCGCGCTCATACCTGCTCACCTACGACGACTTCCGGCAGATCCGCCAGGCTCCGCACGTCCGTAATGCGTGCCCGGTCATCTCCCGCGGCGATCTGAAAGAAGTCAGCGAGTTTGCGACCGGCAGCGGAGAGATCCTCGGCACCGAAACCGAACTCAATGAGATCAGCTACCTGCCCTTGATGGAAGGTCGATGGCTCAATGAACTGGATGGAACGCAGCGGCGGAATGTGATCGTTCTCGGCAACGAACTATTAAAGACGCTCTTTCCCGGACGTCCGGCGGTGGGCTCGTTCGTCCTGCTGAACGGCATTCGTTTTGAAGTTGTCGGAGCGATGCCGCACTTGGGCCACGCCAACAACATGTGGCTGAATATGCGCGGATACATTCCCTTTCAAGTGATGGCCGCGAACTTCCCCATCAAGGGGGAGAACCACCAGAACGCAATCTCCTTTGTGGAGTACCAGCCCAGCAATACGTCCGACCATCTGCTGGCGCAAAAAGATGTTCACAAGATCGTTGCCCGCAACCACGGCTTCGATTCGAACGACGAAAACGCCTTCGACGAGTGGGATTCCATCCAGGAATCGAAGATGGTCGGCACCATTTTCGACATGATGAATATGTTCCTGGGAGCGGTTGGCATGGTAACTCTGGCCTTGGGAGCGATCGGCGTCATCAACATCATGCTGGTCGCGGTGAGCGAACGCACCCGCGAGATTGGGCTGCGCAAGGCTTTGGGCGCGACCAACCGCAACATTCTGTCTCACTTCTTTCTGGAAGGATTGCTACTCACGCTGGGGAGCGGCCTGATCGGCCTCATGCTGGCAGGCGGGCTAATGGCGTTGATGGGCGGAGTGCAGGGCCCGCAAGGCTTCGATCCGCCGAAGCTGGTGCCGATGTCCGGCTTGCTGGCCATCGTAAGTCTGACGCTGGCCGGGGTGGTGGCCGGCCTTTATCCCGCGCGCAAAGCAGCAATGCTGCAGCCGGTAGAAGCACTGCGGCAGGAGTAGCCACACCATGAGACGAACACTTCAGGATTTGCTTCACGAAGCCTACAACGCGATGCGGCACAACCGGCGGCGCACGGCGTTGACCATGCTCGGCATGGGCTGGGGCATCGCGACGGTCGTCATGCTGCTGGCCTACGGCGATGGGTTCGGACAGGCTTTCGAAAATATCTTCGCGAATTTCGGAACCAAGATGGTGATCGTGGTTCCCGGCAAGACTTCGACGCAGGCGGGCGGTCAGAAATCCGGCGTGCAGGTGCGTTTCACGCAAGAGGATATTCAAGCTCTCACGACGAACCTTCCGCAGATCACTCACATCACCCCCTCCGTCGACAAACAAGCCAACGTTCAGTACGACACTCGCGTCTTCCCATTCCCTGTGACCGGAAATGATCCAAGCGTGCTCGACATTCGGGCGCTGAATATGGGGCCCGGACGCTTCTACAACATGGAGGACCAGATCCAGCGCGCGCGCGTGGCGGTCATCGGCTCTGAAGCGAAGGAAAAACTCTTCTCAGGCCGCAATGCGATTGGCGAGCATATCCGCCTCGACGGCCTCAGTTTCGAAGTAATTGGCGTCCTCAAGGCGAAGATGCAAGAAGGAAACGACGACATCAACCGGGTCGTTTATATCCCCTTCACCACGATGAGCGATCTGAAGGACACCCATTACCTCGACACGATCTGGTTCAACTATCAGACGCCGGAATACGCGAAAATCGAGCCGGCGGTGCGGTCAATCCTGGCGACGCAGCACAAGTTCAACGAGTCGGACCACCAGGCCGTGCGAGTCTTCAACATCATGATGCAGCTGCATCAGTTCGAGATCATCTCGCTTGGTCTGAAGATTCTGATGGGCTTCATCGGAACCCTGACGCTCGGCATTGGCGGCGTCGGGCTGATGAACATCATGCTGGTCTCGGTCACACAGCGCACGCGCGAGATCGGCGTGCAAAAAGCGTCTGGGCGCGCCGCGCCGCTACATCCTGATGCAATTCCTCGCCGAGGCTCTCACGATCACCTTTATCGGCGGAGTCCTGGGAGTCATCCTGGCCTACGCCGTCGCTCTTTCGGTGGGAAGGCTGACCCTGTACAGCGCTTTTGCGAAAAATGGCGAGGCGGGCGACATCCGCCTGATCATCGCCCCCGGCACGCTGATAGCCTCCACCCTGATTCTGGCAGCCGTCGGCTTGATCAGCGGAATGATTCCAGCATTTCGCGCCTCCCGCCTCAATCCTATTGAGGCATTGCGCCACGAATAATTGCGGAAAATGTTAGGTTAGTTTCATGAGCGACCGGGACGTGTTGGATGTCTCAGCCGTGGACGACCCCAGCGAGTCAGCGGTCCCGATGGTTATCGCAATCTGCTGCCTCACGATTATTCTGGCATTGATGCTCGGGGTAGGCCTCGCCACCAAGTTGGTTCTTCGTCACCTCGTGCAAACGGCTCCGCTTTGGATCGGCGTCGCGCTAGGTTTTCGCCGCTCCAGCGCCTCCGCTTGGGCAACTCTTCCACTATTCTTGTTCTGGCTGGTACTGATGGCCGTGATCTGGTCTTATCTTCTCGGCTTTTCCCAACTGCTCAGTGGAAGCTTCTCGCGAGTGGAAACCGCCATGACCGTTATCGTTGGCACGGCCTCGGTGATTGGCATTGCCAGTTTCGCGCGCTTCAAGTCTTCCCTGTCAGGACTGATTGCCGGCGCGTGGTTCGTGATCATGGGCATCATTCAGTTTGCCTGCTTCAGGATCAGCTTCCTCCCCTCAATCGCGCACCACTGATGCCTTGAAATTCCTTCGTGGACCTTCGTGGCCTTTGTGGCTGATGCCTTTCTTGCCGGATAAAGACTATCTCTCTAATTACCTCCGTGCCTTGACGCTTCGCTTCCCTGCCCGTTACTTTCGCAGTAAGTAGAATTTTGTCTTCCAGCGAGGGAACTTTGCCGCATCGTCCGATCATCACGCTCACTACCGATTTTGGAATCAACGATCATTTTGTGGGAGCCGTAAAGGGTGTCATTCTTGACATCGTCCCTGAGGCTGCGATCGTCGACATTTCGCATGCGGTGCAAGCGTTTGACGTGCTTGACGGCGCCATCGCAATTTCGCAGGCTTATTCCTACTTTCCGAACGGCACAGTTCATCTGGTGGTTGTCGATCCTGGCGTTGGCACGTCGCGCCGTCCGATTGTCGCTTCCAGCGATGGCTATCATTTCGTAGCTCCCGACAATGGTGTCCTTTCCATGGTGTATGCGAAGGAAGAGCGTGTCCACGTGCGCCACATCGCGTCGGATCACTACTTCCGCCAGCCGGTGAGCAACACGTTTCATGCGCGTGACATCTTCGCGCCCGTCGCCGCCTACCTGGCAAAGCAAGTCGAGTCGCACAAATTCGGCGAAGAAATTACGGACTACATAAAATTTGCCGCACCGCGGCCGAAAGCGACTGGCGAGAACCGTATGCGCGCCGTGATTTTGAAAGTCGATCGCTTCGGAAACCTCATCACCAACCTGACCCCGGAAGATGCTCCGGCGATTTTCTCCGGCAAGTCGCCTTTCAAGATTGTCGTTGGCAGCAAAGAAATCACCGACCTGCGCAACAACTACGCAGAAGGCGCGCCGGGAGAAGTTTTCGGCATCCTCGGTAGCATGGGATATCTCGAAATCGTTGCGAACCGCACGCCCGCCGCTCAACTCACCGGCGCAGGCAAGGGCAGCGAGGTCACCATCTTCCTCGGAGAAGCCGCAGCAGCCGGCAAGGGGGCATAGGCACCCATCACCACAGGGCTCTGAGTACACAGAGGCTTTCGGAATTCACCTGTGCGACTCTGTATCTTCCGGGTGAACGTTTTTCTGATTTCCGCTACGAACTTTTGGGCCGGGGATGGACATACCGTTCCATCTCGCCCGTCCACTGCAGAAAGCGCCAGAGCTCGCGACGCTCGCGCCACATGAATTCCCAGAACTCCAGGAATCCAATCTGCTTCATCTTCACGCCGGTATACGTCTCGATGCGCCATAAAAGGTAGGGGCTCCGCCACGGGGCGAGACGATGCCCCTTGGTCGCATTCCACAAAAAGCGAAGCTTGGTGCGCATGCCGACATCATAACCACAAAGGCCTTGCGCTGCTACGCTTCAGGCAGTCTCGGCGCGCGTTGGTCACATGCTAGAATCCGATTTCCCTGGGGAAATTGATCGCATGCCTGATGAAAGCGCCCGCCAAAAGGCCGAAGACCACTATTACGTCGCGCTCGATCTGATGGCGGACGGGAAACTGGAGCAGGCGGTGGCCGAGTATCGGCTGTCGCTGTCGGCCGATCCCACCTTCACCGAGGCGATGCACGGCCTGGCACGTGTCCTGCAGGATCTCGAACGCTATGACGAAGCGATTCCGGTAGCCCAGCGCATCGCGGAAATTGATCCGGACGATGTGCTCGCCCATACCAGCCTCTCGGTGCTGTATCAGAAAAAAGGTATGGTTCCCGAGGCGGAAGCCGAAGGCGCCAAAGCTCGCGTTCTGGGATGGAAACAGCAATTGAAGAAGGGCGGCTCGTAACCGCGCCCAGCGTGAGGAGTCGATCCGCGGTCGCGTCCCGTATGGCTCACCGGCAACTCAAAATTCTCGGCGTGTGGGAAGCGTCATTGAACGCCGATCCTCCAGAGCTGCCCCCAGGGGCGGTTCACCTGTGGCAACGCTCGTTGCACGCTACAGCGGCAGCCCAGGATGCGTGTTTCGAATTGCTCTCCGACGATGAGCGCGAGAAAGCCGGGCGCTATCGCATGGAACAGCCACGCGCTGACTTCGTTCTCACCCGCGGCACACTGCGTTCTCTTCTCGCAAAATATTTGAGCATCCCGCCCTCGCAAGTTTCTTTCCGCTATGCGGAGCATGGCAAGCCCTTCCTCGCAGGCGGTGGGGATCTGCGTTTCAACGTGTCGCACAGTGATGGACTGGCCCTGATGGCCTTCGTACGAAACCGCGAGATTGGTGTCGATGTCGAAAGGGTGCGCGAGCAGAGCGACGCGATGAAACTCGCCGAGCGATTTTTCTCACCTCACGAACGCAACGCGCTTCGCGGTCTGTCGGGAAATGAACTTCATGCCGCTTTCTTTCGTTGCTGGACGCGGAAAGAGTCTTACATCAAGGCGAAAGGTGAGGGACTCTCCCTGCCGCTCCATCAGTTCGATGTCTCCGTCGAAAGCGATCCGGCGCAGTTGCTGCTGGCGACACGGCCCGATCCCGACGAAGCGGATCGATGGTCGCTCCGCAATGTCGCCGTTCCACCCGGATACGCAGCGGCGCTCGCCGTGGAGCAGATCGCCCATTCGTCCGTTTAAATTTTCAACACCGAATCGATTGCGAGATTACATCCGTAATCGATTTCTCTGGTGACTGCGGTAATGCTGCCGCACGCCGCCAAAAATTGCATACTCTTAAAACGACACGTGGAGCGACTTGCTTCCCCATGCTGCGCAAGGACTTGCATATTGGGCTGGGAAAAATGAAGGCGCTCCGTGGAAAAATTCGAATTAAGCTTTAATCCTTATCAATTTACAGTAGAATGACCGAAACCCCTGATCGGCATGGCACATGCGTGCCGTAAGCTTATTCAAACGTTTGTTGTAGACTGAGAGAAATATTGGGTCAGTGACCCGCAACAAGATTTAAGTCTCGTTTGCATGTCCCCCCTCGACAGAACCATCTGGAAGTCATCACGAATTCCTTTTGCGAGACGTTGATTTTTTAAGGCAATAAATCACAACTCGACGAACCTGGGAGGTTCACACGCTTGTCTGCTTCCACTAGTCATCTGATTGCTCCGCACGGCGGCGAACTCGTCAACCTGATGGTGACGCCTGAAAAAGCCGCAGAACTGAAAGCCCACTCCCGTGAGTGGCCATCCTGGGACCTTACGGCCCGCCAAGTTTGCGATCTTGAATTACTGATGAATGGAGGCTTCTCGCCTCTGCGCGGCTTTATGACCAAAGCCGACTACGAAGGTGTCTGCAAGGATATGCATCTGGCCAGCGGTGTTCTCTGGCCGATGCCGATCACGCTCGACGTCACCGAAGAGTTCGCCAAGAAACTCACGCCCGGCACCAGCAAAATTGCCCTTCGCGATGGCGAGGGAGTGATGCTGGCTGTCCTGCACGTCGAAGAAGTCTGGCAAGCCGACAAAGCGGCGGAAGCGAAGGCCGTATTCAACACGACCAGCAAGGCACATCCTGGCGCCAACTACGCCATGAACATTGCCAATCCCTGGTACGTGGGCGGCCGCATCGAAGGCCTGCAAGCGCCTTCGCACTACGACTTCCGCACCTTGCGCTTGACTCCCGAAGAGTTGCGCGCTGAGTTTGCCCGTCTCGGATGGAAGCGTATCGTTGCCTTCCAGACCCGCAATCCTATGCACCGCGCCCACGTGGAACTCACCTTCCGCGCGGCCAAGCAGGTGGAAGCGAATCTGCTGATCCACCCCGTGGTTGGAATGACCAAGCCCGGCGACGTGGATTACTACACGCGCGTGCGCTGCTACCAGTTGCTTGGTTCGAAATATCCGCAAGGCACGCAGAAGCTTTCACTGCTCCCGCTGGCCATGCGCATGGGCGGTCCTCGCGAGGCCATCTGGCACGCGCTGATCCGCAAGAACTATGGCTGCACGCACCTCATTGTGGGACGCGATCACGCCGGCCCGGGCTCCGATCCGGAGACCAAGAAGCCGTTCTACGGTCCCTACGAAGCGCAGGAACAGTTCAAGAAGCACGAAGCCGAAATCGGCGTCACCATGGTGCCTTTCAGCATGATGGTGTACCTCGAAGCGGAAGATCGCTATGTTCCCGATGACGAAGTGAAGAAGACCGACAAGGTCCTCAACATCTCGGGCACGGAACTGCGCGACCGGCTCAACGAAGGCCGCGACATTCCGGCGTGGTTCACCTATCCGGAAGTCGTGCAGGAGCTGCGCCGCAGCTTCCCGCCTCGTGCCAAGCAGGGCGTTACGATTTTCTTCACCGGCCTTTCCGGCTCCGGAAAATCGACGATCGCCAACGTTCTGCTGACCAAGTTCCTGGAAGTCGGCGGACGTCCGGTCACTCTGCTCGACGGCGACCTGGTGCGCAAGCATCTCTCGTCCGAACTCGGATTCTCGAAAGAGCATCGCGACATCAACATCCGCCGCATCGGCTACGTTGCGTCGGAAATCACAAAGAACGGCGGAATTGCCATCTGCGCGCCGATCGCTCCGTATGACGCGACGCGCAAGCATGTCCGCCAGATGATCGAGCCTTACGGAGGCTTCATCCTCGTGCACATCGCAACCTCGGTTGACGTTTGCGAGCAGCGCGACCGCAAGGGGCTTTATGCCAAGGCTCGCGCCGGCATTCTTAAGGAATTCACTGGAATCTCCGATCCTTACGAGGTCCCAGCGGATGCCGACGTCACGATCAACACTGGAGAGCTTTCCGCTGAAGAGGCCGCGCAGGCAATCATCCTGCACCTCGAAAGCGAGGGCTTCATCGGCGTGAACGGATCCGCGGTCTAAGGCGAACACGGGGCCACCATGTCAATGCTGGTAGCCAAAATCCTTGTTGGCTTTGTCGTAGGCATTCTCATTGGCCTGAGCGGCGTGGGGGGCGGCGTATTGCTGCTCCCCGTGCTGATTTTTGGACTCAAGGTGCCGGCCATTACTAGCGGTCGGCTCCGATGCACTTTTTAACTTCTTCACTAAGATTCCCGCCAGTCTTCTTCACCTCAAAAAGGGCACCGTAAAGGGCAAGGTCGTGATCGCCCTCGCCGTGGGAAGCGTTCCCGGATCGATCTGCGGCGTAAAGCTGCTGATGCACATTCGCCACCTGTACGGCGACGGCGTCAACAACTTCATCAAGACCGCCATCGGCATCTTGCTGATCATCGTTCCGATGCTGCTTCTGTTCCAGAAGAAGATCGAAGAATCGGTTGTCGCACCGGCCGCCAACCATGAAGAGCTTCGCCGGAATGTCGTTGATCGGCCTGGTCGCCGGCTTCCTGGTGGGCATGACTTCTGTCGGATCGGGCAGCATCATCATGATGCTGCTACTGCTCTTCTACAGCTTCCCGCCGAAAGTGAACGTGGGAACGGACATCCTCCATGCCGTCATTCTGACGGGCGTCACCGGGCTGATGCATTTCCGCCTGGGCAACGTGGATCCCGTCCTCGTCGTCACGCTGCTGATCGGCTCTGTGCCCGGCGGACTGATCGGTTCTCATCTGGCAACGCGCGTACCTATGCTCTGGCTGCGGCGCCTGCTGTGCGCCCTGCTGCTTCTGACCGGCGCCCGCATGTTGTGGGCCTAAATTCATCCAACTCATTCAGGACATCATGATTCTTCTGCTTACTCCGACATTCTCAAGCGCATTGAATCTGCCACCGAAGCGGCCCGCGCAGTCTTTGCCCGCTTCACTCCCGGCGCAATCGAAACCGAATACAAGATCGGACACGATCCCGTAACCGAGGCTGACCGTGCCGTTGACGCCGTCCTCAAGCAGAATCTGCTGCGCGACGGCGAAGGCTGGCTTTCGGAAGAAAGCGTGGACGACGTGACGCGCCTCGACAAGAAGAATGTCTGGATCGTCGATCCTCTGGATGGCACTCGCGAGTTCGTCGCCGGCATCCCAGAGTTCTGCGTGTCCATTGGATACGTCGAGAACGGACGCCCCGTCGCTGGCGGCATTTGCAATCCCGCGACCAACGAAACCATCATCGGCGCAATCGACTGCGGCGTTCTGTACAACGGCAAGCCCGCCCAGCCGAGCCAGCGCAAGGATCTCAAGGGATCTTTGATTCTCGCCAGCCGCAGTGAAGTGAAGCGCGGCGAGTGGCAGCAGTTTCAGGGCGGCGATTACCAGATCCGTCCCATGGGCTCGGTCGCCTACAAGCTTGGTCTCGTCGCGGCAGGAAAAGCGGACGTCACGTTCACGCTGACTCCGAAGAATGAATGGGACGTCGCCGCCGGCGTCGCTCTGGTGCAGAGTGCCGGAGGCTTCGTCGGAACCCTCGAAGGAACTCCCTTCGTCGGCAACCGCCGCGATCCGTTGCTCTCAGGATTGCTTTCAAGCGGTCCGTATTTGAAAGACCAACTGCTCGCCCAGGTTCAGCCCTTCATGAAAGTCGCCGAGCAATCGCGCTAAACGCAAGTTCAAAGGCATCACCACAAAGGACACGAAGTTCCACGAAGAAAACCGGCAACTGAGGGTTTCCTTCGTGAAGCTTCGTGTCCTTTGTGATTTAAGGTTTGAGCTAGTCCGCAGCGACATCTTTCGCAGTGGCCGCATCCAGATTCTGCTGCTTGGCCACGCGATTCGATGGCAAGCCGGCGTCGCGGATCTTATACAGCAGCGCGCGATAGCTGATACTTAAAGCCCGTGCTGCCTGCTTGCGATTCCAGTGATGGTTCTGCAACACCTTCAGGATAATTTTACGCTCCAGTTCATGCACGGCCTGGCGCGTCACCTTCTTTAACGAGATCTGTCCATCGAGCGGAATTTCGGTGTTAAAGAAATCCGGGCTGCGCGGCGTCAAATCTGCCGAGATGACTTCTTCGTTGCCCAGGATGACGTAGCGCTTGATCAGATTTTCCAGCTCGCGGATGTTCCCCGGCCAGTGATATTTCTTAAGCACAGCCATCATCTCGTTCGACAAGGGCTTGGCGCGGCAGTTGTATTTCCGGTTGTGATGTTCGAGGAAATAACTCACAAGCTCCGGAATGTCTCCCGCGCGCTCGCGCAGCGCCGGCATGTGCAGATTTACGACGTTAATGCGATAGAAAAGATCCGAGCGGAAAGTGCCGTTCTCGATTTCCTGCTCCAGCTTGCGGTTCGTGGCGCAGACCACGCGCACTTCCACTTTCTTGTCTTCTTGCGCGCCGATGCGGCAAAACTGCCCGTCCTGTAGCAACTGCAGAAGTTTCGACTGCAGCGACATATCCAACTCTGAAATTTCGTCGAGAAACAGCGTGCCGCGGTGCGCCATTTCGACGCGTCCCGGCTTCATGCCGAAGGCGCCGGTGAAGGCTCCTTTTTCGTAGCCGAAAAGCTCGCTCTCCAGCAACGTGCCCGGGATCGCCGGACAATTTACCTTGACCCATGGCCCGGTCCGCCATGGCGATGCCATGTGGATCATGCGAGCGATGATGTCTTTTCCCGTTCCGCTCTCTCCCTGGATGAGTACCGGTACATTGGCTGCCGCCAACTTGGTCAGGCGCTCACGTACAGCCTGCATGGCTTCGGTGCGACCAAAAACGATGGAGTCCGGGGGCATCTCTCCCAAAGGTTGAACAAACGAATTCACAGTTCCCGTTGTCATGATGGTTTTTTATTGCCGGGGGGAGATGTTGTAATCCGTGCATCCGGAGAGCCAAACACTTGCACATGGTGCCGGATACTTGAATCTAGCCTATGTCGTTGACGGCTATCAACTTACGAAAGGATTGCCAGCCGCCACGCTAGTAACCGAGATTTGCACCCAAAAGTAACACCTTAGTGTCACTCGTGCGCAAACATTTTCACACGAAGGAAGCAACTTTCTTTCGTCGTAGACGGCTGGTGCTCGCCGCCAGAAGGGGTCGGACGAACTTTAGCCCCAAAAGATAGTAGCCCTGCTCTGGCATTGACCGGACAATCTTGGCACGAAGCGTGCGAGTCGCTTTAGGGAGGGGTGCCAAGGCCTCTACGGGCGCGCTAGGGATCTCTAATTGAAGGTAGGTAGCCATGGGGGCTACCCGACGGATCGCGACAAGCATGCCGCCTGCGCCGACGTTTAACGCGGTTGCGAACTCAAGGCTTTCTTTTCCATCACTATCGAGGCTCCGGACGAAGACCGGGATCGCCAGTGGAAGCCTGGTCCACCTCCGCCGCTCGATTTGCCGAGTTACCCGGTTCACAGCCACTGGTCAAAACTCCTTAGCAGACCCTCAAAACAGCACCTCAGTGGCCAAAGATCCCGAGCAAAAGGCACAAAGCTGGTCCCAAAGGGGAACCCGCCGTCTGATTTCCCCACAAAGTCGGTCTTAGCCCCTAAAACTCCATCTCTTATTTTCTCTATCTATTCGCCCCAATAGATGCACATTTCAACAGCCTCCGTCTCCGGGAAGTGCAAGCTTTTGCTACACTTGGGTAATCTAAGTCTATTTTTCGTTGACTTTGAAATACCTGTGGCATACGATTTTTTAAGACACTTGTGCGGTAAATAACGAGTGCGTTGTAATCCCCCTCCTCTCCCGGAATAAGCCTGTGGATTTTCGAATAATATGGCTTCGACCCACAAGAATACGTGTGTCTCGGATAGAGAAAGAGCCCCGGAACTTGCACCGGCCCTTGCTCCGCGCACCGACGCGGATGTTCCCAGCCCGGAGAACCTGCTTCAGGAATACAAAGACCTTCGCGAGCGATTCCAGCGCACCACGAATGCGCTGGCTTCCGCAGCTCATGATCTCAAAACGCCGCTTTCCATCCTGAATGGATACGTCGAGCTTCTGTACAGCGAAAAACTAGGCCCGGTCAGTGACCGCCAACGCGAAGTCCTGGTAGACATGCGCGACAGCGGAAAACGCCTGCAACAATTCATTCAGCACTTCCTCACATTTAGCGCGCTCGAAACCGGTGGCCTGCGCATGCAGTTCGACAGTGCCAACCTGAACGACTGTCTTTCCGGAGTGTGCCGTCTGTGGTCGAACCGCTTTCAGGAAAAAGGAATCGCGCTGTACTTTCTCGCGAATGAGAAGCTGCCGATTTTCCCGCTGGACGTTCCCAAGCTGGAGCGCGTGATTTCAAACCTGCTGGAGAATGCTTTCAAGTTCACACCGCAGGGTGGAACCGTGTGGCTGCACGCCGAGCCTTACATGTGGGAGCGCCGCGCCGCTTCCGTGCCCTCGACCGCCGAGCGCCGTCGCCAGAATCTGCAGCATCCGAACTCGGTCAAGATCAGCGTCTCCGATACCGGCCCGGGGATTCCCGCCGAGTTTCATTTGGAAGTCTTTGACGATTTTTTCCGTCTTCCCGGCTCCGAGGCAAAAGACGGTATGGGCCTGGGACTTGCCATCGCACGCCGCCTGGTGCAAGGCATGGGCGGCAAGTTGTGGGTGGAAAGTGATTCCACAACAGGTTCGAAATTTTCTTTCCTCGTTCCGTATAAGCCTGTGAGCGCTTCCAGCAAGGAGAAAAAGCGATGAAGAACACGACCAAGATCCTGCTGGTCGACGACGAACCGGGGATGCTCCGCTATATCAAGACCCTGCTTGAAGTGGACGACTACAAAGTCGAGACTGCGACCACCGGCGAGGAAGCTCTCGAAAAGGTTGAGAAGGGCCTCACTCCGGATCTCGTATTACTCGACGTCCTCATGCCGGGTATCGATGGTTTGGAGACGCTCGGAAAACTGCGCCAGAAGCAATCCGGTATGAAAGTCGTGATGCTCTCGTGCGTCAACGACACACGCAAAGTTGTGCTAGCGATGAAACTGGGCGCCCAGGATTACCTGACGAAGCCTTTCGAGAAAGCGCAACTCGACGCCGTCATCGACCTGTGCCTCGGTCGCGGCAAGCAAACTTTCAGCGGAGAAGTCGAAGAGCTGGCGGATGACGTCTTCTTCATCGCCGCAAGTCCGGCCATGCGGAAGATTCGTTCACAGGCGGCGCTAGTGGCGAATGTCGACATCCCGGTATTGCTCTTGGGCGAGAGCGGTACGGGTAAAGAAGTTCTGGGCAGGCTCATTCACAAGTTGTCGCCGCGCGCCCATCGCACGTTCCTGAAAGTCAACTGCGCGGCCGTTCCCGGCGATCTTCTCGAAAGCGAATTGTTCGGATACGAGCCCGGAGCCTTCACGGGCGCGACTCACGCGAAGCCGGGCAAGTTTGAACTCTGCAATAAGGGGACGATCCTGCTCGACGAGATCGGCGAGATGCCCCCACTCCTCCAGGCAAAGTTGCTGCACGTTTTGCAGGATCAGCAATTCTCGCGCTTGGGAAGCCGCTCCGTGATCAAAGTCGACGTTCGGATTCTCGCGGCCACCAACATCAACATCCCGGAAGCTCTGGCTGCCAAGCGACTGCGCGAAGATCTATATTACCGGCTTAACGCATTCACGCTGAGCTTGCCTCCGTTGCGCGACCGCAAGGAAGAAATTCCGATCCTTCTGAAGCACTCCATGACTCGTATGGCAGAGCGTTACGCGCGATCGCCGCTGCCGCTTTCTCCGAGCCTGTTGCAGGCTTGCCAGAATCACAACTGGCCCGGCAATCTGCGCGAGCTGAATAACTTTTTGAAACGTTATCTAATCTTGGGAGACGAGAGCCTGGCGATCAGCGAGCTTCTTCCGCGAAACGATGGCAATGGCGGCCTTCATGCCGACTCGTCCAGGAGCAGCGATGGGGGCGGATTGAAATCCCTGGCGCGTTCGGCCAAGGACGAAGCCGAAGCAGTCGCCATCACGCAGGCGCTCGAGCAGACCAACTGGAACCGCAAGCAGGCCGCAGCCATGCTTCAGATCAGTTACAAGGCCTTGCTCTACAAAATCCGCCAGTATGGAATCGCCGAAGCCAAGAGCCATCACAAGCTCTCTGCTGGAGCTTAGTCGCGCTCAACATTGAAAATGAAAAACCCCGGCTTTGCGGCCGGGGTCTTTATTTGAGCGACGTGCTTTTACGGAACGCTTAGCGTGACGGCCGCGCTCTTGGTGTCCGTGCCCGATGTGGCCGTGACCGTGATCGTGTAGACGCCTGGAGGCGTTCCGCCAGTCAGGGCCGGAGTGGTGCTCTTGCTGCAAGCTGGCAGCAACAGCAGCAACATGAACATCAGGCACAGCGAAGTGATGCCAAGGATGCGGCGCCGGCGGCGTTTACTTCCAGTTCCTGCGCCCAGCACCAGCAATCCCGGAACAGCAAGCCACATTCCCAGGAAGTGCCGCGAGAACAGCAGGAACGAAGGCAAGATCACGGGTCGCGCCGTCGTCGTGATGTTCAAGGTTGAAGTTGCTCCGCTTGCATTCGCCAACGTCACCGGACTGGTCGTGAAGTTACACGAGGAGTTTGCTGGTTGTCCCGAGCAAGAGAGCGAGATACCGCCCTTGTAAGCCGGATGCGGCACCAACTGAACCTGATACACCGCCGTGTCTCCCGCTTTGACGAGCGAATAATTTGCAGGTCCCACCGACATCGAATAGTCAGACATCGTTGCGGGCACAGAGGTCTGTGCGAACACGATGTTGCCCGGACCAATCGCCTGCACGGTGCCGCCGTTGAAGGAAGACTGGCTGCCACTGCTGGTGCCGTTCGGCGTCACCACGATGACGATCGACGCTGTGGAACCCGATTGCAGAGACGGAAGGCTGCAACTCACCACCGCATTTGTGGAGACGCCTCCGCAGGTTCCGGCGCTGGTCGTGGCCGAAACAAAACTAAGCGGAACGCCCGTCACCGACGAACTCAGATTGTCAGTGACGGAGATATTATTCGCCAGATCCGGTCCGTTGTTGGTCACGGTGTAGGTGAATGTAGCCGGGTTGCCAGCGCTGATGAACGTTTCGTCCGTACCCAGCGTCAGGACGCCGCTGATCGAAAGACTGACGGCCGTTCCTAACTGCGTAACGAAAGAATCATAGCCACCGCTGTTCGTTCGTACCGACCGCCAGGGGCTTGGCCACTTGCAGATCGGTCGAGTTGGTGTCGCCGGCAATGTACGTATCCTGGTTAACATCCAGAGCGATGGCAGTGCCCGAATCGGTGCCGCTGCCGCCAAAATAGTTCGCCCACGAAGCGGTAGTCGTCTGACCCACAACGGCCGCGGCATTCAAGCGCGCCACGAATGCATCCTGCGGTCCGTTCAAAGTGCTCTGAATGGAATTGGGATTCGGCTGCACCGGGAAGTCCGTGGATTGCGTCCATCCAGTCACCAGCGCGCCGCTGGCGGAATCCACCGTGATCGCATTGCCCTGCTCGTTCGCACTGCCGCCGAGGTACGAGAAGTAGTTCAGCGCCACGTTCGTCGCAGTGCCGGTAGTACGCGTCGGATTTGTCAACCGCGCGACAAAGGCGTCGGTTGGGGGAGGCGTAGTACTTGGTGTTGGACACGTCACTCCCGTCGCCGTTGTCGGCGAATCGAGGCAGCGCTGGTACGAGGCCGAAGTGCTGAGAGTCGTGATGCTGGTCGCGATATCCGTGGAGTTAGTCGTTCCGACGATATAGACATTCGCCGCTCCCGTATCGATGGCAACGCCGGTACTCGAGTCCGTGCCGGTGCCTCCCACGTACGTCGACCACTGCAACTGCTGGCCTTGGGCAACGTTCGGGTTCAGCTTCGCCACGAATCCATCTGACTCAGTGTTCGTAGTCGAGGTGCAAGCCGGTGGATTCACAATGACCGACGGCGGAGCCTGATCGAGGCAAGGCTGGTAGGCGTCGAGGATCGGAAAGTCCGAGGTGCTGCAACCCGAGCAGCCCGTGTAAATAAAATTCGTGGTTCCCGAGAAGTAGATATTTCCGCTCGTGTCCACCGCGATGCCACCGCCAACCGCAACTGCCGGCGTCGTAGCCGCGTCTTGCCCGCCGAAGTAGGTAGAGTACGAAATGCTGCTGGAAAGCGCCGCCTGCGTGTTGATCTCGGTTACGAAAAACTGGATCGAGGCTCGCGAGTTGGTTTGAAACGGCAACGCCTGCGGGAGAGTGCTCGCCGGAAACTGATCGGAGGTGCTAGCCACATCGTTCGACGTGGTGGTGCCGGTCACAAACACATGGCCTGCGGCGTCAATCGTCATTCCGCTCGCGACATCTGTGCCGTTGCCCGACAAGTATGTGGAGTAGACGAGCGCCGAAGCTGCCGTCGGCGTCGGACCGCTATTCAATTCGGTGACAAAAACGTGAGTCGTGCCTGCGCTCCCAGCCTCTGGAACTTTCTGGTAGGCCGTGGTCGCCGTTGTCGGAAAGTTTGCCGACGAAGTCGTTCCAGCGATGAATGCCGCGCCCGCGCCGTCTACCTTGATCCCGGCTGGAGTGTCGGTACCGCTTCCGCCAAGATACGTCACATAATCCAACACCGCGACGATCGATCCCAGCGGCGGCGTAATCTTCGCGACATAGACGTTCTCTGGCCCATTCAGTCCGGTTTGAAACACCGTCCCACCCGCGGGAGGAAGATCCGGTGAGGTCGTCGAGCCTGTCAGGTAAACATTGAAGCTTCCGTCAACTGCTACGAAGGTAGAGTGCTCGTCCCCGCTGCCACCGAAGTACGTCGAGAAATTCAGGATCGGATCGATGACCAGTTCACGAGAACGGTCATAAGCTCCAACTTCGAAGCCCGCTCGATTCCTGCCGCGAAGCACGAACTTTCCGGCTACCGGCTTCTTCACTCCACCGATCTCTTGATAAACCACGGGAGCTTCCAACCGAACCGTCTCGCCGTCATTCTTAATGACGAGCGCGCCCTTTTCCAAGGCGAGCCCTTTTGCGCCGTTGAACTCCAATTCTGCCTGCGACGGGTCCGCTCCCGGGGCGACCTGGAAGTCGTACTCAAGATGTCCCTGATTTCCGTAAAAAACTAGATCGATTCCGGGATAAACGCTCTGATACTTCACCCGCGCGTACTGCGGCACATTGTTATGCCACTTCGCCGGATCGTTTCCCAAAATGTAGTTGCTTTTGCCGGGCAGCGGATTGGCTCCGCTCAGGACGGCATCGTGCGCCGCGCCTGCCAACTTCATCTGCAGCGAATCAACCCGGGCAGCATGAGCGCTCCCAGACTTCGCCTTGGAACGGTCGTGCGAAACCACGCTCAGAATTGCTCCATCCGATCCTAAAAAGAGGCTGTAACCGGAACCACGGGCAATGAACTTGGCGCGCGAATCGGCTGGATCGAGGCTGCCTTGTCCCTGGTTCGGTTCGAAAATCAGCGGTAGCCCGGCCAACAAGGAATGAGCTTGGCGCTGCGTTTCGCCGGTGGTAAGGTTCGACGTTTTATCGGAAGGCAGAACGGCCGCGACCCCAACCGGGGCAGCGTTGGAAGATGCAATCTGAACTGGAGCGGCTGCCGCGTTGGCAACCATATGGCGTGAGCGGGAACCCCACCCGAGAACTGCGCATCCTGCCGCCAACAATACAAGCCCGGCGGTCAGAGCACGACCCCGTACCACGGATGTTTCCCACCAACTGCGATCTACGTTCACGCGGCTCCTCCGATGAGTCAGATCAGTATCCTTCCAGTTTCCGACAGTCCGTTCAGTCTTTTGAGATGAGAGACGGCGCAAGTGGGCCGCACCCCGGCTCATTTCGAGGCGAACCCCGCCCGCAGCTTGCTGATCGCTTGGAACTGGCTGAAAAATAAATAACTACTTAAACATCTGATGGATAGGCAAGTCAAGCCGACCTCGCCGCGGGTAGTGTGCAGTCTGTCGTTTACAACTCTTTGTCATCCTGAGCGTAGCCGTCTTTCAGGCGTAGCGAAGGATCTCCAGCTCAACCGGCCAAGTGCGTAAGCCAATCTGCACTACTGACCGCTGCACACCCTCTCCAAGAATCGTCAGATGCGTGGGTGCATGTTGAAAGATGCCGCTTCCGGGTCACATCGCGCAAAAAAATGACGAATCTATGCAGCCGGATTTCCCGAATATGCTTTCTTTCCGCTTAGCTATTTCGAAAACCCTGAATTCATTGGCTTAACCTGTAACGCTGCCACCTGGGAGTGGCATCGCGATTGCACTTCCGTTGCCAGGCGACCCCCTTCTTTTTTGCCATCGCTGTGTCCAGATCGAATCTGGCCCGGATGGAAAAGATTGACAGAGTTAGCTCCCGGCGTAGCATTTTGCTGTTGCAAACGGCGGATGTTTCTTTAAATTGGGGAAGTACGATCGCTCCAGGCTTTGCCGGTTCGACTACCCCATATGTTGGCTTTTCTGTGGCTCGAAGGCTCCAGGGATCATGCAGCAAAGTTCACAGGAACGGCGGATGATGCGGCGCTTCGATATGCGCCTGCCTGCCATCGTCCGAGTTGACGGCGCCAGTGAGATCCACACCGAAACGCAGAATGTCAGTGCCCGCGGCGTCTTCTTTTACCTGAACCACCCAGTTTCTTCTGGCACGAAACTCGAAGTCACCTTAACCTTCCCACCGCACATCACCCTGACCGACGCGGTTCGTGTGCGCTTTGTCGCGCGTGTAATCCGGGTCGAACATCCCATGCCTTCGGCGCGCGTTGGAACGGCCGCTATGATCGAAGACTACGAGTTTCTACGTTCCGCAGGTGGGACCACCGATTTCTTATCCGCACTGCAGTCGGGGCTTCCAGCGTCTCACTGAGTCACCGGTCTTTATCCACCTTCCACTTCCCGCCTTCCGAATGCTCTACATTGTCTCTTCAGCCGCCGCAGACGGTATCCGCGAAGCAAACTTAACGGCGGATCGTCTCTGATAAAGTAGGGCCTCTCGATGAAATTGTCTGTCGTGATGCCCGTCTACAACGAACAGGCGACCTTGCGCCGCGTCGTCGAGCGCGTCCTGTCGGTTTCTGTCGAGGTGGAACTGCTTTGCGTCGACGACGGCTCCAGCGACCGCTCCCGCGAAATCCTGGCAGATTTGCAAAACAAGTGGCCGCAGATTCGCGTCTTCCTGCAGCCGCGCAACATGGGCAAGGGAGCGGCACTCCACCGCGGCATCCAGGAAGCTACAGGCGACTACGTCATTATTCAAGACGCCGACCTCGAATACGATCCCAACGACTATCCAAGGCTCCTCGAACCGTTAGAGAAAGGCCATGCGGATGTCGTATACGGCTCCCGATTCCTGGGCAGCGGCCCCCATCGCGTCCTTTATTTCTGGCACTCCGTCGGCAACTGGATTCTGACGCTTCTCTCCAACATGGTTACGAATCTCAACATGACCGACATGGAGACTTGCTACAAGGTGTTCCGCCGCGAGCTTATCCAGTCCATCCCGCTGGAAGAAAAACGCTTCGGCTTTGAGCCCGAAGTGACGGTCAAGATAGCCCGCCGCCAGCTTCGCGTCTATGAGGTCGGAATCAGCTACTGGGGTCGGACCTATGCGGAAGGAAAAAAGATCGGCTGGAAAGATGGCTTTCGCGCTCTCTGGTGCCTGATCAAGTATGGGTGGAAGGAACCGCGGCTTCCGGAGCCGCCGGCGCACGAGGAAGAATAGTCTTTCGCAATCCCTTCAGCGTTGGGTGAGCTTCGCGATACGGTTGATAAGTTTCCTCATCCGGCGGTGCTGTTGTCCCGCGGGCGGAAAGCTCTGTCGTAGGTTGGTTGTCATTCGAATAATCGGTTTTGTCATCCTAAGGAGGGCGCCAGCCCTCCGAGGGACCCTACGATGCGCCGAAAGCACCCGTGCAGTCGCGAAGATCTTCTCACTGCATCCACCAGGGCGATCCTATCCTCGTCACCGGAGGCGCCCCGCTGTCGTACGGTCCCTCCCACCGGCTTCGCCGCCGCTCAGGATGACAATCATTTATGACACTAATTGATAGGGTTAAACCAATTAGTGATGATGTTGATTAAGTGGTTGATTAGAGAATGTCATCCTGAAGGAGGGCGACAGCCCTCCCAGGGACCCTACGATACTTAAAAAAGCACCGCTGCGGTCGCGAAGATTATGTCGGCCGCGTCCGCTAAGAACAATCCCAATCGGCCAATCTGGGTAGAAAGCTTATTTCCCCTTCGCGCTCTCGTTCTTCAGTTCCGCCGATTCCCGGCGCACGCGCGCCGAGCGAGTCAGCAGCGTCCCGATATAGAAGCAGTGGATGACCCACACGGTGATGTACGCGACGTATTGGCCATAATGAAAAAGAAAAGTCTGCGTATTCATTGCGGCCTCCTGCCGAGTGGAAGACTGACAGATCGAGCAGTCGTGCCCGCTCCGGCCAGCGAATCCATTGCGTGAGCATCTTCCAGCGCGCGGCGGCGCAGTTCCAATTGGAAGCGCTGCCAGCAGATCAGCCAGGTAAAGCACAGAAACGCCAGCCAGCTGATCAGTAGCGTATGCAGCATGCGCGGATCCATCGATCCTCCGCCGCCGATCACCGGCTGCGGATGCTGCGTGCGGAAGAACCAGATCGATAAGTAAACCAGCGGCACGTCGAGCGCTCCAAAAACCGCAAGGGCCGCCGCCATGATCTGGGTTTGCGCGCTGTTAGAAAAATTCCGCAGCACCAGATAGCTCATATAGATCAGCCACAGCACCAGCGTCGAGGTAAGCCGGATGTCCCCCGGCGCCCACCATATGCCCCAGACTGGACGCGCCCAGATCGGCCCCGTGACCAGCACGATGGTACAAAACACCAGGCCAACTTCCGCAGTCGTCAGAGCCAGCACATCCATCTTCTCGCCCGGAAACAGCCAGCCAATCAGGAAATAAAACGCTGGGATCGCCAGCACCGTGGTCGCGACCGCGCTAGGCTCCATGCCCGGAGGAATCTGATGCTTAATCGCTGGAATATAGGTCGCAATGACGCCGCCAATTCCGACCGCAATCACGATCCATTTCGTCACGGACCGTGCTCCCGGCTTGTTCATCACCAGGTATTGGATCGACGCGATGAAGTTGATGAAGAACAGCAGGAAGGCCGTCCACGCCGAAGGCACGTGGTAGTAAATGATGCGGTAAACATTTCCCTGCTGCGCATCGGCGGGTGCAATCAGCAGCGCCTGATACGTAGCATAGGCCAGGAAGGCCGCCGTCAACACCGCGAGGATGGGAAAGACTCGCTTCATTCTGCGTGCAGGATTGTTTCAAACAGCGCCAGACAAGCCGTAGTAAATACTACATCGTAGGTAAGAAGCAACACGATGTAAAAGCGGGCGGACTCTTCTCCGGTAAGTATCGAAGTGGTTGCCGCCACCATTGCGATCACCGCGGGAATTGAAATCGGAAACAACAACAGCGGCAGCATGATCTCGCGGCTGCGCGTGCGCACCGACATCGCCGCGAAAAACGTCCCATTCACTACCAGCGCCCACGTTCCCAGAAGCGCGACCGGAATCAATTGCCACGCCGGACCCATCACGTGCAGGTTGTAGAAGATCACAAATAACGGAACCATTAACGCTTCGAGCACGCTGACGAAAATAAAGTTCCCCAGCGCCTTAGCGATGAACAATGCATGTCGCCGGAGCGGGCGAGACTCGGTACGCGTCGAGCACCTGATTGCGCAACTCCCGCGCCCATGTCTGATTCAGCGCCACAACGGCGGCAAAAAGAAATGCGATCCAAACCAGGCCGCCGATGATGTGCCGCGATTCTTCAGCCAGCGGATCGAACGAAAACGCGAAAATCACCACCACCAGCAGCGAGAAAAACAGCATCGAGTTCAGGGCGTCTTTCGAACGCCACTCGAGGCGGATGTCCTTCACCAGCGTCGCCAGCGTCACCCCGCGCAGCGAACTCATTGCACGCCCCCGCGGCGCGCCGGGTCGATTCCGGACGTACGGTCGACGATCAATCCCGCGTCCATCCACACAAATTCGTCGGCCACGCCGTCGAGCAGCGATGCCTGATGGGTGACCACGAAAATCGTCTTGCCCGTATCGCGCATGCCCTTCAGCAGCCCAACCATGGCGCGCGCCGACTGGACATCAACATTAGAAAATGGTTCGTCGAGAAACAGAACCTTAGGATCGTGCAGGATCGCCCGCGCCAGCGACATCCTCTGCCGCATGCCCTGCGAATACTGGCCCGACTCCCCGCGACAGCTTGGGATCGAGCCCCACCGCGCGAATCGATTCTTCGCAGCGAGCGTCGCCTCGATTCCATAGAGCTGCGCGAAGTACCGCAGGTTCTCCATCCCGCTCATCTCGTCATAGAGCAGCGAGGGATGCGCCATGTATCCCAGTCGCGGCACGCCGCCTTCGGATCTCTTCCGAAGATGGAGACCGTCCCTTGCGTCGGAAGCGCCAGCCCGGCCAGCGCGCGCAACAGAGTCGTCTTCCCCGCCCCGTTGTCTCCAAGGATCGCGTGGAAGCGACCGGCATCGAACTCCGCCGTCACACCGCGCAGCGCGGCGAAACGTCCAAACTGCTTAATGACGTTGTTAACGGTGATGATGGAAGTCGTAGCGTCGCTCACAGGCTAAGACGAGGAGTTTACCGGACAGAATCCGGTTTGCAGAGATAACCATGTGGGGACAGCCACTGTGTGGGGACAGCGCAGCCGCCGACTGCGGCTGTCCGGTCGAGCGAAGTCTCGACAGTTGCCGGAAGTCTGCAATGAAAGATGGCTAGTTTGAGACGGCGGAGGAACCTGCAGGCTGCACTTGCGTCATCGTCTTCACCGGCTGAGTGCCGTCCACCGGAGCGCCCGGCTTCGGCGCATACTTCGACGCGCACTTGGCCTGCAACTGCTTCGCATGAAAGACGCCATCGTGATCGAACTTCCCATCGGCCAGCGCCTGCGAATCATCCTTGAAAGTATCGGGAGGCGCTTCGGTGCCGACATAATCCACCGAGAGCGTCTGGTCTTCTTCCATCAGGACGAATTGCACATGCGTGCCCACGCGGTGAATCGGTACCCGGCTTCACATTGCCCGCAACGCGCAGCCGTTTGGAATAGGCGTCGTCGCCCATCTTGTGCAGCTCTTTGATGGTGACGTAATAGCTCTTGCTGTCCTGGACGCCGGTGTAGGCGAGGTAGCCGAGGAGCGCCAGAATCAGCGCAGTGGCTCCCCCGAACTTCAGATAAGTATTGGTTTGACTCGACATAGACGTACAACTGCCCCACGCATAACGATACGCGGAGGCGGTTGCCAAAGCAAGGTTACTGAACAAGAAGGGTGCTGTCTGAAATTGCCTTTCTCGGCGCCCTCCGCGGCATTTCTTGCGCCCTCCGCGGTCAAACGATTCCGTTTTCACTAGCAAAGGCCAGAACGGCGTTCGCAAGAAAAGCCAAACACCAAAGAAACTGAATCCTAAGGGGTTCCTGGTGGAACTTCGTGTCCTTTGTGGTCACGGTTTTCCGGCTCCATCCCTGAGTAAGGGTTTACACTTCTCCCGGCTGAAACAAGCCAGATAAATCTTCATGATTCCGCGTCGAATCCCTTCCCGAATGGAGATAGACCCCATGTTGCGTCCGCAATTGCAATCCCGATCGCTGTCATTCTTACTCTCGCTTTTTTTTATCGTTGCAGCCATTCCCAACCTATCGGCTCAATCCCGTCCCAACGCCAAAGAGCTCCTCAGCAAGATGACCCTGGAAGAAAAAATCGCGCAACTGTCGCAGATGCCGGGCTTCCCAATCCCCGAATTCATTCAACAAAACGGGCAACCGGAAGATGTGGTCCGCAAGTACGGCGCAGGGTCGGTCCTGTGGGTGCCCGACACGAAGGAGATCAATCGCTGGCAGCACATCGCCGTGGATGAATCTCGCTTGCATATTCCGATCATCTTTGGACTCGACGTCATTCACGGCTACCACACGATCTTTCCCGCACCGATTGCCATGGCATCCTCATGGGATCCGAAGATGGTCGAAGGGGCGCAGACCGTCGCGGCCCGCGAAGCCCGCGCCGCCGGCATCGCATGGACATTCGGTCCCATGCTCGACATCGCCCGCGATGCACGCTGGGGACGCATGGTCGAAGGCGCAGGAGAAGATCCATACCTCGGTGCCGCTATCGCCCGCGCCCAGGTCCTCGGCTTTCAGGGCACGCAGGCTGGAGCCCCCGACCGCGTTCTGGCTTGCGCAAAACACTTCGCCGGATACGGCGCCGCTGATGGTGGACGCGACTACGATTCCTCCTACATTCCGGACGAGCAGATGTGGAATACCTACCTGCCGCCTTTTAAAGCCGCGGCGGACGCAGGCGTTGCGACGTTCATGAGCGCTTACATGGATCTCAACGAGGTCCCGGCAACCGGCAATCGCTGGCTCCTGCATGATGTCTTGCGCGAGGCGTGGAACTACAAAGGCTTCGTGGTCAGCGACGCAAACGCCGTCCACAGCCTGATCACACACGGCTACGCACGTGACGGCGAAGATGCCGCGTACAAAGCTTTCTCCGCCGGGCTCACCATGGACATGGCCAGCGGCACCTACCTCAAACATCTCGCCGGCGAAGTAAAGCAAGGACGCATTCCGCAGCAGCAAATCGATGACGCCGTTCTCTCCATTCTAGAAGCCAAGATTCGGCTCGGCCTCTTCGAGCATCCCTACGTCGACGAGACCAAGATTTCTCAAATCTTGAATGCTCCCGAGCATCAGGAACTGGCCCGCAATGCTGTACAACGGTCCGTCGTCTTGCTGCGCAATGAGCAAAACGCACTTCCTCTCGACAAATCCAAGATCAAATCCATCGCGGTGATCGGCCCGCTGGGCGACGCGCAATTGGACTTGCTCGATATGTGGGGCGCCCTGGTGAAGCCGGGCCCGACCGTCAGCTTGCTGCAAGGAATCAAAGACAAAGTCGGCACCGGGGTAAACGTCGAATTCGCGCACGGCCCGAATATTCGGAGAGATATTCCGTCGTTCTTCGAAGACACACCAATCATGACCGTTAAGGAGCAGCCTAAGCAGTCTCCCGAAGAGTCCCGTAAAGCCACGGACGACGCCGTTGCTCTCGCCAAGCGCAGCGACGTGGCCGTGCTCGTCATGGGGGAAATCGCGCTGATGAGCGGCGAGGCAGCCTCGCGCTCCTCGCTCAAACTTTCCGGCGGACAGGAAGAATTACTTGAAGCCGTGGTCGCCACCGGCAAGCCCGTCGTCCTAGTCTTGGTCAACGGCCGTCCTCTCGATATTTCTTGGGCCGCCGAACACGTTCCGGCGATCCTCGAGGTCTGGTATCCCGGAAGTCAGGGCGGCAATGGAATCGCCGATGTGCTCTTCGGCGATGCGAATCCCGCCGGACATCTTCCCGTGAGCTGGCCTCGCAACTCAGCGACGCTGCCGCTGTACTACAACCACACACGCACCCATGCGCCCGAAGACGCGCCGGACTTCAAGTCCCGCTACTGGGACATCGCCAGCACCCCGCTGTATCCGTTCGGCTACGGGCTTAGCTATACGACCTTCACGTTCGACAATTTGAAAGTCAGCCAGACAGCCGCAAAAGTTGGGGGCTCGCTCGACGTATCCGTCGATGTCACCAACACTGGCAGCCGTCCGGGGGATGCCGTCGCGCAACTCTACATTCACCAGCGGGCGGGAAGCGCGTCGCGACCGGTACGCCAGCTGAAAGGCTTCCAGCGAGTGAATCTGCAGGCGGGCGCGAAACAAACTGTCCATTTCAAGCTGGGCCCGGATGAACTGCAATTCTGGAGCCCGACCACGAAGCAATGGGTAGTCGAACCAGAGCAGTTCGACGTATGGGCAGGCGACAACTCGCAAGCAAAGCTACACGCCGAATTCCGCCTAACAAAGTAAGAAAGAAAGAAATCCAGGTAAGGGTGCCCCATTTCTCGCGCGGTCCATGTGCGAGAAGTGGGGATTTTGATCCGGACCGCGAAACTGCGGGAATCTTGGACAGCCTCAGCCGCCTCACCCTCTTCGTTACCTGCAAGGCGTCCGTTAGAATAATGCTCGTATGATTCATCCTTGGCACGACGTAACCCCCGGCGACAAGCTCCCGCAGGAATTTGACTGCGTAGTCGAAATTCCTTTCGGCTCCAGCGTAAAGTACGAACTCGACAAGTCCAGCGGACTGATCCGCCTCGACCGCGTTCTCTACTCCGCCGTTTACTATCCGGCAAATTATGGATTCATCCCGCAGACCTATGCCGAAGACGACGATCCCCTCGATGTGCTGGTGCTCTGCCAGGAGACCGTCGTCCCTCTAACGATCATCCACGCCCGGACCGTGGGCCTGATGACGATGATCGACCAGGGCAAGCCCGATCACAAGATCATCGCTGTCGCCACCGAGGATCCCGAGTTCAACTCCTACCACGAAGCCTCCGAGATGCCTTCGCACCGGCTCCTCATGCTGCGGAGATTTTTTCAGGATTACAAACAATTGGAGGGCAAAGCCGTGGAGGTCGACGAGATTCGTCCGCCGACCGAGGCTTATCCCATCATCCTCGACGCTCTGCACCGCTACAGCGAACAACGGCGAAAAGGCTTCAAGATTCCGAAAGCATAGCGCTCACGGCTGACCGGCTGGCGCGGGACCGATCGTCCCGCCACCAGCCTCTGCAAACCGCTTTACAACCCCTTGAACACGAAGCTGATCTCCTTCGTTTCGTTCGCACTGATCGTATCTCGTGGACGTCCACGGCCATGCCTTGATCTGTAAGTAGATCCTGAGAGAATCCCCCCTCCGTCACGCAAAATATGGATGTGAAGACCGCAGTATCTGCCTCCACGCGGTGCAAATTGCACTCCGGGATCTTCGTCGCGACGGCGATGATCTTATGGTCCGATTTTCCCTGGCTCCGCCTTGTCATACCCGACTGTGCAGGCGTGAATGATTCGTCTCCATGACCCTACCCCGTCAGAGGGACGTCCGTCTCCTCGACACACGCACTATCACTTCGATCGGATCATCATCCTCGCCATAAGTCTGCGGGATGAATCCGTAATTGGCCGGGTAATAACCGCGGAATACAGAACGCGATCCAGACGGATCAGCCGCTGGATTTATCAAGTTCGTATATGACGCTTGAGCCGAATGGAATCGTCGACCACGCAGTCGAATTCCTGTGGAAGTTTGTCGCCGGGAGTTACGTCGTGCCAGGGATGGATCATGGGAATGTCGTACGCTCCGTGATTCTCCATTCTAACGGACGGTGCCCGAAGCTCTGTTCCAGTTCGCGGTGTCGCACGCGGTCCTGAAGGGTCGCTCCGCAATCGCGTCCATTTATCTACTTGACATAGTGTACTAGTTCTATAGTACATTGGTTCACATGGCGAAGAACCCCAGGAACGGCGCAGGCTTTCAGTTCGCGCTCGACCTGCACAGCGGCATGCCCGTCTACCGCCAGCTCATCGACCAGGTTCGAGGAGGCATTGCTTCGGGCTCGCTCTCCGCCGGCGACCAGCTGCCCACGGTGCGCCAATTGGCGGTGGACCTCGCCATCAACCCCAACACCGTGATGCGCGCTTATCGCGAGCTCGAACTCGGAGGCCTTCTCGAAACGCATCAAGGCACAGGAACCTTCATCAGCGACAAAAGGCCGGAAAAGAAAACTGCCGAGCGCGAACGCCAGCTCGGCCAGATGGTGAGCGAATTCGCGGCCCGTGCGGGAGCCGCAGGATTCAGCTTGGAAGAGGCAATCGACCGCTTGCGCGAGTTGCTGCCCAATCCCACACAAAGGAGATAGCTGTCATGGCAAGAATTCGAATTCACAATGAGGTCAACGGCGTAGCGATTCTGCTCTTCGCCGTCTGCGTGCTGGCGGGCATCGCAATCATGCAGCCCACTCGCCAACCTGCCTTTGGCATCGCGGGAGCCATCCTCGGCCTCTACTTTCTCTTTGCCATCAAGATCGTTCGCCAGTGGGAAAAGGTCGCGGTCCTGCGTCTCGGCCGCTATGTCGGGCTGCGCGGCCCCGGATTGTGTCACATCGTGCCGATCCTCGAAACGCTGAGCCCCTACGTCGACCAGCGCGTCCGCGTCGCCAGCGTTTCCGCGGAATCCACACTCACTCGCGACACGGTCCCGGTGAACGTGGACGCCATTGTCTTCTGGCTGGTGTGGAACGCGGAGAAATCCATTCTCGAAGTCGAGAACTTCGTGGAGGCCATCAACATGAGCGCGCAAACTGCGCTGCGCGAATCGATCGGCCGCCACGAGCTCGCCCAGATGATCACCGAGCGCGAAACCATGGGCCGCGAACTGCAGCGCATTCTCGACGAAAAAACGAATCCGTGGGGAATCACCGTGCAATCGGTCGAGATTCGCGACGTGAAAATCCCCGCCGGGCTCGAGGACGCCATGTCGCGCCAGGCCCAAGCGGAGCGCGAACGCCAAGCCCGGATCATCCTCGGACAAGCTGAAAAAGAGATCGCTGACAGCTTTGTGCAGGCTGCAGCCTCTTACGCCGAGAATCCCGTGGCTTTGCACCTGCGCGCCATGAACATGCTCTACGAAGCCATCAAGGAGAAGGGCTCGATGGTGATCGTGCCTTCGTCCGCCGTGGAAACTATGGGACTGGGCGGCAATCTCGCCACCGCCGCTCTCGGCGGAGTCAAACCCTAAACATCGCGCCGACGCGCGAATATCCGGACGGGACATCCGACGATAGCCCGGCGTTTCCAACGCCGGGCACGAACGGACGCTCTCGCTTGCTCCAGATTCCAACCTCTCAAAAGGAGAAAGAGTATGAAATCACTTGCCATGAATCCATTGAACAACTCCACTTTGAGCGCGAGCATCCTGATCGCCATCGTGCTTGCCGCAGTGCTCGGAGTGCACTCGCAGCAACTCCAAAAAGGTATCCACGTCGATTTGGCGCAAACGACCAGCGCGCAGCCCATGCCTGCGGCGGACGAATCGAATGCATGGATTGTCACCATTGCCAACGATGGCCGCCTGTGGTTCGGAACAAATCCTGTCTCTCGCACAGCTCTGCTGGACTCAATGATCAGCACGCCGCGCCTTCGCGATCAGAATCTGTATATCAAAGTGGATGCGCGAGCGCGTTATGCCGACGTCGCGTCGGTGCTGAAAGAAGCCCGCACGGTGAAATTCGATTCTCCGGTTCTATTGACGGGCCAGCCGGAATCGCCGCAACCGGGAACGATCCTGCCACCGAAAGGATTGACGGTCTGGCTCTCGTCAACAGCGACCTCGAGTCCGAAACTCGAACTGGAGATCCTCGGATCAAGCAACGGAGCCGCTACCGCGAAGATAAATGGCCGCGAAATTCCCCCCTCCTCGATTCAGGGTTCTCTCGGACCAATGCTCGCGAGCGAGACCGACAAAGCAGTTGTACTGCGAGCCAGCGGCTCGCTGGCATTCAACCAGGTGGCGCAGGTGCTGGATGTTCTCACTCAAATGAAAGTGAAAATCGTGATCGATATCCCCGAAGTGTAAGCGGTTGGCTTTGCCTCGCCTCAATCGAGAACCACGAGGGAATGTCTCAAGGCTGGGAGACTTCCTTCGTGGTTCAATGTTTTTCGCGCCCAGTGTATTCTGACCGGGACCGTCGATAGCCGCGCCAATCGCCACCAATGACGCCTCCCAGAATCGCGATCCTGATTCCCTGCTACAACGAAGAACTCACCATCGCGAAAGTGGTGCGCGATTTTCACGCCGAGATGCCTGACGCGGCGATCTACGTCTTCGATAACAATTCCTCCGATCGAACCGTCGAATGCGCGGCTGCAGCGGGCGCCCAAATCTTTCACGAACGCCGCCAAGGCAAGGGCTTCGTCGTCCAATCGATGTTCGAGCAGGTCGATGCCGACATTTACGTTCTCGTCGACGGCGACGACACCTATCCGGCCTCCGAAGTCCACAAACTCATCGAACCGGTGGTTAACGGCAAAGCAGAGATGGTCGTCGGCTCGCGGCTCATGCCCACTTCCGACAGTGACTTCCGCCTGCTCAACAAACTTGGGAATGGCTTCTTCCTTGAAGTCATTAATTTCATTTTCAAAGTCAAACTCACCGATGTCCTCTCCGGCTACCGCGCATTCAGCCGCGAATTCGTGAAAAGCATTCCGGTGTTCGGCGGGGGTTTTGAAACTGAAGTTGAACTAACCGTGAAGGCGCTCGCCCGCGGACATCGCATCACCGAACTGCCTGTTCGCCTCACGCCGCGTCCGGAGGGCAGCTTCTCCAAGATTCGCATCGTGCAAGACGGCTTCGTCATCCTGAATACGATTCTCAGCCTCGTCCGCGATTACAAACCGCTGACATTTTTCGGCGGCATGGGCCTCGCCTTCATCCTCCTCGGCTTCGTGCCGGGTGTTGTGGTCATTGTGGAATTCTTCCAAACCGGATTGGTCCAGCGTCTTCCGTTGGCGGTGTTGGCGGTGGGATTGGTGCTGTCAGGAATGCTTCTGATGGTGGTCGGCCTTGTGCTGCACACGATCACGCGCCGCTTCCAGGAACTGGAGCATCAACTCCGCTTACGCGACAAAGTGTGAAACGTCACGAGTAGGACGGACAGTTCCCCAGTCCTAACGTCGCGCCTTCCGCGAACTTAGGGTAGGGATTTTACCGTAGAAGGATGAGCCGTTCAGCGTCGCGGAAGAGCGGCCGTTTCAAACCGTGGAAGAGCGGCCCTTCAGGGCCGCGTCCAATCTCGAAAAATGACAAGCGCTTTAGCGCCTGTGGTCGTAGTGAAGAGGATGTCCGTCACACTTTTCGCGTGAACAAGATCTCTACGCTTCCGAACTCTGAAACTCTAGCCGGCTTCTGACGATCTCCCTCACCACACGTGGCAAGCGTTTTCCGCCACCATCGGCTGCCCGGCCTTGCATCGCCAAGCCTTCTGAAACTCGGGCATATTCTGGACAACGCCGTTCACGCGATACTTCCCCGGAGAATGCGGATCCGTCAGCACGCGCATCCGCGCCACCTCCGGACGCCTTTTCTCGCACCACACGCGGCCGAAGCCGAGGAAGAACCGCTGCTCCGGCGTGTAGCCATCGATCGATTGCCCTTCTTTCCCGGTCTTGTCGTCGGCAATCATGCGTTCGAGAGCGGCCAGTGCGACGCGTGCTCCGCCATTGTCCGCGGTGTTCTCGCCCAGAGTTAGCCGTCCGTTGAGTTTCAAATCGTCCACCGCGACAAAGCTTGAGTATTCGTCTGCCACACAGCTCACGCGCTTCTCAAACTCTTTTCCATCTTGATCAGTCCACCAGTCGTGCAAGTTCCCTTGCGGATCGAACTTTCGCCCCTGGTCGTCGAACCCGTGCGTCAACTCATGGCCGATCACCAGCCCAATTCCACCAAAGTTCACCCCATCGTCCATCTTGGGATCGAAGAAAGGCGGCTGCAATATGCCTGCCGGAAAAACAATCTCGTTGTAATTCGAGCTGTAGTACGCGTTGACGGTCGGCGGCGTCATGCCCCACTCTTTGCGGTCCAGCGGCTTTTCGATCTTCGCGATCTCGCGCTTCGACTCGAATTCACTGGCGCGTTCAATATTCCCCATCAAATCGCCGGGCTTAATCGTGACCGAACTGTAATCGCGCCACACATCCGGATATCCAATCTTGTTCCGGATCGCCTGCAACTTCACCTTCGCCTGTTTCTTCGTCTCGTCGCTCATCCATGAGAGCTCGTGGATATCGCCATCCAGAGACGTCTCCAGCGCATCGACCATCTTCAACATTCGCGCCTTGCTCTCTGGACCAAATGTCACGTCAACATATCTCTGCCCTAACGCCTCGCCCAATTCACGGTCCGTCAGGTTGACGCACCGCTTCCAGCGTGCCTGGATCTCTTTCTGCCCGGTCAACACTTGTTGAAACTTGAAGTTCGCATCGACAAATGGCTGCGACAACCAAGGCGCGGCCGAATTCAGCACATGCCATTTGATATAGCTCTTCAGCGAATCGAGCGACTCCGATTCCAGCACCGAATTGATCTGCTTGAAGAACTCAGGATTGCCCACGTTCAGTTCACTAAATCCAGGCGCATTGATGTCATGGAAGTAGCGCTCGAGATAAAAATTCGAAGCGAGTGACTCGGCTTCCTTCCGCGTCATTTTGTGATCGCGGGTCTTCGGATCGCGCCGCGTCGTTCGGTCCATCTCCGCCTTGGCGATCAGGGTTTCAAACCGTAGGACATCTTCTGCCATTTTGCTCGGCGTACCTCCCGGCCCAGGCGTCCCATTCCCCGGCGATGCCTGCTGGAACACCTCCGACATGTATTCGACGAAGTGCTGGCGAATTCCCTTCATCTTCTCGTCGTCTTTCAGGTAATAATCCCGGTCCGGCAGAGACAGTCCTCCCTGGTCGATGTACGCGATCACCTGGTCTGCATTGTGCAGATCGGACGCCGAATAAAAGTTAAAGAGCGGACTCGGCCCGATCAGGTGGATATGAGCGATCTCGTCGATCAGCGCCTGCTTGTCCTTCACGGCATCGATCCGGTCTAGCTCCGGCTTGAGCGCCGCGATTCCCTTGCTGTTCACGGTCTTCTCGTCCATGCAGGAGCCATACAGGTCCCCGATCTTCTGGTCGATCGCGCTGCGCCCGCTGCCGCCCGCCGCAGCCTTCTCCAGGATGCCGCGCTCAACATCTTTGTTGCGCTCGTTGAGCTCGACAAAACTTACCCACTGCGACTGGTCCGGAGGAATCTCCGAATTCTTGATCCAGTTTCCGCATGCGTAATCGTAGAAATCGACGCACGGATCGACTGTCTTGTCGATCGTATCCAGGCTAAAGCCGGGTGCAGGCTTTGTTGAGGAAGGTGATTGCGAGAAACCAGGAGCGGGCAGCATTGTCAGAAGAGCAAACAGCAGGCAGAAAAGGCGCATAAGAGTTATCGTTTTACTCGGAAATACACGCAGATACAACCGGAGATTTTATGTCCCCGGTTCGCAAATGATCAAATTCGTCGTCATCTGACATTTAACATTTGTATCGTCGTTTGGGGATGAGCCACCCTCGAATCGGTTTCAGCCTGTTATTGGGAGGCTAGGAATGCCAGAACTCACACAGGATCCTTCGCCAGGCACTACTCTCGAGCTGCGTCACCCGCGGCTCTCCACGCCGCTGTGGTGGCTGATGCTCATCTCTTCGGTCGCCATAGCTGGCTACGCGACGCGCTACTTTATTCTTCCGACCACCGACTCGCACTTCGCCCACTATCTACTCCCTCTCCGGTTGCATATTGCCGGAGGTATCGGCGCTTTACTGGCAGGACCGTGGCAGTTCTCCGAGCGGCTGCGGGCCAGAAACCTGGAATTTCACCGCTGGCTCGGTCGCTTCTATCTGATCGAGGTTACGCTGGGATCTATTGCCGGTTTGGTCATGGCGGTTGTTTCGCTGGAGGGACTGGCCACTCATTTTGGATTCGGCATTCTGGCGATCCTTTGGTTCCTGACGGGACTGCAAGCCTACCGTCTCGTCCGGCGCGGAGAGATCGAAGGCCACCGCCAATGGATGATTCGCAATTTCGCCCTTACGTTAGCCGCGGTGACCCTGCGTAATTGGTTCCCGTTCATGCTCTTCGCCTTGCATTGGTCGTTTCACCGGTCATACATCATCGTTTCCTGGCTCTGCTGGGTCCCGAACCTCCTCGTCGCCGAGTGGATCGTGGCGCGAAGAAAAGGCGCTGCCGCCATTTGACGGGCGCTTGGCCCTGTCGTGAATGCTCTTGCTGCGGCATTCTCCGCGCCGAACCCTGCGTCAGTTCATCGTGGCGGTTATAATCGGGAATCAAAGATTCCTACAGAAGGTTGGCCCGGTAATGACTTCCAAGAATGGCAGCAATGGCAATGGTTATTCCGTCCCGCGTCCGCGCACGGAGTGGCTCGCGCAACGCAAACAGCAGAACACCGACGGAAACTTTTCGCAGATGCACTATGCGCGCCAAGGCGTCATCACGGAAGAAATGTCGTTCATCGCCCACAAAGAGAAGCTCGCGCCCGAACTGATCCGCGACGAAGTCGCCATCGGCCGCATGATCATTCCGGCCAACATCAATCATCCGGAACTAGAGCCCATGGCGATCGGCGTGGCGAGTTTGTGCAAGATCAACGCCAACATAGGGAACTCCGCGGTCACCTCCGAGATCAACGAGGAACTAAAGAAGCTCCACACCGCTGTCCATTACGGTGCGGATACGGTGATGGATCTTTCCACCGGCGGCAACATCCACGAAATCCGCGAAGCGATCCTGCGCCACTCCCCCGTGCCCATCGGAACGGTGCCGATTTACGAAGCCATCGCTCGCGTGAAGCGCGTCGAGGATCTCAACGCAGCCGTCATGCTCGAAGTCATCGAAGAGCAAGCCGCCCAAGGCGTGGACTACATGACCATTCACGCCGGCGTTCTAATCCAGTATCTGCCGCTGATCTCAAAGCGCATCACCGGAATCGTCAGCCGCGGTGGCGCCATTCTTGCCCAGTGGATGGCCTACAACCACAAGCAGAATTTTCTCTACGAGAACTTCGATGACATCGTCAAAATTTTCAAGAAGTACGACGTCAGCTTCTCCCTCGGCGACGGACTCCGCCCCGGCTGCGTAGCCGACGCCAGCGATGAAGCCCAATTCGCGGAACTCAAGACGCTGGGCGAACTGACCAAGAAAGCCTGGGAGCACGACGTGCAAGTCATGATCGAAGGCCCCGGCCACGTCTCCATGGACAAGATCAAGGAGCAGGTCGAGAAGGAACACGAGCTCTGCTACGAAGCTCCGTTCTACACGCTAGGACCGCTCGTCACCGACATCGCTCCCGGTTACGATCACATCACCAGCGCCATCGGCGCGGCCATGATCGGATGGTACGGCGCGGCCATGCTTTGCTACGTCACTCCGAAAGAGCACTTGGGACTGCCGAACGAGAAAGACGTAAAAGACGGCATCATCGCCTACAAGATTTCCGCGCACGCCGCCGACATCGCCCGTGGACGCCCCGGCGCCCGCGACCGCGACGACGCCCTCAGCTACGCTCGCTACAAATTTGACTGGGAAAAACAGTTCGCTCTCTCGCTCGATCCGGAAACCGCGCGCGCCATGCACGACGAAACCCTGCCCGACGATTACTACAAAGAAGCAGCCTTCTGTTCGATGTGCGGCCCGAAATTCTGCTCGATGAACTACTCGTCGAAAGTGGACGAATACAACAAGCAGGTCCACGGCATCGAAAAGAAAGACTACTCAGACCTGGTGGAGAGGTTAGTCACCCTTAAGTAGTTCCTGTGTGGCGCGGGCGCTCCCGCCCGCGCAGCCCGAATACGTGCCCTGTCTTTCGTGGAAGAGCGGCGCTTGAGCGCCGCGTAAAGATGTATTGAAAAAAGAACAAGTGGACAGCCGCCCTGGCTGTCCAGCCGAGCAAAAGCTCGGCGGCTTCGAGCCCGCGAGATACGCATGACGCTGTCCAGAGAAGATTAAGGTCAACCTGCTTTCGGGCTGGCGGGACGAAATGCAGTTCTGGCACAACCGCAAGCTCTGCCAGTGTGCACCGCGCAGTTGTCACCAAATACGCAATTCAGAAGATCGTTCCTCCCTATTTCTCCACAACTTGGAATAATTCGTAGTCTCGACCTCAAACCTCCTTTAGTTTTCAACACATTACAATTCTTGACATTTGGGCTGACAATTGCGTAGTGTGCATCACCCGTGTCTTCCAATGTTCTGTGGAGTCCCAAGGTCGCCGCGGGGGCGTTCTTCTGTAATACCCAGGCAAGAAGAAAAACAACCTCGTCTCGCTTCGCTGTTGGGGCGTGCGAAATGAAGTATCAGCCATAAGGCTTGATTTCACCGGGAGGTGAAGCGAATGAATTTGAAGAAGTCGTGTATCCACGTGTTTGTACTCGCGCTTTTTGTCGCCGCATTTGGTACGGGCTATGTTTTCTCCCAAGCCACGGCGTCTGCAACTCTCCAGGGCACAGTCACCGACAAATCTTCCGCAGTAGTTGCCGGAGCGCAGGTTGTCGCCGTTTTCAAGGCGACAGGAGTTACGCGCACCGCGACAACCAGTGACGCGGGCACATATCGGTTTGATTTTGTGCCGGCGGGAACCTACCAGGTGAAAGTCACCAAGGATGGTTTCGCATCGGTGGTACAGGATGCCGAGCTCCAGGTCGGATCGTCCTCCACAGTGAATGTCATGCTCAGTCCCGGCGCACCAACCACGGTGGTTGAAGTCACCGGCGAAGCGCCGATCGTGGATTTGGCAAAGACCAGCGTCAGCCAATCCATCACGCCGAGCGAAGTCGAGGACTTGCCCCTCGCCGGCCGCGACGCAGCCAATCTCGCCTACCTGGCTCCCGGCGTAAAAGCCGCTGACTCTTACGATCCCACCAAGAACCGCTACGCCGTTCTCTCGGTGAACGGCTCCGATGGACGTAACATCAACACCACCATCAACGGCGTCGACAACAAAGACAACACGGTCGGCGGCGCAGTCATGCAGATGCCGCTCGAAGCCGTCCAAGAATTCCAGATCGCGACGCAGCGCTTCTCCGCTGAAAATGGACGCTCCCAGGGAGCGGCCATCAACATGATCACCAAGTCGGGGACCAACCAGTACCACGGCTCAGTCTTCGGATACTTCCGCGACGCCGCATTGCAAACGGCACAAAAAGTTGCCAATGGTGACGGAACCTCAACCGACCAGAGCCCAGACTACAGTCGCCAATTCTTTGGCGGATCCGTTGGCGGACCGTTCGTGAAAGACAAGCTATTCGGCTTCTTTGCCATCGAGCGCCAACGCGAAAGCCAGTCACTGGCGGAGTCAACCACTGCCTACAACGAGCTTGTATTGGCCCAGCAGAATAACCTTGCTGCGGAACCGGCCCTGTCAATTCCTCGTCCCTTCCACGAGTGGCGTTACAACGGGCGTCTTGATTTAACCCTGAACAACAAGAATACGGCCTATGTCAGCTACAGTTCGCAGGCCAACGACAGCTTGAACGACCAGGCCGGCGATACCGGCGACTTGACGGAAGGTAACTTCACCACCAACCACCTTCAGATCGCCAACCTCACGCTGAATTCCCAGATTTCGCCGTCCCTCGTGAACCAGTTCACCTTCGGATTTCAGTATTGGAACAACCTGATTGCCAGCAAAATCAGCGCGCCTCTCGTCACCTTCCCCGATGCGTCATTTGGAACCAATGGCAACGTTCCCCAACAGTCGTTCCAGCGCAAATTCCAGTTCAAGGACGACATTTCCAAGTCGTTCGGCAAGCACACCTTCAGGGCGGGGGTGGATTACATCTATAACCCGGTCGAAGGCGGATTCTTTGAATTCAATTCGACCCTCGAAGCTGACTTCGTTGCGAACCCCAGCGACATCCTAGCCGACCCAATCACGTACCCCCAAGGCTTCGCAACACCGGGCCTGATCGGTGGCATGTCGATTTCGAACGGCGATCCGTACTTCCTCGTTGCCACCAAGCAGCTTGGTTTCTACGGTCAGGATGACTGGAAGGTAAACAACCGCTTGACTCTGAACCTGGGTCTGCGCTGGGATCGCGACTTCAATTGGCTCGGCCAGTCCGACATTCCGCAGAGCCGCTCCTATCAGTCCCTGCTCGCCATCGCATCCACCAATCCCATTGCGGCTTACAACACCCGGCATCTGCCGCACGATGACAACAAGGACTTCAGCCCGCGCATCGGATTTGCCTATGACCTCACGGGAGCAGGCAAGCACGTGCTACGCGGCGGCTTCGGCCTGTATTTCGGAAATACCTTCCAGAACGTTCCGTTGTTCATGGAGCAACTGGCGAATCCAACCATCTTCCAGACAGTCCTGAGCCTGTCCAGCCCAACCGATACACTGCCCTGCGGCGGGGCTCTTGGAACGTTCTCCTACTCGCAAGCTAACATTGCAGCCCAAGAGGCATGCTTGCCGGGTCCATCAACCACCGCCGCGGATGGTAGCGTCGGACGCCTCATCGACCCCGCCTTCCGAAACCCTGTCTCCGAGGAATTCAACCTCGGCTATTCCTGGGCGCTGAGCAACAACTCGGTGTTCGAGGCCGAGTTCACCCACGTTCTCAGCCTACATGAGGACAAAACGATCAACATCGACCAGAAGGTCGTTGATAACACCAATCCGACCGATCAGAGCGGTACTGCTTGCACCACGCCTGGCCTGCCAGTCGGGTGCAATATGAACTTCGGAAACGTGAACTTGATTCGTCCTCTGAGCGATGCATTTGCTGCTGCGGGGCAACCGGTGCTGGCCAGTTTGCGCAGTGACGAGTCCATCAATCGCAGCCGCTACGACGGAATCAACCTGAGCTTCCGCCAGCGCATGAGTCACCATTTCTCGCTCACGGCGAACTACACATTGGCATGGGCCTATGGGTACGACTCCGGTGGAGGTGGCACGACCATCTTCCGCAACTATGCCCGCGATGGCTATCGCCCGTTTGCCCCCTACGAATGGGGACCGGGCGCCAACGACGAGCGTCACCACATCACCCTGGCTGGAGTGGTTGAGTTGCCCAAGGGGTTCCAATTCGCTCCGATCGTTCAGTTCGGAACGGCTCGTCCCTACAATCTGACCAATTCCTATAACACCATCAACGCCGGCGGCGGAACCGCTGCCGCAGTTGTGGTTCCGAACAGCGACCAGAAGAACTATCTCTACGGGACGAATTACATCAACGACTACGTTGCGACCGCAGTCGCAAACGGCGCTGATCCGTCCGACGCAACTGCAGCGGCGCAGGGAAACGTAGCCACCTGCTACTACGAGGGAAATTGCACGATCGCCAAGTATGACCCGCTTCGTGGACAGGCATTCTTCGAACTCGATGCCAAACTCGCCAAGACGTTCCGGCTTGGCGAACGGGCACGCGTGCAACTGGTAGCGCAGGCCTTCAACCTCACAAACCGAGCCAACTACGGCAACAACTTCGGTAACAGCATTGCCAGTTCCACGTTCGGTCACCCGACCGGATTCTTTGCTCCGAGTGCCACATTCATTCCACGCTCCATCTGGGGTGAATTCGGAATCCACTTCACGTTCTAACCACTAACCAGAAAATTGTCGAAGGGCTGGCGCCATTCGCCAGCCCTTTTTCTTTTGACGTGGTGGAAGAGCGGCGCTTCAGCGCCGCGTTAGAGAGCCAAAAAAAGAGAACATGCGGAGACAGCCGCCCCCGGCTGTCCGGCGGCGCGGACGTCCCGGCAACTGTATCCGAATCAATTCTTAGATATTTTGAAACACCGCTTTTTCAAATCCCAATAGACCTGGTCCTTGTGAAGATTCCAGGCGCGCATCCATGATCTTTGAACCGACATCCTGCCGTGTTTCTGAAGATATTTCTCCCAACAACCTTGCGCTCCACTGCTGCACCCGTTCATGACAACGGTCCAATCCGGCACATTGGGCATCTCTGAACTGTTAGCGTTCGGACGAGTGAAGAGGTCCGTGAGCACGATATAGGCAACATCGCCCGAATTGGTTCCGAACCAGTAGTCGGCTATCTCGGTCTTTGCCCGCGTCCGCTCGGTGAGCTGCGAAATCAGGACGGGAATGGCGTTCTTGCCATCGACAAGGATTTGGCGCATTACAGGCGAAGCGGAACAGTCTTGAACCCGCCCCTTGGCCATGCAGCCTTCGTTGTTGAATTCCGTCAGAGTCGTACTTCTTCGGCTTAACCTGCGCATCGCCAAACAGCGTTGTAAGGATTAGAACGCACAACACGAGAGTCACTCTCGGGTTCACCATCAGGGGATGCTACACCTAAGTCGCAATAAGATCCGAAAGCTGGCGCCCAACGTGCACTCCGGCTACAAACTCGGTATGAAGAATCCTGCATCCTTGTACTAGTCCCATAACCGCGATACTATTTCCCGCGCCCGATTCGGTCCCTCCATCGTCGTTCGCTATAAGGAGTAACTTCCCATGAGATCGATACAATCGCGATTCTCGCGCCCCATTCTTTTTGCTGCAGCGTTGATCGTGCTGACATTCTTGCCTTCCATTTGTATGGCAGAACGCTATCTTGTCTTGCATCAGTTCTTCGGCTCGCAAGGAGTTCAACCTCGCTCCGCACTTATCGTGGATCCCTCCGGCAATCTCTACGGGACGACTACATACGGCGGCCACTTGAACTGCACCGCAGTTGGCCTGCCCAATGGATGCGGCACAGTGTACAAAGTGGCGTTGGTAGGAAACCGCTGGACCGAAACTGTCCTCTACGCTTTCAACAAAAGCGACGGAGCCTATCCAGTTGGCGGACTCGTATTCGACACAGCGGGAAACCTCTACGGCACCACCTCCAGCGGAGGCGATCTTTCCTGCAACGCTCCCAACGGATGCGGCTCAGTATTCAAGCTCACTCCGAATTCGGACGGAAGTTGGACGCGCAACACTCTTCACAACTTCACGAGTTCTCCCGATGGATTCAGCCCGAGCGCCAGCCTCGTCTTCGATGCGGCCGGAAATCTTTATGGAACGACCTCATCCGGTGGCCTCAACGCTGGTTACGGAACCGTCTTCAAGCTCTCGCCGAATTCGAATGGGACCTGGACCGAAACCGTGCTGCATAGTTTCACAGGCGCCGATGGATCGATCCCCGTCGCCGGATTGATTTTCGATCCATCTGGAAATCTTTACGGCACGGCTAGCACTGGCGGCCAAAACGGCGCGGGCGTCGTCTATAAGTTAGCCCCGAACACGGACGGAAGTTGGACAGAGAGCGTGCTGCACAGCTTCACCAACGGCGATGGACAAGATCCATTCGGTGGAGTTGTTCTCGACGCCGCCGGCAATCTGTACGGCACTACAATGATGGGAGGCCCCATCCACGATTGCTCCGGATTTTGCGGCGTGGTTTACAAGTTGTCCCAGAACTCCGGCGGAGGTTGGACCGAAACCGTGCTTCACGCCTTCGGCGGCGGACCAGCGTCTTACCCTGCAGCCAGCCTAACCTTCGATGCATCGGGAAATCTGTACGGAACCGCATCGGGCTACTCGGGCCCAGGAGCAGTCTTCCGAATGACTCCCGTTGCGGGAGGCAAATGGTCATTCGCCACTGTGTTTGCGTTCCCGGCACAACCCGCGTTTCAGCCCGACGCCCCAGTCGTTTTCGATCAGGCCGGCAATCTGTATGGCACCACGGCGTACTGCGGAGGAGGAAGCACGTGCAGCGGCGTCGTCTTCAAAATCATTCCTTAACATCAGATCGTGCTCACAAGTAGCTATATCAGGACAATTTCAACCCTTGCGCTTGCTTGGCCAAGATGAGTGTACTCGCTGGTTTCAACAGTTGACTTGATCCAGTTTACGTAAGGGTACTACAGCGTACCGACAAGAAGACTACCGTGCTTTATAAGACACTTCGTCGATCAACCCAGTTTTTACGATGAGTGCCGGCGCAATTGTTACGTCATAAAAGTGAAATCATCACCGAGCCACAACCGATCCGAATGAATATTAAGAATAAGCGCAGCCCCAAAAAGGGCGATCGCGTTTCGGCAAAGGGGCAGGAGGGTACATACATCGTGTATGACGTAGAGCAAATCCTTCAAGCCGCCGAACTTCAACAAGTTGGAAGCGATTTGCGTTTATCTGCCATTCCATGGTCCGCATTGACTTTCCTCGATGAAGCGTAGTTCTCGTCCAGTCCTCAGCCTTGACTGGCTTTCACGTTTTTCAAGAACAAATCAGAACCTGAGGATCGGACCAAATGTCATCCGCAGGTTGTTGTGCGCACCGTTGTTGAAGTAAATTTCGTCCCCCAGTTCGAGCCGCAAACCCACCGGACCGAGACTTGCCTCAACCCCACCTCCTGGATAAATTGCGGGGTTTAAGCTGGAGGTGCGAATTCCGAGAACCGTACTCACAACATCGCTATACGGAAGTAGGCTTGGGCTGAGCCTGAAATCAGTGAATCCACCTTTCAGCGTAACGAATGGACGGAAGCCACCTTTCGATGGCTCGAGAGTAGGCCCGAACAGGCCATGAGTGACCCCAACCGACGTGCTTTCGATAGCGGCAATGTTGCCGTTAGCAACATTACGGTAAGCCTCCTCGAAATTAATTCCGTAATCATAGGCCAGTTCCCCTTCCATCATCAGGTTGCGATGGATGCGGTAGCCGAACCGTCCGCCTACTCCGAAGTTGTTGGTGCTAGTCTGCGAAATGCTCAGGTAATCGAGAAATATGCCGACTTCCACTCGCTTCTGCGCGAATATCGAAGAAGGATCCAAACACGAGAGTAAGCCTAGAACAAAGAGAGCGAACAGGCGCACGAAAGACCTCGGGAATCGAAACGAAGAAGTAGGATGCGAGTTGCATATCCTCAGTTGGTAGGTCGTTTCGCGCCATGAAGGTGGCGTGATGGGCAACCTTGCGCGGCCCCAGCAACTACCACCGCCCTTGTTGCCAGGTGCACTACTTCACGTTGTTATAGCCCTTGTCGCTTACCGCCTCCAACCCGATATTTGGCAGGTGCGGAAAATATCCAAAATTCCCTTTACCCAGCTTCCGGGATTCTTTATCCTAACGGCGCGATGAGCGAACACTCGATTACGGTTGGCTCCCAATCCCTGAAGGGCGTGCACCATATCTGTTGCTTCTACGATTCGTCCGCTCAGCTCGAATCCGTTTTCCTCCCATATTTGGAGGAGGGATTGAAGCAAGGAGAACACGTCCTTTGCATCTTTCCAGAAGGAGAGCACGCCCATCTGCGAACCAAGCTCGAGGATCGTGGAATCGACTTAGCCCAATCGACCGAGCAACTTCAGATTTTGACGGAAGATGAAACGTATATCGCGGGGGGCAGTTTCGCGAAGCAGCGTATGGCTGGAGTTTTAAGAGACTTTCTGGAGAATGCTAAGAATAGCTCGCGACCTGCGGTCCGCACGCTCGGAGAGATGAGTTGGGCGCTCCGCAACCTCCCCGGCACCGACGAATTAGCGGAGTACGAGTGCATGGTCAATGAACTGTGCACTACTTACGGCTGCACTCTCGCATGCGCCTACGACATTAACAAATTCCATGCACGAGTATTGGCGGATGCGTTCGCGACGCATTCTCATATCGTCCTCAACGGCGTTATTCATGAGAACCCGCATTACATGCCCCCTGAAGAGTTCCTCCGTCACGTCGCGCACCGGCATTCGGGGCCAGGCAGAGTTCGTACGGACGTTGCCTGAGCAAGAATAGAAATTCTCGCACCGCGACGCCTTCCCCGAATCGATTCAAAAGATGAGCATCATGTGCGCTATTTCCGTTGTACCCGGGATAGGGACAATCTACGGTTCTTCACCATCAGCCAGGAAAGTACGATTTGTGCGGGAAATCCCGCACGGCCCATCGCTTCACAAACTCCACGAGCGCCATATTTCGTCGCAGATTCTCTCTCGATGTTTGTGGCTAATTCTTATTGCTATTCAGTTTGACCGGCCTCAGCAGATGCGAGAAGGTGAGTTGGGCGAGCTTCCACTTGCCGTTTTCCTTGATATAAACCTCAGTCACCATAAAAGGATTGGTGACTTCGTGCTCACCGACGGCTGCCTGCAAATCAATGTCCTCTAAAAGGATGGCTGTGTCACCAAATATGCGAGCGTCAACTGCGTAAACAACAGCTTTTTTGTACCAGATGCCCCCGCTCTTAATGGTGGCCAGTTCTTGGGTTTTTCCCCAAGTTCCTCCCATGTGAGTGAACATGGCTTTGTCATCAAATAGTGTCTCTAAGGAATCGACCTTCTTGTCTGCCATCCAATCCCATTTCATGTTTGAGAGGTTGATGACTTCTTTTTCTTCGGGTGTTTGACTAGTGGCAGTTTTAATCGTTTCCGTTGGTGGCGCTGGCGGCTGCTGCGCATAGGACGCTTGCGCAATCATTGTTAATAGAAATAGACCCATAATTAGGGTTAAGGTTTTCATCGCTCTCCCCAGGATGCGCGTCTTAATTTTGTTTCCCTTGCATCCTCGAAGTTATGGGTTAAGGGCCGTCAACTGGTAGCCCGATCCTGCCTACTTATTGCCTATTCCTCTTGTGGGGCGAAAAATTAATAGCTTTGCTAAACACACGCGGCTATCCTGAAGAAAGGACGGGGATGTCGTTCACATGAAAAACACAAGAGAAACGGCCACTTTGAAAGCGAACCAGGCCCGCGGGTCGCAGCCAGAACTCGCGCAGAAGATTACCTCGTTCATGGGCAAGGAAGAGAATCGGGCAACAGAGATTCCCGGCGTCAGCCTTCACCGGCGGACTGCGCCTACCCCGCCGTGCCGGATGACTTACCACCCGGGAGTCATCGTCGTCGCACAGGGCAGCAAAAGGGTGAACCTTGGCCGGACCAGTTTTGTCTACGACGAGTCGCGCTTCGTCGTGACTGCGGTGAATTTGCCGATCGTGAGTTGGGTGGCCCAGGCCACCGAGGCAGTTCCCTGTCTCGCACTTTCAATCAAGTTCGACATGTCCATGGTGCGGGAGTTGCTCAGCCGTGAGGAAATTCATGTCGCAGAAGCTCCGTCTGCGAGTCCCGCTATGTCGATCGGTGAGACCACTCCGGAATTCCTGAATGCATGCTGCCGTCTGGTCGATCTGTTGAATCATCCGCGGGACATTCCTTTTCTAAGCGGACTGATTCAGCGCGAGATCATCTATCGAATTCTGCGGGGATCCGCGGGAGCACGCTTGCGTGCTGTAGCCACACTCGGAGATCAAAGCCATCGGACGGCCAAAGCGATCGCGTGGATAGCCGCCAACTATGCCAACCCTCTCCGCGTAGAAGAACTCGCCGAGCTTGCGAACATGGGCGTATCCACGCTGCACCATCATTTCCGCATGCTGACGGCGATGAGCCCGCTTCAGTATCAGAAGCAACTCCGGCTCCAATCAGCGCGGAACTTGATGCTGAATCAGGGTCTCGATGCAGCCAGCGCAGCTTTCGAGGTTGGCTACGAAAGCGCCACGCAATTCAATCGCGAATACAGCCGCTTCTTCGGCCAACCCCCCATGCGAGACGTTCGTGCGCTCCTTACCCCAGGCGCTCCGAAACTCGAATTGGTCGGTAGCCAATAAACTAGCCTTCTTGAAAAGGTGCCGAGTCGCCCTGCCTCCCCGCCAACGAGTGCTCATGCCTGATGGTCAGTTGACTCTAACCATCTCCGGTTAGCCCGTAATGCGGAAGGAATCCAAACAGAGTTCTCAGGTCTATCAGTGCCCTGAGCGGATTATCTTTACTGCTCTACGACCTTCATCTGTTCCTCGTTCATACGACCGCCATGCACCTTGAACTCGGCCAGAGCGTTCGCGATCTCTTTCAAGTCTTCTGGGGTCAATGCAATTTTGGTGGATTCGATGTTCTCCTGGAGATGCTTGACCTTGCCTGTTCCAGGAATCGGAACGATGAACGGCTTCTGCGCCAGCAGCCATGCGAGCGACAACTGCGCGGTCGTAGCGCCTTTTCTCTTCGCAAGCTCGGCGATGCGATCGATAAAGGGTTTATTCGCAGCAATGCTCGCCGGTTGGAAGCGGTCAAATCCAGAACGTAGATCCGAAGTCGGATCGAACTTTGACTGTGCATCGAGCTTCTGCGTTAGATAGCCCATTCCCATGGGGCCCCAGGGAACAAAGCCAATCCCCAGTTCTTCGCAGGTATCCAGCAATCCGTTCCTCTCCGGGTCACGGTTCATGAGCGAATACTCTGTCTGGAGAGCTGCCACGGGTTGAACGGCGTGTGCCTTGCGGATGGTATTAGGGTTAGCTTCCGAGAGGCCGAAGTGCAACACCTTACCATTCTCGATAAGCTCTTTCACTGCGCCCGCAACGTCTTCGATTGGAACATTTGGATCGACTCGATGTTGATAGAAGAGATCGATGCGGTCCGTCCGTAGACGCTTCAGGCACCCGTCCACCATTCTCTTGATATGATCGGGCCGGCTGTTAAGGCCGCCATTGTCGGTGAGGTCGAAGCCGAACTTTGTTGCGATCTTCACCTCATTGCGGAACGGTTCGAGTGCGCCTCCGACGATCGTCTCGCTCGTGTACGGGCCGTATACCTCCGCTGTATCGAAGAATGTAACGCCGTTACGATGGGCCTCACGGATAACCTTTATCGCATCATCGATCGGTACTGCTGGGCCGTAGTTTGACGCCAGGTTCATACATCCAAATCCGAGTTCCGATACTTCCAGACTTCCAAGCCTTCGCATCTTCATGTCTTCTTCTCCACCTCAAGGTTAGGTCGAAACGGTGGTTTGCCGGTAGCCTGATCGACTGGAATCATTGCCTATTTGTCCGAGGCAGTGCAAAAATCTTTGGCCCCGCTAGCCGTTGTGCCTTATCTTGGAGAGGTCGAGGAAATGAATAATGGCCCATAAATATAGGCAAATGCGCGACCCCGAGTTCCTGAAGATGCTCAAAGAGCTGGCAGGGTCGATTACCAAAGCGCTTGATAGAGCCCCATCTTTGTCAATTCAAGTCCCCGGACTTTCGCTCTACCGAAACACTGCTCCGACCGCGCCGAATCCCTGCACCTATGAGCCGAGTCTTCTTCTCATTCCGCAGGGAAAGAAGCGCGTTGACCTCGGCAACCAGAGTTATGTCTTCGGCGAATCAACCTTCCTCCTCACATCCATCGAACTTCCGATCGTTAGCCGAGTATCCGTGGCAAGCGTGGAGAAGCCCTACCTTGCTTTCTTCCTCAAGCTTGATATGGGCATTGTGCGTGACGTTCTCCACACCGAGGAGGTGCGGATTTCTGCACCGCCCCTTGGTACACGCGGCATGGTTCTTGGGGAAGCGACCGTAGAACTTCTTACGCCATGCTTACGCATGGTTCAGCTTCTGGACACTCCGCAGGATGCCCCGTTCTTTTGCAAACTGCTCCAGCGGGAAATCATCTATCGGCTGCTTCAGGGCCCCCAAGGAGATCGTCTGCGTTCGGTTGCAACGATGGCGGACCAAAGCTATCGAACCGCGAAAGCAGTCACTTGGCTGCGTGACAACTTCGAGAAGACGCTGAATGTGGATGAGCTTGCATCGATGGCAGGTATGAGCAGATCAACTCTGCATCATCACTTCCGTGGTCTCACAGCAATGAGTCCTCTTCAGTTTCAAAAACAGCTTCGGCTCCACACAGCGCGGCAGAAAATGCTCACTCAGGAAGTCGATGCTGCGAGCGCAGCCTTCGCCGTCGGATACGAAAGCCCAAGCCAGTTCAACCGGGAGTACAAGCGCTTTTTCGGAAAGCCCCCGATGCGCGATGTACAAGCATTGCGGGCCTCTCTGTGATCATGAAGGCTTCATGATGTTCGGGTAAACGGCGAGTGCGGCCTGGGATGGCGAGTACAAAATTCATCTAACGCCTAAGGGCTCATGACATGAAAAGAGAAATGATGAGTCAACGATCTTGCTGATCCGCACGCTTTTCCACAACCTTCTACACAAAAAATCCCTCCTCTTCGGAAACTGGGGACGGAACGTTCCCCGGCGTTTCGAACGAGTTGTGAACGTTAGACTTGGTTGGATTCTCGGATCTACTCCTCGAACGCAAACGGATTAAATACCCGAACCTGCAATTCCCCGAAATCCCGCTCGTTTCGCGTGGCCACATCCAGGCCGTGAACCCGGGCCGTCGCCGCAATCATCGCGTCTTCGATCAACTCTGAGGACTTCCCTCCCATGATCCGCGCCCACTCGCGGAAACAAGTCGCGTCCATTGGGATCACTGGAAACGTCCCCTCTGTAATCGTCAGCCAGCTCTCGATCTCCGCAGTTTTGGCTGGATCATTCTTCCGCGTGAGTTCGGCGCCTGCCTGTAGCTCACCAATCGTCACGGCCGACAGGAATATCTGCTCGGGGCGGAGAGTATCCATCCACGCCAGCACCGCGCCGTGGGGTTTGCGTTTGCGCAACTCAGAAACAACATTGGTATCGAGCAGATATCGAGTCACTGGGTCGTAAGCGCCTACTTAAATTCCGGTCCGTTGAAATCGATTGCCGGACGACGCTTCCGTCCGCCGCGCTTCGGCACGATATCCTCAAACCGTGGCCCCTCGCCTAGCAGCCACTCCTTGATGTTCGGCCGGCTTTCACGTTGGAGTCGGCGCCATTCTTCCATCGGGACCAGCACCGCCTCCTCTACTCCGCGCCGGGTCACAACCTGCGGTCCATTTTTTAGCGCAGCGTCCAGAAACTCGCTAAAGCGCGCCTTCGCTTGTTGAAGCTGCCACAAGTTCACAGGATTAGTCTCGAAGTCCAAGTATATGACTAGTTATATGACTAGTCAATAAAGATTATCCCTTGATCGAAATCACCCTCGACTGTGACCGCCACGCTTGTCCACGAACTCAAGAAAATGAATGATGGAGGTGTGCTCTACTGCTGCAACCAAGAATTCGGCGACCGGGCCTAAGTCCTTGCACCTCAAGATTTTGCCCCTAGCTGATTGCAGCCCTTAGATTTCTTGGAGATTTCGGCCTAAGTTGCTGATTCCAGGGATTCGATAGGGGGAGGGGGGTACCCGAAGCACAGGTATTCCCAAAATGGAACAGCTCGGCTGCTCAGAGTTCGCCGCTCGGCTTCGAACCGCACACTACTTCCCGTCGAGATGAATGTCGCCGACGCCGACATGCGCGCGCAGTTCGTACTTCCCGTCGCCGTGATATTTCAGCGACTTCCCGATCCATCCACTGGTCTCGCCATAGCCGTTGCCGTGAACATCTCCGACCCCCGTGTTCGCGTTTACCAGTCGATAGCTGGACTGTCCGGCTGTGATACGAATGTCGCCGACGCCCAAATCCAGATCCTTGTCGCCGTCCAGATTCTCCAGCGTCAAATCGCCGACTTTTTCGTGCACATCCACATTCGTATTCTGTGGGACTTCCAGTTCGACATCGAACTCCGTACTTCCCATCGACGAAGCATGGAACTCAATCGTCGCCTCGTTCCCTTTCACGTCGAAGTCGACGCGCGCCTCTTTCACATTCTTTTCGTGGCTCGACTTGACCGTGTATTCCAAACGGATCTTGTCCGTGTCACCGCGTTTGATGTGCATGTCGCCAACGCTCAACCGCACGTGCACCGATCCACCCGCAGCAAAGGCTTGGGACGACTGATGCGTCTCCGTATATTTCCAATCTTTCGCAGAACACAGAGGAACGAGAAACACACAGAACAACGCTACCTTGTGAAGTTGAAACGTCGACATGAAGCACCTCGCAGGCGCAAAGCGCCTGAGGATGGTACGCAGCGACACGACGGGATGTTCCGGGAAAGATCGGCTCGATCGACGATGATTTCAGCCGCCGGTAACGATCAGCTTTTGAAGTCCGCAACTCCGTCCCAAACCAGCTGGACGGCAATAGCGAGAATGAGAAATCCGAAGATCTTGTTGATGGCGCCCACCGCACCGGGACCAAGCTTTTTCACCAGCGGTCCACCCAGGCAGAAGAACAGGGCGACGCTCAATGCAACCGCGCCGACGCCAATCACCATTCCCACATACCCGGCCGCATTGTCGACGTGGGCCGCGAGCGCCATTACGACTCCGATCGCTCCTGGCCCAGACATCAAGGGCATCGCCAGCGGCGTCAGCGAGATGTCCTCTTTGTTCACCGCCTCATTGCTCTCCGCCGCAGTGATGCGCGCCGTCGAAGTCACCATACCCCAAGCGGTGTTGGCGACGATCAATCCCCCTGCAATCTTCAGCACCGGAAGGGATATCCCGAAGAAGAGGAGAACGAATCGTCCAAAGAAAAGGAACGTCACCAGGATGACGAAGACCCACATTCCGGTCTTCCATGCGGTACGCGAGCGATCGCGTCCCGTCCATGATGACGTCATCGTGAAGAAAATTGGAACGCCGCCGAACGGATCGACAATCGGAAACAGCGCCAGGAATGTCGCTATCGCGGAAGACGGAAGCGTGCGCAGAAATTGTCCGAGTGCATGAGCGAGACGTCATATCGTCATCGATATCCTTCCAGCGTCTTTGGCGGCGCGCTCAAGCGCCGACGTAAGCGCAGCCAGTTGCTGACGAGCGCGATCCCCATCGCCCTTATCGAGCGCCTCGTTCACTCCCGGAATCACGACTGCCGCGTAACCGGTGTATTCCCCCGGCGCATAAATGGCGTGGCGAAACCATGGACGGTGAGGCAGTCCCTCGGGCACGAGCAGTGCGCGCTCCGCCGCCAGCAGCGCCTGATTCAACCGCGAGGCGTCGCGCGGAGGATTTTTCTGCTTCGACAATATCTTCGCTCCCGCTGCTTCGAAATGCCGCGCAGCCGCATTTACCTGATCGAAGTCGAGACCGCCCTTGCCAAACTTATCCGCTCCGCGCTTCTTCGCCGAGTCGAGATAAGCATTGACCTCCTTGCCATATTCTTCGTAGTCGTACGGCAGAACATCCGCATTGGCCATACGCACCGCCTCAAGGCCGAAGACCCGCGCCATCTCCTGCTCGTAGACAAAGTCCGGATCGGCAAACTTCTTGAACCACGCGAAATTGTCGAAGGCAGAGTGATACACGCCGTAGGCTCCGCTGGAACTGACGTCTGTGGAGGGCACTCCCGAGTGCTGCAGGAAAGCGGTGTAATCCGATCCGCTGCCGAGATCGCCAACAGGAACATCGCCTCTGACCTCCGCTGCGGGAGTGCGGCGGCTATCTCCAATTGCCTCGGTCGGCGATTGGGTCGCGGGAGCATCCGGCATCGCCGATTTTTGCCATGCCTGATAAACCGTCCCGCCTTTTGGGCTAGGTACAGCTTTGGATACATCGCGCAGAAACTGTTTCAGGCTCGGAACCGCCGACGCGCCGAACTTCGCGCCCGAGACGGCTACGTCCATATTGAAATACGCGGGAGCATTTTTGAGTTCGGCTTCGTGCTGCTCCACCCATTCCGTCGAGCCCATCAGCCCTTCTTCTTCTCCATCCCAACTGCAGAAAACCAGCGTCCGCTTCGGCTTCCATCCAGACTTCAACAGAGCGCCGACGCCATGCACCGCTTCGAGCATTGCCGCGGTCCCGCTGTTCGGATCGACGGCGCCGTACACCCACGCATCACGGTGATTGCCGGCGATCACCCACTCGTCAGGCAGTTCGCTTCCTTTCACGCGACCGACCACATCCCAGAGCGTGCGGAATTGATAGTCCTGCTTGAGGTGCATCTTCAACCGCGCGGGCCCAGGACCGATGTGATAGGTGAAAGGCAAGGATCCTTGCCACTCACGGGGCGAAGCCGGTCCATTCAGATGCTCGAGGACCGACCACACATCGTGATAGGAGAGCGGAGTCACCGGAATCTTCGGCACCTGCGCGGAATTCTGCGGAACAATCCGCTGCGATTCAGGAAGTGCCGCTGTGGATGCAACTCCCGGCGTGGTCGGATCTCCTGGAAATTCGAACATGAATCCAACCGAACCCCGCTGCACGCCGGTATCGGGACGCCACGGGCCGTCGGGATATTTATCACCGCGCCGCCATCCATCGTCGGCGGGATCGGAGTAGATGATCACGCCGGCGGCGCCGCGCTCCTGCGCGATGAAGACTTTGACTCCGCGAAAATTCTCGCCGTAGCGCACGACCACGATCTTGCCGCGCACGTCGATCTTCATCTTGTCGAGTTTTTCGAAATCTTCCGGTGTACCGTAGTTGGCATACACCACGTCGCCCTCCACATCTCCAGAAGGAGACATGCCGTTGAAGGGCATCACGATGCGCGGATCATCCTGAAATGGATCGTTCGCCACATGCTCGGGCGTGGGCCCGTGCATTTTCGCGCCGTCCGGCGCGGTCAAGTCGACGCTGATTTCCGACGGATAGTTGATCCAGGCTTTGTACTCGACAATTTCTGTATCGAGGCCGGCTTCGCGAAATTTCTGCGCCACATAGTCGGCGGTGGCCTTGTCTTCGATCGTGCCGGCCATATGCGGAGCCTTGGTGAGGATGCGCAGATGCTCTTCCGCCAGTTTTGGATCGGGAACGGCAAGGAATCTAGCTTCGGTGGCAAGTTCGGAAGTAGCGTCGCGAAATCCGAAGATCGAAGTCGAGGACGAAGCAGACGAAGCGGGAGCGTTGCCGGCTTTAGTCGATAGCCCGGAAGATAAAATTGCAAAGGAAAGAAACGCAGTCGTGATGAATCTCATCGGGGTTCCCGGATCGAGCTAGTAAGGTAGCACAGGCCATCTTGCGAGTGCGGGCGATGGGAGAAGATCGACCATCGCGTCGACGCGATGCACGTTCCGGTTTGGCGGTGAGGGTGCGAGCGAGACGACCGCGCAACAGCCGGCGGGGCGACGGCGTTACCGTTATCTAACTTGTCCCGTTCCTACGATTTCGTACTTGGTCGACGTGAGTTCGACCAACGCGAATGGGCCGCGGCAGTGGAGCTTTTGGGTGCTGATTCCCATCTCTGCTCCAAAACCAAATTCGCCTCCGTCGGTGAAGCGGGTGGAAGCATTCCAGTAAACCGCAGCCGAATCGACACCGCGCAGGAACTTTCTCGCGTTGGCTTCGTCGGCGGTGATGATGGAATCCGAGTGCTTGGTGGAAAATTTATTGATGTGAGCGACCGCGTCGTCCACGTTGGCCACGACCGCGATTGCCATGCAAAGGCGCAGGTATTCGTCGTACCACTCCTGCTCGGTTGTTTGCCCGACCGGCAGCCCGGACGCCAGGCTTCGAGCCTTCTCATCGCCGCGCACTTCAACCCCCGCATCCATCAGCTTCTTAACGATGCGAGGAATGTATTCCGCTGCGACCGCCGCATGCACCAACAATTTTTCCGCCGAGTTGCAGACAGAAGGGCGTTGCGTTTTGGCGTTGATGACGATGCGGTCCGCCATGTCGAAATCACCCGTGGCATCGACGAAGATGTGACAATTCCCTGCTCCCGTTTCGATGACGGGAACGGTTGAGTTTTCTGTGACAAAGGTGATGAGCCCAGCGCCGCCGCGAGGAACGATCACATCCACGAGGCCGCGAGCTTTGATCAAATCGTGCACCGTCTGGCGAGTTGTGGAGTCGAGCAATTCGATTGCGCCCTCGGGCACTCCGGCGACCGAGCACATGATTTCGACGAGACGCTGGTTGCTTTGGGCTGCCTCTTTGCCTCCGCGTAAAACGATGGCATTACCAGTCTTGAGGGCCAGAACCGCCGTGTCCACCGTGACGTTCGGCCGGGATTCGTAAATAATTCCGATCACACCGAGAGGCACGCGCAGTTTTCGGATTTTCAGCCCGTTGGACTTCGTCCACTGCGAGAGGACTTCTCCGATAGGATCCGGCAAAGCAGCGACGTCGCGCACTCCGGCAGCAATATCTTTGATGCGCGCTGGACTGAGCATCAAGCGGTCGCGCATCGCGCCTTCGAGTCCCGAATTTCTGGATGTCTTCGCGATTCGCGGCCAGAATGCTCTCCGCGTTAGCTTCGATGGCGTCGGCAATCGCGAGCAACAAGATGTTTTTTTCTTCAGTGGAAAGCAGGGCAAGCGCTGCAGACGCATCGCGAGCGCGCAGCAGCTTTTCCTGGGTTGAAGCGACAGAAGTGAGAGTTGCGGCCATCAGCTTCCCTTTTGGGGCGGAAAATAGGTGCCGATCTTTCGCGCCATTCCCATTGTAATCGCTTGCGGGTGGCGGCCGTTCACGATGGCGACGTGAACGCCACCGTCGCTGGCGAGCTTCGCGGCTCGTAGTTTCGAAATCATCCCGCCCCGGCCCAGAGAGCTTTTGCCATTGCACTGAGCCTCGATCGCCGGCGTGAGTTTGCGGATGACGCGCTGGAGTTTCGGCTTCTTACGCCCGTTCGGAACCAGAAATCCGTCAACGTTCGTCAGGAGCAGCAGCCAGTCAGCTTTCACCGCGGTCGCGAGCAGAGAACTTAACTCGTCGTTGTCGCCAAAGGCGCCTTCGATTTCACGAACCGAGACGCTGTCGTTCTCATTCACGATGGGAACGGTGCCCATGGATAGCAATTCCGCCAGAGCATTCTGAAGATTGCGATATCGGACCGGCGAAGTGAAGTCGTCGCTGGAGAGCAAGAGCTGCGCGACCACCTTTTTCCCGAAAAACAGGCGTTCGTAGTTGTGCATTAGCTTGCTTTGTCCTACGGCAGCGCAAGCCTGCATGCCCGGAACGTCTGTCGGACGGGTTTTTAGGCCGAGTCCCGACATTCCCGCCGCGATGGCCCCGGAGGTGACGATCAGGTATTCATTTTTCGACAGGTCGAACTGATCGACCATGCCGCGCAGGAGGTTGATATCGATTTGCCCGCCGGGGGCAATCAGGCTGGTACCGACTTTAATGACGACGCGCATAATTTGAGGGCCGTAGGACTAAAATTCGCCTTTCATTCGCTTTGAATCACATTCCGGGTAGAAAATCCGGAGTCTCGGCGGGAGGGACAATACCTCTATCCTGCCGTTAGAATGAGTTTCTGGCAAGTTGAAAAATACTGCTGAGGTTACGACGTGATGCCTGCCACAAATGCTACCAGCCGTTTCTCGGATCGCGTTGAAAACTATGTACGTTATCGACCTGGATATCCAGAAGAAGTTTTGCATAAGTTGCGTACGGAATGCGGCCTGACGCCGGGTCACCGGATCGCGGACATCGCTTCGGGAACGGGCCTATGGACGCGGATGCTGCTGGCCAATGGGAATCCAGTCTTTGGTGTTGAACCGAATCCAGAAATGCGCGAGGCGGGAGAACGCTTCCTGGAAGAGTTTCCGCAGTTCACCAGCGTCGCGGGTACGGCGGAAGCGACGACCTTGCCCGACGCGAGCGTCGATTTTGTGACCGCCGCCCAGGCGGGGCACTGGTTTGACCGAGTCCGATCTCGGCAAGAGTTTGCGCGCATTCTAAAACCGGCGGGATTTCTCGTTCTGCTCTGGAACGAACGTCTCACCGACAGCACGCCTTTCCTGCGGGACTATGAGGAGTTGCTGCTTGAGTTCGGAACGGACTATGCGTCGGTGCGGCATGAGCGAACTACCGACGCCGTAAATGAATTTTTCGATCCGATGCCATACCAGCAGCGAACGTTCCCCATGAAGCAGGAGTTTGACTATGCTGGCGTAGAAGGACGGCTGCTATCGTCCTCTTACGCTCCGGGTCCCGCGGATGCGAATCATCCAGCGATGTTGAAAACGTTGAAGAAACTTTTCGGCACACACGAAGTCGGCGGCCGGGTGTCATTCGACTACACGACCCGGGTGTATTTTGGAAGGCTGAAGTAACGCGGACAGACATGGCGTTCGACATTCTGTTTGAGACGGATCGATTCAACGTATCGAAAGTCGAAGACTACTTCATCAATCCCTGTTGCTTTGGAGACGACTTGGCTCTGTGGCTGGGTAAGAAACTTTCAGCTCACGGAGTAACAACCAGTTCGCCCGGCCAGGAGGATTGGGGATGGTACCTGTTCGTTGAGCAGGGTCCAGACCGTTATCTCTTGGGAATGACGGGATACCACTCTGACTCCGCGGTTGGGATTAACGATGGTGAGTGGCGGATCATGCTCCAGAAAAAGCGTTCACTCTGGGACAAAATCCGGGGTAGAAACACAACCAGCGATACAGACTTAATTCTTTTGACGATTGAGCGCATTCTGCGCGAAGAAAGCGGCGTCCGGAACATTCGACGTGAGCCGCGCTAAGTCAGAAAGCCTGGAGAACTATGTCCGACGAAAAATCCTTTCACATGACCCCCGAAGAATTTCGCCGCCATGGCCACGCGGTGGTGGACTGGATCGCCGACTACCACTCGCGCGTCGAAAGCTTTCCCGTGCTGTCGCAAGTCACACCGGGGCAGATCCGTGCCTCTCTGCCGGAAAATCCTCCCGCGCATGGCGAGTCCTTCGACGCGCTGCTGAAAGATGTGGAGCGGCTGATTCTTCCGGGCGTGACGCACTGGCAGTCACCGAATTTTTTCGCGTACTTCCCCGGCAATACCTCCGGACCAGGGATGCTTGGTGATTTGCTGTCCTCGGGACTCGGCGTTCAGGGAATGCTTTGGTCAACCAGTCCGGCATGCACGGAACTCGAAACGCATGTAATGGACTGGCTGGTCACAATGATGGGCTTGCCAGAAAAGTTTCGTTCTTCGAGCGCGGGCGGCGGAGTCATTCAGGACACGGCTTCGAGCGCGGCATTGTGCGCGCTGCTTACGGCCCGCGAGCGGGCGACCGGATACACGAGCAACAAGAAGGGATGCGACGGCCGGCTGGTCGCATACGCGTCGACGCAAACGCACTCGTCTCTTCAGAAAGCGGCAATGATTGCCGGTATTGGCGTCGACAATCTGAGGCTGATCGATGTCGACAATAACTTTGCGATGAAGGCCGAGGCGCTGGCGCTGCAGATTGAAGCCGACCGCGGCGCCGGGCTGATTCCATTTTTCGTGTGCGCCACGATCGGGACTACTTCATCAACCGCGATGGATCCAGTAGGTGCCATCGCAGATGTCTGCCGGACAAACAATCTTTGGCTGCATGTAGACGCGGCGATGGCTGGGACGGCGATGCTGTGTCCGGAATTTCGGCACTTGATGAGTGGTGTGGAAAATGCCGACAGCTTCAACTTCAATCCGCATAAATGGATGTTCACGACTTTCGACTGCAGCTGCTTCTGGGTGTCCGACCGGAAGTCGCTGATTCAAACGCTCAGCATTCTTCCGGAATATTTGCGGAACCAGGCGACTGAATCGGGCGCGGTCATCGATTACCGCGACTGGCAAATTCAGTTGGGACGCCGCTTCCGATCGCTGAAATTGTGGTTCGTCATTCGCCACTATGGCGTGGAGGGTCTGCAGCATCACATCCGCGAACATGTGCGTCTGGCGCAGCAGTTCGCCGGATGGGTCAGAACGGATGACCGCTTCGAGCTTGCCGCTCCGGCCCCGCTCAATCTGGTTTGCTTCCGCCACAAAGCGGGAGATGCGGTCAACCAAGGAATTATGGATCGTTTGAACCAGAGCGGAGACCTATACCTCACGCACACCAAGCTGGATGGAAAACTAACACTGCGGCTATCGGTGGGGCAGGCGAATACGAAACAACGGCACGTGGAGAACGCTTGGAAGAGGATTTGCGAGGAAGTAGCGAAGGTTACAGTTGGAAAGTGATCCACTCAGTAAGGGGTTTGTTTGCTGTCGTTAATCCGCGGGTATGGGCGCGGGCTGCACTACCTGAGCTTTTGGCTTTGCGCCGCCGAGGGCAGTCTCTTTCGGCGTTTCCAGCCACTTGCGAACTTCGGGCAAGGCTGCCCGCATGGCGGCTTCCCCGACTTTGATCAGGTCCCCGGCGCGCTTGAAATCGTCGTATCCAAATCCGGCAACATCGGGCTCGACGACTAGGTCGGCGGCGCTTCTCCATACACTGGCCATCGCATCCTGCGCGATGGCGAATGATTGTCCGATCACATCAAAAAGATGGCGGGGAGGCCCACCTGTGGTCCACGTTCCTTTCAAATGCACAGCCAAAACGCGTTTGGCTCCCAGTGCGCGCAGCGGACGCGTCGGCACAGGATGCGACAACATGCCGTCCACCAGATATCGTCCGCCGATTTCGACTGGAAGAAACATGCCGGGATAAGCGCAGCTGGCGCGTATTGGATCCACTACCGAACCGGAGTGGAACACGACGCCTTCTCCTGTGTTGAAGTCGGTTGCGGTCACGGCCAGCGGGACGCGAAGATCTTCAAAAGTTTTCGTCTTCAACGTTCGCGTGAGGAACGAAATCATGCGGTCGTTCGAGGCGAAGCCGCACCGGGAGAGAGTCCAGCGCGCGAAGGTGGTGAAGCGGCAGTTGCGGGCCACTTCCTCAAGTTCCTCCGCCGAAAGACCGCTGCAGTAGCAAGCGCCAATGAGCGCGCCGACACTGGTTCCGGCGACAATCTGAATTGGAATATTTTCTTCTTGGAGGACCTTCAGAACACCGATGTGAGCGATGCCGCGGGCGAAACCGCCGCCTAGAGCAACTCCAATGGAAGGAGTGGAAGAGACTTCTGCAGAGTTGCCTCGTCCGGAAATTTCCCGGCCAAAGGCCTGAACGGACCGAATAATCTTCCCCAGTCGTTTCATGGCGAACCCCACATCCCCGGCCCGCTGACTACTAACGAACAGAACCCCAAACTAACTCATAAGATGCCATAACCGCGCCGGAGGCTGTAAGGGCACAAGCGTGCCAGGCGCGGGAACTGGCGTGCACAGCGGGGCACAGAGGTAACTGTTACTGTAGGGCCAGCAACCGCTTGGCGGGATTCCTGTATTCCTGTTAGGTTGCGGACAGTATGGTGCGTGAGATCTCATCGGGCGGCGTGGTCGTGCAGCACAGGGATGGCGAGTGGTGGATGGCCGCCATCGAACTGCCGGCTGGGCCACCTGCTGCCGTTGAGAGACCGAAGCGCCGCGCGCGCCCCAAGGACAAGGTCGTCCTTTGTTTGCCGAAGGGCCTGGTTGATCCCGGAGAAAAGGCGCTTGATGCCGCCCTGCGCGAAGTTCGGGAAGAAACGGGCATTACCGCGACCCTCGTGGCGAAACTCGACGACATCAAATACGTCTACGCGCGTTCCTGGGGCGACGGAGAGCGCGTTTTCAAGATTGTCAGCTTTTATTTGCTGCGCTACGAGTCCGGCCGCATTGATGACATCTCCGAGGAGATGCGTATCGAGGTGGCGCACGCGAAATGGATTCGCCTGGAAGACGCGCCAAAACTGCTGGCATACCGTGGTGAAAAACAGATGGCCAAGCTTGCCCTTGCCTACGTTTCGAGCCACCCGGAGTTGTAGACCCATTCTCCGCCGATTAGTATTGGCGGTTACACCACAGCATTCCAGACTCTCAGGCGGTCGACTCTGTTCGAGGCAGGTTCATGAAACGCATTCATAAAGTTGCCATTCTTGGCGCTGGGACGATGGGCGCCCGCATCGCTGCGCATTTCGCCAATGCTGGAGTTCCCTGTTACCTGCTGGACATCGTGCCTCCCGACGCCGAGGGTGCGGCGCGAAACAAGATCGCTGCGGCCGGGCTGGACGCCGCGAAGAAGTCGAAGCCAGCGGCCTTCATGGACGCTTCGCTGGCTCGCCTGGTCACGGTCGGAAACTTTGAAGATGATCTGAAAAAGCTTGCGGACGTTGATTGGATCATCGAGGCTGTCGTCGAAAATCTGGAGATCAAACAATCTCTCTTGCGGAAGGTCGAAGCGATCCGCAAGCCCGGGACCATCATCACTACAAATACGAGCGGGCTGCCGGTGGGCAAAATTGCGGAAGGATTCTCCGAAGATTTCAGGAGATCGTGGTTCGGGACGCACTTTTTCAATCCTCCGCGCTACATGCGTCTGCTGGAAATCATCCCAACGCCGGAAGCGGATCGGGCGGTGATCGAGGCAGTCTCCCACTTCTGCGATATGCGGCTCGGCAAGGGCGTGGTGATTGCCAAAGATACGCCGAACTTCATTGCCAACCGCATTGGCACATTCTCGGTATTGAACGTCATGCGCATCATGCAGGAAATGGACCTGACCATTGAAGAGGTCGACGCGCTGACGGGACAAGCCGTGGGATGGCCCAAGTCCGCGACCTTCCGCACGATCGACCTGGTCGGTCTCGACATCCTCGGGCACGTTGTGGGAAACATGACGGCCAATGTTCATGACGAGCGCAGCGATCTGCGTTTGCCTGAATTCTTCGGGCAGATGCTGCACCGGAAATGGCTCGGCGACAAGACCAAGGGCGGCTTCTACAAAAAGAACAAGGGCAGCGAAGGAACAGAGGACGAGCGCCTCGCCATCGACTGGAAGACTTTGGACTATCATCCGCGGCAGAAGCCAAAATTCGCTGCGCTCGATATGGCGAAGAACATCGAGGACACCGGAACGCGTGTCCGTAGCCTGCTGGGGATTGAAGGCGGTCCGCAGAAAGGCGATAAGGAAGGAGCGTTTCTTTGGGCTGCGCTCTCGGACTTGTGTACGTACTCGGCGAATCGTGTTCCAGAAATTTCCGATTCTATTGTAGAAATCGATCGCGCCATGCGCCTGGGCTTCAACTGGGAACTCGGGCCCTTCGAATTGTGGGACGCAGCTGGCGTCGAAGCTACCGTGGCGCGCATGAAAAAAGAAGGCCGGCCCGTCGCAGCCAACGTGGAAAAACTGCTCGCATCAGGACAGAAGTCCTGGTACGCCGATGACGCAAAATCGCCATCTGGACGAAAGTATTGGGATCTCGCAGCCGGCGACTGGAAAACTGTATACGCACCCGGTGGCGTCTGGTCGGTGACCGTCGCGAAGAAATCTAACGGAGTCGTCAAGAAGAACTCCGGGGCGTCGCTGGTCGATCTCGGCGATGGCGTGGCCTGCCTCGAATTTCACAGCAAGATGAACTCGCTAGGTACCGACATCATCAGCCTGATCACGCAGTCGCTGAAGCCAGGTGGCGCGGGCGATGCCTTCGACGCCTTCGTGATCACGAATGATGCGACAAATTTTTCCGTCGGTGCAAACCTGATGCTACTGCTGATGAGCATTCAGGAAGAAGAATGGGATGAAGTCGATCTGGTGATCCGGCAATTTCAGGGCATGACCCAGGCAGTCAAATTTTCGCTGAAGCCCGTAGTGTGCGCTCCATTCGGCCTCTGTCTTGGCGGTGGCACAGAAATTTCTTTGCATGCAGCCGCTCGGCAGCCTCACGCCGAACTGTATACGGGATTGGTAGAAGTCGGGGTGGGCCTGCTGCCTGGCGGCGGAGGATGCAAAGAGATGTTGTTGCGCGCGGTCGATAGTGCCACTGCATCGCGAGGCAAATCTTCGCCAGAGGCAGTCGCCGGCTCGGTCGAGATGATGGAAGCGATGAAAAAGGCTTTTGAGACGATTGCCACGGCCAAAGTCGCCACGTCGGCGCACGAGGCGCGCGCTCTGGGATTTCTTTCCGACTCCGATCACATTTCGATGAACCGCGAACGCATTCTTTCAGACGCGAAAGCTCGCGCTCTTGAACTTGTGCGCGCCGGATACGAAGCTCCGGTTCAGCGTACCGATATTCCGGCTCCTGGGGAAAGCCTGTTGGCGGCGCTCAAGATGGGAGTCCACCTGATGCGACAGGGAGATTTCATTACTGATTACGAAGTCAAGCTTGGTGGCAAGATCGCCGAGGTGCTGTGCGGAGGCAACGTCACACCGGGCACTCCGGTAAGCGAGCAATACATCCTCGACTTGGAACGTGAGGGGTTCAAGTCTCTCTGTGGCGAACGCAAAACCCTGGAAAGAATTCAGTACACGCTGAAGACGGGGAAGACGTTGAGAAACTAGCGCGCGCCAGACACGCCGCCCCTAACTCCGTCGGTTCTCCGAATGCCGGCGCCAATTAAAGGATTTGATAGAGCAGATCCTTGACGGTGACGTTCAGCTGCGGAAACGGAAGTGAGTGGCGAAGTCCAGCAGCCGGATTCTTCTTCGCGACCGAGAAGAACCATCGCACCGACCAAACCCGCGGCAGGATGCATTTCTTATCGTGTTCAGACCAGTAGGTGTTGATCTTCGACCCGTCAATCTCCACGAGAGTGCCGTTGCACACGTCCCCGATTTCGGAGAAGTTCCCGCAGGAATCCGTCACGCTAATCCCGGACCCGTTGTTAGGATCGCTGCAGCTTTCGACCAACTCATGCGAGAAGACTTTGACGGCAGAATTGCCGTCGTCGAGCGTTCCGTCGTTGCCAACCCATGCCAGACGCAGCAAAGTAGGTTGCGTGATCGGACCGCCGCCCATGGCGAGGAAAGGAAAATGAAAGCCAACATCGGGTGGTTGATCGGAGAGCACTCCCGCAGGCGTGATGGCGAAATAAACGGCGTCTTCGGTTCCAAAAAACGGCACGTGTCCGCCGACAATCTGATTCAGGACCATGTCGGCCAAGTCTCCCGCACCAAAAAGGTGAGGCACGTGAGTGCCGTGGATATGAGTTGCGCGGACGGTGGCCTTACGAATGCCGTGATACTGCGCAAGGCCGGTAAGGAAGGAGGTGTCGAGAAGCGCATTGATCCGGTTCACGATCTGTTCCGCCGAAGGCACTGCATTTCCGGTAGTCCACTCGTGCCCCCAAAAGATCAGGATGACGTTGACGTTTTTTAGGTAAGGGCCGCCGCCATCTTTAAAGGCCTGAACAATGCCGTCTTGCGAAATGCAATCGCCGCTGACGGGATCAGGACCCGGCTTGGCACCCGCCGTGAGGCGGCGGACCCGGCCTCGGAGCTCAGTTTTCACGATTTGAAACTGCTCATCCGACATAAGCGTGCCTCCTACTGAAGAGCCACCAGAATCGGAATTAAATCGCAACCGCTTCGCAGGGGCCGCAAGGCCTTTCCGATGACGGCGCCGAAGGATTTCAGAGGATCCGCGGCTTTCATGGCGTGCCCGAGCAAGTTCGAGGTCGTGATCAGATCGCCGACTTCCACGGGGACGGCCGTTGCGTCGACCTTGCAAAAAACCTTGCCCACGAGCGCCAAAGCTACGCGGCCGGGCTTTTCACTGCGCCCGAGCACGATGCCAGGGCGAAAATTGCCGGCACCGGAAATCACGCCCGCGACGCGACGGTCATAGGGCCGATCGCTAGGACGAAGACTTCCGCATTCATCGATGACCATGACCATGCCGGGTTCGACCTCGGATGGGCTGGCAACGTCGAAGTCCTCGGCGCAGTCGGCTCCGCTCAAGAAAATATCTTCCTGATCGCCATCAAGCCGGATAACCTGCTTGCCATTCTTGTTCAGCATGGAAATTGCGGCTCCGCCACCGTGGCCGCCCATCTGGATGAAGGCGCCGCCCCCGGTCTGGATAAAAAAATCTTCGGTGTCGTCGAATCCGAAGACCGAAAGCTTTCCGAAGGTGCCGGCGCCACCGACACGAAGCGTGCCCTTCGCGGCTTCCGCGCGGATCGTCGCCTTGGAAAAATCGGTGGTACTCGTAATAGCTGCGCCCGTCTTGTCATTCTGGGGAAAGAGCCCGAGGGAGCCATCGGTTGTATTGCCGCCGCATGCGATATTTCCGAGCTCTCCATTGATATGAATAGTCGCGCGACCAAAATTACTGGTGTCAGTAAAGGGCTTGCCATTCGTATCTTTTGCCGCAAACAATGCGAGAGAACCGTGACTGTCATGCCCGCCAGCAAAAACTGCCGCATTGTCTCCATTGGCTTGAACGAGCGTGTCGCCGGTGGTGTTTTGAACTTTGAGCTTTCCCGTAACGGTTTGTGACATACATTGACTCCAATGCGGTCTGAAAATCGCGCCGATTTTACGCTAACCGGGTGCCGCCGGTGGCTTTGCGGGATTTTGTTCCAAAAAACGAAATCAAGCCCGCAAGGTTAAAGGTGGTCTGGGATTGCATCTCGGAATTTCCGGCAGTTCACAAGAAAGTCTAGAATGTAGTCCGAAAGGTCACCTGGGCACACCGATGAAGCGAAAAGACAAGATGTTGCGGGTTATCGCCGTGGCGATCGTACTGCTAGCCGTAAGCGCGTATGCGCAAAAGGATGCCGGTTCATCCCAAAAAGAATTGGCGCCGGACGTTCCCGATGCGATTGCTTTGCCGTCGGGTCTTGAAGCGGTGCTGTTCGCTCGCGGCAAGGGATCGCAGATTTACACCTGTCGGGCAGGCGCGGACGGCAAGTTCGCCTGGACCCTGAAGGCTCCCGAGGCCGAGTTGACCGACCGCAAAGATAAAGTAATCGGGCAGCATTCCGCCGGGCCGACATGGAAGTTAAAGGACGGCAGCGAGGTCACCGGTAAGGCTGCGGCTCACGTCGATTCCCTCGATGCGGATTCGATTCCGTGGTTGCTGGTCAGTGTTGTGACGAATTCCAAGAAGGGCGTGTTGGCCGAGGTCACCACGATCCAGCGTGTACACACGCATGGCGGCAAGGCGGGCAACGACGCCTGCGATGAGTCGCACAAAGACGCCGAAACGAAAAGCGCTTACACGGCGGACTATTACTTTTTCGCCCCGGCCAAGTGACCTGCGCGGGCGATCCCAGCGCCGTAGTCAACGCATCTAACTGGTCGTAGTCATTTGGGAGAAACCTCATGCGAGAAGTCGTGATTGCATCCGCGGTGCGCACACCGGTCGGACGGGCCTTCAAAGGGACCCTTCGCTCGACCCGTCCTGACGAACTGGCCGCGATCGCAATCAAGGGAGCACTCGATCGAGTGCCACAACTCGACCCCAAAGAAATCGAGGATGTGATTCTCGGTTGCGCCATGCCGGAAGCGGAGCAGGGGATGAACGTGGCGCGCATCGCTTCCCTGCGCGCTGGCTTGCCCGTGGAAGTGTCGGCGCTGACGATCAATCGATTCTGCTCTTCTGGGCTACAGGCGATTTCAATGGCAGCCGAGCGCATCATGAGCGGAGGAGCCGAAGTGATCGTCGCGGGAGGCACGGAATCGATGTCCATGATACCGATGGGCGGTCACAAGATTTCTCCGAATCCGTGGCTGGTCGACCATTACCCAGACGCATATCTCACCATGGGCCTTACCGCCGAGCGCGTGGCGCAGCGAGCCGGAATCACGCGCGAAGCAGCGGACGAATTCTCATTCAAGAGTCACCAAAAGGCGCTATCCGCAATCCAATCCGGAAAGTTTGACGACGAACTGGTTCCAGTTCCGGTAAGTTTCAGCACACCGAATGGTTCGAAGCCCAAGAAGCAGGAGACGATTTTTAAGATGGACGAAGGTCCGCGAGCCGACACATCGATCGAGGCTCTGGCGGCTTTGAAGGCGGCCTTCCACGTGAAAGGAACCGTCACGGCGGGAAACTCTTCGCAGATGTCGGACGGCGCTGCCGCAGCCGTCGTTATGTCGGCAGAGCGCGCACAGGCATTGGGCATAAAGCCGCTTGTCCGCTACGTATCCTTTGCGACTGCCGGCTACAAGCCTGAAGAAATGGGACTCGGTCCGGTGTTCGCAATTCCGAAGGCGCTGAAGATGGCGGGATTGAAGTTATCCGACATTGAAGTGATCGAACTCAATGAGGCGTTCGCCGCTCAGTCGCTGGCTGTCATCAAGGACGCAGGACTGGACCCTGAAAAAGTGAATCCCAATGGCGGGGCGATTGCGCTGGGTCATCCGCTGGGATGCACCGGCGCGAAGCTGACGGCGAGCTGTGATCCGCGAGTTGCAGCGGCGGAACGCCCGATACGGAATGGTCACCATGTGCGTTGGTGGCGGCATGGGCGCTGCGGGCATCTTCGAAAGACTGTAGGTATGTTTTCCTCGAAGGAAGATAGATTCCTCAGAGAAGCTTATAATCCGTGGAAAGGGAGGTTCTTATGACTTCCGGCCGCGTTGTTGCTCTAGCGATTCTGTGTCTGCCTTTCACATTGATGGCGCAGGATCAGCGCCCCGCTTCCTCACCGTCAAGCGCTAAGCCGCAGCCAGCCCTTCCAGCTCGGCAAACGGAGAGCGGAACTCAAGCTTCGATGTTTACACCGCCGTTCCCCGCCGACAAGATCGCCCTGTCCCTCGCAGGTTCAGGAGACGCGACTTGCTATGCTATCCGCAGTTATGTTGTCGCCCGCGACGCTAAGGATTCGGATTCGACCCATCCAGTGAGTTATTCGACTTGCAGGCCGGCTGCCCGTTACGCGCTCAAGACAGTGGAAACGAACCCGATGGCGGATGGTACTTTAGACTCCGGCGGCAAATAAATCTTTACTCATTTGCGGCACTATTTGACAGAATTCGCGGTATGCTTGGAATGGACGTAAGCGTCCAGGAACGGGCTTCCCCGGCCCTTCCCGCGTGGTTGGTGGAGGTGCGTTATGCGGCACTTCGGCCCTTGCCTGGCAGTGACACTCATTCTCTCTTTGGCAGCCTTCGGACAACGTTCATCGACGGCGTCGAGCAGCAGTTCATCCAGTTCCGCAGGCAGTTCTCACAGCAGTTCCTCTGGCGGATCATCCGCAAGTTCCAGTTCCTCCTCCGGTAGTCACAGCTCCAGCGGCGGTTCGAGTGCGTCCGGCAGTAGTCATGCATCTGGCGGCGGTTCCGCAAGTGTGCACAGCGGCGGAAGTACTCATAGCTCGGGCACGGGTTCGGCCTCGCACAGCACAAATGTGCGCGGCTCGAATTCAGTTGTGCCCGCGCACGAATCGACGCAGCACCAGTTTCATTCGGATGCGCAACGTTCCATCCGCGAGCCGAATTCAGCGATGCGGAGCAGCACACCTCAGCCCGAGAAACGGTCTTTCATCTCGTTCTTGCGACATCCTTTTCGCAGGCCTGAGGTAAAGCAGACCCCAGACATCCGGCGCAAAATCTGCACCACCAGAGCGTGCCAACTCTGCCCAGCGGGGCAAGTACAGACTGGAGTTGGCTGCAGCGGCGGAAATTTCGTGCAGCGCAATCAGGGAGGAATCTGCTCGAACCGCGAGGTCTGGAGCGGAGGAGATTGCCTGCTGACCACGCATTTCCTTGACGACTGCAACGGGCTTCGCATGGCGCTGGAACGGCAGGCGCGCCGCATGGAGTCCGCTGACGCTTTGCGGCGGAACGCGTGCGGCAACGGCGTCACGATGGAGTGCTCAAGTGCGACCCAATCCTGGCAGAGCGAGGACAATCTTTATCGTTCGCTTCGAAGCCGCTATCAGGTCTGTCAGCAGCGGGCGACACGCACTTTTCTCGTCAACCCCACTTACGGATCGTCGGCTTATTGGGATGCATCCTACGGATCGTGGCAGTATGACTCGCTGAATTTGGATGCCAATGAGTTCAGCCTGAGTTACTAAAGGGAACTTCTCAAGCGCGACGTTAACGCTTCTTCTGATGAGGATCGTCATGCCCTTGCGACATGACGATTCCACTTCCGGGTCATATCATTCCACTTTCCAACGCATTAGAATTGCTATGTTCGTTCCGCTGACCTCAATGGCTCAGCGGCTTTTCCTTGAGGTGGACATGGCGACGACCGCACTCCCGAAAACCCGAATTGCCGGCGGCAGTTTCCTGCTGGACTCCCGAACACCCGACGAAGTTTTCACTCCGGAGGATTTCAGCGAGCAGCAGCAACTGATCGGGCAGACGGCGGAGGAGTTCGCCGTGAACGAGATTGTCCCTAACATCGAGAAGATTGAACACAAGGATTTCTCGGTCACGCGCGATCTGCTGAAAAAGGCCGGTGACCTCGGCCTGAGTTCCGTGGAGATTCCGGAGGCGTACGGTGGCCTCGAAATGGACAAGGTCACGGCCGCGATAATTGCGGACCACATTGCCAAATACGCGGGATTCGCGACGACATGGGGTGGACATACGGGCATTGGAACGTTGCCCATCGTGTACTTCGGCACGGAAGAGCAGAAACAGAAATATTTACCACGATTGGCGTCAGGGGAAATTGTCGGTGCCTATGCTTTGTCGGAATCGACGTCCGGCTCGGATGCATTGAACTCGCGTACGCGTGCCGTGCTTTCCGAGGACAAGAAGCATTACATCCTCAACGGCGAAAAGATGTGGATCACGAACGCCGGCTTCGCAGATCTGTTCACCGTCTTCGCGAAAATTGATGGCGAGAAGTTCTCCGCATTTCTGGTCGAGCGAACGTTCCTGGGATTCTCGATCGGCGCAGAAGAGCACAAAATGGGCATTCGCGGCTCCTCCACCTGCCCAATCATCCTGAACGACTGCAAGGTTCCGGTGCACAACCTGCTCGGCGACATCGGCAAAGGCCACCTGATCGCCTTCAATATTCTGAACATCGGACGCTTCAAGCTAGGCGCGATGTGCGTCGGAGGAGGCCGCGTCTCACTCGAAAACGCCATCGGGTATGCCAAGCAGCGTAAGGCATTCAACAAACCGATCGCGGACTTCGGATTGGTCCGCGAAAAGATCGCCAATATGGCGACGTTGCTTTACGTCGGCGAATCGCTCGTATACAGAACTGTTGGAATGATGGACTCCGCGCTCAGCGAGGTCGACAAGTCGGCGGCGGATGGAGCCAAGCAGACACTGAAAGCAATCGAAGAGTACGCGGTCGAATGCTCAATCATCAAAGTGTGGGGATCGGAGATGATCGACTACATCGTCGATGAGACCCTGCAGATTTATGCCGGCTATGGTTTCGTGGAAGAGTATCCAGCCGAACGCGCTTATCGGGATGCTCGCATTAACAGGATTTTCGAAGGTACGAACGAAATCAACCGCCTGATCATCACCGGATTTCTTCTGAAGCGGGCGATGAGCGGCCAGTTGCCGTTGATGCCGGCCATCAAGAAATTGATGGACGAAGTTCTCTCGGGACCATCGATGTCTGAGGATATGGAAGGCTCGCTTCCGGAAGAACGCAAACTGGTCGCACAGGCCAAGAAGCTGGGATTGTTCGCGGCCGGCGCGGCAACGCAGAAATACATGCAGGCGATCCAGGATCAGCAGGAGATCATGGGCGCCATTGCCGATATGACGATTGAAAGCTATGCCATGGAGTCGGCGGTTTTGCGCACGCAAAAAATCGTCGACGCCAAGGGAGAGGAGGCCGCAGCCCTTCCGCTCGCCATGACGCGCATCTACCTCACCCAGGCAATGGAGAAGGTCGAGTCCGCGGCCAAAAAGGTGATCGCAGCCGTAGCCGAGGGAGACATGCTGCGGACGCAACTGGCGATCCTGCGGCGACTGGCGAAATACGAGCCCTTCAATACTGTGGAACTTCGGCAACAGGTGGCACAAAAGATGATTGAGCGCGGCAAATTCACGCTCGCTTAAAACCTTTTTCAACACAGAGCACACGGAGGAGCAGAGAGCTTCCCCGTTATCTCCGTGTTCTCTGTACTCAATTTTTCTTCCTGCCCTCGCCTCTGGTACAAATGTCACGATGAAAGCCACAGTCCTTTGTCTCGCTTCCGCTCTCGTTCTCGCATCAATGGCCGCCGCGCAGGTGAATCCCGCGCCCGCGAAGGGTTCGGCGACGTTTGATCCAGACGGTACGGCTCATCTCACGCGTGTCGTGCCCATGCCGGCCACAATCAGTCCCGAGGCGCAGAAGTGGCTTGAGTCGCTAACGCACAGCACCCCCGGCCCGGAGTCGCTGGCGGAACGGCGAGCGCGTACCGATGTCTGGCGCGCGAAGGATTCCGCCGAGGCTCGCAAGATGTATCCCGTGAACGTCGAGGAAGCGACGACTGCCGGCGTTCGCACCGACATCATCACGCCGCTTTCGATGCCTCCCGAAAACAAAGGGCGCGTGCTCATCAACCTGCACGGCGGTGGCTTCAATTCCGACTCGGGATCTTTGATCGAGGGCGTTCCAATTTCGAATCTGGCAAAGATCAAAGTGGTTTCCGTCTACTACCGGCTCGCTCCGGAGAATCCATTCCCTGCCGCGGTCGACGACGTGGTCGCCGTCTACAAAGACCTACTCAAGACTTATAAGCCCCGCAGCATCGGAATTTTCGGAACATCCGCCGGTGCGATTCTCACCTGTGAGGTCGCAGTAAAGATGAAGCAGCTTGGCTTGCCGCTTGCCCGGCGCTCTCGGAGCTTTTTCCAGCCTCGCCGATTTCAGTCGTCCCGGGGATGCACGACAGTTGTTCACTCTCAATGGCTTCCCCGGACAACTGGAGCCCGTCGATCCAAATCATCTTCCCGACAATGAATACGTGGGCAAAACGGACCGTAAAGATCCGGTGCTGTCGCCGCTTTTCGCTGATCTCCGCGACATGCCTCCGAGCCTGCTGGTTACAAGCACACGCGACTTGCTGCTCAGCGATACCGCCATCTTCCATCGTGCCCTTTTGCGCGCGGGCAATGATTCCCAGTTGGTAGTGTTCGAGGCTCTGCCTCATGCCTTCTGGTATCACTTCCAGTTGCCGGAAACCACGGAAGCTCTCCGGTTGATGGCAAAGTTTTTTGACGAAAAAGTTCAGCGATAAGAATCCTGCTTGTCCCCGCGAGGAAACTACCGAGATGAAATTCGTTCGTGCGTCTGCTTTCTTACTGGTCTTTTTGTTCCTTACGCTATTCTCAGCCGCGCAGGTCTCGCTACCATCGCTGCTCGCAGACCACATGGTTGTACAACGCGGCCTCCCTGTTCATGTCTGGGGAATGGCAGCAGCGCAGGAGAACGTTTCCGCAACATTCCGCAGGGGAAACAAAATCGACAATCGCGGATGGACTGGGTCGATGGAGCCTGTATCTTTCTCCGGGTGAGGCTGGCGGCCCGTTTCAATTGGCGATCAAGGGAACCAACACGATTACGCTGAATGACGTGCTCGTGGGCGATGTGTGGGTCGCGTCTGGCCAGTCGAACATGGAGTTTCCGATGCACGAACTGGCAAATCCTGCGCCGGAAATCGCGACCGCTCAATATCCCAAGATTCGCATCTTCCGCGTGGAGCACCGGCCGTCCGACTATCCCCGCGCGGATGTCGAAGCCAAGACTTGGGCGGCATGTACTCCAGAGAGTGTCGACGATTCTTCCGCCGTGGCCTACTACTTTGCCCGCGATCTGTTTCAGAAGATGAATGTCCCGATCGGTTTAGTGGAATCGTTCTGGGGAGGCACTGCGGCCGAAGCGTGGACCAGCCTGCATACTTTGTCCGCCGATGCGGCACTGATGCCAGTGTTCGCCGAGCGATCGAAAATGGTTGACGAGCGCGACGTCTTTCTTTTGAAGCAGCAGCAGGAGGATCGTGACTTTCAGAAAGCCGTGGCGCAGGCCGCGGCTGACGGCAAGCCTGCTCCCAATCCGCAGTGGCATCCCGACTTCGCCGCGTGGGCTCCGTCCGGGCTCTTCAATGGGATGATCGCTCCGCTTACTCGTTTTCCGATCCGTGGCGTGATCTGGTACCAGGGAGAAGCCAACGGAGGGCCGCGTGCGCCACTCTACAAACGTTTATTTCCAACAATGATTGCGGACTGGCGCAGAGCTTGGGACGAAGGAGACTTCCCTTTCCTCTTCGTACAGATTGCGAACTGGGTTACGGAACCGGACGGACGATGGCCGGAAGTCCGCGACGCGCAGCGGCAAACCCTTGCCTTGAAGAATACGGGGATGGCAGTCACGATCGATATCGGCGATGCGGTCGACATTCATCCGAAAAATAAAAAGGATGTAGGATTGCGACTGGCCCTCGCTGCGCGAGCGATTTCTTATGGCGAGAAGCTCGAATGGTCAGGACCGCTCTACCGCCAGCTCACGCGAGAGGATCACGCGCTGCGAGTATGGTTCGATCACGCGAACGGGCTTGCCGCCAAAGGCGGCGCGCTCGTCGGATTTGAAATCGCCGGCGCAGACGGAAAATATGTCGCCGCCGACGCGCGGATTGAGGGGGCGTCAGTCGTCGTATCGAGTCCGACTGTGACCGACCCAGTTTCCGTGCGTTACGGATGGGCTGCCAATCCGACGTGTAATCTTGTCAACCGCGAAGGTCTCCCGGCATCCCCGTTCCAGGCGCCTGAATAAGCCAATCTATTTCGCATCCTGCGGCACAAGCATGTAGCTGACGAATGCCACGTGCTTGCTGTCCGGGGACCACGACGGAACGTTGATCGTTCCTTGTCCACCGAATAGTGTCGCCAGCACGGAAATTTTCTTGTCCGTCGCCTTGGGATCCAGCGACATCAGCCGCAGCTTTACGTCCTTATTTTCGGGATGGCCCTTCACGTCGGCTTCGAAAGTGACGAATACCATCCATTTCCCGTCGGGCGAGATGTGCGGGAACCAATTGTTCAGCTCATCGGAGAAAACCTGCTGCTGGTCGCTGCCATCGGCATTCATGCGCCAGATCTGCATGTGGCCGGTGCGTTCGGAGTTGAAGTAAATATACTTCCCGTCCGGAGAATATTCCGGCCCGTCGTCCAACCCCTTCGCCGTCGTCAGCCGCGTCTCTTCGCCACCCGCCGCCGGAGTCGTATAGATGTCGAATTCTCCGTCGCGCTGCCCGACGAATGCCAGCGTCTTTCCGTCCGGCGACCAACCATGCCAGTACGAGGGAGACTTCTCCGTCATGCGGCGTGGACGTGCCGCCTTTGATCGGTACAAGGTAGACGCGCGACTCGTGATCCCCCTGCGAGTTGTCGCTGATAGCGAGTTGCTTGGAGTCCGGCGAAATGCCGTGATCGTTGTTGCAGCGATTGGCAAACCCGGTATCGATGACAGTGGGCTTACCGCCGTCAACCGGCAGGCTTTCGATGCGGCCGTCGCGATTGAAGAGGAATGCCTTGCCGTCGCGTGTCCAGTTCGGAGCTTCGAATCGTCCTTCAGAGAGGTAGACGATGCGCCGGTCGGCGGAGTCGACTTCGACGGTCTCAAGCGCGCTGTAAAGCACAGGCTTGCCCGTCGCGGCAGATGGTTGTGTCAGCGCGACGTTTGAGAAAGCCGCTTTCTCAACGACATCTTTGTCATGCGAGCAGACACCGAGGCCCACATAAAAATCTCCCTGCAGCGGGATGCGCAGCCATCCTCCGGCGACGTGGGGATCAACGCCTTCGTTGGAAAGCGCCATGTAGACGTAGTCGCCACGTTTCACAATGCGAACCCGCTTCGGCGCCGACGAATTTGCCTGCACTTCACGCGTCAATGCCCCTTTGCTGTCGCGGAATTGCAGCGACGTAAGCCCGCTGGCATGCAGCGCGACGTCGGCATAAACGGAGTCTGCATCCAGGCTCTGGCGCAGCATCAGGACGGCCTTCTTATGTTCGTTGCCCGTCTTGGTCAGGAAACTGATGTCGGCGGTGAGACTCACGTCGCCGGACATTTTCTTCCACGCAAATTGGAATGCGTCCGCTCCCAACCACATGTTCTCGCCGCTGCCCGCGATCGTGTATCTCTGCGACGTGGCGTCGTACTCGACGGAACCGGGATGCAAAACGGTGCCAACATCCTGATGACTCTCAAAGATTCCGACCGGCGACGCAGTCTGCGAAGTCATTCGGCCCGCGAACAGAGCCATGGTGCACATCAAGATGGCAATCGATAAAAGGCGAAATCTTGGCATTGACGGTCCCTCCGCGCGCGATCAGGCCCCACGACAGTCAACCCGGCATTGTAACCGGATTTTCGCTGCACAATCTTCGCCGTACCAATCTCTTGGCTATTCTGATAAAACGTTCGCATGAAAATAAAGACTATTTTCTTGGTGGTAGTCTCAGGATTCTTATTTGCGATCAGCGCTTTGTCTGAAGACAAGCCGGCTCCTTCCGCCAACCTCGCGCTCACGCCGCCCATGGGCTGGAACTCGTGGAACAAGTTTGCCTGCAATGTCAGCGAGGACATGATCAAAGGCATGGCTGATGCCATCGTGAAGTCGGGAATGAAAGATGCCGGCTACGTCTACGTGAACATCGACGACTGCTGGCAGGTGAGCCGCGATGCGAACGCTAACATCGTTGTCGATCCGCAACGCTTTCCCCACGGCATGAAGGTTCTGGGCGACTACATTCATTCGCTCGGCTTGAAGTTTGGCGTCTATTCCGATGCGGGATCGAAAACCTGCGCCGGACGCCCCGGTGGTTTGGGTCATGAGTATCAAGATGCCGTTCAATATGCAGCGTGGGGTGTGGACTATCTCAAGTACGACTGGTGCCACACGACCACGCAGGACGCAAAAGCCTCGTACGCCAATATCCGGGCGGCGCTCGACGCGGCGGGGCGCCCGATTGTGCTCAGCATTTGCGAGTGGGGCACCGCAAAGCCATGGCTTTGGGGAAAAGATGTTGGCGGGAATCTATGGCGCACCACGGGTGATATCAGCGACCGCTGGGGTGGCCATGAGAAATGGCCCGATGGAAGTTGCTGCTCCGACGGGATGACATCCATTCTCGATCAGCAGGTCGGCCTGCAGTCGTTTGCTGGACCGGGGCACTGGAACGATCCCGACATGCTTGAAGTGGGCAATGGCGGCATGACCGATGTTGAATATCGATCGCACTTCAGCCTATGGGCCCTGCTGAACGCGCCGCTCATCGCTGGAAATGACCTGCGAAACATGCGTCCGGAAATTCACGACATCCTCACCAATAAAGAAGTGATCGCGGTGAATCAGGATGCGCTGGGACGGGAAGGCGAGCGCGTTGCCAAGAATGGAGATCTGGAAGTTTGGGCGAAACAACTCAAAGATGGTGGCCGGGCCGTCATCCTGTTCAACCGCGGTGCCTCAGAGCAGCCGATGTCGCTAGCGTGGGAAGAGATCGGTTATCCCAGCAATGTTAGCGCTTCGGTGCGCGACCTGTGGTCGCACAAGGACTTGGGGAAGATGACTGGGAAGTTCTCGGCTTCAGTGCCGTCGCACGGCGTGGTCATGGTCACCGTGAAACCTTAAATCAAAAGGCATTCCACTGCGAAGTACATGCAGTCTCGCGAAGGTTCGAAAGAACCTTCGCGGTTAAACCGGCTTCTTCAATTCTTCCATCACGCTCTGGATTAATTCCTTGGCGTCGGTCAGGCTTTTCATGATGATTTGAATGTCGAGGACCGGCTTGCCCGGCCAGCGCTGGCTCTGGCAATAAACGCCGTGCTGGCCGACAAGGGCCATCGCGTCGGTGATGGAGTCCATAGTGACGGCCAAGCGGCCGCGCGGTACACCCATCATGGTCTCGTAATGCTCAAGCTCTTCCTGCTTCTCGTCGAATACCGCCATCGCATAATTGTAACCGCGCTGTTCGGGAGCGCATAATGGCCGCTGACATAATCCATCGTCAAACGTCAAAGTCTACGCAATACCAGCTATTCGAAAAGGAGAAACTATGCAGAAACGAATCGCCCTCCTCACCCTTGTTGCTCTCGCTTTCACGGCCGTCAGTTTTGCTCAGGGTAACCGCCCCAGCCCGGCCGCATCGGCTACGTGTGATCTCGGCGGCACCACGGTAAAAACGGACTATTCGAGTCCACGCACGAAAGGCCGGAAGATTTTCGGTGAGCTCGTACCCTTTGGAGAGGTATGGCGCACCGGAGCCAATGAAGCCACAACGTTCGTTCCCAGCGGCCCGATTACTGTCGGCGGCAAACAGGTTCCTGCCGGCAACTATACGATTTTCACGGTCCCGACTGCCGATAAATGGACGCTCATCATCAACAAAAAGACCGGCGAATGGGGCATTCCTTACAAATACGAGAGTGACGAACTTGCTCGCGTGGACATGAAGGTTTCGAAACTGCCGTCGCCCGTGGAAAATTTCACCATTTCGTATGAGAAATCAGGCAGCGGCTGCACCATGCAGATCGATTGGGAATCGACGCGCGCCTCGGTGAATATCTCGAAGTAGTAAATCATCAACCACAAAGGACACGAAGGATCACGAAGGACTTGTTTCTACAGGATTTTCCTTCGTGTAACTTCGTGGCCTTCGTGGTGATGAAGTTCGAATTGAACTGTATTTCAGTTGCTGGGCTTCCAGCGCAGAATTGGCTTTCTGGCTGCCGCAGTTTCGTCCAGCCGCGACACGCGCGTCGAGTGCGGGGCATCCAGCACGGTCTGCGGATCTTCTTCCACTTCCTGGGCAATCGATTTCATCGCCTCGACAAACAAATCCATTTCTTCCTTGGACTCGCTTTCCGTGGGCTCGATCATCAGCGCGCCAGGCACAATCAGTGGGAAGGCTGTCGTATACGGATGGAATCCGTAATCGATCAGGCGCTTGGCGATGTCCATGGTGCGCACGCCTTTCCTGGCCTGAATCTTGTCGCTGAATACGACCTCGTGCATCGTCGGCGTGGAGTACGGAAGATCGAACGTCCCCTCTAATCCCTTGCGGATGTAGTTGGCATTCAGCACCGCATCTTCGGTCGTCTGCCGCAGGCCGTCCGGACCATTGGCCTGAATGTAGGCTAGAGCCCGCACAAACATTCCGAAGTTTCCGTAAAATGCGCGCACACGTCCGACAGAATCCGGCCGGTTGTAGTCAAATGACAGTGTTCCATCCGCCTTCGTAACAACGACAGGTGTAGGCAGGAAACGTTCGAGCTTCTTCTTGATGGCAACTGGGCCAGAGCCCGGACCGCCACCGCCGTGAGGAGTGGAGAACGTCTTGTGCAGATTCAGGTGCATGACGTCGACACCGAAATCTCCAGGACGCGCCTTGCCAACCAGCGCATTCATGTTGGCGCCATCCATGTAAAGCAGGCCGCCCTTGGCGTGAAGGATGTCGGCGATCTTGTGAATCTGTTGCTCAAAGACGCCGAGCGTATTCGGATTCGTCAGCATCAATGCTGCGACATCCTCATTCATCTGCGCTTCGAGCGCGCCGATGTCGACCATGCCACGGGAATCCGACTTTAGATTTTCGACTGCATAATTCACCATCGCTGCCGTCGCAGGATTCGTTCCGTGGGCCGAATCAGGAATCAGGATCTTCTTCCGCGCATTGCCTTGAGACTGGTGATAGGCACGGACCATCAGAAGGCCGGTCATCTCTCCGTGAGCGCCGGCCGCGGGTTGCAGCGTGATCGCATCCATGCCCGTAATTTCGATCAGTTGCTCGCTCAACGTTTTGATGATGTAGAGCGCGCCCTGCGAAATCTTCTCCGGCTGGTACGGATGCCCGTTCGCAATGCCTTCCACGCGCGCCACAGCTTCGTTGACCCGCGGGTTGTACTTCATCGTGCACGATCCCAGCGGATACATTCCGAGATCGATGGCGTAATTCCACGTGGACATGCGCGTGAAGTGGCGGATGATTTCGATCTCGCTGACTTCAGGGAGTTCGCCCAAGTCTTTTCGTTCCGAGGCTCCCAGCAACTTCGCTGTGTCGACTTCAGGAACATCCAGCGGAGGCAGCTTCCACGCGGCCTTTCCAGGCGACGACTTCTCGAAGATCAGTCCTTCATTCTGGTTGACCTGGCGCGTCGCTTTGCGAGTCATGTGTTTCATCGCGCCACCTCTTCCGCTTCTTCTTTCGCGGATCGCAGCGACCGTTCGCTCTCGGCGACCAGGCCGGCGGCCGTATCGATGGCGCTGCGCGTGGTCAACTCTGTGCAGCACCACAAGGCCGCGTTTCCAAACTCCGGATAAAACTTCTTCAACGGCAAGCCTCCGACGATTTTGTGGCCGAGCAGGCGGCCATTGATCGCGTATGGATCTTCGCCAGTTTCCACGACGAACTCATTGAACCTGGGCGATCCGCCGAACAGGACTTTGCCATGTTTTGAAAACTGACTGGCTGCGTACGCGGTCTTGGCCAGATTCTGTTTCGCTAATTCCTTCAATCCGACTTTTCCGTACACGGTCATGAAAATGTTGACCATGAGCGCTACCAGCGCCTGGTTCGTACAGATGTTTGACGTCGCTTTTTCTCGGCGAATGTGCTGCTCACGCGTCGCCAAGGTCAGGACGAAACCGCGCTTACCCTGCTTGTCCACAGTCTGTCCAACCAGACGGCCCGGCATCTGCCGCACATATTTCTCACGAGTCGCAATGACTCCGCAGTACGGACCACCGAAGCCAAGAGGAACGCCGAAAGACTGCGCCTCCATGGCGATCACGTCCGCCTGCCGGGGTGGCTCAACGATTCCGAGTGATACGGCTTCCGCAATGGAGACAACGAGCATGGCGCCGTGCTTGTGGGCTATCGCCGCGATCGCTTCGACGTCTTCGATTGTTCCGAAGAAATTCGGCGACTGCACCAGAACGCACGCTGTCTCCGGTGTGATCGCGTTTTCAAGTTCCTTCAGATTCACTCGGCCATCCGCCCCAAAACCTGCCACGGAAAGAGGCATTCCCTGATGCGTCGCGTAAGTCGCAAGAACCTCGCGGTATTCCGGATGCAGACTGCGCGCGACAACCACAGAACGCCGGCCAGTCAACCGGACGGCCATCATCACGCCCTCGGCCGCGGCCGTCGATCCGTCGTACATGGAAGCATTCGCGACCTCCATGCCCGTCAACTCGCAGATCATCGTCTGGAATTCAAAAATCGATTGCAGCGTCCCCTGCGAGATTTCCGCCTGGTAGGGCGTATAGGCCGTCAAAAATTCTCCGCGGGAAATCAGCGAATCGATAATGACCGGACGATAGTGGAAGTAAGCTCCAGCGCCCAGAAAACTCGTGTAACCATCGCCGTTTTCGCGCGAGCGCTGGCGGAAGAAATCCACAATTTCCGACTCGGCCATCTGGCGTGGGATCGCGAGATCGCGTGTCAGGCGGTATTCCGCAGGGATTGGAGCAAAGAGATCATCGACCGATCGCAGGCCGATGGCTTTGAGCATCGCCTCGCGGTCGGCAGGAGATTTAGGTAAATAGCGCATAGGAAGTTATATAGATGTCGCTTGCGGCGATTCGGATTGAAACGCATCTTTCGACCTCAGACTTCGGGCGTCAGCCCTCGGTAAAGGATCGCGGAGGTCTGACGCCCGATGTCTGCAGCCCGTTTTCAGTGTCCTGCCTCTTCCGCAACGAATTTCTCGTAGTCCGCAGGAGAGAGCAATGCATCCAGTTCTGCAGGATTCTTCAATGTGAGCTTCAGCATCCAGGAGCCGTGGGCGTCTTTGTTCACGTTTTCCGGAGAAGTCGCCAGGTCCGCATTCACTTCGGTCACGGTTCCAGATGCTGGCGCGAAGAGATCCGAAACGGCTTTAACGGACTCAACCGTGCCAAACGTCTTGCCGGCCGTGAGTTCCGACCCGACCTTGGGCGTCTCGACGAAGACGATGTCTCCGAGCGATTGCTGGGCATAGTCCGTGATGCCGATGGTCGCGGAGTCGCCGTTGACCTGAATCCACTCGTGCTCTTTCGTGTATTTGCGGTCCGTTGGATAAGCCATAAAAGCTTCTAGCTCCTAGCTGAACCTTGTGATTACTTCTTCGGACGCTTGTAAAACGGCGTCGGCACTACGACAGCTCCAGCACCTTGACCTCGTATCTCTACCTTCACCTTCGAATCTACAGCGGAGTGCTCGACCGGGACATACGCCAACGCTATGTTCTTCTTCAGGAACGGCGCCGGAGAACCGCTGGTGACGTACCCAATCTCGCGGCCCGCATCATCGAGAACCTTGTAACCATCCCGCGCGATGCCGCGCTCCGTCATTTCCAAGCCGACGAGCGTGCGCTTTACGCCCGCTGCTTTCGCTTTCTCCAGCGCATCGCGGCCGACGAATTCCGCCTTATCCATCTTGATGAAGCGATCAAGGCCAGCTTCCCAGACATTGATCGTATCGGAAATCTCATGGCCGTAAAGGGGCAGCTTGCCTTCCAGTCGAAGCGTGTTCCGCGCTCCCAATCCGCATGGGACGACGCCGAACTCCTTGCCTGCCGCCAGAATCTCGTTCCACACGCGGGCGCTCGTCGCCTCATCCGCGGGAATGTAGATTTCAAAGCCATCTTCGGCGGTGTAGCCGGTCCTGCCCATCAGAATGTTGTCAAGGCCGCAGAGCTTGCCTCGAGTCACCCAGTAAAACTTGACGGTGCTCAGGTCTGCGTCGGTCAGCTTTTGCAGCAGATCAACGCCCTTCGGTCCTTGAATCGCAATTTGAGTGAAATCGTCCGACAGATTTTCCACTGCGCAGTCGTACTGCCGGGTATTATCGCGAACCCAACCGAAATCTTTTTCGCGCGTGCCCGCATTGATGACTAGCAGGTATTCATCCTCAGCCAGGCGATGAACGATGACGTCGTCCACGAAGGTACCTTCGGGATAGAGAAGCGCGGAATATTGCGCCTGCCCGATCGCGAGCCGCGACGCGTCATTCATGGAGATGTGCTGCACAGCCGCCAGCGCCTGCGGTCCGGCGAGGCGGATATCCCCCATATGGCTCACGTCGAAGATGCCGACGCCGTTGCGTACGGCCATATGCTCGTTGATGATTCCGCAGCCAATGGACGCCGGATACTCGACGGGCATGTCCCAGCCGTTGAACTCCACCATCTTCGCGCCCATCTGGCGATGGACAGCATTCAGTGCAGTTTTCCGGACGGCGGGTGTCGCCTCAACCGAAGACAAAATCAACCTCGAGCGAGCAGTGGCTGGCTGCCAGGATGGTGTGACTGATTACCGTATCACTTATTTTTTCGGCGGGTCAAACGGAAGGAATTGTAAACGCAGAGGAGGCGGAGGTCACGGGGGAATCGAGTTGCGCGAAGATCAAAAAACGCGCGCGGCAATTTGATGAATACTTCGCGCACTCTGCTGGTACTCCTCGACTCTGCGTTGAAGCGGTTGAAGTTGTCTATCGCCCAAACTGCACGGTCACTCGGGCGCCGGCGGCGACGTGCGTTCCGGCCATCGGAGTTTGTTGGCGGGCGATGCCACTGCCGACCGCTTCCAGTTCCAGGCCAACATCCTGAGCAGCTTCCAGGGCATTTCGCACGGTTTTTCCGACGAATGACGGGACTTCGATGCCGCCCTGCTGAACGTCCAGCACCACGGTTCCAGTGATCGGCAATCTCGCGGATGTCACCGGGGCTGGTTTGCCATGGCTTCCCGTGTCGTTCTGAACCGCAGGGACGTCGGGCAAGGGCTCGCGAACTGCCGCCTGTATCACCTGCCCGCCGGAGTCGGCGGCGGCAGGTTGCGCAACTCTCGGCTTTGCCGGATTCGTGGAGCTGTTGTTCACCTCGGCGGTCTCGAGCGGCTCTCCCGGATGATCCGGCGTACCTTCGTCGAGGTCCTTATCTTTCACCTTCGCCATCAGCAACTGGTGCTTTGGAGCCAGCGGCAGGTCGTGAGGCACATGCAGGTATTCGAGGACTTGCTGCGAAATGCGCTGAAACACGGGCGCGGAGACTTGTCCGCCCTGATGCAGTCCGACGGCCGAATCAAGAATCACCGCAACCACAATCTGTGGATTGTTGACTGGCGCGAATCCGGCGAAGGAGCCGATGTACTTCGTCTTCGAATATGCGCCCGTCTCCGGATCAACCTTCTGCGCGGTTCCGGTCTTTCCAGCGGACGTGTAGCCCTCGAGCGTCGCCTTCCGTCCCGTGCCTTCCAGCACGACCTTCTGCATCATCGAGCGCATCTCGGCCGCAGTGTAGGAGGAAATGACGCGATGCCCTTCCGCCGGATGAAACGCGACCGTTTGCAGCGGACCTTTCGGATCCATCGTTCCGGCCACAATTCGCGGAGCTACCCAGACTCCATCATTGGCAAACGTGGATACCAATCCCGCGAGTTGAATCGGGGAGATGCCAATTTCTTGCCCCATCGAAATAGCAGCAATCGAAACCCGCGACCAGCGGCTCGGAGGCTTCGTCAGGCCGCGCGTTTCGCCCGGCAACTCGATTCCCGTCTGCTGTCCAAACCCAAAGGCTCGGATGTATTTATAGAATCTCTCTTCGCCCAGGCGCAGCGCAATCTTGATGGATCCTACATCGCTTGACTCCGCGAGCACTCCCCACACCGGCAGCAGCCCATGCGGCTTTGAATCGCGGATCCGCATTCCGTTGTAGACGATCGATCCCATCTGGCAATCGAAAATTTCGTTGGGATTCGTGACCTTCTCTTCCAACGCTGCCGAGATCGTGACGAGCTTGAACGTCGATCCGGGTTCATACACATAACTCACAGCGCGATTCGTCAGCGCTTCCGGAGTGATCTGCTTCCGCTGGTTTGGATTGAAGGTTGGTCGATTGGCGAGCGCGAGAATTTCTCCGGTGTGCGGATTCTCGACGATGACCGTTCCGGCAATTGCCTTGGTGTCGTGGATCGCCTGCTCCAACTCCTTCTCGGCGATGTACTGAATGTTCTTGTCGATGGTGAGCACGAGATTTTCGCCCGGCTCGGGCTGTGTCTCCACGTCCGAGAACCACTTCTTGCGGGCGTCTACCGTAATCGACATCTTTCCCGCACGCCCGCGAAGCTCGTTATCAAACTCGTGTTCGATGCCGCTCTGGCCGGAATCTTCCATGCCGACCGAGCCAAGAACCTGGGCCGCCAAATCACGCGCCGGATAGAAACGTTTCGGCTCTTTCTGGAAGTGAATGCCCTGCAACATCAGCGAGTTGATGCGCCCGATCGTTTCATCATTCGCCTTGCGCGCGACCCAGCAGAAGGTTTTACGCGCCCGGCAGTCGGCGAGCACCACGTTATAGTCGTCGCCCGTGATGCGGGTGATCAGCGAGATCGCGGTTGGAAGATCTCTGACTTCACTCGGCACGGCAAATGCGGAATCTACCAACACCGACATCGCCAACTCGTGATTCGCGCGATCGAAGATGACGCCGCGCTTTGCGGCCAGCGGAATCGCACGTTGTTGTTGGTGTCCCGCTTGCTTGACGAACTTGCCGTAGCTGAAGACTTGCAGAAAAACGAGGCGACAGCAAATAGCGACGCACCAGAATGCGAGGATTGCGGCCAGTACTCGTAGACGGGAGTTCTTTCCGGGAGTGGTATTGGCGGTTGCCATGGATTCCCGCTCTTTTTCTCAACCGAAGTTGTAGTTACGACGAAACTTGAAGGACATCAAGACGGAGCCAAGCTCTTGCCGGACGGGCGAGGGGGCCCGTCCTCACCAAACTCTTTTGCGGACTACCGCCCCGGAATGACCACTAACGGAGCCGCACTTGCCATCACCGGCGATTGTGCTTCTGGCGACACGGCGTCCATGTGGATTACTTGCCCCGGCTCCGGCGGCACCAGGCCCAAGCGGCGGGCCATCATGTCGATTCGTTCGGGATCGCGCAACGAAGCGTCTTCCAGGCGCAGCGCGTGATTCATTTCCGTAAGGCCAGCGAGTTCCCGCTTCGAAGCTTCGATCTGGTAGCCGTATTCGATTGCCTTGAAGTGCTGCCAGGCATACGTGAAGACGAGCAGGAACAGAAGTGCCAGCGCGGTGCCAAATTGCTTCATCTCGCGATTGCGGCGCGGATCTTCCACTTTGATCAAGCGCGAGTTGTCGATCGCCTTGGAAAAGTAAATCTCGGGAGTGCCCGTCCAGAGTGAACGACGTTCGACCGCAGTCACCGCCGCTTGCATTGCCATCGCTGCTGCTGCCATTTAAGCCGCCCCCTGGTAAGCCTGTTCACCATCTGCCACGGGGATCTGCATCGTGAAAATTTCGTGCAGTTCCTCCGTCATCCGTCGCTGCCGTGCCTGTTCTTCGACCCGGCAAACCAACGCCATCAAATCGTTGATCAATGTGCCCGTATACATAACCACTACCTCAAAGTGGATTCCTACCACGGAACCCTGAACTGCCGACCTCGGCCCTCAGACTTCAGCCCTCATTTTGATGAGGTCCAACGCCTGAGGTCCGACGTCGCGTTTGCTTCCCGCCCCAGCGGATCTGTGTCCGCACTTTTCAACCTGATATCTAGCCCCGGCACCGCCATTACAGCTAATGCCGGGAACTCCGGCAGGTTTTCCGGAGCAAACTCTGAAAGCCAGCTTCAGGCTTTCGCTTCTCGGCTTCCGCCAACCTCAGGTCCGAAAGCCGGAAGCCGAGAGCCGGAAGCCCTTCTTAAACTCTTTCCGCCGCCCGCAATTTCGCGCTGCGCGACCGCGGATTGCGATCACTCTCTTCTTCAGTTGCTGTAACCGGCTTCTTGGTTAGCAAACTGAAGCAGCCCTTTTGCACCCCCTCGCGGAAGGCATCTTTCACGATGCGATCTTCCAGCGAGTGAAAACTGATCACCACCACGCGTCCTCCTGGTTTCAGGATCTGCGGCGCCGCTTCCAGCAGCGCCTTCAGATCGTCCAGTTCGCGGTTTACGAAAATTCGAAGAGCTTGAAAGGTCCTGGTCGCCGGATGAATTCGCCTTTGTTCAGAATTCATTGGCCGGGCCGCGGCTGATATGACATCCGCAAGATGTGCGGTAGATCGTATCGGCCGCGACCGGCAAATGGCTCTGGCGATTCTCCGCGACCTCCTTTCCTCTCCGAATTCGTAAATCACATCGGCAAGCTGTCGCTCGTCGAGGTGGTTTACCACTTGTTCGGCGGTACGCTCGCCATGCGGGTCCATTCGCATGTCCAGCGGTCCATCCGCCTGAAAACTGAATCCCCGTGCTGCATCGCCCAACTGCAGGCTGCTGACTCCGATGTCGGCCAGAATTCCATCTACGGTCCCTCGCTTCTGGCCCTTCGCAATTTCTGCGAAGGATCGGTTCAGCAAGGTGACCTCTGGCCAGTCGGCTCTCGGCTCCCGGCTTCGGGCTTCCGGATCTTCTTGAGTCCGAAAGCCGGAAGCCGAGAGCCGGGTGCCCGCAATCTTGAGCGCTGCCGGGTCCTTATCGAGGCCAATCAAATGTCCCGGTGCGCCGAGGCGTTTTGCGATTTCGTAACTGTGCCCGCCAAGGCCCACCGTGGCGTCGATGTATGTCCCGCCACGCTGCACGGCTAAAAAGTCGATCGCTTCTTTTAAAAGAACCGGAACATGGCTCGCTTCCCTGCCACCGCCATGCCCAACCCCCTGAGGGGTGTCTGCTGATCCCTCGTCCGATAGATGGTTCACTAGATGCCCAACGTGTCGAGCGTCTTCTCATCCTCAGGCGTAAACTTTTCTTCCCTTACTTTCAGCTGGTACGCTTCCAGGTTCCGGATTTCCAAATACGTCTGATATCCGGTTACGGCAACCTCGCCCTTCAGCCGAGCTGCATCGCGCAGCAACTGTGGCAACAGAAGGCGTCCCTGCCCATCCATCTCTACCTGCTGACCCCAGTAGTTGGTCTTGCTCAAGAACTTCTTTTTCGTGGGATTGAACGTGGAGAGCGCCGCCAACTTCTGCTCGATCCGTTCCCACTCTTCGAAGGGATACACTTGAGCAACATCCCCATCGAGGCTCGTGATATAGAATTGCTGCCCGTATTTCTCGTCGATCACCCGCTTGAACTCGGCCGGGACCTTTAAGCGTCCCTTTTCGTCGACTCGAGTTGGGTGATTGCCGCGAAACATGTGCGTTTTCTCGTAGTCTTGCTTGCAGCGGGGAGGTCAAAATGGCGCAAAGTGTTGTGGATATCGGGCGGTTCGGGCTGTTTGTCGTGCTATTGGGTCGGATTTCCACCGGCTCCTCGTTTTCAGCTCGTTCTTTCCACCACCGTAACCGTTCCCACCACTTCTTACCACTTTGTACCACATCTTAGCCGTAAGTCTTTTATTGTCAAGCAGAAACTTGATGGTGCGGCACCCACTAGGACGCCCTTTAGGGAAAGCGCGAAGTCTTGTGGTTTACCAATCGAACGACCACAAGGGGTTGGGTTAACGACTGTGGTTCTTTCGCCATCTTTTCGCTTCGATTTTTCTTGATTGTTGCGATGTGGTTTGGAATTTCTTGTGGAAATGCTTCAATCCAATGCGGCGGGCGGCAATAATCGCCATCCATCGAGCTTCCAGATTCATCCAACCCACGACACAAAAATTGAAAGTTGTAGTACGAGGCTGAACTTATGAAGACGTCACATTTGTCATTCGTCATTGCATTGCTCTGCCCCACGTTTTTATTGGGGCAACAAAATCCTGCCCCTCCTTTGTATCCAGCCCCGAACAGTCAGGCACAGACTGAGTCGAAGGAGAACGTTGCGATTCAACAAACGTCCGAGATGCCGGTCTTCCGCGTCAACGTCTACGCGCGCAGCGCTCGTGCGGTGAATTATCGAAATCGTGGCGGCTCGACTACGGTCAACTTCAAAGGCACCACCTTGATGCCAGCGATAACCGGCAGGGCAAAGATCGATGGCAAGGCCGGGCGCCTCGCAATCGACGTGGAATTGCAGCATATGGATGTCCCCGCCAAAGTCGGCCCGGAATATCTGACCTATGTTTTGTGGGCGGTAACTCCAGAAGGCCGGGCGATGAATCTTGGTGAAGTACTTCCCGGCGACAACGGCAAAGACCATCTTTCGGTTACCACCGACCTGCAGGCCTTCGGCCTGATCGTCACCGCAGAGCCGTATTTCTCGGTGATCCATCCCAGCAGCGAAGTCGTCGCTGAAAATGTGATCCTGCAAGACACCAAGGGCTTCGAGGAAGCGATCGACGCCAAGTTCGACGTTCTCGAAGGCCGCGAGTACATCATCGACGTCCCGGCGGAGCAGCTTCCATCGGCACAGGCTCAGCCGAATGTCCCGCTTGACCTGCTGGAGGCTCGCAATGCCGTCATGATCGCGAAAGCCGCTGGAGCCGAGCAGTACGCCAAAGACAGTGTCATGAAGGCCGAAGATATGCTGCAGCGCGCCGAAGACTATTACCAGCGCAAGCAGGGACGCACGCCCATCGGAACCGCTGCACGCGGCGCAACCCAGATGGCCGAAGATGCCCGCGTGTTGACTCTTCGCCGAAGAGAAAAGGAGCGCGAAGATGCTGCGCGCAAGGCAGAAGCGGACGCCCGAGCGAAAGCCGAGGCCGATGCCGAAGCAGCCAAGGCAAGAGAAGAGGCGGCACGACAGAGTGAGCAGGATGCGCAGGCTCGATCCGCTGAGGATGCACGCCGCAGGGCCGACGCGGAACAGGCTCAGGCTTTGGCGCAGCAGCAGCAGGCAGCAGCGCTTGCGCAGCAGCAACTAGCCGAGGCCCAGGCCGAAGCATCCCGCAAAGCGGCTGAGGACTCGGAGCGTCAACGCCAGGAAGCGGTGCGCCAGAAAGAAGAAATGCGCGCCCGCTTGCTTGCCCAGCTCAATCAGGTTCTGCAGACGAGGGATACAGCCCGCGGCTTGATCGTCAGCATGCCCGACGTGCTTTTCGACTTCAACAAATACTCCTTGAAGCCGGAGGCTCGCGAACGTCTGGCCCGTATCTCAGGAATCGTTCTCGCCTATCCTGATCTCAAGCTGGACATCGAAGGGCACACGGACAGCATCGGCACGGACGAATACAACCAGACCCTCTCGGAAAAGCGCGCCGACTCCGTTCGTGGATATCTGATTTCCTCGGGTGTCACTCCGGATCACGTTGCGGCGGTTGGACTCGGAAAAGCCAATCCAGTCGCCGACAACAGCACTGCCACCGGCCGCAAGCTGAATCGCCGCGTCGATATGATCGTCTCCGGCGATGTCATCGGCACGCAACCGCAGGCGCAACCCATGACCCCGCCTCCGGCGGGAACCGTAAATCAATAAGTAGAACGCACAAGTTTCTCAATTGCCCGTCCGTTTGCGCAAGTCGAGCGGACGGGCCGTAGCATTTTGAACACAGCGCACCTACATCAGGAACCCGATGCCCAGCCATCTCGAATTCGAGCATTGGGTTCCTTTCCCTATCGAAACCGTGTTTTCGTTCTTCTCGAATCCTGAGAACTTGCCACGAATCATGCCGCAGTCCGCGGGTACAAAAATCATCGACTTCAAGTGCGTGCCTCCGCCCACGAATCCGTCTGGCGCGACGAAGGCGAACAGAACCGCGGGTGTGGGATCCGCCATCGTCACCTCCTTTAAGATTTTCCCTCCGCTTCCATTCCGCGCGCAGTGGATCGCGCGCATCACGGAGTTCGAGTGGAATCATCACTTCGCCGATGTTCAGGAGAAAGGTCCGTTCAAGAGTTGGAACCACCGCCACGAGTTTGTGGATCAACCACGCGGCAGCAACTCGGGAACGTTAATCCGTGACGTGATCGATTACGAAGTCGGTTTCGGACCACTGGGATCGGCGGCCAATACTCTCTTCGTCCGCCGACAGATGGAAGGCACGTTCGCGGAACGGCAAAAGCGCTTGCCGGAGTTGCTCGAGCAGGCAGCTCACGTAGACGCTGGTCGATTAAGTTGACGCGGATCCGATTGCACGAGCCTGAGCGACAGGGTGCTTTGGCTTAGATGCCCGCTCTATCGCGGACTTCACTGGTGATATTTGCTCCCGTGACTAACAGGACCGAACGGCCGGACGATGAAGGCTTCTGCATCCATGCGGCGGTTGTGGCAGCGCCCGCCGGTTCCGCGGTAATTCCTTCCACGCGGTGGAGATGGCGGATCGCCTCGATCATCGCCGCTTCACTGACCAGTACGACATCGTCGACGACGTCACGAATGGCGGCGACGTTCTGCGCGTCCGGCATCCGCGTGGCAAGACCGTCGGCACATGTGTCGCACGAATCGGTGGACACCGGCTTTCCCTGCTGCCATGAGAGCGCATAGGACGGCGCTCTCTCGGCCTGCACTCCAATCACTCGCACCGTAGGTTTGAGATGCTTGATGGCTGCGCCGACGCCGCGAATCAGCGCCGTATCGCCCATGGGAACAAAGACAGAAGAAACTTCCGGAATCTGTTCCAGAATTTCCATCCCGATGGTGCCCGGACCGGCGGGCAGATCAGGATCGGTCGAGTCGTTCAGGAAATAGACCCCAGGACGCTGGGAGTAGCGCTCAGCATGCTCGGAGGCTTCTGCGAGGTCGGCACTGCCCGTCATCACGATGTGCGCTCCCAAATCTTCGATCTTCTTACGCTTCACCGGATTGGGATTCTCGGGCAGGAAGATTGTGGCTCGAAGTCCCAAGGTCTTCGCTGCAAAAGCAACCGCTGCACCGTGATTTCCGGTGCTGCTCGCGGTGACTTCTTTTGTTTGGTGATGTTTCAGATTCTCGGCCAGGCCGAACAATGCCCCTCGCGGCTTGAAACTTCCCGTAGGCAGGACAGTTTCATTCTTAAGCCATGCTTCGCCGACTCCGAGCGACAAGGAGGCGGCGCGCACAAGGGGAGTTACTTCAAAATATTTGCGAAGCAATTTCCGCGCATCGTGGAGCGCGCTTAACTCTGGTCTGATCGGCATATTACTTCGAAACTTCGACGAAGACTGCCGTCCCGTAGGCGAGGACTTCTGTGACACCCTGCATGACCTCGGTGGCGTCATAGCGCGCGCCCACAACAGCGTTCCCGCCGATCTCAGCCGCGTGCTGCAACATCAGGTCAAAAGCTTCCTGTCGAGTCTTCTCGCACAAGTTCGTAAGCAGCGTGATGTTTCCGCCCACCAGCGTCTGCAAGCCGGCGCCGATCGTTCCGAAAATCGATCGCGATCGCACCACGATCCCGCGCACGACTCCCAGCGTACGCGTCACGCGAAAGCCGTCGAGTTCGAACTGCGTCGTAACCATGTTATGAGCCACCATTGCCATGAGGTCGATCCTTTCCGGTAAGGCCGCGAGGGCCGTCACTCCAGCAGAAAGACTATAGCGCTACACCGTAGAGACAGCGAGTATCACTCAGGATCAGTCTCGACTGCGCGGCCAGTAGGTGCGTCATTCTAGGACGGCCGTAATAAAAAACTCCCCCGAAGACGTGTCATATTCAACTCGCAGCACGTTCGGCTTACAGCAGACTTGGCAGTCCTCGACATAGCTTTGCTTGCTCCCGGCAGACTCATCCACCGAGGTTTCATTCCACTCTCCGCAAGATGCGCACTGGAAGCCGGATTCCATGGCAGCGAGGATACCGCATCCCCTAGGGCCGAAATCAAAGGAACAGTTCCGCGACGATTGGGCATTGTTTTCCACGGATCAGCCCAGCAAGAAATGATTCGAGGATTTACATCCTCACTGTGGGATCTGGGAAATTGTGGAGACCTCCACTGGTGGGAGCGAGGGCGAGGTGGGTTGAACCAGGAAGGCGATGACCACGAATACTCCACCGGGGACGAGCGCCAGAAGTTGCCACCATCCACTGCGATTCACGTCATGCAGGCGACGCGCCCCAGCGGCGGTTATCGGCAGCAGCGTTACCAGCGCGACCAGCGAATAGGCCTTCACGCCGAGGACGGACCCGATGGCACTAACGAGCATGACAGCTAGGAAAAACCACCAGTACTCGCTCCGTGTTGTCCGTCCTTCGAAATCTGCAAACTTCGCTAAGCACGACTTCACCGCATCCACGAATGGCATGGAATACCTCCGTCTAATATCGCTGGGACTGCGTCGGCAGCCACTACGTTACAGAAAAAACGGGTTCAACGGAATGAGAATCTAGACTTGGTAGTCGATCGCTGAGAATGCTGCACCACAAATCTCCCTATAATGTCAGGACGATTTCTGATTTGCGCAACGTTCGGAGGCTGGATGATTTCAAGGCGACGATTTCTGAAAGTGAGCGGCACGACAGCAGGAATAGCCGCGGCATCGCACTCCGTTCTTGCATCAGTCGGCGTGGAAAAAGCAGACGACTCGTCTTTGCCACCGTCGATCGCGCAACTGAAGTCGCGCAAGAGCGAAGCTACCCCAATCACCCGCGAGGAGCGCGAACACCGCCAAGAGCGCGCGCGCAAATTGATGGCAGAAAACTCTCTGGATTCCATCATCCTCATGGAAGGCACGTCGCTGCGCTACTTCACCGGTTTGCGCTGGTGGGGCGGCGAGCGACTATTCGCGATGGTGCTGCCCGCTAAGGGCCATGCTTTCTACGTCTGTCCCGCGTTCGAAGAAGGTCGGGCACGCGAGCAACTTTCGAATGCTCCCGATGCGGATCGACTCGACGTTCGCGTTTGGCAGGAAGATCAGAGCCCCTACCAACTCATCGTCGAGGGTTTATCGGACCATGACATTGCCAGGGGAAAAATTGGGATGGAAGAGACTGTACGATTTCTCTTTTCCGACGGTATCGCCAAGGCTGCTGCCCACGCGTCGATGACCAGCGCAACACCAGTCACGGCCGGGTGCCGCATGGTGAAAAGTGCCCACGAGATTGCGTTGATGCGCTTAGCGTCGCAAGTCACGCTCGCCGTATACGAAGCCGTCTACCACTCCCTGCGCGAGGGCATGACCCAACACGATGTCGGGGATATGATTGCCCGGGCATACGCTCGAACGGGCTTTCCCGGAGATGCGAGCGTGATGGTGGGCGAGTTCACCGCCTTTCCGCATGGATCCACCACTCCGCAAGTTCTTCGCGAAGGATCGATCATCATGATCGATGACGGCTGCACGGTCGAAGGCTATCAATCTGACATCACACGAACGTTCACATTGGGCAAGCCACCGAAAAGATGAAGAAGGTGTTCGACATTGTGAAGCGGGCGCAATCGGCGGCGCTGGCGGCGGCGCATCCCGGCGCCGACTGCGGATCCGTCGATGATGCGGCGCGCAAGGTGATCACCGATGGCGGCTACGGTCCCGACTACAAGTACTTCACGCACCGCCTTGGTCACGGCCTTGGCATGGACGGGCATGAGTGGCCTTACCTAGTTCGCGGCAACGCGACCAAGTTGCAGGCGAATGTAACGACCAGCAATGAGCCCGGCATTTATATCCGCGGCGAATTTGGAATTCGCCTCGAAGATGACATGCATGTCACGGAGAATGGCGCCGAACTATTTACACCGCAGAGTCCGTTACTGGAAGATCCGTTCGGAAAGACCGGACAGAGTTGAAGAGCAAGCGATGCGTGAAACTCTAGCTGGGCCTCATAGAGCGCCGCCACTTGGCATGCAACCAGGCAAGTACTCCAAGGGCGCAAACTTCCATCGGGCCGGGCGGCATGATCGACATGCGCCACAAGCTGTCGTAATCGTGGGTGGCAACGTAGACTGCCCAGATCGTTCCGGTGGCCGCAATCAGGCTTCCCAGTCGCTCTTCCTGCCGAATGCTTTTCAGGTCCTGTGCAACCTGCACCTTGGCGGCTTGATGCATCGTCACCTCGGGAACGAACTTCGAGCGCGACTCGTGGTACCCCTCGCGTCCTGCGTCCCAATCGATGTAATCCCGCTTGTCTAGTTTCGGCACTCTTTCAAGGTGTCACACTTCGACCTGAGAATGCTGTTACCGCAGTACGTGTCCGCCGGACCTGCGCTATTTCTTGCGCAGAATGTACCGATCTTCGCGATCGAAGGGGCACTTTCGTGAGGCTGGCCGAGACTCAATCGATTATTTCTCGGGCACTGGCGGACAACCGGGAAATTCCTGCACAAACGTATTGCCAATGTATCCCAGGTAGTTGATTCCGATCTCACTGGTAAAGAAGCCGTCCGCAGTCAGCTTGCGAAGAAAGCCGAAGAACTCGATGCCCTGCCCCAGGCTCGGATCCTGCTTGGCATTTTTGCGATAGGCAATCTGGTCGAGGATTTCCTTCTGCTGCGCCGGAGCGCACTCGAGATACACCTTCTCGTAGCGATCAAGGCAGGTGTTATCGAGCCACATCAATCCACCGCCGAGCGCAACTTGATAATCTTTATTCTCGCTGGTGAGCAGGTCGATGAATTCAGGAGCGCCAGCTTCGACCGCGCCTTTCGCTTCCTCGTCGGCCGGGATGATCGTGTTGCACAGGCTGCTCAAAGTTTTATAGGCATGCGCGGAAAAGAATTTCGGGGCGTACTCGTGATTGTCAGCCGCGGCCTTTTCCGCACGAACCATACGATGAGCGAACTCCGCCGCTTCGAGCGGAATTACGCGCAACACGGAACCGGCAACCGCCGTCATCGAGAGCGATTTCAAAATGTCGCGCCGCGAAATAGACATGAGACCGGTTACAAATTTCCTTTCTTCGCCTGATCCATCAGATAGTCGGAAGCACGCCAAGTCAGCGCCATGATGGTCAGCGTCGGATTCTTGTCGGCATTGGTGACGAAGCTCGCGCCGTCCGTAACAAAAAGATTTTTCACGTCGTGCGCCTGGCAGTAGCCATTCAATACTGAAGTCTCTGGATGTTCTCCCATACGCGCGGTGCCGACCTCGTGAATAATGACGCCGCCGTCGGCGATGCCATACGGATGAGAGCTATCCTCCCGCGTCGATGTCAGGTAAGTACCCCCCGCTGCTTCGACGATGGCGCGGTAAGTTTCCTGCATATCCTTCGCCATCTTGATTTCGTTGTCGCTCCACTTCCAGTGAAAGCGCAGCACCGGGATGCCCCACTGATCGACAACGCTGGGATCAATCTCGCAATAGCAATTCTCATTCGGAATCATTTCGCCGCGGCCGGCGAAACCGATGTAGGTGCCGTAGGTCTTCTTGCACTCTTTTTTCAGAGAAACGCCGTAGCCTTCAAATTCATCGCACAATCCGTCATAGTCGCTCACGCTGGGCATGCCGCGCCCACCGCCGAATTCCGTGTGATAGCCGCGCAGGAAATCATTCTTGCGATCGTATTTCCACCAGGGCAGATACATGTGCATGCCGCCGACGCCATCGTGGTTGTGGGCAGGCATCTTCTCCAATTGCGGGAAATATCCGCCGCCGTCACTGCCGACCGTATCCATCAGGTTCCGTCCGACCACGCCTGAGGAGTTTCCTACCCCATCCGGAAAGAGCGTTGACTTTGAATTCAGCAATAGCCGCGCGGACTCGCAGGCGCTCGCAGCGACGATAAACGCACGCGCATGCACACGCCTCTCCTCGCGGGTGGCTTTATCGATGTATGAAACGGCCGCAACCTTGCCGTCTTTTCCGACGATAAGTTCCCGTGCCATCGCCCCGGTGATCATGGTGAACCGGCCCGTCTTTTCCGCGGGCGGAATCATCACCTGGCTGGAACTGAAGTTGGAAGCTGTCACGCACCCACGTCCACATTGAGCGCAGTAGTGGCAGGCGGCGCGTCCGTTATGGGGCTTGGTCAAGATCGCCAGGCGGGACGGAATGCAGGTAATTTTGAGGTGATCGCAAGCCTTCTTGACGATGGTTTCCGTGCAGCGAGGCTTGGGCGGAGGCAGAAAGATTCCATCCGGCGCACTCGGAATATTTTCCTTCGTCCCGAAGACGCCGATATACGATTCGACCTTGTCGTAGTACGGAGATACATCGTCGTAGCTGATTGGCCAGTCGTCGCCCATTCCGTCATGCGAGCGAACCTTGAAATCCACCGGCGCCATGCGGAGCGCAATGCGGCCCCAATGGTTGGTGCGTCCACCGACAATGCGCGAGCGAAACCAGCGGAACTTCGATCCGGGGGCGGCAATGTAGGGTTCGCCGTCGATCTCCCATGCGCCATTCGGTGCCAGGAATTCATCCTCGAGGCCGGTGCGCCCGCGTCCTCCGATGCCCGCACCGCGATGTGGCAGATCGTAGGGCCAGACATGTTCTTTGTAGTCTCGCTCGGGAAGAACCGGAGGGCCCGCTTCGAGCAAGGCAACGCTCAGGCCGCCTTCGGTCAGCACTTTTGCCGCGGTGCCTCCCGAAGCGCCCGAGCCGATGATGCAAACATCATAGGTTTTCGGCGATCGCTTGACCTGCATAGTCCCCAGTGAAGTTCGGCCGTGCTGCAGTTTGACTGAAATCGCGATCGCCGCCGCGGGAGCGGCGGCGAACATAGACGGATCCGGCGGCTACCAGCGCAATTTCGACAGGTAGTCGTAGCTGCCCTTGATGCTTTCCAACGGCTGCTTCGGATGATCGTGTTCCACGATGTAGTGCTTGATGCCGGCTTTCTCCGACTGCGCGAAAATTCTTTTCCAGTCGATGAGGCCGCTGCCTACTTCGGTGAGGTCAACGGTATCCCCGTAATTCTGCGCGCCTCCGGAGGTAACTTTTGGGAGGGTGTGGAGGTCCTTGACATGAACCAGCGGGAATCGTCCGGGATACAGATTGAAATACTTTACGGGATCGCCTCCCGCGGCGGTGATCCAGCACAGATCCATTTCCATCTTCACCAGGTTGGCATCGCAAAGCTTCAAAAGTTCGTCATAGGGAAGCTTGCCGTCGGTAGGCAGGAACTCAAACCAGTGGTTGTGATAACCAAACTGCATGCCCGCTTTCTTGGTCTGCTCTCCGCACTTATTGAATTTTTCGGCTGCCTGCTTCCAGATGTCGGGCGACTTGCGCAAGTCTTCCTGGATGAAGGGGCAGATAATATATTTCAGGCCGATGGTCTTGGAGGCTTCGATGACAGAGGGAAACTTTTCGTCGAGTTCGTCGTACTGCACGTGAGTCGAGACGGGATCGAGACCGTTCTTGTCGCAAACAGCGCGGACCTGCGCAGCGGTGCGGCCGAAATATCCGGCGAATTCAACTTCCTTGTAGCCGACCTGCGCGACTTTCGCGATCGTCCCTTCGAAGTCGTCCTTCATCAGGTCGCGGACCGTGTACAGTTGCACGCCAACTTTGTTGATCTTGTGTTCGCCGGCGGCCCAGCCCAGGCGGCTGGAAATTAATGTTCCCGCGGTGACGGCGGCTGCGGTTCCAATAAACCTGCGGCGGTTCATAGCATGAAAACTCATGATGACATTCCTCCGGGTCGCTCCGTTGGGGCGCTAGTGAAATCCGGAAAGCATTATACTCGCGGCCTGGTCCGCGGGGCTGAAAGTAAATCGATTTACTTGCCAGATACGCCCCATAATGAAAAAGGGGGCGCATTTGCGCCCCTTTCGCTGCCCAGGCAACCAACCTCAGTTCTGCGCAATCTGCAGGTTGTTCGTCACCGAAAAGATGCCCGGTACGCCATTCGCCCGAATCCCGGCAAGGTTTTTATCAGCCTCGTTATCAACGACACCCTCAAGGGTGACGTGCCCGCTCTTTACGATGATGCGAATCGGCTTTTGCACTCCAAGCGCATACTTATCCAGCCCCGGATCTTGATAGATCGCTCGGAACAACTTCAGACGAAGCTGATCGTCCATCGGCGCCGGCGGAAGTACCTCAATCTGGTTGTTGACCTTCTCGACGCCTTCAATGTGCTTGATGGAGTTTTCGGCATCCGACTTTAACGAAGGCCGCACGACCTGGCCGAGCAGCGTAACCGTTGTTCCATCGACCTTGAACGCAATATTGTCGAACACCCCGAAATAGGGGAGCATCAATAATTCGTGACGAACCTCGCGGGTGACACGGTCCTGCGATTTCGCGGTCGGCTGGGCTCGATCCTGCGCGAGTGCGCTCATCGAAGCCAACAAAAGAAGACTTACAGTGACTACTTTCCAAAGGTTTTTCATTCCAAGCTTTCTCCTTACGCAGACATAAAATGGATGCAGTTTGGGGCCGGAATGTTGGAAACACTGTTAAAGCGGCTTTTCGGCTCTTGGCTTCCGGCTTCCGGGCTCAGAGGTGACACCAGTACGGCGCCGGGAGCCGAGAGCTCGCACTTGTGTACGCTCCCGCTCACAGAACAGTTTTTCCGGCGAGCTATTTGCAGCTACCAAGTCCGGCGTATCGGATGGGCTTCGGTGTTGAAGACGACCGTTTTCAGATCGATCATGTCCGCGGGCGCGTAGAGCAAGAAGAGGTATTTCAGCGTTTCGGCAAAGAAAAAGCTTTCCATCTCATCTTTCTGAGTCTTCTTCTCAAGGTTGCTCAGGGCGGCGTAGCCCACATCGGTACGGCAATACTTGGTCAGGCTTTCGAGGAAGGTGCGTCCCATCTCAAGGTAGTGCGGGTCGTTTGTGAAGTGGTGGAGGTAAAAAGCCGACTCGATGACCTCTGGACGCAGTTCGTATCCGTCATAGGAGATCTTCATCGTCATGTAATTCATTTCTTCCGGCTCGATGCCAAACGTCGTCCACATCTTGTAGGCGGACTCTTCTAGCTTTTTCGCTCGCTCAAGGTCGCCAGAAAGCGCGAGAGTACCGGGGAAGAAAGCGTCCAGGGATCCGAAGTCCGTGCCTGTGCGAGCCCCTGTGTTCATATTGGCCTGGCCATACCAGAAGCCCGACGGCGCCTGATCGGCCAGATATTTGTTAACCGCCTCAATACTGGTCTTCCACATTCGCTCGCAGTCCTTGTCGTCGAACAGGAGCCACGCCTTCAGCAAATATTCCAGGTAGGAATCAATGCCGCCACTGATGTGGCTGACGGGATCTATCCATTCGCCCGTTTTGACGTTAATGCTCGAACCTACAAGTCCGATCGGCGACCGGCGATTGTAGAGTTCCGTCAGAGCGCGTTTCGCTTTGGCGTAATAAACAGGCTTCCCCGTCAGCTTGCTGAGCGTTCCGAACTCGATCAGAAGCGTTCCGACCTCAGCCGGATTTGTCACCTCACCGCGCACCGCCCCAGTCTTCAGATTCACAAACACATACGGCATGCCGGTTGGAGATTCAAACGCCGGGAGGAGGCGTTTGCCCAAGTCGTCCGCTAATGCAAGCAGACGTTTATCGCCGGAGAGTTGATAACTGCTGAGCAGTCCGCCGAGCAACCGGATCGTGATCTCAAAATTCTTGACGTAGATGTCCCGGTCGAACGATAGATTCTTCGCGATATATTCCCGCGTCGAATCTGCTTCGTCGTTCATGCCCATAAGGATCATGGTGTCGAGGGCATCCACGGGCGTCATCAGAAGCGACGAGGCATACCAATCGTGATAGCTCTTGCTCAAGGGTTTGAGAGCATCGTGGCCCCATGCGTATTTCTTGTAACCGTCCCAGGCATGGCGGAATTCCTGCCGTACACGTTCCGCCATCGCGGCATCCGACGTTTCAGTGGAGCTCTTTCCCTGCACAGAGAGCGAAGTCTTCGCAGAGGAGTTCGCGCCGTCTTGTGCAGGCAAGGCATAACCCTCTCCCAGGATGGCTGTTATCGCGCAAAGGGTCACGAGGATGCGGGAAAGAGTCGTCACAAGTGTTTGCCTCCCGGGCGATTGTAAATCAACAAAATTCTGCTGCTGGATGCATCATTATGGCGATGCGATGGAGGGAGTAGCGCGCGCATCAGTGATTCGTGTCGCCAGGTAAAGTGATCGCTGCGGTTCACGATCACAGAAATTCGACTCGCAGTGTGAAACGCTGGTGAAGTTCGGAACAGGGCATGTTGACATGCAGTCCCGGAAAATATGAAAAGATCAGCCGTTCGCAATAGACTTATCCTCGCCCAAATCGCAGAACGAAAACTCAGTGTCTGAAAAACTTCATCCCGCACCGCCACTCGCGATCGAAATGCGGCTCCTATGAGCACCCATCATCCAGGCGGGTTGGAATCGCTATTCTCGCCGAGGTCGATCGCCGTAATTGGGGCGACTGACCGGCAGCATACGGTGGGACGAAGCCTCTTCTCCAATCTTCTTCAAAGCGGTCTCCGCGAAAAACTCTTTGCGGTCAGTCCCAATCACGAAGAAGTCCTCGGCATCCGGACGCACAAACGCGTCGCCGACATTCCCGGAGGCGTCGACCTGGCGGTCATCGTGACCCCGGCAGCAATTGTTCCGCGAATCGTCGGAGAGTGCGTGGAGTCGGGTGTGAAAGCTGCGGTCCTCATCTCCGCGGGCTTTCGCGAACAAGGCCCGGAGGGGGCCGCCCTCGAAGAGGAGATTCGAAACCACTTGCGGCGCGGATCGATGCGGGTTCTTGGCCCGAATTGCATGGGCTTCATGAATCCAACGGTCGGCCTGAACGCTACCTTCGCGAATTTCGCTCCGCAGAAAGGAAGCGTCGCGTTCCTGAGCCAGAGCGGCGCTTTGCAGACCGCGATTCTCGACTGGAGCCACAAGGAACATGTCGGCTTCAGCGCCATCGTCTCCACCGGCTCCATGCTCGACGTGGGATGGGGCGATCTCATTCGCTACTTCGGCGACGATCCCCACACAAAAAGCATTCTCGTATATATGGAGTCCGTGGGAGACGCCCGCACTTTCCTCTCTGCTGCGCGCGAGATTTCTCTAAGTAAACCAGTGATTGTGATCAAAGCCGGACGCTCCGAGGCGGCATCCCGCGCTGCGGCCTCGCACACAGGGGCGTTAACTGGTAGCGACGATGTCCTCGAAGCCGCGTTCCGCCGCTGCGGAGTCTTGCGGGTGCAAAGCATCGCCGACCTCTTCTACATGGCGGAGGTTTTGAGCAAGCAGCCGCGGCCGCGCGGACCTCGCCTCAGCATCGTGACCAATGCCGGAGGCCCGGGCGTGTTGGCGACCGATGCACTCATCGCGACCGGGGGCGAACTCGCTGTCCTGTCCCCTGACTCTCTTCGCCAGTTCGATGATTTTCTTTCGGCGCACTGGAGCCACAGCAATCCGGTGGACGTCCTGGCGGATGCCAGCGCGGAACATTTTGTGCAAGCGGTAGAAATTGCCGCAAAGGATCCCGCCAGCGATGGACTCCTGGCGATCATCGCGCCTCAGGGACTTGCGGATCCCACGCAAGTCGCCACGCAAATGAAGCAATATGCCCGCGCGTTCCCAAAACCGCTGCTGGCCAGCTGGATGGGCGGCGATAGCGTTTCCGAAGGCACTGCGATCCTGAACACTGCAGGCATTCCGACATTTTCCTACCCCGACACCGCGGCGCGCGCCTTTACGTACATGTGGCGCTACACCTACAACCTTCGCGGACTGTACGAAACACCCGCATGGATTGAAGCCCCCGATGGAACCCAAGACGCCCGAACGTCAGTTGCCGACCGCATACGGCAATCTCGCGCGGCCGGCCAAGCGTTGCTCAACGAGCACGAGGCGAAGCAGATTCTCGCCTCTTACGGCATTCCCGTCGTAGGAACCGATGTTGCAGAAAACGAGGAGCAAGCAACGTCGGCCGCCGTCGCGATCGGCTACCCGGTCGTCTTGAAACTTCTTTCCAGCACCATCTCTCACAAATCGGACGTGGGCGGAATCCGCCTGAACTTATTGAATGAGGATCAGGTTCGCGCCGCTTTCCGGTCGATCCAGAGCTCGGTGTCCAAGATAGCCGGGCCACAGCACTTCGCCGGCGTCACCGTGCAGCACATGGTCCGCGCTGACGGGTATGAATTGATCCTGGGAAGCAGCGTCGATCCGCAATTCGGCCCCGTGATTCTCTTCGGAGCTGGTGGTGTGATGGTCGAGATTTACCATGACCACGCGCTCGGACTTCCTCCGCTCAACACCACTCTCGCCCACCGCCTGATGGAGCAGACTCGCATCTTCGCCGCTCTTCAAGGAGTGCGCGGCCGCAAAGCCGTCAATATTTCCAAGCTGGAAGAGATTCTCGTACGCTTCAGCCAACTCGTTCTCGAACAGCCCGGCATCAAGGAGATCGACATCAACCCGCTGCTTGCCACCGAGGACGAAGTTCTAGCTCTAGATGCCCGCATAGTTCTGCATGACGGCGGTCTGCGGCCGGAAGATCTGCCGCAGCCAGCCATTCGGCCTTACCCAATGCAGTACGTCCGCGAATGGCGGCTGAAAGACGGAATCGAAGTGACGATTCGCCCGATTCGCCCGGAAGATGAGCCGCTCATGGTGCGATTCCACGAGACTCTCTCCGAACGCAGCGTCTACTTGCGATATTTCTGTTCGATGAGCCTGAGCGCTCGCGTGGAGCACGAGCGTCTCGTCCGTATTTGCTTCGCCAGCTACGATCGCGGTTTTGCGCTGGTCGCGGAACATCAGAACTCGGACAGCGGACAGCGCGAGATTTTGGGGGTGGGGCGTTTCAGCGCGATCCATCGCGGCGAGGCCGAAGCGGCGGTGCTGGTCTCGGATCAATGGCAGGGGCGCGGTCTCGGAACGGAATTGCTGGCCAGCGTCGTGCGCATTGCCCGCGAGGAAAAGTTCCAGCGGCTATCGGGAGAAATTTTGCGCGACAACCTGGCCACTCAGGCCATCTTCAAGAAGACAGGATTTCAGATGCGCTCAACCGGAGATCCATCCTCGGTATTCGCGCACCTCGATCTCTAGCCCTTGCGCTCAACTGATGGGCGCTACTCTTCCGACTTCAAGCTGGGGCTCGAACTTCACCATGGGGCCCAGCGCGCGCGAAACCAGGCACAACTTCTCGGCGCGTTTTAGCACTTCGATAGCCCGATCGCGCTCGTCAGCGGATGAAATCTTGAGATTGGGGCGCACCACGATCTGAGTGAAGCTATATCCGGAATCGATCTTGCGTACCGTTCCGCTGGCCTCGACTTGCAAGTCTGTGAAGTCGAATTCCACGCCTCCGGCGATAGTTCGCAGGGTCGTCGTGTAACAACTGGCGACCGAGGCGAGCAAGAGTTCCTCGGGCGTCCATCGGCCCTCAAGCCCGCCAAACTCCGCAGGTGCCGTGAAGTGGATTGCATTCGGTGCTGAATCGGATTTGGCGAGGCCGGTACGTCCCGAGGTCCACCATGCCGCGACGCGATAGGAGTGCTCTTCATTGCTCATAATCGGGTACCTTTCTAGCAGTTGTGACGAGTGGTGTTTACAGCAATGCTATGCGGCGCCTTCTTCCGGGGTGATGCCGCGCTCCCGCTCGATTTTTGCAATTTGCGCGCGCAGCCAGAGGCGGAGAGCGTCTTCAGTTTCTGCCTGGCTTCCCGTGCGATACAAATCGTCCACCGTCAGCCCGTCTTGGGTAAGCGGAATGAAGCGGCAGGGGATGCTTTCTTTTCGTTGGCCAGCCGGTACAAACTGCTCCAGCAGGCAGTCTTCGCAAGCGTGAGGACGCGCCGGATCGCAGAAATTCGGGCAGGCAGGGGAGTCTTCAAAGATCGCCGGTGCCCGCCATGGAGAGTGTGGAGAACGTCCGTAGCCTCCGTCTTCCAAGAATTTCAATTCGAAGCGAAGGATCTCTAAAATGTCGCGATCGTCGTGAGCCATAGGCCACCTCGATTGCAGGCTAGATTGTCAAACAATCGTCGAACGCTCCGTGTACGTGGTCACTAAAAGTTGTGATCTCAATCACATCGAGTCGCAACCAACGTCTGGTGAGGCGTCCAATCGCCCACATTCTCTGGCTGTTCCGAAATGGGAGGCGTGACTGACATCACGTCTGTCGGTGATTGTGCTGCGCAGACCTTACAGTTTCCACCGCTCGAGCTGTCCTGTTTAATGCTGCGCCGAGCCCCGACCGATCCGCAGAATCGAGATGGGAAAATCCTGTGATCCCAGTCACTACGGGCCGTGACTTCTGCCCTACGGACGATCCCACTCGCGTGTGATCCTACCCCTGAGAGTGGGGCTCAGTTAAGGGTTGCTGCAAACGTCCCCCCACTACAACTGTCCTCAGGAGGACTCATACGTGAAAAGCAATTCAGGCATGTTTTGGATCGCTTTACTGGCTTGCGGGTTGATCGCCGCATTCATCTCGCCAGCCGCTGCCCAGGACGCCGCATCGACCTACAAAGCGAAATGCGCCATGTGTCATGGGGCTGACGGCAAGGGCGGAAAGATGGGAACCCGCGACTTCGCTTCGCCGGAAGTGAAGGCGGAAAGCGATGCGCAACTGACCGAGATCGTCACCAAGGGCAAAGCTCCCAAGATGCCCGCCTACGGTGAAAAGTTGAAAGAAACGGAAATCAAGGACCTGGTCGGCTACATCCGCGGCCTGGCTAAGTAGTCAGTGAAAACGTGGCGGCTGAGAGGCCGCCACTGCAGCACCGAGTTTGCGAAATACCTGGAGGTGAGACGATGGCCGAGCGCATTCGATGGAAAGGTTTCGCGCTGGGTGTTGCGTTCGTCTTCCTTCTCGCCACCGGGCCCCTTTTCGGAGCCGCGAAGAAAACTCCGCCGAAGCCCACTGCCGAGGAATGCCTCGCTTGCCACAGTGACGCGACACTCACTCACGATGTCGCTGGCAAGCCGGTGAGCCTGCATGTCGATCCGCAAGCTTTCAAGGATTCAATTCATGGCAGCATGTTCACCTGCGTCGACTGCCACACGGATGTAACCAGCGCCGCGCACGAAACGACGCCGAAGAAGATCAGCTGCGCCACCTGCCACGCGGACCAGCAGGCTGCCTACGATCGCAGCTTTCATGCCAAGGCGCTGCAGGCGGGAAACACCCACGCCGCGACCTGCGTCGATTGCCATGGCAGTCCGCACGAACTGCTGCCGGCCGGCGATCCGAAATCGCGCGTGCACCATGCCAACATTCCAGCCACCTGCGGCGCTTGCCACAGCCAGAAATTCGTCATGGACGACACCGGGCAGAGTGCGCAGATGGTCGCCTCCTACGCCCAAAGTGTCCACGGACACGCAGTCGCCGCAGGATCGGAGAAGGCTGCCGTGTGTACCGACTGTCACGGCACGCACGAAATTCTCGACGCGAAAGACGCGAAGTCTCCGATCTTCAAGTTCAACGTCCCTTCTACCTGCGGACAGTGCCACAACACGGTCGCCAAAGAATTTGAGCAGAGCATTCACGGGCAAGCGCTTGCGAAGGGCAACTGGCAAGCGCCGGTCTGCACAGACTGCCATGGCATCCACTCGATCAAGTCGCATCTGGACCCGACTTCTCCCGTAGCCGCGCAGAATCTCGCGCAGGCAACGTGCGCCCGCTGCCATGAAGGGCATGCGGCTGTCGCAGGAGTTCGGCGTCGAAGGCCGCCGCGAGTCCACCTATCTCGCCAGCTATCACGGCCTCGCCGCCCGAGGCGGTTCGCAAATCGTCGCCAACTGCGCCAGTTGTCATGGCGTGCACAACATTCTTCCGTCCACCGATTCGCGCTCGACGATCAATCACGCCAACCTTGCCCGCACCTGCGGGCAGTGCCATCCGGGCGTGACCGAGCAATTTACTGCCTCCAAGGTCCACGTGGACGCGCCGCTTTCCGCCGACGTCGGCAGCAAGGCCGTTCACTGGATTCGCCGCTTTTATCTGGGGATGATCTTTGCAGTAATCGGCGGGATGCTGTTGCACAACTTCATCCTGTGGCGGTCGAAGGTCGCGGCGCGGCGAAAGACTCAGCAAGTCTTCGTCATGCGTATGCCACTGCGCTTCCGACTGCAACACGGCACCCTGCTGACGAGTTTCTTCCTTCTGGTGGTCACCGGATTCGCGTTGAAATATCCGGACTCATGGATTGCGTCGGCGTTGGCGATGGGCGAGCGAATGCGCGGCGTCCTACATCGGATCGCAGCCGTGATCCTGATTGCCGTCAGCGTCTTTCACATTTTCGACATTGCCCTCACTCGCGACGGCCGCCGCCTCGCACGCGATCTCTTCCCGACTTTGAACGATGTTCGCGGCGCCTGGCAGAATCTCTGCTACTATCTCGGTCTCAGCTCGCGCAAGCCTGAATTTGCGCGCTTCAACTACGCTGAGAAGGCCGAATACTGGGCTCTCGTCTGGGGCATGTTTGTTATGGCCGCCACGGGGCTGATGCTGTGGGCCAAAGTCTTGGTCGGCAACCATCTCCCGCGTTGGTGGCTCGATGTTGCCACCGCCATTCACTTCTACGAAGCGGTGCTGGCCACACTCGCGATTATTGTCTGGCACTTTTACCAGGTGTTCTTCGATCCGGACGTGTATCCGATGAACTGGGCGTGGTGGGACGGAAAGATGACCCTGCATCACTATCGCGAAGAGCATGGGCTCGACGAAGCTCCGGTGATCGAGACCGCGGGCGCGGTCGACGAAACGGAAGATCCATCGGCCGACGAAGACGAAGAATGCGAGCCGACTGAGGTAGAACATGGACGCTGAGAAGACTCCACAGGAAGCCCGGCACCGCCTCCGGATGCTGCTGCGCAACCCGGTTAGCCTCGCCGGAGTCGCGTTGGCGATCGTCAGTCTGGCCAACATCTTTCTCTTTGTAATGATTGATTTCATTGCCACCAAGGCCAGCCCCTACATCGGAATTTTGGCCTACATGGTGGCTCCCGCATTCCTTGTGCTGGGTCTGCTCCTGATTGGGGCAGGAATTCTGCTGGAGCGTCGAAAAACGGTTGCGGCCACCGCGTTCTATCCGCGCATCGACTTAAACGATCCGTCCCAGCGCAGCGCCGTCATCTCTTTCGCCGCCTTCCTCGTTGTATTTGTCATGCTCAGCACGGCGGGCAGCTACAAAGCGTACGAGTACACCGAGTCGGTGCAGTTCTGCGGACAGCTTTGCCACACGGTGATGAGCCCGGAATATACGGCGTATCAACTATCGCCTCACGCGCGCGTAGCCTGCGCGGAGTGTCACGTCGGAACGGGTGCGACCTGGTTTGTAAAATCGAAACTCTCCGGGACCCGCCAGGTATTCGCCGCAGTTCTCAATACGTTTCCGCGCCCCATCCCCACGCCGGTTCACAACTTGCGGCCGGCACAGGAAACTTGCGAACAGTGTCACTGGCCGAAGAAGTTTTACGGCGGGCAACTCAAGGTCTTCACCCACTATGCCAACGACGAGACGAACACCATGCGCCAGGTTCGCCTGATCATCAAGACGGGCGGAGGCGATCCCGCCACTGGCGCGCCCGAAGGCATCCACTGGCACATGAATATCGCCAACAAGATTGAATACGTGGCCGCCGACGACAGCCACCAGACGATTCCCTACATTCACGTCGAAGATCAGCAGGGTCGAGTCACCGAGTATTACGCGAAGGATTCAAAACTAACGAAGGAGCAGATCGCCAAGACAGACCGTCACCGCATGGATTGCGTAGACTGTCACAACCGTCCGACGCACATCTACGTCGCGCCGGATCAGTCGGTCGATCAATCGATGCTCGCCCATCGCCTCGACACCTCCCTACCCTTCATCAAGCAGCAGGCGGTCACGGCCCTGACCGGAACCTACGCGAATACAGACGGAGCCATGCAAGGAATCGCCGCCGGCATTCAGGACTTCTATGAGAAGAAGTATCCGGACGTCGCGAAGAACAAGCAGTACGAAATCCGCAACGCCGTCTCAGAAGTGCAGCAGATCTTCAAACGCACCACGTTCCCGGAGATGAAGCTGAATTGGCAGACTCATCCAAACAACCTGGGCCACTTCTATTTCAACGGATGCTTCCGCTGCCACGATGGACAACATGTCAGCGCCGACGGCAAGATCATCAGCCGCGATTGCAACCAGTGCCACACGGTTCTTGCGGAAACTGGCGGAGCGACGAGCACCGCGGCTACAGCGCTCCCCGCATTCCAGCATCCGGTCGATATCGGCGACCTAACACAAGTGAATTGCGCCGATTGCCACACCGGTGGAGTGGGCCCGTAATTCAATCCTACCTCTCTCATTCATCGTCCACCCACCACGGTTCGCTTGTGACGAAATACGGTGTTCCGCCAAGAGGCTCCACCTCCGGCCTCTGAAGCAATTTCGACTCGATCGGATTCTTCCCGAGATGTCCCCTGCCCTCTCCGAGACATTTTAAATGTGATCCTGATCACACCCTCCTGTGAACGCAAGTCCCGACATTCCTACCCCTCATCCCTCATCCTGAATACATCGCAGGACCACTTCTAAGCGGTCCCATCGAGTTTCCGAACGGGGGATTTCATGAAGCGCAAATTCAAGACCATGGACGCCAACGAGGCCGTTGCACATGTCGCCTACGGCGTCAGCGAAGTCATCGCCATATATCCCATCACTCCGTCGTCCAACATGGGCGAATGGGCGGACCAGTGGTCGTCCGAAGGCGTTCCGAATGCCTGGGGCAGCGTGCCTCATGTGATCGAGATGCAGAGCGAAGGCGGAGCCGCCGGAGCCGTTCATGGCGCCCTCCAGACCGGATCGCTTTCCACCACGTTCACGGCGTCGCAGGGATTGCTGCTCATGATCCCCAACATGAACAAGATCGCCGGCGAGCTGACACCTACGGCGTTTCACGTGACAGCACGCACGATTGCCACGCATGCCCTGTCGATATTCGGCGACCACTCCGATGTGATGTTCTGCCGCACCACCGGATGGGCGATGCTCTGTTCGAATTCCGGGCAGGAAGCGATGGACATGGCCCTGATCGCGCATGCCGCTTCCCTCGAGACGCGGATTCCCTTCCTGCATTTCTTTGACGGATTCCGCACGTCGCACGAAGTAAACAAGATCGAAATGCTCACCGGCGACGACATGCGGGCCATGATTAACATGGATCGCGTCATCGAGCATCGCCAGCGCGCCCTCTCGCCGGATCATCCGGTACTGCGCGGCACTGCGCAGAATCCCGATGTCTTTTTCCAGATTCGCGAGAGCGCAAACTCCTTCTACGATGCCGCTCCAGCCAAAGTACAGGCGACCATGGACAAGTTCGCCGAACTCACGGGACGTCAATATCACCTCTTCGATTACGTGGGCGCTTCCGATGCCGAGCGAGTGCTCGTTGTGATGGGTTCCGGCGCGGAAGTCGCGCACGAGACCGTCGACAATCTCAACGCTCACGGCGAAAAGGTCGGACTACTCAAAGTTCGCCTGTTCCGTCCGTTCTCAGTGAAATCGTTCGTGCAGGCGCTTCCCGCCACCGTTCGGCAGATCGCCGTTCTGGATCGCACGAAAGAGTCTGGCGCGATCGGTGAACCTCTCTACCTGGACGTAGTGGGCGCACTGCGCGAAGCAAAACGCGAAGTTCCTAAAGCATTCATCTGCGGTGCAGACGCAGTCCGCGTGGTCGGCGGACGCTACGGCCTTTCCTCCAAGGAATTCACTCCCGCGATGGTCAAAGCGGTTTACGACAATCTAAAGAAGCCGGAACCAAAAGAGCATTTCACCATCGGCATCAAAGACGACGTCACGCACACCAGCCTCGACTATGACGTAGCCTTCTCGACCGAGCCCGACAGCGTGGTTCGAGCCCTGTTCTACGGCCTGGGCGCAGACGGCACGGTGGGCGCGAATAAAAATTCCATCAAGATCATCGGCGAGAACACCGACAATTACGCACAGGGGTATTTCGTCTACGACTCCAAGAAATCCGGAGCGATGACGGTGTCGCACCTGCGCTTCGGCCCGCAACCGATCCGCTCTAGCTACCTGGTCTCAAAAGCCAACTTCATCGCTTGCCATCAATGGATATTCCTCGAGCGCTACGACATGCTGAGCGCACTCGTGGAAGGCGGGACATTCCTGGTCAACAGTCCTTACGGCGAGAATGAACTCTGGGAGCATCTTCCTCGCGAAGTGCAGTCGCAACTCATCGCGAAGAAGGCGAAGCTCTACACCATCGACGCCTACAAGGTCGCGCAGGGTGCCGGCATGGGTTCCCGCACGAACACCATCATGCAGGTCTGCTTCTTCGCGATTTCCAAAGTCCTGCCGCGCGAGGAAGCGATTGAAGCCATTCGCGAATCGATCCGCCACACATACGGCCGCAAGGGCGAAGACGTTGTAGCGAAGAACATGAAGGCTGTCGACGAAACGCTGGCTCATCTTCACGAAGTAAAGATTCCGGCCACCGTTACCAGCACGACGGAATTTCCCGGTATCTTCAACGGCGCACCCAAATTCGAGCACGACGTCCTCGGCACAATCTATGCGGGAAAAGGCGAAGAACTTCCTGTCAGCGCCTTCTCTTGCGACGGAACCTTCCCCACAGGCACCGCGAAGTGGGAGAAGCGAAACTTGGCTCTCGAGATTCCCGCGTGGGATTCGAAAATCTGCATTCAATGCGGCAAGTGCGCCATGGTCTGCCCGCATGCCGTGATTCGGATCAAGGTTTACGACAGCAAAGAACTCGAAGGCGCTCCGGCGACGTTCAAGTCATGCGAAGCCCGCGACAAGGAATGGGCCGGCATGAAGTACACGATCCAGGTCGCGCCCGAAGATTGCACGGGCTGCGGAGTCTGCGTCGATGTCTGCCCCGTCAAAAACAAGAGCGAAGCACGGCTGAAGGCCATCAACATGGTGCCGCAGCCTCCGTTGCGAGCTCCTGAAAGCGAGAATTGGAATTTCTTTCTTCAGCTTCCGGAACTCGACCGCCGCAAAATCAAGCCCGGCGCGATCCGCCAGCAACAGGTGCAGGAACCGTTATTCGAATTCTCGGGCGCGTGCTCGGGATGCGGCGAAACTCCTTACGTCAAACTGGTCTCGCAACTCTTTGGCGACCGCGACGATCGTTGCCAACGCAACCGGATGCTCATCGATCTACGGCGGCAACTTGCCAACCACTCCCTGGAGCAAGAATGCCGACGGCCGCGGTCCCGCCTGGTCCAATTCGCTGTTTGAAGACAACGCCGAATTTGGACTCGGCTTCCGTGTCTCGATCGACAAGCAAACTGAGTTCGCGCGCGAATTGTTGCTCCGCGTCGCCGGGAAAATCGGCGACGAACTGGTCTCGGCCATCCTGACCGCTCCGCAAAAAGACGAAGCCGACATCTTCGAGCAGCGCCAGCGCGTCGACATCCTGAAAGAACGCCTTCGCAACCTCGCTACTCCCGACGCCAAGCTGCTCCTTTCGGTCGCCGACATGCTCGTGAAGAAGAGTGTGTGGATCATCGGCGGCGACGGTTGGGCGTATGACATTGGATATGGCGGCCTCGATCACGTGCTGGCCAGCGGTCGCAACGTCAATGTGCTTGTTCTTGATACAGAGGTCTACTCCAACACAGGCGGCCAGGCGTCGAAATCCACGCCGCGCGGTGCAGTCGCCAAGTTTGCCGCCGGAGGCAAGCCCGGTCCGAAGAAAGATCTTGGGCTGATGGCCATGACCTACGGCAACGTTTACGTCGCCAGCGTAGCCATGGGCGCGAAAGATGAGCACACGCTGAAGGCCTTCCTCGAAGCGGAAGCTTACGACGGCCCCAGCATCATCATTGCTTACTCGAGTTGCATTGCGCACGGCATCGATATGACGACCGCCATGACCGATCAGAAAGTCGCGGTAGAGTCGGGCCAGTGGCTGCTCTATCGCTATCACCCCGAGCGCAGCACCCGTGGAGAAAATCCGCTTTCGCTGGATTCGCGCGCTCCCACCCGCAAAGTGCAGGAGTTCCTGTTGCAGCAGACGCGTTTCAAAATGCTCACGAAGAGCAAGCCGCAGGATGCCGAACGCCTGTGGGCAATGGCGCAGAAAGATGTCGAGAGCCGTTTCCGCATGTACGAATACATGGCCAGCCGCCAACAGGAACCGGCGGCCGCCGCCAAAGAAACAAGCACCAAGCCGGCCCCCGAAAAACCGGCACCAGCAGTTGTTTCGAAGTAAGAGATGCCCCACCTTCTCGCGGTTTTCGCGAGAGGGTGGGGGTTTTGACTTCCAGCGCGGATAAAGCGCGGACGTAAGAGGAGAACTGCAATGGATCTCAGCACTACGTATCTAGGCCTGAAATTACCCTCGCCGCTCGTGGCCTCCGCCTCGCCTCTGTCCCGCGACATCGACGGCGTCTGCCGCCTTGAGGACGCCGGCGCTGCCGCCATTGTTCTCTATTCGCTCTTCGAAGAGCAGCTCCGCCAGGAAGCCGCCGACTTGAACTACCATCTCGAGAACGGCACTGAAAGCTTCGCCGAGTCCCTCACGTATTTCCCGCAGGCGACGGAGTTTCACACCGGACCCGACGGATACCTCGAGCACATCCGCAGAGCGAAGTCCGCGGTCGGCTGCCCAATCATTGCCAGCCTCAACGGCTCAACCATCGGTGGGTGGACGAAGTTCGCTGCCGACATCGAGCGCGCGGGCGCCAGCGCAATCGAGTGCAACATCTACCACATCCCCACCGATCCGCGGCAGACAGCCGCGGATGTCGAAAAGATGTATCTCGACATCCTGCGCGCCGTGAAATCGACGGTGACGATCCCGGTCGCGGTGAAATTGAGCCCGTACTTCAGCAATCTTGCAAACATGGCGCGCCGTCTTGACGATGCCGGCGCCGACGCCCTCGTCCTTTTTAACCGCTTTTATCAGCCGGATATCGATCTCGAGGAGTTGGAAATTCGTCCGAATGTGCTGCTCAGCAGTCCGCAAGCACTACGGCTGCCGCTGACCTGGATCGGAATCCTTTATGGCCGGATCCGCGCAAGCCTAGCCGGCACTGGCGGCGTTCACAGCGCGCAGGACGCAGTAAAGCTCCTGATGGTCGGCGCCAGCGTCACCATGATGTGTTCCTCTCTGATGCGCCACGGCATCAATCACCTGCGTCATGTGGAGCGCGAACTCCGCGAGTGGATGGAAGAGCACGAGTATGAATCGATTGCCCAAATGCAGGGCAGCATGAGTCAACTTCGATGCCCCGATCCGGCCGCATTCGAGCGGGCGCAATACATGCGCGCGGTAAAGGGCATGCAACACATTCACATGGCAGGATGGCAATAATGCCGACTCACGTAGAACTCGAAGAAGAACAGAAAACCTGGGTGCTCGAAGTCACGCACACGCTGAGCACGACAAAACCGAGCTTGATCTCACACAAGGCTGAAGAAAACGCAGCGCCGCGCCTCGCTCCCGTGGCCGTGCCCAACGCTGACTCTTGGTCTGAGAACGGCGATCCTGTTCTCGAGAAAGCCCGCCGCGAACGCAGTCGCGCACTCATCGTTCCACGGGAGCACGGGGCGTGGGGTCTTCTATTCGTTCCCATGATCACGGGCGCTGGAGTGGCATTGCGCAGCAGCGGCAACGTTTTTCCATTTGTTCTACTGATGACCGCCGCCCTGACCCTGTTCTGGCTGAGAACTCCGCTTGAAAGCTTGATGGGAACCTCCCCGATCCATGCAGAGACCAAAGATGAGCGCATCTCGGTATGGTTCGCAGTCTTCTATTTAGTGGCCGTCTCTGGACTGGCGCTAAGCATGCTTCTTTGGGGAGGTCAGAATCCGAAGTTGTGGTCGATCGGCGCCGCTGCGGGATTTTTCTTCGCAGGGCAAATGTTGCTGAAGCAGTTGAGCAAACAGCCCCGCAAAAAGAGCACAGCCCAAACGCTTCGCATGCTCTCGGAAGTTACCGGCACCGTCGGCCTCGCAGCTTCCGCCCCAGCCGCGTACTACGTCATCACCGGAAGGCTAGACCCGACTGCATGGGCGCTTTGGTTTGCCAACCTTCTGTTCGCCGGAAATCAGATTCACTACGTACAACTCCGCATTCACACCGCACGCGTCGAGGGTCTGCGTGCCAAGTTAGCTCGCGGATGGGCCTTCGCAACGGGACAAGCGCTCATGACAGCAACGGTCACCATTCTGTGCGTATCTGGCTGGCTCCCCCGTGTGGCTTCCCTGGCTTTCGCCCCGATCCTTTTCCGTGGATGGTATTACTTCATCCAACGACCCGCCCCTCTCGCCGTCCGCCGGTTAGGCTGGAGCGAACTGGCTCAGGCGATCGCATTCTGCGTCCTCTTGATTGGGATTTTCAGCTTTTCGAAGTAAAACGCGGAATTTCCCGAAATCTGCAAGCTATTGCGCAAAATGCAGTTGTGCGATTTTGTACATACATTTCTGTAAGACAAGTGTTCCCAAAGGAACACTGTGGAAATCTCTCTCGATGGGGAATCTGAGACGCGCTAGGAAGCGCTGGCGCCTGATGCTTTCGTGTCGCTGCGGCTGGCGCCCTGCTGCACTTCGCTGATCTTATTGGCTAAAGCTTCGGTCGAGAAGGGTTTGTTCAAGAGGATGGCGTCGAGGCCAATCTTGGCGTGCTCGAGCGCGCCGGCCTCGGTATAGCCGGACATAAAGATCACGGCAAAGCCTTCGCGCTTCAGCTTTAGTTTCTCGACCAGTTCCGGACCACCCATGCGCGGCATGATGACGTCGGTCACGACCATGTCGATGCTGCCACGATGCTGGTCGGCAACTGCGAGCGCTTCCAGCCCATTGCCTGCCTGCAGCACGGTGTAGCCAAGTCGCTTCAGAGATTCCGCCGCGAGGACTCGCAGTGGCGCTTCATCTTCCACCAGCAGAATTGTTCCGTCGCCCTTAGGAGCCGTGCCCAGCGGGCGCGAGATCGGTAGAGGGACGGATTTATCCAGCGATGGAAAGTGAACCTTAAACGTCGTGCCGATGCCCGGCTCGCTGTAAACAGTGATGTGTCCACGGCTCTGTTTCACGATTCCGTAAACGGTTGCGAGCCCAAGGCCGGTGCCCTTGCCGGGTTCTTTGGTCGTAAAGAATGGCTCGAATATCTGCTCGACGATGTCCTTCGTCATGCCGCATCCCGTATCGGTGACGGCGATCATCACGTATGGCCCGGGAGCGATCTCATTCTTGGCAGCGTACGACTCATCGAAGTCACAGGAACGCGTTTCCACGATTAGCTTGCCACCACTTGGCATGGCGTCGCGGGCATTCACCGCGAGATTCATGATGACTTGTTCGACCTGCCCGGGATCGGCCTGCACGCGTCCGATCTGTTCGGCCAGGCTGGTGACCAGTTCGATGTCTTCGCCAATCAGAACCCGCAACATCTTCACCATGTTGCGTACTGTCTGATTTGGATCGAGCACTTGCGGCTCAAGCACCTGCTTGCGGCTGAAGGCCAGCAACTGGCGAGTCAAGCCACTGGCTCTCTCGCCTGCATTCTTGATCTCTTCGAGATAGGGCTTGGCCTGCGGTGTGGCGGAATCAAGCAGCAAATCGCTATAGCCCTTGATGATCATCACCAGGTTGTTGAAGTCGTGCGCAACGCCGCCAGCGAGCCTGCCCACCGCTTCGAGACGCGCGGACCGTACCAGTCCTTCGCGCGATTGTCGCAGGCTCTTACGCATGTCTTCGAAGGCGCGGGTCACATCGGCGACTTCGTCATTTCCAGTGACAGGGATCTGGAAGTCGAAATCACCTTTCTGCAAATGCAAACTGCCAAGAGCAAGGCGCTCCAGAGGACGCGTGATCTGGCGCGAGAGCAGGAAGGCGATAAGAGCGCCGGCAAGCACGGCCACAGCGCCCAGCATGAGCAGCAGGCGGTTGAGGGCGCGCAAGAAACTCGTTGCCTGATCGAACGATTGCAGCGAATACAGCCGCACCGGATGATCGCCCGGAAGGTCTACGTGGCTGGCAAGGTAGCGTTCGCCTGCGATGTTAATTTCCTGAGTCGCGTCGGAGTCGTTGGCGTTGGCAACGGACGACTCGAAGTCGGTCCAGTCAGCCTGCGGCAACGAACTGAGAATGACCGATCCCTTACGTTCAAACGTAAATGCAGACGTACCGAAGGCGCCCGAGTCGACGATAGAGCGGGTGGAGAGTTCGCGTCCCAGGGCTAATCGGCCAAGAAATTTCTGATTCGCGCTCGGTCCGGAGACGATGGGCGCGAAGCTCACGTGATAAAGATGTCCGCCCGCAAACCACCAATCCTGATCGCCAGGTGAACCTTGCATCAACCGTTTGACCGTGGAGGCAGGCACATCATCGGATTTCGCCTGGAAGCCCAGGACTTCCCCGTCGGCATTCTCAAGGATCAGCAGGTCAGCGCGGCTCGAACGCAGGAATGGTTCGGATGCGTCCTCAACGGTGAGGCGATCGTTGGTCGACATCAGCGCCTTGAGGCTAGGCTGATCGGCAATCAATGCGGCGCTCTGCTGCGCCTGCTCGCGGCGGGCCTCTTCAATCTGGGAGTAAACCGCCGATTGCGCGCGAAGGGTGGAAACAAGGTCCTCGCGCACGTGAACGCGCATGCGCGCTTGGACGAGGCCCAGCACAGCCGCCGTCAACAGAAAGACGACAGCGACCATCGCGACGAGGAGCTTCGTCCGAAGATGCCGAAAAGGTCCGTGAGCCACGTCCTGAAAGATTAAGAAAAAGGCTAGACATTCGCCAGACACTTTGGTCACCCGGAGAACCGGGGGCACGTCGGTAACTTGTCGTTATGACTACGCGCTACAGAGAATGCGAGATGAAGGAATGTCGCGCTTTCTCCAACTGATTTGCGTATTCGTGTGCCTCGGAGCGATCTCCGGCGTCGCTCAAGACGCTGCCGATCACGGGGATGATCTCGCTCGCGTCAGCCGCGAATTGAAAGAGACGCGTTCGCAACTTCAGGATGCCCGCAAGCAGATCGATGATCTTCGCAAAGACATGGAAGCACTGCGGACCCAGGTGCTGGGTGGCTCAAAGGAAGTCCCTGCGAGCGCCATACGTTCAGGCGAGGCCGACGCCAGCGCGGTGCCGCAAACACCTCCCGCAGACGAACCGACAACCGCAGCGGCCGATCAAGATACCACTTTCCTGGCAGCCAAGATTGCAGAGCTTCATCAGGACAAGGTCGAGAGTGGCAGCAAGTATCCGGTGAAGCTATCGGGACTGATCCTCTTTAATTCGTATTGGAACTCGGGTGCGTTTGATATTGCAGACCTGCCTAGCCTGGCATTCCTCCGATCACCGGGGTCTCCAGAAGGAAACGTGGGAGCCACCCTCCGGCAAACCATGCTATCGATTTCGGCAAACGGTCCGCGTGTTTTCGGCGCGAGGACATCTGCGAACATCGATTTCGATTTTGCTGGAGGAAGCCCAACAACACAGTATGGCGTGACGGCAGGACTGGTACGGCTGCGAACCGGGCAGGTACGGCTCGATTGGAAGAAAACTTCACTGAGCGTTGGGCAAGATAGTCTTTTCTTCTCGCCGCTATCGCCGACTTCATTTGCGACGCTGCTGGAACCGGCGTTTTCCTGGTCGGGCAATCTTTGGGTGTGGACGCCGCAGATCGAGATCGAGCACAGGATTTCGTTGAGCGACACCTCTTCTCTTATCCTTCAGGGAGGCCTGCTTGATCCGCTGACGGAAGAGCAGCCACCATTTCAGGGCCGGGTCGCGACTGCGGGCGAGGCAACTCGCGTACCCGCTGTCGGCGGGCGTGTGGCTTACCAGTTCCTGGGCTCGCCGGAACACCCCATCACCATGGGATTCGGTGGCTATCGCGCCAAACAGAAATATCAATCGTTTGACAATGTTGCGAGTTGGACACTGAATGCAGACTTCCGCGTTCCTGTTGGAAAGCATTTCGAAGCTTCGGGTGAGTGGTATCAGGGCCAAGCGGTCGGCGGCCTCGGCGGCGGAATTTGGACCAGCGTCGTTTATTCGGACCCTACGTTTCCGCAGGCTGCGATTCATCCCCTACGATCAACCGGAGGATGGGCACAGCTAAAGGTTCGACCGGAAGCCCACACAGAATTCAACGCAGCGTTTGGTCAGGACGAAAACTACGGAAGCGATCTGCGTTTCTTTCCCGTGCCTTACATGGCGGCGGGATATTCGGCGCTGCAAAAAAACCGAACCGCATTCCTGAACTTTATCTACTCGCCGCAATCCTTCCTTCTTTTTGCGGTGGAGTATCGCCATCTGTTTACAGCGCCTCCGATCGGAGAAGCAGCGTCGGGAGATCATTTCAACCTGGCGGCGGGGGTTCGTTTCTGATGCTACGCTATTGGCTGGTAATGATCCTTAGCTTGGTCTCGATCGCGTCGGCGCAAGAGGGCTCCGTTCGGGGGACGGTGACGGTGGTGCACCGCTCGAAGAAGGCTGCGGGCAACGCGGACGTCGTCGTATCGCTCACCAGTCTGGGTGCAAAAGCCAGCCCCGTCGCTCCCGGACCGAAAGTGCGGCTGGTTCAGAAAAACAAACAATTCACGCCGCACCTCGTAGCCATCATGGTAGGCACCGCGATCGAATTTCCGAATCAAGACCCATTCTTCCATGACGTTTTCTCGATCTATCACGGCAAGCCCTTCGACCTCGGACTGTACGAGGGAGGGGCGGTGAGAAGCGTTCGCTTCTCGCAGCCGGGCGTGTCTTACATTTTCTGCAACATTCATCCGGAGATGAGCGCCGCAGTGGTCGCGCTGACGACGCCGTACTTTGCGACATCGGCGATGGATGGAACATTCGAGATCGCGCACGTGCCGGCCGGGCAGTACAAGATGGAAGTGTGGTCTGAGTTCGCCGCGGAAGGTGAACGGGAAGCGCTGTCGCGCCGGATCGAGGTCAGACCCGGGAGCAACGATCCAATTTCGATTTCGCTGCATTCGTCCGATGGCGCACACACGCACGTCAACAAGTATGGTGAGCCCTATCCTCCGGAAAACGTCTCGACCTATTAAGTCAGAGCTGGCCTGAAATCCCCAAGCCCGGCTCGCGGCAAAAGCCGTCGCCAAAAGCCACAGATGACCGCTTAATTCCGCTGCAATCCATTTAACTTTTCGCTGCGATTTGACTTGACTTTCGCCATAATCGAAAGTAATAGTGTTGACTCGTAATAATATGAAAGCGTCTCTGGGGAGGCTGCCATGCGTGTCTGCCGCGTTGTTTCGTTAGTTTCTGCCGTGATTTTCGTGGCGTTGCAGTTAACGATCCTGGCCTCTGGACAAGCCAGCTATACAGCGCAGGTTCGAGGCGTTGTGAAAGATCAGAGCGGCGCAATGGTGACGCAAGCGACGCTGACGATCACCAACGACGCCACCGGTATCGCGGTCACCGGCAAAAGCGACGACCACGGTCTGTACGTCCTGACCGGCTTGCGGCCCGCGGTGTACACGATCAGGGTGGAGGCATCCGGCTTTCGGGCGTCCGAGCAGAAGAACATCGTGCTGGCGGTGGATCAGCAGACGACGATCGATTTCACGATGCATCCTCTCGGCGTGATCACGACCGTCGAGGTTACGGAAGCAGCGCCGCTGCTCGATACGGAAAGCGCCGCGATCGGCACCGACGTTACCAACGAGTATGTGCGCGACATTCCGCTGTACGGCCGCAACCCATTTCAGTTGGTCTTTCTAGCTGGTGGGGTGACGGAGACGTCGGGTGGGGATCTCGGCTATCCGACCGGCACCAACTTTGTCTCCAACGGCCAGCGTAACGCCACCGCGCAGATCACACTCGACGGCAGTCCCATCAGTGCGCCGGAACAGGGCGAGGGCGGCAACTCCAACGTCTACTTCACGCCCTCAGTCGAGATCGTGCAGGAGTTCAAGGTACAAAACAACAGCTTCTCGGCGGAGTTCGGCAACAATGGCGGAACCATCGTCAACATGGTGCTGAAGGAAGGCGGCAATGCGTTCCATGGCAGCGGCTGGTGGTACTTTCAACGTGCAGCGACCGATGCCCGAGATTTCTTCAACACGGGTCCAAGGCCGGATCACGTACGCGATCAGTACGGATTCGCTCTGGGTGGTCCAATAATCAAGAACAAGACCTTCTTCTTTGTGGATTTCGAAAAAATCCGCCAGAAGGATCCGGTCAATCTCGAAGGCCGTGTCCCCACCGACTTGGAACGTACCGGCGACTTTTCGGAGAGCGTCGCCAATCTGCCCGATCCAACTAATCCTGATACTGCTCAGGCTGGAATCTACGATCCGTGCGCCGGAAGCCAGGGATCCGCCACCCCTTGCCCGCATACTCAATTTCCTAACAACATCATTCCTGCGGACAAGATCGACCCGATCGGACAGGCGATTTTGAATCTTTATCCGCACGCGACCGACCCGACGGCAGACTATCCCAACCCCAATTGGCGCCAAGTCATCAACAGTACCGACCCAGGATGGCAGTTCGACGTCAAAGTGGATCATCAGATCGCGGCGAAGCACAGGATCAACGGGCGCTACAGCCGGCATCACGACCAAGCCACCGCACCCACAGTCGTGGGCAATGATGGAGATGGCTATATCTACCTGACGAACGTCCAGAACGGCGGAGGTGAGTACAACTTTGCGATCACTCCGACCGCACTTTGGACCAGCCGCATTAGCGTAGACCGCGTGCATGCGCCGGGCATCAGCAACAACTACCCGACGCTGAGCGACGTGGGCTTGTCGCCCGACCTCGCAGCCAACGGCCTTACCCGCATGGCTACGATCAACGTCGATGATCCCTTTCTCTCGCTGTTTAACCAATGTTGCGTAGATACACACTTTGCTCACACCCTCGTCAGTTACTCTTCTGGTTTGCAATGGGTCAAGGGACGACATTCGTTCAAATTTGGCGGTGAGCAGCGAATCTTCTTCAACTACTTCTGGCAACCGGACAATCCCACCGGCATCTTCGACTTCTCGCGCGATGTGACCACGTCCCAACCGAACAACAGCCTGGGAGATGACGATCATCGACAGGGAAACCCGTTCGCATCGATCCTGACCGGGTATGCGGCTGGGGCTTCGCTCCACTTGGTTCCGGCGGTGTCGGATAAGTCGAAAGAGACTGCATTCTATGTGCAGGATGATTGGAAGGTCACACCGCGGCTGACGGTTAATCTCGGCCTGCGGTATGAATGGAGCAATCCTTACACAGAGCGCTCCGACCGGCTTCAGTTCAACGATTTCACGGGAGACACGGGAATCAACATTCCGGTGGATCGCGACGCGTCCGCAACCTTTCCGCAATTTGGACAGATTGGGGAAATCATGGGCACATCGGTGTTTCCGAGTTCCGGTCACCGCAGCTCGCCCGTCGATCGAAACAATTTTGCCCCGCGTTTAGGCTTTGCATACCAACTAGCAACCAATACCGTGCTACGAGGTGGCGCCGGCGTGTTCTACGGAATGAACGTCGCCACCAACTTCCAATATGCAGGACCCGCCTTCGCGAAAACGGCGAACATCTATTTCACGCAAAGACAATTTCGACACCCAGTACGCGTGTCTAGGCCCTTCGCCCATCCAGCCAAACTGTACCAGCCCGTTTCCCGCAGGCCTGGCGCCGCCGCAAGGAACTACCTACGGCAAGCTGGCGCAATGGGGGTTCGGGAACTCGAGCGACCTGGACACCGGCACGGTTCGGAATGCTGAGATCTATCAGTGGAACCTCGGCATTCAGCGCATGCTACCGGGACAGATCGTTGTGGCAGTCGACTACTCGGCAAACCGCAGCACGCACTTGCCATGGGCCGGGGCCGGGGGCATTTCAACCCGCAACCGCAACTTTTTGCCATCGTCAGTCCGGAACGCGCTGGTGGCACAGTTGAATCCGACCCACGATCCCTCCAATACCGCGGTATCGGATTATCTCAATACCGAAGTGCCCAATCCATTTCAGTGCTTCTTCACCTCAGCGGCGGCGCTGACCGGCTCGTGGTGTCCGGGCAGCCCGATCTTCAATGCGGCTGACGTGTCGGATTCTCGGTACGTTGATGACACGATCCCGCAACAACTGCTGCTGGAACCATACCCGCAGTTTGATGGAGGGTTCGAGGGGCTGCCCAAGCTGATCGCCACTTCCTGGTATCACTCGCTACAAATTCGTTTCCAAAAGCGAGCGAGCCACTACATCAGCTTCGAAGGCAACTATACGTTCTCCAAAGCTACGGATGACTCGTCCGCCGGACGGAACGCCTGGATTGGGAATCTTGGGCTGGATAACCCGCAAGTGCTCGACAATCTCAAAGCTGAGCATGGCATCGGCTCCAACGACACCCCGCACCGCTTGACTGCCGCCATCATTTTCGATCTTCCTTTCGGCCGAGATCGTTGGATCGGGCGCGGGATGAACCCTGTTCTTGACGGTGTCGTCGGCGGATGGGCGTTGAATACAGTGGTAACGATGCAATCCGGCCAGCCGCTGGCTATCTTCAACAGTGCCGGACTGCTGGCGGATGGCAATCAGCGGCCCGACATTCTCTGCTCTCAGCTCTCAAGCGGCCTGAGCTACCGAGATGCGGCGAAGTCGGGAGGGAGCGTAATCAATCAGGATTGCTTTGGCGATCCTGGAGACAATATTCCGGGCAATGCTCCTCGACATTTCACCAACCTCCGAGGGGACGGTATTCGCAACATCGATACGTCTCTCTCCAAGGAATTCAAGATTCGCGAGAGCAAACTCCTCCAGGTACGCGCAGAAGTGTTCAATGCGTTCAATCATCAGCGCTTTGCCTTCCCTGATGTGGGTTCGGGAGACGGCGCTCTGGGCCAAGTAACCTCAACCACGAACAACTTCCGCAAAATGCAGTTCGGAGCGCGGTTCCAGTTCTAAGCGGCTCAACCTGTTTGCGCCTGATCCCAATTGATCGGGATCAGGCGTCTCCTTCCCTTCGGGCGCGATCTCCGAGGAACCGACAGTGCAGCGACGATCTTTTCTGAAGGCCAGCGGAGCAGTGATGGCGGCCGGATTCTGCGCCAACTCGCTCGAAGCGCACATTCCGCCTCACAACTTTGAGAAATACGATTTCGGTGCGGGACCTTCGGTGCCGGACCGGCTCTATCAAGGGCCGTTCTCAGCGGATGACTACCCGAGCTGGAACGTAGATATGGCGCTGACGGCGTCGCGCGAGGTGGTTCCGAACTTCGGGATGGGGCTGATCACCTATGTCTGCGACGAAGTTGGGCCGGCGCGGAAAGACGGTCAGAGTCTGGCGCAATCGATCGAAGACGCGGTAAAGCTTCCGTTGGGATCGAAGCTGTATATCCGCGTGAACTGGAAGGATGTGCAGCAGCGCGCCGGACGCCTGGACTTTTGCGAGCACTGGAAGCTGACCTTCGATCTGGCGAGAAAATATCAGAAGCGCGTTGGATTTCGCGTGATGTTGAGCAATCCGGACATTCCGGATTCGCCGCTGCCGGAATTTTTACGCGACAAGATTCCGATGGTGAAGCTGGGGGATTGGCTGAAGCGGACGCGCTACGAGCCGCGCTATGACGATCCGGCGTTTCAATCTGCGTTTCGCGAGTTGGTGGATTTGCTGGCGGACGCTTACGACGGACATCCCGACGTTGAGTACACCGACACGTTCATGTACGGGTTCTGGGGCGAGGGGCACACGTGGCCGCTCGAATCGAATCCGTTTCCGGATGCGGTCACCGCCGAAAATACTTTCGTGAACATGCTCCAGTATCAAGTCAGCCGATGGAAGAAAACTCCGCTCCTGACGAATACGCAGCCGGATTTCAGCAAGGTGGGCAACTCTGAATTGGTGGACCGCACGGTGCGGAGCGGCAACTGGCTGCGGACGGACACGATCTTCATCGAGAACGAGCAGATCGATGCACTGAGCAATCGTCCGCCATGGACGGGCGTCTCGGTGGAAGTCGGCATGTCAGATGGATCGCCGAAGACTTTGAAAGTTGACGAGGGCGTCAGTTATACGGACAACGTCGTGCAGCATGTGCAGGATGTCGGCGCCAACTATTTCTCGCTGTGGAATTGGCATCGCATCCAGGCGGATCGCATTCTCGAATTACTACCATCAGTATCCGGATGCGATTGATTCGCTGGCGCGGCGTATCGGCTACCGCGTGCGTCCGTCGTGGATATGGACTTATGAAGAAGGCGGATATCCGGGATTGATCATTGGATTTGCGAATGATGGGATCGCCAGCGTGCCTGGAGTTTTGCGAGTCTCGGTCACGAGCGCCGACGGAAAAGTCATCGTCGGAGGCAGTCTGGATGCGGGATATCCGCTGCCGGGAAAGGTTCGACAGGCGAAGTTTCCGTTGCCCAAGGGCACGCAGTGGAAAGGCCTGCGGCTGAAAGCGGAGATTGAAGTGAAAGGGCAACGATATCCGGTGCGTTGGGCCTGCCGCCAACAACTGAATGAAGATGGCAGCTTGACACTGCGAGCAACGGCGGGGCTCGGGCAAGACGATGTGACCGGCGGCGTTCCTCCGACGGGCGAATGACAACATTAAGATCGACAAAAACCGAGGGTCCAGTGAGAAAAAAAGGGTTGGTCGCAGTTTCCTTTCTGCTGTTATTCGCGTGGAGCCTGATCGCGGCTCCGTCCTCCTCCGATAAACAAAATTGGACGAACTATGTGCGCATCGGGGCTTACGGGCTCAAGGGCGGCGATGCCGATGCGATCGCGCGGCGTGCGGCGGAGAGCGGCGTCGTCGGGCATCGAAGTCGACAACGATATTCCCGGGCGGTATGAGAGCTACCTGGATCCGACGGCGAAGTTGAAGGCGATCCATGAAGTCGCCGAGGCGGCGCATAAGGCGGGCAATCATGCGTTCGTCTATATCGCCGGGACCGAGTGCATCACTGCACACGGCGATAAAGTGGCGCATACGCTGGCGAAGGATCATCCTGACTGGCTGCAACGGAAGATTACGGGCGAGCCTGCGATTTTCGGCGGAGGGTCAGCATTCTGGATCCGGCCGGGGGACGAGGATGTGTGGGTGAGTCCGTACGCGAAGGAATGGCGCAAGACATACATGGAGCGCGTGCGGCAGATCGCGGGGACGGGTATCGATGGAATTTACATCGACATTCCGTACTGGATGACGCATTTTGACGGCTGGGAAGACACTTGGGCGAGTTTCGACGACTACACCGTCGCGGCATTCAAAGAGAAAACAGGGCTCGATGCGAAGCATGATCTGAAGCTGGGAGATTTTTCCGATCCTGCGTTTCGAAAATGGGTGGCGTTTCGTATCCAGACATTCACCGATTTTCTGGCGGAGATTGACCGAACGGCGAAGGCGGTGAATCCGGAGATCAAAACGATTCCAGAGATTTATCCGGGAATCGAGCAGGAGGCGGTGCGGGTGGGCGCGGACGTCTACAGCCTGTATGGAGTTGTCGATGCGATCGCGCACGAGTATGAGTTTGGCGCGGGCGATCACATGGCCTCTTCGCGCACCCCTCTAGCCTGGTTCCAATACCAGGTTGGCATGCATTCCTTCCGGGCGTTTGCTCAGGGGAAGGCCACCTGGATTCTGAATTACTCATGGGATGGCGACAAAAAGGTGGACATCAAAGAGTCCATGATGAACCTGGCGATGTCGCAGGTGATGGCGGGCGCGAACTTCTGGGATGCGCCTGGGCACTCGATGGCGGGATCGAATGACTTGCCGACGCGAAAAAAGATATTCACTTGGATTGCAGCACATGAGAAGACGTTCTATCTGCCGCGCGGCCCGGTCGATCCGATTGGAGTTTATTTCTCTCCGGAGACGCGGAATTATTATGCCGACGAATTTATTCCGTCGTATCGCGGTGCTTTGATTCTGCTGATGCAAAAGCATCTCGAGTTTCAGGTGGTGACACCGCGGACGTTGGCCGAATTCAAAGGAAAGACGCTGGTATTACCCGACGTGCGCGTGCTCAGCGACGATGAGAAAAGCTTTTTGAAGAATTATGCGGCGAATGGTGGGACGGTTGTGATCACTGGAGCCGACTCGACCGGGTTGAATGAAGGCAAGAATGTGATTCGGTTTCCAAAGTCTCCGGATGCGGCCTACAGCGCGGCGATTGAGAAGGATTTCGAGCACTCATCCCCCGATGCACAAAGTGAATTCCTCGGAAGCCTGGCTGGGAGTAATGAGGTGCGCATTCAGGCATCGCCGCAGGTGGCTACGTCCATCGCGCGAACTTCGGATGGGCATGTGAATTGTTTCTTCGCCAATTTTGCGGGACTTCAGGGCGGAGTTAATCCTGTGCAAACACCGCAGGAACACGTTCAGGTTACGGTTTCCGCAAAGGCTGACGTGAAAGGCTTCTTCCTGCCATTTCTGGGAGAGGCACAGCCAGTTCAGGGTGTACGCGATGGAGAATCGGTCCGCTTCACGCTGCCCGCAATCACCAAGGGCGCTGTATTTTGGTATCAGCCTTAGACGTTAGCGATAGGCCGTTTTCGGTGCTCTGCTAGAGCGTTCTAACGATCATTGGGCGCTTGATTCCCAGTTTTTCGAGCGGCTGATGGCTTCGTTCCAGCGATCGCGCAGAAGCTTGGCTTGAGCTAGCGGCATTTGCGGCTCGAAGCGGCGGTCTTTGGATTCGGCTATCGCGCTGCCGCCCGGTTTCCAGAACCCAACCGCCAAACCTGCGAGATGAGCCGCTCCGAAGGCCGTGGTTTCCGTCACCGCAGGACGGACGACAGGCACTCCTAAAATATCCGCCTGAAATTGCATGAGGCTGTTATTGGTGGCGGCGCCGCCATCCACGCGGAGCTCTCTTACTGCATCTCCGGAGTCGCGACGCATCGCGTCGAGCAGATCCGCGACCTGATAGGCAATGCTTTCTACCGCTGCGCGAGCCAAGTGTCCCGCCGTTGTGCCGCGAGTGAGGCCGAAGATGGAGCCGCGCGCGTAGGAATCCCAGTGCGGCGCACCGAGGCCGACAAATGCGGGGACAAAATAGACTCCGCCATTGTCGGGAACGGACTTGGCCAGGGCTTCCACATCTTCGGATTTTCGAATCAGTCCGAGACCATCGCGCAGCCACTGCACAACTGCCCCACCGACGAAGACGCTGCCCTCGAGCGCGTACTCAGTGGTCTCTCCAATTTTCCAGGCGACGGTTGTTACTAGCCGATTTGTTGACGGAACCGCCCGCTTGCCGGTGTTTTGCAACATGAAGCAGCCGGTGCCATAGGTATTCTTTGTCATGCCTGGCTCATCACAACGCTGCCCGAAGAGCGCGGCTTGCTGATCACCGGCGATCCCCGCGATGCGGATGCCATCGATTCCCTTCACTCCCCTGACCGCGCCATAGATCTCGCTGGAGGCGCGAACCGACGGCATCACCGAGATGGGAATGTGAAACAGATCGAGAAGTTCCCGGTCCCATTCGCCAGAGTGAATATTGAAAACCATCGTGCGCGAGGCGTTGCTGGCGTCGGTCGCATGAACTTTACCTTGGGTGAGGTTCCAGAGAAGCCAAGTGTCCACGGTTCCAAAAGCGAGCTTGCCGGCGTCAGCGAGTCCGCGCGCTCCGGAGACGTTGTCGAGGATCCAGGATATTTTGGTGGCGGAAAAGTAGGCATCGATCAACAGGCCGGTCCGGCGTTGAATCATGGGCCCATGGCCTTCGCTGCGCAGCGCGTCGCAGAATTCGGCAGTGCGGCGATCTTGCCAGACGATTGCGTTGTAGACCGGTTGCCCTGTCTCACGATTCCAAACGATGGCGGTCTCCCGCTGGTTAGCGATCCCGATCGCTGCGATGTCGGCCGATGTCGCACCGGCTTTCGCGAGAGCATCCACCGCGACCGCGATTTGAGAGGAGACGATCTGCTCGGGATTATGTTCGACCCAGCCCGGCTGCGGAAAAATCTGGTCGAATTCTTTTTGAGCGACGGCGGAAACTGCGCCAAATTGATCAAACAACAAAGCCCTGGAGCTAGTTGTGCCTTGATCGAGCGCCAAAACGTATTTCACAAGTCCTCCCTCTTCCCCTCCCTCAAATGGCGGCAATACTAAAACTGCGAAGGCTTCAGAAAACGCCGGATGCCGAAGTCATACAAGGCGGCACCGGCAACGGCGCCCAGCAATGGAGCGACCACCGGGATCCACCACACATGGGTTCCATCCGTGAGCCCGTTGTTCTGAAATCCCGCCAGCGCCGTAAACAGACGCGGGCCGAAATCGCGCGCGGGATTGATCGCGTATCCGTGCATGCCGCCGAAGCTCATTCCGATCGCGACCACGACGAGGCCAATCATGAGAGGCGCGAGATTTGCTCCCGGAGGCGCGTTGAATTCGTCGGTGATGGCAAAGATCAAAAGCACCAGCAGCCCGGTACCGATGAACTGATCGAGAAATCCGGCCTGAGGCGTTCCCGGAAACGCGGGGAAGGTGGTGAAGATTCCAGCCGTGGTTAGCAGTTGCGGATCAACCTGGCGAAACGCGGGCAGATAGTTTCGATACACGAGGGCCGCAGCGGCAAAGGCTCCGACGGTCTGCGCGATCGAATACGGCAGAACTTTTTTCCAAGGGAAAGCCGCGGAATACTGCGAGAGCCAGCGTCACGGCGGGATTGAGGTGCGCTCCGGAAATTTTTCCGGCGATGTAGATGCCCATCGTGACCGCGAGTCCCCAGCCCAGAGTGATGTTGGTGAAGCCGCCGTGGACGGTCTCTCCGGCGTTTTTCGTTGGGAACAACACGACCATCGCGACGACGCCAATGCCAAAAAGGATGAGGACAAACGTGCCGAGAAACTCGGCGACGAGTTCCGCCATCAGAGATGGTTTTCGGTTCATCGGATCTCCCGAGCGAACTGCGCTCCGCGACCGCGAAGTAGTCTACCAAGGAAGAATCTTCCGGCGTGTGAATTTCGTCATTGACAGCGCGTTTTCGACGGAGCCGATGCCGCCTCGGAAGTAACGAAAAATGACGGCTCACCCTATTGACATTTTGGGAGTGAACCGTAAGATATAAAAATAAATATTCATCATGGTGAATATTTATTCATTATGAATAAAACATTGCGCCAGCGCGCTGTACTCGACGTCCTGAAGCACGGCGCCATCGCCAGCCAGGAGGATTTGCAGCGGCATCTCCGGAGGCGGGGATTCAAGGTCGGCCAGGCCACACTTTCGCGTGATATCCGCGACCTGAACCTGAGCAAGACGTCTCAAGGCTACTCGATCCCGCACGGGGATGGAGCGGCGGGAATCGCTTTGCCGCCGGTATCGCGACTGGTGCGCGAGTTCGTTCTCGACATACGTTTGGCGCAGAATCTGTTGGTGATCAAGACAATTGTGGGCAGCGCGCAGCCAGTGGCCGCAGCGTTGGACGAGACGGATTGGAGCGAGGTGGTGGGTACGATCGCGGGGGACGACACCATCCTGATCGTGTGTCCGGACAAGGACGAGGCCCGGGAACTGGCAAGCCGCATTGAGGAAATGCTGGGCTGATGTCGGGACAACTCAAGACTGCGTTGCTCGGTGCGACCGGCTATTCCGGCCTGGAGTTGACGCGGATTCTTCTGCGCCATCCGCGCGTGGAGAAACCGGTATTGCTGCGGCGATCCGCGGACAGTGGGGGCGTTTCGGACTTGGCGGATGTCTTCCCCGCACTTTCCGGCAACGGCGGATATCCGCTGCATCCCCTTTCGTGGGCGGCACTGAAGCAACAGGGAGTCAAGCTGCTATTTTTGGCGACTCCACATGACGTATCGCGGGCGCTGGTACCGGAGGCGATCTCGAACGGCCTGCGCGTCATCGACTTGAGTGGCGCATGGCGGTTGAAGCAGGAGCAACATCGGGCGATTTACGGCTTTGCGGATGCGAACGCGATGACCGCATCGGAGTTGACGGAGAAAGCCGTTTACGGTTTGCCAGAATTGAATGCGGACCGGGTGGCAGGCGCGGATTTGGTGGCAAATCCAGGATGCTACGCGACGTCGGTCATCCTGGCATTGGCGCCGCTTCTGAAGGCGGGAGTGGTGGATCGCAACCGGGGCCTGATTTCCGACTCGAAGTCGGGAGTGTCCGGCGCAGGAAAGGAGCCGACCAGCAAGACGCATTTTGTTTCGGTGGCCGACAATCTTTCCGCGTATTCGGTTTTCAATCACCGGCACATGGGAGAGATGATCGAGCAGTTGTCGCTGGGTGAGGACGAACTGATCTTCACCCCGCACCTGTTGCCGATTCCGCGCGGCATCTTGTCGACGGTTTATGTGCATTTGAACCGCAGCATGACTCCGCTGGAAGTGGAGTCGTGCTTCAAGACTTTTTATGGCGGAAAGCGCTGGGTCCGCGTGTTTCAGACTCCAAAGCTTCCGCAGGTGCAGTTTGCGCTGAACACGAATTATTGCGATCTCGGATTTTGCCTGGCGGAAGACGGACGAAGATTGGTTTTGATTTCCTGTCTCGACAATTTATTAAAGGGCGCGGCGGGGCAAGCGGTGCAGAACATGAATCTGATGTACGGGTGGGGCGAGGAAGAGGGACTGCAGTGACAATCGTGATCAAAATCGGCGGAGCAGCGCTGGAGGACGTGGCGACTTTGCGCAAGTGCGCGAAAGCCATCGCTGAACTTGCGCAGGACGGGCATCGCGTGGCCGTTGTCCATGGCGGAGGCAGCGCGCTGACCCGCGTACTGAAACAACTGGGCAAGCAGAGCGAGTTTGTGGGCGGACTGCGCGTCACGGACGCGGAGACTCGCGATGTCGCGCTCATGGTATTGGGCGGCTTGGTGAACAAGAAACTCGTCGCCGCGATTCAGGCCGCGGGAATGCCGGCGGTTGGATTCTGCGGTGGCGATGGGATGAGTTTCCGCGCTCGCCGCAAACATGTTCGCGGCAGTGACCTGGGCTTTGTCGGTGAAATTTGTTTTGCCGATCCTTGCTGGATCGAGGCTCTATGGCAACAGGGTGGAATTCCGGTGCTGGCATCCCTCGCGCTCGGCGCGGACGGCGAGTATTACAACGTAAATGCCGACGAGATGGCGGCGGCGTGCGCGGCAGCGTGCCACGCCAATGCGCTCATCTTTCTTACGGATGTTACGGGTGTGAAGGACGCCGAAGGCACCGTCATTCCGTGGATCAACACCAAACAAGTGCAGGATCTGACGTCGGGATCGGTCGTGAGCGGCGGCATGTTGCCGAAACTCGCCGCTTGCACACAGGCGTTGAAGCAAGGCGTGGGACGAGTACGAATCTTGCCCGCAGCCGAGGCAGAGGCGCTGCCGCAGTTTTACCTGACGAAGCTGACGTGTGGAACAGAGGTTACGTGCGCATGAATCGCGGCACGCTGAATTCGAAGAATGAGGAGTCAACGTTGAATAGTCCAATGCAAGGGCGGGTACCGGCGTCGCCGGAAACTCTACCAGATGTTTTTTGGTGTCCAGACCTTTTGTCGACGCGAGACCTTGGTCCGCAAGGGGTGCGCGCAGTCCTGCACCTCACGGAACTGATGAAATCTCGTCCCTCGGTGTTTCAGAGGTCGCTTGCGGGCAAGCAGATGGTGATGTTTTTCGAAAAGCCGTCGCTGCGCACTCGCCTGACCTTTGAGTCCGCGATGGTATCGCTGGGTGGAACCGCGATGTTTGTGGACCAGTCGCAGAGCCGACTCGACGCGCGAGAGAAGTTGAGCGACATCGCACACAATCTCGAGCGATGGATTGACGTCATCGTGCTGCGTACGTTCGCACAGGAGACGATCGACGGCATGGCGCGGTACGCCTCGGTTCCCGTGATCAATGCCCTGAGCGACCTGGAGCACCCTTGCCAGGCGTTGGCGGACTATTTCACCCTATTGGAGCGTTTCGGCGATTTGAAGAAGATTACACTGGCGTATGTCGGTGACGGAAACAACGTCTCACACTCGCTTCTGCTGACGTGTGCATGCCTGGGTTCGTCGATTCGGATTGCAACGCCGAAAGGTTATTCGTGCAATCCGCAGATCGTGGCGGATGCGCGCAAGATCGCGAAGCAGACCGGAGCGCAGATCGAGTTGCTTACCGATCCGCACGACGCGGTGGCAGGTGCGGATGCGATTTACACCGATGCATGGGCAAGCATGGGACAAGAGCACGAGTCTCGCGAGCGCGCCGGCATTTTTCAGTCGTATCAGGTCAACGAGGCGCTGATGAAGGAAGCCGCACCCCACGCGGCGTTCATGCATTGTTTGCCTGCCCATCGGGGAGAAGAAGTGACCGATGCAGTCATGGACGGCGAAGGATCCGTAGTCTTCGAGCAGGCAGAGAATCGTCTGCACGTTCAAAAATCAATCCTGTACATTTTGCTGGGCGGCGCCGTGCGCTTGCCCGTGAGGAGCGCCCATGCCTGAGAAAGTTGTCCTCGCTTATTCCGGCGGACTTGACACCTCCATCATCATTCCGTGGCTGAAGGAAAACTATTCCTATGACGTGATCGCTATGGTGGGCGATGTGGGTCAGGGAGACGACATCGAGGCCGTCGTCGAGAAGGCTTATAAGACCGGCGCGAGCAAAGTGATTGTTGAAGACATGCGGGAAGAGTTCCTGACAGGATACGTCTTCCCCGCCCTGAAGGCGGGCGCGGTGTACGAGCACAAATACCTGCTGGGAACGTCGCTGGCCCGCCCGGTGATCGCTAAACATCAGGTCAACGTGGCATTGCGCGAAGGCGCGACCGCCGTTGCCCACGGCTGCACTGGTAAGGGCAACGACCAGGTGCGCTTTGAACTTACCTACCAGGCGCTTGCTCCGGAGTTGAAGATTATCGCGCCGTGGCGGGAGTGGACGCTGAAGTCACGCGAGGATTGTCTCGACTATGCTGAGGCGCACGGCATTCAGGTGGAAGCCAGCCGTACAAAGATCCACAGCCGCGACCGGAATCTGTGGCACATCAGCCACGAAGGCGGAGAGTTGGAGGACGCGGGAAACGCTCCTCTGGCGACGACGTGGCAAATAACGCGGTCGCCGCAGGAAGCTCCAGACAAAGAAGAGAAGGTGAGCATCGGGTTCAGCAAGGGAGTTCCTGTTTCGGTGAACGGGATGGAGATGGATCCCGTGTCGCTGGTGGAGTTGCTGAATGAAATCGGCGCGCGCAATGCGATCGGACGAATCGATCTCGTAGAGAACCGTTTCGTCGGAATTAAATCGCGAGGATGCTATGAAACTCCCGGTGGGACGCTGTTGATCTCCGCACATCGCGAACTCGAGGCGCTGTGCCTGGAGCGCGATGTTGCTCACTTCAAGGAACACATCGGATTGAAATACGCCGAACTTGTCTATTTCGGATTGTGGTTCACGCCATTGCGAGAGGCGCTCGATGCATTTGTAGAGAGTACCCAGAAAGAGATGACAGGAAGCGTGACGCTGTCTCTCTACAAGGGCAACGTGTCTGTCGCGAGCCGCGAGTCGGAGAATTCGCTTTACCGCACGGACCTTTCGTCGTTCACGATGGGCGATAGCTACGACCAGAAGGATGCAGCTGGATTTATCCGCATTCTGGGACTGCCGTCGCGCTCGCGTGCCCGGCAACGTGTTGAGGTTACGCGATGAAGATGTGGTCGGGGCGGTTCCGGCAGCCGCTGGATCCGGATTTCGAGCGCTGGCAGCGGTCTTTCGATTTCGATCGCCGGCTACTGCGCTATGAAATAGCGGCCAGCGGTGCGCACGCTCATGCCCTGAAGAGTGCTGGAATCCTCAGTGCGGATGAATTGATCACCATCCTTCAGGGTCT
>CAWFWF010000005.1:0-208212 GCA_963819455.1 uncultured Acidobacteriota bacterium
GACCCGGCTGACCGGCCCCAACGCACGCGCCCCGGACTAGCGCAACAATCCCACCGTGCGGGCCCGCTCGACAGCCTCGCGCCGATTGCTGACCCCGAGCTTGCGATACATGGATCGCAGGTGCGCCTTGACGGTGTTTACCGAAACATAGAGGTCCGAGGCAATCTCGCCGGCCTTAAGCATGGTCGGCAGGTAGTGCAGGACGATCAACTCCCGCTCGGTGAGATGCTCGACCATCAGGGCGGGCGCTACCGACTGCTCGCGCGGCGGAGCCAACCGGTCCAGCAGTTCGGCGACAAACGCGGACTGCGCGGAACTGAGCCGCTGATACCGCTGCAGAATCCCGATCAGCCGACCGCCGATGGCCAGGATCCGCACTGCAGATGCGGAGCGAAAAACAGTAGATGGTAGCACAGGCTTCAGGGTTGCTGGATGCGTCCGCCGGGGGTGTCTCGTCTACATCACCCTAATTGGATTCTCAGGAATGGATTTCCCGGTGAGCTTGGCCACGATGCAATCATCGTGAACAGGCTTTCCGTCGTAGGTGACCTTGCAGTCTTCAAGCTTGCAGGACTTTCCGCATAACGCACAGAGAACTGCTGTCGGCATGGCGCAAAGCATACTCGGGTCGCAAGTCGTTGATGGTACGGCAGCGTACAAAGCTCGCGTGATACCGTCGCGCCGACGTCAACTCTCAACGTGGAAAAACTTGATTTGATAAAAGCGGCTGCGGGCCGGAAAACAAAAGGGACTTACTTGTCTTCCTCTTTGCCCTTGTCCTTGTCGTGCGCTTCGGGATCAATCTTGATGCGAAGCGATTTAAGGAATTTGAGATCCTGATCGTTGATTTTGAATTCAGGATTGCTGGAAAGCGTGGCGACCGAGAGTTTTGTCGGCGCTTTTCTCTCCCTGCTTACTGACTCCGATGGTGGCTTCGAGAACGAGAAAAATGTCGTAGCCGCCGTCCTTGATTCGGGACACAACTTCGGAGATCTGCTCCGAATCCGACAGAGATTCGTTAATGGCGTCGCCGAGCTCTTTCATGAGTTGCTTCAGTTGTGGATCCACGGAACCCCCTGGACGATTTCGGCTTACACAACCTTAGATGCTGTTCACCGGAAAACAGTGCACCGGGCAACCGACGTTGCGCCATTGTAGCCCTACAGGCTGTTAAAATCGAGGCTGTGAGCAAACTTTCGGCGTGGCGAAAGGCGGGAGTTGTCGCGCGCGTGGCGGGCCAGCAGGCTTCGCGCAGCCGAACCGTCAATGCCATGCTGGGCGCCTTTCGCACCACTGCCCGCTCCTTCGGGCATGTCCTGCATCAACTGTGGCTGGAGATCACGGGGGTCGTCTTCCTGATCATGGCCCTCAGCTTCGGCGGTGCGGCATTCAAAGAATACGGAAAATATCACGCCGGACAAGTCGGTCCCGGACGAGCCGGAGTAGCAGCCTGCTTCGCCGTAACGTTTGCCTGGTTCGGCCTGACCTCATTTTGGAGAACGCGCCGAAAAGGTCAGCGGCAATGACGCCCTCCGATCCCTGCCGAGCTTTGATGACGGAGATTGAATGACAGAGAAGTTCGAGTCTCCCAATACAGTCGAAGTTCAGACATCCTCCAACATTCCCGTCAAGGCTCTCTACACTCCTGCTGACCTAAAAGGCAACGACTACGACGCGGAAGTAGGGTATCCGGGAGAGTATCCCTTCACGCGCGGCGTGCAGGCCACCATGTACCGCGGCCGCCTATGGACCATGCGCCAGTACGCGGGCATGGGTGACGCCGAAGAATCCAACAAGCGCTACAAATATTTGCTGGCCAACGGGACCACGGGGTTGTCCGTGGCGTTCGATCTACCGACGCAGATTGGAATGGATTCGGATCATGCCCTCGCGGCTGGCGAAGTGGGCAAGGTTGGAGTTGCCATCGATTCGATCGAAGACATGCAGCGGCTCTTCGATGGAATCGAACTGACGAAGATTTCGACGTCGATGACCATCAACGCGACGGCGTCGATCCTGCTGGCTTTGTACGTCGCGGTGGCGCGGAAGCAGGGCGCGGATCTTCGCAAGCTTTCCGGAACGGTGCAGAACGATGTGCTGAAGGAATACATCGCGCGTGGGACCTACATTTATCCGCCACATCAGGCAATGCGCGTCGTCACCGACATGTTTGCCTGGGCGAATGACAACGTGCCGGAGTGGAATACGATTTCGATCTCCGGCTACCACATGCGCGAGGCGGGATCGACCGCAGTGCAGGAAGTTGCGTTCACGCTTGGGAATGGCATGGCTTATGTGGAAGCTGCGGTGAAAGCCGGCCTCGACATCGACAAGTTTGCTCCGCGGCTATCTTTCTTCTTTAACGCGCACAGCAATTTTCTGGAAGAAGTCGCCAAGTTCCGCGCTGCTCGCCGTATGTGGGCGCGCATCATGCGCGAGCATTTCAAGGCCAGAAATCCTCGCTCGTGGATGCTGCGTTTTCACACGCAGACGGCTGGGTCGACCCTGACGGCGCAGCAGCCCGAGAACAACATTGTTCGTACAGCGATCCAGGCGTTGGCCGCGGTGATGGGCGGCACGCAGTCGCTGCACACGAATTCCTATGACGAAGCGCTGGCCCTGCCGACCGAGCAGGCGGCGCGAATCGCTTTGCGCACGCAGCAGGTCATCGCTTACGAATCGGGCGCTCCGCAGACTATCGATCCGTTCGCCGGGATCGTATTACGTCGAGAGTTTGACGAACGAAATTGAAAGCCGGGCAGCAGAGTACCTGGGAAAGATCGAAGTTCTCGGCGGAATGCTGAAAGCGATCGAGCGCGGATTCGTGCAGCAGGAAATTCAAAATGCGGCTTACGAGTACCAGCAACAGGTCGACCGCCATGAAGCGGTTGTCGTAGGCGTAAACCGCTTCGAAGTGGAAGAAGAAAAGGCGATCCCAATACAGCGCATCGATCCGGCGCTGGAGCCCAAGCAAGTCGAGCGGTTGCGGGCATTACGCGCGAAGCGCGACGAAGGTCCTTGGAAAACGGCGCTGGCTGGAGTCGAAGAAGCTGCGCGCTCCGGCGCGAATGTGATGCCGAAGATTGTGGCGCGCGGTCGAGGCCTATGCCACTGTCGGCGAAATCTCAGATGCGATGCGTCGAGTGTTCGGGGAGTACAAAGAAGCCGTGGTGATCTAAGAGTCGCCCGGCGGCGACTGTCCCTACAGATTCATCTCTTAGGCTGGCTGGGCCTGCATTTCCTTTACGACCGCTTCCAGGTGCATGAGCGTCTCTTCCACCGTCAGCGAATACATCTCGCGTCCCACGCCTTCTCCGGCTTCGAGCGCAGCCTTCAGATAGTGTCCAGCAATTTCAAGCGCGAGAGAATCGGTAATCATCGTTCCCGTTCGCTTGTGATATTCCACCCAAGCCGGATGTGGAAGCGCAACCCAGACCTTCCGTCCGTCGACCAAAAACTTGATGTCGACGGCATCGGCATGACGCGTCGCGATGGCGACGATCATCGCCTGGTAAACGCAGTGAACCTGCTTCTTCGTCCACTTGTCAGTGGCAGTGAAGTCTCCAAACATGTCTAAAACTATAGCGGACCTCACCGAATGGGAGCAAACCCGCGAAGGGCACAAAGACTCATGTGGGGACAGCCGCCCTCGGCTGTCCGGTCGAGCGAAAGCTCGACAGCTGCGGCTGATAGCAGAGACGAACTTCGCCACTGCATCCTTCTTGACCCCGTCCAAGCCGCGCTGCTACAAAGGTCTGCCTCCATCCGAGGAATTCATTTCATGTCGAAACTTCTACTCCGTCTCGTCGTATGCGTCGCTCTACTCTCCACACTCGCAACCGCCGCCGATAAGAAAGCCGCCAAAATATCCAGCCCGCGCTTCGAAATCTCCTTCCCCAAGGAGAACAGCGCAACGCCGATCGATGGCCACGTGTTGCTGATCATTTCGAAAGACAATGCCCGCGAGCCGCGCTTCCAGGTCAGTTTCATCACGACCGAATCGCAAGAAGTTTTAGGCGTCGATGTCGATGCACTCGCTCCGGGCGCAACTGCGGTGGTCGACGCCTCCACTCTCGGATATCCCGCCGAAAGCCTGAACGACATTCCCGCAGGAGATTACTGGGTGCAGGCCGTCCTCAATGTTTATGAGACCTTCCACCTGGCGAACGGCCACACGGTGAAGTTGGCTCCCGACAAAGGCGAAGGACAGCACTGGCCGGTGAAGCCCGGCAATCTTTACAGCAAGCCGGTGAAAATTCACTTCGATCCGAAGTCGCCGCAGACCGTGCAAATTTCCCTGACGGAAAAAATTCCGGCGCTGGAAAAAGAGCTCAACGACGTGGACTCGATCGACGGTTGGAGCGCCGCCAACGACGAGCATCAGATCGTCGACAACAAGTGGGTGAAACACATCCACATTCAGAGCGACTTGCTGACGAAGTTTTGGGGACGGCCGACTTCAATCGGCGCTGTCGTTCTGCTGCCTGATGGATGGGAAGAGCATCCCGACGCGCACTATCCGGTCATTGTCGAGCAGGATCACTTCCATCGCGACCTGCCCGGCATCCTCGCGTTCCGCACCACACCGCCCAGCGCCAGCCTGGAGGGCGGCGCACTGGGCACGGCGAAGAACGCCTACAAGCTCTATCAGGACTGGACCGCCGGACGCCTTCCTCGCGTCATCGTGGTGTCGATCCAGCACGCGACGCCGTATTTCGACGACTCGTATGCGGTGAACTCCGAGAATAACGGTCCGTATGGCGACGCCATCACGCAGGAACTGATCCCGTACATCGAAAAACAATTTCGCGGGATCGGCCAGGGCTGGGCGCGCTCGGTCTACGGAGGCTCCACTGGCGGTTGGGAGAGCCTGGCATCGCAGGTTTTCTATCCAGATTTCTACAATGGGGCCTGGGTTTTTTGCCCTGACGTCATCGACTTCCGCGCCTACATGACGATGAACGTCTACGACGACAAGAATGCCTTCTGGATCGACGGCGCTTTCGGGAACGTGCCCAGGCCCTCGGCGCGGCAACGCGACGGCCTCGTGCTCGCGACGATGGAGCAGATGAGCCGATACGAATTGGTACAGGGTACGCATGGCCGTTCCGGCGAACAACTCGACATATGGCAGTCCGTGTTCAGTCCGGCCGGGGACGACGGTTATCCGAAGCCGATTTTCAACAAACGCACCGGAGAAATCGATCACGAGGTCGCCAAGTATTGGAAGGAGCATTACGACCTGAGCGCGATCATGCAGCGCGACTGGAAGACGCTGGGTCCGAAACTAGCCGGGAAGCTGCACTTTTATGTGGGCGAAGCCGACACGTTCTATCTCGATCGCGCCGTCCATCTGGTCAAAGACTTCATGGATACGACCACCGATCCCTACTATCGGGGCAGCTTCGAGTTCGGAGTGCGCAAGCCGCATTGCTACGCGGGCGAACTCGCTCCGGGCGAAGGCCTCAATCAACATTATTTTCCCGAGATGGTGAAGCACATGGAGCAGACCGCACCGTCGGGCGCAGATCTGAAGAGCTGGAAATACTAAGCTTTGTCGGATTTTATGTGTGCCGTTGAATTAGGTTATGTGGGGACAGCCGCCCCCGGCTGTCCAGTCGAGCGAAGCTCGACAAGCTGTCGCTGCTGTTATGAGCAATTCTTGAACTTGTCCGAGACACGTACAGCCCAAGCGGATCCGACTCTCCGCTATTGAATGTTCGTGGGCTCGACTACATACTCGGGTGGGACTACCGCCGGCGCAACCGTGGAAGAGCGGCCATTTATGGCCGCGTAAGAGGCAAGAAAACCTCCAGGGCTTTAGCCCCCGCGTGGCCTCGCAGGCTTATCAACAACGCCTTCCTGTACCATTGATCCGTGCCAACCCAGGCTCTCCACAAGACTAAAATTAAACTCAACATCCTCCGCGCCAGCCATCTAAAAGGGCTGCCATGGCTCATCCACGGCTTCTCGACCCGCCAAGGAGGATCGTCCCGCGCCTACGGCAAGGGAGACCTCAACCTCGGCTTCACCAAAGATGACTCCCGCGCCGCAGTCGAGCGCAACCGCGCCGCATTTCTTGCAGGCAATTGGGGCATGTGGGGACAGCCGCCCCCGGCTGTCCGGTCGCGCGAAGCGCGAGAGCAACCGCTTCTGGCCGCTCATCACCCTTCGCCAGATTCATTCCGATCTCATCCACTGCATCGATTCGGTCCCCACGGAACCGCTTGCCGGTGATGGATTGATCACCGCAACTCCCGGCCTGCTGCTCGCGATTCAGACCGCCGATTGTCTGCCCGTCATCGTGGTCGATACGAAGCGTCACGCGGTCGGCGTTTTTCATGCCGGATGGCGAGGTACGGTGAAGCGGATCGTGGAAAAAGGTGTCGGGGAAATGTTTCGCTGCTTCGGCAGCCGTCCGCGGGATCTCAAAGCGATCATCGGCCCTGGGATTCAGAACTGCTGTTACGAAGTCGGCGAAGAAGTGCGCGTGAAATTCGAATCACAGTTCGCCTACGGAGCGAGCCTGTTTCACGAGGTGAAAGACTCCGATCCGGTGCGCGAAAAGTATCCGCTTCTGTTCCTGACGGCGCGCGCTCCCGGACACAGCGAGTTGCCGAAGAAGATTTTTCTCGACCTGGTCGAGGCCAATCGTCAGCAGTTGATCGCCGCGGGCGTCCCCAAGAAGAGCATCGAATCGCTCCCTGCTTTGTACGAACTGCAATCCGCAAACGCTATTTTCCTACCGCGCAGAAAAAGGGAAGACCGGCCGGATGATGGCGGTCGTGGGAATTCGTCTTAGGTTTATGTGGGGACAGCCGCCATCGGTTGTCCAAGGCGCAGATGTTTATGAACAACCATTCCTGCGTGCCATCATCGCTCGCCAAAGCCGCGTGAACAGACCAGGGCCATTATCAAGTAGCGCAAACTGGGGCAATTTCGAGGTTGAATTTTCCGGGGGCGCCGGCAACTTCATCGGATAGTCCCAATTTACAGGCGACATGCGCTCAAGGATCGACGGGTCGGTTCCCGCATATCGGTGGCATTCCAGTTCTTGAGCTTCCAGAACTGCGATAGCGCGTTCGAGTTCTGCGGGCGATTTTGGCTGTTTCTTCCAATAGCAGTGTGGAATCTTCTCGCCGGTCCAGCCGACCAGATCCGGTGCCACGACGTGGCGGAACTCCCCAGCCAGGCACTGTCCTTTCTCCACATAGAAATCTGCCGGGAGCCGACATGGGATGGGGAGTAAATTTTGGAGCGGCCGACATGGATGCTCTCCGAGGCGATTGCCAGTTGCGCAGCAACCGCTTCGATTTTACGCTGCCCTCAAGTCATACAAGATCGTGATCTCGCAGTTCCGGTATCTGATATCGTGACGAAGATTTCTGAGCCGAGACGAGGACTCCCTTGAAAACACGTTTCGCGACATTGCTACTTCGCGCTATTATTTCCTGCGTCCCGGCCTCCGCTCAGGTTTCCTCCTCCCAGATCGATGCCATTTTCGGACCGCTGAAATCCAGCAATGCTCCTGGCGCCGCGGTCCTTGTCGTCCGCGACGGGCAGCCTATCTTTCGCCGCGGATACGGCGTCACCGATCTGCGCACCCTGCATCCGATTGATGCCGAGACGAACTTTCGTCTGGCATCATTCACCAAACAGTTCACCGCGACGTGCATCATGCTGCTGGCGCATGACGGCAAACTGCGCTACGACCAACATCTCACCGATATCTTTCCCGAGTTTCCCGCTTACGGCAGATCCATCACGATCCGCAACTTGCTGAACCACACTTCCGGCCTGCCTGACTATGAAGATCTTCTGATGGGGCAGTATCCGGGCACGCCGGACGACAACATTCCGCAGATTCACGATGCGGGAGTTCTCAAACTGCTCGAACAGCAAGATCGTGGCAAATTTCCCGCCGGGTCGAAGTGGGAGTACAGCAATTCAGGCTATGCCGTCCTCGCCCTAATCGTCGAAAAAACGTCGGGCAAGCCGTTCGGTCAGTTTCTTCACGACCGCATCTTTGTTCCTCTGAAGATGAGCCACACGCTCGCCTACGAACAAGGGAAGAACGAAGTGCCGCACCGCGCCTACGGCCACTCGCGCGAAAAAGACAAAGCATGGAAGCAAACCGATCAAAGCCCGACTTCGGCAGTTCTTGGCGACGGAGGCATCTACACTTCGATCGAGGACCTGATCCAGTGGGACAGCGCCCTGCGCGAGCATCGGTTGCTCAGCGAAGCGGAGATGCAGCCGGCGTTGACTCCGGTGCAAGCGCCCGACGGACAAGCGACATTATTCGACGGACCGTCAAGCAACTACGGCTTTGGGTGGTTTCTCGATCCCTACAAGGGCCACAAGCGCATGTCGCACAACGGAGACACGATGGGCTTCAGCACAACCATCCAGCGTTTTCCGGATGACAAGTTGACCGTGATCATCCTGGAGAACCGTGCCGACGACAATCCCGAGGCCCTCGCCCTGAAAGTGGCCGACCTTTATCTGGGAACGAAATAATCAGAGAAGGGAAGCGCGTGAAGAACTATGTGGGGACAGCCGCCCCGGCTGTCCGCCGCGCAAAGCGCGGCCTACCAGAAGGGAATCTGCTTCTCAAAAAAAAGAGACGTTGAAGGCAACGTCTCTCCTCTGAACTGAGATGAATGCGCTCTAAGCCGTTGGCGTCACAGGCGTCGAAGGCGCAGCCGGCGGAACGGGCGCGACCGGCGCCGCATTGGCCGAGTCGTTCACAAGATCCTTCAACTCTTTGCTGGGCTTGAAGAAAGGGATCTTCTTGGCGGGCACTTCCACGCGCTCGCCGGTCTTGGGATTGCGGCCGACGCGCGGTTTGCGCTGGCGCGTGCGGAAGCTGCCAAAGCCGCGAATCTCGATCTTGTCGCCGGCGCGAAGAGAACGCACCACGCTGTCAAAGATCGTTTCCACGATCACTTCGCTGTCTTTCCTCGTAAGTTCCGCCAAACGCGAGACTTCGTCAATGAGATCGGCTTTGGTCATAACGCCACCTGTCCCCAAGCTTTCAGAATTTCAAAACGTAAACTTTTGCTGGATCGATTGCGGCCCAAGATATCCCGCTCTGATCCGAATGCCATCCCAGCATCCATAACCTTCTCAAATTTCAGGGGTTGGATGCAAGTCGCGGGTGGGGAACCTCGCCGGGGACGGCTGGCACATTACTAAAAAACCGCTGAAGTCGTTCGAACCCGCACATGATTGATGCAATCACCGCTATAGCACTCGAAATCCCTTGGTAAGGATCGATGAGTGAAATGGAGATTTTTCAACAGCTACAATTCTGGTCATGCCGATCAGATGTCTCCCCGCCGCGATCATCGCTGTCATCTTGTTCATTTCGATAACCACATCTGTCGGCCAGAGCCCAACACAGTCTCAGTGTTTGTCGTATGAACCCGCTGTCGTGACCCTCGGCGGTACTCTCGTGCGCAAGACATTTTCAGGGCCGCCGAATTACGAAAGCGTCAAAAAGGGCGACAGTTCTGAGACAAGCTGGTTTCTCGATTTGCCAGAAAGCGTGTGCGTCAATGAGAGCGAAACCGAACCAGACCTGAACCCAAAGCTGAGTGGCATTCACGAGATTCAGTTGGTGCTCCAACCAGAGCAGTACCAGCGGCACAAGGGAATGATAGGCAGGAGGGGTCTTGCGACCGGAACCCTGTTTGGCGAACACACAGGGCACCACCACACGCCCGTGCTCCTAACGGTCCGCACACTGGATGAACCGTCGAAATGACACAAGCAATCATGCGCTCACTTGCGGGGTTTTGAGTGAAATGGGGATTTTTCGACAGTTCGACATCTTGTCGAGGAAAACACGACTTGCCAGCAAGGCTATGAGCACTCATCTACAAGTGGCGATATATAATCGCGCAGATTATGCCCCGTTTTTCCAAAGTTGTCCGTGAATTGGAGTACACTGCCACCTTTCTTTGCCTCTGCGTGGTGTTGCAATCCGCCGGGTTTGCCTCGAGCCGCGAGAAGCAACCGGGTCGCCCACGCATCCTCGGCATCGATCACGTTTCGGTCTACGTTAGCGACATCGAGAAATCCCGCCAGTTCTATTCCGAAGTTCTTGGACTCACCACCAATTGTCCGCAATTCGCAGGTCCTGAGCCGTGTTATCTCGTGGCCCCGTCGGACCAACGGGTGCTCCTGAAACGAGCGCCGGCTCAAACAAAGAATTCGACTCTCAAGAATTGGCTGTCAGAAGTCGCCTTCGCCACCGACAATCTCATGGGAATGCGCCGTTACCTGCTGGCGCATGGGATGCTCCCCGGCATTATTCGAAGAGATTCCGACGGTTCACGATCCTTCAGCGTTCGCGATCCGGAGGGCAATTGGATTGCCTTCGTACATAGATTACCGGCAAAAATCGGATACGGGCCTGCATCTAAGCAGATCAGTAATCACCTGATCCATGCGGGTTTCGTGGTCAAAGACCTGGCCGTTGAGAATCGTTTCTATGTTGATCTTCTGGGATTTCGCCTCTACTGGTACGGCGGTTTCAAAGATGACGGCGTCGACTGGTACGAACTCCAGGTTCCCGACGGCCCCGACTGGATCGAATACATGCTCAACATTTCGGCCGATGCCGACCACAAAGAGCTTGGAGTGCAGAATCATTTCTCTTTTGGCGTGAAAAACGTTCGCGATGCTTCGGCTCAGCTTCGCGTCAACGGCCTGCGAGCATTCGATGGCCCAGAAGTCGGGCGCGATGGCAAAGACAGCCTGGATGCGTACGACCCAGACGGGACCCGGGTAGAAGTGATGGAGTTCAGCCCCAAAGAGAAACCCTGCTGCCATCCCTACAGCGCGGATCATCCCAAGGTGGAAACAGCTCCTGGCGTTCCCCCGCAAATTGGAATCCCAAAATCATCTCAATAGATGCTTAAGCTTCACCGCGATGAATGGAGAAATCTCACTCTGCGCGGAGTGCATCGGATATCTGCAGAATCCTAGAGCTCCCTCGTGTCCCTCGCCAGGATCCCCAAATGTTTTAAACAGGCAATTGCACTCATTGCCCCACGCTCCAAAGCCGTCAAGAAGTGCATGGCGAATCTTCCGCCGGCGGACTACCGATCAACACTCGGAAAATTGAACTACAATCGTCCGCGTTGGGGAACCCCTGTTTAGGAAAAGCGTTCGCGTGCCACCGAGCATCGCGACGCCGTTCCTAAAACTCCGATGCCCGTCATCGACAAAACAACAAGTGGCAAATCCTGAACCATAAAGAGGTCGTCATGAAAGTCCTGCCCAGCGCAGTGATCGCTTTCGCCGCCACGATGGCGTGCTTTGTGTCCCTCTCGTTGAGCGCAGCGGGTGCCAACTCGCCGAGGCAGGAGCTGGGCGCCGATGCCGGGTGGAAGTTCTTGCTCGGTGACCCGAGTGGGGCGGAGGCTCCCTCATTCCCGGATTCGTCCTGGCGCACCGTCAATCTACCGCATGATTGGAGCATCGAGAGCAAGCCCGACAAGGACAATCCGAGCGGCGCAGGTGGAGGATACTTTGCCGGCGGAACCGGTTGGTATCGCAAGACGTTTCACGCTCCCGCCAATTGGAAAGGAAAGCGGGTGAGCGTTGAGTTCGACGGCGTATACCGCGACTCCACCGTTTACCTGAACGGCCGGAAGTTGGGCGTGCATCCTTATGGGTATACGGCGTTCACGTTCGATCTGACTCCTGATCTGGACTATTCCGGCGCAAATGTGCTGGCCGTGCGCGTGGACAATTCGGCGCAACCGAACAGCCGCTGGTACAGCGGCTCAGGCATCTACAGACACGTGCGTGTGGTTGTGACAGATCCCATGCACGTGGCGCATTGGGGAGTATTCGTCAGCTCTTCGGAGGCGACGAGCACTTCTGCGAAGGTCTCAATCCGCACGCGGGTGGCGAATGAATCTTCTGCTGCGGCTGGGGTAACTGTCGAGTCGGTGCTACTCAACACACAGGGAAACAAGATTGGCAGCACCCAATCGAAGTTGAGCGTTGAGCCGGGCAAAGAAGAGGAAGCCGCGCAGGAAATCGCAGTGACGAATCCTGCGCTTTGGTCGCCGCAGTCGCCCACCTTGTACCGCGTGGTCTCAACAATCCGCAGCGACGGGAAGGTGATCGACCAGGTGACCACTCCGTTTGGCATTCGCTCGCTCGCATGGTCCGCAGAAAAGGGACTGCTGCTGAATGGCAAGCCCATCAAGCTAACCGGTGGCAGCGTTCATCATGACAACGGGCCTCTCGGCGCAGCCGCATTTGACCGCGCAGAAGAACGCAAGGTGGAACTGCTGAAGGCCGCAGGCATGAATGCGGTGCGGACGGCGCACAACCCGCCGTCGTCCGCGTTTCTGGACGCATGCGACCGCCTCGGCCTGCTGGTTCTGGATGAGCCCTTCGACGTGTGGAAGGCCCACAAAGTCAAGTTTGATTACGGCAGCGACTTCGATGGATGGTGGAAGCAGGACATTGCGTCGATGGTGCTGAGGGACCGCAACCATCCATCGGTCGTAATCTGGGGAATCGGTAACGAGATTCCAGAACTCGAACTGGAGAGCGGCGCCGCACTCGCCAAGCAGCTTGCTGACGAGGTGAGAGGACTCGACAACACACGCCCGCTCACGCTGGCGTTTCCGGGATCAACCACCAAGCCCAATGCGCAGGCTGCGTTCTCGCAGGTTGACATCACAGGCTACAACTACAACATTCTTCCCACTTATCAGAAAGACCACGAGCAGTTGCCCTCGCGGATCATGTTGACTACAGAGTCGTGGCCTGCCAAGGCCTCTCCGCTATGGAAGGTCTCGCACGATAACCCATACGTTCTTGGCGACCTCACGTGGACCGCGATGGATTACCTCGGCGAATCGGGCATTGGAGCCTGGTCGTACGCGACTCCAGAGCAGGCGAAGGTGGCCGATGGGATGTCGGGCATGATGTCGAGCACCGACATGATCGATCAGCTGTTCACTGGAATGGCCAATGGGAAAGATGTCATGGCAGAGATGGCTAAGAACAACTCCGATCCCAATGCCAAATTCATGGCGGAGCTTTTCTTTCACCCCTATCCATGGCACGCCGCAGTCTGCGGCGATCTCGACCTGACCGGCTTTCGCAGGCCGCAGTCTTACTATCGCGACATTCTCTGGAACGGCGGCGATCGCGTCTACGCCACCGTGCGATTGCCCGAACCTGAAGGCAAGAAGATTATCGCCATCATGTGGGCCACTTATCCGACGCTTGCCAGCTGGACCTGGCCGGGAAAGGAAGGAAAAGAGCTTGAAGTGGAGGTCTACTCCGGCGCTGAAAAGGTGCAGCTCTTCCTGAATGACAAACTGATCGGCGAGAAACCAACGGGCCTCGACCAGGAGTTCAAAGCGGTGTTCTCGGTGCCATACGCGCCGGGTACGCTCAAGGCGGTCGGACTGCGCGGTGATCGCCCAGTAGCGGAGAGCATGCTAACTACGGCGGACAAGGCAGCCAAGTTGCGTTTAAAAGCAGATCGAACGATGCTTCAGGCGGACGGCGAGGACCTTTCGTTCGTAACGGTGGAGGCCGTAGACGCGAATGGTCGCGTCGTTCCACTCGCAGACCAGGAAGTGCAGTTCGACCTAAGCGGGCCGGGCGTCATCGCGGCCGTGGGGAATGGCGATGGACAGGACGCCGATTCTTATCACAGTGATCGGCGCAAGCTCTATTATGGACGCGCACTCGTCGTGATTCGAACGTCGAAACAGACTGGCCGTACTATTCTCAATGCCAAAGCTGCCGGCCTGCAGGACGCCTCGTTGAGTCTCGAGGTCAAAGCCACGCCGCCGCACCCGGAAGTGCCCTGACAAGGTCCGAATAATTGCTCAGCCTGAGAAATCTGTGGGCAAGAGACCATCGTCAGCGGCAAACGAAGCCGTGGCAGTCGCCTCAGTTTTGGATTGTGCAGTTCGCTGTGCCGGCCGAGTAACCATCCCCTCAATCCTGATCTCGAGTGGTTATCGATCTTCCGTGAGGATTGCTTAGGGTCAAATGAGCGCTCCGGCGATGTTTCACCAACTACCGTTCTCTAAGGCTACAATTCTCTAAATCTCGGGTCCGTTACGATCGTGACGCAGTAATCCTTCAGGCGGTGGAACATGTCGACGCGGATGGTTTTGGGGCTTGTGTGTTCGCTGGTTGTGATCGCTGCAAGGTTCAGCAGATTATCCAGCGAAGCCCGTGCGGATAATCGAACCATTCGGTGCTGGTGGTGGACCTGACATCATAGCTCGCGCCATCAGTCCGAAGCTAACCGCGCTATGGGGTCAGCCAGTGACAGTAGAGAACCATCCCGGCGCGGGGAGTACAGCGGCGCCCGCTCTGGTTGCGCAGTCGCCAGCTGATGGTTACACGTTGCTCGTTAACACCAGCGCTCAGGCTTACAGCGCCGCGCTGTTGAAGAATCTGCCGTATGACCCGTTGAACGATTTCATTCCGGTCGCTCCACTCACCAGCCAACCCTACGTGCTGGTGGCAGGCACGTCATCAGGCATCACCTCAGTCCGCGATCTCATTGCCGCAGCGAAGGCAAAGCCGGGCGATCTGAAGTTCGGCTCGGCTGGCATTGGCACCGGCACTCACCTGGGGGCCGAGAAATTCAATCTAGCGACGGGCATTAAGGCCGTACATGTGCCTGGCAACACGACCCCCGAAGCGATCGCCGATACGGTCGCAGGCCGTACCACTTACCTGATTACACCGATCTCTTACGCCTTGGCCGACATCCGTGCGGGCAGGCTGCGCGCTTTGGGCGTAACGACCAACACGCGCTCACCCTTGCTACCAGAAGTGCCCACGATCGCTGAGGCCGGCGTCACGGGCTTCGACTATCCAATTTGGTATGGGGTATGGGTGCGCGCAGGCACTCCGGCCGGAGTGGTGGACAAACTAGCGAAGGACATCGCCCGGGTTCTGGCCGCGCCTGATATGCGCGACTGGCTGGCGAAGCACGGGGCCGATCCAATGAGTATGACGCAGCCTGAGTTCGCGCACTTTGTCGTGAGCGAGAGTGAAAACGCCGCACGCATCATCAAAGCCGCCGGGATCAAACCTCGGTAAGGGAATTCCAGCCGCTACTTCCACAGATAATAGAACCCGACTTCCTGCTCCATCAGCTTTTCACGAGTAGGAATGTACTGCGAGACGTCGCCTAGCAGCAGGTCCATCAGCGTCCGGCGGTCCTTCTCCGGACGGACCAGCGTAGGCTCGCCTTTGATATTGACCATCTTGGCGGTTTCGTTGACCGCCGTCTGGAAGTCCCCGACGCCGTCAATCAGCTTCATCGATAAAGCCTGTTGTCCGGTCCAGACCTTGCCGTTGGCGATCGACTTCACGTCGTCATACTTCAGGCCGCGTCCATCGGCGACCGCCTTGATGAACTGCCCGAACATGTTGTCGATGAGACCCTGCATGTAGGCCTGCTCCGACGGAGTCAGGTCACGCGCGGGATTACCCGTATCTTTAAATTCGCCGGTCTTGATGACAACATCCTTCAGCTTCGCCCATTTCAGCAGGTCTCCGTAGTTCACCCACTGCGCGATCACGCCGATCGATCCGACGATGCTGCCCTCGTCGGCATAAATCTTGTCTGAGGCGGCGGCGACATAGAAGGCTCCACTCGCGCCCACGGTCTCAATCGACACTACGATCTTCTTTTTCTTCTCGGTGCGCAGGCGTTTCACTTCACGGTAAATCTCCTCGGACGCGGCCACTCCGCCGCCGGGAGAGTTCACGTGAATGATGATGGCTTTGATCGACGAGTCGTCCCCGAACTTCTTGAGTTCGTCGACCACGGGCTGCGGTGACAGGATCACGCCGTCGAGGTCCACGATGCCGATGCGGTCGCCGAAGCCCCCGAGGCTCGCCTGGCCTCCGCTGGCATGCATGGTCAGGTACACCAAGGTGAAGACGGCCAGCACGAAGAGGAAGAATGCTCCGCCGCCGATCAGGATCCAAAGCAGTGTGCGCGAACGCCCTTCAGACATGGGGAAAGTTTAGCACCAAGGCGTGTGTAGGGGCGGATTGTAGAGATGGATTGTGTGGCGGCGGACGCATTTCGTCCGCCCCGCGAAGGCGAAGCCGAGCGGTGGTGTTAGTCATGCCCGAGGAACGATAACCCGAAGCGCCGACCGTTCAATCGAGACGTCCACCGGCGTCTTGCAGACATACTCGCCGTCGGCATAGATATCGATAGGTCGTTCGGTCTCGATCCGAACCCGCGCGGACTGAAAGTATTGCACTTCGCGCACACCCAGGTGGCGCCCCGCATAGACAGTAGGGAATAGCGTGAGCAGCTTCAGCGGATGGATTGCTTCAAGGATGCAAACGTCGAGCAATCCATCGTCCATCAGAGCCTTCGGCGCGACCCGCATTCCCCCGCCGTACAAAGGAGTGTTGGCGAATGCCGCCAGCAGGCATGGCTTGTAGGAGCGCTCGATCCAATCCGCATTTGGTTCATCACCTAGCGTCAGAATCCTGGCGGGAAATGGTTCAAATGAAAATATGGCAGGAACGAGGCTGATCGCGTATCCGCCCCGGCCCCGCACCCAGCGAGGAAGTTCGTTAGCGCGCCGCGAAATTTCTCCATCAATACCGGCCCCGGCCACGCAACAAAAATAGTGAGAATCCTGCGGAGAAGCGATCACGCCAAGGTCGATGGAGCGAACATTTCCTGCACCGCCAGAAAACGCCCTCCATGCATCCAGCGAGTTTCTGACTTTGCTTAACCCGAGCGAGGAAGCGAAATCGTTTCCGCTACCTGCCGGCACAACCAGCACGGGTAATCTCAACCGCACCAACTGCGCGAGATGCCGGTGAACCGTCCCATCGCCGCCGAAGAGAAGAATGGCATCGGCATCGTCGGAAGAAGCAGGCATGCCGAGTCGCCACTCGATTGTGCTGTCAGTCTGAAAAGGCTTCAGATCTTTCGGGGAACATCCCAACCCGAGAATCACAGCCGCCCGCATTGCCGATGAGGTTAGCAGAACCTTGCTCAGAAGACAGCAGAGTCCAAAAACGAATTGTCATCCTGAGCAAAGCGAAGGACCCCATGTCTGCGGAAGCTACATACGTCGTCGCGATGAGTTCTCCTGCGCGTTGCCTGGGCCGGAGAGGACACCTCGGTCGCAGGAGTTCCTGGTTTTGCCTGTTGGGCATATCGGCAGGCACGGGGTCCTTCGACTCCGCAGAGCGATTCGTAATGCGAATCGCTCTGCTCCGCTCCGCTCAGGATGAGACTTTCGCTATGCGGGAGGAGACTTGAATCTGATTTTCTTAATACTTCGACCCATTCTGACAGTCGTGGCTTCTCGGACATCCAGAAAGATAACTGGATCGGTCTTCAATTCGCCGTTAACCTTCACGGATTTCTGTTTGATCTTGCGTACAGCATCGCTGATGGAACTTGCGAGGCCGGCGGCCACCAGCAGTCTGTCGAGCTTGGCGCGAAACTGTCCGGAGCCTAAAATTTCTTCGGCTCCGCTCGGATCCTCGCTGCTGGCCATCACAGTCTTGGGATCCACATATATCTCCTCGGCGTTCTCCGGCACTTCATCCTTCTGAAACTGCTTCGCCCAATCCTCGCCAGCCTTAGCCGCCGCGTCCTTCGAATAGAAGTCGGCCACGATCCTTCGCGCCAACTCCTTCTTCGACTGCATCGGATGCTCGCCGCCGCTCTTCATCTTTTCGATGTCGGCGATCTGCACGTCGGTCAGCAGTTCGTAGTAGCGCCACATCATGGCGTCGGAAATGCTCATCACCTTGCCATACATCTCGAGCGGCGGTTCGTGAATGCCGATGGCATTGCCCAGCGACTTCGACATCTTTTGCACGCCGTCGAGACCTTCGAGAATCGGCGTGGTCAGCACTACCTGCGATTCTTGTCCGTACGAGCGTTGCAGCTCGCGCCCTACCAGAAGATTGAATTTCTGGTCGGTGCCGCCGAGTTCGACGTCAGCTTCGAGCGCCACCGAGTCGTATCCCTGCACCAGCGGATAGAGCAGTTCATGCACTGAAATCGGTTTCTCGTCGTGAAAACGTTTGTGGAAGTCTTCGCGCTCGAGCAACTGCGACACGGTGTACTTCGCCGCGAGTTTCACAAAGTCGTCGGTGCTCATGGCGCCGAACCAGCGCCGGTTGAAATCCACTACCGTCTTTTCGGGATCGAGAATCTTGAATACTTGCGCCTTGTACGTCTCCGCATTTTGCTCGATCTGCTCGCGGGTCAGCGGAGGCCGCGTCGCCGACCTTCCCGTCGGGTCGCCAATCATCCCGGTGAAATCGCCGATCAGAAAAATCGCGGTGTGCCCGAGATCCTGAAAATGTTTCAGCTTGCGCAGCACGACCGTATGGCCCAGATGCAGATCGGGAGCGGTCGGGTCCATGCCCAGCTTTACGCGTAGCGGCTTGCCGGTCTTGAGCGACCGTTCCAGCTTGGCACGCAAGTCGCCCTCGCGGATGATTTCCGCCGAGCCCTTCTTGAGATAAGTGAGTTGTTCGTCGACAGGCGCGAAGGTTGACATGGGAAAAGACATTATAAGGAATGCAACACGAAAGCCCGAATCGCTAACGCTAGAATGTTTCTGTGCAGCTGATTAACGGACGCCTGCGCCTTCGTGGAAGAGCGGCCCTTCAGGGCCGCGTAAAGCGCCCTAAGGAAAACGGGCTTCAGCCCCTGTGGCCGTTCTTGGTTTATCTTTTCCGCCAGCGCTGAGACCGATGAACATCTCACTGAGACATGCTCTTCCCGCGGACATCCCGCGAATGCGCGAGGTGATCGAAGCCTCCGTCCGCGGACTGCAGGCGCGAGACTACTCGCCCGCGCAGATCGATGCCGCCCTCAGCGCGGTGTACGGCGTCGACAGCCAGCTCATCGTCGACGGAACCTATTTCGTGGCTGAAATGGCGGGCGAAAAAGATGACCTGGAGATCGTTGCCTGCGGCGGATGGAGCAAGCGCAAAACGCTCTACGGAGGCGATCAATATGCAGGCAGGGAAGATTCGCTGCTCGATCCATCTCGCGACGCGGCGAAAATTCGCGCTTTCTTCGTCCATCCCGAGTGGGCGCGGCAGGGAATTGGCAGCCTGATCCTTCAAGCTTGTGAGAATGCTGCGGTCGCCGCCGGCTTCACGCATCTCGAAATGGGAGCGACCCTAAGCGGCGTCGCCTTCTACAAAGCCAAGGGATATGCGGAAGTTGAGGACCAAGCCGTCCCGCTCGACAACGGAGAAAAACTACCCATCGTGAGAATGGCGAAGGACTTATAAGAAAAATTGCAGATTCTAGATTTTAGATTGCAGATTTCAAACCCTTCGCCGCCCGCAGTGAGGCTACGAAGATCGACACCAGTTCGTTCGCCTCTCTTAGCAACGGGTCAGTCCTATCGGGGCGAGTCACTCCTGAATCCACAAGAAGTTCCAGCCAGAAGAGTGTTTCGTCCGCTTCTTCGAGAACGATGCCCAGCTTGGATACGAAGTCAGCGCCTGACCGCGCACGGCACACGGCCCTATAGTTTGCTCCTACCGACGTACAGGAACGCAAGAGTTGCCGCGTGATGATCGCACCTTCCGGGCTTCGGGGGAGGGTTCGACACATACGAATCACATCAAGGGCGAACCGCTTCGTACGGTCCTTGAGCATCTCAGAATTGATGGCGGCAGGCACGAGAGAATTTCAATCTGAAATCTGAAATCTGCAATCTGCAATCTGAAATTTAGCTAGGGTGCTGGCGCTCTGCTGTGACGGTCGTCACAAGCCGTCGTCCGGAGACCGTAAATTTCGTACCCAGCACAATGTTGATCGCCTCGGTGTAGGCCAGATGTTCCTGCGCGAGGATCCGTTCCGCCAGCGTGTGCTCGTCGTCGCCATCGAGCAGGGCCACGGTCTTCTGCACGATGATCGCGCCGTGATCAAGTTCCTCGTCCACGAAATGCACTGTGCAGCCAGAGACTTTCACGCCATAGGCAAACGCCTGTTCCTGCGCCTCGAGTCCCGGAAATGCAGGTAATAAAGACGGATGAATGTTCAGAATCCTCTGCGGAAATTGCTGCACAAACCACGGCGACAACAGGCGCATGTATCCGGCAAGGCACACCAACTCAACGCCACGCTGTTTTAGCGCGGCGACCACTTCGCGATCGTGCTCCTCGCGATGCTTGCCCTTCGACGGAATCACCACCGCATTCAATCCCCGCGCTAGCGCTGTCGCGACTCCGGGAGCGTCGGGCTTATTCGAAATCACGACGGCGATCTGCGCATCGGGAATGCGGCCCGCATCAATGCTGTCGGCGATGGCGACAAAATTAGATCCGCGCCCGGAGAGAAGTATGCCCAGAGAATGCATGATTTCAGATTGTAGATTTCAGAGTGCAGATTTTTTGTGAGCGATGGTGGTTGCAGAGTTTGTCCAGCCCGGTCGAAATCTGGAATCTACAATCTGAAATCAGCAATCAGCTGTACGTGACTTTCCGCTCGCCCTTCACGATGCGGCCGATGGTGTAGGCCTTCTCGCCCGCGCGCTCTAGCACTGATTGCGCTTTCTTGAACTTTGCGGAAGGAATCACCAGCAACATGCCCATTCCCATGTTGAAGGTGCGAAGCATTTCATCCTGCGGCACTTTCCCGAGCGTTTGCAGATGTTCGAAGATCGGCAGCACCGGCCATGTTCCCAGTTCAATCGCTGCGGCGGTCCCGCGAGGAAGCACACGCGGCAGATTTTCGGTGATGCCTCCGCCGGTGATGTGGGCCAGCGCCGCGACGCACTGCGCATCAATCAGCTTTCTTAGCGCCGGCCAATAGCTCTTGTGCGTGCGCATCAGCTCATTGCCGACTTTGTTCTTAATTTCGTTGACATACGTTTCGGGAGAATAGTTCGCGACTTCAAACAGCAGCTTGCGCGCCAGCGAATATCCATTGGTATGCAGCCCATTCGACGGCAGCCCCAGAATGATGTCGCCGATTTGCACGTCTTTCCCGGTGATGATCTTCTCGCGATCCACGACTCCGACGATAAATCCGGCAAGATCGTATTCGCCCTCGGGATAAAATCCCGGCATCTCCGCCGTTTCGCCGCCAATCAGTGCGCATCCATTGTGCTTGCAGGCGTCGGCAATTCCTTCCACAACCTTCTCTGCAATTCCCGGATCGAGCGTACCTGTCGCCAGGTAATCCATAAAGAAGAGTGGAGCCGCTCCCTGCACGGCGATGTCGTTGACGCAGTGGTTGACCAGGTCAGCGCCAACGGTCGAGTGCAGGTCCATCTCAAAGGCGATCTTCAACTTTGTGCCCACGCCGTCGACGCTCGACACCAGCACCGGATCGGCATACTTCGTCTTATCCACGGCAAACAATCCGCCAAAGCCGCCAATCTCGCTCAGCACCCCGCGAGTGAAGGTCTTGTGAGCGAGATACTTGATGCGCTGCTTGGTGCGGTTGGCGCGGCTGATGTCTACGCCTGCATCGGCGTAGGTCACGGGGGTCGGACTGGTCGTAGGAGTCTTGGGCACAGCTTTGTTCCGCTTGTCGTATTTCCTTACTTGTGGGGTTGAATGCCGGGTGCCGAAGTCACTAGCTAAGGACGCTCATTGTAGCATGGCGCGTATGAGCCGCTTCCCGCCGGAACGACAAAGCAGTTGTCGAAACAAGAGGCTGCAAGACACACTTTCACCTTGATCCGCGGACGCGAACGCCCGTTCGGCACCGCGCTCCTGGACTAGTGCGAGACGAAGTCCGAGATGAAGTACGCCAGCACTCCAAACAAGGCGAGGCCGGATATTCCGTAGGCGGTTAGAACCCATGCCCCACGACCTTCGTGATGGATGGCGTGAGTTGTAGTTGAGGACTGCTCCGTGGATGAGACGACTGGGGCCCGATCTTCCATGCATGACCTCCGGACGGAAAGATCGTGGCGCAAAGACATTATGCGTCACGCCTGCTCGCATCGCGGCGAAACAGGACTATCTCGGCGAATTCTACATCCGATTCGAAACGGCTGAAGGAAAAAATGTGATCGAAATCACCGGACTAATGTGATAATTATGTTGAATAACAGGAAAATTCTCGTTCTTCCATTCCCATACTTCGTTGGTCCCGCCTATCCTCGCGCGCATATCCACATGGGATAATGATTTGTTCCACCACAAATTATGCGCAACCGCTTCCTCGCTGTTCCCCTTCTGTGCCTGCTGGCTGCAAGCGCCGGCGCACAAGAACCAAAACCTACTTCTTCCACGCCTGCTAAGGCCTCTGCCGCGGCGGAACCGCCCGCGACACCGGCGAAAACCGCCGACTACAAGCAGGAGTCCTTCGTTATCGAGAAGATGCACTCGCACTACCGCTTTGAAGCCGACGGTACGGGCCGCAAGGAGACGACCGCTCGCATTCGAGTGCAGAGCGAGGCCGGAGTGCAGCAGTGGGGACAGTTGCAGGAGGGCTACAACTCGGCGAACGAGCGTGTCGAGATTCCGTATGTGCGGGTATTGAAAGAAGACGGCACGGTCGTGAAGGCCGGCGAAGACGCGGTGCAGGATCTCAGCGCGCCCATCGAGCGCGAAGCGCCGGTCTACACCGATTACCGGCAGAAGCACATCACCGTTCCCGGGCTGCGCCCCGGAGAAATTCTCGAGTACGACATGGTGACGGTGATCCATACACCGCTGGCCAACGGAGAATTCTGGGCAGATTACGAATTCGACAAGACGAATATCGACCTCGATGAAAGCATCGACGTGGATGTTCCTGCCGGACGTACGATCAAGTTGAAGTGCAAGCCGGGCATGGATCCGAAGATCACCGAAGAGAAGGGCCGCCGCATCTACCACTGGACCAGTTCTCATCTCGAGCGCGAAGATCCCGACAAAGATAAAGATAAGGACAAGAAGAAAAAGAAACACCGTCCCGAAGATGACCGCCCCGACATTCAGCTCACCACCTTCGCTACCTGGGAGCAGATTGGCCGCTGGTATGCCAGCCTTGAAAAAGATCGCCGCGCTCCGTCGCCGGAGGTTCGCGCCAAAGCGCAGGAACTCACCAAGGACCTGAACACAGACTTGGAAAAGACGGAAGCTCTCTATGATTTCGTCGCCAAGAATTTCCGCTACGTAAGTTTGTCGCTGGGCGTGGGCCGTTACCAGCCGCATTCGGCCGCCGATGTTCTGCACGATCAGTACGGAGATTGCAAAGACAAGCACACGCTGCTGGCCTCGCTGCTAGAAGCTGAGGGCCTCCATGCCGATTCGGTGTTAATCAATTCCACCCGCAAGCTCGATCCGGACGTTCCTTCGCCTTCGCAGTTTGACCACGTGATCACCATGCTGCCGATGGCGAAAGAAGAAGTCTGGATGGATACGACCAGCGAGGTCGCGCCATTCCGGCTCCTTGCTTACACGCTGCGCAAGAAGCAGGCGTTGGTGATTCCTCCGGCGAACAATGCGTCGGCGCCCGCTCCTCATCTTGAAGAGACGCCCGCCGATACGCCTATGCCGGATGCGGAGCGCTCTGAGATTGAAGGCAAGATCAACGACATCGGCAAGCTCGAAGCCCACGTGCACTACGAATTCCGCGGAGACGAAGAGTTACTTCTGCGCTCTGTGTTTCGACGCGTGCCGCAAGCCAACTGGCAGCGCGTAGCGGAGAACATCAATTCCGGCCTCGGCGGAGACATCACTCATCTCATCGTGAGCGATCCGGCCGCGACGCGCGAGCCCTTCACGCTTTCTTACGATGTCTCGAAGATGAACTTTCTCGACTGGTCGAAGAAGAAAACGCAAATCATGCTGCCGCTCGTCCAGTTCAGCCTGCCCGAAGTCGACGAAGACCAGCCGGATCCCGATGCCGAACCGTTGAAGCTGGGTCCGAAGGGCGAATATTCCTACAAGATCAAGCTGGAGTTGCCCGCCAAGTACACAGCGCAAGCTCCGCTGGCGTTTTCCCTGAAACGTGACTACGCCGAATACCAGGCGACCTACAAGCTCGATGGTGGCACCTTCACTGCTGGACGCGTTTTGTTCCTGCACCAGGACGACCTGCCAGTCGCTCGCGCCGCAGAGTACGAGTCTTTTCGCCGTGCCGTTGGAGCCGACCTGCAACAGCAACTCAGCGTGGAGAACGCGTCCGCCGGAGCGCTGGTTCCGCCCGCGGATATGAAGGCTGACGACCTCGTCGAAAGCGCCCGCGCCGCCGCCGATCAAGGAAACCTCGCGCTTGCGGAAGCGCTGCTAAAGCGTGCGACCGAAGTCGATCCCAAGAACAAGTTTGCCTGGAACAACCTCGGGCTCATCTACTTCCAGACGCGACAAAACGATCAGGCGATCGCAGCATTTCAAAAGCAGATCGAAGTCAATCCCTACGATCAGTTCGCTTACAACAACGTGGGCCGCGTCTATTGGAACGACCGCAAGTACGACGAGGCCGTGAAAGCGTTCAACAAGCAACTGGAGAACAATCCGCTCGATAAATTTGCTCACGCAAATCTCGGTGCGATGTATTCCGAGTGGCACAAGTACGATCTTGCCGTCCCGGAACTCGAAAAAGCGTCGTCTCTCACGCCAGAGAGTGCCGAGTTGCAGGTCACGCTGGGGGATGCCTATTTAAATCTTGGACAAGATGCCAAAGCCCTGGCCGCGTTCGATCATGCCGTCGAGCTGAATGCGACTCCTCTGGTTTGGAACAACATTGCTTACCAGCTGTCGCTGAAGAAATCTCATCTGGATCGCGCGCAGCAATATGCCGAGTCCGCGGTTTCGGCAACGGCGGCTGCGCTGCGGAACGTTTCTTTGGATCGCCTCACGAGAAATGATCTGCCGCTGGTTCCATCGCTGATCGCTTATTGGGACACGCTGGGATGGGTGGAGTTTGGAGAAGGCAACCTCGACAAAGCTGAAAAGTATGTCGGCGCCGCTTGGGCTCTCGGCCACCACGGGGAAGTGGGCGATCATCTTGGACAGATTTACGAAAAGCGTGGCGAAAAAGATCGTGCGGTAAAGACTTACGCTCTTTCGATGAACGGGCTGCGGCCGATTCCCGAAACCAAGACGCGGCTCGCTTCCCTGGCCGGAGGAGACGCGAAGGCCGACGCCGCCATCACCCACTACAAGGAAGACCTCGAGCACCTCAGTACCGTGGATCTGGGTAAGGCCACGCAAACCGGCAACGCCGACTTCTTCATTTTGCTGAGCGGCGGAGCGGGAGAAGTCGCAAGGGTCGATGCGCTGAAATTTGTCAGCGGCGATGAGAGGCTGAAGTCTTTCTCGGATGCGCTGCGCAAGGCGGACTACCACTTAACGTTCCCCGACGAGACGCCGGTGAAAATTCTGCGCCGCGGAACCCTGTCGTGTTCCCAAACAACCAACAGCTGCAAATTTGTTCTAACCCTGCCAGACGACGTAAGAACGGTGGACTAAACCACCGGACGAAAGCGCCGTGGGCTACCCGGCGGGCTAAGCCGGTTGTGTGGGGACGGACGCATTCGTCCGTCCCGGGCGAAGCCCGCGAACACGTCATGACGATGCCCGGGGTTACGGGGTAACGCGGAATGACACGTTGCTGGAAAGCGTGCCGGCAGGCGTTACGACTTGCAACGTACCCGTAGTGGCCCCGACCGGAACCGTCGCCAGGATTTGCGAACTCGACTTCACCGTGAAGCTAGCGGGCGTCTGGTTGAACGTCACCGCAGTCGCTCCGGTCAGATTTGTGCCAAGAATCGCGATGGATTGGCCCACCTTTCCCGACACAGGCAGCGTTTCGACAAACGGCGGAAGACCGGTCGCGAGGCTGAATACAACCCCGCAGCCGAACGAACTGCAGGAACCGGGAAGACCGCCAGAAACGGTAGTCCCATAAAACGTGCCGTTCGTGTCGAGGATCAATGCGTCAGGTCCGTCGCCATCGAGGCAACCACGCCCTCCCGGACAGAAGCTATACAGCGTAGTCAAGACTCCAGCGGGTGTGATCTCGAAGATCGTTCCAACGCCGGCGCCATAATCGCTCGTCGTGCCGTAGAAGTTTCCATCACTGGCCTGGACCAGTGGGGCCGCGGGGTACGCTCCGTCCGCACAATCTGTGGCGCAGAACCTGTGGAGCGTGGTGAGCGTGCCAGTTGGGGTGATTGTGAAGACGGTTCCGTAGCCGGATCCTCGATCGTTCGTGGTTCCATAGAGGTTGCCGTCCGTTCCCTGGATCAAACCGGCCCCAGGGGATTCGCCATCCGAGCAGTTGCTAAGAGAGCAAAATGTATAGACGGTCGTGAATGTGCCATTGAGGGAGATTCGGAAGATGCCGGCAGAACCCGAGGGCGTCGTCCCGTACAAGTTTCCATCGCTCGCCTGGATCAGCGGAGTGACCGGGAAGCACCCGTCGGTGTCGTTGAAGCTGTGAAGGGTCGTCAGCTTGCCGCTGGATGTGATTTTGAAGATTGTTCCGCACTCAGGGACGGCCCCTCCAGATTGCGCGGTCCCGTAAAACGCACCATTGCTGGCGCGCACCAGGCCGGCGAACGGACCGTAGCCGTCGGGGCAGGTCGGATATCCTTGGCTGCAAAAGCTGTAGAGCGTGGTGAGCGCCCCTTTGGGCGTGATCTTAAATACGGAGCCGAAACCGGCAGTCCCTCCTCCAGCCGTGGTGCCATAGAAGTTGCCATCGTTCGATTGGATCAGCGATCCGACGGGGTAGGCGCCATTCGGAAAGGTGTAAATCGTCGTGAACTGGCCGCGCGGCGTAATTCTGAAGATGGTCCCATAGCCGATCCCGCCGAATTCGGTGGTCCCATACAAGTTTCCGTCGGTCCCTTGAACCAGGCCGGTCGGATGCTGGCCGTCCGTCAAGTTAAAGCCATGGATACGTGTGTAGGTCTGCGCGAACATGGCAGGGGCGAGCGCGATGCAGAATACGCCCATCGCGAGCACTCGGATTTTGGTTGTCAGTTTCATGGGAACCTCAAGGCAAGAAACTATAGGACGGGTACTGGCACCTGCACAGGGTGAAAGATCTTGCATTGAAACCGTGCTGTGTCGAGAGGCCCTGGGCTCTCGGGTAACCGATTGACTCCGCCTACCCCCTGACGTAACATCCGCGCCATGCTCGCCCTGCACCTATCACACGGAGACTCGATGAATCTGCGCCTGGAAAGCCGTCCCGTCGGCGAGGTCTTCCTTATTCAATGTCACGGACGCGTGATCAATGGAAATGAAGTCTTCACGCTCCACTCGCAGGTCGGAGACGCCATCGAAAAATACGGTGAAGTCGTTCTGCAATGCGACACCATCGAATTCATCGACAGCAGCGGCTTGGGAGCGCTGATGCGGTTGGTGCAGGCCGCACGCGCCAAAAAAGGAGATCTCAAACTAACTGGACTCACACCGAAAGTCCGAAAAGTTCTGGAGATGACTCACCTCCTCGCACAATTTGAAGTCTACGATTCCGTCGAAGAAGCGGTGACGGCAGCGTACCTGGGATCGCGCTACTCGCGGGGCAAGACTGGAGACGCGCGCCCCAAGCTCATCTGCATTTATCCGTCGCTCGATGTGTCCGCGTTTCTGCGCGAAATTCTCTGCAATGCGGGATTCAACGCCATTACGACGACCGCCATCGAAGATGCGCCGATCCTGCTCAGGGCGACAAAAGCGAAGCTCGTTGTCGTGTCTGCAAAAATTCAGTTCTTGCGTGGTAAGCCTGTTCGCGCGGCGCTGCAGGAAGCTGTGCCGGACGTAAGAATCCTGACGCTCGACGAACACTTCGCGACGCAGGATCCGGGAGAAGCCGCGGAAAAACTTCTGAACGACGTCAGCGCTCTGCTGGTTCCAACCGCCTAACGCGCAGCGCTCGGCAATTGCCGTTTGTGCCATGCGGTCGCCTGCTCATACGCATGCGCCAGCCGCAGCACCAGATCTTCCCGCCAGTGCGCTCCGGCGATCTGCAATCCAATGGGCAATCCATTCTGTGTGAAACCGCAGGGAACCGAAATCGTTGGCAATCCCCACACGTTGAATGGCCGCGTGTTGCGCAGCAGCTTTAATTCCGCCGGCCGGAGATTGCCAGGGCTCGCCTTCAAATCGGCGATCGCAGGAGCCGGAATCGGCATGGTCGGCACAACCAGCAAGTCGACATCGGCGAAAACGTCGCGAATCTTGCGCCGATCAAGTTCCAATTCGCTCCGCCCCCGGATGTAATCCGCGGCGGAAATATTTTCTCCCGTGCGCAGCCGGCGCACGGTCTCTTCCTGGTAGAGCTCCGGATTTGTTTTGAGAGTATCCGCGTGATACGCATAGGACTCCGCCGCCTGCACCGTGCGGTCGGTGGGCACGTCCAGCCGGAACTTCTCTCACATTGGCGACAAGCGTTTCGATCCCGCGCAAAGCGTGCTCCATTGCGGAAGCAACTTCCGGATCGAGGTCGGCAAAAAAGTATTCGCGCGGAACTCCCACTCGCAGCGTCTTCGCGTTCTCGTGAATCGCGCCCGCATAATCCGCCACAGGAGTTTCAACCGAAGCGAGATCGCCTGCATCGTATCCGGCAATTGCCTGCAGCACGATCGCCGCATCGGCCACCGTCGCAGCCAGAGGGCCGACGTGATCGAGCGAAGTCGATAGAGGAATGACTCCGCGCGCGGAAACGCGTCCATAGGTCGGCTTGAATCCCACGCATCCGCACAACGCTGCCGGTTCGCGGACCGATCCAGCGGTGTCAGTCCCAATCGCCGCGCAAGCCATCCGCGCAACCACCGCCGCCGCCGATCCGCCGGAGGAACCTCCCGCAATGCGGCTCACGTCCCACGGATTGTGAACGTCGCCGAATTTGCTGACCAGCGAACTCCCGCCATACGCGAATTCGTGCAGGTTATTCTTCCCTAAGATGACCGCGCCGGCTGCCCGAAGCCGCCGAACCACCTCCGCATCTTCTTTCGGAATGCGCGTCTCATGCAGCGCGCTGGCTGACGTCGTGCGGACGCCTGCTGTGTCGATGAGATCTTTCAGTGCAATGGGAATTCCATGCAGCGGCCCACGCCACTCTCCGCGGGCAATTTCCGCCTCAGCCGTCCGGGCCTCGACCAGCGCCGACTCTGCCATGACGGTGATAAATGCGTTCAGAGACGGATTGAGTTCCTCGATCCGTCGAAGACAGTCGCGCGTGATTTCTACCGGAGAGACATCGCCATGACGCAGCCGTCCGGCCAGTTCAGAGATGGAAGCGAAGTCAGCCATGAACAAACGTCATTGTAACGGCAGGTAGATGCACGTGTAGGGGCGGACGCAGCTGCCCTGAGCGAAGTCGAAGGGTCCGCGCCCCGAGGAGCGAAGCGACGAGTCCCGCGCCTACGTGGACAACGACAGAATTAACTCTGCAGCGCCCTCGCACCGCCAAATCCGGTGCTCCAACCGTACAAAATTCCATCCCGCCCCAACATCCTTGAAAGTCCTATAATCACGAAAGTCAGTCTGCTGGGGGTCCAAGAAGATTATGTCGGAGACGATCGCACCGGTTGCGACGCACGGTTTTTTCGTGGACGGACGCTGGTGGGAAGACGGCGACATCATTGAGATACGCGCCCCTTACGACGATAGTCTCATCGCGCGCGTTGTTCAGGGACGCAAACAGCACGCCGAAGCCGCCATTGCGGCCGCGGTCAAGGCATTTGGAACCACGCGCCGTCTACCCGCATTCGAGCGGCAGCGGGTGCTTCGCAGCATCGCCGCCTCGATGGTCGAGCGCAAAGAAGAATTTGCGCGCACTCTGGCACAAGAAGCCGGCAAGCCGATCAAAGCCGCTCGCACCGAAGTCGAGCGCGCGACGTTCACATTTCAGGTCGCCGCGGAAGAAAGCACGCGCATTTACGGCGAATTTCTTCCTCTCGATTGGCAGGAATTCACGGCCGGGCGCTGGGGAATTGTCCGCCGCTTTCCGCTCGGTCCAGTCGCAGGCATCACGCCCTTCAATTTTCCGATTAACCTCGTCGCCCACAAAGTGGCTCCGGCGATTGCCGCGGGATGTCCGATGGTTCTCAAGCCCGCGCCGCAAACGCCGCTCTGCTCGCTCCTTCTGGCGGAGTGCGTCCAGCAGGCTGGATGGCCCGACGGCGGCCTCAACGTCCTGCCGCTTTCGAACGAAGACACCGGACTGCTCGTCACTGACGAGCGCATCAAGCTGATCAGCTTCACCGGCAGCGTTCCCGTTGGATGGGACATCAAACGCCGCGCCGGAAAAAAGAAAGTTGTCCTCGAACTTGGCGGCAATGCCGGAGTCATCGTTCACAGTGACGCCGACCTCGAGTACGCCGCCGATCGCTGCGTCACCGGAGGTTTCGGATATGCCGGGCAGACCTGCATCTCCGTTCAGCGCATCTTTGTGGAGCAATCGGTGTACGGCAAATTCACCGACCTGCTGGTCGAGGGCGTGAAAAAACTGAAGACCGGCGATCCGCTCGACGAATCGACCGACGTCGGTCCGGTCATACGCAACAGTGATGCCCTCCGTACCGTCGCGTGGATCGAAGAAGCCATCCATGCCGGAGCGCGCCTGCTCTGCGGCGGTCATCGCAACAAGCTGCTCGTCGAGCCGACTGTACTCACCGGTACAAAGCCCGACATGAAAGTGAACTGTCAGGAAATTTTCGGACCGGTCGTCACCGTCGAGCCCTATACCAGTTTCGACCAGGCGTTGCGCCAGGTGAATAACTCCGCCTATGGCCTTCAGGCAGGAATTTTCACGCGCGACGCCAAGCTGATGTTCCAGGCGTACGAAGAACTCGAAGTCGGAGGCGTCATCGCTGGCGATGTTCCGTCCTTCCGCATCGATCACATGCCTTATGGCGGCGTCAAAGATTCAGGTACGGGCCGCGAAGGCCTGCGCTACGCCATCGAAGAGATGACTGAACCCAAATTGCTAGTGATGAATCTGCGATAAGAAAATGTGCCTGAAGCAAAATCGAAGCGCTCCGGTTTTCTCAGCGAACTCAGCGTGATCTCCGCGGACCTCAGCGGTTAGCTTTTCACAACCCGTCGCACTCTGAGACGAAGATTCGTTCCGCGCGTTGCAAAATTCAGCATGAATGTGCGTTTATCTTTTCAGAACTTTTTTCTTTTACGAAATTTCAAAAATCCGCGACAAAGCTTCTCGAAATATTTATAATTTCCAGTTTCATAAACAATCCTGAAGGCCTGTGGGTGGCCTTCTCTTCGAAATCGATTAACGCTCTATTAACAGCGGCAACGCCGCCGGGTCTCTTCAGCCAGATCTCATAAGAGAATGTCGCAGATCTTTCATCGCAGCACGAATACGCTGTCCCGCGCCACCATTTTCGGCGCGGTATTCATCGTTGCTGCGCTCGGCGGAATCCTGTACATCATTGAAGGATCGCCTTACGTGACGTATGCGGGAGTGCGCAAGCCGCAGCCGGTCCCGTTCAGCCATCAGCATCACGTTACTGGCCTTGGAATCGATTGCCGCTACTGCCATACCTCGGTTGAAACCTCGAGCTTCGCGGGAATCCCTCCGACGAAGACTTGCATGAACTGTCACTCGCAGATTTGGACGAATGCCAAGCTGCTCGAGCCGGTTCGCGCCAGCTACAAATCGGGAGAATCGCTGCAGTGGACGCGCGTCAACCAGCTTCCTGACTTCGTATACTTCAACCACAGTATTCACATTAGTAAAGGTGTCGGCTGCAATACCTGCCACGGCCCTGTCGACCAGATGCCGCTGATGTACCAGCAGGAGTCGCTGCAGATGGAGTGGTGCTTAAGCTGTCATCGCGCGCCGCAAAATAATCTGCGTCCTCGGGATCAGGTGTTCAACATGCGTTACCAGCAGCCGACGAGCGCGAGTCCGGTAATCGTTGACGGAAAAAGTTTCACGGATCAAGCCGAACTGGGCGCGGCCCTGGTGACAAAGTACAAAGTGCGCAGCGTAAAAGACATCACGAGTTGCAACACGTGCCACAGATAGAGCTTTGTGACAGCGGTTTTGTGACAGAGAGTTTTTGTGGAAGAGCGGCCCTTTAGGGCCGCGTTAAGGGATCCAAATCGATGGGGGCTTTAGCCCCTGAGACAAGAACAGATGTACCAGCCCCGAAGGGGCGAAAGAAACATAATCCGTACCGCATGACCAACGACAAAAATAACGGCGGCTTGATTCAGATCAAAAAGCGCGAAGACGTCTGCCCGTCCAAAAAACTGGAACTGGCCGACGTTCGCGAACGCATTGACGCTGCCACGGACCACGACGCTCGCGAAAAAACCGGCCCGGAATACTGGCGCTCGCTCGAGGAGCTTGCCGGCACCGAAGAATTTCAGGACGCTCTGCACCGCGAATTTCCCAAGGGCGCCTCCGAATGGCTCGACACTGTTTCACGCCGCGGATTCATGAAGGTTCTTGGCGCTTCGCTCGGTCTCGCGGGAATGACCGCTTGCACGCGGCTTCCGCTCGAGCCGATCGTCCCGTACGTTCGCCAGCCCGAGGGTGTCATTCCCGGGCGGCCAATGTATTACGCGACTGCCGTCACGCTCGGCGGATACGCCAGCCCCGTCCTCGTCGAAAGTCATCTCGGACGTCCCACAAAAATCGAAGGCAACGATCAGCATCCGGCCTCGCTTGGCGGCACCGACATCTTCACGCAAGCGTCGATCCTTGGCATGTACGATCCCGACCGCTCGCAGAGCGTGATGTCGATGGGCGACCAGCGTTCGTGGCAGGCGTTTCTCGGCGCGATTCGCGGACCGCTCAGCGCGCAGAAAGCCTTGCAGGGCGCGGGCATCCGCATCCTGACGCCGACGATTTCTTCGCCCACGCTCGCCGACCAGCTGCGCAATTTCCAGAAGCTTTACCCGCAGGCGAAGTGGCACGTTTACGAGCCGTTGAATCGCGACAACGTGCTCGAAGGTGCGAAGCTGGCCTTCGGGCAGCCAGTTGAAACGCGCTACGACTTCTCGAAGGCCGACGTCATCGTCTCGCTCGACGCCGACTTCCTCTACGCAGGATTCCCAGGCAACGCGAAATACATCCGCGACTTCGCCAAGCGCCGCAATCCGGACAGCGAGAGTATGAACCGGCTGTACGTCATCGAGTCCACGCCGACTTCAACCGGGGCGAAGGCGGACCATCGTATTGGCGTAAAGGCATCGGAGTTCGCCAAGCTGTTTGGGGAGAACGGTCAGTGGCCTTCTCCTGGATTTACCAAGTCGCTCACGGACGATCTGCATTCCCATGCCGGCTCCAGCGTTGTCATCGCCGGGGACCATCTGCCTCCAGAGATCCACGCATTCGCGCACCAGATGAATGCGAGGCTCGGCAACGTCGGCAAGACTGTTTTCTACTCCGACCCGGTCGATGCGAATCCTGTCAACCAGATCGAGTCTCTCAAAGAGCTAGTCGCCGACATGAATGCCGGCAAAGTTGATGTACTGATCGTCCTCGGCGGAAATCCTGCGTACGATGCTCCTGCCGACCTGAATTTCGCCGACGCTCTCAAGAGCAACAAAGTTCCGCTGCGAGTGCATTACGGCGCTCTACAACAACGAGACCGCTGAACTCTGCAACTGGCACGTCAACGCCACGCATGAGCTCGAAGCCTGGGGCGACGCCCGCGCGTACGAGGGCACAGTCAGCATTATTCAGCCGCTGATCGCTCCTCTTTATAACGGCAAGAGTGCCATCGAATTCGTCGCACTGCTCTCCGGCCAAGCCGACGCGACGGGCTACGATCTGACGCGCGCTTACTGGCAAAAGCAGCACTCGGGCGCAGACTTCGAACAGTTCTGGCGCAAGTCGCTGCACGACGGCTGGATTGAAGGCACTACGTCTTCGCCGAAGGCGATCCGGTCAAAGCCGAATTCGCCGAAGCTGCGGCCAGAACCAGCCTACGGCCGGGCGCGATTCGAAGACGTCGTTCCACTCGTTGCTCCGAGCGCCGATGATCCCAACGCCATCGAGCTCAACATCCGCCGCGACCCAACCATCTACGACGGACAATTCTCCAACAACGGCTGGCTGCAGGAACTGCCCAAGCCGATGACCAAGCTCACATGGGACAACGCCATCCTCATCGGTCCAAAGATGGCCAAGGACCAAGGCCTCGCGTCGGAAGACGTTGTCGAACTCGAACTGAATGGCAAGAAAGTTACGGGAGCGATCTGGATTCAGGCCGGTCATCCCGACAAGTCGATCACCGTCACGCTTGGCTATGGACGCAAGCGCGCCGGACGCGTCGGCACCGGCACCGCGAAGGGCTTCGACGCTTACGCACTCCGCACCAGCGCCGCGCCCTGGACTGCTTCAGGCGTCACAATAAGAAAGACCGGCGAAACCTACAAGCTCGCTTCCACGCAAGGCATGCAGTCGATGGAGACGCCCGACGGTGGCCATCGTCCTCTGGTCCGCGAGACCACGCTTGAGGAATACCGCAAAGAGCCGAAGTTTGCGCAGGAAGAAGAAGTCCCCAAAGACCTTACTCTCTACGAGCCCTACCCATACGACAAAGAAGACTACGCGTGGGGTATGTCGATCGACCTGAACTCCTGCGTGGGCTGCAATAACTGCATGATTGCTTGCCAGTCCGAGAACAACATCGCCGTCGTCGGCAAGGAGCAGGTGGTCATCGGACGCCACATGCACTGGATTCGCGTCGACGCCTACTACCAGGGCGACCGCGACAATCCCAAAGCTTTCTTCCAGCCGGTTCCGTGCATGCAGTGCGAGAACGCGCCCTGCGAAGTCGTTTGCCCCGTCGGCGCGACGAATCACTCCGCCGAAGGCCTGAACGACATGGTCTACAACCGGTGTGTGGGCACGCGTTATTGCTCGAACAACTGTCCGTACAAGGTGCGCCGCTTCAACTTCCTGCTCTTCCAGGATTGGGAGACGCCGCAATACAAGATGATGCGCAATCCCGACGTCACCGTGCGCAGCCGCGGCGTCATGGAAAAGTGCACCTACTGCGTGCAGCGCATCAACGAGCGCCGCATCGATGCGGAAAGGGAAGACCGCAAGATCAACGACGCCGAACTGCAGACGGCCTGCCAGCAGTCCTGCCCGGCAGGAGCGATCATCTTCGGCAACATCAACGATCCGGAAAGCAAAGTTTCGAAATTGAAAGCGCAGGCAAGAAACTACAGCCTGCTGGGCGAACTCAACACGCGCCCGAGAACGACATATTTGGCGGAAGTGCGAAATCCGAATCCGGAGTTGGAAAGCTAAGAGCTAGAAGCTAGAAGCTAGAAGCTGATAAAGCATGGCTGAGCAATACAAATCGGCGATCGACATCAAGTCTCCGGTCATCGAGCCCGGACACACCTTCGGCACGGTCACGGAAAAAATCAGCGCCATTGTGCTGACCCGTCCCGCGTCGAACGGATGGTTCCTCGGCTTCGGCATCGCCTTCATGCTGACGATGATGATGCTATTCGCCATCGGCTACCTCTTCGTCAAAGGCACCGGCATTTGGGGCGTCACCATCCCCATCGGATGGGGCTTCGCGATCGTCAACTTCGTTTGGTGGATCGGTATCGGCCACGCCGGTACTCTGATCTCCGCCATCCTCTTACTGCTGCGCCAATCCTGGCGCAATTCGATCAACCGCTTCGCCGAAGCGATGACGCTCTTTGCCGTCGCTTGCGCCGGAATTTTTCCCGGCATCCACGTTGGGCGCCCGTGGCTCGCGTACTGGCTCTTTCCAATTCCCAACACCATGAAGGTGTGGCCGCAATTCCGCAGCCCGCTCATGTGGGACGTTTTCGCGGTCTCGACCTACGCCACCGTGTCGGCGCTGTTCTGGTTTATCGGCCTGATCCCCGACTTGGCGACGTTGCGCGACCGCACCGAAAACCGCGCGCTGAAAATCGTGTACGGCATGCTCTCGCTCGGATGGCGTGGATCGGCGCGCCACTGGCATCGTTACGAGACCGCTTACCTGTTGCTTGCCGGTCTGGCGACGCCGCTGGTTCTCTCCGTGCACACGGTCGTCAGCTTTGATTTTGCCGTCGGCATTGTCCCCGGATGGCATACCACCATCTTCCCGCCCTACTTCGTCGCGGGCGCAATCTACTCCGGCTTCGCCATGGTGCTGATGCTGGCGATTCCGATCCGCAAAATTTACGGCCTCGAGGATTTCATCACCGAGCGCCACCTGCAGAACTCCGCGAAGGTCATGCTTGCGACCGGATTGATCGTCGGCTACGGCTATCTGATCGAGGGTTTCATGGGATGGTATGGCGGCGATCGCTACGACGCCTTCACCATGTGGAATCGCCTGCACGGGCCATATGCAGGGCCGTACTGGCTGCTGCTGATCTGCAACATCTTTATTCCTCAGGTGCTCTGGATTCGCAGGCTGCGCACCAGTCCGATTGCGCTGTTCTTTATCTCGGGCGTCATTCTCGTCGGCATGTGGCTGGAGCGCTTCGTCATCGTCGTGATGAGCTTGCATCGCGACTTCCTCACTTCGTCGTGGGGCATGTATTACCCCACGCGGTGGGATTGGATGACGTACATCGGCACCATCGGCATGTTCCTGGCCGCGATCTTCCTCTTCGTCCGCGTTCTGCCCATGATTTCGATCTTCGAAATGCGCACCCTCCTGCCTGAGGCGGAGGTGAAAGAGTAGTTATGAAGCGCGATCCCATCTACGGCATCATGGCGGAGTTCGATTCGGCACAAGCCCTCATCGACGCAGCCCATACCACCCATCAGGCTGGATACAAGAAGATTGATGCTTACAGCCCGTTTCCGATCGAAGGGCTGGCGGAAGAAATTGGATTTCATCACGACGAAGTTCCGCTCGTTGTGCTCATCGGCGGAATCATCGGCGGCGCTACCGGATATCTCATGCAGTACTGGATGTCCGTTGTCGATTACCCGCTGAACATCGGCGGCAAGCCGCCGCATTCCTGGCCTGCGTTCATCGTGATCACGTTCGAAATGACGATTCTCTTCGCGGCCATCTCGGCCGTCTTCGGCATGCTGGCGCTCAATGGATTGCCAATGCCATATCACCCTGTATTCAATGTCCCGCGATTCAGTTCGGCATCGAAAGACCGCTTCTTCCTGATCGTCTTTTCCTCCGACAAAAAATATGACCCGGCGAGCACGCGCAACTTCCTCGAAGCCCTGCGCCCGCGCTCCGTCTCGGAGGTGCCAAGCTAAATGCGCACTTTCGAAAAGAATGTAGGCGGCGGCAATGGCCATGTGGGGACGGGCGCATACGCCCGTCCAGTCGAGCAAAGCTCGACAGCGGTTTGCTTTGCAGTGTTACTGCTGCTGATCACCCTGACCTCAGCCTGCCGCATCGACATGCACGTGCAGCCCCGCCAGAATCCACTCTCGCGCAGCGATTTCTTCGCCGACCAGCGCTCGGCTCGTCCTCCAGTCGAAGGCACGGTCGCCCGCGGACAGCTTTACGACGACGCCTACTTCTACACCGGCAAGATGGGAAGCAGTCCTGGCGACGTCATGCCCTTCCCGGTCACAAAAGAAGTTCTGGAGCGTGGCCAGCAGCGCTACAACATTTACTGCGCACCTTGCCACTCCCGCATCGGAGACGGCAACGGCTTCGTCCCTGCTCGCGGATTTGCCCGGAAGCCTCCGTCGTTCCACATCGTGCGCCTGCAAAAGGCGCCCGTCGGATACATCTACGACGTGATCACCGAAGGCTTTGGCATCATGCCCGACTACGCTTCGCAGATTCCGCCGCAGGATCGCTGGAACATCGTGGCTTACGTTCGCGCCCTGCAGTTGAGTCAAAACGCGACCATGGGCGACGTGCCTGCGGGACAGCAGATTCCCAGCCAGCCGCCGCATTTCGGCGAGCCCGGCTCGGGCGCTACCGCTCCCCACGTCATGCCTGCCACTTCGAAGTCTGACGAATCGCCTGAAAAGTCGAAAGAGGAGTCGAAATGAGTTCAGCCACCATGAACCATCTCGATCTCTCGCCGCCGCCGGTGGTGAAGAAGTTATTCCGCGTTACGCTCATCGCTGGAATTGTTCTCGCCGTGATCGCGGCCGTCCTCGCATTCTCGCAGCCGCAGGAGTTCTTCCGCGCTTACCTGCTGGGCTTCATGGATTGGCTCGGCGTCGCGCTGGGATCCATGGCAATCCTGATGATTCGCCACCTGACCGGTGGAGGCTGGGGCGTCGTCATCCGCCGCATTCAAGGTGCGGCCATGCGCACCTTGCCGTTGCTCACGGTACTTTTCGTCCCACTGTTGTTCGGCGTTTCGAAAATGTATCCCTGGGCGATGCCGCTCAATGCCATTCAGGAGCCGCACGTCCGCGAGCACCTTTCCAAGCACCAATTCATCTATGGATTCCTGAATCCGAGATTCTTCCTGGTTCGTGCGGCGTTCTATTTCGCCGTCTGGAATCTGCTGTCCTTTCTTCTGACCATGTGGTCGAAGCGCAGCGACCGCGCCGGAGCGCCTGACATGTCCGACCGCTTCAAAGCCGTCAGCGGACCGGGTCTCATCCTTTACGGCTTTACGATTACCTTCGCTGCCATCGACTGGATCATGTCGCTCGATCCCAGCTGGATCTCGACCATCTTCGGCCTGGTGATCCTCATCGGCGAAGTGCTCGCCGCTATGTGTTTTGCGGTTGTGATCGAACGCATCCTCTTCGATTACAAGCCGATGTCGGAAATGCTGAAGCCCGACTTCGTCCATGACCACGGCAAGTGGATGCTCGCCTTCACCATGGTGTGGGCCTACTTCAACTTTTCGCAGTGGCTGATCATCTGGGCCGGCAACCTGCCCTCCGAAATCACTTTCTACCTCCGCCGCATCAACGGCGGATGGGGCAACGTCGCCATGCTTCTGGTGATCGGGCACTTTACCGTTCCGTTCGCCATCCTGCTGTCGCGCCCGTTCAAACGCGACATCAAGAAGCTGGTCTGGCTCGCCGTGTGGTTGCTGTTCATGCGCTACGTCGACCTGTTCTGGATCATCGAGCCGAATTTCTCGCAAACGTTTCACTTCTCGATCTCTGATGTTGTAGTGCCCTTGGCGATCGGCTGCCTGTGGGCCTCATATTTCTTTTACAACCTGGGGTCGCTGCCATTGCTTTCGGCCTACGATCCATCGGCTGGAGAAGTTTTGGAGCCGGTGCATCATCACTAATTTCGAATGAGCAACGAAATCAAACACGGGAATCCGCACGGCGATTACGAGCGCAGTGACATTGGCGTTAAGCCGATCCTGTATTTCCTCGTCGGCCTGGCGGTAGCGGTTCTGCTGTCGTATTTCCTGGTGCGCGGGATCTACGCTTTTCTTGAACACCGCGCCGAGGCGGAACAGACTCCTGTGAGCCCGCTGGTCACCAATGCTCCAGCGGATACGCGCCACATTCCGCCGCAATACAAGACGGACGCGGAAGGCCCGGATTACGAAAAATATCTGAAGAAAGATTTCCCCGCGCCGCAACTCGAAATCAACGAGCGCACCGAGTTGAACGATGAGCGCCTGCGCGAAGAAAACACCCTGAGCACCTACGATTACGTCGACAAGAGCGCAGGCACGATCCGCATTCCCATCGATCGCGCCATGGAGCTGATCGCCGAACGCGGACTTCCAGTGCGAGGGCAGGGAACAGCGACAGCCGCGACGGAAGCCGCAAAGCAGCCAGGCGCCGCGCAGCCGAAGAAAAAGAAAGACAGCAAGAAGTGAAATTCGGGAATCACAATTCGAAGGGTTATGTGGGGACAGCCGCCCTCGGCTGTCCAGTCGAGCAAAGCTCGACCAGTTCTCCGCGGCCTCGGCTCCCACTCAACGACCTCAGCGGTAAAGCTTTCCTGCTGGCAGTGCTCCTGCTCGCGACCTCATCAGCCTTCGGCCAAGCCATGTCGAAGGGCATCATGTCGCCCCCGGCCAGCGCGCGTCCGCCGTATCTCGAGAACGTTGGCATCGAGCAGCATCTCGATGGCCAGGTTCCTCCAGATCTAACCTTCGTCGACGACACCGGCCGCGCCGTGAAACTCGGCGACTACTTCGGCAAGAAGCCCCTCATCCTCAATCTCGTCTACTACAACTGCACCATGCTCTGCGGAGAAGCGCTCGCGGGCCTGACCGGCAGCATGAAGATGATCAAGTTCGACGCTGGCAATGAATACGACGTTTTGACGGTCAGCTTCAATCCGAAGGAAACGCCAGAAATCGCCGCCGCGAAAAAGAAGGACTATCTCAAGCGCTACGGACGCCCCAGCGCCGAACAAGGCTGGCATTTCCTGACGGGCCCTGCGGCTTCAATCAACGCGCTGACCAAGGCCGTCGGCTTCCAGTATCAATACGACGAAGCACGCAACCAGTACGCGCACGCCACGGCAATCATGGTGCTCACGCCCCAGGGACGCATCTCGCGCTACTTCTACGGTGTGGATTTTCCGCCGAAGGATCTGCGTATGGGCTTGGTCGAAGCCTCGCAAGGCAAGATTGGCAACGCCGTCGATCAGGTGCTCTTGTACTGCTACCACTACGATCCTGCGACGGGAAAATATGGCGCCGTCGTCAGCAATATGTTGAAGCTGGGCGCCGGCTTCACGATCCTGCTGCTGGGCGGGTTGATTTTCATTCTTCTCCGCCTCGACCGCAGCGCAACCCGCCGGAATTTCAATGGGCGAGGACAGACGGGACTGATTCAAACGCGATATGTTCGATAACTTTCCATTATGGCCGTCACGGGCGTCGTCTACGGCGGGCAACGTCGATGCCCTGTTCATCTTCCTGATCATCGTTTCAGGACTGATGACTCTGCTCGTTTTCTCGGCCATCGTTTATTTTGCCGCGCGCTACCGCTACCGCAAAGGTGTCCTGGCCGAACCGATTGACGGCTCAACTCCGCTCGAATTGACGTGGTCGATCATCCCCATGCTGGTCTTCATGGTGATCTTCGCCTTCGGAGCGGTCGTCTACTTCAAGAGCCGCACGCCACCGCGCGATTCAACGGAAGTCTACGTCGTCGCCAAGCAGTGGATGTGGAAGCTGGAACATGCCGAAGGCCAGCGCGAAATTAACGAACTTCACGTTCCGGTCGGACGCGACGTGAAACTCATCATGACTTCGCAAGATGTTATCCACAGCTTCTACGTTCCCGCGTTCCGTATGAAGCAGGATGTCTTGCCGGGCCGCTACACCGTCGCATGGTTCCGCGCCACCAAGGCGGGAACCTATCATCTGTTTTGTGCCGAATATTGCGGCACACAGCACTCGGGAATGATTGGCTCCATCGTCGTTCAGGAACCTGCCGCATACGAAGCCTGGATGAGCGGCGGTTCCACCGGACCGCTTTCAGCGACGGGAGAGAAAATTTTCTCCGAGCTGGGTTGCGTTACCTGCCATCGCAGCGACACTCAGGGACGCGGTCCGAATTTGCAGGGAGTCTTCGGCACCCCCGTCCTTCTCGAAGACGGACGCACCATTACCGCCGACGAAAACTATGTTCGCGAATCGATCCTCGATCCCGGCGCAAAAGTCGTGAAGGGATTCAAGCCGGTGATGCCGACCTTCCAGGGATTGGTCAGTGAAGAGCAATTGAACGCGCTGGTGGCCTACGTGAAATCGTTAGCCTCCGCGCAAGCCGGAACGAAAACGGCGACAGCCGCCGGATCCGGCGCCCAGAGCGCGGCTCCGGTCAAGGGAAGTCAGGTGCAATGAGTATGGCAACCGCAACCGTTCAACCCGTCGAGCGCGAGAATTATCTGAATAAGCACTATGGCGCCGGCTCGTGGCTTCTCACCACCGACCACAAGCGCATCGCCCTGCTCTACCTTCTCTCGATCACGTTCTTCTTCTTTATTGGCGGATTCTTCGCGCTCCTCATTCGTCTTGAGCTGCTGACTCCCGCCGGAGATCTCGTCCAGGCCGATACCTACAACAAGCTCTTCACTCAGCACGGCATGGTGATGGTGTTCTTCTTCCTCATCCCCTCGATCCCCGCCGTGCTCGGCAACTTCCTGGTGCCCATGATGATCGGCGCCAAGGATCTCGCCTTCCCGCGCATCAACCTGCTGAGCTGGTATCTCTACATCATCGGCGGAATCATGATGCTGCACTGCATGTTGACTGGCGGCGTCGATACCGGCTGGACTTTCTACACCCCGTTCAGCACCGCGTTCACGAACACCAAGATTGTCGAAGCCGGACTCGCGATCTTCGTCGCCGGATTCTCCTCGATTCTCACCGGCTTGAACTTCGTGGTCACGATTCACCGCATGCGCGCTCCTGGGATGACCTGGGCGCGGCTGCCCTTGTTTATCTGGGCGCATTATGCGACAAGCATCATCCAGATTCTCGGAACGCCGGTCATCGCCATCACCATCGTCCTTGTCGCTGCGGAGCGCACCCTGCACCTCGGCATCTTCGACCCGAAGCTTGGCGGAGACCCGCTGCTCTTCCAACACCTGTTCTGGTTCTATTCCCACCCGGCCGTCTACATCATGATTCTGCCGTCGATGGGCATCGTCAGCGAGATCATCGCCTGCTTCGCGCGCAAGCGCATCTTTGGATACAACTTCGTCGCCTTATCCTCGATCGCCATCGCCGTCTTTGGATTTCTCGTCTGGGCGCACCACATGTTCGTCGCCGGAATCTCGGTCTATGCGGCGCTCATCTTCTCTTTGTTGAGCTATTCGGTTGCCGTGCCATCGGCCGTCAAAGTCTTCAACTGGACCGCCACTCTCTACAAAGGGTCGATCCATTACGACGCGCCGATGCTCTATGCCTTCGGCTTCCTCGGCCTGTTCACCATCGGAGGCCTCACCGGATTGTTCCTCGCCGCGCTCGGCGTCGATGTTCACGTGACCGACACCTATTTCGTCGTTGCCCACTTCCACTACATCATGGTCGGCGGCGCGCTCATGGGATATCTGGGTGGACTCCATTTCTGGTGGCCAAAAATTTCCGGTCGTCTCTATCCCGAAGGCTGGGCACGTCTCGCAGCGTTGACGGTATTCATCGGCTTCAACCTGACATTCTTCCCGCAGTTCATCCTCGGCTATCTCGGAATGCCGCGCCGCTACTATCAATATCCGGCGGAGTTCCAGGTGCTGAACGTCCTCTCGACTGCGGGCGCGACCGTTCTCGGCGTCGGCTATCTTCTGCCGATGATCTACTTCCTGTGGTCGATGCGATATGGAAAGCCCGCGCCCGACAATCCGTGGAACGCAGCCGGCTTGGAATGGCAGACGCAGTCTCCGCCCACGACCTTCAATTTCGAGACGGAGCCCGTCGTAACCTGGGAGGCCTACAACTACGACGAGATCGATTCCGGTCACAAGCAGGAGGCCCAAGTTGTCGGATAGCCCAACCGTGGCTGCGCACAGCCATCATCACCACAATCCGGCGCTCCTTCACCACTTCGCCACCAAGGAGCAGCAGAAAGATTCCGCCAACTTCGGCATGTGGATCTTTCTAGCCACCGAGGTCATGTTCTTCGGTGGACTGTTCTGCGCGTACCTGATTTATCGCGGATGGTACTTCGGCGACTTCGCCGCCGCCAGCAAGTCGATCGATGCCGCACTCGGCGCCACCAATACTGCCGTCCTGATCTGCAGCAGCTTGACCGTCGTACTCGCCATATGGGCCGCGCAAACCTCGCGCCGCGGACTGCTTCTGATCATGCTTGTGCTGACCATGATTTTTGGCGTCGCCTTCCTCGGCATCAAGAGCAAGGAATATAAAGACAAGTTCGACGAACACCACGTTCCCGGCGCATCCTTCAGCTTCGAGCACGAGGAAATTCCTGGACATCCCGGCCAGTACGCCAATCCGCATCACGCCCAGATTTTTTTCGCTCTTTACTTCGTGATGACCGGACTCCACGCGCTCCACATGATCATCGGCCTCGGCATTTTCACCTGGCTGCTGTGGATGGCATGGAAAGGCCGCTTCACTCCCGAATATCACACGCCGCTCGAAATCGGCGGACTGTACTGGCACTTCGTCGACATCGTCTGGATCTACCTGTTCCCCTTGCTCTACTTGATCGACCGGCACAAGTGAGGATTTGAGATGTCTGACCATTCGAAATCGTCGCCGTTGGGTATGTACTTCGCAGTCTGGGGAGCCCTGCTGCTCGGAACCTTCATAACTTACGAGGCCGCGCTACTGGATCTCGGCTCGCTCAACGCACCGGTCGCGCTGATCATCGCCACCACAAAAGCCCTGCTGGTCGTCCTGTTCTTCATGCACCTCCGCCACGCCAGCGAAAAACTCCTGAAGCTGGTGGTCATCTCCACAGTGTTCTTCCTCTTCATCCTGCTCTTCTTCGCCATGTTCGACTACGGCACCCGTAGCTGGAGCTAGGAATTTATATCGTATTGGCCAAGACCGTGGAAGAGCGGCGCTTTAGCGCCGCGTAAGGCGTTCCCTGGAACGAGGGCTTTAGCCCCCGCAAGGCCTGTAAACTAAACCCGCCCCTGCGGTATACTCGCGCGTCAGGACGAATCTAATTTCGAAGGGGACGATATGGCATTCTGCAATTCCTGCGGTGCGACACTTAATCCAGGAACGAAATTCTGCAACAAATGCGGCGCCACCGTCGCCGCCGCACCGGGCGCTCCAGTCATGACGCCGGTTTCCTCCACGCCCGCCGCCGCGACCACTCCCGCGCCAAAGACTGGCGGCAGCGGCGCCCTCAAGATCATCCTGATCGTTCTCGGAGTGATCGTCCTCATCGCCATCCTCGGAATGGTCACCTGCGGCGTAGTTCTTCGCCACTATGTGAACAACTCCCACGTGCATCAGAACGGCGATGACGTCACCGTCGACACTCCGTTCGGGAAAGTCGGATCCACCAAGGATCCCTCGAAGGTCGCCGCCGATCTCGGGATCGACATCTATCCCGGCGCGGAGGTCCAGAAAGAAGGCGCATCCTCCGCCAGCTTCGGAAACATGCATACCTCGACGGCCAGCTTCGAAAGCAGCGATAGCCTCGACAAGGTTTGCGCCTTCTATAAAGAAAAGTTTCCGGCGGCCATGTCGACCACCTCGGACGAGAACCGCTGCACCATCGTCTCCAATGATCAGAAAAATATGGTCACCATTCAGATCGAGCACAAAGGCGACGGCAGCAAGTTCAAGATCACGAATGTGACGAAGGGGTCGAAATAGCAGCGACGTCGACACACTCGGTGACCGACGCACTCGCCGAACGTTTGCGTGCGGAGATTCGCGGGGAAGTTCGTTTCGACGACAGCGCTCGTGCGCTCTACTCGACAGACGGCTCCAACTACCGGCAGGTTCCGATTGGCGTCGTCGTTCCCGCCGACGCCGATGATGTGCTCGCGACCATTTCTGCCTGTCGCGAATTCAATGCTCCGCTCCTCTGCCGCGGCGGAGGCACCTCGCTCGCCGGACAGTGCTGCAACGTCGCCGTCGTCCTCGATTTCACGAAGTACATGGGAAAGATCCTCGAGATCGATCCCAGTCGGCGCATCGCCCGCGTGCAGCCCGGAGTCGTCCTCGATCAACTGCGAAACGCCGCCGAAAAATATCACCTCACGTTCGGCCCGGATCCCGCCACGCATGACCGCTGCACCATCGGCGGCATGATCGGCAACAACTCCTGCGGAATCCACTCCGTGATGGCCGGCAAAACCGACGACAACATCGAAGCCCTGGAAGTAGTTCTCTACGACGGCACAAGGCTGAGAGTATCTGAAAATCTCATCGACCCATGTGGGGACAGCCGCCCTCGGCTGCCCGGCGGACCGGAATTATCGGTCCGCGGCGAATCAGACCGCGGCGCATCGGACCGAGCCAACCAAATCCACGCCGCCCTCAAGCAAATCGCCGACGACTACGGCGACCTGATCCGCAAAAAATTCCCCAACATCCCCCGCCGCGTCTCAGGATACAACCTCAACTACCTTCTTCCGGAAAACGGCTTCCACATTGCCCGCTCTCTCGTCGGCTCCGAAGGCACCTGCGCCACAACTCTTGAAGCCACCTGCCGCCTCGTCGAAAGCCCGCCGCAGCGCGTTCTTGCCGTCGTCGCCTATCCCGACATCTATCAGTGCGCCGACCACATCCCCGAGATCCTCGAGCACAAGCCCATCGGCCTCGAAGGCTTCGACGATCTCCTCGTGTATTACGAGCGCACCAAGGGCATCAATTCCGAAGGACTCGCTCTGCTCCCCGAAGGCGGAGGATGGCTGATGGTCGAGTTCGGAGGCCAGACTCTCTCCGAAGCCGAAGTCTCAGGCCTTGCATCTCATCGACTCGCTGAACCGCAGCGGAACTCCACCCAAGGTCGTGGTGTACTCCGGAGCGCAAGCGAAAAGAATCTGGGAGGTCCGCGAATCCAGCCTCGGCGCAACCTCTCACGTTCCCGGCGAGCCGCTCAACTGGGAAGGTTGGGAGGACGCTGCCGTCGAGCCCGCGCAACTCGGCAAATATCTTCGCGACCTTCGCAAGATGATGGCCGAGTTCAACTACAAAGGCTCGCTGTACGGCCACTTCGGACACGCCTGCGTGCACACGCGCCTCAACTTCGATCTGCAATCGAAAGAGGGAATCGCCAAGTATCGCAAGTTCGTCGAGCATGCCGCCGACCTCGTAGTCAGCTATGGAGGATCTCTCTCCGGCGAGCACGGCGACGGACAGGCCCGCGCCGAACTCCTGCCAAGAATGTTCGGCCCCGAATTAATGGAGGCCTTCCGCAAATTCAAGACCGCCTGGGATCCCGACTGGAAGATGAATCCAGGCAAGCTGATCGGTTTGCCGGGACAGACACCAAACAAGCTCGACGAAAACCTTCGCCTCGGTGCGAACTACGCGCCTTGGGAGCCCAAGACTCACTTCCAGTATCCTCTCGATCATGGCAGCCTCTCGCACGCCGCGCTGCGATGCGTCGGAGTCGGCAAGTGCCGCCGCGAAGAAGGCGGAGTCATGTGTCCAAGTTGGCGCGCCACCCACGACGAAGAGCACTCCACCCGCGGCCGCGCTCACCTGCTCTGGGAAATGACGCAAGGCGAAGTCATCCGCGACGGCTGGCGGAGCGAAGAAGTGAAGCAGTCGCTCGATCTCTGTCTCGCCTGCAAAGGATGCAAGAGCGATTGCCCGGTCGGAGTAGACGTAGCGACCTACAAAGCTGAATTTCTCTCGCACTACTACGAAGGCCGCTTTCGTCCGCTGAACGCCTATGCGTTCGGCAACATCGACTTCTGGGCGCGCCTCGCCTCAATCGCTCCCGGAGTCGTTAATCTAACGACGCAACTCCCCTTCCTCCGCGACATCGCCAAGTTCCTCGGACACATCCCCCCGCAACGCAGCATCCCAGCCTTCGCCCCAGAAACCTTCAAGCAATGGTTCTATCGCACCAGTTCATGTGGTGACGGACGCATTCGTCCGTCCCGCGAGGGAGAGCGAGCGTGGGAAGCAGCGAGAGTGGGAGGGAAGCGCCCCAACGTCGTATGAACGTGAAGAGTGGAAGGGCAGCGGCTCCGAGCCCGAAGGATCTGGGTGGAAGAGCGGCGCTTCAGCCCGCGAGGGGTTCGAGTGGAAGAGCGGCTCTTTAGGGCCGCGTCAAGCGTACCCAGATAATGGGGCTTTAGCCCCTGACGACGCGCCCGCCGTCCTCCTCTGGGCCGACACCTTCAACAACTATTTCCTCCCCTCCACCGCGAAGGCCGCCGTCGAAGTCCTCGAAACCGCCGGATACCGCGTCATCGTCCCGCGCGCCAACCTCTGCTGCGGGCGCCCGCTCTACGACTTCGGAATGCTCGACCGCGCCCAATCCCTCCTGCTCGAAATTCTCGACCAACTCGAACCCGAGATCGAAGCCGGAATCCCCGTCGTCGGACTAGAACCAAGCTGCGTCGCCGTCTTCCGCGACGAACTCGTGAATCTTTTTCCGCACGACGAACGCGCGCAGGCACTGAGCAAGCAAACATTCCTGCTGAGCGAATTTCTCGAACGCAACGCCACCGGATCGCCGCTCCCGCAACTTAACCGCAAAGCCTTGCTCCATGGTCACTGCCATCACAAGTCGATCATGAAGATGACCGCCGAGGAGTCGCTCCTCACCCGTCTCGGTGTCAACTACACCACGCCTGCTCCCGGATGCTGCGGCATGGCCGGATCGTTCGGCTTCGAGCACGACAAGTACGAGATCTCTTCCGCGATCGGCGAACTCGAACTTCTGCCCGCAGTCCGCAACGCGCCCGACGACTGGCTCATCATCGCCGACGGCTTCAGTTGCCGCGAACAAATCGCCCAAGGCACCGGACGCCACGCCCTGCACGTAGCCGAAGTCCTGCAGATGGCGCTCCAGCCCTCGGCCCTTGATCGCGACGACCCCTACCCCGAGTCGCAATTAGTCCGCGAGCGGAAAGCCGAAGTGAACGCCTCCATGAAGCGAGCTGGCCTGGGACTAGGAGCCTTGGCCGCCGGCGGACTGCTGCTCTGGGCCGCAACCAGAAAAAGGTAACCGCAATCAAAAAGCCATGGGATATCAGCTACTTACGAGCTCTATACCGCCCCCCGCTCTCCTGAGATAATAGATCCCAGCCGCACGCCGCCTCGTCTCGCGCCTTTCTCACCGCGGCCTAGCAAGGAAATCTCATGGACCGCGAACTCACAACCGTCATCACCACGGACGCCACCCCGGTGCCTGCCATCGAGACGGTCGTCCCCGGTCCCCTCCGCGGATCGGTCCTGGTTCTGATCCAGTTCGACGTCTGCGAAGAGATTCGCCTCGACGAGCTCCGCAAGATTTTCCCGGCGCGCAAGGCCGAAGCCAGCCTCAAGAAGGCGCCCGCATATGTTCGCTACCAGCGCCCCCCGGTCGAGGAGACTCTCGAGCCCCTCATCCTCGAATCCGGCGAGCGCCTTGCCGGCGAGATCAAGTATTACGACTACGGCGTCGTCAGCCTCGAATTCGAGCTGCCTTTTTCCGGCGGATGGGATAAGCTCGTCGAACTTTCCTGCCGCTGGACCTCCGACACGAACTTCGAATCGTTAGCCCTGCGCATCGTCAAGCAGAAGCTCGCGCTCGCCGCTTCCGCGCTGATTAAGCCTTACACGACTGACTTCCTGCAAGAGGACTACTTCATCTTTCACGTCCGCGAAATCGACGGATCGCCTTCCGCCGACGAACTTCTCGCCGAGAACCGCAACCAGATTGCCCAGGTGGTCCGCGGAGAAATGGCCACGCTCTCCGACGGCGAGCGCCAGGAAATTTTTCAGTCGCGCATTTCCTACTATCCCAACGACCTCGCCGTTATCGGATGGAATGCCGCGTTCCTCTACGACACGCAGCAGGGCGCCGAGACGGCCATCCAACTTCTGCAATACGCCAACTCGCAGCTGCTCGAGTTCCGCCACTACGACGAGTTGCTCACCACCGAACTCGAAAAGGTTTACGACTTTCTCGACGCCGGTGGCGGAGGCCTCTGGGGACGCTGGCGCACCGCCCGCGCCGCCGCGAAACTCCACACCGTGCTGATCGACGTCAACGAACTCACCGAGCGCGCCGACAACGCCATCAAGTTCCTCAGCGATATGTTCTCTGCGCGCCTGTATAAGTTGTGCGCCGCCAAAGTCGGCGTCCCCGACTACAAGGACTTAGTCAAAGAAAAACTTCAGACCGCCGAAGATCTGTATAAGTTCATGGTCGAGCAATTCAACCAGTCTCGCGCCTTCGTCCTCGAATTGATGGTCGTCGTCATCCTGATCATCGAACTGATTTACTTCTTCAAAGGCCGCCCCATCTAGGCGACATCTCTCCGACTTCCTTCCGTTGTATGATGTCCCATCCTTGAAAGCTTGCGGATGGTGAAGGGAGCCTTGCCGATGCTGTCGTCCGGCGTTTCACCGGTCGCGCGCTACGGGCGCACCGCCCTCGTGGTTGCGCATCCCGGACATGAACTCCGCGTCTTCGGATGGGCACAGGCCAATCGCGCACGCGTCTACGTTCTTACCGATGGCTCGGGACGCTCCGGCATTTCCCGTCTCTCCTCCACCACGAAACTTCTCGCCAGCCTGGGCTGCGATCACGGAGAGATTTTCGGTGCGGTTACCGATCGCGAAATCTATCGAGCCATCCGCGCACACGATCACGATTTCTTCCTCCACCTGCTCGACCATTTCGTGTCTTCGTTTCAAACTCACAACATCGAAGTTGTCGCCGGAGACGCCACCGAATGGTTCAATCCGGCGCATGATATTTGCCGCACATTGATCAATGCCGCCGCCGAATCCTCGCGTCTGGCCACCGGACGCGAACTCGCCAACTACGAAGTCTGCCTCACCGAATGGGAACACGGCCGGCAGGACACGCACGACAGCCGCTGTTGGCACGTGCAACTCGACGACGTGACACTCCGCGCGAAGTTAGACGCCGCCCACGCCTACCTCGAATTGCGCGACGAAGTGCAGGCCGCCGTCGCCAGCCGTGGCGGCGAGCACTTCCGCACCGAATGTCTGAAGCGCGTGACCACAGCGCGTCCCGCTGTCCCCGAAAAACCGTTCTACGAAATCTGGGGAGAAAAGCGTGTCGCCCAGGGAGAGTACGATTCCGTAATCCGCTACCACGAACACATTCTGCCGCTCGAGCAGGCGATCGATCGCCATGTCGCCGCGACAGCGCGGCCGCTCGTCAAAGGCCAGGTCGCCTCCTGAGGACGCGTGAAAATCCTCATCACCAACAAGATTGTCGACACGCGAACTGGCACGGAGATCGTCGTCCGCGACCTCGCTCTCGCGCTCCAGCGCCGAGGACATGAAGTCGTTGTCTACGCCCCGATCCTCGGCGAGATTGCCAAAGAGCTAGCCGCTGCGGGAATCGCAACCACCGCCGATCTCAGCTCCATCGCCACTCCACCCGACATCATCCATGGACAGCATCACGCGCAGGTCGTCGAAGCTCTCTTGCGATTTCCCGACGCGCCCGCAATCTACGTTTGCCACGACGCCACCGCGCGTTTCGATGAACCGTTCTTCTTCCCGCGGATTCTTCGCTACGTCGCCGTCGATCTTCGTTGCCGCAAGCGCGTGGAAAGCGTCGCCTCCATTCCGCGCGAGCGCATCGCAGTCATCGAGAATGCCGTCGACCTTGCCCGCTTCTCCATCCGTCCGCCGCTGCCCGAGCGGCCCCAGCGCGCCCTCGTTTTCAGCAACAGCGACAAACACGTTCCCTCGGTGAAGAAAGCCTGTCTTCAGGAAGGAGTGCTCGCCGACGCCGTCGGCGCCGGCTCCGGAGTTTCGCTCGCGCATCCCGAATCGCTTCTCCCCTCCTACGATCTCGTCTTCGCCAAGGCCCGCTGCGCGCTCGAAGCGATGACCGTGGGCTGTGCCGTCATCCTCTGCGATTTTGCCGGCACTGGGCCGATGGTGACGTCCGCGAACTTCGACGAACTCCGGCACATGAATTTCGGACGCGGCGTGTTGACCGAGCCTCTGAAGCCCGAAATCCTGCGCCGCGAAATTGCCCGCTACAACGCCGCAGACGCGGCGGAGGTCTGCCGCTTGGCCCGCCGCGAAGCCGATCTCGAACAAGCCGTCTCCCGCTGGGAGGCTCTCTACGAAAACGTGATCGCCGAATTTCGCGGCGTCACCACCGATCGCCAGGCCGAACAAAAGGCCCTCGCCGACTATCTGCATCGCTGGAGCTATGACTCCCGCATCGAGTGGGAGCACTCCCAGATCGACCGCCTCCGCCGCGTCCCATGGATGGGCGAAAAGCTAGCCGCCTTCACCAGAAACGCCCTGCAAAACTGGGCCCGCCGCCAGTAGGCGAATCAGAGGTTGCCCATGTAGGGACGGACGCATTCGTCCGTCCCGAGCGAAGCGAGTGCCTTTGCCGGCTGTCCGGCGGCCCAGGTGTATCGGGCCGCAGGCTTTTGGTATTCTCCGGGATGATCTGATGTGTGGAAGCAGCATTGTCATCCCGAGCGAAGCCGAGGGACCTGCTGTCCGCCGGCACTACGCACGACCTCACGGAGTGCGGCAATCCTTCCGCCGCTCGAAGCGCGCACCGGAACCCATTCCACGAGAACTCTCAACAGCTTGTCATTCTGAAGGCGCGCAAAAAGCGCGCCTGAAGGACCCCACGAATCCATAACCTTCATGCAGAAGTACTCGATTCGCGTCGGCAGCCCGATGCAAGTGACATCGCGTCCGAGAGTTTTGCAATGGGCGTGAGCGTTTCTCCTTCAATTTTCTCCAAGGCCAAACACTTTACATGGAGAAAGGAGTTGCCAGTTCCATTTCCGCTCCCGGTAAATACTTCTCGAACCCTGCCTGGAACATTATGCGGCCGATTAGAGCCTGTCGATGAAGGACGACATCGGTGGTGTGGCTGCCCCGCTTGCTGCGAACCCCAGTCTCAGCAGCCCCACTCGGCCTCTCCCGGCTTCGCGAAATATCGCCGTCCATATTCTTCCTTCTCGACCGTCGATGTTAGTTCCAGCAATGTCAAACGGGCGGCAGCCACCAGTAGACTTCTGTCCTGCTGCGGCATTTGTTCCCACCCTTCAGGATCGACTCCGGTGGTGCCGTGGCGATGAGCCCCAAGGTTTTGGTGGTAGTGGTGGAAAAGTTCTGCCAATTTCTCTGCGGATACTTCTTCAATCGACATCGTATTTCCTTTCTCGACCGGTCAATCGTGCACTCCGCTCAGTCCAGCGTGATTGCTGAGGTCCCAAACGTTTCATTCTCCGAGCCCAAGCCTTACCGTCTGAGGAATCGCCGGACTCATTCAACCACTCGATTGGATACGGAAAGCTATAAAGTTCGAATAATTGATTCATAAAAAGTTCGTAAATACGCCAAGGGGGTTTTGACAATCAGGCATATGGCGGGCTTTGAGATAGGTACGGCGACTATTCGCTAACGCTCTCGATTCACTTGTGACAGTACCCAGCTTCCACGTTCTGAACGAGGGACGGCATCCTTTGCCGGATGCGCGGGAGTAAATGTTGCAAAACCCTCATTTCATTCTTCGACCCACCTGACCAGTTCCTTTTGCGAATCAGCATCCCTTCCGCGACACGAACAAATACCGACGCAATGGTCGGGAATCGTACAACACTGTGTCTTCGTTCGGAAATCGTAACGATTCTCAACATCTCCACCGGTGCATGAGTTTGTCCGCTAAGCTCGTACTCTTTCTTGTGAGGTAATCTATGCAGCGTTTTCTGGACGCTGTAAATAGAGTTATCGGGTCGTCCGACGCGCCGCGTCCCCCCGATCCAGAGGCTCACAACGCGGATCGCCAGATCAGCCAATCCACCGGTAGAGTAGCTCTCATCGTGGACGATGATCCACTCATGAGATGGGTTTTGTGTGAACACCTCCGACAAAACAACTTCCTGACCACGGAAGTAGCGACCGCTGCAGATGGCTATGCGCAAATCTTGGCGCTGAGGGAGCGTGTCAGTGTTTTGATTACCGACATGATCCTCCCGGGCGGCGGCGGTTGGCAGTTGGTACAGAGGGCACGCAGTATCTTGCCCGAGTTGGCTGTCGTATTTATTTCAGGAGCAATCGACGCGCAAGTCGTAACGTCCGCATCCTCTCATCCGCGCACTGGGTTTTTGGAAAAACCTTTCGAGTTGAGCCAGCTCACCGCCTTACTCACTACTCTGCTATCAGACGAAACAATCAAAAAAGACAAGTACGAAGCAATGCGCGCAATCGAGCGGAATCGAAAAGTTGGATAGTCGTCAACCTCCGACAATCAGAATCCAACAGAGCATGGCGAAGTCGAAGGAGCTGTCCGCCGGCATATAAAGCCATGTGGGGACAGCCGCCCCCGGCTGTCCGGCGGCCAGGTGTATCGGCACGCGGGCGGCGTTGTATTCTCCGGGATGATCGGATGTGTGGAAGCAGCATTGTCATCCCGAGCGAAGCCGAGGGACCTGCTGTCCGCCGGCACTACCCACGACGCTCACGGAGTGCGGCAATCCTTCCGCTGCTCGAGAAGTGATTTCCGCAAATCCGCACTTCTGAAAACGCCCTCAACAGCCTGTCATCCTGAAGGCGCGCAAAAAGCGCGCCTGAAGGACCCGACGAATCCATAACTCTCATCGGAAGCAAAAAGAATCGTAGAAGACGCAGCCACTGAAACGGGACCAAATGCCCAGTAGAACTCTCAGACAGACAAATCCAAGCCTGCCCTCAGCCCCGTCCCGTAGGGACGGATATGAGATAGCCCCGGACGTAAGTCCTGGGTAAGCGATGCCGTAAGTGGAATAAGTCCCGCAGGGACGAAAAAAACCTCTGGCTCCCTCGTGCCAGATCCCTCCACTATAGTGGGCTTTGCGGTCATTAATACAAAGTGTACAAAGGTCGCCGACCATTGGGATTTGCGCCTGAGAAGTATACCCTGATGTCTGAAAAAATCCGGAGGCACAATGCCGAAACCTGTCAAGAAAGTAAGTTACATGAAGACTTCGCGCGCTGAACTCAGAATCCATTTTCACGGAAAGCACATGGAGCTGACCATTGTTCTCCCCAGCAATATGGAGGCGCAGCTCACGAGGCGCCTCACCAGCGAGAAACGGCATCCGGTGAAATAGCTTCGAAGGAGGAATAGCTAAGATGCCAGCAACCACTTGCCACACAGTCACTCTTGATCGCGCCTGTCTAGCGGTTAGGGTATACAACGAGGGCATTTACGGCGTACTCAAGAACGCCGACCTCGATGACCGTGCCCGGGAAATGTTTGGCGCAGGTCTTGGAAAATCCTCCGCAAAGATTCTGCAGCAAGTGGAGTTCATCGGTCGCGACTATGGCGGCGCAGCCGGGTTCAAGGCTGCGTACGCGCTAATTCCGGAGATTACCCGGGACATCGTGGCGAACCGCGAGGAGTTCGAGCGAGCGGCTTCTTCGGCTTTGCCTCTAATGACGCAAATACCGAACCGAAACAACATCGAGATTCTTTATCGCCCATTTGTGAAGCCACTGCATGGAAAGCGAAACTGGCAAGTATGGGCCACAAAGTTTTGGCATTTTCTGAATCCCAACGCATTTCCCATCGAGGACAGTCGCGTGGATAGGTTTTTCGCGCTCAACGATTCGAATTCGGTCGACAAATACATGAGGTTCCTGAGCAAATTTAGAGATTTTGCCCAGGCCCATTGGGAATGGATACCTGAACTCAGGAAGATTGATGGCAACGCCGACAAAATCCCGTGCTCTGAAAATAAATTGTGGGACAAGATGTATTACGGGCTCGGTGATTTGGAGAAGAATGGAAATTAACCCGCTCAAGATCGGCTCAGCCTGTTGTTCACTCCGAGCTTACGAAACGAATCGAGGCAGGGTTATGACGCACGGAAACAATCTTGCGTAGGGCAAAGAAATCAAAGAAGAGCCCATCGGAGAGCAAGAACTTTCTGCATCCTTCCGTCCGTGAGGCCCTAGAGATTCCGAAATCCGTCGACGACAAAACATTTCTGAAGCAGTGGCGCGCCGCGTCTCGCAGAGTCTGCAAACCATGTTGGGAACTCCGGTATTGCCCGTACGGGCCACTCGTCGAACAATTTCCGCTATTGCCCATGACCAGGCACAAAGCCATTGATCACAACACTTACTTGCAGACATGTCTCGATTCTGGCAAATTCAGCGATGGCAAGGCGCTAGATCCCAAGCGCCGTAAAATGCTAAAGAGTCAGGTCTCCCACTTCGTGCCTGATGCTCATCCCGAAGGAATACCGGAAGACATCGCCTCCATGTCTTGTAGTGTCTTTGGACATATCTGCCCGGTTGTGTTCGTCAGCGAGGGTTTCACCGAGACTTCCCAGTCGCGGCGAACTGGGCGATACATAGCCTTTAAGACAAAAGTTCGTGTCGTGCGTCGCGACAACTACACGTGTCAACACTGTGGTAAGCACTTACTCGACAACGAGGTCGAATTTGATCACCGCATACCTTTGTCGCGGGGAGGCAATTCCGACGAGAATAACCTTAGGCTGACGTGCCACGACTGCAATCACGACAAGTCAGACAGAATCGAAATCTAAGATCCCGGGGAATCCGGGCGGGGAGTTCCACCTCGTCACGGGAAAACGTGGCGACTGCCATTCCACGCTGCAGTTTCGGCCCCCCGCGAACGTTTTCCACAAAAATAAATCCCATTCTTGTGACATCCAACCTTTACTGAGAAAACTCGTAGCGGAAAACTGGGATCGTGTCCAACCAAGATCCCAAACCAGCTTCATCATCGAACGCCCAGGCGTCCTCCCTAATCCCATCGCAGGGTCCGAGGTCCAAGGTCCGAAGCCTGCCGCCCGCGCAAAGTCGGGAGCCAGAAGCCGAAAGCCGCGAGCCCGAACCCTGGATTCCCGAATCGAAACTCCCTCCGCTCCGCAATAGTCCCATTAACTCCATTGTTCGCAATATTTTGCTGACAAACCCAATGTTTCCAATATTTTTACGCGGACGTCGTCATCGACTCCGCTCCTAACTCCCATGAAGCCAAGATTTTAGCGGCTAACTACCAAAAAATCATCGACAGGATTTCTATGCCAACTACCTGCACTCATATCAAGGTCACCGGAGTCCGTTGCGGCTCCCCCACTCTCCGCGGAGAGCAATTCTGTTACTTCCACCAGCACGCGCATCGCGGTGTCCGCAAACCGCCGCAGTCGCGCCTTCACCCCATCGCCATCCTTGAGGACGAAGAATCCATCCAGGCCTCGCTGATGGAAGTCATCAACGCGCTCATGCGCGACACCATCGATGTGCGCGGCGCAGAACTCATCCTTCGTGCCCTCCACATCGCTGTGAAAAATGCCAGCCGCGTAATGTTCGCCACTGCCAGCAAGATGGTCAAAGATATTCCCGACTACGAGGCCCATGTGGGGACAGCCGCCGCATCCGGCACATGTGGGGACGGGGCCATGCCCCGTCCAGGCGGCCCAGAAGTACCGGGCCGCAGCCCCGCCACCGAGCCCGACATGCCCTACAGCGCACAAGTCCCCCCATATCCCACACGCGAACACCAACGAGAGATCGAGCAAGCCGCCAAAGCCCAGGTCGAAAGAGACCGCATCGATGGAATCCGGGCACGCTTAATCCGCGCCTCAGAAGAGCGAAAGGCAGATGAGGCCCGCTCCAGCAGCCCGGCGCAGCAACCAGTCCCTCCGCACGATTTCAGGAAACAAAACGCAAACGAAGTCGTGCCGCCACAAAAGCTGTCACTCCCGGCGAGCATTGGAAACGGAAACTTCAACTCGTCAGCTCGAGAGCCAAACAAAAAGCCGCCAGCAAAGAATGAACCCGGAGGCCCCGAAGGAGCGAAAGAATTCAGCCCACGCCGCAAGCCATGGGTAAAAAGAAATGGCGTAAGGAGCAAAAGAAGATAGCCACGCCCGACGCAAATGGGCTCGGTCCTGTGGCGTTTGAGATAATTCTCTGATCCCACACAGGCTGGTTCAGATTCCGGAGGGGGCTTGAAAGTACTGTTGCTGGAGAACATCAGTGCGGCGGCGGCGGAGGGATTTCGCGCCGCGGGGCACGACGTCGAGTCGGTAAAGGCTGCGCTCGACGAGGGCGAACTGGCGGAGAAGATCCGCGACGTATCCATCCTGGGAGTGCGTTCGAAGACGCCGATTTCCGCGGACGTGCTCGCGGCCGCGTCGAAACTGGTTGCCGTGGGCGCCTTCTGCATTGGCGTCGACAAGATCGACCGCATGGCTGCGAGCGATCGCGGCGTGGCGGTGTTCAACGATCCGCACTCGAATTCGCGGTCGGTGGCCGAGTTGGCGATCGGGGAGATCATATTGCTGCTGCGGCGGACGTTTGCGGCGTCGAGCGAGATGCATCGCGGGGAGTGGAACAAGTCGGCGGCCGGCGCGCACGAGGTGCGCGGGCTGACGCTCGGCATCGTGGGCTATGGCAAGATCGGCTCGCAGCTTTCGGACCTGGCCGAGGCGATGGGAATGCGCGTCGTCTTCTATGACGTGTCGCATGTGCTGGCGCGCGGCAATGCGCGCGGCGTCCCGTTTCGCGAGTTGCTGGAGATTTCCGACGTGGTCACGCTGCATGTCGACGGCAAGCCGACGAATCAGAATCTCTTCGGCCAAGAAGAATTCGCGGCGATGAAAGATGGCGCATGCTTCCTGAACTTGAGCCGCGGATTTGTGGTCGATCACGAGGCGCTGGCGGCGTGCCTGAAGTCGGGCAAGGTTGGCGGTGCGGCGGTAGACGTGTTTCCGCAGGAACCGGAATCGGGCGCGGAGTTTGTGAGCGCGCTGCGCGGCCAGTCGAATGTGATCCTGACGCCGCACGTGGGCGGAAGCACGGAAGAAGCGCAGCAGAATATCGGACAGTACGTGACGGCCAAGCTGCTCGATTACCTGAAGACCGGCGACTCGACGATGAGCGTGAACCTGCCGCAGGTGCATCTCGAATACGAAGAGGGATCGTACCGGCTGATGCATATCCATCACAACGTGCCGGGAATTCTGCGCGCGATTAACGACATCCTCGCCGACCGAGGAATCAACATTGAACGACAGGTGCTGTCAACGCGCGGGAATTTGGGCTATGCGATCTACGACATCAATCGCGCATGCGATGAGGAATTGCTGACGCAGCTTCGAGGCGTGCCGCAAACAATTCGCGTGCGCGCCGCTGGCTGCTGAGTTAAGTTGTTCTGCGTTTGATTGCCTACTGCGAGGCGCGATAGTAGAGAGCCCTGAACCCCAAGAAGGACGGGTGTTTCGGGGGAGATGAGTCCTGTTTTCGATTGGATTCAACTTTGTCGCGGAAGGCATGTCACTTTGGTTACGCAGAATTGGGCGAAAACATGCGGAATGGATTGACCATCCGTGAGAAGTACGAAAAAGTAGAGGTGGGGTCGCTTGCGTGAATGGCGGCCGTGGAGAGTTAGGGGAATGGCGAAAAGGGAACAGCGCCGCTGGGAGCGGTATGACGTCCGGATCGAAGTGAATGTCACCATCGTGGAGAATGGAAAACCATCCACACTCGTGGGACAGGCAAGCGACGTCAGCAAGGGTGGACTGCGGTTGTTTGTCACGCGGGCGATTGAACCCGGCAGCAGCATCACGATGGAGTTAGTCCTTCCTTATTACTCGAAAGAACTGGTGATCCGCGGAGTGGTAAGGAACCGCGATGGTTTCACGCACGGCATCGAGTTCACCAATCCCACGATTGAACAGCAACAGACGATCGAGCGCACCTGCGACGTTCTTGCTTTGTTGCGGTAGGAAGTTGCAGTGCGCGGCGCCCGCCGCGCGTAACGGCACCCGAGTTTCTTCGAAAGACTACATTCAAGAGCTTAACCGCAGAGAGCGCTGAGACGACGCTGAGTGCGCTGAGGTACATCGTGGCCACCTCGATTGATTCCTTCTGGTCTTATCCCTGAGCGCTCGTTATCCTGAAGTGCTTGCGATCTAAGATGTTTTATTTCACTCATCCGATCTGGAGGCATTTATGCGCGGGCTCAAGGGCAAGAGAGTTCTGATCACGGGCGGAGCGAGCGGGATTGGCGCGGCCACGGCTGCGCGCTTTCTCGAAGAGGGCGCGCAGGTGTGCGTGCTGGATCGCGACGCTACCGCTTGCGGACGAGTGAAGCAGGAGTTGCCCGCGCTGAGCGAAGCGATCGTTGCCGACGTCACCGACCTGATGCAGGTGGAAGCGGCGTTCGCGGAAGCGATCCGGCGGATGGACGGCGTGGACGTGCTGGTGAATAACGCAGGCATCAGCGTCCGCCACAAGTTTCTCGATATTACTCCCGAGGAGTGGGAGCGGGTCATCGCGGTGAATCTGACCGGAGTGTTTTACATGGCGCAAACGGCGGCGCGACACATGTGGGAGCGCTATTCGGTTGAACAGGGCAGCGGAGTGATTCTGCAGACGGCATCGACTAATGGGGTGATGGGATATCCGTACTACGCCGATTACAACGCGACAAAGGCGGGAGTGATTGAGCTGACGAAGTCGATGGCGCTGGAACTTGCTCCGAGGGTGCGAGTGTGCGCGGTGGCGCCTGGGTATGTGCTGACACCGATGCAGCGCGCCGAATATTCGGACGCGATGCTCGCAGAGGTGAATGCGAAGATCCCGATGGGACGGCACGCCGCGCCGGAGGAGATTGCCGCGCTGTTCGCATATCTCGCGTCGGACGACGCGGCCTTCGCCACCGGGCAAGTGTTTACGCTGGATGGCGGCGAGACGGCAGGAGGGCTGGCTAGCCGGTAAGGGGCGGGTAGCATGGCGGTTCTTGCTGGCTGCATTGCCGCTGCATGGGCTTCGTCAGGTCCCTCAGAAGGCTTTCGTCTTCTTCAGGATGACATCGAGTTGGGATGTCGTCTCGCTTTTGGCCGTCATGATGATGACATCGTCTGTTGCCGTGGTTACTTTTGTCACCGGCTGGTTTGAGGTGAATCTGCAAGAATAGATGCGGAGACCGGCGTCCCGTTGTGGACTCTGGAAAGTGATTCCTGATATGGAAGTTCTGACAGCGAAAGCGATGCGCCGGAGCACCCGATTGCGGGTGGAGATTCCGGTGAGTGTCATCAGCCTGGACCGCAGGCGTCCGTTTGGCGAGAAGTGCATGGTGTTGGTGGTGAGCGCTCAGGGTTGCGGATTTCGCGCCTCGGAGGCGCTGCAACTGGAGACTCCGATCATGCTAAGTGGATTGCCGGGAGGCGGAAGCGTGACCGCACGCGTGGCAAATTGTCTTCCGCTGGGCAACGATGGCCTGTATTTTTTGGTGGGTGCATCTCTCTATACGCAGGGAAATGTGTGGGGGATTGCGGATCCTCCGGCGGATTGGGGAATTGTGGCGAAGGACGAGCCCGCAGCGGCGGAGGCGAAGGTTCCGGCTCAGAAAAAAGTGTGGCCTTATAACCTGTTTACGGATGGAGCGGAGTTGCATCCAGGACGCAAGTAGCGGGCGGGGGCTGAAGCCCCGAATTCTTGTATATGCTTTACGCGGCCCTAAAGGGCCGCTCTTCCACGGTTGTGTCGGCGTTCGACATGCTGCATTCTTCTACGGTTGCGTCGGCGTTTTAACGATACGCCTCTTCCACGATTTATCTAGAACCTTCCACGGTAGTTCTCCGGGATGTGGGCGTTTTTTCACGGCTTTGTGGGGCATCGAGGCGGCGAGTGGACTTCCGGCCCTTGAGGAACGGGGGCGTAAAGCCCGTCATTCGTTTGGTGTCGCTTTACACGGCCCCTTCGACAAGCTCAGGGCAGGCTCTGAAGGGGCGCTCTTCCACGGTGGTGTCGGCCACTGAAAAGGCTTTCTCTCTTCCTTATCACCTGTTGTCGTTCGGAACGCTTTCCTACCTCGTCATCACCTGGCTTTCACAATCTGGTTCGCGCGCGGCCATGCTAAAGGCCCGTCCTTCGTGGGATTGGGCGCAGATGTTCTCTTGGGCTTTGGTAACTTCTGTCCTCCTCGCGGCGCTGCGATACTTTTTGAAGGCCTATGACAGACGATTTCGAGTCTTCGGCGCGGCTGTTGCCTGCTGCTAAGCCAGACCCCATCGAGAAAACCGCATGCCGCCCCTTTCGTGTGAAGTTGCGCGGATCGGTGTTGGTTCTGCTACAGCTGCCGAACAAACGATCGGTGCAGGCCGCGATTCACCAGCTTTCGACTACGGGCGGAATGATCCATCTGGAGAAGCCGCTGGATGAAAAGCTGGAAGTTGAAGCCATCTTCCATCTCAACGAGACGACGATCCGCGGCAAGGCGCAGATGTTGTTTCCCATGTGGGCGACGCAGGGATGGATGCAGCCTTTCCGATTTGTCTATCTGGATGAGGCGAGCCGCGAGGCACTCGATGCAAGCCTGAAGAGCTTTATGAGCGGGGAAGGCCCCAAGGCACTGGCGGCGGGCGCTTAGACTCCGGTTGAGATCTACGCAAGAAAAGCTTCTTTCCCTCGGCTCGAAACCACCTCTTATACGTTACCGTAGTTACATTCGGTACTCTTCCCTTGGGCCTATCATTTCATCAAGGAAAATCCATGAAACGGCTCAGCTTTCTAGTTTCGCTCACAAACGATGACAACGACTACCAGCAGGAGCAGGCTGCTGCGGCGGAGAAAGCCGGTCGGTTGCTCGGCGTCGACGTAAAGATCATCCACGCAAACAATGATGCGGTGGCCCAGAGTCAGCAGTTGCTGCACTACGTGCAGGACTCGGGAGCGCGCCCGAATGCGATCATGTTCGAACCGGCGGGAGGAACGGCATTTCCGCAAGTTGCGCGGGCGGCCGCAGCCGCGGGAATCGGCTGGGTCGTGCTGAATCATGAAGTCGACTACATCGCCGAACTCAGGCGGCAATTCAAGGTTCCGGTGTTCGCCATCAGTTCCGATCATCAGGAAGTAGGAAAGATCCAGGGACAGCAGTTCGCGGCGCTCTTGCCCACGGGCGGAAACATTCTTTATATCGAAGGCCCGGCAAACAGTTCTGCGGCGAAAGAGCGTACCGCAGGAATGATGAAGACCAAGCCGGCGAATGTACAGGTGAAGTCGATGCGCGCGAACTGGACCGAAGAGAGCGCGTACAAGGTTGTCAGTTCATGGCTGCGGTTGCGCACTTCTCAAGAAAGCCGTGTCGACCTGGTGGGCGCGCAGGATGACAGCATGGCGGTGGGTGCCCGAAAAGCGTTCAGCGAGATTGCGGAATCGGATCGTGCCCGCTGGATGAAGATTCCGGTTACGGGTTGCGACGGAATGCCGAAGACGGGGCAGGCCTGGGTGCGCAACGGAACGCTGGCAGCAACGATATTTATTCGTCCGAATACCGATCTTGCGATGGAGATGCTCGTGGAATTTTTCAAGAGCGGCGCAGGGTTGCCGGAAAGCAAGCTAACGAGTCCGGAATCGGTTCCGTCTTTGCCAGAGCTTGCGTCGGCTGCGGCGAAGCTTCGGCGATCCGCCGGCGTATAGACGCGCGCAAGGCCAGGCGCAATCCCAATCGCCGGTGTGCCTCCGGCGAATCCCTACCTCAAAAACTCTTCGGCCTTAGGGTTTCCAGCAGTGTGTCGAAACGAACCCAGTAAATTGCACAATCCTTTTCGCTCGTGCCATGGGAGTAGAAGAGATACTTTCCGTCCGGCGTGACGTATTGTCCCCAGCGGTGAGCGATGGTGTCGTTGATCTTCGGTCCCAAGACTGATGGGCGCTGTCCACGTATGGTCGGGCTTGCGGAACGAAATGAATAGCTCGGACTCGTACGTCTTCGTCTCTTTGGCGCTGACGATCATGTAGGACTCGTCGGGGGAGATGTACAGATCGCCATTGAATCCCGGTTCATTCAGCGGTTGTCCCAGACTCTTTACGACAGGGGTCCCGCTCGACATAGTCATCACACTGAAGGCGTAAGTGATGCCATTCTTCACGTCGTCGGGATCGGGGTCGCTGCCGACATAGATGTTCCCGCTCTTCGTCGGCATGAAATCGTAGACGCCAAAGGTGGGCGAGAGGAACGTCTCGGGCGCGCTCCAGCCATCGCCGCTGCGGCGCGACTTCCAGACGTTCTTCATTCCGCCTTTCCTCATATAAAGAATGGACTCGTCCATTGACAGCGTGGGGGAGAGAAATTGCTCGCCGATGACGCTGGCCTTTCCCCAGTGATGATCGGCAAATTTCATCATCTTCAATTTGGCATGCTGCCCGCTCTCCCACGAATCGTTTTGGGCGAAATAAAATTCCGTACCGTCTTTCGAAAAAGCGACGCGGCCCATGATGAACGTCCCGCTCTCAGCGAGAAGGCCGGGAGCGAAAGGCTTTGGGCGTGTCCGAAGGAGGAGTTTGGCCGAGGTAAGCGTCGGGGGTGGTCCAAAGGCCGGTCTGGGCATTCGCGAGGGGCGAGAGCGTAGCTGCCAAAAGAATGAACAGAATTGCGGAACGGGTCACTGGCATCGGCGGAATTGTCCTTCAGTCTGCGGTATTTGATCTCACAAGCGATTGTCGTTGCGCGCGGACGGATGAGATTTGTTGGTTCTGTTTAGACGGGCAGTCTGGGGGAAGGGGTAGCTGAAGGTAGTTTCGAAGTTTCTGGTTTCGAGTTTCCAGTAGATCGGACGGTGCGGAGTTCTGCGTAGAATTCCGAAACCGAAAACTCGAAACTGCGCCGTACGCTTCGCAATGCTGACGTTCTAGGGTATAAATAGTCTCCTCTTTGCGTAGCCATCGAGCCTGCGACTGACAGGGCTGGCGGAAAACAATCCCCAGACAAAGAATGGCGCGCGAATGGATCCCAACCCTGGGAGTGGTGTCTGTAAGGAGCCCATCGAATTTCCTAAAACAAATGGAGAGTGATCACTATGTCGACTCAGTCGATGGAGCGTAGCGGGGGATACAGCATATGGGGCGTAATCTCCGCATCTGCAGTAGGCACGATGATCGAGTGGTATGACTTCTATATTTTTGGCAGCCTGACGGCGATTCTCGCTTCGAAGTTCTATCCGGTGGGAAATGACACGTTCGCCTACATCGCGTATTTGGCGACGTTCGCCGTGGGATTTCTGGTGCGTCCGTTTGGAGCGCTGTTCTTCGGGCGAATTGGCGACCTGGTTGGGCGGAAGTACGCGTTCCTGGTGACGCTTTCGATCATGGGCGGAGCCACGGCAGTGATCGGATTGTTGCCGACATTTGCGACGGCTGGGTGGCTATCGCCGATCCTGCTGATTCTGATTCGCGTGCTGCAAGGACTGGCGCTGGGCGGAGAATACGGCGGGGCGGCCGTGTATGTGGGCGAACACGTTCCCGACAACAAGCGCGGATTCTACACAAGCTTTATTCAAATTACGGCGACGCTGGGATTGTTCGTATCACTCATCGTGATTCTGGTGACGCAGTCATCGATGTCGAAGGAAGCGTTCTCCGCGTATGGCTGGCGAATTCCGTTCCTGATTTCTATTTTGCTGGTGGCGGTCTCGCTGTATGTGCGGCTGAAGATGAAGGAGTCGCCTATCTTCGCGCAGATCAAGAGCTCTGGAATGGCCTCGACGCAGCCGCTGAAGGATGCGTTCGCGCATTGGGCGAACCTGAAGATTGTGCTGATCTCATTGTTCGGAGCGACGGCGGGGCAAGGAGTGGTTTGGTACACCGGGCAGTTTTACGCGTTGTTTTATCTGCAGACGATTTTGAAAGTGAATCCGCGGACGGCGAATATCGTGATCGCGATTGCCCTGCTGATTGGGATGCCCTTTTTCACGGTGGTGGGCGCGCTTTCGGATCGCATCGGGCGGAAGAAGTTAATGATGGCGGGATGCCTGCTGGCCGTCGTAACGTATATCCCAATTTATAAAGCGATGCAGCGCGCGGCCGGAAACAACGTTGTCACGGTGCATTCGGTCCGTAACAAGGTGACGGGTGCGATCACGCTCACGGCGATGACGACGGATGCCACGGGAGGACTGGTGGCAGCGAAAGAGGCGCCCGATCCGAACGTAACGATGCTGGTATTTCTCGTGTTCGTGCAGGTGCTGTACGTGTGTTTGGTGTACGGCCCGATTGCCGCGTATTTGATTGAGGCGTTTCCGGCGAAGATTCGGTATACCTCGGTTTCGCTGCCGTATCACATTGGAAACGGCGTATTCGGAGGCTTGCTGCCATTGATTGGATTGTCGCTGTGCGCCGCGACTGGGAATATTTATGCGGGATTGTATTACCCGATGATCGTGGCGGGCATGACGTTTGTGATTGGAAGCTTGTTGCTGCGGGAGACGAAAGGTCATCGGATATGGGATGAGGTTGGGAGTGGTTCTGCAGCGGGGGACTGAAGAGACAGCTTCCGGCTTTGAACTCTCGGCTTCCGCTTCCGACCGTCGACCTCGGAAATTAGGCTTCGGACTTTGGACCTCATCCCTCTGACTTCATTGTGGTGTCGAGGGCTGAGGGTTGAGCTCGAAGGGCCGAGGTCCGACGCCTGCCTTTGATTGTGCTAGATTGAGGGTTTGCGGGCCTATAGCTCAACGGTTAGAGCAGCAGACTCATAATCTGTTGGTTCCAGGTTCAAATCCTGGTGGGCCCACCAGTTTGATTCCGTCCTCCTGATGATTCTCCCTACAAAGAATTCATCGTCCCATCGCAAGGCGGCTTTCTTGCTGGCGGTGGTGACACTTTTTTCGTTTAGCTACTTCTATGAGGGCGGGGGATGGAACCAGAACTCTCGCTTTGATCTGCTGCGCGCCATTGTTGAGCGGCATACCTTGCAGATCGACGCCTACCACGAGAACACGCAGGACAAGGCTCACTTCCAGGGGCACTACTATTCGGACAAAGCGCCGGGGCAAGTGTTTCTCGCGGTGCCATTCGCCGTGGCCGCGAGAGCCGGAATGCGCGTCGTGGGTGTGGATCCGGAGTCGCCTCGTGGAGAATTCATCTTGTCGTATGTCGTGACGGCATGCGCGGTCGGGCTACCCACTACGCTGGCGGGAGTTTGCCTCTTCTTTCTGGCGCTGCGATTTGGATGCGACGAAAAGGGAGCGCTTTTTGCGGCATTCGTGATGTGCGTGGGAACTCCGGTATGGGCGTACGCCAGCTTGTTTTGGGCGCACGCGCTGGTGGGAGCGTGCTTGCTATTTGCATTTGCCGCGGCGCTGAAGGTGGGCGATGCGCCGGCGGAGTTCTGGTGGGCTCTTGCTGTCGGGGTATCGGCGGGATGGGCGACAGTGACGGAGTATCCGGCGGCTCCGGCGTCGGCGATCCTCGCAGTGCTGGCTTTGTCGCAAGCGTGGCCGCGCGGAAAGGCCGCACGTTGGCGAGCGATCGCGGGAGTTGGCGTGGGCGCGGGAATTTGTTTGATTGCGCTGCTCAGTTATTTGCACGCGGCGTTTGGAGCGTTTCGTCCGAGTTATTCGTACTACGATCCGACTTCGTTTTCGTTTATGCAGCAGCAGGGATATATGGGGTTGACGTATCCCCACCCAGACCGGCTGTTGAAACTTTTGTTCGGATGCTCGCGGGGATTGTTCTTTGCTTCGCCCGTATTGCTGGGCGCAGTCGTGGGATTGTATTGGATGTGGAAAGCGGGAAAGCGTGCGGCGGCGCTGGCGGCGGGCGGGATCGCCCTGTATTACTTTCTGTTCAATGCGGCATTTTATTGGTGGAAGGCGGGGCTGACGTTCGGTCCGCGATACGCGGGGGCGTGCATTCCTTTGTTCTGTTTGGGACTGGCACTGTGTTGGAGTCACGCCGGAATTGTGGGGAGGCGGGTGTTGATCGTGCTGGCATTTGTCAGTGTGGGGATGGCGTTGATGGCGGTTTCGACGACGTCGCAGTTGGCGATGCAGGATTCGTGTCCTCTTGTGCATTCGACTTGGCCGGCGTTTTGGTCGGGACAGATGGCGGAGAATCGAGATTCGATGTTGATGGCGTCGGAGGCAGGTGGTGGTTACGGAGCGTTTAACTTGGGGATGATGGCCGGGTTGCATGGGCTTGCTAGTTTGATTCCGTTGGTCGCCATTTGGGGAATTGCGGGAATGATTTGGGCCCGGTTGCGGAGATAGGGAGTCGTCCGGAATCTTTCAGAGCCCAGCGAAATGCGCTAACCACAAAGGACACGAAGGATCACGAAGGAATTCTTGGGCGTGTAAGATAGAAGGCTCCGCTAATCAGAGGCGAGAGCGATTCATTCGCGAGGAAGATTATGGCGCACACTGTGTTTTGCGTGAAGTTGAAGAGGGAACTGCCCGGGCTGGACGAGCCTCCATTCGACAACGACTTGGGGAAGAAGGTGTATGACAACGTCTCGCAGGAAGCCTGGAAGATGTGGATGGAACATTGCAAGATGCTGCTGAATGAGTATCGATTGAATCCGGCGCGACGCGAGGATCAGGAAGTCATCGTGAAGCAGTTGGAGATGTTTTTCTTCGGCGAGGGATCGGCTAAGCCGAAGGAGTATGTGGCGCCGAAGGAGTAGGAGCGAGCATTGACCTCTGTCTTTGTTGGACTGCCGACCTTGGGCCTCCGGCTTCAGGCTTCTGTTGCTTTTGAATAGTCGGTGTTCCGCAGGAATGGCATTGCTCCAACTAGAAGCGCTACGCCCGGTAGCGCTACCCAGTTTGTTACTGCGAGTACGAAGTAGAACAAGCGGAACATCGAGAAACCTTCGACGGCCAATCCCCAGAACAGGAAGACACACATTGCTGTGAGCAGCACGATGGACGGCGAGAGTGCTGCCGCTAGACGCGCTTTGATGGATCCATGGGAGCATCGAGACAGATAAGCTCCCACGGCTCCAAACACCGGCAGGCCAGCCAACCACGGCCAGTAAAACAGCATGGCTGCGTGTCCGAACCACACGAGCCGCGGCTGAAAAGTGGTGCGTTGAAGCACCATCAAGAACAGGCTTGATCCCAAGAGCGTAGCCATTCCGGGCAGCCACAAGCTTTTGGTTCGCGTGTTCATTGCAGGTCTCTCCTTCTTTGCGTGGCTAATTTTCTTCGACAGAACGGTCCAGTCGCTTACTTCTTGCATGGTCAGATCGATCGCGTCTGCTTCTGATAAGCCTTGGGTTCGGGCTTGAGCGTAGGTTTCTTCCAGATGTGACGCGAGTTCGGTGATGATGTCTTCCTTTGCGTCGGGCGGCAGATTCAGCGCCAACATTCGCTCGCGAACAAGATTCTTCCAATCAGGCATGGCTGACTCCTGCGAGGCTGTCGAGAGCCTGGAAAAATGAGCGCCATTCGGCGCGCAGCGGGGCGAGTTGGCGCTTGCCTATGGGCGTGAGGCGGTAGTAGCGGCGGTCGCGCCCAGCATCGTTGGCTTGCCAGCGGCCTTCGAGCCATCCGCGCTTTTCCATCTCGTAGAGCAGCGGGTAGAGCGAGGCGAGGGTGAACTTGAGTGCTCCGCTGGTGCGTTCGCCGATCTGTTTGGCGATTTCGAAGCCATAGAGTGGTTGTTCGGCGAGAAGGGAGAGGATGGCGAGTTCGCCGCTTCCACGTGTGATTTTGGAGCTGATCTTTTTTGCCATGGTATATTGGAACCCTATGTTGTGAGTATAGGATTCCTATATTGAATGGGCAAGTTACGGGAGTACATTCCATGTGGGCCAGAGTCCGATTCGCTCTCACACCTCCGACCTCCGATGACCTCTGACCTCGGGTTTCCGGTTCTCCGCTTCCGGTCTCGCGGTGGCAGCAGATGTTTCCTCTCAGTTTCCTCCCCTCCACAAGGGCTAAAGCCCGCTTCGATTTATCGCTAAACGCGGCCCTGAAGGGCCGCTCTTCCACCTTCCGAGCTGCGCTCGAATGGACAGCCGAGGCGACTGTCCCCACATGAAGAAGAACGCCTCCTTCGTGATCTATTTTTCTTGCAAGCCGTTTCCGGTGTGGCGTTCCTTGTTTGTTGGAGATGCTTTCGTGCAGAGGGGAGAGCGCGATGCGACGTGCGAAGGGATTTACTTTGATTGAATTGTTGATTGTGGTGGCGTTGATTCTGATCATTGCGGCGATGGCGATTCCTAGCCTGACTTCGGCGAAGATGAATGCGAACGAAGCGTCGGCGGTGGCTTCGATTCGCGCGATCAATCAGGCGGAGGTTCAGTATTTATCTGCGTACGGCGGATTTGCGCCGTCTTTGGCGAGTCTTGGAGGCGCGGAGCCTTGCTCGAAATCGGCGCAGACGGCTTGCCTGTTGGATCAGAGCCTGGCGGGCGGAGTGAAGTCCGGGTACAACTTTGTCGCGACGGGTACCAATCCTGCAGACGCTCTGAGCACGGGATACATCGTGGCGGCGGCGCCGGTTGTGTTCGACCGCACGGGAAAGCGCACTTTCTGTTCCACCGACAAGGGCGTGATTCGGGCGGATCTGAATGCTGGCGGGAGTGTGACGCCTCCGACGGCAGAGCAGTGCACGGGTTTTGCGGCGCTGCAGTAGTTCCGAATTTGGCCCCCGAAGCGGTGCCCGGGAGATTTCGCAACTCACGATGCGCTTGATTTTTCGCCTACTAAAGTCGAGATGCATTGCGCCGCCGCACGCGTCGCTTTCGCTCCGCGGGGCGGACGAAATGCGTCCGCCCCTGCACTTTCGAGCTACGCTCGAATGGACCGCCGGGGCGTCTGTCCCCACATAACCCTTGCCACTTAGCTTCTCCACATATTCTCGCCACATAATTTCCCCACATAATCTCCGCACTTATCTCTAAAGCTGCCAAAGGCCGTGTGGCTAACGACTTAGCCGATCCGTTACTAGTGCACTAATTTTGATGCACATTTCATCAACCGTTAACACTGGGCTGGTAGAACCGAGGCATGGATCTGACGGCGTGCAACACGCTGATCCTCTCAGACCTGCACCTGGGTGCAGATATGAGCCGCGCGCGCGAGGCCACTCGCGTGTTGAAAGAGAATCGCTTTCAGCGGCTGATCCTGCTGGGCGACATTTTTGCCGATCTGAATTTCGCGCGGCTTACGAAAGAGCACTGGAAATTCCTTGGTTACATACGGAAGCTCTCGAATCCCAAGCGCAAGATTGAAATTGTCTGGGTGGAGGGCAATCATGACTTCGGGTTGACCGACATCATGTCGCACCTGGTCGGAGTGCAGGTCTACCAGGACTACTCGTGGGAGTATCACGGATTGCGGCATGTCGCGATTCACGGGCATCAGTTTGACGGCTTCCAGGTGAACCGGATGAGGTTGAGCCGGTGGGGAACGTCGCTTTTTTTGCAACTGCAGAAGCTGGATTTCAAGAACAGTCCGATTTCGCGAATGATTGATCGCTTGAACACGCGCTGGCTGCGGATGTCGGCGAAAGTTGCGGCGGGAGCGCTGGCCTTCGCGCAGCAGCGCGAGGCACAAAGAGTTTTTTGCGGGCATACGCACGAAGCGCTTCACGTGGAGCGAGAGGGGATTGATTACTACAACTCCGGAGGGTGGGTCGCTTCACGGCTCACTTACCTGACGATCGACGAAACGGGGGTAAAAATCCATGAGTACGACGAGCACGCGCACGACGAACGAATTGACGATCGTGATTCCGGCGAAGAACGAGGCGAAACTGATTCCGCGCTTGCTGACTTCGCTGACGAAGCAGGATTACTCGAAGATGTCGAGTACGAGAGTGTTAGTGGCTGACGCGAACTCGACGGATGGAACTCCGGAGATCGTGATGTCGTTTCACGACCGGTTGAATGTCGGTGTGATTCGCGGAGGAATGCCGTCGGTCGGACGGAATCACGGAGCGGCGCAGGCGGATACTCCGTACGTTCTGTTTCTCGATGCCGATATTGAACTGGCCGACACTTCTTTGATTCGGCATTGCGTGGAGCGGGCCCAGAGTAAGGGGTTGCATTGCGTGACTACGAACATCTTGTGCAAAGACGGTAGTTGGATCGACAAGGTGTTTTACGCGGGAAACGATCTGTTCCAGTATTTGTCGTATCTGCACCGTCCGTTTGCTACGGGAATGTTTATGTTTTTTGATCGCAAGAAGTTTTGGGAGTTGGGCGGGTTTCACGAACAGATTTTGTTTGCGGAAGATTACAAGCTTAGCCAGCAGGTATCGCAGAAGCGGTTTGCGATTGTCCGCGGCGGCGTTTACACGACGAATCGACGGTTTCAGCGGATGGGGCATTTGCGCGTGGGATGGTTGTTCTTGAAGACGGCGATGAATTATTGGAATGAGAAATATTTCTTGCGCGATCATAAGTATTGGGCGGAGCCGGATAGCTTGCCGCGGTAGCGGGGGCTAAAGCCCCGTTCTTTGGTGGCGTTCAACGCGGGCCTGAAGGCCGGCTCTTCCACGGTTACGCGAGGCGCGGTTGTAAGGGATCGATTTTCCAAGGTTGAGAGGGTGGATCGTGGGCTCCTTTCGATGAGCGCAGGGGCCTAAAGCCCCTATTCTTTGGAGAGGCTTTACGCGGCCTTAAAAGGCCGCTCTTCCACAGTTATGGATGGAGTTGTGGTACGAGATCCTCCGAGGAGTGGTCAGGGATCGTATCAACAAGTTTTTGAGGTTTTGCTGCGCGATGTTTGTCCGTGGCGACAAGGAACAGGATTCAGCCAACCAGCCGAATCCTGTTTTTGCTTGTGTTTAAGTTGTGTGTGAAATGTCTCGCGCTGCTTAGAAGTGAAACACGATTCCTGTCGAGAGGCGCGTGTTGTTCTGGTGAGTTCCGAAGAAGCGGGTTTGCACGTAGTCGCCTTCGAATCTCCAGCCGAGCAGGTGGAAGAGGCGGTAGTCGAGGCCGCCGCCGAGGGCTGTGGCGAACGATGTGTCGGAGCCCGATCCACTGGCATTCACGTGTCCAACTCCGAACATCGCTTCGGCAAAAGGACGAAAGCGTCCGACTGATGCGGAGACGCGTGGACCGAAGAGGACGTTATGTTCGGTGAAGCTGGCATTAAAGGAGGGCGTGCAGACGAGTCCGCAAAACGGAGCGGGGAAGTTCTGTGAGCCATAGTGCCCGTCGAAGTCAGCGACGATGCCCACGAATGGAAGAACTTTTCCCTCGAGCGATGCTTCGAAGCCATTGGTGTTAGCCCGGTCGATCGAGGAGAGGTTGGTGTTGTAGTAGGAGTATCCGAAAAAGATGTTGCCCGACGTGGGGACTTGGGCGACCGCGAGGGTTCCAAGGAATAAGAGCACGACGGATAAAAGGATGGTCTTGCGCATGAGTCTCCCTCCTTCTGCGTCTGTAACCCGCATCTACGCAGAAAGTTCTTGGATGCGCGAGAGTGCCGCCCGGATTGTCAAGATTCGAATAGAGGGAGCGGACGATATCAGAAGCGCCACACGATCCCGGTGGAAGCGCGGTAATCATTTTGTGAAGCGCTGAGATAGTGGGTGTGCATGTAGTCGCCCTGAACGCGCCAGGAAAAATTCTTGAAAAATATTTTGTAGTCTGTGCCGCCGCCCACATCGATGGCGAGGGGATTGTAGACGAATCCGCTGGAGTCCAGATGACGAATGCCGGCCATGGCGTGAACAAACGGTCTCCACTTTCCGTAAGTAGTAGAGAGGCGGGGGCCGGCGACGGCGTTGTATTGGGTGACGCCGCTGCGATAGAAACCGCTGCCGTCGATCACCAGTCCGAGGTGGGGAAAGCGGGTGAAGGGAAGAGCTTCGAAAGAGCCGTTCCATCCGCGATAGCTTTGCCGATTGACGACGTTGGTCAATTGGCCGTAGGAAACTCCGGCGTAAACGTTTCCGTTAGGAAGAAGCCCGTTAAATTGCGCCGACATGGGGATCGAGAAGAGCAGAAGTCCCAAGAATGCCAGCAACGAGGCAGCAGTTTTCGACACGAAATATTCCTCCCCGGCCATCACGCCGGCAAAAAGGCATTGTAATCAATGAAATCCGTTAGATGCAGTGTACCGGATGGCTAAGATGCCCCGGGGGACAAAATTTGTGTAGCTCGAGGCTGGCTTTCCGATGCGTGTTTACCAAAAATTGACAGATATTCATGGTGCCAAAACCAATCGACTCTCGTCTATCTATTACCATGCAAATTATGAATGTGAACTGGCCAACTTGGGAGCAGTCTATGGCGACTGCTTATGGCGGTGAGAAGGAGTCGAAGGTGAAACTCAGTGTGGAAGCGCGCAATCGCGGCGATGTCATTATCATTCGCTGCCAGGGCCGCATCGTGTATCGCGATGAGGCGTCCGCCCTCTCTCGGCTTGTGGGGGAGAGCATGCAGAAAGGGAGCAAACTGGTGCTTGAATTGAGCGGAGTCAGCGTGATGGACAGCGCGGGCATCGGCGAGCTGGCTTTGCTGCAGACCTGGGCGCAGGAGCGCAACGCGGATTTGAAGTGCGCGGGCGCGAATTCCATGGTCAGCGCGTTGCTAGCGTTGACGAATCTCGATTCGGTGATCGATGTGCATCCGACGCTGGACGCGGCTTTGGAAGCGTTTAGCGGAGCGGGTGTTTGCGCCGATTGCTAGGTGAGTGGTGTGTTGTGGGTCCCGGAGGGTGGCAATCCCTTCGGGACTTTTTCTTTTTTGGGGAGTTTTCCCGGCACTTTCGTGCCGGCTTTCCTTTGGCGCCGCTTCTGCGGCTGGATCTTTGGCAGCTGACGGCTCTTGCTTCGACATCAACTGCCAGATTGCGCTTCGCGCAACCCCGGACGAATGCGTCCGGGGCTACATTTTTAGTTTTCGCGTTGGAAGCGGTAGCGGCCTTTGCGTTCCAGGGCGATGGCTTCCACTACTTTCAGGAATGCCCGGGCTGCGTGCGAGAGGTTTGCGTCTTTGCGGTAGATCAGGCGCAGCTTGCGCTTGAGGTGCAGCTCACGGACGGGGATCCGCACTAGTTCGCCGCGGGCAATCTCCGCTTCGACGCTGATCTCCGGTAGAAAAGCGACTCCGTTGCCCGTGGCCACGAATTGCTTGATGGCTTGAAGCGTGGGAAGTTCAAGATCCATGTGCAGAGGCGTCTTGTGGCTCTCGAAAAGCTGCAGGACTTTTTCGCGATACGGAGACGAGACGATGTGGGCGACGAACGATTCGGCTCCGAGCTGACGAATGCTTACCTGGTGCGCGGACGCGAGAGGATGTTTCGGGGGGACAACAAAGACAAGTTCGTCGTGGAAGACGACAATCGAATGCAGGCTGGCGACCTGCGGTTCATAGGAGAGCACGCCGAATTCAGCGCTATAACGGAGAACGTCGTCCGGGATGTGGCTGCCGAGCGCGCGATCGACGGTGATCTTGATCATCGGATGCAGGCGGCGAAACTCCGCCAGCACTGGCAGCAGGTAGAGCACGGTAAATTCGTTGGCCGCGATGACCAGCTTTCCTTTTTGTAATTCACGCAGTTCCGAGAGTGATTCCGTGGCTTCGGCGCGCAGGTTGATCAGCTTCTCGGCGTATTCGTAGAGCACTTTTCCGGCATCGGTGAGCACGCCTTCTCGGGAGGAGCGATCGAAGAGAGCTTCGCCCAGTTCGTCCTCGAGTTTGCGAATGGTCTGGCTCACCGCCGATTGAGTGCGAAACAGCTTATCGGCCGCGCGGGAGAAGCGGCGCTCACGGGCGACGGCGAGGAAGACCTCTAGTTGGGAAAGTTCGACGGACATGGCACCTAATCTACTTCTCAATAGTATTAGTAAAACTTATCTTATAACAATTGCTTATCATTAGTGAAGAATTATAAGTTTTGCTTCTATTGCGGGAGTGGTTAGCATGGAGGGTGGCAGATCGGGGTTGCGGTCTGGCAAGAGCGAGGAACTCTCTCAATTATGAGCGCACAACGGATTACGGTTTTCGACACCACGCTTCGGGACGGCGAGCAGTCGCCGGGTTGCAGCATGAACCGGCAGGAAAAGGTGCGCCTGGCGCATCAACTGGACCGGCTTGGTGTGGACGTGATCGAGGCAGGATTTCCGATTGCCTCGGAAGGCGACTTTGAGTCTGTGCGGGCGATCGCCGCGGTGGTCCGGCGTCCGGTAATTGCGGCGCTGGCGCGCGCATGCCGTCCAGATATCGAACGGGCATGGGAGGCACTGAAAGAGGCAGAACGGCCGCGTATCCACATATTCCTCGCGACCTCCGACATTCACCTGCAGTACAAGCTGCGGATCACCCGAGAGCAATGCGTCGCGCAGGCGCGAGAGGCAATCCAGTTTGCGAAGTCGCTTTGCGATGACGTCGAGTTTTCTCCGGAAGATGCGACGCGGACGGATCCGGACTTCCTGTGCCACATTCTGAATGAGGTCGTGGAAGCGGGTGCGACTACGTTGAATATCCCAGACACAGTCGGGTTCACTGTGCCGTCGGAGTTCGGGGAACTCATCACGACAATCCGCAAGCGGGTCAGGGGCATTGAGAACGTGACGATCTCCGCGCACTGCCATAACGACTTGGGCATGGCGGTAGCGAACACAATGGCTGCGGTGGCAGCGGGCGCGCGGCAGGTAGAGTGCACGATCAATGGGATTGGAGAGCGCGCAGGAAATTCGTCGCTGGAAGAAATCGTAATGGCAATGCGGGTGCGGCCAGATAAATATCCGTACGAGACGGCCGTTGTGGGCGAACAGATTTTTCCTGCAAGCCAGATGTTGAGTGAGATCACGGGCGTACCGGTGCAGCCGAACAAGGCGATTACGGGGCGCAATGCGTTTGCGCACGAGGCGGGGATTCACCAGGATGGAGTTCTAAAGAATCCGCTGACGTACGAAATCATGACCCCGAAGTCGGTGGGAGTTCCGGATTCGAAGCTGGTGTTGGGCAAGCATTCGGGACGACATGCGCTGAGCATGCGGTGCGAACAACTGGGTTATGCGTTCGATCGCCGCGCGCTGGACGATATCTATCGCCGCTTCGTGCGGCTGGCGGACAAGATCAAGCATGTCGAGGATCATCACCTGCTGGAGTTGATCCGGGATACGCATAAGCCGAAGGGATCGGCGACTCCGCTGATTGAGCCGCTTGTGGCGGCGAATGCGGCGGTGGTGAACGCTCCTGCGACGGAGCCGGAGAAGGCGTTTGCCGCTCAGGCGTATGGGATGCCGCTTACGGTTGGCGCGGAGTCTGCCCATGAGCAGGCGCAGTCGGAAGATTATTTGTGGGGTGTGTAGCGTTTATTTACAACGGTCTTGCAGGGGAGGGAAGTTCCCCAGGGGCTAAAGCCCCATTCATCTTGATCGCCTAACGCGGCCCTGAAGGGCCGCTCTTCCACGGTGCTCTTAGGCCGACCGCGCGTCCACCGCCGACGTGTAAGATTGACGTTTGGCAAATCTCGTAGGCATCCCAACTACAAAATGATTCTGAATCTCACTGTGGTTGCCGGCGACGGCATTGGTCCAGAAGTTACAGAGCAGGCTCTTTTCGTGCTCGAGGCGGTGGCCGCGCGTTTCGGGCATCAGACGCAGCTTCAGCACAAACTGATTGGCGGCGCGGCGCTGAGTGCGGTGAACGATCCGTTGCCTGCCGATACGATCGCGGCATGTTTGGCGTCTGGCGCGGTCCTGCTGGGGGCGGTAGGGAACCCGGCGTTCGATAAAAATCCCGGGCACCTACGGCCCGAAGCTGGGCTGTTGCGTATTCGCCGTGAGTTGGGAGCGTACGCGAATCTGCGTCCGGCGGTCTTCTTTCCGGAGCTCGAAGATTCGTCACCATTGCGGGCGGAGGTTGTACGCGGCACCGACATCATGATCGTGCGTGAGTTGCTGGGCGGAGCGTACTTTGGATCTCCGCGATCGATTGAAGGCGAGCCTGGATCGCGCGTGGCGGTGAATACCATGCGATACGCCGAGCATGAAGTGGAGCGCATTGCTCGCGTGGCATTTGATCTGGCGATGAAACGCAAGAAAAAAGTTCTGTCGGTGGACAAGGCGAATGTGCTCGAGTGTTCGCGGCTGTGGCGCGACGTGGTGACGCGGATTGCGAAGGATTATCCCGAGGTGAAGTTGGGACATCAGTATGTGGATTCGGCGGCGATGTTGCTGGTGCAGCGTCCGGCGGATTTCGATGTGTTGCTTACCGAGAACATGTTTGGCGACATTTTGTCGGACCAGGCGGGCGGCGTCGTGGGATCGCTGGGATTGCTGGCGTCGGCGAGCATTGGCGGCCCGGTCGGTCTATATGAGCCGGTGCATGGGTCGGCTCCGGATATTGCCGGGAAGGGCATTGCGAATCCGCTGGGAGCGATTTTGACGGTGGCGATGATGTTGCGTCATTCGTTTCAGTTGGAGGCGGAAGCGGCGTGCGTTGAGAAGGCCGTGTCGGTCGTTCTTTCGAATGGAGCGCGGACGGCGGATTTGGCGGGGAACGCGCATCGGGCGATTTCGACGATGGAGATGGGGAAGAGAGTGGTTGAGGCGGTGCGGGCATTCGGGCTCCGGGGCTAAAGCCCCAACTCTTTTTATGCGACTTAACGCGGCCCTAAAGGGCCGCTCTTCCACGGTTGCGTCGGGCGCGTTTCGAAGGACCGTGGGAGATAGAATTCCCGAGATCAGTTCTTCACGTCCTCAACATTCATGGGGGCTAAAGCCCACATCGCTTGATGTCGCCTCAACGCGGCCCCTTCGACAAGCTCAGGGCGGGCTCTGAAGGGCCGCTCTTCTCCGATCCAAACCTTTCATTCAACGGCTTGGTTCGGTTCCAACCTGCGCTAACCACAAAGGGCACGAAGGATCACGAAGGCTTCGGTACAGGGGATTTCCTTTGTGCGACTTCGTGTCCTTCGTGGTGATGGTTTTGAGTTTTGACGAGCGATTCGGGAATGAGATTAGGCTTGGCGGCTGCGGCTGCTTGACACTGCTTTCGCCGTGGGGGCGGGAGGCGCGGGGTTGGTGTTGTCGTATTTTCCCGTCAGGTCGTACCAGCGGATGCGCAGCATTTCCTGAAACATGCGGGAGCCATCGACGAGAGGATGAATGCGGGTTCCTCCACTGTGTCCCCAGGCGACGGGGACTTCTTTCACTTTAAATTTGAGCTTGCGCGCCAGGAAAAGAATTTCGGGATCGAAACCCCAGCGTTCGATTTTTTGCAGCGGGAAGATGGCGTCGACGGCCGGTCTCTTGAAGGCCTTGAATCCGCATTGCGTGTCGGCGAAGTGAAGTCCGAGGGTGACGCGGAGCAGCAGGTTGAAGATGCGTCCGAAGAGCTGGCGGTGAAGAGGCTGGCGATGCGTCTGAGTTTCTGAGCGGAGCCATCGTGATCCGATGGCGATGTCAGCGCCTTCGTCGAGAGCCTGAAAAAGTTCGGGTGCCTCTTCGATGGGGGAGGAGAGGTCGGCGTCGCTGAAGAGGACGATGCGTCCACGGGCGTGCAGCATTCCGTTCCGGACACTGAAGCCCTTGCCGCGATTGCCGGGATTTTCTACCAGACGAACGATGGGATTGCTAGCGGCGAAGGCGCGGACGATGCCAGGAGTGCCGTCGCGGGAGCCATCGTTCACGACGATGACTTCGGCCTGCCAGCCTTGTGTGTGGACGTAGGCGAGAACCTTGTCGAGGGTGGCGCTGAGGCGAGCGCTCTCGTTATACGCCGGGATCACGATGCTGTAGGTCGGGTCCAAGTCGGTCTCTGTTCAGGCTTCGCGATTGTCATTGTACTTTGTAAGGCGAGGGTTACGGAAACGTCGGGTCTTGAAATAAGGTACTGCGACCACGGGGGGAAGCCCCGACCTCTTTTCTGCTCTTACGCGGCCCTCAAAAGGCCGCTCTCCCACGGTTGTGTAAACGAGATAGTGGTCGGATATCCGGAGTTGCGCGCCGGGACAGGGCACTCTTCTACTGTTGCGGCCGTGGGTGCGATTATTCGTAACTCTCAGGACACGGGAGTGTTGCGGTGGCGGTGCTGGGGCCAATGTGGTTTATCAATGACGAGTTGACAAGCATGCCACTCTGGTAATGTTTCCATTGCCACAGCCCATATCCAGACGCCAGGAAGAACTGCTCCTCGTTCGCGCAGTTCTGAAACAGGTTGTCGCAGTTGTAGCGATAGTGCAAAACGCGGGTTGGCACCTGCCCTATGTTTCCTCCGGTCTCCATCAGCACGGGCGCGTCAATATCATTGAGCGCAGTTCCCAAGCTGCTCGACTTGTACGCACTGCACGCGGAGAAGTATTGGAAGGTCGTATCGGATACTTTAATTTCGGGCCCTGGAGCGTCGGAAGTTACACACCGAGCAGCAATCGGTAAATCCTGTACAAACCGTTTGAATGTGGTGTTGTCGGTCCAGGTCAGCTCGGTGGAACGGATATAGACGTTATTCTGGTCGAATGCCTTGACATCGAACCCATGGGCACTGGCGCTCTTGAGCCAAAACCAGTAACCGCTGGCAGCGAAATCCTGATCCGGAAAAACTTCCGAGTATATTGCGTTCTGCTGTCCATTCATGAACTGGCCCTCTCTGTTGGACTGGCTGAGCGCAAAATACAGCATCATATCCGTCTGACCGGCTGGACAAGAAAAGCCCTGTGCCTTCGGCTGCGCTGGAGTTCCGTTCCCGCCTCCACAACTGGAAAGGAACCAGCAAAGAGCAGAGATCCAAATCGTGGCAAACGCACGTCGCAAATTGCGCAGCATAACTTCGTCCCGCAAGGTTCCATTCGTATCGCACGCCGTGCGGATTTTCTTACCGCTCACGCGCTACGACGCTTTATCACATCGGAACCCCAATGATTTCGGGAAGTTGCGTTCTGAAAATCTCCATCGTGATAAGGGCTGTCAAGTGCAGTAATATCGAGATTCCACGCATTAATCCGCGTTTGGGACTGTTATCGCTTCTGTCGACCCGATTGGCGCGTTGGGTCGCACCTTCCGGTCAGGGTCTGAACTTCGTTATCAGGTACGCGATTGAGGACACAAGAGTGATTCCGAGAGCAGAAATCGTGATCGCTGGAGTCCAGAAAAATACCACCCTGAATGACTTGCTGCTCAGTCTGCTGGCTGCGAGGAGGGTCGTAAAGAGAAGAATTGCCATTATCCATGGGAGGGTTTGAATGAGGCTTGCTTTCACGATGGCAAAGATCGCGTCAATTCCAATTGCCCCGGCGGAAGGCAATGGCCGGAGCGTCCACCAAATTGTCAAAAACTCGGTCGCGATGATCGCTGTGAGTCCGCTCAAAACCGCTTTCACGTAAACCATAGGTTTCCTCCTCAGTCGCTCTCGAGAGTAGTCAGTCCTCAGGGTACATGCGGTGATTGCCCTCACTTGGCCGGCAGAGTGGCGGATAATCGCGATTATACTGATTGATCCGATTACTGGAGGTCGTGAAATCTCGGCGTGGAAAGGCGACCACAGGGGCTAAAGCCCCGATTTTTTCCCGCTTAACGCGGCCCTAAAGCGCCGCTCTTCCACGGTTGCTGACGCGATAGTGGCTGGCCATGCGCGGTTACGCGCGGGCACAGGATCGGTCTTCCACGGTTTTTACGCGAGCGGGGATTTCCTTCGGATAGAGGCCGCTCTCCATCATCCCGCACGGTTGAAACCCGTTTTTCTGAGACGAGATCGATTGAAATTCGGACTAGAATTTTGGGGCGGGAAATGGGAGCGGCGGAGGAACTGGAAGGGTGACGGCCGAAAGCCGAAAGAAAGCCGAGTGCTTTACGCTACCAGGCGTTTTTGCTCGAGCATGGACAAATATTCGGAGACTAGTTCCTGGTCCCAGAGGCCGCGGTTGGCTTCTTCGCGCATGGTTTGCGCGGCTTGTTCGTGCGTGAGTGCGGGCTTGTAGGCGCGGGCGGTGCGGAGCGCGTCATAGACGTCTACGACTTGCAGCACGCGCGGAAGCGCTGGGATTTCCGATGCAGTCAGACCATCGGGATAGCCTGATCCATCCGAGTGTTCGTGATGGTAGCGAATGATGGGAAGCACGGGGCGCAGGGAGTGGAGCGGCTTGCAGATATTTTCTCCGGTAATGGGATGGAGCTTCATCACCTGCCATTCCGCCGGCGTAAGGTCGCTGCCCTTTTTCAGGATGTCGTCGGGAACCGCAATCTTGCCGAGGTCGTGAAGATATCCGCCGCGCTTGAGTGCGAGGATGGAATCTTCGTCCATGCCGAGGTGGCGTCCGAGATCGGCGGCATGAACGGCGAGGCGCTCGCAGTGTCCTTCGGTGTACGGATCGCGGCCTTCGACGATGAGGCCGAGCGTGCAGAGCACGGAGTCGGCGGTCTCAAGTTCGTCGGTGAATTCCTTGAGGCGGAGAAGCGATTTCACGCGGGCGATTAATTCCTCGGCCAGAACCGGCTTGTTGAGGAAGTCGTCGGCGCCGGCTTCAATGCCGCGCACTTTGTCGCTGGTATCGCTGAGGCCAGTAATGAGAACGAAGGGAATCAGGCGGGTAGTCGGATCGTCTTTCAGAGTGCGGCAAAACTCGTATCCAGACTTGCCCGGCATCATAACGTCGGAAAGGATGAGGTCGGGTGCTTGCCGGCGAATTTCGGCTTCTGCCTGTTCCGCGCTGGAAGCAGTAACGACGTCGTATCCGCGGATAGTGAGCAACTGGCTCATCAGTCCGGCAATGCTCGGTTGGTCGTCGACGACCAGAATGCGCGAGCCACGACGTCTTGGCAGAAGATCGCCCATATCAAAATAAGAAGCGGCATCCCCCTTCGAAGTTGTCCGCGCAGGAAGACGGCGGGAGGAAGGGGGGAAAATACTCATGACAAATCGTTTTTCTACCGCTAAATAATCCTGTCCCCATTGTCACCGTTTTTGAGCCGATCACGCCAGCTTTTTGACACAGTATCACCTGTTTAGAAACTTGGCTATTCCCACAACGGCACCGGGTAGTTGTGAATGTGACGGAAAGCCTTGTTTTCATGGAGCTTACCTGCCTAGTCTCAATTCATGCGATGGAATGCTTTCAATAAAAGAATTGGTCTCGTAATTTGCATCATGGGACTTTCGGCTACCGTTTTGGCCGCTACCAAGATCCACGTGATTGCCTATGGAAAGTGGATGACGGTACAGGAGTCGGTCGGCTTCGAGGGCGACGAGAAGCCGCAAACGTTGAAGGTGCGGGCGCTGGTGATCGATGGGCGAGTGAAGGAGTACGTTCTCGGTGCGCCACATGAAGTCACGGACCGGTTGTTTGTTCTGCGGCGGGCGTTTCGAATCAACGATAGTTTGCCGGAGGATTCCGCGGCGCGATGGCAATGGCAGCGCGGAGGATGGCTGCTGGTCGATCGAGTGACAGGTCATGCTTCTGCGGTCAACCTGCCAGAATTCGATTCGTTTTATTCTGCAGCGAGTTGGTATCGCGACTATGTGGCGTATTGCGGCGTCGCCGATGACGGGAAGAAGACGTTCGCGATGGTAGCGCAACTGAGCCGGCGCAAGCCGGTATTGAAGAAACCCCTAGCTGGCGGTGTGCCCGACGAGTCTGCTGCTGATTCGCTATGCACCGCGCCGGTGTGGCAAAGAAAACCGCCGCGCGTCAGCTTCGAACCGGCGGCCGGGGAGAAGCAAACGTTCGCAATTCGAGGACACGTTGTGGATGTTGTGAACGACGCGGATGAGGAAGTCGAAGGGTCGAAGTAGCCGAGCTACTTGCTGCCTTTGAGTTCTGCCGCTTTTTGGGAAGCTTCCTGCGACTCGCGGTCCATGCCTTTCGCTTTGTAGGCCTCGGCCAATCCGGTTTCGGCGTCCGCGTCTTTTGGATCCAATCGCAGCGCTTCTTGAAACTCCGCGATTGCGTTGTCTGGATTGCCGGCGCTTTCATAGGCAACGCCTAACATGAAATGCGACTCGGCCGATTTCGGATTCAATTGAACAAATCTCTGGGCAGCCGTTACCGCTCCCGGATAATCCTTTCGATCGAGAGCGGCGACGATTTTCTGGTAGGCATCGATGTCGTCATAGGAAATCGGATTTCCGGAAAGCTCTTTGTGTTCGTGGCGAAGGTAAAACATGCTGCCGCTGAGCAAAAGGATGGTCATTACGAGAGCGTAATTGCGCCACTGCTGGCGATCCTCTTTCGGCCCGGTGAGATGCTGGGAAAGAAACGCGCCGAGAACCAGGCCCGAAGCGAATCCACCGATGTGCGCTGCATTGTCGACGCCTGAGCGCAATCCATAGAGCAGGTTGTAGCCTGCGAAGATCAGCAGGCTTCTCACCGTGCTTTGGATGGCTTGTTTCGCGATGGGCAACTTTCCAAGATACAAAGCGGAAAGCAAGGCGCCTGCGAGTCCGAAGATTGCGCCGGAAGCGCCTGCGCCAACGACGGTGGGATGCCACCAGAGGCTGGCAACGCTCCCGGCAATGCCGGTTGCCGTGTAGACGAGGAGATACGTCCAGCGGTCGAATATTTTCTGCGCCATGGCACCGAGGCTGAACAGGCACCACATGTTGAAGCCGATGTGGATGATGCCGATGTGAATGTAATTCGAAGTCAGGATGCGCCAGGGTTGAGTGCCGAGGGAGAGTGGTCCCCAATCGGCTCCCCATTTAAGGAGTTGCGCGCTGGTTGGCTGTATTGGTGATACACCGGTCAGGACCATCACTACAAATATGGCCGCATTGATGCCCACCAGAATCGTTGTCAGCGAAAATTTCGAGACAGCCGGGACTGCGGGAGCGGCTTGGGTTACAGGCAGCACAGAGGCTTCTCTTGCCTGGCACTCGCGACACTGAGTGCTGAAATTGCCCACCGTAAGTGCGGGCAACTCGCGTCCGCAGCTGGTACAGTTCGCCATTTATAAACTCCGCATAAAGGGTTCAGTCTCCTGCCGCTTCGACGGCCGGCAAGTCTTCGGGAACGGATCGCTCTTTTACTTTCGCGCTCGTAACCAGGATGACGGACAGAACGACAATGGCGCTGCCCATCAGGATGAAGCGATCCACACGCTCGTGAAGAATCAGCCAGCCGAGGAAGACGGCGACGACTGGATTGACATATGCGTAGGTCGACACCTTCGATGTGGGGACGTGTTCGAGAAGCCAGATGTAGGCGGTGTAGCCAATCCAGGAGCCGCAGACTACGAGGTAGGCTACGGCTGACAAGCCGCGAACCGTCCAGGTGACGTGGTGAAGATCGCCGTTGAAGAGCGCAAAGATAAAATTTCCGACGCCGGCGGCCACAACCTGCCAACCGGTAGAACTGAAGACGTCCATACCGGATTGCCAGCGCTTGGAGAGCACCGAACCCAGAGCCCAAGTGAACGAGCCTCCAATCAGACTGATGGAGGCAATGAGTTCGCGATGGCCAAGAGTTCCGGCGCGTAACTGCGGCCAAACCAGGACGAACAGGCCCACAATGCCGAGCAAGAGTCCGGCCTTGCCGCGGCGGGAGATGTGATGGTCGCCGAGGAGCAGGGAATCGAGAACCAGAAACCACAGAGGCGTAATGGCGATGATGAGCGCTGCGAGACCGGAGGAGACGGCAAGCTCCGCATAAGAGAGTGTCAGGTTGCCGCCCATCAGAAGCAAAAGCCCGACGATCGACGCGAGCAGGATCTGCTTCGGAGAATAAAAAATCCTCCGGCCGGTGGCGGCGCAGACTGCGAGCATCACGACTCCCGCGATGGAGAATCGCAGGCCGCACATGAGCGCGGGAGGAATGGATTGCACGGCGATGTCGATGCCGAGATAGGTCGATCCCCAGAAGAGGTAGACGAGCCCAAAGGCAAGCATGACCGACCATCGGCTTGGACGCTGTGCGGAATCCATTGTCGTGAGAAACGGGGAGGAAGCTAAAAGATATCAGACGAGCGGAGGAGCGCCGGGGATTCTAATGTTGCGACTTTGGTGCGGGGGAAGAGTCTGCTGCATTCAGGGATTGAGCCCCACCCGCCGACTCCTCAAAGATGAGTGAAAGTGGCGAGTGAGGCTTCGGAGAGGCGCCCGCGCGCTGATCTCGTTCGATGAATGTCACGGCTCCAGTTCGAAGACCGATCCGAAGTTGGAGGATGACGCGGAGCCTACGGAAGTAGTGTCTAGGATTACTGCACCACGGCAAACTGTGGATTGCTGTTGAGCGTTCCGGACGGAGTTACGACCGAAACCATGCCGGTCGTTGCACCCGCGGGCACCGTCGCTTTGATGAAGGTGTCGGACTCGACGGTAAAGTCGGCTTCGACTCCGTTAAAGGTGACGCTGGTCGATCCGGTCAGGTGGTTCCCGAGAATGAGGACGCGTTTCCCGACTTTGCCTGCCGTTGGCGCGGTTTCCACCAAAGGGCCGAGGCCGTTCGCAAAGCGGAACATCGTGCCAGAATTGATGGTCGGGCCATAGATCGTGGTTCCGTAGAAATTTCCATTGGTGGCTTGAAAAAGCGGGCCGGCAAACGGATCGTAGCCGCGAGTGGGGGAGAAACTGTAGAGCGACGTAAACTCGCCCGCTGGAGTGACCTCAAATAGATTTCCTGTACCTGCACTTCCGCCGCCCTGCGTCATTCCATAGAGATTGCCGTCGCTGGCCAGGGTCAAGCCCATGTTCGGCACGGTTCCATCAACACCGTTGAACTCGTGCAGGACGATGTATTGATTGGTTGGCGTGAGTTCAAAGATGGTACCGTCGTTGTGTGTGTCTCCTCCGAAGGCGGTCGTGCCAATAAGATTTCCGCTGGAATCCTGCACAATGTTTTCCGGATCCGAGCCGGTGGGACAGCCGCCAGATTGGCTGTAACTGCAGAAGTTGTAGAGTACCTTGTAGCTTCCCTGAGGCGTGAGTCTGTATATAACGCCGCCGCCCGCAGATCCTCCAGAGTAGGTCACGCCATAGAGGTTTCCGTCGCTACCCGCGATCGGCGGGAAGTTTGGACTTGCTCCATCAGCACAATTGGCGCGTGAACAAAACGTGTACAGCAATGTGAACTTGCCGGCAGGGCTGATGCGGAAGATGGTGCCACTGCCGGCGGCATTTCCCCCTCCGACGGTTGTGCCGTAGAAATTTCCGTCGCTGGCCTCGGTCAATCCGGTGGGTGCCTGGCCGTCCACGCAAGGAGACGCGGGACAAAATGCATAAAGCTTGGTGAACTTGCCACCTAGCGTCGCCCGGTAAAGAATTCCCGAGTGGTTGTTGCCACCGTCCAGCACGGCGCCATAGAGGTTGCCATCGCTTCCGAGTATGGGGGCCGCTGAGGGATTTTCCCCATCGGCGCAGTTCGGTTCGGAGCAAAAGCTGTAAATCGTTCCTGTCTTTCCGGCGGACGTCATGCGGAAGATCTGGCCAAGATCGTTCGCGCCGCCGCCGCCCGTGCCGTAAAAGTTTCCATCCGGCCCCTGGATTACGGAGTTAGCAGACTGCCGATTGAGAAAGGTTATCGTCTGGGCCTGTGTGCTTGCTGTCAGGCAGAAAGTTATGGCGGCGCACAAAAGCGCAAGAGTGAGAGTGAACGAGAATTTGGAGGGCATCATCGAAATATCCCCAAGTGATATAGAGTTACTGAAAGTCGAAACTACTTCGTCACGACAAATTGCGGATTGCCGTTGAGCGAGCCTGCGGGAATAACGGAGAGCGCTTTCGAATTCTGCATTGAAATGTTTTTCAAAAGCGCCCTACCGTATGTTGCTACTGCACTTGGAATGCGGCTGCACTTTTGAGCTTCTTGCCGCCCGAAGTTGTAACGGTCACTGTGCCGCTGATTGCCCCACCGGGCACGGTCGCAGTTATTTCCGAAGCTGAGACAACTTTGAACGTTGCGGCGGTTCCGTTGAAACTGACGGCAGTTGCTCCCTTCAAATTGGTTCCCAGGATGATCACTTTCGTTCCCACCGCGCCAGCAGCGGGGATGGTCCGGATGAACGGTCGCTGCCCGGTGGCGAGGCTGAAGATGGTGCCGATGCCGTGCTTACCGCCGAGATCGGTGAGTCCGTAGAAGGTGCCGTTGGTATGTAGCAACATGGAGCCGGTGGAATAGCTCCCACCAATAAAGTTTCCGTTGGTGGGCGTGAATGTGTGCAGCGTGGTGAATTGGCCAGCCGGAGTGATCTCGTAGATGGTCCCCTTGTAGTCCGCGTTGGCGAGCTGCGTCATCCCATAGAAATTCCCATCGGTGCCCTGAGCCAGGCCTACTGGAGTTTTGCCATCGGGGCAATTCGTTTGCAGGCAGAAGCTGTAGAGCGTAGTGATCGATCCGGTGGGGGTCATCTCATAGACCGTACCTTGGTCTGCCTGGGTGCTAACTCCGCCCAGACCGGTTGTGCTGTAGAAATTTCCGTTCGCCGCCTGAAGCAACGTTGAGTTTGGGCGGAACCCGGTTAGACGGCAGAATACGGCCAGCGTAGTGAGCGTTCCGGTGGGCGTGAGTTGGAAGAATGTCCCGCTGGTGCTCGCGGCGTTGCAGTTATCCGTAACACCCCCTCCTTGGGTGGTTCCATAGATATTGCCGTCCGCGCCCTGCGTCAGCCCATTTGGACCAGTTAAAAAACAGCACTGAGTGCCGGCAGGAAAGCTGTACAGGCTAGTGAAAGTTCCGCTCGGAGTAATCTCAAACACTGTCCCTTCGCCGTTAGCCCCGCCGTAGAATGTGGTTCCGTAGAAGTTGCCATTGGCGGCCTGAATGAGTCCGGTTCCCTGGGCTACATATCCGTCCGTGTAGTTGAAAGTGTGCAGCGTGGTCAGTTTGCCGGCGGGAGTGATTTTGAATACGGTGCCATCGTTGTTGGCCCCGCCCCCGGACGTTACACCGTAAAAGTTGCCGTCGCTGGCCAGCACTAGTCCTCCCGCGGGACCGCTGCCATCGGAACATGGCGACGACGACAAACAAAAGGTATAGACGGTCGTCAGAATGCCTTGCGGCGTGATCTTGAAGATGGTTCCGCAACCGATGGAACCACAGGCGCTGTTCCCGACACTCGTGCCGCCGAACGTCGTTTCGCCATAGAGGTTCCCATCCGTGCCCTGCACCAGGGGGGCAGTTGAGCCGTCGCCATCGGCGCAATTCGTCTGGCTGCAGAAGCTGTAAAGGTTGGTGAAGGTTTGTGCCTGGGCGCGCACCGCCAGGCCAAGGGTGATTGCCGTACATGCCAGCGCAAGGATGAGCAATTGCTTTTTCATTGGTATGTCCTCCCCGGCTGCACCACGCAGCACGGAAAAATGTCTAAAATTTGGGGCTCGGCCGTATTTCGACGATTCTCGACGGCGCCACGACGTGAATTTTGTGGTCTGAAGCTTTGTCGAAAACTGTCGTGGGAAACTCTCGTCGCGAAACCGATACGAATTCCGTTACCGCGCATCGGCCCCGGACGGTTCGATATGGCTGCTCCGGCCAGGGCAGACGGCCAGTTGCGCGGGGACCGCTCCAATAGCTGGTGAGGAGCGATTCGATGTGATCGCAGACTTCGTTCTCAAGCGGTGGAAAGTTCATAACTCGCCCTCTAGTTTGTGATCCGGAACTGCGGATTGCTGTTGAGCGTTCCCGATGGCGTCGCGACCGAAACTTTGCCGGTTGTCGCACCCACTGGGACCGTGGCTTTGATGTAGGTATCGGACACGACCGTGAACGACGCGTTCATGCCGTTGAAGGTGACGCTCGTTGTTCCAGTCAGATTGTTTCCGAGGATCAGGACTTTCTGTCCGGCCTTACCTGCAACGGGGACTGTTTCAACGATCGGGCCGAGGCCGCTTGAATATTGGAAGACGGTGCCGTATCCCCAGTCTTCATTTGTGTCCGGTCCAATTCCGCCGAATGCAGTGGTACCGTAGAGGTTGCCATCGGTGCCTTGAAACAGGCCGGAGATCGGGTTGAAGCCCGTCCCAGAACCGCACTGGCAGAAAGCGTAAAGCGTCTTGGAGTCACCGGTCGTCGAAACTCGATAGATCGCCCCCCGAACTCGTCCGACCCATGATCCAGATCCGCCCCCGTCCATCATTCCGTACAAGTTACCGTCGCTGCCAAGGATGGGTTGCGAATAGGGTGAACCGAAGTGTGAGCTTGTGGCCAGAGAATTGACCAGCGAGTATTGGCCGTCTGGTGTGATCTTGAAGACCCCGCTATAAGTGGTGCCATAGAAATTGCCATCAGCGCCTTTTGTGATTCCGTAGGGAACAGAGCCATCGGTGCATTGGTAGTCGGAGGGACTGCAGAAGTTGTGGATCACCGAGTAGTGCCCGGTCGAAGTTATCTTGTAAATAACTCCGCCACCGTTGGCTCCGCCTGTCGTGGTGGCACCATAGAAGTTGCCATCGTTTCCCTCAACCGGCGGTGAAAACGGCTTTTCGCCGTCCGCGCACTTCGCTCGTGAGCATAAGGCGTAGAGTTCGGTGTACTCGCCGGCGGGGGTGATCTTGAAAATGACGCCCGGTTGCTCGCTGCGATTCCCGCCGTAGACGGTCGCGCCGTAGAAATTGCCATCGCTTCCCAAGGTGATTCCCTGGGGCCACGTGCCATCCGTGAGAGTTTGGCCGAAGCTGTGAAGGGAAGTAAATTGTCCATCCACAGTTAGCTTGTAGAAGACTCCGCCTCCGCCGGGCGAATTGCCGCCCGCGCTGGTTACGCCATAGAGGTTCCCGTCTGCGCCAAGAATGGGCGCCGTCATGGGAAATGCGCCGTAAGGGCACTTGGTCTTGCTGCACACAAACGTGTAGACATTGGTGATCTCTCCGGTCGGACTCATGCGGAAGATGTTTCCGCCTCCGCCGAAGATTCCGTTCGTAGCCGTGCCATAGAAGTTCCCGTCGGTGGCCTGGGTGACGGTGCCGTAGGGCTCCCATCCCGTGCCGCCCGGGCCGATGCCGGTGAGGTCGGAGAAGGTTACGGTCTGCGCCACAGCGCTTAGCGTGAGGCTGCTAAAAGCAATTGCCACTAGAGCCAGTAGTGAGAGTCTCATGAGCTTCATTTCTAATCTCCATTCTTCAAGTCGGCGAAATCGGCGGGTAATGGCCCAAGCCGGTTACAACAGGGTTACTTCGTCACCACAAATTGCGGATTGCTGTTGAGCGTTCGCGACGGAGTGACGACGGAAACCGTGCCGCTAGTCGCTCCAGGTGGAACGGTCGCTTTGATATAGGTATCGGACTCAACTGTGAACGACGCGTTCACGCCGTTGAAGCTTACGCTCGTCGTTCCGCTCAGATGGTTGCCGAGGATCAGGACGCTATTTCCGACGGCGCCGCCTGCAGGTACGGTTTTGACAAGAGGACTGAGGCCGGTGGAAAGGCTGTAGATCGAGCCCTCGCCTTCACAGCCAGTGCCGCCGCCAAAGATGGTGGACCCGTAGAAGGCGCCGTTGCTGCCCTGAACCAGCCAGAGAGACGGCGAGAAACCGGTGACTCCACATACATCGAACGTGTAGAGCTCCGTGAGCCTGCCGGTTGGGGTCACCTCAAAAATAGTTCCGCCATTCGTACCTCCGAAGTTCGATCCGGCGCTGGTTCCGTAAAGATTGCCATCGTTCGCGAGTGCGAAACCCGCACCGGGAGCGCCCCGGATGAAGTCGAAATTGTCGAGAACAATGTACCGACCGGTGGATGTGATCTCGAAGACGGTGCCAAAGCCTTTTCTGTTACCCGTCGCACTGCTGCCGCCCATCACGGTTGTGCCGAAGAAATTTCCTTTCGCATCCTGAACGAGCTGGTTTGGTTGGGAGCCGTTACAGCCCTCGCCATCGCAGAAGTTGTGGAGTACCGTGTAGGTTCCTGGAGGGGTTAGTTTGTACGCGACGCCGTGTCCCAACGTGCCTCCTGCAAGCGTTACACCATAAAAGTTTCCATCGCTGCCCTGAATAGGCGGGAATTGCGGAATTCCACCGTCGGTGCAATTCGCCTTGGAACAAAATGCGTACACGACTTTGTATTCGCCTGTGGAACTGATGGAGAAGATCTTGCCGCTGCTGAATCGACCTCCACTGGAGGTTGTGCCATAAAAGTTTCCGTCATAGCCCAGGACCAATCCGTTGGGGAACTGACCGTCGATGCATGGCATCGTGGAGCAGAACGTGTAGAGGAGTGAAAACTCTCCTCCGACAGTCAACCTGTAAACAATTCCGGAACCCTCTGTGAAACGGCCATTGCTGCTGCCGCCGAGCGCCGCCACTCCGTAAAGGTTCCCGTCGCTTCCGAGCACAGGACCCGAATAGGGAGCGATCCCATCGGTGCAGCCCGGTTGCGAGCAGAAGCTGTAGATGGTGCTGAGCTGTCCGCTGGGCGTCATCTGGAATACGCTGCCGGAACCGTGAGCGCCGCCCCCGGCGGTAGCGCCGTAGAAGTTTCCGTCCGTTGCCTGGACCATCGCTCCGGAGGGGTCTTGGCCATTCCTGCCGTGGAAGTTAACGAGGTTCTTTACGGTTTGCGCGAGCGCCGGAAGGGTCGCGATTAGAGTTGTGAAGAAAGTTAAAGTGACCACGGCGACAGCGCCGCGCGAAATCTTCCGCGAGAAATTTTGCCCGCTCGGACATTTCATAGTCTTCTCCTTGAAGATGGCGAGCCTCATTCCTTACTTCGTCACCACAAATTGCGGATTGCTGTTGAGCGTTCGCGACGGAGTTACGACAGAAACCGCGCCGGTCGTCGCTCCCGCAGGAACCGTGGCCTTGATATAGGTATCGGACACGACCGTGAACGACGCGTTCATACCGTTGAAAGTGACGCCCGTCGTTCCAGTCAGATTGTTCCCGAGGATCAGGACTTTCTGTCCGGCCTTGCCAGCCACGGGGACCGTTTCTACGATCGGGCCAAGGCCACTCGTGTATTGGAAGACGGTGCCGTATCCCCAGTCTTCGTTGGTGTATGGCCCGAGGCCGCCCATCGCCGTGGTGCCGTAGAGATTGCCATCGGTACCCTGAAACAGGCCACCGATCGGGTTGAAACCTTTCTGCGGTCCGCATTGGCAGAAACCTTGCAGGGGAGTGAAGTCACCGTTAGGAGAGACTCGATAGATGGCTCCTCGGGTCTTCCCATCCCAGGATCCAGATCCGCCTCCGTCCAACATCCCATAGAAATTGCCGTCACTGGCGAGGATCAATTGCGAACCGGGCCAGCCGAACACGCCGGCGCTCTTGGAGAAGTTGTAGAGCACTGAGTACTGACCACTGGGCGTGATCTTGAAGACGACACCATACTCGTTCGCCCCGCCTTCGATCGTTGTGCCCACGAAGTTTCCATCGGCGTCCTTGGCAATTGTTGCTGGGCTGGAGCCATCAGGACAGGGGGCATTGACATTGCTGCAGAAGTTATGAAGCACCGTGTATTGGCCCGCGGGAGTTAACTGGTAGATGACTCCGTCGGAGTAAGCTCCGCCTGAAAGGGTTGTGCCGTAGAGATTTCCGTCATCCCCCAGCACGGGCGGATAGAGCGGACTTCCACCGTCGGAGCAGCTGGTCTGCGGGCAAAAGGAATAGAGGTCTGTGTACTGGCCAGCAGGTGTAATTTTGAAAATGCTGCCGTTGGTGGTCGTCCCGCCGTACTGAGTAGTGCCGTAGAAGTTCCCGTCATTGCCGAGAATGATGTCGTTGGGTACCGTCCAGTCACCAGATTTGCCGAAAGTGTAGAGCACCTTCAAAGAGCCGCTTAAGGTCAATCGGTAGAAGGTCGATCCCCCGATGCCATAGAGATTGCCATCGGTATTCATAATGGGCGCGGTAGTTGGGGACGCGCCATATGGACAATTGAAGTGAATACAAGCGAATGTAAAGACGTTGCTGATGTCGCCGCTAGGCGTCATGCGGAAGATATTTCCGTCAAATCCGACTCCTCCGGACGCAGTGCCGTAGAAGTTTCCGTCGGTGGCTTGCGTGACAGTGCTGTACGGCTCCCATCCGGTGCCGCCGAAACTGCCGGTGAGGTCGTAGAAGGTGACGGATTGGGCCGCGCCGCTTAGCGTGAGGCTGGTGAAAGTAATTGCCACTAGAACCAGTGTTGAGAGCCTGATGAGCTTCATGTCTCTAATCTCCAATTCTTCAGGTCGCCGATTTTGGCGGATGTTTCTAGTTCGTAACGGAGAAGGCCGGATTGCTGTTGAGCGTTCCGGATGGCGTGACTACGGAAACCTTGCCGGTCGTCGCGCCCGCAGGAACCGTCGCCTGGATGTAAGTGTCGGATTTGACCGTGAATGCCGCCGGCACGCCGTTGAAGGTGACGCTAGTCGTTCCCGTCAGGCCGTTGCCGAGGATGAGGACACTCTTGCCGGCTTTGCCGGCCACGGGCACCGTCTCCACCAGCGGGCTAAGGCCGTTGGAGAGGCTGTAGATCGTGCCCCAACCCGAGCCATTGGAGCACTCACCGGTGCCGTTGCCATAGAGAGTGATCCCGTAAAGATTTCCGTTGGTGCCCTGAAAAAGCGCGCCCCACGGGTCGTACCCGCCAAAATGACAACCCTGCCCGAAAATGTGGGGGAACGTGAGCTTGCCCGCCTGGGTGATCTCATAAATGTTCCCGCCGCTGTTCGGGCCTAGAGTTGTTCCGTAAAGGTTGCCGTCGTTGGCCATCGTTAATCCTGCGACGACTCCACCGAACTCCACGTTGAAGCTTTTAAGAACGATGAATTGATTTGTGGATGTCAGCTCGAACACGGTTCCGTAGTTGCCGTGGGCTAGATCCTGTTGGGTTGCACCAAAGAAGTTTCCTTCGACATCCTGCACGATCACGTTCGGTCCCGCGCCATCCCCGCAGTTCGCGAGAGCACAAAAGCTGTGGAGCACGGTGTAGGCTCCGTCAGGAGTCAATTTGTAGATGATGCCACTCCCGTTGGAGCCGCCGCCCGCTGTGCCATAGAAATTTCCGTCGATGCCCTGGATTGGCGGATACAGGCCTCCTGCGCCGTCGACACAGTTCGCTTGCGCGCAAAAAGAGTGCAACACCTTAAACGAACCACTGGGGCTGATGCTGAAGATCGTGCCTCGGTTGAACGCTCCCCCGCCCTCTGCCACGCCGTAGAAATTTCCATCGCCCGCCAGCACGAGTCCGGCCGGAGTTACGCCATCGCTGCATGGAGCAGCTGTGCAGAATTTGTGTAGAGTCGTGATTTTGCCATCGAGCGTCATCCGATATACGGTGCCCGAGCCACCGGAATTGACGGCGGCGCTGCCCCCGGCCTCCGTCACCCCGTAAAGGTTGCCATCGCTGCCAAGTACTGGGCTGGTGACTGGAAATGTCCCATCGGCACAGTTGAGCTGCGAGCAAAAACTGTAGATTGCGCTCAGTTCTCCGGAGAGCGTGGCCTTGAAGATCACTCCTTGCCGGTGTAGGCCTCCGCCACCCGCTGCGCCGTAAAAGTTTCCGTCCGTTGCCTGGATCACTGAGGCCTGGGTGGATGCCTGTCCGTTTTTGTAATCGAAGTTGGCCACATACGATAGCGTTTGTGCCTGGGCGCAAACCGCCAAGGCTATGGCTACGCAGGCGAGTGCAAGAGTAAGTGTGAATTTGAAATTCTTCATTGAAATCTCCCCAAGTAATTTCAATATGTAGCTATAAGCCGGTTGCCGAGCTTACTTCGTTACGACAAATTGCGGATTACTCTGGAGCGTTCCCGATGGGGCGACTACCGATACCTTGCCGGTTTTTGCTCCCGTTGGAACGGTGGCTGTGATGTACGTGTCGGACTCCACGGTGAATGCCGCCGCCACACCGTTGAACTTCACGCTGGTCGTTCCAGTCAGGCCGTTGCCAAGGATGAGAACTGTCTTGCCGACTTTGCCCGCCACCGGCACAGTTTCCACCGACGGGCTCTGGCCATCGGAGAGGCTGAAAATCATGCCATAGCAACAGGGAAACGGACCGTATGCCGTGGTTCCGTAGAGAAGGCCATTTGTACTTTGGAAAAGGGTGTAACCAGGGTCGTAGCCTTCGTTCCCTCGGAATACGTAGATTGACTTGAACACTCCGGCTGAGGTCACCTTATAAATGTTGCCCGCAGCCGGACCGCCTCCGCCTTGGGTCGTTCCGTAGAGACTGCCGTTGTTGGCGAGCGTCAGACCCGAAGTGGGGAATTCACCGTCGTAACCCAGGAACGAGTGCACGACCTTGTACTGATTTTTCGAAGTGAACTCGAACACAGTTCCATTGTTCTTAGTTCCCCCACCGGCAGTTGTACCAAAGAGGTTTCCGGTCGAATCTTGCAGCATCGCCACTGGAAGGGAGCCAGTCGGGCAAGACGTCTGATAGCTACAGAAGTTGTAAAGCACCTTGTAAGTCCCTGCAGCCGTGATCTGGTAGATGACGCCGCCGTTATGGGTGCCACCGTCGTACGCTGTGCCGTAGAAGTTGCCGTCGATACCCTGAACTGGCGGATATTGTGGACTACCACCATCGTTACAATTCGATTGCGAACAGAACGTGTGGAGCAACTTAAATTTGCCAGTCGGGCTGATCGAGAAGATTGTGCCCTCAGAGAATTTCCCGCCGATCTCCGTGGCGCCGTAAAAATTTCCGTCGCTCGCCAGGGTGATTCCACGAGGGGCTTGGCCGTCAGAGCATCCAGCATTGGGACAGAAGGTGTAAAGAGTCGTAATCTCGCCATCGAGCGTCATTTTGTAGAAGGTTCCGGAGGCACCGGTCCCACCCTCGGTCACGCCGTAGAGGCTTCCGTCGCTGCCGAGTATGGGGCCGCGATCGAGAAAATTTCCGTCTGGGCAGCCAGTCTGGGCGCAGAAACTGTATATCGTCGTGAGTTCGCCGCCGGGGGTCATACGGAAGATCTGTCCTTGGTCGTAAACGCCGCCGTCGGCAGAGCCGTAGAAGTTTCCGTCCGTGCCCTGAACGACTGTTCTAGCGGATCCCTGATTGCCAGTGAACTGGGTTAGAAAGGTTACCGTTTGCGCCTGGGCGGATATCGCCAGGGCGAGGGTGAGTGCCGCGCCCGTCAGTGCCAGGGTGAGAAACTTGGAACGGTTCATTGCAATAACCTCTTTATCTATTTGCTTCCCCCAAGGAAGCACAAAGAGTAAGCCTGCTTCGTATCGCTCCCGCGTTCGAGTCAGCCTTCGTGTGACCAACCCGAACGGGGGATAACTTCCACGCAATTGTTATTTCGTTACGACAAATTGCGGATTGCTTTTGAGCGTTCCCGATGGAGTCACGACCGAGACCGTTCCGGTGGTTGCGCCCGCAGGAACCGTCGCTTGAATGTAGGTATCGGATTTGACCGTGAAGGCCGCCGGCCACGCCGTTGAAAGTGACACTTGTCGTTCCGGTGAGGCCGTTGCCCAAAATGATGACGCTTCGCCCGACTTTGCCCATGGTGGGATTGGTTTCGACCAGTGGACTCAGGCCGTTCGAGAAGCTGTAGATCGCTCCGTTCCAGGCCGAATTGTAGAATTGCACGGCGCCGTAGAGGTTGCCGTTCGTCGCCTGAAAGAGTCCGGTGAAGGGAAACTCTGCCGTGCAGCAGGAGAAGGTATAGAGCGTCGTCTCGACCCCTGACGGGGTGAGCTGAAAAATGGTGTCCTGGGTAGCGCTGTAGAAGTTTCCGTCATTCGCCAGGGTCAGACCCCGGTTTGGCCCGTCTACTCCGGAATCGAAGCTGTACAGATTGAGAAAGGAATGGGCAGGGGTAATTTCGAAAAATGTTCCATTTCCGTTGATGCCGCCACCGGCCGTTACCCCAAACAGATTTTTCTCGGCATCCTGCACGACAGCGACGGGTTCGCCTCCGCGATCACAGGCCGTACCAAAGCACAGGAAAGTGTGAACCACGTTGAAGCGGCCTGTGGGAGTGAGGTCGTACAAGACACCCGCGTGCGCGGGTCCTCCTTCGATTGTCACTCCGTAGAGATTCCCGTCAGTGCCCTGGATGGGAGGAAACTCTGGCCATTGCCCATCGGCGCAGTTGGCGAGAGAACAAAAGGAATGCACCACACTGAATACGCCCGCCGGAGTGATCTTGAATAGGGTGCCACCGTCGAACTGACCGGCCTCGAAGGTCGTTCCGTAGAGGGTGCCATCGGCTGCCTGCACCAGGCCATTTGGGCCCTCGCCATCGAGGCAGGGATCTGCGGTGCAGAAGGTGTGGAGAACGGTAAGCTTGCCGGAAAGCGTCAACTTGTAGACGATTCCCCAGCCACCGCCGTTTAGTAAATACGATCCTCCTCCTGAAGTGACTCCATAGAGGTTTCCATCGCTGCCAAGGATAGGAGGCGTGTCGGGCCATGCGCCGTCTGAGCAGTGCGGCTTCGAGCAGAAGTTATAGAGAGTGCTGATCTCCCCGGCGGGGGTTATTTTGATCACATTCCCAAACTCCAACGCATCGGTGTGCCCGGCGGTTACGGCGTAGAAATTTCCGTCGGTTGCCTGAACCACGGTGCTCGGCTCCGCTCCGTTTGTTCCGTCAAAACCAGCGAAAATGTCCACGGATTGTGCCTGCGCGCGCGTCGCCAGGCCGAAGGTGATGGCCGCGCATGCGAGTGCCAGGGTGAGAAAAGGTTTGGAACGGTTCATGGAAATATCCCCCAAGCGATGCAAATTTTTGATCCGTCGATTCCTGTCATTTACTACTGTCATTTACCGCGTCACGATAAATTGCGGATTGCTTTTGAGCGTTCCGGTCGGCGTCGTGACCTTTACTGTGCCGGTGGTCGCACCCGCAGGAACCGTGGCTTTGATGTACGTGTCGGACTCGACCGTGAAGTCGGCTGATTTTCCGTTGAAGGTAACTTCGGTCGTCCCGATCAAATTGTTGCCGAGGATCAGAACGCTCTGCCCGACGGGGCCAGCCACTGGCACGGTTTCGACCAGCGGGCCGAGACCCGAGATGGTGTAGATCGTGCCATAGCCACTGCCGAAGGGATCGCAGTCACCCACGCTGTTGCCGTAGGAAGTAGCTCCGTAGAGAGCGCCATTGGTAGCCTGGAAAAGCGGTCCGGCTGGAATGTAGCCAGTATCGAGCGCGCAGCTATTGCCAAACACGTTGAGGAATGTGACCTGGCCTTTTGGCGTGACCTGATACACCGTTCCGCCATTTACCTGGGAATTGCCTTCGGTCGTTCCGTAGAAATTGCCATCACTGGCTTGCTTCAATCCTGAGAAAGGGGTGCCATGAACATAGTCAAAGGTGTTCAGCACCATATATTGGTGTGTCGATGTAAATTCGAAAACCGTTCCGTATCCTTCTGCTGCCGATCCACGGCCTTTGCCGCCCCCCTCGGTGGTGCCGAAGAAATTTCCCTTTGTATCCTGCATAAGCTGCATCGGGCCGCCACCGTCGGCACAGTTCGTCAGCGAACAGAAGTTGTAAAGTACCGTGTACTTTCCAGCGAGAGTGAGCTGGTACAGCACACCCGCGTTGTGAGCGCCCCCTAGCAGTGTTGTGCCGTACAGATTTCCGTCGATGCCCTGGATGGGAACGGATTGCTCATAGCCATCTACGCAGTTCACCGCCGAGCAAAAATAGTGCAGCACCTTGAAGTCTCCCGTGGGGCTGATGCGGAAAAGGGTCCCAGAGTCCTGCATGGCAGCGCCGATCGTGATGCCATAAAAATTCCCGTCGGTCGCCTGAAGGAGTGGGCCGGGCTCGGCTCCGTCAGGGCATTGGTTGGTTATGCAGAACGAGTAAAGAGTGGTGAGTTGGCCGTCGAGGGTCATCTTGTAAACGGTTCCTCCGCCGAAACGGTTCCCGCCGGCTTCCGTCGTTCCGTAAAAGTTCCCATCGCTTCCAAGAATGGGAGTAGAGGGAAAGCGTCCGTCGGGGCATCCGCGTTGCGAGCAGAAGCTGTAAAGAACGCTGAAATCCCCGGAGGGCGACAGGCGGAGAATGGCTCCTTGCCTGTACGCGCCGGGACCGCCGCCCAGATAAAAGTTTCCGTCCGTCGCTTGCATCAACGACGAGCCAGAGTACCTGCTATTGAAGTTGGCGAAATAGGAGAAGGTCTGTGCTTGGGTTTTCGTCCCAGTGGCCAGGATGCTGGCGCAAGCGAGTGAGAGGGTGAGTAAAGTTTTCAAATTCTTCATGAACATTCTCCAGAAATGCCTCCCAAGTGAGGCAGCAAGAGTATTAAAAGACGGGCCCGGAAACGGAGGGGTTCGCCCCGGACCCGTTCGCAACGGGACTACTTCGTCACGAGAAATTGCCGACTGCTGTTGAGCGTGCCGGCTGGCGCGGTGATCATCGCTTTGCCTGGGGTCGCGCCCGATGGAACCGCCGCTCGGATAAAAGTGCTGGACTCAACTGGGAAGTCCGCGGGTTTCGCGTTCAACGTCACTTCAGTCGTTCCGGTGAATGGGAGGAAGTCTGTCTGGCGCTGCATGAGAACCTCCACGCGTAGCAGTGTCGCTAGCGCGCAAAATCTGCTTGAGTTCGAACGTAGGGTGAGGGGAATCGGACCCACAGAACCGATTCTCACTTGGGGATTGCAAATTTACTGCACTGGAGCGAGGTTGTCAACATAGAAAGGTAAGTTAATTACATATTTCTATGTGATAACTATTTGCATAGCTTTAAGTGAAAATAGTTTCGGAGGAGTCGAATCGGCGCGTGAATGCTGGGTGAAAACGTCTGAGGCGGCGAAGGGAAAGTGAGGTAGAGAAGGATGGCGAAAACTTTCGACCCTATTTTCTGCCTTGAGATTTTAGCGTTCGCTCGCGGGTTTGCGGTTCCGCTTGAGCGTAAATCCCGGATCGTTGCGAGCGGCATTGATCAGGGTTACGGCACGGTGGCTATTGCCGACAAGTTTCTCCAAGGTCTTGCACAGACGCTCAAATTCAGGGCGCGAGCCCAGTTCGAAAAACACGTCGTTGATCTGTTGCAACTCCGGAAGCAGCGACTGGATGGCCTTTGCCCCTCTTGGAGATAGACAAAGCAGAGAAAGCCGCCGATCTCGCGAATCGGAGTTTTTCTCCATATAGCCCTTCTTGACAAGCTTTCCCGACTCCATAGTGACCCACGTTCCGGTGACGTGAAGATATTCGCCGACGCGCCCAACACTGACACCGGTCCTGCCCTGAAGTTCGGCGACGGCCATCATAATCGTGTATTGCGGCGCGGAAATACCAAGGCGTTCGCCCAAGTGTTGTTTCACGGTATCCATCCGCGCAGAAACGGTGAAAAAGTCATACAAGAGGCGTCGCAAGGAATGATCCGACTTGTCGGGTATCAGGATTGGATTGGTGGCAGTGAGGGGGAACTGGAAATCTGTCTTCTGTTTAGGCATGGGGGTAAACAGTGTTGCTTGTTCTGCTGGTACTAGTTTCGAGTATAGGGCACGACTCCGAGGCTATGGGCCCAAACGGAGATTGATTTCGTGCTGAATCTTTCACGCAGACTAAACTGAAATCCCCCCTTACTTCAACTTCTCGTATTCCGCTTTGCCGGTCTTCAGGATGGGGACGTCTGGATCGGCATCCTTCCACAGGGCGAAGAAGTTTTGATATTCGGTCTTCGCTTTCGTGCTGTCGCCTTGAAGGGCGTATGCGCGTGCCAAGCCCAAATGAGAAAGGGTGTAGTCGGGATTCGTGGGTTCGACTCCGCGATGGTCGAGGATTTTTTGGAATTCGGTTGCAGCCTTCGCGCCGTCGCGGGAGCTCAGGTAAGCCTGGCCACGGATATAGTTCGACATGTACAAAGATGCGTGGATTCCCGATCCCAATTCGTACGGGATCGCGGATTCGAGCTGGGCAACGGCCTGGGCCGGCTGATTCTTTTGCAGGCTGATGGTCGCGCGCACGCAGGGAAGGTAAACCTGATTGAGCATGGTGTCGGAAGGCGCGGCTTTCGCCAGTTCGTCCACAAGTTGCTGGGCGCGGGATGAGTCTCCTGCGGTCGCCAACGCCAACGCAGCCCCTGCTCTCGTGTCAACGTCCTCAGTGCGAGTCAGAAGAGTCGACGCTCTCTCGCGGGCTTGCTGCGCAAATCCAGTCTCCGCATAACAGGTAGCTTCTTCATGCAGGATTGTGTTGCCGAATTCCTTGAAGCCTCTGGCCTGGGACACCGTCGTTGCGACTGCGGCATCCTCATGCGCCTGCTTTATTTTTCCTGAAGCGCATTCCCCCTGGGACTGCATCCAGCGAAGGATCGGTTCGAGCTGCTTTCCGGTCGAGCCCTGCATTTCCTGCTGCATTGCCGACTGATCGCCTCGAACGTATGCCAGGGAGTAAAGCGTCATGTGAACCGACCAGGGATCGGACTTCTGTGCGATCGATTGCTCGGCGACAGCCTTAGCTTCGTCGTAGCGGCCCAGAGCAAGATAGCCGGCGGCGACGTCCTGAAACGAGTAAGGATCCTTGGAATCGATCTGTAGAGCCTCGAGCGCGTTGGCGAGGGCCTTCTCTGCCTGTCCGGTACTTGCATAGATAAGACTCAAGTTCGTGCGTGGAACCCCGTCATGGGGATACGTCTGTTTCCACTGCTCATAAATTTGAATGGCGGGATCGAATTGCCTCAGGGCGGTTTCGTAGTAATGCGCGGAGATGTAAAACTTCTCGCGCTCGCTGGCTCGATCTTTCAGGTCGAAAGCCTTCTTCAGGTTTGCGGTGCCCTGCTTGCTGTCGGTCAGATTGTTGTGCGCAACGCCGAGCATTCCCCAGGCCATGGCGAAGTTCGGATCGATCTCGACCGCGCGCTGTAAGTGGGGGATGGCAGTCTCGTCGTCGAAATGGGAATGGGCCACTGTTCCGAGGCTGAATTCTTTCAGCGCGTCCAGAGAGGAAGTTGTGGCGGATTCGAGCGGCGTGGCGAATTTCTGGATGGAGCCGACGGATTCGCCCAACTTTTCACGCAGGGCAGAGGCGGCATGGTCCAGCGATTTCAGGACTTGTTCTTTGCTTTCGGCCTCGACCTGCTCGCGATCCAGAGTGTCACCGGTCTGTGCGTTCACTGCTTCAAGGGTGATGACATAGTGGCTGCCAAGTCCGGCGATGGAGCCGGTCAGCATCGAGTTCACGCCTTCGCGAAGGCAGACTTCATGCGCGACATCCTTGGTGAGGCGCTCCTCGGGTGAGCGTCCCATGAAGCGGAGGGCACGCTGCACCCGGGAGTCGGGAAGGATATTAAGATACGGCGACTGGGCCAGTTCGACGGCGAGCGCCTGCTTCAGCGTTCCATCGAAAACGGGATCGCCCGTGGTGTTGACGAAATCGGTAAGCAGGACGCTGTCTTTCTCCGTCAGCTTCGACGTCTGCCGCGAACGGTAAAAGAGCGCTCCGCCGATCAGGACAGCGAACAGCAGAACGGCGGCAGGAACGATGAGCTTCCACGGCATGCCCGAGGGAGTTGTAGCACTCGGAGTTGCGGCGCTGATTGCGGACGCCGAGCCCGCAGCCACAGGCTGCGAAGAAGCTGAGGGCGCTGCAGATCGCAAAACTGATACCGAGGAAAGATTCGTCGCCGCGGGAGGTGCGGCATCGGGAACAGCGGCGACAGAGCCGGAACTGTGGGCTGCGGAGCGTCCGCTTTCGGTGTCGCGCTTGAGGCGTTGCAGATCGGCGCGAATGTCGGCAGCGCTTTGATACCGGAGGTTGCGATCTTTCTCCAGCGCCTTATTGATGACGTCTTCGAGTTTCGGCGGAAGATCGGCATTGAGCCGGACGGGCGAAACCGGCGCCCGATTCAGAATTGCGTCGAAAATCATTGCGGAGGTATCGCCGCGGAACGGCAGAGTCCCCGTCGCCATTTCGTAGAGGACGACGCCGAAGGAGAAAAGGTCGGAACGGGCGTCGAGTTCCTTGCCCTTGGCCTGCTCGGGAGACATGTAGGCGACGGTGCCGAGGGTCGAGCCGGGACTGGTGAGGTGCTCTTCCACCGCGATCGCCGTCGGAGCGGTTACGTCGGCAACCTGGCCGGAATCACGCGACGACGACTTCACCTTGGCGAGACCGAAGTCGAGAATCTTCGCGTGTTCCCGTTTGGTGACGAAGACGTTGGCCGGTTTGATGTCGCGATGGACGATGCCTCCAGCGTGGGCGGCGTCGAGCGCGTCGGCGATTTCGATTCCCAGCGACAGGATCGCGTCGAGATCCATGGCGCGGCTGCCGATCAGATGCTTCAGAGTCGATCCGTCGAGGAACTCCATGACGAGGAAGGTGCGGCCGGCGTCCTCGCCGATGTCATAGATAGTGCAGATATTGGGATGATTCAGGGCGGAGGCAGCCTTGGCCTCGCGCCGGAAACGCTCAAGTGCCTGTCGGTCTTGCGCCAGATCGTCAGGCAGGAATTTGAGGGCGACGAAGCGGCCGAGGCGGGTGTCTTCCGCCTTGTAAACCACGCCCATGCCTCCGCCGCCTAACTTTTCGATGATCCGGTAGTGGGAGATGGTCTGTTCGAGCAAGGTTTCGGGCACTCTTTGGGTGCAGCCATGCTACGGGGTGAGGTCGGGGGAAGTCAAAGATTGGATGGAGGTTCGGCTAAGTAGCGATGGAGTCGACCTGCGCTAGCTAGGGGCGGCCGTCCCCAACATGAACATCCCATATCTTCCTTGCAGGGGATTTGATCGCGGCTTCGCTGTTACTTTGGGGGTTACGCCGAGCAGCGCTTCCGGCTATACTCGATAGTGATGTTGTCCGCTTCCGATGCTGCAGAAGAATCCCAATTCGCTAACCCCGGGCGCGCAGTCCGCGGAATGCTGGCTGCACAGCTTGGTATGTCCGCGGCGGTATCGGGCGAATTTGCCTTCGCGGCTTCGTCCTTCCTTGTTCGGTAGCGACTAATTCCTTCGTCTTCCTGATTCGCCTCGATCGTTTTTTCTGCAAGTACGCTTGAACTCGAGGCCCGATTCACCAGGCACGGCTGCCGTGCCCACCCAAAAGCGGAGGATTCCATGAGCACACCCACCATGACAGCAACTGCCGTTTCTTCGGCAATCGGCCCTAAGATCAAGACCGCCTTGCCCGGGCCCAACGCCAAGCGCGTGCTCGAGGGCGATGCAAAATACATTTCGCCGTCGTATACACGTTCGTACCCGCTAGTCGCCAAGAGCGGACGCGGCATCGTCGTTACCGACGTAGACGGCAACGAGTTCTTTGATTTCTCCGCAGGCATCGCCGTGACCTCTACCGGGCACTGCCATCCGGAAGTGGTGGCCGCCATCCAGAAGCAGGCTGGCGAACTGATCCACATGTCAGGAACTGATTTTTATTACGAGAACATGGTGGAACTCGCGGCCCGGCTCTCGAAGATTGCGCCCATGCGCGGGCCGCATCGCGTGTATTACGGGAACTCGGGAGCCGAGGCGATCGAGTGCGCCCTGAAGCTGTCGCGCTATCACACCAAGCGGCAGAACGTCATCGCCTTCTTCGGCGCATTCCATGGCCGCACGATGGGCGCGCTTTCGCTGACGGCCTCGAAACCGCAGCAACGCCGCCGCTTTGCCCCGTTGATGCCGGGGGTGACCCATGTTCGCTATCCCGATATTTACCGCGGTTGTGTCGGAGGAGCACAGGAAGGGGAGGCGTTCGCCCTCGGCTGTGCGCGTTTCATAGAAGAGAAATTATTCAAGACGACCCTTCCTCCCGAGGAAGTCGCAGCGATCTTCGTCGAACCGGTGCAGGGAGAAGGCGGCTACGTCGTCGCGCCCACGGTCTTCATGCAGGAATTGCGGCGGATCTGCGACCGGCACGGAATCATGCTGGTGGTGGACGAAGTTCAGAGTGGCATCGCCCGCACCGGCAAGTGGTTTGCCGTGGAGCACACTGGCGTCGAGCCGGACATGGTTTGCATGGCGAAGGGAATCGCTTCCGGAATGCCACTTGGCGTCACAATGACACGCGCCGAACTGATGGATTGGGTTCCGGGATCGCATGCCTCGACGTTTGGCGGAAATCCTGTGGCCGTTGCTGCGGCTCTGGCGACGCTCGATGTGATCGAAAAGGAGCACTTGATCGAAAACTCGGCCCAGGTTGGCAATCACATCATGAAGCGCATGGCGGATTGGCCATCAAAACTGAAACTCGTCGGCGACGTGCGTGGCCGCGGGTTGATGATCGGCGTCGATATTGTGAAAGACAAAGTCACAAAGGAATACGGCAGTGCCGAGCGTGACCGTATCGTCGAAATGGCGTTCGAGCGCGGCATCCTGTTTCTGGGATGTGGCCCGAGCACGATTCGGCTGTGCCCGCCGCTGGTGGTGACGAAGGAAGAAGCGGACATCGCCGTGGATGTGCTGCAGGATTGCATCAAGGCAGTCGGCGCATAGCCGCCAAAGATCCGTCTAGGTATGGACGGCGGCAATTGGCGTTGTCATTCTGAGCGGGAAAGAGTCACCGCTCCGGATGACAACGCTTTTTTATTACCCATTTTCGTTTCGGGAATCGGTGACCGGAGAACATGCTTGTGTGCGCTCGGTCACTGTCCGGCGCTCCGCTCTTTGCCTATCGTTAAGGCTAGTCAGCCATGCTTCCTGCAAGGGTTACCCAAGCCATCGTCAATGGATTGCAAGGACTCGCCGCGCGGGTGCTTCCACCGGATCCGCGTCCGGTGCATCAGCGGACCGGTGAGCGCGGGGAACTCGATGCTTGCTTCCACTTACGAAGGCTGGGCTACACGATCGTCGCGCGGAACTATCGAACGCCGCGCTGCCGCGGAGAGATCGATTTAATTGGATGGGAACATGATGTGCTTTGTTTTGTGGAGGTTAAAACTCGAACGTCGCATGAAGTGAAGTCCGCCGAAGCCGCTGTGGATCGCCACAAGCGAAGGGAAGTGGCGCGGGTCATACGCGAATACCTTCGGCAGTTGCCACCCACGTGCCAGTGGAGATTCGATATCGTGAGCGTATACTACGTGGGTCGAGCGTCCCAAGCGCGAATTGAAGTTTTTCGGAATGCCTCCCTTGCGGCGTAACGTGTGAAGCTTGCGCGATCCCATCGAAAGGATGCAGAGAAGTGCCTGAGCTGAGAAAAGATCCGATTGTAGGCCGTTGGGTGATTATCTCGACGGACCGGGCGAAGCGCCCAACCGATTTTGCACGCGAGAACATGAAGATTAAGGGCGGGTTTTGTCCTTTTTGCTTCGGCAATGAGAGCAAGACGCCGCCGGAGATCCAAGCGTACCGGCCAAATCCCAATGGAGGTCCGGCTCCGCAGCGGGATACCCCCGGATGGACCGTACGCGTGGTTCCCAATAAGTTTCCGGCACTGGGGATAGAAGGCAATCTGAACCGGCAGGCCGAGGGCATGTTCGACCGCATGAACGGCGTCGGCGCCCATGAAGTGATTATCGAAACACCCGATCACAATGCCACCCTGGCGAGCCTTCCTTCGAAACGAATCGAGGACGTCCTTTGGACCTTCCGCGACCGGATTCTCGATCTGAAGAAAGATCGCCGCTTCAAGTACATCCTTATTTTCAAGAATCATGGGGAAGCGGCCGGGGCGTCGCTGGAGCACTCCCATTCGCAACTGATTGCGTTGCCCATTCTTCCGATCAACGTGACCCAGGAACTGGAAGGCGCAAAGCAGTATTTCCTCTACAAAGAGCGTTGCGTATTTTGCGACATCATCCGGCAGGAGATGGACAGTGGGACGCGAGTCGTGGCGGAGAACGAAAACTTCCTGACGCTGGCGCCGTATGCGCCGCGTTTTCCATTTGAAACCTGGATTCTGCCCAAGCAGCATGAGTCAGCCTTCGAGAACTCTTCGTCACACATGTTCGAGAATCTCGCCCGATCGTTGAAAGATCTGCTCGGCAGGGCTGACCGCGTGCTCGACAACCCGCCTTATAACCTGGTGATTCATACTTCGCCGGCGCAGGATCCGACGAACGACCACTACCACTGGCACATCGAATTTATGCCGAAACTGACCAAGACAGCGGGATTCGAATGGGGAACCGGTTTCTATATCAATCCAACCCCTCCGGAAGAGGCAGCCAAGTTTCTGCGCGAGGCAAACGTCGAAGAGGCTGCGCCAGCCGTGACCCGCTAGAAATTCCAAGACATAAAAGAAGTAGGGCACGGTCAGGTAACCGTGCCCTTTTAGTTGTGCCGGAGAGAGAAGGATCCTCGGATTCTTAGGACCCTGTGTTGAAAGTGAGAATAGGCGCAGCTACTTCTGGATTTGTCATGGGCTTGTAAAAAGTGAGACGCGGTGGCGCAAAGAGCTTTCACCACGAAGGACACAAAGTATCACGAAGGTAAAGCGAGTCGATATTCCATCCTGGCCGCGCCTTCGGTTTGACGGCCTTGGTCTGCGTCACTAGTATGGGCGTTTTCGAGGTCTGTCTCATGAGACGCTCCTTGTTGTTTCTGCTGTTGGCGGGATGTTCTTTTGCTGCACCCGCTCCCTCCTCGTTAATCACCAACATCGGCGGACGAACCACAGTCAGTTTGAATGGCGCATGGCGAACCATCGTCGACCCGTTCGACAATGGGCATTCAGGATTTTTTCGCGATGCGAAGCCAAAGGATAAACGAGAACTGGTGGAGTACAGCTTCGACGCGTCGCCCGTGATGAACGTGCCGGGAGACTGGAACACGCAACGCGAGTCGGTGATGTTCTATGAAGGCACAGTCTGGTACCGCAGGCTATTCAATTATCAGAAGCACGATGGGAAGCGCGTATTTGTGTACTTTGGCGCGGTCAACTACCAGGCGTCCGTGTACTTGAACGGGGAGAAACTGGGAGACCACGAAGGCGGATTTACCGCATTCAACTTCGAGGCGACTGCGCTTTTGCGAGACGGCGAGAATGACTTGATCGTTGAAGTCAGCAACGTCCGGCGGACCGATGCAGTGCCCGGAATCAAATTCGACTGGTGGAACTATGGCGGGATCACGCGCGACGTGATGCTGGTGGAAGAGTCCGCGACATTTATTCAGGATTACGCAGTCCAGCTTTCGCGCGGCGCCCAGAACGAAATTTCCGGCTGGGTACGGCTGAACGGCGATCAAGTGCAACAGCCGGTGACGCTTGAAATACCCGAGGCCCACGTCCGGCAGATTCTGAAGCCTGATTCCGGCGGCTTGGCCAGCTTTCGTTTCACCGCACAGGTGGAACTGTGGTCGACGGAGCATCCCAGGCTCTACGACGTTGTGCTCACGGCGGGGAGTGAAACGATCCACGACGCGATCGGCTTTCGAACGATCGAGGTGCAAGGCGACAAGATCCTATTGAACGGCAAGCCGGTTTTTCTGCGCGGTATTTCCATGCACGAAGAGGCGCCATTTCGCGAAGGGCGGGCCTTCAGCGCGGAAGACGCGCAGACGCTGCTCGGGTGGGTGAAGGAACTGGGCTGCAACTTCGTCCGCTTCGCGCATTACCCGCACAATGAGAATGAGGTCCGGATGGCGGATCGCATGGGATTGATGGTGTGGTCGGAAATCCCGGTGTACTGGGATATCGATTGGACGAACCCGGCGACGCTGGCGAACGCGCAGGCGCAGTTGCGCGACATGGTCGCGCGCGACCGCAATCGCGCCTCGGTAATTTTGTGGTCGATGTCGAACGAAACTCCAGTGAAGCCGCAGCGGCTCACATTCCTGACACAACTTGCGCATGACGCGCGCGAGATGGACTCGACGCGGCTCATCACTTCGGCGCTGAATCATGCAGATAATGATGGTCCCGATGGGCGCGCGCTGGCCGATCCTCTTGGAGACGTTCTGGATGTGATCGGCTTGAACGAATATTTGGGCTGGTACGGTGGACGTCCAGAGGACGCCGACAAGATGCGATGGAAGTTGAGTTGGAACAAGCCGCTGATCGTAAGCGAGTTTGGCGGCGGTGCGATCTTCGGGCGTCGGGGCGATTCGGATGAGCGGTGGACGGAGGAATATCAGGACAGCCTATTTCAGCATCAGCTTGGCATGGTTTCGCGGATGCCGAACCTGGTCGGGCTGACGCCGTGGGTGCTGATGGATTTCCGCTCTCCCTTACGAATGTTGCCCGGGGTGCAGGATTATCACAATCGTAAGGGAGTGATTTCGAATCGCGGACAGCGGAAGAAGGCGTTCTATACGCTGCAGGAGTTCTATAAGAACGATTCGATACCTGGCAGGTGATTCAGTGGACCGACTGAATCGAGGGGACTTACGCCTGTGTGCGGTCCTGGAATTCTTCGTGCCATGCCATCTGGATGGCTTCGAGTTTGCCTTCGTTCGAGGCTTTGGGGTCGCCTTCGAAATCGGGCAGTTCCGTCACGTAGCGATGCAGATCGGTGAAGCGCACGACGAGAGGATCGAGTTCGGGATGCGCTTCGGAAAGCAGAATTCCGAGATCTTCCGCGTCGTCCCAGCCGAATTTCTTAGGCATTGCAGTGCTCCTCAGGAGTGTCAGTGGCTCTAGTGTTCTTCAGAAATGTAGTTACGATTCCACGCGGGAATCTCGACTACGACCTTACCCGGCTTAGTGATCTGAGCCTGGCAACCGAGACGCGAGTTTAACTGGAGGTCAGCAGCCATGTCCAACCGATCGGCCTCGTCGTCATCCATCGGAGAAATATTCTCCGCACCTTCTTTTACCCAGATGTGGCAGGTCGTACAGGCATTGTTGCCGCCGCAGGCGTGGTCGAGCGTGATGTGATTGTTCAGCGCAACGTCAAGGATGGATTGCTCTTTGCCGTGGTATTCGTATGGGAGCTTGCCATTCTCAAATTGCACCGTCTTGCCTTCCGGCAGGAACGTGACTGTGACTGTATTTTCGCCGGGCGCTTCTTCGGTGGCGGTACTGGCGCCTTGAGTTTTTTCGTCTGACATAAATGCTCCTCAGTCTCGATGCTTGTCATCCTGCTCGCTACGGCATTTGCAGTGGCAGGATCCTTGGACTCCGCTCAGGATGACAAGAAAACTTACTCGAATTCCGCTTTTGCCATGGGATGCGGGGCGGTTGGGCCTTCGCCCAAATCCGTCTCGTCCATATTCTTGCCTTTCAGTGCCGAACTGACAGCGGTATCCATCATCAGCTCGGCAAGACGCGTCGTGCCTTGATTCAGACTGTCGATCGCTTTTCGAATCGCCTGGTAGTCGTCTTTGGATTGGACGCTGGTAAGCGTCTTTTCCATCTTCGCAATCTGCTTCTTCTCGTCGGTCGTGAGGTGTCCCCACGCGGCGCTCTTTTTGCCTTTTTCAAGGGCGGCGAGGATGGTCGCGGCTTCATTGCGCGCCTCGATAACCTGGCGGCGTCGAAAATCCTCTTCCGCGTTGTCGAAGGAATCGAGAATCATGCCCTCGACCTGCTCGTCAGTTAAGCCGTAGCTCGGTTGTACCTGGATCTCGGCTTCTTTGCCGCTGCGCTGTTCACGCGCCGAGACATGCAGGATTCCATTGGCGTCGATGAGGAACTTTACCTCCACGCGTGGAATTCCGGCGGCCATCGGAGGAATGCCTTTGAGATCGAAACGCGCGAGGGAGCGGCAATCCGCGGCGAGTTCACGCTCGCCTTGCAAAACATGGATCGCCACGTTCGCCTGACCATCAACTTGCGTTGTGTAGAACTGGGTCGCCGAGGCCGGAATGGTGGAGTTCCGCAAAATGATTTTGTCGGTGACGCCTCCAGCGACTTCGATTCCGAGCGACAGAGGAGTCACGTCGAGCAGTAGCATATTCTGCGTGGCTTCGGAGCCTCCGCCGAGAATGTTTGCTTGCACAGCCGCGCCTAATGCGACGACTTCATCGGGGTTGAGGCCGGTGTGAGGTTCGCGGTGGAACAAGTCTTTGACAAGCGCGCGCACTTTGGGGATACGAGTCGATCCGCCAACGAGCACGACTTCGTCGATCTGTTCGGGCTTCAGATTCGCATCCTTTAGAGCTTGCTTGCAGGGACCGACGGTGCGATCGATGATCGGTTGGATCAGTTGCTCGTATTGTTCGCGGGTGATCTCGCGGAGGTAACGCTTTCCACCCGGAAGTTCGATGTCCAGCTTGATCGAGGTCTCGGAGGAGAGCGCGATCTTAGCATCGATCACAGCCTTGCGAATTGCCTGAACCGCTTCCGCATTTCGACGAAGGTCGATGCCCAGGTCGCCACGAATGTCGTCGAGCGCAATCGTGATCAGAAGATTGTCGATGTCGTCGCCGCCGAGGTGCGTGTCGCCGTTGGTGGCGATGACCTCGAAAATTCCGTCGTGAAGCTTAAGAATCGAGACGTCGAAGGTGCCTCCGCCGAGATCGTAAACCGCCACGATGCCGTTCTGCTTTTTGTCGAGGCCGTAGGCAAGGGACGCCGCGGTGGGTTCATTCACTAGGCGCAGCACTTCGAGTCCAGCAATGCGACCGGCATCTTTCGTAGCCTGCCGCTGCGCATCGTTAAAGTATGCCGGGACGGTGATGACCGCCTTGGTGACCGGGCCGCCGAAGAAACGCTCAGCATTGCGCTTCAGTTGGCGCAGGATCAGCGCGGAAATTTCAGGCGGAGTAAAGGTCTTATCGCTTAAGGTGATGCGCAGCACTTCGCCCGCCTGCATGTCATCGGCGAGACGAAAAGGAAAAAGTTTCAGCTCTTCCCGAATGTCTTCGACGCCACGTCCCATCAGGCGCTTGATGGAGTAGACGGCGCGTTCGGGAGTTTCAATCAGGTTCTTGCGCGCCGCGTTGCCAATGATGGGCTGGTTATCCTGGCCCAATGCGACCACGGATGGGACGAGATTCAGCCCGTCATCTCCGGGGATCACGACGGGAGTGTCCCCCTGCATGAACGCCACAAGGGAGTTCGTGGTGCCTAAATCGATACCGACGATGTAATCTGCTGCCATAGTTAGCTAAATGCAGAATGCAAAATCAAAATGCAAAGGTTAAGAACCTACCTCGCATCTTCACTCTTTCATTCCGACTCTTCTACTCTTCCAAAGCCACATTTACATCGCGTACCAGGTTTCGGATGTAGTTGCGGCGGTTCAATACGTCCACCATTTTGCCGATGACCTCCGTGCGCTCCTCGGCAGAGGCTTCGGCGCTGCGGCTGAGCAGGTTGTCCCACTCGTTCCAGTACGCCTTTAGTTCATCAAGCAGCGACTCGAATTTGGCTTCGAGCGTGAGCCTCTGTTTGCCAATCTCCTCAACCAACGAGCGATCGTCATCGCTGACTTCTTTATTCCTGCGAAGTTCTTCGAGTTGCATGTTCAACTCGAAAACCTCTTCCAGCAGATCCGGAGGAACAATCTGTTTCTTCACTTCTCCCGTCGTCCGCGCGTGCTCCGTTGCGCTCTTGGATTGTTCTTCGAGTTCGACACCTTCGAGACGCAAAAGATACTGCGTGCGTTTGATCGGATCGCGTAAAGTTCGATACGCGTCGTTGAGCAAGGAGCTTTGTTCCAGGCTCCATTGCTGCTCCTGGCTGCCGGCGCGTGCATTCAAGTCCGGATGAAGGCGTCGGCTTAAGTCGTAGAAATCCTTCTCAAGAGCGGCAATGTCGATGTTCAGCTTGCGCGGTAGCCCGAAGAAAGAAAAATAGTCGACCGGTGCTGGAGGCTGCACTTTCCCGCAGGATCCGCAAAAATGGGCGGCCCGCATGGAACCGCACGACCAGCAGGAGTGCGTGTCCTCAGTAAGCGGCTTCGCGCCAATCTCGGTAAGAGCAGACTTCGTCATTCCAGTTCCTCAAATGTCCATTGCATGGCGCGGGATTTGTCGCACGGAAGAACCTGCCCGAATCGATGACTTGCGCCGCGGGCGAGGCGCCCGCTCCTCACGGGCATCACGCCGAGAACGAAGTGCCGCAACCACAGGACTTCGTCGCTTGCGGATTCACGAAAACAAATCCCTGCTGCATCAGCGTTTCCTGATAATCCAGGATCATGCCATGCAGGTAGATGAATGACTTTGGATCGACAAATACGCGGACGTCGCTGAATTGGAAAATACGGTCCCGCTCGCGCGGCTGCGTGTCAAAGCGAATGTTGTAGCTGAGGCCAGAACATCCGCCGCCCTGCACGCCCAGACGAAGCCCGCCTTGTTCGGGCGAGATTCCTTCCTTCGTCATGGCGGTGCGGACCTTCGCGAGGGCCTTCTCGGTCACCACGATTCCCTTTGCGGTCGTGGGAGGCGTCGAGTTTTCAGTTGCGGTTGTCATGTTCTTACGTTTGCACGGGGGCTAAAGCCCCTCACAAAGAGCCCACTTTACGCGGCGCTAAAGCGCCGCTCTTCCACGCGGACCCTATCAGCACTCTTGCACCGCATCGGCTGAGCTTCAGCACTGCGGTTCCGCGGACTGCCTTCGCTTACCTTGCTTCGGCGGCTACGGGCCTGGTGCTTTCCTGCTTCTTTTTCCAGTCGCCGATGGCAGCGCGGATGGCATCTTCCGCCAACACGGAGCAATGGATCTTCACCGGAGGCAGAGACAGTTCCTTCACGATGTCCATATTCTTGATGGCGAGAGCTTCGTCCACGGTCTTGCCCTTTACCCACTCCGTCGCGAGCGAGGAGGAGGCGATGGCCGATCCGCAACCGAAGGTCTTAAATTTCGCGTCCTCGATGACGTTGGTGGTCGGGTTGACCTTGATCTGCAGCTTCATGACGTCGCCGCATTCCGGTGCGCCCACAAGACCCGTGCCCACATCGGTGCTGGCCTTGTCCATGGATCCAACGTTGCGAGGATGGTTGTAGTGATCGATCACTTTGTCGCTATATGCCATTTGTGTCTCCTGAACTCGAGTGTGATCCCCTACGGGACCCGTTCTTAAATCTTAGTGCGCTTCTCCGGCCCACTTTACATCTTTCAAGTTGATGCCTTCTTTTGCCATTTCGTATAGCGGAGACAGTTCGCGCAGACGTTCCACCGTCTCGACAAGGCGGTCCGCAACGTAGTCAACTTCGGCTTCGGTATTGAAGCGGCCGAGGCCGAAGCGAATCGAACTGTGTGCCAGGTCGTCGCCCGTGCCAAGAGCCTTCAATACATAAGATGGCTCAAGGGTCGCCGAGGTGCACGCCGATCCGCTCGAAACGGCGATATCGTTGATGCCCATCAGCAGCGACTCGCCTTCCACGTAGGCGAAACTGATGTTCAGATTGCCTGGCAGACGATGTTCCATCGAACCGTTGATGTACGTTTCATCGAGTCGGTTCATGATGCGGTCGCGCAGGCGATTCCGCAGACCCGCCAGACGGCAGGACTCTTGCGGCATTTCTTCCTGAGCTAGCGAACAGGCTTTGCCCAAGCCAACGATTCCGGGAACGTTGAGAGTGCCGGAACGCATACCGCGCTCGTGGCCGCCGCCGTCGATCATGGCAGACAACTGCACCCGCGGATTCTTGCGGCGAACGTATAGCGCTCCCACACCCTTGGGCCCATACAACTTGTGTCCGGTGATCGACATGACGTCGATGTTCTGCTTGTTTACATCAACCGGCACTTTACCGATAGCTTGTACCGCGTCGCTATGGAAGATCACGCCGCGCTCGCGACAGAGTTTGCCGATCTGCTCGACGGGCTGCAGAACTCCAATCTCGTTATTGGCCGCCATGATCGTGACGAGAATCGTCTTGTCGTCGATGGCGCGCTTGAGGTCGTCCAAGTCGACCAGCCCGTCTTTCTGGACCGGCATGTAAGTGACGCGATATCCGTATTTCTCTAAGCGCTTGCAGGTATCGAGCACAGCCTTGTGCTCGGTGACCGCGGTGATGATGTGATTTCCTTTTTCGCGGTACATCTCAGCGACGCCCTTAATCGCGAGGTTGTCGCTTTCCGTGGCGCCGGAGGTGAAGATAATTTCTTTGGTGGTCGCGCCAACCAGCTTGGCGATGCGTTCGCGCGCAGTCTCTACGCCTTCTTCCGCGGCCCATCCAAAGGAGTGATTGCGGCTGGCGGAATTGCCGAACTTCTCCACAAAGTAGGGAAGCATCTCTTCGAGAACCCGAGGATCCATCTGGGTCGTCGCGTGGTTATCCATGTAGATCGGCAGCTTCACGCCCTTGGCGTTGGCTTGGTGAGACTCGTTGAGTGCCTGGGGGATCTTTACGTCCGTGCTCATCGATGGATTCTCCTGCTCATAGTCTTTGATGAATCTCTTTGCCCGCGGGCTCAGGTAATCGTTACCAGTTCCGCGGTCCTTTCGGCGTCGCTGCTGCCGTCTTCCGGTTCTTCCCGCATGTGCGAAATCTTGATGCGCTTTAGAACGGCCTCAATACTGTCATTCACCTTGCGAAGAGGCTCTCGAATGTTGCAGCGATCGCTCTGATCGCACTCTCCGCGAACCGTGACGCATGACGTGATGAAGAGCGGTCCGTCGATCGCCTGGATCACTTCAAAAGCCGAAATCGTGTGGGCCGGGCGGGCCAGCGTATACCCGCCATTGGTTCCGTGCTGGGAAAGCAGCAAACCCGATTTTGCTAGTCGCTGCAGAATCTTGGCCAACGCTTCCGGCGGAATCCCATAGGCCACCGCCACGTCTTTGGCGCTGCGCGAGCCCTCGCTGGAATGCTCGGCGAGGTGCTTCATCGCCATCAGCGCGTAGTCCGCTTTTTTGGTAAGTTTTAGCAAATTTGAGTCTGACCCAAATGCGACTGTTCTGGTCGGACAAATCTCCGACCTTTTCTGTCGGATTTCATTCTACGTCACATAGGCAGCCCATCGCAAGGCGGAGCAGGCAAGTGCCATGATCGGCCGTTTAAGCGGAACTAATGAGGGCTGAATGGGTTGCATTTGTGCGACAGAATCGGTCGGATTTCGAGAAATCCGTACGCTGGGGGCACCGATCTTATACAAATTCATGGCATCGTCACACTTCTGGCCTTGACAAGGCGCAAAGGCGTTTTAAAATACCGGGAAATTCCGGCGAGATTGAACCCCGAGTTCCTCTGCATTGTTCCGGATTTATGACTCCAAAGTCGCCGCCTTCCTCGCAAGCCGTGAACGCCAAACAGCCCTGCAAGCACCCTCGCGTGCAAATCGTCAGCCGCGACGAAGAATCCGAATTCGTCGAATGCAAGGAATGCGGAGAAATCTTCGAATCCAGCGAATTCAAAGATATGAACATCGAAGAACGCGCTGACGAACGCAGTGAGGATCGCGACATCTAGTTCCCGCCGCTGGCCGGGACGAAGTGACTCGCGTAACCTTCCCACTCCGTTCGCTCTTGTGATTCAAGAATTCAGACTGGTATGGTCGAACCGGGGCGGTGCACGTGTGTTTCTTTGCGCGGGTGGTCTGATATGCAAAAAGTGGCCTTGGTCGTCGACGATTCCATGCTGATCCGCTATGCTCTTTGCCGTTTCCTGCAGGATCGGGGATTCCGGGTAGAATCCGCCTCGAACGGAAAAGAGGCGCTGGATGTGGTGAACCGCGTTCGCCCGGATCTGGTGGTCACGGATATGCAAATGCGCCAGATGTCGGGGACTGAGCTGATCACAGCGCTTAAGAGCCGGCCCGACACGCAGAACGTGCCGATCATCCTTGTGGCCAGCAAATCCACCGGCTCGACCGCGGAAAAGCGCGCCAACTTCACCATCTGCAAAGACATTGATATCGACGCACAGCTCGGAAAAGCACTGGATGCGTTAATGGGCGATGCGGGTAAAGGTCAGGCGGCCGGGAAGTAGCGCGTGGTCAGAACGTTTTCCAGAATCTTTCAATTGGTCTGTTCAGCGTAGAGCCAATCCTGGCTCCGCCGAGAAGTCCATCGCAGCAAAATCATTCAATAGGAACTTCGGGTACGCCGCCGCAGCTATCATCGCTGCATTGTCGGTCGAGAGCGGGCGCGAGGGGAAATAGACGGGAAGTCCCTGCTTCGCTCCCTCCCGCTCGAAGGTCAGGCGCAGTTCCTGATTCGCGGCCACTCCGCCGGTTACGAAAATCGTCGCGACACCATTCGCTTCCGCTGCGGATAAAGTTCTCCACACTAGGTCGTCCACAATCGATCGCTGGAACGAGGCGATGAGATCGAGCGTGGGTTGATCGCAATTGGCGAGATAGTCCTGCAGCGCCGGCTTGGGAATTCCCGCCAACGCTCGGCGGCGCGATTCGATGCTGGCTTGCAGGTTGTGGCTTTCTACATAACGCAGCATCGCCGTCTTAATGCCACTGTAAGAAAAATCGAAACGGGGCCGGTCATCGTCGGCAGCGATGTCTTTTCCGTCGGAACGTCCGCGGCGGTCGCGGTGCTTGATCTGTGCGGACGCGAATTTCACCGCTTTGGGATCACCGTGTTGGGCGAGGCGATCGATGACGGGACCGCCGGGATATCCCAGACCAAGAAGTTTAGCGACCTTGTCGAAGGCTTCTCCGGCGGCATCGTCGCGGGTGTGGCCGATGTTCTCGTAGGTCCAGTGCGAATCTTTTTCAGCGGAGAGGTACAAGTGCGTGTGGCCGCCGGAAACGACGAGGGCGAGCACCGGGAATTGCAGTTCGTGGTTTCCTTTTTGCCGCTCCTCAAGCAACACGGCGTGAATGTGACCTTCGAGATGGTTGACGGCAATCAGGGGCTTGTCGAGGGCAAACGCCAGAGCTTTGGCGTAGCTGATACCCACTAGTAAGGCTCCTGCGAGCCCCGGGCCCTGAGTCACAGCGATCGCATCGACAGAGGTATAGGTCTGATTCGCCTCGGCCAGCGCCTGCCTCACAACCGGGACAATCGCGCGCAGGTGCTCCCGCGATGCGAGTTCCGGCACGACTCCACCGTAAGGCTGATGAGTCGCGATCTGAGAAGCAACAACATTCGAGATCAGCTTCTCTCCCGAGCGCACGACTGCGGCGGCGGTTTCGTCGCAGGAACTCTCGATGCCGAGAATGTAGGCGTCGGACATGGGAGTATTTTATTGGAAAAACTGCATCAATGATTTGATGAAACGTGCGCGATTCACAATTCCGTTATCGGGGACGCCGCCTCGATTCTGCTTCGGGCGCAACCTCGGACGAATGCGTCCGGGGCTACACAATCGCGAGTTGCTGTGTTGCTACTCCAGTTTGATCCCGTCAACTTGGAACTCGAACTTTCCGGCTTTGGGGCCCCCTACAAACAGGATCGCTGAGATGTCGTGGCCGTCGGTGCCATTGAAGGCAGAGAAGGGAATGGTCGTCTTCTTCCAGTTTGGTTCGGCAGTGAAGGTTTGTTGCGCGGGGATACGGCCGCCGCTGGTTGTGAAAACAAGCACGCGGTAAGTCTGGCCGTCACCCTTCGACAGAAACGAGATCGCTTTCTTTGAAGACAGATCGACGGGAACAAACGGCTGGGTTCCGGGCGCCCACATCACACCGGCCCAGGCATAGGGCAAGCCTCCATCGATGAGTCCGGTGATTTCCAAGGCATGCTTGCCGGAGTCGCCGCTGGCGTCCACAACTTTCATTTCTCCTGTGGATTTGCCTCCAGCGATGGAATCTGTCGAGAGCATCCATCCAGAGCCGAACTTCGCATTCGAAGTGCCGTCCTCAAAATCGCTGATGACACTCATATCGGAACCGGGTGAGGAGCCTGCATTGGATGCTTCAGTTGCCGATTGTTTCGCATGTTCGATCGTCGCGCGGTAAGTAGCACGGTCATCTTCTACTCCAAGCTTCCAGACTGAAACGATGTTGCGGGTTGCCAGTATGTCCTTTGTCGGGTCTCCCTTCACGAGCAGCAAGTCGGCGCGCTTGCCGACTGCGATTACTCCACGATCTTCAAGATGGAAGGCAGTGGCCGGGGCGGATGTAGCGGCCGAGAGCGCCTCTGACGGAGTAAGTCCGGCGCGCACCAGCAATTCCAGTTCACGATGAATGCTGACTCCATGGGATGTGCCCGGATTTGGAGCGTCGGTACCTGCTAGCACCGGAACGTGCGCAGCCTTAAGTTGTGCCACGGTTTGCTCCGCATACTTCTCGCTAAGTCCCGTGGAGAATTTTGGAAATGCGCGCTTCAGGCTGGCGATGTCGTCGGTCGTCAGGTAAGGATAGAGTTGCGCGTCGGTGGTCAGCGGCTCTCCACTGACGGTTCCGCTTACGCTCTCGAGCACGCTAAGCGTCGGCACCACAAAGGCATGATGCGCGGCGGCGAGTTTCGCGAACTCCGGGTGCGGTGCGCTGTCGGCGAATAAATGGGCAAGGCCGTCGGCGCCAGCGTCGATCGCGGCTCGCGCATCCCGCTGCGTGCCGATATGCACAACGGCGAGTTTGCCGCGCTTGTGGGCGGCGTCAATGATTGCTTTCAGAGTTTCGTTGTTGAGCGTGGGTCGATGGCTGCCGTATGCGCTGGCGTCATCGACCACGATCTTGATGTAGTCCGATCCCTCGGCGATGCGGGCGTCGACCCAACCCTGCGCTTCGGCAGGAGACGAAAGTGTCGAAATCTGAATACCGTATTCGGTTCCATGACCACCGGGAGCTGTTGCCAAAGTGCCGGCCGATCGCAGGTCTGCGAGGTCTAGATCTTTGCCCTCGGCCTGATCTTTCTTTTCCTGTTGCATGTACCTGGCGTCCGTAAACATATCGAGTTCGGTTGTGACGCCGAAAATCTCCGCCTCTTTAAGTGCTGTCCCCCAGGCATGGGTGTGCGAATCGATCAGGCCCGGCAGCAAAGTGTCGCCGGAGGCATCGATGACTTTCACGTCTGCCGGGACTTTTAGGCTTTTTCCGATGGCTTTAATCTTTCCCGCTTCCACCCACACTTCGGTTTGATCGAGGACCTTGTGTCCGTCAAAGATGCGGGCATTGCGCACCAGGAAACCACTGCCGGTGGCGGCGATCACTGGAAAGAACGCCGGCCCTGCGAAAAGCAGGTAAAAGCCTATCCAACTGAGAACTCTTCCGACGATTACCTGTCTGTTCGATTTCATAAAGGCTTCTCCGAAGATGGTGGAATTCTGCGGCGTCGTAAATTCCGAATTTTCCTTCGATCACTCGATATTGCGATCACGGGTTGTAGGGCGCCAGTGCAAACCGTCAGGCCGCAGACATGACAACTGTCACGAGTCAAGTATGCTTGACATCTCACAAAGTAAAGTACGCTTGACATCGTGTCAATGATTTTCCGCGGCGTTATCATGAAATCCAGATGAATGAGCGCGTCGAATTCGGTGCATCCGCCAAGCCTGCAACGGATATTGTTGCCACTCTACGGCAGCGGGGATATGAGGCTTATCTCGTTGGCGGATGTGTGCGCGATCTTTTGCTGGGGCGCGGAACCAAAGGATTACGACGTCTCGACGAGCGCTACGCCTGCGCAGGTGATGTCAATTTTTCCCCAGACTTATGCAGTGGGCGTGCAATTCGGAGTCGTGCTGGTGCCCGTTGCGCGGTGGGAGCAGAAACGCAGCAGTCCACGGTCGAGGTCGCGACCTTCCGCAGCGATATCGGATACTCCGACGGTCGGCATCCCGACGAAGTGCGCTTCAGCAATGATCCGCGAGAAGATGTCGAACGACGCGATTTTACGATTAACGGGATGATGCTCGATCCGCTCAGCGGAGAAGTGCTCGACTTTGTCGGCGGGCGCGAAGATCTTAAAGCAGGTATCGTTCGCACGATCGGGGATCCGGGGCGACGATTTGCGGAAGATAAGTTGCGCATGCTACGCGCCGTGCGCTTCGCGGCGCGCTTCGAATACAACATCGAGGTATCGACATTCGCGGCTGTGAAAAAACTCGCTGGGGAGATCGCGGCCGTTTCGCGAGAACGGGTCCGCGACGAACTTACGCGCATGTTGACGGAGGGCCATGCGCGCAGGGCGTTTCTGCTTCTGGATGAAAGCGGTTTACTGCGGCAGGTCCTTCCGGAGATTTCAGCCATGAAAGGTGTGCAGCAACCTTCGGAGTTTCATCCCGAGGGCGACGTCTTCGTCCACACCCTGCTTCTGCTCGAGAATCTGCCGAGCCCTTGTCCTATGACTTTGGCGTGGGGCGCGCTGCTGCATGATGTCGGGAAGCCGGCAACATTCCGCGTCGCTCCCGACCGGATTCGGTTCGACGGACATGTGGAGGTCGGCGTCAAGATTGCCGAAGAAATTTGCCATCGCCTGCGGCTTTCGAATGATGAGACTGAGCAGATTCTCGAACTGGTCGACAACCATATGCGTTTCGGGCATGCCACGCGCATGAAAGAGTCAACGCTAAAGAAATTCATGCGCATGACGGAGTTTGAGCAACATATGGCATTACACCGGGCCGACTGCCTGGCGAGCCATGGAAATCTTGCGACCTATGAATTTCTGAAGACGAAGCAGGCGGAGATTCCGCCGGAGACGATGCGACCGGCTCCGCTCGTGACGGGCGACGATCTGATTGCGGCGGGACATGCTCCAGGGCCAAAATTCCGACTGATCTTGAATGCGGTGGAAGACGCCCAACTCGAAGGGCGTTTGCCTTCGCGCGACGCTGCCTTGGAGTTCGTTCGACGAGAGTTTCCCGCCTGATGTGCACAGCATTGTGCAAAACTGAGGTGCTAGAATCGGAATTCTTCAGACCTCGTTTTCGGCCAAAAACCAGGAGTCGAACTTGCAGCAGGTAGGATCGGATTTAGAAAAGATTGTTGCGCAATCCTTGCGAAACGTTCCGCCTGCGGAGGCTCCTCTCATGGCGTGGCCCGTGGTTTGTGGCTCGGCGGTGGCCGAGCGTACGCGGGCGATAAAATTTGAAGATGGAGTCTTGCACGTGGCGGTGTTGGACAGCGGTTGGAAGTTGGAGTTGCAGGCGCTGGTGCCGCGATACTTGGTGGGGCTCAACCGCTATGCACACACGATTGTCCGCCGAATCGAATTTGTGGTTGCAAAACCGGACAACAGTGGGCGGGGCGTTCTCTAAGCCGTTGAACTTCATCTATGAAAGTTACGGAAAAAGACGTTGCTTACGTTGCGGAGCTGGCGAACCTCGACCTGACCGACGAGGAGCGCACCGGAATGCTGCGCGACCTGAATTCGATCCTCGATTATGTTGATCGTCTGAACGAACTCGATACGTCAGATGTTCCGCCGATGGCCCAGGTATCCGACCGCTACGGCGTTGACGAAACGAAGCACGGAAGTGAGCGCTTCGCCTACGCCCGGCGCGATGACGTGCCGGAGGGTCTACGCAAGTCTTTGCCGCATGACTTGGCTCTCGCGAATGCGCCCGATGCGGATGAAGATTTCTTCCGAGTGCCGAAAGTGATCGAACGATAGCCACAAAATCTTCCGTCCTCATGGACCTAACTTCCCTTACGATCGATGCCGCACGCTCCGCCGTCCAGGAGCGCAAGACAACCGCTCTTGCGCTGGCCGAGGCTCACTACAAACATATCCAGCAAGAAGATGGACAGATTGGCGCGTTTCTCACGCTTTCGAAAGAACGCGCTCTCGAGCAAGCGGACCGAATGGACAGGATGGCGGCGGAGGGCAAGAGCCTGCCACCGCTGGGCGGCGTGCCGGTCGGAATTAAAGATGTGATGAGCACGCGCGGAGTGCGCACGACCGCCGGATCGAAGATCCTCGAGAAATACATTCCTCCCTACGACTGCACTGCGGTCGCCCGAATGGAAGCGGCCGGAGCGGTGGTTCTCGGCAAGACGAACTGCGACGAGTTTGCCATGGGCTCGTCCAACGAAAATTCTGCGTACCAACCGGTGCGGAATCCGCGCGACTTGACGCGTGTCCCCGGCGGATCGTCGGGCGGCTCGGCTGCGGCCGTGGCGGCGGATATGGCGGTGGTCACGCTCGGATCGGATACGGGCGGATCGATCCGGCAACCGGCTTCTTTTTGCGGCGTCGTCGGGCTGATGCCGACGTATGGCCGCGTTTCGCGTTACGGACTGATTGCATTCGCGTCGTCCTTAGACCACATCGGACCGCTCGCGAAAACTGTGAAAGACGCTGCGATTGTGCTGCGCGCGATTGCCGGGCGAGATCCGATGGACTCGACGTCGGCAGATGTTGCGGTGCCCGACTATGTCAGCGAACTGGAGAAGCCGGTGCGCGGGTTGAAGTTGGGAGTGGCGAAAGAGTATTTCGCGGATGGTCTCGATGACGAGGTACGCCAGGCGGTCGAAGCCGCGATCGATAAATTGCGCAGTCTGGGGTGCGAGATCGTTTCAGTTTCGCTGCCTCATACGCCATACGCGATTCCGACTTATTACTTGATCGCGACGGCGGAAGCTTCGTCGAATCTGGCCCGTTTTGACGGTGTTCGCTACAGCCATCGCGCCCAAGGCGTGAAAACGCTGTCAGAAATGTATCGCCGCAGTCGTGACGAAGGTTTCGGCGCCGAGGTGAAGCGGCGCATTATGTTGGGGACCTACGCGCTCAGTGCTGGCTACTATGATGCGTATTACCTGAAAGCGCAGAAAGTTCGGACTTTGTTGACGCGGGATTTCGACGAGGCGTTCCGTAAGGTGGATGCGATTGTAACGCCGACCAGTCCGACAGCAGCATTCCGGTTAGGCGAGAAATCGAACGATCCTCTGTCGATGTATTTGGCTGACATCTATACCGTGACCGCCGACCTTGCCGGCATTCCGGGAATTTCTATTCCTTGCGGGCAGACCCACGAGAAGCTGCCGATTGGTTTGCAGATTCTCGGAAAACACTTCGACGAGGCTACTGTGCTGCGGGTCGCGCATGCCTACGAAAAAGCCGCGTAGACGGCTAGCGGTCCTCAATCCCCAACTAGCTTGTAGTAACTCTCGCTCGCGCACGCTCGACAGAGAATCTTCCCGTCGCGGCGCACCTCTTTGCAGAAGTTGATTCCTTCGCCGCACATTTCGCAAACGATCCGCTCGCCTTTATACCCAGGTAATTCTTCGGGAGCGAGTTCGACCTTCACCCACTGTGTCGCGAAGAGATCGTTTTCCGACATCTCACGATAAGCCAGCATCTGCTGCTGATTCTTGTTTTCGATTTCTGGATGAAGTTTGCGCGCCAGCTCCTTCGAGGTTTCTTTGGCGGCGATGCGAATGGCTTTGCCGGAATTGACGTCGACGAAAGTAGCTGCCATTTTGCCCCAGTCGCGAAACTTCAGAGCGCGTTTGCCGAGGCGACATCCGGTGACGACGCCGATTGCGTCGGTGGCGCAGCGGTCAATTTCAACGAAGGTTACGATCCGCTTGCGATCTTTGCCTTGAGGGTCGTCAATGCCGAGTTTTTGCAACCCGAGCATGGCGAGGCGCACACCAAGGATCTGACCTGCGCAGAGATGTCCGTGTGCTTGTTCCGCATCGCGAAGGTATTCGTCGAAAGACTTCACAGGGGTTGCCGGCTATCAGCGGTCAGCTTTCAGGCTAACACCGTGGGCAATCCTGCACCGTTGCCTGATTATTTTCTTCGCCAGCGAATGCCGTCCTTGGTGATTTCCACCAGAATGCCAGCGTCGGCGAGTTCGGCGCGGATTGCATCAGATTTCTTGAAATCCCTCGCAGTGCGCGCGGATTTCATCTCGGCGATTTTCGTTTCGATGTCGGCGTCGGATTGCTGGCCAGACTGAGCAATGTCTTTAGCCTCAGCGCTGATGTCTTTGTCGCGTCCGGCTGTGGGTGCCCAGTCGAGCACTTTCTTCATTTTTGCCGCGTCATCATCTTCGAGGACGGCGAAGACTTCGTCGAATTTGATCAGTGCGTCCAGCAGGGGACGCACATCGTCTTTCTTGACCTCGCCAGAATCGAGTGCGCTGTTGACCTGCCGCACCATTTCGAAGATGGCCGCCTGAGCCTGCGCTGTGTTCAGGTCGTCTTCCAGAGCGGCCCGCATTCGAGCGATTGTTTCGGCTGCAAGAGTTTGCATCTGCAGCGTCGCGCCGTCAGCAAAGTTTCCTGTACTCAAGCGAAGCCGGAAATTTCTCAGTCGTTCAACCGAGACCGTAGACTGCTTGAGTCCATCAAAGGTGAAGTTTAGTTGATTGCGGTAGGGAACCGAAGCGAGGAGGTAACGAATCGACGAGGGCTTGTGTCCCTTGAGTACGAGATCGCGAAGCGTGAAAAAATTCCCCAGGCTCTTCGACATCTTCTCGCCTTCGACAAGCAGAAAGCGCGCATGAAACCAGAAGTGCGCGAAGGGCTTTCCCGTGAGCGATTCGGACTGAGCGATTTCGTTTTCGTGATGCGGAAAGACCAGATCTTCTCCGCCGGCGTGCAGGTCGAAGGTCTCCCCGAGTTCTTCCATCGACATGACGGAACACTCAAGATGCCAGCCGGGGCGGCCGGGTCCGATTTTTGTGTCCCAGGAAGCTTCTCCGGGTTTCGGTGCTTTCCATAGCGCGAAATCGCGGGCGCTGTCCTTGTCGTATTCGTCCACGTCGACACGGGCTCCGTCCTGCATTCCGGTAAAATCCCGCTTCGAAAGCTTGCCATACTGAGGAAATTTGGCGATGCGAAAGTAATAGGACCCGTCGTCGGCGCGATACGCGATGCCCTTGTCAACCAACCTGGCAACGAACTCCGCCATCTCTGGAATGTGTTCCGTCGCCCGAACCAGCGACGGCTGCTCGATATTGATCAACGCGGAATCTTCGAGGAATGCTTTTTCGTACTTCGACGTGTATTGCTGCACACTGACGCCATCGCGCGCGGAGTTACGGATGATTTTGTCATCGACGTCGGTGATGTTCATTACATATCGAACTTTGTATCCGCTCTGTCGGAAGAAGCGGTAAAGAAGATCGACGGCGATGAATGTGCGGAAGTTGCCGATGTGCCCGTAGTCGTAGACCGTCGGCCCGCATGCGTACATACGCACTTCGGAGTCGTGGATCGGGCGAAACTCCTCGATCTTCGAGGACATTGTGTTGTAAAGACGAAGGGCCATGATGGGTCAGGGTCAGAGACGAACCTATGATTTTAGGTGGCGATAAAAAGCCGGTCAAATCAGCGTCAGGGCACGGGATGTTGCGCCGGCGGCAAAGCGTGGGTATGAGCCCGAAGCCGCTGTTGTACGAGGATGACATAGTGAAGCGCGGACAGAATCGTGAAGAAGAAAGTTGCTCGCAGCATTACCGTTCGTGAGATCCACACCCACCGCAGGGGATAAATTTCCCACAAGAGCACGAAGAAAACTGCGCTGATCTGCGAAAAAGTGTTTGCTTTTCCGAAGATGCTGGGGCGAAAGTTCCGAAGGCCTGCTATCGCGAAGAGGACGGCACTCGCCGCGAGAATGGAAATATCGCGGCTGAAAACCAAGACGGTATATTTCCACTGAATCTTGTGCAGGATTGAGAGAACTAGAAACATCGTGCTCAAAAGAAGCTTGTCCGCAATCGGATCCAGATACTGACCGAGGAGCGTTTGCTGGTGGAGCTTTCGGGCGAGCAACCCATCAAGGCCGTCACTGAAGCCGGCGATTACGAATACGACGAGAGCCCAGCGGTAGTGGCCATCCACCAGATGAATCACGATGAATGGCACAAAAATCATTCGCAGCAAAGTGAGCTGGTTGGGAGCGGTGAAGATTTGGGAAAACTTCACGCAGTCTCCTTCGAGCGGCCGTGAGTTTGCGGGGTAAGCGCCTTCGAGGGCTCGAGTCCGGTCTTCGATAGAAATCGCTGCGAAAGAGAAGGAAGGCTGCCGTCAGGCAGGTCCAGTTCCACCCGCTCAATACGATGCATAGGAAAGAAAACTACCGCCGGAGTGAAGGGTTCTCCGTCGCGCACCATGACGGTCAGATCTTCGAACGAAGCCAATTCGGCGCCACTTAGGCTCAACCCTTCCGCCGCGAGGGCAAGAATCATTCCCCAAAACTTTTCTCGTGGGTTGCAGAGTGTGGCAATCACAACAGAGCCGGCAGCGAAAGGAGAGCCGCCGCCTCGGGCTTCGGTGGTCTGGAGCGCATCCTGGGCCATGCCAAGATTGTCGCCGGGAGAAGCGTCCATTGCAAATCGTCAGGGGACGTCCGAGTTAGGTATTTAAGCCCGAATCATTTTGGCGTGCGCTGCAACTCCGGTATGCTGTGCGGACATGCCCCAAGAGAACACGACCCCGGCAATCGAATTCCGCAAGGTTGCGTATCGCATTGATGGCACGCAAGTGCTTTCGGAGTTCGACCTAATTGTGGCGCGTGGCGAAACTTTGATTTTGCTCGGGCGCAGCGGCTCCGGAAAGACGACTACGCTGAAGCTTGTAAATCGGCTTCTGTCTCCTACGACGGGCCAGATTCTTATCAATGGTGCTGCAAACGATCGGATGGACGTGATTCGCCTGCGCCGAGGGATTGGATATGTCATTCAGGAGTCCGGACTATTTCCGCACTTCACGGTGGAACGCAACATCGGCATCGTGCCGGAGATCGAAGGCTGGTCAAGCGATCGCATTCAAGCCCGCGTCAAAGAATTGCTCCAGATCGTAGGACTGTCGGCCGAGTCGGGATCGCGTTATCCGCATCAGTTGTCAGGTGGACAGCGGCAGCGTGTCGGCGTGGCTCGAGCTTTGGCGGCCGACCCGGAAATTCTGCTGATGGATGAGCCGTTTGGCGCGCTGGACCCTCTTACGCGCGACGAATTGCAGCGGGAGTTCCTCCTGCTACAGCAGAAGGTGAGGAAGACTGTACTTTTTGTGACTCATGATCTGCGAGAGGCATTACGACTGGGATCGCGGATTGCATTGCTGGAGGCCGGAAAGTTAGTGACGGTGCATACGCCAAAGGAATTTCTTACATCGACGGACCCGTGGGCATCCGCCTACGTGAAGGCTTTCGGGGGAACTCTGGAAACAGCTGCCGATCGAGGGGCATCATGAATGTGATTCGATACATCGTGCAGAATCATTCGCAGGTGCTCGAACTTACGTTGGAGCACTTATGGCTGGTGGGCTTGTCGACTTTCTTCGCGACGCTAATTGGAGTGCCGCTGGGCGTTGCCATTGCACATTGGCCGCGATGGAATAAGCCCGTTCTCGCGAGTGCCAACGTCATTCAGACGATTCCGAGTCTTGCTCTATTTGGATTTCTGCTTCCGGTGCCGTGGCTCGGCGCACGAGCGGACCGCCTCGCCGTCCTGGCGCTGACTTTGTATGCACTGCTGCCCATCATTCGGAATACGTTCACCGGTATCCGAGGTGTTGATCCAGCCGTGATGGAAGCGGGGCGAGGGATGGGGCTGACCGAAGGGCAATTGCTATGGAAAGTAGAGTTGCCGCTGGCGGTCAGCGTGATTCTGTCTGGAGTGCGGGTGGCAATCGTGATCTCAGTCGGCCTGGCAACGATCGCCGCGGCGATTGGCGCCGGAGGCCTGGGTGAGTTCATCTTTCGGGGATTGGCGATGGTGGATGATCGAGTCATTTTGGCAGGGGCCATCCCCGCCGCGATTCTAGCTCTGTCCGCTGACGTAAGTGTGGGCTGGCTGGAGAAGCGACTCAGCGCGCCATGAGACTTCGGGGCGCAAACCTACCCGCTCTGGTTCTGGCGGGAATCTGTCTGCTGGCATCGTGCTCTCGCGGCCATTCCGGTCGCATCGTCGTGGGGTCGAAGAATTTTACCGAGTCGTATCTGCTCGGGGAATTGATCGCGCAGCAGATCGAGGCTCATTCAAAGCTGGCGGTGGAGCGACGCTTTTATCTCGCGGGTACATACATCTGCCAGCAGGCGATGTTGAGTGGCAGGATCGATATCTATCCCGAATACACGGGTACGGCGCTGACCGCAATTCTCAAGGAGCAAGCCAGCAAAGACAAAACTGAAGTGTATGCGCGGGTCAAGAGCGAATATGAGCGGCGCTTTGGTTTTACCCTGGGGCCGGCTGTCGGTTTCAACGACACCTTCGCCATGCAGATCCGGGGTGAGGACGCGCGGCGGTTGCAACTGCAAACGCTCTCGCAGGCAAAAGATGCAGCCGAGAAGTGGCGCGCAGGATTTGGATATGAGTTCATGGAGCGACCCGACGGATACCAGGGATTGGTTGCCGCATACGGTCTCCACTTTGCTGAGAAGCCGCGGATTATGGACCTGGGTTTGCTCGCGCGCGCGTTGAAAGATCACCAGATCGATCTGGCTGCAGGAAATGCTACGGATGGTCTCATCCCGGCGTTGGATCTATTTGTTCTGGCGGACGATCTCCACTATTTTCCGCCATACGAAGCGGTGCCCGTGGTTCGGAAGCAGACGATCGATCAGCACCCGGAGGTTGCAGCGGCCCTCAATGCTCTGGCCGACAAGATTTCAGACACCGAGATGCAACAGATGAACTACGCAGTTGACGGACAGCACCGAGATGCCGCCGAAGTTGCGCGGGCGTTTCTTAAACAGAAACAGCTTGTGCCGTGATATTCCTCAGACTGCGCTCAGATGGTCAGCGTTCCCGTAAGAGTGAGAACCGCGTCGCCTTTCAGCATCACACGATCTCCTGCCACTTCACACCAAAGCTCACCACCACGTTGAGATAACTGCTTGGCATGCAGGTGAGACTTGCCCAGGCGTTTTGCCCAATAAGGCGCCAATGCTGAATGGACTGAGCCAGTGACGGCATCTTCGGGAACGCCGTAGCTCGGCGCGAAATAGCGAGAGGCAAAGTCGACGTCCCGACTCGGCGCCGTGACCGCCACAACAGAAGGATGAAGTGTTCTGAGGAGTTCGAAATCAGGATGCACATTTTTAATAGCCTGCTCGCTCTCGAGCACGGCTATGAAAGTTTCGTTCACTTCCAGAATGTCGGTCGGATCGCGTTGCAGGCCGAGAGCACGACCGAGGCCCGAGGGAGCTTTTGAGCAAGCCGCATGTGAATAGGTGGGGAAATCCATGACAATGCGCCCGTCTTCCTTCCAAACCGTGAGGCTTCCCCGGAAGCGGGTTTCGAACTGCACCATTTTCAGGTCAGTTTTCAAGATATTGAGCACTACAAATCCGGCCGCAAGGGTCGCATGGCCGCATAACTTAATCTCACATTGAGTAGTGAACCAACGCAGTTCGAGCCCACTTTTTTGCTCGACGAGAAAAGCGGTAGCAGGAAGATTATTTTCTGCGGAGACTTTGCGCAGCATCTCGTCATCTAACGACGAGCTTAAGAGGCAGACCGCGGCCGGATTACCGGCGAACGGGCGGCTGGTGAAAGCGTCAACATGAAAAACGGGGATGTGCATCGCCTTGATTCTACTAGGTCTAGCGACCTTCAAGGCGGTGACTGCGCTATCCTGTTGCCGTTTCTAGGATGGCAATGTTAGTCTTTGACACCCCCGCCAAGCGGCGGCCAAATGGCCCGATCCGTGCGGCATCTGGACGTTTTCTTTAGGGACACCCTGCGCGTCCCCCGTATCGTCCTGAAGCGGATGTAACGTTTCCCCTGCTTCGTCCAAATAGCGTACGGAGGCTCGAATGATCACTGCTCAACGCGACGCGGCCGCAGAGCGCTTACTTGAGAGACTGGCCGATGCACGCCGCCGTAGCGATGACCTGTTTGGAATTGTCCAAACCGAAGCGATGTTTGACCGTCCCATCCCTGAGCGCCATCGCATCATTTTTTATGTAGGCCATCTGGAAGCGTTTGACTGGAATCTTCTTCACGAAAACGTCTTCGGACTCAAGAGTTTCCACCCTGAATTTGACCGCCTTTTTGCCTTTGGAATTGACCCTGTCGGAGGGGGACTACCGAACGATCAGCCATCAGACTGGCCGTCGCTGGACCAAGTTCGCGAGTACGTACGAAAAATTCGCAGCGCGTTGGACGACAAACTCTCTGCCGCAAGTCTTGAATCACCGGAACTACAGCGCGACGGGTTTGGCATCGATACCCTTCTCAACGTCGCGATTGAGCATCGCCTGATGCACGTCGAGACCCTGGCCTACATGTTTCATCAGTTGCCGACCGATCGAAAGCGGCGCGACCAGCCTGCTCGAAATGTAACAGCTGGGCCCATCACCCATCTGATGGTTAAGATTCCGGCCGGTGACGCCACACTTGGCCTACCCCGCGATGGAGATTCTTTTGGATGGGACAACGAATTTGAGGCGCATCGCGTCCAAGTGCCAGTTTTTGAGATGGATCGCTACATGGTCACGAACCGTCAGTTTCTCGAATTCATGCAAAGCGGCGGCTACGAGACGCGGTCTTTCTGGAGTGACAAGGATTGGGACTGGAAAGAGTCTCAAAAGATTTCGCACCCGGTGTTCTGGACGAAATCGGCCAGCGGCTGGACCTACCGGACGATGTTCGAGGACATCGCTCTTCCACTCGATTGGCCGGTCTATGTGAGCCATGCGGAAGCGTGTGCGTATGCGATTTGGGCAGGCAAGACGCTGCCTTCAGAAGCGCAGTGGCACCGTGCAGCCTATGGCACTCCCAATGAAGGCGAAAGGCCCTATCCGTGGGGAAGTGACGTTCCAACTGCGGCTTTCGGTAATTTCGATTTCAGCAACTGGGATCCCGAGCCGGTGAACCTGCATCCGCAAGGGCAAAGCGCTTTTGGCGTGGAGGGGATGCTGGGGAATGGTTGGGAATGGACCTCCACGCAGTTCGCGCCCTTCCCTGGCTTCGAACCATTTCCGTTTTACCGGGGATACTCGGCTGACTTTTTCGATGGCAAGCACTTCGTGATGAAGGGCGGCTCTGCGCGTACGGCAGCATGCATGGTACGGCCTACATTCCGCAACTGGTTCCAGGCGCACTACCAGTATGTGTATGCGGGATTTCGCTGTGTGAATTCATAACTGGAGGAGTTGGACATGCTGGTTCATTCGATCCCTACCAATGTTTCTTACGAGTTTGCGGCGGACGTGCGCGCGGGACTGACGCGTCCGGGGCAAAAGGAACTTCCCTCCAAATATCTCTATGACGACGTAGGCTCGGCTCTGTTTGAGGTCATCAGTCACCTTCCAGAGTACGGCCTGACGCGCGCGGATGAACGGTTGTTGCGGCGCCATTCGTCGGAAATCGTCGACCGTTTGAGCGGTCCCGTAGCCGTAGCAGAACTCGGCAGCGGTAGCGGAAGAAAAACGCGCTGGATTCTTGAAGCATTCTGTCGCCGTCAGCGGACGTCGTATTATCCGATCGAAATTTCGCACTCAGCTCTAGTGATGTGTGAGAGGGAACTGGGGGACATCGACGCCATCAGCATCGTGGGATTCGAGCGCGAATATCTCGATGGCCTGCTGGAGGTCGCCGCGCGTCGCAGGGAAGGGCAGAGGCTATGCGTTTTGTTCTTAGGCAGCACCATCGGGAACTTTGATCGAGAAGCCGGGATGAAATTCCTGGCGCAGGTTCGCGCAATTCTTCAACCCGGTGACGCTATGCTGTTAGGGACAGATCTGGAGAAGCCGGCTTTCCAACTCATCAGCGCTTACGACGACGAACTCGGAGTGACGGCGGCTTTCAACCGAAACATCCTGGTTCGAGTCAATCGTGAGCTGAATGCAGACTTCAACCTCGCCCAATTCAAGCATGTGGCGAAGATCAATCCTTTCATGCGCAGTGTGGAAATGCATCTGGAGTCGCAGCAGCGCCAGACTGTGCACATTCCAGCTTCTGGAGTGACTGTGGAGTTTGAAGAGGGAGAAACAATCTGGACCGAGAGCAGCCACAAATACTCACGGGACGAAATTCTCAAGACTGCGCAACAGGCCGGCTTCCGCTGTGACGTTCAGTGGATTGACGAACAATGGCCGTTTGCGGAAAATCTGCTGATTGCCGAATAATAGCCCCTCAACCTTGCGGTGAGCTTGATGTCGAACCGGCTATGAACTGGACCGACGCCACGCGCGCACGTTGATAGCGCTAACCACCATGCAAAAAACATTAGCTGGAATGAATCCCAGTTGATCGGTGCGCAATCCGATAATGCAGATGAGAACGCCATTTACTCCCGACAACGCCCAACCCTGCCAATGCCGCTTTCCGACGAGGATCGTGGACGCAATCGATAACACACAAGATAGATAATCAAGACGAAACACGGATGAAAAGCCTCCAAAATCATTCTGCGTGAAGACGGAGGCAATTTGAGGTGATTATGCCCTTTCGTAAGATGACGGTGGTCACTTGACCCGGCAGGGCGATCCTTTTGGAGGAAACGATGGCAACGGAATGTACACATCTGGACCAGATAAAGATCAAGCACACCAGCAAGCACGTTTGTGAAGAGTGCGTAAAAATGGGAGACAAGTGGGTGCATCTTCGGCTGTGCCTCACGTGCGGGCACATTGGATGCTGCGATTCGTCAAAGAACAAGCATGCCACCAAGCATTTCCATGCGACCAAACATCCGCTGATCCGATCAATCGAGCCCGGCGAAGCCTGGATCTGGTGTTATGTCGATGAAGTCGAAGCGGGCGAAATCGAGGGCTGACGCGACGCACGGATCGGCTGCAATCGAGAATTCCGCGGGATTGACGCGACCAATCGGCTTGCTCCAGTATCTAATCTCCAAACTTACAACCTCTGCTGCTGGGGAACTTCCCGTTTCTTCGAGCCGTTTTAAAAGCGATCATGCCGAAGCCGATTCTTACTAACTGTCGATGATGATCCGGACGTCCTGAGGGCGATCGAGCGAGATTTGCGCTCGCAGTACGGTGCGGAATACCGGGTGATCAGCAGCGATTCGCCCGAAGGAGCCCTCGATCTTCTCAAAGGGCTGAAGATCCGGAACGACGGCGTTGCTCTCCTGCTTGCCGATCAGCGCATGCCGCACATGGACGGCGTCGGATTTCTGCAGGCTGCGCGGCAAATATTTCCCGACTCAAAGCGCGCTCTCTTGACGGCATACGCCGACACGAACGCCGCGATCAGCGCGATTAACGAAGCGAACATCGATTATTTCTTCATGAAACCGTGGGATCCTCCCGCGGAACATCTCTACCCGCAACTGGATGATCTTCTGGGCGATTGGCAGGCTTCGTATCGTCCGGCATTTCAGGGAATTCGGGTTTTGGGCACTCGCTGGTCGCCCCAGTCTTATGAACTGCGCGATTTTCTAGCGCGCAGCCATGTGCCCTATCAATGGATCGACGTGGAATACTCGGCAAACGATCCCGAAACCAAGCACCTGCTCGAAGCGCTTGGTCCGGATGCCTCTGAGTTGCCGGTCGTCCTGTTTCCTGATGGAGCGAGGTTGCTGAACAGCCATCCGGCGGACGTCGCTCAGAAAGTAGGCTTTCGCACTCGTGCGGAAACGTCTTTCTACGATCTCGCAATTGTAGGAGGGGGTCCGGCGGGACTGGCGGCCGCGGTGTACGGAGCGTCGGAAGGATTACACACCGTGATGGTCGAGCGCGAGGCGCCGGGCGGACAAGCTGGCATGAGTTCGCGCATCGAAAACTATCTGGGATTTCCGACTGGACTGAGCGGCGGCGATCTGGCGCGGCGTGCCGTCGTGCAGGCGAAACGATTCGGCGTGGAGATTATTGCTCCACAAGAGGTCGTGAACATGCGTACTGAGGGCCCGTACCGAATCGTCAAACTGGCGGATGATAGCGAAATTTCCTGCCATGCCTTGATGATTGCGACTGGCGTGCAGTGGAGACGGCTGGAGGCTCCGGGAATCGACCGGCTGCAGGGAGCGGGAGTCTATTACGGCGGCGGAACTACGGAAGCCTTATCGTGTAAAGGGGAAATCGTCTACGTCGTTGGCGGTGCGAATTCCGCCGGTCAAGCCGCGATGAATTTTGCGAAGTACGCCGAACGCGTGGTGATTCTGGTGCGCGGAGAATCGCTGGCGAGCACCATGTCGCAATATCTGATCGACCAGATCAAAGAGACTCACAACATCCAGCTATGGACTCACGCGAGCGTTTCCGAAGCGCATGGTGACACGCATCTGGAAGAAATTTCGGTCCTGTGTTCCGACACGAAGAAAATCGAGCGCGTTCCGGCTACGTCGATGTTCATCTTCATCGGTGCATTGCCGCGGACGGATTGGCTGGGCTCCGCGGTCGATCGCGACGAGCGTGGATTTATCCTGACTGGCCCGGACTTGATGCATGCCGGAGAGCGTCCGAAAGGATGGACACCGGATCGCGATCCATTCCTGCTTGAGACAAACATCCCGGGCGTATTTGCAGTCGGCGACGTGCGGCACGGTTCCGTGAAGCGTGTCGCCTCTGGTGTAGGTGAGGGCTCGGTTGCGGTCCAATTCATCCATCAGTATCTGAGCAAAGTCTAAATGGCGGAAACATCGGAACTCCTTCGCCGTGTCCCGGTATTTGAGGGAATCCCTGACGACCAGATTCTCTGGTTCCTCAGTCAAACGCAAGAACTGCATCTGAAGGCGGGAGAGCTTTCTTCCCGTCAAGGCGACCCGGCCGACGCAATGTTTGTGGTTCTCGAGGGTCTTCTGCAGGGACGCGGGGAGATTGGGGGAGAAACAATCACCTTCGAGATTGAGCCGGGCGACGTGACCGGAGTGCTCCCATTCTCGCGGATGAAGGCTTTTACGATCAGCGTGCGGGCCGAAAAGGATACTCTCGCTCTACGTTTTCCCTCCTCGCAATTTGCGCAACTCGTACAGCGCATGCCGGAACTCACGCAGAGGCTTGTGGGCCTGATGTCCGACCGGATTCGCGAAACTACGCGCATTGAGCAGCAGCGCGACCGGCTCGCATCTTTGGGCAAGCTTTCGGCCGGGCTGGCGCACGAACTCAACAATCCCGCGTCTGCGGCGAAACGCGCCACCAGCCAGCTGCGCGACATGGTCAAACGCATCCGGGATGCAAGTCTCGAGTTGGGAAGGCGCGACCTTACTCCGGCGCAGAAATCGGAAATCGAAAAACTGGAGACCTCCCTCGTTCAAAAGGATGGCCCTCCTCCCGATGCTCTTACTGTCAGCGATCTGGAAGAGCAGCTTGACTCGCTGCTTCGCAGCCATGGGCAAAATGACCTTTGGCAGCTTGCTGCCGATCTCGCCCGCAAGAATTTCAAGCCGGAGGCATTGGAACAACTGTTTTCGGCACTCGATGCGGAAACGGCCCGAGCGGCGCTGGTGCGAATCTCGTCGTCCCTCGAGATTGCCGACCTTCTGAATCAGATTGAAAGCAGCACGAGCCGAATCTCCGATTTAGTGCGGGCCATCAAGGAATACACCTTCATGGACCAGTCGCCCGTGCAGAACGTCGACATTGTAAAAACGTTGGAGACGACTCTCACGATTATGAATCACAAGTTGAAGCGTGGGGTCACCGTCCACCGCGACTATCAGAGTGTGCCGCTGCTTGTAAATTCTTTCGGAAGCGAACTGAACCAGGTGTGGACGAACTTGATTGACAATGCGATCGACGCGATGGGGGCGAAGGGCGATTTACGGGTGCGAACCTATCGTGAGGATGATTGCGTTGTTGTAGAGATCGCAGACAACGGTCCGGGCATTTCGCCCCAGGTTCAGCCCCACATATTCGAGCCTTTCTTCACTACCAAGGGAGTAGGAGAGGGCACGGGACTCGGTCTCGACACGGTGATGCGAATTGTGAAAAAGCACCGCGGGAGCATTCAGTTGCGGTCCACTCCTGGGGATACCCGTTTCCAAGTTTGGCTGCCACTGGCAGATCCGTCGAAATAGCGACAAGTCCGTTTCATTCCTTCTTTCTCTGATTACAGGTCGATAACCTGCAAGGAGGTTCTAGTGAGTTCCGGAATCGCGATCATGCTCGCACTCGGTATCGGCATCGTAGCCGGCCTGCGATCTCTAACGGCCCCTGCAGTCGTAGCTTGGGCCGCTTGTCTTGGGTGGATCAACCTGCATGGCAGTCCATTGGCTTTCATGAGTTCGAAGTGGGCCGTTGGAATTTTCACGCTTCTCGCGATCGGTGAATTCATTGCGGACCAACTTCCTTCGACCCCGCCGCGCACTGCGGCCATCGGTCTATCGGCTCGAATCGTGACGGGAGCTTTGTCGGGTGCATGTCTTGCAGTGGCAGGAGGAGCATCAATGATTATGGGCGTCCTGGTGGGCGCGATCGGCGGTGTCGCGGGAGCTTTCGGCGGCTATTACGCTCGGACGGGGCTGGTTCGCGCCTTGCGAGTGCCGGATTTTGCGATCGCGATCCCGGAAGATCTTTTGGCAGTCGGTCTGGGTCTGCTTCTTGTTTCTCGCTTTTAGTCGCCCCGCGTCAATTGCGTGGTGAGAACGTCTATCCGGAGAATTAGAAAATGCCTTTCGCGCAACACTACGACGCCATCGTTCTGGGTTCGGGACAAGCCGGAACTCCACTTTCGAGCGCGCTGGCTCGATCGGGAATGCACACTGCGATTATCGAACGCACTCACGTGGGCGGCACCTGCATCAACGAAGGGTGCACCCCCACGAAGACGATGGTGGCCAGCGGACGTGTTGCGTATCTCGCTAGACGGGCCGCGGACTACGGCGTTCACACTGGCACGATCAGCATCGATCTAAAGAAAGTTCGTCAGCGCAAGCGCGACATCGTCGATAAGTTCCGAACTGGAAGCCAGAAGGGAATTGAAATGACCGAAGGTCTGGATTTGATCTTCGGGGATGCGCGCTTCAGTAGTACGAAGGCGCTGACTGTGCGGTTGCGCGATGGTGGCGAGAAAGAATTCTCGGCCGAGCGCATTTTTATCAATGCCGGAACGCGCGCATCCGTGCCGAAGTTGGACGGTCTCAACAGCGTGCCCTTCCTGGACAACGTTTCGGTCATGGAACTGGATTCCGTTCCACAGCATCTGCTCGTTTTGGGCGGAGGCTATATCGGTCTCGAATTCGGCCAACTCTTCCGACGCTTCGGAAGCGAAGTGACGATCATTCAGTCGGCGGGTTCGCTCCTCACGCGGGAAGATCCCGACGTCGCGGAGGAAGTCGCAAAGATCTTGCGCGAGGACGGACTGCGAATCATTCTCAACGCGAAAGCGACTCGCGTCGAGAAGGCCGGTCCTAACGTGCGCATCCATGTTGAGGGTAAAGAAGGCGTCACGTCCGTGGAAGGAACGCATCTCCTGGTGGCCACGGGACGAGTACCGAACTCGGATGGACTGAATTTGCAGGCTGCCGGCATTGTGATGGACGAACGTGGATTCATCCGCGTCAACGAGCGGCTGGAAACAAACATTGCGGGTGTCTACGCGCTGGGCGACATCAAGGGCGGTCCGGCGTTCACGCACATCGCTTATGACGACTTCCGAATCATTCGCTCGAATGTCCTTGAGAAAAAGAATGCGTCGACGAAAGATCGTCAGGTCCCGTACTGCGTTTTCATCGATCCGCAACTTGGAAGAGTCGGCCTCACGGAAACCGAAGCCCGCGAGCAGGGTCGAAAGATTCGTATCGGCAAATATCCGATGTCCTCTGTGGCCCGCGCCATCGAAGTGGATGAGACACGCGGTTTTATGAAAGCCGTCGTTGATGCCGACTCGAATCAGATTCTCGGGGCTGCGGTTCTCGGTCTCGAAGGCGGAGAGGTAATGTCAGTGATCGAAACCGCGATGATGGGTAAGTTACCCTACACTGCGCTACGCGACGCCACGTACGCCCATCCAACGCTCTCGGAATCGCTCAATAATCTGTTCATGGCGATGGATAAATCCTAGCTCTCCGTCTTTCACGCTACAATCTTTCGCGGCGAAACTTCCCGATGAATATTTATCTTGTGGATGGCACCTACGAACTCTTCCGCTATTTCTTTGCGGTGCCGTCCTCCAAGGACGGAAGCGGCCAGGAGGTCGGCGCAGTGCGGGGAGTGGCGGGATCGATCCTCGGAATGATTGAGGGAGGAACAACACACCTCGGCGTCGCTACCGACCATGTAGTCGAATCCTTTCGCAACGACCTTTATCCCGGATACAAAACCAGCGAAGGTGTGGATCCGGAGCTGCTTTCCCAATTCCCCATTCTCGAAGAAACGCTGCAGGCGATGGGAGTCTTGGTGTGGCCAATGGTTGAGTTCGAGGCGGACGATGCGCTAGCCTCCGCGGCATTTCAAGCCTCGCAGAACGATCAAGTCGAACAGGTATTGATCTGCACACCCGACAAAGATCTCGGACAGAGCGTCCGCGGGAAAAAAGTCGTGCAACTCGATCGCCGCCGAAACATTCTGCGAGATGAGGCCGGCGTCGAAGAAAAGTTCGGGGTGAAGCCGGAATCGATTCCAGACTATCTCGCGGTGGTTGGAGACAGCGCCGATGGATTCCCCGGCATCGCCGGATGGGGAGAGAAGGCGGCGGCTCTTGTTCTCTCGCGCTATCCGCACCTTGAGGACATCCCGAAAAACTGGAATGATTGGCATCCCTTAATCCGTAGAGCGCGCCCACTGGCACAGTCGCTGTTCACAAATTGGGATGACGCTATGCTCTTCCGGACGCTAGCTACGTTGAGACTCGACGTGCCAGTCTTCAAGACATTGGCAGACCTGCGATGGCGCGGCCCGCGCCCGGAATTCGAATCGGTTTGCAAGCGACTGAAGGCTCCAGAATTATTAAGGCGGGCCTCGGCGGCGGCATCGAACCTGCCGAAGTAACGCGGAGGGAAGCAGCAATTTGCGGCAAAGAGCACAGGTACTGACGTTCAAACGAACCATATTCGAAGGGGCGCTGTGCCTTCCGTTCCCCAACGTTCCCTGATAAACTTTAGAGAATCGTAGGCGCGTAGCTCAGTTGGTTAGAGCGCTACCTTGACACGGTAGAGGTCAGGAGTTCGAGTCTCCTCGTGCCTACCATATCTTTTCCCAGTGTTAATGGGCTTTCAGCCCTTCCCACCGTTCTTAAGCAGTTGACTTCATTGCTTTAAACCTCCCGACACGATTGGAGTGCTGGCGAGTTCACGCAGCGCAACAGGAGTGAAGTCGAATCGTCGCCGATGGAAGCGCTAGGCTCTGGCGAGCCTCCGGGCGACGCCCGTGCCCATGCGCTGTTTCACCTGCTTTGTGACGAAGCCGACAAGGACGCCGATTGGGCGGAGAAGGCGGTCGCGCGGCGGGACTCATCGATGATGCTCTATCTCCGCTAGGTGGTCTCGAAAAGCCTAAGAGAGAGCCAGCGCTGGCCGACGATCGCGAAGATGATCCTTCTGCCGGTGCAAGCGTCCACGCGTCCTGCGGAAGTAAAAGAGCGAGTAACCGACTCCCGCCTCAAGCCTTAAATGATCGTTCCCTGTGGTCGAAAAGTCGGCGGGTTACGACCCTTTCGATTCATTCTGCAATCCAGCAATTGAACTATGGAGAGCCGTGCTGCTAAGGAGTCGGCTTATGGAAGTTTGAGGCGTCACTCAAAGCCCGGAGCCGAGCGGGTGGAATCTAGCAGAAAGCCTGTGTTGTCCTTCCAACCAGAACGTTCACCGAGAAGGCAGTTTCCCGCATCTATCATTTATCCTTAACTGCGCCCAAGGCCGAACTCCAATGAATATCCAGTTTGACCCGTTTCCACGGATGTACCCGATCACCCGAGCCATTTCATTGCTCTCGGGCGAACCAGGCGACGACGTGGATCTTCCATGGTGAAGCCAAGATTGAAGACCGGCCATGATGCCGCTCGCCGCCGATTCTGGCTGGCGATGGCGGGGTTCGTCATGGCGGCTACGCTGCTGCCATTTTCCTATAAAGTCGAACGTCGCCTGGAGACAGTTGTTCACATCAAGAACGGAGAATCCGAAAGAGTTGATCTGGAACTGGCGCAGCGTTTCCAGTCTCCGTACGCCCACCGCCTGATTCTGGTAATCAGCGGTGTTCCCGATCCGGATTCAGCCAAAGGCTCAGATGCATTGGGCTTCCTCACTAGCTCACTACGTACTGTCCCAGGAGTGTCGGGTGCTGTGTCGAGTCTGGATTGGTCCGATCCTATGTTCACCGGGAACAATGGCGGGGCCTTAATCATCGTTGGGTTGGACCCACACAACGAAGCTGTCGAGGCGTTGGTCCCTGAACTAAGGGCAAGAGCAGACTGGATGGAGGGTCAGCTCAGGTCGCAATATCCCAATATCAAACTGGAGATTACGGGTGAAACCCCACTGAACTTCGATCTTCGCAAGGTCAGTGCGGACGACGTCAACCATGCCGAGGAACGAGCGATGCCGGTGACTCTTGTGTTGCTCTTGCTGGCATTCGGCAGTCTTGTGGCCGCGCTATTGCCGCTGGGCGTTGGACTACTCTCAATCTCGATGGCGCTGGGTGCGGCTGCGCTACTCGCGCACTATCTGCAGCTGTCAATTCTGGTGCAGAATCTGGCGACGATGCTCGGACTTGGCCTGGGCATCGACTATGCCTTGCTGATGGTAAGCCGGTTTCGCGAGGCATTGGCCGATGGATATGATCCCGGCCCCGCTGCCGATATTGCTGGCGGGCAAGCGGGGCGGACCTTGATCATCTCAGCTACGACGGTAGCCATCGGATTTTCGGCCCTGTTGACTGTGCCCATCAGTGAACTGCGGTCCATCGGGATCGCCGGCCTGCTGGTAACCGTTTTCAGCGTCATGCTGTGCACATTCATTTTGCCTTGGGTGCTTGGTCTGCTGGGGCATCGCATTAATGCACTCAGAGTGCGTCTTCCAAACGCACAATTCAAAAGGCGGGACAGTCTGGGCGCGCCGAGTGAGCGGTGGGTGCGGTGGGGCAGCGTCATAACACGCCGGCCCTGGACCGCGCTCCTGGTCGCCGGCATTCCGCTACTGATCCTTGCACTCCAGGCACGGAGAATCTCTCCCGGCATTCCTGACCACGACTCGCTCCCGGCCGCAGCTGAGTCGGTGAAAGCGCTACACACTCTTCAAGCCATGGGGCGATCGGGTGTCGTCCAGTCCCTCCGCGTGATTCTGGAGCTGCCGCCGCAGTCTCCGACGCTTTCGGCGGCTGGCTGGCTTGCTGTCAGTCGTTTGACGAAGAGCTTCCAGAGCGATCCTAGAGCGGAAGAGGTCTTATCCCTTCCGGCCTTCACGGGCATGTCTGACACTGCGGATGCTGTCCACGATGTGCCCGAGTCGGTGCGCAACAGCTTTCTTCGCACCGATGGCCAAGCTACCCTGATTGAGTTGCTGCCCACCACAGCTCTTTCGCCCAATGAACAAGTGCGATGGGTACGAGACGTGCGATCTGCCGATGTCGCGGCGATAACCGGCATGCCCGGCGCTGTGCTGCGCGTCGGCGGCGTTCCCGCTCTCGAGGCAGATTATGATTCAGTCGTGAGAGAACGGTTGCCGAAGGTGGTCCTGGGCGTCGTATTGGGGAGCTTGCTGGCGCTGCTGCTCGGGTTACGTTCTCTATTTGCGGCCGTCAAAGCAATTCTGCTCAATCTGCTTTCCGTTGGCGCTTCCTTCGGTGCATTGGTTCTCGTCTTTCAGGAAGGCCACGGAAGCAAACTCTTTGGCCTCCACGGACCGAGCGGCAGCGTATATCCCATCGTGCCAATTCTCTCGTTCGCCATCGTCTTCGGACTAAGCATGGACTATGAAGTCTTCCTGGTCGCCCGAGTCCTCGAAGAACGGCGGCGCGGTCTTTCTGAGAGGTCAGCGGTAATCGAGGGCCTGGCGCGGACGGCCGGGCTCATCACGAGTGCCGCGGCAATCATGATTGCGGTCTTCACCGCATTCATAGTGGGAAGTTTTCTGGTCGTTCAGATGCTGGGCTTTACGCTCGCTGTGGCGGTGTTCATTGACGCTACAGTGGTGCGGATGGTTGTCGGGCCGGCACTATTGCAACTTGCTGGCGACTGGAATTGGTGGCCTTTCGGCTTACATGGAGCCCCGGCAACATCTGAAAAAGAGATGATCCCATGACGGCCGCCACAGGGGATGTTCGAGAGACAGTACGGGCCCGACAGGCTGATCAACCGGGCCGACTTATTTCCCTTTCTCTCCTTGAGCTGTGGACTGGCTGATCACAAAGTCCTTGCGTCCAAGGTTTGCCTTTCCCGAGCCCCGTTCGATGATAAGCATCGAGGAACCGGGCTTGCCCTGTACCTTTGCCTCCACTCGCGACGCGGACCAATCGCCGTCGACCTGCCGCAGCCCGTAGTAAATGAATTCCTTCTGCTGTCTGCTCCCGCGAAGCGTCTTCACCACATGCACAGGGAACAAAATACTGCGGTCAATCCACGATGTTACCGATTCATAATACGTCCGGTCTTGAGGGCCAGACGTGCTCTTAAGGACAAAGCAATCCCGCGCGCCATATTTCTCCGCTGGCCGGAGTTCCTGATTCTTCCAGAAAAACTGGCTCTCGACCATGTCTTCATACGAGAAGTCTGTTCCTAACAGAGAGTCGTTCCAACGTTCGAACGGCAACGCGCTCGCGGCCTTCTCACCAGGAAGTTGCGCCTCAATGGTTACCTGCCCACTCACGCTCATGTGCAGAAGAAGGCTCGTCTTCTCGGAGCCAGGTCCCGAGATCTCGCATAGCAACCGGAGACCATCGGAAAACCAGTGAGCCTTGCCGACAAACTTGTAGCTTGTGCTCTTGCCATCTCCTTCTACCCGTGTGATTCGCCCGGTCACGCGGTAGTCCAATTTCTCAATCCGCTGGCGCGAGCCAGTCAGCGCAGTTTCCAGATCAGGATTAGCCGCAAAGGTCGGCGATGGATGCACCAGCGACGCCAGCACTAGCAAGGCGATCGAGATTTGAAAAACCCCGAAAGCGCAATTCGCCCGTCCGGCCTCTGGATACCGGTCAACCTTGCAATTGCGATAGAGCATTACAACGCGATTCATGAAGATCATAGGTATGTGTACAGGCAAAGTCTGTGTAGTGCCCAAGGATCACGACAGGGAAGTGATCTTTCTGGCGCACCTTATCGCACTAGCGCCGGGCTTAAGGTGAGTCCAAGAATGACTGCCGCCATGAATTGAACGCGCATTGATCCTCGTAGATTAACGAAGTATACGCGTTCCGAACAGCTTCAAAGTAACCGAAGTTGAAGGGCGCCTGAAATCGCCGTACCTTGTGAACAAACCGACTCGAACCGAGTGCATGTCATATGATGTTGGGTCGAAGGAGCGGTAATCCCAATCATGTTTACGCGAATGAAAATTTGTCTCCTCTTATTAGCCCTGATTTGGACCACACGCATGTCCGGCGTTGATTTTGCCATGAAGGTGACCGACAAGAATTATCTCGATACGCAAGGTTTCAGCGTTTTTCTCTACGACAGCACGTACCATCCCGTTTTTGTGGACCAAAAAAATACCGCCATGGAGATGATTCTCCACGGCCAGCGCATTGCCACGAACGGTGATGTCCGCCTGATGCCTACGCCGGAGCAGTGGGATCTGGTGGCGACCCTCAAGGATCGCCATGCCGACAAGGCGAACAACCGACTCACAGCCGACCTCGCTTTTCCGACATTCGACTTGAGTTACACCTTGGAAGTGGCAGCGGAGCCGGGCGGCGTGCGGGTCAGCATCAATCTCGACAAGCCGCTACCGGAGAAACTGGCGGGGCGGGCGGGCTTCAACTTGGAGTTCCTGCCCTCGATCTACATGGGCAAGGCTTACCTTGTGGACGGAAGCAAAGCCGGCATCTTCCCGCGCACTCCGAACGATCCGATGACGAAGGTCTTGCCGCTGGCCGATGAACCGAAAAAGGCTTACTACCTCGAGGACTGGGATAAGGCGAAGGGCTACACGCAGCCGATGCCGTTCGCCGACGGCAAGAGCATCACCCTGGGAGTCGACGACAAACTGGCGCGGGTAAACGTTGTATCGGATACATCCAACCTCATGCTATTCGATGGACGCGATCGCGCGCAGAATGGCTGGTTCGTTTTGCGTTCGCTGATCCCTTCGGGCAAGACCACCGGCGCCATCGTCTGGCATATCAGGCCAGACGTGATCCCGAACTGGACGCGGCCTCCCGTGATCGCGCACAGCCAGGTCGGTTATGCGCCGGGCTTTTCAAAGGTGGCGGTGCTCGAACTCGATCCGAAGTACGACGCGCCGAAGACGGCGAGAGTGCTGCGCCTGATGGAAGACGGATCGTACAAGCAGGTGTTCGAAGCTCCGATCACGCCTTCAACACCTTGGTTGCGCTACGTCTACTCAAAGTTCGATTTCACTCCTGTGAAGGACCCCGGCCTCTACGTTATCGAGTACGGTGACCAGCGCACGGCGCCCTTCCCCATCGCAAGGGACGCTTACGCGAAAATCTGGCAGGATAGCTTGGACCATCACCTTGCGGCGCAGATGGATCACGTTTCCGTTCGCGAGGGCTATCGAGTGTGGCATGGCGCGTCGCACCTGGATGATGCCCGCATGGCTCCTGTGGTTGGGGAGCAGTTCGACGGCTGGAATCAGGTCACAGCAACCGATGGGAAGTATAAAGGTGGGGATCACATCCCTGGAATGAACGTGGGCGGCTGGTACGACGCTGGCGACTTCGACCTTGAGGAGCCTGCGCAACTCAGCGTGATTCAGAGCCTCGCTCTGGCGTATCGCGAATTCAATCTCAAGTACGATGAGCTCGCGGTGGATGAAGCCGCCCGTCAGGTGGAAATGCACCGTCCCGACGGCGTGCCGGATACGGTACAGCAAGTCAAGCACGGCGCGCTGCTCATACTGGCGCAGTTCCACAACATCGGCCACGCCATCCGCGGCACTCACGAGCCGGATCTGCGCCAGTACACCCAGGTCGGAGACGGAGCGTCGAAGACCGACGGCCGCATCTATGATCCGAAATTAGCTCCGAACGAAGTGAAGGGCGACTACTCCGGCAAGCCGGATGATCGGTGGATCTTCACCACCAACAACCCGTATTTCCAGTGGAATGCGATTGCGGCGCTGGCTGCGGCGGCGGATACGCTCAAAGGCTGGGACGATGCATTAGCGAAAGACTGCCTCGACGCTGCGATCAAAGCATGGAGCGACGAGAAAGCTCATCCGACTCCAGTAGGCGGCAGCTTCGGTGGCGCTCCGGCAGGTGCCTCCGGAGGCGTGCTGGCTGCTTCGCAGGGTGTGGTGGGTGGTGGCGCGCCAGCCAGTCGTAACGGAACGGGCAACGCAACTCCGACAAGCTCTACATCGACGAATGCGCCAGCCACTCCGCCGCCTGTGCCCAAGCGCGATCCGTTCGGTGTCGGGCTGGAATGGACTCCAGCTCTGGAACTAACCATCGCCACCCATGGAGCCGACCCCTACAAGTCTCGTCTCAGGGAACTGTTCCCTCAGATGATTACCCCGCAGCAGATGGATCAACATGGTTGGATGGCAGTCCGCGCATTGCCTTATCTGGACGCGAGCGCGAAAGATCAAATGCGCGAAGCGGTGAAGACATACATGGCGGGTCTCGACAAGCGGTTGGACGAAACGCCGTTCGGCGTGCCTCCGAGCCTCGGCGGCTGGGGCGGATCGGGCGCCGTGGTAGACATGGCTATCCGAATGTATTTCCTGCACAAGGCGTTTCCGGATCTAGTGAGCCCCGAATACACGCTTCGGGCCGTTAACTACATTCTTGGCACGCACCCGGTATCCAGCACTTCGTATGTAGCTGGAGTCGGGACGGTCTCGAAGACGATGACGTACAGCAACAATCGCGCCGACAATGCTTACATCCCGGGGGCCGTAATTCCTGGGTACATCATCATTAAGCCGGATTTTCCTGAGTGCATCGACGACTTCGGATTTCTGTGGTTTGAGGATGAAGCCGTCGTGGCCGGTTCGGCAAGCTGGATTGTGGCCGGCAACGCTGCGGACGCGATCATTCAGGAATCGAAGTGAACCATTACTAAATAACGCCCAGCGACCGCGCTTCTTTTTCTGGAAGAACTCGATCAGAAGTCGCAATGGCTGGGACCGCCCCGCTGGTTCTTCTTCGACCGCTCTACCGATAGCTTTTGCCGGCTCTCGTCAGACTTGCAGGACGTCGCCTTCTCTGGCGACGAGCTCGTACAGCACCGGATTCACGAAGAATCCGATGAACAGCCGCGAGATCAATCCGGCCACGATTACGATGGCGAACGGTTTTTGCGTGTCGGAGCCGATGCCGGTCGAGAGGGCGGCGGGCAGCAGGCCAAGACATGCGACCAACGCCGTCATCATGATCGGTCGAAGGCGAAGCAGGGAAGCTTCGCGGGTTGCGCTCCGGATATCGAGTCCTTCCTGCCTTAGCTTGTTGATATACGAAACCAGGATAACGGCGGTCTCTACCGACACTCCGAGCAACGCGAGAAGCCCGAGGACTGAGGAAACGCTGAACGGAGTGTGAGTGAGCTTCAGGGCGATTAGAGCTCCGACCGGCTCGGTCATGATTACGCCGAGAGCAATCGTCACCGGGAACTTGAAATTTCCGTAAAGCGCAAACAGGATCATGAAGATCAAGACGACCGCCAGCGGCCCGATCAGGAACATCTGCGAGCGCGCTTCAAGGAACTGGCTATACTCGCCGCCCCAATTCATTCGATAACCCTGCGGAAGCTTGATTGCTTTATCTACCGCCGCTTGGCCGGCGCGCACGGCAGTGTCGAGGTCGCGCCCCTCGATGCTGTACTGAACTCCGATGTAGCGGGAGTTATTTTCTCGGTAAATAAACGACGCACCGTTGCCCTGCTTGATGTCCGCAAGTTGGCTGAGAGGAATCTGTTGGCCATCGGGCGTTCCGACCAGCAGATTTCCGATTTCGTGCGCGCTGCTGCGGAATTGCGGCTGCATGCGGACCACAAGATCGAAAAGTTTTTCTCCCTGGATGACTTGCGTGACGGCCTGCCCGCCCACCGCGGCGGAGATGACGGCTTCGACGTCGGTTACATTGATTCCGTAGCGCGCGATTTTGTTGCGGTCGACGTCGATCAGCAGACTTGGCTGTCCAAGTTCGCGAACGACGGTTAAGTCGGTGAAGCCGGGCACGCCCGCCAGCGTGTTCTTAACCTGAATCGCTTTGTCCTGCAGAACGCTTAGGTCTTCTCCGTAAATTTTCACCGCGAGCGAACTCTTAAGGCCGGTGAGCGCCTCATCCACCGCGTCTTCCGCCGGCTGAGTGTAATTGAAGATGATTCCCGGGAAAGCGCTCAGCTTCTTGTCGACGGACTCGATGAGCGCTTTCTTGTCGCTCACGTCGCCGTGCCAAGCCTTGTCGTTGTACGCCTTCAGGCCGACGTAGAACTCGCAGTTGAAGAAACCGGTTGCGTCCGTGCCATCGTCGGGGCGTCCGAGTTCAGACCCGACCACCGTGACTTGCGGGTACGACATGAGGATGTCGCGAACCTGAGGAGCAATCTTGCTCGCCTCCTCAAATGAAATCGTGTACGGCATGGTTGCCCGAACCCAGAGCGCACCTTCATCCAAGTGAGGCATGAATTCGCCGCCGATGAAGGGGACCAGCAGCAGTGAGGCTCCAAAAATCAGCGTTGCAATCACCAGCGTCAACTTCGGACGCGCCAGCGCCCAATCCAGTTGAACCGCGTACTTGTCCTTCATCCATTCATAGAACCGGTTCTGCTTCTCGCGTACGCCGCCCTTGAACCAATACGAAGCCAATACCGGAATCAGCGTCAGCGTGAGGATAAGCGCCCCGACCAGGGCGAACGACATGGTCTCGGCCATCGGATGAAACAACTTCCCAGCCGGTCCGGTCAACGCGTAGATCGGAAGGTATCCCGCAAGGATGACCGCAACCGAATAGAAAATGGGACGGTCGACGTCTTTAGCGGCGGCGAGGATCACTTCGTCGAGTTTGTAGTCCTGCCCTTCGCGCAATGCGAGCTCGCGATAAATGTTTTCGATCATCACGACCGTTCCGTCGATGACGATTCCGAAATCGATGGCGCCGATCGAGAGTAGATTCGCAGCAACGTCGTGCGCGTGTAGCACAATGAAGGCGAAAAGCAGTGACAACGGAATGGTCAGCGCAACGATGATGGCGGCCCGGAAGCTGACTAGGAAGAAAATTAAAACAATGAGGACCAAAACCATCCCGCGCAGCAGATTGTTCTCTACCGTGTCGGTCGTCAAGTCGACGAGGTCGCTGCGATCGTAAAAAGGATGGACTTTTACGTCGGGGGGCAGGATGTGGCGGTTCAGTTCCTCTGTCTCCGCCTCTACTCCCTTGAGAACATCCTGAGTTTGCTCTCCCCGAAGCATCAGGATGACACCTTCCACGGCATCATCGTTCTTCAGAAATCCGAACTGGCCCAGTCGCGGAGCGTGGCCGATGGTGACATCGCCAATATCGCGCACTCGAATCGGAACGCCCTTGTTGGCGCCCACCACGATGTTTCCGATGTCCTCGGTATTGCGTACGAGCCCAATGCCTCGGACGTAGTAGAACTGCCCGCCCTGGGAATAGAATCCGCCGCCAGCGTTGGCGTTGTTCGCCGCGAGCGCGGTCGTCACCTGCGAAACGGTTAGGTGATATCCATAGATTTTCGCCGGATCGAGAAGCACCTGGTACTGCATGGTGGTTCCGCCAAAGCCGGAATCGTCCGCTACTCCGTGAACGGCACGATAGGCGCGCTCCACCACCCAGTCTTCAATCGTGTGCAATTCCTGCGGAGTCCGGTCGGGACTTTCAAGAACGTAGCGGTAGACCAAACCGCTGGGACTGAATAAAGGAGCGAGTGTCGGGGTAACTCCCGTCGGCACTGTCGCTCCGGCGAGCCGTTCGAAGACCACTTGGCGCGCGAAGTAGTCATTTGTACTGTCTTCGAAAGTAAGCTTGATATCGGACAAACCGTACAAGGAGATGGATCGCATCACCTCCATGTGCGGAACCCCGTTCATCTCGAGTTCCAGCGGAAGCGTGACTAAGCGCTCGACCTCTTCGGCCGCGTGATCGGGCCATTGCGTGACGATTTCAACTTGCGGCGGTGCCAAGTCCGGATAGGCGTCCACCGGCATACGCTGAAACGAGAGGATGCCTCCGACCGTAATAAAACCGGTCATCATCAGCACGACAAACCGTTGCCGCAAAGCCGCTTGGACGATTCGATGGATCATTCAGATGCCGTGAGCGTTTTTCTTAAAGTGCAGAAAATCCGTATGAGAGCTCTTATCGTTGCAATGAGTTCGCGAATTGCAGGAAAAGGCCGCCGTCGCCGATTACCTGATCGCCCGGCTTCAGACCATCCATGACCTGAGTCTGGCCGTTCATGCTGTCTCCAATTTTTACCGATCGCCTTCCGAACTGATTGGCCGATGTTGCTGCATACACGAACGGTTCGTTCTCGCTGTCGCGAAGAATGGCAGAATCCGGCAGTGCAATTGCGTCTTTGATTGCGCCCGCATCTACCGAAGCGGTGACGTACATATCCTTCTTCAGCTTTTCGCCGGGATTTGCCGTATCTATGCGCGCCTGCAGCGTTCTTGTGTTCGGATCGAGTGATGCCGCGACATAGGCAATCTTTCCATGAAACGCCTGCGGATAAGTTTCGGTTTGGATTGTCACCGGGTCGCCCAAGCGCACGTAGGGCAGATCCTTCTGGTAGACGTTGACCAGAACCCACACACTGCTGGTGTCAGAAATCATGAAGCACTGCGTCGCTCCAGCCTGCAGCAATTGCCCGGCAGCCACGTCCTGCTCCACCACCTCGCCGCCAATCGGCGCTTTTACGGGAACCTCAAATGATGGTGGACTTTTCACAAGTTCATCGGGATCGGTAATTCCAAGAACTTTCAGCGCGGCCAGCGACGAAGCAAGATCGCCTCCCGCTTGAACCTCGACGGATTCCGCCTGTTCCAGAGCCTGCTCGGCAATGGCCTTGTGGTCGTACAAATCTTTGGCGCGAGCATAGGCCTTTTGCGCCAGCGCGTACGCATCTCGAGCTTTCAGGTAGTTCGTTCGGAGCTGCGAGTAGTCCGGGCTGGCAACGTAAAACATCACCTCGCCCTGATGAACGCGTTGTCCCGGAACGACGACGACCCGGCTCAAGGGACCGCTGATCTGCGAGATGACCGGGGTTGTACGGAAGCCGTTATAAGCCACCGCGCCGGTGAGCCTCAACGTCCGCGTCAATGTCGTCGGCTGAACTTTCACGATTTGCACATGCGACATCTGTTCCTGCGGGATCGTAAACAGTTCCGGCCTTTCCGTATTCTTCGGATTTACGGAAGACTTCGAGCCCGGCCCCTTGCATCCGGAGAGAGTCAATGCGATGGCCGACAAGGCCAGCACCAGCAGACCAACCCTGCATCTTGGAGATGAGCGACGATTCATGGCAGCTTCCTCGATCCCAGTGCTTGCTTCAATTGCTCCAGAGCAGTCATATAAGACGCTAATGCCTGGCGGTAGGCCAGTTGAGTCGAGCGGTAGCTGCGTTCGGCATCCAGAAAATCGAGCAGGCTAGCCGCACCGCGTTTGTAGGCGTATTCACTGATATCCCGCGAGTCCTGAGCCTGCTTCAGATAGCCCGACGTGTAGAGCTGCACGACCTCATCGTTGCTCTTAACCGCCTCGTACGCGCTCGATACATCGGAAAGTACGGTGTCGCTCGCGGATTGCTCCTGCTCTTGCGCCTGGGTCAGTGCATAGTTGGTCCGGGCGATTTCGCCTTGATTCCGATTGAAAATCGGCAGATCGAAGCTGGCGAAGAGAGACCCGGTGTGTTTCTCCGGCGACATGGCTGAAGTCATACGTGCCGGTGACGTCAACTTTGGCATTCGCTTTTGCCAGGGAAATCTGGCTCTTGGCGGCGGTGATGCCTAGTTGAGCGGCGCGATAATCGGCACGCTCGCGAAGTGCTCGCGCTTGCAAGTCATCGACTTTCACGGCAAGGGGCTCATAGGCAAGATCGCCAACCACGTCAAAGTCGGCCGGAACCGCGTCGTAGCCCAAAAATTCTCTCAGGCCAACTAACGCCTGAACTTTGGCGAGCCGTGCCGACGAGACATCCGTTTGAAACTGCAGCAACTGGAGCGCAATCTTCAGGTAATCCGCTTCGCCGATATATCCAGCCTTGAATTGCGTCTGGCTGATGTCCACCGTTTGCTGGAAACCTTTTAGATCTTCCTGCGCGAATTGCAGTGTCGATTCCGCCAACAACACGCTGATGAACTGCTGCCCAACGTTGAAGGCCAGGGTGCGTTCCGCGTCCGAGACTTGGGCGCGAAGAACGGCGGTTGCATCGCGCGCCGCCTGCAAACGATGCTGCCGCTTCTTGCCCCGTTCAAACAGGTAGCTGATGCCTACGTCGAACTGCTGGGTCTGGTCGACGTTATCGCCCGAAAAATCCTGCGGGCTAAAGAATGGGAGGAACTGCGTATCCATCCCAAGAGTGGGATTGGGGCGAAGGTTCGCCGTGATTTCCTGCGCTTCACTTTGCTGGATTTGGGTGCGGGTCGCTCGAAGCGCGTGATTATGAGCCAGAGCCAGTTCGATGGCTTGGTCGAGACTGATGCGGGTCGTCGATTGTCCGACAGCTGTCATTCCCACAAGTGGGAGAAGCAGCGATGCCGCGGCAACCCTCAGAAAGAGCCGTACATGCATAGGTCAGATCAAGATTATGCCATCTGGATTCGTCCAGACGGCCGCAGGCTGCCATCACGCGGTCGTCAGCTTGCGCCCGGAACCAGATACCCCATCCCCAAGTTACAGAATTTGACCCGCCCAAACGGTATTGTAAATCGGGGGGTGGAGCGCCAAGACTATTAAGTTAGATGCGGCCTTCGGGGCAAGCAGGGACCCGTCGGACTATTTCAACCCCGTCGATTGTGTCATGGAGGATACGGTGTCCTCCGCGATCCACGCACCGGCGGGTGCCAAACAGACAGAAACCCTTTATCCAGCAGAAAGTTGCGTTTGGCGGGAATCGTGCTTCGTAGTTCTCAGCACAGGGCACACGGTTTATAGTGCAGTGTCCCGGCCAAGAGGAGCTATGAAGCGGGCTTCCGTCGTTTGGGTGAGTGCGGTCATCGCCGCCGTCCTGTCAATGCTGCTTCTGGCCGGCACTGCGGTAGTATGGCGAAGCTCTCGGGCGATTCGCACCGCCGCCGAGGACGTCCGCGGCCAACACGAGTTCAGCTTCGTAATTCAGCCGGCAGCTCCCGTAGGCAATCCCGGGTTCGAACCAGTCAGCGCTCCTCAGTCTTTCCTCCAGGCGTCTCAGTTCGAGGGGAACCTTTATGTTGCCGGTCCCGCCGGATTGCTTGAGTTCGATTCCAAAGGAACTCCTCTCCGCCGTTTTACTGTCGGCAGCGAACTGCCTGCTTCACCCCTCGCTGCCGTTGCGCCAGCCCTTCTCGCCGACACTCGAGAGCCTGAACTTCTGATAGCAACGAGCGGAGCGGGAGTGCTCGCCTTCAACGGTCGCACGATTCGGAACATCCTTCCCGATCAAACCGAAGTTCGGTCGGTAACCGCGATACTGCCGGTCTCCTCAGGACATCTGCTCTTTGGAACTCGCAAACGCGGCGTTCTGATTTACGACGGGAAGAAAATCAGTGTGTTTCATCCTCTGCTGGCCGGGATCTACGTCACCGCCCTTGCGGGGAGCGAATCGGATTTCTGGGTCGGAACCTTGGATCGCGGTGTGCTCCATTTTCACGCCGGGGAAGTCGAAACCTTCGCCGAGGGCCAAGGCTTGCCCGACCCGCAGGTTCAATCGCTGGCCACTTCCGGGGACACAACTTATATAGGTACCGCCAACGGGGTTGCAGTTTTCACAGGCGGGCGTTTCTCTCGCGTACTCGCGCCGGGCGTTCTGGCGACAGCTCTCCTTGCCACTCCCGAACTTCTTTATGTGGGATCAGAGGATCAGGGAGTAATACCGATTCCTCTCCAAGGACGCAGGCCCAATCCTAATGCCGGGCAGGGAGAGGAATTGCTTGGAGTCCGCCAACTTCTTGCTTCGGGAGATGCGGTGTTAGCCGTGACTCGCGATGGGATCTACCGTCGCTCTGCTCACGCCTTCGCGTGGCAGCGAGTCCTCGAATCCGGCGGCGCCGTGTTGACCGACCGCAATATCTCCGCTTTGGCTACCGATCCGAACGGCCAGCTATGGATCGGATACTTCGACCGCGGCCTCGATCTTCTCAGCTCAGACAATGCGCGCGTGCGGCATGTTGAAGATGAGCATGTCTTCTGCGTGAATCGCATTCTCGCCGAGACGAAGAATGGGACGACTCGATGTTGCCACCGCGAATGGACTAGTCCGCTTCGATCAGAGTGGCGCCGAGCAGCAGATTCTCACGCGTGCCGATGGCCTGATCGCCGACCATGTCACGGACGTGGCGAATTATCAAGACGGTTTGGCTCTCGCGACACCCGCCGGACTCACCTTTCTTGACGCCGCCGGTGCTCGCAGCATGTATGCCTTTCACGGCTTAGTGAGCAACCATGTTTATGCGCTGGGGGTCTCCGGCGAAGAACTGATGGCGGGAACTCTCGGCGGACTCTCGCAGCTTCAGCAAGGCGATGTGCGAGTCAACTACACAACGTCCAGCTCAAATCTGAAGCATAACTGGATCACAGCGGTCGCACGCGTGGGATCCGAATGGATGGTCGGCACCTACGGCGCGGGGGTCCTCGGCTTGGATGCTGCAGGACATTTTCATACTTTCGAAACTGCCTCAGGCGCAATCGATATCAATCCCAACGCGATGCTGGTTAAACCGGAGTATGTGCTCGCCGGGAGTTTGGGCCAGGGAATGTATCTCTACGATCGCGAATCGGGCCGCTGGTCGGTGATGCGCGGCGGTCTGCCGTCACTGAACGTAACGGCTTTCACCTGGTCTAACGGTTATGTCTATGTCGGCACCGACAACGGGCTGGTTCGTATCGCAGAGCAGAAATTGCGTCCATGAAAGACCTACTCATTCTCGTTGTTATTACGTGCCTCGCCCCGTCGCTGCTTTGCGCCGATGCGGGAGTTCTGGTCCCCCGCGACAAGCAGCAGCCTGATCCAGCGATTCTGTCGCTGGAGGAGATGGAAATTACGGTGCGCATCGACAATGGAGACGCCAGAGTCTTCGTCCGCCAGGTCTTCGCGAACCACACCGGTCGGATCGAAGAAGGTAATTACATCTTCGCTCTGCCCAGTCATGCAACGATTTCCGATTTCGCCACCTGGGACGGTCCCGTCCGCCTGCCCGCAGTGATTCTCGAACGCAAGCGGGCCGAGGAAATCTATAACCAGCTCAAGCAGCAGGCCATCGATCCCGGCCTCCTGCAGATGGGCGAGCGCGGCGCGGAAGAAGCCAAACGCAGCTCGGTGTTCAGCGCCCGCATTACACCCATTCCCGCCTGGGGGACAAAACGGTTGGAGATCGAATACCACGAGTCGATCCCGGTAGAGAATCTGAAATCGTACTTCGCCATCCCATTACGCCCGGATGCCTATTCCGCGCAATCCGCAGCCCATTTGCGCATCAACTTCGAACTGCATAGCGCGCACGCCATCCGCAACTTCCAGGCAGCCGCCAAATTGTTCCCGCTGCAATTGGACCAAAACACGCCACACCTGGTGCAGGGTCACTTCGAGGGTCAGAACGTCAACCTCGCGGAAGACTTTGTCGCAACCTACGATCTTGATCCCGCCGCGTCCGATTCGCTGCAACTGCTCACGTATCGCAATCCGGTCAGCGGCCAGCCCTCGCCGACGGAAACCGCGCCCGTTCGCAGCACGAATGAACCGGGCTTCTTCGAAGCAGAAGCGTTGCTCGGTTTTGGCAGCGCCGGAGCTTCCGCGAGTTCACCGAACGCTATCGGGGCAAATGCGGGCGCGAGCAAGACGGTCATCGTCCTGTTCGATACCTCGTTATCGATGCAGTGGGAAAAACTTGAACGCAGCTATCAGGCTCTTGAAACCGTTCTACATTCACTGCATCCGTCGGATCATTTCGGATTGATCCTCTTCAACGCCGATGCGAAGGTTGTCCCTGTCGCCGCCGCTGACCCGGGAAATATTCAGCGCGCGATCGACTCTGTGCGCGCCAGCCGCCTTCGTGGAGGCACGGACATCCAGCGCGCCTTGCAGGCAGGTTTGCAACAGGCGGCATCAGCAGGCGCCGCCAATCCCTATCTGGTAGTGCTGAGTGACGGCGGGGCAACGCGCGGACCTATCCAGAATCGAAGACTGACGTCATGGTATGAGTCAGCCTGGCAGCAGCTTTCTCCGACGCAGCGTCCGCGGACTTACGTTCTTGCAGTGGGCGACGACGCGAACCTTCCATTGTTCCGCATGCTGACGCAGCAAGATGGATTGCTGGAGCACGTGCTTTCGACCGAACCGATCGATTTCAAGCTCAACTCCTTCGTTTCGAAAATCGGCCGAAGTCCGGTTGGCCAGCTCGATCTTTCCATCTCGCCGGAAAATTCCGTCGACGCTGTCTATCCTTTGCAGTCATCGACCTTCTCCGGATCGCAGGCTTCGTGGGTAGGGCGATACCAGAAGCCGCAAGAGAATGTGACCTTTACCATTCACGGTGTGCGCGATGGTTCCCCGGTTCAGTTCTCCGGCAAGACGAGTCTGCCCCGCGAGTCTTCGGAGCACTCGCAACTGCCGCGCCTGTGGGCGCGGGCGCGCGTCGATGCCTTACTCGACAAGATCGAACGCGATGGCGAAGACCAGGCCAGCATCGACGAAATCATCCGCCTTAGCCCGGCAATACAAGTTCGTCACTCCGTACACTTCATTTCTGGCAGTCCCGCGCGCGCTGCTTCGTCCTCGCGTAATTCGGCCAGGAGATCCCATCCTTCGCGTAAAGACTGACGAATCGATTGTCTCGGTGATCGCGCTGTTTCCCTTTGGACTCGTGCAACCTCTGCGACATCTGGCCTCCGAAGATATCTGGCAGACGCGCTTTCTCGCTCCCACGGATATGCAAGACGGTACCTACACCGTCCGCCTCGTTTTGCGCGACCAACTTGGGCATACCTACCAAGAATCCAAAACGTTCGTGATCGCGAGCAAGGCTCCGGTCGTTCGCATCACGCTCGACCGCAAGCGCTTCCAGCGTGGCCAATCGATCGGCCTGAAGGTACACGCATCGGCGAGCACTCGTACGCTCGTCGCCCGTATGGACGGTGCTTTGCCGGTTGCCCTTCGCTGGGATGCGGCAGCTTCCGCCAGTGTCGGCGCTCTCACGATTCCCGAGCAGTCGATTCCCGGAACTTACAAGCTGACAGTCACCGCCGAAGACATTGCTCACAACATCGGAACCCAGGAGGTGCAGATTGAAGTGCTTCCGTAAATCATTTCCATTGCGCCTCCGCCTGGTTGCCGTTGGAATTTTCCTCGCCGCGATCGCTTCGACGATTGCATTCGGCGAACTCCCTGTCTGGATTCGCAATATCGAAGCCGGCAGCGCAATTGAAGCGGCGTTCTTTCGGATGATGTCGCTACCGGCGGGCGCGGTTGCGTTTCGACGGCCCCCTCATGAAACGCGCCCAGCATTGGGCGACTTGATTAAAACGCAGCCGCGTAACGCGGAGTTGTATTCCTTGCGCGCACTGGAAGACGAGCAGGAATTGGATTTCACCGCCGCCGAATCCGATTGGAAAGCCAGCCTCGACAACTCCTCCGACAAGAGCGCAGCGCAACTCGCCTTGGCGGATTTCTATCATCGCCGTCTCCGTCCGTCGGATGAAATCAGGAATCTCTCGTTCATCGCAGCCGCACCGCCCGAAGCGACCGAGAAGTTGACGCCCGCTTCACAGCAGCACTCATGGCGTGCATTTGAGCGCATCTTCACCATCATTCAAGCGCAGGGACTGACCAAGGAAGTCTCGACGGCGCAGTATCGCGCGTGGATCAAGCGCTATCCTGCGGAGCCGTCGCTCTATGCGCGCTACCTGCAATTTCTGGTCGCTGAAAAAGATTACTCAGAGGCCGGGAAGTTAATTTCCGATTATGGAAAGCAGTTTCCGGACGACCAGATCTTTCCCCTGAAAGCCAAGGCGATGGTGGAGTATCGCCGGGGGTCGGTCGAAGAAGGGTTATCCGTTTATGAACGCAGCTTCCAGCCGTTGTGGGATCCGCGCTTGGTGAAGAGCTATTTCGATCTTCTTCGTGATACGCACAACCTGCGCAAGTTTCGCGATGACGCCCACGCCGCTCTTATCGCCAATCCTTTCGACCTGAATGCAACGGCGCGAATCTTTTACTACTATCAGCAGCAAGGCAAGCCAGAAGCCGCGGAACAGGCAATCGCCGATCTCCGCCTGCACAAAGACGCCGCGAAATCTGTCTGGACTTCTCAGGAGCTTTTCGTTTGTGCGCGCCTGCTCGAAGATATTCACGCTTATCCCGAAGCGGCGCGGTATTACTTCGCGCTCTACAACACAAAAGATCTACCGGACGCCCAGCAAATCGCCATCTCAGGACTCGCAAGCATCCTGCTGACCGCTCCGGAGACGCCGATTCGCTTCGGATCGGGAGAACTATCGATGTATCGCGACATCGCAACGCTCGATCAGGGCCCGGGATATCTGAATGGCATCCTGTCTCTGATTCTCAACACGACGCAGCCGGCTTCGCAGTACTCGCAGGAAGAGCAGCGTGCCGAGCCCTATTTCCACCGCGGCCGTGCCGCAGAATTACTGACGTTGCTCGACAAGAAGTATCCAAGTGCGCCTCGTCGCCCGGAATTGCACTCCCAGTTGCTGCAGTTTTATTCCAACGCTGGGAAGTACGACGCAGTCATCAAAGAGGGCCGCGAATTCCTGAACGATTTCCCGAAGGCCACCGAGCGGACGGCCGTATCTCTGCTTATGGCCGATGCCTTCGAATGGAGAGAGGACAGTAAGGACGAATTTGCGATTTACGACGCCGTTCTGCAGGAATTGGCGACGACGGCGCAGAACGTTCCCTTGGGCGCTTCCGATGGGGATTACACCTCAGCCGCACGATATTCCGGCGCAACAACCGAGAACGCAAATGCTTTAGACGACGAGGAAGCGGCCGGCGAAGTTGATCGCGGAGAAAATGCAAACCGGCGAAACCGCGTCGGGGCATCGTTCGAAATCAACTCATCGAATGCCGCGGAACCGAAGACCGGGCCGCGGTCTCCTGAATATTCGCGCGTGCTCGAGCGCTATCTGGCGCGCCTCGCACAAACGAAGCAGATTCCAGCGGCCCTCAGTGTTCTTCGACGGGAGATCGATCGAAATCCAGACGATCCCGGCCTTTACGAGCGCCTCGCCCAGTTTCTCGACCAGAATCGCCTGGGGGCGCAGCAGGAAGAAATTTACCGGCAGGCGATGACACGCTTTCCAGACAAGTCCTGGTACGACAAACTCGCCCGCTTTTATCTACGTCACAAGCGCGATGCCGAATTCGAGCAACTAACCCGCGAAGCCATCTCCGCCTTTAAAGGCAGCGACCTGGAGCAATATTTCGGCCACGTTGTCGGCGGCAGTCCCGCGCTCTATATGCGCCTGAATCAGTACGCCAATCGACGCTTCCCGCATAACGCTGTATTTGTGCGGAATCTTCTATCCGCGTACCAGGCCCCCGGAACCCATGATCAGGCAGCGTGGGAAGCCCTGCTGCGCCAGCATTCCTTCGAAGATCCAACGCTCCGCAATCGTCTGTTTGAATATCTTTCGAGTAAAGGACGGCTTGAGGGTGAGTTAAATGCAATCCGGCAGAGTTCACCCGATGCGGCCAGTTGGCAGCAGAATCCTGCCGCCGCGCACTTTGTCGCTTACGCTGATCTTTGGAAATCGCACTTCGAAGAAAGCGCTCCGGTTCTGGAGTCGCTCGCCCAGCAATATCCCGCTGATTCCGAAATCGCAAATACCGCGTCTTCGGTGTACCGGTCGTTGGCATATTTCGAGCCGGCAAAGACTGATCGTCGCCGCAAAGATCGAAGACAGCCTCCTGAAGGCCAATCCTGGCGACAGCGAAATCATGGCGCGCATTGGCGACATCTATGCCGATCACGAGCAATACTCTCTGGCCGCGCCATACTGGGAGCGAATTCCGCAAGTTGCTCCCGGACAGCCCGGTGGATATCTCGAAGCGGCAACCATCTACTGGGACTATTACGATTTCGACAATGCGCTACGGCTCTTGGCGAAAGGGCGCGAAAGGCTCGCGAATCCAGCGCTGTATTCGTACGAAGCCGGAGCGATCTACGAGAATCAGCGCGACTATGCGCGAGCTGTTTCCGAATATGTCAAAGGAGCATTGGACGCCCCAGGCTCGTCGGCCGAGTCGCGCCTCCTCCAGTTGGCTCGTCGGCCGGCCTTTCGCGAGTTGGTGGACGTAAGCACAGCTGCCATCGTTCGGATGCCGAATCCGCCGATGTCGTCCGTAAATCTCCGCGTGAGTACTTTGGAGGCGCAGAACCGAAAGGCCGAGCTCGAGTCTTTCCTCGACTCCGTTGCAATCGGAACCACATCCATCGAGCAGGCAGAAGAAGTCGAAACGCTGGCCCAGCAGAAGTCACTGGAGAGTGTTCGCCAGCATGCCATCGAAAAACAAGCTGCATTGACCACCGATCCCGTCACCCGTTTGGAGTTGCGTTACGCGCTCATCCGTATACAGGAGAGCCGCAAAGACTTTGCCGCAGCGCAAAGAAATGTAGAAAGTCTCTACCGTGACAATCCCAAAATTCTCGGCGTGATCCGTTCGACCGTGGATTTCTACTGGCGGATGAAGATGCAACCGCAAGCCATCTCAGTCTTATTGCAGGCTGCGAAAGACGCGCACCCCGGACTGGCCAAACAATTCACTTACGAAGCAGCGCGCAAAGCTACAGAGGCCAAACAGTTTCAGCAAGCTCGAGATCGGTTGGCAGCTTTGCTGAAGGATGATCCTTACAACGGCGAATACCTCGCCGCGACAGCAGACACTTTCGCTCAGTCCCAGGACGACCGTGGCCTCGAGCAGTTCTATGTCGAGAAAATAGCCACAATGCGCAATGCGGCGTTGCCTTCAGAAGCCCGCAAGGCGCAGGTCGCGACCCTGCGGCGTGGTCTGATCCCCGCGCTCACTCGCATGAAAAACTACTCCGGGGCGGTCGATCAATATATTGAACTCATTAACAGCTTCCCAGAGGATGACGCGCTGGTAACCGAAGCTGCGCTCTACGCCCTGCGCTATCAGCGGCAGCGCCAGCTTGTGGATTTTTATACGAAGACAGTTGCCCAGTCGCCGCGAGATTACCGCTGGTCCATGGTGCTGGCTCGCACTCAAACCAGCCTCGAGGACTATTCAGCTGCGATCGTTACATATGGCAAGGCGATCGGCATCCGTCCGGATCGTGTCGATCTGTTCACCGCCCGCGCCGAACTTGAAGAGCGACTCATGCGCTTTGACGACGCGGCCTCCGACTACGATCACATCTATCAGCTCGCCTACAAAGATCCGCAATGGATGGACAAGGTCGCCACGATCCGCGCACGACAGGGTAAGGTTCCGGAAGTTGTCGCGGCATTGCAAGCGGCTCTGATCACTGGACGTCCAGACAGTGCTTCGAATTACTTTGAGGTCGCGAGGCGGCTGGAGGGCTGGGGAATGCTCGATCAGGCCCGCAGTTTCGCCGAGCAGGGAATGGCAAAGTCCGGCTCCGGATTGCTCGCCGAGGCGGAGTCGCACAACGGCGCCAATATTTACGTTCGCATCATGACTCGCATGCGTCATCAGGAGGAAGCTTTCGCAACTTTGCAGAAGGCCCTCAATGACTCCTCGGCGAACCTGCCAGTCCTCAAAGAACAGTTGGAGAAACACGGCTTCGGGGGACTGACCGATGCGCAGTGGCGCGAAAATATTCGCCACCGCCGCATGGAGACGGCTCGAACCGGAATGGCGGCCGCCCTCGGCGAGATGGGCAATGCGGTCAACACTGTACTTCACGCCCGAAGAGCGCCTGAGTTTTGCGAACTTCGTGGAATCGAAAAAGAGTGCGATGAGTCGCGACGATGTTGAAAAGTTTGCGATACCGCTGACCGTCAGCGCCGGGGTTGGCGGAGCAGGAAGCCCGCTGGCGCTTCGAGATCGCTGATGCAGAGTGCAGCCCTTCCCAATCAATATCTCAATCCGCAGCCATTGGTGGATCTGCAGCGGCGTCGCGGACGCTTTGCGGAACTCGGATCGCAGATGGAGCAAGTGGCCACCGCCGTGAAGGGGCAGCGGAGGAATGCTCCGTTGCTCGCGGCGGCGGACGCCTATCGCACAGCCGGGGATGAGCCGTCTGAATTGCGCGTACTGTCAACGGCATTCTCCCTCACGAGCCTCGACACGAACCGGCAGCAGCGCTTCTTTGAACTTCTGACGAAGAGAAAGCCCGACGAACTCGTACGAATTGCATCGGCGTGGCCCCCGGCTTCGGGAGAGCAGGCTGCGAACTATGCGGTGGCTCATGGCAGCGCAGCCCTGGCACACGCGGTGGTTCAGGCTCGCAGCAAGGCGCGGCCGCCCGTGTGGAACAAGGCTTACAACGCGCTCGTCGGGATGTATTTCGCGAGAGTCCACTCCGCAGGTAAACGACGCGTTTCTCGCGGCGTTCGGCGACGACCCAATTGGAGTCCGCCTGTCGAAGCCTGTCGATCGCGATCAGCGCTTGGCCGGAAGCGTCTGGTTTTACTACGGATCGCGATACGGCGAGTATCTCGGTAATTCGAAGCAGGGAACTCCGGAAGACTTTCCTGCCCGCGGTTCTTGAAGAAAGTCCGGCAAACTCTTACGCGTATTTGACCGTGGCTGACTACTACTCCGCTGCCGGGAATAACTCGGGAGCGATCGCCGATTACGAACATGCGCTCGAGATCTCTCCCGATCAACCAGCCGTTTACGACAGTGTGGCCCTTGCCTACTACAAGCAAGCGGATCGCGTCGCGGCACTTGCACAGTGGAAAAAGGCCCTGACGGTCCTGTCGAAACAACTCAACAGTGCGCGCGTACCGGAGAGTTTCTGGCGTGACTTTGGCCGTACCTGCGATCAGTTGCGAACGCGTCATCTTTTCGCGGAGTTGAAGCCGGAGACCGACGCTATCGTGCGTGACTATCTCCGCCACAATGGCACTTGGATGTCGAACGCCGTGCTGCATTCGGCCTATGCGGGACAGGCCGGTGGCGCGACAGCAACGGCTTGGCTGCTCGAGATGTCGTCCTCCGCCTCAGATCAGGCGCACGTGCTGAGTGACGTGGCCGATGCGTCGTGGATCCCTCTCGGGCAACGCGCGCCGATCTATCAACGCGTGCTCGAACTAAGAGAAGGCGCAGTCGGAAGACTGGATGGGATCGAGCGCCAGAACGCTGAGCAGGAACTCATTGCATGGCAAGTGCGCTGGATCCAGTATCTGATTCGCACGAAAGATTACGCAAAGGCTGCGGCCACGATCGCCGCGATGCCCCAGGAAACGCGGGACGCCCAAAGCGCTTCGCTCGCTCCTCTGGAGTTGCAGGTGGCGGCGCAACTCGGAACTCTCGATTCATTCCTCGCGGAGTATCGAGCCCAGCCTCAAAAAGCTCCTTCCGCTGATGTTCTAAGGCAGGCAGCTCGTCAGCTCTTCGAAGCAGGCGACAAGCAATCGGCACGCAAGATTTTGGAAATGGTATTCGCGCGCGAGATCGAAGAACACCAACTGGTTGCTGCAAATTTCCTCGGGCTCGCCGAAATCCGGCTAGCTTCTGGTGACACTGCCGGGTGCGATTGATTTACTTCGCCGAATGTCCGTGGCAGTCGGCAATCCTTTCGAAAATCTCGATCCGGCAGCGGCTTTGCTCGAGAAGACGGGTCACAACGCCGAGGCGGTGGAATTCCTTGAACAACTCGTGAAGTCAGCTCCCTGGGAACCTTCTTATCGAGTGCGCCTGGCGAAGGCCAGGCTCACGCTCCCCGCGGATTCCGCATCTGCCGCTGACGCACTCGCATCGGTAGCGTCAGCACCGGACGCGCCTTATTCAGTGAGACTCAAAGCAGCATCTGCGATAGCCGGGAAATCGCACGCGAATCTTGGGAGCGGAGAGTTGAATCTACTCGCATCAGCTTCTCCAATCGCTGCGGCTGACGCGGACAAGTTCTACTACTACGAAGCACGCATCAAGGCTGTGGAGACTGTGGCAGATTCCCACACGAAGTCGGAACTGCTCAGCCACTGCATCATTGACTTCCCGCGGCGAGAGACGGCGCGCGTTCCACTGTTTGAAGTTTCGATGGCAGGGCATTCCTATTCGTATGGTCTTGGCGTTCTCGATCCGCTTCTCCAAGCTGGGTTTCTACGAAACAACACGCTGCAACCCGCCAATGTTGAGGAAGAGATTGCCGGCGGGGACAACACCGACGATGACTCAACGGAAAATGTGAACGACCCGAATCTCGCCGCCGTCCAGATCGCGCGTGGTGAACAGGCACGCGTTGCCGCATTGATCGGTGACGCCATGATGCATGAAGGACGGATTGCGGATGCGCTTCCGTTTTACCAGACCGCACGCCACCTCGAAGACTCGCCCAAGGAACGTGCAACGGTCCTCCGCAAAATCGCGCAGGCGAAATCCGCCTTGCGTGAGGAGAGCGAGAACGCTGCTCGGCAGCCAATTCTGCATGAGGCGTTGGAACAGGATCGATTGGTGCGGCGTCGATTGGTGGCGCTTGAAACTGCAACGCCGAAAAGCTCGCAACGAAAAGGAGGCGTAAGTCGATGAAACGAGCCCTTGCACTCCTTGGGATCGCTTTGGCGTGCGCTGCCATTGGACGCGCCGCGTATCGCTCGACCAGCCAACCGGAGGCGGTTCTATCAAAATATGTTCCTTCGGGTTCCGTCCTCTATCTGGAAGGTAAGAACTTTTCTGAGCTAGTTAGCGACTGGAATTCCTCGCCGCAAAAGAGGCGATGGGTTCAGAGCGATAGTTATGAGGTCTTCTCGCGCTCCCGCCTTTTCCTTCGTTTGAAGGCGGCAGGCGACCAGTTTGCTGCCGCTGCCGGCTTGCCTCCGAATATGGATTTCCTGAATCAAGTCGCGGGCGAGCACAGTGTCTTGGCGCTGTATGACATCGGCAAACTGCAATTCCTTTACATCACCTACTTGCCTTCGGCTCGATCCATGCAGACTGCGCTCTGGCAAACCCGCGCGAAATTCGAGCCTCGCAATGCCGGCGGAGTCGACTTCTATCTCCGCCGCGATCCGGAATCGCAGCGAGAAGTCGCCTTCGCAGTTTCCGGCGACTACCTGATCCTCTCGACTCGCGAAGATCTCATGGCAGGAGCCTTGCAATTGATGGCGGGGAAGCAAGATCGAACTGTCGAAAGTGATGCCTGGTTTGCGCAAGCTGCGAAAGCTGCCGGAAATCGAGGCGACCTCCGCATGGTTCTCGACCTGCAATCGCTTGTTCCGAACGGATACTTCCGAACCTACTGGGTGCAGCAAAACATCACGGATCTTTCGCAGTACTCTGCGGCTGTTTCTGATTTATTCCGGTCGCCGCAACAATATCGCGAAGAGCGAATCCTGATTCGAAAGAGAGAAGCGCCGACGCCGTCTGCGCAAGAGTCATCAGCCGCCGATCTTTTACGTTTCGTGCCAAGCGATGCCGGTGTATACATTGCGACGGCCCAACCGACGGGAGATGCATGTTTTGCTCTCCTCGAATCGAAGATACTCGCCCCGCATTCCGGGCCGTCTCCAGAGTCGAAGCTTGCACCGCAACTCCAATTAACGTCAGGGGAGCAGGGAAACAGCGCCGATCTCGAAACACGCATCGACCAGGCTCCTTCTGCCGAAGTGAAATCCGTAGCTGACTCCGGACTCAAGGTATTGCTGAATCGATTTCCGATACTTGCCTCGCTTAGCGTGCAGACATCCAAGCGCGACGCCAATGGCGTATTCGTCAGCTTTCCATCGGCGGTGGTGCTGAAGGGTGCCTCGGACTGGCACGAGGAAGAAGTTCTCTCAGCGATTGGCGACTTTGTTCGACCGAATTTCACTGCCGGCCAGCTCGGTGTGCACTGGCAAAACAAGGCCGGATATCAGCAACTCGATGGTCTTTGGCCGCTGGCGGTCGCGATTCACGGACCCTATCTGGTCGTCAGCGACGACGCTGCATTCATGGACCTGGAAATGGCTGGATTTAAAAGGACGCCGAACCAGCCGCCGGCGGCGCTGCTCGCCGGATTCAATCACGAGCGTGAACGCGAAAAGTTCGCCACGTTAGCCAACATGGTCGATCGTCCAAATCCCAGAGCCACCAGGGAAGGCGCGGATCGCGAGCCCCCGTTCTTCTCCGGAAATATAGCGAGCTTGAGTTCCACGCTCGCTGACATCTCGGCCGAACATATTGAGATTCGCAATGAAGGCACCACGGTGAAGCAAACGGTCACATACGACTGGGCAAAATGAAATTTGTTCTCACCGCGATCGCGCTTCTCCTCGCTGCCCCGTTTTCCTCTGCAGGGCGACGGGATGTCTCTGCAGTCGCGAACCACGAAAGTTTGTTCGCACAGTCTGCGGCGCAGATTCTGGATCGCGATTTCGCAAGCCACGACATCTCATTTCTCTTGCTGGATGCCCGCACCGGGCAGGTGCTCGACGCGCGATGGGACCACCCGAAGTACCGATCCCGCTCGGGTCGCTGGCAAAGCCGTTCACAGCGCTCGCCTACGGTGAGCAGCACGATTTTCACTATCCCACGCATACTTGCAGGGGATCGTCGACTGGTTGCTGGCGGCCCGCCGGACACGGGGACGTCGATCTCTCGGCGGCGATTGCCTACTCCTGCAACTCATATTTCCGTATGCTGACGGCGCAGATGACGGCCTCTGATGTTTCGTCCACAGCGCACCGCTTCGGTCTCGATCCTCCGGCCGTGGAGGCCTCTGGTCCCGCGCTGGCCGGGTTGGGTCCGAAGTGGAAAGTCTCTCCGCTACACATGGCAAAAGCGTATGTCGCGCTGCAGCGCGAACGTGAGCAACCCGCGGTTCGCGAGATTCTTGACGGCATGGCGGAATCGGCGCGGCAAGGAACGGGCGCCGAGGTGGATCGCCGGCTTTCACTTCCCAATGCTCTCGTGAAGACTGGTACAGCGGCCTGCACGCACGCGCCTCGCGCTCCGGGAGATGGTTTCACGATTGCCCTGGTTCCCGCTGACGATCCTAAAATTCTGCTGATGGTCCGCGTCCACGGAGTCCCCGGGGCCCAGGCTGCGAAAACTGCCGGTGAAATGCTGCGCCGGATCGAGGAGTAATCATGGGAGCACGAGTCGCGGCGACGAGGGTGGTTGGCTGCATCGTGATCCTGATTGCATTCACACTGCCAGTCGCGCGGCAAATTCCGCCGCTGTTTGCCCGAGATATTGCGTCACATCATGACGTCGCCACCGTTCGCATCGGCGTGCTCAGCTTGTTCTATCCGAAAGAGATCAGGTTGTCCGCGGCAGCGACCGGGGCCGCAGTGCTCACAGCCGATGCGCAGACGATGATTCTGGAAAAATCTTCGGGATCAGACTCGGTGAACGTCCAAATCTCTGATGCGAAGATAATCGTGACGGCGGGTCGGCGAACGCTCCAGGCCTCTCGAATTGTTATCGTGGGCCGAAACAGCGGGCCGGTGGATTTCACCCTCTCGATTCCAGGGCGAATCACGCGGCATTATCAGGGAACTCTCGAGATCGTACCTACCGAATCGCACCTCACCGTAATCGTCACCATGGATCGCGAGGCCGCTGTCGCATCTGTGGTTGCAGCCGAAAGCGATCCCGACGCTCCGCCGGAGGCCCTGAAAGCGCAGGCCGTCGCCGCCCGTTCCTATCTTGCATCAGGTTCGGGACGCCATCTCGAATTCGATTTCTGCGATACCACGCATTGCCAGTTCCTACGCGAGCCGCCGCAACCGAACAGCGCAGCAGTCCGCGCTGCAGAAGGCACGCGAGGGCTAGTCCTTGCCTACAACTCTCGTCCTCTTCGTGCCATGTATACGCGCAGCTGCCCGGGACAAACGCACACGCCCGCGCAATTGGGCATGACTTCCACCGATTATCCTTACTACCCGGCCGACTGCGCCTATTGCCGGGCGCACCCTCAGCGCTGGACCTCTCGCATCACGCCTTCCGACGCCGCGGCTCTTCGCGCTCACGACGAATCGTCACGACTTCACCTCGACCGCTCTCTGGGATGGGGCAAAGTTCCGAGCAACGACTTTCAGGCGACAGAGCGGGACGATGAAGTGGTGTTGCATGGAACTGGATTCGGGCACGGCATCGGCTTGTGTCAGGCGGGCGCGAAGGCAATGGCTCGCGACCGAGCGAACTTCCGCGAAATTCTTTCTCACTATTATCCGAACACTTCGCTTGTCGAAGTCGCGGATGTGTCCATCCAAGCGCGCTCCCGCCCCACCCCGGCGAAATGATCAGCCTCCTGTTGTGAAGGCCCACGACCCGGCGCAGGAATCCGATAACATAGACGCAACTGGAGTCCAAGTGAAGTCGACTGTGCCTCGCCAGTCAAAGAAGGGAGCCTTATCCCGTGAACAGCCGTCGCGAATTCCTGAAAATTATTTCCGTGGCCGCAGCCTCCCCACTTGTGTCGAAATCATCCCTTTTCGCGAAAGAAGCGAAGCCTAAGCTGCCAATCGCATTTTCCACGCTCGCTTGTCCAACCTGGGAGTGGAAGAAAGTTCTGACATTCGCCCACGATCATGCGTTTTCCGCGATTGAACTCCGCGGCCTCGAAGGCAACATGGACCTTCCTTCTCATCCCATCTTTGCGGCTACAAGGATCGCGCAGACGAAAGACGAAATCCGCGCCAGCAAGTTGCAAATCGCCTGCGTCAGTAGTTCCGCCAATCTTTATTTCGATGATCCAGCCAAGCGCGAGAAAGAATTGTCTGATGCACGCCGCTTCATCGATCTGGCCTCAAGCCTAGAAGCCCCCTACGTCCGCGTTTTCGGCGGGAAGGCGCAAACGGATTCGGACCCTGCCCCGAATGCGGACACCAAAGCGCGCGTGGCTTCCGCACTGCGCGAACTCGGCACCTATGCGGGACCGCGCAAAGTCACGGTCATCATTGAATCGCACGACCATTTCACCGCGTCCGCAACTCTATCCGATGTCCTGAAGGCGGCTGGCTCCGATCATGTCGGACTTCTCTGGGATGCCCATCACACATTTGCCACCTCCGGCGAAGATCCGGAATACACCGTAAAGCAACTCGGTCCGTGGATTCGCCACACGCATTTGAAGGACTCAACAGGAAGCGGGGAAGACCGGAAGTATGTTTTGACGGGACGGGGAAATGTTCCGATTGAGCATCAGATCAAGGCATTGCAGTCGATCGGATACAAAGGCTTCTACTGCTTCGAGTGGGAAAAAGTCTGGCACCCGGATCTATTGGATCCGGAGATCGCGGTCGCCGACTACGCGCGCGTCGTGGGTCAGTGTCTCGGCAACGCGCACGCATGCGGATACTAGGCCGGCTTGTTCTCCGACATCGTTTCGCTCTTGGCGTCCCAATACACTTTCTTGCCGCTCCAGTACGATTCCGCCGACATCATGCATGCCACGGAATGCGCAAAGCCATTGTGCACGGTCGCATTGGGCTGCTTGCGTGAGCGCATGCAATCGAACCAGTTCCCCATATGCTCTAACGACAGGTCGTCAATTCCCATCGGCGGCAATCCGCTTTCTCCCGGCAACTGGACGAACTTTGACTCCCGCTTTTGATCGATATCCGAGTCGTCTTCGTGCGTGCCCTTTTCTTCGACGACTTGATATCGCGGACTGCCCTCACCGCCGATATTGATGAGCGTCGCCTTTTTCCCCATGTAGCGAGTGAAGCTGGGAGCATCATTGCCGAAACTGGTGGAGTAGCTGGCCAGAAATCCGCTCGGATATTCCAGCAGAGCCTGGAATGTGTCGGCATTCTCGCGTCCATCGTGCCACGCAAAGACTCCTCCGTTCGACACCACGGACTTGGGGAAGTGATCGTCCGTGAACCAATGGACGAGATCCATGGCATGGCTCATCCACTGGTCGGGGATGCCGCTGGAAAATTCGCGATACAAGCGGAATTCGAAGTAGCGCTGTGGATCGAAAGGCCGCGCCGGTTTTGTCATCAGCCAACTGTGCCAATCGGTTTCCTGCTCGCGGATCTGCTTGACCTGCGGCCTCCCGCGCCATCTCGGACCATGGTAGTTCCACACAATTTCAATCTTGCTGATGTCTCCGAGATCGCCGCTGCGGGCAATCTTCTGCGCCGCGATTTGATATGGTTCGCTCCGATGTTGCGTGCCGACCTGCACCACGGTCTTCGCTTGCAGCACTGCCGCGCGCGCCGCCTTGATCTCCGACAGGACATTCCCCATCGGCTTCTCAACGTAAGCATCTTTTCCCGCCTCGGCTGCCAACTTCAGGATGGGCGAGTGCGAATGTTCCGGCGTCGAAATCAACACGCCATCTACATCCTTTAGCGCCAGCATTTCTTCAGGATGCTGTACCGCCCTCGGCGTTTTGCCATAGTAAGTCGCATTCGTCGCCGCGGCCTTTTCGCGATTTACCTTCCACAAATCGCAAACGGCCGTCATCTCGATGTTGTGGCTCGTTTTCAATTTGGATGCGATCAGGTCGAGTTCTTCGCCGCGGTTTCCGATTCCGATATGCCCCACCGAGATACGATCGTTCGCGCCCAGAATCCGCTCGTACGAAAGTGCCGTTCTCGGCAAGACCACGCTTCCCGCGATTGCAACCGCCGACTGCTCCAAAAATGTGCGCCGATTGATGGACGAAGAATCACTCATGACTTGCTCCTGAACGAGGACTTTGCAAAGAGATGCGCGAGAATCAGGCCGCAATGCTACGGACGGCATCGCTTCAAGTCAAGAAGTGCCCAGTAACGCCATTCGGAACTACGTCGTCTTCAGCCCATGCGGGACCAATGGAAGTCCCCGCAATCTTGTGCCAGTTGCGTCAAAAATTGCATTGGCGATCGCAGGAGCCAGTCCAATCATCGGACATTCGCCTGCCCCCGACGAGGGCAGATCTTTGCGGTCCAACAGCACCGTCTCCAGCAGCGGAGCGTCGCTAAATCGGGGCACTCGATACTGCGACAGCCGCCCATTCGAAATTCGTCCGTCCTCAAATTCGATCGCCTCGAAGAGCGCTCCGCCCAGTCCCTGGATATTCGATCCTTCAATCTGGTTCCGCAGGTTATCCGGATTGACAATCGCACCGCACTCAAAAGCGGACACTACGCGAACTACTTTTACCTCGCCCGACTTTGAATCGACCTTCACCTCGGCGAACGTTGCGATGTTCCCCAGCTTTTCGTAGCCGCCACCCATGCCAAAGCCTTGCCCGGCGCCCTTGCTCTTGCCCCAGCCGAATTGTTTTCCCGCCGCTTCGAATACCGCCCGCAATCTCTCGTTCTTCAGATTCTTGAGACGGAATTCGAGCGGATCCATCTTCACCGCGTGCGCGAGTTCATCCATGTGGGACTCGCGGGCGAAGTGATTCGCGGTGGCCGCGAGAGCACGATACGATCCTTGCCGCAGCGGCGAACGTACTTCATGAAACACGATGCGCTGGTTTGGGATCTCATAGTACGTGCGGATTCCCGCCGATCCGGAATTGTAATTGTGAAACTCCCACGCGGTAATCGAACCGTCGTTGCGAAGTCCGCTGGTTACGTCAATCACACCGGCGGGCCGGAAGTACGCCCATGAGAACTCTTCCTCTCGCGTCCACACCACCTTCACCGGACGCTTCGCCGCCCGCGCCAAACGCGCCGCCTCGATAGCCGTTTCTCCAGTGTGTTTGCCCCCATATCCGGAGCCGGTGTCCGGCATCAAAACTCGCACATGATCTTCAGGAATTCGAAAGGCCTCGGCCAACTGTCCACGCACGCCAAAGGGCCTTTGCGTCCCGGTCCAGACGGTCAAGCGATCCCCATCCCACTTTGCCAGTGCGGCGCGCGGCTCAAGCGGAACGTGCGCGATGTAAGAAACTGAGTAAGTCTGTTGCAAACGGTGGTCGGCAGACGCTAGCGCTTGATCCACCGCGCCCACATCGAAGCGATCCCCGTCCCCCGAGGGATCTTTTCCCTCAGAGGCGCCTTTCCTGAGATAGTCGAACAAATCCTTGCTCGAAGGTTGTGGCGTCGATTTCCATTCGGCATGGATTGCTTTTACCGCGGCAGACGCGAGCTCCGTGGACTGCGCCGCCACCCCAATGAAGTTGCCGTCATGAACGATGGTTGCGCCGCTGCGCTCCGCCTCAGACGTGTCGATCGACGTAAGCGTTGCGTCGAATGAAGGAGGCCGCAGGATTTTCCCGTACAGCATTTCCGGCAGCTTCTGGTCTGACGGATAACGATGACGTCCAGTCACGAAGTCGCGCCCATCAACTTTCTCCAGCGACTGACCCGCCACTTTCCAGTCCGTAGCAGGAGTCAGAGGATCCTCGGCAGGAAGTGTTGATGTCAGCTGCTGCCCCTTCGTCAGCGCCGCATATGGCAGAGACCGATTGCCTTTTGGATCTCGAACCGTACCTTCAGCCGCAACCAAAGTATGAGGATCAGTCTTCCATTGCGTAGCGGCAAGACCGATCAATACGTCTCTCGCCGCGGCCGCAACTTTACGAAGTTGCAGGTTCATTGTCGGAGTGGTGCGGCTCCCGAATGTTCCCATGTCAAACGGCGTGAGTTGAGTGTCGCCCATCACCATTTCGATGTCGCTAATGGGAACGTGAAGTTCTTCCGCGACTGCCTGGCTCAAAGATGTCCGGATATTCTGGCCCATCTCAACCTTGCCCGTGAATACCGTGACCTTGCCGTCTTCTCCAAGGTGGAGCCACGCATCAATTTCTTTTGGTAGGGAATCTCCGCCACGTCTGGCGCCCCCGGACTCCTGCGCTAACAGTGCTGGTTTGAGAATCGAGACGACCAGAACGCCAGCTCCGAGAAACTTGAAGAAGTCGCGGCGGTCAACGTCAAACCGGTAGGGACTCGCCGCGCGGAGTTCATACCGTTCCCTCTCGATCGGAAGGCTCGACTGAATGGTTTCTTTCATCGGCTCGCGCCTTTCTGTGCGCCAGCTTTTGAAGCTCGCCGAATTGCGCTCACAATGCGTGGATAGGTTCCACAGCGGCAGATATTCCCATCCATGAAATCGATGATTTCACCGTCCCCGGGACTAGGATTTCTACGAAGCAGCGCAACCGCCGACATGATCATCCCCGACGTGCAATAGCCGCATTGCAGTGCTTGTTCATCGAGGAATGCTTCCTGCACCGGATGCAGGTGAGTTCCGTCTGAGAGTCCCTCAATCGTCGTAATCTGCTTGCCGACAACCGAACCCACGCGCGTTACGCAGGATCTTTGTGCTTTTCCATCGATCAGCACTGTACAGGCGCCGCACTGACCCTCACCGCATCCGTATTTGCTCCCGGTCAAATCGAGATGTTCGCGCAGAACTGTAAGCAGACTAGTCTGAATATCCGCGTTAACCGAATGGGACTTGCCATTGACTGACAAACGAATCGTTGCCATGCACACTCCAGAGCGGAGAAACTGCGATTGAGGACTTCGAGAGACCTTGTCTTTCTAAAATGATATACCCGCTGTGCGCCTGTGGATCAAGCTGAAGGGCGCACAGCAACCTGCGGCTCCTGCTCGCCGTCGCTCAGTCGATGATGGCCTGATGCATATTTCACTTACCCGCCGGTACCTCGGAATCGCTCCGCCTCCCTGGACCTTCGGCGGAGCCAAATCGCGCGCACGCATCGATTTTTCACAGCTCTCATCCAATGACCATGCGTAACGGCTTAGCGGTTTCCGTTTTGGATTTGGTTGGGATGCGGACAGGCGAGGGGGCGGGCAGTGCTGTCGCTCGCTCAGTTGACTTGGCGCAGCATGTCGAGCAGTGGGGCTACAAGCGCTATTGGCTCGCGGAACATCACGCGATTTCAGGATTGGCGTGTTCAGCCACAGCGGTGCTCATCGGCCATGTGGCCGCAGCGACAAAGACGATTCGAGTGGGCAGCGGTGGAGTGATGCTGCCGAATCACGCGCCGCTGGTCGTGGCGGAACAGTTCGGCACTCTGGACGCCCTGTATCCGGGCCGAATCGATCTCGGCCTTGGACGCGCTCCCGGTGGTGATTTTCAAACCATGCGGGCGCTGAGAAGAGATTTGCATCAGAGTGGGGATGATTTTCCGGTTCTGCTTGGCGAACTGCGGACCTATCTAGGGCCCGAGCAGCCGGGGCAAGTGGTGAAGGCAATTCCCGGACAAGGTAGCAACGTGCCGATCACATTGCTGGGATCGAGCGACTTCAGCGCCCGGCTCGCGGGAAGACTCGGACTTCCGTTTGCATTCGCGGCCCACTTTGCTCCTGAATCTTTGTACATCGCCTCTCAGCTTTACAGGGAATCCTTTCAACCAAGCGAAGTCTTGCGGAGGCCGCATCTGATGGTTGCAGTCCAGGTGATCGCAGCCGAGTCGGATGCCGCGGCGCGTCGTCTATTCACAACCTCACAACAGCGTTTCCTGCGCCTGATCCGAAACCAGCCAGTGGAATTGTTGCCCCCGGCGGATTCGATGGAGTCGCTATGGCAGGACTGGGAGCGAGCAGCGGTGGAGAGCAAACTGGCTGCGGCGATTGTAGGATCGGATGAAACGGTCAAGTCAGGGCTGGAAAAGTTGGTGGATGACACTGGGGCTAACGAGGTAATCGTTGTGACTGACACATACGACCATAACGACAGGCTGGAGTCTTACAGGCGAGTGGCAAACATTGCAATGATGATCGACACGAACCCAGCGGCAAAGGTTGGAGGTTGATCTGGTTCATGAACTCGAGTGGACTATCACAGCTTCGCAAATTCGAGCCGGGAGCTTGCGCTGAATGTGGAGCGAACCTGCTATGTCGCTAAGCTGCTTTTTTCTCACTAGGGCTGAGTTCGGGTTGGCCTAATAACTCCTGTCTCAGTCTCTCCATTTGTGCCGCCGTTTCCCTTAAATGTTCGGCGCACTCATGGCCGTGGCGCGGCAAAAATCCTCCATATTCATTCAGCAGGATTCGAGCGTCCGCCTCAATGTCAACCATCTTCGATCGGAGTTGATTGCCTAGCACAGACGTCAGTCTTTCCAACTGGGAATCTCGCAGCGCGAGTGCTCGTGTGCTGCGGAGAGTTGCCTGTTCAAGCGCCTGTCCCCGGTAGCGGGCGAGTCCAAACAGGCATATCGTCAATAAGAGCAAGCAAGAGTTGGCGATGACGGTTTCCGACAACGCCTTTCTTTGATTGAAAGTCCTGTCCTTGTCAAACTTCGCGAAGCTGTTCCTTTCCGATAAGGACAGCGAAGCGGCAAGGCCCCGAATCTCGTCCATGTAGCCCTTGCCTTCGTTTGTATCAATGATCTTGAACGAGCGAAGGCGAAACCCGTTTTGCCGCAACTTGATCGTCCGGTCCATTTCCGCTTCTTTGGAAGTAGCCAGGGATTCAAGCTGCGATTCAATGGAGCGTTCCTGTTCTGTCCGGTTGCCGAGTCCGGCGCGAAGTCTGGCAAAGTCCGTTCCGATCCTGTTTTTCCCGAAAGTGTAGGGCTCCAGGTACTCAGAAGTTCCGGCGAGCAGATACCCGCGCTGCGCCGTTTCCATATCCGTCAAATCCTGCAAGACTGCGGAGATTTGTGCTTGGCTCGTAGAACTTTCCAGAGTGAGCGCAACAGACTTCTGAATGAGCCGTAGGCGGTTAATCGCAAGATAAGCATTCAATGCCATGAAAGCGATGAGTGTGACGGCGACTAATCGCAGTGCAATTTTTGAAATCATGTGGATTGCGCATCCTTGGGCTCGAAAGAGTTAAGATGATCGTAGCAGAGTGGGGATGTCGCTTGGCTGCAACAGGTTGAGGGTGAACTCGGTGTTCGCATGATCTCTCGATCCAACATACCCGCGGCGGTCACCTGCCTGAATCGAAGATGCGTGGCGACCAGGTACCTGATGGAGTGAGAAGCAAGTCCTGACTACCGCACAGACCCCTCAAATCAGCCTTGACCTTCGGCAATCGCCGCGATCGAAATCCTCATGCCTGGGATTCTCACTGGCAGCTTTGCTCCTTGCCGTGCAGGTGGGTTCGACGGAAACCACTTCACCCACTCCTCATTCATCCCAGCGAAGTCTGCTTCTTCAAGCAGAATGACGGTTGCACTCACAACTCGATCGAGAGAACTTCCTGCGGCGTTGAGGATGGCAGACACATTCTTCAAGCATTGCCTCGTCTGCTCCTGAATCGTCTCGGCAACAATCTTTCCGGTAATTGGATCGTGTGGCCCCGTGCCGGAGACGAACACAAGCCCCGCCGCCCGCACTGCTTGGCTATAGGTCGGTGGCGGAGTTGGAGCATTGGGAGTTTGAATGATGTCTCTTGCCATAAAGTCTCCAGTGCCAGCCTCAGGATGAATCCATTCTGCCATCTTTCTTGTGAGCTTATGACAATCAAACAGAAAATGAAAAAGTGGCGGGTGGGTGGCTGGCTGTGGTCTTTCAATAGGTGGTACCAGCGGAAGCGCGAGAGCGTTTGATCGGTGGAGCGGATCCGAGGCTACCCTGGGCGAGTGTCTCGTCCTTGCGTTTCTTTGCAAGGCTGGGAACAGTCGAAGCGTTCGGCGAGAGCTTTGAACTGACCTGCACTCAGGCTTGCAATTATCCGCTCCCAAAATAGTTTGTTTTCCACAACCGCAATGTGACGCCCGACCTTGACTGAGAAATTCAATTCCGAAATCATGGTTCAGGTCGCGGCAGTCTGGCAGAAACCAAACCGTCCGCTCCTAAGTCCTTTGTTATGCGGATTTTGACCTCTAACTCCTTTGCCATGCGGATTTTGCGGGGAATTTTCTGCTAACTCGCTGATTCCAAAGATTCGGGGGGGAGGGGGGTACACCCAATTTCGCTCCTGTGGTGCGCAGTCAACAGGTCTGGCTGGGCTATGGCATCGGGCAGATTCCCTGCGAAATTTCACTACTTCACTTCCTCACTCACCACCACGAACTTCGTGAGCGGGGCTCTCCCGAAGGAGGTGGTGATCGCACAATCGGTGGCATCTCGTCCGGTCGCCATTAAGACGCGTCCGATGCGAGGCTTATTGTGGCGGGCATCGACAGCCCACCAGCGGTTCCCGAGATAGACCTCGAACCATGCACTGAAATCCATCGGATTCGGATCTTGCGGCACCCCGATGTCGCCCAGATAGCCCGTGGCGTAGCGGGCCGGAATGTTGAGAGCGCGGCAGAACGTAATCGCGAGGTGCTGGAAGTCGCGGCACACGCCTACGCGCTCGGTGTAAACGCCTAGAGCCGTCCGCGCGGGCGTGGCAAATTTGTATCCGAAGGTGACTTTTGTGTGGACCCAGTTGCACACCGCCTGCACCAGCGGCCATCCTCTCGGAGTGTTTCCGAATAACTCGTAGGCCGTGTTGAATAGAAGATCCACTTCGCAATAGCGGCTGTTCATCAGGAACGGCAAAACATTGACGGGCAAACACTCAATCGGAATTTCTTTGGCGTCGAATGCTTGGGTGTCAGGTTCTCCTGAATCCTCAATCAGCGTGGAGTTGTGAAAGCGAACCTTGCCTGCCGGAACCACCATTCGGCAACTCAGATTGCCGAAAGTATCTTCATAGGTCTCCACGCTCAATGCGGGTTCGATCTGCAAAATGTCCGGTTCCCGCAGATCTTTTTTTCGTGAAGGATGGACGTTGAGCAGCGTTAGGAACGGGACGTCGGTCGACGTCTCGAATTGAATGTCATAGCCAAGGCGAATCAGCATAGAGTCCGGACCCGCCACTTGAGCGTTCCTGGCGGGATGGTGTGAGATGCAAAAACTACCACCTCCTATGGCCTCTCACGATAGGTTTTTTCGCTGCGTCAGATCGTAATTTCTCACCGGAGGTTCGGTGTATGATGCCCGTAGTTCGTACTCCCGAGACCGAGGTTGAGAGTGACTTATTGTTTGGGCATCATGACGCAGGAAGGGCTGGTCCTGGCGTCCGATTCGCGCACGAACGCAGGGTTCGATCAAGTTAACGTCTGTCGCAAGATGCATACGTTCGTGCAACCGGGTGAACGTGTTTTCGTAATTCTGTGCAGCGGCGGACTTTCGATCAGCCAGTCAGTCATCACCCTCCTGCGGGACGACTTCGATTCCGGACGCGGCCTCGCTCAAGCCAATTCGCTCTACGATGCAGCTCGGATCGTCGGTGACTGCGTCCGCCGCATTTCGGACATCGATCGCGCTTCACTCGAGCGGGATTCCTTCAGCTTCAATGTCCACTTGTTGCTCGGCGGGCAGGTCCGGGGTCAGCAACCGAATCTCTATCTCATCTATCCGCAAGGCAATCCGCTGGCTGCAACGGAAGACTCCTTATATTTGCAGTTGGGCGAGTGCAAGTATGGACGTCCCATTCTCGATCGAGGTATTCAAGCGTCAACCTCGCTCGAGGTTGCGGCAAAATATGCGCTGCTGTCTCTGGACGCTACGATGCGCTCGAATGTGACAGTAGGACCGCCGTTTGATCTGCTCCTCTATAAGAAAGACAGCCTGGAAGTGACGCGATACCGCCGCGTTTGCGCCGGGGACCGAGACCTCAACCTGATTCACTCCAGCTGGGAACAGTCGCTGCGGCGAGCTGTGGAACAGCTTCCCGATATCGAGTTCGACACCTCGAACAAAGAGACCGCGATAGCAGGCCGCAAGTAACTCTGAAGCGTCAGAACGCCTGACCTTAGCCTAGCCAAGCTGATCCTCTGGGTAAGTCGCTTTCGAAATACTGACGAAGGTCGGAACGGACGATCATCCCCTCTCGCGCCTCTAGACCTGCAGCGTCTTCAGGTATGGAACGCTGGCCTTCATCAGTTCGAGATTCATTTCGACGAAATAGTTCTTAATTCCACCGATCTTCGCGGCGGAGAAGATCTTCTTCCAATCGAGCGAATCCTGTCCCGACCGGCGCCATCTTCTTCGTTGCAGTTAACCATCCCTGCACGTGCATCGAGATAAACCGTCCGGGATATTTCGTGAAGTATTCGGCGGCGTCATAGCCTTGGCTGATGGTTGAAACCTGGAACTGAAATTTAACCGCCTTTGGATCGAGAAGGTCGAAGAGCACATCATAGGTCCGCTTGCCGTCAACCTTTGAGAGTTCAAAGCCTTCGTTGTGCAGTCCCTGCTGAATGCCGGCCTGAGCGGCTTTTTCACCCATCTTGTTGTATTCGTCGGCGGCGCGCTTCACGTCGTCCATCGTTGGTTTTTCGCCGGCGTCGAGACTGGGAACGATCATTTGCGTCAGCCCCACATCCTTGGCCCACGCGATACTCGCGTCCTGATTCGCGCGAAGTTCGGTGATGCCGAAGTGCGAACTCACGCAGGAAACGCCCGAGTCGCTCAGGATTCGCTTTAGTTCCGCGCCTTTATATTTCGACAGGCCGGCAAAGCCGCTATCGGAGTAACCCACCGGAGAGCACAATTCAATCGTTTGAAACCCAGCGGCCGCGAGTTGCTTGATCGTGCCGGGGAAATCCTTGGCGATCATTTCCCGAACGGGCCATGTCTGGCAGCCGATCGGCATGCCGAGAGGGCTTGCGCGAAGCGAAATAACTCCGGTCGATATCAGCCCCGCCGCTGCCGCTTGTGTCGCCGCGATCTTGCAAAAATCTCGTCTCGAAATCTTCGACATGACTGCTCCTTTATCTCTCTCAAAATCTGTGGCAGGGCACAGCTAGAGCTCCCATCCGCTTCTGCGCTCTGGACGAATCATGCCTTGGGCGAAATCGGAGTTATTTGCTTTCTGGCTGCTTCGATCCCAAGTGATCTTTTGTCCCGTGCGTGCCGCGACGTTGCCGAGCAGAAGCGTCTCGGTGACCATTCCTTCAAATTCGAAATTTCCGCCCGGCTTCGTCTTTCCGCCCTTACAGGCATCGAGCCACTCTCGTTCATTACCCGGCGAGCGGGGAAGTGTCTTCGGCGGCTGCTGGAAACTATCCATCTTGGATTGCGGAATCAATGCAGGGTGACCGCCATTGAAGGAGCACAGAATTTTGCCTTTGTCGCCGACGAAAAGGAGGCCTTCATCTTCTTCGCCCTCGCCCTTTAATGGACGGCTGGCTTCCAGTTCTTCCGGACGTGCGGGCTTCAAGCCTCCGTCATACCAGGTAAAGCGAACCGGAGGCATGTCTCCCCGCGCCGCGAAATCATAGCGGATGATCGAGGCCTGCGGGTAAGTCTCGTCGTACCGATCCGTCGAGCTTGCTTCCACGCTGACCGGAGCTTCGAGTTTCAAGACGCGGAAGATTGTGTCGTAACTGTACGAGCCCATGTCGCCGAGTGCGCCACAACCGAAGTCCGCCCAACCACGCCAGACAAATGGCAAATAAGCATGATGAAACGGCCGCGTCGGTGCCGGCCCTAACCATAAATCCCAATCCAATCCCTCGGGAACCGCTTCCGATTCCTTCGGACGCTCGATCGCCTGCGGCCAGAACGGACGACTGGACCAGTTCATCACCTCGCGAACCGGGCCGATTGCTCCGCTCCATATCCACTCACAAAGTTGCCGCGTAGCTTCAGAGGCTTGATTTGCGACTGCAATCTGCGTGGCGACGCCGGTTTCGCGCGCAATCTCGGCGATGCGCCGCGCTTCGTAGATCGTATGAGTTAGTGGCTTCTGGCAAAAAACATGCTTTCGCTTCTTCATCGCAGCTGCGGAAACAGCGGCGTGCAGGTGGTCTGTTGTACACACCACCACAGCGTCGAGATCTTTTTCTTTTTCTAGCAGTTCGCGGAAGTCGGAGTATGCCGCGCATCCATGCGATTGGCCGGAGCGCTGCTTCGTTCCGTTGTAGGCGTCAACGATTTTCTGCGCGGGTTCGCGGCCTGCGACTCCGCCGGTTACTTGCAGGGAATGCGTCAACTGGATCGGCTGGTCGGGACTGAGCCAGTCCCACCCGCTGGTCACCCCAAGCAATTCACGTACCGAATTGCAAAATTCGTGCGTACTCCACTGCGGGTAGTTCGCCGCACTTTTGTTGACGTCGCATACTGCAATTCCTTGCACATCCGGTTGCTTGAGGAAGTTGAACATCACTCGAAATCCCTGAGCCCCGACGCCGATGAACGCGATATTTACTTTGTCGCTCGGAGGAACGAAGCCTGAGCCTCCCAAAACGTAGCGGGGAACGATGGATACGCCAATCGCAGTAGCGGCAGATTTAGCGATGAAATCACGTCGGGAAATCGTTTTCGCAGCCACATTGTGAGGTAGAAGACGATTTTTCACGGTTCCTCCTTATCCGCCAATCCTTTTTTTGCGGTGCTTCCGGGAGTCGAAAACCGGACGCCGATACTCTAACTGAAAGGGACATGCCCGCCAAGGTTTGCACGGCTTCACCCCTCGCAACGCCTGAATTTCACCCCGACTATCTGAATCTTTTCTTTAACCGCTGAAATCTATTGGGAACAACCGTTTTGCGCTTGGTTGGACCCAGACATACCCCATTTGTTGTTGTTGAAGATTCGGAGATCGTATGGCAAAAAGAATGGTTTTGATGTTGGTCGTAGTGGCCGCCTTGTTGGGAGGCCTCGGATTTTTCAAGTACAAGCAGGTTGAGGCGGCTATCGCGCAGGGCGCAAGCTACCAGCCCCCGCCGACAGCGGTGACCACCGTGGTCGCGCAGAAGGAAACGTGGCCCTCGACTCTGTCCGTGATCGGTACCGCTGCTGCGATCCAAGGGGTGACTGTAAGCGCCGATCTTCCGGGGACCATCGACAGGATTCACTTCGAGTCGGGCCAGTGGGTCAAAGAAGGCGAAATTCTCGTCGAACTCGATACCCGTCAGGAGAAAGCGCAACTTGCCAGCCTTGAAGCGCAACGCGATCTTGCCGGCATTAATTACGGCCGCGCGCAGGAACTGGTAAAAGCCGGAGTCATTTCGCGTTCCGAGTACGACAATGCGACCGCCCAGCAGAAGGCTACCGAGGCCCAGGTCGGCGACATCCGCGCCGCGATTGCGCGCAAGACTATTCACGCTCCATTTTCCGGAGTCCTCGGAATTCGCCAGGTAAGCCTCGGTCAATATCTGGCGGCGGGACAAGCGATCGTTTCTCTTCAGTCGCTGAATCCTATTTATGTGAACTTTGGCGTGCCTCAGCAGGACACCCCGAAAGTCGTTCCCGGTCACGTACTGCGAGTCACGAACAGTGATTTGCCCGGGATGGGATTTAGCGGACGCATCACGGCGCTCGACTCAGTAATCAGCGAGCAGACTCGAAACATTCAAGTGCAGTCCGTTGTCGCCAACAAAGAAAACAAGCTGCGCCCGGGGATGTTTGTGCAAGTTGAATTGCCTCTCGGACAACCGCGTCAAGTCATGCCGGTGCCCGCTTCTGCAATCAACTATGCGCCGTACGGCGACTCCGTTTACGTGATCACCGATATGAAAGACCCGAAAGGGAAGACATATCGCGGTGTGCGCCAGCAAGTCGTCAAGATCGAGGGATCGCGCGGCGATCAGGTGGCTATCATTTCCGGCCTCAATCCAGGAGATGAAATCGTGAGTTCGGGAGTATTTCGTTTGCGCAATGGCGCGGCCGTAATCGTGAATAACTCGGTGAAGCCAAGCAACAGCGCCACTCCAAACCCTGAGGAGAGCTAGAACCATCGATCGGCCAAGGAGCGTTTCATGAAGTTCACGGACTTATTTGTAAAACGGCCGGTGCTGGCGATGGTGGTGAACCTTGTAATCCTGATTGCGGGATTGCAGGCGATCCGCTCGCTCAGCGTGCGCCAGTACCCGCGCAGCGACATCTCCGTAGTTTCAGTCACTACGATCTACGTCGGCGCTAACGCCGATCTCGTTCGCGGATTCATCACCACTCCGCTGGAGCGTGTTATCGCCAGCGCTGATGGCATCGACTACATGGAGTCGTCCAGCGCCCAGGGACTGAGCACAATCAGTGTTCACCTCAAGCTGAACTACGACACCAACGCAGCCCTCACGCAGATTCAGGCGAAAGTGGCGCAGGTACGAAACGACCTGCCCCCCGAGTCGCAAGCTCCGGTGATCGATCTGCAAACGGCCGACACGCAGTTTGCGGCGATGTACATCGGAATTTCGGCGAAAGATCTGGATGAAAACCAGATTACGGACTACCTGACGCGGGTTGTTCAGCCAAAGCTGAGCGCGATCAGCGGCGTGCAGCGTGCCGACATTCTCGGCAACCGCACCTTCGCGATGCGGTTGTGGCTGAAGCCCGAGCAGATGGCGGCCAGGGGTGTTTCACCATCCGACGTGCGAGATGCCCTCGCGAAGAATAACTACCTTTCGGCGCTCGGAAGCACGAAAGGTTCGATGGTTTCAGTGAACCTGGTTGCTAACACCGATCTGCGGAATCAGGACGATTTCAAGCAGATGGTGATCAAGCAGGATAAGGGCACCGTGGTTCGCTTAGGCGAAATTGCGGATGTCTCGCTCGGCGCGGAAAATTACGATCAGGACGTCCGCTTCAACGGCGAGACTGCCACCTTCATGGGCATTTGGGTGCTACCCACCGCGAACTCTCTTGAAGTGATCAAGAGCGTCCGCGCGGCGCTTCCTGCCATCGAAGCTCAACTCCCGACGGGCATGAAGATGGGTATTCCGTATGACTCGACCGAATACATTCAGGACGCCATCGATGAAGTGTTGCATACACTCGTTGAAACCCTCCTGATTGTCGTTGTCGTCATCTTCCTGTTCCTCGGTTCGTTCCGTTCGGTACTGATTCCGATCGTAGCGATTCCAATCTCGCTGATCGGTGCCGTGTTCCTCATGCTCGCGGCGGGCTTCACGATCAACCTGCTGACGTTGCTGGCCATCGTGCTCTCGGTCGGTCTCGTCGTGGACGATGCCATCGTCATGGTGGAAAACGTCGAGCGGCATTTGGAAATGGGTAAGACCCCATTCCAGGCGGCGAAAGACGCCGCCCGCGAACTCGTCGGTCCGATCATCGCGATGACGATCACCCTCGCGGCCGTCTATGCGCCAATCGGAATTCAGGGCGGATTGACTGGCGCGCTCTTCCGTGAGTTCGCATTTACCTTGGCGGGCGCGGTCGTTGTCTCCGGCATCGTGGCTCTGACCCTATCGCCGATGATGGGATCGAAGTTGCTGCGCGCGGGCGATACCAATCGTGGCTTCTCCGGCATTGTCAATCGGCAGTTTGAACGCGTTCGCAGACTCTATACGCGGCTGCTCTCGGGCACGTTGAACTACCGGCCTGTGGTGCTTACGCTGTGGGCGATTGTCGCCGTGCTGATGATTCCGTTCTATATGTTCTCGCAGCGCGAACTTGCGCCGGCGGAGGATCAAGGCGTTGTCTTCGGCGTGATTCAGTCTTCGGCGAATTCAACCCTGGACCAGACCAACCTGTTCACCGAGCAGGTCTATAACGTTTACAAATCGTTCCCGGAAAACGCGAGTGTCTTCCAGATCACGAATCCGAGCGGCGGCTTTGGCGGCATGGTCACCAAACCATGGAGCCAGCGGAAAAAGACGACACAGGAACTGCTCGTTGAATCCACGGGCAAACTGGGGCAGATCGCCGGAATTCGCGTTATTCCTCTGACGCCGCCCCCGCTACCCGGCGGCGGCAATTTCCCCGTCGACTTCGTAATCGCGTCGGCAGCCGAGCCCCAACAGGTGAGCGCGCTTGCCGAGCAGCTCGTGCAGAAGGCGATGGCGAGTGGCATCTTTATCTTTGCCGATACGGATGTAAAGTTCGACCAACCGCAAACCGAAGTCGTCTTCGATCGCGATAAACTACGCTCGCAGGGCGTCGATTTGAGCCAGGCGGGGCAGGATCTCTCAACCATGCTGGGCGGAAACTATGTAAACCGCTTTAGCATCCAGGGCCGCAGCTACAAAGTGATTCCACAGGTGAAGCGCGCTGAACGCCTCACTCCGGATCAGCTCTCTCAAATCTATGTGAAGGGCTCTGCTGACAAGCTGGTGCCTCTCTCCACGTTCGCGACTCTACGAACGACGACGGAACCGAGAGCGCTCAACAAGTTTCAGCAGCTGAACGCGGTTCGAATTCAGGGCGTGATCCCACCTCCGGTGCCTCTCGACCAAGCTCTGACCTTCCTGGAGACTGAGTCTAAGAAGATGCTGCCGCAAGGATTCACGGTGGACTATGCGGGTGAGTCTCGTCAGCTTCGCGTCGAGGGCAGCAAGTTTCTCGGAACGTTCCTTCTGTCGGCGATCCTGATCTATCTTGTGCTTGCCGCGCAGTTCGAAAGCTTCCGGGATCCGTTCATCATTCTTGCTGGCTCCGTACCTTTGGCGATGTCAGGAGCGTTGATGTTTTCGTTCCTCGGCTTCACGACACTCAACATCTACAGTCAGGTAGGTTTGATCACTCTGGTGGGACTGATCGCGAAGAACGGCATTCTGATCGTCGAGTTCGCGAATCACCTGCAGGAGACTGGAAGCAGCAAGCTGCAAGCGATTGTCGGTGCTGCTACCACTCGCTTGCGCCCGATTCTGATGACCACTGCGGCGACTGTCTTCGGACACTTTCCCTTGGTCTTCGCCAGGGGGCCGGGTGCTGGAGCGCGAAACAGCATCGGTATCATGCTGGTCAGCGGGATGATTATCGGCACGATCTTCACTTTGTTTGTCGTGCCGTCGATCTATATGCTCGTTGCCAAGACTCACGTCGCACTCCGGGAAGAGGAAGAGCGGGACCTGTCAGTGGAAGAACCGGCGGTAACGGCCGCCTAACGTACAAACGGACGAGTCGCTCGGAAGAGCGCTCGTCCGTCTTCATTTTCGCAACCGAATGTTTATGCGGCCAAGTTGATCCACGCCGCGCCCAAAGAGTGCAGAATCAGGGTGTCGGTCAGCGTCATCAGCGACGAGTCGCGCACAATTTCAAAGGCGTAATGCACTCGAGGGTCGCAGGTGACGCACCATGGTTCGTGATCCGTTATCCCCTGGCAATGTTCACAAGCGGTGGTAGCCTGGTTTCGACCTGAGTACTGCGTGGAATCGACGTTGTTCATAAGATCTATCCTCCTGAACTATTCCTTCCAGATCCATCGCACTGATAGTTTGGATGTTTGTTCCCCTGGATTGCAGCGAAAGTGCAGTGCGAATTCCTGATAGGTAAGTGGAAAAACCGGCCTCGATCAGTAGATTCCGGGTGGTCAAGCCTTTTGAAGCGACGAACTGGCGATGAGAAGCGGCATACAGCAAACACCGTATGTGACCGACCCGAATGCTCGCAGAATAATGACGGACGGGGAGGCGGGAGATCCATCTCTAACGATGGGTTGGAAACCGCTTTGCCGTGTGTTTTACCCAACTTACAGCTGAATTGACGTCTACGGAGATCCAGTGAGCGCAGTACGCATCCTGATCGCGGACGACCACGCCGCGGTACGCCGAAGTGTTCGATCTCTCATTGCCACTCGTTCGGACCTGGAATTGTGTGCTGAGGCGGTCGATGGTCTGGATGCGGTCGAGAAGGCGAAAGAATCCCGACCGGATGTAGTGATTCTTGATATCAGCATGCCTCGTCTCGGCGGTCTTGAGACTGTCCCACTTATACGCCGCGAGCTTCCGACTGCTGAGATCCTCATTCTTAGCCAGCACGATCCTACTCACGCCTTATCACTAGCTCTGGGGGTCGGTGCTAAAGGCTTCGTGGCCAAGCTGAATATGGCAAAGGAACTCCTTCCGGCTATCGACCGCCTGCAAGTGCGCCCCGGCCGGGATTCGAGCCAATTGCCACCGCCGTCAACACCGATGCCGCAGGGCCTCGAATTCCTGACTGGGGCGGCCGAGATGGGTGGCTTGATTCGCAACTTTGATTGGTCTCAAACTCCGCTCGGTCCCATTGAACGCTGGCCTCACACTCTCAAGGCTTCGATCAGTCTGATTCTCAACTCCCGTCATCCCATGTGGATCGGTTGGGGGCCGGGCCTGACATTTCTTTATAACGATGCTTATATCTCCGTGCTGAGTCTGGCGAAACATCCACAGGCACTCGGACGGCCTGCGCCCGACGTCTGGGCGGAAATTTGGGAAGTGTGCGGCCCACTTGCCGACAAAGTCTTTTCCAGAGGCGAAGCCACTTACGTTGATGAAGTCCAGCTGTTCATGAGCCGCGGGGATTTCGTGGAGGAGACATATTATTCGTTCTCCTACAGCCCTATCCGCGACGAATCAGGTCAGGTCTGTGGATTGTTCTGCCCCTCTGCGGAAGTGACGCCGAAAGTTCTCAACGCCCGACGACTTCGGACTTTGGCGGAGCTCACTGCGAAATCCCTCAACGAAAAATCTACTGAAGCGGCGTGCGCTTCCGCCTTCTCGACGTTGGCTAAGAATCAGTCCGACGTCCCTTTCGCGCTGCTCTACCTCATCGATCCAGAGGGAAAACGGGCGGTGCTGGAGCAGAGTTGCGGTCTGATCGGAGAGCATTCATTCGCTCCGGACCGAATCGCGATCGATGGCGACAGTACAGACGCCTTTGTGAAAACCATTGTCGATGTCACAAACAGCGCGCAGTCGCGCTTGATCTCAGTGATCGGTCTTGAAGGGCTTCCTCCAGGGCCCGCGCGGCAACGGGTCAGCGAAGCGGTGGTGCTTCCAGTGGGCTCTCAGGGACAGCAACCAGTCGGCGTGTTGGTGGCAGGCGTGAATCCGACTCGCAGGATCGATCCGGAGTACCGCACGTTCTACGAATTAGTCGCCAGCCAGATCGCGGCAGGGGTGGCGAACGCCAAGTCGTATGAGGAAGAGCGAAAGAGATCGGAATCTTTAGCCGTACTGGACCGCGCAAAAACGGCGTTTTTCAGCAATGTAAGCCACGAGTTCCGGACGCCATTGACGCTGATGTTAGCGCCGCTCGAAGATTTACTGGCCAGCGAAAACGCCGTATCCGAACACGCCACCGAACAACTCCGGTTAATTCATCGCAACGGGCTGAGGCTCTTGAAGCTTGTGAACTCGTTGCTGGATTTCTCGCGAATCGAAGCCGGACGCGTGGAGGCGGTATATCAGCCAACCGATATCTCCAGTTTCACCGCCGAACTGGCCAGTTCGTTTCGCTCTGCCATGGAGCGCGCCGGCTTGCGGTACGAAGTGAAGTGCGATCCAGTGGCTGAAACCGTATTCCTTGATCGCGATATGTGGGAGAAGATCGTGCTCAATCTTCTTTCCAATGCGTTCAAATTCACTTTTGAAGGCCAGGTTTCCGTCACGTTAAAAGCTGAGGGCCATGAAGTCCACCTTCAGATCAGCGACACCGGGATTGGCGTGCCCAAAGACGAGGTCCCGCGGCTCTTTGAGCGCTTTCACCGCGTAGAAGGCGCGCGTGGTAGAACCCAGGAGGGCACAGGCATCGGCCTCGCGATGGTGCACGAACTGGTGAAAATTCACCAAGGATCGATCACGGTCACCAGTTCTCCCGGTAAGGGCACAAGTTTTCTGGTCAAGATGCCCACTGGTTCCGCGCATCTGCCAAAAGATCGGGTCTGGGCGAATGCTACGACCGCGTCGACTGCCGTTCGCGCTCAAAGTTTTGTCGAAGAGGCCGTACGGTGGCTGCCCGAGGACGCCCCGCCTTTGGCCCATTCCTCAGCGTCGCCCGAGTCGTCCTCTCTCGATAACATGATTCCCGAGGCGTGGGGCAGGATCAGTGAGGGTGACCTGATCGTCGTAGCAGATGATAACGCCGACATGCGCGATTACCTCCGAAGGCTTCTTCGCGAGCGCTACCGGGTACACACTGTTTCAAACGGCGAAGACGCTGTTCGCGCGGCACGCGAACTGAAAGCCGACCTAATCCTCACCGATGTGATGATGCCGGGTCTCGATGGATTCGGTGTCTTGCGGGCCCTGCGAGCGGATCCCGCAACTCAAGCCAAGCCGGTCATCCTGCTGTCCGCACGCGCCGGGGAAGAATCTCGAGTCGATGGTCTGCAGGCCGGTGCCGACGATTATCTGGTGAAACCCTTTGCCGCCCGAGAGTTGTTAGCGAGAGTCAGCGCCCATCTAAAAATGGCCCGGGTGCGCGTCGAGGCCGCCAAGGTCGAGCGCCAGTTGCGCGCCGAGACTGAACTGGAGCGTGTCCGACTGCGAGATTCTTTCATCCAGGCTCCGTCGGCAATGGCTCTGCTAGCCGCGCCCGAATACCGCTTTACCTTCATGAACGACGCCTATGTCGTTATTGCTCGGCGTAATAGTAAGGAAGAAATTCTCGGCAAGACCGTCCATGAGGTGTTCCCTGAGTTGAAGGGCCATGGAATTCTGGAGATGTTTGATCGTGTGTATGCGACTGGCGAAACGTACGTCGCCAACGAAGCTCCGGTGCGGCTCAAACGGAATGGAGTTGAAGAACTTGCCTATATGAATTTCAGTTATCACCCGATGCGCAATGTGGCGGGAAAGGTCGAGCAGATTTTGGTGCACGCAGTGGATGTCACCGAACAAGTGGTTGCTCGAACTCATCTGGAAGAACGGGTGAAAGCAAGGACGATAGAACTCGAGGAAGCGGAGGAACGACTGCGCACGTTGAACAACCGTCTCCTGCAAGCTCAAGACGATGAGCGCCGGCGCATCGCTCGAGAATTGCATGACAGCGCCGGTCAGACGCTCGCCGCATTATCGATGAGCCTGATTCCGCTGGAAGAACAACTGCTGTCGAAGAATCGCGAACTGAGCAAACTCGCCACCACCAGCGTCGGACTCGTCGACGAACTCTCAAAAGAGCTGAGGACGATGTCACATCTTCTTCATCCTCCACTTCTCGATGAGGCTGGGCTTAAAGTCCGCCCTGCGCTGGTACGTCGAAGGCTTCGCCGACAGAAGCGGCATCCAGGTGGAACTACAACTGGACGAGCACTTCCCCCGTCTTCCTCAGGAAGTGGAAACCACGATTTTCCGCATCGTCCAGGAGTCTCTGACAAATATTCATCGACACTCAGGAAGCAAGAAAGCATTTCTCAAGCTCGAGAATGACTCAAAAGATACCCGGCTCGAAATCCGTGACGAAGGGAAGGGCATTGCTCAGTTCGACACTCAAAGAAGTCGACCAAAGAAGGTCGGCGTCGGTATCCAGGGAATGCAAGAGCGCGTTCGCCAGTTGCATGGGACTTTCCAGCTTCGATCTGGAGAGAAGGGAACGACCGTGCTAATCGTGCTCCCTTCGAAGCCGCGACCCTCGATTTCTCTGATGGAAAGTCTGAAAGTTCGAAATAATTAGATACCGTTCCCTTCCGGGACACCTCCAATCAGGAATTCTGAATGCATCTGGAACTAATAGGGAATACGCGACTTGCTGACGGTGATTCAAATCACAAATCGAGTAAATCGAAAGATATCTTGAGGCTGCCGACGTTTTTTAACAACTTTCTTATCAAGCAAGTGTTCTAATTGCACATTACACAAATTTACAGTTTTGTCCTTACGAGCCGAATCAGATTGTCAGATGCGGCGATGTGCCCAAGTCGAAGGCATGTTATCTGTGAACGACGCTTGCGGGTGGGTTGACCAGGGGGAACAACATATCCGCACTTGTCACAAGCCGTAGGAGTAAGCACGATCATGAACGCGAAGTGGATTGCAGAAGTTTTCCTCCTTGCAGAGAATCGTCTATTGCGGGAAGCTTTACTCCGCATTCTCACCAAGAAAAGTGACATCCGTGTGGTCGGCGCGAATCCCTATTCGCCCGCCGTACACGAAGAGATCATTGCGACGCGCCCAAGCATCATCGTCCTCGATTCGGGCGGTCTGGCTTTCTCCAACTCCAGCCTGATTTCCACGCTTCATGCGTGCATTCCGAACGTGCGGATCGTCATGGTCGACATGGAATCGGATGAGGGCACTTTTCTGAAGGCCGTCCGTGAGGGTGTTGTCGGCTACGTCCTGAAAGACGCCTCAGCGCTCGAGGTCGCAGCTACGATCCGTGCGGTGGCGGTGGGAGAAGCCGTTTGTCCCCGATCTCTTTCGATGGCTCTGTTTCGCTTCGCGTCGCAACGCGTCACCGAGCCCCTACAGGGGATTTGGGGAACCGAACTTGGCCTTAGCCGCAGAGAGCAGCAGATGGTGGAACTCCTGCGCGAGCGTTTGACTAATAAAGAGATCGCGTCTCAGCTGAATTTGTCGGAGCAGACGGTGAAAAACCACGTCCATAACATCTCCCGCAAAGTGGGAGCGACAGATCGTCTGAACATCGTCCAGGTTTGCGAAGCGGAACGGCTGCGCGCAACCGCACAAGTGCGCGACTGACGCTGTCGTTCCCAATGCTTTAGATGGAAGGCTTGTCCCTGCAGAAAAAGGCCACTGGCGCGAGCACCCCCTTTTGCGCTCGCGCCCAGAATCCCGAAGCGCGCAACATACAATCAGTGTCCAAAAGATAAAGCCCGCAAACTGCGGAGTCCAATCCAAATTTCTTATGACCTTCATTATGGAAAAGGCCAAACTGCCCGTCCATGGCCTAAACCCGGCTGCGAAGTCCTATCGGCGATAGTGCGTCAACCTTGCCAACTCTGCAATCTTGAATCCAATTTTCATCAGGCCTTCGGCGCCAGAGCGTGGATGCGCGATTCAGATTTCCTTCCGGAGTGAACGTGCAATTCGGACCCAAACCTGAATAAGCGAGTGCCACCAAGCGATTGATGAGGGGCTGTTTCAGGCAACCTTGGCGCCGAAAACACTGCTCCTGACGCGGCAAAAATCGGATAGAATGCTTGCGCCCCGAAGGGGCGTTCCATGGAAGCCGCAGGTCCACCAAAAAAATTAGCGGGTCGTTACGAGGTGCGGCAGATCCTCGGACAGGGCGGGATGGGTCTGGTCTATCGCGCCTATGACACCGTTGTGCGCCGCGAAGTTGCCGTCAAGACTATCCTCGACATTCCCGATCCCGCCTCGCTCCAGCTCTTCTACAAGGAATGCGATGTCCTCGCATCCATGAGTCATCCCAACATCGTCGAGATTTTCGATATCGGCGAGTTTGAAGAGGATGGCAAGAAGAAGCCCTACTTCGTGATGCCGTTGTTGCCTGGCACAACTCTTGACCACTTCGTCCGCAAGGCCAGCCATCGTCTCACCGTCGAACGCACGATCGAGATCATGAACCAGACCTGCCGCGGCTTGCAGGCCGCGCACGAGCGTGGGCTGGTCCATCGCGACCTGAAGCCAAGCAACATTTTTGTGATGGAAGACGACTCGGTCAAGATTATCGACTTCGGCGTCGCCCACATGGCCGATACCCACACCACGCGCGCTCAAAAGGGAACTCTGCTCTATATGTCACCCGAGCAGATTCAACTGAAGCCGCTGTCCGCCTCTTCCGACATTTTTTCCTTGAGCGTCGTCTGCTATGAAGCGCTGACGGGACGCCATCCCTTCCAGCGCGCTCGCGCCGATGAAGTCGTCGATGCCATCCTCAACCAGATTCCCGCTCCTGCGTCCGAGGTGAATTCCGCGGTTTCGCAATCGATCAGTCGCGTCGTCCATAAAGGAATGGCGAAGCAGGCCTGGCATCGCTTCGCGAGCGCCCGCGAACTTGGCGACACGCTGGGTAAAGCCTTACGCAACGAGAATATTGAGTTCTTCGACACCGAGCGCCTCCGCCCGCGGCTGCAGCGCGCCACAAAAGCGCTCGCGGATGGCGATTTGCAATTTGCAGGAGAAATTCTCGGCGAGCTCGAAGCTGAAGGCCACATGGACACCGAGATCGGTGCTCTCCGCCGCCAACTCGATGGCACCGTTCGCCGCAAAACGCTGTCGCAACTGATCGACACCGCTCGTGCCCGCTTCGAGGAAGAAGAAGATCCCCTCGCCCTGCAAAAGCTGCAGGAGGCATTGCAGATCGAACCCGACAACGCGACCGCTCTCGCTCTTAAAAGCAAGATCGAAAACCGGCGTAGCGAACGGCAGATCGAAAACTGGTACCGGCTCGCGAAACAGCACATCGACAATCACGCCTACCCGCATGCGCGAGAAGCGCTGCAAAATGTTCTCCAGCTTCGGCCCAAGGAATCGCGCGCGCTGCAACTGCTGGGTGAAGTCGATCGCCAGGAGCAGGAATATAAGAAGCTCCGGCAGGAAAAAGAAAACATCCACCGCGCCGCAGTCGATGCATGGCAGAAAGGAGATGTCAGCAGCGCTCTCGCCAAGCTTGGAGTCGTGCTCGAACTCGACCGCAAGGCTCCAGACTCAATTAACCGCGAGAGTGGCGCGCGCTACCAGAGTTTCTACAACGAAGTGCGATCCGAGCACGATGCCATGAACGCCGCATATGCCGAAGCGCGCAAATATCTGGCGGATCGCAACTTCACCCGGGCACTCGCGACCAGCGAAGCATACCTTTCAAAATATCCCACCAACGCTATTTTCCAGGCGCTCCGCTATGACATCGAAGAGCAGCGCCGTCAGGAACTTTCCTCACTCATCGCACAAGTCGACCGCCAGGTGGAAGCCGAGGCGGACCTCGACAAGCGAGTCAGCATTCTCCGCGAAGCATTGGAGCAGCATCCAGGCGAAAATCACTTTGAACGCGCTCTCAGCCTTGTGCGGGATAAGCGTGACCTTGTGAATTCCATTGTCGCTCGCGCTCACCTTCATGAAGAGCAGGGAGCCTTCGGCGATGCGCTGAACGATTGGGAGATTCTGCGCACAATCTACAGCCAGTATCCCGGACTGAAGTTTGAGGTTGAGCGGCTGCAGAAGCGCCGCGATCAACAGACGCGCATCGATGCCAAGACCCGCCTGATCGAGCAAATCGATGGCTGTCTTCACTCCAGCGATTTCGGCCGAGCCTTCGATCTGCTCAAAGACGCGTCCGCGGAATTTCCTGACGACGAAGAGTTGCAGGAGCTGGAAAAGCATGCCCAGCAGGGAATCCAGCGCAAGACCCAGGCTCAGCAGTTGATGGCGGATGGCCAGGATCTGTGCGCGCAGGAAAAGCCGGCAGAGGGCATCAAACTACTGCGGCAGGCCTACGAATTGGATGAGAACGATACGATCGCGCGTGCCGTGCTGGCCAGTGCGCTCGTCGAGCAGGCGCAAGCCGTCGTGGAAAGCGATTGGCGCGACGCCGAAATACTCTCCAAGGAAGCGTTCGAACTCAACCCGTCGCATCCCATGGCCAAGACTCTGCGCACGTTGATCTTGGATCAGAAGCGCGAAACTTACGTCGGAGAATGTGTCTCTCAAGCCCGCAAGCTGCAAACCGCAGGAGACTTGAACTCCGCGTTGTCGCGGGTTGAAGAGGGACTAGTCTCCTATCCCCGGGAAATGCGGCTAGTCCAGATACGGGATGCAGTGCAGCGCGATTTGCACGTGCAGCGCCGCCAGACACGCCGTCGCGATCTGGAGGAGCTACGTCGCCTCGACAGTGAAGTGGACGCTGCACAGGATGCCGACACCAAGCATAGCCTTGGAGAAAAGGCCCGCTCACTCGCGAGCAAGTACATCGAAGACGAAGAAGTGTTGTCGAATGCGAATGGCCTTCTCGAGAAGCTGAATCTTCCCGGTGTGACCGGGAAGGGGAGTAACGCCGGAGCGACTTCTGCCGCGACCTTATCTTTCGCTGCCGCGCCAACGATCGAGCATCCTTCGGACCCCGCAGCTCCACCACAAACTCTGGCCTCGAACCCTGTGGCTTCCGTTCCCGCCACTCCGACGCAGCCCGAGGCTTCTGTCGTCGTGCCCGTGGTAGACACTCCCAAGGCCAAACCAACCGCTCCGATCAAGAAAGTTCAGCCGTCAGTGAGGCCTGCTAGTGGGAAAAACTCCAAGGTCTTGATCGGAGTGGGAAGCGTCGTCTTGTTGGTCGTTATTCTCGCGGCAATGTTCTTGCTAAGGGGCCGTAGGCAGGCGGCCGAGCCTGCGCAGTACGAAGCCCCCGTCCAGTCGTCTGCCGCTCCCGCGGCGGAACCGCAGTCCTCCGCTCCACCGGCTGCAGCAACGATGAAGCTTTCGTCGGACACCGCCCAAGGCAAAGTTACATTCGACGATCGACCGGCAACCGATCTCCAGGACGCGCAGTGGTTACTCGAAAGGGTTCCACCCGGAGACCACACGCTGAAGTTCGAAAGTTCTTCGGGCAATTTTGCATTCGACGTTAAATCGTCGGTCGACGCAGCGCCTGCCATCAAGACTCCCGTGGCGGCAAAGGGCGTGCTCGCTGTGCTTGTGTCCAGCATGGGAGACCATCTCCACGTGTACTCCAGCAACGCGGCCTCGAAGGTCGCGCTTGACGGAAAGCCGCCTGCGGATCTCCCTCTTGATGGCCTCGATTTTTCATCGGTCGCGGCGGGAAGCCATGAACTAGCCATTAGCCAGGCTGGGGAGGAATACAAGCTTTCCATCGAAGCCACGGCATCGCCATCGCTCAGCATTTTCGTCGAGTCCGGTCAGAACGTCGGCACCCTCGTTGTCGTCACCGGGCAAGAAAAAGCCAAAGTCTTTCTCAACGGCAAAGCGCTTCCGCAGCAAACCCAAGGCGGCCAGGTTCGTATTGCCAACCTGGAACCCAAGGAATATGCGGTTCGCGTGGCCAAGTCGGGCTTCCAGGATGTTGCCGAGCAGAAAATCCGTATCCGCAAAGGGCAGCAGGGCAGACTTGTCTTCGGACTATTGCCTGTGCCCCACATGGCTGCTCTCAGCCTGCAGGGAGCTCCGTCGGGAGCGGCGGTGTTCGTCGATCAGGTCAACGTTGGCTCTGTCCAAGGCGACGGAACGCTGAACGTTTCCACGATCTCTCCGGGAGATCATGTTGTCGAATTGCGTTCCGATCGTTTCAAGCCTAAACAGTTCAAGAAGCATTTCGCCGTAGGCACGCCCGTCGCTCTGACGTCGGCCGATACCGCAATGGAAGCCGCGCCCGGCGAGCTGAAGATTACATTCTCGCCGGCGGACGCCCAAGTCACTTTGACGCAGGCAGGCGAGACGCCGGTGAAAGTCACGAGCGGCAACGCGGTTAGCCTCCCTGCGGGCACCTACACGCTGTCTGCCCGTATGGCAGACGGGTTTGTGCGTGCCGCCCCAGTCGATTTGGCCGCCGGGCAGTCTCGAAACATTGATTTGGCGCTGGCTGCTGACGGAATGTCGAAGTGGGAGGACCCTTCGAGTTGGAAGCAGGAGAATGGAAACTTTGTTCGCAAAGGAGGCGACTACGTCCTCTATGGCGTTTCGCCCACCTCCGGCACGTTTGTATTTTCCGCCATGCTCACCAAGGGACATCGGCTGCAATGGGTCATCAACTACACCGATCCCAACAATTACGATCTCTTCCAGATTGACGACAACAATTTCTATCGGACCGATATTCGCAAGGGCCAGAAGGTGAGCGACGCCAAAATTCCTCACAAGGGCGAGAAGAAGAGCTTCCGCTCGATACAGATCCGTGTTTCGTCGGCGGAGATCACGCACTTGATCAAACAAGGCGAGTCATGGGTGGTGCTTGATCGCTGGACCCAGCCGGGAACGAATCTCTCCTCCGGCCACTTTGGCTTCTACCTGCCGGGCGGAGATCAAGTTTCGCTGGCCAGCTTTGGCCATTACCTTGACCTAAATCTGCACTAAAAGGTCGCTCCGTCTTGGATTCCACCGGAAAAGCAATTTCGTACAATCGTTGTACACACTCCTATCAGTAACGGAGTGATTAGGCACAAGAGTGACCCAGAAACGAATGGAGCGGGTTCGCGTGATCGACTCCCATACCGGGGGCGAACCAACCCGCTTGGTGGTGACCGGCGGACCTGACTTGGGAAAAGGTCCTCTCGCCGAGCGGGTCATTCGTTTCCGTCTTGAGCATGATGACTTCCGATCCGCCGTTGTCGGCGAGCCGCGCGGTTCCGATGTAATGGTCGGCGCTTTGCTTTGCGAACCCACCGATCCGGCATGTGTCGCGGGTGTGATTTTCTTCAACAACGTCGGGTATCTCGGAATGTGCGGCCACGGTACCATCGGCTTGGTGGCGACGCTCGCGCACATGAAATGCATTGGTCCCGGGGATCACCTAATCGAAACGCCCGTCGGAAAAGTGAGTGCCGTGTTGCATCCTGGCGGAGCGGTCACTGTCAACAACATCGCCAGTTACCGTCTCGCCGAAAACGTTAAAGTCGATGTACCAGGTTACGGCCAGGTGTACGGGGACGTGGCTTGGGGTGGCAACTGGTTCTTCCTCGTGAAAGAAGAATACCCGGACCTTTCGCTGTCCAAAGTTGAAGAGTTAACCACCTTCACTTGGGCCATCCGCAAAGCGTTACAAGAACGCGCTGTCACCGGAGCCGATGGCCAGGAAATCGACCACATTGAACTGTTTGGGGCTCCACAAGACCCCTCAGCGAATAGCAGGAATTTCGTCCTGTGTCCCGGGAAGGCCTACGATCGTTCTCCCTGCGGCACCGGAACCAGCGCGAAACTGGCCTGCCTCTATGCCGATGGAAAGATCCGCGAAGGCGATATCTGGAAGCAGGAAAGCATAGTCGGCAGTATTTTCGAAGGAAGTGTCGCCGTTCGTAACGGCCTCATCTATCCGAGCATCAAAGGTACAGCTTTCGTGAATTCCGAGGCCGAATTCGTACTCGATCCTCGAGATCCATTTTGTATGGGCGTGCGGTCTTAGACGCCAGATAAACTTGCATATCTGTTCCGGTGGAGGACTGTGCGCGCGTTAGCTGAAAAGTTCGAGAAACTTCTTGGGCGCCCCTCGCGCATCTTTCGCGCTCCCGGGCGCGTCAATCTGATCGGCGAACACACAGACTACAACGACGGCTTCGTGATGCCCGCGGCTGTCGGCTTCTCTACCTACGTCGCTGTCGCGCCGCGCCCAGATCGCGTGCTAAAGATTCACTCCGAAGAATTTTCGGGAGACTACACTTTCGACTTGGACCAGCTTCCTTCGCAGCGCACCGGGGCCTGGTGCGACTATGTGCTCGGCGTCGCTGTCATCCTGCAACAAAATGGATTCAAACTTCATGGCGCCGATCTTGCGGTTCATGGCGAAGTTCCAATTGGCGCCGGACTCAGTTCCTCGGCCGCGCTCGAAGTGGCTTCAGCGCTGGCCTTGATGAGCTTGAACGGCGCGAGCGTTCCTCTTCCCGAGGTTGCTAAGCTGTGCCGCCGAGCAGAAAACGACTTTGTTGGAGCGCGAGTCGGCATCATGGATCAGTTTGTCTCATGTATGGGCAAGAAAGGCCACGCTTTCTTTCTCGACTGCCGCTCTTTGGAATTCAAATTTGTCCCAATTCCCGCTGGCTTCACTCTCGTGGTTTGCAACACGAAAGTGAAACACGACCTGGCTACCGGTGCATACAACCAGCGCCGGGAAGAATGTGAAGAAGGAGTACGTCGCTTCGCCCGGTGGGATCCTTCGGTCCGTGCTTTGCGCGATGTTTCTGTGGAGATGCTCAATCTCCATGCCGCAGAACTCCCGGAGACGATCCGAAAACGCTGCTCCCATGTCGTGCTCGAAAACCAGCGAGCAGTCGACGCCGCTCGCGCTTTTACAAATGGCGACTTGGCCCAAGTCGGCGCGTTGATGCGCGCATCGCATGACAGCCTGCGCGACCTTTACGAAGTGAGTTGCCGCGAACTCGACATCATGGTCGACTCCGCCCAGGGATTGCCTGGATTTATCGGCGGAAGGATGACTGGCGGCGGTTTCGGCGGGTGCACCGTGAATCTCGTCCGACAAGAGAATGCCGAAGCCTTCGCAAAAGAAATTGCGGACCGCTACCGGAAAGCGACCGGCATCGACCCGCAGACTTATCTTTGTTCCGCAGAAGACGGCGCGCAGGAAGTCAGCTAGTCCGGCTCGAATCTCCCGCGTTCGGTGCCCAGCCCTGCAACTTCACCAGCCAGTTCTCCGGTTCAGGCAGGATGGCGAACTTCGGCAAATCACCGCGCACCATCGCGACTTCGTCGCAGCAATGAAACCGCGGGCAAGCATGGCAATCTTTGTGAATCTTGTCGGGCAAATCTTCCCTCTGCGCCACAGAAAATCCCTGGCCCGCGAAAAACGTGGGCTTGCGTGTGAAGAGGCAGATACAGGCCACCCGATGGCGCTTCGCTTCGGCAAGCAGCGCTTTGACTAGCATCCCACCGCCGCCTTTTCCCTGCGTTCGCGGTGCAACCGTAATTGAACGAATCTCGGCCAGATGCGTCCCATAAAGATGCAGCGCTCCGCAGCCAATGATCTTTCCGTCCGACTCTTCGAGCACGACGAAATCACGGACGTTCTCGCAGATCTCCGGCAGCGTGCGCGGCAGAAGCGTGCCGTCACCCGAGTATGCCGAAATCAATTCATGAATGTGCCCTGCATCAGGCAAGATTGCTTTACGCGTGCGCATGGACCTCCTCGCGAAGAGACTCAATTTTCTTTCTGGCGAGGCCAATAGCCTGCCGCACCCGGGCCGGCGCAGTGCCTCCCGGAACGTCGTGAACGGCGAGCACCGATGTAAGCGTCAGCGACTCGTAGAAGTCATCGCCAAACGCGGGACTGAGCTCTTGCAGATCGCGAAGAGACAGATCCTGTAACTCGCATTTCCGATCGATACAAAGTTGAACTGCTTTACCGATTCGCTCGTGCGACATTCGCGAGGGAACGCCCTTGCTCACCAGATAGGTTGCGGCGGCCCAGGCATTCATGAAGCCGGAAGAGGCAGCGTGCTGCATCCGGTCATGATGAAACTCTACGGCGCGCATCCAGCCTGTAACCAGAGGGATCATCTGCAAAAGAGTGTCGGTGGAGTTGAAAAGCGGCTCCTGCGTTTCCTGCATGTCTTTGTTATAGGCGAGGGGCAGGCCCTTGATCGTCGTCATCAACGAAATGGCATTCCCCACAACGCGGCCGCTCTTGCCCCGCACCAACTCCAGCAGGTCAGGATTTTTCTTCTGCGGCATGGCACTGCTTCCCGTTGAGTAGGCCTCGGGCAGGCCGATGAATCCATATTCCTGCGTGGAAAACAGAATCATCTCCTCCGCCCACCGGCTCAAGTGAGTCGCCAGAAGCGAGAGCGCGCTGACAAACTCAATCACAAAATCGCGATCGCTGGTGGCGTCGAGACTATTCTCCGTCGGAGCGTCGAATCCGAGATTCGTAGACATCAGCGCGCGATCCAGTGGAAGCGTAGCCCCCGCAACCGCACCCGATCCGAGCGGACACACATTCAGTCGCGTCCGGCAATCCGCCATACGATCTGTATCGCGCAGTAACATCTCGACGTAGGCGAGAAGCCAATGTCCCACGAGGACTGGTTCGGCCCGCTGCAGATGCGTATACGCCGGCATCGCTGCCTCTGCAGCCTGTTCCGCTCGCTCGACGAACGCACTGCAAAGTTCACCCAGTTCCTGACGCAATTGATCGATCGCAGCGCGTACGAACAGGCGCAAATCGGTTGCGATCTGCTCGTTCCGGCTTCGGCCGCTATGCAACTTGTAACCGGCCTCGCCAATCAAGGCGACAAGTTGTTTCTCGACAAAATGATGCACATCTTCCGCTTCTGGATCATCGAGATATTCCGGCGACGCAGCCGCGTTCTTGCCGATCGTCTCGATGCGAGCCGAACCCGGCTGTTCCCGGTGTGAGCGAGCTTGCGAGTGAACCCGTTGATATCGGCTCCGCCAGCCGTCCGAGCGGAGCGAGGACGGTGTGATCAGGCGCCGGCGCCCTGGCCTTCGGGCAGGACGCCGGCGGCCGGCTCGGCGTAGTCGATCCGCACGATCACCTCGCCGTCGAAGGTGAACGAGGTGACCGAGGCGAGCGCGCATTGCCGGTGCCGCGGGTCGTGGATAGAGCCGCAAACCCTCGGCCCGGCGGCGCGCCGACACGATCGGCAGCTGGTGGCTGACCAGCACCGCCTCGCCTCCGGTGCCCTCGATCCGTCCTCGTGCGGAATGCACGGCAGCCAGCACCCGGGCGGCGATCTGCTCGTACGGCTCGCCCCAGCTCGGCCGCAGCGGGTTGCGGAAGTACTTCCAGTTGGACGGATCGGTGAACAGGCCCTTGCCGCCGGCGACCCGCCGCCCCTCGAGGGCGTTGCCGGCCTCGATGAGCCGCTCGTCGATGTCCACGGCCAGCCCGGTCGCGTCGGCGAGCGCGGCGGCGGTTTCCTGCGCGCGCTGCAGCGGCGACGAGACGAGGCGACCGATCGGGCGCTGGGCGAGGAACTCGGCAGCGAGCTTGGCCTGGGCGATGCCGAGATCGGACAGCCGGAAGCCGGGCAGCCGTCCGTAGAGGATGCGGTCGGGGTTGTAGACCTCGCCGTGCCGCAGCAGGTGCACGGTCGTCGTCACCCCCACATCCTTCCAAACCCGCGCGGCAGTACGTGTCAGCGGTGGGCGCTAGCGTCGGGGCATGACGATCGATTTCCTGGCCCACGTCCGGTCGGAGTCGGCGCGCTTCGGCGAATTGCTCGCCGGCGCCGACCCGGCCGCCCCGGTACCCACGTGTCCCGACTGGACCGCGGCCGACCTGCTGTGGCACCTCGCCGAGGTCCAGCTGTTCTGGGGTGCGATCGTGCGCGAGCGGCTCGACAGCCCGGATGCTGCCGAGGCCAGCAAGCCGGATCGTCCCGACGACTACCGCGCACTGCTCGAGCTCTACGGCCGAGCGAGCGCTGAGCTGGTCGCGGCGCTCGAGGACACGGCCGACGACGTGCGGGTGTGGACGTGGTTCCCCGCGGATCAGAGCGCGGGCTTCGTGCGCCGCCGGCAGGCGCACGAGGCATTGATCCACCGCTTCGACGCCGAACTCACCGCCGGCACGGCAGCCGGTGAGGTCGACGGAGCGCTGGCGACTGACGGCGCGCTCGAGGTGCTCGAGTGGATGTTCGGCGGCTACCCCGACTGGGCGACGCCCACGAGCAGGACGGTCCGATCGGGCGGCTGGCGACGACCGACACCGGCGCGGAGTTCTTCGTGCAGCTCGGTCGCTGGAGCGGGCACAGCCCGAACAGCGGCAAGGACTACACCGACGAGGCGACGCTCGCAGTGATCGAATCGGGCGACCCGTCGTTCACGATCAGCGCGCACCGCGCGCGACCTCGACGCGTGGCTGTGGAACCGGCCGGCCGTCGACGCCGTGCCGTCGACGGCGATGCGACCGCCTTCGAGGCGCTGATCAGGGGCGGGGTGCAGTAGCCGCAGCGCGTGCCGCCGCCGGAAGCGCGTCAGCGATGCGCGCCATGGCCGCGTCGTCCATCGCCGCGTTGACGAACCACGCCTCGAACGCGCTCGGCGGGAGGTACACCCCGGCGTCGAGCATCGAGTGGAAGAACGGCTTGTACCGGAACGTCTCTGCGGCCTGGGCGTCGGCGAAGTCGAGCACCGGCTTCTCGGCGAAGAACACCGAGAGCAGGTTGCCGGCGTACTGCACCTGGTGCGCCACGCCTGCTTCGTCGAGAGCGGCTGCGGCCAGCGTGCCCAGCGTTCGCGCGTTCGCGTCCAGCGCTGCGTAGACATCGCGTCCTGCGGCGCGCAGCGTCGCGAGGCCGGCGGCGACCGCCACCGGGTTCCCGGACAGCGTGCCGGCCTGGTAGACCGGCCCGGCCGGCGCCAGCTTCGACATCACGTCGGCGCGCCCGCCGAATGCCGCCGCCGGCAGGCCGCCGCTCATCACCTTGCCGAAGGTGAACAGGTCGGCATCGACCGGATCGAGTCCGTACCAACCGGTTGCGCTGACGCGGAAGCCGGTCATCACCTCGTCCATGATCAACAGCGCGCCGTGGCGCGCGGTGATGTCGCGCAGGCCGGCATTGAAGCCGTCGACGGGTGCGATCGCGCCCATGTTCCCGGCGGCGGCCTCGGTGATCAGGCACGCGATCTCGCTGCCGAATTCGGCGAAGCACGCCTCGACCGCGCCGAGGTCGTTGTAGGGCAGCACGATCGTCTCGGCGGTCTGCGCGCCGGTGACGCCGGGGGTGTCCGGCAGGCCGAACGTGACGACGCCCGAGCCGGCCGCGGCGAGCAGCGCGTCGACGTGGCCGTGGTAGCAACCGGCGAACTTGACGACCCGCTGCCGCCCGGTCGCTCCGCGGGCGAGGCGGATCGCAGACATCGTCGCCTCGGTGCCGGAGTTGACCAGCCGTACCTGCTCGACCGGGGCAACCCGCGACACGATCTCTTCGGCGAGTTCGATCTCGCCTTCGGTGGGGGTGCCGAACGAGAGTCCGGACGAGGCCGCGCGCTGCACCGCCTCGACGACCGCCGGGTGCGCGTGCCCGAGGATCATCGGACCCCAGGACGAGACGAGGTCGACGTACTCGATGCCGTCGGCGTCGGTCAGGTACGGTCCGGTGCCACTGACCATGAACCGTGGCGTGCCGCCGACCGCGCGGAACGCTCGTACCGGCGAGTTCACCCCGCCCGGGATCACCCGCTGGGCCCGCTCGAACAGTTCGGCCGACCTCGGTGCGCGATTCACGTCGCCCAGTCTGCAACCCTCGTGGCATGAGCGATGACACCGCCCGGGCCTGGTACGTCCTGCAGCACACCCGGGGCCCGGCCGTCCCCGATGGTGAGGACGTCTTCGACCAACCGGGGATCTCCGAGCACTACGCGTTCCTGCAGCGCCGGTTGGCGGCCGGTGAGCTCGTCGCCGCCGGTCCGTTGCTGGACGAACGTGGTGCCGGAATGACGATCCTGGACGTCGCGTCGCAGGACGAGGCGCTGCGCCTGGCCACCGTCGACGACCAAGCGGTGGCGACAGGCGTCCTCGACGTGCGGGTGCGGCCGTGGCACGTGGTGATGGCCCGCGACTAGCGCCACCATGACAGCACACCTGCCGCTTGAGAGGCGGCCACGACCTACGGCAGGATCGCGGCATGGACATCGCAGGCAGCGTCGCAGTCATCACCGGCGGGGCGTCCGGGCTCGGCTTGGCCACCGCCCGAACCCTGTCCGCAGCCGGTGCAAAGGCAGTGCTGCTCGACCTCCCGTCGCACGCGGGCGACGAGCGGGCCGCCGAGTTCGACGGCGTGTTCGCCCCGGCCGACGTCACCGACGAGGCCCAGGTCGCCGCAGCGCTCGACATCGCCGCCGAGCACGGCCCGATCCGCGTGGTCGTGAACTGCGCCGGATCGGCACGCCCGGCCGCGTCATCAGCAAGAAGGGCGTCCTGCCGCTCGACCAGTTCACCCAGGTCGTGATGGTCAATCTGATCGGGACGTTCAACGTGCTGCGCCTGGGCGCCGAGCGAATGGTCGGCAACGATCCCGTCGACGGCGAACGCGGAGTCATCGTCAACACCGCGTCTGCCGCGGCCTTCGACGGCCAGATCGGGCAGGCCGCCTACTCGGCATCGAAGGGCGGCATCGTCGGCATGACCTTGCCGATCGCGCGCGACCTGGCCGACAAGGCGATCCGCGTCATGACGATCGCGCCCGGCCTGTTCAAGACGCCGCTGCTGGCCGGGCTGCCGCAGGAGGCGCTGGATTCGCTGGGCACCAGGTGCCGCACCCGAGCCGGCTGGGCGACCCGAGCGAGTACGCCGCGCTGGTCGCGCACATCGTCGCCAACCCGATGCTCAACGGCGAGGTGATCCGCCTGGACGGCGCGATCCGGATGGCGCCCCGCTAGTCCGTCAGAGTTCGCGCCGCATCGCCACGCGCCGCCCGACCGCGTCGAGGCCGATGTCGCGCTCCCAGTCGCGCAATTCGGCGAGCTCGGGCGTCAGCTCAGTCAGCTCGACGAAGCCGCGTGCGGAGTAGAAGGGCGCGTTCCACGGCACCTCGGCATACGTGGTCAGCGTGATCGCCGGATAGCCGGCCTCGCGCGCCCACTGGCAGGCTGCGTCGAGCAGCGCCGAGCCGAGGCCCTGGCGCATGTGCGAGGGAAGCACGGCCAGCTCCTGCACGTGCGCGATGCCGCCGACCTCCTCCACCTGCACGAAGGCGACGGGCGGCTTCCCGGCCACGAATACCGCCTTCGCGTCGTGCAAGGCATCGACCGGATAAGGGATATCCGGCAGATCCATGCCGGCCACCCGGAACAGTGAGTCGGCTCGGCTGTCGATATCGGGCAGTTCCTCGAGGTCGGCGGCGTCCGCGGGCCGGATTTCGGGCAGCACCTCGTCGGCGCCGAGGATCTCGGCCAGCCGCTGCGGATGCCGCGTCGCGATGACCATCGCCGTTCCGTCGGTCAGTTGCAGGGTCAGCGGCGCGGTCTGGCGCGGCATACCCTCGCCGACCCGCCGGCCAAGCACCGGCGCGCCGTCCTCGACACCGAGCCGCACGCCGGCGATGTCGGCACGCAGCAGCACATCGTCGCCGACCCGCACCTCGTCGTCAGTCACCACGATCGAGCGCACGGTGCGTGCCGCATGCACGATCAGCGCGTCGAAGCCGATCACCAGGACGGCCCCGATCAGCCAGGCGACGGCATGCACCCGTCCGCCACCCAGCGCGAGCAGATCGAACAGGAAGCCGGCGAGAAGAACCACCAGCAGGACGAGCGGACGAGACGTACGTCCGCGCCGGCTCGACATACCGGCGCGCGGCCATGGCGCTAGCCGCCGGCCGCAACCTCGGCGGCCCAATACGTGAGGATCAGCGATGCACCGGCCCGCTTGATCGAGGTGAGCGTCTCGGCGATGACCCGATCGCGGTCGAGCCAGCCGTTCGCGGCCGCGGCCTCGACCATCGCGTACTCGCCGCTGATCTGGTACGCCGCGACCGGTACCGGGCACGCGTCGGCGACCGCGCGCAGGATGTCGAGGTAGGGCAGCGCGGGCTTGACCATGACGATGTCGGCACCCTCCTGCACGTCGAGGGCGACCTCGGCCAGCGCGTCGGCCACCGTGCGCGACGCGTCCTGCTGGTAGGACTTGCGATCGCCCTTGAGGCTGGAGTTCACCGCCTCGCGGAACGGCCCGTAGAAGCCGGAGGCGTACTTGGGCGCGTAGCCGAGGATGCCGGTGTCGACGAAACCGGCGCGCGTCGAGGGCCTGGCGGACCGCGCCGACCTGGCCGTCCATCATGCCGCTGGTGCCGAGCAGGTGGGCGCCGGCTTCGGCCTGCGCGAGCGCCATCGCGCGGTACCGCTCCAGCGTCGCGTCGTTGTCGACCGCGCCGTGCGCGTCGAGCACGCCGCAGTGCCCGTGGTCGGTGAACTCGTCGAGGCACAGGTCGGCCATCAGCACGGTGTCGTCGCCGAGCTCGTCGGCCAGCCGGCGCAGCGCGACGTTGAGCACGCCGTCGGGGTCGTCGGCGCCCGAGCCGCTGCGCGTCCTTGTGCTCGGGCACGCCGAAGATCATCAAGCCGCCGACACCGGCCGCGGTCGCCTCGACCGCGGCCTTCACCAGGCTCTCGTAGCTGTGCTGGACGACCCCGGGCATCGACGAGATCGCGACCGGCTCGCCGATGCCCTCGCGCACGAACATCGGCAGCACGAGATCGGACGGGCGCACCTCGACCTCGCTGACCAACCGGCGCAGCGCGGCAGTACGCCGCAGCCGGCGCGGACGAGAGGTCGGGAACGGCGGCAGCTCGGGCAGGCTCACCCGTCGAGATTACGCCGAATCGGCGCTCTGTAGGATCCTTGTGAGGTCGCACTCAGCCGGCGGTGACGTCGTCGACCCAGAACGTGGTCGGCAACTTCGTGCCGTTCGTCGCCGTGAACGACAGCGGCACCGTCTGCCCGGCGTAGGGCGCGAGCGAGACCGACGTCGCGAACCACGCGCCGTTGGTCGCCGTGTTCGACAGCGTCTGCACCGTCGTCGTGCCGAGCTTCACCACGAGCGTGTCGTAGGCGGTCGTGCCGGTCTCCTGCGTGGTGACGTAGGTCTACCAGCGCAGCGTGCCCGACGACGGCACCAGGACGGACTGCGTCGCGGACGCGGTCGACGAGTTCGTGCCGCCGAGTGACAGCGACGAGCGTGCCGCTGTGCGCGCGGGCCGAGGTCACGGCCGCGCCGGACAGCGTCCACGGTGCCGAGCCGCTCTCGAACCCGCCGTTGGCCAGCGGCGCGCCGCCGCCACCGCCGCCACCGGACGACCCGCCGCCGGCCAGCCATGCGGTCGCGTTGAGCGCGAGCGCGGCGTCGGTGCCGGCCGGGTCGTTCCAGCCGTCGTAGAGGGTGTTGCCCGACTGCCCGGTGCCGTCGTCGATCGGCGAGCTGTCGCCCCAGTACGCCACCCGGCCGGCGCCGTAGCTCGAGGTGACGACGGCGGCGCCGGTCGTGCCCGACGCCGACGAGCCGGTACGGAAGACCTCGCCCCTGACGGCCGGATTGTCGGCCGGATGCAGCGTGGCGGTCGTCCCGTCGCGGATGATCGTGCCGGTGGCGGTGCCGAACGGGCCGTCGAGCACCGGGTCGGACGAGCCGAGCACCGCCGGGTTGTCCGACGAGATGTCCGAGACGTCGATGGAGAACCCGAACGGATCGGAGCTGCCCATCAGGTCGTTGAGCACCTTCACCGAGTCGGCGCCGTCGTTGTTGCGGTCGCTGCCGTTGTGGTCGCTGATCATGAACAGCCCGCCGCCGCGCGTGGACGAACGCCAGGATCGCGGTCTTCTCGGCGGCGGTGAACAGCACATTCGGTTCGGGCAGCACGAACGCGTCGAAGTTCGACAGGTCGAGCGCGTTGCCCGGGTTGCCGTAGGTGATCGTCCCCGACGGCGGCAGGGTGTTCAGCGTGTAGCGCCGGTCCGCTGCAGCGCGACACCCCAGGCCGAGAGCGCGCCGGTCCAGTCGGTCTCGGCCGACGGGGACGGGTTCTGCGCGGTCGGGTCGGGCATCGACGTGGAGATGATCCAGTCGGCATTGCCGGCCGTCTCGGCCTTGGTGTCGTCGAACAGCACGGAGTGGCTGCCGGTCAACCGCGGGGTCGCCGCGTGCGATCCCGGCGCGGTGGACACGCAGGCGGCGACGAGCGCGGTCACGGCAACAACGGCCAAGCTACGCAAACCGGACATAACCGCGCAGCGTAGCCGTTTCGTCAACCCCCACGCCCCTGTTCTGGTATCCGGTCACCATTTTCGCCGGTCCGGATTTGGTCACCCGATACCAGAACGCGGTGGGGACGGGTGCGCCTACCGGGAGGCGCGGCGCGCGGAGGTCCGGGCTGCCTTCTTCGCGGCCGCGGCGGCAGCCTTCTCGCGCTCCTCGGCCGCCCGCACCTGGGCGTGCGCGGCGAGCGCGTCGACCAATGCCGGCACCGTGGCGTTCTCGGGCTGCACGTCGACGCGCAGTCCGAACTCCGGGCGGTGGCCGCGGTCTGCGGGCCGATGCACGCGACGACGGTGCGGGCGTGCGGCTTGCCGGCGATCCCGACCAGGTTGCGCACGGTCGAGGACGACGTGAAGCACACCGCCTGGAACCCGCCGGACTTGATCGCGTCGCGGATCTCGGCGGCGGGCGGAGCTGCCCGAACCGTGCGGTACGCGGTCACATCGTCGATCTCCCAGCCGAGCTCGCGCAGGCCTGCGGCCAGCGTCTCGGTGGCGATGTCAGCGCGCGGCAGCAGCACCCGGTTGATCGGGTCGAGCACGTCGTCGAAGGGCGGGGAGTCGGCGAGCAGGCCCTCGGGACTCTGCTCCTCTGACGGGACGAGCTCGGGGTTGATGCCGAACGAGCGCACCGCGTCGGCGGTGGCCT
>CAWFWF010000006.1:0-955540 GCA_963819455.1 uncultured Acidobacteriota bacterium
ATGCCTGTTGGGAAAAGTACCCGGTAGTCCCAAATACTTTAATTGGACCGATAATGCCGGAAAATACGGTAAATACTCTAGCAATCAAGAGTTCCCTTGGCACTACGGATAGTATCCGAAAGAGATGCTTTGGGCGTTAGCTTGCGAAATCCGAAATCCAGAAAGGGAACGACTGGCCGATTGGACACACGCAACAAAAGACCCTCCTACCGTCCGTGCTATCCTTCGCGGGATGATTTTCCGTAATCGTTTACGAAATCGTTATTCTAGGGTCAGCTTCATCGCGGCTTTCATGGCCGGAGGCTTTATGCTTGCTCGCTCGATTTCTTCCGTTCTCTTCCTTTTAGCGGTAGTGCTTTCGACTTCATTTGCTCAGGACGTCAATTTACCTTACAAGGACGCAAGCCTGCCGCCCGAGCAGCGCGCTGCGGATCTGGTAACGCGCATGACGCTCGAGGAAAAAGTCGATCAGTTGGCCGGAGGACGCCGCCGATCGCGTACGCCAGCCGACGCCGAGGAGAAGGCTATCTGCGATCACCTCGCGAAGCTTTATCGCGAGGATGCGAAGCCGAGTCCGCATGACTCTGCCACCTTTCGCAATCGGGCACAGCGTTATCTGCTCGAAAAAACGCGTCTGGGAATTCCAACGATTTTCATGGGCGAAGCGCTGCACGGCTTTATGTCCTATGGCAGCACCATGTTTCCGCAAGCGCTGGGACTGGCGAGCACGTGGGATCCAGAACTGGTGCAGGAGGTCTTTCAACGCGGCCGCGGATGAAATGTCGTCTTCGGGTGTGAATCAGGCCTTCACGCCGGTGCTCGACTTGTCGCGCGATCCGCGGTGGGGACGGACCGAAGAGACATATGGTGAAGACCCATTTCTTGCCGCACGGATGGGAGTGGCGGCAATCAATGGCCTCCAGGGCACGAACTGGATGATCGATCGCCACCACGTCGCCGCAACCATGAAGCATTTCGCCGCGCACGGCCAGCCGGAAAGCGGGACCAACACAGCTCCCGTCAATCTTTCGGAACGGGAGTTGCGCGAAACGTTTCTCGTCCCCTTTGAAGCCGCGGTAAAAGAAGCTCACAGCGCCAGCGTGATGGCCTCGTACAACGAAATCGATGGTATCCCGAACCATGTGAATGCATGGCTGCTCGACAAGGTCCTCCGGCAGGAATGGGGCTTTCGCGGATATGTAAGTTCCGACGGCGGTGGCTTGCAGATGCTTTATCAGACTCATCACGTCGCAGCAGACGCAGCGGAAGCGGCGCGAAAGGCGCTGGCAGCAGGCGTCGATTTCGATCTCTCCGATGGGTCCGTATACGCGACTCTGGTAGATCAAGTAAGAGACGGAAAAGTCCCCGAATCGCAGTTGGACGAAGCAGTCCAGCGCGTGCTGGAAACGAAGTTCCGCCTGGGATTGTTTGATCATCCGTATGTTGACGCCGACTATGCGCAGAAAACAGTGAACAGCCCGGAGCACCAGCAACTTGCGCTCAAAGTGGCCCAGAAATCTATCGTGTTGTTGAAGAATGACAAGACTCTGCTTCCGCTCGACCTCTCAAAGTTAAAGTCGATCGCAGTCATTGGGCCCAACGCCGCCGACGTGCATCTGGGCGGATACAGCCGCGATCCGGGACCGGGAAATCAGATCAGTATCCTCGATGGCATTCGCAAGCGAGCTGGAGACAAGGTGCAGGTGCTCTTCTCCGAAGGCTGCAAGATCACCACGGGAAAACAAGGCTGGGCGGCGTGGTATGAAAACAAAGTTGAGCAGCCCGATCCGAAGGCGGACGAAGAAGGGATTAGGGCGGCGGTCGCGGTCGCGAAGAAAGCAGACGTCGTCCTTGTGGTGGTCGGCGAGAATGAAAGCACGAATCGAGAGGCCTGGTCGGAACAGCATCTCGGTGACCGAGACTCGCTTGAATTGCTCGGCTCTCAGGAAGCACTAGTGAAAGCGATCGTCGAAACCGGAAAGCCCGTCGTCCTGCTCCTCATCAACGGTCGTCCGCTCTCGATTAATTACGAGAAGGCCAATGTCCCGGCAATTCTCGAAGGCTGGTATTTGGGAGAGCAGGGCGGCACAGCCGCGGCCAGCGTGTTATTCGGCGATGTGAATCCCGGAGGCAAGTTGCCCATCAGCTTCCCGAAATCCGTGGGACAACTTCCCGACTATTACGATCACAAGCCGTCGCGAAATCGAAGCTATCTCTTTGCCGGGCGGGAACCGATCTATCCATTCGGCTTTGGATTGAGCTATACGCAATTCCGCTTCGAGAACGTTCGTGTCGAACCCAAAAATGTTCGTCCCGGCGGGAACGCAAAACTCTCCGTTGACATTACGAACACTGGAACGCGCTCTGGCGATGAAGTGGCGCAACTGTATGTTCATCAGCGGGTCGCATCGCGCACTCGCGCCGTAAAGCAGTTGCGCGGCTTCAAACGCGTCACTCTGGAACCCGGGCAAAGAACAACGGTGGACTTCACCATCAAGCCGGAAGATTTGTCTTTAATTGGGCTCGACATGAAGCCGGTTGTCGAACCTGGAACGTTCGACCTGATGGTCGGTCCAAATTCTGTTGATACATCGAGCGTCGCGCTTGAAGTTGCGAATTAGTAGGCGGTGGATACCGTTCCACGACGAATTCATACAATCCTTCCCACACTTATCGACGGAAGGCGGAAAGAGAAAAATAATGACAGTTCAAAGCAGGCTCAAGGTCGCTTCCCTCGCCGTTCTCGCCATTCTTCTTGTTCTCGTGTCGGTGCCAGCCGCGCAGGCGCAATGGACTGCAATGAACCCGGTGAAGAGCGTTCAGCAACAAGCCGACGGCGCTCTATTTACCATGGGGACGGGCACACTCAAGGTGCGGGTCTGCTCCGATTCGATCATCCACGTTCTGTATTCGCCGACGGCCACGTTTCCGAAGCAGACACAACTGGTAGTCATCAAAGACAGCTGGCCGGCCGCGAAGTTCACCATGCAATCCGCGGATGATGCGGTCACGATCAGCACTTCCCTGCTGAAAGTCACAGTAACAAAGAAAGATGGAGCGATTGTTTACTCCGAATTGAATGGCGGCTCGCTGGTGCAGGAAGCCTCGCGCAAGCTGACCCCCGTGAAAGTAAATGGGGAAGATACTTATCGCGCCGAATCATTCGTCAGCATCTACGGCTCGCATGAAGGACTGTACGGACTGGGTCAGCATCAATCGGGAGTTTGGGATTATCGCGGCGAGTCGGTGGATATTTCACAGGAGAACAGCAACATCTCCGTTCCGCTGATGCTGTCGAGCAAAGGTTACGGGATCTTCTGGAACAACACCTCGCGCAGCCGCTTCAACAATCGCTTCGCAAATTACATGTACATCAGTTCGGAAGTTGCCGATGTCATCGACTACTACTTCCTGTACGGTCCTGACTTCGACAAGATCATCGCCGGCTATCGCGAGTTGACTGGACAAGCTCCCATGTTCGGCAAATGGGCCTACGGCTTCTGGCAGTGCAAGAACCGATACCGGTCGCAGGCAGAGATTCTCGGCATTGCGAAGAAGTACCGCGACCAACACATTCCCCTCGACAACATCGTTCAGGACTGGTTCTGGTGGAATCACAAAGGTGAATTTGTCTTCAATAAGAATTATCCCGACCCAAAAGGCATGATCGACCAGTTGCACGCAGAAAATGTTCACCTGATGATTTCTATCTGGCCATTCTTCGAGCCAGGATCGTCCAATTACGACAACGCGAAGAGTAAAGGATGGTTCGTCGACTATTTCAAATATCCGAAACCGCCCTATCACGCTGACGCCATGGCCGTGTATGACGCGACCAACCCTGATGCGCGAAAGTTCTATTGGGATCTGGTAAATAAAGGCCTGTTCAGCATCGGAGCCGATGCCTGGTGGATGGACACGACCGAACCGGAAACAGAAGGGCAGGAAGACAACATCCTGCTCAATCACAAATTGGCGGCAGGCAGCGGCAACCGATACGTCAACGCCTATCCCCTACTCGACACGCAGGCTGTGTATCAAGGGCAGCGCAGCGCCTCAGACAAGAAGCGCGTTTTCATCCTGTCGCGCTCCGCGTTCGCAGGATCGCAGCGTAACGGAGTGACAGCTTGGTCGGGGGACATCAATTCAGATTGGTTCAGCTTTCGCCGGCAGATTCCCGCTGGCCTGAACTTCGCTGTTTCCGGAATTCCCTACTGGACAACCGATATTGGCGGATTCGTTTTCGGCAGTCCGACCGATCCTGCGTTCCGCGAACTTTTCATTCGATGGTTTCAATACGGCACTTTCAATCCGGTGCTGCGGGTGCATGGCACGCGCAATCCCGACGAGAATGAATTGTGGTCGTACGGTCCTGATGCGCAGAAGATACTCGTGAACTTCGACCGGCTGCGTTATCGCATGCTGCCTTACATCTATTCGCTGGCCTGGAAGACGACGAGCGAAAGTTACACGATCATGCGACCGCTGGTGATGGACTTCCGCAAGGATGCACGCGCTGCGGAGATTGGCGACCAGTTCATGTTCGGTCCCGCATTTCTCGTGAATCCAGTGACGGAACCAGCAGCCACGACCCGCCAACTCTACCTTCCTGCAGCAAAGTGGTATGACTTCTGGAGCGGAGCGCAGATCGATGGCGGCCGAATGATTAACGCTGAGACCTCGATAGACACTCTTCCACTTTACGTCCGCGCAGGATCGATCATTCCGCTGGGACCGGATCAGGAGTGGTCCACGCAGAAGCCCGAAGATCCGATTGAGGTGCGCATCTATCCGGGCGCCGACGGAGATTTCACGCTGTACGAAGACGAGAACGACACGTACAACTATGAGAAAGGTGCGTATGCGACGATCCCGCTCCATTGGGACGATGCTGCACATACCCTCACGATCGGCGATCGCAAAGGGCAATTCCCCGGAATGCTCGAGAGTCGGTCCTTCCACGTTGTGCTCGTTGACGAGAAGCGCGGCGCCGGAATCGATCCCTCCGAGGGTAAGGTCACGCAGTATTCCGGCAAACAAATCATGGTCACGCCGTAACCTGAACGGCAGATTTCTAATCGATCTGCATCGATCTCGGGGGAGGGGCTTATTCAAGCCTTCCTCCGTGAACTGCGCGGCTATCGCCGTAAGCGTTTCTTAAAGATGAAACTTTTTCTTGACAAGAACGGCAGGTCGGGCCAATATGTCGTTAGGCGACATGTCGCTGGAGGACATAATGGAGGCTCTGCCGCTCACCGAGCCCGTCCTGCTGATTCTGATGAGTCTGGCGGCGGAACCGCGGCACGGCTACTCCATTCTGAAAGACGTGGAGCGCATGAGCGATGGCCGCGTCGTACTAAGTACCGGCACTCTGTATGGTGCGCTCCGCCGCCTGCTCGATGACCAGTGGATCGAACGGTTCGAAGAAGAAGAAATCTCCCGGGGACGGCAGGCCTACCGCCTGACATCTCACGGGCGCCGGAATCTTCAGGCCGAGGTCGACCGAATGAAACACCTCACGCGCCTCGCGACCCTGCGGGTCAGGGAGAGTTGACCATGCGCTCGGTCTATCAAAACCTTCTTCGCCTTTATCCCGAGCAGCATCGCCGCGAGTTCGGCGACGAAATGCTCTCGGTCTTTCGTCAAGCTCAGAGTGACAGTACGAACACCAGTTTCATAGCTCGAAGTGTCTTCTACGGACGCGAGATCGCCGGGCTTGCGCGCGGTGCAGTTCGAGAGAATTTGCACACCCTGCTCGGTGCTCATGCCGGTATTCGGTTCAGGACAAGGAGGTTTACGATGCGCGACGGATTTCGTTTTCCCAAATCAACGGCTCTATTGATGATGATCATCCTGGCTGGAATCGCTGTAGCCCTCGAAAAAGCGCGGGGAATCCAGGCATCGTACTCCCACGGAAATCCTCCGCTCGTCCCGCTGGAGGCGGCACACTTCACTTTCATGCCGACGATCGCCCTGATCACGGCGATTTTCTACTCTTTAGGGTTAGTAGGATGGGCAATTCTTTTCGCGCTGCGACGCTCGGGCGTTCACCGGCTCGCCGATCTATCCGGCCAGCCGAAGTAGGCGCCTGAAAAACCGTGGACAGTCTTGTTGTGCCGTGGGTGCGGCCTATAAACTCGAGTCCGCACCTTGGCCACATCCATGATCCTGCGCCGACTTGTCACGATCTTCTGCGTTTTTCTTTTCACTGCGCGAATCGCCTGCGCACAAACTCCCACCGACGCATCGATCAACGAGCTTGTAAAAGCGGAAATGGCGCGGCAGCATATCCCTGGTCTGTCGCTTCTGGTAGCGAAAAATGGAGAGATTGTTCGGGCTGAGGGTTTCGGTTTGGCGAATGTCGAACTGCAGGTTCCCGCAACGACCGAGACGATCTTCCAATCGGGCTCTGTCGGCAAGCAGTTCACGGCCACAGCAGTCATGATGCTGGTTGAAGAACGCAAAGTTGGCCTTGAGGATCCGCTGACAAAATATTTCCCGGACGCTCCTGCGAGTTGGAAGGGCGTCACGGTTCGCGAGTTGCTAAGTCACACGGGCGGATTTGGCGACTATCCGAAAGATTTCAACTTCCGCAAAGACTGGACCGAAGATGAGTTGCTGAAAGTCGTCGAGGACATCCCTCTTGCCTACCCACCGGGCACGAGTTGGGACTACAGCAATCTGGGATATTTGACGCTCGGCATTCTGATTCACCGGGTGACGGGACAATTTTACGGCGACTTCCTCCAGCAGAGGATTTTTCACCCGCTCGGCATGTCCTCAACCCGCATCATCAGCGAGGCCGATATCATTCCGAATCGCGCTGCCGGATACCGTCTCGTCAAGGGAGAGTTGAAAAATCAGGAATGGGTGGCGCCAGCGCTGAATACCACGGCGGATGGAAGCCTGTATTTCTCGATCCTCGACCTGGCGAAATGGGATGCCGCGCTCTACACAGAGAAATTACTCAAGAAATCCAGCCTCGAGCTAATGTGGACGCCCGCAAAGCTGAAGAATGGTCAGCCCAATAAAGACGGCTACGGATTCGGATGGTTCAACGAAGACCGGGCAGGTCACCGTTGCGTACATCACGACGGCGCATGGCAAGGTTTCAAAACCGCGATTGACCGTTACGTCGATGACGGGTTAACCGTGGTCGTGCTCGCAAATCTCGCAGAGGCCGATCCGGACAAAGTCGCCCGGCATGTCGCCGAAATGTATTTGGCGGGTAAGTAGGGTCCGCTACGCGGTCTTCACCCGAGCTTCCACTTCCATGCGCATTCCGTATTTCGGGCGCAGGGTAATCAACGGTTCGGGCTCGACCCGATGTCCCGGGACTAACTTCAGCTTCCACTTTTGGGCGATGGTCGCCAGCAACAGAACACCTTCCATCAGGGCAAACGATTCGCCGATACATTGCCTGGTTCCCGCGCCGAAGGGAACGTAGGTAAACTTCGTCCGCCGCGCTTTCGCCTCGGGAGTAAACCGCTCCGGATCGAAGCGCAGCGGATCGGGAAAGAACCGAGCATCGCGGTGAAGAACAAATTGGCTCATCAAAACGGTGGTCTTCGCCGGCAGGAAGAAATCGCCAATCTGGAAATCATGGCGTGCGCAACGTCCCATCGCCCATGCCGGTGGGTACAGTCTCATCGATTCCGACAACACCATCTCTACGAAGCGAAGGCGCGGAACATCGTCGAAAGTCGGTTGTCGGCCTTGCAGAACGCGGTCGATTTCGTCGTGGAAGCGGCGCTCGGAATCCAGATTCTGAGACAGCAGATACCACGTCCAGGAAAGCGTGTTCGCAACGGTTTCATACCCTGCTAGAAAAATTGTGATGACCTGGTCGCGCAGCGATTGTTCCGACTCCGGGCTTCGATCGGGAGACGCGGCCAGCATGAGATCGAGCAGAGAGCCGCCATTGTGTTCACTGCGCCGGTGGGCCTCGATCATGCGATAGACGACGGCATCGATGCGCTTGCGCGCTCGCACGAATGCGGCCAAGCCCGGCGGGCGAACGTGTACCAGCAACTCCGCGGCGGGCAGCATCACCAGAAAATTGTAGAGCCCCATGATGCGATTGATCGCGTCTGCCAGTTCGTCAACCTCATCGCGGAGATCGGTCGCAAAGAGCGTCTCGGCGACGATATTCAGCGTGAGATGCATCATGTCGATGGCGATATCGCGCTTTTCCCCGTCGCGCCAGCGATCGCGCATACGAACAGACTCGCGCACCATCGTAGTGGCGTATTCCGGAATCCGCTGGCGATGAAATGCGGGCTGCGCGGCCTGTCGCTGGGCTCGATGTTGCGCGCCTTCGGCGGTGATCATCCCTTCGCCAAGCAGCATCTTGCTGCGTTGGACCGTGCGCTCCTTGATGAAGTTGTCGTTCTGCACCACCAGAATTTCCCGGATGTAGTCCGGATGGTTCAGGAAAACAATGTGGTTCCACGCAATCTTGTAATGGACGATGTCCCCATATTCCTGAACGAGGTGCTGGAAGAGCAGGATCGGATTGGCGGGACGAAACTTACGAAAGGCAAACCAGAGCAAATTTCGCTGCAAGCCCGGAGGGAAATGATACTTTCCGCGTGCCGCTTTCTCGCGCAACTCGTTCTGGGCTGCCGTCGCCATTTTGCTAGTCTACGCTCCCCAGAAACTGTGGTCCCACAGAGGGATTTGTCGGACAACAGTTTTTGGAGTGAGCGGACAAAATCTTCTCCGTCTTAAACCTGAGCGAATTCTCCCAGCGGAACTTTTCACTTTGCGGGTCGCTTTCTGCCGCGGGGCCATGCTGGTCAGACCAAGGCCGCGTTGTCGATTTCGCGCTCGATATAATATGGCCGCATGTACACGCCCCAGGCTGGAATCTTCGCTCTCGGAACATCCTCGCATGCATATCTTGAGTTCGATATTTTGGGTGAAAGCAAGCGCAAGGATTTCGCATCCGCGATTTGCACGATCCGCGAACCACGAACTACCACGGGCGGGGTAAATTTCGTCATCGGCTTTCGACCGGAGCTTTGGTGCGACCTTGTTCCTGATGACGCCCCTCCGGGATTGACGGGCTTCAATCAAGAAGTCCGCGGCACGGAACGATTCGTGATGCCGGCCACGCAACACGACGCGCTGGTATGGCTCTCGGGCAGCGCTTATGACGTGCTCTTCGATATGGCGCGCTCGGTCGTCCGCGATCTTTCCGGACAGGCTTCGTTGGTGGACGAAAATTCGAGTTGGCCTTACCGACATGACCGCGATCTGACCGGCTTTATCGATGGTTCCGAGAATCCGACGTTGCTCGACGCTCCGTTGGCGGCACTCTTGCCGGAAGGAGTTCCAGGTGCTGCGGGTTCCGTACTGCTGCTGCAGAAGTGGAAGCACAAAGTAGCGGAGTGGGAAGCACTGCCGGTCGATCACCAAGAAAAGATCATGGGACGCACAAAAACCGACAGCACTGAACTTGAAAACAAGCCGTCAGACTCGCATGTCGCCCGCACCGATCAGGATGAATTCGGGCATATCTTTCGCCGCAACATGCCATACGGAAACATCGAAGACCATGGAACCGTTTTCGTGGGATTCAGCGCAGATCAGAAGCGGCTCTCCAACATGCTGGATAGTATGGCGGGACTGGTTAACGGAAAGCGCGACGCGCTCACTCGCTACACCCAGCCGCTCACCGGTTCGTATTACTTTGTCCCTTCCGTAGAAAGCCTGCGCCGCCTGCGCTGACGGTTAGCACATCAGTCTGACGCACGCCCTTGAACGCGAATTCAGCTTCATGCGGTCTTCGCCTTCAGGCCGTAATCGAGCGAGGCGTACCAATCGCCGCGGCCTTGCGGGATCATGTCCAGAACGTTGTAAGCCGGCGTCAACAGATCGATCCCGCGCTCCTTAATGTCGCTTGCCATCCGCGGGTGCGCCGTGACGAAATGACGCGGCGTGCCGTCGCGATCCATCGTGAAAACCGACAAGGCGGAGTCTTGACCGCCCTCGCGGTCCTCGCTTCCAAGATCGTATTTGAAAGAATTCTGGCCGCAACTTAAGAGGCGCAGATTCTTCCAGCCGCGATCACGAGCAAAAGACCGCAGATCTTTCAAATCGGCAGCGGCCGCCACAACGACATCGACGTTTTGCGCCAGGTGGTGAGCAATCCCGTTCCACCCGTCCATCCACATGGTGCACATCGGGCAAGGCGTTGTCTGCTTTTTGCCATACATCAGGTGGTACACCACCAGAGACCGATCCGGCGCTGTAAACAGTTCGCTGAGCCGAACCGTTTTCACCGGGGAATCGCCTGCATCAAGGTTCGCCGACCCTTCGCTGAACACATAGTCTTGCACTGTCGGCCCCGGAGGAAGCGCGCGCCTGAGTGCCGCAACATCCTCTCGCCGCCGCATGAGGTCGATCTCCGCGAGTCGAAGTTCCTCCCGTTTGGCCAGGTATTCCGGGGACTCGTTCTCCAAATTTGTGAGTCGAAAAGTTCCCTTCAAGACTTCGTAGGTCATCGTTTCATTCCTCCTGCAGGGGAAATCACATTTCCTGCCTGAAACAGTCAGCAGAGATTGGATGAAATATCGTGCATTTGCGTTTATTCCCGTCAAAAGGCTGATTTTGAAGGGATTGCGCCCAGTGCCCCAAAAGTCTATATCCAACATACCCGATGGATGCGGTATTCTATTGAGATGGATCACCTTATCGTCCTTCGAGAAAAAATTGCGCGTCTCCGGTCGGAGATTGCCGACATCCAGGCGGCCAATGAGCGGTACCGCTTTGGTGGCAAGAACGGCGCTGAAGCCGAAATTTCCCACAGCCAGCGGCAGGAACGGCTGCAGCAGATTCAGGAAGAACTCGTTCAGCTGTCGCGGCTCGGCCGCAAGACGATTTCGATCGAGCAGACGAAAGAGCAGCATCGCGCTCGATTGCACCTGGTGCAAAAAGCTTCTTAAGCCGTCAGTCCGGCAACAGCAGTTTCCTGACTTCAACCGAGCGCCGGACTCCACCCGCTAACCCAGATCGTACGGGTGTGAGGCCGCGCATCCATGCGTTCAACGTGTTCCCCACGCCGGCGACATCAAGGTACAATCGGCGCCGCCGTAACCACTTGCAGGATGTTGGGAGCAGAACCAGATGAATCCATTCGGGCGAATTCGCCGTGCCTTCTTACTCAGTTTAGGAGCCCTAGGCGTCAGCCGTGTTCTACCTGCGAGCCTCGCAAAGGCCCAAAGTACGCCGCGAAAAGGATATTTGCTTGGACCAAATGAGGGAGAAACTCTCGTTCATTTTCGAGACCACGGCCACATCGTGATCAAAGCCGGATCAACGACGGGCTCCGACAATCTCGCCTTCGGAACGCAGCAGGTGATGGCCGGCTCAGGAATTCCCGTTCACCGGCACTTCACGATGGACGAAGCCTTCTATGTTCTCGAAGGCAGCGGGACTTTCATGCTGGACGATGTCCCAGGCTCGTTCGAAAAAGGCGCGACCATCCTCATTCCAAGAAACTCGTGGCACGGATTCAAGAATCCAGATCACGAACTGCTACTGCTGTGGATCGTCTCTCCATCGGGACTCGAAGGCTTTTTCCGCGAAGTATGTAACCCACCGGGCGTCCCGCCGAAACAGTTCACCCGAGAGCAAATCAATGAGATTGCTCGGAAGTACGGGACGGAATTCAGATAGGCACCGCGTCGATTTCATCCGTGCGATCCAGATGAACCTGGAAAGCTCGAAACACCAGCGACGCACTCTCTCCTGCTAGGCACGTCGAACGAAAAAATGCCCTCTTCGATGGTTTAAACACCAACGAAGAGGGCACAGTCTTTATGCTGCCAAGTCGTAGCGATCAAGGTTCATCACTTTATTCCAGACAGCCACGAAGTCTTTCACAAACTGCTCTTTCGAGTCTTCGCATGCATAGACTTCCGCGATGGCTCGGAGTTGGGAATGGGACCCGAAGACGAGGTCGACGCGGCTGGCGCTCCATTTCACTTCGCCTGTCTCGCGATCCTGTCCCTCGAAGATGCCTTGCGCCGTTGTCGAAGGCTTCCATTCCGTGCTCATGCTGAGCAAGTTGACGAAGAAATCGTTCGTCAGTGTTTCCGGCTGTTGGGTGAGAACGCCATCCTTCGACTGCTTGTAGTTTGCATTGAGAACGCGCAATCCTCCGAGGAGCACGGTCATCTCGGGTGCCGTCAGGTTCATCAACTGCGCCCGATCAAGCATCAACTCTTCCGCCGTCTTTGTGTGCCCGACGCGCAGGTAGTTCCGGAATGCGTCTGCGGTCGGCTCAAGTACGGCGAAGGAGTGGACGTCGGTCTCCTCCTGCGAAGCATCCGTGCGGCCTGGCGAGAACGGTACATTCACAACGTGCCCCGCCTTTTTCGCCGCTTCTTCTACCGCTGCGCAGCCGCCCAGAACGATCAGGTCCGCAAGCGAGACTTTCTTCCCCTTATTGCCGTTGCTGGCGGACGATCCGTTGAACTCCTTTTGGATCGACTCCAGCTTTGCCAGAACCTTGCCCAATGCAGCCGGCTGGTTCACGTCCCAGTCTTTTTGTGGAACGAGGCGCAGTCGCGCTCCGTTTGCTCCCCCGCGCTTGTCGGAGCCGCGGAACGTAGCAGTCGATGCCCATGCCGTCGAGACCAACTGCGAGATCGACAGGCCGGAAGCAAGAATCTTCGCCTTCAGAGCAGAAATGTCCTGCTCCCCAATAAGTTCATGATCCACGGCAGGAACCGGATCTTGCCAGATCAAAACTTCTTTGGGGACCAGCGGGCCAAGGTAGCGCGAGACCGGACCCATGTCGCGGTGCGTCAGCTTGTACCACGCGCGAGCGAACGCGTCGGCAAACTGATCGGGATGTTCGAGGAAGCGTCGCGAGATCTTTTCGTACGCTGGATCGAAGCGCAGCGCAAGATCGGTGGTCAACATCGATGGAGCATGACGCTTCGCCGGATCGTGCGCATCCGGTACCGTCCCTGCGCCAGCACCATTCTTTGGAGTCCACTGATTCGCACCAGCCGGGCTCTTCGTAAGCTGCCACTCGTAGCCGAACAGATTCTCGAAAAAGTTGTTGCTCCACTTCGTGGGAGTCGTCGTCCAGATAACTTCCAGTCCGCTGGTGATCGTGTTCCCGCTGTGACCGTTGCCTAGGCTATTTTTCCAGCCCAGCCCCTGCAGCTCCATTGGAGCGCCTTCCGGCTCGGGAGAGACATACTTCTTGGGATCGGCTGCGCCGTGAGTTTTGCCGAAGCTGTGTCCACCCGCGATGAGGGCGACCGTCTCTTCGTCATTCATAGCCATGCGGCCGAACGTTTCGCGGATATCGCGCGCTGCCGCGAGCGGATCGGGATTTCCGTTGGGACCTTCGGGGTTCACGTAAATCAGCCCCATCTGCACCGCGCCGAGAGGATTGTCGAGTTCGCGATCACCCTTGTAGCGCTTGTCTCCCAGCCACTCGGTTTCGGGGCCCCAGTTAACGAACTCTTCGGGCTCCCACACGTCCGCGCGGCCTCCAGCGAAGCCGAACGTCTTGAATCCCATCGACTCAAGGGCGACGTTGCCGGTCAGGATCATCAGATCGGCCCAGGAAATCTTCCGGCCGTACTTTTGCTTGATCGGCCAGAGCAAGCGGCGAGCTTTGTCGAGATTCACGTTATCGGGCCAGCTGTTCAGTGGAGCGAAACGCTGTTGCCCCGCGCCCGCGCCGCCGCGGCCATCAGCAATGCGGTAAGTCCCGGCGCTGTGCCACGCCATCCGAATGAACAGTCCGCCATAGTGTCCAAAATCGGCTGGCCACCAGTCCTGCGAGTTCGTCATCAAGGCATGCAGGTCTTTCACGACGGCATTCAGGTCAAGTTTCTTGAACTCCTCTGCATAATCAAAACCCTGGTGCATGGGATTGGACAAAGACGAGTGCTGGTGCAGCACCTTGAGGTCGAGCTGATTCGGCCACCAGTCCTCATTCGTCGGAGCCCATGACGACGGATGTTTGCCGCTCATGACTGGGCACTTGGATTCGGGGGACACTTCTGGTTCTGTATTTCCCGGGCCGGGCACGCCGGCGAGTACTTGTTTCTCTTCAGACATAAATTTCGCCTTTCGCCTATGAAGTTGTTTCTATGTTTTTTTACGGCAGCGCTGACAGAGGCCGAAGACCTCGATCAGCGGCTGCGATAAATCGAAGCCGTCCGGCGCCTGCTGGGCCAGCCGTTTGAAGTGGATGAAGTCACCGGAAATGTCCTGCACCGATTTGCAGCGCGTGCAGACCAGGTGGTGATGGGATTCGAGGTTGCCATCCACACGCAAGGTGGATGCATGGGGCGTCACTTCCCGTAGCAATCCTTTTTCCACGAATACGCGCAGGTTATTGTAGATCGTAGCGAGAGAGACCGAAGGAATGCGTCGCTTAACGACTGCATAGATTTGTTCTGGAGAATAATGTCCCGGGGATGCCACGACGGCGTCGAAGATGACCTTGCGCTGATGCGTGGCGGCCATCCCGTGCTTCCAGGCAAGATCCCGAAACTGCTCATGGGTTAAATGCATGACGGATAGATGAGAATAATTATCAAAGAATTTAAGTTATTTAGCAATCGTCGGCTCGTTGTAATGGCAACTGCTTAATGTGAGGTTAGGCGGCTGATTTGGCCCTGACCTACTTCGAACCGCCCTGCATCAGGCCCACGATCATCGTGAAAAGTTTGTTCCGGGTTTCGACTCGCACTCCCGCGCGAGTGATGTAACGAATCAAGATGTCGACTCCGGCGCCGGCTGGCCTGAGATTCACAGAGGGCATCGCGCTGAATTGCGGCGACCCTTCTTCGTGCGTCACTCGCTTCCATTCCGCTTCCGCCATCTTCGCGTCGGCCTCGGTCGCCTTCACCGTCGCTTCGTAGATCCCCTTCAGGAGGAGATGTACATCGGTGCCGGGAGGAACGGTTACCTTTATTTCATCCCACATCCACTGTCCGACGGTGGAGAAGTTGAAATACTTTCCGCGGATCGCATAACTATTCAAAAATGAAACTCTACGACCCGTGGGATGGCCATTCGCCGTCCAATTCCCTGTCTCGAGCAGCCACGTGCGGAAGAGGCCCAACTGCACAACCTCACCACCTACGCCGTCAATTTCGATCCAATCTCGGACCCGAACTCCATTCGGTCCCATCAAAACAAACCAACCGCAGAACGCAAGGATGAAATCTTGGAATACGACCGTCAGTCCGGCCGTGGCCAAGCCCAGGATCGTCGGCATCTGATTGGGCACACCGAAGATGGTCAACAGGATCAGAATGAGGCCCACCAGTTGCGTCCCCAGGCCGACCACGGTTTTCAGGGTTTGTTTCTGGCGCGGATCGTGGACCACCCGCTCCAGGGCCAACTGCAAGGCCCATCCTGCAAGGATTACTACAAGGCAAATTCCGGCGATCAACGCCACGGAAAGCAATATAAGGTGGACGACAATCTTGCGCTGAATCTCGACCTGATCTCCCCAACGCCCGTAGAGGGTAACTAATTGCTGCTGCGCGCCGAGCCGGTCGTTGAGAATACTTTCGACATTTTGCTGATCGCTGATCCGGCGCAGCCTGCCGATTCGATCGGAGGAGGTTTCTCCCGCGGGTGCCTGGCTGAGGGCGGCGACATCCTTCTTCATCTGTTCCTGGTCGCCGGCGAGGGCGGCGACGTCAGCTTTTGCCAACTGCTGCGCCTGCGCGATCAGTTCCTTTCGGTTGCGGAGCGAGCGCCACGTCGCCAGCTGCTGCGCGAACGTCTTGTAACGTTCGGCGGAAGCCACAGCATTTTCGCCGTCGTCTTTCGAGGCATTGTCGCGATACTGCTTCATTGCGGCCTGGCGTGCCGTCAGTTCCTGCTGGAGTTTTGCGCGCTCATCTCCGGTCTCACGGGCGAGATCATCAATCGAATCGTCCAATTCGTTTTGATCCAGGCCGAGCTGTGCTTTCGCGACCTCGAGATCGCTGGCGTTGGAAACGGGCTCCGTGGCTTTCGTGCCCGAATTCGAGCTTAACGACGCGATCCGAGCCTGGTCGTTCTTGATGGTTTCCTGCAACTCGCTGACTCTCTTCTGCAGCGCAAGAGCTTTGCCGCTTAAGTCTGGCTTTGCGAGGCTGGCTTGGCGGAGCGATTGTGAAAATGCCTGGTCTACTTCGTGGTCAGCGATGCGCTCGGCGTCGCGGGCGAGTTCTTTTTCCTCGGTCGAGTCAGCCAGCGCCGCAAGAGTAGCAGCGGTTTGCCATGGCCGCTGATCGACGACTCCGCGTGCGACATAGGCTCCCGTCCAGTCTCCCTTACGCGCTTGCAGGAATGGGAGGTAGGACATCACTCCCCGAGTCAGAAAAGCGCCGGACAAGGTGGCGGCGAGCACAAGCACCAGTATTAGGACGAGCACGATACGGGCCCGATTCATTCGCACACCTTTCGCAGAGTTGTTATCTCTGACTGTATCGTAAACAAGCCCCGGGGGTGTACACAGTGACCGCCATTCTGGTTGAAATAACGCAAGGGATTTTTTCCCATCAACCTATCGGCGGGTCGTTGCATTCAAATATCCATGAAAACTCTGACATGTCGACAACTTGGCGGAACTTGCGATGAAAAAATAACGGCAGACACCTGGGACGGTATGGTTCAGGCCATGACGAAACATGTGATGGCCAAGCATCCCGATGTTGCGAAACAGATGGAAAAGATGCACAACGAGGATCCCCATCGGTGGGGCAAGGAAATGAAGCCTAAGTGGGATGCAGCGAAAGCGGCGTAATCAGGCTTCATCCCGCTCTTTGAATCGCCGAGCTTAGGTCTTTCTAAGGTGATCGAGCTCGGCGAGAACTTCTTCGCTATGCTTCGCCGGGTCTACGCTCGTGTAGACCTTGGCGATCTTTCCAGCAGGATCAATGATGAATGTGTGCCGGGCGGCAAATTTTATGATGCCGAGATTGGTCAGCGACCCGTAGGAGTCGGCGACCTTACGTTGAGTGTCGGCCAGAAGTTTGAAGTTAAGCCCATCCTGGGTGCAGAACTGCTTGTGAGATTCTACCGAGTCGACGCTGACTCCCAGGACGATCGCATTCCTCTCGGCATACTTCGCCTGATCCGTTTGAAAGTTGCGGGCCTCGCGTGAGCATCCCGGTGTCATGTCTTTGGGATAGAAATAGAGGACGACCCACTTGCCGCGATAATCCTTCAGGCTGACGGATATGCCTTCCTGCGACGGTAATGCGAACTCCGGTGCCGTTGATCCTTCTGCGGGAGCGGCCGAACGAGAGAGCAAGCGCGGAACGAACAGGATCGCAACTACTACCACCAGCACCAGCAGCACGATTCGCAGCATGCTCACCTCTTGCCGATGCGATTGTAAACCCACGATGGCTACGCCGCCCCACGCATTCTCGTAAGAAAGCGATAACAAACCAACTTGTGAGATACATGCAGGAAAATGCAATGTCTCGCGCGAAACTTGGCGCGACTGCTTGTTTCCCGCCGTCCTCGGCCCAAAAAAACACTCGCATCCATTATGATGGAATATTGCGCATTCCTCGACGGAGAAACCAGACGTGGCTCAGATCGAAACCGACGGCCTAGAAGTGTTGGAAACCAGGGAGTGGGTAGATTCCCTGGATTACGTGCTCTCTCACGGAGGGCCCAACCGGGCCGGCCGCCTGCTGCAGCAACTGGCCCTTCATGCCCGGCGCGAAGGCGGGATCAACCTGCCTTTTACCGCGACGACTCCGTATCAAAACACGATTCCCGTGCGCCAGCAGCCGCCCTTCCCCGGAAGCCAGGAGATGGAGCGCCGCATCAAGAGCCTGGTGCGATGGAATGCGCTGGCGATGGTGGTCCGCGCCAACAAAATTCAGGAAGGCATCGGCGGGCATATTTCGACCTTCGCTTCCGCCGCCACGCTGTATGAAGTCGCGTTCAACCACTTCTTCCGCGCCCAGACCGAGAACGGCGACCGCGACATCGTTTATTTCCAGGGGCACGCCGCGCCCGGAATTTATTCGCGTGCCTACCTTGAAGGTCGCATGTCGAAGGAGAAGCTGCAGAACTTCCGCCGCGAACTGAAAGATGGCGGAGGCTTGTGCTCCTACCCTCACCCGTGGCTAATGCCGGATTTCTGGGAATTCCCCACCGTCTCGATGGGATTGGGCCCGATCCAGGCGATTTACCACGCGCGCTTCATCAAGTATCTGGAGAACCGCGGGCTCAAGGAATCGACCGGGGGCAAGGTTTGGGCCTTCCTCGGCGACGGCGAAATGGACGAACCCGAATCTCTGGGATCGATCACGTTGGCTTCACGCGAGAAGCTCGACAACCTGATCTTCGTGGTGAACTGCAACCTGCAGCGACTAGACGGCCCGGTTCGCGGAAACGGAAAAATCATTCAGGAACTGGAAGCGATTTTCCGCGGCGCCGGATGGAACGTAATCAAGTGCATCTGGGGCTCGGATTGGGACACGCTGATCCAGAACGATCGCGACGGCCTCTTGGTCAAGCGTTTAGGCGAAGTCAGCGATGGACAGTACCAGAAATATTTCGTCGAGAGTGGAGCCTACTTCCGCCAGAACCTATTCGGCAGCGATCCTCGCCTGCTGAAGATGGTCGAGCACCTGTCAGACGATCAACTTGCCCGTATGCGACTCGGCGGGCACGATCCGATCAAGGTGCATGCTGCGTTCCGCGCCGCTGTAGATTGCGAAGGCGCGCCGAGCATCGTCTTAGCCAAGACGATCAAGGGTTATGGCTTGGGCGAGGCTGGTGAAGGCAAGAACATTACCCACCAGCAGAAGAAACTGAATGAAGATGAATTGGAGATGTTCCGCTCACGTTTTGGGATTCCAATCCCCGACGACGAACTGCATGAGGCACCTTTCTATCGTCCAGCCGACGACAGCGCGGAAATCAAATACATGCAGGCGCGCCGGCAGCAGCTAGGCGGATACATGCCGCAGCGCAAGGTGCGCTCGACGCCGCTGAAGCCGTTCCCTGACGCGACTTTCGAGGAATTTCACAAAGGCACGGACGCCCGCGAAGTTTCCACCACGATGGTTTTCGTGCGCCTGCTGGCGAAATTGCTGCGCGATCCGGAACTCGGCAAGTTCATCGTGCCGATCGTCCCCGATGAAGCGCGAACTTTCGGCATGGAGGCGCTGTTCCGCCAGGTCGGAATCTACTCGAGCGTCGGCCAGAACTACGAACCGGTCGATATGGACACGCTCCTTTATTACAAGGAGGCGAAGAACGGGCAGATTCTCGAGGAAGGAATCACGGAAGCGGGCTCGATGTGTTCGCTGATTGCGGCCGGCACAGCCTATGCGAATCACGGCATCAACACAATTCCCTTCTTCATTTATTACTCAATGTTCGGCTTCCAGCGTATCGGCGACCTGATCTGGGCTGCAGCTGACATGCGCTGCCGAGGATTCTTGATTGGAGGCACCGCCGGACGCACCACGCTGGCGGGCGAAGGACTGCAACACCAGGATGGCCACAGCCATGTCCTCGCGCTGCCGGTCCCAAATCTCCATGCCTACGATCCAGCCTTCGCCTACGAGATCGCCATCATTATTCAGGATGGCATCAAGCGGATGTATATCGATCAGGAATCGATCTTCTATTACCTGACCGTTGGCAATGAACCGCTGCGCATGCCGGAGATGCCGCAAGGCGAAAACATTCGTGACGGCATTCTCAAGGGTCTCTATCGCTTCAACACTTCGGCGAAGTCCGACTCCAAGCTGCGCGCTCAACTGCTCGGCAGCGGCGCCATCATGTTCGAAGTGCTAAAGGCGCAGAAGATTCTGGAAGAAAAATACGGCGTGGCGTCGGATGTTTGGAGCGTTACCAGCTATAAAGAGCTCTATCGCGACGCCAACGATTGCGAACGCTGGAACATGCTGCATCCGGCGGAGGCATCGAAAGTTCCCTACGTGACCCAAATGTTGAAGGATGCGCAGGGACCTTTCATCGCCGCATCCGACTACATGAAGGTACTGCCGGAGAGTCTTGGCAAGTGGGTCCCGGGACAACTAGTGTCGCTGGGCACCGATGGCTTCGGCCGCAGCGAAGCACGCAAGGCTTTGCGCGACTTCTTTGAGGTCGATGCAAAGCATATCGTGCTGGCTACGCTTGGAGCGCTCGCGCGAGAAAAAAAGATCACCACCGACGTGGTGAAACGCGCGATCCAAGAGCTGGAAATCAATCCAGAAAAGATGAATCCGGCGATCAGCTAGAAGAGAAAGCGCGGAGCTTCCGCTTGAAGGTGGAGTGGCACGCGTTAGCCAGAAGTAGAAGATGGCGCTTCAGTCAGAAGTGGAAGTGGGACGCTTTAGCTGGAAAGTGGAAGAGCAGCGCTTCAGCGCCGCGTTAAGCGCTCAGTACTAGGCGGGCTTTAGCCCCTGTGGTTGCGACGTAGAGACTAATATCAAGATCCGAGAAAAGGAACGGACGCGGTGATTGAATTCAAGCTTCCCGAGCTGGGAGAAAATATCGACAAGGGCGACTTGGTACGGCTGATGATCGCTCCGGGCGCCTCGGTGAATGTCGGCCAATCGGTCATGGAACTGGAGACCGACAAGGCCGTCGTGGAAGTTCCATCCTCCGTTAGCGGAACCGTCCAGGAAATCCGCGTCAAGGAAGGCGACAAGATCAAAGTTGGACAAGTGATCTTCACGGTCGATGGCGCGGAAACGAAGCCGGCGGAAACGGCAGAAGCGCAGGGCGCGGCTCCGACTCCCGCTCCGCCTCAGAAACCGACCTCCGCACCGGCTGCGGAAAAGCCTGCTGCCGCGAAGGAACCTGCCGCTCCGAAAGTCGAGCCAGCGCCGTCCGCTCCCGCCAAGCCTGCTCCGAGCGCCCCTGCGGCACCTGCTTCAGGCCCCAGCGAATTCAAGCTGCCGGAGCTCGGCGAAAACATTTCGTCCGGCGATTTGGTGCGTTTGATGATCACTCCGGGAACAAAAGTCTCCGAAGGCCAGCCCGTCATGGAGTTGGAAACCGATAAGGCGGTCGTCGAAGTTCCCTCGTCCGTGAGCGGAGTCGTCAAAGACGTCAAAGTTAAAGAGGGCGACAAGATCAAAGTTGGACAGGTGATTTTCACGTTGGAAGGCGGAGCGGCGCCTGCGCCTCCGGCACGTTCTCGCACGGCACCGGTGGAGCACGTTTCCGGACAAACCGGTGCGCGCCTCGCATTTCAAGCGGCAATTCGTGCCGAAGGCAAAACGGAACAGCAGGCTTTGCCTCCCGACCAGCCCCATGTCGATGCTCCGCAATTCAGCATGCCCACGCAGCTCGGCAAAGTTGCGGGCACCGAACAGCGCCAACCGGTTCCGGCAGCACCGCATGTGCGGCGGCTGGCCCGCGAGATCGGCGTCGACATTTATGAAGTGAAGGGCTCCGGCCCGGGCGGTCGCATCAGCGACGACGACGTCAAAGCCTTCGCGAAAGGTCTGCTCTCGGCGGCGACCACAGCGGCGCAGACTCCCCGCGCTGGACACTTCAAGCAACCGCAGCTTCCCGACTTCGGAAAGTGGGGAAAGATCGAACGCGTCTCCATGCGCGGCGTCCGGCGAAAAACTGCCGAACACCTTGCGGAAGCCTGGAACACGATTCCGCATGTCACTCAGCATGATCGCGCCGACATTACCGAGCTTGAGCAATTGCGCGCACGCTTCGCCCCGAAGGCGGAGGAAGCCGGCGGCAAGATGACCGTCACCGCGATTGCGTTGAAAGTTTGTGCGGCTGCTCTGAAGGTATTTCCGCAGTTCAACGCCAGCATCGATATTGAGAAAGAAGAAATCGTCTACAAGCAGTTCATCAGCATCGGCGTTGCCACCGATACCGACCGCGGCCTGCTGGTCCCGGTGATTCGCGATGTGGATAAGAAGAACATTGTCGAACTTGCCGTCGAGATGTCGCAGCTGTCGAAAAAGGCGCGCGATAAGAAGCTAGCGCCGTCCGACATGGAAGGTGGAACATTCACGATCACCAATCTCGGAGGCATCGGCGGTATTGGCTTTACGCCGATCGTGAATTATCCCGAGGTAGCGATCCTCGGACTGTCGCGCTCGCGCATGGAGCCAGAGTGGATCGGATCTAAAGATACGGGGAAGTTCGAGCCGCGCCTGATCCTGCCGCTGTCTCTTTCATACGACCATCGCCTGATCGATGGAGCGGACGCCGCACGCTTCCTGCGCTGGATCGCCGAGGCGTTTGAACAGCCGTTCCTGTTGTCAGTGCAAGGATAAAATTTCCAGGAAGAGCACCACGTAAGCGCGAGAGAGGATTGATTTCCTTCGTGCAACTTCGTGTCCTTCGTGGTTCAAGGTTCTCATGTCCGAAAATTCGAATCTAAACATCGCAGTCATTGGCGGCGGCCCTGGTGGATACGCTGCCGCGTTTCTCGCAGCCGACCTCGGCATGAATGTGACACTGATTGACCCCGAGGTGAATCCCGGCGGGGTCTGCCTCTATCGCGGATGCATCCCGTCGAAAGCGCTTCTTCACATCGCGAAGCTGATCGAGGAAGCCGAGCAGTCCAAGAATTGGGGAATCGAGTTCGCCGCTCCGAAAATCGATCTTGCTCGCTTGCGTGGGTTCAAGGAAGGCGTGGTCAAAAAATTGACCGGCGGACTAGGCGTCCTTTCCAAGCAGCGCAAAGTGCGTTACATCCAAGGCCAGGCGGCATTCGAAAATTCAACGACCTTGCAGGTCACGAAAGCCGACGGTTCGCAGGAGTCGCTGACGTTCGACCGAATTGTCATCGCCACTGGCTCACGCCCTGCGATCGTCCCCACGCTGAAACTCGACACGCCGCGAATGATGGATTCCACGGGCGCATTGAATCTCGAAGACATTCCGGGAACTCTGCTCGTTGTTGGCGGCGGGTACATCGGCCTCGAACTCGGATCGGTTTATGCCGCACTTGGGACGAAGGTGACCGTTGTCGAAATGCTTCCCGGCCTGTTGCCCGGCGCAGACCGCGATCTCGTTCTTCCGCTGCACAAGCGCCTGGAAAAACTGTTCGACGGGATCATGCTGAATACCACGGTCGCCGCGGTAAAAGATGAAGGCAACGCGATCCGTGCCACCCTCAAAGGACAGGACGGCAAAGAACAGCAGCAAGTGTTCGACCGCGTCCTGGTCTCCGTTGGACGGAAGCCGAACTCGGAGATCCCCGGACTAGCAAAAACACAGGTTCAGCTGGGCCAGCGCGGATTTATTCAGGTGAACAAGCAATTGCAGACGACCGATCCGTCGATCTATGCGATCGGGGACGTAGTCGGCGAACCCATGCTCGCGCACAAAGCTGCGCACGAAGGCCGGACCGCCGTGGAAGCGATCGCCGGGCACAAGGTGGCCTTCGAACCAAGCGCGATTCCTGCTGTCGTATTCACCGATCCCGAAGTTGCGTGGTGCGGCCTGACGGAGACTCAGGCAGAAAAAGAAAAGCGCGAGATCAAAGTAGCAAAATTTCCATGGGCTGCTTCCGGGCGCGCGGTCACCATTGATCGCACCGAGGGAATGACTAAACTCCTCATCGATCCGCAGACCGAACGAGTGCTAGGAGTCGGCATCGTCGGCGCCGGAGCAGGCGAGATGATTGCAGAGGGAGTGCTCGCAATCGAAATGGCGGCGCTGGCCAAAGACGTTGGCCTGACGATCCATCCCCATCCGACACTGTCGGAAACCGTGATGGAAGCTGCGGAAGTTTTCTTCGGCACCAGCACGGACATCTACCGACCGAAGCGCGGATGACACGCCCCTAGCCCAACCGCAGGGCAAGATTAACGATGTCTTCTTTTTCCAAAATCGTAATTCTCGCCGTTCTCAGCACCGGAATCACCGGCGCTGCCCCGGCGCAATCGCCTCTCAGCCAGGCGCTGCAGCCCGCCACATCCGGAGCGACCACAGGAACAACCAACGATCCCCTTAACCGCAATACTCCTTCCAACGCAGTACTCGGATTTCTGAAGACGGCGCAGGACGGAAACTACGGCATCGCCGATCAATACCTGCAGATGAGCGCGGCCCACCGTCAAACGGATGGAGAGCAAACCGCGATCAAGCTCAAGCAGGTTCTCGACAAAGCAACATTCAGCGGCAATTTTGGCCGCTACAACCAGGCGGAGGGAACTCCGCAGGAGGGGGTGCCTTTAGGCCGGCAAAGGCTAGGCACGATGTCGTCGGGCGACGTCGAAGTGGACCTCGACCTCGTGCGCGTGACCGATCCCAGCGCAGGAAAGATATGGCTGATCTCCTCCGACACGCTGGCAAAACTTCCCGAGCTTTACGATCAGGTCGAAGCGCGTCAGGTCGAAAACAAACTTCCGAGTGTGCTGGTCAAGCATCAACTCGCAGGAATGCCGTTATGGCAGTGGTGCGCGCTACTGCTGGCTTTGCCATTTGCGGCCGCCTTTGGATGGATTGCCCTTGTCATGCTTGGCGTTCCAGTGCGTTGGTGGGCGCGGCGTCACGGCAACGTCGAAGTTGCCAACTGGAAAGCGGTTTCGGCTCCGGCGTGGCTGCTAACAGGTACCCTTGCCCACCAGGCATTCGCGGCGTACCTGCGGATGCCGCTGCTTCCTCGCCATTATTACTTCCAGGTCACGTCGACGGCACTGATCCTCAGCGCAAGCTGGATCGTGTGGCGGATCGTGCGCTGGTCACTGCGACGGGTGCGCACACGCGCCCTTGCCCGCGGACTCGGCGGCACTGGATCATTGATGTTGCTCGGCGAGCGGATCCTCAAGGCAGTCGTTTTTGTCCTAGGGGTGCTCGCGATCCTGGGAAACCTGGGTTTCAACATGAGTACCGCACTGGCCGGTCTGGGAATTGGCGGCCTCGCGATTGGTTTTGGCGCGCAGAAAACAATTGAAAACCTCTTCGGCGGCGTGTCGGTACTGGCGGACGAGGTCTTCCGCGTCGGCGATGTCTGCCGCTTCGGCGATCGCACTGGCGTGGTGGAAGACATCGGATTGCGCTCCACGCGCATTCGAACGGATGAACGTACGCTGGTCGCGATTCCCAATGGCACCGTCGCCACCATTAATCTCGAGAACCTAAGCCGCCGCGACAAAATTCTTTTCAAAGCGACTCTCGGGATGCGTCCGGAGACGAAAGCGGATCACATGCGCTTCGTTCTCGCGGAAATTCGCAAACTCCTTTACAGCCATCCCAAGATCGAGACTTCAACGGTCCGTGTGCGCCTAATCGATATTTCCGGAAGTTCGCTCAGCGTAGAGAGCATGTCCTACGTCATGACGACGGACTTCAACGAATTCGCCGCGGTCCGCGAAGATCTTCTGCTTCGCATGATGGACGTGATGGAAGATTCCGGCGGAGGGCTCGCCTTACCCTCGCAGACTCTGTACTTGAGCCGCGACGCGGGAGTCGAAAAGGAAAAGGCCGAACTCGCTGCGAAAAAAATCGCCGAGTTGCGCGACGGCAAGAAGCTTCCCTTCCCGGACTTCCACAAAGACGATATCTCGTCGTTCAAGGGAACGATCGAATACCCGCCAAGCGAATCGACGCTGCGAAGTTCACAGAACGATTCTGGCAAGAAAAGCTAGAGTCAGGAATTCGAACCGCGGCTACTTTCCTTCTTCAGCCGCCGGTGAAACATCCATTCGAGGACTTTGTGTGTGGACCAATAAACCGCGAGTGGAACGAGTATCAAATAACACAGCACGTACGCCCATCCCGGCATCGTTTGCTGCTCGCGGAAGAACAGCCCCCGAGCCCAATTCACATCCCGCTCGGGACGCCAGAAATAGTTGATCGGAACCACGACCCACGCCACGAGCGTCTGGCACTTCCATCCTCTATCGTCATAACCCAAGCGCCAAATCGCCCACAACAACAGTGGCGGAGTTACGACATGAAACAAACTCAATAAACGAATCGCCAGCGAGAGGTGCGGATCGAACATATATTCCGTGCCGCCGATGAGGTGGTGGCCAGTGATCAGTGCGCCGGCGAGATCAACCGTGTAAAGCGTCTGGAACAGCAGAAGTCCACACGCCACCCAGGAGAAGATGAGAGCACTCTCCAGCCACAAGCCAATTCCGATCAGAACATTTCCGATATCGCAGAAAAAAAGAAAATTCTGCGCGCCGTATTGCCGCCAATACAGAGGAGCCCAAAGCAGCAGCCAGATCGTCCATCCGAGCTTGAGCCAGAGAGGCACCCGCGAATGCATGGCCCGCTATTGTATGGGACGGTCCGCGCAGTTACCGCAGCGCATGTCCGGTTGGCTGTGCAAAATTCAACCACAACCGAGGGCGTGGAGGAGTACCCATGAAATCCATTAGATTGCTGCCTTTCGCGGACTTTGCGGCTTTCGCAGTTCACACACCTATTGATGTCCCGGCGGCACCACAAGAATCCGCTTACCTCGAATTACCAGCGTAACTTGCCGCTCTCTTACCCCAGTACCTACGATAGTTTTTGTATGGGTTATCAAGCTCTTCTCTTCTGTCCCGATGAAAAAACCGCTCGCACGGTGACGCAGGTCCTGAGCGAACTCGAGTTCAACGTCGAGCCCTGCACCGAACCCTTCGCTGCAGTCAAGAAGTTGATGGGCCAACACTTCGACGCTGTTGTGGTGGACTGCGATAACGAGCAGAACGCCACGTTGTTGTTTAAGAGCGCGCGCAATTCGACGTCAAACCAGACCTCGCTTGCCGTAGCCGTCGTGGAAGGTCAGGCGGGGGTAGCAAAAGCGTTCCGCATCGGCGCCAACCTCGTCCTGACCAAACCCATCAATATTGAACAGACCAAGGGAACGTTGCGCGTCGCGCGCGGACTCTTGCGCAAAAGTGATCCAACCAAGGGAACCGGTTCGGCTGCAACGACATCGGCTGCACCTTCGACGCAAGCGGCCAAGCCCACTGCTCCAAAGCCGCCAGTTCCAGTGGCGCCGCAGGCAACATCGCCGCGCCCCCCAGAGATTCCAATCGCCAGGCCGACAACGTCGCCTGCATGGCCGTCGGCAGCAGTCGCCAGCGCCACCGCTAGCCCGAAAGACAGCGCCACGGTCGAGGCACGCGCTCAGCAGCCCGTTTCAGTTCCTCCGGCACCCGCCCCATCATTGTCTGTCGCGGCAGCGCCAGTCTTGAATGCGCCTGTAGCTCCGGTGGCACAACCGAAATCCGCAGTAGCGCCTCCGCAGGCTGTCACCAGTAGTGGAGCAGCAGCGGCGCCAGCGCTAGTCCGTACAACTCAGGAAAATCCAGTTGCACCAAGCCCGGCATCGAATGCAATTGCCGATGTCGTGATTGATAGTCCGGACGCGACGGCGGTCAGCGAACCGATCACCGCGCCCGCCCCTGCTGTTGAGCCCTCATTCACCTTTGGTGGGGCTAATGTCGAGCCCCAAGCGGGCAGCGGGAATAAGAGAATCTATTTTGGAATCGCGGCCGCCGCATTCATCGCTTCGGCCTTGTACTTCGGATGGGCGCAGTTCCAAACAATGTCGGCGCCGAAAGCGAGCGCACCAGTATCGGCTGCGCCAGCAGCGTCCGCGCCTGCGCCGGTTGCTCCGGGCCTCAGTAAGCCCGCAGCTACAACAACTGCAGCGCCCGCACACGCAGTGACCGAAACGAAACTCGATCCGATCGTCGACAATTCGGCATCACCTGCGAACGACGTCACAGTTCGCAATATCCCTGGCTCAACGAAGTCATCGAATCCATCCGCAGCTCTGACAAAGCCAGCAACCGTGAGCGAAGAAACTATTCCCGCTCCTTTAGTTGTGAAGAGCGGCAAGACACCGGCTTCCGGACCCGTGGCAGATGCTCCCGCGCCTAGCATGATCGGTATGGCCACCCCGGGTGCTGCCGCTCCACCTCCGAACTTGGTTCCGGCAACTGGCAAACCGTTCAAACCGCTTCTGCAGACGTTGAACATTTCGCAGGGAGTTTCACAAGGCCTCGTCATCAAGAAAGTTTCGCCTACATATCCGGCAAACTTGTTGCGTACTAGGACCGAAGGTTCGGTACAGCTTCTGGCAACGATCTCCAAAGATGGCGACATCACGCACATCAAGACGATCAGCGGAGATCCGCAACTCGTCAAGGCTGCCAGCGACGCCGTCAAACAGTGGAAATACAAGCCGTATCTGTTGAACGGTGAGCCTTTGGAAATCCAGACGCAGATCACGGTCAACTTCAAGCTTCCGAAATAATTGGAAAAAGTCACAACCACAAATCAGAAAGGCCACTCCCGGTTTGGAGTGGCCTTTTGTATTTTTCGACGATCGGTCCGCGTTAGTGACCGATCGGTTTCGCGAGTGGCTGATTTAGTGCACGATCAGTCCAGTGCTCGGATCCAGCTTGAGCCTTGGAGCTTTCGGGCCGGGGCCGAAATTAAACATGTTGTTCAGGCTTCCGGCTTTCACGTCCGTGGACCCGTTGCCCATCGCTGGCAGTCCCCAGTTCGTCTCCACGAATTGCAGAATAGATGACTGATCGGTGGTGGAATGATCGACATAATTCTGCCGCGCATACGGCGAGATGACCAATAGCGGAGTGCGAGGACCGTATCCGCAGCGGCCTTGCGTAGTCGCTGCGGTGTTGCCACCGCAGAGACCGGTGCCAGTCAGAGCATCGTCGGAAACCTGCGACTGGTTCACCAGAGGATCCATGACGTGGTCATACCAGCCGTCGGAATCGTCATATGCGATGACTATGGCCGTGTCCTTCCAATATGGATTCGCCTGAATCGCGTTGATCGTGTTCACGATGAACGTCTGCTCATCCAGCGGGTCGGAGTAGCCTGGATGACCGTCATAGGCTCCCTTCGCCTTGATGTAGCTGACTGCCGGGAGTTGCCCCGCATCCAGCGCCGTGAAGAAAGCCGACAGGTCATACTGATGGTTCGCCTGGTCGGTGGTGCCGATGGCGAGGTTAGAAGTCGGCGCCAGGTGATGCGGATTCGCCGTTTCCGGATAGTACTGGAAGGGCTCGTGGTGAGCGATATAGTCGGTAACCGTTCCGCCGAAACCCACGCTGGCCGCGGCACACGTGGCAATTCCGCCGCTGGTGCTGGTCGGAGCGAAGCCGCCCTGGAACCATCCCCAGGTGTAGTTCACGCCATTCAATTCAGTTCCGATATTGTTCGTACCTGAAGGAAATTCAACATACGTTTTCCCTGTCGGATTGCAATCGTCACCGGAAGGCCGGCCGTCACCGATGAGCGCCCCCGAGGTTCCACCGCCGGCGATGACTCCCACCGTCGATCCGCCGCTCACGTATTGCACGTTCGCAGTGTTGCCGCTCACCAGGTTCATCGCACCCGGGCTGGATGGTCCGAACTGCGTGTTGAACGAGTTGTCGCTCATGGCATAGGTCTGCGCATAGTTCCAAAGCGCGGTCACAGTGTTTCCGTCGTAATAGCCCATGACCAGGCCGGTACCATGTCCGAAATCGCATGTGCTTCCGCCGGTTCCAACGAACTCAACAAATTTGTCCATGGCGCCTAGATCAAACGCCTGCTGTTCCGGAGTGTAGTTGTGGTTCTGGTCGCACGTTACAGCCTGCGTGCGGTCGAGGCGGAAGGGCTGTACAGAGTTGGGATTTTCCGTCAGCAATCCGCCGCTGAGCAGATTGTTCACGCTGGGAGTATTGGGCTTGGCAGCAAACTGCGGCTCGCTGGCCGGATTCGTCGCGGTAGGATACGTCGCGAAGTAGTGATCGAACGAAATATTTTCCTGAAAGATTACGACCAGGTGCTTGATGGGAGTGGTCGTCGTATAGCTCTCCGCGGCATTCGGCTGCCGGGGCGGTTGCTGTTTTTCAGCAGCCCATGCGTCGCTGAATGGATTGACAAACATGCACACGGCGCAAACCGCCGTTGCCATGTTACGAATTTGCTGACGAATCATCGATAAATCTCCTCTGTTGGTCTTCAGAACCTATGAGTCTTTCGGATATGCACTGCAAGCACACGACTGCCACGCCCCCCACACCACACGATTCGGTCGAGCCTACCCGCCGAACTTTAACGGGTGATGATCGGAAGGTTAATTTTCTGTAAATGACTATCGTGCGGAAGGATTCTGCGGAGCAGTCCTATCGTTAAGCCTGAGATCGCCCGACTGGCGGCTGTTTGCGGCGGGAGGGTCCACGCGAATTGTACCCATCATCCCCGCATCCTCGTGCTCAAGAAGATGGCAGTGATAGACAAATGTTCCGACGATGTTGGGGCTGCGGAAATCCATACGCAATTTCACGCTGGGATAAACCGGGCTCGTCCCGTCCCAGTAGGCGACGTTGACGGTGTCGCGAAGATATGGCTCGTCGATGGGCACGCCATTCCACTGCAATAACTGGTAATGGATTTCGTGGATATGAAAATCGTGAAGCTCTGTCGTTCGGTTTTCGATGATCCAATCCTCTACGTCTCCTTGATTCACGATCAGGTTTGGATTCGGAGACGTAGGATCGAAGACGGCGGGACTACTGCCGTTGACAGTAATGTAAAAAACTGTAGGACTATTCGGATTCGTCGGATCTTTGGGCGCTTCCGAAAAATAAAGCTTGCGCGTGCGGACGGGAGTGACATTTTTTAGCGGCCCTGCAGTCTCAACTCCGGGCTGAGCGGGCGAGGCCGGGACTACTGACTGCGGCGCGGGCGCGTCAGCAGTGGTCATGATTGTCGCCAGGGGACGAGTCGGGTCGTTCTCTCCAGCGGGTCCGGTATCGACAGTACGAGTGACAAGACTGGCGCGAACACCCGCCTTCGGAGGTTTCACGATGAATTCCACACGACCCGCCGGTGGCACGAGTAGGTGCCTTTTTGTGACCGCCGTCTGCCCCGCATTTCCGTTGAAGTTCACGGGAACGCCATCGATCGCAACCACGCTCACAGGCTGTGCGAAGTCGTTGAACAGAACCTGCAGATCCAGGTAGGTGATCGCCGAGGCGTTCAGGACTCGCCACAGTTGCCGCTCTTGCGGCTTCATCATGATCACCGCCGGTTCATATTTCGGATACACAACCGGGACGAAGTTGATCGAGAGATCTTTTGCCGGTTTTCCAGTTCCCGTCCCGCTATTGAGAATGTCGCCTTCCGCATCGCGCAAGACTTGGGCCGCGGGCATCGAATCCGTCTGTTCCGGCGCTGCCTCCGGATGAATCAGCTCCTGATCGCGGATCACAAACACGCGTTCGGGCAAACCTGAGACTTCGCGATTCGCAGCCTCGAGCCCTTCGACAATTAACGCACCTGATGCTCCTCCAAGAATGTGGATCTTGTTGAATCCGTGAACGTGCGGGTGATACCAATAAAGCCCCGGAGGCTGATCCGCAGGAATCTTGAAGCTGTATTCGAATGGCTCATCCCCTGGCTGAATCATCGTCTTGAGTGTCTCGTCTTGATGACAGACCGGAGGGATCGTGAGTCCATGAAAATGCAAATTGGTAGAAGAGGGCGCCATTGCCCCGCTGGTGCAGGCTCCCGCAATTGCGTGGTGGGCCGAAGCGTGAGAATGAGCATCCGAGGGAAGCTCGTTTTGCAAAAGAATTGTGACCTGGTCGCCGGCCTTCACCCGCAGCGTCGGCGACTGGTGGCCTTCCTTATCGAGGTAGCAGTAGCGCGTTAAACCGTGTTCGTCGGTGGTTGTGCGGTAAGAAAGTTCCACGCGCAAATGACCATCCACACTGCGTAGATCCGCTGGCTCGGGCGCTGCCGATCCCACTGCGCCTCGAGGACAAGGATCAACGGACGGCGCTTGCGCGGACACCTCAGAAGCAATGGCGATACAGAAGGTGAAAAGGATGGGTGCGAGGAAGCGAAAACGCATAGCCGCATACCGCGGCGCACTTTGGAATGGAGAAGGCTGCGCCAGCGGAGACAAAAAGTCTAGCAAGCGGCGATCACTCAAACGTTAACAGCAGATGAATTCTATAAACGAAAGGCCGGCTGAAGATCCCGCTCCCTATTTATTGCTTCTGCAGAGTCTCGTCGATGACGACTTTCCCGCCCTTATCAGCCGAGATTACCTTATGCACAGGAGCATACCCAGTCAATGTAATGTCGACGACATAATTTCCTGGATCGAGAGCCACATCCACTGGCGATCCCTTGTCGAGCATGTGCTGGTTGATCGCGACCTGCGCTCCCTTGGGTTGCGTGCGAACACTCAGAGTTGCCTGTCCCGGTTGCGCGCCTTTTCCGCCAAAAAGCTTCGACATCTTGCCAACCGTCTTGATGCTGTCGGCGTTGCCGAGCGCGCGCAACGACGGAGAGAAGTTAAACGTCTGCCCGAGAACGAACTGCGCGTTCATGGTTTCGTCGATATAGCCTGACATGCGGACGAGAACGACGTGCTCGCCTTTGTTAACGCTGACCGTCGCCGGAGTCTTCGCTCCCACATCGTGACCGTCAACGAAGATGCTGGCGCCGGCTGGATCGCTTTTCACAATCAGGCTCGCCATCATCTGCGTCAGGTGCAGCGAAGTCACAGCTTTATTCCCCGAGGTCACTTCCACGGAGCGCGTGTCGGTAACGTACCCCTGCTTGCTGACAGTGATGGAGTGCTGGCCGGGCTGTAGATTCGTAAGCGCAATCGGCGTAACCCAACTCGGATCGCTCTGGCCGTCGATCTGGACCTGCGCCCCCTGAGGCGTCGAATCCACGGTCAACTGCCCAGGAATTATGGCCGGTGCAGTGGCGACTGCTGGGGCCTTCTTCTTCGCATTGCGCGCCTTTGAAGCCGTTGCCTTTGGCTCGGGCGCCGAACGCTCTTCGGCTTCCGCAGGCTGGCTCTCCACCGTGGCGGGAGCAGCTTCATTCTTCGTTGGGGCTTGGCTGACCGGCGCCGGTTGCGCTGGCGCTTGCTCAGTCGCCGGAACGCTCTTGCGCGGCGCACCGGAATCGTCATCACTGCCGAGATTATGTACGTACAGCATGAACCCCAAACCAATCAGCAGGATCAGGATGCCCGCGCCGATCAAGGCGTACAGCATCAGCTTCGGTGGAACGTTCTTGATTTCCTTGATCGCCTTTTCAGCTACTTCCCGCGGCTGCACTTTCGGCTTCTCTTCATCGCGCGGAAGGTCTTTGAATACCATCGTGGGAGCAGCATCCGCTTGCGGCGCTTGCGAGTGCGACGGCGCTGGCGGAGGCGGAGCAATGTAAATCTCTTTCAGCGGCGGCAGTTCAGAAATTTCCGAGAAGCTTGTTCCTGCCGATCCCTTCGATCCACCTTCCGACATCATCGGATCGACAGCCATCTTCCGGCCACTGTGTTCTTCGGGCTGAGCCTCGAAGGTCTCGACTTCGGGCTCGTCGGCAACGGCGGCCGACATATAAGAGGTCGCATGAGAGGAACCTTCAAAGGTTGGCCCACCCGCCGAATCCTCCGAACCGTTCGACAGATCGAGTTCGGCTGCATCCGCCGAGGACGCAGAAGACACTCCCGATCCGACACCGGCAGCGGCTGCTCTGGCTGCCGGCTTCGACGCCTTGGCCACGGCCGCAACGGTCTGCTTCTTTTCCTCAACTTTGGCGGCTTCCGGCTTCGGAGCGGCTGCAACTGGCTTAACGACCCGTTTAGCCACGGGAACCGCGGGAGGCTTTGGCGCCGATGCGCTCGGAGACTTAACTTGCGGCGGCGCCGCTTTGGGAGGAGCCGTGACTGCTTTCGGCGCTTCCGCTTTCTTCGCAGAAGGTTTCGATTCCTTGCACAGTTCCAGCTGGTCCAGCAATTCGCGGCCGGTCTGGAAACGCTCTGCCGGATCTTTCGCCAGCGCCTTCATGATGAGGTCGCTGAGTATTGGATGAATTTTCGGGTTCACGTGAACCGGAGCGACTGGAGTGCTTTCAAGAATGCTCTGCTTCAACGACTCCACGTCTTCGCGGTCGAACGCTTTTCTTTCGGTGACCATCTCGTAAAACATGGCACCCAAACTGAATAGGTTGGAGCGGCCGTCAAGCGCTTCGCCCCGAACCTGCTCGGGCGACTGGTAATGCAGAATCGACGAAACACCTTCTCCGTACTGAACGAAATCTCCAACGCTCGACATGCCGTAACTCAGGATCTTCACCGTGCCGTCCCATCCGCACATAATCTTGGAGGGTTCCAGGCTGCGATGCACGACTTGATGAGAACTGGCATGATCGAGGCCGCTGCAGAGCTGGCGGCCGATGTCGAGCAGGTCCCAGATCGAAAATCCTTCTTTCCGCGCCAGCATCGTTGCGATGCTGTTGCCCTGTATGTAGTCCATGGCCGCGCAGAATTGCCCTTCAATTTCGCCCGCACCGTAAACGCTCGTTATATTCGGCGAACTCAAATCCTTCGTGCTCTCGGCCTCAGCCAGCAGCGCCTGCTCGAGCGCTCCGGCATGCTCGCCGAATATGCTCAATTGAATGGCTTTCAAGGCGATCGTCTGCCCGCTCTGGGGATCGTTGGCTTTATAAACGACGCTGGTGGGCGACTTCGACAACTCGCTCAGAATCTCAAATTGGCCGATTTTCGTGGACATTCTTCCTTAGCTCCAATCCATCACAAGCCTGCCGCGTAAACCGCGACACCACCTGCGCCGGGCGCACATCCGGACAGAGTATCGGTAGGATATCGCTGCTTTCCGCAAGCTTCGAGTTACCAAAGTAAGGCGATTGGCCACGTCTGACAGGGGTTTCGGGCGACTGCTAAGAGGTTGCTTGATGCAGGCGGTCCGCGAGGGCACGAACGTATTCGATCAGTTCCGGTGGCTCGTGCACCTGAAACTGGACGCCCAGCAACGACAAGTGGATGGTAATTCCTTCCAGTGAATGGGATCCCGTGTGCAGCATGCAAGACTTCTCATCAATCGCTTCCAATACGCCAGCGGAGGGAGGAATTCGGCTGGCAAGCGACTCCAGTGGCGCGTGCAGTGTCACGCGGGCGCGGAACGGATACGACGTCTGAGAAAGAGATTTCGCGACAAACGCTGCGAAATCCCCCTCCGGCGCCTTTCGCGGCGCGAATCGAATCGAGGTCTTTAATTTGCCTTCGATTCGGTCCACGCGGAATGTGCGCCAGTCGCTGCGCCCTACATCCCACGCCACCAGATACCAGCGATACCCGGTATGTACCAGGCGGTGAGGCTCAACACTGCGCGTGCTAGGCGAGCCCGTGCGATTGTTGTAGTTGAAGCGAATTCCTTCGTGATCGCGGCAGGCTCCGGCGATAAATGACAGCCGTCCCGCATCGACCGTGGGACCGCGAGTTTCAAGCGGCACGATAAATCCATGAAGAGCCGCCACCCGATGCCGCAGGCGCGGCGGCAGAACTTGCTCAAGTTTAAGCAAGGCCCGAACCGAAGCCTCTTCAATTCCGGTCACGCCTCCACTCGCCGATGTGCGCAATCCCAGGGCAACGGCGACGGCTTCTTCATCATCCAGCAACAACGGAGGCAGAATCGCTCCCGCGCCCAGTTGGTATCCGCCCGCAACTCCCGACGTCGAATGCACCGGATAGCCCAAGCTGCGGAGCCGGTCCACATCCCGGCGAAGCGTTCGGCCAGTGATCTGGAGGCGCTCCGAAAGATCCGCCCCGGACCAGTAGCGTTGCGCCTGGAACAGAGAGAGCAATCGCAGCAGCCGGGACGAGGTCTCGAGCATGGATTTTATTGTGCCATGAATCGAGGACTGAATCTGTCCTCAATCGTTGATAGAGTTCCGCGATGTCAATCCGGCAGGAATCAAGAGCCGGTGACTGGAGATCGCCAAGATGAAAATGACAGACCTGTTTCTCGCCGAGCTGGAACGCGAAGTGGCCAGCTCTCGTCTCGCCCTGCAACGCGTCCCCGAAGGACACAATGATTGGAAACCGCACGAGAAGTCGATGCCGCTGGGCTACTTGGCTTCCCTGGTTGCAACCATGCCCGCCTGGATCGACTCGATGGTCAACAAGCCGGAACTAGACCTCAAGTCTCCCGATGCCGCGCAATTTAAGCCGCTGGAATGGCGCACGCGGGCCGAGTTACTGGCTGCGCTCGATACGGCTCAGGCGGCGGCGCGCAAAGCATTGCAGAACACAACCGACGAGCACCTGCTTACCTCATGGCGTCTGGTGGTGGGTGGTCAAGTGATGGCTGAGAACGCGAGACATATCATGATCGCGGATTCTGTGTTCAGCCACCTCGCGCACCATCGCGGCCAGCTCACCGTCTACCTGAGGCTGAATGACGCCTCAGTGCCGGCGATCTACGGCCCATCGGCCGACGAAGGACGCGCGGCCTGAGAGTTCCCACGCTTGCAGTCGAGCCAGAACTCACAAACTAGCGCGTAACTTCGCCCATCCCTCAGCCGTTCTAGTTATTATGTCTGCTCTCTGGATGACATTTGTCATCCAGACGCGATGACGATCTCCACTTGTAGCGGTCACCGCAGAGCGGCAGTATGGATGCGGTGATGGCGATCCCTCAAAGGAGTGCGAATGACGCTAGCCCGTTTCAGCGTGGTTGTGGCTGACAAAGCATTTCGACTATGCTGTGTGGGCTTGGGTGTGCTCGCCTCCTTCTGCAAGTCCCCGGTGTGCCCTGGAGTTCGCCAATGACCCTGACACGATTCGTCACCAAGAACGCCTTTCGCAACAAGCGCCGCAGCATTCTCACTGTGCTGAGCATCGCGCTTTCTCTGCTCTTACTCACGTTCATGATGACTCTGTGGCACGCGTTCGCCCTCGACGACAGCAGCGCGGAATCGGCACAAAGGTTGGTGGTCCGCCATCGCGTGTCGCTCACCTTCAGTCTGCCGGGCTACTATCGCGAGAAAATCCGCAGCATTCCAGGAGTCGTGGCGGTCGTCCCAGTGTCGTGGTTTCAAGGCATTTACAAAGATCAGAAGCCGGAAAATTTCTTTCCGCGATTTGGAACCGATCCCGACGAATTCTTCAAGGTCTTCCGCGACATGGAAATGCCCGATGACCAGGTCAAGGCCTGGCAGCGGGACCGGCAAGGCGTGATCGTCGACGACACACTGGCCAAGAAGTATGGATGGAAGCTTGGCGACCGCATCTACATTCAGGGAGACATCTACCCGGTCAATCTCGAGCTTTACGTTCGCGGAATTTTTCACTCGACTCCGGACAACAAGTCCGTTTACTTCAATTCGAAATATGTAGAGGAGGCTGTTCCCTTCTTCAAGGGACAGGCCGGAACGTTCAGCATATTGGCCGATTCTCCGGCCAATGTGAGCAAAGTGGCCGCTGCCATTGACGATATGTTTCGAAATGCGCCGCAGCGCACAAAAGCGGAAAGCGAAAAAGCTTTTGGCCTCGAATTTGTAGCCATGATGGGCAACGTGAAGGCCTTCATCCTGAGCATATGCTCGGCCGTCGTCTTCGCCACTCTCTTGGTTTCGGCAAACACCATGGCGATGTCGATCCGCGAGCGCACTCGCGAGGTCGCTGTACTCAAAACCCTGGGATTCACGAAGCGCGGCGTGTTGAGCCTGTTCGTCAGTGAAGCCGTGGCCCTCGCCTTGATTGGGGGCATCATCGGGTGCGGCCTCGCCGCCTTGATGGTGACGGGATTCTCCCACGCGGCGCAGCTTACGTTCTTCCCGCTGCGAATGAGTGCTGGCATCTGGGTGTTGTCGCTCTTAACCTCCGCGCTCGTCGGACTGCTCAGCGCGGCGGTACCCTCTTATCGCGCTTCGCAGATCAACATTGTGGAAGGACTGCGCCACATTGGGTAACGTATGACATTAAGCAGCTTCGTGGTCCGGAATGCATTTCGCAACAAGCGGCGCAGCCTGCTGACCATGGTCAGCATTAGCTTCTCGCTGCTGTTGCTGACCATGATGATCTGCATCTGGCGCTCGTTCTATATCGATCAGGTAGCGCCGGAAGCTTCTCGCCGGCTGATTATCCGTGACCGCGTTTCACTCGCATTTTTTCTGCCGGCGTACTATCGCGACAAGATTCGCAGCGTCCCAGGTGTGAACGCTGTAGCTCCGATGACCTGGTTCGGAGGTCGGTACATTGACGACCGCCCAAATCATTTTTTTGCGCAGATGGGTACCGATCCCGAGGAATATCTGAAGGTCGCTTCGGACAAAATCATTCCCTCGGATCAACTGAAGGCCTGGCAGCAAGACCGCACCGGGGCCATCGTCGACGTGACCCTGGCGGACAAATATGGCTGGAAGATCGGCGACCGCATCACGCTTCAGGCGAATATTTTCCCGACCAATCTCGACCTGACCATTCGCGGGATCTACCATCGCGATCCGCCGCAGAACGCTCTCTACTTCAATGCCAAGTATCTGGAAGAAGCGGTGCCTTGGTTCAAAGGTCAAGCCGGATGGTACATCGTGCAGATCGATTCGCCGGAGCACGTCGCCGAAGCTTCGCGGACGATCGATGACATGTTTCACAACTCTCCGCTGCAAACGAAGTCGGAGAGCGAGAAAGCATTCCAGCTAGGATTTGTCGCCTCGTTGGGCAACGTGAAGGCGTTCATCCTCAGCATCTGCGGAGCGGTGGTCTTCGCCATCATGCTGGTTTCCGCCAATACCATGGCGATGTCGGTGCGCAACCGGACGCGCGAAGTTGCAGTTCTGAAGACTCTTGGTTTTACGCGGCAGGGGGTGCTATCGATCTTTGTCAGCGAGTCGGTAGCCCTGGCGCTCGCTGGAGGAATTCTTGGCGTTCTGGTGGCGATCCCAGTAATCACCGGCATGACGCGCAGTTTCATTGGATTTGGCATCCCGCTGAACATGAAGGTGAATTTGCCGACGGCTGGGATTTCCTTATTGATTTCCATCGTGCTTGGTTTGATCAGCGGGTACTTGCCGGCTTATCGCGCATCGCGCATGAATATTGTGGACGCGTTGCGACACATTGGATAAACAGCGCCCCGCTGTATGCATCAGGCGCTAACGACGAAAGAGTTTAACTATGGCGATTCCGATCAGCTATAACGTACGCAATCTGCGGCTCCGCATAGGCCTCACGGTAATGACCGCCATGGGCATCGCTCTTACGGTGACCACGGCGATCTTCCTCATGGCACTCATCGCGGGCCTTGACCGCGCTTTCGTCAGCAGCGGCAGTCCTTTGAACGTCCTCGTTCTGCGCAAAGGGTCGGAAGCCGAACTCTCTGGCGGCTTCGACGCCTCGCTCTTTCCGACTTTGAAGACGCTTGCCCGGAATCGCCAAAGACAGCAAAGGCGAACCCATGGTTTCCGGCGAGTGGGTGGTCGTCATCGTCCTCCCACGCAAAGACGGCACCGGCGAGGTGAACGTGACCGTGCGTGGCATGATGCCCGACGGACTGGAGATGCGCCAATTGCCGAATGCCGACAAGCAACCCAGCGTGAAACTGGCTGCGGGACGCTGGTTCCAGAGTGGTCAGCGGGAAGTAGTGGTCAGCAAGTCCGTGCGCGACCGCTTCTCGCAAGCCAGCATCGGCGACACCATGCAGTTTGGCAAAGGGTCGTGGAAAGTCGTCGGCGTCTTCGACGCTGGGGGCTCGGCCTACGAATCGGAAGTATGGGGCGACGTCAACCAGATGGCCTCCGACTTCGATCGCCAGGGAGGATACTCGTCCGCATATCTGCGCGCGACCGATCCGATCGCGGCCGATGCCTTGAAAAACCGAGTGAGCGACGACCAGCGGCTCAAATTGGAAGGCATTCTGGAGAACGACTATTACGCGAAGCAGACAAGTTCCGGAACGCCCATCAAAGTCATTGGCTGGGTCGTTGGACTCATCATGGGTATCGGATCGATCTTCGCGGCCATGAACACGATGTATGCCGCAGTCGCGTATCGCGGCCGGGAAATCGCCACGCTGCGCATCATCGGCTTCTCGCGTCCGGCGATCCTGACTTCGTTCGTGCTCGAATCCTTATTGCTCGCCTTGTTGGGAGCCCTGGTTGGCATCTTGTTGATGTTGCCCTTCAATGGCTGGCAAACCGGTACTTCTAATGCGGTCACTTTCAGCGAAGTGGTTTTCTCATTGCGTATCACTCCCGCCGTGGCCATCAAGGCGATTATCTTTGCGCTGGTCATGGGATTCGTCGGCGGACTGGCTCCGGCATGGCACGCATCCCGACAGAATATTTTGACGGCACTCAGGGGATAGCGGCGCAGTCGGACTGAAACCTATTCGGCAGTGGAGCCGTAAACATTCTTATGGCGATGGATACAAAACACGAAGACTTGCAAAGCCTGCGCATCGACCGCACACAGCGCGGCGACAACAGCGGAGAGCCGCCCGCCTGGGCGCGCCGTTACATCATCGTTGGCGTCGCCATCGTAGTTCTACTTGGCCTGTTCGCGCTCGCCTATCGCGCATTCTCATCCGACACGCCCGAGGTCGAGGTCGTCCGCGCTTCGGCCGAGACAAGCAATAGCAGCGATGCCGGAGGAACCGTGCTTTCCGCCACCGGCTACATCGTCGCCCACCACACCATCAATGTGAATTCGAAGGTCACCGGAAGACTGGAATGGATTGGCGTCGAAAAGGGCGACAAGGTCAAAGAGGGCCAGGTCATCGTCAGATTGGAGCATCAGGAATTCCAGGCATCGTACAACCAGGCCAGGGGCGCAGTGGAGAATGCCCAAGCCTACCTGCAGGAACTTCAACACGGATCGCGTCCCGAAGAAATTCAGCAGGCGCAGCATAATCTCGACGAAGGCCGCGCCACGCTTGCAAATGACAAGCTCACGCTCGATCGCACGAAAGAACTGGCCGCCGGAGGAGTCATCTCACGCCAACAGCTCGACGACGCCTCCGCAAAATTCGAGGCCGACCAGCAACGCGTGAACTCCCTGACGCGGGGCTTTGAGATGGCGAAGATCGGGCCGCGGGCCGAAGAACTTGTCCGCGCTCAAGGAGCACTTACGCAGGCGCAGGGACAACTGGAGTACGCCAAGGCTCAACTCGATGCCACGGTCATTCGAGCGCCTGTAACCGGAACGATCTTGGATCGCACCGCGGAAAAAGGTGAGTTGATCACCGCCCAGTTCGCCAGCGCAGCCGCTGGAGGGCCACAAGGCTCTGTCGTTTCGCTTGCCGACTTGAACGACCTGCAGGTCGAACTCGACATCGCGCAGGCAGATTTTGCACGGCTAAGTCCAACGCAAAAAGGGATCGTTACGACCGACGCCTATCCCGACAAACAATACGACGGGCAAATCGCACAAATTTCTCCGGAAGCAAATCGGCAGAAGGCGACCGTGCAGGTGAAAGTCCAGGTGCTGAATCCCAATAAATATTCGGATGTTCAACTCCGCCCGGAGATGAATGCGACCGTCCGCTTCCTCGCCAATGAGGTGCCGAAAAATACGACCGCTCCGGCGGGAGTGTTTGTGCCGGCAACCGCGATGCGTGACCGCGATGGAAAGAAGGTCGTATTCATCGCCTACAACGGAAAGGCCGTGGCCCGCGAGATTCGCGTTACGAGCCAACGCGCGGATGGCGCGCTGGTTGACGGCTTGGTCGGCGGGGAGACCGTGATCACCACCGCTCCGGCCACGCTAAAAGATGGAGACAAAATTAAAGTGAAGGGGCAATCATGAGCACTGTCGCACAAAACAATGTGGCTACCAGCACGAAGGTCGTTCAGGTTCGCGGCGTCAGCAAGGTCTTCAAACGCGACGCCTTTCAGGTAACGGCGCTCGATGACGTCTCCATCGACATCGCCAAGGGCGAGTTCCTCGCGCTGATGGGACCGTCGGGTTCGGGCAAAACAACGCTGCTGAATATGATCGCGGCCATCGACCGTCCGACTGCCGGAGAACTGCTGGTACAAGGTCAGGATATTTTCCGGTTCAATGATTCGCAGATTGCGCGCTGGCGCAACGAGCACATCGGCTACGTGTTTCAGACATTCAACCTGATCCCCGTGCTCTCCGCGTTTGAAAATGTGGAACTGCCGCTTCTCTTGACCAAGCTAACGGCCCAGCAGCGCCGCGATCACGTCCTTACAGCGCTCAAGCTCGTTGGTCTGGAGGATCGCGTCCATCACTTGCCCAAGCAACTGTCCGGCGGACAGGAACAGCGAGTCGCAATCGCCCGCGCTATCGTGAGCGATCCGACGTTATTGTTGGCGGACGAACCGACCGGCGACCTGGATAGCCATTCCGCCACGGAAGTATTGGAGATTTTGAAACGATTGAATGAGGATTTTCAGAAGACCATCGTGATGGTGACGCACGATCCGCATGCCGCGTCCTACGCGCACGTCACCAGGCACCTGGAAAAAGGGATGCTGCTACCGCCGGCGTAAGAACTTTGCACTGCAAACAGAAGGCGTGCATGCTCATGCGGCCGCAAACATCGCGGCCAATAAGAGCGCTCGACAAGCGACCCGCTTAGTTGCTATGCGACATTCGGGCGAAGGCGATCTTCCGATGCCGCCGCCAGTGGTGACACCGGCATATCCGCCACCCACCGCCATGCACGGCGACCGTTCGCCATCACTGCCTCCGCTTCGCCATAATCGACCAGCCGATTCAGCACAGTCGTCACCGAGGCCATTGGATCTTTATGGCGCGCCAGCAAGGCTGGCATCTTTTCCTGGAAATAATCGCAGATGTCCCGGGAATTCATGGCGTGCCCGGACTCCATCAGGATCATGCGGCAAGCCTTGGTGAAACCCGGCTGGCGTCCGCTGCTCTTGCGATCCACCAGTTCCATCAGCTCTTCATTCAGCAGGCCATCTCCAAAGAGATTGGCCAGGCCGGAAATCGTCTGCTTGACGGTGCCGATTCGCTTCATAACATCGGCGCGCTGTTGCAGCAGCATGCGCAGTTCTTCGTGCGCTTGGCGAATCACTTCCTGGACGTGCCCCACATCGTACCGATCGATCGGCTTGAACACACCATTTGCCTTTTGCCCGTTTTCCATACGCCCCCCACAGACGTTTCTCGAATTCGATAAGCGCGCAACTCCACGTAGAGTTCTATACGCGGCCAGCCGGCCCGATGTTCCCTCTAAAGTTAGGCCGGAATGTCGAGGATTTAGACGAACCAACTGTGGATTGGTTAACACGAAATGAATTTCTACCTGGGATGCTTCGCCCACGCTGAGTGCAGGGGCGCACGGCCTACAGTGCCACCCTCGACTGATCGGCTTCACGAATGCCACAAAGGGGACCCGCGCCGCTTTTGACGCGGTTAATGAACGTTTCGGCAATTCCGCGGAATATTTCGCTAAACCCTGGGCCTCCGGGTTCCGATGGTAACGCTATGGAGCCTTTCCCGTGGTAACGGCAGCAAAACCCGCTCTCACCCCCAGCCTCCTCCGGATTCTACTGGTTGGCGACCATGAAGAAGATTTTTTTCTGATCCGCGAGATTCTTGAACGTACGCGCAAGCTGATAGAAGCGGACCTGGATCACGCCCGCACCATTGAAGAAGCACGCGTCATGATGCAGGGCACGCAATATGGATTGGTCCTCTTTGAACACCAGACCGGCGACGCGGAAGCGATTCAACTGGTCACCGACTTCCTCCGCGAAGGGATATCTGTACCTTTTATTCTGCTCACCGAAGATGCCGACGAGAAGACTGTCGCAGAAATCATCGAAGCTGGCACCTGGAACTGTCTTCCCAAATCGCAATTGGACGGCACCACCCTTGTCCGCACGATTCGCAATACTCTGGCTCTCCACACTCTGCAGATCGAGCAACAGTATGCGGAGGAATCGCTGCGGAAACTCTCGCGTGCGGTCGAGCAATCGCCCGACTCCGTCATCATTACCAATCGCGACGGATTCATCGAATACGTCAATCCTGCGTTCGAGCAGATGACCGGGTATCGCCACGAAGAAGTGTGCGGGCGAACGCCACGCATCCTGAAATCCGGAGAGCAGTCGCCTGAGATGTATCAGGAAATGTGGAAGACGATGCTGGAAGGCAAAGTCTTTCGCGGCATCCTCGTCAACCGGAAGAAGACTGGGGAATTGTATTACGTGGAGGAGAGCATCTGCCCCGTACGCGACCAAAGCGGCGAGATCACGCACTTCACCAGCAATGGGCGCGATCTTACGGAACGGTTGCGGCTCGAGGCGCAACTATTGCAGGCGCAAAAAATGGACGCGATCGGCCGTCTGGCGGGCGGCGTCGCTCACGACTTCAACAATCTGCTGACCATCATCACCAGCTATTCCGAATTGGCGTTGGATGCGGTGCCAGTAGACAGTCCGCTGGAATCGAAGATTCATGAAATTCTCCTGGCAGCGCGCCGCGCAGCCGAACTGACTCGCCAACTCCTCGCCTTCAGCCGGAAACAGCCCCAAACTTTGCGGTCAGTGGAAATCAACCAGGTGGTCGCCGGGATATCCAAAGCCCTGCCGCGTCTGATCGGGGAAGACATCGATTTCGCCTTCGTTCCAGGCAAAGCCTTAGGCAATGTCCGGGTCGACGCAATGCAGATTGAACAAGTCCTGATGAACCTCGCTGCCAACGCACGCGATGCCATGCCGAATGGCGGACGGCTCTCGATCGAAACATCCCAGGTATATCTCGACTCCAAATATATTCAAGGCAAACCCGCCGAGATTCCACCCGGGCGCTACTCGGTCATCACTGTCACCGATGACGGAGCGGGAATTCCGCGCGAAGACCTCCCTTACATCTTCGAGCCCTTTTACACGACCAAACCGTCGGGAAAAGGTACGGGGCTCGGGCTGGCAACCGTATATGGAATCGTCAAGCAGAATCAGGGATTTATCTGGGTGTACAGCGAAATAGACAAGGGCACGATCTTCAAAATCTACCTGCCCTGCGTCACTGGAAAGAAGCAGCCCGAGGAATTCGAGGAGTTCGCAACTACCGTGGCGGAAGATGGGACCGAGACAATTTTGCTGGTGGAAGACGAGTCCGCTGTGAGAAGGGCCACGGCCGAATTCCTTCGCCTGCGTGGTTATCACGTGCTCGAAGGGAAAGACGGCGCTGACGCTCTTGCAGTGGCGCGAGCGTATCCATCGGCTATCGATCTCATGGTCACCGACGTCGTGATGCCTAACATCAGCGGTGGAGAACTAGCGAAACAGCTTGGGCCCTCGCGCCCTCAAATGAAGATTCTGTTTGTTTCCGGTTATGCCGGAAAGACGGTGCTCAACCACAATGTTGTCGATCTGGAAACCAACTTCCTGCAAAAGCCTTATACCCTCAAGCAGCTTTCATCGAAGATCCGCGCCGCGCTCAATTTTTCCCCTGCTGACGCGAGTACCGCTGGCGAAACTCGCCCGAACGCCTAGGTATAATGACTGGCGGTCTCGGTTCAATCAATGCTGCCTGGCGCACGCTGCGCGCTTTTTCTATTCCTATTCACCCTGCGTCCGGGGAGAATCCTGGCGGGTGTTTTTGTTCTCATTCTCTGCGGGGCGTTGGTTTACTCGCTGCTGCAAATGATCGCGGCGTTTCGTTATCTGGCGGTGCATCCACGGGCCCTCACCTCATTCGAACCAGTCAGCGTGCTCAAACCGCTTGCCGGTCTCGATTTGGATCTTGAAACAAATCTGCGAACGTTCTTCGAGCAGGATTACCCGCAATTTGAAATCCTGTTTGCGCTTCGAAGCCTCGAGGATCCTGCCGCTGCGATCGTCGCAAAACTTCAGAAGGAATATCCTGCGATCTCCTCAAAGCTTGTGATTACGGGTGAGCCGCCCTATGCCAATGCCAAGGTCTACAGTCTCGAGCGGATGTTTGCGGAAGCGTCGTACGACCTGATCGTGATGGGAGACAGCGACGTCCGCGTCAGCCCGTCATTGCTGCGAACCATCGCCGCAGAATTTCAGGACGATCGCATAGGCGTCGCTACATGCCCTTATCGCGCCATCCCGGGACCAAGCCTCTGGTCGCGCCTCGAGGCCACGGGCATGAACACGGATTTTTGGGGTAGCGCTCTCGTTGCGCGGACGCTCGAAGGAATGCGCTTCGCCGTAGGACCAACCATCGCTGTGCGGCGGCTCGTGCTGCAGTCCATTGGCGGCTTTGACCGCGTGAAAGATTATCTCGCGGAAGATTTCGTCATCGGCAAATTTGCCGCGGAAGCCGGGCACGGTGTCATGCTCTCCTCGTATGTCATCGAGCATCACATCGGCGACTCAACACTCGGGGACAATATCGAGCATCGACTTCGCTGGGCGCGTAGCACACGGCGCTCGCGTCCCGCCGGTTACGTTGGCCAGTTGTTCACCATGCCCTTGCCGCTGGCGATACTTGTTTGTGCCTTTGCACCGGCATGGTGGCCGGTGCTGCCAGTAACTCTTTTCGTGCGAGTGCTCGCAGCCTGGGCAGTCTCGTCACGCGTCTTGCGAGCGCGAATCAACTGGCTTCTCGTGCCAATCGAAGACATGATGGGTTTCTGCTTTTGGCTGGCGGGATTCTTCGGAGACACCATCTCATGGCGCGGACGGAGGTATCGTCTTTTTGCGGACGGCAAGTTTGAGCTGATGGTGAAAGAAAATTAGCGAGTTGATTACTGCCCGGCGCGCACTAGTCGTCCGTTTTTCAATCCAAACTTCTCACCTCGCCAAACCACCGAATGGCCTGCAAAGCTAGCGATCCATAGGAATGCCGCAACTAGATCCCGAAAAGGCAGCAGCCACACTCGCGAGATCACGCTATCGTCCCGCAACACAGCTGTTCCGACGGTCAGTGCGACCGCCACCCTCAACAGCAAAACCGCGACCAACACTGCCCATGACCATGGCGCTGCTTGCGCAGCAAGCAGGTTCATCAGCCCCCACATCACTCCGAAGGTTGCGACCAGCCCGACATAGCCGCCAAATCGCGCATCGCGCACTCCGCGGTTCCAACGCAGTTGGTGCGACATAAATCCGCTCCATTCATAGGCGGGAAGATGAGTCTCGACCACAACGTCGGAGAGCACCACCTTTTTCCCTGAATCGGCAATTCGACGACCTAATTCGTAATCGTCCGCCAAATAATCGACTATTGATCGAAATCCGCCAATTTTATCCAGCTCGGTGCGGCGGAAGGCAAGCGTCGATCCCAAGCCGAAGTGCAGCCCACCCTCGATTTGCCGGGCAACAAGAACGCCCGCACAGAAATCGGTACTGATCCCGAGGGACTCAAGCCGTGAACCAACCGTTCCAGCCGCAACGCCTCGATACAGGCACGTCACCATTCCAACATTGACATCCTCAAACGGAGCCATCACCCGCCGTAGATAGTCATTCTCGACCTGGATGTCGCTATCGTTCACAAGCAAATGTTCATGCCGGGCGGACTTAACCATCTGCTCGAGATTGCTCACTTTTACATTAGGGCCGAGTATCGTCGGGCAGATCACCAGTTGGATCGCCTTGTCCGGAAACTCCCGCCGCAACCGCTCAACGCTCTCCACCGCCGGATCGGCGCCGTCGCTAACTCCGAAAATGATTTCGTACTCTGGATAATCCTGCAGGCAGTGACTGCGAAAACTTTGGTAGATTTCGGGATCGGTGCCCTTGAGCGGCTTAAGAATGGAAACCGCCGGCAATGCTTGTGTGGGGCGGGCACTTTTGCCCGCCTTCCGTCCACGAAGAAATACAGCCGCGCTCCACAGACAAAGTAGGTAATAGATGGAACTCGAGATACAGCCGCAAATCGCAACGACCTGGACTGCCCTGAAGATCAAATGAATCATGCGCGAGCGCAGGCCTGATTATTCGTACCGCAGCGATTCGATCGGATCGAGATTTGCCGCTTTCCACGCAGGATAAATCCCGAAGACGAGACCGACTCCGGCAGCGGAGGAAAATCCGAAGATCACCCAGAACATTGACATGCGCGCCGGCAGCGATGGCCAGATTGCGGGAATGACCGACACAACAATTCCACCCGCAATAATGCCGATAATCCCTCCCACAGCGGTCAGCATGATCGCTTCCAGGGTGAACTGCAGCAGGATATCGCGCTTGCGCGCCCCGACGGCCTTGCGCACACCAATCTCGCGGGTTCTCTCCGTGACGCTGACCAGCATGATGTTCATCACGCCAACGCCTCCTACAACGAGCCCCACACTTGAAATCGCGAACATCCCAACAAATAACGCTCCGGTGAGCTGGTTCCAGACATCCGAAATCGAATCGGAGGTCATAATCGCAAAGTTGTCCTGCTTATCGAACGCAACTCTCCGCCGGCGCCGCAGCAATTCTCGAATCTCGTCCATCGCCTTTGGCATATCGTCGTGCGAAGTGGCCTTGACGCTGATTACGTGCTGCTTCATCTCCGGATGTAATGTCTTGAACGTCTTTAGAGGGAGGATCACGCGATTGTCGTTCGGATCCTTACCTCCTCCAAACACCGATTTGATCTTATGCACGGTTCCGATGACCTGAAACAGCCGGCCCTCGATATTGATCTCTTTGCCGAGCGGATCCTCGTCGCCAAACAACTCATGTTGCGTTTCGTAGCAGACCACTACCACCGGCGAGTGGTGCTCGTCATCAAAGTCGCTGAACCAGCGACCGGTGGCCATCGGCAAGTCGAACACATCCTTCGCCGATGCCATGTCCCCTTCCAGGATGGTGTGCCTTGCCTTCTTCTCCTGATACTTCACCGAATAACTGCCGACGCCCAACTCCGGGCGGAAGATTCGCAAGCCAGCTGACACCGCTTTGATATGCGGAAGATCACGCATCGCAAGAGCGTCGTCATAAGTAAGCTCCTTGCGCGTGCGCATTTCTTCGGTCATCCGACCAAAAGTGAAGAAGTCCAGGTGGAATACGAAAATCACATTCGATCCGATGCTGGCAACGAGATCGCGCACATTATCGTCGAGGCCGCGGCCAATCGACGACACTCCGATGACGACCGCCACGCCGATCACGATTCCGAGCACGGTCAACCCCGACCGCAGCTTATTGCCGCGGATCGTATCCGTCGCCATGTGGACGATTTCGCCGAATTCAGATTTGCGAAGCATAGAGAGACTGAAGCAATTCGACTGAATTCCAAGTTTTTCCGGAAGCCGGAAGCCTACATTTCAAACCTCAGCGCCACGATCGGATCCAGTCGCGCCGCCTTCCGCGCTGGATACACTCCAAAAAATACTCCCACACTCGCTGACACCGACAGCCCGGCCACCACCGCCCACAGCTTGATCGATGATGGCATCCCAATCAGGGCAGTCACGATCAGGGCAATCACAACTCCGCCGATAACGCCCAAAGCCCCGCCCACCAGGGCGAGCACAACCGATTCAATCAGGAACTGCAGCAGCACATCGTCGCGCTTCGCCCCGAGTGCCTTGCGAATGCCAATCTCGCGCGTACGCTCCGTCACGGAGACCAACATGATGTTCATGATGACAATGCCACCGACTACCAGCGAGACGCCGGCAATCCCAATAGTCGCCATGAAGAATGTATTGCTGAGTCCGGACCAGATTCCGAGCAGGCTGGCATTGGTCTCAATTTCAAAACTGTCATCCTTGCCAACTTCATCGTGGCGATTCGCGCGCAGCGCGACGCGCGCCTCATCGATCGCCTGACTCAGCGGCGCTCCGGTCGCCGAAGCCTTTCCCCAAATGCCGATGCTGTTGTTATGTGATCCGTACTGTTTCAGGTATACCGTGATGGGGATCAACACGTAGTTGTCGGCACTCTGCCCCAGCGTCTTGCCTTTTTTCTTGCCGACGCCGATGACCTGGTACGTCCACCCATTGACGCGAATTTCCTGTCCCAGCGGATCGCTGCCGCCGAGCAGGTGTTCGACGATATCGGTTCCGACCACCGCCACCTGCGAGTGATTGTTCAGGTCGGTATCGTTGAGCATCCGGCCCGAGGTCAAGTCGGTGTCCACGATGGTTGCGATCTCAGGGGTAATGCCCTGTACGTTGGTGTTGTCGATTGATTGCTCGTTGTGTTTGACCTTGCTGCTGGTGGTCATCTGCGCCCCGACGTAGTCACAGTGGCGGCAGGCCTCTTTGATCGCCTGGTAATCCTCCATGTCGAGATTCTTGCGCTTCTCAGCCTCGAGAAACTTCTCGACGTTGGTCTCGATCGCCGACATCTTAGAGACGATGAAGACGTCCGCGCCCAGATTGAAAATCTTCTTGGCGACGTAATCGTTGATGCCGGAGACGAACGTGACCACTGCAATCACCGCGCCGACTCCGATCACAACGCCCAGCAGCGTGAGTACGGAGCGAAGTTTGTTCGCCCACAACGACTGCAACGCAATGCGGATGGCTTCAGCGATGTTCATAATTTCGGCTGCCGGCTCTCGGTTTCAGCCTTCGGGCGATCCTTCGGATTACGGCACCGGCTACTCTGACGCGCAACCAGTTTACAGCGAATTCACCAGCCTCGCACCGCATGATCAGAGGTAAAGGCCATACGTCAAAAGTCTAAGGTCGGAGGTCGGAAGTCGAAGGTCGGAAGTCTGTAACCGGAAGCCGGAAGCCCAGAGCCGGAAGCCCGAAGTCAGAGGTCAGAGGTCCGATTTCAAATCGTATAGAATGAATCTCGTAGGCAGCCGGACCGGACGGTCGCTTCCCGCGTCTTCGGACGCGAGGAGAGGAAAGTCCGAACTCCGCAGAGCAGTGTGCCGGATAACGTCCGGGAGGGTGGCCCATTCTAGATTTCGCGCTTTTTGCGGAATTTAGAGTGGGAAACTCGACGGAAAGTGCCACAGAAAACAAACCGCCTCAGCGGCGACGCCGGGGTAAGGGTGAAAAGGTGCGGTAAGAGCGCACCGCCGCGACAGTAATGCAGCGGGCACGGCAAACCCCACACGGAGCAAGACCAAATAGGGAGGAAGGCTGCGGCTTCGGTCGCGGACACGTGCCGGCTCGGTGCGTCAAACCTTCGGGTAGGTCGCTAGAGCCGCGCAGTAATGCGCGGCCCAGAGGAATGGCCGTCCCGCGGGAGCAATCCCGAGGACAGAATTCGGCTTACAGGTCCGGCTGCCACAAACTTCCTCCACCATTCGCCTTCTTAATTGGCGAGAAATCGCGATACTCGTTGACCAATCCCGGCGGTCCCGTCGGGACAGTGAGTGTTACCCCTGATTTGAACAATTAGCCATACCAAGGTCGTCCGCAACCGATGTATGGTGCTGGAACCACGGGGGACCATTTGTTCACGGAATCACTCATCATCGGGAACCGCCTCGCGAAGGAGTGCATGCTCCTGCGTTTCGCAGCCATCATGGGTGTTGACAGAGTCCTTATTTGGGCGAAAGATCGCCATTTCCCTCATAGACTGGCCTCTCTGGTTTCGTCAAAACGAAACTTTCGATTCAGAAAGGGTTTTAGCTTAGAGGAGAGACTCGATGATGAAGGTCGGCTTTGTGGCATTGGCGGGGCTGATGCTGATGTGCGGCGCGTGTGGCACGTCACGCCAACCGCAAAGCATCAACGGCCTTTGGTCCGCAACAGTAAACAATCCGGATCAATCGTCGGCTTATCCGTTCACCGTGACGCTTGCGCAGGGCAGCGGAGGGACGGTGAACGTCATGAATTTCGTTTTCGTGAATTCGACGCCGTGTTTCAGTGCGTCAAGTAGCGAAGCTGCAACATTTAGCGCGACCGGAGACTCGAATGGGATCGTGATGGGATCGTTCACGATGACTATTTCCACCGTGTTTCCAGCCCTGAACAACGTGCTGACCCTCCAAGGGGCTCGGAATATCGACGGGAGCATTTCGGGCACCTGGACTCTGACCGGCCAGTCCGGATGCACTGGTAGCGGAAACTTTACGATGAATATGCCGCACTCCGACCCGCCTTAAAACGTTCCGGGAGCGCTCTGGCGACGATTGTTGACCAAAATCGGGACTTCCCTCCCATCGCCCAAGGACTCGATCAGAACCTCGAGTCCATAAGACCCGACCCCACCACGATTCTTAAAGCCAGCTTCTATTCAAACGTCTGCGAGAAGGTGATGCGATTGCCCTCCGGATCCACGACTCTGAAATTGCGCAGGCCCCATGGATAGCTCACTGGAGGCTCAAGTACTTTTGCCCCTTTCGCTCGCAACTCCTCGTAGAGCGCATCGACATCCGACACATACGTTCCGAAAGACCCGATGCCCTTATGCATTTCCGTCCGGGCAATCAGCAAAATCGTGATGGCATCCCGTTCCATCACTCCCAGGTCGTCTTGCTGATAGTTAATGCGAAAGCCCAGAACGTCGCGATAGTAAGCAACCGCCGCAGCCACGTTGTCCGAGGGCAACTCCGGCAAAGCTTGCCGAATTCCGTGAGGCTGCGCGTCCCTGCGGCTCGGCGAGTCTTGCTCTTTGTGAAAGCTTTGCCCAAACCACAGCACGTTTCCGTCGGGATCGCGGACTTCAAACATCTGCATCTTGATCCAGTTCACCCGCTCAATCTCACTGGGAGATCCGCCACGCGCTTGCACGGCCGAATGCATCGCAGCCACATCTTCTGTCTGTAGAAACAAGACAGTCGAGCCCGCACGTCTCACTTGCGCAGAGTGGCCTGTCGGCGAAGGAGCTTCGGGTCCGAGATGGATTCGTGCAGGCCCCAGCACCGCGTCGGCGCCGTCAGCATGCACCCGAATGTCGAAGCCGAGAACATCCCGATAGAACGTAACACTGCGACTGATGTCAGCGACCGCAACGGAGCGCATAACGGGACTGGCAATCTTCTTTGCCCGGCTTCCATCCACGTGCGCCTTCAACGCACGCCAGCTGGAGAAGCCATACTCACGCGCCAAGTCCAGCTGAGCCGTCGTCAGCTTCGCTTCCGGATCACTACGGCGTAATTCCTGCAATCTGTTTTTCGCGAGTTTTTTGAGGTATTCGAGCGATGGGCGCTCGGGGAGCTTTGCATCTGCCATTTAGACACCTTCCTTCCAAAGTTTGCCCGGTGTCCGCGTTTCTCGGGCTGGAAGTCAGGGTCTTTCGATGTGTACTTCGCAAAAAGGTGGGCTGAACCCTTTACGCGGACCGTGGGCCGCCTTAACGGCCTGTCGAAAATAATACATCCAGGATGGAAATCCGTGGAAGGAAACTCTCCGCTCAGCTTCTATTCGTAGCGCAGCGCTTCGATCGGATTGAGGCGTGACGCGCGGATGGCTGGGATCATGCCGCTGACCAATCCCACCAACGCCAGGATCATGGTTGCCACCGCAACGCTGGCGGGTGAAATGATGAGTCGAATATCGCCCGCCTCGCCATGCTGGGCGAGCGCGCTGTAGAAGGTGAGGTTTCCCACCGAGAACGACACGATATAAGCCAGCACAATCCCTAGTAGGCCGCCCACGAGAGTAATCGCCAACGCCTCCGACAGAAACTGAACCAGGATGTCCCAGCGGCGAGCGCCCAGCGCCTTCTCTACACCGATCTCTCGCGTGCGTTGCGTCACGCTCACCAGCATGATGTTCATCAGTCCAACGCCGCCAATGCCCAGCGTCAGGGTGCCGATGAAGGCCAGCAGAACCTGCAGAGCCATGCTGATGATCCCGAATTGCGAGAGCTGCTCCATCAGGATGAATACTCTGAGAGCACGTTCGTCATCGGGACGGAAATTGTGCTGCAAGGCCAGCGTGTTGCGCAGGGATCTCTCGACCGCATGGTAGTCCGAACCCTGAAAGTCCAGCCAGATCATGTCGACGTAACGGGTATCGCGAAAGTCGCTCAGCGTCGGGAAAGGAACATAGACGACCCGGTTGATGCTGTTCTGGGAGCCCCCTTCCTGCGGCCTCGGCTTCAGCACGCCGATCACTTCATACTGAATCCCGCTGATGCGAACCTTCTCCCCGAGTGCGAAGCGGCCGGAGAAAAGTTTCTCTTTCGATTCCGAGCCGAGCACGCATACTCTCGCGCGCAGTTGCATATCTTCGACGCTGTAAAAACGGCCTGTGTCTACCTGCAGGTTTTGCACTTCCTGCAGCACCGGGCTGGCACCGCTGACGGACCATTTGTAAGAGCGTCCTTCATAGCTGATGGCAGTTTCATACACCGATTCCGGAGTGATCCGCACGACTTGTGGCACGTTGGCCACGACGTGTTCAATGTCGTCTACTGTCAAGCGAACATTCGTACCGGCTTTGTTTCCTCCGGCCTGCATCGATGTCCGGCCTCCCACAACTCCCACCGACTGCATGCTTGCGTATGACCGGAAGATGTTTACGATAGCAGTGGAAAATCCCGTGCCGTAGGCCAGCAGGAGTACGACTGTCGCGATTCCCCACCCCATCCCCAGTACAGTGATCGCACTACGCCGGCGATTTTGCCGGATTGCCTCGTATGCTTCGGAGAATACGTCCCTCGCGAGAATCATGTTTACTCCTGACGACGTCTACTCCTGGCCACGTTTCTACTCCTGGCGAAGCGCTTCGACCGGCGTAAGCATTGCGGCGCGTTGTGCGGGATACAAACCGGCAATAATGCCTGCCGCAGCCAGACTTCCCATGGCGAGCACGGCCGCCCCCGGATAGATGTGGGGCAATTCGAATCCATCGATCTGAGGCACAAGTCCGAAAAGCCGAGTCGACCCATATGCGGCCGCCACTCCGATGCCGCCGCTGATCGCCGTGAGCATCAGGCCTTCCAGGAAGAACTGAAACAGGATGCTACGTCGCGTAGCGCCCAGAGCCTTGCGCAGACCGATCTCCCGCGTGCGCTCGGTGACCGAAACCAACATGATGTTCGCGACTCCCAGCGCCCCGAGAGCGAGTGTGACTAATCCGACCGCGCCCAGAAACGCATCCATGGCGTCGGAGATTTTGCCGACCATTTCGGCGCCTTCGATCGTGTCCCACTCTTCAAAGGCATCCGGTGTCGCGGGATCGAAGTGGTGATTTCTCGCCACGATGGCGTGGACCGCCATCTTGGCCTGGTGGTGCTGCCCTCGCGTCACCGGCTGGTAGGCAACATATTTCAGCGCCTTGGCATTGCCCGCCCCCGGCATCGGAAAGTAGTTGGCCATGGTGCTGTAAGGCATGACCAGCCGCATATTCTGATCGTTATTGCTGCCGTGTCCTACTTTCTTGATCGTCCCAATCACCTCGAAGGGGATGCTGTTGATCAGAAGCCTGCTGCCTACCGCCGGCCGGCCGGGGAAAAGCAACCGCACGAATTCGCTGCCGATCACACACACGTTGTTGCGTTGTCGTTCATCGGTCCAACTAATCCAGCGGCCCTGGTCGATCGGCTGGTAGCGAATGTTATAGAACTGCGGCTCGGAACCATCGACGTAGCCATTGCTGCTGCCGTATTCGCTCACCAGGCGGAGATCCCCGCGGTACAGCACGGGGGTAGCATTCCGAACAAAAGACGAGCTGCGAATGTCTAGGTAGTCCTGATAGTCCAGGTGGTACTGCTGAGCGGAGAGCTGGCTGTCGCCCACGGCAGATACATGGCCATCATAAATTTGCATGAAGTCTTCGCCGAAGTTCGCCAAGCTTTTCTCAGTTCCGGCGCGGAAGCCCTCTCCCAATCCAACCAGGAGCAGCAAGGATCCCACCCCCCACGCGATTCCAAACATGGTGAGGAACGAGCGCAGCTTGTGAGCCCACATGGCTCTCAGGACTTGAACGAAGCTGTCAAGAAAGCGCTGCATAAATGAATCTACGAAGATTCGACTCAGCATGTTCCTGCTATTCATGGGCAGCCTGGTTCAGCATCGGCACTCTGATGAGATTCGCCACAGCGATGCCGCTCTTGCGGCTACCGCCGGAGGCCCAGTCAGGTGCCCTCACGCTTTAGTTTGATTGTGACGAGATTCGCATCAGGATGTCAGTGACCCATGTCACAGTTGGGACGAACACCCTTGAAACGAGGCTGTGGACACGCCCCTGCGAGTTGAAAACCTGGTCGAGAAGTTTTGCCAGGTTTGTGCGATCAAATGTATTCGCAGGGATTTGCGGGTATGAACAGTTTCAGCCGCTCAGCCCCGAACGTACTTATTGAACCAGTCGATCGTTCGCTGCCAGGCGAGGTCGGCTGCAGCCTTGTTATAGCGCTCTGGCGTCGCATCGCAGTTAAAGCCATGCACAGCTCCCGGATAGATGTATCCCTCGTGCGGAACGTGCGCGTCGGTGAGGGCCTTGTCATAGGCGGGCCATGTCGACGCCAGTCGCGTATCCAGTTCTCCGTGATGAACAAGGATCGCCGCCTTGATCTTCGGAATGTCCGCCGGCGCAGGAGGACCGCCATAAAACGGCACCGCGGCGGATAGGTCGGCGCCCAGGCGCACCGCCAGCGTGTTGGAAGTCGAGCCGCCGTAGCAGAAACCGGTCGCCCCGATCTTTCCCGTGCAGTCCGGACGCGCTTTCAACCACATCGCCGCCGCGACCATGTCCTCTGACATTTTGTCTTTGTCGATCTTGTTGAAAATCTGGCCGCCCTTGTAGTCGTCGCCGGGATATCCGCCGGCAGAAGTCAATCCGTCCGGCGCGAATGCCATGAAATTGGCGAGGGCAAAGCGCCGCGCGATGTCTTCAATATGCGGGTTCAGCCCGCGATTTTCATGGACCACGATGATGCCCGGCAGCTTCGTCGGAGTCTCCGAACGCGTGTCAGCGCTGATCGGCCGCACTAGGTATCCCTTGATGCTCCCATTCCCTTTTGGCGAAGGCACTGTCTCGTATGTGGCCTTGATCCTGTCATCGTTGCGAGCCACCTGCTGTCCGAGGGCATAGTTCGGCATCAAGGCGCTGATCACGGAGGCCGCCGCTAACCCGCCGGCTATCTTCTGCACGCCGTCCATAAACGCGCGACGACTGATCTCGCCGTGAATGAAATCGTTGTAAAGCTCAATCGCTTCGACAGGCAACTTCGTTTTCGTCGTTTCCATGGCTGATCTCTCGCCGAGATGATATCAGGTGCTAGCTTGCTCGGACCGAGATCCCATCGCCTGCATTTGGACAACGGAATCGCATGGCCTGAGGTTTCACCTTGATTGACATCGCGCGCCTCCCATCGTTCCAATCATGATGACGACCTTGTAGCTCCCCGAGATTGTCATCCTGAGCGAAGCGAAGGACCTATGCAACTCGGCCTCGGATGCCACAAGTAGCAAGTCGGCGAGAGTTCGCAGACTTCACCAGAAAGGAATCCATGACCAGCTCGTCGCGGCGACAGTTTCTGAAAATTGCCGGAGGTGCGGCAGGAACAGGACTTCTTGCCTCAGCCACCTCGACCGGGCTCGCGACCTCTTTGCTATCGAGAACTCATGGACTGATCCCCAGAGCAGACGATCCGCCTGCCGACTACGTCTTGCATATCGCCGCGTCGCCCATTGAAATCGCACCCAAGCGAATCGTCTCGACCGTGACCTACAACGGCCAGTTCCCTGGCCCGCTGCTACGTTTCCAAGAAGGTCGGCCGGTCACGATCGACATTCACAACGACACCGACACTCCCGAACAATTGCACTGGCACGGCCAATTTGTTCCGACCGATATCGACGGCGCGGCGGAAGAAGGAACGCCATTCATCCCGGCAAAGGGAATGCGCCGGATTTCATTCACTCCGCAGCCAGCCGGATTCCGCTTCTACCACACCCACAATCGCGCCGGAGCCGATCTCGCGGCCGGGCAATATAGCGGACAGGTTGGCCCGGTTTATATCGAGCCCAGGCAGGAAGCGGGAAATTACGATCGCGAAGTTTTTCTCGTGCTCAAAGAGTTCGAGCCTTCCTTCAGTCAGGGTGGCGACATGGCACAGGACTTTCTTCCCCCCGCGAAAGTGAAAGAGCTGGAGACAACAGGCGAGTCGGCGATGAAAGCATCGCTCGCCAAAGGCATGCCGCATGGATACGAGGTCGGCTATCGCTCTTTCACGATCAATGGACGCATGTTGGGCCACGGAGAGCCCATCCGCGTAAAGCGCGGCGAACGCGTTCTCTTCCATATTCTGAACGGCAGCGCCACCGAGATCCGAAGCCTCGCCCTTCCAGGCCACACCTTCAAGGTCATCGCGCTGGATGGCAACCCTGTGCCAACGCCAGCCGAAGTGCCGGTGCTATGGCTGGGTACCGCCGAGCGCATCTCTGCAATCGTCGAGATGAATCATCCCGGCGTCTGGATCATGGGAGACCTTGCCGATGACGATCGCGCCCATGGCATGGGCATCATCGTCGAGTATGCCGGGCAAAAAAGCAAAGCAGTCTGGACTCCTCCGAAACCATTTCACTGGAACTACGCGCGATTCGCTGACACCAGGAGAACTCCCGCCGATCCCGACGAAGTAGTCGAAATCACCTTCGCGAAAAACAACGCCGCCGATCACGGCTTCAATCTTTGGACGATCAACGATATCGCATTCTCCACCGGATCCATGAAGCCCTCGTACCGCCTTCATCAGGGAAAGCGATATCGCCTGCGCATGCGCAATGCCAGCGACGATATTCACCCCATCCACCTGCACCGTCACAGCTTCGAACTTACGAAGATTGCTGGAAAGCCAACGGCAGGAGTGATGAAAGATGTCGTGATGGTCGGCGGCTATAACGAAGTCGAGGTCGACTTCACGGCAAACAATCCCGGCCTGACGCTCTTCCACTGCCACCAGCAACTGCATATGGACTACGGCTTTATGACATTGTTCGACTATATGTAGGTCACCAACACCTCTCAGAACCCTCAGCGACATTTCTCTCTGCGCCTCAGCGGTCAAAGATTTAGTTTTCAGGCAAGCAAGGACCACAAAAGTCGAGAAGAAAGATTCAGACTGAGCCACCACGCGCATAGCCGTCCGCATTGACAGTTTCCAGCGTCTCCGTTCCAATGGTTGCAGTGGTTTCTGCCCGACAGGCGGCCACGTCAAATTCAAACTTCAGGAGCACTACATGTCAGCACCGAGCCGCCGGCCCGAGATTCGCCGGCGCCGTACCCGCAAAGAAAAAGTCCTTAAGCTGCGCAAGCGCCTTACCACCGCCAAGAGTGACGCCGATAAGACCCGCCTCACCGGAAAGCTCCATAAGCTTGCGATCATGTCGCCGGGCTATTCGTTGTTACCGGATTCCAAATAACTCGGACCGTAAGCTCTAGTGGAGCTCCCGCCCCACGCGCGGACCTTATCCTTATGTGGCGCGGGCACTCCTGCCCGCGACTGCTGAAACCATTTGAGAAGCCGGCAACAGCAAGCAATTCCCCCTGGCCGGTTTTAGAGTGCAGTCGATTCTGCTTACGAGCGGGATGCATTGTCCTGCGCGACCTGCCGGTACACGTCCAAAACCCTTCGAACTGAAGAGTCCCAGGAGAACCGCGCCGCCTGCTTGGTCCCACGCTCTTTCATGCGGTCGCGCAGGGCCTTGTCCGTCAGCACCCGAAACAGGGCGCGGCTGATCTCGAAAATATTCTCCGGATTCACCAGGACCGCGGCGTTTCCCACCACCTCAGGCAGCGACGAAACATTCGACGTCACCACCGGAGTTCCGTGCGCCATCGCCTCCAGCGGCGGCAAGCCGAACCCTTCGTAGAGCGACGGGAAGACAAAGATCTTCGCTTCATCGTAGAAAATGCGCAACACTTCGATAGGGATAAACCCCAAAAAGCGCACGTCATGCTGCACGCCGCTGCGGACCACAGTCCGCCGCAAATCCGGATTGCCCGACAGATCGTCCCCGATGATGATCAGCTTCAGATCAGGGTAAAGAGCTTCTTTCTCCAGTTCGGTTTTCAGCGCCGAAAAAGCTTCGATCATGCGAACCACATTTTTGTGCGGGCTGATGCGGCCGGCATAAAGCAGAAAGGGATACGTCACCTGGTAGCGTTGCGCGATGAACTCGCGGTCGGCGGCATCGGCATGTCCATGCAGGAAGCGCTCGTCGATCGCGTTATAGACGACCTCAATGTGGTTCGTGGGAATCTGAAACAGCTTTTCGATTTCCGTCCGTGTGAAGTTCGATACCGCGAAGATCCGCGCCGCTCCCCGCAATACCCGCTTGGTCATCTGCAGATGCCATGCGCCCCAGAATCCCGTCTGTTGGCGCGCCCGCGAAAGGTGTTCCAGCATGTCGTGCACCGTCATCACGTAGGGGCAAGGCAGAAACCGCGGCACAGAAAAAAGATTCGGGATGTGAACCAGATTGCAGTGCAGCCCCTGGAGAGCCGAGCGGAATTCGCGATATCCCTGGACCGACCGATCTGGAGCGAGGATGGAAACACTGTGGAAATTGGGAGGGAGCACTCCCATTTCCTTCACCTTGTCGGGTGGCCCGATCAGGAAATACTCATTCTCGCGGTCTAGGCGGCTCAGCGACCGGACCACATTGCGGATGTAGGTTCCGACGCCGAACTCGGTCATCCGCCGGACGTCGATGCCGATCTTCACCGAGTGCATTTAAACACAAGCCGGTTGACGGTGACTGACTGAATTATGCGCGCACCTCGGCTTGCACCTTAGCCCGGCGCTCCGCATACAGCGGAAACGCTTCGCAAAGATCCAGAACCTGGCGGCGTACCTTGGTCAGTAAAGCCGCATCGTTGCGATTCATCAGCGATTCGGCGATCCAGCGTGCAATCTGCCGCATCTCGTCTTCTTTCATCCCGCGCGTGGTCATCGCCGGCGAACCGATGCGGATCCCGCTCGGCTTCATCGGAGGATTAGTGTCGAACGGAATGGCGTTCTTATTGACGGTGATGCTGGCCTCGCCCAGCGCTTTCTCGGCCTCGCTGCCCAGCATCCCTTTGGAGAAAACGTCAACCAGCATCAGGTGAGTGTCCGTTCCACCGGAGATGATGCGGAAGCCCTCCTCGGCCAGCGACTGCGCCAGTACCTTGGCATTCGCGACGACCTGCCGCGCATAGTCGCGGAATTCGGGCTGCATCGCTTCCTGGAAACAGACCGCTTTCGCGGCAATGATGTGCATCAGCGGCCCACCCTGCATGCCGGGGAAGACGACCTTGTCTATCGCCGCGCCGAACTCGGCTTTCGAAAGAATCATGCCCGCCCTCGGCCCGCGCAGAGTCTTATGCGTCGTCGAAGTCACAATATGTGCGTGCGGCACGGGCGACGGATGGGCCCCGCCCGCGACCAGTCCGGCGAAGTGCGCCATGTCGACGAGGTAAAGCGCTCCCACTTTGTCGGCAATCTGCCGCATGCGCACGAAGTCTATCGTTCGCGGATACGCACTGCCGCCGCCCACGATCAGTTTCGGCTTATGTTCTTCGGCAAGCTTTTCCAATTCGTCGTAGTCGATCGTTTCCGTTTCTTTGGTGACGCCGTACGGAACAATCTTGTATGTCTTCCCTGAAAAATTCAGGTGGTGTCCGTGCGTGAGATGCCCGCCGTGCGCCAGGTTCAGTCCAAGGATTGTGTCTCCCGGTTGCAGCACCGCGGCATAGGCTTCCATATTGGCCTGCGATCCTGCGTGAGGCTGAACATTTGCGTGCTCCGCTCCGAACAATTGCTTGGCGCGGTCGCGTGCCAGGTTCTCGACGACATCGGCGTATTCGCAACCGCCGTAATAACGTTTGCCGGGATATCCCTCGGCATACTTGTTCGTGAACACCGATCCGGCAGCTTCGAGGACGGCCTCGCTGACAAAATTCTCCGAGGCAATCAGTTCCAGCCCCTCGTGCTGGCGCCGCGCTTCATTATCGATGGCAGCGGCAATCTGGGGATCGCTCTCGGACAACGGGCGGTACATCGCAGCAGTTTTCATGAGTAATATCCGTCCTGAATTATTCGTATGCGTTCAGCCGCAGAATCTCCATATACCGGTCGGGAAAGTTCAGCGGCGTAAATCCTACCTGCGCATAGAGCCCGTGCGCATCACGCGTCGACAGGCTCCAGCGCCGCAGTCCCTGCAATCCCGGATGCGCGACCACGGCTCGCATCAACTCTTTTCCCAAGCCGTTGCCGCGATGTGTATCCAGTACGAAAACATCGGCTACATATGCGAATGTCGCGAAGTCGCTGATCACCCGGGCAAAGCCAACCTGCGCGCCGCTCCTATCATAAACGCCAAAGCACAGGGAGTGCTCGATGGCTCGGACCACCACTTCCCGCGGAACTCCTTTCGACCAATAGCAGTTCGTCAGGAAACCGTGAATCACATCAACGTTGAGTCGAGCGCGATCGGTACTGACAACGAACTCGCCGCAGTGGTGTTCGACGATCGAATCGGGCGCGGAGATCTGAGCGGAGTGCATCGTTGTATTTTATCTATAGGCATCCCTGCGCAGTATCGCGCGACCAGCACTTCCATTCGCCGCAATACCACCATCGACTAGGGTCTTTTTTCTTTTCAAAAACCCTTGACACTCGGGGATTGTTACAGCAGTATTACAAAGTAAGTCGATTGATTTACTTGTATATCCCTCCCCGTTACCCCCAGCTCAGTTGGAGCCTTTGTTTTCTGTGGTTTCCAACCGGGCTGGCATTTTTAAGTCAGGAGTTTCTTCGCCATGGGAAAGCTCATTCTTGTACGCCACGGACACACCTCTCTTAACGTTCCCGGAAGGGACGAACGGCTGCGGGGCTGGCTCGATATTCCGCTCGATGAACAAGGCCTGCAAGAAGCCGCCGAGACCGCGGACCGCCTGGCGGACTATCCGGTTCAGGCCATCTATTCCTCGGATCTTCGCCGCGCCCGCCAAACTGCGGAGGTGCTCCGCCGTCGCACCCACGCGCATGTGACCCATGCCACCGAGCTTCGTCCCTGGAATCTTGGAGTATTTTGCGGCCAGCGCGTTCACGACATTATTCCCTTTCTCAATCTCCTGAATCGCCACCCAGATATGCCCGCGCCCAGCGGCGAATCGTTTTATCAGTTTTATGGCCGCTACTCGCGCCGGTTGTCGGAGTTGATGAACCTCGCGCTGCAGTCTCCGGGATACGTCGTGGCCGTGACTCACGTCCGCAACCTGCTCGCGACCCAAACGATCCTGGAACACGGCGACCGTGATCGCGTCCCGGTTCGAGGCGGACCGTCCACCGGCGCTCTCACCATCGTCGAACAAGTCGACGGAGTCTGGCAGATGAGGCCCGAGGCGGGCATTTCGGACGCAATCGCCGCGGAAGCAAGTCTCACCGAGGTTCGAGCATGAAACCCGCAGTGCAGGCGCCGCCCAGACTGAAGGATGCGATGGCCCCCGGGCCGTTGTTCGTAGTGAGCATGTGGCGCTCTGGCTCGTCTCTGCTGTATGCGCTGTTGAACAAGCATCCACAGGTCGGCCTCATGTACGAGGCCGACTTGATGCTGTTGAAGCCGGTCTTCCTCAAGCCGAAGCCATTTTGCGATTGGACCGAGCGCTGGGAATTCTGGAATAACGCTTTCACTCGTCACGGACTCGAGCCTTCCGAAATTGGCTCGGGCATTTCACACTTCGCCGACGCCTTCTCGACGGCTCACAAACTCTATGCCCGGCGCCGCGGCGCGACTATCTGGGGAGACAAATCTCCGAACTATTTCGACCGGCTAAACGAAATGGCCGACGAGTTCCCGAACGCGCGCTTCATCATCGTCTGGCGCGATCCCAAAGGCACCGCCAACAGCATCTTGCGCGCCGCATCGCTGGGCAATTCCTATTTCAGCCGGAAAGGCGCGGCGTTCAGCGGTCTCGTCGGATATGGAGTTTTCAAACGCGAATGCGACCGTCTCGTCGCACGTGGCAAGCGGGTTTGCCAGGTTAACTACGAGGATTTAATTGCGGATACACGCTTCGGTCATGCGTACCGTCTGCACTTTCCTGCAAATTCCGTATGACGATTCTCTATCGACTCTCGAGGGCGCCGATCGCTCGGCGCTGCTCGATGGCCGGCATCATGCCAATCTCAAGGGAGACAAAATCGTTCGTGGTCCACGGCCGGAACTGATTGACGCAGATCTCAGAGTATTGATCGCCAGCTACGTCGCAACTTGGCGAAGCCGCTATTCTGGATTATGGCCGGCGTACGCTTCCTCTGAGTCCGTCGGACTCCCTGTGCCCTTGCTGGCGCGCCTGGAGGATCGGCTTCGGTATACCTGCCTGCGACTCCGCGATCGAGTCTCACCCACGGTTTTTTCGCTCATCCCCATCTCTCTGCTTCGGCGCTATCGCGAGCGGAAGGCTCGCCGCCGCGATGGAAGTCACACCAACTCGATTCCGGGAAGCACCGCTCAGGGGGCGGCTCGCTCGTAATGTCTGCTCTCCGCCGCTTACGGGCCCGGGCGTCGCGCACGCAGCTGCGCGCGCCGATCGTCTGGCTGCGGCACCTCGGCCTCGACAACAGCGACGTGTTTCTCGCCTCGTATCCGCGGTCCGGTAACACTCTCCTTCGCTTCGTCTTGGCCGAAGTCATGAGCGGAGTTCCTTCCAGCTTCGATTCGATTCAGCGCATGATTCCGGAAATTGGAGTTCACGTTCACGCCCATCCTCTCGTGCCCGGTGGCGGATGCCTCATCAAGACGCACGAGCCCTACCGCCGAAAGTATCAGCGCGCGATTTACGTGGTGCGCGATGTCCGCGACGTGATGCTCTCCAGCTTTGCCCGCGAAACGGCGCTCGATGTAGTCCACATCCGCACTTTGGATGAATATGTGCGCCCCTTCATGCGCGGACACATGACGCGCTTCGGTTCCTGGCAGGACCACGTCGAAGGCTGGACAAATTCGCCTCTCGCCAGGCGAGGGGACCTCCTGCTCTTGCGCTTCGAAGAAGTGCGATCCGACCTTGAGAAGGCTGTCTCCCGATGCCTCGATTTTCTTGGAAAGAAAGTTGATCCCGCGATCATCCGCAAAGCGGTTCGCAGCAACTCTCTCGAGCAGATGCGGGTGAAAGAAGACGAGGCTAAGACGCTGCCCAAAAGTCCCGGAGAATTCGGCCGCTGGGTAGGAAAAGGCTCCATCCAAGGCTGGAGGAATGCTCTCACAGAGTCCCAGTTGAAGATCGTCGAAGAATTTGCGCACGACACGTTGCAGCGCTTCGACTATCCCGTTGATGCTGCCGCCGCACAACGCGTGCGAGCCAGTTGATTGATTCTGAGAAAAAAATCATGACGCCACCGCTGCTGAACGTAAGTTCCGATAAGGCTCTAAACGAGACCTGCGCCAAAAGAGTGCAAAATATTGCGCCACCACATTCAACCGCCGCAGAGCCCCGTCCGGCGATCCAGCGCATGGCCGGATGGATTGCAAGCTGTTTCAGCTGGTACGCGTATTAAACCCTGCCCCGAGTCAACCCCCCGAACTCGCAGGGCAACATATCTATGGCAGTTATAAGGGTGATTTTCTCCATATGTCGAATGACGATTTTGGCTCGTTCATCATCTTCCTCTTCATTTTGCTGGCGGCGGCTCGCCTTCTCGGGCACCTGTTCACCCGCATCCACCAGCCAAAGGTTGTCGGAGAAATTCTCGCTGGAGTGCTGCTGGGACCATCCTTACTAGGAAGGTTTGCGCCTGGTTTGTCGGCCGCTTTGCTTCCCATCCATCCAGGCTCGCAAGCCGGCGCGCCGTACTCCGCGGCGCTCTCGTTTCTCTACAACTTCGGACTCCTGCTTCTCATGTTCGCCTCCGGCGCCGAAACCAAAGGTTTGTTTAGCAAGGAAGATAAGCGGCAAGTAGCGTGGCTCGGCATTCTCGGAACCGGCACTCCATTCATAGTTGCCCTGTGCGTAGTTCCGTTTATCCCACTGGGATTACTCGCTGGAACATCTCACGCCACCCTGCCTTTGATGCTGGTAGTAAGCATCGGAGTGGCTGTCACCTCCATCCCGGTGATCTCGAAAATTCTTTACGACCTGAAAATCCTCCACACGCGCTTTGCCCGGCTCATCCTCAGCGTAGCTGTGATTGAGGACATCCTCTTGTGGGCCGTGTTAGCAATAGCCACCGCGCTGGCGCAATCGGGAAGCGTTCCCAATCGCAAGATCGCCTTGCACGTCGCGCTCACCGTCATCTATTTCGGATTTGGAATGCTTGTTGCACCAAAGCTGCTCGCATGGCTCACGCGTTCGCGGTGGAATGTTTTGGCAGCGACTTCGCCAATCGCCTACGTCGTCGTGGTCCTGCTGGCATACTCGACTGTCGCTTCGCTGCTCGGGATCAGCCTGGTTTTTGCCGCATTCTTGGCGGGCTACGCCATCACCGCGGCACCCGACTCGCCCACAGTGGCAGTCCACGCAGTTTCGGACGTTTCCTTCGCCGTCTTCATCCCGATTTATTTCGCCGTCGTAGGTTACAGGCTGGATCTTGGTAAGACATTCTCATTCACGATGCTGGCGGTGTTCCTCATCTTGTCGTCATCGGTGAAACTTCTCTCCGCAGGATTGGGAGCACGGCTGGCAGGATTCAGCTTAGGTGACTCCATGAACCTGGCCACAAGTTTGAATGCGCGCGGCGGGCCGGGAATCGTTCTCGCCAGCGTAGCTTTCGACGCCGGCATCATCAATGCGGTTTTCTATACGACGCTTGTACTAACCGCCATCCTCACCAGCCAGGCCGCCGGCGCATGGCTCTCCCACATTTTGCGCAGCGGACAACCGTTACTCTCGGGCGACCAGATGCAGACTCGTTCGGGTGACGGGCACGAACCTCTGACTTCGACTACCTAAGCGGGAAGCTCGGCTTCGACGCCGCCGAGCTTTAAAACGCGGATCGTAAGAACGAGATCAGGTGCCACGCATCCATGTACTTGTAGGGTGTCTCGCCGGTGGTGTAATGGCCGCAGGGTAGCACCGCGACTTTATAGTCCAAGCCGTGACGCTCGAATTCCTCGACGGTCTGCAGAGAAAGCTCCGGCAGAAATGTCAGATCATACTTGGCGTAGATGATCAGCGATTTCCGCGGCCACCGCGCAAACTGCTTGAAATACGACATAGGACTGACCGCCAGCCACGACTGCCGCAAACTCTCCAGATCGATTGCCTGCTCAATTCCCTGCCGTATGTGGCGAGTCGACTGCCCATGCCACACCACATCGGCCACATAAGTCGAAGCGTGATTGAAGGCCGCTACCTTGATACGTGAGTCGTGCGCCGCGGCAATGAACGCGTAGCACGAACCAAGACTGGTGCCCACAATTCCCAACTGGTTATAGCCTTGCGTCTCCAGCCAATCCAGGCAGCTGCGGATATCGAAGACGCCCTGTCGCACCGCATCGAGCGTGCGTCCGATATTGGCGGACACAGCGTAATCGGCACGCTTGATCTCCGCCGGCATGCGAATGTCGTGATACGGCATGCTCAAGCGCAGCACCGCGATTCCCATCAAGTTCAAGGCACGGCAAAGACTGACATACGCCACACCGTCGGAATTCCAATGGGGAAGCAGCACAATGGCGCGGCGTCCGGAGGCCGGAAACCACCGCGCATTTACTAAATTGTTTTCCGGATAAGGCGTCTTTGCCGGAGAGGTGAATCTCAGAAACTCCCCGAAAGTTCCTTTCACCTTGGCTTCAAGTTTCGGATCGGGGACGGCGCGCGTTGAGAAGACCTGCACTTCCCGCTTCTCTAAGCGGAAATCCTTTGGCGTCTCGTAAGCAAAGAATTCGTCGCTCGCCGCAACGATGCGCTGGTTGTAATCGTGAAAGAACTTCTCCGGATCGGCAGGCATCTGCCCGGGCGGAATGCCATTCCGGCACCCCCAGTCACGCGCCCATTCCACGCCCCACTCCAACGGACGCACCACGCGATTGTCATCCACCGAAGTCAGCCGGTGTTCCCAGTCATACATCCACTGTGCGTAACGAGAAGGCATAGGCAACCTTCCAGTGTAACAAGCGGGAAACGCAACCTGAGCGCAGTTGCAGTCAACGGCAGCAATGCGCACCAAGCAGTGACCAATCCAATGCCAAATGGCGAAGAAGTAGAGCGAAAAGTCGGAAGCCGAGAGCCGGAAGCCGGAAGCCGCCTCTAACTAGGATAGCGCCGCGGAACCCGCTTAGAAATATTGCAGAGAATTTCGTAAGGAGTGCTGTTCGCCAGCTCGGCGTGTTCCAGAGCGTCCACGCTGAGGCCTTCTCCAGCTCCGAGCAGGATCACTTCGTCGCCCACACCCACGCCAGGAATTCCCGTTACATCGACGAGCGTGAGATCCATAGAGATGCGGCCAACGATAGGTGCGTAATGCTCGCGGAGAATCACCCGTCCGCGATTCGAGAGTTGCCGGTTATAGCCGTCCGCGTAGCCAACGGGTAGCACAGCGATGTGCGCGGGAGCCTTGGTGACATACGTCGCGTTATATCCCAATGGCTGGTTTGCGCTCACGTCGCGCAACGACAGGATGCGAGTCTTCCACGTCAGCACCGGCTTGACCGGCAAGCGCAAGGTTCCACCACTCACTTCGCGGCCGGCGCGCTGGAATGGCAGATAGTATCCGTACAATGCGACGCCCGGTCGCACCATCGAATTCCACGTCTCGCGCCTCGAGATCACCGCACCCGTATTCGCCATATGTACGAACGTCGGCGAGAAGCCTGCCTCGCGAACCATTCGCTGTGCCGTTTCGAATGCGCGCTCCTGATCTGCAACGGATGGCGCATCCATCACTTCGGACGACGCCAAGTGCGTCGACAAACCTTCCAACACAAGATTCTTTGCTGCTCCGAATGCCGCCAGCGCCGCGGGAAGCCTGTCGATCGCCACGCCCAACCGTCCCATCCCAGTATCAACTTTGAGATGCGCAGGATGCCGTGCCACGCCGAGCGCGGACGCCGCTTTATCGAGCGCTTCAATGTGCCAAGGCTCCCATACCGTGGGAGTCAAGTGGAGGCGGACGATCTCCGCCTCTTCACCACGCCAGAAGCCCGTCATCAACAGGATTCGGGCCTGCACGCCCGCCTCGCGCAGCGGGATCGCTTCGTCGAGTGAAGTAACACCCAGCCACTTCGCTCCCTCGGCCTCAAGCGCGCGCGAACATTCAACGGCGCCATGCCCGTATGCGTCCGCCTTCACGACAGCGCATACGGTCACCGCGCCCACATGCTTCTGCACGGTGCGAAAGTTTTGCCGGAGCGCCGCCAGTGAGACGTCCGCCCAAGTCGGGCGCGTCGCCACGCGGCTAAGGATTTCTGCGGTGGTAGCCACTTTCGCGATTATAGCGGCAGCCCTCGCCACGCCGAGGTTACGCCGGGGCTACTCCCGTGTAGCAAAGTAGCGCCGGCGCCCCGCCGGCTGTAGCGAGCGCGCCCCGCGCTCGCTGCTTCCAGAGGAATGGAGCAAGCCCTTTCAATCCGCACGACATCCGTTCAATTCGCCAGCACAAAATTGACGGTAATCTGCGTCTCCACCTCAATCGGCCCGTCATTGAGGATGTATGGCTTATATCGCCACTGCCGCACGGCATCGACGGCAGCCGTCACCAGAAGTGGGTGCCCTGAGATCAGCCGCAGGTTCTCGATTGCACCTTCCTTGCTGATCACGGCATCGAGCACAACCGAGCCTTGAATGCGCGCATTCCGGGCCAGCGGCGGATACAGCGGCTCGACACGGCGAATCAGACTTCCCTGCAGCATGCTCGAAATACGCAGTGGATGCACGGGCGCAGCGACTACCGGCATCACGGGGTGAGTTCCACTGCCGATAATCGGGAATCCGGTCGGAGTTCCGACGATGTCGCCGATTTGGGGAAGGCCGTCGCCTCCGCCGCCGGTTTGCGGCGTTGAATCCCCGCCCTTGGGAATCCCGGTCGGGATACTCGATGGCACCCGGATTCGTCCGTCATAAGGTATGACCTGGACCCCTCCACTCCGCGCGTGTTCAAACACTCGTGCCGGCCCGGGATCCATTCTGCCTGCGCTAAGCGGCGTAGACACAACCCGCGCCAGCGGCAACCCTACGGTGGTCAATAGCGGAATTGCCAGCAGCACCGCGATCGCGATGGCCTGCACTCCAAACGAAGTCAGAGTCATCCAGCTGCGGCGGCTGCGTTGGGCCCATGAAGTATCGAGCAGACTATCGGCAAACATAATGTCCTCCCAGTCGTGAAATCTGTTTGCTGGTATGGACACCGCGAAGGCTCGCACAGCGGCCTCGCGCACAAATAAAAAAGGCCGCGCAATAACGCGGCCTTGTGGAACTTTTTAGACTCAAACGGAGTCGCGAACTATTTCGGAGGCTCGGTTGCCTTCGGCGTTGCAGGCTTCGCAGCTCCCGCGCCAGTTCCGGCGGGCTTTGGAGCAGCCGGCTTCGGCGTCGCACCCGTCTGTGGCGGAGCGGCCACTCCCGACTGAACGTTGTAAGCCTCTACGACAGGCCGGGTGATGTCTACCGCTTCACCCCACCACAGGACGTTGCTTTGCGGCCACGGCTTCGACGTATCGACAATGATGCCGAATCCGTTGTCCTGCGAATACTTCACGATCATTGGCGCCATCTTCTGCAGGATTTTGGTAGCGATGTCCTGCTGCTGATTGCCTCCCTCTTCCTGGAAGTCCTGCACGGCCCGATCGAAAGTCTTCTGCTTGGTTTCAATCTGCTTCTTCAGGCCCGCCAGGGCCTCTTCGTTCAGCTTGTCCTGCTGAGTCGAAAGCTGCTTCTTCATCGACTCCAATTCGTCGTTCTGACCCTTCAGTTCCGTCTGCTTCGGTTCCAGCTTCTTCTGCAGGGTCTGCAGCTCGCGTTGGCCTTCATTGCTGCCAAAGATCGCTTCCTGGATGTTGATGGTCCCGACCTTCGTGCCGGTGCTGGGAGTAGTCGTGGTGGCAGGCGAAGTCGCCGGTGTAGCAGCCGCTGATCCCGTCTTGGGTGTGGCAGCGCTGCCGGTTTGGGCCAGTGCGGACGTTGCAAACGTCGCCGCACCTGCCAGAAGAACGCACAAGAACTTGCTTTTCATTGGATCGGTTGAACTCCTTGGAACATGGTTCCGGGAATGACTTCGACTGTCGCTCTCATCTTTTCTTCAGTCAACGCTGGGCCGCACTGAATGAGGTTTCCGCTGCGGTAGCGGCCGCCATCGGATAAGGCGCGTAGATGCCAGCTCAACACGCCGGACTTGCCGTCCACTCCTTAACAATCCCTCGATGGCGTGAACCACAAGGATTATAGTGACCCTGCCATAAACGCGTCAAACCTGGTTCGTCACGCGGTACTGACTCAGTTTGTATTTCTCAGCGAACTCTGCGCGATTCCTCCGCGCCCTCGGCGGTTATGGCTTTTTTTCTCCACAGCAACCCGTCCCCGCTAGAACGTCGTTGCCACCGTGAACCGGAACGTCTTGCGCGGCTCTCGCAACAGGAAACTCGGCGCATAAGTGTTCACCGCCAAGTGATACGTATAATCTCCGGCCGCTCCAGCCGGGAACATCGCACGCGTAATCGGGATCGGCGGATTCGCCGGCTCATTCAAGCGCAGCGGGTTATACGCCCAGTAAATTCGGAACGGCGCATTAATCACCGGCAGGAACATCTGCAACTCAAGTCCGGTCGAAACGCGCGGCCGCCAGTTCGTCGAATCCAACACCGTCAAGTACTTCGATGGAACCGGGTTCAGCACGCTTCCGCCTTGGCAGTTGTAACCGGCATCCAGTTGCGGGCAGCCAAATGGAGTGCTAATCACCTGGTCGTATTGCTGGGTCGCGATCTGCAACTGCGAACGCCGCACAATCGCATCGATGCCTGTATCGACAAATGGAGCCAGCGTCACCGGGCCGGCAATCGTGATGCGATACTCCAGGTTCGACCACGTGCTCAGGTCGCCGCCAGGAAACACAATCTGATCGACCGGAATGGGGATGGTCCAGTTTCCCTGCCGAGGGTTGGACGGATTCTTCAGCACCGGGCTTCCATCCGGATTCGTCAGCGTAATCACGTTCGAACTGGGCAAGAATGCAACCGGAGAAATCGAGCGGATATCGAAGCCGCGGATATCATTCTCTCCGCCCATATACGAGCGCTGGAATGGCGGCGCCACCAGCCCGCCGTAGCCGCTGATGTACGAACCGTTGATGCTGAAGCCCACCGCGTTACGGCGATTCTGCACCGGGATGAATTGCTTGTACTGAATGATCGGGCGGATCGACCGGACAGTTCCGCCGATACCTGCGAATTCCGCGCCCATCGTCATCTGGTGCCCGTGGTGCGGAGAGATGCCGCTATCCAAAGTGTTGAACGAGAAATTCGGAAAAATCTTGCTGGTGATGATCCCGTTCACCGCATTCGGTCCGGAAATGCCGCGGAACGCCACGAAATCAAACAGCGTTTTCGACGCGGTACTGAGAGGTAGCAGCGTGGATCGGTCGAGCGAATACGTGATGCCCAAACGCTTGAACGATCGCTTCAGCGGATAGCTCAGCGATGTCGTGAAGCCGACGCTCGACTGCGAATAATTCTGCAGGTTCTGCAGGACGGCGCTCGGCAGGTTCAAGTTCTGGCCGCTGAAAATCGAGAGCTGCCGCGCCTGGTCGAAATTCACCTTGTTGCCGAAGACGGTGAATCCGAACTGCAGCGGGCGGTCGAACATGTAGGGCTGGGTGAATCCAAACAACACGCTGCGTGCCAGGTTGCCCAGGCTGATCTGCACTTGCAAAGTCTCGCCGCGTCCCAGGAAGTTATTGGTGGAGTAGTTCAGTCCGATGAACGCTCCTTCGAGCCCGCTGACGCCGCCATTCAGGCCGATCGCGTTCTTGCCCTTTTCATGGACGTGCAGCGAGAGGTCGACCTGCCCGTTCTTTTCATCGAGCTTCTTTTCGGTGACGTTGGGATCGTCGGGCTTGAGCTGGTCGAAATATGAAAGCTGGTTCAATCGAAGCAAGCTCAATTCCCACAGGCGCGAGTTGTAAACGCCGCCTTCTTCCAGCGCTAATTCCCGACGGATGACTTTATCGCGAGTCGTCGTATTTCCCTGGAATTCGATTCGCCGGACATAAAACTGTTTGCCCTCGTCGATATCGATCTCCAGGTTTGCCAGCTTCTTATCGTCATCGAAAGTCGTCGATGGTACGCCGGTAAAGTTGATGTACCCGTACTCGCCATAAGCTTTGCGAAGATTTTCCAGGCCTTTGGCGATTTTCTCGCGGCTGAAAATGTCTCCGTCCTTCAGTGGAAACACCGACCGCAGTGCCACCGTATTCGAAAAAGCCTTGTTGTTCTTAAAGGTGATCTTGCCTAGGCGGTACTTGTCGCCTTCGTCGATGGGAATCGTAATATCGACCGCTTTACCCGGCCCCGACTGCAATAGCGGAATGTGGAAACCCTTGTGGCCGGTGTCGTGAATCTCGGTCTTTGGGTCGGTGATGTTGGCTTTGAAGTAGCCGCGGTTCTGATACTCGGCGCGGACGCGCTCGGTATCTTCCTCAAGCTTGGTCGCGTCGTACGTTCTCGAGAAGATGTTTTCCAGGAAGATCGAGTGCGGAACGCCGATCGGCCGCAGGTTCTTCATCGATGCTCGCAGCAGCCGGCTATTGATGCTCTTGTTGCCTTCAAACTTGATCTTGCCGACTTTGACCTTCGGACCTTCTTTGATCACGAAAGTGATGCCGACCGCGGCGGGAGGAAGTTGCCGGATTTCCGTCTTGATCGTCGCGAATTGCCGGCCGTGTTCAGCCAGCAGCCCTTTGATCGAGACTTCCGCTCGCTTGATGCGCGTTGGATCATACTGGCTCTCAACCACCAGTCCGACTTTGTCCTGCTTGAAACGATCCAGCACGTCGCTGTTCGAGACCGAACCCAGGCCGACATAGTCGATTGTGCGGATCGTCGGCTTCTCTTTCACCTGGACGATGATTCGCCAGCCCTTAGGCGTCTGCTCTCGCGAAAATTTGATGTCCTCGAAGTACCCGGTGTTCCACAGGGAGTTGAAGTCGCGCTCCAGGGCCGGAGCGTCATAAACGTCGCCCGCCTTGGTGAAGATGCGGGCGCGGATCGTGTCGGCAGGAATTCGGCGGTTGCCCGTCACATCGATCTCAGACACGACGTCGCTCTGCCCCCAGGACAGGCTGGCCATCGCCATCAGAACCATGCCGACCACCATCCCAAAGCCGCAGACACGCCACGCCATTTTCATCCAAGACCGTTGAAATGAATGAGATGGCACCGACGCGTCTCCAGAACGGCTGGGGCGCTTAGGCACAACAAGGTTCTCCGAATGAAAGCGAAAAGGAATCGCTACGACCTCAGCCTCTGGGATGTAAGAAAACTGTCATTATACGGTAGCGCAAGCGAAAGCGTCCAAGTCGCGGCTCTAGCGGCCGCGTTTCGGACCCAGCAGTTGCCCTCGCCAAGGTGTTCGCGTGCGTTTGTGGCTCCGTGGCTTATGAAATCCCGGCGTCAGCGCGCATCGATTGCCCCCAAAACGCGAGCCGTTTAGCCACTGGGTTGTTCTTTGAATAACTCTACCTCAACCAAGACGGAATAAAACGTGGCTGAGTTGCCCATGTCGGTAAGTTTTTCTGAGGTTAAGCTGTTGATACTCTGGAAGTCAGCCGTCGTTTTAGCCCAATTCAGCGTCGCCGATACGACGCCGGGCTGGACTTTGCCATCGACACGCGCCTTGAGCAGGATGTCTCCTCGCTGGTTAAAGACCCTCACGCGATCTCCGTCCGCGATCCCGCGCGCTCCGGCATCCGCCCTCGATATCTCCAGCAGACCAGTTTCCTCCATCTGCTGCACCGTGGGTACATTGCAAAATGTCGTATTCAGGAAGTTGTCAGCTTTCCGCGCCAGCAGTTCCAGCGGGAGTCCGCTGGACTTTCCGTGTCGCGACTCTGTCGGAGGAATGAACTCCGCCACCGGATCGAGCCCCTGCGCGATCAGACTCCTCGCAATAAAGTTCCGCCTTGCCCGACGAAGTGCCAAAGTTGCCCTGCGCAAAAGGAAGGAAAGGCGCAGGCTCCGCCGAAGTGGATCCAACAGTCGGAGGCGAGGAAGCGCCCCCGGAAGCCGGAAGCCCAGAACCGGAAGCCCCAAAATTCAGCCGCACCGCCCCCTGCTCCAAGCGCCCCCGATCCATCCCCACCATCCACGGAGAATCCGACTCCAGAGCCAGGTCGATCATCTCGTCCACGCTCTCGCGAAAGCACGACTCCTCGAATCCCATGCGCTCTGCCAACGCGCGGAACAACTCGACATTCGAACGGCATTCTCCCAACGGCTCAATCGCCTGGTTCGACACTTGAACAAAGTAGTGGCCGTAACCCTTCTGCAAATCCTTGTGCTCGAAGAACGTCGTGGCCGGCAGCACGATGTCGGCGTAATCGGTGGTGTCGGTAAAGAACTGTTCGTGCACGACGGTGAAAAGATCGGGACGCATCAGTCCGCGCACAACTTCGTTATGGCGTGGGCAAACCGCCGCCGGATTCGAGTTGTAGACGAATAACGCCTTCACCGGCGGATCATTCACCACGTTGAGCGCGCTGGCCAATTCCACCATGTTGATCGTGCGCGCCGCGCGGCCTAACGATGTCTGCATCAGCTCCGGAAGTTTGAGTGCATTGCTATTGATGTCGGCCCCGCCGCTCAACGACATCTGCAGTCCGCCGCCTACTTCTTTCCACGAGCCGGTGATGCACGGCAGCATTGTCACCGTGCGCGTCGCCATGCCACCGTTTTCGGAACGCTGCACTCCATAGTTCAGCCGGATCACCGACGGCCGCACCGTGGCATACTCACGCGCCAGCTTGCGGATATCATCGGCAGCAATCCCCGTCCACTGCGCCACCCGCTCCGGAGTGTATTTCTTCACCTTCTCCTGAAGCTGCTCGAAACCCAGCGTGTATTTCGCGACGTAATCCGCGTCGTGCAGCTTTTCGCCAATGATTACGTGCATCATCCCCAGCGCCAGCGCCGTATCGGTGCCGGGATTGATCGGCAAGTACCAGTCGGCACATTGCGCGGTGCGCGTTTTATACGGATCGATGACGACAAGTTTTGCGCCGTTACGCCGCGCCTCGGCGATAAAGGGCCACAGGTGCACGTTGTTTCCGTGAATGTTCGAAGCCCACGCGATGATGTACTTGGATTGCCGGAATTGTTCAGGTTCCGTGCCGAGCTTTGATCCCAGCACCGACAACATCCCGGCTTCTCCCGCGGCGGAACAGATGTTGCGAGCCAGTTGCGAAGCCCCCAGCCGGTGGAAGAATCGCCGGTCCATCGAGCCGCCATTCAACGTCGCAAGAGTGCCGCCGTAAGAGTACGGCAGGATGGCCTCGCTGCCGAACGATTCCACAACCCCGCGCAGCCGCGCAGTGATCTCCCCAAGCGCCTCATCCCAGGAAATCCGCTGCCAAACGTTTTCGTCGTATGTGGGGAAAGATTGTGTGGGGACAGCCGCCCCCGGCTGCCCAGGAGCGAAGCTCCGCATGTCTGTGGAATCGAGACTCTTTTCTGTGGAGCGGACACTCCTGTCCGCTGACCTAGGCCCCTTTGGAGCAACTCTCCGCATCGGATAGAGCACCCGCCCCGGCGAATACACCCGATCCAGATACTTCGCCACCTTCGCACACAAAAATCCCCGCGTCACCGGATGCTCCGGATCGCCCTGGATCTTCGTCGCCCGCCCGTCCTCCACGGTAATCAAAACCCCGCAAGCATCCGGGCAATCGTGCGGACAAGCAGCATGAACCACATTCTTCATGAATGGCAATTATAGGGGAGCGATAAGCGCCATGTGACGAAACGCTCCATGTAGGGACGGACGCATTCGCCCGTCCCGGGCCGAAGGCCCGTCTTCGCGGCAGGCCCGTGTTTCAAGCCGGATCAGGTTCGCGGACACATCGTCGAAGAGCGGCCGTCAGAGCTTGCCCCGAGCGAAGTCGAAGGGGCCGCGCAAAGGGCCCTCTTGAGAATGGAGCTTTAGTCCCCGTTCATCGACGGAATAGGCAACGATTTCCTTCGTGTACCTTCGTGCCCTTCGTGGTGAATGCCTTGTGGTTTCAACTCGGGGAAGCGCCAGTAACAAGGGTTGCCCACCCTTCTTACGCGTAGTTCGCGAAAGAGGGTGGGGATTTTGATCCAAAAGATTTTGATTGGATGAACCGGAAGATAGAGCGAACCGAACGCCGAACCCGTTACTTCAACTCCGTAACTTCCTTCTCTTTCGACTTGCTCATCTCTTCCATCTTCTTGATCTCGTCATCAGTCAGCTTCTGAATTTCGTCGAGCGACTTCTTCTCCTCATCTTCCGAAATCTTCTTATCTTTCGCCGCCTTCTTGATGGCGTCGTTTCCGTCGCGCCGGATATTCCTCACCGCCGTGCGATGCTCTTCCAGAATCCGGTGCAGATGCTTCACCATGTCCAGGCGCCGCTCCTGGGTCAGCGGAGGCACAGGCACGCGAATCAGCTTTCCGTCATTCATCGGATTCAGCCCCAGGTCCCCGCCGCGTATGGATTTTTCAATCGCCGGCAGCGACGACGGATCGAACGGCTGCACCGTGATCAACTGCGGCTCCGGAGCATGCACCTGTGCGATCTGGTTCAAAGGCATCTGCGAGCCGTAGTAATCGATCGTCACGTTGTCGAGCATGTGCACCGAAGCTCGCCCTGTCCGGACCGACGCCATGGCCTTGCGGAAATCTTCCACCGCCTTCTCCATGCGCGTCTTCAGTTGTCCGTACGTCTCTTTCAATCCCGCAATTGAAGCCATGATTGCCATAAGTCCGCTCCGTCCTGCTCCGTAACCAAAACGTCAAATTATAAACCCGTGGCGGCATCAGCCGAGCACCCTAAACAATGAAGGACACGAAAGCCCACGAAGTAGTTGCGATTTCCTTCGTGAACTTTCGTGCCCTTCGTGGTTAAAGCTTTTTCACTAAGCGCTCACCATCGAGCCGATTTTCTCGCCTAACACCACCCGCCGGATATTTCCATGCTGGTTCAGATTGAAAACCACGATGGGCAGATTGTTGTCTTTGCAGAGACTGATGGCCGTGGAGTCCATCACTTTCAGCCCTAGCCGCAGAACTTCCATGTAGGTGATCTGGTTGAATTTCTTCGCGCCGTCCACCTTCATCGGGTCGGCGTCATAGATGCCGTCGACTTTGGTCGCCTTCAGAATCGCCTCAGCTTTGATCTCCATGGCGCGCAGCGAAGCCGCGGTATCAGTCGAGAAATAAGGATTTCCCGTGCCACCCGCAAAAATTACGACGCGGCCCTTTTCCAGGTGACGAATCGCACGCCGACGGATAAACGGCTCGGCAACCTGCTTCATCTCGATCGCGGACTGCACTCGCGTATATACGCCCTGCTTCTCCAGCGCATCCTGAAGCGCCAGGGCATTGATCACCGTCGCCAGCATGCCCATATGATCGGCAGAAACGCGGTCCATGTCCTTGGCCTGGTCGGCGACACCACGGAAAAAGTTCCCGCCGCCGACCACGATGGCTAACTGCACTCCCAGTTTGTGGACGTCGGCCAGCTCGGCGGCAACCTCGTGAATCCGCGTCGTCTCGACGCCAAAGCCCTGGTTCGCCGCCAGCGCTTCACCGGATATCTTGAGTAGTACTCGCTTAAACGCAGGAGTTGTCGTCATGAGGGGATTCCGTAGCCGCGTTGAGTAGCGCCGGCGACCCGCCGGCTGTCGCGGGGGCGCCTCGCCCGCGCTCTCGCCACAATAGCAGAAAAAAGGCGCCCCGCAGGGCGCCTAGGAATTACTCAGCTTTCGCCTCTGTAGGCTTGGTGCTGGCCACGGTTTCCCCAGCATCGCCCACCTTGAACCGCGCGAAACGCCGCACCGCAATATTCTCGCCGAGTTTGCCGATCTTGGCCGCGATCAACTGCGTGATCGACATGGTTTGGTCCTTGATGAAGGGCTGCTCGAGCAAGCACACTTCTTCATAGAACTTCTCCATCTTTCCGTTCACCATCTTCTCGGCGATGTTTGCGGGCTTGCCGCTGGCAATCGCCTGCGACAGGAAAATATCCTTTTCGCGCTCGAAGTCCGCGGCTGTGACATCTTCCTTGCGAACATACTTCGGATCGCTCGCGGCGATGTGCATCGCGATGTCGTGCACCAGTTCCTTGAAGTCTTCAGTGCGCGCCACGAAATCGCTCTCGCAGTTCACCTCGACGAGCACGCCGATCTTGCCGCCGGCGTGAATGTAGCTCGCCACCGCACCTTCGCTGGTGACGCGCGTCGCCTTCTTCGCCGCGACCGAAACGCCCTTCTTGCGCAGCAGGACAACCGCCTGCTCCATGTCGCCTTTTGCTTCAGTCAGGGCCTGCTTGCAATCCATCATTGGAGCTCCGGTCTTCTCCCGGAGATCTTTCACTTGCGCTGCAGAAATATTTGCCATAGTAGTACTCATTAAAGTTTCACGTTTCTAGTCCCGAGTGATTTGCATTGCTGTATCTGTCTCAGGCCACCCGAAACTCGAAACCTGAAACTCGAACCTACAAAAAGAAACCCGCGCCGGGACTCTCTGCAACCACGACCCGCGCGGGTCATATCTCAAAAGCCCGGTTTTCTCGGTACTCGGTACTGAGTACTCGTAACTCGGAGACTGACTAAACGGTCTGGCTCTCGGCAACCTTCGGAACTTCTGCCTCTTCAGTCGCCGCCGGTTTCTTGAGCGTTCCCGCCCCCAGCACTTCTTCCATGCTGATGTCTTCCGAAGCATCCACCGGACCGGCTTCCTCGGTGCTGACATACTCGCCAACCTTGTCAGCGGCAGCCTGCGCAGCATCCGAAGCCGCCTGCATGTCGGCCACCTGCTTGTCAGTCATCAACTGCGAACCTTCCGCAATCGACTCCGAAATCTTCGACGTGAACAGGCGAATCGCACGCAGTGCATCGTCGTTGCCGGGGATTACATAATCCACTTCGCTGGGATCGCAATTCGTATCCACAACCGCGACCACTGGAATGCCGAGCTTGCGCGCCTCGCGCACCGCGATCTGCTCCTTGTTCGAATCGATCACGAAGATCGCATCGGGCAGACGGTTCATGTTCTTGATGCCGGCGAGGTTGGCCTGCAGGTGCTTGCGCTCGCGTTCGAGCTTGATCACTTCTTTCTTCGGCAGCAGCTCGTAGCGGCCATCCGTGGCCATCTCATCGAGCTCCTTCAGCCGCTTCACCGACTTCTGCACGGTGACCCAGTTGGTGAGCAGTCCGCCCAGCCAGCGCTGGTTGATGTAGTATCCGCCACACTTCGTCGCCTCTTCGGCGATGGCGTCCTGCGCCTGACGCTTGGTGCCCACAAAGAGCACAATTTTCCCGTCGGCAGCCAGATCCTGCACAAACTTCGACGCCTCTTTGAACATTTTCAGCGTCTTCTGCAAATCGATAATGTAGATCCCGTTGCGCTCTCCGAAGATGAACTCCTTCATCCTGGGATTCCAGCGCTTGGTCTGATGCCCGAAGTGAACACCTGCTTCGAGCAACTCTTTCATGGTGATGTTAGCCAATTAACCTCCTCTTTAGTCTGCATCGGAAACCCGAGGTCCAAAGCGTGAAACTTTGGAACCTTTATTTCCGATTGCCATTCCGTCCCCGCGCCGCGAGGCACGGAAAGAATTGAACACCTAAAAACAAGCTATTAGCTTCTGGCTCATAGCTCCCAACAAATCAAACCCTTGTCATTCCGACCCCCGAGCGAACGCGAGGGGCGGAGGAATCTCTACCCGCTCGGAACCCGCAACCGGGTATTAGCGTTTCGAGAACTGGAAGCGCTTGCGAGCGCCCTTCTGTCCGTACTTCTTGCGCTCTTTGCCGCGCGAATCGCGGCTGACGTAACCTTCGGCCTTCAGCTTCTTGCGCAGCTCCGCGTTGAACTGCATCAACGCACGCGCGATTCCAAGCTTCACCGCGTCCGCTTGTCCGCGCACGCCGCCACCCAGAACGCTGGCGATCACGTTGAACGAAGCGCCCGTATCCGAAGTCGCCAGCGGAGCCTTTGCCGCCGACCGCTGCGCCGGAGTCACGAAATATTCTTCGAAAGCGCGACCGTTAACCTTGAAGTCGCCGTTGCCGGGACGCAAATAAACGCGGGCAATCGCCGTCTTGCGGCGTCCCGTTCCGTAGTATTGAACCAATTCAGCCATGCTAGCTCTTAGCTCCTAGCTCCTAAGCTTCTAGCTTCAACCAGAAGTGGAGTTCCATAAGTGTTGTCATCCTGAGCGCAGCCGCTTTTCCGGCGGAGCGAAGGATCTCCTGCTCCTCGGACCCGTCCAATTACGAGACGGCGACTTTGCGCGGCTTGTACTCGCGCACGATCAACTTGAATTCCTGCGGCTTCTGCGCCTGGTGCGGATGCTTGTCGCCACGATATACATTCAGCTTCGAAAGCATGTGGGCCGCCAGCTTGTTCTTCGGAAGCATGCGCTTGACAGCGGCCTCGATAATCGCTTCGGGCTTGCGCACAATTCGCTTGCTGTAATCCTCGGTCCGCAATCCACCCGGATATCCGGTGTAGTGGTGGTACTGCTTCTGCTCGGCCTTAAAACCGGTGGTGCGGACCTTCTCCGCATTAATCACGATCACATGATCGCCGGTATCGAGAAACGGCGTATATCGCGGATTCTCTTTGCCCATAAGGATGCGCGCCACCTGCGAAGCCAGGCGCCCGAGCGTTTGCCCATCCGCATCCACGACGAACCACTTGCGCACAATTTCCCCCTCTTTGGGGAAATACGTAGACATGAAACTCTCCCAAGATTGAATAAGGCTGCGAAAGAAGACCGCTCGTTGATTCCCCCGGCGAGGACGCCAGGACCATCAGGCGGGCAACCACACTACCGCCAAAGCTTTTACGATAGCCTACCGGGCAAAGAATTGTCAACGACGCCTTACCGTCGTCGCGGCCCGTCTCGATTCTCAAAATGGGAATCGCAATTCGCTAACAGCCTGAGTGAACGCGTTCCTTCGTGTACCTTAGTGTCCTTTGTGGTGAATGCCTTTTTGCCGAAATCGCCCAGCCCGCTTCCAGCCTCCTGAAAAAATGACCGCAGACCCGTGGAAGAGCCCGGCCCTTCGGGCAAGCAGCACCGTGGAAGAGCGGCCCTTCAGGGGCCGCGTAAGAAGCCCTCTTGAGAAGTGGGGCTTTAGCCCCCGTCCCTCCACAGATTCCAAAGGCAAAGATTTGTAAACCCTGAAGTCCCCAACTCGCCTCCGGTGTTATTAAACACATCGGAGGATTTCAATGAAGCTTCTTCCTTATCTAGTGCCTGTGTTTCTCGTCCTGTCGCTGCCTGCCTTGGCGCAACACAATCAGCACCGCGAGGTCGGCGGCGGATTTGTCCCTCACCATGGTCCGCCCGCATTCCACGGAACCGCACGCGCTCCGCAACCCGGCTTTCACGACAAAGAAGGACACCCCGAAGCCCCGCACGTTCATCGCAATGGACAGTGGGTCGGCCACGACTACGGTCGCGAAGAAGTCCGCTTTCACCTTGACCATCCATGGGAGCATGGCCACTTCCCCGGCGCTATCGGCCGCGGACACCAATGGAGACTGGTGGGAGGCGGCCCAAACCGTTTCTGGTTCGGCGGCTTCTATTTCAGCGTCGCTTCGCCTGACTTGGGCTACTGCGGCGACTGGCTCTGGGACAGTGACAACATCGTCCTCTACGACGACCCCGATCATGACGGATGGTATTTGGCCTACAATGTCCGCCTCGGCACCTACGTCCACGTGATGTACACAGGCAGATAAAAGAAAAGCAAAAGGTCCGCGAGGAGGATACTCTTTCGAGTCATCACCGTGGAAGAACGGCCCTTCAGAGCCTGCCCTGAGCGGAGTCGAAGGGCCGCGTAAGAGCCCCTCTTGACCGACTAGCAGTTAAAGATTTCCTTCGTGTACCTTCGTGTCCTTTGTGGTCAATGCCTTGTGTTGAACTCACAGAGACGCTTCCATCGTGAAAGCGCGCGCATACATAAAGAAAGCCCCGAAGGGGCGAAAGAAGAAAACCCGATGCCTTCCCCAAAAAAATCCCCACCCACGGAACAGGAAGCCCTCTACGACAAACTCATCGCCACCGTACCCGGCATCGAACGCAAAGGCGACACCAACCCTTACACCTCGCTCAACGGAAACATGTTCACGCTGCTGCATCAATCGAAGCTAGCGATTCGCCTCTCCGACGAGGACCGGGAAAAATTCCTGAAGAAATACAAGACAGGACTGTTCGAAGCCTACGGAACAGTGATGAAGGAATACGTAGCGGTCCCCGACAGCTTGTTGAAGAACACCAAAGAACTGAAGAAGTATCTCGATCTCAGCTACGAATACGCGAAGACCCTAAAGCCAAAGCCCACCACAAAGAAGAAACATTAACCATTATTCCGGCCTTGTCATCCTGAGGCTCGCGCTTTTTGCGAGCCGAAGGACCCCTGCAAATCCCGCCTCTACGATGCCGCTGTAAGCAGTTTCACAGATCCTTTCGCCGCCCAAACCCGGCGCCTCAGGATGACAGAGTCATTACTCTAGATAAACCCCTACTCATACGCCAGCGCGTCAATCGGATCTCTCTGCGCGGCCTTCAGCGCCGGATACAACGCTCCCGCCAGCGCTCCCACAATCGCGATCGCCGTAGCGCGCAGCACCCAGGCATTACTCCAGAACAGCCGCAGCACCGGCTTCTCAAACATGATCACGCGCCGCGTGGCCATGCTGATAATGATGCCCGCGATGATTCCGACAACGGCCAGCAGCACGGTTTCCCGGAGCACTGCGTTCACGATGTACCACTTCGACGCGCCCATCGACTTCAAGATCCCAATCTCGCGCGTACGCTCCATCACCGCCGTGTACATCGACTGGAAGATCACGAGAAATCCGATCACCACCGCCACGCCAATTACGATCTTGATCGCGAGGTCGAATCCCGGCAGATTATCGGGCGTCATCATCGACAAATATTCCTTCATCGAGCGCACCGCGTAATTGCTCATCCCTGGAATTTCCTGGATCGCTTTTTCGACTTCATCGAGTTTCGTAGGATCGTCGAGCTTTACGTAGAACACCGACGCGCGCCCCTCCGCGCCTATCAAATCCTGCATAGTTTCCAGCGGAAGGAATTTGCGTCCGCCCTTGCCGTGCGGAACAATCCCACAAATCCGGAATGGATGATTCAAAACCTCGATCGTGTCGCCGATTTTCTTATGATTCATCCCCGAGAAAAAGTCGTCGACGATTACATCATTCGGCCCTTGAAACGGCCCGCCGGAAAGATAAACGAACTGCGGCGCCAGTTGGTCATATGTGGCCAGATCGATGCCGTAGACAATTTCCAGCGGCTTCTGGCTGAATGCCCAAATCACCGGGGCAGCAACTGCCACATGCGGCACCTTCAGGAGCACGGAACCCACCTTGACCGAGATCGGCGCTCCCGACATTCCCGCAAGCGCCGCCGCGCCTGGAGGTTGCACCAGCAGATCCGCGCCCACGCCAACCTGGCTCTCTTTCGACCCGTTAAGCAGCCCGTAAAAGAGCGCCACCACCATCAGGATCATCGTGACTTCGAGCGCAATCGCGCTCGTCGTGATGATCGACCGCGTCGGCCGATGCACCAGGTTGGCGAATACCATCTTATTCATCATAGGAAAGAGGTCTGTACCCAGCAGTTCGCATCGAGCCTGCGCGCTTCATCCCTTCGCAGGCTCAAACCATTATCTCTATAGATGGCTCGCGGTGGAAAGTATTCGCGAGCCGATATGTTAGATGGAATAGTGCGGGCGCTCGGTTACCGCTGGTCCAACGGCACCACCAACGACGATTGCGGCTGATCGAGATGCACCACCACCGCTCCCGGCGGCTGCGCCAGCACGAACTGCTCGTCCTTCAGTGGAGTGTTGATCTCCACCTTCAACATATTCAGAATCAGGTCGTACTCCTGCTGCGGCATATAAATCTCGATGCGCGATGGAAAATTGAAGCCATCATAATCTTTGTACTGCACGTACTTGGCATCGGTCGCAACTTTGCCATCTTCGCTGTAGAAGTCTTGGCGATACGGTTTCAGGTCGGTTCGGGAAAAAAAGATTTTGCGGGAAAGTCTCCATCCCTCGCCGAACTTTTTGATCACGGTCAATTCGTAGTCATCCTGCAGCACGCGGCGACCCTTCGAGTCGTGCAGCATCTCGTAGCCATTTTCCAGCACCGCGATCTCAAGATTCGGGTCGATCGGACGAATCAACAATGCCTCGTAAATATTCTGCGGACGAATACTCTCCATTGGCTGGTCCGTCATTGGAGCACTCGCTTCATCCTTACCGATCACGAACTTGTTCCGCGGAGGAATCCAGAGCTTGAAGTCGCGGCCATCGCTGACCATGTCAAACGCCGTAGTCCGCACGATCGGCATCAGGCCAATCATGTGCAGCCAATCCGGCTTCCGCGCCAGGATATAGCCGCGAATTTCCTTGTAGTCGGTGACCTGGCCCTTCTTCAATCCGCCGGCGGAGCTATCGATATCAACCGTAGCCTTCAGCGACTTCATCGCTTCCGACTGCTGGTTGATGCTGTCGATCAACCCCTGCTGAGTGGTCTCTTTTAGCGGAACCTTGGAATACTGCTCTTCCACGGGTCGGGTACGAAACACGCAACCCGATGTCCCCAGCATTCCCAACGTTAGTAAGATGACCGGGTAAAAAGACCTAACTCTCATGCGGATATAAGGATGCCTCTCTGGACATTTGAGTATATCTCGCGCCAAAGGGTTCAAAACCAATAGGAACCACGTTCTCCATCCAGATTCAGGCATTCGCAGTATGGAAAAACAAGCCACTAAGAACGGCGGCGCACACAACGATCTTCGATAGTTTCCGACCCCGAGACATTCCAAAAGCAGCACCACCATCGTCAGGATGTCTCCGCGATCGAATCGGCTAAACTGACTTTACTGTGCGCAAACTCTTCTGGCTCTTCTTCATCGCGGCTCTGGGCGCCGCGGGATGGCTCGCCTGGGCCCTCCTTACTCCAGTCGAACCCTCGGGCCAAACATTCGTTATGCTTCGTCCCGGTTACTCTTCGCGCCGCATCGCAACTGAGTTGAAGAATGCGGGAGTCATTCGCAGCGAGGAAGCCTTCATTTTCTGGCACTACATTCACCATGGACGCTCGCTCAAGGCTGGCGAATATCTTTTCGAGAAGCCCGCGAACGTCATCGACATCCAAAACCGCATCCGTCGCGGCGACGTCTACTTCCACACCGTGGTAGTCCCGGAAGGCTTCACCATGTTCGATATCGCCAAAGCAATCGAGGCCGCAGGCCTCGGCCCTGCCGATGACTTCCTGAAAGTCGCGCAGTCCGACGTGGGACTCATCGCCGATATCGATCCCGAAGCGAAAAGCCTTGAGGGTTTTCTGTTTCCCGAGACCTATCAGTTCTCGCGAATGATGACCATGCAAGAGATGGCCATGGCGATGGTGAAACAATTTCGCCAGGTCGGAACTCAGATTGGATTAGTCACGCAACAGTACAGCACCGCTCCCGACGCGAATCGCGGACTTCACGCCACGGTCACCATGGCCTCGATCGTCGAGAAAGAAACCGCCGTCCCAGAAGAACGCCCCGAAGTTGCCAGCGTCTACTACAACCGCCTGACGAAACACATCGCCCTCGACGCCGACCCCAGCATCATTTACGCAGAATTATTGGCGGGAACGTATCAAGGCGCGTTACATCACGCGGACATGAGCTTCGCCTCGGCCTACAACACCTACCGCAATGCAGGACTTCCCCCGGGCCCGATTGCCAATCCCGGACGCAGCAGCCTGGAAGCGGCCATGCATCCCGCGCAGACCGAATACTATTATTTCGTCGCCGACGCCCAGGGCCACCACCGCTTCGCCCGCAACCTCGAAGAACACAACAAAAATGTAGACGCCTACCGAAAAGCCATGCGCTCTCATTGATAGAGAGATGGCTGAAGGTGGGGCAAAGGAAGGTGGTTTAATGTGGGGACAGCCGCCCCCGGCTGTCCGCGGAGCGAAGCTCCGCAACGACCATAGACGCTTGACAAGAGCGCGGCGTTTCAACGCCGGCGAAGGTGATACTCGCAACGATGCGTCCGTAGGGATTCATGAACCTTATAATTCCCCGGTGCCTTTAGAATCCACCGACCCGCTCCACCGCGTCCTCGGTCTCGACGTCGGCGCGCGTCGCATCGGCATCGCCATCTCCGATCCCCTCGGCATCACCGCGCAAGGCCTCGACACCCTACACCGCAGGAACAAGAAGTACGACCTCTACTATTTTCACCGGCTGATCCGCGAATACGACGTCAAGGAAATCGTCGTCGGACTTCCCCTCCGAATGAGTGGAGCCGAAGGCATCCAGGCCGAAAAGATTCAACTCTTCGCCGAGGATCTTCGCAAACATTTCAAACTTCCCGTCCACCTGTGGGACGAGCGCCTCACCTCCGCCGAGGCCAACCGCCTTCTCCGCGAAACCGACCTCTCGATCGAGAAACGTGGCAAAGCCGTAGACCGCATGGCAGCCATCCTGATTCTCCAAGGCTGGATGGAAAGTAAACGACAATAGCCGACGAGAACTGCCTCGAGCGAAGTACCGTCGGCGCCCCGCCCATCCACCCCACCAACAAGCATCTCTAGCCGTACTTTGAACTCACAATCTTTCAGATCCTTACTGCTGCGCCTCCCCACCGTACGAGCTCAATGTGAATTTATCTCTGTGCCCTCGGCGCATTCCTTCGCGCCCTCCGCGGTTAAACTGTTTTTTATCAGTCAGCAAGAGCAAAAAAACCGCGTAGAATGATTGAAAGCACGCTACCCCGCTACCCGCGTCCAGCTTGCCTTCCCGATCCCCGAGTAGTACCATAACTCTCAGCTGTGGGCCGTACTTCTCCCCAAGTAACCCCTTCGCTCGTCTGGGTGCCCGACTATGAGTAGTGCCGATTTGAATTTCCACATTGGCGACAAGGTGGTGTATCCCAACCACGGTGTCGGCATCATTGAACAGATCAGCAGCCGGTCGATCGGCGCCAACATCGAGAAGTTTTACCTCCTGCACATCAAGGCCAGCAGTCTCAAGGTGATGGTGCCCTGCCAGAATGCCGGCAGCGTGGGCCTTCGCCGGGTGGTCCGAAATGGCGAAGTGCAAAAGGTTCTAGACCTGCTTTCGATTGGGGAAAACGGCGGCAACGGCGACTGGAAAGACCGCTTCAAAGAAAACTCCGACCGCATGCGCACCGGATCTCTTCTGGAAGTCGCCGGAGTTCTCAAGAGCCTGATCGCTCTGCACCAAGCCAAGCCGCTTTCGTTCCGCGAAAAGAAGATGCTCGAGCGCGCCCGTTACCTGCTGGTCAGCGAACTGGCGATGGCTCGCAACTGCGAAGAAGCCAAAGTCGAAGAGCTTCTCACTCTCACCCTGGCGAAATGCAACCTGCGCTTCCCCGAAGCCTCCGAATTCCAGGCGTAAGCTTCACCACCCAAAGATGTAACCGAAGTGGCGGACGTGGGGCGGACACTCCTGTCCGCCAATGCGTAAAGCGTCCCACGGCACTGGAACCAAAGATGACTTCAGCGCAACCGTGGAAGATGGCGTTCAGCGCCAAGCTAAGTGGAAGAGCGGCCCTTTAGGGCCGCGTAAAAGACGCGAAAATGATGAGGGGCTTTAGCCCCCGTGGCGAGAGCTACCGATGCGGATCAAACTCAACCTTAACCGTCAACGTCTCCTCGCCCCCCGCCGGAGCATACTTCCACTGCCGAACCGCCTTCATCGTGGACTGTCCGAGAATCGGGCTTCCGCCCAACAATTTCGCGCTCTTCACCGATCCGTTCGCCGCAACCTGCACTTCAACTCGCACCACTCCGCCGATGTACAGCTTCTTCAGCGCGTCCGGATACTCCGGATCAACCCGGTTCACAACCTTGCGGTCGTTGTCGCCCTGCTCATAGATCTGCGCGCCGGAATGCGCGACGAGCGCCGCAAACACAACCAGGCTCATCGCGACGAACTGCGCAACTCCAAACCGCCCAACCGTGCTCTTAATTTTTCCCATGGCTCGTTTCCCTCGCAACTCGCTTACGGTAGCTCGATGCTCAGCTCGTACACCTCTTGCGTGCTGCGATCCCGCACAAACATCCAGGAACCATCCGAGGCTCGTCCGCTCCACGGACCCAGAGCTCCCGGATACCGCTCCAGGCTGCCCAACTCGAACACTTTCTCCGCTTCGCTTCCGCCAACCTTCACCCGGCGGATCGCCTCCGCATCGTTCACCAGGTCATCGAAATACAGGTACTTGCTATCCGCTGACCAGCTTGGATAACTCACCGTCCCCGCCGGCTCCTTCAGCCACGTCGACCACTTCTCGCTCTTGAAATCGAACAGCATCAGCGTGGTGTTGTCCGGGGAAAGCGCCGCGATATGCTTCCCATCCGGTGACCAGCGCGGACTAAACAGTCCATCCGATCCCGGAATCGTCGTAATCTTCTTGGAATTGAAATCCAGAATTCGAATCTTTAATCCGCCCGCATCGTGGTTGAAGTCGCCAAACATAATGCGCGCGCCATCCGGAGACCAGTTCGCGTCGATCTGGCTGCCGCTCTCCGCCAGCACTTCCTTCGATTCGCCGCCGCCCGCCGGAATCAAAGACAGCTTCCACGACTCTCCGGGCTTCATGCTGGCATACGCGATCTGCTTTCCATCCGGAGACCAGTGCGGCAATGCCGCGTGATCGGGCATCGACGTCAGTTGCAGCCGCTCCGCGCCGTCGGCCCGCGAACGCCACAACGTCCCTTCAGGAATCGATACGTACGTGATCCACTTGCCATCGGAAGAAAAATCCACGTCGGTCGCCGACAATCCTGCGACGACCGGCACGAACGTCTTCTTCGACTGCTCATACTTCACAACTTCCACAACCGGTTGAACGCCAATCGCCCACAGCTTCTTGCTGTCGTGCGACGCCCACGCATTTCCAAAAGACATCGGCCCGCTCGTCAGCGGAGCCGGAAGACTTTCCTGCGTGCCTTTGCCGGCGTCGGTTAACGCCCAGAGACTCGTTACGACCGTCGTCGTATTGGGGAGCGTTTCGCTCGCCTGGAAAATGTAGTAATGCCCATCCGCGGTCCAGCTGCCGCAACAGGCCGTCGATTTATAGGGCCAGCCATTCAGCAGCGCGTGCGGATTCGATCCATCCGCTCCAACCTCCCACAAGGAAGTAGTGTTCTGCTCCGTATCGCTGACGGTGAAGCGGATTCGTTGACCCTCGGGGGAAAAGCGCGGAGCGAATACCGATCCGCTCGCGCTATAAATCTTGTGTGACTCGGCGCCCGCGGCGTTCGCCACGTAAACTGCCGATCCCTTGACGAATACCAACTGCTTCCCATCTGCTGACCAGCTGGCATCGCGGCCGTTCAAATCGCCAACGCGCTGCGGAGATCCCGCCCCCACCGGCACGGTCCAGAACTCACTGTCGCCTGAGGTCGATTTCGAGGACACCAGAAGCTTGCTGTGATCCGCCGAAAGATCAAGCGCCTGCATGCTCTTCAACGAACTGGATACGAGAGAGCGGTTCGATCCCGGCAGCGAAACGCGCGCGATCACGCGATTCGAAGCCGGCAGCTCCGTCACAAAGAGCTGTGAATCGTCCGCCAGCAGGTTCGTCTTGCGGACGCCGTCGTTGGTTACTTGCCGGATCGCCGTCACTCGCGGCGCGGGCCCGGTCGCCGCGCCTCGCAGGTTCCCCTGGTACGTGCCCGCCAGCACTACCATCCCCACGATCGTCGCCAGCGCCAGAAAAAACCGGATCCTCAGATCCGTTCTGTCCTCATGTTGATTCCGCATAATTATCGATGGTAGTACCGCAATTTTCCGGGATGAACGAAAAAGACACCCGGAAGATTACGGGAGTAATCGCAATTGTTGCGATTTGGACAACTCAGACGAGAAACCGTGCATGCGGGCGTGAACAGGTTCATGTGGGGACAGCGGCTCCTGCCTTTCAGGAGCGAAGCTCCGCATGGATTGTCATCCTGACGGAGAGCGCAAGCTCTCCGAAGGACCCGACGGAGCGCCGACAGCGGCACCGCAGTAAGCGGGATCGCCACGACTGCTGAAACCGCCATGGAAGAGCAGCCCTCCAGAGCCTCCCCTGAGCGAAGTCAAAGGGGCTGTCCAGGAGCGAAGCTCCGCACATGGATTGTCATCCTGACGGAGAGCGCAAGCTCTCCGAAGGACCGTACGGAGCGCCGACAGCGGCATCGCAGCAAGCGGGATCGCCACGACTGCTGAAACCGCCATGGAAGAGCAGCCCTCCAGAGCCTGCCCTGAGCGAAGTCGAAGGGGCTCTCCAGGGGCGAAGCTCCGCATGGATTGTCATCCTGACGGAGAGCGCAAGCTCTCCGAAGGACCGTACGGAGCGCCGACAGCGGCACCGCAGTAAGCAGGATCGCCACGACTGCTGAAACCGTCATGGAAGAGCAGCCCTCCAGAGCCTGCCCTGAGCCTGTCGAATGGCCCGCGTGACAAACGAAAAAAGATGCATGCGGGGACAGCCGCCCCCGCCCGCCCTGAGCGAAGTCGAAGGGGCTCTCCAGGGGCGAAGCTCCGCATGGATTGTCATCCTGACGGAGAGCGCAAGCTCTCCGAAGGACCGTACGGAGCGCCGACAGCGGCACCTCAGTAAGCAGGATCGCCACGACTGCTGAAACCGCCATGGAAGAGCAGCCCTCCAGAGCCTGCCCTGAGCGAAGTCGAAGGGGCTGTCCAGGAGCGGGCTCCGCAGGGTTTGACTCCACTAACCTAAAATCCCACTGTAAAAGGAATTTCCAGAAAAGAAGATCAGATTCTAAGACCCGCAACTCCGCGCCCGCCCCAGCAACAAATTCTTCTCCCGCACATTCCGCGTAATCGAAGCCGCCCGCTCGAACTCCGCCCGAGCCTCATCCATCCGCCCCAGCTTGTGCAACATGTCCCCGCGAACGGCAGGCAGCAAATGGTACTCCCGAAGCGCCGGATCTCCCCGCAACGCATCCACCAACTCCAGCCCGGCAGCCGGACCCGAAGCCATCCCCATCGCCACTGCCCGGTTCAACTCAATCACCGGCGATGGATCGATCGCTGCCAGGTCGCCATACAAATCCACAATTCTCGCCCAATCCGTCTCCGCAGCCGCGCGAGCCCGCGCATGACAGGCTGCAATCGCGGCTTGGATCGTATACGGACCACGCGCTCCCACCTTTTCGGCGCGGGCAAGCGCAGCCAGTCCGCGGCCAATCAGCAACCGGTCCCACCGCCCGCGATCCTGCTCAAGCAGCAACACCGGCTCGCCCGCGGCATCGACGCGAGCCTTCGTCCTCGAAGCCTGAATCTCCATCAAGGCCACTAACCCGTGAACCTCGGCCTCTTCCGGAACCAACTCGGCGAGAATTCTTCCCAGCCGCAGCGCCTCCTCGCACAATGCCGGACGCATCCAGTCGTCGCCCGACGTCGCCGAATATCCTTCGTTAAAAATCAGATAGAGGACTTGCAGAACAGAAGAGAGTCGCGCCGTGAATTCCGGGCCGCGCGGAACTTCGAACGCGACATGCGCGTCCGTCAGAGTTTTCTTCGCCCGGACAATCCGCTGCGCCATCGTGGGCTCGGCAACCAGGTAGGCACGGGCAATCTCATCGGTGGTCAGCCCGCCCAGCAGCCGCAGCGTCAACGCCACACGCGCCTCGGTCGAAAGCACCGGATGGCATGCGATAAACACCAGCCGCAACATGTCGTCCCCGATGTTGTCGTCCATGGCAGCCGCGAGGTCTGGAACCTGCATCTCCCGCTCGGCCATCTCGCGGCCGAGATCCTCGTGCTTGCGGTCGAGCAGCGTTCCGCGGCGAAGGAAGTCGATGGCTCGATGTTTCGCCGTCCCCATCAGCCACGCCCCGGGATTTTCGGGGATCCCCGACTCCGGCCACTTCTCCAGCGCCGCAACCAGCGCCTCCTGGGCCAGGTCTTCCGCCACACCAACGTCATGGACGATGCGAGTCAGCCCGGCAATCACGCGGGCCGACTCGATCTTCCAGACTGCCTCAATGGCGCGATGTGTTTCGGTAGCACCCATCGCTACCGATCACATCATCCTTCAGGCTTTCAGCGCAACTTCGGATACATGAGTGGTACAGGGCGCATCCACTCCTTGTTCGTAGACCTGCCGCAGCTCGCACTCGCCTTCGCCCACAACTTCAAGGAAGCGCCGCGCCATTTCGATCGCTTCGGCCTTGGAACTCGCCTTCAGGATCGCAAAGCCGCCGACGACTTCCTTCGACTCCGTGAATGGGCCGTCGGTCACGTTGATCCTGCCCGCCGACCGCCGCACCCGCGCTCCCAGCGCCGATGGCAGGCAGCCTTCGGTCGCCACCAGCCAGCCTTGCTTGAAGCCATCCTCGACCAGTTTGCCCATCGTGGCCATTTCTTCCGCGCTGGGAGGAGTGTTCCGCTCAACTGCCTTGTATATGCTGAGGAATTTCATCGCCTTCTCCTTAATACTTCAAAGTTTGTGAGCCGGGCTTGCTTCCATTTCCCCGCGCTCTATACATACGTCGAACGACCAATCGCCAATTCGACAGAAAAAATCAGGAGACTTTCTTTTTTTCCATCTCCGCCCGCAACCGGTCTTCCTGCGCCTTCAGTTCAGGCGTCAAGTTCTCGCCGAAGTCCGCCGCCTCAAAAAACGGACGAATCTCCACCTCACACTCCTCATAATGCGGATTCGGACACCGCTTCAACCACTCCACCGCCTCGTCCATCGACCGCACCTGCCAGATCCAGAACCCGGCGACCAGTTCCTTCGTCTCGGTAAAGGGCCCGTCGACGACGGTGCGCTTGTCCCCCGAGAACCGAACCCGCTTGCCCTTCGATGTCGGCTGCAAGCCGTCCCCGGCCAGCATGACCCCGGCCTTCACCAATTGTTCGTTGAACTTCCCCATCGCCGCCAGCAACTCCGTGCTGGGAGGCTTCCCCGCCTCCGAATCCTTAGTAGCCTTCACAATGACCATGACTCGCATATAGATATCTCCTGTCCTTGCATGAATATCGACGATTAAAATCGCGATGGAGCCGGACTTCGTGTCCCCAAATTCCGCGCTCTACTTAGACGTCGAACGAGGGCCAGCCAGTTCGACACATCGTCAAGATTTTTTAAATTATTAATTTGCAGCCGCGTCCTCCTGTGCGAATCCCCCTCGGCATCTTGTCATCCTGAGGATAGCGAAAGCTCTCCGAGGGACCGTACGGCAGCCGAGCCAGGCAATAAAGTCGAGCGGGATCGCCTCAGCTGCCATAAGCACCGGGGAATAGCGCCCACCAAACGGAATCCATGTGGGGACAGCTCTTCCCCGGCTGATCCACCGGAGCGAAGCTCCGCGACTGCCAACGCCACAACCGATGCCAAGATCAAGATAAAGAGAAAGAGGTGCAGACCTCGGCAGCACCGTGGAAGAGCGGCCCTTTAGGGCCGCGTCACGAACGAAAAAAAGAAAACCATTCCACTCTGCCGAAGGCCGTTGCCGGAGGGTGAAGCCCGCAGGCAACCGAAGCCACCACGGACCGTTCGCCTTCCGCACCCACCGCCGCGAGCCGTTTTCCGAGCGTATAATGTCGTAAGCCTTGCCGCAGTCCGGCCATTAGCAATCCATGACAGAACTCATCAAAAAGAAATTGCAGGAAGAGATCAACGCGCTCGAACACGAGCTGATCCACGAACTGCCCAAAGAGATCAAGAAGGCCGCCGCGCTCGGCGACCTCAGCGAAAACGCCGAATACCACATGGCCAAGCAGCGCCAGGAGTTCGTCAAGGCGCGCGTCCGCCAACTCGGCAAGCGGCTCGCCGACCTGTCCATGGTCAATATGAACAACATTCCCCACGACCGCGTGGGACTCGGCTCGACCATCAAGGTCTACGACAGCACCAAAGAAGAAGAGATCGAATACAAGCTCGTCACCAGCGAAGAATCGGACGTCGCCACTGGGAAAATTTCGACTACCAGCCCCATCGGTCGCGCGCTCCTTAACAAGAAGGTCGGAGACGAAGCCATCGTGGACACGCCCAATGGCAAGCGCACCCTGGAAATCCTGAAGCTCAGCACCATCCACGAAGAGATCGATGGCGTGGCCCCGAAAGAAGCGCAAGCCTAGGAGCGAAACCCCAAATTCATGAACCACCAAGGACACGAAGCAGCACGAAGGAAGGAAAAGGTTCTAGGTTTTCCTTCGTGTACCTTAGTGTCCTTCGTGGTGAAAGCTTTTAGCCCGCATCGGAAAGGCATCCGATGACAGCCTCCTGGACCTCCGCCTTCGGACGCGCCTGCGGAGTCCTTCTCGACACCATCGTCCGCTGGCTCGCGCTCTCCCGCATCAATCCCAACGTCCTCACCTTCATGGGACTGGTCGTCAACACCTGGGCCGCGATCCTGTTCGGCTCCGCCAACGCCTCCAACCAGAAACGAATGTTCATCTATGCCGGACTGGTCATCATCTTCTCCGGCTTCTTCGATCTGGTCGACGGACAAGTCGCCCGCGCCACCAACCGCGTCACCCGCTTCGGAGCCTTCTTCGACTCGGTAGTCGACCGCTACTCCGACGCCAGCCAGTTCCTCGGATTGCTAGTCTTCTACGCCCGCGGCGGACGCTTCTTCTGGGTCGTCCTAGCCGCCTTCGTCATGGTCAGCGCAATCATGGTCAGCTACACCAGAGCCAGAGCCGAGAGTCTAATCGGCTCCTGCCGCGTAGGATTCATGGAGCGCCCGGAGCGCCTGGTCCTGGTAATCCTGGGAGCGTTGTTCAACAGAATGGCCCCAGTCCTCTGGGTAATCGCAGTCCTAAGCACAATCACAGTAATCCACCGCATGCGCTACACCTGGACCCGAACCCAAGACCCGCCAGTAGCAGTAACCCCCCACCAAGCCGCGTAGGCTTATCCCAATAAATCCCCTTGTCATTCCGAACGAAGTGAGGAATCTGCTCGTCCGGCTGTGACATGGCAGATGGGGGTATCCCCCCTCCCCCCTGAATCTCTGGAATCATGAAGTTAGCGCGAAATTCCCGCTAAAATCCGCAGCCTAATGGACTTAGGAGTCAAAGTACAGATAACAAAGAACTTAACCGCATACCCCAGAGGGTCTTAGCGGTGTGCCGCCATTGGGCTGGGGCCATGATGAAGGAGTGGCGTTGCGGGAGGCAAGGTCAGATGTCACAAGTGGAGCAATTCATTGGTGGAAATCAGACGCCCGAGTATATCTTTCGGTTTCGTTTTTCCCGCCCCAGGATCGCAAAGAAGCAAAGAACGCTTGGCGCGACCGTTTTGCCGCCGTGCCGTTTTGAAGACAAGGGCGGGTCGCGCCGATGCTGCGGTTGAAATACGTGAACTCCATCGCAGACGCGATTGTAGATCTCGGAAAGCCGGAGGAGATCAACCGAGTGTTTGTGGGATTTCAGAAGTATTTGTACGAGGCTGACGCGCGACCTTAGCGTCGTGATGCTCTCTGCGTTCACGGGCGGAGCGGCCGCGCCACGTACAACCATTGACGCGGTGCTATCCTATCCGGTCGCTTCTGACGTCCAAAGCCTGAGGTCCGAGGTCTGACGTCTGGCTTCCTGAGGACACTTCTTGCCGACTGATCCCGTTCTCGTCATTCACGGCGGCGCATGGGCCATGCCCGATGACATGGTTGACGCCCACATCCGCGGCGTGAACAACGCGCTGGCTGCCGGATGGCGCGTGCTCGAGCGCGGCGGCTCGGCGCTCGACGCCGTCGAAGAAGCCGTCGTCATCATGGAAGACGACGAGACTTTCGACGCCGGACGCGGCAGCTTTCTCAATCGCGACGGCCGCGTCCAACTCGATGCGCTCATCATGGATGGAGCCACGCTCCGCGCCGGCGGCGTCGGATGCGTCGAGCGCCTGCGCAATCCCGTGCGCGCCGCGCGCAAGATTCTCAGCGAAAGTCCGCACGTTTATTTTGTCGGAGAAGGCGCGGAAAAGTTCGCCGCCGAGCACGGCGTCCCGCTTTGCGAGAACAAGGATCTCATCATTCCGCGCGAAGTCGAACGCCTGCGCGCATACCAGGCCGCGCAAGCCGAGTTGAAGAAAGCTGGATCGGCAGCCGACGGCAACGATCTGTTCGCGCCCGGCTCTTCAGAGATGGATCACGATCCCACGATTTCGCACGACACAGTGGGAGCAGTCGCGCTCGATCGCGATGGCCACATCGCCGCCGCGACATCCACCGGAGGCACGCTGAACAAAGCTCCCGGACGCCTCGGCGATTCTTCGCTCATCGGCTGCGGCTGTTACGCCGACAACGAGAGCGCCGCCGCTTCGACCACCGGATGGGGCGAGCCGATCATGAAGCTAGTTTTGGCAAAGTGGACTGCCGATCGCATTTCGGCAGGCAACATGCCCGAGTGGTCCGCGCAGGAAGCGATGAACTATCTGAAGCAGCGCGTGAACGGGCACGGTGGAATCATCGTCCTCGACCCAACCGGCCACATCGGCATCGCCCACAACACTCCGCGCATGGCTTGGGCTTATCGAACCGTGAAAAAGCAGGAAGCTGGCGTGGTCAAAGAAAACTAGAGTCGCAAGTGTTCTGCGATTCCAGTCGCGAAAGCGGTTACAACCAACCCTTGGTTCGCGCGATCCGCGCGGCCTCGACGCGATTGCTGGCGCCGAGCTTGCTGATCGCTTCGGAAAGATAATTGCGCACCGTGCCGTCGGACAATTTCAACTCACTCGCAATATCTCCACTGGCCATGCCTTCGCCAGCGAGCCGCAACACCTGGCGCTCGCGATCGGTCAGCGGATCCATTTCCGCCCACGCTTCCGTCGCCAGCTCTGGATGGATCACGCGCAATCCCTGATGCACGCGGCGGACAGCGTCCGCGAGTTCTTCCGCCCGCATGTCTTTCAGCAAATATCCTGACGCTCCCGCTTCGAGCGCACGACGTAAATATCCGGCGCGCGCAAACGTCGTGACAATCACAACCCGCGTCCCTGTCTTGCGGCGCTTCAATTCTGCCGCCACATCAAGGCCGCTCATGTGCGGCATTTCGATGTCGGTGATAAAAACGTCTGGCTTGTGCGCGAGGACAGCCTCAAGCGCTTCTTGCCCGTTGCGCGCTTTGCCAATAACGGAGATGTCGCCCTCGATTTCAAGCAGCGCAGCCAGCGCGCCTAACACCATGCCCTGATCTTCGGCCAGGACCACGCGGATCGTCTTGCGCCCTTCCTTCGATCCCTCGCGGAAACCTTCTTTCGTTACGGGATTCACGCGTCACGCCCTTCCGTTTTCACTACTGTTTCTTTCAACGGAAGCGTGATGATCAACATCGTGCCCGACCGGTTCATCCGCTCCAGCGTGCCTCCGAGCATTTCAACGCGCTCGCGCATGCCGCGCAGGCCATTGCCTTCGATCGTTGAAAATCCCTGGCCGTCGTCGTGAATTTCGAGCCGGCACGAACCATTCTGCTGCTCGAGGCGCAGGCGGCAACTTCGCGCCTGCGCGTGCCGCACAACGTTGGTCACTCCCTCGCGCACGGCCAGCGACAGAACACTCTCCTGCACGGCCGGAAGTTTTACCGTGGTGGCGGCATCGCACTGCACCGCGAGTCCGGCGGTCTCGAGCGTCGCTTTCGCCTGAGCCAGCTCTGCGACGAGTCCTTTCGCGCGGTAACCGCGAATCGCATCGCGCACCTCGGAGAGCGCCTGTCGCGAGATCTCTTCCACTTCGCGGATTTCTTTTCCCGCGCGTTCGGGATCGCGGCCGATCAACTTTCCAGCCAGCTCCGACTTCAACGTGATCACCGAAAGAGTGTGGCCGAGGACATCGTGCAGGTCGCGCGCAATGCGCTCGCGCTCGGCGACTTTCGCCAGTTGCTCCACTTCTTCATTCGCTTTGCGCAACTTCCGGTTCATGCGGTTCCGCTCCGCGAAAAAAGTATTGCCAGCGCCGATGATTACCGGAAAGAGAGCGGAGTAAAAAAGCCTCCAGCCGCTGATGTGCAGCAGCCACCCTTCGATCGCCCCGATGCTGCCAATGAAGCCCAAGCCGATGGCCGCGGTGGTCTGGTTCCCTACAGCAGAACGGAAGCATTGACGCCGCATAGATAAAAAACGTGCAAGCTCCATCGTTGATCGGCTGGAAAAGCAAACCCAGCAGAACCATGCCGCCAATGTGTACGAGGGTCCGGGGATTTTCCAGGGCAAACAGGCCGAGGTAGAGAACCAGGAAAACGGCGACGCCGATCCCGTCGAGAAGCCAGATCTTTAGGCTGGCGTGACTCATGATCGGATCAATGAAGAAGAAGCCGAGATAGAGAACCCACAGCAGCGGACTCCATCCGTGATCCTTGTCCTTCACGATCACATGCCACGGCTTCAGCTTCCAAGGGCTGCCGCTTGCGCAGGCTGTCATCGCGATTGAGGGACATCAAGGGCATAGGCTTATTGTCACCCAGGCAGTCAATTCCGGCCACTGCGCAGGAACGGCTTCGATCCGTACCACACCAGCGTTGCTGCGGGGACCAGCAGGATCAGCGACTTCGTTCCCGCATACAGAGCCGCCACTCCCAGCAGCATGAGCACGATCGTCCAGCCCATCGATTTTTTGGAATTCGCGCTCATATCAGAACCTGTTACAAGGGAGCAAGGCTTTGAGTCTTCTACTCTCCGATTCTTCACCAATCTCCGGCGGTCGCCCTATCCGTACATTTTTTCCTGGTCGCGCTGGAAGCCGATTCTCGCCACTCCCAGGCAAATCATCGTGAACGCGCCCAGCACTTCCCAATGTGTCGCGACAGATTCATGACTTCCCCCACCAACGATACCCAGCGCGAGCTGTGACAGGTGATACGGCGGCAGTGCCAGCGCGATCTGCTTCACGATCTTCGGCAGGAACATGAACGGCACCCACAATCCGCTGCAGAACGACATCGGAAGATATATAAGGTTGATCGTCGCAGGCGCCGAGTTCGGTCCGGTGAAATATCCCAGAGCCAGTCCCATCGCGGAGAACGGTAGCGACCCGGCGACCAGCGTGCCTAGCATGCGCGCAAAATCCGCGACTGGCATGTGCACGCCGCCGAAAATAATTCCCAGCGTGAACAGAGCCATCACGATGAAGGCGCTAAATATCATGCTCGTGATCACCTTCGCGCAGAAGTAAGCAAACGGAGGCATCGGACTCGCACGCTTCACCTGCAGCCATCCCAAGCCCCGGTCGGAAGCCAATCCGGCAGCGGTACCGAACAATGACGCGCCCATCACCCCGAACGTGCCGTAGGTCGCGATGAGATACGTCGGCACGCGCGTAGCTCCGATCGATTCCTTCGAGTTCAGCACCAGTCCAAACAACACGTAAAACATAATCGGAAAGCTCAACACCGACGCGGTGTACATGCGCAGGCGGAGGTTTTTCAGGAACTCGTATTTCGCTTCCTTCAGGTAGATCGTTGCAGTCTGTCCCGGGGAACGCTGCGCTTGGCTCTGACTCAATGCGATGGATGCGGTGCTCATAGAAATCTCCTTCAAACTTGTTCGGTCGAAATGCTGCTAGCTTTTCGGGCTGTCCTGCGTGAGCGCGATGAACGCTTCTTCCAATCCGGCGCTGCTTACTTCCAGCCCCGACAGGTTCGCATCGCGAGCCAGCAACTCGCGAAGCACAGGCTCGGCTGCTCCCGTGGAAATCTCAATCGCCTCGCGATCTTCTTTCACTTCGGTTACGCCGGCAATCTGCCGGATTGCGCCGATTCCCAGGCTGGTGACGCAACGAATCTTCTTGCCCGCCGTTTGCGCCTTGATCGTCGCCGGAGTACCCTCCGCGATAATCGCTCCCTGATTGATCACGGCCACGCGATCGGCTAATGCGTCTGCTTCCTGCAAGTAGTGCGTGGTGAGGAGAACGGTTTTTCCTCGACTCACTAGCCGCCGAATCTCGTCCCACAACATGCGACGCGCTTCTACATCAAGCCCTACCGTCGGCTCATCCAGGAAAAGAAGGTCGGGATCGCCGCAGATTGCCAACGCAAACAGCACGCGCTGCTTTTGTCCTCCAGAGAGGTCGCCGAACTTACGGTCGTTCAGCTTTTCGAGTCCAGCCGCGGCAAGAATCTCCTGAGGGTTGAGCGGCTTCTGGTAATAAGACGAGAACAAGTCGATGTGCTCACGCACTCGTAAGGTTTCCGGAACACGCCCTACCTGCAACATCGCGCCGGTGCGCATGCGGTTTTCCGGATTCGTCGGATCTCCGCCGAAGACTCGAACTTTTCCCGTGTTCGGCTGGCTCAGTCCCAGCAGCAGTTTCACGGCAGTGGTCTTCCCCGCCCCGTTCGGCCCAAGCAGCGCAACCACTTCGCCGGCATGCACTCGGAAATCGACGCTGCGCAGAGCCCGGATGTCTCCATAATTCTTGTTCACGCCTTCGAGACTTGCGACGACGCGGTCGGCGTTTCCGTTTCTTACGACTTGCGGCTGTTCTAACGTTGCGATCATCGATGATGCTCCCGGCGCCTGGAGCGCCTCTAGCGAAACTGCTTGCTCTGCCAACACGAGCATCATCGCGGAATTCAGAATCGCTCACCAGTGCCATCCATCACGCGCCCGGCGTGACAAATGTCATCCTGTTTTAGCGCGTTTCGCTCGGCAACATTGCGTCGGCAAAAGGCTGCAGGACAAGATGTTGCAGACAGGAGTGATGCAACAAACTGGAACGCATGCCCAGTTTGGCAGATGGATGGAGTTTCGGAACCGGTTCCGCACTCTGATAGTCCAGATAGCGAATTACGCAGCTTGCTACTGGCCACCGATTTTGTTACGAAATCCGAACATGCAGACAACCATGACTGTCTGAGCAAGAGCCAATAATCTCCGACTGCTTCCATGGCCAGCAGCGCTGGAATAGCCGTCAGTCAAGGCATTCGGAGTGTTCGTGAATTCGTAACAGATTTCCGAACGTGATTTTTTTGCGGCAGCTAGTACACAGCGCGTCCCTCTTTGGTATTATTCCTCCACTTCTTTGGAGGCACTCGTGCTCCCCGCTGGAAAAAGCCTTCGCACTCTGCGAGAAAAACTCGGCCTCACCATGCGCGATGTGGAAAACTCCAGCGCGCGCGTCGCTGAGCGCTATCGAAACGAAGAATTCTCTATTCCGCCCAGCCGCCTGTCCGACATTGAGACGAAGGGAATTCTCCCCAGCATTTATCGTCTCTACACGCTCTCGGTGATTTACCGCCGCGATCTTCGCGAAATGATGGCGTGGTATGGCGTCGACCTGAATAATATGGCGGCCGATCTGGGATTAGTCGCTCCGCCGAAATCTCACGTGTCCGATGCGCTTGCCGGACTTTCTTCCGTGCAGGTTCCGGTGCGCATGGATCCCGGCTTCGACGAACGCCGCACCACCAATCTCGGACGCATGGTCGAACAGTGGGGCACCGTTCCCTTCGCGTACCTCGCGCAATTTGCCAACAGCGACTTCACCTACGGTTATGTCGGCACGCAAGACTTCACGATGTATCCCATTCTGCCTCCGGGAAGTTTCATTCAGGTGGATGAATCAAGGAATCGCGTGGTGGAAGGCTCCTGGCGCTCGGAATACGAACGGCCGATTTATTTTGTGGAGACTCGCGACGGACACACTTGCTGCTGGTGCAGCATGCGCCGCGAAGATGTCATCCTGCAGCCGCATCCGCTGTCACCCGCGCCGGTGCGGATCCTTCGCCATCCACAAGAAGCAGAGGTCCTGGGACAGGTCGTGGGCGTGGCTATGAAGTTGACCGAGTGGCGCGCTCTCGATTCTTCTGCAACTTCGAAAGGGCCGACAGCACTGAACTAAGGTGATCGGCGGCTGGCGTGTCCTGGCGCCCGCTGGGCAGAAGGTCGTCGAAACGGTCACGCATGTGTTCGACATACGCCTGCGGAGGCATCCCGCTTCCGCCGCTCGACTTCTCCAAATCTTCCACCAGCGATCCCAGCGGCGTTCGTAAGATTCCGCTGATCACTTCGGCATGCGCTGTCTTAAGTGCGCGATCCGAAGACTCCTGCCCGTGCACCACTTCCATTCCCCAATGTGCGTAATGGCCCTGCGGACGCCGCAGTGACGAGAGGTACTCGAGCTTCCCCAGAAGTCCCGATACGGCAGACAGCGTGGTCTCTTTCACATCTTGTAAGGCGGATTTCAGCGTCATGTTGTTACGAATTCCGAACGCTCAAAGGTTTTCAGACCCATTGCACTCCCTGCCTCCGGTCGTGAAACTATCACCGTCCCACTTTGAAGTCACAAGGAGATATAAACGTGAAACGTATTCTACTCATGCTCGGCGCAGCAGTTCTGTTCCTCAACACTTTCGTAGTACCCACCGCATCTCCTTCGCGACGGCGGGGCTGGCGGCACCAATTGTGGCAAAACCATGTGCAAACCTTAGTCTAGAGTTAATGTTCTTACGAAAACAGAACAAGATTATTGGTTGATTGCCGCCTGCAGCGATAGCGCGTATATTGTGATCCGGCCATGGACATGCTGCAGGCGCACTCATCTCTATGGAACTACCTCTGGGTTGCGCCCAATCTGCTGCTCCTCGTTCTGGCCATCCTCTTCTGGTACGACGCGGTATTCATAGGATTTATCCCTATTTTGTTGCATTTGCAGTCATCGGTTCTTTCGGGGAACTGGTCACTTTGCCTCCGATGTGACGCCGTCGATCACTGGGGAAACATGGTGGCGCATCTTCTGGTCCGTGTTGATCATAGAGTCTCTGTTGAAGTTTGCCCTGATCGGCGAAATCTTCACGCACGTATTTGGCAGTTATGCCTCCATCGCCAGTCTTGGAAAGCTACTTATCCGAGGAGCAGGAATTCTGCTTGTGGCAGCGGCAGCTTTAGCTGCCGGGATTGACTGCCCCGGACGGCAATTTGGGATCATCGCCGGAGCGCACCTCCTCGAACAGACTGTCCACTTAATCTGCGCCGGACTGCTTGTCTCCATTTTCTTGGTCGCTTTCCTGTTTCATATCTTCCCGGATCGCCGGACTTTCGGAATCGCCCTCGGGCTCGGCATCTCGGCCTCGTGTCCATCTCGCCACATGGGCGCTCCTGCTAATGCTGGCCTTCCCTCCGATAAGAGAACGTCTGCTCGACTTCGTCAACATGGGGATCTATCACACCTGCGTACTGGTCTGGTTTTACTACCTCTTGTGCCGCAAAAGGCGCCTATCAGTACGTCGGCCCCCCTGCCTCGAACCAACAATCTTCCATCGAACTCTGGAACCGCGAATTGGAGCGCCTCATACATCCATGACTCTGGCCATCATTCTCGTTGTCACTGCCGTCTCGATCCTTGGCTTCATTCTCTGGGCCACCGTCGAAGCGCAGCATTCAGCTCGCTTCTAAGACGCCGCTTGCAAATCAACTTCAGCCACTCGATCTGCAGGCCTTTCGCAACCTGTCCGATCCGGCGGAGAGTGAATATCTTCGTCGCCGCCTTCCGGCGAAGGAATTCCGCAGCGTTCAGCGCCAACGATTGGTTGCAATGCTGGCCTACATCGCCGCCGCCCGGCAGAATGCCGGCATCCTGATTCGCATGGCGGAGAGCGCGAAATTTTCCGGCGACACGCAGACCGTTGCCGCCGCGCACCAGCTCGTGGAGAACGCCCAGTTGCTGCGGATCAATGCGGCCGTCGCTTCCTGCTGGATCTACGCCGCTTACGTTTGGCCCACCTCGAAGCTCGGCACCGCGCCCATCGTTCATGGCTACGAACAAGTCAGCGGCTCCGCGATGTTATTGGGACGCTTACAGAATCCAACATCGCCCGTGCGTCTCTCCGCAACGTCTTAGTCCGCAACATACGCCCAACCCTCGCGCACCCGCGAGAAGGATGGGGCAACCACTTAAATTCATCGCTTCAATTGTTGATCGTCAAATTAAAAGGCGCAACTGCAGCCGTCGCAGAAGTTCGGCCACGACCTCCCCACCTCGCATCCCGTCACAACCGAACACTGTCATTGTTTTGCTTTCACTCTGTGCTGAAGAACTCATCAGAGAGCTAGTTGAACCACCACCGGTTCCCCACTCCTAACTTGTTTTCGCGCACCGTTCTGTTATAAAACCAGCGGTAATCGAACCGGTCCAACTGTCGAGTGAGTGCATCGACAATCTGCCGTGGGAACCTGTCCCACCGACTGCTCGCGTTCGCGAGCTTAAGGGAGAACCTCACATGCTCCGCACAGTAAAAATCCTCTTGGTGTGTTCCTTCGTTCTGCTATCGGCGGCCGCGTTCGCGCAGGGCGGCGTCGCCACTGGCGACCTTCACGTCACCGTAAAAGATCCCAAAGGCAGCAGCGTTGCCAACGCAACCGTCACCGCGCAAGACATTGCCAAAGGACTCACGCGCTCCGCCAACAGCGACGGCCAAGGCGGATACAGCGCGCAGCTACTGCCTCCCGGCACCTACACCGTCACCGTGGAGGTTTCCGGCTTCACGAAGACTGAGATCACCGGCGTCTCCATTACCGTCGGAGGCTTGGTCGAACTTCCCGTCACTCTCACCGTCGCGGGAGGAAAAGAAGTCGTCGAAGTCACTTCACAAGCCGAGCTGGTTGAAACCTCACGCAGCTCCACCACGGACACCATCGGCGAACGCCGCATCGACAACCTGCCCATCAACGGACGCAATTACATTAATTTCACGCTGACCGATTCGCAGGTGGTTCGCGACAATGCGCCCAACACCGGCGCCGCTCCCACTTCCGGCCTCAACATGAGCGGCCAGCGCGGACGTTCGAACCTGGTCAACGTCGATGGCGCGGATGCGACCGACAACTCCGTCAACGGCGTGCGTTCCACCGTGTCGCAAGAGGCCGTGCAGGAATTTCAGATCATCACCAACAACTACGCCGCGGAATATGGCCGCGCCGCCGGCGGCGTCGTCAACATCATCACGCGCTCCGGCTCCAACGATTTTCACGGCGATGTCTTCGGATACCTGCGCAATCGCGCCTTCCAGGCCGTGAATCCATTCAGCACCGTTCCCGATCCCGCCTACACGCGCGTCCAGGGTGGTGTTGCGTTTGGCGGGCCGATCAAGAAAGACAAGACGTATTACTTCTTCTCGTACGAAATTACGCGCCGTCACGAAACCGGATTCTCTTCCATCGGGCAAGACAACTTCGGACTCGTACCTGTCGACGCCTCGGCCATTCTTCGGAGCGCCCGCCGGGAGCGTGAATCTGCAGATCACTCCTGACCAAGCTGCGTTCCTTGCCAACCCGGCGGTTCAGGCAACAGTCGCCGGAAGTCCGGCGTACGCCGCGGAAGTCGGCCAGTATCTGGGACTCGTTGGCGCATCGTCGGGCATGGCCGTGAATGGCGAATGGCCGGTCGGATTGACTGGCGGATTTCCCGGCGTCACCGGATTTCCAACATCCTGCTCGGCACCACCCTGCGCGATTCCCGCGTCCTACACCAGCCTGGTTTCGCAGGAAGGCAACTTCCCCGTCTTCGAAGGAACCAGCCTGTACTCGTTCCGGCTCGATCACAATCTTGGAGCGAATCATCGCCTGACCTTCCGTGCCAATGTCAGCCCCAGCACGCAGACGGGCATTGAAGTCAGCGGCCAGGATCAGCCCTTCGGACAGAATGCTTACTCGCGCACTTCGCAGCAGACCTATCGCGATGTTGCCGGAGTTTTCCAGGACACGTGGACGATCGGCAACAACAAAGTGAACGAGTTCCGCTTCCAGTTCGCGCGCCGCGGACTTTCTTACTTCTACAACACGCAGATTCCATCCGGATCGGACCCGGCGGTAAACATCACGGGCGTCGCCTACATCGGCCGCGAGCCCTACTCCTATATCCAGCGCGTCGAGAAGCGTTTTCAGTTCACCGACAATCTTTCGTGGACGGTTGGCCGCCACAACATGAAATTCGGCGGCGACGTGAATTACCTGCCACTCACCGCAACCTTCACCGTGAATTACGGCGGCGTCTACGACTTTGGAACGTTCAGCTCTTCCAGCCTTGGCTTCGTGAATCCGGTCCCGGGCACTCTGCCGAATTTTCCCGATCTTTCGTCCGTGCAATCGTACGGCGCGGGATTGCCGGGAGATTTGGTGCAAGGCCTCGGCAGTCCCACCGACACATTCCACAACATTCCCATCGGCGCTTTCTTGCAGGATTCGTGGCGCATCAGTCCGCACGTGACTTTGAATTACGGAGTGCGCTACGACGTCGAAATTCCTCCGAAATTCAAAGAGCCGCAGGGACTGGCACTTCCCGCCTACAACCTGCTCGGTCTGCAAAAAGGAATTCAGACCGACAAAAACAATTTCCAACCGCGTATTGGTGTTGCGTGGGATCCCGCGGGAGATGGCAAGACCGTCGTCCGCGCCTCTTACGGGATGTTTTACGATCATCCGCTGCTAGGACTTTATTTCCTCGGCGACGCCTCCGACGGTTCGTCCAGCGGACAGCTAGCCTTCGCGGGAACTTCCACCTGCAGCGGCGCCGGGCAGTCCCAGCAATCTGAACGCGATCACGATTTTTCAAGGACTGCCGATCGATCAGCCGAGCGCGGCGAATCCTTGCGCCGCCACGCTGAATCCCACCACTGCCGCGGCCATGGGATTCTTGCCGAACCAGCAGCAGTTCCAGTCGCTGAATTTTCCGCAGTCGATTTTTCTCAACCAGAACTATCTGAATCCATCCACGTTTCTGCCGCTCGCCTTCCAACCCTTCGGTTACCCTCAGGGAAAGAATTTCGTATACGCCTACTCGCAGCAGGCGAACGTAACGGTTGAGCGCGATCTCGGCCACGGCATGGCGTTGAGCCTCGCTTACAACTTCAATGGCGGACGTCATCTCAACCGACCCATCAACGCGAACACGATTCGCGGAGACTTGATGGTCGCCAACTTCGAGGCGGCTTACTACGATGCGCTGGCCGCCGGTGGAAGCACTCCCGCGAGTCCGTTCACCGTCAGCGGTTGCAGCCCCGGCGGATCGGCTACAAGTCCCTTCGCCTACAACGACGCCGCGTTGATGAACTTCTTCCGCCCGGGCGGATTGAATCCATCGATCATCGGAGCATACGCCTCGGTCGGCGATCCCCTCGGATGCATTCCGCAGGCCATCACCACCGCCAGCGCCATCCCCGGGTTCAACTCCGCCTGCGGACAGCAAGCCAACTTTGGCGGATGCGTGCCCTTCGGAGACATGGACGCCAACTACTCCAATGGCAGCTCGATCTATCATGGCTTCAGCGCGAACCTGCGCAAGCGCTTTGCCAGCCATTTCGAGTTCCTCGCGTCCTACACCTGGTCGCACTCGATTGACGATTCGACTGACCTGCAATCGACACTGACGCCGCAGGACAGCTACTATCCCCAAATCGACCGATCCACATCGCTGTTCGATCAGCGCCATCGCTTTGTCTTCAGCGGTGTCTATCAGACTGGAAAAATTTCCGGCCACGGCATTGCCGGAGCGATCATGAGCGGTTGGACCATCGCTCCTCTGCTCGAGCTTTCTTCAGGACGTCCGTTCAACATCCTCACCGGAAGCGGAGACAACCTGCAGTTGTCGTCGCTGACGAGCCGGCCCAACACCACCGTCGATCCTGCTTGCGGAACTGTCTTCCATTCGAAGTATTCGCCGAGCGGCACGTTCCAGGAGCCATGCATCAACGGCTTCATTGCCACGGGAACGGTTCCGACGTTGCTGCAACTCGACGGAAACCTGGGCCGCAACGCGGGAATCACTCCGTGGACAGCCTTCGGCGACATGCGCGTTTCCAAGCGCGTCTACTTCACCGAACGCTTCAGCGCCGACTTCATCGTCGACATGTTCAACATCGCAAACAAGAACAACACGGCAGCCGTCAGCCCACTCTTTACCAATGCAGGAGTTGCGACAGCAGCCTACGATCCACGACAGTTTCAGTTCGCCATGAAGATTAACTGGTAAGAAAGAAAGAGTAGAAGAGAGGGTGCCCCACTCTTGTCCTCCGGTTTTTGGAGGACAGGGTGGGGATGTTGATTTTGTAGCGAGCTGAGCGTGTTCTTCAGCAAAGGAGAAAGATCTCCACATTCGTGTAATGAGGAGTGACGAAGGACCCACGACCGCCATTACAATGACGTGTTGTTTTCGAGAGCCGCCCTATGCCCGATCCCGAAATAACCCTTCCTTCGCCGGAATTTCCCCCGACTCCTGCCCCGCCACCCAACACAATCTTCCGCGGCCCGAAGGGCATCCGGGCAGGATGGCGCGTCCTGATCTTCCTCGGAATGCTGGTGGGATTGGTGCTATTAGTGGCTCTTGGGTTTCTAGTCTCCTCCCGCGGATCGATCAACGCCGGCGTTTCGCAACTCACACCGTTCGGAACCATGTTGACCGAGGGAGGGCTCCTCTTCGTCACGGTTGTTCCCGCTCTGATCATGGCGCGAATCGAGCGCCGCAAGTTCGGAGCCTACGGTCTCCCGATCCGGTCTGCATTTCGCAAAGACTTCTGGATCGGCACACTCGTCGGCTTCCTCGCCATCAGCGGATGCCTCTTCGGCATTTACGCCTTCCATGGCTTTCACCTCACCGGCCTCGGCATCCACGGCAGCACAATCCCGCTCGCCACGTTCGCGTGGGCAGTGGCGTTCATTATGGTGGGGCTCGGTGAAGAATTCTCTTTCCGCGGATACCTGCAATTCACGCTCACCACTGGCATGGGATTCTGGCCGTCGGCAATCCTGTTGTCGCTTCTTTTCGGTCTCGCGCACTCGGGCAATCCTGGCGAAAGCAAAACCGGACTGGTGTCAGTAGTTCTATTCGGATTGCTATTTTGTTTTTTCCTGCAGCGCACTGGCAACTTATGGTGGGCGGTCGGCTTCCACGCAGGATGGGATTGGGGACAGACTTTTTTCTACGGCGTCCCCGACAGCGGCATCCTGCCGGATCGCAACCTGTTCAACTGCACCTTCCATGGTCCGGCATGGCTCACAGGAGGCAGCGTAGGCCCAGAAGCCAGCATCTTCACGCCTATCGTGCTGGTGATCGTGGCAATCCTGTTCGCCAGTTGCTATCGCAGGAATCAATATCGGACAGAGACGTCAGGCGTTAGCACTCAGACCTAACATCGGGCGTCGGCCCTCAGACCTCGGTCCGCAGTGCTACACTTTTTATTCATCCATCCTTGGCGCTTGCCCGGAGTCTTTCCCCAATGTCAGACATGCAATCACCCACCGCGCGCACCCGCGTGGTCCGCGAACCCGACCGCGCCGTCTACGACCGCGATGCCGTGAATCGCATCCTCGACGAAGGATTTCTTTGCCATGTCGGCTTTTCGGTCGATGGCCAGCCGTTCGTGATTCCCACCTCGTACGGCCGCAAGGACCGTAGCCTGTACATCCATGGCTCCGCCGCAAGCCGCATGCTGCGCAGCTTGAAAGATGGTGTGCAAGTCTGCGTCACCGTCACGCTGCTCGATGGACTGGTCCTCGCCCGCTCGATCTTTAACCACTCGATGAACTACCGCTCTGTCGTGATTTTGGGCAAAGCAACGCTGGTCGACGATCCCGCAGAAAAATTAGAGGCGCTCAGAATTCTTTCGGAGCACATCATTCCCGGCCGCTGGGACGACGTCCGCCAGCCGAACGAGCGCGAATTGAAAGCGACCTCAGTGCTGTGTGTCCCAATCGAAGAATTCTCGGCAAAAGTAAGAATGGGCCCAGTCGTCGACGACGCCGAAGACTACACTTTTCCCACATGGGCAGGAATTGTTCCGCTGGAGCTGAGAGTTGGAGCGCCGATCAATGATGCTGGGCTACTGCCGGGAAAGACCGTGCCAGCTTACGTGCGAGATTACACCCGGGGCGGTGATGGCCGATAGAGTGAACATGGAGTCTGTAGTTGTCGACAAGAGAGGTCGTGTCACGGTGCCGCGGGAGGTCCGACAGCGCTTGGGCCTATCTGGGGGAGATCAGGTTGAGTTCGTCGTCGAGGGTGACCAGATTTTCCTTCGGGCTGTGACCAACGTATTTGCAAAGTACATAGGCGCCACCGCCAAGTTTCCTGAAGGAGAGAAGGGGATCGCTGCTTGGATACGCGATATGCGTGAGGAGTGATCCGTGTGGGGAAAGCCGCCATCGGCTGTCCGCCGGACGCAGTCCCGCTTCTGGAATCGACTTCTCCGATCATATGGTTAGTGTCTGGATTACGAGCAGTACCGCTGAGCTTCGCTGAGCCGGACAGCCGAGGGCGGCTGTCTCCACATAACCTGAGATCGGGTCGTCTGCGGTGCAGATTTTGATCTACGGCACCAGCAGCAATTTCCCCGCGACCCTCCGTGCTTCCATGTCGCGATGCGCCTGCGCCGCCTCGGCCAGCGGATACTTCTTCGCGACCTTCACCTTCAACTTCCCGTCCGCAATCATCCGGAAGAGAGCCGCGGTGCGCGCCAGCAACTCTTCACGCGTCGCGGTGAAGTGCGCGAGGGTGGTGCGCGCCATGTATAACGATCCCTTGTCCGACAGCTTCGCCGGATCCACCGGAGGTACCGGGCCGCTCGACATCCCATACAGTACGAGCATCCCGCGCAAACGCATCACGTTCAGATTCTTCTCGAAGGTGTCTTTACCAACTCCGTCGTAGACAACATCCACGCCCTTGCCGTCGGTCAGGCGTTTCACCTCAGCTTCAAAATCCTGACGGGTGAAGACGATCACCTCGTCCGCGCCCGCCTCGCGAGCCAGCGCAGCTTTGTCATCGCTAGACGCCGTACCAATCACGCGCGCGCCGATCGCTCGCGCCATCTGTACCAGCAACAATCCCACGCCGCCGGCCGCTGCATGAATCAGCGCCGTCTCCCCGGCCTTCAACTTATGCGCATCGGTCGCCAGGTAGTGCGCCGTGAGTCCATGCATCATCGCCGCCGCAGCCTGCTCGTCGGTAACGGCCGACGGCACCGGCACCAGGTGCTCCTCGGGCGCGGCGACGTATTCGGCGTACGATCCCAACGTTCCGCTCCAAGCCACGCGATCGCCGACCTTCAACGCCTTCATCTGCGGTCCAACAGACGAAACGACTCCCGCCCCTTCCTGTCCGGGGATAAACGGCAGCGGCGTTCGCAGCCGCCCGTCGCGGAACTGCACGTCGATGGAATTCACTCCTGCGAAGCTGACCTTGACGACGGCTTCAGCGGGCTTTGGTTGGGGAACAGGCATGTCCGCCAGTTCCATAACTTCGGGGCCGCCAGTGTGGGAAACACGAATAGCTTTCATAATTGGATAAATGCTAACTCAAATTGGCCTGTCAGTCGGAAGCGCGCGTTCGGCCTGACCAATTTCTCGCGATGGCTGGAGCGCCAGCCAGTTACCGCCTCCGTTGTCATCCTGAGGCGCAGCTTTTGCGCCGAAGGACCTATGCACTGCTGACAGTTCTACGGCGGCCGACGAGTGCGTAGGTCTTTAGCGGCCGCTATGACAGAGAGACGCGCCTACGGAATCAGCAGCAGCTTCCCGGTCGTCTTTCTTCCTTCCAGCTCGCGATGGGCCCGCTGAGCCTCGGCCAGCGGATAAGTGTGCTCGATCCGCAGCTTCAACTTGCCGGACGCCATCATGCCGAACACCGCGCCCGACCGCGCCACCAGTTCGTCGCGGCTGGCGATGTAATTCACCAGCGTTGGCCGCGTGACATACAGCGAGCCCTTCTGCGACAGCGCAATCAGGTCAAACGGAGGCACAGCGCCGCTCGATCCTCCGAAGAGCACCATCATCCCGCGCGGACGCAGAACGTTCAGCCCCTTCTCGAACGTGGTCTTTCCAACGGAGTCGTAAACGACGTCAACGCCCTTGCCGCCCGTGAGCCGTTTCGTCTCCACTTCGAAGTCGGACTGCGTATAGAAAATGATTTCGTCGGCACCGGCTTCGCGCGCCAGCTTAGCCTTCTCCTCGGTAGAGACTGTGGCCAGCACGCGTGCGCCGATATTCTTCGCCATCTGCGTCAACAGCAATCCGACGCCGCCGGCGGCAGCATGCACCAACGCCGTCTCGCCCTTCTTCAATGGATATGTATCGTGCGACAAGTAATGCGCGGTCATCCCCTGCAGCATGGCTGCAGCCGCCTGTTGATCGGTCACGCCCGCGGGAATCGTCACCAGTCGATCCGCAGCCAGCGCCGCATACTCCGCGTAGGAGCCCGGCAACCCGCTCCACGCGACGCGATCACCGGCCTTCAGGGATTTCACGTCCTTGCCAATTGCCGTGACTACGCCCGCGCCCTCTTGCCCGAGAACAATCGGCAGCGGAGCTTTGTAGCGACCCTCGCGGAAATACACGTCAATGAAATTGACTCCCGAAGCGGCCAGCTTTACGACCGCCTCATTCGCCTTCGGCTCCGGGACCGGCACCTCCACCAGTTCCATCGCCTCCGGACCACCCGGTTGTTTCACTTGTATGGCTTTCATAAATTTTTCGCAGTAGAAGGCGGATTATATCGCGCTCCGCGGTTGATCTCCGCCGACGCGCAAAAGCGAAAGGCTTTAAACACAAAGGTCACGAAGGTACACGAAGGAAAAGCGTGAGGTTGGGTCATCCACGAAGCGTATTTAACATAAAGATATTCCTTCGTGGACCTTTGTGTCCTTCGTGGTTAAAGCCGTTCGCAGCCGCCAGCGAAACTGCCGCCCGGGGCACAAGCCTCTGCTACACTTGCACCGCTTCTCGCGCAAGGAGGCCTCTATGGCCGATTCTCCGCAATCTTTCGAACATCACTCTCGACTCGACCCAGCCTTCCACTTCTTCCTGGTCCCGGTCTTCTCGATCGGGCTGGTGATGTCTCTGGTCCACTTCATCTATCACTTTCGCGAAAACGACGCGCGCGACAATTTTCACGCGTTCCTGATCGTTCTGCTGGCATTTTCCGTGCTGGCGCTGGTTTTCAAGGTGCGTCTCTATTCGCTCAAGGTGCAGGATCGCATTATTCGCCTGGAAGAGCGCATTCGCCTAGGGCAGATTCTCCAAGAGCCGCTGCGTTCCCGCATTCCAGAGCTCACCGTGGACCAGCTCGTCGGCCTGCGCTTCGCCTCCGACGCCGAAGTCCCGAATCTGGTGCAACGAACCCTGACTGAAAACCTCTCTCGCAAAGAAATCAAGAAGTCGATCCAAAACTGGCGACCGGATCACTTCCGGGTGTAAGCCGCACTCGCGGCACGCCCGACGGATGTCATCCTGAACGGAGTCGAAGAATCCCTGTTCGCCATCCGCATCCTGCCGACGAATTTTCCGTGATACAGATTCCCGCAAAGCCCCGCAACGTAATGGCGAGGAGACAGGGATCCTTCGCTCCGCTCAGGATGACAAAGCCTTAGTGAAAGCCGAGAGCCGAGAGCCCGATTCTCTGACTGCCGGTGCCTTCCCTGCTTTTTCAAGATTGTCATCCTGAGCGAAAGCGAAGGACCTCAACTCTGTTCGCGCTGACTATGGCGTCGCAGGGAGTTTCAACCCACGCTGCAGACGACTAGAGAACTCCTCGCCACGCCGCAAATGGACGACGGAGTACAGGGGTCCTTCGCTCCGCTCAGGATGACAAACCCTTAGTGAAAGCCGAGGGCCGAGAGCCCGATCTCCTACCTGCCGGTGCCTTCCCCTGCTTTTTCAAGATTGTCATCCTGAGCGAAAGCGAAGGATCTCAACGCTGTTTGCGCTGCCTATGGCGTCGTAGGGAGTTTCAACCCACGCTGCAGACTAGAGAACTCCTCGCCACGCCGCAGGTGGACGACGGAGTGCATGGGGTCCTTCGCTCCGCTCAGGATGACAATTCTTCAACGATGGGAAAGTCGGAGGTCGAAGGTCCGAGGTTTGAGGTCGAGAGGCGGAGGCCGAAAGCCCGTTCCGCCAGTGCCCAACGTAACCGCCCGATTTTTTCCGCGATTGACCCAGCCCCATCCGCCATTTACCATTTTTGGTAGAATTCACCGGAATTAACCTCAGGGAAAGGCCACGCATCTCATAGAGACATATGCGATTTTTCCAGCTCTATGTCCGGACGGCGGTCATTGCTTCCTTGAGTCTGGCAGCCTGTGCGTGCGGACACGGCTCGAAACCGGCAGTTCTGGTCCCTCCGGCTCAACCCCCAGCGCTTAAGGCGCCTGCGAAACCGTCTGCGGCTCAGGCACAAGCTCCAGCGCCAACCGGCACCTCAGATAAAGCGGCCGCGCAGCAGCAATCTTCGTCCGAGCAACCTTCGACTGACGCAGCCAAAGCAAGCCAGTCTTCACCCGATCAATCCCCCGCCTCGGCGCCGTCAGCCTCATCCGAGGCAGTCAGCGCACTCATCGCCCGCGTTGAGAAGGAATATCAGGCCGGACTCGAGAGCTATCACGCCGGCAAAGCCGACGAGGCTAAAGATAGCTTCGATAACGCCCTCAACGATCTGCTGGGCAGCAACTTCGATGTGCGCTCCGACCAGCGCCTCGAAAAGGAATTCGACCGCGTCGTCCAAGGTGTCAATGAACTTTACCCCGCAGGCACCTCCGCTGAAGCCGACGCTTCGCAGGAGCCTCAGCAGAAGTCCGAGCCAGCGCCGATCGACGAAACCAACGGGATCGCTCCGGCCGCCGACGCCAAGGTGAAGGCCAAGGCGCAGGCCGAAATCAAGAACACGCGCTCCGACTTGCCGCTGATGATGAACGACCAGGTCGCCGGATACATCGCTTACTTCTCCGGCCGCGGACGCGGCGTCTTCGAGCGCGCGTACGCCCGCTCGGGCCGCTATCACGATATGATTATTTCGACCCTGCAGGAAGAAGGGGTCCCGCAAGATCTGATTTATCTCGCGCAAGCCGAGTCCGGATTCCACCCGCTGGCTGTTTCGCGCGTGGGCGCTCGCGGCATCTGGCAGTTCATGGCAAGCCGGGGACGCGGTTACGGCCTCAACCACAGCCAGTGGGTTGACGACCGCCAGGATCCGGAAAAATCCACCCGCGCTGCCGCCCGCCACTTGAAAGATCTCTATAACCAGTTTGGCGACTGGTATCTCGCCATGGCTGCCTACAATTCCGGCCCGGGCACGGTGCAGGCCGCCGTCAAGCGCACCGGCTACGCCGACTTCTGGGAGCTTTACAACCGCAACGTCCTGCCCAAGGAGACGCGCAACTACGTTCCGATCATCCTGGCCGTGACCATCATGACGAAGAATCCGACGCAGTATGGGTTGGACGACGTCAACATGGAAACTCCCACAGAGTCGGACACGGTCACCATCAATTACCCCGTAGACCTGCGGCTGGTGGCCGAGTGTGTGAACTCCACGGCGGACGAATTACAGAATCTTAATCCCAGCCTGCTACGCCTTACAACGCCCCACGATGGCAAGTTCGATCTTCACTTGCCCGTGGGCACCAAGGATCAATACCAGACCGCGATCGCCGCGATTCCTCCGGACATGCGGCTGTGGTGGCGCTTCCACACGGTTCACTCCGGCGACACGCTGGCATCGCTGGCCCATACGTACCACACGACGGCCAAGCAGATTGAAGAAGCGAATCACCTCGACGGCGCAGAACTCGAAGCTGACGCCCGGCTGGTGATTCCGGTCGCGCCCGGCAAACATCCCACCAGCGACGCCGCGACCTATTCCCGCCGCATCACGCGCTACAAGGTTCGCAAGGGAGACACGGTGGAAACCGTGGCGGAAAACTTCGGAATCTCGCCGTTGATGTTGAAGCGCTGGAACGGGATCCGCGGCGACAGCTTGCGAGGACGTCGCGTGCTCGCGCTGCACCTGCCAATTTCACCCGGCACGCGCGAGAGTGAAGCCGTCGCATCACGCCCCAGCAAATCGAAACACCCCAAGACCGAAACTGCCAGCGTGAAGCCTCCGGCAACCAAATCCGCAGAGGTCGAGCCGTTGGATAGCGAGACAGCCGTCGTCCACCACAAAGTGAAATCCGGCGAGACATCTCTTTTCGATCGCCAGCGCCTACCGCACCACCGTAGCCGCCTTGAAGCGCGACAACCGCAATATCGCCACGCTCCACCCCGGCATGATCCTAACGATTCAAATCGCCCGATAATTTTGTAAAATCCCCAGATATTCGAATCGTCACGAATAACGTTTCTTCCCCGTTCCTTCAGGACTACAATTCTCTCCGTCCTCGGCCCTTGATTCTCGTTCTCACTCAATTCGAAGTAGGAGATCTCATGAAAATGACTCGCGTGTTGGTCGTGTTGATTGTGGTTGCGCTGTCGCTCTCGGTGGCGCTACCCGCTTTTGCGGATGGTGCCGCTACCTTCAAGGCAAAGTGCGCCATGTGCCATGGTCCGGAAGGCGAAGGCAAAATCGGCCCGGCGTTGAAGGGCACCGCAGTGACTGCGGATCAGATCACCGAAATGCTCACCAAGGGCAACGACGCCAAGAAACCGCCGCATAAGAAACCGATTAACGGCCTGTCCGCGGACGACGCGAAGGCCGTCGCCGAATTCGTAAAGGGCTTGAAGTAGTTCCCTCTCTCCGATTCCCCATGCGACGCCGCGTTCGAGGCGACGGCCGCATGGGGATTTTCATTTCCGCATTCCGTCGCGCCGCTTTCAGGTAATTTTAATCATCCGTTCATATAGCGTTGATTTCCCCCTGCTACTCCTGACTTAGCGTTTTTGACTCTCTCAGGAGGAATTTTCATGAAGGTCTCTCGCGGTCTTTTCGCGGGCGTGTCGTCGCTCGCGATTTTTCTGGCGGTTTCACCGGCAGTGTCCCAGACACCGGCCCCGGCGAAACGCGTCTTATTGATCAGCATTGACGGAATGCACGCCGTCGATTATTTGAACTGCGCCAATGGCATTAGCACGGTCAACGGCGGCAAACCCTTCTGCCCCGCTCTTGCGGCTCTCGCCAACACTGGAGTCAACTATGTAGCCGCCAGCACATCCAAACCATCAGATTCCTTCCCCGGCCTGACTGCGATCATCACGGGTGGAAGCCCGGCGCTCACCGGCGTCTACTACGACGTCGCCTATTCCCGCGCTCTCGATGGACCGGCAGTCCAGACGGGCAACGGCAACGGCCCGGGCACCTGCACGGCGGGTGCGGCGCCGACCGGCTTTACCACCGAATACGAGGAGGGCATCGATATCGACCAGACCAAGGTGAACGGCGGCGCTCCCGGCGCCTCCCTTACCGACGGCGGCATCGCCTCCATCGACCCGCAGAAACTGGATCGCGACCCGGCCCAGGGCTGCAAACCGATCTGGCCCTGGCAGTTCGTCCGTGCCAACAGCATCTTCAGCGTGGTTCACGCGGCTGGTGGATACGCGGCCTGGTCCGACAAGCACCCGGCCTACTCGTCCGTCGCCTCGGGCATCGGCCCCAGCGCGCTCGATGACTTCTACGCGCCGGAAATCAACTCCACTGTGATCGGCCTTCCCGGCGTCACCACCGCCACGGGAGTTTCCTGCGCCTCGATCCTTGACCCCGGCTCCGACCTAACCGCCTGGACCAACAGCTTCCAGAACATCCAGTGCTACGACAGCCTGAAGGTCAACGCGATCCTCAACCAAATCGATGGCTGGGACCACCTCCGCACCAAAAAGACCCAGGTTCCCACCCTCTTCGGCATGAATTTCCAGGCCGTAAGCGTGGGCCAGAAGCTTATCGAGCAGAGCAACAGCACGACCGGCGGATATCTCGACGCAGCCGCCACCCCGAGCACCGCGCTGTTGGGCGAATTCCAGTTCGTCGACGCCGCGATTGGGCAATTCGTCAGCGAACTGAAGAAACAAGGACTCTACGACTCAACCCTAATCGTCATCACCGCCAAGCACGGCCAGTCGCCTATCGATCCGGCCCGCTACGTCGGACAGACCATCAACGGCACTTCGCCCGCGACGCTGCTCTCCAACGCCGGCTACATTCCTCCCTCGGAATCGACCAATACGGGGGGCATCGGCCCCACGGAAGACGACGTCTCGCTGCTGTGGCTGAACAGCCCGTCCAACACCGACGCCGCGGTTGCGATCCTCCAGGCCAACCCCTCCACGTCCACCGGCATTGGGCTCGGGCAGATCTTCTACGGCCCGTCGCTCACCCTCAATTACAACGATCCCAGCACGGACCCGCGCACGCCGGACATCATCGTGAGCCCGAACGTGGGCGTGACCTACTCCGGCAGTACCAAGAAGCAGGAAGAGCACGGCGGGTTCTCGCATGACGACACCAACGTCATCCTGCTGCTGTCGAACCCGTCTCTGAAAGCTGCGACGGTTCGCACCGAAGTAGGCACCGTTCAGGTGGCGCCTTCCATCCTCAAGTTCCTGGGCCTCAGCCCCAGCTCTTTGGATGCGGTTCGCACCGAGGGGACGGAAGTCCTTCCGGGCGTTCATCTCAAGTAGTGTTTGGAAGACGCTTGGAATGCCCCACCCTTGTCGGGGTATTTGCGACAGGGTGGGGCTTTTGACGTAAAGGCTGGATACGGATTTCCTTCGCGAACCTTCGTGTCCTTTGTAGTTGAAGGGGTGAAACTAGAATTTTCCAAATCTAATGCGGGAATTCCCTGTACGGCCCAGTTTCCACTTCCATTCCACCCCAACGCTGTGATAACAGGATAGCGAGTAGTCTGTGTTTTGAGTCCTTGCAGACTGCTCCGAAAGGCGTGCTATAATCCGGCGCCGTTGTAGCAGAAGTATCCGGTGGTCTTTTAATTTCTTTGTGCCCGCAGCCAGGGCGGCGTATCCGCACCCGGCCGCTATGAACCAGGAGGAGCCATATGTTCTACGATCCCACGCTCTACGGACGTGACGAAGACGAGGAATTCGGCGACAGCGGCGCTTACAGCGAGTCGCTGGAAGAAGATTTCGAAGAGGAAGAGGAAGAAGAGGAAGAAGAACCTGGCATGGAGTCTCCTGAAGCCGAGGACTCCGAGCCCGAGCCCGCACCTCCTGCTCCGAAGCCAACACCCAAGCCCGCGCCGAAGCCGACTCCTAAGCCTGCGCCACCGGCTCCAAAGGCACCCGCCAAGAAAGCGCCTGCCAAAAAGAAGCCTGCGCCGAAGAAGAAACCTGCCGCCAAGAAGCCGGCAAAAAAGAAAGCCGCCAAGAAGCCCGCCAAGAAACAGGCGAAAAAAGCGGCGAAAAAACCTGCCAAAAAGGCAGCGAAAAAGAAGGGCAAGAAGCGTCGCTAGTCCGCTTACTCGCTCCTAAAGTCCCTCCCCCAATGCTTATTCCGACCGTGCCCGCGAGGGCGCGGTTTTTTTTCGAGTGCAAATGCCGGCTCTCGGCTTCCGGCTTCAGACCATTCACTACAGGTATGTCATCCTGAGCGGAGCGAAGGACCCCATGCACGCAGCCACCACCTGCGGCGTGGCGAGGAGTTCTCATAGGCGTCTGCAGCGTGGGTTGAAACTCCCTGCGACGCCATCGTAAGTGCAATCTGGCATGAGGTCCTTCGCTTTCGCTCAGGATGACAATCTTGAAAGAGCAGGAAAGGCACCGGCAGTTAGGAGATCCGGCTCTCGGCTCTCGGCTTTCGGCTTCAGACCTTGGACCTTTGACCTCTGACCTTGTGACTGCTGATCTCTACCTTCACTTTCCCATCCTCCAATGACTTGTCATCCTGAGCGGAGCGAAGGACCCCATGCAGTTCGTCGCCAACTGCGGCGTGGCGAGGAGTTCCCTAGTAGCCTGCAGCGTGGGTTGAAACTCCCTGCGACGTCGCGGTCAGCGCAAACTGGCATGAGGTCCTTCGCTCTCGCTCAGGATGACAACCCTTTGATGATGGCAAGGCGAAGGTCCGAGGTCCGAAGCCGGAGGCCGGGAGCCCAGAGCCGGAAGCCCGCAGTTGTATAATTTCGCCGCCTCCGTTCACGCACTCTATGAAGACTCCGCGCTTTCTCGTACTGTTCCTGCTGCTCACGCTCGCCGCCTTCGCGCAGAGCCCGGTGATTCCCAAGCCGCCCGACACTCCCCGGCACGCGGTCACCGACGAATACCAGGGCGTCAAAGTCACCGACGACTACCGCTGGCTCGAGAACTGGGACGATCCTGCGGTGAAGCAGTGGAGCGCCGCCGAGAACGCGCGCACTCGCGGATATTTCGATCATCTGCTTTCGCGCATCGCGATCCGCGACAAGATCAAGTCGCTGAGCAATGCGAGGTCTGCGTCCTACTACGATCTGCAATTTCGCGCCGGAATGCTCTTCGCCGAAAAATTCCAGCCGCCGCAGCAACAGCCTATGCTCGTCGTGCTGCGCTCGGCCGACGATCCCGGAAGCGCGAGGGTGATCTTCGATCCAAACTCCGCCAGCAGCAAGGGATCCCTCGCCATCGACTTCTACGTGCCTTCCTTCGGCGGAAAGTATCTGGCGGCGGCTATGTCCGAGAACGGCTCGGAAGATGCTGCGGGGCATGTCTTCGATGTCGCCAGCGGAAAAGAATTGTCCGACGTCGTCCCGCGCGTGAACTTTGCCACCGCGGGCGGAAGCATTGCCTGGAAGGCCGACAGTTCAGGCTTCTATTACACGCGCTATCCGCAAGGCAACGAGCGTCCTGCAGAGGACGCCAACTTCTACCAGCAGGTTTACTTTCACAAGCTGGGCACCGATCCGAAGCTGGACACTTACGTCCTCGGCAAGGACTTTCCGCGCATTGCCGAGATTCAACTCCACAGCAGCGATGACGGACGATGGCTGCTCGCATCAGTCGGCAATGGCGACGGCGGCCAGTTTGCGCATTACTTGATGGATCTCGAAGGCCACTGGACGCAGCTCACCCACTTCGAGGACGGCATTGTGTCGGTGAAGTTCGGCGCGGAGCCGGCGCTCTATCTGCTTTCACGAAAAGACGCCCCGCGCGGACAAATCCTTCGCCTGCCGCTGGCCCACCTCGATCTCGCGCAAGCCAAGGTGATCGTTCCGCAGAGCTCAGGCTCGAGTGCCGACGACAACGATCGCGCCTCGATCCAAAACTTCATTCCCACCTGGGGACATCTGTACGTCGTCGACATCATGGGCGGCCCTTCGCGCGTGCGTGTGTTTGAGTCGAAGGCCGGCGAGCGTGGCTCCGGTGGCACGCCGCCAATTCTCGAGGCAAAAAGTACATTGCCTCTGCCGCCCGTGTCGTCTGTTGGCCAAGTAGTTTCAATCGGTGGCGGAGACGTGCTCTTCTACACGTCGACCTACCTCGATCCGCCGGCATGGTATCGCTTCGACGCTGCCACTGGGCAGACCGCACGCACCGCCCTAGTCGAAACTTCTCCTGTGAAGTTTGACGATGCGGAAGTCGTGCGCGCCTACGCCACATCGAAAGACGGCACGCACGTTCCCATGAGCATCGTTCGGAAGAAAGGAACGAAGCTCGACGGCACGAATCCCGTGCTGGTCAATGGATACGGCGGCTACAACATCAGCACCGAGCCAGGATTTCTGGGCGTCTTTGGGCGCATGTGGCTTGACCAGGGCGGGGTTTACGTCGATACCAACATTCGCGGCGGCGCCGAGTATGGCGAGGAATGGCACGCCGCCGGAAAACTGACTCACAAGCAGAATGTCTTCGACGACTTCATCGCCTGCGGCCAGTTCATGGTCGATCAGAAATACACTTCGCCGCAACACCTGGCGATCATCGGTGGCAGCAATGGCGGCCTCCTCATGGGCGCGGCCTTGACGCAGCGTCCCGACCTGTATCGCGCCGTCGTTTCTTACGTCGGAATTTATGACATGCTGCGCCTGGAACTCGATCCCAACGGCGCTTTCAACGTCACCGAATACGGCACGGTGAAAGATCCCGAGCAATTCAAGGCGCTCTACGGATACTCGCCTTATCATCACGTGAAAGATGGCACCGCGTATCCGGCGGTGCTTATGCCGACGGGGGAAAACGATCACCGCGTCAATCCGATGCAGTCGCGAAAGATGACAGCGCGACTGCAGGCGGCAAGCACCTCGGGACATCCGATCTTGCTTCGGACCAGTTCCAGTTCAGGCCATGGGATCGGCACCGCTCTCGATGAGGCCATCGAGGAACAGGCCGATGTCTTCAGCTTCATATTTGATCAGCTGGGAATTCGCTATTCGCAGACCAGCCAATAGGACCCCGTCACTCCGCCTTTGAGTGCGCGATGCTCCAGGGATGCTCGAAGCTAAGATAGAAAATGACTCCCTTCTCTCCCGCGCAGGGGCCGATTCCCACAGGGAAGGCGAAGCCGGGAACGATCTGCAATCCTCCGTTGAGATTGTGCGCCCAGCGCACGCCGGGATTCACATAGAGATCCTGCGACTGCTCGGTTTGACCCTCGCCGATCACGCGCTGGCTTCTGGTCCATAGAGTCTCCACCAGGAAATTCAGGCGCGGGCTGGCCAGCCACACCATCGATTGGCCAAGATTAATTCCGACGGTGCCTGCCTCATCGCGCCGCTCGTCGAGCGCGTGGGGAATCCAGGTAGCGCCCACGTTCCAGTGAGTCACAAATCGGGATGTGTGCTGAATACTGATGGGAAGGTTCGTCTGCAGGCCAACGCCGCCGGATCCGCGGCCGAATCTGTGATCGCCGGTTGGCACCAGAAGGGTCAGCCGCGGAGCTATCGCGAGCTTCGTTTCGCCAGTGCCGACCAGCTGATAGCGATAGTTGATGGCCGTGTCGCCCCAACCCGCGCCCGATCCCTCGAAACTGCCGGCATGGGTGCCTGCCAGAGTCAGGCTGAGCTGGTGTTTGTAACTGCGCAGCGGCCATTCGTCGGTTTGCGTGTAGACCCAGTCGCGGCTGTTGGTGAGCCGCTCGAAGGTGCTGATGTGCTGCACCACGCCGTCCTCCTGGTTGTAGGCTTCTTCGACCAGGAAGCTGTTGTCCTGAATCGGCGCGGACACTTTGGATTCCTCGGGATGCTGGAGCTCCTGGGCCGCGCCAATGGCTGGATGTAGCGTAAGAGGGAGAAGGAAACAGAAGAAGAAAAAGGCCGGACGCATCGCATCTCCTAAATGAAAATGAATTTCAATTTCAATTAGAAAGATACGAAAACGCCCGAAACCGCGGCGTGACCGGAATCACGCCGGGATGTGACAACAGCGAAGGCCTGACGTGGGGCATATTGCCATTCACTCCGTGACCGGACGGGGCCCTCTTACTTTTTACCGCTCACCGCACCTAAACACTTTCCATAGAGCTCGAGCAGATGGGCTGCGTAGTCTTCTGGTTTGGCGGCGGAGCCTGCTCCTGTACCGGTGAATCCCACGCCCGAGGAGGTGGTGCGGCCGTAGCCGGTAGTCATGGCGACAAATTTCATCAGATCCAGTGCGATGTCTTCGTTGCGGCGGGCGTGACCCGATCCGGTGGCCGGAACTTCGTCCATAATGCCTTCTCCTCTACCTGAAATGACGGGGATGTCGTCGTCGTAATCTTCTTCGTCCTCGAGCGTGATGTGCAGTGGCAGGGACATGACGACTTTGGGATGACTCCGTCAGCGATGATAGCAGAGGGGGAGTGGCGTCGCGTGTGTCGGCTTCCGCTTGCCGGCTCTGCTCCCGGCTCCCGGTTTTCGGTTTCGGCTTCCGGGTTAGCGACCGCTCGCACCCTTTTCTGCTTTTGACTGTTTGTCATCCTGAGCGAAAGCGAAGGACCCCATACACACCGCCGCTACCTGGGGGCGTGGCGGGGAATTCTTAGAGGCGTCCGCTGCGTCGGTTGAAGCTCCCTGCGAAGTCGCGGGCAGCGCAAACGGAAATGAGGTCCTTCGCTCTCGCTCAGGATGACAAGTCAAAGGTAGGGCTTCTGGTTTCCGGTTCCTGGTTTCCGGTTCCTGCTTTCGGACTGCCGCTGCGTCAGCTGAAACTCCCTGCGAAGCCGCGGGCAGCACAAACGTGAATGAGGTCCTTCGCTCTCGCTCAGGATGACAATCTTTGAAAAGTTGACGACGGTGCAAGAAGTGTGAACAGTCGATCTTCCCTGAACCCGGGCCCCGGAAGCCTAGAGCCGGAAGCCCGTTCTTGACTTCGGCTACTTCTCGGCCAACAACCGCAGCCGCTTCCCCATGATCGATCCGTGGAGCGCAAGCGCCGGCCCCAGAAAAAAATAGGTCCATCCCGCGAATTCTGGACGGCGGAAGGCCACAAGAAACGACAGCAAGCCGACCCCCGACAACACCGCCGACGCCTGAATCGAAATCCGCGTCTCCAGCGCCTCGACATCGCTCAATCCCAGCTTGGTGCGCAGTCGGTAGGCGTGCGTGAACAACAAAATGAAAATCATGAATACGGATGCGAATCCGATGGCATAAATGCGCATGAGTACCGACGCCTCGTGCAATCCGATATCTGGCCCACGATCAGCGCCGGTAATCTGGGAGAACACCAGCGTGAATACAAACTTCAGCGGGTACACATACAGGAGTACGAGAAACAGCAGGACCATGGTGAGGAAAACGGTATAGCCGTCCTGCAGGCCATAGCGGCGCGAGAAGCCGTAGTGCGTCCGCCAGATCATCACCAGTTGCGCGAAGCACACGGCAAAAGGAATGAAGCCGCGCATGACAGCCATCAATTCGGCGTAGCTGTGCGGAACTTCCAATGAGACGACCAGCAGCGTCAGCGCGAACCCGAAGACCACGTCGCTGAAAGCCTCGAGGCGCGTGATGTCTCCGCCGCGCCAGCGAAAATATTTTTCAGGATTTAATCCGGGATGGTGCTCGACGGCGCCTTCGCCGACTGGCAAGCTGCCGGAGCCGGGCTTTTCGCCGTGCGGGGTGGAATGCTTGGACGAATGGCTCATACTTTGGGATTGTGGCCGGGGGAGTGGATTGTTGGCAATGGTAAACGGGCTTCCGGGTGCGGCTTGCGGCTTGCGAATGCTTGCACACTGCTCCGCTCCTAAAGGGTTGTCATCCTGAGCGAACGCGAAGGACCTCATTTCCGTTTGCGCTGCCCGCGGGCTTCGCAGGGAGTTTCAACCGACGCTGCAGACACCTCTGAGAATTCCTCGCCACGCCGCAACTGGCGGCGGCGTGCATGGGGTCCTTCGCTTCGCTCAGGATGACAGGGTCGTGGGGAGTATTCCGGCTGTGAACGACACGGCCGTCCGATAGCCGAAAACCGGAAGCCCCGCCTTTGGATTGTCATCCTGAGCGGAAGCGAAGGACCTCATTTCCGTTTGTGCTGTCCGCGGCTTCGCAGGGAGTTTCAACCGACGCGGCGGACGCCTCTGAGAATTCCCTGCCATGCCGCAAGTGGCGGCGGCGTCCATGGGGTCCTTCGCTTCGCTCAGGATGACAAGACCGCGGAAACCGAAAAGGTGAAAGCCGGAAGCCCGTTTTTCCGCCGAGCGCCGTAGTCCGCTCTGCCGGAAGCCCTCCCCTAACGCTTCACTTCGCTCATCAGCGCTAGCAGGTTTTCTTCGCTGTCGCGGAAGAAGGTCATCCACAGGTCGTGATCGGGCATGCGGGCGATCATGTGGGGCTCGTCCTCGAAGCGCACGGCTTTTTCTTTCAGGCTCGCATGCGCGGCTTGGATGTCCGGGACGGCGAGATACAGGATCGATCCGGCGTGATCGAATTCCGGCTTCGAGGGGCGGTCAATCATTAGACGCACGCCTCCGCAATCGAAGAATGCCAATCCCGGCGGAGCCTTGAACAGGAGCTTCAATCCCAAGACTTTTTCGTAGAAGTCCGCAGCGCGCTCGACGTCATGAGCGCGAATCTGAATCTGTCCGATGCGGGTGATGCCGGGCATCCCGGTTGCGGCAGCCATGTCTTGATCTCTCCTTGCTCTTGGTAACGATATTCGTTAGCATAGCTAACTATATTGAGAGAGACAAGTCAAGCCGATGCGGTTGTAGTATCCGATCGGCTGCACTCCGCTGCAATCCACTTGCTGCGCCGGGTGCGCCAGCAGGACATCTCAGCCGGAGTGGGTCCCGCCCGCCTTTCTGCCCTGTCGGTACTGGTCTTTGGCGGCCCGAAGACGCTAGGAGAGTTGGCCGCAGCCGAACAGGTCAAGCCGCCGACAATGAGCCGCATCGTGGCCGCGCTGAAACAGAGCCACCTCGTAAGCGTCGTCGACGATCCCCACGACGGCCGCCGGATGAGGATTCGAGCCACTGCGCCAGGGACCCGGCTGCTCCAAACTGCCCGCCAGCTAAGGGTTACAGCCCTCACCGACCAAGTGCGGCGCCTTCGCGCCGATGAGTTTCACAAGCTCTCCGAGGCTGTGGAAATCCTTAGGAAGTTGCTCGCGAACTGGGGGTAAATGAGTATCGCCCGTAATCAACGGTCGAGGTACCATAGGCACTCGATATGCGCAAAATGATCGCGCATACTGTATTTCCGGGGTGTGCGGCCTCGGAAATGCCCGGATTTTCAGGCTTTACACCTTCCCCTCGGGTCTACGGAAATCATTGTCCGCACCGAAAGGTTCGCATTGTCGCGACGACGCACAATTGTTGTTGTCACCGCTCTGCTGTGGCTTGTCCACGTTGGAGTGGCGGCGGTGTGGGGAGCCACGCCCCCGGGGCCTGTGTTTTCCGACACGGTCCAGTTCCTGTTGGGCGGAGTGCTGATTGTCGCGATCGTTGACGCCACCCGGCGCTCTCAAGGCCTGGCACACGCATTCTGGAGCCTCGCCGTTTCCGCCTACTCGGTCTGGATGGTCGCGCAGGGCCTGAGCCTTTACAACGACGTAGCCGGGTCGGTACCGATCGCGTGGACGGCGAACCTGCTCTTCAGTTTCTGGTTTGTGCCGCTGGCGATGGCGATGTTTCTCAACCCGGAGCACGAGACCGGTCGCCTCGATATATTGATGGCCCTCGATTTTATGCAGGGCGTGCTGGTATGTGTCGCGGCCTATCTCTATTTCTTTTATCTTCCGAAAGCGGATTCTCCGTCGGAGCTTGCGCATTCGGTGTGGTTCGCTTACTTCGGAGGATACGGAACCGTCGCGGTGGCATTCGTGCTACGGGCGATGGTCACGCGCTTCCGAGATGTGCGGATTCTTTTCGGCCGCATTGGCGGCTTCCTCGCCCTTTCCGGCGGAGTCGACCTGCTCTATTACTACGGACCGGGCCGCTTCCTGAAGACCGGCCAATGGTTCGATTTGCTTTGGAGCGCCTTGATCGTCCTGCCGACGCTGATCGCCGTGACGTGGGAGCAAGGCGAGGCGCCGGAGATTTCGGAAGAAGCGCCGCGCCGCGAAAAACTCATTTACACCGAGGCATTCTTCCTCATCTATCCGCTGTTGGTGCTGTTCATGTCGCTGCGCATCGCGCGCGAACATCTTGGGCTCGCCGCAGTGGTGGTGTTGTTGTCGTTTGTTTCTTCCAGCGCGCGCCTGCTGATCACCCAGCAGCGGCTCATCCTCGCGAAAGAAGCGTTACGGCGCGAAGCTGCGCGGGACAGCCTCACAAGCTTGTGGAACCGCAAGGCGATCATGGGAATTCTGGAGCGGGAGTTGGTTCGCGCCGAGCGGGACCAGGAACCGGTCGGGCTGATCATGATCGATGTAGACCACTTCAAGGCGATCAATGACAGCCGCGGCCACGCCGCGGGAGACGCCGTCCTGCGCATCATCGCCAGCGGCATCGCCGCCATGGTTCGTCCTTACGATTCGGTCGGACGCTACGGCGGAGAAGAGTTCTTGATTGTTGCCCCCGGTTGCGGCCCCGCGGAAACCTGGGAACTCGCCGAGCGCGTGCGCCTGCACGTGGCCGGCTGCCACATCATGGCTGCAAATGCCACCCTGCAGGTCAGCCTGAGTTTGGGCGTAGCTAACGGGATGATCGCCAACGAGATGGACAAACTGCTGCAAACCGCCGATGCCGCCATGTATCAGGCGAAGCACGCCGGACGCAATCGAGTCGAGCCTAGGCTGGAGCGTGCGGCCAGCGCGGGTTTGAGCGCCGGACAGACCCATCACGACTTCTGGATCTGACTGGAACTTCAAAAGCATTAACCACGAAGGACACTAAGGTTCACGAAGGAAAAAGCGCTTGGGCGCAAATACCTTTCTGAGCATTGGATCGTCCGTTGTTTTATACCTTTTGCGAGTCCGACCCTCCGGGCTAGGCTGGAACGTGCGGCCAGCGCCGGCTTGAGCGGCGGACTGACCCATCACGACTTCTGGATCTGACTGGAACCTCAAAAGCATTAACCACGAAGGACACTAAGGTTCACGAAGGATTTTTATGCTGCTTTGAGTTTCTTCGTCGAAGTGCAAAATAGACTTTTTGCAGGGGCTTGAGGCGAACAAAAGGCGAATATGCTACCATCGCTCTCTCATGGCACGGCGACCGGATCCCGGGCAGCACGAGATGTTCTGGTCGCGCGAAGACCTGAAGGAAATCATGCGCAATCTGGCGCTGCTCAGTGAGCATGGGGTAAGGGACTTCTACGATCGGGCCTACCGCGAGTGTCGCATCATCAACAGCCACACGCTGCCCACGCCGCGGGCGATTCAGGAACTGGTCACCGCCTGGAAGCAATTGAGGAAGTGGCGGAAGCGGTAATACGGAAATCCGAATGTTCGTTTTTCGTAACAACATCCGCCGGCCGGTTGCATTTTGCCGGAGCGGGTCTAGTATTCGCAGCGAACTTTCTTCCCTCCTGAAGTTTTTGAACCTGGTACCCATGCGCGCGCAAGAAATTGTTGCGCGCGGGGGAATTCCTCTGCTTTCAGATTTCCGATTTCAGAGCCCGACTGATTCCACCAAGGAGAAATTCGTATGGCCGTAAGAAAACTTGATTCGCCCGCGAAGGACGATCACAGCAACATTGCATTGCGGAACGATCCCTCGCGGATCGATCCGATGAAAGTAAAGCTGGGCAAATCGGTCGCGCGCCACGATCCACGCACGCTGCTGATGGCCGCATACCTCGCTCCATCGCTGCCCAATCCGCCGGCAGCCTTCGATCTCACGACAAAGATTAAATCGTGGGGAATGATGGAGAACGACCAGATCGGCGATTGCACCTGCGCCGCCGCAGGTCACTTGATCATGGAGTGGACGGCGAACGCCGGCAAGAAACTGTTCACGCCTTCTGACAAGCAGATTGTGGAAGCGTACTCCGCCATCACGGGCTACAACCCGAAGACAGGCGCGAACGACAACGGCGCGGTCGAACTCGATGTGCTGAACTACTGGCGGCAGACTGGCATTGCCGGACACAAGATCGGAGCTTTCGTCGCGCTGGAACCGGCGAATCACGAACACGTGAAGGACGCGGTGTTTATGTTTGAGGGCTGCTACATCGGAGTTCAGTTGCCGATCAGCGCCCAGGCGCAGACTAAAAACCATCACACGTGGTCGGTCCCGCCGGGCGGACCGCACGGCAACGGCGAGAAGGGATCGTGGGGAGGACACGCGATTCCGGTCGTGGCTTACGACGCACACACCGTCACGGTCGTCACGTGGGGAGCCTTGCAGCGGATGACCTGGTCATTCTGGGAAGCGTACTGCGACGAGGCTTACGCGATCCTCAGCGATGATTACTTTGACGGAAAGAAAAGAGCTCCGCAGGGCTTCAGCCTGGCGGAGTTGGAAGCGGACTTGAAGGACCTGAAGTAATTTTTCGAGTTCGACATCGGACTACGCGCCGGGTTCAAGAAAGTCAAAGTCCCCACCCTCTCGCACACATCGCGAGAAGGGTGGGGCAGCCCTAGTATTTGCTTGCGCAATCGATTGACCGTTGAGTAAGTCTTCCCCCATCGCTGCAAATTAATCGGTGCGATTCGATTAAGCTTTTTGCGGAAGTCAAAATCCCCACCCTGTCGCATAAACCGCGACAAGGGTGGGGCATCCTCTTCCTCTCTTCTTCCTCTCTTTGCTTCCCTCTCTCGTTCCTCTTCCCGCTTTATCTGCCTATTTTTCGCTCAGGCTTTGGTGGAGACTTGGCAGATTCTGCCTACGATCGGAGTTGTCTGCGATTTTTCGTCGGGAAGTTGGATTGCTTCTGCAGGGAAGGATGGGTTGTGAGGGCGGAGAACGAGGGTACTTCCTGACTGTTCGACATAACGAACCGCACAAGTATCGTTTTTCAGAACAGCGTACATATTTAGTTCGCCTTTGCGATACGGCTTGAGTGAGGTGTAATGACGGTCGATCAGGAGCGTGGCTCCGGGCGCCAGGCGGGGAAACATGGCCTGAGCTTCATCCGGTTCGAGTTGGATCAGAACGAAGCGCTGCCAGGCGGAACGGCCATTTTGGCTGGCGGGCTTCAGCTTCGCGAGAAAGCTCTTCTTGAACTTGAGGATGTCGAGGACCTGACGGGTGGTGATGAGCGGCTGGGTAGCGGCAGTGGAGGGATCGGTGAGGAGTACGTTTTCGAACTCGTCGGAACTGGGAGGCAGGATGGAGGCGCGCTGGTTAATCTCCGCGGGATCGAGCAGGTCGAGAACGGAAAGGCGCTGCACGGAGAGAACTTTGTCCATGCCTTCGATACTGAGGCCGCGCTTTCGGTTTAGGAAATTGGAGATATGGGCTTGCTTGAAACCGGTTTGTTGCGCGAGGCGAAGACCGGTTAATTCTCCTGATTCGATACGGGCCCACAGGATTTTACGAAGGTTATCCTGCAAAATCTTGAACTTCATCCGGCGGAGTATAGCACCGGCTTTGGTGCGGATTCGGTGGCGGGAATGAGTGTCCGGAAAGACGGAAAGATTTCCACAGGCAGTGAACGGTCATCCAACCTTGACTGAGAAAATTCACCGCGATAGGATCGCGGCATCCTGAGGGCCCAATGCGCTCAATGGCACACAACATGGCGAATTACCCGGATAACCCGAACGAAGAGAAGAACTTCGGAGAGTTTCGGCGCAAGGTGAAATCGGCGGAGGTGTTGTCGGCATCAATCGAAAAGCTGTTGCTGTCGCTGCGCTTCACGGGGAAATTAAGCGTGGTGATGCAAAACGGGCGGGTGTTGAAATCAGGATACGAGGAGGCTTACTTCCGGCAACGGGAGGGTTCTCGTGGAGACGACGAGGTCCCCCAGGAACTGTGAAGCGGAGATAACCGCCAGGCAGCGCATTCTGTGACTCGTACAAAACTAAATAGCTGAAGCAGGTCATCGTAAGAGAAACGAGCCCTGCGTTTGGTCGCCGCTATCTGCGGGGATCGACGCAGGGCTTTTGTGTTCATGGCGAGGTTTTATTCGAGGTGATGTGGAAAGGAAATATCTCTGTCGCAGGAAAGGTTGGGAACGAGAGTCGGCAGCACCAGTAACACGAAAGGCGAATATCCCATCCTCTCGCAGTCGCGAACGGCTGGGGGACCCCGGGGCGGTTTCATTCATTCGGAGGATTTCAATGAAAAGCAATCTTAAGAAGGGCGAAGTACGAGTGGAGTTGAAGTATTGCGAGCATTGCGGAGGGTTGTGGGTGCGTGAAGGAGGGTCGGGAGTGTACTGCGGGAAATGCCAATCGGTTGTAGCCGATCTTCCGATCTCGAAAAAGACGCGGAGAGCGAAGCTGCCGCTTCATCGTCCAACGGTGTTGGAGGATTTTGCATTTGAGTTGCCCGAGGACACGGATGTGGATCTTGAGTCAGCGGGAGGTGTGCTGTGAAGGAATCCGTCGATTGGATCGCGGCGGCAGGCGAGTTGCCGGAAGAAGGCGATTGCGTTTTGTCCGCGAATTCAGAAGAGGCAAGCACCTTCGAGGGAAGCCGCAGCGTGGAGAGCGCGAAGCTCTGGCGCGAGGACTGCGCTTATGACGACAGCGAGAACGACCGGCGAATTTACCGGGCGCGCACGGTGACGATGCTACGGCGATACATGCGGTATTCGATTGAAACGGGGAGATTGCCGTCTGTCCTGGGGAGCGAATTCTTTCGAGCCAAAGTGACGTCGTACAGAGTCTCGACCTTTGAAGATCGAGTGATCTTTGTCCATGACATGGAGAGATGCCTGGAGAAACTGGATGAGTTCTCGCGGCAGTTGATCGCGCGCCATATTTTGCAGGAGCATGACCGACGGGAGACGGCGAGGCTGCTGCAATGCAATGAGAAGACGGTGCGCCGCATGACTCCTCTGGTGATCGACATGTTGAGCGAGATTTTGCTCGATGTGGGATTGTTGGAGCAACTGATTTCAACCAATCCAAAATTCTGTCAAGGGGGCTTACGATCACAATTTTCTGTAAGTGATTGTGAAGATGGCGACAATAAATTCTGAGAAATGTCCACTTTGCTATTCGCCGTTTGCTATTCTGGATATAGAGAGTAAGAAAAAAACAATCTCCTACAGAAGGCGCGCCACCCGGCGCGCCTTCCGTTTTTCGGGGGTGACTCTCAACAATCCAAGGCGGTGCGGGCGATGACGAAGAAGAAAGCGAAGAACGGTAAGCCGGCAGCTAAGAAAGCCGCGAAGAAGAGGCAGGGGCGAAAGAAGGAATTGAATCCGGCTGGGGTGCGGAAAAATATTTCGATGCTGGTGGAGTCGCAAGCGAAGGCGATGGCGGCAGCTGTGATCGGCATCGGAAAGCAGGGCCAACTGGCGCCGGTGAAATATCTGTTTGAGATGGCGAAGATATTTCCTGCGCCAACGGACGGGAGCGAATCGACGAAGGACGAGGACAGCCTGGCGGAAACTTTGTTGCAACGACTGAATATCCCGACTACGCCGATTGTTCAGGATGATGAGGGAGACGAAATTGTGATTCCAGCGCGCCGCGTCGAGGATGGGGCCGAGGCGAACGTTGCCGAGGAAAAGAAGTTGGAAGTTGAGGACGCGGAGAATCAGGACGAGCCGGTTTTAGCTTGATCGGAATGGGCGATGGACGGGAAGTCAAAAATCCCATCTCTTACAAGTTTCGACTTACGCTTGATTCGCCGTTTCGTGATTTAGAGTAAGACTGATGGATATTACATGGTTGACGGAGCGCGTCGCTGTAGGGGGTGGGATATGGTCTCCGGAAAATATGGCGACGGTGGCTCAAACGGGCATCACGCACATCATCGATATGCAGATTGAATTTGACGACACAGCGCTGGCACGGCCGTATGACGTGGAGGTTTTGTGGAATCCGACGGATGATGATTTCGAGCTCAAGCCGCCGTCGCTCTTGCGGAGAGGTGTCGAGTTCGCGGAGCGCGCGCTGGAGTTGCCGGATACGAAATTGTTTATCCACTGCGCTGCGGGAGTGCATCGTGCGCCGATGATGGCGTTGGCGGTGCTGGGATCGATGGGATGGAGTTTGGAGGACGCGATGATGCTGATTGAGAAGCGGCGTCCGGTGGCGGATTTCGCCGAGGTTTATGTGGAGAGCGTGGAGAGGTTTCTTCGCGAGCCGGAGTAGGAGCCAAAAGCTTTAACGCCGAGGACGCTGAGTATCGGTAGCACTTTCGCTTCTTCTTAGCGCAGAGAGCGCCGGGGAATGCGACATCGACTCGATCTTGCGACATTTAGGAAGTCAAAGTCCCCACCCTGTCGCGCCCAACAACCGGCGCAACGAGGGTGGGACACCCATTTTTAGGGGCACCCATTTTTGGCCACTTATTTCTTGACATTTATTTCTTAAGATCGATTTTGGAGGGACTATGTTTGACGCGGGCCGCCGCCCTATGGGGCGGCTTTTTTATTGGGCGATTGTCGTGTTGATCGCGGCTTCCGGCGCTTGGAATGCGGCTTCGGGTGCCGCAGCAGCGGGAACGCCCTCTACCACTCAAGTGGTGGACAAGGTGGTGCTTGCCGACGGAACTTTTGCCCAAGGAAATTTGATCATCACCTGGCCGGCGTTTGTGACAGCCTCGGGCACTGCGGTGGCGGGCGGTACTACTAACGCCACGCTAGGCGCCGACGGTGCGCTCAGCGTCGCACTGGTTTCGAACGCAGGAGCAACTCCGGCAGGCGTGTATTATTCCGTGGTTTTCCAGCTGGGGCCCGGCGAGGTTAGGACGGAATTTTGGATCGTGCCGACGACATCTCCGGCCACACTGGCGATGGTGCGAATGACGCCAGGAGCGGGATTGGCGGCGCAGCCGGTTTCGATGCAATACGTGAATTCGGAGCTGGCGACGAAGGCCGACGATAGCCAAGTCGTCCACCTAAACGGGACGGAGTCTATTGGCGGTGCAAAGTCATTCAACGTTTCTCCGGTTGTCCCGGCACCGACGAACGCTGGTGACATCGCGAACAAGTCCTATGTGGATCAGAGTGTCGCGAACGTGGGCGCGGGAAATTATTTGCCGACTGCGGGCGGAACTATGTCGGGACCGATTACGCTGCCAGGTAGTCCTTCGGCACCACTGCAAGCAGCCACCAAGCAATATGTTGATTTCGGAGTGAGTGGAAAGGCAGACCTGGTCGCGGGCCTGGTTCCGACGAACCAGTTGGGATCCGGAGCCGCGACGGCGGGCAGTTGCCTATTGGGCAATGGAACCTGGGGAGCGTGCGGGAGCGGTGGGGGAGGCGGGAATGTTTCGACAACTCCTGCGACAAGCCAGAATGTTGCGCAGCCCGTGGGAACGCAATTTTCTACGAACAACCTGGCGAACGTTCGCTATCTGACTTCGAGTTGGAATTGGCAGCAATCGCCGTCCGACAGCTTGACAATCGCGGGCAGCAACACGATTCATCTGAGTCCGTGTCCGATCGGAATCGACACGAGCAATAACGTGAACCGTCCCTACTTCGTTTACATTGCCGCTCAAGGAACACCGGAAGCCGCGCTGGTCACGGGTGGCACGTGCACGAGCGGACTAGCGACGGGAACAATCACGATCACAACGAAGGGTGCTCACGCGGCGGGCTACTCCATCGGCTCCTCGACTTCAGGGGTGCAAGAAGCCTTGAACGACGCCGGGAGTCCCGGCGCGGCGATTGTGATTCCCCCGACAGGCGCGAATGCAAACGCGCTGCCGGTGTATTCGACGATTTACCTGCAGAACAATAAGAGCTCGCTGCGCGGCGAAGGCAAAGCAACATTGCTATGCAAGACGCGGTCGGTGTGCCTGTTCATTGGAGATCGGGTCAGCTCGAATGATTTTGGGGGAATTGAAGTCAGCGGAATTCGCTTCGCGGCAGGAAACCTGTTCGATGGAATGCAGATCACGAATACCGCGTGCGCGTCGAATGTCTCGACCATCACGCTGAACAATACAGGCCCGAATGCGGTGCAGGCCGGCGATTACGTCGACATCAATTGGACCTTCAACACGCATTATTACGGCCTGCATCTGGTTGCGAGTGCGTCGGCAACGCAGTTTACTTACGCGGATCCGAATTGCGGTGGAGCGTCGTCGATTGGATCGCAGACTTCAGCAGGATTCGCCTCGCTGGAAAACGCGGCCATTGAAGACAATGGGAACGGAACGGCGCTGCACGATCTGTTCATGGCCGACAAGATTTCGCTGGCCTCGTGGGGTTTCTGGCAGAACCACATCGTGGTAGACAACGACCAGGCATTCAAGCTGGACACACTGAACGTCGATGAGGGAGTGAATTGCACGGCGAACTACTGTGGCCAGTCGATTTATTTTCCGGGGCCATTCTCATCGAATGCGGCGGTGGCGTGGCTAAGCCATTTGAATCTGAGCTTGCAGTGCGGCGGAAACGCGATCACCGATTTGGCGGGAAACACGTTGCGAATTCAGAACTCGGTGATCCAGGGATTCGCGCAGTGGGGCGTGTTTGATGGAACGATGCGTGGCGGGTACGGCGGAGGGCAGTTCGACGATGTGTATGAAGAAGTCGGCGGATGTACCAATCCGTTGTATCCAGGAACGAGTGCGCAGAAGCAGGCGATGGCCGGACTGCTCAACAATGGCGGAGGAAATACGATCCACGGCGGAGAATTTCCAAATGGCCAGATTCCGCAGTTCGCAGCTACGGGCAATCAAGGGACGCATTACAACTATTGCTTCGTTGTGCATGACACAAGCCAAGGCACTTCGAAATGCCTGACGATCGGCTATGCGCTGGTGGATAGCGCGAGTCCTTCGGGAAATATTGTGGTGTCGTGGCCGCGCGTGCAGGGGACTGGCACGGTGAGCTACGATCTGCTGCGATATTCGGGATCGGGGAACAGTGCGATTCCTCCGTACACGGGCGGCTGCGGAGGGGGATCGTCAGCAACATGCGGTTCGGTAGCCGTGGCTGTGGCTCAATGCTCGACAGTGCTTTGCTCGTTCACGGATTCGGCAAGCGCGAGCACAAGCAACTATGCAGTCGCGGCTCCGAGCTATGTGCCGGGAATTTTCTGGCTGCCAGGCGGGATCGTAACGCTGACTTCTTCGGATACGCAAACTTTTGGGACGCTACCGACTTTCCTTGATGACAACGCGGTCGTTACGGGGCTCTCTCCGATTACGACGGAGGCCGGGCTGATGTCGCCGCAGATTTTTTCGCAACGCTGCAGCAACGTTAACGGAAACGAGTGGGTGTCGTGCCTGGCAGGCAATTCGAATGGAAATAATTCGATGCCCAGCGCAACGATTCTGCAGTACGGAGTGGCGACAGGCGGGCCGACAGCGAAGCTGAAGGGGAGGCTGAACTTCACCAGTTCACAGAGCGCGTCGATCAGCAACGGAGAAATCATCACGCTGGTGGATTCGAATCCGGCCAAGACCTTGGCAACACCGGGGAACCGTCCGACGCAGGATGCGGGCGATACCTACCTGGGAACAGATTCGGGGAGTGTTAGCTATGGGGCGGCGGGATTGGCGATGGGCGCTCCGTATTCGATTTCTTCTTATATCAATGCGATTCCGAATGGAACGAATTTCCTGGAGCGACTGACGGCAGTTGGAAAGACGTTCAACGTCCCCGTGACTGTGAATGGAAACCTGGCGGTGACAGGCGCGACGGTGACATTGCCGGTGACGGGCAACACTCCGCAATGCCTGCATGTGAGTTCGACGGGAGTGTTGTCGGGGACTGGCGCGGATTGCGGGAGCGGCGGTGGCGGATCTGGAACTGTGAACAGCGGGACGGCAACGCAGGTGGCAATGTACTCCGGCAATGGGACAACAGTGAGCGGCGATAGCGCGCTGACTGACGATGGAACGACACTTAATTATGGCGGGAGCGGCGGAATCGCGGCGTCGACGGGCGCATTCAGTGGAAATCTGACAGTGAATGGCCAATTGCAGGTAGCGGGACCGTGGCTGGTGAGCTCGCCGATACCGGGGACGGCGATGACGGCAGCGGGGACAGGAACATCGTCGTTGGGAATCTCGAACGATGGAAACTTCTACGTGTCATCGAATGGTGCGGCGCCGCAGAGATTGGCGACGTCGGCCACGAGTTCCTACTTCTCGAATCTGGTGCAGGAAGATGCGAACACTTTAGGCGAGAACAACGGCGCTACGACGCAGAACTTCCGAGTGTACTCGAGCTATACAAATCCCTCGACGTGGCAGCGGACGTCGATGGGTTTCGATGCGATAGACAATCTGGCAGTACTGCGAAGCGAGAATTCAACGGCTTCGTCGGCACCGGGGCTCGGATTCTGGATTGGATCGAGCGTCCGGTGGGCGATTGATTCAACCAGCACGTTGAAGCCGTTCGCCAATAACGCGATCAACCTGGGGTCGGCTTCGTTTGCTCCACAAACAGTGTATGCGGCGACTTCGTTCGACACGTTGACGCAAGGGAGACAAAACTTCGAACTGTGCAACGACTCGACAAACGGTACGGCCCTAAATTTCCTGGCGGTCTACAACGGTGCGAATCCGGCATGCGCGGTGAAAGCCGCGACTACGAATACGGATGGCGTGATTGGAATCGTCAGCAATGGATCGGGGACGAGCGGGAGTGCGGTGATCACGTATCGGGGATATGTTCCCTGCTCGTTCGACGGATCTACCGTTACCGGCGATTACGTGGTCGCTAGCGTCACGAACGCCGGAGATTGTCACGATGGCGGCGCAGTGCGTCCGACAGGCGCGCAGGTGATCGGACGGGTAGAGTCGACGAACGTAGGGGCTGGAACGTATGGGATACGGGCAGTGATGGACTCTCCGGTGGCGACGACCGCGGTGAACTCGACGGCGGCTCCGTGGATCACGGTGAATCACATGTCGAGTGCGACGGTATTTTCCTCGAGTGCGAACAAAGCGGCGTTCTTCGGAGTGGTGCTGCCGTTCATCAAAACGACGAGCCAAGTGACATATTTTGTCGGAACCGCGGATACGACGAACACCTCGGCGAATTACGACATCGGGATTTATTCGGGAACGGCGGGCGGGAGCTGCACTCTGCAGGCGCACACTGGACCGATCGCTGCCAGTACATCGATGACCGCGGGATGGCACACGGTGAACTGGACAGGGTCTGTGACATTGAATCCCGGACGGTATTACCTCGCCGTGACTTCGGCGGCGACTTCCAGTACAGCTGTGCTGCATGGGGATAACGCTGGATTCACATTTGCAGGTGGCGGGTCGGTCGTTAGCGTGGGCAATGTGTCGGTCACTGCGGGCGGGACGTTGGACGCTACTCGGACTTGCCCTGCGGATTCGCCTAGTGAGGCTGTGATTCCTGGATTGATGGTGAACTAGGTTTTCATAGAAAGTCAACATCCCCACCCTCTCGCATAAACCGCGAGAAGGGTGGGGCAACCTTGGTTTTCTGGTTCTAGGTTTTTTGGTTCGGCCACCGGATTTTACCGGTGGCTTTTTTATTGGACGACATTTTGGACGGAGAGAGCGTTTGTGAAAATTCCCATACAGGCGGGCGATGGCGGTTGTGACGCAGGGATCCTTCGACTTCGCAGGACGACCCGCGTTGCGGATCGTCCTACTGCGCTCAGGATGACAGTTTTTATTTTGGTGATGGAGTTGGTTTGGTGCTGCTGCGCTTCGGCTACTACTTACTACGTCAGTTCCAGCACCGGGAACGATTCGAATACGGGGACGTCTGCGGCGGCGCCTTGGAAGACTTTGGCGAAGGTGAATGGCGCGGCGCTGGTGGCTGGAGACTCTGTGTTGCTGCGGCGCGGAGATGTTTGGAACGAGAGCCTGGTGCCGCCAGCTTCGGGAACGTCGAGCAGTCCCATTGCGTTTGATGCATATGGAACCGGCGCTCCGCCGAATTTGACTGGGTATTACACGGTGCCTTCGTCTTCGTGGGTTGTGGTGACGGGGAATGCATGGAAGGCTCCGCTGCCGTCGACTTTTTCTGCGATTACCTTCTGCCTATTCGCATCGGTGTGGGGACAGAAGGTTTCGGCTTCGATGTCGAACCTCCTCGGTAAGTGGGACTTCTACATCGCTAATGGATATCTCTATGTGTACTCCGTGGGAAATCCTTCGAGCTTCTATCCGGGACCGATTGTGCCGATGGCACTGACTAACGTCCCCGTGATCAACGTCAACGGGAAGTCATGGCTGACATTCCAGCATCTTCTGCTGAACTGGTTTGACGACTACGGCGTGTACGTACACGGGGCGAGCGATCACCTGGTGTTCGCAAATATGGAGGCCGACTCCATGATTCCGCAAGGGACGCAGCCGCTGGGTTTTTACGTGAATGCGAGCACGCCGCCCGGGGACATCAAGATTTACAACTCGGACGCGAACCTCAATTACGACGGCTTCCGCTTCGATGGCGCGGCATCAGCGATCTCGATGGTGAATGACAAGGCGTATGCGAATCGCGATGGAGCGCTGGTGGATAACACGGGTGCGGTTACATATTCCTTCTGCCATTTTTATGCGTCAAGTCTGGCCGTTGCAGGATCGACGGACGTTCTGGCAAGCACGGGAAGCGGCGCGATTGCGGGAGCAGGGAATATTCCTGCGGACACGGCTCCATGGGTGCAATCGTGGCAGAGATATCCGGGGAGGGTGACGCTGACGGTGGATGACGCCGGAATGACCGCGGGTGCGGAGGATTATTACTCGACGACCGTATTGCCGATTGCAGACGCGGCCTCGGCACCCGTGGGAGTGGCGATTACCGTTGGCTATCCGCTGGCGCAGACATTGATCCCTACGTTTCAGACGTGGCTGAATGCGGGACGAGATGTGACGTCTCACTCGATGTCGCACACGTACTACACGAATACCGATGCTCTGGATATTCGATACATCGGAACTGGAACCACGGCGCATATGAGCATCAGCAATCAGATTTTGACGATCAATGTGACGGGCGCGAGCGACAGCGTGACCTACAACCTGGGTCAGGGACAAGCGCATGGGACGATCTACGCGCTTGAACAGGCGCTGAATGCAACTGGACATTTTACGGTGAGCGAAAATCCTGTATGCCAAGGGCCGTATGGAACAGGATGTTCTTACTACACGAAGTATGCGTTGCTTTCGCAGGACCTGGCGGATGTGAGTGCGGTGGATGTGAAGAACGCCATGTACGCGATGCAACTCGATGTGACACGCCTTACTACGGACGAGATCAAGTTGTCGCGCAACTGGATGACGACGAATTTGACGGGTCTGCCGACGACGCCGGTGTACGTGTATCCCGGAGGATATGAGACGACGACGATGCAGGGAATCGCAGCGTCCGTGCCTTACGGAGGAGCGCGCGGCGCGCTGAAAGAAGACCTGGGAGTGAAGGATACTTACGCGAGTGGTTTCGATGCGCAGAACGTTACCAGCTTCGGAGTGAATCCGTCATGGATGGGATTGACTCCGGCCGCGTTGAATCAGAAGGTGCAGGCGCTTTTGTGGAAGCAGATGGTGTGGGGAGTTCCGTGGGGAATTTTCTGGCACTACAACGCGACGAGCCAGGCGGGAGAGTTGAGCGCGGCAGAAATTGCAAATCTGATTTCCGATCTGCAGGCAGGCGGGGCGACGATCCAGAGCAATACTAGCCTGGTGAATTGGTTGACCAGCGGTACACAGAAGTCGGGCACCGCCGGCAATTTCTATTACAAGTTTCCGGCAACGAGCGCGTACGGAGCGAAAGGCGGACTAGATTTTCGTCCAACGGCGGGTTCTCCGGTGGTGGATGCGGGACAGAATTTGGGCGCGGCGTACGAGATCGATCTCAATGGAGTGAATCAGAACAGCTATGGAACCGGGTGGGAGATAGGGGCGCACGTGTATGTTCCCTTTTCTACCTATGGTGAAGCGAATGCGCCCGAGGGTTCCCATTTTGCGCTGGGAACATTGCCGACCTATGCAGTGAGCGTCCGAGCAATGGCGATGGGGATGGCAACGGGACGATTACGAGTTCGCCAACGGGAATCAATTGCGGCGGGACGTGCTCCGCGAACTTCACGAGTGGGACGAGCGTGACTCTGACGGAGACCTCCACGGACGACTTTGGAGGATGGGGCGGAACGTGTGGATGCAGCGGCACTGGGAGTTGCACCTTCACCGTCACGAATGCTTGCACCGTGACTGCGGAATTCGCTTCCGCGAGCGAATTGCTAAGTGTGTTCGCCGGGAACAACCAGACGGGTACGATCGGCACGCAATTGAAGAACAGCATAGCGGCGCGAGCTACGCGCGATGGTAGTCCGCAGGCCGGAGTGACGATCAGCTACACCGATAACGGGGCGGGTGGATCGTTCACGGTTACGAGCGGGGCAGCGAATTCCAACGGTGTGTTGGCGACCGCTTATACGCTGCCTTCGACGGCGAAGGCGGTGACGATCACGGCGACGAGCGCAGGATATCCGGCGACGACATTCAGTGAGACGGCGACGGGCGCAACGCAAGTTCTATCGGTGAATGCTGGGAATGGACAAAGCGGCGGCACGGGGACGGTGCTGCCCGTGGCGTTGAGCGTCCTTGCTACATTGAATAACACTCCGACGGCGGGCGTGAGCGTGACGTTTAGCGACGGCGGCGCTGGCGGAACTTTTGGAACTGGAACAACGTTGACGAACAGCAGCGGCATTGCGTCCACGACGTATTCGTTGCCGTCGAGCGCGGGAAGCGTCACAGTGACGGCTTCGGCGACCGGCTACTCGTCTGCATTGTTTACAGAGAGCGCAACGAGTTCGAAAGGAATTCCGGCGAGCCTGTTTGCCGCGGGATGGAACAGCATCAGCGCATCCGCACCTCCGCCAACGTGGTGCCCGACGGATTCGACAGGGGCGATTGCGAAGATCTCTGTCATGCGGCTGTGGGATAGCGGCGTGAAGTGGGGCCAGGTGGAGACGGCGAATGGCACGTACAACTGGAACAAGCTCGACGAAATTCTGAAGACTGGTTCGAGTTATACGGGAGGTGCGCCGCTGGTGGGGGACCCGGCTTGTCCGATGGATGTGATCTACACGGTGGGTGGCACGCCACAGTGGGCGACGGCTTGCGCTGGCAGCGGCGATCCGAGTACTTGCCTGCCGGGACCGACGGGATCGGGATACGGCGGCGGCTCGCAATGTGCGGCCCCGGATAACTGGAGCTGTTTGCCGCCGGCCGACATTAATACGGATGGGACCGGCACCGATTCGTACTTTCAAAACTTTATATACACCATCATGAACCGTTACGGCTCGGCGATCGACTACTACGAATTGCCAAACGAGGCGGACTCGCCGAACTTCTGGTGCCAAGCGGGCGGCCCAGTTCCGTGCGGTGGAGGAAATTCCTCATCAACGCCAAACACCGCCGCGATCCGGCGATTGATTCGCGTGGGATGGGACATGAAGCAGATTGCTCACTGCCTGGATCCGACGGCGAAGATTCTTAGTCCGGCATTTCATGTGGGAACGGCGTTGAAGTGGATGCACCAATTCGTGATCTCGTCGATCAATGCTCCGGCGGGAAATATTCAAGGATGTACTTGGGGGGCGCAGGCGGTGACGGGAGCGATGACATTCGACATCGTTAACTTTCACGGACGAGGAGCGGGCGCATTGAATTCGGATCCGACACAGTTCATGGCGGCGTACAACAATGCGGTGACAGAAGCGAATAACGACGGCCTTCCGAATGCATATTTCTTTGACGATGAGAACGGGTATGTGGGGACGTCGCAGGCCGCAAACAAAGATGTCCAGGCAGCGTATGTGGCGATCTCTTATGTGTTGCGCGCGTCTGTGAACAATCCTCCGATACAACTTTCGGCGTGGTACACGTGGGACGCGAATCAAGGCCCGCTGCAAGGAACGATTGCCGGAACGGCGTTCAACACGATGGCGAACTGGTTAGTGGGATCGACGCTGAACGGATGCACGACAGCCGGGACGGTTTACACGTGCACGGGGAAAACGGCGGCTGGAGCGGCTTTCGCGATTCTTTGGGACATGAATCAGAACTGCAATTCGGGGTGTCCGACGGGAAACCAGCCGGCGCTGGGGTATTCGACTTGGACAGATATTGCGGGAGTGGCGCACAGCGTTTCGGGGAATGTGGTGGCGGTCGGATTGAAGCCGATTCGGTTACAGTGATCGGGGGCTAAAGCCCTTTTCATAATTTACGGAGTTTACGCGGCCCTTAAGGGCCGCTCTTCCACGGTTCTTGCAAGCCGGTGGCAAAGGGATGGCTCGATGCTGGTGTAGCGGTATTTTTTGTCGCGCCGATGAGCGCGGTTCGCCTTAAAACGATTCACCTCAGAAATACATTTCAACACAAAAGGCGGCGAGATTAACGGGACTCAATCCCGCGACCGCTTACGCGCGCGATTCCGTGCGCAACGAATGGAGGATCATCATGCGATGTTTTTTCGGACGAATAGGACTGATCGGAATTTTGTGTATGACGCTGATTTGGTCGGCGTGTTCTACGGATTGGATTGGTCAGGCGGAACAGATTGTGGCGGTGCTGATTCCTGCGGCTTCGAATGTTGTGGCGCTCGTCGCTGTGGTGGCGGGAAAGGATGTGTCCGCTGCGGATCTGCAGATCATTCAGAATGCGGGGACACAGGCCGGCGCGGACTTACAACTGATTCAGTCCCTCATCAATGCTTACCAGAGCGCGGATGCTGCGGCGAAGCCAGGAATTCTTTCTCAGATTCAAACTGCGATTGGTGCCGTCCAGGGAAATCTGAAAGGGTTGTTGACGGCAGTTCATATCAAGGATGCGGCTACGCAAGCCAAAGTGACCGCAATCGTGGGACTGGTGCTATCGGAAGTGCAATCGCTGGCGGCGATTGTGCCACTAGTGAGCGGTCCAGCTCAGGCAACCGCGCTGAGCGCGGCAGACAGCCGAGGGCGGCTGTCCCCACAAAGTGCTTCTCCGTCCCTACAAATTTCTTCTCAGACTAAGGCTCCGTTGTCGGCTAACGAGTTTGTCAGGTCTTACAACTCCACTTTGACGGCTCGGACTGGGAATCCAGGCCTTGATCGGGTGACTGGTGGACTGCAGATTCATTTGCATAACAAAGTGGAGCGGGTAGCTTCTGGGGGAGTGCTTCGGTAAATCGATTCTTGCAGTACATGAAAGTTCAAAAGTCCCCACCCTCTCGCCAACTACGCGAGAAGGAGTGGGCACCCTGTTCCGAAGAGGAAACTTTGTGTGGACGGATTTGGGGTTGGTGGAACATTTTGGGGGTTATCTGGATTGGTGGCGGATGGAGAGACGCTGCGGGATTTGCTGATCCGGTCGATGTTGAAGATCCGTGTGAAGAGGGGCGGGGTGCGGTATTTGAAGTTGAATCGCGCGCAACGAGAGTATTCGAAGATGCAGGAAGCGGAACATTGTTCTGAAAGCGCGGCAACTGGGGATCACGACTTACATTGCCGCGCGATTTTTTGTGCAGACGATCACGAGGCCTGGAACGTGGGGTCAGGTGGCGCACAGCGAGGAGTCGGCGGAGGCGATTTTCAATATCGTGCACCGGTTTTGGGAGAACCTGCCCGAACGCGATGAGAAAAGGAGCGCTGATCAAGTCGCGCGCGAACATCCGGCAAATTGTGTTTCCGCGGCTCGACAGCGAGTATCGCGTGGAAACGGCGGATGACAACGCGGGGCGGGGGATGACGATCCATAATTTGCATTGCTCGGAGGTCTCCCGCTGGCCGCGCGGCGCGGCGGATACGCTGGCTTCGCTGCGGGCCGCGGTGGTGCCAGATGGCGAGATTGTTTTGGAGTCGACACCGAATGGAGCGGAGGGAGTTTTTTATGAAGAGTGGCACAAGGCGGAGGAGAGGGGATATACGCAGCACTTTTTCCCCTGGTGGTATGAGGAGTCTACAAAGAGGATGTCACGAAAAAGTGGTGGGAGAGCTGACGGAAGAGGAAGAGAAGCTGTTGCGAAGGATGGATTGACGGAGGCGCAGATCGCATGGCGGCGATCGCGATGGAAGCTGATGCGAGGGCTGGCGGCGCAGGAGTATGCGGAAGATCGGTGTCTTGTTTCCTGGCTTCGGGGAGTGCGTATTTGATTTGGAAGCGATTGAAAGGCGGCGGGTTCGTTCCAGCGGCGGAGCGCGAGGACAACGGGCGATGACGGTGTGGTTTCCTCCGCAGGAAAGTGGCATTACATCATCGGCGTGGATCCGGCCGGCGGCGGAACCGAGGGCGATTATGCGTGCGCGCAGGTGATCGAGCGGCAGACGGGATTGCAATGCGCGGAGATGCATGGGCATTTTCCTCCGTTCGAGCTGGCGCGACGATTGGTGAGCTGGGCGGCGGTACGGAATGCGCTGATTGCGGTGGAACGGAACAATCATGGGTATGGCGTGCTGGCGCATTTGAAGGAATGGGTTACGAGAATCTTTTTCGCAGGGTGGGCAGGATGGATGGTTGACGTCGGCGGTGACCCGTCCGGCGATGATTGAGAATTTGGCGGCAGTGCTGATGGCGCGCCGGAGTTGTTTCGCAGTGCGAGATTGCTGCGAGATGCGGACGTTTGTGCGACATGCCGATGGGCATGGGGCGGCGGCTGAGGGAGCGCATGACGATTGCGTGATGGCGATGGCGATTGCGTTGGCGGTGCGGCGGGAGGACTCCGGCAGGGTGCGGAAGAGGCGGTGGAGATGGCTTGCTTGGTGGTGGGGTAGGGGAAGTCGAAATTAACCCCAGCTTCTCGCGCTAATGAGCACTTGACATTCGAACTAGCGGCGTTCGTGTGGCTGTGGAAATGTTCGATGTCACAGACTGGGTGTGGGAGTGAGGTAGGATTCGCGAGTCTGGCGACAGTGGTGGCGCGGACAAGAGTGTCCGACTCGTCAGAGTTGTCGCGGGCAAAGGGGAGTGCCCGCCCTCTGCACGCGAGAACGGCTGGGCCGCGCTGTGCAGCGCGGGGCGTGAAAAGCCGAGGGCGGCTGCTACATTTTGGTTGAAGCGGTACAACACGTGCGGCGGATGCGGGGCGGGGCGCAGGGGCATCTTGATGCGCTGCTCCGATGGACATTTTTATGTGGTGAAGTTCCGGAACAATCCGCAGCATTTGCGGGTGCTGGCGAATGAGATGCTGGCGACGCGGCTGGCCGAGCGGGGGGGTTGCCGGTTCCGGCGACCGAGATGGTGGAGGTTGATGATTGGCTGGTGGAGCATACCCCGGAGTTGAGCATTCAACTGGCGCATAACACGGTTCGTTGTCAGGCCGGGTTGCAGTTTGGTTCGCGGTACGTGGTGAGTCCGCTGGAAGGGCAGGTATTCGATTATCTGCCGGCGGAGATGCTGGATCGGGTGCGGAACCTGGAGACGTTTGCCGGAATGCTGGTCGTCGATAAGTGGACTGGAAATGCGAATGGGCGGCAGGCGGCGTTTTGGGGAAAGTTGCGGGAGAGAAATATACGGCGTCATTTATTGATCAGGGATATTGCTTCAATGCGGGAGAGTGGACGTTTCCGGATTATCCGTTGCGGGGGGTGTATGCGCGGAATGAGGTTTATGAGAGCGTGCGGGGGTGGGAGTCGTTTGAGCCCTGGCTGTCGCGGGTGGAGGAGATGGCGGAGGGGGTGGTGTGGAGTGTGGCGGGAGAGATTCCTCCGGAGTGGTACGGCGCGGAGTGGGACGAGTTGGAGAAATTGGTGCGGATGTTGATTGGGCGGCGAGGGATGGTGCGGGAATTGATTGAGGCGTTTCGGGATTCGGTGCGGAGGCCGTTTCCGGGGTGGGGCAGTGGCTGAATTGGATTGGCCACACAGGACAGGAAGCGAACGAGGAAAGCAAAGACCGGAAGAGAAACTGATCGCTTAGGGCAGCGGCCGTGAAGGCTGAAATGGCTGACCCCACACAACTCGAATTCTTCCTGCTGCGGTATGTGCCGGACGCGGTGAAGGGAGAGTTTGTCAATATTGGTAGTGGCGACTGTCGAGGGGATCCGGAGCGGAAGTTGATCGATGTGCGGTTCACGCAAGGACTGGGGGCGGGTATTGTGTCTGGATCCGCAGGCGGACGTGGAAGTGTTCGCTGCGTTGCAGCGGGAGATTCGAGCAGGAGATCGGGAAGTCGAGGGATCGGGCGGCTTTGATGAGAGGATGCAGGATTCGTTTTCGGGCGTGGTTCAGCTGTCGCCGGTAATACCGGCTTTGACCGGCGGAAGAGTGCCGGCGGAGGAAATCGAAGTCGTGGCCCGAGTATTCTGGAGACGGCAAGCGGCGACGGGACGCGAGCCCGCGGGGCAGACAAAGGATTCTGGAAACGATGCGAGATCGTTTGAGAAGGCGGGAGTGCTGGAGTTTCTGAATGCGATTCCGGCGGCGCCTTATACGAAGGCGGGAGATCCTTCGAGTTTGATTTTGGGTACCGGGTCGGGAGCGAGATCAAGTTGTTTCATGCGGTGTCGATGAAGAACGGGCGTGGATTCGGCGGTGACGCTGGCGGCGAGGTATCCGAAGATTGCGACGGTGATGGCGCAATCAGACGGAAGTGGCGCCGATGCTGACGGCGGTGATCGAGCCGAACTGGGCGGAGCCGGAATGAAGTTGAGTTTGCGTTGGAGATGATGGGGGAGAGCGGGATTCGGGTCGGAGGTGGCGGAGATGCGGTGATTGCGGAGACGGCTCGGGGGGAGTTGGGAGTGTGATGATGGACGAAGTGCATAGGTCCTTCGCTTCGCTGGATGACAGATTTTCGGGACATTAGCTTCGCTGCGGCGGGGCTTTTTTATTGACGGCGGCTAAATTGCTCACGGTTAGAGCGATCGCGGGAGGAGTGCCCGCGCCACATCAACCCGCACAGTGAGTTCGGTAGAAACAAATCATTATGAAAATTACTGAGAAGTTACGCGGCGCTTTGCGCCGGGTGGCGGGAGTGTCTTCGGCGGCTGCGCCGCGGTGAAATGAGAAGAAGCGGCGGACGTCGGCATTGCCGTCCATCTTTAATTCATACGGGCCGCTGACGGAGGCGATGCCGAAGCCCACGCCTTACAACCTGCGGCGATTTTCGGAGACGCCGATTGCGCGGCGGGCGATCAACAGTATTAAGGACCGGATCGCCGGAATGCGGTGGCGGGTCCAGCCGCGGCAGGGATATCGCTGGAACAGATTCCGGATGGCGCCGTGCGAATGCGGATGCTGACAGCGAACTTCGAGTGCGCCGAATCCGGATGATTCGTTTCGATCGCTGGCGGAGCAGGTGCTGGAGGACATCATTGTCGGCGGGTATGGGGCGATCGAGGTGCAGCTGAATCCGGGTGGAGCGAACGTCGGAGCTGCGCTACCTTCGGCTCGAGGGTGGCTGTATCACGGACGAGTCGCACGCGGCCACTGGTGATGTGGCCGGTGGATGGCGCGTCGATCCGGATGAATCTGGAGTGGGATGGATCGCCGTATTCGCCGCGCTACGTGCAGGTGAGCGATCAGTCGAACGGGCAGATCAAGCTGGACGATGATGAGCTGATTTATATCCGGCTGAATCCGCGGACGCATACGCCGTTTGGGTTGGGGCGGCTGGAGGTTGCGTTTGAAACGATCAACGCTTTTCTGGGCGCGCATCGGTATGCGTCGCGGCTGGCTTCGAATTCGGTGGTGCAGTATGCGCTGTGGTTGCAGGATCTGACGCCGGAACATCATGAACGGTTGATCCGGTGGTGGCAGGACGAGATCGAGGGCACCGGGAAGGTGCCGATTCTATCGGTCGAGAGCAAACCGGAAGTGCTGCGGTTCGGCGGAGGGACCGATGCAGACTTGCGACTGCAGTGGCAGGAGTTTCTGCTGCGAGTCGTCGCCAATGCGTTCGATCTTCCTCCGTTTTATCTGGGAGTGGAGCGGGACGTGAACCGCTCGACCGCGGAGGAAAAGAACGATCTGGCGTTCCGGCAGGCGATCGTGCCGACGGCGCGGTTGCTGGCGGAGAATCTGACGCGGGATGCGATTGGGAAGAAGCTGGGATGGAACGATCTGGAATTTGTGTTTGCGGAGTTGGACAGACGGATCCGATGGAGGAGGCGCAGATTCAGCAGATTCTGTTGCGGAACGGGGTGCTGACGGTGAATGAGGTGCGGCGGATGCGAGGGTTGGGGGATTTAGCGGAGCGTGCAACCGCTTTAACGGCGGAGACGCAGAGAACATCCACGAAAACGTGCGAGGTCCTTCGACTTCGCAGGATGACAAGTATATAGATAGAAGTCGGGCGGACATGATGACGATTGCATTGGAGAGTATGGCGGTGGCGATGCCGGAGGTGGAGGGGCATCCGAACCGGGCGGCGTTTCGGGGAGTGTTGACGGTGGTGGATGCACCTTCGCAGCGGTCGCCGTCGGGGCGAAAGGGCATCGGGTTGTGCTACGAAGGCGGCGGAGGCGGCGTTGCCTTCGCTGCTGGGGATGGCGTTGGATTACGCTCCAACGTTTGATCGGCACGATGTGCGGCGAAAAGTTGGGGTGATCACGGCGCGGAGTGGTCGGGAGGAAGCTTGAGGTGGGCGGGTATTTGTATGCGAAGGATTTTCCCGAGATCGTGGAGGAGATTGCGAAGTCGGGTGACGAGCGACCGCGATAAGACGTCCGAGCCTTGGGTGTCGGGCGTCTTGCGTCCGATGGCGCTGGCGAAGATTCGCAGCGACTGAAGGAAGGCGATCGGTTGCGGAGCTTCGCTGGCGACTGCGGTGGAAGCAGCATTCGCGGCCTGATCAGCGTGCGACCGAGAACTGGGCACACTGCGGAGATGCACGGACTCATTGCGCAGAGCTGAAGCGGCGCGGCGGAACGACTGGGAATGTCGTATGAGGTGACGGATGTGAAGTTGCTGGATCTCCGGCTCAAAGATATGGACGTTGACGAATGTGACGTTTACCGGCGCGGCGATTTTGCGGAGAGACAAAGCGGCTATCAGGATACGTGGATTGAGTTGGAGTAGCGGTAGGCGATACGGATGGTCGAACTGCGAGGAGTGAGAGTCTAACGAGGACTTAAATGGACTGCATTTTATGGAGGAAAAATGAATGAGGAGATGGTGCAGCAGTTGATGGCGACGGCGGAACGGCTGGCGTGCGGCTGAATCGTTGGATCGCGTGTTGGGACGGATGGATGCGCAGCAGGAAGCGTTGAACGCGAAGGTGGATCGGATTGTGCCGGCGGTGGACGACAGCGTCCATCGGAGCCAGCGACGTGAGGGACGCGGCAATTGCAGGAGCGGGTGGCGGAACTGGAGAAGTCGAACTCGGATCTGAAGGCGCAGGCAGCGCGGATGGCGCGGAAGACGCTTCCTCCCATGGTGTCGGCGATTTTAGCGAAGAGTAGCACGGAGACCGGCGGAGAGAAGATCGAGAAAGGAGTGCTGGACAAGACGCTGCAGAGCTTGAGCGTGGAGCAGAGGATCGCGGTGAAGGCGGAATTGGCGCGGGCAGGGATGATCGAGTAGGGACGAGCGAATTTGGGTTCTAGTGTCAAGGGGCGCGATTTTGTCGCGCCTCTTGCTTTTTTGTGATGACCTCGCCAGTTAGAACGCAGGTTCAACGGAAGTGCAGAGGCCCTTCGCCTTGCTCAGGATGACAAGGCTGTGGGCAGAGGGTCTGGAAAACATAGGTGCTGTTAATTTGGAGAGCAAGTGGATGCAATTTCTCGCGGGACAAATTGAGAACAAGGAGAACACATGCAGGGACAATTTGTGGATTTGATGGCGGCGGCTGATTACCTGGGGCCGGGCGCGATGGAAGTCGATCGGTACCAGACAGAAATCATCGACATCGTGCGGCGGCGAGGAGCATTTGGGCAGCGGATCAAGCAGGTCCCGGCAACCGGACATCCGTCGCGATTCTTCGAGGAGACCGCGATTCCTGCGCCGACGGCGGCACAGGCATTTGTCGATCCCCGAAACATCGTGCCGACAGTGCAGGCTCCGACACGAATAGAGACGCGGTTCCGCTGAAGCGCTGGTTTCGCAGATCAACTACAACGTATTCGATCTGGAAGTGCGGCGCAGCAGAGCCAGTTCGCCTATCTGCAGGCGAAGGATCTGGCGGACGCAGTCGAAGGGTTGCTGCGCACGAACGACGTCGCACTGTGGAACGGTAACGACACTTCGTTGAGCGATCCGACAACGCCGCAGTACTACGGCGTTGTGGTCAGATTGCGGCCGGCGGAAACACCACCAACATCACCACGCGGAGAGCATCGTTGATGGCCTGAAGAGTACGGTGGCGCAGATGGTGTCAAACACCTCCTACGAAGTGCGTCCGACCGCGATCTATGCCAACCCGGTCCTGCTCGACTTGATCGACCGGGAGATGAAGGCGGACTTCAACGTCGTGCTCACCACGACCGAGATCGCTGCCGGCTTCGCGTAAAGACGCTGTCCACGCAGGCCGGCGAATTGCCGCTGATTCCGGAATGGTCCCTGGGTTACACCGGCGTTCCGGGTAGCGGCTCCGCGCTGCTGCCTGCTTACATCGTCAGTGAGGACATGGTCGAGTATCACTGGCTCACCGATCCCAATCCGCGTGTCTTCCAGCTGGGCACACCCAGCTCGCTAGCTCAACAACAAGTGGTAGTGAAGTTTGGAGCTCCGGTGGTGAAGGGCGCGAACTTTGCTCACTACGAAGTGAAGGTCGAGGTAGAACCAGGTGGCTGTCAGAAATCAAAATCTTCACCCTGTCGCAAAAAGCGCGACAACGGTGGGGCACCCTTTTTCTAGTTTGGTTTGGGGACGGAAACTTTTATGAACTATTTGGATACTACTGAGTATTTGACGTATGGGCTGGAGGCGGCGACGGACCCGTCGTGGGTGACGGCGGCGTCGGCAATCTCGACGCGCACTGCCGGCGGGCTACGCTGGGCGTGAACAGTACGAAGAGCGGTTGAAGATGCCGCCGGATTTGAACACGGTGCGATTGAGTTATCTGCCGCTAGTGGCGGTTGCCCGGCGACGACGCCGATTGTACGTGCAGGGCGCTATGGAATTCCGACGGCGCGGGGAGTGGCCGTTTCCGGATTGAGCCTGGAGTTTGCGCTGGTGTTTGCGCTGCCGGGATCGTGGACGGCGATCGATCCGTCGACGATTGATATCTGGGGGAAGCGGAGAGTTGACGTTTCCGGTCAATGCGCTGGGACTGTTTTTCAACGAAGTAGACGTGGTCTACAACGCGGGGCTGGCAACGATTCCGCCTGCGTCAAGGTCGCTTGCGCGCAGGTCGTAAAGAAGCACAGACCATGCCGGCCCTGAATGTGAAGTCGGGAAGATCGACCGAATGCGGCTGGAATATTTCGGCGACAGCCTGGTCGATTCCACGGTGCGGAGTTTGCTGGAGCCGTTTGTGGCACGCAAGGGGTGAGGAAGAGCTCGTGGGCTTCGAGGTTCTAGCAGCACAATTCTAGCTACGCGCTCCGGTCCCAGAATCACAATGGCTCGGTGTTGGAGGAAGTATGGGTGGCGGGGTTATGCGGGGCGGCGATGGTGCGAGCCACTAATGCAATGATCGGGCTCTGGGCGGGGAGTCGATCAGTTTGTTATTGCCAGCGACTGCGATGGCGGGCGATGCGTCGGGGCAGCTGGGGTTGGTCGATCCTGGGGTGCAAGAAATTTAATTTTCCCCGTTGTTGCAGGGAGATAGCGACGGGAAATCTTGGGCCGCGGAGAAGCGTGGAGTTTACTTTGCCCGCGTCGGTGATTGCCGATGAGTTGTCCAGGCTAGGAATGGGGATCCGATGATTTGTTCAAGGCGGTAATGGGAATCAACTACGGAAACGATCTATTTCATGTCGAGAGCGTGGCGCCGGAAAGTTTCGCCGGCACGATTTGCTTTTACGTGGTGACTGCTGTCGAGTAGAACTCGACACTTGGGCTCTACAAGTACCAACCGGCAGCCCTTTTTTACCGGGGCGATCGACACATAGATTGTCAAAATCCCCACCCTCTCGCAAACACTGCGAGAAGTATGGGGTACCCGAGGGATTATGCAATTCGCGAAGGACAGTTTCTTTCTGGCGTTGCAGACGCGGCTGGCGGCACTAAATCCGACGCGGAAGGTAACGCTGAATGGATCCACCGTGTCAGCCATAGTAGTCGCTGGAGAATCCGCCGCCAATCTGCGCAGAACCGCAGCCGAATACTTTTTACATCCGCTGGGGAGCGGGCGGGTGTGGTTGGTGGGGCTTGCGGGCAGTGGGTATTCTCGTAAGCATGGACGTGCTCATCTCGTATTACACAGAGCGGATCCGTCGCCAGCATGGTGGATCGTGGGCAGATTGCTGGCGCAATTGGACGAGGAACTTCTCGCCATCTGCCAGCCGTCGAATACGGAAAAGTGCGACTACACGCAGTCGCCGAGTGCGGACATGGGTACGCGTGTCGTGTGGAATTAGCCGTCGTTTAGAAAGTCAAAGCCGGCGGATCGCCCGACGATGGAGAACGACATCAGGATGGCCGCGTTGAGCGCGAGGCAACGCTAACTATTTATTTCTTCTCGGAGGTGACCCCGTCATGAGCACTACTCCTCTTCGGGCCGCGATGGTTCCGGTGACGCGGCAGGTTCGGGCGTATTTCGCGCCGGTCAACCGCGCGAATGAAGAACCAACGATCTTCGATCCGGGATTGTGCGGAGCGTTTCCACCTAAACACTCCACCGGCTCCGTGGGTGGATTTGGGATGGATAGAGAATTTCGAGCGCTGGTATGCCACGCAGCGGAGACGGTAAGGCGGGTGCGAAAGCATTTCCGGCGGGACAGTTTCGCGGTCCACTGGAAGCGCGGGTCGCGTTCGAGTTTCGCGAATGGGGCAAGCTGCAGATGGCATTGGCGGGAGGGTCGGAGCATATGAATGTTCTGGCTCCTGCAGGAAAGAGCAATACGCCAGCGCCCTCGGGCAGCCTGCCTGCGCCGCCAGTGGCAGTGTTAGCGGGATCGACGGCCAGCGAATTGATCTTCGGGGCGGGAGTGGTCAATACTTTTACTGCGGGAAGTCTGATTGCGGTGGATGTCGACTATCAACAGCAAACAGGATTTGTAGGGTCGGGGATTGCGGCTGCGTATGTGAACGATCCGGCGGCGGTAAAGCACGACATTCATTATGTGCGGCGAGTGACATTCAATGTAGGACGCGTCGCGGAGGTCACAACAACCTCAGTGATTCTGGCGCAGCCGCTCTGGGTGGCGCGCCACCAACGGGAGCATCTGCGCAGGTCGTCGTGGCATTTGTCGATCGCGAGGGCGGATCGTTCTTTCAGGAGTGGTCCGGATTGTTCATCGAAGAAGAGCAGTCGGGCGGACGGGTTTGCTTCTACTATCCGCGATTGAGCCCGGGAAGTTCGAAGCGGTCCGGAGGAAACATGAGACGAGAAACTCTGGCCGAGATCGCGAAACCTCTGTCGTCCGTGGCGTTGACTGCTTCCTTCCTAGCGCTTCCTCATATGGATACGAATGACGGACAAAGCGTGTTCTGTTATCGAAGTTACTTCCCTTCTCCCTTTGCCGCCGTGTACTAGTCGAGCGACTTCGCCACCTCGATTTCCCCACATCTTTTCAGCACAAGGCACTGAGGATTCGATATCTCATGAGAATTACCGTCGACAATTTTTTGGGCCAGGGGCCCATGGACTATACAGCCTCGCTTGATCGCTCGGTCGCACCAGTCGTGCGGCGAACAATTAATCAGCCGTCGGAGCTGCGATGCAGCCTGGTCGCCAATGCGAGTGGGTTTGTCATCCCCGTAGATGGGGCGCGGGTGACACTTCTGAAGACAAATAGCGATTTTCTGTTCACTGGATACCTGACATCGGCGCCCTAGCTTGAATATTTGGGTTCGGGTGAACAAGGGCCGGTATATCGGTACGATTTGGTCGCCCTCAGCGACGAGGTGTTGCTGGACCAGAAGGCGTTGCCGAATCGTGCTCCGTTCATAGGCCGGAAGGCGGGTTCAGCGTTACGCCAACTCGCGCAGGACTTGCTGCCAGGACAGTTTGACACGAGCGCCGTGCAGGATATGGATGTGATGGCTGTTTATGCGTTGAGTCCGCAAAAAACATTTTCGTTTCATGCGGCCCAAATTGCGCTGGCGGCTCGGGCAAGTTACCGAGCGATGAACGACTCGCTCGTGCTCGCCCCGGTTGGGGCGGAGACCTATTCGATCAATGAGCGCGACTTAATTTTTCGCCTTCGAGCCTCAGCTTGGAGTGCCCTGAGGTGACGATTAACGATGTCATGACGATTGGCCGAGACGAACCGCAGGCTTACGTACGGGACTACTTTGTCGGTGATGGGCTGAGCCTTCGCTTCTATCTATCGCAACAACCATTCTCGCAGGGGCGGCGTGCACTGATTGATGAAAAGTATTCGGGAGCTGCACTGGACCCGACGGTGTGGACGGTGAACGATCCCGCAAAGGCGATCTCAATTTCTGCGCAAGCATTGCAGTTGAATGGCGGAACAGGCGTCGATGGGGCCGCCACCGTCGCTTTTCTCGAACAGATCGAACTTGGCGGTGGAATGGAGTTGCAACACGGCGACGTGAGTTTTACCGGTGCGTGCACGGGAGTGCTTGGCGGACTGTATGCCGAAGGCATTACAACGGCCGGATGCCTGGCGGGGTTTCGAGTGACGCCGGCAGGATCGGGATCGCGGATACAAGCGCTGGTAAGCGGGTCCGTAACGGGAGTGACAGTCGCGACGACGGCTGGTCACCGGTATGTTTTGACGACTTATCTTTACTCAACGGAGATTTACCGATCAAGCGTTTCGTATCACTCGTCGCTTCATCCGGCGGGGCGTGGATTGGGAGGGGCAGAGATTCCGGCAGATGTGAGGATCGTGCTTGAAGTGCACGACATCGATCCGTCGAATCCTGCAACACTCGTTGCGCCGGCGACCGTATTGTTTGATGGCGTCATCGCAAGTGCGCCGGGCTTTTGCACCTATGCGCTGGTGAACGCAGCCAACATGCAATGCAGCATCGCCTACACGTACATCAGTCACATTGCACTGGCAGAAGTGCGGACTGCTTTGCCAAATTCTCCTTACACGACGCGGTTAGTGGAATCGCTTTCGGACGGTGGAGAATGTTACGTCGCTAGTTCGGGTTCGCTTCAGTTTTATCCGCAATATGTGCCGCCTTTGAATACGCTGATTGTCGCCAGCTACCGTGGCCGAGGGGCAGCGGTTGCGGAAGTTGTGGACACTTCGAGTGTCGCGTTGCTGCAGCAAGGAACTGACGACGGAGTACGAGGAGTCGTGAAGACAGTGCAGGCACCGGAGCCGCGGGTGCAAGCGGATTGCGAGAATGCTGCGCTCGCGATGCTCGACGATGCTGGAGGCCTGGCATGGAAGGGATCGTATCGGACATGGAGCGACTTTCTGCCGGGTGGCGCGGATGACATCTTTCCCGGAGATGCGGTTGCGGTGAGCGTTCCCTCTCGCGGTGCAGACTTTAGCGCGATTGTTCGGGGAATCGACATCGAACTGTTGGATCCCGCCAACGATCGAGGGCTTTACACGATTCGATTCGCAAATGACTTGGCGGAACCTTTAGCGCTGCAGGGTGGAACCGATGGAGCAGCGGTTCCACTGCAGGATCTGCCGGTGCGGCTTTCGACATCGCAGGTTGGTTCTTACTATCTCGCGAATCTGACGACTGCGGAAGTAACGCAAGTATCGTCGACGACGGTTCAAGTCGATGCCGGAGCTTTGCCCACAGGATGCGCCGTCGAGGTGAGGGCGCATGACTTTGGTTGGGGTTCGGTGAACAACCGGAACCTCTTTGGAAGATTCAGTACACGCACATTCAGCCTGCCAAGGCTTGGCCGATCTCAAACCTATTTCCTGCGGCTTTATGACGGATCGACTCCGCCCAGATACTCCAGATACGCGGCGGCTTTGCACGTGGATTATCCGTTATGAGCGACGGCGTGCTGAGCAAACAGAGGTTTCGAGGAGCGGAGCGAATGACGCCCAATGGGCAGCACTCGGCCAGAGATTTTCAACTCGAAGTATTGGATCGCTTGGAGGAGATGCAAGGGCTGGCTGCGTCTTTGGAAGATTCGTGGAACAAGAAACTCGAAGCAGTGAAAGAGCAGCGCCTGGTGAGATTCGATAGCCGTACGCTGATCGCGTTGGGGGCGATTGCTTTATCAATAGCGGGCTACGTCATCCAAGACGCCAGAAATATCGCTCGCCAGGATAGCGAGATTGAGTCGACGAAAGCACGTGTTCAAAGGTTGGAGCAGATCGCGACGACCAATACGGAAGCTCGAATTCGCACTGAGGTGCAACTTAGCGCGTTGGCCGAGGGACAGAACGAAATAAAGGTGATGATCCAGGCACATGACAGCGCGGGAAAAAAAGAAGCGGGTCAAAAGTAGAGGGAGCCCTCGAGTTTACTCGGCAGATGAAACTTTTCCTTGCTATTAGCTGACAGGGTTGAAGTCCGTGGCCGGCCATACGAACCGGAGCATATTGCGGCAAAAATAATCATTCTCAGGAGGCAGTATGAATTTTCTCAAATCAGTTGTTACGTGGAATTGCTTTCGTTCCTTCTCTCGTTAGCGGAATCGAGAGCATGTTTGGCAGCCAGTCAGGCGCGGAGAAGAAAGATGCCGCGATGAACTTCTTGCAGAACGCGCTTTCGACGGTTGACGCCGTGGCGAACCGTGAGATTGTAAATCCCGAACAGTTCAGAGAAGGAATCTCAAAGATCATCGACGGTACAGTCCAGTGCTTGAATGCCTCAACATGGGCTAAGAGTGAGGCGTCGACTACAACAGCGTCTTAGTTGCGCTCTCAAGTCAAAGACCCCACCCCTCCGGCTGCGCTCAGAGCTGCTCTGTCGCATAAAACGCGACGAGGGGTGGGGCACCCTCCTGATCATCCTTTACCTTAGCCGACTTCCTCGGACCATGTTTCCAGATTCTTTTTCACGTGCGCCATAAACTGGTCGGCTACAGCGCCGTCGATCAGGCGGTGGTCATAACCGAGTGTCAGGTGCACTACGGAACGAATGGCGATGGAGTCGTTGCCATCTTTGTCGGTGATCACCATGGGCTGCTTGGTGATTCCACCAACACCCATGATTGCAGAGTTGGGCTGGTTAATAATCGGCAGACCAAAGACCGCGCCAAACTGGCCGGGATTGGTGACGGTAAATGTGGAACCTTCGACATCCTCGGGTTTCAGCTTCTTGGTGCGTGCGCGTTCACCAAGATCGGAGATGCCACGCTGAAGACCCAGGAAATTGAGATCTCCGGAATTCTTGAGTACAGGAACGATGAGTCCCCAATCGAGAGCGACGGCAATCCCCATGTTGATGTTGCGGTGATAACGAATGTTATCGCCGTCGAGGGATGCGTTGATGATCGGCCACTGCTGGAGGGCAATCACCGCGGCGCGCACGAAGAACGGCATGAAGGTGAGACGGGCACCGTGGCGCTGCTCGAATCCGGATTTGTGCTTGGCGCGCAAGTTCACGATGCGGGTGAAGTCCACTTCGTACATACAGTGAACGTGCGCACTGGTGCGGCGCGACTCGATCATGTGCTTGGCGATCAGTTTGCGCATGTTCGTCATGGGAACAACGTCGCCTGGGTAAGGAGCGGGGGCCGATGGGCGCGGGGCAGGAGGTTGAGATTGCGAGGAGGGTGCCGGCACAGGTGCCGCCTCGATTCGCTCTGCGGGACGGACGAATGCGTCCGTCCCCACACCAGACGTCCCTACACGAGATCCTTGGCCCTCGATGAACTGCATGATGTCTTGCTTGGTGATGCGGCCGCCGAGTCCGGTGCCGGAAACCTGGGATAAGCTGACGCCGTGTTCGCGGGCGATCTTGCGAACTAACGGAGAGGAGCGGGCTTCTTCGTCTTCTTCCTGAGCGGGGGCGGATTGGGAGGGGAGGCGGGGGAGCCGGTGCTTGCGCCTCGTTGCGCGGACGGGGCGTCTCTGCAACGGCCGACGGGGCGCTGGCGTTACGGTCTGATTTCGCCGGGGCAGCGGGCTTGGCTGCTGCAGCTTCACCTTCCGCTGCGATCGTACCTACGACTGTATTCACACCGACGGTAGTGCCCTCGGTGACTTTGATCTCCTGCAAAACTCCGGAGGTCGGGGCGGGAATCTCTGCATCGACCTTGTCGGTCGAGATTTCGAAGAGAGGCTCGTCGCGCTGGACTTTGTCGCCGGGCTTCTTGAGCCATTTGGTGATGGTGCCTTCAACGATGGATTCGCCCATCTGGGGCATGATGATGTCAGTCGGCATGAGTTCCTTCCAATAAGGCCCACGGTCCTGAAAACAGTGCTGCGGGCAACCGAATATTATAACGGGTCGGCGGACAGGGGCTAAAGCCCGGAATCCGATCAATACGCTTTACGCGGCCCTTAAGGGCCGCTCTTCCACGTTTCGGCGAACGTTGGTCGTGTCTTCACGGGAGCGTAGTGAGCGATCACCGCGTCTCTCACAGAGGCAAACTCGATCAAAATACAGTTGCAGAAGGGCGGGACGTCCTGTCGATCTCGTTCAACTCTTATCCGAGACTAGTGGTGATCGTGCTTTTCCTTAGCATCTTTCTTTTGATCGTCTTTCTTGGTGTCATCCTTCTTCTCATCCGGTGCGGCTGCGGGAGCGTTGAAGCTGGTCTTCCAATATTCCTGGACCGCGGGCGGGAGCTTGTCCATGTGGGAAAGAAACATGGTGATCTTCCACATATCCTGCTCGGTGAGAGTCTTGTCCCACGCAGGCATGCCGGTATACCGAATACCGGTTCGCAGAGTGTAGAAGATGCGCCACTCGGGATCGTCGGGGGGATCAGAAATCAGATTCGGCGGAGGCGGATAGAACGAGTTCGCGAGGGATGGAGGTTTGCGGTCGAGATCTCCATGGCAGAGCGCGCAATTCATGGTGTACAGCTTCATGCCATCTTCGAGATTCTGATCGGTCGGAGTGAGGGGATTGCTGATTCGCGGGGCGTGGCGTTCGGCGGACGCGTCGACCGCGCTCATCGCTAAATGGCGCTCGAGGTGCGGTGGTTCGACGTTGGCGGCGGTCGGCATCAATCCGAGCAGGGCGACACCGAGTCCAGCCAGAACGAGGATGACGAGAGTGATGACGGCACCAAGAAGCAGCTTGCCCATGAGTCCTCCGTGGTCATTTTTACAGATGCGCGGGGGAGCGCGCCAGTTGGCGGATTTCCGCCGAGCGTTCTCCGCATGCTGACGGATGGGGACCGATTCCGCGGACCAATGCGTCCGCGGCTACACGAGCTAGTACGCTTTTAAGCGCCGCGCTTCGCGCACGATATCTTCCACCTTTGGCAGGTAGTGATGCTCCTGCGGTGGCGAGAATGGGATGGCGGAGTCCAAGCCGGCGATGCGGACGATTGGGCCATCCAGGTCGTCGAAAGCTTCTTCGTTAATGATGGCGGCGATTTCTCCCGCGAGACCTCCCGTACGAGAGTGCTCGTGAAGGACGATCACCTTATTTGTCTTCTTCACCGTTTGTGCGATCGCTTCGCGATCTAGCGGCGAAACGGTACGAAGATCCACGATTTCGAGATCGATTCCTTCTTTGCTTAGGATTTCTGCAGCTTCGAGCGCAGAGTGGACCATCGCCGCGTAGGTGATGATGCTCAGGTCGTTCCCTTCCCTTGCCACGCGTGCTTTCCCGATGGGGACAACGTAATCTTCCGCGGGAACTTCTTCTTTGATCCGGCGATAAAGATATTTGTGCTCGAAGAAGATGCACGGGTTGTTGTCGCGGATGGCGGCTTTGATCAGTCCCTTGGCATCGTAAGGCGTGGCTGGACAGATTACTTTGAGGCCGGGGTTGTGGACGAACCACATCTCGGGATTTTGCGAGTGGAATGGGCCGCCGTGGACGTATCCGCCACTGGGGCCGCGAAGAACGAGCGGCGCTGGGGCTCCCCAGAGATAGTGCGTCTTGGCAACCATGTTGGAAATCTGGTTGAAGGCGCAGCCAATGAAGTCCATGAACTGGAATTCGGCGACCGGCCGCATGCCGGTAAGAGACGCTCCGAAAGCCGCGCCAACGATGGCGGACTCGGCGATGGGCGTGTCGATAACACGCTCCGCGCCAAAGCGGTCGATGAACCCGTCGGTCACTTTGAAAGCGCCGCCGTAAATGCCAATGTCTTCGCCAAGGCAGAAGACGGTTGGGTCGTGTTCCATTTCTTCCCAGATTCCCTGGCGAATGGCTTCGAGATAGGTGAGTTGCATAGTCAGTTTCTAGTTTCGGATTTCTAGTTTCGAGTTCGAAAATTGCGATTCAATTCATTTGGGAGTTCCGCGGGCCTTCGGTTTTGAACCGCGACTTTACAAGCCACTTCCATAGCGCGAATTACTACGATTCTTTTACTTCAAATGAACCGCCGCTTCTGTTTCTTTATAGCCAGCGGTTCCCTTTTTTACTTTTGGCATACCGTATTTTGGTTTGATGTCGTGGCAGCCGATTTCACAGTAGACTCCGCCTTCGGCGGACTCTGGCGTCGGCATTGGGGAGTTTACGGCTATTTCTCTTTCCGCTTCGATTATCTCTTCTACTTCCGCGATGAGCGCGGCATTCTCTTTCGGGGTCAGCCACTTCTTGTCTTTCACCAGGTAATTCTCAAATCTTGCAATCGGGTCGCGCTTTTTCCAGAAATCGAACATCGGCTTCGGAACATACGCTGCGGCGTCGTGAATGGCGTGGCCTTTCATGCGCATCATCTTTGCCTCGATCATCGTCGGCCCTTCGCCGCGGTGAGCGCGTTCGACGGCTTCGCGGGCGGCATCGTAGACCTGGCAGGCGTCGGTGCCGTCGACGATCACGCCGGGGATGCCGTATCCGATCGCCCGTTCCGCCAGATCTTTGCAGCGGTACTGCATTTCGGACGGCGTTGAGTAAGCCCACAGATTGCTCTCGATGAAGAGCACGAGGCCGAGATTCTGCACGGCGGCGAAGTTGATGCCTTCGTAGGTCACTCCGGTGGATTGGCCTCCGTCACCGATGTAGGTCATGACGGCGACGTTCGCGTCCTTGAAGACGGGCACCGAGTGCGACACCGGAGAGCACAGGGATGAGATCGCCGAGCATTGAAATGGGCGAGACCATGTTGCGTTTTTCGATGTCGCCGAAGTGGCTCGTGCCATCGCGGCCCTTGGTGGGCGAGTCAGCTTTAGCCATGTACTGCATCATCGTGTCAGCGGCGCGGAAGCCGCGGACGAGGAGCGATCCCTGGTTGCGAATCATGGGAGCGAACCAGTCGTCTTGATCCAGGGCATAGGCGGAGGCGCAGGAGCAGGCTTCCTGGCCGAGTCCGAAGTAAACACCTCCAACGACTTTGCCTTGCTTGTAAAGATTCTCGAGTGCGATCTCCATTTTGCGATTGAGCAGCATGAAGCGGTAGATGTCGATCGCCTGCTTCTTGTTCAGATACTTGGAGTCGCGGATCGGGGGCACGGGCGCGCTAAGGTCGCCTTCGACCTCGTAACGAACGTGCTCAGCGCCAGATTTATCTTTTTCAGTGGACTGACGGACGGTGAAGTTTGGGTGCTCAAGGCGGTAGTCGGGGATTTGGTAGGTGCGGAGATTCTGGCTGGGTGAGCTTGTCGAGCTTCGCTCGACCGGGCGGACGAATGCGTCCGCCCCTACACGAGCATTCTTGCGCGGACGGTGGCCGTTAGAGCTTGGTCTGGAAGAGGATTTCTTTTTCTTGATTGCCATGATCGGAAAACGCGGTTTGGCGCGACCTATGATGTTATCGCGAGAGTGGGGGCTGGGGCTAGGGCAGCTGCGGGCTACAGGCTTTCGGTGACGGCGGAGTCAAGGAGGGCGTCCAGGGAGTCGACCCAGAGGATTTGGCTTTGAAAGACCACGCCGAAGTTGCGGGAGATAGATTCGGCTACGGCGTTGAGATCTAGCTCGCGACCGAGATCTTTTTGCATCGAGGTAACCGGCTTCGTCGTGATGCCGCAGGGAATGATCAAGTTGAAGTAGGTTAGGTCGGTATTGACGTTCAGAGCGAAGCCGTGGGAGGTGACGAAGCGGGAGATATGGACTCCGATGGCGGCTAGCTTGGCTTCTGCGTAAGCGCTCGAGGATAGAGTCGCTGTCGAGCCTTGCTCGACCGGACCGCCGGGGGCGGCTGTCCCCACATGAGCAGTTTCTGTCCAGACGCCGGTCAGTCCGGCAACTCGCTTGGTGGGAATGGCGAAGTCCGCGCAGGTGCGGATCACGACTTCTTCGAGCCGGCGGACGAATTCGATTACGCCCAGCGACTTGCGGAGGGCCGAAGGGCGAGGCTGCAGCTCCTCGGGACGAACGAATGCGTCCGGGGCTGCGCGAAAACCACGAAGATCGAAGATGGGATAACCGACGATCTGTCCGGGACCATGGAACGTGACGTCTCCGCCCCGGTCGCATTCGAAGAGTTCCACGCCGCGCTGCGCCAGAAATTCCGGGGATGCTACTACGTTTGCTGCTTTCGCGTTGCGGCCTAGCGTGATGACTGGCTTATGTTCAAGCAGCAGAAGCACGTCTCCGATTTTTTCTTCTTTGCGGAGTGCGACCAGTTTTTGTTGGAGGCTTAGGCCGGTGGCGTAGTCTACGGTGCCGAGTTGGACTAGCGAGATCAAAAGCCTTCACCGCAGGGGACACGCAGGAGCAGAGAGGAAATGCATGGGTCCTTCGCGCAAAAAGCGCGCTCAGGATGACGAGGCGTTATTTTGTTTCCATTCATCTGCGTTCATCCGCGTTGATCTGCGGATTGGAGGTTCAGGCGTTGATGGCCAGTCCGTAGACGCTGTTTGAAGCGTCTAGCATAGCCTCCGCCAGGGTCGGATGGGCGTGGATTGTCCACATCAGATCTTCGACTGTCGCTTCGAGTTCCATGGCTGCTACTGCTTCGGCGATCAGTTCTGTCGCTTGCGGGCCAATGATGTGGACGCCCAAAATCTCTCCGTAATCGGCATCGCTCACGATTTTGATGAAACCTTCGTGCTGGCCAACGATGCTGGCGCGCGAGTTCGCGGTAAAGGGGAACTTGCCAACCTTGACGTTGTATCCAGCTTCGCGGGCTTTGGTTTCCGTCAATCCAACGCTGCCGATTTCCGGATGGCAGTAAGTAGCGCCGGGGATGTGTTCGGGATTGATCGGCTTGCCTGGCTTGCCGGCAAGCTTGGCGACCGCGACCAGAGCTTCCATGGCTCCGACGTGAGCGAGTTGAGGCGTACCGAGAACAATATCTCCAATCGCGTATATGCCTGGCTCTGCAGTTTGCATCCAGGAATCGGTCTTGATGAATTCGCGGTCTGGCTTGATTTTCGTTCGCTCGAGGCCGATGTTCTGCGTGCGCGGCTTGCGGCCGACGGCGATCAGGATTTTCTCTGCATCGATCTTCTGCTGCTTGCCGTCGACGCTGATAGTCACGGCGACTCCGGCCTTCGTCTTCTCGACTTTATCGACCTTCGCGCCCGTGTGAAAGTTGATGCCACGCTTGCGATAGACGCGCGCGAGTTCCTTCGAAACCTCTTCGTCTTCCACCGGGACGAGCCGTGGCAACATTTCAACGATCGTGACTTCGCAGCCAAACGAGCGATAGATCGATGCGAATTCGACTCCTACCGCTCCGGCGCCAACGATCACCATGGACTTCGGCATTTCCTTCAGGCTGAGGATCTCGATGTTGGTCAGAATGCGGTCACTGACTTCGAGCCCGGGAAGCATGCGGGCTTCCGAGCCGGTGGCAAGGATTACATTTTTCGCCTTGAGGTTCGTGACTTTACCGCCATTACCGACTTCGACCGTGAGCACGCCATTTTGCGCGGGGCCGGTCAGCTTGCCGTATCCCTTGACGACCTCGACCTTATTTTTCTTCATCAGGAATTCAAGGCCTTTGGAATGCTTCGTAACAATTTTATTTTTGCGATCTTGGACTGCGGCCCAGTTCAGCGTGCGGGAATCCACACCTTCGATGCCGAATTCCGTCGCTTCTTTCAGGTGATCCCATAGCTCGGCGTTGAAGAGCAAGGCCTTCGTGGGAATGCAACCTACGTGGAGGCAGGTGCCGCCGAGCGGTCCATCTTTTTCGATGAGGGCAGTTTTAAGACCGTATTGGCCCGCGCGGATCGCGGCGGTGTATCCGGCAGGTCCGCTGCCGATGATGGCGACGTCATAAATTGTGTCAGGCAAGGTATTCCTCTTATGAAGAGATGAGTTTGGGCAAACTTAGGATTCTAGAACAGGGGTGGGTGGGAATACCACGGGGGCTAAAGCCCCATCATTTGCGTCGTTTGTCGCGGCGCTGAAGCGCCGCTCTTCCACGGTGTTGGCGGAGTAGCAGCTTCGCTTCTCGCGAAGCTGCTATTCCGGTCAGGATGACAGAATTGGCTAATTGCCTTCGTTGCTAGCGCGCTTCCAGGAAATCAGTTCGCCGATTGTGGAACTGGTGCTGGAAACGGGCTGCTTGTAGGCTTCGACTTCCGAGCGCGAGGCTTCTTCTCCTACCGCGCGGATGCTGAGCCCGACCTTCTTTTCTTCCGGACTCATCTTGATGATCTTGAAGTCGTGCTCGATGCCCGGCTCAAGATGCAAAGGCTGGCCATTTTCGTCGGTCGCTTCCGACTTGTGGCAGAGGCCTTCGACGCCTTCGGCGATTTCGACGAATGCACCGAATGCGGCTACGCGCAGAACCTTGCCGTGAACCACATCGCCCACATGGTGAGAGGCGAAGAACGACTCCCAGACATCGGGCTGAAGCTGCTTCACTCCAAGGGAGAGACGGCGCTTGTCGGGCTCGATTGCGAGCACAATCGCTTTCACGCGATCGCCCTTTTTCAGAACTTCCGAAGGGTGCTTCACGCGCTTGGTCCAGCTCAGATTGCTGACGTGGACCAGGCCGTCGATGCCGTCTTCGATCTCGATGAAGGCACCGAAGTCGGTCAAGTTGCGAACGCGTCCTTCCACCGTCATGCCGACCGGGAATTTCTCATGGAGCGAATCCCACGGATTGGACGCCAGTTGGCGCATTCCGAGTGAGATGCGGCGTTCGGTTGGGTTCACATTCAAGACCACACACTCGACCTGATCGCCAACGTTCACCAGCTTCGACGGATGCTTCATGCGCTTCGACCACGTCATCTCGCTGACGTGAACAAGGCCTTCGATTCCCTGCTCGAGTTCGACGAAAGCTCCGTAGTCGGTGACGCTGATAACGCGACCTCCGACGTGTGCGCCCTCTGGATAGCGATGCTCGGCATCAAGCCACGGATCGGGCGTCAACTGCTTGAATCCCAGTGATACGCGCTGCTTGTCCTTGTCGTACTTCAAAACCTTGACCTGAATCTGATCGCCGACGTTCACCAAGTCTTTAGGGTGAGTGAGACGTCCCCAGGACATGTCGGTGATATGGAGCAGGCCGTCCAAGCCGCCGAGATCGACGAATGCGCCGTACTCAGTGAGATTCTTGACGACGCCGGTGAGGACCGAGCCCTCTTCGAGGTGCTCGAGGGTCTTGGACCGCTTTTCGTTCTGCTCGCCTTCGAGGAGTTCTTTGCGGGATACGACGATGTTGCCGCGTTTCTTGTTTAGCTTGATGACGGCGACTTCGATCGTCTGGCCCTTCATGCCATCCAGATTGCGAATTGGACGGAGATCAACCTGCGATCCGGGCAGGAATGCGTGCGCGCCGTGAATATCGACGGTCAGTCCGCCCTTGATGCGGTCAATGACGAGCGCGTTGATCGGCCGTTTCTCGTTGTAGGCCTTTTCGATCTCTTCCCAGGCGTGAATGCGCTGCGCCTTCTGGTGAGAGAGGTGGACGTAACCTTCCTCGACCTCACCCTTGTCGCGCATGACGTCGATCTCGTCACCGGGCTTGAACTTGGGGTTGCCCTCGTGATCGAGGACCTCCGAGAGGGCTAGCATGCCTTCCGATTTGGCGCCGATATCGACGACCACATGCGTCGCGGTCAGCTTCAGGACAGTGCCCTTGATGACCCGATCTTCACTGACAGCCTCTTCAGCTTCAGTGGTGAAAGTCTCGAGCGCCGAAGCGAAGTCTTCGTTCGCTGCGTTCTTGTCGTCGGCTGCGGCGGAATGCGCTTCCTCGGCTGAGCTCTGCTCAGACATGGTTGGGTCGGGCTCTGTAACAACGGTTGAGGTGGAATCGGAATGGGCGGTGGTGTCTTCGAACAAGGTTATGCCTCTCTGGTGACCGGATGCGGGGCCTGCTTTGCGGACTGCTGGACGAGTCGTTTGGTTGTGGTGGGCTCACCCTGGCGAATGAGCTTGGACAATCCCAGCTGTCGGACGTTTTTACAGAGAACCCGCGTCCAATGGGAACTCTTCGACTATAACAACCGTGCGCGAACAGTGTCAAACGCAAATCCGGCGCATGTTACAGCCATGTTTCAATTTGCATGGTTTCGGGAAAAATGCGCGATCTGCTACCCTGCCGAGCTATGGATTATCTATGGACGCCGTGGCGGTACGCCTACGTCTCCTCGACGGAAAAGGCCGGTGGGTGCGTGTTTTGCGACGCACCGAAGGAAAAGGACGACTCAAAGACCTATATTGTGCATCGCGGCACCAGTTGTTTCGTCATTTTGAACGCGTATCCCTATACACCGGGCCATGTGATGGTGGTTCCGTACGCCCACTTGGACGAATTGCGGAAGTTGCCGGCCGAGGCTGCTAACGAAGTGATGGTGCTTTCGCAGCGGATGGAGTCGGTGCTGCGCGAACTCTACCGCCCGGATGGAATCAATCTCGGGATGAACATTGGGAAGGCCGCCGGAGCTGGCATTGCGGGACACCTTCACATGCATGTCCTGCCGCGATGGGTGGCGGATTCGAATTTCGTGTCTGTGGTGGGAGAAACTCGGATTCTGCCTGAAATGCTCGATGTGACTTGGGGAAGGATGCGGGAGGCGATGAGCCGGTAAGGTCGCAAGAACGATCGACCTTCGCTCGATTGGATAGCCGGGGGCGACTGTCCCCAAATAGTCGTGCTAGCCGGTCAGCTTTTCCAGTTCTTTTTCGTCGATCACGGCTACGCCTAGTTCCTTGGCTTTGTCGAGCTTCGATCCTGCGTCGGCGCCTGCTACGACATAGTCTGTCTTTTTGCTGACTGAGCCAGAAACGCGGCCGCCGGCGTCTTCGATCATCTTCTTGGCTTCGTCGCGGGTGTGTTTCGCGAGAGTTCCGGTGAGAACAAACGTCTTGCCTGCGAGCTTCGTTCCGCGTTCCTTCTTCTGGCCGGTGAAAGCCAGCCCAGCATTTCCAAGACGATCAACCAACTTTTTGTTGGCGGGGTTGCTGAAAAATTCGACGAGGCTTTCGGCAATTCGCGGGCCAACTTCATTCACATTCTGCAGCTCTTCTACACTGGCACTTGCCAGGGCTTCCATCGATCCGAAATGTTCAGCCAGAAACTGAGCAGTACGTTCGCCGACCATCCGGATGCCAAGGCCGTAGATGACGCGCTCTAGCGGCAGCTGCTTCGATTTTTCAATCTCGTCGAGAATGTTTTGAGCCGATTTTTCCGCGAAACGCTCCAGGCTGAGAAGATCCTTTTTCGTGAGGTCGTAAATGTCGGCGACATTCTTCACGAGCCCCTTTTCGATCAACTGATTGACGAGCGATTCGCCCATGCCGTCAATATTCATTACGCCGCGGGAGGCAAAGTGGAGGATGGTTCCGAGAAGTTTGGCGGGGCAGTTAGCGTTGACGCAGCGGTAGTCGACTTCGCCTTCGGTGCGAACCACTTTTGTTCCGCACACGGGGCACTTGTCGGGCATCTCGAATTCTTTTGTGCCGCGAGGATGATCTTTATCGTCAATTACTTTCGCGACTTTGGGGATCACATCGCCGCCGCGCTCGACCTGAACCCAATCGCCGATCTTCACGCCGAGGCGGCCGATTTCGTCCATGTTATGCAGGGTCGCGTTACGGACCGTGGTGCCGCCAATCAGCACCGGCGCGAGCATGGCGACGGGCGTTAGTTTGCCCGTGCGACCAACCTGCACGCGGATGTCTTCGAGCTTGGTGATGCCGGCACGCGCCGCGTATTTGTAGGCTATGGCCCAGCGCGGAGCCTTTCCTGTAAAACCCAGTTCATTCTGCAGACCTGTGCGATCTACTTTGACGACGATGCCGTCTATCTCGTAGGGGAGCGTGTCTCGCTTTTCTTCCCATTGCCGGATGAACGCCCAGACTTCATCCATCGAGCCAACGAGTTTGCGATTCTTGTTGACCTTGAAACCAGCGGCCTCAAGGGCATCGAGAGTCTTTGAATGGCGATCAAAGTATGTGCGTCCATTCTCGAGCAAAATGTATGGGAAATAATCCATCCGGCGTTCAGCGGTGATGTTCGGATCTAACTGGCGCACCGTGCCTGCGGTGAAATTGCGAGGATTGGCAAAGGTGGGCATCCCGTTTTTTTCGCGGTCCTCGTTTACCTTCTTGAACGAGGCAGTGGGCATGAGTAATTCGCCGCGAACCTCGAAGTTAACCGGGATCCCGGCCTTCTTCAATTTTTCTTTCGATATCGACAGTGGAATCGAGCGAACTGTGCGTACGTTTAAGGTAACGTCTTCACCGACGGTCCCATCACCACGCGTGACGCCCCTTGCGAGTTTGCCATCTTCGTAGACAAGTGCGAGCGACATGCCGTCGAGTTTGAGTTCGCAGACGTAATCCACGTCCTTGCGGCCGGTCAACTCGTGAACGCGGCGCTCCCAATCGCGAAGTTCTTCTTCGTTGTATGTGTTGTCGAGCGAAAGCATCGGCGAGGAATGCCGAACCTTGATGAACCCTTCGCGTGGCTTGCCGCCCACACGTTGCGTTGGAGAATCGGGAGTGAGCAGTGACGGATGCTCGGCCTCCAGGGCCTTCAACTGCTGCATCAGACGATCGAACTCTGCGTCGCTAATTTCGGGGCTATCTAGGACGTTGTAGAGGTATTCGTGGTGGCGAATCTTCTCGCGCAACGCTTCGATTTTTTTTTCGATGTCTTTTGCAGCGGCCATCTCAGAAGGATTATATTCGGTCGGCGATCAGCATTGGACATGGTCAGACGCCTCGTCCTGAAAGCGACACAACGAAAAAGGGGCGGACTATTCGTCCGCCCCGCGATGCAATCGGAATCTGTAGCGCGAGCCGCTATTGCAACTTAGATTTACCACCAATTTGTACGATCCACGGCCCCTGGTTGAAGCTCGCATCCTCCCAAATCCCTGCAAGCGTCGATCCGTCCGCGGAGATCGCAAGCACATTTGTCAGAGTGACACCGCTTGGGATGACTGCACCACGGCGCACCAGCGCAGCCTGAAAGGGATTGAGCCCCATCTTTGCGCTCCACACAAAGGGCTGGCTTGTCCAGAACGTGGGATTGATACTGGCTCCGATCACAATGCCATTGTCGGAGACACCGTTGGCAACGCTCTGGTCGATTGGATTGCCACCGAGCACGCCGAGCGAAACCAAGCCGCCCGCAGCCGTGTAGTAGAACGCGCGTCCGTTTCCCGTGCTGTCCGTCGCCTGCCCGGCAATCTGCGATCCATCAGAGCTAACAGCGATCCCTTCTCCAGGCAGGTCAGTCCCCAGGAACAGATCGGTGCTTCCTGAAATCCATCGCACTGGACGGCGGAAGCCCTGAACGGGATCTTCGTAGAATCCGACAATTGTCGATCCGTCGGCAGAGATTGCGGTTGCGCGACTACTCGCACCGGTGGGATGTCCCAGGCCAACGATGCCGGATTCCTTGGTCCACTCGAATCCCTCGGCGCCGGGGCAGTACCAGGACAATCCAACCACAGCGGTCCCATCGCCGTTCACGCTCCAGGCGTCGCCCCAGCTGCTGTCGATGATGCAGCCTTCCGCTGGATGCCCGAGATCGACCCATCCGGTCGCCGCTTGCCACATGGCCGGATTTGAGTTGCCGTCCGGGCCAGTGCGGCCGGTCACGATCGTGTTGCCGTCGGCGGAGATTCCGATCGAGGAGTTAAAGGTGTCTCCCAAACCCAGATCGACAAATCCACCGGTGGACGTCCAACGGAAAATTTCGCCGCCGATATTCGCGGCCATCACCTTTCCGTTTTTCGAGAGAGCATAGTTGGACCAGGACTGTAGCGGGCTGTTGAGCTGCTGAAACTTCACTTGAGCCAGGGCGGAAGAGTTGAAACACAACAGAGCACACCACGCCAATAAGGCGAACATCTTTTTCATGGTTGAATTTTCCTCAGGCTACGCCACCGCGATGACAGGCATCATTTTGGCAACATCTGGAAAAGGCAGGGTATCCAGGTCGGAATGCGGATCGAACAGGACGTGCCCCAAGCAATGCCAAGCTGACCGCACCACGGTACGTGAATACATCCAGAGCGTCAACGCCTCAATGCCGCGCTGGTGGTCGCCTTTGGAAAGGCTATTGCGTGGCGTTGGTCACGCCCGGAATCTGTACTCGGACAAATCGCGGTTTGTAGTCATCCGCGCAAACGAGATCTGCACCGTTGTTCGCGTTGACGTTGTACGACATCAGAATTCCATCGGCGTTGGTAAATTCCGTGTGGGCTTTGGCGTTGTAGGTCACGAGAGTGCTTGTCTTGCAGCCGTTGGCGCCGGCTTCCGGGGCGTTATAGACGACCGTTTTGTTGGTCCAAGGACCCTGCGGTGAACAGGAGTACCAAGTAGTGACGGCATTCCAGAGCGGAAAGACTGGATTCAGCGGGTCCATGCCAGCCAGCAGATAGAAGGTTCCGCCGTTGTAGCTCATGGTATCGACCGAGTACTCGGGAGTTACCGCTGCAACGCCACTCATCGCGGTCGCGTTAGTTTCGCCAGCCAACCATTGCTTCTTGGTGGCGTTCCAAAACTGCCACTTGGAAGCATTCGTCAAATTCGCGATGGAGTTGGTACGAGCGATGTACGGAGTCTTGGTATTAGTGCCGGGATCTTGGAGACCGTAAATGTAGTAGAAGCTTCCCGAGTGGAGGATCTTCGTTCCCCAGGATTTCGTGGTGTCGAGCCCGGTTACGGGAGTGATCGAGGAGACTGCGAGGCTGGGCCATGAGAGCGTTGCGACCGAGTGGCCCACCATTTTGAAGGCGCCTGTCCACTCGATGAGCATCACCTTGATCTGGTAAGTCGTGCCCGTCTGCACGAGGTAGCCGCTTCCGACCCAGAACCAGTCGCTCTTACTCTTTGGCGCAAAATAAGAAGTCGTCTTAGGGGGATAGCCGACCGTTGTCCACGAACCTGTCGCCTGATTCAAGACGGTCAGCGAATTGTGCGCGGTGAAAAGATTGCTGGAGCGAAGCCGAGTCGTAGGATTCACGGTGCCGATGTAGGAATCCGACCACATCCACAGGTTCGTGCCGTCCGGCAGCGGGAGCGAGTAGGTCCCATCGGCTCCGGTCCAACCTGGGCCATTTTGAGTTGCATAGCCGTCGAAGGTTGAGTCGATCGTACCTGCGGAAGGATTCGCAGGAAGCGTGCATTGCGATGCCGCTGGAATCGACCCGAGAGCCAAAACACAAATGACGACTAAGAGGGCTGCGAAAAGCTTCATGCTGCGATCTCCCCGGACAGCGATAAATTCAGCCTAAAATATCGCATTCCAGGAAGATCGCGCTAGAGCCTAATAACCCTAGAAGTGTCGCAGTTCTTGAATCGTTCTCCGACGTCAGACGAGATCCTCCACCTTGAGACGCATAGATTGGCCTTTCCATGACGACTCGAACTCTCTTTGGACGAACCCCGCATCATAGTCGCGCTTTTGGCGCACGAGGGATTGCTGCAAGCCAAAAAGAGAACGGGGATTGCGCGGATTACGATCCAAGTCCTCGCGGAAGACCTTTTCCGCCCCGGCGGCGTCGCCGCTCATCAGAAGCGCGCCTCCGAGAGTTTCTCGAACGGGGTAAAACCAATCCGGGGGCTCTCCGTAATTGAGCTTGTCTTGAATGGCGACAGCGTCTCGGAGTTTGGCAACGGAGCTTTCGGTATCCTTCTTCACCGAAGCAATCTTCGCGCCGAGAACATCTTCCGCAATTTTCAAAATATCCTTCGCTTTGTTGTTGATCGGCATCTGGAAGATGAGGTCCGGAGGCGTGGCCGCCTCGGCATCAGCGACGATCTTGTACTCCGCTTCAGCCTCAGAAGTCTTTCCCGTTCCCGCCAGTGCCATACCGCGGCCAAAATGCCAGAAGACCGTCGCAGTTTTCATCGCCGGATCGGGCGACTTCATTTTCAGAATCTCATCCCAGTGGTGAAAGCGAAGCTCTACCGCCATTGGAATTGTCATGAAGCCTTCGAGGGGCGGCATGTCCTTGACGTGGGGAGCAACATTCGCGACCAGCAAATCTGCATTCTTTCGAGCCTGTGCGTAGCGGCCATTCATGGCGCCGCACACTGCGACGAAGTGCAGGTTGTGGCTGTAGTACATCATCGAATAGATGCCCGGTTTCCCGCCGGCCTTGATGTAGGCGCGGTCAACCTCCGCCGCCTGTTCGTTTGTTTTTACCGCCGCCTCGTAGTCACCGGTCCGGATATAAATATGAGCCGGCATGTGGACAATGTGGCCGGCGCCGGGCGCTAGAGTCGCGAGTTTGTTGGCGCCTGCGAGCGCTCGCTGCGGGATTGTTGGAGGCCTCGACCGCATGAATGTAGTAGTGAATCGCGCCAAGATGATTGGGGTCGCGTTTGATCACCGATTCCAGCGTCGCGACGATTTCGTCCGTTCCTGCTTGCGGTGTTCCGTCCTGGTGCCACAGCCCCCACGGATGGAGGTTCATTCCGGATTCCGCGAAGAGAGTGGCAGCATCCAGGTCGTCGGGAAAGTCAGTGTTGACTTGCCGCATGGCATCGCGGTACTCCTCGGCCGCTTTTTGTAAGTCAGCCTTCGGATCGGCGGGAAAGCGCTTCGCCATAGCTTTGATATAGGCCTGCTCACTGGGAGAGGCTCCTTCCGACAGATCAACGGCTTTCTGGGCGGCTTCATGAGCGCGCTTAAAACGTTCGGGATCGGCGGGATCGTTGTAGTTGGGTCCCACTGCCTCGGCGACACCCCAGAATGCCATCGCCAGCTTCGGATCGAGATCTCCGGCGTGCTGGAAGGATCGTGCGGCTTCGTCATGATTGAAGGCGTAAATGTAGCGAAGTCCCTGATCGAAAAATTTTTGAGCTTCAGGGTTGTGCGTAGTTACTGGATGATGCAAATCACCCAGGCCGGTCACCAGCGCGACGGAATGCGGCTGCATGTGCGCGCTATGATCTTGCGAAAGTGCAGTACCTGCGAACAGGGCAACGCAAAGCAACTGCGCCAGAACTTTCATCTGGGTCATCCTCCTTAATTTTGATGTTGTACCCGCACCCGAATCCGCATCAAAGGTCGGCGGGTAAGAGCCCCTTGCAAGCGCGCCAAGCTTATGCCAAATTAAGGCTCCTGCCAAGCCAACATTGACATGCCCAAACTCCGCGAACAGCGATCGGATGAAACCGCCCCATTTGCGAGCAGTCTGCCAGCCGCAGTGGTAAATGCGTTCAACATCAATGATCGGATCAATCGTTACCTGATCGAAAATCTTCCTACCGAGGCATGGACAGCTAAACCTCCGGATGGCAAAGGCCGAACCATCGCCGCGATTGTGGCTCACATGCACAATGTCCGGGTGATGTGGCTTAAGGCCGCCAAGGCGGGGGAGGTTCCCGAGCAACTTGATCGAACAACGGTGACGCCAGCAGAGTCCGTACAAGCTCTTGAGACGACCGCCCAGACGTTGAGCGGGATTATCAAGAGCGCCATGGACGAGCGACGGGAGGATCAAGAATTTCCGTCCGGATGTCGCGGCGTTCGTTGGCTACCTTATCGCTCACGATGCTCACCACCGCGGACAGATCGCCATGCTTGCCCGCCAATTGGGCCATCCTCTACCGCAGAAAGCTATGTTCGGCATGTGGGAGTGGGGCTCTCGGTAATCACCGATTGACCGTTGTATCTCGAATAACATCCAAATTTCGACGACTTATGCGCAAGGCGGCATTGCTTTACAACCCGGCCTCCGGAGGGAGCAAGAAGCGCCAGCGGGAACTGCATTCCGCGCTCGCCATTCTCAAGGCTGGGGGCGTCGAAGCGGATCTGGTCGCAACGGATTCACCCGAACACGCGCAGGACGCGACGCGACAAATGGTGGATGGAGGGTGCGACACGATTTTCGCCTGCGGCGGGGACGGGACAATCCACAACATCGCCCAGGTTCTAGCCAACTCGCCGGTGGCTCTCGCAATTCTGCCCCTTGGGACTGCTAACGCACTGGCACACGATCTTGGCATTCCACTCCGAATTGAAGGGGCCGCAGAAGCGGCGCTCCAGGGCCAACTGCGCTGCGTCCCCTTGGGAAAAGTCAGCTTCCAGGACTTGCAGGGAAAAGCGAGCACGCGTTATTTCGTGGTTACAGCCGGCATCGGCGTTGATGCTCATCTGTTTTACAAGTTGCAGAGCGGCGTGAAGCAACGCCTCGGAATGGCCGCCTACTACGTGAAGGCATGGCAGCTATGGTTCACGTACCCGATGACGCGGTTTCGAGTGGAGTACTTCGAATCTGGAAGTCCCGAATCGCAAAGTGCAGAAGTTACGGAATTGCTTGCGGTGCGCATTCGCCAGTTTGGCGGTGTGATCCGGCAACTTGCGCCCGGAGCGTCTCTTGACCGCGGTGACGCTCGCGTGATCTTGTGCCGAACCGCAAGCCGCTTGGCCTATCTGGGTTATGTGATGCGGTGTTTGGTCGGCGGTACGTGGAAGATTCCGGGAATTGATCTGGTTCACAGCGACAAGGTTTCATGCGACTACGTCGGTAGTCCGGCAAATTCGCAACAGGCGCAGAAGATTTACGTCGAGGCGGACGGCGAGTTGGTCGGGAGTCTGCCTGCTTCGATTACGGTGGTTCCGGATGCGTTGACGCTCCTGGCGCCATCGAGGTGAGTCCGTTGGTGCATCGGCTTCCAAAGACGTGAGACGAACCATCGGAATGAAATACACTTCAGTTCTTGGAACCCATTACACATTTCCTCACCGGTGCATGCCTAGGGCGCTCTGGATTCAATCGTAGAACGGCCCTTGCCACACTAACGATGACCTTAGCAGCCGAGGCGCCGGACCTCGATATCATCGCAGGGTTCCGGGGCCACGCGTTCGGCTTCGCCCATCATCGCGGCTTTACGCACTCATTCGTTGGAGTGCTACTGGATGCCGTCGTCGTAGTCGCTTTTGTTTATCTCGGCTGGCGCCTGCGGGGCCGCAAAACGAACAATCCGAACCTGCCGCCGCGTTGGGGACTGCTGTATCTCTGTGCTTGTATTGCTGGACTCAGCCATATCTTGCTCGATTTCACGAATAACTACGGAGTGAGACCTTTCTGGCCCTTTTCCGAGAAGTGGTATTCGTGGGACATCGTCTTCATCGTTGAACCTGTGATGCTGGCGTTCCTGATATTTGGGTTGATCGTCCCTTGGTTGTTTTCGCTCATTGATCGAGAGATCGGCGCACGAGCAAAAATGCCGCGAGGTCGACTTGCGGCCCGTTTTGCCCTGCTCGGAGTTGTGCTCATGTGGGGAATGCGTGACTACGAGCATCGACGCGCCGTGAATGCACTCGAGGCTCGGAGCTATAACGATGCGGACCCAATCCGGGTCGGCGCATATCCTCATGCGTTCGATCCGTTTCACTGGGATGGAGTTATAGAAACCACCAACTTCTTCGCTCTCGCGCCAGTAGACACACTGACTTCCGAAGTCGATCCTGAGGACAAGCTCGACATTCACTACAAACCCGAGGAGACGGCTATAACTCTGGCAGCCAAAAATTCATACATGGGCCGGAGGTTTTTGGACTGGGCAAAATTTCCGGTCACTGAGACGGAAACCATCGACAACCGGAAGTGGCGGCTACATCGTCCACTTTCAGGATTTGCGTTATGCGCGCATCCCGGGAGCAATGGTTCGGGGCAACCGGCGCAACGCGCTGGGTGCTGCGGTGAAACTTGATGGAAATCTGCATGTCATCGGGGATGTGGTCGGTCCAGAGGGCAAGCAAGTCGTGGAGCCGGAGCCTAATCCATAACTGATTCGGCTGCGCTTGACGGCAAGGCTACCAGCGCCGAGAATAGAAGCTCATCTTGAGGTGATCATGCTTCCCTATCTATTCGTTCTGCTGGCCATTGCGGTTCGGTTTCTGCCCTTCGCAGGACCTTTGAACGTTTTGCCCCATGCATGGCACTTCACGCCGCTGGCGGCTTCGCTCTTATTCTTTGGCGCGCGCGGATCGCGCCGCCAGATGTGGATCCCGCTGGTAATGCTCGCGGCGACAGACGTCATCCTGACGAAGTTTATTTACTCGTACGTGTTTTCGTGGGATCACTTGGTAACATGGGCGTGGTACGCGGCGATTCTCGCGCTGGGCACGACATTGCGCGGAAAATTCAGCTTCTGGCGCGTGGTGGGAGCGGCGCTGGCGAGTTCCGATTTCGTTCTTCCTGATCAGCAACTTCGCGGTTTGGGCGGCGTGGCCGGAGATGTATCCCAGAAGCTTTGCCGGGCTGATGACGTCCTACACGTTGGCTATTCCGTTCTTTCGCGGAACGCTTGAGAGCGATCTGTTCTTCTCGATTGCGATGTTCGGAACGCCCGTCTTGATGCATGCGCTTTCGGGATGGATGAACCGAGAGGGCGATCACACAGCAGCGGCGTAGGAAATTGGGCCGCAAATTTCTGTTACGGGACGGATATGTCGTCCGCCTACGCGGTGCCCCCTAAGTAATTTCCTGCCCCGCCGGTCTGCGTCTTCGCAAGAACAGCCAACCGCACAGAGCAGCCACGATCGCCGCGAGAAGCCACATCCAGTGGCGTTTGAACACTGCCGCTGCTAATCCGAGGATCTGAGGGCCAAACCAGAGTACAAGCAGTGATAGCACTAGAAACCGTACAAACCTACCGGCGAAGACCGCCACCAGAAAATCCCTAAACTTCATTTCGAAGACGGCTGCGGCCAAGACAAAAATCTTGAACGGCATCGGCGGGGGCAGCATCCCGGGAAACATCAGTGCCCAAAATTCATGTCGCTCGAAGGAGCGATGGATCTTGAGAAAGCGCGCCTCGGAGATCCGCTTGCGCAAGACATTCTCCCCACCCCAATAGCCGATCAGATAAAGCGGGATACTTCCCAGAGCTGAGCCCAGCGAAGCCATCGCGACGTACAAAAGAAGCCCTCGGCGATTCTGATAGACGTAGGTTGCAACGACGAAGTCCACGGGCATCCCGAGGAGTGCGCTATCAGCGAAGGCAACAACGAAAACACCCCAGATTCCCAGGACCTTCATCAATCCAAGAACCCACGCTGAATAGCGCGCCAGAATGTGCCCGATCGTCTTCAAGGAAATGCCAGTGTACGTGAATTTGATGACGAATACGCTGATGCGGAATGGCCGATTGAGTCGGCTGCTATGATCGCTTCCTTTGGGAGGACTCATGCGCGGATTTTTGGTAGCCGTCCTACTGTTGTCGTCAACGTTGGCCGCGGCGCAGCAATACGACATCGTGATCGACGGAGGCCGCGTCATGGACCCTGAGACTGGGCTGGACGCGGTTCGTAACGTCGGCATCCGAGCGGGAAAGATCGCCAGGATATCGGCCGATCCGATGACTGGGAAGCGCGCCGTTCACGCCACAGGTCTTGTGGTAGCGCCGGGTTTCATTGACCTGCATCAACACGGCCAAGAAACCGCCAGCCAACGAGTGAAAGCGCTCGATGGCGTCACGACCGCTCTGGAAATGGAGATCGGAGTGCCCGACGTTGCTGCGTTTCTGAAATACAAAGAGGGGCATTCCGTCATTCACTACGGCACGACGGCCAGCCACTTGGCAGCACGTGCGCTGATATTTGGCGCGCCACTCGATCCAGGGGTGGCGGGGCCGCATGCTGGAGTTCCCGAGATCCTTCCGAAAACCGGCCCCACTACAGACCAAGTCGCTACTTCTGAACAAATCTCGCAGATGAAAGAGCGACTACGCGAAGAGCTGGATGCCGGGGCTCTTGGTGTCGGAACGGGTATCGCCTACTCGCCGGGTGCAACGCGTTTGGAGATGATCGAGATGTTTCGCTTGGCCGCTGAACGAAAAGTTCCTGTGTACACGCACATGCGCGACGCGGGGAGAGTCGATCCCGGAGCCATTCAGTCTGTCGAGGAAGTTGTGGGCGCAGCGGCGATCAGCGGAGCTGCACTGCATATCGTCCATCTGAACAGCACATGTCTTGCCGTTTCCATGGAATGCATCGCTCTGGTCGAGGGAGCCCGGGCTCGCGGGCTCGACGTCACCGCGGAAGCCTATCCTTATATCGCGGGCATGACCGCGGTGAACTCAGCGGTTTTCAATCCGGGTTGGCAAGAAAAGCTTGGCATCAGCTTCGACAGCCTCGTCATTCCGGATACAGGCGAGCACCTGACGAAGGAACGGTTTGACGAGCTCCACAATTCCGGCAAGCAACAGTGGGTGATTATCTACGGCAATACTCAAGCGATGGTCGATTCGATGATTTCCAATCCGTTAATCATGATTGCCAGTGATGGAGCGGTAGGGCATCCGCGCAATGCGGGAACTTTTTCACGCGTGCTTGCGCAGTATGTCCGCGAGAAGAAGACACTCTCACTAATGGATGCACTGAAGAAGATGACGCTGATGCCCGCACAAATGCTGGAGCGCTCGACTCCGGCTGCGCGCGGGAAAGGTCGCCTGCAAGAAGGAGCGGACGCTGACATTGTCGTTTTCGATCCTCAGACTATTTCGGATCGCTCCACGTTTGAAAAACCCATGGAGCCTAGCGTAGGGGTGCGCAACCTGATTGTGGGAGGAACGTTGCTGGTCGATGACGGGAAAATATTGCCCGACGTTTTCCCCGGGAAAGCAATCATCGGACCGGGAAAGAACTGGTCAAAGTCTCACTGATCAGCTGATGTTAAGCACTTGGCGGCTCCCCGGGGATCTAGGGGTGCTCCGTCTTTCCGTTCAGCAAATCGATCGCGTGGGGAAGCAAATCTGCAATCGACTCGAGTGATTCCACTGAACCAGAGGGACTTCCCGGCAGATTGATGATCAGGGCGCGTCCCCGTGTCCCACATATGCCGCGACTTAGAGCCGCGAATGGCGTCTTCTTCAGTCCTTGTGCTCGCATCCGCTCTGCTACTCCGTTGAGAAGCCTTTCGCAGACTGCCGTTGTGGCTTCCGGAGTGACATCGCGTGCCGCAATCCCGGTTCCACCGGTCGTTACGACCAGGTGCACTGAGCGTGCAAGACGAATCAGACAATTCTGGATGTGAATCGAATCGTCGGAAACGATTTCGGCCGAGACTACTGAAAATTTTAGCCTCGTTAATAACTCTGAGACTGCGGGGCCTGATTTGTCTTCGCGCTCACCGCGAGCACAAGAGTCGCTCACCGTCAGCACTGCGGCAGTCATCATGGAAGGAGAGTCAGCCATCGAGAAGAACGTCATCCTCTTCTTCCCGCGTCTGAGCCCGGGAAGGAGCGGCAACTCTTGGGGCGGCCGGAATTTCCACGGGCGGCGCCGGCGATTCGGGGACTGGTGGTTCGGGCTCGGGTTCCGAGCCGCTATCGCGAGAGGACTCATCCAACAGTCGCAGGCCTTCCATCAATAAGCCTTGGGTGTTGAGCTGCGTGGTCTCCTTGTCTGTCTTGCCCTCGAAATCGAGTTGGAAATTTCCTCCGTTCCAACGAAGAACCTTAAATACGGCAGGATCGCCGACGAGGGGTCCATAGGTCGCGTGCTTTACCTGCCCTTCGACGAAATACACTTCGCACTTGTCGCCGTCGTTGCTGAGAGAGAGTTGGCAGCTCTTTCGACCCATCTCGAGGGATTGCATGAGATCGATGACATTCATCTGCGACAGGTTTCCACGAACAACGCCGTCGGCAGGAGCCGTCTTGGCCATTTTCTCAAGCGCGATGCGATCGATCATGCGCTTCACCCGACGAGTAGCATCCTTAAGAAAAAATGGCTTCTCGAGATATTCGTCCGCCGCGTCCTGCGGATATAGACGCTCCGCGATATCAGCCTTACCCGCCATTAGCACGGCCGAAAAATTTGCTGTAGCTGGACGACTCTTAAGCTTTTCGACAAGTTGACGCCCGTCCATTCCGGGCATGCGGTAGTCGCAAACGAGCAAATCTGGGGTGTCGTCCACAGCCTTCAACAACGCGTCGGCGGCATCCGTCGCTGTGGTCACCTTCGCAAGAGGTGACAAAGCATGCTGCAGCATTCCCAGCACCATCGGATTGTCGTCCACTAAAAGAAGTTTGACGTTATCGGGCATGGATCGTCATTTCGAACGCTGGTAATCTCCGCTCTTGCCCCCGCTTTTGCGCACTAAAACAATCTCGCGAATTTCAATACTTTTGTCCGCCGCTTTGAGCATGTCATAGAGCGTCAAGGCAGAAACCGTGACGGCCACCAGCGCTTCCATCTCGACACCGGTTTCGGCGGTAGTGGTAACTTTCGAGGTGATAGCGACGCCATTTTCGCACACGCGCAGATCGACATCAACGAGCGACAAGGGGAGCGGATGACATAACGGAATTAAGTCCGAGGTACGTTTTGCCGCCATGATTCCGGCAATACGCGCGACTTCCAGTGGGTCACCTTTGGGATTTTGAGGCAGCTGCGCCAGGACTTCCGGCTTGATGGCAACGAAGCCGCTGGCTTCAGCCTCACGTTTGGTGGGAGATTTTCCAGAGACATCCACCATGCGCGCCCGACCCGTCCGATCGTAATGGGAGAGCTTGCTGGGCATTGAAGTAGCTCTATCTTACATGGAGAGCTCGCTGCGGAGCCGATCTGAAAATGGACCGGATAAGGGATCAGCGCATCAGTATCGGCACAAACTCGCCCGCCGATATCCGCTCGCGGTCGGACGGGATCACGATGTAACAGTTGGCGCGAGCTGTGGCGGCGATATCTCCTGAGCCTTGCCATGGGATGAGTTCGACCTGGGTATCTTCAAATTCTCCCGACAGAATCGCTGGAAGAAATCGCTTCAGGCCGAGCTTGGTTTTGATTTCAGATTTGAGTTTCGCATGGACGAATGACAACTTGCGCGGCGACATACCGGAAAGGGCTTCGAGAATGGGCCGCGCGAAAAGCTCGAAGGTGACCATGGTTGAAACTGGGTTGCCCGGAAGTCCGAAGAAATACGTCGCAGTGCCCGCGCTATCGTTGGCTCTTGCGCACCGGCCGAAGACAACTGGCTTTCCAGGTTGGATTTTCGCGCCAGTGAAGAAAAATTCTGCCTGCATTTCGGAAAAAACCTGTTCGACAAGATCGTATTTCCCCATCGAAACCCCACCGGTCAACAGCAGCAGGTCAGACTTCAGGCCTTCTTCCATCAGTTTACGCAGCGCTAGTTTTTCGTCCGGTGCGATGGAGAGCAGCACCGGTTCGCCTCCGGCATTTCGAACCTGAGTTGCGAGTGAATAGCTATTCGAATTGCGAATCTGAGTCGGACCCGGCGTGTGCTTGAACCTCGACAATTTCATCGCCGGTGGTCAGGATCGGCAACTCGCGGCCGCTTATAAACCGCAAGGTTCGACTTGCCCGCAGAGGCTGCGAGAGCGATTGCGGCTTCGCCTAGCCGAGTGCCCCGCTCAATCAGCACTGAACCCGCCTTCGCCTCTGCACCGATAGGAACTATGTTTTCTCCATGCTGAACGCGCTTGGCGATCTCGACACGGCTGCCGTCCTGAGCAGTGTATTCGACCATAACAACGGCGTCGGCGCATTGTGGTACCGGAGCGCCCGTCATAATGGATGCAGCTTGTCCCGCACCCATATTCGTCGGAATGCGATCAAGTCTCTCTCCTGCTTTGATCTCGGCGATGACGTCAAAGGAAGCGGGTATTTCGGCCAGGTCTGCCGAGCGGACAGCGTAACCGTCGCGAGTAGCACGCGGGAAGGGCGGCAAATGACGATCCGCCAATATCTGTTCGGAGACTACTCGACCGGAAGCAGCTAAAAGATCGACCGACTCTGTTTCGCCTGCCACAATCCTGCCGGCATGCTCCTCAACCGCATGACGGGCGTCTTCAAAACTTAAAACCAGGGGCGACACGGGTGGAGGTGGCATTCAAAGATGATAGTGCACAGCGAGCGCGATGGTGAATCGCCGCTCAGATGAATCGAACTGTTCCTTGGTGGAGAACGCGCTAAACTCGGAATTACCGCGCTAGTTCCTGACCGAGAGTCGCAGGATTGGTGGCGAACGAAATTCCGGTTTCAAGATCCACCACGCGATCTTGAACCAAACGGGCAATCTCTCCGTCAAAGTGCTGCATACCTTCTGCGCTTCCCGCTTTCACGGCATCGAGCAGAGTATTCTCCTGGCGCTCGCCCTTTTCGATGCATTCCCGCGTACGCGCATTGGCTTTCAGGACTTCGAAAGCGGCAACTCTTCCACTTCGATCCGATTTGGAGAGCAACCTTTGGCAAATGATGTAGCGGAATGACTTGGCAAAACGCTCACGCACGGATTGTTGCTCCGCAGGCGAGAACGAACTCACGACGCGCTCCACCGTTTTGGAAGCGTCCATGGTATTGAGACTGGAGAAGACTAGGTGGCCGGTTTCAGCCGCTTCCAGGACGATTTCGATCGTCTCACGATCCCGCATCTCGCCGACCAAGATCACTTTCGGCGCCTGCCGCATCGCCGACCGTAAAGCATGGGCAAAGCTCGGCGTGTCGCAGTGCAATTCCCGCTGATGAATTGTCGAACATTTGTGGTTGTGCAGGAATTCGATCGGATCTTCGATGGTGATGATGTGGTAATACTTCTCTCGATTGATGCTGTCGAGCAGCACGGCTAAGGTCGACGACTTTCCAGATCCAGTCGGACCTGTTACCAGCACGATTCCATCTCTGAGTTTTGTGATTTCTGAGAGCTGCTGCGGTAGCTTCAAGGAAGCGAAGTCCGGAATCTCAGTTGGGATGACGCGCATTACGACCGCGCAGCTTCCGCGTTGAATAAAAATGTTTACGCGGAATCGGGCCAAACCGGGCAGTCCGTAGGAGATGTCGCAAGCGCCATGTTCGCGAAGCGTGGTGATAGCCTGCTTGTTGTCGCCGATCAAATCGGCAGCGATATGTCGGGTATCGTCGGCCGAGAGGAAGGTGAGTCCAGGCACTTGCACGGGAATCATCTGCCCGTACACCTGGACCTGCGGCGGACGTCCGGGCGAGAAAATTAAGTCGCTGATCTTGTCGGCGGCACGTAACATCGCGCCCAGCAAAGCTGGAGTCGCAACTTTGCCGTTTCCGATGAAGTCTTCTAACGGAACGGTAATTGGGGCAATGGATGGCGCAGCCATACGTCCTCACACCTCGAGATCGCACCACCACAGGATCAGGGAGAAACGAATGACTCACTGTACCGCGCCTCGAGGCGAAGCGCTAAGGCCATCAAGTGCATAGTCCTTGGTAACTAGAAGCAAAGAGGGCAGCCCGTCAGGGCTGCCCTCTTGCGTGCAAGTGACTGTAATCAGGACACTTCTACTTTTTAGGCTTTTTCTTGTTGCCGAAGCTGGTTTCTACCGAACCGCCAATGCTGGTTAACATTTGCTTGGCTGCGTCAGCATAGCTTCCGGTGGGCTGCAGTTCGAGATACTTCTGGAAGGCTTCAGCCGTGCCGGGAGGTGCCACCATCTTGTCTCCCTGAAGCGTGGCCTTGCCAATCATGTTGACGCCCTTCCAATAGTAGGCGTCGGCTCGGTTCGGATCAGCGGCAATAACCTTGTCGAATGCCGCCAGTGCGTCATCAACTTTGCCAGCATTCGTCAGAACAGCGCCGGTGTTGAAGTAGTACTGCGCCGCATGCGTGGGATCGGCCTGTGAGGCCAGTTCATAGGTCTTCACTGCGTCGTCCGTCTTGTTTGACTTGGAATACGCCTCCGCCAGGTTGTTGTAGTAGGCGGCGAGGTTCGATGCAGCATTCGGATCCTTGTCACTGGTCGCGGCTTTCTTAAGATCAATCGCCTTTTGGTAGTGCTCAACCGCCGCGCCCAGACGTTTTTGTTTCTCGGCGGTATCGGTCTGCTTGGCGGCTGAGAGACGCTCGTAGTCGCCGAGCTTGAACCAAAGCAGGTCGCGACTCGGATCCACCTGAGTGGCCTCGGTCAGACTGGAGATGGCGGTATCGAAGTCGCCCGCGTCCGCAGCGGTCTTGGCCGCATTCAGCTTCTCGTTCAGAGATTTAACAGTAGTGTTTTCCTTCTGCTGCTTGGCCTGCTGTTCCTGCATCTGCTTCAACTGCTCGGGAGAGAGGCCCTGACCCTTGGCAGCATCTTCGACTTCTTTCTTGACGTCGAGATCGAGAGTGTTTTCGTCAAGCTGGACCTGGAAGCCTTTGACATGGTCCATTTCCTTATTGGCCTTGAAGTCGTCCTGATTCTTGTAAAGAGTGACCAGATATTTTCCCGGGCTGAGACCGAGGGAGAAGTACTCACCCTTTTTGTTGGTCTTGAGGTTGTACTTCTGACCGTTGTCTATATTGGTCCAGACGACGACTCCGTCAGGGACTGGGGCGCCTTGCGCGTCCTTGCAGGTGCCCTTCACCGATCCGGAAGCCTGGGCGAAGGCTGAGGGCAGGCTGAACGCCATCGTGGCTATTGCCAATAAAAAGATTGCTAAGTGCTTTTTCATTTTGCCTCCCGGCAAAGAAACATTTGTACAGCAACATTGCCGACAAACCTGATTGCCGGTGGAGGGCGGCGCGTATTCGGCAGCGGCCACTCACCTGCAACAAAATTCTATCGCTGCGCGTAAGGAATCGGGTCCGGCATACCGACCGTTTCAAATGCTCGGAGGCGCAACGCGCAACTATCGCACACTCCACAGGCCTGATCCTCGCGACTGTAACATGACCACGTTAAATCGAACGGCGCACCCAGTTCAAGACCGAGGCGTACAATCTCGGCTTTTCGCATGGCGATCAGCGGCGTGACGATCTCGATGTTCCCTTCTTTTGTTCCGGCTTTGACAACCTCGTTGAACGCCTCGTAATACGCAGGTCGACAGTCGGGATATCCTGAACTGTCGGGCTCAACCGCCCCGATGTATACCCTTTCGGCTCCCAAAACTTCGGCCCAACTCACCGCCACAGCGAGGAAATGTGCGTTTCGGAAGGGCACATAAGTGACCGGGATGTTTTGACCGACGTTTTCGGCTTCGGGCACAGCAATTTCTTCATCGGTAAGAGCCGAACCGCCGATTGCACGGATGGCCTCGTTCCTCACCATCAGCCGATCCCGGATGTTGAGCCGCTGACAGATCGCCAGGAAAGACTGGCGTTCCCGCTCCTCTGTACGCTGTCCGTAGCTGACATGGACGGCGGCTGCCTCGTGCTCACGCACGGCCAATGCGGCACAGACCGAAGAATCCATACCTCCACTGAGGAGAACTACCGCACGGGATTTCGCCTGATTCGGCATATTTCGCAGTATTCAACGATCGACCGCTCTCATACCCCCTTCACAGCCGGGTCCCAAATGAACTTGTGCAATTGGAGTCCAAGGCGGGCAGGAACGTTGTCGGCAATCATCCACTCCGCCAATTCCTGCGGATCAAGCAAACAGTGGGAGCTGTCACGCGCACCGGTAGCGTCTTTGCGGAAGGCGGGAGAGAACAAGACCGCGTTCACTCGCTCGGCCAGGTTGTGCCGTTCGGTGAAATCTTTAGCAAAGTCGTAGTCTGCCCGGCCGCTGAGAACGAACTTCACCTCGTCACGCTTGGTGAGCGCTTGAAGGTTTGCAAGATGGAACGTGTCCCCCTCGCCGGAGGCGGGGCATTTAACATCTACGATTTTCACGACCTGGGCAGGGACGCGCTCCAAAGGGCGTTCGCCACTGGTTTCCAGCAAAACGGTGTACCCCGCGTCGAGAAGACGCTGCATCAATGGCACGACTTCCCTTTCCTGCAACATTGGCTCGCCGCCAGTAATCTCGACCAAGCCCGCTCCCGGACTTACGCGCTGCACTTCATTCAGGACTGTCTTCCAAGGCCATCTTTTTGCCGCCCTGAAAGGTGTACTCACTATCGCACCAGGAGCAGCGAAGATTACATCCGGTGAGCCGCACAAAGACACACGGCAAACCAGCATAGGTCGACTCGCCCTGTAACGACTTGTAAATCTCAGTGATCTGCATGGAAAGATCGGCTGTCAGCTATCAGCCGTCAATTCGGCTTTTCAGGAAGCCTATTCGCTGTATTTTGCAGTGGTCGTATCCGTCTCGAAAACGGTCACGTCTTTGATCCGCACTCGTCCCTTGGTCGCCGTTTGCAGCCGCGTGTTCGACTCGTCGTAAAAATACTTCGCCAGATTTTCGGCAGACGGATTGATCACGGTAAACGGCTCAACCTCATTGATCATCTGGTGATCAAGACGCTCGATGACATGACGCATCACTTCGCGCAGATCTTTGAAATCCAGCAGAAGACCGGCCTTATCCAGTTCGGCACCCGCCAAGGTGACCCGAATCTTGTAGTTGTGGCCGTGCGGATTTTCGCACTTGCCTTTGTAGTTGCGCAGGAAGTGTCCCGCGGCAAATGTATCTTCAACAGTGACTTCGAACATGCTTCCCCTGAACGCCCGCTAGAAAAACAGGCCGACTAGGCCCCAAAGGGCCGAAATCCTATTGTACAGCGTGGAATTGGGCCGAGATTCGAGCCAGCCTGCTGAAAGGCCGCTCGGTCTGAATCCCTATGAATATCCGAAGAAACTCTCGACCACACGCAAGTCGGTGGTTTTCTTGTAGTTTGGCAGGCTTTCTATGAAGACCCGCCCATACTGTTTCTTGAGGATGCGGTTGTCGAGCAGCACGAGCAATCCGCGATCGTGCAGCGAGCGGATCAGCCGTCCGAATCCCTGTTTCAATGTGATCACGGCAGCGGGAACCTGGTACTGGAAGAATGCATTTCCGCCGTCGGCGTCGATCGCTTTAACCCGCGCTGCGACCACGGGATCGCTTGGCACGGCAAACGGCAGACGATCAATGATCACGCAGCTGAGTTGTTCCCCTTGAACGTCGACACCTTGCCAAAAAGAGGAGGTTGCAAAGAGAACAGCATTCGGCGTCAGGCGAAATTCCTCGAGTAGAGCGCTTTTCGGCGCGTCGCCTTGGCGAAGCATGGGGAATTCCACTTCACCCAGGAGCCGCTGATAGATGTCATTCATTTGCGCATAGCTGGTAAACAGCACAAACGCTCGCCCACGGGTAATTTCCAGGAGCTTGCGGATGCGGTCAGCGGCCTTAACCGTAAATTGAGGAGTGCGTGGATCAGGTAGGTCCGGCGGAACATACAGGACTGCCTGGCTCTCATAATCGAAGTGAGACGGCAGAACCGTCTCGCGCGCATGATCCAAACCCAGACGTTTTCGGATGTATTCGAACCCCCCGCCAACTGCAAGTGTCGCTGATGTAAGCACCGCAGTGTCTAGCTTCGACCAGAGGCATTCCTGCAAGATTGCGCCGACATCGATCGGAGTGGCTTGCAGAAAAACGTGACGCCCGCCACTTTCCTTCGCTTTGTCTGCGCTTCCCGACCTTCGAGGCAAGAATGACTTACCCCGGCGCTCGATCCAGAAAACTGTATTGCGGTCCTCCGATTCCATCGCGAAACCCAACTGCACCTGAATTTCCTGCGCGCGACGAACGAAATTGAAAACCTCCTCTGGCTTCTGGGGAAGACCTTCGAGTTCGCCCGCCAAACGAGTGAGCGATTGGTTCAACGCGAGAAACTCCTCGCCATTTTCTTCAAGGAATTCGCGGCGAGTTGCAAAAGAGAATCGACCTTCTCCCGCTGGAAGGAGAGAGAAAAACAGCTGTGAGCGATCGCGTAGACTGCCGAGCGCTCCGGAAACGGACGACGAGAGCATCTTGTTATGCTGCATGGACTGCTCAACATCGCGAGCAAGTTCATCGACACGCAGGTTGCTGACCGAAATGCCGAAGTAGTTTCCAGCAACGTCCTCTAGTTCGTGCGCCTCATCGAAAATAACCGCGCCCGCTTCGGGCAGGATGCCGGCATCTGGGGCGCCCTCAGCTTGCAACTTAATCGCAAGGTCGGCAAAGAAGAGATGGTGGTTGACGATGATAATGTCGCTCTCCATCGCGCGCCGCCGCATTTCTGTGATGAAGCAAGATTCAAACTGGCTGCATTTTTGACCAATGCAAGTGTCGGTGCGGGCATCGAGCTTGTGCCAAAGGAGACTCGCTTCAGGAAGTTCCGCTAGTTCCGCCCGATCCCCCGTGCTAGTTGCCTTTTCCCAAGCGGCGATTGCCTGATACTGCTCGATTTCGTCAAGGCCGCTCAACACAGGTTGGTCGGTAAGGTCGTAAAGCTTTTTGCGGCAAAGATAATTGTTTCGGCCTTTCATGTAGCAGATCGAAAGTCGCGAGCCAGATGCATCTCCGAAGAGCGCCTGTTCCAGGAAAGGCACGTCTTTGTAGAACAGTTGCTCCTGCAGATTCTTCGTTCCGGTCGAAATGATGACCCGTTTTCCGGAACGGATCACCGGCACGAGGTAGGCGAGTGTCTTTCCCGTGCCCGTTCCGGCCTCGACGATGAGGTGGCGCTTCTCTTCGAGCGCTTGCTCAACTCCCTGCGCCATTTGGAGTTGGCCGCGTCTGAATTCGTAAGCCGGATGGGTTCGCGAGAGCACTCCGCCGGGGGCGAAGAACTGGTAGAGCGAAGCGTCCTTTCCGCTCGCTGCGGATTGGTTCGGCGAGGCAGAAGAAGCGGGCTGGGAACTTAAAGACACGGAAGTCTCTATAATAGCGATTCCGGACGAATCGCATCGTGCCTCTCAGTCGGGTCTCGGACCCGGCCGTTCAGCCGAAAGCGGCTGTCCCCCATGAGCATCGATTGAGCCGGCCCGCATACAACTCGACCAATACCCTAGCCACCACTGCGGCGGGCATTCCAACGATCGCCATCGTAGGACGCCCCAACGTAGGTAAATCCACTTTATTCAATCGCATTGTCGGTTCGCGGCGCGCCATCGTTGGCGACGAACCCGGGATTACTCGGGATCGCCTCTACGGAGAGGCGGAGTGGAGCGGACGAAAGCTGCGAATCGTCGATACCGGCGGTATTCTGCCCGAAGACAAAGACCTGATCCCGTCGGAGATCTACCGCCAGGCGCGAGTTGCCTTCGATGAGGCGGCAGCGATTGTCATGGTCGTGGACGGCAGGTCGGATCTCGCCGGGCCAGACCTCGAACTCGTGCGGCTGCTGCGCAAGGCGAACAAACCCCTGTTCGTGGCAGTCAACAAGGTAGATTCCGACAAACAGTCGTCACTTATCAATGATTTTCATCGCTTGGGCGTGAAGCAGATGTTCGCAATTTCGGCAGAGCATAGTCGAGGAATCGACGATCTGCTCGACGCGGTTACTGAGAGTCTGCCACCCGCACCAATTGAAGCGGACCCAGAGATCTCTGAGAACGACACCGCCGAAGGTGTACGCGAGACGGGCACAGAACTCCCGGAGGCCGAGGCTCCTCACGAGGTAAAAGTTGCCATCATCGGACATCCCAACGTCGGCAAGTCGACGCTGCTGAACTGTCTGACATCTTCAGATCGGGCGATTGTCTCTCCGATCCCAGGCACGACCCGCGACGCGGTGGATGAAGTGGTCGAACACAATGGACGGCAATTTCGCTTCATTGATACGGCCGGCATTCGCCGTAAAGGCAAAACGCACCTGATGGCGGAAAAGCTTTCGGTCGTCATGGCGCGAAAGCATCTGGAAGGCGCGGACATTGCTCTGCTCGTCATCGATGCGACCGAGGGCGTGAGTCAGCTCGACGCGTCCATTGCCGGACTGGCGCACGAGAGCGGACGATCCACGATTATCGTTGTCAACAAATGGGATCTTGTCATCCACGGCAAAGATAAGCCATCGCGTCCTACGAAGGCGGAGCGCATGCGCGAAAGCAAGCGTCCCGGCGATCGCGAGGCCTACGAAGAGCGCTTGCGCTATGAGTTGAAGTTCCTGAACTATGCGCCGATCGTATTCATCTCGGCACAGACCGGCAAAGGAACGGAGAAAATCTTTCCACTTCTGGAGGAGGTAGCCGCCGAGCGCCGCAAGCGCGTGACAACATCACAGATGAATCGCTTTCTCGAGCATGTGGACTTCGAGCGCGCATCCGTTCCGATGCGACAGCGTGTAAAAATCCTTTATTTAACGCAAGCTGCCGTCGCGCCTCCTACGTTCGTCCTCTTTACCAATCGCGCTGTGAAACTACACTTCTCATATCAGCGATTTCTGGAGAACCAGATCCGTGCCGCCTTCGGCTTCGTGGGCACTCCGATCTGGATCAAGAACCGCGCACGAGATTCGTAATAGCGGAGCGACAATTCCTGCCGGTTAGTCTTTAGCTAGCGACTGATCATTGGTCAGAAGCCCTAGTCGCTTCACTCCGGCATGGTGGGCGAGGTCGATTACGTCGGCCACGTACTGGAAATCCACATCGCCGTCCCCGCGCACGAACGCAACCTTCTCCGCCCGTTTGAGATAAATCTCCGCCAGCCGCGGCTCAAGATTTTCCCACCGTACATCTTCCTCGTTGATCTTGACGGTCGGTTGATGATCCTTGCCCGTCCAAGCCAGTTGGATCACAATCGTGCGCGATTGCCCCTCACTCGGCGATTGCTTCTGATCGGGTTGCGGAATCTGAGCTCGTTCTCCCAGTTCCTGATCCATCGATACCACAAGCATGAACATGATGATCAGCGTGAGTAACACGTCGATCAGTGGAGTGACATTGATCTGGGGTCCGGACGGACCTCCGCCTGCCATTGAGAAAGCCATGAGTGTTGCTCCTCTCGGGCACGCGTGTCTGCAACATCAGACACCTAACCGGTGAAAGTAGTTCCATTCGAGGAAGAGAATGCAAAGCACTCTTCCGCAGATTCAATGTCAGGCCAGGTCCAAGCGCCTTCGATACTTCTTAAGCTTGTGGTTTGCCTGTCGAAGGGCGAGACGTGCATGATGGAGCGAGGTTCCGACGCAGATTCGGTCCAGCCCCCACTGATGATTCATCGACTGCAGACTGTCATCGCCGTATGCTTCTCGATCGCCGCCCTAACGTTTTCCGCACGGGCACAAGATAACTATGAGATTCAAGTTTATGGATCGGAGACTGTCGCTCCTCGCACAACCATGGTTGAAATTCACTCCAACTTCACGGTAGACGGCAGCAAGACAATCCAGGATGGAGTACTCCCTACGGACCATGCCATGCACGAAACGCTCGAAATAACGCAGGGCGTAAATGATTGGTCAGAAGTGGGCTTTTACGTCTTCTCCAGCATTCAACCGGATGGCGGATGGCAGTGGGTGGGAGATCACATCCGGCCTCGCGTACGCGTCCCGGAAAGTTGGCATTGGCCAGTAGGAGTCAGCCTCTCCACCGAAATCGGCTACCAGCGGGCGGCATTCTCGCCAGACACATGGACCTGGGAGATTCGACCCATCATCGACAAGAAAATCGGCAGGTGGTATTTGTCTTTCAACCCTTCTCTGGACCGATCATTTCACGGTCCCGGCGTAAATCAAGGCGTCGAGTTCTCGCCGAACGTCAAGGTCAGCTACGACTTCACGAAAAAAATCGCGGGTGGGCTGGAGTACTATGCCGCTTACGGGTCACTCGCAGGATTCGACGCCCTGCGCGATCAGCAGCAACAATTCTTCCCATCGATCGACGTGGATTTTGCTCCAGAGTGGGAGTTCAACTTTGGCGTGGGTGTTGGAACGACCCGCTCGACCGATCACCTGATCGTGAAGTGCATTGTGGGGCGGCGATTTTCGTGGCCGCACCGTGCGACCAAACTGCGCCAGACGCAACCGCCCTTCAACTGACCTAACTCGCCGGTTGCGGATACGGTGGCAGCGGAGGCAGGTCGGGGGGTGGAATATCCTGAGCTGAAACCGGCGGAAGCGGATACAAAACGGCACTGAGCGGCCGGTAACGCGCCGCGAAAAAATAAATCGAATAGGCTGGAAAGAAAACGATCGCCGGTACCGAGATCAAAGCAATCAGGTAGAAAAACACAGCGAACATCACGCAGCCGGCGACGATGACCGCGGTAATGGTAAACGCATTCCAGGATAAACCGCCGCCCTTCCCGGCAAAAATCACCGCGAACACAACGCCAACGACGGGAATCGCGAATAGGAGCACAAGAAATATAGAAACAATTGCGATGACGATACCGGCACCGAGAGCCATGACAATCTTCATGCCGATGTAGATCGCGTATCCGCCCTTTTCCATCTGCATCATCGGCCACAGTCGACGCCAGCCCTCAAGTGCGCCAATGTCTTCAAGGGCCATCTGCGGGACAACGAAGTCCTTCGTCAAAACCTGGACTACGGCTAACGCGATGAAAAATACAAGTAACAAACCAAAGACGACGATGCCGCCGAGAACTAAGGGCAGAATGTGATCATGCGGAGAATTAAACCATCCCATGGCGAATGCGAATGCCGCGGGTACGCCCACCAGGATCACTCCCACGACCCCGGCGACGAAGATGACGCTCAGGTGCCAAAGAAACAGTTTCCACGCTGGACCTTGCCTGCGCGACCATCCTGCTCGGATGTGGCATTCCTTCGCCAGCACGCTGTCAAAGAGAACGAACCTCATGACGCTGCTGACATAGGCCATCACTAACAGGAAAATGAGACCGGCAACGACAGCGATTGCGATGACAGTTCCGAGTATTGCAGGATCGATTTTCGGAAACTCTTGCGCCAGGAAATGACGTCCCGACCCGTCTTGCTTGGGGAAATTGAAGTTCGATGGGAAATTGAAGCCTCCCGAGCCCATCTCGCCAGCCAGCAATCCCACGATTGCCAGCCGCGTCCACTGCCAGAAACGAAATGGGTGGACGAGTTGCCGCTTCGTGTGCTGAAAAGCCAATGTGATCGAATCTATGGCGGAGATCGGCAAGTTCACCTCGGCGCTACTGCGTCACGAGCAAGGTACTGCGAATTCGGACACGGGCGCAAATTAATTCTGGCCTGCGAAGGAAAAGCGCTGGTGGCGGCAGAGGGCAGACGCAAAGGATCGGAATCGCTGGCCGGTCCTTATTCGTAGCGTAGCGCTTCGACGGGGTCGAGCTTCGAGGCGCGCATCGCAGGTACCAAGCCGCTGAAAACGCCCACGATCGAGCAACACAGCCGAAGAAAGTAGCACCGTCACCATCGAAATGCGGAGGTGAATGTCTCCCTGACCGGAATCGTCTTCGAAGAGTGGGCCCATCATCGGCAGAGTGCCCACCGCCCACGCGATGACATAAGAGAGCAGCACGCCGATCGCACCGCCGAGGATCATGATGAGAAGAGTCTCGGCCAGAAATTGCAGTTTGATGTGACGTTTGCGCGCGCCAAGCGCTCGACGTAAACCGATCTCCCGGATGCGTTCGTCCACTGATACCAGCATGATGTTCATCACGCCTACGCCCCCGATGCCCAGCGTTAGCGTTCCGATGAAAGTCAGCAAGACCTGCAATCCGATCGTCAATGCATCAATCACAGGACGGAATTCGTCGCGCCCAAACATCTGGAAAGCTTTCGGGTCGGTCGGAGAAAAGTTTTGCCGCGTAGCGACTGCGGCTAGCACCTGCGCCATCGCCTTCTTCTCAAATTGCGGGGCGATGGGTTCGAATACCATCACCGCGGCATAACGCGTATTCCACAAATCGCCGGCGGCGGAATATGGAATCCAGGAAGACTCGTCATCGCTGGAAAAATAGTTGCTGAGCTGGATTTTTCTCGCCATCACTCCAATCACGCTGAAACGAACTCCGGCAACCTGGACGGTCTCTCCCACAGCTGGCCGCCCGCTGAAGAGCTTTTCTTTAAGCCGGCCTCCGAGGAAGATGACGCGGCGACGCTCCAGTTCATCCTCGGCATTGATCCACCGCCCTTCCGAAGGAACCTCGTTTCTCATTTCGCCATATTCCGGGCAAACTCCACGAACCGGTGCCGTTCCTACCATGCGGTCTCCATAAGCGATTCCCGGGCGCCGAACAGTCTCAAGACAGGCATGCTTTACCAGCGGCGCCGTCGCTTTGACCATGTCGATATCAGCTTGTTCGAGAACAACTTTCTTGCCGGCTCGCTGGCCGCCAGGCTGTTCGCTCGTTTGTTGCGGCCAGCAGATGACAGCACTCTTGCCGAACGCATCGAACCCGTGGACGAGCACGCCGCGAAAACTACTGCCGTACGCGATGAGCAGCGTCACTGTCGCGATACCCCAAACGATGCCTAGCATAGTCAAGAAGCTGCGGGTGATGTTCCGCTTCAGGGCGACCCAGGCTTCGAGAATGATTTCGAAAAGCATCGCTGTTTTATCCACCTGCTTCATAGCGGAGCGCTTCGATAGGATCGATTGAGGCGGCGCGGCGGGCCGGATATAGCGCCGCTCCTACCGCAATCGCTCCCAGCAAACCGGCAGCGATTAAACCCGAGGTCCAGCTTGGGATGAGGCCCGCAAAAAAGTCCGGCATCGGAAGCATGTTGACCAATGCGCAAAAGCCGAACGCAACGCCTAGGCCGATCGCTCCACTAATCAGCGCAATGATCACGGCTTCGATGAAAAACTGCCGCAGAATCGTTCCAGCAGGAGCGCCGATCGCTTTTCGAACGCCAATCTCACGCGTACGCTCCCGAACAGCAACCAGCATGACATTCATAACCCCGATGCCACCTAGCACCAGCGTGACGATCCCCACTGCTCCCAGGAAGAATTTCATTCCGTCCGTCATCGTCTTGAAAGCTTGCGCTTCCTGCACGGTATCCCAGATCGGACAGGCTTCTTTATCGTTAGGATCGTAACGGTGCATGCGGGCGAGTGCCGTCCGCACTTCATGTTTGCAGGCTTCGTGCTGGTCCACTGATTTTGGAGTTACAAGTAGCTGGTCAAATGTGGAATCGGTTCCCGGTGGCTTGTCCGGAAAGTCGCGGCGCATCGCGGTAAAGGGCAAAAAGACTTTATTTACATCCCAACCGTCGTAGCTGGAGTCCTGTTTTTTCTTGGCCATCACTCCAATCACAAGGTAAGGAAAATCATTTAAATATACGTTCTCTCCAACCGGATTGCGGCCCGGAAATAGCTGCTTTGCCGCGTCAGAACCTAAAAATGCCACGCGGCGGGATTCGCGCATATCGTCCCAGTCATAAAATCGCCCGGTGCCCACATCAAGACTTCGGATGTATCCAAATGGCGGGAATGATCCCGTAACCGTTAAGGCAGCGTTGTTGTAGTTCGAATGAGTTCGAACGGTGTCCTGCTCCAGTTCGGGGATCGCATATTCGCAATCCGGAGACTCTGCCTGCACAACCGGAACGTCCTGATAGTCCCAATGCACCATCCTTCCGGCGTGGGTGCCACCGGCTTGCAAGCTGGTGCGTCCGTGAAAGACGATCATTACGTCTTTGCCGAGATTCCTAGCCTGCTCTTCCTGGCCTTTACGCAATCCTTCGCCCGCCGCCACCATGAGGACGATGGATACGATGCCCCAGGCAATTCCGAACATTGTCAGAAATGCCCGCAACTTATGAGCCCATAACGTCCGTAATACGTCGGCAACTAGGTCTCGCAGGGTCATGGCAAACACTTGGACGGAGGGCGGCGGAGAAAGTCATCCCTCTGGCGTGCTTATCCTAGATACGCACCGAGGGACGGGTTTGTTGCAGGAAAAAAACGGGGTTTGGTGGTCTCCCTAAGACGTTGAAGAGAATTACCCTACACTCAGGGGCTCAGGCAGAACACCCCGCAGCCACCCGTCAAAATCGTTCAAAGCACGCTCACATTGCATTCGATGGCGTTCTTTTCGATCGCGAATCTTTCGATCCAGAGCTGGAAGCAAATCAAAAGTGATATTGGCCGGTTGAAAGTCCTTCGGATCTGCGTGAGTGACGTAATGAGTCAAAGATCCGAATGCGGACGCCCGCGGCGGCGCAATAGCCGCGGAACCCTGCAAGAGCAAGGCCGCTTGGATTCCTGCCAGTAACCCGGTGGCGATCGATTCCACATATCCCTCAACGCCGCAGATTTGTCCAGCAAAGAGAACGCGCGAGTGAGCCTTCATCTGCAGCGTTTCTTCCAACAGCGTGGGAGAGTTGATGTAGGTATTACGGTGGATTTGCCCATACCTCAAGAAGCGCGCATTCTCGAGGCCGGGGATCAACTTCATGACTCGGGCTTGATCGCCGAACTTCAAATGATTCTGGAATCCGACAAGGTTGTAGGAATCCGCGCGCAGATTTTCCTGTCGCAATTGCACTACTGCGTAGGGCATCTTGCCTGTCCGCGGATTGATCAAGCCGACGGGCTTCATTGGGCCGAAGCGCAGGGTGTCGCGGCCGCGGCGCGCAATTTCCTCGATGGGCAAACATGCCTCAAAGTAATTCAGCTTTTCCCAATCGCGTTCTTCAACAGACTGAGCAGACAAAAGAGCATCGAGAAAGACGTCGTACTCCTCTCGCGTCATTGGACAGTTAATGTAGTCCGCTGAGCCTTTGTCATAGCGCGCCGCCATGTACACGCGTGACATGTCGATGGAATCAGCTTCTACGATCGGGCTGATCGAATCGTAGAAATACAGGTGGGGACTTTGGGGATTGTGCGCGTCTTCAGGTTGCTGCCCTGCGCTGAGTCTCGCAATTTCGTTTGCCAGCCCCTCGGATGTAAGAGGACCGGTTGCAATGACCGTGATGCAGCCAGTTTCATCGATGCTGGTCACTTCTTCTCTGCAGATCGTAATTCGAGATTCGCGAGAAATCGCCTCGGTCACGCGATTTGCGAATGTTATTCGATCAACCGCCAGCGCATGTCCCGCGGGAACAGCGCACTCCCGGGCGATCTGCAACAGCAACGAGCCCGCCCGGCGCATCTCTTCTTTGAGAAGCCAAGGCGCTGTGTTCTCACTATCGGACTTCAAGGAGTTCGAGCAGACGAGCTCCGCAAAATCGGCGGTCTGGTGCGCAGGTGTGGACCGCACGGGGCGCATCTCAAACAGTTCGACGTCAATGCCTCGTCGGGCACACTGCCATGCCGCTTCTGAGCCCGCGAGACCCGCGCCAATGATTTTGATCATGCTCATGTCTGGTTGAAATCCGAACCGGTAAGGCTCTACGGATTCTCTCACTTTTCTTACAGCGCTGCGGGATGCGAAATCTTAACGGGACTACCGCGAAACTCTTCGTAGATATGGATCGTATTGCCCGCCAGAATGAATACGCTTCGGGAATTTGGGATTCTTGATCGGGGATCGTCGCTGCTGTTGGGAATTCAAGACCGGTGTGGCATGGGCGGCGATGCAAATCGATGTGGATTTCCTCCGTAGCCACGTTTCGACGGTTCGGCGCGTTTTTCTAATATGATGATCGCAGATTTTCAGGAGGATCCAATGGCGCGTATCAGCCTCGTCGAACCGCAAACCGCGAGTCCGGAAGTCACCGAGATTTACGAGAAGGCTCTTCGTGGCAAGCCGGGAAATGCGCAGAAAGCTCTCGCGCACAGGCCAGAAATGCTGAAAAATTTTCTGCCTTTCTATACAAGCGTCGGACGGTCCCTTGATCGGAAACTCTACGAACTGATCTACATTCGTGTCTCACTAATCAATGGATGCCACTATTGCACGCAACATCACGTGGCTTCATCGAAACGTGTTGGCTTGACCGCGGAAGATTGGGCTGCCCTCAAGGCAGGAGACTATTCGCGCTATTCCGATAAAGAGAGAGCCGCCCTCACATATGTCGAAAAACTGACACAATCTCCGGCCAGCATTGGGGACGCCGATTTCAATGTTTTAAAGAAAGATTTCTCTGAGCCGGAAATCGTGGATGTTCACTTACTGACGGGCCTTGTGAATCTAACCAACAGGTTCACAGATCCGTTGGGTTTAGAGGTCGAATTCCCGGAAGAAAAGATTTGACTAGTGGTTACGGAGTCCAACACTCTGAACTGGAGTAGCGCCTTCAGAGAATTTCCCGGACGTCGCCTACGCGTCGCGTCACGCGTTCCCGGTCCAGGTATTCGAGCAGCGGAATGGCGTATTTTCGGCTCACACCCGTCATTTCCTTGAATTTCCCGACGTCGATTCTCGGGGACTTAGCTTTTGCCGCAGCGACCAGCTTGCGCAGTTCGTTCAATGCCGAACGATGAAACACCAAATCCTCGGAAATCTTCACCAGGGTCTTGTCCCGTAGCATTATGGTCACAATTTTTTGCGCGCGTGCTCGGTCAATCTTCAACCCTGCTATTACTTCGTTGAGAGCCGGAACCTTCAATCCAGAAGCGGAGAAAGCCGTTTCAATCCTATTCTTCGATTCGGCTTCCTCATCCTTCAGCACCACCCCGTGGCCGGCCATGCGCACCAAATCTCCAGCCGTTTCAATTTTCCCTGCCTTGGACAAAAAGTCTAGGACGGAATCGAATACCTCGGAGACTGCTTTCGTCTGATCCCTCAGTTCCTCCCTCGGGATTCCCCATGCCAACGAGTTCTTCTTGTGGAACGCAAGCAGGGACGAGACAACAGATTCGCGCAGCTTCAGAACCGCTGGGGCGTGGACGAGGCGGTTGCCAACTTGATGAATCCGCCTTTCGTTCAGAGCCGGCGCCACCGTCTTATCGATAGATTCGAGAGGCCAGCCAGTTTCCGAGACAAGTTCAGGAAGCAAGATACCTCTCGCGCCGCGTCGAGCGATTCTCGCTTCAAGAATATCGCCCGGACTTCCGTCTCGAAGAGACCGCAGGAAATCCGTCAAGTCCGGCATTCGCGGAACTGGAGACCCGTCGAGTACTGCTCCACCCCCAATGGTTACAACCGGTGATAGCTGGCGAATGATGAAGCGATCTGCTGGCAACAAGAACACAGGCTCCGAAAACCTTAACCGAGCGAAGGTCTCGGACCCCGGAGCAACCGGCGGGCCGTCACGAAGAACGACTTCCACCACGGCCTCCATGGTGTTGGAGTGAAAATGGACGCGGCTCCGATTCTTCAGTTGACGAGGAGCGGACTTCAGCAAGTGCAATCGAACATCCACCTGACGAGTCGCGGAAAAAGTAGCGGATCGCGTCAGCGTCATTCCGCGCGACAGATCCCCTACGCTCGCCCCTGCCAAGTTCAACGCCGTCCTTTGTCCGGCAACGGCCTCGTCGGAAGTGTCTCCATGCACTTCAATCCCCCGTATCCGGACTCGACGCCCACCAGGCAGCACTTCCATTTCTTCATCGCGGCGGACTTTCCCTGAGATCAGGGTTCCTGTGACAACGCTTCCAAATCCTTTCATGGTAAAAACGCGGTCGATCGGAAGGCGGGGATGAGCACTTGAATCTCTAGACCGAATCTGGTCCGCAGCTGCAGCTATCAAGACCCTGAGCTCATCGAGACCGGCACCCGTAAGGGAGCTTACTGCGACGATGGCAGAGTCCGGCGACTCTAGAAACGTACCTCGCAAATACTGTGCGACCTCGGCGCGGACCACATCCAAGGTGTCCGCGTCGACAGCGTCAGACTTGGTGAGCACCGTAATTCCGCGCTGCACGCCCAAGAGTTGCAAGATCTCGAAATGCTCACGGGTCTGCGGCTTGATTGATTCGTCGGCAGCGATCACCAGCAGTACGAGGTCGACACCGCCCGCGCCCGCGAGCATGTTTTTGACGAAGCGCTCATGTCCTGGGACGTCGACGAATCCGAGTTGTAGCTTCTCCCCGCTCGGGGTTGAAAGCTCCATGTGGGCAAACCCCAAATCAATGGTGATCCCGCGCCGTTTCTCCTCTTCCAGCCGGTCGGCGTCGATCCCAGTCAACGCCTTCACCAGAGCCGTTTTCCCGTGATCGATGTGCCCGGCGGTTCCTATGACAATCGATTTCATGTCAACAAATCGTAGCAGGGTAGCCTCGGGAATGTTCTGAATTGCCGATCCGCGAGGCCTATACCATCGACGCCAGAAAATGCGACAATGGAAGCTCTTCCAATGGCTACTTCCCTGACCTCTGCTTTCTCTCCGGAGATCCTCCGGCAGCATGGCCTGACCACCGACGAGTACGACAAGATCAAGCAACTTCTCGGCGGCCGCGAACCGACGCTTACCGAACTCGGCATCTTCAGCGTGATGTGGAGTGAGCACTGCTCGTACAAGTCATCTCGAGTGCATTTGAAGCGCTTGCCTACACGTAGCAAGCTGGTACTGCAGGGGCCAGGCGAGAACGCTGGCATCATCGATATTGGCGACGGTTGGGCTTGCGCCTTCAAGATCGAGTCGCACAACCATCCATCATTCATCGAGCCGTTTCAGGGCGCGACTACCGGCGTGGGCGGAATTTTGCGCGACATTTTCACCATGGGGGCTCGACCGGTCGCGGTCATGGATTCGCTCCGCTTCGGCCCGATCACGGCGTCGAAGGATTTGTCGGACAAGGAACTTCACAAGAATCACTCCGTCATGGACGGCGTAGTGGGCGGAGTCGCCTCCTACGGAAACTGCTTCGGAGTACCGAATCTTGGGGGAGAGACAAAATTCGAACCTTGCTATTCAGGGAACCCGCTCGTTAACGCCTTTGCGTTGGGTCTCGTGCGAAAGGACGAAATTTTTTACGCTCGCGCGGCAGGAGAAGGCAACCCGGTAATCTACGTGGGCTCCAAGACCGGGCGCGATGGAATTCACGGCGCGACCATGGCGAGCGAGGAATTCAGCGAGGCATCGGAAGCGAAGCGGCCGAATGTGCAGGTTGGTGATCCTTTTCTCGAAAAGCTTCTTCTCGAAGCCTGCCTGGAGGCGATGCAGACTGGAGCAATTGTTGGTATTCAGGATATGGGAGCCGCAGGCCTCACTTGTTCGACGTGCGAAATGGGCGGACGCGGAGGTGTCGGCATCGAGATCGAACTCGATCTGGTTCCCCAGCGAGAAACCGGCATGACTCCCTACGAAATCATGCTCAGTGAATCGCAGGAGCGCATGCTGCTGGTTGCGCAGAAGGGTCGAGAAAACGAAGTCTTCCGAGTGTTCGAGAAGTGGGGACTGGACGCGGTTCAAGTCGGCAAAGTCACAAGCGACAACAAGCTCCGCGTTCTCGAGCACGGCAAGGTCGTTGCGGAGATTCCCAACCCGGCGCTCACCGACGAAGCCCCCGTGTACAAGCGACCACTTGCTCGCTGGGAGCCTCCCGTCCCACGCGAAATTCCGGAAAACATCAAACTGGGTACCTTGAACGATTTCACGCCCGCCTTGAAAAAGCTTCTTGCCAGTTCCAACATCTGCAGCAAGCGTTGGGTGTGGCAACAGTATGACCATATGGTCCAGACCAATACGGTCGAGGGGCCAGGAGCCGCCGACGCAGGCGTGATTCGCATCAAGGGTTCGGATCGTGGTTTAGCCATGGCCCTCGACGGCAATGGGCGCTGGTGCTATCTCGATCCGCGCTTGGGGGCAATGCACGCCGTCGCCGAAGCTGCCCGGAAGGTGGCCTGCTCAGGTGCGACGGCAGTAGGCGCCACAAATTGCCTGAACTTCGGCAATCCGGAAAAGCCTCACATCATGTGGCAGTTCTCTCAAACCATCGACGGAATCACCAGGGCCTGCGAAGAGTTGGAAATTCCGATCACCGGAGGCAATGTCAGCTTTTATAACGAAACCCTGGGCGAAGGGATCTATCCCTCCCCCGTTCTGGGGGTCGTAGGTATCCTTGAGGATGTGCACAAGGCAGCCAAAATGTCGTTCGCCGCGCCTCAGCTCACGATCGTGCTGTTGAGGGCGGCGGAGTCAGGGGATATCAACGACGCGGAAAGCGAATTCGGCTCGTCGGAGTACGCCAAGGAAATACTGGGCGCGGTCTGGGGCTACCCCCCCGAGCTTAACCTGGAGAAGGAAACCGCTCTTCAGAAAGCCATTATCGAACTGATTCAGAACGGGTTAGTGGAGTCTGTTCATGATTGCGCAGAAGGCGGGATTTCTGTAGCACTGGCAGAAATGGCATTCCCTTCCGGGGTGGGAGCACGGGTGAGCCTGACATCCGATGGATTATTCGCGGAATCACCCCTTTTCGGGGAAGACGCGGGCCGGATCCTCGTCTCTTGCGACCGCGCGCACCTCGAGCGAATCAAAGGAGTAGCGCGAGAAGCACGATATTTCGGCCGAGGTTATCGGAGAAACGATTCCGGCAAAGCTGGAAATTTCACTGGATGGGAAGGTCGTTATCTCGAGTACAGTGTCGGAACTGAGTCAAAGTTACGAATCAGCTCTCGAGGGTGCATTACGAACGGATCCCGAGCTAGTTTCGGCTGGTTGAAATCCCCACATTTTTGAAATGCTTGGCTAGGGCCAAGAGTCGAGGGCCAAGGAGCTAAATGCCGATTTCCGACAAGTTTCACGATGAATGCGGAGTAGTGGCGATCTTCGCGCACCCTGAGGCGGAGAAATTGGCATACCTTGGACTTCATGCGTTGCAGCACCGAGGCCAGGAGTCGGCCGGTATCGTTACGTCGGACGGACTCGTCTCGCGGGCGCACAAATCGATGGGCTCGGTCACTGACATCTTCACCGAGGATGTTCTATTGAAGATGCGAGGGACAATCGCAATCGGACATACTCGCTACTCCACTTCGGGCGACTCAGCGCTGCTGAATGCACAGCCCATTTTGGTGCAATCGAATAAAGGATCGATTGGCGTCGCGCACAACGGCAACCTGACTAACGCGATGCAGCTTCGCGCACGACTCGAGAGCCAAGGTTCGATTTTTCAAACCAATAGTGACACCGAAGTGATCGTGCATCTGATCGCTCTTTCGAAGGAACATACCCTGCCAGAAGCAATGGCCGATGCGCTTCGTCGCGTCGAAGGCGCGTTTTCTCTCGTAATGATGAGTAATGACCGGGTCTTTGCGGTCCGCGATCCTCGGGGGTTTCGTCCGCTGGCGATGGGGCGTATCCCCGCGTTGGAAGGACAAAAGCACGACACCGTGGTCTTCGCATCCGAGACCTGCGCATTCGACTTGATCGGGGCCGAGTATGTGCGCGATGTCAAGCCAGGCGAACTTATCGTCGTCAGCCCTGAGGGCGTGAGTTCGCGTTTCTACTCGACGGCAGCTCCGCAATCGAGCTGCATCTTCGAGCATGTCTATTTCTCTCGGCCAGACAGCCTGGTTTTTGGGCGATCGGTGCAAACCAGCCGCGAAGAACTGGGACGCCAACTGGCTCGGGAAGCGCCGGTGAATGCCGATCTAGTAGTTCCCGTGCCGGACTCGGGCGTGACGGCTGCGGTAGGCTACGCCGCTGAAAGCGGAATTCCTTTTCGCTTCGCGCTCATCCGGAACCATTACGTGGGCCGGACGTTTATTGAACCCAGCCAAAGCGTAAGGGATTTTGGCGTCAAGCTTAAGCTCAATCCAGTTCGTTCCCTGTTGGAAGGAAAACGCGTGGTTCTGATCGACGACTCGATCGTCCGCGGAACGACCAGCCGCAAAATTGTTCGTATGATCCGCAATGCCGGGGCGACCGAAGTGCATATGCGGATATCGTGCCCCCCGACGATCTCGCCCTGCTATTACGGCGTCGACACTCCCTCGAAGAAGCAACTCATCGCTGCCAACAAAACGGTGGATGAAATTCGGGATTACATCGGCGCCGATTCACTCGCCTACCTTTCTTTGGAGGGGCTGAAGAAAGCCTGTGGCGAAGGCGAAAAACTTTCCTATTGTTCCGCATGCTACACGGGCAAATATCCGACGGACGTGATTGACGTTGAAGAGATTCAGCCAGCAGCAGCGCGCCACTAGCAGCTTAGCTGTGGTTCGGCTCGACGCGCCTGCACGACTCGCGCGATCCCCTGTAAATCGTTCCGCACCTGAACATCGCCCCATCCTTCCAGCAACGCAAGAACACTGTCGACGATCGTCCCGCTGATCTCCAGAATCAGCCATCCGCCAGGAACCAGCACGCTGCGCGCTTGGAGAATCAGGCGAGCGATGATCTCCGTTCCCACAGGGCCGGCAAAGACCGCGCATCTGGGCTCGAAGTTCCGAACCTCCAACTGCACCTGATCTTCCTCCGACTCTCCCACGTACGGGGGATTCGAGACGATCAGATCGAAGGGTGAGTTGAGATCACCAAGGAGATCTGCGTGCCGGAAAGTGATCCGTTCAAGCTGATGGCGGGCGGCATTGGTTCGCGCCACTGTGAGAGCTTGCTCCGAAATATCCGTCGCTTCGATTACCGCTCGAGGCAGTTCTTTCGCAAGTGCCAGCGCGATACATCCCGAACCGGTGCCGACGTCTGCGATTCGAATTGAAGGATTGGCCGGGAACTCCGATCGGCAAATCTCAAGGGCAGCTTCGACCAGATGTTCAGTCTCGGGGCGCGGAATCAGAACCGCAGGGCTGACGATTAGATCCATCCCCCAGAACTCCTGGTGCCCGGTAATGTATTGCGCGGGAACTCCCCGCGATCGCTCGGCAAGAGCGCTCTCATATCGAAGCTTCTCGTCAGCAGCAATCTCTCGTTCAGGATGTGCGAAGAGGTAGGCGCGGTCGCACCCTAAAATAAACATCAGCAACAGTTCCGCATTGAGGCGCGGAGAAGGAATGTTGCGAGAAGTTAGCTTAACGATCGCTTCGGCCAACAGTTGCTTGAGTTGCACAACTGTATTTCATCATGAGTGAGCCGTTTCCCACGAGAGTGCCTGCGAAACCTGTTCGCTGCTTTCGGACTACTCGATGCGGGGATTGCGGCGAACGATCTCGGCATTCAAGACAGTGGCGAATGCCACCCAGGCAGCATATGGGATAAATGCGTTGGCTGCTGCGCGGTCAACCTTCCGCGCCGCAGACATGTACGAGAATATCGTGCCCTCAAGTGCCACAACATCGGCAAGTGCAAGGGTGGGCTGATGTTGCCCAAAGAACAACTTTGACCACTGCGCGTTTTCGGCCAACTGGGAAATCCATAATCGCAGCGCGGCATTGCGTTCGCGCGATGGCGCTGCACTCCAGATGCGCCATCCGGACCAGGCGATCATCGCGTAGAGCGTCGTCCACACCAGGGGAAAAACGGCATCCGGCGGGGTAAATGGCGGTTTATCGAGATCTCGATACCAAGAGTCGCGACTTCCTTTTCGGCTGTAGCGCGAACCGTACCATGCCGCCCCGGCGGTCGCCAGACCGAACCCAGCGAGCGCGAGAAGAGAGCGAGCCCTTGCCGTTGCCATGGGTCTTAGGTGATAAACATCAGGTCTGGGTTGCCGCCACTATTTGGCTTGGGCTTGTCGATTCCACTCATACGACAAGTAAATCATTTGGCCGATGTGGTGCTGCATGTGAGCGGCGCACTGCAGGACCATATCAAGGCGGTTGTTGCAATTTGTACCGAATCCGGAATATTCTCGCGACCAATCTTCAGGGGACTGCTCCCGGATCGTACCGATCACCATTACAATCGCCGCATCGAGTCGTTGCAGTGCCTCCTCTTTGGATGGAGGATTCGGATCGGCGAATTCAAGAGGACGATCACGAACGTATCCAGTGTTGGCAATCTGCGAACCGATGTAGTAATTCAGGTTACCGGTCAGGTGAAGGACCAGGTGCCCAAAACTATTCCCGTACGGAAAAGCCTTTTCCCAGAATTGTTCGCTTGTGAGGCTGGCGGCGAGTTCGCGCACCCTCGATGAGTTGGCGGCATACCGGTCGGCAAGAACGGCTGCAAGATTTACGTTAAGTTCCGTCACGGGATTCCCATTTCGCGATGAAGAACGCTCACGTTAACTGCTTAAACCACCCCAGCCGTCTCATGTTTCAGCTTCTCAGCCTGGTAGTGGGTAATCAGCGCTTCGATGAGGGGCTGGATCTTTCCGTCCATGACGGCGTCGAGCTGATGAATCGTGAATCCGATGCGGTGGTCGGTCAGCCGATTTTGCGGAAAATTGTAAGTACGAATTTTTTCACTTCGGTCGCCAGAGCCAACCATCGCCTTCCGTTCCTTGGCCAGCGCCTGCTGCTGCTTATCCATTTCGATTTCGTACAGGCGGGATCGCAGCACACGCATGCCCTTTTCGCGGTTCTTGATCTGGGACTTTTCGTCCTGGCAGCTAACGACCGTGTTAGTTGGAATGTGAGTGATACGCACGGCTGAATAGGTCGTGTTCACGGACTGACCGCCAGGTCCTGACGAGCAGAAAGTGTCGATCCTAAGATCCTTGGCCTCGATCTTGATGTCAACATCTTCTGCTTCCGGTAAGACCGCAACGGTCACCGCAGAAGTATGCACGCGTCCCTGCTGTTCAGTCGCGGGCACGCGCTGGACGCGATGCACGCCGCTTTCATACTTAAGCTGAGAGAAAACACGACTGCCTTCAATAATCGCGATGACTTCCTTAAGACCGCCAGCAGACGATTCAGAAGACGAGAGCACCTCCACCTTCCAGCGCTGGGTCTCCGCAAACCGCGTATACATGCGAAAAAGCTCGGCGGCAAAAAGCGTAGCCTCGTCGCCACCGGTTCCGGCCCGAATTTCGAGGATGATGTTCTTTTCGTCGTTCGGATCCTTCGGCAGTAACAAAACCTTCAGTTCCTCTTCGACGGCTCCGACCCGACCTTCTAACTGATTGAGTTCGTCTTGCGCATAAGCACGCATATCGGGATCTTTTTCATCGGCCAACAATGCCTTGCTGTCGCCGATCCCTTTAGTCAGATCTTTAAACTCACGATATTTCTCAACGATCGGAGCGATCTCGGCATGCGCTTTGGCAGTCTTCTGGTATTTCGCCGAGTCGTTGACGATATCCGGCGATGCCAGAGCGTTGGTCAGCTCGTCGTAACGGGCTTCGATTTGATCCAGGCGTTCAAACATCGAATTCTCAGTTCTCGGCTTGCAAGTAGTGGAGCTTTGTCGATTCCAACCGGGTTCCCGCGATCAATGTCGCCAGCGCAAACATTCTATGCGTTTTTCGGAAGGGATTGGGGATGAGAAGTCGCAATGGGGGAGGCTCCCCTAGGCAATGACCAACTCGCCACCGCGCTCTTTTTCGAGCGACATAGCTTGCTCAAGGGCGACGATTGCACACTGCGCCTGCTCGTCCGATGGAGGCTTCGTGGTGATACGTTGCAGCCAAAGCCCAGGCGCCGTCATCAGCGCAAACAAGGAACCGCGATGTTTGGCGGCAAAACGGATGATCTCATACGAGACTCCGGCGATCACCGGCAGAAGGACAATTCGGGACGCGAAGCGAGCCCAGAACGTGGTGTAGGGCACCAACATATAAAAGCCAATTGAGATCAGCATCACGGTCATCAAGAAGCTTGTTCCGCAACGCGGATGGAAAGTTGAATATTTCTGGACTTCCGCAGTATTGAGCGGATCGCCATTCTCGAAGGCGAATACAGTTTTATGCTCAGCCCCGTGGTATTGGTACACCCGCCGGATATCCTTCCAAAGCGAGACGCCCCAAATAAACAACAGAAACAGAAACAGGCGGATTCCGCCGTCGATGAGGTTGAAAACAATTCGTCCACCCAACGCTGGATCAATCTTCTTCAGTTCCGTTGCCGCTAGCAACGGAATGTACTTGTACATGAAGATGAAAAAGGCAAGCGAAATCACTATGTTTATGGCCGCCAACCAACTGCTGACAGTGGCAGCCTTTTCCGCAGATTTCTTTTTCGGAGCGGCCTCTTGATTTGCCGTGGGCGAATTCTCGGCAGACTTAGTCTCACCACTATCTTCCATCAACTCTTCGATGGCCACATTTGCCGAAAAACGCAGGGCGCGATATCCAAGAGTCATGGCGTATCCGAGCGTCATCACTCCTCGGACGATCGGCAAGGCCATCCATTTGTGCTTTTCCGAAGGGCGCTCCAGCGGCTCGCTCATGGTGACGACTTCTCCGGAAGGCTTGCGACAGGCGATAGCCCAAGCGTGCGGGGAGCGCATCATAACGCCTTCGAGGACGGCTTGCCCGCCAACGAGCGTTTCTTCCCCGCTCTCGAGAGCGGGCAGTAGCTGGACGGCAGCCAGAAATCGGAGATAGTTAAGAAATCGACGCACGACTGTTAGATGCTCCTTGGATAGGCGCGACGCACTATCTAGGTTAACACAGGCCGATTCGCTCATCGCGGCTTCGCTGGCCGTAAATGCAAGAAACCGTTGGCTTTACTAGCACCCCACGGGGCGCAGGTAACGCGGTGGCGCGCGGCAAGATTCGTAAGGACCAAAAACATTGCGAGAATTTGCGACGACCTGCGAAGCAGTTGCCGGCACCACGAAGAGACTCGTGAAGACTGCTCTCGTGGCCGATTATTTCAAATCGCGACCCGTTGCCGAAGCAGCAGTCTCAGCGACTTTTTTCTCCGGGCGATCCTTCCCCATGTGTGAGGAAACCACTCTCCAAGTTGGCGGACGCGCACTATGGCGGACCGTCGCCGAGCTCGCCGGCAAGGAAGAACATGACCTGACTGCCTCTTACCGGCGCTTAGGCGATCTCGGCGCCGTTGCTGCCGACGTCTTACCGGACATTCCCAGTCGGGATGTGAGCGTGCTTGAAGTCGAGCGCGTCTTTCGGCAAATCGCCGTAGCGCGCGGGCCCAAGCCGAAGGCGGCGCTTGTCCGAGATCTTCTTTCACGAACGACGCCGCTCGAGGCCAAGTACATCGTGAAAATCATGACCGGCGATCTTCGGATCGGGCTCAAGGAGAGCCTTGTCGAAGAGGCGATTGCGAAAGCATATGGCAGCACCCTCTCGGAGGTTCAGCGCGCGAACATGCTTTTGGGGGACATTGCTGAGACCTTGCGCCTCACTGCTGCGGCAGACTTGCAAAAAGCGCGTATGCGCCTCTTCCATCCCTTGGGATTTATGCTCGCGAGCCCGGTCGAATCCCCAGAGGAAGGTTTGAGTTATTTTCCAGAGGCAGCGGTGGAGGACAAATACGACGGAATTCGCGCACAAGCCCACATCTCTGGAGATCAGGTGCGAATATTTTCTCGCACTCGCGACGACATCACGGAATCGTTTCCGGAATTACCGCCCGCCCTAGCCGGATTTTCCGAAGATGTCATCCTCGACGGCGAAATCGTCGCATGGAATTATCCCGAAAAACTGGAAGATGTTCGGGCCGTAGTTGACGAGGATATATCCGAATCGGGTGAGGCCATGGCAAAGAATCTCGGATCAGCCCGTCCGTTCAGCTTTCTGCAGCAGCGCCTGGGCAGAAAGAAAGTTAGCGACAAGTTGCTCAGAGAAGTTCCCGTCGCTTTCCTGGCTTTCGACATTTTGTACGCGCATGGCGAACTAATGATCGATCAGCCACTCTCCGAACGTGCTCGGACCTTGGACCAGCTTCTACTGGCTCCTCGCCAAACCGGCACCTCCAATGCCCATAAGAAAGAAGTGCAGGGCACTTTGGCCTTCCAAGCCGAACCGAGCGCCGCGGAAGGCTTCGCCGCAAGCATCATTCGAGCTCCAGTTTTTCGGGCTACTTCGACCGACGAACTGGAAGAACTATTTTCTGCCGCCCGTGAGCGGGGCAACGAAGGACTGATGATCAAAGACATCAGTTCTTCCTACACACCGGGCAAACGTGGAAAGTCCTGGCTGAAGATGAAGCGAGAACTTGCGACGCTCGACGTGGTTGTAACCGCGGCGGAATACGGCCACGGCAAACGAATCGGAGTTCTGAGCGACTACACCTTCGCCGTTTGGAATGAAGACCAACTGGTCAACATCGGTAAGGCTTATTCAGGGCTGACCGATCTTGAGATTGCCGAAATGACGGAATGGTTCACCGAGCACACGATCGATGATCAAGGATTTCGACGGATTGTCGAACCAAAGATTGTTCTCGAAGTGGCATTCAATAACATGATGGAGTCAGAGCGGCATGAAAGTGGCTACGCATTGCGGTTCCCGAGGATTGTCCGCTTGCGCCGCGACAAATCCGCCGTAGATGCGGATACGATCGAAACCGTTAAGAAGATTTACGCCTCACAGTCGTAAGAAACCTCCTTGGGAAAACTCTAGCGATCCCTGTCCATCGTCGCGACCTTGTTGCAGGAAAAATCTTAGTGGCTGTGATGGTGGTGGTGTTCTTCGGCACTCTCAATGACCGGGATAACGCACCCATGAGCGGTCTCACAGATGACGTGCTCAAACTGGATCGTCGTGTGATCGATGCGAAAGCCGTGCAATAGTTGATCTTTCACGTCGCGCAAGATGCGCTCGCTCACTGAAGGCGGGATGTCAGCGATCGAAATATGACAGGAGAGTGCATGCGTCTCTGACCCAATGCTCCAGACGTGCAAGTCGTGGACGTCGTTAACCCCTTCGACAGACTTGATCGCCGATTCAATCTTCTCCAGCTTCATACCGCGCGGTGTGCCCTCAAGCAGGATGTTCAGTGTTTCGCGCACGATCCCGAAGCCGGACCACAGTATGAGTACGCCAATCCCCACTGACAGTGCTGAATCAATCCAATCGTTGTGTGTGATGAGGATCGCCCAGCCCCCGGCGATCACAGCTGCCGTGGAAAGTGTATCGCCCACTTCATGCAATAGGGCACTTCGGATATTGACGTCGCCGCCGGAGCGATACAGCAGCAAGGCAATCGCCCCATTCATCACCACGCCAGCCCCCGCCACCCACATCATCGTACTGGCTTGCACATGCTCAGGGTGCTGTAAACGCCGGAAAGCTTCGTAGAGGATGAAGAAAGATACGACTACCAGCGAACTGGCATTGACTAGGGCAGCCAGGACCCCTGCGCGGTGGTAGCCATAAGTCTTAGTTGAGTTGGCGGGACGTGCCTGAAAATACACCGCCACCAGTGACAGCACTAACGCTAGAAAGTCCGACAGATTATGGCCGGCTTCGGAGAGCAGCGCCAGAGAATGAGCGCGGATTCCCGCTACAACCAGAACCACGATATAGGCGAGGGTTACGCCAAGCGAGATCTTCAAAACCCGCGATGCGCTGCCCGGGCCATGGGCGTGAACGTGCATTCTTCAAGTGTAGGTCCAAGATCGACAGGCTTCAAGCCGCCGCCGTCCTGCCGCACGCTGACTAGTGCGTCAACTTTCAGGCCTCTGCAGGCTCTCTATGCGATGCCTATCGCAGATACGACCATCCGTGGTGATACCGAAAAAACTGTGGAGTGCCGATTGCATGGGACACGACAGGAGCGCGGAATCATGGATGAGATTGTTAAAGATTTCCTTATCGAAAGCACAGAGAATCTGGACCGCTTGGATCAAGATCTGGTCAAGCTCGAAAGCGACCCATCTTCTAGCGAGCTCCTGGCAAGCGTATTCAGGACGATCCACACCATCAAAGGCAGCTGCGGCTTCCTGGGCTTCTCGAAACTCGAGAAGGTTGCGCATGTCGGCGAGAATCTCTTGACGCTTCTTCGCGACGGCAAACTCGGCTTGGATTCTGAAATAACCACCGGACTGCTGGCGATGGTGGATGCGGTCCGAAGCATGCTGACTAGCATTCGGGAAGTCGGCAACGATGGAGAGAACGACTACTCTCCTCTCATTACGCACCTCACCGGACTTCAATCCAGGACGGAAGAGACGTCTGTCGCTGAGCCCGTTACAGGAGCTCCGCCCTTCTGCTCATCGGGCAAAGGACAATCAGCCCCGGTCACCGAGCCGGGTACGGCAGACCCCACGAAAATCGGCGGCGTCCTGATCGAACGAGGACAGATCAGCCCCGAAGACCTCGCTAGCGCGCTAGAACTGCAGGAACTCGGGCGCCGCAAAATCGGTGAAATCCTAATCGCAAAAGGGGCCGCTCGCCCAGAAGATGTCGTCACCGCTCAACAATTTGTGGAAGCCCGCAATCCGGAAGCTGCAGTGGAGACCATTCGCGTCGGAGTCAATCTACTCGATCGCTTGATGAACCTGGTAGGGGAATTGGTTCTGGCGCGAAACCAGCTGCTGCAATTTTCAAATAGTACTCAAGATGCAGGCTTTCAAGCTGTCTCCCAGCGCATGAATCTTATCGCGACCGAACTGCAGGAAGACGTCATGAAGACGCGAATGCAGCCAATCGGCAATGTCTGGAACAAATTTCCCCGGACCGTTCGCGATCTGGCGCTCAGCTGCGGAAAAGACATTCGACTGGAAATGGAGGGACAGGACACCGAACTCGATCGCACGATCATCGAGGCAATCAAAGACCCTCTTACACATCTTGTTCGGAACTCCGTGGATCACGGAATCGAGTCTCCGGAAAACCGGAAGCTGGCTGGGAAAAACCTCACTGGCGTTCTGAAGCTACGAGCTTTTCATGAAGGCGGGCAAGTCAATATCGAGATCATCGACGACGGAGCCGGACTCAATGTGGATCGTATCCGTCAGAAGGCTGTCGAGAGGGGCTTGGTACCCGCACAACAGGCCAGCCGAATGGCCGACCGCGACATATTCAACATGATCTTCCTGGCCGGCTTTTCGACGGCGGAAAAAGTCACGAACGTATCCGGCCGTGGCGTTGGAATGGATGTCGTCAAAACCAACGTCGAAAAGATCGGCGGCACTGTGGACGTTCAATCCACCACGGGAAAAGGCACCACCATTCGGATCAAGATTCCCTTAACCCTTGCGATTATTCCCGCGCTCATGATCACGTCTGGAGGTGAGCGTTTCGCCATCCCCCAGGTAAGTCTCCTCGAACTCGTTCGCACAGATTCGAGTGAGTCAGGCATGGGCATTGAGATGGTACATGGCGTTCCGGTCTACCGCTTGCGTGGCCGCCTGCTTCCCCTTGTCTACCTGAACTGCGAATTGCAACTCGCACAGCAACGTGAAGCCAGCGTCCAAACAGCTTCAAACATTGTCGTCGTGCAAGCCGACGGCCGCGAATTTGGTCTCGTTGTTGACAGCATCACCGATACGGAAGAGATCGTAGTCAAACCAATGGGCAAACAACTTAAGGGAATTACGGCCTATTCCGGCGCCACGATCATGGGCGACGGACGCGTAGCGCTCATTCTCGACATATTGGGGCTTGCACAACGAGCCCGAGTCATCACTGAGGCTCGCGATTCTGCGCTAAACGACACGACGATGGGAATCGAGGGCAAGGGCGATGCTGCCGCCCGACGTCAAACTGTGCTTCTGGTGCAGTGTGGGGATCAGGGCCGGATGGCAATACCGTTGTCTCTGGTGGCCCGTCTTGAAGAGTTTTCGGCAACATCGGTCGAAATCACTGGGACCCAGGAAGTGATGCAATACCGGGGTCAGATCATGCCTCTGATTCGGCTTTCACGCATTATCGCCGGGCATGAACAAGAATCCACGTCCCAATCCCGAGAAGGGCGGATACAAGTCGTTGTTTATTCCGAAGCGGGCCGAAGTGTCGGTCTCGTCGTTGATCGAATCGTCGATATCGTTGACGACGAGCTCTCGGTACAGAATCCATCCTGCCGTCGAGGCGTGCTCGGCTCCTCGGTCCTGCAGAAAAAAGTCACAGATCTCCTGGACTTGCCTGCTCTGGTGCGCGACGAGATACCAGGCTTCGCTGAACTATCGCCGACGGTTTAGGAGGATTTTCAAGTCATGGGCTCATCGCAGCAGTTCTGCACGTTCTTTCTCGATGGACACGTTTTTGGAACACCAGTCCCGAAGGTTCAAGAGGTCATCCAGTATCAGGAGATGACCCGCGTCCCGCTCGCTCCGGATGTGATCAGCGGGATGATCAACCTTCGCGGCCAAATCGTTGCAGCGATCGACTTGCGTCGACGACTGGGTCTTCCGAATCGGCCAACCGGCCAACTGCCAATAAATGTTGTTGTGCGGACCAACGACGGTGCGGTCAGCCTCTTGGTGGATGAGATCGGGGACGTGATTGAAGTGGAAGAAAGCACGCTCGAAAGTCCGCCGGAAACATTGCAAGGGTTCGCTCGGGAGGTAGTTAAAGGTGTCTACAAGCTCTCCGGGCGCTTGCTGCTCGCTCTCGACATTGACCGTGTCGTAGACCTCGCGGATCTGAATCAGAAAAGCGGCCGGGAATTTTGAAATCAATATGCCTCCGCCAGAGCGGAGAAGCCTAAGGAGAATGGAATGAAAAACGCGCGCGGAAAAAAATTGAGCAATCTCGATCAACGCAAACTTGAAGAGGATTGCGCCCAACTGGCCGCCATCCACCAGAGTCAACCCGTAAGTCAATACGATATGGATGGCACGATCCTCGATGTCAACGCGAAATTCGAGACTCTAGTCGGCTTCAGCCGCGCCGAAATGATCGGCCAGCATCTCAGCATGTTCGTCGACGAGAAGACCAGACAAACAAACGAGTACAAGTCGGAAGTCACGAGATTCTGGGAACTTCTCCGCCGGGGCGAGGATTGCGCCGGCGAAGGAAAGAGAACGACCAAGCACGGGAAGGACATCTGGGTCGAATACTCTTACTCGCCCGTAATTGGCATCGACGGCAAGCCCTGCAAAGTCGTCAACGTGCTCCGAGATGTCACACAGCGGACGCTGGCCAACACCGATTACCGCGGCCAGATCACAGCCATCGGCAAGGCGCAAGCGGTGATCGAGTTCAACATGGACGGCACGATCATCACGGCCAATGACAACTTCCTCAAGGCACTGGGCTATACATTGGACGAAGTCAAGGGAAAGCACCACAGCCTGTTCGTCGATGAAGCCTACAAGCAGAGTGCGGCCTACAAAGAGTTCTGGTCCAAGCTCAACCGGGGCGAATACGACGCCGCTGAGTACAAGCGCATTGGCAAAGGCGGGCGGGAAGTCTGGATTCAGGCATCGTACAATCCCATTCTCGATCTCGATCTCAAGCCCTTCAAAGTCGTGAAATATGCCACCGATGTGACCCAGCAAAAACTGGCCAATGCCGACTATCAAGGCCAAATTGCTGCGATCGGAAAAGCGCAGGCTGTCATCGAGTTCAACATGGACGGCACGGTTATCGCCGCCAACGATAACTTTCTAAAAGCCCTTGGCTACACGCTGGACGAAATCAAGGGCAAGCATCACAGTCTTTTCGTGGATGAGGGCTACCGGCAAAGCTCCGACTACTTGGAGTTCTGGGCCAAGCTGCGGCGAGGCGAATATCAAGCTGCCGACTACAAGCGCATCGGCAAAGGCGGCCGCGAGGTCTGGATTCAGGCGTCCTACAATCCGATCCTCGACCTGAACGGCAAGCCTTTCAAGGTAGTGAAGTATGCGACCGACATCACCGCGCAAAAATCGGCGGTGAACGCGATGATGGCCGACGCCATAATGCTGGCGCAGGCTGCCATCGAGGGCAAACTTGCCACCCGCGCCGACGCCAGCAAGCACCAAGGGGATTACCGCAAGGTAGTCGAAGGCGTTAACAAAACGCTCGACGCGGTCATCGGTCCACTGAACGTCGCCGCCAAGTACGTCGACGACATCTCCATGGGCCTCACGGAAGCCAGCCAGATCCTCCAGGCGATGGCCGCGAATGATTACACCCGCCGGGTCGCGAAGTCGAACACACGCGTCAAGATAACCGACGTCTACAACGGCGACTTTAACACAATCAAAAACAACCTCAACGCCTGCATCGACGGATTGATGGAGGTAGGCGCCGCCACGAATAAGACCGCCGACACTCTGCAAGCAAGCATGAAGTCGATTGCCAACAATGCTCAGGCACTGTCAAGTTCGTCACAACAGCTTGCAGCTACTAGCCAACAAATGAGCAGCAATGCCGAAGAAACCTCCGCTCAAGCCAGCACAGTCGCAACTGCGACTCAGCAGGTCACCACCAACCTGAACAGTGTGGCAACAGGCGCCGAAGAAATGACCTCGACCGTTCAAAGTATTTCCAGCAACGCTGGAGAAGCCGCGAAGGTCACTGCGGAAGCCGTAAAAACTGCAAATGCCGCAAATGCCACCGTGGCGAAGCTTGGCGAGTCGAGCGCGGAAATTGGCCAAGTAATCAAAGTAATCACCTCGATTGCGCAACAGACCAATCTATTAGCTCTGAATGCGACCATCGAAGCCGCCCGTGCCGGAGAAGCCGGCAAAGGCTTCGCGGTGGTCGCCAACGAAGTGAAGGAACTGGCGAAGCAAACGGCAAAAGCCACCGAAGACATCAGCCAGAAAATTACCGCCATCCAGGACGACACCAAGCGCGCCGTGGAGTCGATTGGAAGCATCACTACAATCATCAACCAAATCAATGACATCTCCGGCACGATCGCCACCGCCGTCGAAGAACAGAGTGCGACCACCAATGAGATGTCGCGCAATGTGCAGGAAGCGGCGAAGGGTTCTGGAGAGATTTCGCAGAACATTCAGGGAGTTGCCACCGCCGCCGAAAGTACGACACGCGGCGCGCAAGACACTTTGAAAGCGGCTCAACAATTAACGGATATGGCCAAGGACCTTCGCACTCTAGTGGATCAATTCAAAATCGACGAAGGTGAACCGATCAAAGCAGCAAGCCGCAATAAGGCATTCGCGGCCCAGGCATAGATCAACCGCCGGGTTAACGACCGTGCAGTCGGTGGCTGTGCGGTCGTTTTCCTGAAGGAAGGTGAAGAATTGCTGCCGAGTTCCAAAAAACGCGTCTTGCTTGTCGATGACGCCGTTGTTGTCCGTAAGGCGATGTCTGATGCCATCGCCCGGGATCCCGACCTGCAAGTGGTTGCCACAGCGGTCAATGGGCGCGTCGCGTTGGCGAAATTCGGTACCGCGAAACCGGATATCGTACTACTCGACATCGAAATGCCCGAAATGGACGGCCTTGAGACGGTTCGGGAACTCCGCAAGGTTGATCGCCGAGTTCCTATCGTCATGTTCAGCACATTGACCGAGCGCGGAGCATCCATCACTCTCGAAGCCCTTGCCCTGGGTGCCACCGACTATGTTGCTAAGCCTAGCAACGTGAATGGCGCCGCTACCTTCGAAACGGTAACCAGCGAGTTGATTCCGAAGATTCGCGTCCTTTGTCATTTGCCAGGACTGCGCGAAAATCTAGTTCAGGAGTGGAAACCGCCCGTCTCACCCAACTTGGTTCCTCAGCCACGAATCCTGTCCCCAGTTCAAATTGTAGTTATCGGCGTGTCGACTGGAGGGCCGGACGCCCTCGCTCAATTATTGCCCGCTCTGCCGGCAGACCTTCCCATCCCAATCCTGATCGCGCAGCACATGCCCCCTATTTTCACCTCAATGCTTGCGAATAGGCTTTCGCTGAAATCGCGCTTAACCGTCCGAGAATGCGTTCCCGGCGACACGCTCGCACCGGGGTGTGCTTTTATCGCACCGGGAGATTTTCACATGGTCGTGAAACAAGATGGCCCGATCCCTTGCATCGGCACGCACCAAGGGCCGAAAGAGAACTTTTGTCGTCCTTCAGTGGACGTGCTTTTTCGATCGGTGGCTGCCGTGTTTGGAGGGCGAACCCTGGCAATCATTTTGACCGGTATGGGACAAGATGGGCTTAAGGGATGTGAGGTGTTGCGCGAGCAGGGGGCACGCGTCTATGTGCAAGACGAAAATACCAGTGTAGTTTGGGGGATGCCCGGATTTGTTGCGAAAGCGGGGCTTGCGGATAAAGTCCTGCCGCTCGACCAAATTGGACCTGAGATCGTCAGAGCCACCACGATGCAAATAGCCGCTCGAACGCAATCCTGATCAATTCCAAAATTTTTGCTGCGAGTTTACGTCTTCGCGAGGCTATCCAAGTAGCGTTTGTTGTAGAAGGTCGTAGTTTTCTGTACGAATTCAAGAACGCGGAACATACGCTCTCGGCCTTCTCGGTTCATTTCCCGGAACTGTACGGCAATTCCGGAGCCCGGATCCAGACGCGCAACTACGCCCTCTGCCGAAAGCGTCGGATCGTCCATCGAAAATCCCAATTTGATCTTGCTGCCCGGACCCACGATTGCGCTGGTCTCGACATAACAGCCGCCCAGACTGACATCCGTGAGGTTTGCAAAAAGCGGCACCGCACCTTCATCTGTCTGTACTTCGATCGTAACCCGACATTTCATACGGGGATGTGATCGGCGATCTTTGTATGAAAGTTGCTTCTGCTTCTCCAAATACATTCGGCGATCAGCCTCAGCCAAAAGTTGTTCTGCATCCTGCCCGTCCTCCGGATACAGAGCGCGACCGACGCTCAGTGACAGGATCTCTTCTCCACACACTTCAGTCCCGGCCTGACGAGCCAGTCCGCGCATTTGATCAGCTTTCTTACTGGCCGCATCGGCGGCAAGTCCCGGCGCTATAACGACAAATTCGTCTCCACCCATGCGAGCCACATAGTCATACTCGCGACAGGTGTCCTTAAGAGCCTGCGCGAAGAGACGCAATACCCGGTTGCCCTCAAGATGTCCGAAGCGGTCGTTAATCTGCTTGAAGCCGTCCATGTCCGAGACCATTACGGTGAGCGAGGTGTTATCGCGCTTGCAGCGGGCGAGGTCGCGGTCGAGTTGCAGGAACAGTGAGCGAGCGTTCGGCAATCCCGTGAGATAGTCGGTAGTTGCAGAACTCTCCGCCTGTTGATACTTGAGAGCATTTTCGATCGCCAATGCCATCTTCCCACTAACAGCCAGCAAGATTCGCAGGTGATCGGAGGTGAAGCCGTCCCGCTCGCCACGATACAGAGCAAGAACTCCAATGACGCCAGCTACGCCCTCAAGAGGCACGGCCAGCGCAGAGCGAAGCGTGCTGAATTTCGAAGGATCATTCAGATACCCTGGCTCCACTGAGGGGTTGCCATTGATGATCGGCTTGCGATTGTGTGCGACCCAACCGGAAAGTCCCTGCCCAAGAGGGATGCGCAGCGACGAAAAGAGCCGATAGTTATCACCATTTACATATTCCGGAACTAGTTCGTCGTCGCGCTTGATGTAGATTGCAATCGCGTCGTACGGAACCATGGGCTTCAACTTCACCGAAAAGACTGAAAGTGTCTCTCCCAAACTCAGGGACGCCCCAAGATCCTGACTCAACTCAAAGAGTGACTGCGCTTCCTGGCGCGCGGCTGCGATGGATGACAAGAATGTAGTTTCCCGGCCCGCATAGTCTTGCGCGACCGCGCTCTCAAATCCGGCGGCGGGCTCCAATCCGCGCTCGATCTTGATTCCCGTGGACAGCGGCGCATTCGGGTCTTCGGAGGACTTCGCAACTGCCAGCCTCTCGAGTTCCTGATACCTCTTCTGCAATACGTCAACAACCTTAGGATCGAAAGATTTCCCCGACTCCGCCGCCAGCTTCTGCATCACTTCTTTCAGTGGCAGCGCGCGTCGGTATTGCCGATCCGAAGCCAACGCGTCGAGATAATCCACTGCGGACAAGATGCGGGCGCCGATTGGGATTTCCGCACCCTTAAGTCCCAATGGATATCCCGAGCCGTCCCACTTTTCATGGTGAGCTCGCACGATCGGGACAACCGGGTACGGGAAGCGCACACGTTCAAGAATCTCAGCGCCTACCAAGGTGTGAATCTTCATTTTCTCGAATTCTTCCGGAGTCAATCGGCCCGGCTTCGAGATAATGTGTTCAGGTACCGCCAGTTTTCCGATGTCGTGGAGCAGAGCCGCGGCGTGCAACGCTTCTAGCTCAGGGCCGGTGACTCCAATATCTTTGCCAACCTCAATCGCGTAGACACGCACCCTCTGCAGATGTTCATGGGTAGTGTGATCTTTGGCTTCAATCGCCAAAGCCAGCGCTTCGATGGTTCTCAGGTGCAGGTTCGCCATCTCCTCGACGTGCCGCTTTTCATCTTCTAGTTTGCCCAGGTACAAGCGATACGAACGATAGATGAGATAAACCGCCGGCAAAATCAGCAGCGACATTTCCCAGTTGAAAGTCCGATTCAACCAGGCGATGATTCCCGCAATGCCGGCGCCTACCAGATAGTAAGGAAATGACCAGAAATAGCAGTCGACCAGAATGCGCCGGAGTGGTCGACGTTCCGATAGAGAAATTACCGCCGCAATTGATCCTGCGTTGGCGATGAAATAAACGGTCGCCGAAAGTGCGAGCAGGACTGGATGGCTGCCGACGATCAAATTGGGCAGCGGGTGATGATAAGTTACATAGGCAAGAGAGGTCGAAATGCACCCGGCGCAGACATTGAACGTTACTTGAATCGCTTTTGGCCGGTCGGGGTAAAGACACTGCGCCACCATGGAGACGGCGCCGAGAATCAATGTCTCAGTGAAACTAAGCTCCAAGACACCGATCAGGATGAATAGAAAATTCACCGACAACGTCCCGGTGATTCCCGGCAAATTCACTTTGAGACGGGAAGCCAGAATTGCGATGCCGAGATAACAGATAAATTCTGCTATGTTCTTGCTGCTTTGGTGAATGCCGCCATAAAACAGCGTCGCTAGTCCTGCGACGACCACGAACGTGATATACAACTTCGCAACTACTGACAGACCTTTCCATGAGCGGGAATGCTCCGGCAGGCCAATAGAGATGGTCGTAGCGCTAGTCATTTTGTAAGTAGAATCGCGTTGTATGAAAAGTCGCGGGACGGGAGAGTTCTTCCCCGACGCTTAAATGAATACCAGCTAAGGCATTTAGAAACAACGATTTGGGGGTTTTTCACCAAACTTCAGTAACGTCCAGCTGAACTCGGAGAGATTGACAAAATGGGATCATTTGTCCGCACTTTTTTTGTGCATTCGGGACTCGGCCGATTGATTATTGCGCGTAGCGGAGTTTTGCCTCGATTTCCGGGATTTCTCCTGGTACTTTTCTGCTTGGTACCAGCGGCAGGAATCGCCGAACCCATTTCCCTTCAAGCACTTGTGACCCCATCCACAGTAATCAAAAAAGATGGAGTTTCGGTCAAATTCGCTGTCCATGGGTTTATCGAGTTCAACTCTCTTTCCGAGCTATTTCCTTATATCGAGGCGCAATCCCGCCGCTGGAAGGCCAATTCCGCATTCGATGAAGTCCAGGCCAAAACCTTGGAGCGCGAACTACTCCGGCGAGGCATCGAAAGCCGTGTCGTATCGATGGCCGATGAGCGCCCGCTTGAGGTCCTGATCACACATACGCGAGGGGAGCTTTCGCTCGCCCTTACTCAAATAAAGGAACCTGTGCCCGAGGGTTATGCCGACGAGTTCCTGGCCGTGCAGCAGAAATGGAAACACTCCATCAACTGTTGGAGTGCTTCGCCGTCGATTTCGGGGCGCGTCTTGTCAAACTGGTATCCCATCGAAGAAGGCATCCAGTTATACGGCGCGACCTACGACTCCACCGAGCATTTCTGGCAGGCCGTGAAATATCACCCGGATGTGCGAATCTCCGATCTGCTGGAATTGCTTAGAATCATGGAACACCGCAACTGGTCTTCATTTCTGCAACGTCTGGATGATGACCCGTCCCTCTACCTTCCCAACGCGTATGCCGTAGAGTTCTTGCGGCACAACTTGACCGGCGAACGTTTGAATTGGTTCGATAAAGAGTTATCTGCTCATGACCTCAAGGCGAACGACCTCGCTCGAATGAGTCAGCAAAGATTTGGCGCACCGTTTCGCTTCAGCGCCTACGAGGAAAAAGTCTTATGGGGGGATCTCGCCGACATCTTCCATCTCGTTTATGTTTTTTCAACGGTGGATGATCCCGTGCGAAAAGCACTGTTGCAATATCACTTCGATGGAGTCTATCTGGAGAGCAGAAAGATGAAATTTGTAAGCGAAGAATTTCGCTCTCTGATGCTTGAAATTTGGAAGGTGAAATTCATTCAAATGTCGCGGTTCGCAGAAGTGATCCGCGCCATTCCACTCGAGATCCGCTTATCGCACTTTCTTAACGATGGCGACTCTCCCGACATCCCGATTCCGGTTTATATCGGCTACCTTAACCGGATCCGTGAAATGTCTCTCGCAGCGCACAAGCTTGGAAAATAGAGGTCGCCTTTCGACACCGCAACCGGTATTGAAAAAAATGCGGATCGCCTAAGGCTTTTCCCTGCGCACTGCGCGATAGCGATACTCAATCGAGCCGAATCAAGCCTTCCTCAACATCCCGACTCACTTGCGCGATGCTCTCGGGTTTTCCTAGATCTCGCCAGTAATATTCGTCGGATGGGAACGCCATAACTTTTTCTCCCAGACCGGCAAGTCGCAAGTACGCCGGGATGATCGAGAACGCCCCATCCTCAGTTAATCCTGAAAAGATCTGTGGGGAAACTACATGAATTCCCGAAAACGCTAACGCACGAGCCTCCGTCGTTGGCCGAAAAATCTCCGACTCCCCATCAAGTCCGGCCCGTCGGCCGCATAGTAGATCGTTCTCTTCGAAAAGTAGATATCGGGACGTCTCTCGCTCTTGCACCGCCAGGGTAGCAAGCGCTCCCATTTCGCGATGAACTGCGAACATCTTTGCCAGATCAATCGTGCTAATCACATCCACGTTGTGCAGAATGAAGGGATCCTGCGTGCCGCCCTCTAGAAAGAACCACGCTGCTTTTTTCAGTCCGCCACCGGTATCGAGCAATACTTCCTCGCGCGAAATTTCGATTCGCATGCCAAAGTTGGCGCCCTTCTTCAGGTAGTCCACAACCAGGTCGGCGAAGTGATGCACATTGATAATGACGTCTCGAATTCCGAATGATGCTAGCCGTCGCAGCGCGATCTCCAACATCGTTCGTCCGCCCACTTCGACCAGCGCCTTGGGACGATCGTTCGTTAATGGACGCAGCCGGGTTCCCAGTCCCGCGGCCAGAATCATCGCTCTCATTTCGCGGCCTTTTGCGCCTGCGTTTGCTCCGCCTCCATTCGATCGAGTTCGCGATGCTGCAACGCTACCTCAACGCCACTTCGCCCTCGCAACCGCTTTGCGACTTGCTCCGCCAGATATACCGATCGATGTTGTCCGCCGGTGCAACCGAACGAAACCATCAGATTCTTAAATCCCCGCTTCTGGTAACTCGCGATGCTGGCGTCGACCAGTGACATCACGCTGGCGAGAAATTGATGCGCACTTTCCTGTTGATTTAGATAGTCGATCACTGGAGCATCCCGGCCGGTAAGCGGCTTGAAGCGCTCCTCACGGCCCGGATTCGGCAGACTGCGACCGTCGAAAATGAACCCGCCGCCATTTCCACTTTCATCTTTCGGAAGACCGCGATGAAAAGAAAAACTGACGATACGCACCATAAGATTGTCGGCGTCGGTCGCTAAGGCCTGAAGCTTTTCCGAACCTAGCATGCTGTGGAACGCTTCCAGCAATGTCGGTAGCGCAATGGGCAAGGTTACGTTGTGCTGCAACCATCTCAGGTTCTTCAGGGCATAGGGCACGCTTTGCAGGAAATGGACTTTGCGCTCGTAGAATCCGCGGAATCCATACGCACCAAGCGCCTGCATGATCCTTATGTAAACGTACGCATAATAGTGCTGCATAAACGTGTCGGGCTTGATGTCTGCATAGCCGCGAAGCGTGTCTAGATAATGATCGAGCAGCTGCTGGCGCAAATCAGGCGGCAGGTCGGCCTTGGCGTCATATAGGAGGGAGGCGACATCGTATTGCAGAGCGCCTTTGCGTCCGCCCTGATAATCCACAAAGTAGGGCAACCCGTCGCGCAGCATGATATTGCGTGACTGAAAGTCCCGGTAGAGAAAATAGTCGCGGGGAGCGCTCAACAGAAACTTCGTCAGGCGGCTGAAATCGTCTTCCAATGCCTGTTCGCTAAACGGAATACCCGCTAAACGTAAAAAATAGTATTTGAAATAATTCAGATCCCAAGAAATCGATTGACGGTCAAAACTCCCTCGCGGATAGCAAACCTTGTAGTTCAGATCGCGCCCGGCTTCGATCTGAAATCTAGGTAGCGTTGCAATTACGGTACGATAGGCATCGACCACTTGAGGGGCAATAGCTTCGCCATTCCGGTTTTTCGAAAGCAACTCAAATAGCGAAAGGTCTCCGAGGTCTTCTTCGAGATACGCTCCGTGCTCCAAGTCCGCTTCGTAAATTTCAGGAACTGGCAAACCATGTTTTCGGAAATGGCGCGAAAAGTCGAGGAATGCAACATTCTCTTCTCGGACGCCATAGAGGATCCCGATCGCCCGCTTTCCCTCACCCGTTAGGCGCACAATTTTGCGGCCAGACCCGCCCAGTTCCCCCTGCACCGGCACTAATCGCTCCACCGGCGCGTGAAAATGCTTTTCGAAAAGAGTCTTCAGGACGTCCATGAGATTGGTGGCGCGACAAGGCTGCCGCGATACACCAAAGATATCACTGAAGCATCAAGAGATTAGCGGAGGCATCATCCTGCGAAACAGAGTTGTCGAGGCTCGACCGAAACGATTACCGGCGAACGCGGTAGAGTCCGCGCACATGTCGGCCTTAGCCAGTCCCGCAATATTTCTCGTATTGCTCCAGGATGAAGTGATCTGTCATTCCGGCGATGTAATCGCAGATTACCCTCGGAGTTCCCTCCTCCTTCGCTTTTTCCCGGTAATTGTGCGGCAAGGCCTCTGGATGGTTTGACCAAAACGCGAATAACTCGCGCACGACTAGTTCCGCGTCATCTTTTTCATCCGAAAGAGAGGGGCTGTAATAGAGATTTTCGTACAGAAACGCTTTACTCTGCTTCCTCTCAGCCTCAACCGCCGGGGAGAATGCCGCGAGCCGCTCAGAATACTGCCGCACCTCTTCAAGGTTGCTAATCCCAGCCGAGATGACACGTTTCTGAGTGTTCCGGATTAAATCATCAACGAATCGATTGAGAATTCGCTTCACGCACTCGTTGAATTTGAGTTTTTCGGGCACTTCTGGATAGATCAACTCAACCTCCCGGTAAAACCGGTCGAATAAAGGTAATCCTTCCCGGATTTCCCCGAGAGGCAACAAATGTGCCTCATAGCCGTCGTCGAGATCGGCCGTGTTGTAAGCGATTTCATCCGTAAGGTCGATAAGTTGGGCTTCGAGCGGCGGGCGGCAATCCAGCACGTATTCCGCTAATTCTGGATGTTCCTTCGAATCGTAATCATGCGAGTGCTTGATGATCCCCTCTCGCACTTCGAACGTAAGGTTAAGGCCCCTGAAAGCGGCGTAACGTTGTTCAAAATCTTCCACTATACGCAGGGCATGCAGATTGTGATCGAAAGAGAGCCCGTGTTCCCTCATCGCGGTGTCAAGAGCCTTCTCTCCAGCATGTCCAAAAGGCGGATGTCCAATGTCGTGAACCAGTGCCAAAGTTTCAGCCAGATCGACATTCAACGAAAGAGCTCCTGCAATCGTCCTTGAGACTTGCGAGACTTCAAGGGTGTGGGTCAGGCGATTGCGAAAGTGGTCACTGTAGCGACGAGTAAAAACCTGTGTCTTCGCTTCCAGGCGCCGAAAGGCACGCGCGTGAATTACGCGGTCTCGGTCCCGCTGGAAATCGTTACGGTAGGGGTGCTGAGGCTCGGAGAACCTGCGGCCGCGGGAATTTTCGACATGCACCGCATAGGGCGCCAGCATGGGGCAAGAATAGCAGAGGACTTCGCCAACAGCAGATACGGTAGTGGGCTACTTTGATGGGCGGAACCCCTAGAGTGAATCCAAAGTAGCCCACTACCGCATATAAGAACTGACAACCGGAAATCGGGATTATCGCAGGCGACGGCGCCGCCCTGGTGCCGTAACTCAGCCCCGGAAATTCAATCGCATCTCATTCGATGTCTCAAATCCTAAGGATTCGTACAGGCGGCGTCCGTCTTCACTGGCGTGCAAAGTTACCCGCGCAAAATCTTGTTGTTTGCACCACTCGATCATCCGCAACATGAGTTGGCGCGCTATGCCGAGCCGGCGGTGTTTTCGATCGGTGTAAACATTCAGAATTGTGGCCCGGCGGCAGTCGAGATCATACGGATGGGCGGGCCAAGGAGAGATGATGACGGCTCCCCCGCCAACCGGCAGGTTGCCAATTTCCGCGAGCCAGGCGTGAAAGGATCCTTCCGGGATTGCGCGACCCAGGAATTCCGCACTGAGAGAGGCCATCGCGTCCAACTCGGCCTTATCTTCATAGTGCATGTCTTCATACATGCATCGGCGCTGGCGGATTATCTCCGGAAGATCCGCAATGGACGCTTCACGAATGGTGACGTTCAAGGCAGTTTGATCCCGCTGGCGACAGCTTAAGAATCAGAAAGCGCTATTGCTTGGTTGTCTCTTCCTTGGCCAACCTTACCTTCGCCGCATCCAGCTTCTGCTGAACCTTGGCAAATGCGTCGCTGTCCTGCTCAGCCGGAACGGTTTTGTTCCATTCCTGAACGGCACGATCCCAATGCACGGCTGCCAGTTTGAGGCGCCCCGTCTTCTGATAGAGATCTCCCAGGTGCTCCTGCACCGTTGGGTCGGAGCTCATGTGCGCGGCGGCTTTGTTCAGGTTATCTTCAGCCAGATCAAACTTCCCAAGCTTGAAATATGCCCAACCCAGCGAATCCAGGTAAGCTGCATTATTCGGATCGAGGCTCAACGCCTGCTTAATGAAGCCCAAGGACTCGTCGAGCTTTACTCCGCGATCGGCATTCATGTAACCCAGATAGTTCAACGTCGCCGCTGCCTGGGGATCACTCGGGGGAGTAGCGGTCAACACTCGGCGGAACTCCACATCCGCCTGATCGTATAACTTCTGCCGTTGGTACAAGTCGCCACGCAGGAAGTAAACATACGCTTTCTCGTCCGACTTGGTCGCGAGTTGCTCCGCCTTCTGCAGGACCTGTTCGGCATCACTCCAGCGCTTCGCGCGCGTGTATATGATCCCCAACCGCACATAAACTTCACGATCTTCGGGGCCATTTTTCAGCAAGGATCGAACATCGTTCACAGCTTGGTCGACCTGTCCCATGTCGGCAATCTGGGAATCGAGGACCATTCGGAGGTCACGATCCTCAGGCATCTTCTGCACCGCTTCTTTTGCGGTCGCCGTTGCCTGCGGCCATTGCTTGGCTTCGCGATAGGTGTCGATGATCTCCTGGTACCCGCTGCGCGCGTTCTCATCTCCGAGAACCAGCATCTTCCGAAACGTCTCAACCGCTGCGCTGTAATTCTCCTGATCGCGGTAAATCATTCCTAGGCGCTCGATGAAAATCGCCCGGTTATTGCGGTCAGACTGGCTTGTTCCGGTCTCGCTCTTTTCCGTCTTCTTCAGCAACTCCTGAAGCAACTTGATGGCCTCGTCATAACGGCCCTGCGCCTGGTAGACGGCGGCCATGCTGTAAGGCACATCCATCGTATCGGGGACGAGAGTATCGGCTCGTTTCAGATTCTCGAGCGCCAGATCGTACTTGCCCTCACGCCGGTAGATCTCGGCGATCCGGACGTAGGTCTGGGCGTCTTCGGGATTCGAATCCGCAATCACTTTGTACTGCTCGAGAGAGGCGTCAAGTTGACCGTCATTCAAAAGGTTCTCTGCGAGCCCTCGAATGGCATCAAGATTGTCGTGGTCTAGGACGATCGCATGTCGATAGGCATCGATAGCGTTCTTGAAATCCTTACGCTGCTCGTAGGCAGCCCCCAGCGCTGAATAAAGCTTTGCGGAGCGCGCCGAGTCCGGGATCGAGCTCAAAACTTTCAACGCGTGACCCGTGTCCCCTTCGTCCGTATAAAGCATCGCCAGAGTGGTGACTGCCTCTTCGGAACTCGAATCCAATTTGATTGCAGCCTTGAGTTCGCCTTCCGCCTTCTGGAGATCGTTGTTTAACCTGTACAAGCGCCCGAGAAGAAGGTGATCGTCAACACTGTCGGAATCCAATTTCACAATCTGCTCGTATTGATCGATAGCAAGCTTCAGAATGTTGTCCGAGCTGTTCCCGCCCGGCATGTCTCCCAGCGACCTTAAGTAGATACGCCCCAGCAACTTGTGGGCCTCAAGATTTTTCGGATCCCGCTTGAGAATGTCTTGCGCTTCCCTCACCGCGTCAGCAATACGTCCGGTCTTTACGTAAAGCTCGGCAAGGGCGGATGTCAGAAATGCGGACGAAGGATCGGCCTCGATCGCCAAGCGGTATTCTTCCGTCGCCTTGCTCGCCAAGTCGCTGCGCCCATACGCCGTTACCATCTCCTCATACATGTGTGCCATGGCGTAGTGGTAATAGGCGACAGCATGGTCCACTTTTCGCGGAGGAGTCTGCGCGGGCCTTGCTTCAGAGGGTGTGGACTGCACTGAGGACTGGCTATTCTGACCTACAGCAGCCGTGGCCACCGCGATCAACATCAGATACCGCAAAAGTTTGATCATCCTTGACCTGAATGCGCTCGCAGCGCTATTTCCGCGACCTTAGCCTGTTTGGATGCAAAACCGCCGGGGGAAAGGTGCTTTTATTCTACCCCGATGCACACTCGGAATGGAAAAAAGACTGATCCTATCTGATCTCCGGAAGTACAGGGACCGGCGGGTCGATCGCCAAGCGTCAAGATATGTAAACGGATGGAATTGTTGATTGTTAGAACGATGGCAGAGGAGTCAATACTCCTGTTCATTCGAGCATCTCCCTAGGCAATCGCAGGTGCCGCGTGAATTAATGGCGGAAGTGGCGGACCCCTGTAAACAGCATCGCCAGCCCCAGTCGGTCCGCAGCTTCAATCACTTCCGGATCGCGCTGCGAGCCCCCCGGTTGGATGATCGCCGTCGCCCCGGCTTTGGCAATTTCCTCGACGCCATCGGGAAACGGGAAGAAAGCGTCCGACGCGGCGACCGTCCCCTTCAACGGCAGTTGCGCTTTCATAGCGCCGATCTTCGCCGAGTCCACTCGGGACATTTGTCCTGCGCCGACTCCGACGGTCTGCCCGTCTCGAGCGTAAACGATGGCATTCGACTTCACATGCTTGCAAACCTTCCATGCGAATAGTAGAGCGCGTGTCTCCTCGGCCGCAGGCGCGCGCTTAGTCACGACCCTGAGGTCGGCATCCGCCAGAGGCCGCACGTCGGCGTCCTGCACGAGCATTCCCCCGGAAACATTCTTTAGCACCCATTTCTGGTTCGAAGGCACAACCTCGACCAGGCGAAGATTCTTCTTGGAAGAAAATTTGACTTTCGCGGCCTCGTCAAAAGCCGGGGCCGCAATCACCTCGAGGAAAAGCTTGTGCATCTCTTCGGCAGCCGCGGCGTCGATCGGACGGTTCACCCCGACTACACCTCCAAATGCCGAGACCGGATCGCACTCGAGCGCCCGCTTATAGGCCTCCGCCAGGGTTTTGCCCGTAGCCGTTCCGCAGGGGTTGGTGTGCTTGATGATGGCCACAACGGGCTCTTCGAACTCTTGCGCGAGATCCCACGCCGCCTGCAGGTCGACGATATTGTTGTACGAAAGCTCTTTGCCTTGCAGTTGCCGTGCATTGGCGACGCCGGTATCGGATCCATCCGAATACATCGCGGCATTTTGGTGCGGGTTCTCCCCATAGCGCAGGTCTAGGGTCTTGTGGAACGAGAATCGAAGAGTCGCCGGAAATCCATCTCTGTGCACCACGGCCGCGCTGTCGGGAGTAATTTTCTCCAATGTTGAAGCGATCGCGGAATCGTATGCCGCAGTGGTCGCGAAAGCTTTTTGCGCCAGCCGCCATTTCGTCTCCTGCGACAACGCTCCACCGGAACTCGATAATTCCGACGCGATGGACTCATAATCGCCGGGAGAGGTCACGATAGCGACATCATGAAAGTTCTTCGCTGCCGACCGGATCATCGACGGTCCTCCGATATCGATGTTCTCGATCAGCTGCTCAAACGATGCACCCGGCTTCGCAGCGGTCTTCTCGAACGCGTAAAGATTCACGACGACCATATCGATAGGCGCGATGCCATGTTCAGCGATCGCAACCACATGCTTTGGATCCTCCCGACGGTGAAGAATCCCTCCGTGAACCTTTGGATGAAGCGTCTTCACTCGGCCGTCGAGCATTTCGGGGAATCCCGTCAGGTCCGAAATATCCTGCACTGCGATCCCAGAGTCACGCAGCAACTTGGCGGTACCCCCGGTTGAGACAAGTTCAATTCCCAGCGATGAAAGCTTTTGGGCAAAGTCGACCAGCCCGGTCTTGTCAGTGACACTCAAAATGGCACGATGAATCTTCGAAGTCTTAGAAACCATGGGGCCTCAACCAAGCGATTTTTTCGGGGAGCGGACCGAAGATTCTATCGCAATTCGGTTGCGAGCCGCCCCGCCCGTCCAAGTAAAAAGGCCGCGAAGAAGAATCGCGGCCTTCTGGTTAAGTTCTGTTTCAGCCTACGGTATCGTCCCCTTGGCTGCGGCGGCCGGAGTGTTCGTAGTGAAAGAAGACCACCCCGTTCCACCTACGTCGCCCGCGATGACGGCCAAATTGGACGCATCGAACACACCGGTGAAATCATCACCATTTGTGTCATCGGACGTCGCCACGATCCAGTATTGATTTCCAGCCTTGATTTCGGTGGAAGCGATATTGACGTAGGGAAGCTGACAGCAAGTACCGAATGCTGGAACATTCGCAACTTCTCCCGTAGCCATAGCCGAACCCACGGTCCCGTTTGCGTCGTGATATAGGCCAACCTTCACCAGGTTCGTCCCGGAAATCCACTGCACCGCGACGTACAACTGGGTGACATGGGCATTGGCAGCCGCGACAAACGGCACACCGATCGCCTGTTCTGGGAGCCCAACCGAATTGACCGGACCAAGGACGTAGTAGCCCGTCGTATCGTTATAGGCTGCTGATGGAGTGCTGAGATTGCTGAAAATCGTCGTGGTTCCGGATGGGCTCATCTTAGCGGGCTTGATCGGACCGGTGTGATTGGTATGGGCTACTTTTGGCCCTTCGGCCATCAATATCCCCGAGGACAGCGTCAATGCGAACAAGCAGCAAATTGCTCGTTTCAATACCATTTTCTAATCCTCCAATCGTGAGTTGCAGCATCGGCCCAAAGATCTACGGACTCATCGCGGAGCCTTTCCATCAAAGGTTCGGGACATAAGGCGAAGGGGCCCGGGAATGCATGCCAAATGTCGGGAGCTGCGCTCGACATGTTACCGATGTTTTGTGAGAAGGCCAGTGGGAGAAAGACCTAGAGTAAAAAGTCACTAGGGATTTTCTTGCAGAATTTTGAGAAGCTCTCGCGGATTTTCCGGATGGGTTGCTATTTCGGCGCTCAACTTTTTGCTTTCGCCTTCAGCTTTACGTGCCCATCGGCCAGTTCCACCGAGTATTCGACGCTCTCGCAGTTGTACTGCTTGCGAATCTGTTCAGTCTTCTTCTGAACGAAGGTGGTGAAGGAATCAAAGTTTCCGGAGACGTTTTCCCCGGCCTTCTTCTTGGCAGCCACCAAACTGTTATAGAGCCGCTCAACCTGCTCGCGCTCTCCTTGGTCCACGCTGTGTAATGTGAAATTCGGGGCAGGCGCTGGAGAAGCCTCGCTGCCCGCCGCCGCCGCGGCAGCCTGACCTACACCGTAAACTGGATGGTGAGGTTTATGTTCATCCTCCGCAACTCTAACTCCTTGAACCGATAAGAGCGCGTCCTGCGGGCGGCGATACCCTTCTTCTCGAATGCGCGACTTCTTCCGCCACAAGTCGCTATAGACCGCGTAGCGCTGCGCCATCTCGTTATAACGATAACGCTGGGAAAAATTCATGCGCCCGCCGTCGGAGAATTTCCGCAACAAACTCAGCACCTTCCACTCGATGTCGGTGGGCGGGCGCTTGGTCGGATTGCTAAAGAAAATCTCGTACTCGATTTTCAGCCGGCGCAGTTGCGAGTCGAGAATATTCAATTCCTCGTCGGTCGTCACGGGTATCTCCAAGCACAGTTTAGAGATGGTTGACAGCAAGTGGGAGATATCGCTCGGTCACGTCAGTGCATGGTACGAAAGTAAGGCCTATACGGATCAACGGGCCAGGACCAGATCGAGGCGAGTCTGGTTGGAAGAACATCCGACGAGGTTTACCGGTAAGTTAATAGGAGGAAACGAGCTACTTCGAAGAGTTCGAGGCCATCTTCTTTACCATGGCCAGGACAAGTTTGCGATCGCTGTCATTCAGGCTGGTGGAGTATCGGCGAATCTGGCTGAGGAAACGAACCTCGTCGTCCGAGAGCTGCGGCATTGCTTTGGAGCCATTGCTGTGGCCCGGTTCCGCGAAGAACTGCGACAAAGGCAGTTCCATCGCCCCGGCAATCTTCGACAACGTATCCAGCGAAGGAATGGTGTGACCATTCTCGACGCGCGACAAATAGCACCGCAAAAGGCCCGTCCGCTTTTCGATGTCGCCTTGAGACATACCCTTTTGCAACCGGTAGTTGCGGATCGTCTCGCCGATATTCATTGTTGGGAGCATTTCAGGATGCGTCATAGTAACCAGAGCGGTAACTTCTGGCAAGTGGGAAATTTGTGCCATACGACTCACGATGGTGCCATATGGGAATCGCATGCTGCGCAGCGAAAGTATGCGTTCCGGCTACCTTACTTACACGATGTATAAGTATTCCAGTCCGCCAATTTAGAGCACCAGCTCCATGTAGAGCGCGCCAGCGATTGGATTGTCGCAATAGGGAGCAATTTCCCGAAAGCCGATCTTGCGATACATCTCTACCGCATCTTTCATCCTGGGCTCGACCGTATCCAGACGCATCCGTTTGTAGCCGATCTCTCGGGCTTCCTTTATGATGCGCGACGCCAAAACACAGCCTAGACCTTTACCCCTGAATTTTGGACGGAGATACAAACGCTTCATCTCGCATACCTCCCAGTCGAGCGGATGAAGCGCGACACAAGCCGCCAATTCGCCATCAACCTCTCCGAGCAGTAAGCGACCGTTCGGCGGCGAATAGTCCCCAGGCAGTCCAGCGAGTTCTTTATCAAAATTTTGAAAACAAAGACTGAACCCGAGGGACTTTGCGTATTCGAGGAAAAGTTCGCGTGCTTGGTCAATCTGCGAAGCGGTCGAGGCCTGGGTAAAGATTATTCCTTCCCTCCCAGACTTCTTGGGAGCCCGCACTGAATCTTCAGAACCGCTTTGCATCTGAATAAACCCGGCCCTCGTCAGAAATCCTATCCCATCAACATCCCGCCGTTCACGCTGAGCACATGGCCTGTAATGTAGGAAGCTTCGTCGGACGCGAGAAAAGCGACAGCACTTGCCACATCCTCGGATGTTCCTACACGGCCTAATGGAATTTGCTTCACGGCATTCTGCTTAAATTCATCCGTCAAAACCGCAGTCATAGGAGTTTCGATGAACCCAGGTGCCACCGCATTGCAGGTGATGTTTCGGGATCCCACTTCCCGCGCAATCGCCATAGTCAGACCGATCAGGCCTGCTTTGGAAGCCGAGTAGTTCGCTTGCCCCGCCTGCCCCATCTGCCCGAATACGCTGGTCACGTTGATGATTCGTCCCCACCGCTGCTTGAGCATCGTTGTGATCACTTGCTGGATGAGCAAGTAGGCGGATGTCAGATTCGTCTGTAGCACCGCATCCCAATCGGCCCGCTTCATACGCATCACCAGTTGATCGCGGGTAATTCCAGCGTTATTGACCAGAATATCAATTTTCCCGAACTGTCCGATCGTCGCTTTGACAGTTGCCTTTACCTGATCCTCGTCGGCAACGTCGAGCCCAAACGCCGCCGCAGTTCCCCCCGCACCCGTGATCTCGTTGACCAATTCGTCCAATTTGTCCTTGCTTCTGGCCGCCACGGCTACGGTGGCTCCATCTTTAGCCAAGCGCATCGCGCAAGTTCGGCCGATGCCTTGTGAGGCACCGGTCACCAGCGCCACTCGTCCTGTAAGGGACATTTGATTTCTCCGTAATGGTTCAATCAATACCGAAACGCCGAATTATAAGCGACTGCAAATTAGCGTGACGAATCGCATTGCTAATTCACAAGCGTGCCGAGTACCATTCGATGCACTTCCATGTCACAACCTGCGACGAACGTGCTGGCGATGCCTAAAGCTTCCAACCCATTGCGCGCCGCCAACCCTCAAACGCCGAAGGTGGAAGCGCCCGTCGCAGCCCCATCGGAGCCTTCCACCGAGGTGTTCGCCGTATTTGGAGTCGAACCGGAGATTCAGGCTTATGCCATGGCCAAATACTCTCGTTCTTCACTTTCGATGAAGGAATCGCTCCGGGAGATCAGCACTCAAAAAGCAGAAAAGTTCCTCAACACCTTTTATTTTCAGTATGGCCACCGCTCCATCGCCGACCTCGCGCACATCGCGCTCGCGATCGAGCGGCTATCGATCCTCGCTGCGATCGAACTCGCAGACGAGCAGCGATGGGACGGCCAGGAGCGGTCCACGCGCTACCAGGATTTCAAGAAGAGCGGCTACTTTACTCCCGATTTCGGCAGCGACGATCCGTCGCGCAAGCTTTATCGCGAAACGCTGGACTTCCTCTTCGCCGAGTACGAGGCGCTCTCGGCGCACATGACCCAGCACCTGATTAACATCACTCCCAAGCCCGCCGACATGAAAGAGGACGCCTACGAGCGCACCCTCAAAGCCCGGGCCTTCGATATCACGAGGTATTTGCTGCCGCTAGCCACGAATACCTCGCTGGGAGAGATCGTCAACGCGCGCACCTTGGAAACGCAAGTCGCCCATCTCCTCTCGCATACCCATCGGGAAGTTCGCACGCTTGGCGAATCTCTGAAGAAGGCGGCTACGGGCCCGGCCTACAACGTGAATACCGATTCCCTTCGCGATCTCGTCGAGCGAATTCGAGCCGTCAACCCGGATCTCGGCGCGCAAGCCGAGATGGAATTGCTCCGCGAGGTGCGCGTCGCTCCCACGCTCGTGAAGTATGCCGATCCGAACGAATATGAAATGGCGACTCGTCGGGACTTGCGGCAGGCCGCGCGCGAAATGATGGAGCATGAAGAAATAGCGCCTTCGAAGGCCAGCGTCGATCTCCTCGATGAAGAACCGCTCGAAGTTGAGATCGCGACCACCTTGCTCTACGAGCACAGCCATCATTCGTACCGGCAGATTCGGCAAGCCGTTCAGGTTGCGGGTGAACGCCGCCGCCGCGAGATCATTGACCTCGGCCTGCGTCACCGTGGCAAGTACGACGAAATGCTGCGCGGTTTCCGCGCCGGACAGCAATTCCGCTTCGATATCTTGATGGACGCAGGCGGCTTCCGCGACATGCACCGGCATCGCCGCTGCATTCAGGTCATGCAGGGATTTACTACGCAGCACGGCTACGAAATGCTCCTCGACATGGAAGACGCCGGAGTTCACCTCCGCTTCGATGCAGCCATGCGCAAGGTTCGCTCGGCCGTTGAGAGACTGGCGGGCACGGGCGCTCCCGAGGCAGAAGAAAACTCGCAATACGCCATCCCTCTGGCGTTCCGCAAACGTGCCCTTTTCAAGATGGACTTTGCCGAGGCCGTCTACATTTCCGAGTTGCGCACCACGCCCGCGGGCCATGTTTCCTATCGCAACGTTGCCTACGCGATGTACGAAGCCGTCGCGAGAAAGTACCCCGCACTCGCCAAGTATTTCAGGGTGCACGACGTGACCGCTCCCGTGGATCTGCTGCAGCGCTAAATCGCGAAGCGGAGACCCATCCTCGGCGAGAACACGGCTCCAACCAGCGTGCACGAGCCCCATTTCGGAACCTTCCACAGGTTAATTATCTAGATTCGCCTTTTCTTCGCTTCATTTCGTATGTATAATCCGGCCATATCAACAAGCACTTTTAAGGAGCCATCCCATGGCAGACGAACGGGGCAAGGCAATTGAACTGGCGGTATCCCAGATTGAAAAACAATTCGGCAAGGGATCGATCATGCGCTTGGGGTCGAAAGAGGCAATCGTCCCCATCTCGATCATCTCCACCGGATCGATCTCGTTCGATTCAGCTTTGGGTGTAGGCGGCTTCCCGCGCGGCCGCGTGGTCGAAGTGTTTGGCCCGGAATCTTCCGGCAAAACAACCATTACCCTGCAGGTAATCGCGGAAGCCCAGAAAACCGGTGGCATGGCCGCGTTCGTCGACGCCGAACACGCACTCGACCCTGCCTATGCCAAGCGTCTGGGCGTCGATGTCGACAACCTCCTGGTTTCGCAGCCCGATTACGGCGAGCAGGCTCTTGAGATCACGGAAGCTCTGGTCCGCTCGAATGCTATCGACGTCCTCGTCGTTGACTCCGTTGCCGCGCTGGTTCCGAAGGCCGAACTCGACGGCGAAATGGGCGACAGCCACATGGGATTGCAAGCCCGCCTCATGTCTCAGGCACTGCGAAAACTGACCGGCACTGTCTCCAAGTCCCGAACCTGCCTCATCTTCATCAACCAGATTCGCGAAAAGATCGGCGTAATGTTCGGCAATCCGGAAACGACGACTGGCGGTCGAGCCCTCAAATTCTATTCCTCGGTACGCGTCGACATCCGCCGCATCGCGGCAATCAAAGAGGGCGATGTCGTGACCGGGTCGCGCACCAAGGTGAAGGTGGTTAAAAATAAAGTCGCTGCACCCTTCCGCGAAGCCGAATTCGACATCCTTTACGGGGAAGGCATCTCGCGCGAAGGCGATCTGCTGGATCTAGCGGCGAACAACAACATCATCGAAAAGTCCGGTTCGTGGTACAGCTACAAAAGCGAACGCATTGGCCAGGGACGCGAGAATGCCCGCCAGTTCCTCAAAGATAACAAGGATGTTATGACCCGGCTGGATGCAGAAGTCCGCAAGGCTCTCGGTCTGGCGGTGGCGACGCCGCAACCCGCCGCAGCGGCTGCTGCCAACCCGCCCAATGGCCGCGTTACCACCATGCCCAGCGCACCGCCGGAGCCGGTCAAAGTTCCAATTGCGGCGAAACGTTAACCTCCGTTGCCTTCCGGGCGTGGCCCTGCTCTGGCCGCGCCCGGCTCTCCCCTTCACATTTCCTGTCACAATCTTTCCGCAATTGCTATTGATCCTCCCGCCCGCATAGAATCTCTAGTTGCCGCATCATGGCTGCTTGACCAACTTGAACCTGCAGCCTTCCTGAGGACTATTGAACAAGGGCAGGGCCATCTATCCCGGTTCGTTTGATCCGCCCACGAACGGGCACCTCGATCTCATTCAGAGAGGCAGCAAGATCTTTGAAGAGCTAGTCGTCGCCATCTTGCGGAATCCGGAAAAAAGTCCCATGTTCAGTGTGGCTGAGCGAATGGAGATGTTGCGCGAATTGACCGCTGATCTCAGTAATGTCCGGATCGACATGTTCGACGGCTTAATGGTCGAATACGCCAAATCGATGGACGCGATGTGCGTTTTGCGCGGAATTCGCGCCATTAGCGATTACGAATATGAGCTCCAGATGGCGCTCATGAACCGCAAACTCGAGCCCACGCTCGAAACCGTATTCATGATGCCAGCCGACAAGTATTCCTACGTCAGCTCCCGGTTAGTGCGGGAAGTGGCGCAGGCTGGCGGCCCGGTCAAGGGGCTTGTGCCCGAAACTGTCGAACATAAAGTGCGCGAAAAATTGGATCCCGCCTACAAACTACGGGAAATTCAGTTGGCGAAAATCCCCAGGAGAAAGAAGAAGAAGGCATGACCACGGCGACTACGGAAGCGTTGAAACTCACGGAACGGATCAACCGGATTGAACCTTCGGCCACCATGGCAGTGGTAGCGGAAGCCGACAAGCTGCGCTCGCAAGGAATCGACGTCGTCGACTTTGGCGCCGGCGAGCCGCACTTCTCGACTCCGCAGCACATCAAGGATGCAGCGATTGCCGCCATTCAGGGCAATTTCACGAAATACACGGCTGTCGCGGGCACTGCCGAATTGCGCGACGCGATCGCCCACCGCCATAACATCGACTTCGATTCGGACTACCGCCGCGAAGAGATCATCGCTTCGACCGGCGGCAAGCACGCGCTGTTCAACGCGATTCAAGTCCTGGTCGATCACGGCGACGAAGTCATCCTGCCTGTTCCCTACTGGGTTTCGTTCAAAGACATTGTGCGTTACGCCGCCGGCAATTGCGTCCTGCTTCAGGCTGACGAGGCTCAAGGTTTCCGGGTCACAGCCGAGATGGTGGCGCGTTTGATTACGCCACGCACCAAGGTGATCATTCTGAATTCTCCGTCGAACCCGTCGGGAGCTGTAATGAGCCCAGAGGACATGACCGAGGTGATTCGTCTCGCTCACGAACGTGGAATTTGGGTGCTATCGGACGAGTGCTATGTCTACTTGAACTACACTGCCAAGAATTTCTCGGTTGGCGCTCTCCGTGAATACAAGGAACGTTTTGTGGTCCTCGGCTCTCTGTCCAAAACGTACGCGATGACCGGATGGCGCCTTGGATATGCGATGGCGCCTGTGGCCGTGACCAGCGCGATGTCGAAACTGCAAAGCCAGTCGACTTCGAACCCAACATCAATTGTTCAGAAGGCCGCCGTGGCTGCCCTGAAAGGCCCTCAAGAGTGCGTTGCCGAAATGCGGGCCGAATATATCCAGTTGCGCGATCATGTCGTGAAGGGTTTGCGGTCGATTCCGGGCGTAACTTGCACTCTCCCCGAGGGAGCGTTTTATGCTTATCCCAACATTTCCAGTTTTCTGGGACGGGGCGGCTTAAAATCCGCTTCCGATGTCGCAGGACGTTTGCTTCGCGAGGCTCACGTTGCCACCGTGCCGGGCGAGGGATTCGGAACGAGCGAACACATCCGCGTATCGTATGCGACCTCAAAAGCCGAACTGGATCGCGGTTTAGAGCGAATGGGAAAATTTTTCGGCGCGCTCTAGCTCGCAAACACGGATTTGCGACGAACTCATCCGTAACGTTGCTATACAGAACTATATAGGTTCGGCAAAGGCCGTTTCCCTTCGCGAGCGGCCTTTTTCTTAGCCTATGTCTTTTGAGAAGAATTGAATGGGAAACCTTTATCCGCTTTTGATGCTTCCGGGATTCGATCCTCGCCCCTGGGGCACGCAGGACCTATCCCCGATCTATCCCAACCACAAGTTCGAGGAAAAGATCGGCGAAGCTTGGCTCAGCGGCGACGATTGCAAGGTGGCCAATGGTCCTCTTACCGGGAAGAAGCTCTCGCCCAATTGTGCGAACAGCATCAGCGTGAGTTAGTCGGCGAGGCTGCTCGCGATCCCAAACGATTTCCCCTCCTCCTCAAATTTCTCTTTCCGCACGAAAAGTTGTCAGTGCAAGTGCATCCCAGACGATGCGCAAGCCGTGCGGGTAGGTCAACCGTGGGGAAAGACAGAGTGCTGGTATGTCGCTCACGCCAAGCCCGGATCGCAGATCGGATTGGGTCTGAAGCCGGGGGTTTCAGCGGCACAATTGGAAGAGGCCATCCACCAGAACCGTGCGGAAGAAGCCCTGAACTGGGTCGATGTTTACACCGGGGACATGATCTACGTCGCCGGAGGAACCGTCCATACGTTGGGCCCGGGATCCGTCATTGTAGAAACCCAGCAACAATCCGATACGACCTATCGTCTATATGATTACGGTCGCCCCCGCGAACTTCATCTGAAAGACGGTATGGCGGCCGTGAAGGAGAAAGTGAAATCCGGCAAAGTGCTGCGTTCCGCACCGCAAGAGAATGGCAAGAATCGGCATTCCCCCTTAGTGGCCGCTCCCTATTTTGTCGTCGACATGTTCGAGGCAAAGGAGCCGTTGAATCTCGCCACAACCGACGACTCAGGAAAAAGCTCTGCGCAAATTCTGGTCGGCTTGGAAGGTTGCGGGGTCATCGAAGTGGATGGCATGGAACCGCTTACGCTCGCCAAGGGCGACGCGGCTGTAATTCCGGCAAGTATGGGAAAGTTCGAAGTGCGTCCGCAGTGGGCTTTGGAGTTTCTCCGGGCTTATGTTCCTGGAAAGCCGCTTCCAGAGCCTCAGACAAGAATGTAGTCGTGCCTTTTTTCGCATCGTCATCAGGAGATCTGTGAGAATCTGTGGCTAAGAATTCAAATTTCTATCCCGTAATCCTCGCTGGAGGCCGCGGCACCCGCTTCTGGCCTTTGAGCCGCAAACGGCGCGCCAAGCAACTTTTGGCGCTCGATGGCAAGCAGACCATGATTCAGCAGACAGTGGCCCGGTTGCTGCCTCTCGCGCCCGCCAAGAAGTTTTGGATCATTACGAATGGCGATCTTCAATCCGCCATCGCGCAACAATTGCCAAAACTCCCAAAGAAGCAAATCCTTGCCGAACCAGTGGGACGTAATACTGCTCCCGCCATCGGATTGGCAGCATTTCTCCTTCTGCGCGAGGATCCGCAAGCTGTCATTGGATTGTTCCCTTCCGATCATGTAATCGCCGACGAGAAACGCTATCGCGAGACCCTTGAACGAGGAATCGAAGTGGCCGCGGCGGGCCCAAACATCGTGGTGCTGGGAATTCGTCCGAATCGCCCCGAAACCGGTTACGGATACATCGAGGCAGGATCGCTCTATCAGGCCGACGCTCTGCACGTGAAGCGATTCACCGAAAAGCCAAACACTGAAACCGCAACCGAGTTCGTCGCCGCTGGCAATTATTTTTGGAACAGTGGAATGTTTTTGTGGAGCGCTCAAACCCTCGTGGACGCGCTGAAAGAGCACCTGCCGAAGACGGCTGCCTTGCTGGAACAAATTGCGGCAGCATACGGCACCCGCAAGTTCGCTTCGACGTTTTCCCGTCTCTATCCCAAGTGCGAAAACATCAGCGTGGACTACGCGGTGCTTGAGCCGCGGTCAGCGAAGGGCGAACAAGAAGGCAACATTTTCTGCTTACCCGCCGACTTTGGTTGGAACGATCTCGGCTCATGGACGGCCCTGCACGAGCATCACACCAGCAAGACCACGCCTCCAGAAGGCAATCTGGTCGTCGGTTCTGGAGTCTTTTTGCTGAATGCGCACGGGAATTATGTGCACTCTCCAGGCAAGTTTGTCGCTGCTGTAGGCGTGACCGATCTAGTTGTCGTTGAGACGCCCGATGCATTGCTGATCACCACTCGCCAACATGCCCAGGATGTCGGTAAGGTCGTCAAATACCTCGATGAGAAGAAATTGCATAAACTGACGTAAGCAAATCGGGCAAAGAGCACCAACGCAAGTCAAAAAAGCAGATCAACCTGAACTATGGCGCAAGAGATCAAATTCGGAACCGACGGATGGCGAGGAATCATCGCCGAGGACTTCACCTTCGACAACGTGCGGCGCGTTGCTGGTGCGATCGCTTCCTACGTCCTTAAATATGAACAGCCGAAAAGTGGAGTTGTAGTCGGATATGACGCGCGCTTTGCCTCGCCTCGCGCGGCCCAAATTGTTGCCGAAGTCATTGCTACCGCCGGTATTCCGGTAAAACTCGCGAATGACTACACTCCCACCCCGGCCGTCTCCTATGCCGTAAAGCATCAGTGCGCCGCCGGAGGCGTCATGGTGACCTCCAGCCATAATCCGTGGAACTGGAACGGAGTGAAATTTAAAGGGAATTTCGGTGGATCCGCCACTCCCGCGATCATGAAGAAGATCGAACAGGAACTCGCCGCCGATGCTTCGCCGCGAGGCAATCAAGCTGCGATCGACGAAGTCGATCTCAAGAAGGACTACGTCGCTGCGGTTTGTGCTTTCGCCGACATGGACCTGGTAGCGAAGACTAAGTTCAAGTTCGCCGTAGATGCCATGTACGGTTCGGGTCGTGGGGTGATCGGCGGAATCTTTGCCGAACGCGGAGTGCGCCACATCGCGATTCGCCAGGAACTGAACCCGCTCTTCCCGGGCATCAATCCCGAACCGATTCCGCCTCACACCACTGCGCTGCAGGAAATCGTGGTCAAGGAGAAATGCGACGCCGGTTTGGCCACCGACGGCGATGCCGATCGTATCGGGGCTGTCGCCGAGGACGGAACCTTCGTCGACTCGCACAAGATTTTCTGCGTTTTGCTGCGTTGGCTCCTTGAGCGCAAGAAGTGGTCCGGCGATGTCGTGCGAGCCTTCAATACAACTCGCATGCTCGATCGTATCTCGGCAAAGTACGGACGCAAATTGCATGAGACGTCGATTGGCTTTAAGTACATTGCCGACCTGATGATGGAACACGACATCCTGATCGGTGGCGAGGAATCCGGAGGCATCGGCTACTCGCGGTTTCTGCCCGAGCGGGACGGCGTCTTGAACTCCCTTCTGCTGGCGAACGTAATGGCGGAAGAAGGTAAGCCGCTGGGTCAACTCGTGGCCGACCTGCAGCGCGAGTTCGGGCCTCACTACTACGGCAGGCGCGATCTCCACATTCCGGAAGATGTAAAGCAGAACGCGATCCAGCGTGCGCGCTCCGAGGGAACTCAATCACTGGGGAAATACCGCGTCCTGAAAAAAGAAACGCTCGACGGGGTGAAGTTCTTCCTGGACGCTCCGACCAACGGAAACGGAGCCGAAGCTTGGGTATTATTCCGAGCCTCGGGGACCGAACCGCTTCTTCGGCTTTACACAGAGGCTTCGTCCCCCGAGTTGGTCAATGAATTTCTCGCCACCGGCGAGGATTTCGTCCGGAACAAAGGCTAGTAATGGTCGACGATCAAAATTCCGCTCAAGCTGATTCTCCAGAGTCGCTCCGTTACAACCGGACGCGGCGGTGGCTCGAAATCGCCGATATTGGTGCGAGCTTCGCTTTTCTGATCGTCATCCTCGCGACGCGCTGGTCTGACTCGCTCCGCGATTTAGCCTTCCGCATCTTCCAGACCTATTCTCTGGCTTTGTTCGTGTACCTCGTACTTCTGCTTGGGATCGGTAAGGCCATAAGCCTCGCCCTTGACTACTATGGCTTTCGCCTCGAAAAACAGTTCAAGCTGACAACTCAGAAGCTTGCTTCATGGATCTGGGATCAGATCAAGGGCTTTCTCGTTAGCCTGGTGCTCGGCGGTATCGTAGTAGAGCTTTTGTACTTCACTATCCGTCAATGGCCGCAGCATTGGTGGATGCTGGCTTGGGCCCTCTTTATGGGACTGTTCGTCCTATTGGCTCAACTCGCCCCTGTGGCACTGTTTCCCATCTTCTATAAATTCGAACCACTCGAGAATGAAGACCTTCGGCGGCGATTGATTATGCTGAGTGAGCATGCGGGCACGAGGGTTCGCGGCATCTACCGATGGAAACTCTCGGAGAAAAGCAAGAAAGCCAATGCTGCGCTCACCGGTCTAGGAAATACTCGCCGCATCATTCTTGCGGACACGCTTCTCGATAACTACACGCCCGAGGAGATCGAAGCAGTACTTGCCCACGAACTCGGCCATCATGTTCACCGGCATATTCTGAAGAGCATCTTCGTTCAGGCCGCCGTCACCTTCCTCGGTTTCTGGGCGGCCAATTGGACGCTTCATTTCGCTGTCGATCAGCACTGGTTTGAGGAACTTTCGGACTTTGCCAATCTGCCCTTGCTTGCCTTGGTCTCGGTTGTGCTTTCGTTCCTTCTGATGCCGGCTCTCAACGCCTACTCCCGCTTCAACGAGCGCCAGGCCGACCGTTACGCCTTCGAGACCACCGCAACTGTGGAGCCGTTCATTTCTTCGATGAACAAACTGGCAGAACAGAATCTTGCGGAGCGTACTCCCTCGAAATGGGTGGAATGGTTCTTCCATTCTCATCCCTCCATATCTCGCCGACTTGCCGCTGCGGAAGAATGGGGTCGGACCCAACACGCTCAGCCACGCTCTTGAGATTCAACTTTCTCAAATCGGCGAAGTCGGTCTGCTCGATCGCGCTCCTGCTCACCTGCGCTCTCGCTCAAGGCGCGCACCATCCGTGTAAGGATTGTGCCGAGTGGAACGTCAAACAGGCGCCATTTCGAATCTTCGCCGACACCTACTATGTCGGTCCCCATGGTCTCAGTTCGATTCTGATCACGTCTCCGACCGGACACATTCTGATTGATGGGGCTCTCCCGGAATCGGCAGAGCAAATCACGGCGAATATTCGTTCTTTGGGATTTCGGATCGAGGATGTGAAGATCATTTTGAATTCTCACGTCCACTTTGATCATGCCGGCGGGATCGCTGAATTGCAGCGCCTCAGCGGCGCCCGTGTGCTCGCGAGCCCTTGGAGCGCAGCCGTGATGAGAACTGGCCGGGTTGGCAAAAGGAGACCCACAACTCGGCATTATCGATGACATATCCCCCATCAAGAACGTGCACGAATTGCGTGACGGAGAAACCGTTGCAGTGGGTGAACTCCAGGTGACAGCCCACCTGACTCCCGGACACACCCCCGGAGGCACAAGCTGGACATGGCGTTCTTGTCAAAAAGCGATCTGCCGCAACTTTGTTTACGCCGACAGCTTGACGCCCGTCTCATCTCCCGGCTTTCGATTCAGCGACACCCACGCTCATCCTCACAGCCTCGATGATTTCGAGAGAAGTTTCAAATTCTTGGAAGAGACGCCGTGCGACATTCTGCTGACCACCCACCCGGGATCTTCCGCATTTTGGGATCGCATCGCATCTCGCAGTCAATCAACCGACGCTGATCTGCTGGTGAATTCGAGGGCTTGCCAAGATCTTGCTCAACGAGGACGCGAACAATTGCGCCAAAGATTGGACGAAGAGCGCAAGAATCCTGCCATCACGCATGCGCAGAAATAAGCGGCCAAACTTGCAGTTCGACGCTCTCATCGTCGCTTCAGAATTTCTATCACTCGCTGCAAATCTTCTTCGGTATCAACTCCCACACTGTCATGCGGAGTTTCTCCCACATGGATCGCGACTCCGTTTTCTAGAAATCGCAGTTGTTCAAGCCGCTCGCTTTTTTCGAGCGACGATTCCGGCAGACCGACGAATCGATCCAGCGCTCCTTTTCGGTACGCATAGAGGCCGAGGTGCTTGAAATATCTCGGTTTGCTTCCATCTCGATCAAACGGAATGGTTGCGCGAGAAAAATATAACGCGCGTCCAGTCAGATCAGTCACAACCTTTACCGCATTAGGATTTGCGACATCAACCTCCACGGCGGGCGTCATGAGAGTCCCCACCTGAACCGTCGGATTCTCCATTACCGAAAGCAGCGAAGCGATCTGCTCCGCCCGCACCAAAGGTTCATCTCCCTGGACGTTTATGTATACGTCGGCCGGGATCCGGCCGGAAATCTCATGCACGCGCTCGGTCCCGCTGCGATGAGACGCTGACGTCATCTCCGCCTTCCAACCATGCGCCCGGCAGCTTTCCATAATCTCATCGGAGTCGGTGGCAACAACCACATCCGTCAGCAAAGGCGACGAACGAACAGCCTCATACACAACGCCGATCAGCGGTTTCCCCATAATCTCGCGCAGCATTTTTCGTGCCAGCCGAGTCGACGCCAAGCGAGCCGGAATCACAGCAAGTGCTTTCATGATTGACCCATTTCCCTGATGCCCGAACTAACGCTACACCGTTCTCTTACACGGCCACGCGGGAGAGTATAGCCGGACTGAACACGTCCGAGGTTTGACCTATTTCGACCCCTCTCTTAAAATTAACGCTGGATGTAACGCCCTGTCAGGTTTGTTGCTTCCATGCGGCGAAGGTGCCGAGCCCATATCGGCCCAAGTCTCTTTCGCGCATCCTCCCGATTCAAGTGGCGGTGTAGCTCAGGTGGTTAGAGCGACGGTCTCATAATCCGTAGGTCGTAGGTTCGAGTCCTACCGCCGCCACCAATCTCATCAACAACTTGGAGGAGGTCCGGCGGAACCTCCATTTCGCCTTGTTGCGCGGGAGTTGCGGATTGTTGCGTCCTTGTTTTTTCCTCTTCGGAACTGACCTCGTCCAGCCGATCGACGAAACAGACATTGGCGCCGGGAATCAGGTGTCCGTAAGTGTCCACGGTCACCTGGATCGAGCTGTGTCCCATCTGCTCTTTCACGTAGACAATCGAGGCTCCATTTTGCAGCAAGAGCGACCCGAAGGTGTGTCGAAGATCATGCAAGCGAATCTTGCGAATCCCGGCCTTCGCCAGCACTGGAAGAAATACGCGATGGTAGAGGTTGTCTGGGTCGAGAATCGTCCGCTCAGGGGATCTGAAAATGAGTTCGGCGGAGATGTCGTTGTTGCCTTTTAGGTAAGCCTCCAGCAAGCGCTTGTCTCGCAGCTCGACGAGAACTCTGCGGAGTTCCCGGGACAGATCCACTCGTCTCGACTTCTTGCTCTTCGTCGTCGTGTGCTCGCGGCGCACATAGTTATGCTGCACCAGGATGAAGCGATTCGAGTCTTCGTCATCGCCACCGAGTTGGACGTCGCCCCACTGGACCGCTACGAGTTCCCCGCGGCGCAGCCCCGCACGCACTGCCATCAGAAAGAGCGGATGGTAGTCAGGGGAGAACTCTTGAGCAGCCTTCAGGAACTGCTTGACCTCCAGCGTGGTGAGCGCGATGCCTTTCGTATCAGCAGTCTTTGCCGTCCGCGTGAAGCGTCCCAAACGGGCCGCTGGGTTGGACTCGACAAGCCCTTCCTCAATGGCGTAGTTAAACAATCCGCGGATGACGCACAGAGCGTTGCGGACGGTGTTGCGCGAGAGTCCCTTGCTGATCAGGTCGTTGATTAACGATTTGATGTCGTCGCGCCGGACCTCATTGAGTACCCTCTTGCCAAATCGCGGACGTAAGTACTGTTCAACGACCCCTTCGTAACCCTGGGCTGTTGAAGTCTTGCATTCGATCCGGGCGTAGTCCTTCAGCCAGCCGTCCGCATACGTGTCGAAGGTCGGCTTTTTGTCATCCGGAGCATTGAGGACGCTGAGGTCCCCGAGAGCGAGCTTTGCCTCAACCTGCCGCCGAACCAGCTCTGCCGCCTCTCGGCTACCGACACATTTCGATTTTCGACGCCCGTGGTAGTCGACGAGCACGTACCAGTTGCTGCCTCTCTTGCGAACTTTCACACCCATCAGTCCAACTCCTTCACTCCGGCGACTAATTCATCCACGATACAACCTACGTCTAATATGCCTCACCTGGTGGGCCTCGAGCCATGCGTTGAATACGCTTCTCCGAACTAGGATCTTGCCGCCCACGCGCACGGCCGGCAAGGGGTCGACGGTTCGATGAATCCACTCACGAAGAGTTCGCTCGGAGACACAGGCATAACGCCTCAGTTCCTTAAGGTCGAGCCATTCGGGTTGGGGCTGTTCTGAAATCATGCTTCCCGCATCTGCGTTTCCTAATTCCTGCTCCGTGACACTTGTGACGGTGAAACCTATATAGGGCGTCCGCCCGCGCGTGAGGGGGATAACCGGTCAATCTGTCACATGTGTCACTCTTCGTCGAACTCCGATGCTAGAAAACCCTCTGGCCGAATTGGTCCTCTTCTGGATGAAGCCTCGGGCTTCAAGCGATTGCGTAAGGCCTTTCGGCGTTGTTGGCTTGTCACCATTTCGTTCACACCATGCCTTGTAATCCGAGAACAATGAAGCTGAAGACGTCCAAAGAGCCTCGTCCTTGATGCAATCCTCCTCCAGCCATCGCCCGATATAATCCTCTGCGACGATGTCGCCCGATTCGAGTGAGTACTGCATCAGCCGTTTAGCAGTTCTGTCATCAAGAAACTCAAAGGCGGGTAACGCGAACAATGCATTGACGTTCTTGATGCCCCACAGCGGAATTCCCTCTGAGCGGACTTCGCTTTTCGCGAGTTGGGTGCCAAAGGGGCCACACTTAATATCGTCGGTCGACTTGCAAAGTTGGTCTAGCCCCCTACGGGGCCATTTGTGCCTGTTTGAAGTTGGGTCGCCGAAGAGGTCGAGGAAGATGGATTGGGTGAGGGTGTCGAGTTGGGCGAGGGCGGCGCGGCGCTTGGCCCGCAACGCCTCCGCCCGGTCCAGCATCTCCGCAATCCGCCGCTGCTCACTAATCGGCGGAACCGGAACTCTCCAAGATTTCAAGACGCCGGTGTTACGACAGCCTGAGCAGACCCAACCTGGCGACCAAGCAACTCTCTCTGACTGGCGGGAAACCGATTAAGTGACGAGGTAATCCGGATGTAATAAAGCTCCAGGCCGAATAACGATGACGTTCCCGCAGTTAGCACCGTCTAGTTGCGGCGGTATGACTGCAGCATTTATTTCATCGGAGATCACACGCGAGACGACCACATCTCCTGACTTCAACGCGGATTTCCGCTGCTTCCGGTGAAACTCAGGAACAACGGACTTAAGGTTCGAGAAGATGATCCGGCGTGTGCCCACATTCCCTGTTCGCAAGAATGGGACACCATTGTCGCAAAAGTATTCGGAGCTGGGACCGACGTATCCCACCGTAACGTTCTCGGCAACATCATTCAACGGTAGGTATGCAGTCTCACTCACTTCAGCATCCCCTCCAATTCCTTTATCCCCTGCTGAATCTCCACCTCCAGTTCGCCAGATCGGCAAGGATCTCCTTCGGCGCACGATGCGCCACTTCCTCATGCACAACCTCTTTATAGCGGTTGAGGCTCAGGTCGTAGCCCTGCGCGGCGATGTCGGCTTTCGGGCACGCAGAAACTCTGCGCCGTGCGCGGCCGCTTGACGCTCCGTGCCATCGCGCTCACTCCATCGGGCCAGGATGTCCGGCAGGTTGTTTTTCGCGTGCTCGTCAGCGCTGAGCTTGGCCTTCGGCACGGCAGCCGAGCTTGTCTTCACTCAGCAGCGGCGTGCGCTTGTCGTCGAGCGACCAGCCGTCGGCGTCCACATCGTAAAACCAGACCTGATCGGTGCCGCCGGAGTTCGTCTTGGTGAAGAGCAGGATCGCGGTCGAGACTCCGGCATAGGGCTTGAACACGCCGCCCGGCAGCGAGATCACCGCATCGAGCTTCTGGTCTTCGACCAGCACTCTGCGCAGGCTCTTGTGCGCATTGCTCGATCCGAAGAGCACGCCGTCGGGCACGATGACGGCGGCGCGTCCGCCGGGCTTGAGCAGCCGCAGAAACAGCGCCAGAAAAAGCAGTTCGGTCTTCTTGGTCTTGACCACCTGCTGCAAATCCTTGGCGCAGCTTTCGTAGTCGAGCGATCCGGCAAACGGCGGATTCGCCATGACCAGCGTGTATTTCTCTTCCTCGCCGGCGTGATCCTGGGAGAGCGAATCGCGATAGATCACGTCCGGATTCTCCACGCCGTGCAGCAGCATGTTCATGCTGCCGATGCGCAGCATGGTGTTGTCGAAGTCGAAGCCATGGAACAGGTCCCTGATGAAAATGCTGCCGGAGCTTGGCGTTGGTCAGCACCTCGGGATGCCGCTCGCGCAGCGATTCGCCGACGGCCACCAGAAACCCGCAGGTTCCGCAGGCCGGATCGCAGACGATGTCCGTGGGCTTGGGCTCAACCATCTCCACCATCAGCCGGATGATGTGGCGCGGCGTGCGAAACTGCCCGTTCTGCCCGGCGGTGGCGATCTTGCCCAGCATGTACTCGTAGAGATCGCCCTTGGTGTCGCGGTCCTCCATGGGGACCTTGTCGATCATGTCCACGACTTTGGCGAGCAGCGCGGGCGTGGGAATGGTGAAGCGGGCCCCTTCCATGTGCTTGGAGTAGGTTGTGCCGTCTGCCGCCCAGAGTGCGCAGCCAAGGGAAGACATGCTCGCTGATGACCGCATACATGTCACGCGGATCGAAGTTCTTGAAGCGGTTCCAGCGGAAATCCTGGTAGTGAGCGCTTCTTGTTGTCCTTGCCCTCGGGAAAGAAGCGCTTCTGCATCGGCTTCTTTTTCGCGATTGGCCTTCAGTTCCTCGGCAGTTTCCAGTTCGTCCAGACGCTTGAGAAAGAGCAAGGTAGGTGATTTGCTCAATGACTTCAAGGGGGTTGGAGATCCCGCCCGACCAGAAGGCATTCCAGATTTGGTCGATTTGATTGCGAATTTCACCAGTAAGCATGGATTATTCTGGGACCTTGTCTCGATCACATTCCCGCCGTGTCTAAATCAAGAGGATCGATTTGATAACATCGCGATGCTAGGAAAGCCAGGAAAGAAGCAGGATTATCGCACAATCGTGTGATTTCAGGCGCCTCTAGAGTAGCCCAATAGTGAGGGTTTGAGGCACGGCTGTGCCATTTACGCGAGTCACTTCCCACCCACAAAGTGTCTGGGGTCTTACCACCTGGGGCGCCGTCCCGGGTCGATTCGAGTACAACGCTTGCTGTGAGATTGCCAAGAAGACGATGTCGGACGGTTCCGAACGAGTACATTCCACGAATGATGCGCCTACCATAAGCGCAGATTTTCTAACGGGCAGCGCGGAGATCGGCATCGATCGCATTCGCACTCGCCTGCTCGACCTCACTAACCGGAATAAGCTCCTACCCGGCCAACGCGGTGTTGGCTGGTGGTGAGCAGTAGGTTCTGTTCCGCCGAATGGATGTCTCCACACGCGGCTCACGAACAATGAGTCAAGCCGGGATGGACTGATGGATGGCTTGCGGCACGGCTGGTGTGTCAGCTCGGTGGCCGGATTCGCCTTAACCTGTCGGACGCCTCGCGGGAATCCACGATTTGCGCGTTGCACGGCGAAGATGACCCAAGGCTAGATCGGAAACATCTCAAGTCGGTTGAAATCTCCAGAAAGGCGTAGGGGTGTTTGGGGAGATCGCTCAGAGCAAAAGCGATTGGCGGCCCATCGGGGCCACTCGGCAAGGCGTGGCCCTCTTCTAGGGATCAGGGCTTGCCAGGAGAGAGCTCGAAAACTCAGAAGCGGAGTCTTCCCCAACTGTATACTCTGATCCCAGCGGAATCAAAATTTGGGAGGAATCACGATGCAACGGTGCACGCTCTTAGTTGTGATGTTTCTGCTTCCTGTTCTGGGTAATTGTCAATCTGACCCTTCTGCCCTCGCCGTATGCCAAGCCATCATCTTGAACGCAGCGCACAACGCCTATCTAAACACATCTAGTTATGAGTACTATGACAGCGTCTACGACAACTATTGTAATTATGATGGCTCTGAGAAGAGTCAGTATGTAAACACAGGGGCTAAAATCGTTTACAACTACGTCCCGATGGAAGGGATGGAAGCCGCCGGAAATAATGAGGTAAGCGTTCACAATTTTTGTAGATCCTATTCCTCTTCGAGACATGAGCGCAAAGCGACGTACACTCAAAACACCCTAGTGGTCGAGAAGGCATTGCAGACGACGGCAGACTGTGTCCATTTCGCAACTAGCCGAAACTCAATCGATCATGTATTTGGCGTTCCGGCCCTGGTTACTCTCTCGATTAACGTCGTGGGGGGCAGTTCTGTCGCCATCAGCAGTCTCGGACATAGCCCCAATGTGTCCTGCGTCGGACCGGTAGGCTAATGAACATTACATACGGGATTGGAACCACGCATACAATCGATGCGAACACGGGAACTTACTCTATCGAATGTGCGCGGACGAGTAAAGCAACAGAGGATGGTGGTCAATTCTACGACCCAGCATCGCTCACTTTGACTACATCGGCTGGCCTGTACCATGTTTACTGGCCTCAAGCAACCGTCGAGCCTGAGAGAATAGCGGAGAAAATCGCTCAAAACATGGGGACACTTCGAGCCCAGATAAACAAGCTTCAATCCGAAGTGGATGCAATCGGGAAAACTGACGGCGATCAAGACAAACAGGGGTTCAGAAGAGGTCAGCCTGCATTCTTATCGTGTCCGGCTGGCCAGTTTGTTTCTGGGATTGGACCGAGTGCATGGAACAGCGACCATGTTGCCGACGCTCTCGTCGGTAATATTCAGTTTCAGTGCCGGAAGGCCCTAGTCGGCGATTCTAATAAAAAATGATTCAGGAATCCGCGTTGCTAGCGGCTTTCCCCGGCTAAGGTTGGCCTGAACTTAGGTCCCAGTGCTGACAGATACTGTATGAAACCGTGCGTATGACGCAGAGAAAGCTATTCGGCAATGAGATAAGCTTCCGTTCACTTCCTGGGGCAGTGACCGCAGAGATGCATGGGTCGGACCGAAAGTCCGTACCTGCACGGCCGGCGGAATTCGCTATTCTTTCCCGCCCACCAGTCTCCAAGTGATTCGATTACTGCACTGTTGTAGGTTCTGCCGGGGGAATGACCTGCCCCGTAGCCTCGTGTGGAGCAGCATTCTCGAGCACGCGACTGGCTGTGAGGGACAAGTCGAGATCGAATCGGACTGGACCTCGCGGAAGCGCGAGCGAGCCAGTGGAAAAGCTTTGTCCAGGCGTCGAACTGCCTCACTCAAGACAAAACCGGGCTTTGAATGGGTCGCGCAACATTGAACTGCAGCGTGTCGCTCGATTCACCGGGGCGGGGTGACTCCACGCAGGATCGTCATGATCCCTTTGCTGTTCCGATCGTCGAGTCCGGATAGGACCAAGTCCGCGAGACCGTCGCGGTTGAAGTCGCCGGCCGCCACCGCAGAAGACTCATCGCCGCCGCCGGGGAAACAGTAATTCATCCGCGAGAGAGCCGTCGCTCTTTGCCAGCAGGACGGACAAGGTGTGGCCCAGCCTCATTGCAGATCACTACGTCCTGGAAGCCGTCGCCGTTTATGAAGTAGCTACGCTTCCCATCAGTCTTCAATGAACACTTCGCCGTAGCCGTGAAGACAGCATCGTTCGTAAGCATACAACCCACTTCGATTGCGTCCATTGTCTAGCCACGCATTCTCTCGTCCTTCTTTTCCATGAGTTGAGCCAGGGAGTGCATTCGAGTCATAATTGCAATCATCTTCCCCACAGCATTCGATTGCCCTTCATAACGTTCAGCGAGAATCGCAGTTGCGGAATAGAAATCTGGCTTCTCTCCGTCTTCGTGAAGAAGAGTTATCTCCTTTACCACGAAAAGAATCTCTTCCGGGTCCACGTTCGTGGAATACAACCCACTTCACGAGAAGGGACGGATTTTTGTTTTTTCCTGCTCATGCTGGATAACGTGTCATGAAACTTCGCACGCTTCGAAGAACATCATCGACATGGGTTGCATCATACTCTTTGTATTCGCCGTGGGCCGCCTTGTTGCGTAAATCGAGCCAAGCAGTGACATTCTTGAGTTCTAGCTTTGAGTACACACCAGCCGCTGCGAGGTCTTGGTTGAGTGGTTCACCAGTCTTTGACTTTCCGTCTGCCTTCACAGTAGGAATGCCGTTCTTGTCACAAAGCTTCCTCAAGTGTGCTTCTAGCACCGACCCAGTCACCACCGCCGTGCTCGGTAAGATTCACGTCCTCATAAGTCCCCGTGATCGTTCCCCGGCGGTTAATGCTCGAGGGGAAGGTGCTGAACGACCCCGGAACATCGAAGGCAGTGATGGTGCCGTCAACAGCGCGTACGAAGCCATGGGCAATACCGCTTGCGTCACTGTAGTCTCCTGTGATTACCTCCTCAAAAGTGATGCTTTGAGGGTCGGTACTGGTCGAACCGGGTGGGTCAAAGCTAATGACGGCGCCATTGCGAGCGTGCAGAAAGCCGTGAGTAATAAGGTCCGCGCCGAAATATGCCCCCGTGATCGCCCCCGCAGAACTGATGCTGAAAGGAAAGGTCTGGATTGCGCCTGGAACATCGAGGGTGATTAAGATCCGATCCTTAGCATTTGCGAATAAGCTGAGCGCCAGCGTGCAGACGGCTACGCGAAAAATGAGGGATCTCACCCCTCGTCGAGCACCCGGATGCAATTGAGCAATAGTAGGTGGCTTAGTGAGCATGCTAATTTCCTTTCAGAAATCCAGGACGGTGTTGCGGATGCGCCTTCGTGAGATGCAATGGCAGCGGTACGGCGCAAAATACGGGTGCAGTATCTGACTTGGAGTTTCCGCACAACTATGAATTGGATCTCCCTAAGGAGTGCGTCGACACTTTAATCCGCAGTCGGCGCCGAATAGAGGTCCGAAGACTCCAGGGAAATGAGCTGTTTTGTCGACGGTAAGCCCAGGTCCTCCAGATAGTCAAGCTTTCTGAATCGTCCTGGTGTTGACACCGTCTTGTCTTGAATTGGTCGCTTACGTCTTACGGAATTGTCGAGCCCCACACTTCTTGCTAATATTGCCTCTCGCACTCTTCGCAACATCCTTGCCCGTCCGCCGACTTCTTGTCGATCGATTAGGATCGTATCTTTAGTCGTGGGATAATGTGATTTCTCCAATGTCAGAGAAACTCCGATAGACAGCGTGACAGCGAGGTATGCACACCAATAGGACCTACTTCGTGAAATAACAAGGTCCGTTTTCCAACGATGATAAAAAGCGATCCCCCAATCCAAAGAACAATCGGCCGTCCCTGACCCCGCTCGTGATCGGACTTGTAATATGTCCGCAAAGGAATGATCAATGAACACGAACAGAACAATTCTTGCTCGAGACTTTCAAGCAGCTCTGCGGACACCATCATCGCTTATCCTTTCCATCGTCCTTTCTGTGATGAGCTTGAGCGCTTACGGAAGTGCTCAAAAGCCTACCTTCACTATTTTTGATCCTCCGGGCTCGACCGGTACATTCCCGGCAAGCATCAACCCGGCGGGAATAGCCGTTGGAACCTACAGTGACGCGACCTCTTTTGCGCACGGCTTCATGCACTCGCGACGGCTCCATCAGAACGTTTGATTTCCCAGGTTCGTTTGCCACCGCTGCCACAAGCATCAACCCGGCGGGGGCGATCACCGGCCAGTATTCTGATAGTGGCTCGCAGTCTCACGGCTTCCTGCGGACTCGCGACGGTACCTTCGAGACCTTCGATCCCCCGGGCTCGACCTTCACCCTCCCCGTCGGCATCAATCCTGCAGGGCTAATCACGGGATGGTACCAAGACGTGAATAGCACGGCACACAGCTCCATGCGCGCTCGCGATGGGTCTATCAGGACATTCGACCCGCCAGAGGCGACTTTGGCAGCCAACCCACAGGCATCAATGCAGCGGGGGAAATCACGGGGAATTTTTCAGGTCACGGATTTTTGCGCAAGCACGACGGGACGTTCACAACGTTTGATCCTCTGGGCTCAACCCTTACGGTCGCGCTCAGCATCAACCCTGCGGGAGTAATCACGGGTCTTTTCGTTGATGCAAACAATGTTCGTCACGGCTTCGTGCGCACGCACGATGGTTCGTCACTTTCGACCCTCCGAACTCGATCAATACTTCTCCCACAAGCATTAACCCTTCTGGAGAAATTACGGGGTACTACGATAACGGCACATTTATAAATCATGGCTTCCTGCGCAATCCCTAAAGTGGGTCTGCTGAAAGTAGAAGGTTTTGAGTGCAAATTGGAATTTAACATCCATCAACGAGAGTGAGACTCAACTACGCACAATCTCGTTTTGGAGATTGTCTTACTTACGACTTTCTAGTTTTGACTTCCACCTCTGGGTATTCAATGAGAGCCAGAGGGGATTGGGATGCGCGATAGCGACTGGAAGTCCATACTCCGAAGCGCAGCACGGCAGTTCGATCTTGCGCTTCCTGGTGGTGGAAGCGGCGCAGGTGACGGTGCCCGCTGTAAGCCTTGTGGGGCGCACGCTTTCAGGGAATCAACTCTTGCTCCCCGAACGATTCAAACGTATTATTTTGCTGTTGGACGGGGACGAGCCTGGGAAAGAAGCGGCGGGACAGATAGCGCCGGTCTTGGGAAAAGGCCGATGGCTCTACACCGCCGACCTGGCTGGCGGAATTCAGCCTGATGAACTCAGCCCTGAAGAAAATTGAAAGACCCTTAGCTCCTGTCCTCGGATAGGAGCTTTATTTCACGTTCGGACGTTCTCCTTCCGGAACTCTCATTTCTTTGTCATCTGTTATCTGACCCTAACTGGGTAGGGGGATACACCCGGAGTCCTGCAATGTCTGGAGAAGGACCGAACCTGCGCTATCAACACACATCTGAAATTCGTGCAGACCTGAAGCGGCTCAGACGAGACACGAAGTCGGGGAACACTGCCGCCGAGCCTGCCGCAAAGAACAGCCGCAAAAAACGAAGATAAGCTCTCGTGCCGGACGACGGTCGGCATCCCACCCACCGGACCTTCTTCAGCCCTTCGGCGTCTTCTTGGTGGATCGAGCGCGTTTCGATCTGACCGAGTTGTCTGCTTCTTCTTCGCCGAACTTCTCTGCGACCGATTTGAGCATTTTGTAACGCATATCGGCGAGGTTTGTAAGCATCGTGCCCAGGAGTTTCTGCTTCCTCATGTGCTCCTCTAGCTCTGATGTGCCTGGCGGACTCGCGAGTACCTGATCCACGCGCCGCCATTCCCAAGGTCGCCCGAACTTGTCGACGGCGCTCATGGCTTGATCTGAAATCCTGGTAATCTGCATCGCAATCTGAGTCTGGTGGGGACCGCTCATCATCGTGAGCGGGAAATCTAAAAAAAGTTGCGGCCCCGCGACCTGCCATCTGCCCCAAAAGTTCGCATAGGCTACCATCTGAATCCCTGACGCTCGATTCGGATCCGGTCGAGTCATGCCCTGGAATGTGTTGTCGGGGGAAAAGATCGCCTCCAATTCTGCGTCCACCAGTGTCCCCGACTGCGCTAGCCAGCGGCCAACGCAGAGAATCGCCTGCAAATCTGGCGCTTTCGATTGAGCAAGCGGGTAGCCACAGTTCGGGCAGTTGACGGCTTGATCGGAGACTTGACGCATGCATTCTGGACACTTCATCAGGGCCATCGAAGTCGCCCTCCATTTGAAACAAAAGTCAACAACCAAACTTTCCTAGCCGGACAATCTAAGGACCTGACGGACTAACCATGGCGATTTTACGTCAACTTCGGCTCGACTGGCGGTTGACCGACTTGAGAATGACCTTGCGCCGTGAAACTGGCCTTTCCCTTCAACGCAGCCAGCACTCTCCGACTCCCCAGCAGGATGGCCCCGAGATTACACCGTTGTCAACAATCAGGGTGTGCTTGGACCTCCCTGAGCGATCCTTCTGGCGCCAAATCAATAGACACGGAAGCGAAGAAATGATGGTCCAGCTTCTCTTCGGCACGGGGCTGGGCGTTTGCCCTACAGCTGCTGTGATCCTTATCAACCCAGTGCGTCTGGGTGAGAGTCGCAGCGAGTTGTCTTCATTGCCGGTTCACACGTTGCTCGCGAGGGACAACACTCCACGATGGCTCGACCAGAGCATCGGGACACCGCGACAAGCCTTCGGATGTTTAGCTATGGCTTGGCAGCCCCTTTCTCCGCAGATTTCAGCAACTGTTGAATCTCCTCTACGGTCGCCTTGTCGGCGTCGACCTTGAGTCCACTCGGCAACGTGATCGATGCCCTCTGAATCATCTTCTTGCGAAGCATGTCCACGATTTGAGCAATGACGGGAAGGGCTGTGGCAGCGAGTTTGACCCACAGCATCGAGGTCCGCAGGCGCAACCCCTCTTGTTTGTAGACGCCTGCTCCCTTAACGTCTGGCAGTTGCTTGAGCGCTGTCTGAATTGCATCGATGTCCGCAGGTGACGTGTCTTTCGGCAGTTCGATGGTGATTTGGTCCGCCATTATGACCTCCTAAGAACTATGTTCAGGAATCCGACCAGGAACCAGTTTGGCCCAAAGTTGCTCGGGAAGACTCTGCACTCTATCGTACAGTGCGAGGCGCAGTGCTTCCGAAGCAGAGACGCCATCTGCAATCTTCGAATAGAGTGCCTGCATAATCTCGACCGTAGTGTCGTCGTCAGCCTCCCAAAGGCTGACGAGCAATTGGCCGGCGCCCGCGTAAAACAGCGGGAGATAGAATCCCAGCCACTCATCGCATTTGGATCCGTTGACTGGCGAACCTACCTTCCCCAGATCGCAGGCGCTCAGGACGACTAAAGTTCTTTCAGATGAATGGTAAAGAGTTCTGTAGGGCGAACATCGTCGCTGCCCAACAACAGGGCAGCGTCAAACGGTCCGCCGGCAGAGAAACTGCCGTGACATGAAAAGTGCAGCACTTGATATTCTTGCCACTTGGAGAGCGGATACCCAGCCGTTTCCGGCGAACCGGAGGGGGAAATGATGCAACTGTCCACACGTCCGGGCCGCTTCGACTCCCACGTGGAGCGCAATTGCTCGATCTCCATGGGAACCTTATCAAGCTCAACAGGATTGCGCGGAGTGATGGGGCACCCCATCAGCAGCACCTCTATCTGTCACCGCCTTGGAACGATCCAAGAGTGCCATGGAAAGCGTCGGGACGTATTGTACCGGCCAACGTTGAATAACGTATTCCTCGGTGCCGAGATCGAAGGCGTGAATCGGCAGTCCGCGGACTTCCGCATGTGGGCTGAACAGAAGGTGCTGGCCAGCTTCAAGTTCGCGCCAAAGTTCGTCGGGAAAGATCTTCGCGAGCATCCGTTGCAGCAGGTTGACACTGGTGGCGGGGCCGAAATGACCAGAAAGCAGGCTGACGCATTCGGCGAAGTTCGGCCGCTTCTTCTCTGGACCAATGCACGACCGCGAGCCGGAATCCACGCTTTTGGCCGAGAAAGAAAATAGAAAGATCAGCGCCACCATCGGCGTGATCGCGCCAAAAATATGAAATCGGGACGCAATTTTTGGGCAAAGCCTCGACTACCTTGCCAATATCTGCTCGCGATGGGAGCGTTCAAAGCAGCCCAGCGCGGATTGTCTTTCATGATTTGAAAAAGAAGCGCTTGCCTTTCGACGGCAGTATTCTGGACTTCTTGTTCCTTGCGGTCGCGGTCCGCCGGGTCACAAAGCAGAACAGCGCGACTGCCGGTATCCAACTGCGATTCCAGTTCGCGAAGGCGGTTGATCGCTGCCGGATCAACTCCCTCAAATAATCGAACATCGGCGTTCGCAAGCAGCTGGCAAAGGTGAAAGCTCTTTGCGCGCTCGGCGACGGTCCACGCGCGGCGCAGTCCTTCGTCGCCTCCGCAGGCGACGGCGATGTCAAAAGAATCATCGTAGTAGCGCAGCTTGTCACGAAGAAACTGTTGTTGCTCTCCCACCACGCGAAAATTGCGGATAAGTGTCTCGATATTTGCCAGCGAACTTTGCGCGAGATCCCAAGCCTTCTCGTGTTTGCCGGATAGAGACTCCAGACGCGCAAAGGCGAGTTGCGTTCGCGCCTGGTCTTCGGGAGTTCCGAATTGGTCGAAAAACTCGGACGCCGACTGAAGATCGTGCCGGGCGGCACCGAATTCATTTAAGTGCGTGTGTGCTTCACCCATGCGACGGCGCAGAACCGCGATTGGCTTGCGCCAACCCTCAGCGTCGAGACGCTTCAAGGCATTGCCGGAGCATTCAATGCATCGCTCCCAGTCTTTCCCCCGCAGTGCCAATTCGGACTCGAGTTCGTCGGCCAACCAGGGGAACGCGGATTCGTCTCGCAGCCTTTCCACCAGACCCAAGGCCGCTGGCGGATCGTAGGTGTCTGCGTCCGGATCGGCAAGCAACTTCACCTTGGCATGCAATAGGACGCTCGTATTCATTTTGCGTTCAAAGGGCGTCAATCGCTGCACAAGGTCGTCGCAAGTAACCAGTTCTGCCCACGCTTCCTGCCACCGGTTGGCAAAGGCGAGCACTGTGCTGTGATCGCGGCGGCACTCGAGTTCCTGCTTGGGCGTCAGAGGAGGGTCAGAAAGAAGTAATTCTTCGTAACACGCTTCGGTTTCAGTGATTCGCCCTTCCTCGAAATGGATCATTGCGTCCACCCGGGCGTGATGAAGGGCAGCGCTATCCATTTTCTGACCGGGCTTTCATCGCTAGCTCCGACCACTTTCCAACCACTTTGCGGTCAGAAAGCTTTTCGGCGACGCGCATTCGACCCTCGTAACTACGTGCGATGAGTTCGCCGATCTGGAGTTGCTGGGCCCTTGCAATACATTCATCGAAAATGGGATTCGCATCTTCGGGCTGGCGGGAGTTGAGAACTGCGGTGCCATCTAACTCCCGTCGCGCCCACTCCTGAAAAAGCACAAAGAACTGAGTCTTGCGATCAAGTTTGTCGAAGGGCAGAGGTAGGGCGGCGCGCAGAGGCCATATCAACTCAAACCGCTGGGTGCCCTCTCGGTAGTACTGCTCGGGACCGAGGGGCGGGATGGAGTCGGCAGTCTGAAATTTCTTCAAAATCAGCTCGAAGGCTTCCGGATTGCTGGCACCCTGTTTCAAGGCATCGGCTTCTTCCGTGGTGAGCAATCCGGCTTCGAGCAGATTGTTGAGGATGTGCTGCAGATGTTCAGGTGTGCGACCCATTGGCACCTCCAACGGCTTAGCGAAGGTTGAAGTCGAGGGCGGCAAAGCCCCATGGCGGCCAAAGATTAAAATTGTGTCACTGAAGCGCGGACCCGGTACTGTTTGCGGCGCGAATGCTCAAGATGCTTCCTCTTCCGTCAGAAGGAGTGAGCTTCCGAAGCTTCCAATTGTACGCGCATCCTTGTGGGGCAGGTCATGGATTAACGGGCAAACCTTCAACGTCCTGATCAATCCTTCTGTGCCTCCTGGGAAGGGAAGCTCGCATCCCACGCCTTGCGGTCCTGCATACTGAGGCGTTGTCTCCGATCCTGTTCCGGTTGGCGAGCGGTAAGCCTGGGGGAGGCACATGCTGGTCGTTACGCCCAAAGCCCCGGCGGTTTGCTCGCGGCGATGTCGGCTACCTCCAGTCAACCACCAGAGTCGCTGTCGGATTGCTGTCGTGGTTACTGAATTCAGTGACCGATATACAGTGGGATCACCGAACCTGTGGGCCGCGGATACGAATGGGCTGCTGTGTTGCAGGAACCCGTAGTGTAGCCGTTCGCACAGACTAAGCCACTGTTGCCGCCTCTGGATTCGCTGATCCACTCGTCGTACTCTCCTCCCGATGCGGCTCCGGTCGTCATGCTCGAGATCGATGTCAAGGAACCAGAGAGAGTAAACATTGGCGCAGAGGCGTCGTAATTGTTTGCTCCATAAATACTCGCTCCCAAGACTTCGAAGTTCGCGGAGTTGCTTACGTTTGCGATCGGTACAGCCGGCTGCGTGGTTCCCAATGGAGAATCGCGATTTTCCGTTTTCAACCCCAATATCCAAACACTCCCGCCGCTCACAGTGACATGCGTCGCAGGTAGTTCCGGATTGAGATGTCGCGCGTACACCGTCTGCCCGTTAAATATGAAGGGACCGTAGTTCACGCTCTCGAAATAGGCAGTTCCCGCTCCCGAGTTGCTGGTATAGGAAATGTTCTCGGAATTAAGAATGGTCACTGGCGCGGTTGCCGTGGCTTCCTGAAGGATGATCGGAGTACCGCTGGTCGATCCCGGAAAAAACTGATGCGTAGGAGCGTCATAGTTGGTCACGAAAAGAGCGTTCTGGATCCAGAGCCCCTGGGAAGGTACCGAGTGAATGTCGATCGACTTCCGAACCCGAAAAGCCAGAATTGATCGGGCTCAGTTTTGCACCAAAGAAAATGAGCCTCTGTACGTGCGTGGTGTTGATCGTAATGGGGCTGCCGATATAGTACGTACCGAATGGAAAGTAGACGGTCGCTGCAGTCGAGCTGGCGATAGCCGACGAGATGGCACTCGCTTGATCGTGAGTCGCATCGTTCGCCGTGACGCCCAACGTCGTTATGTTCACGCTACCCGAAGTGTAGTCATCCGAGGAGAAAATTGGCGTTTCATTGATAGACAGATTGAGCGAGCAGGTGGAAGCAGGACTCGTCGCGTTTATCGGAGCGTTGGTCACCCATTCCGTGGCGCAGTAAGAAGTGGTCCCGTTGGCAAGCGCAGAGTAGCCGGTCTCGCTCGTATTACGGATGAAGACCCTGGGAGATCCCGCAGTGTTGTTGACGGCCGTGTTCGAGCTGCTGCCACCCTGGAGATTGGAGTCGAGCAGGGTTACAGAAGCACCGTTCGAAGTATTCGTAATGGCCGGAACGCTGTTATTGCTCTTCAAGTCCCGAATTGTGGCAACGTCGCCGGAACCAAAGTACACGCCGGCAGTATTTTGCCGGTTCAGGACAATGTGCTCCATCCAGTTTGCGTACCCTGAGGCAAGAGCAATTCCTTTTCCGAATCCGGCTATGGTTACATATTTTACGAAATTGGGACCCTGATATTGTCGTTGCATGCTCAGGCCGGTATCCCCACTGTTATCGTCGGAGAGGATGTTTACATCGCTGAGCCGGCAATTATTGCTCCCCATGTAATCAATTCCAATCGCGGCTGAGTTGCCGGTCCCAGTGTCGATGGTCAGGTTCATGATGTGATTTCTGAACCCCGTATTTCCTGTGGCGTTCGGGTTCCCAACGTTCGTGTTCGCAGCACTCCCTAACGCAGAGTTCGGCCCCGTGAATATGACCGCTCGCGAGGGAATGGCAATCGAAGCACACCCTGACGGAGTGACTGTCGGGTTGATGCCAGGATTGGTACCGCTCGTGAATCCAGATGCATTGTTTCCGAGCTTGATGATCGTGTCGCCCTTATTGTGACCCACTAGCGAGATGTAGCTTGCCCAAGTCCACACGCCTGTGCCGCTGCCGCAACTCCCCCAAACGAGCGGATATTTCACTAAGTATGTTCCGGCGGGAAAGTAAATGATCTTGTCCCGGGTTGAGGTGTAGCTGGCGGACGTGGTTCCTGCCGCAATATCAGAAATTGCCTGTTGAATTGCGCCGCTAGCGTCGTTCTGCCCAGTTTTGTCGGCACTGTAGGGAGGCTGAGTGACGTCAACAACTCCAGAATCGCTCGGATAGGTGACACTGTGCATCCCCGGAGTGGAAGGAGCTACATAAATCGTAGTGGCCGAGGTTCCGAAGGCGTGGCCGGAACTTGAATCCGTAGCCTTTACCGTAAACGCATAAGAGAAGAATGTCGTGACAGTCGGATGACCGGTGACCGCAGCAGTCGTAGAACTCGTCGTCGTGAGTGACAAACCAGGGGGCAACGACCCCGAGCTAATGGTGAACGTGTACGGAGCCGTTCCGCCACTGGCTGTGTAGGATCCAGAGTAGTTCAGATTTTGAATGCCATTGACTGGCATGTTCGAGCTTACCGTTACCGTCGCAAAGAGAGAGGTCGAGAAAGCGAGGAATAGGACAAGGAGCAACAGCAGACTGATCTTCATTTGCGCGACTCTCCTGATTTGACTGGCCATCGTCCCTGATGCTTCTCTGCGCGCTGCCAGAAACCCGCACGCTTGTAGCACCCGACCGAGGACACTCGGATTTGGGGCAGCGTACTGCATAGAAAGGGCAAGTTTGCCGGCAGCAAGAAAAATTTCCAAATCCCGAACATTCTCGAAGTGCTAGGAGTTTTCGGCTCAGTTTGGGGAGCGATCAAAATGCTTTGTCGAGATGTCACTTCGACCTACTAAGTAGTCACGCCGATGAGCGCCGATTCCATCGAATGGCCAGACGTACACGACTACTCTGAGCGTAGCAAGTGGAATGGAGATGTCGAGATTGAGAGTTTATTTCGGCGAAATGAATACGTTTCCTGTTTTCGTAACGAGTCTGGGTTTGCGACGGCAGAACCAGCATACGAGTGTATAGGTCGAGGGGTCGTTTACCGCAATGCTGTCGCTCCGAGCAACGAGGACTTGGGTTTCCGAACCAACTCAGATTGCCAGGCTCGCGGTTGAGTCTTCCATTTCCGCCGCCAGGCCCGCCGCCAGAGAGGATAACGTGAGAATGGCGTGCCTACCCCAGCGATCCGCCCAATGACGCAATTTGAGCCGAAAAGCAAGAAAAAACCTGCTGCGGCCAATCCCCCGGCGCAGGCAAACGCCGACCGCGCCGCGGAACACGCAAGCGGCGCGCCTGCTGGCATGCCGATCTTCCTTGAGAGGTCGATCGCGGTTCCCTCCAGCGTCAGCGTTGGATCTTCGGGCGATGCCGCCGAGATCGAGGCCGATCGGGTTGCCGATAATGCCGTGTCCTCCCGCCCCAACCCGGACGCCACGTCCCGCCCGGCGTCCCGTCCGTCTCCGGCCGGGGCGGGCAGCAGTTGCCTGCATCCACGAGGGACTACTTCGCGCCGCGCTTTAGGGCCGACTTCAACGGAGTTCGAATCCACACCGGCCACGAGGCCGACGCCTCCGCTCGCGCCGTAAACGCCGTCGCGTTCACCCACGGCGCCGACATCGCCTTTCGGCACGGGAGTTTCTCGCCGGACACCCCCGGCGGCAAGCGGCTGCTCGCCCACGAACTCGCACACGTGGTTCAGCAGCAGCACCACCCGCAGACTCGAATTCAGCGCCAGACCGACACCCCCGCTGCTGCCCCGGATTACTCCAAATCCGAGGATTTTCTGCGGAACTATCCTTTCGAGCTGGCAGAGGAGCTGAGGAGCGGCATCAGGCTGCAGCTGCTCACATTGGGATCGCCTTACCTGTCGTGGGATGGCGATGGCGAGGCGCGGTTCAAGGCTCAGGTGGCGGAGGAAATGTTCCCTTATGTTGGCAGCCTGCGCTCGCAGCTGGCCCAGGCGCTCGCTCCCGTATCGGAGTCTCGGATTCTAAACACCATCGAAGGCGCGATCGTTGACGACCAGAGTGCCAACGCCGCGCCGACCGTGGCCTATGACCTGTTGCCGTTGATCAAGAGCCAGATTGACGCATCCCTGCGCCGCATCGTTCCCCGGTATTTGGCGGCTCGCAACCAGACCGTGGTCGCCAGTTCCGAAAAATCGCAACCCAGCCTCGAACCACCCCTGGATCAGGTCCCGAGTTCCGCGCCGGCCGACCTTCCTATTGTGGCCGGCCTGCTTTCCGGCACTACCACGTTTGATGAACTCGGATACCGGAAGGCATTTCCGCCGCAAGCCCAGCCGCGGACCAATCTTGGCCTCCAGTCCCCCGGCAGCATCGAATTCATTGCAGCGAATAAACCCCAGTGGGTGCGAGTCGAAAACAAGAACGCTACCGCCGAGGACGTCGCCGCGGTTCTTTATGGAACCTCGAATCTCGCCTATAAGATCGTCGCCGCGGCGCCCTTGTTCGGCATCGAACCGGGATCGATGATCGAAGAGCCCTACCGACGCTTGTGGCGTGAAGCGCTCGTAAAGGCTGGGTTGCAGCCGCTTGCCGAACTCGCCAGGCAGGGATTCTATGCCGTCAGCTCTCCTATAAGCGCCATCCCCGGTTCCGCTCTGCAGGACGACGTGATTCTCAACCAGTCCAGAACGCTAGCGCCCACCGGCGCGACGCAGATGGAAGTGGTGCAGCAGATGCGTCTTGCGCTGGGCATTGTGGACCAGATGATCGCCGGATCCGGCAAGTTGGGGCTGGGGAGTATGTTCACTGGAATGCGCTCCCGTCTGGACGCTCGTTCCCGAAAATTCGTGGCCCCGGAGGGGGCGGCGGAGGCGGAAGCCTGGGGCCCGCAGGTGGCGGCGCAGTACGAAATCCTGAATGGCGCAGCCGCCGGACTCGCCACCGCCGCCACCGAACAAAGCTCCTACGGTGCAGGCGAAGTTCCCCCGTTCATTCAGGACCCGTTGCGCAATCTGGCCAGCGCTTATGCGGAAGCGGGTTCGCTTTCCGAATTCGCCGATGCCGGACAACAGAAGCTTGACACCGCGCGCGAGCTTACGCAATCCTACTCCACTGACATTCTCGACGGCGCTCTGCGCTACATTCACGACAGCCTCAAGGCGATCACGCCCGATGCCGCCGAGAAGATGGGCGGAGATACAGCGGGCCTTGCTTCCCAGGAAAAGATCCTGCGCACCGATCTTTCGAATATCCGGAACCTCATTAAAGAAGATCCCAAACGCGTCGTCGAACTGGTCAGGGATCTGCAAAAAAAGGTAACCAAGCTCAGCAATCGTGTGGGCATCTTGAACACGCTCGGCGCAATCGATTCCCTGACCGACGCCTTGAAGACGCACGTTACGGCCATCATGTCCACGCCATCCGCGTATGGCGTAGCCACGGGCATGCCGGGGCCGGTGTTTGGTCCGAGTCCCGACGACTGGAAACGTGACGCGACGAAACCTTACGACCAGGCGATCATTGCTCTGGGTGCATTCCGCCCCGTTTGGGCGGGAATCGCCCAAACGGCGTTCACCGGCACCGACGACGAACTGGACACGCAGATTAAAGCCGCGGCAGGCAAGCAAAAGGAACTGGGCCCCGTCCTCGACAATGCCGTAAAGCTGGCCAAAGATGCCGCAGATTATGATCGCCTGTTCGCTATCTATGAAACCTTCCTAGTCGGCCTCGCCATCGCGCTGGTCACCTTCGGGGTGGGTGAGATCGTAACCGGTGTGGCCATCGGCGCGGGGCTCGCAGAAGGAGGAGCCGGAGTCTTCCTGCTATCCACCGGAGCCGAAGCCCTCACCATGACGAAGCTCAACGCGGCCGTGGCCGGAAAAGAAGGGTGGGAGAATTTCGGCCCGGATTTCCTTTGGAACTTCGCCACCGCGGGCATGATGAAAGGCGTCTCGCGCCTGTACAAAGGCGTGATCGGCGCGGCCGCGGCAAAAACCGCCCTGGGCGCTGCCGGAGAATTCACCGTTACCTTGCTCGCCGGAACTCTGCCTTCGTTGGCCAAGGCCGACTACGACACGAGGAAGAGGCTTGGACGCGGGTTGACCGACGCGGAAGCTCACACCGTGGTCCGCGACAGCATCCTGCAGGGAATCGCACTGGCCATCGGAATGCGCGTCGCGGGCGAGTTCATGCCCAATTTCCGCGAGGCGGGCCTGAAGCTCGGCGGACGGATCAAAGCCATCAACACGGGGCGCTCCACTCTACAGGTCGAGGCGACTACCCAGGGGAAATCGAAGACCGTGGACGAAAAGGCGATCCAGGATCTGACCGCCAAAGACGCCGGGTTGCTGGAACAGGAAATCAAGGTCGTCGAGGATGCGGAAGCGTCGCCAAATCTTTCGGATTCGGCCAAAGCCGATCTGGAAGTAGCGAAAAAGGATGTCGCCAAAGCAACCGAAGAGGCGGGCGTTCGCAGCGTTCTGCCCTACCTCGAAGACGCCGGCGAAAACCAGCTGCTGTGCGCCCAAGGCCACCTGGACGATGTGAAGGCGTTCTATCAGAAGCCGCATGCGCCCGCCGCTGCCGAACCGCAGCCAGGACCGGTTGCCGCCCCCGCTCCTGCCCAGCCCCAGACGCAGGCGCAGCCGCCGAAGGTCACCGAACTGCCTCCGGACGAAGTCACGCACGCCCGCAAAATCGAGGTCCAGCCATCGGACGGCACCGCCCCGTTCACCGTCACTGAAAAGGTTACCGCCGGAACCGAACCGGCAATCGCTTCAGCGAAGCCTGCGGACAGCGCCGCCGAGCCGCCCGAAGTGACGACGTCCAAATTCAAGACCCTCGACGACATTCTCACCCAGGATCGCAAGGGCTTCACCGAATCGGATGTGCAGACGAAGTACGGCGAATACTCCGACGCAAAGAAGAAGAAGGGAGAAACACCGGCATCGCCCGAAGAGTGGGCGCTCACCTGGACGCGCGGCTCGGGCGAATCCGCACTGGCAAAAGTTCTGGGCCCCGATTTCCGTGCCCAGGGCGACGGTAAACATATGGTGTCTCTCGACAACTTCGGGCACCCCGGAGGGCTGACAGATGCCAGGCTGGCCTCGCTTTGGGCCCGAATCTCGTCCCGCGAAGGCCAGTTCCGTGTGAAGCTCCGCAACATGATCGCTGAAGGCATCAGGGCCGGCAAGGTAAACGTAGGCTATTTCTACAATTGCAAGGGACTCGTCGCCGAGATTCTTGCCGAGGGCTATCAACAGTCCGTGCTCGCCGAGCGGCAGCAAAGCCAACCGAATGCCCGCCAGTTCAACGATGTTTATGTAAGCCGCGCAGGTACCGGGGACCCGGTCCTGTTCAGCGACGGCTTAATCGGATCTCCGGACGGAAACAATCTGAACGTCTCCGATCGCTTCGAAGTGAAATCCGGCGCGGGAGGTGGCGAACAGGCCGCACGCCAATTCCACAAGTGGGTGGAAAGCCACATGGAGAGTGGGACCAAATTGTTGCTGAACAAACGTCCGGCGGTGCCGGGTGAAACGCTCGCTCCCGGCCAGGAGCGTATCGGCAACCTGGTTTACGACGTCTATTATTGGAAACCGACCATGGATCAGCTTTCCAAAATGCCGCAACTTCGTACCGTCACCGGTCTGTCAGGTGCCGGCACCCTGCACGCCATCATGCCCGAAGGCGGAACGGTGTTGAGCGCCGACTCTGGCGACCATACCGTCCCCGTCAAGGTTGAAACTCTGCCCGCAACGGCGTCCGAAATCAATTTCCTTTCTCGCCTGATGATTGAACAAATCGCCCCTGTTCAGGCTGATACTGCGCCTTCACCGCCCGGTGCCGCTCCAACCGCCGGCGCGAGCAACGCCGCGAGCGCCCCGTGAGCACTTGGACTCGGCCATGACATAGCGCTCGGCCGGAAGCGGCTGCAGTGCGGGACGATCCAAAGTGGCATAGAGCGAGGCACGACTCCATTCCCGCTGATCGAGTCGCTGAGCGAGCGCATTGTGGAATACAACGAGCGCATCGAGACTCTGGCGCAGCAGAGCTATCCGCAGGTGGCGCTACTGAAGTAGATCAGGGGTGTGGGCACGCTGATCGCATTGACCTTCTTGCTTACGCTGGAAGATCCACACCGCTTCCGCAAGAGCCGCGATGTCGCCTGCTATCTGGGACTGCAGCCAGTGACGACGAAACTCGGGGCAGCAACGTGCGCAAATACGGATCGCCTTCCTTGCTGATGTGCATCTGTGGCTCTGGTGGGGATGGAACATCGAACAACAGATCCTCTATTGCGGCAAATGATTCTTCCAAATGACCCAGCCGCTTCGAATTTTCCGTTTTTTAAAGCCTTCAGCAGAACAGTCGCCAAGTGGCCGACAGCATTGGCTACGACCGGAAGCATCATTAGGTGCGGATTCATCTCTGCGAACAGCCGTCCGAAGTGCCTGCGCTACCTCGCTTCCTTCCAATGAAGCCCTTGAATGCGGCATGTAGCGATGATTCGTCGCCGAAAGTGGCGAGCATCTGTAATCGTGAGAGCCACACCCAAGTGTCAATTTGCTGAGAAGCTCCCGATTGCACAGATGTGCCGAGGTCTTCGAGGTCTAATCTAGGGGCATTTGTATAATCTGCCACGTGGTTGAAAAATTCGGCAAGTTCCGTCGCCATCTCAAGTTGTTCGCCGAGTTTCTTCGAAGAGTCAGCGAAAAGAACTCCCTGGCCACCAAAGTATTCCTCTTCGACCACCGTCCTCGCAGAATCGAGGACCGACACCCGCAGATGAAAACCCAGCAACTCGGATCGCAAGTTCTCCACGCAGTCGCGCGGCGGGTCACCAAGCAGCACTGCCCGGATGTACTTCATCAAGAGAACATATTCACGCTCTCTAGGGTCTGAACTCTCCACGACCGCATAGTTGACGGCGATAGCCAAGAGGTATAGTTGGTCCGCTTCGCGGAGTGCCTGCTGCACTGCTCCCCGATCGTGGTTTCATCTTGGAATCGCATCGAATTTCGCACACCTTTGAGAACGCCTTTAGCAATGGTGGCGCGCTGAGAGAAAGATCGCTGGAATCCGTCCCTTAAACGCGTCGGGGTTGAATACGCTTGGATTGGCGGATCGCGAGGACCAGGAATTTGGCCTCAGTCGAGAGGAGAGCGTACTTCGTGGGCGCTCCTTCGGCTCCTAGCTTTCTTTGCCCTTCTCAGGCTCGGTCTCGACGGCCTCGCTCTCGGCGTCTTTTATCAGACCACGGAGTCGGCTGTCGACGAACGTGCTGGCGAAATTCTTAACGGCAATGGTCAAGCCGGCGCCTATGATTCCGAACACGGCCGTCTGCAGCTGTTTGGGAGGCCCGAAGATCACCACCAGGACCAGAACTACCGCGCCAGCCTGAAGAACAAAGCGCCCTGCTATACGCAGGTTGTTTTGTTGCGGACTCTTCGTATGCGCATTCGCCGTGAGCCGGCTGAACAGCGAAAAAGCCAGAAAGGAACCCGCAATGATAACAACAATCCATAGGACGGACCGAAGCACACCCACAAGGGCGATTCGCTGATCCAAATTGATCATTGAAATCCAATTAGCATACGTTTGGCTAATGTTGTTCCGGTAGTCGATACGCTCTCGCAGAGTATCAGCACGCTGGGTGAGAAACATAAAGTTCTGGACGGCATCCAACTGTTTCGGAGAGGAGTCGCCCCTTTCATGGTTTTCCTTTCCAACTGCTCGTGACACAACGGCCGGCCGCGGTATCTGAAGCAGCTCGTACTGTGCTCTTTCATAACTAACTTGCAGCACTGAAACTCCCGCCCTTGCCTCGTCGAGAGCCTCAACCAGGGAATTTGTCGTTACTTCTCAATGCGTACCAGGCAGAGAGTTGGTCAATGAGGTTGCGGGCGCGATAACCCGCTTCTGCACTATTAGCCGCCGCACCTACCATGCCCGCTTTGAGGTGGTGCTGCTCGGCATGCTGGTGCTGATCTAGAAGGACCTGGAGTCTGGAACCAACATCTCCTTCAGCCCGGGACAAGTCATGCTGCATATCCGCCATTTCGTCTTCGTCCAACTCGATTTGCGCCCGAAATATTTCGGCGCTCTGGGGCTCGCTTCCTGGTTCGGATTTGGGCGCCAGTTTCGCCAACTGCTCTTGGTCGGCCTGCAGTCGACGTTGTGCTTCGAGCAGGCGTTTCTTTATTGCCGCGCTCTCGGGATTGATGGCGACGGGATCTCGGTCCGCCTCTCGGAGAGCTTGCACAAACGCAAGGTCTAGCTCACGGTCGGCATCCCTTACAGTCTGCTCTGCAAAATCGGTTTCATCGGTCGTGGCGGCAGTTTCGGCAACGTAGGTGGCAGTTCGTAACAATCTCTGATCTATCAGACCAGAACGGGCGGGCACCGGCTGGGGCCAATTGTGAGTGATGATCAATACGGTAATTGCCCCCAGACACAACATTAGGATCGTAATCGACCGCGCATATTTCATTTGAGCCACCCCCCTAGTGCGTACACTGTCCCCCGAAAATCGCCCCCCGCTCTTTTGCCCTGAAATTCATAAGGAACGTTAGCCATTCCCTCGTTTGCCTAAGCGTGTTCGGCGCGTGCCGAGTACGCGAAGGATATGATTTATGGTGAGACTTCCCGGATAGATCCCAGCAACAGCGCTTCTCTCGAATTAGCGATCAGAGCCATCGCGCGAGGGGACTTGGGCGAGGCGCCTCTTCCTTGTGCCCGCGCCTGCCTGAGCTCTCAACAGACAACGCCCTCTCATAAGACTCCTCCGCGCGAATTCCCATTCTTGAGGAGAGAGGCAAACTAACAGATTGATGTCGATAGTATTGAGTCGCTAGGGACGAATCTCATACACAGAGCCTGCGCCCACGATGGCTCCGGAATAATACGTTGTTCCGTACAAGTTACCCAGTCGGTCGAATGTCAGACCTGCGTAAGGCGACGTCGCTTTTGTTCCGTTGAACAGGTGCAGCACCCTCTCACGTCCAGCAGGTTCCAGCTTGAACGCATTTCCGCAGCCTGACGGAGGATTGCAATTTAAGTTGCCGCCCAGCGAGGTCGTGCCAAAGAGATTGCCAGCAGAGTCTCGCACCAGATTGGCAAAAAACGGGTATGCACCGTCAATTCCACCGCTGAAGGTGTGGAGAACGGTTTGTCGGCCCGACCGGTCAACTTTCAATACCACTCTACACCCACCTAGCACCACTCGACACGTGATGATCACCTCCGCTAGGTGTGGTTCCGTAGAGATTGCCTTGCCGGTCAACAATTACTCCTGAATCCGGATTCGCACCGTCGGCGCCGCCAGTAAATGCGTAGAGGATAGCCACCTGGCCGAGGTGTCCAACTTGAACACAGTTCCGCATCCGGAACCGTTGCAGTTCGAAAAGCCACCACCGGCTGCAGTAGTGCCGTATAAGTTACCTGCGCGGTCCATTACAAGCGGCGCCTGCGGGGCCGCTCCGTCTGGCCCACCGAAGACCCCGGTGAAGTTGTGAAGCACAGTTTGGTTGCCGTCTTTATCAAGTCTGTAAACGACACCACCGGAAGGAGGTGCCTCCCAACTGCGTGCAGCCGTAGAGATTGCCAGCCGAATCTTCAACTAAACCAATCGGCCATTTCCCATCGTTTCCTCCGGTGAAACTGTACAAGACAGTCTCTCCACCCGCAGCATCGATTTTGAACACCGTCCCGCTATCGAAGGAACCACCATAATAGGTAGTGCAAAAGATATTGCCTGCGGAGTCGAGTACCACATCACCTATGGGGCTTCGGCCGTCTGTTCCGCCCGCAAAGCTATGCAGAATTGTTTCTTCGCCACTCAGGTCTACCTTGAACACAGTTCCGTTTCCGGCAGCTCCGCCACCTACGGTTGTGCCGTATAGTTGTCCTCCTCTGCCGAGAACAAGACTCGCCAAGGGGTTTCCCCCATCCGTAGGCTGCTGGAACTCGTGGAGTATTCCAAAAGGACTCGGTGCTCGCTGCGCGGAGACCAGGGAGACCATCCCCACACAAAGCACCACTGCGGCTGTGCCTTTGAATTGCATATTTCGGATCCTCGTTGTTCATCTAGCTCTTGCCTCGAGCAATCAGCTCTGAGCGCACGCATAAGAAGCATTGAAAGTGCTCATGTAATTCGAACTCGACAAATGCCGGACCGAGTGATTCTAGCCGCATGGAGCGGAATCGGTTCGTCTTATTCACCGATTCGGGGGCGACGAGCAGTTCCGTGAGCATAACCACTTCTGCGGCAACCATGGATCGGAGCGTTGGTTTGAGTTCGGGAAACCACTGTGGAGAGTGGAGATCCGGATGTTTGGCGCCGCTTGCCAGCACTTCCGGGTTCACGGCCCCAATGTGCAGCAGCACGGCGCGCACGCCGACACGACCGTATGCCGAGAAGTCCTCAGAAGTCATTTTTGCGGGCATCTCGACCGCACTATCGGAGCCAAGATCCCGACGTAGCGCGGCCAAGAGGCGCGTGGTCACTTCGGGATCGTTGTACACAGCCTCGGCGCCCGGGGCGACCTTGATCAATGGCGGAGAGGGCGCGTCAACCGCAGCAGCTTCGGCATTCAACTGACGTTTAATCGATTCAAGCAGGTGCGTCCGCACTTTTTCATCGTAGCTACGCACTGTCATCAGCATCTTGACTTCCTCAGGGATAGCGTTGCCCGCGGAGCCACCGTGGATCGCCCCAAATTGTAATGACGGCCGGCGATAGTGGATCTGTCTCGCGCGATATGATCGTCTGGATGGCGAGGATCGCACGTGCTGAAAGGACGATCGGGTCGACGGTCATCTGGGGCTTGCCGCCATGTCCACCGCGACCGTACATGGTTACGTCGACCGCATCGGTGGAGGCGCGAAACAACCCGGCATGAAACCCCACTTTTCCCGATGGAAGAGAGGGCTCGTCATGCATCGAGATGGCGAAATCGGGCTTCGGGAACCGAGTGAATAGACCGTCGGCCAACATGGCGGCTGCTCCACGAAAGACCTCCTCGGCAAGCTGGCCAATCAGCATCAAGGTGCCATGCCAACTGTTGCGGCGTCGTGCCATGATCTTGGCGGTGCCATACCAGGCGGACATGTGCAGGTCGTGGCCGCATACATGCGAAACTGGGACCTCCTTTCCTTCAGAATCGACGCCCTTTGATTTGTAAGATTCTTCTTTCGGAATTGACACTTCTTTGCCATAGTTCCTCACACCCTACCTAGGTAGGGGGAGTACCCGATCGTGATGAACGCCGCAGTCGCGGCTAGCATTCTGAGTCTTCATATTCCCCTTCCAATACGCCTTAATGCCTAGGCCCGCAAATCGACGATCACCTCGACCTTATCCCACCAAAGGGTGCCGCCGTTGCTGATCGAAAGGCAGTTCGACTAGGGCATCATTGTTCGGTCTGCGCACGAACACCCTAAGGCCCAGGCAAACAGCGGATTCGCCAAATGCCGGAGCCGGAAGAAACCGTCGCCTTGGAGGTCGCAGATTTGACCGACTCATGGGAAACAGCATCACAACCGTTGAAGTTCGTAATCATGATCGCGGTTTGTAATCGAAGCGGTGTATGGGTCGGACCAAGTTCATGACGCGTGTAGGCGCGATGACCCTGAGTTGCAATTCGAGCCATAGTCCGGCACCCACAGAAATGAAAATCAAGCTGAAGAGTTGAGGCAAGGAAAACGGGCCAAGCACGGATCGAAAATCGCCGCGAACAAACTCAATGACGAAGCGCACCACGCCGTACGAAATAACAAATGCGCAGAAACGGCTGCCCGGTCGCGTCGGATGCCAGTGCGCAAGCCATACGAACAGGCATAGGCCGAAAAGAGCAGCGTATAGCTGAACCGGGTGGACAGGCAATGACCACATAGCTCCCGAGCTGATCCAGCCGCGTGTCAGATGCGCGGCGTGTGCCTCTGTCCCAGAGGGAAACACGACAGCCCAGGACACGGCGGACACGGTCCCGTAATCGTCTCCATTCAGAAAGCAACCCATTCGGCCGATCGAGTATCCCAACGCAAGCGCGGGCATACTTGCATCCGCGTAAGCCAGTACGGGTAACTTTCGGTTGTGAAAGAAGAGTCCTGCGGCAGTTCCTCCTCCTAGGAGTCCGCCATAGTAACTCTTTCCACCGTGCCAAAACTGGAAGACTGCGAGAGCGCCGCCTACCCATCCGTGCACGATCAGACCCAAAAGATGCCCGCCCCAGAGTCCCCCCAAAATTGCAAAAACAACAGCACAGTACATGCTTCGAGGATCCAGCCCAGATCGGCGAGCCGATCGCACCGAATAAGCGAGCGCTGCCAGTAGTGCCGCGGCCCAAGCGAACATCGGATCTATCGCCGCAGTTAGCCACGACGTCATTGACAACGAGACTTCAACGAAAGCCTGCATCACAATTGCTTCCTTCGTCTCAACGGTCGGTAGACGGCCAAGCCAACGAGGGATGCTCCAACTCCTAGAAAGAGAAGAACACTAGCTGACATTGTTCGCCCAAAGCATTTTTCCGCCATTACGTCAGGAAGAAGCAAAGTGCTAGGTCCCAAGTGGACGGGCAGATGATCGGGCGTAATCGAATCGTCGATCACTGCCAAGACATTTTCAAAGTGGATCGAGACCTTGGGCGGTGTGGACCCCGTGAAGGCCAAAGTAGCCGTGTAGGTTCCGTTCAAGTTGTCTATCGCCTTGAATGGCGTCCGGCCCGGAGCGGTGAACCAGAAGTAGTTTGACCAAAGTGGCCCCATCCGGCCGCAAGTTGGGTCAGTCTGCGCGCACTCCGGTCCAGCTTTTACTCGGGGCGTCATAATGATCGAGAGCATTCCACCGCCAGCGTGCCGCTGAATACTGGTCTGGAAAACAGTGTTGCCAGCATCGGGAACGGCGCGCACATAGACCGTCCTGAGTTGCTGACGCGAGAAGCGCACGTAGTTTGGATCTGTGCTCTCTACCGAAAACAGGAAGTTGTAGTGACCTGGCAATATTGCCGGATAGAGTGCACTGTAAATACCATCGTTCGCCACATCATCGCCGTGTTCGGGACGGCCATCGTCGAAGAGCTGAATGCCGGGAACCTCTATCTGCTTTATCGGCGAAGGACTAGTATGTAGAGCGTTGAACAACTTAGCCTCAGCGCCCTGTTTGAGATCGGGATGTGACGGAGGCGGGTTTGCGCTTGCCTGGCTATCAGAGAGAATGTCGCCGATACTCTGTCCGGGTTTGACTAGGTCAACCTGCACCTTGTCTCCGGGACGCCGGCCTAACCCCAAAATGGGAGAGCCTAGCTGGGCGAGCCTGGCCCTCAGCCGGATAAGGCCTCCGGTCTTGTAGTCAGCAGGTACGATAGATAAGTCGGTCTTGATTGCGCCATCGTCTGCCATGACGTGGATGTTGAATGGAATGCTGTCTTGACCCTCCACTCCCGCAATTCGGCCTTCCGGTCCACGTCCCTCCTCCACCATGATCTTCCAGTTACCGAATGGGTCAAACGGAACCTGCGCGGGTATTTGCTGAATGATAGAAATGAACCCGAGGGCATTTTCCTTCACTATTGGTGGTGAACCCCCGGGCGGAGTTACCGTCAGTCGCAGGGGACCCTGACTGTTTGGCCACATCAGGCTGAATTCCACATCATGGGAAGTGGTGGAAATTGGAAAAGAAGTCGAGTACGGCGCATTGCGTGATACGGTCCTGGAGATCAAGCGAAGGGTCTCGTAGCTGTTGAACTTGAGGGTGTTCTGCAGCAGTTCAAGAAAAAATGGGCTCAGCAGTCCAACATCCTCCTCGGTATTCATGTAAAAACCGCCGGACGCCGAAGCGACTGCCTGAATGATAGCGGGCTGAACAGCCACTCCACTGCCCACAGTAACGGTATAGATCTGTTCTCCCGGAATCGATGGAATCGAGGATGGACAACGAGACGGTACTATCGGGCAGGAGATTACAAACGGATTCGCGCTGTTCGGGCCGGGCGCCAGGCTGGGATCAGTATTTTGGATCCCGTCGGTCATCAGAACGACCACGTGCCTGCTTTGATCCCCCAAAATACTGGGTTGGGTTAACCCTGGATTCGAGTTTGCTACGAGCAGCCCACCTCCAATCGAAGTTGAGGTTCCAGGCTTCAAAGTGCAGCTCGCGGGGGGCGACGTCTGCTGACACGAACTGAGGTTGGCCTTTATTGTATTTTCTACAGCCGTAAACTGGTGTAAACCATCGGTAAGACCGCCATCGTGCCACCACCCAAAGTCATGATCGAAGAGAACCGTCCCAATCGAGTCCTGGGGGGGCGTTTCACCGGCAGGTGTGTTGTCATTCGATCGCGTGATATCCCATGCCGAGACAAAACGTCCAACCGCGTCCTGAAGTGCTGCCATCTTCGGCTGGCTGCTAGCGCTTGACGTTGTGTCGGCCATGCTTCCTGACTTGTCCAGAACGAGAACGGCGTCCACACCAGGCCTCTCCTTGAAACACCGCTTGGACGATTGATCGGTCCCATCTACTTGGAGCGTAGCGGGGCAATTCTTGAAAGCAGGAGCTGTATTGCTTGCGCAGTCCAAGTCGGAGCCCGGCACAAAAAACAGATTTGGTGGTGCACAGGAGGGGCTGACAGCCGAACGATCAAGAGGGTCGTAACTTTCTACACATAGTCCAAACTTGTTCTTGTCTACCGGATGATTGGTCTCGTCGCTAGTCGTGACGGTCGCCACGACGGTATAAACGTCCACCGGGTTCTGCTGAGTTCCCTTGTCGAGATCAACGAAATTCGAAAATAGCAAGAAATCTATCTCGTATCGCTGATAGCGGGCAGAATCGTAGCCAGTTTGGTCTGGAGCCACGACGTTGACTCTGTCCTTGAAAAGAGGTGTTACTCCTCCGAAGGGGGGTGGAACTTGAAATGTATGGGTAGCTAGCAATGAGCCGGCCGAAGCTCCAACAGTGGTGAGCGGGCCAGTCGACCAAGTCTCCGGTGTAGGTTTTTGGGGTTCTGTGATTTGCAGTGAGACTCCGGTAATTGTTACTGGCGGAACAGCGGGATTCGTTTGAGGATCGGTAACAAAGCTCAACATGAACCTCACCGAGCTGATCTGGCAAGGGCCCCCTACTGGAGGTATCTGGTTCCCAGACACCTTCCGCGGAATCTTCACACTGAATGTGTGCGTCGCAGCAAACAAGTGCGGTGCAGTTGAACCGGCGGTTATTGCGAGGCTGATAGCAACCACGAGCAAGTATCTCCACATGACCCTAACCTCCAACAGAAGCCATCACTTGCGAGCTTGCTCGCAACGCAATGCGGTTGAACAAAGCCCGTCTGAGTCTTTCCTCTAGAAAGTGTAGGAGACGCCCACAAGTGGGATGGTCTTGGCCCCAAGCCCTCCATTATTCAGTTGGATGAGCACATTGCCGGTAATGAGTAGATTGGAAATTGGCCTGAATTTAGCCCCTAGGGACGCATGAGTGACGTTATAGGTTCCGGTGGTTGGAGCCACTGCTGGATCGACCTTTGGCATCAAAAAGTCCCCGCTGGCGCATTGGCCAGGATTAATCGTATCCGCGCATGCGGCTGGTTCAATGACCGTTGCGGGTGAGATGCGCTGTGCTTGGAATACCTGTTGTCCGATGAAATCGAACGCGGCAGTCAGTCGTTTGGTGATCCAGACGTCAGCGCCCCCTGTGTAGGTTAGCTGGCTTGGCAGCTTGTCCTTGGTTCCGGTTAAGATATCACCCGCGATCTTCGAACTACCGTTAACCTCGTATCCAACTGAGGCGTGAGGTGAGATCCTCGAACGGTAAGACCAAACGACGAACGGCCTGACGCCGACCGCCCCCGCGCCCAAAAAATTGAGCGAGTCTCCAGTGGGAACCCGAACATCCACGCCCAGTGCCAGCCCGGAACGTTCTCCTTTGGAGGCAGTTCCTTTCACGCGCAGAGTCAAGTCTCCAATTCCGCTGGCAGCACCAGTATTAGAGAATGACTCGCTGGCACAGGGTGTGGGAGGGGTTGTTGAAAAATCGCCACAGCCGGGCCTGAACGGAAACGTGTGGGCGAAAACGGTACCTGTACTGTCCATGTTGTTAACGAGTGTGGTATTTGAACTCATGCGCATCCGCACATTTTCGATCGGTATTGCCACGGAGAAATCAATTCGATCGGTAATCCCTAAGGTGATGAAAGTTGTGAACTGGTGAACTCTCAAATCGACTCTATTATCGGCCTTGACGACGTCTCTGATCAGCGCGCATTGCGTCTGATTGTCACCTGTTATCGAGCAAGTCCGGCCCGGCACGGAAACAGTATCGTCGTTCTGTAACAAGACTGAAGGTAGGTTTTTCAGGGTGACCCCATCCAGATCCTGAAACTGGAAAAACTGGTAGCTGAATCCTAGGGATACGCGGTACTTGCCAATAGTATCTGCCCGTTCCCCTAAGATCGGACCGTAACTGTCAGTGGAAGGAACCGGAGCCTTGGCGGCTGCACTCCAGGCAAACGTAATTCCAGAAGATGGTGAGGCAAGAGGTAAAATCGCCGCTTGCCGTGCAATGGAAGAGTTCAACGGACGCAGGCTGCCGACAAGTCCCCCAGTTGCGTCTTGGAAATTATTCGTTACCGGTGCTCCGGCTTGGCTGGTAACTTCCACCGGAACACCACCCTTTGCATCGTAAATTTGAGGGATCAGACAGATGAGTTTGGCACCGGTCGCGTCAGTCGGACATAGACCTTGGGCGTTCGCGATCGCAGGGATACACGCAACACTAAACACGATAAGCAGGGAGGGGCGGAACATGTTCGTTCCTTTCGTTGCGGGACAACCGGAGCCGCCCTTACGCTCCCGCATGCCACCAGCGACCCCGGTGTTAGACCCCCTCTAGTTTCCGGATCTTTCGCAGAGCTACTGCATCGTACGCGCCTACTGCCGTCTAGGGACGACGTCGCGGCAATTGTCTTGGGGAAGACAGAATGGCCATCATCTTACCTCAACTATGGTCCAGACTCCATTTGTTTTTATGAGCGACAACGTAACGTCCTGGTTAGGAAATGATTGTGGGCTCCTATTTTTGGGCGTATAGACTTCAGTAAACTGACTCCTTGCAATAGCACTCACTCCGTCCGGAGCAACCTCTGGTGTGACTGACTGGAGAGTCATCCTGATCGAAGCGGCACTTTTGAATGAAGCTTCAATGTCGTGCTTTATCTTCGCCGGTGGATTTGGCCAAATCTTCCAAAGCGCGTTCGCATCCTTACGGTTATAGGCACCTTCGTAGGCACTGAGCACTTTCTTGATGGCCTCAACATCAGCCAAAGAATTTAGAAAAGTCAGGTTGTTCGAAGGGACTCGCCAGGCTGCAAGCTGGTCAAGGATAGCCCTACTCTTTGCCGCAATGCCGTAGCTGGCAAGAGTTGAAGTATGCATTCCTAGAAGGTTACCATCCGAATCGAACACTGGCCCACCCGAGTATCCTCCAGCGAGCGACTCGTCACGATTTGTGGTGAAGCGGGAAAAGTCGTTGCTGGAAACGTTTTCGTTCTGAACGCTGCCTCGCCACACGCTCCACTCCCCCGCAGAAGGGTGACCGATGACGTGAACAGGGACATCCGCGACCACATCCTTCTCAGCCACGTGGGGTATCTCTTGCGGAAGATTTGAAACCGCTGTCCTAACTACGCCTAAGTCCAGCCCCTCATTGAAGCGGTCGAAAGGGAATGCAGCAACATTCACGGGAGGATTGTGAAACTGAAGCTGGATCGAGTCCACCGGAATCCCTTGGGAGTTGGGCCCTACAGCGTGATAAGCCGTGATAAAGTATGCATTCTGCAAGTCTTTCCCGACAAAGAGCGCGGCGGCAGTTTCGTCCGATGACTGGTTCCGATGGATCCGCAGTTTCACCACCACCGCTCTTTGGGCCTCCAGACTGGCAGTCTGGGGCAGCGCCATTCCAGGCGCCAAAATCAGAATGGCAATGATCCGCAGTAAACACGATGTCTGCGAGGTTTTCACCTTTCCGGGAGCCCCCCCATTTTCTCGAGGATCCCAAGGATAAACGCCACCAGCGCCGGAACCACACCGTAGATGCGCTTCACATTGTCCAGATGGTCGAAAGCCGAAGGCAACAGAGTTTCCAAACCGCTTGCACCTGCTCCCGTTCTAACATCGCGAACTATGCCATGCAAGCTGACCTGGATTCCATCTTTTAATATAAATTGACGCAGATAGAAATTATTCTGGGGAATCACGACCAGCAGGTCAGCATCATTAATTGGCACGTTCTTGTTCACCTTCTCAAAAGAAACCTCATTCTTATACCCCGCGGGCGGTTTGAGCAGAACCGTTTTTTCTTCGGCAGTATGCGGATCGACATGAGAAAAGCGGATCTCTTTCAGAATCGGAATTTGGGTATCGCCGATCTCTGATTGAGCGGAAAGGTCAAAAGTAAGTTGCGCGTCGGAAGTCGCAAAAAATATAGAGTCGCCGCCTTGGGGAGAAAAGCTGACCGCCAATGTTCCTGATGGTCCTCCGTTCACGTGTACTCGCGTGCACTCAAGGCCAGGCTTAAGACCATGCTCGCCGGACCGACTTGTGAGATTTCCTCTAAGAGGACCGTGAACCTTCATGTTAAACGACTTTGTCGCGACGACGTTGGGCACCCCCAATGTGATAATTGCTGGTCCACTCAGATCCAGACCGCCGCCACGTACCTGGTAAAGCGTGCAAGAAGCCGAAGGCTCACCATCGATCTGAAGTGAGGTCGATTGGAACGGAAGGTTGCCCGCTTGGATCGTCTGCGGACTATTAAGCAGAATCTGCAACGACCCCACGCCAGAGATAAGCAATTGTTCTTCATCACTGGGACCCAGAATGCGACTTGCGTCGGTACGAAAGGAGATCTCTTTGACGTTAAGGGAAACATTTGCCGTCGTTGATGGGTGGATGCGGGTGGCGATCAGCACCGATATAGCTGTCGCGGTCCAAATACCGCCAATTGTCCAAGCAAGCCAGCGGCGCAATGGTTTTTGTGGGCTCAAGGCCTTGCACTCCGTTAAGGATGATGGTAGATCACGATCTCCAAAGAAGTTGGGGTTGCATTGCCGGGAATGTGCCCGGTGAGTTTCAAGTGGTACTCACCTTCCGCGAGCGAAGACATATCCAGATCGAATGCCTGCGTACTTCCAGCGGCGTACAACCTACAGTTTGGGTTGAAGCCTCTACTACAATGGAGGGAAGGTAAGGGCACTTTCATTTCTTTTCCGGCTCTGTTAGTCACCGCTATATCCAGAGACTGAAGGTCTTGGCCAGTGATGAAATGAAACGTATAAGGGTGTGTGGCGAGGGGTTTGTCTTTCTGATAGACATCCACGGGCAGATAAACAGGGAGCCGGTTGGCGACGTGATATTCTGCAAGCACGCCCAAGTTGTCGCCTTCAATGCCGAGCTTGTCAATTATGTCCTTGGTCGGCCATGGCCCGAAGACATTCCAATTCTCATCGGTCCAAGAAACAGTCTTGGACCGCATGAGATAGTGAACCGAATCTTGGAGTTCAACTGCTTCTACAACAACATCCTTGTTAGGATTACCTATCACCTTTGGAAGGAAAAAGCGTACGTTCAGACTTGCATCATGTGAGAAAGAATCGAAGCTCCTATGAACAGCTAGCAGCGTAAAGTCGTTCAAGGCGTCGGGGCGTACTGTCGTCCCTTCGAGACGATTGGCGAAGGTTTGCAGTCCCTGCACCTGACCGCGTGTCGCCGCACCGGTCGCTAGCAAAATGCCCAATATAGCGAAATCTCGAAATACTTTGGGCTTGAACATCGCGCCCTCTGCCTGGGGGAAAGAAACTCAAGCGCATTGTACATCAGCTCGAGCGCTTTGGATCGCTCGGATCGCGCAACCGATTACTGTATTCGGCGCCTTCTGCTCCATTGTGTTGTCGTCGAGGAACTGTTCGCATGAACGTCTTAGGGGTACCCCCCCTACCTAGGTAGGGTCATTAAAGAGTAGCTGCTTGGGAATTCTCGTGCTGGCGCACCACTTGGCTGAAGTCTGCTCGGAATTCGCCCGCCGTCCCAAAGGCGGCGAGCATTTCGATGCGAGCAATATTTGTCCAACGCAAAACCTGCTGGTCTACTTCCGCACTGAGTCTTTCGCGTGCATCGTCGGTTGTCATATTAGGAAAGCCGAATCCACCAGCCAGGATATTGAAGTGCTCCAGCGCCTGACTGGCCATCTGCAGTTGATCTCTCAGTTTTTCTGCACAGTCGGTGAACAGTATGGTTCGTCCCCCAAAATAGACTGCTGAAATCTGGGAGATAGCAGCATCCAGCAACACCACATCTTCCACAAATAGCAGGGTCAAGTTCCGCACTTGTTCGACCGAACGTACATGGACCGGATTCTGCAGAATCGCTTCCAGGTAGCCTAGAAGGAACAAATATTCCCGGTTGCGTGCCAAGAAGTGTGTCAGGACGGCGCTGTTGACCTCTACGATGATGTTGTAAAGAGAATCCGCTTCCTGGCGCCCCCGAAGGATCGCTCGCTCGACCATGTCGGGTGGTTGACCTTTAAGGCCGATTCCCACAACGCGGGCGACAGAATTTGCAATTTCCGACCGAGGACTAGGATTTTGTAGCGCTCCGTGCGCGAATGTGCCTTTCACGGCTTTTTCCATCCATAAGAGCACGATTTGGTGCGGTGTGAGACTGACTTCGATGGCTTTTATCCGTCGCGGATGACTGTTCATGCGCTGTTTCCGGCTTTCGACCTGAAATCAAATATCACTGATCCGGCATCGTTCTTAACCAAAACCGCTTCCAGGCGAGCCAGCCGTTCTTCCATAGAGCCCTTCTCAATTGAGTGCAGCAGAACACCACTCAAATAGCCCACGCAATTGGCAACTTTTGGATCGAGCTCACCCCGGCGGAGCTGGTTAATCGATTGAGCCAAGAGAGCTGAAACGTCCTTTGGGGTCGCCAGGGGATGGTCTGGTGTATCCCCCGATAGAACAGCCGCCGGTCGAGTCCGGTTGAATCCGCCGGCTCGCCTGGCCCTTTGACCGTCAGATGCCCTTGTAGGGTCGTGAAACACGCATATCGTCTTTCCCGACTGCGCGTCCGCGCGGCATCGGTCACCATTCTTTTTTCGGAACTCGCATTTTGTTGTCATTTGTTCTCAGACCCCACCTAGGAGGAACTTATCGGAGCTTAGACCGCTTTTCCCCGTTTCTTTCGCGATGTGCCGAAAACTGCAGACGAAGCGCTTCGCTGCTCTGCTGGTGGTTCTGGGGGATGGTGTGATTGTTCCTTGTGGCGCGGGAGTTGCGGATTTTGCAGAACTTTGCCGGATTTTGCCGACCTAAGCCCTTTATCTTCTTTGTCTATATCGAACAGATCAGAACTCATAATCCGTAGGTCGTAGGTTCGAGTCCTACCGCCGCCACCAAATTCAAACGACAATTGGCAGGGCGTTTATTGGACTGCGGCGTAGGCGGGATATGGGCTTGCGCCACCAGCAATTGCTTGACGATGGGATCGCTCGGAGGTAATCGAGTCGTTCCTTCGGGCAAGCGGAATTCAAATCCTTCTGAATTGTCGAACGAGTCGCCAGACAAGGAACTCAACCGGACATTCCACGTAAGTTTGGGATAGAAGGCGGCGTTGACGAACAGAAGTCGTCCGACGTTGGTTCCGCGGGTACGATTCGATCCTATAACAAGTTGTTCTCAACGCCGATCGCGATCGCAAATCAGAACTCACAAATCCGCCCATCAGGGCCATCTCATTGCACGAAATCGCCATTGCCGTCATTCCTGCCTTCGGTCAATGTCTGAGTATGTCGAGCAATGTTGAATCTGTGGCGTTCTTTGCCGCCGGGCTCTATCTCCTATATCAGCTAATCCGGCGATACCGGTCGCAGTGATTGAGTTGCAACTGGGTAAACAACGAACCAGACGGCTCCTGCATACGGTAAATCCTGTAGCGAGAACGGGCCATAGTTTTGAGCGATCGCCGCCCATAGCATGGGAAACCCATGCCGCGCTTCGAAATCCATTACGCTTTCCAGTGCGTTAAGTGCCGGAAGGTAAATGCAAACGTGGTGGTCGTCGCTGCCCCAGATGAATCTGTTGCGCGTGAGCTGACCTTGGCGTCCACAACGTGCGGGCGATGCAATCGAAATCTGTCGGACCTTCAATCGCTCACGTTAAAAGTAAAGGAGCTTGTTGATTTCTAAGACGATGTTTTTTATGGAGGCAACCTGGTCCCAATACGCGCTATTAGGAGGCTTCGCAGGATGCAGAAGCGAGGCCAGGCAGCCTAGCTCTGCTACTCTTGCTCTACCAGATCGGACGCCCGCCCTCTGTATGCCTGCCTTTTTGCCCAAATCCTCTCGGAAGGAACCGGCATGAACACGGAACGCTGGGAGCAAATTCAAGATGCTTTCCACGCGGCCGTAGAGATCAAGCCGAACGACCGTGTCGCCTACTTGGCACGGAGGTACCCTGACGATCCTGAACTGTGCCGGGAAGTTGAGTCGCTATTGGACGCCCACGACGACTCCTCTCATTTTCTTGAGCAGCCCACGATCGAGGATGACGAAACCAAGGTCGGAAGTGACGTAGAGAATGTAGAGAACAAGGTAGGCGGCACACTGCGGCCCGGCGACCGGATCCGCCAATATCAGGTCGTCTCCCTACTCGGTGTGGGCGGAATGGGCGAAGTGTATCTTGCGCTCGATACACGTCTTCATCGCAAGGTTGCATTGAAGCTTCTACCCCGGAATCAGAACTTCTTGCGGGACCGCCTGCGCCGGTTTGAGCAAGAGGCGCGCGCTGCGTCGGGCCTTTCGCACGCCAACGTGTGTGTCATTTATGAGATTAACCAGACTGAGACAGGCGATCACTACATCGCCATGGAACACGTTCAGGGAGTCACCCTACGACAGTTGTTGTCAGGCGGCCCCATTCGCGCCAGCGAAGCTTTAAGGATCACCATACAGGTTGCTTCCGCGCTGTCGGCAGCGCACAAAGCGAGCATTGTTCACCGGGACATCAAGCCAGAGAACATCATGATCCGTGCCGACGCCCAAGTAAAGCTGCTGGATTTCGGGATCGCAAAGCTTTTTCTTCCAGAACAGGAAACGGTCACAGAACTCAGTTTGTTGCGCACTCATCCAGGGATGCTCGTCGGTACTGTCAAGTACATGTCGCCAGAGCAGGCGCGCGGCGCTGAGGTGGATGCGCGTACGGATCTGTGGAGCTTGGGCGTGGTCTTGCGGGAGATGTTGACCGGCAGCACGCCTTTCGAGGGGCCGACTCAAACCGATGTACTTGTCGGCATCCTGAGCAAACAGCCTTCAAGCTTACCCGGGACGCTGCCCAATCTGACCGCTCTGGAGAGAGTGGACAAGCGGTTGTTGTCCAAGGACCTTCAGGCGCGCTACCAATCTGCAGATGAACTTATTCAAGACCTTGAGGGTGTCGAGGGGGAATTGACCGCACCCTCGCCTTGGCGAAACGTTCTGCGTGTGCATTCCCGCCGGATTGTGATTGGCCTGGCTTCCCTGTTGCCCCTGTTGGCCGCGATCGCAGGATTCTTGTACTTCCGCGGGCATGGCGGCGCGGGCCATGTGACGTCATCGAAGCCATATTCCGAATCGGATCGCAGGCGAGTGGTCGCCGTGCTCTCGTTCGAGAACATTTCCCACGACCCCTCGCAGGAATACTTCAGTGCCGGGATAACGGAGGAGATTTACGGCCAGCTCTCAAAGCTGGCCTCGCTCCAGCTCGTCAGTCGTGCGGCGCTTGCCCAGTATAAAAACTCGCCCGCGAATTTACCGCAGATGGCAAGCGACCTTGGCGTCGGCAGTGTAGTGACCGGCAGCGTCCGACAGAACGCGAGCGGACGGGTCCGGGTGAACGTGGATCTTGTGGATACTCACAATCAGCGAACCATCTGGGCGGAACAGTACGATCGCGAACTCAAAGACATTTTTGCAGTGCAGAGTGACATTGCCGTTCGTATCGCGACCGCTTTGGGTGCAGCTCTGTCGCCAGCAGAACGGGAACACATTGAAAAGCGGCCAACGCAGGATATGGCCGCTTACCAACTATATCTGCAAGCTGCGGCCCTACCCTTGAATGTCAGGGAGGACAATTTGCTGGCGATAGAAATGTTACAAAAAGCGTTCACCATGGATTCAAGGTTCGCTCTCGCCTTGGCCCGTATCGCATATCGGCAGGTATTCCTGGGATATTTCGGTGACTCGCACTACTTAGACCTGGGGATCGAAAACGCGCGTCAAGCGCTTGCCATCGACCCCAATCTCGCCGAGGCCTACTTTTCTCTAGGTAGCGCGTATTCGATTAAAGGCGAACATACCAAAGCACGATTGTCATTTCTGAAAGCGCTGGAACTCAAACCCAACTTCGTTGAAGCCATGAATAACTACTCGCTCGAGGAAATTGATGCGGGACGACTGGATGAAGCACTCTACTGGGCGGCGAGGTCTTTTCACTTAGCACCCAATTCCGGGAATGCTTACTACCATCTTTCCGTTGCCCTGATGGCCTTGGGAGACGACGCGACAGCCGAACGATGGCTCTCCGAAGGAGAGCAGCGTCATCCGAACGCAACACGGGTACAGATCATGCGCGCCATTCTTGACTTCGTTTACCTGGGGAAGCGAGATGAGGGACTTCGGCGAGTGCGCAAAGCCTCCGATGCCAGTCCTGATGATGAAGAATTGCGAAGCCTGCTGGCGGACCTGGCGTTTATAGCGGGAACATCTGACGCGAAGGAACAACTGCAGAGTCTGGCCAGTACTTCTCCCGAAAACTACGGGCCTGAGTTGCCTGAGACGAATCGCCTCAAGTATGGCTATGAGTTGCAGCGCCAGGGTAAGACACAGACCGCGATGCCCTTGATAGAACAAGCGGAGACGAGAGCCCGTAAGGTCATACAGCAAGGCAATGAAACTTATTATCCTCGTATTGAACTTGCCGCCGTGAATTCCCTCCGTGGAAATACACAACAGGCGCTCGAATGGCTGGAACTCGCCTACGGCACTGGCGAGCGGGATTACCATGCCCTGGAAGTCGATCCGCTTTTTGAAAAGCTTCGAGCCGATTCTCACTTTAAGCAGATAACGCAGCGGATGGCTGGTGACGTAGCGCAGATGCGCGGGCGCGCAAGAGAACAGTTGCCGGAAATCTTCTCTCATTCCCAGCAGTAATCGAGCCCTTGGGATTTTTGTCCGCTACAACCTATCACGATCGCCAAGAGGGCGCCCGCGCGAATGAATTTTCCGATTTACGCTAATATCGCCTTCCGGCAGTTCGGGAAGGATTCATCGCGCGATACACGCCAGACGACTGCGACAGTCCTGGACTGGTGACGCAGGGATGCCATGGAGAATCATGAAGTAACAGAGCTCTTGATCCGCTGGGGCGGTGGCGATAAAGCTGTCTTGGACCGCCTGCTTCCTCTGATTTATGCGGAGCTTCACCGCTTGGCGGCCAGCTACCTGCGGAGAGAACGGGTGGATCACACCCTTCAACCAACCGCGCTCATCAATGAAGCTTACTTGCGGCTGGTGGATACCAGCGGTGTAACCTGGGAAAACCGAGCGCACTTCTTTGGCATCGCCGCGCGAGTGATGCGCCGTATTCTCGTCGACCATGCACGCCAACACCACGCCGAGAAACGCGGCGGTGCGGTCGAAAAAGTCGCGATCGACGCCGCCAATGAGCCCAGTTCCAGGCAGGAGGACATAGACGTGGTCGCATTGGACGCGGCCCTTTCTCGCCTTGCCGAAGTGGATCCCGAACAGAGCAAACTGGTCGAGCTACGTTATTTCGCCGGACTCACCATTGAAGAAGCCGCCGCGGCCATGTCCATGCCACTCGGGACCGCGAAGCGCCGGTGGACCGTTGCCAAGGCGTGGTTGCGCCGCGAGATCTCCAGGCCTCAAACATAGCCACTCCGCTTCGCAAAATTATTAGGCGAGATCCTGTCCTTGAGCGCGCCCAACTCTCTTCCTTCAGATCGCCAGTCCGGGGCCGGGCAACCCGCCCCTAGTCTTAACGACAAGATTTCGGACCACTTCACGGAAGGAAAAATAAATGAGCCGTTTGCTCTGCGCTCTGCGCAGTATCTAGTGAACGCACATTATGCGTGGAGGACAAGACAATGAAATTTCAGGTTTTGAACAGCCCGTTCGGTAAAGTCTTGGCAGCAGCAGCTGCCATCGCCTTCATGATTTCGCTAACCTCACCGGCGCAGGCGCAACAGGGGCAGTGGGGTGCAGATAGTTATGGCTCGCGCCAAACTGTACCGCCAGCCGCAACGGTTGTTAAGAACGGCGCTCAATCTGTGGAACACTCTGCTGACTGGCTTCGCGCGTTCACAGAAGCAGACGGCCCCAGCCGAAGCCAGTCGCTCTACCCGCATCCCCCTGAATTAGCCTGCCTTCCGACCGCAGTCCAAGAAATTTAAAAGGAGCGCTGGTAAACGTCGGATATCTTTTGCCCGAATCTTTTCCATGTCCCCCAGCATGCTGCTTATACTTATGTGGCGTTATGACCGACGCTAAGTCCCCATCCCGTCGAGCGCGCCTGGTGGCGATCCTCGTGGGGGTTTTTCTGTTCGGGGCCACTGCGGGAGAATGGCTTGCGTGGAAATGGGCCCGTGATCCCGTCAGCTTCAGCAAGGACATCCAGCCGATCTTGAATCAGAACTGCGTGCAGTGTCACGGGGGCGTTCGGCAGAAAAATGGCGTGTCATTCATCTTCCGGGACGAAGCGCTTGGGAGAGGAAAGTCGGGTCGGCGAACGATCGTGCCCGGTCATCCGGATGAATCGGAACTGATCGCCCGGATAACTTCCTCTGATCCCGAGGCGCGTATGCCTTACCATGCACCTCCTCTTCCTTCCCAGCAAATTGCTTTGCTTCGCCGTTGGATCAAAGAGGGAGCCAAGTGGGAAGATCACTGGGCTTTCGTGCCACCCAAGCCGCAGCCACCACCCGCCGTGAAGCGATCTGGCTGGATTCGTCAACCGCTCGACCGATTCATTCTGGCTAGGCTCGAGAAAGAAGGGCTGACACCTTCGGGAGAGGCAGAGAAAGCGGACCTGCTGCGCCGGGTTTCGTTTGACCTTATCGGGCTTCCGCCGACACTGGAGGAGCAAGCATCCTTTCTGGCGGATTCTTTGCCGGATGCCTATGAGAAACAGGTGGATCGTTTGCTCGCTTCACCGCGCTACGGCGAGCGTTGGGCAGCGTTGTGGTTGGACCTTGCGCGCTATGCGGATAGTAAAGGTTACGAAGCGGACCGGGAACGACCTGGTGTTTGGCCATATCGTGATTGGGTCATCCAGGCGTTCAATCGCAATGTTCCGTATGACAAGTTCGTGATCACGCAACTGGCGGGTGATTTGCTTCCCGATGCAACGTTTGAAGACCAAATCGCCACGTCATTTCACCGCCAGACGCCGAACAACGATGAAGGCGGTACCGACGATGAAGAATTCCGGCTTATCGCAGCCATGGATCGATCGGCTACCACATGGTCCGTTCTGAACGGACTCACGATGAACTGCGTCCAGTGCCATTCCCATCCTTACGATCCCATTCGGCACGCCGACTACTACAAATCGCTGGCATTTTTTAACACCTCTCGCGATGCTGACCTGCCTGAGGACACTCCCATCCTGCATGTTCCAAAGGACAGGAACAAATTAGGAGAAGCCTGGCACCTTCAGGAGGAGATCGCGCATATCGCTCAATCGATGGTGAATTCGGGCCGGCAACTGGAGCGCCAGGCGAAGTGGTTGCCATTGCCCATTGTTTCAGCCTCAGCGAATGAGGCACTCGCATTGGAATGGGAGGCGGCAAATTCCGAGCGAGAGCTCGCAGTTTTGGACAAGAAGAACCTGCCTCCGAAGGAAAAGAGAGAGACGCGGAAGTACTTGCTCGCGAACATTGCTGAAGACAGAAAACTGTCGAGATCGAAAGCGGCAACTCCATCCATCCCTTTCCAGGTTCAAGACGGCGAGATGCGAGCTGCCGCGAATACTCCGGGAAAGTCGGTGTACGAGTTAGTGGGAGCAACAGACGTGCCGACGATTACGGCATTGCGCATCGAGGTATTGCCAACAACCGGGGACGCCGCACGCCATGATCCGGAATACGGTTTTATTGTGGATCGGGTGGAAGCGTGGGTGACTCAGCCGAATGGCCTCCAGTACAAGATCCGGTTTCATTATTTTGTTCCTGATTCTGAAGATAACCTCAAGGGAGCAATCGACCGGTCGGTAAAATTTGGCCCGGAAGCTGTTGACGGCGGCTTTGCAGCGAATCCCAGCCTCTTTCGGCCTCGGTGGTTGATCGCACTCCCCGATGCGCCGCTGAAGTTCGCGCGCGGCAGCCGAATCAAATTGCGTCTTGCGCAAAGCGCTAATATCAACGACAAACCAGCACACGTTATCCGCGCTCGCCTGTCCACCAGTTCTGATTTGTGCTGGTCGCAGCTAATTCAAGATCAGGACTATCGTAGCGAGTTGGCGAAGCTTTCGACGCTGACCGAACGTCTGGCGAAGATTCCGAGTGTCGAGACTCCGGTGATGTTCGAGCAGCCGGACTACGAAAGACGGGAGACCTTGGAGTTCGAACGGGGAAACTTCCTTACAAAGACCGGGCCCGCCCTGACGCCCGACGTACCCGGCTTGTTTCCTCGCCTTCCGGATGACGCTCCCCGCAATCGCCTGACCTTAGCCAAATGGTTTGTGAGTCCGCAGCAGCCTTTAACGGCACGTACGGCCGTGAACCGTTATTGGGAACAACTTTTCGGCACTGGAATTGTTGAAACCCTGGAAAACTTTGGGAGCATGGGTGAACGTCCGAGTCATCCCGAATTACTGGATTGGCTCGCCCTTCATTTTGAGAACGACCTCCACTGGGACATGAAAGCGTTATTACGCGAATTGGTGACCAGCGCAACTTATCGGCAGAGCGCGAAATCGCCAGCAGCACTCACCGAAAAAGATCCACGCAATCGGTTACTCGCGCGCGGGCCACAACAAAGGCTTACTGCGGAAATGGTTCGCGATCAGGCGCTGGTCGCCAGTGGACTTTTGAGCGACACCATGGGTGGACCTCCTGTGATGCCTCCTCAGCCCGAGGGCGTGTGGAACTCTGTTTATAACGATAGCAAGTGGGTTGAGGCGAAGGGTCCCAACCGGTATCGACGCGCGATTTACACATTCATTAAGCGGACGAGTGGATATCCGAGTTTTCTCATCTTCGATGCCTCCGATCACGATGTGAGCTTGGCACGGCGCATCGCGACCAACACGCCCTTACAGGCTCTGGTCACAATGAATGATCCGGTTTATCAGGAAGCGTCGGAGGCGCTCTCCGCGCGCATGCTGAAGGCTAGCGATACAACGGATGGCCGCCTGCGATCCGGAGTTCGTTTGGTTTTGTCCCGAGATCCGACAGACTATGAGCTGGCGACGCTACGGGAGTTGTTTATGAAAGCTCTCACTGAGTCCGGCACGGGCGTGTTGAAGAGGGCCGCTTATGGCAGGGGAGTATCTGGAAATGAACAGCGCGCAATGGCGGCTGTTGCCAGTGTGTTACTGAATCTCGATGCAGCGCTCACCCGGTGATGATGATGCCAAAGTCCAAAGTTCGGTCGAAGGATCCAAGCGCGGGCGAAGGAGGCGCGGAAATGCAACCCGAACTGCAACTGGCGGCGCTGCGGGCGCAAACGCGTCGTCACTTCCTGCGAACACTGGGCAGCGGCCTCGGAACACTATTCGTAGGAACGTCGCTCGCGCAATATGCCAAGCCCGGCAAAGATTCCGCCGCGTTGGATCTTACGCGCGATCCCGCCAGCCCGCTTTCCGAGTTGCCTCCGCAGTTTGCGGCCAAAGCGCGGCGAGTGATCTATCTGCATATGGCTGGGGCGCCCAGCCAACTGGAGTTGTTCGAGCACAAGCCGGACCTGAAGAGGCTCGACGGGCAGGAGTGTCCTGCATCTTTTCTAGCGGGCAAACGTTTCGCATTCATTAGCGGTGTTCCGAAACTGCTTGGGTCGCAGTATCCATTTCACCAGGCTGGCGAGAGCGGTCACTGGATTTCCGATCGCCTGCCTCACCTGGAACAGCATCTTGACGATATTTGTTTTATCAAGTCGATGCGCACGGAACAGTTCAACCACGCGCCGGCTCAGTTGCTGGTGCACACTGGGAACGCGCGGCTTGGATACCCTTCGTTCGGTTCCTGGGTGCTGTACGGCTTAGGCACAGAGAATCAGAACTTGCCTGGATTTATCGTGTTGCTTTCGGGAGGTAAATCACCTGACGGTGGCAAGCAACTATGGAGTTCGGGGTTCTTGCCCAGTGTTTACCAGGGTGTGCAATGCCGCTCGCATGGCGAGCCGGTGCTGTATCTGGACAATCCGCCGGGAACAAGCCGTTCATTGCGCCGCGACATGTTGGACGCGATCGACAAAATCGATCAGCAGACCTACCAGACGTTCGGGAACCCGGAGACCATCACGCGCATCGCGCAATACGAAATGGCGTTCCGGATGCAAATGGATGCCACCGACGCCATGGATATTCACAAGGAACCCGATTCCGTTCGCGCACGATATGGATCGAAGCCGGGCGAGTCCAGCTTTGCCAACAATTGCTTGGTAGCACGGCGGCTGGCCGAGCGGGGCGTGCGATTTATTCAGCTCTACCACTGGGGCTGGGATTCTCACGGCGCGGACGCTAAGGAGGCATTGAATCTGGGCTTTGCCGATCGTTGCCGCGAAGTGGATCAGCCTACAGCGGCACTCTTATCCGACCTGAAGCAGCGTGGGATGCTGGAGGACACGCTCGTCGTTTGGGGAGGAGAATTCGGCCGGACTCCGATGCGGGAAAACCGAAATGGGCAAGAAATGAAGTATGTGGGGAGGGACCATAACCCGGGCGCGTTCACCATCTGGCTGGCAGGCGGCGGCGTTAAGCCCGGAATTACCCACGGCCAAACGGACGAGATGGGATACGAAATCGTGAAGGACCCGGTCGAGATCCGCGACATGCATGCGACCATGCTCTACTTGCTGGGCTTCGATCACCACAAACTCAATTTTTCGTTCCAGGGGCTCGAACAGAAATTGACGAGCGTGAAACCAGCGCGCGTCGTGTCGGAAATTCTGGCGTGAGACGCTCGCCTGTCTCTGGCGATGCACTCGCCGAGGGCAACCTTCACTCATGACAGCGTCGAGCAGTGGCATCGTGCGCGCGTTTCGTGTCCGCCGTTTTCTACTCCTACCCATCTTGATTGTGATGGCGCTGCTGGTATTTCTTCCGCCCGACGGGCACGAGCGTGCGGAATGGATGCAATTCATCGGGCGCTTTCATCCTCTGGCGGTTCATTTCCCGATCGCTCTCATTCTGCTCGTCCCCATCCTGGAGCTGGTGGGGCGGAGCGCTCCCTTTTCTTATTTGCGCCTCTCGACCGGCTTCTTGCTTGGGCTGGCCACATTTGCTGCAACCACGGCTGCAATTCTGGGCTGGTGCCTGGGGCGCAGTGGCGGATATTCAGGCCCGCTGATTACTCAGCACATGTGGGGCGGAATTCTGCTGACACTCACTTGCTGGCTGTGTTGGGTACTCAGAACCAGAGGCAGCCATCCCGCTCCGATGTTCGGAATCGCACTTACGATTGCCGTTGCGCTGGTCGTGTGGACTGGATACCGCGGAGGACAATTAGCGCTCGGCACAGCTCACCTCACGGAACACATGCCGGTAAGGTTGCGTCATGTCCTCGGCGTGGAGGACAGCCTTGCGGCGTCCTCAAAGGTGGATGCAAGCAAGTTCTATGGGGCCCGGGTTCATCCGATCTTCGCGGCCCGATGCGTCAGCTGCCACGGTCCAGACAAACACAAAGCAAATCTTAGGCTCGACACGTACCAAGGGGTCATGCGTGGCGGGAAGGATGGACCGGTAGTTCAGGCGGGCAATGCTCAAGGCAGCGATCTGTTTCGTCGAATCACCTTGCCGGCCAACCACGATGACTTCATGCCAAAAGGGAAAAAGGAACTGAGCTCGGACGACGTGAAGGTCATTGCGCTGTGGATTAGCGCTGGCGCTTCAGAAACAATCGCTAAAGACGCCATCATGAATGCGCCTCTCGGTTCGTCAGCCTCGACTGCGGTCGCGGAAATAACATTTGAAGAGACGGATCCGGCGGCTGTACTCCGCATGCGTTCGCCAATAGCGGCGACAGTCGCCCAACTGCAGAAGCGATTTCCGAACATATTGGATTTCGAGTCGCGAGGCTCCGCCGACCTGCGTCTGAATGTTTCTATTCTCGGTGCAAGATTCGGAGACAACGATCTAGCGGACTTTGCATCCGTGGCTGAACACATTACGTTGGCCGATTTTTCCCGCACCGGAATTACCGACCGCTCTGCAAGTACAATCGCAGCGATGAAGCGACTGCGGGCTCTGCGACTCATGAATACGAGGATTACCGACGCCACGTTGCTGCGGCTAGGCAATTTGGATCAATTGGAGTCCCTGAACTTGTTCGGCACGCAGGTTACATCTGCTTCTTTGTCGGCGATCTCAAAGCTGCCAAGGCTTGCGCACGTGTACGTGGGCCAAACGCCAATTCCGCCGAGAACGCACGTCCCAGATGCACTGGAAGGCAAACTTGTGTTCTGACTATGCTTTTTCAGTGTGTCTCGAATAAATAGAGCCGCTTCAGCCCTGGTTTGGCTTGCAGTTCAATGGCTCCGTTGCGTGTAACTCTTGTCTGAGTAAGATTAAGGGACTCGAGCTTCCCGAGCTTCATGAGCTCTCTTGCACCGACCGACGTCACGGCCGTGTCCGATAAATCCAGAAATCTCAGGTTGGAAAAGCTTGCGAGTGACTGTATTCCCTTGTCAGTCACCCTGGTGCGGGCGAGTTCAGCATCCACGATCAGGTTGCCGACCGGCGCAAGTCCCGCCAAAGTTGCGTCGGTACAGCGCTCCGGTGCGCTCACCGTTCGAAGAATCAATCCGTCGGTGGGATTCTGCGAACGAGGGACGATGCGGACTCCGAGCGATACTTCGAGGTCCTTAATTTTCTTCAATTGCGGTCGGTAGTCATCAGTCAGCGGCGGTGCGACTTTTTTTTCTTCCGTCGATTGGGACAAGTTTCGGGTTGCTTCTTCAGGGATATAAGTTGTGGCTCCCGCCGCGATCCAAACTTCAATGACCTTCTCTTCAGCGGCGCTCAACGATGGCTTGCCTTCTGCCGGCATGAAATCCTTGTTGTCCGCCGGGAGTGTTATCCGCCGATACATTTCACTCTTGCCTGGATCTCTCGGGACAATCACAGGACCATCCTTGCCTCCGAGCATTGCATGTTCGTAGCTATCGAGACGAAGCTTGCCTTTGAACTTTTCGGTATTGTGGCAAAGAGCGCACTTCTGGTCGAAGATCGGCTGCACCTGCATGGCATAGAAACTGGTGGGGTCGACAGAGGTCTTTCGTTCCACGCCAAACCAGCGACTGAATGGCTGAGGCATGCGCTCGGTCAGAAAGTTCGCGCCGTGTGTTAATTTGCCACCCTGATCGCTGGTCCAAATCAGAAGACCAAGCGTCAGCAAGAGAGCGGCAACGTACACCCGCGGCTTAACTCGATACAGACCCCAGCAGGCAAGGCTCGTTGCTGCCAGAGATACGCCGCCCCACATGTGTCGCGTCACAAGTGGCCCTTCAAAACCGCCGCTCCAAGCGAGGAGCCAGCCAAGACCGGCAGCGGCAATCGCCGCCGCGACCGCGATCCCCAGCACAAATCCTACCGCCTGCCTGAGGTGTTCTTGAATGAAGCCAGCGCACTCGAGGATGAGAACGAGCAGGAGTAGGGCGATTGGAAGGTGCACGATAAGAGGGTGGAAGCGGCCCAGAAACTGAGCCACCTCAGCGCGTTCCAGGCCGTCTGGCGGCGCGTAGATCGAGAGCAGCACGAGTACGAAAACCGAAGCAAGACCGGCAACGAACATCCACACGCGAACTCGAACTGGCATTCGGATTCCGTCAGGCCTTGCGCAGAAGAGTGATTCGCCCGATCGGCAACCACTCGGCTACGAGAATATCGCCATTGTGAAGAAAGATGGCGTCGTGCGGGGTGATGAACTTTCCAGCCGTAAACTGCGAGCGCGACTGGCTCCGTCGAGATCCCACCTCGCCGTTCTCTGCCTTGCCGTCGCCCAGTTGCGCAACGACGCTGTATTTTCGGTCAAGAATGCACACCTGGCTGTCCAGATCCGGGCACACCATCCATTCGCCCTGAGTGTGAAAGTTGCAAGGCATACGAAGACGCGCCTCATCTTTGATCGTCCTTAAGTGAGTGCCATCGAGGGTGAAGGTTTGAATGCGGCGATTTCCGCGGTCGGCCACGACCAGAGGGGAAGTCTCGTCACGGAGGTCGACCCATTGTCCATGCGGATTGTCGAGTTCGCCGTCGCCATGTCCGGGTTGGGCGATCTCGCCGAGAAATTTGCCGGCGAGCGAAAAGCGCAGCATGTGGTTTGATCCGTACCCATCCCCCACGTAGAAATCGCCATTTGGTGCGAACGCAACGTTGGTGGGCACGAAGTCGATTGGCTTGTCGGCGTAACTCGCGTCTTCTCGTGGATAGCCGTGCACCCAGATTTCTTCGCCAGTAAGCGTGGTCTTTACCACGCGGCAGCGGTTGATATCGCAATGGTAAAGAAACTCGTCTCTTCCTTCGCGACGAAGTTTCAATCCGTGCGCACCTCCCCGAAATCCCTCGCCGAAAGCTCGAATGAACCGGCCTTTTTCGTCGAACACGACGATCGCCTCGCCGCGCATGCTCGATTTGTGGACGGTATGCCCAACGTAAATATTTCCTTGCTCATCCTGGCAGAGGCCGTGAGTGTCTCCCCAAACCAACCCTGCAGGTGGAACCAGCCAATCATGAGCGCACTCGTAGGTGTGGGCTCCGGAGCCCAATACCGGCAGTCGAAGGCCGGATTTGTCGGAGGTCTGAAGGTAAAGTGAGGGGAGGGCTGTCGCCACTGCGGCGGCGGAGCAGGTATTTAGGAACGATCGCCGAGTCTGTTTGTTCATCGCCGACATCACCTCAACTCAAGAGACCGTTCACGACTTTTGCAGGAATAACTCCGGTGAATTTCTGGTCAAGCCCTTGAAACTTGAACGTGAGTTTCTCATGGTCAATTCCTAGCAAGTGAAGGAGAGTGGCATTGAAGTCGCGCACGTGAACTGGATCGCGAACAATGTTGTAGCAAAAATCGTCCGTTTCGCCGTAGGTGCTTCCGGCTTTAACGCCGCCGCCAGCCAACCAGACCGTAAAGCAGCGCGGATGATGATCGCGGCCATAGTTCGCTTTTGAGAGGCCGCCCTGACTGTAGACGGTACGCCCAAACTCTCCGCCCCAAATGACCAGCGTATCGTCCAACATGCCTCGCCGCTTTAAATCGGTGACCAGCGCATAAGAGCCGCGATCCGTGGCGGCGCACAGTTTCGGTAGCATGCCGACGACGTCGCCGTGGACATCCCAGCCACGTTGGTAAATCTGGGTAAAGCGCACGCCCCTTTCGGCCATGCGGCGCGCAAGCAGACAGTTATACGCATAGGTGCCCACCCTTCTTGCATCGTCTCCATAGAGGGCCCACGTGCTCGCCGGTTCGTCGCGCATGTCGGTCAACTCCGGAATCGAAGTCTGCATGCGAAATGCCATCTCATATTCCTGAATCCGAGCGTGGGTCTCGGGATCCCCCAGATCCTCATAGGTCTCCTGGTTGATCGCATTCACGCTATCGACGAGCGTGCGCCGTGTCTCCCTGCTCATGCCCTGCGGATTGTCGAGGTATAAAACAGGTGCGCCCTCGGAGCGAAAGGCTACGCCAGAGTACTCGTTGGAAAGAAATCCGCTGCTCCAGAGCTTCGGAGAAATTGGCTGCTGATTGGAATGCGGAATCAAGGCGGAGTTCAGCACCACAAAAGTCGGCAGGTTCTCGTTCATGCTTCCGAGGCCGTAGGACAACCATGCGCCGAGGGAAGGCTTGCCGGGAATCATGTTGCCGGTATTCATCAGCAGGATTGCGGGCTCGTGATTGATCGCCTCGGTATGCAGTGAGTACACCAGAGCGATGTCGTCCACCAGTTTGCCGGTCCATGGAAGTAAGTCACCTACCCACCGTCCAGAATTACCCTGTTGAGCAAATTTCCAATGAGAGGGAGCGACTGGGAAACGGGCCTGGCCGGCTGTCATCCCCGTCAGAGGCTGGTTTCCGCGAACGGAATCCGGCAGATCTTTGTCGTAGAGAGATGCCAGTCCCGGCTTGTAGTCCCACATGTCCATTTGTGGAGGAGCGCCTGACATGAAGAGGTAGATGCAGCGCTTGGCTGCGGGCGGGAAATTCGGCAGACGTAGGGATTCAGGGCCGGACAACCCTGCATCCGACGCGCGCGATACACCCCTGAATAGTCCTTCGCCCATCAACATAGCCAAGCCAGCCCATCCCAAGGCCTTCCCCACCCGGCCCAGAAAGTGTCGGCGACTCTCCAGTCGGAGCCATTCGTCCCGCAAGGGCCTCGGGATGGGCAGGTCGTATACCGACGTCCCCTCCCCGTAATGGTCGCAACACAAATGTTCTGTCTGAGGTTTCTGTGAGTTCATTTGTTCATCACCGCATCCAGATTCAGGGCCGCGCTGGAAACCAGCATCCAGGCCGCGAGTTCCGGTGCCGGAATCGATTTGTCAACCTTGCTCTCTCCAACATTCAACAACCGAACAGCGGCGGATGGATCCTTAGAATATGTCGAGCGAAATGTCGCTAGAGCGCGCTCAAGCACGGTCTTTTCCTTCGAACTCCAAGCGCGCGCTATTAAGATTTGACCCAAATAATCCAGCCGGACCTCATCCTTGGACGACTGGTGAATCAGCCGTTCCGCCAGCTTGCGAGAAGCCTCCAGACGCAAAGTTTCGTTCATCGCAACCAACGCCTGCAACGGCGTATCCGTCCGTTGGCGGCGGGTGCAGGCGGCATCGCGCATCGGAGAATCGAACGTGTCCATGTCGGGCATTGTGGCCATGCGCTTCCAGAAAGTGTAAAGGCTCCTGCGGTAAAGCGCGTCTCCGTGATCCTGCACATACTTCCGTGTATTGCTGGCATCGTGGCTGCCGTCCCAGATTCCCGGTGGTTGGTACGGTTTTACGCTAGGGCCGCCGATCTTCTCCACCAGAAGTCCACTGGCTGCCAGAGCGGTATCCCGAAGCATCTCGCTATCCATGCGGAAACGCGGCCCGCGGGCCAGAAGACGATTCTTAGGATCTTTTTCAGCCAAGCTCCGGCGAAACGCGCGCCGACTGCCGATAGGTCGCAGACATGACCAAGTTGCTTGTAGAAGCGTTTCACATCCCAGCCGCTGTCGCGGAAATCCACCGCCAACCAGTCGAGCAGTTCCGGATGGCTCGGGCGCGCTCCCATAACGCCAAAATCCTCGGTGGTTTCTACGATGCCCGTCCCAAATATTTCCTGCCACATTCGGTTGACTGTAACCCGTGCGGTCAACGGATTGCCGGCACTGATGGTCCATTCTGCCAGCCCAAGCCGGTCCGGCGACGCACCGGCAGGAAGCGGCGGCAAGAAATGCGGAACTCCGGGGTGACACACGCTCGGTACGAGCGTTGTAGACTCCGCGAGTCAGCATGTCGGCATACGGCGAGTCCTGGCGATTCCTCGCTGACCAGCGTAATGTTGCCATCTTTGGACAGTCTGTCCAGTTCCTGGTTAAGCGCCGCAACTTGGGCCGTCTGCGAGCGCACAGATTCATCGCGCTGCCGCAAAGTAGAAATCGCTGACGACTTTGAATTCGTCCTCCGACCATTTGGAAATCGGTTTTTGCACGATTTCCGAGACATAGTCTTCGAATGGCAACCGAGCAGCCTCGTCGGCTGCCAGTTCGCGGGCGTAAAAGCGGAAGTCCTGAAACGCGGACTGCCTCAGCGGATCTGCATCGGGCGACATTCGACCGAAGGTCAGGGGCGATGATGTTCGGACCGTTCCGTCGAGTTTATCGTTCGACGACTTTTAACTCCGCCGGCTGTCCATCCACATAGAGCTTCATTCCATCGGCTTTGCCGGAACCCGAATAGGTCGCAACGATATGGTTCCAGCGCCCCTCAATCAGTGTTGACTCTTTCGTCTCGATCGGTGGCCGAATTCTTTGGCGCCTGATGCGTGAGAGTAAATGCCAACTTTCGCTTGCTGATGCGCAGCTGCCAGCCGCGGCCCCCTTGGTCGGCGTTGGCACGCGCCAGAATCACGCCGTCCGGCTTGTTATCATCTTTTGATTCCAGCGGCCGCAGGTCCGGACGCAGCCAGAAAGCTACTGTGAACGGCTGGTCCCGCTCGATGTCGCCAGCATCTGGCAAATCAAGGCGGGTGCTGATGTCCATTCGCATGTAAGGCCACAGCCAGATCCCCTCGCCCCAAATCACAGGACTCTCGGTCGCCGCAGCGCTCGTCGGCTTTGCCCGCAGGTGCCGAGTTAACGAATGTCACACCTTTCTGCTCGTCGAAACGGAACCGTGCCTGCAATCCTGCGGTGCTCACGGCTTGCGGTGGCGACTGGGTTGTCTTTCAACCACGCAGCCACCAGTTCGCGGGCTCGGGCATCGCCGCTGGCGGATCTGGCTCTCCAGTTCCGAACGCTTCGCCAGGACTTGTTCGTAAGCTGCGCGGTTGTCTTCCTTCGGCACGCGGATGAAGGGAGGCCAATCCTCCCGATCGTCGTTGGAAGGATTCTCCGTCAGATTGTTGAAGAAGGCGGTGAGCTGGTAGAAGTCCTTGCGCGTGATCGGATCAAACTTGTGATCGTGACAAACTGCGCAGCCTGTCGTCAGGCCCAGGAACGCCGCACCGAATGCCTCGGCACGCTCGCGCTTGTTGTTTACTCGAAGCTCTTCGATGAGCGTGCCGCCTTCGCCTGAACTGATGCCGGCGCGCAAGAAAGCCGACGCGACCAATGTATCCAGAGTTTTCACCGGCAGCAGATCTCCCGCGATCTGTTCTTTCACAAACTGGTCAAACGGCTTGTTCTGATTGAAGGACTTGATGACGTAATCGCGGTACGGCCAGATGCTGCGGAAATTATCGAGGTGCAATCCGTGCGTGTCCCCGTAGCGAGCCACATCGAGCCAGTAGTGGGCGCGATGCTCGCCGTAGCGCGGACTGGCCAGCAGGCGATCCACGACTTTCTCATATGCATTCGGCGCTCCGTCCGCCACAAACGCCTGTAACTTCGTCCGGCGTGGGGGGCAAGCCGGTTAGGTCATAGGTCACGCGCCGGATGAGAGTCGGCTTGTCGGCTTCTTCCGAAGGCGCCAGACCTTCTTTCTCGATTCGGCTGAGAATGAACTGATCGATTGGGTTTCGGGCCCAGCCTCGGTCCTTTGTCTGCGGAATCGCTGAACGCTTCGGAGCGATGAACGACCAGTGTTCCTCGTAGACCGCGCCTTCTTTCACCCACCGCCGCAGAAGCGCGACCTGCTCGGGTTTCAGAGAATGGCGTGCTTCCGGAGGCGGCATTCTTTCTTTCGGATCGTTCGACTCGATCCGCCGCACCAACGGGCTCTTGTCCGGATTTCCCCGAATAATCGCCGGGCCAAATTTTTCATGCGCCGCAAACGCAAACTCGCTTCGATCCAGGCGCAGACCAGCCTTCCGCGCGCCGGGATCAGGGCCGTGGCACGCATAGCAGTTTTCGGAAAGAATCGGCTGGATCGTCTGGTTGAAAGACAGTCTTCCAGCGTTTGCTCCTCCTGCGTGGCGGGTAGTCCACCAAATCGCAATCCCGAGTCCAAGGAAGAGCGCGAATACGAACCAGGGAGATCGCATCGGTCTCATAAGAGGGCGTCCCGTCGATGCCGGGTCTTTGAGGTTGTTCTTATTCATTGTGACGCCGCTATTCTACTTCCGCTTCCGTCACGCATAAACAGACCCAGCCCAGAGGATGCGGGAAATGCGCCTTCACGCCGCTACTGAAAAAGGAGATCGATTATCCCCAATGCGAATCGGACATCATCAACTTGCCGCGATCGAACTCCCTGGCGGGACTTGATCGGATTGGACTCACGGAGATCATACTCCGAACCTTTGAGACTATCGGCCGCCTTGGCACTGATTCAGATTCCAACTGATCGTTGTAGTCGCACCCGGAGAGGGAGTATCTTGACGCGACTCGCTGCCATGGAGGACTCCCGGGTTATTAGGGTCTTCTTTGCGCCGTTGCGCTGATTCCGAGTGCCGAATACTGCATCGGGTTATTCATGTCGGGCTGGGGCCTGCCTTTGCAGCCGTCGCCCGCGCAGGCTGTGTGCCAATGGTGGGTGCCCTCGATAGATCCCTCCCATTACATGGATGTCGTATTTGTTGTCTCCAAGGAAATTCAGTTCGACTTTCGCGTCGCCTGCTCCGCCAGCCTTCGTCGTGTCTTCTGTGGTGACAACGGCCCCATGAAACAAACCGTGCGGTGGATAGACTGTTACACCAAAGACTCTTAGGGAATACGAAGCATCGAAACTGCCGTGCGGCGTTCCATTCCAGCCGCTTCCAACCTTCGGGTCTCCCCGCAAAGTGATGGCGTTACCCATGTATTCGTCAATGGTATTGGTCTGAATATTATCGGTGCCTCCAACGTTCTGATCGATGTGATTGACGGTCGAATAGCTGATCGTCCCGCCCCAGCCGCCGTCGCACGATACCCAATCTTTCACCGGGATCGTGAGCGTTTTGGATAGATGGAGGTTGGCGCGAAGGAGCGTTTCCACCATCGCTCCAACCGCAAAGTTGAGCGGGCTGGCGATGGGCGAGGTGTTCTCTTTGCTGGTGGGAATTCTCACGGCGGTTCCCACGGCATCGATGAGGTCCTGGCTCATGGAGGACTTTTTCGGCGCAACGCTAAATTGGACCTTGGCCTGCTTCATCACGGCTACTGGCTTGATCAGTTCCTCTGGCTGCTTTAAGCCCTCGATATCAAATTGGATTTCACCTTTCTCGTTGGTTTTCGGCATGGCGGGGTTGCTGATAGGAACCATCGCGGTCTGTATGCGGGGAGTTCCGTCGGTGGACACGAACTCAACAAACCCCGGGGTGATCCCTCGACCGCTGACGCTGATGCCGCCTTCTGCCAGAAGCCATTGCGCCTTTACCCCTTCCACCGGGCCATCGTTGGGCAGGCTGATATCGAGATTGGCGCCGTTAAGCACGAGGCGAGCACAGTTCAGGGCCTGCCAGTTCTTCGTGTTTTCGCGCACCGTGCCAGTCAGCGTGCGCCTTTTTCCGGGCTGGTAAATGCTCTGGGTCCGCTCCAGCGGCGGGCTTCCACTCATGGTAATGTCCGTCTCCAGGCATGCGTAATAAGCGATGAGCTTGACAAGTGCGAGAATGGCATTGGCTTTCGATGTTGCGCTGCCATACTTTCCTGCACCATGGATTCCATGCTCGGCGATATATTCAAGGAACGCGTCGAAGAGTTTTCCCGTGGAGTATGCGCTTCCATCCATGACCTGGCTGGCCAGATCCGATAACGTGCAGAACCGGCTTGATCCGGCTCCTTCTTCTACGAGCACGAGCCTGGGGCCACGGTCCGGATGCCATACGGCATCTCGGATGTACAGCCGCGTTCCATCATCGACGTCGTACAACGAATCTTCCCATCGCGCAGAACTCCAGTCCCGCTCGGGATCCGGCGCCCATAGCACTTTCTGATCCTTGTTGCCCTCCTGGATCATCATTTCAACTGCAAGCCGGCGCAGGATAGCGAGACCTGGATGGCATCCAGGTCGACCTTGGTGGGGTCGATATCCGGCGCGAGCAGGTCGTAGGGCTGTCGGGACTGGCGCCCGAGTTCGACAATGAAATCGGCCCAGAAGCGCATCGCCGGCTGATTTCCCTGAGACGCGCCGCGGAGGCCGTCCACAAACAACTTGGCGACCGGCGCGTTCTTGAGTTGCGGCATGGCGCTGGCGAAGGCGTCGCTGAGATCTGACAGCTTGACCTGCATCCCCTCGCCGAACAGCTTGGCCAAGGCCGCGACTTCCCACGCGTCGATCCAGATTCCTTGGCCGGGCTTTACCGACTCATACGCCAGGGAGCCGTCATCGGCGCGCACGCTGAATCCTGACATTTGCACGGCCGTGAGCAATGCAGCAGTGGACTGCTCATCTTCGGCCATGACGCGTCTCGCCAATTGCATAGCTGTCAGTTCGGGAATACCCGCGGGTTTGGGCAGCGGCGCGGGCAGCTTACCGCTGCTGAAGGCCTGAGCCATCACCTCGTCCTCTACGACTATGGGAAGCGGGGCGTCCGGGGCTGAGGTCGCTACTTTGTTCGAAGTCGCGCCGGTTGCAAGCGTGTCCTGAGCCATCTGAGTGGTGGAGGGCGCATTTCCAAAGGCCCGTTTGACCAGGAAGTATGCAGTCAGCGATACCAGCGTGATAACGACCACGATCCCGAGAGTCAATCCTGCCATAAGCTTGGCACGTCGCATCAGCCTCTTCCTCCGCCGCTCCAATCAACCGAGCGGCAACCGATCAGCCCATCTATCTCTTAAAGGCGGAAATGCAGAGGAACATGGCTCAGTCCTGAAAAGTGATTGAATCGGAAGCAGAGTGGACGTCCCGCCCCGTAACGGGCAATGCGGAGAGGATATTAGCTCTTCTCGGTTTTCTCGATCTGTTCCCTTGCAACTTGAAAACCTGTGTTCGCTGCGGGAACTCCGGCGTAGATCGCCAGTTGTAAAAGAGTTTCTTTCAGGTCAGCTAGCTCGAGTTCGTCGGCTAAACCTGCCCGCACGTGAAGCGCAAACTCTTCCCATCGCCCCAACGCTGCAGTCACTGCAAGCACTAAGAGTCGGCGAGTTCGTTGATCGAGTCCTGGTCGCGACCAGATGCTGCCCCATGCGTAGCGCGTGATGAATTCTTGGAAATCACGATTGAAGTCCGTGATCGACGCAATCGCCTTGTCAACATGCGAGTCACCAAGCACCTGTCGGCGCCGTCTCATTCCGACTTCGGACGGATCGGCGATTGCACATTCATTGGGCAACAAGAAGTCGAATAAAGCCGCAAGGAATGATCGCGGACGCTCAATATTCGAAAGGTGAGTGGCCTTCAATTGCACGGATTTGGCCTCATTGATGCCCCGCGCGAGAACTTCCCCATGGCCGCTCCATGGAGTCGAGACATCCAGGTCCCCGCTGATGATAAGAGTTGGTGCCTTTATTTTCTGGATCAATTGCCGATGATCCATATCCCGCAACGCCGCACAGCAACTCATGTAGCCAGCGGGGTCGGTGCCTAGCAACACAGATCGGACCGACGCAGCGTGAGGATTTCCTCTCGCCAGAGTTTCTGCCGAGAAGAATCTCTGCATAGCAGTATCGGCGATTGACTCAATTCCTCCCAACTGCACCGCAGCTATCCGCGCCTCCCAGTTGGATCGAGGCACGAATTGAGGGGAAGTGTTCGCCAGCACGAGATGCGTGACACGCTGCGGAGCATGCGCTGCCACCCACTGCCCGATCGCGCCTCCCATCGACAGGCCGCAGAATGCAAATCTTTCAATCCCCAATGCGTCCGCAAGCGCCAGAATGTCGGCACCCAGCATCTCGATGGAATATTCGCCTGCCGGAGAATCCGATGCTCCGTGTCCGCGGGTGTCGTATCGCAAGATCTGGAAGTATGGAAGAAGATCGTTAACCTGCAGATCCCAGAGCGAATGATCCGTACCGATGGAATGCGAAAGAATCAGCACAGGGCGTCCGGCATTTCCCTGCAGCCGGTAAAAAGTCCGCACCTTATTTACGGTTGCGAATGGCAAGTTAGCGCTCCTCGTCGTCGCGCGTGGCCTCAGCTAATAGTTGCTTTCGAAAGACCTCAGCGGACCCTAAATACTCTTCCGGGATTTCCAACTGCTTGAGTTCGTCGACGCCGATATGCTCGTTTACTTCCGCCATCTCGCCGAGGATGGCCGCAAGACTTCTTCCGTCTTTCACGCTTTTCCCCGTGGCAGCTGCAACAATCCGATGAGCCACGTCCCGTCCAATCTTTGGGCCGAGCAGCATCATCGCCCGTTCGGCAAAGATCAATCCATTTGTATTGGCCAGGTTGACTCGCATCTTCTCGGTATCCACCGTCAGGCCTTCTGCTGCTTCGGCCATCGATGCAATCGCGACTCCAGTTGACTGCACGACAGAGGCAATCACTGGCCACTCGGCCTGCCATCCGCCAACTGCTCGTTCATGCTCCTGCACCATTGCAGACAAGAACGACGCGACCAGTCCCGGCACGCGGTGTGCCGCCGCCAGCGTCAGTGCGCACGCTGTAGGATTGCGTTTATTCGGCATCGTCGACGAACCGCCGCGCCCGTCGCCCCCAGCCTCACTTGCTTCGCCGACTTCATTCTGCATAAGCAGTGAAATATCTCGCGCCATTTTTCCAAGAGACGCCGTCATCACGCCGCACGCACAGACGAACGTTGCGAGGTTCTCGCGTTGGCTATGCCATGGCGCTGAAGAAACTTCCAATCCCAGCTCTTTTCCCAGAGCCTTGCTTACGTCGACTCCGCGATCGCCCAGAGACGCCAGTGTTCCGCTGGCGCCCCCGAACTGCAGAACTGCGGCCTCGCGAACTCCGCGCTCCAGTCTGCGTCGTCCGCGTCGAACAGATGCGAGCCACCCGGCAGTCTTGAGCCCGAAAGTTACTGGAGGAGCGGATTGCAAAAGAGTCCGTCCCACCATGACGCTCCCCTTATGTTGCTCGCTGAGCTTCTGCAATGCTTTTTCTAGTCGGGAGCAATCGTTCTCAAGTATCGGCAGCACTTGCTTGAGCAGGATGGACATTGCGCTGTCCGCAACATCCTGGCTCGTCGCACCCCAGTGCACGTAGCGCGCCGCCTCCGCGTCCGAGGTTCGCACCTGATCGGTCAGCATCTTCACGAGAGGAATGGAAGGAGTTCCAGCGCGGAAGGCGGCATCAGCGAGTGCGGCGAGATCGAAGACGACCGACGACGCGGCAACCGTGATTGCCTCTCCCGCCTTGCGCGGAATCACTCCGCACGCGGCCTCCGCCCGAGCGAGTCCAGCTTCGAACTCCAACATCGCGCGCAGGACCGACTTGTCACCGAACACTTCGGCCAAGGCAGGCGTGGTCGCAAGACTGTCGATCAATTGCGCGCTCATAGCAGATCCCGTCGGAACTTGACCGCCGAAAGGCTAGACATCAAAGAACACCGTCTCGCCTTCTCCTCGAAGGCGTACCTCAAAAATCCAATGTCCTGCCCTCGCGACATCGGGCCGGGCTAGCAATGTCTGTCGTCGTCGCGCCGGCACTAATGCCAACACCGCATCTTCCTCATTAGCCGGATCGCCCGCGAAATATATGCGCGTCGCCAGCCTCTTCAATAGCCCTCTCCCCAGAACGGAAACATTAATATGCGGTGCCTGCGCTCGCCCATCCTTCCACGGCACCCGCCCCGGCTTGATGGTCTCGAAAGTGCACGATCCATCTTCTCCCGTGGCCAGCCTTCCAAACCCGCGAAAGGTGGGATCAACAGAAGCACGATCTCGATGCTTTCCAGCAGCGTCGGCCTGCCAGAGTTCGATCATCGCGTCTGGGACTGGCGCTCCGTTGCCGTCGATCACTCGAACAGTCAGCCAAATCCGTTCGCCCGGAACTCCTTCTCCGGCGACGCGCGCCACACTTCGTCGATCGGTCAGGCCGAGATGCAGATACGGACCGACCGTCTGCGAAGCGGTTGGAATCAAGGTCATCTATTCCTCAAAGGGCGTGGATTCGCGCCCGCGCAGAACAATGTCGAAGTTGTAACCCAGCGCCCATGAAGGCTTCGTCGTTCCAAGATCGAATTTCGAAACCAGTCTCTGCCGCGCCTTCTCGTCCGGAATGGATTGCAAAATCGGATCGTAAGCCATGAGCGGATCGCCCGGAAAATACATTTGCGTGACTAACCGGGTAGCGAATGCCGGACCGAACAGCGAAAAGTGAATGTGCGCCGGCCGCCATGCATTGTCATGATTTCCCCAAGGGTAAGCACCGGGCTTGATAGTGATAAACGTATAATTTCCGTCCTCGTCGGTCAGAGTGCGGCCAGTGCCGCTGAAGTTCGGATCCAGCGGAGCCGGATGATCGTCATTCCGGTGAGCGTATCGTCCCGCAGCATTCGCCTGCCAGATCTCGATGAGGCTTTTCGACACGGGGTGGCCATCGCCATCGAGCACGCGCCCCTTCACGATGATTCGTTCACCCAGCGGTTCTCCCGCATGATGAGTCGTCAGGTCCGAATCGTTGGCCTCCACATCCGAGTCACCGAAAACAGGTCCTGTCACCTCGGACAGGCTATGTGGCAACAAGATTAAAGGCTGAGATGGCGATCGCAGCATGGTCGACCGATAGCCAGGATAGAAAGAATCGGGCTGCGTTCCGGCCTCGGCGCGGCGAAAACCGCGAATCTGAGGCTCTGACAATTCCGCCTCGCCGGACTGAGTGATTCGTTTCGCCATCAGTAACACTCGATGCGTTTTGACAAATTCTACAGTGGCCGCAGTGGCTCAGTTCATCGGCAGCCCAACATAGTTCTCTGCAAAAGCCTGCGCTGCAGCACGCGAACTGGTCACGTAATCAAGATCGGCGAGTTGCCTATGTTCCTCGAAACGGTCCTCACCCGGAAATTTATGCAGCATGCCGGTCATCCACATAGAGAACCGCTGCACAAGCCACACTCGCCGCAAACATCTCTCGGAATATCCATCGAGCAGCGCCGTCTTACCCGAGCGATAAAATTCCTGGATCGCTTCCGCTAGAACTCGTACGTCCGCCACCGCGAGATTAAGGCCTTTTGCGCCTGTCGGAGGCACAATATGTGCCGCATCTCCCGCCAGGAACAATCTCCCCCGTTGCATTGGTTCGACGACGAATCCGCGCATTCCCGTGATTCCCTTTTGCAGGATCGGGCCTTCCGTAAGTCTCTTGCCATCGCGCGTAGCTAGCCGTCTCTGAAGTTCTTCCCATATTCTCTCGTCCGGCCAGTTCGCCAAATCTTCCTCTGGAGCGCACTGAAGATAGAGGCGCGTGATCTCCGGAGTTCGCATGCTGTGCAATGCGAAGCCGCGCTCATGGTAGCAGTAGATCAACTCCTCCGAAGATGGCTTGGCCGCCGCCAGAATTCCCAGCCAGGCAAACGGAAACTCGCGCTCATGAACAGTCAGCACATCCCCAATCGACGGACGACAAACTCCATGGAAGCCATCGCAGCCGGCTATGAAATCACACTCAATCTCTGAAGGATCGCCGTGATCGCGAAATCGAATCTTCGGAGCCGCAGTATCGAAGTCATGCACCGTCACATCTTCAACTTCGAAACGGACGTCCCCGTTTGCTCGCAGGCGTGCCGCGATCAGATCCTTCACAACTTCCTGCTGCGCATAGATCGTGATTGAGCGGCCAGTTAACTCTTTGAAATCGATGCGGTGTCCGCCGCCATTGAAGCGAAGTTCCACTCCCTCGTGCGACAGCCCTTCGCGCATCATTCGATCGCCCACATTCATCTGCTGCAGCAATTCGACCGTGCCCTGCTCCAATACTCCAGCACGCACGCGTTGTTCACAGTACTGCCGGCTCCTACTTTCAACAATTACCGACTCGATGCCTTGCAGGTGCAGCAGTTGCGACAGGACCAACCCCGCGGGCCCTCCGCCCACAATCCCTACTTGAGTCCGAATTTTCATCATTTTTTCTGTGAGCTTCTGCGGTGATCACCAGCGCTTGTCGTGCCACCAAACTTTGCGATGACCGCAGCCGGAACAGGCCGGCTCTCAATCTTTTCCTCGTCGGTAGCAGAATGCGCAGCCCAGACTCGCGTCTCAATGCACTCGACTGACAGTACCTTTTGGTTGAATAGCCTGTGACGTACGCAAAAGCTGCTGCGCCCCCACTCCGTGATTTCGGATTCGACGACTATCGTGTCCCCAAACCGCGAAGGCGCCATAAACGAAGCACGCACGTCGACCATGGGAATTCCAACGATCCCATAGCGCTTCAGCATCTCTCTTTTGGCCAACCCGGCCTTCCCGAACAGAGCGGTCGTGCAGGCATCAAAATACGCGAAGAACCGCGGAAAATGCACGATCTGCGCGGGATCGCAATCGCCCCACTCAATAGTGATCGTCTTTCGACTCACGATTTTCTTAGCTTTGCCCACAGATGACCCGCCTCTGGCATTAACGCGAACGCTCTGAACGATCGCTCTCGATGACGCACTAGATTATCGTATTTCGGCGCCAAGACGGAGGATGGCCATGCTCTACAGAAAGGCAGAAAAACCGGGAAAGTGAGGAAAGAGAGGTTCAGCAGAAGGAATGGCTACAGCGGGAGTTCGAAAATTCTAGCGAGAGACCACGGCTCAGTTGGACCTGAAACCGTAATCCGGGCTTGCTGATCGCTTGCAGCAGCAAGCCCGGCCTTACGACATTCTTATGTGGTGACGTATTCCTTCACGACACCCTCTGCGCCCTTCTCACGGGCCAGGTACTGGTCGTAAATCCATGCATACGTCTTTTCCATGCCGGTCTGCAACGGAATGCTCGGCTCCCAGTGCAGGTACTTCTGGATCAGCGTGTTATCGCTGTTTCGGCCGTTCACTCCTTGGGGAGCGGTCAGGTCGTAGTTGCGCTTCAGCTTGATCCCAGCAATTCCCTCGACCATGTCCACCAGCTGGTTGATGCTGACAGCCTCGCTCGATCCCAGGTTGATGGGCTCAAGGATATTGGAATTCATGATCTGCTGAATCCCATTCAGGCAGTCGTCGATGTACATAAAGCTGCGCGTCTGGTTGCCCGTACCCCAGATTTCGATTTCGTGCTTGCCCGACAGCTTTGCCTCAATGACTTTGCGGCTGATGGCAGCCGGCGCTTTCTCGCGGCCGCCGAACCACGTGCCCCATGGGCCGTAAACGTTGTGGAAGCGTGCCACCCGCGTGTAGAGACCGAAGTCTTCACGGAAGTGGCGGCACATGCGCTCCGAGAACAGCTTCTCCCAGCCATATCCGTCTTCAGCCAGGGCGGGATAAGCGTCCTCTTCTTTCAACGACGGCGCTTCAAACGAGGTCTGCTTGTCGCCGTTATAAACACAAGCCGACGAAGCATAAAAGAACTTCTGGACTCCATACTTCTGCGCGGCCTGGAGCATGTGCGTATTGATTAAGACCGACAACATGCACAGGGCCTTATTCTTTTCGATGAACCCCATGCCGCCCATGTTCGCGGCGAGGTTGAAAATCTGATAGGCGTCCTTCGCGGCTACATCGCAGTTTTCCCGAAGATTCAGGTCGAGGACCAGGTTTTCAACGTCAGGAAACTTCTGATACCAGTGCCCCAGCGGCTTCACATCGACTGCGCGGATGCGCTTGTACCCCTGCTTTCGAAGGGACGCGACCAAAGCCCCTCCAATGAACCCGCCGCCCCCGGCTACCACTACCAACTCATTCTGCATAAACCCAATCCTCCCCTTGTCCCGTATCAATTGCTCTGAAATTGCTTCGAATCCCTGAAGATCAGCGCTTTTTGCATTTTCGCATGAAATCAATGTGCCCCGCCCACCACCTCCGGGCAGTAAGGGGGGCACGACGGTAATCGGAAAGTGGATTCACCGCTGCTACCTTCGCCGCGCGTCTGGCCGCTAGCGATTTGTCGAGGTTGCTATGTGACTCATTCCACGCGGTTTGGACCCAAGGAAGGAGTAGATCGCTACAAAGATATATGCCGCGAGGGGCACCGAGTAGGCCCATGCCACGCTATGAGCCGCCTCTGAAATCAAACCCATCAGCGGAGTGAGGACGGCCCCTCCGACGATCGCCATGACCAGAAGCGATCCGCCTATCTTCGTGTTCGGACCCAAACCTTTCAATCCGAGCGCAAAGATCGTGGGAAACATCAGCGACATGAAGAAACTGGTAAAAAATAGGCACCATAGACCTACCCACCCCGGCAGGAGCACTCCAACCGAGACCAATGCGATAAGTACGAGGCTGTAGATTCCCATTAATTTGTTGGGCGCTATTGTCCGCATCAAATATGCCGATGCGAATCGGCCCACGCCAAACGCCGCCAAAGTCCCCGTCAGAAAATATCCGGCGATCTTTTCCGGTTGGTGCGTCGACTCCTGAACGTACTGGATGAAATAGCTCCAGGTTCCAACCTGTGCCCCCACATACAAGAACTGGGCTACCACCGCCCACAGAAAATGCGGATACTGCAACAATTCGCGAAACCGTCCATGATCCCCGCCGTCCTCGTGCTCACTTTGAATTGCAGGAAACTTCGTCCGCAAAATAAGAATCGCCCAGAAGATGGCCACCGCCCCTATGACGAGATACGGTTTGATGACCCGCAGCGTCTCCGCCTGAAGATATGCCTCGTACAGACCTTGCGACTTTTTTGCGGCAATCTCCTGCGAACTCAGTTCGATCCCAGAAAAAATGAAAATCGTGCCGACCAGGGCGCCCGTGATCGATCCCAGTGGATTAAAGGCCTGCGAAAAATTGAGCCGCCGTTCCGATGTGTCCGGATCGCCCAGCTGAGCAATAAAAGGATTCGAAGCGGTCTCCAGAAACGACAACCCGCTGGCGATCACGAAGAGGGCACACAGGAAAAATGCGTATCGTCCGGCCAGCGCCGCCGGCCAAAACAAAAAACAGCCGCTCCCGAACAGCAGCAGGCCAATGACGAATCCGGCCTTGTAGCCAACTCGCCGCATGATCAGGGCCGCGGGCATCGCCAGAACGAAATATCCCAGGTAAAAGGCGAACTGCACCAGGCCAGCCTGAAATCGGGTTATGGCAAACGACTTCATGAACTGCCGGATCAGTACATCGTTGAGATTGTTAGGAATTCCCCACAGAAAAAACAGCCCCGTCACCAGGACGAATGGAAGGAGGTGCCCCGCCGGAAATAGCGCGTGCCTCCCGCTCGCGCTACCCTGTTCGCCCGACTGAAGTTGGCTCATGAATCGCTTTCCTCACGCCATGCCCGCGCAACAGTATTGCGTGACGTTCGTGTGTTCACTTCTTCTCTTCTGCGAACTCCGCGTAATCTCGGCGTACTCTGCGGTTAAAGATTTGAGTCGTTTCCAGTGACCCTCTGGCGCTGAAGTTAATGGCTTCCCACAACTGGCAGAATCAAAGCCGAAGGATGCTCGGCGTCGTGGTAGATCGTATTCGTGGCCGGCACAAAATTCCGCGCCGAACCCTGAACCTCGCCGGTATTCAGGTTCCGGTCAAAGCGCGGAAAGTTGCTGCTCGATACTTCGAGCCGCAGCGAATGCCCTTTCAAGAAGACATTGCTCGTCGCCCACAGATCGATCGTGAGTTTATAGACCTGGCCCGGATTCATAGCGGTAGGTTTTTCCTGCGAGTCGCGATACCGAGCTCGAAGGATTCCCTCAGTTAAGGTTTTGGGCGAAGCCATCCGGCCACACGTCCACGAGCTTGGCAGTGAAATCCGTATCCACTGCGCTGGACTTGGCAAAGAATTCAAGCGTCACCGGCCCCGTCACTTCCGTGTCCTGAGAGAACGCTGGCGTCGAATAGATCAGAACGTCGTCTCGATTCTCCACCACTCGCTGGTCGCGCGGCCCCGGCGCCAGGTGTGAACCGTCGCAGCACAGCGGCCCTCCTACCGTCGGTACCGGATTCGCGGGGTCATAAACAAAGTGATCCTGGGGTTCTGTTCGCGGTGCAGTTGTCGACAGGTTGCCGTTCCCGCGAAGCGAATTCGCTGTTCCCGTCGAATGCAGGAAATATTTCGTGCTCTGCGCTCGGGCTAGTGGCCAGTCGTCCTCCTCCCGCCACTCGTTCTTTCCCATCACAAAAATCTTGACGGGCTTTTCCTTGGCGAGGCTGTTCTGAACTCCCTTGAACAGAAATTCGTACCAGCTCAAAGTCGCGTCGTCCTCGTCCCAATCCGCCGCAGAGCCGAAGTCAACATCCCCAATCTTTCGACCGCCACCTGCATGACCGCCAATAATCACCAGCAATCGCTGTCCAGGCACGCGCGCCTTCTCCCCCTCGTGCCCGCGTCCCTACATAGTTCTTGAGGGATCCACCGAGAAATATGTCGTACCAGGCGCCCACCGTGAGCGAAGGAACGTTGATGTCCGGGTAGTGCTCTTCGATCGCCCAGCGCTTCCAGTATTCGTCGTAGCTCGGATGCGCCAGCCAATCGAGAAAATACGGAGCAAGTTCGTTTGTCGACATTGTCGGCGACGAATCAGGAATATTGAATAACGGATAGCTCGTCAGCGGCAGCTTCCAAACTCCGGGCAACGCATTCGTCGCCTTCGATACCGTCCGGTCGAATGTGTCCTGCGCCAGGCCCGAAGTCCAGGATTCGTTGAACCACTGCTCGAACGCTCCACCCTGGTACGTCCACCCATCGTGATAATTACTAGCGGTCACCACAGGACAAATGCCGGCCAAGTGCGGAGGATGCGCGATTGCCGCCAGCATCTGCGTCGCACCGACATAAGATCCCCCGAACATTCCGACTTTCCCGTTGGAATAAGGCAGTGCCGCCGCCCATTCCACTGAGTCATACCCATCTTCCGACTCATGCTTGAAGGTGTACCACTCTCCCTCGGAGGCGTACCGCCCTCGCACATCCTGAAAAACAACCACAAATCCGCGCGCCGCCGCCCTTGTCCCGAAGTTCACTCCGTTATTTTTGTTGTAAGGGGTACGTTGCAGCAGAACCGGGAATTTTCCATCCGCTTTGGGCCGATACACGTCCGCGCGCAACGAAACTCCGTCGCGCATCTTCGCGCTCACATTCCGCTCAATTGTGACCTCATAGGTTTCATCCGCATGCACTAAACGGGCACCCAAAATTGAACCGACAATAGCGCCGTACACCGCAATTTTCCCGATCATCCGCGGACGAATCATTTGGCCTCGCTCTCTGAGTTGTTCTTAATTGCGGCGCGCCGAAAGGCGCCGCGCAACCTCGACATCAAACTGCATGTCCTTGTTGATGTCTCCATCCTTTTCGTACTCGATGGCGACTAGATTTCGAAAATTCTGCCGGCGCAATTCGTTGATCACTTCCGGAATGTGCGAAATTCCCTTACCAAGCAACACATTCACTTCGCCGCCAGCCGCTTCAATGTCTTTCAAGTGAACCAACTTTAAGTGCGGACGAAGTCTCCGCAGCGCCTCAACCGGATCCTGCCCGCATGATGCAAAGTGCCCCACATCGGCGGTGGATCCCATCGTGCCGGAAAGTCCGTCCAGCGCCTTCAGCACATCGTCAGGCGTTTCATACGCGAATCTCTCGCCCTTGAAAAAATGGTTGTGTATTCCAAAAGTGAGTCCCGCCCGTGTGCAACCTTGATCGATCCGCTTAAGAATGTCTCCCGTGGCATCGCCGCTGATATTCTTCGCGCCGAGGATCTGTGCGAACTTGATCGCCTTTTCCAATTCCTCATCCTCTTTGATCGTCGCGCTGTAGTACGAAACGCAGCGAATACCTGCGCGATCAAATTTCTCTCGGGCTGCTCGGCACATCTCCTCCGTAGGGCGGTTCATCAGCATGAACTCCCCACGCGACATCTCAATCTCAGAAATTCTCAGCGCCCTAAGTTGGACGATCATGTCCTCCAGGCTGAGATTGTGATAGCTGTAAGTGCCGATCCCAATTCTAAGTTTGCTGGAACCAAGAAGCGGCAACGCGCTCGCCAGAATGGCGCCAGTCGCCGCCACGCCAAAAGTTCTGCGTGTGACCCCGTGCAGCCTCGTCTCGGACTCCGCATTCCTCAAGGCTGAGCCAACTTTCGTGGCGTGATGTCGGCGTTCGTCAATCCCGTGGCCCATTTGATCGCTTCGATCATCATGTTCTGAAATTCTGGACGGTCCCACGTTTCTCGCGTGTGCCCGAGCGTCGTGTAATACACGCGACCTTTGCCGAACATCTTCGCCCAAGTCACCGCAAAATCGCGGTCGTCGCGGTGAACATTCTTGTTCGTAAGATCAATCTTGCTGGCGTCCAGGCGCATCAGCACGCGAACCTTATCCCGCGAATAATTCCTCATCTGGTAGATTTCATCGCGCAAAACAAAAGACCCCGGCCACTTCTGCATCCCGGGAAACGCCGGGATCTTCCACCAGAATCGGCGCCTCAAAAGTTCCCCACGGATGCTCGTCGTAGTATCCGCCAATCATTTCCCCATACTCGGGCCACTCGACGAAAGTGATTGCGGCACTGTGAATCCCGATAAATCCCTTTCCCTCGTCATGGATAGCGGCCACGAAATCCGCCTTCTGCTGCGCATCCATTTCGAGGTCGCCGCCCGTGAAGAACACGATCGCATCGAAGTCATTGAGATTTTTCGCGTTGTACTCCAGCTTCTTCTTGGTCAAGGCCTCTGTGTCGGTTCGAAGCGTGGCGTCCCAAAGACCCGTCTCGGTTCCCAATCGCTCAATCGTCGCCATCGCGTGCGACACAGCCTCGTGCCGGTAACCCTTCTCTTCGCCAATGACGAGAATGTGCTTCTTCCCCGGAGTGTTCGCTTGTCCCAGCGCAAGCACACTCAAGGCGATGATTCCGACCAATGCTTTCAGCCAACTCGATCCCACCCTCACTTGCCGCCACCCGCTGCGGGAACATCCACCCAACCGCGCTGCGAGTTGCTCTTCAGAACGGTGTCCAAGATCTTGAGTTGCCTCAACCCATCCGAGAACTGCGGATACTCCGGCGCAGCACTCGAGTTCGCGATCGATGCGTAGAACCGCCGGAACACCTGCTTGAAAGTATCGTCATAGCCTTCGCTGTGACCGCCCGGAAGGTCGGCGTAACTCCGCGCCTCAGGCTTCATCAGCGAGGGATCTTTGATCGTGATCTGGTTGGGATCATTGCGATGCCCCGCCCACAGCTCGTCCGGCCGTTCCTGATCCCATGCAACCGAGGACTTCGTCCCGTAAATTTCAATGCTAAGCCGATTCTTCCGGCCCGCGGAAACCTGGCTCGCCGTCACGCTCCCGCGCGTGCGGCTCCCCATCCGGAAAATCACTGCGCCGAAATCCTCGGTATCGACCGGGGTCTCGATGTAATCCTCTGGCCCGAGTAGCTTATTCGCAAAAGTCTCTACCGAATGTTTCGGCTGCTTGCGCGTCGGATGAAACGTCTGCAAATCTGCGCACAAAGATTGCACGCGCAGTCCGGTGACATGCTCTGCCATATCAAACCAGTGCGACCCGATATCCGCCATGCAGCGCGACGGCCCGCCCGCTGCGGTTTCGACGCGCCAGTTCCAGTCCGTGTCATACATCAGCCAATCCTGCGAATAAGTCCCTTGCACCACGAGGATGTCTCCGAGGTCGCCAGCTTCGCGCATCCGCCGCATCTGCTGGACCATCGGGTAGTAACGCAGGTTGTGGCAAACGCAGTTGCGCAGCCCTTGTTTCGCGGCCAAGAGCCACCAGTTCTTCGCCTTCTTCAACGCTCGTTGCCAGCGGCTTTTCGCACAGCACATGCTTTCCGGCCAGCAGCGCGTCCTTCGCCATCGAAAAATGCTGCGCATTCGGAGTGCATACATGCACCGCGTTCACCGCGGCATTGCGCAGGATCTCTCGATAGTCGGTGGCAATCGTGCCGACGGCGAATCCTCCGCCCAGTTTCCGCGCCGTATCTGCGTTACGACCAACGATCGCCAGCGCCTCAACCGATTCAACGCGACGTACACCCTCGAGATGCACCCGCCCCATGAAGCCCGTACCGAAAATTGCAGTCCCAATCGGTTTCATTCGTAATTTCTCTTTCGCTCAGAATTGTCTGTGCACGTTTCTAACGGCTAAGTCCACCACGCCGCGCCCGGCTGCTCCCGAATCATAATGCTGTTGAGGAAATGTGCCGCCTTCGTCAGTCCTTCTTCCGGCGACATCAAGCTGTCTTCGTGCTCAATCGACAGCACATAGTCATAACCAAACAGGCGCAGCGTTGAAATCAGTTCGCTCCAGAACTCCGCTCCGTGCCCATAACCGCACGTGCGGAAAATCCAGCTGCGCTCGCGTTCGTTCGTGTACGGTTTCGTGTCGAGCACGCCCGTGCGCGGCAGGTTTCCCGAAAATATCTGCGTATCCTTCGCATGCACATGGAAGATCGAATCGCCGAGCAGGCGCACCGCCGCCACCGGATCGATGTTCTGCCAGAACAGATGGCTCGGATCGAAATTGCATCCCACGTTTGGACCCGCAATCGACCGTAGCTTCAGCATCGTCTCCGGGTTGTACACGACGAATCCCGGATGCATCTCGACCGCAATCTTCACTCCGTGATCCGCGGCGAACTTCGCGTGCTCAATCCAGAACGGAGCCACCACCTCGTTCCACTGCCAATCCAGCACTTTCAGAAAATCCGGAGGCCACGGGCATGTCACCCAGTTCGGCGCAATCGCATTCGGCGAATCGCCCGGACATCCCGAAAAATCCACCATCACCGGAACGCCCAATTTTTCAGCCAGCAGGATCGTCTTCCGGCTTACCTCGCGATCGTGCTGGGCCTGCTCTTTATTCGGATGTAGCGGGTTCCCATGGCAACTCAATGAGCTGATGCTGAAGCCCTGATCGGCCAGCAAGCTCTTGAAATCTGAGAGCGCGGCCGCATCGTCAAGCATCGAAAACTTGCAGTGTGCGTCGCCCACATAATTCCCTGTGGCCAGTTCAACAGTTTTAATATCAAGCGCCGCCAATTTTTTCAGCACCGCCTTCAGCGGCATCTGCGACAACAACGGAGTAAACACCCCAACGCGCATACTCTTCCGTCCCCTAAGTTAAAGCGAAGATAAAACGGTTTAACGACCAACCCACATTGCAGTGTCAGGCCGCGACCGGGCCATTCTACCGCAGCCCGGTTATGGTACCTTTACCTTCGGCGGCGCCGTCAACCGTGCGCCCCTCTGCTGCCGCACGTTAGAAAAAACGATTTTTGGGGGAGATCGCTTGCGCCCATCTCGATTCGCTATTTTCCTGCTTCTCCTATCGTCCATGACGGTTACCCTGAGCGCACAAAATCAGGTCGGCGTTGATCCTTCGCTTCCCCTGCCTCCGCACGAAAAGCAGATTCATCTCAAGCACATCCTGGTGATCGGCCAGACCAAGGGCTTTGAGCACGATTCCGTGACGGACGCGATGGTTGCTATCTACAACATGGGACGCGAGACCGGACTTTGGGATGCCATGCTCCGCACCGACGTCGAGCTCATCACCAAGAAAGACTTGAGCAGGAATACAAAAAACCTAAGCTACTTCGACGCGATCGTCTTCGTCAGCACTACCGGCGAACTCGATCTCGATGACAGCCAGAAAGCCGACATGTTGTCTTTCATCAAGGAAGATGGCAAAGGATTCGTCGGCGTCCACGCCGCCCTCGATACCAATTACAAATGGCCCGAATACGGAGAGATGATTGGCGGTTGGTTTGACCAACACCCCTGGTCCACCTTCAATGCGCCGATTATCAACGAAGATCCAAATTTCCCCGCCACCCATCACTTCCCAAAAGCATTCCTCAAGTACGACGAGATCTATCAACCCAAGGAGTGGTCTCGCGATAAGGTTAACGTCCTGCTAAGTCTCGATCCTTCGAAATTGAATTACGCGAACAATCCTCGCGTCCACCGCACGGATCACGATTTCGCTGTGGCTTGGGACAAGATGTACGGCAAGGGCCGCGTCTTTTATTCGACCCTCGGCCACACCCAGGAAGCGTGGAGCGATCCCGATATCCGCAAAATGTATTTCGAAGCCATCAAATGGGTGCTCGGAATGACAGAGGGCAGCACCACCTCGCACCCGCGACCGGAGCAACACTAATCCTGCTCAGATGAATCTTCCTCGCGCAACTTCCCATTGGATTTTCCGGCTGGCAGCACTGAGCCTGTTGAGCGTCTCGCTTTCGACAGCCCAAACCGTCCCTCAGGGCCCAGAAAAGCCCAAGCCGTCCACATCGCCCGCAACCGCATATCCGCCTGAGCTGGTGCAGAAGGGTAGTGCGCAATTCCGTCAGGATTGTTCTTTCTGTCACGGACGCGACGCCACGGGCGGCGAAAGCGGGCCGGATCTCACGCGTTCAAAGTTGGTGGCTGCCGACGTCAACGGTGACAAGATCGGCCCCGTCATTCGCACTGGACGTCCCGATAAAGGGATGCCTCCCTTTGATCGCTCCGACGAACAGATCGCCAGCCTTATCGCCTTCATCCACACGCAGCAAGCCAACTCATTGAAGAGCGGCACCGGACGCTCCAGCGCTGGCGGCCGCAAAGGGGTCGACCCGTCCGATCTGCAGACCGGAAACGTTGAAGCTGGCAAACAATTCTTCAATGGTGCCGGCGGTTGTTCCACCTGTCACTCGCCAACTGGAGATCTCGCCGGCGTGGCCTCGCGCTACAAGGGCCTCGAACTTGAAGAGCAAATGCTCTATCCGCGCGGAGCTAAATCCAAGGTCACGGTCACGCCGCAATCTGGCGAACCGATCACGGGGATCTTGGGATATCTCGATGAGTTCACCGTTGGACTGATCGACCCTTCAGGCACATACCGGTCGTGGCGAACACGCGACGTCCAATACAAGCTTGACGCTCCGGCTGAAGCGCACGCCGCTCTCTTTCCTAAGTACACCGACGACGACGTCCATAACTTGATGGCTTATTTGCAGACTTTGCGCTAGGCGGATGTTTTGTCTCAATCAGAAATTTTGAGAGTCCAGTTCACCATGAATTTTTCCCGCTGCATTTTCCGAGTCGCTCAGATCGCATTTTTCGCGTGCGCTTTCGCCGGCATCCTGATGGCACAGGGTGCCACCGAACAAGTTCTTGTCCGCCCTCCAGTCGGCGCTTGGCCCGGATATCACGGCGACTATTCCGGCCGCCGTCACAGCGCCCTCACGCAGATCACACCGCAAAACGTAAAGAATCTCACTCTGGCTTGGGCTTTCCAGAGTGGCCAGCTTTCTGAGATCAAATCCTCCCCACTTCTCGTCGATGGAATTTTGTACTTCACCGTTCCCGAAAACATCTGGGCCGTCGATGCCCGTTCCGGCCATCAAATTTGGCACTACACCCACCCGCGTAGCCCAGGCGAGCATATCGGCCATCGCGGAGTAGCGATGTACCGCGATTACCTTTACTTCGTAACTCCGGACGCTCGCCTTCTTTCGCTGAACCGCAAAGACGGCGCTGTGCGCTGGAGCGTCCAAGTCGCTGATGTCACCAAAGGCTATTGGACCAGCATGGCCCCGCTCGTTGTCGGCAATCACGTTCTTGTCGGCGTATCCGGTGACTTCGACAACCTCAGCGGCTTCATTCGCGCCATCGATCCTGAAACTGGCGCAACTCAATGGCAGTGGAATTCCACGCCTCCCGTCGGGACCCCCAACCAAACCACCGGCGGGATGACATGGATGACCGGCACCTACGATCCCGACCTCAACCTCGTTTATTGGGGTACCGGAAATCCGACTCCCGTGCTCAACGGCTCCACGCGCCCCGGCGACGATCTCTACACCTGCTCCATCGTCGCGCTCAACCCCGACACCGGCAAATTGGCATGGGCGTTTCAGGTCTCTCCTCATGACACACACGATTGGGATGCGGTTGAAACTCCCGTGCTCGTCGATGCGGACTTTCACGGCGAACCGAAGAAAATGCTCATGCAGTCGTCGCGCAATGGCTACTTCTTCGTTCTTGATCGCACGAACGGCAAGAATCTGCTAACTGTCCCCTACGGCCCCGTGAACTGGACACTCGGTATCGACAAACAAGGCCGCCCCATCCCCAATCCAGCGAAAGAACCCGCTCCCGACGGACGATTGATCGCCCCCGACGAGGGTGGCATGACTAACTATCGCTCTCCTAGCTTCGACACAAAAAACGGTCTCTTCATTGTCGACGCTCATCCGAGCTGGAGTATCTACTTCGCGAAGCCCGCCGACGGTGTCTATGGATGGGCTGGAGCCGACTACGGCGTGTGGGGCCGAGGCGTCATCGAAGCGATCGACTATCAAACGGGCAAACTTCGCTGGACCCACGACGTAGGCCCCGGAGGATCAGGTGCCGGCGTCCTCACCACGGACGGCGGCCTTACCTTTACGGGCGATGCTCTAGGCAACTTCCTTGCTTTGGATTCGAGCGACGGTAAGACGCTTTGGCATGCTGGCTCCGGCTCTCACATCGCAAGTTCTCCCATCAGTTACGAACTGGACGGGCGTCAGTTCGTCCTCACCAGCAGCGGCGGCGTGCTTTTTGCCTGGGCTCTTCCGGAATCGCAGTAAGCTCGACAGCTCCTCAATTCGGTCTGCGTTGAGAAACGGTTCCGCGGTTTTCTCGGCGAACTCAGCGAAAAAGCTCAGCGTTCTCCGCGGTTAGCTTGCTTCTAACGAATGCACCAGCCGGTCCCTACTTTCGCGTGACGACGGCCTGGTTTCTTGGATAAAGTGTTACCCGTCCCGGGCCGTGCCTTTCCTGCGAAATCATTGGAGGTACTTTGAGAAACAAACTTGCATGCGCGCAACTCTGTCTACTGGCCGCTTTCGTTTGGGTGATTGCAATCCCGAACTTCACAACCGCTCAGGCGCCTACCACCCCGGCGCACAAACCAGCCGCATCTACCGGCTTGGATATTCCAATTCCCGACATTCCTTACACCAAGTTTGTTTTACCCAACGGGCTCACCGTCCTTGTACATGAGGACCACAAGACCCCAGTCGTCTCTGTCAACACCTGGTACCACGTCGGGTCGAAAAACGAGCAACTTGGAAAGACTGGTTTCGCGCACCTTTTCGAGCACTTGATGTTCAGCGGCAGTGACAACTTCAATCACACCTACATCAATGCCATGGAAAAAATCGGCGCCACCAGTCTCAATGGCACCACCAACAATGACCGCACCAATTACTTTGAGAATGTCCCCACGTCGATGTTTGACTATGCTCTCTTCGCTGAGAGCGACCGCATGGGTCACCTCCTTGGCGTTCTGGACCAGAAGAAGCTCGATCTCCAGCGCGGTGTCGTGCAGAACGAAAAGCGGCTGGGTGAAAACCAGCCGTACGGTGTCACTCAACAACTGATCACTGAAAACACCTATCCCGTCGGTCATCCTTACTCGTGGACTGTCATCGGCTCCATGAAGGATCTTGATGCGGCTTCCATGACCGATGTTCAGGACTGGTTCAAGACTTACTACGGTCCGAATAACGTGACCTTGGTGATTGCCGGTGATATCACGCCGCAAGTCGCCCGTGAGAAGGTTGAAAAATATTACGGTGACATTCCCCCAGGGCCTCCGATTGCCAAGCAGGAAGCCTGGGTTGCGAAGCGCACCGGCTCGCACCGTGGATGGGTGCAAGACCGTGTTCCCCAGGCGCGCCTCTATCGCATATGGAACGTCCCTCAATTCGGTTCGCCGGAAGAGGTGCAGTTAGATCTGGCCTCTGAGATCCTCGGCAGCGAAAAGACCTCTCGCCTCTACAAACGCCTTGTATACAAGGATCAGCTAGCCACCGAGGCCGATGCATCTGACACTACAAATGAAATCGGTGGTCGATTTGACATAACCGTGACCGCCAGCCCTGGTGTTGACCTGGCAAAGGTTGAAAAGGCTACGAATGAAGAATTGCAAAATTTTCTGAAAAACGGTCCCACGGAAGCGGAACTACGGATTGCCAAGACTCAGATCCTCGGAAACTACGTTCGAGTCGTCGAGCGAATCGGCGGTTTCAGCGGTAAAGCTGACTTGCTCGCACGCTGCCAGACCTTTATCGGAAATCCCGATTGCTACAAGGACTACCTGAAAGCGATCAAGGCTGCTACCCCCGCCAGTGTCAGGAAAGCCGCCGTAGACTGGCTTAGCGATGGTGATTACATCCTCGAAGTACACCCCTATCCCGATTTAAAATCCTCTGAAAAGGCCGATCGCTCGAAGGAACCCGCTCTCGGCAAACCAGAATCACTCAAGCTACCTGCCCTGCAAAGGACAAAACTTTCTAACGGCCTCAACGTAGTTCTCGCCGAGCGTCACACTGCTCCTGTCGTGAATTTCACTTTAATGGTCGACAGCGGGTACGCCGCCGATCGCACCGACGCCTCTGGCACCGCTAGCTTCGAGCAAAGCATGCTGGAGGAAGGAACACCCACCCGAAACTCTCTCAAGATCGGAGAAGAACTTGAATCCCTGAGTGCTTTCTTCGACGCCACCGGCAATCTCGATTGGTCGCTCGTCAACCTCAACACGCTCAAGAGCACCATGGACAAGTCACTCGAAATCTACGCCGACTTGATCCTCCATCCGGCTTTTCCTGAGAAGGAATTCGAGCGACTGCGCAAAGACCGCATCGCGCAAGTGCAACGCGAGAAGGTGACTCCTCAATCCATGGCCTTGCGCGTTGTTCCTGCGCTGATCTACGGCAAAGGACATCCTTACGCCGTACCCTTCACGGGCAGCGGAACCGAGGCCAGCCTTCTGAAGATGAAACGCGAAGATCTTGCCAAGTTCCATGACACATGGTTTAAGCCCAACAACTCCACGCTTCTAGTCGTTGGCGACACGACCCTCGAAGAGATCAAGCCGAAACTCGAAAAACTGCTGGCCTCGTGGAAACCGGGAGAAGTCCCCAAAAAATCAACGCCAGAGGTCGAGCAACCGAAGAAGGACATCGTTTATCTGATCGACCGTCCCGGTTCGGGGCAAAGCGTGATCTTCGGTGCCCAGCTTGCTCCACCTCGAAACGATCCCGATGCCATTCCCCTTCAGCTGGTCAACGGAATCTTCGGTGGAAAATTCAGCTCGCGCATCAACATGAATCTCCGAGAAGACAAGCACTGGTCTTATGGAGTGGGTGCCCGGCTCGCACCCGCACGCGGCCAGCGACCCTATATCAGCGTCTCTGCCGTCCAGACCGATAAAACCAAAGAGTCGATGGCAGAACTGGTGAAGGAATACAAGAATATCGCGGGCGCAAAACCGATCACCGACGAAGAACTGAAAGATGAGCAGACGAACGTCACTCTCGGCCTGCCCGGAAGCTTCGAAACTGTTCAGCAACTCAGCGGCGCCTACGGGACGATCCTGCAGTACGGATTGCCCGAAGACTACTTCAATACTTTCACCCAGAAAGCTACTGCTCTAACGCTCGACGGCGCGAACGAGGCTGCCAAGAAATACATCCTGCCCGATCATCTCGTATGGGTTGTGGTGGGAGATATGTCGAAGGTCGAATCCGGCGTTCGCGAACTCAATCTCGGCGAGGTCCACAAAATCGACGCCGACGGAAACCCGGTGCAACAGTAAGCGCAATCACATCGTAAGTTCCGCACCTGCGGCCAGGCGCATTTGCGGGAAGGCGGTCTTGCCCGAAACGGATTGTCATCCTGAGCAACGCGAAGGACCTATGCACCCCTAATCAGTGCCACAGGCCCTTCGCTCCTGGAAATGAAAAAGACCGCGCCTCAATGGCGCGGTCTTTCATTTTGCTCATCGAAACTCAGTGCGAAGCCACTCCCGCCACTACGTCGAACAATATCCGTGGTCCACGTCGCACTTCTTCCACGCGGATCCGCTCATCGTTCCCATGCTCCGTATTCCCCTCTTCGTCAGTTGCCGCATACGGATTGAATCCGTACGCCACCATGCCAAGCGGACGATACCGCTGATTTTCCGTGTACCCGCTGGTGATGTGCGGTACGACGGGCGTCCCCGGAAAATAAACTGCCGCAACATCCCGTATCTTCGCGTATAGAGCGTTGTCCGTGGCTGAATAATTCGCAACCTGAAATTTCGCGGCGGTGGGCTCGACCGTTACATTCGGATCGTCCACCACCTTCCGCAACGCCTCCACCACCACCTTCGGATCGCCCCCGGGCAATATCCTGACATCCAGATTCGCCCAGGCCTCTGGAGGAATCACATTCGTCTGTTGCGATCCACCCATCATCGTCAGCGAGATCGTATCCCGCAGCAGAAAATTCAGTGACTCATCTCGTGTCGCCTCCTCCTGAAATTTTTTATCTTGGATCGCCTTCCGCACGTCCCGGTAATACACCGCTCTTTCCGCCGGCTGATACGGAGCCATATCCCGCAAGAACTCGTCCACCACGGGCAGCACGCGCATCGGCGTCTGGTAAGCAAGGATCCTATCCAGCGCCCTCACCAACCGGTTCGGCGCCGAATCGGCATTCGGACGCGACCCGTGCCCCGGCCTCCCATGCGCAGTAACTCGCAGCCAATACGTAGTCTTCTCTCCCACGTCGACGCCCACATACTTCACCGTCCCGTTCTGCAGGAGATTTTCCCCACCTTCATTGATCAGGTACTCCGCATTCCCCAGCAGATCGCGCTGGTGCTCGATGAACCAATCCGTCCCCGTCCCATCCGCTTCTTCGTCGGCCACAGCAAGAAAAATAACGTCACGGTTCAACTGAACTTTTTCGCGCTTCAGCATGACCATCACTACTAATTGCGCGAGACCCTCATCCTTCATATCCTGCGCACCGCGTCCCCATATCCATCCGTCGCGAATCTCTCCGCTGAAGGGCGGCACTCTCCAATGCGAGGCATCGCTCGTTACCACATCGGTATGGTTCAGCAGAATGATCGGCCGGGCGTGCGAACCTCCCGCCGTCGCCGGAAGCCGCGCCCACAGATCGCCTCGTCCTGGAGCGTATTCAAAGCTGCGGTTCTCGATCCCCTCCGCGTCAAGGATCTTCTTAAAAAATGCAACCGCCTTCATCTCGTTTCCCGGCGGATTCGTCGTATCCACCCGCAGATACTCCTGCATCCACGAGACAGCCATATCGGAATACTGTTGCGCATGTTCCGGCGAAATTTTGGACGAAGCCAGGTTGCCCTCTGCGCCCGCCATCAGCCCGCAGAGCGCAAAAAGTAGAGTTACAAAAAGTTGCACACTCGCTTTGCATGCTCCGGATTCGCCCATCCCCCACTTAACTTCTTTCTTAGCCAAATGTCCTCCGCGCAGGAAACTTCGAATTGCAACCCACTCAGTAACCGTTACCACCGCAAAAACAGCCGAAAATCCACCCTGCCTTTTCACGCAGTTTTTATATCAGGTTTGCCAAAATTACCTTGCCCCCCGCCTTCCAGCTATCTTTCCCAACCTGAGACAACTACAATATGCATAGATTTCAAGCATTTAGCCCCTCAACCTTGAGGCAGGATTTGGCATCCCACTTGTAATAGAAAAAGGCGCGCCATAGCAATTGGGGGCGCCCAAAGTTTAAGGCTTGTCGCAGCGTCAGCGCAGGCCGGCTCAGCGATCCGCTGGCTTTCTTTACCAGTCACGGTGACGCGATTCTGAATTCAAGCACGCGAAAGCGTGCAGGGGTAGCGAAAAGGTTTTAGCCTTGACGCGCCCCAACTTGGAGGAAGTCATTATGAACAACCGCCTCGTCATCGCCCTGCCGTTGGCCGCGATCCTAGCTGTTCCGGCACTCGCGCAGACCACCTCGTCCACCCAAAGCCAGCCCGCCGCGACTCAGAGCTCCGACAACGCGACTGGAAAGGCTCCTCTGGCCCCTCCGACTCGCGAAGGCTTCTGGGGACGCGTCAATCCCTTTGCTCGCAAGAACTATGTGAAGCGCCAGACCGAGCCCATCCGCGATCGCGTCAATGAACTGGATGAACTGACGTCCTCAAACAGCAAGAACATCAAAGACACGGACTCGCGCGCCCAGGCTGGCATCAAGATGGCCTCAGACAAGGCTGATGTCGCCGACCAGCACGCAGTCGACGCCGGCAACAAGGCCACCGCAGCGCAGCAGTCGGCGCAGCAGGTCACCAGCCGCGTTCAGAACGTCGAGACCGTCGTCAGCAACATCGACCAATACAAAGCCTCGAACCAAACCGAAATTCGCTTCCGCCCCGGCCAGACCGTTTTGAGCAAGAACGCGAAAGACGCTCTTGATCAGATGGCCAGCGGAGTAAAAGGCCAGCGCGGCTACATCATCGAAGTGCAGGGCTTCTCGTCCGGCAAGGGACAGACCGCCATCAGCACTTCGCAGAAAATGGCCGAGTCCGTTGTCCGCTATCTCGTCCTGAACCACGAGATCCCGGTCTATCGCATCTACCTCGTTGGCATGGGCAATGCTCCCGCCCCAACCACCGATGAGACCGCGAAGACCAAGCGCATCAACGGCGGACGCGTCGAGATCAGCCTCCTGAAGAACGATCTCGAGCAACTGTCCAGCAACGCCGGAGCGCCCGCGATGAGCGGCGATCAGGCCCAGCAGCCGAAATAACAAGGCAGCGGCAGTCCACCGCCGCAAACCTGGCTTCAGACCCTCCCCAGAAAAAGCCTCTCGCGCAAGCGAGAGGCTTTTTCGTTAAGGAATCATGGTGGAAACGAACTCATGTGGCGACGGCCGCCTCGGCCGTCCAAGCGAGCCGAAAGGCAAGCGCCCAATCAAAATCGCTCTCGCAAGAATGAAAATCAAGCAAAGCCGCAGACGAACGAAGGCGGATTAGAACAGAGGTCCGAGGTGCTGAAGCCTAAGAGCTTCTGACTTCTGACTTTCTGACTTCTGCCTTCAAATTGCTTCCCCTTCGCCTCCTGCCCCGTCAAAACCTCAAATGCCCAACTTCCGCCTCGCCTTCCGTCAGCTCCTGAAATCTCCCGGATTCTCCGCCACGGTAATCCTCACCATCTCCTTGGGCATCGGGGCCAACACAGCCATCTTCACGCTCGTCCACGCAATTCTGATGAAGTCTCTCCCCGTGGCAAATCCCGCCAGCTTGTATCGCATAGGTGACCACGACGATTGCTGCGTCAACGGCGGATTCGTGAGCGACGAGGGGGATTTCGACCTCTTCTCCTACGATCTCTATCGCCATTTTGAGGAGACCACTCCCGAGTTCGAACAGCTCGCCGCCTTCCAGTCGGGGCGGAACATGATGAACGTTCGCGTCGGCAACGCGGCTGCCAAGTCCGAGCGTACGGAATACGTCTCCGGAAACTACTTCTCGACCTTCGGTGTCGGAGCCTATGCCGGACGCCTCCTCCAAGCCTCCGATGACGTACCCGGCGCAACCCCCGTCGCGGTTCTAAGCTATGCCGCATGGCAAGCAGCGCACGCGGGCGATCTTAACGTTGTCGGTGCCACGTTCCACATTCAGGGCCAACCCATCACCATCGTCGGTATCGCCCCACCCGGCTTTTTCGGAGATCGCATCGACGCCAATCCCCCGGCCATTTGGATTCCTTTGAATATCGAGCCCGTAATGGACGGCCGGACGAGCATACTTCGTACCCCAGACACCAACTGGCTCTATGCCTTGGGACGCCTGAAGCCCGGCGTCTCTCCCGCAACCGTGCAATCGAAGTTGACAACCACTCTTCGACAGTGGCTTCCAACCATTCCGGCCTATACCCTGAATGGCGCTGACACGCAGATCCCCAAACAGCACGTCGTCGTGGTGCCAGGTGGCGCCGGCGTCGAGAATCTTCAGCAGGAAACCGGCGACGGCCTCCGTCTTCTCACCGGAATCTCCGCCCTGGTTCTTCTGGTGGCGTGCGCTAATATCGCGAATCTACTGCTCGCGAAAGGCACCGCCCGCCGCGCCGAAACTTCGATCCGCACGGCCCTTGGCGCCGCACGTTCCGTCCTGATCGGACAAGTCCTGGCCGAAAGCGTCATTCTCTCGGTCATCGGCGGCGTCATCGGGATCGCCATCGCCTATGGCGGCGCGCGCATGATTCTGAATCTCGCCTTCCCCGATTCGACCCAGATGCCGATCCATGCCAGCCCGTCACCGGTCGTGCTCGGCTTCGCGTTTCTTCTCTCGCTCGCCACCGGAGTCATTTTCGGCATCGTGCCCGCATGGATTTCCTCTCACGCCGATCCCGCTGAAGCTCTGCGCGGATTGAATCGCTCCACCGGAGATCGTGCGCTTCTGCCGCAAAAGGCTCTGATTGTCCTGCAAGCCGCGCTGTCGCTTGTTCTGCTCGTCGGCGCGGGATTGATGACGCAGACGCTGCGCAACCTTGAGAAACAGAACTTCGGCATCACCACCGCCAATCGATACGTCGCGCACTTCGATCCTCAAGGCGCGGGCTACAAGCTTGAGAACGTCACTTCTTTCAGTGAGCAACTTGAGCGTGAGTTCGCTTCCCTGCCTGGAGTTCAGCACGTTGGAGTCGCGCTCTACAGCACTCTCGAGGGCAACAACTGGGGCGAAGGTATCTATGTCGACGGACACCCTGCGCCAGGTCCAACAGCGGACAACGGCTCTTCTTGGGACCGCGTCAGTCCGCATTTCTTCGAAACTATCGGCCAGCCGGTAATTCGCGGACGCGGAATCACCGAACAGGACACCGCAACATCCCGAATGGTCGCCGTCGTGAACCAGGCCTTCGTGAAAAAATTCTTTCCGAATGAAGATCCTCTCGGTCGCCACTTCGGAACCATGGACCAGAAATATGCCGGGGATTACGAAATCGTAGGGGTTGTCGCCGACGCAAAATATAACAATCCTCGCGACGAATACCGCCCCATGTTTTTCCGTCCAATGACCCAGTACAACCGCACCTTCAAAGAAGCCCGGATGATGACGGCGGAAAGTCGCTCTCTCTACCCGAACTCCATCACCATCCAGTTCGTCGGACAAGCCTCATCGCTCGAAGCCCTGACTCGCCGCACGCTCGCCAACATAAATCCTGATCTCACAGTCATTGACTTCAAATCCCTCGACTACCAGGTCGCCGACAACTTCGACCAGGAACGCCTCATCACCCGCCTCACCGAACTCTTCGGCATCCTCGCGCTCGCACTCGCGTCCGTTGGTCTCTACGGAATCACCGCATACTCGGTGGCCCGCCGCACCAGCGAAATTGGATTGCGCATGGCTCTCGGCGCAAATCGCGCCAACGTCGTTACACTTGTGCTCAGGAATGCCCTAATACTCGTCGCCATCGGCCTCGCGATCGGGATCCCGATCGCACTGATTGGCGGACGCCTCATGTCTTCGCAACTCTACGGAGTCCGCACCTACGATCCCATCACCCTTGCAGCGTCGATCCTGGTGCTCTCCGCCTTCGCAGCCCTCGCCGGATTTATTCCCGCGAGACGAGCCGCCAGCATCGAACCCATGAACGCCCTCCGTACCGAATAGATCGAAATAGATTCTGAGTCGCCCTGCCCTATCCGGGTGCGAAAAAACTCCAATTCGAGCGGTCTTGGGAAGGGCACGAGTTTCACTCGTGCCGCTAAGACGTTCAAGTCTGTCCGCGCTTTAGCGCCTGTGGGGGATGTTTCGGCGTTGTTATCGACTTTTTCCGCAGCCCGAGCGGAGTGCCGGGTAACGTATACGCCAAGATTCAAGAGTCGCGTAGGGACGAAACACGCCCTGCAACGTTTTCCACAAAAAAATACCGAGATCCTGTGACGAACAACCTTTACTCAGAACCTGAAGACGGTCCAATCTGGACTCGTGTGCACCGGACTGACTGACGTCGATTTACTCAACGAAGCTCTCCTAACTCCTTTCCTTTGAATATTTTGCCCGTAAGCCTTTCAAATCAATATTTTGCGCGGATCTAACCATATCGATTGCCAAGAACCACAATCGAATCAATATTTTACGAATCACGATATAAAAAAAACACGATACCCCTTTGACCCTCTCCACACGCATGACTAAAATCGCGGTCGCACCCATCGGAAGGTTTCCATGAAGCGATTCGCCTGCCTGCTCCTCTTTGTCAGCCTAGCCGCCTTCGCCGCTTTCGCGGACGACGACAAAGATCATCATCACCACGAAGACCTCACCGAGACACAACTCGGCACCGTCCACTTCCCGATCTCGTGCGCGGCGCCAGTCCAAAAACCATTCGCCCGCGGAGTCGCCCTGCTCCATTCCTTCTGGTATGAAGAGGCGGAGAAAGAATTCCTCGACATCGCCAAAGACGATCCGAAATGCGCCATGGCGCACTGGGGCGTCGCCATGAGCATCTGGCACCAGCTCTGGAACAACCCTGACGAAAAAGTGGTCGCTCATGGCTTGGAGGAAGTGAACACTGGCAAAAAGCTCGCGGGCACCGCTACACCGCGCGAGAAGGCGTACCTCGCCGCCATCGCAGCTTTCTACAGCGACTCCGCAAAGCTCGACCACGCTGCCCGCGCCAAGGCTTACTCCGATGCGATGAAAAAGGTGTACGACTCCTATCCTGACGATCATGAAGCCGCCGTGTTTTACGCGCTCTCGCTTCTTGCATCCGAGCCGCACGACGACGAAACTTTCGGCAACCGCAAAGCCGCTGCGGCCATTCTGGAAAAACTGTTCGCCACCGAGCCGGATCATCCCGGCGTTGCGCACTACCTCATCCACAGCTACGACAAGCCGCAGCTGGCGCAGCTGGGCATTCCTGCTGCGCGCCGTTACGCGCAAGTCGCCCCCGCCGCGCCCCACGCCCTTCACATGCCGTCGCACATCTTTGCTCGCGTCGGCTTCTGGCAAGACGACATCAACTCCAACCTGGCCTCGGTTGCCGCCACGCGCAAGACCGCTGCCATGGGCATGGGAGGCGAAGGCCATCAGTTTCACGCGATGGATTTCCTCGTCTACGCCTATCTGCAAAGCGGACGCGAAGCCGATGCGCAAAAGCTGATCGACGAAATTCGCGTCATGCCGAAAATGGAATCGATGTACGGCCACGATTACGATCCGCAAACCAACGCACTCTCGGCCTTCCCCGCGCTCTACGCTCTGGAACTTCGCCACTGGTCCGATGCCGCCGCGCTCCAACCCGTGCCCGGAGCGCTGCCCAACGATCTGTCCGTCACCCACTGGGCGCGCGCCATCGGCGCCGCTCGCAGCCGGCGATCTGACGCAGGCGCACAAAGATCTTGCCGAGATCGAAAACATCCGCCAGAAATTTCTCGCGGACAAGAGAACGGAATCTGCCGAAGGTGCGCTGCAGGACTATCAGGAAGCGGAGTCTTGGATTCTTCACGCCGAAGGACAAGACGACAAAGCCGTCGCAATGCTGCGAGCAATCGCCGACAAGAACGACAAGCTCGGAGACGAGCCGGGATGGATTCCCGCCCGCGAAATGCTGGCCGACATGCTTCTCGAGGCTAAGCGCCCGCAGCAAGCCTTGGCCGAATATCAAATCGATCTGAAACTAAATCCGAACCGCTTCAACGGACTCTACGGCGCAGCCCGCGCCGCAGAAACAGCCGGCAAGCAAAGCGACGCCAACGAATACTACGCACTCCTGCTGAAATCCTGCGACGGAGGAAGTTCAACGAGGCCAGAACTAAGCCACGCAAAAGAACTGCTGGCGAAGAAATGAGTGTCATCCTGAGCGGAGCAGTCGAAGGATCCCTGCCCTTTCAAATCGTGCCGTTAGCAAGGGCTTTCCTTCGTGGACCTTCGTGCCCTTAGTGGTTAAAGAAGTGGCCCTTAAATCCGTGCTCAGTAATTCTTAAGAAGCGTCATTCGCAAAACCAGAGCAGCCATCATGAGAGAAGCACCCAGCAGCGCATTCCACTCGCGATGCTTAAGGTAAAGATCCATGGAGAATCCGCCACCCTCGTGCCGTCCGCCTGCGGTAATTCTCGGACACATTCGCGGAACCCGCTGGGCATATTCATCAAACTCCGGAAATTTCTCTCGCAAGAATTTTTCTTCGCCGCGAATCACCGGAAGATAAATTGCAAAGAACATGACGATGAGCACAAGCCCCACCCACCAACTGCGCGCCGCAACCGCAAATCCAATGCCCATCAGCAGCGATCCGAGATACAAGGGATTCCGCGTGTACGCATACGGTCCTGTCGTCGCCAACGCCTCATTCTTGCGCACATGTCCCGAGGCCAGCGCCCGAATCAATAACCCCGGAACGATCAGCAGCGCGCCCAGTGCCAGAAACCTCCACGTTGGCCGCGCCAGCCAGAAGTACAACACCGCGAACACGAATCCCATGGGGACGCGAATCCTGCGTGCGATCTTCGACCAGTTCATTCCGGATGACTCAGCCATGCGCAGCCTCGATGTAGGGCGGACACTCATGTCCGCCGCCTTCGAGCAGAGTCCGAGCCGCATCGACTACCGTCTCGACGCCGATCTCGAGCATGCCCTCATCGGGTCGCGGATTGCGTGCATGCGTGGTAGGGCTCGCTGGATTCCGAAGTACGATATTCCGTGTGGCGTAGGGCCCGTTGCGAGCCGGATCCGTGGGTCCAAAGATCGCCACGACGGGAACTCGCAATGCCGCCGCCAGGTGCAACGGTCCAGTGTCGCCGCCAACGAAAAGCTTTGCGCGCCGGGTCAACGCGATCAATTCAGTGATCGAAGATTTCAAAGGCCGCGCCGCGCCACCACTCGCGCCCGCGGCCTCGCCCGCCAACTCGTCTTCGCCCGGACCATAATTCAAAATCGACTGAGTGCCATTCTCAGCAAGAGCGCGAGCGACGCGACCATAACGCTCCGCGGGCCAGCGCTTCGCTCCCCACCCCGCGCCCGGATTCAAGATCACAAACTCCCGCACTCCCATCTCCGACAGCCGTTGATCCACTTGCCGCTCGATCTCGGCGTCGGAAGGAAGTTTCGCGCACGGCACCTGCAGCTTGTGTCCAACCAGAGCTTCCACCACGGAAAGATTCTGTTCGATCACATGCTCTCCGCGCACAACCGCTTGCCGCGTATAAAACACGCTCGCCGGCGCCTCTCGCGGCTCTCGCGCACCATAAATGACTCGCGCGCCGGACCATCGCGCCAGCACCCCGGAACGAATTGCGCCCTGCAGATCCACAGCAACGTCATATTTTGCGGCGCGAATGTCATTCCAAACCTGCGCTATCTTCTCCACCGTCGGCAAGGTGAAGAACGACTTCCTCCAACCGAACAAATTAACGGTATGTACCGAATCGACAAGCGGCCGCCGCTCCGAGCGTGCACCGCGACGAGATGCTCCGGCGGCGCACAACAGCTCGGCCCAACGTTCTTCAATCAGCCATCCGATGCTTGCACTCGGGAAAGCCTCCCGCAGGGCCTGTACCGCGGGAAGGGTGTGGATCACGTCGCCCAGCGCGCTTAAGCGCACGATCAGTATGCGTTCGCCTGGCAGGCTCCCAGCAGCAACGATCAAGATTTCCTCGTGGAGAGTTTGGACCGGATGATCTCGCTGGTCGAATGGTCCTTAGGATCGCCGACGATCTCGACGCGTCCTCCGCATTCCATGACCGTGTCGCGCTCGGGCACTGAATCTGCGGTGTAGTCGGTTCCCTTGGCTTGCACATCCGGACGAATCTCACGAATGATCGCGCGCACATCGAGTTCCGGAAAGATCACAACAGCATCCACATCGGAGAGGGCCGCCACGATCTCCGCGCGTTCGTTCTCTGGCATGATTGGCGGCCCTTCGCCTTTCAATGCCCGCACAGACGTATCGGAGTTGATGGCGACGACTAATTTCCCGCCCAGAGCTTTCGCTCCGCTCAGGTAACGCACGTGGCCCACATGCAACAAATCAAAATTCCCATTGGCCAAGCGTGACATGCTCGCCTGCGCGGCGCCATGCCTCAACGCGGCGACCCAACTCCTCGCGGTCCAGCAATTTTGTCGTGATTGTTCTTCGCAGGATGCATTCAGTGAGATCGCGTTGCCGGAGCAGACTGCTCAATCGCGTGCAATAACTCTTCCCGAGAAACCGTCGCGGTGCCGCGCTTCATGACCACGACGCCGCCGGCATAATTTGCGAGTTGCGCAGCTTCTTCTGTGGTCGCGCCCGCAGCAAGGGCGGCAGTGAACGACGCAATCACCGTATCTCCGGCGCCGGTAACGTCAGCGACTTCATCCGATCCAAAAATCGGAATATCAACCGGCTTGTGTTTGCTGTCGAACGCAACCATGCCGTCCCTTCCGCGCGTGATCAACAACGATTGCAGTTTCATGCGACTCATCAGTTGCTCGCCGGCGGCGACGACACTTTTCCAGTCGTGACCCATGCGGACGCCCAGCGCCTCTTCCACTTCTGGCTCATTCGGCGTCGCTGCCGTGATGCCGGAGTACTGCAACATCCGGTAGCGAGAATCGAGAACGATCGGAACCGCGCCAAGTTTTCCCTTTAAGCGCAGCGTGTCGACGATGGCGGGAGTGGCAGCGCCGTAGCCGTAGTCGGAGACGAGCAACGCATCCGAAGCATGCGCATAGTTCCGCGCAGCCAGGTAAACCTCGCGCGTCAGATGGCTGTTCGGAGCCTCCTGCGGCTCGCGGTCGACGCGCACCACCTGCTGGCGCGAGGTGTGCGTCATTCCGGCGAGAATCCTGGTCTTCGTCACCGTCGTATAGCTTTTGTCTTTCAGTATTCCGCTGACGGCGATTTTTTTCTGGCGAAAATATTTCAGCAGCAATCGCCCGGGCTCATCGTCGCCGACGATGCCCACGGGGAGCACATTCACTCCGAGAGCCGCGAGGTTATTCGCCGCATTCGCTCCGCCTCCCGGAAGAACAGAGCGCTCGCGATGCTTCAGGATCAGCACCGGAGCTTCGCGCGATACCCTGGAAATTTCGCCGAAGACAAACTCATCCGCCACCATATCGCCCAGCACCGTCACCGTCACCTTAGGGAAGGATTCAACAATTTTTCGGAGCCGGTCGGTTTCTTTTGGATGCTTCGTCATGGGCCGCTACAAAACCGATTCTCTCATGCGCGTCTGCCTCCGCTCTTCAATCTTGCCGAGCATGGTATCGAGGACGTTAGCCGCGTCCGACAACTCCATCTTTACGGGGACAACCGACAGCGGCTCCAATGCCGCGAGATACGGCCCGAGGTTGACGGCATCTTTTTCGGTCGTCACGAAACCAGCGGCTTCGCTTCGCTGCTTCAGATCAAGCAACTCGCGAACGTCCTTCTCGCTATAAGCGTGATGGTCACGATAGAAAGCTTCTGCAACGGGCTCGATGTTCGCCGCGCGCAGTTGCAGAACAAAATTTTGTGGCCGCGCAATCCCGCAAAAGACGATAGGGCGACCAGGAACATTCTGCGCAACGATTCCACGCCGCACTCGCCAGACGAACTTGCCCTCAACCGGAAACGAATCCGCAGAAGCGCCGCTGGCCAGCACAACAGCATCCGCACGTCGCAACGATCGCAGCGGCTCCCGAAGTCGCCCTGCAGGAAGCAGATGATCGCTTGCGTCCTGCGGCGTGACCAGAACAATGTCGAAGTCACGAGCCAGCGACCGATGCTGGAAGCCGTCGTCGAGCAGGTGCAGTTGCGCGGCCAAACTTCGATTCGGCGAAACATCCCGCATCGTACCGATCCTCGCCGACGATCACCGGATTTTGCAGCTTCCGCGCAATCAGCAAAGGCTCGTCGCCAAATTCCTGTGGCAGTCCGGCGGGATCCACCAATCGCACTCCTCGACTTTTTCGGCCGTAACCGCGCGAGAGGATATCGAACTTAACGCCCCGAGCCTTCAGCAGTTCGCCCAGCGCCAAAACAAAGGGTGTCTTCCCCGATCCGCCGGCGGAAAGGTTCCCAACGCTGACAACCGGACCCTGCAGGCGGCGCACTCGGAGCGCCCCGCGCTGGTACAGCGAGTTCCGTGCTGCGACGACGCCACCGTAGATGGCAGAAAGGGGATTCACTCTTTATTGGCCAATCGCGCCGGGACATTGGGTGAGCCACGGTCCCGCCCGAGCAATCCTTGCAGCGCTTCCAGCGTCCGCGAAGTTGCGCCCATCTGCGAAAGAATCGTTTCTTTCGCGCGTCGGCCCAGCGCCCTCCGCTCTCCATCGTCCACCAATAGATGCATCAGCATTAGGGGCAATTCTGCCAAGGTCACAATGCGAACGGCGTCATGGCTCTGGAAGAGTGCAACGATATCGCGAAAATTTTCTGTGTGATTTCCCGTGACGATCGCAACGCCGTGGCGAGCGGGTTCAATGATGTTATGGCCTCCGCGAGGAACAAGACTTCCGCCAACGAAAGCCACGTCTGCCAGGGCATAAAGCGCAGCAAGTTCTCCAACGGTATCGACCAGAAATACTCCCGCCGCCAGCGAGCTCACCATCCCACTTCGAACGTCGCTGCAACGAGATACTCATCTGCTGCACAAGGTTCGCAACCTGATCAAAGCGTTCCGGATGCCGCGGCGCAAGGATCATCACCGCATGCGGATTGCTGACTCGCAGATTCTCGAATGCCTTGAGCAATGGCGGTTCTTCGTCTTCGACCGTGCTACCGCAGACCAGGACTGGCCCGGCGCCCTCGGCACCCAGCGCCCGGCGGAGACTCTCGACAATCGGAGGAGGATCAGGCAAGCTGACGTCGAATTTCAAATTCCCTGTCACTTGCACGCGCTGTTCCTCCGCCCCGATTGATTGCAGCCTGGTTGCATCGGATTCGGTCTGCGCCAGAAACAAGTCAACATGCGCCAGCATTTTTCTAAGTGCCCACTGAAAGCGAAGGTAGCGCGGCCACGATCGATCAGAGATACGCGCATTGACAACCGCGATAGCGGCGCCCGACGCATCCACCAGTCGCAAAAAGTTCGGCCAGAATTCCGTCTCGGCCAGCACAACCATCTCCGGCCGCAGAGCCTGAAGATAGGGGCGTATAGCTGAGGCGAAATCCATCGGAAAGTAAAAAACGTTCTCGTCGCCGAAGCGCTTACGGGCAAGATCCTGGCCAGTATCGGTTGTCGTGGAGACGACAATTCTGTGCTCCGGGAACGCCTTCCGCATCTGCCCCACCAGCCCAACAACAGCCAGCACCTCTCCGACCGAGACCGCATGAATCCAGATCGTTCGGCGGCCAAACTCGTTGGACGATGTCACCCGAGCCGGGACTTTTCCCATGCGCTCGGAAAAGCCACGCCGGTACTTTCCGCGCCGCAACACCTGATACAGCCAGTAGGGCAAGCTGAGCAGCATTGCCGCCCCGAGCGCCAGACTGTAGAGAAGATAGAGCAATCGAAGCCATTCTAAACCGATGCTTCAGCATCAACCCGGTCCGGCTTCTATAATTACGTAATGAGTACTTTGTATTTGCGATCGAACTGGCGGTGGCTCGTGGCCGCTTTGTGCGTTTTCTGTTGGGCGCCCGTCGCGCTCGCCGGAAAGAATTTTGTTAAACCCGAAGCGAAGACCGCGATTAACTATCCCGCGCATGATTTTCATCGCGACGAGAAAGTTGCGATCGCCGCCGATCCGTACGACGCGGTAGACAAGGCAAAGATCTTCTCCACCAATTTCGCCGAACACGGCTTCCTGCCGATCTTTTTCATCGTCACCAACGATGGCGACCAGCCTGTTTCCATCGCCAACATGAACATTATTCTGATCACCGATCATCACTCCAAGCTGACGCCGGTCACGACCGACGATCTTTATCGTCGCTTGTCCAACCCACAGGCGAGCACGCGTCCCAGCCCGATTCCACTTCCGCATAAAGCAAAGAGCGGCATCAGCCAAAAACAAATGGACGAAATCGAGTCGTCGCAGTTTGCCGCCAAGGCCGTCGAACCCCATTCCACCCAATCGGGATTTCTGTTTTTTGACGTGGGAGGTATCACCTCTCCCCTGCGTGGCGCCAACATCGACATCACCGGAGTTGCCGACGCGAAGGGTTCAGAGTTGATGTACTTCGAGATTCCGGCCGACAAATATCTCGACGCTCCTAGGAATCCATAACGGCGCGAAGGCACGTAAGTAGGGAGGATTTTCCTTCCTGAACCTTCGTGCCCTTAGTGGTGAAGGCCTTTTCACGCCGTTATAATCGGAACTCCCATGGCCACTGCAGCGAAATCCATCGCGGCCCATCCCAAGTTCGAGTCCGTGATCGGGCTGGAAGTGCACGTCCATCTTCTGACGGCGTCGAAGATTTTCTGCTCGTGCTCTACCCGCTTTGGCGCGCCTCCCAATACGAACGTTTGTCCGGTGTGCCTAGGGATGCCAGGAGCGCTTCCCGTGCTGAACAAAAGAGTGGCCGAGTTTGCCACGCTCGCGGCAATGGCGCTGAATTGCCGGATCAACGAAACATCGATCTTCGCGCGAAAAAATTATTTCTATCCGGACCTTCCCAAGGGCTATCAGATTTCGCAGTACGACAAACCGCTGGCGGAGTTCGGATTTATCCAAATCCCAGCGGAAGCCGGCCAGAAGAAAATCGGTATCACGCGCGTGCACGTCGAAGAAGACGCGGGGAAAAGTCTGCACGAAGGCTTCGCCGACTCGGATGAAAAGACTGCCATCGACCTTAATCGCACCGGCGTTCCTCTCATCGAGATTGTCAGTGAGCCCGACATGGCGACTCCTGACGAAGCCTACGAGTACCTGACTCGCCTGAAAGAAATCATCCTGTACACAGGGGTGAGCGACTGCAACATGGAAGAAGGTTCCCTGCGCGCCGATGCCAACGTCAGCGTGCGGCCGCGCGGGCAGAAGCAGCTCGGCACCAAGACCGAGATCAAGAATGTGAATTCGTTCCGCTTCATTCGCGAGGCCATCGAATACGAGATCGGACGCCAGATCGACGTCATCGAGTCCGGCGGCAAGATCACGCAGGAGACTCGGCTCTACAACGCGAACGAAGGTAAGACCTACGCCATGCGCTCGAAAGAACAGGCGCATGACTACCGGTATTTTCCAGAGCCTGACTTGCTGCCCCTAGTGGTCGATGAGAAGTGGCGAAATACAATTGCCGAGTCTTTGCCTGAACTGCCGGAAGCGCGACGAGCACGCATGGTGAAGGACTACGGCATCACCGAATACGACGCGCAGGTGCTGACGGTTTCTAAGTCGCTGGCTGACCAGTTTGAAGAGGCGGCGAAGGCGGCGAAGAATCCCAAGCGCGTCGCGAATCTTGTGCAGGGCGAACTCATGGGACGACTGAAGGCCAAAGGGATTGCAATCGAGCAGTCGCCGATCTCGATGGCTGGCATCGCGGCATCCGCCGATCTGGTCGAAGGGGGCACCATCTCGGGCAAGATGCTCAAGGATCTTTACGACCTTAGTTTCGAGCGCCGCAAGGATTTTCCTGCCGTCTACGAAGAAGAAGGCCGGCCCCAGCAGTCCACCGACACATCGGCGCTGGAAAAGATCATCGACGAAATCCTTGCCGCGAATCCCAAACAACTCGAGCAATACCGCGCCGGCAAAAAGACCATGCTGGGCTTCTTCGTGGGCCAGGTCATGAAGGCATCCAAGGGCCAGGCCAGCCCTCAGATCGTGAACGAATTGCTGGCTAAAAAACTGGACTGATCTTCCCTTTCGTAGCACCGCTCGTCTTTCCTTACACCACGCGGTCACGTCACTTCGGTCACCTGATATCCCTACCCCCGGCCCGGTAGCATAAAGTCAGGATGAAAAATCTCAAGATTGACCGTATTCTCAGTGTCGCCACACTGGTGGCATCGCTGATTGCTATCGTGCTCGTTCTGAAGAAGCCTGCGCCGGTGTCCCATCCGCAGGCCCCGGCAGCTATCGCCGAGCACGCACAATCCTTCGACCAGAAGATGGCGGACTTCCAGCAGGCGACGCAGCAGTCTCAGGCGAGTGGTGCATCCAGCGCGCCCAAACCCGTGGCTGGCCAGTCGGTGTCAGACAGCCCCAAGCCCGAAGTCCACATCAACAGTGAAGAAGTCACCGCCGTGCTTGCGCAGTCCCTCGGGAACGTTAACCTCTCCGATCTGAAGCCCGACTCCAATATTGGCAGCGCTGCGCCCACCATCAAAGACCAGCAGGTGAGTTTTGACGGAGACGTCGTTCACGGGCAATTTCTGACCGAGATCGCGGGCAAAGACGTATGGATCACGATTTCTGGACACATCGGCGGCCAGGATGGCTATGCCACCTTCGAACCAACTGAATTCAAAGTTGGAGATCTGAGCGTCCCGGTGTCGCTGGTAAATCCGACGTTGCAGAAGAAACTGGCCGAGCAAAGGGACCGACTCAAATTGCCAGACGGCGTCGGCGGCTTAAAAGTAGAAAACGGCGAACTGGTGATGCAGGGGAAGTAGCACGATCCGGGAGATCCCGAACCTTCGAATGCCGCAACGATTGCCTAGCCGACCGACAAATTGCGATTCTCTGCCGCTACCTTCGCGTACCACCTTCCCGAATCTTTGATCGTCCGCTTTTGCGTCTTGAAATCAACGTACGCCAAGCCGAAGCGCTGGCTGTAGCCTTCCGCCCACTCGAAGTTATCGATCAGGCTCCAAGCGTGATAACCGCGGACGTCCGCCCCTTCGGCAATCGCCCGAGATAGTCCCGAAAGATATTGCCGGTGATAATCCGCGCGCCGGGTATCGCGAACGACTCCAGCCGGGTCGAGGCTGTCGTCATATGAGCATCCGCTCTCGGTGATCTCAATGACTGGACGGTTGTAGTCGCGCGTGATGCGGCTAACCATTTCGTATAGCGATTGCGGCCAGACTTCCCAGCCGAATCCAGTCTTCGGCCCCTGTTGGCCTCCCGCAAGTTTTACGGGAAACAGCCATTCCTGCGGATTCGTAACGCGTTCGACGGCGCCAGTCGCGGACGCAATTGTGCGGTAATACAGATTGATGCCGATGAAGTCGAGCGGTGCGCGCGTCTTCTCCATGTCACCGGACTTGATTCGCATGGCAGTTTCCGGCAGAAACGTCAGAGCATCCGAGTAGCGGCCGCGCAGCGCCGGATCGAGAAACCATGTGTTGCTGATGGCGTGGGCGCGCTCCGCCGCAAGTTTGTCAGCTTCAGAGTTCGTTGCCGGCTCGCAGGGAGACATGCTGAACGCCGATCCCACTCGCGCCGATGGCCGCACCGATTTCAACGCGCGGAAACCCTCTCCCTGCGCCAGATTCACGACATGCGTCGCACGCAAAAAATCGAGAATGCTCTTGCGTCCAGGAGCATGCGAGCCCTCGAGATATCCGAGATCGACAAAGGCATCCGGCTCATTGAACAAACACCAATCGGTAACGCGATCTCCAAGCGCATGGGCCATCAGCTGCACATAATCGGAAAAGCGGCCCGCCGTGTCGCGGTTCGGCCATCCGCCGGCGTCTTCGAGGACCTGAGGAAGGTCCCAGTGATAAAGCGTCACCAGAGGCCGTATATGCGCCTCGAGCAAGGCATCGACTAACCGGCTGTAATATTCGATTCCCTTTGGATTTGCGGCCCCGGAACCAGAAGGCTGTATGCGCGGCCATGAAATCGAAAAGCGGTAGCTGTTCAGATTCATCGCGCGCATCAGCGCAATGTCGTCGCGCCAACGATGATAGGAGTCGCACGCAACGTCGGCCGTGTCTCCATTCTTGATGCGGCCTGGAGTGTGCGCGAAGCGATCCCATATGGATTCGCCCTTGCCGTCTTCGTTCCACGCTCCTTCAATTTGGTAGGAAGCGGTCGCAGTTCCCCAGAAAAATCCTTTGGGGAATGCCTGCTCGGAGGATTCAGCGAACTGACGAGCAGGACTCGCTCGCCGTCGTCGTGCTCGCCTTAGACGATCCGGAGCATCCGGAAAACACAGTCGGGAGTCCCGCGGCAACACCGGCTCCGAGCAGCGATTGGACAAACTTGCGGCGCGTGGAACGCAACTAGGTTCGAACTCCTTTGGCAAATGCTGAGGCTGACCGTATCAATTATGCTTGATGAACTTTCCGTTCTTCTGCCCGGTGAGCGAGTTGTAGAGAGTGTCCAGAAAGGTATCTTCGTTGACGAAGTCTCCGGAGTATTTTTTCCATGGCGAGAGCAGCTTCGCCTGCTTCATCTGATCGAGCGTCTTGCCCTGTTTCAGTGCTTGCGCCACGGCTTCACGCGTCCCTTTCAGCATGGTTAGATAGGCACGCACGTCGTCCAGATTCGAAACTGGCCCGTGCCCCGGAATAATCTTCACGTCCGACGGCACTTGAGCAATCACCTTCTCGACACCATCAATCATTCCGTCGATACTGCCTCCGGAATCCACGTCGATAAAGGGAAATCCATAGGTCACAAAATCGTCGCCCATGTGCACAACGTTCGACTTCGAAAAGAAAATAACCGAATCTCCATCGGTATGGCCGGCGGGAAAGTACAGCGCGTGGATGTCTTCGCCGTTGAGATGCACAGTGACATCGTGATCGAAAGTGATGATCGGCAGCGCCTCTTTGGGCTGCGGCTTGGCGTCCATGTGAATGGTGGAACCATTGCCGACCGGGCCGCCGCTCTCGAGCCGCTTGCGGACGTTGTCGTGCGCGATGATGGGCGCTTGCTTCTGGAAGTATGCGTTCGCCCCGGTGTGGTCGCCGTGATAGTGCGTATTGATGATGAATCGCACCGGTTTGTCTGTGATGCCTTTCAGCGCGGCCTGAATCTTATCGGCCAGCGGGGCATACTGATCATCCACGATGACGATGCCGTCATCTCCCACGGAAGCGCCGATGTTCCCACCTGAGCCTTCCAGCACATAAACGTTGCCGGCCACCTTGGTGACCTTGATCTGCACCTTGCTGAAATCTTCATCCTGCGCCGCCATCAAACCGCAGCACAACAGTACCGTAACCGCAACGATCGCCAGTCTTCGCATGCGTGGGCTCCGGGGGGAAATTCTAACGGAAAAAGAGACGATCTAAAATCTTCCTTGACCCTTACGTTACGTCAGACCGTAAAACCTCGAATAGGGGAAACCGTGGACCGCACGTATCTGCCTCATGAGTTCGCAAAGCGCGCCGGAGTGACCATCCGCGCCCTGCATCACTACGACCGCCTCGGGCTGCTCAAGCCGAGCGGCCGCACAACTGCGGGGTACCGGGTGTACTCCGACCGCGACCTCGCGCGCCTGGAGCAGATCGTCGCGTTGAAGTTTATCGGATTTCCCTTATCTCAAATCCGGGAGATTCTTCGCCGCAAGGACACCGACTTATCCGCAGCGCTTCGCCAGCAACGCCAGAGCCTCGCCGAGAAAAGGGAGCATCTGGACCGGGCCATGCAGGCCATCGAACGCGCGGAGAAGGTGGTGGAGGCCGGAGGAAAGCCCGATTGGGAGCCATTCCGCAAGATCATCGAGGTGATTCAAATGCAAACCAGAAAAGACTGGATGAAGAAGTATTACACCGAGGAACAACTGGCGAACTTGCGACAGCGCTGGTCTCCCGAAGTGCAAGCGGAGTCCGAACGCGGTTGGGCTGAACTGGTCCGCGACACGGAGGCGGCCATCGCTAGCGGCGTCGCTCCTGACAGCGACCGGGGGCTGCAACTGGCGGCGCGTCGCGAGCAAATCCTCGCGCTGTTTACCGGCGGCGATCCCGGCATGGAGGAGAATTTGAAAAAGCTTTATGCCGACAAAGAGAACTGGCCGGCCAGTTTCAAAAAGCCCTACAGCGATGCGGTTGACACATTCCTTTGTCGGGCGGCCGATGCGCTTACAAAGTCCGTGGCTCACTAACGAACCGGTGGAAAAAAAGCGCGGATCAAATCCGCGCTTTTTTCTTCTATGACGTTTTACTGCGGTCGCAAGCTGTCGAACATCTTCGAGAGTTTATCTGCGGTGGCGCGATAAACCACCCACCCTGAGCCGGAATCCGTGGTCTCGCGGAACAGCAATTCTCCCCGGCCGTCGCCGTCAGCATCCATGGCATCGACCAGATCAAGACGCGGCGTAAGGTCAAGATGGAATTGGTCGGTCACGCTCGAATGAAGCTTGTGGAGATTGTTGTACATGTCGGGATATGCGACGAGCATGATCGAGTACTTCAGCTCAGCGTCAACTTCCGAGTGCGGAGCATTTGGCGCTGGCGGTGGCATATGCGCCTGCGCGCTGAGCACGATGATCGCCTGATTCGAATTCCACAAATCGTAGGCCACCATTTGCACGTTATCGAGCAAGGGCTCAGGTGCCTTCGGTACGCGCGCCGCCTGTCCGTGCGCTGGCTGCTGCGGAGTGATCTTGGCCTTCGCCCGGGCAGCGACGTAAGCACGAAGTTGGTCTTTCGCCAGGTCCAGCATTTGTTTTCGACGATCCGACTCTTCGCCTTTCAGCCACTCGAAAGTGAATGAGCGTGGCATCGATATCGTTGCGTCCGAGATTGCCGGGATCAGCTGGACATCTCCGCTTACAGCCGCCACTTCCGACACCTTCCCGCTGCTCTTGGGCGGCGGAGCTCCTGGCTTGCTGTATCCCGGGATATCTACATCAGCAAACGATACAGCCGGACGGCCTCGCCGCAACACGGGCCGGTCTCCCTCGCTGGCACCGCTGTCCGACGCTGGAACCACCGGCGCGGCTGGCTTCGACTCGGCGGTCTTTTTCTTGTCGTCTTCCTTGGAGTCTTTCGGTCCAGACGGCGGCGCGCCAGACGGTGCATCCGTCGACGAGTCCGAGCTCGGCGTGCCTTTCTTCAGTCTGGGAGGTCCATCTCCCGAATTTCCCGAATTCGAATCCGCTGGCTTCGAAGTATCTGGCGCCGGTGCTTTCGAGTCCTTATCTCCACCGGGGGTGCCCGTGCTCTTAGAGGCCGGAGCATCCGCCGCCTTCGGATCCCGCGTCAGTCGTGGCGGCGCATCTTCCAAGCCGATCCCCACTGGAGCACTTTCCGCCGTCATTTGTTTCTTGGCCGGCTCGGTGCCCACAGGCTGCCATATGCCCGTCCCAAGCCATGGAGCCTGCACGTTCACCGCTCGACTCTGTAACGCTCCGCCTACGGTGAAGAGGCCAAGGGAATTTCCGGCCCGCTCTGCCTCGTACACGGTCCCCGACTCCAGCGCCATCGGAATTGGATCAGCCTTGTACGCCGTCGCATCCCAGAATTTTCCGCCAACCAGGATGGCGATCGGAACGAGAGTCGCCTTGTTATCGGCATGCAGTTGCAGAACCCCGATCGCTCGCGGGCCCGCCTCTTTTTTTCGCGGAGCCTTCCGTTCTCCGGGAGGAATTTCCGGACGCTCTTCCTGCGCGACCAACGCTGTGGACAGGAAAGCCAACATTGCGGCCACCACCAGCGTGGCGGCACTTCGCAAGCGAATCCTGCGGTGTAGAATCTTCCGGTGCGCCGTACGCGCGGAAGCCGTCATCGCCGCGCCCTCTGCGCCCGGCTTCAATTTTCCCGGAGATATTCCCATGAAGGTCAATGATAAGGCCCCCGACTTCACTCTGCAGGACGAGAACGGAAAAGAGATCGCGCTGAAGGAACTGCGCGGCAAGACCGTGGTTCTCTATTTTTACCCGCGCGCCGACACTCCCGGATGCACTATCGAGGCCTGCGAATTTCGCGACTCTTACAAAAAGATGCAGAAGAGCGGCGCCGTGCTGCTTGGCATATCCCCTGATACTTCAAAAGCGCAAAAGAAATTTCAGGATAAGTTCAGCCTGCCCTTCACCCTTCTCGCCGATGCCGACAAAAAAACCGCCGAGGCCTATGGCGTGATGAAGGAAAAGAACATGTACGGCAAGAAAGTCTGGGGCGTCGCGCGCACGACCTTCGTCATCGGACCCGACGGCAAGATCCAGCATATTTTCGAGAAAGTGAAGCCGGAAGGACATGCGGAGGAAGTGCTTGCCTATTTGAAGGAAGCGGCTAAGGGAGCGGCCTGAAGCGCCCGAGGGAACTATTTCATCGCTCCCGACGTACATTTGTTTAGTTGTTTAGTGGCTCGTAAACGAACTCCGCAAGCCGGGGAGAACATTATGCGTGGTCTGATTGCAGTCGCGGCGTCTGGACTTCTAACAGTAGCAATTTCCAGTGCGGTAGCGAGTCCGGTTCCTGAGCCCGCCGACGAGCACAATACCGTCGTCATTACGTACAAAGACGGGCATCATCAGAGCCTTACGATGGCTCAGATCTCGCGCATCGATATGAAGGCTCCAGCAGCCATTGTTTACAAAGATGGACACCGCGAGAAGCTTGCTGCGGACATCGAACGCATCGACTTTGACGACTCATCCGTCAGCTCGAAATCCCCCAGCCGCAATCATTTCGTCGGCAAGTGGGAGGTCGGTGAGGGCAACGGTGGTGGACACTTCTTCATCACCCTCGAAGCCAACGGAAATGCCAAGAAAACCATCGGCGAAGAGCATGGCACATGGACATGGGTCGATGGCGAAGCTCGTATCGCATGGGATGACGGTTGGCACGACGCGATCCGCAAAGTCGGCGGCAAGCACGAGAAGGTCGCGCACGAGCCCGGCAAATCGTTTGATGACACGCCTTCGAACGTCACTTCAGCGCGTAATACCGAGCCCCGACCTATCTAGGAGCACAACAGGCACTCAGCGCGGTGCTAGCACTTGATAGCGAGTGATGGCATACCCCAGCGCAGCTCCCATGAAGACATCGGACGGAAAGTGCGCCCGCGTCGTCACGCGCGAAAAACTTACGGCCGTCGCAAAACCATACGTCAACCACGGCACCCACCGGTGATTCTTATAGCGCGTGGCGACCACCGTAGCCACTGAAAATACTCCCGCTGCATGTCCCGAGGGGAAGCTGCTGCCTTTAAATGGAGACTTGCCGCCGCTGAAAAATGTGTCGGTAAAAGGAGCCCCGGGTGCCACATCGGACGGCCGTTTTCTTCGCGTGATGGCTTTCATTGCCAGATCCACCACCGCGCTGTCGGCGTAAGCCTCTCCCGCCAGCAAAGCCGTGCTGATCTGATACTGGTCGTGGCGCGCATAGCCCGCCGCCAACAGACCCACGGGAACCGCGATCACTTCCGCGCTGGTGATTGAAGAATCAAAAACATCGTTGATATCGTCGATATTCCGCGCGTGAGTTCGGAAATATGGCATGGCATGAGGATCCGCCACGATAAGCCCCGCAGTCACTCCCGTGATCGCAAGCGTCGGTACCCAATGGTGCCCTTTGGCCAGTTGCGTCGGAAATAGCCAAATCCCCTTCTGGTCATGAAGAAAATCTTTGGGGATGGTCTTCCATGTGACTTCTCGCTCCACCTGCTCACCGTGCTTAGCCGCGAGCGTGGCCTGCGACGGGCTGTCGGGAAGATTGTTATTGTCCTGAGCCAAGGCCTCGAACGGTACGGCCAAAAGCACAGCACACATTACGAGCACAGTGATAGAGAAACGGTTCATCGAGGGTCTTGGATGCGATTACCCTCTGGCGGGTGGTCAACGATTCTTCGTAGTAGCAGCCAAACCAGGCGTCAAATCTTTTCCCGCGGAGACAACCAAGACTGGACCATGTAGCATTTCTCAGCAATGCCCCATCCGAAACCATCGTCGGCCAATGCCCGGATCCGACCATTACCTCGCGCATTCTTCATCCGAAATCCGCGGCGCGTGGCTCGGGAACTCCTGGGCAAGGTTCTCGTCCGCCAGACTATCGACGAATATCGAACCGGACGGATCGTCGAAGTCGAAGCCTATCTCGGCGAAGACGATCCTGCCGCCCACGCCGCTGCCGGAAGCACTGCGCGCAACTCGGTGATCTTCGGGCCTCCTGGCCACGCCTACGTGTACTTCATCTATGGAAATCATTACTGCCTGAATGTCTCCTGCGAACCCGAGGGCCGCGCCGGATGCATTCTGTTCCGTGCTCTCGAACCACTCGCCGGCATCGACGAAATGGCTGAAAGCCGGGGGATTGAAATTTCATCGGACAAAGACCTGCCCAAGCTCACCAGTGGACCGGGACGACTCTGCGAAGCCTTCGCCATCACGCGGAAGCGCGATAACGGCTCCGATCTAACCGACTCCTCAGGATCTCTCTGGATCGGCGACGATGGCTATCGCGCCAGCCGCATCCTGGTCACTCCCCGCATCGGCATCACTAAGGCAGCCGAGCACCCATTGCGCTACCTCTTGGAAGGCAATCGCTTCGTTTCGGGTCGAAAGACCCTGATCTTCCCTTGACATGCGGGTGTAGACTGATGGCCGGGTTTGGGGATGCCGTAAGCCTTGCTGGAAGCGGCTTTTGGCCAGTTCGACGGGTCTTCTCGGGACACGCCTCTCGATTCGATTTTTCCGCAACCTCGGCATCAGCAGGAACATCTCAAGTGTAGGAGCCTCCGCGTGCCAGTCCTCACGCGATCTCGGATGCTGGCCGCCGCCCTCGTACTGTTGGCAGCGACGCCGTTTATCGCAGCGGCCGATGGCGGTGTGGTGGAGCGTTCCTCTTCCTCGTCTTCCCCTTCCTACATCGTCGTCGGATTCGTAGGCGGATTCGCGCGCCACGACAACCCGCATCAGGGTCCAGTGCTCTTCGCCCAGCGAGCCCAACGTGATCTCCCGATGGGCTCGTACGTACACGTATTTGAGAATCGCCATCGGAAGTCAGCCTACAAAACGATAGTGGACCTGCTCGATCGCAATCGCGACGGCTCTCTCAATAGCCTGGAGAAAGCTCAAGCCCGCATCATCCTCTTCGGCCATAGCTGGGGAGGCTCCGCTGTCGTCTTGCTGGCGCGCGAACTCGACCGCGCTGGCATTCCTGTCCTGCTTACTGTTCAGGTCGACAGCGTAGCCAAGCCTTGGCAGCATGACGGCACAATTCCGGACAACGTCGTCGCCGCCGCCAACTTTTACCAAACCCATGGCTTCGTTCACGGGCGGGCTCAAATCACCGCCGCCGACAAAGCCAAGACCCAGATCCTGGGCAACTATCGCTTCGATTACCAGCAGGCACCAGTGAAGTGTGAGGCCCACTCCTGGTTCGACCGCATTACGCCCACCCACGCGCAGAGCGCCTGCGACCCCAGCCTCTGGTCTCAGGTAGAAGACCTACTGCGGCAACGTATCGGGCCAGATTCCGGCGTAGTTGCTGCGATCCAGCCGCAGTAGCGTTCCTGTCGGTCTTCCCTCTCGGACAACTTTCGCGCTGGATTGCGACTCCAATTCAGGAGTAGCATGATTTCTGACGGTTCGCCTTCCACGGCGGCCGCTGTAAGGTGGAAGGGGACTTCGATGCGAAAATCCACCTCGTTGCAGTTTCTCCTTGTAACGATCTCTTCAGTACTTCTAGCTTGCACGCCCATTCCTGCCTTCGCTCAGCGCGGAGGCGGTGGCGGCCATGCCGGAGGCGGTGGCTTTCATGGTGGCGGCGGCAGCTTCTCGGGCGGCGCTTCTCGTGGCGGAGGATTCTCTGCCGGTGGTTATCGGGGCGGCTCTTTCGGCGGAAACCGTGGTGGCTCGTTCGGCGGCTATCGCGGCGGAAGTTCCAGCTACAGCGGCAGGCGAGGCTTCTCGGGAGCTGGTACCTCATTCGGTCGCGGAAATTCTTTCGGCCGCGGTGACTCTTTGGCGATGCGCGGCACAGCCTCCCGTCCTTGGTCGTCCGAAGGACGCGGATTCCGCAACACCTCCCCGGGCTTTCACAGCTTTCAACGCGGTGCCAATGCGGGCTTCGCAGGACGCTCACGCGCCGGCATGGGTGCCTCGCGCTCATCCGTCGCTGACGGCAACTGGCATACTTTCGGCGGCAGAGCTTCCGCAGCTGGAGGCCGAGCTACGGTCGCAACCGCTGCCTTCAACCGCGGCTTCGTAGGAAACGGTGCATGGCGCGGCGGAGGCTGGCGTGGTGGTTGGGGCGGCCGAGGCGGTTTTGGATGGGGGTGGGGCTGCTGCAGTTGGGGACTTGGCTGGGGCTGGGGCGGCTACGGCTGGGGATTCGGCTGGGATCCCTTCTGGGCCTGGCCCGCCTACTGGTACAACCCGTGGCTCTACGGCTATTCGTATGATCCGGAATATATCTACCCGAACCCGTAACGGTTGAAACGACACAGGCGAGGGGCGCATCGAGCGCCTCTTGCTTCCTTCCCACGGAACTCACTCCACAATTAGATTGTCGATCAGTCTCGTTGTTCCCACGTACGCTGCAACGGCAACCAGCGCGCCAGGCATTGCACTCTCGACCGGATCGAGAGTCTCAGGATCGACAATCTCGAAGTAGTCCAGCCGGACTGAATGCTCACAGCTGATCTCTTCACGCCCCGCAGCCGCCAGACGCGCCACGTCGCGCTTACCCGCTCTAACCAATTCGCGAACGCTCATCAAAGAGCGGTACAGCACCAACGCTTGCTTCCGCTGGTCAGCAGTCAGGTAAGCATTTCGCGAACTAAGCGCTAACCCGTCAGCCTCGCGGACAATGGGACACACCACAATCTCCACCGGAAAATTCAGATCCCGCACCATGCGGCGTATCACCGCCACCTGCGCTGCGTCTTTCTGGCCGAAGAACGAGGCATCCGGTTCAACGATGTTGAAAAGCTTCGCGACCACCGTCGTCACTCCTCGAAAATGCCCCGGGCGTGACTTGCCATCGAGTTTGTCGCTCAACTCCTCCGTCGTCACCCACGTCGTCGGCGTGGGAGGGGCATTCCTTTGGGCCACTTTCGGATACATCTCCTCCACCGTCGGCGCAAACAACGACTCCACGCCTTCGCGTTCAAGCAACTCGCAATCGCGTTCGAACGAACGCGGATATTTCGCTAGATCTTCCGTCGGACCGAACTGCGTTGGATTGACGAAAATCGATGCGGCAACAATGTCGCTGGACGCGCGCGCCGCCCGTACGAGTGCAAGGTGGCCCTCATGCAGCGCCCCCATAGTCGGAACGAAGCCGAGGCGCTTGCCAGAGCGGCGGAACGAGCGCGAAACCGCCCTCATCTCGTCAATCGTAGTAAGAATTCTCACAAGAAATCAGCCAAGACTGTAGATGTTGCGGACACAATGGAGGGACAGCATTGGGACAAAATGTGGGGACAGCCGCCTTCGGCCGTCCGTCGAGCGAAGCTCGACTGCATCTCTTCAGGCCTCACGTCGCAGGCACCCAACGGATGGCGATATGAGCTCCATCGAGCAATCCGCCCAGGATGCCTTTATTGCGGCGAATTGCAACTCCATCCTGCTCGGAGCCGCGCACGCTATTTTCGGCCACTGCCACCACGCGCCCGTATTGCCAGTTCGCGGCGGGGAGTTGCGCCAGCGCCGGCAGAACCTCCTCCGGCTTCAAATGGATCTCAGCGTTGTCGGCTGCGTCCAGCAGGACAATCGTGTCTGCGCGCACGATGAAGTATGGATTGCGCCAGTTCCTCATGTCCTGCATGTGTTCGTACTTGGCAGAATCTGCCGCAGGAATTGCCTGGAGAAGGCTGGCCGGATCAGGAGTTTTGGCGGCGCCTTCGTGCGAACAGGCGGCGAGTGTGAGACTTGCCAACAGAACCAGGGCGAGCCGCGGGCGCAGGAAGATCACAGGGCCGAGATTACCTCACCGCCACGGGATAGTCGCTCTTTGCCGCCCACACTAACGCAACAATCCATCCGATAATGCTCCAACCCAGAAACAGGTTCAGCAAAAAGATAGCTAAAATGTCGCGCTTGCTGCGCGCCAATGCGATGATCGACGGCAGGAAATACATTACCGTCCCCAAACCGATGACCGGGAAGAAGAAAATCGTCGAAAGCATCATTTGCTACCTCCCACTAGTAGCGTAGCACTTACCCCATAAGGTACGCATGCCGGAACCGCGAAGTTCCCTCGTTACCGCCCCATGGCCCGCTTTCTCGCCAGCACCATATCAAGCCCGGCTTTCGTGTCCTTCGGCAGGTGATATGACTCCTCATCTGACGGATACTGCCGCGAACGAACGTCCGCGCGGAACGCATGCACGGCATTCGTAATCAGTTCGGCAGCATCTCCATAGCGCCGCACAAACTTTGCCGGAGGCCCGAACGTCAGGTTCAAGATGTCGTGAAACACCAGCACTTGCCCATCGCACTCCGGGCCGGCTCCAATCCCGATCGTCGGCGAGTCCACTTCGGCGGTGATCATCGCCGCGACCTCGCGCGGAATCCCTTCGAGGTAGAGGCATGCAACGCCCGCGCGATCGAGCGCCACCGCGTCTCGCATCAACTGCTCAATGGCCGTGAGATTTTTTCCCTGTACCTTGTAGCCGCCCATCACGTTGACGGACTGTGGCGTCAGACCGATGTGACCGGCAACCGGTATTTCGGCGTCAATGATTTTTCGAATCAGATCCGCGCGTTTCTCCCCGCCTTCGATCTTCACGACCTCGGCGCCGCCTTCCTTCACAAACCGCGTCGCGTTGAGGATCGCGTCCTTGTCGTCGATCTGATAAGACCCGTAAGGCATGTCCGCAATCAGCAGGGCATTCTTCACGCCCCGTCGCACCGCCTTCACGTGGTGCAACATCTCGTCCACCGTGACCGAGAGAGTGTTCTCGTACCCGAGCATGGTCTGTGCCAGCGAATCTCCCACCAGCACCATCTCCAGCCCTGCTTCGTCTACAAGGCGCGCGGAGGCATAGTCATACGAAGTAATGCATGTGATGGGTTCGTGCCGGAGTTTGAGTTCCCGCAGGGATGCCGTCGTAATCTTTCGGCCGGAGCCGTCATATGGACGGCCAATCGGAGTGATGCTCATGATGTCCCCCAGTGCCCCTCCACCTCTGGCGGATAGAGCCTGTATACGCATCTTGGCGTCGACACCTGATTCGGGTGACGCTCGGGATATTGTAGCCGCAAACACCGAACGCTGCCACGCCAAAAAATATCAGCCTTAGATGACGAAACAGCCTTTCTTTTCATGATGGAACAAAGAGTATTACGAAAGTAAGATGATAATGAAAACGTCTTACCTACGATCAATGGTAAGATATAGGCCATGTCGACTTACCAGACCACTATCAGCTCCAAAGGACAAGTCGTAGTGCCGGTTGAGCTCCGCGAACAACTAGGTCTCAAAAAGGGTAGCCGAGCCACGTGGACGGAAGAACGAGGCAGGCTGATTCTGATACCCATCGAGTGCATGCTCGACGAGATTCAGGGATGTCTAAAGCCCCGTCCTGGCGAACCTTCGATGTTTGAAGAGCATTTCAAGGACCGGGAGCGTGAGCGCCAACGCGAGAGCGAGAGGCGGTGAAAGCGGCGTCTGCCCGTGGGAAGCCCCGACGGTACGTCCTCGATGCCAACGCGGTCCTCGGACTGGTGGAAGGCCGTCCAGTTGCCGCGATCCGCGTTCGAAGGCTTCTCGAAGAGGCATTTCGTACGGATTCGCCGCTTCTGTTGTCTGCCGTAAACTGGGGCGAAGTTTTCTACGTTGCGTGGCGTCAGCACGGCGAGATAAAGGCTCGCCAGGTGGAAGCGAGCCTGAGGCGATTCCCTATCGTCGTGATCCCTGCTGACCTCGATCGCGCCACCCGCGCCGCCGCAATCAAGCAAAAGCACAATCTTGGATATGCGGATGCCTTTGCCGCTGAGCTCGCGATCGAGCGTGATGCCTGGCTAGTCACCGCGGATCCTGATTTCTCCAGAATGGGGAAATCCCTCTCGGTCTATTCGCTTCCGCGTCACGAGGAGTAACCCACAACCGATCCGCTGCCCACGCTCTTAGGCGCCGACCGCGTCTTGTCCGCCGAGTGGCAGGAAATACTGCGTGCCCTTGATCGGCTCCGTCACCTTCCGCAAAAGTTCCTGCAAATCCTCATTGCGATCGACGAAATCAATCTCCGACGTGTTGACGATCAAAAGATCTGATGACGTGTAGTGAAAGAAAAAGTGCTCGTAGGCCTTCACCACTTCTTCGAGATATTCATCGCTTACGGCTTTCTCACCCGTTGCATTTTTCTTTTTGAGCCGCTTCTTGAGCACCTCAGGCGTCGCCTGCAAATAGATAACGAGATCGGGTGTAGGCAGTTGCTCGCGAAAGTGGTTGTAGTAGCGATTGTAAGTATCGAGTTCCTGATCGGTGAGGTTGAGGCAGGCGAAGAGCTTGTCTTTTTCGAAAATGAAGTCCGACACGACGGTCCGCTGCGATCGTGCGCCGAGATCCAGCGCCTGCAACTGCTCATAGCGCCTCACCATGAACGTGAACTGCGCTTGAAACGCCGCGCCCCGTTCTCCCTCATAAAACGCGCCCAGGAATGGGTTCGCCTCTGGCTCCATCACCCGCTGCGCATTCAGCCGCTCGGCCAGGATGCGTGCCAGCGTGCTCTTACCAACTCGGATGGGGCCTTCCACTGCAATGTAGCGGGGAGATTCGAAAAGATTTGCCATGAGATACGCGCGCTGGTTCGGAATTGGCAGGATATCTCGTATGCGCCCCAGAGGCAATTGCGGGAAGAGTTAACAGGGACTGAACCATTTGCGCCATTGAGTGATTGAGTCATTGAGAGATTGGATCTCAAGCCGGTGCACCTCCATTCTTCAATCGCCCAACGACTCGATCTGCCAATTGCTCAATCCGCTACAATCCTCCCATGCTCGGACCTGTTCTGGCCGGAACGGCCGCGGTCGGCGCACTCGTCGCCGCCGGCTACCAGTCGATGGCGCCCACTGGACAGTGGTACGGGAAGACATTCATCGGACAAGCGCGAGGAGCGAAGCAGCTTGCTCTCACCTACGACGATGGCCCGAACGATCCGCACACAGGACATTTACTCGAAGTCCTTGCGCGCCACCGAGTGAAGGCGACTTTTTTTTGCATCGGGCGTTACGTCCAGCAGCGCCCGGAACTCGTTCGCGAACTCATCGATGCTGGACACTCAGTTGGCAATCACACCTTCACCCATCCCCTTCTGATTTTCAAAAGCGCTTCAGATCTTCGTCAGGAACTTACCGACTGCCGTTCCGCTTTGCAGGATGCAGTCGGTGCGCATTCCAATCTCTTCCGTCCTCCTTTCGGCGGACGCCGCCCTGCCGTTCTGAAGATTGCCCGCGAGCTAGGACTCGAGCCGGTCATGTGGAATGTCACTGGATACGACTGGAACGCGCCACCCGCTGAGGACATTGAAAGAAAGTGCGTGAATCAAATTCGCGGCGGAAGCGTGATCCTCCTTCACGACGGCGGACACAAGCAGATGGGCGCAGATCGGTCGCAGACAGTAAAAGCGACAGACAACCTAATCAGACGCTACAAGTCAGAGGGCTACGAATTCGTAACCATCCCGCAGATGATGGAGTAGATGATGAACCTTTGAAGAACGGCGCTTATCCGAAAGTGCCGCCCGCAATGTTGAAGGAAGTGTTTGCGGGCGCAACCGTAGAAGAGCGGCGCTTTAGCGGCGCGTAAAGCGGATTATCAGATTCGGGCTTTAGCCCCTGTCCTACGCGCGCATCCCCGCGAACGCCTGCTTCGCCGCCGCAATCGTCCGCTGCACATCTTCTTCGCTATGCGCTGCGCCAAGGAACACCGCCTCATATTGCGAAGGAGGCAGATACACACCGCTATCGAGCATGCTGCGAAAGAACTTCCCAAACGCATCGGTGTTCGATTTCGACGCGGAACTCCAATCCGTCACTGGACCATCCTGAAAGAACCAAGTGAACATCGATCCCACGCGATTGTGGCAAAGCGGCACCCCAGCCTCCTTCGCGGCCGCCGCCACGCCCTCCACCAATTCGCCGCTTAACTTATCAATGCGTGGATAGATCTCCTGTTTGCGCTCTCGCAACTGCTTCAACATCGCGATTCCCGCCGCCATCGCCAGCGGATTTCCCGACAGCGTTCCTGCCTGATACATCGGCCCCAGGGGGGCCACCAGATCCATGATCTCCTTCGGTCCCCCGTACGCGCCCACCGGCAATCCGCCCCCGATTATCTTTCCCATCGTCGTCAGGTCCGGCTGGATGTTGTACAACTCCTGCGCTCCGCCAAATGCCACGCGGAATCCGGTCATCACTTCATCGAAGATCAGTACTGATCGTTCTCGCTCCGTGATCAACCGGAGGCCAACTAGATAATCATCCGCCGCGGGCACGCATCCCATGTTTCCGACGACGGGTTCCACAATCACGCACGCGATCTGGTGCTTGTATTTCTGAAAGGCATGCTCAACCGCAGCGAGATTGTTGAATGGCAGCGCGATGGAAAACTGCGTGAATTCCTCGGGAACGCCCGCCGATCCCGGAATCCCCAGCGTCGCGACGCCCGACCCCGCCTTCACCAGCAGCGCGTCGGCATGCCCGTGGTAGCAGCCTTCGAACTTAACAATGTATTTGCGTTTCGTGTAAGCGCGCGCCAGCCGGATCGCCGACATCGTCGCCTCGGTGCCTGAACTCACGAAGCGCACTTTCTCCATCTTCGGAAACGCGCCGATCACCAATTCCGCCAGATCCGCCTCCGCCGGAGTAGATGCTCCAAAGCTCGTCCCATTGCAAGCTGCGCCGAGAATCGCGTCGAGCACATTCTGATCCGCGTGCCCTGTGATCAGCGGCCCCCATGATCCGATGTAGTCGATGTATTCGTTCTCGTCGGCGTCCCAGATGTGAGACCCCTTGCCGCGCACAATGAATGGAGGATCGCCACCGACGGAACCAAACGCCCGCACCGGCGAGTTCACGCCGCCGGGAATCATGCTCTCCGCCCGCTGCTGCAGGCGCCGGGATTGCTCGGTCTTGCGCGATGTGCTGGTCGGCATCAAATCCCCTCAACGCGGAGAAAAAAGATTGCCCATAAGCCCGCGGATGCAAGCGACTACTATAGCAGCGCCCATCCCAACGAATTCATCAGATATTCATAGTTCTGCAACCACTTTGCAACATGCCGAGGGTACCTTGAAGTCATCAAGTTACCCTTCTAACCGGGAGGGTTTTTGAGGACAGTCTCGGGGGCTCCGGACTGTCCTTTTTATTTTCCGAAGTTCGGTCGTGTGGGAGTGGGCAGGTTTATGTGGGGACTGGCGCCCTCGCCCGTCCGCGGCGCGCCAGCGCCGCAGCTTTTGCCTCCGCGACCCAGCATTAACCACAATTAACCCCACATCGTATAATCCCCACAAATGATTACCGTTTCCAAGGAGGACTACCTCAAGTCCATCCTAGAAGCCGAAACTGAGGGCGAAGGAGTCATCTCCGCCCGCCTCGCTCAGCTTCTGAAAGTCTCTCCGCCCGCCGTGACGATGGCGCTGCGCCGCCTCAAGAAAGACGGCCTCGTCAGCGTCGAGACCGGCGGCGAGATACGCCTGACACCTGCTGGACGCAAGATCGCCCGCAAGCTCACTCTTCGCCATCATCTAATTGAGCGCATGTTGTCGGAGATGTTCGGCATGGAATGGTGGAAGGTTCATGACGAGGCGGAGCGCCTCGAGCACGCAGTCTCCCCCGATTTCGAAGCGAAGCTGCTAGCGAAGCTAGGCTCTGACGGAGCCTGTCCACATGGCAATATGAGCGAGATGGAAAGCTCGGCCAGTCGTCGTCGCCGCGGGCTGGTTTTGCTCTCCGATGCCGAACTTGAGACCAACTACACCGTCAGTGGAATTTACGAGCGCGATCGCGGACTGCTTGAATTCCTCGAGCACCGGGGGGTGCGTCCGGGTGCCAAACTGCGACTCGTCGAGCGGAACTACGATCAGACCGTGACCTTCTCCAGTCCTGCCGGCACCATATCGCTCGGTCCCGCTGCGTCGGAACGCGTCTGGCTTTCGCCCATCAACCGCTCAAAGCATTAGAAAGTTCGCCGGGCGGCTAAACTACTTCTTCAGTTCTGCCATCCAGTTCGTCACCATGACCAGCGGCGTCGGAACGCTCTCTGGAAATGTACTCAGAATGAAACGCCGGCCATCCGGACTGACGTCAAATGGATCTCCCACTGGAGTCGAATACGTAATCTGAAACAGGCTCTGCATCGAAGCCATCTCGAATTCCTGACTCTTCGGATTCACGCTGGCTCCGTGCAAAACAAGATCGGTCCCAAGATAAAACACTTCACCGCTGTCTCCGCGCCAGGAAGGGAACGTTCCGCCATTCTGGGAGACTTGCCATCGGCCTTGACCGCTCGGAAAATGCGTGACGTAGACTTCTTCGCGCCCAGATTCCGTCGAACTGTACGCGACCCAACGTCCATCCGGAGACAAGCGGTACTGCACAAGCCTCGCCGGAGGCGGTGGCGCAGGCACGACCTCGATTGCTTTCTTCTCTCCCGCTACCGGCATCGCCCACACGCTGATGCCTGTCGGCCCCTGTTGCGCGGTGTACGTCACGTAATGTCCATCCGGCGAAAACTGCGGCGACAACAAGGTGCTGGGAGCGCTCGTATTTGGGTCCACAATCACTTCTTCCTGCCCGCCGCCATTTGCCAGCCGCGCCCGGATCGACGTTCCCGACATCACCGTCGTCCCATTCTGCCGGGTATAGATGACGCGCTTTCCATCCGCCGACCATGACGGCTCAAGGTGTGTCGCTCCGCCGAATGTCAGTCGCGTCCGAGAACCGCTTCCCAGGTCTATCACCCAGATGTCCGCTTGTGGATCTCCAACTGACACCGCCAGCCGCTTTCCATCCGGCGAAATGCGTCCAGCGCCTTTATAGAACCCCCGTTCACCAAGTTTGCCTTGGGAATTTCCGCTGCGATCCATCCACGCAAGATCGTTGCCGAGCGTTTTTGATCCGGGCTCGTACAGCAACAGTCCGTTTTGACTGACGGTGAAGGACGTGTGCCACGTGCCTGTGTCGTACTCCACTAGATGAGTCAGCATTAACGGTTCGCCCGAAATTTTGCCATTGCCCGGATCGAACTTTTGCGCCAGCAGTTGTGATTGCATGTGGTAAATGAGATAGCCGTTTGCATACTGGGCTCCGGAATCGGAGGCGATCACGTATTTGTACGAACCATCGGCAAGGGATCCAAAATAAATCCCCTGCTCGGCATCGCCCGAATGATTCGTCGCAAAAAACAAGAAGTGCTTTCCATCGGGGAGAAAATGCGGCCACCGGTGCGTCGTGTGTTTGCGCGCTTCGAATTTCGTCAGGCGCGCCGCACTCCCTCCGGACGCGTTCACCGTCCACAAGGTATCGCGGTAATCCGGTTCATAGAGGATGACATTGTCCGCGCTCCACGAACCTCCTCGCGGATTCGGCGTCTCCGCCAGAATCGTAACCGGACCGCCCGTGGCTGGAACTCTCTTCAAATGTCCATCTGAAAAAAAGCCTAACGACTTCCCGTCGGCGGACCAGAAAGGAAACGCTGCACCCTCGGTCCCGTCAACTCTCTTCGCCGCAAGCTCACCCAGAAACTGCACCCAGATCGAACTTCGCTCTTTCTGCGTGCGGGCGCAGTACGCCACCGCAGTCCCGTCAGAATTGACCACCGGTGGCCCGGAAAAATCGCCGGTGAAATCGAAACTCATCTGCGCGGGCGGCGGCAGGAAGGAGCGCAAGGTTCGCTCCGGTTCGCGGCTGCGAAACAAAGTCGCGGCGAGAGCCGCCAGCAAAAGCACGGCGACCGCTCCCCAAATCAGATGAACTTTCCATCCCATTCCAATCAGTACTGGGTGCGGTTCGCTGATGGCAGGGGCGCCAGCCGCAATCCACTTCAGTTCCCGCGCAACGTCCGCAGCGCTCTGCCAACGTTCCTCCGGATCCTTTGCTAAACATCCCTGCACGACATGATCCAGTCCTGCCGGTGCCGTTGGCTGGACCGACGAGATCACAGCCGGACTTCGCTCCAATACCGCGGCCATCGCGCTCGCTGCGGTCTTTCCCTCGAATGCCCGCCTGCCCGTCGCCATTTCGAACAGCACAGCTCCCAGCGCAAAGATGTCCGAGCACGAATCAGCTTCCCGTCCTTCGACTTGCTCCGGTGCCATGTACTGGAAGGTTCCCATGATGGTGCCCGCCGCCGTCAGCGGATGGCTGACCGGCGTCGATAGCGTTGCCGTCAGATGTGAGGCCGGCGCGCTGGCGACAAGGGTCTTTGCCAGGCCGAAGTCCATCAGCTTCGCGCCCGTTTTCGTCAGCATGATGTTCCCCGGCTTCAGATCGCGATGCACCACCCCGCACCGGTGTGCTTTGGCTAGCCCTTCGCTGATCTCAATCCCGTATTTCAAAACCTGCGCCATCGGCAATGGACCCTTCGCCAAGCGATCGGCCAGGGTTTCACCTTCCAGGTACTCCATCACCAAGAACTCGACGGCGCCCTGCTGACCGACATCGAACAACGTGCAAACGTTGGGATGACTGAGCGATGAAATTGCCCGCGCTTCCCGATCAAAGCGCTGCTTCGCCTCTGAATTTTCTGAAAGATGCGAGGGAAGAATCTTGATGGCTACCGTTCGTTCAAGCCGGGTATCGCGGGCGCGATACACCTCACCCATTCCGCCAGCGCCGATGGCTGACTGGATCTCGTACGGTCCTAATTTTGTCCCGGAAGGCAGCCCCATGAAGTCGCGCAATTATAGGCGAAACGCTCGCATTTCTTATCATTTCGTTGTTAGCTAGCGTCAGGGTAAATTTCTCTGCGCCATCCTTCCCGCATCCGCGGCATGCTTTGCGCTCTCCGCGGCTTTTCTTCGCGGGCGTCCGCGGTCAAATTGTTTTGTTCGGGCAAGCAAGAGCACAAATCAAAATCCGTCACGTCAGCAGGAGAAGTCACGAGAACCTCTTCATTGAGTCACTGCTTTTTCCTCGGACACCAGTCGGTGCGCAGCCATGGCAGTTAACCATAGTTAACTTTCAATGGTGTATACTCGTTAACAACGCCGGTCTGGGGACACGCCTACGAAGCTCGCTCGACCAACCTCGGAAAAAAATGCCGTCGAAGCCGCCCGCGGGCATCGGTCGCTTGAGAACGTGCATGGCTCCGTTAATGTCCCGCACCACGAAGCTAGCTTCTGGGAGCAATGGCGGGCCTTCGTAGGCCCTGCCATCCTGGTCAGTGTCGGGTACATGGATCCCGGCAACTGGGGAACCGACCTTCAAGGCGGAGCCCAGTTCAAGTACGGGCTGCTCTGGGTGGTCGGGCTGGCCAGTTTGATGGCGATCTTCATGCAAGTCATCTCTGCTCGCCTCGGAGTCGTCACTGGCAAAGATCTGGCGCAGTGCTGCCGCGACTGGTACCCCGCTTGGACGCGCTGGCCTAACTGGCTGCTAAGCGAAATCGCCATCGGCGCCTGCGATCTGGCGGAAGTGCTAGGAAGCGCCGTAGCCCTGAACTTGCTGTTCCACATCCCGCTGCTGTGGGCTGTCATCATCACCGGCTTGGATGTGTTGCTGCTTCTCGCGTTGCAGAGCTTCGGCATGCGGACCATCGAAGCCGTTGTGTTGCTGCTGGTCGCGACCATTGCAGTCTGCTACTTCATCGAGATTTTCGTTCTTCCGCAGACTCAGCCCAGTTTCCTCGAGCTTGGCCATTCTTTTCTGACGCCACATTTCCGTCAGGCAGGCATGCTCTACGTCGCCATCGGCATCATTGGAGCGACCGTGATGCCTCACAACCTCTATTTGCACTCGGCGTTAGTACAAAGCCGGAAGCTGCAAAAGGACGACTCCTCGATCCGACGAGCCCTCCAATTCAACACCATCGATTCAACCGTCGCCCTTACCGTCGCTTTCTTCGTGAATGCGGCCATCCTCGTTCTCGCCGCCACCGTTTTTTTCGGCAAGACTGGCATTGCCGTACCCGGCGGGAAGTTCGTTGCTTTCAGCGCCAGCAGCGACTGGATCCGAGTCGCCTACCTCACTCTCGCGCCCCTGCTCGGAGCCACCGCCGCCAGCACTTTGTTCGCGGTCGCTCTGCTGGCTGCCGGGCAAAGCAGCACCATCACTGGAACGCTGGCGGGCCAAGTTGTGATGGAAGGCTTCATGCACTGGCGCATCAAGCCTTGGGTTCGGAGGCTCATAACGCGTTCCCTCGCGATCCTCCCCGCAGTTATCGTCATCGGGTTGCGCGGCGATAACAGCGTCACGGATCTGCTGACCCTCAGCCAGGTCGTGCTCGCGCTGCAACTGCCGTTTGCGATGTTTCCGCTTCTGCATTTCACCAGTTCCCGAAACCGAATGGGACGATGGAAAAACGGCCCACTCCTTCTGACCGCCGGATGGGCCAGTGCTATGCTGATCACCGCCATGGACGTCTACGGCCTCCCGGACTCGGTGAAAACTGCCTGGCATCTTCTGGCTGGAGGATGATCCCGAATCTAAAACGGTTGAAAACGGAGAGCACTCTCAAAATCTCATGTACGAAACGATTCTGGTGACTTTGGACGGCACGGCCACCGACCGCGCAATCATCGAACACGTGAAGGAGCTAGCCAAGTTTGCCCACAGCCGGCTCGTGCTTCTGCATGTGGCCGACGGCTGGGCGGCGCGTACCTACGGTCAGGACGCCGTCAGCCCGGAAATCACCGAGGACAACGACTATCTGCATCGCGTGCAAGCGGAATTTGCGGCAGCGGGAATTTCAGCGGACGCCGAACTCGCCTACGGTGAGCCATCAGAGCAGATTGTGCGTTGGGTGGAGAATAAAGGCTGCGACCTGGTCGCGATGAGCACCCACGGTCACCGCTTCCTGGGAGATCTGTTCCTGGGAGCCACGGCGACTCGCGTGCAACACAGAATCAGCGTCCCAGTCCTGCTCCTCCGCGCGAAATGATCATGTGGCGTGGCCACTCTGTCCGTGGGTTTCCTCAAAAGCAACGAAAAACTGAGAGGAGCAGCACGCTGAGATCATGTGCTAGAAATGGCTTTGCTCGACGTGAGAGGCGCGAATCCGCCGGAAATCAGTTCGACCGCGTCGGATACCGGTAACTGTTCTTCTTCTGCGTCTTCAGCATTTTCTTCTCAGCCTTCTTCTGCGCCTTAGCGTACTTCTTCTGAGCCTTCGCCTGCCTACGGTTCGCCTTAGCGTCGGCGCGAGCCTGCGCATCGCCATTCGGCAAAGGCTGGGAGTATGCGGGAGCGGCACAGCCGACAGCCAAGATCGCGAAGAGAGTGAAGATGAGAAGTTTTTTCATAACGTCAATGCCTGATTTCCTTTGATTTTACAGCATGGAGCTCGACTTCCATACCCTTGCCGATCCCCACGTCGCGAACAGCTTTTCTCCGCGCTCTCCTTGAAACTCCGCGAACTCAGCGGTGAGACTGGAAAGGGATCTTCGTCATGGCGAAGTCTCCTCGACAGACCTAAGCCACACCCTACGCATTTCTCTACGAACGAATTACACTATATGTTTTGCAGAATAAATACGCGGCGCCGCGCAATCATCCCCGCCAAGGAAGGCCATCATGTCTGTAAACAGCTTCAATAGCCGCTCCACCCTGAAAGTCGGCAGCAAAGAATACGAAATCTACCGCATCGACGCCCTCGATAAGCAAGGCATATCGACCAGCCACCTTCCCTTCTCTTTGCGAATCCTTCTCGAGAATCTCCTACGCACCGAAGACGGCCGCAACGTCACCAAGGAAGAAGTTCGCGCGCTCGCCAACTGGAACAGCAAGTCCAAGCCCGACAAGGAAATCGCCTTCACTCCCAGCCGCGTTCTGCTGCAGGATTTCACCGGAGTTCCGTGCGTTGTCGATCTCGCCGCCATGCGCGACGCCATGAAGCAACTCGGCGGTGACGCGACCCTGATCAATCCTCTGCAACCCGTCGAACTCGTCATTGACCACTCCGTGCAGGTCGACGAATTCGGCACCGCCAATGCAATGGACATGAATGCCCTGCTCGAATTCCAGCGGAACAAAGAGCGGTACTCATTCCTTCGTTGGGGGCAGACCGGATTTCGCAATCTAGCCATCGTTCCTCCCGACACCGGCATCGTTCATCAGGTGAATCTCGAATATCTCGCGAGAGTCGTATTCGTGAAAGAGAGTCCGGGCAAGCGAGTCGCTTATCCAGACACGCTCGTCGGCACCGACAGCCATACCACGATGGTCAATGGACTGGGCGTTCTTGGATGGGGCGTCGGCGGAATTGAAGCTGAGGCGGCGATGCTCGGACAGCCCGTTTCCATGCTCATTCCCCTCGTTGTAGGCGTGAAGTTAACCGGCCGCTTGCGCGAGGGAGCCACCGCCACCGATTTCGTTCTCACCGTGACTGAAATGCTGCGCAAACACGGCGTGGTCGGAAAATTCGTCGAATACTTCGGACCCGGTCTGCGCGACCTGCCGCTGGCCGATCGCGCGACGATCGCCAACATGTCTCCGGAGTACGGAGCGACATGCGGCATCTTTCCCATCGACAAAGAGACTCTCAAATACTCTGCAACTCACCGGACGAAGTGCCGAGCAGATCGCACTCGTCGAGGCCTACAGCCGCGAGCAGGGACTGTTCCACGACGACAAGACACCCGAAGCCGAGTACTCGGAACTCCTTTCTCTCGACCTCGCAACTGTCGAACCTTCCCTGGCCGGTCCCAAGCGTCCACAGGATCGAGTTGTGCTTTCTCAAGCCGGAGAGTCTTTTCAGAACGCGCTTCCTGGCTTGATCAAACCGAAATCCGCAGCGAAAACGGCCGCGCCTGCTGTCCCGCCCGCCGCCAAAGAAAACTGGGAACAGGAGGGTGGAAGTCCCACCGCAGTTGGTGTCGAAGATCCGAAGGTTCACGAGCACGTGCCCGCATCGGTGAAGGATTCTCTCAAACACGGCAGCGTCGTGATTGCCGCCATCACTTCTTGCACCAACACTTCCAATCCTTCGGTGCTCATCGGTGCCGGGCTGCTTGCCAAGAAAGCAGTCGAAAAAGGATTGACGGTACCTCCGTGGGTGAAGACCTCGCTCGCTCCGGGATCGAAAGTCGTGCGCGATTACCTCGAGAAAGCCGGATTGATGGCCTATCTCGAGAAGCTGAAGTTTCACATCGTCGGCTACGGATGCACGACCTGCATTGGAAATTCCGGCCCGCTGCCCGACGAAGTTTCCAAAGCCATCGACGATAAGGAACTCGTCGTCGCCTCCGTGCTTTCAGGAAATCGCAACTTTGAAGGGCGCATCAACTCCGAAGTGCGCGCCAACTACCTGATGTCCCCTCCGCTGGTGGTTGCATTCGCCCTCGCCGGACGCATCGACACCGATCTTCGCAAAGATCCTCTTGGAAAAGGGAAAGACGGACAGCCCGTCTATCTCGCCGACATCTGGCCTACTTCGCGTGAGATCGAAGAATCGATGCAGCAGTCCATCACTTCAGAAATGTTCACCAAGTCTTACGCCGAAGTCTTTCAGGGAGACGCCCAATGGCGCGGCCTGGCCGTTCCCAAGGGGGAGACCTACACCTGGGAAGGTGACTCGACCTACATTCGTCGTGCCCCTTATTTCGACGACATGGCCGTGAAGCCCTCGCCCATTCAGGAAATCACGAATGCTCGCGTGCTCGCTGTGCTCGGCGACAGCGTGACTACGGACCACATCTCTCCCGCGGGATCGATCAAGAAAGACGGCCCCGCAGGAAAATATTTGCAGGAGCACGGCGTGAAGCCGGCAGACTTCAACTCTTACGGGTCACGTCGCGGCAATCACGAGGTCATGGTGCGCGGGACGTTTGCCAACGTCCGCCTGCGCAACAAGCTGGTCTCAACGGAAGGCGGGTTCACTCGCCACCTGCCGACCAACACCGAGATGTCGATCTTTGACGCATCCGACAAATACCGCGCCGCCGGGACGCCGCTGGTCATTCTTGCCGGCAAAGAATACGGATCAGGTTCATCCCGCGACTGGGCCGCCAAAGGACCTGCGCTCCTCGGCGTCCGCGCCGTTATCGCCGAAAGCTACGAGCGCATCCACCGATCGAACCTGGTCGGCATGGGCATCCTGCCGCTGCAATTCGCCGCGGGACAAAATGCCGAATCCCTCAAGCTAACGGGCGAAGAAGTATTCGAGATCGGCGGCATCCGCAACGTAGTAGAAAATTTCGCCGCCGGAAGCCAGGTAAAAGTAAAAGCGACCGCGGACGGAAAGGCGACCGAGTTCAATGCGCTCGTCCGAATCGACACCCCGCAGGAAGCGTTGTACTACTCCAACGGCGGAATTCTGCAATACGTGCTAAGGCAATTGCTGGCGACCAAGCCGGAACCGGTAGCCGTTTAGCACTGGCAGACTGAGAACGACGCGATCCGACCGAGCAGCGTTGCCGATCGCGTAATTTCTGCCTATTGACAAGATTTTTTCGAAGACGGGCGCGGGCCCTTTTCAGTCTTTGTCGTGCTGTGGTGGAACGTCCTTCGGCACCTCGGGCGAGACGCTTTCCGCATTTTGCGCCAATTCCGCCGCGGAAGATGCGGGAGCAGCGTCGCTCGCAATCACAAACGGCTCAATCGGCGGAAGCGGCGGCGGCGCATCGGAATTTTGAACTCTTTCCGTTAGATGTTCCGTAACCGCGGCAATCAATCCTTTCGCGTCGGCTTTGGAAATCACGGCGCGAACGCCAAACTTCTGCGCCTCCACTTCCAAGTGCGGAGCCCAGTGCATGGTGCACATGATGATCGGTGTCCCCGGCAGTTTTTGGGAAATAAGAAGCGATGCGTTCAGCCCATCCATCACAGGCATCGCTAGATCGGTGACGATCAGGTCGGGGCGGAGTTCCAGAGCTTTCTCAACGGCTTGCTGCCCATCTTCCGCTTCAGAAACATCGTGACCCGCAGCAGTCAGCAAACTGCGCAAGGTCGAACGAACGGCGCGACTGTCGTCAGCAATCAGGATCCGGGCCGGCATTGCAAAGACACTCCGTACGGCGAAATCGCCTCGACCCCCTTGCGGCTCGGCGAATTGTTGGATGCCCTACGGATTAACTCATGCCAGCGCCTTTTCTCTAAATACAGGAAAAACTGTACGCGGTTTTAAGGGTTTTCCAAGTCCATCCTACAAATCAAAATCTCTGCGCCGGAGGCCACGACGGCATCTCAATGGCCTCGTCGTTATGCCCTCGTAAGAGCAAGAGGAGGAAAGCGTGCGCAAGTCAAAGGCTGTTGTGGTACCCGAAAGCGAACCGCAAGCCGTCAGAGCAGGAGAACGCACCAATCCCGAAGGAAAACCCGTTGCGAACACGATTCTTCTCACTATTCCTGACGAAGAGTTCGAGGCGATTCGCCCGCATCTCGAGTACGTCGATCTGCCCCACCACACGATTTTGCACGAGCCTCAGCGCAAGCTAGATGTCATGTATTTCCCGAACTCTGGAATGGTTTCGATTGTTTTCAAGGCGACGAGAGGGGTAAGCGTGGAAGTGGGTGTCCTGGGAAGGGAAGGCTTCACGCCCGTCGTCGCTGCCGCGGGCCTGCGCCGAAGTCCTCATCAGGCCATCATGCAGGTTGCCGGAACTGGGTTCAAACTGCCCTTGGAAGCACTGGAGATGGTTCTGAAAACCTGCCCAAAACTTTACTCGATGATGAATCGCTATGCCGCCGTGCATGGCCTGCAAGTGGCGCAGACGGCCGGATGCAACCGTCTCCACGACCTCGATCAGCGTCTAGCTCGGTGGCTTCTGCTCACGCAAGATCGCGTCGGCTCCGGGCTACTTCGCATCACCCATGACTTCTTAGCAACCATGCTGGGCACAGACCGTCCCAGCGTAAGCCTCGCCGCCGGAGCTCTTCAGAAAAAGAAAATCATCGAATACACCCACGGAGCGGTGCGCGTGCTGAATCGCAAAAAACTCGAGGGCTCCGCCTGCGAATGTTATGGGGTTATTCAGAATTACAGCGCAGAACTGGTGAAGAGCGGCGGATAGTCCGAAGGTCTTTTGCAAGAATTAGCTGAGTATCGAACTGATCCGCGCTCAGAATTCCACGTGGGCGCGGAATGAGGGCACAACGATCGGTCCGCGGTCGCGGTTGTATCCGGGATTGTTGATGTGCTGGGCCGCAGGCGCAAGATAGATCCCGCGCCAGACGTGAACCGTGTAATACGTTTCGAAAATGTTTTCGCGGCCGTAGCGTAGATGGCCGTCGCCAAGTAGAAATCCTAGCCCGCCGGCAGCTAAATAGTTTTGATGGTCTTTCTTGATCGCGTTGGAAACTACCGCCACGCCGGCGCGATCCTGCTTGCGCTTCCACCAACTCCCATTCGCGCCCAAGCCCGCAACCACCGTCTGGTCGACTTCGGTGTATGCGAAAGACTCCGTCTTGCCGTTATCCCAGCCGACTCTCGCGAAGCCGGTGAGGCATTGGGTCAGATTCTGCTCAATGTTGAGTCCGAATCCATACTTGCGCGTGACATTCCACGCGTGATCGGTGACGTCCGGAGTCGTTCCCTCCACTGCGGCCTTGATGACCTGGTCGCGATAGATTCCCATGTTGGCGGCATTCGTATAAGCCAGAATCCGGATCACTCCCGACTTGCCGGGAATGACTCCATGCCGCAATTCGTATTCGACGTTTTCCGCATGCGTCTGCCAGGGCTTGTAATCGAGATCGATGCCATTGGCGACTTTCGGCATCAACGCTTCGCCGAAGCGCAGACCCCAGTTGCGATCCTCAAAGTCGAGGACGGCGCCGACTGTGTAACCGCGCGTGTCGGCGGCATAGTCCCATGCGCCGTTGTTGTCCGTCGTCCAGTTCACGAACTGGAAATGTGTATCTGAACCAACCGAATTGATGTCGAAAAAGTCCGGCATGGAAAACTTGCCGATACGGAATTCGAGCCTGCGCCGCGGCAATTTGTCGAATAGAGAAAGAGCATTGCGCTGGTTGTCGACTTTGTCGTCGCTCAGGGCAAAAATCTTGTGGAACATAGCGCGCCCAAGGTACGGCGCCTTGCTCAACGACGGATTGCGAACAATATCGAGATTTGTATCTCCGGCAAGACCGAATCCGGCGCTGAGGGCGGCCCCTCCAGCCTCTTCAAGGTCGACCAGAATCTCAGTTGAATCGTTTACGCGGAAACCCGTGTAGAGGGTCATCACGCGCGAAGTAGCCTTCTCATAGTGCGGCAGGAGGCTGTGTGGCCCGTTGTACAGCGCATGGAACTCGGGATGCGCCTGGATGATGAAGTTCGTCTGCCCCGACAACCAGAAACGCGTGTCCTTGAAGTGGGGAAAGAGAGTCTCGGTTCCGTCATTCGCCGAATTCGGCGAAGTATCCGCAGCGGCAGTCGTGCTCGCCGACACAGGCTGTGCCGAAGTTGAATCCGTTTGCTGCGCCTCCACCGGAGAGGAAAATAAGGCTATTGCTGAGATCCATCCGAGCAAGAGCGCGGCAAACACGCGACAGATCGGCATCCCAACCGGACGAAAGCTCATTTAATCGGGTCATACCCCAGAGGTTAACTATAGTTAACACAGATCGGGAGACCAAGCAACGTCGAGTCTCCAGAGTCAATCAGGGTACGGATTTTACGTTAAAGGAGTGTTACGAAACTTGTGTCCCTTGATCATTGCAATGCTTCAGGCCGAGTGGGGGATCTCCTCTCTACGAAAGTCTGTGCCACTAGAGAGCCCTGCCCGCTGGTAGGAACGCGGGCGCTTCGGGATGACCACGTCGAGAGCGTCGAAGACTAAAACGCAGCCACGCCTTGATCCGCTAGGCGTTTGACAGCCTTCCCGCTCTGCCCCTAACCTGATTTGCTCTGACTTATGAAGGTTCTGGTCCTAGGTGGTGGTGGGCGCGAGCATGCGCTGGTTTGGAAACTGCGCCAGTCGCCGCGCATTTCCCAACTTTATTGCGCTCCCGGCAACGGCGGCATCGCCGACGAAGCGGAGTGCCTTCCCGCCGATTTGCAGAGCCTGGATGCGATTGTCGCGCTCGCCAATCGCCTGCAGCCGGACCTGACCGTTGTCGGCCCCGAACTACCTCTGACCCTGGGCGTGGTGGACGAATTCACTCGGCGCGGCTGGCCCGCCTTCGGCCCCACGCGCGCAGCCTCGCAGTTGGAGTGGAGCAAGAGCTTCGCCAAAGAATTTCTGAAGCGTCATCACATCCCAACCGCACCTTTCGCAATTTGTGATTCGATTGAGATGGTCCGCTCGGCTCTGGGACACTTTCACCTCCCCGTGGTAGTAAAAGCCGACGGCCTTGCCGCGGGTAAAGGAGTCGTGATCGCGAAGACAAGGGAAGAAGCCGCGAGCGTCGCCGCCGAAATGCTCAGCGGAAAGATGGTCGGAGAGGCCGGTGCCCGCGTGGTGTTGGAAGAATGTCTGACCGGAGATGAGTTATCGTTCCTGCTTTTCAGCGACGGCGAACGCGTCGCCCCTCTCGTCGCCGCGCAGGATCATAAGCGCGTGGGCGATGGCGATACTGGTCCAAATACCGGCGGCATGGGCGCGTACTCCACCGCAAGCCTCGTCGATGATGGCATGAGGGACTGGCTCGTCAATCACATTGCTCAACCCGTGGTCGCGGGCATGAAGGCCGAGGGCGCGGAATTCAAGGGCGTTCTCTATTGCGGTCTCATGATGACCGCGCGCGGCCCGATGGTTCTGGAGTTCAACTGCCGCTTCGGGGATCCCGAGACACAACCCATCCTGATGCGATTGGAGAGCGATCTGACCGAAGCTCTGGAAGCGTCGATCCAAGGACGCGTGAGCGCAGGAGACTTCAAATGGTCGACGGACGCCTCGGTTTGCGTGGTCATGTCGTCGGGCGGTTATCCGGGAACGTTTGAGGCGGGAAAGCGCATCGATGGCCTCGAGGCCGCCAACGCGGTCGAAGGTGCCAAAGTGTTTCACGCTGGAACATCGAAGCGCGATGGCGTTTACTACACCACCGGAGGCCGCGTGCTGGGAGTGACTGCGCGAGCGCCAGACCTTGAGACGGCAGTGGCCCGTGCCTATGAAGCTTGCGGGAAAATTTCGTTCGAACGGGCGCACTACCGGAAAGACATTGCCGCTCGCGCCCTTAAGAAATAAAGCTCTTTCTGGCCGAAACAACCTTCGTGCCGGATGACAACACTAATCAGAACTTTCATTTGAGAGAGGATCATGAGCAAGCCACTGGTTTCAATCGTAATGGGAAGTGATTCGGACCTGGAGATCATGCGCGAGGCGGGGAAAGCGCTCGACGATTTCGGTATCGCCTACGAAATGGATGTGACATCAGCGCATCGTTCGCCGGACCGCTCCGCGGATTTTGCCAAGAATGCGGCCGGACGAGGCGTGAAGGTGATCATCGCGGCCGCCGGCGGTGCAGCACACCTCGCCGGCGTAATTGCAGCGCATACTATTCTGCCAGTCATCGGAGTGCCCATCCCCTCGACTTCGCTGAATGGAATGGATTCCCTGCTCTCCACCGTGCAGATGCCACCGGGGATTCCAGTCGCGACCGTCGCGATCGGCAAGTGGGGAGCAACCAACGCCGGCATTCTGGCCGCGCAGATGCTCGCAATCTCCGATGCAGAGATGGCGAAGAAAATGCACGCGCACAAAGAGAAGCTGGCTCGCGGCGTGGAAGAGAAGTCGAAAAAACTGAAGGGATTGTAGATCTTGAAAGGCACGGCCTTAAGCCGTGCCGTCAATCGCCGGACTGCCGAAGTCGGCCGCCGATACACACAGGCTGCCGTGCTTCTAGAGGTTCAAGCCTTTCAGATATTCGCGGAAGGGCCCACCGAGGTCGTTGCGCTTTAGCGCGAACTCCACGGTGGCTTTGAGAAATCCCAGCTTATCGCCGGTATCGTAGCGCTGGCCCTCATACACGTAGGCATACATTTTTTCTTGCTTGAGTAGCATGCGCATGCCGTCGGTCAGTTGAAGCTCACCCCCAGAGCCAGTCGGAGTCTTCGCCAAGCAATCAAAAATCGCCGGAGTCAGAATGTAACGGCCGATGATCGCTAAATTCGACGGAGCTTCTTCGGCCTTGGGCTTCTCTACCATGTTGCGAATTTCGAAGAGCCTGCCGTTGAATCCATTCACCGCCTGCGCGTCAAATACTCCGTACGAAGAAATCATCTTGCCTTCGACGACTTGCGCTGCGATCACGCTGCACTGCTTCTCGTCGAACACGTTGACCATCTGCTTCAACGCTGGAACGGAATGGTCGATCACATCATCGGCCAGAAGCACCGCGAAAGGCTCATCGCCGACGAGTTCCCGCGCCATCAGAACCGCGTGCCCAAGGCCAAGCGCTTCCTTCTGACGAACGTACGCCATATGAATCATGTCGGAGATCGAACGCACAATCTTCAGCAGGTCGGTCTTCCGGCGATCTTCGAGCATGCGCTCGAGCTCGTAGCTGACGTCGAAGTGATCTTCGATGGCCTGCTTGCCGCGTCCCGTGATGATGATGATCTGATCGCAGCCGGATGCCATCGCCTCTTCGACGCCGTATTGAATGATGGGCTTGTCGACGAGTGGAAGCATCTCTTTCGGCTGAGCTTTGGTGGCGGGCAGAAAGCGGGTGCCCAAGCCGGCGGCTGGGAAAACGGCTTTACGAACTTTATTGGTCATGGGGGATCGTTGGTCGTTCGGTCGTTAGCCCTGGGAGTTGCGGGCCCGATTATTGTAACTGGTCGGCTTTGCGGTTGGCATACCGCATCCACGGTAGACGTGCGCGGAATCGATTTTCTCAAACATCATGCTCGTCCCTCCACAATTCGAAGGAACGCGGATGCGGCCTTCGAACTATTTCGAGAGCCTGAGCACGACGAAGGATCCCGGTATTGTCGACGGCCACGGATGTGGATTCGCCGCTGTTGCCGCGGGTGGCGGCCCGAACTTCGCAGTCACCACAAAAACATTGTGAGTTTTGGCGTCGAGAGCCATGGTGCGAGCACCCTTCTCCGTGGGAATGGTTTCAGCGACGCTGAATTTATCGGGTGACTCTTCTTTCACCACGGTCAACACGGCGTCTTGCCCACACGATGCGAAGGCCAGTCCGGTTTCATCATCGAAAGCGGTGGCGTCGACGCCTTCGCCGATCGCAGGAGTCGCCAAGACCTTTCCGCTATCGGCATCTACAACTGCCATCATCTTGTTGTCGCAGCCAACGAACAGCCGCCGGTTCTTGCGGTCGATGGCGAGACCGCTCGGCTCTGTACAGGGAGCCAACGGCCACTTCGCTTTCACTTCGAGCTTGGCGGGATCGATCGCGTCGAGTTCACTCTTATCCTCGATGTTGACGAAGATCTCGCCCTTGGCATCGCTGACCGCGAATTCAGGTTTGCCTCCGAGCTTGATCGTGCCCAGCACTTGGCCGTTCGTTGCATCGATCGCTGTCGAATCCTGGCTACGACCATTGAAGGTGAAGACGCGCTTGGTCGCGGGATCGTAAAGGATGGCATCGGGATTCTGCCCCACCTTCACCTTCTCCCCAATCGGTGCAAGCGTCTTGATGTCGAAGATCGTGACCGTGCCTTCGCGGCCGTTGCTGGTGAAGCCGCGCCCAAGGTCGGGCGCGAGTGCGATGCCGTGTACTCCTTGCGTGTCGGGGATATCTCCGACGCTCTTGCCCGAGTCCGCGTCGAGAACCATCACGTGCGTACCCCGCGAAATATAGACGCGGCGTGCGCTGGCATCAGTCGTGAGATAGTCCCATCCGCCATCGCCTCCCACTTTGTATGTGGCTGTGACGTGATATCCGGGCGCAGCGGCGAACGAAGAAGCCGCAAGGCAGATGACGACGAGAGCGGCGCGGAATCCAGAGTTCACGAACATAAATCCTCCTGAATGTTGCGGAACAGCTTCGAGAGTTCGTTCAGGCTTTCGTGAGCAAAAGCGTCGAGACGATGAGAGGAACGGAAGTAACTTTACCCTACTTTGATGCGTTCCTAGACTAGAAGGAATGGGCGATTTTCTGACAGGCCAACCGGAGCGAGCCAAGGATGCGGCCGCGCCTTCGCTTCCGCAGGCTACGACTCCGCTCAACCATCCGACGCCGGATTACGGAAATCTCGGGCCATCGTCGGACATTGCCGCATACAGCCTTCACGCGAATGGGAAGTCATCTCCGACGCGCCGCTCGTCGCGCCTCTCAACTGTGCTTGCTCTGGCCATCGGAATGAGCGCTGCGCTGCTGGCGCACAACATGGGCAGGTTGCAGAGCGCGACGGCACGACCTCTCTCGCATTTCTTCGAAGCCTGGCATCCGACGCCTTCCGCCAAAGATATCCGCCAACTCGATCGCCTGGGGCCACAGAAACAGGCCGAAGCGTTACTGGAGCAGGCGGTCGGACATTCCTCGGGAGCCATCGAGCAAATTTCCTTTCGCGCTGAAGGCTGGCAAGGCAAAGTCAGATGGACTCCGCAGATCGCAACGCTGACGACCGCGGCATTGAACTCCGACGACATGCACGTGCGGGAATCTGGCGTAGAGGTCGAACTGGCCGCCTACGGAATCGCGAAAAATCAGGCAAGCCTCACCTACGTTCTGAAAATGGCGCAGTCCTCCGATCATGCGCAAAAGATTTGGGGATTGTGGGTGCTCGGCCTACTGGGAAATCGCGGAGTCGACACGGCACAGGTCGTCGGAGTTCTTGCGGAACATCTGAAAGATGCGGACGCCGAATCGCGGCAATGGGCGGTTGAAGCACTCGCGCTCACGGGAGCGGATGAAACGATCGATCTCTTGCTGAAGACGATGCATGACGATCCCTCGGCTAAGGTTCGGGAACGCGCAGCCTGCGGCATTGCAGCATCGGGACTGTTTACCGAGCAACAACGGGCGCGCGCCATTCCGCAACTGTTGAATGATTTAATGATCCCGCGCTCGACGCGCAAACCCATGGGTGGGCGTTCCAAGCGCTCGGAGACATCACTCATCAGCGGTTGCCGAACGATTCCGCAGTATGGCGGCGTTGGTACCAAGCCAACGGAGAGTAGCCGGGGCTAAAGCCCAATCGTCTGCAACCTCCTTAACACGGCCCTGAAGGGCCGCTCTTCCACGGCTCTCACCGCACAGCGAGGCGAAGAGCGGCATGACTCTTCGCCCCGATTCGTCAGTCCGCCATCTTCGCTACGTGCACCTCGAAACCAGTCTTCGGCAATAGTGACGTGAGCGAAAACGCTTTGAACCCATCGCCGGTAATTTCCGAGTGGCGATAAATTCCCGGTTCGCTCTCGATCGTTTCGCGGCGACCCTCCATGTCCGCCAGAAAAGCCTGGGCCTGGTTTGCGGTGACATCGATGGACTTCGCTCGGGTGACGACTGCCTCTGAGGCATAAGAGCGCACCAGCTTGGGCCAGTATTTGGAAAGCAGGTCACTGCTGGCAAAGACGTCAGCCCAGATGATGCGTCCATTCACGGCGACGACGACTCCTACTGCGTTGCGGTCGCGCAACTGCCGGATCAGGCTTTGATAGTTCTCCTCGATCGGTTTGGCGATCGCATCGACCGCTTCTTCACTTCCTGATTTTCATTGACCTTGGCGTAGGAAGAGGTTTGCGACATCTCCGTCGCAACTTCGGGAGCCACGGCCTTGCACTTCCACCGTCATGCATTTCGCGCTGCTTGTTTACGGCGTTCCACACTTCATTCTGATTCTTGTCGGCCATCGCTTTGGAGCGGACAGAGGGTTGAGCCATGAGCGTACCGCCCGCTACCCCCATACCGCCGCCCGAGCCGCGACCGTAGGTAATTCCGGATGTGCCGAAATTCTGACTGGTGGCGACCCACCGTCCGGGCTCAACGCAGAACACGCTGAGATCGATGGGATCACTTTCAGCCGGAACGATGCGGTCTTTGCCGATGACGCGATCCTGCTTGCCTCCAGTGACGATCTCGCCTGCGAGCAACAGCAACGGGCGCTTCGAATTGTTGACCAGCATCAAGCGGTTGACCTCGGCGCCGTCGTGGCGAACGGAGGAAGTTCCGTGGCGGCGCATCAGTCCCTGCACACTGCCGGCCTCGGTCACGACGACTTCGCCGGAACGCAAACCTTCATCTAACGTTAAGAACTCGCCGGTGGGATAACTTTTTGCGGCGACCACGGGAAACACCGTGAGGTTGCCGTGCTGAATCGGATCCAGCACTTTGAATGCGGGAGAGGAATTCACCTCTCCCGCGCGCGCATCGCGCTCTCCGACCACCACCAACCCGCCTACAATCAGCAGGACCGTCACAGCCAGCAAAATCTTCGGACTCATAAACGCTCCTCCTTCATCGAAAGGCGCGCCCGGACCCTAGGAGACTGCCCGAACTGCCGGCGAAACGCAGGCTGGACGCGCCGTCCATTTCGACTCCGTGAAAGGAACGGATGGGCGGAAGCGGCTTGCGGAGGAAATTTCAGGGTGCAGCTCGGCTTCCGGCTTTCCGCCTTCGGCCTTCGAGTTTTGAGTTCGAATTCGACGGTTTGGCAGGTAACGTTCATCAGAGGAACTGCTGCAGTGTCTGCCTTGACATAACTCCTCGCCATTTCCAATCCCCTGTAAAATTGAAGTTTCCAACTTCGGAGCCATTTCCTCTTTTGTCTTTTCTTGACCAACTGAATCCGCAACAGCGCGAGGCTGTTGAAACGACCGATGGACCGGTGCTCATCCTGGCCGGCGCCGGCAGCGGGAAGACGCGCGTCATCACGTTCCGCATCGCGTATCTGATCGAGGCGAAGGGCGTGATGCCCGAGTCGATCCTCGCGATGACGTTCACCAACAAGGCCGCCGCGGAGATGGGCGAGCGCGTCGAAAAACTTGTTGGCGGACTCAGCATCGCCAAGCCGGTAATCTCGACGTTCCACTCATTCTGCGTGCGAATGCTGCGCCGCGACATTGAAGCGATGCGCATTCCGTCGACCGTTCCCGGAAAGCCTCCGATTGGCCACACAAAAAGCTTCGTCATCTACGACGAGAGCGACCAGCAAGCCGTCGTCAAGGGATTGATGAAGCGCCTGGGGCTCGATGACAAACAACTGACGCCGCGCACCGTGCTCTCGCGGATCTCGTGGGCCAAGAATCACATGCTCGATCCGCAGGAACTCTACCTGCAGTCGGCGGATCCGAAGACGGAACGAATTTCCCACCTGTACGAGGAATATCGAAAAGAGCTACGAAAGGCGAACGCGCTCGATTTCGACGACCTGCTGCTCGAAGCGGTACGTCTGCTGAAGTCGGCCCCGCAGGTGCGCGAGTACTACAACAAGCGCTTTCAATATTTGCTGATCGACGAGTACCAGGATACGAATCGTCCGCAGTACGAACTGATGCGCATGCTGGCGGGCGACCGCCACAATGTTTGCGCCGTGGGCGATGAGGACCAGTCGATTTATTCCTGGCGCGGTGCGGACATCCGCAACATCCTCGAATTCGAGCAGGATTTCCCAGAGGCCAAGATCATCCGCCTCGAGCAGAATTATCGCTCGACACAAAACATCCTCCAGGCAGCCTCTTCCGTAGTTTCGAACAATGTCCGGCGCAAGGGGAAAAATCTGTGGACCGCGCGGCAGGGCGGCGCCAAGATCGGCTACTACGAAGCGCCGGACGGCGAGAACGAGGCGCTGTTTGCGGCGGACTGGATTGCCCGTTATGTGCGCGAGGCCAACGAGCGTGGCGATACTCCCCGCGCCGCCGTGCTGTATCGAACGAATTCTCAATCGCGTCTCTTTGAAGAAGGGATGCGGCGCTACGGGTTGAAGTATCACGTGGTGGGCGGATTCTCGTTTTACGAACGGGCCGAGATCAAGGACATGATCTCGTACCTGAAGGTGATTCAGAATCCGGATGATTCGATTTCCTTGCTGCGCGTGGTCAACACCCCGGCGCGAGGAATCGGCAAAGGCACGATCGACACGCTCGAACAAGTCGCCTTGGAAGCAGGATTATCGATGTGGGGAGCGATTGGCGAAGCTCTCAAGCGTCAACTCCTGCCGCAGCGCGCAATGGCTTCGCTCAAAAGCTTTCAGCAACTTATCAATGACGGCCGCGCCATGCTCTTCGGAAAATTCGAGGAAGAATTGGCGGAGAGCGCCGAGGTCGAAGCCGAGGAGCAAGGATCGACTGAATTCTCGACGGAAACGGCACCTTCGCCCGACTCCGAAAGCGGCGACGCGACGGAGTTCGATCCCCAGGAATTCGGGAATTTCTCGTTTGACTTCGGCAGCTCGGAAACAAACGAGACAGCGGCCCCCGTCGAAGATCCCGAAAGTGCGACTCCCGCCAGCGATGCCGACCAAGGTGCGAGCGTGGTCAACTCAAGCGACAGCGCCCCCCTAAATGCCGACGCCGTCCCGTCCCTGACTCCCTCTACCGCCGACATTCTCAAGTTCCTGATCGACCGAACTGGTTACATCAAGTTGCTGGAAGCAGAGGACACCCCGGAGGCGCTTTCACGCATTGAGAACTTGCGCGAACTTGTGAACGCGGCCATGGATTCCCGGGACCGCGCCGAAACCCTCGACCAGTTTCTCGATCACGCCGCGCTCGTTGCGGATGCAGACGCATTCGACGAGCGCGCCCAGATCACGCTGATGAGCCTGCACGCCGCTAAGGGGCTGGAATTCCCCCTCGTCTTTCTTAGCGGTCTTGAAGAAGGCCTTTTCCCGCATTCGCGAACGATGCTGGTTCCCGAAGAAGTAGAAGAGGAACGGCGCCTCTGCTACGTCGGCATGACGCGCGCCATGGACCAACTGGTCCTGACTCGCGCCGTATATCGCCGACGCTATGGCACCGATCTTCCCGAGGCGAGCGTACCTTCGCGCTTTCTGGAAGAAGTTCCCGCACCGCTCCTGGAGGAGTTGGGTACGAAGCGCGGCGGCGCTGTCAGGACTGGAACCGGAACCTACGGCCGTTCCGCCGAGCGCAGCCGTTCCGTCTACGACTCGGAGACGCCGCATTATTCCTACGAAGACGAAGATCAGAGCGCTTCGTGGAATGCCGGGAACGCGGCACGGGCGAGCGCTCGCGGCGCAAAACCGACTCCACCGGCGCGCCCTTACAACTCGATTGAGAACATCGCTGAATTTTTTGCTAGCCGGGGAAAGAAGTTCACGGTCCCGAAGATGCCAGTCGAAGAACCAACGGGCAAGCGCGGCTTCCGGCCGGGGCAAAGAGTGCGCCACCCGAAATACGGCGAAGGAACGGTGTATCAACGCGAAGGAGAAGGCGAAGAAGCCAAGATTACGGTACAATTTCCACGCTTCGGGTTGAAGAAGCTCGTCGAGAAGTACGCCCAGTTAGAGCGGGCGTAAACCAGGCAACGGGGCGTCGCTTGGAAACAAATCCCAGGGAGAATTCCACATGCGAAGGAGCATTGTAGTCGCCTCGCTTTTTGCCGGTGTGTTCATGACACAGTGGGTGGTTGCACAGCAAAAGCAGCCGAAAGACACGAGACGGCCAGCAGCCACGGCGGAGGCATCCCCGCAGTCGGCTCCGGCGCCCAGCGGCGACTATTTTTCCATCCTCAATGGCATGCCGATGTTGCTGGAACTGCATCACGACACCGAGGTCGGCACTGGAAAGGCTATCGACGTCTACATGTTCGTGATCGAGATGCAGATCATGAATTCCGATGGCTACCTGGAGCCTGTTGGACTACAGATCCACAATTACTACACGGCCATTCCGATGGACCCGAGTAACGATGTGTATCCATTCGCCGCACGCGACTGCAACACGTGGAACAAAATTGTGCTTCGGCAAATGTCGGCGCGGAAGCCCGGCTCGAAAAGCTGGCCTTACGTGGAGTTCACCACGGCGCAGGGTGCGCGCGTCGTGCAGACCAATGAAGACGGCGCAGTGTGGTGGAGCGACGACATTCAATGCTGGGGATCGAGCGATCGGTTTCCACCGTTCTGAACGAGCGGGATTCTTGCGGAATTCCGCGGCAATTGGGCATTAAACTCATAGGAAGAGGATCAATACATTTTTCATGGCAAACACAAGCAAGCTGAGCAAAGACGATCGTAAGAAAGCAAAACGCGCCTCGCGCAAGAAGCGAAAAGCAGACAAGCCGTTGCAGGCCCGCGACTATCCACGAGGCTCGAAGAAGCCCAAGGTGAAGAAGCTGGCGCGCGGACAGGCGAAGCGGTAAGCACAGCACCCGGCAATTCGCGCGTGGCATTGAGCCGGTCGGAAATTCCCAGAGTCCCGACCGCTCAATGCCATGGGCAAGCCGCTTTTTGGCGAGTCGCACCGCTCAGGAGAAACGGACCCTTTGTCACAACCGACAGGTAGTGAGCCTCCTTCCAACGAAGTCGTGCGCACCTCCGACAACCAGCTTTTCTGCTGCAAATCCATCGACAAGCTGATCTCCGACTCGGAAGAGCCGGAACGCAAGCTGAAAAAAACGCTAGGACCAGTTTCGCTGACTGCCCTTGGCATCGGCGCAGTCATCGGCTCCGGCATCTTCACCGTCATCGGCACAGCGATCGCCGGACAGAAGTTCGATACTTCTTCCATTCTGAACGCTCCGCTGCTCGACTACATGATCCGCCACCATGCCACGATGGGGCGCCCCGGTGCGGGTCCGGCGCTGGCGCTTTCCCTGGTATTGGTGGCCGTGGTCTGCGGATTCACAGCGCTCTGCTATGCAGAACTCGCTTCGATGATTCCGATCGCGGGCAGCGCGTACACCTACACCTACGCAACCATGGGTGAACTCGTTGCCTGGATCATCGGCTGGGATCTGATTCTCGAATATGCCGTCAGCAACATGGCCGTGAGCGTAGGTTTTGCCGCGCACATGGTTGGCATGTTCGACTGGTTCGGCTGGCATCCCGCTTTGCGCTGGATTTCTCCCGCGTACTTGCCGGGAGGGTTGACGGATCTGAAGGGCAACATGCTCTACGCACCTGGCCTTCATTTCGGCTTTGATGTGCCGGCGTTCTTGATCGTAATGCTTCTCACCGTCGTGCTCGTTCGGGGGATTCGCGAATCTACCGAAGCGAACAACACCATGGTGATCCTGAAGATCGCCGCGATTCTGGCGTTCGTGATCGCGGGAGCGCATTTCGTCAATCCGGGCAACTGGCACCCGTTTGCACCGCAGGGCTGGTCGGGAATTCTGACCGGCGGCTCCATCATTTTCTTCACATACATCGGCTTCGATTCGGTTTCGACTGCGGCGGAAGAAGCGAAGAATCCGCAGCGCGATTTGCCTATCGGCATCATTGCGACTCTCGTCGTTTGCACGGTGCTGTATATCGCGGTGGCGGTTGTGCTCACCGGTCTGGTGCCATGGCAGTCGTTGCTCGATGACGCCGCGCCCGTCGCCAATAGTTTGAAAGCGCTGGTGGCTCATACCGGATCGAACACGCTGCGATGGGTCGAACTCGGAGTTTTGTTCGGCGCAATGATGGGGATGATCTCCTCATTGTTGGTGTTTCAACTGGGACAGGCGCGCGTCTGGTTCTCCATGTCGCGCGATGGATTGCTGCCGAAGCTGTTCGGCCGCGTCCATCCAAAATTTCGCACTCCGGCGACGGCAACGTGGATTGCTGGCTTCGTGGTCGGAGTTCCTGCGGGAATTCTGGACATCGGAACGCTGTCGGATCTTTCGAACATTGGAACACTGTTCGCCTTCGCGCTGGTATCGATCGGCGTGATCATCCTGCGCTATCGCGATCCGGGACGCCATCGCGGATTCCGCGCACCGGGTGGCATCGCGGCGCCAGTGCTGAGCGTGATCTTCTGCGTTCTGCTGATGTCCGGACTGCCGATTCTGACGTGGCTGCGATTCTTTGCTTGGCTGGCGATCGGGCTGACAATCTATTTCCTGTACAGCCGGCATCGCAGCGAGTTCGCTAGAAAATAGCTGTTAGCCGTCAGTCCTCAGCTATTAGCCCATTCACAAGAACGCTCTGTCATTCTGAGCGGAGGAATTGCTCTGCAAAGCGGAGCAATTCCGTAGTCGAAGGATCCCTGCGCACTCGGACCAAGGCTGAATTCTGAAAGGATGTCCGACCAGAATTCGGATGACGTCACTTCGACCAGTGCTTCGCCAAAAACAAATAGCGATCGCGCAATTCGTCCTTATGCGCCGCGGATTTCGCATCCAGGAACATCACCGGCCATCCATCCGCCGACGTGTAGGCAGGCCACTTGGGCAATGCCGGCCCGTTGGGATCACCCGTCTTCGCGAAGTTTGACCAATACTTCTGCATCTCTTCACTGAGAGCGCGATCTTCCGGACGCCAGGCCATGCCGCCCTTCGAGTCGAGCTGTCCAAAAACATATTCGATCTCAGCCGAGTGGTACGCTCCCAGCTTGGCCTCATTTGGATCAGTCGCTGGAGGAGCCAGATCGAAGCGGTAGCGGTAAATCGGATGATGGCCGGTCTTGCTCTGCGCTTCAATCCAATCCCACGTCGAAAAAGAAATGAAGCTGTCGCTGGCATAATCCATTGCCGAACGTGCAACGTGCTCGTCGGTGTCCACGGGATAGACGCGCAGAAAGTCCGCGGCCTGGTCGCCAAAGTCTTTCTGAGCCATCGCCTTCATGCTGTCAGCTGTGGGTTTCTGCGGGGCGAATGCAACATTGAAGCTTCCCTCATCATGATTCCATCCCGCGAGCAGCGAAACGTCATTTTGCTTTCCCGAAGCAAAAATCGCCGGCACCGGTTCGGGCAGGAAGTAACCGTCGATGTCGGGACCGAAGTCAAATCCCTGTGACTGCGGCGGCGAAAAAGTTTCCAGAAGTTTTTGCGCCGGTACGGCGCGGAGTTCCGCCAGCGTTGAAACCTTAAGCTTGTCGCTGACCAGCTTGACGTCTTTCTGTTCGCGATCAGCGAGCAGTTCAAATGACAGGCCTTGGCTGTGGAAGGCCGCGCCGCTCTCGCCGATTGCTTTCTGAAACAGGCCCTTCGCCAGCGGAGAACCCATCTGCGCACTGACGGAAAATGATCCCGCGCTTTCGCCGAAAATAGTGACGTTGCCGGGGTCGCCGCCGAATGCCGCGATGTTGTCATGCACCCAGTGCAATGCGGCGAGTTGATCCATCAGGCCATAGTTTCCGGCGGAGTTGTGGCCAGACTCCTTCGCCAATTCCGGATGAACAAAGAACCCAAAAACGCCAAGGCGGTAATTCATGGAGACGACCACGACGCCCTGCTGCGCGAGATGGGTGCCGTCTTGCCGCGCCTCGGAGGTCGTACCGGCGACAAAGCCTCCACCGTAAATCCAGACCATGACGGGAAGTTTTTTCGAAGACGGATTGGACGGCAGCCAGATGTTCAGCGTCAGGCAATCTTCGCTTCCTCCGGAATCGCGAAAATTCATATCCCCAAAGACGCGCCCTTGCATGCAATGCGAACCGAAGTCGGTCGCTTTACGGACGCCGTCCCATTTCGCTGCCGGCGCAGGGGCCTTCCAGCGCAGATTGCCCACCGGCGGAGACGCGTAGGGGATTCCAAGAAACGAGCGCACCGTTCCGTCGTCCTTGCCCTCGACTATTCCGGAAGCGGTCTTCACTTGCGGCGTCGATAATGCCGCCGCGACCAGGGCTAGTGTGAATACTGCGAGGCAAAGCGCCAGGCACTGGCGAATGATCTGTCGATTCATGGTTTCCTCGGAAGAAAGAACGCACGATTGTAAACGAAAAGCGGGAGAAGGAAGTTCGGCCGCTCCCTCGCAAATCTTCATCATGCAAACTACAATCGAAAATTATGTCCCCTGCTGTTGGTCATCCCCCGAGCGCCTTCATCCGTCAGCTTCCCAAGGCAGAGTTGCATTTGCATCTGGAAGGCGCCGTCGAACCGGCAACGCTGGTCGAGTTGCGCCGGCGGCACGGTGAGAATGCGACCCTTGTCGAGACCGAGGCTTTATACCGATACCACGATTTTTCCAGTTTTCTGATGGCGTTCAAGGCAGTGAGCGCGCATTTGCGTGGACCGGAAGACTACGAGCTCGCGACCTACCGTCTGATGCAGCAATTGAAAGAAGAAAATGTGCTGCATGCGGAAGTTTATGTCGCGGTCGGAGTGTGTCTCTTTCGCAAGCAGGATTTTGCCGCGATCTTCGAGGGACTGGAACGGGGGCGCGCGCGCGGGGCGCGCGACTTCGGCGTTTCACTGCTCTGGATCTTCGATGCCACCCGACATTTCGGCGTGGAAGAAGCGCAAAAAGTTTTCGAACTCGCCGTGCTTTACAAGAGCAGACATGTAGTCGGCGTGGGAATTGGGGGCGATGAGATCAAGGCTCCGCCGGAACTCTTTCGCAGCGTTTATAACTACGCCGAAGATAACGGCATGAGGCTGACTGCGCACGCGGGAGAGACTGGACCTCCGGAATCCATATGGGGCGCACTCAACCTGCGCGCCGAACGCATTGGCCACGGGCTGACGGCGATTCACGATCCCGATTTGATCGAAGAGCTTTCGTATCGCCAGATTCCGGTAGAGATTTGTGTGACTAGCAATGTGCGCACCGGAGTCTGCAAGTCGGCAGCGGATCATCCCCTGCGAAACTACTTCGATCAGGGAGTAATGGTCACCCTCAACACCGACGATCCGGCGTTGTTCGGAACGTCGCTAGCGCGCGAGTACCAGCTGGCGCAGGACACATTCGGATTCACCGATGAACACCTGCGCGAATTGGCGCGTAATTCGATTGAAGCGTCGTTCTTGCCAGCCGAAAAGAAGTTGGAGTTATTGAGCCTGTTCGACGCCGCGGCCGCGAGATAGCCGAATTTCCATGCCTGTTCGCCCTGTTCTTCAACTCGGCAATCCCATGCTGCGGGAAAAATGCGCGGCCGTGGAGGATCCCAGGGCAACCGACGTTCGCGAAGTGGTGAACGATCTTGCCGACACATTGGCATACTGGCGTGCGGAAACTGGCTATGGGCGCGGGATTGCGGCTCCGCAGATCGGGGTCCTGCAGCGAGTGATCTTTCTCAAGCTGCCTGGAGCGGCCCCCTGGCCTTTGATCAATCCAGAGATCGTCGAACGCAGCGAAGAGAAAATCGTAATCTGGGATGGCTGCCTGAGTTTTCTTTCCATCTTCATGAAGGTAGAGCGGCATCGCGATATTACCGTCAGGTTTCAAAATCTGGCGGGCGAGACGAAGGAACTTCAGGCCGGAGTTGAGAACGATCTATCGGAATTGCTGCAGCATGAGATCGATCATCTGGATGGAATTCTGGCGCTCGACCGCGTCGTCGACACCAAAACCATCTGCACGCGTGAGGAGTTCGAGAAACGATACAGGGCGACGAGCCCCTATGCCGTTACTCCGGTGGCGCACGAGAAATAGCAGAAGATCAAATCCAGAATGTTAAACATCGGCATCGTCGCGTGCAGCACCGAGGGAGCAGCGCTCTGCTACCGAACCATCTCATTGGAAGGCGCACAGATGCTGGGGCAGCACGATCATCCCGAAGTCTCACTGCACAGCTTTTCGCTCGCGCAGTACATGAAATGCATCGACGCGAAGGACTGGGCTGGAGTCGCCGAATTAATGCGCCTGTCGGGGGAAAAACTGGCTAGGGCTGGCGCTGACTTCCTCATTTGTCCCGACAATACGATTCATCAAGCCTTCGATCTCGTGGAGCACCGCTCGGCGCGGCCCTGGCTGCACATCGCCCGCGAAGTCGCCAAAGAAGCGCAGCAGCGACAGTTGAAGCGGCTAGCGGTTCTCGGTACTCGCTATCTGATGGAGGGTCCCGTCTACCGCGACGCGCTAAAGGCAGCGGGAATCGAATTTCGCGTGCCAGCACCAGAGCAGCGCGCTCGCATCAATCAGATTATTTTCGATGAACTGGTAAACGGACAGTTCCTTCCGCGCTCGCTGGCGTATTACGTCGAGGTGATTCGAGGTCTCAAAGATGAAGGCTGCGATGGCGTCGTCCTCGGATGCACCGAGATTCCGTTATTGGTGACGCCGGAGTCTTCGCCGCTGCCAACGCTGGATTCGACGCGAATTCTGGCTCGAGCGGCGGTTCGCAAGGCAGTCGAAGGATAGGAAGTTTTCATGTGGGGACAGCCGCCCCCGGCTGTCCGGCCGAGCAAAGCTCGGCGGGGCCTTTTACTAAAATGTCGACACAACTCCACCATCTCAAGTTTCGCTCCCTCTCCGGCTCTTACGCGATTGTGCGCTTTGCTCCTGACGAGCCCGTCCCTGAATGGGCCACGAAAGGCGAGTTCACTTCGATCTCGCGTTCGGCCGAAGAACTCTCCGTTGTCTGTCCGACAAAGAATTTGCCGGCAGACGTCCACTCGTCTCACAGATGGGCCGCTCTGAAACTGGAAGGGCCATTTCCTTTCGCCCTAACTGGCGTGCTCTTGTCTTTTATCGAGCCGCTCTCGACGAAGGGCATTCCGATTTTTGCGATCTCGACCTTCGATACGGATTATGTGTTGATCCAGGAAGAATTCTTCGTTGCGGCGCTCAAGGCCCTCAGCGACTTCGGTCACCAGTTGATCGAACCCCCATGACGAATCGGGTTTTTCGCCATTGAGTCCAGCAATTCCACCACACACTGTTACCGCTCTGACAATAAGCTGGACCCTGTGTTGTAATGGAAGTTACTCATTTTTATGCCATCGACCCTGACCAAACTGCGCCGCCGCGCCAAAGCCCTGCACCGGAATATTCGCGGGGCGAAGATGGCGGCTTCGGCGCTGGCTTCAACCGACCATCCGCTTTTGGCCCACATCATCCCGATGCGGCGCTGCAATCTGGCGTGTACATACTGCAATGAGTTCGATGATTTCTCGAAACCGGTACCGCTCGAAGAAATGTATCGGCGCATCGACAAACTGGGCGCGCTTGGAACTGCGGTAGTCACGATCTCGGGCGGCGAACCGCTGATGCATCCGGAACTGGATGATGTGATCCGCCGCATTCGCGCCAACGGGATGATTGCCGGGCTCATCACTAATGGGTACCTGCTGGTCCAGGAACGGATCCAACGGCTGAACCGCGCGGGACTCGAGTGGTTGCAGATTTCCATCGACAACGTTAATCCCGACGAGGTATCGAAGAAGAGCCTGAAAGTCCTCGACAAAAAATTGCAACTGCTCGCCGAACACGCAGATTTTCATGTGAACATCAACTCGGTGGTAGGGGGCGGGATCACCCATCCGCAGGACGCGCTGGTGATTGGAAAACGCGCAGTCGAACTCGGCTTCACTTCGACCATCGGCATCATCCACGATGGCAGCGGGCAGGTACAGCCGCTGGGCGACGAAGAGCGGCGCATTTATCACGAGATGCAGGCCCTCGAGAAAAGCAGCTTCACCCGCATCAACAAGTTTCAGGACAACATCGCCAAAGGATTGCCCAACGACTGGCGCTGCCGCGCCGGAGCGCGCTATCTATACATTTGTGAAAACGGGCTGGTTCACTATTGCTCGCAGCAGCGCGGCTATCCGGGCGTTCCGCTGGAAACTTATACCAAGGATGACCTCCGTCGGGAGTATCTGACGGAAAAGACTTGCGCTCCGAACTGCACGGTTTCCTGCGTGCACCAGGTGTCCATCTTTGATTCGTGGCGCGCGCCGCAGGAGCCGGCGTCGTCGACTCCTGCCAGTTCGCATTCTGACGAACTCGTTCAGATTAAGTAGCCTGCCGCAGTTCCTGCTTTTTGCTGCAAGAAAATGCGGGGGCATGATGGCCCCCGCGACTGCCGGCTAATCGCCGGCGCTACTCTCTTGTCTACTTCTTTGGCTGCGCGGTTGGGGGCAGAATTCCATTCAGGCGCAGGTACATTGCGGCGGCGCCGTAGTGATCCGACCATGCGCCTGCAAGGCCGAGTGCTCCCATAGCGCGCGGAAACTGGCGTCCGCCAAACAGTTCCACTGAGTCTCCTAGCTTGGAATCGTCCATCTTGGCGAGTGCATCGCTGCAAAAGCTGAAAGAGGCTTTCACCGCCGCGACCAACTTGTCTTTCCCGTCGGTCTCTTTGGCCTCGTCCGCTTTCGGAGCAGGCACGTCGGCGACTTTGGAGCAAAGAAAATTATTGGAGTTCGCGATGTGCGCGACCAGATGAGAGAAGGGTGACTGGTCGGGTGTCGGCTTGTAGTTGTACTTGTCGGCGGGCATGGCGTCGACGGCGGCGATTGTGTTGGTGGAGTTCCGCTGCAACAACATGCGCAACGAAGTCGCTACCGGATCTTTGGTGGGCCCTGCTGCGGTCGCTGGCGCGGAAGTCTGGGCAAACGAGACTGCAGCTGCGATGACTAGACAAGCTGCGGCAAAGATTGATTTCACGAGAAGCCTCCTGGGCAGGTAAGGATATAACGGGCGCCGGGAGACTGACCACTTGGAACTTGGTCAGAGGCACCTTCAAAACATTAACCTTTGTGGAATGTGCGCCGCGCTTTGCGGTTGTTTGGACGGCCGAAGGCGGCCGTCCCCACATGGATTGCCTAGACTACCGAAGTTATCTTTCCTCTCATGGGACAATTGAACGCGATGACTCACGCTTCCATCCCGTCATTTCTTTACGGCACTGCCTGGAAAGAGGATCGCTCCGCCGGCCTGACAGAACTGGCACTGCGGGCCGGATTCCGGGGCATCGATACGGCCAACCAGAGAAAGCATTATTTCGAAGCCGGAGTCGGAGAAGGACTATCCGCGGCGTATCGCTCTGGAGTCGTGACGCGCTCCGACATTTTTTTGCAGACGAAATTTACCTACCAGCGTGGACAGGATCACCGCCTGCCTTACGATCCCGCAGCAAGCCCGGCAGATCAAGTCGTGCAATCGGTCGCCTGTTCTCTGGAACATCTGAGCACGGACTATCTCGACAGCTATGTTCTGCACGGGCCATCGTCGAATCACGGATGGAGCGAGACTGACAACGAAGTGTGGGAGGCGATGCGGGCCGAACGAGATGCCGGGCGTACTCGGCTGTTGGGCGTCAGCAATGTGTCCCTGGCACACCTCGAGCAAATGAAAGAGCAGGGCCTTGAGTTGCCCGCGTTTGTGCAGAACCGCTGCTTCGCGCAGTTAGGATGGGATCGCGAAGTGCGGTTCTTCTGCTCGGAAAACAAAATTACCTATCAGGGATTCTCGCTGCTGACGGCGAATCCAGAAGTCTTGAATCACCGTCCGCTCGTCGAAGTGGCTGCCGGAATGGGCGCTACGCCAGCGCAGCTGATATTCGCATTCGCCATAGCGATCGGCATGCTGCCTTTGACGGGCACATCTAGCGAAGATCACATGCGGCAGGATCTTGCGAGCCAGAGGCTAACCCTGCCGCCGCAACTCGTGGCGGCTATCGAGTCCATCGCCGGATAACTGCTTGTCCGTGACGCAAAGTGAGAGCGGATCGTGACCGTCACAATCCGCTCCGAAAATCTACCCCAGCGTAGCGAGGCCAGCGCCCACGAGTTTAAAGAACAGATACCATCCCGCGACCACCATGATGGCCGTGGACCGCTTCACCTTGCTGGTGCAAGCGTATCCGATGCCCACCAGAATTACTGTCCAAATACTGAGGACATCGACCGACGACGCCAGCCCGCGGATGAACTTCCCTGTGGTATCGGGATCGAGGTAGTAAGCAAGATTCGTGCCTACCGGATTGTTGATGTCGAAGCCCTCAGGGTTAACCCCCGCAAACAATGAAATCGTTCCGAGGATGGCCCCGACAATCCCCGGCAGCCATGCGTACATGGTGATCGCATACGCCTGTCCGAATGTGGTTTCCGCCGACATACCCACCTTGAATGTCGCCCAAAGCACGACGGTCGCGATCAGGCAGTACAGGAGAATCAGGACCGGACTGCCGTAGCCGAAGCCAGCGATAATTTTGCTGGAAAGTTGTATCTGCTTGGCCTGCTGGTCGGCCGGCAACTTGTCGAACTGGTCGGCGCGCTTGGAATGCGCAATCTGATTTTTGCTGATCTGCTCGAAAGTGACTTTGCTCCCCATCGCATAGATGAAGACAAGTGAGAAGACAGTGATCACCAGCCACGGTCCCCACCATGCCGCGCTGCGGCGCAGGTCCGTGAATGTTTTGGATGGCGCGATGAACGTGTCGACAAGGCGCGCGCCCTCGGACAACGGGGGCGAAGGTGGAACTGGATCCGGAGAAAGCGGCGGTAGCGAAGCGGCAGCCATAAATGCCTCCTTGCAAAGATGCGAAGGAATTCTAGACGTGGAAGGCCGACTATTCAAATCGCAGGAGAAAAAAACTGGGGCCCACCACGCACGGATAGGCGCATCCTCAAGCCAACAGTTGCGGAGTCGCCTCCAGCAGGCTGCGCGTATAGGCATGCGCTGGACGTTCCAGCGATCTTTTCCGCGTCGCCCACTTCGACGATCTTGCCGCGATACATCACCGCGATCCGCGTAGAAAGGTAGCGCACGACGGGCATCGAGTGCGAAATGAAAAGGTAGGTCAGTCCGAAATCGCGCTGCAGTTGTGCCAGAAGGTTGACGATCTGGGCGCCGACGCTCACGTCGAGCGCGGAGACCGGCTCGTCGCAAACGATAAACTTCGGACGCAACGCCAGAGCGCGGGCGATCCCGATGCGTTGGCGCTGTCCGCCGGAAAATTCATGCGCATAGCGCGTTCGTGCCGATTCGTCGAGGCCCACGGCGCGCAGCAATTCGCTCACACGCTGGCCGCGGTCAAGCTTTGTCCGGCCGGACAACCGGCGGCTGTCCCCACTAAAGCCATCCCGTGACGAAGCTCCGTGAATGATCAGCGGCTCAGCGATGATGTCCTCGACGCGATAGCGCGGATCGAGCGAGGCAAAGGGATCCTGAAAAATGATCTGCAGGTCTCGGCGCAGGTGACGCATCTCGCCGTGCCCCGCCGCCAGCAGATCGCGACCTTCGAGACGGACGCTTCCGGAAGTCGGTTCAATCAATCGAAGGATCAACCGGCCGAGCGTGCTCTTGCCCGAGCCCGATTCTCCGACAAGCCCAAGTGTCTCTCCCGCATGGATTTCGAGGGAGACGTCATCAACAGCACGGACCTCACCCCTCGATCTTCCGCCGAATGGCGACTCGGCGTGAGCAAAGACTTTCGTCAAATTGCGAATTTCGAGGAGTGGCATCGCTAGCCTTCGGTCGTCTTTCGCAAGCGCGTCACCATCTGACCCGTCCACTAACCGTTTCGATCAATATATCTTGACCATCCATATTTCAGAATATGGAACACCTACCCCGCCGCAATCATTGGCACCGCCGCCAATGCTGCCAGCAGGCCCACAAATTTCCAGCGGCTGAAATGCTCCTTCAGCACCAAGCGCGCTAACAGAACGGTCACCGCCGGATACAGCGACGTAATGACAACAGCCTCGTCGAGGCGGCCGTGCTGGCTGGCGTAGACAAACAAAGCGCTCGCGGTGATGTCGAAGAAGCCCGCAATCATTCCGAGCGCCGTCGAGCGACGGTCAAGTTTGAGAGGTGCGCGCGTGACGATCACCGCAATGGCAGTGGTGACGCACGATCCGACACGAGAGATGGCCGCTATCCATACAGGCGAACCGCTGGCCTGATGCACGCACAGATAGAATCCCGCAAAGCCGACTCCTGCCAATGCGGCCAAGGCGATTCCCCGCGGATTGCCCACTCGGTCGTTTTCCCCTTTCGGTTCAGGACGAGTAATCAGCGAGATCGCCAGGATCGCGACCGCAAATCCCGCGAGCGACCACCGGCTGGGAGCGCCTTCGATAGCAATGTCCACCATCGTTGGGATTGCGGCGCCCAGCAGCGCTGCGATCGGGGCAGTCAGACCCATTTGTCCGGAGGCGAGCGCACCATAAAAAATGGCTAAAGAGAAACCGCCGATTGCTCCCGCAGCCAGCGCCCAGAAAATGCTGACACGGTCGGGGAAGGCGCCATGTTGCAGTAGCGCGATCGCGAGCATCAGTCCAAAAGCGCACACATGGGAAAACCCTGTGAAGACGAACGCATTGGCCCGCCGGGAAGCATATCCCCCCGAAAAGTCGGCCGAGCCCCAGAGAATGACGGCGATTCCGGAGTACACAGCCGGGGCGAATTGAGGCAAGAAAGCCACGCCGGACGAGCCTACCACGGGCGACAAATAGGCGAAGGATCTGCGCAAAAACGCTGTGGATTAAAGCCTGGCGCTGGGATACGCTAATCGACGGGGGAGGTTGCTATGAACCGCTTATTTACAGCTTTTTTCTGCCTTATTTTGGCCATTGGTTGTTTGACTCAACACACTTTAGCCCAGACTTCGGACGAGCCAGCCTCGCGCGACGACGTCATCCTGTACATGCGCACCATGCATTCTCACGACACGATGCAGCGGACGATGCAAGTGCAAGCGGACTCCATGCGCGCACTCTTTCGCGATCAGCTCATGAAGGACAAGGGCAAGATGCCTCCGAACTTCGATAGCAAGTTCAAGCAGGCAATGGATGATCTGGTTAAGAACATGCCGCTGGACGAGATCTCAAATGCGATGATTCCCGCCTACCAGAAGCACTTTACGAAGAGCGACATCCAGGCGATGAACGCATTTTACTCTTCTCCTGTGGGCCAAAAGGTTCTTGAAGAATTGCCCGCCGTTCTGCAAGAGGGAAATCAGGCGGCGATGCCGATGCTCAGCAGGTACCTGAGCGACTGGCAAGGACAGATGAAGAAAGTTTTTGAGGAGGATACTCCTCCCGCAAAGAGCGCCTCGGACGCGACGAAACCAAATTAGGCGTGTTTCAGGGTCGTGCCAAGCTGTCTCAATCCTTTGGTATTTGCGGCCTTTCGCTGCGTTTCAGCGTGTTAGAATTTTACTAAAGCATCTCCTTGCAAGAACAGGTTCTGAGGCACGCGGGTTTGATCGAACTGGCACCTTCAATTCTTTCGGCGGATTTCGCCCGGCTGGGCGAGCAGGTGCGCGCCGCAGCCGACGGAGGCGCAAGTGTCATCCACGTCGATGTCATGGATGGGCACTTCGTTCCGAATCTTACACTTGGCCCGCCAGTCGTGAAGTCGTTGCGGAAGGTCACCAAACTGCCTCTCGATTGCCACCTGATGATCGAGAATCCCGACGACTTCATTCCGGCCTTCGCGGAGGCTGGGATCGATTGGATGTCTGTGCATCAGGAAGCCTGCCGGCATCTGGACCGCACGCTGCACCTCATCAAGAGCCACGACTGCCTCGCGGGAGCCGTCATCAATCCGGCAACCCCGGTGGAAACGCTCTCCGAAGTGCTCGAGATCGTCGATTACGTGCTGGTGATGTCGGTGAATCCAGGCTTCGGGGCCCAGAAGTTCATACCATCGACGCTGCACAAAATGCGCCGCTTAGCGGAGATTCGTAGCGAGCGAGGATTAAACTTCCGCATCGAAGTGGATGGGGGAGTATCGCTCGACACCGTCGCCGACGTGGTTCGTGCAGGGGCAGAAATTCTGGTGGCGGGCAACGCCGTGTTCGGGAATGGCGATCCAACGAAGAATACCGAGGTCCTGCTGAAGGCGGCGACCGAGGCGGCACTCCAGAAAGTCTAGAAAGTCACGTTTTGAGTTTTCAGAGACTTAAGTTTGCGATGCATTGTTCCTTGAGTTTCCTCTGAAACTTTGAAACCTGAAACTTTGAAACTCCAGGATTCCTAATGTCACGTCGAATTCCGATGATTGCAGTGCTGGGCATGCTGATCGCGCTCACCGTTGCCTGCACCAATAAGAAGTCCGTTAATCCGCTGGCTGGTGTGGGTTCGAAGCAACCCGACAAGGTTCTCTTCGACAAGGCCATGGATGCCATGCGGCACAACCGCTTCGACGTGGCGCGACTTACCCTGCAAACCCTGATCAACACGTATCCCGACTCCGAGTTCATTGCCCGCGCCAAACTGGCAGTGGGAGATTCCTGGTACGCGGAGGGCGGCGCTGCGGCGCTGGCGCAGGCGGAGCAGGAGTACAACGATTTTGAAATTTTCTTTCCGAACATGCCGGAAGCGGCGGAAGCGCAGTTAAAAATCGCGAACATCCACTACCAGCAGATGGAAAAGGCGGATCGCGACTACACGCACGCCAAGCGCGCCGAAGACGAATACCGGAAGATGATTCTGCAATATCCGGACAGCAAACTGGTGCCGGAAGCGAAGCAGAAGTTGATGGAAGTGCAGGAAGTGCTGGCCGATCGCGAATTCGGCATCGGACGGTTCTACGCTCTGCGCGAATCCTATGCGGCCTCGATTGCCCGGCTGCAGACGTTGGTGGAAAAGTATCCGCTTTACAGCCGCGCCGATGAAGCTCTCTATCTGCTCGGACAAAATTACGAAGGGCAGATCGCCCGCCTTCGCAATTCTCCAACCTGCGATGCCCATGGATTGCCGCGTGGTTGCGGCAGCGAAGCGAACAAGGCCGCGTTCATCGGCCAACTGACGAAGCATGCGGCGGAGCAGTATTCGAAGATTCTGACGCGCTATCCGATGATGGATCGCTCGGACGACGCGAAGAAGCGTCTCGCTGCGCTGCACCAGCCGGTTCCGCGTCCCACGAAGGCGGCAGTCGCGCAAAATAAGGCGGAAATCGCCAGCCGCAGTGAAGCCACGATGACGCAGCGCTTCATGGGGCTGATCAAGAAAGGTCCGGACGTAGCGCGAGCGGCGACGGTGGGAGAACCAACGCTAGTGGAGAAAGATCCAGTGGCGCCCTCTGCCGTGGTGAGCCAGGAATTCAAGGGCATGGTGGATCCTGGAAATGCCAGTAAGAACTCCGTCGGAGTCGAAATCGTGAAGCCGGATCAACCGGCGACGCCTCCTCAGACACCGCCGTCCCCTGGGAACGACACGCCTCCGAGCACCACGCCCTTTGGACAGACTCCGTTGAGCACGACCCCGGCTGTTGCCGATCCGAATGAATTGAAGCCGAATGCCCCGGCCGATCCAAACGAACTGAAGCCCGCGGACAGTACGCCAGAACAGGCGCTGCCGCCTCCGGCTCAAGTCAACGAGATCCAGCAGGGCGAATCGTCCTCGAAGGACACCGCCAAGGCGGACGACTCCACCCCCGCCAGCGATGCAGACATGTCGAGCAGCAAGAAAAAGAAGAAGTCGGGATTGAAGAAAATCGTTCCCTTCTAAAACCAGCCGTCGGCGATCAGTTTTCAGCTATGGCTAACATCGAATGCGGTCTTAGGCCCCTGTTGTGGGCCCTGATTCTGGTTTCGCGCACTAGGTGCTGCCCTCTGGTAACGTGTTACTTCCCTTCCGGATCATTGACTTAGGTTAGGGTCCGGGTTACCTTCGCGATATCTCCCCGCAATAGAGGATACCTTTGGCCAGGAAGATACTGCTCGCCGACGACAGCGTAACCGCCCAGAATATGGGGCGAAAGATCCTTGCGGATGCGGGATACGAAGTCATCACCGTCAATAACGGTTCCGCCGCGCTGAAAAAGATCGCCGAACATCGGCCTGACCTGATCATTCTCGACGTTTACATGCCCGGATACAGCGGGTTGGAAGTGTGCCAGAGGCTGAAAGAGGTTGCAGAAACCTCGCGAACTCCGGTCCTGCTGACCGTCGGCAAACTGGAACCTTTCAAGCCGGAAGAAGCCAAGCGCGTCCGCGCCGATGGCTATATCGTGAAGCCATTTGAAGCCAGCGAGTTACTGAGCGCGCTCAGCAAACTGGAAGACAAAATTGTGCCTCGCGCGGAATCGGCCAAACCTGGCCGGTTGGCCCGTGCTACCGCCGCCATCGATGAAGGCCGGCAAGACAAGTCCGGCGCAACTGAGGAAGATTCCAGCTGGAAAAACCGCATCTCGTTTCCGTCCAAGAAGAAAGCCGTGGCAGAGGCGGAAGGCGACGAATCCGCAATCTATAACCCGGTAAACAAAGACCTGCGTACGGTGGTTGATCACAAAACAGCCGAGATGCCGAAGCTGGCGCCCGAGAAGGAAGGAACAGTCGATCTGGGCGCGCTCGCTCCTGATGGCCTGCCAAAGGATGTAACTCCGGAAGAGATCGCGGCCCTCGCGGCTGCAGCCGCACAGGTAAAGATCGCGGAAGAAAACGCTGCCAGCGGGGCTGCCTCGGAAGAAACCGCTCCTGCTGCTGCGGAAGTCCAAGCTAACGTTACCGAGATTCCTCAACTCGCCCCCGAACCGGTTGCCGATCCGCCTGCGAATGTCGCGGCCGCTGCGCACGAACCCGAGAAGATTCAAGAAACCGAGACGCCGATTGTGCCGTCTCCCGCCGACGTGACTGCCGCGATCGCGGAATTGGAAAAACATGTTGAAGAGCCGGTAACGATGGCGGTGTCCACCTCCATCAACAGCGGCGCGTCGCATTCGTCTCGCTGGACTGCGGTCTCCGTAGCTCTGGCTTCGGAAGAAACCGGGGTATCTCTCGAACAGGAGATGCAGCAATCGTTCGCGGCGTTCGCTTCGCCCGAATCGGCTCCCGCACAGACAGATCCCATGCCGGCTGTTGAGGCCGTGGCCGAAACGTCGCCGCTGCTACCGAAACCGAGCAGGCCGTCACCGCGGAAGTGCACACGATCGATTCACCGGCTGCGGAGCAAGGTTCTGCACCAGAAGCGGCTCCAATACAGGAAATCGCAACTGGCGAAAACGCACCCTCTTCCGATTCATCGTGGACCCCGCAAGCCATCGCCGAGCCTACTGAAGCCGTGATTCCGCAGGCTGCGGAGCCTGCACAAGAAGCGAGCGCGGTTGAAACGCTGTCCGCGGAAACAGTCTCCGTTCCTGCCCGGGAAGAGAATCGGCAACCGGAAATTCAGCAGCAAGACTCAAGCGTCGAAGATTTCCCCATAGTCGCGGCTCCCGCTGAGCCGCCAGTGGCTGAAGCCCACACATCTTCCGACGTCGCGTCGACAACTGCCGTACCTGAAACCGACGAGCCAGCAGCTGAGGTCGAGAAAAAAGAACAACCAGATATCGCCGCCGCTACGGCCGCAGCCTGGGCAAAGTGGCAGCGAACTCGTGAAACGGGCAATGGGCACTCCGGCCAGGATTCCAAAGACGACGCCGCGATGGCTGTAGCAGCCGGCGCGGAAAACAACCCGGAAGACGCTACGAACCCGGAGTCGGATCCAACGATTGCCAGCATCGTGGACAGCATGCTCGCCGACCTTCGGCCAAGAATTGTCGAAGAAGATTTCGCGCAAGCTGGGCAAGAAAAAATAGCCAGGCCACAGCTAGAAACGCTTCGATTTTCGCTGACGCTCGACTGACACTCCTTTCCCGGAAAATCCACTCGCGTGCTATTGCACGCCCTATATCGCTTGGGTACCATTCCGCCTATCGGAAACAACTCAGGATTCGTACGTCCATGAACGAGCAAATCGTCTCCCACTATCGCATTCACGAAAAGCTGGGTGCTGGAGGCATGGGCGTGGTCTACAAAGCCGAAGACATACGCCTGGGACGCATGGTCGCGCTGAAATTCCTGCCCGAAACTTCCAATCGTGAAGAGCGCGCCCTGGAACGCTTCAAGCGCGAAGCGCGCACCGCTTCCGCGCTCGATCATCCGAACATCTGCACGATCTATGAGATCGATGAGGACAAGGGCCATCCCTTCATCGCCATGCAGTTGCTCGAAGGCAAGACGCTGCGCGACACCATTGGCGACAAGCCGGTCCCGCTGAATTCCCTCCTCGATTGGGCGCTGCAGATTTCCGACGCTTTGCAGGCGGCTCACGCCAAGGGCATCATGCATCGCGACATCAAGCCCGCAAACATTTTCATCACCGAGCGCGGACAGGCGAAGATCCTGGATTTCGGACTGGCTAAGCTGGCGGCGACCGATATCGTCAGTTCGGCCGAGGTCACGCTGACGTCCACCGGGCCGCTCACCCACACCGGCGCGGCCATCGGCACTGTAGCCTACATGTCGCCGGAGCAGGCGCGCGGCGAGCAGTTAGACCCTCGTACCGACCTGTTCTCGTTCGGCGTGCTGCTCTACGAAATGGCAACCGGACGGCAGGCCTTCTCCGGTCCCACGTGGGCGGTGACGGTGCACGCGATTCTCGGCCAGGCGCCGATGTCGCTGAACGAATCAATGCCGGGTTTGCCGCAGCGCCTGCAGGAAATCATCGACAAGTCGCTGATGAAGAACCGCGACCTGCGCTACCAGAGCGCGGCCGAAATACACAGCGACCTGCTGAAGCTTAAAAAGGACTACGAAGCGGGAAAGAAACTGAAGTCCACACGAACCGCGGCCACGTGGACAGCGAAACGAAAGATGCAGGTCGGCCTTTCCGTCGTTGCAGTGCTGCTGGTCGTCGCGGCGGCAGTGTGGGGACCGAGCTGCGCTGCGGCGACTGGCGAACTCCCGCGCCGGGGGATCGATCCAGGCATTTCTTCCGCAAAGAAAAAGTATTGCCGTACTTCCTCTTGCCGTCGTTGAGGGCGATCCGAAGCTGACAGCCTTCGGCAAAGGATTGCTCGATGGCGTCGCCGCCAAACTTTCGCAGTTGAGCGCGAACCACGACCTGGAAGTGATCTCGGCGAGAACGCTCGAAGATAAAAAGGTCTCTACGCTTGCGGACGCTCGCAAAGAACTCGGCGTGACGCTGGGGCTCACGGTTTCGCTGGAGCAGGCAAACGACCTGATCCGCGCGGCATTCAGCCTGACCGACATCAAGAGCGGCAAGATTCTTGGTGGAGACACTATCACCGCTCCGGTTTCCGACCTCTTCACGATTGAAGACAAGCTGACCAATGGCGTGGCCACGGCTTTGCAGCTTCCCCTGCGCAGCGAGGAGAAGCAGGCGCTGGGTGCGCATTCCACCAATCTTCCCGAGGCTTACCAGTATTACGTCCAGGGACGAGGCTACCTGCAGGATCCGCGCAAGACGGAAAATCTGACCAGCGCGGAAATTGTCTTCAAGCAGGCATTGAAGATCGATCCCAACTACGGGCAGGCTGAAGCCGGGCTGGGACAGGCTTACTGGCTCAAGTACCAGATGGCGGGAAAACAGAAGCAGTGGATCGCTCCCGCGGAACAGGCATGCAGCAAGGCGGTCGAACTCGGTAACGCGGGCGCCGAAGGACATATGTGCCTCGGGCTTCTGGCGGACGGAACCGGGCAATACGAAAAAGCGGCAGAGCAGTTTCAGCAAGCAGTGCAGCTGGAACCGACCAACGACCGCAGACTACCTCGGTCTGGCGGGAGCGTATGAACATCTTAACCAGCCCGACAAGGCAGAGGAGACGTATAAGCGAGCGATTGCCGTAAGGCCTCAGTATTGGCAGCTTTATCACCAACTGAGTGTGTTTTATTCAACGCAGGCGCAGTACGAAAAGGCCGTGGAGATGTCGACGAAAGCAACCCAATTCGATCCGGACAGCTATATGGCCTTCAATTCGTCTGGGCGCCGCGCTGCTCTATCAGGGCAAGGATGACGAAGCCACCAAGGCGTTCGCGAAGTCCGTTGCGATCCGGCCGTCGAATGCGGCTTATACCAACATGGCGATCGCGCAATTCCGTTCGCGCCAGTACAAGGATTCTGCAGCGAATTTCCGCGAGGCTCTAAAGCTCGACGACAGTAACTACCAGGTTTGGAGCGGGCTGGGCGATGCCCTCTATTACGGCGGGGAGAAAACCGAGGCCATGGACGTCTTACCGCAAGGCGATCTCGCATGGCGCAAACACAGTTAAGGTGAATTCGAAAGATCCGGATGTGCTCGGAGACCTGGCCAGTTACTATTCGATGCTTGGGGATCGGAAGCAGGCTTTGGATTACCTTGATCGCTCGCTTGAACTTCGGCCAGAGGAGAAAAAGAGTTGCTGTTAATGCGGCCGCGGTGTACAACCAATTGCGCGAAACCGGGCCTGCATTGGAGTGGCTGAGAAAGGCGCTGGACGCCGGATACTCCCGTTCCGTCGTGGCGACCGCAGCCAACTTCGAAAATCTACATGACAACCCGCAATACCGGGCCCTAATGGACGAGAAGTAAGTAAATTCAATCCAGCCGGAGGCTTTGAGATGGGAATCCTCGTGAATGTCGCTAACGGAATCCCCGTGTCAAATGAAAACCCCGTTGACTCTAAATCCCGGGGATCACTTTACATGGGTCAACTACACACCCAACGACGTTACCCTGACTAACTGCGGAGACTTTTGCACCGCGGACAGTTACGGACCGATCACCAAGAATGGTGGGACCGCCCTAGCGCAGGTAAATTCAGAACCCGGGCACTTGGGTCTTCAGCGAGAGCCCCAACAGCACGTGGGCTCCGGGCGGAACGCATCCGGGCCAGCCGCGAATTCAAAACCCAAAGAAGGCAGCCGAACAACAGGAAGTCGCCTAGGCCGCGCAATCAGGACAAACATTCTGCAAGACACCGACGCGCCGCAAGGCGCGTCGTGGTGTTTGGGGGCTATCCGCGCGTCGTCATCAAGTATCCATCGGCGGTGATGTACACGGAAAAACGATTCGTCTGTTACGGCATGGTGGGACGGTAACCGGAACCCTGAAAACAAGCAAAAGTGGGAACACCGATTTACCCGAGCCGCCTCCAAGGGCCTGTTGGCGACGAACCGACTTGCGAGTCGTCCGGTAGAGAAATTTCACGATTGAAGGTTACCTCAACCACTTGCGACGGGCCTTCGGAAAAGGCAGCAGCAGGAGTAAACGTGTCTGGCCCCCGGGGACTTCTTTTTCCGTGTGAACAACGCGGCGAGCCGGAATTGTACGCGCAGAACTGAGGCTCTGCTTCGGGATTAGCTTTCATTACGGATTCGACCGGTACCCTAACAATCACTGGACGTTCATCTCGATATCGCTCGAAGTGGCGAAGCCCATACGAAATCGGGCGATCGAAATTGCCCGGCCAGAAAAACACTCTGGAATTCAGGTTTTCTATGAAGTCGCCGAAGGTGTAACGAAAAGGAAATGTCACGTTACCCTGATGGAGTGGAGCCTGGTCTCGCAATCGAACGATATCTTCCCCAATTTTGATCACTTCGTGATTTCTCCTCCTCTCGCGCAAGAGGTCTTTGCGTCCTGAATCGCCCATAAGAATAGCTGCGGGTGTCAGCTTGTTTGACCTACGAATGCGGGCGAGGTTTTCACGGTCGGTGAGGTGATACAAAAATGGCCGTGAACGTCGAAAGCGTTCGAGAAAGCAATCTTGATGAACGATTCTTCTCACGTTTCCTTTGTAAGCTCATAAATGATGCTTGCAAACCAAACGACGTTCAATTTCAAATCACCGTACGCAGCCGAATGCACTCCGATGAGCTTATATTGCGGTTCGTCGTATAACTCTGATTCGCGTGCGTTGACTTCCCAGATTGAGGGTTGAGTGATAACAGGGCTGCCGCTTGTTCCAGGATGTAACTCGGAGTCGATCAAGAAAAAGGGGTTCCCATCGAAGGGAAGTGGATAAACGCTCGCGACCGAGGCTCGCCTGAACACCGGCAAATTATGCAGTTCGTCTGAAAATCCCTGCGGGTATCCGATCACGACTAAGGAATCACCCACGCCGACAATTATGTCCGACGTAAGCATATCGAGTGGGCTGAAAGCATGGATCACAAAGCGTTTGACTTCGTCAGAACTGAGTTCTAAAGCGACTACATCGATGGAGTTATCAATCTCCCGCCACAAAGGTTTATCAACGCTCGAATAGAGAGGGACCGCCAGGGTGTCAGTTTGCTTGAGATCAGCACCATTTGTATGCAGTTTCAATATCAGCTTATCCGGAAAGAATGATGCATTCTCGTCGACGACGACATGTCTATTGGTGATTAAGAATAGCCGCTCAAAAGTCGGGCTATAGAAGAAGCCAGTACCAATGGCCAGAGCAGTCCTACCTGCGAATGCCGACAGCGGCGTGCTGACAAGCGCTAGATTGTTATGGCCTTGCAGGCATGTGAGCGGATATTTCGACGTAGGCACATTCTCCGAGCAAAAACGAATCGCCCGATTATACAGTTCGCGGAAAGTAGCTAGTGCCCAGCACTTAAGTGTTCAAGGCCCACGCAGTTTCTCAGTTGCCACTGTTCCCAGGTGGGACACTTTTTTCCGCGCCAGTAGCTACCCCTCCCCGTTTGACCCTTCTTTTCTCGCAACTGTAAGATCATTGCAGCACTCAGCATTCAGCATTCAAAAATCAGTCGGCACAGTTTCTTCCGACTGGGTGATTGCTGACGGTTGAGTGCTCCTGTTTTCTATGCCTCACGAACTTCCTAAAGCGTACGAGCCGGGCGCGATCGAGACGCGCTGGGCCGACTATTGGATCAAGGAAAAGCTGTTCTCCGTGGCGACTCCGCCGGAGGGCGAGACCCGCCCGGTGTTCACCCTGCTGCTGCCTCCTCCGAATGTGACCGGGCGCCTGCACATGGGGCACATGCTCAACCAGACGCAGATGGATATCGTCGTGCGCTGGCATCGCATGCGCGGCTTCATCGCGCTCTGGCTGCCCGGCACCGATCACGCCGGCATCGCCACGCAGATGATGGTCGAGAAGCAGCTCGAAAAAGAAGGCAAGAAGCGCCGCGAGATGGGCCGCGAGAAGTTCATCGAGCGCGTGTGGGAGTGGAAGAAGCTCTACGGCGGCGCGATCCTCGACCAGATGAAGCGCCTGGGCGCGTCGGTCGATTGGGATCGCGAATACTTCACGATGGATGAAAATCTTTCGCACGCGGTGCGCGAGGTTTTCGTCCGGCTGTACGAGCAGGGACTGATCTATCGCGGAAAGTACATCGTGAACTGGTGCCCGTGGCACGAGACCGCGATCTCCGATCTCGAAGTGAAGCACGAAGAGGTTGCGGGAAAGCTCTGGCAGATTCGTTATCCCGTGGTGGGCAGCGACGAGTTCATCACGGTGGCGACCACTCGTCCGGAGACGATGCTGGGCGATACCGCGATCGCGGTGAATGCGAACGACGAGCGCTACACGCATCTGCACGGGAAGAAAGTTCTGGTTCCGCTGATGAATCGCGAGATTCCGATCATCACCGACGAACTGGCGCAGCCGGAGTTTGGCACCGGCGCGGTGAAGGTGACTCCGGCGCACGATCCCAACGATTTCCAGGCGGGGCAGCGTCACAATTTGCCGCAGATCAACGTGATGGACGATCGCGGGCGCATGAATGAAAACGCCGGCGCTTATGCGGGCTTGGACCGCTACGAGGCGCGCAAGCGCGTGCTCGCAAGATCTTGCAGGAACAGGGCTTTTTCGTCGGCGAAAAAGATCACACGCTCTCGATCGGGAAATGCGATCGCTGCGGGACTGTGGTCGAGCCGCGCCTGTCGGAGCAGTGGTTCATCAAGATCAAGCCGCTGGCCGAACGCGCGAAAGCGGCCGTGGAAAGCGGCGAGATCACGATCGTCCCGGAAAACTATCGCCAGATTTATTTGAACTGGATGACCAATATCTATGACTGGTGCATCTCGCGCCAGTTGTGGTGGGGCCACCGGATTCCGGCGTGGACGTGCGGCAAGCTGCCAGCAAGTGATGGTCGCGCGCGAGGCTCCGCTGACGTGCGGAAAGTGCAGCAGCGCGGAGCTGGAGCAGGTTCCGGATGTGCTCGACACATGGTTCTCGTCGGGCCTGCTGCCGTTCACAACTTTGGGATGGCCCGAGAAGACGCGCGATCTCGACGTGTTCTATCCGAACACGCTGATGATTACCGGCTTCGACATTCTGTTCTTCTGGCTGGCGCGCATGATCATGTTTGGCTGCCACTTCATGCAGGGACATGAGCAGGATCCGGCCATCAAGAAGGCGAACGGCGAGGCTGACAAGAAAGACGACAGCGTTCCGTTCCGGCATGTCTACATTCACGCGCTGGTGCGCGATGCCGACCGGCAGAAGATGTCGAAGACGAAGGGAAACGTGATCGATCCGCTGGAGATCATCGAGCGCTTCGGCACCGATGCCACGCGGTTTACGCTCGCGGCGATGGCCGCTCCGGGTACCGACATTGCGTTCAGCGAGAGCCGGACGGACGGCTACCGTTCCTTCGCCAACAAGATATGGAATGCGGCGCGGCTGATGTTCATGAACGTGGACAAGATCGAGCCGGGCATGCGCCCCGCGACAGCCGAGGGCGGATTTCTTCACAAGGGCGTCAGTGGCTTCACGACTGCGACACTTGAAGATCGCTGGATTCTGTCGCGCTTCAATCGCGTTGCCGCGGACGTGAATGATGCGCTCGCGACCTATCGCTTCCACGAATCGGCCAACCGCATCTACGACTTCTTCTGGGGCGAGTTCTGCGACTGGTACCTGGAGCTGATCAAGCCGCGGCTGAATTTCGAAGAAGGCGCGGACAAAACCGTTGCGCGCGCCGCGTGTGCGAACCTGGTCAATCTGTTCGACTCGGCGCTGCGCCTGCTGCATCCGGTGATGCCGTTCATCACGGAAGAAATTTGGCAGGCGATGTATGAAGGCCAGGCGCCGCAGAAGTCGATTGCGCTGGCGGCATATCCGCAATGCCGATGAGAAGCAGATCGATCTCGCGGCCGAAACGGAGATGGCGATCCTGCAGGATCTGATCGTGAGCGGTTCGCAATTTGCGCGCCGAACTGAAGGTGGAGCCGAAGGTAAAGGTTCCGATCGATGTGTTCGCGCACCAGCCCGAGATTCGCGCAATGATTGAACAGAATCGCGGTGCGGTCGAACGCCTCGGTAGCGTGGAGAAGATTACGTTCGTGGAGAGCTCGCTCGCGAAACTCGCGGGAGCGCGGAGCACCGCGCGTTTCGACGTGCACGTGATCTATGAGCGAAAGATTGACGTGGCGGCCGAGTGCGAGCGCCTGAAAAAAGAATTGGAGAAGATCGAAAAAGAATTTGCGAACAACCAGAAGCAACTGGGCAATGAACAGTTTCTGGCGAAAGCGCCGGAGAAAGTGGTCGAGGGGCTGCGCAGGCGCAGGGAAGAGTTGATCGTGCTGCAGGAGAAGGCGACGAGTAAGCTGAAGGAATTGGGCTGCTGAAGAATGTGGGGACAGCCGCCCTCGGCTGTCCGTCGAGCGCAGCTCGACTCGGGATCGGCAGTAAAGCAGGCGGTCTTCGACCGCCGGACAGCCGAGGGCGGCTGTCCCCACATGGACTCTGTTGGCAACTAACAAATATGGATTGGAACTCTAGGCGTCTCACTGCGATTCTCGAAAATGCGCTGCTCGAAGACCGGGCGACGAGCGATGCGACCAGCTATGCCTGCATTGATCCGAACCAGCGGGCAGCGGCGACGATTATCTCCAAGCAGGATTGCATCCTCGCCGGAATTGGCTGCATAGCTCGGATACTGGACGTTTACGCCGCGCTCGACGGAGCAGTGACGGCCCATTACGAGGTCACCACGCATCCAGAGATTTTCGACGGAGTGCGCCTGCACAAGGGCCAGTCCGTGGCGGTGGTCCGGCACAATGCGCGCGTGATTCTCTCCTGCGAGCGCGTGATCCTGAATTTCCTGCAGCGCATGAGCGGCATCGCAACTCTGACGCGAAAGTTCGTGGAAGCAGTTTCCGGGACACAAGCGCGCATTCTGGACACACGCAAAACTTCTCCGGGAATGCGAGTCATCGACAAGTATGCGGTGCGCTGCGGCGGCGGGCAGAATCACCGGCTCGACCTGTCTGACGGCGTCCTGATCAAAAATAATCACATCGCCCTTGCCGGCGGCATTGCGCCTGCGCTGGAGCGCGCCCATCGCAACCGGCGAGGATCGCAGCCGATCGAGGTCGAGGTCCGCAACCTTGACGATCTGGAACAGGCGTTGGCTGGCGGCGCAGAGGCCGTTCTGCTCGACAACATGTCTCCTGAAGACGTGCGCCGTGCGGTCGAGCGCTGCTCTCAACCCGACGTTCAGAAGCCGGAGCGGCGGGTTCCCGTCGAGTGCTCCGGCGGGATTCGCCTCGAAAATGTCCGCGCCTACGCCGAAGCCGGCGTGGACTTCATCTCCGTAGGGCTTGCTCACGCACTCACCGCAGGCAGTGGATATGAGCATGCGCGTCATCCCCGCTTAACGCTTCCCTGGCGCCGATTGTCGTTTCGCGGAGAATCGCGCATAATCGCGGCATCGCCAAAACCAGCACAACTCGTGGCAAATCATCCGCGCGGAAGCGCGCGAAATCGGCAGCTTCCCTGCAGCCAACCGACCAGCGCCTGGGCCTGATTGTGCGCCTGCTCATGCAGCACGCAACCGTCGTGGTCAGCGGAACCAAGATCGCGGATGAGATTTCGTCGAATCGTTCCGAAGTTTGGCGGCTGATCCAGCAACTGCGCGGCTTGGGCGTGGACGTGGCGGGCCACCCCGCAACGGGATATCAACTGCGCTCGATGCCCGATCTGCTGCTGCCGGAAGTCCTGCGGCCTCTTTTGCGCGGAACGATTTTTGACGGCAACGTCCGTCACTTTTACAAGATTGGATCGACCAACACTGCAGCCATGACCGCCGCCGCGGAAGGCGCTTCGGAAGGCAGCGTCTTCCTCGCCGAAGAACAGACCGCCGGTCGCGGACGCGGCGCCCACACATGGCAATCGCCCCGATCGACCGGGATTTATTGTTCAGCCGTGCTGCGGCCGAAGCTGCCTCCGTCAGACGTGCTTCCACTATCGCTAGCCGCGGGATTGGCCGTCCAGTCGGCGATTCGAGAGATCGACCCGAGTGTGAAGATCGACTTGAAGTGGCCTAACGATGTCTTAATCGACGGCAAAAAGTTGTGCGGCATTCTCACCGAGATGAATGCCGAGGCCACGCGAGTGCGCTACGTCGTAGTGGGAATCGGGATAAACGTAAACCAGGCAAATTTTCCGAAGGAACTCGCCGCCACGTCGTTGCGTCTCGTAACTGGCAGCGAATGGTCGCGCGTGGAGGTTGTCGCCGCTTTGCTAAAATCACTGGACCGCGAGTACCGATCGTTGACTGAGGATTCCGACGCTCGCGCGTCAATCCTGAGCCGTTTCAGCGAAAATTCTTCCTGGGTGCGTGGCAAGAAAGTTCGCATTGAAGAGAATGGCTCGGCGTTCGAAGGTACGACGGAAGGTCTCGATCCGCGCGGCTTCCTTCAGGTCCGTAGTCCGCACGGAATGCAAACCGTGCTGAGCGGAACGGTTCGAGAACAATAGGCGCGCTGTCGCAGAGATTTGGAAAACTATGCTGCTCGTGATTGATGTTGGCAACACGAACACGGTGCTGGGCGTTTTTGCCCGCGTCTCCAAGGTTCATCCCGGAGAGGCCAGCGACGACATTCCGCGCTACGAACGCCTGGTCGCCAACTGGCGCGTGGCCACCTCCCGCCGCGGCACGGTAGATGAGTACGGCGTCTTGTTTCGCAATCTGTTTTCGATGGCAGGCCTCGAGTCGAAGGGGATCCACGGAATCGTAATCTCGTCGGTCGTTCCGCCGCTCGATCCGGTGCTACGGCAAGTGTGCGAGAGGTATTTCAGTCTTCGTCCTCTTTACATCGAACCGGGCGTCAAGACAGGGATGCCGGTTCACTACGACAATCCCGCCGAGGTGGGAGCAGACCGGATTGTGAACGCCGTCGCTGCCTTTGAAAAGCACGGCGGCCCTTGCATCGTGGTCGACTTCGGCACAGCAACGACCTTCGACTGCGTTTCTGACAAGGGAGAATATCTCGGCGGCGTGATTTGTCCAGGCATCGGAATTTCCGCCGACGCGCTCTTCGAGCGGACGGCGCGATTGCCGCGTGTGGAGATCCGCAAACCCGCGCGCGTGATCGGGTCGAATACAGTGGGCAGCCTGCAGTCGGGCCTTTACTACGGCTACCTGGGATTAGTGGACGGAATCATCGAGCGCCTGCTGGTCGAGATGGGGGAGAAAACTTACGTCCTCGCAACCGGCGGCCTTGGCCCGATGATCGGCAAAGGATCAAAATACATCAAGGACGTAGACGAGTTCCTGACGCTCGAAGGCCTGCGGATTATCTGGGAACGAAACAGCACCTCGCGTAAAGACTTGCCCAGTGCGAATCCTGCAGCTAAGGGCTCGCCCAAAGCAACGACGAAATCAAAGAATGGCGGCGGATCGGCCGCGCCTTCCCCTTCGCGCTCGAATCGCTAACCCGCCGTGGACAACTACTTCAACTACTTCACTGAAATCGAAGACCGCTTTCTGCAGCGGCGCGGCGGAGGTCTGCTGCTATCGACGCTCGATTGGGCTCTGATCGAAACCTGGAAGGATGCGGGCGTTCCACTCGAAGCCGTACTCCGCGGAATTGATGCGGCCTTTGACCGCTATGACCAGAAGCCTTCGAAGACGAAGAAGGTGAACAGCCTCGCATATTGCTCACAAGAAGTCCTGAACGCGGCTGAGGACATGAAAGAAGCGGCTGTCGGCGCGTCCAGCGAAGAGGCTTCGGCGAAGTCTGCGTCGCCGCAAGGACTGGAGACGGAGGGAGTCGCTTCTTACCTCTGCCGCAATGCCGACGCGCTGCAGGCAGCGAAGGCTTCGCAAGGCGAGTCAATCCCTGCGCCATTTTTGCGAGAGACGGAGAAAACGCTGCGAGCCCTGGCAGAAGAAATCCGAAATAAGCCGTCGAACCGGCTCGAAGATGTGGAGCGCCGGCTGACCGTTCTTGAAGAAAAGATGTTCGCAGTCTTGCTGACGTCGACTTCCGACGATGAGATCGTGAACGTCCGCGCTGAAGCGGATCGCGATCTCTCGCCTTACCGCCGCAAGATGTCCGGACCGCAAATTGACCAACTGCAGAAGCAATACGTTCACAAGCGGCTGCTGGAAAAATACCGCTTGCCGCGGCTGAGCCTGTTCTACATGTGATTTGCCATTGATCCATTCATTCGACGCATTGATTCTCGGAGGCGGCGCGGCCGGCTTGATGTGCGCGATAGAGGCGGGCAAGCATGAACGCCGCGTCGCGGTCCTTGATCACGCCGATCGTCTGGGCAAGAAAATTCTGATCTCTGGCGGCGGCCGTTGCAATTTCACCAACATTCACTGTGGTCCCGAAAACTTTCTCTCTGCCAATCCTCACTTCGCTAAATCGGCACTCGCGCGATACAGTCCGGCGGATTTCATCGCGCTGGTCGAAAAACATCGCATCGCCTATCACGAGAAAACTTTGGGACAGTTGTTCTGCGACGGCTCGGCGTCGGACATCCTGCAGATGCTCGAAGAAGAATGCCGCAACGTAGGCGTCCAGATTTTTCTCGGCAAAAAGATTCAGGATGTGAAGCGCGCCGGCCAGTTCACCGTAAAAGCCGGAGACGCAGAATTTCATGCGCCTGCACTGGTGATTGCCACCGGCGGTTTGTCGATTCCCAAGATTGGCGCGACATCCTTCGGGTACGAAATCGCGCGCCAGTTTGGTCTGAAGATACAGGAGCCGCGCCCTGGACTTGTGCCTCTGCTGCTGTCCAGCACCGATCGCTCGCGCTTCTGCGAACTGTCTGGTGTGTCCGCCGAAGTTGTCGCCGAATGCGATAGTCAGAAATTTCGCGAAAAGATGCTGTTCACCCATCGAGGCGTGAGCGGTCCCGCGATTCTGCAGATTTCTTCGTACTGGCGGAAACCTCAAGCCATTCATATCGATCTAGCCCCGGGACGGAATACGACGCAGGTTTTTCGTGAGCCTGAAACGCCACGCTCCCTCGCGACACTGCGTGCAGAATTCCGGCAATTTCTCCCTAACCGCCTGGCAGACCGTTGGATCGAGCAGCTTGCCCCGACTTCGTGGACCAACGCCTCTCTAGCCTCTTTCGAGCAACTCGTTCATGCATGGCCCATCACGCCGGATGGCACGGAGGGCTTTGAGAAAGCCGAAGTCACCGTCGGCGGCGTCGATACGGATGAACTCTCGGCAAAGACAATGGAGTGCCGCAAGGTTCCTGGATTGTTTTTTATCGGTGAAGTGGTCGATGTGACCGGGCATCTGGGCGGATTCAATTTCCAATGGGCGTGGGCTTCAGGAGCCGCCGCCGGCAGGGCCTTGTGATTTGTCAGTTAGAATCAAGTCTTGCTCCTCACAATCGAAAAGCTCATCTATGGCGGTGACGGACTGGCGCGCCTTCCTGCAAATGCCAGCGGTCCCGGTAAAGCCGTATTCCTTCCCTTCGTTCTCGATGGAGAAAAAGTCGAAGCGTCTATCACCGAGGAAAAGGCCGGCTTTGCGCGCGCACGTGTCGATGCTGTGGTCGAGGCGTCGTCGCATCGCGTTACTCCACCATGTCCGCACTTCGGACCTTGCGGCGGTTGCCACTACCAGCACACGGACTACGATCATCAACTGGAAATCAAGAAACAAATACTTCGCGAGACTCTTCGGCGCAGCGCCAAGCTTGAACTGGCTTGCGAGATTGAAGTGCATCCCTCGCCACCGTGGAACTACCGCAATCGCTCGCGCCTGCAGGTGACGGCCACTCCGAACTTCATGGCCGGATATTTCAAGATGTCCTCCCACGAGCTTCTGAGCGTGGAAGAGTGCCCGATCAGTTCTCCGCTGATCAATCGCGGCATCGCTTCTTTGTGGAAGAGTGGACGCGCCGGCAAAGTTCCGCAGGGAGTACGGGAAGTCGAGTTCTTTGCCAATGCTGACGACAGCCAACTTCTGATCGAGGTGGCATGCAAGGGCGATGCCCGCAGGGCGGCCGTGCGAGAGTGGGCAGAGGAATTCCAACAATCACTGCCCGAAATTACCGGAGTCGTCGCTTTTCGCGAGCCGAATCCCGGTGATCGCAAAGCGGGCGCTCAAGAGATTCTGGTTGCCGCCGGTGCAAGTCATCTCGTTTACGAAGCCGGATCGTCGAAGTATCGAGTCAGCGCCGGATCATTCTTCCAAACCAACCGCCATCTGACGACCGAGTTGTTGAACGCTGTTGCCGGAGGCAGACTGGGGAGTTAGCCCTCGATCTTTATGCCGGAGTGGGGTTGTTTTCCACAGCCCTCGCACGTGATTTTCGTCACATCGTTTCTGTAGAACCGTCACAGACATCCTCAGCCGATCTTGCCTACAATCAGTCGTCGAATGGAGAAACGGTTCAGGCCACGACGGAGCAGTTTTTGGCCCGATCGGAAACTTCGGGGCGAGTCGGGAAGGGCGCAGTCCTCCCTCATATTCCTCATAAGCCCGACCTAGCGGTGGTGGACCCTCCTCGAAGTGGCTTGGGAGAACGCGTGGCGCGGATGTTGGCGACCTTGGGCGCGCCACGCGTTGTTTATGTATCGTGCGATCCAGCGACGCTGGCCCGGGATCTAGTCATCCTGCTCGGCTCCGGGTATCGCGTCGAGCAGCTTCATCTGGTGGATCTATTTCCGCAAACTTTCCATCTGGAGAGCGTTGTACACCTCGTGCGTTAGCCCGGAAGCACGCACCTGAGATCGCCGGGTAAACCCTTCTCTTCCCTCGCCTGGGCTCGCGCATGATCTCGCCCTCCAACTCGGGTGTCCCCACTTTCTGGTTGAAGGCGGCGCGGCAGCCTCTGCTGTGGGCGACGCTTTCCTACGCGCTCGGTATCGTTGCGGGAATCTATGCGTGGCGCCCGGCGCTTTGGTGGGTCGTCGGGCTCACCACGTTTCTCGCCTCGGCTGCATATTTCGCACGGAAGCGTCCGGCGTTCGGGTGGATCCTCGCTTTAGCAGCGTTCTTCCTGGCAGGAGCACTCAACGTGCAAATGCAGGGGGCCTCTCGTCACTTGGATACCGGCATCCAGCCTTACGCCGACCGGCAGGAACTCGAAGTCATCGCACATGTAACCAAGGAAGGGCGACTGCAAAGTTCCTTTAACGAAGTGCGGCAGACACTCGACATTGAAACCGAAGAGATCGAGACTGCAACCGGCGAGAAGATTTCGATACGCTCCGGGATTCGACTGGGAATTTACAGCGCGCGTCCGAAAGCTGGATACGCAGGAGAGGGCGCGACAGCGAACCGAACGGATCAACGTCTGCAATTCCAACTTTTCAGTATGGCGAGCGTATTCGTTTTCCGCCAAGCTTAGGCTGCCACGGAATTTTCGCAATCCCGGAGCATTCGATTACCAGGGTTATCTCGCCGAGCGCGGAATCGCAGCCCTGGGCTCGGCAAAGATGGAGAACGTCGAACGACTTCCCGGATTTTACGGAAACCGCATAGCCGCTTGGCGCAGCCGGTTGCACCGCGGCGTTGTCGCCAAGGTCCACGAACTTTGGCGCGCACGCGAGGTGGCCTTGATCGATGCCATGGTCATCGGCGAAGAGGCCTTCATCGATCGCGACACGCGCATCGACTTCCAGCGTTCGGGAACATATCACGTCCTGATTGTTTCGGGCATGAACGTGACCATATTGGCGTTCATCGTCTTTTGGACTCTGCGCCGATTCCGTGTCGGCCGATATTCCCGCCACACTGCTCACCATCGCAATGTGCGTGAGTTACGCGTTCATCACCGAGGTCGGGGCGCCGGTGTGGCGGGCCACGCTTATGTGCGCCGTGTATCTGTTGGCGCGCCTGCTGTATCGCGATCGTGCCATGCTCAATGCGATTGGCGCGGCGGCGCTGGCGCTTTTGATCGTCGATCCACGACAGCTTTTTTCTGCCAGTTTTCAGATGACGTTCGTATGCGTGCTGATCGTGGCGGCCATCGGCATTCCGATTCTCGATCGAAGCTCACAACTCTATAGACTCGCGCTCGCAAACTGGGAGTCGAATGCATTCGCGGCGCATTTGCCACCGCGAGTCGCTCAGTTCCGGCTGGACTTGCAGATGATCGCGAGCCGCCTCACGCCATTCCTCGGAGCAAAAGCTCCGCCAATTCTTGATCAGAAAAACGACCGGCTTCCTGTTGAGCGCCTGGGAGTTGCTCTTCATATCAGCGATCATGCAGATGGGGCTGGCCCTCCCGATGGCCTATTACTTTCACCGCGCCACCACGATCGGCCTGCCCGCAAACCTGGTGGTAGTGCCGCTCACGCAATTGATGATGCCAGCAGCAATCGCAACTCTCGGGGTGGGGTGTTTCTCGCCATGGCTCGCGAAAATTCCCGGTGCCCTGACCGCATTGGCAATTCATGGAATCACCGGTACCGTCCATGGCCTTGGGATCGTTGCGTCCAGCGGACATGCGGGTCGCAATGCCTTCGCTGATCATGATCGTCTTTGCCGCGATGGCACTGCTGCTGGCGATGTGGGCATCGCGTCGGCGCGCGGCTCTCGCGACCGCGGTTTGGCGGCAATTTTTTTGGCTTCCCTCGCTCTCGCGTTTCTGCCCCCACAAGCGCAAATGCATCGCGGCTTGCTGGAGGTGACGTCAATCGACGTCGGCGAGGGAGATTCCATTCTTCTGGTTACGCCTCAAGGCAAAACTCTGCTGGTGGACGCCGGAGGACCCATAGGTCCAGGAGGTTCACAACTCGACTTCGGCGAAGATGTCGTTTCGCCCTATCTATGGACGCGGGGAATCTCGCGGCTGGATGCGGTCGCAATTACGCACGGACACTCGGACCACATCGGCGGGATGATTGCTGTTCTGAAGAACTTTCGCCCGAAGGAGCTGTGGCTCGGCGTGCTTCCGCCGAGTCATGCGCTCGAGGATATCCTTTCTACCGCGCAGGACCTCGGAATCAATGTTGTGCGCTATTGGGAAGGGGACGAGTTCGATCTGGGCGGTGCGGCTGTTCGCGTTTTGTTCCCGCCGCGCGAGTGGAACGTCGGCAGCAAGCCACAGAACAACGACTCGATGGTATTACTTGTGAGCTACAAAGACTCGTCGGTGCTGCTCGAAGGGGATGCTGAGAAACAGGTCGAGCGCCGCATCGCCGCGCTTGAAAATCCGGAGGCGACATTACTCAAGGTTGGCCATCACGGAAGCGCGAATGCCACGACGCCTGAGCTAGTTGCTTCCGCCAAGCCGAAATTTGCAGTCATCTCAGTGGGAGCAGGAAATTCTTTCGGACTCCCACGGCGCGAGACCCTCGAGAAACTGGGCGCAGCCGGAACCCGCGTCTATCGCACCGACATGGATGGAGCGGTCACCTTTTATCTGGACGGCAAATCGGTCAGGCCTTCGGATCCTCGATAGCTTCGTACTCGGCGGTTTCATCCTCGCTGTCGACGGGTTGACGATAGTCTGCAATCAGCTTCTGCGCGGCAGCCGCGTCCTCTTCCCGCACAAGAATAATCATTCCGCCAAGTCCCGGAAATGCGTCCTGCAGCAAAGACGCCGATTGCAAATCGCTCTCGATATTCGCTGAGTCGAGCAGACCTTTGACCACCAATGCCTCGGACTCTTGCTCGGAATCGAAGACCTTCACCAGCTTCTCGTTCGGATCGGGAGTGGGCGTGGATGATGAAACTGGTTCTGGCATTAAATCTCCTATGTCTGAGCCGATTTCGTTCGGCGTCCGTTTGCTCTGAGCGATTCTACTCCTGCGGGGGGACTAGGATCGGTCCCGCTCAAATGCGCCCAGACTGGATGCGCTTTCCGAGACAGAGGTTTGCGCAGGCTTGCCAGGAAGCACTTTCGGGCCGTTGCACTTTTTACGACTTAGGGCAGAATAGTCACACGCGACGGGCGCAACGCCTAACCGGGCCGGATCATCCAACAATTAAGCACGATCCGTGGGGCGAAGTAAGGGGAGCCGATGAATACTTCTGGGCAGGCATCGAATGGAGCGCCATATCCGCTGGAGGAAAACGACGCTCCGCGCGAGCGCGAAGAAGAAGCCCGGAAGATCCGACGCCTGCAAATGATGATCAGCATGGTGATGTCGGTGATCGGGCAGGATCCCAACCTGACGATCGAAGAAGCGTCGGAACTGGCGGCCGGCACCAAGCAGGCGGCGCTGGCGATGTTTCCGGACAAGGAACTCGCTTACGACCTGATCTACAAACCGAGACTACAGCGGCTAATTCGGGAGCGCTTTCGGTTGCAGTAGATCCACTTCAAAGTCATCAACCACTAAGGACACGAAGGTCCACGAAGGAAAGCTAAGATCTCAGGTCTTCTACTCGTCCGCTACCGGATTTCGCAGCGTTCCCACGCCATCGACGGTGACTTCCATGTTGTCGCCGGCAACTACGGGACCTACGCCAGACGGAGTGCCGCTGGGAATGAGGTCACCCGGGAATAGCGTCATCGCCTGGGCGATGTGCCGGATCACCACGTCGAGGGCGAAGATGAAATCGCGCGTGTTCCCGGCCTGCTTCACTTCGCCGTTGACGCGCGTGCCGACTCCGACACCGGCCCACGGATCGATCTCATCGGTGACGATTGGGCCCACGGGACAAAACGTATCGAAGCCCTTGGAGCGCGACCACTGGCCATCTTTTTCCTGCAAATCGCGCGCGGTCACGTCGTTCACGCAGGTGTATCCAAGAATGTACTGGCGAATGTCAGCGTCGGCGGAAGGCTGGTAGCAGGTCTTGCCGATCACCACTCCCAATTCGCCTTCGAAATCCACGCGTCCGGAAATTTTTGGACGACGCACTACGGCGCCGGGCGCCAGCAATGCAGAAGTGGCTTTCAGGAAAATCAGCGGCTCTTTGGGGACTTCGTGGCCGAGTTCAGCCGCGTGCTCGCGATAATTGCGGCCGACGCACACGATCTTCGACGGACGCACCGGTGGCAGCAGAACTGCCTGAACCAAAGGAATCGCTTCGATCTTCCGCGTGCGCAATCCTTCCATATCCCCGTCAGCCTCTTCGGGCGGGGTGAGCAGCAGGCGCACAATCGCGTCCTGCCCGGCGACGGACTCGACAAGCCCGTAGTGCGCTTGTCCATTGAATTGAAATCGGCAATATTTCATCGCATCTATCTAATCACATCTGCCGAAGCAGACGGGGAAGGTTAAGAAAATTTTCCCTGTGCGGAAATTGTTACGGAACGGATTCGCTGGCTTCTTCGGAGCGGCCGCTCTCATTTCCGCGAACGTCGACGGCGGAAACAGAATAGAAATAGCGCTTGCCCGCTTCGACGGCGGCATCGCGATATGCCGGGGCTTGTGTGGGGTCACTGTTGATTTTGACCGGCGACGTACCCTCGGTGTGACGGTAGATGTTGTAGCCAGCGAGATCGGCATCTGAATCGGGCGCCCACACTAAGTCAATGAACGCCTTTTGCCCCGGCCCGGAAAATACGGCCTGCAGCGCGGCCGGGACGGCGGGAGGAAACTTGTCGTCGGCGAAGACGGTGACTGCAGGGCTGTCTTCACCCTCGATCACTTGTGGCAACTTGCCGGAGCGGTCGATCAACGTATCGGTTTCGATCGTGTATGCGTAATTCTTCTGCCATTCAATTTCTGGATCGGCGAGAGTCCTGCGTGATTGGCCGGCGGCGGGAACTTCGCCCACGAGTGTCCGTTGCTGGGTGTCGGCACGGCGGTAAATACGGAACACGTAGCGCGAACCCGGTGAGGCAGGCGAGGCCACGCCGGACCAACTCAAGACGACGCCTTCATTCGTCACTTGTGAAGAGAAGTCTCGAGGCGGCGCTAAGGTTCGGACCAAGGGAATCGGCACGCGGTTCGAAAGTCCTGCTGCCCGACCGTCGACGTTGAATACCTGCACGGCGTAAAACGTCACATCGGAGGGTGAGTCGCTTTCGAGAAGAGCGGGCAGGGTGTCGGTATAAGAAGCCTGCACTTTCTTTTTCGGGGTTTCACCGGATTTCGAGGCGACAACTGCAGCGCTCTCGCCCACGGGAGTTCCGCAGGACGTCGGGTCGAGACGAGGGCCGCGGCAAATCTTCGTCGGACCGACTGCGTGAATGATCTGGCGATCGGTGGTCACACTGGGGACTGTCCATGTAAGGACGACGTGATTGCCCTTGCGAACGGCGCGCAAGTCCAATGGCGGCTTGGGCAATTCCAACGTTGGAGGCTGCGGAGGCGCGATGGTTGCGCACGCCGTGAACAGCAGCGGCGCGAGAGCCAAGGTTAGCGTCGCAGAAATTTTCTTCATGCCGAAGAACACAGACTACCAGACACCTCAAGCCACCAACTCCTTCACCGCTTCGCGGAAGACTTTTGTGTGTTTGTCGACGTCCTCATTTTCGGTTTGCGGGCACATGAGAGCCATGTTGTGAAAGGGCGTCAACAGGATTCCGCGATTCATGGCGTGAAGGTGCATGAAACGCTCGAGTTCGAAGTCCATCGCATCGTGCGCCTGCGTGCCCGTCAGAGGCTCGGGGCCGAACATGTATTCGGCGCGGCAACCAAGCTGCGTCACGTGCCACGGGAGGCCGACTTCGGCGATTGCTTTGGCAACGCCTGCGGTCCAGCGCTGAGCCAGCGGAATCATGCGGTCGAAAGCTTCTTTGGTCAGGACCTTCGTCAGGGTGGCGCGCATGGCTGCGAGAGAGAGTGCGTTGCCGGCCAGCGTTCCGCCGATGCCTCCGACATCGCAATTTTCCAACTCATGCTTGGCTGCGATGCGATCGGCAATTTCCTGCGAGAAGCCGTAGGCTGCGCCCGGAATCCCGCCACCGATTGCCTTGCCGAAAACGAGGACGTCGGGATCGAGATTTTCGGCGCGCGTAAATCCTCCGGGACCCGCGCAGATCGTGTGCGTCTCGTCGATGATCAGCAGCGTGCCATATTTCCGCGTGAGTTCGCGCAGCGCCTGATGATATCCGGGCTGCGGATGCACGATGCCAACGTTGGTCATGGCAGGCTCGGCCAAGACGCAGGCGACATCGCCGGGAGCGAGCGCCTGCTCGAGCGCCGCGACATCGTTGAATTCGACGACCTTGGTGGTGACTGCTGGATCGACGGGAGGACCGATGTTTCCAGGGCGAGGACCGACGGTGCCATCCGCGGCGAGATTGATGAAGGATTCGTCGACGGTGCCGTGATAGCACCAGTTGAAGACCAAGATTTTCGGACGCGCAGTAATCTGTCGTGCCAGCCGGATGGAGAAACGATTCGCGTCGGTCGCGGTCAGCGCGAATTGCCAGAACGGAAGGTTGAAGCGCTTCTGCAATTCCTCGGCGACGATGATGGCGTCTTCGCCAGGGAGCATGAGCGTAATCCAGCGGCGCATCTGCTCTTCCGCGGCTTTCACCGTGGCGAATGGGGAATGTCCTGTCATCGCTCCGGTGTCGCCGAGACAAAAATCGGTGTAGCGGTGGCCGTCGACGTCGAAGAAATGCGCGCCCTGCGCCTCGCGGACGAATGGAGGAAAAGCGCCGGCCCACTTCACCATCCAGTTCATGGGAACGCCGGCGAGCAGAGATTTGCGAGCACGGTCGAAGAGCGCTTTCGACTTCGGGCGCTCGTCCACAAACTTCTTTTGTTCGCGTTGCATCAAGGACTGCAGGCGGGTGCGGTCGATGGCTTTCATTGGAGAGAAAGATAAACCACGGAGGATATCTCCCCCCTGTCATTTTTTTGGTATCGGATCTCTAAAATATTGGATGGATTGGAGTTACGCGCGAAGGGTATGGTTCGACGGCTGCAAAATATTGATTCCAGAAGAGTTACTGGCAAAATATTCAAAGGTAAGGAGTTAGCGTACGCTGCAGATCGAGAGTTTGGATTGCTGGTCCTCGCTGGTTGGGCTAGTCCGCGCACGGTTCCAGTGTCCGCGTTTTTGCGATTCTGAGTAAAGGTTGTTCGTCACATGTCCAGAAATAAGGTGTGGAAAACTCAAAAGATTTAACGCAGAGGGCTTCTGGCAGTTCCGGTCCACGCCAACGTGTCACGGTTTGATTGCGACGCCCAGAGGCATTTCACTTGAAAACGACTTTAGACGGTGTGGTTTGCGAGCATCCCACCCTCCCGCACAAACCGCGGGAAGGGTGGGGCAACCGGAGTCAACTCTTGTCTGGAGGTTGGAATATACTCGGGCGTTCTTCCCACCCGAAGGCTTCACTATGAGACTAGCGGTATTTATTTTTTGGGGCGTGTTTCTATTGGGACAGGATGCGCCAGCACCACAGGGTCCCAAGGCTGAGCCTCCGACAGGTAGCGTTGACCAGAAATCGCAAACTCACGAAGTCGGTCCGAGGAGTTGGTCCCAAGAGTGTGGGTTGGTCGACATTCTCAGTGATACGCAGGGCATCAATTTCGGCCCTTACCTTCAGCTAGCTATTTCGCAGGTGAAACAGAACTGGCATAGCCTCATCCCCGATTCCGAGAAGTTGAAGCAGGGGAAGGTGACGATTGAGTTCGCTATCACAAGAGACGGAAAGGTTGCCGACATCCGGTCCATAGCCAGTTCCGGCGACGATGCTCTCGATCGTGCTGCGTGGGGAAGCATTGTCGCGTCGAGTCCTTTCCGTGCCCTACCTCAAGATTTTCTCGGACCATATCTCGCTCTGAGGTTTCGCTTTTGTTACAACCCGGACACGAAGTCGAAATCAACTGTCGCGGTCATCATCACAGCACCCGGCGATCTGCGTGTACCGATCGGAGGTTCGGAGGTAGTTACCGCCACAGTGACAGGAACGAAGGAGAATGCAGTGGAGTGGAGTGTTAGCGGATCGGGTTGCTCGGGTGCTGGGTGCGGTAAGGTGACAGGCGACTTGTACATTGCTCCGAGCGTGTTGCCGGATCCAGCCCTCGTAACTTTGACGGCCGTCTCGAAAGCTGATCCGACGGCACGGGCGTCGGTGACGGTTCACCTCATTCAGACTGCTCGGCCGCGTTAGTTAATATCCAGGTCAATCCATCGAGTGCTAAATAGATCGCCTCTTCTGTTCCCCAAACGTATGTCTCATAAGGCCGGTTAGCCGAGCGCGTTGTTTGTCTCTCGGTCGTTCGATTGGAGATTCCGGTGTATTAGAGGTAAAACCGCTATCTGCACGATTCCTTCCGAGGGCCCACCCCCCCGCACAAACCGCGGGAAGGGTGGGGCAACCTGCACAGCCAAAAGTTGACGGACAGTTGCCGCACATTGAGTGGGACGGATGGGGCCGTGTCCCAATTGGTGACTGGACCGTTTATCTCGTGTTCGACCCGACGAACTCGCTTTCAGCAGCGGCATACCATGGAACGTAGATGAAGTTCGTCGTTTGGAAAGCCATTGGTACTCTGTCACTTTGTCGATGAATGAGTGGTGGGAGCAGTGCAAGTAAGCCGATGATTGTCGAAACATCGCCACGTCACTCGTTGATCGAGTCTGCGTTACCAAGGCTCAAAACAGTCGTAATTGCGCTGGCTGACGATCTTCCCGTCCTTGAACTGGAAAAACATGGCGGAGTGGGCACGCATCTGAGAACCGACCGACAAGGTGCCAAAGGCGAGTGCTAGCGTGCCGGTCCAGAGAACCTCGATCGATACACTGTCTCCCTCGGCGACACAACTGCTGACTTCGTAGCTCTGACTGGAAAGGAGTTTTCGACCCTTCTCGAAAGCTTCGGCCATCCTCGATGCTCCAGAGCGAATGCCGTTCGGATAAATCCGATTCGGAAGCTGTTCCAGGACGGCATCAGGAGAGAACAAATCGGCGATGTAGCCGAAATCGCCATTCTCAATCGCTTTTAGGTATAGCTCAACTCTTTCCAAATTCGTAGCTGGACTCATGATTTCAGAGTCTACATGGGGTCGGCCGTCGGTTCGGTCAGTCCCCAGTCCTCAAAGTGAGTTGGCCCAGTTTCGTTAGTTATGAAGAGTCCGGCGTAAAATGATGCCGTTTCGCGGACCCGCATGGGATGCTGTATCACGTCAAATCCGAGCAAGTCTCTCTCTCGAAACGCGCCACACGTACCGGTTTCGTGTTCGCGGGTACGTTTCTGGGAACAGTCCTTATTCACCGATTGTGGTTTGCACAAGACCCGTTGGGACTTGGAGAGAAACTCTTTGACGCGGTTGTGGCAGCGGGCACATTCCTCCTTTTCGATTCACAACGCCGAGAATATGAGATTGAAGTGACGAATGAGATGATTTCCATGCGCGGCGGTCTGTCATTGGGCAACCACAGGGTTCGACCCGGTCGCATCCATTTTGTATGCGAGCAGCGCGGGAACATCTTCCGAGAGCCGGCTTTGCGGCTTTCAGAACATGGAGCCATTTACAGATTTTTCTTCGGGTATGTCTGGATTCCCGCGACCATGCCGCAGTATGAAGAGATCAAAAACAAGGCTATGAATTGGATGGAGATTCGCTGAACGTAAGCGTTCTCACGCCCAGTTCGTTGTCGAAAATCGCGACTACACTCATCGATTCGCCGAGTGGTGGCAAAACACAAGCCAGAGTTATTTCGTCTGCCAGTCGAGGGCATAAACCTCTTGGGTGCCGATGTCGCGGAGCAGGAGCGGAGAATCATCGGGAGCCATACCCAGCCAGACGCTCCAGTAACCTGCCTGACGAAAATGCTTCAGGTCAGCGACGGTTTCGACTTTGTGATCACTAAGGTGAACTCTCATTACTGAGGGTTGATCTTCTTCGTGCAGGAAGTAGACGTAGTCTGAGTTTTTGGACCAGTTGGGAAAACCCATCGTGACGCGTGCGAGTTCCTGCCACTTTTGGGTTTGAAAGTCGAAGAGCATCAGCACACGGGAATCAAAAGTCATGGCGGCGATGTAGCGGCCGTCCGGCGACCATCGCGAGGAGTAGAGGCCGGTTGAGCCGGGGACGGTGGATCGCTGATGGGTGTTCAAATCGAGCAATTGAAGCTTACTGTTGGGACTCGCAGGTCCGTTGCCGAAGATAATCTTTGTGCCATCAGGGGACCAGTCGAGATCGAGTTTGTCCTCAGGGTCGTCTGGGATCTGTTCGGTGGACGTTCCGCCATCTGCCGAAATCGTGCGCAACTTCGCATTTTGACCTGACAGAACCTCATAGAATGCGAGCTGCTTGCCATCGGGGGACCATCTCGGCAGCACTGCGGCCGTGGGTGGATAGGTGAGCTGAAGGCGCTGGCTACCATCGGTCTTGCAGCGCCAGAGGGTTGATTCGGGGTAAGCGGTGTACGCCACCCACTGTCCATCTTTAGAGAAGCTCACGCTGTCGGCGGAGATACCCCCCAGAAACGGAAGGAACTGTGCAGACTTGACGTCGTAGCGCGAGAGTTCGCCATGCGCCAGCCCACCACCGACGAACAGTTTCGTGCCATCTTTGCTGGGCAGTGGCGACCAGAAGCTCATGGGCCCCGAAGTCAGTTGCACGGGCTGCGAAGCGCTCTTTCCAAACAAGCCTCGTTTTTCTGATCGAGCCCAAATGTTTCCCTGGGAGGCAAAGACAAAATATTGCCCATCGGACGTCCATCGACCGCAACACTCTCTTGGAGGATTGTGCCAATTCGGTAACAACGGATGCAGATTCTTGCCGTCGACTGAAACTTCCCAAAGTGCACTTTCTCCAAAAATACTCCCGCCAAGTCGGAAGCGGACCATGCTGCCATCCGGCGAAAAGTCGGGCTCAAAAACCCCGCCGGTAAGGGACATCAGTTTGCGCTGTCCGGTGCCATCACTATTGATTAGATCCAGGTCATTCCCATCGCCATATACGATGGTTCGGCCATCGGGAGAAAATTCTCCGCCCTGGGCAGCGGCGTCTCCGAGTTTGCGAGGCGAGCCGCCCAGCACAGGCACTAACCACATGGGGCCGTGGAATGCGGTCTGGCCCACTTCGTCGGCAGCCAAAAGGGTAGAACCATCAGGAGAAACCGCCAGTTGGGCCATGGTCGCGGTGGGAAGTGGAACCTTGGCTATTTCTCCACCGTTGACCGATAACTGGCCGAAGAGATTTCCTTCCGTGGAGAACTCGGCCAGATACAATCGTGCGCCGTCCGTTCCGACGATGGCCTTGCGATTTCCATCATGGGTGATTGCAACGTAGCCCGAGACACTCGGCGCGGGCAGAGGTCGGGATGCGAGGTACGCAAGGACGGCGATGACAATCAGGGCGACTCCGCCGACAGCAAATGCCAAGAGGTTGCGACTGGCGCGAGGTTGTGCCGGTATCGCTGCCGCGCTCGATCCGCTGGCAGCCGCAGTTACCGGTTGCACGGCAGCCTGCGATCCCGAGATGAAGCCGGAGCGTCCCGAGTCGGTGTCACGCTTCAAACGCTGCAAGTCGGCGCGCATCTCGGCCGCGCCCTGGTAACGCAGGTTGCGATCCTTCTCCAGGGCCTTATTGATGATGTCTTCGAGCCTGGGAGGTAGCACCGGATTGAAGCGAAGGGGCGAAGGCGGAGCCGAGTCGAGGATCGCTTTGAAGATTACACCGGAGCTTTCGCCCTGGAAGGGAAGCGTTCCGGTCGCCATTTCGTAGAGCACGGCGCCGAAGGAGAAGAGGTCGGTGCGAGCATCGAGATCTTTCGCGCGTACCTGCTCGGGCGACATATAGGATACGGTGCCGAGCGTGGAGCCGGGGCTGGTCAATTGCTGCTCGGGCATGGTGCGTGTCTGGGTGTTGGGGGAGCTGTCAGCCTCTACTTTGGCCAGACCGAAGTCGAGAATCTTCGCGTGTCCGCGATCAGTAACAAAGATGTTGGCGGGCTTGATATCGCGGTGGACGATTCCTTTGCCGTGCGCAGCGTCGAGTGCATCGGCCACTTCGATAGCCAAGGGCAGCAAGGTCTCGAGATCCATGGGCCGACCGGCGATACGGTGCTTCAAGGTCACGCCTTCGAGAAATTCCATGGCGATGAACGCCACGCCATTCTCCTCGCCAATATCGTGAATGGTGCAGATGTTCGGGTGATTGAGGGCAGAGGCGGCTTGCGCTTCACGCTGGAAGCGACTGAGGGCCTGCGGGTCGCGGGCGACTTCGTCGGGAAGAAACTTCAGGGCGATAAAACGATGAAGGCGGGTGTCTTCGGCCTTGTATACGACGCCCATTCCGCCGCCACCAAGCTTCTCGTTGATGCGGTAGTGGGAGATGATTTGGCCGATCATTGGCGCGTCGCCATGGTATGCGGGACCCCAGGGCTAGTCAATGAGAACTAACGAGATGATGATGTGCCTCTGCTTCGTTACCGCAGGCGTCACGTCCACCAGACGCCGTCTCCTATTGCGTTCTCGTCATGGTCAAGCTGTTTCCGAGTGGAAGCAGAGGTATCCATATGCGGTTCGACGGATTGAGTACTGAGCTGAGAGTCCCTCCTGAAGTCAAAATCCCCGCCGTATCGCGCAAACTGCGCGCGATACGGACGGGGATTCCTTTCCAACTCCAGTTTTATTTCTTGGGCCGGGACTCCGGGGGAACCAGGCCCGACAGGCGGTAGTAGACAACGAGCTGGCCATAGTGTTCGCCGCTGTGCTCGATCAAACCATAGGCGATGTCGAGAACGCGAGCTTCCTGATGCCCATAGGGAACCGTAGAGTTCAGTCCCTTTTCACCCTTGGATTGAATCGCTGCCGCGCCATCGGCGACGGATTTCTTCAGGAATGCGACAATGTCTGCCTTCGTTTTGTAATTCTCGCGCTTCGGATCTTCTCCCGGAGGAGGCTCTTTCCCCATCGCGGGATTGGTGAAGAAATAATTCGCGCCGGCAGCGTGCAGCACTTGTTCGGCAAAGCTGCGTTCCGCGGGGGTGGGCTTGAAATCATATTTGTCTTCGGGAAAATCTTCGGCCATGGCTACAAGTTTGGCACCAATCTCGTTCCAGGAATCGAGCACGACCTTGAATTCCGGGTCGGCGGGTTTAAGGGCAGCGTCTTTCTTCATGGCGTCTTGCGCATGAGCGAGCAAGGCGAACGCCGCCGCGAGCAGGGCGATAGCGAGAAACGGACGTCTCGTCATTGTGTTCTCCACGATTGAATTTCGCGAACGTTGAGCGGCGTCATTTTATTCGACAGGGATTTGGAAGGAAAGCGAGCCTGGTTACGAAGAAAGTCGAAATCTTCCCCACAGAGAACACCGTGGAGCGCTGAAGGAATGCCGTTCGGACCCGTCTGCCAACACGCCGTTGTGGCGCTGGCGGATCAACGACAGAAACTCAGAGCGCGTTTCGTCCTCGTTGCGGAACACGCCAAACATTGCACAGGTAACAGCGGCGGAACGCTGCTTTTCACTCCGCGCATCATCATGCCGGATGGCGGGCGTCAATTTACACGCCCACTCCCTGTGGCTCAATGACTTTCTGGATGCAGCCGCGATGCCTTCACGCGGACTATTAGCGCGCGGACATGGCTTTGGCACGGCGCTCTCCGACCGCTGCAAGCGCGAGTTCTGGAGAAATCTCCTTACCGGCAGCGTCTACGTAACGAACATCCGCGGGACCTTCCCGGATGACGTAGTACATACAACCATCCAGGCAGATCTCCTGGTGCTGGTGTTCGGCCGGAACATAGGCGTAAGCCCCTTGGCTTAGAAGCTGAGCCGGCTGGCCTTTCATGGTTAGTTCAAAAGAGCCCCGCACAAACAAGACCTGTGCATTCGCCGAATGAATGTGCCACGGCACCTTGCATCCGGATGCGAGTCTTGAGAGGGTCACTGAGGGACCGGTTTGCGGATCACCGCGTTCGACGGCGTAGGTATAGCAGTCAGGTAGAAGAGGGCTGGTGTGAAAGACGTTTTCTTGCGCTCCCCTGATCATCGGCTCTTCACGGGATTGCGCGACCACCTGCACTATGAGCAGCAGCATTGCCAATAAGAGAGTTGCCCGTACACGCATGAAACGCCTCCGGGGTGACGATACACCGTCACGGTGGCCTTTATTGAAAAATCGCCGTAGCACTCATTAAGGGTCTGGCGACTCTCGGTCGGGATCAATCACCTGGTTTCGACGGTTATGAAGGTTAGCAGTGATATTCTCGTCCGATATGTCCGAGCAGAAACGGCTTTGGGGCAACGCCTATTTGATGAACCTGAATGTGTCGAGCACCTGCTTCAAACGCTGATGGACCAACTTAAAATCGAAGTTCTTCATCGTCCCGGGATCGGCGTAGGCAGGATTTGAAAACGCGATTCTGATGTCAAGTTCGTAGCACTTGTCCCTGTGAAAGCTGCGATAGACGTAACCTTCAATCAAATTGCCAGTTGCAACTCCGTCCGTCTCTATAACTGTGAAGGTCTCTCCGTTCACGGTTTCTTTACGTAGTCTTCCAACGTGCGGTGGTGGCTCTTCCACCTTTAGACATTCCGCTTTCGTTGTTGCCGCTCTTAGTTCACTTACGGAGAACGCTGCCGCCTGGGAGCTCGTGCCCTTCATTCTCTCAGCAGGATAGGCAATGCACGTAACCGTCCCGTCAGACTGGGAGGAGTCGGAGCAAACAGGAATGTAGGCTTGGCACGATTCGACTGGCTCCCATAGATCAGTTTGATTTGGATTTCGTTCACACCGCACGAGAGAAGCGGGGTATTCAAAATGAAACGTTCCATCAGTACTGGTGAAGCCACTCTTTTCGCCCTTATGTGCCGAGATCTCTTGCCCTCTGAGAGTGACAAAAGGCATCAAAACAAAGCCGAGCAAACTGATGAGAAATCTCCGTTTCATGGCTCACATGATAGTCCCCAGTGCTGCAGGACCGGTGAAACATCGAGAAGCACTCATTGACCACCCGGGAGGGCTTAGAGTGCCAGGGCCTGAGAACGACAGCCAAACTCGCTAAGGCTCGATGCCTTCTGCTTCGAGAGGGGTGGGATAGAAATAGCTCTTACAGATCGGACACAAACCGTGCGTAATGTTCGGAACTTCCGATTTGAGGTTTGCTGGAACGAAGTCCCATCGCTCGGGCGCAGCCGTCCTCTTGGAACACCGGCAATGAACACACATGAGAATTAGTCCGTCGGCGTTGACGTAATGGGAGGAGTCGATTTGCCCATGCGCACGCTCAACCTCGACGAGAACGTTGTTCGTCACAAGCAGCCATCCGCTCGGGCTGATGGGATGAACCCGCATCAGGAATTTCCGAAACAGTTCCGGGCTGGAACATTCATATTGCCATTCCCATATAGCGTTTTCTCGTAAAACCTTTTGAAAAGCCTCCCTGTAAAAAGGCCGCAGGCTTTCGTCGATGACGCTCAACAGGTTCGTACCGATAGCCGCTAGACCGGCCAGTTGGGGCGCGGAATTCTCACGAGCGAATCTGCTCCAAGCCTTGTTGTAATAGGCCAGATTCAGCGAGGAGTCGAGAATAAAACTCACTTGTTCGCTGTTGCTGAGAGCGCTCAGCGCGTCGGCCAATCCGATCGGAGCCGAATTCACCTCTGCTGCCGGCATGGAGCGAACCTCCCAAGCGCATGTCGAGTGTCTATTTGTGTCCAACTTGAAATGCAAAGGGCGGCAACCTCAAGACTCGCTCCAGGATTGCACGCAGAGCAACAAGAACACTGTGATCACAATCACACCGATAGCCCTAGATTGATCCTCGCGGCTCGATTTTATTGCCGATAAAAAATTTAGAATTCGTCTGAATCTCAGGAACATAACGCGGACAAAATCGAAGCAGTTGTGATTTCAATCACATTCCTCATGCGGTCCTCTGCGGCCTACTCCCTTGGGGGATTACGGTGCCGACTGGGACGGTCCATTTCCATGTTCGTTGGTCTGATTCGACGCTTGATTGGAAAGCGTTCGAGACGTCGGAAGAGGCAAGGACGCATGCCGAGGAACTCGTACTATCGGGGGAAACGTATGTCATCGAGGAGTTCGATCATGCCTGTCCTCGTTGCCGGGGTGAGCAACGTTACCGTCGTCTTCCTGGCCTGAAGTGACTTGTTTGAAATCGATCCAAGGCAGCCGGCGAATCGTTGGGGAACACCATCAACTTGCCTTAGCTACTATCGACGCAATTTTCATGGCGACGGACTGTGGCTTGTCCCGGCTGCCGACGACTAAATCTGCATCGAGCAAGGTGTCGTCTTCGTTTTCCACCCTGAACACCACCAGTCCGGCGGGGCAGCTGCTTCTGAAAAGACCGATCAAATCGCGGCAGATCACTGATGACATCACGTAACTGACGAGGAAAACTCCGCATCTTCCCATCTCAATCTCGAATCGCGCTTGTATGGGAGTCGAAACGGAAATGACTTGGAACCCGATTCCACGCAGCGCACCCTCAAGACCGACGAGTGTCTGGGTGTCTGGATTCAGCGACAGAACGGTGTCTTCGATCGGCATGTCTTGCTTTGATGGGTGGTTTACCGCGAGGGTTGTGATGATACGTGGGATTCCGCGCCCTGAGAAACGCAGTTCCCCAACAGGGCAAAACGCAGCCGACCATAGATGCGGCTTTCAATGCAGCTTGTTGGCATCGATCGGGGCGCTGCTCTCGGTTGTCCGTTCAATTGCCTGCATCACTGGATCGATACCCATTGCATAATCCGCAAATGTCAGCGGGGCGGGGAGATCCGGCTTGAGGTAGGAGCGATGGTCGCGCGGGTCTTCCAGTTGCCACCATAGAGTTGACGCCTGAACTACGATCCCGCTATTGGGCAGCCTAAGATCGTTCGGGTCTCCCCACTGATTCGGTGACTCTCCCGTGGGCTCTCCAGCAAAGAGGGCGTTTGTATTCAGTTCGAGTTCGTCCACGCAACTGGTGGCGGCGGAAAACGTTTTTGGCCCAACGATGACCCACAACCGTCCTTTCTGATTCAGACGCTCGCTCTTGAGCAAGGCGTGCCAGATTGGACGGTTCAGCTCATTGTTGCCACCTCCATTCAAGCGCAAATCGAGGACGATCCTATCGACCTGCTTTTGTTCGGCGTCTTTGAGCAAAGCCGGAAAGTATTTTGATATCGGGTCGGATCCCGGTTCATCGTGGACCTCGTTGAATTGAATATAGAGTGTCTTTCCATTGTCCAAATAGGTGTGCCAATATTTTCTGTCGCTGTGCTGGAGCCAGGGCGGCAACGGCTTGTCTTGACGTCTCGCATTCACCCATCCCTCAGGATCCTTGGGCCAGCCGTGGTTATTCCAGGGCCGAAATGTATCTGCCGGCAGGTTTGCGGTAATTTCATGGCCGTCTTTCTCGACGGTCAGAGACACTGCGTCGGGGGTCGCGGTAGCTCCCACAGCTTGCAGCACTTCCGGATCGATCATGAGGTCAGGGGCAAGAAGCTTCTGCCGATATTCGTTGTCGCCGTCGATAGGAATGAGGTCGCGCACAGCGGTGTACGCGTCTTCAGCCGACAGGGCGCCAATGCGCAGCACTCGTCCGCCGACAAGGCCCGCGTATGGGCGGTCCGCAGCTTCGACATACAGGCCGTCGGCGAAAAAATAGAGGCGCACCGGCAGCATATGGTTCCCGAGGGTCTCTTGCCGTACACGGGTGTGCCCGTCATGGATCATCGCAACCAGACGTAAGATTCCTACCTTAACTTGATTCGAGTCCAGGCCAGGCAATCTCTTCTCGAGCGCGTCGATGGCATCGTTGAACTGCTGCGGCGTCATCGCGTGAAAGAGATTCCCGTGGATTTTCGGCATCTGCTCACGAAAAACGGCGAGGTCTTGGCTCCATTTCCGCGCGTCCATGATCGTGGGCTCATTCGACGGTTTTTCCTTCGTGGCGGCTGAGCCGGGAAGCATTGCTGCAATTAACGAATAGCCGGATAGGAAGATCGCCACGATGCAGAAGGCGGCCACGAGTTTACCGGCTATCAGAAATCCAGACTTAACCTGCTCTTTTACTGGCCGCGTATCACGTCTCACATTTTTAATTCTATGACGCTGAACTCTAAAACCCAATCGATCGCGGCAGACTGCGATACGCCTCATCGACTCATATGGTGTTGAGACGTGGGGCCCACCCTCCCGCACAAACCGCGGGAAGGGTGGGCAACCCGCTGATTTTGTTTCTGATCAATGCAGAGGGCGCGGGGAGCACCGAGGACTCTTGGTTTAGGTTGTTGCTCGTCGACGATCGAGGAAGCTTGGATAAGACAAGGGACGCGGCCGCTTCCGCGGCGTGAGCCGCCTGCGATGCAGGCGGCGTGAGCTTAACAGCTAGTTGCAAGCTCGCATGTTCTGAGTGACGCCCTGCAGGCCGATGACAGAGTTCGCTACCAGGGGCAGGCTCCAGAACTTGTTGTGGTGTTTGCGCATGTAGTAGGCGGCGAAGAGAGAGCTGGCACTCTTGATCGAGGCGACAGCATAGGCGCGGCCGACCGTGGGATGCGTGCCATACAGGTAGGCGGACTGAGTTTCCATGTTGCAGACGTTCGTCTTGCCCGCAAGGAAGTTGTCGCGCGCAAACAGTGTGGTGTAAGAATCGGCGAAGGTGCTGCCGGTCGAGATCACGGCCAGGGCCAGGAACTTTCGGTCGACTATCTTGGTCTCGGCCATCTTCGGCGCCGCGGCGACAGTCGACGTTGTTTCAACTACAAAAGGTTCCGCATTCGCTACTGCGCTAGGAGCGTTCGGAAGTTCCTTCGCTGCGCAGATTCCAGTGAGGATTGAGATAGAAAAGGCCAAAGCTAGAATTGACTTCATGGGTACATCTCCCTATGACGACCATCGACTCGAGAACACCCGCGCTCCGTTTTGCGCTTGTCCCCGATTTGTATCGATTCATCATGGGTTGAGATTACGTTGGGACGTGTACTCTGACAATTGCGAGAAGGTAATAGAAGGTCGTAACCACTGGTAACCAACCGCCAGTGCCACAGGTTCCCACGATCGTGCGGACGCCTGGATGGAACCAGGACGTTTGAAATCAGGCGTTTGCGGCTCGAAAGCCCAACTTAGCGGGTAGATCCTTCATGAGCTGTAACTCTTCTCGAGAAATTGGCGGTCAAAGTTGATTGCGTAACACCTGACAATCCACATCCGCGACCCAATCCGCAACCAGCAAGATACAGAGTCAAAAATGCGCGCTGGGGCTAAGCTTTGTCACGTGGATTAGCGGCGGCGAGAGAGTCCCCTGGTCGAGGCCTCGGATCCAGATGGTTCACGGAACGGTTCCACAGGGATGCGCTTGTAAGACACTTCCAGCACGGTGAGGGATTCTGTACCGCCGGGCAATTGAAGGATTACGGTGTCACCCTCTGTCGACTTCATCAACGCGCGGCCCAGAGGCGACACCCAGCTGATGTAGTTGCGATCGAGATCGATCTCGTCGGTACCCACGATGCTGGCCACTCGCTCGGCTCCGGCGGCGTTGGCATAGCGAACGGTTGCTCCGAAGAATGCCCGCTTCGCCGCCTGTCCCCCTCTCGGAGCTTCCGGGTCCACGACTTCCGCGGCCTCGATTCGCTTGGTGAGAAAGCGAATCCTGCCATCGATCTGCCGCAGGCGCCGCTTGCCGTACTGATAGTCGGCGTTCTCACTGCGGTCGCCGTTGCTGGCAGCCCACGCCACGACCTCCACCACAGCCGGGCGTTCCCTGCTTAGCAGAAACCGGCGCTCATCTTTGAGACGCTCGAGTCCGCTCGGCGTGATGTAGTTCTTGACGGGCGTGGTGGGCTCGTCGGGTTGTGGTTTTCTGGTAAAGCCTTTTCGCATCTCGCAGTCTTTCCAGGGCGAATCCAGCGGATTCCCCGATGAACGCGGATCGAAGAGAGCGTCCGTTATCCGCGTTCATGGGACTTCCTCGGAGGTCCTGGACTGATTTTTTCACATCTCGCAGTTCCTTAGCGATCCTCTACGGTGATTGCTCGAAAACAAAAACGTTTGACCGCGGAGAGCGCTAAGAAACGCTGCCGAGGGCGCAGAGAAACTCAAATTCAGCCAGTAGCCGTTCATGTCAGCGGTTGCGGGTATTGGCAAGCGCCCGAAGGATGATGCGCGTGTTTTCATTGATGGCATGCCGGATATACATGGTGAGGGCGAACATAAGGACAAGGAAGAAGACATCCACGCGAAGCAGCGAATGGAACAGGCTGCCCAGAGTCTCCAGAGGGAACATATGGAGGTGCATCCAGATGAAGGCGACGACGGCGAGAATGCCAAGCACGCCGACGATGATTCGAGAAAAGCGTTGCGACCTGTCTGCGGCTGCAAGAGCTTGTTGGACGAAGGCGATTTCGGCGTTCGTATTTTCGGAGTTCGGTTGGCGGAATTCGGGGCTCATACTAGTTTCCTTTCGAGGGTGAGGTGTTTGCGTAGTGTCGAGACGCCGTAATGGAGACGTGACTTGGCGGTGCCGACGGGAATGTCGAGAATCGCGGCGGTTTCTTCGAGCGAAAGATCGTGCTGGTAGTGAAGAAGCAGAACTGCCCGGCTGGCGGGCGTGACGTGGTCGAGAAGAGCGAGGAAAGTTTCATCGGGTGGCGCTCCAAGGTCGGGATCGGCAGTGAAGATTCCGGGCGGGGCGTCGTCGAGTGGTTGCCAGCGGTGGGCACGTTTGAGGTGGCTGATCGCGATGCGCGAGGCGATGCGGAGAGTCCAGGCGGGGAAGACTGCGGGCTCGCGCAAGAAGCGGAGCTTACGGAAAATCTGGATTGAAGTTTCCTGGAGAATGTCGTCGGCGAGATCCACGCCAGCCAGGCGGGTGATGTAGGACTGCAGCGGCCTATGACAGTTATGGAGGAGTTGTTCCAGGGCAGCCCGGTCACCGGCCTGGGCGAGCAGGACTAGAAGAGTTTGGTCGGAAGGCAAAGGCTCCTTCGGATGCGAGGCGGCGTGCATGTTTAAAAGAGGCGCGAAAGGGAGTTAGAGTTCGGTTTCATGGAAAGAATATTCTGGGCGATGCTGCTGGCCGAAAGTCGATGAGCTGATGCCGAAAGAAAGCGACGACTCTTCGAGTAGCAGGGGGCAGTTGGCATAACTGCACAATGGCAGACATTGAAGGCTTCTGGCAGTGATGTCCGGTCAATGAGAAATTGCCTGTTTTCGTCAACCAGTGTTGCCCGGGCTGGGAGGAACAGGAGCGAGTGTCACTAATGTCTAGAAATCGTGAAGAGAAACGCGTACATCGCTACAATCGAAAATCCGAGCGCCGAAATCGTGAGCGTCGGAATCCAGAAAAACAAAACTCTTAGCACAGTTCTGCCACGACTGGCCGCGAAGAACAGCCCGAACAGTAATACGCCGACAACCCAGAATCTGGGCGAAAAAATGCTCTCCACGAGCAGACCCTTAAGTGCAGCCAGTCCAGTGGCCTTCGATCCGTTTAAGAGCGGCCAAAAGAACACAAACTCCGCAACGAATATTGCAGCCGATCCGCTGAGGATGCCCTTGATGTGGTCCATACTCTTTCCCGACCGCATTATATGCCGGGCACTCAATGGCGTGATCGGCAACTGTTGAAACATCGTCATTGCACTCATCGACCGGATCACAATCTCGGGTCCTCAGTCCCGGGTAAAATTTCATCGCGAAGAAGACGGATGGTTTTACGGTGAGTTGAAGCAACAAGATTCGAACCTACGAGGAGGCGGAGGTCGCGGTGCGCTTCACGACTCCGGAGTGTTTTTCGATCTGTCGTTAGGGACACAACCCCGCTGAGACGAAATGCCATCGAAGTTGCGGGCGGCGATCCGGGCATGGAGCGACGTTCACATCAGTGAACCAAAAGGAGGCAGGGAAAATGCAGAAAAACACCATCTGTCTATGGTATGACCACGACGGCGAGGCGGCGGCTCGCTTCTACGCTGAAACCTTTCCCGATAGTAGAGTGGTGAATGTGCATCGCGCTCCTTCCGACTATCCCGGCGGCAAGGCAGGGGACGTATTGACCGTGGAATTCATCGTTGCGGGCATTCCTTGCCTCGGTCTGAATGGCGGTCCCACTTTCAAACATAATGAGGCCTTCTCGTTCCAGATCGCGACCGACAACCAAGAAGAGACCGACCGCTATTGGAACGCCATCGTTGGCAACGGCGGGCAGGAGAGCCAGTGCGGCTGGTGCAAGGACAAATGGGGCATCTCCTGGCAGATTACGCCGCGGGTTTTGACTGAAGCCATGGCGGCCGGTGGCGAAGTGGCGAAACGCGCCTTCGAAGCGATGATGCCGATGAAGAAGATTGACGTGGCAGCCATCCAAGCAGCCGTTCGAGGCTGACCATCCACCGCGCCTGAAACCTCTATAGGATGTAGCGGCTCAGGTCCTGGTCCTTCACGATGTCGGTCAGCATTTTGCGGACGTATTCGGCGTCGACGGTGAAATGCTGGCCTTTTCTCTCAGGGGCATCGAAGCTCAACTCGTCGAGGACGCGCTCCATGATGGTGTGAAGGCGGCGTGCTCCGATGTTTTCAGTGCTTTCATTCACGCGGAAAGCGAAGTGGGCGATCTCGTCCAGAGCCTCGGGAGTGAACTCTAGCTTCACCCCTTCCGTCTCGAGCAATGCGGTGTATTGCTTGACCAGCGACGACTTCGGTTCGGTCAGGATGCGGACGAAGTCTTCCATGGTGAGCGACTGCAATTCCACGCGAATGGGAAAGCGTCCTTGCAACTCGGGAATCAAGTCGCTCGGCTTGGAGACGTGGAAGGCGCCGGCAGCGACGAAGAGGATGTGGTCGGTGCGAACCATGCCGTAACGGGTGTTGACCGTGGTGCCTTCGACGATGGGCAGGATGTCGCGCTGCACGCCTTCGCGAGAAACGTCTGGCCCGTGGCCGCCTTCGCGTCCAGCGATCTTGTCGATTTCATCGAGGAAAATGATGCCCGAATTTTCCACGCGATCGATGGCCATGCGCGTGACCTGGTCCATATCGATCAGGCGCTGCTCTTCTTCCTGGATCAGGTATTCGAAGGCTTCGTTGACCTTCATCTTCCGTTTCTTGGTGCGCTGCCCGAAGATGTTCGGCAACATGTCTTTGAGGTTGACGTCCATCTCTTCGACGCCCTGATTGCTCAGAATCTCGAAGGACGGAAAGTTTCTTTCGCGGACATCGATCTCGACGGTGCGATCGTCGAGCTTGCCTTCGCGCAGCTGCTGTCTCAGTTTTTCGCGCGTGCGCGTGGAAGATTCGGCGACAGCGGTGCTGCTGTCGATCACGACTCCGCCTGCCGTGGTCGCTGGGGCATCGGGCCGGGAAGGTGGCGAGGGCGGCAAAAGAATATCCAGCAGCCGCTCTTCGGCGTTGAGTTCCGCTTTGTCGGCGACGTCTTCGAGCTTTTCTTCGCGGACGTTGTCGATCGCGATCTCGACCAAGTCGCGCACCATCGATTCAACATCGCGGCCAACATAACCGACTTCCGTAAACTTCGAAGCTTCCACCTTCAAGAATGGAGAATTCGCCAGCTTCGCCAGGCGGCGTGCGATTTCAGTTTTTCCCACGCCGGTGGGACCGATCATGATGATGTTCTTAGGGATAATTTCTTCCGCAAGTTCAGGCGTCAGCTTCTGGCGGCGCGTGCGATTGCGCAACGCGATGGCGACAGCACGCTTCGCGTCCTTCTGGCCGATGACGTGTTTATCGAGCTCGGCGACAATTTCGCGCGGAGTCAGCTCGTCGAGCGCCAGCTGTTCTTCTTCGGCGGATGAGGGAAGGTAGATTGCCATAGGAAAAATCGGACCTTTAACTTCAGACCTCGGACTCCAGACCTTGGCGGACAGCTGAAGTTCGGGCGACTACAGTTCTTCGATCGTTACCCTGTCATTGGTATAGATGCACATCTTGCCGGCAATCTTCATTGCTTCTTCGGCAATCTGCCGGGATGAGAGCTCGGTGTGGTCGGCAAGGGCCTGGGCGGCTGCCTGCGCGTACGGACCGCCGCTACCGATCGCCGCGATACCGCCGTCGGGCTCAATGACGTCCCCTTGACCGCTGAGCAGAAACGTCTGCTCCTTATCACTGACGAGCAATAGAGCTTCCAAATGGCGCAGGAACTTGTCCGTACGCCAATCGCGGGCGAGTTCGACTGCGGCTCGACCCAGATTGCCGTGATATTGCTCCAACTTAGCCTCGAAGCGGCTGAAAAGGGTGAACGCGTCGGCGGTGGATCCGGCGAATCCGGCGACGATTTTGTCGTTGTACAGCCGCCGGATCTTTTTCGCCGAATGTTTGATTACGGACTCGCCTAAGGTTACCTGGCCGTCGCCGGCCAGAACCACGCTTCCTTTGCGGCGTACCGACAAAACTGTCGTGGACCGGATCAGTCGTTTCGTTGTCATGAGCGCAATTTTCGATTATAGCAGCGCCGCGCGGACTGCATCGGCGACCGGCCCTGGCAAACAACAAGCGTGTTTCCCGATATTTACAGGGCGCTTCGGTAACCAGGGCAGCGATTACTGCTGTGACATTTACCGGAAGCGCTCTGCCTCGTAACTTGTGCACATGCGCCAGACAGCCGCGATTTTATGTGACGACAAGAAATCCCTTCACATTCTGGAGACGACTCTCGAGGATCTCGGGATGGATACGGTCAAGTGCCGCTCTCAGAAGGAGGCTCTGCAGATGGTGATGTCGGGCCGCTGCTCGACGCTGATTGTCGATTTCGATTTGCCGGAGGCGGCGGAGGCGATCCGCATGGCGAATCTGTTGCCACCCACGCAGAAGCCGGTGCTACTGGCCGTTGCGAGCAGGGCGTGGCCAGGGACCGGACAGGCCTTTCAGTCGGGGGCGAGCCGGATTCTTTATCGTCCGCTCGACAAGGATGTTGTAAAGGATGCGATCAAAACCAGCCGGAAGGGCGCGAAATCGAATCGGCGCAAGTCGGCACGGTACGAGGCCAAGACGCTGGTCTATCTCGAAGTCGAAGGCACGACGGTCGCGGGTGTCAGCATCGATATCGGGGAACAGGGCTTGGCCATGCAGTCGACTGAAGCGGTGCCGATGCATTCGAATCTCGCTTTCCGCTGCGTGCTTCCGGGCACGGACATCACGATCCACGGACATGCCGATGTGATGTGGGCTAGTGACAGCGGGCGCGCAGGGCTGTTTTTCTCGAAGCTTGCTCCGGCGGCACGCAAGCATTTGCACGAGTGGCTGCAAAAGCGCGGACATCGCAGGGAGAAAAATGTGCGCGATCTTCTGCCTCCCGCCGATGATCGTGTGTCGTTTGCGGCGGCGGATGAAGAAGTGCTGACCGAAGTCTAGAGGTTTTTCCTGACCGGTTTGGCGCTCGGCGCGCGCGATTCAACTTTGCGCATCATGCCTTAGAATTATCTCCGTTGTTAACGGAGATCTCCCTGCCTACGGTTCCTGAAACCCGTTCGGCTTTCAATGGTCATTCCATGGTCGGCGCCCTGCTGCGCGTGATGGTTTGTTCTCCACGCATGGCCGGATGGGATCAACCAGAGCGCGTTGCTCAGTGGCGCGAGTTAGGATTCCGGCACGCACCCGACTTTGCTACTTCGCAATCGCAGCATGAAAATCTTTGCCGCGAGTTGCGGAATGCTGGGGCGGAGATCGTCGAATTGCCGGCGGCCAATCAGTTATCGATGGATGCGGCTTACGCACATGATGCGTCACTTGCGACCGACTTCGGGCTGATCGCGATGCGTCCCGGCAAAGCGAACCGCGAGGTGGAAGGGGCGCACCACGCGAGGTTTGCTGCGGAGTTGGGTATTCCGGTTCTCGCGTCGATCGCCGCACCGGGCACAACCGAGGCTGGAGACATCCTGTGGCTGGATTCGAAGACTCTGTTGGTTGGTCATGGCTACCGAACGAACGCTGCGGGGATTCAGCAGTTGCGGACGATACTCGGACCGAAGGGAGTCGATGTCATTTCGGCTCCGCTCCCGTACGGCGCTGGGCCGTCCGAATGCCTGCACCTGATGTCGCTGATCAGCCTGCTCGATGAGAAGACGGCGCTCGTCGATCTTGCGTGGCTTGCTGTTGAGACCGTGGAACTCTTCAAGGCGCGCGGCTACCGATGGATTGAGATCGATTCCTCGGAGCGCGAGACGCTTGCGTGCAATGTTTTGGCTTTGGGCGAGAACCGCGTGTTGGCCATTGAAGAGAATCACAAGACCAATGAACGCTTAAGGCGCGCTGGATTCGATGTCCGCATATTTCCAGGGAGTGAAGTGTGCATCAACGGCAGCGGCGGTCCGACGTGCCTGACGCGTCCCCTTTTGAGAAGTTAAGGCGCGTCCGGCCACACAGTGGCCCAGTTGAATCGTTCTTCGCGACTTTTGCAGGGCCTTCTTGCTCTTGGTGCCTGCGTGAAAACAAAGTCATTTAACCGCAGAGGGCGCAAAGAAATGCCGCTGAGGCGCTGAGAAATTCAGATTGAGGGAGTACCTCGGGCCGGCGCGGCCTGACTTCTCGGATACGCGTTGATATGATGTGGCGACGAACAGAAATTTTCTTTCTGGAAAAGAGCCCCCGATGTCCCTGTCCCACCGGCGTTTCCTTTCTTTGTTTTTCCTGATCCTGTTAGCGACAGTTTTTTCAGTATCGGCGCAGACTCCTGCCGCACCATCCGATATCGCAGTCGATTCGGTGAGCTCTTCCGAACCCTTGAAAGATGGAGTTCAACTAAAGACCGGGGCGGGAATCGTGAGGATTACGGCGTTGCGCGACGATCTGATCCGCGTACGTATTTCCGCGGAAAGTGTGTTGCCCGAAGACGCATCGTGGGCGGTACTTCCCGAGGCAAGGAGTAAGAGTGTGGACGTGCACGCGATTGACGATTCCACAGGTGTAGGCTTCCGCACTGCGCAACTCGAAGTTCGCGTCGATCGGAATCCCCTGCGTATCGTGATTCGCGATCTCGATGGACACATCTTGTCTTCAGACGCGGTAGGCAGACCCGCACGGTTTCAGCGCGGCGGCTTTTCGCTTTATAAGCAGATGCCTGACGATGAGCACTATTTTGGCCTCGGCGACAAGACGGGCGCGTTCGACCGGCGCAACCAGTCCTATTCCCTTTGGAACACCGATGTGGGTCCGCAGGAATCGGTCGATCCTCTTTATAAGAGCATCCCGTTTTACCTGGGAACCAACGGCGTTCGAAGCTACGGAATTTTTCTCGATAACACGTGGCGAACATGGTTTGACTTCGGCAAGCAGATGCGCGACGCCGTTGCATTCGGCGCCGAAGGTGGACCGCTCGACTATTACTTCATTTACGGTCCGACGCCGAAGCAGGTGTTGGAAGGCTACGCGTATTTGACCGGGAAACCGCCGCTGCCACCGCTGTGGTCCCTCGGCTTCCAGCAATCGCGTTACAGCTATTTTCCGGAATCGCAGATTCGGGAGGTCGCAGCGCGATTGCGCGCCGACAAGATTCCATCCGATGTCGTGTATCTCGACATTGACTACCAGGATCGCAATCGTCCTTTCACGGTGAACACGAAGGCGTTCCCGAATTTTGCGGGGCTCGTAGCGGATTTGCATAAGCAGCATCTTCACCTGGTGAACATTACCGACCTGCACATCGCGCATGCCCCGAATCAGGGATACATGCCTTACGACAGCGGGCACAGCGCCGATCATTTTGTGAAGAATCCCGATGGATCAGAGTTCGTGGGAGTCGTATGGCCCGGAGCCGCAGTCTTTCCGGATTTCACGCGCGCGCAGACTCGAGAGTGGTGGGGCGGTTTGTACCAGCAATTCGTGAAGGACGGGGTCTCGGGATTCTGGAACGACATGAATGAACCGTCGGTCTTCGACGGTCCGGGCAAGACGATGCCGCTGAATACCGTGCACCGAATCGACGAGCCGGGATTTGCGACGCGCACCGCGACGCATGCGGAAATTCATAACATCGTGGGACTGGAGAATGCGCGAGCGACGTATGAAGGATTGCTGAAATTGCGTCCTGACGAAAGGCCGTTTGTATTGACTCGCGCCACGTATGCAGGCGGACAACGCTACGGTTTCACATGGACGGGCGACAATTCCGCGACATGGAATCATCTTCGCCTGGCTACGCAGATGGTGCTGAACCTTGGCATCAGCGGAATCTCTTTCGTCGGCGCAGACGTGGGAGGATTCAACGGTTCGCCCTCGCCGGACTTGCTGACGCGATGGGTGGAGTTGGCGGCGTTCTCTCCGCTGTGCCGCGATCATGCGACCAAGGGCAGCCTGCCGCATGAAATATGGAATAACGGAGCGCAGCAGGAAGCCATTCGCAGACGTTACATTGAAACGCGCTATCACCTGCTTCCTTATCTTTATGCATTGGCGGACGAGTCGTCGCGCACGGGTCTTCCGCTGATGCGTCCGGTATTCCTGGAGTTCCCCGAAGTGTTCGCTCCGTCGTCTCCAGGATTTGACAACATGGATACGGAATTTTTGCTGGGACCAAGCCTGCTGATCGCGCCTCCGCCTTATGCGGAGATGGCGGGTGATTATTCGGTCTCATTCCCGGCTGGTCCCTGGTATGACTTCTGGACTGGCGCGAAGATGGCCGCTCAACCCTCGTCTCCATCGATCACGGATGTGGTCAAGGCGGGAGCGGACGGATCTCTTCCGATGCCGAGCGTGATTCATCCGCCACTCGATACGATGCCGGTGTATGTTCGCGGCGGAAGCATCCTGCCGACGCAACCGCTGATCCAGAACACGGATGAAACTCCCAATGGCCCTCTGGAACTTCACGTGTATCCGGGACCGCAGTGTCGCGGCTCGATTTATCTCGATGACGGACACACGCTGGCGTACCAGCATGGCGGATATTTGCGTCAGAGCTTTACTTGCCAGGCGGACGGCAACTCGCTGCGGCTGAATTTTGCGGCGCGCGAGGGATCTTATGCTCCGTGGTGGAAATCTGTCGACGTTGTGATTTATGACTGGCCGTCGGCGGGCGCGAATGCCAAGCTCTCCATGGGGGCGACTGCGTTAAAGACTTCTTATGACGGAAAGAAGCATGCGTTGCATGTCGTAATTCCAGATCCCGCCACAGAGGGCGAACTCACCGTATCGCGCTAAGACGTCTCGCACCTTCGCGTGCTGGGCAAGAGCTGCCGACTTCCGGGTCGCGGTTTGCCTAGTCCAGCGTTTCATTGTGCACGGAGCCCTTCCCCAAATGCCTAACCCCATAAACCACAAAGGACACGAAGGATCACGAAGGACTTCATTGAATGGGACTTTCTTCGTCTTTAGCTTCGTCTCTAGGTGAACGGAAACTTTGGCAATTCTTTTGCTGGAGTGTGGGCGGGCTGGGCGTCTGGAGTTTGCCCAGTTTCTGCCGATTGGATCTATAACCGCTTTCCGTTCTGAGAGGAGATCTTCATGTCCGTTTCGGGTATTTCGGCCACAAGTTCTGTCAGCAGCGTCGGTAACAGTCTGCTAAGCAAGACATCTGAAATTCAAAAAGAGTTTGTGAAACTGGGAAAAGATCTGCAATCTGGAGATCTGAGTGCCGCGCAGTCCGACTACGTTGCCTTGCAGCAGCTTGTCCCGAAACTCGGTTCGAGTTCGCAGACCGCAAGTTCGCAGGCCGCCGGAGCCTCGCACAGGAGCGACCCGCGGGTCCAGGCATTCGATCAATTGGAAAAGGACATTCAGTCCGGCAATCTTTCGGCGTCGCAGCAGGACTACTCGAACATTCAGCAGGTCGTTCAGCATCTGGCCGAGCGCTTCCACCATCATCAACACGTGGACACGGGTTCGGAGTCGACGCCGAGTTCCGAGAACAACTCGAGTACAACCGGAGTATCGGTGACCGCATAGTTGTTGATCAACGGCGAAGGATTGCAGCAGCCAGAGGCGCGCGATCCTGGTCTGACCGGCTGCAGCGATGTCTACCGCCGATCTGGATTGCTGAGTCCTTCGTCTTGCTTGGCCCGTCAGGGGCTAAGGCCCTTCTTTATCGGTCATGCTTACGCGGCCCCTTCGACAGGCTCAGGGCAGGCTCTGAAGGGCCGCTCTTACACTTCTGGTGATCACACTTTTGTGACCTCTTAGACTCAGCCGCAGAAGCGGGCGGATAGAAACTGAAGCAGTCCAATCCTGCTAAAATCAAGAGGCATGCTGCTTCCCTTCGTTCGCGAACTCTTCGCGGACGTAGAATCGCTTCCCGGCTTTTTGCGTGTTGCCTCCCACCTGAAAGAGGGCACGGGGCGTATTCGTGTGTCCGGCCTCTCGCCCACTGGGAAAGCTGTGCTGCTGGTGTTGTTACGGCGCGCGGCGGAACGGCCACTGATCGTCGTGGTCAACGACAATCGCGCGGTAGAAGAGGCCGTTCCCCTGTTCCGCGGATTCTGCGAGCTGACGTCCGCTTGCGATCCTGAAGCTGTGGTTGCGTTCCCTGCCCGAGATGTCCTGCCGTTTCAGAATCTTTCCCCGCATCCCGAACTTCAGGAAGAGCGCGCGACCGCGCTCTGGAAAATTGCGACGGGAAAAGCGTCGATTGTGGTCACACCGATCGCGGCAACGGCAATCCTGCAACGAACGGGCGAGTACTATTCCGATCTTGCGCGCACTTTGCGGCGAGGCGAGTCTTTTGATCTCGACAATCTTCTGGCGCACCTGAATACCGTTGGATATGCGTCGGCTGACGTCGTCGAGATGCCCGGGCAATATGCGTTGCGCGGCGGCATTCTCGATGTGTACTCGCCGGAGGAAGAGCGTCCGGTGCGCGTCGAATTTTTCGGAGATGAAGTCGAATCGATCCGGCGCTTCGACCCGACTTCGCAACGTTCGTCGAATCCGATTGATGAAGCGTTGCTGCTGCCGCTCACGGAGACGCCCGTCAGCGATCAATTGCTGGGAGCGATTCACACGCGGCTTTCGGGCAAGCGTATTACTGGGAATGAAGAGATCGTGGAAGCAGCGGTGCGGGCTGGCGGAGTTACGGTTTTTCCCGGTTGGGAGTTTTACGCTCCGGTGGCCGGAGCGGACCGAACGGTCTTCGATCTTCTGCCTCATGCTGCCGTGCTGCTCGACGAACCGGATTTGCTGCGGACGGAGTTTGACCGCTTCTGGACGCGCGTAGAAGAGGCGCATGAGCGTAGCGGCGTCGGCAATCTCGTCCGGCCTACCGATCTTTATTTGCCGCCAGATGGCTGGTGGCAAAAGGTCGCGACACTCACCGGAGCGGATCTGGAACACCTTGGCATCACACGACTCGAGGACGAAGCGTCGTCCATCACTCTGCTGACGCAACCAACTCCGCGCTTTCATGGCGCGGTTCCGGCGATGCTGGAGGAGGCGAAGAAGCTCACTGCCGATGGCAACCAGGTTTTGTTTTCGGTTCCGAATACTGGCGAGGTCGAGCGACTGGCCGACATCTTTACCGAATACAACGTCAGCTTTAAGTTGGGAAGCCGCACGCGCGGTGGGGAAAGTTACGCGGACGAAACCAGCTACTTTGCCGGCGAAGTGCATACGACAACTCTGGCCAAGGCTTACGTTCCCGATGGCGTGATTTTTCCGGAGGCGCATCTCGCGATCTTCGGCGCGCGCGATCTGTTCGACGAATCCGACACGGTTGCGGCTCGACCGCAGCGGCATAAATCGAAAGTCTCCGCATTTCTCTCGGATTTCCGCGACCTGCAAGTTGGAGATTACGTTGTCCACGTCGAACATGGCATCGGCCAGTATCAAGGGCTGAAAGAAATCAACCAGGGCGACGGGAATGCCGAGTTCATGCTGCTGGAATACGCCGATGGCGCGCGTCTTTACGTTCCGCTGACGCGACTCGACCTGATTCAGAAATATCGTTCGTCGGAAGGCGCGAAGCCGGCGCTCAGTCACCTGGGCACGCAGGCATGGGCAAAGACGAAAGCTCGCGTGCGCAAGGCCATGAAAGATATGGCCGACGAACTTCTCAAGTTATATGCGCAGCGAAAGATGGCGCAGGGACATGCGTTTCCCGCGGGAAATGAATTCGTCCGCGAGTTTGAGGATGCGTTTGAATTTAACGAGACGGAAGATCAGGCACAGGCCATCGCGGACGTGATGCGCGACATGGAATCGACATTGCCGATGGACCGCCTGCTGTGCGGCGATGTTGGTTACGGAAAGACCGAAGTGGCGATGCGCGCGGCATTCAAGGCGATCAGCGACAACAAGCAGGTCGCCGTACTGGCTCCGACGACAGTGCTGGCGTTTCAGCATTACGAGACTTTCAAGCAGCGCTTCGGCCCGTTCCCGGTGACGATCGAGATGATCAGCCGCTTCCGCAATGCCAAGCAGCAGAAAGAAATTCTGCAGAAAGCGGAAGCTGGCAAGATCGACATTCTCATCGGGACGCACCGCATCCTATCGAAAGATCTGAAGTTCGCCGATCTTGGACTGCTGGTGGTGGATGAGGAGCAACGCTTCGGCGTGCGCCATAAAGAGCGGATCAAGCAGATGCGGAAGCAGGTGGACGTGCTGACGATGTCGGCAACGCCGATTCCGCGGACGCTGCATATGTCGCTGGTCGGGCTGCGCGATATGAGCGTGATTGAAACACCGCCGAAGGATCGCATGGCGATCCAGACCGTCGTGGCGAGTTGGGATGACAAGCTCATACAGTCGGCGATCGAGCAGGAGATGGAGCGCGGAGGCCAAGTCTACTTTGTGCATAACCGCGTGGACACCATCTGGGAAATTGCGGCGAAATTGCAGGAACTGATTCCGAAGGCACGCGTGATTGTCGGCCACGGCCAGATGTCTGAAGGTGAACTGGAGAAGGTGATGCTGGGATTCATGCATCACGAAGCCGACATCCTAGTCGCGACCACGATCATCGAGAATGGCCTCGACATTCCGCTGTGCAACACGATCCTGATCAATCGTGCGGATCGCCTGGGACTTTCCGAGCTTTACCAATTGCGTGGCCGTGTCGGGCGCTCGAATCGCCGCGCATATGCGTACCTAATGATTCCAAAGGAAGTCGAACTGACGCCTATCGCCCGGCGGCGACTGGCGGCGTTGAAAGAATTTTCCGATCTGGGCGCCGGATTCAAGATCGCGGCGCTCGACCTGGAGCTGCGCGGCGCTGGCAATTTGCTAGGTGGCGAGCAGAGCGGCCACATCGAGGCTATCGGCTTCGAGCTTTACACGCAGATGTTGGACCGGGCAGTTCGCGAAATGAAGGGCGAGGCGGGTCCGGATGAAGCGGAGACGCAGCTCAATTTGGGCCTGAACATTCGCATCCCGGCGGAATACATCCCTGAAGAAAACCAACGCCTGCGGATGTATAAGCGGGTCGCCGGCGTCGAAACCGAATCGCAACTGACCGATGTGGGCGCGGAACTGGAGGATCGCTACGGTCCGCCGCCTCCGGCTGTGCGCAACCTGCTCGACTATGCTTCGCTCAAGCTGGTCTGCATGCGAGTGGGCGTGAATTCCATCGAACGCAAACGCGACTTGGTTACATTCAAGTTCCGGCAGAATGCCGCGGTGGACCCCGAGCACCTGGCGCGGTTCGTTTCCACGCAAAGAGGGGCGCAGTTTACTCCTGACGGCATGCTGAAGTTTGTCCTGAAAGCGACCGCCGCTGGAGATGTCCTGCAGGCAATGCGAGCGGTTCTGGAACAACTGGCCGCCGAAGAAACATCCTCTGAAGTACGCTGATCTCTGAAAATCTCTTTTCAAACACAGTTGTTCCCGCTAGGATATTGCAACTTTGATCGACCGGACGACCGTTCGGTCGGAGACTCGCCGAGAGACGAAGGTCCGAAAACACAATGACGGTTCCAGACGAGAAGTTTTTCCACGCGCAGGTGACGCGACGCGTCGACTTCGCGCCAGACTTGTGGATGTTCCGCATCCGAAGCGGCGGCGAGTTCAATTTCGTCCCGGGCCAATATGCGACACTGGGCGTCGAGGTGAACGGCAAGCGTGTGGAGCGGCCCTATTCGATCGCATCTTCGCCCGCCGAGGATGAGGTGGAGTTCTTCTTCGAACTGGTGCCGGAAGGTGCGTTGACTCCTCATCTTTACAAGCTGCAGGTTGGCGATCAGCTACTGATGCGCAAAGTCCCCAAGGGAAAGTTTTCCCTGGAGATGGGGAACGGGAAAACGAATCATCTGCTGATCTCGACCGTTACCGGCGTCGCGCCATTTGTCAGCTTTGTCCGCACATTGTCGAAGGAGTGGAAGGAAGGCCGCTTCGACGGAAAGCACAAACTCTTCCTGCTGAATGGAGCGAGTCGCCCTTGGGAGTTTGGATATCTCGAAGAATTGAACCAGTTTGATAGGGAGTTGCCCTGGTTCAAATACATTCCGACGGTCAGCAGGCCGTGGGATCACGCAGATTGGCCGGGAGAGATTGGCCGCGCGGATGACATTCTGCGCAAGTACGCGGATCACTGGGAACTCGACGCCAGCAATACGGTCGCTTATATCTGCGGGCATCCGGAGATGATCGAGCACAGCAAGGCGATTTTGAAGCGGCGCGGGTTTACCGATAAGGGATCGGTGAAGGAAGAGGTTTACTGGATTCCTTCGAAGTAAGGCGAACCCAATAGCAACTCCAGGTGCTTTAGCCTTCGATAACACTAAATTAGTGTATCGGTGCGTGCATCGCCGCTTGAGCTTCTTCCGAAGTGATTGTGCCTTGATGGAGCATTTCTCCAATCACCGCGTCTCGTCGCATCTTGGCCCTGTCAGGGTGTAGTGCGGGCGAATACATTGCAGGAGCCTTTATTAAACCTGTGATCAATGCAGCTTCGGGAAGATTTAACTGATCGGTGTGCTTGCCATAGTAGTACAGAGACGCATTCTCTACCCCGTAGAGATCACGTCCGAAGAATGCGCGATTGAGATAAATCGTAAGCATTTGGTCGAAGGTAAATCTACACTGCAGCTGAACCGAGGCCTTGTATTCCAATAGATGTCGCCTTAATTGCCCAGAACGGAAATCACAAAATAGCCCGCGTGAGATTTGGATCGCTAACATCTCTTTGCTGTCGCCTTCTGCAGCGCGAGTCGCGTTTTGCAAATCCGTGCTAAGGGACGTGAAAGGAATGGCGCGCACTGAAGCGGAGGAGCATTTTTCCTCCAAGGTCGCCGGAACATCGGGCGCGAAGCCCGCAAGGGTCTCAAGATTTGGAAGGTCTCGAGAATACAAGTACAACCAAGACGCGCATAAGACGAGTGCGACGATGCCCAGTGCGATCGTGGCCGATAACGCCCTGAAGAGGACCTTCATTTAGCGACCCCGACGGTTACAGATCTGCTTTCTCCAAAGGGTTCTATTCGATCCTCGTGCTGCGGCGTTCGAGCAGAGTGACATCTCTCCAGGTGTCGCCGAGTTTGCCGATTTTCTGGCGCACTCCGACTTCACGAAAGCCGAAGGCCTTGTGGAGGGCGATGCTCGCGCTGTTTTCGGGAAAAATCCCGGCCTGCAGCGTCCAGACGCCGTTAGCTTCCGATGCGAGGATCAGCGCTTCCATGAGCGCCCTGCCGACACCGCGTCCGCGTGCTGCGGTCGCGACGTAGACGGAGACTTCAGCGACTCCGCGATAGACCTCGCGCGCGGAAACGGGGCTGAGCGCGGCCCAACCGATGAAGCTCACTTTCTCCAGCGGGATGACAAGTTCGCCGTCATCCTCGAATGGCTCAAGGGCGACCAGACGGCAATCCTTGCGATGGGCGCGGTCCCATGGCCCCCACTCGGGAACGGAAGTTTCAAAGGTAGCGTTTCCGGTGGCGATGCCTTCGCGGTAGATTTCTCGCACCGCCGGCCAGAGTTCCGGCTGCATCGGCATTAGCGGATACTTCATAGGTCGTCGGCTAACTTTCCGGCGGAGCGAAAAATACCAGCATAGCCAGCTCTTCCGTGATGTCGATGAAACGATGCTCGACCTCGGCAGCGACAAAGAGGATGCTGCCTACCGTTACTTCCTGATCTTGATCTCCGGCGCGAAAGCGGCCTCGCCCGCGAACCACGTAGTAAAGTTCATCTTCGTGATGAGGACGTTGCAGGTCGATTGCTCCTGGAGCCAGCACGTACAGGCCGGCGCTCATAGTCGGAACGCGAAGGAACTCCTGATACAGCTTTGCGGCAGCCGTACGTTGCTGGTTGATCTCTTCGATGCTAGTGAACTTCGCCTTCACGCGAGAATTCCTCCAAGGACCAACTCGGTGAATTGCGGAATCAGGTTTTGCGTCTGCAGGTCGCCTTCCGGCTTGTACCACTGGTAGATCCAGTTGATCATCCCCAGGAGTGCGAAGGCGGCGGCGCGCGGACTTACCGAACCCTTAGCGTGGCGAGACTTCTGCACCTCGGCCATGAGGCTTTCGACGAAGTGAATATAGTCCTTCTTGCGGGTGTTGATGCGCTTGCGCAGGCTTGGGGGAAGCGGGTGGTTTTCATGCAGCATGACGGTGATTTCGCGATCGCGCGGGCTGAGGACGACTTCGATATGCAGGCGGATCAAGGCTCGCAATCTTTCTTCGGGATCGGCAATGCCGCGGACTGGAGTCAGGACGCGCTCCTGAGTAATTTCCATCGCGTGGTTCATGATCTCGAAAAGGATCTCGTCTTTGCTCTGGAAATGATGGTAAAGGCCGCCTTTGCTGAGCTTTAGGGATGCTGCGACGTCGTTCATCGAGGTAGCGTCGTACCCGCGCTGCTGGAATAAACGAGCAGCGGTGCGCAGGATCTCCTGGCGGGAATCGACGAGAGTTTCGCGAGCCATCGCGAGACATGGTAAATAGTTGCGCGGCGGAATGCCAACGGGGATCGGGGGGACCGACGACGGCAGGGACTACTACCACCAGTCACACTCGTCGCTTTGCTCCTCGGGGCGGACGAAATGCGCCCGCCCCTACATACCCCGTATCTTTTGACTAAACTTTTTCGGGCTTGACTCGCTTCCGGGGCTTAGGTAGCATTAAGTCATCAACCGACCGACCGGTCGGTTTGCAATTTTAGAGACCCAGGTCTGGATCAGAAGGAGCAACGCTGGTGGTCACTATCTTCTATGAAAGCGACGCGAAGCCCGAGGCACTGAAGGGCAAGACGATCGCCATCCTTGGCTATGGAAGCCAAGGACATGCCCAAGCTCAGAATCTCCGCGACAGCGGACACAAAGTCATCATTGGCCTGGACCCGAATCGACCGAGCGCCCAGCAGGCACGCGCCGACGGCATGGTGGTGGTCGCTCCAGAAGAGGCCGCGAAGCGCGCCGACTGGATCCACATTCTCACCCCCGACGAGACTCAAGGCGAGTTGTACGAGAAGTCAATCAAGCCCTATCTCCATCCGGGTAAAGTGCTGGGCGTTTCGCATGGCTTCAGCATCCATTTCAAGACGATCGTTCCACCGAACGATGTCGACGTGGTGATGATCGCTCCGAAGAGCCCCGGGCACCTGGTCCGCCGGGTTTACAGCGAAGGACGCGGCGTGCCGGCGCTAATTGCGATCCAGCAGGACGCCAGTGGCCGGGCGCACGAATTGGCGTTGGCCTATGCCCATGGCATCGGGTCGACCCGAGCGGGCGTTCTGCAGACGACTTTCAAGGAAGAAACCGAGAGCGATTTGTTTGGCGAGCAGGCAGTGCTCTGTGGCGGACTGACTTCCCTGATCAAGAAGGGTTTCGAGACGCTGGTTGAGGCGGGCTATGCCCCCGAGATCGCGTATTTTGAGTGCCTGCACGAAGTGAAATTGATCGTCGACCTGATTTACGAAGGCGGATTGGCGCGCATGCGCTATTCGATCTCGAACACCGCGGAGTATGGCGATCTGACGCGCGGCGAACAAGTCGTCGGGCGATGCGACGCGGCAGGCGATGAAGAAGACGCTGGCCGACATTCAATCCGGCAAGTTCGCGAAGGAATGGATTGAAGAGAATAAGAACGGATGCCCGAACTTCAACGTGCTGCGAGAGAAAGAGAAGCAGCACCCTATCGAAATCGTGGGCGCACAACTGCGCGGCATGATGAGCTGGCTGCCAAAAGATGGCAAGAAGCCGGCCGCCCCGAAGGATTCCGCTAAACAGGTGGTGAATGCTTAAGGGAGCCGACATCGTTCTGCAGTGCCTGCGCGCCGAAGGCGTAGACCTGGTATTCGGGTATCCCGGCGGCGCGATTATGCCTTTGTACGACGCCCTGGAAGGGAGCGGCGTGCGGCACGTTCTCACGCGGCACGAGCAGGGCGCGGTGTTCGCGGCCGAAGGCTACGCACGCGTGACCGGCAAGGTCGGCGTCGCGATGGCAACGAGCGGTCCGGGCGCGACGAACCTGGTCACCGGAATTGCCGACGCGAAGATGGATTCTGTTCCCCTGGTCTGCATTACCGGGCAGGTGCGGAGCGCCTTGATCGGAACGGATGCCTTTCAGGAGACCGACGTTTTTGGCGTAACTCTGTCGCTGACGAAGTGGAGCCGGCTGGTTCGTTCGATCGACGAAATTCCTGAGGCTATCGCTGAAGGATTTCATTGGGCGCGGAGCGGGCGTCCGGGGCCGGTGGTGATCGATATTCCCACCGACATGCTGAAGGCGAAGAAAGAATTCTCGGGCCCGGTAAAGTTCACCCCTCATGCGCGGCCCGCCGATGCAAAGGCCGAGGGCGCATTCACAGACACGATTGTGGCAATGCTGCAGCAGTCGTCAAAACCGGTCGCACTGATCGGCGCGGGGGCGAAGCTTTCGGGAGCGATTCCGGAGTTGCGGCGACTGCTCGACGATCTGAATATTCCGACAATGGCCACGGTCCATGGGCTGGGTGCGGTGGAGCCTGATGCTTCGTATTACCTCGGCATGGTCGGCATGCACGGAACACGCGCGGCTAACACGGCGCTGCATGAGACCGATCTGTTGATGGTGTTTGGCGCACGACTCGACGACCGGGTGACGGGCGAGCCGACGCGCTTTGCGCCTCATGCCAAGATTGTCCACTTTGAAATTGATCCTGCCCAGGTTGACCGGGTTCGGCCCTGCGAGCTGCCGGTGATTGGAAACCTGGCGGATACGATTCCTGCATTTCACGCGGAGTTACGGCCGCACAAGCTTCCGGACTTCAGCGGATGGCGAGCGGTGGCTTGCGGCCTGGAGCGAGCCGAGCTTGACCCTCGAGGGTTGGCGCAGCCAACGATTCGATTCCTGGACGAACTTTTCAGCCGATTGCCGAAAGACAGCGTCGTGATCACGGATGTGGGCCAGCACCAGATGTGGGCGGCGCAACGGTATCACTCGGCTTCTCCGCGAGGATTTATCACGTCGGGCGGACTGGGATCGATGGGATTTGCTTTGCCGGCTGCAGTGGGCGTGCAACTCGCAAAGCCGGAAGCCTGCGTCGTTTGTGTTTCGGGCGATGGCGGATTTCAGATGAACATCCAGGAACTGGCAACAGTGCACCGGCTGAGTCTGCCCGTGAAACTGGTCATCATCGACAACAAATATCTCGGCATGGTGCGGCAGTGGCAGCAGCTGTTCTATGAACGCAATTACGCGGAAACCGATTTGAGCGATAACCCGGACTTCGTGGAGATTGGGAAAGCGTACAAGATTCACAGCTTCAAGATGAAGGAAGATGCGATGCGCGAATTCCCGGTTTCGCAGCAGACAGGCGATCAGATTGACCGATTCCTGAATTCTCCGCAGCCGGAGTTGCTGGTATTCGATTGCGCGCCTGAGGCCAACGTTTATCCGATGGTTCCAGCGGGAGCGGCTTTGTCGGAGATGTTGCTGGAAGAAGAACCGACGCAGTAGTTGTTTGGGGAGGCCGGCGGCCAAGATGGCCACCGGACAGCCGGCGGGTCGCCGGCGCTACTAAAACTGGGGAGCAAAATTTTATGCAGACTTTTACCATCCGCTATCGCAATACACAGGGAACATTGATGCGCATTCTGAATGCGGCATCGCGGCGCGCGCTTGATCTGCCATTGGTCCATGCGGAAGCGGCCGAGAACGACCATCAGGTGACGATCGCCCTCGATGTGAATCAGAAGCAGGTCGGACAGCTCTATCGCGAATGGTATTCCATTACGGATGTGATCCATGTGGGCGCCGGAGCGGCTCATTCGTCGGACTGGTCTGCCGCGCATCCGCCGACTAGCGTGGGTGCAGAGGCGCGGGCAGCCGCGCGGGCGTAAGTCGCGGTTTGTACGGCTGGGCAAGCATGGCGATCCTGGGCAGCGTCATGCAACTTGGGGAACCCTGTGTTGGCGGGTTCCCCGTTTTTCGTACTGCTGCAGGAAAAAGCTTTCACCACTAAGGACACGAAGGTTCACTAAGGAAAACCTTGAACAACAAATCATTCCTCTCACCTTGCGGCTTTGAGATGAACGCTGTTCTGATTGATCGGTTCACATCTGCAGTTCTTGTCTTGTAATCTTCTGACTATGGATCTCAAACACATCAGTCGCGGAATTACCGAAGGCCGCTCCCGCGCGGGCGCGCGCTCCATGTTCAAAGCGATCGGGTTTACCGATGACGATCTCAGCCGTCCGCTGATCGGCGTGGCCAATACCTGGATCGAAACTATGCCGTGCAACTTCCACCTGCGGAGGCTGTCGGCAAAGGTGAAAGAAGGAATTCGCGCGGCGGGTGGAACGCCCATGGAGTTCAACACCATTGCGATCTCGGATGGCGAGACGATGGGTACTGAGGGAATGCGCGCGTCCCTGGTAAGCCGCGAACTAATTGCCGACTCGATCGAGTTGGTGTGCCGCGGACAGATGTTCGACGCGGTGGTGTGCGTGGTGGGCTGCGACAAGACGATTCCAGCAGCGGCGATGGCGCTGGCTCGAATGAATTTGCCGGGGATGATTTTGTACGGAGGCACGATCGCTCCGGGAAATTATCGCGGCAAAGACGTCACGATTCAAGACGTGTATGAGGCTGTGGGCGCGAATCTTGCCGGAAAGATGAGCGACGCGGAGTTGAAGGAGTTGGAAGATGTTGCGTGTCCGGCGGCTGGCGCGTGTGGCGGACAGTACACGGCGAACACAATGTCAACGGTCATGGAGATCATTGGACTGTCGCCGATGGGCTTCAACAGCGTTCCGGCGATGGATCCGCAGAAGGATCAGGTTTCGTTTGAGTGCGGCAAGGTTGTGATGAACGTGCTGCAGAATGACATCAAGCCTCGCGACATCCTGACGCGAGATGCGTTTGAAAATGCCATCGCCTCGGTTGCTGCGAGCGGCGGGTCGACGAATGCCGTGCTGCATTTGCTGGCGATCGCGCGAGAAGCTGGGGTCGAGTTGGAGATCGACGACTTCCAGAGGATCAGCGAGAAGACTCCATTTCTTACCGATCTAAAACCATCGGGCAGATTCGTTGCGGCGGACATGCACCGCGCCGGAGGAATTCGATTACTCGCGAAACGGTTGATCGGTGGAAAGCACCTGCACGGATCGGCGAAGACGGTTACGGGCAAGACAATTGCAGCCGAGGCGGAGAGTGCGGTGGAGACTCCGGGACAAGAAGTGATTGTCGGCCTCGACAAGCCGCTAAAGGCGACCGGCGGACTAGTCATCCTGAAGGGGAATATCGCGCCTGAGGGCTGCGTGACCAAGATCAGCGGGCACGAGCGACTGGAGCATCGGGGACCGGCGCGCGTCTTCGAATCCGAAGAGGACGCGATGGCGGCGGTGTCGGCGAAGAAAATAAAGGCGGGCGACGTCGTCGTGATTCGTTATGAGGGTCCGAAGGGCGGGCCGGGAATGCGCGAGATGCTGGGTGTGACAGCGGCTATCGTCGGCGAAGGCCTCGGTGGATCCGTGGCGCTGCTTACGGATGGGCGATTCAGTGGAGCAACGCGCGGCTTGATGGCTGGGCACGTTTCTCCAGAGGCTGCACTGGGCGGACCGATCGCGGCAGTACGCGATGGAGACATCATCCAATTTGACGTAAACAAACAGATTCTAAAAGTTGAAGTGAGCGATGAAGAATTGCGGAAGCGCATGGCCGCGTGGAAAGCGCCGGAGCCGCGATATCCGACGGGCGTGTTTGCGAAATATGCGGCGCTGGTTTTGTCGGCATCGCAAGGCGCGATCACAAAACCGCGGTAAAGAGTTAGTAAGCTAGCGCAGGGGCGGCGAAAAATCGGTGAGGGTCATGAATGTGGAGTCGACCTTCTCGACGAGTTTGCCGTTTTCCTCGGATTTGTCGCGCACGCTTTTCCATTCGGGATCTTCCTGAAAGGATTTCCAATTGGCGGCTGCGACTTCGCGGCTAGGGTGCTGAAGGATGTAAATCAGAGTGTTGCTCTTGTCCGGCTCATCCATCGGCGCCCAGTAGGCGACGTTCTTCATGCCGTGGCGTTCGAAGATTTTCATGGTGTGCTCGCGGAAGCGAGTGTGAAGGTCGGCGAGCTTCCCTGGGGCCGCGTGATACACGCGGAGTTCGAAAACGCCGGAGCTTGCCGGATCGTTGAGATTGCCTGACTTCGATGCAGCCCACAGAGATGCTGGGAGCAAGGTGGCTGCGGGAATCGCTTTGAGCAGAGTTCGCCGTTTCACGGAGAGATTCTAGCAGAGGGTAAGAAATCGCTGGAAGCAGAGGCTTTCTTCGTAATGCTTAGTTTCCGCCGGGGTTCAAGAGTTTGGATTTGCAGAAGAGAAAAAGCTTTTAACCGCCGAGGACGCTGAGAAGTCCTCTCCAGAGTTCCATGAGTCCACTCCGGGTCTTAGGCAGAATGCAATTTGGCTTGCGCATTGGATCGGTTCAGAGCGAGATCCCTTCGGCAAGCTCAGGGCAGGCTCTTGCTACGCCTAAACGGCTCCGCTCGGGATGACAGAGTGGTTGAACGATTGAATTGAAGCGGCTTTTCGGAACCGGCAGTATTGTTCTCAGGTAGTCGTTGTGAAAAACTGTTTAATCCGATGACATCTATGTTCGCGAAAAAGACATTATTCGAGAAGATTTGGGAGGCGCACCTGGTGGCGCAGCCGGCGGGACGATCGCCGATCCTGTACATCGATCTGCACCTTGTGCATGAAGTGACGTCGCCGCAGGCGTTCGATGGTTTGCGCTCGGCTGGACGCAAGGTGCGGCAGCCTGCACGGACGGTGGCTACGGTCGATCACAACATCCCCACCGAGCCGCGTGGAACTCCGATTACCGATTTGATTGCGGCGAAGCAGATTGCGGCCTTGCAGAAGAACTGCAGGGAATTCGGGATTCGACTGTTCGACATGGATTCCCCTGAACAGGGGATTGTGCATGTGATTGGCCCGGAGTTGGGCATTACACAGCCGGGGATGACGATCGTCTGCGGCGACAGCCACACATCGACGCACGGAGCTTTTGGGGCGCTGGCGTTTGGGATTGGAACATCGGAAGTGGAGCATGTGCTGGCGACGCAGTGCCTGGCTCAAAAGCGTCCGAAGACGATGAAGATCGATGTTCGAGGACGGCTGGCGGATGGGGTTTCGGCGAAAGATCTGGCGCTGGGAATCATCGGGCAGATCGGGACTGATGGCGCGACCGGGTACGTGATCGAATACGCGGGTCCAGCGGTGCGTGCACTCTCGATGGAAGGGCGCATGACGCTGTGCAACATGAGTATTGAAGCCGGGGCTCGAGCGGGCATGGTCGCTCCGGATGAGACGACTATCGCTTATGTGAAGGGGAAGAAGTTTGCTCCGACGGGAAGCGATTGGGAGAAAGTGGTTGCGTACTGGCGAAGCCTGCCTACGGACGATGGCGCGTCGTTCGACAAAGTGGTGGAGATCGACGCGGCGCAGCTTTCGCCGTTCGTGACTTGGGGAACGAATCCGGGGATGGTGGCGCCCGTGACGGGGCGTGTTCCCAATATCAAAGATTGGGAGGAATCCGATCGGAGGGCGGCAGAGCTAGCGTTGGAGTACATGGCGCTCGAACCAGGGGAGCGGATCGAAGAGATCGGAATCGACCGCGTGTTCATCGGATCGTGCACGAATTCGCGTATTGAAGATCTGCGGGCGGCGGCTCGTGTTGCGAAGGGACATCACGTGAGCGCGAAGGTGCGGGCGATGGTGGTTCCGGGATCGCAGGCGGTAAAGCGCGCGGCGGAGCAAGAAGGTCTGCACAAGATTTTTCAGGATGCGGGATTCGAATGGCGGGAATCGGGATGCTCGATGTGTTTGGGGATGAATCCGGATATTTTGTCTCCGGGAGAGCGGTGTGCGTCGACCAGCAATCGAAATTTCGAAGGACGGCAGGGGCGCGGGGGACGGACGCACCTGGTGAGTCCGATGATGGCGGCGGCGGCGGCGATTGCGGGGCATTTCACGGATATTCGGAATTGGGAGTTTCAGTGAAACGCGGGGGCTAAAGCCCCAAATGTCAAAAGCGCCTAGGAGCGGCCCCTTCGACAAGCTCAGGGCAGGCTCTTAAGGGCCGCTCCTCCACGGTGGTGCATAGTTTTATTGGCCCTGTCGGTCGCACGGTCGTGGAGCCCTGCGGGCGGCACGGTGGTGGACAGCTTTATTGGCCCTCTCGACGGGACGGTCGGGGACGATCCACGGCCGAGTATGTCGAGCGTAGACTTTGTCGGGCCGGCTTCGTATCGGTTTTTGCGCCAGTCTTTTGCTTTTTACTGCTTCAGTTCTCACGCTTGTTGGTGTTGGGGGGCTCACTATGAAACCTTTTACTGTGCATCGCGGGCGGGTGGCGCCGTTGGATCGCGTGAATGTGGATACGGACCAGATCATCCCAAAGCAGTTCTTGAAGCGGATTGAGAAGACTGGGTTCGGCCAGTTTGTTTTTTACGACTGGCGCTTTGCCGCTGATGGAACGAAGAATCCGGAGTTTGTATTGCACGAGCCGCGCTATGAAGGTGCGACCGTTCTGGTGGCGGGAAAGAATTTCGGATGCGGTTCGTCGCGCGAGCATGCGGTGTGGGCGCTGGCAGATTTCGGATTTCGGGCGGTGATCTCGTCGTCGTTCGCCGACATCTTTGCGAATAACAGCACGAAAAATGGATTCCTTACTGTCTTGCTGAGCGAACCCGAGGTTGCAACGCTCATGCAGCGTGCGCAAGAAGTCGACGACTATTCCGTGACGGTTGATTTAGAGAAATGTGAAGTCCGCGATAACCAAGGGTTTTCGGCGAAGTTTCCCATAGATGAATTCGTGCGGCACTGCCTGCTGAATGGACTCGATGACATCGGGTTAACCCTTCAGCATGACGCGGATATTTCCGAGTACGAGGCGAGCCATCCTGCGCCCGCGGCACTGCGCACCGTTTTGCAGTAAACGAACGGTCAAAGGGAGTAAAGATTTGTAAAACCTTCGCCCTCGTCTTGACCCGTCGTGCGGGCGCAGTTGATCCTAATAAGGCGCGGTTCTGCCACAGCAACTTCGCTTCCGGTCCCAACCTCAGGAAGCCCCCGCAAGCATTCGAATTCGGAGAATTCGGGGAGAGTTGCCGCAACCGAGAATAGAATGCATACGTCTAACTCTCGGACCCCTGAACCGAGGCCGAGCGGCGCAAAGGCGACGGACTACCCTGTGAATATGAGCAATTCCTATGAACGACCAGCCCGGGCAGCGCTGATGGCGCGCGCGGGTGCAGTTCTCACTCTGGCGGCGGTTTGCGCGTGCCTTTTTGGCTGTAGCAGCAGCGGTGGCAGCGATGCCAAACAGCAGAAGGCGCAAGCTGCAGGTCCGCGAGCGGTTTCTGTGGCAGTAGCGTCGGTGCAAAAGCAGGACGTTCCCGTTTATCTGTCGGGATTGGGCACAGTAACGGCTTTCAATACTGCCAACATCAAGAGCCGCGTGGATGGGCAGATCATGAAGGTGAACTTTCGCGAAGGGCAGGAGGTACACCAGGGAGAACTGCTGATCGAGATCGATTCGCGGCCGTATCAAGTCCAGATCGAACAACTACAGGCGACACTGTTCCGTGACCAGGCCTCCCTGCGCGACGCGAAGTTGAATCTTGAGCGCTACACCGCACTGATTCCTTCCGGCAGCATTGCGCAACAGCAGGTCGACACGCAGAAGGCGACCGTGGATCAACTCGATGGCACGGTGCGCAACGATCAAGCCCAGATCGACAGCGCGAAGCTGAACATTACTTATTGCCACATCACGGCGCCGTTCAGCGGCAGAGTCGGCCTCCGACAGGTGGATACGGGAAACATCGTGCACGCGTCGGATACGACTCCTATGTTGGTGTTGACGCAATTGCAACCGATCGCCGTTATCTTCACGCTGACTGAAGATGTGCTCCCCAATGTGTCGAAGCGTATGCGGCAGTCCACGCTGGAAGTGGATGCATTCAGCCGCGACGATCAGACAAAACTGGCGACGGGAAAACTGCAGACGATCGACAACCAGATCGATACGACGACCGGCACCGCGAAGCTGAAGGCTGTCTTTGACAACAAGGACAACAAACTCTGGCCGAACCAGTTTGTGAATGCCGACCTGCTGCTGGAGACGCGCAAGGGCAGCACCACCGTTCCCACGGCAGCGATCCTGCGCGGACCGCAAGGGACATTCGTGTACGCGGTGAATCCGGACAAGACCGTAAAGGATAAAGCGGTCACAATCTCGCTGACGCAGGGCGACACAACTGTGATTACCAGCGGAGTGAACGTTGGCGACATGGTGGTCACCGACGGGCAAGACAAGTTGCAGTCGGGCAGCCACATTGAGCCGCGCAACAATGCACCCAGCACGGGTGGAGCGCAGGGCAAGAATAAGACCGGGGGCAGCGGCGACTCCGGGGCCGATGCTCCGACGAACCCAGGCTCATGAGCCCATCACGCTTATTTATTCTTCGACCGGTCGCGACCACGCTGCTGATGGTGGGAGTGTTGCTGGTCGGCGCGGTTGCGTTCATGCAACTGCCGGTTTCGGCGCTCCCGGAAGTCGACTATCCGACAATCCAGGTGGTGACGTTTTATCCGGGGGCAGACCCGGATGTGATGGCGTCTTCGGTGACGTCTCCGCTGGAACGTCAGTTCGGCCAAGTGCCGGGACTGAGCCAGATGACCTCGACGAGCTCATTTGGCAGTTCCGTGATCACGCTGCAGTTCGGCCTCGATCAGAGTATCGATATTGAAGAACAGCAGGTACAGGCGGCGATCAATTCGGGATCGACCTATCTGCCGACGGACCTGCCGAATCCTCCGATCTATAACAAGGTGAATCCGGCAGACGCGCCGATTCTTACCTTGGCGCTGACGTCCGACTCCCTGCCGCTCTCGAAGGTGGAGGATCTCGCCGATACTTCGCTGGCGCAGAAGATCTCGCAATTACCGGGTGTGGGACTGGTTTCGATCAGCGGTGGACAGAAGCCGGCGGTTCGCATTCAGGCGAACCCCACGGCGCTGGCTTCGTATGGGCTAAGCCTGGAAGATCTGCGGGCCGCGATGGCGCAGGCAAATGTGGACCAGGCGAAGGGCGTAATTGACGGCGCGCGGCAGTCCTATACCATCGGCGCGAACGATCAACTCTTCTCCAGCGAGCAGTACAAGCCGATCGTTGTTGCCTTCCATAATGGCGCGCCGGTACGCCTGAGCGATGTCGCCAACGTCATCGACGGCACGGAGAACACACAACTTGCAGCGTGGATGAACCTGACGCCGGCCGTCATCGTGAATATTCAGCGGCAACCGGGCGCAAACATCATCAGCGTCGTCGACCGGATTAACAAGCTGCTGCCGCAACTGCAAGCGTCCCTGCCGCAGGCGGTCAAGGTGCAGGTGCTGACCGATCGCACGACGACCATTCGCGCGTCGGTTAAGGACGTCGAATTCGAATTGATGCTCGCCATCGCCCTGGTGGTGATGGTGGTGTTCATGTTCCTGCGGAACGTTGCAGCGACAGTGATTCCGAGCGTTGCGGTTCCACTCTCGCTGATTGGAACTTTCGGCGTGATGTACCTGCTGGGATACAGCCTGAACAACCTGACGCTGATGGCGCTGACGATCTCGACGGGCTTCGTGGTGGACGATGCCATCGTGATGATCGAAAACATCGACCGCTATTTGGAGGCAGGCGATTCTCCGCTGGACGCGGCATTGAAGGGGTCAAGCCAGATCGGTTTCACCATCATCTCGCTGACGGTTTCGCTGATCGCGGTGCTGATTCCGCTGCTCTTTATGGGCGACATTGTTGGGCGTCTGTTCCGTGAGTTTGCGGTGACGCTGGCCGTGACCATCCTGGTGTCCGCTGCGGTCTCTCTGAGCCTGACGCCGATGATGAGCGCGAAATTACTCAAGCATCGGAAGGAAGGCGAGAAGGGCCGTTTCTACGAGGTCACGGAGGACTATTACAACCGGATCATCGCGTTCTATGGACGTACGGTGAAGATTGTTTTGAAGCACCAGACGGCGACGTTGCTGGTGACGTTTGGAACGCTGGTGCTCACACTGTTTCTCTATGTCATCGTGCCCAAGGGATTCTTTCCTGTGCAGGACACGGGCGTGATCCTTGGAGTTTCGGAGGCGCCGGATTTTGTTTCCTTTGAGGCGCTCGGTCAACGGCAGCAGGAACTGGCGAAAATCATCCTGCAAGATAAGGACGTGGCCAGCTTGTCGTCGTTCATCGGAGTAGATGGCACGAATACAACTCCGAATGAAGGACGCATACAGATCAACTTGAAGCCGCGCGACGAGCGGTCGAGCGATGCGTCGGCGATCATCCGCCGGTTACAGCCGGAAGTGAACAAGGTGGACGGCATCACACTTTACATGCAGCCGGTGCAGGATCTGACGGTGGAAGATCGCGTCAGCCGGACGCAGTTTCAATATTCGATCGAAGATGCGGACGTGCAGGAATTGTCGCAATGGACTCCAAAGCTGGTAGCGAAGCTGCAGACGATTTCGGAGTTGCGCGATGTCGCGACCGACCAGATGAACAACGGGCTAAAAACGAATGTGACCATCGATCGCGATACCGCTTCGCGGCTGGGAATTTTTCCGCAAGCGATCGATAACACGCTCTACGACGCATTCGGACAGCGCCAGGTTTCGACGATCTTTACGCAGTTGAATCAGTATCACGTGATTCTCGAAGTTCTGCCTAGCTTTGCGAAGGACCCTTCGAACCTGAGAGATATTTACATTCGTCCGAGTACGGTGACGGCGAACACGGGTGCGCCTTCGGCGAATGGCGCGGCGGTGGCGACGAGCGGCGCTCCAGTGCCGATCTCGACGTTCACACGGATGACCTCGACGAATACTGCTCTCGCCGTCAATCACCAGGGACAGTTTCCCGTGGTGACGCTCTCGTTCAACCTTGCTCCGGGCGCATCGCTAGGAGATGCGACGAAGGCAATTCAGCAGGCGGAGAAGGATATCCAGTTGCCGCCCAGCATTCACGCGGCATTCCAAGGGACGGCAGCGGCGTTCCAGAACTCGCTCGCCTCGGAGCCATATTTAATTCTGGCGGCAGTCATCACGGTTTACATCGTGCTGGGCGTTTTGTACGAGAGCTACATCCATCCAGTGACGATTCTTTCGACGCTGCCTTCCGCGGGCGTGGGAGCGATTCTCGCGCTGATGATCACCGGAAACGATCTGACGGTGGTGGCGCTGATCGGCATCATTCTTCTGATCGGCATTGTGAAAAAGAACGCCATCATGATGATCGACTTCGCGCTTGAGGCAGAGCGCGAGGAGCACAAGCCACCGGAGGAAGCGATTTATCAGGCGTGCCTACTGCGCTTCCGTCCCATCATGATGACAACGATGGCAGCACTACTGGGCGGACTGCCGCTCGCCCTGGGCACCGGGACCGGCGCGGAGTTGAGGCGGCCTCTCGGCATCACGATCGTTGGCGGATTGCTGCTCAGCCAACTTCTGACGCTGTACACGACACCAGTCGTCTACCTGTGGTTTGACCGGGTGGCGCAACGGTTCTCGCGTTACAAGATCGGCAACACGATTCCGCACGACGAACCGATGTCCGCGGACTGACGCAATGAGTATTTCGGCTCCATTTATTAAGCGTCCGATCGGAACGTCGCTACTGGCGGCGGCATTGCTGCTGTCCGGAATTCTTGCGTTCACCTTCCTTCCCGTTGCTTCCCTGCCGAAAGTGGATTTTCCCGTGATCAGCGTAGGCGCGGGTCTGCCTGGCGCGGATCCGCAGACGATGGCATCAGCGGTCGCGACGCCGCTGGAACGCCAGTTCGGTCGCATCTCCGGAGTGAACCAGATGACTTCGTCGAGTCAGCTGGGCACCACCGGCATCACGATGCAATTCGATCTGAACCGCAACATTGATGCCGCTGCGCGCGACGTGCAGGCTTCCATCAATGCTGCGCGCAGCCAACTTCCCGCCAACCTGCCAAGCAATCCGAGTTACCGAAAGCAGAATCCGGCGGATTCTCCGGTTCTTATTCTGGCACTGACGTCGGACACGATGACCGTGCCGCAGATGTATGACGCGGCGGATTCGATCCTTGCACAGAAGTTGGCGCAGGTCGAAGGCGTGGGCCAGGTCTTTGTGGGAGGGGCGGCGCAGCCCGCAGTGCGCGCGGAAGTAAATCCCACGCTGCTGAACAAGCTGGGCATCGGGCTCGACACGGTGCGCAATGCGCTGAGTGCGGCGAATGCGAACCGGCCCAAGGGTCAAGTCCACAACGCCACGACCGCTTATGAGTTCGACGATACCGACCAACTTTTCACTGCGGATCAGTATCGGCCGTTGATTATCTCGTACAACAACGGGGCGGCTGTGCGGCTCGGCGATGTGGCCGAGGTGACGGATTCAGTTTCCGACCGCCGCAACATGGGACTGGCCAATGGTAAGCCCGGCGTTCTGATCATTGTCTTCCGCCAGGCCGGGGCCAACATCATCGACATGGTCGACCGGGTACGGGCGTTGATGCCGTTCCTGCAATCGTCGATTTCTCCGGCAATCAATCTGTCGATTGCGATGGACCGCACGGTTACGGTACGCGCCTCGGTCAAAGACATCGAAACGACGCTAGTCATTTCGGTTGTCCTCGTCATTCTGGTTGTATTTGCGTTTCTCCGCACCGTGCGGGCGACGATCATCCCAAGCATTGCGGTCCCATTGTCTCTGGTTGGAACGTTCGGCGGAATGTATCTGCTGGGCTACAGCCTGGACAATCTGTCGCTGATGGCGCTGGCGATTTCAACCGGATTCGTCGTCGATGACGCGATTGTAGTGCTGGAGAACATCACCCGCTACGTGGAACACGGCATGGGCGCCGTGCAGGCCGCGTTCAAGGGAGCGTCCGAGATCGGATTCACCGTAATTTCGATGAGCGTTTCGCTGGTAGCGGTGTTTATCCCGCTACTGATGATGGGTGGAATCGTGGGCCGCCTGTTCCGCGAGTTTGCGGTGACGTTGAGCATTGCGATTGCCGTCTCGCTCGTCGTTTCGCTGACGACAACTCCTACGATGTGCGCGAAATTCTTGCGGCCGGCTAAAGACGAGAAGCGTAATTTTTTCTATCGCTGGAGCGAACGGGGATTTGATGCCCTACTGGCAACGTATACGCACATGCTCAAATGGGTGCTGGCGTACCAGCCGGTGACACTGACGGTGACCATCCTGGTCGCGTGCCTGAGCGTGTTTCTCTACATCAAGGTTCCCAAAGGATTTTTCCCGCAGCAAGACACGGGGCGAATAATGGGCGCGGTGATGGCGTCGCAGGATATCTCGTTCCAGTCGATGAGCGACAAGATGAAGCGGTATGTCGACATCGTAATGAAGGATCCGGCGGTCGATTCTGTCGTGGGCTTCGCGGGCGGCAACACGGCGCTCAACCAGGGTCGTTTCTTCATGATGCTCAAGCCCATGGAAGATCGGTCGCAGTGCAGCAAGAAGCACTTCTGGGAGTCGTGCAAGAACGTCTCCGCCGATGACGTGATCAACCGACTCCGCGGAAAACTTGCAGTGGTGCCGGGCGCGACGCTGATCCTGCAATCGGCGCAAGATCTCACGATTGGCGGGCGCTTCGGCAACGCGCAGTATCAGTACACGTTGCAGAGTTCTAATCTGGAAGACCTGAATACATGGGCGCCGCGCTTGCTGCAAAAGATGCGAACGCTGCCGGAACTTCGCGACCAGAACTCCGACCAGCAGGACAAAGGATTGCAGGCTAAGCTGGTGATCGACCGCGATACTGCCAGCCGGTTAGGGATTACTCCGCAAACCCTGGACAACGCGCTCTATGACGCCTTCGGCCAGCGGCAGGTTTCGACCATGTACCGGCCGCTGAATCAGTATCACGTCGTGATGGAGGTCGCTCCGCAATTCCAGCAGACACCGGAAGCTTTGCAGAATATTTATCTGAAATCGAGCACGGGAGCGCCGATTCCCTTATCGGCGTTCACCCACTACGAGCCATCGAACACACCGCTGGCGGTCAGTCACCAGGGGCAGGTTCCGTCGGTGACGATCTCGTTTAACCTGGCGCCGGGCATATCTCTGGGCCAGGCGACGGAAGCGATCAACGCGGCCGAACGCAGCATTGGCTTTCCTCCTACGGTTTCCGCAAGCTTTCAGGGGACGGCGGCCGCTTTCCAAGATTCCTTGTCCAGTCAAAAAATCCTGATCTTGACGGCCCTGTTTACCGTTTACATCGTCTTGGGCATGCTTTACGAAAGTTACATTCATCCCATCACGATTCTGTCGACGATTCCTTCGGCAGGTGTCGGCGCACTTCTGGCCCTGCTGCTCACGCACAACGAGCTCAATGTGATTGGAATGATCGGCATCATCCTGCTCATCGGGTTGGTTAAGAAAAACGCGATCATGATGATCGACGTCGCGCTCGATGTGGAACGCACTCAAGGCAAGAAGCCGGCGGAGGCTATCTATGATGCCTGCGTGCTGCGCTTCCGGCCGATCATGATGACGACGATGGCCGCACTGTTGGGTGGACTGCCACTGGCTGTGAGTTCGGGGACAGGGTCCGAGTTGCATCGTCCTCTGGGAATTACGATCGTCGGCGGCTTGATCGTGAGTCAAATGCTGACGCTCTTCACAACTCCCGTCGTGTACGTCTACCTGGATCGGTTGAGACTGGCCCTGCGCGGAGGAGAAGGGGAAGCGCTTCGGGGCGCACCCTCTGGACCACCGCGGCCAAGTCCAGCACATTAAACCGTTGATTCATTTTTCAGCAGCAGCACGGGGTTTCGACCCGCGCGGGTCGCTCAAATACAACCTAGCCAAGGAAAAACTGCATCGCAGAAGGCACAGGGCTCATTGAGGCTGCACGAGGATGCTCTTGTCCCGTATGATAGGGGCCACGACTTGTGACTGCCGTAGTGCGGCCAGATTATCACCGAGTGCCGGGCAGACCAGCGATCTCCAAGTTTCGTTTCGACAAATTTCTTGAGGAGTAACGGATGCTAAGGAAAGCAGCGGCGCTTTTGCTTGCTTGCGCAAGCGTGATGGTGTGGATGAGTTGCAGTACGTCGTCGTCGAGCAACCAGTATCTTTATGCCGCGATACCAGGCTCGAATGAAATTGTTGTTTATCGCGCCGACCCGAATTCCGGTGTGCTGACGCAACTGGCGGGCAGTCCGGTTACGGCTGGGCCGGCCGTGGAATCGGTTTTAGTTCATCCCTCCAAGAAGTTTTTATACGCCGCAAATTCTGGGGAAGGAGACATCTCCCTCTTCACGATTTCAAGCACAGGCGGACTGTCGGAAGTCACACCGCGGACGCTGGCGGGAACGGCTCCGACGATGATGGTGATGGATTCGGCCGGAACCTTTCTGTACGTGGGCAACTCGGGATCGTTCAACGTATCGGTGTTCTCGATCGATGCGAGTTCCGGAGCGCTGACACCTGTGGGAGCCGCTTTCCCAATCGGCATGAGCCCTATCAACATGAAGCTCTCGCCTTCCGGAAATGTTCTGTACATTACGGGCGCAGGATCGCCGGGAGTGATTGAAGCGTTCGCGATGAACCAGGGGGTGCCCACCGTTGTGACCGGAACACCTTTCTTTACGGGAACGGATCCGTTCGGATTGGCGATCGACTCGACGGGAAGCTTCCTGTACACGGCGAACAAGCTGGACAATTCGATTTCAGAATTCACCATCAACGCGGATGGATCGCTTAGCGAACTCTCCAGTTCCCCAATCGGTGAAACCTATACGGGTCCCGATGCTCTGTTGATCGATCAGTCTGGCAAGTATCTATACGTGGCAAATCAAGGTGCGGGCAACCTTGCCGCCTACTCGATCGGCAGCGATGGCGGACTGACTCTTCTCACGACTTCGCCGTTTGCAACAGGATCGGACCCGAGCTTTATCGCGACCGATCCGAACGGAAAATACATCTTTGTCGGTAACCAGACCAATCCATCGGTGCAATCGTTCAGCCTGGACGCGAGCGACGGTGTGTTGACCTCGGTACAAACCTATTCTGTGCCCGGCGCTCCTACCTCGATTGCGCTGACACCTTAGCCATCAATCCCTCAGGAGAAGCATGAGTACAAGTGTGGCAATCCAGCGGCCCGCGCAAGCGGCGGATCGTTACGCTAAACGTGTCAATCCAGTATGGGTACGACTTCTGGATTTGCTCCAGATGAACGTGCAATACGAGCGGTGCGTTGGGACCGAATTGGCCACCGCGGACGGGAGCATCATTCTCGATTTTCTCTCGGGATACTGCGTGCACAACGTCGGGCACAACCATCCGGATGTCGTGAGCGCGCTGCAGGAAGAATTGGCGCGCTGCGGGCCGGCGATGATTCAGACGCACGTCGCCGACCTGGCAGGGGAACTGGCCGAGAAATTGTGCCAGCGCGCAGGTGGACGGTTGAACCGCGCGTTCTTCGCTTCGTCGGGAAGCGAAGGTGTTGAAGCCGCAATCAAATTCGCGCGCGCGCATACCAAGCGCGCCGGCATTCTTTCCGCCGAACATGCGTTTCATGGACTCACCTGCGGGGCTCTCTCCCTGATGAGCGATGGGTATTGGAGGGATGGATTCGGCCCTCTACTGCCGGAGACTTGCGCTGTTCCTTTCGGAGACCTGGAGGCGTTGGAGTGCGAATTAAAGTCGAAGCGGTACGCCGCTTTTATCGTGGAACCAATCCAGTCCGAGGCAGGCGTCTGTGTTCCGCATCGCGATTACCTTCGCACAGCGGAGTCGCTGTGCCGGCGTCACGGGACGCTGTTTGTGCTGGATGAAGTGCAGACAGGGATGTATCGAACCGGACCTTTCCTGGCGGCCCATCACTTCGGCGTCGAGCCGGACATGGTCATCCTGGCAAAAGCGATGAGCGGAGGTCTCGTTCCGTGCGGCGCTGTGCTGATGTCCGCCGAAATATGCGATTCGGTTTATTCGTCGTTGCCCAAGGCATTTGTACATACATCCACGTTCGGCGAAAACAGCCTGGCCATGCGAGCTGCGCTCGCAACGCTCGAAGTTTTGGAGCGGGAGAAACTCGGCGACCGATCGACCGAGGCTGGGAGATATTTACAAGCGGCGTTGAGAGAAAAGCTCGGCGGCTTTGAGATGGTGAAAGAAGTACGCGGAGTGGGATTGCTAATGGGCATTGAGTTTCAAGCTCCGAAACAATTGCGGCTGCGGATTCCTTACGAGGCTTTCGGGGCGATCCATGGAGGAATGTTCGGACAGATCGTGGTGATGCGCCTGTTCCGAGACTCGGGATTTCTGACGCAGATCTGCGGGAACAATTTCATGGTGTTGAAAGTGGCTCCGCCGCTGGTTGTGACAGATAAGCAGATGGATGCCTTTGCTTTAGCGGTCCGGGATGTGGTAGAACTCGCGCATTCACCGGGAGCGTTTTGGGCCGAGGCACTCGGCCTGGCACGGCGTGCGTTTCGCGGATAAGCGTTACAAACGCTGGGCAAAGTTTTAACAGCAAGGTGACAAATCGCCACTGGTGCGTTGCGAAAATACTCTAATCGGCAGGCTTTGCGGGGTACAACCGCAGGCAGCGCCCGGCCATCTAAGTCCTCATTAAGATGCCCGGCAGGTGCGGCGCTGACGGCTGCCGGGACCGGATCACTACAAAATGAACATCGCCAGCGCCTCAAGCGCATTCCCTAAGAATTACTATCCCCAAACATTTTTGATGGAGAAATTGCAGGAATACTGGGGCGATGCCCTCAGGAATCCAGCGCTGCTGGCACGTCTGCATCGCAATGTCGCAGTGGAGGGGCGCTACCTGTCTCTGCCTTATGACCAATATCAGGCGCTCGACACCTGGGGAAAAGCGAACGACGTATGGATCGCGACGGCGAAAGAACTTGGGGAAAAGGCTTTGCATTGCGCGCTGGAACGCGCGGGCGTCGACAAGAGCTCGCTGGGTGCGTTGTTCTTCACTTCGGTGACTGGGATCTCCAGCCCCTCGATTGATGCGTTACTGATCAATCAAATGGGGCTTCCGAAAAATATCCGGCGCGTGCCGATTTTTGGACTTGGGTGCGTAGCGGGAGCAGCGGGAATCTCGCGCGCTGCAGACTATGTGAAGGCCTATCCGTCGCAAGCTGCGGCATTGGTGTCGGTGGAGTTGTGTTCGCTGACAATTCAGAAGCAAGACTTGTCGGTAGCCAATTTGATTTCTTCGGGGCTATTTGCCGATGGTTCGGCGGCCGTCATCGTGACGGGCGACAACATGAAGTCCGCCGGCCCGGAAATCGTGGCGACACGGTCCATCTTCTATCCGCAGACGGAAGAAATGATGGGATGGCAGGTGAGTGAGCGAGGGTTCCGCATCACGCTCTCTCCGGAAGTGCCGGTGTTGATCCGCGAAAATCTTGGCTCCGACATGGATGCGTTTCTAGGAGACAACGGCTTGAAGCGCGCCGACATTGGAAGCTGGGTGCTGCACACCGGCGGGCCGAAGGTTCTCGAAGCTACTGCAGCGGCTCTCGATCTGAACGACGGACAACTTAACGCGTCGTGGGATTGCCTGAAGAAGGTGGGGAATCTTTCGTCTTCCTCGGTGTTAGTGGTGCTTGAAGATGTAATGAGAAACCGGCGTCCGAAGCCGGGAACAATGGGGATCCTGGCAGCCATGGGTCCTGGATTTTGCTCGGAGTTAGTACTTCTAAAGTGGTGAGGACCCTCTGTTAGCAGATTCGACTGATGTATTTGTGATTGGAGGCGGCCCCGCAGGGCTCGCGGCGGCAATCGCAGCGCGGCAAAAGGGATTCCGCGTGACCGTGGCGGATGGCTCGCAACTCCCGATCGACAAGCCGTGCGGCGAAGGGTTGATGCCAGATGGAGTAGCCGCGCTGAATCGCCTGGGAGTGACGGTACCGCGAGAGGATTCTTATGGCTTCCGCGGCATACGGTTTCTGGGTGGTGGCCTTGGGGTTGCGGCGGAGTTTCCAAACGAAGCCGTGGGCCAGGGAATACGGCGAACGACGCTGCACCAACTGATCGCCGACCGTGCCGCTGAGATAGGAGTTGAGTTCCTGTGGCGCACGCCGGTCACGGGAATTTCTGCCGACGGAGTTCACCTCGGAGAGCGGAAGGTAAAAGCGCGGTGGATTATCGGCGCTGATGGAGGCACTTCGCGGGTGCGGCGCTGGGCGGGACTCGGCGATCTGCGACACAGACACCACCGTTACGCGTTCCGGCAACACTTTCGTATCGCACCCTGGTCGGATTACATGGAGCTGTATTGGGGGCGGCAGGGAGAAATTTACGTCACACCTGTTTCGGCGGACCAAGTTTGCGTAGTGCTGATTTCTCGAGATCCGAAGGAGCGATTGCATGAAACGATCGAGCGCTTTCCGGCCTTGCACGAAAGACTCCGCGGAGTCGAGGTCGCTTCTCGAGAGAAGGGCGCATACACCGCGACGTGCAGGCTGCGTCGCGTGAGTAACGGGAATGTCGCGCTCATTGGGGATGCGTCAGGCACGGTGGATGCGATCACGGGTGAGGGACTCTGCCTCGCCTTCAGCCAGGCTTTGGTGCTGGCCGATTGTTTATACAGCGGGAATCTACGACGCTACGAACGTGAACATCGCCGGCTGGCGCTACGTCCGCTGCTAATGGCTCGCTTGATGCTGTTGCTCGACGGACGGCCCCGTTTGCAGCACCGCACCTTACAGGCCTTCAGGAAGCGTCCGGCGGTCTTCCAAAGACTTCTGGAATTGCATGTGGGAGTGCTTTCACCGTTACATCTTGCAATGGATGGACTAACTTTGGGATGGGGATTGTTGACCGCCTGACATGAACAGAAATCAGAAAGCATGTTTTTCACGCGCGGTTGTGTTCGCGGCCCTACTCTGCGGATCATTTCTTACCGCCAGCGGACAACAGACTTTCCGGGTGGATCCCGCACAGAGTTCGGTGAAGTACACGCTGGGTGACGTGCTGCATACCGTGCGCGGAACCTTCAAAGTGAAACGCGGTGAATTGCAGATGGATGGCCCGGGGAAGATGACGGGGGAAATCGTAGTGGACGCCACCAGCGGAGACAGCGGCAGCGGGATGCGTGATCGAAAGATGCATAAAGAAGTGCTGGAAAGCTCGCGCTATCCGGAGATCAGGTTCCGTCCCGATCGAGTTGAGGGAGCGGTCGCTCCGCAAGGAAAATCATCGGTGATGGTGCACGGATTGTTTGGCATTCACGGAACCGATCGCGAGATCAACGTTCCGGCGCAAGTCGAAATCTCTCCGGATCATTGGACGGCTACGGTCCACTTCACTGTCCCTTATGAGAAGTGGGGGATGAAAAATCCCAGCAATTTGTTTTTGAAAGTGAACGACTCCGTCGAGATCGATCTGACAGCCACTGGAAGCGTGGTTCGACACACGGCGAATTCCAGCCAGTAATTCTTCTCAAAAGCCTTTTTGAGGAACGATGCCCTTTCCCTCGGTGCATTCATAGCTACTGCCAGCGGAAAGATTCTTGTACTCCTCGGTGCGGCCGCTCGGCCAATCGATTACGAGCCGTTCGATGTGGTCATTCTTACCCAACCCAAAAGTGACGGGCAGTTCCGATTGTGAGAGATAGCTGGAGCCGCCTTTGACCAGGCGAGATTGCACGATCCCTCCGCCGAAGGCCCGGAGGGTGGCGCCAATGCCGTCGCGGTTTGACTTGGTTCCGACGAGGCGAAAGCGGATGCTGCGATTTCCCGCCGACTGATCGTTTCGGTACAGGTAGGCGGGGCCGTTATTTGTGGTGATCAGTAGATCCAGATCACCGTCGCGATCAAAGTCGCCGTACGCCAGGCCGCGTCCCACTTTCGGCTGATCGAAACCGCCGCCGACCTCTGTCGCGACTTCTCGAAAACTTCCCTTGCCGCCGTTCATGAAAAGCTGCGGAGGCTGCGCATATCCGACATTGCCGCGAATGTTGCGAACGGTTTCATCGATGTGGCCGTTGGCGACAGCAAAGTCGAGCCAACCGTCTAGATTCACATCGAGAAACGAACATCCAAAGCCAAGGCTGTTTCTGGAGGCGATGCCGACTCCGGATTGCGGCGCGATATCTTCGAAACTCTTCCCGCTGGCGCGATAGAGGCCGATCATTTCGTTATCGAAGTTCGTAATCGCTACGCCGGATGTGCCTGAGTTGTCGAAGTCGGCAACATCAATTCCCATGCCAGCGCGAGCCTTTCCTTCGCTGCTGAAGGCGATGCCGGCCTCGACAGCGGCGTCTTTGAACGTGCCATTGCGCTGGTTTCGATACAGCTTGTTGGGTTGAGTATCGTTGGCCACGAGAAGATCGGGCCAGCCGCCGTGCTGGTCGTCGAATAGCGCAACGCCGAGAGACTTGGAACTGCTATCAAAGATCCCGCTGGCGGCGGTGACGTCCTCGAAGGTTCCATCGCCGCGATTGTGAAAGAGCCAGCACGTTTCTCCGCGATAAGCTTCGGGCGTGCAGTACGATTTGTGCTTGCCGTCGAGACTGCAGAAGACGTCGTGTTCCGGAGACCACTTCACGTAGTTGCAAACGAAGAGATCGAGCAGGCCGTCGCGATCGAAATCAAACCAGATGGCGGAGGTGCTGAACCCCTCACGTTTGCCTAGACCACTATCCTTGGTGACATCGACGAAGGTTCCCTTTCCCGTGTTGCGGAAGAGCCGATTCTGCCCGACGCAGGAGATGAAGATATCGGGAAACCCGTCGTTGTTGTAATCGCCAACGGCGACGCCCATCCCGTAAAGTTCGACATCGAGACCCGCGCGCGCCGTGACATCGGTGAAGGTGCCGTTTCCGTTGTTGTGATAGAGGCGAAGGGTAGTGCGGTTCCTTTTGTGCCCGGGCCAGTCGCACCCGTTGATCAGAAGAATGTCCTGCCATCCGTCGCGGTCGTAATCCAGAAAGGCGCAGCCGGAGCCCAGAGTTTCAGGGAGAAATTTGCCGCCGAAAGCTCCGCTGTTGTGTCGGAACTGGATGCCTGCTTTCGAGGTGATGTCGGTGAATTGAAAGCCGAGATTCGCAGCCGAAGCTTGTGCCGCAAGAGCATCAAGCGAAGATATCGGCGGCCAGGCCGCCAGTGCTGCCATACCTCCCAGGACTGAGTTGCCCAGAAACGACCTACGATTCACGGAACATTCACCAGTCCCGCGCGAATCGCGTATACGACCAGTTCGGCCGCTTTGTGGATCCCTAGCGTGTTCATGATATTGGCGCGATGGACGGCGACCGTGTTCGCGCTGAGATCGAGCACAGCGGCAATTTCCTTGTTCGATTTGCCGTCGACGATCATCTGCAGGACTTCAAGCTCGCGCTGCGTGAGCGCGGCATTGCGTTCGCCCTTAAGAGCAGAGCGTTGCGCAATCTTGGGGTCGAATACAGTTTCTCCGGCAGCAATCTTGCGGATGGCGGCGCCGAGTTCGAGATCCAATGCGTCTTTGAGAACGTAGCCCTTGGCTCCAGCTTCGACGGCCTGACGAACCCACGTGCTCTCGGTGTGCATGCTAAGCATCAGGACGGAGGTCTGCGGAGAATCCTCGACGATCTTGCGAGTCGCCTGAAGACCGTTCATACCGGGCAGGGCACAGTCCATCACGACAACTTGCGGATGGAGTTCTTTCGCCAGTCGGATGGACTCCTCGCCATCTCCGGCTTCGCCGACAACTTCCATGTCCGGCTCATCTTCGAGCAGCCGCCGAAAACCGCGGCGGACGAGGCTATGGTCATCCACGAGCAATACTGTGATCTTCTTTTCCATACGACTCTGCTTTCTCCCGGGGCACGGTAAGGTGAACCAGGGTTCCACCGTCGGAAGGGCGGCTGAAGGTGATTTGCCCTCCCATCAATTCTGAGCGCTCGCGCATCGCAACCAGGCCGATGCCGCGTTTACTGGGACGCTCGGGAAATCCGGCGCCATGATCTTCGACTTCTAACTCGAGCGAACGAGGCAAGAAACGTAAACGCACCCAAGCCTGCTTCGCAGAGGAGTGACGGGCAACATTATTTAGTGCTTCTTGCACGACGCGATACACATGAACTCCCGCTCCGCCGTCAACCGGGTAAGGCTCACCCTGCTTCTCGTAGGATATGGCAATTCCGGTCTGCCTTTCCACGGTTGGAATATACCAGTCGAGGGTGCTTTCAAGTCCGGCCTCATCGAGCATGACTGGATGCAGCGCCTGCGACAGACTGCGCACGTTCTCGAGGGTCGCCTGCACGGTCTGAAGAACCTCCTGCAAATCGGCGCGAAGGGATGACCCCTCGGGCGCATGAGTGCCAGCGCGGCGCAGCATCGATCCGATTGCGGTGAGGATTTGTCCGAACTCATCGTGCAGCTCGCGGGAGATATAGCGAAGGGTCGATTCCTGAGTGGAGATCAGCTTTTGAGCCAGTTCGCTGCGACGCTCCGAGATCTCCTCAAGGCGGGCGAATAAGCGGCGATTCCAACGGATGAGTGACAAGCCGTTCAGCAGAATGGCGAACAGAGTGGCAGCGAGGAAGACGTACACTTGCCGCCGCACATGGTCATAAATCTGGACGATGCGCTGACCGGCCTGCTCCTCATTTTCGCTGTTCTGAACCAGCAGGCGGGCAACCGCGGTGCTGAGGGCTGCTTGGCGCTCCTGTAATGAAAGCTGGATCTGCTCGCGAGCCTCTTTTTCCTGTCCGGTCTTGGCGAGAGAGAAGACGCGATCCACGGCGTCCCAGAATTGCGTAAAGGATCCACTTAGGAAGGCGCTCTGCTCGGGAGTGCGGCTCGAGGCGGCGAATCCAGCTTCCAGACGCATAGCGTCGTCAAGATCCGTGCGAATGCGTTGAAACTGAGCCGACCAGGCGGTAAGAGGATAGGGCTCGTCGGAGCTGACCATGTCGCGCATGGCGACGGCGAGGAGGTTCAGGTCGTTCTGGATGCGAAGTAACTGCAGGGAATCCTTGCGATTGCGGTCGACCAGTTCGGTTTGCAACTTGCGCAATCCGGTGACCTGCCAAGTGATATAGGCCGAGTAAGCGACGACCACAGACAGGGTAATAATCAGGGCCAGCAAAAGGCCGAGGGTCGGAGAACGCTCGGGCGCAGACGGGCGGGTCACGAACCGAGGATACATCGGCAGGATGGCGGCTGTCACAAGAACGAGGCCGACCGACGGGCGGGCCGTCGAATGTGTGACAATGCAGTAATAATGAAGCCAAACCACGCTTCGGGGAGTCAAACGATAGATTGAGTACCCCGCCTAAAGAAGCTCCGAAGCCTCCGAAGATGCAGCGACTGAGGGCCGTCTGGCCGGAAGTCTGGAAGCTGATGCGTCCGCGACGCGGCTTGTTAGCCCTTGGCTTCGTGCTGATGGTGATCAACAAGTTCGCCGGCTTCGTGCTTCCGTACGCATCCAGATATCTGATCGACAATGTGGTGACCAAGAACCAGGTCTCGCTGCTCAGGCCGCTGGTTTTTTCCGTTTTGCTGGCAACATTGATCCAGGGCGTAACGTCGTTTTCCCTCACCCAGCTGCTCTCGAAGGCGGCGCAAAGGCTGATCACCGAGTTGCGCGAGGAGGTGCAGAAGCACATCTCGCGCCTTCCCGTTTCGTTTTACGACGCCAACAAATCCGGTGCGCTCGTATCGCGGATCATGAGCGACGTGGAAGGCGTCCGCAATTTGCTGGGAACTGGGCTGGTCGATTTTGTTGGAGGCCTAGTCGCGGCCAGCATTGCACTGGTGCTGCTGCTTCGAACCAGCGTCCCGCTGACTTTGATTGCAGTCGGATCGTTGGGCTGTTTTGCGGCAGTCTTGAATCGCGCGTTCGCAACCATTCGTCCGATCTTTCGGGAGAGGGGCAAGATTAATGCCGAGGTGACCGGGCGCCTTACGGAGTCGCTGGGCGGAGTGCGCGTCATCAAGGGCTATCACGCGGAGGCCCGCGAAGAAACGATTTTCGCAGCGGGCGTGCGCCGACTGCTCGAAAACGTCATGCGCACGCTGACGGCGACATCGCTGATGAGCCTTTCGGCGAGCGTGCTGCTGGGAGTCGTGGGAGCCGCCACGATGTATATCGGCGGCAAGCAGATGGTGGGACATACGCTAACTCCAGGCGGCTACATTTCCTACAACTTGTACCTGGTTTTCCTGGTGGCGCCGATTTTGCAAGTGGTGTCGATCGGAACGCAGATCACTGAAGCTCTTGCCGGACTGGAGCGCACGCAGGAAATTATGCGGGAGCGGCCGGAGGATCGGGATCCAAAGCGAACGCAGAAGCTGAGCGATATCGTCGGACTGGTTGAGTTTGACAACGTGAGTTTCAGCTATGACGGAACCCAGGAAGTGCTGCACGATATCTCCTTCCGTTCGGAACCGGGAACCGTCACGGCGCTGGTAGGCTCGTCGGGATCGGGGAAGTCGACCACCATCGGACTCATCTCGGCTTTTTATGTGCCGACCAAGGGCATGGTTCGCGTCGATGATGTGGACCTGAGTACCGTCCAGCTGGAATCGTTCCGCACGCGACTCGGCGTTGTGCTCCAGGAATCGTTTCTGTTCGATGGAACGATTCGGCAGAACGTGGCGTTCTCCCGGCCCGATGCCACCGAGGATGAAGTTCTTCGGGCGTGCCGTATCGCGCGCGTGGACGAGTTCGCAGAGACGTTTGCAGAGAAGTACGACACGATCGTCGGCGAGCGCGGAGTCAAATTATCCGGAGGACAGCGGCAGCGGATCTCCATCGCCCGCGCCATTCTTGCGGAGCCGCGAATCCTGATTCTCGACGAGGCCACGTCGAGTCTTGATTCGGAATCGGAGCAACTCATCCAGCAAGGATTGTCTTACCTGATGAAGGGCCGGACAACGTTCGTGATCGCCCACCGCCTTTCGACGATCCGGCGCGCCGACCAGATCATGGTGATGGAGCAAGGACGGATAGTAGAGCGAGGCACGCACTCTGAACTCTATGCCGCGCAAGGCCGTTATTACGACCTGTACACGCGGCAGCACGGAGTCGAGAACAATTTGTTCCTGGCACCGGGCGAGGGCGACGCTGTCACGGTAGGCGATCACGGAAGTGAAGCCCGCAAAGCAAAGGAAGCCGATGCAATGCGGGTGTTGCGAGGGGAAATCCGCTAGACCATGACGACCGTTCCAGCCGTTGGAGTTCAGCAGGGCACGATCGCGATTCGCAGCGACAACGTATGCCGCCATTACAAGATGGGAGACACGGCAATCCGCGCCGTGGACGGCATCTCGCTGGAAGTCCGATCTGGCGAGTTCGTCGCTCTGCTAGGAAGTTCGGGGTCCGGCAAGTCGTCCATGCTGAATCTGATCGCGGGCCTGGACCGGCCATCCTCGGGAAGCGTAATCGTGCAAGACCGTGACCTCGCCAAGATGTCACGGGAAGAACTCGCTAAATATCGACTCCACATTGTTGGGATGGTTTTTCAATCCTTCAATCTCATCTCGAGCATGACGATCGTCGAGAATGTCGAGTTGCCTCTGCGTTTTGCCGAGGTGGACCGGGGAAAAAGAGACAGCATGGCTCGTGCAGCGCTGGAGCGTGTTGGACTTCAGAAGCGGATGGATCATCGTCCCAGCGAACTTTCCGGAGGCGAACAGCAGAGGGCAGCGCTGGCCCGGGCGCTCATCAATCAGCCCAAACTTTTGCTCGCCGATGAGCCCACGGGAAATCTCGACAGCCGGACTGGCACGGAGATCATGGATATCGTCAGGGGATTGAATCGCGATCTGGGAATGACGGTGGTGATGGTTACGCACGAGCGCGCTTTGGCGGAGCGCTACGCACAGCGGCTTATATTTCTGGCGGATGGCAAGTTGGTGGATGATCGTGCTAACACGCCCGGTTCGCCGTCCATAAGTGGAGGGCGACCGTGAAGATTCCTGACCTGACGGAACTCGCATTACGAAATTTGCGTGAGTCGATCCTGCGGAACTCGCTCACGACCGTCGGAATCTCCGTCGGAGTGGCATCTCTCGTCGCCATGCTTTCTCTCGGCATTGGCTTGCAGCAACTGGCATCGCGGCGACTGGTGAAGTCCGGACTCTTCGACACAGTGGTGGTGACTTCACGGCGTGAGATGCGAGGAATGGGGCGGGAGGAAGAACGAAACGGTCCTACGGCGGGTGAGAGCCGCGTGCTCGATGAGGCGGCACGAGCAGAAATCGAACATCTACCTAACGTGGGCGAGGCCTATCCCGATATTCGCTTTGCATCCGAACTGCGCTTCGACGACAAGCCGCATTTGACCGTGATATCGGCGATGCCGGAGTCAGCACGATCGAACGACGCCTTTGAAGGAATGCAGGGAACGTTCTTTACTTCGCAAACAGCGCCGGAAGTGATCTTGCAAAAATCTTTTGCCGAAGAACTTCTAGGGAAGACTCCGGCGTTAGGAGCGGCTGAGCCGAGCGTGGCAGATTTGGCGAGGCCGCTGCTCGGAAAAGAACTGACCATGCACTACGCGCAGCGGGCTTCGAGCGGCAATCAGCCTGCGCCTCCGCGGGCGGATGCAGCGAATGCCGCGGACAGCGAGATCATTGGAGCATCGTATTCCGTAATTTCGCGCGAGCAGAAGCTGAAGATCGTGGCTGTTTCCGATCTTGATCCGGAAAGCATGCGGGGACCGACGCGAGCAAGAGTCTTTCTGCCGCTGAAACTGGCTGAGAGCCTGCATGTGATGCAGCCCACTGACCTGCGCGAGATTTCGCGTGCCGCCAGCGATCAGCCGGTTTATTCGTCAATCAGCGTGCGGGTGAAAAATCCATCCCAAGTACAGCCGGTCGAAGATGCGATCAAGAAGATGGGCTTCACGACATTTTCGATTCTTGATGCTAGCCGGGGCCTGCGACAGTTCTTTGCCGTTCTTTATGCCTTCCTTGGAATCTTTGGCAGCCTGGCACTGATTGTTGCCTCGATTGGGATCGTGAACACGCTCGTCATGGCGATTCTCGAACGGCGGCGCGAAATCGGAATCATGAAGGCGATCGGCGCCAGTGACGGAGATGTGCAGAGACTTTTCTTCGCTGAAGCTGGAGCGATGGGCATTTTGGGCGGCATCATCGGCGTCCTGCTGGGATGGGCGATCGGACAAGTCATCAACTTCGGAACGAACATCTATTTGAAGCGCCAGTCGTTGCCAGCGGAGCATTTCTGGTCCGTGCCATGGCAACTGATTGTTGGTGCGATCGCTTTCGCGTTTATTGTTAGCCTGGGTTCGGGCTGGTATCCAGCGGCACGCGCTGCGAAGCTCGATCCTGTGCAGGCCCTGCGCTACGAGTAAGCTGCCACGATGACTCCATTTCTTTCGATGATCCGGCGGATTGTTCTGCTTTGCGTGGCGCTTTCGGCTGCATCTGCGACGGCGCAAAGCCGGATCGATTGCAGCGCGTTTAACAGCCGCATTCTCAAGAGAACTGAACATTACTGCGTTTACCTGCCTTCTGGCTATGACGCCGGAGCGACCGCGCATCCGGCGACGCGATATCCAGTCCTCTATTTCCTGCATGGACTCGGCGACAACGAACAGACACTCTTCAACAACGGTGGCTGGACACTTTTAGACGAACTGCGCAAGCAGCACAAGATGGGAGATTTTCTGATTGTCGCGCCGGAGGGAAGGCGGAGCTTTTACATCAATTCCGCCGATGGCTCGGTATTGTTCAGCGACTTCTTCGTCAAAGAGTTCCTGCCGTATATCGAAGGCAAATACCGCATCAAGCCGGGGCGCACAGGACGGGCGATCGGCGGGATCTCGATGGGCGGCTATGGTGCGCTGCGTTTTGCCTTTGCGCATCCCGAACTCTTTTCCGCGACGAGCGCTCAGAGCGCCGCACTGATGGCGGAATCTCCACGGGAACTTGATGCCGCTTCGCAGACTGGCGCGCCGCTGCTGAGCGTTTTAACTCCGGTATACGGGAAGCCCATCGATGTCCGGCACTGGAATGAAAATAGTCCCTTCATATTGGCGAGCCGCAACGCGGTTGCACTCAAGAAAATGGCGCTCTATTTCAATTGCGGGCAGGATGATAACTACGGCTTCGAGCATGGTGCGGCGAAGTTGCACGAGGAATTGCAGAAAGAGCGTGTGGCGCACGAGTATCACGCCTATCCCGGCGACCACAGCCTGGGCTATTTCCTATCGCACTTCGATGAAGTCATGGAATTTCATTCCAAGGCGTTTGGACTGCAAGCGCCATGACGTCGTTCATGCCTGATGTAAACTAACGAGAACTCCTGCGATCGCTGTGGGATCCTGGAGAGGTGGCCGAGTGGTTGATGGCTCCGGTCTTGAAAACCGGCGTGCCCGAAAGGGTACCGGGGGTTCGAATCCCTCCCTCTCCGCCAATTCTTTTGAAACACGCGTTTTCCATTCAGCCCGCGAAAACAGTCTAGGCGTCCGCCAAATTCTTAAGGCTTTTACCACGAAGGACACGAAGTTTCACGAAGGAAATCCGCGGACACGAGTCATTGTTTGTCATTCGCGATTCGGTTTTAATGGTTCCGGGGTTACGCTGCCCGTGCCTTTCTTCTCGCGATCCCCGATTGGCATAACGCCTCTTCGCCATCTTCACGGTGATTATTGACCTGTTGCGTGGCGTCCTTCGTAGACTTTTCCATAAAACTTGGATGAGCGCGGTTGGGGCGAGGGTTGCGAACAACAGAGAGTGGATCGCTAAACGCCTGACCTCTTCCTTTCCCCAATTCCCCAGTAAGTATTAAGCTGGTTGCCACAATCGTGTCGCCGTGACATCCGTTACACGGAATCTTGAGGCCTCGGAGGCGGAATGCGGATCTTGAATCGCCGAAACTTTTTGAAGGTAGCTGGAAGTGCAACCGCCGGAACCATTCTGGGAGCTAGGGCCCATTCACTAACTTTGCCTCAGGCGGAATCGGTCGCCCCGGTTGGGGCCAATGATCATGTTCAGATCGCGTTGATTGGCGCCGGCGGGCAGGGTCAGGGAGATACCAAGGTTGCGGTGCAGGTTCCGGGAGTCAAGCTGGTTGCAGTCTCCGATTGTTACGACGGACGGCTGGAACACAGCAAGGAAATATGGGGCGATGACATATTTACGACCCGCAATTACAAAGAGATTCTGGCGCGAAAGGATATTGACGCGGTCATCATCGGGACGCCGGATCACTGGCACAAGCAAATTTCTGTCGATGCCATGAAAGCCGGCAAAGACGTTTATTGCGAGAAGCCGATGATTCATTCGCATTCGGACGGACCGGAAATGATCGAAACTGCTCGAACCACGAAGCGCATTTTGCAGATTGGAAGCCAGCGCGTCAGTTCGATCATTTATGCGAAGGCCAAGGAACTGCTGGCGGCGGGAGCCATCGGGCAGCTCAATATGGTGACCGCACACTGGGATCGAAACTCATCAATGGGCGCGTGGAACTACACGGTACCGCCGGACGCCTCTCCCGACACCTGCGATTGGCCAACCTTCCTGGGTACTGCGCCGAAGATTCCGTTCAATGCCGAGCATTTCTTCCAATGGCGCAAGTGGAAAGCCTATGGAACCGGAGTGGCGGGCGACCTGTTCGTTCATTTGTTTAGTGGAACGCATTTCATCACCGGGACGAATGGTCCAACCCGCGCGATGGCAACTGGAGGCTTGCGCTTCTGGAAGGACGGACGCGACGCGGCTGATGTCATGCTCGGACTGTTCGACTATCGCGAGGGGTTCAATCTGAGCCTGCGCGTGAACTTTGTCGATGGCGGCGAGGAAAGCGAAGGCCTCATCTTCACCGGTTCCGAAGGAACGATGGAAATTGCAGGTAATTCGGTCAGCGTCAGCCGATCTCCTCGCGAGAAAGAACCGGGATACACGATCGGAACTTTCACCGAGACGACGCAAAAGAAGGCGCTGGCCGATTACCGTCAGAAATATCCGGTCACCCATCCATCAGGAGCGACCTCCACCGGGTACGAGAAGTATGTCGCTCCGGAAGGCTACCGCGACAGTTACGACCACTTCAGGAACTTCTTCGCCGCTGTGCGATCAAGGCAGCCCGTGGTCGAGGATGCGGTTTTCGGATACCGCGCCGCCGGAGCCGCACTTCTCAGCAATCTCAGCATGGAACGCGGAGCGGTGATGAAGTGGGATCCCGATGCCATGAAGCTGGTTTGAAATAGAATATGGCCGGACGTTTTCCGCTTTGTGCGCACTCGCGTCTTGGATTGATATTTTCAGCCCCTATTGGAGAATCCCCTTGTCGATGCTTACGCGCTCTGTAGTTCCCGTCATTGTTCTGCTTTGCACTTTCCTCTGCTCCATCGCCAGCTCGCAAAATACGCGCAAGACTGCCGCAGGCGACGCACCGGGCGGCGTACCGCAAACGACCTTCTTCGTCCATCGCCTGGGCACCGATCACGCCGAAGGAATTACTACCTTGGACATGAACGGCGATGGCCATAAGGATCTGCTGAGCGGATCTTACTGGTATGAAAATCCCGGGCCGGCAGGCGGAGAGTGGACGCGCCATCAATACCGGACCGTGGGTACGTTGGGCGAGTTCGTGTCCGACTGCGGAGAGTGGACCTTCGATGTGAACCATGACGGTGCGCCTGACGTGGTAACGACGGGCTGGATGCTCAACGGCGTTTGGTGGTATGAGAATCCGAAGAAGCCGGGCGTGATGTGGGAGAAGCACTTCATCACGGACAGCTATGACACCGAAGGCGGCGCGATGGGCGATATTAATGGCGACGGTAAGCCTGATCTCGCATTCGCGCATTACAACCACTCAGGCATTCTGTGGATTGATTTTTCGGGAGCCGAACCGAAAGTGCACCATGTCGGAGGAAAAGAGCAGGACGGCCATGGCATTGGAATCGCGGACGTGGATGGCGATGGTAAGGCGGACATCCTCACGCCAAGCGGCTGGTTCAAGAATATCGACGCCAACAACGATAAGTGGGAGTGGCACGGAGACTGGCAGATGGACGATGCCGGCTTCCCCATCATCGGCTACGACGTGAACAATGACGGAAAGAACGACATCATCTACGGACATGGTCACAGCTACGGTGTGTATTGGCTTGAACAGCAAGGGGACGGAGCAGCGCGCCACTGGGTGAAACATGTCATCGACGAATCCTATTCGCAGATTCATGCCCTGAAGCTCGTGGATATTGACGGCGATGGCGCCCCCGAACTGGTCGCGGGTAAACGGTATCGTGGGCATAACGGAAACGATCCGGGATCGTATGATCCGCTGGCGATTTACTACTACAAGATTGATAGAAAGACAGGACAGTTCACGCGCTATCCGATCTCACTCAACGGAACAGCCGGGGCCGGGACGCAGTTCGTTGTCGAAGACCTGGACGGGGATGGAGATATCGACCTCGCCACCGCGGGCAAGACAGGCGTTCATTTCTACGAGAACCTGACGATCAACAGCGTCTCGAACGATGCCCGCGAGAAACAACTATGGCTCGACAAAAATTGGCCATTTGAAGGCGAGGGTGTCGTCGTGAAGCAAGAAGATGGGCCTAAGCCGTAAGCCTCGGCTTCGATTGCGAGGGCGCGGCGGGTGAAAGTGCGGAGCGATCGCGCTCCTCACGGTAGATTCGCAAGGCGAACTGCCCAGCGGGATGAATTCGCATTTCGTTCACTACGGCTTTCATTTCGTCTGGCATTTTCTCGAGAGACGGAATCGGGCCGCCGTAGTTCTCGGGGAGCAGAACGGGGGCTGCCGCCACGGCGAACGCTAAGTCTGAAAGCGTCAACCGTTGTCCCACCAAATAAGACCGGCTTCCAGAGAGCCGGTCTTTCACTTTTCCAAAGATCGTGCGGATGAGATCGAGGCTCTGAGCGGCGCGCTGCCCGTTCAACCGCAGAAGCAGGGTGAGCAATCCTGAAAATACGGGATAGGCCCGTCGAACGGCTTTCCACTCAAAAGACGGAGTTTCAAAAGACAATGGTTCGATCATCAAATCGCGATGCGGCAGCAGGTGATAGTAGGCAAACACGGCGGTTGCAAAGGCAAGCGACTGGTTGAATACAGTCCAGTCGGCAGTCACCAGCTTTCTTGCCTGAGGCAGATCGGGCCAAAGGCGAAGTTCCGGCGCGCAGTGTTTGTCGTAATGGGCCGCGATCGGCTTCGGCCCAGCAAGGTGAAGAGATTCGTCGTAAAGAAGCGGAAAGATTACTGTGCTGCCGCGCCACAGAGTGGCGAACGTAGAAAAAATGAATGCGTGTTGCTGCTCGCGATAAGCGACTCCGTAGTGCTGAAGCAAGAAGCGAGCCAGTTCGCTATCGAGGCTGGGCGGGAACGTTATAAGAACCGGGCGAGACGCGCCGTCCGGCGATTTCGCAGCTGACATCATTGCAACCTCGCGAGATATTGAAGCGCTTTAAGCCCGGGCAAGAAGAAATAGGCTCCACCTCTGACAACAACGAAGCGGCTCAAATCGTGCAGTCGCTGTCGCAGCGGCTCGCCTGGGACGGTGAACACCTGTTTGCCTCTCGCAATGTCTCCGACCAGAGGATCGACCTCGTCATACAATCCTGAGAATACGGGACTGTTGATCCATGTTTGCTGCACGAATTCGAATTGGCGTTCGATATCGCTGTTGAGACAAATGAAGTGCAAGCCGCGTTCCGCGCCGTCGTCGACCATGGGATTTTCGAGCCTGTGGCCGTAGGAACGGCCGCGGCGCAGAATGCGATGATGATTCGCTGATGCCAGAGCGGTCTTGGCATCGGGTCCTAGGGAATCTCTCGGATTCGAGCGCCTGATATGGGAGCCCAGCGGACACGCCATGCCGTGCGGATCTTTGTCGAAATAGGCAAAGTTGTTTTCATTCGCGAGCGCAGGATCATCTTTCTTGGGAGAAAGCGCTAAGGGTGCGCCGCTTTTCCAACGACCCACCAGCTTCGCTCCTAGCCGGTCACGCGCTTCTGGATCGCTAACGCCATTGGCACTGCAGCTTGCCTTATCGAGGAAGTTCCAGAAGTCGGCGACGCGTTGCGCGAGCTGGCGGAAGATGAGGTAACTGCCATTGCAACCGAAGTCGAGCATTCCAGGCTGAGCATTGAGCCCGGCGTTTGCGGCAGAGATTACAGGCAGAATCCCTTGTGGGCCGGTACCGGGGTTCAACACGGGACCGGGGGCAATCACGCCATACACATTCGTGTGGCCGATGAGGAATTCGCCTGCGGGCAATTCGGTCGCATGATGAGTCCGTCGCAGTTGACGTTCCTTGTTTCCGGTTCCTGCCATGGTGGGTTGGCCGATTCCGTCAGCGAAACCGAAGTGCTCGTGCGTATCCGGTTGGCGGCCGGCGTGGAGGATCTTCACAACTTCCAATCCGGAAAAAGCGACCTGCTGGCGCTGGAGCTCCGCGTCGTGCGTAGGCTCATTCTCTCCAAATATGAGCAACAGCACGTCGACGGCATGGGCAGAACTTCCCCAGTCCCATCCCGTGGGAACATTCTCCCCGGTATCACCCAGTAGCCGAGAGCGGTAATCCGCAGCCATACCTTCCTGGAAGGGAAAAGAGAAACTGGAGAGACCTTCGGGCGCCAATCCCAGTTTCTGCAGTCCGGTGAAGGTGAAGGCGAGATTGATCGATGTGGAGGGGCGCTTTCCGTCGGACGTCGCAATCTCGGGCAGAAGCTGCTCGATCCACTTGCGAGCTGCAGTGGCACGGGTCACGCGCAAAAGCACGTATGCCGAGCACGGCAGGTGCTTATACGCGCTGACGACGAGTCCCTGAATATCTTTGCGGTCTAGTTCTGCCATGGCCAATCCTCGCTTTGCCTACAGTCGCTGCAGCAATGCCGACGCCGACGCCGGATCAAGCGGTTTCAGCAGGTCCTCGCGGATGCTGCTGCTGTTATCGATACCCTGCACAGTCTGATCCCAATAAGCGCTGTACCAGACATTCGTGACAATCTGGCTGTTCCGCGCGACGGCCTTGAAGCGCGGGCCGTCGGTCGCTCCGCCAAAGATCAGAAAGTACGTACGTGGAAAGTTAATCGTGTTGCTCCAGACGCCGGTGAGGCCATGGCTGGCTTTGTCGATGAAATCGTCGAGGTAGTTTTCCCAACTGCCGTCGAAGTTGCTGAGAAACAAAAGGCGGCGGCCATTGTCGATCATCGACCAGTGTGCGAAATGAATACTCGGTATACCGCTAAGGGTGCCAGTCGTCGAGAACACTCGGGCCAGCAGGTTGACTGCCCAGAGAACGATCCGCAGAGTCGAGCGCCGTAACCAGCCAGGCTTCACGATCGTAATGCTCGCCATGTGATTCTGCACGCTTGAGGTGTGATTCTCCTTCTCGAACAGGGCCTGAACGTTGCCTGCATTCGCCGACTTCAGTTGCACGTCATCCTGGCTCTCTTTGAAGCGCAGCACCAGGAACCATGTGACGACAAAGCAAACAAATGCAACCAGCACGATCAGCCCGGGGCGACAGACAAATGCGGCGACAATTAAGGCAATCACCAGCGCAACCACCAAAAGGAGTTTGGACCACGCAGCGAATTTTTGGGCGAATGGCTCACGCGGCTCTGCTGATGGTATGGCCCACGACCATCGCGGGTCTGTGCGAACGAACTGCTGAAGTGCTGCCCACACACTCTGCACGGACGACGTTGCACCTTGGGGAAGGTGGTCGCACTGATCTTCGAGCGCGGTTCGCAGGTCGCGCTCCTGCAGGATGCGCTGGGCTCCTCGCCCGGTATTGCCGATGTGGTAGGCGTTGGGATAAATGACATGTGCTCGCAGGTAGCTCAGAATCCCTTCGCGATCCGCGGCGCTTGAAACGGAATAGTCCTGGCAAAAGCTGTAAATAAGGTGAATTCCGGCGCCAGCATGGGCGTATAAGTCGAGTAGATAGTCTTCCAATCCTCCGTCGAAGTTATTCTCGAACACCAGGCATGTTCCGTATTCGGCAGACTCGTGCAGAACCAAACTCGCAAAGTGCAGCGTCTGCAGTGATCGAAATGGAATGTGAATGTTTGCCTCGGGATTTACAGAGATCAAGTCGAGCAAAGCCGCCAACGCGGTAACGCCGTCGGGCTTTACCTTGGTGATGAATGTGAGAATTGTTTGATTCATCTCGAAAGCCTTCTTTTCTCAAGCATCAAATTCAAGAACCAAGCGGTTCGGGAAGGGGCCGTCATACAGAATTTGTCCGTCGCTTCCCGAGGCTCGTCGCAGATTTTTGAGACGCAGCAAAGAAGCGAGCAATTCCGGAATCTGCACTCCGTTGATCGCCTTGCCAAAACAGGCGTGCATGCCAAAGCCGAAATGAAGATATTCCGTCTCGCGGTTCGCATCGAACTCTGATGGATTTACAAACACAGCCGGATCAAACATCGCGGAAAGAGTGGCTACGAATGTGTGGGTTCCGGCCGGAATCGATTTCGAGCCTTTTTGTCCGGCGGCGACTGCGGTGTCGGCTGCGCAGAAGCGGACCTGCAGAGGATGATGCGGGTTAAATCGCACCGCTTCCCACGCATAGCGACGCACTCCATCGATGTCGTTCTCGAGCGCACAGGCCCGCGCCGCTTCCAATTCGCTTGGAAGATTTAGAAGTTCATCGATCGCCAGGGTCACAAATTTTGAAGTTGTATCGACCGCTCCAACGATTACGCCACCAAGGTTTCGCCGCACAGCGTTGTCATCGAGCCACGGATGCGCGGCACCCTGCAAGGCGAGCAGACGCCCTAGCACATCGCTAGTATCGCGAGCCGGTTGCGACTTTCGGGCCGCGATTTGGACATCCATATGTTTCCGAAATTCATGGACTGAATGAAGAGCATCGTCGAGGACGCTCGGGCTGTTCGTCAGGTCCGCAAAAATGTAGTGGAAGACGTCGCGCATCCATCGCATCATCGTGGGTTCGTCCGGCCCCGGGATTCCGAAGTAGGAGGCAACGAGACGTAGCGGAACGATCCGAGCTAGACCGTTGACGACATCAATGCGGCGGTGTGTTCGGGCGGCATCGATCCGCTCGCGGGCGGAACCTGCGACAAACTTCCGAATGTCCTGAAGATCACTTGTGCGAACGACCTCCATCAGAGCCGACTTCTCGCGATCATATTGAGGAGAAGCATCCATTCCCAGGATGAAGGGCCCATCGATCTGATCGATCTTGCCAGCATTGATCGGACCGATAGTGAAATCTTGGTCTCTTTTCAGAACCTCGACGACGTCATTGAAACGGGTGACGATCGCGGTCTTACCCACGATCAAGATCGGGGACCACTGGCGGATCAGGGAAAATATCGGGCGAAGGATGGCGGGCCGAATCAACCAGTTGAAGAGCCTATCTTTGAACGTTCGGCCCGAACCATGTTGCTCGAGGGCGATCAAGTCAGGGGCTCGCTGCGGGCGATCTTCAGCGTACAGTCGCAGAACGAACTGTCCAGCCGGACGTGCGCGCCATGCTTCGATTCCCTTTCGCATCTCCGCAGGCAACTCGTCGAGGGAAGGCATGGGCCCTCCATATTGCGGCGGGATCAGGATTGGCGCAGCCAACGCGGCAAAGGCGAGATCGGCGGCGGTAAGAGTGTCGCCCATAAGGTAGCAACGGCCATCCGCAAGGCGAGCCTCGATCTGAACAAAGGCGGCGTCGATAACCTTTTCTGTTTGTGTAATCGTGTCTGGAGTCAAAGCCAGCGAGCGGCGCATTTGCGAAGCCAGCAGCGGGTACAGCAGAAGGGTTCCGACGCGCTCCCACAGAGGAGCGCCGGTATTCCACAATCGGATCATGGTCGCGCGAAGGGGAAGCATGTACGCATATGCCCACGCACGCACCGCAAAGCCAAAGGCATCGAACAAGAGATTGAAAAGATCGTGGGTCTCAGAGGAGGCATGCGAGTCCGAGGGATATAGATTCCGACTTATGGGCGCACGTGCTTCGTAGTAATCGACGACTGCCCGCGCATCCCGCAGGACGACTTCTCCTGTGTCCAACAACGGAACGATGCTGCCCCCGCCGTAGCGACGAGTGGCCAGCACATGGAACACGGGCGCGTGACATTCTTCGACGTAGGGGACTCCGAGCCTGTCGAGCACCCACCGCGCCAGTTCGCAGTATGGGCTCACGGGGATCGAAATCATCCGCGGACGATAGATGGTAGAGGTCGACAACGCTTCGCTACCTCGATGCCAACTTGCGTGGCAGTTTCCTGACGTACGTGAAATTCAAGGCCTTGATCCAATAGCCGGAAAAATACGAAGGGCAGCGCCCCGGTGCTGGCTACAGCTAGACGCGCCGAACCTGCGGAACTCGAAAACATCCGCCACCGTGGCCGTATCGGGGAAGAGCAGCAACGGGGTTCCGAATATGGGCGGCTGAAAAATAGGCCGACCACCAGCGTCAGGGGTCACCGGCGAGCCTCGATATCTTGGACCACTGCGCAAGTTATTGGAAGGGGTGCCGCGTTCTTGTTACGATTCCCGAACATCTTCACGACGCGTCTCACCATCGGAAGGCTGCGCTTGGTCTGTTTGGGAAAATTCACACTCCTAGCCTAGAATGCTGTCCACGCCTCCCTTGCTGCGGAACGTCCGAGTGAGCGCCGCCTATGACCACGATGCCCATCGCACGATCCGATGCCGGTGCGGAGCAGTCCGGCAAGACAGCGCCTCCATGCGTTTTCGTGTTGTTCGGGGCCGCCGGTGATCTGACAAAACGAAAGCTCGTGCCCTCGCTTTTCAACCTGGTGAAGGCGAAATTCCTTCCAGAGACATTTGCGATATTGGGCGTCTCCGTCGACGACCTCACCGTGGATGCATTTCGCGATCAGGTAAGCCAGTTTCTGCCCACCGGGCCCGACGACGCCGAACAGGCGGCGTGGCTACGCGAGCGACTGTCATACGAGCGCGGAGATTTTGCCGATCCGAATACATTTACCGTACTGCGAGAGCGGCTAACTGCGATCGATGCCGAGCGCCAAACTCAGGGCAATTACCTCTTCTATTTAGCTACCGCACCCAAATTTTTTGCGCCAATCGTTCAACAGCTGGGGCGGGCGGGGCTGCTGAAGCAGGATCAAGGTCAGTGGCGGCGAGTGGTGATCGAAAAACCTTTTGGACAAGACCTGGAGTCCGCGAAAACGCTGAACCGGGATATCAAGAGCGTGCTTCAGGAAAATCAGATTTACCGGATCGATCACTATCTGGGCAAAGAGACCGTGCAGAACATCATGGTCTTCCGGTTCGACAATTCGATTTTCGAGCCCATTTGGAATCGGCGCTATATCGACCACGTTCAGATTACGAATGCCGAAACTGTAGGAGTCGAGCGACGCGGAGCTTATTTCGACAGCGCGGGAACACTGCGGGACATGGTTCCCAATCACGTGATGCAGCTACTGAGCCTGACCGCGATGGAGTCTCCAGTATCGTTTCACGCCGACGCCGTGCGGAATGAGCAGGCGAAAGTATTGCACTCCCTGCAGCCCTTAAACTCGGAAGACGTGTTGCTGCGCAGCGTTCGGGGTCAGTATGGCGACGGCATGATCGGCGATGAAAGAGTGCCTCGCTACCGATCGGAGCCGGGCGTGGCTCCGGAGTCGAGGACCGAAACGTTTGTTGCGCTAAAACTTAATATCGACAACTGGCGCTGGGCGGGTGTGCCATTCTACCTGCGCACCGGCAAGCGGTTGGCGAAACGACATACGGAAATTGCCATTCAGTTCAAACAGACACCCTTCCAGCTATTTCGCAATGCGCCGTTGCATACCCGAAACACGAATACTCTCGTCATCCAGATTCAGCCTACCGAGGGAATCTCGCTCAGCTTCGGGGCGAAGGTGCCGGGACCTCTGCTGCGAGTTGGCATGGTGAACATGAGCTTCGCGTACTCGCAATATTTTGGTGCCGACGCGTACACGGGCTATGAGGTTTTGCTGTACGACTGCATGATGGGCGATGCGACGTTGTTCCAGCGGGCCGACATGGTTGAGGCGGGATGGAGCGTGGTAGATCCGGTTCTGGATGTGTGGCGGGCGCTGCCGCCGCGCAAGTTTCCGAACTATGCGTCCGGCACTTGGGGACCGGCGGAATCCGATCAACTGTTGGGCGTCGACGAGCGGCAATGGAGGACAATCGAGCCATGATTCTCGCAGGTGATATTGGCGGAACGCGCACACGGCTGGCAGCATTTCAGACGGAAGGCAGCCGCCTGCAGTGCGCGGTGGAGAGGACTTACAACAGCCAGGAACATGCTGGTTTGTCGGAGATCCTTTCACAGTTCATACGAAACGAAGGAATTCCGGTGCATAGCGCATGTATCGGGGTGGCGGGTCCGGTGCGCTCGGGCCGCAGCAAGATTTCTAACCTACCTTGGACGATTGACTCACGAGAACTCGCAAAACAGCTGAAATTGACTTCCGTCGGGCTGCTGAATGACCTGGAAGCTTACGCCTACGGAATTGACGCGCTCGAATCCACGGATTTCACGACTCTGAGTGAGGGAACGGAAGACGCTGAGGGCAACCGGGCCGTAATTTCCGCGCGAACGGGACTGGGAGTCGCCGGACTTTACTGGGATGGATTCCGGCATCACCCGTTCGCCTGCGAAGGCGGCCATGCAGATTTCGCGCCTAAAGATGAACTGCAGACAGAATTGCTGGTGTATCTCCAGAAGAGATACGGACGGGTGAGCTGCGAAAGGCTGCTTTCCGGGCCGGGAATCCGCAACATCTACGAGTTTCTGCGCGACACCAGGAAGGCGGAAGAGCCGGATTGGCTGCGAGAGCAGATCGGCAGCGCTAAAGATGTCCCGGCACTGATTTCAAAGGTCGCGCATGAGGGAAAAGCTCCGATTTGCGGCAAGACGATGACATTGTTTGTGGGCATTTTCGGCGCCGAGACCGGTAACTGCGCCTTGCATTATATGACCACGGGCGGAATCTACATTGGTGGACTTATCGCGGCGAAGAATGTGGATCGAATGAAGGATCCCATTTTCATGCAATCCTTCCTCGATAAAGGGCGGATGGGGGAGCTGCTCAAAGATATGCCGGTGAAGATCATCGTGAATGACGACTGTGGGTTAATTGGAGCGGCCCGATATACGCTCGTCCAGAAGGCATTTGGCGGGCGGGCGGACAACTAACCAGCGAGATAACTTGCTTTTAGACTATTCGGAGTGAGCGAGCGATGGCATCTGGAATCGAAGAGCGAATGCGGGAGTTGGGACTACTCCTCCCAGAGGTTCCGGCTATCGGAGGAACCTATATCCCGGCACGGACACTTGGACAGATTGTCTACCTTTCAGGGGTCGTTTCGAGCGATTCTTCCGGAATCATCACCGGAAGCTTGGGCGAAGATCGGACAATCGAAGAAGGCTATGCCGGGGCCCGGTCGTGCGCATTGACTTTGCTTGCGATATTGAAAAAGCACCTGGGGTCCTTGGACGCGGTGCGGAGCATTGTCACGTTGAATGGCTATGTGAACGCCGTCGCTGGGTTTCCAGATTCGCCAAAAGTCATCAACGGAGCGTCCGACCTGCTGGTGCAGGTTTTTGGTGAAGCCGGGCGGCATGTGCGCGCGGCGATTGGAGTTTCGGCTCTGCCCGGGCATGCGTTGGTCGAAGTTCAGATGACTGTCGAGATCGAGGCGACCTAAAGTCCCGAGAAAACTGATTATTCGGGATAGTAACCTCCCTTATAACTCATCCGGCAATAGCTGCAAGTTATTGCATATTGACATCACTTTATATTTCTTTACAATCCTCTCAACTCAGCCAAGAGATTTGACGAGTAATCCATCGAGAGTCCCGAACCAAGTCCCTCCCCCATTGGTTTTCTCGATTCAGAATCAACCGAAAAAGTAGTTGGGAACCCTGGGCCCCGCACGAGAGCTGTAAGTTCACTCGCGAGGATTTCCGGTGACCGCTGGAATACGTGTACGCAGTTTGTTTGTTATTTGTACCGCGCTCTTTTCGTCCGCCATTGCATCGGCGCAGACGGTAACGGTTTCTCCCACAAGTTTGGCGTTCGGGAATCAGGCGCAGGGTATCGCTAGCGCTGTGAAGACCGTGACCCTGAAAAATGGGCAGAGCTCCGCCATTACCGTCACGAGCATCACGTCAAGTTTGTCTGACTACACGCAGACAAATACCTGCCCGATCCCCCCGGCGACACTCGGCGCAGCCAAGACTTGCGTTATTTCGGTTAAGTTCACTCCGTCTGCACTTGGATCTCGCGCAGCGACCCTGACCATCGTCGATACAGGTAAGAGCAGCCCACAGAGCGTGGCGCTCAGTGGTACGGGGATCGCGCCAGTTACCGCAACTCCTACCAGCATTTCGTTTCCAAACCAAATTGTCGGAGTGAAGAGCGCGGCTTCGAAGGTCACAGTAAAGAACAACCTGACAACAGCTCTCACCATCAGCAAGATCGCAAACGCTCTACCGGACTACTCATTGACGATGACGTGCCCGAACGGAGGCACGTTGGCCGCAGGTGCATCCTGCACGGTTTCTGTCTTTTTTGATCCCACGGTTGCGGGGTTGCGCATCGACACGCTGACGATTACCACGACCTCAAGCGTAAGTCCCACAGTAAGCTTGAGCGGTACCGGAATTCTGGCAGCATCGGTAAATCCGGCCAGCCTTACGTTTGCTAGTCAAGCGGTGGGCACAACGAGCGCAGCGCAAACAGTCACGTTTACGAATAACCAGGCGGCGAGCTTCAAGATTACCAGCGTCGTCGCTACCCCCAGTGACTATCCCATCGTGAATGGGTGTCCTACTACGATCGCGGCGGGGGCAAGTTGCACCGTATCGGTGAGTTTCAAGCCCACGTTGGCTGGCACGCGAACTGGAACGCTGACATTTACCGACAAGGCGAGCAACAGTCCGCAGATCGTAACCCTGAATGGAACCGGGACGGCCGCTACCCTCGTATCGATAGCCGTAACTCCCGCGAACGCGTCGATTGCGGCAGGCGCGACGCAGCAATACACGGCTACCGGAACTTATAGCGACAGCAGCACACAGAATCTGACCAGCAGCGTGACCTGGACCTCGTCGGCCACTGCGATCGCGACCATCGCTTCGGGAGGACTTGCGACTGCAAAAGTTGCGGGCAGCACTTCGATCACAGCGACTTCGGGCACGATTTCCGGGTCAACAAACCTTACCGTCGCACCAGCGACTTTGACTTCGATCGCCGTAACACCTGTGAATCCCTCGTTCGCAGTGGGTACGACGCAGGCGATGAAAGCGACCGGAACGTATTCGGATGGCAGCACGCAAGATCTGACACAGACGGCGACCTGGAAGACCGCTAGCCCATCGACCGCGACCGTAAATGGTCTAGGTGTCGCGTCGGCAGTTGCTGTCGGAAGCACGTCGGTGACGGCGACCTCCGGAACTATAAGTGGATCGACAACTCTTACGGTTACGCCAGCAGCGCTCGTCTCAATTGCGGTAACTCCGGCGATTCCGTCGATCCCCCTGGGAACGACGGAGCAATTCACCGCGACTGGAACATTCACCGACGGCAGCACGCAGGACATCACGACCACCGTCCAATGGAGTTCGGGCTCGGCCTCAGTTGCAACCATCAGCAATGCCGCAAAGAGTCAGGGGCTGGCGACCAGCGTTTCCACCGGAACGGCACAGATCAACGCGACTTCGAATTCAATTTCCGGCAGCACAACTCTCACGATTAGCCAAGCGACCCTGGCATCGATCGCGCTGGCGCCTCAGAGTCCATCGATCGCGCTGGGAACAACACAACAATTCACCGCGACGGGAACATTCACCGACGGCAGCACGCAGGATTTGACCTCGACGGCAACGTGGAGCAGCGACCGAACCTCCGTCGCAACCGTAAACAAGCAGGGTCTGGCATCGAGCGTCGCGAACGGCAGCGCTAATATCAGCGCGACTTCCGGATCCATTTCAGCTTCGACGCCAATCACGGTGACTGCGGCACAGCTAGTGTCGATCGCGATTAACCCTCCGTCCGCGAGTATTCCTGCGGGTACGACGCAACAGTTCACCGCGACCGGAACCTACACTGACGGCAGCACGCAGGATGTCACGCAAACTGGCCATTGGACGTCGTCCGCAGCCAACGTTGCGACCATCAGCAATGCGGCGGGAAGCAACGGCTTGGCCACAACTTTGGCAGCCGGCTCAACGGTGATCGGGATCAGTTCTGGATCGGTCAGCGCCTCCGCCTCACTCACGGTTGTTCCAGCGGCGCTCGTTTCGATCGCGATCAGCCCAACGACGCCGTCCATTCCTCTGGGGACGAACCAACAATTCACGGCACTAGGAACCTACACGGACGGCAGCACACAGGACCTCACGACCGTTGCCACGTGGAGTTCGTCTAACGCCGGTGTCGCGGTTATCAGCAATGCCACCGGGTCGAACGGATTGGCTTCGAGTTCGGGAACAGGTTCGACCACCATTACGTCGACTATGGGGTCCATTTCGAACTCAACGACCCTTACGGTCGCTGCCGCTGGACTCGTCTCGATTACGGTTGCTCCCGCGAGCGCATCTATACCGCTGGGATCGACACAGCAATTCTCGGCGACAGGGACTTACACAGACGGAAGCACCCAGGATCTGACTGGTTCGGCGAACTGGACGTCTGACTCGCAACAGGTATCCATTGGCGCCGGGGGGCTGGCCGTAGGGGTTGGAATCGGCGGAGCAAATATCTTTGCGGCTTCGGGCGCAATAAAAGGCTCGGCGGCTGTGACCGTAGTATCACCAGTACTCGTTTCGGTCACGGTTTCGCCAAATGCCGCCAATGTCGCCGCCGGCAAGACGCAGCAGTTCACCGCAACCGGATCCTACAGCGATGGTAGCCAGTTGGATCTCACGAACTCGGTGAGTTGGGCATCCTCTGTGTCCCGAATCGCCACAGTCAGCGAAGGGGGCCTGGCAACGGGCATCGCGCAAGGATCGGCGACCATCACGGCCAGCAGTGGATCGATCACCGCTTCGGCGAACTTGACCGTGACCGCAGCGGTGCTGATTTCGATTTCTGTGTCGCCTTCGAGCGCATCCGTCGCCGACGGCAATACGCAACAGTTCACAGCGACCGGGACCTACTCAGATAGCAGCACAAAAGATCTGACGAACTCCGCTGATTGGAGTTCGTCTGCGCCAGCGATCGCGACGATCTCGGGATCAGGACTGGCGACTGGGGCGGGAGTTGGCAGCGCGACCATCACGGCGTCTTCGGGAGGGCTATCCGCAACTGCTTCCCTTGCGGTGTCGCAGCCAGCACTTGTTTCGATCGCGGTTACGCCAGCAAATTCGTCCTTCGCGCTCGGCACCGCGCAGGTGCTCAAAGCGACCGGTACATACACCGATGGCAGCACGCAGGATCTTACCTCCACCGCAAACTGGGGCACAGGCGATCCGACGGTTGCTACGGTTGATGCCAAAGGAAACGCTCAGAGCGTCGCTGTCGGCAATACGACTGTTTCGGCTTCGGTGGATTCCGTTACCGGATCTACCAATCTGGGCGTCACGCCTGCCGCGTTGGTCTCCATCGCGGTCACGCCGGCGATTCCGAGCTTGTCGTTGGGCGTCACGCTGCAGTTCGTAGCAACCGGCACGTTCACTGACGGCAGCACGCAAGATGTGACGCAGACCGTTCAGTGGTCGAGTGATAACACCGACGTAGCAACGATCAGCAATAACGGAAAACAAATTGGATTGGCGAGCAGCATTGGCACCGGCACCGCAACTATCACGGCAACGTCGGGATCGGTCAATGGAAGCACAACGCTTACCGTGACCGCGGCAGCGCTTGTGTCCATCGCGGTCGGACCGGCGAATCCATTGATTGCCTTAGGCACGACGCAGCAATTCACCGCGACCGGAACATTCACCGATGGAAGCACTCAAGATTTGACGTCGACGGCAACGTGGGCCTCGGACGCGCAGGACACGGCAACCATCAATGCGGCCGGTTTGGCCACGAGCAAGGGTCAGGGGACAGCCAACATCAGCGCCACGTCGGGCAGCGTCGTTGGAACCGACGTGCTTACGGTGACTGAAGCACAAATCATTTCGCTCACCATCAATCCTCAAACTGCAGCGGTTCCGTTGGGCGCCACTCAGCAATTCACCGCAACTGCAACCTTCTCGGACAGTTCGGCGCAGGATGTGACCACGTCCGTTCACTGGACGTCGGATTCGGCGGATGTTTCGACGATCAGCAATGCGGCCGGTACGCAGGGCCTTGCGACGACTCTCGCCGCAGGTACGACTACGATTGGAGCGAGTTCAGGATCAGTCAATGCGACCGCAGCCTTGACGGTTAACCAGGCTGCGTTGGTGTCGATTGCGATCACTCCGCAGTCGCCTACGATTGCGTTAGGTACTTCACAGCAATTCACCGCTACCGGCACGTACACCGATGGATCAGCCCAAGATCTAACGAGCCTGGCGACTTGGAGTTCGTCATCCAATTCCGTCATCGTTGTCAGCAACGCCACCGGCACGGCCGGTCTTGGGACGAGTTCAGGCATTGGCAGCGCAACTGTCACGGCTACCTACGGATCAGTTTCTTCTTCAACAACCGTGACTGTGGGACAAGCGGGTTTGGTGAGCATAGCGATCACCCCTGCGAATTCATCGTTGCCGCGGGGCTACACTGTGCAATTCGTCGCGATTGGAACGTACAGCGACGGCTCCACGCAGGATTTGACTCAATCCGCGACATGGAGTTCGTCGTCGCAGGCGGTAGCGAACATCTCATCTACAGGACTCGCGACTGGCAACTTGGCGGGGGCGACGACGATATCGGCTACATCGCAGTCAGTTTCATCTTCCACCGCCTTGACCGTTACGCCGGCGGTAGCGATCTCTCTTTCGGTGAGTCCGCAAAATCCCTCTATTTACATCGGTGCCCAACAGCAATTTGCCGCCACTCTTCTTTACAGCGACGGAAGTTCGAGCGACGTGACCAACTCGGTGACTTGGAGTTCTTCCATGTTGGGCGTGGCATCGATCGGAAGCAACGGTGTTGCCGCAGGACTCTCCTCTGGATCAAGCACGATTCAAGCCTCATGGGGTGGAGGCGCGCTCACCGCGGCAACCCCGATCAGCATCATGTCTCCGTCGGTGACGATCACTCCCGCGGCAGCTTCAATTTCGATCAGCGGAACGCAACAGTTCAGTGCCACCATTGCCGGCAGCAGCAATCAAGCTGTGACCTGGGCAGTGGATGGAATCAATGGCGGAAACAGCAGCGTCGGGACGATCTCGACAGGTGGTCTCTATATGGGATCGCTGATGATTGGCAACCACGCGATCACGGCGACGTCCCAGGCAAATACGTCGAGCAAAGGCACTGCTTCGCTGACTATCGGCTCCTTGATGCCGGTGGCGAACACATTCTTTGGCATGCATCTGCACTACGCCACCTCTGCTGTGCCGGGATCGATGGAGGGCGCGGGGCGGGTTTGGGATTCGAACGCCGCGCAATGGCCGAATCTGAATCCCAGCAACGGGCAACCTACACCTGGTCTCCGCTGGACGCTGTCCTCTCCGATTTCAAGAATGCCGGCATCAACGACGTTCTCTATACCCTGTGGCGTGTTCCCACCTGGGCGTCTTCAAATCCAGGCCGATACGACCTGCGATTACTCGAACCTCGGCTCCAAGTTTTACGGATCTTGCGATCTGCCGACCGATCTCAATTCTGATGGAACCGGAACTGATCTCACCTGGCGCAATTGGGTGCAGAACGTCGCGCAGCATGCGAACGGTTTTAATTCCAGCGGAGTTTACGATCCCTCATACTTGGCGACTCATGCCAAGATCTCCTCTTGGGAGCCATGCAATGAATGCTACCGGTCGCCAACGTTAGATCCGGGATACGGCACTGGCGGCGCTTCCGTCGCATACAAAGGAAGTTACAACCAACTTGTACGCATGATGCAGGACGCACGCTGCATCATCGTCGGAAATCCGAATGATCCAATCACGGCGTTGAACACGACCTGCGGACAGGCGGGATATCCGGTCATCGGCATCGATCCAAACGCAAAGATGGTGATGCCATCGACAAGCCCGATCCGGGTGGGCGCGAACAATCCGTCGTATCCACAGGTCATGCAGAACCTGCTCTACTGCACTTGCAGCGGGAACTCCTGCTCAAAGAGCGTCAGCGGCTGCACGTCGGGATCGGCGGGCAGCGCGGCCGTCGACGTCTTGTCCGTTCACATTTATCCGAGCGGGTACACGCCTGAACAAATTCCTGCGCAGGTCGGGAATGTAAGAACTGTCCTGCAACCGCAGGATTTGGCCAAATCATTGTGGGCGGATGAAGCCGGTTGGGGCCAGAACACGGCAGCGTCCCAGATCGGATTCGGCGATCCGGACATGGAGTCGGCATGGCTGGCGCGTCTCCACATCATGATTTGGGCATCCGGGATCTCGCGCGCTTACTGGTACGAGTGGGACAACGCGCTGTATGGCACGTTGTGGAGCCCGACCAGCATTTCGGGATGCACCACTCCGTTCACCACTGGATTCATCTGCAAAGCCGGCATTGCTTATCAACAGGTTCACGACTGGATGCTTGGATCGACGCTGACGAACTGTTCGTCCGTGGGAACGAGTTGGAGCTGCAATCTGATTCAGGCAAATGGCTCGCCGGCCCAAATTGTGTGGGATACGTCACAGACGTGCAGCGGAGGAAGCTGCAGCACGATTTCATATGCGATCTCGCCAAGCTTCAATACCTATAAAGACTTGAGCGGCGCGTCTTTCAGTGTGAGCGGAACGGCACCCGTTGGAATCAAGCCAATTCTGCTGCTGACACAATGAGGGGCGAGAGGATCGCTGGAACCAGCTAGGGCAATAGCGGTCCTTCGTGTCCGCGAGCGGTTACATTCTCGATCGCTTCGACCGCTCCGTTCCGCAGTAGAAGCGCGGAATCGAAGTTGTTGACCGTCGGGCAGACGTGTCGAGGCAGCAGGTAAAGAAGCTCGCCAACTCGCGGACTACGAGCATTCCCGGCCACCGCAAGAGGCAGATGCTCTTCGCTGGGCGAAAGCGGCGTGAGTTCCGGATGGCCCACCACCAGACATGTTGGCACTCCTGCATCTGCCGAGACGGCCTTATGACCGGCGTCGCAAGTGCTCGTATGATCGTTCGGCCGGCTCACCACGCGACTCACGACAAATACAGCTGGCGCGTAGCCCGACTGTTCCGGCAGCTGCGCCAAGCTCGTGGCATCGCAATACACGAGCGTTCCCGGCGATACGCGATGCGCGAACTCTCCTCGACTAAAGGCTCCGTAAGTCAATGAACTTGTAAACGTAGGAGTTCCCGCCGTAATGACCTCGGGAACTTTGAACCCGGCGTGCCCAATCGCTTCTACCACGGATAGCAGGCGATCGTATCCTGCGTGCGCAGCTTTCGTCCGTTCTTCTAATTCCAGTCCACCGAGTTGCCCGTCGTAATAGTGCAGGCCACGGAAGTCCACGCCAGAGTTTTTCGCGGCGCGAACCAGAGCGATCACATCTTCTTGCCTGCCTTGCTCGATCCCCGTGCGATTCATTCCAGGATTGATGTCGAGAAACACACCCACCGTGCTTTCCTTCCACTGTTGCAACTGATCGTCGTTCTCCACTAACGCGGATACTTTAACTTCGGGAAACTGCTCGGCTATTTCACGGGTGCGGCGCGCGTTCCCACCCATAACTGGATATGCGAGAAGGACGTCTCGGGCACAGTTGCGGCAGGCGGTCAACAGTTCAAGCGTCGTCGCGCACTTGAAAGCGGTGACCTGATGATCAATCAACATACGCAAAGTGTATGCCAGCTTCGCTGTTTTGATGTGCGCTCGCCAGCGGTTCGCGTTGCCATGTCAGCAGCCGGATCGTGGTAGCGATATTCGAGGCGACGATCGTTCGGATAAATCGCCAGTGCCGGGCGTAAGGATGTTTTCTGTATTGGCAATCCGGTATTGCTCTTGCCATGCGAAATTCGTCGAGCATCAGTTTTAATGGCGCCATTTTCGGGTTCGATCATAGCGCGTGCGGCGGGCGGGCGAAATCAAGACATCGTTTGACCTCACGTGGACGCGATAGTACGCTCTGGACTCGATAAATGGCTGACGATCCTTCATCATTCCCACGAAGCAGGGTTGGTTCGAGGTTTGGGCCTGTGGTCGGCGACCGCCGTGGTCATCGGAGACACGATCGGGACCGGCGTGTTCCTTGTCGCCAGCGATATGGCTCGGATTGTCGGCTCCTCGGCGTTGGTCTTGGCGGCCTGGATTCTCGGCGGCTTCATCGTTCTGTTCGGAGCGTTCTGTTACGCGGAACTGGGCGCTGCCTTTCCAAAAGCCGGCGGTCCGTATGTCTACCTCGGCAAAGGACTCGGACCGCTGTGGGGATTTCTCTTCGGCTGGATGAGTTCGTTCCTGGAGCGGCCGGTCGCGATGGCAACGCTAGCCGCGGGATTCTTGCGGTTTCTGGAATTCCTGTTTCCGGCGATTGGAACTCCGATCTTCGCAAGCCATATCGGAGGCTACGACTTCGTATTCACGGCCGCTCAACCCCTGGCGGCATTCGTCGTCCTCGTAGTGACGGCCATCAACTATTTCAGCGTCAAGATGAGTGGAGCGATCCAAGTGCTGCTGACGATTTTGAAAATCGCCACGATCCTTGTCGTCGTCTTCGGTGGCTGGTTGTATGGATCGCATCACGTCGCAGCCTCCCAATCGTCCAGGCCTCACATGGGATTCGGAACCATCGCCGCAATTCTTACGGCTCTGGTTCCTGCTATGTGGGCCTACAACGGCTTTAACGACTTGGGAGATCTTGGCGAAGAGATCGTCAGTCCGCAAAAGAACATTCCGCGCGCCATCATCCTTGGTTTGCTCACCGTGGGCGGTCTGTACCTGATGGCGAATATTACTTACTTCCACGTTTTGTCCTTCGAATCGGTGGCAGCCTCGCAGCATGTCGCGTCGGATGTCGTGCAATCGTTCGCCGGAAATCGAGGGGCAGTCTGGCTAACTGTCGCGATGGCTTTGTCGGCCTTAGGAGCGCTGCATGTGGTGGTGCTCACCGGAGCACGCATTCCATACGCGATGGCTCGGGACGGTGTGTTTTTCCAGTTCGCGAAACGGGTGCATCCTGTCTCTCATGCGCCGAGCGGCGCACTAGCTTTTCTTGGAGTGATTGCGGCCCTGCTCGCGCTTACGGGAACATTCGAGGAACTCTATTCGCTGTTCGTCTTTGCGGTTTGGATCTTTTTCGCTTTGACCGCAATCGCGCTGCTCCGATTGCGATGGAAGCATCCCGAACTCGAACGACCTTACCGAGTCATGGGCTATCCCTTCACGCCAATCGTTTTCCTTCTTGCAGCGGTCGCCCTCACCATCAACCTCTGGATGGTTCGGCCAGTGCGGTCTTCCCTCGGCTTGCTTGTGATTCTGGCGGGCGTTCCTTTTTACTATCGGTGGCGGTCCCGGCGATATTCATCCTAGATCATTGATAGTAAAAGACTTCCGCGTCGCTATAGAAGCTGCCCGCCCTCGGGCAACTCGACCCCCTCCCTCGCGCAACTAACAAATTAGTTGACGTTTTTAGTCCTATCGCGTCTGATTTACTAAGAGCAACGGAGGAGCGCTTGGCCCGCAGCAAATCGTTAACCCTGACCGAAGCTGAGCTTCGGATCATGAATGTCCTCTGGGACCAAGGCTCGTCGACTGTGCACGAGGTTTTGCAGGCGCTTCCCGCCGATCCGCCGCTGGCCTACAACTCGATTTTGACCATCATCCGCATTCTCGAGAAGAAGGGCTACGTTCAGCACATCAAGGACAAGCGCGCGCATGTCTATACACCGAGCGTCGATCGGAAAGATGCGTCCCGATTTGAAGTGCGGCACCTGGTGAGCCGCTTCTTCGGGAACTCCGACGAACTGCTAGTGCTGAATATTCTGGAAGAAAAGAGTATCGACCCTGATGAACTGAAGCGCCTTCGCGATCTGCTGGAGAGAAGCAAATGACCGAGGCTTTCTTTTCCGGCTTCCAGACGATTGCGCAATACTCAGTCCTGCGAATGGTTGATTCGCTGGCGTGGGGCACGCTCGTCAGTGTCGTAGCCGCGACTCTGTTCCGCTTCGCAGGCCGACAGAGTGCAGGCACAAGATTCGCCATCTGGTATTCCGCTCTACTCGCGATCGCGGTCGTGCCGATTATTACGGCGGTTTCGTGGCACGCCGGGATTGCTTCTCCGGCGGTGCAGCAATCGGCGGTCACGCTGCCGGACGCGTGGGCTTTCTACCTCTTCGCAGCCTGGGCGGTTCCGTCGCTATGGATGCTCGCGAGCGTTGGGCGGGCAGTTTGGCATCTCCGCATTCTGCGGGGAAAATGTGTTGAATTGAATTCACTGTCGCTGGATCCGCTTCTGCAAGACACACTCCAGCGCGCTCAAGGCAAGAGGTCCATTGCGATTTGCGTATCCGACGATGTTCGGGTTCCGACTGCGATCGGCCTGGCAAGACCCGCAATCGTTTTTCCCCGGTGGGCGTTGCGCGAACTTTCAGCCGCAGAACTGAATCAAGTTCTACTGCATGAACTGGCGCATCTGCGGCGTTGGGATGACTGGACCAATCTGGCCCAACAAATCGTGAAGGCGGTGTTCTTCTTTCATCCCGCCGTGTGGTGGATTGAGAGCCGAGCATCCTTAGAACGCGAGATGGCTTGCGACGATGCTGTGCTGGAAGAAACGAAAAGTCCGCGCGCCTATGCGGAATGCCTGGCGCACCTGGCCGAGCGCAGCTTTGTGCAACGAAGTGTTGCTTTGGCCCAGGCAGTGCTGGGTCGTTTTCGCCAGACCTCGACCCGCGTAGCTGAGATCCTTGCAGCGGATCGCTCGCAAGAGAGCCGCCGAAACTGGAAGCCAGCGGTTGCCTTGGTGGCTTCGTTCACGCTCCTCGGTGGATTTGGCGCTTCGCGCGCTCCCCGGCTGGTTGCGTTCAGCGACTCTCGAGCGCAGACCTCTGCTTCTACCTCAACCAGGGACAGCCAGAATTTTGTGACGCAAGCGCAGGAATTTCCGCAGGTCGCTCCGGTGACGCAAGCTAAGTTTACGTCGAAGGCGAATCGACCAAAATCGATGCTGCATCGCCGTGAGATTTTGAGACCGGCGTCGGGACCACGGCATGTAACCGCGCCCGCGCTACACCTGACTAGCTTGAAGCGAGAGATCGATCCGTACACTGCCACGGTAGTGTTATTGGTGCAAGGGCTGGATCGGACGTACGCAGGACAAAACTATCAAATCCAAATGTGGCGTGTGACTTGGGTACGTTTCGTGGTTGAACCAATCGCTGATTCAGCTCCATCGAAGAAAACATAGGCAGCTGGGATCACGACACGAGTTGATGTGTGGCTTTTGAAACTAACGAATTAGTTGGTAATCCAATTTTGGGAGGGTGTAAGAAATGAATGCAGGAAAGTGGTGGAACGACAATACAAAGAAATGGACGAGGCGGCTCTCTGTACCGGTGCTTGCGCTGGCGTTGGCCGCTTCGTTTTCGACATACCAATTCGCAAAACCAGCCACTGCGAGAGCAGCAAGTTCAGCTCCTTCATCAGCACCTCTCGATGCTGACAGCGTGAGTGCGTTGACGGCTCTCGACAAGGCGATGGAGACGCTTGCGGCTCGAGTCACTCCCGCGCTGGTGAACGTTACAGTGACTTCTCGCACGAAAGCAGAAGCGTCCAATAGAGAAATGCCAGAGGACATGCAGCAGTTCTTTGGCCAAGGCAGCCCCTTCGGACAGTTCTTTGGGCCGCGCATGCGCCAACGCCAACCGCAGATCGAACACGGCATGGGCAGCGGTGTAGTGATTTCGCCCGATGGCTACATCGTCACCAACAATCATGTAATCGATGGAGCGGTCGACATTCGCGTGACCACCAGTAATCGCCGCATCTTGAAGGCAAAGCTGATCGGGGCCGACCCAGTCACGGATCTGGCCGTGCTCAAGGTTGATGGCACCGATATGGCGAGCGCTCCGTGGGGCGATTCGAAGGAGCTTCGTCCTGGACAGACTGTGCTCGCGTTTGGCAATCCGTACGGATTTCGTTTCACGGTCACGCGAGGAATCGTAAGCGCGTTGAACCGGGCCAATCCCGATCCGACCGATCGCAGCAAACCGGGCCAATTCATCCAGACGGACGCGGCGATCAATCCCGGAAACTCGGGTGGTCCGCTGGTGGATGCGCGCGGCGAGATCATCGGCATCAACACGTTTCTTGTGTCGCCGTCCGGCACGTTCTCGGGGATGGGTTTCGCAATTCCTACCCAGATCGTTCGGCCGACCGTGGAAACACTTATTCGAGACGGAAAGATCAGCCATGGGCACATTGGAATCGGAATCGCCGATGTAACTCCGGAGAATGCGAAGTTTTTCGAAGGCTCGACGGCGACCGGTGCAGTGGTGACGCAAGTCGATCCTGATTCCCCTGGCGGTAAGGCAGGCCTCGAAATTGGAGACGTCGTTACTGAAATCGACGGCCACAAAGTCACCGATGCGGGTGAACTTCAGGTCATCGTCGGCCAGAAGCAGCCCGGAGCCAAGATCAATCTGACTCTTCTGCGCAACGGAAAGAGCATGAACCTGCCTGTCACGCTGGAGGCGATGGGAAGTCACACGGGAGACGACAACTCCTCGTCGAAAGAAGGTCAGGGAAAGATGCGCTGGGGTGTTGGACTTGGAAACCTCACGCCGGAGATGCGCGATCAATTGCAGGCTCCGCGGGAGATCCACGGAGCGGTGATCGAGGAAGTGCAACCGGGCAGCTCGGCGGACAATGCCGGCCTGCAGCAGGGTGACATCATCCTCGAGGTGAATCGACAGAAAGTCCAGAACGCCAGCGACGTGCAGAAGGCCCTTGGCAGCATCACCAAGGGGCAAGACGCATTGCTGCTGGTCTGGTCCGGCGGAGGCAATTCATTCCGCGTTCTGCATTCGCCTGACGGCGCGTAAGAATAGCCGTTCGCAGAATTACGGGGATGCTGCGCTCCGCAGCATCCCCTTTTTATTGAGCCGTGAAGTTTGAAGACAAAAGAAAAGTCCCGGCTAGCATAGCCGGGACTCCATGAAGAACTAACGGGATCGACTTAGGACGCGCGGCGTTGCTTGTCCAGATTTTCGTTCTCGTCCTCACTTTGACCTTGGCCGGTGCCCTTCTTGTTCGCGTTCTGGCCCGTCTGACCCTGTTGGTTGGTCTGGTTGCCTTGCTGGACCTGGCCGCTCTGTCCACCTTGCTGTCCGGTCTGTCCACCCTGTTGGCGATTTTTTTCCATATCGTCTGCCATGAATAGTTCTCCTTTTGAACGCGCGACGTGGCGCATTCGCCAATTTAAGAACTTACGGTGCTTAGTTGCCCGCAAACATCTGAAGGTTGGGAGAAATAGATTTTCAAAATTGTGGCGAGAAAAAATTAAAAATTACTGGATGTGAAACTCCAGCAACTCCGATGATTGCGTTGGGCTCGCAGCTTTGAGCCGCGTGAGTTCATCCTGAGTTTTCGCCCAGGCCGCGGCATTCTTCTTGGTCGCGATGGGTGCGTTGGGATCAGCATAGAAGTTCAGGATATTTTCTCGAAGCGCTGCAGGGAGGTGGCTGAAGTTATCCTCGGCAAGTTGGTCGAGCAGGTGTCCATAGGCGTTATCCGTCATCGTGTACTCTCCAGCGTGGGTGATTCGCCCTGTGTCGAAGTCGGTGTTTGGCAAATGAAGGTTTTTATGTTGCGACTCCCCAAGCAGTCCTTTGTAGCTTTCGATCGTCTTGTTCATGCTCGCGACATATAAATCCTCGGTCTGTTTCGTGGGAATCTTGAAATCCAGCGCCTTAAAAGGACCGATCTTGGGCATAAATTTAAGGAAGAATGCCAGTAGCCGCGTGCCGAATGTGGGGCGCCGGTAGCCTTTGCCCCACTCTTTCTGATACCCGGTGCGGGAGAGATAGTATCGGAATTTTCTGGAGTTGAAGTTTGGGGTCTCGGCAACGATTTCTTTCTTGCGCGCAATCAGGGCGACCCTGGTCATCTCGGGAACTACTTTGCTGATTGCGCGACGGAAGGTCCCAATCGCGAGGTCTTCATTCGCGATGATCGACGATAGTGGGATCCCGTAGGTGTCTTGAAAGGCGCGTTCGAGGACCGGTTTCGAGACTTCAAAGCCGATGAAGTCATGGTAGCGATCTGAGGTGTAGCGATTTTTGGCGATCTGGGTTACATCGAAACCGAATTCGGTGCGGATGTGGGCTTTGGGGTCTTCTTCGTACGTGACCTCATTGCCATATTTCTTTCGCAGCTTCGGAAATTCAAGAGCCACTGCTCTGTTCACCGTGGGATGTCCCATGTTGTCGGCGGAATAGTGAGCCAAGGCGCCGAGGGCGAAAGCATATTCCTCGAGGGAGGTCGATTCGTCGAGCAAGGCGAGAATGAAGTCGCCGCTACGGACGTAATGCGTCAAGTCGCTGAAATACTTGCTTCCGAAAGGATAGTAGCCCATGTCCTGCACGAGCGCGCCCCCATAAGCGAAGGCGTGCGCACGTTTCAGATCGTCGGCTGTGGCGGCGGGATAACGCAGCAAGAGGAGAGGCTGTAGATCATCCTTCCATACAAGATCCACAACTTCTTCATGCGTTATCACGGAATATCCACCACATAGGACGCTGAGGATCATCAGCAAAGGAAGGGAGATCAGTACGCGATGGAGGCTGCGAAGCACCTGGTATTTCATAGTGAGCGTTGCACAGACTTTCTTGTGACGCTGAACTTGTCTCAATTGTTCTTAAACGCTTTGGGCCTTTATTTGAACAGAACTTGAGAAACGGCGCTCAAAGTTAGTTGCCAAAAACGACCTCTGGCGATTCGTAAAATTCACAAAAACCGCGCGGAAACACGAAGTTGGTCCTACAGACATATTTCCCCAGCCGTACAAGATTTTCATTACTGACAGATTTCACTCAGGTCACTACTCTCTACGATAGTGTCCGGCATGGGCGCTGACAGTTTGGCACTTCGAACGGATTCAACGCACTTGAATCGTCGAGAAAGGAGAACCAACGAATGAGCATCTGGACAATTTTGTTCGTGATCCTCTTAATCGCCTGGATCGGCGGTTTCACGGTCTTTCACGTAGCTGGAGGACTGATTCACTTGCTGCTTGTCTTCGCCGTGATTTCTTTGATCCTGCATTTTGTCATGGGCAGAAGCGCGGCATAACGGTTTTGCTTGAGCAGGACGTTCAATAGCCGCAAGACGCAAGGAATGGGGCCGGCCTTTCGCTGGCCCTTTGTTACGAGGGCCAGTTTCATCCACGTCACGTCGTCCGAGAAATGCCGCTGAAGAACTGTACGGCATCTCGTGAATCCCAGGCCACATCAGCCGACTCGACTCTGCGCTTGCCGCGGAACCGTTGAGTGCGGCCTCGGCAAGGAGAATTAAAGATGAGCATTCGCATGCTTCGAACCTCGTTGTTCGCACTGTTCATGCTGGCGATGTCCTCGGTATCGTACGGCCAACTCCGAATCTCAGTGAGCTTCGGTCCACCTGCCCTACCTGTTTACGAACAACCCCTCTGCCCCGGTGAAGGCTATATATGGACTCCCGGCTATTGGGCTTGGAGTGACGACGGCGACTACTACTGGGTGCCGGGAACGTGGGTGATGGCTCCTGAACCGGAACTCTTCTGGACTCCTCCTTATTGGGCTTGGAACGATGGAGGTTACATTTTTTATGATGGCTATTGGGGCCCGCAAGTCGGGTTCTACGGCGGCATTGATTATGGATTTGGCTACTTCGGCGACGGCTTTGTGGGAGGCCGCTGGGACCATGGACGCTTCTTCTATAACCGGTCGGTCACGAATGTGAATGAGACGATCGTTCATAACGTCTACAACACAACCGTCATCAACACCGGCAATCGGACTAACCGGATCAGCTACAACGGGGGAAATGGCGGCATCAACGCGCGTCCGACACCGCAACAAGAAGCGGCGATGCACGAGCGGCACGTCCCGCCGGTGCCTGCGCAGAGGCAGCACATAGAGGCGGCTCATACGAACACGCAATTCCGGGCTTCCGCGAACCATGGCAAGCCTCCGGTAGCAGCAACGGCTCGCCCCGGCGAGTTCAGCGGTCGTGAAGTGGTGCCTGCGCGTGAAGCGGGCGCTCCCTACAATCCTCCGGCAAATCGAGGGGGAAATTCAGAAAACAACCGTGCCGAACCGAACCGGCCTGAGCCTAATCGTCCGACCCCGAATCCGAATGAAGGACGGACCACCTACAGCCATGCAAAGGAACTTCCGCCCATCGAACGGCCCGCCGCGCCGAACACCGGGAATGCGAAAGCGGATCAGAAGTACCAGAAGCAGCAGGAGAAGATGCAGCAACAGCAAGAGCAGGCTCGACAAAAGCTGCAGAACCAGCAAGAAAAAGAGCATCAACAGCTAGCCAAGCGCAATGCCGATGATGCCCGGAAGCAGCAAACCGAGCAGCGTCACCAGCAGCAGACTCAACAGCTGCAGCAGCGGCAGGTGCAGCAACAGCAGAAAATACAGCAAAGACAGGCCCCTGCACCTGCTCCCCGCCGCGAGGACCCCAAGAAGTAGTTCGAGGCTCAAACTTAAAAAAGGGCGGGACAGCGTTTAAAGCGCTGTTCCGCCCTTCTCTATTGAACCCCCTGAGTACTCTCAAGAGAACTAACGAATTGCGGCCGGTGCCTCTTTTGGCGCCACCAGCTGATCGTCAGTGCCGGAAACCTTCAGGCGCGACAATCTCGCAAGCTGCAGTTGAGCATCTGCCAGACTCGTGGAGACTGCATCGGTGCATGCCGACCCGACGCGTTCCTGAGCTTTGGGAATTCCACCGGTGAATCCCCAAAGGCCAACCACAATTGCCATGTCGGGGAAGCGAGCGTGCAGACGCTTGCACAACGAGCGTGCCTGCCCGACGGCAAACGGCGGCAGGGCTGACACGCACGCTACCTCGTATCCGCCTCGCTCGACTTGTTCCAGCATGTCGTCTACGGTGCCAATCGACAGGTGAGTCGCGTCGAGATGTCCGCCTTTGCGCAAGAGCTGCGCCAGCATGGCCCCCACCAGTTCGTCAGCGTCGTCCCTTGCCGGCAAGCAAACGATGCGAGCACCTTCGAATTCTCCGCCCGTTCGATCTCCCTGTGCGTCGGCACCCTGGGACTCACCCTTCGGCTGTTCCCGCTCGCCGAGATCTTCGATCAATTCCCTTGTCGTCTGCGAGATGAACTCGCAGGCACGATCTCCCAGAAGATCGGTGTGTCGATCTTCCTCGGCGAGCCGAAGAGCAGGCATCAGCACTGACTCATAGAGACTCGCCACGCTGTGATCTTGAAGGTATTCGTCCGCCACGTCTCGTGCTTCGTCAGGATCCATCGCGAGCAGACGCTGATAGTAGATTTGCTCGTTTCGGAGGGCGGGAGCATCGCCGAGCAAAACCTCCAGAAACCTCATCTGCGGGATGTACCGTCCCGCAAGAATTAAACAAAGCGTCAGAGGCGTTGAGAGGATCAGTCCGACCGGTCCCCATAGAGTCGCCCAGAATACTGCGGCGATCAAGATTGCCAGCGACGATATCCCCGTGTGCGATCCGTAGAGCCAAGGTTCCACGACATTGGCAATGACCAATTCGAGAATCATGAAGAGTGCGAATGCGAGCAGAGCTTCCTTCCATCCCGGAAACACGGCGACGGCCATAGCGACCGGAAAGGCCGCGCCGATCCATGTGCCAATGTATGGAATAAAGCGCAGTAACCCGCCGAGCAGTCCCCAGAGGCGTGCGTGGGGCACACCGATAAGCTGAAGTCCCAAGCCAAACAAGAGGCCGAATCCTGCATTCACCAGGAATTGCAGCAACAAATATCGGCTTAAGCGAGCGCTGGCATCCTCCAACGCTTGCGTCATCACGGTTAAATGTCCCTGGCCGCCGAGGCGGATCAATCGATTCCGAAGGTCCTCTCGATTGATCAGCATGAATGCAACGAAGATGATGACAACGGCTGTGGTCTCGAGAGGGCCTGCTAAAGGTCCGAGCAAAGCACCAAGATCCTGTATTAAGTTCGACGGCGGGGCTGTCACCCGAACTGGAATTGGCTGAGCTGCCTTCGAACCTTCTTTGTTGCTTTTCGCATTCGCGACTTGCTCGGGAGCTACCGCAAGTTCCTTGTTGATCTCATTCACGGTCGCGGTGGCTTGGCCCAGGGGTCCACCTTTTCGCGAATGCAGGGATCGTACCTTCTCTTCCAGGTTCGATCGATAGTCGTGAATATGACTGGTTATCTCAATCAACTGACCCGCCACACCCCAGCCAACAGCCACCGCGCCGGACAGGCACAGGATTAGGGCCAAGATGACGGATGGAACGCGGCCAATCCGTATCCGTTGCAACCCCGCAACTAGAGGAGTAAGGAGGAAACTGAGCACGATTGCCAGCGCAACCGGAATGAGAATCTGGCGGCCAAAATAGAGGAGAGCGATCGCGACACCCACCGCGATAATGTTCAGCGACTTGGAAGATGCTTCAGATGCCGCGGAAGCCTGGGGACGGATCAATCACTGCCTCCATCAAGGGACGGGTACATTCGATTTGGAATACAGCCTTTATGACGCACGTCGGGGACGCAAGCAACTTGGAACATGCAAACAATTGCCAGCGTCCCCGAATATTTATATTGAAATTGCCGCTACACAGCTGGCCTCAAGCGAATATCCGTTGACGGTTCATCGGAACTGACTTCCCCGGCTGAGGAAATATCCTGCGCGCCGGAACGCTTGAGAATCTCTTTCGCGCGCTTGGTCCAATCCGAGCTGTCGGAGTGAACCGACAATAGTATCCCTCCGTCTTTCACTTGTCCTTCGTAGCGCTTGGCCTCGTATTCCGGAATGCCCATACCGATCAACGCTCCTGTGATGCCACCGACTGTCCCTCCCACTCCAGCCCCTGCTAGGGCAGCCATCATAGGGCCTGCGGCGATGAACGGACCGATGCCGGGCACTGCCAAGGCTCCTATTCCGGCAAGCCATCCAAGAGCTCCGCCCAAAACCACTCCCGTTCCGGCTCCAGTCGTCGCGCCTTCCGGGGCCTTCGTGTTCTTCTCATGGGCAAAGTCGTGCGTTCCTGAACTCTCAGGAAACAGAACGGAGATGTCGGCGCTCCTAAATCCGGCCGCCTTCAATTCATCCACGCCGATTTCGACGGCTGTGAGAGAGGGGTAAATTCCAAATACTGCGGTGTTCTTTCCTGCCATTGAGGGCTTCTCCTTGGAGCAGTTCGTCGCAAGGATATGAAATAGTTATGCCCTCTTCTATCAGGTTCGGTCTTTAGTCGCTCAACGGAATATCTGTATTAAAAGAGGGTGAATCGAATTAAAGAAGGAGGGTGAATCGACCGTCGGAGATTTTCAGTTTTGAAGCACACGAGTACAGAATTGAGACTACCCCTAGCGGTGACGGGCACTTTCGCGCCGACATTTCGAGGCCCTCACGAAGAGACCCACTTGAACCTCTCAAGCGTTTTGCTGCTGCTGGGCGGCTGCTTGTTATTGTTCGTTCCGAAGTCCATCAGAATCTGCACCTTGCAATCGGCTCCCGATGTTGACAATACCGCATCCTGCTGATTCTCCGGTCGCGCTTTGCCTGCAAAGAGCCGTAAGACTTTCCGGGTCGATAATGGTCCCGAACCAGCCTAAAAACCAATCACTACAGGAAATACCTTAGGGTCCTCACTCACCCTCCATGCTCCAATACCGATGTTAGCCACCTGACGTGGTGGGATCCTCCACGTCATGCTCGGCGGCCTTTTCCCGACGACCCAGACGCTCATGAATGTTGACGCTGCTTGCTGATAAGCCGGCGGCTTACGACTCGCGGGAAATGCCTCTGACCGGGTGGTAACTCACCATTCCCTTGGTTCGGAGAAATGATGAAACGATCCGCGGTTAAGGAAGACACGCCCTCCGCAGAGCAGTTGGCTCCCGCAGCCAGGCAGAACGGAAAATCCAAACTGCCGCACGACGAATCCCTCGACTTAGCCGTCATCTTGGCTGCCCTTCAGAACATGCGAAACGGCGATTTTACCGTTCGCCTGCCCGGTACTTGGGTCGGGATGGCTGGCAAAGTTGCCGACACTTTCAACGTGATCGTCTCTGCCAACCAGCATATGGCGCAGGAACTGAAGCGCGTTGGTCAAGTCGTCGGCAAGCAGGGTAAGACTCGAGAGCGCACCCGATTTCATGAATCCAGAGGGGCGTGGGGCGAGATGGAAGTCTCGGTCAACACCCTCGTTGAGGATCTGCTTCGGCCAACCGCGGAAGTGACGCGCGCCATCGCGGCCGTCGCGCAGGGAGATTTGACCCAGAAAGTTCGACTGGACGTGGATGGCCGTCCACTTGAAGGCGAGTTCCTGCGCTCGGCAAACCTCGTAAACACCATGATTCAGCAGCTCGGCGTCTTCACCGCCGAGGTTACACGCGTGGCCCGCGAAGTCGGCACGGAAGGCAAACTCGGCGGCCAGGCGCAGGTTCCAGATGTAGCCGGAACCTGGAAAGATCTCACCGACAACGTGAACCTGATGGCCAGCAATCTTACTGGCCAGGTCCGCAATATCGCGGAAGTCGCGACCGCCGTGGCTAGCGGCGACTTGTCGCGCAAAATCACGGTCGATGTACGTGGAGAAATTTTGCAGCTCAAAGAGGCCATCAACACGATGGTGGATCAGTTGCGCTCGTTCGCGTCGGAAGTAACGCGCGTCGCGCGCGAAGTCGGTACGGACGGAAAGCTTGGCGGTCAGGCTGTGGTGCCCGGTGTCGCGGGAACGTGGAAGGATCTCACCGACTCCGTCAATGCCATGGCCGGAAACCTCACGGCCCAAGTTCGTAACATCGCCGAAGTCACGACAGCAGTGGCCCGCGGCGACTTATCCCGCAAGATCACGGTCGATGTAAAAGGCGAAATTCTGGAACTGAAAGACACCATCAACACGATGGTGGACCAGCTCAACGCATTCGCTGGTGAAGTAACGCGCGTGGCCCGCGAAGTCGGTACGGAAGGCAAACTTGGCGGTCAGGCGCAGGTATTCGGCGTCGGTGGAACCTGGAAAGATCTCACCGACAACGTCAACTTCATGGCCAGCAACCTCACCGGCCAAGTGCGAAACATCGCGGAAGTGGCAACGGCGATCGCGAGCGGCGACTTGTCCCGCAAGATTACTGTCGACGTCCGCGGCGAAATCCTCCAGCTCAAAGAAACCCTCAACACGATGGTCGATCAGCTCAACCGTTTCGCCGGCGAAGTGACGCGTGTGGCCCGCGAAGTCGGTACCGAAGGTCGCTTGGGTGGACAAGCAAACGTCCCGGGTGTCGCCGGAACGTGGAAAGATCTGACGGACTCGGTGAACTCGATGGCCGGCAACCTGACCGGCCAGGTCCGAAACATCGCCGAAGTTACAACCGCCGTCGCTCGCGGCGATCTGTCGCGCAAAATCACGGTCGACGTAAAGGGCGAAATTCTCGAACTCAAGAACACCATCAACACGATGGTGGATCAGCTCAACGCGTTCGCTGGCGAAGTAACGCGCGTCGCCCGCGAAGTCGGAACCGAAGGAAAACTGGGTGGTCAAGCGCAGGTCCCCGGCGTTGCCGGAACCTGGAAGGATCTCACCGACAACGTCAACTTCATGGCCAACAACCTCACCGGCCAAGTCCGAAACATCGCCGAAGTGGCGACGGCCGTGGCTCGCGGTGACTTGTCTCGCAAAATCACCGTAGACGTAAAGGGCGAAATTCTCGAACTCAAAGACACGATGAACACGATGGTCGATCAGCTCCGATCGTTCGCATCGGAAGTAACGCGTGTCGCCCGCGAAGTGGGAACCGACGGAAAACTCGGCGGACAGGCCCTAGTCCCGGGTGTCGGCGGAACGTGGAAGGATCTCACGGACTCCGTGAACTCCATGGCTAGCAACCTGACCGGACAAGTCCGAAACATCGCTGAAGTCTCGACGGCAATCGCCAGCGGCGACTTGTCGAAGAAGATTACGGTCAACGTCAGCGGAGAAATCCTGCTACTGAAAGAAACCATCAACACGATGGTCGATCAGCTGAACGCGTTCGCTGCCGAAGTTACGCGCGTGGCTCGCGAAGTCGGCTCGGACGGAAAACTCGGCGGACAAGCGCAGGTGCCGGGCGTCGCCGGAACCTGGAAGGATCTCACCGATAACGTGAACTTCATGGCCAGCAACCTGACCGGCCAGGTCCGAAACATCGCCGAAGTCACAACCGCCGTTGCTCGCGGCGATCTATCGCGCAAAATCACGGTCGACGTGAAGGGCGAAATTCTCGAGCTGAAAAACACCATCAACACGATGGTGGATCAGCTCAATGCGTTCGCCGGCGAAGTTACACGCGTCGCTCGCGAAGTCGGCACCGACGGAAAACTCGGCGGTCAGGCGCAGGTACCCGGTGTCGCCGGAACTTGGAAAGATCTCACGGACAACGTGAACTTCATGGCCAGCAACCTGACTGGCCAGGTTCGAAACATCGCAGAGGTTGCAACGGCTATCGCCAACGGCGATCTCTCGAAGAAGATCACCGTAGACGTCCGCGGCGAAATCTTACAGCTCAAAGAAACGCTGAACACGATGGTCGAGCAGTTGCGATCGTTCGCAGCCGAAGTCACCCGCGTGGCCCGCGAAGTCGGCAGCGAAGGCCGGTTGGGTGGACAGGCGAACGTCCCCGGTGTCGCTGGAACGTGGAAGGATCTCACGGACTCCGTGAACGCCATGGCCGGCAACTTGACCGGTCAGGTTCGAAACATCGCGGAAGTCACCACGGCCGTCGCCCGCGGCGACTTGTCCCGCAAAATCACGGTCGACGTGAAGGGCGAAATTCTTGAGCTGAAGAACACCATCAACACGATGGTCGATCAGCTGAATGCATTCGCGGCAGAAGTCACGCGCGTCGCTCGCGAAGTCGGAACGGACGGAAAGCTCGGCGGTCAGGCGCAGGTGCCCGGCGTCGCTGGAACGTGGAAGGATCTCACGGACAACGTCAACGTCATGGCCGTCAACCTCACAGAGCAGGTTCGCGGCATCGTGAAAGTCGTCACGGCCGTCGCTAACGGAGATCTGACTCAGAAGCTGACGGTCAATGCGAAGGGCGAAGTCGCAGCCCTCGCCGAGACGATCAACAACATGACCGGCACGCTCGCGACCTTTGCAGATCAGGTCACGACCGTGGCCCGCGAAGTCGGCGTGGAAGGGCGGTTGGGCGGCCAGGCTAACGTGCCTGGCGCTGCCGGTACGTGGAAGGATCTCACCGGAAACGTCAATCTTCTCGCGGACAACTTGACTAACCAGGTGCGCGCCATCGCGGAAGTCGCAACGGCCGTAACCAAGGGCGATTTGACACGATCGATCCAGGTGGAAGCCAGCGGCGAAGTTGCCGAGTTGAAGGACAACATCAACACGATGATTGATAACCTTCGACTCACGACGGATCGCAACACCGAGCAAGACTGGCTCAAGACGAACCTGGCGCGATTCACGGGCATGCTTCAGGGACAACGCGACCTCGCAACTGTAGGTCGAATGTTGCTGTCCGAACTTGCGCCGCTGGTGAACGCCCAGCAGGGCGTGATCTACCAGATGGAAACAGAAAATTCCGCGGGCATGGTTCTGTTATCCGCGTTCGCAGACGGTGGCGAGAACGGCCATCTCCGGAGGCTCAAAATCGGAGAAGGGTTGGTTGGGCAGGTAGCGTCCGAAAAGCGGCGGATGCTCATCTCCGACCTGCCGGAACAGACTGTGCCGATCCGCTCGGGGCTATTCGAATCGGTGCCTCGAAACGTTATCGTGCTGCCAGTTCTGTTTGAGGATCGTGTCAAGGCGGTCATTGAACTGGCATCACTCAACGCGTTCACTGCGTCCCACCTCGCTTTCCTGGAACAACTAACGGCTAGCATTGGCATCGTGCTGAACAGTATTGAGGCCACAATGCAGACCGAAGGCTTGCTGAAGCAGTCCCAGCAGTTGGCCGCCGAACTTCAAACGCAGCAAAAGGAATTGCAGCAGACCAACGAGCAGCTGGCACAAAAGGCACAACAGCTCGCCGAACAGAACGTCGAAGTCGAACGTAAGAACCAGGAAATTGAGCAAGCCCGCCGCGCGCTGGAGGAGAAGGCCAAAGAACTTGCCCTCACCTCCAAGTACAAGTCAGAATTCCTGGCGAACATGTCGCACGAGTTGCGTACGCCGCTGAATTCGATTCTGGTCCTCGGCCAGCAACTGAGCGAAAACCCCGACCACAACCTCACTCCCAAACAGGTCGAGTTTGCGCGCACGATTCACGGCGCGGGAACGGACCTGCTGAACCTGATCAGCGACATTCTCGATCTCTCCAAGATTGAGTCGGGAACAGTTTCGGTCGAAGCGGAAGAAGTATTCTTCTCGAACCTGCTAGAGATGGTCGCTCGGCCCTTCCGCCACGAAGCGGAGAACCGGCGGCTCGCTTTCGAAGTCCATTCCGATCCGAAACTTACCCGCAGCCTGGTTACGGACTCCAAGCGTCTGCAGCAGGTGCTCAAGAACCTTCTGTCGAATGCCTTCAAATTCACCGAGCATGGATCGGTTCGCTTGGCGGTAACGGTTGCAAATGGCGGATGGAGCGAAAGACATCCGATTCTAAGCGGCGCCGCATCCGTTGTTTCGTTCGAAGTTGCGGACTCCGGTATCGGAATTGCTCCCGATAAACAGCGCATCATCTTCGAGGCTTTCCAACAGGCAGATGCCAGCACCAGCCGCAAATACGGCGGAACTGGACTGGGTCTCGCCATTAGCCGCGAGTTGGCTAGTCTGCTTGGCGGAGAAATTCAGCTTCGGAGCGTTCCGGGCCAGGGCAGCACGTTCACACTCTATCTGCCGCTGAACTACGTTGGTCCGTCAGCGTCGAAGTCGATGACGTCGGAGTCGAAGGCGCCGTCGATGCCTCTGACGCTGTCGAACATCGTCGTCTCGGAACATCCGGTAGAGCACATCGAGGACGACCGCGCCAATCTACAGCCTGAAGATGCTGTACTGCTGATTGTTGAGGACGACCCTCATTATGCGCGCGTGTTGTGCGATCTCTCGCGAGACAAGGGCTTTAAAGTCCTCGTCGCGCTTCGAGGAGCGGAGGCGCTCGCGTTGGCCCGCGAGTTCCATCCCACCGCTGTCTCGCTAGATGTTTTCCTGCCTGACATGCTCGGATGGACCGTGCTGAATCACCTCAAGCAAGATCCTGCGACGCGGCACATTCCGGTACAGATGTTGACGCTCGATGAGGATCGACATCATGGCTTAGCGCGAGGTGCTTTTGCGTTTGTCACTAAGCCTACGAGCCCCAACGAACTTAATGTGGCGCTGGCTAGAATCAAGGACTACGCGGCGCCGAGACGCAAGCGGCTCCTGATCGTGGAAGACAATCCGGCAGAGCAGTTGAGTATTCGCGAGTTACTCGGGTATGACGATATCGATGTCACGGTAGCAGCCACCGGTGCCGAGGCATTACAGTTGGTCGAGGATGAGTCTTACGACTGCGTCGTACTCGACTTGCGCCTGCCCGATATGACAGGATTCGATATCCTCGAGCGGATACGCGATATTCCCAAGGCGACGGATTTGCCGGTCGTGGTATTTACTGGCAAAGAACTGTCGCCCGAAGAGGATGCCCGGCTCCATACCCTCGCGCGCAGCGTGGTTGTCAAGGGTGTGGAATCGCCGGAGCGACTGCTCGACGAAACTGCACTATTCCTGCATCGCGTAGTCGCAGATCTGCCAAAGGAAAAGCAAAAAATGCTGGACCGCCTCCATCGCTCTGATGAGGCGCTGGTAGGGAAAAAAGTGCTGGTCGTCGACGATGACATGCGAAACATTTTTGCTCTGAGCAGCGTGCTGGAACGGCGCGGCATGCAGGTTCTGACGGCCGGCACCGGCAGAGAAGCGATCTCGATGCTGGAATCGACTCCCGATGTCGCGATCGTTTTGATGGATATCATGATGCCTGAAATGGACGGATATGCGACCATGCAGGTGATTCGTCAGAACTCGTCGTTCCGACGGCTGCCAATCATTGCCTTGACGGCGAAGGCAATGAAAGGCGATCGCGAGAAGTGCCTGGAAGCAGGCGCTTCGGAATATCTGGCAAAGCCAGTGAATACCGAACAGTTGCTCTCAGCATTGCGCATGTGGCTGCACCGATGAGCGTCGACGATAAAGTAAATATTCTGATGGTGGACGATCAGCCGGGCAAACTCCTCAGCTATGAGGCGGTTCTGGCTGACCTTAATGAGAACCTCATTAAGGCCACATCCGCCAAGGAAGCGCTCGAAAAGCTGTTAAAGACTGACGTGGCGGCCGTCTTGATGGACGTCAGCATGCCGGAGATCGATGGTTTCGAACTCGCCGAAATCATCCGCCAGCATCCCCGCTTCCAAAAGACAGCGATCATTTTCATCTCCGCCGTTCATCTGACTGACCTCGACCGCCTCAAAGGTTATCAACACGGAGCGGTGGATTATCTTTCCGTTCCGATTGTTCCTGAAGTCTTGCGAGCCAAAGTCAGGGTCTTCGCCGAGCTGCATCGCAAGAAGATGCAGCTGGAGCGCATGAATGTTGAGCTCGAACAACGGGTCGCCGATCGAACCCAGGAGCTCGAGCAAAAGGCCGGCGATCTTCAGAAACTCAATCGGGACCTGGCGCAGAAGAATCAGGAACTGGACGCCATCGTGCACACGGCTCCCGACATCATTTTCAGCAGGCAGGCCGATGGAGCGCGAGATTACATCAGCAGCCGCTTCTACGAGTACACAGGTGCACCATTAGGATCTGGCGTGGGCTTCGGATGGCTTGAATACCTGCACCCGGACGACAAAGAACATAGCCTCGCCCACTGGATGCGTTGCGTGCAGTCCGGCGAAACGTACGAGTCCGAGTATCGCTTACGCGGAGTTGATTCCAAGTATCGCTGGTTCCGGGCTCGGGCGGTGCCTCTTCGCGATTCGCAAGGCGAGATTTTGAAGTGGTATGGAACGTGTTCCGACATCCACGACAGCAAGGTGCTTGAACAGTCGATTCGCGACAACGCACTCGAACTGGAGCGACTGGTCGATAGCCGGACGGCGGAATTGCGGCGCTTGTCCGCTCGGTTGATGACGCTGCAGGATGAAGAACGCCGACGAATTGCTCGCGAAATCCATGACGGGTTGGGCCAGGAGCTCGCCGCTGGAAAGATGATCCTCGACGGAATTCTCGCCAAGGACTCATCGCCGAAAATCCGGCAAGCCGCTATCGAGGCCAGCCAGCTTGTCGACCGCGCGATCCAACAGGTACGCACCATCTCGCACCTCCTGCATCCACCACTGTTAGACGAGGTCGGCCTTGTTTCCGCCCTTCGCTGGTTCCTGGAAGGACTCTCGGAGAGAAGTGGAATTGACGTTCGCCTGGAAGTCGATCCGCAGGATCTGGGCCGTCTGCGGTCTGAAATCGAAACGGCGATCTTCCGAATCGTTCAGGAGGCCTTGACGAACATGTTCCGTCACTCCGGTGCCCGAAATGGAAGTGTCAGCGTTCTCGAGCGAGAGGGTAATATCGTCATTACGATCCGGGACAATGGAAAAGGAATCGACCAACGCGTGGTTGAGTTACATCCGGATAGCGTTGGAGTGGGAATTGGAGGCATGCGGCAACGCGTTAAAGAGCTCGGCGGGAAACTTCGCCTTGCGAATGCCAATCCCGGAACCATCGTGGAAGTGATTATTCCTGCACTCCGCCCCGAACCGCCCAGTTTTTCGAACCCTAGCTTCGTACTTCAGCAAACACCCAAATAGACTCTCGTTACGCTGCCTTCCGTATCTTCACATCTTCTTGTTCGGCTTCGATCCCGACTTCTTCGGCTTTGATCTCGACCTGTTCGTGTTTAATGTCAAGGCGCAAGCGGTTGTAGATACTCATGTACTGATTTGCAATCCACACCAATGCGAAAAGTGAAAGTACGTAGCCGCGCCAATCGGGAAGGAGCAGGCGGAAGCGCGTGAAGATAATCATTCCGGCCCCGACGTAATGACTAAAGCAATATTCGCACGTGAATAGATAAAAGAACTTGCGGCGGAATACGCTTCGGGCCTCCTGGCACTCGCGCTGGCAATACTGGCGCGGTTCACGGAAAACTTCTTCGTGGGTTACTGTCCAAGCAATACAGGCAACTGGAATCCCCAGGACGAGTAACCACGCAAACTGTTGGCTCAGTGACATCATCCCGGAATTGGATGCAAGGCAACTCCCAAGGGTGCCGAGTGTTTGAGTCAAAGGGGTCAAGCTCAGCGCAGATTCTCGCAGGCGTCTACGAGAATTTCCTGCTTGATGTAGGTGCTTCGTTCGATTTCGGGCACGTGATGCTTTTCGTATGGTGGACTGCACAAGGGATGCGGGCTCGATGTCCCGCAAAGGAGTGACTGCACACGGTAGCCCTCGCCGGGCCTTTGCAGTTTGACCGGCTTGGAAGCTATCCTTCCCGCCCCGCATCCCTAGGTTTTTCCCACCTCTGGTACCACTGTTTCCCTATACGAATACCGTCCGCAGATGATGGCCAGCCTTGCGAATATCGGCCAACCTTGAAGGTGGAACGTAGATTCCTGCGCATGCGTCAGGAATCTCTTTTGGGGCTCGGAATTTCGAGCCTCCAAAAACTCACCCTAAGAGGAGAACGATGAAATCAATCAAAGCCGTTTCGATCCTACTCGTGGCGTTGACGATGGCCGCTCTAACCCTCGGCTGTTCCGACAATAACAAGGCTCCCGATGTGTCCGGTGATGTCCGGCATGCGCTGGATCAGGCCGGATTGAATGATGTCAGCGTAAGCCAGGACCGCGATAAGGGTGTTGTGACCCTTGGGGGAAATGTCGCTGCGGAGGCCGATAAAGGACGCGCTGAATCCATCGCGAAGTCTGTTGCCGGCACGCAAGTGATTTCCAATCAGATTGGCGTTCGGCCGAATGGCGACGAAAGCACGGCCAAGAAAGTGGATTCAGATCTTGACTCCGCGATTGACAAGAACCTCAGCGCGGCCTTGGTCCAGCGCAAACTGAAGCACGATGTGAGCTATGACGTCAAAAACGGCGTAGTCACTTTGAAGGGCAATGCGGATTCGCAGGCGCAACGCACACTCATCGAAAAACTCGCCAGCGCGGTACCGAATGTGAAGCAGGTTGTGAATGAAATGGAAGTCAAAAATCAGAAGGCGACATCGACGAAGTAGTCTCTGATTGATACGGTCGAATCACCGGAACCTGCTCAGCCCTTTTGGCATAGAGCAGGTTCTTTTTTTTGCGAGCGCTTTTAAAATAGGGGACAAAATAAAACTGGGCTCCTCCATTTGGAGAAGCCCAGCCGTTCTTAACTTCCAGAGTTGGTTAGCGAACAGCTCTGCCGCGCCCGACGTGGGTCACGATGGAAACGAGGAAGAGCACGAGAAACACGATGAACATAATCTTGGCGATGCCTGCTGACGCCAAGGCGATCCCGGTGAAACCGAAAAGGCCCGCGATCAAAGCAATGACCAGGAATACCAATGCCCAGTAAAGCATGAGTTCCCTCCTGTTTTAGTAGCCGCTTAGACACATTACGAAAGCCGGCGATCTCGCGACATCAATGCAAATTTGTATTTGTCCTACCGATTTTATGTACGTGAAAGTGCCCTAAAAGAAGGAGCAGGTGCCAGTCCGTCCCAGAGGACCGGCACCCGCTTGGGGGGCGTTGTGTCGAGTAGAGCTTGCAGACTAGAAGCCCTTTTCTGAACTCACAATACCGTGAAGCCTGTAGGGTTCCGTGGATTAAGCCTCGGTTGGCGTCTAGGGGAGAATGCACCATCGGGAAAGATCTGTCCCAGCGTACTGCCTACGCCGGATGGATGCTTTTTCGCTCGTCGCATACCTTGATTGTCGCGGTGATGGCAGGTTAATAGCAGGTGCTCAGTTTGAGCACAGAAACAGAAGAGGAAAACACATATGAGACAAGTTTCTGCCCGTCTTTCGAGATGCCTTCTGGTGTTGAGCATCTGTTCCATGTTTGTTGGCGTGGGCTGGTCCGCTGACGATCAATCCGATATAGCAAAGCGAATCGACAACTCCGCCAAAGTTCTGGATGAGATTATGGCGACCCCAGACAAAGCAATTCCAGACAAGGTGATGAGCAATGCAAAATGCATCGCTGTCATTCCTTCTATGGTGAAGATCGCCGTTGGGTTCGGCGGCAACCATGGAAAGGGTGTTGCCACCTGCCGTACCGAGCATGGATGGAGCGCCCCTGCACCCATCACGATTACTGGCGGAAGCTGGGGATTGCAATTGGGCGGCCAAGCCATCGATTTGGTCATGATTGTGACCAATGATTCGGGCATGCAACATCTTCTCTCGAGCAAGTTCAAACTCGGAGCCGATGCCTCCGCGGCTGCGGGTCCGGTTGGCCGTGATGCCGCTGCCGACACCGATATCAAGATGCGTTCCGAAGTGCTTACTTATTCGCGCGCGCGTGGTCTGTTCGCTGGCGTTGATCTTAGTGGCGCCGCTCTAACCCAAGACAAGGATGAGACCCGCTTGCTGTACGGCAAGTTCATTCCGTTCGGCGACATCCTGAGCGGAAAAGTTCATCCCACTGAGTCGAGCCATGCTTTCTTGGCCGCAGTGCGCAAGTACTCAGCTGAGAGCAAGTCTAGCAACGAATCTGAACACGGAAAGGCTTCGGCTGGAAAGTAACAGAGCTGCACACTTGTTCGAATAACGAAACCGATCACTGAAAGGGGAATGTTCATGTACACAATTCTTCTGGTGTTGCTGATCTTGATGCTCCTTGGTGCGCTGCCGACGTGGCCGTACAGCCGATCATGGGGTTATTACCCCAGCGGCGGGCTAGGGCTGGTAGTGGTCGTGGTGCTTGTGCTGCTCCTTGCGGGCAGATTGTGACACTGCAGTAACACTCAGTAGTACCTGGAAAAGGCATGACCGGCGAGGGCTCTCAGGCCCTCGCCGTTTTGTTTTCATATCGTTCCGGAAATTCTCGAATGCATCGGGCGAAAAGACTAGAAGGTCTTACAGACTCTCCTGCAGTTGTTTACAGATGTGACCCGATACTGCATTTTGCCAGTTTTTTCTAACCTGACGTAGTTGTTGGCGAAGAGGTTTACTGGCTTCGCAAACAAACTTTCAGAAAGATTTGAAGGAGAAAGCCCGTGGCAACTTGTGCGATTTCCGCTACCGCAGCGAATGTGGTCCCGAACACGAATGCTAAAGGCCGTGACGAATCCCAGATCAATCTGGTGAAGCGCGCTCAGATGGGCGATGAGCAGGCATTCGCTACGCTCTTCCAGCAACACAAGAATCGCGTTTACTCCGTCTGCCTCTTGATGACGAAGGATGTCGCCGAGGCCGAAGACTTAACGCAGGAGGCTTTCTTGCAGGTATTCCGCACGGTTAGCTCGTTCCGCGGAGATGCCGCCTTCTCGACCTGGCTGTATCGCGTTGCCGTAAACACCGTGTTGATGAAGCTGCGGCGGCGCAAATCGCCTCCGACCGTTTCTCTCGACGAGCCCGTAAATCCGGAATCTCCTTCTCTGCATCGCGACTTCGGCAAGAACGATCCGGACCTCAGCGGCGTCGTGGATCGTATCGCTTTGCGTCGCGCACTGCAGGAGTTGCCCGAAGGCTGCCGGCAGATCTTCGCCCTTCATGAAGTTGAGGGTTACCAGCACCACGAGATCGCGCAGTTGCTCGATTGCTCCATCGGCAACTCCAAATCGCAACTCCACAAAGCGAAGCTGAAGATGCGGGCATTGCTCTTTCCGAAAGCGAAGATTCGTCGCCGCGCGAAAGTGCAACTCTCCGATTCTGCGGTCGCCGCCTAAAGCGACGCAGTAAATTTGCCCCGGTTACAGAGGTGCCTAAGAAGTAACCGGACACTCTACTGTTTTTACTGGATGGCAACGTACCTATGACGGATTCTAGCCTCAAGATTGAGCGGCATGTAAGCGAAAGCCCGTTTGGTGTGCGCCGCAGTTATTGGGACGGGGATTCTCGAAATAAAGGCTTTCGCGTGACTCGAATCTTGTTGGTTGACGACAATCCGGCAGTACGCCGCTACTTGAGAGCGATTCTCGAGCAGCAAGAAACCTGGTCTGTTTGCGGCGAGGCTAGGACAGGAGCCGAGGCGTTACACCAGGTCTTAGATTCGCCTCCAGATCTGATCGTCCTCGACTACCAGATGCCTGACTTGAACGGCGTCGATGTCGCACGACAGATTTCCGAAATGTTTCCGCAGATTCCCATCTTGATGGTGACTTTGCATCTTTCGAAGCAGCTCTCCGAGGCCGCGCAAAAAGCTGGGGTACGCGGAGCCTGCGCCAAGCAGGATATCGGCGCCGTAGTGGAAGCTGTCGATCTGCTCCTTCACGACAAGACTTATTTCCCTGTGGCCGCGACGCCACGGGGGGTCGCCTAAGTCATTCTGAACAAAGAGAATTGATGCATTCGAAATACAGGATTCCCTGTATTGGAGGCTGCTATTGGCGAAGTTAGCCTCAGGTGGAAGTTTTGACAACGCTTCCTGCGTTTTGATCCGGGAAGCGGCGAGTTTTGCGGAATATTGGTCAGGCTGTCACATCCGTTCAGAGGTAAAATGTGGCGAATCGTCTGGTCGGTCTCCCTCCAAAGGAACTGAAACGGAATGACAATTCGCATCTTGCTGGTTGACGATCATCCCATTGTGCGGCAGGGGTTAAAAACCCTTTTGGAAGGTCGCACGGGTTGGGAAGTGATCGGAGAGGCCTCGGACGGCGCGGAAGCCGTGGAAAAGGCGAAGGATTTGCATCCAGACGTGATGGTGCTCGACGTCACAATGCCCAGAATGAACGGGTTGGAAGCGTGTCGTTTACTTCGGCGCCAGTCGCCTACGTTAGAAATTCTGTTTGTCACACAGCATGACTCTCCGCAGATGATGCGGGAGGCCCTAGATGCGGGTGCCCGGGGGTATGTTGTAAAGTCCAACGCAGCTCGAGATTTGTTGGCGGCCGTCGAGGCGGTGAGCCAACATCGAGTGTTTACGGCTTTGAACGGTAGAAACGCTGCGGAGTTAAGCTAGAGGGATCGACTCGAAATCGCAGCGCCCATCTTGCTCGAAAACAGAGAGGGTAACGATGAAGCTCAGGATACTGTTAGCTGACGATCACGAGATTGTGCGCCGAGGACTACGCGCTCTGCTTGAGAAGCATGAAGGATGGGAAGTCTGCGGCGAAGCCAGCGATGGCCGCGAAGCCGTCGAGAAGGCTCTCCAGTTAAATCCCGACGTGGTCATCGTTGATATTGGTATGCCCAATCTCAATGGCCTTGACACGACGCGCCAGCTCTTGCAGCACGATCCCCACTTCAAGGTCATCGTGCTGACAATCACTGATTCCGATCAAGTCATTCGTGAAGCGCTGGATGCGGGAGCGCGCGGATTTGTGTTGAAGTCCGACGCAGCCAGAGACCTGGTCTCGGCCGTTGAGGCTCTGCAGAACAAGCGTATGTTCTTCACGCCACGCGTGAATGACTTAGTTCTTGCCGGCTTCCTGGAAAAAGGACAGACATTCTCACGCAGCGAAACTCCGAAGCTTCCTACGTTAACGGCGCGCGAGCGCGAGATCACGCAACTGCTTGCCGAAGGCAATAGTTCCAAGGAAGTAGCGTCGCTTCTCAACCTGAGCACCAAGACGGTCGAAACACACCGCAGCAACATCATGCGCAAGCTGAGCTTCCATTCGATCCGCGATCTGGTGGTATATGCCATCAAGAACAACCTGATCCAGATTGAACTTCCGCCGCCGCCGAAAACTCCTGCAGGGCCGACGGCGGCGTAGAGCGTTTTCACCTGCAGGCTCCGCTACAAACTTTTTCGCAAAGGTAACCCCGTTCGCAAAATGCGAGCGGGTGTTGTCTTTTCTGCCTCACATACAGCAAACACCGTACTGCTCTAGACAGCAGGCCTTGCTTACTCTGCAAAAGTTACACGCAATGCGATTCTCCTACGCTGATTGAAGTATATGCATCGCAATGGAATAGCTGTTTGGCATGATTTGTGCTCTTCAAAATTCGTACAGACGATGCGTTCATACATGGGTGCTTCTCTGCAGCTTCGAGAGTTCCTCACACGACCTGGGTTATGCAACCTAAGATTCCTTGATCCTCGGAGGTGAGGAAATGCTTCGAATCCTGATTGCAGATGATCATGAAGTAGCGAGGCGGGGCATCCGAGCGCTTTTGGAAAGCCATGCGGCGTGGGAAGTCTGCGGAGAAGCAAAGGATGGTCGCGAGGCAGTTGAACTTGCAGCCGAATTGAAACCGGATCTTATTCTCCTCGATATCGGCATGCCCAATCTTAACGGGCTGGAAGCAGCTCGGCAGATATTGGCGGCAGCCCCCGACACCGCGATCCTGATCCTGACCATGCAGGATTCCGACAATGTAGTGCGCGAAGTTCTGCGAGCGGGTGCGCGTGGATTCCTGCTGAAATCGGATGCCGGGCGCGATCTGATTGCCGCTGTGGAGGCGTTACAGCTTCAGCGAACATTCTTCACGACACGCGTCAGTCAGATGGTGCTGGATGGATTCCTCGATAAGGAACGAGGAGATGGGCGCATCGAACCCGCAGAAGATCCGATTGGGGATGTATTAACCGCGCGCGAACGCGAAGTCATCCAACTGTTGGCAGAAGGAAAGACCAGCAAAGAAGTGGCTGTCACCCTCAATCTGAGCGTTAAGACAGCTGAAACCCACCGCACCAATCTCATGCGCAAGCTGGGATTGCACTCAGTCGCGGACCTGACGCGATATGCCGTCCGAAACGGCATCGTTCAGGTCTTCTAAGTTGGCTGGAAAATCCATTTAGTGCGGATTTTCCGTTAAGCCAAATACGACAAATCGCCCTCGTTGATAGGTAGTTCTCTGGATATGCCGCGTTCGCTTTCCTGCGTAGTTTGGTTGTGACAAACACGCAGTAGAAAGGGAACGTTAACCAAATGCTCTGGACAATCGCGGTAGTTTTGCTCATTTTGTGGCTGCTCGGAATGGTCAGCTCGTACACGTTGGGTGGCTTCATTCATATCCTCCTGGTGCTGGCCGTGATTGCGGTGCTGGTGAGGGTTATCCAGGGACGAAACCCGGTATAGGCGATTCGTCGCCGCTGGGGATAGCGCGTGAGCTTCGGAACAGTGAATCGTTCTACGGCTTCCGTTCAATCAGCGTTATAGCGTTTAAAGGAGAAATCCCTATGAACAAAGATCGTGTTGAAGGCAAAGCGAAAGACATTGCGGGACGCGTCGAACGTCAGGTAGGCGAGTGGACAGACGATCCCAAGAAGCAGGCTGAAGGCGCGGCGAAACAGGTCGAAGGGAAAGTCCAAAACGCATGGGGAAAAACCAAAGACGCCGCCAAGGACGTCGCGAATGACGCGAAGGCATCGAAGCCTCCGCAGCGGGTTCCGGACGATGTGGAAGCCGAAGAGTCGGCTGACGTACGCGCACGGCGGTAATTCAAGGGAATACGACGACGGAGACTGCCTCCAAGGCAGTCTCCTCTAATTTTAGAACTGTTCCACAAGTCTTTCTAACGGAGGTAGCCTCATGAAGCAGCCAGTGAGAAATTTCGCTTTCGCGGCGGCAGCCTCTCTTCTGGTGTTGGGTTCAGCAGTCTGCTTCGGACAAGATGTCAGGCTCTCGCCGCTTCCGTTTGCGGAAGATGCTCTCGTTGCTCAGGAACTTATCGCCTATTCCGAAGTGCAAAAGCCCCAGCCGCTGCCTCCACCGGACACGCCCGTACCTCAGCGGGATCAAGCTCAAGACCAGCAGCCAAAACCTCCCAACGCTGAAGACGGCCAGGCGCCTTCGTCCCAAACCTTTACTGGAAAAATCGTGAAGGATGGTGGGGTCTACGTACTCAAAGTTGCGAAGGACGCCACGTACCAGTTGGATACCCAGTCAGGTCTGCAGCAGTACGAGAATCAGAGCGTCAGAATCGTGGGCAAGCTTGATGCCAGCGGAAACACGATTCATGTCGTAAAGATTGACCTTCTTTCGTAACGTTACCCCTTAGGCGTCTCTGTACGCTTTTTACCCTAGTGCGCTAATTGGCTTCGGGTCTTAAAGTTAGTTACACACGAAACATCCTTGCACGGTCTTGGTAGGAATACCCGCTTTGGAGATCGATATGTGCACAGACACTACAGCTGCCTACGGCATGTATCCCCGCAATGTAGCTTTGTCAGACGTCGTCTGCGCTCTGAATCGCGCTGGCTTCGCGAAGGAAGATATTTGCATGGTGCTCTCGCCCGCCCATCCCGATGCGGCAGCGGTGCGCGATTCCAGTACCTTCGACACATACGTATCCGATGGGGGCAGCGCTCGGACCATCCGTTGGTTTTCTGGTTTCGGTGCAGTCGTAATTCCGACCATTGGATTTTTTGCGCGATCACAGGCTTTCCTCGAAGCTCTGTTCAGTGAACAAACTGGATCGGCTTTGTCCCGCGGATCGAAGACTCTAATGGGATTGGGCTTTTCTCAGGATGATGCCAAGAGGTTGGGTCACCAACTCTGCGACGTGGCTGCTCTCATTTATGTCTCTTGTCCGGGGCGTGGCAAGGCAGAAGGTGCAATTGAGTTGCTGTTGAATGCCGGAGCGCGAGAGGCCGCCGGAGTCGGAGCAGGACTACCGGCCTAATGCGGGACCGTTTGTCGAGGACTCAAATGATTAAATCGCACCGGCCATGGATTGAGATCTTACTGATCACTACGGTGATTGCATTCGGGACAGCGCTCCTGATTGCGGTGCTGGGCGTGGCGGCCGGCGCGGGTGAAGCGAATTCTTTCGCACCACAGGCAAGCACGGCGGCGAGTTCAGATCAAACTTACGGCGGCATCGTCACCTGCTCGCGTTGCGGTGCGAAACACTCAGCCGCCCTTTCACAATCCGCGACTGCATGTGTGCGAATCTGCGTTCACGGTGGAGCAACTTTCTCACTAGTCGGTTCAGACTCCACCTACGCTCTTGAGGGCGAAGGGGAAATGTTGAAGAAGTTAGCTGGTCAGCGGGTTCGCGTCGTTGGCGCTCTTTCTGGTCAGACCATCAAAGTCAGCTCAATCTCAGCGGATAACTAGCCTGTTCCCAATCCTCGTCGCATCTCCAGCACTACGCTTTCTCCTGTAAGGGCAATCTGTCATCGGTAGAGCATCTGCCCGATGGCAGCCGTCATCTCCTGCATCCACAATCAAGAAATAGAGAGCACGGCAGTATGGGAAGGACAATCTGTACAGTCGGATTAAGGGGAAAACATGGCGAAAACAAAGTTGATTTTACTATTCGCGATTCTAAGCATAGGAAGCTGGGCTGTCGCCCAGGCGGCTCCGGCAGGAGGAGCAGCCCCGGCAGGCGGCTCCAGCGCTGGGCAAACGTCCACTCCTGGAACAGCAACACCGCCAGCAGGCACTGTAACCCCTCCGGGAGCCCCTGCGACACCGCCAGCGGGCACGGCGACGCCGCAAGTGGGTCCGCCGGTACCGGGCGCAGGCACTGCAACGCCTCAAACGGGTCCTGCCACACCAGGCGTTCCGGCAACTCCGAACACAACGACACCAAACGGAACCCCAAACACGACTAATCCTGAGATGACACCTCCGGGCACATTGCCGAAGAGTACCCCGGCACCTCCCGCGAACCCGAATCCTGATGGATCGACCACAACGCCTCCCCCCACGAACAATACTGCACCGCAATCGAAATAATTTCGTGCAGTTTTGATCATTGAAAAGCGGGCCGAAATCGGCCCGCTTTTCAGTTTTCTAGCGCCCGCAGAATTCTGGAAGAGAATCCAAGCCGCCAAATTATCGGCTTCCGTTGAAGGAGGCTTCGCATCTGAACATCATGCGTGCATCTACTCACAATCCGAATAAATATTCGCTTCGCAGGCGCTCCGAACCTTCTCCACCTCCCATTCAAGATCCGATCGATCCCCCGGAGAATCCTGACGTCCCGGTGCGCGAACCGGATCCGGACCTTCCAAATCAGATTTAGCTCATATCAATAATCCTGAGTGCGCGGTACAGGGAACGGCTGATGGCGTTCGCTTTGAGGCAAACGAATACTGGTAGAGAAAATCGGTTGATGAGTAAGGAGCGCCACTAAACGTTCCGCATCAGCCAGGATCTACTAAATCCAGGAGGAAACAATGGCCCACTATGGCATTTTGAGAGACACTCCGGTGACCCTCGCAGGCGAAGATATTCGCGGTTCGCACGTCTATGGGATTAACAACGAAAAGTTGGGCAAGATTGACGACGTTGTGTTCGATCACGCGACGGGAGATATCCGCTACGCTGTCGTCGATACAGGCGGATGGCTCACCACGAAGAAGTTTCTGGTTCCTGCTGAAAGTTTGCGAGTGTCGGCTCAGCACGAAGATGACTTCGAGACTAACCTGACCAAGCAGCAGATCGAGAACTTTCCCCCTTACAGCGAGGCCGAACTTGAAACGGATGGCCGTTGGGCGGATTACGAGGGGCGTTATCGCTCCAAATGGGTCAGCGATCCGGTGATGCACCGCGCCGAAACCGATCGGAATATCACACCGACGGTTCCTCAAGAGTCGGGAAACGTGTCGTCCGAAAGGGCGTCAGCTGCGGCTCACGGTCTGCCTGACTCAGGGCTGAGATCGATCTCATCAGCACGTGAGAATCGGTCCGACCTATCTGCGGCGGCCACTCCCACAGAGCGCGCCGTACCCGCAGGGACAGATTCGGTCGTGATCAGCAACAGTGCGGTCGGCATCGGAGGACGCTGGGATACCTTCCAGAGCCGCTTGCGCGAACGCCGCAAAGAGGCCGTAACCGGATGCAGTACCTGTACCGGCGAATCGGCTACCAAGCGCGGTGCGGAAAGTGTCGACACGCTTCGGAAAGCTGTCTAATAAATACACAGGAAGTGATCACGGGCCAAGGAGAGATCATCCTTGGCCCGTACCCTTTTGCGTCCGTAGAGTTTAGGCTTTTCGAGTTAGTGGGAAGTGGAAGAACCGGCATCACGCTGCGTTGGTTTCGAGTGAAACGCAATTGCGCAGGGCGCGCAGAGCATACAAGGCGTCATCGAGTACCAGGTCTTCCTCGATATGGTCGGCATGAACGAAGAATAGTTCTTTGATCCGGAGCAGAATCGCTTTTTCCGCTTCCGCGATGAGCCGCAATGAGTTAGCCCGGTCTGTCTCAAACAAAGCTGAGTGATAAAGGGATTGCCAGCTGGCAGTGCCTTTTTCGGCACCAGTCAAGGGGGTGTAGAGATCCATACGCGCTCTTCCTCGCCGCTACTTCTTATGTTCTTGTGAATAAAATACTCAGGTAAGTTTTCGCTGGCTATCAGGTGATTTCCGTAGGCGGCAGGGTATGCCTTCGAGCGGAGACCTCTACATCTGCGGGATGAGATTACTTCTTGTTTTTGTTATGAAATGACGAGGCTTCGTGATCCGAGAGGTCGTCTTTGTCATGATTGAAGTCGAGACCGAAATGAGGTTCCGTGCGCGTTCCCGGTAATTTTGAAGGGAACCTCGGCACCTGCTCCGTTTTTGTGAAAGAAGGGATCGACAGGCTTGAGTAAGATCGACTTCCAGCCAGTTGTCATCTGCGACAACTTAGCGTCGAGCTTAAGCTTTCCGTGAAAATCGAAAATATTCCCATCCAGGCTGTATTGTCCGGTCACATCGGCATGAGTGCCGGGAACCTGAAAATGCAAGAAGGGAACCTGAAGAACCCCGTTTGCGAGCATAAACCTGCCCTGCAGGTCCGAGGTTACAGTCAGCTCGGCAGCGTCGCGCGCTAGCTTCGCCTGTCCTCGGCTTCGAAGGCTCAGGGAATTGATCCGCGTTTGGATTTTCTCGCTCGTGAATAGGGCACGCGGAATCTCAAAAGTTCCGTTCAGTTTTAACCGGTCGGCAACATCTGCCTTGCCCGGTGTAAGACTCAACTTAGTCCTCATCTTTACCGCGCCTGTCATTACTTGAGGCTCGGTCTTGACGCCAAGTTTCAGAAGATCTTCGATATTCGATTTCCCCAACACAACATCCAGCTCGATGTCGTGCCCCGGAGGCTCTTTCATGCGAACAATCTTGCCTTTCGCGGTGAACGAAGAATTCAGCACGCGAGCATTTACAGGCTCGAGATAAGTGTCTCCGTCGGTGCCGTCGACAATGGCATGGAAGTCGGTATGAAGAGGCACAGGATGTCCGCTAACGGCCAAGCGGAAATCGGGAGTGTCGGTGGCACCATTTACCTCGATGCGGCCGAGTTCGCCGGAATAGTGTCCGGTGGAGGAGAGAATCCCACCAATTCCCTTCAGTGTTCCGAGATCGGCATTCGTGAACGAATAGTCCCCACTGACAGCCGAATCGCGCGGACTGGTGTCGTTCAAAGGTCCGAATGTTCCCGTGGAATGAATGTCGCCCACCGGCTTGGGATTGACCAGCACGGCCTCAAACCGCAGAGGCTGATCCGGGCCGATATCTTTCATGATCAGGTCGCTGATATCAAACAGTAAGGGTGCCTTGCCTGGCTTGATGGTATTGATGACCAACTTGGTGTCTTTGCATACGAAATGGTCTACGACAATGCTCATCCGCCCGCTATTTCGGCGGAAATTGCCTACCTGCTTTCGATCGTTTTTCGGCGGGATATTCATCGTGAGCCCGGTCACGAAGATCGTATCCACATGCATCGGCTCTCGAAACAGACTCGCCACGGTCGATTGGAAGTTAAATTCTCCTATCTCCAATAGTGGCTGGACGCCAGCCTCGTACGGGTTGGGATCGGTCAGTCCGTAGATCTTGAGTCCCTTACCATCGACGTGGACACCGTTCGCAACCCAGACGTGAAGATCCGCAAGCTCCACTCGGCTTTTAAAGCGATTGGAGAGGGTCTCAATCACTCTGGTTCTGAGGATCGGCTGCGCCCGGATGACAACGATGCGAGCAACTACAACCGCTAGGGCTAGGAGTGCGAGGGCGATTCCGGCTATCCACTTCCATCGCCGCGCCTTCCGCCGACGCGGGAGTGCAACGATCTGCGCAGGAGGACGGCCGAGCGGAGTGAGAGATACTTGGCCCAAGTCTAGCTTTTTACATTTCGATAAGTGAAATCGGAATCAGGTCTTTCCTGCATGATAAAACTTCACCGCCGACTTCAAAAACCATACTTCGCGATGACCTTCTTCTCTTTCTTACTGATCACAGCAATTGCGGCATGTTCCGCCGGAAGGGTGACGGCGATTTGCCCTGTCGTGGCACGGTCGCGAAGGCTGATCACGGCGCTGGCATCTGAATCCGAGATAAAAACGTACAGGATGGAATCTGCCATCTCGGTTGGAAACACTAGAATTCCCGGTGGCAACGGCGACTGAAGGTCGAACGCCGGCGCCAGCCCCAGTTTTCCGGCGACATACGAATACAAGTCGGCGGATGAACGGCTATCTTCACTGAGTTCAACGGGATAGGCTGCCCAGAAAATTCTGCCTTTGCCGCGGGGAATTTCTTTCCACGTCGAACCATCGTCAAAGCGAAGCGCCTCGAGCCAGCTTTGCGGCTCCTGCCCAAAAGCGAGCGGAATCGAGCGGGTTCCGAGACGAATCGCGGCATTGTGGTAGACCAGCGGCTCGCTGTGGCCGGCGACTCCCAAATCCGCAGCGCGGTGTTTGATCTGCCAGTGCTCGTCGCGGTCCACGGAACCCGTTATCAGCAGCGCTCCTCCACCTTCTACAAACTTCATCAGGGCGCGCCACGCAGGCTCGCTCAGAGCTTGCGGCGAAGGCAGCACCGCCAATTTTGGCGATCCCAGTTTCTCGATCTGGTTTTCGGCGATCACATACGGCGTCAGAACGACCGAGTATGCCATCGCGCGCACAGCCTTGCGCTGTGCTTCCAACTGGAAATCTCCGATCACGGAATATTGAGCCGCCTGCGAGGTGACGATAGCGACTGAAGGGAGCTGCGGATCACGCAGGTGCGACTGCAAGGCGGGAGCGAATTGAGCGAACGCACGGAGCAACGATGCTTCCGGCTTTTCCGTGTAATCCGTTCGCACGGCGCCGATTGGCGTCTCATTGCTCTCGGTCATGTACGAGTTCGTGTTCCATAGCCATTCGATCGCGCCTGAGCCTTGGATGAAAGACGCTGCAACCTTTCTTTCTAGAAGCGCCGCCTCATTCTCGGGCGAGCGGCGCGCGATCTCGTCAAGATTCAATCCGCGTTGCAGCCCCGTTTCCTGGATCAGCATCGCTTCGCCGGGTTGTTTAGCCGCAAGAGAATCCCACAAAACCTGATCATCCTGCCACCACGAATGGTTCGTCGTGAAGTCCACGGACGATCCCCAGAATGCCGGCGATAGACGGTCTTGAATGCCGCCTTCGTCCTGGCCCACCGTGACGAGTTGTTGGGACCCCGCCGCTTTGATCGTGTCGTGCATCGTGCGGACCCATTTCGCAAACGATTCCTGCGCGAACAACACGTAATCATTGACCCTGAGAGAATTGTGCCCGACATACATCCCGCGCGGCTGAAATTCTGCTTCACTGGGCAGCCCGATCGTTCCCGAAATTGAATCGATAGGAACGTTCCACAGCGCCGCCAGCTTCGCTCGATCGGGATAGCGCTTGGTGAGCCAATCATTCCACGCCGCGATTTCGATCGCGTCGCCATTTGGCCGCGTCTTCCATAACTGCTGCGAGAAGCTCGGCTCGTTGATGAGATCCCACGCCAGGTAAGGTACGTCGTGAAAGCGCGTGACGACGGCGGAGATTAACTTCTGCTGTCTGCGAACCGCCTGCGGATCGAGGAAGGCGTTGGCGCCTCCAAGAACGTCCGGAAGGAATGCGAAGAAATTGAACTGCACCGGCAGTTCATATTTGCGCGCCGTCATCAGGTAAGCTTCGATCGTGCGCAGGGTTCGATCGTAGGGCTCGCCGTTCTCGTCGGAAAATTTGTCCCAACCGCTCCACCAGCCCGAGCGGATCATATTCAATCCGGCGTCATGAATCTGCGCCAGATCCTGGTTCCACACGTAAACATTGGGATGCTCAAAGAAGAGGCGCTGTACCTCGCTGGACATGTACGTTGTTCCGACGACGGCAAGCGGCTTTCCGTCCTGTTCGAAGAAGTCGCGATTCACACTGATGCGCGGACCTGAACGAAGATAGCTCTCGTCACGAATCCAAAATGCCGAGTGGTAGATCGCTTTCACAGTGTCTCCAGCCATCAGTTGGGCTTCGACAATCTGAAGTCCTTTGGCAGTGGGAGCGGGCAGTGCGACGGGCGCGTCGGCTGTGATCGCGGCGGTAACGGTGGAACGCTCGGAGGGTTGCGACTCGGGGAAAGATGTAATTTTCAATGAAAGTCCCGAGGCAGGCCGTGCCGAATGCCAGTGCACATCCAACTGCACGGGCTCTCCCGGCAGATAGAGTGGCAAGGCAGGGCGCACCGTGAATTCCTCTTCGCCTTGCAACGCGCGCTGCGCGAGGGCTTGCACCAAGGCTGCGTTGTCGAAGAAATCTTTGGAGACCTCGGAGTTCACGAAGATCCAGCGGCCGCCGTCGAAGCCGTTGCGGTAATGATCCACCTGGATTGCGGGCGCGGCCAGCTTGCGGCCGTCCTTTACTCCCCAAGCGAGGGTGTCGAGGCGTGCATCGATGGATCCAGCCGCGCCGCCGCGATGGTACAGGTCAACGGCACTCAATCGAATCACCGGACTGAACCCCCGTTTCCAGGCGAATGACTGGAGTTGCAAAGTGAGTTCGGGGTTCGTCTGAAATTGCAGACCTTCGGAGCCCGGAGTTTCCTGGTACTGGTCGATCATCAGCGGTCGCGCGAAGCGCACGCTGTAGTCGCGCAGATGCCAACCGTCCGCGGAGCGATAGGCGGCTCGAGTAAACGGCATTCCGCCCAGCACCAACAGGTTCCCGCCATGATTAAGGAAATGCTGGATCGCCGGCCAGCTTTGCTCCGGAAATGCGGAGCCATACGGCAGGACTAGAAGGCGTGAGGAAGCGGAAGAAATCGCTTCCGAAAGTTGGTCTGCACCGACCTTGCTGGCGCCCGGGAAGAGCTTTTCGAGTTGCTGTGGCGAAGGCGTGGCGGAATCCTGGGCAGGAAATCCGGCTTCGCTGAAGACGACGGTGGAAGTCGCGGCTTCCTGAGCCAAGCCCACTTGTGGAACTGGAAAGATGATTGCGACGAAGAAAAAGATAGCCAATTTGCGCATAAGAGTTGAACCTGCGGAGGACTCCGGGAACCAGTGAAGTGTCTGGCAACCCTCTCGCGAAGTCAAGCTACAGAAACGATTTTGTAGGGCCTGAGAACGCAATGGCGAACGAAGAAAAATGGGCATAAATAGAGGCTGCGATGTATGATTGCGGCGTTATCGGATTCGCATCGTTCGGAGGGTCGATAAACACCCATGGCGATCTCAGCCCCCAATAGTTCAACGTCTGTTTCAACACAGAACTCCGGTCAAAGCTATGGGGCGCCCCTGGCTACTGTCACCACCCTCTTCTTCATGTGGGGATTTCTGACGTGTTTGAACGACATCCTGGTTCCGCATCTGAAGTCAATCTTCGACCTCAGCTATGCGGGAATCATGCTCATCCAGTTTGCGTTCTTCGGGGCATATTTCATCTTCTCAATCCCTTCCGCCAAAGTCATTGATTGGATTGGCTACCAACGATCGATGGTAGTCGGCCTGTTGACGATGGGCTTGGGCGCCTTTTTGTTTGTGCCCGCCGCGAGTGCGCCCTCGTATCCCTTGTTTCTGGGTGCCTTGATCGTATTGGCCGCCGGGATCACTTGTCTTCAGGTGGCCGCGAATCCTTATGTGACAGTGCTGGGGAAACCAGAAACGGCTTCGAGCCGCCTGAACCTGACGCAGGCTTTCAATTCGCTGGGAACATTCCTAGCACCATTTTTCGGCGGCCTCTTCATTCTGAGCGCTGCCCCGAAGGCCATCCAAGAGATTCGTGCGATGGCCCCGGATGCGCTGCAAGCGTATCGCCTGCACGAGGCAGCAACCGTTAAAACCCCTTACATCGGTTTGGGTATCGCTTTGGTGGTTCTGGCGGTGGCGATCGGCAGCTTCCATTTGCCCAAGATTGAGCACGCGCAACATAAGGTCGGCGAAAAGGTGAACGACTCAATCTGGAAGCATCCCAACCTCATTTTCGGGGCCATCGGAATCTTTGTTTACGTTGGCGCGGAGGTTTCCATCGGAAGCTTCCTGGTGAACTACTTCGGCCAACCTGAGATTGGCGGACTGACGGAAAAAGTCGCGGCAAGCTTTGTCGCTTTCTACTGGGGAGGAGCAATGGTAGGCCGGTTCATCGGCTCGGCGCTCCTGCAAAAGATGAAGACCGGTGGACTCCTTGGCGTTTGCGCGGTATGCGCTGCCGCGCTCGTCGCCATCTCGATGCTGACGACCGGACACGTTGCGATGTACAGCATCATCCTCGTCGGCTTCTTCAATTCGATCATGTTCCCCAGCATCTTCACTCTCGGCGTGGCGGAACTGGGCCCGCTCACAGGCGATGGCTCCGGTGTCATGATCATGGCGATTGTCGGCGGAGCCCTCATTCCTGTCGTACAGGGTGCCATTGCGGATCGCATCGGTATTCATCATGCGTTCTTCCTTCCGGTTATCTGCTATCTGTACATTCTGTTCTTTGCACTGAGTGGCTCGAAACCGAATAGCGAACGGTATTTGAAGGCTTGAACATAAGCGGGACCTGGGTGGACCTGAATACGCACGAGCAAGGTCACGGACAGGCGGCTTTCGAGTAAAATCGTGCGCGGCTTAGGAGTGATGGACTAACACAACAGCAAATATCATGGTGCCCGCAAAGAAGGTTGGTCAAAAGCCCGAGGTGATCACCCTCAAAGCGGTAGCTCAGTATTTAGGGCTCACTCCCGGAACAGTCTCCGCAGTTCTCAACGATTCCCCGTCAGCCCGATCGATTCCCCAAGAAACCAAGAACCGAATCCACGCGGCGGCCAAGGAACTGAACTACCGGCCGAATTTTTTTGCGCGCACTCTCCGCAACAAGCGTACGTACACGATTGGCGTGATCGCGGAGGAGATTGGCGACTCCTACAGCTCTCCGATCATCAGTGGAATTGAGCAATATCTGCGAGTCCGCAACTACTTCTTCCTGACTGTAGTTCATCGCCACGACATCAGCCTCCTCAATCGCTATTCGCAGTTGTTGTCGGAACGCGGCGTGGAAGGCATCATCACCGTCGACACAACCGTTCAGGATGCGCCGACGCTCCCTACAGTTGCGATTGCCGGACACAAGAAGCTCAAGAATGTAACGAACATTGTTCTCGATCATGAGCGCGCCGCCGTTCTGGCCTTGAGCCACCTCAAAGAATTGCGCCACGAGCGGATCGCATTCATGAAGGGAAATCCGTTGAGCTCCGATTCGCAAGACCGATGGGAGGCGATCTGTCGAGTTGCTAAAGATATCGGAGTGGAGATCGATCCCGAATTGACAATGCAGATCGACAGCGACGATCCTACGCCCATGTTGGGCTACCCTTTTGCGAAAGAGCTGCTGGCGCGCAAGAAGCCCTTCACCGCGCTGTTCGCCTACAACGATATTTCTGCGATCGGTGCGATTCGCGCAATTCAAGAAGAGGGGCTGCGCGTTCCGCAAGATATTTCTGTCATGGGATTTGACGACATCCCAGGAGCGGCCTTCCATACACCCAGCTTGACCAGCGTCCGCCAACCGCTGAAGCGGATGGGCGAGGTCGCGGCTCAGAGCCTGCTCGAACGGATCGAGGGGAAGAAGGAATATCCATCGGAGATTGCGATCGAGCCGGAGCTGGTTGTGCGGGAATCCACGGCGAAGGCTCCGGGCTCCTGCTAGCATCAAGACGCCTCGCCTTATGAGGGAGGCTGAGGCCCGATCCTACTCATGGCTGCTCCGAGACCTGCGGACGACTCTGCCCGAGCCCTGACGATTGCGGCCTACGTTTCGTTCGTTCCGATCGGCATTGCGACCGTCCTTCTGGGCCCGCTGTTGCCGACTCTGTCGGCACGTTGGTCTCTCAATTACTCTCAGGCTGGGGCACTCTTCACAGCGCAATATGTCGCCGCGACTTGTGCGGTGGCCTTGTCCGGCTTCGTTGTTTCCCTGAAGGGCTACCGCTTCGCAATGAAGGCTGGCCTCGTGTTGATGGCGGCCGGCTTGGCTGTATTGCTGGTCGGACCGAAGACGTTAGGCATCATTTGCATCGGAGCTTCCGGAGCCGGGCAAGGACTCGCTGTTCCCGCAGCCAACCTGATGGTAGCGGAAGCAAATCCTGGGCGCCGAAGCGCGACGCTGAATTGGCTTAATTTTTCATGGAGCGCAGGCGCGGTCGCTTGCCCATTCCTGATCGCCACTGCGACGAAGATCCAACACATCCCACTATTCCTGACGGCGGTTGCCATATTTTCAGTCGCAGTGGCACTCGGCATCGCACTCATGCCCGCGCACATCGTTGAGCCTGCAGCGCATTTGGAAAAGCAGACACGACTCTTGCCGCTAGTCCGGCTGCGCCTCACGCCATTTTTGATGCTTGCCGCGTTATTCTTCCTCTATGTCGGCACCGAGAACGGTTTCGGCGGATGGGTCGCTTCCTACTCCAAGAGTTTAGGGAGCCTCAGTCCTGCGATGGCTCTGGCGACGCCTTCGTTCTTCTATGCAGCGCTCATGCTAGGACGATCCCTGGCTCCATTCCTGCTGCGCAATGGCAATGAGATCGCTCTGGTTCGAGCGGGATTGCTCATCGCCAGCGCCGGCACTGCAAGCCTTCTCTTCGCCAATGGATTGCCCGGCGTGCTCGCCAGTGCGTGCCTGGCGGGGCTTGGGCTTTCTTTCGTGTATCCCATCACGATTTCGCTTTTATCAAAGGAGTTCGGAGCGGCATCCTCTCGAATCGGCTCGGTGATGTTCGTCCTGTCGAATATCGGAGGAGGGTTGCTCCCTTGGATCGTGGGCATCTCATCGAACCGATTTGCCACCCTGAAGGCCGGGCTGGCGGTGCCCCTTCTCGGATGTTTGGCGATGCTTGCTTTTTACTTGAGAGACTGGAATCGATCGCTGGATTAGCTGCGAACCAACCTTGCAGCCAGTCGCGAAAGCCGAACAACTCGATACAGCGGAAACAATGTTCGTGGAAGATGGATCGCATCCCACTCTCCCGGACCCGGAGTGAACGCCAATCGGCTCAGAAATCGCACCTGATCCGCACGCCGTTCGCGCAGTCTCACCATCAAACGAAAATAAGCCAAGGACTCGACGTCAAAGGCGCAGTCGCTATTCATGCGAAGCATCACTTCGCGAGCGATACCCGCGGCCTGCCGGTCGGGAGGCAGTGCATTTTCAGCCCCGGCCGGAACGGTGATCGCAAAAAGCAGATTTGCCAGAATTAAAGTGACGCGCAGAATGCGAACAATCCCAAGCTCAATCGCCTGTGTGCCGATCTGTCTCCAATTCAGATTGGGTTGCGAACTGATGCGCGCCAAATCGCAAAGCCAGATCAATCTTCCCCAAACATGTTTGGCCGCGTGCAGAGAGAGGATGACGAACAGATCTTCCATCGATGGCGTGGCCACCGGATATCCAGCCACCGTCGTGCTTTGCGCACGCTGAAATACACCGCCCAAATCGAAATCGACCGCGTAGAAGCGTGGCTGAAGAGCCCACTGCACCTCCAGCAAATTCCGTCCCATGGCGGCGTCAAAAGCGCATTCGTATCCCGAGTCGATGTAGTGCGCTTCTTCAATCTCGGAAAGCGGCTGGTGTGGGGAATATCCCAGTTCCGCAACCACTTCGCGAATCTGCGGCAGATCTGCTGAGCGAATCAGCAAATCGATGTCGCCCGATTGTCGCAGTGCGATGTCCCCGTAGACGAGTTGCGCCAGGGCGAGCCCTTTATACGGCAAGACTTCAATATTTCTCCCACGCAGGCAGTCGACAACGCGAATGAGTTCCCGCGACAGGAACAACGCTTTATGGAGGTTGGTTTGATAACTCTGCTTCAACGAACGCAATTCGTCCGCAGGGACGTCCTGAGAAAAAGCAGAGAGCGACTGGTAGAGAAGAGGCTGAACTCCGTGATGATCAGCGAGGTCGAAGAGAACTCCCCAGCGGAAAGCATTTTGCGAGAAAGCCTTCTTTAATTCATCGCCTGCGTGGATTGCATTCGGCGAACAGGCGGATGTCAGCAGCGACCACTCATGCTCGAGTGTGAAACTTGTGCCGGGCATCTTCTGTTTCGGTTGGCTCGTAAAGAACGGCTCGAATCAGGCGGTCGCGCCTGAAGGAGAAACGCGCGCCGGTGCGATTGCGCGAATCTGCACGAGATTCGCTCCGGTCCGGTTCTTCGACAACATATTCGCCGAAGGAACTCCCGTTCTTGCGAATGACTTCTCGCAGTCCTGGGAAGAAGGACCGCGCATGTTGCCCTCCATAAAGGCCAGCCCAGGACAGCGCGTGCAACCGCCTACGTGGCTACACGATGAGCAGGTCGTCAGGTCCTTCAGTCGGATCGAACGGACATCATTCATTTGATCTGAATAACGCCATATATCGAGAAACCTCTGCTGGCGCACGTTCCCCGTCGGCAGGGGAAACTGCACGCACGGGTACATGTCGCCGTAAGGAGATACATAGCAGGCAGTATGACCGGCGCTGCAGGGAAGAGCGTTCAACTCATCCTCGCCAGGCGCAGCTGAGATGGCACAAAATTCGTCCACATCTCCAACCAGTGAGGCATCACGGAAGACCTGCTGCAATCCGCTGTGATCAACGCCAAGACCGACCGTCGACCGGTTACCGTCCATCATGGGAGTTACGGTCGGATCGAGCGTGCATGCCACACCCAATTCCGCAGCCAGGGCGCGCACACCCTGATAGTCCTCCATGTTCTGCGCCATCAGTACGTTTGCGATCGTGACCTTCAAACCTTGAGACTTTAGAAATCGAATCGCGCCGATCGAGCGCTTGAGAGATCCTGGCAGCAGAGTGATGCCGTCGTGAATCTCCGGCCGATGCGAATAAATACTGATCTGGATCGATTCGATGCTCAGCTCACGAAGCCGGGCCGCCTCTTTCTCCCGAATCATGACGGCGTTCGTTTTGAGTTTGACGCAGAACATCAGCCGGCGAGCATGTTCGAGGATCGTGAAGAAATCCTTGCGCAGAAATATCTCGCCTCCGCTGAGTGTGAGAATAAACACACCCGCGTCCGCCATTTCGTCGAGCAGGTGGAGAATCTCCTGGGTCGTCATCTCCCCGTGATCATCGTGGTCGAGATAGCAGTGAACGCAGCGCTCATTGCAGCGGTAGGTGAGATCAAGCTGAACACTGAATGGGACATTCAGCTTCAAAGCTTTCGCGGTCATCTCCGCAAGCAATGCGCTCATCGCGGTTCTCCTACAGCGGGACTTCGCGCAGGAATGGGCTCTTCCGAAACCTGCAATATCTCGTGGCTTTCCAGTTCTCTAGCCAATACCTCTGCATCCTGCAGAGCTTGGGCAGGATTCACTTCGAATTCCCCGCAGATTCGCTTTTCGACGATTTGATCCAGCGGAGTCGCTCCGTCGGCGCATTGCCACAGGATGGTAGCCGTCCTGTTGAGCGTGAACAGGGTCGAGTCCCGGCCCGACATGATCATCATTTCGCCGTCAAGGCTGCGAGCGGCAACGCGCGGATTGCGTGCAACATAAAGCCTGCTCATCCGATCAACTCCCAAACCCGGGCATCGGGCACAAATGTAAGCCGCGACACCGGGACACGATTTACGAATTCGAAGGCAGAGTGAAAAGTCTCCTGCACCAGTTCCTCATCCTCGGCGAAAAACAGAAGATTAGCAAGCAGGGATCGAGTAGCCTCGCCCGGAGCGACGGCTTCGATACGATTTTCGCGCCCTTTTGCCAGAAGATAGAGAGCAGATACGGGAGCGGACACGTTCTCGCCGATTTTGGCCAACTCTCCGGTGAATGGAGTGCCGAATGCGACGTACCCCGCCTCACGCCTACGGACGTACGAAATCTCATCGGTCAATAACGTCACATCGGGAGGCGCAAGCCGCGAGATCGTGGTCTTGCCAGCCTCGGATACCCCAGCGAAAAGAAAAGCCTTGCCATTTCGAATGGCGCTTGCCGAGTGCAACAAGAAGCCGCCTTGTTTGGCGAGGACCAGGGTGTGCACGATCCGGAGAACAGCGTCGATCGAAAAAGGATTTGCTGTCTGCCTCACCCATCCGCGCCGGGTCTTGGGCTCCCATTCGGCTCGAAAATCTCCCCGTTCCAATTTCCAGCGACCGCCGTGCTGAGTCACACGCACGTCCGCATCCGGATTGCTCACCGGACTTCCGGTCAACTCCACATCGAACTCAACCTCGGCAAAATCCGACGAGCTGACATATCCGGCATATCGCTCCTGGAGCAGATTTATGAAGGAGTGGTCACGCGTCTTCACGCGCACCGGCATTTCCCCGATTTCGATCACGAGGCTGAGCCGCTCGACGTCCGTGGTCACAGATGACACGCTTATCTCGAATCCTGCTTTGCTTTGGGCGGTTGTCGCATTCCGTTCACCCCGACGACAATCCGTGCGGCGAGTTCCGAACGTCGCACCAAAGCCGCCACCGCACGCTGCGGTGCGCGCAGAGTCTTGGGCGGCTCAATACAACGGCCATTTCGCAAAATGAAAATAACTTTTCCCAACACTTCCCGGTCATCAACTGGCGCGTCCGACGCGGGCATCGCGTCGCCACGGGTGATCACCCGGAAGTCGCCGAAGGTTCTTCCGACAACTCGATGAGCAAAGAGCCGCGCATCGCGCCCGAAAAGGACAATGTCTCCCTCAATCACTTCATGGCTGGCCGCTCTTTGAACGATAAGTACGTCTCCAGGCAGCACGCTGGGTAGCATACTCCAGCCGTTCACCTGCAAGCGCAAGCTTCCGGAGACGCTCAATACCTCTCGCGCCATTTCGCACTTCAGGACGTGCTCGTTTTCCGAAATTGCCGCAGCTCGATTCACAAGATTCGCGTATTAGCGGAAGCGATGACTACCTTCCCCACCGTGAGCGATTCGATGGAAGGCCACAAGATTGGCTGGAATGCCAAAATTCTACTCTATCGCCAGAACGTCAAGCAAACCGACGCACCCACCTTGCCTGCCGCCCGGGGCCAGCCATTAATCATGATTTGAATGGCACGAAAGTACTTTTTTGAATACCAGGCTCATTCGCAATCTTGGTTGTACGCCTTACAATAGTCGGAACCGCTCATCGTTTCATCGTCTAGCGGGGACCGGGTTCCCTTTAATGTGGACATCCGGCAGTAAGAATTGCGCCAATTTAAGACAGTGGGGAACATGGATCAAGGCTTGCGTGTCGACGAATTTAAGAACGTTCTAACGCTCGAGGAAATTGCGAACCTGGCGGCTGAAGGAGGCCAATCAGCGGAGACGCTGATGAACCTGGTAGCCCTGATTGCCAAGCGATTTCGGACGGATGTCTGCTCCGCCTATTTGCTGGAGCCGGATCGCGCGAACTTGGTACTCGCGGCCACCGTCGGCCTCCGACGTGAATGCATCGGCAACCTGCGAATGGCGGTGAACGAAGGACTCACCGGGCTTGTCGCCGAACAGGTACAGCCGGTAGCGGTCAGTCAGGTAAAGAGCCATCCCCGGTTTAAATATTTCCGCAATGCTGGTGAAGATGCCTACCAGTCGTTCCTTGGAGTTCCCCTGATCGACCGCGACATCCTGCAAGGGGTTCTTGTGGTGCAAACGGTCGAAGCTCGGGTGTTTAGCGCCGACGAGATACGCATGCTGACCGAAGCGGCCAGCCAGGTCGCCCCCGTAGTCAGCGAGGCCCGAACGCTCGACCGCTTTATCGCTCCTCTGCAGGAACGCCTTTGGACCCTCGCGCGTAATCTTTGGTGGAGTTGGGATCACAACTCCACCAGCCTGTTTCTTGATCTTGACCCGGCTCGTTGGAGCGAACTCAACCACAATCCCGTTGCGCTGCTTTCGGAACTGCCGCTGGCCAAGCTGGAAACACGCGCCGCGGAACTCATGTTGCATAGTCGCGTGAACTATGGATACCGCCGCATGCTGGAGTATTTGGAGGCGGATCGCACTTGGGGCACCAGACACGCTGGCGTTCTGCGTCCTCATCCCGTGGCGTATTTTTCGGCGGAGTTCGGCATTCACGAGTCGCTGCCCATCTATTCCGGTGGACTAGGTGTCTTGGCCGGAGATCACATCAAGAGTGCGTCCGATCTGGACATTCCACTTGTCGGCATCGGTCTCTTCTACGGGCAAGGATATTTCCGGCAGCGTCTCGACCGCGGCGGCTGGCAGCGCGAAGAGTATCTCGAAACGGATACGAATCAGCTGCCAATGGAAGTGGCCATCGGCAAGGATGGCAGGCCGGTAGTCGTCGAAATCCAGACGAGGAGCGGCCTGCTTCAGGCGAAGGTCTGGCGCGTGAAAGTCGGGCGTCGAGATCTGTTCTTGCTCGATTCTGACGTCGAAGGCAACGCGCCTGAGGACCGTGAACTTACATCCCGCCTGTATGGCGGAGATCTGCGGATTCGAATCCGTCAGGAATTGCTGCTGGGCGTAGGTGGCTTGCGAGCCCTGAAGGCCCTGGGCATTACTCCGGGCGTCCTGCATTTGAACGAAGGACACAGCGCTTTCGCGGTTCTCGAAGCGATCCGCATGCGCATGGAGGAAGAGGGTATCGGCTTCGACGCCGCCGTGCCGCGAATTTCCCGCGAAGTAGTCTTCACCACTCATACGCCCGTACCGGCAGGTCACGACCGCTTCGATGCCAAGCTGGTCGAGGAGCACATCGGGCCGCTTCGTGAAGCCATCGGATTGTCTCCGGAGAGCTTGATGGGCCTTGGCCGCGAGAACACGAGCAACTTGGACGAAACGTTTTGCATGACGGTGCTCGCGCTCCGCCTGTCTCGCCGGGCGAACGCAGTCTCCGCGCTTCACGGCGAGGTTTCGCGCGCCATGTGGACCGGTCTTTTCCGCGGCAAGCCTGAAGACGAAGTTCCTATCGGGCACATCACGAACGGCGTTCACGTGCCGTCCTGGCTTGCGCCGCAAATGTTCCGCCTGTATGACCGGCACCTCGGCACCGACTGGCTGCAGCGCGGCAGCGAAGCCAAGACCTGGCTTGGAATCGAGAACGTAGACGATGGGGAACTTTGGGAAACGCACTTGAACCTCAAGTCTCAGCTGATCGAGTTCGTGCGCCGCCGGGCCGTCGAGCAAGCTGAGCGCAAAGAGGAACCGCCTGACGTTTTGCAGCGCCTTGAGCGCGTGCTCAGTCCGGATGCCCTGACGATTGGCTTTGCGCGCCGCTTTGCCACTTACAAGCGCGCAAACCTCATTCTGTCGGATATCGAGCGCCTGGCCACGATGGTCAACGATCCCAATCGTCCGGTGCAGTTCGTTTTCGCGGGCAAAGCGCATCCGCTCGACGAACCGGGAAAGCGCGTCTTGCAACAAATCGCTGAAATGATGCGAGATCCGAAGTTCCGCGACAAATTCGTTTTCGTCGAAGACTATGACATCAATGTGGGACGCCACTTTGTGCAGGGCGTCGATGTGTGGCTGAACAATCCTCGCCGTCCGCTCGAAGCCTCCGGCACAAGTGGGCAAAAGGTCGTCTTAAATGGTGGCCTGAATCTTTCGGTTCTTGACGGATGGTGGGCGGAAGCATTCGACGGCATGAACGGCTTCGCCATCGGAACCGGCCGCACGCACTCGAACATGAATGTGCACGATGCGCGCGATGGAGAAGATTTAATGCGCACCTTGCAAGAGGAAGTGATTCCGCTTTACTACCAGCGCGATCGGGACGGCCTGCCGCGAGGTTGGATCAAGCGCATGAAGCGCACAATCCGTACGCTCGGCTGGCGCTTCAACGCAGATCGCATGGTGATGGATTACACCTTGAAGTGCTACGTCCCGGCTGCGGGAGGTACTTCGAGCGATATGCGGGCGAATGCGTAGAATTCGCTGAGAGTCTGGGCGAGATTAAGTCTCAAGCTGGAAGATCTTTTCCATCGGGAGCCATTTCTCGCCTGGCTTGGCTTCGGGTAGCGCCTGCTGGAATTTCCACATCAGCTTTTCCCACTCCTGAACCTTCGAGTTCAGATGATCCGCTCTGCCCTTGGCCTCGAACGAGAAGTTCTCTCCCACTTCCATGATCATGAACATCCTTGTGCCCAAGAGATAGATCTGCATGTCTTCAATGCCGGAGTCTTTAATACTTTGGGTAATCTCGGGCCAGATTTGTTCGTGATGACGCTTGTACTCCGCGATCAACTTCGCATCGTTCTTTAAATCGAGAGTTAGGCAAAATCGTCGTGTCATAAAACCTCAGTTGCGGTAGATATCGGCAGCGGTCCAGCAGAGTCCTTACGTCAGGGCGCGATCGAGATGAACGTATCCACCGTCGACGAATAGATGCTGTCCCGTAGTGTGGCTCGATTTGCCCGACAAAAGAAAAACCACCGTGCTGGCAATTTCTTCCGCAGTCGTCATACGCCCACCCAAGGGAATCTTAAACAGAATCGATTTCAACTTCTCATCGGAGTTGGTAAAGGTCGCAAGCCATTCCCGATACAGGGGAGTCATGACCTCGGCAGGAACGACGGTGTTGACCCGAATGCCATACTGCAGTAGCTCCGCGGCCCATTCTCGTGTGAGAGCCATGATTGCGCCCTTGGCGGATGCATACCCCGACGTGCTCCCTTGCCCGGTGACGGATGTCTTGGAGCCAACATTGACGATGCATCCGCGCGATTTCTTCAAATGCGGAAGCGCGTAGTGCGCCATGTTGTAGTAATGCAGAAGATTTCGGCTGAGAGATGCCACGTACTCCTCTGGACTTCCGTGCTCCAGTCCGACCTTGTCATTCCGCCCAGCGTTATTTACCAGTGCATCTAAATTTGCGAACTCTTCTACCGTTCGAGCGACTGCCGATTCGCACGCTCGCGAATCTTCGAGTTCCGCCGCAATCAAACCACACTTTGAACCATTCTTGAGGAGATTTGACTGCAATTCCTTGCCAGCACCCGAGTCGCGATCCAGGATCACCGGAATCGCACCTTCGACCGCACAGGCTCGGACAGTCGCGGCGCCGATTCCCTTGGCGCCTCCAGTCACGATGATGACTTTTTCTTTCAGTTCAAGGTCCACAAGCTAGCCTCGTAAATTGCAGAAACCACCATCCAGCGGATAGTCGACGCCCGTGATGAACGCCGCCTCCTCGGAGCACAGAAACAGCGCCAGCGATGCCACTTCCGAAGGCTCCGCCATCCTGCCAATCGGTTGCGCCTTGGAGAGTTTGTCGAATATTTCGGACTCGTGACCCGGATAGTTTTTCTTCAGGAAATCGTCGACGAATGGAGTATGGACCCTGGCGGGCGAAATGCAATTGCATCGGATGTTGTGAGCCAGATAGTCGCGCGCCACGGAATAGGTCATTGCTACCACGGCCCCTTTCGTCATGGAATACGCGAAGCGGTCCGGCAGGCCCGACGTACCGGCGATTGATGCCATATTCAGGACGACCCCGACACCGTTCTCACGCATATGCGGAATCGTCGCGTGCAGGCAGTTGTAGAAACCTTTGATGTTCACTCGCACCAAACGGTCAAAATCTTCCTCCGTGGTGCTCTCAACTGTGCCAACGTGCGACACGCCAGCATTATTTACGAGGATATGCACTCGTTCGCGCTTGAAGCACTCGCCGAATGTGGCGTTCACCTGGCTCTGCGCAGTCACGTCGCAGACATGAGCCGAGGCCGATCCTCCATTTGAAGCAATCAGATCAACGGTGCCGAGCGCTGCTTTCTCGTTGAGATCTAGCACGCGGATCGCTGCGCCATGTTCTGCAAACCGAAGCGCGATTGCCTGCCCGATTCCACTTCCGCCACCGGTAACGACAGCCACTTTCCCATCGAGACGGAAGTTGCTCGCGGAGATATTTGCGGAACTCAGAGGGAGACTCCACGCTTCCAGGGTATGAAATCTTCCTGCGACTTCTCCTCGGCCTTACAGCGAACCTCTCCACTCGCGAGACGCACCGCGAAGTCCAGAATCGATTCTCCCATCTGCTGAATCGTCTGCTCGCCCTCAATGACTGCTCCGGTATCCACGTCAATGATGTCGTGCATCCGCTGCGCAAGAGAAGAATTCGTCGAGAGTTTGACCACAGGCGTGATCGGATTTCCCGTCGGCGTGCCGAGGCCCGTCGTGAACAAAACGACATTCGCACCGGCAGCGACCTGCGCGGTGACACACTCGACATCGTTACCCGGGGTGCAGAGAAGATTAAGCCCGGCCTGCGTCGAGTATTCAGGGTAATCCAATACTGCGGTTACGGGCGACGTGCCGCCCTTCTTGGCAGCGCCCGCCGACTTCATCGCGTCCGTCAGCAAACCATCCCGCATGTTGCCGGGCGACGGATTCATTTCGAAAGCTGAACGTACCGCTGCCGCTCGCGCTGCGTAGTCGGTCATCAACTCGATGAACCGATCCCCGACTTCCTTGCTTGCCCCGCGGTCGATCAGTCCTTGCTCAACTCCGCACAACTCCGGGAACTCGGACAAAATTGTTCTCCCCCCAAGGGCGGCTAGGAGATCGGAAGTGTGGCCGATCGCCGGGTTCGCCGAGATACCGGAGAAGCCGTCGGAGCCGCCGCACTTCAAACCAACGCACAATTTTGAAAGCGGAGCGGATTCGCGCCGCGCCTTATTCGCCTCCACCAGTCCGGCAAAAGTTTTCTGTATCGCTTCGCCCATCATCGCCGCTTCCGACCCGCTCTTCTGCTGTTCCAGGATGACCAGAGGCTTGTCGAACTTCGGATTGCGCTTGCTGATTTCTGACCGTAGGATTTCGATCTGCGCATTCTGGCAGCCTAGGCTGAGGATCGTCGCTCCGGCAACATTCGGATGGTGGATGTAGCCCGCAATCAGACCGCAAAGGTTGTTGGCATCTTCTCTCGTTCCGCCGCAGCCGCCCTCGTGCAGCAGAAACCGGATCCCGTCGATGTTTTCGAAGATCCGCCCAGTCTTCGCAGCAGCGGATTCGCCCGCGACCGACCTAACGTCTGCAGCACCTCCGGAGCGATAGCGATCGGCAAGCGCGGCGACTTGCTTGCGGTAGATCGAAGGCGCTGCAAAGCCAAGTTCTTCCTCGAAGGCCTGTTTCAGCGCCTGAATGTTCTTGTTCTCGCAAAAAACGAGCGGCACGACAATCCAATAGTTTCTCGTGCCGACCTGTCCGTCAGATCGGTGATATCCCTGAAACGTCTTCTGCGACCAGCGAGATACGTCTGGCGGAGTCCACGAACTCTTTATTTCTTGTGAATGAAACGTTGAAGCCTGGTGACGCATGTTGCGAGTCGTCAGCAGTTCGCCGTCTGCGATGTCGTTCACGGCATTCCCGACCAGCCCGCCATACATCGTGATTGGAGCGCCTGCCGCAAGGTCTTGGATGGCGAACTTATGCTTTGCGGGAATCTTCGATCGCAGGGTGTGCGACTTTCCTCCCCATTGGACAACGTCGCCGGCGTTCAGATCTTTGAGCGCAACAAGGACGTTGTCTTTGGAATCGAGTTGTAGGACGTTGGAATTCATCGCGGCTGGACTTTCAGAAAACCAGACTTTCGGAGTGTAAAGGTTTATGGTTTCGGTCGCAATTCAGCCGCGACACTAGACATTCAGCCGCCAAAAGCGTTGAGCGTTGCCTCCCAATACCGCCTCGCGTTCGGCAAGACTAAAGGGGGCAAGATAATTTTTCACCAGGGTCATGGCGCGACTGTAGGACGCAGCGACCAGGCAAACCGGCCAGTCCGATCCGATCATGAGGCGTTTCGCTCCGAACGCCTTGAAAGCGACTTCGAGGTAGGGGGCAATCTGTTCCGGCGTCCATTTCTGCCAATCCGCTTCCGTCACCAGGCCGGAGAGCTTGCACCACACATTCGGAAATTCGGCTAGCCGGCGAATCCCGTCGCTCCACGAGTCGATTTCTCCACTCTTGATGGGAGGTTTGGCAAGATGATCCAGCACAAATCTCTGATGCGGAAATCGCTTTACGAATTTCGCGGCCACCGGCAGATGCTTGGTGTAAATCAAAACATCGTACGCCAGGTCGAACTCCCCTAACATGCCGACGCCGCGCAGAAAGTCCTCTCGTAAAAGAAATCGATCGTCGGGCTCTGCCTGCACGATGTGCCGAACCCCGACTAGCTTCGGATTTTTGGAGAATCGTTCAAGCTGCGATCGAACGGCCGGAGAACATAACTCCACCCAGCCCACAACTCCGAGAATCTCGGAACATTTGTCGGCAAGTTCGAGCAGCCACCGGGTCTCTTCGAGACTCTGGCGCGCCTGCACGACGACCGACCCGCTTATTTGATTTTGTTTTAGTTCCGGTTCCAGGTGCTCCGGCAGAAAATCTCGCTGCAGCGCAGTCATCGAATCGTCGATCCACCCATACTCATCTCGACGATAAATCCAAAAATGCTGGTGCGCGTCAATTTGCATCGTGTCGGATACCCAATTCTCGCGGGGAAATGATGAAAGCGAATTTCCCCCGTCAGATCTTCGGTTGCAATGATTCGTGGATCTGAGGTGCCCGCGGCAACACAATCTTAACGGAACAGCCTCGGCCCGTCTCGACGATTGCCGATCTCGATTCTTCCGCCATGCGCTTCGGCAATCTGCCGTGAAAGAACCAGTCCCACGCCGCTTCCATTCGGCTTTGTCGTATAAAAGGGAGTGAATACGTTCGCCGGATTGAGCAGGCCTGGTCCAGTGTCATCGATGGTCAGGATGACATCGTTTGAGGTCACGCTCCAGTGCAAATCGATTGCGTGCGCTCCGGCCGCAGCAGGTTCGCGCGCAGGGTCATTGATGGACTCTGATGCGGTCTCCAGAACGGCATCCGCTGCGTTGCGGACAAGATTGATGAGCATTTGTTCAAGCTGATCGGGATCCGCTTGAAACATCGCATCTGGTCCCGGCTGCACGACTACGCCAACCCGAGTTTCGAGTCTGGCAATGCGGGTGACGAGAGGCCCAAGATTTACTTCCCGCAAAACCGGCGCCGGCATTTGTGCCAATCGTCGATAAGCCTCCAGGAAACGATGTAGAGATGCAGAGCGTGCCTCGATGATCTCGAGTCCACGCTGAAGGTCGCCGCGCACTTCCGGGTCCATCGGGGTGTTAGACACGCGCGAGCTGAGGCTTCCAGCGATCGACTTGATGGGGGCAAGTGAATTGCTCAGCTCGTGGCCGAGAACGCGGATCAATCGCTGCCAGGCGCGCCGTTCCTCTTCGCGCAGCGCTCGGCTCACGTCCGAGAGCACGACCAACGTATGCGGCACTCCATGCTGCCGGAACGAACTTCTGCGCAACAACCATCGGGCCTGGGAATCGTTCAGGTTCAACTCAACCAGAGTTTCATTGTCAGCCGTCAGGCACGCCTGCAAATTCAGATCGGTCGCACTTCGCCCCATCATCCGAGCCTTGGATTGCCGCAGCAAATGCTCGCCGGCGGGATTCACGAGGCGCAGCGCAGATGTGGGATCGAAGGCAAAAAGCGGTGCATCAATTTCATCCACCACGCGCTGCAAGAGAGCCGTGGCCTCAATGGCGCGAACTCTCTGATCCGACAGCATGTCTGCAAGGGCATTCACTTCAAGAGATAATTCGCCGAGCGCATCTTCGGAGACAGCGTTACGAGCGCGGAATGAATAATCTTCCTCTCGCAGGGATCCGATCACATTGGCAAGAGTTTGCAGAGGCCGCGTGGTCTGCTCTTGCAGCGCCATCGCAAAAATCCACCAGATGAACAACTCCAGTCCAATAAGGCCCAGTCGTGATTCGAGAGCCCAGGGCTGCACCCAAACCAACACAGAGCTGACCACTAAGCCAGGTAAGGCAACAAGGAAAGAGTAGAGACTGATGCGGCGTTCGTAGAGTAATCGGGCTCGTTTTCGAGGACGGGAAGATTTTGGTCCGCTGGGGCTAGACCCCATATTTTTCCATCCGCCGGTACAGCGCTCCGCGACTCAGCCCTAACGCCTCTGCTGCCTGGCTGACGTTTCCCTGGAATCGCTGCAACGCCTTCCGCACTAACACTGCCTCAACAGCTTCAAGGCTGAGGTCTTCGAGATTCTGCGTGGCCACCCGCTGCGCTGTCAACGAAAGATCCGCAGGCTGAATCTCCGAGGTGCGGCACATCAGCACCGCGCGCTCGATTGTGTGCTCCAACTCGCGCACATTTCCAGGCCACGAATACTGCTGCAGCGCCTGGATCGCGGCCACATCGAACCTTTGGACCGGCCGACGGTAGCGGGTAGCGTATCGCGACAAGAAATGCGTCGCGAGTAGCGGAATATCCTCGCGCCTCTCCCGCAGTGCGGGCACATGGATTTCCACTGTGTTGAGGCGGAACAGAAGATCTTCGCGAAACTGTCCGGATCCGCAAGCTGCCTGCAGGTCGGCATTCGTCGCAGACAACAGTCGCACATTAACGCGGCGGGAGCGCGACGCTCCCACTCGCTCGATCTCCCCAGACTCAAGCACGCGAAGCAGCTTCGCCTGTTGGCGCAACGGTACGTTCCCGATCTCATCCAGAAAAATCGTTCCACCGTCTGCCAGTTCGAAGCGTCCGATCCGGTCGGTTCTCGCGTCCGTAAATGCGCCCTTCACATGACCGAAGAGCTCGCTCTCGAAAACTCCGTCAGGAATTGCTCCGGTATTGACAGCTACCAGAGGCCGCCCCGCACGCGCGCTCAGAGCGTGAAGCGTTTGAGCCACAACTTCTTTACCGGTTCCATGCTCTCCGGTAATGAGCACGTTCGCGTCGGATGGGCCGACACGGGCGATGGTGTCGAGCACAGGCTGCATCGCAGGGGCGGTAGCGAGAAATTCCGGACGCCCCTCGGCTCGAAGTAGTCGATTCTCCGCTTCCAGACGCGCAGCGCGCTGCAACGCTCGGTGGAGCTCCACCTGCGTGCGAAGGATGGCGACAAGCCGATCGTTCTCCCACGGCTTCTGCACGAAATCCCGGGCGCCGCGACGCATCGCCTCCACCGCGAGTTCCACGTTCGCCCATGCGGTCATCACGATCACAGGAACGGTGGCATCCAGCGCAACGATCTGTGAAAGAAGGTCCAGGCCCTCGCGTCCCGAAGTTGTGTCGCGGGTGTAATTGAGATCGATCAGGATCGCATCGTAGTTCTCGCTCGCGAGCGCCTCTCGCACCAAAACAGGCGACCGCACCTTGTCGACCCGGTATCCCTGCGGGCGCAGCAAAAGGTCCAGCGCTTCGAGAATATGTTCCTGGTCATCAGCTGCCAGAATGCGGACCGGTCCCACGAACTCTTGACGCGGGGATTGGAGTTCAACATCGCCGGGTTTTACAGATATCGGCATTCTTAAGGCGCGTGTTGAGAAACCACGCCGCTGATCGCGTCCTGGATCAGTATGCCATTATGTTCCAACGTAGTGCCGGTTGCGCGGTCCAGTTCAACTTTCGCCTTCTGGTAGATCGTCATCGCGCTGACGAGATCTAGTTCCGCCAGAGATAGATCACGTTGCGCCGCCAGCGTCTGATAGCTCGATCCCGCACCCAAATCTTGCTCTTTCTTTGTGATGTCGAAAGTGCGCTGCGCCAAGTCCCGGGCCTTGCGCGCCGCCTCGACGCGAGCGCCGGTTTGATCCAAAGCATACTGCGCATTGCGTACCTCAATGCGCACCTGTTTCTTCAGTTGCTCCATGCGAAGTTCGGCCTGGCGGTATTCCAGCTCCGATCGGTATTGATCTGCTTTGGCAACCCGGTTACGAATCGGAATGTTCAGATTCAAACCGACGTAGTAATCCGGCGAAGTATTGTTGAAGGTGTTGCCCAAAGCCCCGGCAAAATCCGTGGGCACGTTCGAGACGTTCTGCCCCAGGTTGTACGCAGGGTTCAAAGGTCCAGCGAGACCGGAGCCGCCGTAAAATCCGACGAGCGAGAGGGACGGCAGCAGAGCGTTGCGTGCGGCACGCCGGCTGATCTGGCGGTTCACGAGGTCGATATCAGACTCCGCGAGATCGGGCCGATTCTGTTGGGCGGCAGCAACCAATGTCTGAATCGACTCCGCCGGGTGGATCGACACCGAGTTCTCCATCTTGTCCGTCGGAATAACGGGCATCGCCTCCAGCACCGGATCATCCAGGCTCTTCGTGATAGCGTTCTTCATCAGCGTTTCTTGCAACTCAAGGCTCGTTCGCGCCACCGTGAGATCCTGATCGCGTTTCGATACCTCCGCCTCGGCACGCATGACGTCCATCGCCGGCACGCTCTCGAGTTGCAGTTGCTTTCGCGTGTTGTCGAGCGTCTGCTGCGCGAATGAATACGACTTCTCGTTCACCTGAGTTTGTTCGTACGCGCTCACCAGATCCCAATAGATGTTCTCGATCTGGGTAATTGTCGCGATCACCTGATCCCGAAATGCAATGTCGGAGATCTTCTTATTATTTCGCGCGATGTGCAGGTATCGCAGATTTGGACCGAATCCAAAACCAGCCAGCAACTCTTGTTGGAACTGGAAACGAAACGCAGAGCTTAGCGACGGAGACAGATTGAAATAGGGGCTATTGGTCGTCTGGCGAGAATTCCCTGTGGTGAAGCTGATGCTGGTACCCGTGGGAAACGCCTGGGTATACACCGCATTCAGCGAACCGGTGTTGAGTTGCAATGACGGAACGCCATAGATCTGACGGTTGGCCACCGGCGATGTCTGATGCTCATCTCCACCGTTGAGACTGATAAACGGATCGTACGAAGACACGGTGGTTCCGGCGCCGAGCGTCGATTGCACCAGGCCGGACGCGCCTGCACCCGCTCCGCCCGCGCCTCCTGTTGTTCCGCCTGCGCCCGCTCCCGGTGCGCCGGTACCAAAGCCGCCTACGCCGCCGCCTGGAGTTCCCTGCACAACGCCCGTATTGACTCCGCGAAAGAAACCTCCAGCCTTGGTGCGAAGAATATCGGTGTTCGCGATTGGAAGGTTGTAGCGCGCAATCGCCAAATCTAGATTGTCCTCGAGTGCAAGTTCAATCGCGTCCTTTAATGAAAGATAGAGTTTCCCTTCGCGAACGAGTTGGTCGATTCGCGGAGAGTTCGCTAGCGCCGGCTCCGGCACTGTATCCGGCGCGTACGCATTCAGCGGGTTGTGGGACTTCGGCATATCGAACTGCACAGCCCCGGAATTCTTCGAAGGCGCGCTTTGATTCGGACTCGCTGCCTGTGTTTGGCCCAAAAGATCCGCAGGAACTGCCATCACTCCGCATAGCAGAAGAGCTGCGATCGGTCTTGCGCAGAATGAACTCACGACGCGCTTACCTCCGCCGGTTGTGTAACCGCCGGATTCGACGTGTCGCCGACCATCCAACCATCTCGCAGTTGAATCGTGCGACTGCCATAACCGGCATTAACCTCCGAGTGCGTGACCTGCACAATCGTGGTGCCTTGCTGATTCAGATCCCGAAAGAGTTCCATGATTTCCTTGGCCTGCGTGGAATGAAGATTGCCGGTAGGCTCGTCCGCCAGAAGTAGCGGCGGCTTGTGAATCACCGCGCGGGCGATTCCTACAAGCTGCTGCTGGCCGCCTGATAACTGGCTGGGATAAAGATCCTTCTTGCCGACGATCTGAAAGCGGTCGAGAGTATCCGCAACCAAACTCTGCCGCTCGCGCCGAGGAATGTCTTTGTACGAAAGTGGAAGGTCGATATTTTCCTGCACGGTGAGGTCGTCCAGCAGGTGATAACTCTGAAAAACCATCCCTACGTTGCGCTTGGCCAGCTCGGCTCGTTGTTTGCGCTTCATCTGGTGGACCGCTTCTTCGCGGAACCAGTACTCACCCTCCCAACTGTCATCGAGCAGTGCGAGTGCATTGAGCAACGACGATTTCCCTGCGCCGGAAGGTCCCATGATCGTGATAAATTCCCCTTCGCGAATATCCAGGTTGATGCGGCGCAGAACCCACGTCTGCCCGGCGGGAGTTTTGTAACTGCGTTCCATGTTTTTCAGCTCAATCATTAGTTGTTCTCCAATTCTTACTCGTACCTCAGCGCAACCATGGGATCGACGGTCGCGGCGCGGTGGGCTGGAATGTAGGCTGCTGCGAGTCCGACAATCGCTACGGCAGCGCATACGAACGCCATCACAGCTGGATCGCGTGGTCCTATGCTGTAAAGCATGCTCTGCAAGATGGAGGCCGATGCCAGGGAGGAAGCGGCGCCGATAGCGATTCCGGCAACTAAAAGAATAGCCGCATCCCGCAGGACCATCCTGAGCACCGACATTCGCTGCGCCCCGAGCGCCATGCGCACGCCAATCTCGCGGGTACGAAGCGAAACGGAGTACATCATTACGCCGTACAAGCCGACGATGGTCAGCACCATCGCCAGCCCCGCGAAAGTGCTAAGCAGAACCATCGCAAATCGAGGCTGCGAAAGTTGGCTGGACATGAGTTCCTTCATGGTACGAACCTGCGTCACCGGAATGTTCTTGTCCATTTCGGAGACAATCCGTTGCACGCTCGCGCTGAGGCTTTGCGGATTGAGTGACGTTCGCACTACTGAATAGACGCAGCACCATGTGGTGAGCTGGTTCGCTGGTAGATACATCGCCGGCCGCATCTCGCGCTGGGTTGCCCCCAGCCGAATGTCGCCGACGACTCCGACGATCTGCCGCCATGGCGGGCCTCCGGGTGCACCATTGCTTGCGCCAGGCTTCAGTTTCTTGCCGAGGACACTCTCGCCAGGGAAGAATTTTTTCGCAAAGGCTCGGTTGACGATCATCACTTGCGCGGTCTTTTCGTCGTCCCGCTCAGAGAAATCCCGCCCCTCGAGCAATGGAATCTGCATCGCTGTGAAGTACTCAGGTGTCACCGGCGTCACGTCTGCGCTCGGGCTCGATGCCTCAGGAGTCGGGTGCTCGGGATCTTCGAAGGTGATCACCGCGCCGTCATTGCTCATAGGCAGAATCATGACGCCAGCGACAGACTGGACGCCCGGCAAAGCTCGGACCTTCTCAAAGTACTCACGATAGAACTGCGGACGCGTGTTCTTGTACTGTGCATCTGGGGTCTCGAAGAACATCGTCGTGACATGATCGGGATTGAATCCTTCGTCGGTATGGAGCAGCCTCCCGAAACTGGTAATCAGCAAGCCCGCTCCGGCCGTGAGCACCAATCCCAGTGCGACCTGCCCGACGATCAATGAGGAACGCAGCCAGTCGCGCCCAGCGACGTCACGACGGCTGCCTTCTTTTAGAGTTGTGACGAGATCGGTTCGAGATCCGGCAAATGCGGGGACGATTCCAAACGTAATTCCAGCCACCAGGGATAATCCGACGGCGAATCCCAATACCCTCAAATCAACTCCTGCGTCGGTCGCCCGCGGCACACTGTCGCCGATCAGGGCAAGAATTGCGGGAGTGCACAGGAACGCGAGTCCGCATGCGATGAGGCCTCCGCAGGTGCCCAGCAGAACGCTCTCAGCCAGTAACTGGCGCACGATTCTTCCTTTGCCTGCGCCCAGGGCCGACCGCAACGCCATTTCACGCTGTCGTTCCCGCACCCGCGCCAGCAGCAAATTGGCGATATTGCCGCATGCGATCAAAAGGACAAGCGCAACGGAGCCCAAGACAACCAGCAACACGGTTCGCGTACTCCCGAGCAATGCGTTCACTTCGGGTATTGCGCGGGCGCGGTCGTGTCTCGTGTTGGTGTTCGGATACGCCTTGGCTAGATTGAGGGCAATGGCGTTCAGGTCTTGATCTGCTTCGGAAACGCGAATTCCCGGCTTCATCCTGCCAAAGACATTCAGAAAGTGCGAACCGCGGTTCTTAACACTCGGATGCGGATCGTTCGGATCATCATCGACTGCCAGTGTGGTCCAGATCTCGTTCGTCGGCCGCGTGATCGGAAAACGAAAGGACGCCGGCATCACGCCCACGATCGTATAAAGATCGCCGCTGAGGTGGACTCCACGACCGATCGCTGACTTGTCCGCCCCGAATTGCGAAGTCCACAGCGAGTGGCTGATCAGGATAACCCGCGATCCAACTTTTTCTTCATCCGGGGTAAAGCTGCGACCGAGTTCAGGGCGGATACCTAAGGCGGGCAGCAGATCCCATGAGACAACTTCGGCATCCACTTGCAGGGGACGTTCAAGTCCGGTGAGCGTATACAGCGTGTCATGATAGGAAACCAGATGTTCCAGAGTGTGGTTCTGAGAACGCCAGTCAAAGAAGTCCGGATAGCTGATGGCACTGGGCTGAGGATTGTGAGAGTTTACGGACTGCCCCTCGATCAACCTCTCGGGCTGATAGTAAGGCAGAGGACGCAGCATCACCGCGTCGACCACACTGAATACAGCAGTGTTTGCGCCAATTCCCAGCGCAAGAGTAATCACTGCCACCGCCGCGAAGCCGGGGTTCTTGCGCAATTGCCGTAGAGCATAGTGGACGTCTTGCATTAGGCTGGCGATCATTACTGTCATCCTCCTACTCGTACCGCAGCGCTTGTATAGGATCGACTTTCGTGGCCCAACGCGCCGGAACGTATGCCGCAATCGCAGCCACAGACGCCAGAAGCAAGGTCAAAGCGACAAAGACCGAAGTATCGACCTGAACGACCCCGAAGAGCGCGCTGGATAGGGCACGGGCCAGAAACACAGAAATGCAGAGCCCTATGGCCAATCCAATCGCAGCCATTCTGACCGCTGACGCAATCACTATTGTGAGAACATCGGAGCGCTGCGCCCCAAGGGCCATGCGTACTCCGATCTCGTGCGTGCGTTGGCCGACTGAGTAAGCCATCACCGCAAAGATTCCCGCCGCTGCCAGGATCAGAGCAACCATTCCGAAGATGAGCATCATGCGGGCCGCAGATTCGACTCCACTTGCGTTGTCGGATACAAGTTGTTCGAGAGTCCGCACATCATAGGCGGGCGTCTCCGGATCTATGTCCCGAATCGCCCCGGTAATGGACGTAGCCAGCTTCCCCGGGTCGGCGGAAGTACGAACGACAAAGGCTGAGGATCGCGTCGCCATCTGGCTCAGCGGAATGTAGGTGGTTGGGCTGGAATTAAAATCAAACGCGCTCGTGCGTATATCGCTGACAATTCCTACGATCATCCGCTCTGGCTCGTGCGCATCTCGCGATCCCAATTTCAAATGCTTTCCGATTGCCTCTTCATGCGGCCAGTTGCGGCGTGCCATGCTCTCGCTGACTACAGCGACGGGGGCCGAGCTACGGACGTCTTCAGCAGAAAGCATGCGGCCTTTCAACAGCGGGATCCGAAGAGTGGTAAAGAAATCGGGAGTAGCTACCTGAGAAATTGTCGTCGGAGTTTCTCCGGGATTCGCAGGAGGTGCACCTTCAGCACTGTATTCCGTCCAGTTCCATGACCACCCCGATGGCAAGCTGGTTACACCCGCCACCGATTGGACGCCCGGGACCGCCTGAAGTTCGCGGATGACTCGATCGTAGTAGCCCAAGACTTGATCATCAGTCCGGTACTTCACCTCGGGCAACGCGACGCGGAGTGTCAGTACATGCGCGCGGTCGAAGCCCATCTCAACATTCAGAAGGTGGCGAAATCCTTTCACCATGAGTCCCGCTCCCACCAAGAGCACCAAGGCCAAAGCAATTTCGGAGGTGACCAGCAGGGCGCGAATCATCCCGGCGGAAGCGCTTGCACTCGCGGAGCGGGTATTTTCTTTCAGCACATCCCCGGCTTCGCATCGCGAGAACCGCAAGGCGGGCACGAGCCCCGAAAGGATTCCGCTAATAAGCGCGATCGCCACTGTAAATCCCAAGACGGATAAATCCAGATGAACATTCTTCAGCCCCGGAACGTGTTCCAGGATGAATGGAGGAATATCGTGTCGCAGAAGACCCATTCCCCAACTCGACAGCACAAGCCCCGCGGCTGCTCCGGCAGCCGCAAGCAGGATGCTCTCCACTAACAATTGCCGAACCAATTCCCATCGGCTCGCGCCCAGTCCCACGCGAATTGCCATCTCTTTCTGGCGGCTTGCAGCGCGAGCGAGCTGCAGGTTTGCGACGTTCACGCAGGCCAGCATGAGCACAAACAAAGCCGCGCCCATTAGCACCAGTACAAACTGGCGCGTCCCGGTAGTCGCGTCCTCTGCCAATCCCACGACTCGAACTCCATGACCACGATTCGTCGTTGGGAACTCTTGTCCGAGGCGGCCCGCGACCGCTTGAAGGTCCGCCGTGGAACTTGCGATCGACGCATTCGCTTTTAATCGGCCGAGAACGGATAAGAAGTGAGCCGCCCGATCGGCACCCTCTGTCGAGTTCAGGTCGAGAGGAGTCCATATCTCCGCAGCGGTAGGGAAATCAGCCTCCTGGCCGGCAACTCCGATGACCGTAAACTTTTCGCCGTTCAGTTGCAGGGTTTTTCCTACCACCGTTGGATCGGCTGCCAGATGTCTGCGCCAGAATCCGTAACTAACCACTACGACAGGCGCAGCTCCATGCTGAAAATCCCCGCCGTCAAGAGTTCGGCCTATCTGAGTGGCCACGCCGAGCAATGGGAAGAAATCAGGCGTGACGCGGTACCCTTCGGCTCGCTCGGCGACGCCTTGACCGGTGAGGTTGGCATCCCACCCTTGGACCGCTGCAAGATACTCGAATGAAGAACTGTGCTGCTGCCAATCGCGGAAATTCGCCGGCGCGGCTTTCACACTGGTCGCATCTTCCTTAGGATTGGTCTCCCAGACGGCGACCACCCGGTCCAGATGAGGAAGGCCAAACGGTCGTAGAAGCAGGGCATTCACATTACTGAAGATCGCCGTGTTGGAGCCGATTCCCAGAGCTAGCGTCAAGACGGCGACTGCGGTAAACCCGCGGCTCTTCCGCAACTGCCGCACTGCATAGCGAACGTCCTGCATCAATCCGAGAGTCATCATTTCCTTCCTAATCGTTTCGCAGCGCCACCATCGGATCGACGCTCATCGCGCGACGAGCCGGAACATAGCAAGCAACTAAGGTAACGACACCAACGATGCCAGAAACCGAGATGTAGGTGAGCGGATCGACGGCGGCAATGCCGTACAGTTGAGTCGCTAACAATTTGGCCAGAAAGAATGCGCCGAGCAGCCCTAACGCGATCCCCGCCAGCGAAAATCTTCCACCCTCTTTCATGATCAGCCACAGGACATCGGTTCTTTGAGCGCCCAGCGCCATGCGGACGCCCATCTCGCGCTGCCGCCGCGACACCAGGAATGACAGCACGCCATAAATGCCAACGACGCCGAGAATCAGCGCTACGCTGGCGAATGTCGCGAATAGGATGGTCGTAGAGGCCGAGGTTGAAGCGGCTTCGGATACGATGGCCCGCATCGTTCGAAGCTCGCTAACCGGGACATCCTGCGCGGATCCTGCCAGCGTGTTATGCAGCATCCGAACCGCTTCCGGATCATCGGCATTCGTGCGCACCGCAATCGTCATCTCCGCGGGAACATGACCTTCTTCGAGTGTCGCCAGCGGAGTGTATGGAACGTAGGCGGTGCCCTTCATGAAATCGGGCTCGCTGTTTTGCAGGTCGTAGGCGCGCACATCTGCGACAACGCCGACCACCGTGCGCCAGTTCTTCTCGCCGACAAACCGCACGTGCTTTCCGACGGCCATACCGGCTGGCCAATACTTGCGAGCGGTCGTTGCCGTAACCACAACGACGGGCGGTCCTCCGGATTCATCGCTCTCGTTGAACCACCTTCCCGAAACTAAGGGAATGCCCATCACGTGAAGGTAGTCATGGCCCACTATGTCGAGCCAGAACAGTGGCTGGGACTGGGATGACGACGATGTGCTGAAATCCTCGAGCTCAAACGAGCGCTTGGCGACGCGACCTCCCAAGGGGAGCGTGTTCACTAACGACGCGTCGCGGATGCCCGGAGTCGTCCGGACTTTATCGAGCAGGGTTCGGTAAAACGCGAGGCAGCGGCTGGGGTCGCTGCAGAAAGATTCGTCGGGTGTAATACGAGCGGTAAGTACTTGTTCCGATCGAAACCCGGTGTCCACGTGCGACAGCGCCCAGAAACTCCGAATCAAAAGTCCTGCCGCGATCACAAGCAAAACGGACAGCGCGACTTCCGCAATGGCGAGTGATCCTCGCAGTCCCCGAGAAACCGAGACTACCGCTCCGCGCGCCACGGCGTTGAGCGATTCTGATAGTGGAGAGCGCGACGACTGCAGGGCCGGCGCGAGTCCAAACGCGAGGCCAGTCAAAAGAGCCAGCACACCCGTGAAAACCAAAACGCGCCAATCCAGGTGGACATCCAACAAACGGGGTGTGTCAGCCGGAAGCGCCGTCTTTAGCGCCCGCAGTCCGCCAGCGGCCAATGCAAGTCCGAGAGCGGCCCCTACTCCGGCGAGCAGAATGCTTTCCGTTAGCAATTGACGGGCGATGCGACGCGGTCCCGCCCCGAGAGCAGAGCGAATACCCATTTCTTTTTCTCGGGTGGCAGCGCGCGAAAGCGTAAGGTTCGCGACGTTGGCGCATGCGATCATCAGGACCAATGCGACTGCACCGAGTAACAGCAACAGCCTCGTCCGGACATCGGCGACCATGCCATCGCGCAATTCGATGACGCTGACATCCGCGTTCCAACTGGTGGGCATCGTCCACGGGAACAGCGCGAACACGTGAGATTGAAACAGCCGAATCTCGGCGCCTGCCTGCCGCATGGTTGATCCGGACCTTAGCCGTCCCACCACGGGCATAAAGTCTCCGGCCCAATATGTCGCGACGTTTGTGGGATCGTTATGCAACGGAACCCAGAGTTGTGTCTTCGCCGAAGGAAAGTGAAAATCTGCAGGCATCACGCCGACGACCTGCCGGCTCACTCCTTCAAGCTCGATCGATCGGCCAATGATGGATGGATCGCTGCGGAATCGCTGCTCCCAAAGATCGTGGCTCAGAACCACGAAGTTGTCCGAGCCGGGAGCATCTTCACCCGAGGAAAATGTTCGCCCGATTTCCGGACGCGCACCGAGAATGGAAAGCAACTCTGCAGACACAGCCGCGCCGGTAAGACGAATCGGATCGCTCGCATGCGTGAGGTTGAATTCGTGCCCCTCCGCATAAGTGCCGACCTCCATCGTATGCACTTGCTGCCGCATTGCCACGAACGCGCCTTTGGGATAAGTTCCGGTCACGCTAACCAGTTCCGCCGGACGTGGATACGGCAGCGGACGGAGCAAGATTCCGCTCACGAGGCTGAAGATGGCGCTATTTGCGCCGATGCCGAGCGCGAGAGTGAACGCCGCGACGGCCGTAAAGCCGATGCTCTTGCGCAGCTGGCGCAGTCCAAAACGCACGTCTTGGAATAATCCCGTCATCGATTTTCTCCTCTCACTCGTAGCGCAACGCCACGGAGGGCTCTACCTGCGCCGCGCGTCTCGCAGGAATGTAAGTTGCAACCAGCGCGCAAGTTCCCAGCAAAACAGCCACGGCCGCGAGCGTCGCGCCGTCCCACACGCGAACGCCAAAGAGCAGGCCGCGAATCAAGGTAGCCGCAGCGATGGAACAAATAAGTCCGAGAACAATTCCGACGCCGGCAAGCCAGGCCGCTTCTTTCATGATGAGCCCATAGACCGAGCTGCGCTGGGCACCGAGAGCCATGCGCACCCCGATTTCACGAGTTCTGCGGCTCACCGAATAAACGATGACGCTGTACAGTCCGACCACACCCAGCAACAGGGCTAGGATCGCGAATCCCCCTACGAGCCAAGCCGACGAGCGGTGCAGATACGCAGACGGCGAGTTACTGATCCTGCCGGTCATCGTAGCTTCGTCCAACGATCCGATTCCCGGGTCCACCTCATGAATTGCCGTCACCATCGTGGGCAGGAGTGCGCCAGCATCTTGTGATGTGCGTACCACAAGAGAAAAATAGGTGTCGGGGCTCTGATTAAATGGGAAATAAACAGCTGGCCAAATTTCCGAGTCGAGTGAGCCATCCTTGACGTCATCGACTACGCCGATGATTTCGCGGATCGACGTCGGCGACAAAGCTGTGTCGCCCATCTTCTTGCCGATAGGGTCTTCCCCGGGAAAATATTTACGAGCCAGCGTTTGGTTAATGATGACGACAGGAGGCTTGCTCGCGTCCTCGACCTCCGTAAAATACCGGCCACGCAAAAGCTTCGCCTTCAATGTTGTGAACAAGCCGGCGCTGACGTCCCGCTGATTCACTTCGTTGTGTTCTCCGTTGAAAGGGCGCCCAACGATCCGAATCCAGGTTGTGTTGCCGTTGAAGCTGACCGGCAACACGCTGGTGGCACCCACCGATTGAACTCCAGGCAAACTCGAAATGCGGCTGATGATTTGTTTTGCGGCGGCCACCTGCTGTTCGTTCTTCGCATACCCGGTGTCAGAGAGGGCGACGGTGACCGTCGCAAGGTGATCCGGTTGGAAGCCGACCTCTACATTGAGCAAACGGTAGAGGCTCTTTCCGAGCAGGCCGGCGCCGACCAGCAGAACAACCGCTACCGCGAGTTCCACCACAACGAGGTTCGCTCCGAAACGACGCCACAGTGTTCCAGCGTAGCCTCGGCCGCCTTCGGCTAGCCCTTCGCTGATTTTCCGAAGCGGCAACCGCAACGTGGGCGTGATCGAAAACAGAATTACAGCCGCGATCGAAATCGCTGCTGCGAAACCCAGCACATGAGGGTTCAAGCCAAGTCCATTCAGGTACGGCATGTTCGCCAGCATGTCTTTGGAAATCAAACTGGCCAGAAGGCGCATCGTCGCATGTGCCGCCAGCGTTCCAATCAAGGCGCCAACCGCGACAAGAGCAAAGCCATCCGTTGTGAATTGCCGGATCAAACGAAATTGCGACGCTCCGAGCGCGCCTCGCACCGCTATTTCCCGCTTGCGACTCTCCGATCGAACCAGCAGCAGGCTGGACACGTTGACGCAGGCAATCAAAAGCAGCAACGCCGCCCCGCCGAGCAGTGCCAGCAGAACCGGGCGGATGTCGGAGACGATCACGGCGGAGAGAGGCTCAACGTACGCCCCCTGCCCTTTGTTATCCGACGGGTACTGCAACTCCAGCTGTCGCGCGATCGCCTTCATGTTTGCTCGCGCTGCATCCACCGACACGCCGTCCTTGAGCCTGCCAATTCCGTCGAGATTGTGGCAACTCCTGCGGCGACCGCAAGAATCCGATGCGTGAAGAGTCGTCCAGAATTCACCGTTCCCTCGTGGAGCGAATTGAAAGCTTTCCGGCAGCACTCCAATGATTGTGTAAGGCACTCCGCTGAGATTCACCGCCTGACCGATCACATCGCGGCGACCGCCATATCGCTTCTGCCATGTGCTATAGCTCAACATCACCGTCTGCGCAGCCTCGGGCAAATCCTCGCCAGTTCGGAAATCACGGCCGAGCACGGGCGCGATTCCCAGCGTGCGGAAGAAGCCATCGCTAACGCTCGTTGCCGGAACAGGCTCAGTCCCAGTAGCGGTGCTGAGCAGATACCCCGTACCATGAAAAACATCGAAGGACGTAAATACCTGGTTGAGCTTCTTCCAATCGAGATAGTCGGGATAAGAAATGTTCGCCCGCGGAATCATCTCGACGCTCTCCGTTGCGAAAACAAGCTGAGACGGATTGGCGTAAGGGAGCGGCTTGATCAGCGCGGCATCCACGAAGCCGAAGATCGCAACGCTGGCACAGATGCCGAGGGCGAGAATCAGAATCGCGGTAAACGCGAACCCCGGATTCTTGTGCAACTGCCGCATTGCATATCGAAGGTCTTGAACAAAGCCGTTCATCGTTAGCCTCTCATTCGTAAACGCCAGCCTGTTATTCGTAACGAAGCGCGACCATTGGATCGACATGCGATGCCCGCCGGGCGGGCAGATACGCCGCGGCCATCACCACCGCGGTGATCATGGCCACGGCGAAAGCGACTGTTGTTACATCAAACGGACTCAACCCAAAGAACTGCGTACGCAACGCTCGAGTGGCCGCGAGGGTGATCGGAACTCCCACCGCAATGCCGACGCCTAGCAGGATCAGTGACTCTTTCAGCACCATCCACAGAATCCCGCGCGGATTGCGCTCCCAGTGCGATTCGAACTCCAATGTCGTTGGTGCGCCGCACCACGTTGTACGTCATCACCCCATAGAGGCCAACGCAAGCCAGAGCGAGCGCCAGCGTCGAGAAGAAGCTGGCAAGCTCAGAAATCAGCCGTTCATTTTCCATGAACTGATCGACCTGCTCGCTCATCGTCTTCACTTCCAGCAACGGCAAGGCGGGATCGACATCCGCTACCGCCGAACGGACTTCGCCGCAATCTTTGCGGGATCGCCTTGCGAGCGAATTTCCATGGAGTAGGCAAAGTGGTCGTCGCCCGTCATTTGTTCGAGAGGCAGGTAGATCATTCGCTTCGGTTGCTCGCGCGGATCGTTGTATTTCGTGTCTCGGACGATGCCCACAATTTGCCACGGCCCCGGCACGCTTGGATCGGCGATGGTGAAGCGGTGCCCGATGGCGTCGCCATTCGGGAAGAAATACTTTGCGGCCGATTGATTCAAGATCACCGATTTCGTCGAAGTTGCAGTGTCCTGGGAACTGAACGGCCGTCCTTGAGCGACCGCGATTCCGGCTGTTTCGAAATAGCGCGTGGAAATTCGATTAATGCTGGTAGAAAGATCTTCATTCGGCGCGGGCGTGTGTCCCTCTACGAAAATCGGAGACCGCCAGCTGCCCGGCGACATCGGAGGACTTCCCGAGAGAGCGGCCGATCGAATTCCCGGAAGAGCCTCAAGCCGTTGAATAATGCGTTCGTGAAGCCCGCTCAATTGCTCCGCTTTATAGCCCGCAAGCTTCGAATTGAAATCAACCAGCAGAATGTTCGTTCGATTGAAACCGAAATCCTGATTCTTCAGATTTTGCAGCGTGCGCAGGAAGAGACCGGCCCCCACCAGCAGGATCAGCGAGAGCGCGACCTGCGCTGCAACCAGAATCTTGGGCAACAGACGACGCGAATTTGATCCGGTTCCAGAAGCCGTTCGAGTGGAGGAACTCAGAGCCGCAGTCACATGGGCACGCGATGCTCGCCATGCCGGAGCCATGCCGAAGAGTGCGCCCGTTAATAGCGACACTCCGAATGTGAATCCCAACACGCGAAGATCCGGGTTCGGATCGAGCGCCGAATTCGTGGAACCATCGACCACGAAGCGCACCAGCAATCGAGTTCCAAAGAAAGCGAGAAAGAGGCCGGCACAACCTCCCAGCGAAGAGAGAAGCAGGGCCTCCGTCAATACATGGCGGAGAATCCGATTGCGGCTTGCGCCCATCGCCAGGCGGGTCGAGATCTCGCGCTCACGCGCCGCCGCTTTGGCCAGAAGGAAGTTGGCAAGATTCGCGCAGGCAATCGCCAGCACCAAAACAACGACTCCCATCAGGATGTACAGCGGCTGCGAGAACTGATCGCGCAGATGCGAAAACCCGCGGCCACCCGGCAGCATGGCGACATAAATTCCGCTGATCTCCTGCCGGCGCTTGTCCGAAAGCTGCGCTCCTTCACGCGCGGTCATGAATTGCTGAATCTGCTGGGCCATCCATGCCTGCGCCTGCTGCGCCGAAGTTCCTTCTTTGAGCCGGCCCATCATGTGCATCCAGAACAGCCCGTGCGGGTCGAGCAGCGTCGGCTGCAGCATCACCTCCCGCTGCATGGTGATGGGCACCCACATGTCCGGAACATCCGCATTCAGTTCCGAGCCGAAGAATGCCGGCGGAGCAACGCCCGCCACGGTGAATGACGTTCCATTGATCGCGATCGACGCGCCGAGAATCGACGGATTCGAACCGAAAGCTTGCTGCCAGTAGCGGTAGCTCAAGCACCGCGACCGGATTGCGTCCCGGTGCGTCAGCATCTCCGGGAACAATTGGTCTTCCCAAGACTGGCTCGACGCCTAACGTGCTGAAAAAACTCCCGGACACAAGCTGCGTCATCGCCTGTCCGGCAACGCCCCCAGGCGCGCTGCGAACGCTGACCTTGATCGGGAAACTGCCCGTGGCGGACACATCCTGAAATGGATCGTGCTGCCGTTCGATCTGCTTATAGAAATCGTAGGGAAAAATGTCCAGCGGACCAGGATCAATGCCATCAATCTGGCCGCTATCGGCGCCATTGCCGAAGGCGACCAGTTGCTGCGGATCGCGCACAGGCAACGACTTGAGAATCAATCCATTGATAAGCGTGAAGATCGCCGTGTTCGCGCCGATGCCCAAAGCGAGAGAGAGAATTGCGATCGCGGAAAACCCCGGGCTCCGGCGTATCTGCCGAAGCGCATAGCGTAGATCCTGAACGAAAGTGTTCATGCTCCGGTCTCCTGCATCAGCTTCTTCAATTCTTCTTCCGCCACAACTTTGCCGTCGAACAAGTGCACTTCGCGCTGCGCGTGCTTGGCGAAGCGCGGATCGTGCGTCACCATGCAGATGGTCGCGCCCTCGCGATGAAGGTCGGCAAGAAGTTCCATCACCGCTTCGCCATTGCGCGAATCGAGGTTTCCAGTAGGTTCGTCAGCGAGCAGGATGGATGGTTTCCCGCCAAGTGCACGCGCAACAGCCACACGCTGCTGCTGGCCGCCCGACAGTTGCGAAGGGTAGTGCTTCACCCGATGCGCCATACCCACGCGCTCCAGCGCTTCCATGACGCGCTGCTTGCGCTCTGCCGATGGCATTCGCTGCCGGTACGTAAGAGGCAGTTCGACGTTCTCGTAGACCGTGAGATCGCCGATGAGATTGAAACTTTGAAAGATGAATCCGATTTCCTGGTTGCGGATGCGCGCGCGCTCCGCGAAATCGAGATTCTCAACGGGCTTGCTGTTCAGCAGATAGCGCCCACCAGTCGGCGTATCGAGCAATCCGATGATCGACAATAGCGTCGACTTTCCGCAGCCCGAAGGCCCGGACATCGCGACGTATTCTCCCTTGGCAACGGAGAGATGTACCCCGGAGAGCGCGTGAGTTTCGATTTCATCCGTGTAGAACACCTTGGTCATATCCGAGATCTGAATCAGCGGTTGGCTCATATCTGTCATGGAAAGCATCGCCTCGATTTTGATTTGGAATTTGTTTCTTATTCCTGCAAGCGAATACGGTCGGTGTTGTCCCAGCGCGACATGTCAGAGAGCACGACGGTGTCGCCTTCGTGCAATCCCTCGACTACCTGAATCGAATTAACCGAGGCGCTGCCCGACTTTCACCGGAACCCGAATCGCGTCGCGGCCGTCGCCATCAAGCTTGAAAAGGCTGATCGTGCTGTTCTCCTGCCCAAACGCCGGGCGCCCTACATACAGCACGTTATCCAGGCGTTCCAGGTCGATGGTTCCGTCCACGCTCAGGTCAGGACGAGCTCCCTTCGGAAGTTCGCCTGTCAGTTTGACGTCGACGGTCACGGTTCCGTTTTGTACTCCGGGATCGACGCGCATCACAGTTCCGGCAATCACGCCGTTGTGAGTGTCGACAGAGGCGGGTTCGCCGATTTGCACGTCGCGAGCCTGCGTCTCGGCAACTTTCAGTTCGGCCATCAAATGATTGGGCTGAACTATTTTCGCCAGCATCGCTCCGGGCAAAACGTGCTCTCCCACGTGCAGTGGAAGTTCCACGAGCACGCCTTCAATCTTGGCGCGCACTTTCAAGGCGTCGAGTTGTTTCTGCTTCAGCTCCGCCAGGACTCTCATCTGTTCGACCTTCGCTTGCTGCTCGGCCAATTGTGCGTCGATGGATTTTTGTGTGCTGGCCAAGCTTTGATCCTGAAGGGTATTGCGGGTGGTGAGTTCGTCGGCCTTTCCTTTCGAATTCTTGTAGGCTATCCCCGAAATCACGCCCAAGTCGTAGAGCGCTTTATCCGTGTCGGATTGCAGTTGGGACTGCGCGTAATCGGCCTTCACCGTGGCCGCGCTGGCCTTCTGGTTCATGAACTCGCTTTCGAGCTTCATGCGCTGGCTCTGGTATTCCGCTTCCGCCGCCTTGAACTGCAGATGGGCGTCGACAGCAGCCTGCTCGACCTGCGGATTGCTCATCTCCAGAAGAATCGTGTCAGGCTTGACCAGCGATCCCGGCAACATGCGAATGCGCAAGACCGTGGCGTCCGTCTCGGCGGGGATTTGCAGAACTGACTCCTGCGAAGGTACGAGCGAGCCGATGCCGCGCACCTGACGAAGCATGGGGCCGCGCTTGACCGAATCGGTCCAGACGGTGCCGCGCTCGACGGTCGGAGCGGCGGGCCTGAGCCGATACACCACGACTGTTAGGGCGGCGACCACAACAACCACTACAGCCGCCACTAGGATCTGACGTCTACGTTTCTGCAGCTTAAATTCGGGCCGTGCGATATCCATCGACAAGCGAAGTGGCAAGTCGGGCGCCAATCCACTCCTCCGCGCAAGTAATTGAAATCAAGGAGGCTTAGATGTGGGAAGGTAAGGCAGCAAAGATCGCCGATGTCCGGCAGGGGATTAGAGTGTCCACGAGCGGACACCTCGCCGCCTCGCTCCGACGGCACCGCCAAGTCGATACCAGCCGGTCCCAGATGGCCCTAGGATTGTCACACCAATAACTCTCAACAATGGCCGTACACTCGAAACAAAATGTTGCTTTAAGGGTTTTGGAGTGGGACCGGATCGGATTGTAGGCTCCAATTTCGCCAGGTTTGAAATTCGAGTGCTGCTTGGGGATGAAAGCTCCGATTACGACGGTCTGAAATGCTTTTAAGGTCAAAGGTAACTTTGGGAAAACACTGCCTTCGTAATATTCTTAGGCATCGCGGTCTTTCGCAGACGTAATCCCTTCTCGCTTGTTCTTGCCCTTTTCACAAGGCAGCTCGGCGGTAAGTGCTTGCATCCGAACTAGTTCATTAGTACTCGGGGATTACCGCGTTGCGACGCCGCATGCGGCCTGCAGTCCATCTGAAAGTTGAGTTGCCATGGGAATTCTCAGCGTTCGAAGAGTTTTTTTGTTCATCTTCCTGCTTTCGGCGCCGATCTTCGCGCAAACCGAGGTTGACACGCAAATTGAAGTTGAAAACAAGCGGCCGGCCGCCTCGGCTCCGCAGTTTGAGGCCAGCGTTGGATACGTCTACGACAGCGTAAATTCCGCCTCCACCGCGCGCGTCGGCTTGAACGGCATCGACGCCGACGCGGTCATGCGGCTGACTCCACGCTGGGCCGGCACCCTCGACCTCACTTTTGCCCACGCCGGACGGGTCCCTGGCACGGGCTACGGCGAAAACATGTTCAGCGGCATGATCGGCCCGGTGTTCTATATCATGGATCATGAAAAGACGTCCGTATTTGTTCGGGGGCTAGCTGGAATGGCGTGGGTGCACAGCGCGGTGCCGATTAGCCCCATCTCATATTTCAAAGGATATGAAACCCGACCCTCTTTCGCTTTAGGCGGGGGAGTCGAGCGCGCTCTCGAAGGACCCTTTGCCGTGCGCCTTACCGGCGACTACCAGCGGACCACGTTTGTCGGTCCAACGCTTTCCCTGCAAGGACAGAACAATCTTCGCGTGACCGCGAGCCTAGTGTTTCGCTTCTCTTACCGCTGAAAATTGGGGTAGCCCCATCCTTCCCGCGTCTCTTGCCGCAGGATGGGCCGTCCTCGGGACCTCGCGCCTCCGCCAATCATATTTCGCCGGCCTTGGCGTAAGAACCCATTCCAACCGATTTTGAATTCCATCCCGGCCCCAAATCCCAAGCCCCACAAGCCATTTCGACCCCGCTTGGTTGAAAGTTGAAGAGAGAGCCCGTATCATGGCGGCACTGTTGTGCTGGCCTGATTTTCTCCAAGTAGAGACTATTTGCCCGTGGCGGACCGATTTGATCGGAATGCTTTCGCACTCTGGATCGAGTTCGTTTCGCGACACGCCCTTCGTCGATTCACGCTTTCGATCAACCGAACCACCATTTTCTGGAGGCTGAACCATGAGGGGATTCGTTTTGCAGGCTTTGCCCTGCGCTGTCGCTTGTCTTTTGTTGAGTATGTTCGGGGTCGGTCCGGCCTCAGCGCAAAACATCTCCTCATCGCCGAGTTCGGTTAAATTTCAGGACACCTACGTCGGGAAAGCTTCGGGCAGCAAAGTTCTGACCATCTCCAAAGTTGCCGGTGGCAAAGTAAACATCACAAGCGCCAATTTCTCGTGTCCGGGCTTCGGATTGGCCTCCGGCGTGGCGCCATTCACTCTGAGCTCCACGCAGACCATCACGCACTATTCCATCTTCTTCCAGCCCACGGCTGCGCAATCCTATAGCTGCAATTTTGTGATCACCATGAACGACGGCAGCTCGCTGAATGTTCCCGTTACCGGCAAGGGATTAACCAGCAGCGCGTCGTCTTCCGTCACGCCAAGCGAGCTCAGTTTTCCGAATCAGCCCGTGGGAAAAGCCAGTACGTCCCAGACGGTCACCATCAAGAATACCGGTGGGCAAAGCATGAAACTGAACGCAATCACCTTGTCTCCGCAAAGCTTCACCGCGAGCTCGGTTCAACTGCCAGCCACGATTGCGAAGGGCGGAAGCCTGAAATTCACAGTCTCGTACACGCCCAGTCAGGTCATTGCCGAGTCCGGAGTTCTCGACCTCACCTACGACTCGATTCCCGACAACGGAAGCAGCCTGGGGGGCAACGGAGTCGCCGCCACGTCGCTGGTCATCGCCACTCCTGCCACCCTTCCGCAAGCCACGCACAGCGCGGCCTACCAAGCCACGCTTGCCGCCAGCGGCGGCAAGACTCCCTACACCTGGAAGCTGGCGTCGGGATCAACCCTGCCAAAGGGATTATCCCTCGCATCCTCTGGAGTTCTCAGTGGCACGCTAAACTCCACTGTCTCGACGGGAAGCTACACCTTCACCGCGCAAGTTACGGATTCGAAGGGAGTGACCGCCAAGTCTCCGCTCACGCTTGGCGTCTACTCGAATCTCGGTGACAACTGCAACGACATTTCCTTCAACGTCCCCAGCACCAGCACCCCGATGTTGGCCCTTAATGATTTGGGCACGGGAACGTATCAAGGGTCGGAGGGCGGACTCTATCCGAACGGAAGCAATGATCGCCCCGCCACGCATGACTCCGATGGAGTGGCTTTGGCGCAATCCATTCAGGCGTTGGATTCCGACGGCAAACCCGATCCCAATGGAAAATATGTCTTACTGGCCATCGGAGAGTCGACAGCCCAGAATGAGTTCAACCGCTTCTTGCCGATCGCGAACGCCGATCCCTTGAAGAATCCAGCGTTGGTTCTCGTCAACGGCGCTCAGGGCGGGGCAACGCCCAATTCCTATACGTCGACAACGTCTTCGTACTGGGCTACCGTCATGAACGACTATCTTCCGCAAAACAACGTGACGGCAAATCAAGTTGTTGCTGCTTGGATCGAGGACACCGACGGAATCGCCAGCGGGACGTTTCCCAGCGACATGACAAAGCTGCAATCGGAATACGAAACCATGATGCAGACCATGCTCAAGCTGTTCCCCAATTTGAAGATGGTCTATTTCTCGTCGCGCGTTTACGGGGGGTACTCCAACGGAGTCGGCAAGCCGGACAATCCCGAGCCCTATGCGTACGAAGTTGGCTACGCTGTGAAGTGGGCGATCGAAGACCAGCTCAATGGCAAATCCAGCTTGAACTACGACTCCACCAAGGGCGCGGTAGTGGCTCCGTGGATGTCCTGGGGACCGTACTACTGGTCGAATGGAATGCTCGGACGCGCCGACGGAACCGTTTGGGATTGTGAGGATTTCTCGCCGGATGGGACTCATCCATCCTCGACTTTCGGCCAGTTGAAGGTCGCAGCGCCTCTGCTCAATTTCCTGAAGACCGACGACACGACCACGCCCTGGTATCTGACGCACTAACGAACCTTCCGGGCGCCTGCCAACGGTTAAGACTTGAGCTCGGAGATGCGGTTTCGAATTGTGGTAATTCGAGACTCGCGCCCCGGGGACTGCCTCGAAAGACATATCCCCGCACGCTTCGGACGGGCTAATATTCCTTTAGGCCGGAACGCTCTCGATTAACGGCCAGCCTGGCCGCAGAAATCCGGCACCGATCCCATGAACCTTCTGATCGTGGAAGATGAAGCGCGCATGGCGGAACTTCTCCGGAAGGGTCTTACCGAAGAAGGGCACACCGCAACCTGCGCCTCGGACGGAGCCGAAGGGCTGGCACTAGCCAGTTCCTGCGAATTCGATGTCATCATCCTGGATGTAATGCTTCCCAAAGTCAGCGGTCACGAGTTTGCCAAACGCCTTCGCGCCGACAAGGTTCGAACCCCAATCCTGATGCTCACTGCTCGCGACTCCGTGCCCGACATTGTCACCGGACTTGACCTCGGCGCGGATGACTATATGACCAAGCCCTTCTCGTTTGAGGAGCTGGTCGCACGCCTGCGCGCCGTCAAACGCCGCGACTTGCCCGCGCACGAAACCACGTTGAGGGTGGGCGATCTGGTCCTTGATCCGGCAAGTAGAGAAGTGCTGCGAGAGGGAAAAATCGTTTCACTCACGCGCACCGAATACAGCCTTCTCGAGCGCCTTATGTACCGCTCAGGCAAGGTCGTTTCTCGTCGATCGTTAATTGAGTCTGTTTGGGGGTTGGATCGGGACATCGAAGAAAATACTTTGGACGCATTCATGCGCTTGTTGCGCAACAAAGTCGACCCTCCCGGCGCTCCCAAGTTGATCCATACGATTAGGGGCGTAGGATATGTAATTCGTGCCGGGGCTGTTGTATGAAAAAACTCTCGATTGGCCTGCGCCTTACGCTCTGGTATGTGGCCCTGTTTGCCGTCGCGCAACTCGTTTTCGGAGCAGGCATGTGGTTCATACTGCGCGCCCATCTTTACGACCTGGTCGACGATAGCCTCGAACAGCAAACCGAAGATTTGAAGAACTTCCTGCAGGCGCAGAAGAAGGACTCCTCTCTTCCTGATCTGCAAAAGGCTTTCGAAGACAACTACGCCACCCAGCATCCAGGCGACTATCTGGAAATTCATGACGCCGCTGGCCAGTTAATTTACAGCTCTGCGTTCTTGAAGGCCCACCCGTCGGCACTTACGCTGCCCTCGCCAGGCGCAGACTTAATTACGACCGACAAGCAGATCGATGGGCGACCCTTCCGCTTCACGCTTCAGAAGACAACCGTCAATGGACGCTCCTACTCGGTGATGATGGGCGCTGCAACGGGCGACGTCGTCGATACGCTCAGCGTATTTCTCAACTATCTGCTCGTTTTCGCCCCGGTTCTGTTCCTGATCGCCGCCAGCGGCGGTTACTGGCTTAGCCGGCGGGCTCTTTCTCCGGTGGATGAACTGGCCCGCACTGCACGACACATCACCGGGACCAATCTTGATCGGCGCCTGCCGCCACTGAACACAGGAGACGAACTTCAGCGGCTAACCGAGACCTTGAACAGCATGTTGGAGCGGATCGAAGTCTCTTTCAAGCGAGTGACGCAATTCACCGGCGATGCGTCCCACGAGTTGAGAACACCTGTCTCCCTGATCCGAACCGAGGCGGAGCTGGCGCTTCGACGATCGCGCGGGGAGGGTGAATACCGGGAAGCCCTCCAGCACATCCTTATGGAGGCGGAGCGGACGACGGGCCTCATCGAACAACTGCTGGCCTTGGCGCGCAGCGACTCCGGAAACCAGTCTCTTCAGATGGAGCAGATCGATCTGCACGACACTTTGGCCGGAGTAGTCGAAGGATGGAGCCGCGTGGCGACGATTCGTAACTTACAGCTAACCGCGGATCTCGGCGCGGATTTGTTTGTGATGGGAGACAGAGCGGCCATTCGCAGAGTTGCAGACATTCTCCTCGACAACGCCTTCAAATACACGCCTTCGCCAGGGAGAATCGGCTTATTGCTTAGCCGGGAGGAAAGCGATGCGGTCATCAGCGTTCGCGACTCCGGCATCGGAATCGCAGGCGAAGATCAGGGCAAGATCTTCGATCGCTTCTACCGCGTCGATAAAGCCCGAAATCGCGAAGGCGGAGGTGCTGGATTGGGCCTGGCAATCGCCCAGTGGATCGTCAATCAGCATCAAGGGGCGATCGAAGTCGAAAGCCGCCCCGGTGAAGGTGCAATTTTTCGCGTAACTCTGCCACTGTGCCCCATCCCTGTACCAGCCCCCGCGGCCCCGTAGCGTTCCTGAAGAAAATCCTTTACCCGCCAAGCTTTACGGCACATCGGCGACGACAACTTCTAGCTATCCTCCCGCATCACACATCGCTCTGAGTGGAGGCAGCTCTTTGCCAGCCGACAGACCGGATTGGCGACTTGGCGCGGACTTTATTTCCTATGCGATTGGTTGGCTTTTTCTTTTTTTTCCTAGTTTCGGCAGGCTGGTCACAGCTCAGCGTCCAGGAGCCGCGCCCGGTTTATGAGGGTCAAAATGTTGCTGCCATCGACCTGATCGGAAACCCTCATCGCGATGTCGAACCTCTACGCACCCTGATTTCGCAAAAGACTGGGCAACCTTATTCGCAGGCCAATGTAGAGGCGAGTATTGCCGCCCTCCGCGATACGGGGCAGTTTCCAAAGGTTGCCGTAAATGTCGTTCCCGCTCCCTCCGGATTGCGACTGAACTTCCTGCTCGAACCAGCCTTCTATCTGGGTATCGTCAAATTTTCAGGGCTTTCGAAAGCATTCTCCTACACGCGTCTGCTGCAGGTTGTGAATCTCTCGGAGGAAGACCCGTACGACCTGGCGCGTATTCCGGAAGCACAACAGGCCCTGCAAAACTTCCTGCAAAAGAATGGCTACTTCCAGGCGAAGATCACGACTTCATCGGAAATCGACGATCCACACCAGCTCGTCAACGTAACCTTCTCTGCCGAAATCGGCAAGCAAGCGCGCATCAGCGGCGTCACATTCCAAGGGCCGGAACCCAACGAGGACGCAAAACTACTCCATGCCGTTCGATCCCTGCGCGCACGATTTACCGGAGGACTGCTGAAGAACGGCAAAGCCTATACGGCGGAACGCCTCATAGCAGCCACGACACTCATCCGTCGAACGCTCGCTCAACAGCATCGCCTGTCGAGCAAGGTCGAGGAACTGCAGCCGCAATTCAACGCCGCCAACAATCGGGTCGAGGTCTCTTTCAAGATCGATCTTGGACCCATCGTTTATGTCCGGACCACTGGAGTGCGTCTCTCTTTTCTGCCCTTCCTTTCCGACCGCCAACTCAAGAAACTAATACCGATCTACTCGGAAGGAACCATCGACCGCGACCTCGTCGAAGAAGGTCAACGCAATCTGGTGGACTACCTCCAGAAAAAAGGCTACTTCGACGCCAAGGTGAAAATTAACTTCCAGCGCAAGCCCGAACAAATCCTTCTGGTCTATGAAGTCGACAAAGGCAAGCGACATAAAGTCGACGGCATCGTGTTCCGCGGAAACCATGCCATTGCAGAAAAGGAATTGCTGCCGCAGGTGGTAGTCAAGAAGGCCCGCTTGCTGTCGCGCGGCAGCGCCAACCAAAAGCTGATGAAGCAAAGCGCCACCAATCTCATCGCTCTCTATCACGACCGCGGCTATGAGGATGTAAAGGTCACGGCGCAAACGGTCGATCACGAACCAAAAGTTGGAGTCGTTTTCAACATCGAAGAAGGTCCTCAGACCCTCGTCAACAGCGTGGCGGTCACGGGCAACGACAATCTTCCGGAAAAAGACATCGCCGCACCCTCGGGCTTCCAACTCAAGACGGGATCACCGTTATCCCCAAGACTGCTTTCGCAGGATCGGAACCGCATCTCAGCGAACTATCTCAATCGCGGCTACCTCAATGTTCAGGTGAGAGCGAGCGTCACTCGCGAGCCCACCGATCCGCACCGCGTCAACATTCAGTACGCCGTTACGGAACATCAACTAATCAGAGTCGGCGAGGTCGTCTATATCGGGCAGCAACATACGCGGATGAGCCTGCTTCGCAAGACGGCAAAAATTCCCGCCGAGGCTCCGATGAAACGCGGGGACTTGCTCGCAGCCGAGAGCCAGCTGTACGACCTGAATATTTTCGACTGGTCGAGCGTCGGACCGCGAAAACCAATTACTGATCAGACAGAAGAATCTGCCGTCGTCAAGGTGCATGAGGCGAAGCGCAACGAGATCACCTACGGATTTGGCTTCGAAGTCTCGCATCGTGGAGGCAATATCCCGTCCGGCACGGTGGCGGTTCCTGGACTTCCTCCTGTGCAACTCGGGAACAACCAAATCGCGCCTAGCCAGTCCACCTTCGCAAGCCCCAGAGGATCGATCGCATTCAATCGCCGCAATGTTCGCGGGCTCGGAGAAACGGCCAGCGCTTCAATTCTCCTCTCGCGCCTTGATCAACGCGCAGCATTGAGTTATGCGCAGCCTCACTTTTTCGGCTCGCAATGGACTTCTCTCGGTACCTTCTCGCTTGAACGATCGAGCGAGAATCCACTCTTCTCAGCCAGCCTTGGAGACCTCTCTTATCAGGTTGAGCGGCTCATCAGTCGAAAGAGCAATACCAGGCTGCAGGTTCGCTATGACTTTAATAAGACGGTGTTGTCCCACCTGCTAGTCTCCGAACTCGTCTTGCCGCAGGATCGCAACGTCCACCTCTCGACATTTTCCGGTGCGCTTGTGCAGGACACGCGCGACAAGCCGCTCGATGCCCATCACGGCGTATTCGGAACTTTGAACCTGGGCATCACGCCTTCAGCGTTCGGTTCGAGCGCAAACTTTGCAAAATTGTTCGGGCAGTACGCCTACTACAAACCCGTACATTCAGTGGTCTTCGCCAACAGCATCCGACTGGGACTTGCCAAGTCCTTTGCCAACAGCTTCGTCCCAACCAGCCAGCTTTTCTTCTCAGGTGGCGGCACATCGCTGCGCGGATTCCCCATCGACCAAGCGGGCCCGCAAAGGCTGGTGCCGTTCTGTGATGTTCTGCAGGGACAGAGTTCATGCGTGAACGTGACCGTTCCCGTTGGCGGGCGCCAACTGTTCATTCTGAATTCTGAAGCGCGGTTCCCCCTCGGCATCATGAAAGCGCTCGGTGGAGTTTTGTTCTATGACGGCGGCAACGTCAACAGCGCGATCAGCTTTCGCAGCTTCGCTGACAACTACACGAACACCATCGGCGTAGGACTTCGATATGCAACGCCGATCGGGCCTGTCCGCATTGATCTGGGCAAGAACGTGAATCCGGTAACCGGCATCAAGTCGACGCAGTATTACATCACGCTCGGCCAGGCATTTTAGGAGGAGCTATGCAGCACTGGAAGAAAACCGCGGGTTGGATCATCGGAACGCTCGTGCTTCTCCTGATCGTTGGAGTTGTCGGTGGCTTTTTGTATCTCCGGAGCCAAAGCTTCCAGCAATTCGCCATCAGCAAGATCGTCGACGAGGCGAATCAAGCCACCGGGGGCCGAACCCAGATCGGAAGCGTCGACTTCAGCCTCTCCACGCTCACCGCGCACCTGCACAACATCGTCGTGCACGGAACCGAACGCCCTTCCGATCCTCCTTTGCTTCAGGCGGACGAACTGACCGTGGGACTGAAGATCAGGTCTGTCTTTCGGCGGCAGGTTGACCTCCGTGAACTTTTGATTTCGCATCCCGTCGTTCACCTACAGGTCGATGCTCAAGGGAAGAACAATATTCCGCAAACGCCGCCCTCCCCCTCGAGCAGCAGCAATACCAGCGTCTTTGACTTGGCGGTTGGACACTTCGCGCTGATCAACGGACAAGTTGAATACAACGATAAGAAGATCCCGGTGGACGCGGAACTGTACGATCTCCAATCGGATATCTCCTTCGAACGATTTGCTAGTCGTTATAGCGGAACGATCTCATACGGTAACGGCCGCCTGCAGTATGCGAATTACGCACCTCTCCCTCATAACTTCACGGCGAAGTTCAGTGCGACTCCGTCCTCGGCGTCTCTGCAGTCGGCGGTGATGAGTATTGGGTCGTCATCGGTATCGCTGCACGCGGACGTGACCAATTACTCGAATCCCGTTGTGGCAGGGGACTATGACATTCACATTCACACGCAGGATTTCGCTGCAATGTCGCCCGACGCCAAGCCTGCAGGAGACATCCAGCTAAGCGGGAAAATGCATTATTCGAACTCCAACGGCCAGCCGTTTCTGCAGGCCGTTTCCCTCGACGGCCAACTAGGCAGCCGAGGACTCGCAGTCTCTTCTTCGAGCGGGAATCTTGAAATCAGTTCACTCAAAGGATCCTACAATCTCGAACAAGGAGTACTGCGCGCCCGCAGCGTCGAAGTGGACACGTTGGGTGGGCGAATCAATGCCGAAGCCGACGTGCAGCATCTCGACCTGACGCCCAATACCGCTGTCCGAGCCAGTCTCCACAGCATTTCGCTGCATGCCCTGCAACAGGTTGCCCAGCGCTCACGCGGAAAGCAGCCGGTAGTAGTCGCGGGCCTTCTGGATGGAACCATCAACGCAAGTTGGACCGGTGCCTCGGATCATCTGCGCGCGCAATCTGACTTGAATGTGCGGGCAGGCGCCAAAAGCAGCGGTGGAGGATCTACTGTTCCGGTCAATGGATCGATCCACGCCCTCTATGACGGATCCAACAGCGTCCTCACACTTCGCCAAACCGTAATCAACATTCCGTCCTCCACTCTGACGGCGAACGGGCAGATCAGCCAGCATTCGAGTCTCCAGCTTCACGCTCAGGTAAACGATCTGCACCAGTTGGTCTCGCTGGCTTCTGCGTTCGGCTCAACACAACCACCTCCGCCTTTGGTCGCCGGATCGGCAACGCTCAACGCTACGGTGCAAGGTTCGTTGCAGAAGCCGCAGGTTGACGGACGGATTCAGGCGCAGAATCTGGTGGTTCAAGGAAGTGAATGGAAAAACGCCGATCTCTCTCTGGCTGCAAATCCGTCAGAGATCAGGATTTCGAACGGCACTCTCACGAGCGCAAAGAGCGGACGCGCTACTTTCGATGCCACCATCGCCCTTCGAAACTGGGCGTACTCGTCCGATAGCCAAATACACGCCAATCTTTCTCTGCAGCATATGTCGGTTGCCGACCTGCAGCATCTGGCAAATGTTCAGTATCCGATCAGCGGCGATCTCTCAGCGAATGTGTCAATGCATGGATCGCAACTTGATCCCGCCGGGATCGGGAACCATCACGATTGCGAATGCCCGCGCTTACGACGAGCCGATCCAATCTTTCGAAGCCAAGTTTCATGCAACGAACGGCACGGTTACCTCAACCCTGAACGTGGCGCTGCCGCCGGATCTGCCACTTCCTCCTTGTCCTACACTCCGCGGACGAAAGCTTACAAAGTCCGCCTCGATGCGCCGTCGATTGTCTTGGAGAAACTGCATACGCTCGAAGCGAAGAACGCCGGGATGAAGGGCACTCTCTCCATGTCCGCAAACGGTGAGGGTACCGCCGACGATCCGCGCTTGGATGCGACGCTCGAATTGCCCAAGCTTGAAGTGCGCGATAAGTCGATTGCAGGTTTGAAAGCTCAGATCAACGTCGCCAACAAGCGCGCCAATTTAATTCTGGATTCCCAGATTGCGCAGGCTTCGGTGCGGGCTCGCGGACAGGTGGAACTCACAGGCGATTACCAGACCGACGCCTCCATCGATACGGGGAACATTCCTCTGGAAGGTTTGGCCGCGACGTTCACCACCACGGTGCCAGAAGGCTTTAAGGGAGCAACCGAGCTTCACGCGACACTGAAAGGGCCTCTCAAAGATAAGACTCGCATCGAGGCCCATCTTTCGATTCCAACCTTGAATGCCAGCTACCAGCAATTCCAGATCGCCGCCGCCAGCCCAATCCGAGCGGACTTCGTCAACTCAATCGTGACCGTTCAGCCCGCGGAAATCACGGGCACAGGCACAACCCTGCACATGCAAGGCACGGTCCCGGTGGCAGGCAATTCGAGCGCAACTCTGGTGGCTAAAGGAACAATCGATACCCGTATCTTGCGGATCTTCCAGGCAGATCTGCACAGCTCGGGTACTGTCTCGCTGGATCTTCGAGCGACCGGCACTCCTCAAGATCCATCGGTGCAAGGGCAGATCGGGATGCACGACATCGCCATGAACACGCCGGATGCGCCCGTTGCGATCGACAAACTCAATGGCACGCTCGACCTGAGCAACGATCGCATGCAAATCTCCAACATGAGCGCGCAGGTGGGCGGCGGTCAGCTCTCCATAGGCGGCTCTGTTGTCTATCGGCCAAGCCTGCAATTCAACGTCGCCTTGCAAGGCAACTCGATCCGCCTGCGCTATCCCGATGGATTGAGGACGGTGTTCGACAGCAACCTGGCATTCACGGGGAACCTGCAAGCATCCTCGCTAAACGGACGCGTGCTCGTCGATTCGCTCTCATTCACTCCTGACTTCGATATATCAACTTTCGCCGATCAATTCGCCAGCAACGAAGCGACCCCGTCGCAGCCAGGATTCGCGGACACGGTAAATCTCGCGATTGCCGTGCAATCGAAAGAGAACCTAAGTGCAACCAGTTCCCAGGTCAGCATGGAAGGGCGCATGGCCTTGCGCGTCGGAGGCACCGCCGCCAATCCCGTCATCACCGGGCGCACTGACCTCACCGCCGGAGAACTTTTCTACCGGAATGTTCGATATCAACTGCAGCGCGGTGTGATCACCTTCGATGATCCCAATCAGACCAATCCCAATCTAAACGTATCGGTCGGTGCTAAAGTCCAGGAGTATGACATCACTATCAACCTGCGCGGACCTCTCGACAAGTTGACGTCGTCTTACACGTCCGAGCCGCCACTCGCAACCGCCGACATCATCAACCTGGTGGCCTTCGGCAAAACAACTTCAGAATCGGCGGCGTCCAGCAGTTCGCAAAGCACGGATTCCATGCTGGCGCAGAGTGCCATTGGAGGTGGCATCAGCAGCGGCGTCCAGAAACTTGCCGGGATCTCCAGTCTGCAGATCGACCCTACACTCGGCGGCAACAACCAGAATCTTTCCGCGCGAATCGCTCTGCAGCAACGAGTCACGAAGAACTTCCTGTTTACTTTTTCGACCGACGTTTCACAGCCGGGCGATGAAATCGTGCAGGGGGAATATCAGATCAACAAGCGCTGGTCAGTCAGCATGTCGCGCGATCAATTGGGAGGAGTTTCAGTAGACGGTCGCTTTCACACGCAATTTTGAGCCGGCGATAACATTGCGATTCAGGCCGCTCGATCAAGCGACGCCTGCGCCGCGATAGGGGCCTTGGGAAGAATCTCGCCCTTTGCGCTTTCCTTGGCCAGCTCCGCATTCAACTCCGCACCCACGAGAAGCACAAATAGATTCCAGTAGAGCCATGTCATCAAAGCGATGAAACCGCCGAGCGTTCCATACATGCGGTTGTAGTCGGCAAAGTGACGGAAATACACGCCCAACAAATAGGACAAACCGAGCCACACGCCTACCGTGAGCACAGCACCCGGCAGGGTCGCCAGAAATCTTTGTTTTACATTCGGGGCGAGAAAGTAGACGGCCTCCACGGCCAAGATCGCAAAGCCGATCGAAGTGATCCAGTAAATCTCCGGCCACACCGAGACAAACAATTGCGAGACGGGAACGTGGCGACCCAGCCACTCTGCGAAGCGCGGTCCCGCGATCGTAACGGCCAGCGCAACCATGAGCAGGCTGCCGCAGATTGCACCGAGTCCGGTCGCCAGCAGACGCGACTTCCAGACGGGACGGTGGCACTTCACATCGTAAGCAATGTCGAGCGCTTCGATCGTGGCATCGAACGCCGCGGAAATGACCCAGATCATCCCCAGCATGCCAATCGAAACCCACGTCTTGTGGCTCGAGCCCAACACCTCGAGCAAAACCGACTTTATCAACTTCATGGTTTCCGGCGGCAGAAGCCTCGACATAAGGCTCAACACACGGGCAAACAGGTCAGGGAGGGGCATCGCCCCCATTACGGCCGAGAGGAATACCAGCGCCGGGAACACTGCTAAAACGAAGTAGTAAGAGAGCGCAGCCGAAACCTGCAGCAGATGATGATCTTGAACATCATTATATGCAGCCGCAAATGCCCGTTTCAGTCCAGCCCACGTCACGAGGCTTGGATGCCGATCTTGCCATCCCCGTTACCAGCAAAAGGTCGGTTTCACTTCACATCAAAGACGTAGGATCCGGCCCCGATGCGGACAAGTCGCGTTCCATCCACGGCCTCCGATTCAACCGGTCTGCCGTCCTCGCTGACTTGCGCTCCCGGAATCACAGGCAGGAAGACCTTGGCCGACGTATTCGCCGGCACGGTCACTTTCAACTCAAATGGGCCCATCGGGTTTCCCGCCCAATCGCTGACGATCTTGCCATACACAGACTCGTATTCTGCCCGCGCAGAAGTCATGCGCGAATCCAGGTGCGGATGGATGACGATTTCCTTAAAGCCGGGTGAATCGGGAGTCGTGTCGATGCCAGCCGCATAGCGATACACCCAGGCCACGACCGAGCCAAACGCGTAGTGGTTATACGAGTTCATCGATGGATCGCCCGTGTCGCCGTTCCAGCGCTCCCACCAGGTGGTAGCGCCTTTCGAAAGCATGTATCCCCAGGAAGGATACGTATCGTTCAGCAGCAGGCGATAAGCGACGTCGGCTCGTCCATGATCCGCGAGAGTGAAGAGTAGAAAAGGAGTTCCCAAAAATCCCGTGGACAAATGCCAGTCTCGCGTTTCGATATCTTTCACCAACCGCTCCACCAGCGCCGGTTCGAGAGCGGGTGGCGCCATCTTCGTGTAAAGCGCAACCACGTAGGAAGTCTGGGTTCCTGTCCCAACTTCCCCGGTGTCCTTGATGTACGCCTTCTGAAACGCGCCACGAATATTCTGGACGACTTCGTCATATCGCTTCGCGTCGGCGTCTTTGCCGACAGCGTGGGCCATCTCCGACATCATGTGCGCGATCAACGCCCAGTAAGCCGTTGCCAGCAGGTCTTTGTCCGTATGCTCGTCCGGTGCGAGCCAGTCCGCAAAGTTAGGTCCAACTCCCTTTTTGCGCAGGAAGTCAGGATTTCTGCTCTGGATGAACTCCATCCATCGCTGCATCGAATCCCAGTTCTGTTCGATGACGGCCGTGTTGCCGTACTGCAGCCATGTCGTCCACGGAATAATGACGCCCGCATCTCCCCAGCCAGGAGCGCCGACCATTCCATCGCTCCACGCATCGGTGCCCTCGGTTTCGCCTCCATCAAACGGCAGGGTATTCGGTGAGACGTTGCTGTAAGCTCCCTGGCGCGTTTGCGCGTCGACGATGTCCTGCACAAATTTTTGCGAGAACGCAGCGATATCAAAGTTGTAGCTGCCGGTCCGCCAGAAGACGCCCGCATCTCCCATCCAGCCGAGGCGTTCGTCGCGCTGCGGACAGTCCGTCGGAATGCTCAGGAAATTTCCCCGTTGGCCCCAAATGCCGATCGACCACATGTGATTCACCAGCTCGCTGGAAGTCGTCAACTTGGCGACCGGGTCTCCGCTGACGCTGCTGAGGACGTTTCCGCGGATAGCATCCAGCGTCGGCGTTCCGGGATATCCAGTGACCTCCACATATCGAAAGCCGTGAAAGGTGAAATGAGGCGCGAATGTTTCTTCGCCGCCGCCGCGCAGAATGTAGACGTCGGTCGCATCGGCGTTGCGCAAGTTCTTCGTGTAAATCGAGCCATCCGGATTCAGGATTTCGGCAAACCGCATCCTGACCTTGGCGCCCGCAGGACCTTTCACCTTCAGCGTTGCCCATCCGACCATGTTCTGGCCCATGTCGAAGATGTATGTCCCGTTGGGAAGCGCTGTCACATTTTTCGGCTCGATCGTGGCTACATCGCTCACCGGAGCGGTCATCTGGCTCGAAATCGCAATCGACGGAGCAGCCGCAACCACCGCAGATGCCCAACTCAAGTCTTCAAAGCCCGCCGTATTCCATCCCTCTAACTCCAGCCGTGCGTCGTAAGTTTCTCCGCCATAGATTTGCGACTCAACAATCGGCGATGCGGCGGCCTTCCACGACCCGTCCGTGGAGATAGTCTCGTGCGTGCCATCGGAGTATGCGACCTCCAGCTGTGCCTCGAGACGATCGGGAGCAGTAAAGAAATGCGATCCTGCCCATGTAAGCGGACTTCCATACCATCCATCGCCTAGCACTGCGCTGATGACGTTCTTGCCGTTTGAGATCAGGCTGCCGACGTCATAAGTTTGGTAGAGAACCCGCTTCCGATACTCGGTGAATTCGGGAGTCAGGGCGTCGCTCCCGACCCGCTTTCCATTCAGATACATTCGATAACTGCCCAGCGCGGTAACATAAAGTCTCGCGCCCTGCACATTTTTCGAAACCGGAAATGCCCGGCGCATGTAGGCTGCGGGCTGTGGGAGCGGCCCGGGATCGCCGAAGCGCTTGTCCGTTAAATCGCCCGCCACTTTGGCATGATCCCAGCGACCGCTGTTTTCGAGGCTCGACTCCCATTTCGTGTCGGAGAAAATTCGCTTGACCGAACCATTGCGTCTGCCTGATCTTGATCAACGCGGCGACCCCCGCCTTGGTCGTCTTGGCTCCTACTCCCGGACCCCATTGCGGGACGTCGGGCGCGGTGATGTGCACGTCGATCTGGTTTTTCCCAACGATCAACGCATCCGCGATGTCTTTTCGGTCGAAGGCCTCCCACTCTTTCTTGCTTCCGAGATCATGCCCGTTCACCGTCACAGTCGCGGTGCCGCGAGCAGCCAGAAACAAAACGGCGTCGCGTACTTTTTCCTTTACATCCACAGTCGCCCGGAAAGTTGCGGATGTCTTCGGCGGAACGGCCGCCGCATCCTGGCCAGGTAACCATACCCAGCGAATCCCTTCACGGTCCGCTGAATCGTCCGGATTCTTCCAGGAGATCCAATTGGCTTTCCAATCCTCAGGGCGCAACAATCCCATCTCCCACCACGCGGGCTCCGCCGACTCGGATGCCTGTCCTGTTGAGTCCCACACACGGACCTTCCAGTAATAACGGCGGCGAGACTCCAGCCGTGGGCCGCCATAGGCGATGCCCACGGACGCGCTGGAATCTTTGCGACCGCTGTCCCAAACATCCGCACCCGACTTCAGTGCCTCTGCGCTGCTGGCCACGAGGATTTGATAGGAAACTTGCTTCCAATTCTTTTCCGTGTTGTTGCTTTGCCATGAGAGGCGCGGTGCGCCCTGGTCGATTCCCAACGGATTGATGAGATATTCGCAGCGCAGGCGAACCGGAGTTGCGAACACGGCGGTTGTCAGCCCGCATAGCGAGATCAGTGCGCAAAATATGGAGATTCTCTTCACGGTTTTCTCCCTGGCAAAAGCCCTTGGACCGCTCACAATTGCCGGCAAACTTTGTGCTTTCACCCTGCAAAACCAATCATGATACGCGCAAATGGCGCTGAATCCGCGCTGCGTTCTCGAATCGCGTGGAATTGAAAAATAACCCGTGACCTTCGGGGAGAAACGATTGTAACCTTCATTGCCGGAAGAAATTCACCCCGGGGGGCAGGGCCATGGACGCATCAACCAGCGAAAAGGTCTACCAAGCGCTCGAGCGATTTCGTATCGAATTGCCATCCTGGGGCTTCGCGAACACCGGCACTCGCTTTGGAAAGTTCATACAGCCCGCTGCGGCCACTACCACCGAAGAAAAGTTCAGCGACGCCGGGCAAGTCCACCAATTGACCGGCGTGTGTCCGACTGTCGCCCTTCACGTTCTTTGGGATTGTCCGAATGGAGCACGCGATACCGACGAAATCAAGAAATTCGCGGATCGTTATCGCGTCTCGCCCGGCTCCATCAATCCCAACCTGTTTCAAGATCAGGAATACAAATACGGATCGTTTGGCAATCCCGACGAAGCCGTGCGCAAGCGGGCATTGCAACACACCAAAGACAGCATTGAAATCGCCAAGCGACTGAATAGCCGCGATATTTCACTCTGGTTTGCGGATGGATCCAACTATCCCGGTTCGGCAAATATCCGTCAACGCGCGCAATGGTTCAAAGAGTCTCTAAGGGAATCACACGCCGAACTATCTCCCCAGCAGCGCATGCTCGTCGAATACAAGCCCTTTGAGCCGGCGTTCTATCACACCGATATCGCCGATTGGGGCATGGCTCTCCTGCTGTCGCGCGCGGCCGGGCCGCAAGCAAAAGTTCTCGTCGATACCGGCCATCACTACGCCGCGCAAAATATCGAACAAATCGTTGCCTGGCTCCTCTCTGAGAACATGCTCGGAGGCTTCCACTTCAACGATCGCCGTTATGCCGATGACGATCTGACCCTCGGCTCAATCGATCCCTATCAGGTCTTCCGTATCTTTCTGGAGATCCATTATTTCGAATGGGAAACCGGCGGACGCGCTGACATCGCCTACATGGTCGATCAAAGCCACAATCTCAAGGGCAAGATTGAAGCCATGATTCAAACGGTCACGATGGCGCAACAACTATTTGCCAAGGCCGCCCTTGTCGATGGCCGCGAACTCGCCTCGGCACAGGCGAAATGTGACCTAGTGCGCGCGGAGACCCTATTGCAAGACGCATTTGCCACTGACGTTCGGCCTGAAATCGCATCGTGGCGCGAGTCCAAGGGCCTTCCCAAGGATCCGATGGCGGCGTTCCGCGAAAGCGGCTACCTCGAACGCATCACCAAGGAACGCTCCGCCAAGAATTCCCGCAACGTCTCTTCCTATGCCTAGGCCTTCCGAGAAGCCGTATCTGGCTTTCGATTTCGGCGCTGAAAGCGGGCGCGCCGTTCTGGCGCGTCTGCAATCCGGAATTCTCACGACGGAAGAAGTCCATCGATTTCCCAATGAACCGGTGGAGTATGGAGGATCACTCCACTGGGACGCACCTCGACTCTGGCTTGAGGTTCGCAGAGCCCTTTCCAGCTTGGAAAATACTGAATTAACATCGATCGGCGTTGATGCGTGGGGCGTGGATTACGCGCTACTCGGGGAGCGCGGCGAACTTCTGCAGAATCCTTATCACTATCGCGACTGGCGAACCAATGGGATTCTCGAGGAAGTCACGCGGAAGAGTTTCGCGGGAATCCATCTACCGCGCCACCGGCATCCAGTTCATGCCGATCAACACGCTGTATCAGTTGTTCGCCGCATGTCGTCTCGAGCCCAAAGTTGTTGCCGCCGCGAAGTTCCTGCTCACAATACCGGACTTGTTTAATTTTTGGCTGACGGGAAACGCGGTCTGCGAATTCACCAACGCGACCACGACGCAGATGGTCGATCCGGAGCGGCGCACGTGGGCGACCGGCCTCATGCAAAGCCTCGATCTCCCGACAGATTTGCCAGCTCCCATCATTGAACCGGGATCTGTAGTCGGCACACTTTTGCCCTCCCTCGCCCGCGATTCCGCACTCGCCGGAACCCGCGTCATTGCTCCGGCATGTCACGATACGGGTTCCGCCGTCGCAGCGATTTCGGCCCGAGAGGGAACCGCTTTCCTCAGCTCTGGAACCTGGTCGTTAATGGGGACCGAACTCGATGCACCGATCATCACTGCGGAAGCATTGCGACTAAACTTTACCAATGAAGGCGGAGTCAACGGAACCACTCGGTTGCTCAAAAATGTAATGGGACTCTGGATGCTGCAATGCTGCCGTCAATCGTGGACCGCACATGGTCAGTGTTACGACTATCGCGAACTGATGGAGTTGGCCGACCCGCGAACCGATCTTTCCGCCATCTAGTCGATCCCGATGATGAGTCGTTCTTGCGGCCGCCCGACATGCCAGCAGCCATCGATCAGTTCTGCGCTCGAACTCATCAGGAAGCGCCGCGAGAGCCGGGCGCATACGCCCGCGCGATTCTCGAAAGCCTCGCATTCAAGTACCGCCTGGTCTTGACGAACCTCGAGCAGGTCAGCGGGCAGCGCATCCATCAGATTCGAATCATCGGCGGCGGTTCCAGAAATCGCCTGCTCAATCAACTCACAGCGGATGCCACTGGAAGGCGCGTCCTAGCTGGTCCCGCCGAGGCCACGGCCCTGGGTAACGTCGCCATGCAGATCCTCGCGACCGGCGGCGCAACATCTCTTCCGGAAGTCCGCGCCATCATCGATCGCTCGTTTCCGACGGAAGTTTTCGAACCAATCGAAACCGATAAATGGGATCAGCACGCCGAACGCTTCCAACAGTATTGCGAGAACATCTATGCCTGAAATCAAAGAGACCATTCATCTGAAGGATTTGTGGGACACCCGCAAAGCGGCGTCGATCGCTGAAAATTCCCTCGCGTCTGTTGCGTTATCGATCCAACCTTCTCGGCGCGGACTTGCGCATCACGAATTTCGGCGGCGGCAATACCAGCTCCAAGTTCGAGCTCCCCGATCCCGTTCACCGGCAAAGCCGTGCGAGTCCTCGCCGTCAAAGGCAGCGGCGGAGATCTCGGCTCCATCACCGACTCTGGATTTGCTCTTCTCTATCTCGACCGCCTGGAACAGCTGAAGGATCTCTATCGCGGCGAACAATACGAAGATGAAATGGTCCGCTACTATCCTCTGTCAGCATTCGGAGAAAATCGCGTTGCGGCCTCCATTGATACGCCGCTGCATGCCTTCCTCCCCTTCGATCATGTCGACCATCTGCATCCCGATTGGGCTATCGCGCTTGCAGCCAGCGCCAACGGCAAGAAAAAGCTGCAGGAGTTCAATACAGCCTTCGATCGCAAGATCATTTGGGTGCCCTGGCAACGCCCCGGCTTCGAACTCGCGCTTCTGATTGAAAATGCGGTCAAAGAAAATCCCGGAGCGGATGGCCTTATCCTTGGCGGGCACGGCCTGTTTACATGGGGAAACACACATCGCGATTGTTATCTCAATAGCATTCAGACCATCGACCAGATGGGCGAGTTCATCCTGCAGCATCAATCGAAAAAAGGATCATTTTTCGGCGGTGCACGTGCACTCGCCGGCTCAGGACCGCAAGAGGATCGCGACTCAAATTCTTCCAACCCTCCGCGGAGCGCTGTCTTCCTCTCGCCGCGTAATCGCCCACTACGCCGACGATGAAGACGCCCTCACGTTCGCAGGATCGAAGTGGGCCAGCGAGCTCAGCGCTTTGGGTACGAGTTGTCCGGATCATTTTCTGAGAACTCGCGTGTGCCCCATGTTCCTCTCATGGGATCCCGCCACAAACAACGTCGATGCGCTCAAGTCTGAAATCAAGGCGAAGGTAGCCAGCTATCGCGATACCTACAAAAAGTATTACGAGAAGTGGGCGGACAGCGACTCTCCAAAGCTTCGCGACTCGAATCCATCGGTTGTGGTCGTGCCGGGACTCGGCCTGTTCGGCTTCGGTAAGAATAAAAAGGAAGCCCGAATCACCACCGAATTCTTCATCAACGCGATCCATGTGATGGCCGGAGCCAATGCTTTAGAGGATGGCGAAATTTCCCATCCCCTCCCGCAAGCCCGCCATGCCGAACAATCTGATCAGTTCACTCACTTCCACAACTACGTGGCTCTTCCGCGATCGGAAGCATTCCGCATCGAGTACTGGGCACTGGAAGAAGCCAAGCTTCAACGGATGCCCGCGGAGGCCGAGTTTAGCCGCAAGATCGCGCTTGTCATCGGAGGCGCCAGCGGCATCGGCCGCGAAGTCGCACTCCTGCTCGCGCACAAGGGAGCGCATGTCGTCGTCGCCGATTTCGATCAGCAGGGATCGAGCAAAGTGGCCGCTGAAGTTGGAGCAGTCTCTTCCAACGAATTCGTCGCGCATACCTCAGTCGACCTTGGTTCGTCTCCATCATTGGCCTCTGCGACAGCCTTTGCGATTTCGCAGTTCGGAGGACTCGACATCATCGTGAACACCGCGGCCATCTATCCCGTGCCTGCGGCCGATGGGGAATTGTCCGACGACCAATGGGCAAAAACATTCCTGGTGAATGTCACCGGCAACTACCTTCTCGCCCGGCAAACGGACTGGGTATTCAAAGACCAGGGACTTAGCGCTTCAGTGGTGCTGACCAGCTCCGCCAATTCCGTCGTCCCGAAAAAGGGCAGCGAGGCTTATGACACAAGCAAAACTGCGTTGAATCACCTGATTCGCGAACTTGCGATAAAGTTGGGACCGCTCGTTAGGGTCAATGGGATTGCTCCCGCAACCGTCGTTGCTGGATCGACAATGTTTCCCCGGGATCGCGTGATGCAATCGCTTGAGAAATACAAGATCGTATTCTCAGATTCCGAAATCACCGAAGAATTGCGGAGCAAACTCGCTGACTTCTATGCGCAGCGCACGCTCACGAAACGGGCAATCCTGCCCGAAGATTGTGCGGCGGCGATCGTATGGCTTGCCGGCGACCAAAGCGCGAAAACGACTGGCCATGTGATCCCGGTTGATGGGGGGCTGTCTGAGGCTTTCCTGCGGTAAGGAGCAAATATGCAGCGCGTCTGTTTCGTATTGCAGGTCAAGCCTGAGCGTCTTGAAGAATACAAACAGCGGCATCGCGAGGTCTGGCCTGAGATGCAGGCCGCGCTTCGCGAAACCGGATGGGGAAACTACTCTTTATTTCTCCGCGGCGACGGTCTTTTGGTCGGCTATCTCGAAACAGAAGACTTCGAACGGGCGCGGGCGAGCATGGCAACGCGAAGTGTCAATGACCGGTGGCAGAGCGAGATGGGCGACTTCTTCGTTCAACCGGACGGAATGTTGCCCGATCAAGCAATGCGGCCACTCGAAGAGGTCTTCCACCTTGAATCGATTGAGGACTAGATGATTCCAAACCCGGCGCTGGGAGTGTTGTTCCACTGGTTAGGCGGTTTGGCTTCGGGCAGCTTCTACGTCCCCTACAAAGGCGTCAAGCACTGGGCTTGGGAAACGTATTGGCTCGCTGGAGGATTTTTCAGCTGGCTCATCGCGCCGTGGATCCTTGCATCCTTTCTCACCAAAGATCTGTTCGCTGTGTTGCGCGAGGCCCCGTCCTCCGCGCTGTTCTGGGCTTTTTTCTTCGGACTGTTATGGGGAATCGGAGGCCTCACCTTCGGACTCACCATGCGCTATCTCGGCCTTTCGCTGGGAATGGCAGTAGTCCTCGGACTCTGCGCCGCATTCGGAACGCTCATGCCGCCGATCTTTCGCGGACAATTCGCCAGCCAGGTATTAGGCACTTCCTCCGGCCGCATCATCCTCTTTGGAATTTTCGTCTGCCTCGCCGGCATCGCAGCGGCGGGATTCGCGGGAATCTCCAAGGAACGTGTGATGTCGCCTGAGCAGAAAAAGGCCGTGATCCGCGAGTTCGATCTGCGAAAAGGCATCGGCGTTGCTGTTCTCTCCGGGGTCATGAGCGCCTGTTTCGCGTACGGTTTGGCGGCGGGCGATCCGATCAAGACGCTCACCCTGCAACATGGCACCGCCAAGCTTTGGCAAGGGCTGCCCGTCCTCATCGTGGTTCTGGTCGGTGGATTTCTGACGAACTTCCTCTGGTGCCTGATCCTTCTTCTTCGCAACAAGACCGGATATCAATTCTTCCATTCCCGGATTCTGGAAAGCTCTCCCGAAAATGAGCCCATCATCGAAACCGCTTTGGATGCTCCCAGCCGCGAGGTGGTCGAACACATCGGTTCTTCGCCCCAAGACGGGCTTACCGGTGTCGCTGTGGCAGCGGAATCACCGGCGTCAGCAACGTTACAAGCGCCAATGCTGCGTAACTATCTGCTCTGTGCCTTGGCCGGCACAACCTGGTACTTTCAATTTTTCTTCTACACGATGGGTGAAAGCCAAATGGGACGCTATGGCTTTTCCAGTTGGACCCTCCACATGGCCAGCATCATTATCTTCAGCAGCCTCTGGGGCATCGGCTTCAAAGAGTGGAAAGGCGCTGGGACCCGCGCCGGATATTTGCTCACGCTCTCGTTGTTTCTTTTGGTTGCGTCCACGGTGATCGTGGGTTACGGAAACTATTTGGGTTTGGGAAATGCCGCGCAATAATCGCAACGCGGTTCTCTCGGTTTATACTTCGCGCTGCGGCGCAATCTGTTGGCGCCGCTAAGCCCTCAACAATGGCAACCTTGAGCTCATCGAAAGTCGTGAACATCGAAGACCTGCGCCAGATAGCGAAGCGCCGTCTTCCGCGGTCGGTTTTCGACTACCTCGATGGCGGCGCCGAAGCCGAATATACGCTCGAGGAAAACTGCCGAGCCTTTCGCGAGGTCACGTTTCGGCCCCGCGCGGCCGTCGCGACCGGCGATTGCGATCTGAAGGTCCGTGTCCTGGGTAACGAAATCTCTTTCCCCGCCATGCTGGCGCCCGTCGGATACAGCCGCTTGATGCATCCCGAAGGCGAGGTCGCCGCAGCGCGTGCGGCAGGAGAAGCGGGAACGGGATACATCCTGTCGTCCATCTCCGGCCACAAGCTCGAAAACGTCAAAGCAGCTTCTCCAGGTCCCGTCTTCTACCAGCTCTATCTTCTCGGAGGACGCGGGGCAGCCGAGGGCGGGCTCGATCGCGCTCGAAATGCGGGATTCGCCGGACTCGTAATCACTGTGGATACGCCCGTCGCGGGCATGCGTGAACGCGACCCGCGCAACGGCATGAAAGAGCTGCTAGGCTCCTCTCTGTTTGCAAAAATTCCATTCGTCCCCAACATCCTGGCGCATCCCGCTTGGCTCACCGGCTTCCTTATGGACGGCGGTGTACCGCGACTGGAGAACATCGTGATCCCAGGCAAGGGTCCAATGGAACTCCTCGACGTTGGCTCTGCCCTCGCAGACTCCACTGTGACGTGGGCCGATTTGAAGTGGATCCGTGAATTGTGGTCGGGACCAATCGTGGTGAAAGGTCTGCTTACCGGCGATGACGCTCGGAGAGCAATCGACGAAGGCGCAGCGGCAGTCGTCGTCTCAAACCATGGAGGCAGGCAGCTCGATTCCGTCTCTGCCACATTGCGGGCGCTTCCCGAAGTCGTAACCGCAGTCAACGGACGCATCGATGTCTTGATGGACGGCGGTGTTCGGAGAGGGAGCGATATTGTGAAAGCGCTCTGTATGGGAGCGAATGCCGTCCTCGTCGGGCGCGCCTACGCCTATGGATTGGCAGCCGCGGGTCATGCCGGTGTCACTCGCGCTCTGCAGATCCTGCGTTCCGACGTCGAGCGCACCCTGCGCCTGCTCGGATGCCCATCGGTCCGACAGCTGGACCGCTCGTATATCGAACGCGCCAATTCTTTCACCGTGTGACTGCTTCTCCGGCAAATGTCGGCGTGGCCATGAAGTGATCGGTGAATGTCTTCCAAAGATATAATCGATGAGGATCTTAATACTTCATTGAGTTTGGAGCAGTTCTACGAGTCAGTTCAACGCCGAAACAGATACTCAGGAGCGCTGCCCGTACTGTCTCGGCCCGTCTCGAGTATTCATCTCGTCTACAGATCGCAACCGCTCTACAACATCCGCTGTTTTTCACTATTACCAGTGCTCTGATTGCGGTCTGGTCTTCATGGATCCGATTCCTGCAGATCTGTTCCCCTTTTACAAAGGTGGCTACGAGAAAATTCCATCTTCTCTCTCAGAGTTACGGGAACAAGCAATTCGTGAACGCTATCGCCTCGATCCGATCCTCAAGTACAAAAGCAAAGGGAAGCTCCTCGAAATCGGGCCCTGGCGGGGCGTCTTCAGCTGCAATGCAAAAGATGCCGGCTTCGACGTCACCGCAATCGAACAAGACCTCGACTGCGTTGACTTTCTCCAAAATGTAGTGGGAATTCGAGCGCTGCAATCTTCGGACCCTGTCCGTTCTATCGATGAACTGCAGGAGCAATTCGACGTAATCGTTCTATGGCACTCGCTCGAACACCTCAGGACCCCTTGGCTTGTCATCCAAAAAGCAGCCCAGCGACTCGCACCCGGTGGCATCTTGCTGGTGGCTATTCCTAACATCGAGAGCTACGAATATTCTGTTTTGAAAGGCGCTTGGAAGCATCTCGATGCGCCCCGGCACTTGTATTTCTTCCCAATCGACAGTCTCGCCGGACTTTGCCAGCGCAGCGGTTTGTCGACGGTAGAGATGACAACCAGCGACGAACTAAGTGATGCTCTCAGCCGGGATACTTGGCACAGCTTCGCGAGTTCTCTGCTTCCCGTGAAGTATCTGAGAGGGGCGCTAGCCCTGCTCTTGCGCTATGCTACGCTCAGAAAAGAACGCAAGCCACGAGCTGGCGCGGGGCTCACCGCGGTCTTCCGTCTTGAGGCTGCTTCCTCGCCCCATCGCTAAGTCAGTTTCGTTTTCCGACCCACAATGCCGATCAGTAATTTCCGATCATCAGCATTGATACTCACCAGTGCTGCAAGCAAAAACGTTGAGCATATCCACAGCAGCCAAAGTACAGGGCTGATGGCTGGTGCGCCCGCATACCACCAACGGGGCAGCAGAAGTAGCGACGGAATCATCATGATGGCCGGTCGCATGATTCCCTTCAGAAATAACTTCACCCGGGACACAGCGATATTTCGCGTGTAGCGCATGCTGACCGCGAAATGCATTGCAACTCCAGCAAACGAACCAATTAGGGTGCCAGCAGCCACGCCGATAGCGCCGTAATAACGCGCTAGCCAAACACTCGCTACCAGATTGACAGTGGCTTCGGTGATTGCCGAGGCCAGTGCAAAGCGCTGTTTTGCGGTCGCGACAACGATCGTCGCGTAAGGAGCGCAGAGTTGCCGGACAATGTTGGCCAACAGCAAAATACGCAGGAACTGCACGCTATGCTCCGCGTAAGTTGTTCCAACCCACACACGAAGCACCCAATATCCCGCCACCATCAACGGCAGTCCGCTCGCCAGCAGAATCACCGTCCCATAGCGAGTCGTTCGCACCAGGATTTCACCCATTTGTTGAGGAGTCCGCTCCGTGCTCAGGGCGGAAGACGCCGGCAACAGCGGGCCGAGTACCGCTCCGATGACCATCAAGATGAAAGTCGTGGGCGAAGTCGCAATCGAGTAGAACGCCACGTCGGCGAAGGCATAATGGCCCACAATCGTGAGATCGATGCCTCCGATAAACAGCATGCAGACTGAGAAGATCGTGAGGACGATGCAGTAGTTGAACATTTGTCTCAGCATTCTGCGATCCAGGGCGCGCAGCGAGACATTGATGTGATTGGCCAACCGCTTCCATGCAATCAGTTGCAGCAGCGCAGCCGCCACGTTCGCCGCTGCGACCGCAGCTCCCATGACAGCAAGACTCGCATGAAAGTAAGCAGCTCCAAGCACCGCGATCCCGTACAAAACCTTCCCCAGCACGGTCGTCAGCATCGGCACTTGATACCGTTGCAACCCCAGAAAGATCGCGGAGAAGATCGACGCCACCAAATTGATAGAAAGTGAGATCCCAACAAACAAGATGCTGATCCGAACATCGCGATAGAGTTCCGCAGGCATTTTGCGAAACAGCTCCGGGACCGACCACGCAAGGCCCGCCGTCAGTAAGATCCCCGCAGCGCTCGCCGCCAGCATGATCGCCAGTCCAGTACTCGCACAACGACTGCAGCCCGCCAGATCGCCTTTCGCTTCGTACTCTGCAATGTATTTCGCGACCGCAGTCTGAACCCCAAAGTCGAGATAGCTTACGTAGGCCGCAAGCTGCAGAATCAGAACCCAGGCGCCATAGATCTCGATCGGCAGCCGGTGCGTTAAATAGGCGGGAAGCGAAATCGCGACGAGCGACGTGAAGCCCAGCCGGATTACATTTGCGACTGAGTTCGAAGCAAGTTTAGCGGCAGCACTTCGGGATCTTCCCCCGATGGACGGGGGCGCTACGAGTCGCATTAATAAATTGTCGCATAAGCCCTCGCAACGGCTTGGGCTTTACAAAATAGGCATAAACCTCGAGCAGTAGTGCAGTTGCCTCAGGCTTTCCGATTCGTCGTCACGCCGATGCGCTTTCCTTATGCCGGCACGGGAACTTCGGATGTTCGTCGCCTAGACCCATCCCCCGTCGAGAATAAAGCTTTGATTCGTAATCGCCAGGCTCTCGTCAGACCCAAGGAAAAGAATCAGCCGTGCAACTTCTTCCGGAAGAATCATCCGCTTGATGGCCTGCCGACCTAATATTTCCTTCGTGTACTCTTCGGTGAACCAAAGCTGGCGCTGGCGCTCGGTAAGGATGGCGCCCGGCAGCACCGCATTCACTCGTATTCCGTCGCCGCCCGCTTCATGGGCTAAAGTCCGCGTCATTCCCACGATTGCGGCTTTCGCCGTGACGTAAACAGGCATCCCCGTTGAAGGAATCATCCACGCGATCGAACTCATGTTGATGATCGAACCGCGTCCAGCCTTCCGCATTCCCGGAAGAACCGCCTGCGCCATAAAAAACTGATGCTTCAGGTTCACTTGCATGCAACGATCCCAGTAGTCCGAAGTCACCTCTTCAATCGAATGCCGCGCGTCATTCCCCGCGTTGTTCACGAGGATATCGACACTCGGAGCGAATTTCAGAATTTCACCCACCGCCTGCTGAATCGCCCCGATATCCGTGAGATCGCAATGAACATATTCCGCGAGTCCCGGCCCCTCATGCTGCAAGCGTCGGACGAGAGCCTCACCCACCTCATCCTGCACATCGAAAAAGATCACTCGCGCTTGCTGCTTCACAAAAGCTTCGACGATAGCTTCGCCAATGCCGCTAGCTCCGCCCGTCACGACAACAACTTTATCCTTAAGGCTGGAGTAGATCGCCGCTGCTGACGCCTCGTTCATGGCCTTCCCTCAGCCGGAACTCTATCAAATTGCCAACGGGCGGCGCACTTTTCGATGACTGAATGTGGGGCGGACACTCTTGTCCGCCAAGAGCAGGTCGAGAACACGCCCGAGTGACGTCCCTCTGCGCCTTGTGGTACCGTTGCCCCAAGTGGAGAAGCAACCATGCCTAACTATTCCCGCCGCGAATTTCTCAAGACCGGCCTCGCCGCCGGCGCACTCGTAGCCGCCAGCAATCTTCCCCTAAGGGCCGCACGGCAGACGGCGACGGATTGGGTCACTCTCGGCCGATCCAACGTGAAGGTCACGCGCCTGGCTTTTGGCACCGGAAGCTTCAGCGGTCAGGTCCAGCGCGATCTCGGACAGGAAGGCTTCACGCGCCTGGTCCGATATGCCTACGATCATGGCATCCGCTTCTTTGAAACCGCCGAATCCTACACGAACATGCACTCTATGTTGGGCGTCGCCCTCAAAGGCATTCCACGCGACAGCTACCGGCTGATGTCGAAAGTTACGACCCGCGACGGTGGCAATCCGCAAGAAAAACTCGATGAACTCCGCAAGCTTGCGAATACGGATTACTTCGACGTGATGCTCTTGCACTGGCAGCATTCCGGCACATGGCCCACCGACTCCGCTCGCTGGGAAGACGGCATCCTCGAAGCTCAATCGAAGAAAGGCATCCTCAGCCATGGAGCCTCTGTCCACGGCCTGCCTGCACTGCGCAAGGTTCCGGGAAACAAGTGGCTCGACGTCGCCATGATCCGCGTCAATCACAAGGGCGTCCGCATGGACGCCGAAGACTACAACACCAACGGTTTGGGAAACGTCAGTGAAGTCGTGAGCCACGTCAAGCAGGTGCATCGCGAAGGCATGGGCATCGTCAGCATGAAGCTCGCCGGAGAAGGTACGTTCAACCGGGAAGATCGTAAAGCGGCCATGCGCTTCGCCTTCAGGAATGCAGGAGTTGATTGCGTCACGGTGGGATACAAGAATACTGCCGAGATCGACGAGGCGATTGAAAACCTCAATCTCGCGCTCGCCTGAGACCTTACTCGCTGGTGTAGTTAATTTCCATTCGCCGCACCTGCATGCTCGATGCATACAGCGCCAGCGCAGCCACGATCATTAGGCCACAAACCGCGAGTGGCGCGGAGATCGGCTCTGAATTCGAAATCAGCATCGCGAGCAACGCAGGCATTCCCGGCGGAACCGGAATGTCCACGGGACACAGCGCTTTCAGGTAGTAGATCACGCTGAACTGCTTCAGCAGCGCCGGAAGAAACGGGTTCGCCGCCTCCCAAATTAAAAATCCGGCAGTCGGTAAGATCGGGTTGCGGAACAACATTCCGGCCACCAGGAAGAATGCCCCGTACCCCACGCAAGCGAGCACGGTGACTGCGAGATAAACGCCAATATTTTGCAGTCCGTGATTGTGGTAGAGGTACAGGTCGCGAACCGACGGCGAGAGATGCCACAGGAACGCCACATTCTGCAGAAACTCGCTGGTCACGAAGATGACACACGTTGCCAGCAGGCCCGCCAGAAATTTTCCCGCCACCAGAACCTCGCGGCGAATCGGCGCAAGAAAATAGAAATGCAGGCTGCGATCAAGAACCTCGCCTCGGAATAGGTTCATGAAAATCCCGAGACAGCCGAAGAAGACAGCCAGCCGCAAGAAGAAAAACTGAAAGACTCCGGCAAACATCACCAAGTCACGACTTAGGCTGTACCCCTCGTGAATATTCAGTCGGTCCACTTTGCCGTCGAGCAGGCCGACATACAAATCGTTCACGCCGTCGGAGTACTGAAATTCCTCATGCTTCACTTCCTCAGTGGTTCCGGGATCCGTCTCCCGCTGATCGGTCCAGTGCGAGTAAATCGGCGGATTTCCCAGCAGCGCAATGACTTCATCTCTCGTCATGCCCTGCCGAACCGATTCAAGGTCCTGCCGATTGAGCCTGTGATTGCCTTCGTGGGCCACTCTCGCGCTGCGATGAGCTTCCGCGGAGTTAGCAATCGAATATCCGATGAAGAGCAAAACCGGCAGCAGCGCAACGAAGTAGATCCATAGTCCGCGCTTTGCGAAAAATGTCTTCCGCAGCTCCAGTCGAACGACGGCTCGAATCTGTGCCCACCACAGTGCTTTCATCGGACCGCCTCTTCGTTGCCGATCAGATATTCGTAAACGGAGAGCACATCGTCATCCGCTGGAGCGACAGATTCAATCTCGATGCCATCGAGCGCAATCTTATTCAGCGCCAGGTATAGATCATCGGAATTCCGCGTTTTGAGCAAAAGCCCGCGCTCATCCTTGTGGATGGAGATCTCTAGAGTTTCTTCAGAGGCAAGCACCTTCGCCGCCAGCTCTCGCGGCCGGTTGCAGCGAATCAGGATTTGCGTCGGATGCTCGCGAATCTCACTGCGCACATTCTGGATCGAGCCTTCGGCCACGACATAACCATTGCTCATTAACACGACTTGATCCGAGATGACATCGACCTCATGCAAAATGTGGCTCGATATCACGACATGACAACCGTCGGCTGCGGCTGCGCGAAACATCGCAATCAGTTCCGACCGGGCAAGCGGATCGAGCCCGTTCAACGGTTCGTCGAGGATCAGCACCTTCGGATCATGGGCTAACGCCTGTGCCAGGCGAATTCGTTGGCGCATTCCTTTGCTGTAGCCGGCGATATTCCGATGCGCGGCTTCCATTAAGCCGACTCTCTCAATCGCCCGCACGGCCGATTGTTCGGCGCTTGCAGCATCTTTGCCCGATAAGCGTAGATACGACTCCACAAATTGAAATCCGGTCAGCCCTTTCGGCAATGCATCGAACTGCGCGCTGTACCCAACCATCTTGAAGAGCTTTTCGGGATCGTCAGTCTTGCACCCTAAGACCTGTATCCGCCCTTGCGTCGGACGAATCAGCCCCGTCATCAGGTTCATCAGCGTCGTCTTGCCCGATCCATTAGGGCCTACAAGGCTGGTAATTCCCGGTGGAATGGAAAGATTCACCCGGTTCACACCCAGGATCTCGCCGTAGAACTTCGAAACATCTTCCACTACGATGCGGTCGTTCATCGCACGACCTCGTACGCTCGCACCTTGCGCAGCAGCAAGCCGAGACAGATGGAACAGTAAACAAGCAGGGCGATCCATGCTTGAAATGCCGGAATTGCACGCTCGACGTCGATCCGGAACAAGGAATTCCAGATGGTCATCATCAGATACGCCAGGTTCAGGAAATATCCGGAATCCGTCCGCATCACCGCGTTGATCGCCTGTGCGAAGCCCGCTCCGAAGAACAACATCCCCAGCAGCAGCGCCCCGGCGACGATTCTCCACTTCACCCATGCAGACAGTGCCATCGCCAGTAGCGAAAGCATCGCAATCCAGATTAACGACGAAATGAAAAGACTCCCGGCAATCCAAAGATTGTCCCAGGCCCAGGCAGGTCCGGCCAGGGCTGCCTGCACCGTGAAGAGGACGAGGCCGGGAATCCACGTGATTTGCGAAAGAAGAATTCCAAGCACGGAAGCTTTTCCAAACACGTATTCGGGCCGCGACAGCGGGCGGCAAAAATACAACGGTAACGCGCCATTCGCCAGGTCAGCCGAAATCAGACCGGGACCGGCAAAGGCCGTCAAAATAAAGGCCAGCACTCCCTGCACATTCATGAAGTAGAAGAAGAACCTGTTATCGATCACCAGCATTTGCGGAGGCGCGCCGAGCTGTTGCAGGAATGCCAGGTTGTGAGCGAGATAGATCATCAGCAGGCACAGTGCCGGAAAAAAGAAGCAAGCCACAAAAAGCGCCGTCTGAAACTTCGATCGGAATACGTTTCGCTTCGCATAGCGAAACAGGACAAACCACCGCATCCATGTTGGAGTCAGCGCCCCTGAATATGCGGCGTATGTGCGCCTATAAACTGCCATTTGCGCTCCTCATATCCCGCATCACCCACGCTAAGCAACTCATCTCAGTGTTCCATCGCTTTCAGGAAAATGTCCTCAAGGGTGTCGCGCCGGAAATTCAATTTGCGGATGCGGACCTCGCGCTCCGCCGCCAGTCTGTAGATATCGCGGATCTCAATTCCTTCCGGCAAAATAATCTTCATCCGGTTGGCACTAACCGCGCATTCGCAGCCCAGTTTTTCAATGGCGTCCGTGAAGTCGCCGTTCGCGCCATAGAACTCCATTTCGACAAAACGCCGGTTCGCGCGGCGCTCTTCATCCAGATTGGAGTAATGCGCAATCTGCCCCTGCTTCAGGATCAGCACTTCATCGCACGTGTCCTCGACGTCGCGCAACAAGTGCGAGCAAAGCACAATCCTCACCTGCTGGCTGTCGCGCATATCACGGATCATTCGAATCATTCGCTGCCGTGCCGATGGATCAAGCCCGTTGGTCGGCTCGTCGAGGATCAGCAGCTTGGGCCCGTGAACGATCGCTTGCGCCAACTTCGCCAGCTGTTTCATGCCCAGCGAGTACGTTCCGAGCTTTCGATAACGAGCCTCAGCGAGTCCTACGTAGAAGAGAGCTTCGTGCGCCCGTTCGAGTGCGACGCCCGGAGGCAAGCCCGAAAGCTCTCCCATCATCTGCACCAGCGACACCGCCGTCATCTTCGAGATGAAGGCGTCGTTTTCCGGCATGTATCCGATCAGGCCGCGAATTTTCTTGGTGTCTCTTCGGATATCGAATCCGAAGACCCGCGCGGATCCGGCATGAGGAGGGTAGAAACCTAAGAGAGTATTGATCAGCGTCGATTTCCCCGCGCCGTTCGGCCCCAGCAAGCCGATCGCTTTCCCGCGCAGGGAAGCATTGAGTCCGCGGAGAATGTCGCGGTCCCCAAACCGCACCGCGAGATTGTCCAGCTCGATCAGCGGCGCAAGCGGAGAGGCCGGCAGCTTCGATTCAACTTCGCTGCCGGTCGCTCCGAGTTGTGCCGTCGTACTCATTGAGTTTGTGGCGGCTGATTGCTACCGGCTCCGCCGAGCATCATCTGCGGCAGGAACGGCCCATTATGTCCCATCGTCAGCAGCGTTCCCAGGTCGAAGCCCATGAAACCAGTATTGCTGGCCACCACGATGCGATCGCGTTCGCCATAAGCGTAGATCAGTCCAGGTGCCGAGTTTGCCGTCAGGGCGTCGATCGACTGACGCTGCTGCGGAGTCAACGTTCCACTGTTTCTCAACTGCTCGGCGAGCGGCCCTATCACAGGCCCGAGGTTGTGATAGAAAATCGCCGAGAAGTTTGTGTAGCCGTCCGTCGGCAGCATCGACTGGAAGGCCGTCGAATGGCTCAACGTAAATCCCGCCTGGCGGATCTGAATAGCTCGCGAGATCGTTCCCGTATCCGGCGCTGCAATCAGATAGTTATCCACGAAAGCGTAATCAATCTCCGTCGCTGTCGTATTCCCGCTGTTGATCGAGAAGTACGTTTGCGATCCGACCTGCCGCTTGCTGAGATGCAAAGAACGATCGTTGCCCTTAACCTCGCGGTTATAGCTGTCGATCAATTTCTCGATCGTCGCCTGTAGGGTCGTTGGATCGTAGACCTCGAAGATCAGCTTCCACCGCGGCGTCGGCACCATCGGGCCATCGAAGGCCATCGTGACTTCGCCGCCCAGGGGAGCCGCCATATCATCGAGCACCCGAACTCCGGTCTTTGCCTCGAAGTTGGCGAGCCCTTCGTTGAAGTTTGCGTCCCCCGCTCCGACTACCTGGAACAGTTCTTCCAGAATGCTGCGGGGATTCTTGATCACGACCGAAGTTGCCATGCTCGCATCCGGAGAAACAAATTCCAGCGATCCCATCGACGCCGGAGCGGCCAGCCATGCCGCCACTCCTTGCCGGTCAGATGCGAAGGTCAAGGCGGCCTGATTCTCCGCCTTGCCGCCAACTTCGCGGTGCTCCATCGTCAAGTAGCGCGCGTCTGCCATTCCAGGAGGCAGGCTGTGGTCCCTGCCACTCTCATGTACGTTCTGAACCAGGATTTGTTCCATGTCGGCGCAGAAAAGCCACTCCGCACCTTGCTGGTAGGCTTGCGCGATGCGCTGATAGAACGGCGTCTGGCCAAATTTTCCGCCATTCCCCTGTTTCACGCGCATCACCGCCTGCTGCAGATCAGCTGCACCCGTACTGGCAATCAACAGATCGTTGTCCAGATAGACAAGCAATGGTCCGCCGGCCACCGGACGGATTGCCGACACATCGTGGACGATTTGCAATGGAGCCTGTTCGCGCTTCGATCCTAGCTTCTGTCCTTCCTTCTGCAGGAAGTCTTCGAGTTGCACCGAACCCTCCAGCCCTGATTGGCGCACTCTCGCGAAAATTACGGGCGCGCTGTATTTGGATCCGCTCTTACCGGCGGCGAATACGATCTCATCGCCGAGGAACGAGCTGAACTTCTGAATCTGATTTAGCACGTCGTCGAGTTTTGGTCCGTTGCCCTTTTGCTGCTGCTTTGACCACTCTCGCAGAGCCGGACTCTGCTGCAGGCGGTCATGAAACAGTCGTCCAGCCTCAGCCAATGTGTTCGAAAGATTCGGGATCGCCGCATAAACAACCGTGTCATCCGGAACGTAAGGGAGAAGATCGGAGCTGTAACGCAAGCCCGGTCCCGGAATGGCAGCGATCTGCTTCTGCAGGATCGCGAAGTCGCCCAACAGCGCCAGATACTTCGCCGAATCTCGGCTCCATGCGATTTCCGTTCGAATCGGAACCTTGGCCACGTTCGCGTTCGACGTGGCTTGATCGCCGGCACGCAGTTCATTCGTGGAATCGCCTGAATCGACGCGAACCACGCCCTCAATCACCGCAACCCGCGTGCCCTTCATTCCGTGCCGCACCGAGAAGATCGTTCCTTTCACCGAAACCAGCGAATCATCGGTCGCAACGAACAGGTGCGCGCCGGCATGCTGCTTGGCTGCTTGTACGATGACCTGGCCGTCCTCCAGGCGGATCGTCGTGCCCTTCCACGCGCGTGACACCGAGACTCCGGCGCGTTCGCCCATTTCGATCCGCGACCCATCGGTCAATCGCAACACCGCCGTGGAACCTTTTGCCGTCCGGATATTCGTTCCGCTACTGATCTCGTAACCCGCCGGAATCAATTTCACTTCATCGCCCGATACCGCGTAGAGCGAGCCATTCACACTTTCGACAGCGCCGTGGACGGGATGTTGGCCCGGAAGAACACCAATATTGAACCCGACCGCGACGATAGCAACCGCCGCAACTGCGGCCGCCGCAAATCCCCAGCCCCACATCCGCGAGCGCCCGGATGATCCAGCCTTCATCTTCCAAACCACTTGCTTCTCTCCATCGCGCGCTTCCTGCAGCGCGTGCCTGCACGCCACGCAGCCGTGCACATGGTCGTCGAACAGCATGACGCGACCAGCGGGCAAGCGTTGTTCCACGTAGGCGGGAATCAGCGCCTGAAAGTCCGCGCAGTTTCGCAGCCGGCTCGCGCTTGCATCGAAAGTCGACGGCTCGCCTGTGATGGATTCCCACACGCGCTCGCTGGCCCGCGATACGACCTTGTCGTCAACGTGCTGGTTGCGAATTGTCGAAAGCAGATGGTCGAACTTGTCGTTCTTCATGACCGGTCTCCTAAATAGCTGCTAAGTTCTTTGCGAAGTTGCTGGCGGGTGCGGTGGACAATAACGGCCACAAGCACCCGTGAAATGCCGAGCATGGTCGCGATTTGCGGATTCGTAAATCCTTCGAAAAATCTCAGGGTAAAGACTTCGGCAGAGCGAGGCTCCAGTTGCGCCAAGGCACGCTTCAGTGCTTGCCGAAGTTCGGGACTTTCAGAGTGAGGAAGGTCGATGTCTAACTCAACCGTGCGGTCCGTCTGTCGCGAGCGGATCACGTCGAGCGCCGCGTTGATCGCCGCCCGCCGCAGGTAGCTCTCCGGATTCTCCGGAGCCCCCGTTCCCGCCCGCTGGCGGAGCATTCGCAGAAACACGGCCTGCAGCGCGTCTTCGGCGTCCGCCGCGTTGCCCGTAATCCGGTACGCCGTGCGGAAAACCATGCCGTGATGCGCCCGAAAAGCGAGCTCGAGTTCGGTCGGAATCGTGATTCCTTGTTCTTCTTTCAGTGCGGTTTGCAGGTTACGCCTCCCACGACCTTTTCTCATAACTAAAGACGGTGAGGCGGTCGGATTATTACAAGGCAGGAATAAAATCTTCGACGTCAGGAAGTCGTTGAAATTTCGAAATTAGGCAGAGGTCGCGTATCCTTATGAATTCATTCGGGATTGCGAATTAAAGATGGCGCGGCTTTTTATGTAGCCCCGGACGCATTCGTCCGGGGTTGCGCGCAAAGCGCGCAATAAAGACTGCCGAAGTCGGGAAGGTGTCGTAGTGATTCAGGCAGTAAACGTCCAGGACAGGATGGCGAAGCAAGTTCCATCGTGGACTTCGAATTCACGCATCCAGGAGGATTGCGCTTCGACAACCTGGCCTACCTTCGCGAGTAAAAACTCGCTCGCAAGCCGCGAAGAGTCTAAGGCGCGACCGTCCCACGCAGCACAGTGATCGAAGCTTTCGGCACACTGAACATCGTCTCCGCACTCCCATTCACGGTAGACCTCGAAGCCGGACCGTCCGGGATCCGCGTGTCCACCTTCGCCTTGCGCGTGCCACTGATATTCATTCGATCCGAACGTGATGCGCGCCACCGGCCCAGAAAAATGCCGCTCTTTCTTGCTCTCCGCATCCGCAGAACACAACCTTCACCGAGTGATCGTTAAATTGATCGCGGTTCACCAGCATCACCGACCACTGTTTGTCCGGACGCTCCACCACATACGCAGTCACCAGCACATTCCCCGCCGCGTCATTTACATCGCTCGCGGCCTTGAACTGCCGGTGCGGAGCGTCAACCGGCTGCACCCATTCCTGCGTGATCAACTGCGCCGCGAGGTACTGTGGCGGATAGCCCAGCACCTTGAAATCGCGGTCGATCCACAGAAAATTCCCAAAGCCACCGAAATTCTCCGGATACGGCATGTAGTGGAAGTAGTACGTCGCGCCCGCACCTTCGCTCATCATGCTGCCCACGTAGTCCGCAAGCCATAATCCGCTTTTCACCGTCGAAGGCGGCGCGCCGCCTCCAATATTTCCCTCCGTCATGAAGAACGGAATATTCGCCGGCACGCCGTTGTCTCTCCACACTTGCACGATGTGGCTCACATAACCCGGCTCCGGATACAGATCGGCCCACGAATACGTCGGACGATCCTGGTACGGATAGTGCTCGAAGGAAAAAAACGTGAAGTCGTTGAGCCGTCCGTGGGATTTCAAATAATCCACAAACCGCCCGATCCACGAAACTTTCCCATTCGCGTCCGGCCACACCTCAACGTCGCCGAACGTTCCTTCAAAGGGAGGCCCGCCGAGCTTGGCCTCGGGCACCAACTTGTGAATGGCGCTCGCAAATTGAATGTAAAGCGCGCCATAATCTTCCGGCAGCATGTGCTGCCCATCGGCCTCTTCGCCCATCTCGATCCACGAGATCGGATACTTCCGCTTGTAGAGATATGCGATTTCGTTCGCCGCATCTTCGGGCGTGGCATACAGCATCGCGATCGGCACCATCGTCGGCAGCCCTCGCGTGATGCCGCTGGTAAAGAAGAAGTCGAATCCGACTTGATCTCCCCGCGACTGATCAAGGTCGGTCGCAGCGGTCCACGGATCCACCGACGACGGCCAAGTAACGGTCTGCTGGCGGCTCGGAAAGTGCGTCACATAGTCGTTGAACGCGCCATCCGCCGAGAGCGCTCCCACGTAGAGTTCATTAATCGCATATCCCACGCAGTTGCGCTTGTCGGCAGAGCCATGCGTGTCGCACGTATTCGACGATTCCGTCATCCATATGCGCAGGTAGCGCACAGGGATCATCCACGAAACCAACTTCTGCGTGACCGTCCCGCCTTTCCCGTCGGTCACATTCCCCAGCGGAAATGTCTGCCACGTACCCTTCGTCGTACCTTCATAGAACGGCTCCAACTCCCCTGTCCAGAATTGCACCGAATATTTCCGCGCATATGGATTGGCCCAGGCAATACGAATCGCATTCACATCGATCTTGCTGCCCAAATCGATCATCACCCACTGCGGATGCAGCGAGTCCTCTTCGCCTGTAAAAGTCTTCGTCAAATAAGGATTGCTCTTCCAATACGAATTGGGATCGCCATCGGTGAGTCGCGACCAGCCATTGCCGTCTCCGCGGCTGAACCCGCGATGCGGCAGAGGATAGGCCCAGGAATTGTGAATCATCTCGCCAGTGGGATTCGCGCTTCCCACGAAATACCCTTCCTTCTTTTCTTCATTGCTCCACGCGCCGCTCGGATTCCAGTGCCAGGCTTCCACCATCAGCTCGGTGTTTTGTCGATAGGAAACAGTCTGCCAACCGGCCCCGAGAATCTCCTTCAGCAGGGGATTCGTCAGAAGCCTGTCGGGAGTGCCCGTCTTAAGTCGATCGATCGACGCTCCGAGCGCGTGGGGAGGGCTGAACGTGTTTACAACATGAGATGGCGTGGCATCCACCACCACCTTCTGCGCCCGCGCAGAATACATTGCGCCCAGCGCGGTGATGGTTATCCAAACAGCGAACAGGCTGCGACCGGCACTCTTACGCATAGTCGTTCCTTTCATTCTTTTGTCGCGCACGGCCTAGCTGCGAAGAACTCCATTTGACCGGTCTTGGTAAGGGCACGAGTTCCACTCGTGCCTTCAGTCGTCCAAATTGCGTCCGCGCTTCAGCGCCCGAGGAATGCCCTGTGATCGCCGGTCTCCCTCAACGGATTAGAAAGTGAATTTGATAGCCAACTGCATCTCGCGCGGTCCGTTGCCAGACGTGCTGGTCACCTGACCGAAAGTCCCATCGTCGACCGATGTATCCGGCCCGGCGAACACAGGGTGATTAAACGCATTTCGCGCCTCGATACGAAACTCAAGGTTCATCTCTTCGCGTAACGTAAACTGCTTGGCTAGCGACAAGTCCGTGGTGAACGACCAGGGCGTACGAATGCCTCCATAGGCTCGTGGAGCGTTGCCGAGCGTGAAGTCGTCCGGGCGCTGAAATACGTTTGGGTCCGCAAAGTACTGGTCGACCCAATCCGATCCTCGGTTGCGCTTAGGAATTCCGACGATGTTCGGCCTCTGCGTGCCGTACGTCGGAAGCGAGTTGCCGTCGGCGAGTGAAAATGTGAGCGGGCGGCCATCGGCTATGCGCCAGATACCGTTCGTCTTCCATCCGCCAACAATTGCGTCTAGGAAGCGCGGCATATTGCCCCCTAACGCGTGGTGCCGCCCAATCGGCAAGTCATAGGTATAGCTGAACTGCACGACGTGCGGGATGTCGAAGGTGGAAAGACTGCGCTCCAGCCATGGCTTGTTGGGGTCCTGCAGGCTGGTGAAACTTCCTAGCCAAGTCACGTTGTCGTCAGCTTGTGACGAGTCATCAACCGATTTCGACCAGGTATAGGTCACCAGGAATTGCAAGCCATTGGAGTAGCGCTTTTCCGCCAGCAATTGCAGCCCGTGATAAATGGAATTGGCAATCAACTGGACGTCCGTTGCCACTCCCGTGAACTGCGGATAGGGAAGCTGCAACTGGAACTCCTGGACTGTAGGCGACGAGAGAACGCTGTTCGGATCGCTGATCGGTCCCCCCAATTGCGACGAGAATGGATTGTCTACAAACGTAAGCAGATCGTTGATATTGGCAGACGGGCTCTCGATTTGCGGACCCAGAATGTTCAACTGGTTGGCGCCGCTGAAAGGAAGATGCGTGCCCTTCTTGCCGATGTACTCCGCATTGATCAATACATTCCCAGGCAACTGGCGTTCTATCCCGACACTCCAACTCTGCTCGTATGGAGTACGGTTCGCCACGGCGGTGCGAAGCGGGCCATTGGCGTTGAATCCAACGTCGTTCATGAGGCCAAGAGAGTTCCCAGCCGGCTGAATCAATCCGTTTGGATAAGGGTTGCTCAAGTGAACCCAGGGTGTGGCATGATCGTTCTGATAGGTTTCGATCAGATTGGTGTACTGATTGAATCCCTGAGCACCATACGGCACAACACCAGTAACGCCCGACCGCGACTGTCCGTAGTAAATACCGTAGCCTCCCCGAAGCACAGTTTTAGGAGTGAACTGGAAAGCCAAGCCGAATCGCGGCTGCAGGTCGCGCCAGTCAGTAACGTAGTTTGTGCGCTGGCTCGAACTGGCGAAAACTTCTCCGCCGTGGAGTTGTAGAGTCACCGGCTGACCGGAGATCTCATCATTGTAGGAGAGGCTGCCGCCGTTTAGCGGGCTCTGCACATTGGTATCAAACCAGTCTTGCCGGTCATGCCGATCGGTCCGCGGTAGCGTGACGTCGTATCGCAAACCCAGATTCAGGGTCAGTTTTGGGGTGACCTTCCAGTTGTCCTGTCCAAAAAAGCCGTACTGGAAATTTTCGGTTGCGGGCCGGAATTGGATTTCATAGTAAGAGTTGCCATTGTCATCGTTCGCCATGGTACCCATGAGGAAGCTGGCCATGGGATCGCCGCCGCAATTTTCGATTCCCGTCAATCCCAAGGGACAGGCATCAGAACCGTGCTCGTCGAAAGTGAAAAGTCCTACCGGCGCGTTAGTCTGGATGTAATTCATCTGGTGGATGCGGCCATCGAATCCAAACTTGATCTCGTGCGTTCCGTGAACTTTGTCGAGCGTGACTGCTAACTGTCCAGTGTCCTGGCCCAGTCGGTAGTTGCCGTACGGGTCGGTGCCGATATTGGTCGAGCCGTTGTTGACGTATTGAGTGAGATAAATAGCAGGAACGCCGGCAAACCCGTTGCTCTGCAAGTACGACGGGAAACCCAGCGTACCAAGAGGGTCTGTAACCCCCTGAGGGTTGTAGGAGTCGATGTGCCACACGCCACGCGTAAAACCCAAAGTCGTATTCAGCAACAAAGTAGGACTGAAAGTGTGCGTGTCGTTGATCGCAAAAAGGTGCGCGTTGGTCCATCCCGGGCCGCCTTGGCATGGATCTGCGAAGTTCTTGAAGCAATTCAGTCCTTTGCCATGGTTGTACTCGTACGAATACTTCATGCTGATCAGATTCTTCTCGTTAAAGCGATGGTCAATCTTGATGTCGAACTGGTCGTTGTATCCACGATTCGAACCTGATCCGAACCAGTTGTTGTAGATACTTTGGCCCGAAACATTTGGCTCCGGGTAAAGCTTCATCAAATTTTGCGCTACCGGATCGATCAGGTTGCCAGGTGTGTTCGGCGGTTCAAGGCTCGCCGGCAGTTTGGTGCTGCCGGGACTCGTATAGGCAGCCAGGTTGTTGAAGGGGATGAACGAACTGTCGCTATTTCTTACCGCTGCACCGGTACCCGAATCGTAGAAACGAAGGTATGGATCCCACAGTTGTCCGGCGTCCACGCTGCAACGTCCAGTATTGTCGAATGAACCGCCTTGCGCATCGCACACTTCGCCAAAGTCACCGGCGCGCATGAGATCGCTCGGCACACCAAACTGGGCCGTGCTCAGCCCTGAAGAACGCAGCCCATCATAGTCAAAGAAGAAAAAAGTCTTGTTCTTGATGATCGGGCCGCCAATCGTAAAACCGTAGTTGTTGCGGCGCAGTGGCGGCAGCGGTTGCCCAGCGCGATCGGCGAACCAGTTGTTTGCATCGAACATGTCGTCACGCACGAAGTCGTAGCCGCTTCCATGAAACTTGTTCGATCCTGACCGCGTGACCATGTTGATAACCGACCCGCCGGAAAATCCGTATTCAGCGCTGAAGTTCGTCTGCTGCACTTTGAACTCTTCGATCGCTTCGGGTGATGGCACATACGTTGCCTGAGTCACGCCACCGTTCGGCTCGGAGTTCGTGACTGACGCTCCATCCGTCAGAATGTCTGCCGTGGACCCGCGACTGCCGTTGGAAACAAAATTCGTCCCGGTGCAGGTGACATCACACTGGTCGTCCATCTCGGTAACGCCCGGGGCGAGACTGGTCAGCGTCATCACGTTGCGGTCGAGCAATGGCAGATTGTTGATGAACCGGCGATTGACGACCTGACCGGTTTCCGCGTCTTCCGTTTGGATGGCTTGCGCTTCGGCCGAAACCTGGACAGTCTGACTCGCGCCTGCCACCTTCAGGCTGAGATTCGCGGTCGCATTTTCATTGATGTCGACTTTGACCTTCACCGTGACCGCTTTTTCGAATCCTCGCGCTTCCGCCGAGACCGAATAGAAGCCGGGAGGAATCGAACGGAACAAATACCGTCCGTTGCTGTCGGAGGTCGCCGTGAACGTAAAGCCCTTTTGTTGATCCTTGAGAACGACGTTCGCTCCTTGCACCACCGCGCCCGAAGCGTCGGTCAGTTCACCGCTCACCGTTCCGAAGTAGCCCTGCGCGAGAAGTACTGCCGGCAACAAGAGTGCAATCCCAATCAATATGATTGAAAAAAACGGTTGGCGACGTTGCGGCCGATTCGAAGCGAGTGGGCTCATCATGACCTCCTGATCGATGGAACGGATTCGAAACACCTGCGTGCCGCTGTCACGCGCGCTGAATCGTTTGAATACTAGGAATTAACGCTCCGAGCGGCGTTTGCGTGGCAACACTATATACCAGAGAGCATCGGCCGGGATGGCCGGCGCTGCGACTGTCTATTTATTCTTGGTGTGCGCATTCCTGAAACAGCTGAAGGCTGTTTCGTATTTTCAAAGCGCAGCGCTGACACACGAAAGAGAAGAGCCGAATCACGCCTGGCGAGGATTGATAGCTTCTACTGGATCTCGGCGCGCCAATTCTTGAGTTGCTGTTGGATCAAGGCATAGCACTCGCAACACGCATCCTCGAGTCCCGGTCGATCGAGGATCGAAACTTGCCCGCGGTTGTAGCGGATGAGGCCGCGCTTCTGCAGAATGCCGGCTGCCACCGAAACACTGGCACGCCGTATTCCCAGCATCTGCGACAGAAATTCCTGCGTCAGCGGCAATTTGTCCAACTGAACTCGATCGTGAGTCATGAGCAGCCAACGCGCGAGGCGCTCGTCGACATTGTGAAACAGATTACATGCCGCAATCTGCGTGGTTTCCATCAGTGCTTCCTGCAAATACCGCAGCAAGTCTTTCGTCAGTTGCGGGCAAACGCGCAGAGATTTTCTGAGGTTGTCGGCGCTGATCCTGAAGGCGCTGCCGTCGCCCTGTGTCACAACGCGGCTGGCGCTGCTCCGAAATCCAGCCACGATCGGCACTCCAACGAAACCTTCTTTGCCGGCAAGGCCGACCTCAACGCTCCGGCCGTCATCCATGACGTTCAGGATAGAAGCCATTGCCGTGTTCGGAAAATAACAGTATCGAATCATGCCGCCGGCTTCCTGCAGCACTTCATGCAGCCTCAAATTCACAAAAACCGTCTCGCCGACGACGGAGTTGCAATCCCGATCGCTAAGTCCGAGAAGTATCTTGTTGTAGATTGTGTTCCCGTCGCCATCGTTTCGAAAAACGCCTTCCGGCTTGGAGGCGGACGGGCCCCCGAATGGGAGTTTCGTGACCATGAGGGCTCCTTATGGTGTGCGTGCCTTGTCAGATTTTTGCAAGACACCGACTCCCAGGAGGGGTACGGCGGAGAGATGCTAGAAGAGACAAGAGTAGGATAGCACGGTTCAGACCATGAAAGCCGATGCGATTCGAATCCGATCTAGCGTGGATGCCCCTTCGCACTGCCGACAATCTCGGGCACATCGGCAATGTTCGTGTGCTGCTGAGGCCGATACAATTCAGATTTCCGCACACTTTCTAGGTAAACTTTCGACGCCATCTCATTCATGCCTAATCAGCGCACTCTGGAAGTCTGCGTCCAAACTCTCGGCCACGCCATTGCAGCCCAACGAGGCGGCGCGCAGCGCGTTGAACTATGCAGCGACCTTCCCTCCGGCGGAGTCACTCCCAGCGCAGAGCTTATGCAGAGCGCGCGCCGAAAGTTGAGTATTCCGATTCATGTTCTGATTCGTCCGCGCTCGGGCAATTTCTCTTACTCAGACGATGAACTCGAAGTTATGCGGAACGATATCCGAGCGGCAAAGCAATTCGGAATCGATGGTGTTGTGTTGGGAGTCTTGCGTGCCAACCGGCGCATCGACGTCGAGAAAGCATCCGCCCTTGTGGCGCTTGCACATCCCTTGCCCGTTACGTTTCATCGCGCGTTCGATCTCTCGGACAATTTCGACGAATCGCTGGAAGACGTCATCCGAACTGGAGCAACGCGCATCCTGACCGCAGGTGGAGCGATCCCTGCGGCAGAGTCACTTCCCACTCTCGCGCGTCTCGTCCAAATTGGGGGAGACAGAATTGGCGTGATGCCTGGCGGCGGAATCAATTCCGCAAATCTGGCGCAGGTGGCGCAGACAACGCTTGCGCGGGAATTTCACACATCCGCGGGAACTTCGCAAATGAAATCCTCCGATCCACTCGGAACCCTTTCGGAAAGCGAGTCCGAGATCTTCGAAAAAAAGGTCGCCGAACTTGCAGCCTTGCTGCGCGCGCTTCCAGACCAGAAGGCTTGATCCAGAGGCTCGCGGCATTGTCTCCGCAGGGTAATCAGCCCCTCTCCCGAACTTCCGTAACTTTCCTAATTCAATTGGGACGAAGGATACTCATCAAACGTATGGTCAACCCCCACACCTTACTGCGCAGCCCACGCGTGCACCTTGGAGACGCTACGCCAGCGATTCTCCGCATGCCCGACGGGCGCCAGCAGCGGGGAAAGTTGGAGGTTCTATCGCTCAACGGCGGCCTGCTCAACATGTCCAACACTCTGGAGCAGGGTGCTCGCCTCAAACTCTTATTCGTAACCAGCACTGGACCCGTGCTGGGCGCGGTCGAAATGTTGCGCCCGGTCTCGACGGATCGTCAGCCGTTTCGCTTCGTCGGTGTCGACAAGCTGGATCAGGGCCGGCTTCGTTCTACCGTGCAATCGCTCTCAAATCCGGTGCAAGATGAGTGGATCGACAAGTACAGAGCAGCTCTGAACGCACCGACACCCGCGCGAAAGGGCTTCTTCCACTCCCTTTTCAAGTCTCTCATCCTTCTGTCGCTGTAACTCCCCTGTCAGCCGGTAACGTTCGTTACTTTGAACGTTGGTAATTTGAAAACGTTCACGAATCCCACGACACTGGCATTGCCCACCACTTCGTAGTCCACAGCGGTAGCTTTGCTCCAAAGCACTCGCGGACAACAAACTTTGAGGTTGAGAGAGGATCGAAATTGAACGTTCATCTCGACAACCCGGAATTTGTCAGCCGCCGCCAGGAAGGGTCGCGCCGCAGGACTCGGAGTCAGCACGTCGAACGTACCGACACGCGCTATGGGAGACGCGATGGAACCTAGTATCACGACAGCCCGCCCCCAACACAACACGCGCCGCTGGCCGCGCTACCAGATCGACCTGCCAGTGCGCATCGTCGCCATGAACGGCATCCTTACCGCTCCCGTGATGGCCCGCGGCAGCGAGATCAGCCGAGCCGGCATGGCGCTTCACGCCGACATCGCGCTCAATCCGGGCGACCTGATGCAGCTTCAATTCCCCACAACCGAACCTTCGCGCGTGACCGCTGTTGTCCGATACCGAAGCGCCGATCGATTGGGACTGGAGTTCCTCAGCCAACTGCCTCCAGACACGGAAACCAAGCATCACATGCGCGCGCTTTCTGGAGCCGTTCTAGAAAAACCGGCCGCTCCCTCGCTGAAGACGATCTCTTACACGCCGAGTCTCGTCGATCAAGGACTGCGCCGGAAGCAGGAAGAGCTTCGACAACTGCAAAGAGAAATCGAAGTGCTCAGCATCGCGATTCTCCTGCTGGCAGAAGACGAAGCGGAGATTTGTCATCTCCCGACATCGCATCCCTGGGAAGCGCAAGACAAACCCTGGCCGAAACAGCCGTAAGCCTGCTCAGCTCTCCGCTTCCTGTTACGAGCCTGGTTGTACTTTGCGAGCGGCTTCCACCGCTGCGCCAACTCTATCGACGGTTGTGCTGACCGGCCGCTTTCTGGGCCTGCGCGCGACCATTCCGTGCTCGTCGAGGTAGCATTCGTCCTGATCGGGATGCGCATCGTTCCATTTGCGCAGTTCTTCACGATGGCGCTCGCGTCTCTGTTCCTGCTCGCGAGCCTTGATTTTGTTTTGAGCCTGGACGCGGGCCAGAATCGCGGCCTGTTCGGCTGCTTTCTGCGCCGCAACTTCCACTTCGTCTGGCTCTTCTTCCTCTTCGTCCTCGTCTTCGAACTCTTCGTCGTTCCACGCGGATTCATTTAGGGGCGTGATGGCTGCGTCGCGTGGATCGAGAATGACGCTGTGCATGAGGGGATCGAACTTCGTACTGCGAAGATTGGAGCTTGCCGTTTGCAGCGCGTAGAGAAGCAGGCTGGCGCTCTTGTGCTCGATCTGTCCGGTGAGAATGAGGCGCATGATCTGCATGATGGCCATCTGAATGGAGTTGGCATCTTCGAGAACGGGCAGAGTAAAGGTGGCGACGCCGCGGCGGCGGCGATCGGCGGCGAGACGGATGCGCTCGGTTTGAAAGCGCTTGTGAAAGAAACAGAAACGGTTGCGGCGCAGGGCGGGCGATCCGCACTGCACTCCATTGACCTTGATGTGCTGACAACGATCGGGATAAGTCGGCATTGATTTTCGTGCTCCTACCCCTCCCCCGGGTGATCTTTGGAATCATCGGGTTGGAGGGAAAAATGAAGTTTGTCTAACGGGCTCACGGGGATGCGGGGAAAATCTTGAGAACATTGGGTTTCCGCTTTTGGCTTTTTTGGCTCCTGGCTCTTGGCTTTCGGAAGACTTACCACGGAGGCACTGAGTCACGGAGAAGGCTTTTTGTTTTTCTCTGTGGCTCCGTGTCTCCGTGGTGAAGTTCTTTGCAACGCTGCCGCCGGGCCCGCTCCTCATTCAGCAATTGAGGAGCGAGCCATTTTTTCTGCGCATCCGGTTGTCAAAGAACGACTGCAGTGCCGAGTACTGGGTACCGAGTACTGAGTATTGGTTTAATCCCAAAACAAAACCCCCAACGGACTTTTGGTCCGTGGAGGCTTGCCACACATTGCGGCTACGTTACTCTGCCAGAAATGAGGGGTGAGGTCCGTGTGCGTGGTCACGGACGTGGGTGATGGGAAGCACGCGAGGCGAGAATCCTGGTTGGATTCTTTGGAATAAAACCCTTTAGCGTTGGCAGTCGGGTACCCGCCCTTCGCAAATTACGCGAAGAGCGGGGCACCCACGGTGTTGGTCGTGTCGACGGGATTCAGGAGCCGGGCCACCCGTCCCTGTATTCGACAGTTGACCCGATTCGCGAGAACAGAACGGGCTGACAATGCCGCAAGATTCTGCATCTTGACAGGCTCATCACTGCGGCAAATACTTGCACGCAGTCCGCCCGAAGCTCTCGAACCAGCCGTAAACTCTGGCGGTTTCGACGCCCGGCCAGCACCGTGAAAGTCAGAGTCCGCAATTGACTGCGTACTGTAGTAACCGTCACCTCATGCGCCATTCGGCCCACCCCAGACCTACAGATTTAGGGAGACTCCAATGCATCGTTTTCAGGTCGCTCGCATTAATGTTGGTTTTACTGGTATTCGTTCACGTGCAGCCTGCCGTCTTGCTTGCGTCAACCTTCTTTTCCTTGTCCTGCTGCTGTGGCTCAGTTCCGCGTTTGCAGCAGCCTCGAATCCCGTCCCTCTCCTGAATCAACCGCTGGCTCCAGCAGCGGTCGCGCCGGGAAGCGCTGGATTCACGCTCACAGTGAACGGATCGGGATTGATCTCGACTTCCGTCGTGCACTGGAACGGAAACGCTCGGACCACGCACTTCGTTTCAAGTTCGCAACTCACCGCCGACATTCTGTCGTCCGATGTGGCGAATGCGGGCACAGGCTTGATCACTGTGGTCAATCCAAGCCCGGGCGGAGGCACGTCGAACGCACAGTTCGTGCAGGTGATCGCATCCGCATCGACTCTGAACTTCTCCAAGATAGATACGACATTCTCTTTTGGCTCGCTTCTCGGCCAGCCCGTCGTTGCCGACTTCAATGGAGATGGCAAGCTGGACATCGCAATTGCGGAAGCGGATACGAGCGTTTTCCCGAATTCGGTGGACGTACTGCTCGGCAATGGCGATGGCACATTCCAAACCGCCGTGAGCTATCCGGTAGGTGACTCTCCTTACGGGATCGCTACCGGCGACTTTAACGCGGATGGCAAGATCGATCTTGCCGTTGTAAATGTCTGCGGATCGGATTCGACCTGCGCTTCGAACGGAACGGTGTCGATTCTGCTGGGCAATGGCGATGGCACATTCCAGACGCAAGCCACCTTTTCACTAGGGATTTCGATGGGACACATTGCCGTAGCCGATTTCAATGGGGATGGTAAGTTGGACCTAGCCATCACGGAATGCGGCGGCTCGACTTGCGGCTCCAATGGCAGCCTCTCAATTCTGATGGGTAACGGCGATGGAACCTTCCAACCTCGCGTCGATTATGGGACAAAACACCGGCCCACTGGAATCGCAGTAGGCGACTTCAACCATGATGGCGTCATCGACATCGCCGTCGCCAACACGAATTCCAACTCCATCTCAGTGTTACTCGGCAAGGGTGACGGCACCTTCAACGGACAAGTTACCTATCCCGTTCAGTCTGCATCGGTGGACATTATCGCCGCCGATTTCAATGGAGACGGCAAGCTGGACTTGGCTACGGGATACACTGGTGGTTCGATCGCGGTGCTGCTGGGCAATGGCGACGGCACCTTCCAGCCGTTTGTGAACTACTCCGGAGCCTGCTGCACCTCAAGTGGCCTTATCGCCGGAGACTTCAACGGCGATGGCAAATTGGATATTGCAGTCACGGCGAGCAACGCGTTTTCTGTCTTGCCGGGCAATGGCGACGGGACATTCCAGACTTCGCTCAACTTCCCCGCAGACTTTACATCCATCGAGATGGCTGCGGGAGACTTCAACCGCGATGGGGCTCTCGACCTTGCCGTAAGCTACGGCGCCGGAACGCTCTCGACATTCCAACAGATAGCCGGTTCCCCGGCAGTCACTTTCTCTCCAGGAAGTTTGAGCTTTCCCAGAGCGCTCCTCAACACAATCGAGGGGCCATCGACCGCCACGCTCACAAACACAGGAACGGCGGATCTTCATATCTCCAGCATTACCGCATCGGGAGACTTCACCCAAACGAATAATTGTCCGGCGACGCTGCCCATCACTCAGAGTTGCACAATCAGCGTGACCTTCACGCCCAAGAAGCGTGGTGTGGAAGCAGGGACGATTGTGGTTGTAGACGACGCCTCTTCAGGATCGCAGACGCTCCCGCTTACCGGTATTTGCACGGTGTTCACGCTGTCTCCGAGCAAGTTGGACTTTGGCAAGCAAAAGCGCGGCACGAGGAGTGCGCCTCAAACCGTCACCGTTACGAATACCGACGTGAGTCCTGTCGATGTCACCGGAGTGGTTTTCTTAAACTTTAACCCGGAGAACTTCGTTCAAACCAATCACTGCCGATTGATACCCGCGAAGAGCAGTTGCGCCATAACCGTGTACTTCAAACCGATATTCTGGGGCTTCTTCGCCTCGGATTTGACGGTTGCCACTGACGATGGAAGTGGAGACCAGTACGTCTTCGTGAGTGGCGGCGGCACGCCATAACTTCAATCCGGGAAATCGATGCGCTCTGTTTCACGAATGCCCGACAGACCAAGACCGAAGAAAGCGCCTCCGTTGCGGGGGTTTTAATGACACTTCTCCGGGGGGGTAAAGCTCATGTTCTTTGATGGCGGGTTGTCGCGGGCCTGAAGCCCCGCTCTTCCACAACGGAATGCCCTTGAACGCATCCGCAACTTTCGCCTTCGCGCCTACGGATATGTCGTCAGGCCGGAGCACGTGTACCTTCTCCTGAGCGAACGGGAGCGAACTGCACCACTCAAGCCAAAGTCTGGCTTGAATGGGGCATCCGCCCTTATTTGTCACTTTTCTCTGTGCCTTCGTGCCTCTATGGTGAAAACCTAGGTCGAGCTATGCTCGACCGGACAGCCGAGGGCGGCTGTCCCCACCTGAGTCTTGCTGGGGCTTCGCTCATCCGCCGGAAGGGAACCACGGGCCCAATCGCTAAACAACGCATTCGACGTTTGTCATCCTGAGGGGCCTTTTTTCTGGCGAAGGACCTGTGCAACTTGCCGCGGCGAATATGGTGACACGAGTCCATAGGTCCTTCGGCCCGCCAAAGACGCGGGCCTCAGGATGACAAAGTTGACGTTGCGGGAGAGATGCTTCGCTCTTCATCAAAAGTCGGCTAAGCCGGGATGACGCCAATCGGGATGGGCCGCGGCTTAAGAAAAGGCGCGGCGGGGGCCCGCGCTTTTCGGCCCGTCTTGTTCTCTTTTGTGATTTCGCGACTCTGTGGTGAAAACCAAATCGAGCTTCGCTCGACCGGACAGCCGGGGGCGGCTGTCCCCACACAGTCATCGCTCGTCAAATATTTCTGCTAGTCCTAACTCCGCGCTGTCGCCCGTCCCGGGGGCTGAAGCCCCGGTTCTTTATCGCGCGTTGACGCGGGCCTAAAGGCCCGCTCTTCCACCTCAGGCGCTTGCCACCCTGTTGTCTTTACTACCGCGGCGGGGGGACTCCTCGCAGAATTGTCACAATCCCTTTGCTGTTTCGGTCGTCGAGTCCGGATAGGACTAAATCCGTGAGACCATCGCGATTGAAGTCGCCGGCCGCCACCGCGGAAGACTCATCGCCGCCGCCGGCGAACACCAATTCATCCGCAAGAGAGCCGTCGCTCTTTGCCAGCAGGACGGACAAAGTGTGTCCAGCCTCATCGCAGATGGCTACGTCCTGGAAGCCGTCGCCGTTCAGGTCGGCAACGATCGGGTTTTGGCTGAAGTGAAACAGCGTCGGAAACGGACCGTGAACAAAGCCCTTGGAAGTAAATTTCCCCGTGCCATCGCCGATCAGGGCCTCCAGTACACCGGCCTCAAAGACGACCACGTCGGGAATGCCGTCGTTGTTGAGGTCTCCCGTAGCGATGCCGAATGCGTCGAAGGGTGTAATGCTGGTCGCGGCGCCGAAGGTTCCATTACCGGTGTTCAACGCGATAAAGGTGATCGGCGTTTCCGGACCTCGCTCGAGACGAAACGCCAGGTCCGGCTTGCCATCGCGGTTGTAGTCGGCGGTGAGGACATCGAGACAAGCACTGCTGAGTTTGATGGTGCTGCTGGTGGGAAAGCCACCTTTGCCATCTCCAAGCAGCAGCGTCGCTCCACGCTCATCGCCGGTGCACACTGCCAGATCCATCTTTCCATCCTGGTTGAAGTCGGCAGCCACGCTCGACTTGGGAGCTGATAGTCCGCTGAGCGTGGGCCCGCTGACGAAGGTGCCGTCGCCATTGCCCAGGAAAATCATCAGACCCTTATTTCCGGAGGTTTCGAAACCGTCGGAGACCGCCAGGTCGAGATTGCCGTCGCCGTTAAAGTCAGCGGCAGTGATGCCGTTCGGATCGCGTCCGGTGCTGAGAACACTCTCGGCGCCGAAGGTGCCATTTCCTTTGCCAAGAAAAACGGACACCGTATTGCCGTTGAAGCCAAGACCGCCATTGGCGGTAGCGATATCGGAGATTCCGTCATTGTTAAAATCGGCAACGGCAATCTGGTCGGCACGCGCCTGGCTCGGGAAACTCGACTCGCCCTGGAAGGTTCCGTTGCCTTTGCCCAAGTAGAGCGAGACAGTGCCACCCGCCTGATTTGAGGTGATGAAGTCGCGACGCCCGTCGTGATTGAAGTCTCCCGTCAGGACCGCCAGCGGCGTAGCGCCGACCAACAAGTTCAGAGGTTTACCGACCGCGCCCTTGCCATCGCCCAGCAGGATGGTAGCCGTCGAGGAGAACAGGTTCGCGACGACGAGATCCGGATTGCCGTCTGCATTGAAATCGTCAACCGAGACATAATCCGGAAAATAACCGCTGGGAGGTTTCACTCCTGTGCGTACGGTGAAAGGTTTCGGATTCCCGAAAGTGCCGTTTCCCTTGCCCAGGATGATCGAGACTTGATCGGTGCCAGAGTTCGTCACCACCAGGTCCGGCTTGTTGTCATGGTTCAGATCGGCAATCGCGATTCCCATAGGACCGGTTGCCACCGGGATGTTGGAAGCCGGCTGGAATTGTCCATTGCCGATTCCGAGCAGGACCGAAACGCTGTTCCCGCTGGTGCCGCTGCCGTTGTTGGTCACGGCCAAATCCAGGTGACCATCGCCATTCAGGTCGCCAGCCGCGATTCCGATGGGAGAATTCCCAACGGTCAGCGTCGCGGCAATATTGAAGGTGCCATCCCCGTTGCCCAGCACGATGGAAACGGTATTCTTTGTGCCGTTCGCCACCGCCAGGTCGAGCTTGCCGTCGCCGTTGAAGTCACCGGTCACCAGCGCGGTGGAGAGCGTGCTGGTCGGAATGATGAGGGGCGCACCAAAACCGCCGCGTCCATCGCCTAGCAGAACGGAGGTGCCGCCGGACAAGGCGAAGGCAACATCATTCTTGCCATCGCGGTTGAAATCGCCAATCACCGCCTGCCGCGTGGCGGTGCCCCCAGTTGAAAAGGTAATTGGGGCCTGAAATGTGCCGTTCCTGTTCCCAATCATGAGCATTGCCACTTGCTCCCCGAGGAACTGGTCGAATGAAGGCACGATCAGATCGTTAATGCCATCGCCGTTGACGTCCCCTTGCGCGAACAGGCCTGGGATACTTTCCAGGTTTTGCGGAAGCTGGGTGGCAGCGATGAATTCCTTGTGTGCCAGAAATGCAGGGGCTGTTTGTGCCGATGCTTCTGGCGCCAGAACGTAACTTATGGATGCGCACAGTGCCGCCGCACATAGAAAACGCGGGAATCCCCGTCTGATAAATTCCACAATTCCTCCATCGACAACTTTGATTGCATGAAGCCAGGAATGCTGTGTCACGGCACGGGCGGCAGATCTGCCGACCGCATTGGGTATTCTCCCAGGCTCGGGGCCACGCCCAACTGAAGGCGAGGCTCGGCCCGGGTGTCCAAAATAGGGAGGAACGAAAGGCGGATTGTCACGAGATGGTCTTCTTAATATTAAAAATTTGTAAATATTCGGAAGGCGACCGGCCGGCAGATGGAAAGAAGGCACGGCTTTCGCCGTGCCTTATTCGTTTACTTTTCTCTGTGACTTCGTGCCTCTGGGGTGAGAAACCTAGTCGAGCTATGCTCGACCGGACAGCCGAGGGCGGCTGTCGCCACAGGGGTCTGGCTAGTCTGTTACTCAGTCCAAGTTCGCTACCGCGTAAACGAGATGCCGCGGCCGAGAACCACGATGAAGAATAAGCTGGCGATCGCCCCAATCGCGATCCACGCCGTGCTGCGGTAGATCGGCTCTCTTCTCTCTTCCGGGCTTACGGTCCAGTTGTGCATGATGCTGGGCAGGCTTAACAATCCCGCGTTTGCACCCAACGTGGATGGTAACGCCGAAACCACCACGTAGAACAGGCCCGCGGGATTGAGCACGCCCGCGACCAACGCCAGCAATCCGTCGGCAAAATAAGGGATAAAGCACAGCACTCGAAGTCTCGCCGAATTTTCATCTCTGCCGTGAAATTGTTTTAGCTTGCCGCCCACCAGCAGCATGGACCCATAGTAGGACGCTACTCCGAGCAGAATGAGCCCGACCCGCCACATCCAATGCGGCTGCAAACCTCGAATCACAACTTCCCAGTCGCCAAAGTTCGCAAAGCCTGAAAATAGAAAATATCCAGTGCCGGTAAACAAATTGCCTGCCATCGCGAGCACGAGGAAGTAGAAGGTAGCCGGTTTGTATCGTTGCGGCTTAAGCAGCAGAAGCCAGAAAAGTGCGGCGAAGAAAAGATTTACCAGCGTGCCATTCGCGGCAATCCACCGTGTATCGATATCGCTTTGCAAAGCGACCGTGCTCATCGTGAGGCTGTGGGCCCCACTCAGCCACGCGGTTACACCGTGGCCTAAGCCTTCGTGTAAGACATCCTGCAGAATGCAGGCACACGCCGAGATTGCGATGACGGTGAGCTTGTCATCTTTGCCGGAAGCCGCTTCGGGTGGCATGGACCTTCTTATAGCACGCCTTCGCGATTTTCGAAGGGTGGTAACCACAGACCCAAAAAGCCAAAGCCCCGAGAGCTACTCGGGCTTCGTGAATACTAAACGGCGTTTGCCAAACACAATCTTACTGTGGCTGCGTCTGCAGTCAAATTAGAAATCTCTAATCATGGCATTCGACGCTTGTCATCCTGAGGAGCCTTTTTCTGGCGACGAAGGACCTATGCAATCTGCCGGCGGCAGATATGCTGCCGACGAGTTCATAGATCCTTCGGCCCGCAAAATACGCGGGCCTCAGGATGACAATGTCTCGCTTAAATTAGACAGCCGAGCGGCGCGAGATACTCACAAAAAAAGGCACGGCCGAAGCCGTGCCATTTTGCATTCTGACTTCAGACTTCTGACTTAGTCCCTTACTCCGTCCATGAAGGCGCGGAGCTTTCTGGAGCGACTGGGGTGACGGAGTTTGCGCAGCGCCTTGGCTTCGATCTGGCGGATGCGTTCGCGGGTGACTGCGAAGCTCTGCCCGACTTCTTCCAGCGTGTGCTCGCTGCCGTCTTCGAGGCCGAAGCGCATCTTGATGACTTTTTCTTCGCGCGGAGTCAGCGTGCGCAGGACCTGTCCGGTCTGGTCCTTCAGGTTCACGTTGATGACCGCTTCCGCCGGTGAAACCACCGCGCGGTCTTCGATGAAGTCTCCGAGATGCGAATCTTCCTCTTCGCCGATTGGAGTTTCGAGCGAGATCGGCTCTTGCGCGATCTTGAGCACCTTGCGCACTTTCGCGACTGGAATATCCATGCGCTTGGCGATTTCTTCCGACGTCGGTTCGCGTCCCAGTTCCTGCACAAGCTGCCGCGAGGTGCGGATCAGCTTGTTGATCGTTTCGATCATGTGCACCGGGATACGAATCGTACGCGCCTGGTCGGCAATCGCACGGGTGATGGCCTGCCGAATCCACCAGGTGGCATACGTGGAAAATTTGTAGCCACGGCGGTATTCGAATTTGTCGACGGCCTTCATCAGACCGATGTTGCCTTCCTGAATCAGGTCGAGGAATTGCAGTCCGCGGTTGGTGTATTTTTTCGCAATCGAAACCACGAGCCGGAGGTTGGCCTCGATCAGCTCACGCTTGGCCTGCTCCGCATCCATGTCTCCCTGGATGATCTCGCGCTGCGTGCGCTTGAGTTCCTGGAACAACACGCCGGTTTCGAGTTCGAGTTTTTCAACTTCGCCGCGAATCGCGCGCGACTGGCGGCGATATTCTTTTTTCTGCTCTTCGCTGCGGGTGGCTTCCGCTTTGCGCTCGAGGTTGGTCGCCTGGCGATCGAGCGAACGCATGCCGTCGACCGTCTTGTTGAGGCGCTCGATGAGCCGCTTGCGCTCGGCGTTGGTGAAGCCGAGCTTGCGGACGGCAATCGATGTGGCAATGATCGCTCGCGCCAGCTTGCGGCGCGCGCGACGATGATCTTTCGGCTTCTTCGTCTTCGATACTTCGTGGAATTTCTCTTCGAGGAGCTGGGCCTTTTTGTAGAGCTTGGCCATCTCATCGATTTTTCCGGTGAACTCATTGAGGCGGTTCTGCAGGATCTCGTCGGTGATCTCTTCTTCGTCGAAGGTCACGACTTCCTTGATCGAGCGAACGTTCTTCTTGAGGTCCTCGCCCAGGGTGAGCAGTTCGCGAATCACAATCGGGGATCGCGAGAGCGCCTTGAGCACGCGGATTTGCCCGCGCTCGATGCGCTTGGCGATTTCGACTTCGCCTTCGCGCGTCAGCAGCGGAACGGTTCCCATCTCGCGCAGGTACATGCGGACGGGATCATTGGTTTTTTCCAGAGCGCCGGGGGTGAGGTCGAGTTCGACGTCCTCCCCGTCTTCATTGTCTTCGAATTTTTTATCGAGTCCCGCGGAAGGCAGCTTCGGGCCTTCGAGGACGTCGATACCTTGCGTGCCGATCGTAGTCAGCAGGTCGTCGAGATCTTCAGGGCTGTGCACGTCATGCGGTATGAGGTCATTGACCTGGTCATACGTTAGGTAGCCCTTCTCTTTACCTGTGTCGATCAGCTTTTTTATGTCGTCGTACTTGTCGTCTAGAGCCAAGAGGTTTCCTTCAATTGTTCAAATCCGCTCCACCGGAGCGTGTGATAAAGTTCCTGATAGGTGGGAATAATGGGTCGAGCGGGATTGTGCGCCTAGCACAAACTTACAGAGTTTAGCACATAAGTGCTGTCCCGTCTATCGGTTGCCCGCTTCGCCGTTCCTCACCCACCGCTAACTACAGCTTCCCTTAATCTTTAGATGGCCGGGAAAGCCTTTTTGTTTCAAGCACTTTTCTTGCCTTTTGCGTCTCTCAGGCCGGATTCCGCGAGATTCGGATCGCGTAAGGCGTGGCTGATACGCTCCAAGTCAGAGAGCAATTCTTTCAGGCGGTCGCGGTCGGCCGCAAGACCCGGGCGCTTTAATTCTCGCTGCACCTGCTCCTGCTGGCGCTTCAGGTGAATGCGGCGAAGGGCGCGCACGGATGCTTCGAGAACCTCGGCCGTGAGCTCTTCGTCTTCTTTCAGCAGGATCGTAGCGAGCATGCGGCGGTCGGCTTCGCTGGCCGGAACATCGAGAACATCGGCAAATTCTCCGCCAACGTTGAGCAGAGATTCGGCGAGGGATTCGGTGGCGAGGCCGTGATGCAATCCTTCATTCTGCAGAACGAATTGCGCCTGGCGCGCGGGATCGAATTCTTCTTCGGCGCCATCGCGGTCGGAGATGCGGTCGTCGCCGGGTTGAATCTGGCGCGCGGAGGCCAACGCACGGATGACAACTTTTTCGGCGTCGGTGATTTGCGCCTCGGCGGGAGCTTTCACGGTTGCAGCCGAGCGAGTCGCTGCGGTGTGCCGCAGTTCCTGGCGCAGGACTGCAGAGTCGATCTGTAGCTTCTGAGCAATTTCGTGGGCCAGTTCATCGCGGACGATGCGGCTGGGAATGCGCTGGATATGCGGCAGCAGATAGTTCACTGCTTTCAATTTGCCTTCTCCGCTGCGCACGGGGAATTGCGTGCGGGCGCGTTCGATGAGGTAGTCGAAATATTTCTGCGAGTGCTTGAGCGCTTCGCCGTATGCTTCTTTGCCTTTGCGGCGGATGAAAAGATCGGGGTCGAATCCCTGCTCTAAGGTCAGGACTTGAATCGTGAATTCTTCTTCGACGAGCAGTCCCAGGGTGCGCTCGGTTGCTTTTGCTCCGGCGGTGTCGGGATCGAAATTCACTACGGCTTTTTTGCTGAAGCGCCCGAGCAGCTTGGCTTGCAGTTCGGTAAACGCCGTGCCGGAGCTGGCGATCACATTGTGAAATCCGGCGGCGAAGACGGAGATGCAATCCATCTGACCCTCGACGAGGATCGCGTAGTCGAACTTCTTGATCCACTCTTTGGCGAGGTCGAGGTTGAAGAGCACTTTGCCCTTCGAGTAGATCGGGGTCTCCGGCGAATTCAGATATTTTGGGCCGGCTTTTTCGTCGGCGGCGAGCGTGCGTCCGGTGAAGGCGATGACTTTGCCGGCTTCGCTGGCGATGGGGAACATTACCCGGTTGCGGAATTTGGAGTACATGGATAGTCCCGAGTCGCGAGCCCCGAGTCCCGAGTTACCAGGGGAGAGTTGCGAGTGTCGAGTGTCGAGTGTCGAAGTTGTCGAAGGCTTGTTTTGTCCACCCTCTTGCTCAGTAGTCGATACTCGGTTCTCAGTGCTCGGTTCTTTCCACGAGAAGAGGCCGCTTTCGCGGAGGACTTCTTCGGGGAATTCGTTTTTCAATCGGTCGCGTAGGAGGAAGCCGGAATCGGGGGCGTAGCCTATGCGAAACTTGGCGATCATTTCGTCGTTGAGGCCGCGTCCTACGAGGTATTCGCGGGCGTGAGCGCCATCGGGGCGGCGCAGGCACTCTTGGAAAAAAGCTACGGCGCGCTCGTGAACGTCGAGCAACTGTCCGCGAAGGCGCGCTTCCTTGGCTTCTCCCGGCGTGGAGTAGCTTGCCTTGGGCAGAGGGATGTTGAGTTTCTGCGCCACCATGCGGACCGCTTCGGGGAAGGTGATGTTTTCAATCTTCTGCACGAAACTGAAAACGTCTCCAGAGAGGCCGCAGCCGAAGCAGTGATAAAACTGGCGGGTGGCGTGGACGGAGAACGATGGAGTCTTCTCGCCGTGGAAGGGGCAGAGACCAGAATAGTTTTGCGCTCCGGCTTTTTTCAGCTTGATGTAGTCGCCGACGATGCGGACGATGTCCGCCTGTTGCTTGACCGTGTACGCGAAATCGCCGGGGTTCGCCATGTGGGGGCAGAGTCGAGGGTAACAGGTTGAAATTCGCGAGAGAATGGCCCGACGCCTGTGGAACGGTGTGCAAAATCGGGGAAAAGCGCATCGAAGCAAATGGCATTCCGCGCGAACCTTTGGAATGCGCAAGATAGACGTTTCAGCGATAAAGGCTTAAATATGGCGAAAGAACAGGATTTCGAGCTGCTTACGATTGAAGGACGAGAGGTGCGGATCACGCACCCGGACAAGGCATATTTTTCAAGGGGAACGAAGCTCTCGAAGATCGACCTGGTGCGGTACTACCTATCCGTGGCGGCGGGCGCGCTGGGTGGAATCCGGGATCGGCCCATCGTGCTGAAACGGTTTGTAAATGGCGCCGAAGGGCGAGGCGTTTTATCAGAAGCGGGCGCCCGGAGAGCGGCCGGATTGGCTTCGCACGGTGACGCTGTCATTCCCGTCGGGCCGGACGGCGGAGGAGATCGTCGTCGATGACGCGGCGGGGCTGGCATGGATTGTGAATCTCGGGTGCATTGAATTGCACCCGCATCCGGTGCGATCGGGCGACCTTGATCATCCGGACGAATTGCGAATCGATCTTGATCCGGGACCGGGCGTGGAGTGGTCCGATGTGCGTCGAGTCGCCATGGAAGTGAAGTCTCTGCTGGAGGAAATGGGATTGCGAGGCTGGCCGAAAACCAGCGGCTCGCGCGGGATGCATATCAACGTGCGAATCGAGCCGCGGTGGAGTTTTAGTGAGGTACGCCGAGCGGCATTGGCGCTGTCGCGTGAAATCGAGCGCCGCGCTCCAACGCTGGCGAGTTCGAAGTGGTGGAAGGAAGAGCGGCATGGGGTTTTCCTCGACTACAACCAGAATGCGAAGGACCGTACGACGTGCTCCGCGTATTCTGTGCGGCCGTTGCCCGATGCGAGAGTTTCCACGCCGGTTCAGTGGAGTGAGGTTCCGGAATGCGATCCTGCCGAGTTCACCGTGTTGACGGTTCCGGATCGATTCGCGCGGATTGGCGATCCGCACGCTGAGATGGACGGTTCCCCGGGCTCGCTCGAAAAATTGCTGGAACTGGCGGCGCGAGACGATGCTGCGGGCCTGGGAGATGCGCCGTGGCCTCCACACTTCCGCAAGATGGCGGGCGAGGGGGCGAGAGTTGCGCCGTCGCGCGCGAAGTCGGCGAAGAGGAAGTCTTCGGACGCAGGGTCGGCAGATGGTGGATCCGTCGGCGGCGAGTTCGGCGGAGAAAAAATCCGCACCGAGAAGGGCGCGGACAAAGATGCCGTTGATCGTGGTGGCGAATTCTTCGAGCAAGGATGACGCGCTGGCGGGATTGGAACGATGGAAGAGCCGACACTCCGAAGCCGCGAAACTTCTCGCCGCAGATGACGTGCTGGTCGACTCGATGCGCGGGCGATCTTCCACATGGACGCGCATACGAATCAATTTGCGCCATGTGCCGGAAGAGCTGCGGCCGGCGCAAGAAACTCCCGATCCGGACGATGACCCTACGCGGGAGTGGCGAGCTCGGCGCGGCGCGAAAAAGAGCAGCTAATCGGCTGGCCGGATTCAGCGGGCGCGGGGAAAAATCTCCATCAACTCCTGCGGGGGGACGACTTCGAGTTGAGCGTAGGTGCAGTCACTTGGCTTCTTGTCGGTGCGCCAGCGGCGAAAGTGCGCCATGTGCCGGAAGCGAGTGCCTTGCATGTGCTCGTATGCGACTTCGACTACGAGTTCCGGGCGCAAGGGCTCCCAGGATAGATCTTTGCCACGACTCCAGCGGCTCTGGCCTCCCGGCATACGGTGGCCGGCTTCGCCAGCGGCGGGGTCAGCTTCCGCCCAGCGCTTCCAAGGATGGTTCCCCAGAGCGTCTTTGCGATAGGGAGCGAGAAATTCCACGAGCTGCGCGCGCTTTTCCATGGTGAAGCTGGCGCAGACGCCGACGTGCTGAAGCGCTCCGGCGTCGTCGTAGAGGCCGAGAAGGAGCGATCCAATGAGGCCCTCGCCTTTTTTGTGCCAGCGGAAACCGGCGACCACGCAATCGCAGTCGCGCTCGTGCTTGATTTTGAGCATGACGCGCTTGTCAGATTCGTACTCAGCATCCTTGGCCTTGGCCATGACTCCGTCGAGGCCCGCACCTTCGAAGCGTCGAAACCAGTCTTCCGCCACGCTTCGTTCGGTCGTGGCCGGCGTCAGATGGAAGGGTGGAGCTAGAGAGATCGATTCCAGCTGCTTGCGTCGAGTTTCGAAGGGCAGCTTACGGAGATCATGATCTCCGTTGCAGAGCAGGTCGAAGAATACGACGGAGACGGGGATCTGTTGCGAGAGAAGTTTGACACGCGAGGCGGCGGGATGAATGCGCAGTTGCAATGCCTCGAAATCGAGGCCAGTCCTGGATGCGATGACGATTTCGCCATCGAGGACACACCGCTCTGGAAGCTGCGCGCGCAGGGGATCGAGTAGCTCGGGGAAATAACGATTCAGCGATTTTTCGTCGCGGCTTTGGATGAGGATCTCGTCGCCGTCGCGGAAGATGAGCGTGCGGAAGCCGTCCCATTTGGGCTCGTAGATCCATGTTCCGCCGGTTGGGAGTTCGTCAATGCGCTTGGAAAGCATTGGGAGGATCGTGGGATTTACGGGGAGGTTCATGCTTCTGTAATGCTATACCGGGTGAGTGCTCCGGGGACTGGGACAAAAACTTTACCGCAGAGGACGCAGAGGAAAGCGCAGAGGACGCAGGGCCGACTTTTTCTGCGCCACCGGCAACGCATGCGTCAGGGATGGGTTGGGGTTCCGTCTGACCAATGGTCGACCGGGACCATCATGATCGTGGCGCGCTCTTCGGGATCGTTTTGGGCGATCACGGGGGAGCCGTCGAAATTGCCTCCCCAGCTTTTTTCGGCGTCGCCGGAAACGAACATCATGAGATGGGGACGCCAGGCCTTGGCCTCGTCGTTCAAGTATTGATCCTTCGAGAGCATGTAGCACATGGCGCCGGGTTCGAGCGCGGGGAGTTCCTTTTTGTCGAAAGCGGAATTGGTGGCGGCGACGATCTCAGCTTTGGATTTGCCGGCGAGCACCAGTTTCGTCTTCATGAGATAGACCGGCAGGAACGATCGGACTGCGGGCGGGTTGAAGCAGTGGGGGCCGCGCATTTTGGGGTTCCAGAATTGAGGGAAATCGGTGGCGGCGCCCCAGGATCGCTCCACGATACAGACAAAACCGTTCGTGCCTTTGGCGACGGTTGTGTATCCGTTGGGCCCGAGAACCATGACTTCCGCATTGCCGGAGATGGATGCGGGAGCGGCGCTGCGAGCGAGCGCGATCTCGGATGCTTCGGGCATCAGATATTGATTGAGAGGAGCCATCGACGCGTAAGGTTTCTCTTGCGCGGGTGCTTGAGGGATTGTGGCGGAAGAAAAAACTAGCGCGAAAAATGTAACAACGACTAGCTTGCTCATCGCCTTCATTTTTGGCATGAGAGCCCTCCACGAGTATCGGCAACTTTAGCATGATCGCGTTTGCGGAGTTGTCGCTTTGCTTCGCAAGGCACGGGGGCTGAAGCCCGGATCAATGATGGGACTTGCTTTCGCGGCCCTAAAGGGCCGCTCTTCCACGGTTGTGCACGGATCTTTCTTCGGATGCGAGTTAGCACGGGTACTCTGAGGCCCAACCCGATGAAACAGCCTTCTCGCGGCCCCTTCGACAGGCTAGGGCAGGCTCGAAGGGCCGCTCTTCGACGGGTTTGCGCGGCCGAACTCACGGGCTGGTTGAGTACCCAAAATCCTACCCTTACGACCGCCTTATGGCGACGACTATACGTTCAACTCGACTATTGTGGCGCCGCCTCCGCCTTCGTTTTGGGGGGCTTCTACTACCGATGAAACGTGGGGGTGCTGTTGGAGCAGTTGGCGCAGGGCTTTACGGAGGATGCCCATGCCGCTACCGTGGACTACGCGGACGCGCGGAAGGCCCGCGAGGAAAGCCTGGTCGACGAAACGTTCGACTCGTGACGAGGCCTGGTCTACCGTTTGGCCGATTACGTTGATTTCACTGGGAACATTGCCGCCTTCGTTTTCGAGCGACACGGAGATGCCGCGGGCGCGCGCTGCCTTCACCGGAGTTTCGGCCGCTTTGCTTTGTGCGCTGACCAGCACTTCGGCGATATCGTCGCGGGCAATCTTCATCTTCAGCGCGCCCATTTCTACCTCGAAATGATTGTCGTCAATTTTGCGCGCGATGCGGGCGGAGCGTCCGGTGGATTTGAGCTTGACCGTGTCTCCTTCGGAGACATGCTTCACAAGTTGCGGCTGGGCGTGAGGATCTCCCTGATCGGCGCCGGTGGAGTGGGCGACGACGGTGGAATCGAATTGCTCGCGGAATTCGCGGCGCATTTTCGCGATGCGGCGCTCGGCATCTTTGGAAAGCTTTTGCGCGGCGGCACGATCCTGAACAGCATTGACGGCTTCGCGCGCGTGATACTCGAAATCGCGGAGAAGGCTTTCGAGCTTCTTTTCCATCTCGCGGATTTTGGTCTGTTGCTCTTTGCGGCCCTCCGAGGCGAGCTGAGCTTTCTCGCGCTCGAGTTCCTGCTCGCGTGATTTGAGGCGGAGGCGTTCGTTGTCGGCGTCGCGAAGATCGGCGTGCAGCTTGTCGAGAAATTGACCCACATCGCGAGCCTGCGTTCCGAGGCGGCCGCGAGCGTCATCGACGATGGCGGGATTTAATCCGAGGCGCTGCGCGATGTTGATTCCGGCGGACGCTCCGGGGATACCGACTTTCAGCTCATACGTTGGCTGGAGAGTGGCTTCATCAAAGCCCACCGATGCGTTCAGCACACCGGCCGTGTTGGCTCCGTAAACTTTGAGCGAAGTGTGATGGGTCGAGATCACTGTGATGCAACCGATGCGGCCGAAGTATCCGGCGATGGCTACGGCGAGAGCGGCTCCTTCTTCGGGATCGGTGGCCGAGCCGAGTTCGTCGAGAAGCACCAGCGACTGCGCGGTCGCGGTTCGGGAAATGAAATCGATATTGGTGACGTGCGCCGAGAAGGTGGAAAGATTCTGCTCGATGGACTGGTAGTCACCGATGTCGGCGAGAACGGAGTCGAAGACGGGCAGATCAGCGCGGTCGGCGGGCACGGGCATACCTGCCTGCGCCATGAGGGCGAAGAGTCCGATGGTCTTCAGAGTTACAGTTTTGCCGCCGGTGTTGGGTCCGGTGATGACGAACTGGCGTCGGTGGCCTTCGAGTTCGAGGCTGATGGGGACTACCGGAGTTCCCTTGAGCTTTGAGGTTTCGTTCTAGTAGCGGGTGGCGTGCGTTGTGCAGTAGCAGGCGAGCGTTGCTCGCCTCGGACAGCCGGGGGCGGCTGTCCCCACTTGTTTCTTGCTGGGCCGCGACCAGATGGACTGCTACGCAGTTGTAGTCTTCCGCGAATCTTGCTTTGGCGAATTGAAGTTCTAATTCCGCTAGGACGTGGATGGCGCTGAGAATTTCGGTTGCGTGTGCGCCGATCTGGCGCGTCATTTCGATCAGGATGCGGTGAATTTCCGCCAGCTCTTCGTCGAAGAGGCGCACCAGTTCGTTGTTTTGCTCGATGGTTTCTAGCGGTTCGACATAGACGGTCTGGCCGCTGGAGCTGGCGCCGTGGACTACGCCTTGCACGCGGCGCTTCTGCTCCACCTTCACGGGAATGACAAAGCGTTCGCCGCGGATGGTGATCAGTTCGTCTTGCGCGGTACCGCCTTCGGCGAGCTTGCGGAGGTATCCTCGCAGCGATTCCTGGATGGAACGGCGTTGCCTTTCAATGTCGCGGCGAATGCGAGCCAGCTCCGGGGATGCCTTGTCTTCGAGCGTGCCGTCGGGCTGAATCTTGTTGCGGAAGGAGCGGAGAAAATCGGAGAAGTCCGCGACACGGGTCGACAAAGCGTGCACGCGCTTCCATTCGGATCGCATGGCCGCAGGCGGTTGATGCTCGATCTGGTGCCATTCGGCAGCACGATCGACTACGAGAATCACGTCGCGAATTTCGGTGGTTTCGAGGGCGACTCCCGCGATGCGCGATTTTTCTACCAGCGATCCGACCTCGATGAGGCCTGAGAAATCGAAACGTCCACCGACTCGGCGGAATTCGCGGATCTCTTGCGTGAGTTCCTGCTGGCCGGCGATCCAGGCCAGATCAGTGGAGGCTGCTAGCGCGGCAATGCGGCGCTGGCCCAGGGGGGACGATGCGTATCCGCGGAGGAGTTCGCGCAGGGATTCAAATTCGAGAACGCGGGCGGAAGTATTGAGTAACTCGGCGGGCATCGCAATTTCATGGTACAGGAACGTTGCTGGCGCGCTCTCGCTTGTTTTGAAAACAAAACCGCTTAACCGCGGAGGGCGCTGAGAAATGCTGCGGAGGTCGCCGAGAAGTTCGGCGTTGGTGCGGCGTGGCTCACGCATTGGGCCGGTTAAGCCGGAGATCCCTTCGGCAAGCTCAGGGCAGGCTCCTCGGCTCCGCCTGAAAAGCGGCTCCGCTCGGGATGACAACATCGTTTAATAAGACAGACTGCACCACTACCAGAAATTCAAAATTGAGGCAGTACCGCCCATCATCGCCGTTGCGGAGATTCCTAGACGGCTGCGGTTGCGGCTTGGACTGCGGGCGCGGCGGTTACGGGAAGGCGGACTGTGAAGATCGCTCCACCACCGCCGGGTTTGTTTTGGCAGGAAATTTGGCCGCCGTGATCCTGAACGACGCCGTAGACAGCGCTTAGTCCGAGGCCCGTGCCTTTGCCTACCGGCTTGGTGGTGTAGAAGGGATCGAAGACGCGCTGGGGATCGCGAATCCCGGGACCGCTATCGGAGAATTGCAGAACAACTTCTCCGGCCTGCGGCTGCGCCGTAATTTCCAGCGAGCCTCCACCGACTTCGTCGATGGCGTCCATGGCATTTTCGATCATCTCGACAAACGCCTGGAAGAGCTGGTTCGCGTTCGCGGCGACGTGCGGACACTTGGGATCGACGGAAAGCTGAATCTTTATCTTGCCCGGGCCGCGGCGGGCTTCAAGCATTTGCGTGGCGCGGCTCAACAGGACATTGAGATCGACCATGATTTTTGCGCCGGGCGTTTGCTGGGCGAAGCTTAGAAGATTGGCGACGAGGTCGTGCGTGCGGCGCGCCTGATTCACGATCTTCCGCACCAGAGAAGTCTGTTCGTCCGTCAGTTTCTCGGTCGACCAGAGCTGCTCGGACTGATTCATGATGGCTTGCAGGGGATGGTCGATCTCGCGAGCGGCTCCGGCGATCAGGTTGCCTAAGGACGCGAGTTTTTCCTTCTGCACCAGCTGGTTTTGCAACTGCTTCTGGCGGTCGTAGGCACGGCGGGACTCCCCGAGAACGGCGATGAGTTCCTGATCCTGGATGTACTGACGAAGGAAGACAAACGATCCGAGGGCGAGCATCGCGCACAGCACCGTGAACAGGCGGAAAACTTTCGTCGGCGGAGCGGAGTTGTCGTAGAGAACGCTCCACGCTCCAAGAACCGGCAGAGAGAGGATCGCCAGCATCGCGAGTTGCGGAACGAGTTTCTTCATGCGCCGGTTCAGGTTGAACTCGACGGTTTGCAGATTCCACTGACGCGAAGACCAAATCGCTGCTGCCATCCACGCCAAGGTTCCCATCAAAGCCACGTCGTACAAACTTCCTGAATAGTAAGTTCGGGCGGCGGCGGCGCGGTCGAGAAGCTGCGAATTGATGGAGTACAACAGATTGGCTGCGAACAGATGCAGGTAGAGTTTTCTCCATCCGCCGGAACTGGTCCAGGCAGAGAGGGCTAAAACGACAAGCAGGAAGATGTTCTCAAAGCCATATAGGTGATCGTAGTAGGAATTGTAGAACGTCGTGTTGAAAGCAACATATTGATGGGGAAAGACGATGAATGCGTAAAGGAAAAGCCACCAGCCCATCAGCATCAGGAAGCTCAGGAGACTCAGCAGGACTTTGCCTTCCTTTTTTTTCTGGTCCGGACGCCAGGCAACGGCGGCGATCATGGGGACGGTGTGAAAGAAAAGGATGATGTCGAAGAAAAACGGATCGGGCACCGGGCGGCGAAAGACTACTTCCTGGACGGTCCAGGCAGCCTGATTCGTGACCCAGAGACCGAATCCGAGGGTCAGGAGGATCCAGAAGCTACGCTCCTGTTTGGGCTGGGCAAAGATATTGGCCACGCAGGCCGCAATTCCCAACAGCATCAGGAGGAGCCCGAGAAAGTCCGCAAAAGCGGTCAGACCAGCGCTTTGGGGCGCAGTCAGGGACACCACGGCGAAGGCCAGAGTAACTCCGGCCGCTGCGGCGAACCAGCGGTGACGTCGAAACAGACTCATCCGACCTCATTCTATGAGACGAAATGTTATGTGCGGAGGGACTTAAGGAATACCTGAGGTTACTTCAGTCACTTCGAGGCTGAAAACAGAATCTTTGACCGCGGAGGGCACGAAGGGATGCCGCTGAGGGCGCAGGGAAATTCAAAGTTGAGGACTACCGGACTCCCCGGTAAACGCTTAATCTGCTGACGAATGGGGGGATGATCTAGAATTGAGCCGGAGAAGGCGTTTTCATTCTCCGCTGGTGATCTGCCATGACTTTTCCTGTAACCCGCCTGCGGCGGCTGCGCCGCAATGCCGAGATTCGCAACCTTGTATGCGAGACGCGACTGACGCCGGATGCGTTCGTGTATCCCATGTTCGTGTGCCCGGGAGAAGGCATCCGCAAGGAAGTGCGCTCGATGCCGGGAGTCTTCAATCTTTCTGTCGACGAAGCGGTGGAGGAGGCCCGGGAAGTCCATTCGCTGGGCGTACCGTCGGTGATCCTGTTCGGCCTTCCGGACAAGAAGGACGAAGTGGCCACCGGTGCATGGGCGGAAAACGGTATCGTGCAGCAGGCAACACGGGCGATCAAGCGCGAAGTTCCGGGACTGATGGTGATGGGCGATGTGTGCTTGTGCGAATACATGTCGCACGGCCATTGCGGGATCGTGAAAGCGTCGCCGGCATCGCAGTCTCTTGGCGCGGCGGCAGCGGCTCCTCCGGCGGCGACGAGCGAGTACGAAATCGTGAATGATGCGTCGCTGGAGTTGCTGGCGAAGACATCGGTGTCGCTGGCAAAGGCGGGGATCGACATCATTGCGCCGTCGGACATGATGGATGGGCGAGTGGCTGCGATTCGCAAGGGACTCGACGAGGCAGGGTTTATTCAGACGCCGATTCTTTCTTACGCTGCAAAGTTCGCGTCGGGATTTTACGGACCGTTCCGCGAGGCGGCGGATTCGGCGCCGCAGTTTGGAGATCGCCGTTCCTATCAGATGGACGGAGCCAACATTCGCGAGGCCATGCGAGAGATCGAAGCGGACGTGGAAGAAGGCGCGGACATGATCATGGTTAAGCCGGCGATGCCGTATCTGGATGTGATCGCTGCGGCGCGCGATCGATTCGATTTGCCACTGGCTGCTTACCAGGTATCGGGCGAGTACGCCATGATCGAAGCTGCAGCAAAGAACGGGTGGATCGAGCGCGAACGCGTCATGATGGAATCGCTGCTCAGCATTCGGCGTGCGGGGGCCAGCATCATCCTTACTTATTACGCGAAGGATGCTGCTCGTCTGCTGGGGTAGTCGACTCTGGTGCGTGCAGCGTGGGCGATCTCGGCGACTGCACTGCCGCTCGATAGGCCTCGTCGGGTCCCTCGGACGGCTCTCGCCCTCCTCAGGATGACATCTTGATTGGGTGGATCGAGCGCGAAATCGCTGCTTCGATACCGCCATCGACGCCTCTGGTGCTTGCAGTCTGGGCGATCTCGGCGACTGCATTGCCGCTCGATGGGCCTCGTCGGGTCCCTCGGACGGCTCTCGCCCTCCTCAGGATGACATCTTGATTGGGGGATCGAGCGCGAACGCGTCATGATGAAATCGATGCTCTGCATTCGACGTGCCGGGGCCAGCACGTTCAGCTTGGGGCCTGAAAGTTTACTTGCAATCGTTGACGGTCCTCTTTGGAGACCTTGAACATTTGACGCGGCTTCAGGCCCATGTAGCTGGCGATGAAGACATCTGGAATCTGGCCGATTCGCGTGTTGTAGGTGGCGACGTCGGCGTTAAAAAATTCTCGCCGGTCGGCAATACACTCCTCGATCTCCGTGATCCGCTTCTGCAGCTGGACGAAGTTTTCGTTGGCTCGGAGCTGCGGATAGTTCTCGGCGACGGCAAATAATCCCTGCAGCGCAGTCGCGACTTGAATATCGGCAACGGCTTTTTGGCCGATGCTGGCGGCATTCATCGATGCAGCTCGCGCCTGGGTTACCGCTAACAGTGTTCGTTCCTCGTGCCGCATGTATCCCTTGACGGTTTCGACGAGATTTGGAATTTCGTCGTGGCGCTGCTTCAGCAGCACATCGATATTCGCCCAGGCGCGATCGTTTTCATTCCGCAAGCGGACGAGGCCGTTATAGAGAATGATTGTGTAGATCAGGACTCCCGCTACAAAGAGAAAGAGCGCGAGTCCGGAAACGATGCTGCTGCCCATCGGCACCTCGATGTTGAAGATTTTAAGGGTGCCAGTCGAAGGGGTTGCTGGGCAAGTGGCTTGATGGGTGGCTGGTTATTACCGGTCGGCGGCGGCCTAGAAAAGCGCTCGTCGCTTTGCTCCTCGGGACGGACGAAATGCGTCCGTCCCCACACAATCAGCCCCTACACAAACCTTTACGGCTTTTTGGGAGTTAAGTCGCAGGCTTGGCGGACCTGGTCGATGTTCAGGCCGGCCGGGCTGAATTCGGCGATCTCACGGCCGTTGCGAGTGGGCAGCGCGACGTTGAAAACCTGCGCGCCTAACAGGCCGCGGGTCGTGCCTTTGTCCATGGAGAGAAAGTGGCCGCGCTCCCAATTCCAGCCGTGGTAGCCGTGGTAGCTGTCAATGCGAACCTCGACTTCAAGCTGCGGCTGTCCCCAGAAACCGGGGCGATTCGGAGGTGGCAGCCGGACGCCAGGATTGAAGTCGGCGAGTTTGAGTTTGCCGTCTTCGCAGTACAGCTCGACGCGAGGTTTGTACTCAGGGTCTTCGCGGAAATAGTTATTCGACAAAAGCTCGAAGCGAACTTTCTTGGCGCCACTCATCTTGTCGACGGACTGAAATTGCATCCAGTTCCCGCCAGCGCTGACGCCATCCTGCTCGTCCTGATACGGGCTCATGGATCGGCCTTGTGCGAAGGCCACGGCAGAAAGAAGAGTCGCGCATGCCAGAGTAAGACCGGCCAGAGTCATTCGGTTCTTAATAGAAGAGCGCAATCGATTCACAATGTCCTCCGGGTGATATCCCTATTATTTTGAACCCGGATGGCTGGTGAAAAGTTGCACCGATGGTGCAGGGTTACGGGGTCAGTGGGCGTCGACTTTCAGGTCGAGATAGACCTGGGAACGGTCGTCAAATTGGCTGACGGACTTGGTATCGCTCTTTTTGCCCTTGTACTGGGCATAGACTTCGTAGTCCACCGAAGAGGTCAGCGCCGGGAAGCGGTAGGTGCCGTCCGGGCCGACGATGTAGGTCTTAACGGCGCGAGTGCGGGTATTGGTGACGTAAACAACGGCGTCGGGGAGGGGGTTGTCCTGCGGATCGAGCACTTTGCCGAAAAGCAGGCGGCCGACTGTCTTCTCTTTTTTGTCGGGCGAAGCTCCGCAAACTGCGCTGAGCGCAAGCAGTAGTGCACACGAAGCAACGACAGCCTTCATCACGGAGCGGTTGTGATTCATGCTGACCTTATTGTCTCACGGGCCGAGTGCCCTAGTGGCTTAGATGCAGCCCAGTGTCTTCGCGTTCCTCGCCGTAGATATGAACGGTTACCTCCTGGGCGAGGTGAACCGGCTGGCCGTCGGCGGATTTGAAGTGTTTCAGGTCCGTGGAGAGGATGTATTCCGCTTCCCCTGCGGGAACGCGTTGAGCAAATTCGCCCCGATGGTCGGAAAAGACCTGCCAACGGACTTTCTTGGGCTTGTCGGTCTTGCGGCGGATTTTGACTGTTACGCCATAGACCGGGTGATCGTCAGGACCCCACACGGTCCCGGCAATCACGGCATAGGGCTTTTCTTTCTCCCCTTGCCCCGCGAACACGGGATCGGGCGAAGTGAGGACTGGGATGAGAAGAAGGGCGAGGAGAATTCCGCAGAAGGGTGCGCTTGCAGAACGGCGGGCGGGACGACAGTTAGGAGTAGTCACCGTCTTCGCTTTCCGCCTCTTCTTCATCTTCTTCTTCGTAACCTTCTTCCACCGCTTTCAACTCGAGCGGACTGGCCGTGACGACTTCAAAGTCAGTGCCGCACTCTGGGCACGAGACTACTTCCCCTTCGTCGACTCCATCTTCGTCGACATCCAGGTTGGTTTCGCACTCGGGACAAAGGACCATAACACCTCCGGATCTATTAGAGCGTCCTGATAATATTTAGATTCTTCGACGGCGGTTGGTCAAGAGGGATGCCGTAAATGGGCGGAGGATTTCGGAGCCTCAACTCTGCCTTTCCGCCACTGGCTTGGGTTTCAGGAGGTTTGGCGCGATGACTTCTTTCCAACACTCTGTACGGTGGACGTTAATCGTTCTTGGAATGTTGTGCGTGGCTACCGTCTTCTGTACGGCAGAGGACAAAGCGGCGAAATCGGGAATAGCGGTAGATCCCCCGATTGCTGCGGCGCTAAAGCAGGTCTCGGCGCAACGGATTCAAGCAAACATTGAGAAGCTGGTCAGCTTTGGAACGCGGTTGACGTTGTCGGCACAAGATCCAGCGTCGATTGCAGCGGGGCATGGGATCGGGGCGGCGAGAGAGTGGATCAAGTCGGAGTTCGAACGGTACTCCAAGGAGTGCGGCGGATGCCTCGAAGTGAAAACCGACAGCTTCCTCGAGCAACCGGCGGATCGCATCCCGAAGGCTACCCAAATCACCAATGTTTATGCGGTCCTCAAAGGCACCGATGCGGTGAATGCAAAGCGCATTGTTTTGGTGACCGGACACTACGATTCCCGCAACAGCGACACCCTCGATGCGAATGGCGACGCGCCCGGGGCGAATGATGATGCCAGTGGAACCGCGGTCAGCCTGGAGTGCGCTCGTGTGCTGAGCAAGATGAAGTTTCCCGCGACGATTGTTTTCCTGACCGTTGCCGGGGAAGAGCAGGGATTGAACGGCAGCCGCCACTTCGCCAAGATGGCCAAGGATGAAGGATGGGATCTTGAGGCGGTACTGAACAACGACATCGTGGGCGGGAACAAGAGCGCGGAGCAGGACAGGTCGGTAGTGCGGGTATTTTCCGAGGGCGTGCCGAACGCCGCTAACGAGGAAGAAATAAAGCGAATTCGCGGTCTCGGTGGAGAAAGCGATTCCGGATCGCGCCAGGTGGCGCGCTACGTCGCGGAGGTTGGCAAGGCTTACGATCCTGGGGTTAAGGCGTTACTCATCTTCCGGCAAGATCGGTACCGGCGCGGCGGCGATCACTTTTCGTTCAACCAGATGGGATTTTCAGCGGTGCGCTTCACGGAGTTTCGCGAGGACTTTCACCGACAGCACCAAAATGTTCGCACCGAGAATGGAATCGATTATGGTGACGTGCCTACGGCGGTGGATTTCGAATACGTAGAGAGTGTGGCCCGGCTGAATGCCGCGACCTTGGCGTCGCTGGCGTCTGCGCCGGCTGCTCCGCAAAATGTTCATCTCATCACCAAGGCTTTGGATAATGACTCCACGCTGACTTGGACGGCCTCCGCGGGCAACCTGTCGGCGGGATATGAGGTACTGTGGCGGGCCACCACGAGCCCGGAGTGGGAGCATGCGCAGAATGTTGGCAACGTGACGCAGACCACTCTGAAGATCTCGAAAGATAATGTCATCTTCGCGGTTCGAGCGGTGGACCGCGCGGGCCATTCCAGCCTGCCGGTAGTGCCGGTTCCGGAGCAATGAGAGCCCGAATCGGAAACGAGTAGAATTAAGAAAGAGGCTATCGAAGTGCGACGTACGCGCGAACCTTTGACGTTGAGCTTTCCACCGTTTACCAAGGCGGTGACGTGGCTGATTGGAATTAATACCGGCATTTACCTGCTGTACCTCGCGCTGAGCCTGGCCGGTCTGCATGTACACGAGTTTTTGCATGACTACCTGGCGTTGAGCCCGCTACAGGTCGTTCGCCATGGATGGCTATGGCAGCTGGTGACGTACGGTTTTATCCATTTTGAATTTCTGCATTGGTTCGGCAACATGCTTGGACTTTGGATGTTCGGCTCCGCCATTGAAGGAGCGTGGGGAAGCCGGCGCTTCGTCGAGCTGTTCATTATCGGAATCGTAGGCGCCGCCATCACCACGGTTGCGCTGTCTTATTCTCACTTGTTAGGCGATCCGACGCTGCCCACGATTGGGGCGTCCGGTGGAGTGTTCGCCATTCTGATCGCGTTCGGTGTGCTCTTCGCCGACACCGAGATCATGATGATTCCCTTCCCGTTCCTGATCAAAGCCAAGTACTTCGTGGGAATCCTGATCGTGATCGAACTGGCGTTTGCCATGACTGGCGGCGGCAATGTGGCTTATGTCGCGCACCTGGGCGGACTTCTGTTTGGATATTTGTACGTGAGGCGCGGGCCCAAGCCTGCCATGGCGAAGGTGGGATTTTCGGAGCGATACTACGGGCTGAAAAATTCGTACTATCGCTGGAAGCGGCGGCGGGCAGCCAGAAAATTCGAAGTTTACATGCGCAAGCATGATCGTGACGTGCACTTTGATGAGCATGGGAATTACATCCCTCCTGACGATGACGGCAAGGGGAATGGCGGCGGGAAGTCGGGATGGGTGAACTGAGGTTGTTGGTTGCCATGCTGCGCATTGTGCCTCGAGGGACAGGCAACAGAACGTCCGCACACCGTTAGATTGCAGGGATCCTTCGACTGCGCGGAAGCGCCTTTTCGGCGCTTTCGCTTCGCTCAGGATGACAGGGCGAAGAATTCGGTGAATTTGGAAAGTATCTGCTTTGGTAATTCTTCCTGTTTTGCCTTTCCTTTAAATCCGAGGTCGTGACCTGCGCCTTCCAGCGCAACCAGATTTGTTTTGGCGGGAATCATCTTGAGCGCTTGCTCGATTTCGGCGATGGAGCCGAAGGGGTCGCGCGTGCCCGAGACGAAGAGCGCGGGCGTGCGAAGGTCTGGGAGATGCTGCGTGCGCTGCTGCTCGGGCTTGCGCGGCGGGTGCAGAGGGTACGAGAGCAATAGCAATCCATCGGCGAGGCCGGGGGCCTCGGCACAGAGCATGCTGGACTGGCGTCCGCCGTAGGAGTGGCCGCCCAGGAAGATCCGGCCTGACACTATTTTCTTCATTTCCGCGATTGCGTTCTTGAGGCCGGCGCGATCGCGGGCAGCATCACCCGGGCCGGGCGGTCCGAAGGATCTTGCCTGACGATATGGGAGATCGCAACGTAGCACGGTGAAGCCAGCGGCTGAGAACGTTGCCGACAATGCGACTAGTAACGGGGCTTGCGCGTTGGAGCCTGCGCCGTGGGTGAGGATGAGCGCATCGCCGGTGGGAGTTTCGGGAGTGTGCAGCCATCCGCGAATGGGCGGGTCGAGTGGCTGAAAGAACGATTCGATATTGACGGTCGCTGGCATTGGACGCGGGCTTCTCGGAGGTCACCATTTTAACCGCTGAGTGCGCTGAGAAAAACCGCGGAGAGCGCTGAGGAATCAACAGTGGGGCTCACAGCGCCATACATTCTGGCAGGTTACAGTTACTACGAACTTGTCGGTGGCACTTCGGTTAGGGTTTCGTACACTTTCACGATTTGAACTTCATTTCCCAGCTTCGCCCAGCAGCGCAGCATGTCGGCATCTTCGAGCGCGGAGCGGCGAGCGTCTTCGGATTTCCAGTAACGCAGGAAAACATAATGATGATCGCGGTCTCGATAGAGCATGTCGCGGCCGTAGCCTTTCGCCGCGACGATCGACATGAGTTCACGGAAGGTTTCGAGCGCGGCTGCCTCGGATTCCGGGACGGGCTCCCAGATGGCGACCGAGAGTATTTCTTGCGGCATAGGGTGGGATTATAGCTTGGGAGACACCTGTCGAGCTTTCTCGACCGGACTGCCCCTTCGACTTCGCTAAGGCGGCTGTTCCCCCATACCGCTTCGCTAGAGCGGGCCAAAGTCAACCCCACGCTCGCTTCGCTTACTGACCGGACGAATGCGTCCGGTCCTACACGAGCTAGCGCTTTCGCGCTCTTTTTTGTGGCTTATGGGGATGGACGATGCGGTCGGCTTCCTGCTCGGTGACTACGTGGAGGCGTAGGAGATTGGTGGAGCCGGAGGCTTGACGCGTTCCGGCGACAACTCCCAGGACATCGCCGGGCTTCAGGAGACCGCGGGTGACTAGATCCTGCTCGGCCATGGTCACCATCTGCTCGGCGGAATGGGCCTGGCGGCAGCGCACGGGACGTACTCCCCAGTAAAGATTCATGCGCTGCACCACGGGTATGCTGTGCGTGTAAGCGTAGATAGCGACCTTGGGACGAAATTTGGAAATCATGCGGACCGTGTTCCCAGATTCCGTAAACACGGCGATGGCACCCATGGGCAGGTCTTCGGCCGCGTGAGCGATGGACTCGCAAATGGTTTCTGCGATGGACAAGCCGCGATGCTCGCGGCGTCGGCGCGTCTGGCCCAGGTCGGCCATATTGCGTTCCGCTTCGATCGCGATGCGCGACATGATGGAAACCGACTCGCGAGGATACTGGCCGCTGGCAGTCTCGGCCGAAAGCATGACGGCATCGGTTCCATCGAAGATCGCGTTCGCGACATCGCTGGCTTCCGCCCTTGTGGGGCGCGGGTTTTCGACCATCGATTCCAGCATCTGCGTTGCCGTGATCACCGGCTTGCGCCATACCGCGGCCCGGCGGATCACATGTTTTTGGATGACCGGGACTTTTTCGGGAGCCATCTCCACGCCGAGATCGCCGCGGGCGACCATGACTCCGTCGGCAACTGCAAGAATTTCTTCCAGGTGATCGATGGCCTGGGGCTTCTCGAGCTTGGCAATGACGGGAACATCGCCGCCATGCGCGGAGATGATCTGCTTCGCTTCCTCGATGTCCGCTGCGGTGCGTACGAATGACAGCGCAATCGCGTCGACGCCGTGCTCAAGGCCGAATTCGAGATCCTTGCGATCTTTTTCCGTCAATGCGGGAATGGAAAGCGCCACGCCGGGAAGGTTGATGCCCTTATATTGTCCCAGCATGCCGCCGTTGATGACGTCGCACAACACATCTTTGCCGCGCGCGGACTTCACGCGTAGCTCGATCAAGCCGTCGCTCAACAGGATCTGGGCGCCGGGCTGAAGCTCGCGCGCGAGATCGGGAAACGTCGTCGATATGCGAGTTGCGGTACCGGGAACATTCCGCGGCGTGATGGTGACGACCGAGCCGGTTTTCAGCAGCACAGGCTCGCCGCCTTCGAGGAGGCCGGTGCGGATTTTTGGGCCTTGCAAGTCCTGGAGAATGCAGACGGTGCGTCCTTCGCGCTCGGCCGCGCGGCGGAGACGTTGGATGTTGTGGGCGTGATCTTCATGAGTGCCATGGGAAAAATTGAGGCGGGCGATGTCCATGCCGAGGCGGAGCAACTCGCGCATCATCGCTTCGTTGTTGCAGGCGGGACCGATGGTGCAGATGATTTTGGCGCGGCGCGGCGATGGCGCGTCAGACGCTTGCGTTCGTCTCAAGATGTCCCCAGAGTTAAAGGAATATTGGTAGGTTACATCAAAAGCCGAGGGCTAAAGCCCCGGGTATCTTTGCGCTTAACGCGGCCTTGGACCTCTCCCGACTTTCGGGATCGTGAGGGTTTCACGTCAAAAGCCGGGGGCTAAAGCCCAACTCTTAGCTGCGCTTTTCGCGGCCCTGAAGGGCCGCTCTTCCACGGGACTTACGACAACCGGAAAGAGCTTCGTTTTTTCAGGGAATTTTGATGACTCCAATGTCGTTCTTGTTGTGGGCGGAGAATGCTTTCGACTCATACGGCCGAGACGACCCTGCTGACTGCACTGCCAGTTTCGATGTTTCGTCGGATGGCCCTGACGGCAGAGCTTGAGCCGCTCTCCACGGATGTCAAGGTCGTGTGCAGTGGAATTGTTTTTCGTTCGTGAATACGGCTCCCCTTCGACAGGCTCAGGGCAGGCTCTGGAGGACTCGCTCTTCCACGGATTCCTGACGCGCCCTCGGGCCGCTCTTCCACGATGATTAGAGCTTGGTGGAGTTGACGGCTACTAGTTCTTTGCCGAGCATGGCGCGCGGGAATAGGAGGGCGTTGAATTCTGCGCCGACGAGGACCACAAGGGAGATCATGTACATCCAGACTAATAGGGCCATGACTGCGCCTAACGATCCGTAGACGGTGGTGAAGTCGCCGAAATGTTGCAAGTAGGCGCGGAAGCCTACGGTCACGCAAAACCACGTGATGGTAGCAAGGATTGAGCCGGGGATTACGCTATGCCAGGGCTGTGTCCTCGGGACCGCGTGGTGGTAGATCAACGCGATTACGGCGATGCTGGTGAGCGTCGCGATCGCCCATCGAAGACCTCCCCAGAGCAGCAGGATGTACACGCTGAAGTCGGGATCGATGTAGGGGAGCAGGCGCGTCTCGAATTTGCTGCCGACGGCGACCAGCAGCGTAGCGAAGGTCATAGGAACGAGCGCGAAGACGACGAGCAGAAAGGCAATCAGGCGCTCTTTTACCAATCCCCAGGTCTTTGGTAGTTCATAGCAGCGGCGGAAGCCGTCCATCCAAGAGATCATGACGCCGGAGGCGGTCCATAGAGTCACGACCGAGGTCGAGATAATCAATCCGACCGGATGGTGAGCGGTGCTCTTCAAATAGGCGAGGACAGTGCTGCCGCCGGCGGGAAGAATGCTTTCGAGAGCGTAGGAAATCTCCCGTAGGTAGGGCGCGCCTTTGCGCCAGTTGGCCAGCACGGATCCAAGAATCAGCAGGACAGGAAAGAAGGTGAAGATTGCGGAATAGGCCGACGCCTTCGCTGTGGCAAACGCGTCATGGACAAAAGCGCGCCAGAAGGCCAAACGTATCAGGCGTAGGAAACGGAACATACGCAGACTAAGCTTAGGGCCGGGAGGCACCGCCTGCAAAGAAGGAAGTGGTGCGGGTTCCTCAATACGCAATCGCTGGGGGGAAGCGTGCATTTGGATGTTAGATGACAGTAAAAGCAAGAACGGGGGCGAACTAACTTCGCCCCCGCCCTAATACTTCTGACTATTCGGCTGCGGGAAGTTCCGCAGTCAGTTCGTCGGTTTCGCCCTCGTGGCGCATCATTTCGAGAGCGCGCTCGGCTTCTTCGTAAGCAGCCGATACTTCCGCCTGTACCTTGGCGGCAGCCTCTTCCATTTCCGGCGAGAGGCGCACGTTGCGGTAGTACTCCATGCCGGTTCCGGCAGGGATGAGGCGTCCGACAATGACGTTCTCTTTCAGGCCGCGCAGGTGATCGACCTTGCCGTTGATGCTGGCTTCGGTGAGCACGCGCGTGGTCTCCTGGAACGACGCGGCGGAGATGAAGGAGTCGGTGGAGAGCGAAGCCTTCGTGATACCGAGGAGCAGCGGCCGTCCAGTGGCCGGCTTGCCGCCCTGCGCAATCACGCGCTCGTTCTCTTCGCGGAAGGCGAACTTGTCGGTCTGCTCTTCGAGCAGGAACCGGGTATCGCCCACGTCTTCGACCTTCACCCAGCGCATCATCTGCCGGACAATCACTTCGATGTGCTTGTCGGAGATGTTGACGCCCTGGAGCCGGTAGACTTCCTGGATTTCGTTGACCAGGTAAGACTGCAGCTCTTTTTCGCCAAGTACGGCCAGGATGTCGTGCGGGTTGAGCGGGCCGTCCATCAAAGGCTCGCCGGCCTTCATGCGCTCGCCTTCCTGCACGTTGATATGAACGCCGCGCGGAACCGAGTATTCCTTTTCGGTGCCGTTATCGGCGACCACGTAGATTTTGCGCTGGCCTTTCGAAACCTCTCCGAATTTCACCGTGCCATCGATTTCGCTGATGACGGCGGTTTCATGCGGCTTGCGGGCTTCGAACAACTCGACCACGCGCGGCAGACCACCGGTGATGTCCTTGGTCTTGGTGGTTTCGCGCGGGATCTTTGCCAGCACGTCTCCAGGAGTTACGGTGTCTCCGTCTTGAATCATCAAGTGGGCTCGCGAAGGCATGAGGTAGCGCTTGCTGGCCTTGCCCTTGATGACGATGGCGGGTTGCCGCTTCTCGTCGGGTGAATCGCCGACCACGTGACGGGACAGGCCGGTGACTTCGTCCACTTCTTCGTGGAGCGTGACACCTTCCTGCAAGTCCTTGAACTGCACGGTGCCGCCGATTTCGGTCAGGATGGCGAAGGTGTAAGGATCCCACTCGACCATGACCTGGCCTTGCGTGACTGGATCGCCGTCGTTGACCAGCAGCTTTGCGCCGTACACAACCGAATAGCGCTCGCGCTCGCGGTTCTTGTCGTCGACCACTGCGATCGAACCTTGACGGTTCATGACGACCAGGTTTCCAGACTTCGCTTTGACGGTTTGCAATCCGATGAAGCGCACATTGCCAATATTCTTGGCATCGAGGCGCGACTGCTCGGACACTCGCGATGCGGTACCACCGATGTGGAAGGTACGCATGGTGAGCTGCGTTCCGGGTTCGCCGATGGACTGCGCGGCGATGACGCCGGTGGCTTCGCCGAGTTCGACGAGGCGTCCGGACGCCAGGTTGCGGCCGTAGCACATGACGCAGACTCCGCGTTTGGATTCGCAGGTCAGCACCGAGCGGATCTTGACGCGCTCGATACCGGCGGCCTGAATCGTTCCCGCGAGGTCTTCGGTAATTTCCTGGTTGATGTCGACCACGACGTTGCCGTCGTAATCCTTGATCTTCTCGAGCGACACGCGGCCGATGATGCGGTCGCGCAGCGCTTCGATGATCTCGCCGGCTTCAACAATACCGGACACGTAGATGCCATCGACGGTGCCACAGTCGTATTCGCTGATGATGACGTCTTGCGCAACGTCGACGAGTCGGCGGGTGAGGTAACCCGAATCGGCAGTCTTGAGCGCCGTGTCGGCCAATCCCTTACGGGCGCCGTGCGTCGAGACGAAGTATTCGAGCACCGTCAGTCCCTCGCGGAAGTTGGCGGTGATCGGAGACTCGATGATTTCGCCGGACGGCTTGGCCATCAATCCACGCATGCCGGAGAGCTGGCGGATCTGCTGTTTCGATCCTCGAGCGCCGGAGTCGGCCATGACGTAAATCGGATTGAGGTCGCCTTCCTTGTCGCGACGCTGCATCTCGCCGAACATCTCGTCGGCAACTTTTTCGGTGATGCCCGACCAGATTTCGATGACCTTGTTGTAGCGTTCGCCGTTGGTGATGGCACCGTCCAGATACTGCTGCTGGACGTTGACCACCTGCTTCTCGGCGTCCTTTACGAGGGTCTTCTTGCTGTCCGGGATGACCATGTCGTCGATACCGATGGACAATCCGGAGCGAGTCGCAAAGCGGAAGCCGAGCGACTTGACCTGATCGAGCATCTTTACCGTCACTTCAAGGCCAAAGCGCAGATAGCCGTAATTCACGAGTGCGCCGATACCTTTTTTCTTGAGCAGGCCGTTGATGTAAGGCATGCCCTCGGGGAGCTGGTCGTTCAGGATGGCGCGTCCAACAGTGGTGTTGATGAACGCACGCTCCACATGGACTGGCTCCGTGTGGATGATGTCCTGATCGTCGTAGGCTGTGGACAGGTCGATCAATTCACCGGTATAGCGCAGGCGGATCGGGCTCAGCGTTTCGACTGCCCCGGCATCCAGCGCCATCAACACTTCCTCGATATTGGCAAACGCGCGGCCCTCACCCTTGGCGCCGGGCTTCGCTTTGGTCAGGTAGTACAGCCCGAGCACCATGTCCTGGGTAGGAACGGTGATCGGCTGACCGGAGGCCGGCGAAAGAATGTTGTGCGACGCGAGCATCAGGACGCTGGCTTCTACCTGGGCTTCCGGAGACAGCGGAATGTGAACCGCCATCTGGTCGCCGTCGAAGTCGGCGTTGAATGCCGTGCAGACCAACGGGTGAATCTTGATGGCCTTGCCTTCCACGAGTACCGGCTCGAACGCCTGAATGCCGAGGCGGTGAAGAGTTGGAGCGCGGTTCAGCATGACCGGGTGATCCTTGATGACTTCTTCAAGGATGTCCCAGACGATCGGTTCCTGCTGCTCCACCATTTCCTTTGCTTGCTTGATGGTGGTGACGTTACCCGTCTGCTCGAGACGGTGGTAGATGAAGGGCTTGAACAATTCAAGCGCCATCTTCTTGGGCAGACCGCACTGGTGCAGTTTGAGCTCGGGACCGACCACGATGACGGAACGGCCGGAGTAATCGACGCGCTTGCCGAGCAGGTTCTGGCGGAAGCGTCCCTGCTTGCCCTTGAGTGTGTCGGACAGGGATTTCAGCGGACGATTGTTGGCGCCACGAAGAACGCGGCCACGACGTCCGTTGTCGAACAGGGCGTCGACGGCTTCCTGCAGCATGCGCTTTTCGTTACGCACGATGACTTCAGGAGCGTGCAGGTCCATCAGCTTCTTCAACCGGTTGTTGCGGTTGATGACGCGGCGATACAGATCGTTCAAGTCAGACGTGGCGAAGCGTCCGCCATCGAGTGGAACGAGAGGGCGAAGCTCCGGTGGAATGACCGGGATGACGTCGAGGATCATCCAGTGCGGCTTGTTGCCGCTCTTGCGGAAGGCCTCAACGACTTTCAGGCGCTTGGCGTACTTGAGCCGCTTCTGCAGCGAGCTCTCGTTCTTCATCTTCTCGCGCAGTTCGACGGACAGGCCGTCGGTGTCGACGCGCTTGAGAAGTTCCTTGATCGCTTCCGCGCCCATCATGGCTTTGAAGCCGGCGGGACGGTATTGCTGATCGAGTTCGCGGAACTTCGCTTCGTCCTTGATGACTTCGCGTTCTTTTACCGGAGCATCGCCGGGTTCGACCACGACGTAGGCTTCGAAGTACAGAACGGATTCAAGATCACGCAGCGAGATATCGAGCAGGTGCCCGATGCGGCTGGGCAGTCCCTTGAAGAACCAGACGTGCGAGCAAGGCGACGCGAGCTCGATATGGCCGAGACGCTCGCGGCGGACTTTGGAGAGCGTGACTTCAACGCCGCACTTGTCGCAGATCACGCCGCGGTGCTTCATGCGCTTGTACTTGCCGCAGAGACACTCCCAGTCGGTGACCGGTCCAAAGATGCGGGCGCAGAACAATCCGTCGCGCTCGGGTTTGAAGGTGCGGTAGTTGATGGTCTCGGGCTTGGTGACTTCGCCATGCGACCAGCTCCGGATTTTTTCCGGAGAAGCCAGACTGATGCGAATGGCGTCAAAGTCCGCGATCACATTTGCCATTTCAAAGGGGCTCGAACGAAACAAGGGGATCCTCCGCTTCCTGCTCTCGACCAGTAGCCAGTACCGAGTTGCCAGTACCGGGTACCGAGTTTTTGTTCCGTGCGATTCGAGAGCTTTGCATCGACGGAACTTTTCTTTTCAAACTTTAGAAATTTGCTTGAGTCCCCGGGAGCCGACCGATCTTTCTCAGTACTCGGCTCCGAGGGACTCGGTACTGCTTTAGTCGGCTGCCGCGCTGGCGGTCGGCTTTTTCTCGGTCGCCTTAATTAGCTCGACGTCGAGACAGAGCGACTGCAATTCGCGGATCAGCACGTTGAAGGATTCCGGAACACCGGGCTCCATGGCGGCTTCGCCCTTGACGATGGCCTCGTAAATCTTGGTTCGGCCGTAAACGTCGTCGGACTTCGCCGTCAGAAGCTCCTGCAGGATGAACGCGGCTCCGTAGGCTTCGAGCGCCCAGACTTCCATCTCACCGAAGCGCTGTCCGCCGAACTGCGCCTTGCCGCCCAGCGGCTGCTGGGTGATAAGCGAGTACGGACCGATGGAGCGAGCGTGAATCTTGTCGTCCACCAAGTGCGACAGCTTCAGCATGTAGATGTAGCCCACGGTGACTGGCTGTTCGAACGTGTCTCCGGTCATGCCGTCGCGCAGCGTCGTCTTGCCCGAAGTTGGCAGACCGGCGTGTTCGAGCAACGCCTTGATCTCGCCTTCCTTGGCGCCGTCGAATACCGGCGATCCCATGAACACGCCCTTGGTGAAGGTCGGGGCCATGGCATCCAGTTCCTCGTCGCTCATCTCGGAGATGATGTCAGCCAGCTGCGAGTCCTTGAACAGCGCTTTCAACTCGCGGCGGATTGCTTCGGTGCGCGTGTTCTCCTGTAGCAGTTTCGTGATTTTCTCACCGAGCACGAAGCCGGCCCATCCGAGGTGGGTTTCGAGAATCTGTCCCACGTTCATACGGGAAGGCACGCCGAGCGGGTTGAGAACGATTTCGACAGGCGTTCCGTCTTCGAGGTACGGCATATCCTCTTCCGGCAGAATGCGCGCGATCACGCCCTTGTTACCGTGACGGCCGGCCATCTTGTCACCGACACTCAGCTTGCGCTTCATGGCGATGTAGACCTTGACCAGCTTGATCACGCCCGGCGGCAGTTCGTCGCCCTTGGTGAGTTTTTCTTTCTTCTCGTTGACGATCTTTTTGAGCACATCGATCTGGCGAGAGGTCATTTCTTCGATCTCGTCGATCTGCTCGTTGACACGGGGATCTTTATCCGCGTACTTGATGCGCTTCAGGTTGCGGGTCGAGATGCGCTCGATTTCGTCACGCGTCAGGATGGCACCCTTGGTCAACAGGCGCTTGTTGGTGCGCTCGTCGTGCAGGTCGGCCTGCACTTCTTTGTTGCCCAGGATGTTGTCGAGACGTTTCAACCGCTCGTCGGTCAGAATCCGGATTTCGTCCGAGAGGTTCTTCTCCAACTTCGCGATCTGCGTAGCTTCGATGGCCTTCGCGCGCTCGTCCTTTTCCTGGCCCTTGCGCGAGAAGATCTTCACGTCGACGATGACGCCTTCGATGCCCGGCGGGCAGTAGAGCGAAGCATCGCGAACGTCGCCGGCCTTTTCGCCAAAGATCGCTCGCAGAAGCTTTTCCTCCGGCGTGAGCTGGGTTTCACCTTTCGGTGTGACCTTGCCGACGAGGATGTCGCCCTGCTTGATGCTGAAGCGCCGATGCGGATGACGCCGGCTTCGTCCAGGTTTCGCAACATGGACTCGCTGACGTTGGGAATGTCCCGCGTGACTTCTTCCGGTCCGAGCTTCGTGTCGCGCGCTTCGATCTCGTACTCTTCGATGTGAAGGGAGGTGTAGTAGTCCTCTTTCACCATCTTTTCCGAAACCAGGATTGCGTCTTCGAAGTTGTAACCGCGCCACGGCATGAAGGCGACAAGGACGTTACGTCCCAGAGCCAACTCACCGTGATCGGTGCAAGGACCGTCAGCGATGATCTCGCCCTTCAGAACACGCTGCCCCTTTTTTACAACCGGCTTCTGGTTGATGCAGGTGTTCTGGTTCGAGCGCTTGAACTTCGTGAGCTGGTAAATGTCGCTGCCAACTTCACGAGAGAGCTGCGTGGGATGATGCTCGCCTTCGACGCGGACGATGATGCGTTCCGAGTCGACCGAATCGATGATGCCGTTACGGCGGGCAAGAACGACTGCGCCCGAGTCGCGAGCGGTGACGCCTTCCATCCCGGTACCGACGATCGGCGCTTGCGCGCGGAGCAGAGGCACGGACTGGCGTTGCATGTTGGCGCCCATCAGTGCGCGGTTCGCGTCGTCGTGCTCAAGGAACGGCACGAGCGAGGCAGCCACAGAGACGAGCTGTTTCGGGCTGACGTCGACGTAATCGACTTCATCGCGATGCACCAAGACAAAGTTGCCAGCCTTACGGGCGTTGACCAGTTCGGCGACGATCTTGCCTTTGTCGTCGAGTTCCACGTTGGCCTGTGCGATCGTGTGACGATCTTCTTCCCAAGCCGAGAGGTAGAACGAGAACGGTTCGATCTGCGCCGCCTTTTTCTTCTTGTCTTTCAGGTCGGAGTTGATCTTCTCGATCTCGTGCTTCTCCATGTGATCGCCGACTTTGTGATCGCTGTCGCCGACGTTGACGACGGTGACGTAGTCGATCACGCGTCCGCCCTTGATCTTGCGATAGGGCGACTCAATGAAGCCGTAGTCGTTGATGCGCGCGTAGCAGCTCAACGACGAGATCAATCCGATGTTCGGACCTTCCGGCGTTTCAATCGGGCAGATACGGCCGTAGTGCGTGGGGTGAACGTCGCGGACTTCGAATCCAGCGCGCTCACGAGAGAGACCGCCCGGCCCAAGGGCCGAGAGACGCCGCTTGTGCGTGATCTCGGAGAGCGGGTTGGTCTGATCCATGAACTGCGAGAGCTGGGACGATCCGAAGAATTCGCGGATCGCAGCCATCACCGGCTTGGCATTGACCAAGTCGTGCGGCATAGCCGTCGACATTTCCTGGTACACCGACATCTTTTCCTTGATGGCGCGTTCCATACGGACCAAGCCGATGCGGAACTGGTTCTCCATCAACTCGCCGACCGCGCGAACGCGGCGGTTTCCGAGGTGATCGATGTCGTCCACTGCGCCGATGCTCTTGCGCAGTTTCAGCAAGTACGCAATCGTTCCGTAAAAATCGTCCGGATCGAGCGTGCGCTTGTCGAGACTGGTGGCTTCCTGGTTCTCGTGCAGCTTGATGTTGAACTTCAGGCGTCCTACGCGCGAGAAGTCATACTTTCGCGGATCGAAGAACATGCCATGGAACAGCGCCGTGGCGGTATCGAGTGTCGGCGGATCGCCGGGACGCAGCTTGCGGTAGATCTCGATCAGGGCTTCCTGCGGCGTCTTCACCGAATCGCGCTTCAGGGTCTGGCTGATCACCGTGCCCACGTCGTCGCGCTCGGGGAAGAACAACGACATTTCGACGACGCCGGAGTCGAGGATCTTCGAAACCTTGTCCGCAGTCAGTTCGGAGTTGGCTTCGAGCATCACTTCGCCGGTGGTGGTGTCGACGATGTCGCCGGCAGTCCACGCGCCTTCGAGGTCAGTGATGTCGACTTCGATTTCGCTGATCTTCGCCTTTTGAATTTCCTTCAGGATCTGCGCATTGATCTTGCGTCCCGAGTGCGCGAGTTCGTCGCCAGCTTTGTTCTTGATGCTGCGCGCCAGCTTCATGCCCAGCAGGCTGGTCGGCTTCTCGCTGGTTGGGTCGAGCGTCCAGAACAACTTCTTGTCGCGAACCGCGATGCGATCGGTCGTGTAGAAGGTCTTGAGAATATCTTCGCCGGAACGCAGACCAAGAGCGCGAAGGAAGATCGTGCCCAGGAATTTGCGCTTGCGGTCGATACGCACGTACAGAACGTTCTTCTGGTCGTACTCGAACTCAACCCACGATCCGCGGTAGGGAATGATCTTTCCGAGGAAGTAGGTGCGGTTGTTCGCGGTTTCGAAGAACACGCCGGGCGAGCGATGCAACTGGCTGACGATAACGCGCTCGGTACCGTTGATGATGAATGTGCCGTTCTGCGTCATCAGCGGAACGTCGCCGAAGAAGACTTCCTGTTCCTTGATGTCGCGGATGGAACGGTTGCCGGTCTCGGCGTCCTTGTCGAAAATCGTCAGGCGCATCGTAACTTTGAGCGGAGCGGAATAGGTCATGCCACGCTCTTCGCACTCAGCCACGTCGTACTTCAGCTGCAATCCGACCGGGTCGCCGCACTTGTTGCAGAAGTCGGGAGTGTTGGCGTTGTAGGTTCCGCACTTTCCGCACAGAACTTCGCCGGGGTGGAACGGGTCGGTAATGACAGTATTGCCGCAATTCTTACAAGTGGTACGGAGGTGATGCAGGCCCTTGAGGTGACCGCACTTGCACTCCCAGTTACCAATGGCGTAATCCACAAACTCAAGTTGTGATACGTTGCGAAAGTCGGTGATCGGGAAAACGGACTGAAACACCGCCTGCAGGCCGCCGTCTTCGCGCTCGCTGGGCAGTTTGTCCATCTGCAGGAAACGGTCGTAAGAGCGCTTCTGGACTTCGATCAGGTTCGGGATTTGGATTGTGGCCGGTATTTTGGAAAAATCAAAGCGTTTGCGGAAGGCATTTTTCATCGTTAAGAAACTCCCAATCTCACGCGCGGTCGAAGGCCGCGCTTAAACTGCGGAATGTGTGGCGCGTCTTTGCTCTGGAAAGCGCGCCGCGGGACCTACTTAAGTGCAGAGCCGGAACAACTTAGAACCTAAAAGACGACGGGGCGCCCGCAGGGACAGTCGTTCCCGCAGACGCCAACCAAGGCGTTTTGCCAATTCTGATTTGAACTCTTTCGCGCCAGTTCTTCGGCCTGTTTCCGCCCTGCCTGCCCGCAGAGCAGCATGCCCAAACTAACTTCGCGAGCCTCGCTCGCTGTGAGTGAGGCCTAGGGCCGCGATGTTATATAGATGCTAACACCACAGATTAGGCTTCACAAGTAGGAACGTGCAAGATAATCGATTTTGCACTGATAGTGGTGCGGTCTGGTTCTGTGGAGCGGGCACTGCCTGCCCACTCGCCGATCAAAAGAAAGGCTGGCGGGCATGAGTGCCCGCCCCACATCGAACCTTATTTCACTTCGACGACAGCACCAGCTTCAGTGAACTTCTTTTTGATGGTCTCGGCTTCGTCCTTCGAAACGCCTTCCTTCACGTTCTTGGGGGCTCCGTCGACCAGTTCCTTAGCTTCTTTCAAGCCTAGGCTGGTGACTTCGCGGACGGCCTTGATGACATTGATCTTGTTGGCGCCGACTTCCTTCAGGACGACGGTGAATTCGGTCTTCTCTTCCGCCGGAGCCGCTGCCGACGCACCACCGCCGCCACCAGCCACCATCACAGGGGCCGCTGCCGCCGCCGACACGCCGAGACGCGATTCGAGCTTCTTGACCAGTTCCGCCGCTTCGAGAAGCGACAAGCCTACGATTGATTCTTCGAGCTGTGCTAGATCCGCCATATTGTTTCTCCAGTATTTAGTCTTTTGTTTATTTCATTATCCGCAAACCAGGTTTCCAGGGCGCCCTAGGTACATTTCCCTTCGCCAGACAACGTTGGGAACGAACCGCGCCACCCCTGATTTGTGGACAACCAAACTTTTTTATGCTCGGTGGCAGCGGGCAGTCGTGCCCACTTCGAGTTCCGAGACGCTACCATCCAAAACGCTCGCCCTGCTGGCTGGACGGACGAAATGCGTCCGTCCCCACACGACCCGAGCTTAGGCTTCTTTGAACTTTTTCTGCTGCACTCCTTGATCGACTACCACCGCCAGATCGCGGCCGACGGCACCCATCACCGTGACCAGACGCTGCGCTGGAGCGTTGAGCATGAACAGCAGCTTCGAATAAAGCTCTTCTTTCGAAGGCATGCTGGCCAGCGCTTCGATCTCTTTAATGTTGATGACCTTGCCTTCGACGACGCCGATCTTGAAGGTGAACTCCGGCGTATCTTTGGCGTACTTGGTCAGGGCTTTTGCCATCGCGACCGGATCGCCCGTGGTATAGGCGATCGAGGTGACACCCGCCAGATCCTTCAATGCACCTTCGACCTTGGTGCCCTTGGCTGCGCGCTCGGCCAGCGTGTTCTTGACGACCTGATACTTCGCGCCCGCGCCGCGCAGAGCCTTGCGCAGCTCGTAGTCCTGGGACACGGTCATCTTGGTGTAGGTCGCGACGACGACGTTCGAGACACCCTTCAGATCTTTGCTCAGCTTCTCGACTTGCTCAGTCTTTCTTGCTTTGGTAACCGCCATTGTTCTGATCCTCGAATCTTGTCAGTGTTAATAACAAGCGTCGCTTCGCGACGCGGACGGGCGAGAGCGCCCGCCCCACACACAAACTCTATTAAGCCTTGGCAGCCGTTTCGATCGGCGTTACGTCCAGAGAAATTCCAGGACCCATCGTCGAACTGAGGTAGCAGCCCTTGATGTACTTGCCCTTGGCTACGGACGGCTTTGCCTTGATCACGCTGGTGATCAGGACCGTGGCGTTCTCGATCAGCTTCTCGGGCGAGAACGAAATCTTGCCGACCGGACAGTGAACGAGCGCGGTCTTGTCGGTACGGAACTCGACCTTGCCGGCCTTCACTTCCTGAACAGCCTTGGCAACGTCGAAGGTCACTGTGCCGGTCTTCGGATTCGGCATCAGGCCCTTGGGGCCGAGGACTTTACCGAGGCGTCCAACGGATTTCATCACGTCGGGAGTGGCGATCAGGGCGTCGAAGTCGGTCCAGTTTTCTTTGGTGATCTTCTCGACCATCTCTTCGCCGCCGGCAAAATCAGCGCCGGCCGCTTCCGCTTCCTTAATCTTGTCGCCCGTGGCGATGACCAGGACCTTCTTCGATTTGCCGAGGCCGTGCGGCAGAACGACTGTGCCGCGAACCATTTGATCGGCGTGCTTGGGATCGACTCCAAGGCGCATCGTTACGTCGACGGTTTCGTCGAACTTGGCGAACTTCACTTTCTGCAGGAGTGAAACAGCATCCTGCAGAATGTAGGGACGCTGCTCCACTAAGGAGTGCGCTTTGGCTATATTCTTTCCTTCTTTTTTCTTCATGCTTTCCTCGTCTCCCACCGCTCAACGTTGAATCGAAGAGCCGTGGTGTTATTGACTAAAACCTTAGGGAGCTAAAACCGCGCCCTCACAACCAAAACCGCGCTCGCTGCGCTTGCTGGACGGACGAAATGCGTCCGTCCCTACCCAAACTTACCCGACTACTTCGATGCCCATGGAGCGCGCGGTGCCGCGGACGCTCTTGATGGCGGTTTCGACCGATGCGGCGTTCAGGTCGGGCATCTTCTGCTTGGCGATTTCTTCTACCTGCTTGGCCGTAACTTTGCCGACCTTATCTTTGTTCGGCACGCCGGATCCCTTGGCGATGCCAGCCGCGCGCTTCAGCAGAATCGAAGCCGGAGGTGTCTTGGTGATGAAGGTGAACGTTCGGTCGCTGTACACCGAAACCACGACCGGGATGATCAGCCCTTCCATTTCCTTCTGGTTGGTTCTGGCATTGAACTGCTTGCAGAACTCCATGATATTGATCTGCGCCTGGCCGAGCGCCGGGCCCACTGGGGGCGCCGGAGTCGCCTTGCCGGCGGCGATCTGCAGCTTTACGTAACCTGTAACTTTCTTTGCCACTTCGTTCGCTCCTAGCTTCTAGCTCTTAGCGTCTAGCCAAGGCTCGCTTCCTGTCTTTCGTCTTCAATTGCGAAATTTCCCAATTACCAAATTTCTTACGCGACCTTTTCGACCTGGTTGAATTCCAATTCAACCGGAGTGGAGCGGCCGAAAATTGTCACCATGACTTTCAACGTTTCGCGATCTTCGTTCACTTCGTCGACCACGCCGGTAAAGCTGGCGAAGGGCCCTTCCGTGATGCGAACGGATTCGTTCTTCTCGAATTTGACCTTGAGCTTCGGCTTCTCGCGGCTGTCCGCAACTTTGTAGACGATGTGCTGAACTTCTTCTTCCGAAAGCGGCGTGGGCTGCTGGCCGGTGCCGACGAATCCCGTGACGCGCGGCGTGGACTTCACGACGTGCCAGACGTGATCGTCCATATCCATTTCGACCAGCACATAGCCGGGATAGAACATGCGCTCTGAGGTGTACTTCTTGCCTCCTCGAACCTCGGTGACCGACTCTGTCGGGATCAGCACTTTGCCGATTTTGTCCTGCAAACCGAAAGCCGTAACCCGCGACTCGAGGGACTCCTTCACCTTGCGCTCAAAGCCCGAGTAAGAGTGGATGATGTACCACTTCATGTTCGGGTTCTTGGGAGCTTCGGCGGTGGCGGTCGATGCGTCCGCGGGAGCCTGCGCTCCAGCCTCTCCGCCCGGTGCTGCTACGTTTTTTTCTTCGTCCGGCATAGTAAAGAGATTCTTCTCAGCCTTGCTCAGCAGATCTCGTCTGCAATCTTGTCAGTGCGCCTTGAACGCGTTGAACAAATAGGTCACGCCGTGCTGGATGACATAGTCGATCACAGCGAAGTACAGCGCGAAGATGAATACGGTGATGATCACCACCGTGGTCGTGGCCCGAACTTCTTTGAACGTTGGCGCAGTGACTTTGCGCATTTCGGAGCGCACGTCGTTGTAGAAACCTTTGACGCGCTCCGGCCAGGACTTCAACCGGTCTCCGAAACTTCCACCGGCCGCTACGATTGAATTCGCCATTTTCTTAGTCTCGACTGACATCGTGATTCCTGGCTCTCCAAAAACTCTGGCAGGGGCGGAGGGATTCGAACCCCCAAGTTCGGTTTTGGAGACCGACAGTTTAACCGTTGAGCTTACGCCCCTGTTGTGAGTCCCGAGTTTTTAGTCCCGAGTCCCGAGTAAAACCTTCGCGACTCCGGACTCGCGGCTCGCGACTATTTCACTTCTTTATGGCCGGTGTGCTTGCGGCAACGCTTACAGAACTTCTTGAACTCCAGCCGTTCCGTCGTCGTCTTCCGGTTCTTGGTCGTCGAATAGTTCCGCTCTTTGCAGTCACCGCATTGTAAGGTCACAATTTCTCGGGGCATCTCAACAACTCCTCACTGGCTGCTAGCTGCTAGCTTCTAGCCAAAATTCTTGCCATGCCATCTGGCGCGCTCATCTTCCACGGCTTTAGCTAATAGCTAGAGGCTAGTAGCTAGAAGCTGTCTTACTGCACGATCTCTGAGATCGTTCCCGCGCCCACGGTGTGGCCGCCTTCGCGAATCGCGAAGCGCAACCCCTTCTCCATGGCCACCGGCGTGATCAACTCGATTACCAGGCTGACGTTATCCCCCGGCATCACCATCTCGGTGCCCGCCGGCAACTCCGCCACGCCCGTCACGTCCGTCGTTCGCAGATAAAACTGCGGACGATATCCCTTGAAGAATGGCGTATGTCGCCCGCCTTCTTCTTTGGTCAGGATGTAAACCTCGGCCTTGAACTTGGTGTGCGGCGTGATCGATCCCGTCTTCGCCAGCACCATGCCGCGCTCGACATCTTCTTTCGCGATGCCGCGCAACAACAGTCCCGCATTGTCGCCCGCCATGCCTTCGTCCAGCTGCTTCTTGAACATTTCCACGCCCGTCACCACCGTCTTGCGCGTGTCGCGGAAGCCGACGATTTCTACTTCCTCGCCCACCTTCACCTTGCCACGCTCAATTCGGCCCGTAACCACCGTGCCGCGCCCCTGAATCGAAAAAATATCTTCGATCGGCATCAGGAACGGCTTGTCCAGTTCGCGCGCCGGTTGCGGGATGTACTTGTCCACCGCTTCCATCAGCGCATCGATCTGCGCCTCCGCCTTCGCGTCTCCATTCAGCGCGTTCAACGCCGAAACCCGCACTACCGGAACGTCGTCGCCGGGGAACTTGTAGCTCTTCAGCAACTCGCGCACTTCGAGCTCCACCAGTTCGAGCAACTCCGGATCGTCCACCGCATCGACCTTGTTCAGCGCCACCACCAGATACGGCACGCCGACCTGGCGGGCCAGCAGCACGTGCTCGCGCGTCTGCGGCATCGGACCGTCCGTCGCCGCGACCACCAGAATGCCGCCATCCATCTGCGCCGCGCCCGTGATCATGTTCTTGATGTAGTCGGCGTGGCCCGGGCAATCCACGTGCGCGTAATGCCGGTTCGCCGTCTCATACTCGACGTGCGCCGTCGCGATCGTGATTCCGCGAGCTTTTTCTTCCGGAGCGTTGTCGATCGAATCAAACGACCGAAACGTATTCTTCGGATTATGCTTGGACAACACCTTGGTGATCGCCGCCGTCAACGTGGTCTTGCCATGGTCAATGTGACCAATCGTCCCTACGTTGCAGTGCGGCTTTGTACGATCAAATTTCTCTTTCGCCATAAATCTGCTTTTAGCTCCTCGCTCAAAGCTGTCAGCTATCAGCCGTCAGCTATCAGTTAAATCCTTGGTGCGGCTGAAGCCGCACCTTTAAATCTCAGTAGTACTGGTACAGCTTTCTAAACTTGTGTCGCAGCACGACATCGATTCCTTCGAGTTTTGACAGGTAAAACTCGCGCATTTGCGCTTGATCCGAAAGCGTGAGGGCCTTGTACAACTGCGATGCATCGACTCCAGCATCGCTAAACCCTTCCAGAACCCGCTCCGCCAGGATCGAATCCAGATCGCGAATGCGGATGCCCTTACGGTCCATCTGCTTCAAGAACCGCTCGAGTTTTTGGGGCGAGAAAACTTCCTCAATGGCCCCTTGCAGCTTGGCAAATTCTTGCGCCTTCTCGATCTTGATGGCAGCTTGCTGAAAATTCGACGTCATCTTCTACCGCTTCCGACCCTGCACTTCGAATCACTGGAGCGGGAGACGGGAATCGAACCCGCGACCAACAGCTTGGAAGGCTGTGACTCTACCACTGAGTTACTCCCGCCCTGAAAACTCGCTGTCAGCTTTCAGCCTTCAGCTCAAATCTCAGCGGCTAAAGCCGCCTTCTTGCTGCGCCTTAACGGAACGGCTAAAGCCGTGCCCTTCCACAAACCTTCGCGGGCCCTTCCGCCCTCTCCGAGATCCTTGCAAACCACGCTCAGGATTTCGGCTGCGGCTCGCACCTTACCGTTCCGCTTAGGATCCCGCCCGCAAACCGCCTTAACTCTGGAGCCGTTGACCAGGATTGAACTGGTGACCTCTCCCTTACCAAGGGAGTGCTCTACCAACTGAGCTACAACGGCTCAAAAAACAGCTTGTCGGCTCTCGGCCTTCAGCTCTCAACAACCTTATTCTGCGTCCTTGTCCGGATGCAGCACTTCATTGCGGCGCAATATCGACTTCACTGCCAGCAGCGCCAGAATCACCAAAGTTCCCGCGCGAAACCTCGGATCCGGAAGCGTCGCCCAAGCCAGCGCTCCGAGCACTCCGTAGCAGACCAGCGCGATGGACAGGCGATTCACAGAATCAAATGGTGCACAGGGAAGGATTCGAACCTTCGTACCTCGCTAGGAGGGACAGATTTACAGTCTGTTGGCTTTAACCACTCACCCACCTGTGCAAATAACCTATGCACTTCAGATCCTTCGCAAACGACGCTCAGGATTTCGCCAGCAGACTCCCGCTTCGCTCACGCCTGCTAAGCGTCTCTACTCTCGGGCGATGCGGCTGCTACGCTCCGTCCCGCAAACTGCACTTCGCGTTCGCAGGGCGTTTACGCGAAACCTGCAGGCGAGGCGCAGCACAAATCACACACTTCAAGTTCCGTAGACTAACTTCGCAATACAGGGAACAGCAGGGTCGCGCAAAAGACAACCGCGAAGATCACTGCACGCCGGGAAACTTCCGAATGGAGTGCGTTGGAAAAACCTGTTGCGCCGCTAACTGAGTCCGTCGCCTGCCGGGAAAATACATTTACTGGAGCTGGCGAAGGGATTTGAACCCCCGACCCTCTGATTACAAATCAGATGCTCTACCAACTGAGCTACGCCAGCAAAAACTGGGGAAAGCAGCGCTTTCGCGCAAACGAATCCCTCGGATCCCTTCCAGATGTCCGGGACAATTATTTAAGGTATCACAAGGACAATTCTAGCTGCAACCGGGGCTCGCTTGGGCGCCGTTCGGCAAAATCTTAAACCGCTGAGGACACGGAGGAATCGCCGAGATCGCTCTCAGACTATTCGTTTTCACACTTCTGTAGTTTATGAAGAACCCGAAATTCACTTTCTACTTCCCCTAGAACGTCGAGTGGTGTATGCTGCTCCCCTAGTCATTCGAGTGGAGAGAACGAAGCATGGCCAACAACGCTGAGATGGTTCAGGGAACCCTCGACATGCTCATCCTTCGGACGCTGGTTACGGGTCCGGCGCACGGCCATACGATCGCGCATGTGATTGAGCACACTTCCGAAAATGTTCTGGAGGTTGAGCAGGGATCGCTGTATCCCGCGCTCCATCGGCTCGAGAATCGCGGCTGGGTGAGTTCGTATTGGGGAGTTGAGCGAGAACAATCGGAAAGCGAAGTTTTATAAGTTGACGGCCGTCGGTAGGAAGCAGCTCACAGCGGAGACGGTTCGATGGCGAAGCGTGGTGGCGGCGATCGGGCGCATTTTGGGCGAAAGCCATTAGCCTCAGGGGCTAAAGCCCCATCTTTTTTTCGCCAGAAACGCGGCCCTTAAGGGCCGCTCTTCCACGGTGATGCGTAGGTCCGATAGATAGTCCTGATGATGATTTAGGTCTCCGGAGATCGAGACGCGAACGATGCCCAATGGCGCCGCGATGCATTTGCGGATTTTAGGAGAGGTGCGATGAATCTTAAACGCTTCTTTCAACGATCCCACGAAGATGCCGAGCTGGCGCGCGAAATCGACTCGCACCTCGAGCATGAGATCGATGACAACGTCGCTCGCGGCATGAGCCGCGAGGAAGCGCGGCGGCGGGCGTATGTGAAGCTGGGGAATCCGCTGCGCATTCGCGAGAAGGTTTGGGAAACAACACACATCGCATGGGTCGGCGATACGTTGCGGGATTTGCGCTATGCCGCCCGCACTTTGGGAAGATCTCCGAGTTTCACGCTGGTTGCAGTCCTGGTGATGGCGTTAGGGATCGGAGCGAACACTGCGATTTACAGCTTTCTCGACTCCTTATTATTGCGGTCGCTGCCTGTGTCGGATCCGGGCTCGCTTGTCGTCGTGAACTGGCATGCCAAAGCGTCGTTAAACGATTTCGTCATGCAGAGTATGAGCGGATCGGTCCTGTACGACACCAGGCTCGGGTCGATCAGCGATATTTTTCCTTATCCGGCGTTAGCGGTTTTCCAGAAGAACGATGCCGTCTTTTCGAGCGTCTTCGCATACAGCCAGACTCGCGAAGTGCGGTCGGTTAGCGTGTCGGTGAATGGCCAAGCCGACATCGCAAGCGGAGAGCTTGTTACTGGTAGCTACTTTGACGGCCTCGGCGTCCGACCTGCTTCGGGTCGAGGCATCATTGCAGACGATGACCGCGTGGGCGCACCTCTGGTGGCTGTGGTGAGCCATGCATTCAGCGAACGACGACTCGGGGGAGCCGCCGGCGCAACGGGTCAATCGATTCTGATCAACAATCAGCCGTTCACCGTGATCGGAGTGGCTCCCGCGGAATTCTTTGGCGTCGATCCAGGCAGCACACCTGACTTCTACGTTCCCATGCGCTCCAATCTTGTCCTGGGCGCCGGAGACCCGTTCCGTTTTCAACCCGCGGATTACCTCGATGGCACTTACTACTGGATGCAGGTGATGGCGCGGTTGCGACCCGGCGTCACTTTGCAGCAGGCGCAGGCGACGCTCATTCCGCAGTTCGGGCAATGGGTTGCCACAACCGCCACGACGGACGTGCAGCGTGCAACGCTGCCGGAGATTTATTTGACAGAAGGAGCGGGCGGACTGGACACGCTGCGCCGTCAATTCTCGAAACCGCTTTATGTGCTGCTGACGTTGGTTGGACTGATCCTTGCGATCGCGTGTTCAAACGTTGCCAATCTTCTGCTGGTACGTTCGGTTTCGCGTCGCAGGGAGATTGCACTTCGATTGACGGAGGGTGCGAGCCGCTGGCGAGTGGTCCGTCAATTATTGACAGAGAGTATTTTGCTGGCTGCTATGGGAGGCGCGCTCGGAGTTCTGATGGCCGTCTGGGGAATCCGTTTCTTGACGGTCCTGCTGGCCGGCAATGCGGACCGGGTGCTATTGCATGCCGAATTAAACTGGCATGTTCTGGCCGTCACGGCGGGACTGACGTTGCTGACAGGCGTGGTCTTTGGCCTGATCCCCGCGCTGCAATCGACAAAACTAGACCTGGTATCCGCGCTGAAGGAAACGAAGGGGACGCTGCAGCGGCCGCGAGCTTCCACAACGCGCTTTCGTTTTCTGCCCGCGAGCTTGAGCCAGGTTCTGGTCGTCGGGCAAATCGCAATCTCGTTGGTGATACTGGTCGCAGCGGGACTCTTCACGCGCACGCTTTCCAATCTGCAGTCGATTGATTTCGGATTCAACCGGAGCAACTTGCTGCTCTTCCAAATGAACGCCGCCCAATCGGGTCACGTGAATCCCGAGCTCGCTGACTTTTACTTCCGGTTGCGGACAGAGTTCGCGGGAATTCACGGCATCAAGAGCGCCGGCATTGCGCGAGGATCCCTGGTGGAGGGCGAGAGCCAAATACCGATCAGCACGCCCGGACATCCACCCGACCGCGAGACGCGCTTTATGACGGTGGGGCCGCAATTTCTGACAACTATGGAAATTCCGATCCTGCTGGGCCGAGACGTGGACGAACGAGATCGACCCAACTCGCCCAAGGTCGCAGTCGTCAACGAACAGTTTGCGAAGAGGAACTTTCCCGGCGAGAACCCGCTGGGAAAACATCTCCATTTGCAGGGTGTAAAAGGCGAAGTGGCTCGAGATATGGAAATCGTCGGCGTCGTCCGAAACGCGCATTACGGGGAGCTACGGAAGGAAACCGTGCCGGTCGTTTATTTTCCGTACAACCAGGGATATCCGCTACCGGACGAGATGATGTTTGTCCTGCGGACCGAGGGCGATCCGCTGGCTTATGTAAATTCTGTGCGGGAGATCCTTCACCAGGCTGACTCGCGTTTGCCCATGGCGAGCATACGCACCCAATCGTCGGAGATTTTAGGCGCCATGCATCAGGAGATCATGCTGGCGGAGCTGTGTTCGGCATTCGCAATGCTGGCATTGACGATTGCATGCGTCGGGCTGTACGGCACGATCTCGAATACCGTGGTGCGACGTACGGGAGAGATTGGGATTCGAATCGCCCTGGGTGCGGACCGCGGCCCGGTGCTTTGGATGGTTTTGCGGGAGGTCTTTGTTCTGGCGGCGGCGGGGCTGGCGATCAGCCTTCCGATCATCCTGGGAGCGTCCCGGTTCGTCCGGTCGTTTCTATTCGGGATGAAGCCAAACGATCCGATCACTCTTGGAGTTGCGGTGACGGTGCTGTTTGGCGCGGCGCTATTGGCGGGGTGCGTGCCGGCGCGGAGGGCGTCTCTCATTGACCCGATGACTGCGCTTCGGCATGAGTAGCGGGCGCCGTCATGGAGGTTGGGTATTGGCCTTCGCAAATCTTAAACCGCTGAGGTCGCTGAGGTATTCGCGGAGGTCGGGGAGCATCGCCGAGTTCGTCCACAGGGGCTAAAGCCCGGTGCATTCTGGTCGCTTTACGCGGCGCTAAAGCGCCGCTCTTCCACGGCGATGGATAGTTTTGTGGATTGGGCGCGATGCCGGCGCGGGGCTCGAGCAAGAGGTTTGGGGTTGGTCGGCGTGGAAGGGTTGGAGCGAGTGAGAACGCCGCGGTGCCTCAACGAGTTGGTCCCTGAGAATGGGCGGCTTGCGAATGCTATGATTGCATTCCTGACCGCATTTCATGCGAATTAGACGCACTCTTCCGATCGCGCTGGCGGTCGTCGTAATCGCCGCGGCCGTCACCGTCACCGTAGAACTGCGGAAAAACGCTCCGCCGGAAGCGGCTCGTCTGCTGCCGGGCGCGGATGCGTTCCTCTATGCCAATTTCGGATGGGTCCGGAAGGCGTCCACGGGGAAGTCGCTGTTTCCGGTCACCCATGATCCGGAGTATGAACGATTTATCCAGGAAACCGGCTTCGACTACGAGCGGGATCTGGAAGCAATTGCGTTTGCTGCGCACTATCCGGAAAAATGGCCCGGTGGGGGAACGGGCGGCGGAGCCACTGAACCGAGGTTTTCGGAAGTGTTCGTTGGAAAGTTTGACCGCGACCGCTGCGCCGCCTACATGAAGAGGATGGCGCAGGCGGTCGAGAATTATCAATCGGTCGACATTTATACGATCCCCATTTCTGGACGAACGTTTCGGATCGCGATGCTGGGTGTCGATACGGTGGCCGCTTCGAACCACGACGATCCGGCAGTGATTCGTGGGATCGTGGATCGTTCGCGTCGGCTGGCGTCACCCTTTGGCGGGCCCGCATTGCTCCGTCGTTATTATAAGCACGTGCAACTGGCGAGTCCCGTCTGGATTGTGGCGCATGTCGATCCCTCATCGCCGGCATTCGAAGGCTGGTCTTCTTTATTTGCCAAGCCAGCGGATCTAGTTGTTTCTGCCAGCTACAATCCGCTGCACCTTCCGTTGAGATCGGGCGTTCTGCACTTACGAGCGGAGGCGTGGGCGGGCAGCGGCGAAGATGCCCGTATCATTGCCGAGAAACTGAACACTTTTCTCTCCATGTTTCATAGTGCGGAGACTGCGGTGGGTACGGCAGGCAGCGACGCAGATGTAAAGAGCGTCTTTGAGGGGCTGCAGGTTCGGCAGGAAGGCACAAAAGCGGTCGTCTACGCGACTCTTCCAACTACTTTCTTCCGAAAGCTCGTCGATGCGTCGGAGCCGATGCAGGGGATCGCGCCTCGTACAGAACCGCCCAGCGCTCAGAAGAAGTAAGCCGCCACATTGCGCGCTTTCGCGCGCAACTCCGGACGAATGCGTCCGGAGCTACACGAGTTGTGAAGATTCTCGCCTTTTCGCGCAACTTATCGGCCTGTGGCGCGTCTGATTTCTGACGGGCTGGCCTAAAAGGTACAATATAAAGAGCATGTCGAGTCTCCCACTACCCATCGCCGCGTTTCTCGCCGGCCTGATTTCGTTTCTGTCGCCGTGCGTGTTACCGCTGGTGCCGGGGTATATCTCGATCATTTCGGGCGTGGCCCTCGATGAGCTCAAAGAGGCCGACGGCAAGCTGAAGCGCCGGGTCATCAAGAACTCCATCGCGTTCATCCTCGGATTTTCCTGCGTCTTCATCGCGCTAGGTGCAGCCGCAACCGAACTAGGCCAGACGCTTGGGCAGTACCGGTCAATGCTGGCTCGCGAAGCTGGGGTCGTCATTATTCTTTTCGGGCTGCACATGATGGGGATCGTCACCATCAAAGCCCTTTACACCGACGCCCGGATGCATAGTGTGAAGGGCGGCAGTACGGCGCGAGGGTCGTTCGCCATTGGATTTGCTTTTGCGTTCGGCTGGACACCTTGTGTCGGACCGATCCTCTCCGTGATTCTGGGATTTGCGAGTGCGCAGTCCTCATTGCTTAAGGGAATCCTGCTACTTGCAACTTATTCACTGGGGCTGGCAGTGCCCTTCATGCTGACATCGCTGGGAATCGAGAGATTTTTGGGATTCTACAGCCGTTTCCGGCGCCATATGCATGTCATGGAAGTCGGCAGTGGAGTGATCCTGGTGGCGCTCGGAGAACTCCTGGTCTTCGACAAGTTCACTTTGATCGCAAGCGAGCTTTCGTTTCTGAGCCGTTTTGAAACGTGGCTGGAGGGCGTTGTTACCCACAGCACGACGGCGTCAATCGCCGTGGTGGCGGTGGCTGGGGCCCTGATCGTTTATCTCCTCTACCGTCAGTTCCAGCGGCCTAGTGTGGCAGCGCAACCGACGCCCGTCCTCGCGGCTTCCGAGGCACCGGATGGAAGCACCGCCGTTGCAACGACCGGAGAAATAGTTCAGGCAACGCCCGCGCCTGTCCCGGCCAGCAATCGCAATCCGCTGGCGCTGGTCGTTGTCGCGCTGGTGGCTGCCGGAATGTTGTACTTCGGCTATCACATGTCGCGGCGAGGGGATGCGGAAGGCGCGCCATCGATCCTCGGGAAGACAACGCCTGCTCCCGATTTCACGCTGGAGTCGCTCGACGGCAAGAATATGCGCCTCTCAGATTTGCGTGGCAAGGCCGTGCTGGTGAATTTCTGGGCCACATGGTGCGGCCCCTGCAAGATCGAAACACCCTGGCTGGTTGAACTGCAAAATCAGTATGGCGGGCAAGGCCTGCAAGTCCTGGGAGTCGCGATGGACGACTCCGGCAAAGACGAGATTGCCAAGTTTGCCAAGGACATGGGCGTCAACTATCCGATCCTGATTGGCAAAGAAGCGGTGGGCGACGCATATGGCGGAGTGCCTGCGCTGCCGGAAAGCTTTTTCGTGGGCCGCGACGGCAAGATTGTGGACCGCATCATCGGGCTTAGGGGACGAGAAGATATCGAAGACTCCGTCAAGAAAGCCCTTGGCACGGAGAACGGGGCCATTGTGCCTGCGTCACCTGCTTTGCAGGCTCACAATTGACAATAGAAAGTGGATGCAAGCGGCTCTATCATTCTGGCACTGCGTCTGAGATCAAGTTCATGATTGCGAGCCTACGAAATTCGGCGATAGTTTTCCTGCTGGCGGGATTGTCGTTTGCCCAAGGGGGCAAGGCTCCTTCGGTGACCTTCGCTCCGATTGGTGTCGTGACAGCGCAGCGCGCGGCGCAAACGAAAGTCAGCCTTGACTTTCGCGTGGCGTCGGGATTTCACATCAACTCAAATACTCCTAAGTCGGAATACCTGATTCCTACATCGCTGAAGATGGACCTGCCGACCGACATCATTCTTGGAAAAATCGAGTACCCCCAGGGCAAAGATCTATCTTTCCCGTTTTCGCCGGACGAAAAGCTGAACGTCTACAGCGGAGATTTCTCGATCAACGTCGCCGTGCATCCTCTGCACGCAGTGACGCCGGGAAAATACGTGCATGCACGGAACGTTGCGTTATCAGGCTTGCGACAATGCGCAGTGCTTTCCCCCGAAAGCTCTGCCTGTGAGCTTTGATGTGAAGGTGGTGAAGGAACCGCCCGCTCCACACAGGAATCCTGCGCAAAGCCCGCACGTGCATAACTAGCTCGCAGAACAGCGAGAAACCCGTTCCGATACACACCCGCAGTTCCATACGCTCCGATGATTTCTATGCAGCGCTGCGGATAAAGCGTATTCTCCTCTCATCCACAAAGAGGCATTTCAGTGCAGCGTACGATCGCGGTGGGCTTATCGGCGGCGATTCTTCTCGGAATCGCTATCGGGCTCGGCGGGTACACCTTCATCTACGCAAAGGGCTATTCCTATCTAACGAACAATCCCGCGGCTTGCGCGAATTGCCACGTCATGCAGCAGCAATACGACGCGTGGATGAAGTCGAGTCACCACTCGGCCGCGACCTGCAACGATTGCCACACACCGCACAACATCGTCGGCAAATATGCAGTGAAGGCGAACAACGGATTCTGGCATTCGTTTTACTTCACCAGCGGCTGGTATCCCGACACCATCGAGATTACAAAGTTCGATCACCAGATCACCGAGAACGCCTGCCGCAGGTGCCATGAGTCGATCACCTCGGCGATCGATGGCAACGTCGCGCACGGCGAGGCGGCAGGTTTGCAATGCACGCGCTGCCACAATTCCGTCGGCCATTCCGAATCTGCGTCAGCCAGTTTGAAGGTGAATGTTTTTCGGAGTCCTCATGAACGATCCAGCAAGTAATCCCGAATCCGCTCGATCCAAGCGCCTCCTCTTCGGCGTCGTCATCCTGGCTGCAATCGCTACATTGGCGGTGACCGCACTGCTCATCAATATTTTCGAGCGGAAGCAGGAAGCGAAGAATCCGTTTTATCGCGTCGTGGAACTGAATGACACGATCGACGATCCCGCGGTGTGGGCGAAAGATTTTCCGATGCAGTACGACCTGTACCAGCGCACCGTCGATATGGAGCGCACGAAATACGGCGGGAGCGAGGCCTTGCCGCACTCGCCCACTCAGGCCGATCCGCGCTCAGTCGTAGCTCGCTCAAAGTTGCAAGAGGATCCGCGCCTGAAAACGATTTGGGCGGGATATTCGTTCTCCGCGGACTATCGCGAGCGACGCGGCCATGCTTACATGCTCGATGATCAGACGTTCACCGAAAGGCAGAACTTCAATCCCCCGGCGATGTGCATTAACTGCCATGCGTCGCTGGTGACGACGTTTCTGAAGCTGGGCAACGGCGACATGATGAAGGGATTTAACGTCATCAGCGATACGCATATGACGTACAAACAAATTCGCGAGCAGGTGAAACATGCGGTCGCATGCATCGATTGTCACGATCCGAAGAATATGCAGCTGCGCGTGACGCGTCCGGCATTCGTTGAGGGAATGCGCGCATTGAAAGCGTCACAGGGGGTGCAGAACTACGACGTCAATACGATGGCGACGCGACAGGAGATGCGGTCCTTCGTATGCGGGCAGTGTCACGTGACCTATTACTTCCAGCCGCCGAACAAGCGGCTCACCTTCCCGTGGGCAAAAGGGCTGAAGGTCGAGAACATCATCGCCTTCGAAGACGAACAGAAGATTAAAGAGTGGGACCATCCCGATAGCGGTGCGGGGCTGATCAAGGCGCGCCATCCCGAGTTTGAGATGTGGAATCAAGGAGTGCATGCGCGCTCCGGTGTCGCCTGCGCCGACTGCCACATGCCTTACATGCGGCAAGGGGGATTGAAGATCAGCGATCATCACGTGAACAGTCCACTGCTCAAGGTGAACCGCTCGTGCCAGACCTGCCACCATTTCCCGGAAGAAGAGTTGAAGGCTCGCGTGGAGGACATCCAGGACACGTTCTTCAACCTGCGCAATACTGCGCTCGACGCCCTGGTGGATTTGATCAATGACATTAAGGCGGAGAAAGCCAAAGGAGTTGCCGACGCGCAGCTGGCACAGGCTCGCGACTACCAGCGCAAGGGACAGTTCATGATTGATTTCGTGATGTCGGAGAACTCGATGGGCTTTCACGCTCCGCAGGAAGCGACGCGGATTCTGGGCGATGCAATCAATTTCTGCCGGCTGGGGCAACTGAGCCTGCACGGCGGGCCCGCGCCGAGCCACAATCCCCCGAATATTGAGAACGTGGCGTCGGGGACTGGACTGGCGCCACTCTCGAAATAGAACGCGAAGCGGGCGTTTTTTACGGCTTGATGAAAAGCGTCGGGGCGGCGATCCGGACTTCGGCCCTTCAGGAACAGGGGCTAAAGCCCCGATTGCCTGGGAACGCCTTACGTGGCCCTGAAGGGCCACTCTTCCACGTTGGAATAGTCTTCTTCTTTGACGATGCACGAGAGCATCGATAAGATTGCCAGCCATGAAGCTTGCTCTTTCGTGCATGCTGCTCGCGCTGTGTCTTTCAGTCGCGCTTGCGGCGCAATCGTCAACTCCCTCAATGCTGGTGATTCACAATGTCACCTTGATCGACGTGACGGGAGGGCCCTCGAAACTGCATCGCGACGTCGTCGTGCGAAACGGCATGATCGAGGACGTCCATTATTCCGAACCGGGAAAAGGCAAGCCGTCCGGAATGCAGGTGAATGGTACGGGAAAATTTCTGATCCCCGGACTGTGGGACATGCACGTCCACATTGTCTTTGGAGACTGGTTTCCGCGCGGCAAGGATGTCACGCTGCCCCTGTTCGTCGCCAACGGCGTGACTGGCGTGCGCGATATGGGCAGCGACCTCGAAGTGCTGCAACAGTGGCGGAAGGATATTTCCGCCGGCACTTTGCTCGGGCCGCGCATCGTGATGTCGGGCCCGATGCTCGACGGTCCGCAGCCGCGCTTTCCGAGTTCGATTGCAATCAAGACTGCGGAAGACGGCCGCCGCGCCGTCGACGACTTAAAGCGACGAGGCGCGGACTTCATCAAGCTGCAGTCGCTGATTCCTCGCGACGCTGTCTTTGCGATCGCGGACGAAGCGCAGAAGCAGGGAATTACTTTTGTCGGACATGTGCCGGATTCGGTGCGGGCTTCCGAGGCCTCGAACGCCGGCCAGAAAAGCTTCGAACACCTGATCGGGATTTTCGAAGGCAGCTCGCCGCTTGAAGATCAGTTCATCGTAGGACCGAAGTCGGAGAAACAATTTCTTGAGACTTACGACCCAGCGCGAGCGGAGAAGCTGTTCGCTCTTCTAAAGAAAAATCAGACATGGCAGTGTCCAACGTTGGTGTGGGAGCGCGGCGGCAACCTGGTGGATGAGACGGATTTCACGCACGACACCCGTGCGAAATATGCGCCGTCATATTGGAAAGATGTAACGTGGAAGCGCTTCACGCAGCAGATCATGCATGACTTCAACACAGATGATTCTGCGACTCGAAAACACTTCATCGCCAAAGAACTCGAAGTGGTCAACGCGATGCATCATGCTGGGATTCCGTTTCTCGCGGGGACCGATACTCCACCGGGCGTTTATGTGTTCCCAGGCTTCAGTTTGCACGAAGAGTTGCAGCGATTTGTGGCGGCGGGATTTACTCCGTTGGAGGCGTTGCAGACGGCGACGCTGAATCCGGCAAGATTCCTTGGCCGGGAGCATGAATTGGGGACGATTGAAAAAGGGAAAATCGCCGATCTGGTTCTGCTCGATGCGAATCCGCTCGAGGACATCCGGAACACACAAAAAATTTCGGCAGTGGTTGTAAATGGCCGTTATTTGCCGCGCGAGGATCTGGATAAGATTTTGTCTGGAGTAGAAGTGGCCGCACGGGCTCAGTAGCGCCTGCTGCGAGCGTATCCTTAGCTGCGCATGGCAACATTCTGCCGATGCGTAGGCACTCGTTGCCTACGTTCCCGCTGCTTGGCTTCCCAGCGTTCATCGGCAGAAACATGATTCCCCTTGATTTAGCAGTGGTTCCGGATCCAACTCTTTTAGTTGGGAGTTGGCTTCTGAAATGCAACCTGAGGGTGTGCGCTGTTACAGGTGCATTTGATCGTGCCTTCCATCACACCCAACTCGGTAGCGAATCCTGGAGCGGAAACATCGAGCTTTCTGGGACGACCATCTGCGGCTGGCTCGAAGGATACGTTCGCCGACTTATGCGCGTCGCACTTCGATGCGCGAACGACAAGTTCGGCTGAGACTTCTGCGAATGGCTCGGCGCGATCGACGAAATCGTTTCCCGCCGCCTCCACTGCCTCGGGGAAAAAGTCGGGAGCTAAAGTCGATGCTGGGAGCAGCGTGGCCCTCAGCACATTTGTCCCGGTTCCTGTAACTCCTTCGCAAGAGCTGCTGCCAACAGAAAATGGCGGCGAAATCTCCACGAGCATCTCTGCAATTTCCGGCGACGACACAACGACAAATGCATCGCCCGCCGACGCAGCCGTTGAAAACTCCGGCATGGCCGCTCTTCCAGAGTTACCACTGATGGGAGATGCGATTAATGCTGCCGGAATGTCTCCATCCCCAACACCGGTCGTCGCGAATACCTCGACAAGTTGGGAAGAAACACAGTCACAGCCCAACATGGCTGCAACAGCATTGTCAGGGACGACGGGGGTGCCGCAATCGAGCTTCAATGCACAAGATCCAACTGCAATGGACGACGGCAGCGGTAGCAATTTGACGGGCGAATTCGAAACGATTTCCGACTCAAGCGGGTCTGCGGACGCTGCTGGCGGTCGGGAAGCTGAAGTGCCTCCGCTCTCCGGAATGGATTCGCCCACCGACGGAACTCCTTCATCAGCATCTCTCGACGCTATACGGACCAGTGCGGATGCGGTGAACTCGGACGCCCCCGCCAAGTCTGCTCCGCTAGCAGACGTTTCGGGATCGAGACTGGCCGCCACAGCAGCGGCGGCGACCACAGCCAGCACACCGCCTGTCCCCGCTCCTCTGCCCACTTCGGCGCCCACTCCTGATCCGAACTCAGCACGACAATCTTTCGCGGTGTCATCGGTGCAAAACGCCCTGGTGGCCGATGCCGCACCGACTCCGGCGTCTGCCCCGTCACCGCAAGCGACAGAAATTTCGAAGCGCTCCGCGACAGCGCAGTCTCCTGCAAAAGCTCTTATCGGATCGGACAAACAGAAGGCAAGCGAAGCGGCGAAGCCCATCGCGCGCATTCCGGTCAGCGAGCAAAACGAAGCTACAAATCTGGTCAGCACACTGCATCCAACGTCGCCTGTTCCGTCCGGATCGAAGCATCCGCTTTCTCCTGACGGGAATCCCGGGAGTTTCTCCGCCCACTTCGTTCCACCATCGACCGAAGACAATCCCTTCCATGTGGTTGCGCCGTCAAACACATTTCCGCTTAGCGCCGCGGGCTCTTCCAGCAGCGATCCCACTGGTCCGGCGTCGGTGACGGGCGCGGCAATCGGCGATTCTCAAGCCAACAACTCAAAAGAAACTGCAGCACAATCCGAGCGAAACAAAAATGCCGATCCGCCGACAAACCTCGCCATCGATCCCAATGTGCGCGCGCAGTCGTCAACCATTGCGACGGCGACGGTCGATCCGACAACGCAGAATCCTCTGAATCACGACGCTGCGACAGCAGGTGCCTCCGCAAAGGGCGACAGCTCGGCTTCGACAACACAAACGTCAGCGCCGTCGAGTTCGCGTCCGGATCTTCCCGCAAGCGCGCCCACTGGGTCCGTTCAGTTGGCGCACATGATCAACAAGGCTGCGCAAACGGAGATGCGGATTGGTTTCAACACCACCGCCTTTGGAAACGTTGAAGTTCGCACCGTGGTGCATGCCAACGACGTGGGGGTTCAGATTGGAAGTGAACGTGGCGATTTGCGGTCGCTGCTGGCCAATGACCTGCCTGCTATTACGAACCACTTGCAGCAACAAAATCTTCGCTTGAGCGAGGTGAATTTTCACCAGGCAGGATTTGGATCATCCGGAAATTCTGCTTCGGGCGGGGACTCGCGGCAGCGCTCCTTCACTCCCCAGCCTGCCGCCATTTCTCAGCAATTTAGCGACGGCCTTCGCGCCGACGCGACGCCAACTCCGGAAACGCGAACCGTTGCGCGCGGCACCGGCCTCAGCATCTTGGCTTAAACAGGAGGTTCCATGACCACGATCCCCGCGATCCATCCTCAAGACACAACCGCCGGAACCGGTTCATCCGGAAACGGATTGCCCACCTCTGAGGGGCTTAACAACATGTTCCTGCAGTTGCTGGTTGCGCAACTACAGAATCAGAATCCGCTGGACCCGATGGATCCTACGCAATTCGTAGGACAGCTTGCGCAATTCAGCGAGCTCAGCGAGGTCACGCAGATTGCCCAGATTCTGCAGCAGGCGGTGCCGACGAAAGCCACCGGAAAAGCCGCCACGCCTCAAGCTGAACCCGCGCACCAGGCGTCGCCGAGTTCTGCGTACATCTGCCGCATTTCTACCGCAGCTGCGGCCGCTCAAGCTGCCGCTTCGCAATTCGGTTCGGTCGTGCCCGCTCTCAACCACCAGATACAAGGAGTGTTTTAATATGCCGAATTTTTCGATCCCTCTCTCCGGTCTCACCGCCGAGTCTACGGCGCTGTCGACGATTGCCAACAATCTTTCTAACCAGAACACGCCCGGGATACAAAAACAAGGTCGTTCTATTCAGCGACCTCTTCTATCAAAATCTGGGAACGTCTGGATCGGAGATCCGATCCAACAGGGAGCAGGAACGCAGGTGAGTGCGACTCCGTCTTTGTTCACGCAAGGAAGCGTCAGCGCGACGGGTGTCCCCACGGACGTGGCGATTCAGGGATCCGGTTTTTTCGCTGTCCAGAACAGCAGTGGCGTGATCAGCTACACGCGCGCTGGAGATTTTTCGGAATTAAACAATTTTCTGGTGACATCCGGTGGACAGCAGGTTCTCGGCTATCCGGCGGTGAACGGCGTCGTCAACACTGGAGCCGGAATCGCACCGCTACAACTGGGAGCGGGCACCATTAGCCCGCCCACAGCGACCTCCAATGTTGAACTAACGACAAATCTAAATGCTGCGGCTCAGGTTGGCGATACGTTTTCGACGCCCATAACTGTGTACGACTCGCTCGGAGCCAGTCACGTATTGTCGTTCAACTACACCAACACCGGTCCAGCAGCGTGGAATTATTCCATCACGATCCCCGCGGCAGACGTGGGAGCGGCTGGCAACCCAGTCGTGGTGCAAAGTGGAACCTTGGCGTTCGATGCGAATGGCAATTTGACGACGCCTGCCGCCGATGTCTCCGGAGTGAGCATCGGCGCCGGGACTACGGGGGCCCTAGCCGACGGCGCGTCGACGCTAACCTTCAACTGGCAGCTTTATAACAACGGCAATGCGCTGCTGACTCAAGTTGCGGCGCCGAGTAGCACTTCCTCTACAAACCAGAATGGAGCGGGCAGCGGCTCTCTCGTGAACTTCAACATTAGTTCGGATGGAACCATTACAGGTTCCTTCAGCAACGGAAAGACGCAGGCGCTTGGGCAACTGGCTCTTGCATCTTTCGCAAATAATGCCGGCCTTCAACTGGACGGAGGAACCGATTTCAGTCCCACGCTGGCCTCGGGCCAGGCCGTGATCGGCATTCCGGGGACGGGTGGCCGCGGCTCGTTATCAGGCGGCGCCCTGGAACTGTCGAATGTCGACATCGCCACCGAGTTCGCCAACCTCATCGTGGCTCAGCGTGGTTTTGAAGCCGACGCAAAAGCGGTGACTACCTTCGATCAGATCACGCAGGACACCATCAATCTCAAACAATGATGCGCGATCCTATTGATTGCGAGCGGCTCGGAAGGTGAGCGAATGATTTCCGAGCCGCATTTGTTCGAAATCTCTCTCCACTCTTAACAACTTCTAATGAAGTATCGCTAAGTTGCCCAGCATTCCATCTTGGCACTCTTGTTCGCGTCTGCGAACTGCGGGTCCGGCCGTTGATTTCATTGGCGATTGACTCGGTTCATCGGATTCCTCAGGCATATCCCTTCGTTCACCTTCGCGGAAGGTTGATTGCTTTGGAAAGCACAGCGGATTAACGAGTCGCTCGCCAACAGCTCGCCATTCGCAAATCCGAAGACCAGAAACGAGAAGACCGTGTCTGCAGCGGCGGTAACAGTTCCGGTAACGAAACCACCAGCCCAAGCGCCGGACGCAAACGAGGAAGCGCGCTGGCGGCCGGTGATGCTTCTTCCGTGTCAGCTCACCCTGGATCTTTCTGTCCCAAGTTTTCGAGTGGCGGATTTTCTTGCATTACGCGTGGGCTCGGTGATTGGAAGCGAGTGGGCAGTCGGCCGGGATCTTCCGCTGCGAGTCAATGGCGTCCTGATCGGGTGGGCCGAACTGGAAGGCTCCGGCGCGAAGCTTGCCGTCCGGCTCACGGAGATTGCATGACAGAAGCATCGATCCCGGGCGTCGTCAGTAGCGGCCCTGCCGGAGGTATGCGCGCAACATGGATTGAATTGCTGCGCCGTGCGTGGACGCGCCTGCTTGCGACGAGCCGCCGCCCAGCCAAACGATTGCGATTAGGAGAAAGCCTCTCGCTGGGAGATCGGCGATTTGTGGCTGTGGTTGAGTTCGAGGAGGAACGCTTTCTGGTTGGAGGCACGTCGGCTTCTCTCGTGTTGCTCAGTCGGCTTCCAGGGCAAGGTTGCGAGAGATTGCAGTCCAGTGCAACGAACCCGCCAAGCTGCGCTGCCCGGGAGGAACGTTGATCCGGACCCGTTCATGCTTTCGCTGGCTGGGGCTGCTGATGCTATTGCTGGCGCCAGCTCTCTCCTGGGCAGACGCGTACCGGCCGAAGCATACCGCGGGAATGAATTGGAGCGCGCCTGCCGGGACCAGCGGTTCGGTGCCGTGGAACATTGTTGTTCTGCTGACGCTGCTCACGCTACTGCCCGCTCTGGTGGTTGCGTTGACTCCCTTCGCGCGCCTGCTGGTGGTTTTCCATTTCCTGCGGCAAGCCTTAGGGACGCAAACCGCGCCAAGCAATCAGACGCTCATCGGATTGTCGCTGGTGCTGACCTATTTCCTGATGCAGCCCGTGGGCGCCGCGATGTACCAGCAGGCGGTGCTGCCTTTCCAGCGCGGGCAGATCGATGCGTGGGTAGCCATCGAGCAGGGCGAATCGCCGCTGCGGCATTTCATGCTCAAGTTTGCGCGCGAGAAAGATCTCGCGCTCTTCCTCGAGCTGTCGCAAGCGCCGCGTCCGGCCCGGCCCGAGGATGTCCCCATGCGGGTGGTGGCGCCGGCCTACATTCTTTCGGAGTTGAAAACCGGCTTCCAGATCGGAGCGGCGCTGTTCTTGCCTTTTCTTGTGATTGATCTCGTAGTCGCGGCGGTGACGACTTCCATCGGCATGTTGCAGTTGCCGCCGGTGGTCATCTCGACGCCGCTGAAAATCATGCTGTTTGTCATGGTCGACGGATGGAACCTTCTTGTCGGCTCGCTGATGCGGAGCTTTACCTGAATCGCTCGATGGAAGGAGTTGTTATGGGGTCGCAGTATGCGGTTGATATTTTGCGCCACACCATCGAAACCGCTTTGTGGGTGGGCGCGCCGTTGTTGATCGTCGCGACGGTGGTGAGCTTGCTGATCAATGTCGTGCAGGTATTGACCTCGCTGCAGGACGCAACGGTTTCGACAGTGCCGCGTTTGTTTGCCGTCGCAGCGGCGGCGCTTCTTCTGATGCCGTGGATGACGCATCGCATTTCGCTATTCACGGTTCAGATGTTTTCCGACTTTCGTCCCTTGCTGCACTGAACGCTCCGATGAAAACTAGCGCCATGAAAGCAATCGCATGAATACGTTGCACCTCGACCAGATGCTTGCGGCTGCAGTTTTTGTCGGAGCGCGCGTCTCCGGGCTGATGGTGTTTTGCCCGTTTCTGGGAAGCAATGCGATTCCCGCGCCGATCAAAGCGGTCTTCACGCTGCTGCTCACGGCGCTGCTCTATCCATTGCGCGGTCCGATCCAGATCGACCTGACCGGGTGGCAGTGGGCCGGCGTGGCGGTAAGCGAAGTCATGATCGGGCTGGCGCTCGGCCTCGCCGTGAACTTCATGATGGAAGCGCCCATGTTGGCGGGACAGATTCTGGGCGTGCAGATGGGATATTCGCTGGCGACGCTGTTCGATCCGCAAACCCAGGCAGACACGCCGGTGATGGCCGAGTTCCACCGGCTGGCCGCGCTCCTGATTTTCCTGCAACTCGATGTTCATCACTGGCTGCTGCGGGCCGTCGTACACAGCTTTTCCTATTTGCCTGCCGGCGCCTCCTTTCATACGTATGCCGCTCCAGCCGCGCTGTTCCATGCCGCCGGCGGAATCTTCCTTGCCGGGTTGCAGATTGCTGCGCCCGGTTTAGTGGCCACGATGATTACCGATGTGGCCCTGGGATTTCTGGGCAAAGCGTCTCCGCAACTGCCGGTACTGTTTGTGGGGCTGGCGGCAAAAAACCTTCTCGGCCTCGCGATCCTGACGGGACTGGTCGCATATTGGCCGCGCACTTTTTCCGATCGCTTCGCCGACTCCATTGCAGTGGGAGAGCGACTGCTGCGCCTGGCGCACTGAGTTTCAGGAAGAGAGTTCATGGCCGATCAGAACAAGACCGAGAAAGCCACACCGCGGCGAAGGCTCAAAGCGCGCGAACAAGGGCAGGTGGCCCGCAGCCGTGATCTCGTCGCTGGATTGGGAACGATGTCGGCCGTGATGCTGCTGGCCTGGCAGTTGCCGGCATTCGCCTCGGACTGGCGCTCGCTGTTGCGACGCGAATTGGATTCGGCCAGCACCCGCCCCGATCAGCTCTTACCGGTGTGGCGGGGAGAACTCTCCATCTTCGGTGGCGTTGCTGTGGCCGCCGGAGTGAGCTGGCTGATCGCAACCCTGGGCGGCGTTGCGCAAGGCGGACTTCTGTTCGCTCCGTCTGCCTTGGCCCCGAGCCTCAACCGGCTCAGTCCCGCATCCCGCGCCAAGCAGCTGTTCTCTCTCAACGCGGTCAGTCGCTTGTTGAAGTCCTGGCTGCCGACCGCAGTCATCGTCTATATCGCGGTCGGCATCCTCAGCCGCGACTGGATGGCTCTGCCAACGTTACTGCACGGGAGTGCGGCGTCGGTCCTGGCATTCACGCTCGCGCATTTATTTGAGGTGGCGTGGAAGGGCTCGCTGGTTCTGCTGGTGTGGTCGGCGGCGGACTATTTTCTGGAGCGCTGGCGTCACGAGAACGAACTCAAGATGAGCCGGCAGGACTTGCGCGACGAGTTCAAGGAAACGGAAGGCAATCCCGCAGTCAAGATGCGTATCCGGAGACTGCAGCGCCAGGCGCGGCGCCGCCGCATGCTCAAGGATGTGGAACGGGCTTCGGTGGTGATTGTTAATCCCACGGAGTTCGCCATTGCGCTTGAGTTCAACATGGAAATGGCAGCGCCGGTTGTCGTCGCCAAGGGACGCAACTTGCTCGCCGCGCAAATTCGCGAGGTCGCGCTCTGGCAGGGAATTCCGCTGGTTGAAAATCCTCCGCTGGCCCACGCGCTATACCGCGCGGTCGAAGTCGGGCAAGCGATTCCTCCAAAACTGTATGCCGTTGTGGCAGAGATTCTCGCAGCCATCTGGCGAGCGCAGGCGCGGGCAGCGCAGGCCGCGGCCGGAGTACGGAGATAAGTATGGCGAATATTGCGGCAGCGATCCCCAACAAAGCCAGCAAGGCCAGCAGCGCCGCCGAGTGGATCATGCCCATCGCAGCCGTGGCGTTGATCTTCGTCATGCTGGTGCCGTTGCCCGGAATTCTTCTCGATATTCTCCTGGCGCTGAGCATCACCGCGGCCGTGCTGGTGCTTCTGTCCGCGATACAGATTCTGCGCCCCTCGCAGTTTTCCGTCTTTCCAAGCCTGCTGCTGTTGCTGACGCTTTTCCGGCTCTCGCTCAACCTGGCGTCGAGCCGGCGTATCTTGCTGCACGGCAATGAAGGCGTCTCGGCGGCCGGACGCGTGATCGAAGCGTTCGGATCTTTCGTCGTCGGCGGGAACTACGTCGTAGGGTTCGTCATTTTTATTGCATTGATCGCGATCCAGTACATCGTGGTCGCGCATGGCGCGGTGCGCACCGCCGAGGTCACGGCGCGCTTCACCCTGGATGCCATGCCCGGAAAGCAGATGGCCATTGATGCCGACTTGAATGCCGGGCTGATCAATGAGGCGCAAGCGCGGGCTCGCCGCGAGCAAGTTGCCCACGATGCCGAATTCTATGGGGCGATGGATGGCGCGGCCCGCTTCAATCAGCGCGATGCCATCGCAACGATCCTCATTACGGCCATCAATATCATCGCCGGATTTCTGATCGGCGTCTTTCAGCTCGACATTCCCTTTCGCGAAGCGCTGAAGACCTACACCGTGCTCACCGTCGGCGACGGCCTGGTCACCATGATTCCCTCGCTGCTGGTGTCGATGGCGGGAGGCATGGTCGTCACGCGCGCCTCCTCCGATTCGACTCTTTCTGCCGATGTCGGGCGGCAGTTGCTCGCGCGCCGTCCGCTGATGATCGCCTCGGCCGTGATGCTGTCACTGGCGGCAATTCCCGGGCTGCCGAAATTTTCTTTCCTATTGTTGGCCGCCGGCACTGGCTTTCTGGCCTGGCGTTCGCCGAAGCGCGCGGCGGAGACGCCGGGCACGCCGGCAGCCGAAAAGAAAGCGGCGAAAGAGTCGGTCGAGGATTTGCTCAAGCTTGATGAACTCAGCCTGGAGGTGGGATATGGCCTGGTGCCGCTGGTTGACCAGAATCAGGGAGGCCAGTTGCTGGCGCGGGTAAAGGCGCTTCGTCAGAATCTGGCACAGCAGCTTGGCTTCATCGTTCCCCCGGTACACATAACCGACAACGTGCGCCTGAAGCCGCGCGAGTATGTGGTCTCGCTGCGCGGCGTGGAGGTTTCGCGGTGGGAGATGCATCAGGACAATCTGATGGCAATCAGTTCGGAGGGCTCTCCGCGGCCGCTCGCGGGCACTCCGACCAAGGAGCCGGCCTTCGGAGTGGCGGCGATGTGGATTCCTCCAGCGCTGCAGAACCAGGCGCTGGCCGCCGGCTACGCGGTTGTGGATCAGACTTCCGTGTTAGCGACGCACCTCGCCGAGGTCGTGAAGCAGCACGCCCATGAATTACTCAGCCGGCAGGAGGTCAAGCGCCTGCTCGACCGCCTCGCCGAGAGCCATCCGAAGCTTGTCGAGGAGCTTGTACCAAAAGTCCTCAGCCTGGGAGAGGTGCAGAAGGTTTTGCAGCAGTTGTTGCGGGAGCAGGTTTCGATTCGCGACTTGCCGGCAATTCTGGAAACGTTGATCGATGTCGCGCCGGGAACCAAGAATCCCGTCAACCTGATCGAGGCCGTGCGCCAGTCGCTGGGCCGCGCCCTGGTTCGCCCGCTGTTGTCAGAAGGCGGAGGGCTGCGAGTCGTGGTGCTGGATCATGCGCTGGAAGAGGAGTTGGGGCGGGCTTTCGCCGGCGCTGTCGCTCCTTCCGCAAGTGGTGCGCTGCAACCTCCGTTCGCCCGGCGCATTCTCGAGGGGATGCGGCAGCTGGCGGGCGATCAGGTTGCGGTTGCGAGTCCCGTGCTGCTTTGCCCGACTCCCGCCCGCTATCACCTGAAGCGCCTGCTGGAACCATTTCTTCCCAAGGTGGTGGTGCTCTCTCCCCTCGAAGTGCCACCCATCGTCGAAGTGCAGTCCATCGGAGTTTTGCGATGAATCATTTTCCGATTGCGCTGCTCCCGCGAAAGCCGAGTACAGCTTCTCCCGACATCTTTCTGGAAGCGAGAAAATCATGAGCACAAATACCGCGCAAGCCTACACCGCATGGCAGGAAAAGGACGAACGCGACCGCATCCTGCTCGAACAACTGCCCCAGGTTCGCTACCTCGCACGCCGCATCCATGAACGCCTTCCGCGCCACGTCCCGCTGGAAGATCTGGTACATGCCGGCGTGGTCGGACTGATCGACGCGCTCAACAAGTTCGATAGCACCAAGCACGTGCAATTCGGCTCCTACGCCAAATTCCGTATTCGCGGCGCGATTCTTGACAGCTTGCGCGAGATGGATTGGGGGCCGCGGGAGTTGCGGCGCAAGGCCCGCAGAGTCGATGAAGCGAACCGCAAGCTCAGCCTCGAATTGGGGCGCGCACCCAGCGAGAATGAAATTGCCGCAGAGCTGGGAATGGCGCTGCAGGATTTTCAGCACCTGCTCGGCGAGATCGACAGCCTTGAAGTAGGCAGCCTGCGCGTCGAATCGCCGTGGGATGGGAAGGAGGAGGATCTCTGCGATTACATTCCGAGCGCGCCGGAAGACACTCCATTTTTTCGCTGCCTGCGTTCGGAGATGAAGGAGTTGCTTGCCAAGGTAATCGCCGAATTGCCCGAGAAAGAACAGAAAGTGCTCTCACTCTATTACTTCGAGGAACTCACCATGAAAGAAGTGGGAGCGGTGCTGGGCATCGGGGAGTCGCGCGTCTCGCAGATTCACTCTCTCGCCGTCGTCCGCTTACGCACTCGCCTCGAGGAAGTCATGAGCGCACGAGAGGGCCGCGCGCATATCGCGGCCGCGAGCGCGGGAGCCTGAGGAGACCGCCATGGAAAAGGTTCTTAACCAGGAAGAAATCGACGCGATGGTGCGGGCGGCGCGCAGCGGCGGACAGGAAGCGTCCGGCCTGCCCGCGCAGCCCCACGTCGAGTTGTGGGACGTGCGCCGCGCCGGCCAGATCGGGCGCGCCCAATTGCAGGCAATCACCGTGCTGCATGAAGGCTTCGCCCGCAACCTGACGCATTCCCTGGGAGCGTATCTCCGCGTCGTCTTCGCCACCACGCTGGTTTCGGCTGAGCATCTGACCTACCGCGAATTCCTGCAGCGAATTCCCGAGACCACGTACCTGGCCTCTTGCCGCCTCGATCCCACGGGCGTGAACGCGGCACTGCAGCTGGATCTGAAAGTCGCATTTCCGATCATCGATTTGCTGCTGGGCGGAGAAGGCAAGTCGCTCGCCGCGACCCGCGAGATCACCGAAATCGAAGAACAGATTCTCGACAGCGTGGCCCGCATCGTCTGCCGCGAACTGGGCGCGGCGTGGCAGGCGTTGGCGCTCGAAGTGTGCTTTGAAGAGCGCGTGGAATCCGGAGCGGCCCACCGCTTGATGCCTCCGGGAGAAAAAGTTCTCTCGCTGAGCTTCGAAGTCACGATGCCGGAGGTGCGCGGAGGCCTGAACCTGGCGGTCCCGGCCACCGTTTCGAACGCGTTGCTGCGCAAGATCGCCGCCGACTGGAGCCATCATCGCCCGCGATCCAACAACAACTGCCGCCAGAAACTCATGCAGCGCCTGCTGGATTGTCCTTTTTCGCTCGAACTCGTAGCGCAAGATGTGCATGCCTCGATTCAAGCTCTATCGCAGTTGGCTCCGGGCGATGTTCTGGAATTTTCCCGCAAGGCGACGGAAGCGGCGTCGCTACGGATTGAAGATGTCGAAATGTTCCACGCCATCCCGGCCCGCTGCGGAGCCACCCGCGCGTCACGGATTCTCGATCGGCTCCCGGAAGCTATGCGTGCGCTTCCGCAGAAAGGTAAAACCCAATGACAGACACAGCGACTCCCGGCCAGCCTCTCCCCGATTCTTCGACTGCGAGCTTCGTTCAAAGTTGGGCGGAAACACTGTCTCAGGTGTTGGCGGAGATTTCCGGATCGGCGGTGCCTTGCGCCGTTGTGCCGGACGCTCCCGCTGAATCGGCTGCAGCGTCGGAGAGCGATCTTTACGTTATGGCCGCAGTATCAGGAGCGCTGCGCGGCGAGATGAGTCTGCGTCTGCCGGCCGCTGCGACCAAGCTGCTCGCACAGATGTTTATGGGCGAAGCGTCCGGTGCGCCGGAAGCGCCCGCCGAATACAAGGAGGCAGTCGTCGAACTCCTGCGCCAAGTGGGCGGACTGATCGCGACGACATTGCGAAACAAATTCGGAGAGGTTCAGTTGCATCTGGAGGCGTCCGCCAATGCGCCCTCGTGGCCGGCTGCTTCGAGCGCGTGGCTTCGCATTGGCCAAGAGGCGGCTCCGGCTTGGTTTGAGCTGCAACTCAGCGCTGCCATCGCTGCGGGATTTCGCGCTGAGAAGGCCGAATCCCCCGCAGTTGCGACGGCGCCACCGGTTGCAACTCCCGCAGCGGCGTCCGCCGAAATAGCGAATGGCACCGTAAATCTCGGTTTGTTAATGGACGTCGAATTGGCGGTCACGCTTCGCTTCGGAAGCCGCAGGCTGCTGCTGCGCGAGGTTCTGGAACTGAACCCCGGAGCGGTGGTCGAGTTGGATCGCGAAGTCCCCGAGCCCGTCGATCTTCTACTCGACAATCGCGTGATCGCGCGCGGCGAGGTGGTCGTGCTCGGCGGAAATTACGGATTGCGCGTCACGGAAGTGGCGCCCGCCTAAATTTATGGGGACTGCAACGCTTCATCTTACCAATTGGAATTTGGCATGGCAGGGTTACTGGCAAAAGCTGCGGAGTAAGGTCCGCTCGCAGCCGGAAGTCACCGAGTGCCGGCACCTGCGCCGCCTCGGGTTGCCCACTCGGCGGCCCGCCGTACTTCTCGACGGAGCGCGGTATTGCCTGGATCATTGTGTGGAGGCAGTCCTATCAGAGACGCTGCGCCAAGCCCGCTCGATGCCCAGCGACACAGTCGTGGCGCATCGGGTTCCGCTGGGGCTGTTACTGCTGGCGCGGCAGCAGCTGACGGTGGAACAACTGCGCGGCGCGTTGCTCGCGCAACGCGCGGCTGGCCACGGCAAAATTGGGGAGTGGCTGCAGACACTGGGATACGCCAGCGAAACGCAGGTGACAGCGGCCTTGGCACGGCAGTGGTCCTGCCCGGTTTTGCGAGCGAGCGCGGTGACTCGCGGATCGAGGCGAGGACCGCAAGTCCCGCTTGGCCTCCTCGAATTCTTTGTGATGACGCCGGTGGACTACGTGGAAACCACGACGACCTTGCACATCGCCTGCGGCGACGGCGTAGATTACAGCGTGCTTTACGCGATCGAACGCATGCTCGGATGCCACACGGAACCGTGTATGGCGTCGCCCACTTTCGTACGGTCGCGGCTGGAGGCGACGTGCGCCCATCGCCTCGAAAATGACCTCTTGTTTGAACGAATCTCCGATGCGGCGGAATCCTCCCGCATCATTCGCAGTTATTGCGCCCGCCTGTCGGCTACGGAAATCCGCGTGTCGGCATGCGGCCCTTATCTATGGATTCGCCTGCTGCGGCCATCGCATCCGCCGATGAATCTGCTGTTCCGCTCGTCTCCGCCGTTAAAGTCCACGCAGCCGGTAGCCGATATGTCCTCTGGCAGAGGATTCGCCTAGAACGATGGCACGAAGTGCCGGCGAGAGGATCCGCGCAATATGGATAACATTCGCGCTCTGATTGTGGATGACTCTTCGGTCATGCGAAAAATTGTCGAACGATCGCTGCGGCAGGCCGGGCTGTCCATTTCCGAAGTGCTCGAAGCGGGCAACGGAGCGGAAGCCTTGGCCGCAGTGCAAAGCAATCCGGTGGATCTGATTTTGTGCGACATCAATATGCCGGTGATGGATGGACTGGAATTCGTCAAGCAACTGGCGGGCGTTCCCAATGCCAAGGGAGTTCCGGTCGTGATGATTACTACGGAAGGAAGTGAGGGACACGTGGTACAGGCGTTGTCCGCCGGGGCGCGCGGGTACATCCGCAAGCCCTTTACTCCCGACCAGGTGAAAGAGCACGTGCTTCCTGTGCTGGCGGGGAAACTATGAATCTCTCCAAACCATCGCTGCAATCTGCTGAAGGACGCGAGTGCTGGCTGCCCACTCTTCAACTCTCGATGCTGGAAGTGTTCGAGCTGATGCTGGCGTGCCCGTTGAGTGTTCCGTCGGACTTGCCGTCGACCGAAGGGCTGGACATTACTTCGATGGTCGGCCTGGCGGGCCAGCTTTGCGGTGTGCTGTCGATCCGCTGCAGCGCCAAGGCGGCAGCGCGGATGGCATCGCGCATGTTGGGGGTCGAGGCGGAAAAGGCCGGTCCGGAGATGTGGGATGCGATCGGCGAGGTCTGCAACATGGTCGCGGGAAATTTCAAAAACAAGATCAGCGGAATGGGCGATGGGTGCATGCTTTCGGTTCCAACCGTGATCACGGGCGCGGACTACGATGTGCATTCCATGGTGAACGAGAACCTTCGCGTGGTTTTCCTTTTCGAAGGGGAGCCGGTCGTGCTGTCTTTGGAAGTCCATAGCTGAGGTTCATCGCGGAAACAACTTCTGCGCTGGTCATCCTAGTTTTTGATGGGCGCACAATCGCAGACTGGAAGACTCTGCCGAAGTATGCAGTGGCTACAGGCAAAGTCTTCCTGTTGAAGGAGCCGCGTCCAGTCGCACCAAAAAGACTGGGCTTCGGCCCCGCTACGCGTCGCAACCATCCCTTCCTTTCACTCTCTCGAGATCATCTCCTAGTCAGAGGGATCAATAAGTAACTCCCTTGAAAGAAGTGGTGCGATCGAGGTGTTTATGCTGGGCAAGTGGGAATAGCAGCGAACATCCGCGTTAATTGTGGGAGAAAAGTCCCAAAAATTGGGGTTTCTGGTGCCGATCGCATCGCGGGAAGAAAGACAAGAAAATTGCAGCGAGACCGCGGCAGCAAGGAATCAAGAAAGTTAATGAGTGGTCCAAAAGCCGAGCCCAAGCCTTGCCCACCAGATCAAAAGTGGTAAATAAAGCCCAAAAAGACGGGCCGAAAACCGGAAGCCTAGAGCCGGGATCCCGATCTTCTATTTCTTCCCCCGAATCATCTCCACCACACGCTCATAGTCATCAACATTCGAATACTCAATCACGATCTTCCCTTTTCCCTTGCGATCGCGAATTCGCACCCGAACTCCTAACATCCTCTCCATGTCGGTTTGCGCCGCACGCACATTCGGATCGACCCATCGCGCTCCCGAACTTTTCCTCGGTTCGACGCCCGGCATATCGGGCAGCGGATCGAGCAATCCATCCATCCGCAGAACCAGCATCTCGATCTGCTCGATGTTCATTCCTTTCTTCACGGCATAGAGCGCAGCCTCGGCGATGCGATCATTCCCTTCAAGCTTCAGCAGCTCTTTCGCCTTCGCGAATGTGATGCGCTTCTCGGCCAGCAACTGCATGACTTCTCGCGGAAGCTTGAGCAGACGCATGTAATTTGCGATCGATACGCGCGACAATCCCACGCGCTCACCGATTTGCTGCTGCGTAAGTTTGAATTCGTTGCTCAAGACTCGAAATGCTTCGGCCTGTTCCAGCGGACTGAGATCTTCACGCTGCAGGTTCTCGATGATGGTCATCTCCGCCGCCTGCTGCAGCGAAACTCTTCGCACCATCGCGGGGATGTGCGTCTTCCCCGCCTTCTTCGACGCATGCAACCGCCTCTCGCCGAGGATCAGCACATAGCGCCCGTCATCTTCCTCCGACGGCCGCACCATGATTGGCTGCACCACCCCATTTGCCTTGATCGAGTCGGCCAGCTCTTCGAGCGCATCGTCATCCTCGACATATCGCGTCTGAAACGGATTCTTGTCGATATCCGCAATCGCAATATTCACCACAAGATTTCCCGGAATCCGACTCTCCGCCTGCGCTTGAAGAGAGATGGGAGCATCACTATCAGCAGACGCGTCCGCAGCAAACGCCGCGGCTTCCAGGTCAACTGGAGCGACGCCGGGAAATTCCGACGGCGCAGTCTGCGCAGCCATCGATGGAATGTGGCCAGCGGCAGCCTGGGATTGTGAAGGAGTCTGAGTTTGTAGCGAAGGAGTTTGGTTTTCTGTAGCGACAGCCGAAGCTTGTGTGGGGACAGCCGCCCCCGGCTGTCCCGCGAGCTTCAGCTCGCGCTCCGGAGCGTGTGGCGCGGGCGCTCCCGCCCGCGTGCCGGCATCACCCCCGGCAGCCGGAGGCACCACCCGCGGCCCAGGCAACAACGAAGCCAGCCCGCGCCCCAATGCCCGCCGCTTCTCCACTTTTTCTTTATCTTTATCGCCAGCGTGCCCCGCCACATTCCCCGCAGCAACCGTAGTCATCGGATCTTCTCCCTGTTCAACGTAAGCTTTGTCATCCTGAGCGAGGATTTGTTTCGCGATAAGCGAAACAAAACCGCAGTCGAAGGATCCCTGCATTCGCGGCAGTTAATATCGATGGATGTCGATACATTACATAGACGATCATCGATATACTAAGCGGTCTTATCCATCTCCCCATCGGCAGGAATTCCTTCGCCAGCATCGGCCGCAGGAGAGTCAATCACAGCGTCCTGAGCCGGAAGCCCAAACCCAGCACCCTGCCTCTCGATGATCTCTTTCGCGAGTCGTATGTAACTCTCCGCACCCTTCGATCGCGGATCATAAACGAGCGCAGCCTTCCCGTGGCTGGGTGCCTCAGCGAGCCGAATGTTTCGCGGTATCGTCGTGCGACATAGCTTCTCGCCAAAATAGTTTTTCAACTCACTCATGACCTGCTGAGCCAGGTTCGTGCGCTCATCAAACATGGTAAGCACCACGCCCTCGATGGCGAGCTCTGGGTTAAGCGACGCGCGAATGCGCTCGATCGTGTCGAGCAACTCGCTCACACCTTCCAGAGGCAAAGTACTCCCCCTGCATCGGGATGAGCACCGAGTCGGCGGCGACGAGAGCGTTCAGCGTAAGCAGATCGAGCGCCGGGGGGCAGTCCAGCACGATGAACTGAAAGCGATCACGCAGAGGCGCCAGCGCCTCGCGCATACGGAACTCACGCGACTCGCCGTCCACCAGCTCAATGTTCGCGCCGATAAGGTTCTTGTGTGCTGGAATGAGCCAGAGCTGCTCGAGCTCCGTGGTGATGAGTGCCTCTTCGCCAGTCGCCGCCCCTAAAAGTAAGTGGTAAGAGCTGACGCGATCAGGATCCTTGATGAACCCCAGGCCGCTGGTGGCGTTGGATTGCGGATCGCAATCCACCAGCAGGGTGTTTACTTCAGCAGCCGCGAAGGATGCGGCCAGGTTGATGGCAGTCGTAGTCTTCCCCACGCCGCCCTTCTGATTGGCAACCGCGATGACACGTCCCATGGAATTGTCAGGAGAACCAGAGTCATTCGCAGCATAATTCCATTCGCAAACCAAATGCAATGAATAAGCGCTGTGCAAGATGCTGAATTATGTGCAAAACGAGGAAGTGTTCCTGTAGGAACACTACGCCCACTCGGGGGCGTAGGGGTTGAATTGAATGTTTCTTTGGGAAACACTTTCATGGCTATCAGTGTCTAGAACGATGAGAGTCAGTGTTCCTTTAGGAACACTTCGCCAAAGAACCCCTCCCCTGGAAAGGATAGCCTCGATGACTCACGCTCAAGGACCAAATTAATGATGATTCAAGACGAGCTAGCCCAGAGCACCATTCGCTGGGAACTGAACGAGAATCACTGGCTATATCGGCTTCGAGGTCTAGGAAACGAACTCTCAAACTGCAGAAGTGTTCCTACAGGAACACTGTGGAAAAGTGTCGCCGAGTAAGCGTCTCTGTGTCTCTACAAGACAGCAACACGTGTCAGAAGGCGAGTTTATTGGAAATTAATCCCACTTTACATAGTTTTTACGGCGTACGGCCGGCTATAATCGTGACTATATTAATCATTCATCCCACTTGTTAATTAACTCGATTCCATGGGACGCAAGATCACGAGCACTCTTGAGCGCGATCCCGGTACTGGGATCGAGGTAGCTAGGGTGACGTTCGGCAACTGCGAGGCGAGCTGCTCGCTCTGCTTGCTGCCAATCAGGAGGGCTAGGCGTCCTGAGGGAGCCAACAGAGAAGCGGCTACCGGGAGTATGTCGGCGAAATGCTCGACGGCACGCAGGGTAACGACTTGAAATGAGCCTTGGGGAAGGGTTTCAGCACGGTTATTTTGTATATCGATGTCCGTCAATGTAAGGGCGCGGGCGACTTCGCGAAGGAACGCTACCTTCTTATGATTTGACTCGATGAGGGTCACCGATGCGTGTGGCGCCCAGAGTTTGATGGGGAGGCCTGGGAATCCGGCGCCGGAGCCGATATCGGCGAGGGTCACGGGGGCGCCTGTTCCCACATTAGTCGTGATGGGAAACAGATGGCGAGCTGCGAAGAAGCTCTCGCCGAAGTGCCGAGTGACAATATCTTCAGGGTCTCGGATCGCTGTGAGGTTGATGCGTTCGTTCCAGCGCTGGAGTATATCGATGTACGTCGATATTTGCGGAAGCAGGCTGTAGGCTTGGTTGCGGTCGCCGCTGGAATCGAGGAACGCTGAAAGAAGTTCGGCGATGCGCGCAGCTTGCATGAAGCTTGATTGTAGATGGAGCGATGGATTCATGCAGAGGTGCAAACTTTTTCAGCTTCGATTCTTCCGCTTCCGCGCTTTTACCTCGGATAACAACCACGGCTTGTTCGTTCTGTTTCACAAGGTGGGCTTTCCGCCAAATGGACTTCGAATGTTAACTATTGAATCAGGAGAACTTTTGAGCCCCAAAGGGTATATAAAGGAAATAATGTAACTTGGTTATGGAATAACTAAGTTCTCCGGCCCCGAAATTGGCATCCCAATCTTCTATGACAGCCTCGAAAAGGGAAATCTTTGACGAACAATACCGTGTAGTTGCGGTGGAGAGTCAGAGTCTGACCGTTCAAGGGGTGGAGAGCGGGAAGGTCCTGACCATCGTTAACCACGACCCGGACGTTCCGCTGACGGTCGAAGAGTACCCGCCGGGCAAGTTGATCGCGTTGAGCGATCCATCGCAGGCCCCGGGGAATTAGGATCCGGCGGCGTGGGTTCCTCCCAACGGATTCCTTAGTGCTTCCGTTTGTTCGCGTTCGTTAGATTTTTCAGCCCTCATTTGCAAAGTCCAAATCCCCACCCTGTCGCACAAAACGCGACAAGGATGGGGCAACCGCCTCCTCTTTTCTCCTCTAGTTACCTCTTCTCTCGTCCTCGCTTTTAACGTTTCCCTCTGGAACCACAATTCTGTTTAAACGGCTGGGTGCTGGATTCTGCGGCTGGCTTGTGACATCCTACGCGGGCTGAATTTGATTACCCGAGGGATCCTATGCCTTGCAATCCGGAAGTGTTGAAGCATGTTCCGCTGTTTTCTTTGTTGGACGACGAAGAGGCCGCCGTTCTGGCCGAACAGGTACAGGTGAAGACGTTCACGCCGCGACAGCGCATTTACAAGATTGGCGAAAAGAGCGGGCAAGCGTATGTCGTCGTGTCGGGACGGGTGCGCGTGTCAACCGTCGATCAGGATCATCAGGAGGTGGTCATCGATGAACCTTCGCACGGAGAATTTTTTGGCTTCGCCTCGATGTTGGATGAGACGCCGCATCAGACTGAGGCGATGGCGATCGATGAGGCTGTGCTTATCGAGGTCGACCGGCATGACATTTCCGTTCTCTTGCAGCGCAAGCCCATGGCCGGGATGGACATGTTGCAGGTCTTGGGAAAGCAGTTTCACGCCTCGCAGCAACTGGTACGGCTCCGGGCTGACCGGCATCCGAACGAGGTCATCGAGAAGGACGCGACTTTCGGCGAGCGTATTGCCGACGGGGTGGCGGGCTTCGGCGGTTCGTGGACGTTCATTCTTAGTTTCCTGTTTGGGATGGGAACGTACATCACGGTGGATTCGATTCTCGGCCGGCGCGGTTGGGATCCGTATCCGTTTATCCTGTTGAATTTATTTTTGTCGATGCTGGCGGCGATACAGGCTCCCGTGATCATGATGAGCCAGAACCGGCAGGATACAAAGGACAGGATTCGCGGCGAGCTCGATTTTGATGTAAACCGGCGTGCCGAGCTCGAGATTCAGGGCCTCGCCCGCAAGCTCAACGTGATGAGCGAGAAGCTGGGGGATGTCGAGGAGTTGTTGCGGCGCGAGTAGTTCAAAACCTTGACCGCTGAGTTCGCCGAGATTTCGCTGAGACGCTGAGAAACCCTTCGCGTGGGTTACTGACGGATCGGGCCGTCTATGGCCCTTTTGGGCGGGGTCGAGTACCGTTCGTCCATACGCCTTCGGTGACGTTTCAGGGGGGCGGGGTGGTTGCTACCGTCGTTGCAGGTGCCGGTGCGTCGGGCACCAAAGCGAGGACGGAGTTCATGGCGAAATCAAAACTATCTATTCTTTATGGCGAAGGTGACCAAGAGATCCTGGCGAGCCAGGCTGCGGCAATCGAAAAGGCCGGACACACGGTTCAGCCTGCGGTAGGCCGCAAGGCAGTGGATGAAGCTCTGAAGAAGGGCAAATTCGACCTTTTGGTGCTGGGCGCGAGCCTGACGCGGAATGACCGTCATCATCTACCTTATATGGCGAAGAAGGCCAACAAGGAGTGCAGCGTGTTGGTGCTGCATGCAGATGGAACCCGGCATCCGTATGTCGATGGATGCACCGACACGGGGGCCAGCATCGAGACGGTGGTGGCCAAGATCGACAGCATGAAGAATGCTCCGATCGCGGCAGGGGCGGCGGCTGGGCGGTAAGTTCGGCTTCTAGCTTTCCAGTTCCGTATATCCAGATAGCTTTTTCACGAGGGCGGCCTTTCGGCCGCCTTCTTCTTTTTGCCTCGTTCCTCAAACGAACCTGATTAGTTAACTGGTGGGATGGTGGTTGCATTTCTGACTGGCCTTCGCGGGATTCCAAGCGTGAAACGAGCCAAAGTGGGTTGGCTGCTTCTCTCCACTCCTTCACTCTTCGGTACGGTCCTCTGGCTCTACCCCTTGATTTGATCTCCTCTGAACTTCATTGGGCTGAGGTATCACGGTGGTTACAGAGTGGGATTATTCTGATCATTTCGGCGGTCTTATAGTGCCTGAGAAATCTTAAATGTCGCAAAGTGGAATGTCTTTGGGGGTAACGATCGTAGATGTAGTTTTTGTTGGTGGGATGTATTCACGAATTCAGCGGCCATTGTGGAATTAGAGCGGCCTATCTGCAGCTGCGGTGAAGTTTAAGCCAAATTAATTTGCGCTCAAGTGGGACAACTATCCTAATCAGGCACTGCGGAACAGCATAGGCTGGGTGTGGCTCGGAGCGCGAAAGTCAGAACGGGGAATCCAGAGAGTAATAGTGGAATGCGTCTCCAGTATTTCGGGGCTTTGTGGAATCTCTGCGCTGATTCGCCATGGCGACGAGCGCGCACCATTCTCCGCGGAATTCCCACCGGGGCTAAAGCCCCCATCTTTTTTCTTCGGGTAACGCGGCGCTGAAGCGCCGCTCTTCCACGGTTGTGTCCCACGATTGTATCGAGGCTGGTTGATTTGCGGCGACTCTCTCGTGCGGAATCAATACTGCCTACGGGCGTCGGAACGGACAATCCTCTGTCGTGCTTTCCTATCCTGTTAACCACACTTTCTTGTCTTGCTATGGCACCGCCCCCTCTTGCTACGGAAGGGTTCGGGCGGAGGGCTTCGCTGCGGGCTTGTGGTCTTTGGGATAGACCACTAAGCAGCGGCGCATGCCTTCGCCTTCGCTTTCGGTGTGCAGGTCTTCCTGATCGCGAAGGGCAAGATGGACGATGCGGCGCTCGCGGGATGACATGGGGCTGAAGTGATAGGGCGTTCCGGTCTGGCGAACTTTTTCCGCGGCGACGGTGGCGGCGGTGCGCAGTTCCTGGATACGGAGCGAACGCTGGTTCCGGCAATCGAAGGAAATCTTTTCGTGCTCGTCGGAGGGAAGGCGCAGCATCTCGAGTGCGAGGAGTTCGAGGGCGCGAAGAAGCTCTCCACCGCGGTCGAGGAGCAGGCCGGAGTCGGGGCCGGAGAAGTCGACGAAGATTTCGGGCTTCTCCCAGTCGCGGTTCTCGGGCATCGGCGGATCGACGATGATGCGGTACTTGAGATGGAGTCCTCCGTGGTTGACGACGGCCTGGAGGAATCCGTTGATCTTGTTGGCGGCGGCGATTTTATCGGGAATGGACACTGCGTTTAGCTCAGCTTTCAGCTCCAGCTTCAGCCCAACACAGGGCCGACGAGTTTCGGCGACTGAACCCCAGTATTAAGCACCCTAGCTCGCGCGCTGAGGAGCTAGAAGCTATTTGTCTTTCTTCCTGGCGCGCTTGGCCATCATCTCGCGCATTTCGCGGCCCAGGGATGTGCGGTTCATGACTGCTTGCTGGGCGATCGAAATCAGGTTGCTCTCGGCGTAGTACAGATTTAATCCGGCCGCGAGGTTAAAGAAGATGAAGCCCATCATCAGGGGCATCATCACGGTCATCATGCGCTGCTGCGCGGGATCCATGCCGGCCTGCGGCGTCATGCGCTGCGTGACCAGCATGCTCACCATCATGAAGATGGGCAGAATAAAGTACGGATCGCGCACAGACAAGTCGTGGATCCAGAGCCAGTGAGCGTGGCGCAGATCGAGCGCGGTTCCGAGCATGCGGTAGTACGCGATGAGGAACGGGAACTGGATCAGCATGGGCAGGCATCCGCCTGCGGGATTGACGCCCTCCTTCTTATAGAGCGCGCTGATCTCCTCGTTCATGGCGGCCTTGCGAGGGTCGCGCATGCTGTACTTCTTATACTTCTCCTGGATCGACTTGATCTGCGGCGCGACGCGCTGCATCTTCAGCATCGACTTCATCTGCGTGACGCGCAGCGGAAGAAGCAGGAGGCTGAGGATCAGAGTCTGTACGACGATGGCCCATCCCCAGTTGCCGACGATGTGGTGATAGGTCCACCTGAGCCAGACAAAAAGCGGTTTGGCAATGATGCCCCACCAGCCGAAGTCGACGAGGCCGTTGAGATCGTTGTCGGCGACGCCGGGCACTGGAACCTTCTGCAGCTGCTCTAATTCTTTGGGGCCGACGAAGACGCGCTCGGAGGTTGGGCCGTGCATGTTGCCCACAGCCGTGCCCAGCACATCGACGCTGGCGATTTCCTTGGGATCTTTCGAAGGCTTCTGCGGATCGCGAGGAACAGAGAGCGGATTGTTGAAAGTGACCATCGCCGCAGTGGCGGGATCGTCGGGGATGAAGACGGCGGCGAAGTACTGATCGGTCGGGCCCGCCCAGTGGAAGGGGCCGGGGACGGTGTTACCTCCCACGACGCGATTACATTTTGAAAACAGCGAGAAGCCGCAGCGAGGGCCGATGCGCTGAATATCTTTGTTGAATTGAGAGGTCACCAGCCCGGCGGCGTAAAAGGCGGGCGTGCTCTGGTCGCCGAATCCGGAGGGCCAGGCGGGGAATGCCGGGACCTGAACGCCTTTATAGGTGACGCTGGTTTCGATCTTGGCAACGTAAGTGTCGTCGAAGGTGAAGCTCTTCCGGGCGACGAGATCCTGATCGGCGTACTCGAAGGTGACGTGGTTCCCTTCGCGAGTGGCAACGAACAGGTCGGAGGCGAGGCGGCCGCGAAGGTCCTCGTCATAAGTAAAGAGAGAGAGCGGGTAGCCGTATTGGCGCGCGGCCGCGGCGTTAACGAGATCGAGGGGACCGTTCTCGGTATCGTTGTCGAACTTCTTGAGGATCCAGGACTTCACTTCCGCGCCGCGGTTGGTGAAGGTGATCCGGAAGAGATCGTTCTCGACTACGGTTTCCTCTTCTTTCGGAGCTTGCTTGGTGGCAACGGTCAGCAGCGGGAGTTTTCGCCACAGGAGCTGCCGGAGCGGTGGTGGCGGCCGTGGGCGGCTGAGCAGCAACGGGCGCGGGCTGCGTTTGCGTCGCCGGAGTCGCCGACTGCGGGAAATACTTCTTGAGCAGCGGCTGGAAGAGCAGCATGACGACGAACGTCACCAGAAAAATCAGGAGCAGCTTGCGCTCGCCGCCGGGCTCGTTTTGAGGATTTTGATATTCGGCCAAAGTTTTATGTATTCCTTAGATTGCTCGATATGCGCCGGTCGTCGGCTCGGTTGTTGGCCGCTGGTGATTCGTCTCAGGTTTCACAACGGGATCGTATCCGCCGCGCACGAAAGGATGGCAGCGGAGAAGCCTGGTCATCGCCATCCATCCACCGCGAAGAGCGCCGAAGCGTTCGACGGCTTCCATGGCGTATTCCGAACACGTGGGAACATAGCGGCAGGAGGGCGGGAACATGGGCGAGATCGCCCACTTGTAGCCTCGCAGCAGCAGCAACGTCACGCGTTGGGGAATCGTGTTCATGCGATCAGGCTTTTCGGCTCGCGGCTTCCGGTTCACGGCTGCCGGACGCCAGCTTCTTTTCAATGACTACGAAAGCTTGCCGGACTTCGTTCACTACCGTCTGGAATTCGACGGTCAACAAAACCTTCTTCGGATTGATCACCACGTCGGCATTCGTTGCCAGCGACGGCTGGGTTAGGCGGACCGCTTCGCGCAACCGGCGCTTCATGCGGTTCCGTTGCACGGCGCCACCAAGGGCGCGGCTGACGGTAAAGCCGACGCGAAGTCCCGAAGCCGGAGCGGACTTCTTCCCGACGAAGGCTGAATCCTGCCTCTGCCAATAGAAGACGGTCATGGACGCGGAAAATTGTCGGCGTCCTTGTTTGTAGACGCGTTCGAAGTCGGCGTGGCGCAACAGGCGGGCGCTGCGAGGGAAAGCAGACTTGCCCTTGGTTTGAGCGACACGAGGATTCGATTCTCCGGGCACACTGATGGTCACAGTGCCTCTAAACTTGAGCTGACTCACTGGGTTGGCGGACAAGAGTGTCCGCCCCACACGATTAGTCGCGGAAACCTGGTTTTACAGAGACCCGCTTGCGCCCACGAGCGCGGCGGCGGGACAAAACCTTCTGGCCGCCCTGGGTCTTCATGCGCGTGCGAAATCCGTGCTTCTTGCTTCGCTTGCGCCGGTTGGGTTGGAATGTACGCTTGGGCATGAACGGTAGCTGCTCCTGACTGATTCGACGGTCTTACGACAAACTGAAAGTATAAATCAGCGGGAGGCTTTGGAACAAACACGTAAACCACGAGGGTTAAAGCCCTTGTCGTCCGGGGCCTCTTGGCGGATCCTTTGAGGGCAGTTCTTCCACGTTACGTCCCCCGTTTATTCTTGCCTCGGATATCCGCCGCGGTCTCTCGGTTACCAGTTGGGATGGGTGGCCGGGATTCCTTCAACTTCGCTCTTAGGACGACCAGGCTTGAATTTGTGTCGTCGGTCGGACCGCCGGCGCGGCTGTAGTCACACAATTCAGAGACACTCAAAATCATCTGTCGCATTTTCGACATTCTCCGTTTCGACATCCTTCCATTTTTTCGTTCTCTTTTTTCATTCTCCTTGAAATTCTTTTCTTAAAATTCTTCGCGATGCTTCTTAGAATCTTCCTGCGCGCTCGCATTTCTGCACAGTCTCTGCGGCAGTTATATTCGCGGTACTTGACACCGCGATGCGTTCGGGTGATGAATGAACATCACGGAAAAATTCCAGCCAGAAGTTTTCCACACAGCAAAATTTTTTGTGCTAGTATGCCGGACTGGTTCTGCTTTTTGCTTCGTTGAGAAATAGCAGCAGCGCGATGAGAAACTTGGCGCATTCCGCAGTAAAATTAACTGTTTCAGCAACTCCATAAAACGGCAGTTTTAACTAGCGCTCGTCAACCAGCCGCCAGAGCGCTGCGTGGTGAAAATATTTCATATATGTCAGGTTCAAGCACAACACTCTCCCCGAATCCGTGGGCGCGCATCCTCGATGCGCTGGAAAAGAAAATCAATCGACATTCGTACGACACATGGCTCAAGCCGACGAGGTACAGCCATTCCAGTGGAGGCATCCTCTTTGTCCGGGTGCCCACTGTCGAGTTTCGCCACGCCGGCGATAAGTATGCGGACCTGATCCAGGAAGCGATCGATGTGCTCGGCCTGGGCTTCAACGATGTGAAGTTCGTTACGCCGGAGGACGACCCGGCAGCAACGCCGATCCGCCACGATGGCGGACTGAGCGCAGCGTCGGCATCGGCAGCTCCTTCTCAATCGAGATTTGATTGGGATGGCGCCGCGCAGCTGAATCCGCGCTACACCTTTGATGCCTTCGTGATCGGCAGCGGAAACCAGTTTGCGCATGCCGCTTGCCAGGCTGTGGCGGAGCGTCCGTCGAAGGCCTACAACCCCCTGTTCCTGTATGGCGGCGTTGGCATGGGTAAGACCCACCTGATGCAGGCGATCGGCCATGAGATCAAGCGGCGGATGCCGCAAGCTGCTATCTGCTACGTGTCGAGCGAGAAGTTTACCAACGACATGATCAACTCGCTGCGCTACGACAAGATGACCAGCTTCCGCGACCGCTTCCGCGGAGTGGACGTTTTGCTGATCGACGACATCCAGTTCCTGGCCGGCAAAGAACGTACACAGGAAGAATTCTTCCACACGTTCAACGCGCTGCACGACTCGATGAAGCAGATCGTGATTGCGAGCGACCGTTCGCCGAAGGAGTTGGCCGAGATTGAAGACCGGCTGCGCAGCCGCTTCGAGTGGGGATTGATCGCGGACATACAGCCGCCGGATCTTGAGACGAAGGTTGCGATCCTGCAGAAGAAGGCCGAGCAGGAGAAAGTCACGCTGCCCACGGATGTGGCGCTCTACGTTGCGTCGAACATCCGGTCGAACGTGCGCGAGTTGGAAGGAGCGCTGATCCGGCTGGTGGCGCACTCTTCTTTAATCGGAGCGGAGATCACTCTTCCTTACGCGCAGCAGGTGTTGAAGAACTTTATCGACTCGCAGGCGCGCAAAGTCACGATCGAATCGATCCAGAAGATGGTCGCGGAACAATTCGGGCTGCGGCTGGTGGAGATCAAAGCGAAAAACAATTCGCGCGCGATTGTGTATCCGCGGCAGATTGCGATGTATCTCGCGAAACATATGACCGAAGCGTCGCTCCCGGAAATCGGGCGGCAGTTCGGCGGCAAGCATCACACGACGGTGCTGCACTCGGTGGAGAAGATTGAAGAAGTCCGAAAGAACGACAAGGATTTGAACAGGCTGATCAATAAACTGACCGAGCAATTAGGCGGGTGAATCGGGCGGTTCGTTGAGATTTCCACTCTGCAATACAGTCTTCCTCGCAGGAGCCTGTGAAAACGATGTGGAAGTTGTGCAAGAGGAGACAGGAATCGGAATCGGAGCTTCGTTATAGTGGGGACTCCGAAGTGAGCGGGACCGATTACTCACATCAACGGTAGGGCGTAAAGCTGGTGACAACAAGCAGGTTGGTCAAGATTTCCACTTCTGCGAAGCGCCTACTGTTACTGCTGGTTTATTAGGTTTTGCATTTAATATAAGGTAGTACCAGAAGTAGCACGGCAAGTCGCACTTTCGGGGAGACGGACGTTATGCCGGTGGAAGCCGCCGTTGCCGCAGGGACGATGGAAATCACAGTCAGCAAATTCGAATTGCTGCGCGAACTGACGGCCACGCAGGGCGTGGTCGAACGCAAGACCACGATTCCAATCCTTTCCAATTATTTGTTCGAGGCCGCCGGCGACCGGCTGTCGCTTACCGCGACAGACCTGGACCTGAGCCTGCGCACCTCCTGTAATGCGAAGGTGAAGAAGGAAGGGTCGTGTACGATTCCGGCGCGCAAACTTTACGACTACGTGAAGTTGCTGCCCGACGCCGAGATCACGATCAAGCTGCTGGATAATCACTGGGTCAGCATTCGCTGCGGCCGCTCGAATACGAAGATGGTGGGAATGGCGAAGTCGAACTTCCCGAGCCTGCCTGCGTTTCCCACGGCGGGAGCGATCAGCATTCCGGCGCAGGTGTTGCGAGGATTGATTGCGCGGACGGGATTTGCGATTTCGAACGAAGAGTCGCGCTACACGCTGAATGGCGCATTGATGCTGCTGAAGCCGGAGTCGATCACGATGGTGGCCACCGATGGCCATCGGTTGGCACACTGCGAACGGGCTGGCGGAAAGTTTGACGGCGTTTCGGGCGAGATGAAAACGCTGGTTCCGAAGAAGGCGATGGACGAGTTGAAGTCGCTGCTGGATTCGACCGACGCCGATTCGATTGAATTTGCGAAAGACGATTCGACGCTGTTCTTCAGGATCGGATCGCGACTGCTCACATCGCGGCAGTTGACTGGACAGTTTCCAAACTTTGAAGCCGTACTGCCGAAAGACAACAGCAAAGTTGTTCCGCTGAATGCGGATGAGTTGAATTCCGCAATCTTGCGCGTGGCGCAGTTCGCGGATGAGCGCTCGCGCGCGGTCCGCTTGAAGCTGGAAAAAGGCGAAGTGAAGATTTCGGCTTCGTCGACGGAAGCGGGAGAGTCGGAAGATTCTCTGGAATGCAGTTACCAGGGCGAAGCACTGACGATCGGCTTCAACGCTGCATATCTTGTGGATTTCCTGAAAGCCGCGGGGACGAGCGAAGTGCGGTTGGAGTTGAAGGATTCGCAGTCGGCGGGTCAGTTGCGTCCGGCCGAGGGCGATGATTATAAGTATCGGTATATCGTGATGCCGATGCGCATATGACGCGGGGGCTAAAGCCCCATTCATAGGTGGGGCTTAACGCGGCGCTAAAGCGCCGCTCTTCCACGGTCGCGCGTTGTTCCAGATTTTCTTCCTCTCTCTCCCCACACCCCTTTGCACATTTCCCCTTCCCGCTTAGTCTTTCCTTCAGCACCTTCGCATTTTTTATCCTTGCCTTCTCTCTTCTTCACGGGCCTCTGCATTTTCCTTCTGCACGTTCCGCCTGCTCATGTTTTTGCCCTTATGAATCCCCCTCATATCTTCCCAAACATGCCGCGATACGCGCGATCCGGCTTGACCTGCGTGCCGCGTGACTTAGAGTTTCCGCATTCTATTTTGGAGGGGCACCGCTATGCTCGACGGATTCAAGAAATTTATCCTGCGTGGAAATGTTGTGGATATGGCAGTTGGCGTGGTCATCGGCGCGGCCTTTGGCGGCGTAGTCGGATCTTTGACGAAAGGCTTATTAACGCCATTTATCGGGGCGCTCATAAAATTGCCAGATTTTTCCAATCTTAAATACAACGTGCGAGGCAGCGAATTTCTGGTCGGTGATTTTCTCAACGCAGTGATCTCCTTTTTGTTGGTTGCCGCCGCGGTGTATTTCTTCGTTGTTCTCCCGGTGAACTGGCTGATGGCGCGGATGCACAGAGATGAACCAGTTGCAGCGCCTTCGACCAAGAAATGTCCGGAGTGTTTAAGTGAGATTCCGCTGGAGGCGAAGCGGTGCGCTCACTGCACACAGCCGGTGATGAGCAGAGCGGCCTGAGGACGGGGGCATACTGAAACGCGCAGCGGGCTGCGATACGCTTTGAGTGGGCGAATCCAGCCCGCTTTTACGCAAGCTTACAAACCGAACCGATTTCAGGTCTGTGCTCGTGGCGTTCGGCTTCGACTTCGCTCAGGGCAGGCTGCGACGGCCGTCGCCACATGGTTCGTGGTCGCGTTAACATTGCGGGATGAGGTTTTCGGCGTTCCCCTTCTTCTTGTTGATCTCGCTCTCTCTCCCTGCATTCGCGCAGGCTCCTCCGCAATCCAGCTCTTCATCTACGAAACACATTAAGAAACCTGCCGTTGATGCGGATGCCGGGCTGGATGCCGGCTCCGTGATAGGCAGCGTCTATCACAACAAGGCGCTCGCGCTAACTTGTAAGATTCCGGCGGGGTGGGTACTGCGCACAGACGAGATGAATGCGCGGCAGGAGGAGGATGCACAGGGCGGCGATCAAAGTCGAGGTTCCCTGGGCTGTCCTCACACTTGCGTTCTGCTGGCTGCGTTTTCGCGGCCTCCGGATGCGCAAGGACCGGAAATAAATTCGTCGATCCTGATTACGGCGGAGAGCGCGGCGTCGTATCCAGGGCTGAAAGAGGCAGTGCAGTATTTCGGTCCGTTGACCGAGGTCGCCAAGGTACAGGGCTTCACCGTGGACGAAGAACCTTATGGTTATGCAGTCGGCGGGAAGACTTTGGTGCGCGGGGACTTCCATAAGGATGTGGGCTCGCGTGTGATGCGGCAGTCGACGTTCGCGCTGTCTGGCGCACGGGTATGCGGTGTCCATCACGGTGATCGGCGGAAGCGAGGACGAGGTGGAGGAGTTGATCGACGGGCTGGGGTTTGCGGGGAAGTGAGGCGGGGGCGGCCCGCGGTGCACGCAGTGTGCGAGGTCTTCGCGACTGCATTCCGATTGATGCCGCCGCGTTAGGTCCTTCGGAGGGCATTCGCCCTCCTCAGGATGACATCTCTAACCAACATCAGCGGTGATTGTCATCCTGAGCGGCGGCGAAGCCGGCGGAGGGACCTTACGTCAGCGGACAGCTTTGATGTCGTAGATGGGAATGCTCACGGTGCAGGCAGCGTGCTGGTCTCCGCTACTGCATTGCCGATTGATGCGTTGCGTCAGGTCCCTGGGAGGGCATTCGCCCTCCTCAGGATGACATCTCTACCAACATCAGCGGTGATTGTCATCCTGAGCGGCGGCGAAGCCGGCGGAGGGACCTTACGTCAGCGGACAGCGTCGATGTCGTAGATGAAAATGCTCACGGTGCAGGCAGCGTGCTGGTCTCCGCTACCGCATTGCTGGTTGATGGGCTGCGTCAGGTCCCTCGGAGGGCTCACGCCCTCCCCAGGATGACAAGGCTTTTAGTCAACTCGTCCACATTAAAATCATCCATTCGCATTCACGAGAATCTACTCGAGAGATGAAACTGAAACTGCCTGATGGACCTTTTGGCGCTTATCTATTCGACTGCGACGGGACGATTGCCGATTCGATGCCTCTGCATTACAAGGCATGGAAGCAGGCTCTCGGCGAATGGAATTACGAGTTTGGCGAGAAGCTTTTTTATTCGTGGGGCGGCATGCCTGTGGCGGAAATTATTTCAACGCTGAACCGGCAGCATGGATTAAAGATGCCGGTCGAAGGCGTGGCAAAGCGGAAGGAAGAGCTCTATTACGAACTGCTGCCGCAACTGCGCGCCGTGCCGGAAGTGTTAGAGCATGTTGAAGAGGCGTACGGGCGGATTCCACTGGCAGTGGTGTCGGGAAGTACGCGCGAGTCTGTTACTGCGTCACTGATTTCTCTCAAGCTGCTGGACAAATTCGAGGCGCTAGTTTGCGCTGGTGAATATGTGAAGAGCAAGCCTGATCCGGAGGCGTTCTTGTCCGCGGCTGCGAAGTTGGGAGTCGATCCGGCGGCTTGCCTGGTGTTCGAAGATACCGACATGGGGATTCAGGCGGCGAAGGCGGCTGGGATGGCGTCGGTGAAGGTTCCGCTGCCGTGGGAACGTTTGTCTAGCGAGTGATGGTTAGTCGAGCGCTTCTGGGTGCAAGCTCAGGTCTTTTTCGCCGGCGGCTTTTTTCTCGGCGTATCGCTTCATCCAGGCTTCCCAACTGCGTCCGGCGGCAGTGTCGCGTCCGCTGAAGGCGAGTGCGGCAATGTCAGCGTAGGAGATCGCAGTCTTTTCGTTTGAGTTTTTGGGATAGAGCCGCACCACCGAATCTTTGAGCGTGGCGGCGGAGCGGCGGTCGAAGAGGTAGCCTTCGATCTTCGATCCGTCTTTGCGGGTGATGGTGATGTCGCCGCGGTAGTCGAAAGCCTTCTCCAGAGCCTGGCGCAGTTCTTCTTCGCTCGCTAGGGCGGGAATCCAGCCTTCGAGATTTTCATGGACAGTGCCGGCAGCAACTTCGAGCGCGTCGGGATTCTGCGCGTGCGCGGGATGTTCCTCGATGTGGCCGGCTTCTTTGCCTGTCATATTCTTCGTAGTTGGTGCGTCAGGGGCTAAAGCCCAGTTGAATTTGGTCGCTTATCGCGGCGCTAAAGCACCGCTCTTCCACGACTCGGATTCAGCTGTGGGTGCGATTTGGATCAGCGGATTCACCGGCGCTTCCGGCACGTCGAGCATGCGCAGGGCTTCCTCGTCTTTGTAGCTGCTGGAGAGCGTTGCTTTCACCGTGGCTAAAAATCCGCCGAGAGAGCTGAAGGTGGCGTTGACCGCGCTGGCTTCGTATCCGCTGTGCACCATGCAATTCGCGCAGGCCGGGTTGCCAGACTCGGTGCCGTAGTTCGCCCACTCCGTCGTCGTCAGCAGCTCGTTGAAAGTTTCGGCGTAGCCATCCTGCAGCAGGTAACAGGGCTTCTGCCATCCGAAGACGTTGAACGTCGGCATTCCCCACGGCGTGCAGGGATAAGTGCGCTTGCCCATCAGAAATTCGAGGAAGAGCGGCGACAGGTTGAATTGCCAGCTTTTCTTGCGGTTCGACAGGATCGCGCGGAACATGCGGCGGGTACGGGCGCGTCCGAGGAAGTGCTTCTGGTCGGGAGCCTTGTCGTAGGAATATCCGGGCGAGAGCATCATGCCCTCGACGCCCAGCTCCATCATTTCATCGAAGAATGCGCGAACCGATTTCGGATTCGCTCCGTCGAACAAAGTCGTGTTCGTAGTGACGCGGAAGCCGCGCTTCAGGGCTTCTTTCACGGCGTCGACGGCGATGTCGTATCCGCCTTCGCGGCAGACGGCGAGGTCATGCTCTTCGCGCTGTCCGTCGAGATGCACGCTGAAAGTCAGGTACTTGCTCGGCTTGAAAAGATGGATCTTCTCCTTCAGCAGGAGCGCGTTGGTGCAGAGATAGATGTATTTCTTGCGGGCGACCAGGCCTTCAACGATCTTATCGATCTCGGGGTGCATCAGGGGCTCGCCGCCGGGGATCGAAACCATCGGGGCGCCGCATTCGTCGACGGCGCGGAAGCACTCTTCGGGGCTCAGGTCCTTTTTCAGGATGTGGGCCGGGTACTGGATCTTGCCGCATCCGGCGCAAGCCAAGTTACAGCGGAAGAGCGGCTCGAGCATCAGCACGAGCGGGTATTGCTTGCGTCCACGGAGCTTTTGGCCAATGACATAGCTGGCCACGGTCCACATTTGGGATACGGGTACTGGCATGGAAAACGGATGACCCCTTTTTCCTATTTTATCAGGGTTTGGGGGGCGGGGCTGGCAGGTGGACCTGGATGGGCACGGTGGAGGTCACCTGGTCAAAGAGGGTGGCTGATGCCCGGGCCGTCAGATGCCCCACCCTGGCGCAGGAAAGCATATTGCCCGATTTTGGAGTACAGTTATGGCGCTGGGCAAGAAGATCTTTTCTTAGAGCCTGAAGACCACTCCCCCGTTTCATTGCCTGTGAGTCGAAGTGCCTGAACAACTGAGTGCGTCGCTTACAGATCTGCCGTTGTGATCTTGGTCACAGCAGGATCTGCAACCGGTGCGTATGGTCGGTGGTTCGCTGGAATGCTTTCTCGGTCGACGCCGAAGAGAAATCCAGAGGCAGTAGGCTTCCCCCCCGAAGAGATTCCCGTTCTGTACAGGAGAAACCAGATGAAGAAACGCAGCATTTGTCTTGGAATCGTGTTGGGCGGTTTGCTGTTGGCATCAGCCTTGGCCCAATCTCCGGTACCGTTCGTGCATATGCCGCTTGTTCCGGATTCGGCGACGCCGGGGAGCGGGCAAACCAGTGTGACATTGAACGGTGTGGGTTTCACCACGAGCTCGGTGGTGAAGTGGAATGGTGTCGCTCTCGCAACGCAATACGTCAGCAGCACGCGCCTCACGGCGACGATTCCCGCGGCAGACCTGGCCACGGCGGGTACTGGGTGGGTGACTGTGGTCAATCCCACGCCCGGTGGGGGACCGTCGAATCTAATGTTCTTCACCGTGACCCCGAAGGTCGCAAGTGTAGGTTTTGTGCTGGCGTCGTCTCCCGCGGTCGGGGGCAGTCCCCGGGCCATGGCAGTGGCGGATTTCAATAACGATGGGAAACTGGACGTGGTCACCGGCAACTACCTCGGTGGAGACGCATCGGTGCTGCTCGGAGACGGCACCGGCCATTTCAACCTGGCGTCTTCTCCCACTGGAGGCTACTGGTATGTGGCCACCGGGGATTTTAATAACGACGGAAACCAGGACTTGGTGAATACCCAGTACCTGGGCAACGCAATATCGGTGATGCTGGGAGATGGGACGGGGAACTTTACGCTGGCCTCTCAGCCCACGGTCGGAGACATGCCCAGCGCGGTGGCGGTTGCCGATTTCAATGGCGACGGCAACCTGGATTTGGCGGTGGTGAATCTCGGCGGCTATTTCGTTTCCGTGATGTTGGGCGACGGCACCGGCAACTTCACCCTGGCGTCATCGCCGGCGGTTGGTATTTGGCCCGAAGCGGTGGCTGAAGGCGACTTTAACGGCGATGGAAAGCTCGACCTCGCGGTGGTCAACAATTACAGCAGCACGGTGAGCATCCTGCTGGGCGACGGCACGGGAAACTTCACGGCGGGGCCAACGCTGACGGCCGGGCCGGCTCCCGGCGCTTCGTCAATTGCCGCGGCCGATTTTAATGGAGACGGCATTCTGGATCTGGCAGTCGGCAATCTACAGGGCGGGACAGCGATGATCTTTCTCGGCGATGGTACGGGAAATTATTCTCTGGCATCAACCCTGATGCTGGGTACCCCGTCAGGCCTTGCGCCAGCGGACTTCAACGGGGACGGCCTTCTCGATCTGGTTGGGTCGAACGAGGGAACCAGTACAGCTACGGTGATGCTGGGCAATGACGCTGGCAACTTCACCACGGCAACGGCGCCAGCTTTGCCGAACACGGTTCCGTTTGGTGTGGCGGCCGGCGATTTCAACGGGGACGGCATGATGGATTTTGTAACGGTCAACGAGCAATCGAGTACGGTTTCCGCTCTGCTGCAGGTCGTCCCGTTTGCGGCGCTTTCGATTTCCCCATCCAAGTTGACATACGGCACGCAACGCATCGGCACCAGCAGCAGCACGCAGCATGTCACCATCACCAATACTGGAACCGAGATTTTGACCGTCAGCAGCATCACGATCAGCCCGAACTTCACTTACACCACGCACTGCGGCACGATTCAACTGGGAGCGACCTGCAATATCGTCGTAACCTTCAGTCCGCAAAGCGTGGGCAACATCAGCGGCACGATTACGATCACCGATAACGCGACCGGCAGTCCGCAAACAGTTTCTCTAAGCGGAGTCGGAACGGAAGTATCTCTAACCCCGGCCACGTTGAGCTTCGGCAACCAAAAGGTGGGCAAGAAGAGCGCAGCGAAAACTGTGACCCTGAAGAACTACGGTACAACGGCGTTAAGCGTGACCAGCATCAAGTTCACCGGCAGCAATCCTGGCAACTTCGCCCAGACAAACACCTGTGGCGGAAGTGTGGCAGCAGGAGGAACCTGCACCGTCAGCGTGACGTTCACCCCCAATCAGAAGGGCAGCCGGAGTGCCACGCTGAGCGTTACGGACAACGGAGGCGCGAGTCCGCAGACGGTGAAGGTGAGCGGCACGGGCGACTAGCGCTGGTTCGGAAGCGCGCCCTTGCGGATTGCGGTGGGGTGACTCTATATATCGAGGGCTAACCCCCATTGGTGGCTGCGTCTTGCAGCGGCGCTGAAGCGCCGCTCTTCCACTGTTTTGTCTATCCCAATGGCACCGCCTCGCGGCGGGAACTGGGAAAATTCTCTCCGCCTCGTGACCAATAAATCAGTGCTGGCCGACCCCTGCCCACACTCAGGGTAGGCTACTGCGTCGCCGTCGCCTCACTATCTCTACAACCAGAACGGGTTATGGTCCGTCTAAAGATCTGCCAGAACCCACAGGGCACGACCGAAAGGACTCTTGTTCACTCTCCGGAAACCCGATACCCTTATTCTAAGTTCTTAGCAGATCTGACCCGCGCATGTTTAACCCGCATCCCAACCTCGCGACCGAAGTGAACCGGAGCATCATCCAGTCTGAGATCGAGGGGGGAGTTTTTCTGGACGACCTGCCGCCGTCAACGGTGCTGCAGATACAGACCATGCATCACTGCTACACGGCGGTGTTGCTGGGCGGGAGCGAAGCGATGCTCTCGGGACACCCGGAGTTCTGTCCGGAGCCGGTGCAGGTTGCGATTTCAGGATCGACCTGGGGCGGCTCGATGTTGAAGCTGCAGTACGTCGGGCGCGGGATGCATTTGGAGTTTCGGCATCCGGAGTATCCGACGCCAATTGTAACTTCGCCGATTCAGGAAATTCGCGATCGCGCGACGCTGCCGGTGCTGGAGTTAGACTCACGGCCGCACGGGGCACATTCCTAGGGCGGGCTTCCGGCGCCCGGCTTTCGGCGCTTGGCTTCTCACAAACCTTCCTTCTGCTTTGATGTCCTCTCGTGTTTGATCCACTCGGTGGTTAGGTTTGGTCGCTACTTCTTCTCACTCCTCTTTTCTTCTTTCTTCTCTTCGCAGGGAACATCTTTTGGGGTGGAGTTGGACTTGTCTTGCGCTGGATCGAGGATCAGGCGGACCTCGACCAGGGCGTCGGGACAATTCTGAATCTTCTGAACGTTCATCTTGCTGAAGTTTGCTGGTAGAAGGTCGCGGTTCACCGTGAGGAACTGGTCGATGTAAGTGGCGTCGTACGCTTCGCCCTCGGATAACTTCCATTCGGCGCGTAAACGCGCGGCAGGTTCTTTCTCGCCTACGAACTCGAGTTTGCCCATGTGGTATTGCGGACCCTCTTCGATGGTGATGTTCAGATCCATGGTGGCATTCGAACCGAACTCGGTATCTGGAATTGCAACCCAGTCGAGATATCCCACGGTGCCGTAGAGTTTGCGAAGGCTTTCGAGGCCGCTCGCGATCTTTCCTCGCTCCATCAATGCGCCCGCCTTTATCGGAAAGTGCTGCCGGATTTTTTCGGTTGGAAATGCATGGTTGTTTACAAACGTGACTTGAGCCAGCCTGTATTGAGGGCCCTCATTGATGTCACCCTCTAACGTGACCGGCTTCGGTACGCCTAACGGATCGCGAGGCTTGAACCGCAAGCTTTTCACTTCAACCTTGAAATAGCCATGATCCTGAAATGAGGCCCGGACTCGCTGCTCCATTTCTTCGGAGTCTTCGTCAAAGCAGGAGCCGATCATGCCGCCCGTGATGCGGGCGAGATCCGTTTGGCTGATCGCCTGGGTTCCTGTGATTGTGAAGTCTGTGACGAGAATGCCGGCCTTCTTGTTTTCGCGATTGTCGTTGGAGCACTGGGCGTGGAGGGAGATCGGCAGGAAGAACAGTGCTGAGAACAGGGCCCAGTGGAATCGAGTCATCGGGAGAACCTCGGGCGCTGATTTGGTTGGATTCTGCTCTTTGGCAGTGCGTTGCCTCGCTGGAGGCGGGCTTCCGGCGCTGGGCGCCCGGCTTCCGCAAGAAACCCTGCAGTACAATTTCTACTTTTTCGATCACGAGAGCTTTGCCTTTCTTAACGCAGCGGCGCTCGCTTCGCTCGTGGCGGCATTGACTTGCTCGAGACTAGGCACTAGTATTCCGGCGTGTAGGCGATTACGCCCGGTACTCCCATGTCACTGAAAATTGATAGCCGCGAAAAGGGACAGGTTACGATCCTCGATATCCATGGGCGCATCGTCCTTGGCGACGAGATTGGACAGGTTCGCGACGCTGTACGCGGACTGGTGGGCGACGGCAAGAAGAAGATCATTCTCAATCTCGCCGACGTGGACTACATCGATAGCTCGGGTGTGGGTGAATTAGTAGGCTGCTTCACCACGGTGCGCAATGCCGGAGGCGAGTTGAAACTGCTGAACCTGACCCAGAAGGTTCACGACGTTTTACATGTGACCAAGCTCTATACCGTCTTTGACATCAAGGACGACGAGTTTCAGGCCGTGAAGTCTTTCGATTATTTTTTCGCGAAGTAGACCGCGCGTCCTCGGCATTCCATCTCAGTACCGTCAGAAGTCATGAACCGTACTAAGCACGCCCCAGAGTCGTCGGCGGGGACTACTATTTTCCAAAGAGCTGAATAGGCCAGGCCGATACTCTCGTGCGGGAGTTGTGCCATCTGTGGATGAACGCAGTGTCAATCAGAACCATCTAGAAGCGACCACGGCCCGGGAAATCATCTGGACCTTGCGGCATAACTTTAAAGGATGGACGTGTTCGCGGTGTGAATGGAACTATCCGTTACCCACCCTGCTGGACGATCCTGAAGCGAAAACCGCCTACGACCGGCTGGCGTCTGCGAAATTCAAGGACCACAAGTGTGCGGACCATCTGTCGCGGCTCGGGCCTCTCGATGCGGAGAGTTATACCGCGCGCATTCGGAAGCTGGTCGCGCAGGGCTTCAAGCCGAAAGATGCGGTAGCACTTTTTCAGCAGGAGATGGAGCTGGAATACCGGCATCAGCCCAAGGTTCTCGCGCAGGCGAAGGCTGAGGGAGACGACTTTCTGCGTCGGTGGCGTGCCGGGTTGATTTAGGAAGGCAATTCACCACCGAGGGCACAGTTCCCCCAGAAAAAGACGTCCCCACTTCTCGGGCGAAGTGCGCGCGAGAAATGGGGCTCCCATCTTCATTCCTGATTCTTAGTTGCTGATCCCCATTTGAGTGAGCAGGTAGGAGTAGTCGAATGCCGCTTCATGCAGGCGGTCGTATCGGCCTGACGCGCCTCCGTGACCCGCAGGGCTCAGGTTCGTTTTCAGGATCAGCGTGTTGTGATCGGTGCGCGTGGCGCGCATCTTGGCGACGTATTTCGCCGGCTCCCAGTACATGACCTGGCTGTCATTAAAAGAAGTCTTCACCAGCATGTTGGGATATTGCTTCGCCTCGATGTTGTCATAGGGCGAATACGTGATCATGTAGTCGAAAGCTGGCTTCTCTTTCGGATTACCCCACTCTTCGAATTCGCCGACGGTAAGCGGGAGCGTTTCGTCCAATTCCGTGTTGATCACATCGACAAATGGAACTCCAACCAGCGCAGCGTGAAACAGGTCGGGACGCATGTTGAGAACTGCTCCCATCAGCAACCCGCCAGCACTGCGGCCTTCGATGGTCAGACGATCTTTCGATCCATAACCGCGCTTGACCAGGTCTTCTGCGCACGAAATGAAGTCGGTGAAGGTAGTGCGCTTGTTCATCATGCGTCCGGCATCGTGCCAGGCTTTGCCCATCTCGCCGCCGCCGCGAATGTGCGCCACCGCGTAGACGACTCCCCGATCGACCATGCTGAAGATGTTGGAGTTGAAAAACATGTCGATCGAAATCCCGTAAGAGCCATAGCCGTAGAGATAGAGTGCGCCGGTACCGTCGAGCTTCGCACCTTTCAGGTGCAACACTGAGATCGGAATCTTCACACCGTCGGACGCGACAGCGTAAATCTGCTCGACCTCGTATTTCTTGGGATCGTATCCACCGGGAACTTCTTTCTGCTTGAGCAGCGTCGATGTTCCCTTTTCCATGTCGTAGGAAAAAACTGATGCCGGAGTGATGGGCGACTGGTATCCATAGCGGAACTCGGTCGTGTCATAGACGCGATTCACGTAGGAATAAGCTGCGTACGCAGGTTCGGGGAACGGGATGCGTTTGGATTGTCCATTGCGCAAATCGGCGACACGAATCTGCGGCAGGCCGCTCTCGCGTTCGTAGAAGACGGCGAAGTTCTTGAAGAGATCGACATCGTCGAGCATGATGGCAGGATTTTGCGCCACCACTTCTTTCCAGTTGCGGCTTCCAGGATCGGTGACCGGGGCGCTGACGAAGCGGAAGTTGCGCCCAGTGTCGTTGACGCGGATGTAGAACGAATCTCCGTTGTGGTCTGGAAAATATTCCACGCCCTGTTTGCGCGGTTCGAGGATCTTGAACTCTTCGGCCGGCTGCGCTGACGGCAGGTAGCGCGCTTCGCTCGTGGTGTGGCTCGTCAACATGAGGAAGATGAATTTTTCGCTGCGCGTCTTGAATACGCTGACGTCGAATTTCTCGTCAGGCTCTTCGTACACGAGCACATCGGGATCGGCCGATCCGGCTGTGTGGCGGTAGAGCCGATACTGGCGCTTGGAGACCGCGTCTTCCTGCGAATAAAAGATGGTCTGATTGTCGCTGGCCCAGACCACGGAGCCGACGCGCTCGGCATGATCGGCGAGCGTCCTGCCAGTGCGAAGATCCTTCACCGCGAGAGTGAACTGCCGGAAGCCGGTGTTGTCATAGCTGTAGGCGAGCATATTGCCGTCGGGACTGACGCTGAAGGCGGCGATTTGCATGAAAACCTGTCCCTTGGCCAGTTCGTTGGTGTCGATAAGAATTTCTTCGGGAGCATCCATGCTGATTTTCTTGCGGCAGTGGATGGCATACTGCTTCCCGGCCTCGGTGCGGTTGTAGTAAAGGTAATCGCCTTCCTTGTAAGGCACCTCAACGTCGGTCTCTTTTACGCGGCTGAGCATCTCGCCGTAGAGCTTTTTCTGGAAGGACTCGGTGGGCTTCATGACCGCGTCGGTGTATACATTTTCGGCTTCGAGGTACGCGCGAACCTCGGGATTGGCCTTGTCGCGGAGCCAGAAATAATTGTCGACCAGCGTGCGTCCATTGACCTGGGTAGTGTGCGGGACCTTCTTGGCAACCGGCGGAGTGGGCAGATGATCGGCTGCGGTCAGCAGGAGTGCGGAGATCGGGATGATGGCGGTTAGCTGGACGCGACGAAGGAACGGTTTGTTCATTAGGACTCCGGACGTTGAGATTTGGAGAGAGCTGTCTCCAGGTGCGTAATGTATCGACGAGTAGGAAAAACGATACTCCGTGGATAAGGGGGAATGCAATGTCCGGGGGCTGAAGGATATTGGCTCAAATTGAATTTCTCTGAGCTCTCGGTGGATTTCTCCGCGTCCTCAGCGGTCAAACTGTTTTCAGGCTCTGGCCGTGCCTCGGTGCGGACAAAGCATCGGCTGCTGCCTTCGCTTTGGGGGCTTTCCAGTTCTTTCGATTCTCAGTACACTCATCACTTCGGTTGCGATTATCGAAACGATCCGAAACTAAACGCACCAAAAAGAGGCCACCATGCCGAACGATGACGAGTTAAAGGATATCTCGCGACGAAGTTTTGTGAGGCGAACTGTGATGGGAGGCGCCGGTCTTCTTATCGCAGCGGACATGCTGAAGTCGGACCTCAGTGCCACGGAGCCCGCCAAGACCGGACACGCGACCATGATAGGCGTGCCATTCGAGGCGAAAGAGCATGTGCGCCTGGGAATCATCGGTGTCGGCGGCCGCGGCAGCAGTCTGCTGGAAGACTTGCTCGCCGTCGAAAACGTGCAGGTGAAGGCGATCTGCGATCTGGTGCCGGAGAAAGTTGCGAAAGCGCAAAAGGCCGTCACGGCCGCGGGCCAGCCCGAACCCACCGGCTTCAGCAAGGGCGAGAGAGATTTCGAGCACCTCAACAAGCTCGATCTCGACATTGTTTATATCGCGACTCCCTGGAACTGGCACGTTCCGATGGCGATCGACGCGATGAAAAACGGCAAGCATGCAGCCGTGGAAGTTCCGGCATGCACCACGCTGCAGGAGTGCTGGGACATCGTCAATACATCGGAAGCGACGCGCAAACATTGCGTGATCCTCGAGAACTGCTGCTACGGCGACAACGAGATGATGGTGCTGGGCATGGTGCGGGACGGCCTATTTGGCGAGGTCACGCACGGTGAGGCGGCCTATCTCCACGACCTGCGCGGCATTGTGACCGCGAACGAAGGCGAAGGCTTGTGGCGCCGCGTTCCGCACATGAAGCGCAACGGCAATCTCTATCCCACGCACGGCCTCGGTCCGGTGGCGCACTACATGGACATTCATCGCGGAGACCGCTTCGATTACATGGTGTCGGTAAGTTCGGCGGAGGCATCGCTGAGCGCATATGTGAAAGCGAAGTTTCCTGAGGGCGATCCGAAGCGCAGCGAGAAGTACATTTGCGGCGACATGAACACCAGCATCATTAAAACGCAGAAGGGTCGCACGATTCTTCTGCAGCATGACGTGGTGAATCCGCGTCCGTACAGCCGGCTCAATGCGATTCAAGGCACGAAAGGTATGTTTGCGGATTATCCTCCGCGCATTTTCTTCGACGGATCGAAGGAAGAAGACTGGCAGAAGATCGACGAGTACAAGGATAAGTACGAGCATCCGCTCTGGAAGAAAACTGGCGAGTTGGCGCGGAAGATGGGCGGCCACGGCGGAATGGACTACGTCATGAATTACCGCTTGATGGATTGCCTGAAGCGCGGCCTGGTGCCCGACATCAATGTTTACGACGCCGCTGCATGGAGCGCTCCAACTCCGCTGAGCGAGGCCTCGGTGGCGCAGAACGGCGCTCCGCAGAAGTTCCCGGACTTCACCCGCGGGAAGTGGAGCGAGCACTCGGAAGCGCTGGCATTCGCGCAGCAGGTTTAGGCTTCAACAGGACTGGGCCTGACAGGAGATCTCATGATTGAAAGCGCGCAGTTGGATCGTCCCGCCGTGGATGCGCCTGTCCGTGAGCCTGAACGCAAAGTCGAGGGCGCGTCGCGCATCGTATCGCTCGACGCCCTGCGCGGGCTCGTCATGACCCTGATGCTCGGAGAACAGATGCGCTTGCCGGAAGTAGCGCGTTCCTTTCCGCACAGCGCAATTTGGGCGTTCATCGCCTTCAACACCGAACATGTCGACTGGCAGGGATGCTCGCTGCACGACCTGATTCAGCCTGCGTTCTCGTTTCTCGTGGGCGCGGCGCTTCCGTTTTCCATCGCGAGCCGAAAGGCGAAGGGACAGACCTTCGGCCAGATGGTTGGACACGCCGCACGGCGCGCGCTGATCCTGATCTTTCTTGGGATCTTCCTGCGCTCACTGCATTCCGGGCAAACCTATTGGACCTTTGAAGACACGCTGACCCAGATCGGCTTGGGCTACGTCTTTCTTTTCATGCTGGGATTCACGCGGGTGCGGACCCAGGTCGTGACGCTGGTGTTGATCCTGATTTGTTTTTGGGCGGCATTCGCGCTGTATCCCGCGCCGGGCCCGCTGTTTGACTATGCGCGTGTTGGGTTGCCGCCGGACTGGACTCACAACTACACCGGATTTCTTTCTCACTGGAATAAGAATTCCAATCTGTCGTGGGCGTTCGATACGTGGTTCCTGAATTTGTTTCCGCGGGAGCATCCGTTCGTCTTCAACGAGGGCGGATGGTCCACACTGAGTTTTATTCCCACCATCGCGACCATGATCATGGGGCTGCTCGCGGGCGAATGGCTGAAGGCCCCGGGAACGAAAGAGCGGAAATTACGCGGGATGGTGCTCGCAGGAGTTGGATTAGTGCTGCTGGGATTGGTGTGTCAGTGGATCGGCCTCTGCCCGATCGTCAAGCGAGTCTGGACGTCGTCGTACACGTTGTATAGCGGCGGCTTGGTGCTGCTGATGCTCTCCGGCTTCTACGCGCTCATCGAACTGAAAGGATGGAAGCGCTGGGCGTTTCCGCTGATCGTGGTCGGCATGAACTCGATTGCCGTGTACGTGATGAGCTGGACGATGGCGAATTTCTTTGGTGACGCGATCAACCGGCACTTGGGCAGGGTGCTGGCCGCGGTGGCAGGTCCGCCATTTCTAACCGTGCTGCACGGGTTCCTGGTCATGCTGAGCTTCTGGATTGTCTTGTTGTGGATGTACCGGCGGAAGATCTTCTTAAGGATTTGAAGGTGAGTGAGGAATTTGGCCTCTCTATGCATTCGGAAACAGCGTGCTGCCCACGCTTCGCGGTGTTCGAAGCGTGCACAGCCGTTGAAGAGCGGCCGTACAGGGCCGCGAGAACGTGATTCAATCGGATTGATTTCTGGGGCTCATTAGCCACATGGGTCGGCCGATCAACGTCGGGAAGAGTACTCGTCTTGCCATCAGCGACCCGAAGTGACTGCGACGTGATCGAGATCACTTCAAATCTCTCAAGACCCAAGTCTCTCCAGAATCTTGTCAATAGGCAGAAATTACGCGATCGCGTTTAACTCCAACGAAAGACAATAAATATATCGTCGGAGCCAATGTCCACTTTGCCCCACCCGGTTTGATATTCTGGATATAGAAGAAGTTTTTCAGGCGCGGCCTCCAGGTCGCGCCTTTTCTTTTGTCGGAGATTTCTGTGGGGACAGCCGCCCCGGCTGTCCGCGGAGCGAAGCTCCGCATCGGGCATCACGACGGGACCGGGCAGCAAGGAAAAAGGAAGATGTCACAGCAACCACTGAAATATTGGGAGCAATTCAGCAGCTTCAAACAACGCGGCGAGTGGGTCGAGTTGCAATTCATGGCGCAGGCGGCGCAGCGCCGCTTCGCCGTCGGCAAGCCTTGGGGAGACACGCAGCCCTACGATGTCGGCGTTGAAAATGGAGTGAACTACCTCCGCGTGCAGGTGAAATCCACAACCCAGAAATCAGGCGCAGGATATCGATGCCAGTTCACGCCGAACTTCCGCAAGAAGGTCGACTACTCGCTAGACCAGATCGACCTGTTCGCGGCGTACGTAATCCCTGAGGACGCCTGGTACCTGATCCCGGCGGTGCTGCTCCTCGGAAACGACGACACGCGATGGCGATGCTCTGCCCGCTCGTGAAGCCGAAAAAGAAAGCCTGCTACCGCTACGAGCGTTACCGCGACGCGTGGGGATTGCTGAAGAAGACCCGCGCAGAACTGGCACAGTTCAAAGCACCACCACCTCCGCCATCTCACCATCGCAAAGCCGGGTTGCGGAGAGGGAAGAAATCGATCCTGGCTAGCACAGCGATGTAATCGCCACGCTCAACTTTTTCTGCCTGGGTGTTAGAGCGAGCGTGCAAACACTTATGCGTGGAGAGAATATGTGCAGCACCGTGTATGCGCGGAGAGAATATGCGCAGCACCGTGGAAGAGCGGCCCTTCAAGGGGCCGCGAAAACGGATCCAACAACTGATCTGGGGCTTTAGCCCCTGAGGTACCTGGGGGGTTGGCCTAGGTCTGCCTCCTCACCAACGAAAGCGGCTGCCCCACGCTTCGCGGTGTTCGAAGCGTGGGCGATCCTGCTGCCGGCGTCATGAGACTTTCGTGACTCGTAAATGTGCTTTCTGCAATTCGTTCACCACGACCGGGCCGGGTTCATCATAGGCGTAATGCCGAAAGCTGCTCCACGCCCACTGTTGCGGCTCTAGAACCAGTCCGCGCTTCACGGGATTACGATGCATGTAGCGCAACTTCTCCACTCGCTTGTGCTCGGAGAACACAACGAAATCGTAGAAGCGGGACTGCCAAATGCGGCCGCGGTCCACCGGAGCGCCGATGTTCCCCTGGTTCGTGCCCATTTCGCGGCGCAAGCGCGATAGGACTTGGCGGGCGAATCCCTGCTTCCATGCTTTTATCACTACCGACGGATCGCCGCGCTCGGGTTCACTGATCAGCAAATGCACATGCTCAGGCATGACGACATATCCCACCAGGACAAAGCGATAGCGTCGCCGCACCTGCTCCAGCACGCGAAGAAACAGATCGCGGTTCGTTGGACTGCCAAGCAGCGGTGCTCGTTGATAGCAACTAGTCGTGATGAAGTGCGAATACCCGGCACCGTAGTATCGATGCAGCCGGTTCGGCATGAGCGACATATATCAGGAACCGAGGTCTGATAACTGTGACGGATGAACATGAGCGGGAGAGAGTCGGTGGAAAAGTAGCGCCCTTGGGGCGTATCAGAGAAACCTCGAACGGATCGGCAGCAGGAATACCCACGCTTCGAACATCGCGAAGCGTGGGGCAGCCGGTTTCGTGGAAGCGCACACGGGAGAAACCTGGGCCAGCCCCCTTCAACTTTTTCTGCCTGGGCGTTAGCGAGCGTGCAACCCCTATGCGTGGAGAGAATATGTGCAGCACCGTGGAAGAGCGGCCCTTCAGGGCCGCGAAAACGGATCCAATCATTGACCTGGGGCTTTAGCCCCGGAGGAGTGTCGTTCCCCCCGGAGCGCCTTTTTATCAACTTGGAGGTGCTGGCTCTGCGCGCCCTACCGGTCAAAACGTGTAGTGGCCTGTTCTCGACAGTAATCTTGAAAGCCGCCAACTTATGCGTAGCATCGAAGCATTCACATCGGAGGAGTATAGCCGTGCTTTTTTCAATCCTTGCCATTCTGATTTGCGCGACCGCCGCCTTGGTCGCGCCAATTCTCGCCGATGGTAAACAGTGGTGGCCTAGGAGGTTTGTCGCCGGAGTATTTATTGCGCCGATTCTTGCAATCCTGTCCTTCTATGCGTTCCACATGGCGACACCCGGTTGGTGGATTGCGAGTTGGCGCACGCAATGGGTAAACCATCCATCAATAGCCACATTTTTCGTCGTGTGTTTTCTAACGGATTGCTCGCTCTGGTTCGCAGTGATTTGGGGGGCTAATGCGTTGTTGAGCTGTCTCCGGCATGGCGGTAACAAGACATTTTTTGGGCAGCTCGGGTGCGCTGGATCGTGCGCCTTTCCTTTCTCGCTTTACACAACTACCGGATATTCAAGGTTTTTTGGGGGCGAACTATTTCAACGCTCACCAATTCGAATGTTTGGATGTGTTTCAATTTCGTTCCTCGCGTTCGTGGTTCTTGTCTTGGGGATATGCCGAATTATTGTTGCACTCTGGCCAGCGTCTGGCGTTCTCGAGATCGACCGTGGTGACGCCGAGATCACGACCTTAAGCCTTCATTGACTGTTGAGAAATCGCCTCTCTGACAATGTCGGCGGTGTCAAGCAACTTTTGAGCGTAGCTGTCCGTGCACTCGGAGTAGAGCGCCATTTCGCTCTGGTTGAAAATGGCCGTACCAACCTCAGGCTCGCTCGTAATCGTTTTTCAGGTTAGGACTTTCGGTCCGACCCATGCATCTCTTCGGTCACGTACTGCGATCATGATTACTACTTCGACCTCCTCTACTCATCGAGAGGAGCGGGACGCCCAATCAATTTCTCGGTGTTCGACTACACACCATGGCGATTTCCAGGCTATCCCGCGTGCGAACCGAACTTTTTCAGCTGCTCGTAATCCCATTGCTTACGCATCATCCAGAACAACTGCACGGCCAATCGACGGGCCATCGCAACTTTCGCGATCTTCCGTCCGCGCCGCAGCACCAGATGAAAATATTTGCTGCGCCACTCCGGCAGGCTGCGCACTGTCACCTGCGCCGCCTCCACCAGCAGGAAGCGCACGATCGAACTGCCTTGCTTGGTGATGTGACCCAGCCGCCGCCGATTCCCGCTGGAGTCTTCCATCGGCACCAGTCCCAGATAACTCGCCACCTGTTTGCCGCAGTGAAAGCGTTCCGCTTATAACGGGACTCCAAAGTTGAGATTCAACTGCGGACTAAACTGCACCATGCTTGGAGCCACTGCAGTTGAGATCATTTCCACTGTTAACCGGGAAAGCCTTGAAGTATCAGTGGAGGGGATGAGTGCTGGAAACGTTTCTTTAAACTGATGAGTAGCGAGATCGCACGTCGAGAGAAGAGGCCACTGGTTGCTGACACGCCCGAAGATCATGAAGAACTAGTCAAAGAACTGCGGGAGTTAGTAGAAGAAATTGCAGGTGCAGACCGCTCTCACTGGATGGGGAACGGGAGTAAAGGTTGTTTCGGAAAGGCCAGAAGGATGCACATAGCTTTTTGCTCATCCTAGATTCTAAGAAGAAGGTCATCTGTCACCGTATTCAATCTTGACCCAATTGTTGATGAAGTCTCTGCCTTGCTTTCCGAACGTGACGCGCTGGATGTTCGCAATGACAACGGTTTCCTTGCCACCGTTAAATTCAATCGTGTTCTCATCCACCGTAAGCTTGCCAGTATCCCTGTATGCAAGGATATTTAGATCGCGCCACCTGTTCTCGTGCGGCAGATACCAAGCGGTATCGAATATCCGGGCTACCATTCACTGCTCCTTCCGAATATCTCGACAACTCGTATCATCGCCTAAATTGCGGATTTCGCAACCAGGCATGAGGTTACCGGTAGCAACTGTTGCAAAATCGCGATTACACTCATGTGCCCGTAGCGCAGGCGCTTAGGCGACGAACACGCTCAAGCAGGTGCTCAGGAAGGCAATCGAAGTTGTCAGCCGCGTGGGATTCCACGAGCTTGATTTTCTAGCGGCTACTGGATCAGCGTACCGTTGCCACCGTTAGCATCGGGTGCGGCATCCGGCGCGATTACTACGGCTGCCGCTACACGGTCGCCCGGCTCCATGTTCAGGAGGCGAACGCCTTGGGCATTGCGGCCGGATTCGCGGATTGTCGCCGAGTCCATGCGAATGATTTTGCCGTAGTGGCTGATCAGCATGACTTCTGACGTCTCGTCCACCTGGGCGATGCCGACGACTTTGCCGACGCGCTCCGTCGTCTTCAGGTTGATCACGCCTTTGCCTCCGCGGTTGGTGAGGCGGTATTCCTCGGCGGCGGTGCGCTTTCCGAAACCGTTTTCGGTGACGGAAAGAATCAGCGAGCCCTTAACGGCGGCGTCGATGACTTCCGCCTCGCCTTCGACTTTTTCTTTCGGTGGTGCGGGAGCGTCGGGCTTGGTCGTGGTGGCCATGCCGACGACGTAGTCTCCCTTTTCCAGGTCGATGCCCCAGACGCCGTATGCACCACGGCCCATGGGACGGACGTGGCTTTCGTCGAAGCGGACGGCCATGCCTTCGTGCGACGCGAGGAAGATGATCTGGTTGCCGTCGGTGATGCGGCAAGCGACCAGTTCGTCTCCTTCTTCGATTCCGATGGCGTTGATGCCGTTCGAGCGTACGTGCATGAATTCGCGCAGCTCAGATTTCTTGACCAGGCCGTTGCGCGTGGCGAAGAAGATGTACTTGTTGGCTTCTTCGAGGTTGCGCACTGCCAGCATTGTCTTTGCGGTCTCCCCGGCTTGCAATCCAACCAGGTTGCCGACGTGCTTGCCTTTGCCGGCAGCGCTGACGTCAGGGATCTCATACACCTTGATCCAGTACACGCGGCCCTTGTTGGTGAAGATCATGATGTAGGAGTGCGTTGAGGGAATGAAGAGATGCTCGACGAAATCCTCGTCGCGCGTCTTCATACCGGTGCGGCCCGTGCCTCCGCGGCGCTGCATGCGGTAGGTGGAAATGGGCGTGCGCTTCATGTAGCCGGAGTGGCTGACGGTAACGGCAACCTGCTCGTCGGCAATGAGATCTTCGAGGACGATTTCCGCGGCTTCGTCTTCGATGCGCGTGCGGCGTGCATCTCCGTAGAGCTTCTTCACTTCTTCCAGCTCTTTGATGATGACTTTGCGCAGCTTCGCCTCGGAGCCGAGGATGGACTCGTATTCGGCAATGTTGCCGCGGACGTCGCCCAACTCCTTCGAAATTTCGTCGATGGAAAGCTTCGTCAGGCGATGCAACTGCAGTTCGAGGATCGCGTCGGCCTGGCGCGCGGTGAAGGGCTTTTCAAGATTGACCTTCGGAGCGCGGCCCGTCGTGTTGATGTCGATCTTCTTGCCGCCAAAGTACTGGACCAAGTTCTCGCGGGCATCGGCGCGGTTGGAGCTGCCGCGAATAATGGTGATGACGTTGTCGAGATGATCGAGCGCGGTGAGATAGCCTTCAAGGATGTGCTCGCGGTCTTTCGCCTTTTGCAGCAGGTAAGCCGTGCGGCGGCGGACGACGTCGACGCGATGCTCGATGAAATACTTGATGGTCTGGATGATGCCCATTTCACGGGGCTGTCCGTTGACCACCGCGAGCAGGATCATCGAGAAACTTTCCTGCATCTGCGTGTGCTTGAAGAGCTGGTTCAGAACGATCTGCGGCTCAGCTCCACGCTTGAGCTCGACGACGATTCGCATGCCGTCGCGGTCGCTCTCGTCGCGCACATCGGAGATGTCTTCAATTTCCTTGTCGTTGACCAGTTGCGCGATGCGCTTGATCAGGACGGACTTGTTCACCTGGTAGGGAATTTCGGTGACGATGATGGCTTCGCGATCTTTGCTGAAAGTCTCGATGCTGGCCTTGGCGCGCATCATGAAGCGTCCGCGGCCGGTGCGATAAGCCTCGAAGATTCCCGCGCGGCCATGTATCAGTCCGGCAGTCGGGAAGTCGGGCCCTTGCACGAATTTCAGGATCTCGGCGAGCTGCGCGCTGGGATTGTTCACCAGCGTGATGGTGGCATCGACGATTTCGGTCAGGTTGTGCGGCGGAATCTTGGTGGCCATGCCGACGGCGATTCCATCGGAGCCGTTAACCAGAAGATTCGGAATGCGCGCGGGAAGAACGTCAGGCTCAATTTCGCTGCCGTCATAGTTCGGATGGAAATCGACAGTCTCTTTATCGAGATCTTCGAGAAGCGCGGTGGCGACCTGCGCAAGTTTCGCTTCGGTGTAACGATCGGCCGCAGGTGGATCTCCATCGACGGAGCCGAAGTTTCCCTGGCCGAAAATCAGCGGATAGCGCAGGCTCCAGGTTTGCGCGAGACGAACGAGAGCGTCGTACACGGCGAGGTTGCCATGGGGATGGTACTTGCCCATGACTTCTCCAACGATGCGGGCGCACTTACGCGTAGCCCGGTTGGGCTGCAAACCCATCTGCGCCATTGTGTATAAAATTCGGCGGTGAACTGGTTTCAGTCCGTCGCGCACGTCGGGCAGGGCGCGGCCGATGATTACCGACATTGAATAGTCGAGATACGACCGCTTCATCTCCTCTTCAATGTTGACGGGTTGAATGTTCAACGCCCCGGGGCCATCGCCGCCGCCGGGAGGAGGAGTCAGAGGAAGTTCTGGGTTTTGATCGTCAGGCATGTGAGCTCTTAACTTCTAGCGGCTAGCTTCTAGCTAGCGGCTCGGTACTCAAGGATTTGTATTTTCCTGTTCGCTTTTTGGCTTGTAACTGTCTGTATTTGCAGGATGTTATATGCCCTGGGAACTTTCGCAATTATACCATGTTTTTTTGGTCTTTTCGGGGTGCCGATTGCTTGAGCAGAGGCCGGGGAGTTAACAGTTCCAGGATGGGAAAGCCAAGGCATTTTTCCGCTGAATTGGGTTGATCGTCACTGAGTTTTTCGTGCTGCGCTGCTATGTTGCGCGGCATATGAAACGAATTCCGTCGTTGGATGGATTGCGAGCGATTTCCATCGTGCTGGTCGTGGCGGGACACTGGGCAGAGTTGCGATATCACTCGGATGTGGCCGGAGCGTTTGCGAATCTGGGCGTGCGGATCTTCTTCATCATTTCCGGATACCTGATCACGACGCTGCTATTGAAAGAACGCGCGCGGACATCGACGATCGGGCTGCGAGAATTTTATGTGCGGCGAGCTTACCGGATTCTTCCTGCGGCATTTGTATTTATGTTGGTGGCGTTTGCTATCTTCTGGCACCAGTTGCGCTGGTATCACATGGCTGCGGCTGCGTTTTATCTTACGAATTTCGATTTTGGGCATCCGTGGTTTCTGGGGCATCTTTGGTCGTTGAGCGTGGAGGAGCAGTTTTACTTTTTGTGGCCGGGAGCGCTGAAGGCCTGGCACCGGCACCGCGTGAAGTTGCTGATCGGGGTCGTTGCGTTCGCGCCCGTGTACCGGGTGTTGTGTCATCTAGCGGGACTGCACGGGCGGGCGGATGAAACATTTCCCGCGGTGGCCGACATTCTGGCGGTGGGATGCCTGGCGGCGATCTTTGCGCCTCGGGTGCCGAAGTTTAAGAGAACTTGGGCGGCGTTGATGATTCTGCCGGTTGCGCTGGTGCCGGTGTATCTGGGGCTATTGCATTTTCATATCACGCCTTTGTTGTTGCTCGTGTTGTGGCCGGGGATGCATCTCTCGATTGCATGTCTGCTGTTGCACGTTGTGCACGAGCCTTATGGGTGGCTGAATCTGCGTCCGGTGGTTTGGCTGGGGAAGATCAGTTACAGCCTTTATCTCTGGCAGCAGTTGTTTGTGTTTGGGCAGCATGCTCGGCCTTGGTATTTCGTGTTTCTGGCTTTGGGAGTGGCTAGCGCGTCCTATTGTCTGGTGGAGTTGCCTTTGTTGCGGGTACGGGAGCGGAGAGCGGATAGGCGGAAGATGCAGCAAGAGTTTTCAATCGCGGCGTAACCGCCCGTCGCATTCCGACAGGGGCTAGAGCCCTCACCGTCGGGGACTCGTGTCGCGGCCCTGAAGGGCCGCTCTTCTACGGCTGCGCTAACAGCAATTTCCACGAATCTGGTTGATTCCTGGGTGTTGGAGTTCTTTACGGGCCGACTATTACTTCGTTTGGGTATGTCGGTAGTTGGAAGCGGAGGCCGCGGGATTGGTTTTGCTTTACGGTTTCTGGCAGGTTCAACGATGCTAACTCGATTTTGCGATTCACCGGGTTGTAATCCTCGGCGCGCGCATAGATGGCGCCACTGACGATGGTGTAGTCGGAGATTTCTTCGTCATGGCCATCTCGAAACACCAGCACGGCTGAGGGAGCAGGTTTCGCGGATGCTGCCTGCTCTGGTGATTTTGCCGAAGCGATTGCAACTGGCATCTGGTCGATCATCTGCGCGTTCGATTTTGCCGCGCCGCTTACTTGCACATAATGATCTCCGCGCAACTCAATCATGAGCGGATCGACGGGTGGAGTAGCTACAACGGGAGCGGGCGCCGCGGCCGGAGCCGGAGGCTGCATCACGAAGACGTTCGGCTGAGAGGCAACCGGATATCCAGTGCTCTGCAGGTAGTCCGAGTAAAGGGCATCGCCGAACCCGAGTGGATAATAAACGCCACCTGGAAACCCTCCGCCCGGGTGTCCACGGTAAGCGCCCGTCCCGCCAGCGAATGGGTGCGACGACATCCTGCCGGAAAAGTGTGGGCCTCCGGAAGTCATCCTTTGCGCGCTGGCGCATGTTGAAACGGCCGCCAGCAGCGCGAAGGAAAATAGATGCCGCATGATTCAGTTGCCTTGAAGTGACGGTGGAAGCTGGAACACGACCCCGCGACTATCGTTCTGCAGGCGGGTGGCCGGAAGGTCGAGATCGGCGAGAGCAATTCTGCGCGGGTGTCCGGGTGTCAGATCGAAGAGTGTCGCTCCGACGATAGCGTAGTTCCCGACTTCCATCTGATGGCCGTCTTTGAAGATCAGAAGAGTGGGATCGGTTGTTTCCGCTGCATCGGAAGATGATTCGTTGGCGGTCTGCGTTGCATGGGCTGCCGGAGCGTTGTTCATCGGAGCAACGTACGAGCGCTCACCGGATCCGCGACGATCAAAAACTGTGGGGCCGCCCTGCTCATTCGGATCGTTATCAGGGTCGACATCTTGTGCCACTCCTTCATCGACGGCGTACGGAACCGGCACCGCATAAAGATACGGCACAGCGTATTGACCGTTATGGTGGCGATGAGGGTTATTGGTGTGGTGCGTGCCCGTCGTTGGCACGGTGCTGAAGGTCGTTCGTGCACCTTGCGAATAACCACGAGGACCCAGCGACGTCACGCTCGAGCGAGGCGCGTTGACCGCGTGTCCGCCGAAGCCTTGCGACGTGACCGAGGTAGGAACTCCGTTGATCTGCGCCCGAGCAGGAGCTTGGAACGCAGCGACTGCGATCAGGCCCAGAAGAATGGCCGAGGCTGAAATCGAATGGCGCACAGAGAAATGATACTCCCGAATAGATGTCATGGCGCACCTCAAAAGTAGAACGCCGGTAATCTATTAGATTGCACGAGCGGTTGAGTGGATGCTCCAAAGCGCAGGATTGGCGGGCGGTTTGGAGTATGGTAAGTCGTTGAAAATACGGGAAGGCCGGGAGAAGCAAGGCTTTTTGTGGGCCAGTTTTCGTAAAGTTCACCGAATTTTCGGGGCCGACTATAATCGGCTGAACCCCTTCAGGAGCGGAATGAGATCTGCGATTCGATTCGCGGTGCTGGCCTTGGTGCTGGTGATTGTGGCGATGGCGTCGGCAGTTACGGCGATGCGTCTGGCCATTCACGGGCAGGAGGTGGCGGTCCCCGCAGTGGTGGGCTTGAGCCCTGCCGATGCTGAGCGCATGGTGAATAGTCTTGGTCTCGAGATGTCGGTCGAGAGGAAGTATTACAGCCCGCAAATTCCCGAAGGGCGAATCATGTCGCAGCTGCCGTTGCCGGGAACCAAGGTTCGACATGGCTGGCAGGTGCGGGTGGCGGAGAGTCTGGGTCCGACGCGTGTGGCGATTCCGGACGTGACTGGCGAGAGTGAGCACGCCGCGGAGTTGAACATACGGCGTCGCGGACTGGATGTTGCTTCGCTGGCGGAGGTAGAAGCTGCGGGCATTCCGGCGGACCAGGTGCTGGCGCAAAGTCCTCCAGCCAATGCGACGCAGGTGCTGGCGCCGAAGCTCAGTTTGCTGGTGTCTGCTCCCGCAAACGTGCAGACATTCGTGATGCCGAGTTTTGTAGGACAGCCACTAGGCAGCGCAAGCCGAACTTTGCAGGACTCCGGATTCAAACTGGGAAATGTCACCGTGGTTTCGATTGCCGAGGATACATCTGCATTTCCGTCGGGAACGGCAGCTGCTCCTCAACCTCCGTCGCAAGCTTCTCCAGCGAGCTTGATTGTGTCGCAAGCGCCGGCAGCGGGGCAGAAGATTGTTGCCGGAAGTTACGTCAGCTTTGAAGTGAAGTAGCGCTGCTGTCAGCCTCTTTCCAGAACCGCGGCGAAAAAGCCGTCGCAGTCTTGAATGCCGGGAATCGTTCGCAGGTACGGACCGCTTGTAAGTTTATCGGCGTCAGGCCAGACGAGTTCACCATTCGCTTTCAACGCTTCCAGCTCCTTGCGGCAGTCTCGCAAGCACAACGTTTTTTCTTCTCCCAATACTTCATCCACGACGTCTTCGTTTTCTTCCTTCTCCAGCGAGCACGTGGAATAAATCAGGCGTCCGCCCGGAGCCAGTTGTTCCAGCGCGGAACGAAGAATAGCCAGTTGGCGCACATGCAGGTTCGCCAGATCGTCGGTCGTCAGGTGCCATTTGATTTCAGGATTGCGCGCCAGTGTGCCTGTGCCGGAACAAGGAACATCCGTGAGGATGCGGTCGTAACGGAGAGAGAGTGGAACGCGCTTTGCATCGGCAGCGATCACATGGACTCGCGAATGCTGCGTTCGGGGGCAGAAGTTTCTGCAGGAGTCGAGCGCGATGCGGGTGAAATTCAATGGCGGTGATAGTGGAGGCAGGGTTGTTGTCGGAGATCGCGATGGTTTTGCCTCCAGGGGCCGCGCAACAGTCGAGGATGCGAGTCTTTTCTTTCGTCGAGCCGACAAGAGCGGCGACGAGTTGCGAGCCTTCGTCGTGGATGGTGACTTCGTAGTTGTGAAACGCTTTTGTTTTCGTCACGTCTCCGGCGAGGACGCGACGAGATGAAGACAGCAGTGATCCCGGCTCAAGGGTAATGCCCTCCGCAATAAGATTGCTCTCTGCATTCGGACTGCGCAGTCGAACCGTGGTCGTCGGAGATGATTGGTTGTGCTTGCAGATCTGCTGGGCGACATCAAGGCCGTACGCCTTGGACCAGCGCTCGACCAGCCACGACGGATGAGCGAAGGCAGCGGCAATGCTCTCAGAAGAGTGAGCTTGGCTGGGAACGAGCGAAGGAGTCGGCGCGGATGCCAGTTTGCGCAGGACGGCATTTACGAATGGAGCGGCTGAGCGCTTGCGGGCGCGCTTCACGAGCTCAACGCTCTCGTTCAACGCCGCCCGGGCGGGAACACGATCGAGATAACGCAATTGGTAGAGCGCGAGGCGCAGGGCGATCAGGACTTCGATGTCGAGCTTTGAGAGTGGCTGCGACGAGGAGGCTGCGATTTCGCCGTCGAGACGCGAACGCCAGCGGAGAACTCCCATGACTAATTCGGTAGTCAGTGCGTGATCGGGCGTGGATAGACGATCATGAGTCGTTGAGTGCAGGAGCTCGGAGGCGTACGATTTATCGCGCTCAACGCGCAGCAGGATGTCGAAGGCGGCGGCGCGAGCGGGAGAGGCTGGCATGCTTTCTGATTGTAGGGCTTGGGGCTTCACTATTGAGGTCAGGAAGCTTCCATCGAAGTGCCGCGGGCTTCGCCCGCGAGACTGCCGGGGGCGGCTGTCTCCACATTCTCTTCTCCGGGTGACTCTCGCTTTTTGCCCGAGTTCAGCCTAGTCGTTCGTTTGATCCCAACCTGTAGCCGTGGATGAAGTCGCGCGCGCTCGTTCGCTTCTTTCCTTCCAGCTGAACTTCCTGAAGCTCCAGCGTGGTGTTGTGCGCGCAGCCGGCTCGCAGGCGATCTTCGATCACGCGGAGTTCGCCCGGAGCAGGAGCTGCGTCTCCAGAGATCGCCTGTGCTTTCAAGATCTGGAGCGTCTTACCACGGAACTTTGTATACGCTCCCGGCCACGGTTGAAATCCTCGCAGCCGATTGTAGATTTCAGTCGCGGAGCGCGAGAAATCGATGAGGCCATCTTCTTTTTTCAGGATAGGCGCGAGGGTCGACTGCGAATCGTCTTGCGGTTGCGGCTGGATGGTGCTCATTTGCAGGCCGTCGAGAGTTTGGATCAAGAGTTCCGCGCCGATCGTCGCCAGAGCAGGTGCGACGGTCTCGGCGGTAGCTTCGGGAGAGATGGCGAGTTGGCGTTGCTGCAGAATGTCCCCGGTGTCGAGGCCGGCATCAATGCGCATTGTGGTCACGCCCGTTACAGTTTCTCCGTTGGCAATCGCCCATTGGATAGGAGCGGCGCCCCGGTATTTCGGCAGGAGCGAGGCGTGAACGTTGATGTTGCCGAGGGGTGGAAGATCGAGCATCCACTGCGGGACGATGCGCCCGTAGCCCACGACGATGATTGCGTCGGGCTGGGCCGCGATCAGTTGAGCGCGAAATTCTTCGTTGGTCTTGATGCGTTCGGGCTGCGTGATGGGAAGATTCAACTGCAGCGCCGATTGCTTGACCGGAGATGCGACGAGTTCCAAGCCCCGCCCTTTCGGGCGGTCCGGTTGCGTGACGACGAGGTTGACGTGGTGTCCGGCGGCCACGAGGGCCTCGAGCGTTGGGACGGCGAAGCGCGGGGTTCCGCAGAAAACGAGGGAGAGAGGCATTGGTAGTTTTCACGAGGGCTAAAGCCCCCGAGATTTTGGTGCGCTTTACGCGGCGCTAAAGCGCCGCTCTTCCACGAACGGACCAGCATCACCACGAAACGCCGACGGTTTATCACCGATCCCGGAGCGATAAAACTACGCAATCGTCACCAATCGCGTTACAAACTCACTCCCATTCGCCAGCCTTTACGAGCTTACGGATCTTTCGCTTCATCAGGTCACGCTTCAGTGCGCTGATGTGGCTGATGTAGAGTTTGCCGTTCAAGTGATCGGTCTCGTGCAGGAAGGCTCGGGCCAGGAGTTCTTCTCCGGTCTTTTCAAAAACCTTGCCGTGAGCATCCTGAGCGCGGACCGTGACTTTATTCGGGCGCGAGACGTTTTCACGGAAGTCGGGAATGCTGAGGCATCCTTCGCTTTGGGTGTGCCGTCCCTCGGTGTGAATGATTTCGGGATTGATCAGGACAAGCTTGGCTTTCGGATCTTCCTTGAAGGTGACGTCGATGACGGCGATGCGCCGGCTGATGCCGATCTGGGGAGCGGCGAGGCCCACGCCGTGGGCGGCGTACATCGATTCAAACATGTCGTCAAGAAGTTTGCGCAGCTCGTCATCGAAGACCGTAACCGTTTCCGCAGGCTTCTCGAGGACGGGATTACCGAACTTTACGATGGGATAGATCATCAGAAATTTTTCAGCTGTTGGCAGTAGCCCTGGTAGTTCCGGACGGTTTCCGTCATGGAGTCACCACCGAATTTGTCCAAAGCGCAACGCGCGAGAGTCAACGCTACCATAGCCTCGGCGGCAACTCCTGCGGCGGGGACGACACAAACATCGGAGCGTTCGTAGGCGGCTTTCACGGGCTCGCGCGTCGAAAAATCGACGGATTGCAATGGTCGACGGAGGGTGGAAATCGGCTTGAGATAGCCGCGAACGCGAATGTCTTCTCCGTTCGAAATGCCGCCTTCGATGCCTCCAGCATTATTGTGCGAGCGCGAGAACGAGGTAAAACCGGCGGGCGCGGCGTAGCCGATTTCGTCGTGAACCTGCGATCCGGGGATGAAGGCGGCGGCGACGCCAGAGCCGATCTCAACAGCCTTGACTGCCTGCAGTGACATGACGGCGGCGGCGAGCAGGGCGTCCAGGCGCTCATCCCACTGGGCATAGGTGCCAAGACCGGGAGGGACCTGGTGGGCGACGACTTCAAAGACACCGCCAAGCGAGTCTCCGGTTTTGTAAACCTTGTCCACTTCTTCTTTCATGCGCTGTTCCGCATCGGCGTCGGCGCAGTTCAGAAGGACTTCTTCGCGGTCGTAAAGCTCGCGAATTTTCTCCCAGGCAACCGGATCGGACAGGGTGACGGCGCCCGTGGTGACGACGTGGCTGAGAACTTCGATCCCGAGTTCACGCAGAAAAAGCTTGGCGATGGCGCCAACCGCAACCCGGGCGGCCGATTCGCGGGCCGAGGCGCGCTCGAGGATGTAGCGGGCCTCGGGAAAGTTGTACTTCATTGCTCCGGCGAGGTCGGCATGACCGGGACGCGGCGAGGCTACTCGCTTGTGCTTGGCGGGATCTCCATCGCCGACGGGAAGGGATTCTTCCCAGTTCTTCCAATCGCGATTCTCCAGCATGACCGAGATGGGAGAGCCTATCGTGATGCCATGACGCACTCCAGAGAGGATGTGGGCGGTGTCGCGCTCGATCTTCATTCGGCCGCCGCGACCATATCCTTGCTGGCGCCGCCAGAGATCACGGTCGAGGAAGGATTGATCGACCTTCAAACCCGCAGGGACGCCCGAAAGAAAGGCGACGAGAGCTTCGCCATGGGATTCTCCGGCAGTGAAATAGCGCAACATAAACCGTCGATTGTACCTGATGCGGGTTTGCGGCAAACCCTGGAGCGAGTTTCTGTATCAAAACGAGACGACTTCTTGGTTTTTTGATGGCCCACGGAAGAAGTCGAGAGGTTACAATCAAACATCGCCATTCGTCTTCCGTGATGTCCTAGCTGGGTCCGCGCATTCGAGTTCATATTCTTTTAGCTAAGGGGGATTGTGTCTTTGCACGAACTCACTGAAAACGATAAGAAGATTCAGTGCGCCCTCTTGCACGACCACGTCCTGCTGCGGCAGGGGCTGAGGCGCCTGCTCGAGGATGAGCCGGATATTGAGGTCGTCGCCGAAGCGGGCAACGCGGCCGAGGCGCTGCGGATTCTGGGAGAGCACCGTCCCGATGTCGTAATCAGCGACGCGCATATCTTTGAGTGCGAGGCGGATGAGAGCGAGCGGCGCATTCTGGCGGAGTCACCGGAGAGCAAGGTGTTGTTTCTGACTTCGGACGATGGCGAAGTCGCTCCTAGCCGGACGATGGGGGACGAAACGACCTATGCGTTGCGCGGGACGTCTGCGTCTGAGTTGCTGGAGATGGTCCGGCGAACGGCTGCGGCGGAGAAGATCCCAGTGCTGGACATCCGGCGGCGAGGTATCACGGAATGGCGCGTCGAAGAGTTCTTGCCCCGGCAGCGGATATTGACCGCGCGCGAGCGCCAGGTCTTAAAGCTGCTTGCCGAAGGTCGAACCGTTCGCTCGGCGGCGACGATTCTCGGGCTGAGCGTGAAGACCGTGGACGCTCACAAATTTAACCTCATGCGGAAGTTGGGGCTTCACAACAAAGCTGAGTTGGTAATGTGGGCGATCCAGAAACGCGTCGTAAAACTTCCCGTAAACCTGTAGGTCAACAGCAAAATTCAGAGCCCACATGGCGCCATTCGCCTTACCGCGCCTGTTGCACCGTGTCTGCCAGTTCCTGAAGGCTGGCGACTGTCAGGTCGGGCGTTGCGTCGGCTTTCTTCACCGCTCCCACGCCTGGCCGCGCCGATGGGCGATTGACCCATACCGTTGCCAATCCGAGAGATTGAGCTGGGACGACATCGTGGTACACGCTCTGGGCAACGTGAAGGACGCGATGAGCCGGGACGTGAATTCTCGTCAAGGCCAGTTCGAAAAGCTTCAGCGAAGGTTTGTAGGCCTGAGCTTGCTGCGCAGTTACGACCTCATCGAGCTCGACCCCCAGTTGGGGACGCGTGGCGGCGAAGAGATCGTCGTCGACGTTCGACAGGATCGCGAGTCGGAAGCGGGACTTCAACTGGCGGAGCGCGGCAACCGTATCTGGCCAGGGCTTCCATGAGGCAAGGGAGTCGGGCAGAGAATTCTCTTCGCGTGGAGTGGGTTTGAATTTGAGTTCGTCCCCGAGTTGGCGGACCACCGATTTCAAAACTTCTCGATACGGCTGGTAGGCGCCTTCCTCGGCGCGCTGTTCGAAGTCCCCATAGAGTTTGAGAAGGGTGGAGTCGTCGGCCGTCTTGCCGTGTGCCACAACGATGGGGCGCAAAGCCGAGAGGATACCGTCTTCCCAGTTGATGAGGGTTCCGTAGCAGTCGAAAGTGAGGATCTCGAAACGGGAGAAGTCGAGCATGGGTTTCTTCGGCGGAGGCTCAAAGCAAAAGCGTTAACCACGAAGGACACGAAGGTTCACGAAGGGGAAACCCAGCGCTATGCGCGCTGGGCTCCCGAATCTCGCCTCATGTCGTCAGATTCCAACTAGAACCGAACATCCTGCGAACAAGTACGCTAGCGTTTTACTTCGAAGGCTTGTGAAAGTTCGAAGGTCAATGCCGATTCTGCCGGGAGAACGATCTCTTTGTTGCCGGTCAGAGCCGAACCACCAGCACCCGCTCCGCCGCCGGCCGCCATGCCGATAGCAGCTCCTTTACCTCCGCCGGCGATTGCCCCGATGATTCCGCCGAGAGCAGCACCTCCGCCGGTGACGATTGCAGTGCGCTTGCCCTTACCCTTCTGAGAGAAAGTGCGAAGAGCGGTGTGAACCGGTTTGTCGACTCCGTTCAGAGTTATCGAGTCCAGACGAACTTGCAAAACGGCGCCGCCGGCAAACTTGCCGAGCGCCTTGGCGTCGGTGACAGTGCCATTCACGGTGGCGCCTTTCGGGATCGCGACTTCACTGCCCACCAGAATGTCTTTCGCGACGCTGCCCGAAAAAGTCTGACCAGGCTGGCTGACTTTCGATCCAAGGGCCGATCCCAGGCTTACCGTGACTGCAGTTCCGGAGGGAACCACGAGAGGTTCTCTCTTCACTTCCTTGCGCTCTGCGGAACCCGCTGTTCCGGGGGCCGGGGCTGCGGCTCCGTTATTGGCGGTGGTGTCTGAGTTGGCGGGGTTGCTGGAACTGTTATCGGAAGCGGATTTGTTGGAGCAACCGAGCACAGCGACGGCGAGGTAGAGACCTAGGGTGAGTAAGAGCAGACGTGATCGCATACGAGCCTCCGAATACTGGAGCCAATTTACTGGAAACTGGCGAGGGCGGCAACGTCGGGGGACCGGTCCGATGAAGCCAAACTCCCCACCTCATCCGGGCAAAACGGCGCGGGAATAAGGGTAGGGCACCCTCGTTTTTTTTTGATTTAACGGCGGGGCTGAATATCTAGAAGAGTTGGAACCGGCTCGGTAAAATCGTCAGCCTTGGCGGAGGATTCAATGCTTGTTGAGGAGGCTTCCGGCTCGGATAGCTTCTTCGGAGCAAGGAATTTTTCGGTGTTGAGCAGGGGACGTCCGAGAGATGCGTTGTAGCTGGTCCACGGACTGTCGAGGGAACACTCGCGTTCGAACTGGGCGCGCATGGCTTCCATCTTGGAGTCCAGATCATCGAGGTAGTGGAGCATCAAGGCCTCAGGGAACATGGGAAGCTTGGGCGATCCGAATTCGTAGTGTCCGTGATGACTGATGATGAGGTGCTCGACCATGATCTTCAACTCTTCGGGAAATCCGGGAAGATGCGCAAGCTTGGCTTGCAGCATCTCGAGTTCGATGATCATGTGGCCCAGAAGCTGGCCCTTGGTCGTGTACGAAAACGAGCGGTTGTAGGTGAGCTCGTGAATCTTGCCAATGTCGTGAAAAAAGGCTCCAGTGAAGAGGATGTCGCGATTGACTTGAGGGTAGTTCCGGCACATCAGGTCACAGGAGCGAAACAGGGAAACGACGTGATCGAGCAGTCCGCCGATATACGCATGATGAAGCGTCTTAGCTGCGGGCGCGTTGCGATACGCAGCGGCAATTTCGGGATCGGCCATAAAGGCCTGCACCAGCGCCTTGAGGTGCGGATTCTCAATGCTGGCGATGAAGCCGGCCAGCGTGCTCCATAGTTCGTCGATATTTTTCGTGGTCTTAGGAAGGTAGTCGGCGAAATCAATTTCAGTGTCGCCGAGCTTGCGCAGCTTGTGAATCGTGAGCTGGAAGCGCTGCTTGTATTTGTTGACCAGTCCTTTAATTTTGAGGAAATCGTCCTGCTCGAAGGCGTCAAGAACTTCCTCGACGTTGTCCCACATTTTTGCTTCGAGCTGCCCGCTGCGGTCGCCAAGGGTGAGGGCGAGGTAAGGCTCGCCGGTCTTTTTAGGCTTGATTTGTTTGGCGACCACGACGAAGGTCGAGGTCACGATCTTGTTTTCGTGTCGGGTGCAGTCGCCGATGTAGAAATCCTTCATGCGCACTCCGAGTATAGACCAGGCGCATCTGCGGGAACCGCTACGGTTTAAAGGATTCCCAGCTTTTTATGTTTCTTCTTGCCCAGCTTCTTGGCGTCGGCTTCCTTCGCCGTGGCGGTCTCGACGGGCTTGGTCTGGTTCGGGCTGGCTCCGCTGTCGGTATAGCCGGGCTTGATGTCGATATAGGCGTCTTCGCGCAGCTTAGTGAGGTAGGCGCGTAGAGCCGGCTGCAGCTTCTGGTAGTAGATGGCATCCTGAATTTTCGGAAGAATATCCTTCATCGGAGGGATGCCGGCCATCTGATGGTCGTCGACGCGGAGGATGACGAATCCCTGCTTGGTGCGGATTACGTCGGAGACCTCGCCGGATTTCATGGCGAAGGTGCGATCCTCAAGCTCCTTGGCAAGCTGGCCGCGCTTGAAAAGACCGAGTGCGCCACCATCGGCTGCCGACGGTCCGTCTGAATTCTTCTTGGCGATTTCGTCGAATCCAGCTCCACCGCGGATCTGTTTCAGCAGGTCGTTCGCCTTAGCCTCGGCTGCGGCTAGAGCCGCGGGATCATCTGCAGCCGCCTTGGCGGCATCGGGGGCTGGAGTCTGCGATGGCGGAGCCGTTGGATCGGGCGGAGTCGCGGGCGCGGCAGCCTTAGGAGTAATCAGAATCTCGCTGAGCCGTATGTACTCCGGCTGCTCCATCTCGCTTTTGTGCTCGTCGTAGAACTTCTGCTGTTCCTCTTTCGTCATCGCGAGGTGACCGCCGACCTCTTCGCCGATAACCTTGCGCGTGATGATCTGGTTGCGCTGCGTCTGCTTGAAGTCTTCCCAGGAAACACCTTGCTTCTCAGCTTCTTTCTCAAGAGCTTCCATCGAATCGAGCTTCATATCCTTGCGCATCTGGTCGAGCTGCTTGATCAGGTCGGTGTCGGCGCTGAGGTTGAGGTCCTTGCCTTTGTCGAGCAGCAGCTGCTGGTCGATAAGATCGCGCAATACGTCCTTTTCGCGGTCGGTATAGGCCTTGTCGGCATTGTTGGGGTCGGCCTGTTTGACTTCGTCTCGGAGCTGATCTTTACTGCGCGCGAACTCCGAGCGAGTGATGATCTGGCTGTTGACGCGAGCAATGATTTCTTCGACGACCTGGGCGCCGGCCACGGCTGGCAGGCAAGCAAGAACGATCAGGGACAGAAAAAGGTTCTTCATAGAATTTGTTGGGCCGCCACGCGTCCTGGGCTTGCGGGCAAACGGCAGGCTTGGGCCGATCCTTTATTTTACTCCCAACTTGGGACTTGGGAGAGGCGGCGGAGCCTTTCCATTCACTTGGACGCACGGGCAGCGGGTCGAGTTGGCCGGGCAGGTCAGCTTGTTCGAATCAAGGCCAATGCCGTTCGGTCATCGCATACTGGACCATGGGCGCTGAAGGTGGCGACGGACTGAAGGACGGAGTCGCACAAGTCCTTCGCGCGGCCTGGTGGAGTTTCCTGCAGGACGGTCTTGACGCGCTCCATGCCGAACTCGTCGGATGAACTCTTGCCATGCCCTTCGCACGAAATCACGCCGCGCGAGACCAATAGGAGCGCTGATCCATCTTGAATGCCGACGATACGGGCATCGGCTGTGGCGTGAGAAAAAAGCCCGAGGGGCAGCCCTGTGGACGCAAGTTCGGAGATTCCCGAGCCGTCGCGTAAGAGTGCCGGGATGTGCCCTGCGTTGGTGTAGCAAAGCGTACCGAATTTCTCGTGATAGCAGGCAATGAATGCTGGGCACGAGAGAACGCGCTTCGCCGAGTCGATGACGGTGCGATTAATGCGAAGGCTGAGCTCCGTCATGGCGTCCGCCTCGTTGATGTCTTCGCGGGAAAAAAGCTCGGCGCCGAAGCTGCGGAAGACGTCCTGAGCGGCGGCGAGAATTGTTCGATTGTCGTCGCGGCGGCCGGCGACATCGAGCAGGCCAAAGAGAATCCGTTCTGGGCTTACGCGGACGGAATCGTAGAAATCTCCGGCAATGCGCTTGCCCACGAAAACTGCGGCGATGTCGGCTCCTTCGATCGAAGGGAATACCGTCGGGATGGTCTCGGCCTCAGGCTGGGCATCGCGGTCGCGGGAGTGAAAGAGGAACGACATGGCAGAGCGTTACGCGAAGCTAGCACAACCAGGAAACGCGGGCAAACGAGGCGACAGTCGGAACGGATAAATCGCACGGGGGGGACGCTACATCGGCTCCAGCGCTGCCTCGACCCTACGGAGGAAAAAGACTAGCGTCGGAGAGATCAAAATCCCCATCCCTGTCTCCGCAAAACGCGCGGAGACAAGGATGGGGCAACGTTGATTGTTAGTTGATGGTGAAGGTTAGGCTCGAGCTTCCTCCTCCCGGAGCTGGATTGGTTACGACGACTTTGGCGGAGCCTGCGGCCGCGATCGAACTTGCGGGCACGTAGACGTTGAGTTGTGTGGGACTGACGTAGTCGGCGGCCAGAGCTGTTCCTTTAAAAGTGACCAGCGAGCCGGGGACGAATCCGGTCCCTGTGACGGTGAGAAGGAAATTTCCGCCGCCATGAGTTGAGCTGGCTGGAGCCAGCGATTGCGCGACGGGAGCGGGGTTCTTGGTTTTGCTGGTGGTGAGAAGCATGGAAGGGCTCTGCACCACGATGACTTGCGGGCTGCCGCTGCCACAGCAACTTGCGTCCAAAATGAAGGCGACGCCGCTGCTTCCCCAGCGGATGAAGGCTGGCGTTGTATTGCTGGAGAACTGGGAAAGATTGGCTACGCCCAGCGCGGTGAACTTTGCGAGGTCGTAACTGGTTACGCCAAACTGAGTGAAGAATGGCGTGACTCCGAGGGCGAAGAGGCGGTCGATGGGCGCATCGGGCAGGACAGTGCTTGAACCGTAGCAGCAGTTGCCACCTGAAACGTCATAGGTTCCCACTAACAATCCCGTGGCCGGATTCAGTACCTGGCCGGACCCTCCGTAAATCAGGCCTCCAGCATAGGCGATGGAATTTCCGTAAACGAGATTGCTCCACTGCTGGCCAAGCGTGCCACCGTTGGCGTCGACCGTGATCGAGCTGACGTTGCCGTTGGAATAGCCGTAAAGCAGGCTCGAATTCGCGAACACGACATCCGTAATGGTTGGATAAGTGACGGAATCCGGCAGTTGAGTGGAGTCTTTAAAGAAGAAGAGCCCGGAATCGCCGCAACACCCGACAGTGCCCTCCGCCACGGCGATCGTGTGACCGTCGGATGGCGATACTTGGAGGCTCAGAGCGGTGTTGAGGCCGCCATACTGGCTGGAGCCGAGGTTGATGTCGATGTCGGGAGCGAAGCTGGGGAGCAGCAACCGTTGCACCGAGCCGTTGCCGTTCAAGCCGACATATAGATAGGACGAATCAGCGGTAAGCGCCAATTGATTCGGCTCGCTGCCGGCGAAATAGTATCCGGTGACGCGGCCGGTGGTGGGATTGATGACAGCGACGGTGTTGCCATTAGTTCCGTAACTGCTGGGAATCGAGGCGTAAATGCGTTGCGCGTACGGATCCCAAACGAGACCATTGGCCGGTAGATCGAGAACCGTGACTTTGTCCGAATACGTGACGTCAAAATTCACGGAGTTCGAAATCCCACCGGGCGACGGATTGGAAACAGCCAGTGGAATAATGCTGGCGCCGGAGATTTCGGATGCAGTGGGAGTGAATGTGATTTCGCCAGAACTGATGTAGGTGGAGGGGAGCGACTTGCCATTCCAGAGGACGGTAGCTCCGTTCATGAAATTGCTCCCAGTCAGTGTGACAGGGCTAGGAACCGTTCCTGCCGTGACGGAAGCCGGAGTCGCATAGTTTAGCGATGGATTGAGGGAGACGACATTGAAACTGAGATAGCCGGAGTAGAGGTTGCCGGGGTTTCCGACGTAGACAGTTCCGGAACCGGCCAGCGTGAGGTCCGACGCGGGGACTACTGCTGTGATCTGCGTTGGACTGACATAGGTGGTAGTGATTGGGTTGTAGTTATAGTAAGCCGTTGAACCGGATACAAATCCGGTGCCGGTGAGGGTCATTGTAACGGCCGCACTACCCGCGTAAGCGCTCACGGGAGAGATGGACGTGAGCGTAGGAGGCGGCGTCGACCCGGTCCCCTGGAGCGACACGTTGACCGCTTGCGACAGTCCTTGAATGATGATTTGAAGGTTCGAATTCAATGTCCCGACAGACTGCGGGGCGAAGATCATCCCAAACTGACAGTTTTGGTTGACTTGAAGAGTGGTGATGCAGGCGTTAAAGCCGCTGAACGCATAGTCCGCGCTGTTGGCGCCCGTAACCGCCATGCTCGAGATTACGACAGGATCGAGGCTGGTGTTGTAGACGTAAAGCGTCAGATAGCTGCTTTGCGTTTGAGCGATTGTGCCGAACTGGGACGGGTTGGGATAAACGCTGATTGGGACTATGCCACCGGCGTGAGCGAGGCCAGACATCGCCAGCAACAGGACGAAGAGACACGACTTCCTGAACATACTGCAACTCCCGACAAGAGATTCCCCCTCAATTGCCGTAAAGCGGCGAGACATTCTACCCTCGGTGCCCCTCTTTTAGTGCATTAAAATTTTCGGAAAAGATGGATGGACGAAACTGCTCGCGCCAGATTTCGGGTTGACCCATGGCTTGTAGATTCTGTATATTCAGTTCGTACTGAAAGAAACGATATGGCCGAACTGACGGGAGTACAGAAGCAGTACATCCTTCACTGGGGCGAGATGGGTACCAGGTGGGGGATCAACCGGACGGTGGCGCAGATTCACGCGCTGCTGTATTTATCGCCGAAGGCGCTTCCCGCAGAGGAGATTGCCCAGACGCTCAGCGTGGCGCGGTCGAATGTGAGCACGTCGATTCGCGAGCTGGAAACCTGGGGCATCGTGCGCGCGGTGCACGTGCTGGGCGACCGGCGCGAACATTACGAGTCGATGAAGGATGTGTGGGAGATGTTCCGGCTGGTGATCGAGCAGCGCAAGCGGCGCGAGATCGATCCGACGCGGGAGATTCTCCGGCAATGCCTGGCTGAACTGGATCCGAAAGAACCAGGTGCGGACTTCACAAGGGAACGGCTGGAAGCGATGGCAGGATTTTTTGAAGCCGTAACCGAACTTTACGATCAGATGAAGGGCCTGCCCACCGGAATGGTTCGCAAGCTTTTACGAATGGGAACGAAGGTAAAGAAACGGTAGCTCGTGATGTGCGCGCCGCAATCTTCCCGATGAGGATTGGCGGAGAACACGGCCAGCCACTTCGGTAAAATCGTAACGATCGCTCATCGCGCGAAATTCAACCACTGATCTGAGGACACTGATTCGATGACGCAGGCGCAAGCAGAAAAAAAGATTTGGGTCACGCTGAAGGGGCTTCCGCTGTCGATCACGCTGGAGTGGCCTTTCCATCAGTCTACCTCGGGGGCGGACTTTTCGGTGCTCCATGGAGACATACAGCTGTTGCCTTCGGAAGGGCTGCATGCCCCGGTGGCGGTGAACCTCTCGCAGACGATCAAGGAGGTCGTGCCGTCACTCGAGGCGAAGGACGTGGAAGCTCCGGTGATCAATGCGCTGCGCAAGGAAGTGGACCGACGGCAGATCGAATTCCTGAAGTCGGGCAAACTGCTGCCGGTTCCGTTCTCCAGCCGGCATTACGACTTCAAGCGGCAGCAATGGATCTTTGGCAAGGCCACCGATGAAGCCATGGCCGAATTCATCGAGCGCAAAGTTTTCTGGGAGACGACACTGGCTTCGCCTCGCGTTTGGATCGGAGATCCGGCGGAGGCGCAGTACCTGCAGACGACTCCGGCGCACATGCTGGAAGTTGCGGGAAGATTGGTAGCAGCGCAGGGATTGTTGCGCGTCGACGGCGAGTTTGCCGAGGCTACCCAGGGATTGATGAATCAGGCAGAGCGTTTTGAGACCGCCCGCCGAGCGGCTGTGGAAGAGCTGGAAAAGAAGCATGCTTTCGAACGAGGGTAACCGGCCAGCGAGCTGCGTACTTTTCCAAATCTCCGGTTCAATTGGAAAAATTGAAGGTCGCTTTGGACTGGCTGCGCACCGCCACTCCGTTGCAGGTTGCCGGTTTGAAGCGCCAGCTGCTGACGGCTATTTTCGCAGCGGCGTCGAAGTCTTTTATCCCGCTTGATTGCGCAACCGTGACATTTTCGACATTCCCCTTCTCGTTGATCAGGAACTCCAACTTCGTCTGGCCACCAGATGCGCGAAAAAAAGACAGCAGTGGCCCTGGCGTGATCGTGGGGATAGCGGGCTCCAGCTTGCTAGAGCAATTCTCCAAGTCAGTAGCACCGGCTGGCGGCTTGAACAGGCCGGGGTCAGGAGCGGGCTCGGCGGAGAGTTCTTCCACCTTGGCCTCCAGCAGTTTGTGCTTTTCTTCGAAACAGGCCATCTCGCGCGGATACCAGACGTTTCCCAGCTTGCGGAAAATTCCGTAAACGCAGGTGTCGGTGACGGCATTCTTCGGGCGTATGTCGGGTTCGGCCTTTTGTAGAAGCACCCCACTCTTCTTGTCGAAACAGAATGCGTATTTCTCCTCGCGCGAGCCGGGTTTGGTGATGGCGCATTCAGAGGGTGACTTCTGGTCCGCGCTCTCATCGATCGATGCGAATTCGAATGTGCGATCTTCGGGAGGGAAGATTCTCATCACGTCGGTCACTTTCGCCGCCGTTTCAGGAATACTGGGACTGCTGTCGAGAAGCCATCGCTTGTCGGCCACGCCAATCTCGATGCGCCGCGAATCGCCCACGACGGTCTCGCGCCGCCAGTGCGTGTTCGAAACCCAGGTTTCGGTGTACGTGCCTTGAACCGAGTTGAGGTCTTTTCCAATGAAGGAAAACGTTGCTTTCAGGTGGAATGCGGGAGCATCCTTCGCGCGAATGTCGGAGAGGTGGCGGGCATGTTCCATCAGTCCTTCGGCGCGAATCTGGATTTCAGATTTTGGATCTACCAGCTTGGGTGTGTTTTGTGCCGGCGCGGACCGCGCGAGACCGGTCAGAAGTATTGCCAAGACGATTGTGGCGCAAAAATTCATGGCGCGAACGTTCGAGAAATTGTGCCATAAATTCTTGCCGCACGAGCTGAGTGCCCTAGTCGCCAATGTAAAGTCAAATTCCCCTGTCTCCGCAAACGACGCGGAGCAAGAGTGGGTCGCCCTCGTGAATAATTCACTCCGAGCCCGGACGATTAGTCGGCGAATGTCGGGTTCTCGGGAATCAAATTCGCCAAGCTCTTCGAGCTTTGGCTTAGCGCCAAAACATCGTCAGCCGAGTAGAAATATATTGAACCAACAAACGCAGGAGCGCCGTCCGATATTCAATGAACTCTGCCAGCAACAAGGTCGTGCAGTGTTGGCATCGAATCGAGTCCAGCGGTTGGTCGGGAACTTTCAAAAAATCTGTTTTCAGGGCCGCGTTCGACGCGGAAAGGTGAAGGCTTGGGGATAGCGCTTTCAATGACCGAACGAGCGTGCCGGATTGCCATCGCTTGCAGTTGGATCGCAATTGCGTCAGCTTCCATCATGGCGCAGGACACAACACCGGGTCCTCCACCGAACCCGCCGGCGGATTCGACGCCTGCGCCGGAAGACAAGAAAGACGAGGGATCGAACCCGGCACAGGCCGCTGCCGAAAAGACCAAAGAAGTGACAATCCAAGCCGCACAAGCGACCAAGGACGTGGCGCAACAGGCTCTGGTGAAGGCGCGTGACTGGGAGACTGGGTGGTTCACCGGCGCCTATGTGGAAAAAGGACGGCCGCGGGTAGCACTGACGGGGCAGCAGCGGATGGAAATCTATCTGCAGCAAACACTGACCAGCCCCAGCGATTATTTCAAGCGCATGTTCGCCGCGGGCATTGATCAGGCTCGCGGATCACCCTCGCAGTGGCAAGGCGGATGGGGCGGCTACGGCGAGCGCTTTGCATCCCGCGAAGGGCAGTTCATTTCGGCGAATAGCCTGGCGGCGTTGGGAAATGCAGCGTTGAAATATGAACCCCGCTATGACCGCTGCCGGTGTGCGGGTTTCGCGCCGCGGACGCGGCATGCGATCCTCAGAAACTTCGTGACCTACAACCAGAGTGAGAGCGAGTTGCGCCCACAGTGGGCTCTTTACGGCGGCTCTTTCGGCGGAGGTCTGATTTCCACAGCGTGGAAGCCAAAACCCCGCAATGCCTTTGCGGAGGGCGGCCGCGCGATGGTTGGACAGGCAGGTTATGGAGCTCTGCTGAACTTCTTCATCGAGTTCGCCGGCGACATCAACCGAAAAATCGGAGCTAAGCGCCATCCAGCACAGAAATACTAGGAATGTTTGTCCTCTTGAATGCGTGGCATCGCGCATAGCACTCGGGAAATTATCAATGCAGAGAGCTGTTTCGCAGGATCGCTTCATCTCAAATTCGAAGTGGCGCTCGCCAGCAATTCATTTGGAAGCCGGCCGAACGAATTGGGAGACCACCGCGCCCAGCGTGAGTAACGACATGAGCGAAATAATTCCGAGCGAGATCACGCAGTAGACGCACCAGACTCCCAGGATGTGGGCTTCGATGTTAGCGAGATAGAGCGAGAACGCCAAGCCACCAAAGGTGGGGACGATCAACAGTCGGTACGAACGGCGATAGGCGAGGATCGCCATGAGGATGTATCCCAGGATGCCCACCGCGGCGACTGGGATGGGGCCGAGCATCGCGTACGGGCTGTGATTGACGACGCCGCAGTCCCAGTGTTCGTTGATGCTGCACGGGGAATCACCATACTCGCGATAGTGTTCGCGCAAGGCCAGCGAAGAAGCGATGATTCCGAGGACAGAGAGCGTGAGCAGTAGATATTTCATGCAGGTTCCACGGGCTGAAGCCCCAAGCCATTTTATCTTCTTATCACGGCGCTAAAGCGCCGCTCTTCCAGGGATCTGGACAATCAGCATTCCTCAAAGAAACACCTGGCTGTGCGAGTCAGGCCCCATTCTTCGGACGGGCGTCGGCTACGTCCTTGATTAAATCAGCGGGCTGCCAGTCGCTTCCGTGATACCACTTCACGATCTTGCCGTCGGGGCCGATAACGGCGGTGCTCAGATTATGCGTAATCAGGCCGCCTTCCGGCTTGACGGTGAGGGCGAAGAAATCGGCAATCTTGGGCAGGTCGGTCAGGCTCGGAGCGGCGAACTCCCATTGATGAAAAAGCGCAGAGTCGTGCGTGTGAGCCACCGAGAGTCCGTATTTGCGAAGAATTTTCGGAGTGTCGTGATCGGGGTCGAAGCTCAAGCTCAACAAATGAACGTCGGCCAGCGCCGGGTTCGTTCCCTGCTGTTTGTAGATCTCGGCGAAGTTGCTGCTCATGCGCGGGCAGAAATCAGGGAATGGGCAGCGCGTATAGATAAAGGTGACGACCAGGACTTTGCCACGATATTGGGCAAACGAACTTCTCTTGCCGTCCTGATTGGTGAATGCGAAGTCCGGAACGGCTTCTCCAGGCGCGGGCATGTGAAATGCATTGGGCGGGGCCGCGGGCGGACTCTTTGGGTGACTCGTGACTTTGACATTCTCCAGCCAGTAGTCCGGTTCGGCATTCGTGTCCTGAGGGTTCGCCTCTACGACAACCACTTCGGCGGAGATCACGTCTCCGATGGAAAGCTGGCTGACCGTATTCGCGGGTCTGATTTTGTACGACATGCCCATCGAATCCATAAATCCGGGGATGTCGTCGCCATAGATGAAGGCGGAGCCGGACTGGGCGTCGATGGATTCCACTTTGCCCGTGAAGTGATAGTGCTTCGTCGCCGCGCCTTTGGATCGATGGCAGGATGAAATCGACACAGCGGCGAGACAAACGAGAGCGAGAGTGAGCGCGCGATAAGAACGATCGATGGAATGATTCACGTTCCTAACACTTTAACTCTCGGGGCACGACAGTCGCCACGGTTGGCCCGAAAACTAGTTGCCGTATTTGTCGGAGAGATAGCGGGCGAGGTCGGTTTCGAGCTGTCCGTAGTCGGAGTGAATGGTCGCGCGCAGTGCGGATTCGGCGGAGTTGCCTTGGCCGAGGCGCTCAAGAATTCGTTGAATGTCGCTCATCCCGTAGCTGTCGTTAATGTATGAGACAGCGGCCAGCGACTCGGCGTAGGCGACAGATGCCTGAGCCCCAGAATAGTTCATGAAACTGCCTTCAAGGGCGTTGAGCGGAATGTTGCGTTGCGTTTTGAAGAGAGACGAAATCAAGTGTCCTTCGCCGTTGAGACTGCGCGGCTCCTCGAATTGCGCCACGCCTTCATGCAGCCACATCGGGCAGCGTCCACCGGACAGCTGCGTGATAAAGGAGTGCGCGAGCTCATGTTTCAGGACATGCGCTAGTTCCGGCGTCATAGACGTCAATCCGTTGATGGGAATCCGCAGTTTGCCGTCGTTAATCGCGCCAGACCAAGTGGGAGCGTGCGTCACATCGAAAAACGCCTGCTCCGTATAAAGAGTAACGACGATGTTGTCCCGTGGCGGACTGCCGAGATCGCGAACCAGATCGTCATAATCCGATTCCAGTGTGGCGATGATTTGTCCTCGAAGGGCGTCAGAAGTTTGCCGTCCTTCATAGTGCAGGACAAAGTGACTGCTCTCGCCCTGCGAAAAATCCGATTCGACGGTCTGCTCGCGCTGCGCCTTGCTCAACAACTGCTGAACCTTGGAATCGGGGCGCAACTCGAGGGAACGCTTCCAGGAGACAACCGCTTCCTTAGTATGGTCCGCGGAAAACTGAGCGTATCCGAGCATGGTGTAGGCGTCAGGCGAATCGGGCGCGGACTTGGTGGCGCGTTGCGCGTAGTACATCGCCTGCGAAGCATTGCCGCTTCGAACCAACACCGCCGAGTAATAAATAAGGATGGTCGAATTCTCCGGCTGGAAGCGAAGCGCGCTTTCGAAGAACTGGCGCGAATGCGCGATGTTCCCGTGATCGAATTCGAATTTGCCGGCGATGAAATCCGCGGTCGCGCTCAGCTCGGGATTATGTCGAGCTTCGAGGTCGGATAGCGCGCCCTCATCGACTTTCCCCTCTTTGATAATCTTTCCGACCAGGTCTCCCTCATTGGCCAGGCTGTTGGCTGGCGCGAAAGAAGGCAGATCGCCCATTTTTGTCGATCCGGAATTCGGCGCGGGCACGCCGCCGGCGTCCACGCGATCCACTGAAGCTTTGGGAATGGCGTAGGTGTCTTCGCCGATCTCGTACTCGAAGCGTGTTCCATTTTCGCGAACGCGGTCGGCAACAATGGTGCGTCCATTCTTCAGGTGAATGGTGTCGGCATGCGCGCAGGCAAGGGCCGTCGCCAGGCAGAAAGCGATCAAGATGACACGAGGACGCATTCAGGCGCATTCTAGCAACTGGGGAGCCCCTCTTAACGTGACGAAGGTACCAGTGCGAAAGCGGAAGCGACGGATCGCAGCGATCGCGATGCTTGTCGCCATATCTGGCTTTGTTCGCGCCGACGATAACGCCCTTCCCAACAAACCTGCCGAGGTGCTCTACCTGCAATTGGGGCAGGTCGGTCTCGACGCTTCCCGCGTCTATCAGGTTCGCGGCGCGTCTTTGAATCGTGCGTCCATCCAGATCACGCTCGAAGACGGAACGATCGCCTTTACGCAAGATGTGATGGGCCACATTACGGGCGCATTCTTCGAGGGTGACGGCGAGATTCTGCTGACGCCGCCGACCGAGGTAGAGCGCCGATCGATGGGACTTTTTACCGGGATGGCGATCCTCGAAGAGCGTTTCGCGACTGCGTACTTCCGCTTCAACGATGACGTTGCCAATGAACTGAAGCCCGATCTTCGTTTCACGGAAAACAAGCAGGAATTCGTCGATCGCTGGGAGCCAACCGCGAAGAACCTGGCGGGTGGCGACGCTATGAGGCTTTTGCTGACTTTCAGCCAGATGCTCCCGGTGAACGGTGGGGCTGCAGGAACTGCGTCCCCGAGTTCGCAAGACCGCTTTCTTCATGCCCGCTTGCAAGGCAACAAGCTCGGCGTATTCGATGTCTACTTTGACTCCGTCGCTTCCGAGCCGATCCAGGCCGGCCAGGTGAGGTCCACAGAGGGTGGAACTCCTTATTATGACGTGTGGACTTCCTTTTCGCCGGAGGATGCTCGCAGGCCGCTGCCGGGTCGCGGTGCCATGCCGCAGCCGCAGAGCGAAAGAACTGGCGATAACCGCATTGCCATCCGCCGGTTTACTGTCGTTACAGATGTTCTTCCTCCGAAACAGATCCACGCCAAAGCGAAGGTGGAGTGCGACGTTCGAGAAGGTGGTGCACGCACGTTGCTATTCGAGTTGTCCCGGTTCTTGCAGGTCGAGAGTGTGAGGCTCGGCGGGGAGCCGATCGAGTACATTCACAATCCCGCGCTCGAAGGTACGCAGCTTTCGCGCAGAGGAAACGATCTGGTCGCTGTGATCCTGCCGGAAACGGCAAAGGCGGGACAGAAACTTGAACTCGAATTTGTCTACGGCGGTGAAGTGCTAGCTGAGGCCGGAAATGGACTCCTCTACGTGGGCGCGCGCGGAACGTGGTATCCGAATCGCGGGTTGGAGATGGCAGACTTCGACCTGCAGTTCACCTACCCGCAGGAATGGACGCTGGTGGCGACAGGAAAGCCCGCGCCGGTTTCTCCCGAGCGAGGGTCTGCGAGTGATGGGCAGCAAGTGTCGCGATGGGTCTCGGATCGTACCATCCCCGTAGCCGGGTTCAATCTGGGAAAGTACAAAGTAGCCACGGAACGAGTGGGGAATGTGACAGTTGAGGCGTACGCGGCGCGCGGAGTAGAGAAAGACTTTCCGAAAGCTCGGATTGCCGTGATCGAAAGTAATCCTGCGGACCCGATAAAGCGCCCGCCGCAAGCCATCATACCGTCCGATCCGTCGCCGACTGCCACTGGAGGTGCAGTTGCGAGCGCTGGTGCCCGCGCCATCCAATATTTTTCCGATCGCTTTGGACCTTATCCATACAGCCATCTAGCCCTGACCCAGATGCCCGGCCGCGACAGCCAAGGCTGGCCGGGACTCGTATTTCTTTCCTCGTTCGCGTTTCTGACCGATCAAGAGCGCGAGCAACTGCATTTTCCGCGATATCGGATTTTGCTGCAGCAATCGATCCCGGCGCATGAAACGGCGCACCAGTGGTGGGGCGATCTTGTTACCTGGAGCAGTTACCGCGATCAGTGGCTTTCCGAAGGTCTGGCAAACTACTGCGCACTCATGATGCTGCAGGAAAAAAATCCATCTGGCTTTCATGAAGTGATGGAGAAGTATCGCGCAGACCTGGTCGAGAAAGACAAGGATGGAAACTCGCCCAGGGAGGCTGGGCCCGTCACGCTGGGAACACGGTTGTTATCGTCGCGATCTCCGGATGCCTATGAAGCGGTGAGCTATGGACGAAGCACCTGGCTCTTCCACATGCTGCGCACGATGTTGAACGATGCCGCCGCGCAAGAGAAACGAGGCAAGGGTGCAAAAACGGACTCGGAACCCTTTGTTGCGGCTTTGCGAAAAGTCCGAGAGCGTTACGAAGGCAAAGCCATCAGCACACGTGAGCTGATCGATGTGTTTGCGGAAGATCTCCCGACAGCCCTGCGCTGGGAGCACAAGAATTCGCTGGACTGGTTTCTGGATGGGTGGATCAATGGAGTTGCGCTTCCTAGGCTGGAGCTGAAGGGGGTCAAGCTTGTGCCGAAAGGCACCGGCATAACCGTGACTGGAACGATCCTGCAAAAGGACGCGCCACAGGATCTGGTGACCTCCGTGCCCGTATACGCTGTGATTCAGGGAAGGCAGCCGGAGTTGTTAGGACGTGTATTTGCGGATGGAGACGAATCGTCGTTCCGTTTGTCCGCGCCGGCCGGGACACGAAAGATCGTCCTCGATCCGAATCAGACCATCCTGACTGCTCCCAAGTAAATACCGGAGCGGGACACGAGTCCCCAAGCGTCCTACCCGCAAAGAGGCGACGGCAAACGACGGTAGCTAGAACCTCCGGTAGATTCAAGTTCCCGGAATGGCAGCCCACATACAGCTTTCTTCCCGAAGTGGAACTGGAAAGCGTCAGACAAAACGGTCTGGATCGCCCGCCTCATCTCTAACTTCTCACTTCGCTTGGCTTACGAAATGCGCACACCCGTCTGAAGATGGCAACTTACCTGCTTAGTGAAAGATAAGAAATATGAGGTGACGACCATGCCGCAGTCTATGGATGGAGTTCGAGTGATGAAAATCCGCGCTGCCGACTTCGGCGGCGGAGACAACACGATCCTTTTGGTAGAAGATGAAGCGTTCGTGCGCGAGGTGACCTGTGAGATTCTGCGGGCGGCGGGATACGAAGTGTTCAGCGCAACGACGGCTGCCGAGGCTGCAAAGATTTACGCGGAGTGCGGTTCCGAGATTTCCCTGGTGATCACAGACATCGTGCTACCGGCGGAAACCGGAATGACCCTTGCTGCTGCGTTGAGACGAAAAGCGAAAGATCTCAAGGTGCTCTTCATCACCGGATACTACGAACGGGCTCGGACTATGAATCCCGAAGAGTTCCTGGCGAAGCCATTTTCGGCGTCGATCCTTTTGAGCAGAGTGAAGCAACTGCTCCACGATAGCGAGATTGGCCTACCTTCGGAAGAATTCGCTATGCCAGCCGGCGTGAGCGCGTAACTTGCAATATGTGAGCGGCAATTTCTTGCAGCGGTAACACACGGCGTAGAACGTCCGCATCGGCGCACGCTCGCGGCATGCCATAGACAGTGCACGTCGCTTCATCCTGGCCAATGGTCATGCCACCGGCCTTATAGATTGCACGCATTCCTTCCGCGCCATCGCAACCCATTCCCGTCAAGATCACTCCGATCGCGCGACTTCCATAGGCGTGGGCTACCGATGTCATCAGGACATCCGCGGACGGGATGTGAGCGGCATGCGAAGGCTCAGCACGCAAAGATATCGTCTCCAACGAGCGAGACGACTGGTGCTCGATGACCGTATGTACCCCAGAGGGTGCGATGTAGGCTAAGCCAGGAAGAATGGGGTCGCCGTTCTTCGCTTCCTTCACGGCGATGGAGCAGGACGCACCAAGGCGCCGTATAAAAGAAGTGAGAAATCCCCCAGGCATGTGCTGCACAATCAAAATCGGCAGAGAAAAATCGTGCGGAAGGCACGAAAGAATTTGTTGAAGCGCCCGTGGACCACCCGTAGAAGTTCCAATCGCAACAATTGCAGGTGCTGCAAAAGCAAGGCTGGGGGCGTCGAGGTGTGCGCCGACTGGCGGTTTTCGCAGAGACGATGGACGAGAAGATAGCTTGCGCGAGAGTGCGGCAGCCCGCAGCTTCGCGATGAGGTCATCGCGGATGTGATCGATTTCGAGAGAAGAGGATGACAGCTGTTTAGCCACGCAATCGAAGGCACCGGCGCCCAGCGCATCGGAGGCGATGTCGGCGTGTTCACTGGTAGCCGAACTCACCATGATTACCGGCAAAGGGCACTCTGCCATGATGCGGCGAAGTGTGCCGATGCCGTCGAGGCCGGGCATGTTGACGTCGAGCGTTACAACATCGGGGACCAGCGTGGATATTTTGTGAAGAGCGTCTGCGCCGTCGGAAGCGGCTGCCACCACTTCGAAATCCGGCTCGGAAGTGATCATTCGCGAGAGCGCCGCGCGCATGAATGCGCTGTCATCGATAACAATCACTCGAATCATCGGACGGCGAACGCTGCCGATCATTTTCGGTAAATGGCATGGACTAATGAATGGACCTCGTCCATGTAAGAGTCGAGTTCAAACGTCAGACGAGCCCAATCAAAGTCGGCAAGACCCGGGCACTGCTGCGCCAGCACGGTGAATCCCGGCTGCGACAGTAAATTCACTTCACGGTTCTCGATGAACCCGTGATTCAGCCCGCTCATCCGACAAAGCAGGTCGCTGATTTCCACCAGAGCGACCAGGGCCGCGTGGTCCTTCGACGCTTGGGGCGTGTGGTGCAGCGACACCACCTCGCAAAGATCAGGCGCCAGTTCCCAGCGGCTGGCCAGCACCCGTCCGCTGTCACAATGCGTAAACCCAAGCACCGATTGCTCCGCTTCGTGAAGCGGAATGCCTTCCGTGCGGGCGAGTTCAAAGGCTGCACGAAACTCCTTGGGAAGCGCCCATAGATTCACGATGATTCCAAGATCGTGCAGCAGGCCTGCGAGGTACGCCTTGCCCGGATCCGAATAAGAAATCTTCCGCGCGAAGTGGCGGCATACCAGGGCGCATCCCAGTGAGTGTTCCCAAAAGACGACGGGATCGATGCTTCCAGAGCCTGCCGGCATCATGTTGAGCACTCCGCACGACATGGCAATATCGCTGACGCGTTGGAAGCCAAGGCCGACGATCGCGCCTTTGAGGGAATCGATTTTTTGCCAGCGTCCAAACAGCGGACTGTTCGCCATCTGCAGGCATTGCGCCGCCAGAGACTTATCCTGCGCAATCATGTCCGTGACGTACTGGACGTCGAGCTGCTCGACCGGGCGGTCCAGGTAACGCAGCAGCGGCGCAAGCACGGCAGGGATCGTCGGAATCTGAGTGAGTCCTTCAATTCGCGACATCAAGTTGCTCTTCGTTTCAGTCGTGGTCATAGCCCCTGCTTTCCCGCCAGCGAGCGTTCCCCTTTGGCGTACGCTGTGGCGCCAGGTAAGTGCACAAGGTTGAAGTCGTTGCTTACCCCGTACAGGGATTCCGAGTGGCCGAGAAACAAATATCCATGCGGAAGAAGATTGTTGTAGAAATGCTGGATCACCCGGCGCTTCGAGGCGAGGTCGAAATAGATGAGCACGTTGCAGCAGAAAACAATGTCGATGCTCTTCATGAACATCATGCGCGAGTCGTCAGAAAGATTCAGGCGGCTGAAGGTGATATTGCTGCGGACAAACGGTTGCACCTCGAGCTGCTGGTCGGGCGTTGCTACAAAATATTTTTGTTTGTAGTACTGCGTCAGGTTGCGCGTGCTGTAGGTGCCATAAATCGCATTCTTGGCATGCGCCAGGGAACGTTCGTTCAGATCGGTGGCGAGAATTTCGACTGTCCAATCTTTCAGTCGGCGCGTGCTTTCTTCAATAAAAAGCATGGCCAACGTATGGGGTTCTTCTCCCGTGGAGCAGCCCGCGCTCCATATGCGCAGTCGGCGCAGCGGAACCTTCGATTTGGCTTCGAGAACCTTAGGGATGACGACCTGGCGCAATGCGTCGAGCTGCGGCTGGTTACGGAAGAAGCACGTCTCGCCGATCGTGATTTCATTCAACAGCGCGATGAGTTCCGACTGGCGATCTGGCTTCATGGTGAGGCGCTCGAAATATTCCCTCAGGTTGGTGATCTTCAGTTCTTTCATTCGCCGGCCGCAGCGGTCGAGCAGAAGCCGTAGTTTCGTGTCGGGATGAAAGATGCCGGCCACCTGATAGACGAGGTCCCGGAGTTTTATCAGGTCGGGATCCGGTGGCCCGGCAACAGGGGTAGCGGCTTGCGTGGGTGTAGCTGTCATTCGGGTACCTGCACATCCATCGGCGAGGGCTCGCACGACTTTAGCGATTGCGCCTACCGAAACAGAGTCAGATTTAAGGCGTCGGAGAGGACGGCCTAGAGTCCGGAACCGGCTCGGCGCGCCGGACGATGTGATCGTTCAGAATCACTACGTCGACCCGGCGATTTTGCGCCCGTCCCTGGACAGTGTCGTTGCTCGCGATCGGGTGATACTCGGCGTATCCGGCCGCTGAAAGACGGTCCGGTGCGAAGCGATAGCGGACGATCAGAAGGCGCACCATCTCGGTCGAACGCGCGGTGGAAAGCTCCCAGTTGGAAGCAATTTGAGAATTGTGGATGGGGACGTTATCCGTATGTCCTTCGATGCGCAGGCTGCAGGTGCGGACGGCGAGGATCGATGCAATGCGATCGACGGCCGGGAAAGCGGACGGTCGAAGCGCGGCGGAGCCGCTATCGAAGAAACCGAATTCCCGCAAACTGATCACTAATCCTTGGGTCTCGCGGTGCAGAGTGACGGAATGCTGATCAATCTCGTGCTGCAACGCTTGTTGCAACTCTCCCTGTAATGCTGCGATGTTCGCTTCATCTTCGGCGCTCAACGAATCCTTCAGGCTAGCGCCCTGCGCAGCATCGGGCTTGCGCGCGGCCTCTGCAATGGCCCGAACCGTGCTGGGCGGGAAGGCCTCGTTGAACGTCATCGGAGCGAGAGGGGGGAAAACTCCGAGTTCCTGGAATGCCGACTGGATCGCGAACGCCAGCTTGCCAATTTTCCGCTGATCGACCTGCGCGGACGCGTAGAGCACGACGAAGAACGCAAACAACAAGGTAATGAAGTCCGCATAGGAGACTAGCCACCGATCGTGATTGGCGTGCGGGCGCGGACGTCTCCGGCGGATCACCGGTCCTGCTTTCCGGAGGGTGATTCCTGCGGCCTTGCGTCCACCAGGAAACCGAGAAGCTTCGTCTCGAGCATATGCGGATTCATGCCTTCGAGAATGGAAGCGACTCCTTCCAGTGTCATCTCGCGCAGGATCTGTTCTTCGCGAATGCGGATCTTCATCTTTCCCGAGATTGGCAAATACAAGAGATTGGCGGAGCCAACGCCATAGATGGTTGCGACGAAGGCAACGGCGATGCCGCGTCCCACTTCATCGATCTTGTCGAGATGCTGCATGACCTGGATCAGGCCGAGGACAGCTCCGATGATGCCGATAGTGGGAGCGAAGCCTCCGGCAGATTCGAAGACCTGCGGCACCTGATCCTCGTACTCTGCCTGGTTGTTGAGTTCAAGCTCCATGATCTTCCGCAGTTCGTCCGGTTCAGTCCCGTCAATGGCCAGCATCAGGGACTTCTTCAGGAATGCATCCTCGATCTGCGGCAGGTCGGAGTCGAGTGAAATGATTCCTTCGCGGCGAGCTTTTTGCGCATAGGTTACGAGACGGCGAACGGTCGCCATCGCATTCTGCTTGCGGCTGAAGAAGACAGAGCCCAGGCGGCGGATCGCCTGGGTGACAACAGGTAGCGGAAACTGCAGCATCACCGCGCCGACCGTTCCTCCAAAGACAATCATCGCTGCGGTGGGTTGAACAATTTGGCGAAGGTTCCCACCCTCCAGCAGAAGTCCGGCAATGATTCCGCCGATGGCTAGCGCGATCCCGCTGAAACTGGATTTATCCACGCTTACCTCTCGGGCTCATGGCCGCCGAGCGCGGGAGAGCGTGCGATCAGGGCATGCGCCGATGAAGCGTCCCAGGAGATGGAAAGCCCCTGAAGCACGCTGCGCCGGAATTCGATGATGCGAGCGAGAACCTGACTGGCCTTTTCGAGGACCACAATTTTTTCGCCGCTGATCAGCGTGACCAGAGTGTCGGGAGATTCCTCGACGAACTTGATGAGGTCCGAATTTACCGTGAGCGGCTTGTTGTTCAGGCGTGTCAGTTGAATCATGCGAAACACTCGGAGAGCCGTGCAACAGGCAGCGACGGACTGCTCCTCTGAGGGCTCTATCGGCGAGAGTGGGTGCTGCAATCAAGAAGGAGATCGGAGCCTGGTTACTCCGGGATCACTATCGCGTATCCGGAAAATGGAAGCGCCCCTAAAGCGGGACGTGCGCCTGCCGATAAACAAGAAAGAAATTCGGGGTTCCGCGAACGGCACTGAGAGTGAGAGGTTTCGCAGAACATCCTAAGGAAATTCTTAGGACAACCGAAACAAAAAAATTCAATTGAGAGGAAGAGACTCAAATGCCTATTGGAATCCTGAACAACATCGCATCTTTGTCCGCCGAGAATCAGTTATCCATCACAAACAGCAGCCTGCAGAGCACCCTGTATCAGTTGTCTTCGGGCTCTCGTATCAATAGCGGAGCCGACGATGCCGCCGGCCTAGCGATTGCGAACGGTTTGCAGGCCAACATTACGGCCCTCACACAATCCGCACGCAACGCCAATGACGGCGTTGGCATGCTACAAGTTGCCGATGGAGCCCTCGCCCAAGTTACGACGCTGCTGAATCGCGCTGTAACGCTGGCTACCGAATCCTCCACCGGAACGGTGTCAGACTCGCAACGCCAAGCGCTGCAGTCGGAATTCGGGCAGATCAAGGCCGAGATCGACCGCATCGGCACCAATACCACCTACAACGGCGCGCAGATCTTTGCCGGCAGCGGCACCAACTACAACCAACTGACGACCGCTGTGACGAATGCGGCAGGCATGGCTTCGACCGCCACCGGAAACCTCACGGTGCAGGCTTGGGACAGCACGGCTGGAGCATACGGTGCGGTTCAGACCTTCAACTCGACCACAACCGACGCCAGCAATGGCACCGTCGGCGGATTGATCGAAAACATCAACAACTCCGGATCGGGCTTGTTCGCCAGCCTGGACAATACGGGCAATCTGGTCGTTACCGACTCGCAAAACCGTGGCAACGCCGTCGCCAATGCATTGGTGGATGGTGGCGCAACCACAGTGAAAATCGGGGCAGACGCAGCCCCTGAGACCCTGGCCAACACCAGCAACAGCAGCACAATGAGCGTGTACCTCAGCGATTCGACCACCGCCGGCAGCAGCACCATCGGCGTCACCCTTGGACAGTTCTCCAGCAGCAACATGAACGGCATCAGCTTGTCGAACGACAACCTGAGCACGCAGGGAACAGCTCAGACCGCGCTGACTGATATCAATAACGCGATCGCACAGGTCGCTGCTCTTCGTGGCGAGTTGGGCGCAAGCGTCAACCGTTTGCAGAGCGCCAGCAACGTCATCAGCAATCAGGTGCAAAACCTGACCTCCGCCGAAAACGGAATCACGGCGGCGGACATCCCAACGGCAGTGGCGAACATGACGAAGTATTCGATCCTGGAACAGACAGGTATTTCCTCTCTGGCTCAGGCCAACCAGCAACAGCAGCTCGTACTGAAACTGTTGCAATAATCGATGAGCATCGAGGGAGGCGGAAGATCGCCTCCCTTGTTTCTTCCGGAGCTCGCTATGAGCATCAACCCGGTTCAGCAGTCCGATCCAATCTCAGGCGCGCGAGCCACGGACGGAGGAGTCCTGCCCTCGCCGACTTTCCATTCTGCTGGATCCACTCGCCCCGTTGCGCCCGATCCGGGAAGCGGTCCAAAGCGAGAAATTCATAACCAACCATCAACGCCCGAAGCTTCCGATCTCTCTCAAGATGAAGTCCAAGTGCAGCACGATGGTGGAGACGGGCAGATCGTCATCCGCTATCTGGATGGCTCGGGAAATCTGATTCTGCAGATTCCGAGTTCGCAGGTACTGGGACTGGCGCGAGCCGTGGATGAGGCTTTGCGACAAGACCAGGAACGGCAGGTCTCCCAAACGGAAGGCGAAATAGGAGGCAGCCATGGCCATTAGTCTGAATCCATCAAGTTTGCTGAGCGGGGATGGACTCGACGTCACGTCGGTAGTCAACGCGATTCTGAATCAAAAGAGCGGCCAATTATCGGAATGGAGCAGTGAAAAGACTCTTTTGCAGATGCAATCCGGCTTGCTGAGCTCGATCAATAGCGACCTCAGCAGGCTGGCTACCGCAATGACAGCCCTCTCCGATCCGGTGGGAGCTCTCACCGCGGTGGCGGCCACATCTTCGAACACAAGCGTCCTAAATGCCACCGCCGATGGCTCCGCAGTCAGTGGTATTCATACGGTCGTCGTCGGCAACCTGGCGAGCGTGGGAAGTGTTTATACCGATGCCGTGGCCGGAGGCGCCAACGTCTCCATCCTGTCGAATGGAGCGACCACCGGCGATCTGCACTTGCAGATAGGAGGCGCGAGCGGCACTTCCGCGGATATCCAGATCACCGCCGGCACCAATGACACGCTCACCACCCTGGCCAGGTCCATCAACTCGCAGAGTTCGACGAACAAATGGGATATCACAGCGGCCGTAGTGAGTGACGCGACTGGAGCGCGGCTCACCATCTCGAGCCAGGCCACTGGAACTCCCGGAGCCGTTACCGTAACGAACAATACGACTTCGCTGAATTTCAACGCGCCGATCGGAGGAGCCAACGCCTCGCTGACGATCGACGGAATCCCGTACTCCAGCACGACGAACACGATTAGTGGCTCAGTCCAGGGGGTGACCTTAAACCTTGCAAGTGCCGCGCCCGGCCAATCCGTTCAGGTCTCCGTGGGTCCAGACACCGCGCAGGCTACGACCGGGATCAATGCTTTTGTGGCCGCATACAACCAGGTGATTGCAGATATCAACCTGCAGTTCACCGTCGATTCTGCCACGAATTCAGAGGGTCCCCTGGGATCCGACAGCGCATTGCGTTCGCTGCAAAGTAGCCTCATGAACGACGTGACGTATTCAATCTCGGGAAACACCGGCCTCACGAATCTCGCTTCTCTCGGGATCAACATGAACGACGATGGCACCCTTACCGTAGGGAGCAATGCCAGCGGACAGACGATGAGCCAAGTGTTGGCCGCCAAGCCGGCGGCGTTCCAAAGCTTTTTTCAGAACGAAATGTCTACCGGCTTTGCCAACAACTTTCACAAAGACTTGATCAACCTGACTGATCCCACCAACGGCCTGCTGAATGTCGATCTGGCGGAAAATAAGTCCACCCAAAAAAATCTTACCGACAGCATTAACAACTTTGAAGACCAGTTGAAGGCTCAGCAGACGCAACTGACGAAGCAATTCAGCCTGGTGAATGCATCTCTGCAAGCGTATCCGCTGCTCTTGCAGCAGGTAACTCAGACGCTGGCGTCGATGGAAATGAACAGCAACGGAAATAGTTCCTCTGCTCCCACTCTTACTTCGGGGCTCTAAACCATGAACCCAGGACTTTCCTATCGCGAGGCGTCGGTGGCTGGAGCGAATCCAGTACGCCTCGTCATTCTGCTGTATGAGCAGGTTATGGCCGACCTGCAGCGCGCGCTCGCCGCGCAACGCTTGGGACAAATTGAGGAACGAACCCGAGAGATCAACCATGCCCTTCTGGTGATAGGGCATCTGCAGGCCACGATCGACAAGGAGCAGGGTGGCAAAGTGGCAGCGAATCTGGAACGTTTTTACGAGCAAGTCAAGGCCGGGTTGGTCGACGCCCAGTGCAGGCAGTCGGCTTCCGCGATCGAGCGCCAGATTGCATATCTGATGCAGGTCCAGGAAGCGTGGCGCGACGTCGAGCGCTCACTTCATTCCGAACCCACAGCCGCGCCTCAACCAGCGAGGGATGCTTCCTCGTCCTCAGAATGGAATGCCTGATGCCCTCCTCTCCATGCCTGGCGGAACAGATTGCTCATGATCTGCGCGCGACCAACCAGCGCTTGTGCGATAGCCTCGATCACCTGTCGCCGGCTTCATCCGTTGGACCGGCACAGCAGCGACCAGCCTCGCCCGAAGAGATCAGCGCGCTGTTATCGGAGCTGATGCGTGCGGGCGAATGGCTGCGAGCTTTGCCCGAGGAGACAGATGCGGAGCTGGAGCACGAGCTCAGCCTGTATCGCAAGCAGGTCGAGCGCCTTCGCGATCTTCTGCCCACAATTCATCGCATACTCCTTCGCGAGCGGGGCCGTCTGGAGCAGGAGCGGGAGCGCGTCACGTTAGCCTCCGAATGGGCTCGCGCTTCGCAACAAATCCTGTAAGTGCAGTCGCGTGGGCCGCCGGAAAATTCCGCAACTTCCTGGATGGCGGCTATTTTAGGTAATTGAAGAGGTTGGTCTGCTGTGTCTGGCTGATTGCCTCTAACGTCGCTTGCCGCGCGGTCTGCGCATTCACCAGATCGCTGATCACTTTCGAAAGATCCGCCCCGCCGACGGAGTCCTGCTGCTGCGCCAGTTGCGTGGTTTCATTGTTCAGGTAAGTTTGCTGCGCATTCAACCGGTTCAGTATGTTCCCGTAGGTGACGCGCTGGGCATTGATGTTCTGGTAGGCGGCACTGACTTCGTTCACTGCGGTGTCGATGTTCGTCCCAGTTTGCAGGCCCGTAATTAGATTTTGCAGCGCAAGGAACACGTCGCTGCCGGCGGACGAAAACAGCTGCGATCCGGGAATGTTGGCATCGACGGCCAGACTGCTGCCCACCGTGACCTTGTTGACCGTGCCGTTGCCGACGTACCTCACCCCGGAGGCGCTCGTGGAATCGAACACATAGGGAGCAGTCTGCGTCGCGGTTCCCGCAAAAACAAAATTCCCCTGATACGAGAGGTTGGCCAGGCTGACCAGCTGGGATTGGATGCCTTGAACTTCATTGGCCAGGGCGTTGCGATTCGCGCTGTTCATCGTTCCATTCGCCCCCTCGGTGCCCAGGCTGATCGCACGTTGCAGAGCGGTCACCACGGAACTCAAGGCGGAGTCCGCATTCTGCATCTCCCCGCTAATGCTGGAGACGCTGCGCTTGAATTGATCCGCTTCAGCGGTTTGCCCCGCGTTGCGGACCAGAATGGCGGCCGCTGCGGGATCGTCCGACGGCGAATTCACGCTCTGGCCCGAGGCGATGTCCGCAAGGTCGGTATTGATTTGCTGTTGGGTCTGAGAGAGCGCGGAGAGCAGGTCGGGCAGCGGATTGGGATTCACTCGCATAAATGTCAGGAATTCTTCATATTGATGATGGTCTGCATCATGGAATTGATCGTAGTGATTACCTGCGCCGAAGCCGAGTACGCCTGTTGATAACGCATCAGGTTGGCGGCTTCCTGGTCGAGAGACACACCAGAGACTGAAGACCTCTGGTCATTCAGTTGTTGCAACACCAGGCTCGACGCGCTCTGCTCGGCATTCGCATCCGCCGCGGCGTTGCCCACGTTAAAGACAATGCTCGAGTAATACGCCGTGGGGTTTTGCCCATCAATGACCGCCTGATTACGCAGGGCGTAGAGAATTTCGGCATTGCCGTTGCTTCCCGCCGTGCCGTCGGAGCTTGCCGCAATCAATGCCGGATCGGTGACTGCTACCGACATGCTTGCGGCCGCTCCATTTCCGGAAGCAGGAGGCGCGGTAAACAGGACCTTCCCGGTGCTGGCGTTGCCATTCAGATCGTAGCCGTTGGTTTGGACAGTGTTGACCGCGTTGGCCAGGCCCGCCGCCAGCGTATCGAGCTGGCTCTCAATCGCCGGGATCTGCCGGTCGCGCGCAGCCAGCAATCCGCCCAACTGGCCGGAGACGAGGGTCGAGGTGATATCGCTACCCTGCGCGAAGATATGCTGGGTGCCTGAGGAATCGAGTTGCGTGGCCAGCGTGAAACTTTGTTGTCCGGTCACCAGCGCCGTACCGCTGGCCGTGGTCAGCGTGAGCGTGTTGTCGCTGGGGATGACGGAAACGTCCACCAGCGAAGAAAGCTGATCGATCAACTGCGTGCGCTGGTCGATAAATGTTCCGGCATTTTCGCCGACATTTTCAAGGTTGCCGATCTTCCCGTTCAGCTGCGCAATCTGTGCCGTCAGCTGATTGATTTGCCCGACCACCTGTTCCACGCTGCTGTCGAGGCTGGTGCGCTGGTGCGTCAGATTGTTGGCCGCGGTATTGAAGGCCGAGGCTACATTCCCCGCTGCCGTGAGCACATTCTGCCGCAGCGCGAGATCGGCCGGGCTGGTGGAAAGCTGGTTGATGCTGTCGAAGAACTTGGAAATCGCGGTTCCGATATCGCCACTGGTGCTGGTGAAGCTGGCATCGGTCTGCGCGAGAGCCGAAACGAGCGCGCCCAGCCTTCCCTGGGTTTGCGTTTCCTGCTGAATCTGCGATTCGAGAATCGGATCGCGAATGCTTTGAATCGTCCGCAGATCGACGCCCGTGCCGAAGGTTAGCGGACTCTCCACAATCGGATCGTTCGCCACCAAAATTGGAACCTCGCGCGAGTAGCCCGGAGTATTCACGTTGGCAACGTTATTCGTGGTCGCCGCCAACGCTCCTTGTTCGGCGGTGAGTCCGCTTAACGCGCTGGCGAGGCTGGCATTCAGGCTCGACATATGGCTAGGCCTCCATCGATGGAGATAAAGCTCGTGGAGTTGCGATCGCCGCGACCGCTCCGGCGGGTCCGTAACCGGAGTGCAAACCCTGCACCAGATTCGAAGTGATCTGCAAGGACTGCGATGCCCGGCGCAACAACGCGAGCTGGATTCTCCCGAGCTGCAGCACGCGCGCATGCGCCTGCAAAACCTCGCTAGGCGATGACGCTTCGTCTCCAAGTGGCGTCGCGGTGAGATGGGAAAGCTGTTGCTGCAGAAAAATCTGCCGAGTCGATTGCTGCTCGAGCATTGAAACATCCCGCTGGAGGAGCGCTTCCTGAGTCTCACGCAGGCTTGCGTAAAGTTCTTCGAGCAGGGCGAGCCGCCCGCGCCGGGTGGCGGAAAAGGCTTCAGGAGTGGCTGATCGAGCGTCGATTGGTTGCATACTCTGCTCGGTGCTGTCGCACCTCAGTGTTCATGCCACGCTGTCGATTTCATGCCCATCTTCAGCGGGCTTCTCCGGATCGAGGTTCGCGTCGTCGCGAACCGTGGTTTGCATCCGCCGGCGCGCCTTGCCTTCAGCCTCGCCGATGCGGCGCTTGACCATCCAACCTGCCAATCGAGGAGGCGGGCAACAGCATCGAGTCGGTGGAGAAATCGCCGCGCTCCATAGTGTTCCCTCCTCATGCCGTTGCTGGCAAATACTTTCCTCGCGCCGCTAAGCGGCAGGGCTCGTCACGAGATTCGAAAATAGCGCCCCGGCAACTTTTTGCGGATCGACCTGATACTCTCCGCTATGAATCGCCTGGCGCAGGGCCTGTACCCGCTCTTCGCGAACCTCCGGCAACTGCGAGGCTTGGGCCGTCAGCGCCTGCACTTCGATGTGGGCGCCGGAAAGCTGTGCCTGGTCTTCGCCGAGGGCAGAAGCTTTGGCGGCGGACGTTGCACTGTTGGCGACACTATTCCGTGAGTTGCTGCGCTCGGCTTCCGCCGCTGCCTGCGTTCCGGACTGAAGATCGATTCTCATGGTGGCTACCTCTCCTTGAATTCCCCTTGCAATTCAAGTATCGGCCCCGCGTTAAAAAGGTTTAATGGCTCTTCTTCCGGGACCTGCGTCGCCCCTGTGACGCCTTCATCTCCTTCTATCGGCGGCAGTTGGCAAAGCTTTAGGGCGGACGCGCACCCGCCCTCATGCCTGAATTGCATAGCTACCCCTTACCTTCGTGCGGCAGATGCCGCTCAATCATCCGCCCGATCCCGAAGCCGCCGCGGTCGGCGATTCCCTGCGCCAGCGCCTGCGTCCCCAGATAGTTGTAATCGTCGGTGCCGGGAAGATCGGAATCTCCCGGAACCTTGGCAAAGGTCTTTTCCGCCGATTCCAATAGAGAGGCGATCAGGCTCGCTTCAAACTTGCGTGCCGCATCTTTTCCTCGGGAAGCGTCCCAAGGCACGGCAAGCGCGCCCAAGTCCGGCCGCAATGGGATAACGGGATTCATCAGATGACCTCCAGGTCGGCTTCTAAAGCGCCGGCCGCCTTGATTGCTTGCAGAATCGAAACCACATCCCGCGCCGAGGCGCCGATAGCCTGCAGCCGGGTTACCAGCTGCTCGACGCTCGCTCCTTCGCTGAGTTCGACATTGCGCGCCGGAGCGTCCGCGGCGCTGACCTTGGTTTGCGGGACCGCTTCCGTTTTTCCGCTCGACAGAGGATTCGGTTGCGACACCTCGTACGCCGTGGTCACCTCGACGGAAAAATTCCCGTGAAGAATAGAGATGGCGCCGAGATGAACGTCTTTGCCGAGAACCACGGTGCCGGTGCGCTCGTTCACTACCACTTTGGCGCGACGATGGACCTCGATTTCCAGATTTTCGATGCGCGCCACCAGCGCGGGAAATGAAACCGGCACGGCACCGCCGGGTTTGATCTCGATGCGCCGGCTATCCACCGCAGCCGCGATGGGAGAAGACCACTGCTGGTTAATTGCCGCCGCCACGTCCTGCGCGGTCGAGAAGCTGGCGTCATTCAGCAACAAAGAAAGGCGATCGAGGCGGGTAAGGTCCACCGAGCTGTCGCGCTCGACCAGCGCTCCTCCCGGAATGCGCCCGACCGTCGGATGGTTTACCTGGCGCGAATTCGTCGAAGTTCCCGCAGTGTATCCGCCCACTACCAGCGGTCCCTGCGCCGCGGCGAATACCTGGCCGTCGGCGGCATACAGCGGAGTCAGTAGCAGCAGTCCGCCTTCGAGGCTGCGAGCGTCGCCGCTCGACGAGACCACGATGTCGACGCGCATGCCGGGCCGGGCAAATGGCGGCAGATTAGCGGTCACGAAAACCGCGGCGACATTATTCACGCGAACGGACGCGGAAGGAATCTGCACGCCCATGCGGGCCAGAATGCTGGCCAGGGTCTGCACAGTAAAGTAGGTCTGTTGGCGGTCGCCAGTTCCCTTCAACCCCACAACCAGTCCATATCCGATCAGCGAGTTGTCGCGCACTCCTTCGACCGTTGCCACATCGCGAATCAGGACTTTGTGAATCTCCCCGTCGGCCGCGACCGAAGACACCGCGAGAAGAACGAGGAAAATGTAAATCAAACTCCATCGCCGCATTCCTGGCCTCCTAAAAACCGACCACGCGCAAAATCCATTTCACGATGGGATTCATAGGACGGGTCCCTTCGCTGACGATGCCTTTGCCTTTCACTTCGACTTCGAGGTCTCCCACATTGTTCGAAGCCACTGTGTTAGCGGCGTCGAGATCCCCCGGACGCACCAGTCCCCGCAGGATGACGGTTTCGTGTTGATTGTTCATCGTGATCTGGCGTTCCGCCTCGACCACCAGGGTTCCCGAGGGAAGTACGGCTGCCACCCTTCCTGTAAGCGTCGTACTCAACGAAGTTTGCGAGGTCGACTGCGCTTTTCCGGACAGCACTTGCGTCGAGCTGGGAGAAAACAGGTTGGCGACGCCCGCTGTCTTCAAGTGGCCCGGCAGCGCGGCGATGCCGGAACTGGCGTTGAAGCTGCGATTGGTGGAAACGTTGCCTGCACTCGACGCCGAAAGATTTTGCGCCACACTGATGGTCACAAGATCCCCCACGCGCGAAGCTTTGTAGTCAGCCACCATGTTGGCCAGCCGCCCGGAATCGTTCCACAAGCTACCCGGAGTCGCCGCGGAAGGCGCAGGAGCCTTCGCGGTAACGCGCTCGACATATTCCGCCAGCCCATTTCGTTTTGCCTGGGTCTTGTCCTTCGCAAACGATATGGGCGGAAACAAGACGGCGACGAGGCACCATCCCACCATCCATCGCGTTCGCTTGCACCTGCCAACTTCCCTTGCCCCTGCGTTCCTCATAGTGCGGCCTTCACCGTTCCCTCGGAGGTTACGACCGCGCGCAGCACCGCTCCACTCTTGGCGACGCGAACGCGTACTGTATCTCCGGCGCTGCCGGGGTCGAGGCAGATGGCGGAGACGACGAGACGAATGCCGCCGCTATCCCACAATAGGTTCGTGGTCTGGCCACGGTGCAGAAGAGGAATTTCGCGCGCGGCTTGTGGCGTCGACAGCGCCAAAGCCGTGGCCCGGGCCGCGATTAGCCTGGGTCCAGAACTGGCGCCGATTGGTGGGCGGGAAAAGACTGCAGGTTCGCCCTTCCGGGCGGAAGCGCTACTCCTTGCTCTGCGGATGCTGACGCGCTCGGGGATGCGGCAATTTGCATTTACTTCGGCATCGCGAGCGGCTCGTTCCAACAGAGGTCGAAGCATGTCGCCGTCGATGATCCTGGGACTGCCTTCGAGGGGCGCCGCGCCAAGACGGATCGCGCGCGCGCTCTCCGCCAGGGAGGGACAGGAAACATCCGAGAGAAGATCGGCGAGCGTGACTTCTCCCGGAGCTACTTCGACTTCGGAATAGAGTCCCACCTGACAAGGCTCCAGAGCGCAAGCCAGCGGAACCAGAAGGCTCATCGCCATCACGGTGCTGATCACAAGTATTTTCATAGAGCGCTCCGATGAAAAAATTCGCTAACGGCCCAGGCTGTTAATCCCCTGCAGCATCTGGTCGGCAGCGTTCACCACCCGGGAGTTGGCTTCGTAGGAACGCTGGGCCACGATCATCTGCACAAATTCATCGACCACGCTCACATTGGATTGCTCGAGCATGCCCTGCTGGATCGCTCCAATGCCTTCGCTTCCTCCCGGCGTTCCAATCACCGGATCTCCCGAGGCCGCGGTCGCAAGAAAGAGATTGCCGCCGGTAGAGTTCAGGCCTCCAGGATTGTTGAAGAGCGCAAGCTGCAACGCTCCCACCTGTTGCGCCGCGGACTGTCCCGGCAACGTCACGCTGATGGTGCCATCCGGCGCCACGGTCATTGAGGTTGCGCCCGGCGGAATGGTCACCGCCGGCTGCACCGGATCTCCTTCCTGGGTCACCAGGTTGCCTTGCGCATCGAGATGAAAACTGCCGGCACGCGTGTATGCCGTTTCCCCATTGGGCAATTGCACCTGGAAGAAACCGTTGCCCTGGATCGTCAGGTCCAGAGGATTCCCTGTCTGGCTGAAGTCGCCCTGCAGCTGAATGACTTCGGTCGCCGCCGTACGCGTTCCCAGTCCGACCTGCAAGCCCGCTACCATGGTCGTCTGCTGTGACGCCGCGGCCCCGGGCATCACCAGGTTCTGGTAGACGAGATCTTCGAACTGCACACGCCGGCGGCGAAAGCCGGCCGTGCTCGAGTTCGCCAAGTTGTTGGCCACGTTGTCGAGGTTGGTTTCCTGAGCCATCATGCCGCTGGCGGCGGTGTATAACGCGCGAATCATCGGAGCCTCCACTTACACGCGCGGCAAATCCTGCGCCGCGGTCTGATTAAACTGGCTGTCAAATAAGGTGAGAGCGCGCTGCATCATCTCGGCGTTGCGCTGAATGGCAATTAATTGAACGACGGCTTCCACAGGGCTGACATTGGAATCCTCGAGCATCCCTGCGCGAATCGAAGTCGATGCGGCGGGCAGAGCGGAGCCTTCCGGCGCGGAGTACAAGGCATTTCCCGCCGCAGCCAGGTTTGTTCTCGGAGAGAATTCCGCCAGCCGAAGCTTCGCTACCACCGCTCCATTGACCGAGATCGTTCCATCGGTGCTCACTGCAACGGCCCCATTGGGCAACGTAATTGGACCCTGCTCTCCCAAAACTGTGTCTCCCTGCGCAGTCACGACCTTTCCGTCCGGCGTTCGATGAAAGCCGCCGTTTCGGGTATAGAGGACACCTGGCTTGGACTGGGAATCCGCCTGCACCACAAAGAAACCTTTTCCGGCGATGCCGAGATCCAGCGGATTGCCGGTGGCATTCAGGTTTCCGGGCGAAACATTGAGACGGCTGCCGCCGAGAACTCCGAAATCGTTGATGGCGGAATTTACCGGATTCCACGTGACGCTTCCGCTTCCGGCAAGCAGAGAGCGGAAGGTTGCTTCCTGGCCGCGGTATCCGGCAGTGCCCAGATTGGCAAGGTTGTTGGCGACGAGTTCGAGAGCCTGCGTTTGCGCGGCGAGACCGGAGCATGCTGCGTAATATCCGCTGTCCATGGCGAGCACCCACGTGGAGAGAAGCACGCGGTTTGCCAGAGAGGATGAGAGAAGGGAAATATCGTGGCGGGTCAGTGCCGCAAATGATTGGAGTGCGAATGGTAGGAATACGGTTGCGTAGAGAGATGGATCGAAGGGCATTTTCGCGAGGGCTGAATGTGGGTCCTTTTGGGGGCATCTGGGGCCTCTTCGACTCCGCTTGAGGCGAGAGCGCCGGCTACAACGGCCCCGGTTTCCGTCGCGTGACTGCGCGCACAGACGGTGCCTTCTGTTTTGGTTAAAGTGCCCGTTAGGCGAGGGGTGAGCGCAGGAGGATTAAGTGCCGAAGCGCTCGAATGCAACCCGTCCTCGCCTAAAAGGCCGCGATAGACAAGCGCCAGCGCCACGGCCCCCGACCTGTGGTTTGCGGCAAGGAAGTTGGCGATCGGTGTCCAGCGGGGATGGAGAACCGAAGTCGTGTTGGGAATGCCGTCATGGGAAAGTCCTGTACCTGCCGTGCTGGGGGAAATATGTGGATTGCCCTCCGAGCCGATGGAGGTGGCGGTTGTGCGCCGCCCGGCTGCTGGACACGATCAGGCATCCGTTGTGTCCTGCACCGGTTGCGCGATTAGAAGATGAGTGGCCTGAATTATCTGCGACCAAAGCGTCAAAGGATGATGTTAGCGGGACAGATTGAGGTAGAGCTCTGATAAATCCGTCATTTGAATGACGGTCCTTGTATGCGTCGGGAGGCGTCCGACTCCTCTCTGCGGATCCACGGATAGCTTCCACGGCGGCTAAAGCCCGTTTTCTTTCGTGCTCTTTGACGCGGCCCCTTCGACAGGCTCAGGGCAGGCTCTCAAGGGCCGCTCTTCTGCGGGATTTGGATGGTGGGCTGGTCTTTCACTTGTCCCGATGTCGGTTCGCTGTCGTGGGGCGGAGAATGCTTTCGCCGCATACGGCGGAGGCGATCTTGCTGACTGCACTGCCAGTTGCGACGTTTCGTAGGGTCCCTCGGAGAGCTTGCGCTCTCCTCAGGATGACAACGTCTTGGCGAGGGGAATTGTTTTTTTCGTTCGTGAACGCCGCCCCTTCGACAGGCTCAGGACAGGCTCTCAAGGGCCGCTCTTCTGCGGGATTTGGATGGTGGGCTGGTCTTTCACTTCTCCCGATGTCGGTTCGCTGTCGTGGGTCGGAGAATGCTTTCGCCGCATGCGGCGGAGGCGATCTTGCTGACTGCACTGCCAGTTGCGACGTTTCGTAGGGTCCCTCGGAGAGCTTGCGCTCTCCTCAGGATGACAAGTTCTTGGTGAGTGAAATTGTTTCTTTTTTCGCCCGTGAACGCGGCCCCTTCGACAGGCTCTCAAGGGCCGCTCTTCTGCGGGATTTGGATGGGTTGGGCTGGTCTTTCACTTCTCCCGATGTCGGTTCGCTGTCGTGGGCGGAGAATGCTTTCGCCGCATACGGGGGAGGCGATCTTGCTGAATGCACCGCCAGTTGCGACGTTTCGTAGGGTCCCTCGGAGAGCTTGCGCTCTCCTCAGGATGACAACGTTTTGGCGAGTGAAATTGTTTTTTTTTCGTTCGTGAACGCGGCCCCTTCGACAGGCTCAGGGCAGGCTCTCAAGGGCCGCTCTTCTGTTGTGGGTTAATCTCCGCTCTTCACGCATGAATGGGCGCTCTTACACGGTGGTGCTTAGGCTTTTGCCAAAGAGCGGGCGCCAGCATCCCGGGTAGAAATCAAAATCCCCACGCTGTCGCAACGTGCGCGACGAGGGTGGGGGTTTTGTTTTGACTCCCATCTTTGGTTAAGCGGCGTTGGGGTGTAGAACGACCTTCGTCCAACCCTCATCCCGATCGTCGAAATGTTTGTATGCCTCGGGTGCTTCATCGAGCGGAAGTTCGTGCGAGATGATCATGGACGGTTTCGCACGATCATGATGGATCAATTCACTTAGCCGGCGATTGTATGCCTTCACGTTGCACTGGCCGGTGCCCATCTTCAGACCTTTGAACCAAAACTTGCCGAGATCAAAGGCAATTTCGCCCTTTTTTGCCAGTTTGTCCGAGGCTTTGGGATCTTGCGGAATAAAGACTCCAACGACGCCGAGAGTGCCGGTCGCCTTGACTGAGTCGACCAGATCATTCATCACCAGGTTGGGCACTTCTTTCCCTGCGCTGTTGTGGCACTGATAACCGATGCATTCCGCGCCACAATCCGCGCCGAATCCGTTTGTCAGTTCACGTATCTGGTCTCCCACGCCGCCGTCTTTGGTGTTAATCGGCGTGGCGCCAATTTTTTCCGCGAGCGCAAGACGATCCTGCTCGCCGTCGACGACGAAAATCTGGCTGGCGCCCTGAATTTGGGCGGACATTGCTGCCATGAGGCCAACTGGTCCCGCTCCATAAATCAGGATTGATTCACCGGGCTTCAGATCGGCGAGCCGGGTTGCATGCCATCCGGTCGGAAAGATGTCGGATAACATCACGTAATCATTTTCTTTCTCGGTTGCGTCCTCGGGGAGGTTGAGGCAATTGAAGTCGCCATAGGGCACGCGGAGATATTGTGCCTGCCCGCCGGAGTAGGGTCCCATGCCGGCAAATCCATAAGCCGCCCCAGCCATACCGGGCATGACCGACGGATCTGCGCAGGTGAGACAAAAACCGGTCAAGCCTTTTTCGCAATTGGCACAGAATCCGCACGCGATATTAAAAGGAAGCACGACCTTATCGCCCTTTTTTATTGAATCGACCGCCTTACCTACCTCGACCACTTCGCCGAGATTTTCATGTCCTAATATCTTTCCCTTCTCGACATCGGTGCGGCCTTCGTACATATGGAGATCCGATCCGCAAATGTTTGTGGTGGTCAACTTCACGAGAACGTCGGTCAGCTTTTCAAGCTTCGCGTCGGGCACGTTGTCGATCGACACTTTCTTAGGTCCGTGATAAACGAGTGCTTTCATATGAATTAGCCCTTCCTCCCTGGAAAGTTTCGAGCATGATGGTTTGACAAGCGACACTTCCTGCGGCTGCGTTGCTTGAGATGGTGGCCATGAGAGAACAGAGCGGAGATTCCCATGATCCTAGCGCTGGCAGCGCGCTGATTGAATAGGGTAGGGGGAGTAGACCGGCATCGCAGACTGCTGAACCGCTTGCGGAACTTGGATGAGTCGATCGCTTTCGTGTGGCAGCATCCAGAGGCGTGAAAGAAACAAACAAGGCAAAGTAGGCGGCAACTCTCCAGGAACGCGGATCATCTACCGTGCGGGCGATCGGTTCTGTTGGATCAGGAGATGATTGTGCGTGCTTTGAGTGTGGTTGTTTTCCTGCTGGTCTGCGCGAGTGCTTTTTCCCAAACTACCTTGGAATGTAAGTTCACTCCGCTCCCGTTGCCGGGAATTTTCAATATCGCTTATGGAGTGAACGATGCCGGCACAATTGTCGGAGACATCATCATCGGCGACGGTTCAGCCCAAGGATTTTTATTGTCTGCCACGCGTTCGAATGTCTTCAGCATCAGCGGGTCGACGCAGACCATCCCCGCCGACATCAACAATCTCGGACAAGTTGTTGGCTCTTATACCGACTCAGGGCAGGTGAATCACGGGTTCCTGTTCGGTCCGACTCGTCTCAGCATCATTGATTATCCGGGGCAGGGACAAAATCCCTCCACCGGGGTCACAGGGATCAATGATGGGGGAACGATGGTTGGGATTTTCGGAATCTATTTCGGAACTGGTTCAAGCCAAGGTTCGTTCCTGTTGCAAGATGGACAATTCACGCCGATCACTTTCCCGGACGCGGTTATTACCAATGCCGCGAGTCTTAACAACGCGGGGGAAGTTGTCGGCGTTTACGCGACCTTGAATTCTGACAACTCTCTTTTTTTCCACGGCTTTCAATGGATTGCTGGACAATTCACTTCGGTCGACTACCCGGGAGCGACCAGCACCAGCCTGACGGGAATCAACGACAGTGGGACGATCACAGGGTTTTACGCGGATGCGATTGGACACAATCACTCTTTCATTCTCGAGGATGGACGATTTCTTGTGCTTTCGCCTTCGACAGTGGGCACCGTCCAGGTCTACGGGATTAACAATAAGGATGAAATCGTCGGTTTGGATATTGGCGCGACTGGCAACATAAAGTCCGTTCGAGCGACCTGCCCGATCTGAATCGTCCTTATCAAGTATCGCTAAGAGGAGCTCGTCTCATTTCGGAAACGTCTGAGAGGTTCTGCGTTCCAGGACCGATACATCCCACCTCGCTCTGAGCTGACGCCGTCTGCTCCGAAGTGTTAAAAGTCCTTAAGTAGAGGAGTTGGGTCAGCTGCGAAGGGCGGCATGGCTTCGTTTAGACTGATCTTGAGACGTGATCCGTAGTTTCTTGAGCGGGTTTCAGGAGAAATCGGTTGGATTCAGGTAAAGATGCACTCTGGTACAAGGACGCGATCATCTATCAGGTGCACGTCCGCACGTTCCATGACAGCAATGGCGATGGAATTGGCGATTTCCTCGGGCTTGAAGAAAAACTGGATTACCTGCAGGAACTCGGTGTCACCGCGATATGGCTGATGCCGTTTTTCCCGTCGCCCCTTCGCGATGATGGATATGACATCGCGGATTACGACACCGTTAATCCCAGCTACGGGACTTTGCAGGATTTCCAGAAGGTTCTCAACTCCGCCCATAAGCGCAATATCCGGGTGATCATCGAGATGGTGCTGAACCATACTTCGGATCAGCATCCATGGTTTCAGGAGGCGCGAAGTTCTCGAGACAATCCACGGCGCGATTGGTATGTCTGGAGCGAAGACGACACGCGCTATAAAGAAACGCGAATTATCTTTCTCGACACGGAGAAGTCGAACTGGGCGTGGGATCCGACTTCAAAATCTTTTTATTGGCATCGCTTCTTCAGCCACCAGCCCGATCTGAATTATGACAATCCCGCAGTGCGGGAGCAGATGTGGACCGTGATGAAGTATTGGCTGGATATGGGCGCGGATGGTTTCCGACTTGACGCGATCCCATACCTGGTCGAACGCGAAGGCACGAACTGCGAGAACTTACCGGAAACGCATGCCGTCATGAAGGAATTGCGGCGAAGGCTGGATGAGCACTTTCCGGGAAGAATGCTTCTGGCGGAAGCCAACCAGTGGCCGGCGGACCTTCGTCCATATTTCGGAGACGCCGATGAATTTCATATGGCGTTTCATTTTCCGCTGATGCCCAGAATGTTTATGGGGCTCAAGCTCGAAGACCGTAAGCCCATCACCGAAATATTGCAACAAACTCCGGAGATTCCGCCCTCGTGCCAGTGGTCCCTCTTTTTGCGCAACCACGACGAGCTGACGCTGGAGATGGTTACTGACATCGAGCGCGATTACATGTACGACGTGTACGCGCAGAACAAGACGATGCGGCTCAACCTGGGGATTCGACGGAGGCTTGCTCCTTTGTTGAGCAACGACCGCCGGCGGATCGAGTTGATGAATGCAATGCTGATGTCTTTGCCGGGCACTCCTATCATCTATTACGGAGATGAGATAGGAATGGGCGACAACATAAGCCTCGGCGACCGCAATGGGGTTAGAACTCCCATGCAATGGACCGGCGGCTGGAACGCTGGTTTCTCCACTGCGGAACCGGAAAAATTATATGCTCCGATCATTCAGGATCCGGTGTATGGGTATTCCGCCGTGAATGTGGTATCTCAGAGAGAGAGCGAACATTCACTCTTTCATTGGATGCAACGTATCATCGCAATCCGAAAATCCAGTGCAGTGTTTGGACGGGGATCGATTGAGTTTCTGTATCCAGCCAATCATCGGATACTGGCGTATCTGCGTCGGCTTGGCAGCGAGACCATCCTCATCGTCAACAATCTTTCAAGCGCCGCACAGGCTGTCGAACTGGATTTGAAGCGCCATAAGGGGAACGTTCTGATTGAGATGTTCGGCAATAATCTTTTTCCCCGCGTGGGCGACCTGCCTTATCTGCTAACGCTGGGGCCTTACCAGTCGTATTGGTTTCGGCTGCGGCGAGTCTAGAGAAACGCGAACCATGATTCACGATCATCGAAGTTAACAATCACTTGATGCACACGGAATTCTGAATTGGAAGACGGCAATTTTCTTACTGACGATTTTCTCCGCCAGCTCATCAACGTGGGCGAAGTGGATATCCTTGTCGGCCTGCCCACTCATAACAATGCCAAGACTGTGGACGCAATCGTCCACACCATTCGCAACGGCATCCTTCGCAATTTTCCTCGCGAGCGGGCGGTCATCATCAACGCCGACGGAGGATCGCGCGACGGCACGCCGGAACTGATCACAGGAGTCTCGATCGATGACGTGCGCGCGGGCTCCAGTGTGTACGCGCTCCGCACGCTGCATGCGATCAGCACAAAATATGCCACAACTCCCCAGAGCGGAGTTGCGCTGCGGACGATTCTGGCCGCCGCCGAACTTCTGCGAGCCAAGGCTTGCGTCGTGATCTCGCCTGACTCCGAAAATATCACTCCCGAATGGGTTTCCAGTCTTCTTCGCCCGATCTATCACGATGGCTTCGATCTCGTCTCTCCTACATACCGGAGGCACAAATTTGATGGCCTCTTGATGACGAACCTGCTGTACCCGATGGTTCGTGCGCTTTATGGCGTGAGAATCCGCGAAGCCTACACGCCGGAGTTTGGATTTTCCGGCCGTCTGGGAAGCCGGTTTCTTGGCCAGAATCGATGGAACGACGGAATGGGCGAAAACGGCGTCGAACTCCGCATGACGCTGGCTGCTGTAACGGGCGGATTCCGCGTGTGCCAATCGTTTCTCGGCGAGAAGGATCACGTCGAACGGCGCGCCACAGACTTGGTTCCGACGTTACGACAGACCGTTGGTGTGTTGTTTTCGGCGCTGGAGTCTGACTTCCCGGTATGGAGCACCGTTTCTGGTTCTCAGGAGGTGCCCACTACCGGGAGCGATCAGGAGATGCTTCTCGATCCGTTGAGGATCAACCGGAAGCGTCTGCGGGATATGTTTGTGAGCGGAGTGGCGGAACTGGAATCCGTTTTTCACTCGATTCTTTCGGCGTCCACTTTGGCGGAATTAAACCGGATCGCTCAATTGAGCGAGGAGGAGTTTCGATACCCTGCGGAATTGTGGGTGAGAACAGTGTATGAGTTTGCCGCCGCGTATCAAAAATCTGTAATTAATCGAGATCATATTATTCAGGCACTCGCGCCGCTCTTTCGCGGGCGAGTATTCACATTTGTCGTCGAGAACCGCCACGGATCTGCGGACGACGTCGCGAGGAACATCGAAGGCTTGTGCCTTGAGTTCGAACGATTAAAACCATCTCTGCTCGAGATGTGGAAATCGAAAGAGTGAGGCCAATATGCGAGAAATGATTGTTAGCGAACTGACTCAGGCGGTGCACGATCTCGCCAGAGGTTTTGCCCACTACCTTCCTCGTCTCATCGTAATGCTCATCGTGGTGGTAGTTGGTTGGCTCATCGCATATGTAGTCAAAATCGCTCTGCGCAGCATTCTGCGACTCGTCAGGTTCGACCGGCTATCAGAGAATGCGGGCGCTTCTCAACTTCTCAAGAAGGCCGCGCTACCTTCGGCGACCGAGACGTTGAGCCGATTCATTTTCTGGGTTACCTGGCTTGGCTTCATTTTGCTGGGAGTGAGTGTGTTGGGAATTCTGGGTGTGCAAGAACAAGTCGCCAGGTTTTTCTTGTTTCTCCCACGCCTATTGGTGGCGGTCTTGATCTTGTTCTTCGGCATGGTGGCTGCCGGTTTTTCTGCTCGCGCTGTTCTGCTCGCAGCAGTGAACGCGAATGTTCCATCCCCAGGGCTATTGAGCCTCGCCGTCCGCAGCATCATTATGGTTTTTGTATTGTCGGTAGCTTTTGAAGAGTTGGGCATGGCGGAACAAACCATGCTACTGGCTTTCGGAATTGCTTTCGGAGCTCTGATGTTTGGTTTAGCCCTCGCCTTCGGAATTGGCGGAAGGGAGCTGGCGCGACATTTCCTGGAACAGAAGTTCGTTCGCGTCAAGAGAGAGCAAGACGAGGATGAACTCTCGCCCCTCTAGCGCATGCTGGAATCCGGGCCGTGTTGTTGAACGCCAAGATTGCGATAGTCAGCGATCGTACATCCGTGTGAGAGCGAGCAATTTTTCGCGGACGTCGTTGGTGAGACTGCCACCGTTATAGCGCCATCTCCAGTTTCCACTCACGGTGCCGGGTAAGTTCATCCGAGCTTCGGTTCCCAAGCCCAGAATGTCTTGCAAAGGAAGGATCGCTGTATTCGCCACGGAGGCGAGGACGGCACGGATCAATACCCAATTAATTGCCTCATCTTTGAAGCCTAGATATGCACGGGTAAAGTCGCGCTCTTCACGAATATCCTGTTCGGTTCGAGTGCTGTCGCGCAATCCTGAACTTGTCCACCATCCCACGGTAGTGTCGTTGTCATGTCCACCGGTGTATGCGACCAGTTCGCGAGAATAATTGTGCGGGCGGAAGCTGGGACCCTGGGGATCCTTACCGAAGGCAAATTGCAGGAGACTCATTCCGGGGAAGCCAAAGCTGGTGCGGAGAGCCTCTACACCGGGAGTGACGACGCCAAGATTCTCAGCGACAAAAGGCAGTTCGCCTAATTCATCCTGCAACGCTTGAAAAAGATTTGCGCCAGGACCTTCGACCCACTTGCCTTCCGCGGCAGTTGCAGCAGTGCCGGGAATCTCCCAAAACGCTTCGAAGCCGCGGAAGTGATCCAGTCGCACAAGATCAAACATTCCAAGGGATGCGCGACAGCGTTCAATCCACCAATGATGACCCGTAGACGCAGAAACATCCCAACGATAAAGTGGGTTCCCCCAAAGTTGGCCGGTCGCGCTGAAGTAGTCGGGAGGAACGCCTGCTACAGCGGTCGGCTGCCCTCGTTCATTCAAGCGAAACAACTCCGGATGCGCCCATACATCGGCACTATCGTGAGCGACGTAAATCGGAATGTCGCCCATGATGCTGATACCGTGACGGCGGCAGCGATCCCGAACCTTCTCCCATTGTTGAAAGAATTTGAACTGTGTAAAGCGGTGGAATTCCAACTCAGAAGAGAGTTTGTTCCGCCATTCTGTCAAAACTGATGGATCTCTTTGACGCATCCCCGCGTCCCAATGCACCCAAGCCACATCATTGTGCATTCGCTTGAATGCCATGAATAGGGCATAGTCCTCCAGCCATGCTTTCTGCTTTTCGCAAAAAGCATCGAAGGCAAGAACATCGGCATTCGTTTTGTCTGCAAAAAAAGTGCGAGCAGCTTTGCGAAGGAGTTCCTGCTTGTAGACGATCACCTCATCGTAAGCCACCTGTTCGTCGGGAAAATTCGGCACGCTCGATAAATCGGTGGCGGAGAGAAGGCCTTCCTGACGAAGTCCTGCTAAATCGATGAACAGCGGATTTCCGGCGAACGCAGAAAAGCATTGATAAGGAGAATCGCCGTATCCAGTGGGATTTAGAGGCAAGACCTGCCAGATCTTTTGTCCGGACCCGGCTAGAAATTCGATGAACTCAAAGGCGGATTCTCCGAAATCGCCGATTCCATGCTCCCCGGGCAAGGACGTGACATGGAGAAGAATTCCGCTGCGACGGGGGAAGATCATTGGATCACGGTAAAGCCTTCGACGCAGCCCACGCAATAGGGGGAATGCCGTGCATCGCGTGCCGGGCGGAGGCAGCCAGCTTTGTCTGATATGCCTGGTTGAAAAATACCTTGTGGTGTTGGAGACAGCGAACTATCCCGTAGGAGCTAATCACTAGGGTGGATCGTGCGAGCCTCGTCAGAGGTGAGCCGGGAAGAATCGCAATACCCGTAGCCCTTCAAACAGGCCGCGTAGTTTCGTTTGTGTTCGCCATCCGCCAGAACCTTGGCTTCAGGGGATGTAAGCTGGGTGTAGTCACAGGTAGTTTCGCCGCTTTGGCAGGCGGAAAAATTCCGCTGATGCTCGGAATACGCCGTTTGTCGAGCTTGTGCCGGGGTCAGCTGAGAGTGGTCGCAGTCCGACCATCCACTCTGGCAATTCTGTGCATTACGCTTGAGTTCCGCCGCGGTCGTGTCCTTGGTTTGCGAAGGGGATAACTTGCTGTGATCGCATTGTCCAGAGCCATTTTCACAGTCGGATGCATTCAAGCGGCGTTGTGCGGCGTTCACTTCCACGATCTCCTGGGGGGTTAACTTCGAACGATCGCACGCTCCAGTTCCGTCTTTGCAGGCAGAGACATTGGACTGTTTTTCCGCTGCTACCACTTCGCGTTTTTCAGCTACGGTAAGTTTCGAGCGATTGCAGGACAGCATTCCATCTTTGCAGTCAGTCACATTGCGCTGATGATCGGCCACGGCCAAAGCAATCGCCTCAGGCTCGGAGAGTTTTGAGCGATCGCAGGATTCGTAACCGTTCCGGCAGTTCGCGACATTGCGGCTATGCACGGCGAGGGCGACATCTGCCACCTGCGCGGGAGTTAACTTGGAATGCTCACAGGTTTCACGGCCCGCCTTGCAGGCATCGAGATTCTGAGCGACATCCGACGATTGAGCAAACGCCAGGATCGGCAAGAAACATAGACCAAGACTAGCGACTTGCATCCAAAGACCGTTTCGCAGACTCACTTTCATATTGCCCGCCTCATGAAGATTTTTCTTTTCACGCTGGAGTGGCCGGAAAGCGTTTCGCTGTTCCGGCCCTCTTGTTCGAAGTTGCTATGCGGTTACTTCGCGTCGTCTTTGGCTTCGGCAATCCTGGCTTGCTGGCCTGCCTCGGACACGGCTCGCAGGAACGCATCTGCGCTGTGGGGAGTCGATGCCTTTCCAGAAAGGATGGTGCGGAACCTCATGTGTTTGCCGTAAATGGCACGAGTCGAGTCGTCGTCCTGCTGGACAACTGCGCCTTCCAACGTGAGGCCAGCGAACACGCCCCTTGACCGTGAGTAGGTCAGCATCTCGGTATTCATCTTCCAGTCCGTTCCTGCCGATGCGTGGCGTCCGACTGGGCCGGCTGCGGCTGATCCTTCACCCGTCAGTTCGAACTTGCTGGAAAGCAGGTGCTGCAAACCCTGGTCGTTCATAACCAGCATGACCAAATCGACGCCTTCGACACCGATTTGTAATCCCCAACTGCCGCCGCCTACCGAGACGAATGCGGGCGCGCTCCAGCCTCCTGCGGTTCGGCAGGTAGCGACACCGCGTCCATGCTTGCCGCCAAAGACGAAGCCACCTTTGATCAGGTCTGGCACAACCAGGATGCACTTGGCATTGCTCAGAACTTCTTCCGGGATGCCTTTGTCGGGAGTGGCCATGATTGCGTGCAGCACCTCCACGGACTTCTGCAGGCGGTCTACGGTATCCTCACGTCCCGAACCAGCCCAGGCGTAGGTTCCGACTAAGCCCATGACGCTCATCAACAGCAGTGACATTGTCTTTTTCATGAAGTTTTCCTTTTGGAGCTTCCTAACTTGAAGCCTCCGAACTAAGGGGAGAAAGCTTCAGATAGCTGACTTAGTTCAGAGGACCTGAAAGAGAGAGAAGAAGTGCTCGTCTCTGAACCATCATGGCTCAGTCCCTTGGTGATAGCTGATCTGAATTGCTCAGTTCTCGGGGCTCAGTAAGTTGGCGTTTCGCGTGACCTGGCCGAATTCGACGAATGTGAGCAATCCTGCACAGAATCGCGGAGTCCTGCGTGCCATCCTTGATGTCGTCGGCTTCATAACAAATGGCGGAGAGTTCCGCGCAGGTGAAATCGAATGGAACAATATCGTCCTTCGCTGCGCCGGCGGTTGTCCTGGGTGCGGGATTCTCTCCGAACATTCCTGGCTAGCCTCAAACCGAGTGTGCAGGAAGTGCGATTACAGCGGATGTGTCCGTTTTGCGGGCTCATTACGCCCCGATCCAAGCGAGTTTGTCTTGAATGCGGGAAGTCTCTTAGTGCCGTTCCGGTCGAGAGAGAAGCGAGATAGGGATAAGGGACAAATAAAAACATGTTGCCGAGAAACGATCACGTCTGCGAGGTTCGATGAAAACCGGTTATCTTCATCTGTGGGTTTATCCCTGCGACGCATGTGCGGGACCGGTAGTTGCCGGCTCGACAGCGATTCGCGAAAACGAAATATCGAAGGAAATCAATATTCGTCCGGTAGGAGCGATTTGCCTATCGTGTGGCCATCGGCAAGAAAAATCTGCCGATGCAGAACGGGTACGCCATCTACCGCCGATTGGGTGGGCGCTGCCTCCGCCGGCGGACGAAGTGCCTTCGGCTGCCGCCTTCACGGAAGCACTCAATCGTGCAGAACAACATTGAGCAACGAGCTATGGACCTGGAGCGCGCCTTCCGAGCCGCCCGCGTAGTGAATGAAACCTAACTTTCGGAAGCGGTTCATGAAGAAGCTGACTCGTGAACGAGTCGTCCCAACCATCTCGGCCAGAGTTTCCTGGCTGATCTTGGGAACCACGGTTTCGGGAACGCCTTCTTTGCCGAAATGAGCGAGCAGAAGTAGAACGCGGGCCAAGCGTTTTTCGCTGGAGTTGAACAGCTGGTCCACGAGATCTTCTTCGTAACGAATATTTCTCGCCAGCAGATAAGCTACAAACATCTCCGAAAGTGCCGACTCGCGATGAAGAGCCTCCATCATTGTCTTTTTCTCAACGCGAAGGATCTCGCAATCCGTCATCGATGAAGCGGAGCCCATCCGCAAGAGCTGGCCGGCCAGCGCTCCCTCACCGAAAAAATTTCCCTGATTGACGATGGCAATCGTTGCTTCTTTGCCGATCTTTGAAACGACCGTCAACCTTACCTTGCCTTTTTGCACATAGAAGACGGAATCGGCCTCGTCGCCCTGCGCAAAGATCGTATGTTTCTTTGCGATCTCCAGGATCTTCCTGCCGTCCCCGATCGTCGCGAGGAAAACGTCAGGATCGAAGCCGTGTTTATTGGTTGTCTTTGAAGGCGACATCTACCCCGAGTATAAGTCCGCTGGTACGCAAGCGTACAAATAAATCGGTAATTCCTGATTTCCGAGTGCCGCGCCCTTCGGCAAAAAGTGGTCACTTTTGAGCAGTTTTCGTCTGCGAATCACGCGACGATGGATACAGCGAGAAGGGTGAAGCTGCGACTATGCCGGAAACTGTTCAAGCAGGCACAATTCTGATTAAAGAGTGGCCCGGGATGCCGCAACTGGCAGGATTTGAAACGGAACCCTGCTCCGGGGATTGGAGCTTGGTCAAAGCTCTGAATGGATTCGCGCTTGATCGCAAAATTCATGCCGCGGGATGGAACTTCTTCTTCATGGCGACGGAGTTGAAGTCGACGTTTGTTGGATCCATCAGCCCGACGAAGATACAAAGCGCATTGAGACGAATATTGGCAAAGGCAAAGCCGGAGAATTTCAATTGTCTGGAAGTAACGGGCATTGTGGCGCGAAGTTTTCTCGGCTTGCCCTATGGGACCGTGTATGCGCATTCTCGGCACATGCAGCAGAGTTGCAGTCTGGACAGTCCGGACGGGAGGCAGGCCTCGCAGAATCACGCCGCTTGGGCAAGAGGTTGAGGTTAACTATTGTGCTAAGAGGAGATTCATGAAAGTCAATGCCAACCAGAGTCTCGAAGGAACTCTAGAGTCTGCCGTGGCTGTGTGCTGGGCGGACTTGATGCACGACTCCCAAACCGGTTTGATTCACATTGAGTACGGTTTCGCTCAGGCAGGTACGCTGGATTATCTGAAATTCTGGGCGTCCGCCACTCGAGGACATTGGCTGCTGGCTTGTGAGTACTGGATGTCAGAGTCCGGCTTCCACGGTGTTGGGTTGCGATTCGAGAATGGCTTCGAATCTGTCGGGTTGGCGCACCTTCTGGAATCGGTAATGCAGAACCAGACTTGTTTCGTTCTTCCCGAAAACATGGGCCGCCAGGGACTGCTACAGATTTCATCGCCGACCGCGGAAGAATTAGTGACCGCAAAAGGTTGGATCGCCGCCGCCTTAGATCGTCTCGGTGAAGCAGTCGTCGAACCGGCGCTCGTTTGATTTCTTCGAACTCATCATTCCGAACTCGCTAATCGCCGATCCCGATGCGGATTGATGCGAGGCAGGCCTGTACTGAGCTCACACTTTTCCCCGGGCTTCGCACCGCAGGTCGGACATCGAACCGACACGGCCGGTTTCTTTTTGGCTTTCATGTTTTACACAATGGGCTGTTTGCCGCTCACAAGATGGTCAATAGTGACCATTTACGAAGTTCACATTCATGAATACTGGTTACAGCGAAATTCCAGCCAGCGCTGGTGTTGTTCTTAGACCCATCTGAAAGCTGTTTCCTCGGAGTAATCACTTTTATCTTGCATCGACGTCAGGAACACATGTCATTGCCGAATGCCTTGTTGAACCGATCTCTTCTGGAAGTTGTTGGACCGCGCTCAATTATGTCGGAAGCGGCGAAGCACTGGCCCCGGCCGCAGCCGCGGCCGTCTCTGCCGAGCCGCATTGCTGTGATCGGAAACTATCTTCCGCGTCATTGTGGAATCGCGACGTTCACCACCGACCTCTGCAGCGCCATCTCCGCGGAATATGGAACGGCTCGATTGTTGGCACTTCCGGTAAATGACACCAAAGAGGGCTACGACTATCCTTCCCGCGTGCGGTGGTCGCTCGACCAGGACGACCTGACGTCTTACGAGGAAGCGGCCAAGTTTCTGAACTTTAACAACATCGACATGGTCTGCCTGCAGCACGAATATGGAATTTTCGGCGGCCCCGCAGGGAGTCATATTCTGCATCTGCTGCGCAACTTGAAAATGCCGGTGGTGACGACGTTGCATACCGTCCTGCGAGAGCCGGATGCCAATCAGTTGAGGGTGATGGAGGAACTCGCGGAATTATCAGATCGTCTGGTCGTAATGAGCCAACTTTCGTCACAGTTTCTACAAGAAATTTTCAAAGTGCCCGGAAACAAGATCGATATCGTTCCGCACGGGGTTCCGGACCTGCCGTTTCTCGATCCGAATTTCTACAAAGACCGCTTTGGTGTGGAAGGGAAAGCTGTCCTTCTCACGTTCGGCCTGCTATCGCCGAACAAGGGAATCGAAAATGTGATTGCGGCAATGCCGCAGATCTTGTCCAAACACAAGAATGTCGTCTATATCGTCGCCGGGGCAACTCATCCACACATCCTTCGTCGCGAAGGGGACAAATATCGAGACAGCTTGCGTGCCTTGGCTAAAGAGAAGGACGTGGAATCGCAAGTGATCTTTCACGACCGTTTTGTGAGCCCGGAAGAAATGGTCGAGTTCATCGGTGCCGCCGACATTTACATCACGCCTTATCGTCACGAGGCGCAAGTAGTTTCTGGCACGCTCGCTTATGCGCTAGGTGCGGGCAAGGCGATCATCTCGACGCCATATTGGCATGCTATCGAGTTGCTGGACGATCGCCGAGGAGCGCTTGTCCCTTTTCAAAACCCGGAGGCGATTGCACAAAAAGCTGTCGAGCTTCTGGATACTCCTGCAATCCGTCACGCGATGCGGAAACGCGCCTACCAGTTCGCGCGCGGCATGGTGTGGAAGAGCGTGGCGCAAGGTTACATGGAAAGTTTTTCTCGTGTGCGCAACGATCGCATGGAAACGCCCAAGGTACAGTTCTCCGCGCGAATGACGCAGAAATCCTTGGATTGTCTGCCCGCGCTGAATCTGGACCATTTCGGCCGCATGACCGACGACACTGGGATTTTGCAGCACTCGATCTTCACAATTCCCAATCGCAGTGAGGGATACACCACAGACGACAATGCTCGTGCCCTTATCCTGGCGGTGTTACTGGAGCAAAGCCGGAATGGGCAGGCTGCGAAGGCAGGATGGCCTTCCGCAAATTCCCCTGAAGGGTACCTTGCATTCCTGGAACATGCCTTCAATGCTGCGAAAGGAAGATTCAAGAACTTCCTGCTCTATGATCGCCGGTGGAACGAAGAAGCCGGGTCAGAAGATTGCCACGGGCGCGCTCTATGGGCGCTCGGGACTCTCCTGGGCCAATCTCAAAACCAAGGACTGAGAGGTGCAGCGGGTCGCCTGTTCGAATTCTCTCTGCCAGTTGTTCTTGAGTTTACAAGTCCGCGAGCCTGGGCCTACAGCTTGCTCGGGATTCAGGAATATCTCACGTCTTATCCTGGTGATCGTGATGCGCAGAAGATAAGAACCTCGCTCGGGCGCCGGTTGATGGAGATGTATGACTCCATCCGGCGGCCGGAGTGGCGCTGGTTCGAAAACATTCTGGCGTACGGGAACGCGAGATTGCCGCAAGCGCTGATTCTGGTGGGCGCGGCGAGTTCGAACGAACGAATGATTTCTTCTGGCCTCGAATCACTGGAGTGGCTGATGAATATGCAGCGCTCAGAGACCAACGGACATTTCGTGCCGATCGGATCTCAGGGTTTCTGCCGTCAAAACGGGGAGAAAGCGCGGTTCGATCAGCAACCGCTCGAGGCGGCCGGAGCAGTGTCCGCTTGCCTTCAGGCCTACCGCGTGACTGGAGACGAACGGTGGCGCGGCGAAGCCTGGTCGGCATTTAACTGGTTTCTTGGCGCCAATGATCTCGAACTGCCTCTCTATGACTCCGCGACCGGCGGTTGTCGGGACGGTCTGCACCCCGATCGCGCCAATGAAAATCAGGGCGCGGAATCAACGCTGTCATTCTTGATGGCGCTTCTCGAAATGCAATCCCTGCAAGACAACGAACAAAAGGAAACTCTCTGATGACTGTCCCTGCCGTAGAGCAAGTAACCCGACTGAGCACTCCCTTTGAGCCATTGCTTCATCGCCATCTCTCGAATCCGATCTTGACCAGCAGCAATTGGCCCTATCCGATCAACAGCGTGTTCAACGCCGGGGCAATCTTGCTTGAGGATGGCACCACTCTGTTGCTGTGCCGCGTGGAAGATCGCCGCGGACTTTCGCATCTCTGTGCGGCGCGCTCTCGCAACGGTATCGACGGATGGCAGATTGACCGTGAGCCGACGCTGATGCCCGATCCCGTGAACTATCCGGAGGAAATTTGGGGCATCGAGGATCCGCGTATCACCTTCGCTCCCGAACTGCAGCACTATGTTGTTACCTACACGTCATATTCACGCGGAGGCCCCGGCGTCTCTCTTGCGCTGACGAAAGATTTCCGCACGTTCGAGCGCTATGGGGTCATCATGCCGCCGGACGACAAGGACTCGGCGCTGCTGCCGCGAAGAATTGACGGATGCTGGGCACTCATTCATCGACCGATGACGACGCTCGGGTCGCATATGTGGATTTCATATTCTCCCGACCTGCGTTATTGGGGGCGTCATCGCCTGATGCTGGAAGCGCGCCGCGGAGCCTGGTGGGACGCGAACAAGATCGGACTGTCGCCGCCGCCGATCGAGACGTCCAGAGGATGGCTCGTCTTTTATCACGGAGTGCGGCACACGCCTTCGGGCTGTCTGTATCGCCTGGGTCTCGCACTTTTCGAATTGGAAAATCCGGAAAAGTGCCTGTTGCGAGGGGATTCGTGGATTTTTGGGCCGGAAGCCTCCTACGAACGCCACGGAGACGTCGACGATGTTGTATTCCCGTGCGGGTACACGATGGACGCCGACGGCGACACTCTTAACATTTATTACGGGGCGGCCGATTGTTCCATTGCCTTGGCTAGAGCCAGCGTTCGTTCACTGCTCGCTTGGCTCGATGCGAACGGAAGTAGCGATCGAAGGCAGCGCGCGAATGACCTATGAAGCTCTTGCCTGGCGTCTTTAACTTCCTCTTTGGCTGCCGACATCGTCACAAAAGTCGCGTATTCACGATCAAGAGCCGAACTTATCGGGTCTGTTTCGACTGTGGGCGCGAGTTCAATTTGCCTGGGCCCTCGCGGCCCAGTGATCCTGTGAGAGCCAGCTTCGCGACCAGCCCATTCCATAGAGTCTGATACTGGATTCGCTAAGTATTCGCCACCTCTGAATTCTTACCATGTGAGCTATCTTGCTCAGACGCAGAATCCCGGCTCTGTCATTCTGGTCGTACTGACTGTGAATACGAGCGGCGATCTCTGATTCGCTGCTCCTAATTCTTTAAGCCGGAGTCGAGGCCTCTCAGCATTCTTCATCCGTGCCGGCCAAATGTTGGCGGTCACACGATTCGACCCTAAAAAGTTCAATACGCGAGATCAGGGTAACGCTGGCCCGGGCGCGCTCACCGTCGAATTTAGTTCTCGATTCAAGAAAGGTTGATCATGCCTTTGATTCAACTCCTGGAAGTTCTCATCGTGGTGGGTGTTCTCCTATGGCTGGTGAATCGCTTCATCCCAATGCAGGGTTCCATCAAGTCAATCCTCAACGGCGTCGTCGTGATTGCCGTAGTGCTCTGGTTGCTGAATGTGTTCGGCCTGTTTCACTCGTTGTCGCGCATCCACGTTGGCACGTTGCTGCTCCCGTGAAGGGATCGTCGCTCTGAACGCACCACTCAACATTCGTACCACCGTATCTGGCAGATATCTGCCGCAAGGAGTTCACTTTGAAATCGAAAATGTTATTAGTCGCAGGAATCGGAATCAGTCTTAGTGCATTTGGCCAAACCAATTCTCAGAACCTGACGGTCGAGCCGATGAGTAATCGGCCAACGTTCCGGGTAACCGTCACCAGCCGCAGCGTGCAGGCCGTCAACTATAAGCACCGCAGCGGAAGCTCGAAACTGGATTTCGCGGGCTCGGCTTTGATGCCGTCAGCCAACGGAGTTGCCAAAATCAACAGCAAGCGCGGAGCCATTGAAATCGAAGCCGAATTCGGCAACCTCGAGAAGCCGACGACTTTCGGCAATGAGTATCTGACCTATGTGCTGTGGGCGATTTCTCCCGAAGGACGCGCCGTCAACCTGGGCGAAGTGCTTCTGGGCGATGATCATCGCAGCAAGGTGAACGTGACCACGGACCTTCAGGCATTCGCATTGATTGTGACTGCGGAACCTTACTATGCGGTCCGGCAGCCTACGAACGTCGTGGTACTCGAGAATGTGGTTCGAGAGGACACTAAAGGGACGACTGAAGCGGTGAATGCCAAGTACGAACTGATGGAACGCGGTGGCTATATTCCCACGGGCTACAAGTTTGATCCCCTGGTTCTGAACGCGAAGTTGCCGTTGGAATTCTATGAAGCGCGAAATGCACTGCGCATCGCTCAATCCGAGGGCGCCGAACAATATGCGCCGGATAGTTATCAGCATGCCGTCAAGCTGATGGACGATGCCGACGCCCACGCCACGCGCAAGCACATCGAGAAAAAGCCGTTGATCGCAACCTCGCGTGAAGCGGTGCAGACCGCGGAAGACGCTCGCGCGATCGCCGTGAAGAAGATGGACGATGTCCGCCTCGCCGACGAACGCCAAGGCTCAGCTGACAGGCAAGCCAGGCTGCAAGGACAGGCGGACGAGGCTCTACTCCAGAAGCGACGGGCAGAATCTGCCACCGATAGGGCGGAAGCGGACCGCAGCAGAGCGGAATCCGCCGCGGCAAACGCGCAAGCAGATAAAGCTTGGGCTGAGTCCAACGCAGCGAATGCTCGCAAAGATGCGGCCGACGCACAGGCTGCAACAGCGAGAGCACAATCCGATATGGCGGCCAATCAGGCATCTTCGGCGACGGCTCTCACTGCGGCCCAGGCAGATGCTGCGGCGAACCAAGCTTCCTCTGCAACGGCGCTCTCAGCGGCGCAAGCAGAGGCCGACCGATCCCGCCTCGCGGCGCAGCAGGCGAACGCGAATGCGCAGCAAGCCGACTCCGATAAGGCAGCTAATCAGGCGTCCTCGGCGAGGGCTTTATCTGCGGCCCAAGCGGATGCCGACCAGTCGCGTCTTGCGGCGCAGCAGGCGAACGCGAATGCGCAACGAGCCGACACCGATAAGGCAGCAATGCGGGAAAAATTATCGGCGCAGCTGAATTCGATTCTTCAAACTCGCGACAGTGCTCGCGGGCTGATTGTCAGCATGTCCGACGTATTGTTCGACACTGGGAAATACTCACTAAAGTCGGGAGCCCGCGAGAAACTGGCGAAAGTAGCCGGCATCCTGCTGAGCTATCCGGGTCTCAACATTGAAGTCGGCGGATACACCGACAACGTCGGCGCTGATGCCATGAATCAGACCCTGTCGGAGAATCGTGCCGGATCTGTGCGCGACTACCTCGTGCAACAGGGAGTTTCGACCAGTGCAGTTTCGGCCAGAGGTTTTGGCAACACTCTGCCTGTCGTTTCCAACGACAGCTCGGCCGGGCGCCAGCAGAACCGGAGAGTGGAACTTCTGGTATCGGGCGAGGCCATTGGTAGTCCAGTCAACGCCACGACGGGAAGCCTGAAGTAGTGCGACGGTTATCAGCGATTTCGATAGCGGAGGCAGAACTATGAAACTCATTGAAGCGATCGGCACAGCGGCACTGTCATTAATACTTGCCGTTGGCGTGTCGGCGTTCCCGCAGCAGGACCAGCACGAACAAGAAGAAAATAAAGATAGGCCTGCTGCCCAGGAACACGAGAAAAACGCGAGAGAAGAAAAAGAAGCGCGACAGCACGATAACAAGACGCAACCGGAAGAGAAGCATGCGCAGCAGAAAGACAACAATCGAGATGAAAAGCGGGCGCAACCGGAGCACACTCAGGCAGTAAATTCCGGCAAGAGCGGAGAGCGCTCAGTCTCAGGCCGAAAAGGAAGAATTCCCGAAGACCGTTATCGCGCGAATTTCGGACGCGAACACCGGTTTCGTGTCAGCGAAGCCGACTATCGGAGAGATCGCCGCTTCCAGTATGGCGGCTACTGGTTCGCTTTCGCGCAACCATGGCCAACAAACTGGCTCTATACCCAGGAGGTATTCGTCGTCGAAATTGATGGCGTGTACTACCTGTGCAATGCACAGTATCCCGGGGTGAACATCACGCTCAACGTCACCTTGTAGGTTCAATCCACAACACCGGCGATCAGCGCGAATCCTTCGGGATTCGCGCTTTTCTTTGCTGCTCAGATGCGACCGGAAAGGCAGGCTCATCCGTCAAAACCAAAACGTCCACGGGATCGCCGTCGTCCGCGATGGTTGAAGGGACAAAGCCAAAATCGGGGCAGTGCGAGCGGCCGAGGTTTTGTTACTTTCCTGCACCTGGCGAGTCATCTCGCTCCCAGACCTTCCCATTCTTTGCTAGCTCGATAAACTTCGATATGGCCGCGGGTGAATCCAGAGAAATGACGCCGATCGCATTGGTGACTTGAGCTTTTTCAGCGAGATTGTTTGTGTCGAGCAGGCCGATGGCTTTCAGGTGACGCAATGCATCCATCAGGAAGGAAACGGCATTCGGATCGGCGGTCAATGCCTTGTCCCCAGCTTTTCCTGTGAGCACTATCACTGCATCGAACAACACTGAAGGCGAGGCCGAGAGAGCCATCTCAGCCACGGTTTTGGAGCCGGCTGCATCGACGACTCCGCCGACCTTTGGCGCGATAATGGCCGGGGTGGCTCCTTCCTTCTTGATCGCGGCGACCACAAGATTCTTGGTTTTTGCGTTGAATCCATCACCCAGCAGAATGCCGATCTTCCGACCATTCAAAGTGGGTTTGTACTTTCCATAAAGACGTAAGGCTGGGCTGGGATCGAGATCAATCGGCTGAATTCCCGGCGTCGCCGGCATCGCCTCGCCCGTCATTCCTAATCCATCGGCGACGGTGCGACCCAAGTCGCGGTCAATGACGTCAAGATGTCCGAGCATTTTTCGACGAATGTCGACAATATCCACCTTCCCAAGTTCGAAGGTTAAGGCTTGAGCGATGTGTTTTTTCTCTTGCGGCGTTACCGAGCGATAAAACAACCGAGCCTGCGAGTAATGGTCTCCGAACGATTCGGGCCTTAGACGGACCTTGGTTGCTTCAGTGGGGATTGGGGCCGTGCGGAAGCCCGCAGGGGTTTCCCTCGGACCGTCGGGGTCAATCGAATTCGGTTCATAGTTTGCGCGGCCAGCAGGAACATGCATTTGCATGTGACCGTCTCTTTGCAGGTTGGCAAAGGGGCACTTCGGGCGGTTGATCGGCAACTCATGGAAGTTTGGGGAACCCAACCGGCTCAACTGCGTATCCAGATAAGAGAACAAACGTCCTTGAAGCAGCGGATCTTCACTGAAGTCAATTCCGGGGACGACATGGCTGGGGCAGAAGGCGACCTGCTCAGTTTCCGCAAAGAAGTTATCCGGATTTCGATCCAGCACCATCTTGCCGACCATTTCGATGGGCACAGTCTCTTCCGGAATTAATTTCGTAGCGTCCAACACGTCGAAGGGCAGTTCGTCTGCGGTCTGCTGATCGATGATTTGAAAACCGAGCTCGAATTCCGGAAAATTTCCTGAATCGATGGCTTCGTAAAGATCCCGGCGATGGAAATCGGGATCGGCCCCGCTGATCTTCACTGCCTCATCCCAAAGCACTGCGGCTGTTCCCAGGATCGGCCGCCAGTGAAACTTCACAAAGTTGAATTGCCCAGCGGCATTCACGAGGCGAAAAGTATTGACTCCAAAACCTTCCATCATGCGCAGCGAGCGTGGAATCGCGCGATCGGACATTGCCCACATGATCATGTGAAGGGACTCGGGCATCAGCGATATAAAGTCCCAGAAGGTCGCATGGGCGCTCGCGGCCTGAGGGTAGCCGCGGTCGGCTTCCATCTTGACGGAATGAATCAGGTCCGGAAATTTGATGGCATCCTGAATGAAGAACACGGGAATATTGTTTCCTACCAGATCAAAATTTCCTTCCTGGGTATAAAACTTAACGGCAAAACCGCGTACGTCGCGCGGCAAATCGACCGAACCAGCACCGCCTACCACGGTCGAGAAACGAGCGAACACAGGCGTTTTTATTTTCGGGTCCGACAGAAAAGCCGCGCTCGTCACCTTCTTCATCGACTTGTACGGCTGAAAATAGCCGTGCGCCGCCGAACCGCGAGCGTGGACGATCCTCTCAGGGATGCGTTCATGGTCGAAATGGGTGATCTTTTCACGCAGGATGAAGTCTTCGAGGAGCGTGGGCCCTCTCCCTCCGGCTTTCAGGGAATTCTGATTGTCAGAGATTGGTAGGCCCTGGTTCGTTGTCAGCGTCACGCCGGTGCGTGAGGATTGCTGATGTGTTTCGCCACCATTGGACCGTCGGTTATTCGCGGGAGTCGGTTTTTTCTTAGGCATGATTGCATCCTTCGGAATTTCGCTAAAACTGAATAGGAGCCGCTGAGATGCGAGGGTCTCTACTTGCAGTTGTCGGTTCACAAAAGATTGTGCGAGGGATGGGGGGGCGCCTTTAGCATGTAGCGCGAGAGTTGGAGAATGTCCTCGTTCATGCCGATCGCTTGCCTGAGACAGCACATGCTGTTCGCGTCAACTATCCGTGGATAGTAAGGAACCTCGTTGTTGTAGCAAATCGCGGATCGCATGCCGCAGATTGAGAAATTTCTCGCGCAATTCACGGGCGAGTTCTGCCCCTTTTTCCGGGCATGATGACATCTGTCTAAAGAAGGTCGATAGTCGCGTCGGTGGTGGCCCGTATCGCTGAGGCTTTTTCCGAATCTTTGGCTTCCGGACTCGATAACCGATCTTCTGAAGAAGTATGACCGTAATCTCCCGAAGAATTTGTTCGTCCTCTACAACAAGCACCACCTCATCTCCGCGAGGCAAGCGGGCGGCGTAAGGGATCTATTTGTTTCGTCCCTTCCGATCGGAGGACGCTCCGGGGTTGACCGAGTTGCGTTTATCCTGCGCGATATCACCGAGCGAAAACGCGCGGAGAAATCTGAAGAACGAGAGCGGATGTTGTTCGAGCAGAACGTCTCAGGAACTCAACAAGTTCATCGTATTCGCTAGCGCTGTTCCGCAACGCAGGATGCGACTTGAATGCCCTCGACAACGCCGTGAGTGTCCGGAAAGCAGACGAATTCCCTGTTCCCGACATCAGACCAAACCGGATTTGAGAGCCCAGCGTAACGCCAGCTTTCGGGATCACGGTTAAGTTATTGAATATCAAGCCGATATAGGTTGAAGGAGCGTTAAAGGACGTGGCACAGCCGTTTGGCCATTGTCGTGCTTTTTTACAGGGGAATCCGCGTTTAGTTGTCGCGAATTCCGCGAGATTGAACTCCTCGTGTGCCGTACAGTTCGACGCGCGTACCTGTTGCCGATGCCCTTCCCCAAGACGCTCGGAAGCTGCACATAGGAGCCTGACTATGAAGTTACTGATCGCCGAAGATGATCACATGTTCCAGGCGACTTTGACCCGGATATTGGCCCCCTTTTACCAAATTGTGATCGCCAACGATGGGCAGGAAGCATGGCAGATCCTCAAACAACCGGGCGCTCCACGTCTGGCGATTCTGGATTGGGTTATGCCAGGTTTGACGGGTCCGGAGATTTGTAGAAAAGTCAGGGCAGACGAATCTTTGTCGTCTGCGTACCTGATTATCCTTACGTCGAAGAATAGCGAAGCAGATATTGTTTCGGGTTTACGAGCGGGGGCTGACGATTACATTACCAAGCCTCCATCCGCAGCGGAGCTTTGCTCCCGAACCCGCACCGGAGAGCGCATCCTGGCGCTACAAGAAGCGGTGAATGCGCAATCGGCCTTCAGCGGGCCAGGGACGACATCATGGGCTCCTCCCCGCCAAACGTCGCGCGATCCGCAACCTAAGCGAACGAGCTCCAGCAACGGTAATCCCCCTCCGTTTGTGGCGCCTCGCGATATTTCGGCCTATGCCTTCACCTCGCCAATCGAACCCCCTCTCGTTCTGGCTGGTTTTTCGTTCAGTTCGGCGGCGAATGGCCATGGCAAACGCTGATAGTGACGCAATGCTGGCCCCTCACGGTGCGGCTCCAACCCGTCCATCTGTTGTCGTTGCCGACGACGATCCGATCTTTCGTCGCCTGATTCAGAAGCGCCTGCAAGACTGGGGCTACCAGGTGACTGCGGTAGACAACGGAGACGATGCCTGGGCGGTTCTTCAGCAAAACGGCAACGGTTCATCCCTAGCCATCCTGGACTGGCTGATGCCGGGGATCGACGGCATTGAGCTATGCCGACGCCTTCGGGCTGAGCAGCGGACCTCTTATCACTACATTCTTCTCATCTCCGGAAAAGACGACAAGGAGAACATCGTCGAAGGCCTTGATGCCGGTGCCGATGACTATCTAACCAAGCCATTCGACGTTGGAGAGTTGCGCGCCAGAGTGCGCGCCGGGAGTCGCGTTCTGTCGTTGCAGCACCATTTGCTTAACGCACAAGAAGAGCTCCGCTACCAAGCGACGCACGATGCGCTGACCGGCCTGTGGAGTCGCGGCGCAGTCCTCGATCTGCTGACCCGTGAGCTCCATAGAGGAGTCAGGGCATCCGGTTCTACAGGCGTATTGATGATCGACGTCGACCACTTCAAAAATATCAACGATACTCACGGTCACCTCGTGGGAGATGTTGTGTTGAAGGAGGTTGCCGCCCGAGCCGCGCGGGCGGTCCGCTCCTATGACTTTGTCGGCCGTTACGGCGGCGAAGAATTTATCGCGTTGCTCTCTAATTGCTCGGCGGAAGACTTGCGCGCAGTCGCCGAACGAACTTGTCGCGCCGTCTCGGAAATGCCAATCCGTGTTGAGTCCGCGGTTTTAGATGTAACGGTCAGCGTGGGTGGATTCATTGCAAGTGATGGATCCTCTGACATCGACCTGCTCGCGGCTGCGGATTCTGCATTGTATGAGGCAAAACGGACCGGACGTAATCGCGTAATCATCCGCGGTGCGGAGGGGTCTCACCAAGCTTCGGTCGATGCAGTTCGCGGTGCACGGGAGGCGAATCTCAGTTTTTCCTGAAAGAAGTTCTAGCGGGATTCGGAAACTTATGGCAGAAAGGCATTTATTCCAACGGCACGCGCTTCTCGCCGGTGTGTTCTTGCTGATATTCCTGTTACTGAATCGACCGGAAGTAATTCTGATTTCTCGCCTCGGTTCGGTCGTTTGGTATCCGGCGACTGGCCTGGTTCTTGCGATCCTTCTGGGCCTAAGTCCTTGGTACGGAATTGTGGTTTGTCTCGGTAACATTCTGGCCGGCAGTCTGATTTATGACCAGCCGATGTTCACATGGAGCCAGACGCTCGGAGCAGCGGGCATGCCCGCGGTGTATGCGACGGCGGCATATCTACTTCGCGGACCTTGCAAGATTGATCTGGGATTGCGCCGGCAGCGCGATGTCGTTCGATACATCGCTGTAACAACCGCAGCGGCGATGACGTGCACGGTCCTCGGCGTGGTCTGCCTGATAGGTGATCATTCGATCCAGTGGAGTGAGTTTTGGACCGCTTCCTTTAGTTGGTTCTTGGGAGATCAGGTTGGCCTATTGGGTATCGCCCCATTTCTCCTCATTTACGTTCTTCCGGCCATTCGAGCCCTGATCGCGTCACCTGGAAACTCGCCGCCATCAGAACGAACTGGCAGGAAATCCTATCGAGCCTCGGTCTTATTCGAAGGCCTTGCACAAGTCGCAACCATCGTCGTGGTGCTCTGGGCAATGTTTGGATTCTTCTCGGGGCAGTTGTTCTATCTGATCTTCATCCCGGTAGTCTGGATCGCCGTCCGTCATGGGATTCGCAGGGTCGTGGTGTGTTTGCTCGCCCTGAACTTCGGTATCGTCGTAGCTCTGCACGCGTATCCGCCCTCGGCGCAACTCCTGCCCAGAACTGGCTTGCTGATGTTTGTGGTGTCTGCCGTCGGTCTAATCGTGGGATCTCTAGTGTCGGAGCGTCACCGAATCGGTATTGAATTACTCGATCGTACTGAGGACCTGCTGAAGGCGAATGCGCAACTGGAATCCGCAAAGCAGAAGGCGGAAGACGCCAGCCGTGTCAAGAGTGAATTTCTGGCCAACATGAGCCACGAAATCCGCACTCCCCTGAATGGCATTCTCGGCATGGCCGACCTCGTATTGGATACCGAGCTAGTCCCCGAACAACGGGAGTATCTCGGAATGTTGAAGTCTTCTGGTGAATCTCTGCTTGGCGTTATCAATGACATCCTCGATTTCTCGAAGGTCGAGGCGGGGAAACTGGATCTTGACTCCATTGAATTCAGCTTGCAGGAATCCATGGCCGAGACCATGAAGGTCCTGGCGTTGCGAGCTCACGAAAAGGACCTGGAACTCATCTATGAAATCGATGCCAGAATTCCGGCTCGAGTCATCGGGGATCCGGGACGCCTTCGGCAGATCCTAGTGAACCTGGTCGGGAATGCTATTAAGTTCACGTTACAAGGCCAGATCGTGGTGGACGTGGACCTAGTCTCCTCATGCGATGAGGAAGTTCGGCTTTGTTTCAGTGTTGCGGATACTGGCATTGGTATACCAGCCGAAAAACACAGTCTCGTGTTCGAGGCTTTCGCTCAGGCAGATGGAAGCACAACTCGCAACTATGGCGGAACAGGCTTAGGGCTCGCAATTTCTGCACGCCTCGCCGGTTTGATGGGCGGGAGAATTTGGTTGGAAAGCACTCCTGGCAAAGGCAGTACATTCCATTTCACGATTTCGCTTGCTCCGGGAAGTGCGTCTCCAACCAGTCTTCCCTCGTCCCACCCCGTCGATTTATTGGAAATCCCGGTGCTTATCGTGGACGACAATGCTGCGAACCGTCGAATCCTGGAGGAGATGACAAAGGACTGGGGGATGTGGCCAACCGTAGTCGAGAGCGGCGAGGCCGCTCTGCAGGCGATCAAGTGCGCGCTGAGCGCAGGATCTCCATTTCGGCTCGCTATCATCGATGGGCGCATGCCGTTCATGGACGGGCTCCAACTGACGGAGCGAATCCGCCAAGACGCTGCACTCTCGGAGATGAAGATAGTGATTTTGAGCTCCGCGAAACAGAGCGGCGAGGTGGACCGGTTTCGCGATCTCGGCGTCAATGCATTCCTGCTGAAGCCTGTTCGAAAATCCGAATTATTGACGTCGATACTGACAGTTTTGGGCCAGCGTTCGGCGACTCCTGGTTCAAGCCTCTCGCACACGACTGTTCCTCCGGCCGTTAGAAAGCGGTTGCGAATCCTCCTCGCTGAAGACAATCCGATCAATCAGGCTGTAGTGGTAAGAATGCTTGAAAAGATGGGGCATCAGATTGAGATTGCGCACAACGGACAGCAAGCGGTGAAGATTTTGGGATCTGGGACATTTGATCTCGTTTTCATGGATGTGCAGATGCCGGTTATGGATGGCCTGTCTGCCACTCGATCCATCCGCGATCGAGAGAGCTCAACCGGAGGGCGAATCCCGATCATCGCAATGACGGCACACGCGATGAAAGGGGATCGCGAACGCTGTTTGGAAGCGGGCATGGATGGCTACTTAAGTAAACCAATCAATAGTCGAAGTATCGAACAGATGCTCGAGCGCTTCTTCGGCTCACAAGACGTCCAGCTTCCGCCCTCGCAAGTGCCTGCCGTAGAAATTCTATCGGTGGCGTGGAGTTATGAACGTGCACTGCAAAAGTTGGATGGAGACCGCGAGCTTCTCGATGAACTGATATCGATATTCTTAGAGGAGTGCCCTAAACACCTTTCCAATCTGCAGAACGCGATCGAGCGCCAGGAAGCCGGAACCATCGAGAGGATCGCTCACACTCTCAAGGGGGAAGTGGGCTACCTCGGACTGTCTGACAGTTTCGAGCGCGCCAAACTTCTTGAGGAGTTTGGCCGAGAGAACAAAGTAGATCAGGCTGCCGAACTGTTTGGTGCTTTCCAGGCCGAACTGCTAAGTGTGACGGCGAAAATGAGCCTAAGGCCGGATCTCACCGCCGCACAAACACAGACGATTCAACTGTCCTGAATTCAGACCGAATTCCAACCTGCGGACAAGCCAAACTCGCCCTCGCTCAAGGGTATAAAGATCCACGCCGGAAGTAATTGAAGCGTAAACATTTACCTCGAGGATCAGGGGGATATGCACCCGTACAACGGCCCTTCCCGTGCATTAATCCCATGCGTTCCTCCCCCGCTTTGCTCGAGAGACAGTAAGTCAGCTTTCTTATTCGCATGATGAGTAACAGTGAGGGTTGGATATGAAAACGGTCGAACCGAATGAACAGCTTAAGGCCAACGTAGAGGCAGCAACAACCCTTCGTGATCGAATCCGCGTCGTGGAGCGGCGTGAGCTCTGGTTGTGGACTTGCGCAGTAATAATCACCCTCCTGCTTACGGGCGGTATTGTTTCTTTCGGTTTTCCCACCCTCCACGCGTATTACGCGGAAAACAATTCAGCTCGTTTGAACGACACTATCCTTGGATTGGTTGGGATGGTGCTTCTCTTCGATATCTACACGGTCTACCAGCACTTTCAGATTAACGCTGTCCGGAAGCAACTTCTCGAACGGGAGGAACTATTCCGGCTGATCACTGAAAATGCAGCTGACATGATCGCTGTCGTCGATATGACGGGTGAGCGGATTTATAACAGCCCCTCGTACGAAACGATTCTGGGTTATAAGCCCGAAGAATTGAAACGCACCACTGTCTGGGAGCAAATTCATCCGGAGGATCGGGCGAAAGTTCAAAAGGCCGCAGAAGACGCTCGGAGTACGGGAAGTGGCAAGACAGTGGAATATCGAATGCGCCATAAAGATGGCAGCTGGCGCACGCTGGAATCGCGCGCCAGCACCATCATGAAAGGTGGAACTGCCGAGAAGCTAGTGATTGTCAACCGCGATGTGACGCAGAGGAAGACTCTCGAAGAACAATTCCGCCAGGCGCAAAAAATGGAGGCCGTAGGAAGGCTCTCGGGCGGTATAGCCCACGATTTCAATAACCTTCTGGGCGTAATCATCGGATACGGCGAAATTGTCCAGGAGGGCACGCCCACGGACAGCCGATTGCGCACTTGCATCGACGAAATGCTTAAGGCTGGACATCGAGCAGCGGGCCTGACCCGGCAGCTCTTAGCATTCAGCCGCCAGCAGGTGATGGACCCCCGCGTACTCGATCTGAATGCAGTGGTCAGAGATATGGAGAAGATGTTGAAGCGCCTCATCGGAGAGGACATCCTCCTGAAGACCTCCCTCGATTCCGAATTATTGATCAAAGCCGATCAAGGACAGATTGAGCAGGCGATTCTGAATCTCGCTGTCAATGCGCGAGACGCCATGCCGAACGGCGGCGAACTCAAACTGGAGACGTCAAACTTCTACGTGGACGAGGAGTTTGCCGGCCGGTACCCGTTTCCGGTGGTGATCGGCGACTACGTGTTACTGACAGTCGCTGACAACGGAGTTGGAATGGATGCGTCAACCCGCGCGCGTGTATTTGAACCGTTCTTTACCACGAAGGAAAAAGGGAAAGGCACCGGCCTCGGATTGTCCACAGTTTATGGAGTCGTAAAGCAAAGCGGTGGATACATCGATGTTGCCAGCGAGCCTGGCGCAGGTGCAGCCTTCAGGATCTACCTGCCCAAGGTGGAGGAAGCTGTCACCCCAGTCAAATCTGCTTCCTCGCAACCTAGCTTACGCGGGTCCGAAACCGTGTTGCTCGTTGAAGATGAGGCGTCCCTTCGAAAGTTAAGCCGGCAGCAGTTAGAGCTTTGCGGTTATCGCGTTCTTGAGGCCGAGAATGCGGCTGAAGCCATCAAGATCAGTGACGCTTATGAAGAACCGATCGATCTCTTATTGACCGATGTTGTTATGCCCGGCATCAGCGGCCGTGTGCTTGCGAATGGTTTGTCGGAGAAGAGACTCGGCATCCACATACTGTACATGTCGGGATATACCGGTCAGATGGTCGGACAGCACGGTGTTCTGGAGGAAGGTAGCTTCTTTTTGCCGAAGCCTTTTACCCGCGACGAATTGGCTACCAAAGTAAGAGAGGCTCTGGACGGAACAGTTGCTGCAACCAGTGTCTGCTGAGTTTCGCAACTCGACGCTCGTATTTATATATGGGAGGTTTTCATGGAAAAGATTCTGATCGTAGACGACGATGATGTCTTGCGCGGAATGATCAAAATGCGATTGTCCGATACCTACGAGATCATTGATACGGGAAACCCGGTGCAGGCCCTCGAACTGGCATTGGGGCATCGACCGCGCGCCATTTTGCTTGATCTGATGATGCCGGACTGCTCAGGCTTTGAGCTGTGTCAAAGTTTTCATAACCTGAGCTATACAAATCGTATACCGATATTTGTGGTCACCGGCGAGTCGGCGGCGAAGTATCGCGATTACATGAAAACCTTGGGTGCGGCTGGATTCTTCGAAAAGCCGATTGATTTTACCAAGCTCAAAACTACTCTTGCCACGGAACTGCAGAGCCGGCCGTCTGAGCGTCGCGCGCATGTACGCGTGCGCATGAATCTAACCATGAAATTGAAGGGCACAGACCAGCTGCAGCGACCGTTTGAACAACTCACTGTTACGGAAAATATTAGTGCAGGGGGCTTTCTCTGCCATATGCCTGTATCTCTGTCGCAGAACGAAGTGTTAGATGCCTTCATTTGTAGCGCCGAACGAGACCTGTTTGTGGGCAGGGTTCGAGTCGTTAGGACAGAAGGGGCCAATACTTCGCAGCAAAAGCTCGCCTTTCACTTCATCGAGCGAACAGCGGACTGGATTTTGCAAGATTAAGCAAGACGGGTTCTAAATGCTGGTGTGCAATCTTGTCATTGGGGGATCGAATCGGATATTCGGCGTGTCATCTCCAAGAGGTCGGGTTAAGATCAATCAGCGACGTGGTTTGGGGGTGACTCAGTCGATTCGTTGTTTTGTTGCACCTCCGAGTTCGGCGTCGTACTTCGATCACTTCACAGGTACGATAAGGTATGCGTACATCCAGCCCACTAAGGTTGTTGGCGATCGATGATGATCCGGATAACCTGGAGTTGATCAAGGTAACGCTTGAACGCCAGGGTTTGGAAATCTTCACATCCCAAGACCCGGAAAAGGGATTCGAACTGTTTCTGCGGGTCAGGCCTAGAGTGGTTCTCCTCGACCTGGTCATGCCGGGCACCAATGGCATCGAGCTCTTAGAGCGTATCGTAAGCGTTGACCCGGGAGTGGAGGTTATTCTGATTACTGCTCATTACTCCCCTGAATCTGCGGTGCAAGCCATTCAAAAGGGAGCTACCGATTACCTTACGAAACCCATCGAAATCAGTAAGCTTCGGGCTCGAATCGCTTCTCTTATCGCCGATGCCGAAGCTCGGACCAAAACATTGCGCCTCGATCAGGAACTGGTGGACGCATACAAATTCGAGGGGATGATCGGTCGCAGCCCCCTCATGCTGGAGGTTTATGCGAGAATTCGCCGAATTGCGCCACATTTCACAACCGTTCTGATCACAGGCGCCACTGGCACCGGAAAGGAACTTGTCGCCCGGGCTTTGCATCGTAGGAGTCCGGTGGCCTCAGGCCCTTTTGTTGTATGCAACTGTTCGGCTTTGGTTGATACCTTGGTTGAAAGCGAACTCTTCGGTTATGTGCGGGGCGCATTCACCGGGGCAACACAGGACAAGGTGGGATTGTTCGAACACGCCGATGGAGGTACGATCTTCCTCGATGAAATCGGGGAACTTTCCCCGACGGCTCAGTCTAAGTTGTTGCGCGTCTTGCAAAACCATCAGATCCAGCGTGTTGGAGGCCTGACCCCAAAGAATATTGATGTGCGAGTTGTCGCCGCCACCCACAGGGATCTCAAGGCCATGGTTCGGGACGGTCAATTCCGTGAGGATCTGTATTACCGTCTGGCTGTCGTGGAAATCCCCCTGCCTGTCCTGGCGAATCGCCGCGAAGACCTTCCCCTCCTTGAACGCTATTTCATAGAAAAGTTCTCCAATGAATACCGCAAGCCCATTGCCGGACTCGTGAGAAGAGCTCAGGCCAGACTCGCCGCCTATCCCTGGCCTGGAAATGTGCGTGAACTTGAGCACGTGCTTGGCAACGCCTGCATGATGGTCGACGGCAACCTTATCGACATTGAAGACCTGCCAGAAAAGCTTCGTGCTCCGATCCGGGAGGAGGAGAGGCCAGATGACACTTTTCTACCTCTGGAGGAAGTGCAAAGACGCCACATCATGCGCGTTCTCGAAGGTGTAGGTGGCAACAAAGCTCGCGCCGCCGAAGTGCTGGGAATCGGCCGCGCCACCATCTATCAGTTGTTGGCTAAGATGAAGATCGAAGAAAACAAGAAGGCTTAAAGATAATCGCAGCCCAAGCCCTACCCGGTTACTAACGTCGAAATAAGACGCTTGGCGAATGTTTCTACAATGCGGACAGAAGTCTGAATCGCAGACTCCGGCCTCACCTTGCGATTCCTACACCCAGCCGTAATTCTTCCTAAGTCCACGCGGACAAAGCAGTTATAAAGATCACCCAAAATTAAACATTCGGCATGTCCCATGCTTATACAAAGTGCATGAACACTGCTCGGCCCTCCTCCCCCAACTTTTTGTTTAGGAGAGGCATTTCGATGCGATTCAAATACCTTGCTTGCGCGATCATTGGAATCTTATTGGTTACCGTACCTTCAAAAGGACAGTCGGTCCCAGATGCTGGCGCTACCAACAAGCTCAGTTACGGCAAACTGCCGCTAACGTTCGAAGTGAATCGGGGCCAATCCAGCCCTCAGGTAAAGTTCATTTCCCGCGGTCCAGGCTATCGGGCGTACCTGACGGCGAACGGTATGTCCTTGGCTCTTCGCGCCTCCCGCCCTGCAAAGTCTACGAATGACTCCAAGGTTGCTCGAACAAACTCGGTAAAGCGTACGGCAATTCAGTTTCGCTTGATCGGCGCGGCGCAGAATCCCGTGACTATCGGCGAACAAGCGCAGACCGCGCGAGTGAACTACTTCATCGGCAACGATCCGGCGAAGTGGCATCGGAACATCCCCACCTTCGCTCAGATTCGTTACAAGAGCGTCTATCCTGGGATCGATTTGGTCTACTACGGAAATCAGCGGCAGTTGGAATACGATTTCGTCGTGGCAGCGAAAGCTGACCCGCAGCAGATTGAGTTTGAGATCAAAGGGGCCAGCCAGCTCCAAATCAGCAATAACGGAAACCTTGTTCTGCAGACCACCGGTGGCGAACTCAGTTTCCAAGCCCCCATTGTTTACCAGGAAATTCATGGGCGACGCATTCCTCTCAAGGGAGGCTATGTCCTTAAGGGCGCGAATCGCATCGGTTTCCGATTGGAAGGCGTCGACCGCAGCAAAGCTGTTGTGATTGATCCTGTATTGGCATACTCGACCTATTTAGGCGGAAGCGGCGACGACCAGGTCGCGGGTGTCGCAGTAGATTCAACCGGCAACGTCTATGTTGCGGGACGGACCGATTCCACGGACATCGCTCTCGACACTTTTGGTTCGCCGGCAGCTGGGTATGATCACGCTTTCGTGGCAAAACTAGACGCAACCGGCTCGCAACTGATTTATGCCGACTACATCGGCGGCAGCAGTGAAGACGACGGATATGCCATCGCCCTCGACTCTTTGAACCAGGTCTATATCACCGGTAGCACCGCTTCCCCCGACTTTCCTCTTGTACACCCGTTCCAGAAAGTCTATCCCGGCGGGTTTAATGCTTTTCTCGCCAAACTTTCTTCCGATGGTTCGTCGCTCCTGTATTCCACTTACTTCGGAGGAAATGGTTCGGACATGCCGACGAGTCTTGCGGTCGACAGATCCGGAGAAATGATCCTAGCGGGCTCTACATCTTCCACAAATTTGGTGACCTCGAACGCTTTGCAGCCGAACGCCTTGCCCAATGATGGAGGCTTTTTCGGAAACTATGGATTCGTCACGAAGTTCAGTCCAGACGGAGCGTCTCTGGTGTACTCCACCTACTTTGGCGGCCACACGAACGTGCCGTTCGATTGCGGTGGCACACCGTGCTGGCCACAGCCCAATAGCGTGATATCGGGAATGGTCAGTGATTCCGATGGCAATCTCTTTGTTACGGGCTACACCAATACGTACGATTTTCCAGCCACATCGGGTGCGTACCTCACTACAAATTCGACGAATTCGAATACGTCGATTGGATTCGTCAGCAAGTTCAGTCAGGCCGGTGCGTTGGATTATTCGACTTATCTGTACGGCAGCGGCGGCATGGCCGTCACACTCACCGGAATCGCTGCAGATGCGAGTGGCTCTGCCTACGTTACTGGCCTGACTTTCAGTGACGGGACATTTCCAGTAACTTCGACGAGCATTTGCGATCCCGGGTCTCTCGGCGGGGGCTGCAGCTACGGTTTCGTCACCAAATTTGATCCGACCGGCGCCACGCTCTCATACTCAACATTTCTTGGACCCAATAACCTCGCAATCCCCCAGGCCATTGCGCTGGATCACGACAACAACGCGTATATCATAGGGGTTACATCGAGCAGTTCATTTGAGACGGTGGATGCGATCGAGCCGTATAGCGGCGGGGAAGACGCGCTGCTTGTGGAGATCAACGCTACCGGGACCAGTCAGTTGTTTGCGACCTACCTCGGTGGTTCGGGAGACGATTCAGGCGCGCCAGCTGGATTGACCTTCGATCGGGCGGGCAATCTCTACATCGCCGGAGTGACGAACTCGACAGACTTTCCTACGACCCCGACCGCTGTGCAGCCCGGGTTCGCTGGCGGCGGCGCCGACAGCTTCGTTATGAAGCTGCAAACTGCGACGCAGGCAGTTATCTCTTTAACGCCCCCGTCTCTGCAGTTTGGTACTCAAACAACTGGAACGACCAGCCAGGTTCAAAACGTTGTCCTGAGAAATCTCGGCAGCATGCCGCTCTCAATATCGAGTATCGTCCCTAGTGGAGATTTTTCAGAAACCAACAACTGCGGAAGCAGCGTTCCGGCCGCCGGCACCTGCACCCTTGCGGTCGCCTTTGCGCCCACAGCTGGCGGCACACGGACCGGCTCGGTCGTTATCACCGACGATGGCGTTGGATCACCGCACACGATCCCGTTAACCGGTGTCGGATTTGGTCCTGGCATCACACTTTCGTCGCAGAGTCTCACCTTCGGTACTGTCTCAGTCGGTGTCACCAGCCCGGTTCAGAACGTGACCCTGACCAACAGCGGAACCGATCCACTCACTATCTCTGGCATCCAGGTCTCGGGAAGTTTTGTTCAGACGAACAATTGTCCCGCGATTGTGGCATCCGGTAAAACGTGCACCATCGGCGTAAGCTTCAGACCCGCGTCGTTTGGATCAATCTCGGGCGCAGTCACAATCTCCGACAATGCGGATGGCGGATCCCATACGATCGCCTTGAATGGGAATGGTTCCGATTTCAATCTCACTAGCGGGACGCGGAGCGCCAAGGTGACCGCCGGGGCTAGCGCGACTTTTGTGATTACCGTGGCTCCGTTAGGCGGAAGCTTTGCTAACCCCGTCCAGTTGAGTTGCTCAGGGCTTCCAGCGGGCGCCACCTGTGCGTTCTCCAAATCGAGTGTCACACCAGGATCGACTTCTGCTGCGGTCACGCTGACGATCAAAACGCTTGCATCCTCTGCACAAATGATGAACATCAATCTGGCGGAGCGGCCATTCTATGGAATGTTCATGCCCTTGCAGTGTTTTGGACTTCTAGGAATGATCTTCGCAAACTCGAAGCGCCGTAACCAGCAATGGAAAAAGCTGTTACTCCTGGCGGTGCTCGTCGGCGGAATGCTCCTGATGGTGGGATGCGCTGGCGGTACTGGCATCGGTTCCAATACTCAAACAGGACCTGCAACTTACACCGTAACCGTCAGCGGCAGCTCGGGTTCTCTGCAGCACTCGCTCCCGTTGACTTTGACGGTGCAATAACAGGAGCGGGATCCGAAAGGGCTAGTTGCACACTCGCATGTTCTGGGTCACACCTTGAAGGCTGATGGCCGAGTTGGCAAACCAAGGGTGTAACCCAGAACCTGCTGCGATGTTTTCGAAGGTAGTAAGCAGCAAGGATTGACGTAGCACTCTTAACAGAAGCGACTGCATAGACCGGCCCGATGTTGGATGGGCGGAAAGCCGGAATTAAGGGGAACATGTATGAACACAGCGAATCTTTTGCAGAATAGTATTGAGCCCAAGACTATCGAGCGACGACGCTTTCATCGGCTGAAAAGAGCAGTTCAAACGGAATTGAGGGCGGAAGCGATCGAAACGCCTATGCGCACCGAAACGGCCGACCTCAGCGCAGGCGGATGTTACATCGAGACGGTATTCACTCTGGAAATCGGCACATTCGTGACGCTGGCGCTGTGGCTCGGACACAAAAAACTCGTGCTCAACGGCAAAGTGGTAACCCGTCATAAACAGTTTGGCAATGGCATCGAGTTCGGAAAAATGTCGTCAGAGGCTAGGACCTTGCTTCTAACCTTTATCGAAGACCCAAATCAAGGGGCAGATGACCGTGTAGTAGCTAACTTCGGAGAAGGACTCATCGTATGACGATACTCGTGATTGAAGACAGTCGCCTGTTACGCTCGGCGATTTCCAGAATATTGGTAAAAGCAGGGTATCAAGTGACCGCCATCGGGGATGGCCGCGAAGGACTGACTTGCGCGGAGGCCACGCGGCCCGACATGATCCTTCTGGACATGATGCTGCCGACGATGGAAGGAACAGCGGTGCTTCGGCAGCTCAAAACCAATCTGCTGACGAAGCAAATTCCGGTCGTCGTTCTTTCCGGTCTGGCGCAGAAGAATGACCGGAAGCTCCTCGCAGATGGAGCTTCGGGATACATCGAAAAATCGACACTGGATTTTGATGGTGATGGCTCATCTCTCTTGGCCGTTTTGCAACCGCTGCTAGGTCACGGAACGCACTTGGCCGAAAGAATGACCAGTGCGGGTCGTTACGAGGCTCGAGCCTGATTGCTGCCAAGGACCGTCACCTGAGCAGCGAATCGTAAAGGGTACGGCCATCAGCACGGAGATCGCACAAAAGAGAACAGGATATTGAGTCCAACGCGACGACCCGGACGGCGAAACCCAAAAAAGCGAATCTCAATCGCGCGATGTAAGTCACTTAACCACGACTAAACCATCTCATCAGTCGCAGCCACAATATCGATATCTACTTGTTGGGCGCCCAAGTGCGGGTGGACTGCCTTAAGGCGCACGTTGCCAGCCTTCTCCTGCGCCCGGATCCAGATTGCGCCGGTGCCCCCAACCAGTGAGAACGGATTGTCGCCAATGATCTGCGCGGGGCCCTCCAATTCAAACTTGACGGCGTCATTTGCGAAGGGCTGAATCGCTCCGAACTCGTCGGTGACCCGCAGCACGACGCGCGTCACGTCTGCGCCGTCGGCGTTCAATTGAGTGTCGTCGGGAAGCAGGAGGAATTTGGTGTCTACCCCGCGTCCCGAAAGCCGCTTCGTGATGACAAGTTTGCCCTGGATATAGCCTTCCAGTTTCAAATCGCCCCAATTGTGAAACAGTTCTCCCATTTCGAGGACGAAGGGAGCATAGCGCAGGTGTGCAAACTGCTTGCGATCTGGATCGACATCCGCGACGAGAGTGTCGTCGATATAGAACTTCAAGTGATCGCAATTGGAGCAGACAACGGCGTTCGAAAATCCGATCGATGCGTCGCCGCGCGCCCAATGGAAAGCCGGTTCCAGCACGATCTCCTCAGCGGGATCGCACTGTGATTTGTAGAATCCTGCGGCCGGCTTTGGTTCACGGAAGATATCGGTGACTCCGTGATAGCAAATCCGATCGCCGGAGCCAAAATTCCCATGCGTGTTGTAGTCGAAGGCGCACCAGCCAATGCCTCCCGCATACTGCGGGTTAGAAGCGAGTTGGTCGTGGATGCGTGCATGGCGCATGGTGTGTTCGGTAAGGCGCTCGACCTGGTCAATCGTCTTGGTGGGATAGGTATGCCCGACGAATTCCGTATTCAAATAGCGTGGATGATTCGGCGGCTTCAGCGGGAAACCGAAATCATTCATAGTAAACACGTCTTCCAGAAATTCTGATTCCTGGAAATAGCGGATCCCCCCAGTCTGTCGGCTCGAGTCGAGTTGGTGCGCCAGTGCATTCGTTTTAACGTAAAAGTCGTGATCGTCTTTGGATTCGTTGATGCGCACACCCCACAGGATGATCGACGGGTGGTTCCAATCGCGCCGGATCATGCGCCGGACATTGTCCACGGAAATGTCTTTCCACGGCTGATCTCCAATGTGCTGCCAGCCGGGGATCTCCTCGAGCACCAGAAGTCCAATCTCGTCGCAAGCATCAAGAAAGTGGCGCGATTGCGGATAGTGTGAGGTGCGGACAATGTTGCACTTCAGGCTGTTGCGCAAGACCTGCGCATCACGCCGCTGAGCGCGGCCAGCCATGGCCTGCCCAACCCAGGGGAAAGTCTGGTGGCGATCAAGGCCTCGCAGCTTGATGGCCTTGCCGTTCAACTCGAAGCCGTGATCGGTGAATTGGGCCTCGCGGAAACCGAAGCGGCGCGAGTCTTCGTCCTGAACTTGCGTACCTCGCCGCAGGCGAACACGGGCCGAATAAAGCTTGCGGTGTTGCATGTCCCACAACTCGATTCCGCTCAAGCCCCCCAGGTGAAGCGAGTGCGCCGTGGGTTCGCTGGCTGCGCCGGAGGCTGGGACCGCCTGCGTTGCCTTGGCGACGACGCGCTCGCCATCGAGCAATTCGACCTCTAGAGTCAGAGCATCCTTCGAAGCTTCCAGGTGCTGGACGAAGCAGGTCACGTCCACCTCAGGCTTCGCAGTGAGGACATTCTTGGGACGCACGAAGATGTTTTCGATGAAAGTTGCGGGCACGACTCGCAAAGAAACTTCGCGATATATACCGCCGAAGGTGAGGTAATCAATTTCGTATCCGAACGGCGGAATGTCAGGCCGTTCACTGGAGTCAACATCTACAGCAAGGACATTCTCACCTGCAAAATCGATATGCTCCGTCAGATCGAATGAGAAGGGTGTGTAGCCGCCTTTGTATTCTCCCAGTTTTGTCCCGTTGATCCAGACTGTAGACGCCGTCATCACGCCTTCAAAATCGACAAAGACGCGCTTGCCACGTGCCTCGGACGGAAGCTTGAAGCGGCGCCGGTACAGCGAGACAAACTCGTAGGTTTTCTCGTCAAAGCTGTGCCACGGCAAGTGGAATATTCGTGTGAGGGATTACTACCGCGTCGAACTTGGAATCGTCGAAATCCTTCGCGTGGCCGCCTTCCACAACGGTCCGGCTGTAGCGCCACTTTCGATTCATTGGCAGGATGAGGCGTCCGCCTGCTGTTGCGCCGCCCGATTGCGCTCCGCCCTCAGGAAGTGCATAGGGTGCGAGAGCCGCGCCCGCGATAAACGTTCCGGTCTGCTTCAAGAAATTTCGTCGATCCATTTTTTCGCCTCTTGATTGTTTCAATTCGCGTTTCGTTCAATGTAAGAAAACGTCGATTCACAAAAAGTCAGGACATACATCGTAGTCACGCCGTCCAGGAAAGAACCTGCTTCAAGTCGGCGGCTGAAGTCGATTGCGTCCCGCGTGCCATGGAGGGACCAATTGCGAGAGCCTGATTGTGTCCTTCGAACCAAACCAGGAACGACGACTGCTCCGCCCCCGGAAGGCGCTGCTGATTGATCCAGTTGTAATAGGCCCCAAAATCACCATCCACCAGCGAGCCCAGGAAGTCGAGTTCGGGACGCGCCGGCACTGCGGAGAGCATTTCATTCATCGGCTTTTGCCGCTGCCTTGGGCCAAATCGAACCATGAGAGTCATTGGCTGCGCCCGTCGCAACACTTCGCGCGCGGCCCATTGCGCGAAGCTGGTGCTGAAGACTTGCGTTCCCGAACCTTCGGTCAGAAGACTGACCTCGAATCGCTCCAGCACTTCGTCATGCAGATGGCCGGTCGCGGCCTTCATACCGAGGTCATCGGGACGCATCTGGGCCAGCAGCGTGCGCAGCGCTTCCGGTCCCATGCCCGGACGGTCGATCTCCTCTTGCATTTTGCGCAGCAGTGCCGCGCGCGCCGGCTCGAGAGCGTTGTAGGAAACGCAAGTCACCGCCGAATCGTGGTCGGAAGCTTCGCCTCCGTCGATATACCAATGCCCGTACGGCGCTGCATGGGACTTGGCACGAGCGGCGACGGCGTCCAGCAACTGCTGTAGCCCGTTCTCTGGCTTGATGCGAGTGAAGTATGCTCCGTGCGAGCGAAGTTTTCGGAACAGAGGCTCGTCGTACGTTGCCACTCCCTGGCCGATGACTGTGATACCCAGTCGTGGGATGGGAGGCGGCTCAGGCGGGACGGCAGCCCGCAGGCGATCCGCATAATCGTTCGAGGCCCGGCGGAAAGCGTCGATCTGATGCGTGCTCCAAAGATGGGCGGAGAGCCGCTCGACAAACTGTCCGGGCGCCTTGGCCCAATCGAACTCTTCGAGCTGCGGGGAAAGTTGGATCTCGGCAAATCCCTGGAACCACTCTCTCAGTTGCGCCGCGGAAAGTGCGCTGAGATTCGCCAGTTCCCTTTCACGAGCGCGTCGCTCTGCAGGAAACTTGAAGTCGAAGTCGATGAGCTCACGGAGCAATCCCGGCAGAAAGGTGAGCTGGCAATTGCTGCAACGTCGACAAGTGATCAATGACCAGCTTCCGCCCCTCCGGCGGATAGCTCGAAAACTGTTCGGGTTTGAGCTCACGTGGCAGCATGGCGTTAGAACAGTTCGCCGATCGGTTTCCCTTGTGCAAGCGACGCATCAAATCCCAAAATTGATCCCACCGTTGGCACAAGATCGGTGGAGTCCACGGCGCGATCGAAGACAACGCCCTCACGAATACCGGGCCCGGCGGCCAGCATCCATGTGGTGCGCGATAGCGTGTCGCCGGTCCGGTGGTGCTGGAAACCGTTGCCTCCGGCATCGTCGTCGGAATCGCGGCCGAAATCAGGCAGGATCAAGAGAGTCGTGTTCCCGGCGTATTCGGGCTCGTTTTGGATCGTCTTCCACAAATCGGAGCAGAGTCGGTCGGTCCGGCGGATTCCATCGATATAGAGCGAATACGCCCCGGCGTGGGCGATGTCGATATCGTGCATCGTAATCCACAACAGACTGGGCGCAACCTGCCGCATTAACTGGCGGGCAATATAGACGGACAGCTCGTCCGGGCTCGACAACGTTTGCGCGTGCGTCTTGAAATCGTCAACTGAGACCTTCAGCATCATCTCTAGCTGCTGCAGTTCGAATTCAGTACCCGCGAGCTCTGGCGCGAAATAAGGAGTTTCATAGTTGTCCCTCAGAAGGTGCTGGTAGTCGTCACTCTTCCCTGAGGTGGCCGCGGTCAGCAGGCGCTTCGGAAGAATCACGCGAGCGCCCAACCCTGCGCCGTACGATCGATGGCTGCTCTCTCCGATGCGGTTGAATCCGTTGCTGGGAGCGATCACCCACGCATCCGAAGAAGGACGCTTCAAGTCTTTGCGGAAGTATTCGAAGACCGTCGGCGATTGCGGAGCAACGGCGGCGAAGTTGTTGAAGGTCTCATAGACGCCAGTCGCAAGGCTGGCGGTCGCGACGTAATGGCCCAGAATCCCACGATTTACAACTTGCGTGAAAAAGCTCGCCTGGGGAATCAGTTTTCGCATCAGGTGCGGAATGTTCTCCTGGCCTTCCTGCATGAACGTCTCCTGATCGCGCGCGCCCCCGCCGAAGGTGACGACCACAACTTTGCGCTTCGGGCGAACGGCCGCTGCGCGAGCCCAGGATGGACGCAACAGCGTGCTGGCGACGGCGACTCCGGCGGCACCGCGCAGAAAGTCTCTTCGCGTACGGCCGAGAGTCTGGCTAATCTCGCGAGGGCTCGATGCGTCGCTTAGCGTTTTTTGCCTCAAACTTGGCATCTGTGAATCAAGGCATTGCTGCGACTATCTATTAAAGACGTCGTTCAGGGCTTGGCTGCGTTCTCGTTCTTTTCCGAGTACACAAACTGCCGGATATCCGCCCGCTGCTTGTCGAGATCCGCCATGCGTTGCGCCCGTTGCTTCTGATAAACCTCGAACTGCGGCTGAGCTTTGTCTTTTTCGCCAGTATGTACATAGGCCTGGCCCAGACGGTAATGCGCGTCTGGAAGGTCGTCATTGGCATCCAACGCTTTCCGATACTCAGGAATCGCCTCCGCATATCGAGCCTGGTCCGAATAGAGGTTGCCGAGTTGCAAATGGGCTTCCGGCAGCTTGGTATCGAGCGCTACGGCTTTCTTGAGCAATGCCTCGATCTGATGGAAATCGAGATTTGGGTCTTGGGCTCGCTTTCCCTTCCACAGACTCATGGCGTAGTAAAAGGAAGCTCGCGCGTCATCCGGCTGCAGATCCGAGAACTTTCTGAACCGCTGGATGACCTCATCCGCCTGCCCGGCGAACTGTCGTAGGCTTTGGACAAAAACAAGTAGCATCGTGGATCGGAAGGACTGAGATCCGCCGCCCGCAAAAGAGATTTGACGGCCTCGTCATAAATTCCGCGCGAAAAATACGCGATGCCCAGTCCAATGGCCAACCGCGGCGAATTGGGATAGCGCCCTGCAGCCTGCCGGAAGACTTCTATCGCCGGTTCGAGCGTCTGATGCAGGAGCAATTCGCTGGCCCAGTCGAACAGATTGCTCTCGCTGGGATCCTGGTGCGCCGCCACTTCGAATTCACTGACGGCCTCGACATATTTCCCGTCCTGCTCTTCGATCTGGCCTAGAAGATTGTGGAGTTCGGAAGTGTTTTTCGCCTGAAGCAGATCTTTCACAAGCTGCCGCGCCAGCGACGGCTGACCCGTATAGAGATATGCGAGGGCCAGATCGTAGCCATTGTCATAGGACGTTGGATCGATGCCCTGAGCCTGCTTAAGAAAGGGCACAGCCTGCGGAAGCTTACCTGTGCGCACGTAGACTTCGCCCAGATTGTGGTTGGCGTCGAAGTTCTTCGGCTCGAGGATGACCGCTTTCTTCAACTGCTCTTCCGCACTATCCAACTTGCCCAAGCGGATGAAACTGGTCGCGAGATTCGTTCTGGCGGCGGCGGAGTTGGGATTGAACTGGACTGCCTTCTCGAGGTGCTGCTTCGCCAGCGCATCCTTGGATTCGCCCGCATACACCAATCCGAGAAGCTCATGGACATCGAAGCTGTTCGGAGCGTCGCGTAGAAGGTTCTCAAGCTGTGCGGCAGCCTCCGGCAAATGACCGGCTTCATATTGCGCCACTGCCGACTGGAACGCCTGATTCAGCCGCTGGGTATTCTGCTGGGCTATCGAAGATGTGACTGCGCCAGCCAGCAAGACGAGAGACATACACCCCCATGGCCAACGTCCGATCATCACGGTTCGTATGCTAACACCGCGCAGCGAGCGCGTGGCAGCATCTCAGAGGGCCCTACGCGAAAGAAGGCGTTCACGAAGAACGCCTTCTTTCGCACAGTTGTAAATCGACCTAGAAGTACAGTTTCAGGGCAAGCTGGATTTGTCTCGGATCATACGGGGCATCGCGAGTCGATCCAATTTCACCGAAATTCGGGTTGGTGAAGTTGAGCGAGTTGGAAACAGCGACTACACCGTTTCCTCCGAATCCGGGAGCGTTGAAGTTCGGGTGGTTGAGAATGTTGAAGAACTCAGCCCGGAACTGCGCTGTAAAGCGCTCGGTGAGCCGGAAGTCCTTGAATGCGGAGAAGTCGAGGCGATGGAATCCCGGTCCTCTGGTGGTAGAAGGCCGCCGCCCAAGGCTCCGAAACCGTCGAGGGGAACGCATCCCGCCGGGCTGTCTGGAATCGGTGCGGTGAGCTCCCGGAGTGCCTCCGAGAACGCAAGGCTGGTTGAACGCTGCCGGGTTTCCAAACCAATTGAGTTTTCCGTTCGCGTCGATATGCATTCCCAGCTTCTGGTCTCTGTCCGGGCACGTTCAGAGAAGCGCAATTGGTTCCCGCGGTTGTTCCAGCGGGACAAGCGATGGTGATCGGCTGACCACCCTGAAGGGTGGCAATCCAGTTCACGCTCCATCCGCCAATCACTGCGTTGGATACTTTCCCAGCGCCTCCCATGAAGCGCTTGCCTTTACCGAAGGGTAGCGCATATCCGCCGCTGAAATGGAATACATTGCGGATATCGAAGTTAGCCAAGCCGCGATCCTTGCCGATGCCAAACCCCGGAACACTTGGAGCGCGATAGCCATTGCCTCCGACGCTGCCGCCATTCAGCAGGTCGCCGGCATCGGAAAATGTCTTCGACCATGTGTAAGTAGCGAGGAAGTTCAACCCGCCGTTGAATTGCTTTTCCACCTTCGTTTGCAGTCCGTTGTATTCACTTGCGCCCACCGTTGCCTGATAACTGCCGCCGCCGAATCCCGGGAATGGGACAAAACCGCTCGTAGCGGTGCCGGACGGCAATATCTGCCTGCACGTTGTTCGCGCCAATGCCGGCCTGCAAATGACGCGCTAGCGTGGAAACGTATCCAGCTTGCACCGTCAAAGTCGGCTGCAACTGATACTGCAGGGTGAAATTGCTGCTGATGGTGTAGGGCGTTTGGAATGCGAACGTCAGTCCTTGCAATCCCAATCCGCTGGCATTCACGGCTGTGGGAGAGAAATTGATGCAGGAGAATCCGGACGACAGACGTCGCAACTCCTCCAGGTCCTGCCGTCGGACACCCCGTCCATGGATTCGGGTTGGCCACCGGGTTCGAACCAAGCGGCGTCCAGTCGTTGGTGTTGAACCATGAGAAGTTGAAGACGAAGGGATAGTTTTCTCCGTCGTTAGGCCCGTATCCCTGATTTTCAAACGCGTTGTAGAAGAGCCCAATTCCTCCGCGGGCTACCAATTTTGGAGTTACCTGGTAAGCGAAGCCGAAGCGCGGCGCTATGTTGTGTTTCTGCGGCCGGCCGAGGCCTAATCCGTAACCACCGATCTTCAAAGCGATTCCGTCATTCGCCAATTGCGTGGTGAAGCTTGACGATAACGTGCTTGGATCAAGTCCACTCGGGATCAGGAACATGGGGGATCCGGTTGGAGGACCGTACGGAACCCAGTTCGCCTGACGACCGTGCTGCTCGTAGATCAATCCGAAATAATCCCAACGCACGCCGAGGTTGAGAGTGAGTTTTTGGTTCACCTTCCAGTCGTCCTGGAAGTAGGTGGCGAAATAATTCTTCGCGTCGTTGGTCTTGGAAATGTTCGAAGCGAAGACGGTATTCGTTCCGCCCACGTCGCTCACACCGCCGGCAACTGTCGTCGCTGCGGGAGTCAGCAGGAACTGCGCGATACCGGTGTTGCTGCCATTGTTCTGGGAAATGTCGGTGTACTGGCCGTTGAAATCAAACTGGCCTCTCGACCAACCGGGCTGCAAAGTGCCGAAGTGGATGTGCTGGTACTCCACGCCCATCTTGAAGCTGTGTTTCCCGTAAATCTTGGTGAAGTCATCGGTGAACTGAAGGGTCTGGCTGGTTTCATCGGAGGGCAAGAACGAGTTGCTGCCCAACGTCGACAGTCCGCCAAACGTGATGGAAGGAAGGCCGCCATTCAACTGGCCTTGCGGGATGCCCTGAATACCGAACTGCGATGGTATGTCCGCCGAATTCCCGCCTTCGGGACCGGTGCGGGTGGTGTGCAGATAGTTCAACCCGACGCGCGCCACGTTTACCGTGGTCGGCGAAAACAGGTGGGTGTAGACCAGTGCACTCTGCTGGGACAATGCGGTCTGAATACCCTGTTGGAATGCTCCACCGTCCGCTATGCCACCGAAGATTCCGGGGATATATTGCGGATCGTCGACGTAGCTGAAGCGGAAGAACAGTTGATCCTTCGTGGTGAAATTGACATCCAGGCGGGTGTCGAATGAGTTGCGATGTTCGTACAACGGATTGCTGCTGGCAAAGTTTCCAGAGGCCCCGGGTCCGTTGGGAGACGGGAAGAGATTCAGCAACGCGATGGCGTTCGCGTCCAGTCGCGTTGGGTCCATGTTGTTGAGGAAGCAGTTCGTGAGCTGACCCGAAAAATTCACCGTATTCGCTGGGCAACCGGAGGTTCCGAATACGCTGGAGCCGAGCGTTGGATTGAAGCTGAAAGGATCGCGCACAAATCCGGACTTGGTCGCGATCAGGCCGGTGACCGCATCGGCCACTCCCGCCGTAACCGGACGAGTGGTGGCGGGATCAAGAATGGTTCCACCCGGTATTACGCGACCCAGATCGTCGCAGCGAGCGCCCGCCGCGCTGCAATCGGTGATTGCCCCGGTTTGCGTGATGATGTCCGATAGATTGGTGTAGCCACTGGCACGATCCGCCGCAGTAGGAACGGTTCCGGTCTGAATCGTTCCCTGCACGCGACGCAGGCCTTCATAGTCACCAAAGAAGAAAATCTTGTTCTTGATGACCGGGCCGCCGATGGAAAAACCAAACTGGTTCAGGCGCAACTCGCCCTTAGGGATGCCGCCCGCGTCTTCAAAATAATCCGCAGCGTCCAGCTTGTCATTCCGGAAGAACTCCCAGGCGGAACCGTGGAACTGGTTCGTGCCAGACTTGATCGTGGCGTTCAGAACTGCTCCGGCCGATCGGCCAAGCTCGGCGCTGAACTGGGATGTTTGAACTTTGAATTCCTGCACGGCGTCCACGGGAGGCAGAACGACAAAGTTCGTGCCATTCAGGAAATCGACCGTGTCGGAGTTATTGTCGATGCCGTCGAGCATGTAATTGTTCTGTGCCGGACGAAGTCCGTTGGCAGAGAACGCGCCGCTGGCAGCGTTGCCTCTGGTGTCAGCTTCAGGAGTATTTACACCGGCTGAGAGTTGCGCCAGGAACGTAAAATTGCGGCCGTTGAGGGGAAGGTCGTTAACGTTTTTCTGGTTGACGACTTGGCCGACAGAGGCGTCCTGCGACTGAAGCAACGGAGCTTCGCTGGTCACTTCCACCGTTTCTGAAACTTTGCCGGTCTGAAGCTTGATGTTGCGCGACACGTTCGAGCTGACGTCGACCACGACGTTGATCTCGCTCGCTGTCTTGAATCCTTCCGACACAACCTCAAGCTTGTAGCTGCCGATACGCACGGGGCTAAAGCGGTATCCGCCGTCCGACCCGGTCGTCGTGGTCAGGCTGGATGCCGTCCCTTCGTTGGTGAGCGTAACTTTTGCTCCACCCACAACGGCCCCGCTGGGGTCCGTCACGGTGCCGGAGATCGAACCGGTATCCACCTGGGCTTCGAGGGAGACCACAGAGAAGGCGGTGCAAACCGCGATAGCAAAAATCGTACGCAGAATCCAAGACAGGGCCGGTCGATTCATGAGCTCTCCTTTGAGCTTCGTTCGGTTCGCTACGCGGCGAGCCGCATTACAACCGCGTTGGATCACGCCAGCAGCAGGCGCCAGATAATTAATTTGTTTAAAGCCCCAATTTCCCCAGTCAGCGAAAAACGTTTGGGTCGAATTAACCGCTTAACCTAACCACAAACTAGTCCAAACGTACTATTCCGATGTGTGTGGGAAATATCACGCTGTCCGCGGCGTTGTCAAGAATTTTCTTCTGATCTATACTCCGCGCTTGTCTCTGCCGGGCCGCGAAACGGCCCAAATGGCCGGGATATTTCCTTATGAGCGTTACCATTCGCGACGTGGCGAAGGCCGCACAAGTCTCGACTGCCACGGTTTCGAATGTCTTGAACCAGACGGGAAAAGTGGGAACCGAGACTCGCCGTCTCGTCCTCTCCACCGTGAAACGGCTGGGATACATCCGCGACGTTCACGCCCGACAATTGGCGACGCGGGACCGCCGGACCATGGGGATCATCGTGTCCGACATCGAGAACCCTTTCTTCCCTGAGGTCATCAAGGGTTTCGAGACGCGCGCCCGCCAGTTGGGCTATGACGCCATCCTCAGCGACACCAACTACGATCCGAACCGTACTCGGCAAGCCGCTGAGCGGATGATGGAACACAAAGTCCGCGGCGTGGCCATAATGACTTCGGAGATCAGCCTGCGCCTGGTTCACGAGCTTGCGCGAAGAATGATCGCGGTAACGTTTCTCGATAACGCACCCGTTCGCGGCTTGACCAGTAACCTGCGAATCGACTACCTGTCGGGCGTGGAACAAATCGTGAAGTATCTCTACGAAAACGGGCATCGTCGCATCGCGTTTGTTGCAGGCAGGCCTGGACTGAAATCGAATCTCGTACGTCTGGAAGCGTACGAGCAATCCATGCGGAACCTCGGACTAGAACCCGGACCGGTGTTGCCGGGCGATCTTCGCTTCGAAGGCGGACTCGCTGCCGGTGCCGAGGTTGCCACCATGTCTCCTCGCCCAACAGCAGTGATGGCCATAAACGATCTGACAGCAGTCGGTGTGATCAAAGGCCTACTTAATGCGGGCTGCCGCGTGCCGGAAGACATTTCTGTCACCGGATTTGATCGAACCCGCCTTGCCGAGTACAGCAACCCTTCGATCACGACGGTCGACATCCATCGCGAAGCTCTGGGCCGCCTTGCGGCCGACGCGTTGCACGAACTTTCCAGCACCGTCAGCCCTCAGGGCAGGGAATATGAAATCGGTTCGGAACTCGTGATTGGAAATTCCACCGGGCCTGCTCCCCGTTAGAGACTGCTAAACTCGTCAATGCCAGCGCCGATTCGCTGAGCTCCGGTTGCAGAGACCCTGGGAATGCTGGGTTCAAAAGACGGAAGTCAAGGCACGTCACGAAGAAAATTTCTGAAGCAGATCCGGTGGACTTCCGCCCTCTTTCTGCCAGCTCCCATTCAAAAACACTTTCTGGGACATCTGCCGCGCGGATTTTCGGGCGCGCAGCCTGAGTACTCCGATTTGCGCTTCGTGCCACACTATCCCGAAAAATCTCCACTTGACGATATCCTTCGCCTTGCCGATCCGGGTACCGACGAATACGTTTTGGAGGGATATGCATTTGAGATCGATTCTCTTCTGCAGAAATGGAGCGAGGCACTTCGGAAAGATCCTTCTGCAGGTGCGGCCGCCGTCAGATTCGCAGACTCTGCGATTCAAGCGACGAGGCTATCGCGCTCTCGCGAGGTACCGATACGGTCAGGAACGATCGAGGTCGTTCGCCGGGAGTTTCCCTCCGACGAAGTATCTGGTTTCGATCGGTTTCAGGATGAGATCAGGAATTACCTATAGGCCTTCAATCGCCTGGAGACGGCTGATTTCGAAATCTTCGAATGCACTCCCGTGGGCGATTCGCCGCTGAAACTCGCAGCCATGATCCGCTATGACTTCGTCGGCATGCGTGACCGTCAATCACGCGAAGAACGAATCGGCGTCTGGCGCACAGAATGGACGCGTACAGAATCAGGTTCGTGGCGTCTGTTGAAATGCGCGGCTACGCACGAGACGGTCAGCCGAGCCAGCGGCCGCACCTTTCTGGACATCACTTCGGCTGCGCTCGGAGAAACCGATTCCTACAAGAATCAGCTAATGCACGGCTCCGACTATTGGCGCACCGTGCTTGACGGAGCCGTTCGCGTGGACGTCTACGGCAACAACGGCATCGCTGCCGGAGATTTCGACAATGATGGCTTCGATGACCTCTACGTCTGCCAACCGGCCGGGCTGCCGAATCGCCTCTATCGCAATCGCGGCGACGGAAGTTTCGAGGACGTTACCGAGAAGGCTGGCGTCGGTTTGCTGGACTTCACGGCATGTGCGCTCTTCGCCGATTTTGAGAATCGCGGCCTGCAAGACCTGCTGGTGGTGTGCGCTACGGGTCCCCTGCTCTTTTCAAACAACGGCAAGGGAGGATTCACGCTCAAACGTGACGCCTTCCGCTTTGCGCGTCCACCTCAAGGTTCGTTCACCCATGCGTCCATAGCGGACTACGATCATGACGGACGCCTCGATATTTATTTCTGTCTTTACAGCTATTACCAGGGCCTCGATCAATATCGCTATCCGGTTCCGTATTTCGACGCGCGGAACGGCCCTCCAAACTATCTATTCCACAACGAAGGCAATGGAGTTTTCGAGGATCGAACTCAACATGCTGGATTGGATGTGGAGAACGATCGTTACAGCTTCGCCTGCTCCTGGGGCGACTCGAACGGTGACGGCTGGCCTGACCTATACGTCGTGAATGATTTTGGCCGCAACGTCCTCTATCGGAACAATGCGGACGGGACCTTCACCGCCGTATCGAGCGAAGCACGAGTGAACGAAGCAGGTGCGGGTATGAGCGCATGCTGGCTCGACTTCGATAATGATGGTAAGCAGGACATCTACGCTGCTGGGATGTGGGTCGCCGCCGGCCTGCGAGTTCTCGGCGATTCGCACTTTCACGGCAAAGATCCGCAAGAGATGCGGTCGCTCTATCGCCGGCACATGACTGGAAATTCCCTCTACCGAAATTCTGGGGATGGCAAGTTCGAAAATACCGGCATGAAGGCAGGGGTGGAGATGGGGCGCTGGTCCTGGTCCACCGACGCATGGGACTTCGATCACGACGGCTTTTCTGACCTGTATATTGCGAACGGCTACATCTCCGGCGAACAAGAGCGCGATGTCTCAAGCTTTTTTTGGCGCCAGGTCGTGGCGAACTCCCCACCCGATTCGAGTCCCTCTTCCGCCTATGAGCGCGGTTGGAGCGCCATCAATGAACTCATTCGGTCGGACTCGACGTGGAACGGCAACGAGAGAAATGTCTTTTACGCGAACAATCGCGACGGAACGTTCTCTGACATTTCTGGCGTAGTCGGCCTGGATTTCCGGGACGACAGCCGCGCTTTCGCGCTTGCCGATCTCGACGGTGACGGACGTCTTGAAATCGTTCTCAAGAACCGAACTGCGCCACAAGTGAGAATTCTTCGACTGGCACTTGATGGCATCGGTGATTCGATCGCGTTTCGCCTGCACGGAAGCCAAAGCAATCGCGACGCCATCGGGACGACCGTGACCGTTGAATCCGGACCAATTCGCCAAACGAAATCTCTTCAGTCCGGATCCGGATTCTTGTCGCAGCACACCAAAGAACTTTTCTTTGGCCTCGGACAAAAACACGAAAACATAAAAGCGACAATCCGATGGCCTAGCGGCCTCGAGCAAACATTTGTCAACCTTCCAGCCAATCATCGCATTGAGATCCACGAGGGCGCCGCGGATTTCGCTGCACGGCCGTTCCTCACCGTTCCCAAACAATGGGCCCAGGCGGGCAGTTCGGTTACAGGAGAAAAGCTGCCGACAACGATCGCAACCTGGCTCGTCGATCCCGTGACCGCACCAGATTTCTCGCTCCCTGATCTCGACGGCAATCTGCGCGATCTTCGCTCGTTCCAAGGTAAGTTCCTGCTCTTGAGTTTCTGGCAGCTCGCTTCGTCGGAGTCTTGTAATCAGCTTCGATCGCTGGACAAGTCACTTTCCACGCTGGTGGCGAAAGGCGTGCAGGTTGTTGCTCTCAACCTCGATGAGGCTTCCGAGCTTCGTGGAGTTCATGCCTTCGCCAAGAAGGAAGGCATTCGATTTCCGGTCCTCCTCGCAAGCGCGGAAATGGCAGGTATTTACAACATCGTCTATCGTTACCTTTTCGATCGCCACCGGGATCTTCCGCTGCCCACAACGTTCCTGGTGGATGACTTGGGGAACATCGTCAGGGTCTACCAGGGAAGTTGCACTTCCGAGGACGTTATCAGGGACTTGGGGGAAGTGCCGCATACTCCGGCAGAGCGACTCCATCGTGCGCTTCCGTTCCCCGGAACTCTGCACCAGGACGCCTTTCAACGAAACGCATTCACCTACGGCGTGGCGTTCTTTCAGCGCGGATTTCTTGAGCAGGCGGCGCGCTCGTTTCAACAGGTTGTCGCCGCCGATCCAGAAAACGCAGACGCGTATTACAACCTCGGTACGCTGTACCTTCGCCGCAGTTCCCTGCAGGAGGCGAAGCAGAATCTTGAGCAGGCTGTCCGACTGCGCCCCAACTATCCGGAAGCCTGGAACAATCTAGGCATGGTGGCTGCGCAAAGAGGCAGCAATGAGGAGGCGATTCAGAACTTCCAACAGTCTCTGCAACTGCGCCCTGGTTACGTCACGGCTCTGTTGAATCTAGGGAATGTTTACCGGCGACTGGGAAACTTTGATGAGGCAGAAGCGCTGCTGAGGCGAGCACTCGACCGGGAGCCATCCAATGCTGAAGCCAATTACAACCTCGGAATGCTTTACGCCCGCAAAGGCGACCCAGCCAAAGCCGAGGAGTATCTCAAAGGCGCGACCAAACTTCGGCCAGACTACGCCGACGCTCTGAACAACTTGGGAGTTCTGCTCGTGCAGCAACAGCGTTACTCGGAAGCGGAAGAAAAATTCAGCACGTGCATTCAGAAGGCGCCAGCTTTCGATCAGGCGTATCTAAACCTGGCACGGCTTCACATGACTCGCAACGACAAAGAAAAAGCGAGAGAGGTCTTACAGACTTTACTGCAACAACAGCCAGAACATCAGATAGCTCGGCAGATGCTGCAACTGCTATATTGAGGCCTTCGGTGAGGGCATTTGGGGATGTTGGCTCGGGCTGCGGTTCAAACAACAGAACGCCACGGCGCCGCCAGGCTGCTCGGCATCCTCTTTGTCGCTTCGCTGTTGCATCCCGCCATCTACGCGGTTACTCAACTCCCGACAGCAGCAGCGTCTCATAGCTCGCCTCAAGTGTCTGCGCCGCTTCAGGAGGCAGAGGGACTAATCCAGCAGGGCCAGTTCGAGCAGGCTCAGAGAATCCTCGAAGAACAAATCAGCCTCAATCCCGCGAACGTGGAAGCTTACAACCTTCTCGGAATCGTCTTCAGCAGCGAAAAAGATTTCAATCACGCAGCCGATGCGTTCGAACAAGCTCTGAAACTCGCTCCCGATTCCAGGACAACCCACAACAATCTCGGAAATCTTTACGTTGCTCAACAAAAGCTGGACCTCGCAGAAAAAGAATTCACCACCGTTCTAAAGTCTGCTCCGTCGAATCGAGACGCCAATTACAACCTCGGCCTGCTTCTCATGGCGAAAGGCTCGCCACTAGCGGCAATTCCGCATTTTCAGCGCATTCATCCGCTTACAGTCGAGACCCGGTTCAATATTGTCCGAGCTTATTTCGCCGCGGGCAAGACCGCTGAAGCATTACTCCAGGCGCGCCAACTTTCAGCCGCCCACAAACAAGATGTGCAACTGCACTTTACCCTTGGCGTCCTGCTGGCCTCGGCAAAACAATACAAGCCGGCGCAACTGGAACTTGAACGGGCAAACGCGCTTCAGCCCGATACATTCGAGATCCTTCATAACCTTGGCCAGGCATACCTGCGGGCTCACGATTTTCCTAAGGCCGGCGTAACGCTCAACCGTGCGTTAAAGCTGAAGCCGGATTCCGTCGAAACCCTCTATCTGCTCGCACAGGTCTACTCCGAGCAGGGGCGGCCTCTCGACGCCTTGGAACTCCTGGTGCGCGCCCACAAAGCGGCGCCCGAAAATACCGAAGTTATTTTTCTGATGGCTCGCGTCAGCATGAGCCAGAATTATTTTGAAGACGCCATCCCTTTGCTTGAGAGTGGTTTGAAAATAGCCCCACAGCGCGCTGATCTTCATGCCGCGCTGGGCGAGAGCTTCTTCATGTCGGGCAAAGCGGAGAAAGCCATCGACGAATTCAAGACTCTGATCGCATTGGATCCTTCAGCGCGCTCTTACACCTTCATGGGACTTTCGTACCGGCACCTAGGCCGCTTCGACGAGGCGCTTAAGTATTTTCAGGAAGGACTGAAACTCGATCCCCACAATGCCGCCTGTCTCTTCAATATCGGCTACATCGAAGAGCGCCAGGGAAACTACGCGCATGCCGACACGCTGTTTCAGCAGGCATTGCATTCGAACCCCGATTTTTCAGAGGCGTTGCTGGAACTGGCAAATCTCCGCATTAACGACAAGAAATTCACCGAAGCCGCCGACCTGCTTCGGCATTACGTAAAAGTAAGCACTGACGCCGCGACGGGTTATTACAAGCTTGCCATGGTGGAGAGAAGCCTTCACCAGACGGCCGCGGCCCAGCGCGACTTGAATGTTTTTCAGAGCCTCTCGAAAAATTCATCTACCGGGCCTTATCCGTACCAACATCTTTTCGACTATCTCGATAATCGCTCGACCCTTTCGCCACAGGCGCGGACACAACTGGACATCGCCGAACTTAACGAGCAGATTCGTAAGCATCCGGGGCAGACGCAAGATCTCTACCTGCTTGTCGAAACGTATCTAAAGATGGGAAACGCCGCCGATGCTCGCAAGACCATCGCACAACTCGATCAACTCATCGCCGACGACTACCGCACGCAGACAGGAGTCGGTGTGCTCATGGCTCGTTACCGCCTGTATGACGATGCCATTCACCACTTCCAGGCTGCGCTCCACGCGAACCCGGATTCCGACGATGTGAAGTTCGATCTTGCCGACGCATACTTCCGCAAAGGCCAGTACACCGACGCGCTCGCCACCACTCAAACAGTCTCAGCATCGGGACAGCAGGATGATGATTTCCTCTCTTTGCTCGGAGATATTGAAGGTCATCTTGGAGACACTGCGAAAGCAACTGAAATCTTCCGCAATGCGATCAGCCGCAATCCCGATAACGATCAGTACTATCTTTCTCTCACCATGATCCAGCTTCGCGGCAACGATCCCACCGGAGCCGAGCAGACGCTGCAGAAAGGGCTCGCACGCGTTCCTAGCTCAGGAAAGATCATGTGGGGGCTGGGGCTCATCTCCGTTTTGCGCGGCAATTCCGAGCAAGCGGCCGAGCGCCTCGAACGGGCGGTGGAACTCCTTCCCGAGTGGGCGGGGAGCTACTCAACGCTTGGAGTCTTTTACTACCAGACGGGACAAATCGACAAAGCAAGAGAAGTTCTTGGCCGTTTCAAAGGAAGCAATGCCGGAGGGCTCGATGTGAATCGTATCGAAGAAGCGCTCGCTAAGGCCCCGGCAAAGGCTTCTACGGTAGGTCAGCCAATCCCAACCGTCGCTCGCCAACAGGTTCTTCAAATCGCGTTGATGATTGCAGATCGCAGCCTCTGAGCATGCACAGTCGAGCCTTACGATTTAAACAACGCGCCGCACCACTAATCTCACTCCATGCGATGGTGATGATCGCTCTTGCAATCTGCGCCACCATGCGCCCTCGGCCCTTGATCGCACAGACTTCGCTCAAGACTGAACCATCCATCCCCGTTCACTACACCGATGTCCGCGAGAGCGCGAAGATCACCTTCCAGCAAGACTCCACGCAAACAGAAGAAAAGTACTATCTCGAAACCATGGGAACCGGCGTCGGCTGGATTGACTACGATCAAGACGGGTTGATGGACCTGTTCTTCGTCCAGTCCGCGGCGACCGATCTCTATAAACCTGCCCACCCTCTGCGCAGCGCGCTCTACCACAATAATGGCGACGGAACGTTCACCGACGTCACGGAAAAGGCCGGCGTTGGCGGTGAAGGGCACTACGGCCAAGGCGTTGCCGTTGGCGATTTCGACAATGACGGATACCCGGATCTATACGTCACTGGATACGGCCGCGCGATCTTTTATCACAACAACGGCAACGGCACGTTCACCGATGTCACGGCCAAGGCCGGACTCGCTGACGAAGGCGGGTGGTCTACCAGCGCAGGCTGGTTCGATTACGACAAAGACGGCTGGTTAGACCTGGTCGTGACGAACTACATCGAGTGGAGCCCCAAGAATAATTTGTGGTGCGGCGAGCATCGGCCCGGCTACCGATCCTACTGTCACCCTGGCAATTACAAAGGCCAGCGCATCAAGCTCTATCACAACAATCATGACGGAACCTTCACCGACGTCAGCGATGCGTCGGGAGTTGGAAAACCTGAGGCGAAGGGGATGGGAGTTGTCTTAGCAGATTTCAACAACGACGGTTGGCCCGACATTGCTGTCGCCAACGACTCCTGGCCGAATTTTCTTTTCATCAATAAGCACAATGGGACTTTCGACGACGTGTCGCTGGTTTCTGGACTGGCGGCGAGCGAGGACGGGAAGTATGAGGCAGGAATGGGTATCGACGCGGCCGATGTCGACGGCGATGGATGGCAGGACGTCTACATCACGCATCTCGACTTCGAATTAAATCGTCTCTATCGCAACAGCCAGGACGGAACCTTTACCGATGAGACTTTCCGTTCACGCATCGGGAACAAAGCGGTTTTGCTAAGCGGCGTCGCCATGAAATTTCTGGACTACGACAACGACGGGTGGAACGACATCCTGCAGCTTAACGGAGCAATGCTCGACAACGTGGCGCTCTATCACGGCGAGGTCTCGTACAAAGAGCCTCTGCTTATGTATCGAAATCTCGGCAAGGGACAGTTCGACAAGGTATCGGAGTCTTTGGGCGCCGACTTTATGCGTCCAATTGTTGGGCGTGGCCTCGCCACCGCTGACTACGATAATGACGGTGACATCGATATCGTTACCAACAATCGCGGCGATCCACCTTCTCTATTGCGCAACGATGGTGGGAACGCGAATCATTGGCTCACGGTGCAATTGATTGGAACGAAATCGAATCGCGATGGCATCGGAGCTGCGCTCACCATGAAGTCTGAGGGCTTTGTGCAAGTCGAACAGGCGAAGGGAGGCATGAGCTACATGTCGGCCAACGACCCACGCATTCACTTCGGCCTGGGCAAACGCACCAAGATTGAATCCCTTGAAATCACGTGGCCGAGCGGGCAGAAGGATCGGCTGCAGAATATCGCCATCGACCAGATCATCACCGTAAAGGAAGGGGCGGGAATCATCCCACGCGCCTTCCCGAAAATCTCAGGCTCGAAATGATAGAGTTGATCTGACTGATCGTCCGCTATGAATTTTCCCCGGCGACGTTTTCTTGGCTCTTCCCTCGTGGTTTTGGGCAGCACTCTGCTCGACGCCCTTACGACACCGCTATGGAAATGGCAGAACTCACTACTTCTCCAGTCCGGCTCTGCACCAAGTGCCACGTCTTCAACCGTCCAATTCGTTGATGTTGCCCATGAAGCCGGGCTCACGGTTCCAAACGTCTGGGGAGGCGCCGATCACAAGCGCTACATCATTGAAGCCAAGGGCAGCGGTATCGCCTTCTTCGACTACGACCATGACGGCTGGCTCGACATCTATCTGACGAACGGCACTCGGCTCGACGAGAAATGGCCCGATGGACAAGCTCCAACGTCGCATCTCTATAAGAACAATCGCGACGGCACGTTCACCGATGTCACCCAGAAATCCGGACTCGCGCGCACCGGATGGCAAACCGGCGTTTGCGTCGGTGATTACGACAATGACGGCTGGGATGATCTCTTCTGTTGCTTTTGGGGACACAACATTCTGTTTCACAACAATGGGGACGGCACCTTCACCGATGTCACTCGAAAGGCCGGTCTGTTCGGCGACGACATACGATGGGGCGCCGGTTGCACGTTTCTTGATTACGATCGCGATGGACTGCTCGACTTGTTCGTCTGCAATTACATCCATCTGGATCCCGCGAAGACAACGATGGCCGGAGACGCCGCGAACTGCCAGTGGAAGGGCATCCCCGTAATGTGCGGCCCGCGCGGACTCACGGGAGATACCAACGTTCTTTATCACAACAACGGTGATGGCACTTTCACCGACGTCTCACAGAAAGCCGGTATCCTAAAACCCGGCCCGCGCTATTCCATCACAGCCGTAGCGAATGACTTCGACAATGACGGATGGCCTGACATTTATGTCGCCGTCGACTCGGAGCCCAGCATCTTATTCCGAAATAATCACGACGGCACTTTCACTGATGTCGCGGTGATGGCGGGATGCGCCTACAGCGAGAACGGGCACGAACAGGCGGGAATGGGAGTGGGCGTCGGCGATTACGACTGCGATGGTTGGTTCGATATTTTCAAGACCAACTTCGCCGATGATACCTGCAATCTCTATCACAACAACGGCGACGGCACGTTCAGCGATGTTACGTTCGCGTCGGGTCTCGGAATCAATAATCAGTATGTCGCCTGGGGCTGCGCTTTCGTTGACTACGACAACGACGGCTGGTCCGACATTCTTCAGATCAATGGGCACGTCTACCCAGAAATCGGTGGCCACCAGATTGGCCAGACATATAAGAATCCGCGGCTCGTTTACAAAAACATGGGCAACGGCCAATTCAAGGATGTGTCAGCCACCATGGGACCGGGTATCAACGAGCGATTCTCCAGTCGCGGCGCCGCTTTCGGAGATTACGACAACGACGGCGACGTTGACGTTCTGATCCTGAACATGAATGATCTGCCTTCCCTGTTGCGCAACGACGGCGGAAACAAGCAGAACTGGATCAAGATCAAACTGATCGGGACGAAGTGCAACCGCACAGCAATTGGCGCGCGAGTGCGCGTTATCACCGGAAGCCACATTCAAATGGACGAAGTCCGGAGCGGATCAAGCGTGATGTCGCAAAGCGATCTGCGCCTCCACTTCGGCTTAGGCAAAGCACAGAGTATTGACGCGGTCGAAGTGAAATGGCCCACCACGCAGAAGATCGAGCGTTTCACGCAGGTGAAGCCGAATCAGATTCTCGTCATCCGCGAAGGCAGCGGAATCGTGGATCCCAGCAAGGCGCGATGACCAGCCCCTCGACCGGCATGGTCAGCCTGCATCACTTTTTCAATGCATCGATTCCAGCTTGCGCAATGGCTTCGTCAATCTCTGAACGGGCGCCGCTAGCGGCAATCCCCCCAAGTATCTGGCCGTCGACCAGAATCGGCAGCCCGCCCTGGTTCGGGAAGAAGTCAGGGAAGGCAAGAACTTCCGTATTACCTTTTTTCAAGGCGTCCGCTCCGTCTTTCGAAGGAGCCCTGTAGAACGCCGCGTGCCGTGCTTTTCTTTGCGCAAACTGAATGGTATTCAGCGATGCGCCATCCGCCTTTTCAAAGAACAACAAGTTGCCGCTTTCGTCCACCACACAAATAGTGACTTCGACATGAAGTTCAACGGCCTTGGCCTCGGCGGCCGCCACCATCGTTTTGATGGTGGACAAGTTCAGGTACTTCTTAGTTGGAAGTTGAGCTACAGACATTGTCACCATCACACTCAGCAGGACAACGATTAATTTGAACATGGGAACGCATCCTACCACCGCTATGTCCGGGGTGCTATGCAAGCTTTCCCGAAAGGGCGCTGATTCCACAACTGATGAATCTTATCGGCTCGCACCTACGAGTCTTGTTCTGTCGTTGGCGACCACCTACTCTACGGTGATTTCGCCCATCTCGTACCATCCGTCCTCCTGCCTACCAGAGATCGCCAAGCGAATTGCTGGTTTCCTCGTGCGCGGATCCAGCAGCGCCACTCGCAAGCGATATTTTCCTGGCTTTACCTCGCGAGGAACGGGCACAGTGTTCTCGTAGACCCAATCCCCCGGCAGCCATTGCCGGACGTCGGCTTCGAGTGGCATTACTTGGTCGCCGATCTCGAGCGCCAGCATGTAGTTGCGATACACCGGCGCGATTCCTGCGTTGAACCACCACATATTCACAGGCATCATTCCACCGCGGGTCACCTTCGAGGGATATTCCAGCTTTTTCAAAACAAATCGGTAACCAATCTTTTTCTGAAATTCCTCAAATGCGGCTTTCCATTCCGGAGGAATGGGACTTGATTTCAGGTTGATCGTCGAAACGTGCCACCGGAGCGCCTGATCGAGAATCGGCGGCAGAGAAAAATTCCAGCGCTTCCATGATTCGGGCACGCCGCACGTTTCAAGCGCCACCGGAGCTGTTCGCCAAACGTCCTGAAGCTTTCCCCGCGCGATCTGTTGCGGATACAAATCCAGCATGTGCGCGAAATTTTTCCCCGGACGGCCCATGTCGCCCCAGCAGTCAAGTCGCCAGCCCGCGCCCTGCTTCGTGCCATAGACGAGAGCGGGCAACTCGTCAAAGTTCATCAGCAGCGGCGTACGCGGGAACGCATGAATATAGAGGTCGATGAACTGCTGCTGCACTGGCCACTCCGGCAGATACGGTCCCCACCCTTCACCCCAGTAGCCGACCGTTGAAATATCCACATGGTTCAGGTCGGGATGTCCGTCATAGCGCTTGCCAAACTCGGTGACAATCGCGCTCCATGTTCTGATGTAGATCGGATCCGCTGAATCGGGAGACCAGATGTCACCATCCTTATCCTCCGGCTTGTTCGCCCGCCGTGCGCCGGATTTGCGATACCACTCCGGCAGGGGATGGTGATTGTCATACGGCATCAGCCGAATGCCGAGCGCCTGCCCATGACGCCGCGCTTCGGCCAGCGCCGAGTCGATTATTTCCCAACGATAATGTCCCTGTTCCGGCTCAAGCTGCGACCAGAACCACCGCAGGTAGGCAACACTTGAACCCGGAAAGTCGACCGTACCTACAGGCGCATCGGGGAGCGGAGCTTCCGGTCCAACCTCAGACCAAGTTACGCCTTCATTCAAGGCTTGTCCGGCAAACCGGTTGAAGGTCTCAATCCCCATGCCCGGATTGATCAACACATCATCGATTTCCGTCGGACGTACAGCGGTCGTCTGCGTTGTAGCACGCACTACGCAGAACAATAACAAAGAGAAGAGGAAGGGAAGCTTACGCAATTGCAACACTCCTCATGAAGAGCTCTCACTCAGCGCCGAAAGATAGACTTCAGAACCGATACTTCAAACCGAACTGAATCTGACGCATCGGAATTGCGATCGACGTGATGCGTCCGGCAACGTCGGGGCCGTCATCGATGAAATTGTCCGGCTGCGAAAAGTTCGGATGATTTAACGCATTGAACAACTCTGCGCGGAACTCGACTCGCTGCGTTTCGGTCACGGCAAACTCCTTGCGCAACGACCAATCGAAAACATTTTGACCGGGGCCAACCAGAGTGTTTCGCCCAGCATTGCCGAAGGCGAACGCGTCATCCGGGAGCACAGAAAATGCGTCGATGTCGAACCAGCGAGCGGGAGTGCGCTGGTCCCTCGGCAGGTTGCCATTACGGAGTTGGTCAGGACGCGGTATGCCTTGCGTGCCAGTATTGGACGGATCGTCGTTCTGATAGGCCGAGAACGGGAATCCACTCGCCAGGGTGTAGATGCCGCCAATGTGCCAGCCACCGAGGACCAGATTCAGCGCGCGATTGTCGACATGCGAATGGCTGCCCCCGAATGGGATTTCATAGTCGAAGCTGAGTACCCAGCGGAGAGTTTGATCGAAATCCGCTCGCCCTCGCTCTGCTGACAGGTTGTAACTGTTTTGCGCGAAGGGTGCGGCACAGCAAATTTCGGGAAGGTCATTGATGGCTTTGCTGTAGGTAAACGAACTCAGAAAGTAGAGGCCGTGGCTGGCATGTTTCTCGGCCTTCACCTGTAGCGAGTTATAGTTCGAGCTCGCAATGTTCGTGATCGCCGTGAATCCCCCGAACTGCGGGAGTGGCCGACGCGTCTGCACGTCTCCCGGGCCCGGTACGCGGACTTGATTTGGGTCGACAACACCTTGCAAGTGGGTGCCCTTCGAGCCTGCGTACGCGACTTCGAGGCTGATGGATCCCGGCAAGGAATGCTGCACAGCGAAATTCCAGCTTTGATAGTAAGGAGTACGCAGGCGCGAGTCTACGCTGGTTACGCCGGGATCGACCGCCTGACTCGGATCGAGAGTAGGAAAGCCCTGCGACACTGTGAAAGCGGGCGCCGCCGCAGCGTCATTGATAAAGAGCGGTTCGTAGAAAAACGGCAGGTTGTATGCGAGCTGCAGCGGCGCTGCGGTCCTGATCTCCTGGCCGCTGAAGAACACTCCGTAAGCGCCTCGAACAACCGTATTCGCGCTGGAGGTCGGAGTCCAGGCAAAGCCAAGCCGTGGCGCGAAGTTCGCCTTATCGACGGTCACCAGCCCAGCCGATGCGCCATTCGATCCTGCGGTGATTAAAGTGTCGGTCGCATAGTCGAAGTTGCTTTGGTGGTTGTGGGCTTCGACAGTGGGTGAGAAGTAGTCGTAGCGAACGCCCAGATTCAGCGTCAGGTGATGGTTTACTTTCCAATCGTCCTGGATGAACAACGCCGGAACGTGTTGCCGGTTGTAGAGGCCAATGACGGTCGAGATGTTCGCCCGGCTTGGCATCCCCAGCAACATATCCGCCAGAGAATTGCCGCTGTATTGGCCGTTAAAGGTGAACTGACCGCGGGGCGCAGCCTCCTGCGAGATATTGAACTGGCTCCATCGCAGTTCACCTCCGATTTTGATCGTGTGTGAGCGGCGCACCAGTGTGAGTGAGTCCGTGATTTGTCGTTCCTGACTGGTCAGAATCGTCGGTGCAAAGCGCGGATCGCCGACCCTGGCGAAACGGCTGGGGGCGAACAACGTCAAACCGTTAACACGAGGATCGTCAGGCACTCCTGGAACCCGCAGATCACCCGAAGGAAGCTGTGTGCCATCGACCGGAACTCCGCGCCGAACGTGGACATGATTGAACCCCAGGCGGAGTTCATTGATCGTCTTGGGCGTGAAGGTACGTGTATATCCGATCGAAGTACCGTAGGTATCTTCATTACCGACGCCGGTACTGGAATTGCCGCCGTTCGCAAGCCCGGGCAGAGGCGCTGGCCTAATATCTGTTCTTCGGCTCATCGAATATCTCAGGAAAAATTGATCGTTCTGTGAAGGGGTATAATCCACGCGCCCGTCGCCCTCATCGATGCGGTCTTTCTCAATCGGAAAAATTACGTACGTGTTGTCTTTGTTGGCGTCCGGATACAGGTTCATATACGCCTGACTAATCGGATCTATGCTTCCTTGTGGAATAACATTTCCCGGGAATGGAAGGCCCGTCGAAGGGTCTACGATCGGATCGTCCGCCGAGAAATTTCCCGCGCGTTCGTCCGCCGTGGGGACCACCGAAGTCCAGTTGAGCGGGTTCCGGATGCGTGTTCCCTGATAATCCCCGAACCAGAACAATTTGTTTTTGATGATCGCTCCGCCCAAGGTTCCACCGAACTGATTTTGTTTGAACGATGCTTTCTGTTCAGTGGGGAGTTCGAAGTAGTCGCGCGCGTCGAGGGCTGAATTTCTGAAAAACTCAAATACGGTCCCGTGATAAGAATTCGTCCCCGACTTGATGATCGCGTTCACCACCGCTCCGCCGCTTCGACCAAATTCTGCGGAATAGCTATTGGTCTGAAGTTTGAATTCCTGGATGGCGTCGACGTTCGTGCGCAACACGACTCCACCGTTGTCGTTGGAATTGTTGTCAATTCCATCCAGAAGAAAATTGTTCAAAGTCCCGCGGGTGCCGTTCGCGACAAAGCTGTTCTGCCCGCCAGTGCTGCTGCCACCCGAGTTGCCGTTCGTCCCTGAACTGGTGCGGACCACGCCTGTACTCAACGTGGCGAGCTGAATGTAGTCACGCCCATTCAGGGGCAGTTCCGTGATCTGCGTCCCCATCACGACTTGCCCCAACGAAGATGTGTCCGTTTGAATCGCCGGCGTTTCGGCAGTGACCTCTACCGCTTCGGAGACCGCACCGACCGTCATGTCGAAATCGATCCGCAAGCGGTCCTGCACTTTGAGGGTGATTGTGGTGCGCGTCTGTGTCTTGAAGCCGGGAGCGCCGGCGACGACTTTATAGCTGCCCGGACGCAGGGGCGGCGATGCATAGTCTCCTGTCGCGTCGGACTGAGTCTTTGTCGTCAGGTTCGTATCGATTTCAACGAACGTGATAGCTGCCGACGCAACGCCGGCACCTTGGCTGTCGCGTACGCTACCAGCAATAATCCCCGTATCGACCTGCGCGGAACTCACTACGCATAACCCCAAGCAAAACAGACCAACGACCCAAGCTTGACGCATCCCCTAGCCTCCGCTGTCTGGATTTCTGAATTGAGGCATTAAAACACAGAATGGAAGGCATCCGAAAGTAAATCAGAATAAAGCGAAAACAAAACAAATCACTGTTGGGTGCTTGGCGGGCAAATACATCTCAAGGAGAAAGTAAAACAAAGTCGTTGGGCCCAACGAGTATTACCCTGTGGGTCGCTTACCGAAGCGCGGCTTCTGACGAGCTTTCTTTGGGAACTTGCCTCCCCTTGGTTCGGATCAATGATGCCTGGGGGTTCGAGGTGCTTGTATTAAGGTATCCCCCTCCCCCCCCGAATCTTTGGAATCAGGGGGTTAGCGCGAAATTCTCCGCAAAATACGCTTTTCAAAGAACTTAAATACTAAAATCTTGGAAACAAAGGACTTAGTGGGCGGAGCAGTTGGCTTATGCCAAGCTGGTCGCCGCAGTCATGATTGCGCATTCTTTGGGTTAGAGACAAGGTCAGATGTCACACGATTTCGTCGATGGCCTGTGGAGAACTTTGTGGTGCGCTCGATCCGCATGTCCTCATATCTTGCAGTAGTTAGAACTCGGGATATTTAGGAGACCCGGCGCTGTGGATGTTGACGAGTAAACACGGAATAGAAAGTCCGTGGTGCCCACGCTTCGAACATCGCGAAGCGCGGGGTAGCCTAGGTGGTGGTGGCTCAAAGGTAGGCCAGCCCGTGGAGTTAGGCAACTTAGGGACATTTGCCAACTTCATAGTTTTGAGGGTGGGGTACACTTATGTGCAACAGCTCGTAGCGGGATGTAGTGGACGGTTACTGTCGCTGATGTGGAAACTAGTTAGGACAGTCCCCGGCTTACTGCTACTTTCTTAGAAGACTTATGTGGAAAAGTTTTTGTGAAGCGAGTGCTACCCTCGGCTCACTATCCCAGGTAGGGCATTGACATCCGCCTCGTTCGGTTTATTTATTGCACTTAGATCCGCCTCGCGATGAAAAGCTTTTTTATCTTGCTTGTGACGGTGATCGTCATCGTGGCGGGCGTTTCGGTTTGGTGGTACAGGCAGCCCGCCCAAACCTCGCGACAGGCCTGGACCGCAGTTTTAAAGAACTGCGCAGATTCCGACCTGCTCGGTAAAGACACTGTTTACTTCGGCGTGTCCAATCAGATCGGGCCAGGCAGCATCTGGCGTCGGGATGCCGACGGTTCCATCCGTCTGCGCTATGAACTTTCCGACATCGAGCCGGAGCCAGCCAAGCAGGCTGCCCTGATCCAACTCAACAATCAGGTCTCCTGCAAGGGAAGCTCGTCCAGCAACTGGCAGATCAAGTTTGGCTTGCCCTTCGAAAGTGCGGTGACTCCAGTCTCCGCCGACGTTCAGTCTGACTTGCGCCGTGCCGACAATGTGACGGTCAGCGTCACCGGATGGGCGGTAGATGACTTGAAGGAAGGCCCCTATGAACAACTGATCCAGAACAGTGCGATGAAGGGGGAATTCTCAACTCCCGACCGCCTGGTTGTGGAAAACGCCTACAGAATCACCGGCTTTTCCGCCACATTCCACTTCACCAAAAGTATCGCGGACCAGTTAAGAGGCAAATATAAGGGGAGCACGGTTTCCATTCAGGACGGAGTGAGCCTGCAAACTAGTTGGAGCAATGACACCACGCTCACGATCGAAACTCCCGGAACCTTTTACTTACTCGCTGCTTTCGGAACCTTGTCGAGCCAGGGCGCACCGTCGTTTTCCTCGCAAGAGGAACTTCCAGAGCACGTTGTCAACGAACGGCAAACTGCACTCTCGGATCTGAAGATTGGGGAGGCCGTCATGCAGTTACTCTCGGAACAGGCGCCGAAAAAGCATCCCGCAGTTCAGGTTACTCAGGGAGTAGTTAGTGTGGAGGGGTTGGGCAGCGACCGCAAATTGCAGAAGAAGCTTGCGCAAGATGTGGGAAACATTCGCGGCGCGGAGCGCGTTGAATTTGGTCGGTCCCCCTACCGCCCAGCAGCCCGCCGCAATGGTTGGTGGAAGCAAATTTTTGATCGTGGAAACGGTGGCTCCAAGCATACTGCTGAGCCACACCACTAGTGAAAGGGCTCTCGTTTGCCTAGCGGTACGCAACAGCAGGTAGTGTCTGAAAAGTGCGTCGCATTTCAGACACTACCCAACAGCTCTGTCACGTAGCCTTTACAGCCGATTTATAACTAAGTACGAAACCAGAGATGTGGCATCCTCACACCTTGGGGACTGCTCCCTGAGTGACGGGAACAGCTGAAAATCCAGCGAGGCTCATTGGGCGGGCTTCTCTATTTTCACATGCTTTACCCTCCAACTTTTTATTTCGCCTGCGCCAGCTTCGCAACAACCTCGGCAACTTTATCGAGTATCTGGTTCCAGCCCTCTAGTTGACCGCTATTTTTCGCGCTCTCCAAGGGTTCATTTCCGATGTGGGTGAGTTTGGTCCGGCCGTTGCCGAGATCCTCGAAGAGGGTCACGTCGTAGGCACCGTCGATGGCCTCATGGTCGATCCCTAATTCCGCAGGCTCAATCTTGTTTCCCTTGGAGTCGGCAAAGTACATGGAGGAGACGATCTTCTCGTGCGGAATAATCTCGTGGTATTCAATGCCATTCCAGCACTCCTGCCCATCCGGCGTTCTCATGCAGACGAGAGATTTTCCTCCAACGCGAAAATCCATCTTGCAAACAGGCGCAGTGAAACCCCTCGGTCCCCACCACTGCATCACATACTTCGGGTCTGTCCACGCCCTCCAAACCAACTCGCGTGGGGCATCAAAAACTCTTGTAACGACCATCCGTTCAATTTCGCTCGCCGTGTTTTTTGTCATCTCTGACCTCCGCTTTCTTCATTTGACTTACAACTACTTCGAGTTTGTCGAAACTCTCTTCCCAGAAACGACGGTAGCTAATCGCCCAGTCGCTGACCGTCTTGATCGCCGCCGGCCGAAGCGTGCAAACACTTTCTCGTCCACGCTTCGTCTTGATCACAATCCGCGCCCGCACCAGGTAGGCAATATGTTTGGAAATCATCTGCTGCGAGAGTGCGAACGGTTCCGTCAATCCATGCACAGAGGCAGGCCCATGGGAGAGCCGTTCGATCATGGCCCGCCGGGTGGGATCGGATAAAGCGGCAAATGTTGTACCTAATTGATCCACAACCATATGGTAGTGGATTATCTGGCAATGTCAAGTGCGGATTTTGGGGGCTCCGCCCAATCCACGCTTTGGACACGATTTCAGATCGGCGAGCCCCAATGCCATAGCATCGGCAGAATGCCTTGCCACCACATGACGCTGGACGCAAGGTAGGGATCCTTCGACTGCGGTTGATCTCTGCGCTACGACGCGCAAAGATCAATCCTCGCTCAGGATGACATTGCCGAAGGGACCGGATCTCACCCTTTGAATCAGTCAACGTGCCAGCGCAATTTTCTGGCAAGCTACACTGCGGCTACACTATTCACCAGGCACGGTGCCGCGAGTTGTTCCTTCAAAATGATCTCTTTCTCAAATATCAATAAGCAGTATGGCAAGCAGTTGCTCTTTGTGGATGCTTCGTTTCAGTTAAATCCCGGCGAAAAAGTTGGGCTGGTCGGTCCCAATGGGGCGGGCAAGACAACGCTATTCCGTATGGTGGTCGGCGAGGAAACTCCCGACGAGGGCTCGGTTTCGGTCCCCAAGAAGTTGACGATCGGCTACTTTCGCCAGGACGTCGAGGAGATGCAGGGCCGGTCGGTGCTGGATGAAGCGATCGCAGGCAGCGGACGCGTCGGCGATCTGCATCACGAGCTCGAAGCGTTGCAGCACGAGATGTCCGACCCGGCGAAAGGCGATGACATGGAGCGCATCCTTGAGCGCTTTGGTCATGTGCAGGAGGAGTACGAGCATTTGGGCGGCTACGCGCTCGAATCGCAGGCGCGGGAAGTGCTCCACGGCCTGGGATTCAAAGACGATCAGATTGACGGGGACGTGGGCGCTCTCTCGGGCGGATGGAAGATGCGAGTTGCGCTGGCGCGCGTGCTGCTCGGAATGCCAGATGTACTGCTGATGGACGAACCGACGAACCATCTCGACATCGAATCCATCATCTGGCTCGAGCAGTTTCTCAAGTCATTTCCCGGAGCGCTGCTCATGACTTCGCACGATCGCGAGTTCATGAATCGCCTGGTTACGAAGATCGCGGAGATTGATGGCGGCGAGATCATCACCTACTCGGGTGACTACGACTTCTACGAGCGCGAGCGCGCGATTCGAGAGACCAACCAGCAGGCAGCGTTTGCCCGGCAACAGTCCATGCTGGCTAAAGAACAGCGCTTCATCGATCGTTTCAGGACGCACGCCGCGAAAGCGGCCCAGGTGCAGAGCCGTATCAAAGCGCTGGACAAGATCGAAAAGATCGAACTGCCAAAGAAACGCGTGGTGGTGAAGTTTGAGTTTCGTGTGCCTCCGCGATCGGGCGAACAGGTGGCGGTGATTGAGAATCTGCACAAGAGTTACGGGCCACGGGTGATTTATGAAGGATTCAATCTCACGATCCGCCGCGGAGAACGCTGGGCCGTCATGGGGAGAAACGGCGCGGGCAAGACGACGCTGCTGAAGATGATCGCCGGAGCCAGTGCTCCCGATGACGGAAGCGTGCGGCTCGGCGCCAGCCTGTATATGGGCTACTTCGCGCAACAATCGCTGGACGTGCTGAATCCCGATCTCACTGTGGCCGAACAGTTGCAACAGGATTTTCCTCAAGACAGTATCGGCGCGCTGCGGAACCTGGCGGGGGCATTCCAGTTCTCCGGCGACGACACGGACAAGAAGATCCGCTCACTCTCCGGCGGAGAGAAGTCGCGGCTGGCCATCGCGCGCATGCTCTTCAACCCGCCGAATTTTTTGGTGCTCGACGAACCGACCAACCACCTGGATCTTGCGACCAAGGAAATGCTGGTCGACGCCCTGAAGGATTTTGAAGGCACCATGATCTTCGTATCTCATGACCGCATGTTCCTTCGCGGTCTCGGGTCACGTGTGCTGGAACTGGGCGGTGAGAGCGGCACGGACCGCAATCCCACGGTTTATCCCGGATCGTACGTTGAGTACGTGCAGAAGCTTGGACATGAGGCGCCTGGAATCTATTCGTAGGCTTTGCTGCGTTCTTGTACAACGAATCGCCGTGGTATGGACCACAAACCCAACATTTGCGCTGACCGAGATGCTCGCAAAGGAGCCGCCGCCTATACGCCATTGGCTTTGGCGTTCTATGACTTGGCGGTCTTGAAGTTTTCCAATTCTTTTGTCTGGCAATGTTCCTCGCATGTCCTCCTGGATTTCTACAATGAGCATATCTCTAACAATCATCTGGATATCGGTGTGGGAACCGGTTACTTTCTCGATCGATGCCGGTTCCCGTCGGCAGCGCCGAAGATTGCACTGTTTGATTTAAATCCCAACAGCCTCGCGAAATCAGCGAAGCGATTGCGTCGCTACAATCCGTCCTGCTATGTGGGCAATGCTCTTCAGCGCATCGATATCGGCATGTCTGGCTTTGGTTCCATCTCGCTCAACTACCTCTTGCACTGCCTCCCGGGAAATTTGGCGAGCAAGAGCATCGTATTTGAAAACGTCAAGCCTTTGCTAAGAGATGGCGGGGTGATATTCGGCTCTACGATCCTGGGCGAGGGTGTGCGGCACAATCCTCTGGCGAAACAACTGTTGAAGATTTATAACGCGAAAGGAATTTTCAGCAATCTGTCAGACCGGCAATCCGATCTCGAGGCAGGGCTCAAGGCACATTTCGATGAACACACAATACACGTTGAGGGATGTGTAGCTCTGTTCAGCGCCAGAAAGAGGTTTGGTGAGAGTCGCCACGTTCAACATCAACAACATTAATAAGCGGCTCGACAACCTTCTGGCTTGGTTAGCGAAAGCTGAACCGGACGTGGTGAGTCTCCAGGAGCTCAAGGCTGAGCAGGGAGCATTTCCCGTGAAAGCCCTTCGGGCTCTCGGGTATGAAGCGGTCTGGCAAGGGGAGCGCTCCTGGAACGGCGTGGCCATTCTCGCTCGACACCAAGTTCCCGTGCTGACTTGCACAAGCTTGCCGGGGAATTCTGAAGATCATCAAGCTCGCTACATTGAAGCGGCTGTTCGGGGAGTCCTGATCACTTCCATCTACCTACCCAATGGCAATCCGCAGCCTGGGCCAAAATTCAAATACAAGTTGGCGTGGTTTGAGCGGCTCATGGCCCGCGCCGGCGAACTTCTGGCGAGCGGAGCACCCGTGGTGCTGGCCGGTGACTACAATGTCGTGCCAACTCCGCAGGACATCTATCCGACTCGATCACTGGATGACAACGCGTTGATCCAACCTGCGAGCCGACAGGCCTTTGCGCGTTTAATGGCTCAAGGTTGGACTGACGCGCTGCGGAAGCTGCAACCGGACCGTCCGCTCTGGACATTTTGGGACTACAAGTTTGAACGATGGCAGAAGGACAAGGGCATGCGACTCGATCACTTTCTGCTCTCGCCGAATTTGGCAGAGCGACTCGTGGACGGTGGAGTTGACCGATGGGTACGCGGACAGGAGAATGCGAGCGACCATGCGCCCGCATGGATCACGCTCGATGCCTAGACGAGAGCCAACTAACTGGTAAAGACTTTTGGCGAAGGACTCTCAACCGACTCTGAGTTGAGCATCCTGGTGGGGTCCACCAGCAACCAGCTTGCGGCGCCTACAACGCACAAAGCTGCTGCAACGAGGAAAGAAGAAGTCCATCCGAAACGGTCCGCGATCCACGGGGTGAGCATTGCCGTGGTAAAGGCTCCGAACTGATTCCCTGTGTTCATGATTCCCGAGACCGTTCCCGATGAAGGGCCGGCAATGTCCGCAGTCACGGACCAGAAAGAACTTTGGGACAAGTAAAGCGTGCCCGCACCACCGGCGAGTACAACGCTTGCCAGACGTGCGCCCTGCACTCTTGCGCCGAAAGCAATGAAGATGCCGGCGACGAGGATCGAAAAAACCGCGATTCCGCAACGTCCGAGACGAGTGCCGCGTAATTTCGTCACTCGGTCATTGATTAACCCGCCTAGCAGGCATCCTGCGAGCATGGCAAGAAACGGCAGCATCGAATAAAACGCGCTGGCCTTGAGATCGAGTCCTCGAACTGTCGATAGATAGCGGTAGAACCAGCTAAAGAACAACCATGCGACATAGCCGTAGCAGAAATAACTGATGGTGAGAGCCCACACCTCTTTGCTGCGTAGTACTCGTGACCAGGGGATGAGAGCTGACTCTGGACTCGAACGCTTTGCGGGAGTCGCCAGACTAAGTTGGGACTCAATGAAGTGTCTTTCACTCTCGGCTACCCGCGGATGTTCGGCTGGCGTGTCCCGAGCCGACGCGAACCAGATAGCACCAGCGACCAATCCGATCGCGGCGCAGGCCCAAAATGAGGACCGCCATCCGTAGTGCACCATGAGGTAAGTGATGAAGGGTGGGGTGAGACCAGCTCCAGCCCCAACCCCGGCGAAAATCCAGCCGTTAGCTATTCCGCGCTCGTGGACGGGAATCCAGCGGGAGAGGAACTGATTGGCGGAAGGGTAGATGACGGCCTCGCCCGCGCCGAGCAGGAAGCGAACCGTCATGAAAAGCAATAGTGCGCCCTTGATATTCGCGGGCACGAGTGCAGTAAGAGCAGTAAAGATTCCCCACCAGATAACGCCACCCGTGAGCACAACCCGTGGACCGAAACGATCGGCGAGACGCCCACCTATCGTTTGGAACAACATGTAGCCCAACAACATCGCGCTGAAAACCTTGCCCAACTGCAGGTTCGTCAGGTGATACGCATCGACGATGGATCCGCCCGCAATGGAGATGTTGACGCGGTCCAGATAGGACACGGCGCTGAGGACGAATAGCAAGAACACCAGAAACCAGCGCACACGAGATGTTTTCTCCGAGGGCATGGATGCCATGTCGCGTGGTTAGGCGGCGTGCTCCCTGAGGACGTGTGTGAGGCGGTCGGCCACGATCTTATCCTCGCCTGGCTTCAGCATGAAGGAGCACATGGTGAGCCCGGGACGCCCTTCGCCGCCACCAATGACAATCGCCGGTTTGGATTCACGCAGGATTTTCGAAACCTGCTTGGGTTCGAGGGAGATTTTTGAATCCCACGTGATCTGCATGTGAGGCACGTGATTCGCAATGTCAGGAATAAAGAACGAGGTGCTTACGCCCGGAACCTTGGTTAATACACGCGAGATCCGCTCGAGGCGATTCTGCCACTCTCGGGTCAACGCGTCATGATCTTCGTTCAGAAACAGCTCCACAGCCTTGACCATCCCGATAATTTCTTCTTTACCGACTTTCTGGCTGCGGCCCAGCGTATCTTCGTGCGGGCTGTTGTTGAGAAGTGCATAACCAACCAAATCCTTGCGCCCGATGAGCAATCCCGCGCATTGCGGTCCGCGCATCGCCTTGCCGCCGCTAAACGTGACGAGATCGTATCCCATGTTGGTGTAATCCCAAAGATGAGACACGGGAGGCGTGTCGGCAGCCGCATCGTTCATGCACGGAATGTTGTAGTGCTTGGCGAGCTTAGCCCACTCGTCAACCTTGATCTGACCGGCAGCATTCGCAAAATTGGAAAAGTGCATCATCGCGGTCCGGTCGCTAACGGCTTGCCGGAGCTCGTCGCGAGTTTCAATCACCACCAGTTTTATTCCTGTGGATCGCAGTTGGTGATCGAAGGGATTCCGGTGCGATTTCTGGATGATGACTTCCGACTTCATCCCGGTGAGGTCCGGAAGCTGGCGAATCAGATTCTCGTTGTCTCCGGTGAGAATGCCTGCCAGCCCGGATTGAATTGCGGCCGCCGCGCCGGAGGTGACGAGCGCGGTGTAGTTGTCCGGGAGCTTTAACATCTCCGCGATGCGTTTGCCGGCGGCGACTTCGAGTTCGGGGATACTCGCGAAATGCCGACCGGCCATGGCCATCACGGCTTCGAGTTCTGGCCGCAGAATCGAACCGCCAAGCATAGTCATTGTGCCTTCGCAGTTGATGACGGTGCTGACACCTAGCTCTTCGTAGGGATTTCCGCTATGCCCGAAACCGCTAACGCTAGTACTTCCGGTTGTGGAGGCGACTCCTGCAAAGAGTTTGCGAGGTGTGAGAAGGGAGGTGACCATTGCCGTAGCAGTCCCCAAGAATCCGCGACGGTTCCACGTCGTGTTCAGTGCCATGACAGTCTCCTTGACCCTACTTGTGGGCGACGGCGGCGATGCAGTTGATTTCAACCAGTGAATCTCCGGGAAGGGCGGCGACTGCAACCGTTGTGCGAGCGGGTCCGCCATGCGGGAAATACGTTCCGAACACTTTGTGCATGCCGTCCCAATGCTCGATCTTTACCAGGAACACGTTAGCCTGAAGAACGGTGTCCATCGATCCGCCGCCGATTTCAACCATCTTTTTCACCTTGTCCATGACCATGCTGGTGTGGGATTCGATCGTCCATTCCTTCTGATCGCGGGTGTCGTGCGCACCCTGCCCGGAAACATAGATGAGGCCGTTGTGCAGCACCACGGGCATGATGACGTCTTTTTCACTCCCAGGTTTGCCTTCAGCATTCAGCTTGCGAATCGCATTCGCATCCTGAGAGCCTTGTGCCATGGCACGTGTCGTTGTGGCTACGGTTGTGAGTCCGAAAGCTGAGAGAACCGAACCCAATCTAAGCGCAAATGTACGTCGAGTTGAAGTAAGATCCATTTTCTTTTCCTTTCGGCCTGCCGTTTTGATGAAAACTGAATTTGTGCAGCTTAAAGCCGTCCTACCTTTTTCACAGCTTGCACAATCGACTTCAGTTGCTCGATCAGCGCATACATCGAATGCTCTTTGTAGTCCATCTGTTGAGCCAGTGCGAGCACAGACTGCGCATCAGCCCTGGGAATGACAACTACGCCATCGCTGTCAGCGACCACAATATCACCGGCGTTGACCGCGACTCCATTGCACACTACTGGGATCTGAGATCCGGCAAAGCGGTAGTGATGCACGGAAGTGGAGGGGACAATTCCGGTTGCGAAAACGGGGAACGCGATCTTGCGCAGATAAGCGACATCCCTGACGCCGCCGTCGATCACTGCTCCTGCGTAGCCCCGTGCCGCCATCGCTGTGCCCATCAAGCCGCCCATTCCCGCGATATCCTCGCCGTCCTCAACTACCATGACGTAAACCGAATCCGCCGATCCCTGATCAATGGCCTCGAGCATGCCCGTGAGGGCCTCAGGGTCATTATTTCCCTCGTCTTTCTTAAGTTTGACCGTCCTTGCGAATCCGGCAAATTTTGCGGTAAAGATCGGCTGCATGCGATGACTCATGTACATCCGCTTATGCACCGTTTGCTCAATCGCGTCGGAAACCGATGCCACTTCGACACGGCGGAATTGTGCGATCAAGTCGCTATCTGTCGAAGTTGTGGCCGGAGAACCGGACTGCGCGCGAGCGAGAGAGATGTGGATGGTACCGGCAACTATGAGTATTCCTGCTGCGATAGAAAATGTCAGCAAGCGAAACCTAGAGAGATTTTGCTTTAGTTGCATTCCTTGGCTCCTACGCTCGAAGCGCCCTGCGCCCACCGAATTCGGTGCGGTAGAATTGTGGCCGTTCGCATATGAGGCGCCTTCGGCAATGTCGGTATCAGTTCGCAATCTTTATGTTTGTATCACTGTTCGCGATCCTGTTTTCGCAGGCGCGGCAAAATGCTTCTGCGGACCATTCCAAAGAGGTTTCTGTTCCAGCCCGAAGTACTTTTAACTCTTTCTGCGCAGGATGTCACGGGCTAGACGGCAGCGGAAGCGACAAAGCCATCAATATTTCGGAGAGCCCTCGAGTGCGGAGTTTCTCCGACTCTGAGCTGTCGGGCGTGATTCTAAACGGTGTGCCAGGAACCGGTATGCCCGCTTTTCGGAGTCTGAACCAAAGCCAGGTTCGCCAAATAGTCACGTACGTGCGATTGCTGCAGGGCAAAGCTGGCGAGCGCTCTTTTACCGGCGACCCCAAACGGGGCAAAGAAGTTTTTTTTGGCAAAGGCGGTTGTTCCGAGTGCCATACGATCTCCGGCCAAGGGGGGTTTCTGGGACCGGACCTCACCGAATATGGAGGGACTTCGTCGCCGGATGCAATCCGCAACGAAATCGTCAAGACTCCGAGGGTGCCCGCGATGGGATACCGGGCGGCGGTGCTGACGACAAACACTGGTGAGCGACTCGAAGGACTGGTTCGGAACGAAGACAATTTTTCCCTGCAGCTGCAAACCAGAAACGGAGCTTTCCATTTCTTCAAGAAAGCGAGCCTCCGAAGCCTTGACCGTCAAGATGGCTCATTGATGCCAGCCGACTATCGCGACCGACTGAATCAAGACGATCTGAATGATCTTGCCAGCTACTTAATGATCACATCAGACCCCAACAAAGCCAGACCTCCCCAGAAGAAGGTGGAAGACGAAGAATGAAACTGCGGATTGCACTCTCGCTAGCGTCGGTAGCCATTTTCTTTTCAACCGCTGTCTCCGCGCAGGAAAAACAGGATTTCAAAGTGGAATCTCTGTCGCCCAAATTTGGGGAACTGGTTGCGAGCGATTCGAAGCTGGAGAAGATTGCGACAGGCTTCGGCTTTACGGAAGGGCCGATGTGGGATCCAGCGGGATTTCTCTACGTCAGTGACGAAACGATCAACAAGATCTTTCGCGTCTATCCAAATGGCAAGAAGGAAGAGGTCATCGCGCTGGGAGATCCGGACGGGAACACCTTCGACCGGCGGCATCGGTTGATCGATTGTGCGAGTGTCTTGAGGGCCATCATCGAGGTGACTCCCGACGGCAAATACAAAGTGCTGGCCGATCGATTTGAAGGAAAGCGTTTGAATAGTCCCAACGACGTAATCGTCGGGCCAGGTGGGGCGCTCTATTTCACCGATCCGACACTCGATCTGGTAGCGGGAGAAAAACAGGAAATTCCATTCCAGGGAGTGTATCGGCTGGATGACAGCGGGCACCTGCGCTTATTGACTCGGGACATAGGGCAGCCGAATGGATTGGCCTTCTCTCCAGATGGCAAGAAGCTCTATATCGACGATGACGAGAAGCGGAACATTCGTGTCTACGATGTGGCAGCTGACGCGACGCTCACGAATGGTCGAGTTTTCGGCGAGGAGCCGGGTGGAAAGGGCGAAGGCGTTCCTGATGGGATTAAGGTGGATCGGGCGGGCAATCTCTTCGTGACCGGACCGAAAGGCATCTGGGTTTGGGACGCGAAAGGAACTCACCTGGGCACGATTGTGATGCCGGAACAGCCCGCCAACTTGACCTGGGGTGATCCGCAGTACGACACGCTTTACATCACCGCGACAACATCGGTCTATCGGCTTAAAACGAAAACCCGAGGCTTTGTTCCTTACCTGCAGCATTGATCGCTTCGGTGACTCAATGGGGCAGCGCGAAGCTGAAGACGTCGCTGCCGGCGGAAATGGCCACGTACTGAACTCCATTGACTGAGTACGTCATTGGAGACGCGCTGAACGACTGGCCGGTATTGAAGTTCCAGAGAGGCTTTCCGCTCTCCGCCGCAACCGCCTCAAACGACTCTGCATCGTCGCAGAAAAAGACGAGTCCACCTGCCGTCGTGAGAGTTCCACCCCAGGAGTTGCCGCGACCAGCTTGCGGATACTGCCAAACTTTTTTGCCGCTCTCAGGAGAGAGTGCCAGAAGAATCTTCCGGGAGTCCTCTCCCACGGGGTGTTTCGTTCCTGTTCCGTAGAAAGTTTCGCCCTGAGTAAACGGCTTCGGCGTGGTGAAGTAGAGATTGCAGTTCTCCAGCGCCATCACATAGAAGAGCCCGGTGTTTGGATTATAAGAAGGCGAATACCAATTGGTCGCGCCGACAATGCCAGGACAGATATATTTGCCTTCTTTCGTCGGAATGCGATCAGAGAGCTGCGGACGCCCGGAGGAATCGATCCCCGTCGCCCAATTCAATTTCTCCACGAAGGGAGTTGCTCGCAGGAATTTACCATTCGTCCGGTCCAGAACATAGAAGAAGCCGTTTCGGTTGGCTTGGAGGAGCAGATGGCGCATGACGCCGTTTTCTTTCTGATCCACTAGGACCGGCGTTTCATTCGCGTCATAGTCGTACAAGTCGTGCGGCGTGAACTGGAAATACCATTTCAACGTTCCGGTGTTCGGATCGATTGCCAGGACGCAAGCGGTGTAGAGATCGTCGCCAGGCCGAGAGCTTCCGTCAAAATCGGGTGCGGCGTTGCTAGTGGTCCAATAGACAGTGTCAAGCTCTGGATCATAGGTACCTGTCATCCACGTGGTTGCGCCACCATGCAGATACGAATCACCGAGCCAGCTCGCGGAGCCGACCTCGCCGGGCCCCGGGATCGTCCAAAGTCGCCACTTGAGAGTTCCTTTCTTCGCATCGTAGGCGGCGACAAAGCCGCGTACTCCAGAGTCTCCACCAGAAGTGCCGACGATGACTTCGTCTTTCACGATCAGAGGTGCGCTGGTTGCTCCATAATGCTTGGCCTTGTCTGCGTACTGCACGTCCCACAGCAGGTTTCCCGAACGAGCATCAAGACAGAGCAGGTGCGCATCATCGGTCTCTGAGTACACGAATCCTTCCCATACGCCCACTCCGCGATTCTTGTGCGCGGCGGCGTCATCAAGCAGGCCTGTACTCACGGGCCGGGCATAGTGCCAGACAGTCCGGCCAGCTACTGGCATCAAGGGCGAAAACGTCGTTGGCCGAAGTCACATACATGACTCCATTGACGACTACAGGCGTCGCCTCGAGCCGCTGAGAGTTGCCGGGATGAAACACCCATGCGGCGCGCAATTGGGACACATTCCCAGCGTTGATTTCGCGCAAGCTGCTGTATCGCCGTCCGGTGTAATCTCCGTTGTAGGAAGGCCAGTTGTCGGCTACTGGTGCTGTCAGAAGATCCTTGGCAGTGACACGCGGCGCGGAGGCGGAGGTCGCTGGATGAGTTTGTCCGAATAGCCCCTGTGATATGAAAACTACCGAGAAACACAGGATCCGCGCTGCTGAGTGCCGGCTCATTTCAATGAACATCCTGGCCAATCAGCTGAACTTCTTGCAGGGCTCCTCGGTCCACACCGCCGTCATCGACGAGATGAATCGATACTCGGGAAATTTTTGAGGGCGATGGAACCTCTGCATCCACGGTGACTCGTTCCGTTGGGCTTACTTTAGCGATAGGAGTGGAAGAGATCGGGCGCCCATGTTCGTCATAAAGGCGTGCGATGAGGTTTCCCGAATAAAAAACGCCAAACGTACCCGACAGGCTTATCTTGCCACTCTGCGTCCCGGTCGCCTTGAGTGGCTGGATGATGATGCCGGCGTCAGTAACACCGTGGAATTCGTTTCCGGAGCGTGTGGGAAACCACTCCGTCTCAAAGCTGCAACTCTCGCTGGCACGCAGCCGGCACATTGGGCTGTTGATCTCTGCTTCGAGGTAGTAGGGGCTCGCATCGGGATCGGCACTCAGGGATGGATTTCCATCACTGTTCAGCCTCATTTCCGGGCCATTTGTCCAGAAGATGACAGAGGCTTGTCCGGGATAACGTTTGGTCGCTTCGTATTGAAAGCGCTCGACCATCGAAAACTGGGAGCTTCCATCGACGACAGCCAGCCAGCCTTCTGTCGAGTCGAGCCACAATTCGGCGGCCATGTGAACGTAGTGGACAGTGAAAAGGCCGTCCTCACGCACGCGCACAGCGGGATTCTCCGCGGGACCGAATCGAACGTGATAGTGGTTCAGATAGCTGCCGGAGCGATTCGCGGGAGTGTAGGTCCAGAAATCGTGGTTCATGCGAGCGGTCTGGCCCGAATTCTGATCGCCCGGAACCGAGGTATCGTACTGGGAGACGGACTGCATCGACCACTCGATGGTGTGGCCGGTGACATTCTTCATCGACGCATGAAAGGCGATGCGGGGCGAATCGGCATCCAGCCGAATTGTGCGGGTAAACTGGACGCCGGTCTGTAGATCAGACGGACTCGTTAATTCGACTTCACAGTGCTGTCCTTCTGAGATCTTTCGGAATGTATACGGCCCGTCGTCCAGCAGGTCGGAGTTTCCGGGCCAGTGTTGTTCATCCTCAGTGCCTTCAGGCAGGAGCCACAGTTTGTCGCCACCATAGTTGAACCAGTGGCTGGAATCCGGCGGGAGATATTGGCCGGCTAGCTTCGGGTTCACAAACAGGTATGGGTGGCCCGCGAAAGTGACCTGCATTAAGCGGCCGCCATTCTGCGGCACGACGATTAGCTGAATCCACTGGTTGGAGATTTGCTGCGCGTGCCAGCCCCTGAAGTCGAGAGGCGCAACATGGCATTCGGGCGCTTTGGTCGCGCTTGCTTGTCCCCACGCGCCAGTGGATCCCAACGTTGGCACAAACACTAGAGCAACCAACCCCGCCAAAACCGATCGCACACGATTCGATACCAGGAGTTTGACTGTCATGATCGTTCATCCGCATAACGAGGGCTACGAGCCGCCCAGAGTAGCATGCCAGAAAACGAAAGGAATCCTAATAAAACGAAAGATTTCGATTTGCGTCAAGGAAATTCTGTGGTATACCAGCGGTCACACTCAGGCGCCGAATGAACATCCCCATCGCAAGACGGCACGGCACGCTGCTGTTCCTGTTACTGAGTATTGCGTTCAGGCTGGCCGCGCAGGAACGAGCAGTGGACCCTACGTGGCTGCATCGGTTCGTGCCAAGTTTGAGCGAGTCCAAGTCTGATTTATCCTCTCCTGCCTGCCACTACAAGGCGATTTTCGGCAGTGGCGACTCTGCGGCTGGAATTTTGAGAAGCGTTTCTCGGTTTGGCGAAGTCACCGTGGAATCCCACGGCAAGTGCCAGTCGATTCTCTACGATCGCGAAGAGGAAATCTACTTCGTTCAGCAGGGAACGGGCATCCTGCGGTATGGTGACGAAACACGTTCTGTACGCGCCAACGATTTCACATACCTGGCCCCGGGCGTGAAGCATGGACTGGAAAACGACTCCGCACAGCCGCTGCGCGTGCTCGTAATGAGTTTCAAAGTCCCATCCCGTGTTGTGCTCGGAGTGCCATCTCAACACGCGAAGATTGTTAACCTCGGTGCCGTGAAAGAAGAACCTGTGCAGGGGCATCCCACATCTGTCCTCTACAAGCTTCTGGCCGGTCCACAAAAAGGAAAGCGTGACGCTATCGATGACGCTTACGTGGTCACCAGCTTTTTCTGGATGGACTTCGCTCCAGCGGGAACAAACTTCCCGCATCATCACGAGACTGCGGAAGAGATTTATTTCGTGGTCGACGGAGAAGGTGAGATGGCTGCGGGAAGTGGGATGAATGGAATCGAGGGCCGTTTCCCAGCAAAGGGTGGGGATGCTTATTATTTCCGTCCGAACTGCACCGTGGGTTTTTACAACTTGGGCAAACCGGGAGCAAAAGCTCATATCCTTGCCGTACGGTCACGAATTCCTATCAGCGACGGGGAAGACTGACCGCGGAAGGTTAGATACTTTACTACTCGAAATTGAATCTGGAGGCGTTGATGCCATTGCGAAATTCTAGCCGGAGATCATTCGTAAAGCTGCTGGCGGCTACACCGATACTTACGCAAATAGCGGCTCGGGACCTCTACGCGCAAGCGGCCACGGCCGTCGGACGCAATCCGCGCCAGAACGTATACACGCGCCTTGGGGTTCAGACGGTCATCAATTGCCGGGGTACATGGACTTATCTGAGCGGCTCGCTTGAATTCCCTGAGGTTCGGCAAGCCCAAATGGAAGCCTCGGAATATTTCGTCAATATGCTTGGACCTGCAGCGTGCGGTTGGCAGACGATTATCGGAGCTAACCGGCGCCGAATCGGGCATTGTGACGTCGGGATCGGCGGGTGCCATGGCCGCTGCAACCGCCGGATGCATGACCGGAACTGACGACAAATACATCTGGCAACTTCCGGATACAACTGGCTTGAAGCATGAAGTCGTTATGGTCGGCGGTCGCAGCGCATTCGATAGCGCCATCCGACTGACCGGGGCCAAACTGGTACTCGTGTATTCACCGGAAGAGCTGGCCAATGCAATCAATGAAAACACGGCGATGATCTATACGACAGACTTGGGCGAGAAATTACAAAAGAGCCTGTCGATCGCTAAAGAACACAAAGTCCCGATACTGCTCGACGACGCGGCTGGCATTCCTCCTGTTGAGAATGCCAAACTCTACGCCCGGATGGGTATCGATCTCTACTGCTTTTCGGGCGGAAAGGGGCTTCGCGGGCCGCAGTGCAGTGGTCTCCTTCTGGGCCGCAAAGATCTGGTGGAGGCAGCGCTCTTGAATTGCAGCCCGCGCGAGGGAGCAGTTTGCCGTCCGATGAAAGTCGGAAAAGAAGAGGTCATCGGCTGTCTTACGGCACTCGAGACTTGGCTGAAGGTGGACGAGAAGAAACTCTACGCGGAATGGAATGGCCGGATTGACCGTATCCGCAAATTAGTGGAGACAGTGCCTGGAGTTAAAACGGATACGTTTATCCCGGACGACGGCAACCGTTATCCAACCCTGAAGGTCTCGTGGGATCAGCAGGCCTGGCGATACAGCATCTCTGACTGCGTCCGCGAGTTACGCTCGGGCGATCAGGTCATCGAAGTGCTCGGAGCAGACAATCCAAGCCTGGTCAAAGCAGTTCGCGAAGGCAATCCCAACCACAAAGAACCCAAAGGCCCCGATCACATCGAACTGGTGTCGATGACGATCAAACCAGGCGAAGATATTGTGGTAGGGCAAAGATTGCGAACGATTCTAAGCGCTGCTCAAAAGAAGGCCGCAGCCTAGAGGCGAGGGATTTTCTTGAAAGCTTTTTGCGCCAAAATCGGTTTGCAGTTGCTGGCAGCGTCCGTGCTATTTTCAGCGATCGCGGCGCAGGATCAGATTCGTCCCGCCGTTCCACAACAAGGGGGCGCCTCCCGAAGCCGGTTCTACTCTCCGGCAATCGACGCCGGCGATTACGTCTACATCTCGGGGCAAGGGCCTCGGAAGCCGGACGGCACTTTGCCAGCGAGTTTTCGCGAGCAAGTCAAGCAGACCCTCGATAACGTTCAAGCGAACGTGAAGTCTGCAGGTTTGGATATAGACCATATCGTCTATATGCAGGTCTACCTGGAAGACACAACCAAGTATGACGAATTGAGCAAAACGATTTCTGAGTATTTCGGAAAGTTTGAGCCTGCGCAAGCCGTCCTTGGTGTGGCTCACCTACTCGATTCGCCAGTACAAATCAACGCGGTAGCTGTTCGCAGCCTTGCGGATAAAAAGCCAATTTATCTGCTTAATTACAAGTCGGACAATTCTGCTCCGTCAGGGATGCTGACTCATGACCGGCTATTTGTCTCGGGCATGCGCGGTATCGATCCTGTGACCTGGAAAATCCCATCCGATCCGGCCTCACAGGTGGACCTGGCCCTGGATCAGATGGATGCCGTCGTTAAAGCTGCGGGCCTCGAACTCAGAAATATGGTTTTCGTAAATCCATACTTAGACGTCGGTATCCCGTCGCGCGTCATGAATGAGCGCTATGCCCGGCGATTTGAATTCGGCAATACTCCGGCGCGCGCCACCATCGAGATCACGAGCCTGCCTGGCGGGGCGCACATCGAATACACGGGCGTGGCCGTGCGCGATCTCTCCCAGCGAAAAGCGGTACGGCCGAAAAACATGCCGCCCAGCCCGACTGCGAGCCCATGTGTTTTTGCCGGCGACACTCTCTATTGCTCCGCGAAAGATGGATTTATTCCTGGGCCTCATGGCGGGGTTTACGCCACGAGTACACAGCATCAATTGCGCCAAACCATGCGAAATCAACTGGACAATCTGGAAGAAGCCGGTATGAGTTTCGATCAGGTGGTCGCCACGAACGTTTACCTCGACGATTTATCGGACTTGTCAGTGTTCGACGAGGTGTATGCGCAGTATTTCCCGTCTGTTCCGCCGGCGCGAACGACCGTCCAGCAAATCGCGCCCACCGAAAGAAAAGCCGATAAAGAAGATCACTTCCCGGGGTTGGAGCAGGTTTCGCTGATTGCTGTGCGCAATCGAAAGTGATCGATCTTGTCGTAGCAATCCGGTAGTGAAACGGTCTTAGTCGGCTACCCTTCCGGTTGCCTGTGTTCATCATTATTATTGTTATTGCCGGCCCACAACCCGACTTCTGGCCCGGGACAGTTTCCAGATTGCTCGTTAGAACGCAACTGAACTGCTCGGCGCGGTTCGGGCAAAACAGGGTAGTGTCCTAATTGTGCGTGGCTGCAGAGGGATCGCAAGTTCCGGTAGCGGACGGTATTTTTTGGGAACCTGTCATAGATTTTTTGCCATGCTTGACCGACCCTGTTTACGTCTTGTATCCACAGAACCTCCCATCCTCGAATGCAGTGCGTGCAGTGAAATGTTCCACCCGAAGGCGGACTCACTTCGTGACATCTTGAGGGAATTTCGGGATCACGTCAGCAAAAATCACCAACCGAAGGACATCATTAGAAAAGTTCGCGCAGGGACGGGTTGAGGTTGCATCCCACTGATGTATAGAGGTGCAGCGCAATCGTAACACTACCCAGGACAGCGAATACGTTGACTAGCCTCGATCCCCGTCCTTAGGATGAATGCTCGGCGAGAAGCCTCTTCCATGATCGGCCAAACCATCCTGCACTATCGCATCATCGAGAAATTAGGTGCCGGCGGGATGGGCGTGGTATTCAAAGCCGAGGACACCAAACTCGATCGCTTTGTTGCGTTGAAATTTTTGCCCGACGAAGTCGCCAGAGATGCTCAAGCCTTGGGCCGCTTTCGCCGCGAAGCAAAGGCCGCTTCTGCACTGAACCATCCCAACATTTGCACAATTCACGAAATCAATGAGCAGGATGGGCAGACGTTCATCGTGATGGAGTTTCTGGATGGCGTCACTCTGAGGCACCGCATCGCAGGACAGCCATTAGAGACGGAGACGTTGCTTGAGGTAGCCATCGAGGTGGCAGATGCGCTGGACGCCGCGCACACCGGCGGTATTGTTCATCGCGATATTAAGCCTGCGAATATCTTTATCACCAAACGTGGCCACGCCAAGATCCTGGACTTCGGGCTGGCCAAAGTTGCCCTTCTTCCGAAAGCGCAGTCGGTCGGGCCCACAGCGTCCACCATCGCCGACAGCCATGAGCTTCTGACAAGCCCCGGCGCGGCGGTTGGCACCATCGCTTACATGTCCCCGGAGCAGGCCAAGGGCAAGGATCTCGATGCCCGCACCGATTTGTTTTCCTTCGGGACAGTGCTGTATGAGATGGCCACAGGTGTCCTGCCTTTCCCGGGAGAAACTTCAGCAACCATCTTCGACGGTATCCTCAATCGAACTCCGCTGCCGCCGATACGGTTGAATCCGACAATACCACCCAGGCTGGAAGACATCATCAGCAAGCTGCTGGAGAAGGATTGCGAGCTGCGATACCAATCCGCGGCCGAACTTAGAAGCGATCTCAAGCGACTTAAGCGCGACACCGAGTCGGGAAGGCTCCAGGTTCAGGATTCCACGGCCGTTCGCGTTTCGAGTTCAAGTCCGCCCGACGCAGGAGCCGAGCGTGGCTCCGGTGGTTCGGCCCTGGCCGCGGCCGCGCGCCAGCATAAAGCCGGCGTCGGAGTCATGGCTGTCGTCGTACTGCTGCTGATCGCCGCGGCTGCATTCGGCGCATACAGTTTTTTCTTCGCCCATAGCCAGCCTTTCCAAAGCATCAAGATCACCAAGATCAGCGGCACGCACAATGCGCGGATCGGAGCAATGTCTCCTGATGGAAACTACCTGGCTTACGTGTTGACCAGCGAGAGTAGTGAATCATTGTGGCTGCGCCATCTAGCCAGCGAAAGCAATGTGCAGATCATTCCGCCAGAACATGTGCAATATTCCGCCCTGCGCTTCTCTCCCGATGGCAGCCACATTTATTTCTCGCACACCCTATTGATCAGCGGTCCTGCGTCTCAGGAGTACGATCTATACCGCATCCCCGTGCTGGGCGGAACTCCGCAACTTTTGGTCAAAGATATAGATACGAATCCAAGTTTCTCGTCCGACGGGCGGCGCTTCGTTTTCGTCCGCGCCAACGATCCCGACCCTGGCAAGTACCACCTCGTCATCGCAAATGCCGACGGCAGCAACGAAAAGAGTATTTTCGCCGGTCCAATGGTGAATGTGGCGTCGGATGCAGCATGGTCGCCGGACGGAAAGGCGATCGTCGCTGCGATTTTCGCTCAGGCGGAAGACACTATAGGCGCAGTGATTGCGATTGATCCGGACACTGGCGCCCAGAGGACGATATCCAAGCCGCCGTTCACAATGCTAACCAACGTGTCCTGGCTGCCCGATGGAAGAGCCTTGGCAGTAATTTTCTCAAGCAGGGAAACAAACTTCAGCCGGCAGCAGGTTGGGCTGATCGGTTATCCGGATGGCAAGTTTCGTCCAATTACGGCCGACACGAATGACTATGCCAACCTGAGTGTCTCCGCCGACGGCGCGACCATTGCCACGCTCATGCGCCAGTCGGTGCGCGACGTTTATGTGAGTTCAGGCCTAAAGTCCGATTACTCCGACGCCAAGCAGGTGAGTTCGGGCGACCCCGTGCCGGTGGTCGCGTGGGCGAGAGACGGCAATTTGCTGACGGAGCAGGGTTCATCCATTCGGGTGATCAGCACGAACGGTGAACTCAAGGGGGAGATCGCTTCCGATAAGGATTCTGCGGGGATGCAGCCTGATGGCTGCAGCGACGGCCATCTTGTTTTCGCGCGCGGCATGGCGAAAACCCTCTCGGTGAACATCTGGCGCAGTGAAGCGGACGGCACCGGATTGCGCCGTCTCACCGAGGGCAAGAGAGATATGTTTCCGATGTGCTCCCCGGATAGCAAAACCGTCTTTTATATGGACATGACCGTTCCTGCCTATATGAAGGTGTCCATCGACGGAGGTCAGCCGGAACGGGTTACAAAGGATTTTGCGGCATTCAATTCCGGTTTTGACGTTGCCCGCGACGGAAAGACGGCCGCGCTGGGCACCTACGATTTCAAAACCCAGAGGCCAAACCTTTCCCTGGTTTCCCTTGAGTCCGGCCAGGTCCTGCGAACGTTCGATTACGACCCGCGGCATCAGGGCCAACCCCGCTTCAGCCCAGACGGCAAAAGTATCGTCTACCCTGTGCGTGAAAAGGGAGTGGACAATTTGTGGCTGCAACCGCTGGACGGCGGCCCCGGACGACAGTTGACGAACTTCGGTTCCCTCAAAATCTACTCTTATCAATGGTCGCCCGATGGCAAGAGCCTGGCGCTGGTGCGCGGAGATTCTCCTTCGGATCTGGTATTGATTCAGAATTCTCCAGGAAAGTAGTCAGAACCCGCTTTGGCCAATCGTGATTTCTCAATCACTCATGCGAGGAGACGGGATCTCACAGATCGCAGACGCGTGAAGATTTTGGCGAGAGTATGGGGTTCAGAAGTCGCTCCCTCAAAAATCCAAAAGTAACCTCCACCTTCGTGCAATTGTTGGATGCCGGCAACCTACCTATAATGAGAGTCACTCGTCGCCGATCACAGATTACGTGGATGTCTGGTTGACGGTTTCTACCGAAGCCATTGGCTGTGTTTCTATGAATTTCAACCCTTCGTTTGAAATGGTCAGATTTCCCGGATCGAATCGATGGAAAGACTTCATAAAGGTGCCTGCGGCCTGCGCTATTCTGATGTGCCTCAGTTTGCTGAGTGGTTGCGGCGCCGGCAGCTTTGCTCCAGGTATCGGTGGAAATACCGATGTAGTTCTGGTTTCGATTACCATAACTCCCGGAAATCCTGACCTGATCCTCGGTACTCTTAATCAGTTCACTGCCACTGGGACATTTTCCGATCAAAGTACGAAGGATATTACTGCGTCTGTCACCTGGAGTTCTTCGAACCAAAACATCGCGTCGATCAACGGTAGCGGGATGGCAGCGGCTCTCGCCCTAGGTTCGCTTTCGATCTCAGCGACCTCTGACGCCATCACCGGGAGCACCTCAGTAAACGTCCAGTCTCCGACCTTGATGTCAATCTCGATCCTGCCTGCGGACGGAACCATAGCTGCTACGACGACCGTGCAGTTTCATGCTCTCGGCAATTACTCCGATGGGTCTGTTCAGAATGTGACTCGGCAGGTCACATGGGCATCATCCAACACTGCGGTTGCACAAATCCTCAGCTCGGGCGACTCAAGAGGGCAGGCTGCGGGAAGTTCGACGATCACTGCGACCCTTGGGTCCATCAGTGGCTCCACCACACTCAACGTCACAAATGCCACGATCGTATCGATTACGGTCATGCCGCCGTCGCAGACGATTGCTGTCTCGACGACGCTGGGTTTCAGCGCAATCGGCCGGTTCAGCGACAACACCGTCCAGAACATCACGGACGATGCGACATTCAATTCAGACAACACCGCCGTCGCGACGATCGACAACAGTACGGATAATGCAACCGCGGTGAGCCCAGGTACAGCCAACATTACCGCCACCTTCAATGGAGTTACGGGCTCAGCGCCGCTCAATGTAACGTCTGCAACGATATCGTCAATCTCCGTAACTCCAGCCACTGCCGAGCTGGCGCAGAACTCTTTTGTGGACTGCAGTGCCATCGCCACGTTGAGCGATGGCACAACACAAGACATCACGGCTAACGTTACCTGGAGTTCCTCGGACCCGTCCGTCGCCTTGGTCGACAATACGGGGAGCGTGGGGGCAGTCTCCGCAGGAAACGCGGCGATCTCCGCACAGTTCGGCGCAGTCACGGGCACAAGCACGGTCCAGGTCAACCCGCAACTGACGGCAATCCAGATCTCACCGTCCAGCGCCAGCATAGCCGCGCAAACCGGGTTTGCTTTCACAGCGCTCGGAACGTTTGCGGATGGTAAGACTCAAGACCTGACAGATTTTGTGTTATGGACGTCCTCGGCGCCCTCGGTCGCGACGGTCTCTGCGGGTAATGCCAATGGGCTGGCCCCTGGAACTTCGACAATCGTAGCCCTGTTAGACGGTCTGGTGGGAACCGCTTCGCTGACGGTCACAGGCGCAAAGGCCACCTCGATCGTCGTATCGCCAGCGGTTGCCGCTCTGGACCTTGGCGAGTCCACCAAATTCAAGGCAATCGCCAGCTTCGACGATGGCACAACCAGGGACGTAACACCTTGGGTAACTTGGACATTATCCTCGCCGGAGATGGCAAGGGTGACGCAAGGGGGCATCGCGAGAAGCAGCGGAGCCGGAAGGACAACCGTAACCGCGACTATGAACGAAGTAAGCGGGGCCGCTGTTCTCAGCGTTCACCAATGAGATTGTCTACAGAGATGATGGCCCGATTGCGACACGGATTGCAGGACTCAAGGAGTACCGTGCGACTCTTCGTAAAGTTGGCCATCTTCGCGGTCGTGCTTGCTGCTTCGTTATTTGCACAATCCGACCCCGTGCCTGCGGGCGAAAGCACTCCGGGTGACATCGCGATTGGCTATAGCTACATGAACCTTGGTTTTTCGGGAAAGCCTGCGGTTCATTTGAATGGCGTTGACGCCAGCGCGACGGTCAACGTGAATCCGAGCTGGGGTGCGACTCTGGACTCCAGCTATGTTCGTGCTGGAAGAGATATCGAATCCGGACATAGCAGTTCGGTTCTGAGCGTCTTTGCAGGTCCGGTGTTTACTGCGGCTCAGAAACGTAATATTCGATTCCTCATTCGGCCACTGGTAGGCATGACCTTGGTGGATGGCTCCGTTCCAGTGAATCAGGTGTTTTACCGGGGATGGCAAGCGCGCTTTTCCTGGGCGGTTGGTGGCGGCATTGAATACGAGCTGTCCCCATCCTATGCAGTCCGATTCAATGCCGATTATCTGCGGGCGCATTTTGTGGACTCGAATGCTGCCATAGGGCCCCAGAATGGAATTCGGTTCAGCACGAATTTTGTCTTCCGGCTATCTCCACGTCCGCGGTAACGCCAGAATTACAAGTCACCGGAATTGGAAATTGCATTCCAATCTGGGTAAGACCGGCATCGGCTCTGACCTGTCTCAATCGGCCTAGCAGCGAATAGCGATCACAATAGGCGAAGTCTTTCAAGACGGCTGCTTCATTAGCAGGGCGCAATCACTATCCCGGAATAGGGGAGGTCGCTGCTATGTTCCTAGGGAATAATGGCAACCGTAAATAGACATACCCGCACCAAAAAGAGCTTGGAAGTCGATCAACAGGACGCGATAAGTCTTTTTCATCCTTCCACTGCTGAATGGTTCAATGCGGTATTCGAGTCCGCAACTGCGCCTCAATCCCTGGGATGGCCGAGCATTGCGCGAGGGGAATCTACCTTAATCGTTGCGCCGACCGGTACGGGCAAAACCCTCGCAGCATTTTTGTGGTGCATCAATCGAATCATGTTTTCGGATCCGCCTTCAAAAGGGAGCCGATGCAAAGTCCTTTACATCTCGCCGATCAAGGCCCTTGCGGTTGATGTCGAAAGAAACCTTCGGGCGCCGTTGGTAGGAATCGCTCAGACTGCGCAAAAGAATGGTGTCACTTTCCACGAACCGGTCATTGCAGTTCGCACCGGGGACACTCCTCAAGCGGAGCGGGCGAAGTTCGCGCGTCATCCCTCCGACATTCTGATTACTACTCCTGAGTCGCTCTACTTGCTGCTTACGTCGAATGCTCGCGACGTGCTGCGCAGCATCGAAGTGGTGATCATCGACGAGATTCATGCGCTGGTGCCGTCGAAGCGCGGCTCGCACCTTGCGCTGTCCCTGGAGCGCCTGCAGCATCTCACCGGCCGTCCGGTGCAACGCATCGGCCTCTCTGCAACACAGCGCCCGCTTGAGGAAGTCGCTCACTACCTGGGCGGAGCGGACGTTCTGGCAAAGAACGAAGGCCGCTCGCGCAAGGCGAAAGCTGACCTCAAGAACGAAACGGCCGAAGCAGCCAAGGAACAAGCTCTCGGCGAATTCGAGAATCCGGTCTTCGCTCCTGCTTTTCGTCCAGTGACGATCGTGGATGCGAGTGCTCCGAAACGCCTCGATCTGCGAGTCGAGGTTCCGGTCGAAGACATGGCAAGCCTGGACACTCTGGATGAGTTGCCGAGTGGTCCTGCCTCACAAGGTCCAAAACGAAAATCGATCTGGAGCGCCATCCATCCGAAATTGTTAGAGCTTGTCCGCAGCCACCGCTCGACCTTGATCTTTGTAAACAGTCGCCGTCTGGCTGAGCGGATTTCCGGTGCGATTAACGAATTGGCAGGCGAAGCGCTCGTGCGGGCTCACCACGGGAGTGTGGCCGTCGCACAACGCAAGGAGATCGAAGACAAACTCAAGCTTGGAACTTTGCGAGGCATCGTTGCGACCTCCTCGCTGGAACTAGGGATCGACATGGGCGCGGTCGACTTGGTCATCCAAATCGAATCTCCGCCATCGGTTGCCAGTGGAATGCAAAGGGTGGGGCGCGCCAGCCACTACGTTGGAGCGGTAAGTAACGCCGTCATCTTTCCGAAGTATCGCGGTGACCTTGTGGCGTGTGCTGCGATCACCCGCGCGATGTATCAAGGCGACGTCGAATCCGTCCACTACCCGCGAAATCCGTTAGATGTTCTGGCTCAGCAGATCGTCGCGGCCGTCTCTCAAGACGAGTGGACGGTCGATGAGCTCTATGATCTCGTCTGTTCATCGGCTCCGTATGCGGCGCTGACTCGCCCTATCTTTGAAAGCGTTCTCGACATGCTTTCGGGGCGATATCCCTCCGACGAATTTGCAGATCTTCGTGCCCGGATTACTTGGGATCGCGTCGGAAACACCCTGACGTCACGCCAGGGCTCTCAGCGCGTGGCGATCATCAATGGGGGGACGATTCCGGATCGCGGTCTGTACGGCGTATTCCTTGCTGGAGCGACCAAAGGGGCTCGCGTGGGCGAGCTCGATGAGGAGATGGTATTCGAAAGTCGAAACGGAGACACCATTGTCCTCGGTGCATCCACCTGGAGGATCGAGGAAATCTCGCACAATAAGGTGACTGTTTCGCCTGCTCCCGGAGAACCAGGCAAAATGCCATTCTGGCGGGGCGACTCCGCAGCCCGGCCTGTGGAATTCGGAAAGAAAATTGGGAAGATGAGCCGTGAACTTCTCCTGCTGCCGAGGCCTGTGGCTCTCAGCCAGCTTGTCGAAGGGCACAGCCTCGACGCCACTGCCGCACAAAATTTGTTGACCTACCTGGAAGAGCAACTCACTGCGACGGGCCGAATTCCAAGCGACGAAGATATCGTCATTGAAACCTGCCGTGACGAGATGGGGGACCGCCGTGTTTGCGTGCTCACACCGTTTGGAAGTGCCGTTCATGCGCCCTGGTGCATGGCGGTCACCTCGAAACTGCGTGCCGAACGCGGATTGGAAGTCGAATCGCTTTGGTCGAACGACGGGTTTGTGCTTCGTGTTCCGGACAGTGATGAAGCGATTGCGTCAGAAGATCTTCTTCCGTCGCCAACCGAGTTTAAAGACCTTGTACTACGGCAATTGGGAAGTACGGCGCTGTTTGCGGCAAAATTCAGAGAGGCTGCCGGACGAGCGTTGCTCTTGCCCAAGCGCCGTCCCGGCGCGCGGACTCCACTCTGGCAGCAGCGCAAACGCTCAGCCGACCTATTAGCTGTGGCTTCCCGCTTCTCCTCTTTCCCAATTCTTCTGGAAGCTTTTCGCGAGTGCATCCGAGACGTATTCGACTTGCCGGCGACGGCAAGCATCCTGGGCGGCATTCAGCGTGGGAACATTCGCGTAACGAGCCTGGAATCCAGCAGGCCTTCTCCGTTTGCAGCCTCGCTGCTCTTTTCCTACGTCGCGAACTACATCTATGACGGAGATGCGCCGCTGGCAGAGCGCCGCGCCCAGGCCTTGTCGGTGGATCAGTCGCAGCTTGAAGAACTTCTCGGCGACACCGATCTTCGCGAACTGCTCGATGCTTCTGCTCTCAACGAAGTCGAAGCCAGACTGCAATCTTTGGAAGATGGCTACCAGGCACGGCACGCTGACGGTGTGCACGATCTCTTGCTGAAGCTGGGCGATCTCAACGACGAGGAGCTCAAAGCGCGCACGGAGACGGAAGCCGCAGCTTCCTCAATTGGGGAGCTTGTTGGCACGCGGCGCGTGGTCCGCGTTCGTATCGCAGGCGAGTTCCGGTACATCCCCGTTGAGTACGCCTCCAGATATCGCGATGCGGTGGGGACGCCGCTACCGCCTGGGATCGCGGACGCCTTTCTCAACAAAGTCGAAGATCCTGTGCGCGAGATCCTGCGCACCTACAGTCGCACGCATGGTCCCTTCACCACCGCAGATGTCGCCAGCCGCTACGGCTTGATGCCTGCAAAGCTCGAGGGAATTCTGAAGTCGCTGCACGGCGCGGGCAAGCTCCTTGAAGGCGAGTTTCGTCCTGGTGGCGCCCACCGGGAGTGGTGCGATCCAGAGGTCTTGCAGCAAATCCGTCGTAAGAGTCTTGCTCGACTACGTCGCGAGATTGAACCGGTGGAGCAGAGTATCTTCGCTCGCTTTACAGCGCGTTGGCAGGGCGTTACGGTAAGGCGGCGCGGTCTGGAAGCGCTACTCGACGTCATCGAAAATTTGCAGGGTACCGCTCTGCTGGCGTCGGAGATCGAACGCGAAATTATTCCTGCGCGCGTCGCGGAGTATCGTCGCGAACAGCTCGATACGCTCGTGGCTTCCGGTCAAATTGTTTGGGTCGGACTTGAACAGGTCGGGAATCGGGATGGGCGAGTCGCCTTGTATCTGGCGGATTCTCTGCCGTTGCTTTTGCCGCCGGAAGGAGTTTCCTCGAGCTCTTCCTTGTCGGAAAAAGCGCAGCGGGTGTTGGAATTCATTCATAAGAACGGAGCCTCATTCTTCTCTGCAATTCACCAAGGCATCGGGGGCGGCTTCCCCGGAGAGACCCGCGACGCACTGTGGGAATTGGTCTGGGCGGGGAAGATCACGAATGACACCATGCACCCGCTTCGTGATTTGCTTCGCGCCAATGATAAGAAGCGGGAGCGTCTGGATGCCGTCGCCGGCGCGCCACCGGGTTCGCCGGAATTCATCCGTCGCTTGCGCTCACGTTCTGGCACTCCAAGCCAAGGTCGCTGGGCACTGATCCGTCAGAATTGGGGCACGCCAATCAATGCCACGCAGTGGAGCGCGAACATGGCTCAGCAGTTGCTGGTGCGCTACGGCGTAGTGTTCCGTGAAACCGCCATTGCGGAAAACATTCCGCAAGGCTATCCCACTATTTATCCGGCGCTCAAAACCATGGAAGAAAACGGGTGGATTCGGCGCGGCATGTTTGTTGCCGGGTTGGGCGCTGCGCAATTTGCCATGCCGGCTGGAGTGGATATGCTGCGCAGTTTTCGCACAGAGCCGGAAACTCCCGAGGCATTGTTCCTCGCCGCCACTGATCCTGCCAACCTCTACGGAACGGTTTTTCCGTGGCCACGGAAGGAGAGCGAGGTCTCGAGCGACGCGTCGGAAGGCGAGGCCGCCAGTTTGACGACCACCCATTCGATGTCCCGCACGAGCGGTGCAGGCGTCATTACCATCAACGGCATTCTCACCGCCTTCCTGCGGCGCAATAATCTGGAAATTCAAGTGTTTCTGCCGGAGGACGAGCCGCGACGATCTCGCTTCGCCAGGGAGTTAGCGAAAAAGCTGGCAGACCTTGCGATCCAGCGACAAGGCCGCAAGACCGGACTGCTGATCGGAAAAATCAATGGCGAGCCTGCAAGTGAACATTTTCTTTCGCGTTTTCTAGACGAATCGGGATTTGTCTATACCGCGCTCGGCTATCAAATGAGACGCGTCGCACCGATCGCGATGGCTACGGCGGAGCCGGCTGAGACGGAAAACGACCCAGAGGACGATTTGGAAGAGACCAAGCCGGAGACGGCCTGATGCCAGAGGGAGATACCATCTTCCGGGCCGCTCGTACTCTGAACAAAGCTCTCAGCGGTCAAGTGATTACCGGATTTGAAACGGTTTTCCCAAGCTGGCTCGCGTTGATTTCGACTCGGGAGTAGTCGGGCGCACCGTTGATAGCGTTTCGTCGAAAGGGAAGTGGATTTTGATGAACTTCTCGGGAGACCTGACGCTGCTCAGTCACATGTTGATGAGCGGGAGTTGGCATATCTATCGTCCGGGCGAGGCATGGCAGAGACCGCGACACGACATGCGGATTGTGGTGAAGACCGAAAAAATTTGGGCGGTCGCCTTCAACGTTCCGATCGCCGAATTTCACAATGCAGATTCGTTGCGCCATCGGCAAGGTTTTAAGTCGCTTGGATCGGATGTGCTCGGAGCAGATTTCGATGAAATTGAGGCGGCCGCCGATCTTCGCGTCAATGGAGATATGACCGTTGGCGAAGCTTTGCTCAAACAGTCGATCATCGCCGGCTTAGGGAATGTTTTTAAATCGGAAGTTTGTTTCGCCTGCCGCGTGAATCCCTTTCGGAAGGTCGCGAGTTTAAGCAGTGAGGAACTGATGTGCCTCACGCGTACCGCCGCCAAATTTCTTCGCGCCAACGTAACGGACGGTGCGGGAGATCAAATCGTAACCTACACCGGAATGCGCCGAACCACTGGCCGCACGAATCGCGAGGAGCGGTTGTGGGTATATGGACGGCGTGGAGAACCTTGCCGTCAGTGCGGCACTCCCATCGAATCTCGAAAACAGGGCGAGGAAGCACGAACGACCTTCTGGTGCCCCGCATGCCAGCCAGCACGGGCAATCCTCCCACGTCACTAAGTGAATGCGCGGGTGCGAATTGGCAAGTGCGAAAACCGCCAGGCTCAAAGAGCGCAACACGCGATCCATTGTGGCCTTGTGATGATTCCTGACAGCAAAAGTCCAGCCTACGATCTGCTTGCCACAGAAGAGATCCTTAGGTCAGTCGTACAGAGAGTTTGGTTACCGAAGCGGCGGGGAATTCAAAATGGATTTCATCTCCGCCACCCGACACTGCTTTCTCTTTCGGAACCACTACATTTCTGTCATTGAATGTGTTGTGCGCATGCATATCGGAATGAGTCAGCACGGTGGCTGACGCCGATTTGATTTTTGCGCCGCGTACCGTGACGCGCGAATTCCGCACTTCGGAGACATGCGGGTTCACGACCGTGAGCGTCAGATCCTTGTCGCGCAGGGAGGCCGATCCTTTCAGCCCCCAGAACGTTGCGGGTTTCCCATCGCGATCGTAGGTGACGCTAGGAGCGGAGAAGTTTGCTCGTACGGCTTGTCCGGACTGGTGAGCGGCATACATTGCGAACACGTGTCCCACCGGTGTAGTGACGAAACGGTCTTCGTGAGCGAGATACAAGCTGTTGAGGCAATTGATGAGTTGCGCGCAATTGGCCATCGTGACTTTTTCCGGATGGCGGTTGAAAGTATCCAGGGTCATCCCGCTGAACACCGCGTCTCGCAATGTGATCATCTGTTCGAGTTGATCGCCCGGCGTCGCTTCGCTGCCGGGTTTGTACCAGGGTCCCCATTCGTCGACGACCAGTTTTACGGAATGTTCCGGGTCTTGTTCGCTCATGATCTGCCAGTGGCCGTTGATCAGGGATTCCATCACATCCCCCTGCCGCATCAGTTCATACCAGTCGACACTGTCAAACTGGAGCGCGTCTCCCTTACCTTCCACCCAGTTGCGCGTCTTGCCGCGGCTCATGTTCCAGGCGTAGTAGTGAAGCGCAAGGCCGTAAATTCGTCGTAATTCCCCTTTTCCTTTTCGCACGATCTCTTCGAAGAAACCGCGCGTCCAGTCCCAGCTGTCGTCGTTAGGGCCGGAAGCAATGAAGGCAAGCTTCTCGTTGAATCCCGGAACCCACGTCGTAAAGCGACGAAATTCCACCGCATATTCTTGGGGCGTGAAATTTCCGCCGCAACCCCAGGACTCGTTGCCCACCCCCCAATACCGGACATTGAGCGGATCCTTTGAGCCAGTGGTGGCCCTCATGTCGGCCAGAGTGGTACTGCCCGCGGGGGAGTTGCAGTATTCGATCCATTGATAGAACTGCTCAGCCGGAAGGCTGCGAAGATTCGCCGCAAGGTAAGGCTCGGCGCCGATCAGCTTGCAGAAATGCGCAAATTCATTGGTGCCGAACTCGTTGGGATCATAGCGGTGGCTGCTCGGAGCCTGCGGCGCTTCTCCGCCGTACCAGAAGTTTGTGCGCCGCGGCCTTTTCTCCCGAGGACCGATACCATCCCGCCAGTCGTAACTGTCGGCAAAGCATCCGCCAGGAAATCGAACTACTGACGGATTGATCTTCCGCATTTCATCGACCAGTTCCTTCCGAATACCGTCGACATTCGGGACTTTCGAGTTTGTGCCGACCCAGATGCCGTCATAAACGACGCCGCTAAGATTTTCGGCAAAGTGTCCGTAAATGTTCGGAGAAATGATGCCCAAGGTCTCGCCGGCCAGAACCTCAATACTCGAATCGGAACTTGCGCCCTGTGCCCAGGCAAGCGGCAGCGAGAGACGGCTGGCCAGCATCGTGGTGCCCACACCCAGGCTGGTTTTCAGGAATTGGCGGCGTCTCACGGTTGCACCTCAGTTTCCATTTTCCGCATTATGGTAAACGTTTGCTCAAAGTCGCGCCAGCGTAGTATCAGCTTGGCGGAGCGAACCAGTTCGCATGATGGAGAACCCTTGCGACATGAGGTGTTGGCATCCTTGGGGTGAGCATCGACAATCGGCAGCGACACCCGCTGAAAAGGAACGAAAAATTGGCAGCGTGCAGCACCTTCCCGTTATTCACCACCGGTGCTGTCGAAGGCTCAAACAGAGAGGATCGTTCGGGAGTAGAATATTCCGGGAAATAGGAGGCGGTTTAAAGGTGATGCGGTCCACCAGTCGAATAAGGGACGTTGCTCATAGGCCCGCCCAGGCTTTTAGGGGCAATCGCGGGGATTGTGCTCGTTTGCTATAGAGCTTCTCTACTCGCCATCGGACAATGCAGCACTTGGTTCAAGCCCAACAAAGTACATCGGTTTAGTCGTATATCCATTATTTCGCTAGCCTTGTCTTCAAGTTTTCTCCTCTCTTCTCTACTTATTTTCTCTCTACCCGTTTCGAGCCAGACCGCGAATAGCGGCGGAGTCGATGTTTCCCCTTTGAACTCCGGTGGGTCTATTTCCGACGGTTCTTCCAACCGCATGTCGCCTTATGTGGTTTCCGTGAGCCGCCTGCGAATCCCGACAAAGGCCGTCGATCATCTAGAGGCGGCGGAAAAGCGTTTTGCCAAATTGCAGTTCAGGCAAACGGCAGCGGAGATCGATCGTGCAATCGCCGCCTACCCGGGATTCGCTGAGGCATTTCGCATGAGGGCCCTGGTGAACCTTGCGGAGAGGGACTATACAGGGTCGGTTGAAAGCGCGGCGCATGCTATTAGCCTCAACGTCGCGGATGCTTATTCATGGGTAGCGCTGGCGACGGCGTACAACTCCCTGCGCGAGTGGCCGGAGGCCGAAGCCGCAGCAGGCCAAGCTCTAGTGCTTGACTCTTCGGTTTGGCAAGCGCGGCTTGAACTTGCCAAAAGCTTTTACGGAGAAGGAAGATCTGTTTTGGCCTTGGAGACATTGGACCAGTTGAATCACAGCGTTCCCGATGTTCATCTTGTACGGGCGAATTGTCTGATGCGTCTTGGCAGGGCCGAAGAAGCGGCGGAACAGTTTTCTGCGTTCCTGCGGGAAAGCCCATCCGATTCGCGAGGAGACCAGATTCGTCTCATACTTTCTTCGACTCCAGTCCGCCGGTAACCCACCCAACACTTCCTAGATCCCCGCTACGATGCAGTGACGTGCACACACTCTTCTCTCTGCGTTCCCAAAACTTCCTTCTCAATCCCTACTATTTCGCTAGACAAACTATAGAACAATCGCTATATTCCTATCAGTTGCTAACGACCTTCGGGTAGCGACACATCTGTACTTCCCCCTGATTTCTGACACGTGAAGCCGGACATGCCTCTGACGCCATGTCCGCAGAATAACAACCCGAAAGGCAGCGTACGCAATTTTGAGCGCGCCCGGGCGGGGGAACTTCCTCCTTATATTACAAGTACGCCGATGGACATACTTATATCTTTCAAGGACAGGGGCTTATGAACAACCTGGGGCGCTCCAAGACGAAAACTTTCAATGCTGCGAATACTGCGGCTGGTAGCAAGAGAAACCTACGACTCCATCTCCAACTACTGGCCCTCGCAGCCATGTTCATGACTGTTGCGCTGCCGCAATTGCGAGCGCAGGTCGAAACCGGCACAATTACCGGCGTCGTTCACGACAAATCGGGCGCGGTGATCGCCAACGCCCAAGTGGCCGTTCGCAGTGCGGCTACCGGACTTGCCAACAGTACCGTCACGGATTCCCAAGGCATCTATGTCTCGCCTCCTTTGACTCCCGGCGATTACGACGTAGAAGTTCAGGCTTCCGGATTTGCGAAGCTGAAGGAACACGTTCGCCTCGAAGTAGGCCAACGCGTAGCTGCGGATGCGGCTCTTACGGTTGGTGAAACCTCCCAGACCGTGACGGTTGAAGCCACCACCCAGCTTCTTGAAAGCGAAACCTCCACAGTCTCCAACCTTCGCACGGAACAAGAAGTCAAAGATCTTCCTCTAAACGGCCGCAACTTCGCCGAGTTGCTCGGTCTAGGCGCGGGCGTGGTGCCGGCGCAGACACAGATCGTGAGCGTTCCCTACGCACAACAACGTGGCCCATCTTCTTATGCATTCAATGGCCTGCGTTTCCAGGAAAACCGGCTGCTGCTGGACGGCATCGGCGACAACGAAAATCACAACGGTTTGGGCGTAGTCGTTTTTCCGCCCATCGATGCGGTGCAGGAGTTCTCCGAGGAAACGACGGACGCGGACGCCCGTTACGGCCGCGGCAACGCCGGCACAATCAATCTGGTCTACAAGTCCGGCACCTCGCAATATCACGGAGAAGTTTTTGAATTTCTCCGCAACTCGGCGCTGGATGCCAAGAACTACTTCGACAAAGCCGCCAAGCCGGGATTCAAGATGAACGAATTTGGCGGCACCTTCGGCGGGCCGCTGTTTACCCGCCACGATCCCAGAACGTTCTTCTTCGCGGATTATTCCGGGCAACGCACGCGCCAGGGTTTGACCTATGTCGATACCGTTCCAGATTTCACCCTGACGCCGACCGGTTACGACTTTTCCGCGTACTCCTCGCCCGTGAAGAACCCTACGACCGGGGTCGCTTACGCGAATAATTTTGTGCCGCTGAGTGATGTAAATACGACTGGCGCAAACATCCTCAATCTTTATCACCAGTACGCGGCACCAAACGTAGCGGGCGCAACCACTGCAAATAACTTTCTCTTCAACCCCACGCGATCTGTTACCGAAGATGCGTTTGATGTGAAAATTGATCACCGCTTCTCGGATTCAGACAGCGCTTTCGGTCGTTACAGCCAGGCCCGCGACAATATCGTGCAGCCTGGAACTCTGCCTGTCCCGCTCGTCGGATCGGTGATCTGCGGACCGGCACAGGATCCTGCACACCAAGCGGTTATCAGCGAGACCCACATCTTTTCGCCGACAACCATCAACTCGGCGCGCTTCGGCTGGTCTCGCTTCTTCGTCTACGCCCAGAATTTCGACGCGGGGCTGAATCTGCCGACGCAACTGGGAATTCCGGGTGTGGTGATTCCGGGAGACAGGAACTCCGATGGCCTCCCAGTGATGAGTTTCGCCGGTAGCACGTCGATCGGCGATGCCGGCAACAGCCCCACTCACATCGGCACGAACAACTATCAATGGGATGACAACGTCAACCTCGTCCGTGGCAAGCATTCTCTCGACCTGGGCTTCGAAGTCGTGCGGCTTCAGTACAACATGTTCCAGACGGCAAACGAGCATGGCAACTTTTCATTCGGGCCGGCCTACACCGGCCTGGCGTGGACCGACCTTCTCTTCGGAGCGCCCAAGACTGGCGTTTACGCGTACCTGAATGGCAGCCAAGGATTCGGCTTCCGCCAGACAGACCTCTCGTTCTACGCGCAGGACAACTACAAAGTCTCCAACCGGCTGACGTTGAATGTGGGCGTCCGGTACGAAAATTTTATCGGATGGCCGTGGACCGAAGTCGAGAACCGAATGTACGACTTCGTCCCAAGCCTCTCGACGACGCAGCTCTTCAAGGTTGGAACTAACGGCATCCCCCGCAGCGGACTCAGCGGCAACAACACGAACTTTATGCCACGCGTTGGCTTCGCGCTCAAAGTGACCCAGAAAACTGTAGTGCACGCCGGCTACGGAATCTATTACTCAGCTCCGAACGTCACGAACTCGAGTGGCCTATCCAACAACGCTCCAGCCCTCGATTACTGGGCGTTTAACAATTCCTCAGTCTATGGTGCGGCCGCTGCGAACGGAACTCCTTTCAACTTCGCCTCCGATGGATTCGTTCACTCTCGAGCGACGGATGCGAGCAACCTTCCGGCGGGACTGCCGGTCTTCGCCCAGGATCCGCGGGCCAAGACGCCTTACAGCGAGCAGTGGCACGCCAGCCTCCAGCGGGAGATCACGCCCGCAACCACGGTCAGCGTGGCCTATGTCGGAACGCATGGAGTTCACCTCGATCACTTGACCGACATCAACGCCGGATCGCCGGGCACGACGAACGTCACTGTGAATCGACCTTATCCGTTCTTCGCGCAGATCTTCCAGCTTCAGACCAACCAGATTTCCAACTACAATGCGGTGCAGGTTACTGCCGAACGCCGCGCCCGCAATCTCAGCTTCCTCGCTTCTTACACGTATAGCCACGCGCTCGATGACAACACCAACAGCCCGGGCGCGGTGGTGAATCCTTACGACATCCAAGGTGATTACGGAAACTCGGATCTCAACGTCCCCAATCGGTTCGTGGCCAGCGCGACATATTCGCTGCCGTTCCAGACTGGTGGAAGACTGAGGCATGTTGTTGAAGGATGGCAGGTCAATGCAATCGCTCAATACTTCGACGGCCTGCCCTTCTCGGTGTTGTCGGCCAACGGAGTTGGTGACGGCCTGACGCCGCGTGCTGAGCTCGTCCCGGGACACGGAAATGGAGTGCTGCCGACCGATAAACGAACAATCAGCCAATGGTTCGACACCTCAGCGTTCGTAAGCATCCCGCTGACGGGCACGCTGGCCAACGGGCAGTGGGGAAATTCCGGGCGCAACATCATTCAGGGACCGGGAACCAAGAACATCGACTTCTCGGTTTTCAAAAACTTCCGGGTTGCCGAATCGAAGACGCTCCAATTCCGGGCGGAGTTCTTCAACCTCTTTAACACTCCGCAATTCAACAATCCGTCCGCAACGGCGCCCCCTCCGTCTGCTACGGCGACGACGCTGGTGCCGAGCATCGCTCCGGGATCCGCGTACGGAACGATCTCTTCGGCTGGTTCTCCAACGACGTTCCAGCGCATCTCGCGCGAGATTCAATTGGCTGCGAAATTCACCTTTTAAGACTTCAAGCGCGCAGGCTTTCCGGCTGCCGTCGCGCCTTTGAAAGAAAATGAACTCATATCAATAGGAGCGGTATGAAAACGAACAGCGTATTGAAAGTTTTGGCATTGACTGCAGCGTTGGCATCGAGTGCGGATTTGTCGCTCCAGGCCCAAGAGACTCAGGCGTATCAGGGAGTCGAAGGCCGGACCCTCTCCGAATCGAAGGAGTGGTGGCCGGAGCCGTCGAAGGCGCCCGCTGGCGCTCCGAATGTTGTGTGGATCCTCTTGGATGACGTGGGCTTTGGCGCTGCGAACACATTCGGTGGGCTGATTCAAACACCCACTTTCGACACGCTCGCCGCCAATGGTTTGCGATACACGAACTTTCATACGACTGCGATCTGCGCTCCCACCCGTTCGGCACTGCTCACCGGCCGCAACAGCGCCTCGGTGCACGTTTCTGGATTTTCACACACGGTACTGTCCGCGGGCTTCCCTGGCTGGGACGGCAAGGTTCCCTCCACGGCCGGGACCATCGCAGAAATTCTTCGCGACAACGGTTACAACACATTCGCGGTTGGCAAGTATGGCGTCACCCCCGACGAGGACGCCACCGATGCAGGCCCGTTCGACCGCTGGCCGACGGGAAAAGGCTTTGACCATTTCTTCGGATTTCTAGGTTCTCAAACCGACCAGTACAAACCAGACCTGGTGGAAGATCAGGCGCATGCGCGACCGGACGGCCGCCATCTGAGCGATCAGATCACCGATAAAGCCATCAGCTATATCGATCGCCAGAAGAAAGCCGCTTCCAGCAAGCCGTTCTTCCTTTATTACGCGCCCGGCGCCACTCATGCTCCGCACCAGGTCGACAAATACTGGAGCGACTTATACAAGGGCAAGTTCGACGCGGGCTGGGACGTTTACCGCGAAGAGGTTTTTGAGCGCCAGAAGAAACTCGGCATCATCCCAGCCGACGCCAAACTTCCCGATCGCAACCCGGATATCAAAGCCTGGGATCAATTATCAGCCGACGAGAAACAGCTCTATGCGCGCTTCATGGAAGTGTACGCGGGCTATCTGACATATACAGATTTCGAAGTTGGCCGTTTGATCAACCACCTCAAGGAAATCAACCAACTGGATAACACGCTCGTTTTCGTCATGATCGGCGACAACGGCGCCAGCAAAGAAGGTACTTTGAACGGGGATGTCGACCGCTCGTTTTGCGCTAAGACTTTAACCGACCAGGAGCTGATCTCGTACAACTTAGGGCAAGATTGGGGAGATCGGCACGTCCTCGGCGACGCAAGGAAATTATCCGCTCGGTTGGGCGCAGGCGGCAAACACCCCTTTCAAATATTGGAAGGAAGATGCCAACAGTGAAGGCGGAACTCGCAATCCGCTCATCATGTATTACCCGAAGGGAATTAAAGATAAAGGCGGAATTCGCACTCAGTACAGCCACGTGATTGACATCCTCCCGACGACCCTCGACCTTCTGGGCATAAAGGCTCCCGATCAGGTCCGGGGAATACAGCAGCAACCGATCGAAGGAACGTCCCTGGCGTATTCGATCGACGATGCCAAGGCGCCTTCTCGTCACACTCTGCAGTACTACTACATTTTTGGAGCGAGATCGATTTACCACGATGGGTGGAAAGCCGAATTGGCTTATCCAAACAGCTTTGTCACTGGGAACGCGAGTGACAAAAAGCCCTTCGATGAAAACGCCTGGGAGCTCTACAACCTGAACGAAGACTATACAGAGCGGATTGACTTGGCCAAGAAGTATCCCGAGAAACTGGCAGAACTCAAAGCGCTATTCGAAGAACAGGCCAAGAGTCACCATCTCTATCCCTACATCACCTGGGATGACGTACTCAATCGGCGAATTCATCGCAACAAAGACTCCAAAGGATTCTGTGAAGCCGCGCAACAAGTAATCAAGAGTGGAGAGGGCCAGTAGCGTTCTGCCACTCACGCCGCGGGCACCCGTGTTTTTTTTAGTGCCGTGGTGCATACGTAGCTCCAACTCGTGAAGGGAAATGAAATCGTTACGCACAAATCGCCGGTCGTTGCCGTGGGTAGGACGCGTTCTTCTGATCGCACTTGGTATCTGCGGAGTCGCGCAAAACCGCGCGGCAGGCGGACAACGGGTGATGACGCAGAGCGCTCCTATCCACTGTGACACTGGAGTTTCCCGGCATTCACTGCACCCCGCAGTGCTGGAGGAAACCACGACGCCTATATCGGTCGAACCAGAATCACGCTCCGCTCCCGAAGGGATGGTCTGGATTCCGCGGAGGGCGTTTCTGGATGGGAACCGATCATATGGAAGATGCGCAGCCTGTCCATCAAGTCGAGATCGAAGGCTTCTGGATGGATCGGACTGATGTCACGAATGAGGAATTCGCGCGATTCGTGAAGAGCGACCGGGTACGTGACGATTGCCGAGCGTCCGCTCGACAAGAAAGAATTCCCGAATCTTGCGCCCGAGGATTTGGCGCCCGGCTCTGTCGTATTCACAGCTCCCACGGGTCCAGTACCACTTGACCGTCCGCTCGCATGGTGGAGATTCGTGAAAGGCGCGAACTGGCGGCATCCGGACGGTCCGAACAGCGATCTTCGAGGCAAAGAGAAATATCCAGTCGTTCACATTGCATGGGCCGATGCGGCAGCCTATGCGAAGTGGGCCGGGAAGCGGTTGCCTACCGAGGCCGAGTGGGAGTTTGCCGCGCGCGGCGGGCTGGATCGCAAGAACTATCCTTGGGGCAACGACCTCAAACCTCAGGGCAAATGGCGCGCGAATACTTTTCAAGGGCATTTCCCCGATCACAACACTGCGGAAGACGGATACGCGGGCATTGCGCCGGTCGCCTCGTTTGAACCCAATGGATACGGCCTCTATGACATGTCGGGAAATGTCTGGCAGTGGGTGTCGGACTGGTACCGCCCGGATTACTTCGCGCAATTAAGTCGTGATGGAAGCCCTGCAGCGAATCCTCAAGGGCCACAGGATAGCTTCGATCCCCAGGAACCTGGCGTGCTCAAGCGCGTGCAAAAGGGTGGATCGTTCCTCTGCACCGATCAATATTGCGAACGCTACATGCCCGGCGCCCGGGGAAAAGGAGATCCCGACACCGGCACTAATCATCTTGGTTTTCGCTGCGTGCGTGCTGCAGCAGTGAAACCGAAAGTTTCGGAGGTCGAACTGAAATGACAATTGCAGATGGATGGCTGCTTCTCAAGAAAATCCTGGTTGGCATCGTCGTCACCGTCGTGCCCCTCGCAATCATTGCCGTGAGTTTGTGGAGTATTCAACAAACGCGGACGAAACAACTGCAAGTGAAACCAACTTCCTCGAACAAGGTGGCTTATGCAAATTGATCCCGCAGTTCGCAAAAGCATTTATCGCGACGTTTCGTTGAGCCTTTTCATTTACGCCCTCCCCGTTGCATTGATGTACCTGGCGTTTTCAGTAAAAGGATACAAGCCCTGGCAGAATCCACTGTCGGCTAGCCAGACATGGTTCCTTCACAGTTGGAGCAACTATGGAATCTCGTGCTTCGTTCTTCTTCTCGGAGTGCTAGAGTTCGTTTCTGGCTTGTACGACCGCGACCATTGGGACGGCAACGAAAAGCTCACCGATATTGTGTGCTTTGCTTTTCCTCTGATCGTGCTCCGGCCGTTCGTGACCTATTTCGGACTCAAGCTGCTTCCACTCGCTTTGCCGGGTTTCAAGAATGTATTCAGCTGGGTGCCGTTTTGGTGGGGCTTCCTCATCATCGCCGTGGGCGACGATCTCACGCAGTACTGGTATCACCGCCTTCATCACCAACTTCCGTGGCTGTGGCGATTTCCATCGCACACATCATTCGGCGGCATACATGGGAATGTCGATGGCCAGCCGTCAGAACGCGTTTTATACTATCTTCTTCTCTCAGATTTATCTGACCTCCGCCCTGATTTATCTCGGACTCGGCCCCTCGGCGCTGCTGGTTCAGACGATTAAAAGCATGATCACTACGTTGGCGCACTCCAGCATCACTTGGGACAAGCCCTTCTACAAATATCGCGTTCTTCATCCCATCGCATGGGTGATGGAACGGTTGATCTCCACCCCCGCCACTCACCATGCGCACCATGCAGCGACGACAGACGACGGAGTCGGGTACTACAAGGGCAATTTTGGAAACATGTTCTTTCTTTGGGATGTGATCTTCGGGACGGCGCACATATCGCGACAGTACCCAGCCGCATACGGAATTTCGCACTACGAGAAAGATCAGTGGTACGCCCAATTTCTCTGGCCGGTGCTGAAGTCCAAGGTGGAAGGCAGTGAGATCGCCGCCGATGGTCCCATGGTGAGGGTCGACGCTCCGATGACGTCTGTCGGCCCAACATCGGAAGTCGCGCAAGAGGCTGCCTAAATAGGTCGGACGAACTCCGTTGGCGTTTTGACTAGCGGGTGTTTCCCTTCATCGTGCATGATTGCGTCGCACGATGAAGGGACGCCAACCGCGACGATTTCCGGGGCGAGTTCTGCGGTCGTTAAATCAACAAGACGCTCTCAGGGACGCCGCTGCCCTTCAGCGGTGAGGCCACCAGCGACGGCGTCAGGGAGAAAAAGGTTTGGGTGGAACGGCGCCTTCATCTCTCGAGTATCGTCGCTTGCTTTTTTGCTGGTACATTAACCTGTCAGCCATGGCTAAGAGAGTCTCGAGGTCCGAAGTCTTCTGGCCACCAGCCGGCACAATACCCGTACTGAATGAGAGACGATAGCCGCGGTCTTTCGCACTGTTACATGTTGCCAAACTCCGCTGGATTCGCCTCTCGATTCCCTCAATCTGGTTTTCCTCTGCGTCGGCAATGAAGATGGCGAATTCATCTCCTCCAAGCCGTGCGAGGATGTCTGATTCCCGAAAACATTCTTTTAGAACATTTGCAGTTTCCACGAGAGCCCGGTTCCCCTCCTGGTGACCGAAGGTATCGTTGATTCGTTTTAGCCCATCAAGATCTACGAAGGCGATTGAGAAAGGCGCTCCCGTTCGACTAGCTACCTTCACCCGATGCTCGGCGAGGGCAAAAAATCCCTTGCGGTTGTAGAGCCCAGTTAGATCGTCAGTCAGAGAAAGACTTTCCAGGAGCGCATTGGACTGAGCTAGCGCTTCCGCCTTCAGGGCCAGTTCTTTCTCCACCAGCTTGCGTTCCGCAATATCAACTTCGAGTTCCGAGTTCGCCTTAGTGAGCTCGTCAGTTCTTTCCTTTACCAATTCTTCCAGACGGACCCGGTACTGCTGCAGTTCCCGCTCCACCCGTTTGCGTTCGGTTATATCGCGGGAAATCCCCATCGTGCCGACGATATTTCCTTTGTGATCTAAGAGAGGCAACTTCGTGGTAAGGACCCAAGTCTCGCGTCCATCAGGCCATGTCTCTTTCTCTTCCGCTTCCACGATGGGGTGACCGGTACGGATGATGTTCTGTTCGTCAGCAAATGCTTGTCTCGCATGTTCGTCGCTGAACATGTCAAAATCGGTTTTGTTGATGGCATCCTCGGGATCGCTGAGCCCGAATCTGGCAGCGAGTGATCGGCTAATGCGCACAAAGCGGCTCTCGCGGTCTTTGAAGTAGACCCCGTCCGGAACATGCTCCAGAAATGCGCGGAGCAGATCCTCCTTTGCAATTCTTGGAATTATCCTCTTTGGCACACAGACCTATGTCGCAATCGACCGCACCGCCGATGCTTTGTCTAACTTCGGCGCGATTGTAATCCCTTTAGAAGCAATACGAGACGAATTTTGTTACCGGTCTGGCCGGCGGTTTTCGATTCGTTCAGATTGGTTTTCAGGCGGCGGAGGAGCAGGGCGGATTTTTGCCAATTGTGGATATTTCGTGCCCGTGATTGCACTGTCCGTAAGCGCGTTCGAGGCGCTAGACCGGCGCATATGGTCCACTGAAATTACCCCTTCCTCATCGCGTTTGGCCTCTGAGCGCGGCAGCCTTTGCGGCCAATAGTCCAAAGCTTTTTTCTTGCGCTTCTTTCTCCAGACTTGCAAGATGTGCGCTGGCTTGGGAAGTCTCCCTTGCTTTTTGCATGAGTTCAGCTAGAGCCAGCCGCGTTTCGAGTTCGAAACCGAATAGATGGCGAGTGTGGGCTTCCTGCAGCGTCTTTTCGAGTTGCCCGCGGGCCGATTTCAGATCCCCCAATCCGACTTCCCGGCGAGCGGACAGAAGCGTGAACTGCAGTTGGATCAGCTTGTTGCTACTCGACGCCGCGAGGGATTTGGCTTCGTCCGCCTCCTTGGCTGCGTCTGCGTATTTGCTTTGCTGGATAAAGGCCTGGATGAGCGTGACGCGCGCGAGGAACTCATCATCTGTCTGTTGGCTCTGGTGAAACTGATCTATGCATTTCCGGATTACGCTTTCGGCGTCGGCGGCGTGATGGTCCTCGATGGAGAGAACCGCAAGGGAAAGTTCACTTTCTGCGACACTCTGAATGTCCCCGATTTGCTTGCGGCGAGTGAGCGCGTCCTCATACGATTTTCGTGCGTCGGCAAGATCGCCGCGGTCCAAGAGCACGTCGCCTGTGCCGCTTTCTGCATAAGCAATAGCGCGTTGGTCATCGATCTCGGACGCGGTGGAATTTCCTTGCTGATAGTTCTTGAAGGCCGCGTCGAGATCTCCACGGAGGCGCGCGATTTCCCCAAGATCGTTAAAGGTGAGTGCAACACCATCTTTGTCGCCTATCTCCCGGTACCCAGGAAGAGCCTCGGAAAGTACGCGGGCGGCGTCAATCAAATTTCCGCGCGCCAGATAGATGTCTCCCAAATTGCTGGATGATGTTGTCGTGCCTTCGATATCTCCCAGCTGGCTGAAAATCTTGACAGCTTCGCTGAACAAGGCCTCGGAGCGATCCAAATCGCCTTGCTGATAGTAGATACCCGCGAGGTCGTTCATTGTGCGAGCTTCGTTATTGCGGTCCCCCAGCGTGTGGTAGCTTCGAATGCTGGTTTGGCACTCTTCAATCGCCTCCGCCGCGGTCTGCGCGCCGCCTTGCAACTGGCAGAGAATCCCATAAGCTCGTGCCAGAAGTTGCTGCAATCCCTGCTCTTTTCCTTTTTGGACGGCTCGCGCCGCAGCGGCCCGCGCCTTGATCAGATCTCGATTGATCCAGGCACGTGCCTCGAGCATGTCGATCCGCGGATCTTCTCCGAGCGGCGACGGAAGCTGGCGCAGCTTTACCAAAGTCTGCAGCGCATCCGCAGGATTGATCCAGCGCTGCGTGTCGGCGAGACGAAGGCCATAGTCCAGGCTGTCCGGAAACATAGCGAACAGTTTTTGGTAGCGTTCGGTCGCCTTGGCATAATCTGCCAGCGCAAAGTAATACTGGGCTTCGATGAGCAGGCGTTCCTCCACGCCAAGGTGCTCCGAAAGCGCGCGCGCACGTTCCGCTTGGTCGCGAGATTTCTGTGCATACCCCAAGTGGGTCCACGCCTCGGACAATGCGGCGTGAGAAAGAGGGAAATCCGGTTCGACTGCAACCGCCTGGATCAGCAGATCGCGAGCGTGAATATAGTCGAAGGCCCAGAGGCGGGCTCGGCCTTCCGTATAGAGACGCACGGCCTTTGGCTTGGTGGGCAAAGCCGCTCGCGCCTGCGCTGCTCCCTGATTCGATACCGGAGCGGTTCCCAGACTCTTCCGCAACGCTGAGCCAGCCTGACCCACTAAGTTAAAGAGGTCGTTTTCACTGCCTTCGAAGGCTTCCTCTGCGATTGTTTCGCCGTGCGCCGTGTCTTGCAGCCGGATATCCAGACGAATCCGCTTTTCTCCCTTTCCGAGGAGTGGCGTATACGAGCCCAGGACGACGACATCGGCGCCGGGATCGGTGCGAAGCTTGGCCAGCGTCGCCTTCGCCAGGCTGTCTTCGTCGGCGAGAGGAAGTTCCCGCTTGGCGCGAGCTATGTCTTCGCCCGAAACCATGCGAAGGGCGCCGTCGGCCGCGAGCTCAGTGCTGAGCATTTCCGAGAAGGCCGATGAAAGCCAGCTATCCTCTGGTCGACCTGGCAAGTTTCGAAATCCAAGCACGGCCACCGACCGGCGTACGCGAACCTCGGCGGTACCCGCATCTCCAGTCATGCTGGGCTGCTGAGAGGTCCGGTGCCGAAGGAATAGGTATGTCAGGGACACCGCGATAAGCAGCACCAGCGACAGACCGATGAAGATCCACGATTGAGAACGCGCAGGCTCCGGCGCGAGAGCGGTCCGGGCGACTGCGTTGTCCGGGAGCGCCGCACTCGGAGCCACTTTGTGCACATCCGCTGCGGGCGCCATTACGACCGGCTTGCCGCCAACCTCCGCGACCGGGGCGACAAAACGGTAGCCACGACGAGGGATGGTCTCGACGTACCGAGGCGCCTCTGCGTCGTCGTCGAGGGCGTCGCGGACCTTTCGCACGGCCACGCCCAAGCTGTTATCGAATTCGACGAAGGTGTTCTCCTGCCAGATTCTCTGACGAACTTCCTCACGGGTGACGATCTGGCCGCGACGCTCAACGAGCAGAACCAGGAGCCGGTAGGGCAACTCCTGAAGCTTCACTCGATTGCCATTTTTCGAGAGGGTATTTTCCCCTGCGTCCAGTTCGAATGGGCCAAAGCGGTAGGAAGGTGGCAAAAAAGTCCCCTGAGTCGTCCGCAAATGGTAGCACAGCGCAGTTAATGAGCGCCTGTAAGCTGCTGTCGGTAAGCGGTTTATCTGTTAAAGCAGACTTAAGGTCAAGTTTCATTGACGGCTCCTCAATTCTCCGTCACATTCGCTCGCGAAATCAATCTACGGAGACTCATGAAAATCACTTCGCTTCCCTCACTTTCGATTTCTTTCCGGATGGCCGTCGTTTTCGCGCTGGCAGTCTCCCTCCCGGCCGCATGCCATGCCGCGGACGGTAGCTGTCCGATGGTTTTTGACGCCCTAACCAAGGTGGTGACCATTCCTCACCGCACCCTTACCACACGGTCTGTGAAGGGAGCCGCGAATGACAACCCTATTAGTAACGAATCGATTTCAACCGGCGGGGCGATCTACGTAAAGGTGGAGGGCAAGTGGACCCGAAGTTCAGTCACCTCTGAGGAAATGCTGAAGCAGAGCCAGGAGAATCGAAAGAATACCCGCAATGCCGCCTGTCACCTGCTGCGCGAAGAAGTAGTCGGTGGCGAGGCAGCGTCTGTGTATGCCGCCCACAGCGAGAGCGAAGATGCAAAAACGGAAGTGCAGGTCTGGATCTCCAAGAGCAGCGGCCTTCCTCTGCGCGAAGAAATCGACATGGACAACGGCGAGAACCAGCGCAAAACCCACTATTCAATGCGCTACGAGTACGGAAACATCAAGGCGCCAATTTAGCGCGGATGGGTAACTGACAAACAAATTCCTGGCGAAGGGAAATCATCATGAGATATCTGACTCGAATGGGAGCGATGGCTGCGGGACTGATCTTAAGCTGCGCCCTGATCGCCCAGGGAGCCGTCAAACTGCTGACCGCCGATCCATTGACGGGGCTGCCGTTGTATCCGGCGACCGATTCGCGACTGCATCTCGGCAACGAGCCCACTCAACTCCCAGAGTCGACAGTGTGCAAAAGCAAGATGCAGGCCAATTTTTACTCTGTGTATGACTCGAAGGTGGATGCCACGGTCGCATGGTATTCATCGCGCCTTTCCAACTTCAAGAAGACACACGCATACGCAGCCGGCCGTTCGCAAGACACTTTCTTTAACTCCGACGGCACACTGACCGTGTCCATATCTGGAACGGGTGGCAGGGAAGGAGAAAACACCGATACCTATTCGGTGCTTTATGGCCGATTTCAACCGGGGATCTCCGAGAAAACGATTCTCGGATTGAACCAGCAAAAGGAAGTCTGCCCTTGATGAAGTTGGGAAAGCTGAAGACGAAAACACTGACGCGCAAATCTCTGAACGCTGTCGCTGAAATCTGATTGGAGAAATAAACATGCCGAAGTTTTGTAACAAGTGCGGATCTCCGGTAAGCGGTCCGTTCTGCGGAAAGTGCGGAGCGGATACACGCGCGACTTCATCACAACCTCAGCCGGCAGCGCAGAGCCCGCAACCATCCGCTCCGCAGATACCACAACCACCCGTAGCGCAGTCTGTTACTCCGACACCCGCTGCGTCAGCGCCCGTGTATACCGCGCCTCAGGCTGCTGTTTCCTCGGCGCCGGCGAAAGGCAGTCCTCTCGCCAAGATCCTCATTGGTGTTGCAGTGGTCCTGATCGCGATGAGTGCTCTCGCGGCAGGCGGAGTGTATTACGTCGTGCATCGAGTGAAAGAAAAAGTTCACGAGGTCATCAATGGCACGACCTCCGATGCCAACACCAATGACAGCAACACCACTGCCAGCAATAACAAAGAGACAAGTGGCGGCGCCTCTGAAGACGGTACCCCGCAGGGAGATCCGTGCCGCTACCTGAGCAAGGAAGAGGTTGGCCGCGCTATCGGTGTCGAGATCGTAAGCGCGCAGGCCGACGGCGAGTCGTGCGGCTACATGGCTAAAGGGAAGCCCGGAGAAATGTCAGCGAAACATGCAGCGAAGATGCTGGGCGACAAAGGCGCCGATGCCAAGACGCAGCAGATGATCCAAACCTTTGCGCAGGGAGTATTCAACTCCATGCCGCAAGAGAAGCAGGATCGAACCGCGGACAAATCCGGGAATGTTCCTGTGCTTGCGTTCTCCGTCTCCGATTCACCCGCTTCCATAGCCGAGATGAATCTGAATGCGAAGGGCCTGGGACACATTGATCCAACCCAGGAACAGTTGTCCAACATCGGCGATCAGGCCTTCGTTACAGCCAACAGCATGATGATGATCCGCAAGGGTAAGAAGATTATCCGCATCATGTTCATGGAGTGCCCCTGTACCGCTACACAAATCAAGCCGCTAGCGGCGAAACTCGCGGACTCGCTCTAGGCAACTACAGCAAGCGAGCGGAGAAATCGAATGACTCGTGTGGATCGAAATCGCCGCACCTTCGTGTGCCTGCTTGTTCTCTTGTTCGTCGCGATGTTTGCGGGCTGCAAGAAAAAAGAGGAAGCACCGCCGCAGAAGATCGAAGCGCCCGCACCGGCCGCTCCCGTCGTCAAGATCGATCCTCCATCGCTTCCGCAGGATGTGTTTGGGCCCGAGGCTGTTCCGGGCGCCACCGCACTGACACCGGTGGATCCACATTCACTTTCTGAAACTGAGTTGAAATTTGGCGTAGCCCCGAGGCGTACAAGTTCCGTCGAATACCAGCCGGACGTCATTGTTATGGAGCAGGGTGACAAGGCGATCCGTTCGATCGCCACGAATGGAATTGAATGGGAATTCGATGCCAACGCCGAGCACGTCGGCGAATTCCAGGAAGGGAAGATTGTTTTCGCAACCGGCCGCGCGGTCGGGCGCATCGTCAGCCTGAAAAAAGAAGGCAGTTCGGTAAAAGCGGTACTCGGTCCGATTCAGCTCACCGATGTCATCAAAAACGGTAAGTTCAAGATGGACGCGCCGATCTCCGCTGACAACATGATTTCGTATGTTGCGCCCGATTTTCCGCAAGAGGCAGATGCCCAACCCGGCGAGAAGAAGAGTGCGAATCAGCCAGCGCGGGACGGGCAAGCGGAGCGCGCGATGGTGGTCTCCCGCATACAACACGGAGTCTGGACGCCGATGTCGGTGGCGGAAACTTATCCAAGCGGCCGCCGTGTAACTTTTCAAAAGGTGGGAGACCGGTGGATGTCGCCGCAGTCTTCCTCGGAGCGCATTGATCCCTCACTCCGGCTCGCTTCCTATCGCACGGTCAATTTTTCGCCGCAACAGGCGCCCATTGATCCCGGAACCGGGCTGCGATTTCCGCAAGCTCCGTCGCTCCAGCCCATTCCGGAGATGCCGGCGAAAGCTCTGGGCACGCCTCCCACCGTTGATGTGGGCGATCTGCGCACTGTAGCCGTAGCGAACCCTTCCTACATCGGTATCCAGTTTTACTCCAAGAAACTTTCGGGCGGGCTCAGCATTTCCGCGGAAGCCCTGATGTACGTGAACGGTATCCACATGCACTTTGTGCTGGATATCCAGAACGGGCACATCGTCACCTGCGGAATCGATATGGGCGGTGCGTTGGGCGTGAAACTGGAGATGAAGGCCTACACCGTCAAGGACTTCACGGTCAATCTGCATAAGAAATGGTGGGAACCGGTCGATCTCACGATTCCGCTGGGCTTAGGCAACACGTTTGGAATTCCGTTCAGCGTCACCTTCAACATGATGTTGGACGTGAACAGCGCTTTCAGCGCAAAACAATCCGTTCTTGAGGCGGAGGGCCAGTACACCTACAAAGGCGGGCTCTGGGCCGGATACAAAGACAAGGGTGGCTGGACTGCGACCACGGCTTCGGATATTAAAGCTGACACAGACCTCGGGCAAACGACTCGGGGCGTATCTGTTGGAATCAACTCGCTGGTGATAGCAGCCTCGGTGCGAGCGATGGTAGGCATTGGGGCTTTCGGCTTCAACACTGGCGTGTTTGTTGGTATGAGGTTCGACGGAACCTTGTTGCGAGCGCCCGACATCGCACTGCCTTGCAGCCAAGGAACCATCGAGGTCTACATCGATTCGGGCGTCGGATACTCATTGCCTGGCTTCGTTATTGACGTTTTGAACAAGCTTCTCTCCGTCTTCACAAGTTATCAGATCGACAAGGCCGGAACGCTTCTGAAAGGGCCTTCCTACCGGCTCTTTCATGGGAACACACAGATTCCCGGCTCCTGCGCCACGCCAAAAGGGGGCGGTGGAGGTTCTTCATGATCTGCGTTCTCTAACTTCGCCACCCAAGCAAATTCTAAGTACGCGGATTACTGCACCCGCTCAGGAGAAGAATCATGAAAACGCTGTGCATTACTTTGACCGCCGGTCTGTTGCTTCAGCCATTCGCCCTCGCAGACCTCACCTACCAGGAGACCACTCGCATCACCGGTGGTTCAATGCAGGGCATGCTGAAAATGGCCGGCGCATTCAGCTCGCAAGCAAAGCAGGCGAATGCCCCCACCACGACGACAGTAGAGCTGCACGGGAACCGCATGGTGCGGTCGAATCCGCATACGACAGAGATCATCGATCTCGACCAGCAGGCGATTACATCCATCGATCACGACAAGCACACATACTCAGTCATGACCTTTGAGCAGATGCGGCAGGCATTCGCCAAAGCGGCGGAAAAAGGAAAGAAGCCTGCCGCGACGACGTCCAACGACGGTGGTCCTCAGATGAGCTTCAGCGCACACGTCAGCTCGAATTCGACGACACGTCAGATTGACGGAAGAGACGCGAAAGAAGCGCTGGTCACGTTGACGATGCTTTCGAATGCCAATGACGGTTCGAATACCAAGGCCGGAATGGCTGCTACCAGCGAGATGTGGCTCGTAAGTGAGGTGCCCGGAATGGCCGAACTGCGGAGCTTCAACAAGAAAATGATGCAGGAGATGGCACTGGATCTTAGCGGCGGCCCCATGTCCGGACTCCTTGCCGCTCAACCCGGCGGAGCCGAGGCGTTGGCAGACTTGAAGAAGGAATCGGCAAAGATGAGCGGCTTTCCTGTGCTGCAAGTAACGCGCGTGGGGATGTCAGCAGATGGACAACCGCTTCCCGCTCCCTCCGTGGCGCCGCTTGCCGACCATAAAAATAGTTCCGGAGCGGAAACGACTCGTGACGTTACTACCGATGCCGCGAACCAAACCGCAAATCATGAAACCAGCAAGCTTGGTGGAATTGGCCGCATGATCGGTGGTTCGGGCCTCGGCGGTCTGATGCACCGCAAACAAGCGAACGATTCGAAGACCGACGGGAGTCAATCACAGAGTGACAACCCGGCTACCGCAGGAGTTCTGCTTGAAAGCCAGACTGAGACATACAACTTTTCCAACAATCCAGTCGATATGAGCGCCTTCCAGATCCCCGCAGGATACAAGCAGATCACGTCGCCAATGGCGCGGCAGTAAGTGGGGAAACGTCTATGAGCTTCTGCATACAATGTGGCGCGCGGTTAGACGAAGGGCAGAAATTTTGCATGCAGTGCGGCACTCCGGCAACAGGCAGCTCTCAAGGGGCGCTAGATAAGCTGCGGGCGATCCAGACGCAAGCGCCGGCTCCTTCGAAGCCTTCAAAGATAATATCGATCCTAACGGTGCTTGCTCTCGTTGGGGCAATTGCCATTGGGATCGCGATCTACTTTGCCGTGCGTGGCAATGGCCGTTCTGCATCTGCGGCGGAAAACTCCACTGCGCGCCGCACCGCGGACGGCGCGTATCCGAACGCCGGACCTTCCTCCAGCAAGGCTGATCGCGCCGCGCCCAACGACAATTCTCAGGATCCGGATATCTCAAGCATGCTCAACGGGATCGGCAAGATCATGGATAAAGCAGGATTTGGTGACCCTCCGCCAAATCCTTATCAGGATCTGCCCGTCCCGAAGAAGGAGGACATGAACAAGAATCTCTGCGACCCGGATGAAACCGCGAAGGATCTACCTGCACCCGGCCCGTCCGACATCGGTCCAAGTGGCATCCCCCTGCGGACAGGTCTGATGATCACGATCGCTTGGGGCAGGAAGTCCGGCGATTCCGAGAGTTTCGATAATCTGTCAAGAATGACGAATAAGTTTATGGAGGTCCGGGACGCGGGAACGTATTTTGAAAACCCAGACGATGAGAAAGGTAACCAAGGTTCGGACCAGCGCGATGTCTGCTCCGACGACTTGAGAACGGCCCACGGTATTCGTACCGGTTTCGGAAACCAGGATCCAAGGACTTCTCCCGGCACCACTACCATCAGCGTTTCTGAAGAAGTGTTGGAAGAACTGAAGACCAAGGGACAGACCAACCTCCGCTACCTCGATTGGATCAAAGTTGCGGACATGGAAGCCGGCGAGGGATATCTTCACTGGATCAGCGGCACAATGAGTCGCGTCGAAGCGGCCGATGTTCCGTTTCAAGTGATTCTGAACGGCACGCCTGCCACCGTTCCCGCGATTCATGCGTCCGGCACGCTGCTGGTCGAAGATAAGAGAGCGAGAGAAATGAGTAAGGACATGAACGATCAACCTCTCGCCACCGAGATCTATGTCCTCGACGATCCCAAAAATCCGCTTCTGTTGCTTTACAGGATGAACATCAATAATTTTCGCGTACAGGTAACGGAGATCAGGTTCCCAGTCGAAACGCCGCAGAAAAAAATCGAGCAGGAACTGGCGAAAAATAAAAAGGCAGTCGTTTACGGAATCTATTTCGACTACAACAGCGACAAGATCAAGCCCGAGTCCGAGCCAGTGCTCAAAGAAATCGCAGAGGCGATGAAAGATAATCCAGACTGGAAACTAACCGTGGATGGGCACACCGATGGCATCGGCGGAGACGCGCCGAATCTTGATCTTTCGAAGCGCCGTGCCGCATCCGTGAAGCAAGCTCTCACCACTCGGTTCTCTATCGTCGCAGATCGCCTGGAGACGAACGGCTATGGCAAGTCTCGTCCCATCGATCGCAATGACACTTTGGAGGGACGTGCGCGCAACCGGCGCGTCGAACTTACTCGCGAATGACATCCATAGGGCCCGATATTCTGCATCGGCTCATCCGCGCATAGCTTTTTGGGAAAACCTTTCGAGTTGAGCGAACTGGAACAATCTACTCAATCCCTTGCTGTCAGATAGAACAACATTTCCACAACATCATTCCGCCAGCCACAACGCGCAGGTTGCTAAAACGGCTCAGGCTTACCCAAAATCATCAGGGGCAACTCCCACAATCAGGCCATCGTGGCAGGGTGAAAACACCCACAGTTTCATGCTTTTAACCTGTCTTTCGCCGCGTGAATGTTACACCTGATCGCTAGTCAGGTTACTAGTGTGGGACACCCATGTCGCGAAGAACGCTGAGTCGCCTCAATCTTCGCTGCAACGAGGGTCGAGTTGTATCCAATGTGACTTTGGTGTGCGCGTTCTTACGAGTTGAGTGTCGAGTGGAAGTGGTGGTGCACACATGATGGCAGCAAGACCGAACTGGGGGCGAAAAGACGATTTCATTGAACCGGCGCCGCGGTTGAACTACCGACCTTGACCCGCGAAGTGCAAGCAGCCAACTGTGCACGGCAGGAGGGAATATGACCAACAACTTAGTGTTTCGAGTGGAAGAGAGTGTTGCATTGCTGCGAAGCATCTTCCCTCACTATCCCGACTTGCGGGAACAACAGCCTGCACCAGAGCCCGATAAATTCCTGGAGGCTCTGCGGGCAAATACCCTTCGACCTAGGAGTGTTTTGTGAAGAGCGCAAATCACAATATAAAAATCCCCATAAACGTTGCAATCATAGAAAGCGACCCCCTCCGCGTAGCCGGTTTCCTCGCATTGTTGGAATCCGAAAAAGAGATGTGCCTGGAATCGATGTCGCCATCCGAGTTGGGTGGAGTGGCAAAGATCGATGTTGCCATTCTCGGAAAAGGCAACGGTCAGGGCCTGCCTGCAATGATGCAGTACATAAAGACCCTTCACCCCAACGCCCGCGTTATCGTCACGTCCCTGGGCGGCAATGACGCCACTGTTCTGAATGCCCTTGCGAATGGGGTCAAGGGATATGTTGACGAGGCGGCTTCTGCGGAGGAGTTTGTCAATGCAATCCGTGCGGTTAATCAGGGATTGGTTTGGGCATCCAGAAGGGTTCTAGCAATGTTTGTGGACCGATGCAGCGTCGGCAGAAATGGAGCTGCGATGGGCTCTCGGGACTTTACCAAGCGCGAACGCGAAGTGCTCGAAATGTTAGTTGCAGGACGATCGAACAGGGAAATAGCCGCACCTTTGGGGATTGAAGAACGAACGGTAAAGGCGCATGTGGCGAAACTCATGCGCAAGGTTGGAGTGCAAAACCGAATCATGCTTTCTGTACATGCCATCAAGCACTGTCTGGTCGCGCAGCGATGAAGTGGAATTAGGCAGGACGATACCCCAGGAAGAAAGGACTCTGTACCCTACCGGCTTGAGTCGGTATCAGGAGGTCTTGGTCCATCCGCCCGTCTATTTTCGGCTTCCCACAGCTGAAAGAGATTTCAGTTCGCGTTTAATCCAATCGAGTTCTGCGTGGTTTTTTACGAGAGCATCCAACTCCGCGGGCGTTGTGTAGATTTTGACAGTTGCGTTAGGCGACACTGCGCCTCGAAGCTTTTCCTTTGACGGTGCCGGAGTAGTGGGTTCAAAGATTGCGTCCTGGAGGCGAAAGCGTTTGGCTTGCACCTTCGGCAACCATTTCACTGGATCAAGTCCCGCAACCTCCTTCAGATACTCCGGCTGAATGTAGTCCGCCCTTTCGTCTGCCGGAATTAACGGACTCCTCGCCATCCACTCCGGCCAATCGCCCCACGGATCCAAGGTGTCCAAAACTTTAATTCGCCGATCCACAGCGGAGGAGAGTATTCCGATACTCGCTCCTGATCCGACGGAGAACATTCCGAGTCGATTCAAATCGAGATCACCACGGCTCTCGAGATAGTTCAGAACCATCTGAACATCGTGGGCCGATGTTGCCAGGCATTCCTGTAATTCACTAATGAACCGCCGCCGGAAATGGACAAACCGTCACCATCGAAGCTTTTGCCACCACCGATCACACCAAGAATGTGGGCGCCGCCATTGGCATTGTCGTTCTTGGCTATGCCAGCAACTTGAAAGGCAATTATGTCTTCGCCACACAGGGCGTCGACGCCAACGGCGGTCCCTTTCAGCTCGCAGGCGTGGTTACTCTCGACGGGACTGGTTTGATCACCGGAGGCGAGCAGACGCACAGTGATTATGTGTTCAGCTACTCCGATTCGATCGCCGGAGGAACGTACTCCATCGGTTCCGACGGTCGCGGGACAATGACCCTGAATACGGCCGACCAAAACATCGGCCAACTAGGAGTGCAGAACTTTGCGATTGTGTTCCTGTCCAGTTCCAAAGTGCTGATCGAAACGCTCGACGATCCAAACCTGCAACCGAGTAATGAAACATCCTCGGGCACGATGGACCTACAGACAAGTACAACAGCGCCCACCGGCGGGTACACCTTCGCGGTGAATGGTACCGATTTGAACCTCGATCCAATGGCCATGGGCGGCGTTATGAACATTGCTTCCACCAGCGCGATTTCGAGCGTGGGTAGCGTGGTCGATCAAGATCTTGCCGGTACGTTGGTGAAGAAAGCTGCGCTCTCAGGAACTGTCACCGCTCCTGATGCGTTCGGTTCGCTGCAATTCGCGCTGACAGCAGCGTTCAACCCCACACCACTCGTATTCACCGGATACATCCTCGACGCAACTCACATCAAGCTAATTGAAAGTGATAATGACGGATCAGCCACGGCATTCGGGTCGACCAGCGGGGTCGCAATCAGCCAAGGTTCCGCAACTGGAACATTCAAGAACAAATCCTCAGTAGCAGGAAACTATGTTTTCGGTATCCTCGGCCAGGATTTGACCGGACTTCCCACGTCTTTGGCGTCGGCTGGAACCTTGACCGCAGATTCCACTGGTAAGATAACTGCCGGATTCAATGACGAGTATCTGAGCGGATTTGGTGTCGCCATCAGCGATTCCTTCACCGGCACCTACAAGCTCGATGCCAGCGGAGATGGGCGGGTGGATGCCAATCTTACATTCAAGAATAATGGGCCCGGTCCCGAATTCTTTCTTTACCTAACGGGCAACGGAAATCCCCCTCTCATTCTCGATGCCGACTCAAATCTTGGGTCCGTCGGTACGGGACTCGCCTATCCGCAATTGACGTCTTCGTTTTCATTCAGCGGACCCTATGGTCTGTATTTCACGCAGGGAGCGTTCGGCGCGGAAAACGATGGCACGGCCGAAGTCACAGTCGAAGGAACTGCTGAGACACTCGCGGGCATCGTGGATTCGAACTTCCTCTTTTCGCCGCTCACGGACACAAATCTCACGGGCACCTTTGGGACGATCTCGACGACCGGTCGTTCCACCGGGTCTTTGACGAATACGTTCTTTCCATCGCCGGGCAGTAATGCGAACACGATCGCCGTCTCCTACTACTTCATCGATGCAACACAAGGATTGTTTATCGAAACCGACTCATTCGATTCCGGGGAACTCACAGTCGGTTATTTCGCCACACGAACACCTCTCTGTCAGGGGTGTCAGGCGGTCTCCGAGACACGTCATAAAGGGCCCAAGCTCAAATTCTCAGCTCAACACAATTAAACGAAACCAACCGGGGGAGGGATCTTTATCGGAGGCATCATGGACGAAGTGCGCTGCCCCTACTGCGTAGATGGGAACGCTTTTCGAGTGATGGTGTCTGACGTTCAGCAGCAGGATTTCATCTGCGAAAGTTGTGGCCACAGGGTTCGACAAGTCGACGGCACCTTCCAATGCTCGTGCTCAAAATGCAGCCAGACACGCCTTGGAGAATCTAAGCAGGAGACGCAAAGAGATAAAGATCAGCGGGCGCGAACTACCAGCGCAGTCCACAGGAGAGCGGCAGTCGACAGACTACGCGCTCAAATTGGTACCGAAACGGACCTTCTGCAACTGAAGAAATTGGTGCGCGCTATCGCTGCGCTTCTTGAAGAAGGGCAGAACGATGGAGCCTCGTGACAGATCCCGTCATCTGAACCTAGCGGCAATTAGATGAAGCTCAGCCGCAACACTCTGAACCCGACAGGCCGCTCGCCGATGCAGTGAACTGGATGACGAGAATGCGTGGATGGTCTTCCATACTAAGACGCGCGCGATCTGTGGCCGACTTCGCTCTCGGAAGGCTCGATAAATCGGACTCCAGAGAGCGGACTGCCGGAGGAGACCGCTAGTTCCATCCGCCCTTTTTTGAATGCGCGGGGTAGTCCGATTTCAATGGCTTCGAGAAATACTTGCTACTCCCAGCGAAACACCTTCGCCGAGAGTGCCGTGCACACCAGGAACGCGACGGCCAATGCTGTCAAGTCGCGCGCGTGCGCCCACCACGCGTCGCCCTTCCAAATCCCTTCGAGCAGTGACACCGCGTAAGTTAACGGCAAGATCTTGGCGACTGCCTGAGCCGGTTGCGGTAGCGATGCAACCGGCGCGAAGAGTCCCGAAACCGCCATCATCGGATACATAATGACGGCGCCGATCGGCTGCGCAAAACGCGCCGTTGGAACTAGGCTCGCGATGAGAAAGCCGATCGACAAAATGCTGCAGGTACTTATCAGAAGTGCCAGCGTGAACCGCCCCAAAGGGGCATGAATGCCGACCGGATAATAGCGTTTTCCTGCCGCCACCATTAAGGCCAGTGTGGCCGCACTGAGCAACAACTTCACCAGCACGTGTGCGGTGAGGATCGTCTGTGGCCGCAGCGGAGTGGCGCGGAGCCGCTTGAGAATGCCCCCTTCGCGATAGATCGAAATGATCGTGACCAGCGACAGCACGGCTCCGATGAGGATCAGGATCGAGGCGAGCACCGGTAGGCCAACGCCGATAAAATTACTCGCCGCGGGTGAAGTCTGCGCAGCTTTGCGGCCTACCATTCGGCCCGCCACGAGGAACACTAAAACCGGGATACCGACGGTCCCGATCGCCCCCAAGGGCTCGCGCATGAAGATCTTGATTTCGATCCATGTCAATTTCCAGAGTCCACGCAGCATAAGGAGAGGCCTCAATCGCGAATCGAATGACCTGTCAATTTAAGGAAGACATCCTCAAGGGTGGGGAGAATCGTGCGGAAATCGGTGACCCGTATCCTATTCTCCGATAGGCAATGAATCACCTCGGTGACAAGATCGCCGCCACTACCCCGAATTGTGAATTGCGACGCATTGCATGTGATTGTCTCGACCCGTGGGATTGCTCGAAAACGATCCCCAGCGCGACCGTCGTCTGTGGCGAGGACGACCGTTCGCTCAGGGCAGTGCCGCTTAACCAGGCTCTCCGGGCTGTCGATGTCGATGATGCGTCCGTGCTCGAGAATTGCCACCCGGTCGCACAAGCGCTCGGCCTCCTCCATGAGGTGTGTAGTCAGGAAAACGGTCTTCCCACGTTGTCGGATTCCGCGAACCAAGTCCCAGATAGCGTGCCGCGCCTGTGGGTCCAGCCCGGTGGTTAACTCGTCGAGAAACACCAGTTCCGGATCGTTGATCAGCGCAAGAGCAATGAACAGTCGTTGCTTCTGGCCGCCTGAGAGGGTCATGAACCAGGCATTTCGCTTATCGATAAGGCCGAGCTGTTCGAGCAAGCGTTCGCCGTCGATCGCATCCCTCTGGTAAAGCGATGCCCAGAGGTCTACCGCCTCCCACACTTTGATGCGCTTCTGCAGCTGTGCCTGCTGCAACTGAACTCCAATTCGCTTTTGTAGTTCATAAGCATCGTTGAAGGGATTAAGACCCAGCACCGAGATGGCTCCCCGGTCGGGCGTGCGCAGACCCTCGATACACTCCATGGTCGTGGTCTTTCCGGCGCCGTTGGGGCCGATTAATCCAAAGATCTCACCGTCTTTGACCTCAAACGATAGTTCGTCGACTGCCACCGTAGAGCCGTAGGTCTTGCGAATTGCGGAAACTTGAATGACTGAACCCATGATCGATTGCAAGGATCGCAGATTTGATAGACCGGAATGAGATTCTGTGATTCGGGTCTTAGTCTAGGTCTTGTCGACTTGGATAGACAAGGGTTCCACTGCGCAAAAACAGATCGCACGGCGATTCGGTGAGGTAGGGCACCGCGCTGAGGATTTGTCGATGTCGGGTCCCTAGCGAATTGTCGCTCAAGGGACAATTGCGAATCCATTGCGTTACACAGGCCGAATCGTTGGTATCGATTCGGCCTGACGACTGATTGGGCTATGCTGCTTCTGGAATGTCTAATCACGTTCCTAGCAGATTGATTTGCAATTTCTCATAGCCGTGTTCGCGCGCCCATAGGTCCAAAGGTATTGTTGCCAACTCATCCACAATGGCTACTGCCAGTCCCGCTTTCGTCAAGTCAATACTTTTCAGATAGGTGTGGCATGTGTCGCAGACGTCCACACGCACGTGAGCAATTTCGGGCGCCGAATAATATGCCATCTGCGGCTCTCGTTCTTCTCCGCACGACGGACAATAGATTCTTCGAAAAGCCCATTCGTGGGCGCAGAGCATGCAAATCAGTGACTTTTTCGCACCGTCGCCCTCACTTCGCAAAACGCCGACCGCAGGCTTGCCGCCGCAAAGCGGGCACGTCGACGGCGTTCCGTTCACAGTCGCGATTTCGCGGTGATCCGCCAGATATTCAGCGTAGGGTTGAAGAAAGATCCACGCGAGCACTCGATCGGAATAAGCGGACTGATCGGGCGAATGGACTTTTTTGGCATCATCCGCATCAGTAGACAAATCCGGATCTCTGTACCAGAAGTCTTCAATCGCTTGCTGCCATCCCGCCGCTCCCTTCATCGCCAAAGTTTCGGCGGCCTGGGCCAGCGGCGCTGGTGCAATCTGCTGGACCAACGATAAAAATCCGGAAAACTTCGGGAGAAGGAGATAGAAATCTAATTCGTCTCGCAGAGGGCGATCCGAAGAAATCCTCGGCGAGTCTGAGAGAGCGCTGCGGATTTCGCCGTAAACCCCCTTTTGAAATGTTGCAATGCGCGCGTAATAACGAAGTCCTTCTGCGGAGAACGGATAAGATGTCGCGAGTTCGTTGGCACGGCGAATGCGCCGATCCCACTTCGCATCGTTCATTGCTTCATTTTCGCGCAGCCGAATTGCGCAACAGTTGCTCATACCACGTGTGGTGATGCTTGTTGGCCCAGGCGCGCGACACATCGCCGCGAATGACGGAGCCAAAAGCACCGCGTTCCATCGCAGTACCCATGTAGACGTGAATGATAAAAAGCGCGATGGTGGCGAGCGCGCACACGGGATGTACGAATACGGCGGCGAGACGCAGGAAACGCAAATTCCAGGGAATGTATTGAGGGAGCCACAGAATCAACCCGGAAAGCAGAAGCACGATACCGTTCCAGAAGAAGCCCCAAAACAGTAACTTCTGGCCAGGGTTGAAGCGGTCGGCGGAAGGAACCTGATCGTCTTCATTGCGAATGTAATGTCCGATGGCCGCCCACCAGGCCTTGTCGGCAGGCGTTTCTTTCATTTGCCGATGCCACATGGTGTACATCAACGAGACCCCGACACTGAACACGAGGCCAAACCAAGGATGTAACTCGCGCGAAACCGTGGCCCCGCCGAGGACAATGGCTAACCAGTAGAGCCAAGGGCTCCAGAAGGCCAGACCCGTCAGCAAGAGATATAGGTATGAGACGCCCGCCAACCAATGCACGAGCCGCTCGCGAAACGAATAGCGCAGCACGCGTCCATTCGGAAGGAGATACGGTTCGCTGCTCATTGGTTTCCTCCGGGAGACTCCTGCTCGTCTTCCTTCACGACCTTAGGGCCGAAGCGCAAATAATGAATGAAGACGCCGACAACTCCAGCGATCATCCCGAAATTCCCGATCCATTTCAGCGGATACTTCCAAAGCTTCACGGATAAGGGAATGTGCGGATCCTTTGGTAACCCGCCGTACAACTCGGGATTCTTCGCGTCGTGCAGGACGTAGATCACATGCGTTCCCCCGACTCCGGCTGGATCGTAGACTCCTGCATCCTGGAATCCGGAGTTTGTGCGAAGTTGCTCGGCGCGAGCCTCCGCCAATTCCTTCATTTCCGACTTCGTCCCAAAATGCAGGCAGCCAGTAGGGCAGGCCTTGATGCAGGCTGGTTCGAGTCCCACCGACACGCGGTCGTTGCAAAGCGTGCACTTAAAGACCTTGCGCGATGGTGGATCGAACTTCGGAATGTTGAACGGGCAGCCGCTCATGCAATAGCCGCACCCGATGCAATTTGCCTCCTGGAAATCGACGATGCCATTGGCGTACTGGACGATGGCGGCATCCGCCGGACAAGCCGCGAGGCAGCCTGGATCGGCGCAGTGCATGCACTGGTCCTTGCGCATGAGTAGCATCATCGTGCCGTCAGCGCGCTCGTGCTCGTTGAACTTGATCAGGTTCCAGTAATTCCACGCCGTCTCGGGCATGGTCTGGTATGTGTTGTCAAAAGTAGTTTCGGTGAAGGTGTAACCGTTCCACTCCAGGCAGGCCACTTCGCATGCTTTGCATCCGATACAAGTCGTCGTGTCAACCAGTTTGCATACCTGGAATTCACGGTTCAGACTTGCGCCCGGGACGACGCCGGCGTGACCGGAGATTCGGATTAGCTCTGTTGCCGCCTGGCTCATCGTTGCTCCCTACGCCTTCTCAACTTTCACTAAGAAGCCCTTGGATTCAGGAGTGTGGGCGTTCGGATCGGTGACTGCAGGCGTCAGCAGATTTGCCGGCGTCCGCGCATTTCTTCCTTCATCTTCACCGATACCGCGGAAACCTTGGTGAATCGGCAACCCAATCTGATAGACCTTCTTGCCGTCGATCATCATTGGCTTCAATCGGCGAGTGACAAAGGCTTTCGCGATGTAGGTTCCGCGCGCACTAATGACCTTAATTTTGTCGGTTCCGCGAATTCCTTTTTCGTCCGCCAGTTCCACAGGAATCTCTACGAACGGTTCCGGAATCAGCTGGACGTTCATCGGATTATTCTTTGTCCAGTAGTGATATTGCTCCGTCAGCCGGTAAGTAGTGCAGACGATGCTGTACTCCTCGGGTGATCCAAACTTATCGAACGGAGTCTTGAACTTTTTCACCAGAGGATTGTTCGACTGGTTCGGATGAAACGGATTCTTGATGGGGCTTTCGATCGGCTCGTAATGTTCAGGGAACGGGCCGTCCGCCAGCACACCGATGGGAGCGAATAATCGTCCAATGCCCTCTGGATTCATGATGAAAGGTCCCATGTGATCTTTGGGATTGGAGTCGGGCTTGAAGTCCGGCACGTCGTTGCCGACCCACTTCCCCGCCGCTTCGTTCCACCAGATTTGTTTGCGGTCCGCGATCCCACGGCTTCCCGTCTGTGATTGCAAGACGCGCGGTTGTAAAGCACGCGCCGGTTGGCCGGCCACGACCACGCCCAGTTGGGAAAAACACCCAACCCGGAGGGATCCTCCGTGCCGCGCCGCTGGATCTGCGATCCGGCCTCGGTCCACATGCCGGAATAGATCCAATTGCCGCAGAGGGTTGTGCCGTCGTCCTTCAGCCAGGCAAATCCTGGCAGCTGCTGGCCAGCCTTGATGACTTGTCCCGTCGACTCGATCCTTCAAGTCGGCCAGGGCTTTGCCGTTAAGCTCCATGGCTACCTGCGAAAGTGGAGGATGAGCCGCATCGGCATATGCCCAATTCAGATTCAGAATCGGGTCGGGGAATTTCCCGCCGTCTTTCTTATAGAGATCACGAACACGCAGGAAAATCTGCGCGATGATGTCCTGGTCGAGTCGAGCTTGCCCCGGAGGCGGAACCGCGGCATATTTCCAGGTCACCCAGCGCGCCGAGTTGGTCATGCTGCCGTCTTTTTCGGCAAAGCCCGCGCACGGCAAACGGTAGACCGTGGTCTTGATGTTCTTTTGTTCGTTCGGTCGTGATCCCCGGTGCTCGCCAGAATTCGCTGGTTTCATCTTCATAGATTTCGCCGACCACCAGCCAGTCGGCTTTCTTCAGCGCATTGATGTTCTTACTCGTGTCCGGGCCAATCATCACGCCGTTCATTCCGAAGGCCAACATGCCCTTGATCTTTTCGCCGTACATGTCATCCCAGATGTGTGTCCAAGAGCAATCCGGTCCGGGTTTAGGCAAGTAATCGAAACCGAACCCATTTTCCTTCGTAGCGGCGTCTCCATACATCGACTTGAGCAACGACACCACGAATTTCGGCGTGTTCGAGTAGTAGTTCATCGAATCCCACGGCGAGGGTTTAGATGGTTTGGGCGTGGTGCGCTTCAGATAGGTGGCCAAATCCGAGTCGGCGGGAACCGGCGCTTTCAGATAGCCGGGCAACGAGTCGTACAGGCCAGCCATATCCGTCGCGCCCTGAATATTCGAATGGCCGCGAAGCGCATTCACGCCGCCGCCGGCTCTTCCGACGTTGCCGAGGAGAAGCTGAATCATGGCGGCAGTGCGAATGATTTGCGTTCCAAAAGTATGCTGCGTCCAGCCCACGGCATAAATGATCGTGGCGACTTTCTTCATGTCGCCGTCTTTGCGGACCGAAGTAAACATGTCGGCAGCCTCGAAGGAATTGATCCTTCGGGATGCCCGTGATCCGTTCGACGGCTTCGGGCGTATAACGCGAATACTGCTGTTTCATCAACTGGAAGACGCAGCGCGGATGCTCTAGCGTGAGATCGTAAGCGACGTCTGCAGGCAGAGCAGGAGGTGGTGCTGCTCCGCCTACCTTCCCTGGCATCGGTTCGGGTGCGTGACCAGTTGCCCCGGCTTGCCCACCAGAGCCTCCTGTTCCTTCATAATTCCACGTGGACAGATCGTACTTCCCCGTTGCGGAATCGAATCCGGAGTACAGGCCATCCTCGGGAAGTTTGAAACCTTCCTTAACGATGAAGGCACGCGTTGGTGTAGTTGACGAGATATTCCTTGGCGATCCGGTTGTTCTCGATGGCATAGCGGATCAGACCGCCGAGGAACGCAATGTCGGTGCCGGCGCGAATTTGCAGAAAGAGGTCGGCGGTCGCGGATGTGCGGGTGAAGCGGGGGTCAACGGAAATGAGCTTGGCATTGCGGTTTCGCTTCGCCTCCATCGCCCACTTGAAGCCGCAGGGATGGTTTTCGGCGGGATTACCGCCCATGATCAACATCATGTCGGTGTTCTTGATGTCGATCCAGCCATTCGTCATGGCCCCGCGTCCGAAAGTTGGTCCCAAACTTGAGACCGTAGGTCCGTGTCAAACACGGGCTTGGTTTTCTAAATAAACCAAGCCCAACCCCCTCATGGCCTTGACGACCAAAAAATTGAATTCATTGGTGTCGGTGCACCCGCCGATGAACGAAATTCCTTCGCACCGATTGACCGTCCGCCCGTTCGCGTCTTTCTCGACGAACGAACTATCGCGGGTTTTCTTGGTCCATTGTGCGATCTCGTTCAGGGCGTCGTCCCAGGAGATATCCTGCCAGTCCGTTGCGCCCGGGCGCCGGACTTGCGGCTTCGTGAGTCGCCGCGGGTTAAGCATGTCCTGCTCCAGAGAAGAGCCCTTCGGGCACAGCGTTCCGCGATTGGTTGGATGGTCGGGATCGCCTTCGACGTGGATCACCTGCGGCGTGACGTTCTTTGCCCGATCACCAATGGTGTAGATGAGGACGCCGCATCCCACCGCGCAATAGGGACAAGTCGAACGCGTTTCAGCCGCGCGCGCAATTTTGAGTTCTTTGAGCTGTGCGTAAGCGGGTTTGAGGTCGAATCCGAAAAGCGTAGCACCGACAGCGCCGACCGTTGCCACCTTGAAGAAGTCTCTGCGGGACTGTTCCATGGAGATAATCTCCGCGTTGTCGAATCGTCGGGGGCTTCCAGGTTTTCTAGCCCTCGACCACTATGTTTGTCAAGTGATACGGCTGGGCACTGACAAGGTTAAAACCTTGTCACGAACGGACTGTTACAGACGTGGCACCCATCTGGACAAGAGGCTTGGCAAACCGGATTCGCGATCATTTTTGATGTTTCTCATGCAGGGCCGCACCTTAATCTTAGTAACGAGGGAACAAAGCAACAAGCCAAGGAGTTTCGGGACCTGGCAATAGGTCAAAGAAAAAATAGAATCCCATGCCATTTTTTCCGGCCGCACTTAATTTGTCGAACAGGAGGACACCGCATGAATCTGCCTAACGCGCCGATTGCACGCGAAGGTTTCTTCGCAACCCACTTCTTCACCGTGAGCGACCAGGATAAATCCAAGGACTTCTATGTCCGAATTCTTGGCGGGAAAGTGATCAAGCCAGACAATCCGTGCTACATCAAGCTGGTTAATACGTGGATCATTCTCAATTCCGGTGGCGGCCCGACTCCCGACAAGCCAGCGGTATTTCTTGAAATACCGTCGAATCTGAACAGGGTAACGAGCTTCCTCAATTTGCGTGTCGCCGACATCTGGGCGTGCTACAAACAGTGGAGCGACAAAGGCGCGATCTTTCTTACAGAGCCGCTGGCAAATCCCGACGGCTGGGAATGGCGCTGCTACATGCGTGACCCCGACGGCTACCTCATCGAAGTGGGCCAATATACCGAAATCGCGCTTGACTGGTTCAACCGCCATCGTTGAATCGAAGGCGATAAAACAGATGTCCTTGAAGACAACTTGTACCCGTTCGGAGGAAGATTGCGTCAAGCAACATCGCAGATATCACACCATCAGGTTTGGAAAATTCTTAGTAAAGGAGACACTTTATGACTGAACCTGCGACAAAATCGGTGGTGCAAGAACCACAACAGAGGATAGAAACGCGCGCCGCCGTGGTAGGTATCGGCGCGTTTATCGTGTTTGCGACAGACGTGGTAGTGCTCGCCGTCCTCGGCGCGGCGGCCCTTTTCGCCCAAGACCAAGTCCAGGTCCAAGACAACGACAAATACTCACTGAAATCGCCGAGCGGAATCGCGTTTTCCGATTTTAGGGGTTATGAGGACTGGGCCGTGGTCTCGTCGGCCCGGACCGATGAAGTGCTCAAAGTGATCGTCGCAAATCCTGTCATGATCAAGGCGTACAAGTCTGGCATTCCGGGCGATGGCCACTCTTTCCCAGATGGCTCAATGATCGTGAAGCTCCAGTGGAAACCGAAAAAGAGCACCGAGGCCCAATTCGCGGTGGACGTGCCCGACGTGTTTAGGCAGGCATTCGTCATGGAAAAAGACAGCAAAAGATTTCCGAAAAGCGGTGGGTGGGGATACGCGGTGTTCAACTACGATGCCGCATCAGACAGGTTCACGGCCGATCCCAAAAGCCCCTCAGACTGCGGAAACGCATGCCATACGGCCGTGAAAGCGAAGGATTACATCTTCCATCCCTACCAGAAGCGTTGAACCACGCTTCGCGTCGAGATTTAGATGAAACTAAAATACTCGGCCAATGAATAGAAATAATGCGAGAACTGATTCCTATTGGAAGGGACAATGAACGCTATTTGCAGTCGTCACGAGTGTCATTCCGGTCCCTCCTCTCAAGACCTACGAATTCGGAGAAGGTAACGCTCTAACCCTAAGTAGATGCGCATGCAGACGATCAAAGGTGTTTGAGAGCAGTTTTCGGGGGAGGATTCTTCGACAAGGGCGTCCCGTGACTCACTTGAGTCTGGGGGTTCCTTCGTTTTTGCAATCGCGGCGAGTTTAGAGGCTGGCGTTCTAGGTCAACGTCATGGTCGACGGAGTCGCAAGACCGGGTAGATCGGCGATAGCATCATAGTCATTCGTTAGAGTTATTTCCCATATCTGTAAGCACGAGCCGCAAGTTGCCGGGATTCGTAGCATAGGCAAGTCCAGTTCTGATATCCACTGCGCCCACACGGACGAGCTTTTCGATTTCGCCGTCGAAGTGCTGCATACCGTCGGTATCCCCGTCTGTCATCGCTTCAAGAAGCGTCTTGCCATCCTTTTCGCCCTTCTCCACATACTCTCGCGTCCGAAGCGTGGATTTAAGAATTTCCACGATCGCCACCCGTCCAGCCCCGTCTTTCCGGGGTACCAGGCGCTGGGAAATGATGGCTCGGAAGCTCTTGGCCAGTCGGTTGCGAATCGTGTGCTGTTCCCCCGTAGGGAAAGCCCCAATAATGCGCTCTACTGTCTTGGAGGCGTCAATGGTATGCAGAGTGGAAAGAACCAGATGTCCGGTCTCCGCTGCCTCTAACGCGATTTCGATGGTCTCTTTGTCCCGCATTTCCCCCACGAGAATAACTTTGGGAGCCTGTCGCAACGCAGCTCGCAAGGCGAGGGCAAAGCTGGGAGTATCGCTGTGCAGTTCTCGCTGATGAACGATCGAACGCTTATGGCGATGCATGAACTCGATCGGATCTTCAATTGTCAAAATGTGATAAGCGTGGGTCTCATTGATCCGATCAAGCACCGCCGCCAACGTCGAGGATTTTCCGGATCCTGTGGGCCCCGTTACCAGAACGATTCCGTTTTGGAGGTCGGCGAGTTCGGCGAGTTGCGGAGGCAAGTTCAGTTCAGCAAGAGTCGGGATGGCCTGCGGTATTACGCGCATCACAATCGCATGGCTGCCACGCTGATGAAATATGTTTACCCGAAAGCGGCACTTTCCCGGTACACGATAGGAGATGTCGCATGATCCTAAGTTCTGTAGCGATTCGGTTGCCTGTTTGTTGCCATCAATCAGTTCGTGAGCAATGCGGAGAGTGTCCTCAGGAGTGAGCGGGGACATTCCAGATATTTTGACCGGACTTAACTCGCCGGAAAGTTCAACCATGGGAAAGCTGCCCGGCGAGAGGATCAGATCGCTCACTTTGCTGGAGACTTGAAGCATGGCTAGTAGAAGCGCGGGCGTCGGTATGGGTTTCGGTGCAGCCACCATAGGAGTAAGGGCTCTTGTTGCCGCAGTTTCCACGTTATGATCCTTTTCTTTGCTTTGATGGCAGTGAAGTACTGATTGTCGTACCAAGGGATAAAGGACAATTCCTGAATGTCACTAGACCAGCGCAGAGAGTTTTGATTTCCCTATGGTTTGAATCGCGTGGACTAGTCGGCGGCAAGTTCTACTCGATTTCGTCCTTTGATTTTCGCAGCGTATAACGCTGTATCGGCACGCGCCAGGAAAACGCTTAAGTCGGGAGGCTTGGTCCCACGAAACCCCACGATTCCGAAACTTGCAGTCACCGAGATCTCGCGGTTATTAAAGATGAACTTCTTGATTTCAAATTGTTTACGTATTCTCTCGACGACGTTGTTCGCGTTCTCCATGTCAGCATGGGTAATCATGATGAGAAATTCTTCTCCGCCCCAACGAGCGCAGATGTCGGATTGGCGTGTATTTGCCTTAAGAATCTCGGCGAAGGTCTTGAGCACCGTGTCACCCGCATCGTGCCCAAATGTATCGTTGACCTTTTTGAACAAGTCCAGGTCAATCATCACTGCCCAGATCCAGAAATCATGCCTGGCCGCTGAACTAAGCTGGCTTGGTGCCCAAACCTCAAGCGCACGGCGATTGGGTAATCCGGTCAGGGCATCCGTCAATGCCATCTCCTCCAGCAGCCGATTCTTCGCTTGGATTTGGCGATGAAGATCAACGATCCTGCGCCCCACCTCAACACGGGCTACAAGCTCACCCGCATGGAAAGGCTTCGTTAAGTAGTCATCGGCTCCTGCTGCAAGACCTTCAACTACTTGTTGCTTGTCGGTGTTGCTTGAAAGCAAGATGAGATGAGCATGGGAGCCTTGGAACTCGCGTCGTATGCGCCTGCACAGTTCCAGTCCTGAGATGTCTGGCATCTCCCAATCCGTAATGACGACGGCAGGTAGGTGCTCTGCAAACAGACCAAGGGCCTCGCGGCCATCCCTCGCCAGGAAAACACGGTAGTCCGGCCCAGAAAGCGAATGTTCAACCAGCTTACGCGAGATAGCCGAATCATCGACCGCTAGAATTTTCAAAGGTTGGCAAGGAGTGTGCTTGCTGTCTCCCGAGGTCACAGTTGGGCTAGAGCCTGGAGGCAGGGCCTCGGTCGATCCACTACTTCGTTGCTGTAGGACCTTTGTCATACCGCGATCAACGGCTTCTTAATCTGGATTTTGCTTTTGAGCCAATCATGGAGAATCGTGACATCGACAGGAGGAATGCGGGCAAACTCGCAACCAGCCCTCCCATGTTCCCTTGTCCAAAGCACGCGTACCTGGACGTAGATCTCTCTGATCGCCCCTACCAACAACAGGCGAAACGACAAAACATCGCCGACTGCAAGGTCGGGTTTTGCTACAAGTCCTACTCCCCCATCGCCAATATCAACGATAGTTACTGGCACAGTGCGATTGCTGTCATCGGATGCTTTGACGGACACCATCAGAGCGCACCTCGCATGTCGACGATGGTCTTGGAGCATTTTGAAATAAGCGGACTTCAGAGACTTGGTCCCAGACTCGGTGGTCACAGGCTTTTTCAGGACAAAGTGGACACACGGCGGGTGGCTGTCAACCTCCGATATTGCAATGATCGTTGGCGTTTTTCCCCTTGTCTTCCAGATTTCTTGTACGAGATCGGAGGATGCTTTCCCATCCCAATCGATCACGACCAGGTCTGTACTGCCCGATGCTAACTGTTTCGAAGCCCTCGACGAGCTTAGGCAGAGGTCGGTGTGGATCGATAGATCCCGCAATATCCGGTTTACGACCCCAAACACTCCGGGATCATGGCAAATGAACAGACATTCGAACGCCATATCCGCAGTCATCTCGGTACGTCCGATCTCTTAACGCTCCCGTGAAATCCTCGATCTTGCGATTGAGGAGGGTTGCGCGATTGGTTAATCCTGGCAAGCAAAAGGTAACTCTTCGACCGTTCATTGCGTTGCCCTAAGTTCGTATCTGCAATCTCATCACTCGTCACGGTTTCAACTTCCTCCCGATCGTGGGCCCGATGAATGTAAGGTCCGATGCGGTATCAGGCTGTGCGCTGCCTTCCAACGTTCTCTTCACAATATGAATAAGAAGCTCTGAATTGTGGTCCGACTCAAGTTTCGATTTCTCGAAGTATGCTACGGCGCCCACTTTCTTCAGTTTGGCTTCATTCTTCTGGGAAAGGCTACTCAACACAATGACTGGAATGTGCGCTGTTAGCGGGCTCTTTTTCAAAGCCTCTAAAACTTCGGGGCCTCCCAATTTTGGCAACAACATATCCAGAATGACTAGGTCAGGAATTCTCGCGCGTGCGAGCAGCAAGGCTTCCTCGCCATCACCGGCAGTCACAACGCTATAACCGGCCCTGACGAGCGTCTGTTCGGTTGCCAGTCGCAACAATCTGCTGTCCTCGACCAATAGAATCGATTTCATAATGTGCACACACGCCTGCGGACTTCCTCATTGCAGTTAAAGGGCCACTGGATAGGCTCAAAGCCTCTGCCTTTAGAGGCAAACAATGGAGCTTGGCAGTTAACCTGATGTATTCGTCCGTTAAGCAGACACTTGTCCGTATTCTGGGCGGTGCGGATTAGTTTCCAAAAGTCGTTGGAGAGGGAAGAATCGTAGATCTCCGGTCATGGCTCCCTCTTGAGAACGGCACCATAGGAGTCGCCGAGCGCACTTCCCGTCTCTCCCCACAGACCATTCTCAAACAAGATCAACGCAAGCGGTGGCGATGATTTCTCAGGATGCGCAATTCGTCGCGCAGTGGAGTCTCGAAAGTACTTCCGCAATCCCGCGCGCTCGATGCCATGAAGTATTTTCTGATGACCCAGCCCGAGCCTGGCCAGAAGACCCTGAAGCGGTGTGTGGCGGAGCAGATGGAGAAGGTGTCCGGCTCTCTTACGCAGCCGGCAGTAACGAAACACGAATAAGGTCCAACAGTTCTTTGTTGTCGACAGGCTTCTGAAAGCAACCGACCGCTCCTAAATCGAGCATGGGTTGTCTGTGTTCTCGCAAATCCTGCCCCGTCAAAATAATCACAGGAATTGGAGCGAGCGATGGAAATGTGCGCATGTGTTCGAGCACGACAGTTCCGGACGCTAATCCAGGCAGTCCCAAGTCTAGAAGGACCAGATCTGGGTGTTCCTTTTGGGCCAAAGCTAATGCAGAATAACCGTCGCCAGTGCTTAAGGTCTTGTAATGATTGGCTCGCAGCCGTAAACCCAGCGCGTGGCAGAGGTCCGAGTCGTCGTCTACGATCATAATTGTTGATTGGCGTTTCGACCATTTACTCGTTGTCTCTTCACCTACCAGTACGGGACCAGTCTGGCGCATCATTTTCCAGTCATATCGGTAAGCAGCTCCACACGACAGGCATACCTGGTAATGACCGCCACTGTCGTCGGTGCGTGGCCAACTAAATCTATGCGAGCATCCTCGCCCAAGAAAACGCTCCAAGAGATTCATTGCATCGGCCATATTGGTGATCCTTCTCCATCTTTCAGATGGCATCGAGAGCTGACATGCGCTCACAAGTTGGCTACTCGCATACCGATTTGGAGGGAATCGGGTTAAAGAGAGAGGAAGTCGAACTTTGAATATCTTACGTTATCGTTACACTCCACGGCTGAGGCATTAGGTGCGCAACCTTTGGTGCGGTACGCGAGTCGAACGTGTAAGTGTGCGGACGCGAGTCGGCGATGGGCTTGTCGAAAAACTCGCGGACTAGGCAACGATCCGTAGCCGACACACATTGCCGCCAACGACGATACGCGGTAGTCGTGCCCGTATATGGGCAGACGCGACCGCGTGCCAGTAGGGCAATTGAAACCTTGCTCTGGGTCCGATCATAGGACTGCCATGCACGAGATGTATAAAAGAGACCATTCGTGAAGGTGGCCCTGAGACTAGAGTGGACTCTTGCACCACATGCTTTTGTGATTTGGAACCAGTTGGGGGTGATGAATTTGGCAGAAATTCGGCTGCAAGAAGGCGAGTCTATAGACAACGCCCTCCGTCGTTTCAAGCGTAAGGTTCAGACGGAAGACATCATTAAGGAAGTGAAGCGCCACTCCTACTACCTGAAGCCGGGAGCGAAGCGCCGAGTCAAGCAAGCATTGGCGCGAAAGCGTGCTAGAAAGAAGATTCGCAAAGATGCGGATTGAGTGCCCGAGTCTCACACCCGGCATTCCCTACGCCAAAGTTGCCGATATGTGGAGGTTCTGTGGTTCTTAGCGAAATCCGAGCAACTGCGAGTCGGGCTGGGGTGATCCGAAACCGCCCGTTGGGTGAGTCTGGCCGGTGCCATCATTCAGGCCCATCGAATCATTGCAAACAGCACCATACCGGCCACGAGAACGACTTTCGCTACTAGTGGCCACTTCTCTATAAATACATTTCGCATGAGATCGGTCCTTCGTCTCACGAAGCCCCGAGGTAGATTCCCGTTCGGGTCCTCCTCCGCTACCAACTACGGTACTTATCGAGACGCGTGAAGCCGCCCCATTCGCATCGCCATCGCTCGCACATGCGTTTCACGGCTGTGCTCGGCATGAACGTGTTTCAGCATGGCCTGAGCAGCCAAGGTCCGCGGATTTCCAACGCTTCCGTTCACGTGGACGCGCTCGGTGTAAGAACATGCACTACAGACGAGAGTGGTACCCATGTAGTCTTTTCTGATTCGGTACACGAATAAAAGAGTACCTGATGTCTTCACTCGACCGATGTGACCGGCGTCACCTTTTTGCCGCCAGTAATTCCACCGAAGGTCCGGTACTAATGCCCCCCAGAACTCCCGCACTCTCTCTGTATGAAGCGTAGTCTTGAGTTATGTACACAATTGCCAGAGGTATTGCAGGCGGCCCTTATATGACCTGTAAAGACTGCGGGCACGCGGTCAGCATGAACAAAATATGCGAGAAGCCGCTTCAAGCGGCGTCCGACATTCTGAAGCATATGGCTGCCCATAACGCCTCACGGGTCATCGCGCCAACGGCGCACGTTCCTTCGGAACTCGCAGTCGTCCGTCCGTTGACCGGCAGATGGATGCGTGCATAGTGGAACATGTCATCCAAGTCGAGATAAGAACTGAAAGTACGCACACGTTGACCTGGCTCGATGCCGCCTTGAAGGCTAAGCCCGGTATGGTTTTGCTTCACAAAGATGATCACCGCCCGTGGACGGTTGTGCATGCGTACGTCACACCTCAGGAGATGCGGATCAACCACTCTGAGTGGAAGCTTGGCTGTGATGTGCCAGGCTAAGCCTGAAGACGGACCATCAGGAATTCTGATGTGGATTTGGTCTACGGGTTGATTTAAGCCGCTATCTTTGCCCCGAATGGTAAAGGAAAATTATGAAAAGCAGCACGACGATGAGTCCACAAAAACGAGAACGGTACGCCCAATGGTTGCGCAACACAGGCGTGACATATCCTTCTGACGAACTCATCGACAAAACTCGAGAACGAGCCTTGTTGGGTATCGATGCGGTGAACAAGAAAGCTCGTCGACTCAAACTTAAATTGGTTGCGCTTATATGCTGCTGTGTGGTCGTGGCGGTCTGCGGATGGCTCCGACTCTGAACGGTAATATGAGGTTGTTTCCATCTCGCATGTGGCAAAGTGAAAGGAGTACCCATCTTGGAGCGCGAACAAGCAGTATCCTCCCGTACTTCTGTTTATGAGCCGGACATGAATATCAAATGGGGAGTTTTTACTCACGTCGCACCATGTTCTCTAGAAGGTGAACTTCTTCCCAACCACTGTCTCAGCATTGATTGCACGTGCCATCCAGTGCGGAACGAACACGGGGCGGTAATACACAATCAACCATGTCAAAAGGGAGCAGGTCGATGAACCGGACTCAGGGCAAAATGAATACGCAATGTATGTCAGTCCCAGAAAAAAATCAGCCCGCTTGCTTCTTGGCTCACGACCTCGTGAACAAGCTCTCGGCCATTGTTGGATTTTGCCAGTTGCTGATGGAAAAGGCTGAACAGCAGGACAGTGAGCGCATGAATCGGCTATCCGTGATTCACGATTTGGCTCGGTCGGCGGCTAAGCATCTGACTGAGTACCAGTGCGAGCTGTCAGCGGTCCTGCGAGCCGCAAAACTAGAGACGCCGTTCCCGGTTCTCATCGGGGCCTGATTCGAGCGTTATTCTCGTTTTAGGTTGAGGCCATGTGGCACGCCTATAGTAGCTTCCTTCCCGCCGCTCGACACTGCGCCGCCTAACACGGCCTACCTTCTTCAGAAGCATTCCTCGCTCCGGGTACCTATATCTCCGCAACGGCTCAGCTGACTTCTGTCCTATTTCGGATGATTCGCCTTCGCGTCCCAGCAGCAGAAAGGGTGTTCACTTTTGAACAGACATAGCGGGATGCGGTGGGGCATCCTGCGGATGATCCAAATATGTCCCGTGAGCTGCATGACTCATGAGGTAAGTCAGATACTCGTGAGCGGCCTGAAGTTTGCAGGAGGCCATAAATGATCCCGATCGACCCTTCGGCTGTTCCGTCCAAGAAAACCATCCTTTGCATCGATGACGATGCGTCAATCCTCCGCTACGAGAAGGCGTTGCTCGAAAGGTCTGGATACGAAGTTCTCACCGCACCCTCGGGGCAACAAGGACTCAAACTTGCGACCACGTGCCAGTGCGATGCAGTAGTTCTCGATTATGAGATGTACGGGATGAACGGACAAGAAGTTGCGTCCGAAATAAAACTTGCAAAGCCAGAAATGGTTGTCATCCTCATGTCCGGTCGCGAAGTCCCAATGCAGGCGTTAGCTTTGGTCGATGCTTTCGTGCCCAAACTTGAAGCCAGCCAACAGTTGCTGTCGATCATTGCTGACCTTTGCGGCCGGAGTCAAAAGGCGAAGCACACACAAAGAAGCATTTAGCGGAAGAACTGCGTTACATAGCCTCCGACCGTCCCCCTTGCAGTACCGTTAAGGCTAGTTCTGCGATTCGTGTACCCGAAGGAGGAGGATTTAGTGAAGGGTGATACCAATTGAAGCAGGGACAGGCGGAAGATGCTCTGCGTGCTTCCGAGGCTCGGTACCGTCGCCTTTTTGAAACGGCCAAAGACGGAATACTAATTTTCGATGCGAAGTCGGGAATAATCACCGACGTGAATCCCTTCCTGACGACTCTATTGGATTATTCGCGGGACGACTTCCTTGGCAAGACCCTCTGGGAAATTGGGGCGTTCAAGCAAATTCAAGAATCGAAAACCGCCTTTCGGAAGCTTCAGGACAAGGAATATATCCGCTACGAAAATCTGCCGCTGGAGACCCGTAGCGGGAGGCAAGTCAACGTCGAGTTCGTCAGTAACGTCTACGAAGAGAATGGCAAGAGCGTAATTCAGTGCAATATTCGTGACATCACCGCCCGCAAGAAGGGCGAAGCATCTTTGCATGAAAGCCAACAACGTCTAGCTGCAATCATCGGCTCGGCTATGGATTCGATCATAACCGTGGACGAGCAACAGCGAATCGTGCTGTTTAATGCTGCCGCAGGGAAGATGTTCTGTTGTTCGGAGGCGGAAGCCGTAGGCCAGCCAGTCGAACGCTTCATTCCGCAACGCTTCCAAGCCGTCCACTCTGGGCAGATCCGGGCAATTGGAGAGACGGGAGTCACAAATCACGTCATGGGTGCCCTGGAACCAATCTGGGCCTGCCGTGCCGATGGTGAGGAATTTGAAATAGAAGCCTCTATCTCGCAGACCGAATTCGAGGGCCAAAAGATAAAAACCGCGATCATGAGGGATGTGAGCCAGCGCAGGCACTCGGAAGATGCGTTACGCAGATCGGAAGAGAGATTCAGAAAGGCATTTCGCAGCAACCCGCTGGCCATCACGATCTCGACGGAAGCCGAGGGGCTTTATTTGGACGTGAATGAGGCTTTCCTGGATCTCGTCGGGATCCAGCGAAACGAAGTGATTGGTCGCACTGCCACAGAACTAAGTTTCTGGCTCGAACCTTTGGATCGTGTCGAAATGATTCGGCAGCTCAGGGGGGGCGAAAAAATAGCCAAACGCCAAATGCGCTACCGCACTGCGAAGGGAAAGATTCGGGAAGCAGAAATCTGGGCGGAATCGATTGAAGTGGACGGGAAACGCTGCGTACTGGCGATCACTCGTGATGTCACGGAGAAGGTGCAACTGGAGGCTCAGTTGCATCAGGCGCAGAAAATGGAAGCCGTAGGCCGCTTAGCGGGAGGCATTGCCCACGATTTTAACAACATACTAGGTATCATCCTGGGCTACAGCGATATCTCGCTCGGTCTGATTCCGCTGGATAATCCCGTGAACCGATACGTCTCGGAAACCAAGAAGGCCGCAAAACGAGCCGCATTGCTCACCAAGCAACTGCTGGCCTTCAGCCGCAAGCAGGTTGTATTTCCTCGGCTTCTGGACTTGAACGAAGTGGTCCGGAATGCGACCGAAATGTTTTTGCGAATGGTCGGCGAGGACGTTGCGGTTGAGTTTCGTCCCCACGCTCCGCTCGGCAGCATCAACGCCGACCCCGGCCAAATCGAACAAGCCTTAATGAATCTGGTGGTGAATGCCCGCGATGCGATGCCCACAGGAGGAAGGATCGTCATAGAGACACGAGAAGCCGAACTGGACGAGGAATACGTTTCTCTGCACCGGGATGCCCATGTCGGACAATATGTGGTGTTGGCGGTCAGTGACACGGGGTACGGGATGGATGAAACAATTCAGTCGCAAATCTTCGAGCCTTTTTTCACAACCAAGGAGCTTGGGCATGGAACCGGTCTGGGTCTCTCGATCGTGCACGGAATCGTAAAACAGAGCGGGGGCAATATCCTGGTGTACAGCGAACCCGGCAAGGGCACGACGTTTAAGATTTATTTTCCCAGAGTGAGCGCAAAAGCCGAAGCCCTCGTATCGTCACACGATGAAGTCGATCCCCGGGGAAAGTCGGAAACGATATTAGTGGTTGAGGACAATAAGACTCTCCGCGAACTTACAGTTAAGCTTCTGCTGGATGGCGGTTACCGAGTGATCGAAGCGAAAGACGGGGAAGATGCACTGAGAATCATGGCGACTTCTGAAGGAGGAATCGATTTGCTCCTAACCGATGTCATCATGCCCGAAAAAAGCGGTCCTGAGTTGGTGAAACAGGTAGAGGAAGGACATCCGAAGACTCGCTTCGTATTCATGTCCGGATACAGCGACGACATGGTCCGGCAACACGGATTGGTGATACAAGAAGATTCTTTTTTGGAGAAGCCCTTCACCAAGCGGTCGTTGCTCGTGAAGGTGTACTCGGCCCTCCACGCCCCGACTAAAAAGCATTACGCTATTTAGGCCATTGGTTTGCCCACTGACCGTTAGTTTTGCCATGGGCGGAGGCTTGGGAGGACTAACTGATAGCAAGATAGTCCGGGGACCTCCAAAGACGAGAGAGGGCAATCCCGAATAGGAAGCGCCATGCGAAGAGACCGACTTACACGGCTACGCCGCTACAGGCTTTGACGTGCCACCCATATAACCCTCCATCGCCTGCGTGAGCTGCGAATCCACTTCGTCCGCAATCGTCATCACGTCCGGTAACAGCAGACTGAAGTCCAAAGCCCCCAGATTCCTCTGCAACGTGGCGAAAAGCGTCACTTGGAGTATCCGCGAATCGTGCACCAACATGGCGGCAGTGTAACCTTGCAGCTTTCTCATTTTCCCGTGGGCGACAGCAGAAGAGGAGCATGGGGAATCGATCTCTCGTCCGGGTACGTTGGGCTCTCGCAGGCGCACAATCAGGTCATCGATCAGTTTTGGAAGATATCCAGTACGCTCTTGGTCGCTAAGAGAAACGATGCTAAGTTCAGTGCTCTTTTTCACCCCCGTCAGCCATCCTTCGACAATCTCGTTCGCGCACCGCTGCAATATCTCAGCCACTCTCTCCTTGCTGGACCGAACGGCAGGTGTTCGCGTGAGCATCTTATTGCGAAGAAGGTCCGCAAGCTTTCCAGTCTCGAATGGCTTCACGATGATTTCATCTGCTTCCAGAAGAATAGCGGACATGGCGCTCTCCACGTCGGGGTAGCCGCTTACCAGTAGCGTAAGAGCATTCGGCTGGGAGTGGCGCATCGCACTGACTACCGTAAAGCCGTCACTAGGATTTGGCATGTGGAGGTCGGTGATCAGAACATCGAAGTTCTCTGTCGCGATCAGTTTGAGAGCTGCTGTCACGTTATTCGCAGAGACCACGTCGAATCCCTTTTGTTCAAGGGTCACGGTCATCATTTCGCGAACCGCATCGTCGTCATCCACAAGGAGGACTTTGTGCCCAGCCGGTTGTCCGGCCGGAACCATCGTCGGCGATGAAACAATCTCCTTCTCGGTTGGCGTCATAGGGGCGCACTCCTTTCGGCGTTTCTACCAGTATTAATTAGGGGTGTTGTGAAGAATGTATAAAACTGAACAGTCGGAGAAATTATGACTAGACCTGTCCAGATACTGGACACCAATTTATGGTCAGTTATCCGTAGTAACATTGCCGCAGGGCCGCTCCAGGAGTGAGGCGTGTATGATGGTGTTGTAAATAAGAGAGTTGAAAGATGCAATGTCAGTCAGCAGCATTACTTCCTCTTCTCATCTGATTGCGATTCTGATGTCTGCCGCAGGCCGTTGTTTGTCGTGCAGACATTGCGGCCTTCGCTTCGCGTTTCCGGCCGGCAGCCATTACGAGTCGATTGTGAAACAATTCGACTCTCACTTGTGCGGTTCGCCGCGTCCGTTGAAGGGTGAGGCGTTCTATTCGAAAATAATCACAGCCGATACTCCTACCTCAGAGGTCCTGAATCGCTTCGACTTCGATCACAGTGCAACTCCTATGTGGGTGTTCGAAAGCAATACCCTCGCGTTTTCGGCCGTCAATGCTGCGGCTGTGCATCATTACGGTTATTCGAAAAAGGAGTTTTTATCGATGACCATACTGGACATTTGTCCCAGCGACGACATTGTCCCGATATTGCGGGACGTCCTGAATAAAGGAATCCATAACTCCGCAAAGGAAGTTTGGAAGCACAAGAAAAAGAACGGTCGCCTGATAGATGTGAAGGTCACGTCTATGAGAGCGCTCTTCGATGGATGTATCGCTAACATCGTGACCGCCGTTGAGGTGACCGGACGCCTTATGCCTCCAAAGAGCGCATGATGACATATTGCAACCAGTTATTAATGGTGAGCAGATGATTGATTATAAGTTCAGCGCCGAAGAAAGCGCGGGTCTGTTGCACGTAATCTTCCCAAACTATCCAGACTTGCAAGGAATGAACCTCCTGCCGGAGATCGAAGTCTTCTTGCGGAACTTCCGGGAAGAGAGGGCGGCGCAGTCAAATCATCCTTCCACGATTGACAACCGACAATGAGCGGTGATCTCAAAAAAGAAGGGGTAGTCTTGAGGTATGTACAAAATCACTAGAGAACCGGGGGGTATCGTCTTGGTATGTCATGATTGCTCGCATGTTGAGAGCGTCGACTCGTTTGACGAGAGTGCCGGAAATCGCCGAACCCAAGCGGCCCGGGCGATGCAGAATCACTCCCGCGACAAGCACGGCGCAGGATCGGTTCTTCTGCCCGTTACTAGGGATGCGCTCGTGCGACCTCAGGGCTGATACAAAGCCCGATGCTCAGCTATTCATCTCTCGCCTTCTTGGGCAATGCAGTGCTAAGCGCACAAACTCTTAACCCAGTCGTCTCGGCGCCGTTTCCGCATAGCCTCGTGTTGTTCGTCACCACAAACGCGTGAGGATCACCAGACTGTCCCCTTCGATTGGATGAACTTCTTCCGGAGGGCGGCAAACAGTCGGGTTACGGTCTCGGGCTCCGACGATTATCTCCCCAATTTCCCTTATGCGTCATCAACAGACGCAGTTGCAGGGAATGATTTAGGTCAGCTCGCTCCATCGGCCCCAGCAGGAGTGTGGCAGACGTCTAGCCGGAGAATTACTTAACCTCAATGCCAACCAGAAGCGGATCATAGGCGTAGCGCACAGCACTGTCGCCCCGATTGAAGACGATCGAGCAACAATACCGATCTGCTCGAAGGTTGCGCACCTATTGCCCAAACGCGGACAGCTAAAGAGGCTTACAGTGAGGGTGTGGGGAGTCTTACATCTGTTTATGTATGCCGTCATATTCTGAGATGCGCTTTCTCTCGCTATAACTTCCGCACTAGCATCTCAAGAACCTGACGTAGCAACGGGCGCTCCAAAATGGCGGCCGCCGGGTTGCTACTTCTCCAACGTTAGCAAGGTTAAGAGGATAGAGGTTCTATACGACTCCGAAACGATTTACCGCTCGAAGCTCGGCATTTTCAACTGTTGCCTCCGCTGTTGCGCCCAAGCGTTCCAGTTCCGGACGCGAACTAGCCGAGGCGCTCCGAGAAAGCGAAGAGCGATATCGGATGCTCCTCGATGGAATTCAGAGTTATGCGATTTTCATGATGGACGTGCAGGGCAACGTTCTCAGTTGGAATGCTGGCGCCGAACGAATCAAAGGTTACACATCCGATCAGATTATTGGTCGTAACTTTTCTTGCTTTTTCCCGCAGGCAGATATCAAGCGTGGAAGGCCGGAAGAGGTACTCCGAATAACGGCAGCCAGCGGACGGTACGAAGAACAAGGCATGCGCATACGCAAAGACGGCTCACGATTTTTGGCGGGTGTCGTGTTTACAGCGTTACGCGACTCTGCTGGAAACCTGCGGGGATTCTCTGAGTTCAGTCACGATCTCAGCGAGAGGCAGGAGTCGGAGGCCAAGTATCGAGGGCTGCTGGAAGCGGCTCCGGATGCGATGGTGGTGGTGGACGAGCGCGGAAAAATCGTCCTGCTGAACCTTCAGGCGGAGGGAACTTTCGGATACAGTCGCAATGAATTGGTGGGTCAGCAAGTAAAAAACATTATTCCCGAGGGCTTCGCGGAACGGCTCATCGCCGACGGTACGCGAAGCGCGGCGGAAGCGCTCGCTCAACAGATGGGTGCCGGGATTGAGCTCAACGGGAGGCGGAAGGACGGGAGCGAGTTTCCCATTGAGATCATGCTGAGCCCTTTGCAGAGCGCCGAGGGCATCCTGGTGACGGCCGCGATCCGCGATGTCAGCGTGCGCAAGAAATCCGAGGAACATTTGGTGAAGACCGTTGGGGAACTGAAGCGTTCGAATGACGAATTGCAACAGTTTGCATACGTCGCATCCCACGACCTGCAGGAGCCGCTGCGAATGGTGGCCAGTTATACGCAGCTGATAGCCAAGCGCTACAAAGGCAGCTTGGACTCCGACGCCGACGAGTTCATCGGCTTTGCAGTAGACGGGTGCAACCGTATGCAGGGGCTGATCCAAGATTTGCTGGCCTACTCACGCGCGGGAACAAATGGTAAGGCGCTTTCTGAGGTTTCCTCTGAAAACGCCCTGCAAGTAGCTCTTACCAATCTACGAATCACAATCGAGCAGAGTGGTGCAGTTATATCTCACGATTCTCTGCCAGTCATCAAGATGGACGAAGCACAGTTGGCTCAGGTGTTTCAGAACCTCGTCGGAAATGCAATCAAGTACCGCACCACCGAAGCCCCTCGCGTACACGTCTCCGCCACCACACACGACGCTGGCGAATGGATCTTTTCCGTGCGCGACAATGGCCTAGGGATTGCCCCTCAGTATTTCGAACGGATTTTTGTCCTCTTCCAGCGGCTGCACGGGCGAAATGAATTCGAGGGAACCGGAATTGGATTGGCTGTTTGCAAGAAAGTCCTGGAGCGATGGGCGGCAGAATCTGGGTCGAGTCACAACCTGAAAAAGGATCCACCTTTTTCTTTGCGCTGCCCAAAGAGGATAAAACGTTATGAAAGAAATTGGGATGGATGCGGCACCGATCGAAGTCCTTTTGGTCGAGGATAGTCCCGGCGATGTCCGGCTCACACGGGAAGCGTTCAAGGATGCCAAGGTGCATATCAACTTGCACGTGGCGTCAGATGGGGCAGAAGCGATGGATTTTCTGAATCGCGTGGGGAAGCACTCCACTGTTCCCCGCCCCGACTTGATTTTACTCGACCTCAACCTGCCAAAAAAAGACGGCCGGGAGGTTCTTGAGGAGATCAAACAGAGTCCAGCTTTAAAGAGCATTCCAGTTGTCATTTTGACCACTTCAGCGTCTGATGCGGACATCCTGCGCAGTTATAGTCTGCACGCCAACTGTTACATCACCAAGCCTGTGGGCCTCGAAGGGTTCCTCGAAGTGGTGAAGAGCATCGACAGTTTCTGGTTGTCCGTTGTTAAGTTACCGCGCGAACCACGCTCATGAAAGATAAGACGCTCCAAGTTCTTGTCGTTGAGGATAACGCGGGAGATGTCCGCTTGCTCCGCGAAATGTTCAAGGGTGAGAAGCCAGGCAGTTTCGAGCTGACGCATCTATTGCGCATGAGCGAAGCCGAGACTCATCTCGCGAAGGGCGGCGTGGACATCACGCTGTTGGACATGGGGTTACCGGATGGTCATGGGCTGGAGACGGTGCGGCGAGCGCACGCGGCGGCCCCGAACGTCCCGCTGATCATACTGACGGGATTGGACGACGAAGCACTGGCCGCTGAAGCGATGACGCAAGGCGCACAAGACTACATGATCAAAGGCCAGATCGAAAGTCGTGCGCTGCCCCGGGCTCTTCGCCATGCCATTGAGCGCCACCGCATGCAAACTGAAACCGATCTCCTCCGGACACACCAATTGGAATTCAAGGATGAGTTCCTCTCGCACGTGTCGCATGAACTGCGCTCACCGCTGACTGCAGTACGCCAGTTCGTAAGTATTCTTCTGGACGGATTGGCCGGGGAATTGAATTCGGAGCAGCGTCAATATCTGGAAATTGTTCTGAGGAATGTTAAGCAGCTGCACTCGATGATTAATGACTTGTTCGAGGTGTCAGGTATACAGGCAGGTAAGTTGAAGATCGAGTTGCAAAGTACCTCGGTTTCCGACGCCGTGGCATACACGGTGAATACACTCGACGGGGCTGCCAGAGCCAAGGGAATTATCCTTCCTGCAGAAATCGACGGCACTTTGCCGCCAGTCTGCGCTGACCCGGCGCGCGTCCGACAGATTCTCGTAATTCTGGTGGATAACGCCATCAAGTTTACGCCGCAAAATGGAACGGTCCAGATTCAGGCCCGTATATTCGAAGAGGATCCGGCATTTCTGCTCCTCGAGGTTTCAGACTCGGGATGTGGCATCGATCCGGACAAGACCGAACGAATTTTTGAACGACTCTTTCAAGCTTCGGATCCGGATAGGGCTGATCATAACGGCCTCGGCCTCGGGCTGTACATTTGCAAAGACTTGGTTACGCGACAGGGGGGAAGAATTTGGGCCAAAAGCGTGCAAGGAAAAGGTTCAATCTTTTCCGTCACACTGCCCATTTGCTCTCTATCGGCTCTGCTCGCACCAGCATTCAGCGAGGAAAGACCAACCGAATACCCACTCACAGTCGTAGTCACAGAAATAGGCTCTGAAACTGGCTGGCTTTCTGACCAAGTGCGGCGGACCAGTGCCACCGCATCCGCGCAATCCTGCGCGGGACTTTGTATTCCGATTTGGATATTCTCTTTCCCAAAATGGGTGCGTGCCGGACCGGGAGAACTCTTCTTCATTGCGGCTATAACCGACGGAGTTGGTGGCGAGGCGATTAGTAAACGGATCCGGAAACAATTGGACAGTTCCGACCGTCTCCGGCAAGCAGGCCTAACCCATTCAACCTCTCACCGATCCCTCGAGTCGATCAAACGCGACTCGACTGAATCGAAGGAAGCTTTTCTTGACAGGGTAGCCTCCAACATTCAGGAACTCATGAACGAGGAAATTTTGGCGAGGCAAGTTAGAAATGGATAGCAAAAAAATCCTCATTGTGGATGACAATGCAGACATACGCCTAGGCATGCACTTGCGCCTAAAGGCCAATCATTACGAGACCTTCTTTGCCGCCGATGCTTTCGCCGCAGTGGCTGAGGCACGGAAGCACCGGCCGGATTTAATTATCCTCGATCTCGGTCTTCCTGCTGGTGACGGCTTTACCGTGATGGAGAGGCTCAGCCAAGTACCGTTTCTCGCGGTCATTCCAGTCATTGTCGTTTCCGCTCGCGACGGACTCGGTAATCAAAAGCGGGCGCATGAAGCAGGAGCGAAAGCATTTCTGCAGAAACCCGTGAATGATACTGAGCTGTTGGCAGTGATTCGTCAAGCGCTGGGAGAACCTGTCGGGACGAAGATGCCTACACTGCATGACCAGGGATCGGTATGACCGAACCAACCCGGCGCTCGTCTGAAGTTACCGCCTATTTGTCTCATGAAATGCGGAATGCGATTGCCTGCATCCATCAATTTGGCAACATTCTGGTCGACGGGCTGTCGGGTGAATTGTCCGGCGAACAACGCGAGTATGTCAGCATCATGCTGGAGAATGCATCGAAAATTCGCAAGCTGCTAGATAGAGCGATGGACGGGACTCCAGACCCGATAGCGAAGTCATGAACAAAAGTCGAGGAAGTCTCTAGAATGGAGGCCCAATGGACACGGCGAAAATATTGGTTGTCGACGACAACCCTACGATAAGGAAAGGATTGGGCATCCGTCTCCGGGCAAACGGCTACGAAGTTTTGTTTGCCGAGGATGCCATTTCGGCTACCGCTGCTCTGGTGACGGAGAGGCCCGACCTGGTGGTTCTTGATCTGGGACTTCCTGCGGGAGATGGATTCGGCGTGATGGAGCGATTGCAGAAAAATGATAGCGTGGCGAACATCCCGGTGATTGTGCTGACCGGCCGCGAATTGGCCGTTAATCGGGACCGAGCTCTGCGAGCGGGAGCGGCAGCCTTTTTTCAAAAGCCCGTAGACGATGGCACGCTACTCTTTGCCATTCACAAGGCGTTGGACGTCTCCCGTGCTGAGTTACGCTTTGACGAGTAACTGGATTTAATGTTGTAAACCGAGCACACAGCCTTACTCAGGAGAGGAACTTACTCAAATGTTGACGATTCTTTTGGTAGACGACAATCGTCACCTTCAAATCGCATTCAAGAAGGTGCTTAGTTCCTCCGGGTATCGAGTTGAACTCGCCAGCGATGGCGAGGAAGGCTTGCGCCTTGCTCTTAGCACTAGACCAGATGTCATTCTGCTCGATATGCTGCTACCGAAACTTGGCGGTGTAGAAGTTCTTCGCGCCTTGAAAGCATGTCCCGCGACCGCGACTATTCCCGTAATTGCCCTAAGCGGTTTGCCCATGAGTAATGAGGCGAGGCTGAGGCGAGACGGCGCTATCAGTTATCTGCAAAAATCAAACCTCGAGGATCTAGACGTTTTACTGCAAGCCATCGACTATGCACTTCTTCTGCCCCGTGACGACGAGTTCAGTGAAACAGCATTTCTTCCCAATCTGCCTTGCCAGAGTTAACCATTCGGGGTAGAGGCATTCAACTCGAGGTCGCCGGATTGGATTTCTTGCCGTTAAGATGTTCGTGCGCGGCACCAACCCATGGGCAATCTGAATTGCGTCACACAAGCCTCGCCCGCCGAGTTGACCTGGAATGTAATGGCCTAAAGTCTCTGCGAAGACCGGCTGGTCACGTTTTCGCATCCTGAAAACGCTGGTTGCGTTGAGCTCTCTATATTGGCTAGATTGAACGCGCGCGATGGGTTGCATTGCACGGAGGCGGTAATGGTAGACGCAGCAAGAAGTACTCACCGGGGAGTCAGTTGTAGTAGGGGCGGCGCACGAAAATTACTGAAATGGACAGCGATCGTTACCGTTATCTTACCTTCAGTGGCGCTGAGCGGAACGGCCGCCGCTCAATCCACTCACGGCACTGAAGCGAAATCGTCAGTAGTTCGAGTCGACGCGACACCAGGCCATGTCATCAATTCGTTCGATCCGGATATCGCATTGGGCAGCTCGATCGATGTTCTGTCCCATGACGGCATCGACAAGGTCTACACTCCACACATCATCCAGGAATCTTTGTCTGCAGGGTGGGGGCCAATCTCCTACCGCAACAACAGCGAACTCCGCATGGCCGCCTGGCACTGGACTGAAAATGGAACCTGGAGCGACCCGGCGCACAAGAGCGGATACTTCACGGGCAGCACGGAACTCAAAGAGCCAGTGCGATACATCCTCTCTTATGCGCTCCCGCACCGCGGATTCTCGACCAGCGGCGACCGACCCATCATGGGTCCAAATCTTAGCTACTGGAAGAGCAATCCCTATCTGACCAGTAAGTTCACCGGGGAAAACGACTCCCATCATCCGCAATGGGTCATCGTTGATCTCAACGCCGAAAAGCCTGTGAGTGCAATTCGTATAGGGTGGGCCAGCCCGTACGCCACGACCTATCAGGTGGAGTACTGGGTGGGAAAGCGTGCGCTAGATTTTGACGCAGGACCGCAAGGCGAATGGAGAACCTTTTCGTCAGGCGCGGTAAAAGATTCGCAAGGCGGCACCGTCTCGCTTAAGCTCGCTGATACAGCGGTGTCAACCCAGTACGTGCGCATCTTGATGACCGGCTCCTCCAACACCTGCGATGAGCACGGCTCGGATGACATTCGGAACTGTGTGGGATACGCGATTCGAGAAATTCGGATCGGGGACGTGGATAGTAGCGGCGCCTTTGTTGAGATTCAGAAGAACCTCAGTGAACGACCCACCACCTATACGTCGTCCTCCATCGATCCCTGGCATTCCGCGGCCGATGCCGACGTCAACGCCACAGGGAGTTATCAGCACAGCGGTTTCGATCTTTTCTTCACGAGCGGACTCACGAACAACTTGCCCGCGATGATTCCGGTGACGATGCTCTACGGTACACCGGACGATGCGGCTGCCCAAATTGCTTACATCGAGAAGCGCGGCTATCCCATCTCATATATAGAGATGGGCGAGGAACCCGACGGCAAACACGCCATGCCCGAAGACTACGGCGCGCTTTACCTTCAGTGGGCCTCTGCCATTCACAAAGTTGATCCCAAGCTCAAATTGGGTGGGCCCGTTTTCGAAGGCGTCAATGAAGATATTCGGGTATGGCCTGATGCCCAGGGTCGCACCTCGTGGATGGGCCGATTTGTTGACTACTTAAAGGCACACGGTCGGCTCGCCGACCTCGCCTTCGTATCGTTTGAGCACTATCCGTTCGAACCGTGCGATGTCACTTGGAAGAGTCTCTACAAAGAGCCAGCTTTGGTGAAACACATTCTCCAGGTCTGGCGAGACGACGGCGTTCCCAACGAAGTGCCGCTGATGATCACCGAAGATCACCTCGCCGCCGGCCTCACAGGCCCGATGACAACGATCTTCGCGGCCTTGTGGTTGGCCGACAACGTTGGTTCGTTCTTCGAAGCGGGAGGCGCTCTCTTCACCCACTCCCCCATCCAGCCTCAGGGCATCCAGAACACTTGTTTAGGGTGGTCCTCCTGGTCGAACTTTGTATCGGATGAGGAGACTCTCGAAATCAAGGGGTATACCTCGCCCTACTTCGCCGCGCACATGATCAATCTGGAATGGGTACAGCACAGAGCCGGTGTGCATTCGATGTTTCCCTCTTCTGTCGACATCAGAGACAGTGACGGCAATCTCCTGGTGACCTCCTATGCGGTGCACCGCCCCGATGGCAACTGGTCGTTGATGTTGGTCAATCGCGACGAGACGAGCTCGCACGCAGTGCGGGTTGTGTTCGAGGATGCGAAGAGCAAGCGGGAAGCATCTTTTTCAGGACCGGTCACCTTTGTGACCTTCGGCACCGAACAGTATGTGTGGATCAACGACGGTCCTAACAGTCATGCTGATCCCGACAATCCGCCGGCGGCCACCACCATAAAAGGTGAATCGGGAAACACTTTCACGCTGCCAAAAGCTTCGATTACGGTACTCCGCGGCAAGGTAGGCGCTCTGATGGATTAGATTTCTCACCTCGGCCGAATAGTTCCGTGAGCCGTAATCATCAGGGTAAGGACCGCCTTCTCGATTTCGTAACAGATCGATCCTTCGCGGGGACCAGGAGTGGTCACCGTGATAGCGTGTTCGATGGTTTTTCCCGGCCGGGGCGACGTTGGGCGTACAGACACCAGAGGTCGGCTTAGCCGGCGTAGAGAAATGACATGGCGCCTCAAGTTTTGAAGATCCCCTCTCCACCTTCGGATGTGCCCATCAAAGTTAAGTGGGTAAATCAGAACCCTCAACTGACGGCGGTCTTCTTTATTGACCAGAACAACGGTTGGGCAGCTGGCGACGAGACCCTTCTCGCCACTACCGACGGGGGAGCGACCTGGGTCGCCCAGCATCTCGGAGTTAGCGGCGCCCCTATGTTGATCCAGTTTCTTGATCGAAACCTGGGTTGGATTCCCACAAACTGGGGAATTGATTTGCTGATGACTCGCGATGGGGGAAAGAACTGGACTTCAGTGCCCAAACCGCCTGACGTTAACTTTTATCAGACTCAATTTGTGGATGCGAAAACGGGCTGGGGTGCGAGCAATGATGGGATGTGGAAGACCACCGACGGCCAAACGTGGGAGGCAGTCGGCGTCGGCGTTGTAAAACGTCCATTCTTTTTTGTCGACGCGGCGAACGGATGGGCCGCCACCGCGACGGGAAATATTGCGGCGACTACGGATGGAGGAAATACCTGGAGGATCCAGACAACCGACCAAAAGTTGCCTCTGCTGGCGATGTTCTTTCTCGATCGCAACCGTGGCTGGGTGCTGCACTATAAATCGGTGCTGATGACGGCGGACGGAGGGCAACACTGGGACGCCGCCAACACCACCATCGAAACTGACGTCGACAGTTTGCAATTCCTGGATGGCAATATAGGTTGGGCGTGCGGCCAGAATCAGCTCTTGCACACCTCTGATGGCGGGCGGACATGGAACGTCGCCTTGGGACAAGATAACCCTGACATTCCAGCCGTAACCGACATATGTTTTCTTGACGCAAATACCGGATGGTGCGCGATGGGAATCGGCACGATCGTGGCGACGGAGGATGGAGGGAAAACATGGCAGACACAAAATGCGGTGCCTCCGTTCAATCCGGGCAAGGCAATTCTCTCGAAGGATTACGAGGGTAAACCTCTGATTCCACAACAAGTGTATGGTCACGGATACCAATTCAAGAAAATTCTCTTTGCCAACAAAAGTACGGGATGGGCCATTGGAACGGCGGCTGGTGGCGAGGATGATGATCCCAATGGAGTCCTCGCTTCGACCCAGGACGCAGGCAAAACCTGGACCACCGAATTAGTCGGCGATGAACCATACGACATGTATTTTTCACCGAAGGGGACGGGCTCGATCTATACCAAGGGCTATTTCACTCCAACGGTTGGTTTATTCCGTTCTCTCGTGAACGGACGCGGCCCATGGCTTAGCGAGTTTCAATTCGCCGATGGGTCGACGATCACGCTCGCGTGGAGCGTAGCCCTTCGTGGAAATCCTCGGGTCGCGGTCAAGAAAGTGGAGTTTAGTCCCGGGACTGATTCGAATTTCGGACCGTTGCCGCTCACGGGCTTAAAGAAAACAGCAGGCGGGAGATCGTTGCTGAAATTTAAACCTAAGGCGCTGGGAATTCAGCCGGGGACAAGGTTGCGATTTCGTGTCCGACTGCAAGATCCAGACGGGACGGCCTACACGCACGAGATTGCCAAGGTATTTGTCCACCGCTAGAGAGTGCGGAGCCAATGGAAGCATCATACAGTGCGCCTTCATACGGACTCCCTTCCTATGAACCTTTTGAGTGCCGCATGGAGCGATGATTCGTCGTCGAAAGCGTCGAGCACCTGTAATCGTGCTAGCCACACCTAAAGGCCAATCTGCTGACTGGCTTCTGATTGCACAGATGTGCGGACGCTTTCGATGTCTAACCGAGAGACATTTGCATGATCTGCCACTAAGGCGCAGTTCCTAGCTATTCGTGAGATTGGAAGACCACTGCCTACTTGTGAGGAATGTTCGCACCCGTGACTTCCACGCGTTCGTTCAGTTTCCCATCCGGAACGATAACCGACACCCAGGGCGTTTGTGGTGAAACCACATGAGCATGCCAAACAATTTGGTCGCCGCGGCCAGGAGTCAGATGGACGTTCTGAAGGACTGGGCCGGAAACAAGGAGGTTGTCGCTGCGAATCGAGAACGAGTGATCTCCCGCACCAGTTGCTTCCAAGTGCACAATCATTTCGTTGTTTGGTGCAGAACGCGAAGTGACTGTGAAATCCAGGAAATGTGCGGGGCGCAAGTCCAAGAAATAGTTTCCGCCGGGAAGGACTGTAACCTTGGTATGAGCCGTCCCGTGATGAACTGCATAACGACCCTCCGGTACGCGATCGTTGAACTGACCGTTCGATGAGGCGGCCACATGAATCAACTGGCCACTCCGTTCTTCCCGAAACTCGATTGCGTCGTGAACTGCCGGATCGATAACACCGCTTACACTCGCAGGAACACTAAGATCCTGCATTAACCAGATCCACTGGCCTACAGGCGCGGTCCAGACTTCCTTGTAAGTCCAACAGATTTGTGTCGGCCAATAAGGAGCATCGTCATAGCCTTTGGTCTCGATCCCCACGGGAAGAGCGCCCACCATCTGACCGGAACGCACGCTGTAGAGCGGCGTCCAGTCGTAGCCTTCGCCGTACATCAAGCTTTGAGAAAAGGGATTGCGCCCAATGAGCCACTGCGCTTGTTTCTGAGCCAGATCCTCGGCATCCAGGTCGCGGCGTAGTTCTGCCGCAGTTGCAAGTGCTTTGGCTTCTGACAGCAGCACGCTCGAATTCCCGCGAAAATCGAACCAAACGGGGAAGCGGCGAAGGTAAACCTCGCCGCCGAGTGGAACGCCGCGCCGCACCTGTTCCAAGTAAGAGTCACGATCCGCCGCCCGGAGAGGAGTCCAGTCCTTTGCTTCCGGAATGAGGCGCACTTCGCTTTCGCGATAAATCCCTGCAGGCAATACGCCGTAGGGTTCGTCGGCCGCAGACGCCGCACTGAGATAGTAATGAGAATGGAGAAGAACCGCAGAATACCATTTCATCCACTTCTCATGGTCGGGGAAGCTTTCACAGAGCTTCACGAGGGCGACGATGGGCTCCTGCTCCTGGCCAATGTGAAACCGATGAAACAGATTTTCCCGCTTCGGCCCGGTGTAAAAATAGCCGGTCAAAGGAATCGTCCACGGTTGCAGAGTGCGCTCCTGCGAAGCCAGCACCTGATCGCCTAATGTCACCGCCTCCTCTGCGTAGCGTTGATCCCCAGTCGCGCGAAATAGTTCCACCGATGCCACTACACCAAACGAGATGCGCTCCAACTCGTCTGTCGCACCATAGATTTCTGGGCGGGGAGCGGCTGTTTTCAAGCCCTCGACCGCGTACCTCCAATCTTCCTGAGCAATAGCCAGACTGCGGTTGGCAAGTTCTGGATCGCTGTCTTTCAGCACATGCGAGGCTAAAGCTTCGACTGCGCTGACGCGGAAATTCCACTCCGGATCGTTGACCGCCTGGCCGAATCGATCATCCCCATCGCCCATAATGCCGTCCGTCCAGTAACTCACGAGTTGACCCGTGCTTCGATATCCGTCGCCAAAGCGAGTTTTCAGCACCCAGTTCAGTCCCCAACGCGCCTCTTCGAGCAATCGATCGGTAAGGCCGGGATCTTCCCCTTGTTTCTTAAGGCTGTCTGCCAGCGAAAATAGCGCATAAGCCATGGCCGGCGTATGCCCGGTGGCGCTCAAGTCGCCCGCGTCGTGGTATCCGCCGTTTACCACAATGCGTTTGTCCCCGTGCACGGTGTAGACGTCCTGATGGCATCGGCCATGAATGCCGGGAATCTCGGTTCCGCAGCGCTCGCTGTACATGAAATTGATGGCTTTCCATATGCTGCTCTTCCACGCGTCACCGCCGATTTGGAACGAATGGGTAAAGGTGTCTCCAACTCGAACGGCGTAGGATCCTGCCTGGCGGATCTCGGAAAAATCGAGCACCTGGTATGCCCCCAGCGGCGTCGACGTTTTCTGGATCGGTTTCGTAAGAACTGCTCGCCCTGTCTGCTGGTCAATGACGGAAAAATCGCTGGCCGCAAGGTCGCTCGCGATGGCGGACTTCGAGGAGCCAGCGGTGTATCCGCTGTGACTGAAAGCTATTTTTCCCGAAGCAACGTTCCAACCCTCAACGTGATCCGCGGTCACGCTTTGCAGCTCGAGTTGGGCGATGTCCATGATCGTGTGATCACCCGGGTCAGGAAATTTCTTTGGCAAGCTGTAGGCAAATTCGAGAGCGGTGACCTGATCTCGATCCAGAGGGGCAATCTCCCACACGACTTGATTCCAGGCGTGATTCTTAAGACTGATGGATTCGTGGCGGCCCTCGTTGTAATGATCAGGCAGCTTGTGAGCGCCATCATTGTGGAGCACCAGAGAACAAGAAATGGCCGGGGCACCAGCGATATCGGGATAGACCCAGAGCGAAATCCGGTTGAATTTACTCCAGTTCTCTCCAGCGAATTTTCGAGTGGCGACGAGATCCTCCCATTCTCCAGAGCCTTCTACCTGAGCAATGTTCGTTGTCGAGCGGATCCGTAGCATTTTCGCGGGGGTCGCCTGAGCGGCGGATTTCCATGGTTCAGAGGTATTGATTTCAACCAACGCCATCTCGCCCTGTCCGGCGAAAGACCACGTCGAGAGGTCCTGCATATCGTCGAGCAAGCGGGAGGCAAGAACTTTCTTGTGTAGCCACCGATACTCGGCTCCGTCCTCATAGCGCGCAGTCATCGGCATGGCGGGACCGGCCTGCTGCGCGGTCGACCGCACTGGAACAAAGAAGGCAGACACGCCAGCCACGGCGAGAATAGAGATCTTTTTCAAGAATGCGATTGTGTTGGTGTTTGTGATCTGCCTCAAGAAGGCCTCCTTCGATTGTTGCATCCGATGTGCTGGAACCAGATTGCGGAGCAAGTGCACATGGCCGCCGAAGACGTACGCAGACCGCAGGAAGGTGATCGTCAGCGAAATCTGCGGATCAGTACCGTGTGGCGATCGGAGCGGTAGAGCCCCAAAACATAGATCACAATCTTGCCTTGAGTGGAAAAGATCTGTTGTCGGATGCGGAGCAAAGCCGAATCCGGAGTCATACATAAAACGCGCGCCGTATGAGCATCGGCGGTGGTGGCATCGACTTCTTCATCGGCATGCCCGATCTGCAGTCCGTAGTCGCGTTCCAGGATGGAGAAAAGTGAAGCGCGGTCCAGGCGCGCTCGCACCAGGCCTCCAAAATCATCGGCGGATAGATAACAGGTTTCGATGGCGAAGGGTTCATCTCCTCCCAGTCTCAGTCTTTCCACCTTGACCAACCGGCTCCCTTCGGGAAGTGAGAGACGGGCTGCAATTTCCGGAGCGGTAGCGATCACGCTCAAAGAAAGCAATTTGGAAAAAATACTCAGCCCGCGAGCCGACATCTGTTCGGTGTAGCTCATCAGTTTATTGAAGTGAATTCTGGGAGGAGCAACAAAAGTGCCCGCGCCGTGGCGGCGAATGACTTTCCCTTCACGCTCGAGTCCGGCAAGCGCATGCCGAGCCGTCATGAGGCTTACGGCATGAATCCTGGCCAGTTCCCGCTCGGATTCGACCAGATCCCCCGGCTTGAGTTGGCCGCCCTCCAGACGCTTGAGGATCGAGGTTTGAATTCGCTTGTAAGCCGGTATTCCGTTTTTTCGCAATTGACCCATGCTACTCACCATACGGATTGCCTGCACAATACTACAAAGTGCTCTAGTGCTCCAAACAAAACCCTCCGACTGGTAGATCAGAACAGCAAAGTAAAACAAAACGATAATACCTTGTGCTAATAGTGGTTGTGCCAAGACTAAGCGGTCATTGGGAGTTCCGAAATTCGCGATTTCAATCAGAAATACCGCTGTAATCGATCAAAAAATCAAGATTCGGATAAAGGCCCGCTACGGCAAGCGCAAGGACTGTCTTATCGAGGCGCGGCCATTTGCGGGCAGGTTGACGGACAATTTCTTGGAAACAAAACATTTTTTTCTTGACGTCGTATTGCTACCTGCTATATAGCATGTTTCCACTATTCGTCCCGGCCAGGCGAAAAGATTTGAGGAGGAGTCTGCTATGAAGCGACCGTCGAGTATCACCTCTTACATGCTTGTGCTCTCAATCTTCGTGGTTACAATCGGCGTATTGCAACCGAGTTGGGCGCAAGAAGTTACGGCATCGATCACAGGTACAGTGACGGACCCGAGTGGCGCCGCCGTGGTGAACGCGAAGGTTACGGCGACCTCAGCGGAACGGGGTATTGCCTATACGGCCGAGACCAACGACGCGGGCCTCTATCGCCTGTCCCAGCTTCCGGCCGGCACATACGATCTTAAGGTGGAAAAGTCGGGTTTTGCGGTGGCGGCCTTTTCCTCATTCGTTCTCACCGTAAATCAGGTCGCGCGTATGGACGCAACCATGAAGGTTGGCCAGACTAGCGAGACGGTGGAAGTGTCCGGAGCAGCTCCAATCCTCAAAACTGAGACCACCCAGGTGGACACGATCATCAATGCGGCAACCAACGACAATCTGCCGCTTGCATCGCGCAACTATGTACAACTGACCCTGCTCGCGCCCGGTGCGGTCTCGACGGATCCAAGCAGTTTCAACAACGGTAACAACACCGGTGGTTACGGTGGCCGTCCGCTGATTAACGGCAATCGCGAGCAGGCCAACAATTTCCTGCTCGACGGCATGGACAACAACCAGGTATCTGACAATTTGCTCGGCTACACGCCGGCGCCGGATGCAATCCAGGAATTCAACCTGATTACCAACAATGCATCGGCAGAGTTCGGCAACTTCGAAGGCGGCATCGTTAACGCCACCATCAAATCCGGCACAAACGCGTTTCACGGAGATGTCTGGGAGTTCTTTCGCAACGACAAGCTAAACGCGAACAGCTGGTCGAACAACTTGCAGTATCCGGCCCTTCCAAGGCAGAAAATACGATGGAACATGTACGGCGGGACTTTGGGCGGACCGATCATTAAGAACAGACTGTTCTTCTTCGCGGATTACCAGGCGCAGCGGTTTGACATCCCGAGTTCGGCGGTTGCCAATACGATGTTTACGGCAGCCGAGCGCGGTGGTGATTTTGGCGCGATCTGTGCGGGCGGCTTCGATTCGTCTGGCGTCTGCTTGGACAGAGATAGCAGCAACAACATTATTCACCAGCTGTACAATCCATGCACCTCCACCGCGGGCCCCTGCATCCCTTCGCCCGCGAATGCCGCCAACCCAAGGCTTCCGTTCGCTGGAAACGTGATCCCGAGCGCGATGATTAGCCCAGTGGCGAGCGCTTTGTTCGCATCTTCGCTCTATCCTCAGCCTGTCAACGGCAACCTACAAAACAACGCGGAGAATATTGTCACGTCTGCCCAAAACGTCGATCAAGGCGATCTAAAAATCGACTTCAAGGCGACGCAGAAGGACAACATCTCCTACCGTTTTACCCGCGCCTATCAGAACAACCCTTCGAACAATTCCCAGGAACTCTTGTCGAACGGCTTGTCGACCACGCCGATCTACAACACCGTCGGTGACTGGACCCGCATGATTGGAAACAATCTTGTGAATGACGCCCGCTTCGGTTGGAGCCACGTTACCGTGAATAATGGGACAAGCTGGGCATCCGGCGTCGGGCAGTTCGGGAACACTCTAGGCATCGGCAATGGAAACCCAGGAACTCTCCCCGGCTTGCTCGCGATTAACTTTCACAATTCCGCTCTTACCAACCTCGGTACCACAGAAAGCATCGAGAACTTCGATGACCACGTGTGGCAGATCGAAGATGCGGTCAGTTGGACGCATGGCCGGCACAACTTCAAGTTTGGCGGCCAGTACTGGCGTCAAATCATCAAGACTTTCTACGCCGGCAACAACGGTCAACTGGGTCTCTTGGACTTCAACGGACAGTTCAGCAGTTCCGGGATTGGAGGTACCGGCGGTGACGGTGGTGCCGATTTTGTGCTCGGCCTTAACGACTCATTCGGCCGCGGTGTGAGCACCGGAAAAACGTGGCAGCAGTCCAGCAACGTGATGGGCATCTATGCGCAAGATACGTGGCGCTTTACCGATCGTCTCACCCTGAACCTCGGCCTGCGCTACGACGCGCACGGTCCATGGGTTGAAGCCAAGAATCAGCAGGCGAATTACAACATCGCTACGGGTAATATCGACCTCGCCGGCCAAGGAGGAGCCAGCCGGGCTCTCTACGACGGTTTCTACGGGGGCAGAGACTTCCAGCCGCGCATCGGTTTCGCATGGACTCCTGCGGTGCTCGGAGACCACACTGTGATCCGAGGCGCGTTTAGCATCTCTTCCTACATGGAAGGAACGGGCACGAACCTCCGCCTGACGTTGAATCCGCCATTTACTCCGGCGGAAATCAACTCAACCACCGCCTCTGGTGCTTTACTTCCTCCCACTAACTCCACCGACGGAATTGTGGGAAGCGGATCTTCAGCATCGTGCGATGCCACGGCGGGGTACGCTTGCTACACAGGGGCGTTCCTTCGCGTTTGGGACCCCAAGGTTCAGCCTGCGATCGCCGATGAGTGGAACCTGACGGTCCAACATCAATTTGCCGGTAATACTACAGTCCAGGTTGGATACGTAGGGCAGAGGGGCACGCATCTGATGGTGCCCTTCGACTACGCACAGAGGGTGCTGCTTCCCGGCGGAGCCACGGCGCCTAGCCCGTATTTCGCCGCCAACCCTGCGCTCTACAGCGTCCTTGGCGGAGGCACCCCGACATCTGACACTCCGGGTGCTGAAGTTTCTGGCACCAAGTCCAACGGCACCATGAGATACAACTCATTGCAAGCTGTGGTGCAGAAGCAGATGAGCCACGGTTTGCAGTATCAGGTCGCATACACGCTCTCTCGTTGCATGTCGGATAGCACCGGTTACTACGGAGCGTGGAACAATGCTCTGAGCGCCTCCGCTTACTGGCAGAACGTGTACGACCAGAAATCGGAGTATGCGCCTTGCTATTACGACGCTACTCATGTCGTTTCGGCCTACGCCGTCTATGATCTTCCGTTTGGTCGACACGGGATGCTTGGAAAGAACGTAAATTCCGTGGTCAATGGAGTCATCGGTGGATGGCAGGTCAGCCCAATCGTTTCCTTCCGTACGGGATGGCCAATGCCGACGCAAGGCGCGGTGGATCAATCTGGTACCTACAGTCGTGGTATACGACTTGACTGCAGCGGCACTCCGTCCATTACGAACACATTCATACCGGGAATTGGCCGTCAGTGGTTCGTCAACGATGGGCAATTCACACAACCTGCAGCCGGAACATTCGGCAACTGCTCGCCGCAGCTTTCCGGTCTCCGTTCGCCACATTTCAGCGACATTGACCTGAGTCTCCATAAAGATTTCCAAATTACAGAGCGTTTCCGGCTGCAGTTCCGAAGCGACTTCATCAACGCCTTCAACCACACGCAGTACAACGCGCCCAATATGGGTTATGGTGCCACGATGGGCCAGATCACCAGCGCTCAACCGCCAAGGAACATTCAGTTGGCCTTGAAGCTCTATTATTGAAGGTCCGAAACGTATAATGATGATGCAGGCGCTCACCCCGCTTGCATCATTTTTCTTTGTGCGCGATTTTTCTGGAAGGGAATCCTGGCAACCCCCATTCACGATGTGTTCATTCCGCTGGAAGGTCGTCCTTTTTTTACCGTTAGCCGGATGTATCTGGTCCGCATCAATCGCAGTGTGCCAGCAACCCAAAGCCGGTGCGGTGCCCCATCCGGCCTTAACTCCTGAAAAAGCGCTCGCTCTCGCCGAACAGGGGCGATGTCGCGAAAGCATGGCTGCTCTCAAGGGTGCGCTGGCCAGCCAACGCGATCCCACTACACAAAAAGAGATCGGAGTGGTGGGGGTCCGGTGTTCTTTGGCAGTCGATGATCGCGACTCGACGCTCGACTTTGTTCGCTACCTGCATAAACAGTTCCCGCTAGACCCCGACGTGCTTTTCGTCGTAGTTCATGCCTATTCGGATCTTTCGACAAGAACTGCGCAAGATCTTGGCCGCACGGCTCCTCAATCGTTTGCCGCTCATAAACTCAATGCTGAGGCTCTCGAAATGCAAGGAAAGTGGGAGCCGGCGCAGCTTGAATATGAATGGATGATTCAAAAGGAACCGAATACTCCGGGGATTCACTTTCTGCTCGGAAGGCTGCTTCTCTCGCGATCGGATGCTGGGCCAGATGCGACAGAACGGGCGAAGCAGGAATTCCTGAAAGAGATCCAGCTTGACCCCCACAACGCGGGAGCCGTCTACATTTTGGGGGAGCTTGACCGGCGTGATCAAAAGTGGGATGAGGCGATCTCGCGCTATACCCAGGCAATCAAGATCGACCCTAACCTTGGGGAGGCATACTTGGGCTGGGGATATTGCCTGGTAAATCTCAAGAAATACGAGGATGCAATATCGCCATTACGGACCGCAGAGCGACTCATCCCCGCAAATCCGGAGGTCCACCACTCGCTGGCTACCGCACTGGAGCGATCCGGACACAAGGAAGAGGCGCAGAAGGAGTTTGCTATTCATGAGAGGCTGGGTACCGAAGGCGGAACCCAGAATCCGCAATAGTCGTGCTCGACCAATCTAGAACTGATTCAGCGCACGGGTTCTTCGACCGGGAGAATCTGATCGGGAGCAACCTCGTGCAATACTTGTTTGATACCGCTCGGCCAGCGAATTTCGATATCCTTGATCAGCCGGTTCTTTCCCAAGCCAAAGTGCACTCGGCTGTCGCTCGACGCGGTGTATCCGACTGCCGTTGTTACCTCGTTCCATTGTGAAGCGCCATCCTCGGTAGTGATGTGAATTTGCGCGCCGATGCCCATGCGATTACTCTTCGTTCCTATGAGCTTCAGATTAATCCAGTGATTGCCGGTTTCTGAGACGTTACGGAGAATTTCCACTGGCCCGCCGAGAACAGTGACCACCGCGTCGATATGGCCATCATTGAAAAGGTCGCCAAAGGCCACGCCGCGATGTGCGGCTTCTTCCTGGAAGTCCGGCCCGGCTGACGGGCCAGCTTCGGCAAACTTCCCGTTGCCCAGATTGCGAAACAGGGAATTGGGCTCGGGATATTTGCGATTGCCCAGTTCGCTGATGTTATCGAGCACATTGGCGCGCGCGACGAACAGGTCCTTCCACCCGTCATTGTCGAAATCAAAGATCCCATTCCCCCAGCCGGACATTTCCTTCGTGCCCTGAAGTCCGCTGGCATGCGTGAGATCGTCGAATTCCCCGTTACCTTGATTGACGAGCAGTGGAAAGGTCTCGTGTTCTACAGCCGTGTACCATATGTCGGGCCGGCCGTCATTGTTGACATCCTTAAAATCGGAACCCATCCCCGATAAAGCGACACCGTCGGGAGCGTAAGCCACTCCCGCTTGCATGCCGACTTCTTCAAACTTCTCTCCGCGCAAATTGTGAAAGAGGAAGCCCGGCGTAGTATCGTTCGCGACGAACGCGTCGAGGAAGCCATCGCCGTCGTAGTCGGCAAACGATACGCTCATCCCTTTGCCCATGTGCGACGAGATACCCATCTCCTTGGAAACATCCGTGAACGTGCCATCTCCATTGTTGCGGTACAAGGTGTTGTGCAGTGGTGCATAGAGCTTGGGATGACAATAGCCGCGAACGCCGCTTTTCACATGACAGTAAGGGTCCTTATTGACTTCCCAAACGCAGTAGTTGACTACGAATAAATCCAGCTTTCCATCATTGTTGTAATCAAACCAGCCCGCCCCAGCGGACCACATCTTCTTGCCATTCATCTCGGCGCCGGCGAGACCTGCCTTTGCCGTGACATCGGTAAACGTGCCATCCCCGTTGTTGTGGAAGAGTTGGTTGCCGGTTACGTTGGCGAGAAAAATGTCTGGCCGTCCATCATTGTCGAAGTCTCCTACCGCCACGCCCATGCCATAGCCCGCCCCTGCGACTCCGGCGTGCTCGGTGACATCGGTGAAGGTGCCATCGCGATTATTGTGATAGAGGCGGTTCCAGTATGAAGGCGAGTCCTTCTGCAATGAAGGAATTGCTGCCCCGTTGACGAGATAAATGTCCAGCCAGCCGTCGCCGTCGTAGTCGAGCAATGCTACTCCGGCGACCATGGTTTCGATCTGATTCTTGTTCGGTGTCGCCGAATTGCGTGTGACGAAGTTGACGCCCGTTTTTGCAGCAATATTTTCGAACCGGATGACCGGGGGAGTCGGCGCGCTGGCCAGCCCTAGAGCACCCAACCCAATAGCGATAAGAACTATGAAGTAACGCATGATGCGGACTCTGCGCGAACAATTGCCGTTGTCATTTGTAATACCCGCAACCCATGCTACCCATAAGATTTAGGCTTGTCGAAATCGAGGCAAATCTCGGCAGGCTCAGATTTGCACAATCTGGCTCCATTTTGGCACCAATGAGGATCGCTTTGCTAACCGAATACATATGCCGCCGGCTCAGGGCGCTGTATTAGGCCCTGTATCACTGCGTCTCGGAGGCTTTATCCTCAATCAACATGTTGTTCGGCTGAAGGCGATCGGATAAAAGCTCGCCAGGGCTTCTCTCCCTGCGGGAGCAGCGCCCATTAGTTTGGAATTTGACGCCACCGGGCAGTTCTTGTTGGTTGGCAACTTCTGAGCCAGATCGCCGGCTCACCCTTTCCTGCAGGCTTTACAGCTGTTATCTGCGAGTCTTTCCTGTCCAAAATGTTCGGTCGAGGGAACGATGTTGGATCGCCTCCGCTATGTGCTTTGGCTGCGCAATGGTTCGACGCCAACCCGCGGACATTGGCAACACCGGCTGGCCTGTCGGAATTTAGACACTGCGGATTGGGCGCAGGCCTCCCGCCAGACAAAGGCTTTCTGAGGTGATTTATAAAGGAAATCAACTACCGGAGGAGTATGGAGTGGTCTGCCAGAATGACGGGCGGGATGCCGTCTTGCTGGTCATTGCTATCACGGTTCGTTTCTCTCGGATCACCGAGATAAGAATCCGACTGAAGTCAAACCAATTTCCTCTAGGTGTTCGGTTTACCACCGTCCGCCCTTCGCGCAGACTGGATCAGGAAACCGAACTACGGAACAGCGTTGCAGAGAAAAAGCGAGAGATGTGGGCGGAAGGGCCAAGGCAGTCGTTCTCTCCGGTCCTGCCAATACACGGCGACCTGGGTTTTCCAGACAGAATCGCGAAATGCGGAATCGCTGGGCAGAGTCTGGATGAAGGTGACTGGTCCCGCCGTAGTTGCTCCGTGCAACCCTGAAACCGTTCCCACCAGAAACTGCTGCTGGAGCTTAACTCTCTCTGCCGTGATCGTTGTCGCCGCGAGCGCGCGAACGCCGTCTACTTCAATGCGCTACCCAGGTTTCGTAGCGATCTCCACTCTCGGCTGAACGTCGGCGCGCTTTCCGGAGGCCCTTTCTGGATCGTTTCAATTGTCCAAACGAAAACCGCTTGTCCCCTGGGCTGCCCCATCGACGGTTGAAGTTGCCCTGTGCTTAGCCGGTAGGCGTCGCGCCAACAATTCTCCTACTTCACCGGCAATCCGCGCACACTGAACGAAAGCCGATGCGTGCGAGTGCCGGCGGCAAATTTAGTTGTCACGCCAATTTATTTCACTGTCAACCTGATCGTTGTGGAATGCGTGAAAGTCGCCGTTGCTCCGGTCACAGTGACTATTGACGTTCCAATGGGAGTGCCCGCAGTTCCGGGCGACGCACTGCCGGTGCCGCTGCCGCAACCAAGTGACGTCAGTAGAAACAGAAGTGCTAGAGTTCCCATTGCAACTCTGAGACGGTTTTTCCCGCGCGCCCCAACGAACACCATACCTATCAGACCCAATCCTGAGAAGCTGATCCAATGGGCAAAGAAGATTCGGGATCCGTCGATCGCAGCTCTGCTGGACGCGGTCGTGTTGATTGTGACGACGACCGTCGTAAGAACCGATCCAGGCTGCACCTGAATTGGCGAAAATGTGCAACTGGAATGAGCCGGTAAGCCGGAGCAGGTCAGAGTCACAGGTGTAAGGGTCGATGGATTCGGGGTGATCGTGACATTGTCGGTTGCCTGTTGGCCGGCTGTCACGCTGATAGTCGGCAACTTGGCTGCGATAGTAAAGTCACCGCTGGCAGCGATGGCAAAGGATTGAGCAACGCTGATTGCCGCATCGTAGTTTCCGTTTCCCGCTTGCGAAGCAGTCACGGTGCACGAACCTGCGCCGGTAAGATGAACTGTCGTGCCGTTTACGCCGCAGGTTCCGCTCGCGGAAAACGTGACCGCCAAGTTGGAAGATGCGGTGGCACTGACGGAGAAATCTGCGTCGCCCAATGTTTTCGCGGGAAGGGCAGAAAAAGTTATTGCCTGAGTGGCTCTCGCAATCGTCAGAGATCCAGCACCCGCAGAATTGCTGTAGTTGGAGTCGCCACTCGTAAAGGTTGCTATCACGGCGTAGCTTCCGGCGGACGCGGGGGCTGTACCTCCGTTGTAAGTAAGAAGAACTGATCCGTTCACGGTCGCATTACCAACGCCGCTTGTGGCGGCCGTACAGGAGCGCACGTTGCCGTCGTAAACGACGCCGGCAGGGCACGTGATTTCCACGGTGGGCGTGGCTTTCGAGATCGTTAATGAACCGCTGCCCGCCGCATCCGCGTAGTTATTGTCACTGCTGGTAAAGCTCGCGCTGACAGCATAAGTTCCGCCATTGATGGGAGGGGTGGAAGTGCTGTTGTAAGTAAACACGGAGGAACCGGTGACGGTCGCGTTACCTGCGCCCTTAGCCGTGGCTGTACAAGGATGAGAAGCGGCATCGAAGCTTGGCGAAGGACACGAAACCGTTACGATTGGAAGACCTTTGCTGATTGAAAAGGCTTGTGAAACATCGGGCGCTGGATTGTAGTTGGCGTTTCCGGCTTGTGATGCAGTGATCGTGCAGGAGCCAGCGCCAGTGAGATGGACGGAGGAGCCAGCTACACTGCAAGCTCCAGAGGCTGAAAAATTAACCGCCAGGCTTGACGAAGCGCTGGCTGCAACGGCGAAGTCAGGATTTCCAAAGACTTCGTTCGCTAGTGCGCCGAATGTGATCGCCTGGTTGCCCTTCGCTATTGCGAACGATTGTGGCACGCTCGGAGCAGCAGTGTAATTGCTGTCCCCGGCTTGCACGGCGGTGATCGTGCAATTGCCCGCGCCGATTAGGTGGACAGTAGAACCAGTAACAATGCAACTACCACTGGCAGAGAAACTCACCGTCAATGCGGAAGTGGCCGTAGCGCTGACTGCAAAGTCAGGATCGCCAAGCAGCTTACCGGATAGAGAACCGAATGTAATGGTCTGGCTGCCCTTTGTGATGCTAAACGTCTGAGGAACATCGGTAGCGGGATTGTAGTCGCTGTCTCCCGTCTGCGAAGCGGTGATGGTGCATGAACCGGCGCCGCTGATGTGTACAGTCGTTCCAGTCACGTTGCAACTGCCGCTGGCGCCGAAGCTTACTAACAGGGCGGAAGAGGCAGTGGCACTCACGCTGAAGTCAGGATCACCAGAGCTCTTTGAAGCTAACGCATTGAATGTGATGGTCTGGGCGTCCTTGGCAACGGCAAACGACTGCGGCACATCTGTGGCGGCATTGAAATTATCATCCCCCGCCTGGGATGCTGTGACGGTACAGGAGCCTGCTCCTGTAAGATGGACGCTAGACCCAGTGATAGTGCAATTACCGGCCGCGCCGAAGCTTACCGTCAAACTCGAGGTGGCAGAGGCACTGACGCTGAAATCGGCATCGCCGAAAGTTCTATCCGATAATACAGCGAAGTCAATGCTCTGGTCCGCCTTGGAGACGGTCAGCGTGGCCGTGTTGCTAGCGGGGAGAAATCCAGAATCTCCGGCGAAGACCGCGCCGATTCCACCCGGGTAAACGCCGGCATTAATTCCTGACAGACTGATAGAGCTTACAGTGGTGAGTCCAGAGGCATCGCTGATTCCGTTTCCAACGTTGTTTCCGTTCAGCGTAAAGCTTACCGATTTGCCCGGCACTCCTAAACTGTTAGAGGTGAGCGTTGCGTTCAAGTTCACGGTGCCACCAAAACTGCCGGTGGCCGGAGCAACCAGCAAAGCTGTTGCAGGCAAGTCACTAAAGCAGATGGTCACGTCGTGCAGAACCGGAGTGGCGGTCGGGTCAGAAGAGATGAAAGAAGCCTGGTATTTGAGGTAGCGGTTCCCGTTGAAATGCGCCAGTGAGTCGCCATTGCCAAAGAACGTCCCTGACGTGCCGTCCGGTCCCACGAAGCTGAATGGACCGCTGGCATTGTTGCTTGCCGCAATCTGAAATTGGATGGAAGTATTGGCCGGCGTATCAGCGGTCCATGTAAGCGTTCCCCAATTGGAAGTTGTATTCGCCGGCGGATTGGCGTCCTTTAGAGATGAGACTAAATTACCTGATGCGGCGTAGCCGGTCTGCATGTAGGCCGTGAAGTTGTAGTCGCGGGTAGAGTCCGCAGACCACGTTGCGCCGCTATTAGACGAAAGTACACGCAGGCCGCTGGAATACGTGCTCGGCGAAGAGCGAATCCAGAAATATCCGCCAGCCGAGGGCGCCGCGCTAGGACGCAAGATCAGCGCATATTGTGTTCCGGATGTCAGGGTGGCCGGCGAGGCGAATGTGGCAGTGTAGTGGGCTCCTGCGGAGTTCGAAAAGCCGGGAATGGACGCAGTCGCGAGGTCAGCGCCAGTGGGCAGACCGGCGCTCGTGGCGCGAACGGATAGTGTGAGGTTGGGTGTCGTACCAGTACAACCTGAACAGAAGAGTTGGACGTCCACTTTTACGAGATTCGCAGTGACTGTTGGAATGAAGGTCTGGCCAGTCCAAGCGGGTGTACCAAAGCCCGTTCCGGTCGTCGTACCAGCAGTGTTCTGCTGATCGACAGTCGGCGCATTCAAGAGCGTCACGTCCCCGGGGGCGCCGGTGAGATCGCAGTTCGTCGCCACTCCTGCCTGGAAGTCCGCCTGCGTGGTGTCGGTCAAGCATCTGCTTGTGGCAGCGAGCGTCAGCGAGAAATCCTGAGTTGTGATGTTGCCGTCGGTGATGACGATCTCGCTGGCGCTGCCCAAGCCATAACCCGGAGTGCTGGCGGAGATATTTGGATAGGTGCCTGAAGGCAAGGCCGCAAAACTATAGATACCATTTATGTCCGTGGTGGCAGTGCGGCTTCCCAGGGTGACCGTGGCGCCAATGATGGGATTATTAGTGCTGGAATCCGTCACAGTGCCTTGCAAAGCGCCGGTAGCAATCGGAGTGCAACTGGGAAAGCTGAACGCTGCGATTCGTGTATTGAACGCGAGTCCGTCCGCTTGGTAGTACATGGCGGTATACCAGAATGTGCAGCCGTCAGGATCGAGCGTCATCGCGCTATAGTCGCCCCATCGCGTGCAGGTGCCGCCACAACTTCCAGATTGCGTTCCAGTGCCTTGGATCATCAGTTGCTCAGTCTGGCTGAAAGTGTTCAACGGATCGCCCGCCAGGCGCCCGGCATACCTGATTGCCGGCTTGCTTGTGCTGCTGGACACGCTGTAACCCATAGCCATGTCACCGGCATGGTCTACAGCCACGCTGGGTGTGAAGCGATAGAAAATGTTGGCGCCGTCCGGGTCCCAGGTCGCGGCTTGGGGAAGGTTCGCGGCAACTATCCCGCCTGTCACGTTCACCTGGTACCAGCGCGGAGCAGCAAACCCGCTTGTGTTCTGGCGCCGGACCGTATGCGACGTCCATAACGATTCCGAACCGCCAAAGTTGGTGTACTGGTTCTGCACCATCGCTCGGATTGCAAGCACGTCCAGGCTATTGCCGCCTAGAGATGGCGCATTTGGAGGAGTGGCGTTCGGCCAGCTTGTGGCTGCAATGGGAATGTCAGGACCGCTAAAAGTAGACAGAGAAATGCTGTTCCAGTCTACGTGAAATTTGTAGACTGTCAGCGCGTTCAGGAATTCCCAGGTGGAAACAAAGTAATTAGGAGAGCCATGGGGCGGCGTGCCCGTTTGGAGGCGAGCATTGCTGGGCAAAATGGTAAAGTCACCAGCCGGAGCGTCGAAGGAGACCACCTGCACACTAGAATTTCCCGCATACATCAGGGCTTTATTGAAAGCCCAAACGCGGGAATTCTGAAATGTGCTGTTAGCTCCGGCGCTGAACACATTGCCCGACATATAAAGGCCATCAGTCCAGATGCCGAATTTCGGGTAGTCGCCCAAGGCATTGTTAATTTGAATGAAGTAAAAGTTCCAACCGCCAGCAACTGGATCACCTGACTTGGAAACGGCAAAACACTGGAAAGTGGGAGCGACGACATTGCCCGATCCATCCAGCGTGAAGGCGAAATCGGTGATGATCCAGCGGTCCTCGAAGGTGTCATATAGGACAATGGGATCCCCGAAATTGTTGGTGTCGCAAAGGTTGCCGAAGTTTCCCTGGCTCATCAAGCTATTGAAGGTGAAGGCCGCCTCGCGGGATCCATCGCTCTTGTTGTAAATGCCCACTGAGGTGTTGATTGCCTGAACATAGTATTGCGGTCCTGCGTCACCATTGGTATCTGGAGGATGGCCTGCGCCCCAATTGGCAAAATCGAGGCCCTCAAAACTGATACTGGGTGCGGGCGCAGGTGCGCTCGGAGTCGCTATCGGCGAAGTGACTGGCCCAGAATGAGCGGAAGAGCTGCTATTGGCCGTCGCACCTCGATACAACACCGGATGCGGATCAGGGTCTTCAAGCTCCGGGCGCTCAAATTTTTCTGGTCCCACTGCAGGCAAGCTTCGGACATCGCCATCAAACGCCCTACCTCGCAACAGGCGATCCTCCCTAGGGTGTCTGGCGGTGACGACAGGGGGATGCGCATTCTGAACTTGGGCATAGAGGCCAATTGGCAAAGTGCAACTTAGGGCCATTAAGAATGCACTACAGACGAACTGCTGACGCATGGAATTGACCTCAGGGATGAACTGTTCCTTAGACGGAAAGTTAGAGAAGCCGGAAGTCCCGCCGCCAATGTGTGCCCGCTACTTAAAGTCCCGTATTTAGGACTCGACTTCTCTGGCTAACAGTGCAATCCGTGGGCCGACTCTGCATATCGCTGTAACTGATTGAAATTCCTTACTGGCAACTTATTAATCTGGGGGAGGAAGAGGTCACGGATGTTTGTATTCCGGAATCCGTCTCGCTTCCGGACAAAGTCGCAAACCTGATTCGCTGTAACGGTGTGGCAAAATCTCCGCGCCAAGGCGGAGAGTCACCAACTGGAGTTTCGCTCCGAAGGAAACAAGCCGCCTGCAGGCGAAGGGGAAACTGAGCGAAGTCCTCGACCGGCGGACACAGGACTGCTGGAACAGCCTAGTGGACTGCGGGAAGGCGGGAATGAATCAGAACGGGCGGAGGAAGTGGCGCTACACCTAATTCTGCTCCCCGACGAACGAGCCGAAGCCCGCGAACGAAGGAGCCGACCGGCGCCGATGGACTACGAGTACCGGAGCCCAGCCCCGATGTCGAAAAGGCCAGGACCACCGCAGCGAACGGGACACGTGGATAGACTCCGAAGTTCACTCACCGGTTTGCCGCGGTGCTTGAGAAGTTGCGCGAGAAAATTCAGAGGAATGATGGTTCCGGGGTACAGGAGGCTACGCAGGAGGTGGGAGCGGTCACGGGTAGCCGTGGATCCCGAAGAAATCGCGTTGCCGCGAGAACAGGGACGCTCTTGGTCCGAAATTGTCGCCGAGACCGGTCTCGGTAAGGGAACAGTTCAACGGGCGTTCGCGGCGCTGCCCAAAATCGTAAAGTCAGGATTCTGGGCTTCTCCGCTTGTTGGTGGATGGTGCGATTGCGTTCGTCACTTGAGTAGATCGGTTGCGAAAATCTCTCGGCTGCCCGCTAACACATGATTTTGTAGTGGTTTTCTTAGTGCCGCTGCCCATTTTTTCCCCGAAATGTTCGGTGTTTTGTCCGTAACAAGGCAATTTACACCCAGTTTCAAACATTAAATTTCGCCGCCTATACTCTTTTTTTTCAGAGCTTCCATGACTTTCTGCTTTTGCTTGCAATTTTGAACAGAATAGCCAAAAATGTATACTTTCCCTCCCCGAATGCCAAGCCAGTTCCAGTCTCACTAAGGCATGGACAAGATAGTTATCAGCCCCGCTGAGGTGGCACAAACTCAGGTGTCACCGGAGTTTCCTACGCGTGTCGAGCCCCAACTCGACTCTCCTATCCCGCATTGGGCCAAATGGTCCCTGTCTCCCTTGGTGCTCGTGCTTCCACTTCTTTGTCTGGTTGCTGTCGTTCTGCGCGTTGCCATGCGAACTCTGCCACCTCGCACGCGAGACGCGTGGAATGCATTTCTGACAACCTTGCTCATCGTTAGTGGACTTACGAGTTCCGTCGCCGTCGTTTTGATGTTTTCGTTTACTCCTCTTCCTTCGATCGTTGGTGCCGGCGTAAGTGAACTGGATGAGCAGACTGCGTTCCCCAGTTTGCCGACTTCCGCACCCATGTCTGCCAGGGAAGTGTCCGAAAAACTGAAGCCGTTAGTTGCGGTGATTTCTCCAGCCCAGCGGTCCTGGTTCACGCACGCGGAAATGCCATCGGCGGGCTTCGGGGCCGGCACATTACTTGAGGCGAATAGTGAAGGCTACCTTTTTATTACAGCGCGTCACGTGATTGACGGGCCAACAGGAGGTCTTGCCGGCACAGGTTCAAGAGCTCTGGTGTCGATGATGACAGGAGGGTGGGGAGGTGCTGATGTCGTGGCGCGCCATCGAAGTCTCGATCTTCTGCTTCTCTGGGTTCCTCGCGAGTCGGGCAGCGGACGCTTCGTGCAGCCGGTAACAAGTAGCCAGGCCATCGAGGGTGAAACCATCTTTGTGATTGGTCATCCAGAGGGTCTGCGTTTCACTCTCAGCACAGGAATCGTCTCTCGAACTCAGGGAAGCACTATTCAGATTTCGGCTCCTGTAAGTCCGGGGAACAGTGGCGGTCCGGTTTTTGACGACAAGGGAAATCTTGTGGGCATCGTTACATCCATGGTCGACAAACATGGAGATCCGAATGCCGAAAACCTCAATTTTGCAGTGAAGCCTGACGCACTGCTGCGAGATTCGGATTGGGAATTCACGAGTTTTGGACGCAGGCGTCTCGATGACTTTATCGCTCAAGGGCAGCAACGATCGGAAGCTGTGTCGACAGGAAAATAGTCAACATTTTCAAGGAATGGGGCTCGGGATAAATGCCGAACATTAACGTCACGGTTTTCGACTCAACGGAAAACAAGCGGGTACCTGTGGAATTGCCTGATGATGCTCCCTGCAACAAAATCGTCGCCGTCCTGGTCCAGAAGTTGCGTCTTCCCACAAATGGGCCGGACGGCGCTCCCTTGAGCTATAAGTTCCACCACAAGAATTCCGGTCGACAAATTCAGGATGCGCAGACTCTGGCGGAGGCGATGGTTCAGGAAGGGGACATTCTCCGTCTCCAGCCGGAGATCACAGCGGGTTAACGAATCGGAATGACACTGATCTCACAAGGCGCTTCGTCACAGGACCGGTTCAGCCGTTTGCGGTTGATCTCCTGGTGGGACCAGGAAAAGATCGCGAGTTGCCGGCTGCTGGTGATTGGCGCCGGTGCCCTCGGAAACGAAATTCTTAAGAACGCGGCGCTTCTCGGATTCAGGCAGGTCGTTGTTGTCGACATGGACCGAATCGAGGAATCGAATCTGTCGCGGGCAGTGATGTTTCGAGCCGAAGATGTCGGCAACTCCAAGGCTGAGGTTGCCGCAAGCATGTACCGCTCCTTGGCGCCCGGCGCCCACATTCGACCGATGGTCGCGAACGTAATGCATGGCTGCGGTCTGGGACTATTCGAGTGGAGCGACATCATTCTCGCTGGGCTCGACAATCGCGAGGCGCGACTTTGGATTAACCGCTCCGCCTGGAAAGTAGGCCGCCCGTGGATCGACGGCGCGATTGAAGGAATTAACGGAGTGGCGCGCGTCTTCCTGCCTGGCGTCGCCCCGTGTTATGAGTGCACCCTCGGCGAAGTCGATTGGGAGTTGCTTCAAAAGCGGATGTCCTGCAATTTATTGAGGCTCGAATCCGTCGTCGAAGGCAAGACTCCGACCACGCCCACGATCTCTTCCATCATTGCGGGCATTCAGGTTCAGGAGGCAGTGAAGTTGCTGCATTGCCTACCGACTTTGTCAGGTAAAGGATTCATCTTTGAGGGGATGAATCATTCTTCCTACACTGTGGAATACACTCCCAACGCCGACTGCATGAGCCACTACACCCTGGCTCAGACTGTGCATCTTCCCGAGTCATCCGGCAGCCTGACGCTCGAAGAGTTGCGTCGTCGCGCGAAATCCGACATGGGTTCTACGGCTCCAGTGGTCATCGAATTCAGCCGCGATGTGCTACAGAAATTTGTTTGCCCAGCTTGTGGACAAGAAGAGAATCTTTATCAACCGATTGGTAGTGTTCCCTTCGAAGCGGCACAATGCCCGAAAGACGGACGTCGACGGAGCGTGGTTTCGGTGCATTCGTATTCGGGTGAACCTGAACTTGCAGATCGCGCACTGAACGATTTGGGATTGCCGCTGCTCGATATCTTCACTGCTCGCAGCGGCGAACGCGAAATTGGGTACGTGCCCCGTGGCGATGAGTCGGTCGTCCTTGGAGATTTGGCATCGGAGGAGCTTCGAGTAAGCGAAGTTCCCATTCAAAGTTGAGCCCGTGAAAACGAAATCCAAGTCGGTGTCCGCTCAACCGTCTGTGGTGGTTGATAGCGAAGTCGTGCGCAAGATCCGGCAGCATGCTCGTTCAAGCCAGAAGACGGAAATCTGCGGCATCCTCATCGGCCAGGATCGTGACCTTCGTGTTGAGATTAGGGCTTCGATCGAAGGTGAGAATGCCGATCAGGCCGGCGCCCACGTTACGTTCACGCAGAACACCTGGGAACACATCTACGCAGTCAAGGACAAGGAGTTTCCCAACGAACGGATTGTCGGTTGGTATCATTCCCATCCCGGGTTTGGAATCTTTCTCTCAGAGCACGACACTTTCATTCACAGAAACTTCTTTTCTTCTCCGGGCCAAATCGCCTGGGTCTTCGATCCAATCTCTGATGAAGAAGGCTGCTTCGGATGGGTAGAGGGACAAATTCGGAGAATAGCCAGCATCTCGGTTCTTGATCGGCGTGGTGGGGAATCTGCGGAGGGTGGTCGTGAGCACCCATCGTCCAACTCTTCTGAGGTGGTCGCTGATTTGGTTCCTCAAAAGCGAGTCGCTCGCGATCCCGTCCCCATGCGCATATCCCGCGTCGAGTCGGAGGCTTCAGAAGGGAGTTCGATCTCACTGGAGCAGTTGGTCACAAAAGTCTTTTTTTCCCTTGCGCTTCTCGCGCTAGGAGGAATGCTGTCGTGGTATCTCTTCCCTCACATAGCGGTTTTGCCGGTAGTCGTCGATCCCATTAGCGGTAAGCTTTTCGACCCGCGCACCGGAGAGGTCGTTGGAGAACTAAAGCCAGACAAGAACGATAGCGCCGATCGTTCTACTGCGGCGAAAACAGCTCAACAAGCTGCACCCGATCCAGCTGCTAAAAAGGGAGAAAATGCCAAGCCCTGACGATCGTGGCATTAAGATAACTGCGGAAGATTTGGCCAGTGTCGCCCTGCCTCAGCCCGCATTCATCCCCGCGGCCCCTTCGTCGCCAGCGGGGGCGCAGTCTACGGCACCATCAACGAAACGGCGGAGCAACTCGTTACGGTAGCGACGGAACGAGGCAGCATTCTCTTACAGGGATGGTTCTATCTTGGCCTCGCCGGTCTCATCGGCGCGACAGCTGGCTGGGCTATCGCCGAACCCGGTTTCGTTGACGGCGGTGTACACAGGTGGGGCAACATCATCATCATCCCACTGATCGTCACTCTGATGTGTATCGGATTCGGCATTTCTGAGAGCATCGTGGAGCGGTCTGTTCGCAAGGCCTTGTTGCGTGGTGCGCTGGCCTTGCCATTGGGAGTCATCCTCGGCTTTATCTTCGACATTATGGCTGAAGTGTTGTACTCAGTCATGATGCGAATTTGCTATGAGGCGGGTGCTCAGACTCATCACAATCCTGCAGTCTGGCTCGGCCGTGGCATTGCATGGATGGTTTTGGGCGCAGCTGGCGGTGTGGTCTATGGAATCGTCGGCCAATCGGCCAAGAAGGGGAAGTACGGAGTACTCGGCGGAATGCTTGGCGCTGGCCTTGGCGGCTTGGTATTTGACCCCATTTCCATGGGCACCCACGTCGGAAGCGTGAGCAGGGCGGTCGGTTTTGGATTACTGGGATTGGCTACCGGCATCGGTATGGGCCTGGTGGAAAGCGCCCTGAAAGATCGCTGGCTCTATGTCGTCTCCGGTCCGCTTGCGGGGAAACAGTTCATCCTTTATAAGGACGAAACCACAATTGGAAGCAACCAGCAATCCGACATCTATCTTTTCAAAGACCCCAACATTCTTGCCCGCCATGCTGTAATCAGCTTGAACGGCGCGCGCGTTATGTTGCAGGCGACGGGGCCAGTGCTCTGGGCGGGACAGCCGATCAACCACAATCGCGTGCTTCAGGATGGCGATCTGTTGCAACTGGGCCGATATGCATTCCGCTACAAGGAGAAACATCGGGCATGACCGAAGTTTGTCCCTATTGTCGAACCAAGGTCGCGGCAGACGATCAGTCGCTCACGTGCGAAGGATGCGGCACTCTGCATCATGCGGACTGCTATACGGAGAACGGCGGCTGCACGATCTTCGGGTGCGGCAACGCTCCCGCGGACGAGCCGAAACTGAGAGTTTCCACTCCTGACCTTGTTGATGTCGCGACCCAGGCCCCAGTTGCCGCCCCGCCAGCGCGAGTCGCCCCGCCCCCTCGGCCAGGTGCAATTGCAGCCCCGGTTTCGGCCACCGGCGCCGCCGACTTGCAACATCTCGCCAATCAGGTCGTGCCTTCAATCTTCGGAGGCTTTGGTTCTTCCACCAGAGTCACTCTCGACCCTCCTCCGCCTGTTCCGAAGAACCGGACAACTTTCATCGTCCTCGGCGCCCTGCTCGGAGCTTTCGGCGCACATAACTTCTATGCAGGATACCGCGGCAAAGGGGTAATCCAGTTGGCCATCACTCTATTGACCGTGGGGTTTGGCAGCCCCATGAGTTGGGTGTGGGCTGTAATCGATATCTGCACCATTAACCGGGACAGCAATGGACTTCAATTCGAAAGCTAGGAGCGCGCCATGGAGTACTTCGTCAAACGCGGTGAGCAACGTTTCGGTCCGTACAGCCTTTCTGATCTGCAAAACTTCTGTCAAACTGGCGACGTCTTAACCGACGATCTTGCTCAAAGCGAGGGTATGTCCGATTGGGTTCCGGTCTCTCAGGTGCTCGGAAATATTCCAGTCACCGTTATCGGTACTGGATCCGTTCCGGCGCATGTAACAACGCAGCCCCAACTGGTTCCGCTTCCTCCCAATTTGCACTGGTCGATCGTGCTGATTCTCGGGGTCTTCACATTCCAACTGTTTAATATGGTTTGGGCCATGGTTCAAGCAAACTGGGCCCGCAAGCTCTCCAACGACAACAAACCGATGGTGCTGGTCGCGATGTATCCAGCCGGGATCATCGCGATTTACCTCATCGCAACCCTGTTTCCACAGATGTTGCCTTTAGGGGGATTTATACGGCTCGCGGTTGCGATCGTCTACATCGTTCGGGATTTTCAGCATTAAGAGTGCGATGGAGGACTACTACAATTCGACCGAGAACAACTACCTGCGAATGAGCGGGGTCATGACCTTCTTTTTCAGCACAGTGTACATTCAATACCAAATCAATAGTATTGCGCGCTGGAAAACGACGGGTTCGCTTTAATCCTAGGGTCGAGCCACATGCCTTCTCCACGAATTCGCCGCTTGATGCTTGACGAAGAAACTCTGCAGTCTCTACTGCAGGACTGGCCTTTGATCCAGATCACGGGAAAGGCGGGCATTCCGCCGGAAATCTACAGGTTCACTTACAACATCCGCGGCCTGTATGTATCTCCCTCGGGCGAGATTCTGGAGCGAGATACTCACTTGATGGAAGTGAATCTGAGCCTGGGCTATCCGCGCCGGGCGCCTCAGTGCAGAATGTTGACTCCGATCTTTCATCCCAACTTCGATGATTCCATGGTTTGTATCGGAGATTTCTGGGCTGCTTCGGAGGGTCTCGATGATTTGATCATACGGATCGGGCGGATGATTGCGTATCAGGAGTACAACACGAAAAGTCCGCTCAATGGGCTGGCAGCAAAGTGGGCATCACAGAACCCTCAACTCTTGCCCATCGACCCACGCCCCATTGCCCCCCCGTTTGACGGGGGGCAGCCTGACACTCATCTTCCCCGGCACCGACTCTCCCCCTCGAGTCGCAATCGGAGCCATCCACCTTAATTGCAGATCCGTGGACCAACAAAATTGTGATCCCTACCCCGACCGACCCTCTTGATGTATAGGAAATACAAAAATCAATTTCGCCGTCTGGGAAGACTCTGAATGCCTACGGAGCAACACGTGGGGAGCGAATACGAAATAAATGGTCAGGAAGGTCGCGATTCTCGGCTGGAAGAAAACGCGAATCGATACGCGAGTGGAAAGACGATGAGAAGAGCGTGGGAATTATGCAGCCTTAACCGGCGTCTGTCGCCCAACCAATGCATGAGCTGACCGAAGCTGTCTAATGTAGGATCGGAGGCAAAGGTTCTGATCCTAAGTGACCTCCAACTCAATCGAGGGGGATACGGGCGCTGCTGTTGCCTCAACAGGATGAAAATGGCTCCCCATATTCGCGCTTTGGCACGCGGGGAAAGCAGTCCAAAATACCGCATCGTGCCGACCGCGATCTGGTACATGTTTCATCAGAACATCGACAAATTCCTCGTTCGTATACTTCTTCGGGACAGACTGATTGGTTTTCGTATCCTTTGCTATGTTCTCTACTTCTTGATTCCCCACTCTTGTGAGTCGATGCTGGGCGATTGGCGGTCTTCGAATGTATCGGCCGACGGCCCTCGTACTCCTTTTCTCGGGGGTAATTGGTTGTTTTGCCCAAAGTCCCGCGCCGCCGGTGACCCTGGCTGACACCGAACGGCGTACCCTGACGTCCGCCGAGATTGGGCAGCGGTATGATCTCCTCGTTTCACTGCCCAACGGCTATGCCACATCGGGCCAGTCCTATCCCGTGCTCTACATTCTCGATGGCTGGCATTTTCCGCTGATGACGTTTCTCCAGAACAACAACGTCTATTCGAAGCGGATGCGCCCGGTCATTATGGTAAACGTGAGCCATGGTTCGACTCCAGATGTGATGGCGCTGCGAGCGCGCGATTTCACACCGACCAAAACGTCACGCGAGGCGGCTTCGGGGGGCGCAGAGGCGTTTCTCGATTTTCTGGAGCACGAGGTGATTCCCTTCGTCGATCGCACGTATCGCACGATTCCGTCGGACCGCGGCCTTTTGGGCCATTCTTACGGCGGCCTGTTTGCGATCTACGCTTTGGAGCAACGGCCGGCGCTTTTTCAACGGATCGTAGCTGCAAGCCCCGCATTGAGCTGGGATAACCGCCTGCTTTTTTCGGCTGCACGCCAGAAATTACGGGAACTGCCATCACCGGTTCGCTTGGATATTTCCGTCGGCGGCAAAGATGATTTCGGATTTGATCAAGACACCATCGCGTTCGCCAAACTGCTCGACGAGCTGGAACCTGCTGGGCCTGGATTATCGCTTCACCCTCTACCCTGGTGAAAACCATGACTCGGTCCGCCTGGTTTCCTTCCCGGCGGGACTCTATTGGGTCTATCGCGCCCCGCAGCCCAAAAATGAAATTCCCGAGTGACGGGCAACCCGGAACTTAGGCCCCGGAACAAGCTTTCAACGAAGCGGGCCAGAAGTCGGCTTCGCGGAGATCACCGCGGAGATCACCGCTGACCTCCTCGAAGCCCGTTTCTGGATAGCTTCCGGAGCCGACTAACCGTCA
>CAWFWF010000007.1:0-512907 GCA_963819455.1 uncultured Acidobacteriota bacterium
GGTAGGAGAAGGCGAAGCACTCCGTGCTGCTCGCGCCACCGCAGGTCAGTTGGCGAAATTTGACCGGACGACCGCAGTCGCCGCCAAGCGCTTCATCAAGCCCATTCCCCTGGACGAATTGAAGCAAGAAATCGATATTTTCTGCGATCTGATATCCCGTCCTGCGGTGCAGGCCGGGCTTAAGAAGTTCGTCGAAAGCACTGGCGCCCAACCCTATTTGCCCTAGCAATCTGGATTAAAATGAGGCTTATGGAAACTGCTGAGAAGACACTTGAGGAAATACTCACCCTGGCCGCTGCCCACTTCAAGGTGCCGCGCGAAAAGCTCTCGCCTGACGAAGATTTCTTCAAGGCGCTCGGCATCGACAGCCTGCAGACACTCGATCTTTTGACCAAGCTTGAGAATCATTTCCGCGTCGAACTGCCGGATTATGAGTTGCAGGGAGTCACCGACTTCCGCACGCTTGCCTCGAAAATCCAAGCGAGGCTATAGTCCTCTTCGCCGCCAATCGCTGGATTGTTGATTGTCCGGGAACGTCCATGGGGACGATCGTCCAGTTTTCCAAACAACCATCTACAATCTAAAACGGCAACTTCAAGATGCTCGATCTTCGTCAATACACATGTCTGGGTGCGGCCTTGCGCGATGCGCTCGACCGTTTCTCGCCGGAAGTTTGCCTTATCGAGGCGGAGCGCGATCGCGAAAAACTGCGCTTGACCTACTCCGATTTCAAAGAGATCGCGCTTCCGCTCGCTCGCGCTCTTGAAGATGCGGACTTCGATCCCAACGATCGCGCCGCCATCATCATGACGAATCAGTCCAAGTGGCTGATCTCGGCCTATGCGATCTTCTATTGCGGCGGCGTGCTGGTGCCGCTCGATTACAAGCTCACGGCAGACGAGCACCTGCAGCTGCTCGCGCATTCGAAGGCCAAAGTCCTCGTCGTTGAGTATCATCTCTGGCGCGCGATCATGCAGTCCGAAGAATTTCAGAATATCGCCACGAAGATTGTCCTTGTTACTGAGGCTCCACTGGGCGCCGATCTGGCAGGCGCGTTCCGCTGGGAAGACTTCAAGCGAAAAGGCGCACCGGATTTCATCATGCGCCAGAAGGATGACATCGCCTGCATCGTCTATTCCTCCGGCACTGGCGGCCGTCCCAAAGGATGCGTCCTCACCCACGAGAATTATCTGGAGCAGTGCATCGCTCTGACGACCTGGTATCCGTTCTGGCCGGGTGTGCGGTACCTGAGTATTCTGCCAACGAATCACGCGATCGATTTCATGGTCGGCTTTATCGGTCCATTTGTGTGCGGGGCCTGCGTCGTTCATTTGCGCACTCTCCGTCCGGAGTTTGTACGCGACGCATTCGTGCGCTATCGGATCACCTATGTCGCTCTCGTTCCGATGATCGTCAAGAATCTCGAACGTGGATTGCGTGCGAAGTTCGATGAACTCCCAGGATGGAAGCGCGCAATCCTGAATACGATGATTGCCACGAATAAGCTTTTGACGAAGGTCCGACCCAATGTGAAGTTAAGCCGGATTTTGCTTTCTAACATTCACCGGGGATTGGGCGGCGAGCTGTTGGCGCTCATCACCGGCGGCGCATTCATGGAACCTTCGACGATGCAGTTTTTTTACGATCTCGGCATCCCAGTGGTTAATGGATACGGGCTTACGGAGGCGGGTACCGCGCTGACTCTCAACGATCTCAAACCGTTTCGAGCCGACACGGTAGGGAAGCCGCTTCCGGGAGTTGAATTACGTATCCTGAGTCCAGATTCCGATGGCGTGGGAGAAGTTGCCGTGCGCAGCAAGACGGTCATGTCGCACTATCTGGATGATCCTGCCCTCACGCTCGAAACGATCGTGGATGGCTGGCTTCTGACGGGCGATCTGGGCCGCTTTGAGAAGCACGGCCACTTGCAGCTCTTTGGGCGCAAGAAAAACATGATCGTCACCGAGGGCGGCAAGAATATTTATCCCGAAGACATTGAGACTGCCTTCGACGGCTTGCTGGTGAAAGAGTACGCGATATTTGCAGCAAACTATATTTGGCCAAGGAAGGAACTTGGCAAAGAGTCGCTGGTGCTTATCCTACGACTGGAACAGAATCAGTCATTCGATGACAAACTGCTGGAAGACATCGCCGCGCGCAACCGAACTCTTCCGGATTTCAAGCGGGTCTCCGGTTATCTAGTTTGCGAAAAAGACTTCCCTCGAACCGCGTCGATGAAGATCAAGCGGCAGGTGCTGGCCGAGGAGATCGCGAAGTCGGCCGGAAGCACGGCTATCAAGAATCTTTAGTCGCAGTCGTTCATAATTACTTGTGGACTGGGGACCGTGGGGCAAACCTATCTTGCAATTGTGAATCCGGCTGCCGGAGGCGGGCGCAACCGCAAGCTGTTCGGCCCGGCTTTGGAGCGCCTGAAGGCCGGCGGAATCGAAGTTAAGGTCGCGACGACCCACCGCGCGGGAGACGCTTCAGCGATCGCGCGCGATGCCTACTCTCGCGGAACTCGCAACTTCATCGCGGTTGGCGGAGATGGAACATCGTACGAAGTCGTGAATGGCCTGTTCCCACAAGCCATCGGCAAGGAACCACCCACGCTCGGATTTCTTCCCTTGGGTACAGGAAACTCCTTTCTACGCGACTTTAGCGACAAGGGCGTCGAGTATGCCATTGAATCACTTCTTACCGGCAGAACCCGCCCCTGCGATGTTCTGCGCCTGCACCATCGCGATGGCACGATTTATTTCACGAATCTTCTGAGCATGGGATTTTCGGCGGATGTTGCCACTCTTCGCACCCGCAGCTTCAGTTCATGGGGAGAGGTGGGATACATTACGGCAATTTTCCTGACGCTGGCTCGTTTTAATCGGCGTCCTTTTCCGATGCGAGTCGAAAGCACCGCATCCTTCGACGATCGAAAATGTCTTTTTCTCACCTTCAATAACAGCAAGTTCACCGGTGGCACGATGATGATCGCTCCTAAGGCTGAGATAAACGATGGTCTCATCGAGTACGTTCGCTGGGGGCCGATCGGAAGGTTGGGACTAATTCGCAATCTACCGACACTCTACGACGGCACCCACATCAACCATCCTTTGGCCGAGCGCAAAGCTGTGGCGAAGGTTGATTTCGATTTGAAAGAGCCAATCGATGTCATGGTGGACGGGGAAGTACTAACTTTGCATTGCGAAACGATGGACGTACTTCCACGGGCACTGAACGTAGTGGCCTAACCGTCGTGGTATAAGAAAGACTCATGTCTGAAGACCGGCGAAAACGGCAGCAGGATCGCAGCGGCACATCGTCTGATCCTGCGCGCACCAAGAAGTTCATCCAGTACGGCGTGGTCGCGGTTCTGTTGGCTGGGGCATTCTTTGGCGGTCGCTACTACCGCGGCCACAAGTACGATTCATTCGCGCAATGCCTGGCCACAAAGCAGGCAAAAATGTACGGACTCTACTGGTGCCCGCACTGCATTGAACAAAAAGAGGAGTTCGGCGACTCGTTTCACTTCGTGCCGTACGAAGAGTGCGCGATCAAAGGCTCGCAAGAACTGGCTCCCGCTTGCAAGATTGCGGGAGTGAAACTCTTCCCCAGTTGGCAGTTTTCCGGAGAAGCGCCGAAGGAAGGCGTTCTCTCGTTGGAAGCCCTCAGCGACAAGACCGGGTGCAAGCTGCCGTGAATGGATCGTCATCATCCAATCGAATCCTGTTTATTCTGATTGCGATTCTTTCGTTGGCGGGTGCTGTCGACTCCGCGATTTCTCTCGAACGCCACTACGCCAAGTCTGCGACAAAGTACTGCGACTTTAGTCAGAAATTCAGCTGCGACATCGTGAATCGCAGCGAATATTCGACGCTCGCCGGGATTCCCGTGGCTGGAATCGGCGTCGGCGGATACGCCGCCGTTTTTGTCCTCTCCACATTCTGGAAGGCTCGTCCGGAGACGCCGAATCGCCTTCTGCTGGCGGCAATTGCCGGGTTAGCTTTTGCCTTGTATCTGACGTACATAGAAGCCTACGAACTGGAGACCTGGTGCATTCTGTGCCTGACCTCGCTCGCACTAATCTTCCTGATCACTATTTTTTCCACAATCGTAAAGCTGCGAACTACCGCCTCATAACACATCCAGCCAGTGTATTCTGTGGAGTGCCGCCGTCTTCATGGATGGATCCCCGCCAATTGAAAGTTCGCCTGTGCCTCCCGAAGTAATCCGTGCCGGAGGAGCGACCGGCGATCTTCGTCTGCATCAATTTCGCAGCCGCATCTACCACAACTCGCGTTTTGTGCGAGTTTGGCTACCGCCAGGTTATGACGACCCCGAAAACACGGATCATCGCTACCCCGTGTTTTATTTGAATGACGGGCAGAATTTGTTTGAGTCATCCAGTTCCTTCAACGGAACGGAGTGGCAAGTTGATGAAACCGCCGACCGTCTCATTCGCGAGGGTGCCATCCCGCCGATGATTTTCGTCGGCCTCGACAATGCAGGCCGCAACCGTATTCGCGAGTACATGCCGCACCGCTCTCTTCAGCCGATGATCGTTCGGGTGACGGGAACACGATATCCGAACTTTTTGATCAAAGAAATTATGCCTTTCATGGCGCGGCATTACCGCGTCGCCACTGGTCCCGAGAACACCGGATTGGGTGGATCGTCACTCGGCGCTTTGATCTCTTTATACACGGCGTCGGAACGGCCGGATGTCTTTGGCCGCGTACTTCTGGAAAGTCCTTCGCTATGGGCTTCGAATCGGCAAATGATTCGCGACAGCCGCACGGTCCGCAAATGGCCCTCCCGGATCTTTCTCGCCACGGGAACGGCGGAAGCGGGTCGAAAAGAGAAAGATCAGAGCATGGTGGACGATGTTCGAGAGTTGCATTCAATCTTCCGGCGCACTGGGATGGACGATCGAAATCTCAAGCTGGTCATCGATGAAGGAGCTACGCATCATGAGTCCGCGTGGGCTCGTCGCTTTCCCGAAGCACTGTTGTTTCTCTTTGGCCATCGCTAAACCACCGCAATCACACCTGCTTCACATTCATTTCGTTGCGATTGCGCCACCTGCCAAAGGCACAGCAGCAATGCTGCCATCGCAATTACGGAAAGCTGAACTCGAGTCCACCGCGTTAGCGATGCGAGAAGAGGAAGCGCATAAACCGCATACATTAGCGGACCAAACCGTCTCTGGGCCCCTTCGAATGGATGCGCAAGGAGCCAATCGGCAAGGAGTAAGAATGCCGGGACCAGAATCACCAGGTCATACACTGTGAGGTGAGGCGCGATCAAGACCGTCGCGAGCAGTAAAGCCGAGAACTTCACAGCGAGCGGTGCCTCTCTTTTCCAAATCGCGATCGTTATGACGAGAAGCACGATCGCGCTGGCGACGTACAAAGTAACGGAGACGCTGTCCCATGGCAACAGCATCGACCAGAACGTCCGCAGGCTGTGCGTTTGATAGAGTCTGGGCTCGAGCAGAGCAAGCGACAACCGGACGTGCACCATCGTGCGCAGCCACTGCTGTAGGGGCGCGAAGCCGTAATACAGCACTCCAATCAAAAGTTCTGCGATCGCTGAGAGGACTGCCCCCGCAACAACTCTCCCAGCGCCAATACCGAGAAAGACAATCGCCGCGGCCAACCCGAGTTGCGGCTTGAATATGAGACATCCAAGCGCGAGGCCCGCAACGAATTCCTGCTTATTACGCAAAAAGAGAAAAGTCAGCGTAATACAAGCGAGGGCGAGCGCAGAGGTCTGTCCCCACGCGATGAGATTGAAAAATCCAGGGAACGCCACTGCGAGGAGCGCAACCGTTGCGCCGTGCATCCTCAAATGTAGGCACGTGCGCCAAACCGCATAGCAACAGGCGGTGTAAATCAAGCCACTCACAATCCACCATCCAGCGAGCGCCCACCCGTACGGCAGGCGTGCTAGGGGCGCGAACAAGACAGAAACCTGCGGAGGGTAGAGCGGCAGATAGCGAATCCCAGCCGCTGGGGGCACCCGACTGGCAGCGACCGCGCTCTGGCGCGGCATATCATACAGTTCAGCGCCGCGGTGCTCGAGCGCTAGAGAGCCCAAGGTATAGAAGTGCAGAAAATCTGTCCCTTTGAGGTTGCCATTCCGATCGCGAAGCCCTGGAGTAGCGATCGTCCACGCATACAGTCCCCAAAGCGCCACTGCCAAAAGGAATCCGTGCGCGCGCAGACGTTTCACGGTGAGCCTGGAGTTGTTGCGAACTTCACTTGTCATGAATTTCGACCAATGGTACTTGGCCGGTCAGCTGTGCGCAAAACCATTCCGAGCTAGCATCGAAACGTCGCTCCGCCTTGTGATGAGCAGGACGGGCAGCAAAAAAGGAAAGAAAAGAACAAGCGTTGAAGGCAATAGTGGCAGGTGGTTAAGAGGGTCGAGATGCAGCGGTACAGCCATCAGGGCAAGCGCGATCACCCAAGGCCAACTCACGAATGCGAAGAAGACGATTCGCGCGACTTTTGGCAGCTTTTCCCAATCCCTCACGAGGAGCACAACCGCCGGAATCATCAAGGCTTGGTTAAACTGCGCCATTAATGGCAGGGCGACCAATGCGCCGATAAGAAACGTGCATAGGACTTGCAAGAACTCCGAGCTCCCAGCGTCTACCTTCCGATTCATCCATCCGTAGAACAGAACACAAACGACGATCAAGACGCCGAGCAGGGTTCCAAGCCAATGCCCGAGCACGAGTTGCATCAGCGTTTTGACGGGACCATATTTTCGATAGGCGGCCATGCCTCTCAGGAAATCTATCGGCCAACCCGGAAGAAGCCACTCGCCCGCTCCCGCAAGCAATGTTATGCAAACGAAGAAGCTGGCCAAGAGTCGCCAACGCGCTCGGAAGTCGCCAATCACCCAAAACAAAAACCACGCCAGAGGCAAAGCGACCATTTGCGGTTTGATGGTGGCGATCGCGAAGATCGCTCCGGCAGACACGAGATGGCCTTTCACGACGAGCCATGTTCCTAGCGCAATCAGAAATGCCACAAGCAGGCCAAGTTGACGAAGACGCAATCCCTGTACAATCTGAGGCGACGCTAGAAGAAACAAGATGAGCGCCGCAGTAATAATCAAAGGCCGCTGCCACCGCAGGACAGACATCCACAAAAAAGCGCTACCTACAACCGTCACGGCCAAAAAGGCTGGCGCCATAGCCTGCAGCGTTTCAAATTGCATGTGCACGGTCGGAGCTAGCAAAAACACCACATATATCGGATAGGCAAAGCGCTGTTCATCGATCGTGGGCACGCCCGGTCGATAATCCTGCTGCACGTCGTGGCCGTAGAACGACATCTGTATTTCGTGAGTGACCTCGGGGCCATACGGATTCTTTCCTTCGAGCAGCAATGCCCGCGTTCCTGCCCATCGCGGATAAAGATCCTCCATCTGAGCCCGAAGATGAACGAATTGAACGTTGACGGAGTGCTCCCAGGGTAAGAGCACGCGGTGCATGTACACCCAACTCACGCCCACCGCGATGATACTGAGAAGAATCCACAGGCGTACCTTCATGTGCCACCCATCACGGGCTTTTGCCGCGATCTTAGGACGTCGACAGGGAATGCGCCGATCATGTCGAGGCAGTTGCTGGCTCCGGTTCACTGGAGCGTTGCAAGACGAGGGCGGCCACGACCATGAGCGTCCCCATATAAAAAGGAACCACCGGAATTGGCGACTTTGCGGCGGATAGATCGAATTGCGCTGCAAAGCAAACAAACGGCGACAGCCCGATTAACCATAGAAGAGTCTTGGGCAGCCTGTGCCTCCGACTATCTCGTGGGAAAAAGCGAGCCGCTGCCCATTGAAACAAAATCAACAAAGCGGGCAGAGCCATCACCCAATCGTGTGCATAAAGGTAGGGTGAAGCCAGGATTCCCGCCAATACTACAACTGCAAATCGCGGTTCCCAATGAATCGGTAGGGCCCGCACCTGGTGCGATTGAGTCGGCTCACTACCCAGTCGTCGACAAACCAACAACACGATGAGGATCGTGGCAACAGTCAGCGCGCCCAGAGCCGAATGGGATGCAACGCTGGTATCGCTTCGCAGAATTGAAGAAACAAGCCCTCGCCAGTTCTGCATTGCCATCGGATACAAAGATACTTCAGCGCCTCTTTGATTAAAGTCCGCGATGAAGCGCAGGTATGCGCCAATCCAGAGTCCGGCCTTCATAAATGAAATGCCTGCGATGAGCAAGGCTATGCCGAGAAATGTTGCGAGAGTGCGCCAGCATCGCCACAACAACAGGGCTACCAAAGGGAGTATCAGAATCTGCGGCTTCAGAATGCCCAGGGCCAACCAACCGCCTGCATGCCATGGTTGGTTATTTCGCAAGGCGAGCATGGCCTTAGCCATTCCCAGAGTACAGAGCAATCCTACTTGCCCATGACCGAGTGTGAGTTGAAGCGGCACCCATGCGAGAACGGCCACCAGAGTGGCTCCCCATTGAGAAGGGATTGAAAAAGATCGAGTCAGTTCCGCAATGAGCCACGCCGCTGCCAGAAAATTTATGCCCGTCCACACGAGGAAAGCTTGGTCAAGTGACAGAGCACCCAGAGGTGAGAGCAGAACGGCAACATACGCCGGATAGATAAAGGGCAGCAGATTGTAACGGTGGTACGGCAAAATCGCCGAGTCCATCAATTGCCGCTGTGTCTCCAGATCATAGAGTTGGGGAGCGCGCCCCTCAGCAATCGCTCGCGCACCCACATACACGCTGGAGAAATCCCTCTTGTAGACGTATCCGTGCAGGGTAGCGCTGTGAAGGAACATTCCCCAAAAGCACGCGGTCACCAGAAGAAGAGCGACGTGCAGCCACGACAACCAGCGGGGAAGGGTATACGTATTCGTGGCCAATGTGGACTTGGGTATTTCCATCTCGGAGGAGTCGGCGTGAGCGAGTCTACATTAAACGGAGTCGCAAATGGTTGGCAGAGCAAACTCCGGTTATCGCGCTGCGCTCTGATCTAATTGGCCCAAAGAAAAAGGACCTCCGCCTAAAATTTGGCGGAGGCCCTTTTCAACCGAATTACTTGCTCGCGGCTTCCTTGACTCCGGTCTCTTCAAACAGCCCGGCGGCGATTTCGATCATTTCGGCATCGACGACGCGATTCTTCGAGATCGCTTCTTTTAGAGTGATGGAAACGATCTTGTTCGATCGCAGGGCAGCCATGCAGCCGAATTCCCCGCGATGCACCATGTCGATCGCACCCAGTCCATACCGCGTCGCCAGCACGCGGTCAAACGCAGTGGGAGAGCCTCCGCGTTGAATGTGCCCGAGAACGACGGCACGCGTCTCAAACTTGGTGCGTTGCTCGATCTCGCGCGCCAGGATGTTGGCGATACCTCCCAACTTGGCATGGCCAAATTCGTCCTTGCCCATGTCCTGCACGACGGGAGCACCCGCGCCGGTCGCGAATTTCGCGCCTTCGGCAACGACAACGATCGAGAAGTAGCGTCCGCGTTCGTGGCGCTGGCGAATCGATTCCGCGACCTTGTCCACATCGAAGGGCCGCTCTGGGATCAAAATGGCATCCGCACCGCCGGCGATGCCGCTGTACAAGGCGATCCAACCGGCATCGCGCCCCATGACCTCTACCACCATTACGCGATTGTGTGCCTCTGCGGTGGTGTGCACGCGGTCAATCGCTTCGCAGACGATGTTGCACGCTGTATCGAATCCGAAGGTGTAGTCAGTTCCTCCGAGATCGTTATCGATAGTCTTCGGAACGCCGACAACCTTCACACCCTTTTCGTGGAGTTTCTGGGCTACAGACAAGGTGTCGTCGCCGCCGATTGCGACTAACGCGTCGATGTTATGCGCCTGAATCGTCTGCATGCATTTCTCGAAGCCATCCGGGCGCTTCGAAGGATTCGTTCGCGACGTGCGCAAGATGGTTCCACCGCGGGGCAAGATTCCGCTGACCGCATCCAGATCAAGAGGCATGCTCTTGTTCTCGATCAGGCCTCTCCAGCCTTCCATAAAACCAACGAATTCATCGCGATAATGGAAGAAGCCCTTGCGGACTACGGCGCGAATTACCGCATTGAGTCCAGGACAATCGCCTCCGCCGGTTAACATGCCAATCTTCATCGGATAACCCTTCTTTCTTATGAGTACAGGATGAATCCCAGGAATGCGCCCCGTGCGGGAGCACTACGGAAGAGCCCAAAACGCGGGGAACAATCGCTCGGAACAGATAGAGTACCACTAATCGAATCGCTCTGAAACCGATGAACAGGCTGAAGAAAATCGTTTTGTCGCGTCCTTTCGTGTGGTATCCAAATTTGCATTGACGCTTCTACTCAAGATTCGACACAATGCTGCACCAACAATGAACAAGGTTTTGCGGGCTTTGGTATGGGGACTGGTTGTAGTCGTCGGAGCCGCCGCAGTCGGTGTGGTCGCGCTTCGCCGCGGCGAGCCGATCAACGCGCTTTGGTTTGTCGTCGCTGCGGGATGCTGCTACGCGCTCGGATACCGCTTTTATAGTTCGTTCATCGCGGCGAAGATTCTTGCCGTCGATTCACGCCGTGCCACTCCTGCTGAGCGCCTTGAAAATGGGCGCGACTTTCTCGTAACCAACAAGTGGGTGGTCTTCGGCCACCACTTTGCCGCCATCGCCGGCCCCGGCCCCCTCGTCGGACCCGTGTTGGCCGCCCAGTTTGGCTACCTGCCCGGAACCTTGTGGATACTCGCAGGTGCCGTCTTTGCAGGTTGTGTACAGGATTTCGTGATTCTCATGTTTTCCGTTCGCCGCGACGGCAAGTCTCTCACCGAAATGGCCAAGGACGAAACCGGACCAATCGGCGGCTTTGTTGCCTACGCAGCAGTGATTGCGATTCTGGTTATTCTTCTCGCCGTAGTGGCGCTGGTGATTGTGAATGCGCTCAAAGACAGTCCCTGGGGAGCATTCACGATCGCAATGACAATTCCCATCGCCTTTTTCATGGGCATTTACCTTCGCCGCCTACGGCCCGGCAAAGTGCTCGAGGTCTCAGCCCTCGGATTCATCCTCGTGCTGCTGGCGATCTGGGGTGGTCAATGGGCCTCGCAGAATTCAACGATGGCTGGATGGTTCACCCTTCGTGCTCCCACTCTCGCGATCATCATCATCGCTTACGGATTTGCCGCTTCCGTTCTTCCCGTGTGGCTTCTTCTGGCGCCTCGCGATTACCTCAGCACCTTCGTGAAACTCGGAACAATCGGCCTCCTCGCTATAGGCATTGTTTTGCTACGCCCTACTCTGCATATGCCAGCCCTCACAAGATTTGTGGATGGCACGGGGCCGGTTTTTGGAGGGAAGGTTTTTCCCTTTGCGTTCATCACCATCGCCTGCGGCGCAATAAGCGGCTTCCATGCTCTCATCTCGAGCGGAACGACTCCCAAGTTGATTGCCCGTGAGACGGAAACCCGCATGGTGGGATATGGATCCATGATGGCCGAATCTGCCGTTGCCGTGATGGCGATGATCGCGGCGTGCGTCCTCCAGCCAGGAGTTTATTTTGCGGTAAACAGTCCGTCGGGTGTCGTTGGTCAAACCGCGGCTGCGGCTACTGCGACGATTTCGAACTGGGGATTCGCCGTTACCGCGGCTGACATGCAAGCTCTCGCGCACGCCGTGGGAGAGCAATCTCTTCTGAACCGTACCGGCGGTGCGCCCGCCTTCGCTCTAGGCATGGCGCACATCTTCTCTGAAAGTCTCGGCGGTGGCACGCTTATGGCGATCTGGTATCACTTCGCCGTGATGTTTGAGGCTTTGTTCATACTCACTGTGCTCGACGCCGGTACGCGAGTCGCGCGCTTCATGATTCAAGATGCGCTCGGCCATATTTATGCGCCGCTCGGGCGGACCAGTTGGTATCCGTCGATTATTGCGACCAGCGCATTGATCGCTGGAACTTGGGGATTCTTCCTCTGGCAGGGCGTGAGGGATCCGCTCGGCGGAATCAACTTGCTTTGGCCTCTATTTGGGATTGCCAACCAGCTTCTGGCGACTGTGGCCCTCTGTGTAGCTACTACCATCATCGTCAAGCTTCATCGTGCAAAGTATGCCGCGGTCACCTTATTACCGCTAATTTGGCTGGTCACCGTCACATTTACCGCATCTTGGCATAAGATTCTGGATTCCGATCCGAGGATTGGATTTCTGGCTCAGGCTCGCGCTCTAGCTGCACAACCCGCGTCTGCATCGACGGCACGGCTGATTTTGAATACCCGTATCGATGCGGCAGTCACCGTTGCGCTGGTGTTGATGGTCGCGATTGTGCTGATCGAGTCGATACGTCAATGGGTGGGCGTGATCAGCGGACGCCGAGTTGGAAGCGTGAAAGAAGCGCCGTTTGTGATGACGCGGCTGGCGGAGGAACGAGGATGACCCGTCTGGCGCGCGCAGCGCGGATCTTCGTGGCGATTCTCCAGGAAATTTTTGACGAGGCGGCGTATTCTCGTTTCCTCGGCCGTACGCATATGCTGTCGTCACCGGCCGCTTATGCAGCTTTTTGGCGCGAGAGAGAAGCCTCCCACGCCAGAAAAACGAGATGTTGTTAAGGGTTGCATTGTGGGGTCTCTCGGTTTCAAGGTTTTACCGTTCAACCGTATTCGTTCCGCCCGGACTAACCGGGAGTGGTGGGCTTGTATCAATTCAGGGTGGGGGACAGTCATGAGTTGCATTGTCGATTTCATTTCATCATTCGGGGCTCGGCGCAGCGCGCGAACAATTTCTCGCTCTAGTCTGCTCGCAGCGAAGATCTTCATTCTCAGCGCTGCATGCTTCTTTCTGGCGAGTTGTGGTGGATCCAGTTCGCAGACACCATTCCTGAACGCCACGGTTGGGCCAACCCAGAACCCGCTGGTCGCCCAATATTCGGTCAATGCCGGATGCATCGGTCCAATCACGGTCGAGTTCGGCCCGGATACAACTTACGGCAGAACTACATCCCAGTACACGCCGGCGGCGTCATATCACCCCTTCACCATTCCGGTGGCCGGCATGCGGCCGTCGACAACGTACCACATGCACCTGCTGCAGGAATGCAACGGCCAGACGGTTTCGACTCCGGATACGACCTTCACGACCGGTGTCGCGCCGCTGCCTTTTCCGGCCCTTCAGGTCACGCGCCCCAATCCGAGTGCCGAAAGTCCTGGCGTCGAACTCATCGACACCATCGGCGCCGCATCTGGATTGGAGCAGGCTTTCTTCACCGATCGGGACGGAACGCCCATTTGGTACTACGACGTCGGAACTGACAACTATCCGTTCACTTTCAAGACCCTGTTAAATGGAAACCTTGTTTTTAGTATCGCCAATGCGACGACTGGTTTCACGGTACTGCGCGAAATAGATCTCGCTGGCAACACAATCCGCGAAATGGATATTTCTGGCCTACAGGAAAAGACCGCCGCGGCTGGATACAACTTCATCCCCGCAAGCTTCCACCACGATCTCTTGCCCTTGGACAATGGGCATTTAATCGTTTTGGTCTTCGCCAACCAGGCTTTTACCGATTTGCCCGGATATCCCGGCCAGCAGATCGTTCAGGGCGATCAATTGATTGATTTGGATGAGAACTGGAATCCCGTATGGTACTGGAATAGCTTCGACCACCTCGACGTGAACCGTCACCTCAACGGCCTTCCCGACTGGACGCATAGCAACGCGGTTGTCTATTTGCCGCAGGATGGTAGCTTGCTGTTGTCGATGCGCCATCAGTCATGGGTGTTGAAGATCGATTACAACAATGGCGCCGGCACCGGAAATGTTCTCTGGAAGCTGGGCTATCAGGGTGACTTCGCCATGGCAGAGGGCGACGATCCGAGCTTGTGGTTCTCCTTCCAGCATTACCCGTCGCTAATCTCGCAAGACGGCTCGCAGACAACTCTCGCGATATGGGACAACGGCGACAATCGCGTTCTCGATACGAGCGGAACCATCTGCGGAAGTTCCGGACAACCGGCCTGCTTTTCCCAGGCCTCCATCCTGCAACTCGACGAAGGCGCAATGGTGGCCACACGCCTCTGGAACGATGTGCCTGGAGGGTTTGGATTCTGGGGAGGCAGCGTGAGCCAGTTGTCAAACGGCAACGTGGAATTCGATTTGAACGCGCCAGTAGTTCCTCCCAGCCCGAACGTTGCTTCCGAAGTTCAGGAAGTAACGCAGACGGGAACTCCGTCGCTGGTTTGGAAGATGGACATTCCCTTGCCGATGAATGCCTATCGAGCGTATCGCGTTCCCAGCCTATATCCCGGCGTCACCTGGCCATAACGATGGCCGAGAGGGAACTGCGATGAAGGGACGAATGCTGGTTGGTGTCGTGGCGGTCTTATGTCTGGTTCCTGGAAGTCGTTCCCAGGATGACAACTTTGTACAGACGATGCGACCTGTGATTCGCGGCCGCCACGCTGCTGTTGCATCCATGAAAGCCGAGGCCACGGAAGCCGCTCGCCAGATTCTCTCCGCGGGAGGGAATGCGTTCGACGCAGCCGTCGGCGGTCAGGCAGCCTTGGCCGTCAGCGACTTTTCCTTGAATGGCGTCGGCAGCGATGCCGTTCTTCTGGTCTATAGCGCCCGAGAGCAGAAAGTTTATTCCATCAACGCCGAGCCTCGCGCTCCGAAACTTGCCACCATCGATTGGTACAACAAGAACAACGGCGGAAAGATTCCAGCGAGCGATGGGCTCCTCTCCGGCGGACTTCCAGGTGTCGTAGATGCCTGGTATACGCTGTTAGATCGTTGGGGAACGATGAACTTCGAGCAAGTTCTCCAGCCGGCGATCGATCTTGCCGAAAATGGATTTCCCCTAAGTGAACTTGGAGCGTCGTACATCGCCGACGCCGCCAAAATTCGCAAGTATCCAACGACGCTCAAAATCTATATCCCCAACGGTCATCTGCCCAAACCCGGGGAGATGCTGAAGAATCCTGATCTTGCGCGTACTCTGCGCAAATTGGTCGAAGCCGAGAAGCAATACTCATCGAAAGGGCGGCATGAGGCGCTGAAAGCCGCGCGCGATCGTTTCTACAAAGGAGATATCGCCCACGATCTGGCGGCATTTTCCGAAGCCAATGGAGGCCTTTTTCGTTACGAAGATTTCGCGGATTATTCCGCTGAAGTTGAAACCCCGGTTTCCGTTTCATACCGCGGCTATCAGGTTTTCAAGAATCCTTCGGCTACCCAGGGTCCAACGGAATTATTCGCACTCAATATGTTGGAAGGTTATGACCTGAAAGCGATGGGTCACAACAGTGCTGACTTCCTGCATACCAGCGCCGAGGCGGTGAAACTCGCCATGGCGGATCGCGAAAAATATCTCGGCGACATGGACTTCATCAAGATTCCATATGCCGGACTTCTCTCGAAAGATTATGCAAATGAGCGGAGAAAGCTCATCGATCCGGCGAAAGCCTCGTTAGAACTTCGCCCGGGGACGCCCGAAAAGTTTTCTTCGTTGAACGGACCCCTCGATCGTCCGGTCCACGAAAACCTCGATGGAAATGCCAGCCACACCGGCGATACCAGCTATATCGCCATCATTGACAAAGATCACAACATGGTCAGCTTCGAGCCGAGTCTGCATAGTTCGTTCGGGACTGGAGTGGTGATGGGCGATACCGGCATCATCTTCAACTGCCGTGGCGACTACTATTCGCTCGTTCCCGGAGAAGCAAATGCGCTCGCACCCGGGAAGCGGCCGCGCAGCACGTTACAGAGCACGTTGATCATGAAAGACGGGCAGCCATTCGCCATCCTCGGAAGCCCCGGAGGCGACGATCAGGTCATGCGCACCATGCAAACGCTGATCAACATGGTTGACTTCGGGATGAATATTCAGCAGGCGATTGAGGCTCCACGCTGGTCCTCCCGCGCATTTCCCGCTTCGCCGTTCCCGCACACGATGTACCCCGGAGATCTTTCCGTCGAGTCACGCATCCCCGAGTCGACACAGAAGGCGCTGATTGACCGCGGTCACAAGCTGCATGTAACGCCGGCATGGTCGCTTGGTTCGAACGCCGGGATTGTCATCGACCATGCTACCGGAGTTCTCAGCGCCGGAGCCGACCCTCGCGTCGACGCCTACGCTTGGGCTTGGTAAAGTAGCGCCGGAATCCTGCCGGCTGTAGCGAGGGCGCCGCGCCCTCGCATCCTCACCTTGGATCATCGTTCCGTCCGCGATACACTGCTTCTAGATGCGCGTCCTCGGAATCGACTGCGGCGGGGAATACACCGGCTATGGAGTCGTCGAGATATTTGCTACCGGCAAGCTTGGCTGTCTGACCTGCGGAGCTATTAAACTTTCGCCCCGGGAACCGCTTCCACGCCGTCTTTCCCGAATCTACTCGCATCTTGGCGCGATCATCTCACAACATGAGCCCGACGAAGTGGCGATCGAAGACGTCTTCTACGCCCTGAATGTGAAGTCCGCACTAAAGTTGGGACAGGTACGCGGAGTGGCCATGCTCGCCGCCGCCTCGGCGGGCCTCGAAGTTGCCGAGTACTCTCCGCTCACGATCAAGTCATCGGTCGTCGGCTACGGACGCGCCGAAAAGCAGCAGGTGCAGCACATGGTCATTCGTCTTTTGGAATTGACTGCGCCGCCTGAGACGATGGACGCCTCGGATGCTCTTGCCATCGCGATCTGCCACCTGCATACCGTGGCAACGCTTTCCCGCCAGCGGGCAGTCGGAAGATAATCGCCATACGCTCAATCTTTGGCATAATTCTTGGTCAAGACCGTACCCAGGAGCACGAAAACGAACCCGAATTGGAAGAGCCCAGGCACAATAAACAAGGTGGGTGCGGTCCGCCTGGCGGGATATGTAGGACCGCTGCTCGTGATTGCTGCCTTCACTCTGATATGGACAATGCCCGCCCGCTCTGCGGATCCGGCGACAGTCACCTTCACCCTCGATTTCCCCAACTCCAGTCCTGAGCACTATTCCATCGAGGTGCACTCCGACGGTCACGCCCATTTCGAATCTTCGGGAAAAATCACCGAAACATCGGATGAGCGCGACAACTACGAGACCGACTTCGTTTTCTCAGACGCCGTGCGCGATCGAATTTTCGCCTTAGCCGGACAGGCCCACTACTTCGCGGGGAAGGTCGACTCCGGGAACAAAAAAATAGCTTTCACCGGTGCCAAGAAGCTGAGCTACAAGGACGGTCGGCGAACCTCTGCCGCCGAGTACAACTATTCGAATGTCCCATCCGTCCAGCAACTCACAACCCTCTTTCAAGGACTGGCTGCGACTCTGGAATATGGCCGCCGCCTCACGCACTACCACCGCTATCAAAAGCTCGCCCTCGACGACGAGTCCAAGCGCATGGAAGACCAGGCCCGCCGCGGCGAGTTGCTCGAAGTGCAAGCCGTAAAGCCTATCCTGCAGGACATCTACGACGACACCAGCGTGATGAACCTGGTGCGTGCCCGCGCCAAGCGCATCATGGCCATGCCGCCTCCGCCCCTGCCCGTGAAATAGCCTGTCCAGCCGGTGTTTTCGCTACGAGGCTGCATAATTGTGCCAATGTTTTACAACTCCCAGGAGCCAACCGTGTTCTAATTAGGCAGGTCCCAGGGGGTTTCATGTCTATCAAGACTTTGTCTGTCTCCCGTGTTCTTCCTGCCTTAGCCGCTTTCGCCCTGTTTGCCCTTCCAGCAATGGCGTCGTCCCAGGCTCGAATTGTGCGTTTGAGCGATGTGCAGGGCTCGGTCGAGATCGACAAGAACGCCGGTACAGGATTCGAGAGCGCCTTCGTGAACCTGCCGATAACTCAGGGAACGCAGTTGCGGACCCGCGATAATGGTCGTGCTGAAGTCGAATTCGAGGACGGCAGTTCACTTCGCCTGACCCCCAATACCACCGTCGAATTCATTACCCTGAGCCTCAGCGACGCCGGTACGCGCCTTTCCCAGATCAATCTGGTTGAAGGCATGGCCTACGTAAACTGGCTGAGCAAGGGCGCCGACCAATTGACGTTGAATTTTTCGCGCGAAAAGGTCTGGCTCGATCATCCAGCGCATATCCGCGTAGATGTGTCCGCGGAAGTTGCAAACATGGCCGTCCTTAAAGGCGATGTCGAAGCGGAAGGACCGGCCGGCAAAGTGGCCGTCGAAAAGAAGAAAACCGCGACTTTTGATGTAGCCGACGAAGACAAGTACAAAATTGCGAATAATGTCGTCGACGCGCCGCTCGATTCCTGGGACAAAGAAGCCTCGTCCTACCACGATCAATACGCCAAGAACAACACTTCTCCATACGGCTACGGAGCCAGCGACCTCAACTATTACGGTGCATATTCCAACGTTCCCGGATACGGCACGATGTGGCAGCCGTACTTCACGGGCGTTGGCTGGGACCCGTTTATGGATGGCGCATGGGGATACTACCCCGGTATGGGATACATGTTCGCTTCTGCCTATCCTTGGGGATGGCTCCCGTATCGTTACGGAAACTGGATGTTCGTGCCCGGCTTTGGCTGGATGTGGCAGCCCGGAGCGTGGAACTCATATGTTGGCACGCCGCGCTATACGGCGACCTCGCTGGTCCATGTAAATCCGCTGGTAGCCCCGACGGGCACCGTCAAGACGGTTGCGGTCGGGCGCGGAGGCGTCGTCGCACCTCCTCCGTCTCACGTAATTGTGAGATCAGGGTCGGCTGGTTTCGGCGTTCCTCGCGGATCTGTCAGCAACCTGGGCCACTTGAATCACCAAGTCGCCAAGTCAGGGTTTGCCGAAGTCAGGACATCGCATCCTCCGGTTCACTCGGCACCCACAGGGATCGGCTCCGCATCGGGTCGCGCGCCCAGCTACAACCCGCCGAGCGCACCGCGTTCCACTGCGCCGTCGGCACCTTCTGCACCAAGCCACGCTCCATCGGTGCACACGGCAAGCCCGCACCGATAATGCTCATGTAGGGACGGAGGCATTTCCTCCGCCCCGAGGAGCGACAGCGACGAGTGTCGCGCTATCAGTCGACCCAACTGCCAATCGCTACACGAATCACTCCTCACAGACCACGACACCCGCGTATCCCACCACCATTTTCCGATCCCCAGACACATCCCCGGAAGTCGCATACTTCACTAACTGCGCCGATCTAGCCCCCAATCGCCGCGCTGCCGTTAACATCGTTACAGCTGGTCCCAAGCCGCACATGCTGATGTCTTGCTGCGTAACGACATCAAAAAGTCCCCGCGGATCGAGCGAGAGGATTCTCTCAATGGCCCGGTGATCCTTCACGCGCGTCAACGCGTCGGACTCATAGTGATTCATATCGCTTGAAGTGACGATCAGCACGGGAGCACTTTCCGCCGAGATCGCGTCCGCCAATGCCACACCCAACGACTCGAGAACTTCGAATTGCCGCGTCCCTAAAGCAATGGGGACAATCCTAAGCCGTGGCTGAACCAGTTGTAGAAAGGGAAGTTCGACTTCGATGGCATGCTCGGCACGATGCGCCGCCGAATCTTCTTCGAGCGAAGGAAAGCGTTGTTTCAAACTGGATGCAAGTTTCTTAGCAATCGGAACCATTCCCAGCGGAGTCTGCCACTGAGCCTCGCTCATAACGGACAGCGGCCGGCCCATCCCGGTGTGATTCGGGCACAGGAGTACGACATTTTCGGGAATATCGACTGCAGCGAACACCGCCCCCGCCACATGCCCCGAGTAAACGTAGCCGGCATGCGGAGCGATACAGCCGACAGCCTTCAATTTCTTGTGGGTGTTCCCCCATTGCGTCAGGTAGGAATTTGCCTCAGCCCGCAGATCCTCCGGATCTCCCGGATAGAAACGCCCGGCTACTGCCGGTTGCCGTACAAAATCATCGCTCATGGTCCCTCCCTTACCTACGGGACCTCTGATTACCTCTCAAGAAACAGTCTTTGCATTCTGCAACGCCCGATAAACCGCGGCACTTTCGTCGAGGGTTAGTGTCTCCGCCCGAGCGGTGGGCTTCACATTCGCTTCTGCCAACGCCTGCTTGAGTCCCGCATCTTGGTATTTTTCCTTGAGATTATTCCAGAGAGTCTTGCGCTTCTGCCCGAATGACAGCCGGAGAAAGTCGATGAAGCCACTGTCCGCCACTCCCAATCGTTCTCGCTGCGGATCGATCGTCAGCCGCAACACGGATGAGTGCACCTTCGGCGGAGGCACAAATGCCGTAGGCGGCAGAGTGAACAGATTCTCCACGCGAGCATACAATTGCGCCGTAGCGGAGAGAATTCCATAGTCGCTTCCTCCAGGCTGAGCGGCGATGCGCTCCGCAACTTCGCGCTGAACCATGATCACAATGCTGTCGAAGTACTTTGCGAACTCAAACAGCCGCAGCAAAATATCGGACGTGATGTAATAAGGAAGATTGCCCACGACCCTCACCGGTTCCGGCTTCAGATCAATTCCCGGACGTCCGAGCCCAGGCTTCGGCCCGAAGAGCGAATCGAAGTCAATCGTCAAAACGTCGCCTTCGATGATCTCGACATTGCGCGACATTCCAAACTTCATTCGGAGCTGCGCAGCCAAAACTCGGTCAAGTTCTACGGCGATCAACCGCCGCGCGCGCTTTGCCAGCAAAGTCGTCAACATCCCTTGTCCCGGCCCGATTTCGAGCACCGTACTTTGAGAAACATCGCCCAACGCTTCCACAATGCGTAACGCCTGGTCCTGGGCGGCCAGAAAATGTTGTCCCAATTTAGGCTTCGATTGCGGACGTCGCGTGGAAACGACCTTTGGCACGTTGACCCTCACTTACCTGAGAAGTAGACTTTCCAGTCGGCTCTCGCATCTAAAGTCGACCGGATCGGACTCGGAAACACATTCATCATAGCGTGCGCCGCCGAAACCGCGCACGGAAGGGTGCCGCACTCATGAATATTTCATTCGTAGCTTCCGAAGGCGTCCCATACTCGAAGACCGGCGGCCTGGCAGACGTTGTCGGAGCTTTGCCGCGCGCTCTCGCCGCCCTTGGTCACCAGGTGAGTGTCTATCTCCCGCGCTATCGCCAGACAAAGTTGTCCGATCCCGCCGTCGTGGTTCGCAGCGTCACCGTACCCTTTGACGATCAATACCGCTTCGCCTCAGTTGTCGCGGGAGGCAATCAGAATGGCGTCAAATTTTATTTCGTCGAGTACCCGCAATACTTCGATCGCGATGCGCTCTATGGCACGCCCGCCGGAGACTACCCTGACAATGCCGAGCGCTTTGCCTTGTTCAGTCGCGCGGTTCTTGAAGCCTCAAAGATCCTGGGTGTTCCGCAAATCTTTCACTGCCACGATTGGCAATCGGCGTTGGTTCCCGTCCTTCTGCGCACCATCTACGCGGACGATCCTGCATTTCAGGAAGTCGGTACCGTCTTTACCATCCACAACATGGGATATCAGGGGCTCTTTCCGGCGGATACCCTTCCTCTCCTGATGTTGCCTTGGGATCTTTTCACCATGACGAAGATGGAATTCTTCGGCCAGGTCAATTTTCTGAAAGGTGCCCTCGCCTACTCCGACTACATCACCACGGTCAGCAGGAAATACAGCCAGGAAATTCAGACCGCCGAATACGGCTTCGGTCTGGAAGGTGTGTTACGCGATCGCGCCGCCACCGTCACCGGCATCCTTAACGGCGTGGACTACGACGAATGGAGCCCGCAGACCGACAAATTCATAGCCGCAAAATTCTCGCCGCAGGATCTCGCAGGCAAAGCGAAAGCCAAGCAGGATTTGCTGACCGCGTTCGGTTTTAAGAATGCCGACCCGAAACTTCCCGTGATTGGAATCGTCTCCCGTTTTGCCGCTCAGAAAGGTTTCGATCTGATCGCGCAAGTTGCCGACCGCCTCGCCCGCGAAGAGATGATCATCGTCGCCCTGGGCGCTGGCGATAAAACCTACGAAGAGATGTTCCAGCGTCTGAACAAACTCTTCCCCAACAAGATTGCGGTCAAGGTCGCCTATGACAACGCCATCGCGCACAAGATCGAGGCGGGTGCCGACATGTTCCTCATGCCTTCGCGCTATGAACCCTGCGGCCTGAATCAGATTTACAGCCTGAAGTACGGCACCGTTCCGATCGTCCGCGCCACCGGAGGCCTCGACGATACGATCGAGCCGTGGGACGCGCGCACCGGAAAGGGAACGGGCTTCAAGTTCTCCGAGTACAACGGCGAGTCGCTATTGCTGACCGTGAAGGCGGCGCTGCAAGCCTATCGCGATCAGACCTCATGGCAAGTTCTCATGCGCAACGGCATGAACAAAGATTTCTCCTGGAATGCCTCAGCCCGCGAATACGGCAAGGTCTACGAGCGCGTCCGCCAAGCCCGGGCGGCAGCATCCTTGCCTGCGCCCGCAGCAATACCGGCAACCATACCAGTCCCGGTACCGTAGAATCGCAGTGGGGTAAAAATCATGTGGGGACAGCCGCCCCCGGCTGTCCGCCTCGCGGCAGCGAGGCTCGCACAACGCTGCTAGAATTTCGCCTAGCATGGCAGCGCTGCACCAGCCCGCTTTCCCCCGCACCATCTTTCACGTCGATATGGACGCCTTCTTCGTCTCCGTAGAAGAGCTCTACGACCCATCTCTGAAGGGAAAGGCAGTCGTCGTCGGCGGACAGCGCGGCGAGCGTGGAGTCGTCTCCGCCGCCTCCTACGAAGCTCGTAAATTCGGTGTTCACTCGGCAATGCCGCTTCGCACCGCCGCCAAGCAATGCCCCCACGCCATCTTCGTCGATGGACATCCCGAGCGTTACCGAGAATGCTCCGAAAAAGTTTACAAGGTCCTCGGCGCCTTCACTCCGCAAGTAGAGATGGCATCGATCGACGAAGCCTATCTCGACATGACGGGTACCGACCGCCTTCACGGCCCGCCTCTTAAAGCCGCGCACAACCTGCACCAACGCATGAAGGTTGAGACAGGACTGAACTGCTCGGTCGGCATCGGAAGTTCGCGTCTCATCGCGAAAGTGTCATCCGGCCAAGCCAAGCCGAATGGCGTTCTGTTCGATTCTGCCCGGGCAGGAGGCCAAGTTTCTCGCTCCGCTCGATGTTCGCGAAATTCCCGGCGTCGGCAAGGTGATGGAAGGCCATCTCCACGCTCTCGGGATCAAGAAAGTCGGAGATCTCGCCAAGCTCGAAGACGGTGAACTCGAACAACGCTTCGGTAAATGGGGCCTCGCACTCGCCGGCAAATCCCGCGGCGAGGATGCCGGCGGATGGTTCGACTCCGAAGTCGGCGCCGATCTCGATGCCAAGTCCATCAGCCACGAGCACACTTACAACGAAGATACCGCCGACAGCGCGCAGCTCGAAGCCACTCTGATGCGCCTGTCGGAAATGGTCGGACGCCGCCTGCGCGAAGCCAACTTTTACACCCGCACCGTTCAACTCAAGCTGCGCTACAAAGACTTCACCACCATCACGCGGGCGCATTCCTTGCCCGCTGCTACGCAACTCGATACAGAAATCTTTGAGCAAATCCGCACGCTCTTCCGCAAGAACTGGAAGAAGGGAATTCAGGTACGATTGCTCGGCGTCCAGGCATCATCATTCACTACGCAAGCCGCACAGATCGATCTGCTGGATGGAAACCGCCAGCAGCGCTGGAAAGACGCCTTGGCTGCCGCCGACAAACTGCGCGACAAGTATGGAGAATCAAGCGTTAAACTGGCCGCCGGCATGAGAGGCACATTCCGCGAACGCACCCACGAGAATCCCGCCAGCCTACCGGGCAAAAGCAAAGAACGAGAAAAACCGTAGCGCCGCCGTCCCGCTGGCAGTTGTGCGGGCGTCTCGCCCGCACGCTCTCCACCACTTCTGCTGTGTCCGTGTAATTCGTTCAAAAGGCCGGTAGTGGCCCAGTTCTCAGCGAACTCTGTGCGACTTTCTCCGGCGTCCTCGGCGATTAAAGGTTTTTTTCTCTCCCGGAAATCTTTGAATCGCCGCATCCTTGACCTCCCAGCCTCCTCAAACATAAGATTCTGCTTCTCTTCTTTCCGAACCATTGGAGCCCCACAACATGCGTAGATTGCTCTTTGCCGCTCTGAGCCTTTTCCTTGCTTCGACGTTCCTGCAGGCTGCGGAATCGAATGCTCCACTCCTTCTTCGTTTTCCCGCGGCGAGCAAGACGCAGATCGTTTTCAACTACGCGGGCGACCTGTGGATCGTGGGCCGCGATGGCGGAGACGCGCGTCAACTCACGTCCGGGATGGGCACAGAGGCTTTGCCGCACTTTTCTCCGGACGGCTCGATGATTGCCTTCACCGGCGAATACGACGGCAATCTCGATGTCTTTGTGGTTCCTTCCGCCGGAGGCGTCCCTCGTCGCCTGACTTATCATCCGGCGGAAGAATACGTTGCCGGATGGACTCCGGACGGCAAGAACGTGATGTTCAATTCATGGGGCAACAGCTTCAACCACTTCGAGGATCAGCTTTACACCGTCCCCGTTGAAGGCGGCTTGCCCACGGCTGTTCCGCTCCCAATCGCCGAGGACGCTTCGTACTCTCCAGATGGTTCTCACGTAGCGTACGTTCCACATCCTAAGTGGCAGCAGGCGTGGAAGCGTTATCACGGCGGACAAACTACGCCGATCTGGATCGCTGACCTGAAAGATTCAAGCATCGTCAAGGTTCCGCGCGAGAACTCGAACGATCACCATCCCATGTGGATCGGAGACACGATTTACTTTCTCTCCGACCGCGGCGGCCCGGTCAGCCTTTTTGCCTACGACACAAAAACGAAGCAAGTGACCGAGGCGCTCCATAGCGATGGTCTCGACTTCAAAACCGCCACCGCCGGGCCGGATGCGATCGTGATCGAGCAATTCGGCGCGATCAAGCTCTTCGACCTTCAGAGTCATCAGGCGCGGAATGTTTCCATACACATCAACGGCGATCTCGAAGCCGTGCGACCTCACTTCGCCAAGGTTGAGCCCGGACGCATACAGAACTTCAGCATTTCCCCGACAGGCGCGCGTGCAGTTTTTGAAGCGTGGGGAGAAATTTTCACCGTTCCCACCGACAAAGGCGATATCCGAAATCTGACGCATAGTCCCGCCGTGGCGGATCGTGATCCCGCATGGTCTCCTGACGGCAAATCCATCGCATATTTTTCCGACGAATCCGGCGAGTACGAACTCTGCATCCGCGATCAGAACGGCTTGGGCACGGTTCGTCATATCAGTCTCGGAACCACCGCTTCGTTCTTCTACAAGCCCACGTGGTCCCCCGATAGCAAGAAGATTGCATTCACCGACAAGCGGCTGCAGTTGTGGTACCTCGATCTCGATAATCCCGCGCCGAAGCTCGTAGATACGGATCTCTACTATATGTTCGGCGCCAATCTTCAGGGCGAAACGTGGTCACCGGACAACAAATGGATCGCTTATGCCCGGCAATTGATTAGCGGACAACACGCGATTTTCGTGTACTCGCTCGATCAGGCGAAGGCTTTTCAAATCACCGATGGCATGAGTGATGCCCTCACTCCCGTTTTCGACAAGAACGGCAAGTATCTCTATTTCACCGCCTCCACGAATGTTGGCTTGACGGTTGCCGGCCTCGACATGTCGAGCGACGAACATCGCGTAACCCGCAGCGTCTATCTAGCCGTCCTCAGTAAGGACGAGAAATCTCCGTTGTCACCCGAAAGCGACGAAGAGAAGCCTAAGGACGACAAAAAGACAGATCAGGACAAGGACAAATCGAAGGACGCAGCGGCTGAAAAAGACAAGGGCAAGTCCAAAGATAAGAAGGCGAACGAGAAAACGGCAGCCGATAAACCGAAAGGCGACGGCAAAGACGATAAAGACAAAAAGGACGAGCCCGTCGTCGTCAAGATCGATATCGACGGCATCGGCCAGCGCATTCTTTCGCTTCCGATTCCCGCCAAGAACTACGCAGCGATGGTCGGCGGCAAGTCGGGAATGCTCTTTCTCGAAGAAGCTCCGTTGGTCGTGACCGACGATGACGGTCCCAACGTCAGCCAGATCATCCAGAAGTTCGATCTCAGCAAACGTAAGGTCGACAAAGTGGTGGAAGACGTGAACGACTTCACGATCTCGTTCGATGGCGAAAAGATTCTCTATCGGAAAGGCGATTCCTGGACGACCGTTTCCGTGGACGATGCCCCCGGTGCCAGCGGCCCGCCCAAGCCCGGATTCGGACCTCTCAAGCTTGACGGCTGGGAAGTGTACGTCGAACCGCGTGCCATTTGGAAGCAGATCTATAACGAGACGTGGCGCATAGAGCGTGACTTCTTCTACGATCCGCACTTCCACGGACTTGATCTCGAGAAAGCAAAAAAGAAATACGCGCCATATCTCGACGGCATCGCCTCACGTGACGAACTCACTTACCTCTTCCAGGAGTGCCTCGGCGAACTAACGGTCGGCCACATGTTCGTCGGCGGAGGCGAGCGCCCGGAACCCAAGAAAACCAAAGTCGGCCTTCTCGGCGCGGACTACAGCCTTGAACACGACCGATATCGCTTTGCCAAGGTTTTCAGTGGCGAGAACTGGAATCCGGGGAGCGAAGCGCCTCTGACTCAGCCCGGCGTAAACGTGAAAGCTGGGGACTATCTCCTTGCAGTTAATGGCCGCGAGCTGCATTCGACCGACAACGTCTACAGTTTCTTTGAGGAGACGGCAGGGAAGCAGGTCGTTCTGAAAGTTGGCGCAAATCCCGACGGGAAAGATTCGCGCCAAGTCACCGTCGTTCCGGTCGATACCGAAGAAAATTTGCGGCACCTCGCCTGGATCGAAGGGAATCGCCGCCGTGTGGATGAAGCGACAGGAGGCCGTGTGGCTTATGTGCACGTGCCGAATACCGCGGGAGGCGGCTACACCAGCTTCAATCGCTACTTCTTTTCGCAGGTCGGAAAAGAAGGCGCCATCATCGACGAGCGCTTCAACGAAGGCGGACAGCTCGCCGATTACATCGTCGACTACTTGCGTCGGCCGCTCATGAGCAAGGTTGTTACCCGCGACGGTCACGACTGGTCGAGTCCGTCCCAAGCGATCTACGGACCGAAAGTTCTGATGATCAATGAAATGTCGGGCTCCGGCGGCGACGCCCTGCCCTGGTACTTCCGCAAGGCTGGCATCGGACCTCTCATAGGCAAGAAAACTTGGGGAGGCCTCGTCGGAATCGGCGGCTATCCCGAACTGATTGACGGAGGCCACGTCACTGCTCCCCGAGCCGCGATTTATGGCCTTAACGGCGACTGGGAAGTCGAAAATCATGGCATTCCTCCTGACGTCGAGGTTGATCTAGAGCCCGCCGTTTGGCGCGGCGGACGCGACGCTCAACTGGAAAAGGCAATCGAGGTCGTCATGCAGCAGATGAAAGAACACCCGCTGCCGGAAATTAAACGTCCGCCATACCCGAACTATCACGAGCACGATGAGTTGGGCGCAAAGTAAGAAGAGCAATGCGGGAGGGAAGCTTGATGGAAGGATTTCCTAGTGGACCTTCGTGCCCTTTGTGGTTAAGGCTCTTTTGGCAGCTTCCAAGGAACCTGCAGGCGGCAAGCCCTCCGCATGATGTAGACTTTCAACTCTTGTCGTCAACAAACGAGGGCTCTAATATGCCGCGAACCACACTGTCGGTGCTGTTGCTAGTTTTGGGGTGCATCCTATCCGCCATGCCATCTCCTTCTACTTCGCACGGACTCTTGCTCGTCGCCAACAAGGCAGAGCATACGCTGGGAATCATTGATCCGGATGCGGGCAAGCAAGTCGCGTCAGTTCCGGAGGGCGGCATCACCGGCCACGAAGTCATCGCCTCTTCGGACGGCAAACTGGCCTTCGTTCCGATCTACGGCAACTCCGGCGTCGGCAAGCCCGGCACCGACGGCACCAATCTCGTCGTGGTCGACATCGCTTCGCGCAAGATTGTTGGCAACGTCGATTTCGGCCGCGGAGTTCGCCCTCACTGCCCGATGATCGGCCCGAAAGATGGCCTCCTCTATGTAAGCACCGAACTCGAGAACTCCATTTCCGCGATTGATCCGCACACGCTGAAGATCGTTGCCTCGGTTCCCACCGGAAAGCCCGAATCCCACATGTTTGTTCTCTCGCGCGACGGCCGCTTCGGATATACAGCCAACGTCGGCTCCGGCACCGTTTCAGTTCTCGACATGCAGGCGCGCAAGACGCTCGACATCATTCCCATTTCTTCGAGCACCCAACGCATCGCAATCTCCGTCGACGATCGTCTCGTCTTCACCTCGGACCAGAGCAAACCGCAACTCGCCGTCATTGATGCCGCGTCCCGCAAGGTGCAATCGTGGGTTCCTCTTCCAGGCACGGGATACGGAACCGCACCCACTCCTGATGGGAATTGGCTCGTCATCGCCCTTCCGACCGTGAACAAGGTGGGTGTGTTGAATCTCAAGACGATGAAGCTGGAGCATACGATCGACGTCCCGGCCGCGCCGCAGGAAGCCCTCGTTCGCCCGGATGGCGCCGTTGCATATGTTTCCTGCGATGCCAGCCACAAGGTGGCCGAGATTCGCACGTCTGACTGGAAAGTCTCGCGTCTTATCGACGCCGGAGCCGGCGCCGACGGATTAGCATGGGCAGGCCAGTAGCCGGACTCCGGCTCTGGGCGGGCGTTTGACAGCGTTACGCGACCTTCTTATACTCCTCGCCACGCCACCGATTCCGATCTGGAGAAACCCCTATGCCGCGTCCTTCGCTGTTTGCTGTCTTGATTGTTGCCCTTTCGGCTTGTGCATTTTCTCAGGCTCCCGTTCAACAACCTACACTCACTCCTCAAAATAGCGGCACCACTCAGTTGCTGATCGCCGTCAGCCCTGTGAACTCGAACGTAGTCTGGGCCTCCGGAACCGGCGGCACGTACGTGGTCACCACCGACGGTGGCAAAACATGGAAGTCGGGCGTGGTCCCCGGAGCAGAAGCTCTGCAATTTCGTGACGTTCAGGGCGTCAGCGACAAGGTTGCGTATCTGCTGTCGATTGGCGACAACACCACCGACTTTCGAATTTACAAAACCTTCGACGGCGGCTCGACCTGGAACCTTGAATTTCAGAACGAGACCGTGAGCGCATTCTACGATTGCTTTGCCTTCTGGGCGCCCAACAAAGGCGTTGCGCACAGCGATTCCGTCAACGGACTTTTCCCGGAGATTCGCACATTGAGCGGACAGAAGTGGCACTCCATCGAAGGCAGCATGCCTCCCGCGCTGCCCGGAGAAGCGTCGTTCTCGTCCAGCGGCACCTGCATCACAACTCAGGGCGATAGCAATGCCTGGATCACCACCGGCGGCGCAACAACCTCTAGAATTATCGCCACCACCGACGGCGGCAATACCTGGAACGCTTACGACACGCCCCTCGTCAGCAACCCGAGCGCAGGTGGATTGTCAGTGGCTTTCCGCGATGCCTGGCACGGCACCGTGGGCGGCGGCGATCTTGCCACCAATCACACCATCCAAGCGGCCACGTCGGACGACGGCGGCCACACCTGGACGATGACCAAGAAGTTGCCGATCGGCGGAACCATCTTCGGCTTGGCTTACGCAGCTGGGATGACACTCAGCGGCTCAACCGATCCCAGCGATCGCAGGGTTGTCGTCACATCCGAAGACGCGCCGAATTTCGACAAAGGCGCTGCTGCATGGACTCCCGACGAGGGACAGACGTGGTATCGGCTGTCCGGAGCCAGCGGCTATTGGGCAGTGGCGTTCGCGAATCCCCAGGCAGGATGGTTCGTGGGAAACAACGGACAGATCTTGAAGATCAGCTTCTAATCTCCGGACCCTTGAATGCATTGAAAACGGCGCGATTACCAACCGGTAATCGCGCCGCGTCATTTAAGAAAGCGTTGGCGTAGAGACCTAGCGCCAATCCACCCGAGAAGAACTTCGCGCTACACGAACTCCAACAGCACTATCTCAGGGTTCGATCCTAACCGCAGCGGCGGTCCCCACGTTCCCGCTCCACTCGAAGTGAAGACCTGCATCTTTCCGATCCGGCTCAGACCATACACAAATTGACGGTACATGCGTCGTGCCAGCCAGCTCCACGGTACGAACTGACCTAGATGAGTATGCCCGGATAGCTGCAGAGAGAACCCGGCGGCTTCCGCGATTTCCGGATGGTCAGGTGCATGCGTCAGCAGGATGCTGGCTCGATTGCGGTCGAGCGGGACAGCACGCAGCACCGACGCGAGATCTCCATTGGACGTCGCGCTGCGGTAGGGAACTCCCACTACCTGCAATCCCTCCATTTCGATTCGTTCGTTGTGAAGTACGCGAACGCCAGCTGCGGTGACCGCATTCAGGTATTTGCTGTCATCGCCGAACTGCTCGTGATTTCCCGCCACAAAGTAAACGCCATGGGGCGCGGTCAACTTACTCAAAGGCGCCGCTGCGCTTGCCGCATCGATGGCCGTCCCGTCGTATAAATCCCCGGCGATAAAAATTGCGTCAGGCTCCTCGCGCAATGTCTTGGCAATCAGCCGCCGTAAGAAATTGCCATTGCGCACATGACCGAGATGGACGTCGCTGATGAGCGCAGCCCTTCGGCCGCGCCACGCGTCCGGCAGATTCTGCAATTCAACCGTGATCCGCGTGATTCGCGTCCAACTCGCGTTAAATAGTCCCAGCAGTCCGAGGCTGAGACCTAAAGCAAAAACAATCTCGGCAAGCAGGTGAAAATTCAGTGCCGCTCCGGCGAGGCTCGCCACGCCGAATACCAGCCAAGCCAGAATCGCGCCGATGAAGACGAAACTCGACAGACCCAGCCAAACCGCGGACGCTTTATACAGAGCGCGCACGAGACGGTTGGTCTTGCTGAACGCCAACAGCGACGCGATGACGAAGCTGATCGAAAGAACGCCTAGCGCAACTCCGACAGCAAGCCGTTCGCGCGGCCCGGCAGCCGATCGGAAGGTCCACGTCTCGTACAAAAAGTAGTGGGCGATGAAGAGAATGACTTGAATAACGGCTATAAAGGCGAAGAAGCTTTTTCGGCGCATCACCTACTTAGATTCCAATTCTCGATGGCGGGATTCTCTGATTTGGCGGCTTGCTTTTTAGGGAGATCTAGTCAAGCGTAGCATTTGCAATGAGTTGAGAGCACTTTTGAACTATCGCTGCAGCGGGAGCAGGTATTGTGGGTTATTGTCTAGGGAGCCGCCAAAATGCTTGTCGATGCGCCTCCCGCACATCCGATGCGATAGGTTCATTCCTAGCGGAAGTACGGTGCTCAGCAGCCCGTTCCTTTCCGTGGAAGAGCGGCGCTTTAGCGCCGCGTTAAGCGCATAAGAGCAAGCGGGGCTTTACCCCCCGGGCCAGATTCCGAGAAAAAGCGCGGGCGCGCAAGAAGGAAATTATCCGAACCCGTCGCTCAATTCACAATGAGCGTCACCGCTGTCGCTTGATGCGTGATTGTGCCCGACGTTCCCGTTACCGTAATCGTGTACGTACCGGGCTGCGTACCTTGATGTGTGCCCCCGCCTCCCGTTTGCGATGACGAGGTGGGTGCCGCGGCCCCACAGGAAGTCACAATCAGAGCCAACATCACCAGCGCGGCCACGCCAAGAACGAGGGAAGCCCTCCCTTTCTTTCTTCGCCTCGGAATGGCAAACAACATCATCAACCCAGGCAGGCCCATCGAGGTCGGAAGGAATAGGGCAATCCCTACACGCCGCACTGATGCTGCCGAAGCCGCGGTCGTGGTGATCGTCATAACCGACGTAGCCGAGGTGCTTCCCGGAGTTACGGAGGCCGGGCTGAAGCTGCACTGCGTCAAGGCAGGCACTCCTGTGCAACTCAAAGTCACGTTCCCTGCGAATGAGGAACCGACCGGAAGCACGTTGAACGTGTAGGCGGCAGACTGGCCGGAAGTGACCGTTTGGGTCGACGGCGTGGGCGACCCGAAGCTGAAGTCCTGCACCGTCTGCCCCACCGTAAGGGGAATGGTCAAAGAGTGGGCTGGCGCGCCGCTGATGTCGGTGGTCGTAACGACGACGTTGTAAACACCGCCGGCAGCGGTGCTCGGCACCGTGACGCTCGCTATCAACGGCACCGAGGCGCCGGTGCCGACCGCAACCGGATTCGCCGGGCTCAGCGTACAAACCGCACTCGACAAGGCGCTGGAATCACAGGTCGCATTCACCTTGTTGTTGTAGGAGAACAGCGACGATACCGTCAGATTTGCCACAGCGGTTCCACCCGGAGCTCCAGACAACGTTGCTGGTCCGGCGAGCGCGAAATCGCTGACACTGTATGGAATCGTCAGGGTATGCGTGGGAACCCCACTAGCATCCGCGCTTGTGATCTTGATACTGTAGGTTCCCGCAGTAGCCGAACCGGGAACCGAGATGTTTGCAGTCACCATCTCGGCGCCTCCGTTCGTAATCGTCACAGGGTTTGCCGGACTTAAGGTGCATGTGGCTCCAGCAATAGCTGACGCATCGCAAGTGTTGTTGACCTGTCCGCTGTACGTGAACAAAGAACTCAGCGTAACATTCGCCGCCGCCGTTCCTGAAGGCAGCGAAGCGAGTGTTCCCGGACCGGTGACTGAGAAATCAGCGACATTGAATGCAACGTTAAATGTATTGGTGATCGATCCCGATATTCCCTGAACCGCGAGTTCATAAGTCCCGGCAGCAAAGCTCGTCCCATTGATGATCAAATTCACCGTGGCAGGATATTTACTCACTGAGGTCGGACTGACGCTGCAACTCCCGCTGCCAAAAGTTGAGAGACAGCTCAGGTTCACGGCGCCGCTGAAGCCATCCTGAGCGGTGATCGTGAGTGCTCCGCTTGTGCCTGTAGTCTCAGCTTTGACAACCGGGAATGTTCCCGTCTCGCTAAATAAGAAGTTCGGATTTCCCGTCACTACCGCCTGATTTTGCAGCAGGATCGGTTGCGTGCCGACCGTGACCGTCGCACCTTTGCTGATGTTGTGCTTCGATCCGCCCAGGTCCAGATAATTGATGTATTTTGTCGGAGCTGTGTAACTCTTGTTGCCGCCCGGATGCCAGACAGCCTGTGCCGCGTATCCATTCGGTCCCGTCAGGCCGCACGTCCATATGCCTGCAGTATTCGCAGAACAGAGCGTGCTCATCGTGCGCCCCGACATCCAGGCCTCAACTTGCGTATAAGCCTTTCCGACCGAGTTGCTGACCCCATCATTCGAAAGAGTGCCGGTAGTGATGTCGTCCCAGGAGTACCAGAAGTGACGTGGAACTCCGTTGGACCACAGCAGCAGATAGAGGCGCGCGAGGAAACCGGCCTGGTCGCTGGTGCTCGGCAACTCTGTGTCGGTCCCCCATGCTCCTTCCGTGGACCACAACGGCAAAGAACCGACGTTGTAAGTTGCCATCGTGCTCTGGTAGCACTGAACAACCGGCACGATATTCTCCGGCACGGTCGTGTAATAGGTGTGCAGGCCGATGATGTCCACGTACTTTCCCAGCCCTGCCGCAAGGTATCCGCCCATCTTGTCCGCCATCGTGCAGTTCGCCGATGGGTAGTTGTAGTTGAGTTGGCCATTCGCGGGCGAAATGATTTTCGCAGTCGGAATGTACTTCTTGATGTAAGTGTTCGCATCCTTCGTCATGCGCACGAGTTGAGCATCCGTGCCCGTCCACTGCAGGATGTCGTGGGGCGTATTCCACATCTCCCAATAAGTGATGCTGGGCGCGTGTTGGGCGATCGCGGAGACGAAGTCGATGAAATGTTGATCCGTGCCGGTGCCGTCTGCATTCAGATCGGACGGAGGGTCGCATGCGCCGTCCATGTAGTCACAAGTGGTGTCATTCGATTTCGAACTCGCCCATGTCGGAGTGACTCCGAACGCATAAACTAGTTGAACATTATGCGCGGCTGCCGCCGTGACCCAAAGGTCGAGCGTGGTCCAGTCATAAACTCCGTTCGCGGTGTTGATTTGACCCCAGCCCGTATTCGTGTCCCACAGGCGCACTGCGGAAATCGGCATCGACGGCCAAGGCGTTCCGAATAGAACGTCGCTATGCGAACTCATTCCAAACAGCGTGGCGGGAATAGTCGTCGTCGTGATTGACGACGGAGTGGCGGCGTCCCCTGCCTTTGCATCCCTCGATTCGCTCTGAGCAAACATGAGGGTGGTCCACATCAGAAAGAACGCGCCGCATAGTCGTGCGCCGGACGCAAGAAAGTTCTTTGCTCTCATAGGTCACACCTTGAATTTTTCTGTTCACTGCAGAAATCGACTGGACAAGCTGGGACTGAATGGAGGGTATAGTACACGACTGCCATAGTTTAGCGACAGGCTTTTCAAGCGAAACTTTCAAAAACCTGACGCTGAATTGCACTTGCTGCAACGGTTTGCACACGTACGCTTCGCCGGACCGCGTCCGCCATTTTGCAAGTTGCTTCGCTTAACCCAGAGCGAATGCGCGCAAAAAAGGCGCCCATGATGGGCGCCGTGGGCAAGAAATTAAGCGGTGCTAGTGCAGTTGCACAAATCGCATTACAGACGGGATGCCTTTGGAGTTCACTACGACCAGCATGTAGTAGCCCGGAGGCGCAACGTTCCCATTCGCCGGCGACGTGGCCTGGATCTTGCCATTGACCACCGAATAAGTGAGATCGACATAACGCTGATCGAAGTTGTCGGCATGAGTCGTCGCACCCGGACGCACCAGCGCAACCCGTGTAATGCTCGATGCGCTAGGTGTAGTGATGCTGAACTTTGCGTTATAACCGACCGACGTCGGCGCCGATTGGATCACGGGCCGCGCCCCTTTGAACATGTAGGGCGGGCTGTAAATTTCATACGTCACCTGCGTGGCCTCGCCATCGTCCGAACCGGCCGACACTACGCGTCCATCCGGCAACAGCACCGCGGTCGAATGGTAGGTGCGCTGTATCTGCTGCGCTGCCATCACCGTCCACTGTCCGGTTGTCGGATCGAACAGCTCGGACGTCAGAACCGGGTTTGCATATCGTCCACCACCCCCGCCGCCGCCCACTGCCAACACGGTGCCGTCCGCGAGCAAAACCAGGTTATGGTTGTACCGTGCATAAGTCATCGATCCTGTGTAAGCCCATGCCGGCTTCGTCGCGGACATATCTATGATCTCGGCAGTGTTCGTCGCATCCCCGCCGCCATTCAGGCGATCCAGCGTTCCGCCGGATACTAGGATTTTTTCCTGTCCCGGCAACAGTACGTGCGGAGCGAAATAGCGGAATCCGAAGTTCACGGAAGCGACGTACGACCACGCATTGGTCGCCGGATCGAATTGATAAGTCTTCGCCGCGGGCGACGACAGGAAGACCTTGCCGCTCGGCATCAGGTTCAGCCGCGGATAAACCTGGGTGACGTCATTGGGCAGATTTGCCGTGGTGGGCAGCGTCGTCCATTTGGCGCTGGTCTGGTTGTAAAACTCCATCGGCTTCTGCACAAACTGCCCCGTATCGTCCGTGCCCGACATTTCCAACAAGGTTCCATCGGTGAGTTCCACGCTACTCGGATACCAGCGCGCGTAACCCATATCAGTCGTCGTAGACCATGTCGATGTGGTGGGATCGAAAAGAATAGAATTCTTTGTTCCGCACCCGCTAGCCGTATGGGAGCATTTTCCCTCGACATTTCCGCCAGTCACTAATACTTTTCCGCTCGGCAAAATCGATAATCCGGAACAGAAAATATCCTCCGACACCGGCAGCGATACGTCCGTGAGCTTGCCACTGGCCGGGTCCAGCAACATTGCCAGCGAGTTTTGCGTGTTGGCCGCCGGGTAGTAGTAGAAGAGCACTTTGCCGCTGTTAAGAACTGCGGCGTCAGCTCCCACCATGCAAGGATATGTACAGAAATTCACGGGCGCTGCCCACTGACCGACGGTGACAGGAGAAGGGGCTGCTACTCTTGGCGCGGATTTCGATTGACCTACCGCCAGTATTGGCATGAGGCCGGCGCAAAGCAGGGCCACAACCCTTACGGATGACACCAAGCCTCGTGGAAGCCCTTCTGGCACATGATTTTCAGATCGCGACGACGCTAGCATTACGTTCTCCGTTCCCGAGCGGGCGTGTGCCTTCTTAGAGGCGCGCAAAAGCTCATCGCCGCAAGGATGCCCAATACAACATTCTCCAAAAGAGGTGTCAAGATGCAGGATTTTGCGGACCGCTCTATGTCATGCACTTAGGAGGTAGGGAATGCTAGGGTCGTCACAGCATTCAGCGCTCCAGGGTCGGAAAAGAAGCAGTTTTCTGAGCAGTTCAAGCCCGGTTCATCGTTTGAGTGAAGTGCAAAGCACTTATCGCTAAGAGAATATTATGCGGCGAGTTCGTCGAGTTTCGCGTTAGCCTCGATCTCAGTCCGCGCCCAGAAACTTCGGGGGAAGTCTCTGGAACGGATGATCTTCGGTAGGAAGCCCGCTCTTACCCTTAGCGGGCTTCTGATAATCGAGCGGAATCGCGTGCCCGTCTGGACACGCGATTTCGCTCCGATTCCTCACCAGCCCTCATTCCGGGTTCCAATAACGAAGGCCGGGTATCCCGGAAGGGTTTCCGGATCCCGGCCTCGTCTTAGTGCACCTTGGTACAGAAGTTGTGAGACAGATTGGTGGGCGGGCACGAGTTAAATCGTGCCCGTCCGTTTGCAGTCTTTTAGTTGCCTGTGGTCGAGTTCGAAGCCGTCGTCGGAGCCGCAGCCGGCGCACCGTTTACGCCGAAGCGGGCCAGACGCGGATAGAAGGGCGTGACTTCGAACGGCATCTTGTCACGCGCCGAGGTGATCGCGACCGGAGCCGTCTTCACCATTTCTGCCTTGTCGTCCCAGGGATTGACCTTCACGCGGCCACCGAGGGGTAGCGCTGCGATCTGATCGAGCTTGCTGTTGTCCAATGCCGGACCCAGCGTCGCCAGCGCGCTAAGGCGGTTCACTTGTCCGCCTTCTGCCAGCGGGTTGCCCAAGTGAGTTGTCAGCAACGCGGCAAGTTGCGGCGTGTGCTGTTGCAGAGACTTCAGGAACAAGCCCACGTTGTCCAGTTTCTGAGCGTACGGCGAGTTCTTCAGAAGATCGATAGCTTTCTTGTCGGCAGCCGTTTCTTCTTCAGGAATGTGCTTGAATCCCAGGTTCTGATAAGTTCCTTCATCCGAGAAGAGCATGCGGTCGTTGAACGCATACTTGCTGCCCAGATTGTGGCCGAGAACGATGTGCGCGAGTTCGTGCGACAGGACCGCGGCCAGGCTGGCCTCGTCCGGAAGCACGTCGATCAATCCACGGCTGATCACGATCGTGTTGCCCACGCTGAATGTTTCCAGCGGGGAAGTGAGCAGAACGCGGGTCCGAACCGGACGCGGCAGGTCGATGTTGTTGGTGACCTCAAGATTGTTTACGACGGTCTGCAGAATCCGGTCGACATCGCCTTCCGGCGCCAGTAATCCGGCGCTGGTCAGGCGTTCCACAACGTTGTCTTCCGCCTGTTGCTGCCACACACGCTCAGCCTGCAGCGGAGAAGCATCCTGCGTCGTCGGAGTTTCGTCGGTGACGCTGTCCACGCGAATCTGCGTGAGTTCGTCATCCTTGCCGCCCTTTTTCAGATCGTAGCCCCAGATTCGGGTCTGCGCCTTAAAGGCCACCTTATTCTTCACGCCCGCGCTGAAGTCGCCTTCTTCGCTGTAGATAAACGAAGGCACCCAGTAGCCGGGGATCAGGTTCAAGCGCCAGCTGTCCATGTGGAAGAAATAAGAGTTGCGCGGCGCCGGATAGTACGTTCCGTTCAAGCGCACAATGTTGTAACCCTGATCTTCGACCCAGATGCGTCCGAGGAAGCGTCCCTTGCCCGAGCCCTTTTTCGGCGTGACGTCGAACACCAGGCAGCGCACATCACCGAGAAACTCGCGGCGCGCGTAGCGGAAGTCATAGTGCTCACGGTCAAAATCGGTGCGGTCGGCATAGACCATCCACGAAAAGCCCATGGGCTGGTACTGCACCTTATAGAGCTTTTGAAAGCCGCCCAGCAGGCGCGACTGCATGCCCTTTTCTTCTTCCTTCAAATAGTCCTTGCGGTCGATGCTTTCGCCCATGTCGAGGCGGCCAAGGAAGTAGTGATCTTCGCTGGGCACCGGACCGAGCTGAGGATCGGCGGTCAAGTTCTGAAGGTAGGTCTCGACCACGGGAGTACGGTTCGAGAGAACCTTGATGAGCCCGTGCTCGCGCTCAATAAACAGGTTCACCACCTGGTCCATGGTTACGGGAGCCGCAACAACTGCAGGCTGCGGAATAGCGTTCTGCTGCGCGTCCGCTGCAGCCGCTGGTGCACCCTGCGGTGCCGGTTGCGCGGAAGGCTTCAAATCCCCTGCTTGCTGTGCGGCTGCGGTCATGGACGTCAGCAACGCCGCAGTTACGAGCCAATTCGTTGTACGCATCACTATCTTCTCCAAAGTACCTATGCCTGAATTCGTATCGTCGATCGCCAACTTGTACCTTTACTTCGCCAAACTTAGTAAGCCATCTGGAACGTCACGTGAACGACTGCCGTCGAATCGACGGGCTGGCCCATACGCAACGCCGGTTTGAAGCGAATCTTGCTCGCTGCCGCCATAGCCGCTTCGTCCAACCCGTGACCCAGACCGCGGACCACGCGATTCACATGCAAAGTTCCGTTCGCCGAGAAGCTGACTTCCAGCAGGACTTCACCTTCCAGCTTCAGACCGCGAGCTTCCTCCGTGTACACCGGATTCGGCTTGTACGTAATCTCGACCGGAGTCGTTGCCGGACCCGCGTCAGCTTGCGCAATCTTCGGTCCCTGATGAACAACTTGCTCAGATCCGAAGCCGCCGGTCGCTACTCCCTTGCCGTTGCTGCGACCGTCACCCTTGCCGCTGGTCGCCACACCGTTGCCGAAATCCGCGCTGGCCACAGTGCCTTTAATCCCTTTTGCTCCGCCCGATCCATTGCCTTGTCCCGGCCCTGTGGGCATGTCAAACGATCCCATCGAAGCCGCATAGAGCTTCGCGCCCTGCTTGCCGGTGCCTTGAAGGCCGTTCGGATCTCCGAAGCCTCCGGTCTGTACCTTCTCGATCGGCGCGTTCACCGTCGGAGTCTGCGAGCTTCCACCGAAATCTCCGGTATGCACCAATTGAGGACGGGCGCCGCCCACCGCGAGCTTCAATTGCGGCGGCTGAAAAGTGTTCACGACGACCTTGGGCGCTTCGACCGGCTCAGGAGCCTGGCGCCGGATGGTCTTCGGCACAACCAGCTTCGGCTGCTCGAACACCGGCAGCTTTACCGCTGGAAGCAGCTTGGCCTTGATCTGTGGCTGCCGCGGCTTGATTGGCGCCGGCTCCGGACGCAGCGACGGACGGGGAATCAACTCCGTCACGTGATACTGCGCCAGTTGCAGCTTATCCGGCAGAAACAGCCCGACGTTGATAACGATGAGCAGGAGTAATGCGACAGTGCCATAGGCAGCCGCCATCGCCCGCTTGTTGACCTTGCGTTCGGGCAGTAAACCGAGTTGGAATCCGCCGTAAGGTGTTGCCATGTGCAGTTTCACTCCATTGATTCCCAGTTGGGGAGAGAACCGGGGTTGGAGCTTTAAAAATACGGGAGATAGGACAGGGGGTAAACGTGTCCACGGCTCTTGACCTTAGGTAACCAAGATCGCCCCCTTTCGGGCAATGCCCCAAAACGGGCGCCAGAATCGCCCTTCCACCCACTCGCGAGCAAAGTCTTAACCGCCGAGAGCGCAGAGAATTCACGCGGAGATCGCCGACTTAGACGATGGCAATTCCATTCACCTCTGCGTGCTCCGCGCCTTGCTCACCGATCTCAGTGGTTAAAGCTCTTGATGTTCGGCTTCGTCCCGCAGCGAGTCCTCATAGCGATTTACCATTCGCTGAATTCCGTGTTTCAGAAGGCAGACGTGAAAGTTGATCAGGAGCCCGACCCGCAGATCCAACAGTCGGAGATACGAGAGTAATTGCGCCTGATCCACCGGGTGAATTCCCTCTTTGCACTTAATCTCGACCACAACCTCACCATTCACGACCAGGTCGGCCCGAAAGCCGCATTCCATCTTGACCATCTCATAGACAAGAGGCACCGCCTTCTGCCGTTGCACCTGCAATCCGAGTTGTTCGAGTTCGTAGGACAAACATGCCTCGTAAGCAGACTCGAGCAGCCCGGGACCGAGCCGCCGATGTATTTTGATTGCCGCCCCGATGATTTGCTCAGTGGTATGCGAGCGAGTCATATCCAGTCCCAACAAGCAATCTACGGCGAATATGAATCGCGAGACGCGAGTGATACCAAAATATGTCTGGAGAATTCCTGAAATGAACTTGAAGGGGTTCAGCCGCCGGTTATCGGGAAAGCCTCAGCGTCCTCCGCAACGACTCACCGAACTCAGCGGTTAAAGGTGTGGATGTTCTCGAGGAAGAAGAATGCTGAAAGTCCAGCCCACAACAAACGTGATGCAAGTACCAATGACCACCCACCAAGTCCACGGAACTCGGCTGTCCAGCCACAGATAAAGTTCGATAGCAAAACCGAAAGCCATGCCAACCATGGCTCCGGTCTGATTGGCTCGTTTTGTGAGCGTCCCCAACAAAAATGCGCCGAGCATCGCTCCGTAAGCGATGGACGCAATTTGCAATCCGACTTCAATCACTCGTCCCACTTTATGTAAGGCAATTACGGCGAGCCCAAACAGCACCAGCGCCCATACGAACGTCGCGAGCCGCGACAGGCGCATCTTCGTCGACTCGTCCGCCCGAGGGCGCAGCTGCGCGTAGAAATCCATGATTGCGCTTGACGAAAGGGAATTAAGCGCCGCGCTCAGGTTCGACATCGCCGCCGCCAGGATCGCGGCGATCAGCAAGCCGGAAATACCGTGTGGCATTTTTGTAACAATAAACGTCGGATAGATCCGGTCAGCCCTTCCGAACGTAGCCGACGGAACACGGTAGTAAGCCCACAGCATGACACCCACAATCAGGAACAGTGCAAACTGGAAGAGAATCGCGATTCCACTAGACAGCAGCGCCGTGACCGATTGTTTTTGCCCGCGTGCCGCCAGCAGTCGCTGCACGATTAACTGATCGGTTCCATGGCTCGCTGTCGTCAGAAATGCGCCGCCGATGATTCCTGCCCAGAACGTATAGGGAATCCAGAAATTCCCGCTGAAGTTAAAGATCTGCAGTTTGCCAGCATCGGCAGCGGCGGCATGAATGGCGGTCCATCCTCCCGGAATCAGATGAAGAATCGTCACCAGCCCAACAATCGTTCCCCCGACATAAATGACAGTCTGCACGACGTCAGTCCAGATGACCGCCGCCAGCCCACCCTCAAACGTGTACACAAGCGTCAGCGCCGTGATGATCGCAATGGATGTAACTTCTCCGGTCCCCAGCGCGATCGAAACGACGATGGATACCGCATAAACGCGCACACCTTCGGCGGCTGCGCGAGTTAACAAAAACAAACCTGCCGTCAGCGACCGCAATCCGCGCCCGAATCGCCGTTCGATCAATTCGTATGCGGTATACAGATCGCCCTTGAAGTATTGCGGCAGCAACACAAAACTGATCACTACGCGCCCTACAATGTATCCCATGACGACCTGCAGGAAAGTCAGGTTCGTATCGTAGGCCAGCCCCGGGATGCTGATGATCGTCAGCGTGCTGGTTTCGGCTGCAACAATCGACAGCGCGATTGCCCACCATGGGATGTCTCGCCCCGCGAGAAAGTAATCACGGAGAGTCCGCTGCTTCTTGCGAAAGCGGAGGCCAAACAAGGTGATGCCCGCCAGGTAGAGCGCGATGATCGCGTAGTCGGTCTTATTCAGTCCCATGGATATTGATGTGGACGAAAAGCGCTGTGGCTAACCCTTCGAGACATCGCGAAGTCCCGCTACACAACTTTGCGCGCCACACTCTCGCCCGGATCGTAAGTCTCCGAAGAGATCGCAACCAGCCACAATTCGCGCTCGCCGTCATTCCGAACAGCATGCGATCCGCCCGGTGACACCAGAATCTGAACGGCAAGACTGCCATCGAAGTCGCGATGCTGTGTCGGTGCTCCATCGCCCTCATCCCAGTGAAACGACCATTTCGCTCCGGGAAGAACCACAATTGCCTCTCGCCGCCGCAGGTGATAATGATTCCCACGCACCGAACCCGGCTTGGTCGACGCGATGTGAATGTCTGCCATGCGCCCCACAAATGCCAGCGCCTCGGCGGGAGCTGTAAAACTAAAGCCGCGGGTGTCACCGCTGTTTTCAAGTTCGGTAATCTGGATATTGGCAGCCATTCCTTGCTTCTCCTAGATCGGTTCAAACCTTCCGGCCGAAGAAGTCATTATCGCGGGAATCATATCCTTCCGCGAGTGAGACTCTATGCACGTGCACTCCCACCGAGTTTGCCGATGAAAGCAACAGGGACTTTAAAGAAGGACGTAAAAAGATCGTAGGCGCTGTCTCCGTTCTCTGCGGAGCTCTCAGCGATCTCAGCGGTTAAGGGTTTGAACGTTCTCGAAACTCAGAGACCGGGAGAACCGAGAGCGCTCTGTGTTAGAACTAACCCGTGTCCTACTATCTCGGCATTGATGGCGGAGGAACCAAAACCACTTGCGTAGTGGGGGACGATTCCGCAATCCTCGCCAGCGCAACCGCCGGCCCCAGCAATATCGTTCGCGTCGGCCAAGCGCAGGCCCGAGAGTCGTTGCAGCAGTCCGTGCAACAAGCCTGCACCGCCGCAGGCATCTCTCATGAAAAAATTGCGCGCACCTGCGTCGGCGGTTCCGGCGCCGCCCGTCCGGAATTGGCCGAATTGGTGCGCTCATTCCTCGCCGAGATTATCTCGACACCAATCGACGTAGCGGGCGACATGCAGATCGCACTGGAAGCCGCTTTCGACACCGGCCCCGGAGTGATCGTCATCGCCGGCACCGGATCCATCGCCTACGGCCGAGACCGTCAAGGCAAAACGGCGCGCGCCGGAGGTTGGGGCTTCGCCATCGGAGATGAAGGCTCCGCCCACTGGATTGGCCGCGCAGCTGTCAGCGCAGTTCTTCGTGCCAGCGATATAGCTCCCGCAGATCAAGTCAACCAAAACGGCCTTGCCGGCTCACTCTGCAAAGCTTGGGGCGTAACGACGCTCTCGGACCTTGCCCGCGCCGCCAACTCGATTCCGCCGCCGGATTTCGCCAAGCTATTTCCTGTAATCGTCGCCAGCAAAGATGATCTCGCTTCGCAGGTTCTCTCCAATGCGGGAAGGGAACTCGCACACATCGCGCTGGACGTGATCCGCCGCCTGTTTCCCGCAGAGGAGCTCGCTCCTATCCCTGTGGCTGTGACTGGAGGTGTCTTTCGTCATTCGGGCCAAACGAGGGAGTCTTTCTACAATGAACTGCGCCAGTTCGAAACGCGGATAGAAATGAATCCCAGCATCGTAGAGCCAGTGGAAGGCGCGCTCAGAATGGCAAGAAGAGCGACAGCAAATGTTGGCTGAATTAATGTAGGGACAGCCGCCATCGGCTGTCCACCGGGCGTCAGCCCGGTTTTAAATGTCCGTGCCAGAGAAGCCCCAACCCGAGGTGCCTCCAACTCTGCCGTCGAATTCGGCGGCAGACGTCTCCGTTTCGCCGGGATCACACCTCACCGAAGATCTCGCCCTCTCCGAGTTGAAGAATCGCGATCTCTCCGCAGCGGCCGTCGAGCAAATCTCCCAGGATGCCGGCCTGATGAAATCCCGCAAACTCCGGATCGCGTTAGCTTCCCATCCGCGAACGCCCCGCCGCCTCGCGCTGCGCCTGATTCGCGAACTCTATACCTTCGAACTGGTGAAGTTCTCCCTCTCGTCGACCCCACCCGCCGACCTCAAGCGTGTTGCGGATAACCACTTAATTGCTCACATCCCATCGATGAGCTTGGGCGAACGCATCTCCTTGGCCCGCCGCTCTTCCCAGTCGGTCGCCGCAGCCTTGCTTTTGGATAAGGAACATCGAGTCTGGCAATGTGCTCTCGAGAATCCGCGCATAACTGAGTCCGCGGTAGTCAAATCCGTGCAGAAGAACACAGCCTCTTCGACGTTCATTCAGGCAGTGTGCGGCCATGCGAAGTGGTCTGTGCGCCCCGAGATTCGAATGGCTCTCTTGCGTAACGAGCACACTCCACTGGCCAAGGCGCTTGAATTCGCGCGAACGCTGCCGCCGGATACGATTCGCGATCTCTGCATGTCTCATGGCTGCCGGAGCGAGTCAAGATGTATCTGTTGAAGGATTTGGAGAGTCGTTCTTAGATCGCATTCAGGCCTTCAGCCACTACCGCCCGCCACCAGCCGCCAGAATCGATCCCGTCACATACGATGACCCGGGAGACAGCATCCACAACACAGCTTCGGCAATTTCATGCGGAAGCCCGGCCCTTCCCATCGGGACCGTTCCCATCAGACGCTGCAAGCGGTCGGGAGCACCGCTCGTGGCATGCAATTCCGTTTCGATCAGTCCTGGAGCCACCGCATTAACCCGAATGCCTTCCGATGCGACTTCGCGTGCCAGGCCGATGGTGAAGCTGTCGATCGCTCCTTTGCTCGCGGCATAGTGAACCCATTCTCCGGGACCGCCCGTATGCGCCGCGCGCGATGAAATATTCACGATGGCGCCCCCCGCGCCTCCGTGCTTCGTGGACATCCGCCGCACGGCCTCGCGAGCACATAAGATAGCTCCTCGCACGTTGACCGCGAATGTCCGATCAATCGCTTCCACCGATACCTCTTCTACCCGCGCGAACCCACCGGTAATGCCGGCATTATTGACCAAGCCCTTGATCGGACCGAGTTCGGTCTCGGCAGTCTCAAACATGCGGATAATGTGATCTTCGCGCGCAACGTCAGCCTGGATCGCGATTGCGCGCCCGCCGCCATCCGTGATCTCACGGACAACGCGCTCGGCCTCGGCTGCGGCATTGCAGTAATTCACTGCCACAGAAAATCCGCGGCGGCCCGCAAGCCGAGCCACTGCCGCGCCAATCCCGCGACTCGCACCGGTGACGATCAGGGTGCCCAGATCAGGCGAAGTTGTCAGATGTCCTCCCGAATATGGACATGAACGATCAGGAATTACACAACCAGATCACGCAATATAAAACTTAGAAACTCGAAACGGTCTCACGCCTTCACGGCCTCGCGCTTCCCGTGCATCGCCTCAATCACAGCTGCATACACGCGCTTGCGAGCTTCATGCCGCTCGTAGGCTCGTGTGATGTATCGCACGTGCACTTCAATACCGCCGCTCGTCGGAACAATGTTGATTCCCGGCGCCGCCGTCAAAGTCTTCGCTCGGTAGCGCGTCGTTGTCTGCTGCCACTCCGCTTCAGCCTTGCCGGCATTGGCCGCCGTTTCCTTTTCGACGACTTTCTGGATGAGGTCGATCACCGCATAAGGATCCTGGTTAGCCGGCACGAGAACTTCCAGTTCGTCCCACATCCATTGTCCGGACGTGGTGAAGTTGAAGAAATGCCCTTCGATGGCAAAACTGTTCACCATCGAAACTCGCCGCCCCGTGGGATGGCTCGAGTCAGTCCAGTTGCCAGTTTCGAGAAGCACCGTTTTCAGCAACCCGACCTCGACGACTTCTCCAGCGACGCCGTTGATCTCAACCCAGTCGCCCACTCGAATTCCGTTTCTCCCCATCAGCACGAACCAGCCGAAGAAGGCCACGATGAAATCTTTCATCGCGACAGTGAGTCCCGCGCCGGCCAATCCCAGCACCGTGGTGGTCTGCGTCGGCATCCCGAAAACAATGAATACGATGACCAGCGCGCCAATCACCTGCGTCGCAAATTTCACCACGGCACGCAGCGTGTCGATTCGCTTGTTCTCCGCCGACACACCGGTAAAGAGCCGATCGATGAGACGCGCTGCAAGATACACGACAAACAGGACGACAAGAATCCACAGGAAAGTCTCGATCATGAGGTGCAGGGCCACTTGTTCGCGGCTCTCGATGAGCGCAATCCAGTTCGCATAGATCGCCTCGAGATCCTGCTCATCCTGCAACCGCCGCCCCCGGTCCGCCAGATTTTTCTGATCAAGCGTGAACTGTTTCAGGGCGTCGAGAGACGCCTTGGCCGTCGCCTTCGAGTCGGCACGGCTCGACGCATTGCTACCCTTTGAAAACCCTTTGGCCTGTTGCTTTACCGAATCCCTGCTTTGTTTATCTTTTTCGACCTGCGCCGCCAGTTGATCGTGCCGGATGGTTAAGTATTTTTCTTTCTCCACCGTTTCAGCGCGAGCCGCTTCCAGGGCCGCCTTCTTGGTCCGCAAAGCCCGCCACGCTCGAAACAGGTTGAACAGTGTGCGGCTTTGATAATCCTGCTCATGCGGATTTACCCCCGACCCCGCACTGGCACTCTGACTGTGTTCCCCAGTCTCATGCTCCGCCTGCAGGCGCTTGATCTTCGATTGCGGATCGCCGCCCGCCTGCTCCAGATCCTCAGTGGCATCGTCCAATTCGTCCTGGTCGAGATCCATCTGCGCTTTGGTGACATCGATTTGGTCTTGCAGATTATCTTTTTGCGTCTCAGGCGCTGATGCCAGCTTGTGAGTCAGGAGTGCGAGACTGTCCTGGTCTTCCTTAACCGTTTGTTCAGCCTTGGTCTTGCGGACATCGACCTCCTTCGCTTCTGCCGAAAGCGGCGGAGGATTCTGTTGCGCCGTTCGCAGGGCGTCGAAGAATGCGAGATCGACCTCGTGGTCCCCAGCCTTAGTTGCCTCGTGCGCCAAGGCCTGCTCTTCGGGCGTGCCCGCAGTTGCCGCCATCTGCTGTGCCGTCAGCAGTGGACGCTGATCGACCAGGGGATGCTGCGTGACCGCCGCCTTCCGACTCGAAACTTTTTTGGACGGTGCGTTCGACGCCGTTTCGTCACTTTGAGACGGCTCTTCGCGCGTCCATAACAATCCTCCGATAGCTGCGGCTATCAACAGGACCAGCACAATCCCGGTGATCCAATGACGCGCTCTCATAGCCCATCACTTTAGCAAGAAAGGTCGGCGGTTCGCGACTGCCTCAGGCGAGAGAAAAAGTCTTTCGCAAGAAGCATGCAAGAGAGAAGAATTTCTCCGCCTGCTCCGCGGAATCCTCAGCGAACTCTGCGGTTAAAGGGTTTTCGGACCGGCCTGACATTAGTAACCTTCAGCCGTGAGCGGAAGTCTCTACAATCAGCGTGAGTATGTTTGAGTACCTGCAATCAATCTTCGACGACCCCTGGAAGTCCGTCTCGCGCCCGGCTGCCGTGGCATGGATCGCTTTTTACGTCCTATTTCTCGGGTACGCATTTTCCGCCCACGGCGGCTTCCTCTTTATTGATAGCGCGAATCTGGTAGTCCACGAAGGCGGCCACAATCTCTTCGGATGGTTCGGCCCAACGCTCGGCCTCTGGGGAGGCACGCTCCTGCAATGGCTGGTTCCATTTCTGCTAGCGATCTATTTTTTCGGCCAGCGCCAGACCACGGGCTTTGCATTCTGCCTGTTTTTCTTTTTTGAGAATTGGCTCTACACGGCCACGTACATGGCGGATGCGCGGTCGCAAGGATTGCCGTTGGTTACCACGGGCGATCCCGACTTCGTCGAACACGATTGGCACACGATCTTTTCGAGCCTGGGCATTCTGAACTACGACACAAAAATCGGAGCAGTCGTGCGGTTCTTAGGCTGGTGCGGAATGCTAACAGTGGTGGCGTGGCTGGCGTTCAGAGCAAGGCAATCTTCGGAACAGAGCGCCCTCTCGATTTAGGGCACCCAGTCCCCGATGAAAACATTCGTCTCGTGCGGAACCTTCGCGTTCCGGTTCGAAGCCCACACCAACTTTTTCCCATCCGGAGAAAACATCGGAAATCCATCGAAGCCGTCGCTGTGAGTGACCCGCTCCATTCCGCTGCCGTCGGGATTCATTGTCCACAACTCGAAATTCCCCTCGCCGCCAGTGGCGTGGGTATCGGGATCGAAATTCGACGAGAAAATGATCCGCTTTCCGTCAGCAGTGAACGCGGGTCCAAAGCTGGCCGCTCCCAGATTTGTGATCTGTTTCTTCTCGCTGCCATCTGCCTTCATCACCCAGATCTCAAGCGAGGTTGGTCGAATCAGATTCTGCGCCAGCAGTCCCTTGTAGTCAGCAATATCTTTTTCCGCCTGCGGATGGTACGCACGATAAACAATCCACTTTCCATCCGGAGAAAATGTCGGGCCACCGTCGTATCCCAGTTCGTGCGTGAGTTGTTTGACGTTCTTCCCGTCTGCATCCATCGAATAAATATCGAGGTCACCGTTCCGCACAGAAGTGAATGTAATCTTCTTGCCGTCGAGCGAAATCGTGGCCTCCGCGTCGTAACCAGGCGTCGTGGTCAGTTGCTTGAGATCCGTTCCATCGGGATTCGCCGTGAAGATGTCATATCCGGAATACACACCCCAGACGTAACCCTTTGAATAGTCCGGTTTCGGAGGGCATTCCGGGCTCGCCAGATGCGTTGACGCGTAAAGAATCTTCTTGCCGTTGGGATAGAAGAAGCTGCACGTCGTCCGTCCCTTGCCAGTCGAAACCATGCGCTGATCACTGCCATCGAGATTCATGGTGAAGATCTGGTCGCACTTCACATCGCCGTGTGAGGACTGGAAGATCAGCTTCTTTCCGTCGGCGGAAAAATAAGCCTCGGCATTCTGTCCACCAAAAGTCAGTTGATGCACATTGCGAAGGTGCTTTTCCTTAGCAGTCGCCATGTCAGTCGGCGCGGAAGTCTGCGCCGACAGCGCCGCAAGGGGGAGCACAGCCAAAGCCAGAATCTTCTTAAATATTCGAGTCATAAGATGGCGGTTAGTTTATCGCGGAAACAAGAACATCAACAAAACTTAGCGAACGACCGTTTTCCTTAGTGCACCTTCGTGTCCTTAGTGGTGAACGCTTTTGTTCTTGAGTTAAGCACCGAATGGCCCGGTAGCGACGCGAGCCAAATTCTGCAACTCTTTCGCATACATCGAGCGCAACAGGAACGTCGAGAAGCGCCGCTCGATCGCTTCCGATCAACCCGCCTCGTACCGGCAGTTCTGTAGAGATGGTCACATGCGAATCTGCCGGAGCCGTTCCTGGATTCACGGTAAACGTCGTGATCGGTCCATCGGCATCGAGACTGCTCTCTACCAGAACACGCCCGGGTTCGGGTTCCGTCACGACGGCCCGCATCGTCTGGCGCTTTCCGAGAACGCTCGCCTCAAAGCGGATCACGGTCCCGGCGCCTACGCCGCTGCCTTGTTCTACCGATCAGTCCCGACAACTGCTTCGGGAGAATTCGCGCATGCCCATCGTGATAATTCGCAATCAGCGCATACACGCGCTCCGGCCGCGCAGGAATCAGCGATGAAACGGTGACTACATGCTTTTCTGTTTTCTGGCTCATCCTCAACCTTCACTCAGTCAGTAGAATCGCACGCTACTTCTGGAAGTGATTCCGGATCGCCTCAGCTTGCACCCGCGTAACCACAGCCGATAGATGCTGCGGCATCGGCTTGCTGCACCGCGCGCAAGCTGCCGAAATGTTCCAGCAATCGCCGAGTCGTATTTGCTCCCACGCCGGGAATCTCCAGCAGTTCTGTCGACCGATCCCGCATCTGCCGCCGCTTCCGATGGAAGGTCACGGCAAAGCGGTGCGCCTCATCGCGAATTTGCTGGATCAAGTGCAGCACCGGCGAATGATGATCCAGCGCAATCGGATCCTTCTCCTGCCCATACACATACAGAATTTCTTCCCGCTTCGCGATTGCGGCGAGAGGTTGGTTGATGATTTCAAGCGCTTCCAGCGCCTCGGCCGCGGAATGCAACTGCCCCAACCCTCCGTCGATCAACACCAGGCTTGGCATGGGCTTCTGTTCATCCATTAGCCGCTTATAGCGCCGCGTCACCACTTCGCGCATCGATGCAAAGTCGTCGACGCCTTGTACGGTTCGAATGATGAACTTCCGATAGTCCGATTTCTTCATCTTGCCGTCTTCCCACACCACCATCGAAGCTACCGTCTCCGCGCCCTGTATGTGCGAAATGTCGAAGCACTCGATCCGCTTCGGCAGTTCCGCCAGTCCAACCACATCCTGCAACTCTTCCTGAATCTTGCGCGCATTCGGCTTCAAAATCCGGAAGCGCTGATCGTACGACTGCTTCGCATTATTTCCTGCGAGATCGATCAGCGATCGTTTATCTCCGCGCTGTGGAACCAGGATGTGTACTCGCGTCGAGCGCGCACCTTCCCCCGCGTTCTGTTCTGAGAGCAGATCCTCCAGCGCCCCGCAATCTTCGAATCCAACAGGGATATAAAGGTTCCGCGGAACGTACGGTTGCCCGATATAAAGCTGCTTCAACAAGGCAGAGAAGAACTCCCCGGGATGAAACGGATCCGTGCTGGAATCTCCTTTTTGTGGGGACGGCCGCCCCCGGCCGTCCGAGTCGACCGAAGCTCGACTGAGTTCGTCACCTGCTGCGATGTCGGCCAAAGGTTCCGGCAAAGATTGTTCGTCTGGACTACTAATTGGAGCTGTCTCCCCATCGTTACCCGGCACCGCGAACTCCGGCAGTTCCTCCCAGAAAAATTCCCGCCGATCCACCATCTTCCCGCCGCGCATATGAAACAAGTTCACTGCCAGCATTCCGTTCTCGTAGTGATAGCCGAATACATCGGCGTCATCGCCTTCGGCGGAAGCGATACGCTGCCGCTCTTGCAGTTGCTCCACCGTCGAAATCAAGTCTCGATAGCGCGCCGCCCGTTCATACTCCTGGGCCACCGCCGCTTGCTCCATCCGCGTACGCAGCGACCGAGCCAGATCCGTCGGTCGCCCTTCAAGAAACATCTTCACATCGCGGACCGCTTCCTGGTAGATGTCGGTCGTCGTCAACTCCTGCACGCACGGCCCAAGGCAGCGCTTGATGTAGTACTGCAAGCACGGGCGCGGATGAAACCGCGTGAGATCAACCTTGCACGACGGGATCATGAAATTACGGTGGATCAAATCCACAATGCGGTACGCGAGATTGGCAGGGAAGTAGGGTCCGTAATACGCGCTTCCATCTTTCCTCAGCTTCCTCGTCACATACACCCGCGGCCAGCGCTCGCCCAGCGTCAACTTCACATACGGATACGTCTTGTCGTCGCGCAGCAGGATGTTGAAGCGCGGCTTGCGCTGCTTAATGAGGTTGTTCTCGAGTGCCAGTGCCTCTTTATTGTTAGCGACAACGATGTACTCAACGTCCACCGCCTCGCGGACCAGCGTCCCGGTCTTCGCGTCTTCCCAGCGTCCTTCGTGGAAATAACTCGACACCCGGCTGCGCAGGTTCTTCGCCTTTCCGACATAAATCACTTCGCCTTCGGCGTTTTTGTACAAGTACACGCCGGGCTCGGTCGGAATCGTGCGAATTTTTGCTTGTAAGTCCATGGCGCGCTGGAAACAACCTAATTCTATTGGATGGAATCCTCATCCATTGTGTTACAAAAAGTGAGGATGAGTCTCGTTGATCGTTTCCGGAGAAAGCATTTCTGGAGCATCTTCCCTTCATCTGTCCTGGCCGGTCTTGGCGCCACTCTGATCGCGCTACCCCCACTCTTTGCGCAAAGCATCACCGCGAATCCCTCCACTCAGGCGTCCCCGAATCAGGCTTCACAGCCGCAAGTCACCCAGTCGCCCAAGGGGAAAGAAGACGAAGCAGCCCGTGCCGCCGCCCGTGCCAAGGCTCGTCACTTTGATCGCGTCCTGATTATCGTTCTCGAAAACGTGGACTACGAACGCGCCAGTTCGTGATCCCAATCTTGCGGCCTTGGCCTCTCAAGGTGCGAGTTTCACCAACTTCCATGCGATCGGACATCCGTCCTACCCAAACTATCTTGCAATGATCGCCGGCACCGACTTTGGTCTTCGCCGCCGGGGGAGTTTTCTCGGCGACAAGCAAGTGAATTTCCCCAACGACTCCGCGCACAAGACGATCGCCGATCGCCTGATCACCAACGGCCTCGACTTCAAACAATATGCCGAGGAACTTCCCGAAGGCGCTTGCCCATGGGATATCTCCGGCCAGCACCTTCCGGAGAAGCGCGGGAACTATGCCCGCCGCCATGTCCCATTCCTCAGCTTCCGCGAGGTTCAGGAAAAGTGGTGTGATCGCGTGGTGCGCGTCGACTCCTCAAAGTCTGACAACTATTTCGTTCAGGACGCGCGCAAGGGTCTGGTCGCCTATTCGCTCTACTCTCCCAACATGAATCACGATGGCCATGACACCAACGTCGCCGACGCTGGCATGTGGGTGAAGAAATTTCTGAATGATAGTTTTCCCGAAAAACTGCGGCAGGGAACTCTCATCATCATCACCTTCGATGAATCCGGAGGAAACGAAGATAATCGCGTGTTCACTTTATTCCTCGGCAACATGGTGAAGCCTGCCAACGAGCAGGACCCATCTGCGCTGTCCAAACGCTACGATCATTACAGTGTTTTGCGCACCATTGAAGACAATTTCGGCCTCGACTATCTGACTGAAAATGACCGCTCCGCGTCCCCAGTCACGGGAATTTGGAAATGAATCGCGGTAACACTGAAGAACACCGGTTTAAATCGCCCAATTTTCACCGTATAAAATTTCCATTCCTGATGTGGGGTTTGCGTTCCCAACTACAGGTAACCTGAGCCCGAACCTCACGATCCCTTCCGCAAGCCGTTGAAAACGTATATACTTACATCCGACTCGCGGTGTGGCTGCATTGGCATCTGTCGTGCAAAAGTAGCTGCCGGGAACAGTTGCACTGGAAAGTCATGCCCAGGTGGAACGATTGAATTTTTGAGGCGCGCGGCAACCTAAGCGCGCCAGAATGACTCGGAAACCAAGGAGCCTCACCCTATGAATCGCACTTCGTTGATGATCTGTCTGGCAGCTAGCATGGTGGCGACAGTCGGCTGCTCCAGCAAGAATTATGTAAAGCAGCAGACGACGCCACTGATTAACAAAACCAACGAGCTCGACGACCTGACCGCAAAGAACACCAAAGACATTAAAGACGTTGACGCCCGTGCTCAGGCCGGCATCCAGGCTGTCAATGCCAAAACCGATCAGGTGGAGCAGAAGACGCAGACTGCTGCCCAGAGCGCCGCTCAGGCACAGCAGGTTGCGGACGCCGCCAACACTCGCGTCGGCACGTTGACCAACACGGTCGCCAACCTCGACAACTATCACGCCGTCGCCGAGACCTCGGTGAAGTTCGGCTTCAACCGCGACATCCTGACGAAGCAGGCTCAGGCTGCGCTTGATCAGCTCGGCGCCAGCATCGCCAATACCAAGGGATACATCATCGCTCTTGAAGGCGGCACCGACTCCGTCGGATCGGCTGACTACAACTACGACCTCAGCCAGCGTCGCGCCAACTCGGTGATTCAGTATCTCGCCACCAAGTACAGCGTGCCCGCGCACAAGATCTATGTGATCGGCCTCGGCAAAGATAAGCCGGTGGAGACCAACAAGACGTCTTCTGGTCGCGCCGACAATCGCCGTGTCGATGTTCGCCTGATGACGAACACCGTGGGCGATCAGCCGGCAACGGCTCCCGCCGCTGCGCAGAGCAATCCGTCTTCGATGTAAAACGGATTTAGACTTTTATCCTCCTCTCCGGAGGACTTCGCCAACCCAGGCCGCTCGATGCCTCCCCCAGAGCGGCCTGTTTTTTCGCTCTCCTCAAACAATTCAGCTTCACGCCACAAACAATTCAGCTTCACGCCACGCGGATTGATTCGCGAACCCTAGGCCCTCATTGTTTCGTCGATCTCATCCCCATCCAGAGAGCAGCAAGTTCGCTAGAGTAGAAAGACCTCAACCGACAGAGTAGTTCGACTGTCACTCCTCACCTTAAAGTTCACCATTTGAAAACCCGCCGCTGGCGCGGCTTTTCAATCGTGCCTGACTAAAGCGTTGAAGCCGAATGCAGTTGCGCGCCGCGCATTTCTTGCTTTGCAACTTCTTGCACACTCGGATTAAAAACGCTTCGTGAAAAATTCAACAACTATGTCATCGAGATCTTGACGCGCCTATTTTGCCGTACTAAGATCGCATTCCCTCCCTGGTGCCTACCTAATAAGCAACGTTGTTGAGACATTCTGCTGGGGAAGTAATCGCAAAGATACGGCAACAAAATCCCGGGGATTCTGTCGGAGGCTCGTCCATGAAGTCACGTAATCATCTGCTGCTCACCGTCCTGTGCGTGTTGGTTTTCGCAGCCACCGCAGTCACCAATGCTGCTGCCGTCAACGACACCATCAGCGTCGCCGTCACCGGGCTGACAGGAACCCTCGTGGTTCAGGACAGTAAAGCCGAGAGCTTGACCTTCACGACGAATTCCACGCAGACATTCCCCACGTCATTTGTCAGCGGATCGACTTACACCGTCAAGGTGAAGACCCAGCCCGTCGGTCAAACTTGTACGTTGAGCAGCAACGCGACCGGGACGATCACTTCCAACATCACAGTCACAGCGACTTGTACCACGAGCACATCCAACGACTCCATCAGCGTTGCGGTTACCGGCTTGACCGGAACCCTCGTTCTTCAGGACAACGCCGTCGGCGGCGACACCCTGACCTTCACCACCAACACCACCCAGACATTCGCCAAGACGTTCACCAGCGGCGCAAGCTACACCGTTCGCGTGAAGACGCAGCCTGCGGGTCAGACTTGCACACTGAGCAGCAACGCCACCGGCACAATCACTTCGAACATCACGGTCACCGCTACCTGTACAACGACCGGAGGCGGCGACACGATCAGCGTCGCGGTCACGGGCCTCACCGGAACCTTGGTGATGCAGGACGACAAGGCCGACAACCTGACCTTCAGCGCCAACGGCACCCAGACATTTGCGACGACGTACACCAGCGGTTCCGCATACACCGTTTCCGTCAAGACGCAGCCTGCGGGTCAGACTTGCACGCTGAGCAGCAACGCCACGGGCACGATCACTTCGAACATCACCGTAACCGCCACTTGTTCGACGACCACCACTGGAGACACCATCAGCGTAGCCGTCACGGGGCTTACCGGAACTCTCGTGATGCAGGACAGCAAACTCGACACGCTGACCTTCACCACCAACAGCACGCAGACCTTCGCCAAGACGTTCACCAGCGGATCGAGCTATACCGTGCGCGTGAAGACGCAGCCCGCCGGACAGACTTGCACCCTGAGCAGCAACGCCACCGGCACCATCACCTCGAATATCACCGTCACCGCAACGTGTACCACGACCGGCACGAATCCTAAGATCAGTGTCGCGGTCACCGGACTCACCGGAACTCTGGTGATGCAGGACGACAAAAATGACAATCTGACTTTCACCACCAACAGTACGCAGACCTTCGCCACGGCCTACACCAGCGGATCGACGTACCTGGTCAGCGTGAAGACGCAGCCCGCCGGACAGACTTGCTCTCTGAGCAGCAACGCCAGCGGCACGATCACGGCGAACCTCACCGTAACGGCCACATGCGTAAGCAACAATTTCACGATCAGTGTCGCGGTCACTGGACTCACCGGAACGCTCGTCATGCAAGACGACAAGTCCGACAATCTGACCTTCACCAGCAACAGCACTCAGACGTTCGCCTCCTCGTACGCGAGCGGCTCGACCTACATGGTAAGCGTGAAGACGCAGCCTGCCGGACAGACCTGCACGCTGAGTGGCAATGCCAGCGGCACCATCACGGCGAATACCACCGTCACCGCAACCTGCTCGTCGACGACATTCAATCTCAGCGTTGCCGTCACCGGTCTCAGTGGAACGCTGGTCATGCAAGACGACAAGGCCGACAACCTGACGTTCACCAGCAACAACACGCAGACGTTCGCTACTTCATACGCCAGCGGCTCGGCCTACACGGTCAGCGTGAAAACGCAGCCTGCCGGACAGACTTGCACTCTGAGCAGCAACGCCAGCGGCACGATCACCGCGAATACAACGGTCACTGCGACCTGTACCGCAACCAACTTCACCATCAGTGTCGCGGTCACGGGACTTACCGGAACCCTCGTCATGCAAGACGACAAATCCGACACCTTGACCTTCACCACCAACAACACGCAAACCTTCTCGACGTCCTACGCCAGCGGCTCGGCCTACACGGTCAGCGTCCGCACGCAGCCCTCGGGACAGACCTGCACCCTGAGCGGCAACGCCAGCGGAACCATCACGGCGAACACCACCGTGACCGCCACCTGCGCAACTTCCGGAACCAATCTCACCTTGAGTGTGGCAGTCACCGGCCTCTCCGGAACCGTCGCTATGCAAGACGATCAGGGCGACACCTTGACGTTCACCACCAACAACACGCAGACGTTCACCAAGACCTACACGACCGGTGCGAAGTACACGCTTTACGTCACCGCCCAGCCGTCGGCCCAGTCCTGCGTTCCGGTGTATGCGACTGGAACCATCACTTCGAACGTCACCATCAATGCCGCCTGCGCCACAGGATTAACTCGCGCTCTCGGCACGGTCAGCGGGGTTTCGAGCATCTCCTGTTCCGGCTCGATTCACAACGGCGTCTGCCAGCAGATGACGATATCGTGTCCCAACGTTCCTGACGTTTTTGCCTACGTCAAGACAGTTGCTCCGACTGTCACCCCGCTCGGAACCGTTACCTACAACACGGGCACCAACGGCAACGGCCTGTACGAGAGCATCTTCACCTTCGGAAGCACTGCCGTCCAAAATGTCATCGACGCTGGTTTCAAGACCGTCGAAATTTCATGGGGAACTCCCTTCAATCAGAACCAGCCCAACGGTTGGGTGGAAGGCCCGGGCGGTTTGATCGCTGCTTCCTGCCGCTATGCGACCCTGACCCAGTGGATCTACGACAACATCCACAACGACAGCACCACGACTCCTTACTGCGCGACCGCGAACAGCGGCGGTGCCGGAGTGCTGGCTTACGCGTTGTCGCAGTATCCTTCCAGCAACATTCTCTCCATGGCCGAAGTCACCAGCGGACCGCCCACCGGCCGCCTCGATTGGGGCTGCGGATGTAAGGAAGGAAAACTTCCCGTGCAATGCGGATCGGCTACAACGTTAGGCACCTGTTTTGGAAAGACCGATGGCGCGTTCTGGGATCCGGCTTACGATGCCAACGGTACTTCCGCAGTGTGCTCCACGGCGACGCAGTCGGGTGGCACGCTGCCTCCAGGCGGATTGAACTTCTTCCTGGGAGACAGCGTCGAAGCACCGGGTGCCGTTTACACTTTCCCGAAGACGCGCGTGAACCTGGTATTCGGAGGCGCCGACAACAGCTCTGCCATCCCCATCGGTCAGGACTGGTTCAACAACATCAACACCACCAAAGGCCAGGCCTGTGTCGCGGGCGGTGTTCACTCTCTCGCGAACACCCAGGCGGGCGCGTTGCAAATTGCAAACGACCTAATCAGCCTCTGCAAGCTGCAGTAGCAGAAGTCTGGACAGGTGGAACGGACGAGAACCGTTCTAGAGATTCGAGAGCGCCCCATTCAAGCTCCGCTTGAGTGGGGCTTTTTTTTACTGGCGTTACGGAGCGCTGGCCAACCTGAGCCACCAGGACGCACCCATGGTCTTGATTCGCCCTCGCGACATTAAGAGGCGAGGCCCCCGTCCTCAGCAAGCGTGTAGTCCAGGAATGCGGCTTGGAGCCTGGCCCTATTTCTGTATCCAATTGACCATCTTTCAGCCTTGGTGGGGAATATCATTCACATAAGCTCGCGGGAAGGGAGTTCGATCGGATTTCTTGCCAATGATAACCGCCCGGACAAAGCCGCTTAACCCTCTCACGTGTGCTGTCTGTGGGAAGCCAGTTCCCATCGAAGGCTGCGAGTTGGACCGAGAAGGCCACCCCATTCATCCCGAATGCGCCGTCGTGACCCTGCGATCTGTGTACAAGCCATTCGATTCATAGCACGCACCGGACAACTTCTTACACACCCTCACTCCGACAAATCTCAGTCCCTCGCGAGATCATTTTGCGGACTTTGCAGAGCCGTCATCTGCCCGCGAAGGGACTTGTAATTTGGTTTCTGCATAGGCACTGCATTCGGGCCGGGAGATCCCGGGGCCCGCTAAATGCGCGAGCCTTGGGATGACAAAGATTGATGTTTCAGGTTGAGGTCAGTTCTTGCTATTAGTTCGGATCGGCGCGCCCGCCGTACTTTTCCGGGAGGTTGGGACACCCAGCGTCGTAAAAGGGGCACCACCGGGGAATTGGCGGTGCCCCATTTTCAGCTTTCAGCTTACTGTTTCAGCTTCGGCTTGGACCGCGCCGCGGTTTTCTTTAGCGCGGGCATTCCGGTTAACGACCCCTGTTGCTGCAGGGAGCCGAGGAAAAGATCCTCGATGTCGTTCTCATTTATGTCCACCCAGAGCAACTGTCCGCCGTTAGCCTGATAGATAGTTAGAGGGAAAACGGCCCCGTTACCGTTAACGGGAACGACGAGGAGTGGGATAAGGTAGCGCCCGGCGTTCAAGGCATCAGGGACAATCGTTCCTGAGAACGCAGCGCCAACGTCCAGCACTGACTTGGCTGGAAAGAAGTTACCTGGATCGTTAACGAGCCCAACCCCGGTCAAAGCACCGGCGGAAACCGACCCTTGCCCGATCAAGTCGAATTCCCACGGACCATTTCCGCAAAAGCCGCCAGGTGAGGCTGCTTTATTGAAACAGCCGCTGTTGGGGCTGTAGAAGCCCTGCGCTCCGAAGGCATAGTTGCCCGTGAAGCTGGCGGTTGAGGTGTCGGTTTGCGGAAGCAGGATTCCGGTTCCGACGAGGAATGCATCCGAGTTCATCACGAGAGCTCCTCCCAATCCGCTGGTCGTGTTATTCGGATCCATCAGATTGAGAGCCGGATCGGTCATGTAGATACCCAGAGTGCCCAAGTCCACCAGGAAGTCGGGAACGGTCAGGCTGCCGTATCCATTACTGGCAATGGAATAGGTGCCCGAGATCGCTTGGGCGGAGACGCTGGTACCTTCTTCGTCGATATCTCCGATACCCAGAAAAGTGCCGCTGGCCGGGACTGTAATCTGCCCCGCCGAGGCGTAGAGAAACGAGAACGAGTTGCCCTGGACGCCAAACACGGAGCTTCCGAGCGATGCATTGCTGAAGGTGCCACCGCCCTGCCCGTACGCGGATCCCACGGCCGAATCAAAAGGATCCACATCGATGATCCGCATGACTTCAGGACCCACGATGTAATAGTTGATGGAAGGGAGGAGGTCACCGGTAATCGTGCCCCGCCCGAAGGAGTCGGGCGCTGAGACGGTTGCGGTGAAAGGAACGCCGAGGGACACAGTTCCCGAATCATTGACGTCGTAGAGACCATTCTGCAAGCTAGTGCCGGTAAGCGAAAATACGCCTCCAAATGTCAGCGGGTTATATCCCGCGTCTACACCCGAAAGGGTAAAGGCATAACCGCCGCCGAGCGTGCTCGGAAGGGTTTGCGCGTCAATGCTTCCGCTGGAGGTGGCAGAGTTATCGAATTGAGCGATGAGCGCGTGGCTTGCATTCACGAACTGGACGCCGAGAGTCTCAGTCCCGTTGAATCCTAAGGACAGGTTATTCGTAACCAAGGTGAGTGCCCCCTGGCCGCTCGCGGGATCGGCGCGGAGCGATCCGCCAACGATGATGTCGCCGGAAGGTTGGGGCGAGATGAGTCCGAAAGCATCGTTATAGTCTTGCTCGCCGCTCAGGATGACGCCGTTCGAATCGACGGTCACCGATCCTGCGAGAGTGTAGAAATTCGGGCCGCCATTGGAATTCTCGGTCCCGGTCAAGAAGAACGAGTAGTTGCTCGAAATCACCAGGGCGTTGGTATTGGTGAGAAGAAAATCGGCCGCCGTGGCTGTTCCGGAAACCGTCGCCGTCACCATGTAGCCTCCGGTTGTGCCATCCGCAGTGAACAAGGTCGAAGTGGCTACGCCATTGGCGTTGGTAGTGGCGGTATTGGCTCCGCCCGCGAATGAGCCACTAGCTCCCGAGGAGGGAGCCGAGAAAGTCACTAAAGCGCCGCTGACCGGAGTTGTGCCGGAAGTTACAGTCACAACTAACGGCAGCGCAAACGCGACATTGACCGCCGCGCTCTGTGCCGATCCACTCGTCATCGCGATGGATTGGGTTGAGGCAGGTTTAGCTGCACTCGAGTCGCCGCAGCCGGTCGAGAAGGTTAAGGCCACAAAAATCAAAGCAGGAAAAACCAAAGCGATATGTGTGTATGGGCTGCGGTTCATAATGATTCCCATTTCTGCGCGGCCTTTTGGCCAACGCGTTGACGTCCTTGCGGAGATATGGCGAAACCGTGCTCGTTCCGGATGACATAGACGGAGTTGCCGGCTTTTAGGCTGCGGACCAGAAAGACTGGCCTGGCTTTAATTGTTTTCATGACGCCGGTTACCGCCACGATCTGTCCCGCTGCGACTGTCAGGGCGCCCTTTCCCATCAAGGCAAATCTTCCCAGGCTCGCGTCCACCTGGCCGGAGGAGGTTGCCAACAGGAGGTGGGCTCCCATAGTCATTCCCGTAGCTGGCTTCGTGAGCACACTCGACACAGTCCCTGTGAGGGTGATTTCCTCGGAGATGTAGTAGCTATGGGGCCCCGTACTCTTGGTGGCCAGTGCCGCGGTTTGCGCCTGGAGCGGCGAATAAAGCGAGATCAAGCAGAGTAGGCACAACGTACCTAGGCATTCGAATCTACGTGTCATAGTTATCCTCTGGACAAATCGTTTGAATGTTTGGGAGTAACCCGAATTGGTTTTTGGGTGCGGAAGCGATCTTGGCGGTCTTGAGTGGGTTGTACCTTTCGTCCCTGGCCATGGCGTGATTCAGGTCAGGCGACTGATACCTTCAGAATTGACTTGCTTCCGTCCCTCGCAGAACTTTCCCTGGTCGCGACGGCATAAGCTTCTTTCTGGAGGGGCCCTGTAAGAAGAACAATGCAAACTTTACTTAGGATGGACTTGTCTGTCTGATCAATAGTGCACTAAAGCTATGAAATATCTTTCCTCACGAATCAACGGGAGCAGTTCGAGTGGAGAACACCGAGTTAGGATGCTGTTGATAAGTCACTCATCAAACGGCAGTAACGCGATTGTCTTGAGTCCATTTGTGTACTGGCCCATCAACAAAGTGGTACTTGATGGGCGGGGGCTGGCCCATCCGTCCGAATCAAGATTCCTGACTAGGTTGCCCCAGCCTTCCCGCGTTTTGTGCGGGAGGGTGTGGAAGAAACCATACTTTCCAGCTCATACGCACCTCTTCGAAGCCCCGGGGACAGACCGAACCTTCCCCAGTTTCTAAATCACGAATCCACTCTGAACAATCAATGACCGTCCCGTCTGTCCCACATTCTGCCATATTCTCCATTCCCGAAAGCCGCGCATTGGTCTGCGATGCGCCGTTTTCAACCGCTTTCCTGCACCTCTGGAAGGCCAACAAGCTTCTCCCACGCGCTCTCCTTGACAATCTAGGAGAGGAAGGCGTATTCCTAGACACTCTAGGAAAGCGAACACATGGAAAAGCAACTCGATCTTTTGCAGGGCACTCTGGAAATGCTCATCCTGAAAGCCATCTCCCTGAGCCCCTTGCATGGCTACGGCATTCTGCTGCGAATTCAGCAGATTTCGAAAGAGCGGCTGGAAATTCAGCAAGGATCTTTGTATCCCGCGCTCTACCGCCTTGAACATCACGGCTGGATCAAGAGCGAATGGGGAGAATCAGAAAACAACCGGCGCGCGCGCTATTACCGGCTCACTGCAGCCGGCAAGCGCAGGCTGCAATCCGAAGCCGAGCGCTGGAATCAGATGACTGCGGTGATTGCGGGGATTTTGCGGACAACTCCCGAGGAACTATGAACATGTGGACTCGACTTCGCTCTTGGACAGCAGCCATGCTGTATCGCAACCGCAAAGAACGTGAGATGGATGAGGAGATGCGCTTCCACCTCGAGGCGCATGCCGCTGACCTGGTCCGCCGCGGCGTAGCTCGACAAGAAGCACTTCGGCAGGCGCGACTGGAATTTCGGCGGAATCGAGACGGTGAAGGAGGAGTGCCGCGACGCGCTCGGTGTGAGCTTTCTGGAAACGCTGTTTCAGGATGTGCGGCAAGGCATCCGTGCCATGCTGAGGACCCCCGTCTTCACGGCGATTGCATTGATCGTGCTGGCGCTTGGCATTGGCGCGAATACCGCGATTTTCAGCGTCGTCGATGCCGTCCTTCTTCGCCCACTGGCCTATCGCGACTCCGACCGTCTCGTCACGATCCTGATGAATGGCGACGGTCCGGTATCAGCGGGGAATTACATCGACTGGCGCGACCAGAGCCGATCTTTTGCGACAGTGAGCGCGGCGGAAGCCTGGTCTCCGAACCTCACCGGCATCGATTCTCCCGAACACATTCCCGGCTTGAAGCTGACACAAGATCTGTTTCCCATGCTCGGCATCGATCCGATGCTGGGGCGTTTATTCGTCCCAGGAGAAGACAAAGAAGGCGCGAATCGAGAAGTGATCCTCAGCTACAAGTTATGGCAACGACGTTTCTCAGCCGATCCAAACGTGCTCGGCAAGGCAATTGTGCTCGATGGAAATGGTTATGTCATCGTCGGCGTGATGCCGCAGCAATTTCAGTTCGCTCCGTTCTGGGCTACGAAAGCGGAGTTGTGGGTTCCGGGCGCATTTGGTCCGGGGGTTCACGCCGGCGGTGGAAGCCTGCGACTTTTCGCTCGCCTGAGAGACGGCGTGTCGCTGACGCAGGCGCGCGCTGAGATCGCATCGATCACCGCGCGGCTGGAGCAGCAGTATCCTGGTACGAATCGAAACGTAGTGGTGACCCCGCTGAAGGAAAAAGTTGTAGGCCCGATCGAGACGCCCTTGCTGGTGCTGCTCGCCGCAGTCGCATTCGTTCTGCTGATCACGTGCGCAAACGTGGCGCACATGCTTCTGGCGCGGGCGGCAACGCGCCAAAAAGAAATCGCCGTGCGGGCTGCGCTGGGCGCGCGCCGCGGCCGCCTCATCCGCCAATTCCTGACCGAGAGTCTTCTTCTTGGCAGTGTCGGCGGAGTGCTCGGACTTCTGATCGCTGTCCTGGGAACGCGCGCTCTGATCGCGATGAGCCCGTCGAACATTCCGCGTGTGCAAACGGTGTCGATCGACCTGCATGCCGCCTTGTTTCTTTTCGCGGCGACGATTTTGACCAGTGTCGGATTCGGACTGGTCCCCGCGTTCCAGGCTTCGTCGGTGAATGTGAACGACACGCTGAAAGAGGGCGGGCGCAGCGGCAGCGAAGGAGTGCAGCGCAACCACCTGCGCAGCCTGCTCGTCGTGTCGGAATTCGCCTTGGCTCTGATGCTGCTCATCGGCGCAGGGCTGATGATCCGCACGTTTGCTGCGCTCGCGGCCGTCGATCCCGGTTTCAATCCGCACAACTTGATTTCGATGATCGTGTCGGTTGCGGGATCAAAAGAGGCCGATGCCGGTCGCCGTGAAATTTTCTACCGTCAACTGATCGAGCGTGTGCGCTCTCTTCCGGGGGTGCAAGCAGCGGGCGCGATCAATCATCTACCGCTCGCGGGAGATTTGTGGGGATGGCATTTCGCGATCGAAGGTCGGCCGAAGCCGCGTCCGGGCGAAGCGCCTGGCGCTGTTTATCGCATGGTGACGCCCGGATATTTTGCTGCAATGCGGTTGCCCATAGTCCGCGGACGCGACATCAGCGACTCCGACAATGCGACAGCGCCAGGCGTAATCATCATCAACGAACAGGCGGCACGGCAGTATTGGCCCGGAGAAGATCCGCTGGGAAAGCGCGTGTCCTTTGACGATGACACCAAGAATCCAAAGACGTGGCTGACCATCGTCGGTATTGCGAAGGATGCGAAACAAGATAACTGGACGGACAAGGCGACTCCCGAAGCCTACTTGGCGGCATTTCAGAATCACGACTATCTGGGCGATTCTGGGACGGAAGCTTCCAATCACATGGACTACATCACACTCGTGGTGCGCACGGCAGGCGATCCTGCGGCGGTAGCGTCGGCCATGAAAGAGGCTGCATGGTCCTTCGATCGCAACCTGGCGATTTCGCAGGTTGTCACCATGGACGGAGTCGTAAGCGAGGCGAACGCCCAACCACGATTTGAAATGCTGCTGCTGACCATTTTTGCTGCGGTTGCGCTGGTTCTTGCCGCCGTTGGGATCTATGGAGTGATCAGCTACTCCGCATCGCGACGGACGCATGAGATCGGGGTGCGGATGTCGCTGGGTGCGACTCGCGGCGATGTTCTCTTGCTGGTAGTGCGGCAAGGGATGTGGCTGGCCGTCGCAGGATCGGTGTCAGGCATCGCCGGCGCACTGTTGCTTTCGCGACTTATGGCGAAATTGTTGTATGGCGTTCAGCCGACCGATCCAGCAACCTTTGGCGCTGTGGCTGTGGGATTGGGAGTAGTGGCGATGCTCGCATGCTACATTCCAGCGCGGCGTGCAATGCATATCGATCCCATGGCCGCTCTGCGCTACGAGTAGCAACCCGGGGACAAGGAACGTGGGGACGAAGTCCGAAATTTTCCCGCAATGTCATCCTGAGGAACGTGGGGACAGACGGAACGTTCCCCAGGTTCGAAATCACGAATCCACCCTGAACAATCGGTGAACGCCCGTCTGTTCCCATATTTCACTCTGTAATCCGAAGCTTGATTCTGTTTGATGTTACCGTATTCCGCTCTCGCGACCAGAATGGTACATCGCGCTGGAGGATGTATTTCCGAGCCAAGTCCTCGGACAAGTAGCTCCGGTATTCGACGAAAAACTCGTAGTCGCCAGGATTCTTGACGAACTCCTTAACGGTCTTCTTCAGCTTTGTTCCGAGAAAGTCTCCGGGTCTTAAAAGGATGAAGTCCGTGGACGTGAGCGAAGGCGGATCGTCGATTGGCCAGAGCACGTCTGTAATTTCATTGCCCTTAGAATCGAATACTCTAATCTTGGAGATTGTTCCCCACTCCCAACGACGGGAAATGAAGACTCTGCCATCCCCTGTGTTCTCCCGAACGACTTCAAGTTGAATATCGTCGCGCAGACTGTATGAGGCTCTGTCGCTAGTCAGGCGAACACTAAGCTGAGTTTTTGGAGCATTTTGTGAGTAAAGGAAGACGGAGGACAAAAATGCCACCGCGAGGACTAGTTTCTTCACAGTCAGAAGTTTACATCCTTCCTGAGTTCAGCAAAGGCGCGAGGTCGATTGTTGTCTATCCCGAGCATATTTCATCTACTCATCTCCGAGCCGGAGGCAACAACTCCCTCCACCGTGATGCAGGTGCTCAAACAGCGGACGGCGCGCGCCCTGCTGCCACGGCGAAAACGCCATGATCCGCCCCAACGTCCGCTGTTTGGGGAGGAATCAAACCGCGCATTCTGGCAAGCGCGTTTCTATGACTTCAACGTCTGGACGACGAAGAAACGTGTGGAGAAGCTGCGCTACATGCACCGCAATCCGGTAAAGCGCGGATTGGTCGCGTCACCCGAGCAGTGGCGGTGGAGCAGTTATCGGCACTACCTACTCGGCGAACCCGTGATCGTGCGCGTGAATGTGGGATGGAGTGAAATCTCGTTTCGCAACCGAGTGGCCTGAGTCATCACACGGCATTCGCCGCAGGCATTCGTGGTTCCCGACCTTGCCAAAAGCGCAAGAGCGGGGCGCCCACGAAAAGGCCGGGCCACCCGCCACCATGCCTGAAAATCCAGCTTGCTGACGAAGAGCAGCTTGGCCTCATCGATAGCGGTAACGGACGCCGGATAGTTTCCCCCATCGAAGACTGGAAGTTCGGCGATGGAACATGTGTTTCTTGTTTGGACGGTCGGCACAAGTGAGCAATTCTGACCGGATTAGCAAGACCTGATATGCAAAAGTGGCAGCACCGCGAAAGTGTGGAAGGCCCGAGGAGAGTTACATTTATGCCATATAAAAAGCTATGGATCGCTCTGGGCGTGGTGATGCTCGTTTCGTTCGCTGTGCTCGGAGGCGTTGGATACAAGGGAATTAGCAACGGGCCACCTACGCCGAGGAAAGTGGTCAGCGCCGACGGTCGACTACTGTTCACGGGCGAAACGATTCGCAATGGGCAAAACGTCTGGCAGTCAACCGGCGGACAAGAAATCGGGACGATCTGGGGACATGGAGCTTACGTCGCTCCTGACTGGAGCGCCGATTACCTTCACCGCCAGTCGGTCATCGTTCTCGACCGTTGGGCGAGGGCGGAAGGATTCGCTAACTACGCCGCTATGTCTGCCGAACAGCGAGCGGGTCTACAGGGCCGACTCACCGAAGTCACGCGGCATAATTCATACGATCCGGTGACCGACACCCTCGTGCTCGACAACGACCGCGCCGCAGCGTTCGTTGAACTTGACGCTTACTATGCCGATGTCTTTGGCAAGGGACGGAATGAATACGCCATACCCGCCGGTGCGTTGACAGATGTTACGAAACAACACGAAATGGCAACATTTTTTTGGTGGACGGCATGGGCGGCAAGCACGAATCGTCCCGGCCAGGACGTGACCTATACACAGAATTGGCCACATGAGGAGTTGATCGGCAATCGTCCAACCCCAGGAACCGTCGTTTGGAGCGTCATCAGTTTTGTACTCCTGCTGGCTGCTGTTGGCTGCATGGTCTGGTACTTTGCTTCACAGGATCACACCCCCCCCACGGGTACGGTCCCTCGCCGCGATCCACTGCTGGGTATGAGCCCTACGCCCTCGCAGAAAGCGACAGTCAAATACTTCTTCGTAGTTGCGGCGCTCTGGGTCGTCCAGGTCGCGCTGGGCGCAATCGTCGCCCACTACGCCGTCGAAGGTGGCGGGTTTTACGGCATTCCGCTCGCAAGGTGGTTGCCGTATTCGGTGGCGCGCACATGGCATCTCCAAATCGGTATTTTCTGGATTGCCACGTCATGGCTTGCGACGGGGTTGTACATTGTGCCCGCTGTGAGCGGCGCTGAGCCAAAAGGACAGAGACTTGGAGTGAACGTACTCTTTGTCGCCCTCGTTGCGGTTGTGGTCGGTTCGCTGGCGGGCGAATGGATGGGAATCGAGCAGAAGCTGGGCAATCTCTGGTTCTGGCTGGGATCGCAAGGGTACGAATACGTGGATCTAGGTCGCATGTGGCAGATATTACTGTTTGGCGGACTCACGTTCTGGCTATGGTTGATGTGGCGGGGAATCAAACCTGCTCTGGCTCGCCGCGACGAGAACTATTCGCTTCTGATGCTGTTTCTGATCTCGAGCATCGCCATTCCTCTTTTCTATGCTGCCGGCCTGATGTATGGACAGCGCAGCCCGCTGATCACCGCTGAATATTGGCGTTGGTGGGTCGTTCATCTCTGGGTCGAAGGCTTCTTTGAAGTATTCGCCACCGTGGTGATTGCTTTTCTTCTGACGCGGCTTAAACTTCTGTCGGTTTCGACCGCTACGCGATCGGTCCTATTTTCAACCACGATCTACCTCTCGGGCGGAATCATAGGAACCTTCCACCATCTGTATTTCACTGGGATGCCCAACTCCGTGTTGGCGCTCGGTGCAGTATTCAGCGCACTAGAAGTCGTTCCGCTCGTGCTGATAGGTTTCGAGGCTTGGGAGAACATTCGCCTGTCACAGGGGAGTGCCGACAGTCCGTGGATCAGCGCCTACAAGTGGCCGATCTACTTCTTTGTTGCCGTCGCGTTCTGGAATTTCGTCGGGGCGGGTCTATTCGGCTTCATGATCAATCCCCCCATCGCGCTCTATTACGTGCAGGGACTAAATTTGACGCCAGTACACGGACACGCCGCTCTGTTCGGCGTGTATGGCATGCTAGGCCTCGGCTTGATGCTGTTCTGTCTGCGTGCGCTGCGGCCGGGTCTGATGTGGAAAGACCGACCGTTGGCAATCGCATTCTGGTCGCTCAATATCGGTTTGGCCTTAATGATCCTGATCAGCATGCTGCCCGTCGGGTTGCTGCAAGCTTGGGCTTCCGTCGAGTACGGCACTTGGTACGCGCGTTCAGCAGAGTTCATGCAAACGCCATTGCTGAATAGGCTTCGCTGGATGCGTATGTTCGGGGACACTCTTTTCGCCTTCGGCGCTCTGGTTCTTGGCTGGTTTGTGCTGGGACTTGTTACTGGTCACTCTTTCGACGACACGGCCACGCTCGACGAAGGAGAATATTCCCCGCGTTTGGTTGGCGTGAGAGTCAAAAATGAAGACAAGGTTACAGTGAACGACTAGGTCTTAGCACTCGCGCAGTATTTGGCCGCTGGGAGAGTCCCTCACAGCGGCATTTGCGTTTACGTGCCCGTACCTTCGATGTCGTGGCGAGAACATTACGGGGTGGGATGCGGAACAATCTGTGATGGCGGTAACAACGCTCATGCCTGAAATCACACAATATATTTTCCATTTCACCAAACGGCATCGTAAAAATTCACTGCTACCAAAGCGGGGACAGACGGGACGTTCACCAGTTTTCGGTTCCCGATATGGGAAGGTCGACTTGATGAGAGAGCGCATCCACCAGCGCACACTACGGGTGCGCATGTACACGTTCAGGTTACTCCGGGAAGAAATGGCGGCAGAGGAGATTTGCCGCCGGTTCCGTAGGTCAAGGAGATAACGATGTTGAAGTACTCACTGAGGGTAAGCATACTTCTCGTCCTTTTGTCAGTCACCGCGCTCGCTCAAACGAGAACCAGCAGCGTATCCAGTTTGTGTCAAGTGGGTGGCTTGCCTTCGTTTATCCAAGGCAGCCTTATTCACGACTATCCTAAGTGGAGGATCCAGGCTCCCGACGATCTGAGCCCGCACGTTCGCGAAAGGTGGGAAGCGGAGAAACCCTCGCAATGTCCGGGAATAGCCAAGGGTCAATTTGAGGGCACACAGAAGCTCTTGTACGCTGTTCTCCTCGTTCCGATCGACCGGAACGCAGTCGGCTACATCTTGCTTGTCTCTACCGGAAAAAATTCAGAGAGTTCCAACGCGATGAAGATTGACGACTCGAAGGATGCAAAACCCTCCAATTTATTCATTCGCGGAGTGCGAATCGGCAGGTTCATCGATACAGCATCCAAGAAAAAGTTTCACGTTGAAGCGCAACAAGGCATCTTGTTCGTCGATGCCGGAGAAAGCGAATATGAGGCCGACATCTATTTCTGGTCGGGCGGGATATACCGACATGAGGCAATCGACTACTAGGCGCAAAATCAGAGTCAACCAAACAGTGATGAAACCCGGGGACAGACGGAACGTCCCCCAATCTCTTCCGACGCCAATTCAATTGTTGCAAAAGCGATTGGATAAACTCTCATCATCCCGCACCACAAAGTTCTCCACAGGTCATCGACCAAATCGTGTGACATCTGACCTTGCCTCTGCCGCACAGAATGCGCAATCATATCTCCGGCGACTGGCACGGCAAAAAGTCCATCCGGACGCCGCTAAGTCTTTTCTTTACAATATTTTAGTGTCTAAGTTCTTTGAAAACCGTATTTTGCGGGGAAGTTCGTGCTAAACCCATGATTTCAAAGATTCGGGGGGAGGGGGGGATACCCCACCACATGAGCCCCGCAGGTCGCTACTATTCCCGCGCAATCGAGCTCTCGTGACAATTCGAGTGAAGGCTTTTGCATAACGCTTGACCCGCCCAGATTTGGCTTTCAGGCGTAATATTTTTGCCATGGCTTATTCCAATTTCTCCCGCCGCTCGTTTCTTGCCATGTCCGCCGCAATGCCTTGGGTTCTGCGTGGACTCGCCTCCGGAGCTACAGGTTCTATTCCTGTCGGACTCGAGCTGTATTCCGTGCGTGAAGCACTCAAGAAGGATCTAGAAGGCACGCTGCGCGCGGTCGCGAAAATGGGATATCAGGCCGTGGAGTTTTACGCCCCGTATCACGAATGGACCGACGCGCAAGCCAAACAAACGCGCAAACTGATCGATGAACTCGGCCTTCATTGCTACTCGACCCACAACAACGCAGAATTTTTCAGCGCGCAGAATATCGACCGCACCCGCGACCTCAACCTCGCTCTCGGTTGTCGATATGTTGTTCTAGCCTGGAGCGATCCCAAAACAAATCTCGACGGCTGGAAGACGCTGGCTGATACGTTGAATGCCGCAGCGGACAAACTCGCTCCTTCGGGATTGAAGGTCGGATATCACAACCACGACGCCGAGTGGAAAGCGGTCGAAGGGAAGCGTCCGATGGAGGTTCTGGCCGCGAACACCAAGCCCGGAATCATGCTGCAACTGGATGTGGGAACCTGTGTGGCTGCCGGAGCCGATCCAGTCGCCTGGATACGAGCCAACCCGGGACGCATTCGCTCCATCCATTGTAAAGACTGGTCTCCCGACCCGAACGTGGAATACAAAACACTGTTCGGTGAAGGCAAGGCGGATTGGAAGGGAATCTTTCAGGCGGCCGAAAGCGTCGGCGGAGTTGAATACTATCTCGTGGAGCAGGAGGGAAGCCGCTACTCCGAACTGGAGACGGCACAGCGTTGCCTCTCGGCATTTCGTACGACCCACGGTTAACGGTAAAATTAACTATGCGCAGTTTGCTTTTCGTTGTTCTAGTCAGTTCGCTGGGCTTGTGGGCGCAGGACTCCAAGCCTCCAGCTTCGTCCAGTCCGCAGAAGCCTCAGAGCACCGCTTCCGATCCCTCAGCCACGCATACGCCGAATCTGGCTCCGCCGCGCTCCGATCGCGTGAACGCCGAGGCACTCGACAACGCACCAGGAGAAAGCTCAAGCAAGAACACGCAGATCGATCTCAGTCCGCCGGACGACGACGCCAAAGCGCATCCGCTGAGCTCCGAAGTGGTCGGCGACGCTGAGACTGCGCCCGGCAGCACGGCTGTCGCGGAGTTCCATCCATGGGATCCGCACAAAGCCGCGAAAGATATTGAGGTTGGCGACTTCTACTTCAAGAGGAAGAATTACCGAGCGGCTGAAGATCGCTATCGCGAGGCTCTTTACTACAAAGACAACGACGCGACTGCAACCTTCCGCCTCGCCATCTGCCTGGAGAAATTGGATCGCCCGGATGATGCGCGGACCGAATACGAAAGCTATTTGAAAATTCTTCCGTACGGACCGCAGGCAGATGAAGCGAAGAAAGCCATCGAGCGATTGAAAGCTGCGGACGCAAAAGCCTCGAAATAGCGGACGTTAATCCTTTTGGGTTTTCCGGGATCGTCTTCGTTTTACTTCCGCAGTCTCGTTCCCATCACCGGCGCGGCTCTGTTCACCCTCGCCGAGGATCAGGTTCGACGGCCACTTTGGACCGGAGTTCGCGATGCCCTTTCGCTTAGCGGCTATACGGATCAGGTTGTCCACCGCATCCATGCAGGCGTGAACGGCTTGAACGCGCAACGCCCCTTCGAACTCGCCCCGGATGATCAGCATTGCTGTTCCATGCATCAGGCACCAGATTGCCAGCATCAGCCGATTGTTCTGCCGAGGAGTTTCTTTCAGTTGCTGTGCCAACCGCACGCGCATCAGGTTGAACGAGGGCCAGGGCTCATACAGGGATGGTGGCCGACCTACTCCATCGAACAGTACTTCGTAGCTGTACCGGTTTTCGAGCGCGAATTTGATGTAGGTCGCAATGGCATCGCGCAGGCTCCGTGTGCTCGACATCGCCGCAAAAAGCTCGCGGCGTGTCTTCATGCGCAAAGCGAGCAGAATGTCATCGCGGTCGCGATACCGCTCGTAGACTGTCGGCGTCGTCGTACCCGCTGCTTTCGCCACGGCGCGCATGGTCAGGGACTTTTCGCCTCCCCGGGCCCAAAGCCGGGAGGCCGCGCCGAGAATTTTCTCTTCTAACTCTGGGTCAGGTTGCCGGGGCAATGCTCCTCCTGGCTTTTAGAAAATCGATTTGTTATTTGCACAGCGTTATAGCAACAGTGTAAGCTGTGTCGCACCAGTGAAGAAGTCTGTGCAGGGTGGGTCTCGTCGGGGCCGCCGAAAGGCAGTCCTCCCAATGGCTCCCGGGACCCGCCTGCATCCTCTTCGAAGTCGCGATACCAGTTCTGGTTGTTCTGCAATACTTCCGGAAGAACTTCTGCTGCCCTTGATAGCACTGCTCGACTGCAATGGCGCGCTCCGCTTTAGCCGAGGCTTCGGATCGCTACCCTCGTCCATCGGGACCGGCACGCGTTGGGAAAACACCCGGCGAAAAACAGCCTGAGAGAATTTCCACTCGCACTGCTTCACACAGTGATTACTTCTCCACCCGAATAAACTCACCGGTCGAGGCGTTGACCGCCACCGTCAATTTCGCTCCCTCGCGCCCGGAGCCGTAGATCACGTGCCATACCAGTTCATTCGTATTGTGGTTCCAGTCGCAGGAATAGGTCATCGGAGTGTCAGCCGATTTATCCAGAATCTTGTCGCCGCCATGCTTTTGGGCCGTGGCGCCCGCCTGATCGGAATCGATCTTCAGGAAGGCCATATCGAACACCTGGGTGGAAGAGTTCGTTGCGTTGTAGCTATCCTCGGTCCCCGGGCTGATGCCACGAGAAGGCGCGCCATCTGCCGTGCTGCCCGACCATGTGTATGTCTTCTCGGAGCGCGCCGTCGGCGACGCAAAGCTCGCCCGCCAAACCGCCCATTTCCCCTCGTGCCCGTTTCCATCGCTAGTCACTACCGACTCGATCCGGTAGGGGCGCGCGTCTGCATTCCATCCCCGGGCCGCAACATAGAGTTTCTGGAAGGCGGAGCGTGCCGTGATCAACTCTGGGCCCTTGGGCTCGGTTTTCACCGGTTCTGCCGGCTTGCTGGACTCCGAGGAGCAGGCCATGGTTAGAGCCACCAGCGCGATCGCCGCACACGCGGCCCAGCGATTCCGCGCGCCGGATTTCCGGACATTGCTGCCACCGATCAGCCTCGACTCTTCTACCGGAATCACTGCGTATCCTGAATCCATATGGCGAGCCCTTTTCATGGAGTCCTTCCCTGATATAACTGCGTTTAGTTTTGTTGTGCGGCAACATTCTATCTGAAAGACTGCAAAGGCGAGTAATGCCCGTGGACCCTCACCTTCAACGATTACAGCGTGCTGTCGAATTGGCTGTCTCCGGCCTCTCTGCCGAACAGATGCTTCGCCATGTTCCAGGAAAGTGGTGCGCCACTGAGATCCTCGAGCACCTTTACCTGAGTTACACAGGAACCACAAAAGGATTTTCCCGCGTGCTTGAGGAAGACAAACCTGGGGCTTCAACTCTGACCTTCAAAAACCGGGCCCAGTCTTTTCTTGTCGTCGGCCTCGGCTATATGCCGAAGGGACGGGAGTCGCCCGCCACTGTTCGTCCTCGGGGAATCGAGCCGCAGAAGGTTTTATCCGAATTTTCTTCCAAGATCGCCGATATGGACGAAGTGATGACCAGTTGTGCCACTCGCTTTGGTCTGCGGACGAAAGTTCTCGACCATCCCATCCTGGGACCCTTTTCCATCAATCAGTGGCGGAAGTTTCATATGGTGCATGGACTGCACCATGTCGCCCAGATCCGCGCGCTCCGCGATCAGATGCAAACGGGGCAGATTTAATTTCTGGACTACGTCGGATCGGAGAAAAAATCTTCAGCAAAGCAACAGCGTGGTCGTGGCTCACTTTGAGTTTCCGCCGCGAACTCGGCGATTAAAGTGCTTAGAGTCGACCGAAGAAAAAAACATCACCGCCGACGACGTGGAGAAACTTCGCACAGAGTTCGCTGAGAAGAGCAAACTGAGCTAAAAGCAAGAGCGCCGGGGCATAGCTCCGGCGCTCAGGAATTTCTGACTCAATCGTTACGGCTCGCGAATCGAGGAAGGAACACCGGCCTTGCGGGCTTCCTCCGTCATATCTTCAAGCTTTTGCTTTGCTTCATCGATAGCCTTCTGCTTGTCGGCCATCTTCACCTTGTAATCGGCATCCTGTTTATCCCATTCCGACGAGTTACGCAGCCGGTTACCCGCATCGGCGTACATCTGAGCGGCACGCAGTTGATATTCGCGCTGAGCCACATCGAGTTCGCGACTCATCAAGTCGATTTGGTCCTTCTGCGCCGCAAGTCTTTCGCCCCACTGTTTATAGGCAGCCTGTTTCGCCGCTTCATCTTTCTCGGCATCGCCGGTGCTGGCCGGAACTTTGATTTCCGTTGTCGCGGGCTTGGATTCGGATACTGCCTTGGCGTCGCCGGAGGTCGGCGCCGGAGCCGCCGCTGGTTCTTCCTTCGGTACATTCGAAGTTTCGTTGTCTGGGCGGGCCGTCCCCACGACCGAGAGCTTGTCTTCGCGCGGAAGGTTGTCATTGTCGAAAACCTTTGGCTTCGCGGCCGCTCCCGGGTCTTTGTGGACCTGCCGGGCATACTGGCCGAGCGATGTGGTGTCGGTCGAGCTTTGAGAATTCGAGGGAGCCTGGCTCTGAGCCACCAGCGCGCCCGTTAGAAGCAACGTGATTCCGATTCCGCCGATTATGGTTTGTTTCATATCCTTCACCTCGTTGTCTCTTTGAAATCTCTTGCGCGGATGACTCGCCCTTCGGCCATCCGCTTGTTGACGCCTTTACTTTGCCGATCCTGCCGCACTTACGCGCTTCAGTTCGGGCTTCGCCGTCAAAAATCCGCCAATACTGCGATCCAGTTGAGCCGCTTCGTGCGCGATATCGCTCGCCAACTGCTGAGCCATCTCGGGATCACGGTTATTCGCCAGTTGCTGCGCGTATCCAGCGATCGTTGTCAAGGATCCGCGGAGTTGCAGCGCCATCTCCGCTGAAATCTCGCCTTGCAATTCCTGCTGCCGAAGGATGCTCTCGAATTCGCTACGATCGTTGATCAGGCAAGTCACTCCGAGAAGACTTCCATCCGCAGCCGGCACCTGCGAAATGGTCATCGCCAGCGATCGTTTCTCTCCCGAGGGCGCGGTGTACTCGGCCTCAGCTTGCCGCCGCTTCGTGCCTTCGCGCAGCACAGAATTAATTTCATCGGACACGTGAAACGAATCAGCGCTACCGTGGACCAGCGCATCGCGGAAAATATCTTGCGCGCTCATCCCGGTGGTGGAGGCAAAACCTAGAATCGTTTTCGCCGCGGCATTCGCAGTCTTTACCAGGCCATTCGCGCCAAAAACCAGTACCCCACTCGACAGATTCGATAGCACCGCATGGCTGAAGGTCTCACTCGTGCGCGCGCGATGCTGCTCCGCCTGCGATTGCACTTGCAACTCATGTTTCTGCTGCTTCAGTTGCTGAATCACCGTGTTGTAAAGGTGCAGTGGAAGCGTCTCAAGCGAAGCATTCGACGCGCCTGCAATATCGTTGTCTTCGGTGATGCTCTTGCGCAACGCGCGCACCGCCAGCACCCCAAGCAGAAACGCAAAGCCCGCGAAAACCAGGACGACGGCTGCTCGCAGAAGGACGGGATTTCCCAAGAGTCTCACCAGAACCTCCCATACCAGTGCAGGAAGCGTTCACCGACGAAGCATGCCACCAGGGCCATGCTTCCGAGGAATACTCCAAAGGGCATTTGATAGTTCCGGTAGACCACCTGCGCCGACTGCCAGGCCCGCCGCCGCGCGGCCTCGGCATTCGCCAAACGTTTCATAAATCGGTGAGTCCTCTTCAGCCAGACGACAAGTACGGTCGTCAATCCGAAGAACGATCCCGCCACCGATGCTGTGAAGATGGTCAGCACCGTTAGCTTCATGCCGAGAAATGCTCCCACCATGGCCATCAGCTTGACGTCGCCGAATCCCATGCCTTCGGTACCGCGCCAGCGCAAGTAAATTGCTCCCGCGCCATAGATGAAGGCTGCGCCTGCAGCGGCGCCTAGCAGGGAATCGAGCAAGGAGAAAACTCGCGTCGCAATGTCTCCGCTAAAGGGCAAATTCACGACTCCAGGCAAGAACTGCGATGCCAGGTCGTTCAAGGGAACGAGCATGCTGAAGATCAAACCTAAAGCCAAACCGGGGAGCGTCAACTTGTCAGGCAATAGCTTGGTTTCGGCGTCGGTGAAAATCAGTCCCAGGACGAGGAACGAGAAGACGCAAAATTTCAGTGTCGCGATGGTCTCGCCGAAATACCAGTAGCATCCCAAAAACAACACGCCAGTGAGCAACTCGATAATCAGGTAGCGCGGTGAAATCCCGCTCTTGCAGTTGCGACAGCGTCCACGCAAAAGCAGCCAGCTCACTACCGGAAGGTTGTCATAGAGCGCGATCCACTTGCCGCATTTCGGACACGCCGAACGTGGCGTCACCACAGACTTTCCCAGCGGCAGCCGGTAAATACACACATTCAGAAAGCTGCCGAAGGCCAGCCCGAGGACAAAAATCGTCGATGCGAGAATAGGATCCACTTGAAAAAATTGGGGCAGAAAGCGCGGCCCTCTCCAAGGCGTACCTCGCCGGAAGAACGCACGAACTCCTGCTTCTTGTTTGGATTATAAGTCGGTCGATTCGAGAGGACTAAGGTACTGAAGTCACTGTCCACACGGACAGGTTATCGCTAAGCGATTGGGCCAAGGCCGGTTATGGCCAATGTCCCGCGGTGCGCCGACTACGCTCCCCGAATGCCGCAGGTGCCTCAAGTATTGCTTGGAGCTCAAGATCCGGGGCGCCGCGTCGCCGCGTCGCCCCGGACTCAATTTTTCTTGGACCTGCGAGTAAGTTACTTCGTCTGCAGCGAATCGATGTATGTGACCAGGTTCGTAATTCGCTGTTGTGTCTGCCCTTGATGTCCCTGATCAATGCTCGAGAATAGTGGTCCCCAGATGGGCATGTCTTGACTTCCGTGAGAGGCTGTCTCGGCCTGTCCTCGGATCACCGAAGCGACGTGCGCTCCCGGATATTTTCCGCCACTTTTCTGCGCCAGCGTGGTCAAATCGGCCGGCGAAGTTTTCATCGCGGAGGCAGCCGGGCCGCTGCCCTTGCCGTCTTTTCCGTGGCAAACTGCGCAATAGCTGTTAAACATCGCTTTTCCAGAGTTGGATGCGACGTCCGTGATGGGAACGTGCTTCACCGTAGGTTTCTCCGAAGAGGTTTGCTGTCCCATGGCGTAGACAGAGATGGATGCCAGAATTGCGCCCAAACTGATGATTTTCAAAACACTCATAATCTTCCTCCGAGGGGCATCGAGGCCCAAAACTTCACAACCCCGAAGTTTAGGCGCACAGGTGGGAGAGAAATGTGAGTAGGCGCACACCCATTAGTGATGAGAAAGCACGCTATTTGGCGAACGCAAGCACAGGTTTCGAGAGGCCGAGCCTGAGATTTTAAGGAAACTGGAAGCGCAGCAACTCGCCATCGAGAGGGTGCGCGGAGACATTCTCTGCGGGAAAGAATCCATCCCACAGATGCCATGCGGCGGGAACCACGCGGGTGAATGCACCGGCTTCCTTACACCAACCCTGCGCCGTCTCTTCGCGCAAGAATACGGAGAAGGCGCGCTCATTCGCGACAGCATCGGGCCCGCAGAGTTTCCATTCGAACAAACTCGCAGCCAGACCTTCTGTCATCGACTCGTGGGGGTCCATACATAAGACCCACTCTGCGCCGTGGCGCTTCGCATATTCGCCGGCCGGTATTCCTGAGGCAGCGGCAACGACCTTTGCGCCATATTCCCGCGCAACCGCCGCAGTTCGATCCCGCGAGCCGTGATCGACGATGAGGAACTCGTCGCATGGATGCAGGGTTTCCAGGCATCGCCCAAGCCTCAAGCCATCATCGTGCGTGTGGATCAATGCCGTGAGCCGAGGCATAAGAGCAGAAGTGTAGCCGAAAATCGACCAGGAAAAAGCAGAGGCCAAGGATGCCGAGATGGAGCCAACCTGCTCAGCGAAGCAGAACGAGTCGCCTGTTTCGTTTACCGCTATTTCGTTACTGTGAATCCGGAAGCTTCGGACGATTTGAATCCACTGGCTGCGCCTGCACGACGGTGACCGGGGCCTGCAATGTGAAGTTCAAGATTGTCTCGGACGGAAGTTTGATCTGCTGGCTCTTGGTTGCAGCCTGAACGCCGCCGCCGACGCCCGCTCCAGCGGCCGATCCGATCGCTGCGCCCTTGCCGCCGCCCGCGATCGCTCCAATAATGCCTCCGATGATGGCGCCGCCGCCCACCTTCTCGGCTGTATTCTTGCCGCGCGAACTGCCCGTCTTTCGATACTGATCGGTCTGCACGTTGTAGGTCTTTCCCGCGGACGACAAGCTATCGAGCTGCATCACGACTTCCGATTGCCCGGCAAACTTGCCAGCGCTCTTCACCGAGACCAGATGGCCAGTCAACTCCACGCCTGAGGGAACAGCTTCTTCACCATCGGAGGTGAGCGGTGCGTTCAACGTGGCGCGGAAGGTCTCTCCTGTCTGGTTCTTTTCGCTGTCGATCGGGTCGATCAGCCGCACCGTCATCTGCGTGCCTTGATCGATGATGAATTTCTTCGGGGCAGGAGGAGGTGGCGGCGGAGGCGGCGTGTCTACTGCAGTGTTCGCCGGCGGCCCTGCTGGTGCGTCAGTTGTCACGGCGGGCGGCGGATCGTTCGCCGCCATTTGCTGACCACCCATGTCCTGCGACGATTCGGCTGCCGCCTTGCGGGTCGCGCGCGACGAATCATGCCTGCGGGACTTTGCTTCTTTCTTGGCGCTGACATTGTCTGGTTTGGACGGTTCTGGCTCGGCCACGACCGGTACCGAAGCGGGCTTCGCATCTGCCGCCGGCTGCGATGCAGGGGAAGTCATCGCCGACGCATCGCCCACCTGAAGATTGTTGACGACCGTCTTCACGCCTTCGATTGAAGCTGCCTGGCGGCCCGCTGCATCGCGCTGCGCTGCGTTGTCGACCGTACCGGATAGAGTCACTACTCCGTCGTTCGCCTGGACAGTCAGTTGTTTGCTGGCCAGTCCGGAGTCCTGGCTGAACTTGCCCTGAATCTCGCTCGACATCTTGGCGTCATCGAGCTTCTTGGCGCAGCCGATCCCTAAAATCAAAACGCCCGCAAGCAACAGCGACCACACAGACAGGGAGGTGCTCTTCATACTCGACTCCTGAGATGGCAATTCGGCCGGCATACTGGGACCATCTGCCGACTTCCACAGTTTAGATGCTGCGACATATTCGTGCAGATGTAAATGCCGGGTAAAGCATGAATAAACCCAGGTACTGGATGAGTAATACAGCTTCCAGAGGTGGATCCAGAAAGGCTGCCGCAAGAAAAAACCGGCACCTGAGTGCCGGTTCTTGCAAGAGTCTATTTTGTACAGGCTAGTGAATAAACTTGTAGTCGACGATCGAAGCGGCCAGCTTTACGTTTTCTTCCGGCGCTACTGCCTCGCCCGCACGCATCACTCGGCCCTGGCAGACGACGTTGCTATTCTTTTGTCCAGAGATTTCTTCCGGCATCTCGAAAACCATCTCGATCAGAGCATTGAGAGGCAGAGATTGCGGGCCATCGAACAGCACACCGCTCTGGCTGATGTTTTCGATGATTCCCTCATGCCATGAACTGGTCTTGTTGACGCGGTAGCGCAACGCAATATCTAACTTCAGGCGGCGAGCTCGCGGAACCCACGACGGACGCTTTTCCCGCGCATGGCTCCGCCGTATGCCGGTTTCGGCCTTGCGCTCCACCCGTTCGGTGCGGCGCATTGTCGACCAGTCGTATTTGTATTCCACAGCGCAGAGCAGGCAGACCTGGTAATAATCTCCATCATTCGCACGGCGAGGCCAGGAGAATTCGTGGGAGCAGCGGCCCAGCATCAGCACATCCATGATCTTTTTTTGCGGCATGTTTTTGCGACACCCGGTAGCAGTTCCATCATCGCAAGACGGCCCGCCTACGTACAGGTTACTTTCGTGCAGTGTTCAACCCGCGAATGGTCGTAAGTTGTTCATAAAGCTTAGGTTAGTTTGTGGATAAATCGTGAAAGTCTACTACGAAAGTGGATAGTTTGAATCGGGCTTCAGGTAAGTAACGAATGGGTAACGCGCCCGAGTGGAATCTCAGGACGGCTTTGTGGCGGCGGTTGGCTGGAGTCGGATCGCGCCGCAGCCGCGGCTCGCTACGCAGGACATGTATCATCCCGTCATGAAGCGCATGGTCGCCGCCTTTATCCTCGCGGGAGGGAAGAGCACCCGCATGGGCTCCGACAAGGCCTTTGTGAATCTGGATGGCCGCACGCTTCTTGCGCGTGCCATCGACTCGATCGGGGGTGTGACTTCCGACGTCCACATCGTCGGCGATTTTGAAAAATTCTCGCCGTTTGCGCCAGTGATTGAAGATAAATTTCCTGGCTGCGGACCTCTTGCCGGCATTCACGCTGCCTTGTCTTCATCAGGGAGCGATCTCAATCTGATTCTGGCCGTGGACTTGCCATTCGTGTCGGCGGCGCTGTTGGAATTTCTGATTAGCCTCGCCGAGAATTCTTCCGCCATCGTCACTGTGCCGCGAGTGGGTGAGCGCTTGCAGCCACTCTGCGCGGTCTATCGCCGTCCATTTGCAACCCTGGCGGAAGCCGCATTGCGCGCCGGAGAGTACAAGATCGATCCACTATTCTCTAAGACTGAAACACTCATCGTGGAAGAGGCTGAGCTCCAAGCCGCAGGATTTTCACCTCGATGCGTCCACAACGTCAACACTCCCGCCGAACTCTCAGATGCCAGCCGGTAGTCGACCTGAAACGATTGCCGGTTGCTATGTTTCGTCCTGTCGCCTAGAATGACGCGGCTTCAATCCACGTTCGATTGTCATTTCCACGAGGAAAACTAATGAATGCAAGAACTGCCGTTTTGACACTCACCCTATGCCTGGTCGCAGTCGCTTCGGTTTTTGCCGGCGACGTGAATATGGGCACATGGAAACTTAACGAAGCGAAGTCCACAATTCCAGCCGGCGCCCCAAAGAACAACATGGTTTCGTATTCGGCTGCAGGCGACAGCATCAAAGTCGTGGTTGACGGCACCGACGCCAATGGCAAGCCCACTCACAATGAGTGGACCGGCAAATTTGACGGCAAAGACTATCCATTGGTCGGCGACGCCACGGCGGACACACGCTCCTACAAGAAGATCGATGATCACACCATGACGCTCACCAACAAGAAGGCGGGCAAGACGGTGCTCTCCGGGAAAATCGTGATTGCTGCCGACGGCAAGAGCCGCACGCTCACGGTCAGCGGGACGGATTCCATGGGGATGAAGGGCGAATACACCGCGTACTACGACAAGCAATAGCTTTTTGCTGAAGAAGGATGCCCTCCCGATGCGAACGGGAGGGTATTGTCGTCTGCGTTAAGCGTTGACTACTTCGTTTTCGCGGCAGGTTTCGGCGCAGGCTTCGCTGCGCTCTTTGGAGTAGGTTTCGTTTCTACTGGCGCCGCGGGAGATTTGTTACTACTTCCCATGTCCACCCAAACCTCACCCATCTGCCCATTGGCATCTTTCGTCATGATCGTTTGAGTCTCGCTCGTGCCGCCGCTGCTGGGCCTGACAATGTCGATGGCTTCTTGTGTCACGTGCAAGCCATCACTCACATTTCCGGGAGTTGGCTGCTCCACCTGACGCGTCGTATTCTGCACACCGTTGGAGCCTTTTCTTTGCACGGTAGTTTCGCGTCGCACGAGCTGCAAACCTTCGGACCCCGCCACTCCCGGAACATTCGTCGAATACGTTTCGGTCGTTCCCCGTTTGTCGTCGGGGCCGGATCCGCCGTCGCGACTCACGGTGCGCTCCACGACCTCGAGCTTGCCGCTTGCATCCGGACGGAGCACCCGCTCTTCTTTACTTTGAACTTCGCCGTCTTTCCTGGTCGTGCTCTCGCGCACTTCCGATAGATTCCATCCCCCGACTCCATCCGAGAGCAGAACCGACTTCTTTGCTTCCACAGTCCCGCTTCCGTTCTTGCTTTCGCGCTGCTCGGTCCGCACCGCCGCGGCGAATCCTCCGTTGGAATCGGGCGTCATCACCGTTGTGTTCGTAACGCGTACGCCGGGACTGATTTGCTTCGATTCTTCCGACTCGCGCCGGATTATCTGCAGGCCGCCATTGCCGTCTGGGCTGGAAAGAGTGCGGCTCACCGTTTCGCCACCGCCCGGTAAAGTCTTCGCTTCCTCCTGGCGCTCCTGGATCAGAGTTCGTCGCCCATCTGCATCGCGTCCGTAGGTTCTCTCGACATTGCGGACCGTGGTCGCGTTCACACGCACTGATTCTTTCTCGGTGTCGGAGAAGGGAATGTAGCGTCCATCGGGACCGACGGTCTCTGTCGATGCCTTATCTACCGTGCGCCCGCCTGATTCTGTGTGGGTCACGTTGGTCCGGGTGGGATTGATTGCTCCGCCGGGTGTCCCCTGCTGGCTGCTGGACGACCAGGATTGATCTTTGGAGGTATCTTGCGCAACCGACAGCGGACAGGAAACCAGTGTTAGGGCCAAGGCAAAGAATGGCAGTGCGTTCTTATAACATGTGCGACTCATAGCAATTATTCCCCTTACCTGCCAAGCGAGAGCGGTTGTTTCCGGCGAAGGCGCTATCCGAGAGATTAGAACAACACAACGCCGATTGAGGTTGCGCTAAAAAATTACGTCTACCGAAAACGCACTTTTCATTTGCCGAGATAAATTCGTTTCGCGCTGTTGACATGGTACCAATTGCGACGGACTGTCCCGTTGCAGCCAAGATTCTGCCTTACTTTAACCGTTCAGCCCTGTGAACCGTAGTTCGCACGAAGACCAATCTTTAAATTTGATAAGGTTAAGAGGCTCGTAGAGCTGCGCGTCGCGGCTGCTGGCGAGTTTGCCTCATGGCTGACGATCCCAAGCTCGCCCCGTACATCGAATTCAGAGACGTCTCCAAGGCGTTCGGCGACAACGTCGTCCTTGAGCACGTGAACTTCAGCGTCTTGCCCGCTGAAACCGTATGCATTCTGGGCCGCAGCGGCGTCGGCAAGTCGGTTTCTCTTCACAACATCATGGGATTTCTTAAGCCTGACTCAGGCCGAGTCATCGTTGCCGGGCAGGATATTACCGACTACACGGAAGAGCAGCTCGAACTCATCCGCAAGAAAGTCACCATGGTCTTCCAGAATGGAGCGCTCTTCGACTCGCTGACTGTCGGCGAGAATGTTGCCTTTCCGTTGCGTGAAAGCAGGGAACTGAACGAGGAGCAAATTTTCCAGATCGTGGATGGCTTGTTGCAAATGGTCGGCGTGCAGGAGATGCGCGATCTCTTACCTTCGGATCTGTCCACGGGAATGAAGCGTTCGGTCGCCATAGCCCGAGCCTTGGCCGCGCGTCCGGAATGCGTGCTTTACGACGAGCCCACCACGATGGTCGATCCGTTGATGGCGCAGTTGCTGGGCGACTTGATCAAGCGTCTCAAGATTCAGCTTAATCTCACCAGCATCGTCGTGACCCACGATATGCGCCTTGCCAAGAAACTGGCCGAGCGGGTGGTCTTTCTCCACGAAGGCCGCGCCATTTTCTTCGGCACCTACACAGAGATGGAGAAATCCCCCGAGCCCATCATCCAGGAATTTCTGGAGCTCGACGAATTAATACTTGAAGCTTGAGGTTTGAAAAGAACTGCGGCAGTAGTGGTTAACAACGCTTAAACACCCCTCAAGCGCTAAAGCGCGAACAGATTTTGAACGACGTAGCGGCACGAGTGAACTCGTGCCCTTCCCAAGATCCGCTCGAATGGAACTTTTCCGCAGCCTGCTAGAATCCCTGCGCTACCAGCTCTTCGATCGTGAACGACTGTTCCGCGCCGCGGCCCATCATCTTCTCGACGTACTTCGCGATCAAATCGGCCTCAAGATTCACAGGATCGCCCGGCTTCAACGAATGCAGATTCGTCATCTCGACTGTGTGGGGAATGATGGCAATCGTACAGCGATTCCTCTCCAGCTTTGCGACTGTAAGGCTGATGCCCTCAATCGCAATCGACCCTTTGTACACCGTGTATTTCTCAATCTCTTCGGGCATTTCGATATGCAACCACCAATTGTCCGATCCCTGAATGCGCTCCAGTTCGATGAGTTTGCCGACACCATCGACGTGCCCCTGAACAATGTGTCCCCCGAAGCGGCCGCCCGCCTTCATCGACAGTTCCAGATTCACCAGCGCTCCCTCGTGAATTCGCGAAAACGAAGTGCGCACCCAGGTCTCCGGCGCAAGGTCCGCGCAAAAGGAGCCAGCTTTGATGTCGAGCGCAGTCAGGCAGACGCCGCTAACCGAGACACTGTGTCCTGTGCCCAACTCTTTCGGAGCATTTTCGGCGGCGACGGTGATGCGCCGGTTCTCGCCGCGCTGCTCGATGCGAGCAATCCGTCCAACTTCTTCCACGATGCCAGTGAACATGAGTGCCTCCCGGAATGACGGGATATTCTAAACCCGTTGTTCGAGTGCCAGGACTTTTCCGATGACTCGTGGCGGCTCAATTTCAGTTTCCGCCGCGACTTCGGCGATTAAAGTTTTTATTCTTGCCGAAGAGGAAAAAAGGCCGTAACCGCCGAGGACGCGGAGAAATGCGCGCGGAGTTCGCTGAGAAAGGCAAACTGACCCACTACCCGCCGATTTTAATTCTGTACCGAATGTCGCTGACTGGGATGTATTGGAGTGCAAAACAGCAAGCGCTATTCGCTCATTTCTTCGTACGGATCCCGCACGTATCCTTCTACTGCGAAATCTTCTCCGAAGCGGTGGAGGTGCAGGCGCTTCACCTGGGCGGCCTGATTCATATGGCGAAAGCCGACACCCGCCGCAAAGGGAATCGATCCCGTTCCCGCAAGAATCTTGGGCGCGTAATACAGGAAGACTTTATCGACGACGTTGGTGGCGAGAGCGGTCCAGTTCACGGTCGCTCCGCCTTCAACCATAACGCTCGTAATTTCTAATTCGCCGAGTCGCCGCAGGATCGCCGGTAGATCGGGCCGCCCGTCCGACTCGAATGCCGAAACTTTCTCGATTCGTACGCCCAAGCGCTCCAGTTCGGCTTTCTTTTCATCATCCGCAGTCGCGCAAAAGACCAGCACATCATCCTTGCGTGCGGCTGCCGCATCCTGGACGAGTCTTGATTCCAGCGGCAATCGCAGCCGCGAATCCAGGATCACGCGCAGCAGCGGACGCCGTCTCTTTTTCCCGCTTCGATCGGTCAACAGAGGATTATCCGAGAGAATCGTTCCTGCCCCCACCAATAGCGCGTCGTGCTGGTGGCGTAATTCCTGCACGTGCGCGCGCGCCACTTCGCTCGTGATCCAACCTCCGGCGGGCATTCCCTCAGCGCGTTCCAGCGCTTCGGCCGGAGGTGGCGCAATCTTTCCATCGAGAGTCATTGCTGCCTTTAGTGTTACCAGCGGAGTTCCGCTGCGCACATAGCGGGCGAAGGGCTCGTTTAAACGCCGCGCTGCGTCCTGCATACCTCCCACTTCGACGGAGATGCCCGCAGTACGTAGTTGTTCGAAGCCGCGTCCACTGACCTTCGGATTCGGATCCTCCATCGAAGCCACGACGCGCCGGATGCCCGCTTTGATCAGAGCCTCGGTGCACGGAGGTGTGCGCCCCTGATGTCCATGCGGCTCAAGATTGATGTAGAGGGTGCCGCCTTGAGCTTTGGCGCCGGCTGCTTCGAGCGCCAGGATTTCTGCGTGCTTCACGCCCTCGTAGGTGTAGATGCCACGACCCACGATGGTACCGTCGGAGTCGGCAATCACTGCACCGACATATGGATTCGGGGAAGCCAACGCAATCCCGGCGCGAGCCAGATCGAGCGCCTCGCAAAGAAATTTTTCGTCGGAAGAGGAGTCAGGCATTGGAAAAGAAATCTATCACGGGAAGTCTGATATGCGCTTCTCATCCTGCGTAGCGCTCTTGCCACGAAGCATGCGTATATTTTCTTCACTTAAATAACGAGGCGAAAAGGACTGCGCAAAGTTGCTTTAACGCCGCGGAGGAAAACTGTGAAAAGAATCGTCTTCGATTCCCGCGACAGCCGCTCCGCTGCGTCCTTTTGGGCCGCGGCGAACGGGTGCCATCACGTACGCGTAAGGGTCGCCGGGCGCAGCGGGTTTCTGCCGAGAATTTTCTTCAGGAAATCCAATGCTGCTTTGAATTTCGAGCGCTTCTCACGAGAATCCATAAGCACCTCCGATACGACGGTTATTCGAACAGCGAATCCACGAACTCTTTCGGATCGAACGGTAGCAAATCGCCGGCCTTCTCCCCAACGCCCACATACCGCACTGGAAGACCTAATTCACGCGAGATCGCGACCACAACGCCACCCTTGGCCGTCCCGTCGAGCTTCGTCAACACAATGCCGGTCACTCCCGCCGATTGGGTGAACAGGCGTGCTTGCTGCAATCCGTTTTGCCCGGTTGTCGCGTCCATGACCAGCAACGTTTCATGCGGCGCGCTGGGTATAACTTTCTGCGCGGTCCGCCGCATCTTTTCGAGTTCCGCCATGAGACTTGTTTTCGTGTGCAATCGACCGGCTGTATCGACTACGACGTAATCGACCTTCCGGGCAACCCCCGCTTGTAAGGCATCGAATAACACCGCCGCCGGATCGCCTCCGGCTTTGGTTTTGATCACTTCGGTTCCAGTGCGTTGGCCCCAAATCTCCAACTGCTCGATCGCCGCCGCGCGGAAAGTGTCGGCGGCGGCGAGCAGAACATACTTTCCTTGTGAGCGGAATACCTGCGCGAGTTTTCCGATCGTCGTGGTCTTGCCCGTGCCATTCACCCCGACGACGAGGATCACTTCCGGAACACCGTCGACCCGCTTCACCGGACGCGAGTTGGTTGCGGTCAAGATCGCCAGCAATTCTTCTTTGAGGAGCCGCTTTAGTTCGGCGACGTCCTTGATCTGCTTCCGGTCGGCTTTCTCGCGGAGCTTGCCCAACACTTCCTGCGTCGTGGTCGATCCCAGATCGGCCCCGATCAGCGTGGCTTCAAGATCGTCAAGCGTATTCCGGTCAATTTCTTTCCCGAACGAAACGACTTCCTCGATGCGCTCGGCGAGATTCTCTCGCGTCCGCGTCACCGCCTGCTTCATGCGGTCTAAAAAGCCAGTTTTCTTCTCTTCCTCAAGACTGCCAAATAAGGTCTGGATCATAAGAAACCTAGACCTGATTATACGGGCAGTTCCTCAAGCAGGATGGACGGGGTGTGTCGAACGGCCGTGTAACGAGAGCGCGGCGGTGAGTGTTCAAATGAAAGCTTGAAAGGGAAGGAGCAGATGCAAAGCGTATCAGCCAAAAAAAAGCTCAGGCGATCACACGGTGACTGGAACTCCCGCTCTCACGGGCAATCCAAAGCCGTTCACCATTTTTCGCCGCTCCTCGAGAATTTCGTCCATCTCCTCGGCGGTTCCACGCACCGGAGGCAAGTTCGCAACGGCGTCATGCAACATTGCCCAGCTGACTTCGGAGGCAACCACGGAATCCCGAGCTTGCGGGAATCCCAAATTTTTCCCCGCTAAAACCGAGCGCGCAAACACGTCGACCATCACGTCCAATTTCTTGTCGTTAAATGGGGACGTTCTAGAGAGAGTGTTGCGGACTCCGAACAGTTCAACGGTCGCTTCCGTAAAGTCGTGCCGCATTCGCGCCACGCCTTTGGTTCCGATCGCGTCGACATAGCAGTTATGCGGCTGCTGTCGGGCCATGTGGCCGTAAACGAATCCCTGCGTGATGTCGAACACGACTCCGTTCACGAATGTGCCATGCACTTGGACCCACCATGGATCCTTGTATCCCCACATCCGCAAGCCCTGCGCGTGCCAGGTGTCGTACTCGCTTTGGGCGTACCAGCGGGCGACGTCTACGTAGTGCATGCCGCAGTCGTGGAACGGGGGGCCTTCCGGACCGTGGCCTTCGAGGGGCATATGGCCGGGCGTCATGTGGCAGACGCGAATGACCGCCAGATCGCCAATCTCGCCTTCACGAATGAAGCGCTGAATTTCTTTGTGATACCAGGCGTTGCGGTTGAATAAGTTAACGGCCACGAAGCGGTCGCTGGATTCAATCTCGCGAACGAGTTGCCATTCCGTTTCAACGTCAGCGCCAATCGGCTTTTCGGCCAGCACATGCTTGTGATGTGCGAGCGCCATGCGGATCTGCGCAGGGCGCGCATCGGCCAGCGTAAACAATCCCACGGCTTCGATCGTAGGATCGGCGAAGATATCTTCGGGACGACTGTAGATTCTTGTTTCCGGAAGGTGATGCCGCGCCAGATCGCGGGCCGCTGCGCAGATGTCATAGACGGCGGCCACTTCCCAGAGCGGGTTCTCCCGCATCGCCGCCACAAATGCGCGCCCCATCCGCCCGTAACCTAGGATCCCGGCCCTGAGCTTCGTTGGCATGCTCTGAGCCAGATCCTAGCGAGAAAATCTGCGACAGACTGTGATCTCCATCACGTCCAGCAGTGCAGGAGTAACGAGGTTGTCTCGACCTTGGTCGCAAGGGACAGCCAAGGTCGAGCTTGAGATGGTCGGTAACCGAGCGGGTTTTCGTGTCGCCCCTGCTGCGGAGCAGCGGTGCCCGCCGTTCACAACGATTGCAAGAAGGTCAGTATTGCTTTTCGATCTGCCACGGGGAGCATGAGATAGCGTCCGGTCACGTGCTCGGCCTCTCCTTTGTGGCGGCGGATCGCGGCCCCCGCCTGTACCGACCCGCCGTCGTGCATTAAGCGCGAGCGCAGCCGCAGCCCCCATAGAGGAGCTGTCCTAATTTTGTTACGCGCGCATTGGGTGTCGCGCAAGAGTTTGGAGTGTCGTCCCCCCTCGGCAACCTGGGTCTGGTAACTCTCGCTGCATTCGTCAACATTCTTGGCCGGCGGCTCAGCTTTCTCCTCGGCATCGTCATCTTTCTCCTTGCGGAGGCGCTTTTCGACGCGCTCGCGGCCGAAGTGCTCAATCACCGCGATCGCAATTCCGTCTCCCGTCCCAATGTCGTGAAGGAGGAAGTCGCTGAATGGGTGGATGGTCTTGTTTTCCAGGGCCTCTGGATGCAAGCCGGGTCCTCCAGGACTTGCCGGACTTTTCCCGGTGACGATCGTTTCCACGTGACAGATCGCGCAGCCAATTTTGCTGAATAACTCGGCACCGCGCCTTGCCTCTGCGGTGATGGCAACCGTCTGGTCGGGGGGCGGAGCTTTCAACGAACGCATGAAGCTGGCGAAGTGGTCGATGTCCGCGAGGTCGTTGTCGGTTGGATCGGCCAAGCTGTTGGGCTCGGTGATCTTGGTTGGATCACTGTTCGGAATTGTGGTGGTCACCGGTGGATTGCACACGGTCGTGACCTCGGTGGGCTGAAGGGAGCTGGTGACTCCCATTTCGTTGAGGTAAGCATCTCCGGCGAAAGCGAGAAGGCTGGCGTGTTGATCCTTCCAGCCGAACCTCCCGATGCGGTCTTTGCCTTCGCTCTCGGGCACGAGCACCTTTACTGCCTGACCGCAAATCTTTCCGTGTGTGGCGCGGCATTGCCCGCGTCGAATCTTGAGCAGCGTCTCGTCCGGGATGGCCTCGATGTATCCATCGCCGAGGATATTTGTGGTCAGCCGGAACGTTCGGATGGTTTCCGTTTCCGGCGCGTGTTCCTGAACTTCCGGACAGATGGCCCGATCGTTGACCAGCGTTCGGTCCTTGATCACTTCCGTCCCATGATTGATAGGAATCACCGGATTCTCGAACTGATGGTGAGAGTTGAGGTGCCCCACTCTCAACTCGGAGACTTGACTGGCTGCCCCCGTCACTGGCGTTTGGTGGCATTCCCGGCAGGACTGGGCGTTGTAGACGGGACCGAGCCCATCGGGAGCGATGTGCTCGACTTCTTCGAAGAATTTCTGGTCGGCGGTCCTTCGGGCCGGATCGGAAAAACCGTTGGTCTGGTCGTCGAATCCTGTAACCGCCTCCGGAGGCGAGGTGGTTGCGTCGCCGCGAGGATGAACCGCGGTGCTAATCAGAACCGCGCCCGCGAGTGTAAATAGCAGCGTTGAAGCTTTCATAAAAACGCTCTTTTCTCGCGTCCAAAGGAGTTCGGAACACGATAGTGCGCGCACTTCGCGCCGTCAATACTTCTTCTGCATTCAGTTAGTAAGTAGGGCAGGATGCGCGCACGCTTGCTTATCGACCTTCACGGAGCAGGTTAGCCGCTTCTCGCAAGCTCACGATGACTGGGGAAATTACGTGCCAGCAAATCTGCTGGGAAATGCCTGTCGATTGCTGGAAAAAGAAGGGACGATGAAACGGCACTGGCCGGAGACGCTCTTGCTGTCGCCGTTCACGCCGGGATAATCTTGTTTTCGCGAAGATGAAGCGCCACGTTCTTATTTACGGGCTTGTGGGAGGCGTCCTCATTGCCGGCCTCAAATGGATGGAATACCGCTATATCGTCATTGAGCATTCGTTCGAGATTTACGGAGCGCTGGTCGCCGTTATCTTTGCGGTCCTTGGTATATGGCTCGGTTTGAGGCTTACGAAATCGCGCGAAACGATCGTCGTACAAGAAGTTCCGGTAGCGGTAGCGATGCCCTTCAGTCGCGATGACGCGAAAAGAGAAAGCCTCAGCATCACGCGTCGTGAATTGGAAATTCTTGAGTTGATCGCCCAAGGTCTGAGCAACCGCGAGATTGCAGAGAAACTCTACGTCAGCGAGAACACGGTGAAGACCCACTCCAGCCGCGTCTTCGACAAATTGGGCGCCAAGCGCCGGACGCAGGCTGTCCAGATTGGAAAAGAGTTTGGCCTGCTGCCCTGAACGACCCGATGCGCCGCGCCTGGAGGCTGCGCCCCTACAGCATCATCCCAGTTGACTTGATTGCGCAGCCGGAGTTACCGTGCCTCTAGTTTGAATTCCCCGGAGCGGTTGGGCTCTCTCCCCTTCGTCGATGTAATCAAATCCACTGAACGCCAGCGGCGCAAGAGTCTGCGCAGATGATTCGTAAGCGACAGCCTCGCGGCGCAACCATTGAGGTACGAGAGATGAAAATCAAGATGTTCTTGAACCTGCTTGCGCTTGTTCTGCTCGTCGGCAGCTTCGCCAGGGCCGAAGATTCCGAGACGATCCTGCACAACTTCAGCGGAGGAAGCTCCAACCAGCCGGCCGCGGGACTCATCGCCGACTCTCACGGCAATCTGTTTGGCGTGACCGGCGTTTACGGTGTCAACTGCGGAGCCATCTGTGGAACCGTTTTCGAGCTGAGCGCCACATCCAGCGGATGGACCTACTCGACCATCTACGGCTTCAAGGGTGGCGTCGACGGCTCTGCTCCCCAGGCTTCACTTCTTCTCGGCCTCGACGGCAATCTGTATGGAACCACCTCAACCGGCGGCGGCAAGTGCAAATTTCAGAGCGGAGGCTGCGGCACGGTTTTCAAACTGTCGCCCAACTCCTCCGGGGGATGGACGGAAACCGTGCTCCACCGTTTTTCTACTACGACTGATGGCGCCTTGCCGTTCACACCGCTCGTTCAGGATGCCAGCGGCAACCTGTACGGCGGCACCGACTTCGCTGGCCTGGTCTCGCCCGATTGTCCGCAGGGGTGCGGCACGATTTTCGAGCTCTCGCCAAACAGTAGCAACTGGACGTTCAGTGTCATTCATACGTTCACGGGAGGCGCCGATGGGGCATTCGGTTCCGGTCTGCTACTCGATGCGTCCGGCAATCTTTACGGAGGGACAGGCGGCGGGGGGATCGCCAATTCTCGATGTGGAGGCGAAGGCTGCGGGATTGTATTCAAGATGACGCGCAACGGTGCCGGTTGGACGAAAAGCACGCTCTATACCTTCACCGGTGGTAGCGACGGCTTCGATGTTTTGAGCCTGATCTTCGATGCGTCCGGGAATATCTTCGGGGCTACGCTTTTTGCGGGGCACGGAGACAATTCCCTGTGCGCACCACTGGGCTGCGGCACGATTTTCGAACTCTCGCCCAGCGGAAGCGCCTGGACGTTCAAGCTGATCCACGACTATATCGGTGGCGACGGTGTCAACCCGTCTGGGATCGTGTTCGACAGCGCCGGAAATCTCTATGGCGCGACCGAGCGCGGTGGTCCATCTTGCTGTGGAACCATTTTCAAACTGGTGCCCGACGGCAATGGAAACTGGACACAGGATATTCTGTTCGCTTTCACGGGTGGTACCGACGGCAACTTCCCGCCGGGCCCGCCGGTGGTTGATGCGTCTGGGAATCTCTTTGGTGTAACCGGAAATGGGGGCACTACCGGAGCGGGTGTCGCCTTCGAACTAACCCCTTAAATGAAGGTGCCCCACGCTGTACTGAGTTCCATGGGAGGACAGGGTGGGGCTCTGATTTTGTTAGTGTAACGACGGCGGTTACTTCGAAGCCCGGCATCCTTCACAGCCAGCGCTCTTGATATACCGGAAGAAGCGCGCCTGCCCGCGACCTTTCCAGTAGCGGCTTTCATAATCGTCCACACCGGGACCTGCATGCAGAAAACTGTAAAAGACATGCTTTGACGGCCGAATCACGATTCCCGCGTGTCCATGCCAGACCACGATGTCCCCCGGTTCGGGATGGGAGACGCGCTGGAAGCCGTGCACCCCGGCATACAAATCATCGGAATCCGCGTAGTTATAGGGAAAGCCTGCGCGTTCATAAATAGCATGAACCATGTGCGAGCAGTCGCGCTCGGCATACCGCGGAGTTTTCGAGTCGAGCGCGGAGGCCAGTACCGCGAGACGTTCATCCGAGCTCAATCCCGGCTGTTTCTTAACGTGGGTGCGATTCGAGGAGTCTTCCTGCGGCTGATTTGTTGCGATCGTTCCAGCGCTTGTCGCTCGAAGATCTTGTCCTAGCGCCGCAAAAACCAAGCCGCACGCAATCAGCGCACAGGTCAGGAACAACATCGCCGATCGCGGCTTCAGCATCGCCCTATTGTGATGCCGATTTGCTGGGTGAGGGTGGTTACGGATGTGCAGGGGCAGCGGAAAACGCAATATAGATTTCGGGGCAGGCTACCCGACGCGTTTGCAAGGACAGGCAGTTTGGGAACGAATGAGGTGTGTAAACCGCCGCCTCAGCGCGCTCCTAGCCCGACATTTATGCTGAAAACGACGCCGTCTTTCTTGGAGCCGCCAACGCGCGTCGTCCCATAAAAAATTCCATTGGAGACCTGCACCAGAGCGGCAAACGAATCTGCCCCATCGTTTCCGTTGAAATCATGCAGGGTTGAAAAGGCTCCTTGCGGGGTCACTTCAAAAACCGTCCCGTCGGTATTCAGACCACCGGAGATTGTCGTACCGTACAAATTTCCGTCGCTGCCGAGCGCAAGATCATTTGGAGTTGCTCCATCGGTCGCGCTGAAGCTGTGCAGGATTGTCACCACGCCGCGCGCTGTCATCGCATACACGGAGCCATAGCCGTTCGGTCCGCCCAGCGTTGTAGTTCCGTAAAAAGTACCGTTGCTCGCCTGCACCAATCCTGAGGTAATCGCTCGGCCTTCGGTCTCGTCGGTAAATATGTGCAGCGTGGTGAGCGCCCCAGCCGGAGTCACCTTGAAGACAGTTCCGTAGCCATTGGTCCCTCCGGTGTAGGTTGTGCCGTAGAAATTCCCGTCTGCCGCCTGCATCAGCTTCGCTTCCGGAGACGAGCCATCCATCGAATTAAAACTGTGAAGCGACGTGAAAACGCCTTGCGGAGTGATCTTGAACACTGTGCCCAGTATGTTCTTTCCTCCGGACTCGGTGGTCCCATAGAAATTGCCATCCCGACCTTGAATCACTCCAGCGTAGGGATTTGCTCCATCGCTGAAATTGAAGCTATGCAGCGTGGTGAGCACTCCCCGCGAGGTGATGCGAAAGACCGTTCCATCGCCGTGCGCTCCACCCGCCTCTGTGGTTCCGTAGAAGCTTGCGTCCTTGCCGAGCGCGAGCCCTGCGAATGGAGCGGAGCCGTCCGCGCAAGATGTCTGTGAGCAAAAGTTGTAAAGCGTCGTGAGCACGCCCTTGGTCGTGACTTTGAAGACTGTGCCTTGCTGGTGTGCGCCGGCGGTGGAAGTGGTTCCGTACAAGCTGCCGTCTGCTCCTTGCACGAGGGGAGCAAATAACGGGCTGGCCCCGTTCGTCCCGGTGAAATTCACCAAGGCGGTGAACGTCTGGGCGGCTACTGGTTGAGCAAACATCGTTCCGAACACGATCGCGCCCGCCAGAATTGCGCCGGATACCGTGCGGAATCCCGAACGTGCGTTACCAAGTCGCCGCACAGCTGGTACACCGCCCAACACGGACCAAAGCATCATAGAAACCCTCCACGTCCACGCTCAATGACCGATGCAATTTTCTGTCGAGGCGGGTGAAAAATTGTCACAAACCTGTCACTTTCTGGGGAGTTTAGCTTGGGGTTCCAGTGCTGCCGTGTCGAACTATTTCGTGATAAAAATACGAAAACTGCTTTACGAAAACTGTTTATGGGGACATCGCATGGGGAACGCAGTCAAGACTCGGGAATTGCACAACCATCACTTCGATTCGACCGTTTGGAACGACTTCCAGTTTCGCGACGATGACATTGTCATCGCCTCCTATGCCAAGGCTGGAACAACCTGGACACAGCAGATTGTGGGTCAGCTTATCTTCGGCGGAAATCCTGACATCGCCGTTTCCGAAATGTCGCCGTGGGTTGATTTGCGGGTTCCGCCAAGGCACGTTAAGTTGCCTGCGCTGGAAGCGCAAACCCACCGGCGCTTTATCAAAACTCATCTGCCCGTCGATGCGCTCGTCTTCTCGCTGAAGGCCAAATACATTTACGTGGCCCGCGACGCGCGTGACGTGATGTGGAGCATGTACAACCACCATGCGAATGCCAACTCCAACTGGTACGAATTGTTGAATGACACTCCGGGACGCGTCGGTCCTCCAATCGATCCGCCGCCCGCCGATATTTGCCAGTACTGGCGTGACTGGCTTGATCGGGACGGCTATCCCTTCTGGTCGCTCTGGGAAAATATGCGCTCGTGGTGGGCCATTCGTGAATTGCCCAATGTCCTTTTTGTCCATTACAACCAACTCAAGAACGACATGCCCGGACAGATGCGACGTATCGCTGCGTTCCTCGAAATCCACGTTGACGAGTCTCGTTGGCCCGCGATCGAGGAATACTGCTCATTTGACTGGATGAAGCAGAATGCCGGAAAGAGCGCGCCTCTCGGCGGCACGGTATGGGAGGGTGGCGCGGGCACTTTCATCAACAAGGGAGTCAATGGCCGGTGGAAAGATGTCCTCACCGCCGAGGATTGCGCCGAATATGAAGCGCGCACGATAAAGGAACTGGGGCCCGAATGTGCTCGCTGGATGAATACGGGAGAAGGGCTGGAGAGACTTAGATAACAACTGCGCATGGTAGTTCGTTCGTCGGGCAAATATCATGCGGCGCAATGGCGTCTCCTGAGCAAGAGGGAAGCTCACCGGCGATTGTCCACAACGCCGGTGAGTTTTTTTTGCGAGCTGAAGCTCCCCTAAGTAATTCTGTCGGGGCGATTGGTAGTGCCTTGATTCTGAAAGGTGGTTTGCGGGAGTTGGCCTCGCCTCGCTGACTGTCGGGCGGCGGTCCGCAACCGCATCCGCCCCATCCATGCGAAGATAGATTGCTACCCAGGGAATCTGCTTCGTGCCCATGCAAAATTCGACGTTGCGCAGAGTATTCAAGGCATTTCAGTATCGCGATTTCCGCCTCATGTGGATCGGCGCGTGCACGTCCAGCATCGGCACTTGGATGCAGATCGTGGCCCAAGGCTGGCTGATCTATCGCCTCAGTCACTCGGCATTCCTGCTGGCGCTCGATCAGTTCCTTGCCGGAATTCCGATCTTTCTTTTTTCCCTGCTCGGAGGAGTTGTCGCCGACCGCAGCGAGCGCAGGAAGATATTACTGCTGTCGCAGTACGTTCAGATGGCCAGCGCGGCCACTCTGACTTTGCTGGTTGTTTTAGGGCTTACCCACGTCTGGCCAATTCTCTGCCTGTCATTCGTCTCGGGCTTGGCACAAGCCTTCGGAGGGCCTGCTTATCAGGCGCTGATTCCAAGCCTCGTCGAACGCGAGGATATGCCGAATGCCATTGCTCTCAACTCCATACAGTTCAACCTGGCGGTCACCGTTGGGCCCGCACTTGCTGGAATTACACTGGCTCGCTTTGGCGAGAAGTGGTGTTTCGGCCTGAACGCGCTTTCGTTCGTCGCTCCAGTGATCTCGCTCTCGATGATTACGGCGCGATTCCTGCCGGCCAGCACGAAGGAATCGATTTTGAGCAGTCTGAAAGAGGGAATTCGGTTCATTCGCAAGCAAGGATCGATGGAGGCGCTCATCGTTCTCGCTTTCTGCATGACGGCGCTGAGCATGCCGATGCGCACCTACATTCCTGTCTTCGTGAAAGACATTTTCCATCGTGGCCCCGAAACCTACGGTAACCTCCTTTCTCTCATGGGAGTCGGATCGATCTGCGGATCGCTCGCGGTGGCAGGGAAGGGAAATATTTCGAACAAGGGCCGCTTCGCGCTGATCATGTTGATTTGCCTGGGAGCAGGCATCGCCGGATTCTCGCTTTCGAAACACCTGCCGCTTTCTTACGCCATGCTCGTCATCGTAGGCGCATCGATGATGGCGGTGTTCGCTACGGTGACGTCGCTGGTTCAGTTGATCACCACCAATGAAATGCGCGGACGCGTGATGAGCGTTTATAACTGTGCCTTCCGCGGAGGTATGCCGATGGGAAACCTGGTATCGGGATGGCTCGTGCCGGCATTCACTGCTCCCGTGGTCTTGGGGGCGAATGGTTTTCTGCTGATCCTGGTGGCGCTGTATTTCCTGGCCGTGCAAAGAAAAGTCGCTGCGTTATAGAAGTGGTTGGCGAACCTCGCACGCCGCTTCGAAGGGGACGATCTTACTGCGATTGCCAGTCCACCGAGTAAATATCCTGTGAGCCTGTATCGTGCAGCACGAGCGGCGAATCATCCGGAGTCAATGCCAGCCAGGCGCCATACCGGCCAACCGTCACGAAGTTTTGTAAATCAACGACCGGTTCGACCTTTTTGTCGCTGATGCGAATTCGAACCACCGCATCTTTGCCGCGATAATCCAGAACGTACACGTACTTGCTGTCGTGCGACCAGTTCAGCCAGCTTAATGATCCACTCGCCAGCTCGCTCCATTTCTGAGTTTGGAAATCAAAGAGCAGCAGTGTTTTTGAATCGGCCGAGAAGGCGGACACGAAGCGTCCGTCGGGCGACCAGCGAGGCGAATATAGTCCATCGGACGCGGGCAGGTTCGATATCTTCTGGGTTGGAAGATCGAGAATGTGAATAGCCGACGCAGGATCATTGGACTCGCCCGCATAGATGATTTTCGTTCCATCGGGCGACCAGTTTGGATCGAGTTGCTGCGTGCGGTCCTCTGGCAGCAGCGGATGAGGATTTCCGGACTCCGGAGACACTTCGTAGAGCCGGGCAGGTTTGTCAGTGCCGCGCGCAAACTCGAAGAAGATGATTTGCTTACCATCGGGAGACCACCGCGGCAGAACCGGAGACATCGGTGGATACGTCAGTTGTAACCGTTCGCTGCCGTCAATCTTGCTTCGCCATAGTGCACCGTCGCGATAGGACACGTAAGTGACCCATTGTCCATCTTTCGAAAAGGCGACGAACTCCGCCGAAATTCCGCCGAGGAAGGGCGCCAGTTGTCGTGACTTCATGTCGTAGCGCGTCAGTTCGCCGCGAAACGTCTGGCCCGTCACGAACAGCTTTCTGCCATCCTTGCTGGGAAGTGGGGACGACAGCGACATTGGACTCGAAGTCAGCAAAACCGGCTTCGGATTGCGATGCAGGAAGCTGCCCGCGCTTGGAAGTGCCCAGATTTGTCCCGCCGATTGAAAGACGAAAAATGCGCCATCCGCGGTCCAGCGTCCGCAACATTCGTCCGTAGTAGAGTGCCAACCCTCCAAAAGCCGGTGAAGGTTTTTCCCGTTCGCCGACGCTTCCCATTCCAGTTGTTGGCCGACGGTTCCCGCAGTTCCGGACGAATCGAAGCGAAGGGTCTCGCCATCGCGCGACCACGCGACGTTCAGGATGTCTCCGTTTACGCTGAGCACCTTTCGCGAGCCAGAGCCGTCGCGATTCGCGACATAGAGGTCTCCCAGATTCGTATAGGCAAGCTTTTTGCCATCCGGAGACCATGAGGCGGTTTCAGCGGTCAGATCTCCCAGTTTGCGCGGTGATCCTCCTACTAAGGGAATGCTCCACAGCGGACCCTTCGGCGGCGCTCCTTGTCCATCGACAACGAGCAATTCCGATCCATCCGGTGAGAGATCCACCGGCTGCATATTGACGGAAGGGAGGACTGAAAGCTTTCGCGGATCGCCACCGGCGACCGACATTTCGGAAACTCCGTGGGAAGCGAAACTTCCTGAGCGTACCGCGCCGAGGCTCAGGTAAAGACGCGCGCCATCGGTTCCGATAATCGATTTCTGCTGTCCGTCGTGCGTGAGTTGGACGTAGTTCGAAAGCTTCGGCGGCGCCGGAGGGCGTAGCAGAATGTAAGCGAAGACCGCAATGACCGCGACCACCAGCAGTGCGCTGATCGCGGAAGCGATTCTCCACCGGCGCGGTGGAGTTGCAGCGACAGGATGCGGTCCGCTAACCGCCAGCTGCGAGGGATCCGAGAGAGACTCGAGCGCGAAGGCCAGATCGGAAGCCGACTGAAACCGTTGCTCCGGATTCTTTTCGAGGCAGCGCCGCACGACCTTCTCCAGCGCCGCGGGCGTGTCAGGCGCGAGATGCGCAATCGACGGAGGCTCGTCGTTAAGGATCGCGCTCATGGTGTCCGCCGACGTAGGACGCTCGAAGGTCGCTTTGCCCATTGCCAATTCGCTAAGAATCGCTCCCAACGCAAAGATGTCGGAACGCTGGTCGACGGCGAGCCCGCGCACCTGCTCGGGCGACATATAGCCGACCGTGCCCATCGCGACGCCGGGCAGCGTGATCGTGGGGGAGTAGTTCGTAGCGGAATCCTTCGCTGGAAGAAATTTCGCCAGGCCGAAATCCAGAATCTTGATGCGGCCTTCTTTCGTGACAAAAATATTTTCGGGTTTGAGGTCGCGGTGGACGATGCCTTTCTCATGCGCAGCCGCCAGACCTTGCGCGATCTGTACCCCGTACTCAATGGTCTTGCGAAAAGGAAGAGGCCCGCGGCGGATGGTCTCCGTCAGCGTCTTGCCTTCGAGAAGTTCCGTCACGAGATACGGAGCGTTCGCGAAAGTTCCCATCTGGTATATGGCGAGAATGTTGGGATGCGCGAGCGACGCGGCGGCTTTGGCTTCCTGTTCAAAACGCTGTAAACGTTCGGGGTCGAGGGAGACTAGCTTGGGCAGAACCTTGATGGCAACATCGCGGTGTAAGCGGGTATCGCGCGCACGGTATACCTCGCCCATATTGCCCGCACCGAGGGGCGAGAGAATTTCATACTGTCCAATCTTGGTGCCCGCAGACAACGCCATGTGTGTGCGCCATTATATCCCTCGCTGGAAATGGCCTTAAGTATGCGATGAGAGTCGGGTGAGCAAGAAGTTGGAAGACGTCTGGTAAGCGTCGTTAGACAGGAGTCTTTTCGAGGGGGGTTGCTTCGGGAGGTTTCACCACTGCAGCGGGAGCGGATGCCGCTGTGGCTGCAGCGGCGCCGGCTGCCGAGGATGCCGGTACCGGGCGCTTAATAGTGAAGCGTTGAATGCGGATCTCGCCGCGTTCGTAAACTGCCAGCAGCGCGTTCACAGCTTCTGGGTCGAGCCGCTTGTTGGCCAGGTTCTTGATAATCTGCAGCGCCTGTTCGGGAGTATGCGCCTGCTGGTACGGACGATTGGTGGTCAGCGCATCGAAGGTATCGGCAACGGCGATAACGCGCGCCAGGAGGGGAATCTGCTCGCCCTTGAGGCCGTAAGGATATCCGCGACCGTCGAGAGCTTCGTGGTGGAGTTCGATGCCGGGCAGCATTTCCGCAAGCTGCGTGACCGGGCGCAGAATATTCGCGCCTTTGGTCGTATGTGTCTTCATCACTTCGAATTCCTCTTCGGTCAGCGCGCCCGGCTTCTTGAGAATGTGATCTTCGATACCAATCTTGCCCACGTCGTGCAGTTGCGCGGAGACCTGTAGCGTCTCCATGAACATGGCGTCGAGCTTCATCTCTTTCCCGATCAGCAGCGAATAACGGGTAACGCGATCGGAGTGGCCACGGGTGTAGGGATCTTTTTCGTCGACCGCTCCGGCGAGCATCTGAATCGAGCCCATAAACAGCGCCCGGTTTTCTTCGGCTGCGCGCTTGAGGTCTTCAACGAAGCGCTCAAGTTCTTCCGACATGGTGTTGAACGTTTGGGCAAGTTCACCGATCTCGGTACGACTCCATAAATTCACACGTTGAGAGAAATCGCCGTGAGCGAGTGCGCGGCTGAACTGAGTGAGCGTCTGCAAGGGATTCGTGATGCGGCGAGCGGCAACGATGCTGACGAAGATGCTGAGGCAAACGGCTAGCGCCGCCAACAAGCGCTCGGTGCGCTGCATTTCGTAAACGCCACTGTAAGCTTCGCGACGTGGCTTCTGGACGACGACCGCCCAGTTCAGCGCGATGACCGGGCAGTAAGTGCCCAGCATCTCTACCGACTCGGTCTTCGTCACCACCGTGAATTCGCGGGTAGCGGTCAACTGGGCTTTGTTCTCGACAAAGCTTTTCACAATGTCAAGATTTTTCATGTCCTGTCCGGTAGCGAATTCAGGCGTCGCGGCCGCCACCAGGCGTCCTTGGGCGTCTACAACGTAAGGAGTCAGCATGTTTCCGCTGGCTTCCTGCAGTCCACGAATCAAGAAGTGAAGATCGACAACGGAAGCAATCATTCCCAGGAAATGGGCTTGATATTGCACCGGGGAGCTGACCACGAATACAGTGCGCGCCGATTTGCCTTCGCCAACCACCAGGGCCTGTCCGTTATACACGCGGCCGTCGCGGGCGGCGGCGTAGGCGCGCTCCAGCTCGCGGCCCAGGAATGCGTCGGGCGCGATGCGTCCGGCGGAAATGCCCTTGGCATCGGCATTCAGAAGCGTGGCGTAGGCGATCTCGTCGGAGGACGATACAAAGTTTTCCAGCAGGGCGCGCAATTCAGGGGAGTCAATATTCTGGTCGCCAATATCGCCGCCGCTCGCGACCTGGATTGCGGAGGACAGGTTCGAGAGCATCATGCGCAACGAACGCTCATGCTGCGTCAAATCGTCGGCAAGTGAGCGCGTGACGGTGTTCTGCAACAGCATCTCGTTGGTCTTCAGGCGGTCCCGATTAATCGACTCGACTCGCGCCGAGTAGAAGTACATCGGGACGATACTAATGACCAGCAAAACGCCGAGGATCAGGTACAGAATCGGTATGCGCGCGTGATGGAAAGGGCCGGCGGACAATTGTCTCCCCTCACTTGTGGGACGCCGATGTCGAAGTGGCGGCGCTTACAAGGGTATCTCTGAAAGTTTATCGGGGAATGAGGCAGGACGAAGCAAAAGGCGGTCCGCAGCACATTACGGAAGTACCGTTCGACGAGGTACGGATGGCCTGCAGGTTGCGCTGGTGGGCTATTCGAAGATTCAGGGCCGCTAAAACCATACTGAAAGCGGCACTTTGACCGCTAATTGAGGAGTTTTTTTATGTCACTCCAATGAACGAGGACAACGCGATTGTCTTCCAGCGCTTTCTTGAATTGCGGGCTGGTCACTACGTCATAGTCGCGCTGGCGCCAGGCTGCGCCGTAGTCCGGATGATCCACAGAAACGGCACGGAACTCGGCATCATCGTGCGCAAGGTGAACAATGAATTCCGTCAGTCCGGGCTTCAGGTTCTTAACCGCAGTCAGGTAGAAATTCTGCCAGTCGGCGACGGCCACGCTTGGGTTGGCGATGACGATGGCGTCTGGGACGATGTCTTTGTCCGAGAGGGAGGCAAGCATGGCAGGGGAGGAGTTCGTAGAGCGCACCGCCAGGAAGGGCAATTTGTACTCATGGGCGACCTTCACATAGGCGGCAAATAGATCGGGACGTGCGAAGAGAATTCCCATGTGGCTGTCGAGGTGTGTTGGATGAATGCCCACCGCGATGGCATGTTCGACCTGAGCGCGAAGTTCACGTTCGGCATCGTCGGCCTTTATGTGCTCGACGGCGGGCGCGACTTCGGGCCAGAGATTGCCGGAGGGGTCGAGAAGGCTTGGGACTTTGTCTTTCGATTCGATCGGTCCCCAGCGGTACGTGCTCCATTCGCTGCTCAGGGTGAGATGCAAACCAAGATCTGCGTCCGTATGGGCCTTGGCGTAAGTGGCAACTTCGGTGAGCCATGGACACGGGATCATGATGCTGGCGGAAGTCGCCGCGTGACGATCGAGAGCATCGAAGCTAGCAACATCTTCGGAGTGAGCAACGGCGAGATCGTCGGCGTGGATAATTAGAAGTTTTGAGTCGGCCGGATAACCAAGGCGTTCGGCGACGGTTTTTGATTGCGCCACCGAATGGCAAAGTGGTGAAACAAGAACCAGTACGGCAAAAGCTAGATTCATTCCTCGCATTGCGATGCTCCTCGAAGTTTCCTTTAGTAGCGATTCATTTCACTTTTCCCGCTCCGCGTCATCAATTCCTGGATCGCTTCCCGCGGGGATTTACCGTGATGCAGGATGGCATGCATCTGTTCAGTGATGGGCATCTCAATGCCTCTGGATTTGGCCAATCCTACTGCTGCTGTCGTGGTGAAAACGCCTTCGGCAACCATGCCATGCATGCCGGCGATAATGTCAGGCAGCTTTTTTCCGTGGCCGAGTTCAGCTCCGACGCTGCGGTTGCGAGAAAGCCCGCCCGTACAAGTCAGTACCAGGTCTCCCATGCCGGCGAGCCCGGCCATCGTTTCGGCGCGACCTCCGCAAGCAACGACGAGGCGAGTCATCTCGGCTAGACCCCGCGTCATCAGGGCGGCGGCAGAGTTGTGCCCCAACCCGAGGCCATCCGATATCCCCGCAGCGATGGCGATGATGTTCTTTAGCGCGCCGCCTAGTTCGACGCCGGTGACATCGTGATTGGTGTAGACACGAAAGGCGGCATCACTGAATTCTCTCTGCACAGTATGCAGAAAATTCTCGTCTCCAGATGCGATTGTGACGGCGGTGGGATCTCCGCGAGCGACTTCCTGGGCAAACGACGGGCCGCTGAGCGCACCGATCTGAAATTCAGAATCCCCGCCTGGTTGCAACGAACGCGATGCGGCACTTGGCCCGTTGTTCGAGAGAACTTCTCGAATCACTTCCGTCATTCGCAGGAGCGAGCTTTCTTCCAGACCCTTGGTAGCGCTGACAATCAATGTGTGCGGATGGATTAAAGAGCGCATCCGCTCAAAGAGACCCCGGCAGTGCTGCGACGGCATAACGCTGACAATAATTTGGGCACCGTCAAGAACCGCAGCAAGATCGTTGGAGGCGGAGACGGCTTCGGGAATCGGGCGTCCAGGCAGAAACTTTTCGTTGACGCGCTGACGGTTGATGGAATCGCAGACGTCGGATTCATGAGCCCAGAGCCGGACGCGATGCGTGCCCTTTCGTCCAAGGACGATGGCAAGCCCGGTGCCCCACGCTCCCGCTCCGACGATAGCGACATCGCTCATTTATTTTTTTAGCGAAAAACGCGGCTCGTCGCCAGAAAGCAGGCGGCGAATATTTTGATGATGCCTCGCGACGATGAGAAGTGATGCCATGGTGATCAATCCCATGACGACCGGATCGTGAGAGATATTCAACAGCCAGAGTACAACAGGGAACAGACAAGCGGTGACGATTGACCCGAGGGAGATGCGCCGGGAAAGCGCTACGGCTCAGCAGGAAGATGACGACGGAGATTGCGACTGCGATCGGACTGAAGCGTAGGAAAGCACCCAGCGCGGTGGCGACGCCCTTTCCGCCGCGGAAACGCAGCCAGATGGGAAACATGTGGCCAACGATGGCGAGGAGGGCCGCGGTCGCCATCCATTGCTGATGGCGCGGGCTCGCGGGCGAGAGTTGCGCGACGATATCGGCGAGATAAACCGCGCAATATCCCTTGACGGCATCGAGGAGGAGGGTGAGCGCCCCAAGCAGCGGCGATTTGCGGGATACGTTGGTCGCGCCGATGTTGCCGCTGCCGCTGCGGCGGACGTCTTCGCCGCGAAAGACCCGTACCAGCAAATAGCCGAAGGGGATCGAGCCCAGAAGATAGCTGGCGACCGCGATGATGAGGAATATGCGTCATGAATACTGTGTGGCTGGTTGCGAAGGCGAGACGCCTTCGCGACAGCCGGCGAGTCGCCGGCGCTACTTTAAACCAAACGCGGCCAGCTTTGTGTACGTCGATCCTTTCGGCGAGAGGTGGCTTTGGTAAAGATAGAACTCGCGGGCGCTCATCGTACCAAAATCGGGTGCGGGCAATGCAGCCAGCTTCTCTTGCAAGCGCCGGAAGACGCTATTCGGTCCGTCCGTCTTGTTGCGGCGCGGAGCGCCCGAACGACCAGCGCCTCGGGCTAGGGTCAAGTGAGGACTGAACGCTCGATCCTCTTTCGGGATACCGAGTAGCGCTGTTTTCTGATCCACGGAAGCGGCAAGCGCCACGAGTTCAGGTCCGGCGTCGATACCCACCCAAAAGACTCGGGCAGAGTTCACGGTGGGAAAGAATCCGTACGCCGTGAAAGTGAAGTTCGACGGGCGGCGCTGAAATTGTTTTCAGGGATTGCTGGATCGACTCCGCCACAGCCTCGGGCTGCTCGCCGATGAATTTCAAAGTGACGTGCAGCGATTCTGCGGGCATCCAGCGCGCTTCGGGGACGAAGTTGCGGACACCGTCTACGAACCGCAGGATGCGATCCCGGATCTGGGCGTCGATATCGAGAGCGAGAAAGAGGCGCATAAAACCGCTACTAGCTTTTAGCTTCTAGCTCTTAGCTAAGCAAAATCGCGTCGATCTACTGCAGAAGCCAGAAGCTAAGAGCTAGCAGCTTCGTTCACATCAATGCCTTCCGCAGCATATCCAGCGCCATTGTTGAGGCGAAGCGGCGGATTCGTTTTCGGTCACCGGGGAAATTTCGTTGCACGACTTCCGTCCCAGAGTCGCTCGCGACGGCGTGGAAAACTATGCCGACGGGCTTCTCAGCGGTTCCGCCATTCGGGCCTGCAACTCCTGTGATCCCGACTCCCAAGGTGGAAGCGCAGCGGTAGCGAATGCCTTCTGCCAGCGCCGCAGCCACCTCGCGGCTGACTGCGCCGTGCCGCAAAATCATTTCTGATGGGACGCCGGCGAGTTCGGTCTTCAACTGGTTGGAGTAGACGATCGCGCCTCCAAGAAAATATCGGGAGCTACCGCTCAGGGACGTGATGCGCTCGGAGAGCAAGCCTCCCGTACAGGATTCGGCTACAGCAACCGTGGAGTTGCGCATCTGCAGCCAGTAACCGACGATCTGCTCCAGAGATTCTCCATTGCGCGAGTAGACAGCATCTTCGAGTTCATCCTCGACCAGACCCGCAACTTCATCTGCGCGAGCCTGGGCAGCTTCGATCGTGACGGCTTTGGTTTTGAAATGGAGCTCAATTTCTCCGGCGCCCGCAAGGATTGTGGTTTCAACGTCGGTATATCGTTTGTAAATTGGAGAAACGCGAGCGTCGACCGCGGACTCGCCGAGCATAGCAATTTTCAGAGTGCGAGTGAACAGATGTGCGGGCGGCACCTTGGCCCGCAAACGCTCGCGCACTTCATTCTCAAAGAGTCCTTTGAGTTCGAACGGAGGACCGGGCAGCAGGACGATGATGTGTTCGCGTCCATCGAACTGACCGCTGAGCCATTGGCCCGGAGCCGTGCCGTTCGGATTGGGAAGGACCGTTGCGCCCTCCAAAACTTCCGCCTGTTTGGCATTGTTGGGAGACATCTTCCAACCGCGTTCGGCGAAGCGCTGCTCCAGTCGGGTGAGAACGTCGGCATCGCGATGCAATGCGACTCCCAGGGCCTCGGCGACCGCCTCCCGAGTGAGATCGTCCTCAGTCGGGCCGAGACCTCCGCTGAAAATCAGAATGTCAGAGCGAAACAGCGCGTGCTGTACGGCTGCGACCAGATGGCGCAAGTTATCCCCGACAATGCTTTTGAAGATGACATCGACACCTAACTGGTTGAGTTGGTCCGTCAGGTAAAGAGAGTTGGTGTCCATGCGATAGGGCGTGAGCATCTCGGAGCCTATCGCGATAATCTCGGCGTTCACGGGTGCAAGTTTAAATGAAAAGCAGGAAATGAAAACACAGAGGAGACGGAGTACGCAGGCAGACTAGAAAAGATGCGACTCGGAACTTAGTTTGCAGAGAAATCAATGGTGAGGCTGGCCTCGGAATTCACAGTCCCACAACCAGGCAGAGGCTTGAATTTCCAGTGCCTTACTGAATTGAGGGCCATCTCATCGACTGCCGATGAGCCGCTGGTGTGCTTGATCTTGGCGCTGCGCACCTCTCCTGCCTCATCCATCTCGAATGTGATCAGAGGGGAGCGCTTGTACCCCTCAAGGGAGGTGCCAGCCTTAGCATGCAAGGCCGCGGACTGAGAGACGGGTTTAACAATTTTGGGATTGCATTTCAACCTTTGTGACGGAGCGGACTGGCTCTCAAGATTCCCCGCAAAGAGGAGAACTAGACACAGCGAGATTCTAGCCCGCATAAATCTACTCTGGGATCAGCCGAAGTCCTGGAATGTTCCACGATAGATGGTGGACGGCGCTGGTCGTTGCCAGAATTGCGGAGCGGCCGGGCGCAAACGCCAGGCCGACCAAACCTTGGCCGGCCACTTCGAGGCTCGCCTTCGCCTCGCGTGTGATTTTTACGATGCCGCGGGTGCCCGCCAGCGATGCGGCGACGTACAGGTTTCCTTCCGCGTCGAAAGCCAAACCCTGCGGACGGCCCAAGCCTTTGTAAAAGGTGGTTACCGCTCCGCTGGGATCGATCTTGAAGACGCGGTCGTTGGGACCGGTAACAAAAAGATCGCCGTGAGGCCCGAAGGCCAGATGGTAGGCCGAAACGCTGAGTTCAAGCGTGGCGAAGACGAATGTTTGCTGGTCTCGGGAAATCTTAAAGATGGTGCCGTTGCGATCACCGACGTAAAGACTCTGCTCGCGATCGAAGGCGATGCCGGTTGCAACTCCGAGACCTTCGGCGAAGGTGGTCATCGATCCGTTCGGCGCGACTCGGTAGACCGCGCCATCATAACGAGACGAGACATACATCTGACCTTGCGAATCGAATGCGATGGCGGTCGCGTTCATCATCTCGTTGACGAATGGCTTCACGCCGTAGTTGGTGTCGATTTTAAAAATTGAAACTGGAACCTTCTGGCCGCGCGATCCGGAGAAGGTGACATAAACATTGCCCTCGGCGTCGAGCGCGGGATTGGTGACCGGGTGAAGATTCTCTGCGATGGGCACCGCCACGTACACCGTCTGAGGATTGCTCGTCTGGCCATCGGCGGCGATGGAGACGGGGCCCGTGGTCGCTCCTTCCGGAACGCGCGTGATGACGAAAGCGTCGGAGCTGATGACGACCGCGCCTTCGAAATCCCCAAACTTTACTTGCGGGCGAATCAGCTCCTGGGGACGCAGCGCTGATCCTTGGATTCGAATTTCGCCGCCAGTGAGCGCGCACGCTGGAGAGACGGATTCGGTGTGCGGTCCGCCGTTGACGTTTTTTCTGCCGAGAATACGATCGGAAAATGCCATGTAGGAAAAGTACCGAGTACCTTGTACTGGGTAACGAGCCTGCGAGCTGTGGCTCGCAACTTCGGTTCCCGCTACTCGGTACTATCTTAGTAGACCTGAACGGAGAAGAAGTTGCATTACCACTAACGCCAAAAGTCCCGCCGCAACATCGTCGAGCACAATGCCCGTTCCTTCGGGAAGCCTTTCCAGTTGCCGCACCGGAGGGGGCTTGACGATATCGAAGGCTCTAAAAAGTATAAAACCCGCGAGGAAAGTTTTCCATGCGAGGGGCGCGGCGATTAATGCAATCAGTTGACCCGCGACCTCGTCGATGACCACGAATTGTGGATCCTTGCGACCATAAGCGCGCGCAACCTGCGTCGCGGCGGGGATTCCGACAACCGTTACCAAGATAGAGAGGGCGACACAGGTCGGCATTCGGAACTGCGGCGGCAGTGCATAGGCCAGTGCAGCCCACAGTAGGGTCGCGGCGGCCGAACCCCACGTTCCGGGGCCGGGGCGAAGGTGTCCGATGCCGCAGAACGTTGCGATCGCCGATGCCCACCGCGGGGCTCTCTCAATATCAGACTTGTGCATGTTAGCGGTTCGTAGCGCCACCATCCTGGGCGGCAGTTCGGAGCATCTTGCCCGAACACCCAAACTCCATCTCCAGCTACTAATCCGAGTCTGAATCTTCCGGAGGGTCTTCCCGGACCAGTTCTTCCGCGTCGGTCACTGGAGAGGGGATCACATATTGGCCGCTGGCCCACTTGCCGAGGTCGATCAGGCGGCAGCGGTCGCTGCAGAAAGGGAAGTCCGCGACGGTGCTTGTGACCGCTTTCTTGCAGATTGGGCAACGGAGCTTGACGGAGCGCTTGCGGGGCATGGCTGATTAAATGATTCTCGCCACGAGATCGTAATCGTGGGCCTCGGTGATTTCGCAGCGATAGAACTGGCCGGGTTGCGGTTCCATATCCTCGGGAAAATCGTTGACGAAAACTTTGCCATCGATTTCGGGTGCGTGCATCGGAGTGCGCCCTTCCAACAATAGTTCGGTCTCTTCCGATTCGCCTTCCAGTACGAGATCGAACTCGCGGCCAACCAAGGCTTTCTTCTTTTTCTTGCTGATCTGGCGCTGAATCGACATCAGATGCTTGCGGCGGCGTTCGATTTCACGCGGCGACAGTTTCTTGTCGAGAGAATAGGCGCCGGCGCCGTCTTGATCGGAATAGGCGAAGGCTCCCATCCAATCGAACTGGGCCTCGCGTACGAAGTCGCATAGCTCTTCGAATTCCTTTTCGGTTTCGCCGGGGAAGCCGACGATGAAGGATGTCCGCAGGGTTAGGTCGGGGATCGTCCGTCGCATTTTCGCAATGGAGCGCAGAAACACGTCAGCCCCGCCTCCGCGCTTCATTCGTTTCAATACAGTAGCGGAGGCATGCTGCAACGGCACGTCCATGTACGAGCAAATCTTTTCGTGCGCGGCGATCGTATCCAGAAGCTTGCCCGTAATCTTGTTGGGATAGGCGTAAAGGAAGCGCACCCAGCGCAGATCTTCAATCGCCGCGAGTTTTTCCAGCAGAAGTGCGAGGCCATCTTTCAACTCAAAATCTTCGCCGTAACAAGTCGTGTCTTGACCGATCAGGATAACCTCGCGGACTCCGGACTGTGCCAGGCGCTCGGCTTCTGCAATGACCGACTCAAAACGCCGCGACCGAAACTGCCCACGCAACTGCGGGATGATGCAGAAGGTACACGGATGATCGCAACCCTCGGCAATCTTGATGTAAGCCATGTGGCCGGGCGTGGCGAGAATGCGGGGCGTGGCGTCGTCGTAAAGGTAATTCGGCAGGTCGGCGACGGCTCCGTCCCATGTTTCGCGGGAGAAGCGACCCTGCGCTGCCCGGGCATCGCCTTCGGCGCGCGACTGAATTGTGACCAGCGGCGAGTGGCTATGTGCCGGCGCATTCGCGATTCCGGTAGCAGACAGAATGCTTTCCAACTCGCCTGTCCCTACGACCGCGTCGACCTCGGGAATATCCTTGCGGATCTGGTCGCGAAAACGTTCGACCAAACATCCGGCGACGACGAGTTTCTTGGCCTTGCCGCCGGTCTTGTGCCCCGCCATTTCCAGAATGGTGTTGATGGATTCCTGTTGGGCGCTCTCGATGAAAGAACAGGTGTTGACGACGATGACGTCGGCGTCTTCGGCGCGGCGGGTCAGTTCGGCTCCGGCGCGGGCCAGCATTCCCATCATGACTTCGCTGTCGACCAGGTTCTTGGGGCAGCCAAGACTGACGAAGCCCACTTTTTGCGGGCGTTCGCTTGGGGCGTCCAACTTTGTAAGGTCAGGAGACGCTTCTACAGTGAGGTCTTTTACGGGCATGCAGTCTTTCTATCTTAGCATCGCAGGGGCTAAAGCCCTCATGCAGGCCGGGCTTAACGCGGCCCGTCGACAAGCTCAGGGCAGGCTCTGAAGGGCCGCTCTTCCCCGGTCGAAATATGTCTACGTCCGGTCTTGTGGGAACTTCTCCCGAATGCCCCAGATGGACCACGAAAGATAGCATTTCTAATATTTGAACAGGGCGGGTCGTGCTACGCTACGTCTTACCGCCGTAACAATTTAGAACCACCTCGCAGGAGGGGAAATGTCTGTTAATCGGTTTTGGATTGCAGTCCTGTTCGTTGCAATCATGCTGGCCGCTTCGGCGCTGGCTCAGGACGAGAAAAACGAAATCGGCGGCATTCTCGGACGCACTTTCATCAGCGATCAAGGGATCAAAGGCGCTACCTACTTCGATCCGATCATTCACTCCGGTAAGGGCTTGAGCGTGGAAGGCGAGTATGCGCGTCGTTTCCTAGTGACGCCGATTTACGCGATCTCCGCTGAAGCACTCGTGATGTACAACCCTGACGAAGATTTGAATGCCGGCGAATATGGGCACGCCGTCGTACCCACGGACTACAAGCAACTCTTCATCACCCCCGCCGCCCGAGTAAACCTCTTCCCAACCACTGCCGTTTCGCCGTGGGTGAGTCTGGGTGTCGGCTTCTTCCACTTCAGCGAGGGCAAGATGCTCGACTACAGTGGCGTCAATCCGGGAAAGTCTACTACCGGAGCGGCGATCGAAGGCGGTATCGGACTGGACGTAAAAGTCTGGAAGCGCGTTAGCATCCGCGGAGAAGTCCGCGACTTTTGGTCGGGCGAACCGGATTTTCCGCTGGCCCCGACAGGGAAGAGTCGGCAACACAACTTTCTGGTTGGCGGCGGAGTCTTCTGGCGCTTTTAGTAGTGTCGGCGTCTCAGCCAGCGGTGGCGATGGGCGGCCTGCCCGTCGCGTTTAATAACTCCCCAAGGAACTCAGCTCGTGAGGCCTAGAACGCCCAGCGCAGCAGGCTTGCTCCGGACGTAAATCCGGCGCCGACAGCGGCTAGCAATAGCAAGTCACCTTTTTTCAGCTTGCCCTCATCGAGCGCCGTGCGCATGGCGATTGGAATGGTTCCGGCTGTGGTATTTCCATAGCGGTCAATGTTAACGATGACTTTCTCCATCGGCATTCCCAGGCGTTCCGCGGTGGCGTTGATGATTCGCAGGTTGGCCTGATGGGCGATGAAGCAGTCGATATCTTTTCCGGACAGGTGGTTCTTCTCCAAGATTCGATCTGTCATCTCCGCCATTTTCTTCACCGCATACTTGAAGACATTCTTGCCATCCTGATGGATGTAATGCATCTTCTGATCTACCGTTTCATGAGTTGCCGGATTTAGACTGCCGCCGCCCGGCATGTAAAGATACTGTCCGCCTACGCCTTCAACCTGGGCGACATGATCGATGACTCCGTCGTCGTCCGTGGAGGGCTCTAGCAAGACTGCTCCAGCGCCATCGCCAAAGATAATGCAGACGGCACGGTCGGTGTAGTCGGTCATCGCCGAATTCTTATCAGCCCCGATGACGAGCACTTTCTTGTACTGGCCGGATTCCACAAATTTCACGCCAGTATTGAGCGCGTAGAGAAAGCCGGAGCATCCGGCGGAAACATCGAATCCCCAGGTGTTCTCAATTCCGAGCTTGTGCTGCACCAGGCAGGCTGTGGAGGGATACATCATGTCAGGCGTGACGGTGCCGACCACGATCAGGTCAACCTGCTGCAAATCGAAGGGATGCGACTCCAGAAGATTTTTCACGGCAGCAACGGCGAGATCGCTGGCGGCCACGCCCTTGTCGGCGATGTGCCGCTCGCGAATGCCAACGCGCTCCATGATCCACTCATTGGTTGTGTCGACCATTTTCTCCAGGTCGGCATTGGTAAGCACGCGAGGCGGCAGGTAAGTACCGATCGCGCTGATTTTGGCGCGGATGGAGGTAGTCAATGAAGGCTCCTGCACTGTAGGAAACCTTTTATTGTGAGGGATGCAGAGGAGAAAGTCTAACGAATCATTGAATCCTATGGGAGGTCTCGATCAAAGAATGACTGCACACGCGATATTTGTTGGCACGCGCCGCTACGCAGTGCGGCAGTGAGAATGACCCTCGGCGGCGATCCGTCGAGGGAAGGTCAGAGTCTGGCGCTAAGCTGCCGACTGTCCTCGCTCGGCGTTCATCTGGGTGCGAACGAAGTCAGGGCAGGACACAATGCCGAACGCTTGATTCTCGCCGTCGAGCAAATAGGAAAGCGCGTCGTGGTCCAACTCCTCGAGATTCGAAAGACTTAAAAGCGGCCACAGTTTGCACTCCGCAGCTGACTGCACTAACTGGTCCAAATACTCCAAATGGCCGCGAAAGAGTTTGCCGGAAACGCGAATGGTGACATGGGGGGCGAGCTTCGGCGCTGTGCCGTTATGTTTCATGATTCTCCTTCAGGAACGGGTTGGTGGATCCCGCCCTCTTAGCTATGGATGCAGCGAGAATCACTTTCTTGCCAGAAACTTCGTAAAGGGGATGTAAATCTTGGTAAGAAGGGGAATCAGAAGGTACAACAGGCGGACAAAAGTTAGTCAGGTACCGGGGACTCACTGCACACGCAAGAGCCCGTTACCGTTGCTTCCTTCCGGACCTGGCGGGGTTGGCGAGAGTACGTCGCGTAAGACCGATACCTGACCGAACAATTTTAGCATCGCTTGAGCAGATTGAGTCGCGTGAGGACCGCCGATTGAAACATAACGCGGGCAACGCCAGCGTCTAAAGCGTTCCCGCAGAAGGGCATGTGACTTTCGGTGTACGAATCTGCTTTTGCCCTCTTCCTTTCTGGGCGACGATATCGAACAATTGGGAAGCACCGCTCGGCTGGTTGCGTTCAACGGGTGGAAGCGACTGCATGGCTCGAAGATCCGCACAAATCGTGGTAACGCCGCTCAATAAGGCGATCGACCATTACTTTGAGCTGTCGCTCTATCTTCTTGTTCTCGCTGGATTTGGAACGCTGGCGATGACGGGAGGACTAGACACTCTTTCGCTGGCTGTTGTGGGCGTGGCGCTGGCGATCCGCGGGTACATGATTGCCAAGCGTCGCAAGGTTGTTATTTCCGAACGGTGGACGACTCCGTTATCCCTCGCATATTTCGTATTTTTTGCGGTCGACTACTTCGCATTTTCACGCGGATTTCTCCCCGCCACCGTCCATCTCGCGCTTTTTGGCGTTGTGGTGCGGATGTTCTCGCTGCGCAAGGAGCGCGATTACATCACGTTAGCGATCCTTGCCTTTCTGATGATTCTCGCCTCGGCTGTCCTGACAGTCGACAGTATTTTTCTTTTCTCCTTCGCCGGTTTCATGCTGATGGCAGTGGCGACTTTTGTATTGATGGAAATGCGCCGCTCCGGACGGGCTGCCAACATCCAGGCGCGGCATTCCAGCGATCCTGAAGAGCATCGTCATTTTGCTTTTGCGCTTGCCAAGATGGCTCCCGCGCTGGTGCTGCTCATTCTGGTCAGCGGTGCGGCGCTGTTCTTCATCATGCCGCGCATCTCCGCTGGATATTTGGGCGGATACTCCTACGGAACGGACTACTCGGCGGGTTTCAGCGATCACGTGCAACTGGGTGAGATCGGACAGATCCAGCAATCGAAAGCCGTCGTTATGCACATACAGGTCGACAACGACGCGATTGGACGTTATGACCTGCACTGGCGCGGTGTAACGCTCTCTGATTTTGATGGCCGCACATGGTCGAATCCACGCGACCAGTTCATTCTTGATCACCGGCCTGACAACAGCTTCATCATCCCTCACGGCAAATCGCTGACGTCGTATGTGACGCAGACCCAGGCGCGGGAGAGCATGATCCACTATCGCGTGCTGATGGAGCCGATTGGTACGAACGTTTTCTTTCTCGCTCCGACGGCTCATAGTGTCAGCGGAGACTATCGCTTGCTGGCCGCCGACTCGGGTGGGGCCGTGTACGATTTCGACACTGCACACGCCATCAGTTCCTACGAAGCGACTGCGGATATCGCAACTCCCGCGCCGGAAGAGCTGCGCCGGTCCGGGCACGAGTATCCCGCGCAGATCACAACGCGTTATCTGAGCCTGCCCGCCGTCGATCCGCGAGTGGTTCACCTGGCGGCGCAGGTCACAGCCTCCTCTGCGAATGATTACGACAAGGCGCGCGCAATCGAGAACCATCTGCGGACGAAATACGCGTATACGCTGCAATTGCCTCGCACGGCGGTAAAAGATCCCATCGCGAATTTTCTCTTCGAACGCAAACAGGGACATTGCGAATACTTCGCGTCATCCATGGCTGTGATGCTGAGGACGCTCGGCATCCCGTCCCGCGTAGTCAACGGATTCCGCAGCGACGAATTCAACGACCTTACGGCGAACTACGTGGTCCGCGCCAAAGATGCGCATTCCTGGGTCGAAGCATACTTCCCCGGATATGGTTGGCAAATGTTCGATCCGACACCTGGGGGAAACAGCGGCACTCCACAAGGGTGGGACCGCTTGGCACTCTACGTCGATGCGATGGCTTCCTTCTGGCGAGACTGGATTGTCAGCTATGACACCTCGCATCAGTTCGTGTTGGGACAGGCTGCCATCAGTGGAACCCGCGGCCTTTGGGAAGGCGCGCGTGATTGGGCGCGTCAGGAATATCAATCTCTGTTGCAATGGGCGCGGCGCAGCCAGAATCGGGTTGAAAATTCTCCCGCGCGTTGGGCGATACTTGCCGCGGCTATCGGTCTGGCCTTCTTGATCATCGGAAACCTGGGACGCGTCATTCGCTGGCTGCACGAGAAATGGCTGCATGCACATCCCGAGCGCGCTCCCGAGCAAGCGGCAACGATGTGGTACGGCCGGATGGCGCGGGCGGTAGCGCGGCGCGGCGTTGAGAGGACACCGGGCCAAACTCCTCAGGAATTCGTCTGCAAAATCGAGGACGCTCGTCTGCGCGAGCCGGTGGCGCGCTTTACAAACGTCTATGAATCGGCGCGCTTCGGAAACTCCACAACCGATGCCCAGCGCCTGCCAGAACTCTTCGAAGAAGTAGAACTCGCGACGAAGCATAAATAGCTCGAGCACACCCTTGCGTTAGACATTCTTCCGGCAATCCTTCACAATACCCTTCGATCATTTTCAGGGGCTTTCATTTGAATAAACCGATCCGCGCAAAAATCAGCGCCTTGGGCACCTATGTGCCTCCGCGACTTCTTACCAACGCCGACCTTGAACGGATGGTCGACACCAACAATGAATGGATCATGGCGCGGGTGGGAATCCGCGAGCGCCACATTGTCGATAAAGGTGTCGCGACCAGCGATCTAGCTGTTGAGGCAGCGCGCAAGGCTTTGGCGAACCGGGGAATGGCCGCCAGCGAAATTCAGACGATCATTCTCGGCACGGTGACGCCGGACATGCTGTTTCCATCAACGGCCTGCATCGTGCAAAACAAGTTGGGAGCCACCGGAGCTTGGGGATTTGACCTTTCGGCGGCGTGCTCTGCCTTCCTTTATTCGTTGCAGGTCGGAGCACAATTCATTGCGAGTGGCGCGCACCAGCGCGTGATGGCGATCGGGTCGGATGTCATGTCATCGATCATCGATTACACCGACCGGGCCACGTGCGTGATTTTTGGCGACGGCGCCGGCGCAGCGATCCTTGAGCCCGCAGAAGATGACTCGGTCGGCCTAATCGATTTCATTCACGAGGTCGACGGCTCCGGCGGCCAATTTCTGTATATGCCAGGCGGAGGCAGCTTGAATCCGACGAGTAAAGAAACCATCGAGAAGAGGATGCACTACGTCCATCAGGACGGCCAGCAGGTGTTCAAGTTTGCCGTTCGCAAGCAGACAGAACTGTGCCTGAAACTTCTCGAGCGGAATGGACTGACGGGGCAAGATATTGATGTATTTATCCCCCACCAGGCGAATCTCCGCATCATCAACGCCACCGCAGACCGGTTGGGGCTTCGCACAGAGGCCGTGATCATCAACATCGATCGTTACGGCAACACCACGGCTGGCACGATTCCTCTGGCCATGAACACGGCCATCGAAGAGGGCAAACTGACGAAGGGGAAACTGGTACTGCTTGCTTCAGTGGGAGCAGGATTCACGATCGGGGCGACGCTGTTGCGCTGGGCGTTCTAGGCGCTGCTTTCGGGCTCGTGGGCAGGTTACGCGTTGAAGTGGACTGTCAGAACTTGATCCCGCTCCCCAGCAATGACGTTCGTAACCCACTTTAGAACATTCCAATCGAGTCTCCGTACACGCCACTGCTATCCTCCTCGCACGTATCGTTTCAGGCGATGAAGCCGGCGATCGTGCATGCTCATGATTCGTACGCTGTTTTGCTCACTATTGTTGATTGTCTTTTCGCTGGGAGCCGCGGCCCAACAGTCCGATCCACGCGAAGGCAAGCTGCTCGTTCTGGAGCGCCTGTGGAATGAAGCGCAGGTGAACCGGGATGCGCCTGCCCTCGAACAACTCGTTTCGAGCCGCTTCGTGAATACCGAGTATGACGGAGAGATCAGCGACAAGCAGCGATTTCTGGCTGACATCAAGGATCCTCGATTCAAGCCTTCCGCCGCTACGATCCAGGACGTCAAGATGAATTTCTTTGGCGACACTGCGGTCATCACCGGCATTTATCACACGGCCGGAACGTTTCAGGGCAAGCCGTACGACCATGTCGGGCGCTTTACCGATACGTGGGTGTTGGACCTTGGCCGATGGCAGTGCGTGGCCAGCCACACCAGTCTGCTGAAGAAGTAAACGCGCTCAGGTCGCAGTCCCTCGATCCGAAGATTCTGGTTATACCCTCATAAAATCTTTTAATGGCCGAGTCGTGGGTCCTCGCAGCGTTGGCGGTGATCTAAAACGTTTCCGGGATGCTCGTTCTTGTTCCGGCCAGGAATCGTCATGCAGGCCTCCGAGCGCCCAAGTTCGTGGAAGAAGTTGTTAGCTTTCGCGATCATTTACTTCGTTTGGGGATCGACATTCCTCGCGATACGAGTAGGTGTCCAGGAGGTGCCCCCGTTTCTGCTGGCGGGTATGCGTTTTTTCGTTGCCGGCATTGTGCTCTACGGTTGGATGCGAATGAAAGGTACGCCCGCCCCGACGATGCGCGAGTGGGGCGGAGCAACTCTGCTGGCCCTCGCGATCTTTGTTTGTGACTACGGACTTCTTTTCTGGGCTGAGCGCCGCGTACCGTCGGGCATTGCATCGGTGATGTTGGCGACGATCCCAGCCTTCATGGCGTTATCGGAAATCCTTTTCATGCGGACGCAGAAGCTTACGCTGCGGCTGGCGATCGCGTTGCTGCTCGGTCTGGGCGGAGTTGCTGTACTGGTGAACCGGTCGGTTAGCTTTGGCGACGCCCCAATCGACACGCTCGGCGCTTGCGCCTTGATTTTCGCAGCGGCTAGTTGGTCCGTGGCGTCGGCGCTGTCGCGCAGGGTGCCATTGCCCAGAGCGAAGGTCATGAGTTCGGGAGCGCAGATGCTTGCTGGCGGAATCTTGCTTACCCTGACCGCTGCACTCCTCGGAGAGTTTCGCGGTTTCCGCGTCCAAGCGGTATCGGGTAAGGCTTGGCTGGCTCTCGCTTACCTGATCGTGGCCGGATCGATCATCGGGTTCACGGCGTATGTGTGGTTGATCCATCATGAGTCGCCGACGAAGGTGGGCACCTATGCGTACGTGAATCCCGTGGTCGCGGTCCTCGTTGGATATTTTCTGGGCGGCGAAGCGATCGGTCCACGCACGATCATCGGCGCGGTCTGCGTGTTGATTGGAGTCGTCGTGATTACTACGACTCCGGGTAAGAAGGGGAGTGAGCCTGCGGCACAGATTCCAGGAGTTCAGCGCTCCCTGGAAGCAGAGTAGTCGGGTCATCTTCACCTCTGCTCGGTATTTCCGCCACTTTAGGGTCTCGTCATCTTCTCCGGCTTGACGAGCTGATCGAATCCCTCAGCCGTCAAATATCCTAATTTCAGCGCGGCTTCTTTCAGGCTGGAGTGATCCACATGCGCGGTATGCGCGATCTGGGCGGCCTTGTCATAACCCACTTTCGGGGCCAGCGCCGTGACCAGCATCAGCGAGTTCTTCACATACCAGTCAACCTTGGCTCGGTTGACTTCGATTCCTTTGATCATGTACTCGACGTAGCCGTGGCATGCGTCGGAGATCAACGTGACCGAGTGCAGGAAGTTGTAGATGATGACCGGCTTGAAGACGTTTAGTTCGAAGTTGCCTTGCGATCCGGCGAAACCCACAGCGGCGGTCGCGCCATGAACCTGCACGCAGACCATCGTCATCGCCTCGCACTGCGTGGGGTTAACCTTGCCGGGCATGATGGAGGATCCCGGTTCGTTCTCCGGAATCGTAAGTTCGCCCAGGCCGCAGCGCGGACCTGACGCCAGCCAGCGAATGTCGTTGGAGATTTTCATGAAAGACGCCGCCAGCGTCTCCATCGCACCTTGCGCGAAGACGATTTCATCATGAGCAGAAAGGGCGGCAAACTTGTTGCCGTGAGAGCGGAAGGGGAGTCCGGTGAGTTCCGCGACCTTTTTTGCTGCGCGCTCGGCAAATTCCGGATGAGTGTTCAATCCTGTGCCTACCGCTGTGCCGCCGATCGCCAAGTCGTAAAGGCCGTCCAGAGCCTGTTCCAGGCGATGAACGTCCCGCTCCAGCAGGCTCGCCCATCCGCCAAATTCCTGTCCGACCGTGAGGGGCACAGCATCTTGCAAGTGCGTTCGGCCGATCTTCACGACGTCGTGGAATTCCTTTGCCTTGGCGGCAATCGCATCGTGAACCGTTTTTACCGCAGGTATCAGCGCATTCTTCACGCGATCCGCTGCCGCAATGTGCATGGCGGCAGGGAAGGTATCGTTGGAGGACTGCGACATGTTGACGTGATCGTTGGGATGGATCGGTTTTTTGGATCCCATTTCGCCGCCCGAAATCTCGATGGCGCGGTTGGAGATCACTTCGTTCACGTTCATGTTCGTCTGAGTGCCGCTCCCGGTTTGCCAAATGCGGAGAGGGAACTGGTCGTTCAGTTTTCCCGCAATGACTTCGTCAGCAGCCTGCGCGATGAGCGTTGCCTTGTCGGCCGGAAGTTTGCCCAGATCCTGATTCACTAACGCACACGCCTTTTTCAGAATGCCGAAGGCTCGGATCAGCTCCGGCGGCATGGTGTCGCGTCCAATGTCAAAATGCAGCAGCGAACGCTGTGTCTGGGCTCCCCAATAAACGTTCGAAGGCACTTCGATCTTTCCCATGCTGTCTGATTCGGTGCGGGTCTTGACGGCCGGGTCGATAGCGGTGGACATAGCAACTCCTAAGGGCGAGGAATGTATGAGAGCAACCGAAAATTATAGCGCGCAGCGCTACGACATCGGAGGGACGCGGAGAGTGCGTGAGCCATACCGCGACGACGATTGTCGATCAATCTCGCCGGGGCGCCGAATCACCGTTAGCGCGCATGCTAAAATCATCGGTTTCCGGGACGTGCTCGATCCCCCGTTGCGTCGAGTGACTCCACTCGCGACTCATGCCTGACATTCTGACCTCCGAAGTAATCGAGACCTTGTCAAAAGCGAAGGTCAAGCCGCATCCAGAGATGCACTGCGACGTTCTGGTGATCGGCGCCGGACCGACCGGTCTCGCCTGTGCGATCGAAGCGCAAAAAGTTGGACTCAAGGTAATCGTCGTTGACAAAGGGTGCCTCGTCAATTCGCTCTTTCACTATCCCGCGAACATGACGTTCTTCACGACGCCCGAGCTGCTCGAGATCGGCGAAATTCCGTTCACGACGGCTTTGCAGAAGCCCACCCGGGAAGAGGCGCTTGAGTACTACCGCAAGGTGGCTGAGCACTATCACGTCGACATTCGCCAGTACGAATGGGTGAAGACCGTGATGGGCGAAGATGGAAAATTTAGCATCACCGCCACCGACCGCGCCGGACGTCCGCACGATTACACGACCAAGAAGGTGATCGTCTCGACGGGATACTACGACCTGGCGAACCCGCTTGGAATCCCGGGCGAAGATCTTCCCAAGGTTTCGCATTACTACGGCGAGCCGCATCCATACTTCGACAGTGAAGTTCTCGTCATCGGCGGCAAGAACTCGGCCGCGATTGCCTCGCTGGATTTGTGGAGACACGGTGCCCGGGTCACGCTGGTCTACCGCGGGTCGCAACTGCATCACCATGTGAAGTACTGGATCAAGCCCGATCTTGAAAACCGTATCAAGGCTGGCGAAATCGAAGCGCACTTTAATAGCACTGTTCAGGAAATTGGCATCGATCACGCCGTGATCGTGACGCCGCGCGGGCCCATTCGCATCAAGAATGACTTTGTGCTGGCGCTAATTGGCTACCATCCGGATTACGACTTTTTGCGCAGCATGGGCATCGAATTGTCGGAGCAGCAATGCCGCCCCGTCTGCGACCCGATCTCGCTGGAAAGCAATGTGCCTGGCATCTACGTAGCCGGAGTCATCGTAGCCGGGTCGCGGACGAACGAAATCTTCATCGAAAATGGACGCTTTCACGGAAAGCAGATTGCGTCCGATCTGAAACTTAAGCTGAAGCCATAGCCGGCATGGGCCACCGCTCGCGTAATGCGTGCCGAGAGGCAGGCGCTACTAAAGTCCCTCCGCTACTTCAGCAAATACTCTTTAACGAATTCCACCGTGGCGTAGAACTGGTAGTCGCGGTTTTTCTTCTTGGCGAAGCCATGACCTTCGTCCTTACCTAAAAGCCACCAGACCGGCGTGCCATTCTTTTTTACGATTTCCACCATTTGTGCCGATTCGCTGGCCGGCACGCGCGGATCGTTTTGACCCGCAATTACGAAGAGCGGCTTCGTGATGTTCTTGGCCTTGTTGGCGGGAGCAATCTGTTCAAGGAATTCGTGCATCTTCGGATCCCGCTCATCGCCATATTCCACTCGACGTAGGTCTTTCCGGTATCCGGAGGTGTGTTCAAGGAACGTCACGAGATTCGAGGGACCAACGACGTCCACCGAACAGCAAATGCGATCGTTGTAACTGGTGGCAATGGCCAAGGTCATAAATCCGCCATAACTTCCGCCGGTTATCAGGATCTCACTGGCGTCGAGATCCGGCTGTGCCTGAATCCAATCGATCAGCGCATTGATATCTTTGTATGAACCTTCGCGCAGGAATCCGTTGTCCAGCTTCTGAAAAGTCTTCCCATATCCCAGAGAGCCGCGGACGTTGGGATAGATCATCGCGATGCCGAGTTCGTTGATGTAGTAATTGTCGTGTCCAAGAAAGTCAGGGCGAACCTGCCCTTCGGGTCCGCCGTGAATGCTGATAATTACGGGATGCTTTCCCGAAAACTTTGCGGGAGGCTTGTAGAGAAACGCGGAGATGGAGCGATCATCCCAGGACTTCCAGTGAATCAGTTGCGGCTCGGCGAATTTTGAGGTGTTAAGGCCGCCGGTCTCGCTGAAGGTCCAGCGCTCGACCTTCCCGGTGGCGACATCGGCTGAATAGGCGTCAAACGGTTGACTCGCCGTGCTGAGACTGAAAGCCAGCTCGCGACTCTGGTCGCGCCATTCCAAGCCCCCAATCACGCCCACAGGAATTTTAGGAGCTGCGACTTCCTTCGATGTCTTGGTGTCGAGGATGTGGAGTTTGCTCACGCCGTCCTCATTCGCCTCGAACGCGATCGAGCGGCCGTCCTTGGAAATACTAAATTCGCCCACATCCCATTGCAGGGCAGAGGTGAGGACGCTCGTTTTGTGCGACGCAAGGTCGAGATAGACCAGACGCTGAAACTCCGAGTCGGCATCGCTGGTCATGTAGATGCCTTTGCCGTCTTTGGCAAAACGCGCGTTTCCATAGGCTACCGTGTCAGATCCGGATTTGGGCGTCAGCAACTCGTTGTGACCAGTCGCGATATCGAGCAGCCAAATATACGTCTCGGCGGCAGACACGCCGTTCATCAGAACCAGCTGCTTTCCGTCCGGCGACCAGTCTCCGATTTCCCAGCCACCACCTTCCAGTTGGGCGACCATGTGGGCACTTTCGGGATTGGTGGGGCTGACCGTCCATATGTCCACGTCGGAACCGGTACGCTTCGTCGATCCAAACGCGATGCGATCACCCTGGTACGACCACTTCGGAGTGGTATTGCGCGACTTCCCGTCGGTGAGGAGCTTGGTGTCTCCGGTGGCCAGGTCATAAAGATAGATCTGGAAAAACTCGCCGCCTCCCACGTCTTTCAAGAAGAGGAACGAGTCGCCCTTGTTCGGCTCGTACAGAGCATCTGCGAGGCGATCGGGAAAAAATGTAAGCTGCGAGCGATCTCCACCGGGCGTCTTGACCAAGTGCACTTGCGCCGTATCGCCAAAGCGAGTCGAGATCAGCATCTCTCGCTTCTTTGGATTCCAGCTCAAGAAAGCGGCGGAACGAAACTCATTGTAGCGGCCAACGGACTCGACTAGCGCCGCCGGAATTTTTGGAATGCCCTCTGCCACAAGATTTTCATTCGGAAGAATGACATCGCTTTGCGCGAACCCTGCCACGCTTAAGATCAGAATTGAGACGATGGAGCATGAAAGCTTCATGAATTCCTCCAGGTTTCGGACGGCGCCAAGTCGATTCCGTTAGCAACCGCCGATCTTCAGAGCCTGCATAGTAGGGTTGCGGACGATTGGCCGTCAATTTTGGGATCACCGCGAACTCTCGCTTTTGCTCAATTCGTAATTCCCGATTAGGCTAGCCCTTCCTTATGGACCCCGCACCCGAACGCGCCGCGATGTCGATCTCCCTGGGATCCTACGTGCGCCTGGTGCGGCAAAATCGTAACGTCCGGCGACTGTGGCTGGCGCAGATCGTCAGCGAAATTGGCGACTGGTTCTACACGCTCTCGATTTACACACTGCTGCTCCAGTTGACGGGACGGCCCGGTTCGGTGGCGCTCGCGCTGGTTCTTCAAGTGCTCCCGCAGGCGCTCATTGGACCGACCGCTGGGGTCGTGAACGACCGTCTGAAGCGCAAGCACGTGATGATCGCGGCAGACTTGATCCGGTTTGTAATCGTTTTGGCCATGCTGCTTGTACGTTCGCGCTCGATGGTTTGGCTTGTATATCCCTTGTTGCTGGCAGAGACGACCACGGCGGCATTCTTCGAACCGGCGCGCAGTGCGGTCATTCCGAATGTCGCAGACGAGAGTGAAGTGCTTGTAGCGAACACACTCTCGTCGGCAACATGGTCGGTGAATCTGATGGCGGGTGCGGCGCTGGGAGGATTGGTCGCTGCCTTCCTGGGACGCGATGCGGCGTTCCTGTTGAATGCATTCTCATTCCTCGCGTCTGCGCTTTTGATCGGAAGAATGCATTTCGCGGAACCACATGCCGAGAACGCGCCCGCTTTGCGAGCTCGCGATCTTGTAGATTTCTCGCCGGTGATGGAGGGCATCCGCTATATCCGCAGTCACCCCACACTGTTTCCGGCGGTCTTCGCCAAGGCCGGGGAGTTGATGATCGGGCCGAGTTGGGTCATTTTCACGGTGCTTGGTGCCGGCGAGTTTGCAGTGCGCGGACGCGGCATCGATGCCGCCGGAGGAGCAATGCTCGGGATGAGCATACTGCTGGGCGGACGCGGAATCGGCGCGCTCGTGGGACCCCTGATTTCTGCGCGGTGGGCAGGGCAGAATGATCGCCGGCTACAAGTCGGGATCTTACTCGGCTATCTTGCTATCGCTCTCGGCTACGGTCTTATCGGGGTGAGTCCGAATGTCTGGGCCGCTGCGGCCTGCGCGATGCTGGCCCACGCCGGTGGATCAACGGTCTGGGTCTTCTCCACTACCTTGCTGCAGCTTCACACGGAAGATCGCTTCCGAGGACGCGTGTTTGCCGCGGACCTGGGATTGGGGAGTCTTACGTTCGCCACAACTGCTTATCTCTGCGGACACTTCCTGGATGTGGGAATTTCTGCGCGTGCGGTCGCGGCCGGGACGGGATTTTTGATGCTGATACCGGCGACGATTCTTGCCTTGGTGTTGCGGGCGGGAAGGTCTCGCGCCGCGGCATCGCCTTGATTTGCTAGGTGACCGCATTTCTCTTAGACTTCGGGCGACAGTTTTTTCTTCTTCCAGGATTTCGGGTGTGATACCCAATGCAGTCCTACGATTTTCAGGTCGTACTCGACTCTCCACTGGAAACCGTTTTCCCCATCTACATCGATGTCGAGCGCTGGTGTAACCGCAACGTCTTCGGGGAAATCCGATGGGTGAAAGGCGAGCCCTGGACCGCAGGCAGCCGCCTGCAGATTGCAATCCGGACTCCCATCCGCACTACTGTCGATCAGGTGGTCCAGCACTTCGCGCCGTATGAAAGCGTGAGCTATATCAGCCATGTCCTGGGAATCACCTGCGAGACCCGCGTTGTCTTCGTTCGCGTCTCGGGCGGGAAGACGTCGATCAACGTGAGCATGCATCTTCTAGGGACGCTGTCGCGATCGCTAGGATTTGCTATCGAGCCGGCGATCACGAAAGCTACGCGAAATTTCTTCGAAGAAATCCGCAAAGAATGTGAGATGGAGACCAAACGCGCGGCGCATGCGAAAAGCGCCGGGAATCCTTGACTCTTGGCTGTTGCTACGCCTGCGATAACCGGTCGATCTTCGCGGCCATGATGAAATCACTTTCCGTCAGACCGTCGATTTTGTGAGTCCAGAGAGTGATGTCGACCTTACCCCAAGCCAGCAGGATGTCGGGATGATGACCCTGCTCTTCCGCTAAAGCACCCACACGATTCACGAAATCCAAACCTTTTTGGAAGTCGGGAAAGCGGAACTCCCGGCTCAAGTGATGTTCGCTCGTGACAGTCCATTCGGGAACTCTGACGTGTAGAGATTTCAGTTCCTCGCCCGTTAGAGGCGGCACGCCTCCGCGGCAGGGAACACATTTCTTGTCGGCAAGTTGCTCCACCATCATAGGCCACCCTTCAATGAATGAATTCTACTCTGCGACGACGTGAAGTCTGCGTGCACGGCCAAATCAATGATTCCCACAGTTAGTCGCTTTCCCGCGTTGTGCGGCCTACAGAGATTTGCAACGTGTAAAATGAACTGCTCGTAGCAGGTCGAAAGGAACCCATCTTGGTAGTTCTGGTCATTGGTGGTGCGGGGTATATCGGAAGTCACGCCGCAAGGGCTCTGAGAAGCTCGGGTCACGACGTCATCATCTTCGACAATCTCAGCACGGGGTACGAGCGTCTGGCCCTCGGCTTCGAATTAGTCCGCGGAGACGTGCTGGATGCGAAGGATCTGGCTTCCGTCTTGTCTCGCGTCGACGCTATCATGCACTTCGCCGCATTCGCATATGTAGGCGAATCGGTCACCAATCCCAGGAAGTATTTTCACAATAACGTTGAAGGAGGCCTTTCACTGCTGAACGCGGCGGTGGAGGCCGGAGTCAAGAAGATAATCTTCTCTTCCACCTGCGCGGTGTATGGCGAGGTCTCGAAGGTCCCAATCGACGAAAATATCCCGCGTGAGCCGGTGAATCCGTACGGGGTCACGAAGTTGTTCTTCGAGCAGGCGCTGGAAGCCTACGATCGTGCTTACGGGATGCGTTTCGCGAGTCTCCGCTACTTCAATGCTGCGGGCGCCGACGATAGTGGCGAGATCGGTGAACTACACGAGCCTGAGACGCACCTGATCCCTCTGGCATTGCGCGCTGCGGCCGGAAAAGGGCCGGAGCTTCAAATCTTCGGCTCCGACTACCCGACGCCTGATGGAACCTGCGTTCGCGACTACATCCACGTCAACGACCTCGCGAGCGCTCACGTGAAGGCTCTAGAACACCTTGCGGCTGGAAAGGCCAGCGTAGCGTTAAATTTGGGAACGGGCACCGGGGCGTCAGTGCAGGAAGTGATTCACGCGGTGGAAAAGACGACGGGCAAACGGGTGCCGCATAAATTCGTTCCGCGGCGGCCTGGAGATCCTCCGGCGCTGGTCGCCAATCCCGCGAAGGCAGAGGCTGTGCTGGGCTGGAAAGCCGAACGCGGGCTCGACAATATCGTAACTACCGCATGGAACTGGATGCAGCGACAAGAGCGATAGGCACAGCAGCTGGCATTCTGCGTTGAGAATTTCAATATCTGAGGGAAAAATGGGAAATGATCTAGCAGGAAAGAAAGTCGCGTTCCTCGGTGCCGGCAAAATGGGCGGAATCATTCTGCAAGCGCTTCTGAAGAGCGGAATGCTGTCGCCAAAATCGACGCGCGCCACGGTAGCGCACGAGGAACGTGCCAAGGCGCTGGCGGCGAAGCTTAAGGTCAAGGTCGGCACGAACAACGTGGAAGCGGCAAAGGGTGCGGACATCATTGTCCTCGGCGTGAAGCCGCAAGTCGTGGAGCAGGTTGTACGCGAGATCAGCGGCGACTTGACGCCCGATCAGGTCATCGTCTCCGTGGCGGCCTCGGTGCCGACCTCGATGATTGAAAAAAATCTGGCCTCTAACATTCCCGTAATCCGCGCGATGCCGAATACTCCCTGCCTTGTGGGGGCGGGCATGACTGCGATTTGCAAAGGGAAGTACGCTGGCGCCCATCACGTATCGATGACGACGGACATTTTTAATGTCGTTGGACGTACGGTGGTCGTAGACGAGAAGCACATGGACGCGGTGACCGCGCTTTCGGCGAGTGGTCCAGCGTATATCTACATCATCCTTGAATCGTTGGCGGAAGCTGGTGTCAAAGTAGGCTTGCCTCGTGACATCGCTACGCTTCTCGCGGCGCAGACCGCGCTTGGCGCTGCCAAGGTGGTGCTTGAGACTGGGGACCATCCCGCGCTTCTAAAGGATGCGGTGACGACTCCAGCCGGATGCACGATCGACGCCATCATGGAGCTTGAGGAAGGGAAGCTGCGCGTCACCCTGATTAAGGCTGTTGTGAAAGCGGCGCAGCGCGCCAAGGAGTTAGCCTACAGTTAGTTCGTAAACGATTATTCCGTCGCAGGTGCGGGGGCGGTGACTGATTCAACGGATTCGCCTTGGGTGAAACAGCTTGATGCTTGGTCGGCGGCGATGGATTTGATCGCTCCCGATTCATTGACACAGAATGCCTTGGCGTTGGCATTCAAATCCACCGGCACACCTGTCAGTCGATATCGCCTTGCCGGAGTTCCAGAACATCCGCTGAGTGAAAAGCGATAGCCGTTCGATTCCTGGTTGTTAAACCCGGGAGTATTCGGAGAAGCCTCGCCTGACTCGGGCGCGGGATACAGATCCCCGACTACGCAGTCGTAGCCGCGCTCTTGGTGTTCCGCTGCGTACTTGATTTCCGCCTGGGCTATCATGTTAATGCGCACTCGCGCAGCGAGTTCATTTGCCTTGTCCTGCTCTTTTCGAAGCGTCGCCAGATAGTCAGGGTCAGTAAGCGGTATGTGGGCCGCCGCGGTGATCTCGTTAAGTCGCCAAATTTCTTTTTCCTGCCTCAAGGTAAAGATCAGCCGCGGGATCACGGGAAGGCTTTCCAATTGCCCATCTTTATAGGAATGGACCGATAGTTCAATTTCGTCCTCCTCTCCCATTAAGCTGTCGTGTTCCACCGCAATTTCGATCCTGTCGTGCTCCGTAGGTTGGATGACAAGAATATTCGGCCCAGTATCAAAGGTTTCGAGATGCTGACCCGGCCCTGCCACCTGCTGGCCGATCCCGGCGATGCGCAGCACTATTGATGTCTCCGCGGTCTCTCCTTTGTGAATCAGCGCCTCGCGGGCCTCATCGGGTAAGTGTTTAGTAAAGGCGTCCGCGCCTTTTCCCAGAAACATCTCAATGAGAGCCTGCCGCGCGGACTGTGGAGGGCGCTCAGGCGGAGCGACGTTCTGTGCGGTAACAGAAAAGCTCGAAAGTAAAGCCAGGCAGAGTAAAGCGCAGGGCCTCATTCGGTTCTCCTTAAGCAGCAGCCGGACTCCTCTATTCTAAGGCTTTAAGACTCCGCAGGAATGTATTGTGTTCCCGTGCGCGGCAAGCCATAAATGCAGGACGCCTTCATCCGGCCGGTGTCAGTCATAGAGACCCTTCTGTGTTAAATTCTGCAATCCTATGAAATTGCTGATGGTCGTGCATCACCGCCTCGATCTATGGAATATCCCCCGCTGGTTTTCGGAGAAGCTTGCCGAAGAGTTTCCGATGCTCGAAGTAGTTTCGAGGGACAGCTACGACGGAGTTGAGGCGGACTTGGGAGATGCCGAGATCCTCTTCACGCTCTCACTTCGCCCGGAGCAATTTGCTCTGGCCCGGCAGGTGCGCTGGATTCACGCGCCCTCGGCAGCGGTCCACCAACTTCTGTTTCCCGAGCTGATAAACAGCGATGTCGTCGTGACAAACTCCCGCGAGGTGCACGGTTCGGTCGTCGCCGAGCACGTGATGGCTCTAGTTTTTGCGCTGGCCCGAAAGATTCCTCAGTCGGCAGTCCTGCAACAAAAACGAACATGGGGACAAGAGATTCTCTGGCACGAACGTTCGAGACCTCAGGAAATCGCCGGTGCAACTCTCGGTCTAATTGGCGTCGGCAGCATTGGAGGCCGAGTGGCGCGCATGGCATCTGCGATGGGGATGCGAGTGATCGCCGTTCGTGAACATGTGGAGAAGGGAAGTCCCGAGGCTGTCGAGAGGGTATACGGAATGGGCGACATTGACGAAGTGTTGCGGCAATCCGATTTCGTGGCTCTGTCAGCCCCGCTGACTGCCGCCACGCGTGGGCTGATGAATGCGGATCGCTTGGAAATGATGAAGCCCTCTGCATTTCTGATCAACGTTGGCCGCGGGCCGCAGATCGATGAAACGGCATTAGCCGACGCTCTCACAAGCCACCGTATCGCAGGAGCAGCGCTCGACGTATTCGAGAAAGAGCCACTGCCAGCCGATTCCCCGTTATGGGGCCTTGAGAATTTGCTGATCACGCCACACACCGCGGGAATGACCGAGAAAATATGGCCCCGCCACTACGAATTGTTCTCGGACAATCTTCGCCGATATCTCGCCCATCAGCCACTGCGCTTCGTCGTCGACAAGCGCAAGGGATATTGAGCAACGGCTTCGTGCTACAGTTTTCTGGTCGGCAACATCCATGGAACCACGCCTCATACTGATTCACCTGTTGCTGAAGCTGGGCGTAGCGACGACCGTGGCCAGCCCGCTGGTTCGCTCCAAAGAATTTAAGTCGCTCCTGTTTCGCGAGGAGCGGACGCCTCGCCAAAAAGCTTACCTCGTTCTTTGGATCGCACTGCCCATCATGGCGGGAGTATGGATTCGCCTCTCCGTTAAAAGTTTCCTGGCCGGTGATCTGAGTTTTGAAACTGCGCTTCTGCTGGGAGTGATCGGTGGCCGATGGACGGGTTCGGTAGGCGGAGCGCTCGTCGGCTTGCCAGCCCTTTTCTACGGAGAGTGGATGGCCGTGCCATTTTGTGCGCTCTGCGGATTTCTCGCCGGCCAGTTGCGCACGATGGCAATCGACAAAGACGATATCTGGTTCTTTTCGCCGTTCATCGATCTCAGTATTTACCGGCTGATCCGCCGCAACCTGCCTCGTCCCCGCTTGTTCGATTGGCAGATCATGTTTTTCACCACGATTGTCGGATTGCGATTTGTACAAACAGAAATTTTCCGTTTCTTCCCGCGTTCGATCTTTGCGCTGGAAAGCCCGGAGAACATCTGGGTGGAAATCGCCATCTACGCCACTTCCATCATTGCCATCGGGATCCAGCTCAAAATCTTCAACAGCGTCCGTATCCAAATCAAGCTGGAGGAGCAGGAGCGGTTGTTGCTGCATGCCCGCATGGAGGCATTGCAGAATCAGATCAATCCGCATTTTCTCTTCAACACTCTGAACTCGATTTCATCGCTGGTGCGCTTCGATCCGGATACGGCGCGCGCCATGATCCAGAAGCTAGCGACCATCCTTCGCCGACTGCTGAACAGCAGCGAAGCTTTCGCGCCGCTGCGCGAGGAATTTGAGTTCGTCGACAACTATCTCGACATCGAAGTCGTTCGCTTTGGACGCGACAAGCTGCGGGTCGTGAAGGAACTCGATCCCGCCTCAATGGATGTCGTCGTCCCCAGCATGCTGTTGCAGCCGCTGATCGAGAATTCCATCAAGCACGGCCTTGCGCCCAAGGTGGAAGGCGGCAGCATCTACCTGCGTAGTCGGCTGACCGACTCCCGTTTGGTGATTGAGGTGGAAGACGACGGCGTCGGCATGGGTGGATCCCGCCTGGAAGAGAGCAGCAGTTGGTCGGGCATGGGAATCGGTATGGCCAATATTGCAGAGAGGCTGCAGGTGCTGTACGGCGATACCGCAAAGATGACGATCGACAGCCACGAAGGGAAGGGAACGCTTATCCGCATTCGGCTCCCTCTGGTCGAAAGAATGAGTTCGATCCCAGAAGGTTTCTACGACGAGCGTTCCAGCACGCGCAGGTAGAAATCTTCGTATTGCTTCACGATCTTTGAAGCGCAAAACTTGTCCATCGCCGCAGCCCGGGCTCGCTTGCCCATCTCGCGCAACAATTGATCATTGGTGAGGAGCTCGATTGCATAGCGAGCCATCGTGTCTACGTCGCCCACGTCGGCGAGATATCCGGTGTTTCCATGGTCGATGACCTCAGGCACGCCGCCGGCTCGGGTCGAGATCGGCACAACCTCGCAGGCCATCGCTTCGAGAGCAGCTAATCCAAACGATTCCAATTCACTCGGCAAGAGCATAATGTCGGCAATCGAGAGCTTTTCGTAAATCTGGTCCTGCTTGCCCAAGAACAACACGTCGTCATGGATGCCCTTCTGCACCGCCAGCCACTCTGCTACAGAACGATCAGGGCCATCTCCGATCAATAGCAAACGCGAAGGCATCTGCTTGTGAACGCGATCGAAGATTTCGATCACGTCGGACAGCCTTTTGACCGGCCGGAAATTCGACAGATGCACCAGAACCCGCTGCCCGTCGGGTGCGTATTCGCGGCGCATTTCCTCGGCAATCTTGGTATCGCGCAGATAAACATCGCAATTGACCGAGTTGTAAATCACCTCGATCGGTTTCTTTACGTCAAAGACGCGCTGCGTGCGCTCGCGGAGGTAATTTGAAATCGCGGTCACGCCGTCGCTCTGCTCGATTGAGTAGCGGGTTATCGGCAGATAGGAGCGATCGAGGCCGACGAGAGTGATATCCGTTCCATGCAAAGTTGTGACGAACGGTAATCGTTGCGCCCTCGGACCCGCAGCCAACATCTGTCGCGCCAGCATCGCGCTTACCGAGTGCGGAATGGCGTAATGGACGTGCAGCAGATCCAGATCATAAAGCTGTGCGACCTCGGCCATGCGAGTCGCCAGTGCCAGATCGTAGGGCGGATAGTCGAAGAGCGGATACCGCGATACTTCGACTTCGTGATAATGGATATTCGGTTCCGCGCCGCGCAACCGGATCGGCTGGGCGTAAGAAATGAAGTGAATTTCATGGCCACGCTGGGCAAGTTCGAGGCCCAGTTCGGTAGCCACGACGCCGCTGCCGCCGTATGTGGGATAGCAGGTAATCCCGATCTTCATGCGCAGGTTCGCCCTCTCGTGCTCATCATTCGATGGCTCGAAGTCGTAGTGGATGCAGATTCTACACGAGTGGGTTGGGCGCCGGTCGAAGGGATCGGGCAGTTACTGGCCGTCTTTGGGACCTAAGACGGATGGATCGAGCTTATCGAGGTGTTCCTGGAAGCGTGTCTTGGATTCTTCGGTCATGCCTGTAAATTCAATGCCCATGCCGACGCCAGGGTCGCGAGTGCGCACCACCGCGCTGGGTGTGATGTGCTCGTCGCCCATCCAAAGATCGACCCGCAGTGCCGTAGCGACGGGAAGTGGCATAACGGTCTCAACATAACATCCATTCCCGCTGATGTCGGTCGCGTTCACGCGTAGTGGAGTGTTTACGCGCTCGTCGCGCAATTCCAGGGGAAATGAAATCTTGTGGCGGAAATATTTGCGTCGATTGTCATTGCGCTGCTGTGCCCGCTCATTCTCCAGCATCTCAGTCGGCAACATGGTTGCCCACGGACAATCCTGATCGACAACAAGCTGTATGCCGACCTGGGTTTTCTTCAGCGCGCCCGCATCGACAACCCAGATCACCTTGCAGCGAGCCTTCCTGGTTTCGTATTGCACGCCGATAACGTCGCCGACCTTCAATTCAGGCTCGATGCCGTAAAGGCAGGCGCCAGTCGCGCTGATATTTTGCGCGTTGGCGTTCTGGAAGAAAGGCTGATTGTTCGCGCCCATCCCCCAAACCCGCACCTTCAAGTCCAGAGTCGCACGTGGCGCAGACCCTTGGGCCGACATGACCTGATCTCCTCCAAACATTAAGAAACGGTAATTTGTAGACATCATACTACTTGCGATAGAAACGATAGGTTACGTCAGTACCTGTGAAATCGAGGGTGTTCGCAGCTGGAGTTGAGGCGAAGCAGACGGTTTGAGCGCCTTCTCTGGCGCTTAAATTAATCACTGCAGCCAGGTCATTTCTGGTTTATCTCGCGGTACGAAATAAGCTCGATACCGGCCTGCAAAAGGACGTCGCGCGCCGCCGGTAGGGTGAGAACGTGAAGTTCCGTTTCACGCGATTCGCGGAGACGCGTTTTAGCGGCGAGCAAATCGGCATCGTTGTAGCCGGGATGGCACACAAACTCCCAGGTGCCGTCGGGGATATTGCTGGCGATGGCGTGAAACAGAGTCTCGTCAAGCGTGCCAGTCACTTCGATACCGAGCGTTCCGTCCGTGGTGGCGAAGCCTTCACGACCCACAGCTTCCCGGAATCTTCCCGAAAATCGGCGCAGGATTCGCACTTCGGCGTAGCGCGTCCACAGATTCGGCCGTGTTAATAATTCGCTCGATCGAAACGGCCGGCGCGGCCCGAAAGGATTGCGCACGGCCCGAACTCCGCACTCGTTGGCCGCTCGTAATAGTGGCTTCAGAATCTGAGGGAAGACGTGTGTGTGCTTATGAGTATCGATGTGCGAAACGGAAATCCCCGCAGACTGGAGCTTGTGGATTTGCGCTGCAGCTTCTGCCGATATTTCGGATGCCGACATCCTTTTCGTCAGAGCGCGGACGGCAAAGCTCTTCAGTCCATCGCGAAATCTTACGGACGAGGTGAGAGTGGGTAGCCGGTCGGCACGCAGCGTGGGTTCGCCGTCAATCAAAACCACATGGCAGCCGATGCCGAGCGAGGGGGTGCTTTTGGCGAGTTCAACTGCCTCGGCGAACGCTGGACCATTCGCCATCAACGTCGACGAGGTGACGACTCCGCGAGTGTGAGCCTCGACAATCGCGCGATTGACGCCCGATGTAAACCCGAAGTCATCCGCGTTGACGATGAGTCGGCGCACCGAGCCAGTCTAGCAGCAGGCGAGTGAGGCATTGACGCGCCACCTGATACAAGGGCGGTGCCCAAAGCAGAAACCCGATCCCGAATTTCTATGTTGGATTTCCTTCGTGAGTTTTGGTGTCCGTCACGGTTCAAGATTTCTGCGTATAGCTCCCGAAAATTCATTGCCGCATTTTGACCGCGTTTTCCGGGCTCACGTATACTCCCAGAAGCGCACTTCGCGCATGCTCCTCGCTAGAGTTTGTCATGATTGTTTCGACCGGCGCGACTTCTGTCGAGCCTTTCGAGGGGCGGTTAGCTCAGCTGGTTAGAGCGCCTGCCTTACAAGCAGGATGTCGGGGGTTCGAGTCCCTCACCGCCCACCATAATTCTCCCACCCTACAGTCGTTTCGAAACAACTTTCGATATAACAGTTGGTACCGATATCGGGTGAGGTTGACCGTGGTGCGCGAGAATTGAAATGGAAACCATGCTGGATCGCTTAAAGACGATAGTCTCACGATCGCAATCGCGAGAGGACTTTTGGGTGGAGTTCGTGAACTCGTTCGGGGTAGAGCAAGTCGCGGAAATCGGAGTCTATCGAGGCAGTTTCGCCGAGACGCTTTTGCGCGGATGCGAAGGACTAACGCTTTATTACATGATCGACCCGTGGAAACATCTGGCTGACTGGAATAAGCCTGCGAATCATCCGGATGCTCAACTGGAAGCCTACTATCAAGAGGCAAAGGCTAAGACAGAATTTGCTGCTGGAAAGAGGCGAATCCTCCGGGGAAAAACTGTCGATGTCATCGACAACATCCCGGATCAGAGCTTGGATTTCGCCTACATTGATGGGGATCACACGCTGAAAGGGATCACGGTTGACTTAACCTGCGTCTATCCGAAAGTGCGGGAGGGCGGCTTCTTGACTGGGGATGACTTCACAAGTTCAATTTGGGAGCACAAGACTACTTTTGAACCCACCCTCGTTTTCCCATTCGCCGTGTACTTTGCGGAAGCGGTCGGAGCCACGATTTTCGCTCTTCCCAACTCTCAGTTCTGCCTGCAAAAAACCGCACAAAGAAATTTCTCATTCATCGACCTGACTGGTAGATATGGCGACACCACGTTGCTAAGCCAACTCGCGCCGGATAGGCTCATCAATCTTTCAGCTTGGGAACGATTCCCAAGCGCCATGCGGATTCTTCGCAAAGCAAAAGGCCTTTTCGGAAAGTAGGGCACATCGCCGACAACTAGCAGAGTCGGAGTTGCCCGCACCGCGGCGAAATGTTTCTTGTCACTCTTGGCGGTTTCCGGCGGTTACGGCGATAATGCCTGCATGTCTGGTCCCGCCATTCCGTCTGCGGAGTTGATGCGTTCCGAGAAGCGCGCTGCGGCGGGAAATTCCGTGTTGGCGGCAATTGTTATCACCGGCCTGAAGGTGGCGGTCGGCGTCACGACTGGAAGCCTTGGCATCCTGTCAGAGGCGGCCCACTCCGGACTCGACCTGATCGCATCGATCCTTACCTTCTACTCGGTGAATGTCTCGGATAAGCCAGCGGATGCCGATCATCAGTACGGCCACGGGAAAGTCGAAAATTTCTCCGCTTTCGTTGAAACCGGCCTTTTGCTTCTCACGTGCGCGTGGATCATCTATGAAGCCGTGTTGAGACTCTTCTTCCGGCACATTGACATTGAGCCGTCGATAGCAGCATTTGCAGTCATGATCTTCTCCATGGGAGTCGATTGGTGGCGCTCTCGGGCGCTCGGACGAATTGCTACTAAGTACGAAAGCCAGGCTCTGGAGGCCGACGCTCTGCATTTTTCCACGGACATCTGGTCCGCGGGAGTTGTGATCTTCGGGCTTCTACTGGTTCTTGCCGGACGTGCGTACCATATCGAGTGGCTTCGCGACTCCGATCCGATCGCTGCTTTGTTCGTAGCAGGCGTGGTGGTATCTGTGAGTTGGCGGCTGGCGCGGCGGACGATCGACGCGCTTCTGGATGCCGCGCCCAAGGGAGTGCGATCGCAAATTTATGACGCGGTGCTGAGGCTAGACGGTGTAGTTGAAGTCGACCGCATCCGCATCCGGAAAGCGGGAAATCGCTACTTTGCTGACCTCGCCGTCGGTCTGGCGCGTACCGTAACCTTCCAGCGGTCAGGGCAATTGGTGGCGGCCGTGACAGAGTCCGTTCGTAGCATCCTGCCCGGAGCGGATGTAACCGTGCAGCCTCTTCCTCTCGCACAGCGTTCTGAGAATGTTTTCGATCGTATTCGCGCTGTGGCAACCCGTCGAAATCTTAATGTTCACGACATCAGCGTGCAGGATATCGACGGAGGTCTCCATGTAGAGCAACACATTGAATTGGACGAGCGGATGTCGCTGAAAAAAGCTCATGACGAGGTCACCGATCTTGAGGCCGAGATGCGGCAGGACGTGCCAGAAATCTCGGACATTCTGACTCACATTGAGAGTGAGCCGGCAACCATTGAGCGTCCGGAAGAGGTTGTTAGCGATGCGGAATTGGAACACCGCTTACGCGCGGTGGCCACGCAATTCCCTGAAATTCTCGATGTACACGATTTTGTTGTGAAGCGCGTCCGCGGCCGTTTGTATGTTTCGTGCCACTGCACGCTGTCCGACAATCTGACGCTGGCTCGCGTTCACGATATTCAGACGGAGCTGGAGATTCGTTTCAAGCAGGATGCGCCAGAATTGTTTCGCGTCCTCATTCACCCAGAGCCCAGCACCGACAACCGGAGATAGGCCTTGTGATTAGCGCAAAAGTGCTATGGACCGACCATGAACGTTACATCGGCGAATCGACCTCTCGCCACGCGCTGGTGATGGACACCGCGAAAGAAAAGACTGCGAATTCTCCCATGGAACTTGTGCTGATCGCCCTGTGCGGATGTACGGCCTCGGATGTGGTCGGCATTCTGCACAAGAAGCGCGAGCCGTTCACGACCCTGGAGGTAAGCGCCGACGGAGACCGGGCCGCGGATTATCCTCAGGTCTATACGGAGATTAAGCTGACGTACCGCGTAGGTGGTAAGGTTTCACACAAGGCGGTGGAAGACGCTGTGCGGCTTTCAAAAGAGAAATATTGCTCGGTTTCGGCGATGCTGGAAAAGACTGCGAAAATCAAAGTGCATATTGAATACGTGGATGAGGCGCGAGCGCAATGAGCGACTACCAGAAGCGCCGCCGAGCGGTCGCTGTTCTGTTTCCGCTGTTGTTTGCCGGATTTGCATTCATGGCATTTTCGCGAATTGCGGGATCCGAGAGCGTTCGCCCTTTGCAGATCGTCGACTTGGTCTCCGCCGGAATGTTGATTGGAGTCGCGCTGGCGCAATTTGTCCGGCTTGTTCGAGGATCTGGTTCATGACATCCGGAACAGTCACGAATCGCAAGGTGCTGCTGTTTACGCAGTCCGGATGCTTTTCGTGCGAACTGATGAAGGTCTTCCTCGAAGCGAAGGAAATTCTCTTCGAAGAATGCGATATCACGGATGACCCGGAGGCGCGCCGTATGATGACCGAGCAATACGGCAGTGGCGAAACGCCGACGATCGTAGTCTTCTTGAATCGAAGCCGCGAGGTCGTAAAGGGGTTCGATCCCGTGCGCCTCGATCAGCTTCTCGACGCGACATCTTCTACGGATTCGGTGACCGAAGCCTGAACGCCGAAAAGTCCAGTCAGAACCGTTCTCACCCGTTACGCGGATATTTGTTCATCGGTTTGGCCGCGTTTCTATGGGGAGTTTCCGCCGCCTTGGGCCGCGCAGTGTTTACAGGGAGATTTCCTCTCGCTGGAGAGTCACTCCACCCGATCGATGCCGTCATCCTGTCACAAATGCGAACTACTTTCTCCCTGCTGGTCCTGCTTCCAGTGCTGCTGGGAAGGGCGGGTTGGCAGCGCATTAAGCTTCCCACTCGCGACCTTCTTCAGTGCGTGCTTCTGGGAATGCTCGGAGTAGCCGCGTCCAACTATTTTTACTATGTGGCAATTCAAAGGACGAGTGTGGCGATCGCCATCATCGTGCAATACACGGCGCCGGTATGGGTGTTGCTTTACGTGGTGGCGCGCAGGCAACAGAAATTGTCAGCGCAAAAGGTTGCCGCCGTCGGGGTCGCAATCGCTGGGATCGTCCTGACCATCGGTATCGTCGGGTCGAAATCCACTTCTCCACTTCGGTTCGATCGTTATGGTCTCGGCTGTGCCCTGGTTGCGTCATTCTCCTTCGCCTTCTACAACGTCGCAGGGCACTCGCTCCTCGCGCGCTGGGATCGCTGGCGCGTCCTCACCTGGACGCTGGCCGCCGCTTCTTTCTTTTGGCTCGTCGTCAATCCTCCGTGGAAGGTCGTTTCGGCGGACTACTCTCCTGCTCAGTGGGCATTTCTCTTTATCTTTTCGATGATCTCCGTGTTGGGACCGTTCTCGTTGTACTTCCTCGGCTTGCAGTATCTGGAGCCGACGCGAGCAATCATCGCCAGCTGTCTCGAACCAGTGTTCTCGATACTCCTTGCCGCCTCACTTCTCGGGGAAGTAGTGCGCCCAATCCAGAGTCTGGGAATTATTCTGGTGCTGTCAGCGATCGTGATCGTGCAACTGCCGGGGCGGAACACCGAGGAGAACGTTCTAATCGTTGACCCTATCGAATGATCGCTGGGTCCGACCATGATACCGCTGTGGTTTGCATGATAAAGTACTCTGCATATGCAAATCCAAGCGGTCAATGACGTCGGCAATCTCCTGTTCTTCGCGTTGGTTCTGGCAATTCTTGTTTGCACCATAGTCCTCGTTTATCGCAAGATTCGCGGACGTTCGATAAAGGCTCTGATTGTGGTTATCGTTGGATGCATGGCCGTTTACATCACGCTCGTCGTGGGAGTTTCGCTTACCGGCCAGACGCAAAGCTTGCCTTAGGAACGGATAAGTGCTTCGATGACTGGTGCGCCACCGTGATTAGCTGCTCAAACCGTGGCGGCGCAGGGTGCAACTGCCGGAAGAAAATCAGTTGCGGTCACGCTTGGGAATTTCGAATCGTGCACGGCAGGCGGCATTTCGTCCTTCGCAGCCGCGTGTCGCGTTGATGCTGGAGTCGGGAGAATTCACTAACTCCATCCGCGGCCGCTCAAAAAGACTTTGAGAAAAACGCCGGGGTCCCAAGAGAGTCTGGCCAAGCGGATCATGGCGGGCGAGCGCTTCCAGACGGTCGTAGATGTTCGATGTTCCGGTTAACACGCGCCATGCATCAGTCGTCGTGCTCGAGGGACCGGCCATCGTTACCCGTTTTCTAGTGGGCGACGAGAACTCTTTTTTGCATAAGAAACTGGTGTTTCCAATCGTTTTGGACTAGGCGCAGACCTCACCTTAACGTCTGGCCTTTGGTTTCCGGCAGCTGTGTCGTCATGAGAGCGGCTAAGAGATATCCTGCCGCGCACAGGTAGAACGCCCAACTCAGTCCCTTGGTCTGTCCCACTCGGCCGATGACCAGCGGTGCCAGCGAACTCATGGTGCGTGCTCCGTTGTAGGTGAAGCCGAGAGCGCGGGCGCGTACAGCTGTCGGAAAGATCTCGCTGCCCATGATCCCAGAGCCGGAGAAAATTCCGGTGCCGAAAAACGCGACCAGTGTCCCCAGCACCAGCAATACAGCCTGCGATCTGGCTGCGGCATAGAGCGGGATCAGTAATGCCGCGACTGAGGTGTAAATCAGAAACGCCCTCTTCCGTCCCAGGTGGTCCGCCACCCACCCGAAGCTGGCATATCCCGGAAACATTCCGCACAAATTCAGAACGACCATCAACGTCGTCATCCCCATCACCCCGAAGCCCCTTCCACCCTGGTCGACTGGCAGCGACAGGTATGGCGGCAGCCACGTGAATAATCCCCACCATGCGAACATCCCGAAGAAATTGAAGAGCAACAGAGCGATAGTGTGCCTGACATAAGGCGGGCGGAAAATCACGCTGAAGCTATCGAGCGCAGTATGCTCGCTCGCGGCGTTTGCGAGATTGCCTTTGGACGCGCGCTCCTGCCACATCTCGGATTCGGGTACACTTCGCTGGATCCACAGTGTGATCACCGCGGGCAGGATGCCCACGAAGAACACGGCGCGCCATCCGTAGTAGCGCGCCACTGGACCCGCCACCAGCGCGGCGGCCGCAAAGCCCAAGGCCCAGGAACTCTGCACAATCGAAATTGCTTTGGCGCGAAACTCTGTCGGCCAACTCTCAGCGACGAGTGTCGCTCCTGTATTCCACTCGCCTCCCATGCCCAGCCCCAGCACAAACCGCGCTACCGCGAGCATGGCGATACTGGTCGCAAGTCCCGAAGCGAACGAGCACACTGAGTACGTCAGGATGCTCGCCATCAGGGCGTGCTTGCGGCCGATTCGGTCGGCGAGGAATCCAAAGAATACCCCGCCTATTCCCGACGCCAGCAGGGTAAGGGTGCCTAGCGAGCCCGCCGTGGTCTTGCTCATCCCCAAATCGCGCATGAGCATGGCGAGGACTAATGAGTACAGCATGGCGTCGAAGGCATCGAGCGCCCATCCCATGGCAGCGGCCAGCAGGGTGCGCCGCTGTCCTGGCGTCGCCTGTCGCAAGAGTTGTATGGGGCCAATCGGCATGGGTTCGCGAGTCAGTGTGGCGGATTGTAAAGCCCGAAAGCCAATTGTCCAACACGACGTCAGAGGAAGTTACCCGCGAGGGTTACCTCGGTGCCGCCATTGACATCTTTATGACACTTGCAGCATGGTGCTTCGCTAAGCTTTGTTATCCCCGAACACATTCATTGAGGGTGGCATCATGAGAATCCGCTTCTCGATTTATTCATTCGCTTTTCTGGCCATTTGCCTGACCCCGTGTTTCGCACATCACACGGCGGTAGTCGTCAACAAAGACAATGTCGTTGAAAGCCTGAGTTCGGCGCAGCTAGTGAAGATCATCCGTGGCGAGACCAAGAAGTGGCCGGATGGAAGAAATATTGTCCTGGTTTTGCATAAGAGTTCGCCCGGTGAGGATGAAACTCTGGAACGCCTTAACAAAATGTCATCCGTTGAGTGGAAGGCTTTTCTGATGTCTCACAAAGACTCTATCGTTTTTGTCGATACCGACGCCGACGTTCTGAAACAGGTTCAGTCCGAGGTCGGAGCGATCGGTTTAGTCGAAGTGCACTCGATCAACAACAGCGTGAGCGTCGTTCACGTAGACGGAAAACTTCCGATGGAGTTGGGATACCTGCCGCACTAGGAATCGAGCAATGGCCTCGGTGATGCGCTGGGGCGAAATTTAGCTCTGCGCGGCGGTCGTTCTTTGCAGTAGATGGAAGTAACGCTGCGCTTTCTTCACATCGCGGCCGATCTGCTCGCGAAGGATTTCCACGGAAGGAAATTTGATCTCGTCGCGCAGCCGCTCCAGGAAACAGATTTCGACTTCGGTCTCCGGCGTTAATTCCAGCGGATGGAAGTTGAGCAAATGTGTCTCAATCGCGAATAGCTCAGCACCGAACGTAGGACGATTGCCAACATTAGTTACCGAATCGAATCGTTCGGTCCCCACTCGAGTCCACGTGATGTACACGCCGTCTTTGGGTACAAGTTCTTCATAGCGGGACAGATTGATGGTTGGTACCGTGTACTTCGATCCGTATCCCCGCCCGCGACCGGGTGTTCCCAGAATGCAGAAGGGACGGGCCAGCAGATGCCGCGCACGGCTTACTCGGCCAGAACTCAGGAGTTTGCGTACCTGGCTGCTGGAGACGGTCTCGCCGCGCAACGTCATCTCAGAGTAGACCTTCACCTCGAAGCCCATTTCACGCCCCAATTCTGCGAGCGCGTTCACATCTCCGGCAGCCTTATGCCCGAAGCGGAAGTTGAAACCTTCGTGCACTTCGCGGGCGTGCAGCTTTTTCTTCAGAATGCGTTCGGCAAACTGCCGCGGTGTCATGAGGGATAAATCACGTCCGAATGGGAGGATCAGGACCGCGTCCAGCCCGGTACCGGCAAGCCAGCGAAGTTTTTCCGGAATCGGAGTAAGCAGCTTTAATCCTGCCTCCGGCTTCAGGATTCTTGTCGGATGAGGTTCAAACGTGACAGCCACCGCTTTGCCGCCAGCAACGCGGGCACGGGAGACGATCTCGCCCAATACGTGAGCGTGCGCCCGGTGCACGCCGTCAAAATTTCCCACACTGACGAACGCTGGCCCATAGTCCGCTGGAACTTCTTCGAGATTGTGAAAAACGTCCATAGCCAAATCTTCGTGTCTGCGGGGATCTATCAGCGGTGCATCAATACTCTTCTAAATCTCAAACTCCAGCTTCAATCCGTCATAGGCCAGCCGAACGTGTCTCGGTAGCGTCGCATTCGTTTCCTCGTGTCCCAGATCGTGGCAGATGTGCGTGAAAAAAGCGCGCTTGGGCTTCAGCCGCTCCACAATCGCGAGAGAATTCTTGACCGTCGAGTGCGTCGGATGGGGTTTGTGTCGAAGGGCGTCCAGAAAAAGAATGTCGAGCCCTTCCAATTGATGCAGCGACGAGTCGGGTATCTCGCTGTGGTCGGTGAGATACGCTGCCGATCCGAAACGATATCCGTATATCTGCGTTTCCCCGTGAATCACGATCACCGGCTCGAACCGCACTCCAAATACGTCTACCGGGCCATCGATGGGGTGCAGTTCAAGCAAAGGCAGACCGCCAAACTTGTAATCGGCGTCGAAGATGTAGGAAAACATGCGACGCAGGAAGGCAGCCGCATCGGGCCGCGCATAGAGCGGAAGCTTAGCCGGCTTGTGCCGGTAGCTGAGCGGCCGCAGATCATCGATGCCCAAAATGTGATCTGCGTGCGTATGCGTGTAGAAAACGGCGTCGACCTGAGAAATACCTTCGCGTACAGCTTGCGCGTAGAAGTCAGGAGTCGTGTCGATCAGCACAACTTTCCCGCCGAACTCGAGCATGACCGACGGCCGGGTACGTCGATCATGCGGATCATTCGAGTGGCATACCGCGCAATCGCAGCCGAGCGTAGGGACGCCCATGGATGTCCCGCTGCCCAGCACGGTCAGAATCGCCTTCATCGTCCAATGGTTCCAGTCGCGGGGCCAGGTTGCGGAGGCCGCGCCAACGCATTCGTAACCTCAACATAAGCCATGCGCAGTTCGTAGAGGCTGTTCTGCAGGAAGTTCGCTTCGACAGGAGTCAGATTGCCCTTTGTCTTTTCGGCAATCAAACTCAAGGTGTCGATTGTCTGGCGTGCGCCAATGATGTCGACTTGCGGCTGTCCACTCTGTTGCCGCATCAGTCCCATCTGCAGCATCGCGGTCATGTAAAGAGAAGCCATGAAGCGCTCGAAAGTGATCTCAAAATCCTTGGCGGAGTGGCCGCTCAATTCAACCTGCGTATCCAAGTTTTTGGACGACTGCTTATACGCTGCAGCCTGCGCCTCTTGCTCGGCTGACGTCGGAGGGATCGGCATCTCACGATCGTCGGCACCGTCAGCGCCGGCCGGCTCGGGAGCGTCTTCTACAACCGGGGCGGGATTCGTTTGAACTGGAACAGACGACGCCTGAGCCGCCGGTGTAGGGGGGTGTGTCTCGGTTTCCTCCGTAGTTTCGGAGCGCTTTTCTCCCTCGGATGTGAACAGCCGTCGATCCGTTACCGTAAAAGTGGATTGTTCATGTTTCTTCTGAGCCATAAGTTTTCCTCAATTGGACCGCTGAGCGGTCGAGATCTTGTTCACGCCGGATGCTGCTCTACGGCGCTTTCTTCGTGCTGCAGGATGCTCTGATCGAAAGGTAGTTGAGCTGCGGTCACCGAAACTTCGCCGACCGTCAGTTGGCGTCCGGGCGATCCCACTTCCCGGCGGACATAACCCAAAGCTACAGTCTTGTCCCCCGATCCCAGTTGCATGCGGGCAACGCTGGTGAGCTCTCCGACGTCTTTGTCGGCGGAGCGGATCTTTTCTCCCGGATGAATCGTTGCATTCCCGCCGGCGATGAAACCGGTAAATTTCCGGTGAACCGCGCCGCGCGAACGAATACGCTCCACAATCTCCTGGCCGACGTAGCAACCCTTGTTGAAGTTCAATGCTCGGGCCTGCTCGGTCTCCTGCGGCAGATCGCGCTCGCGGATGTCGACGCCGTAGCGGGGAATTCCTTGAAGAATTCGATGTAGTTCGACGGCTTCAGAACCGACAGGGATCGCGCCTGCGAGAACGAGGGCATCCCAAAGTTGGCGAACTTGCGAAGGAGATATCCAAATCTCGAACGCGGTGTCGGGCTCGCTTTCGGTGCGGACTACCGAACAATCAATTCCATTCCACGAAAGCTGCCGAATTGTCAGCGGAGCCATTTCCGAAACGTCCAGTCCGGCTTCCGCCAGAACCGGATTTGTCTTCGGTCCTGCGAGTCCCAGCGCCGTTAGTTCCTCATCCAAGCTGCGGACTTCGACGTCATCCATGATGATGTAATGGTCGAAGGTCGCGAGAATCTTTTCGGCTTGGCTGCGATCGGTGTCGACGGTGATCGAATCTCCGCGGTTATAGGCGAACAAATCGCCCAGAATACGTCCCTGGGGATTGAGCAAGAACGCATAGACGCCGTGACCGGGCGCCAAGTCGCGGATGTTGTTGGTGACCATCCCGTTCAGCCAGCGGGCGCGATCGCTCCCGGAAAGCGTGATTTTGGAACGGAAACCGAGATCGAAGACGCCGCAGATACTTCGCAGAGCTTCGAACTCCTTTTGCGGATCGCCGAAGCTGACCACCGTGGTCGCGCCTCTGTAGTCCGCCACAGATGCCGTGCCGGATCCTTCGCTAGTCGTTAATGCAGTGAGCCCCATGCCTATATTCGATTATAGCGAGTGTGTTAACGTTCCTGCCGTGGACTCAAAAAACAAGAGCAGAAAACGCATCGCCGTTATTCCGGGGGACGGTATCGGCCAAGAGGTGATTCCTCAGGCGGTTAGCGTGATCCAGGCATCCGGCGCAGATGTCGAATGCACCAACTTCGACTGGGGTGCGGATCGATATTTGCGCGATCAAACCACAGTTCCTCCTGATGGCTTCGCCACCCTCGCGAGCGATTTTGACGGGATTTTGGTGGGAGCCTTCGGCGATCCTCGCGTCAAGACCAACATTCACGCCAAGGAAATCTTGCTCGGCATGCGCTTTAAGATGGACCTCTACGCCAACGTGCGCCCGGTCCGCTTGCTCGATGCCGCGCTTTGCCCGTTAAAGGGTGTCGAACCCAAAGATGTGGACTTCGTCGTTCTTCGCGAAAATACCGAGGGCGTTTACACGGATGCAGGGGGTGTTTTCAAGCAGGGAACCGCCGACGAGATCGCAACCCAGGAAGACATCAATACGCGCAAGGGCGTGGAGCGAATCATCCGCTATGCGTTTCAATATTGCGAGCAGCACTCCAAACTCGACGGCAGTCCGCGCAATAAAGTCTTGATGTGCGACAAGTCGAATGCCATGACGCACGCCGGTAGCTTGTGGCAGCGGGTCTTCAAAGAGGTCAGCGCGGAATATCCAAAGATCACGGCGCAGCATATGTATGTCGACGCTCTCTGCATGCAGATGGTTCGCGACCCCCGTCAGTTCGACGTCATCGTCACCAACAACATGTTCGGCGACATCATCACAGACCTGGCTGCCGGGCTTCAGGGCGGTTTGGGAATGGCGGCTAGTGGCAATATCCATCCGGGAAAGACGTCAATGTTCGAACCCGTTCACGGCTCCGCCCCGCCAATCGCGGGAAAAAATATGGCCAATCCTTTTGGAGCGATCTTGACCGCGGCGATGATGCTTCGCCATCTGGAATTAGGCAAAGAAGCCGACAAGATCGAAGCGGTGGTTCTCGAAGCCGTGCGCCAGAAAAAGACAACGCAGGATGTCGGCGGATCACTGGGGACGAAGGAAGCCGGCGAATGGGTTGCGGAGAACGTGAGCCGCTAGGTCGATCCCGAATTTGCCAACTTGGCGCCCGCGCGTTAAGGTCGGCCGCCCACCATCAACGCCAGTTCCCGCCACTTCCACAAGCAGTCCACGTCAGCAAATCCGATCTCGCGCAACCACTCCAACTGGGTTTCCAGCGCCAATAACTTGTTCGACGGATCCTCGGTCTCGACGGTGAACCCAATCCGCGTCAGGAATTCCTCGTGCAGGCGGGCACTGGGCGAAGCCACATGTTCCAGGTTGCAAAAGACGCCTCCTGTATTCAGCATCCTGAAAATCTCGGAGTAAAGCTCGCGCTTACGCTCGTGCACCAAATGATGAATCGCAAAGCTCGAGATAACCGCATCAAACATTCCAAGCGGCGGAAGCGGAGCATCGAGATTGTGAGCGAGGACAGTGACGCGTGGATCTTCGGCAAAGCGCTTTTCGGCCTGCTCTAGCATCGTCGGAGAAAAATCGACTGCAACGGCGTCCGTGTCCGGATATTCGCGCCGCACTAGCGCGAGAAGCCGGCCGTCGCCAGTCCCCAGGTCGAGGATGCGGCGAACATTCGCCGGGATGCATTCGAGAAGCGCCGCTTCGCCCTCACCCCGGTGAGATATTGTGTCGGCTCGCACGAGGTATTCGCGCGCGTGTTCGTCAGACGTCCAAAGATTCACTGGCTTGATCGCAGTCATGGGAGAAACTATATGGAAGCGTATACACTCGTTCTTAATGAATAGGGGTGAAGCGGCTGCTATGGGGCTTCAACGGTTCGTTTTCACGGTCCTACTGATCGCGCTTGTTGCTTCGCTCGACGCGAACGCCCAAAGCTCTTCCGACCCAGTATCATCTGTGCCTGCAACGCAGGCTCCGACGACCCCTTCCGGCCAGGAACCGACAAAGCCTGCTCCTCCCCGGGACGATCCCGCAAACGGCGACGTGAAAATTACTCCGCGACAAGCGGAAGAGTTGTTCCACACCGTCGACGAGATCATGCAGTTCGACAGCAAAGAGACCGGCCTACCTATTCGCAGAGAGGTCAAGCGCAAGCTCACGAGTCGCAACGAAGTCGAGTCGTACCTCACGAAACACATGAACGACGAGGATACGCAACGTTTGCGCCGATCCGAACTCGTATTGAAGAAATTCGGGTTGCTGCCGCGGGATTTCAAGCTTGAGACCTTCCTGATTGCGCTGATGAAAGAGGAAGTCGCCGGATATTACGATCCGAAAACCAAGACTGTAAATCTTTTGGATTGGGTCCCGATGGAAGAGCAGGAGCCGGTGATGGCCCACGAACTCGCTCACGCCCTGCAAGACCAGGACATCGGCCTGCAGAAATGGATGAAGCGCGGCGAGAAGGATTTGGGCGAACTCAAGAAAGACCCGACTCCGACTGACATCGAAAACGATGAGATGGATGACGCGCGCGAGGCCGTGATTGAAGGTCAGGCGCAGGCCATGATGTTTCAGTATGCGATCGCGCCGACTGGCCACACCATTACGACTTCTCCGGCGCTCGTCGGAGCAATGGAGGAGGAAACCCTCACCGGTACTCCCGGAACCAAGGTATTTAACGACGCGCCCATCTTCCTGAAGGAGTCTCTTACGTTTCCATACAGCTATGGCATGGACTTCATCATTAAGGTGATGAAGGCGGGTGGCAAGGAGAAGGCTTTCGACGGCGTCCTGCGCAATCCGCCGCACACCACGCGCCAGATCATGCAACCCGAAACGTATTTGTCGGCCGAGAAGATCGAGCCCATGCGCGTTGCCGATTTCAAGCGCGATTTCAAGGATTATCAGAAGGTGGACATTGGCGGAATGGGCGAGTTCGACTCCGCCATTTTGATTGAGCAATACGCTGGCCGTCCGATCTCGAAGTACATGTATCCCGAGTGGCGCGGCGGCTACTACTATGCTGCGAAATCGAAGTCCGATCCCAATGCTCCGCTCGGTCTTCTATACGTGTCGCGCTGGTCAAGTCCGCTGACGGCCGGTCAGTTTGCTGGTATTTATGCGCATTCTCTGCAGAAGCGTTACTCGAAAAGCACCGAGACGGGTGTCCCAGCAAGGGCAGAGGTGGACTCGCGTGACGATTCCGCTCCCAAGTCTTTGACTGGACGCCATGTTTGGGATACAGAAGAAGGCTCTGTGGTGATCAATCAGCAGGGCGATCTGGTGCTTGTGAGTGAAAGTCTCGACTCCGCTACGACGGCCGCGATCGAAAAAGAGCTTCTTACCGGAGCACCGGCGGCGCAGTAGGGTGCTCGCCATGTTTCTTCTGCTCGTCTGGCAGTTCGGCGAGAAAGTGCTGAACGTTCGCCTTGACCTGCAATTGTTTCCCTTCACGCTCGATCGTTAGGTTGCGTTCTTGGCCTGGCGTGCCGCCGAGCATCGACCACACCTGCCCCATCGTCGATCCGCGAATCGGGATGCCGTTCACTGCGACCAGAGAGTCGCCTGGCTGAATGCCATTCGCTCCCGTGGCCACAGAAGGCTTTTCCTCGAAGTCGGCGATTCCAAGAATCGTGTATCGCCCATCATCCTCGGGATGCAACGTCAATCCGATTACATCGAAGTCGGGAAAGTTGAACAGGCGGCCGATATCGAAATAGATAGTCGAATGCGCATAGTCCAGGCCGACGCGATAATTCAGAAAAACGTTGGAGCCGATGAGGCCTTGCGTTGGAACCCCTGCTCGTTTTTCGAAGAAGTCACTCGTAGATTTAGGCAAGCCAACCGTCGCGACATTCGTCAAGAAAAGCGGGCCAAATTGCACCCGGTCGATCCGCATCACCTTCCATTTGGTTTCCGGATCGTCTCCCCAAGCATTGGCGGAACCGACAGCGCCGGTCATTCGCGGCCAATCGCTATGCGCCGAGCCCAGCGCGTCGAATAGATCGTCGGAAAGAAAGCTGATACTCGATCCCACATCCAGCCCAAGATTGTATTTCTTGTTTTCAATTTTGCTGGGAACCTCGATCAACCCGTTCTCGGGATTGATCTGTACTTTCGCCGCCGAGCCTTGAAAGTGGAGCGAACCGGGCGTGCCAATTGAATAATTTGTGTCCGGGAAAATCGATCAGGACGTCATAGTGACGCAGGATAGTGGACGGAAGCGTAATCTCCGCGTTCATACCGGGAGCAAGTACCGATTCGGCGTTCACCGGCTTAAGAGGAATTTTCGCTTCTTTCATCTCAGCCATGGGAATTGCCATCCCGCCCACAGTGATCTCCTTGGGTGGGGGCGACGAGCATTCTTTGTCGGAACAATCCACCTTCAGGCCCAGCAGAATCGCCACGCGGCGAGATAGAGAAAGCTCCGGATTTCCATTGTCCACCCAGGCGCGGACTGTCTGCGTCGATCCATCAGGCAGGGAAATATCGATATTGATGATGACGCGGTTGTGGTCGATGACCGCCGGTACCGTGACCGACCGAGGCGCAGTAGTCTTTTCTTGCGCAAGAGGGAGCCCGCACAGCGCGAGAAGTAGGCAAACCAGTGTGACAGCCCGCATCTCGAAATTGTAAGCCTTGAAGTGCTCACGTTTTTGGTGTGTCCAAACGAAACAAGTCTGGAGCCATAAGTGCTCGTGTAGGGGCGGAGGCATTTCCTCCGCCCCGCGAGCGGAGCGAGCGTGAGACTGCAGAAACCATATCGCTGCAAGGCCGTAAGCCGCGAAATCCGTCTTGTATAATCGACTGTTTATTCAAGCGATTCGAGCCTTCTGGAGGGCGTTTGCCGCAAGCGGAAATCGGAATCATCGGCGGAAGCGGGCTATATTCCATGCCCGGATTAACCAAGGTCAAAGAAGTGCGCCTGAAGACTCCGTTCGGCGCGCCCTCCGACGCATACGTGTGTGGAACGCTCGAAGGCCGCAAAGTCGCCTTCCTCGCCCGCCACGGTCGGGGACACCGCCTCTTGCCGAGTGAGTTGAACTTTCGCGCCAATATCCATGGATTCAAACAGCTTGGAGTCGACCGCATCGTTTCCGTCTCCGCGGTCGGCTCTTTGAAAGAAGAACTCAAACCGCTCGATTTTGTAATTCCGGACCAATTCTTTGATCGCACTCGGCATCGAGTCGATACTTTCTTCGGAAACGGTATCGTCGCCCACATCGCATTCGGAGATCCCGTCTGCGGAGATCTTGCGAAGGTCGTCGAATCCGCATGCAAGCAGGCCGGCGTGGTCGGAAAGCGGGGCGGTACCTACATCTGCATGGAAGGTCCTCAGTTTTCGACCAAGGCTGAGTCGAATACATATCGCACCATGGGCGCCGATGTTATCGGGATGACGAACCTGCAAGAGGCTAAGCTCGCGCGCGAGGCTGAAATTTGTTACGTCACCGTAGCCATGGTGACGGACTACGACTGCTGGCATCCGCATCATGACTCCGTGACAGTGGATCAGATCGTAGCAGTGCTCTTGAAGAATGCGGAGAACGCGACCAAAGTAGTCCGGCAGACCGTTGCGGCCATGCCTGCGAATCGTTCCTGCAAATGTGGATCGTCTTTGGCACATGCAATCCTCACCGACCAAAAAACGATTCCCGCGGCGACGAAGAAGAAGCTGAAGTTGATCATCGGAAAATATGTGAAGAGTGCCGGCTCTAAGTGAGACATCGCTTTACCGGTTAGCAGCCGGATGTGCGATCGCTAACCCTCCCATCGGATCTCTGATTGCTGCGGTGGGCAGATTCCAGTCAAACATACAAGCGTAAGGACAAGACAGAATGAGCATTCTGGTTGTTGGATCGGTAGCATTCGACGATGTCACGTCGCCATCCGGAAGTGTGAAAAATATCCTCGGCGGAGCCGCCACCTATTTCGCGCTCTCCGCAAGCTATTTCACTTCCGTCCGCGTGGTGGCCGTCGTAGGCGAGGATTTTGGTCCGGAGCAGGAAAGCGTTTTTCAGCGGCGCCAGATTGATATTCGCGGCATCGAGCGGGCCAAAGGCAAGAGCTTTCATTGGGGAGGCTCCTACTCCGACAATCTGAACGAGGCGAAGACTGAATACACCGACCTCAATGTGTTCCAAACTTTCCAGCCGCGCATCCCAAGCGAATACGCCGATACGAACTACCTGTTTCTTGCAAACATTCAGCCGACCTTGCAGGCGGACGTGCGCCGCAAGATGCCCGGTGTAAAACTCACCGGCTGCGACACGATGAATTACTGGATCACGGGCACACCCAAAGAACTGGCCGAAACGCTGAAACTGGTAAATGTGCTGCTCATCAACGACACGGAAACGAAAATGTTGGCGCACGAAACGAACCTGCCGCGCGCTGCCCAGAAAGTTCTCGCGATGGGGCCGCAGGCTTTGGTCATCAAGCACGGAGAATATGGCGCCACGATTTTCTTTCGCGAAGGCGCCTTCGGGGTGGGGCGTCACCCGTTTCGTGCTCCGGCACTACCAATCGAAGAAGTCAAAGATCCAACCGGCGCAGGAGATTCTTTCGCGGGCGGATTCATGGGCTATCTCGCCTCGCAAGACGAAGTAAACCGCGAGGTGCTGAAGCGCGCTCTTTTCTACGGCGGCGTAATGGGATCGTTTGCCGTGGAGCGTTTCGGAACGGATCGCCTGCAATCCCTGACTCGCGAGGAGATCGACGCCCGCTTTCAGATTTTCCGCGAATTGACGCACCTGGAGTAAGCTGCCGAATCGCGCAATCTCCGGCCTATGCCTAAGCGTTCAAAATCGGAAGCCAAACCCATGAATCCAGCATGGGATTCTGAAGTTCTTTTGCTGGCGTGGCTCGCCAGTTGCGTCTCGGTCGTTTCATTTCTGTTTTATTACCAGCACGGCCAAATCACGCTCTATGGCGACGCCGTCGCGCACATCAATATCGCCCGCCGCGTTTTTGATTCGAAAACTCCCGGACTGCTACAACTCGGAACCGTATGGCTGCCGCTGCCGCACCTGTTGATGATTCCGTTTATTTTCTCGAAGCAGATGTGGCAGGGAGGCGCGGGAGGCTCGATTCCTTCGCTCGTGGCGTACTGCCTGAGCGTCATCGGAATTTTCCGGCTTACTCGCGGAGTCCTTGCGCGTGGCATGCCATTCGACACTCCGCGAGAGTTGCCGCGTGGATTGCCGCAATCGTTTTTGCGGCCAATCCGAATTTGATTTACATGCAGTCCACGGCGATGGGCGAAGCGTTGTATCTCGCCCTATTCGTGTGGGCAATCGTCTATTTTGCCGAAGCGCAGCGCGGAGACCAGCGAGCCCTTTTCAAGTGCGGCCTATGTCTGTTCGGTGCATGCCTGACTCGCTACGACGGTTGGTTTCTTGCGGTAGCAATCGTTGTGTTGCAGATGCTCTCACTTACCTTTACGTCAATCCGGCCAACGAAAGTCGCACTGGCAAAATTCATCTTGCTTGCAGGCGCCGGTCCCGCGCTTTGGCTCGCTTATAACGGAATCGTGTACCGAAATCCGCTGGAGTTCGAGAACGGTCCCTACTCGGCAAAAGCAATTGAGCAGAGAACTCAATCGAGCGGAACACCCGGCCATCCCGGAAGCGGTAACCCAGCGCTAGCAGGAATGTACTTTCTGAAATCCGCCGAAGCGAATGTGGCGCATAAAGAGTGGCTTCATCGTTCGTGGCTACTGCTGGCCTTCGCAGGGCTTGTGATTGGCGCTGTGACGATCCAGCGAGGTGGAATCGTAACGCCCGCCAAGTCTGCGCCTCGATGGCCGCTTTTGTTGTTGCTCGTACCAATCCCGTTCTACGCGCTCTCCGTCGCATACGGAGGCGTACCGATTTTCATTCCGTACTGGTGGCCCTTCACTCACTACAACGTTCGTTACGGATTGCAGTTGCTGCCGGCTTTCGCTGTCGCATTCGCCATGGTGATCCACTGGGCCATGCGCGCGGAAGTGCGAATTCGCATCGCGAGCGTCATTGGAGTCCTCCTCTTCGTTGCGGCCAGCTATGCTTCGATCTGGCAGGCGACTCCAATCTGTCTCGAAGAGGCGAGCGTCAACATGCGCACGCGCCAGGAATTCGAGAGACAGCTGGCGATGTGGCTTGAGAAACTTCCGCCGGATGCCACCCTTCTGATGTATCTGGGAGATCACGTCGGCGCGGTCGAGCGCGCCGGGGTTCCGTTGAATCACACCATCAACGAGGGAAATCACCGCGTCTGGCGCCAGCCCGTGGACACCGATGGCTTATGGGAGCGAGCGCTCGCCAATCCCACTCAGTATGCCGACTACGTTTTGGCGTTTGAGGGCGATCCCGTGTGGAGCGCCGTGAGCAACTCCAATCTCCGGGAATTAGTCGAAATCCACGTTACCGGACAGTCACGTGGAATCCTTTATCGCGCCCGGTAATCACCACGGTTAACGCAGGGATACCGTCTTCCGATGATAAAATCGCGCCATCTGTAACCGTCTTCCAGCAAGCAAAGATCGTTTATGAACTGGCATATTCTCGTTGACCTGATGCACGGAGAGGTGGCCAGTGGACTTGTAGGAAGTTCACTTACGCGCTTGATCCTCGCCGCCATTCTCGGTGGCATCATTGGCCTTGAGCGTGAACTGAACCATCGCCCTACCGGCCTGCGCACGAATATGTTCATCTGTTTCGGTGCGGCGCTCTTCACCGTTCTTTCGGCGACGTTGGCTGGAGTACCGTCTGACTCGGCCCGCATCGCCGCCCAGATTATTCCCGGCATCGGCTTTATCGGCGCCGGATCGATCCTGCACACACGCGGCCTGACCTCTGGATTAACCTCGGCCGCCACTCTGTTTGTTGTCGCATCGATCGGAATGGCCGCGGGGGGTGGGCTCTACGTCACCGCAATGTTTGCGACTGGCGTAGTCTTAGTGGCTCTATTTGCCCTCGGTCACCTTGAGGAGACGTTCAACCTAAAAATTCTGCTCTCAAGCTACGAAGTAACCGGGACGAGCGTGCAAGAGATCAGCGACGAAGTGAACCGTATCCTGGAATCGCATCACCGCCTGATGCAAAACGTGCTTACGGGAAGTACCGGGAAGCATGTCCGTCTGCAATTCGACGTAGAAGGCTGCAACCGCGATCAGCAGCAATTGCTCGGACAGCTGAAGGCCTCGACGGTTCTTGGCAGCGCCGTATCTCTCGGACGCGTGGAGCGCGAGTGACGCCCGCCATTCGCACCATTCCTTTTGTGAAAGCAAGTGCTTGCGGGAACGATTTTCTCCTCATCGATCGAACCGTCGCGCCACCCGATATCGAGGCGTTCACGAAGCGTATCTGCGATCGTCATGAAGGCGTAGGCGCCGACGGCGTGGAGTGGATGTCGCCGCACTTTTCCACTGACGTCGAGATTCTGCTGATCAACGCCGACGGATCGCATGCCGAAATATCTGGCAACGGCACTCGCTGTGTGGCGGCGTTCCTTTGCGCCACGCAAGCCAAGGAGCGCATTTCGATTCTTACCGGAGCCGGCACCAAGATCTGTTCTTTAACCTCGCGTTCCGTGATGCGGAATACGAGTTTGAGATTGAGATGGGCAAGGCTACTGTCTACTCCGGAACTCGCACTGAAAATCGGATCGGGTGAAGTTCATGGCATCCCTGTGTCCATGGGCAATCCGCACTACGTTGTTTTCGTCGATCAATTTGCCGAAGATTGGCCCGCTCAAGGGGCAACTATCCAAAGACTCGGCCACTTCCGCGAGGGCGTGAACGTCGAATTTGTGACCGCAAATGGACGCCACGATATCAGTGCGCGGTTCTTCGAACGCGGCGCGGGAGAGACTCGGTCATCCGGAACGGGATCATGTGCGTCAGCGATGGCTGCGATGGCAACCGGTCGCGCAGACTCACCCGTTAAGGTTCATGCCCCGGGTGGAACGCAAACGGTTCGTCGGGAAGGCGAAAATATTTTCTTGCGCGGTCCAGCCCGTTTAGTCTGTCGAGGAGAGTTCTTTCTCAGTTAATCCTCGAACGTGCGCCGATGCCAACTCCCGTTACTCATCTCGTTAAGCCTCCCGCCCTTCGGCCTGGAGACACGATCGGCATCGTTGCTCCCGCTAGCAACCTGAAACAGTCGGATCTCGATGCCGGCTGCGAAGCCTTGCGCCGCGCGGGTTATCGCCCGTTCTATCTGGATTCCATTCTGGAGCGCGACCTCTACTTTGCGGGAGCACCCGATCGACGTCGGCACGAGTTGGAGGAAATGTTTACCCGCACTGACGTCCGCGCCATTTTGTGTGCGCGCGGAGGTTATGGTTCGAACTATCTGCTCAACGGATTGAATCTCGAGATCGTGAAAACGTATCCGAAGATTTTCATCGGGTACAGCGACATCACGTCGCTCATGACGTATTTCGTAGATGCGACCGGAATGGCCGTATTTCATGGGCCCATGGCAGCCAAGGATTGGGCACATGCGGACGGCGTTGATCTGCATTCCTGGCAGGCTGCCCTATCGTCGAATCCTCTTTGGGATGTGCAATTGAACGATGGCGTTCTCGGTATCGCGGACGGGGAGGCGGAAGGTGTTCTATACGGAGGGTGCCTGTCGATCCTGGTGGCGTCCCTTGGAACGCCTTACGAGATCAACACTGCCAACAAAATTCTTTTCCTCGAAGATATCGCCGCCAAGCCTTTCCAAATCGATCGTATGCTGATGCAACTCAAACTGGCGGGCAAGCTCGACGCAATTCGCGGAATTGTTTTTGGCGAGATGCTCGACTGCCGCCAAGCGCCGAACCAGGATTACACTTTGCAGGAAGTTGTGAGCCGGATCGTTGGAGACCTGGAAGTTCCAGTGGCGTTCGGATTGCGATCCGGGCATGTGACTTCCGGCAACATCACGCTGCCATTCGGAGTGAAGGCGCGATTGAGTGTCGAAGGAAAAACCGTGGCCCTGAAAATATTGGAGTCCGCGGTCAGTGGCTAACAGACGCCCGGGAATCGATGTCCAGATTATGACTGACAAGAAGCATATTCACCTGATCGGCATCTGCGGAACAGCCATGGCGTCGCTTGCCGGGATGCTCAAGCATCGCGGCTTCCACGTGACCGGTTCCGATACGGCAGCTTATCCGCCGATGTCGGATTTTCTCCGTGAGCTTAGGCATCACGGTCGCGCAGCCATTTGCAGCGGCGAATCTGGAACCGGTGCCCGACTTGGTGGTCGTCGGGAACGCGATCTCGCGGGGCAATGCCGAACTCGAGCACGTCCTTGATAAGCGAATTCCATTTTGTTCGCTCCCGCAGTTGCTGCATGATGAATTCCTGCGGGGGAAGGAAGTGTTGGTCGTTGCGGGAACGCACGGCAAGACGACAACGACGAGCATGCTTTCCTGGATTTTTCATTCTGCCGGTCTCGATCCCTCGTTCCTGATCGGCGGCATCGCTGAAAACTTCGGCTCCAGCTTTCGTCTGGGAGAAGGGAAGCACTTCATCCTTGAAGGGGACGAATACGACACAGCTTTCTTCGACAAGGGACCAAAGTTCCTGCACTATTTTCCAGACTCCATCATCCTTACCTCGGTCGAGTTCGACCACGCGGACATCTATAAAGATCTCGATGCTGTCGAGACCGCGTTTAAGCGCCTTGTAAACCTGATCCCGCGAAGAGGACGCGTTGTGGCCTTCGACGGAGCCGTCGGCGATGTCGCTCAAAGCCCAAGCCTGGAACGTTGCCTAGCGAAGGCGTTCTGTCCGGTGGAGCGCTACGGAGCCGGGGCGCAGGCGAATTGGAAACTTACGGATCTTAAGTTTGAGCCGGGTCGAACCTCCTGGACGGTTCTTCACAATGGCCAGCCATGGGCCAACCTCGAATACGCTCTTGCAGGGGAATACAACGCATGGAATGCGACTGCCGCAGCGGCGTTAGCTTCTTCCTGTGGCATCCCGAAAGAAGCCATCGCTGATGCGCTCAAGAGTTTCAAGAGCGTGAAGCGTCGTCTGGAAATTAAGGCCGAGGTCAATGGCATCACTATCATCGACGACTTCGCCCATCATCCCACGGCTATCGCCGGAACCCTGAAAGCTCTTCGGGATCGCTACAAAGGGCAACGCTTGTGGGCCATCCTCGAGCCCCGCTCGAATACTCTGCGCCGCCGGATCCTCCAGAGCGACCTCGCGCGAAGCCTCGCGCAGGCGGATGAAATCATCGTCGCCGGAGTTTTTCGCTCCGAAGCTGTGCCCGAGAATGAGCGCCTGGAATTGCCCGCTCTAGCAGCCGAGATCAAACAGAACGGTCGTCCAGCGAGGCTTCTCGCCGATGCCGACGCCATCGTCCAAACCATCGCTCCGGAATTGCGCAGCGGCGATGTGGTCGCGATCTTATCGAATGGAGGCTTTGGAGGAATCTATGAAAAGCTTCCGGCACGTCTGCGCGAATTGGCGGGGAAAAAATGAACGCTCATAATCGTCTGCGCCGATTCACCTGTCTCTTTGCATTGATTGCGGGATTTGCAACGACCGCGTTCGCGGCGCAGCAGCCAGTCGCGTATACGATCACGCTGGCGGCACCCGAACACCATCTGGCTGAAGTGCAAATCATTCTTCCGCCCGGTGCCTCCGAACGCGAGTTGCAATTGCCCGTCTGGAATGCGCTGTATCAGGTTCGCGATTTTGCCCAATTCGTGAACTGGGTACATGCCAAAGATCGTTCCGGCAAGACGCTGCCGATTTCCGAAGTCAACGACAGCCGGTGGAAGCTGCGCGGAGCTGACGGCGGAGCCATTGTCGAGTACCAGATCTACCTCGACTCGTTCGGCCCATTCGGCATCCAGTTGAATTCGCACCATGCCTTCTTCAACCTAGCGCAAGTCCTGATGTATACCGACGACGGCCGCAACGCTCCGCTGACGATTCACTTTGCCAACCTCCCGAAGGACTGGCATATCGCGACTCCAATGCAGTCGTCAGGAGATTCTTACCATGCCGACAACTACGATCGTGCGGTTGATTCTCCGGTCGAGATTGGCGAATTTCAGCAAGTCGATTTCGATGAATCCGGCGGCCATTTCCGCGTAATCATCGACGCCGATAGCGCGGACTACGATGCGCAAAAAATCGTCGCCTCGTTGCACAGAATCGTTGCCGCTGCGATCACTTGGATGAACGACCGTCCTTTCGATACCTATACGTTCTTCTACCATTTCCCGCGCGGCCCGGCCGGCGGAGGAATGGAACACGCATACTCGACCGCCATCGACATCAGCGCCGACCAACTTAAGCAAAATCTGGACGCTCTCGAAAGCGTCACGGCCCATGAGTTCTTTCATCTTTGGAACGTGAAGCGCATCCGTCCTCAGGCCCTTGAGCCTGTCGACTACACCAAGGAAAATTTCACCCGGGCATTGTGGTTCAGTGAAGGTGTCACCAGCACGGCCGAGGGAATAATCCGGCTGCGCGCCGGGCTGATCGACGAAAAGCAATATCTAAGTCGGCTCGGCGATCTGATCACCGAACTCGAACGTCGCCCGGCTCATCTCAATCAGTCCGCCGAAGAATCAAGCCTTAGCGCCTGGCTGGAAGGTTCCCCATATTACCGCCGCCCTGAGCGCAGCATTTCCTACTACAACAAGGGCGAACTTCTCGGCATCATGCTCGACCTTGATCTGCGGGAAGTCAGCCACGGTGAAGCATCTTTGCGCGATGTACTTCAGTGGATGAACACCAACTACGCGAAAAAAGGTCGGTTCTTCGACGAATCCAATGGCATTCAGCAGGCTGCCGAGACTGTGAGTCATGCGAACCTGGCCGATTTTTTCGACAAGTATGTAGCAGGTAAGGAAGAAATACCCTGGAACGACTTCTTGCGTGCGGTTGGGCTGCGAGTGGAAGAGTCGATGAACTCTATCGCCGATCCCGGCTTCAACGCATCGCGCAATTTTGATGGTCCCATGTTGGTAGCGGCGGTTGCACCCGGCAGCGAAGCGGAACGCGCGGGATTGCAAGTCGGTGACACGATAGTCGAGTTGCAGGGTCATCCTGCGGGTCAAGAATCCCGGCAAGAACTGGCTCGCCTCGCAGCGGGCGATACCTTAGCCGTGAGAGTCCGATCGCGGCGCGGCGCCGATCGTGAACTGAAGTGGAAAGTGGGAGCTCGCCAGGAAGCTTCTTACGCGGTCAAAGATCTCGATCAGGTCACGCCCGATCAGCGCGCACTACGCTCCGCATGGCTCAAAGGAGAAACGCAGAGCGTCTCAACCCACGCGGGAGCCAGCGTCCAATGATCCGCACCATCGCCATGCTGCTGCTTTGGACGCTGGCTGCGCCCATCGCGGGGCTGATTGGCTTTCCCGCAACCTTCATCATGGGAAACGTTCGTGTGCTCTACCGTCTATTCATGTGGGGAGCCCGCGCCGGTGTGTGGGTCAGCGGAGTTAGAGTCCAGACGGTCGGCCTCGACAGATTCGATCACGCCCGCAGCTACATTTTCATGACGAATCACGTCTCGAATCTGGATCCGCCGATTCAAGTGCCTCTGATTCCCAAGCGGACATCGGTGATGGTCAAAAAAGAATTGTTCAAATTCCCGATCCTGGGCCGTGCCATGCGCATGGGATCGCTGGTTCCCGTCGACCGCGGCAATCGCGATGCCGGCATCGAAGCCGTACGCGCCGCTAAAGCCGTCGTTGAGCAGGGACTGAATATGATCATTTACGTTGAAGGGAAGCGCTCTTTCGACGGCAAACTATTGCCCTTCAAAAAAGGACCGTTTTATCTGGCGGTAGAGTGCGGCGTGCCGGTGATTCCGATGACAATCGTGGGCACGCACTACGCCATGCCGAAGGCTCGTTTCTCCATCAAGCCAGCCTTAGCCACCGTTATTTTTCACGATCCTATTGAGCCAAAGGATTTCGTAAGCCGCGAAGCGCTGATGGAAAAAGTCCGCAGCACCATCGACAGCGGATTGCCGGAAGAGTGTCGCCAGAATGCGATCTCGGCTGAGGCCGCAGCGGTTCACGGAGCGAAGTAAGCCTGTCTGCTACAGCTTTGCTTTTGCCCGCACAGCCCGCACCAACTCCGGCAAGCGAGGCAGAATCGCCGAATATTTCAGCCATGCTTTATGATCGACCGCGGGAGCCCCGCTCACCACCGCTCCCGCAGGGATATCCGCGGCGACTCCGCTCTGTGGAGTGACAATCGCGTTGTCACCGACCTTGCAGTGCCCCACCACGCCGACCTGACCGGTAAGGATCACTCGATTGCCAATCTCCGTCGATCCTGCCAGACCAACTTGCGAACAGATCAGCGCGTCCTCGCCAATCAACGATCCGTGGCCCACCTGCACCAGGTTGTCGACCTTCACCCCACGGCGAATTCGGGTTTCTCCGACGCTCGCGCGGTCGATGCAGGAATTGGCCTGTACTTCCACGTCGTCCTCAATCACAACCGGAGCCGGCTGCGGGATTTTGTGCCAGCGCCCCTCGACAGTCTTCGCGAATCCGAAGCCGTCGGCGCCGATAACGACGCCATTCTGCAGCAGCACGTTGTTCCCGATACGGCAGTTCTCGCGCACCACCGAATTGGCATGCGCAAAAAAGCTATTGCCGATCGTCACGCCGCGATAAATCACGACATGAGCCACAAGAACCGCGTTGGACCCGATCCGCACGTCCGCGCCGATTACAGCGTACGGACCGATGTGCGCATTCTCTCCAATGTGCGCGCTCTCGTGCACTACCGCGGTGGGATGAATTCCGGGCGCATAGCGCAGCGGTTCGTGAAAAAGCTCGAGAGCCTTCGCAAAGGCTAGATACGGATCCTTCGCCCGCAGCATGGCCGCCGAAATAGCAGGGAAGTCGTCGCTAACGATAACCGCGGAGGCCTTGGTGCTCCGCGCCGCCGAAGCATACTTGGGATTCGAGACAAACGTCAGGTCCCCGGGCCCGGCCTGCTCAATGCCATTCAGTCCGGCAATTTCCGTATCCGGAGAGCCGTTCTCCAAGCGCGCATGCAGCGCCGAAGCAATCGTAGAAAGTTTCATGGACATGGTGTGCGACTAAATCGTACACCACGCCCATGGCTTGAAGCCCAACGAGCTACGGCGGCATCATCGCCCTGGCTTACTGCACAATCAGATTGATCGGGGCCGAATGCGATACAGAGCCGCTCGTTGCCGTCACCGACACACTGAACGACCCTAGTGGAGTTCCACTCACGACATCGAAATCCATCGCGGTGGACGCGCCTCCACCAGGAGCAGGGTTGGTGACCACGACAGGATAAGTTCCGAGTGTATTCAGATCCGTTGGTCCGAGCGTGATCTCGAGCTGCGACGAACTCAAGAATGCTGCTGTGCGGCTCGATCCGTTAAAAGTTACAGAAGAACCTTTCAGAAATCCCGTTCCATTGATCACCAGCAGTTGAGAGGCTGATCCCGCCGCCTGCTGAGTTGGAGACAGCGAGGTCACCGAGGGCACTGGATTGGGACCCGTTTGGCCGCCGCCTCCTCCGCCACTACCGCCGCAACTAACAAGGATCGCCATGGCCATGATCGAGAGGAGTGCCGCGAGAGGCCGCCGTTTCCGAATAGAGAAAATGCCTACAAAACAGATCCCCAGAAGTGGCGCGAATGTGCCCGCCAAGCCCTGCATGGACGAAGCATTGCGCGCCGCCCTGCGACGAATTTGCCCTATCGGCGCAGTGGAGATCGTCAGCGTCGTCGAGCCACCCGGTGTGACAGTCGCCGGATTGAAACTGCACGTGGCCTCGGCCGGAAGTCCGGAGCAGTTGAAGTTTGTGACCGTCCCGGTGAATCCGTTCACGTCCCCCACGTTGATCCCCGTGGTTTGCGATTGCCCTTGTTTCAGCGAAACCTGGTAGCTATTCGAACTCAACGAAAAATCAGAAATGCTAACCGAGTACGGCCCGGACTGGCTCGCTGGGTAGTTCGAGTCGCCGCTGTAGATCGCCCAAAAGAAATCGTATGAAGAAATGTCGCCCGAGGGCGGTGTAAACGTGATGATGGCTTGGCAGGCGTAATTGCCGTTACTGTCCACAATCTGCGTGCATGTCGTCGGGCTGCCGATCGTTCCAAGGTTACCCTCACCGAGTGTTACTGTTCCCGAGGGAGCTTCAACCTTATTGGCAGTATCGACCGTGACGGTCACAGTGACTGGAGTTCCTGACAGAACCACCTGTGATGTGGGAGTAGCCGACGTCGTGGGTTGCGGATACAACAGTGTGATCGGCGTGGCGGCCACGGATGATGCCTGATAGTTCTGGTCACCAGCGTAGCTCGCGCTGATCGAATACGTTCCTGGTGTTGCGAAGGTGGTGCTCAATGACGCCGTCGAGTAGAAGAAAACTCCGTTGCTTCCGCTGCCGTAGCTAGTGGTTCCCGGAAGCGCTGTGCCGTTCGAGTAGAAAGTCACATTGCCCGAGGGAGTGGGAAGAATCGGAGAAGCGTTCGGGTCTTGAATAAATGTTGTCAGCGTGACGGGCTGCGTGATCGCCCCTTGAGCGGTGACCTGAGTCGTTTGCGTCGCCGCCTTCGTCACCGTGATCGAAACCGCGCCGGTGTTCGCGTTATAGTTGTTGTCGCCCGTATATTGCGCTCCCAGCGAGTGCGTGCCGCCTGATATCGCCGGAATAGCTCCCACCCATGTTTCGGTGCTTCCCTCGCTGTTCAGCGCGAAATTGTTGAAATTGGTTTGCTGACCGTCGACAGTGAAGATCAAACTTCCTGTAGGACAGGCGACTTCTCCGAAACCGAAAGGAGTGCACTTCGCTCCCTTCGAATTACCCACGTCTGCTCGAACGAAGTATTGAGAGTCATAAGAAAATGTTGTGACTGGCGCCGTCGTTCCTTGCAGAGTAACTCCGCTCAACATCACGCTGCTGTTCTCTTTGCTGACGGTCACGCTCACGGGGCTGGAATAACTACCGCCATAAGTCCCGTCTCCGCCATAGTGTGCGATGACGTTGTACGTTCCCGCTGGCAGCAAGCTCGTGGTGGTCCCGGCGGCCGTCGAGCCGCCAGCCAAGGCGAATCCATCGACAGCCTGTCCGGTTGTCGTTCCCGTACCTGCACTCACCAAGAGCGACACCTTTCCGCTCGCTGCGGTCGGATTAACCGCAATGCTCACCGGCACTGCTGTCCCGTGAGTGACATTCACCGCCGTTCCGGAATTCATTTGCAACGTCGCGCTCGTCGCCGTGAATGTTGCCTTCGACCAGTTATTGACAAGGTTGGTGGCGTCCACCGACCCTAACCCAGTCGCCAAGTCGTAGCCAGTCGTCGTCGAGTAACCGGATAACACTCCGAACTGATGCCCGGCCGTCGTCACTGTGCAATTGGGACTTCCGGCAAAGCACGGCATTGAAATAGTTGAGCCTGACGGCGTGTCGTGGAAGGCATTTGCCTGTTTGCTCACGAGTTTGTAGAGGGCGAAGCCGGGCACTCCCTGCGGTGTGCCCATCTTCTGATTGACCAGTGACATGATTCCGGCAAATGCTGGTGATGCAACCGAGGTCCCGCCATATCCGGCCAGAGATCCCAGATAACATCCGCCCGTAATGTCTTGTTGGCAGATGACATAAAAGCTGCCCAGAAATCCGTTGCTCGCGAACAGGGAAATATCCGGGAGGTCTCGCAAATGGTCGTTCGGTACTCCGGTGGCGTTCTGCCATGAGGGTTTGATGTAGCCGGCACTGCAGCTTCCGACGGTCTGGCTGTTCACGACGCAGTTGCTGGGGCCACCGCTGCCGTCCGTCGTGTTGACCCCGCCGCTTGATCATGCTCGAATTGTTGCAAGCTGCTTCCGCCGTCGAGCCGTATCCCAACGTGATCGCCAGCTTGTTTGTGCAGGAATCATTCCATGTCGTTTCTGGGATATACCCTTTCGCCGACGCCTGAGTAGTGGAGTTGTTCGTACTATTCCAATACGTTGACCAAGTGTTGTATTCGTTGAAATCCGTACCACCCACAGCGGCATTAAAGGCCGTGGAGGCAATGCCGTTCACATTCAGTCCAAACTGCGCGGGGCTGCCGGGATTGTCGCAACCGGCGGCGCCATTGTCTCCGGAAGAAACGAATACGCTGATTCCTTGAGCCGCCGCTTGTTGCCATAAGACTTGGTAAAACTGATTGCCCGCAGTGCCCAATCCCAGCTCGCAGTGGCCATAGCTTTCGCTCATTACCGGCGCTAGATTGTTCTCGACGATGTAGAGGCTGAGAGATCGACGCCCGCGGTCGTCTCCGTTGACGCGGAGACCACGAAGTCGATAGTCGCTTCGGTGCGACCGCTCCAGACCACTGCACGTCAATGTCGGCTTCGGCTTCATCCCCCTGAATTCCCGGATAGGGTCCGTTTAGAATTATATTCGGATTATTCACCGGCAGACCGAAAAGGCTGCCGGAAGTCGGTCACATCCTGCAGGATTGATGTTCGTCTCGTCCGACAATCGCGATCGTTTGACCCGTTCCGTTGATCCCGCTAGTCCACAAAGGCTGCACGTCATAGATCTTTGCGAAGTCGTAAGGCGAAAGTCCGTACACGCAGGATCCATTGACGAAATTGTTCTCGACGCATCCGCCAGGGAAGGTGTAATCCGGCTGGATCTGTCCGGTCACTGGGTCTCGTCTGAAACGTCCAGCCGCAGTATTCATCGCCCTCCGCGGGAAATTGTTCAGCGACGCCATTCCCGCCACCGCCGGTGCCAAGGCCGCCGGAATCTGGGGGTCGCTGGCGTTCGCCCAATGCTCCTCGCCCTTCACCAGATACTTGTGGATCGAGGTGTGAAAGGCTTCCTGGACCTGGCTCGCCGAGCCGGAGAACTCCAGCACCGTGCGTCCCTTCGTCGACCCAACTTGGAAGCCGTGGGACTGCAGCCACGACGTGATGGTCTGCATGTCGGCGTCCGTCGGACCGAATTGCTGACCAAATTGCTCCGGCGTCATCCATTTGTGATAGTTAGGTGAACTTTTGTCTTGCTGGTCATCCAACAACTTCCGAAGCCCTACCTCCCGATCGTCGCTGCGCTTAAGCACGAGCAGCATGCGGTCCATCGGCAGGCTCGCGGGTGCGGCGCCTGCGTCAAATTCAGCGCGGGCTAGCGGATGCGTGTTGCCTCTCAGGGTGGTGAGCCGCGTCTCATCGACCGCTTGTGTGATTAGGGGACGAGGTGGTGTCGCGGCTTTTGTGGTCTCGTTGCTTTGCCCGAAGGACGATAGGCTCAGCAGCGCAACTAACGAAATGGAAAGAATAAAGTGGGCGAGGAGCGACGAAGGTTTTGCACAAGACGCGGCAGCGCGCATTTCGATACCTCTACTGGGACGTAAAGTGTCCACCGAGACCGAAGCAGACAGGAGGAAGGGAAGGGTCTGTTCGTCTCTATGGTGCCTGGCCAGAGGCCCGTGGACCTCAAACACTACATCAACAATTCCCTACATTTCAACGAATTTCGGAAGTAGTTCTCGGGGAGGAACTTACTCTTCAAACATCGGAACTTGCAATTGCTCCAGCGTGCGGGGCCGCCGCTTCGTCGCTCCAATCACAGCCAGCACCGTGAGTGATTCCAAGGCCATGCGTGGCACGAAGATTCGTTGCGTATTCGACCGCTGGTCCGGCGGATTCACCAGAAATCCATCCGGAGTGCTTTGCAGCAGGTCGGCAGGCATCAACCCTTCCATGATTTCGCTATCTTTAAACCGCAGGCGAACCCACAATCCCTCCGAACGCGGACGGGACGTGAACGTCTTTCGCGTGAGCGATTCCGAATCTCCGAACTCGCGCACAAAATAGACGCCCTTGATTTCCCGCAGGTCGATCGAAATCACGGTCCCGGAGGTATTCAGGACGTCCACCTTTCCTTCATTGACGATCTGCGACGGGGACACGTATCCCGACACGGAATCACGGTCCAGCTTGCGGACAATCACTTTCTTGTTGGCAGAAGCCATGATTGAAGGGTTACCGCTCCCGCAGTTCGCCTTTCGGGAAAGCTGACTTTTAATGACGCAATTGCGAATTTCGATACCGCTTCCGCGCACTGCCCTTCAACGAAAGAGCCGAACGCCTGGAGCCGGAAGCCGAAGCAATTCTCGCATCTTTTGCGAACTTTCACTTTGAATCCGCCTTGCCAGTAGCCAAAATGTAAACGGTGTGTTATTTTCTTGTGCTTGCCACAATGTTTCTAATTTGTATAAGTACTTTGTATTAAGTTACTTGCGTCTTGGCAGGTGAGGGTCGACTGGCAACAACGGCGGGCCCTGTGGAAATCTTGTGAAAAGTTCGGTGTGTTCCGGCCCTCCCCCGGGACGATTCTCGCAACGAATCGTCCCAGGCCACGGTCTGATCGCCGCTTGAAAGCGAATGGCTGATTACATTTACACGATGGAAATCCGGTTGACGCCGGATCAACTCAAGGGCGTCGGCCTGATCCAGGACGTAGCCCGCGCCGCGGGCATGAATCTCTACCTCACCGGCGGTGCCATCCGCGACATCATCAGCGGGTTCACCATCCGCGATCTCGATTTCACCGTCCAGGGAAATCCCCTCAAACTGCAAAAGGATTTTGAGAAGGCTGGCGCGAAGGTCGTCGCCGTCGAAGAGGACGTCCGCACAGTTTTCCTCTCGCTTCCCGGGAATGCGCGCGCCGAAGTCAGCATGGCGCGGACGGAGCGTTTTGAGAAAACCGGCAAGCCCCCCATCGTGATGCCGGCCACAATTCATGAGGATCTCCGCCGCCGCGACTTCACTATCAATGCGATGGCGCTGTCCCTCAATGAGGGATCTCGTGGCTTGCTGCTCGATCCTTTCAACGGCGTCGCGGATATCGAAGCCAAGTTGATCCGGATTTTGCAGAATTATTCGTTCCTTGAGGATCCGTCGCGATTAATTCGCGCCACCCGTTTTGCTGCGCGCTTCCACTGGCCGCTGGAGGAACGAACCCAGGCCCGTTACGACGCCGCACGCGAAGGCAATTACATCGATCACATCCTGAAGTCGTCGATTGGTCATGAAATCGCTGCGCTCGCGCACGAAGACGATCCGCTGAACGTCGTCAAGATGCTCGAGAAAGAAGGCTGGCTGAAAGTCTTGCACGATCACTGGAGCGTAGCCAAGGTTGACGTCAACGGCATCAGCGAATTGATGAAGACACGCCAGCATATGGTGGATCTGGGTTACACGCCCGATTCCGGCCCCGCTGTCATGTACTTCCTGACGTCCCACTACTCCGATAAAGACGTGCACGACATTCAGAAGATGATCCCGCGCAAGGATTTGGTGGAAGCCTGGCGCGATATCGAAATTCACGCCAAGGAACTGGCCAAGAAACTGACGGGGAAGGAAGCAGCGACTCCATCGCGCACGTGGCAATTGCTCTCATCTTCGCGACCCGAGATGGTGCTGTTCCTGGCGGTCACCTCCAAGCAACAGGCGGTTGAACAGAAGATCAAGAATTACCTGACCAAATGGCGACAGGTGCAACAGAAACTTCCGCTGCCTGAGATGACGGAACTGCTGATTACTCCGCAGTTGCCAATTTATCCCAAGCTTGCGAACGATGTGTTCATGTTGCTGCTTGACGGCAAATTGCGTTCGCGCACCGAGACCTTGAAATATCTAAAGCCCTTTGCGCCACCGCCTCCTCCTCCGCCTCCAGCACCAAGGCGCGGACGTGCTGCGAAAGCTGCCGCCGACGCTGCGGCCGCGGCCGCTGCAACGGCGGAAGCCGCAAAAGCGGGCGCAAAAGGTAAGAAGGGAAAGGCAGCGCCCGTTGCAACGCTAACGGCGGCGCCCGCTAAAGCGGACGCGAAGGGTAAGACGCCTGATAAGGCGAAGGCGACCGAGCCCGCGGCGAAGCATTCGAAACCAGCTCCGAAGCCCGCTAAGAAAACGGCTCCGCATCCGCCTGCGAAAAAAGCAAAGCCCAAGAAGAAATAGATCTTTCCGGCGTTCGTTTGTTGCGACAACAACGCCGGCGCAATCCCCCGCCAACGCAGCTTAAGAAATCTCAAAAGCCGCGTCGTTCGTTGGGTCGGTTTTGTTACCATGTTCGGCATCTGGGGCAATCCACAACATCTGGGGCGAAAAATAAATGACAAAGCTTGGGAGAATACTGCTCTATGGCTCGGCCGGAATCGTAATTCTGGCGGCCGGAACGATCACGCTGACCGTCGGGTGGCGGCCGTTTATCGGCCCCAAAAAACGCGCCGTAACGAGCCGTCAATTTGAACGCACTCCCGCGCGGCAGGCGCGCGGACGTTATCTCGTGCAGGGCCTGTTATCCTGCGAAGTCTGTCATTCGCCGCTGGATTGGACCCAACCGGGCGCTCCAGTACCACCAGGAAAAGAACTCGTCGGCCAGTTGCTTCAGCTCCCCGGCTTTCCCGGAGAATTGGTCGCTCCCAATCTCACTCCCGACGCGGAAACCGGCAGCGGCAATTGGACGGACGACCAGATCGCCCGCGCAATCCGGGAAGGCGTCAAGCATGACGACACCACGCTATTTCCAATGATGCCCTACAGGTATTACAAGACACTCTCCGACGAAGATCTAGCGTCGGTCGTCGTGTATCTGCGTTCCTTGACGCCTACGCGCAACTCGCTGCCCCAGTCACGCGTGAACTTCCCCGTGAACTACCTGGTGCGGGGCGCTCCCGAGCCTGTTACGGCGCCAGTGTCGGGGCCCGATCCTTCGAACCAACTCGCCCGCGGAAAGTACATGGCGGGTCTGGGATGTGGCTGTCATCAACCGATCGAGGGTAAGGGTTTTGGCGGCGGAGAGGATCTGCGCGGTCCATGGGGCGCAGTGACCAGCGCGAATATCACGCCCGATCCTTCAGGAATCGCGTACTACAGCGAGGCCGGATTCATCTCGGTTCTGCGCACGGGATATGTTGGAGCTCGCAAACTCAACTCGATTATGCCGTGGAACGGGCTGAAAAATCTTAGCGACGACGATCTAAAAGCAATCTTCGCCTATCTCCGGACGTTGCCGCCAGTGCGGCATCGGGTGGACAACACCTTGCCTCCCACCTATTGCAAGATCTGCAAACATAACCATGGAGCGGGAGAACAGAACTAGAAGCGATTGCTGACGCGCGGCAATTGTAAAAGCTGCGCCGACCGCCCAACGCGGGACTATAATCAGACCTGTATGCGCCGCGGTTTCGCAGTTTCGGCCTTCGCCCTGATCCTTACCCTGCCGTTGTGGGCGCAGCGTGGCGGAGGCCATAGTGGCGGGCATGCCGGTTTCGGCGGCGGGCATGCGGGCGGATTCTCAAGCCGCGCACGCATGAGCGGCGGCCATTCCGGAAGCATCGTCTCTCACCGGTCTACACACTCACCCTCGTTCTCCCGGCGCGGCTTCTCGCGCGGCCCCATTATCACCAACAGAAATCGCGGACGATTCCGCGGCAATCGATTGCGCAACAACTGCTACGGCTTCGCCTGCCGAAGTTATGGCTATCCATTGTGGGGATACGGCTACTACGATCCATCTTGGTGGTGGAACAACGATTCGTCATACGACGATGACTACAACCAGAATCTGGCCATTGCGAATGAGATGAACCAGCAGAGCCTCGATGAGCAGCGGATGATGCGCCAGGAAGAAGCCGACGGGGATCAGGATGTGTATGCGCGCCGTCAGGCAGATTCGCGCTCCGCGGCACAAGAAGATCCTATTGGCGCGCCGATCCTGCCATCAACAATGTTGGTCTTCCGTGACGGCCATCAACAGGAAGTGCAGAACTACGCCATCGTCGGCGAAACGATCTGGAACTTCGCCTCGCATCGAACCCAGAAAATTTCTCTATCGAGCCTCGACCTGCCCGCGACAGAGAAAGCGAACGACGATCGTGGAGTAACTTTCCGTCTGCCCGCACCCGCAGCAGGACAATAACACCCGGCGTTTCGGTTACCAGTTACGCCTCTCGACGCCCACTCACAGCACCCTTTCCCCATTTACTGCATCCAACCATGCATTCAGGAGGACTTTGTTTGCATCTGGCGTACACCCTAGTACAGTCAAATCAAGCATTTAGGCCTATTCTGAAGCTTACGGGGAACCTGCGGCGGCAAGGGGTTGCTGCAGGGAATCGACCGCCCCAAATGTTAGAATAAAAGAACACCACCTATGCCATTGAAGACATTGTTTTTGAACCCTCCCTCATTCGAAAATTTCGACGGAGGCGCTGGCTCTCGTTGGCCCGCCACCCGCGAAATTGAAAGCTTCTGGTATCCCGTATGGCTGGCGTATCCGGCCGGAATGTTGGAGGGAGCGCGGCTTCTCGACGCGCCGCCCCATCACATCTCCGCCGAGGAGACCATCAAGATTGCGAAGGACTACGAACTCCTCGTGCTTTTCACCTCGACTCCCGGATTTCCCGGGGATGTCCGGATCTCGCAAGCCATTAAGGAAGCGAATCCCAAGATCAAAATTGCATTCGTCGGACCGCATGTCAGCGTGCTGCCCGAAAAATCGCTTCGCGATTGCCCCGTCATCGACTTTGTCTGCCGCAAGGAATTCGACTACGCAATCTACGACTACGCTAACGGCAAGCCGCTTGCCGAAATTGCCGGCGTCTCTTTTCTGCAAGACGGCAAGATCGTTCACACTCCGGACGCGCCGCAAATCCAGGATCTCGATGCACTTCCGCACGTGACCGATGTTTACAAGCGCGATCTCGACGTCACCAAATACAACGTGCCGTTCCTGCTCAACCCGTTCGTCTCTCTCTACACTACGCGCGGCTGCCCCGCGCAGTGCACCTTCTGCCTGTGGCCGCAGACGTTGACTGGACATCCGTGGCGCAAGCGCTCGACCGACGACGTCGCTGCCGAAATGGCGAAGGCGAAGGAATACTGGCCGAACGTCAGGGAATTCTTCTTCGACGACGATACCTTCAACATTCAGAAGGCGCGCACGGTCGAACTCTGTGCCAAGCTCAAGCCGCTGAAGCTTACATGGTCATGCACCTCGCGCGTTACCACGGACTTTGAAACTCTTAAGGCGATGAAGGAAGCGGGCTGCCGGCTCCTGATTGTCGGATACGAATCCGGCGACCAACAAATTCTGAAGAACATCAAGAAGGGTGCCACGATCGAGCGCGCCCGCCAGTTCACCAAGGATTGCCACAAGCTGGGATTGGTGATTCACGGGGACTTCATCATGGGTCTCCCAGGCGAAACCCGTGAGACCATCAATACATCCATTGCGTTCGCCAAGGAACTCGACGTCGAAACCATCCAGGTATCGGTGGCGCATGCGTATCCCGGCACAGAGCTTTACGACTATGCCGTGAAAAATGGGTTCATTGTCGGCGACAACAAGATGGTCGATGAAGGTGGACACCAGTTGGCCCACATCCAGTATCCGGGATTGCCGGCCGACGAGATCCTCTCGGCGGTGCACCGCTTCTACGATGAATACTATTTCCGTCCGAAGGCCGTTTACCGGATTTTGAGGAAAGCAGCCTTCAACAGCAACGACCGCAAGCGTCTCTACCGCGAAGCAAAGACCTTTTTGAAGTTGCGAGCAGCCCGCAACAAGATGGTCAAACAACATGCCGATGACGCAGCCGCGCAACCGGCTGGCGTAGCAAGCATGTCGGACTAATAAATTTCGGACCGCGGATTTGGGGCGTACCTCAAATCCGCATTCCGAACATGTACGGGTTATCCTCAATTCCTTCCTCAATTTTTGGCGCACGTCGGAAGATGTGTACCTGAAGCTGAGATCTGACAGCTGAGAACTGGCTTCCCGTGACCTTCCGTAAGTATCTGGTACTGGCTGGAGTCACCGTCTTCGCAGCGGCCGGAGACTCCATGCTCTCGCATGGGATGAAGCAGGCCGGCAGCATCTCGATCCATCACCTGCAAGGCGTCATCTTCGCGATATTCAATCCGTGGGTCGCCATCGGAATCGTTCTTCTTCTCGCCTTTTTTGCTTCCTACATGAACGCGCTCTCCTGGGCAGATCTCACGTATGTTCTGCCCGCAACATCGCTGGGATACGTTCTGCTCGCTTTCGTCGCGAAATTCGCCTTGCATGAACAAGTAAGCCCGCTGCGATGGATGGGTATCGCCCTGATCTCCGGTGGCGTGAGCTTCGTGGCTGGAGGCCCTGCGCTCACTGTACACACCGAGGATCATGCGGGGGCCGTAGCTTCTGCCGCCGCCAGCGGAGGCGAGCGATGAAGCATCTCTACACCTGGTGCGGAATCCTTGTGGTGGTATTTTTCTCAGTCGTTGGAGATATTGTCATCGCGCGCGCCATGAAACAGGTTGGAGATGTGCACGCTTTGTGGCGGCGCAGCGGACCCTGGACGGTAGTGGGCCGCATCCTTTCGAACACAAATTTCTTTTTCGGCGTGGCGGCCATGGCCGTCGCGTTCTTCAGCCTGCTCTTCGCTCTCTCCTGGGGCGATGTCAGCCTGGTTGCTCCAGCCGCCGCGTCGCTGACCTTCATCGGCAACGCTTTTGCCGCGCGAATCTTCCTTCATGAAAAAGTTGACCGCCGCAGGTGGATCGCCGCATTTCTGGTGGCCGGCGGAGTAGCGCTGCTCGCCGGGTAAGTGGGCTTCCGGTCGTGTTCAAATAGAGATGCGTGTCCGACCCGATTTTCCTCTACGACGGCGTTTGCGGGCTTTGTAACCGCGTTGTGCGCTTTGTTGCGAAGCGCGATCTGAAGGGTACGTTCCGCTTTGCCGCACTTCAAAGTGCAGTCGCGATCCGGGTTCTCTCCGCTCACCGGGAGAATCCCCAAGAGCTCGACACCTTCTACGTTCTGCTCAATCACGATTTGGAAGGATCGAATACCAGTCCAGATGTCGGGAAGGAATCTCTTCTTTCGCGTTCGGATGCGGTCTCGTTCGTCCTGATCGAGCTGGGAGGAATCTGGCGACTGCTAGGAAACCTGCTCCGGATTCTGCCGCGTTTCGCACGGGATTGGATCTATCGTCTCATCGCCCGCAATCGATATCGCATCTTCGGACGTTACGAAACCTGTCCCTTGCCCAGGGAGGCCATTCGCGCCAGATTTCTAGAGTAGTAGTCGACGGCGCGAAACGCGGAGCGGAACATTGGTCTCCTCAGTCCCGTACCATTCCTAAGAATGCGCCTAAGCCGCAGGGGCCGTTGGTTACTGATCATTCTCAGCGTGTATCTCGCTTTCAGCGCGATCGGCGGAGTGTACCTTGCGGATGGCACGTTGCACCCGGCTCGTCGCCCTTTGAGTGCCGACGAAGTTGCGGTCTTCCGCGACGACCTCCGCTCATCAACCTGGCGATTCGAGGACGTTTCGATAACCACGCCTGATGCCACCGTTCTTCGAGCTTGGCTGGTTCAACCCTCGCAATCAAATGGCGAGGCCGTCTTGCTGCTTCATGGGTTGGGCGACAATCGTCTCGGAATGATTGGCTATGCGAACTTGCTGCTGGCCGACGGCTTCACAATACTTCTTCCCGATGCTCGCGCGCACGGCGTCAGCGGAGGACTCCTTGCCACCTACGGTCTCATCGAACGAAATGATATCTATCAATGGGTCGAGTATCTGCACACTCAAGTCCGGCCTCGTTGCGTCTACGGATTGGGGGAGTCGATGGGCGCGGCGCAATTGCTTCAGGCACTCGAAACTGGCGCACAATTTTGCGCGGTGGCAGCGGAGTCTCCCTTCGCCAACTTTCGGGAAATCGCTTACGACCGCATGGGTCAACCGTTCCATCTGGGACCATGGGTAGGCCGTGTCGTGCTCCGTCCACTGGTGGAATTCGCGTTTCTGCGTGCCCGCTGGAAATACGGGCTGAACATGGAGTTGATTTCTCCATGGGACGCCGTCTCCTCAGCCCATGTCCCTGTATTGCTAATCCACGGTCAGGTCGATAGCAATATTCCGATTCGGCATTCGCAACTTATCCATCTTCGAAATCCCGAGACCACACTTTGGGAAGTGCCGGGTGCCGATCATTGCGGAGCGTTCGCAGCGGCTCCGCCCGAGTTTGAGAAGCGCCTGCTGAACCTGTTTACACAGAGTCGCGGGCGTTGAGTGAGAGTCTTCAACCACAAAGGTCACGAAGGAGCACGCAGGCAAGCCACGCAGTTGATCTCCTTCGTGCCCTTCGTGGTTAATGCTCTTCGCTGTTCCTGTGTAGAATAAATTCGCAATCCGCGCTCATCCGCGGCTCGCAATTCTTCCTCCCAGTTGAGGTCTCATCATGCCCGATAAGGCAGTCGCTGACACACAGTCCACGAACATCGATTCGATTCTGCAGGAGCAGCGCAAGTTTGAGCCGCCCGCGGAATTCAGCCGCCAGGCGCACGTCAAAAGCCTTGCCGAATACGAGCAGCTTTACAAAGAATCGATCGATGATCCCGACGGGTTTTGGTCACGCGTTGCCAGCGAACTGCATTGGTTCAAGAAGTGGGACAAGGTTCTCGAGTGGAACTGTCCCTGGGCGAAGTGGTTTGTTGGTGGGGAGATCAACCTCTCTTACAACTGCCTCGACCGTCATGTTGCGACTTGGCGGAAGAACAAGGCCGCCATCATCTGGGAGAGCGAACCGGGCGAAGTGCGCGTCCTGACCTATCAACAACTGCATCGCGAGGTGCAGAAGTTCGCTAATGTGCTTAAGTCTTTGGGCGTTAAAAAGGGCGACCGTGTCGCGATCTACATGGGCATGACGCCTGAGTTACCCATTGCCATGCTGGCCTGCGCGCGCCTTGGAGCGCCACACACGATCATCTTCGGTGGATTTTCTTCCAATGCGTTAATCGATCGCATTCACGACTCCCAAGCCTCGGCTGTCATTACGCAAGATGGTTCTTATCGCCGTGGCGCGGAAGTGAAGTTATTTCCGGCAGTCGAAGAAGCGCTGAAATCCTGCCCCAGCGTGAAGAACGTCGTGGTGTACAAGCGCACGGGAACTGCCATCAACATGCAGCAAGGACGCGATTACTGGTGGCACGAATTGATGGCGAAGGCCTCAGATGTCTGTCCCGCCGAGCCACTCGACGCTGAGCATCCGCTCTACATTCTTTACACTTCCGGAACCACAGGTAAACCAAAAGGCGTCGTGCATACAACCGGCGGATATTCCGTCGGCACATACCTCACAACAAAATTGGTTTTTGATCTGAAGGAAGAAGATACATACTGGTGCACCGCCGACATTGGATGGGTCACCGGTCACAGCTACATTGTCTACGGTCCCTTGCAAAACGGCGCCACCAGCCTGATGTATGAAGGCGCGCCGAATTTTCCTGAGCCGGATCGCTTCTGGTCGATCATCGCACGCCACAAAGTCAATATTTTCTACACCGCTCCAACCGCAATTCGCACGTTTATCAAGTGGGGCAATGAATGGCCCAAGAAACACGATATGTCGAGTCTGCGACTGCTCGGGACGGTGGGCGAGCCGATCAATCCGGAAGCGTGGATGTGGTACCGCGAGACCATCGGAGGCAATCGCTGCCCGATCGTCGATACGTGGTGGCAGACCGAGACGGGACACATGATGCTCACACCAATTCCCGGCGCAATCGCGACCAAGCCCGGTTCGGCAACGCGTCCTTTTCCCGGAGTCGTCGCCGACATCGTCACCATGGATGGCCAGTCCGTGCCCGAAGGTTCCGGCGGTTTTCTTGTCATCAAAAAACCGTGGCCCGGAATGTTGCGCACGGTCTACGGCGATCCCGACCGCTATGTAAAGAACTACTGGTCGCAGATTCCCGGCATGTATTTCACTGGTGACGGCGCACGTAAGGACAAAGACGGATACTTCTGGATCATGGGACGCGTCGATGACGTGCTCAATGTCAGCGGCCACCGCCTCAGCACAATGGAAGTGGAGTCCGCACTGGTCGCCCATGAAGCCGTCGCCGAAGCCGCCGTGGTCGGACGTCCGGACGAGTTGAAAGGCCAAGCCATCTCGGCATTCGTCACGCTTGAGCAGGGAAGACAGCCGACAGCGGAACTGAAAGAAGAATTAAGGAAGTGGGTTGCAAAAGAGATCGGAGCACTGGCGAAGCCCGACGATATTCGATTCACGGATACGCTGCCGAAAACACGCAGCGGAAAAATCATGCGACGGCTTCTCCGCGAATTGGCGACCAGCGGAGATGTGAAGGGTGACACCACGACGCTCGAAGATTTCGGCGTCATCGCCAGGTTGAAAGAGCAGGACGAAGTCTAGGGAAAAACGGCTCTCGCATTTGAAAGATGTTACTTGCCCTTCTCCGCCGCGCCGCCGGGACGCAGGTCTTTAAATGCGTCGTGCTTTCGCCAATGATCGGGAAAGTCGTGCTCGTACAGTGACAACGCGGGACAGATTACGTGATGCACTCCGGTAAAGCCGAATGACTTCATCTCCTTCATCGCTTCGTCTGCGGACCATCCCTCTTCGGCCATGCGGTAAGCGGCAATGGCCATGCCCGTGCGGTCGTCTCCGAGCCGGCAGTGCACAAATATTTTTGTTTTTGGATTCTCCTGAACTATTCGCAGAAACTTGGCAAACGGCTCGTCTTGTGGGAAGGGGCAATGCCATGGGATGGAGACATAGCGCATGCCCAGCTTATTGACTGCCCCCTCTTCATGTTTGCTGGAGCCGCCGCGCATGTCCACGATGATGGTTACGCCCATTTTCTTCAGGGCTCTCAGGCCATCAGCTCCCGGTTGCCCTCCGCGATAGAGACGGGGCGTGACCTCGCCGAAATTCGGAAGTCCCACGGCGTTCTTGCGGCTACCCATGGAGTGCTGGGTCGGAGGCGAAGTGCTTCTCTGCTGAGCGTGGCCGAGGCCTGTCACCGCGCAAAGCAGGATACAAGCAACGACAATTTTTGGAATTTGCACCGATCGCGGTTTCACTTCAGATTAGATGCGCGGACACGCACCCTCTTATTCCCCCGCGCCCATCATGACGATTGGCATCGTCGGTGTCGCCGATCCAGCTTCGTTTTCGACCGTGATGGCGAAAGCCTTGGCCTGGAGTCCGGCTGGAAGCGGCGGGTTGACGACTGTCGCCGATCCACGCGCATCCGGTTTGAATACGCCTGCCGGAACTGGCGCCGCACCTGAAGCCGGGATCAACCACAGTTCATAAGCTTTCTGTGGCGGTAGCTTTGGCATGTCGCTGGCGACGAATACCAGGCTGTTCCGGTTCTTCAAATAGAAGGCCTTGCCTTGTGGCTGCGGCGGAGTTTTTAGAGCCACCAGCGTCACACGCTGCGCTTCCGGAGAAATGATCGGCGCGGCGATTCGGCGAAGATCTTCAATCTCCCGCGTGGTTTGTTCCGTTTGCGATTGCGAAGCTGATACGGCCAGCTTCAATTCCGAATTCTCTTTCCATAGCAGGGCTGCGAATGCCAGTGCAGCCGCAGTCGCGGCCCAACCCAACCATCCAAACCATGAACTTCTCGGAGCAGCGGTTCGTGGAGCGGGAGCGGACTCTTTCGCGACCGCATCCAGCAGCCTCAGCCGCGCACGTTGAGGAGGCTTCGGCCCGATGGTGGAGAGCGCGAGCAGCGCGCCATCGCCGCGTAGTTGTTCCAGTTCGAGCTTGCAATCGGCGCATGTCGCCAGATGCTGCTCGAGCTGTACGCGATCTTCACCGTCCAGCGCATTCAGCGCATAGAGGGCGAGATCCTCACCGAATTGTTCGTGTCCGCTCATCAATCTTGCTTTCGCAATCCTTACGTCTGGAACGCCTTCCTCAAAGTCGTCAATCCCGCGCGAATCCGCGTCTTGATCGTACCCAGAGGTTCGCCCGTCTTGCTGGCAATCTCCGAGTGGCTCATCCCTTCAAAATATGCCATCTCCAAGGCAGAGCGTTGTGGCGACGGCATCATGCCCAACACTCCACGAACTTTTTCCGCTGCCCGCGATCGGTCTGCGTCGGCCGCAAGATCGGGAGCGACAGAGACGATTACGTCTTCAATGTCGGTTTCCGGACGCCGTTTTCTTAAAGTGTCGATCGCGCGGTTCCGGGTGATCACCGCAAGCCACGCCCCCAGGCTGCCTCGCGCCGAATCAAACGCTCCCGGATTTTTCCAAAGCTGCAGGAAGATCTCCTGTAGTACATCTTCTGCCTTGCCCGTGTCCCCGAGCACGCGCAGCGCCACCGCATACACGATGGAGGAGTAGCGGTCGTAAAGGTCCGCCATTGCGCGTTGGTCGCCCGCCTTCATAGCCGTCACCATGGCTAGATCGGGCGATATCAATTGTTTCTCGGGATTCGACAAACGATCTCTGTCTCTTCCTTCCCGTAAAGTACGTGCCGCGGGCTCGGTTGGATTGCTCCGGCAGGCTGCTATATGCCTTTAGAGTCGGCAGGTTGCGACTGAATTGTAAGCTTAATTGATTAGCTTGCGTACCGTACCGTACTCACTGAGTCAACTTGATGGCCAATTGCCGTTCCGGTTGAGTCATCTCTCCCCAAAGTTTCTGGAGATCTTTTTGCACCGCTGAATTTTCAGGCTCTTTGCGCAATGCCAGCGCGAACCACCGATACGCTGTGGGCAAATCTCGGGGCGTGCATAATCCCGCGGAATAGAGCGCTCCCATTTCGATCATCGCGCCGGAGTTGGCCTGATTGGCGGCCGGTTTGAGCAAGCGAAGTCCGCGATCACAATCCTGCGGAGCGCCCTTGCCATACAAATATTTGCGCGCCTCGGCTACGGAGTCGACCGCAGGCACCGCCGGAGCGGCAGGCTTCGGTTTGGAAACAGCCGCATTCGGTTTCGCAGATTTCTTAGGGGCGGGCGTCGGCGCGGCGTCTTCTTCGTCGCCGGAATCTTTGTCGGCGGCGGAATTCTCGTCGTTAGGCTTCGCACTCGCCTTAGGCGGTGCAGCGGCACTGTCGTTGTCCGCGTTTGGTGCAGCTGCGGGCGGCGTCGATGCAGCAGGATTTGCGGATGAGTTTTGTCCTGCCGGGGAGTCGGGTGCAGGCTGCGCAGGCGTGGGCGTGGGTTGGGCCGGCGATGGTTGGGCGGGATTTGGAGCACTCTGCGCCGGAACTGGTGTAGTTGTTGAAGTCGTCGACGGCGGGGTCGTCGAACCGCTATCAGCCGCGTCCGGAGCCTGTGTCGCCGCCGGAGGCTTGTTCGCTGACGGTGAAAGCCAATCGAAGCCATGATTCTTCCAGCGCAGATATCCGAAGCCGAGAGCCAGTGCCAGCGCTACGAGAATCAGCAGGAATTTTCCGCCCCCCACGCCGCGGCTCTTCTTCATCCTCGAGCAGATAATGCCCGCCTCGCGATCTGCGTGAATCGTGCGGATCAATGCTCAGGCGGGCTCGCTTGCGCGGTGCAGGATCGTTCAACCCAAGAAATGATGGGCCACTGATGGCAGGCTCATCCATCTCTTCCTCTTCTGGTTCCTGCGGTCTCGGACGCTCCACCCTGATCGGAGGCGGTGGTGCTGGCGGAGGGGGAGGCGGAGCCGTGACGACGGGCGCAACCTGTAACGGAATAGCTGCGGTGGAACTCGCCGCCCGCTGCGTCTGGGTCTCAGCAACTGCCGTCACCGTCGGTGCGAGCAGAGTCGCTCCGCACATCCCGCAAAAGCGATTGTCGTCTGGATTGTCGTTTCCGCAGCGAGCGCAGCGCACAGGCCCCTCCTCAACAGAACTCTAGCTTACGATAAATCAATTGTTGGATGCAGTACGGAGGTGCAATGTGCGCGCAAAATCACGGGTTGCCGTAGGCCCTCCTCGCACGGCTTAACCCCAGTGTTATCTGTTGCTTTGAGGCGATACGGACCGCATGCCCTATCGTGTCGGAAACAATGGATTCAATGGCCTTGATCAATGCTGGAGAGCGATTTCTTACAATCGAATTCGATGACCGAATCCCGGGTTCGCAACTTCGATGTGACGGTGCTAGGACGCAGTCTTGAAGTCCAACAAATTCAAGGTACCGACCGGCAGGCTCCGCAACTTGTGTTCCTGCATGAGGGCTTGGGCTCGGTCTCACACTGGAAGGATTTTCCCGCACGCGTGGCCGCTGCAACCGGATGCACCGTGACGGTTTATTCCCGCCTCGGCGCAGGTCAATCCGATCTGCTGGATGCGCCGCGGCCTGTGACTTACATGCACGATGAAGCGCTCATCCGTTCTTCCGGAACTTCTCGCGAAACTCGAAATCACGAATCCAATTCTGGTTGGCCATAGCGACGGAGCATCGATCGCCATCATCTACGCCGGGACGCACAATAAAAGTTTGCGCGGGCTCGTTGTTCTCGCTCCCCACGTCTTCGTTGAAGATCTTAGCGTGGCAAGCATCACCGATGCGAAGGTGAAGTTCCAGACTACGAACCTGCCGGAGAAACTTGCTCGCCATCATCGCGACGCGGCGCACACCTTCTGGGGATGGAACAACATCTGGCTGCATCCCGATTTTCGCAGTTGGAATATCGAGGAATATCTGCCGCGCATTACTTGTCCGACACTGGTGATTCAAGGAGAGGACGATCAGTACGGCACGAGGGCGCAAGTGGAAGCCGTTGCCAGGCAGAGTAGCGGACCGGTGGAGATTCTCATGCTTGCCGACTGCCGCCACATCTCCGCAGCGCGATCAACCCGACGCGACCCTGGAAGCAATCAAGGAATTCGTTCTAGGGATCGCCGGGAACAAATCGGAGTGATTCGGTGTCGAGAGAATCCGGGCCATATTCATCTGGATCGCTGTTTGTTTCCAGCTGTAGAATCGCGTGCACGCTGAAAGTTTCACGGAGGCTTCACATGGCGCGTCGTCTCGCCGCATCCATCTGCCTGCTGATCGTTACTATTTCTCTGGCTAACGCACAGGTTAAGCCGCAACGAGTCCGAGTCTCCTCGGGAGTCGCACAGCGCCTGACTCGTCCACAAAGTCCAACCTACCTATCCGACCGACGCCAGGAAGCAGCACATCGAGGGTGAGGTACTTCTGAAGGTAATCATTGATAAGCAGGGGAACGTCACAGACGTCGACCTGATCAGTGGACCTGCTGCGCTTGCTCCGAATGCCATCGAAGCTGTCAAGCAATGGAAGTACATGCCCTACCTCCTCAACGGTAACCCCGTGATTGTTGAAACGCAGGTCAAGATCAACTTCACATTGGCCTCCTAAAATGGGACGCCGCATCCCGTGAGAGACTGGATGCACAGTTCTAGGAGTGCCAATGTCCAAGACCAACCCGTCCATCTCACCCGACTCCTCAGCCTGTTGGCCCGAATTCCGTTTGGCCGATTGGAAAGACACCTACGCCACTTTGCACATGTGGATGCAGATCGTCGGCAAAATTCGTCTGGAGTTGACTGCGAAAGAGAATCACTGGTGGAACGTTCCGCTCTATGTAAGCTCGCGCGGCCTCAGCACATCGATCATTCCGTACGGAAGCCGCAGCTTCGACATGGAATTTGATTTCGTGGAAAGCAAGCTGGTCATCCGTACCACCGATCCGAAAACTGCTTCGATTGCGCTGGCACCTCGCTCGGTCGCGGATTTCTACCGGGAAGTGATGGCAGTTCTCCATTCACTCGAAATCGATGTGCGCATCTGGAAGTTGCCGGTGGAAGTGGCTGATCCGATTCCGTTCGACGAGGATACGGTGCATGCTTCGTACGACAGGGAGGCGGCGCAGCGCTTATGGCGGATTCTTCTTTCGGCGGACGAGGTGTTCAAGGCCTTCCGTTCGAAGTTCGTAGGCAAGTCCAGCCCCGTCCATTTTTTCTGGGGAAGCTTCGATCTCGCCGTCACTCGATTTTCGGGAAGACCCGCTCCTCCGAGGAACGACGCAGATCCGGTGCTCCGCAAGATCATGCAGGAGGCGTACTCGCACGAGGTCATCAGTGCGGGCTGGTGGCCGGGTAGCGGAGAAATCAAAGAAGCTGCGTTCTATTGTTACGCCGCGCCCACTCCAGCAGGTTTCGCGGAGCAGAAGGTGCGGCCGGCGAAAGCGTTCTACCACGCCGGAGTCGGTGAATATCTTTTGATGTATGACGACGTAAGGACCGCCGCTTCACCCGAGCGCCGCTCTCACTGAATTTCTGCAAAGCACTTACGAGGCCGGGGCGATAACAGGGAAGTGGGATCGCAAGGGGCTGGAGTAGCGCGGCCTGCCTGCCGCTCTTTGCTAAACTGGCTGCCGCATGCCCGCCCTCAAGAAAATCCACGAGGCCCTGGTGATTGGCTCCGGCGCCAGCGGTGGATGGGTCGCTAAAGAACTCACCGAGCGCGGAGTCAGTGTCGTCATGCTTGAGGCCGGGCCGCCGCGCGTACCGACTCGCGACTTTACCGAACACATCTGGCCTTACCAGCTGAAATTTCGCGGCTTCGGAAATCAGCAGCGCCTGCTGCGCGATCAGCCCGTTCAGCGCATGTGTTACGCATGCGATGAGTACAGCCACCAATTCTTCGTCAACGATCTCGAGCATCCCTACACATTTCCCGCCGACAAGCCGTTTATGTGGATTCGCGGCCGCCAAGTCGGAGGCAAGACATTCTGCTGGGCCCGCGAGAGCTATCGTTTTACCGACAATGAATTCAAAGCGGCCAGCCGCGACGGCTACGGCGAAGATTGGCCCATCAGCTACAAAGAGCTTGAGCCCTATTACGACAGGGTTGAAAGCTATATCGGCGTCAGCGGATCCCGCGAAGGGCTTCCGCAACTGCCCGACGGCCAGTTCCTGCCGCCCATGAATCTTTCCTGCGGCGCGCTGCAGGCGAAACAGGTCATTGAGCACAAGTTCGGTTGGCGTTTGATTCCTGACCGCGTGGCGAATCTTACGGTCGATCATCGCGGACGCCCCGCGTGCCATTACTGCGACCAGTGCCAGCGCGGATGTTTCACGGCGTCGTATTTCAACAGCCCATCCGTGACTCTGCCCGCTGCCGCCCGCACGGGGAAATTTACGCTGGTCAGCGATGCCATCGTCAGCGACTTGATTCTCGATCCCAGCGGACGGGCCAAGGGCGTCCATTACATCGATCGCAACTCACGCGAGCATCGTGAAGCGTATGCCAAGGTCATCATCGTCGCGGCCGGAGCGCTCGAATCCACGCGCATCTTGCTGAACTCGAAGTCGTCGGTTCATCCCCAGGGCGTGGGGAATTCGACAGGCGTTCTCGGTCACTACTTGATGGATCACTTCACGATCGAGGGCGCGGGAGGCGGAATGCCCAGCCTCAACTCCTCGAAGCGCGAAGCGTCGGACGCCCTTGCGGCTTCCTGATTCCCAAGTACGTGAATACTTCCACCAGTTCATCGAAGGATCGGAACTCCAAATTTATTCGCGGATACCGCTTTGACGGAGATGGCAGCCAGGAACTTTATGGCCACGCCTTTCTCATGCCGGAGTTTGGTGATGCCTGGCGTAAGCGGGTGCGCGATGAGATTCCCTACGCATTCGCCATCGAAGCCCAGGGAGAATGCCTTCCGAGCACCGACAATTTCGTTGCACTGGATCCTCAAAAGAAAGATGCCTGGGGAATTCCAGCGCTGCACATTCATGCGAGCTATGGCGAGAATGACCGGGCGATGGCTGGCGCCATGCGTGACGATCTCGCGGCGATTCTCGATGCCATGAATCTTTCCGACGTAACGCCGCCAAGAAAAGAAATTAGCATCTTCGGAAAGAACATTCACGAATGCGGGACGGCGCGCATGGGCTCCGATCCGCGGAAGAGCGTGGTCGATGCCAACTGTAAGGTGCATGACGCTCCGAACGTATTCGTAACCGACGGAGCCGTCTTCACCACGCAGGGATGTTACGAGCCGACGCTGACCATCATGGCGATTTCGGCGCGTGCTGGAGAGCATATCGCCGGGGCTTACGGTCGAGGCGAGTTGTGAGGATCGTTCATGAGTGAAGAAAAACCAGAGAGCCTGAATCCGACACCCATTGAATCCGCCGCGGACCTCACGCGGCGCGAATGGTTGTTGCGCCTCGGCGAATTCGTCACTCTCGCCGGCTTCAGCGGATTCATTCCTGAAGTCGCGGTTCGCCTCGCCGCGGCTCAAGCCGCAGGGCAACCGAATCTAACGAGCCTGCCTCCCGGGCTTTACGACCCGTCGCAGGAACATCTGGTGCACGTGCTGAGCAGCGGCGGCAAAGCATGGGCTCCGCCTCCAGGAAGCGAGACCGAATATGTAGAGTCAGTTGCGCATCCATTCCGTTTTCAATTCTTCACGCACGAGGAGGTCCCGGTCGTTACCCGATTGCTCAGTGTTCTCCTCGGAAGCATTGACGAAACTGCTCTGACTCAGGTCACGCAATGGATCGATCTGTATTTGTTCTCGGCAGTCGATGTTCGCGCCGCTGCAAAGAATCTCGATCCGATGCATCGCGTTCTTGCCGTTGCTTATTACGGCGAAGACTCCGTTCGCGAGCTGGAGACTGCCGACCCTCAAGGTATCGCGCGAGCAGGTCTGCAAGCTCTCCGCGATCTGTCACGAAAAACCTACGGCGGCGACTTCCTGAAACTGACGGCTGAACAGCAGTCCGAACTCCTGACCGCCGCAAGCAAATTGAAGCCAGCGAGCGATTTGCGAAGGCTGTTCGACCTCACCCGTACAGAGGCCATTCGCGGCTACTACACGACCGCCAAAGGACTCACCGAACTCGACTACCGCGGCAATGCCTACTACACAGAAAGTCCCGGCTGCGAAGGGAAGAGCTAGGCTGGAACGGTCCGCCATCAATGGCGCTCTAGTCGAATCCTTTAGCTAAATTGAAGGCAGCCGTTCCGTTAGCGCAGGACCGGAACGGCTACCGCTATTTTTTCTACTGCGCAAACTTCATCGCTGAGAGTTGACGCTCCGGGTGACGTAGCTCTCCGGCTCGCGCCTGCGCTTCTTCGATCTGCTTGGTGGTCAGAGTTCTTTCGAGTGAATGAAGAAGTTCCTTGCCCCGAGGATCTCCCGCGGCGATTGCGGCGCTAACCCAGGAATAGGCTGCCTCAGTATTCTTCGCGCCTCCACGACCGTTCGCGTACATGTATGCCAACTTGATCTGCGCGCCGGTATGTCCCTGCGCGGCCGCTTTCTGGAACCAGTTGAATGCCGCGCCATCATCCTGTGAAACTCCCTCTCCTCGCAGATATAGGTCCGCGAGGTTGTTTTCGCCGAGGGTATTTCCGGCGTCGGCAGCCCGGCGGTACCATTGCGCCGCGGTTGCGAGATTCCGAGTGCATCCCAAACCCTGGTCGTACATGTATCCGAGATTGCTCTGCGCGTTGCTGTCCCCAGCCTCCGCACCTTTTTCAAACCAGCGGAAGGCCTCGGCGTTGTCCTGCCGCACTCCACTTCCTTCCAGGTAGAGAATCCCGAGGTTGTAATACGCGCGAGGGAAGTGCTGTTCGGCCGCCGCGCGCAGCCACTGCTGCGCAGCTCCATAGTTCACGGCCGTTCCCCAACCGTTGATGTACATCACGGCGAGATTCACCTCGGCCGGAGCGTAGCCGCGCTGAGCGGCCTCCTGGAACCATCGCAGAGCGTCTTTTTCGCTATAGTCGGGACCAAGAGCCAGAACCGAGGCGATGCCCAGCTGGTTCTGTTGAAAAGCGTGGCCGCTGCGAGCCATTTGCTGCACCACAACTCCATCGCAAACTGGAGTGTTGGTTCCAACTGCCCGCGAAACAACCGCCAGGCTGCATTGATCGGTGTTGGTGGAGTCGGATTTCTTCTGGGCCTGCGCTCGCAGCGACGAACGTTCCGCACACCGCCATAATGCCAAGATTCCTGCGAAATAGTTTGCTCTTTTTCAAGTTGGCCTCCCGCTTCGGAGAATTGGAAATCTCCGAAGTGGGCTCAACTTGCCGCCTGCCCGCAACTACCGCAATGCACTCCGGGTCATTCGTCGATGCCTAACGCCTCATTCCGCGGAATTGGCGACCTCATCCAGTAATTTGGTGATGACAAAGCACTTCCTGCACCGTCCAAGGGAACTAGACGCGGTATCCAAACGTATGAATGAGGGAGGAACCTGGGTCCGCTATGTCTACCGAAAGCGAAATGACCAATCCGTCATCCGAGCAACGACCGAACCGGGCGCGCTTCGGCTCCTTTGAGGTTGACCTGCAGACCCACGAACTGTGGAAGTTCGGAACTCGCTTGAAACTGGTCGGACAGCCCTTCGAGATACTGTCGATGCTCATCCGCCGCTCTGGCCAGTTGGTGACTCGTGAAGAGTTGCGAAACCAGCTCTGGCCGTCGGACACATTCGTCGATTTCAACCACGGGCTCAACGCCGCGGTGAACAAACTTCGCGAAGCTCTGAGCGACTCCGCCGAGAATCCTCGATACGTGGAGACTCTTCCGCGCCGCGGATATCGATTCTGCGCGGAAGTAGAATGGCTTGACCGCGCGTTGCCGATTCCCGCTCCTGTCGCGCTGGATCCAATTTCTCAGACTCAGATTGCCGCCGCCACAGCCGAGCCGATCCCTGCGGTCGTGTCCGCTCCGCTGGAAAATGCGTACCCCAGAAAACGTCAGCTTCCCGGATATTTGCTCATTGGAGCCCTGGTTTGCGCCGCGCTGCTGACCGCTATGGCATTGGTGCAAACATTTCGGATGCGTGATCCGAAGCCTGCCACACGCGCGATGGTCGAGCGTACCGGATTGCTCACGCCCGTTTCGAACACTTCCGGTCCAGCATTCTCGCCCGACGGAAACTACGTCGCCTTCTTCCGCGGTCATTCCTCCGGAGGTTCGTCCGGCATCTACGTCACCTCGGTAGGCAGCGAACAGCTCTTGCAACTCACCAGCAGCGATGACGATTGCTGTCCCGTGTGGTCTCCGGACGGGCGATGGATCGCCTTCACTCGCGAGCAGCATCACGAGCACTCGATCTACATGGTCGCGGCCGACGGAGGCAGGGAAGAGAAGCATCGCGCCGAGCGCGCTCAGCCCATCGTGCCGGTCGCATTCAAGCCGACATCGTCGGTGACCACCGAACGCAAGCTGGATACCGGAGGCGTGGCCGTAAGTCGCGGCGAGATTGCGTGGTCGCCCGATGGCAAGCTGATCGCCTTCGCTGGACCTTCGGGACTCTACGTGCTTGCGCTTGATACTTCGTCCGCTCACCGCGTGACCGCAGCGCCGCCGACCGCCGAAGATTGGGGTCCGGCATTTTCTCCCGATGGCGATGAAGTCATGTTCGTTCGCACCGCGCAACTCGGAGTGCCCGACGAAATCTGGCTCGCTCCACTCGCCAACGGTGAGCCTCATCGCGTTCTCGCCGAGCGTGGACGGATTGCCAGTCCTCCGCAATGGTCGAGCGATGGACACTCGATTATTTATTCGTCGAACCGGACCGGGCATCCCGCGCTCTGGCGCGCCGCTCTCGACGCTCCCGATGCGTCCGTTCAAATCAGCGAGGCCGGTTCGCCCGCATGGGACCCTGCGATCTCCCGGCGCGGCTATCGGCTCGCGTATGAACGGTTGTTTCGCAGCCTCAGCATCTGGCAGATGAATCTCGACAGCACGCGCGATCATCGCCCCTTCATCTTGATCCCTTATACGACTGAGACCGATCAGGGACCGGCTCCGCAATTCTCGCCGGACGGCAAGAAGCTGGCCTACATGTCGGATCGCACCGGCACGATGGAGATATGGATCAGCAATCGCGACGGCAGCGATCCGTATCAACTGAGCGCTGTCGGTGGAGCGGGAACGCCGCGCTGGTCGCCCGACAGCCAGTCCGTTGTCTTCGACGCGATCACGCAAACCGTCAGCGAGATTGTCTCCATGAATGTGAATGGAGGCGCTCCGCTGGTGCTCACCGCCGCGTCGTATCACAGCGTGTGTCCCAGTTACTCGCGCGACGGCAAGTGGATTTACTTCGGCAGCATGCGGTCGGGAAGCTGGCAAGTGTGGAAGGTTCCCGCTGGCGGCGGCGCGCAGATGCAAGTCACGCAGCATGGAGGCCACGCAGCGCTCGAATCGCTCGACGGAAAATTTCTCTACTACTCGAAGAGTCCCGCGCCTGAGCCGGAAATCTGGCGAATGCCCGTCGCGGGCGGCGCCGAGACTGCGGTCTCTCTCGTTCGTCCAGGCACATGGGCGAGTTGGCAAGTGGTGAACGGCGGAATTCTTTTCGTCGGTCCGTCGCTCGGACATCAGGCGGCGTTGAGCTTCTACGATTTCTCCAAAGGCCACACCACGACGATGACCGTTCTCGAGCGTTTGCCATTCTGGCTCGGAGCCGCTCCGGATGGCCGCACGGTAGCCTTCGACCAGCCAGGCCGAGAGCAGGATCAGGCGATGCTGGTGGAAAACTTCCGGTAGCCGCGTGCTGGCCTTTGCTACGAAGCCAAATTTTCGGGTATACCCCCCTCCCCCCCGAATCTTTTAAATCATGGGGTTAGCATGAATTTCCCCGCAAAATCCGCAGGGCAAAGGAGTTAGAGGTCAAAATCCGTGAAACAAAGGACTTAGGCCCGCTTTGTATCTCCAGACTGCTGCGACCTGAGCCATGATTTCGGAATTGAAATTCTCAGTCAAGGTTGCTCGTCACATTGGGCTGTGGAAAAGCGACTATTTGTTCTAGGGAGTGTTGGCTCGACTATGAGTTCTGAAAAAGCCCTGAAGGTCGCGTTGTTGATCGGAGCAGGGATCGCATGCGGCACATTTGCAGGTTTTATCCTGTTGCCGATGGACATGGCACCGTATGTGGTCATGCCGGGGATATTCGTAGGTGGCTTCATCGCCGCCATTCTGGCAGCCGCAATGCACGGAAATGCACACGGAGCTACTGGACTGTGATTGGGCTATTGTCGAGTATCGTCAATTTTCCGCTCTACGTCGGTGTTGCCTATGCTGTCTTTAGGGTGTGTTTTCAGAAGCCAGAAACCGGCAGAGATTCCTGAAGCGTTCTGATCATTATCCAGACGAGACGCCCACAAATCACATTAATCAGTTCTGATCCAGCTTCTTGAGGGTCACAGTATTCCCAAAGCCTTCCTCAGGCACTAAAGTGCGTCCACAGCTTGAACTGTAACGGCACGAGTGGAACTCGTGCCCTTCCCATCTCTTTTGCGTAACATCTCGTCCACTTAAGTGGCGGCTGGCGCGGATGTGCGGGTAGTCCCAATATTTCCCAGCTTCATCGGGGCCGTACTGGAACGTGGAAGAGCGGCGCTTCAGCGCCGCGATCAGGGCAGAGAGGGGAAGCGGCTTTAGCCGCTGAGGTTGTTAGCACATCTCGTCCACTTCAGTGCCATTGACGCTGTATTCGAAGGAATAGCACTATGCAGTGCGCCATTTACTTCGTATTAAGGATGAGAGAACGTGAAGCACTTCACCCTCGGCCTACTTTTCACATTTGTATTTACTCTTTCAAGTTATGGCCAAATTACTGCTCTACCTCCGGCGAGCGAACACGGCATGTTTGTGGAGGAGTCAGGCCGACTGACTAAGATCATTGGACAGATCGCTGAGTTCAAACGCACCGGAAGCCTCTTCGCGAACAATGTGACTGCGGGATTGAAGACGAGGAAGGAGAATATCCAGCTTCTGGGAGCGACCGCGCAGACCGCTGTTTCTCCGCAGCCGGTGTTTTATTTCGTGCCGGCCAAGCAAGAACAGGCAGTGGGCGTAAACGCTGGTGACTTGATTTTGATCCGCCTGGAAGAAAAGCCCAATCGCAGGCAGTTTGAGATTGCGGCCATGGGAGCATGGAGGGCAAGTTCGGGCATCACGCTCACGCATCAGGTTCAGATACTTCGCGATGAAGTCGAGCCCGATGTCTACCGAATCGTGCCTTCCCATGAACTCAGCAGGGGCGAATATGCCTTGTTCTTGGCGCGCGGTGAGGGTTTGGCTCCGTACGTCTATGACTTTAGCGTTCAACCAAACCACAACAACGTAGCGGTACGAGAGCAATACCAGCGGCCCACGCTGGCAGCGACGCGGGAAAGAGAAGATCCCGACCCGAAGCCGACTCCGAGCACTACTCCGAAACCTTACGGCCCAGCCACCGTCGGCGTGTTCGCCGAAGGAAACATCAACGTTCGGCATGACGGGGTGATTTTGACAGCGGTAACGCCGGGAGGCCCTGCAGATCAGGTGGGCATCAAGGCCGGGGACACGATTCTTGCCATCAACGATCATTACATCTTCACAATTGCGGAACTGAGAGAGTCCGTCAGCCAACTTATCCCAGGTAGTAAGGCCGTCGTTCGCTATCGGCGGTATTCCACGATCCTTGATGCTCCGGTCACGGTTGGGTTGGTCCAGTGACTTTTACGAGACTGAAATTCCGACTTTTCCAAGTAAGCACCGAGAGCACGAAAGCATCGGCGAAAACTACACTGGAAATAACTAACGCTATCTTATGAGGTCGTACCCATGTCAGAGCCAACAAAAGACAACTCGGCTGAAGTGCCAGAAATGATTCAGCTGTTAGCACAAGCACGCAAATACCTAGATGACGTTAAGTCACTAAAAGAGCAGACGGAGGCAAACCTCAAGCAAGCAGAAGTCTCCCGAAAAAACGCCGACAGCGAAGCGCTTCTGGCATTCAACGCTAAGAAGGCGTGCGAAGACCACGCAACCACTGTCGCGAACGTTAAGGGAACAGTAGAAGCTGATGCGAACACGATCGCCACAAATAAGCAGCGCTCCGATGAGGCGATCGCGGCAGTGACGACTGCAAGAGCGACCGTGGATGCCGACGTCAAGGCAATTGACGGTCGGCGCAGGGAGATAGATCAAGCTGCAATCACTGCCGAGCAGGCAGCAGCCAGTAAAGCAAGTCAGCTGAAGCTGGTGCGACGGAGTTGCAGGGAGTTCTGCTCTTAAGAAGCACTGCGGACACCCACGTCGGAGAAACCCTAGCGTCGTCTAAGTCTGCTGCGCAGGCTGCGGCCGACTCCACCTCAGCGCAAAAGAAAGTCGAGCAATCTTCGGCGGCGGCAACGGCTCTTGTGTCCAGCATTACTGAACTTCAGGCGACTGCGAATCAAGCGTCAGCCGACGTTGAAAGTGTTTTGGCGAAGGCAAAGGTTTCGGAGGAAAGTTTGAAGGGTATATTGGATCACCTCGCCAAGAGTGACGAGACTGCCATCTCGCACGAAGAGAGAGTGGCGGCCCTTAGAAATCAACTCGAAGGCCTGATCAAGCAGGTAGAAGCTCTTTTACCGGGAGCCACCAGCGCCGGACTCGCCTCTTCCTTCAATAAGCAACGGTCGAGGTTTACTAGGCCGCAAACCCAGTGGCTTTGGACCTTTATCGCGTGCATCGGCGTCTTGTTTCTTGTCGCGTTGCCTAGTTTCTTTGCCGCGATAGGGTGGACGGCGCATCCTGCCGACCCGTCTTGGAACGCGACATGGCGCAATCTAACCATGCGCCTGCCGATAGTGGCTCCGATTGTCTGGCTTGCAATTTATGCTGGACGTAATTACATGATGTCGCTACGCATGGAAGAGGACTATGCCTACAAAGAAGCGATTTCGACAGCATTTGAGGGATACAAGCGTGAAATGGAGAAAATCGCCGGCACGGGGAGCGAAAATCCCACACCCCTCACGATCCTGTGCACGAATATTTTGAGAGCAATCGCAGAACGTCCGGGGAGAATTTACGAAGGTCGGCAAAAAGATATAAACCTGGTGACGGAACTGCAGGCAATCGCCGAAAACGGGGCGGAGTTCTCAAAGAAGCAACTGGCTAAATACTAATAACCATGACCCTCGAATTCTCCTTACGTTTGCGGGCGAGGCGGTCGCGTAATATGGCCGTACTTTGGCTCGCCTTGGCTACTCTCATTTTAATTGGAACTTACCTTTCCCTCCCAGTCATCGCGAATCATACACTCAGCGTCATTCAGGCGGAAGGCAGCGAGCAGGCGCCCTCTGGAGCATCTGCGAAGTTTCCGGTTACAGATACTCGATCCACTCACACGGAGTTGTATACCGTTGGAATTCTAGGATTGAGCTTATTCGCCGTTTGCTTCGCTTGTTTTCTGCTGGGTCGGACCGCTTTTGTCGAAATTGAACTAGCAGCCCGATTTCTTGCGTTTGCGGACGCGCTTTGCTTGGCGGGGCAGAGCTTCGACCAACTGGAGAAAATTGCCAATCTCCTATTGCCCGGCACCAAATATCTGTCCGTCCCAGACATTTTCTCAGTCAAGGATCTGGACTCGGTTGTGGAGATTGTGAAGCAGCTGAGACCCAAGTGAAAGCATAGTCCAGGCGGCTGGTGGCCCGGACGAGCCGGCATTCATGAAACTCGAGGGTGCCCCGTTCAAGCTTTGCTTGAGCGGGGATTTTCTCCTGACATGATCAGCTAAGTCAAAGTCCCCACCCTGACGTCGCAAACACCGCGACGTTAGGATGGGGCACCCTCTACTGATCGGCCAACCTTGAACGTCAGGAAGATTCCTGCTCTTTCTCGGCGGCGGGCTGTCCATTGGGATTCGATTTCTACGCGGCTTGTTTCGCCGGTTGCGTAATGGCGAAAGCTGCTCCACGGCCAATCTTCCGGTTTCGCTACCAACCCGCGCTTGACCGGATTGCGATGAATATATCGGAGCTTCTCGCGAAACTTGCGCTCGCTCCATACGTTGAAGTCGTAGTAGCGCGCCTGCCAAAATGGTTCGTCGGCTCTGAGGGCAAGACGTCTGGCCACTCCTTGTTTCAAGGATTTGATCGCTTGCGCCAAGGTGCTTCGCTCCGGTTCGTTCACCAAGAGGTGGATGTGCTCGGGCATGATCACGTATCCATAGACGCAGAGTTGATAGGATTCGCGGACCCGTTCCAGTGCGGAAACGAATGTTATGCGCGCTTCCTCGGTGACGAGTTTCGTCTGGCGGTGATAGCAGCTGAACGTGAGGAAGTGAAGCTCATTCGCTTCCTGGAAATGTTTCAATCCCCATGGCATGGGGATACGGTATCTCTGGAGCAGCCACGAAGTCTGTGACGGATGAACATTGCGGTCAAAGCCCCGCTCAAGCGGAGCTTGAACGGGGCACCCCGATGCCTCGATAAGAACGACGACGTCTGTGACTGTTGAATTCGGGCTAAGAGCCCAGCTCAAACTGAGCTTGAACTTGGCACCCGGCGCCGCCGAGCCTTGCTCGACCGAACAGCCGAGGGCGGCTGTCCCCACATGATATTCACTCTTTATCAGGCATCCTTCTTCATTGGGCATCCTTTACGGTCCCCAACCGACCGTGATATTCTCTAAACGTCACATAGACAATCGATTAAGAACAGGAGTGCACCAGTTTAGTGTTAGCCAGAGAGCAAAAAAAATCCCTCATTGACCAGTACGGGACGCATGCGAGCGATACCGGAAGCCCGGAAGTTCAGATCGCTCTGCTCAGCGAACGCATTGGGCAATTGACGGAGCACTTCAAGACGCACCAGAAAGACCACGGCTCACGCCGCGGACTTCTCATGCTGGTCAGCAAGCGCCGTAGCTTGCTCGACTACCTCAAGAAATACGATACCGAGCGCTATAAGACCGTCATTACGAAACTCGGCATCCGCAAGTAGGCAAAACTACGAGTTTCAGAGTTTCATGTTTCAAGGTATCAAGCAAAAACCTTGGAACTGCGAAACCTTTGAAACCATGAATGCCTGCCCTTTCTTAGAATCCGTCTCCGGTGGGACGGTCAGCATTTGAGGAAAACTCCACACGTGCGTTTTTCAAGCGCAGCGAACTTTTCAGGCGGCGTTGTCGCGGCACAGGTGTGCCAGGTCCGTTTGAGAAGGAACCCCGATTCTGCCGCCATCAACGCGTCCAGGATGGGGCATTCGTGTGCTCGTCGCTCATGGCTCACTACTCGTCACCCTTCAAAGGAAATTTACTCATGAAACCAGAAGCAACAACAGTTACAGCCCATCTCTCCGGCGGCAAATCCATCTCATTTGAAACAGGAAAACTGGCCAAGCAGGCGCATGGATCCGTCGTGGTGCGTCTGGGCGAGAACGTAGTGCTGGCCAGCGCGACTTCGAACCCCGATCCGCGCGAAGGCATCGACTTCTTCCCCCTCACCGTGGACTACCGGGAATACACATACGCCGGCGGACGTTTCCCCGGCGGCTTCATCAAGCGCGAAGGCCGCATGAGCGAGCGCGAAGTGCTTACCAGCCGGCAGATCGACCGGCCGATCCGTCCAATGTTTGCCGAGGGCTTCAAGTGCGAGACGCAGGTGATTGCGTTCGTACTCTCCGCGGATAGCCAGAACGATCCCGATGTTTGCGGCATTAACGGAGCGTCCGCCGCGCTGCATGTTTCCGACATTCCGTTCCTCGGCCCAATCGGCGCCGTGCGCGTGGGATTGGTGAATGGGCAGTTCGTCGTCAATCCGACGTATGACGAGATGCGCGAGAGCCTGCTGAACATCATGGTGGTCGGCACCGCCGAAGGCATCGTGATGATCGAGTCGGGCGCGAAGGAAGTAAAAGAAGAAACCGTCGTCGATGCGATCGACTTCGGGCACACCGAGATCAAGAAAATCTGCGCGGCCATCAACGAGCTGCGCGACAAGGCAGGGAAGCCGAAGCGCAAGGTTGAGCCTCCGCAATTCGACGATGCGTACTACAACGGATTGCGTGGCCAGGTCGGCGAACAACTCTCCGACGCGCTCGATACGAAGAAACATCCGAAGGCGACGAGCTACGCGCTGGTGAAAGACATCAAGAAGAAACTGGCTGCCGCGCTGCCCGAAGGCGATGACGCCGCCAAGAAGAAGCTTGATCATTATTACGAAACGCTGCGCGAGCGCATCTTCCGCGAGCAGGTGATCAATCAGAAGCGGCGTCCGGATGGACGGCAGTTCGATGAAGTCCGCGAGATTTGGATTGAAGCGGGCGTTCTGCCACGCACGCACGGCAGCGCCGTCTTCACCCGCGGCGAAACCCAGGCCCTGGTCACCACGACCCTGGGCACAAGCGATGACATGCAGCGCATCGAAGGCTTTGAAGGCGAAGCCAAAAAGCGCTTCATGCTTCACTATAATTTCCCGCCGTTTTCGGTGGGTGAAGTTGGGTTTATGCGCGGGGCGGGGCGACGTGAAATCGGGCACGGAGCTTTGGCCGAGCGCGCGGTTTCGGCGGTGCTTCCGACGGAAGAGAAGTGGCCTTATGCGATGCGCGTGGTTTCAGACATTCTGGAATCGAACGGATCGTCGTCGATGGCCAGCATCTGCGGCGCGTCATTGTCGCTGATGGATGCGGGCGTTCCCCTGAAGGCTCCGGTGGCTGGAGTTGCGATGGGATTGGTGAAGGAAGGCGAGGCGTATGCCATCCTGACCGACATTGCCGGCGCGGAAGATCATTACGGCGACATGGATTTTAAAGTTGCCGGAACACGCGAAGGGATCACGGCGCTGCAGATGGATATTAAGGTGGGCGGCATCACCTCGCAGATCATGCGCGAGGCGCTGGCGCAGGCACAGCGCGGGCGATTGCACATCCTCGGCAAGATGGAGGAAGTGATTACCACGCGGACGCGAGAAGATTTCCGACTTCGCGCCACGCTTCTACACGGTGCAGATCCCGACCGACAAGATTCGCGACCTGATTGGGCCGGGCGGAAAGATGATTCGCTCGATCGTCGAACAGACCGGAGTGAAGATCGACGTCGAAGATTCAGGGCTGGTGAAGGTCGCGTCCAGCGATCAGGCTTCTGCGGCGAAGGCGCTGCAGATTATTGGCGACATCACGGCGACGGCCGAAGTAGGGAAGACCTACCTCGGGAAAGTCACGCGGCTCGCGGATTTCGGAGCGTTCGTGGAAATTATTCCGGGCACCGAAGGTTTGCTGCACATCAGCGAAGTGGCGGAGCATCGCATTGCCGATGTTCGCGACGAACTGAAAGAAGGCGATCAGGTGCTGGTGAAGGTGCTGGCCGTTGAAGGCAACCGCATACGGTTGTCGCGCAAGGCGATCCTGAAAGAGCAGCGCGCCAAGATGGGCGGGGGCGAAGCGGCTCCGGCTCCAGAGGGCGGCGGCGGTGAGAGCGAACCGGTTCCGGCGGGAACGCTTGTGATCGAGGGCGGCGGAGATTTTCCGGATGATCCGGAAGAGCCGAACTTTAATCGCGAAGGCGCTCCGCATGTGGGAGCTGGCGCTGGAACTGGTGGCGGAGGCGGAGATCGTCCTCCTCGCAGGGATGGTGGCGGAGATCGAGGTCGCGGCGGGCGTCCGGGCGGCGGCGGCGGTGGTGGACGCGGCCGAGGACGTGGCGGACGCGGCGGCGGTGGTGGCGGCGGCGGTCGACATGGCGGCGGTGGCCACAGCGGTGGCGGCGGAGGCCGACACTAGACGGCGACGCGGGCCTCCGGGAACCTGGCAGGCGCTAGAAAGTAAAATCGATCAACCACAAAGGACACGAAGGAACACGAAGTAAAATCGAGTTCTTCCTTCGTGAACCTTAGTGTCATCGGAAACAAATTAACGAGAGCCGCGACTAATGGTCGCGGCTTTTGTTTTGTGCGCAGGCGAAAATTCGATTCGCAAAGAATTCTATGAAGGTGTTGTTGGGTTTCTCTTGCTTACGTCCTGCGAAGAGTTTTCCTTTTGCTGGGAAAGAAATGCTCGTGTAGTGCACTCGCGACCGCGATGCGATGTCCTACGATGTCCTTCCCAGATACATGGTCCGCCGTAGGGAGGCGAAAAGTATTCCTGACATCGCAATCTTCGCGTGCCGATGATTTGAAGTAAATCCTTCGGAATCAATAAGGACTCGGTGCGCTCTGCAAAATGTGTGCATTCTTGGCAAGGTGCTTGCACTAACCCTGACAGAGCCGCACTGGCTCCTGGAGGAACTGTGAAAAAGATTCAGAGTTTGTCGTCACTCGCCACTCTTGCCATCGCGCTCGGACTGATCTCCTGGGGCAGCGCGCTGAATGCGCAATCCACTCCGTCGACCCCCACGGACCAACCGACTCCGCAAACAACTCCTGACACTCAGACGCCGCAGACGGCTCCGACGCCTTCGCCGGAAATGCCGCCGCAGTCGCAGCAGGCTCCGTCGGCTCAGACCCCTGATCAGGCGCCTGCGCCCGATACAACCGCGCCGCCAGCCAACAGCCCGACTGCAACTCCGGGTGCCAGCGCAGGCGCTTCGGACAGCCAGACGTTCTCTGGAACTGTTTCCAAGCAGGGCGACAAGTATGTTCTGAAGGATGACTCGGGCCAGACGTATGACATCGACCACCAGAATGAAGTGGCGAAGTTCGATGGCAAGCGCGTGAAGGTTCAGGGCACACTGGATTCGACCGGCAAGAAGATCATGGTGAAGTAAGTACGCTCACCGGCTCCACAAATCGAAGGCCCCGGAAATTTCTGTTTCCGGGGCCTTCGTGCGTTTGAGGCTGCATCGATGACCGACCTCCGACCTTAGACCTGCGGCTTTCTGCTGTCGGGAAGAAATTTCAGTGCAACCAAGCTGGGGGCTAAGGTCCGAGGGTTGCGGGGAAAATTTGGGACCTGATTATCTGAAAACAAAAACAATTTGACCGCGGAGTGCACGGAGAAATTCGCCGAGGACGCGGAGAGATTCAAAGTCTGTTAATCTCCCTGGGCACACTGCATCGTAGCGGGAGATCCCTCTCTTCGCCTGAAAAACAGCTCCGCTCGGGATGACCCCGGCGGGGTGCTGAATGATTCCAAGCCAAACTGCACCGCTACCTCCTCGGCGATGCGTGGCGTCTTTTAACATGCTTCCTGTAGAGTATTCAGTCGGGAAAAATTGTTCTTGGCTTGGAGGCTTGCGTTGAAACAAGGCAATCACGGCAATTCGCAGAAGGAGAATTCGACGACGGGGAGCGGAGGCGAGGGCAAAGACCGCCACCTGCACAATCCCATCGCAGATCGCCTGATTCCACTGGAGCCTCTCGACATTGCGAACGTGAAGTCGATCGATGGATTGGTGCGCGCCATGGCGAAGACGGCGTTTACCGGGCGCCAGCTGGGCGAGGCTGCGGACGTGCTTGAGGCTATGGCGCTCGATGAGGACGCTTTCGTCGTCATGACCCTTGCAGGGGCCATGACGGTGGCGAAGCAAGGGCTGATCATCACGGAGTTGATTGATCGCGGAATTGTGAATGCCATTGTCTCGACGGGAGCTTTGATGGCGCATGGCCTGGTGGAAGCCACGGGGCGCGCGCATTTCCGGGCTAATCCCGATGTCTCGGATGTGGAACTTTACGAACAGGGCTACAACCGCGTTTACGACACGCTGGAGCCGGAACAGAACCTGGATGATGTGGAAGAGGTCATGTCGGCTGTCCTCGAATCGTGGGATCACAACGAGGTGATGTGCTCGTACAAGCTGAATCACGCGATCGGGGCGTATTTGGCGAAGCATGCCCAGGGTCAGCGGGGAATTTTGAAGTCTGCTTACGAGAAGGGCGTGCCGGTTTTCGTTCCGGCATTCAGCGATTCCGAACTTGGTTTGGATACGGCCTTGAACAATCGGCTGCGGGAATCGACGGGGCGACACAAGATTCGCTTCGATCCTTTTGAAGACCTGGAACACTTTGCGGCGACACTGCTTCGGCAAAAGAAGCTGGGCATCTTTACTATCGGCGGAGGAGTGCCCCGAAATTGGTCGCAGCAGTTCGGCCCATTTATCGAGTTGCGGCACCGCAGACTGGGGGAGAATGTCCCCCTGAAGCGCTATCACTACGGACTCAGGATTTGTCCGGAGCCGGTGTACTGGGGCGGCCTGTCGGGTAGCCCGTACAGCGAGGCGATCTCGTGGGGCAAGTTCGTTCCTCCGGCGGAAGGCGGCAAGTTCGGCGAGGTGTTCGTGGACGCCACCGTTGGCTTGCCGATCATCGTGGCGGCCGTCATGGAAAGGCTCGATAAAGGCAAAAAAGGCACCCGGAAGGCGGCCAAGGCAAGCTCAAAGAAGTAGGCGCTGCAAGGGAGCGGATACACGAGCACGAGCGGCATGTTCCTAATCCTGAATTCTGAGGCTTGGTGGGGGATTGGGGAGGGCTAGACTGCGGTTTCGCAGACGGATGCTTGCTCGTTCGCGACGTCCATGGCGTTGTCGGACGACTCTTGGGACGAGGTTCGTACGCGCTTGTAGAGCATGGCAATCATATTATTTTCAAGCACTTCCGATTCTGCTTGATACCAATTCTCTAAGTCTTGGCCTTCGGCCTGACCGCGCGATTCATAGATCTGCTGGGCGCGTGAACGGACCTTGCGCTCCGCCATCCGCACCAGCAATGCTTTTTGTTTTTCCCTGCGTGTTTCGGTGTCCAATGTGATCCCCAGTACTACAGACTCAGTCCTGCTTAATTGACCTGTTTCTATGATAACCCAGAAGTGTTAACGAAAGATTACATCCGGCTCATCCGGATGGTTACCAAAGTACAAAGCCCCTGTGTATGTTAGATGGCGGATAAGCGCAATTTATTCAATTAGTTGCGGTGAATCTTACTGGGTATGGTCATGAGGCCACCGTCAGAAAGCCTAGTACCTAGAGGCCAAAAGAGGTCCCACGTCGACTGCTACCGGTTGTTCTCCGCTCGGCTATCGAGAGGTGCCGAAAAGGACTGGGCTCACCATGGTTTCAATCCTGGCTGCCATCTCTTCCGCGGGGATGCGATTGGGAGTCTGGAACCAGCGGCGCGCGGCGCCAAAAACGGCCCATGCAGCGGTGGTCGCTGGAAGTGACGCGTCTGCACCGGGAGGAATCCCGTGATGGGCAAGCCCTTCCTTGAACATATCCTCAACGATTGGAATGATCGAGCCTTCGAGCGCCATCCGCGACAACCGAGTGGGACAGCCTGTACTCTCCGCAAGGTAGTCGCAGACGCCGAGTGCGATCGCGCGCAACGCTCCATTGCAGTCGGTAAAGGTGATGCCGCGGCGCTCGATCAGATCGCGGAAACGGGATTCTGTCATAGCCTGCAATAACGCGCTCTTATCCGCATAGTGCAAGTAAAAGGTAGCCCGGTTCAACGCGGCCTCGTCAGAGATCTCCTGTACAGAGAGGTCTTCGAACTCCTTCTTGGTCAGTAGCCTTGCCAGCGCTTCCATGAGCATGCGGCGGCTCCGCAGGATGCGCGGATCCGTTGTTTCTGCCTCGGGTTGGAGAAGCTGAGCCATTTCTATATTGATGAAAGGATACCCGTTTACGGACCAAAGCGACAGTTGTTTATTTTCTTTGAATCGACATATGTCGCTTATTCATCATATGTCGTGCAGGAGGAATTCTCAATGTCGACACTGCTTCACATCGATTCCAGCCCACTCTACGGCCGGTCAGTCTCTCGCGAACTATCCGCCGCGTTCGTCACCCGGTGGAAAGCAGCGCATCCGGATGGAACGGTCATTGACCGAGACCTCAATGCAACAGCCATACCGCCGATCAATGCGGAATGGGTCGGCGCCGTCTATACGCCGGAACAGGCTCGCACTCCGCAACAGAAGGAATTGCTTTCCCTCTCCGACTCTCTGCTCGCCGAATTGGAGCAGGCGGATGAGTACGTCATCGGAGTGCCAATGCACAACTTTGGCGTGCCTTCGGTTCTCAAGCTCTGGATTGACCAGATCGCGCGCGTGGGCAGAACCTTTGCCTACAGTGAGAAAGGGCCGAAGGGCCTGATCAGCGGCAAGAAAGCAACCTTCATCATCGCAACGGGCGGGATGTACGACGCCCAGACGCAGATGGCCTCGTTCAATTTCGTGGAGCCGTATCTGCGGTCCGTATTCAGTTTTCTTGGTGTGACGGACGCGACCTTCCTCACCGCAGGTGGGACCAGCGCGCTGAACCTGGGGAAGGACCGGAACACATTTCTCGCACCACACCTTCAAGCCGTGCAGACGCACGCGCAGACCTTCTAAGAGAGGACACTTATGAAAACTACTTCAGTTGTTGCTCGCTATTTCCTGGGCCTGATGTTTACGGTCTTCGGTCTGAACGGATTTCTAAACTTTATCCACCAACCGCCGCCCACGAATCCGCTGGCGTTACAGTTTTTTGGTGCCATCATCGCATCGCACTTTGCCGCGTTCTTCTTCGCGGGGCAACTTCTTGGTGGGCTGCTGCTACTCTTCGGCCGATTCGTGCCACTCGCGCTGACACTGCTGGCTGCGGAGCTCTACAACATCCTGGCGTTTCATCTGACGATGTCACCGGACACCATCGCTCCTGCGCTGGTTGCTTGCGTGTTGTGGATTCTGGTCTTCCTGCAGTACCGCGAAAGCTTCAACGGCATCTTCAGTGCGAAGCCTGCGACCCAGGCATAAATTGTTTCGCTGCATGAGGGGCACGGTCGGTGCCCCGTATTTTGTGCACTCTGCAACGGGCGGGAACCACGAACGCGGACGCAGCCGGGTTTATGTAGCGGAGACAAAAGCGTTGTGCCGGCAGCATCGTACCCGCCCTTGCAAAAAACGTAAGGACGAGGCACCCTCAACTGGGCCGACGCAAACGAAAAGTCCAAGGCTGGGCCCACCCGCCCAACGGGAAACAATGCTACTTTTTCGGTTCATCCAGCTTCACGATCTCGATGTGCATGGTTGAAGTGTGACCGGGTATGGCGGGCATGTGGTAGTCGAACGCTTCTCCGACATTGCCCTTGAAATCGAAAGGCAACATCATTTTCTGCTGAGTCGTGTTCCGAGTGTTGACCCCGCCGATGACGGGGCACTGAACAGTGGCGTTCGTTACCGTCGGCGATGAATTTTCGATTTGAAAGTGCATGGACTGCTTCTCGGACGTCTCGATCGCCTGGCCGGAGACGTGGAATGCCAGTGTGCTGTTGGCTTGACCAACGCACGGCGCCGCGGTGCCCACGGCTTGAAAATTAGCTTCGCTGTCTCCGCTGAAGGTGCCATCCTCTTTGAAGGCGATAGGAACAGTCAGTGGCTGCATGACGCTGGTGCGTTGAACCGGACCAAGATTAGTCTGGTTCAATATCGACATTCGAATAGCGTAATGGGCGGGTTCGCAGCCGCAGTCCTTGTCTCCTTGGAATTCGCCGCCGGTAGTAGCAACCCAGTCTTCGCCGAGTTTTTCCAGTTCTTCATGTGTGATTCCAGGCTTCACGGGTTCGACTTCTCCGTCCGGAAGGCCACGATTGCCATTGAAAGCCGTCCGGCCGAAATTATTGCCGCCGTTGTCGTCTTTGAGATGACCCTTGAAATCGTTGGCGTCACGGCTGGCGCCCCGGATCTGTTTACATAGGGTCTTCGCATCCTTGTCCACGAAAGAAAGAAAAGTGGGCGCAAGCGTCCAGATTGATTCGCCGCCACCGGTTTTTCGGGCCATGTTGCTGTGGCAAGCCTGACATCCGGTATCTATTAAGGGCGTACCGTCGAGAGCCTTATCGTGTTCTCGAGACTGTTGCCCGCCCGCATGTGCGAACTTTGACGGAGGAGCGCTCTTGTCGTCGGGATCGAGCCCAGTTTCCTCGATGTACGGATTGACGCCACCGTGACAGTTTGAGCAGCGCGGCTCCCCGGTTAAGGTGGAGGCGATCTTCGAGAACGCTTCGATCGATTTTTGGGTCTGCGCGTCTGAGAGCGGGCAGACCGGTGCTGGCTTGGAAGGTGCATCGTCTTGGGCAAGCGCAAGAATGGAGAGGAAGAAGAACGCGGCAAGGCGTTTCACGGCACAACCATACAGTCGGTAGTGGAGGCAGTCAATGCTGCCTGATGTTTGGGCCGACGTTGAATTAGCGAGGCAAAGTCAACCCGATATTTTCCGCGAAGAGACTCGTCGATCAACAGGGGGCAGTCCTTTTTTACTGAATTGTGAAGTCCCAGACGGAGAAGAATACGGTCTGCTCGGCTGGGCCTCCGAGACTTCCTTGCGAGCGCTTACCGGGATGGATGGCGCGCAGCACGATGGCGTATTCGCCTGGCTCCAACGCTTGTAGCGGGACGACTTGTACTTGTCCGCGCGGGCCCATGCGTTCGCATTTGGATTTGATTCGGACTTCGGTGACTTTTTCGTAGGCCTCGTTGCTCAACTGGCCCATGGGGGTTTTGGTGGCACCGACCAGGCGCCAATTGTCTTTGGTTTGTACCAGCTTGACTACGAAAGGTTCGTAGGCGGCGGGATCGATGCCGAGGAGATTTCCATACTCCATTTCGAAGCGCGGCTTGCTGCTGGCGGCGATCACTTGCGACTTCAATCCAGGCAGCGCCCACACGTAGGTGACTTTGGGCGGGCCGTGACGGCCCATGCCGCCGAGTCCGCCGAGCATGCCCGCAGCCATGCCTGCGCCGGGGCCGGCGAACATGCCTCCGCCGACTGCCGCGAAGCTCAAGGCCTGCTGGCCCAGTCCAGTTAACATGCCCGTGGCGGCGGAACCCGCGCCGGGCATGCCGTCTCCCTTGGTTTGTGTGTTTGCGACCTGAGCGATGGACGCGTGCATGGTTTGCTTCATGTCCCCGATCATCAGGGTCACGGGCGGGAGTTGGCTCATATCGAGCATGCCCGACGAACCTCCGCCCATGACGGACGCCAGCATTTGCTGAACGATTCCGGCCGGACCCATCGCCGCCCCGGACATGGGGCTGGGAACCATGGTTTGCGCGGGCGCCGGAGGCGCGAGTTTATTGGTAGTCGCGGCGGCGCTTTGGCGTTTCTTGGCGTCAACTTTCAGCATGGTTTCCATCACTTTGCTGGTGACGCCGGCGGCTTTCAGCGTGGTCAGGCCGTTCACGGAAACATCGAAGGCAGGATCGTTTGATTCGATCAGAGTGACGATCACACTTTCACTGAAGGCGTCCTTCGTCATCTTGATGATGTCGTCGTTGGTCAGGGACGGGCGGGCTTGCTGTGCGCAGACTGCAAGGGTGAAAGCGCAGAGGAAGAATAGAGTCCACAGTCCGCGCTTGCGGACAAGCAGACGTTTGGCCAGATTGGAGAAATCTTGACGCACGCAACGCCCCCTTGCGCTCGGGGGGAGCGCTTGTTGGCCCCGAGACTATGCCGTCTGCTGGCCTGTGTCAACTCGCAACAGGTCGTGGAAAGGGCGCTTACTTCTGCGGTTCGGCCAGCATACTCATCATCCGAACGGACATGCGAAATGAACCGAAACGGATGGGTCAGCGGAGGAGTGAGGTCAGCGCACCGCCCTCGGCGTTGAGGGCGGCGCGCTCGCAATTGCGAATCAATAATTTGGGAGCGGCTGCTCTAGTCGAAGATGAGGACCGCTGAGGCGATCACGGTCGTCCAGAGGCCGCGTTTGTCCCCTACAGCGGACTGCGTCACATTGGCCGTGCGGACGATCTTGTTCGACAGGCGGTAGATCTGCTTCTTTTCGTCCCAGGAGCGGTCGGGATCGAACTCGACGTTGAGCGTGGTGGCCAGCATTTCGGCGGCGAGCTCTTCGGCGTATTCACCGGCGGCGTCTTCTGTTTCGCCGAAGGAATGATGCTCGCTGAGATATCCGTAGGTGTTGCGGTCAGCGGGAATGGCCACGCCGATGGACGAAGCTAGGAGGCGATGGGCTTCGCGCGTGGAATTCTCGGCGACGACGGCGAAGACCACTTCGCCAGGGCTGAGATATTTCACACCCTCTTTGCGTGCGAGCAACTTGCAGTTCGGTGGAAAAATCGAGGAGACACGAACCAGATTCTGGGCAGCGATACCGGCGTCGCGCAGCGCCAACTCAAACGACGTTAACCGCTCGCGATGTTTCCCCACACCTTTGGTGAAGAAAATCCGCTTCGGAACCATGTCTTTGCCCAATTCCTGATCCTCCAGAATGAAATTTTCAATGTGAGAATGCACAATCTAACACAATGATTTGTAAAGGATGTATGAATTTCACCTTAGAACCAACAAAAATATCGGGGAGCGCAAACGCGCTCCCCGCTTGGCACTTCGAAATATCTGCGGAGCTACTGTGCCGCTTTCACGGAGGCTACTGTGATGGTGTTGTCTTTCTCACTGCCAGTCACAGTGACCTTGTCGCCTGCCTGCTTGTCGAGCGTCGCCAGCGCAGCTTTGTCGCTGGTTTCGAGCGTGTAGACCTTGTCGCCTACCACCAAGGCATACTTCGATCCCTTGGATATGCAGCCGCGCGTGCAGGCTGCCGCGTCGCCGGGCATGGCGTGCTTGGCGCCGCACATGGCGTCGCTTACCGTTCCGGTATAGGTTTTTCCACCAGCCGCAAAGGCGAGTGCACTACCGAGGGTCAAAATCATCGCGAGGTTCAAGAGCAGAAGTGCAGGTCGCTGAAAACGGGCATTCATCACGAAGTCTCCTTTAAATTAGCGTCTTGAGCTGACCCCGACAGCGGCACAGCCCCTGTTCAGAGGATGCGCCAGACGGCACGAAGTTGCAACTCTGAGAGTGCAAACAAAAAGGCGGGAACATGCTGGCGCATGTCCCCGCTTGATGCCCGGTCACATCAGGGGAGGGCCCCGGGCAAACTACAAAACTTTGCCGAACATGACTACTTGGCGGCTTCGACGGAGGCGACATTCACACCCACTCCGTTGACCTCGCCGGTGACTGTAACGCGTTGGCCTGCCGCTTTGTCGAACTTAGAGAGCAGTGCCTTATCGTCGGTATTCATCGAGTAAAGCTTGTCGCCGACAATCAGCATATATTTTCCGCCATGAGCTACGCAGAAACGAGTGCAGTCGGCCGGGCCGGGGCGCATGTGCTGCGTGGCGCAAGTCGAGTCGCTGACTTCTCCGGTGAGCGTCTGCTTATCCCCGGCAACCGCACTGCGGACCGCGAATAGCCCAATTCCCGCCAAAAGCGCTACTAAAACCGCCTGCAAACAACGATCCTTCATCCCCATTCACTCCTCGAACGGATTTTTCCACAGATTCGGAAGGAACACCGTTGCGGGACAGTGTATCAATTCCTGCGGGCTTGATGAGGCCGGCGCTGTGAAAAATCCCCATCCGACGAAGCGTTAGAGTATCTCGCACATGTTGTGGCCTGACGTTCTGTTGGGATTTGTTCCAAAAACCGGACAAGATCAGCTGCCAGGCTATTTTGGAGCCTTGACGGTGTAGATGAGGTCAACGTCTACCGACTTGTCGCGGACGTTGGCAGTCACGTGCGGGGAGACATCCCAATCGAGGTTTGCCGGGAGAAGCTTGTGAGCTTCGGGCAGATATTCCGCCAAGTAAGTGGCATCGTAAACCTCCCCAAAGCGGATCTTCCAGGCGTTGCGGAGTTTCGCTGTCAGGCTATTGTCCAGACCGCGAAACTCGAGCTCTCCCATGTGATATTCGGCGCCCTCGTTGACCTCGAGGCGGATGTTCACGGTGCCGTCCGCTTCATCGTAGTCGGCGTTCACACTGATCGCGGCGGCGACAAAACCACGGGATCCGTAGACCCGGCGGACATCTTTGAGGTCGTCGGTGATGCGAACGATGTTCGCCGGAGAGCCGACTTGAGCTTTCACCATTTTCTGCAGATCTTCTGTCTTGAAGGTGGTATTGCCGGACCACTGCAGCCCTTTCAGCTTGTACTGCCGTCCTGGAGTGACCGGGAACGTGACATCGACGATGGTCATGTTGCGGGGGCCATCCTCGGTTTCGCTGGACGGTTTTCTGAAGACCTTTGGTTCGGGTTCCCCGAAGGCGGCTTTCAGATATCCGCGGGCAAAGTAGACAGGCAAGAGTTGATTCTTGACGAACGCGCTCAGCAGATTTCGCGAATATTCGCGGTCGGTGAGCCGCTGGGCTGCCGCTTTCAGGGCGGGCGTTTCAGCCTGACCCGCTCCGGTGAATTCGATGTTGCGCACTTGTATGAGTACGTCGGCTACGTGATAGAGGATGGAATCCACGGGGCCGTCGGATTTGCCGGAGCGCACGATCTCCACGTGACCTGGGATGGAGTTTTCGACGAGCATGGCTTGCAGGACGTCGGACACTTCTTCGGCGAGGCGCCCCGAGAGCGGAAGCTGGCCTTCGAAGAGCGGCGAGTGCTCCTTTATGCGACGCATCAGCTCGGCGTCGGAGAACCAGACGAAATCCTCGAAGCGAACGGGAACAAATTTCTCGGCGTCGGTCACCTGTAGAAGAAGCTTCGTCCCCGAGGAAGTGTAGGAGTAGGTGTATCCGATGTCGGTGAAGACTCCCATGTCGCCGAGGCGTCGGGCGGCCTTTTTGAAGTCATCTTCCGTCACGGTGGTCTTGAGTTGCAGGCCGGTGGCGGCGGCGATGGTTTCTTCGGAATAGCGTTTGCTTCCAGTGACCTTAATGGCGATGAGCATCCGCTCGGCGGCGGACAATTGATCGAAGGCCTTTTGCGCCAGCAAGGGAAGGGAAGTTCCCAGGAAAAGGAAGGTCATCAGAAACAGCGTGAACGGAGTGGGGAGCCGCTTCCTCATCGACTCGGTTGGTGGGCCAGTTCCTGCGTGGATTTGTGTTTCACAGCGATATCGATGAAGGCCAGGGCTGCCCGGCTAAGGGCTTTATCTTTGCGGAAGACGAGCGCGAGATCGCGCCGAACCTGGGCATCGGCGATGGGGATCGCGGCGAGAACCTTGGCGCGGACATCGTCTTCGATATTGGAGCGCGAGATGTAGCCGATGCCAACGTCGGCGGCGACAAAGCGTTTTAGCAATTCGCTGGAATCGAGTTCCATGCTGAAATTCGGCTTCAGGCGCCTCTCGTGAAACAGTTGCTCGATGGCGTCGCGTGTGTGGCCGGTCTTGGGAACGATCAATGGAAACTTGCTGGCGTCGGCTACGGTTGCGGACTTCATCTTTCCCAAAGGATGGTGCGGAGGCGCGATCAAAATGAGCTCATCCCGATGGATGAGAACAACGGTCAGGCGGTTGTCTGTGACCGGAAGGGAGATGACGCCGAAGTCGACGGAATTGTCGATGATGGATTCGAGGATCCGGGCGTAGTCGGAGCGCTTGATGTTCACCGAGACGTCGGGATATTGCTTTTTAAAATCGGCGAAGACGTAAGGGAGGATGTGGAGGCAGGTGCCTTCATTGGCGCCGACGATAATTTCGCCGCGAGGGACGCGTTCCATCTCGGCGATCGATACCATCATCGACTTGCGGGCGTCGAGGGTGTCTTCGACATACTTCACGAAGGCCTTGCCCGCAGCGGTGAGTGAAACTTTGCCGCCGGAGCGGTCAAACAACTTCGCTCCAACTTCCTCTTCAATTCCGCGAATCTGGGACGAAATTGCAGGCTGCGTACGGAAACGCTTCTCCGCCGCTCGCGAAAACGAGGCGTGGCGCGCTACTTCGAGGAAGGTTTCGAGTTGATCGAAGTCCATAAAGGCTAAATCGAAACTTAACTGCTGAGGTCGCTAGGGTTAAAAACCAAAACAAAAGCTTAACCGCAGAGTTCGCTGAGGTTTTCGCAGAGGAAAATCGTAAGGAGTGAAACGCCTCTGTTCTTGTGCCTCCCGTTTTTGCCGGGGATCCTTGCTGTTCAGTATAAAGTGGCGTTATCCCGGCTATAAGAACAATCGAATTGCGAGCGGGTGCGATGGGCATTACACTTTTTCGTCCTGCTCAACGCGTCCGATTGTAGCAGCCTGCCCGCCTTGCATGGCCTCTCGCAAACGCGCGCTCAAGAGGTAATTGGCTTCCACGAAGGAGTTCTATGGCTGACGCCACGACTGTACTGGAGTTTGCTCGGAAACATGACGCCAAGATTCTCGATCTTCGCTTCACGGACATTCCTGGTCTGTGGCACCACATTTCGTATCCGATTGACAAGCTGACGGAAGCCTCGTTCGAACACGGATTTGGCATTGATGGCTCATCGATCCGCGCGTGGGCGGGAATTCACGAGAGCGACATGCTGCTCAAGCCGGATCCGGACTTTCATTTGCTCGATCCTTTCACCGAAGTGCCCACGCTGATCCTCGTGTGCGATGTGGTGGATCCGGTGACGAAGCAACGCTATGACCGCGATCCGCGGTACATCGCGCGCAAAGCTGAAATTTACCTGGCGTCGACCGGCATTGGGGATGCGGCCTATTTCGGGGCCGAGGCGGAATTCTTCATCTTCGACAATGTGCGCTTCGATCAGCGCGAGCAGTTCGGCTACTACTACATCGATGCCGAGGAAGGACGGTGGAACTCGGGCAGGGAGGAGAACAATCTGGGATACCGTCCGCGCTACCGGGAAGGATATTTTCCTGTCTCGCCGACGGATCATTATCAGGACCTTCGCACAGAGATGGTTCTGATCATGCAGAGCTGCGGAATCGATGTGGAATGCCATCATCACGAAGTTGCGAGCGGAGGGCAGACCGAAATCGATCTGAAGTTCGATACGCTGGTGCGCTCGGCGGACAAGATGCTGCTTTACAAGTACATCGTGAAGAACGTCGCCAATCGGAATGGAAAGACTGTGACCTTCATGCCGAAGCCGATTTTTGGCGATAACGGAAACGGGATGCATACCCATCAATCTCTATGGAAGTCGGGAGAGCCGCTGTTTTCGGGCGATGGATATGCGGGACTGTCGCAGCAGGCGTTGTGGTACGTCGGCGGGTTGATCAAGCATGGGCCGGCGCTGTCGGCGATCATTGCGCCGACGACTAATTCGTACAAGCGATTGATTCCGGGATTTGAGGCTCCGGTGAATTTGACGTATTCCCGGCGCAATCGCTCGGCGGCGTGCCGGATTCCGATGTACTCGGCGCTGCCGCAAGATCGTCGTGTGGAGTTTCGCCCGCCCGATCCAAGCTGCAATCCGTACATGGCATTTGCAGCGATGCTGATGGCCGGGCTTGATGGGATCGAGAACAAGATGGATCCTGGGCCGCCGCTGGATAAGGACATTTACGAACTCGATCTGGAGGCGATGTCGAGCATTCCGACGATGCCCGGATCGCTGGAGGAGGCACTTGATGCGTTGGAGCGAGACCACGCATTCCTGTTGAAAGGCGACGTCTTTACCGAGGAGCTATTGCGGACGTACGTCGATTACAAGCGGACGAAGGAAGTGGATGCGATCCGGCAGCGTCCGCACCCGTACGAGTTCGCGCTGTATTACGACATCTGAGTTTGCGGGTGCTCCCCTTATCGCTTGCGTCGGGTGGGGATTTGACCTTTGATCCCAGCGAGACTGGTTAGAGGGTTCCAGCCAAAATCAAAAGCCCCACCCTGTCCCTCGATAAACCCAAGGGACAAGGATGGGGCAACCTGACGCGAGAAAGTTTCCTACTTCAGTTGTTTTTCGATTGCGGCCGTCATTTCTTTTGAGTCTGGGGTGACGGCGGGTTCGAAGCGCTGGACGACTTTTCCGTTGCGATCCACCAGGAACTTGGTGAAATTCCATTTGATGTCGCCGGCGATCCCTGGACCGGTATCCTTGGTCAGATACGAATAGAGCGGCGCCTGGTCGTCGCCTTTCACGGAAATCTTCGAATACATCGGAAACTTCACGCTGTACTTCCGTGAGCAGAACGTTTTGATCTCTTCGTTCGTCCCGGGTTCCTGAGCTCCGAAGTTGTTGGCAGGGAAGCCGAGGATGACGAATCCCTGATCTTTGTACTTCTCGTAGATGGATTCGAGCGCTGTGTACTGCGGAGTGTAGCCGCACTGGCTGGCAACGTTCACCAGCAACACTACCTTACCTTTGTAGTCGGCGAGCGGCGCGGGCTTGCCATCGATGGAGTTGAGAGTGAAATTGTACAAACCTTCTGGCCCTGCGAATAGCGATGTCGCCATGATCAGCATTGCTCCGACAAAAAGAATAAGTTTCGAGGCAGGTGCTTTCGATGCGAACAAGTATCTCATTCGTTGCTCCTCTGTGGATCGGACGAATCGGCAGACTTCACCGTTAGGATTTCGATGTTGAGGTTGAAGATACTGGGACGGTGCGCGGGAACGCAACCGAAGAAATGTAAAATTCCCGAGACAAATGGCGCGAACGGGGTGAGTTAAACGGTGGTGCGGACTGCCGTCTCTTTCATCATGCGCTCGACCATACGCATACGGTTGGTCGGCATGGATGCATCGGCCAAGGGCGGCTGCGTCCCCTGACAGCCGCTCACGGAAAGAAGTTCATTTCCCATGGCGTCCAGTGCAGAATTTGAGCGGCCTAACACCATCACCAGATATTTTTGAGCGATCGGGCGATCAGCAGGGTGAATCAGTGCCCACCAGCGGCGAACCGATTCTTGCACCTCCGCTTCGCTCTTCTCTCCTACGACCAGGGCATCGATGAGCCGGTACACCTTGCTCTTGATAGCTTGATACGAGACTGAGATTTCTTGTGGCATAAGGTTAGGGTGTCGCTGTCCTCTTCTAAGTGCAATCTGTGAACCAAATGGGAAATCCCCTGTTTTGTAAGGAATAGACATGTTTTGGGGAATGTAAACGTACTATGAATGGGAGAAATTCGATTCGGGATATGAATTCTGGAAGAACTATGCATTGTGCGCAGTAGTACCCGCGGTAGTCTCCCGATGCCCGCGTTTTCTTCCGAGAGCTTCTCCACCGCCCGCGAATCAGGCCCGGCTCGATACTGCCAAGCGGATTTCTAGTTGATCGACGTCCGAAAGACCAAAACAAAGGCTTAACCGTTGAGATCGCAGAGTGTCGCGGCTTCACAAGCTTTAACCGCGGAGGTCGCAGAGTGCTACCGCCAGAACAACATCCCTGACCGCGGAGGTCGCAGGGGTTTCGCGGAGGAGAATCGGACCTTCTTTCTTTGCGTGCGAAGGGGGAGTTCCTTTCGGAACACTCCCGTCCGTCCGACGCTTAGTCCGTGTAATTCGGCGGGTTACAATGTGGCGCTCAAGCCAACGAGCATAGACACGAGATCCGCCAATTGCCGGGCGGCGGCGAACTGCTGCGCCCGGACGGATCGGTTTTCGCCTGGAGGCAACATGAAAAAGTGGGCCTGGATTCTGGCCTTTCCTGTCCTGATCGCTCTCGCGGGGGCGCAGACTACCCAGTCCCTGAGTTCTCCTGGAAGTGATGCGTCGTCTGGAGTTTGGCACGAGGCGCGGGAAGGCGATCGCATGTTTTTTCCGCGCGACATGCTTTGGGGATGGGCGCAGTTTGATCTGGCGCCGCCGCACAACGAGATTGATCCTAATCTTTGCGCGGGCAATGCCGGGCAATACGGCGGGGTAAACGCCCCGTGCAGCCTCTTTGCTCGCTACATGCTCTCAGGGATTCTGGAGGTTCGGCCCTTTGGGCGCGGACCGCTGCGACGCTTCATGCTGTTTGGAGCGCCGACATTTCTGTTCGGAAAGACTGTGCCGAAAACGCTCTACACGTGGGCGCCCGATGCGATTGGAATCGAGCATTCCTGGGGGGCGGGCATCTATATCTCGAAGGGATTCGAATTTCGGGTGACGCAGCATTTTCTGTTTGACCGGTTAGGCGCGCGCGACCGGAACCTTGGCACGGCGGATCTCGGAAACAACGGCCCATGGGGACGTTACATGAGCCTTGGAGTGCGAAAGACGTTCGGCACTCGTCGGTGGTGATCGCCTAACGGATGGCCGGCGTTGCGGGCGCAGGAACAGACGACCGGGTGAGCATACGGACCAGCCATACGACAAGAGCGATGAAAGCTCCGAGGATCGCTAAGGGAAGTCCGAAGATCAGGACGAGCCAGAAGGATCCGCCAAAGTTGGTGACATCTCCTCCGACGGTGGCCGCGGGATCGCGGCGCAAATGACCACCGAAGACCACGGCATCGCCATCGACCTTCGCGCCGGCATCCATGCGTAGGCCCCCTCCGAAGGTAGTTGCATCGCCGCCAACCTCGCCCTCGTCTTCGAGGACAATGCTTCCGCCGAAGGTCGTGACATCGCCGGCGACGCGGCCGCGAACCCGGACGCTGCAGCCGAAGCACGTGACTTCGCCGACTTCATCTCCAGCGTTGACAGTCACATCATGACCGAACTGCGTGCGATCGTGAGACTTGTCCGCAAAAGCGGCGGCGGTGAGGCACAGGACAGGGATCACGAAAAGGCTGAACTTCGAGATGAGAGGGGATCGGAAACTCATAACGTCCTCCGCAACTGGGACACTGCGCGCCAGTATCGGTAAGGAATTATGGCACAGCGAGCCAGAATAATCTGCTGCCTGCCCGGCTTCCGAGCCTTTATAATTGGCGGTTTTGTATTTCATATCCGGAAATTTCTGACGGTGGAGGCCTTTGTATGGCGGGTTCTTATAACGGGGTGGCGGTGCCGGCGGACGGCAAGAAGATCGGCTACGCGAGCGGAAAATATGATGTCCCCGACAATCCGATCATTCCGTTTATCGAAGGGGACGGCACGGGACGCGACATCTGGAAGGCGTCGCTACGAGTATTCAATGCCGCGGTCGAAAAGGCTTACAAGGGAAAGCGCCGCGTCGCCTGGTACGAAGTGTTCGCCGGAGAGAAAGCCAAGGCAAAATTCGATACATGGCTGCCCGATGACACGGTCGAGGCCGTCCGCGAGTTTCGCGTCGCTATCAAGGGCCCTCTGACGACCCCGGTGGGTGGGGGAATTCGCTCGTTGAACGTGGCTCTCCGCCAGATTCTTGACCTTTACTGCTGCGTGCGTCCGGTGAAGTATTACAGCGGTGTGCCCTCGCCGGTGAAGCATCCGGAACGCATGAACGTTGTGATCTTCCGCGAGAATACGGAGGACGTTTACGCCGGCGTGGAGTGGGAGCAGGGAAGCGCCGACTGCGCGCGCCTGATCGAATTTCTCAACAAAGACATGCTGAAAGGCGGGAAGAAGCAGATCCGCCTTGACTCGGGCGTGGGCATCAAGCCGATTTCAATTACTGGAACGAAACGTCTGGTGCGGATGGCGATCGAGCACGCGATCGAGAACGGCTTGAAGACCGTGACTCTTGTCCACAAGGGGAATATTCAGAAATTTACGGAAGGCGCTTTCCGCAAGTGGGGATACGAAATCGCGATCGAGAAGTTTCGCGACAAGGTGGTGACGGAGCGCGAGAGCTGGATTCTGGACAATAAAGATAAGAATCCGAACATCACCGTGGCGCAGAATGCGGAGCAGATTGAACCGGGAATGGAATTTGCACCGCCCGCATTCCGGCAGTCGGTGGAAAAGGAAGTGAAAGAGATTCTCGACGCGATTTACTCGACCCACGGCAACGGAGCTTGGAAAAAGAAGATCATGATCAACGATCGCATTGCGGACTCGATCTTCCAGCAGATCGTGACACGTCCCGAAGAGTATTCAGTTCTGGCCTGTCCCAATCTGAATGGCGACTATATCTCCGACGCGGCTGCGGCACAGGTTGGTGGGCTTGGCATCGCTCCGGGAGCGAATATCGGAGACGGCTATGCGATTTTCGAAGCTACGCACGGTACCGCGCCGAAGTATGCGGATAAGGATGTGATTAACCCGGGATCGGTGATTCTGTCGGGCGTGATGATGTTCCGGCACCTGGGCTGGAACGAAGCTGCCGACTTGATTGAGCAGAGCATGGAACGGACTATTGAGCAGAAGAAAGTTACATACGACTTTGAGCGGCTGATGCCCGGCGCTACGAAAGTGAAGACCAGCGAATTCGCCGGAGCCATGATCGAGAACATGGACGCTGGCGTGCTGGCGGCCCGATAACCTTTTAACCGCAGAGGGCGCCGAGTATCACGCGGAGATCGCGGAGAGATACAGAGATTTCGTCATTCTAAAACGAGGGGTTTTATGCGCAAGAAAGTTACGATTGTGGGTTCGGGGAACGTGGGCGCGACGGCTGCTCACTGGATTGCTTCGAAAGAGTTGGCCGACGTGGTTCTCATCGACATCATTGAGGGCGTGCCGCAGGGCAAGGGACTCGACCTGCTTGAAGCGATGCCGATCGAAAAGCGTGACTCTTATGTCAGCGGAACCAACGACTACAAAGACACGGCGAATTCCGACATCGTCGTCATCACCGCCGGCATTCCGCGCAAGCCGGGGATGAGCCGCGACGATCTTCTGAACACTAACTACGGGATCATGAAGGCGGTGGTTGGCGAGGTCGTGAAGAACTCTCCCAATTGCATTCTGATCATCGTCTCGAATCCTCTGGATGCTATGGCCCAGGCCGCTTACAAGCTCAGTGGATTTCCACGCGAGCGCGTGATCGGGATGGCCGGTGTGTTGGACTCGGCGCGCTTTCGCGCCTTTATCGCGGACGAGCTTAAGGTGAGCGTTGAGAATGTGACGGCCTTCGTTCTCGGTGGACACGGAGACACCATGGTTCCATTGCCGCGCTACTCGACCGTGGCGGGAATTCCGATTACCGAGTTGATTGAGAAGACGAAGCTTGAGGCGCTGGTGCAGCGCACGCGCGATGGCGGCGCCGAAATCGTGAAGTACTTGAAGACTGGATCGGCATACTATGCGCCGTCGGCCGCCGCGACGGAGATGGTCGAGGCGATCCTGAAGGACAAGAAAGAAGATCCTGCCTTGCGCCGCTTTTCTGCAGGGCGAGTATGGGATCAACGGGCTTTATGTTGGGGTGCCGGTAAAGTTGGGCTCGAAGGGAATCGAGCAGATCATCGAGATCAAGCTGACGGCGGAAGAGAAGGCGGGGCTGGATAAGAGCGCGGCCGCGGTGAAGGAGTTGTGCGGGGTGATCGGGGTCTAATGAGTTCGATATTCAGGGTATAGGTTAAGGACATTGATCAGGTTCAGTAGAACCCTCGAGACCTCTCCATATCCCTCCACGGACTCATTGGATACGCCCACGATCATTCTTCGCCGGCCATCGCGCAAGGCGTTTAGATCATCCGGTGTGAATGTCGCGTAGACACTGTTATCTAGAGCCTTGTCTTCGGTCTCATCGATGCCCGGGTCCATGTCGGGCAATCGTGCTAGTTTGTCGAGCATCTGCTGACGCGTGTATTTCGATGGCTTAGTTATCTCAACATGCCGCCGGGTTCTCACGTAATTCACCGATGTGCGCGATTCTTCGGAAAAGCCCTTCATCTCCCCCAGCGAGCTTAGTGCCTTGTAGCTCTCTTCCGTAAGGTTTTGAGAAAGAACGAGCGCGGCTGTATCACGGATTTCCTGATTTGCAGAAGATAGTTCAGGAATCATATATCTGTCGACACGAACGGGATTCATACTCCCAAAGAGCAAGATCGCGCCACGCGCGCGATCCAATTTATAAGCCGCGTGCCGTGGGAGATAAACAGTGACTTTGTCGGCATGCAGATAGTTCGATGCCGCTTTGCCGATATCGACGCGGTGTTTGCTGAGCTGAAGGCAGAGATAAATGAAGGCTTCCGGTTTGACGTCTTTCAAATCGGTGCGGGTCAGGCCGTCCAGAATTGCTTGATCGGATGCTTCTGATTTATCGAGCGCTGAAAGTAGAGATGCCCCATCAAATAGGAAGTATGTATCTGCTGTTTCCTTAGCCATCAATTGGCGTACGCACGCCAATGAAGGCTTTCCTCCGGACTTGACTAAGTTCCAAAATCCGTCCATCTGCTTGGACTTATGTGCCCGCTCCTCATTCGAAAGCGCTGGAGGATGAAATCCATATGTCTGGGCTTTGGACTGGCTAATTGCGGCGCAACGGTCTTGCGCGATGCTCGTTCCCGCAAGAAACAGCAACACTACGATCAGGCTATACGTACCATGTGACTGCCTTCGATTCAATTTGCGCTACACCTTTTCAATCGTTACCTTCTTCAGGACCACGTCTTTGTTGGGTTTGTTCTGGCGGTTCTGAGGGACGCGCGTAATTTTCTCGGCGATGTCTTGTCCCTCGACTACTTCGCCGAAGATTGTGTGCTTGCCTGTGAGCCACGTGGTTGGCACGGTGGTGATGAAAAATTGCGAGCCGTTGGTGTTCGGGCCCGCGTTCGCCATGGCGAGTTTGCCCGGCTGGTCGAACTTGTGCGGTGAGCCCTTGGTCTCGTCTTCAAATTGGTAGCCCGGGCCGCCCATGCCTGTGCCCTGCGGATCTCCACCTTGGACCATGAAGTCGGGAATGACGCGATGAAAGATGGTTCCATCGTAGAGGCGGTCCTTGGATTTCTTTCCGGTCGAGGGATGCTTCCATTCCTTTTTGCCTTCGGCTAGTTCCACGAAGTTGGCAACTGTTTTAGGTGCGTCCTTTTCGAAGAGGCGGCAGACGATGGTTCCTTCGCTGGTTTCAAACGTGGCGTACATTCCAGGTTGACGAGTCATGATGTCCTTTCAAATATGAAGCGGTCGATAGTTGACGGCGCGCAGTGTGGGCCGAGTGCGATAGTCCTCGTGGTTCACTAATTGGACTTCGCCGGAGCCTTTGGAGTTGCCGCCGTCGGTTTCTTTGCCGGAGTCGCGGGCGTCGCTGGCTTCGGTGGGATGCCGTTTTTGTAGATCGCGATGTGAGTGATCCTCACCGGGCGAAGTGGCTTGTCGTTGCCAGGATCGCGGGCCATGCGCGCAATCTTCTTGACCAGTTCTACGGACGGTTCGTCGCACTGGCCGAAGATGGTGTAGCCACCGTTGAGGTGCTGGACAGCGACCTCGGTGATGAAGAACTGCGAACCGTTGGTATTGGGGCCTGCATTCGCGTAGGCGAGTCGGCCCGGTTGGTCGAAGAGCAGGTCGGACGAGGTTTCATTCTTGAACTGATAGCCGGGATCGCCCGAACCGTTGCCGGCGGGATCTCCACCCTGAATCATGAAGTCGGGAATCACGCGGTGGAAGATGGTGCCGTCATAGAGCGGGACGCCATGCTTGTTGGCTCCGCTGGCAGGGTTTTTCCAATCTTTGGTTCCGGTGGCGAGGCCGATGAAGTTGGCCACACCGATCGGGCGCCTTATCCGGAAACAGGGTGCATGTCATCTTGCCGACGGCGGTGTCGATGACTGCGATCGGCTTGGCGGCGACGTGTGTGGTGGTCGCCGGTTTCGCGGCGGCTGTTCCCGTCTTGGCTGGCGCGGATTGACCTACCATTCCTGTTTGCGCGAATCCCGCCGTAGCGATCATCACGATCGCCGTGAAGGTTGAGAATGTCCTGCTCATGAATGCTCCTCAATCTGAAAATCTGGATCTAAAATGACGCTCCTTCCGCGGAGCGCAACGTTGCATTGTACGACAGCGGAGCCTGACGTTTCCGCCGGCTAGGGCGTCGGTTTTTTCGCCGTCTCGGTTGAGGCGGCCTGCGCCTGCAATTGATTTCTGACGCCCTCGACCTCGCGGAAGACACGCATCAGGTTCCCCCCGAGAATCTTGTGGATATTCTCGGTGCTGTATCCGCGATCGAGCAGCGCCTGGGTGATCTTGGGGAGGTCGGCCGCGGAGTCGATGCCTTCGGGCGTCGCGCCGCTTACTCCGTCGAAGTCTGAGCCCAGGCCGACGTGGTCGACTCCGGCAATCTTCGCGATGTGGTCGATGTGATCGATCAGAGATTTCAACGGAGGACGGGGAATTTTGGTCATCCACTCGCGCTCGATGCGATCGATGTCGATGTAGCTGACGGTCTTGCCGTCGGCCTTCATCTTATCGGTGTAAGCCTTGATCGCCTCGACCTGATCTTTTCCCTGGGCCATGAGTGCCTTGCGATAGTCCTCGTCGATGAAGCCATCAAAGAAATTGACCTGAACCACTCCGCGATTCTTGGCAACGGCACGCAGCATGTCGTCAGTCATGTTGCGCGGAGCGTCAACCAGCGCGCGTGCTGAAGAATGGGAGGCAATCACCGGCGCCTTGGTGGTTTCGATGGCGTCCCAAAAGGTCTTGTCGGCGACGTGAGAGATGTCGACCATCATGCCCAGGCGGTTCATTTCAAGAACGACCTGCTTGCCGAAATCGGTCAGGCCGTTGTGATGCTGAATCTTTGGATCGTCGGCGTCGCCGGAAGAGTCGGCCCATTCGTTCGTGTTTGACCACGACAACGTCATGTAACGCACGCCGAGCCGGTAGTAGTCGCGGAGAAGGTGGATGTCGTTTTCGATGGAATGTCCGCCCTCGATACCCATTAAGGCGGCGAATTTATGTTCACGGCGGGCGCGATCAATGTCGTTTGGCGAAAAGGCCATCATCATCCGGTCGGGATGACGAGCTGCCTGTAGGTAAACGGAGTCGATCAGGTCGAAGGTGTGCTTGGCGAAACTGCCCTGGTTGGTCTCTGGATCGACCCAGATGGAGAAGAACTCCGCTCCAAGGTTTCCGCGCTGGGCTTTGTCGAGGCTCATGTGGCCGATGTCCTTGGGATCCATCGAGCCGATGTCGAAGCCTTCGTCCAGAAAGCGCTGGGGAGTGTCGGCGTGCGTGTCGATCACCAGAGCAGAGTTGTGAATCTGGCGAGCCTTCGCGCTGACAATGATTCCGGGGCCGGGAGAAGATCGCTGCGGAGCCTGGGCAATTGCAATCGAACAGGAGAAAAGGAACAAAACGAGGAAACAGGGAAGTTTTCTAGTCATAGTTCAATCTGCACGGACTGAGCGCAGGCTTCCGATTGTAATTGGAGAACACCGGGCAGACAAAAGGCCCAACCCTTGGACTCTATCCTCGGATTGGAAGTTCGTACTAGAATGCTGCGCCCGCCAAAGGAGTATTTCATGAAGCGGTTCTACCCGTCGTTGCCAATGCTTGGCCTTGTCCTCGTGGTGTCGATCAGCCTTGCCGCGTTGTCGCAAGCGCAGACCCTGACTGTGTTGCATAGCTTCAGCTCAACCGGGACGGATGGCCAGATTCCGCTTGCCGGGCTTTTGCTGGCGAATGGGAAATTCTATGGGACCACCGAGCAAGGCGGTTCTCACGCAGGCACTGGTACGATTTTTCAAGTGGACGCTAAAGGGCATGAAACCGTGCTGTATGCCTTCACAGGTGCGAACGGAACGGTTCCTTCAGCAGGTCTAGTTCGAGATGCGGCGGGAAATCTTTATGGCACGACCACCGAGGGCGGAGATTTCAATCTCGGCACCGTATTCAAACTTGATGCGACTGGCGTGGAGACCGTGCTGCATCACTTCAGCGGGGGGACGGATGGCTCCATTCCGTTTGCGGGTCTGATTCTGGACGCCGCAGGAAACCTCTATGGCGCTACGAATACGGGCGGGGATCCGAGTTGTAACTGTGGAACTGTTTTCCAGATCTCCCCGAATGGTACCGAATCAGTCTTGTACAGCTTCACGGGCGGCACCGATGGAGGATCCCCGGTTACAGGAAATCTGATCCGCGATTCGGCCGGAAATCTTCTCGGGACTACAGCTGACGGCGGCGCATTCGGCCAAGGGGCTGTGTTCAAGATCCATCCAGATGGAACGGAGACAACGTTGTATAGCTTCACCGGCAAATCGGACGGGGGATCGCCTTACTGCAACCTGATCCGGGATGGGAAAGGAAATCTCTACGGAACCACGAGCGGTGGGGGCACTTCTCGCTTCGGAACGGTATTCAAGATCGACAGTCAAGGAAATGAGACAGTTCTTCATAACTTTGCTGGAGGGAGCGACGGCGAGAGTCCAATGGCGGGACTGGTTCTGGATGGCAAAGGCAATCTATACGGAACAACCGTAGCCGGTGGTGTGGTCGGGAAATATGGATATGGAACGATTTTCGAGATAAGTCAGAACGGCACTGAAACTGTGTTGCACGCCTTCAATCGACTGGATGGCGACACGCCCGCAGCTGGCCTGATCATTGACGGAAAGGGAAATCTTTACGGCACAACCTCGAGCGGAGGGCTGCATGGTCGCGGCACCGTGTTCAAACTCACGCCGTGATTCGACTGTTTAGAGATTTTCCAGGCAGCGCCGCACGCAGGTTTCAAAGTCGAGGCTGGTGTCGATCACCGTTTTCGGCACCGTGATCGCTTCAAAGCGGGCCTTCACCTCGAGATAAAGCTGGTAGTTGCGATTTCCGGCGGGATGGTTACTCGATGCGTCCCACTCCAGACGCTGGCGGGCGATTTCATCCGTCGTGGCGCATTCGAAGATCCGCCAGGGCTGATGCAGGGAAGCGGCTACCGAGAGAACGTTGTCGATCTGATACCGCCGCGAAAACGGGCGGCCGTCCAGAAAAATATTCTTCGCCGGGTCCCGCGCGAGAAGATATTCCGCAGTTTCCATCATCAACTGAATACAGAAGTCGTCCTGCCGCGAGGAGTATTCAATCTCGTTGGGCGCAAACAGGGCATGGCGGAAGTCATCTTTGCTCAGCACGCGGCCTGATGTGCAACGCGCCAACTCATGCGCAAGCGTAGTTTTGCCGGTACCGGGGAGTCCGGCCATCAGAACAATCATGAGAAGGGAATCGTAACGGATTTATGCGGGCCTAAGCTACTTTGTGCCGCTGCCCATGGCAACTTCGGTGGAGGGGGATTCTGGCTTTTCCTGATCGGGATGGTCGACGGGAACGATGGTCTGAGTTTCGCGCCATTCCTGATAATGACCGCTGACCATGATGTGGAATACCCACTGGTGGCGCTCTTCTTCAGGTTCCACGAGGCCGAGGGCCTTCATGTAGAAGAGGTAGTGCTCCATCCAGTGAATCTGATCTTTGCTCATGCCGCGGCGCTGCAGGTCGACGGTCACGCCGGCGAGATGCGAGGAAGCGGTGTCGCCATCAGCCGGGGCTGCGTTGCGATTGTGACGGCGCAGCTTTTTCTGGACCTTCACGGTGCGTACCGCCGAGTTCACCTGAATCTGTTCGTGGAAGCGGTTGTAATAGGCCTGGCTGAGATCGTCAACGAAATCGAGCGTCCACGGACGGCAGTAGCGACGGGTGGGGTCGAGGCGCGGATCGATGCGCAGCGACTCGCCGGTACGAATCTCCATTAAGGAGCCGTCGGCCTTTAAAGCTTCAAGTTCGGTTTCGTCCTGGATACGCGGCAGGTTCAGGCGGTCGACTTCCGCATTCTGCAGCAGCAGGGATTCATGCGATGGCCGGAACATGGGATTCCAACGCATCCACCGAAAATGTTTTCGGTGCACCCGCTGTAGCGTCACGCGGTGCGCGGCAAATGCCTTGCCGGGCAGTCCCGCACAGATGGCCAGAGCGAGCAGAGCTGCGAATTGTAGTCGGACGAAGCGTCTCAAAGAATCGTTCTCGTTGCGCTGCGGGAACTAACGTTCCCCGGCATTTCTTCGCGAGTAGCGGCTATTCTAAGCCATGCTGTCAAGCGGCCCAACATCTTCCCGCTTGCGGACCGTTACTTGCGTGCCAGTTCGCCACCCATTCGAGTGATTACCGGCCGTGTTACTGGATCTGGGACGAACAGAGATCCATGGAATACATCGGCACTTGGGGGGCCAATCCTGAATTTATTTCAGACGATCCTATCTGGATTGTCAGCTACAACTTGGAAAAACGGCGAGACACTGTCTTGCTGTGTTTCGTGCGGAAGTGACAAATTCTAGCGCCGCAAAAGGTCACCGAGAGCCTGTTTCATGACTTGCCCGCCGACTTCGGAGATGGCCTTGGTGAGCGGAATATCCTTGGGACAGACCTCGACGCAGTTCTGCGCGTAGCCGCATTCCTGAATGCCGCCGTCGCCCATCAGGGCCGCCAGGCGCTCGCGCTGCAGGGCCTTTCCCGTGGGATGCGTGTTGAAGAGCCGGACCTGGGCGATGGTTGCGGCTCCGACGAAGCCGGTGTCTTCGTTGAATTGAGGACAGGCTTCCATGCAACAGCAGCAGGAGATGCAGCGAGAAATCGGGTAAGCCGCTTCTTGCTCTTCGGCTGACATGCGCGGGCCGGGGCCGAGGTCGTAGGTTCCGTCGATCGGAACCCAGGCCTTTACGGCTTTCAGGTTTTCGAAAATCACGCTGCGGTCGGTCGCTAGATCGCGAACGACTGGGAACTTGGAAAAAGGTTCCAGCCGGATCGGCTGTTCCAGATTGTCAATCAGCGCCGAGCACGCCATGCGGGCCTTGCCATTGATCAGCATGGCGCACGATCCGCAGACTTCTTCGAGACAATTCGAATCGTAGGTGACCGGAGTGGTCGCTTTGCCGTCTTTGGTGACCGGATCGGCGGCGATGTCCATGAGGGCCGAGATCACGTTCATGTTCGGGCGGTGGGGAAGCGAGAACTCCTCCCAGTGGGACTTGGAGGTTGGAGTCGCTTGACGCTTGATCTTGATGATTACGGTTTTATCGTTTGCCATGATTCGATTCTGTTGGTGCGCTTAAATTGAGTTTCGTCACTTCGTTTTCTTTGGCCAGACGACCAAACCACCAGTTCCACCCAATCGCCACAAGCACAAACACGCACGCCGAAAGTCCACTCGAAAGACTCCTAGAGTACAAAAAATATAGGAAGTCGACCGCCGCCAAAATGACATACGCCAATACGAAGAACACCTTCGACTGACGGAGGCTCTGCTGCATTAGTACTTCCTCGGCCTTGGCGTGATCAGACTCGCATCCACCGGCTCAAATTCAAACTTCGGTTCGTCTGCGTCTGGGGCGAAATATGCCTTTGTCGTCTTCATCCAGTTCTTGTCGTCGCGGTCGGGGAAATCCGGCTTGTAGTGTGCTCCGCGGGACTCGTCGCGGAGACGGGCTCCCTGAGCGATGACGCGGGCCAGTTGCAGCATGTTGTAAAGCTGCCGGGCGAAGACCACGGTCGTGTTCGCCCACTGCGTCTTGTCGCTGAGATTGATCTTGCGATAACGTTCGATCATTTCGACCAGCTTGGCGTCGGTCTGCACGAGATTTTTGTTGTAGCGGATGACGGTGCAATCCTTGGTCATCAGTTCGCCCAATTCGCGCCACAGTTTCACGGGATTTTCCGTGCCTTGGTTATTGACCAGCAGGGCGTTGTTATCTTCCTGTTTCTTCTTTTCGGCTTCGAAGTGGCCGCTTCCATTCGGGGAGGCTTGCAGTCCGCGCGCGTAGTTGACGGCGTTCGGCCCAGCGATACCTCCGCCGTAGATGCACGACATGAGCGAGTTCGCGCCCAGACGGTTGGCCCCGTGGTACTGATATTCACATTCGCCCGCGGCGAACACACCGGGGATGTTGGTCTGCTGCTTGTAATCGACCCAGAGTCCACCCATCGTGTAGTGCATGCCGGGGAAAATCTTCATCGGCGTGTCGCGGGGATCGTCGCCGACGAACTTCTCATAGATTTCGAGAATGCCTTCCAGCTTGCGGTCGAGAATCTTGCGATCGATATGCGTCAGGTCGAGGTAGACCATCGGCTTGCCGTCGATCCCGAGGTTGTGCTCGAAGACGACTTTGAAGATGGCGCGGGTCGCGATGTCGCGAGGCACCAGGTTTCCGTACTTCGGATACCACTCCTCAAGGAAGTACCAGCGCTCGCCTTGCGGAATCGATTTGGGATCGCGATTGTCGCCCGGTTTCTTGGGAACCCAGACGCGACCACCTTCACCGCGTGCCGACTCCGACATGAGACGCAGTTTGTCTTCGCCGGGAATGCAGGTGGGATGGACCTGAATAAACTCGCCGTTCGCGTAGAAGCAACCTTGCTGGTAGAGAGCCGATTGCGCCGATCCGGTGCAGACCACGGAGTTCGTGGACTTGCCGAAGATCGCTCCATTGCCGCCAGTTGCGATGATGATGGCGTCTGCTGGGAATGTTCGGACTTCCATCGAACGCAAATCGATTGCGCAGATGCCGCGGCAGACTTTGCTTCCGTCGAGTACAGCGGAGAGGAACTCCCAGTGCTCGTATTTTTTTACTTTGCCTTCGGATTCGTAGCGGCGTACCTGTTCGTCGAGGGCGTAGAGGAGTTGCTGTCCCGTGGTCGCGCCGGCGAAGGCGGTGCGGTTGTATAAAGTTCCTCCGAAGCGGCGGAAATCGAGGAGGCCTTCGGGCGTGCGATTGAAGGGAACGCCCATGCGGTCGAGGAGATCGATGATCCCCGGCGCGGCGTCGCACATGTCCTTGATCGGCGGTTGATTGCCGAGGAAGTCGCCGCCATAGACGGTGTCGTCGAAATGCTTATAGGTAGAGTCGCCCTCGCCTTTGAGGTTCTTGGCGGCGTTGATTCCCCCCTGCGCGCATACGGAGTGCGAACGCTTCACAGGCACGATTGAGAAAAGATCGACGCTGCCGCCCATCTCCGCGATCTTGATAACTGCCGACAAACCGGCGAGCCCGCCGCCCACCACAACAATTTTCGGAGCTGCTGCCATCTTGGTCCTTACCGTCTTTCTGTCATTTGCTGATCTTTGCCCGCGCTGCTTGAATCAAATGGCTGCTGCGGACGGGAACGGAATGAAGTCAGGCTGGCGAGGCCAGCGCCCGACAATACGAAGAAAAGTGCGATGCAGGCAATCAGGAAACGCTTGCGGGCTTTCTCGCCGGAAACGATCCCCCACTTCGCCGAGAAGAGCCAGATTCCATAGGCGAAGTGCCATGAAGCCGCAATTAGTCCGGCGACGTAAAAAAGAAAGAGCGGCGTCTGAAAGACTTCGTGTTGCACTTTGCCGAACGATGCCATGGGATTGTCGTGCAGGTCGACGCCGGTAAATCGCATCGTGTAGGTGTGCCACAGGATGTAGGCAAAGGCGATGCCGCCGGTCCAGCGTTGCGCCGTGTACATCCAATTGCCGCTCCACGGATAGGAAATCGTGTTTCCATCTCCGCGGTACCAGATGTAGAAGCCATACAACGCGTGAAACGCGATGGGCAGCCAGATCCCGAACAGCTCCAGAAAAAACACCAGGGGGAGGTTGGCGAGGAAGCTGACCTGACGGGCGTATGCACCGGGGCCGCTGATCGCCGTGGAATTGGAAACCAAGATGTGTTCCAGCAGGAAAGCTCCAACCGGAACGATGCCGCTCAGAGAGTGCAGCCGCCTGAGAACAAAGGACGTTCCCTGGCCCGCTCGCAGCGGCGCAACCCCATGCGCGACATATTTCGTTGCTCCGGGAGCAGAAGGACTGGCAGTTGCCACTCGAGACCCCTTATGAATTCAGCGATGAAAGTAGAACCTTTCATTATCTTTCGGCAGAATAAGTGAAGTCAAGGAAACGGATTCTTTAACCGCGGAGGGCGCTGAGAAATGCCGCAGAGGGCGGTGAGAAAGGCGGATTTTGGCAGTAGCGGATGCTCGGGCGCAATCCTTTTCCAATAATAATCACGAAAATCGGTCAACCACGAAGGACACGAAGTATCACGAAGGATTTAGAACGCCTCGAGCTTGATGCGCAGGTCGTTGAAATTATCGATGATCATATCCGCTCCTGCTTCGGAAAGAGTCGCGCGATCGAACGTGGTGGTGATCGCGACAGCGAAGGTTCCGGCGGCTTTAGCGGCGCGGAGGCCATTGACTGAGTCCTCGATGATCCACGATTCGGAGGGCGTCGTTCCTAGCTTCTGCATCGCGATTTGGAAAACTTCGGGATCGGGCTTTGGGCGTTGATGTCCGCTCGCATCGACCATTGCGTGGAAGGATGAACTGAGCCCAAGGAGTTTCATCGTAGCCTCGCGGTTGCGGGCCGTCGCCGAGGTGGCCAGCGCAATCTTGTAGCGGGATGACGCCCACTTCACGAATTCGACAGCGCCCTCCACGGGCTTGAGTTCGTGCTCGATTTCTTCGTAGATCGCCCTCTTGCGCTTGGAGAGTTGCTCAATACGATCGGCGGACCATCCGCGGCCGCCAAGGATTTCGGGCAACATGGTCGCGTCGGGGCGTCCTTTGTAACTGTCGTAGACAGATTCCGGCAGGACGATTCCGAACTCTCCGAAGGCAAGTTCCTTGGCGCGCTTGTGCAGAGGTTCGGAGTCGATCAATACTCCGTCCATATCGAAGATAAGGGCAGTGGGTGATTTCATTGGAACGGTCATGATTCCTGATTCGACGGGCTGTTAGCGGATTGCTTGGAGCACCAGTCCAGAAATTTACGAAACGCCTCGCCGCGATGGCTGTAGCGCGCTTTCCCTTCCGGGGTCAATTCTGCAAAGGATTTACGAATCTTGGGGAAATAGAATAACGGGTCGTATCCGAAGCCGTTATTGCCCCGCGCGGCGTTCAGAATTACGCCTTCGGCTGTGCCGCGAAAAGTCGCTAAGGTCGCTCCGGATCTTGCGACGGCCAAGACGCACACGAATCTTCCGGTGCGTTTGGCAGGCGGGACCTTTCTGAGTTCGCGCAGAAGGCGGGCGTTATTGGCCTCGTCGTCTGTGTTCTCTTCGGCTAGATGCGGTTGATCGGCGGCATAGCGTGCTGAATGAACTCCCGGAGCGCCTTGGAGCGCGTCGACCTCCAGCCCAGAGTCATCTGCCAGAACCATTTCTCCCGAAACGGCGAGGCTGTACTGCTCCGCTTTTTTACGGGCATTCTCGTCGAACGTGTTGCCATCTTCCACTACAGTCGGCAGCGACGAGAAATTCGGAATGGCGGCGATCTCGATGGCGAGAGGTGCGGCCGCGCCGGCAAAATCGCGAAGCTTTCCGGGGTTGGAGGTAGCGATCAGAATCTTTTGCATAACTAAGAGAGCTTCACGACGCGGACACCGTTCACTGTAGGTTCCGCATTCATGCGCGGGTTGTTCTCCTCCTTACGAAGAAGATAAATAATCCTAAAGCGGTGACGACTGTGATCCAAGTTCCGGCTGTTCGATCCCAGGTGCGGGCAAAGGTGATTTCAACACGATTTATTCCAGTTGCAACCGGAACCAGCATCTGTCCTTTGGCCGCCCGTTTGAGGACTTCGACGCGGTGCCCATTTACTTCGACATTCCATGCCGGATAGTAAAACAAGCGAAGCGCGAGTTGATCGGGAGATGACAAGTCGGCCGTGAACGACTTCGAATTGGCATCCCAGCGCGAGACTCGAATGGTGGCGCGCGCCGAGCCCTCTACTGATACTCGGCGGGCATCTTTGTCGAGTGCGGCAGGATCGCCGCCGGCGGGAGTGTATTCGTCTGTTCCCTCGTATCCCGCGCCGGTAACCATGTTGTCCTGCATCTCGCGGAGATCGGCGGCGTTGTCCCACCACGGATGCAGAATGTTATGCCAAAGAATCACGATTGCCAGGACAGACAATGCAAAGATCGCTGCGCGCCACCACCATCGACGGACGCCAAGCGTAAGGACGATCACGAAGGTGGAACTCAAACACAACATCCAGCGCCAGGGAAACTGCATGAACTGCATCTTGGGCAGAATCGGCCATAGGCGCGCTGTGATGGGGAACATCAGCACACTGATGGCGCTCGCCCAGACCAGCATGCCAATCCACTTTTCGCGTTTGGCATCACGCCACAGCTTCGAGGTCGCGGCAACTACGAAGATGACGGCCATCTCCAGAACCGCGATCCAGGAGATGACTCGATTGAACGCGTCGTGATCGGCGTCGCCAGTGTGGATGAACAAAAAATTGTCTTGCGGGCGCGATCCCGCCGAAATTGCTTCCGAGATGTTGACCCATCGTTGCTCGTAAATAGCAGGGAAGAGATAGAACGCAGCGAGGCACGCCCCGAGCACGACTGCTGCGGCACCGATCATCAACATTCGCGGCGACCGTTGCTTCCAGGAGAAGAAAAGAATCAACAGGGCTAAGGAGTAGTGAATCATCACGGCGGACGGAGCGTTGGTGAGCCACGCACCGGCGAGCACAAGGCCGAGAGGAATGATGGGCCATGTTTTTTCTTCGAAGGCCTGAATGGCATACATCAGGAGCAAGGGGACGAGGGCCGCCGCCAGCAACTCGGCGAAGGCGCTTCTCCAGTAGACGATCACGAGATGATACGGATTGACTGCGTACAAAACCGCGGCGAAGATCGCATCCTGCGGACTGAGCCACCGGCGCGCGAGCAGGAACATCGAAGATCCCGCAGCGGTCAGAGTCAGCCAGATGTAAACGCTGGAGGCGACGGTCCAGGGCACGATCGAACTGATGAGCGCACCGAGCGTCCAAGAGGCCGGGGGATAAAAAGATGAATCGCGGTTCGCCGAAGCCGAAGTGCGCCAGTTCCGCCCAGCGCGGGTAGAAGATGCCATGGTGCCACTGCGAGAGGACTTCGAGCCACGAGTAGAGATGAAATTCGACGTCATGACCGGAAGGCGTGCCGAAGAACAGGAACGGAATCTCGACCGCGAGCGCGGCCGCGCCGATCGCGAACAGCGGCAGCCAAAAAAGCGAGGTGGGTGCGGAGACGCTTGCGGTTCGGTTCAAATGTACTTTCGGGTCAGTCTGGCGAACACTCTGGCTCAGAGGTTTCCTCGTGCAGGCAAGAATTCACAGTGCGACCAAAAGCGCTTCCAGTCTACATGCCTGAGGATTTTATTTAATCCACATTTAACGTTGCTGAAACAAGCGTGCAATGCAGGCGGGATAACGTCTTCGCAACGGGATGAAACAAGACCAGTGAGATTGAGGGGCTCGCGCCAGTGACGGGGTCCGAGTCCTTCAATTCTGAAACGGAATACCCCGAAGCCTCTCGATCCTGCCGACCTGCCTGATACGCCGACTTCCTAAACAATCTGCCCGGAAAAATTCCATCCATGACCTGCCCGGGAGGCTTTTTGGGCAAAACCATAATTGATCTTGGGATACGAAACGGACTTGCAGTGGGGCTAGGAAGGCTCGGAGGATGCGACAGCTTCGGGATTGCGCTGGTGTTGCAGTTCGGCCAGAAACTCTTCCTGTTGCAGAGAACTGCCGCGGCGCAGAAGATCGAGGAGCGTATCTTCGAGTTCTTCGCTTTGTTCGTTCGGATCCTTGTCGGCCGGTATGAACTGGGTCATGTCGGCGACCAGTGCCCGTGGAGCGATGCTGAGTTCCGGGGTCGTACCGGGGCTGCTTTGCAGGAAGCTGATCAAATCTCCGACATGAGCGCGCTGTTCGGTGGTACGCGACGGGAACTCGACGCCCATCCCGTGACCGGGATGCGCGACTCGCACCATGCCTTCGATATGCACTTCCAGGTCGTTCGCTTTCAGACAGAAATCGACTAAAGCCCGCTCCGGGAAGGGAGCGTCGGTCTGAACGTAGCAGCCGCCCAGACTGAGGTCGGTTAACTTGCAGTGGGGGACGGCATCGTCGGTTGTGCCCAGGATGGTGGCGGCATTCTTCAGCCAAGTCTTGAGCTGGTCCTGCAATTCGCCTTGCACATCGAGGAAATAGACGCCGGTCTGACCGTTAGGATTCGCCCAGGCAACCTGCCCGTGGGCCTCGATTGCTAACGAACCGTCGGGAAGTTGGAACTTGAAGGCTAACAAGGCGCCCGGAATCTGCGGCTCGGCCGTGAGGACGTCCATACCGTTCTCAGAGAGATCGAGAAGAATTCCATCCACAGCGCGGGTGTCGGGAAGGATGATCTCAACCGGAGCCTGCACGGGCACGCGGAAAGTCCGCCGCCGCTCGCGGGTAAGTAAGGCTGCCGCGGCGCGCAATCCGGCCTTGGCAGCATCTTCGGAGACGGGTTTGTAGAGCACAAAGTGGGCGCCACCGTTTAGGATCTGCCGCACTTTACTGGAGTCGGCAACGAGCGCGATGGTTAACGGCCCGGTGCCCAACTTGTGAGCTTGTTGCAGAACGTCTTCGGCTTGTTGCGGATTGTCAAAATCCACGATGAGCGCGTCGAACTTCTGCTGCTGAATGCGCGTGAGCGTGGTTTCCAGATCGCTGGAACGGTCCATCGCAACGCCGAAATCGGGCAAGACCCTGCCGAGTACATCTGCAGCAGAGTCGTCGCTCGATACCAGCAGTGCGTGAATGTTCATAGACCGATCTGAGTACGCGATTTTACCGTTGGGTTACGGCCAACGCGGGGCGCTGGGACGGGGTGCCTTCGAAGCAGAGCTGCTGCCTGCCCCTGCTTTCGCGGCCATGGCATCGCCTTGACCCGAAACCTCGTCAACTTCCGACAGGACGACGTTGTCTTCTTCGTCGCTTTCGGCGAGCAGAGGAGCTACTTCACGCAGCTTTTCGGCCGCCTGCTGCAGCATCTCAATCTGCTTTCCCAGTTGAGCGTACTTCGCTTGTTTCTGCCTCAGAACCTCATGGATATCCTTCATACATCCCCCTGTTGGCAATCTAAGTAGGGGCGCGGGATGGGTCAATGGTAATCCCCCCGGACGGATTACTGCGGTAATGAGAACGGAGGGCGGAAGCATGCTTTAACACGACGTATAGCGAAATTTCTCGAGCGATGTCGCACGCTCGACCGTGGGTCTTTAGGCCAAGGGAATGAGTGAGTTAGCAGTGCTTAAGGAATCATCCGTTGAAGTCGTGCGGACCTCGATCTTAGCCTGTGAGGGAGGGAAGCTTTCCGGCCGAGCCGATCAGGAAGATGGCTCCCACGATGATGCTATAGGTGGCAGTGATCAGGGTCAGGGTGCGCAGGGCCTTCGGATGTGCCAGCGTCGCCGAGAACAGTCCGGCGGCAGAGGCGCACATCAAGGTATTCATGAACAGCAGCCCAAGGATGAACATCAGGAGGCCGAGTAATCCGGGGCCGGTGCCGCCCAGATTCGCCATCATCAGGAAAAGAAGGATTTGCGTCGGAGTTTCGGCTCCCAAGCCATGGATCACTCCCACCAAGAAGGTGGAACTGGATCCGTATCCATCTTTGAAAACCTGCGGCGCCTCCACGCGAGTGCCACCAAAGATCCGGCTCATTCTCCAGTAGATCCAGAGGAGGCCGTTAATGAGCAGCGTGATGCGCGTGCGAGGAGCGTGCGTGTGCGTTCCGGGCCGGAAGAATGTTCCAAGCACATAGAGACCGAGAAGAAGCAGGGTGATGCCGACGAGGCGTTCCGCCCAGCGGTCACTGGCTGGCGGGAGGGCGATCCGGAAAATGATTGCTGCGGCGCCCAGCAGGGCCACTGTTGTGGCGTGCCCGGCAACGTACAGCAGGCCGAAACGCATGGCGTCCCGGGGACGGGATTGGACGCTGCTGATGTCGGTGATGGCGGCGATGTGGTCGTAGTCCAAGCCGTGGCGGAAGCCAAGTCCGGCGGCGGAGATCAGAGCCAGCCGCAGATTGACGGGATCCATCATCGAAGGATGCTTTTGGTTGGCGACACGATCAAGGCTCCGCGTTGCAGCTCAGTAGGCCTTGTAGGCTAGCACACGCCAGCGATCATGCGTCCCGGAACGCAGCATTTTTGGGATGCCTGTTCGCGAAAGTCAGGCACCGAGTGATCGATTGTTCGGTCAAAACGGGGTAGTTGCCTGATTACAACAGTTACCATGTCGTGACCCTGTTTCATGTCAACGAAAAACAACCTTGCGGCGAAACCCTCGGTCTTCACCAGAGGCTGGAGCCTGATTGCCATCATTGGCATCTTCGGGCTGGTTATCGTCTTGCGTTCAGAGCCGGGTCGTGCTGTCGCGTCAGTTGTCTGCTTGGCTCTCGTGATGCAGTCGTGGTTCACGCAACGCAGATATGTGAAGAGTCGAGAGACATTGGTTCTGGTGGCTCTTGCTCTTAGTCTTCCTGCCCTAGCATCGGTTTGGCTTGGGCTGAACGTTTTGCGGTTTTACTCGTACGACCCGGTGTCGGATATTTCGGTGTATTCAACAGTGGTTCGTCTACAAGCGATCATTGAGGGTGTCGCTTACGCTATCGGCTTGGTCGTTTTCTTCTGGACGATTGTTGAAATTAGTTGCTTTCTAGCCGAGCGCATATCCGTCAAGTTGGTTGGGCGAAGGAAGATATGGTGGAACCGGCGATTTAAGGGGACATGGCTTTGGGGAAGCCCGATTGGGTTCGCTCTCGCCGCTCTAATCGGTTCAAGCCTGCTGCGGTGGTTGGTAGTCGGTCTGAGCGTGTTGGGATGCGTCTTCGCAGTGATCTTTCGACTCATTCGACCGGATGACGAAATATGAAAGGAGACGATTTCGTTTCCCGGTTGTTGCAAAATCGCAATAGCGCTCATTGACCTCGGTGCGGCCAGCCCTCATCCTCATTGAGTGTTAACGGCCTTAGCATTCATTGACCGGTACCGAACTGCCGCCCGCAAATTTCTTCATCTTGACGTTCCCCCATGCGTGTCCTAAAGTCCGGGGGCGCTTCGGCCGTCTAAAACATCCTGCAGTCTGCGCGGTTATAGGGGGTCCTCGTGTTAAATGCTCGCATCGTTCACCTTGCTTCTCGTGTGTTAGCTCTCTTTAGCCTTAGCGTTAGCCTTGTTGGTCAGAGCCAGACTGCGCTCCACAGCACGACGGCGCTCGAAAGGATGCCATACTCGGGCGGTGTGCTGATGGCGCGTGCCATTGCTGCGGGCCGAGTCGCGGCGGGCCCGCGTACTCTTTCGCATCTGGTTTCCCCGAGCTTGAGTTGCAGCCCATCGCCTTGCGTACTACCTCCCGTTCAAGCTTCTGAGGGCGGCAATCCAGTGAACGAAACTCCAATCTCGGTGAACGCGGTATCACCAAACCAGCTCTTAAGTGGCGGTAACGACTACAACTGCGTCTCACTGCAAGGCTTTTTTGCTTCCAGGGATTCAGGTTCGAGTTGGTCCCACACATGTTTGGGCGTGTTGCCTGGGTTAGTCGGAGCGGGTGATCCCGTTGTGGCATGGGATCGCAACGGCACGGCTTACGCTGGAGGGATCGACGCCGATTCCAGCTTTTCGAGCGGTGTGATTGTCGTGGCAAAATCGTCGAACGGTGGGCGTGCGTTTGGTTTGCCCGTGCAGGCGGTTCCAAATACGTTGGGCGGAGTAGCCGACAAGCCCTGGATGGAGATCGACACCGTGAAGTCGAGTCCATTCCTCAACCGGATATATGTCTCTGCCACGCAATTTGACTCAGGCAGCAATTCACAGATCTCGGTGTCGCACTCGAGTGATGGCGGAACGACTTGGACGACGGCGAACGTCGACACGCTGCAGACATTTCCCAATGTTGACCAGTTCAGTGATCTCGCTGTCGACGGTGATGGATTTGTGTACGTCACCTGGATGCGTTGCACCGCGAATGGGCCGGCGGGAGATTGCGGAGGCACCGTTGCGTCGATGATGTTCTCCAAATCGACTGATGGTGGGAACAGCTGGTCATCGCCAGTCGTCATCGCACAGCCGAATCTTGTTCCAGACGACTGCCAATGCGCCTTCTACGGCAACCTTCCTAATACGGCCGAGCGTGTCAGCAATATTCCGAGCATTGCCGTGGACACATTCATCGGACGCAATCAAACCTCAAGTCCGTACGCAGTCTTCTACAACTGGAATGGACACATCATGCAGGTCCAGATGGTGCATTCGACCGATGTTGGCAATAGCTGGGGCGCCCCATTCAATGTTTCGCCTTCGGGCACGCACGACCAGTTCTTCCCTTGGGTAAGCGCCAACACACCGATTGTCACGGTCGCGTCGGCCGCTGTTCCAGTGGCGGTTACATGGCTCGATCGTCGCAACGACCCTTCCAACATCAGCTATCAGCCATTTGTTTCCTTCCTTGTCACATCGACGACTTTTGCCGCAAATATTCCCGAGACCACAGTGCTTTCGAATCCGAATGATGACGGGTTTGGAGGGCTGTTCATGGGGGACTACACGACGAATGCCTGGGCAGGTATCACGCCCCGCTTGTATCACTCCTGGATGGACACGCGGACCGGGGTATCGCAGGACTGGGTCGGCGGGATGCAAGTACTGTCGCCAAGGTAATAGGAATCAGTGTGGAGACTCCTCCTGGACAACACACAACGATTAGCCGTCGACCACTGAGGTTTGTTTCGGTTGGCGAGAAATCGCCGTTACACTCATCGACCTCAGGCGAGGCCTGAAGTCTAAACTTAAGCGTCGTGAGGCCGCATCCCTGGGATGGCCTAGGTTGCTTGCTTCTTTGCCGCTGCCGGCTTGGCTGGGATGGGTGCGCCGATGACTTCGCGCAATCGCCTCGAGAGTATGCCTGCCATGGATTGATAGAAGCGCGATCCGAGATGTGGAAATAACTCGAAGAGTGATTGCAGGGTTGGCCGGTCGATGAAATAGGCCTCCACCGGCTCGTTGGCGACCACGGTGGTAGTGGCGGCAAAGTCGTCGAGGAATGAAATTTCACCGCAGACTTCTCCCGGGCCGATATTTCTCGGCGGCGGAATCAGTACTGAAGCCGTACCGTTCAGCAGGAGGTATAAACCGAAGGTCCGTTTTCCCTGCTCAACGATTTTGTCTCCGGTCTTGAAATGGCGGCGAGTTGCCTTATCCGCGACCAGAGCCCAATCGTTGGGGGTTAGAAAAACCAGACCGTTTTTGGATTTCGACAGGACAGCTACTTCTTGCTGCTGAGAGACTTTCGACATGGCGCGCGCAAGCTCGTGACCCGAAAGATTTTCCGGCCAACCGGTCGGGAACAACAGGGCTGAGTCGAGATTAGCAGAATCGACGGTAGTAGTGGGACGGGTGAGAACCCGCAAAGGCACGAATGCCAAGGCGAGCGCGCGGAATTGTTCTAGTCGTCGTCTGGGTCGAGTGCGGCTTCCTTGTCGTTGAGGAAATAGCTGGCGTCGCGGGGAGCTGGAATGGTCGTGAACGCTCGAGGGGGTTGAGTGAGGTCGAAGAAGCCTGAGAGGTCCGTCGTCGCTCGCGCGTCGGCGAAATTGAGGGCACCTTCTTCGAGGCCGAAGTTCTTTTCGACGAAGCGCAGGATACTGCCAAAATCCTGAATGTCGTTGTTGACGTAGGCGCTGGGAGTGTACGCCGACACGACGATCATTGGAACCCTGAAGCCATATTGATAATCCCCCTGAGGCGGCGCGAGAAAAACTGGCGGTTGATGGTCATACCATCCTCCCCAGTCGTCCCATGTAACCACGATGGCGGTATTGTCCCAGTAGGTTTCTCCGTCGGCACATTTTGCATTGTTGCCGATCGCGTTGACGATCGAAGCCACCCAGGAAGGCCCGCCGCCATTATTCGATTTTGGATGATCGGAATTCTGACCAGTAGGGATGACCCAACTAACTCCCGAGAGTTTGCATTTGCTGATGTCGGTGAGCACCTGGCTGGGGGTCAGGACGACGTTGTTGATCCAGGAAGGCCCCGTGCATTTTCCGCTCACCGCTTTGCAGATGTGTTGAATGGAATTTGGAGCCGTCCAGATGGATCCCACGCCGGACGAGTAATACTTCCAACTGATCCCGTTCGCCACCAACAGATCCGCAAGCGTTTGATGTTCAAAGCAGGGGAAGATGTGGCGGATCTCGCCTTGCTGCGACATCAGCCACACAAAGACTCCGGCGGGTGCAACGCAACCTGCCTCCGTGCCTACCACTTCGGGAGAAACATTTTCGGCCGCGAAAATTGCTAGTGCGTCGTCCTGGGTATTCGGCGCGGACGTTCCTCCAAAAAGAAATTGATGCGCCGGATAGCTCGGCCCTTGGTTCGTCTGAAACATGTAATTCGCCCAACCGTATTGGGTCGCGAGATCGAGATAAGGATCGACAACTCCGCTCGTGTAGTCGACGTATTGGAACCAAGGACTCGGCGGACAAGTTCCAGAACAAGTGCTTAAGCCGGCTCCGTCCATGAGGCAAGCGCCCGCAGAATTCAGATCGCACATCGCGGTGAAGGCGACATGCTTGTGTCCGAGATCGAATCCGTTCGCCAGTGGGACCGCAATCGGCTGAATGATTCCGGTGGATGAAGTTTTGTCCAACCAGTTGCTGGTTTGAATGTTGTACTGCGATCCTGTCGGCGATGTGTTGCATGACGCGCTGGTGCCGTAGGGAGGCGAGCACAGTCCCTGAAAGAGATTGTCAGGAGAGCGATTCTCCTGGACGACCAGGATGATGTGGCGAAAACTTGGAATCTGCGCCACGGAAAAAATGCTCGCGCATAACCATATTGCGGTGACGACCGCTGGTTTAGCGGAAACTTTCACGGGCACTCTCCTCAATTCGAAATTTGGGCCCGTGGAAAAATGATCGCCGAGAGTAGCAAACATCCCACACGTTGAATAGAGAAGAAAGGCTCAGCAATGCTGCAATCTCCTGCACCTTGACGAGGCTCACGGGGTACCGTAAAGTCCGAAAACCAAGAATTTGCGCCAGTTGTGGCCACCCCAGCGGGAAACTCCCGAAGGCCATTGCGAAAACTGGCAAACAAATCAATCGCAATGAAGAAGTCATTTGCAGTATTCGTAATCCTACTAGCGGCCATTCTTACGGCTTGCAGCGGTATGGGAAGTGGTGGAGGAACTCAGAATCCTCCTCCGCCGACCTATACGATTGGCGGCACCATTACAGGGCTGGCAGGCACCGGCCTTGTATTGTCGAACAACGGCAGCAGCCTGACCATCAGCCAGAACGGTTCGTTTACTTTCGGCATGTCCGTTGCATCCGGCGGCGCGTATTCCGTGTCCGTCAAGACGCAACCATCGAATCCACCCCAAACGTGCAGCGTGAGTGGTGGGAGCGGAACCGCGACTTCCAACATTACGACTATCTCGGTGAGTTGCTCGACGACCGGCACGACCTACACGATAGGCGGGTCGGTGAGCGGCCTCAGCGGCAGCGGCCTGGTGTTGCAAAACAATTTAGGCGACGACTTAAATATTGCGACGAATGGATCCTTCACCTTCGCGACCGCCATCGCGGCGGGTAGTGCTTACAACGTTACTGTAAAAACCCAGCCGTCGAATCCCGCACAGACTTGCTCTGTGTTGGGAAGTAGCGGTACGGCGAATGCGACGGTTACCAGCGTCGCTGTCACCTGCTCGACTGCGACTGTGAACTACACGATCGGCGGGAGCGTCTCGGGGCTTTCCGGCAGCGGACTGGTACTGCAGAACAATGGCGGAGACAACCTCAGCGTGGCCGCGAACGGAAGCTTTACCTTCGCTACCTCGATTGAGTCTGGCAGTTCTTACAGCGTTTCGGTGAAGACGCAACCGTCGAGTCCGACGCAGTCTTGCACTGTGACCAATGCGAACGGGACAGCTACTTCGAATGTCACCAATGTCAGCGTTTCGTGTGTAACGACCATCGTCAACTACACCATCGGTGGCGCGCTCTCCGGATTGGCAAGTGGCACTGTAGTTCTCGAGAACAACGGCGGCAACGATCTCTCGCTCAAGACGAATGGCAACTTCACTTTCACGACTTCGATTGCATCCGGCGCGACGTACAACGTTGCCGTAAAGACGCAACCAGCGGGGCAATTCTGCTCGGTGTCGAATAGCACTGGCACAGCGACGGCAAATGTCACAAACGTTGCCGTGAGTTGCGTTTCTTCAAGTGGCGGCACCATCAAGGAAACTTTCTTCGGTTCCAGCTTCAACTTTTTTACGATTTGGCCGCCGACCGATGGATTGGGACGAACCGCCACCCTGGGTGCGATTCGCCTCTGGGACGACAAAGTGAAGTGGGGGCAAATCAACACGGCTTCCGGCTCTTACGACTGGTCGCTCCTCGATAGCTATATGAGCATGGCGCAATCGCTGAATGCGGACGTGCTCTACACTTTCGGAGACACTCCGGATTACGCCGGGACGATTCCGACCAAAAACGGAGTCCATTGCCTTGCGCCCTCGGACTTCAGTTGCTCACCGCCGAATGACCTGAATCCCGACGGCACCGGTACGGATGCGTTCTTCTCGGCATTTGTCACGGCTCTGGTCAACCGCTACAAAGGACAGATTTCTTACTACGAATTGTGGAACGAACCCGACTGCCCTTGCTACTTCGCGGGGACGCAGGCGCAGATGGTTCGGATGAATGCCGATGCAGCGGCGATCATCCGCTCAAAGGATCCGGCGGCGCGACTGCTCAGCCCTTCCGGGCACGTCTGGACAATGAGCACCTGGTTTGATCCATATATCCAAGCGGGGGGCGCGGCGACTTTCGACATCGTCAACATGCACATGCGCGGCAATGGCGATGCCCTCAACGAGACGCCGGAGGCATTTCTCACCACCTACGCGAATATCGTGAGCGATGTGGCTACGAATGGGCTTTCCAGCTTACCGCTATGGGATAGCGAGCACGGGATCAAGGCCGTCGAAAACATCACCGATCCGGATGAGTTGGCGGGATACGTCGCGCGCGAACTCGCGCTGCGAGCAGGAGTCGGATTGCCGCGGCAGTATGTCTATTCATGGGACGACAATCCACCGGTTGGCTTGCAGGGCAATCTGGGAGGGACCGCCTACGACACGATGGCGGGATGGATGATCGGCCACACGATCAGTCCTTGTTCGGGAAGTGGCACCGTCTACACGTGCAATCTCGACAACGGTCAATTGGTGTGGGACACGGCGCAATCCTGTAGCAATGGGGTTTGTACCACTTCGAACTACACATATCCTTCCACGTATGCCTTTGAAACCGATCTCACGGGAAGTAAGTCGTCACTTAGCGGTGGTACGGTTGCGATCGGTTACAAACCAATTTTCCTAACTACGAAATAATGAAAAAGGCAGACCCGGACGAAATGCGTCCGGGTCCACACGAACCAAGAATCTCGGCAGCCACTGCGACGGAAGCTCTGTTTTTTCCTAGTCTGCCAAAATCCTAAAACGCAGAGACCGCCGAGAACTCACGCCGAGTTCGCAGGGGAACATCTAATTGGCTACACGATTCACTTCTGCCAACAACCCAGCTAGAACCTACTAACGATTCTGTGCGAGGCACTAATACGTGAACGACTGAATGTCGGTGTCGTCGAGATTCGGACCATCGACGAATCCGGTGCGATTGTTTGGATTGATGGCGAGATGAACAGGGAAGACGTTGCTTTCGCCGGAAAAGCTCAATCCGTTCACCGACTCCACAAAATTTCCTTGCGTGTCGTAGACCTGAATGCTACTGCCCGTGCTGGTGCTGGAGAACGGCTGCGCCACCAGGAACAGCTTGTTGATCTGGTCATAGGCAATATGGTGTCCGGCGAAAAGCGATTCACCGGTCGCTCCGGGAAGAATGACGCTGATGCCCTTTTTCGTGGACAGAGTGTAGAACTGCACGGCTGCATCGAACGACGTCGTGGTGCAGGCGATCCCATCCTGCGGATCGACCGCGATTCCATTGATGACGCCCAGGCCCAGTCCGCTGAACTTGCTGAACTTTCCGGTTTTCAGGTCCATGGTGCCGATCATCGGCGGGACGATGAATTGCGAATTCCGCTGGTGTCCTAGTACAGCCAGGTTGTTGATGTTGTTGTAGGCAATCTCTGGAGCGTTCTCGAAGTTGAAATCGCCATCCAGCACGGGAATGAGTGGCCCAAAGGTATTGGCTTGGACATTCGAGCTGAAAATGAAGGGATGCTGGTTGATCCCGGTATCGATTGCATAGATCGCTGCCACCGGACTTTTTGCCGCCCGGCTGACCTGATTCACGACATGCTGCGAGTCGATCGGCGGCGTCCATACACCCGTGAATTTGTTGGATCCGATCGGACTGAGTACGTTGAAGGTCCGCTGCACGTTGAAAAGGCTGATGACATGCTCGCGTTCCACTAATCCCACAGAGTTTCCGGTAATTCCCAGAGCGACAAAATCGTCCCGAGTTTGCGTTTTGCTGACGACTTTCAAGATCGCGCCAGTAGCTGGATCAAAGGTCTCGACGGCGGCGATGATGGTTCCGTCCGATTGCTCCGCAGCTTCGCTCAAGATGCCTTCGCCGCCATTGGGGTCGATATCAAATCCGAAAATGATTCCGCCGAATTGCGGATGGACGATGATGTCTCCTGCGCCCGCGGCTGGGTTTGCTTTGGCGGAAGCTTCTTGTGCCATCGAAGCGGATGTGGCTCCGGCACAGAGCAGAGAGAGCAGAGTTAAGAGCAGGGCAAAGAGTGATGCGGAGTTGTTCCGGCGAGCTGGAGCCCCAGCTTTGGAGGCGGGAGCGGTTAGATGTCGATTCATGAAAGTCACCCAAGGTATTTAGTCTCTCTGCGTACGGCAGGGCGCAAAGGTGGATGTAGCGTAGCCAGTGGGATCGCGGCCCGTGTCAGGCATTTGTAAAAATTCCGCAAGCAAATCGTTTTTCTGCCATAAGGAGCGAGCGCCAATCGGAGAATCACTTGATCGAGAAACTTGATACCATCATTCCCGCGCAAAATGCGCGGAGGCCCTACTCATGTTGAATCGCCGTACTTTTATTATTGCCAGCGGTTTTACCGCTCTCGCTTCAACTCGTGTTTTTGGAGCCAACGATACGCTCCGCATTGGAATTATTGGAGCCGGGCAACGTATGAAGGGGCTCCTCGATGCGGCAGACAAAGCCGGTCCGTATCAATTGGCGGCGGTAAGCGACGTGTACGCTCCGCACCGCGACGCGTTCAAAGAACGCTCCAATGGCTTGGCAACAACACATCTCGACTACCGAGAGGTGCTTGAAAAAGATGTTGATGCGGTCCTCATCGCATCGCCGGATCACTGGCACGTTGCAATGGCGTTGGACGCGTTGAAGGCGGGCAAGGATGTTTACTTGGAAAAGCCCGTAACGCACACGATGGAAGAGGGCGCGACTCTCACGCGTGCCGTGCGGTCAGGCAAGCAGATTCTTCAGTGCGGTATGCAGCAACGCAGCTGGACTCATTTTCGTGACGCCGTAGACATGATTCAGGGCGGAGCACTCGGGCGTGTGGTGCAGGTGCGGACGTACTGGTGGCAAAATTATCACCGCGGAAATTGGGTTCCGAAACCCATCGACCAATCCGGACTCGACTGGAAGGCGTGGTTAGGGGCCGCTCCGGAGCAGCCGTTCAGCGACGAGAAATTCAGCCACTGGCGCTGGTTCTGGAATTTCGGCGGCGGCGCCATGACGGACTTGTTCACACACTGGATCGACGTCGTGCATTGGGCCATGAAAGCCGACCAGCCCAGCCAGGCGTACATGCTCGCCGATAAATACATCTTCGAACAGTGGGATTGTCCAGACACGATTCAGGCAGCCTTCCGGTACACAGGATTCGACGTGGTGTACGAAGGAATGATGAATTCGTCCATCGACGACGGTGGTCTTGAATTTCGCGGGACCGAGGCGACGCTGAAGATCAATCGCAGCGGATTCAGTGTTCATCAGGAACATCTTGACGAGGGTAAGAATCCGATCGTTTCGGCGAACAGCTTTCGCGATGGGACCATCCAGCATATGGAGAACTTTTTCGAGTGTGTCAAAACGCGGAAGGATCCGAATGCTCCGGTGGAAGCAGGCGTCGCTGCGGCGCGTGCCGGGCATATCGGAAATCTGGCCTACCAGCGTGGCGGCCAGTACAGTTACGCGCGCAAGGGATAGAGTTGGGTAAACGAGCGCTCGCGAGGAGAAGCGCGCCGCGAAGAAATGCCGTAGCCTCAATCTTTTTGCTGATTTTCGACAGTAGTGCGTACGCTGGCGTACACTGAAAGAGCGACATCGCACATCCACCGCCAAGAAGACGGTCCTTTTGCGTTGCTGTTAACGAGAGGACCCCTGGTGAGCGACTCGAATTCACGCTCTTTCCGTTCTGATCCACCAGATACTCCACAGAATGATAATCTGGGCCGCGAATTGAAAGTTCTTCACGACCAGCAACAGTCCGCCATTCGGCAAGCCATCTACCTCGGAATGACCTTAGAGGAAGGAAATGCGTTCGAGACTCGGAGCTTGCGTATCAGGGAGATACTCAGGGTGATGGGTCGGACGTGATTTGGCGAGAAGCTGCGGAAAGACTGCCGCCCCCCCTGTCATCCGGCTTCAGACTTCCATTTCTTCTTCTGCTGTTCGATCAGCCGGTAGCAGTCGCAGGCGGCTTCTTCCAGTCCCGGGCGATTGACGATGGTCACGCTGCCGCGCATGTATTCAATTAATCCCGCCTTCTGCAGGATACCTGCCGCTACGGTGACGCTGGCCCGCCGGCTTCCCAGCATCTGTCCTAAGAATTCCTGCGTTAGAGGCATCGTTTTGGTGGCGATGCGGTCATGACTCATCAGAAGCCATCGCGCCAATCGCTCCTCCACATTATGCAGGCGATTGCAGGCGGCTAATTGCGTAGACTGCATTCCGAGCATGAGGGAAAACTGCTGCAGTTGCATCAGCAGTTGCGGACACTGTGGAAGCGCGCTGAGCAGGGAACTCACGTCGAGACGGTATGCGGTTCCATCGCCCTGCGTCACCACGCGAAGAGCACTGCTTTTGTAGCCGAATATGACAGGAAGACCGACAAAGCCTTCGCGGCCGATCAAGCCGACCTCGATGGTCTTGCCATCTGGCTGCGTGGTCAGCACAGAGCCTAAACCCTCATTCAGGAAGTAGCCGGACCGTATGATTTCCCCGGTTTCGTGAAGAACCTGGTGAAGCCGCAGGCGCACAAATTCCAGCGAGGGCAGTATCCGGGTGATTTCATTGCGGGGAAGGCTTCGCAGGATGAAGTTTCCAATTTCTCTGTTTTCTTCATCTTGCACACGGGACGGGGTCTTTGATCCAACTGTAAGGTCTTTCGCCATGGTCCTTTTCGCTGCGAGTACCATCTTGCCCATAGAACGGAGCATGCCTGAGGGGCATTTCCGAAATGTTGCCGGAAGAGACCTCGGAGACTCTATCGAAGTCATTCCGTTTTGTATGTACGAAAGCGCACTCTGCGAGTGAGCGGATCGCACTAAGGCTTTACGGAGCCAAGGGCGCCGGCCGTGTGGACGGAAGTGCCTTCGAATTCGCAGACTTTTTGGGGAGATGAGCATAGTGGGGACGGAACGTAAACGGGCGGAAGAGGCGGAAAATGGTGGGCCCGGAGCGATTCGAACGCCCGACCCCTTCGTTCGTAGCGAAGTGCTCTATCCAACTGAGCTACGGGCCCACGGCGGGTCAGTCCCAATATTACTACGAAATGTTAATTTCGATGCTGTGGGGACTCATCGTGGAAAACTTTCCGGGCTCCGAATATCAGAATTACGGTCTGATCGCGGGGAAGATCATCGGAGTGGAACTGTGATGGGGCTTCGAAGGCTCACACAGCAACAATGAGTGCCGGCAGCGACCAAGCTCCGTCGGCAATTCAGATGAACGAAGCGTGAAATCTGAGTTTTCAACAGCTGGGTGGATGCTTCGTTGCCTGGAACCAGCGAAGTAATTCTTTCCCCGTGATCGGCAAATCCTACAAGGATCGCCTGAAAGCAGGCACCGCCGTCCCTTTTAGTTTCAGTAATTTACATGACGGCATGGTGCTTGCTATAGAAAGATCAGACGAAGTGGCGCGCAACGGGGTGCTTCAGAGAATAACTTCGGCCAGAGGTTTTCTGTGAGCACCCCTTGCTTTTTGTTCCTACCAGCCCAAACGTCTTCTTGAGCTTGTAACTGCAAATCAGGGCTAAATATTCCCGCTTCGCAGTTTCGGACTCTAATCGGCAGTTGAAATTACTTCCTACGCCAACGCTACGACTTCGCGGACATCAATGCCTGCCTGTCGCAGCAGTTTCGCAACGGCGTCCTGGTTCATTCGAGAGGCGTCGTATTCCACGCGGACAGTGTGCTCCTTGGAACTGAATACGACACGGCGGATTCCGTAGACTTCGCGCATCGAATCGATCGCCCGTAATTCATTCTCGCCAGGCGTCGCTCCGTAATTGAAAAGCACATCCAGATAGGTCATCCGTTCAAACCCTTCGGTATGATGAATTTGTGGTCCACGGCCGGTTCGGCTGGGGTGAATCCAATATAGAGCATCCTTGATCCAAGGGACAGATGGTCTTGAAGCACCGCGTTTAAGTGGCGGGTCTCGAGAAACATCGGCAAGAATCGATGACGTCAAACCCGACTCCCGCTCCGGCTCTCGATCCCGTCTGCGGGATGACCGTAAATCCCGCCACGGCGAAGCATATCCACGAGCACGAGGGACGTAATTACTATTTCTGCTGCGCCTCGTGCAAGGAAAAGTTCAAGGGGAATGCTCAGGCTTATCTGAATAAACGGCCATCGTCGGGATTAGTGACGCTGGGCAGCCCTTTGAAGATGAGTTCTGTGACGGCGGCGCCATTGGTGAAGTTGGAGCCGCAAGCCGGGAGCCGAAAGGCGGAAGCCGGAAGCCCGATTTCCTACGTCTGCCCCATGTGTCCTGAGGTGCGCGAGACCAAGCCCGTTCCGTGCCCCTCCTGCGGGATGGCGCTGGAGCCCGAAAGCCCGCTGCCGACATCGCGCACGGAATACACCTGCCCGATGCATCCGGAAATCGTGCGATCCGAGCCCGGCTCGTGCCCGATCTGCGGAATGGCTTTGGAGCCACGCACGGTCGCCGCCGCGGAAGAAGACAATCCTGAGTTGCGGAATATGACTCGGCGATTTTGGGTGGGCGTCGCGCTGACTGCGCCGTTGTTGGGCATCGCCATGGGTGGCATGCTGGGCTTCCGGCTGAACATCGACCTTGATTACGGCGGATTTCGCCTTGACCTCACGCGCATCGAATTTCTACTCGCTACGCCAGTCGTCCTTTGGTGTGGATTGCCATTTTTCCAGCGCTTCTGGGCGTCGCTGGTGAACCGCAGTCCCAACATGTTCACGCTGATCGGGCTTGGCACCGGCGTGGCTTACATCTACAGCGTGGTAGCGGTGGTTGCGCCGCAGATTTTTCCGCAGTCGTTGCGCCGTATGGGCGGCTATCCGGAGGTCTATTTTGAAGCAGCTGCCGCAATCACCACACTGGTGTTGCTGGGACAGGTGATGGAACTTCGCGCGCGCAGTCGCACTAGCGCTGCGATTCGCGGGCTCTTGGACCTCAGTCCGAAAACAGCGCGCTTGCTATCCGCCGATGGAACGGAAAGGGATATTTCGCTGGAGCAGGTCATGCCGGGGAATACGCTCCGCGTGCGCCCCGGAGAAAAAGTTCCCGTCGACGGGGTGGTACTGGAAGGGCGGAGCTCTGTTGACGAATCGATGATCACCGGCGAATCGATCCCGGTCGAAAAGGAAGCCAATAGCAAGGTCATCGGCGCCACGATCAACTCGACCGGATCTTTCATCATGCGAGCGGAGCGCGTCGGTTCAGAGACTTTGCTGGCGCGCATTGTCCAACTCGTCGGTCAGGCGCAACGCAGCCGGGCTCCGATCCAGCGGCTCGCTGATCGAGTGTCCGCGTGGTTCGTGCCGACCGTGGTGGCGATTGCGGCGATCACATTTGCAGCATGGTTCTTTTTCGGTCCGCACCCACGTCTGGCCAACGCTATTGTCAACGCTGTCGCGGTTCTGATCATCGCGTGCCCGTGTGCGCTCGGGCTGGCGACTCCGATGGCGATCATGGTTGGTACGGGCCGCGGCGCCCACGCCGGCGTGCTGATTAAAAATGCTGAGGCGCTCGAAACTTTAGAGAAAGTGGATACGCTCGTTGTCGACAAAACGGGGACGCTGACCGAAGGAAAGCCCAAAGTCGTCAGCATGACGGATGCGCTGGCGCGCGATCCTGAGTTGCTCCGCTTGGCCGCGAGCCTGGAACGCGCTAGCGAACATCCGTTGGCGAATGCGATCGTGGCGGAAGCGGAAAAGAAGAATCTCCATCTCTCGCAAGCTAAAGAATTTCAGTCTATTCCGGGCCGGGGCATATCCGGAGTTGTAGAGACGCGACGCGTAGCCGTTGGTAATTCGCTACTGATGGTAGACATCGGAGCGCTGACAAAGGCGGTGGTCTCTTCGGTTCGACCTCTTGATGGCGCGACCCTGTGCGTCGCAGTCGACGGGAAATACGTGGGCAACTTCGGAGTCGCGGACCAGCCGAAACAGTCGACACCAGCGGCGATCCGCGATCTCAAGTCTGCCGGAGTTCGCGTTGTGATGTTGACCGGAGACAACAAGATCGTAGCGAAGTCGGTTGCATCGAAACTGGGGATTGATGAGTTCGAGGCTGACGTCCTGCCTGAGCGCAAATCCGAAGTCGTTCGTAAGCTGCAGGAGCAGGGAAGGGTTGTGGCGATGGCCGGGGACGGCATCAACGATGCCCCGGCGCTGGCTCAAGCCGACGTCGGCATCGCGATGGGCACCGGCACCGACGTGGCCATGGAAAGCGGCGGTATCACGCTGGTGAAAGGAGACCTTACCGGAATCCTGCGCGCCCGCAGATTGAGCCAGGCGACGATGCGCAACATCCGCCAGAATCTTTTCTTCGCCTTCATCTATAACGCTGTTGGAGTTCCAATCGCCGCGGGTGTGCTGTATCCGTTCTTTGGAATTCTTCTAAGCCCCATTTTTGCGGCGGCTGCGATGAGCTTCAGTTCCGTCTCTGTGATCGCGAATGCGCTGCGCCTGCGCAACGTCAAGCTGTAAGGCTTCGAATACGAAGTGGGACCGTTATAATTAGTGCTCGGAGTTTGGATCGAATATCCGTCACCGTGTTGCGATGACGGATTGCATGTCGCTTGTTCCGTTTGACCTATGGGGATGTCAGAACCGTCTTCCAAGCCGCCGCAAGTTTCGGTCATCGTCCCGGCGCGCAATGAAGAAACGAACCTGAAGACCTGCCTGGACTCGCTTGCAGCACAAGGCTTCAGCTTCGAAGTGCTTGTCGTCAACGATCACTCCACCGACCGCACGAAAGAGATTGCGGAGTCGTACGGGTGGATTCGCGTAATCGATTCTCCTGAACTTCCGCATGGATGGACCGGCAAGAACAATGCAGTCGCCGCCGGAGCACGCGCTGCGCGGACGGATTGGTTCCTCTTCACTGACGCCGATACCGTGCATCGTCCCGGCTCTGTGCAGCGCGCTTTAGAAGAGGCGAAAGCGAACGGCGCCGACTTGCTCTCGTATTCTCCTGAACAGATCACCGGCACTTTTTGGGAGATGGCAACTTTGCCTGTCGTGTTCTCTGAATTAGCGCGGCAGTATCCGCCGTCGAAGGTCAGCGATCCGAAGTCGCCGGAGGCGGCTGCGAACGGCCAGTATCTTCTCGTCAGTCGCGAGGCGTATGAGGCCGTGGGAGGGCACGCCGCAGTCGCGGGAGACATCCTTGAAGACGTAGCATTGGCGCGCGCGGTTAAAGCATCCGGCAGAAAGATTCGATTTCGGTATGCCGCTGATGCGGTGCGCACGCGCATGTACCGCAACTTTGAGCAGCTTCGCGAAGGGTGGACCAAGAATCTTGTTCTGCTGTTTCCCCGGCCGGGCCGGCTGGCCGTGCTGAACCTCTTGCTGTGGGGAGTGCCCCTGGCCGGGTTGACCGTTGGTTTTTTGGGAAGGCACTCTTCTCTGATCTGGTGCGGGAGAGTCGCGTTGTGGGGCTGGCTCTTTCTGGCTGCCCGCTTGTTGGGCGCCAATTTCGGAGTTGCGAAAAGCTTGCTGGCTGCGGTTTTTGGGATGCCGGTGTTTGCTTACTTACTCTTGCGATCGCGACGAGCGCATGCGAAAGGTGAAGTTTCGTGGAAAGGGCGAACCTACGGCGATCGAGATGTGGCCGCCGCACGTACCCCTGGAACTTCTATTATTCCGGAAAAGCTATCATGAAGAGTCTCTTCCTAATTCTTCCAATTATGTTTTTCAGCGCTGCTCCTGCGGTCCGTCAAATTTCGGAGGCGGAGCCGCGCTTCACCAATGTCATCATCGACGCGGGTTTGCGCGTCGGTCCCCTTAAGTTAGGGGATAGTCGCGAACAAGCGCTAGCGGTGTTTCCGAAGAAAGACGAAGATCAGCAATGGGAAGACCCTTGCGGCACCACGCTTGACTGGGTCGACACCACGAATTCGATGGGCCACGGCGACGTTTTCATCCGCATCAATAAGAAGGGAAAAGTTTTTCAAATCGAATCGTCGACCACACGCTTTCACACGGCCGACGACATCACCACCTTTGAGTCTCCGGATAAAGTGGCAAGTGCTTATCGAGATATGCGTGCATGGGCATTACTTACGCCGCCATCTCCCATGCTCGGCAGCCGCCCGCTCGTTTTCTGGATCGAAAAGAAGCGGGGCATTGCCTTCGCTCTCGCATACGATCCATCTCGTCGTAAGCGATATGTCTACAAGGTCATCGTCTTTGAACCGGGGAAGGAATTTTGCCCGGAGCAGGAAAAGACGGGTTCGCCCAAATGGCAACCGATTCACCCGTATGCGGTTGAGCCTCCAGCGGAATTGAGCCCCGAATCGCAGTAGGCAACAGCAAGCCCGATAAACTCAATCATAGATGGACGACATGGGACGAAGAAGTGGATTGATCAAGCGAAGACTATGGTTTATTTGACGCGCAAAGCTGAATTTTCCGCCTCGCATTACTATCACAATCCGGATTTCACGCCGGAAGAAAACTTGCGCCTTTTTGGCAAATGCAACAATCCCAACGGACACGGTCATAACTACACGCTTGAGGTTACCGTGAAGGGCGAGGTCGACCCACGCTCAGGATTTGTGGTCGATCTGAAGCAATTGAAAGAAGTGATGCATCGAGAGGTGCTCGATGCCATGGATCACCGGTTTCTGAATAAAGAGGTGCCGGAGTTCTTGACCCAGATTCCGACAACCGAAAATCTGGCGATTGCCGTCTGGCAGCGGCTTGAGATGAAACTGCAAGCCGCGAAGTTGCACCGGGTGCGGGTGTACGAAACTCCGGATCTATTTGTCGATTTCTATGGAGAGAACTGAAGCTTCGCAGTGAAAACGCTTCAACGCTTGAAACCCAAAGCCCGATTATGAAAGCCCATCTCACTCGCCGGTACCTGTTTTCATCGTCACATCGACTCCACAGCGAGGCGATGTCCGCGGGCGAAAATCTCACAACTTATGGAAAGTGCAACAACCCTTACGGGCACGGGCATAACTACGCGCTTGAGGTTACTGTGAGCGGTTCGGTCGATCCTTCAACCGGGATGGTGTGCAATCTGGTCGATCTCGATCAGGCTGTCGAAAGCCAGGTTTTGTCCCGCTATAACCTGGAGAATTTGAATACCTTGCAAGAATTCGCCGCAACTGTTCCTACCACGGAAAATCTATGCATCGAGATCTTCGAAAAATTGCAGCGTGGCTTCAGGCATGCGCATCTGGAAAGGGTGCGATTAGAAGAAACTATGATGAATTCGTTCGAGTACGCGGGTGAAGGGAAAGAAGTCCTGCCGCGTTAAAGGATTTTGCTGAGGTACTCGTTACCACACTCCTATGAAACCAGCCTCGATAGAACCGACCAAAGAAACACCAACGCTGACCAGCGCCACTTACGAGGAACTGATCCGAGAGACCCTGGTGCGCCTAGGCGAAGATCCCGGACGAGAAGGACTTGTCGCCACGCCAGGACGCGTGCATAAAGCGATGCAATTCCTGACAAAAGGCTATCAGGAAGACCCGGAGGCCTTGCTGAAGGGGGCGCTGTTCACGGTTAACTATGACGAGATGGTCATCGTGAAAGACATCGAGATGTTCAGCCTCTGTGAACATCACATGTTGCCGTTCTTTGGGAAAGTACACGTCGCCTACATTCCTAACGGGCGAGTGATTGGGCTTAGCAAGATTCCGCGCCTTATTGAGCTTTTTTCACGCCGGCTGCAAATACAGGAGCGATTGACGACGCAGATCGCGGAGACCATTCAGAAGGTGATCGAACCGCAAGGTGTCGGTGTCGTGATCGAGGCGCGGCATCTGTGTATGATGATGCGCGGCGTCGAGAAGCAACACTCGGCCGCGGTCACGTCCTCGATGCTGGGGTGCTTCCGCAACGAAGAAGAAACCCGTTCTGAATTTTTGTCGCTGATCCGGCAACGTCCCAACGGAGTTTGACGGGCAGTCCGAAGGAACGAACCTTAGGCTATCGTTCGGAGTGGGGTCTTATGCCAGCATCCGTGTTTGTGGGTGTCAGCGTCGATGGCTTTTTAGCGCGGCCTAACGGCGACCTCGATTTTCTTCCTCCCGATGGCGGTGAGCCTCACGGCTATACCGAATTCATGGCAGGAATCGATGCGTTGGTCATCGGACGCGGCACTTTTGAAACGGTACTCGGATTTGGCGAGTGGCCGTATGGCAAGACGCGGGTCGTGGTTCTAAGCAGCCGACAACTGGACTTCTCGAAGGTCAAGAATGGTGTCGTCGAGCAGATGGCTGGTGAGTCTGCAGAAATCGTTTCCAAACTTGCGGCACGCGGAATCCATAACCTGTACGTGGACGGTGGAATCACGATTCAGCGGTTTCTGCGTGCCGGACAGATTCAACGTCTGATTGTCACCCGCGTTCCTGTCTTAATCGGACAGGGAATTCCGCTCTTTGGCTCGCTGCCGAAAGACATCCGTCTCCTTCACGTGATGACTCGCCATTATCCGAGCGGCCTCGTCCAAACCGAATACCAGATTGCCACCTGATCATCGAACGATTCGACCCTGAGCGCATCTGGGCCGGATCGGTGCGGTAAGATGGCTCGAGTTTTCCGAAGGCATTGTGCCTAAACCAAAATTATCTCGAAGACCGAACTCGCTACTAACGGGGAAAGTCGCCCTGGTCACGGGCGCGACACGCGGCATTGGCTTGGCAATCGCTCGCGCACTGTTGGAAGAAGGCTGCACGCTGATCGTTACAGGGCGTGACGAAAGGACGCTGCAGAAAACCGGCAAGGAATTGTCGATGCGAGGGGCAAGGGTTTTTGCACATGGTTGCGATGTCCGTGATCCGAATTCGGTCGATGCTCTTTTTCGTGCGATCCGTGGAGAGGTGCGCGGACTCGACATCCTGATCAACAATGCAGGAATCGCGCACGCCCACCTGCCGGTCGAACAACTTCCGTACGCAGTGTGGAAAGATGTTCTTGCAACTAACGTGGACGGCGTCTTTCTGGTCACGCAAGCTGCTCTTTCACTGATGAAGCGGGAAAGTACGATCGTGAACAATCTGTCGGTCGCGGCTAATCGCGTATTCGCGGGATCCGCGGCCTACAACGCATCGAAACATGCCGCTCTAGGTCTGACCAATACGCTTCGGGAAGAACTGCGACCACGGGGAATTCGAGTCATCGGCCTTCTTCCCGGAGCGACGGACACGGACATTTGGAAGACATTTTGGCCGGATGCGCCACGCGCCAAGATGATGTCGGCGAAATCCGTTGCGCAAGTTGTGGTTGCGGCAATCGCGCTGCCTGCGAATGCCACGGTCGAAAACCTTGAGATCCTGCCCACGGGCGGTCGACTCTAGCCTTTGCAGTTGACGAAGAACTAGCCGAGGCTAGGCGTGGCCGTGCCAACGATATGACGAGCAATAACGTTCAATATTGGATCGATACGCTGAAGTTGGAGCCACATCCTGAAGGCGGATATTTCCGGCAAACCTATCGCTCGGAATTAATCATTCCGCCCAACGCACTTCCAGCGGAATTCGACGGGTCGCGAAGGGTATCGACTGGAATTTATTTTCTGCTGGAGGGCAAAAACTTTTCCTCATTCCATCGCCTGTGCTCCGACGAGTTGTGGCACTTCTATGCGGGGAGTCCAGTGTTGGTGCATCAAATCGATCGGGATGGCGGTTGTTCTCAAATATTACTAGGAAGCGATCCCGAAGCTGGTCAGGTGTTTCAGGCTGTAGTTCCCGCCGGATGCTGGTTTGCCTCGCATGTCGCAGACTGGAAATCGTTTGCAGTGGTGGGATGCACGGTCGCTCCGGGATTCGAGTTCGATGATTTTGAGATGGGAAATCGAGCCGACCTGCTTCGAGAGTTTCCGCAGCATCGGGAATTGATCGAACGGCGGACACGCGGCTAGGGACCAAGTCTATCTTCCGCGCTATTCGTCTAGGCGCGTTAATTCGTGGCGCCCGCTTTTTTGGGAAACATCTCGCCGATGCGCTTGATCTGGGCGCCTACGTCTTTGAGTTTCTCTTCGATACGTTCGTAGCCACGATCGATGTGATAGACGCGGTCGATGATCGTCTCTCCGTCTGCGACCAGCGCTGCCAGTACCAGTGAGGCTGAGGCGCGCAAATCACTGGCGAGCACCGCCGCTGCACTCAAAGGTGTCTTTCCGCGAACTACGGCGCGGCGCCCTTCAATCTTGATGTTTGCTCCCATGCGCACCAGTTCCTGCGCATGCATGAAGCGGTTTTCGAAAATATTCTCTGTGATGATCGAAGAGCCTTCCGCTTGAGTGGCCAGAGCCATGAATTGCGCCTGGCAGTCCGTGGGGAATCCCGGATGCTCTTCCGTGGTGATATCCGCGGCGGTAAAAGGATTGTCGCCCATCACCCGGACCGAGTCCGCCGTTGTCCTGGTTTTTACCCCGACCTCGTGAAGCTTGCTAAGCAATGCGCCGAGGTGTAGCGGATCGCAGCCCGCGATATTGAGGTCTCCGCCGGTCATAGCTCCAGCAATGATGAAAGTGCCTGCCTCAATGCGGTCCGGAATGATGCGATGCTTGGCTCCTTTCAGTTTGCTGACGCCTTTCACGCGGATCGTCGCGGTGCCCGCCCCTTCAATCTTTGCTCCCATTTTATTGAGGAGGTCAGCGAGATCGGCAACTTCGGGCTCGCGGGCGCAATTCTGCAAAACGGTTTCACCTTCTGCCAGGGTCGCGGCCATGAGCAGATCTTCCGTGCCGGTTACGGTGATCTTGTCGAAGATGAATTCCGCGCCTTTGAGACGATCGGCACTGGCGGTCACATATCCGTGTTCCTGTGTGATCTTCGCTCCGAGAGTTTCCAGACCTTTGATGTGCAGATCAATTGGGCGACTGCCGATGGCGCAACCTCCAGGCAGGGAAACGTGAGCCTTACCGCAGCGGGCGACCAACGGTCCCAGTACGAGCGTGGACGCGCGCATCGTCTTTACCAACTCATACGACGCTTCGGGGCTTGCAAGTTTCGCGCAGTGGATTGTGGTTCTGTGCTGGGCGCGGCCGTAGCCGAGTTCAACGTCAGCTCCCATGGCAGCGAGCAGATTGCGTGTGGTGTGGATGTCCCGAACCTGCGGGATATTTTCCAGGATGACTGGCTCATCGGTGAGCAGGGCAGCAGCCATGCATGGAAGGGCGGCATTTTTGGCGCCGCTAATATGGATCGTACCGAGAAGCGGCTCTCCGCCGCGAATGACGAACTTATCCATGGAAGGTCTCGGGGGATATTGTAGCGGGGAGGACGGTTCCGATGGTTGATCGACAGGGAACTTTGGTCACCGAGGTTCCTGGGCGCGGTTCGGAAGCTGCAGGTTATTGCGTCGCAGCGGCGATGGCTTGCCGGACGTGGCCTTTTGTCTTTTTCAAAGCGGCGGCGGCTTTGGATCGGTTGACGCCCGCCGCGAGCATCACGACCGCCACAGGAGTGCGATTCCCGCTTGCTTCCAAAGCGCGGCTGGCGGATTCGTGATCCGCGCCAGTGGCTTGTTCCAGAATGCGAATTGCACGCTGTACCAGCTTTTCGTTCTTGGTCCACACATTCACCATGAGGCTCCCGTAAACGTAGCCCAACCGCGTCATGGCTCCGGTGGAGATCATGTTCAACACCATCTTGTGTGCCGTGCCCGCTTTCATGCGGGATGAGCCAGCGAGAATTTCCGGGCCAACCTCCGTCACGATCGCGAAATCAGCCGCTCGTTCGAGTGGCGAATTGCGATTGCAGGTGAGGCCAATCGTATGAGACCCCTTGGTGCGCGCGTATTCAACGGCGGCAATCGTGAAGGGCGTGCGTCCACTGGTAGCGATGCCGAGAACGATGTCGTGCTTGCCAGGCTTGCGCTTCTTGATCTCGGCAATTGCGAGGGCAGTGTCGTCTTCGCTCGCTTCGGTGGACGAGCCTAATGCTCTGGGGCCTCCGGCCATGATGAACTGGACCGTGCGCGGACTGGTGTTGAACGTGGGGGGAATTTCGGACGCGTCGAGCGCACCTAAACGACCGCTGGTTCCTGCGCCCACGTAAATCAGGCGTCCGCCGTTGCGGATCCCTTCGGCCACGACGTCAATGGCACGGGCGATTTGCGGTAGTGCGCGATGGACACTCGCCGCGATGGTGGCATCCTGTTCGTTCATTAGCCGTACTATATCGATCGACGACATCTGGTCGAGGTGGGCGGCGGATTGCAGGAACTGTTCAGTCGAAAGCTTCCGCAGGTCTGACTTCGCGGTGCGAGTTCGGGTCAAGTCGAGGGCCTTTCAGCACGTTCAAACTAAATGTGGATCGAAGGATTTATCGCGGAGGCCGCGATGGACAAGTCCTTCGATCGCTTGCCATTCTAAATTGTCATGAGCAATTACAGTGTGACGGGAGACACACAAAGTAACGGTCTATAGAAGGAGCGCTTCGATGACAGCATCGTGGAACGCAGGCCGGATCGTCTTAATCGCCTGGTTTGAGCAGTCGGGCCACGTGCGATTGGTTAACAGCGTGATGGAGAGTTGGCGGTCGGGATCGATCCAGAGCGAAGTTCCGGTGTATCCGAGATGGCCGTAGGAATTCGGCCCGAAGTATTTTCCCGATTGCGATGGAGTCGATGGCGTGTCCCAACCGAGAGCTCGAGAAGTTCCTGACGGCGAGGATTCGCGTCGAGTGAAAAGTTTGACTGTATCGGCGCTGACGATGGGGGAGCCGCCTTTCAGCATGGCGTGGGCAAAGCGGGCAACGTCTTCGGAAGTAGAGAACAATCCTGCGTGTCCGGCAACTCCGCCGAGAATAAAAGCGTTTTCGTCCTGCACTTCTCCCTGAATGATTCGATTACGAAGAGTGCTACGGTTCACGGCCGTGGCACTGGACATCTCAGGAGCAAGGTTTTCGATCCCCAGTGGGCTCTCGTGCTCATCAGCCGTCGGAGCGATTCTGCTTCTTTTTCCGGCAGGGGGATTGAAAGCCGTGCTTGTCATCGCTAGAGGGCGAAAGATTTCCCGCCGGCAAAATGCATCGAGCGTTATTCCAGCCATGCGCTCTAAGGCGACAGCGAAAATGATGAATCCGATGTCGCTGTACTCCGTGCGGGTTCCGGGATTCGCCGTGAGGGAGACGGAGAATGTGGCCTGAAGAAGTTCGTCGCGCGAGTGCGCCGTGAGAAACAGCTTCTCGTAAGCGGGAAGGCCGGAGGAATGGGCAAGAAGCATCCGGAAGGTCACATCGTTCTGGCGCGGATCGGTCGAGCCAAATTCCGGCACGACTTTGACTATCGGCGCGTCCAGGGACAGAACTCCCTTCTCATGCAGAATCATTGCCATGGTGGTTGTGGCGATTGGCTTCGTCAACGAAGCGAGGTCGAATGGTGTTTTTGTACGGACCTCAGGGATCTGTAGATCTCCAGCCTTGCCACTGTCTCCGAACACAAAGTTGCCGAAAGATTTTAGAGCGACGAGCTTCCCGCCATGCGTTACCGCGATCGAGGCGGCGGGAAAGGCGTGGTTAGAGATCGCCCCGCGGAGAACGTTGAAGGCGCGCAGAAAGACTTCGTCCTGCTGCTCGGTGTCGTGGACCAACTGCGATGGGGACGGTGTGCTCAGAAAAACGGCTTTCGCGGATTTGGGATAGGCCTGAGCGGGTTATAGCAGAGTTCACAGTCGCCGGTAAAGATCACGGGAGCTCTCGGATCAACCGGCATAGAGTGGACCGCCGCATCAGCCTGATTACTTGAGGTTGTTGAGTTGTGGACCTTCGTTGTGTAGAGTCAGGAAATCCTTTCCCTATTCACAAATTCGCTATTTCCCGCACGACCGCGTGTCGATTGGCGGAGCTTGATGGCAGGGGCACTCGTAGCCATTGCGATCCTGCCTGCTCACGCCGTCCTCGCACAAGGCGATGCGAAGACCTCGCCGGCGACGTCCCCTCTGCGATCGGACCAGCGACTTCGCGGGGTGGATGCAGTCATCGAACAGGCGATCGCCGACGGAAACATTCCGGGAGCCGTTCTCCTGGTGGGACATGACGGCAAAGTTGTATACAGAAAAGCTTACGGCGAACGGTCGTTGGAACCACGGCGCGAGCCGATGACTTTGGATACCGTGTTCGATTGCGCGTCTTTGACCAAGGTCATCTCAACCACGACGGCTGTGATGCAACTGGTAGAGCACGGCAAGGTGCGGATGAACGACCCCGTAGTAAAGTACCTTCCGGAGTTTGCGGCGAACGGGAAGGACGACATCACGGTTCGGCAATTGCTGACGCACTATTCCGGGCTCGAGCCTGACCTCGATTTGAAGACATCCTGGCAGGGAAAATACACGGCCTACAAGATGGCCTTTGCGGAAACTCCCGCGAATCCTCCAGGATCGAGCTTCGTCTACAGCGATATCAATTTCATCACCCTGGGAGCTTTGGTTGAGAAAGTATCGGGCGAGGCGCTCGATGTGTATACCACCCATCATATTTTTGCTCCGCTAAAGATGACGAGGACAAGGTATGTGCCCCCGGTAGCAGGGCGTTCAAAGATCGCGCCGACACAATACGACGAGAACGAAAAGATGCTGCGCGGTGTTGTTCATGATCCCACTGCGCGGCGGATGGGCGGAGTCGCTGGACATGCTGGACTCTTTTCGACTGGGGATGATCTCGCGAAGTTTGCGCAAGCATTGCTGAATGGCGGAGACCGGGTTTTATCTGCGGCTTCGGTTCAGAAGATGACGCAACCGGAGCAACCCCCTGCGGCACCGGTGCTGCGCGGCTTTGGCTGGGATATAGATTCTCCGTTCTCGTCGAATCGCGGCGACTTGCTGCCGGTGGGATCGTTTGGGCACACCGGGTTTACGGGAACATCCATTTGGATCGATCCGACCACGCAGACATATATCATTCTGCTGACGAACGCCGTCCATCCTCGAGGAAAGGGAAATGCCATTGCGCTGCGATCGAAGGTGGCGACTGAGGTGGCGGCGTCGCTGAGCCTGACGCCAGATGAGAAAGATGCAGTGCGCGCCAAAAGCATTACGGGTTACAACGAAGCGCAGAGCGCAGCGCGGCGGATGAATACGCGTAATGGCAGCGTTAAGAATGGCATCGATGTCCTTGAAGCCCACAGCTTCGACATCTTGAAGGCCGAAAGCAAGAGACGTATTGGACTTGTTACGAATCAGACCGGGGTGGATACGTCTGGTAAGCGGACGATTGACGTTCTGGCGCAGGCGCCGGGAGTTTCGCTGGATGCAATTTTCAGTCCAGAGCACGGCGTTACCGGCACTTTAGACACGACGGACATCAACAATTCCAAAGACGCCGCGACCGGCGTGCCCGTGTACAGCGTCTACGGGGGAACAGCCGCAGCGCGCCGCCCTCCACCAGAAGTCATGCGTGGCCTCGACGCAGTTGTGTTCGATATCCAGGATGCCGGCGCGCGTTTCTATACGTACGAAACGACGCTTGGATATTTCCTCGAGGCAGCGGCGAAGTCCGGGATTGAAGTAATCGTGCTCGACCGTCCGAATCCGATCACCGGATCGTTTGTGCAGGGTCCCGTGGCGGATTCCGGCCACGAAAGTTTCACCGACTACTGGACGGTGCCGGTACGGCACGGCATGACAATGGGCGAACTCGCCAAGATGTTCAACGTCGAGCGCGGCATCAACGCCAAACTCACGGTTGTTCCGATGGACGGCTGGCAACGCGGCGATTGGTTCGATTCGACGGGAATTGAGTGGGTGAATCCATCGCCGAATTTGCGAAGCGTCACCGAAGCGGCGCTTTACCCGGGAGTCGCGCTGATAGAAGGAACGAATGTTTCGGTGGGGCGCGGCACTGATACTCCGTTCGAGTTGGCTGGCGCTCCGTGGATCAAAAGCAAAGAATTTGCTGCGTACTTAAACGCCCGCGGCATTGCGGGAGTGCGCTTCGTGCCAATCACTTTCACTCCGACGGCGAGCATATACAGCGGCCAATCGTGCCAGGGCGTAAATATCGTACTGACGGATCGAAATGGTTTCGACGCGCCCGAGTTGGGGATCGAACTGGCGGCAGCGCTGCACAAGCTTTATCCGGCTGATTTCAAAATTGACCGCATGATTGAGCTGCTGGTCAATCAGAGTGCGTTCGATGCGCTCGTGGCGGGGCAGGATCCGCGCCGCATCGCGCAAGATTGGCAGGACGGGATCGAGAAGTTCGGGAATATCCGGGAGAAGTATCTTATCTACAAGTAGACAAGCCGGATGATTTGTCGTTGCCACAATCTCTTTGCCCAGTTGTTCGACCCGTCCATCATTCATCGAAATTTGTGCCCGTTTCCCAAGTCTCCCTTGGATAACTCGGTACGCTGCAGGATGCATCTTAGCCGCTAGGGCGTGGTAATCTCGGCTTCTCGAGGCCCGGTTCCTTTGGAGGTTCTTCATGCGGTGGATATCTCTAATCCTGATTTCAGGGATGGCATGGGCGCAAGCGGCTCAGACGACCCCGCCAGCGAACGCCCCGGTCGCGGCTCCGTCCGCGCAAGGCACGACTGCGAACGACGCTCCTTTGGCTGCGGCCGCGCCGCAGAATCCCAACGCAGTCGTGATCCCCGGCGGCTCGAAAATTCCTCTGACGTTGAAGCAGGCGATCTCGACGAAGAATGCGCGCGAGGGCGACGCCGTTTACGCGGAGACGGCGTTTCCATTTGTCATGAACGACAGGATTCTTATTCCCGCGGGAACGTACATCCAGGGGAAGATTTCGCGGGTGCAGAAGCCAGGACGCTCGATCAAGAGGGCGGAACTGCTCGTGCACTTTACGTCCATGATCTATCCGAGCGGGTATACGGTGATGCTGCCCGGGTCGGTTGAGAACACTCCTGGTGCGGACAGCAATGGCGTCAAGGATTCCGAAGGAACCATCCAGGCGGACAAGAACACGGGCAAGCGGATTGAAGACGCGGCCAAGGGCGGTGCGGTGGGAGGCACGGTTGGAAGCATCGGTGGACTTGCAGCTGGCGGCTTGAACGGGGCGCGTTATGGCGGGCTTGCCGGACTGGCAGGCGGCGTCGCGTGGGCGCTGCTAAAGCATGGCCCGGATGTAAAGCTCGACGTGGGAACTTCGCTCGAGATGGAGATTCAGCGAGACGTTCCGGTCGATGCGAGCCGGATACAGGTAGCGCGGGCAGGGCAGTAATCGTCGACGAGAAACGTTTTGATTCGCGGCATGGCGAGAGAATCCATGTCGCGGTAGCCTCTCAGGCTACGTTAGCTCTGTGGTCCTCGCGCATCAAAGCTGGCAACCTTCCTGCTTCAAATTGCAATCGTGCCCGCCGCCGCTGCTATACAATCCGCCTAGGAGCGTCTTTATCGCTTCTGGAGGCATCATGCCTGAGATTCTTGGAATGGCTTCGGTACGATTGTCGTCGTCATCATCGTTATTTACTTACTCAGTTCCATCAAGATTCTGGCGGAATACGAGCGCGGCGTTATTTTTCGGCTGGGCCGATTGTTGGCCTAACGCGAAAGGGCCAGGCGTGGCGTTCGTCTTTGCGCCGATTGATCGGATCGTACGAGTCTCGCTTCGGCAGGAGGCGCTGGAAGTTCCCCCCCAGGACATCATCACCCGCGACAACGTTACGCTGAAAGTGAACGCCGTTATCTTTCTGCGCGTGATTGATCCGAACAAGGCGGTCGTCGAAGTTTCCAACTACGTCTACCAGACATCGCAGTTTGCGCAGACCACTTTGCGCTCTGTTCTCGGCGAGCAGGAACTCGATGAACTGCTCTCGCATCGCGAGAAGATCAACCTGCGTTTGCAGAGCATTCTCGACACACACACTTCGCCCTGGGGCGTAAAGGTGACGAACGTCGAGGTGAAGCAGGTGGATATGCCCGAGTCGATGCTGCGTGCCATGGCGAAGCAGGCCGAGGCCGAGCGAGAGAAGCGGTCGAAGATCATTCACGCTGAGGGCGAATTCTCGGCGGCGCAGCGACTGGTGGATGCCGCGCACTTGCTGGCGACCGAACCGGTCAGCGTGCAGTTGCGTTATCTGCAGACTTTGACCGAGATCGGCGTCGAGAAAAATACGACGGTGATTTTCCCTGTGCCCGTGGACTTCTTTTCCGGGCTACAAAAATTGCTGGGCAAGGGTGACGGGGGAACGTCAGCGCCGGAAAAGGCTGCTTAAAGTTCGTTGGGAAGTCGAACGGCTTGGATGAGATCCGGAGTGCGCGGCCTGTACAACCGACGGAACGCGGGTACTACCGCTTCGAGTGGAGTGGAACTATGGCGTCAGAAGATACTGAAATCACGTTAGGTACAGGAAAGTTGCTGGTTCTGTTTTTTGGGCTGGTGGCGATCTGCGCGCTGTTCTTCGCGTTGGGATACTCGCTGGGACGAAAGTCGGAGCCTGCCGTCACCACGGCCAGTGCGGCAGCGCTCCCTCCGACCTCAACGAGTACGGGCAAGGCCAATAGCGGATCGGCTGGGAGCACGAATCCGCCGATGAGCTTCTACAAATCCGTTGAGCAGAAAGACGCGAACGCGGAACTGACCCCGAACGAGAAGAAAGAAGACTCCGCTCCGTCGAACTCCTCTGGCACAGACGTCCGTCCGGTGCCGATCCCGCGACAACGACCCCGAGTTCCGGATACTTTGTGCAGGTCGCAGCCGTGAGCAAGCAGGATGACGCAGAAGCATTGGTGGATGCTTTGAAGAAAAAAGAATATGCGGCGTTAGTCGCGCCCGTCTCTGCCACGGATAAGTTGTTCCGCGTGCAGGTCGGGCCGTTCTCCGACATCAAAGAAGCGGAGGCTATCCGGGCGAAGCTGATCGGCGACGGATACAGCCCGATTCTCAAGAAGTAGTAGCTGCCCGCTATCGTTCACCGTAGATTGACATTCGTCGATTTCCGCGATATTTCTACTGCACCATGCCCTCAGACGTATCGCTGGACCGTGTTCTTCATGCCATCGCCGATCCGACCCGCCGTCGGATTCTCCAAACTCTGAAAGAATGTCCGACGCCGGATTCAAAGAGCCGCGCTCCGCGCAACGCTCCGGCAGCATGTCTTTGCGGTGGAGAGATTGAAGAGCGAATCCGCTTGTCGCAGCCCACGATCTCGCATCACATGTCGATCCTGACGAAGGCGGGTTTAGTGGACGCCAGCAAGCAAGGGCAGTGGCGATGGTATCGGCGAAATGAGAAGGCGATTCGGCAGGTCGTGAAGATGTTGCGGGGAAAGCTGTAGAAGCTCGTTGGCGTATCGACCTTTACCGCGTACCCAGTGCCCATTTCTCCAGATCCCCGGTTGATCGCAGCAATCCCAGTTGGGCCCGTCTCCAGATCAAAAGTCACATCCTGAAGCGTGATGAAGCGTTCACTTACCTGACTGCGCGCGTCATCGAGATCGTGAAGATTGGCCGTGCCGGAGTCCATGCGGGTTTGTGTGGCCGACACATTCTTTTCGGCAATTTCGAATTCCAATTGCGCTACTTCGTGGGCGGCTTGTAATTGTGTCACGGAGCGCTGCAGACGGAGGGTTTCTTCGGATGCCTGATTCTTGGCCGCTTCAGCTTGCTTTGGTGGCTTTGAGAGCGTCGGCATCGGCTCCTTGAGCGCGGGAACGTTGGGACGCGTTGAAGAGCGGGAAGCGAATACTCACTCCCACAGTGGCATTGTTCTGCTGGAAACTATTCGTGACACACAGGAATTCTCCCAGGGAAGTGACGCAGGGCCGCGAAGGAATGTAGTAGTTCTGAAAGTTATTGAATTTCGACAGCAGGGCGTATTGTGCGGCGAAATCGATGCTGGGCCATAGCGCACGATGCTCGGCTTGCGCTCGGAGGTATTGTGCCCGGGCATGCTCGACTGCGGCTTGAACTGAAGAACTGGACGCAGCGGACGTTTGAGCAGCATCGTCCGATGACGACGTTGCGGGCGAGGCGGGGATCGAACCTGGGTCGGTCTGAATGGAGGCGGCTGAAAGTCCAGTGAGTTTCGAAAGATGCTCTCGTAGCACATCCGCAGAGCCTTGCGCTTCGGCAATGCGGAGCCGGACCCGCGCTGCAGAGAGATGCGCCTTGGTGGCATCGAGTTCGCTGTCCACGCCTTCTTTGGCGCGTTGGGCAACCGCACTCTGAAACTTCACTGCGTCGGCTTCGGTGTCCTGCAACTTCGCCAGTCGTTGTTCCCATTTCGCAAGCTCGGCATAGCTTTGCGCTGCATCCTGAATAATCTGGTCGCGCTGATCTTTCGCCCGTAGCGAAGCAACGGTGGAATCCAGCTTGGCGGCGCGAAGGGACTCTCGAAGCGACGGGTTCAGCAGAGCCGATTGCGCGGTGATGTTAAACAAAGCCGGAGCCGAGCCTTCCAAGGAGAGAGGGAAGCCGTAGGAATATCCGAGGCCCGCGCCGGTAGCGAGTTGCGGTATGTAGTTATTCCGCAGCTCGCGATACCCAGCGGCGGCATGCTGCTCGTCCGCAGCGGCAATTCCTGCAGATGTGGCATGCGCGATGGCCAGCTCGACGACTCTTCGAAAGGGAACTGGTTCTGCCAGCAGGGAAGTGGGCAGCAGCAAAACCAGAATCCAATTGAGCCTGAGCGCACGTCGACGTGAGATATTCATTGCGTCCCTTTCAGCGTCGTGGGATATCGTGGGAACCAATTTGAATGCAAAGAAATTCTAAATGGCGGAAATGTTCCGAGGCCTTATTTTCGGGAGAGGAAACCTCATGGCTCGACCCTCTTCAATCCGTCCCGCGCGAGAGCGTAGTTGTGGGCTAAAGCAAGGGCGGCTCGGTATTCTCCCGCGGCGCCTTTTCGGTCACCCTGTTTCTCTAGAAGCTCCCCGAGTTGCGCATGCGCTTTGAATGCGGGCCCTTCCTCCACAGGAGCCGCGAGATATTTGTTAAGCAAGCGGATCGCGGTCGGATAGTCGCGATTGGCGCGCAGCAGTATGCCGCCCGCATTCATGATCGATTCCGCATGATCGACAGGACTCGACTCCAGCGTGCGGATCGCCTGGTCCATGTCTTCGAGGCGATGTGCATAAAAAAAGAAATTGGCCAGATCGAGCCAAGCCCGGGCTCCGGAGTGGCTGGCAGAGATGGCCTCCCGATATTCGCGCTCGGCGGCGGCCGCGTCTTTGTTTTTCTCATCGATGCGCGCCAGTAGCCAGTGGCCGCGAGCGGGATCAAAGGCCATGAGGGCTTCCGCCTGCTGGTGAGCTTTGTCTTTTCCTCCTCCCACGATTCCCGGCGCTTCGGTGTAAAACTCGCCCAGATCGGTGCGCGCTGCTGAACTTTTTGGATCGAGTTCGACGGCTCGTTCAAATGACGTTCGAACTTTCTTTGCGAGTCCCGCGGCGGTCATAAAACTTGCCCGATCTGCCTTTTCTCCATACGCCCGCCCGAGCCACAGATGGTAGAGGCTGCTCTGCGGCTTCAGGTTTACGGCACGCTCGCAGGCGGAGATGGCTGCGTCCCATTCACCGAGCATGAAGTGAGCGCGGCACAACAAGTTGTTTGCCTCAGCATCGCTCGGCGATGCCTTAACTTGTGCATCGAGAATATGGATGGCTTCGTCTACGCGGCCGGAATTGAGGAGAGATTGGGTATCGGCGGCGAGCGCCGTTGGCAAGATCAAGAAGTACGCCGCGAGTCGGAGGAATGGATATGACATCAGTCTGTGAGATGCGTTTTCCAACAAATCCGGAGACTACGGCACAATCTTCACCGATCCACCGTCAAATAGGGGCCTGGTCTCTTCTGCGGGTAAGGCGACTTTGTCGCCCTGCGACAGACCATTCGTGATTTCGACGCGCGTCAAATTCTGCAGAGAGAACTCTACGGGCTGACGCTTTATGTGGTCGTCGGTAATGCGATAGACGTAAGGCTTGCTGTCGTCCATGCGAAGAGCATCGCGTTGCAGAGTGAGTGCATCCTGATGCTCCGCGACGACGATCGTGACTCCAACATTGATATTCGGCAGAAGGCGCAAATCCTTGTTGTCGACAAGGCAAGTTGCCTCGCCGATGTTCCTATTGCCGCGAACCTTCACGGTGGCGGGAACTGTATTCACCGCTCCCGCCCAGATACGACTGGGTACAGCGTCCCAGGTGACTTCAACTTTTTGTCCGTTGGTCAGGCGGCCCACATCAGGTTCATCGACGAACGCGCGAACAAGTACCTGAGAAAGATCGGCTTCCTGCAGCAAAAGATCCCCGGCTTGGACGAAGGCACCGGGCTTGACCGGAATCGCGTAGACGATACCTTCAAATTCGGCGCGCACGCTCGATTTTCGCAAGGCATCTTCTGCGCCTTCGTAGGCTGCTTGTGCCTCCGCAGCCTGAGCTTCGGTACGTGCGACCTCAGGCTTTGAATAGCGATCTTTTTGTTTTTGCTCCAGTAAGGACAAATCCGACTGTGCGCGTTGCAGGGTGTCTTCTGCCTGCCGAACTTCTCCGCTGGAGGCTGCCCCGACTCCTGCAGGCGGCGCAGGGAATCGAGATTATGCTGCGCGAGATTCTTGGCGCTCTGCGCTTTAAGCAACTGGGTAGACAAGGTGATGACTTCCTCGTGAGTGCCGCCAGCCTGCAGCGATAGCTGATCGGCTTGAGCAGTCTTTACCTGCGCCGCCGCGCGTGCGGCCTGAGTCCGTATGTCGGCGTCATCCAATTCAAGAAGAAGCTGTCCTTTGCGGACATGCTCGCCTTCTTTCACAAGAATGCGCTTCACCGTAGTCGCAATGGGGGCGTGGGACTCGAAGTTCTGGATAGGTTCGACCTTGCCATTGGTTGAGACCAAACTGCGGATCGCCCCTCGCTGCACGGTGGTGGCGCGCACTTTCAACGGCGTCTGGTGAAAATAAGAGTACAGGATGTATGTGACAACGATGAGGGCGAGGACTGGCCAAATCCACCGCCGCCGAGGCGGTGACTGCGAATTGTTCGTCGATGCCAACTAGTTATCTTTCAGAGTACGGCAGGAACAACTGTAAGTAACAATTTACCATTCTGGCAGCCAGCACGGCACGATTGGGCGCCTTTCGGATAGTTGTCAGATTGGATGCGCGTACCCCGATATTCGCTGCACAAAACCGCGGGAGCATGCGGTCGCCGCAAGACTTCTCGCTCGGCGCAGTTGGCTACTGATGGTTGCCGTTACAATATTTGAATGCGGAAATCGCCCGGATATACACCTCAGCATGCTGCCGCTGGTCTCGACGCCAAGTTCCCGGAAATCGAGACTTGGCCAAACCAGTTTCCCGGATACGAGATTGTCGTCGATGATCCGGAGTTTACGTCCGTGTGCCCAAAGACGGGCCTGCCCGATTTCGGGTTGCTAGTCATTCGCTATATGCCCGACAAGGACTGTCTCGAGCTGAAATCGTTGAAAGAGTATTTGCAGTCTTATCGCAACCTGGGGATCTTTCAGGAAAACATTGTCAACCAGGTGCTCGAAGACATCGTGAAGTGGGCGAAGCCGGTATGGGCCGAGGTGAAAGGGGATTTCCGTCCGCGTGGCGGGATTTCTACGACGGTGGTTGCGCGCTGGCCTCGCCCGAAAAAACGCTAACCAGAAACGCAGAAAAATCCGTGTTGACTGGTGGCCTTCGGTTCGTGTCCTTCATGGTTCGCGAGACGACAGCCCTGCAGGCCAGACGCGTCATGCTATATTCGCTCGACCCGTGCCTCAATCTGACATCCAACCGCGCACCGCGCTCATAGTTCTGACAGCGCTGAATCTGCTGAACTACGCAGATCGCAATGTGCTGTTTGCCGTACAGCCGCTCGTGCAGGATGAATTTCATCTCACGAATGTGCAGATTGGATATCTCACTAGCGCCTTCCTCGGCTTTTACATGATTGCCGCTCCCTTTGTGGGGCCACTGGCGGACCGGTATTCGCGCAAATTGATTATTGTGCTGGGAGCGATCTTCTGGAGCGGCCTGACTCTGCTGACCGCGGTAACTCATACCTACACGGAGTTGTTGATCCGGCATACGCTCGTGGGCGTTGGAGAAGCGACCTTCGTGACGATTGCGCCGACTTTTGTGGCCGATTTATTTGCGGAGCATAAACGCGGACGCATTCTGGGAGTGTTCTATCTCGCCATTCCGGTCGGATCGGCGGCGGGGTATTTGCTTGGGGGATACTTAGCTCCTCATTATGGCTGGCGATTTCCCTTTTACATCGCGGCTGCTCCAGGTTTCCTTTTAGCTCTGGGCGTGATGTTCCTGAAAGAGCCCGAGCGCGGACAGTTTGACTCGGTGAAAGAAACTCCGGAGCGCGCGTCCATCCTAGGACTTGCCCGCAATCCGTCATTTCTAACGGCGACGCTTGGCATGGCCGCGATGACGTTCTCGCTCGGCGGCATCCAGGTATGGATCCCCAAATTTCTATACAGCGAGCGGCACTACTCACTCGAATCGGCCAACCTGGCATTCGGGATGATCATCGTGATCGATGGAATTCTCGCGGCGTTAGCCGGTGGATGGCTCGGCGATTTCCTGCTGCCGCGCATGAAGAGTTCCTACTATTTTGTGTCGGCAGCAAGTATGGCGCTCGGCATTCCGGCGATGATCGTGGCTTTGTTCGTGAAAGGCCCGCTGATGATTCCGGCGATTGGCGTGGCCGCTTTCTTCCTGCTACTGAATACCGCTCCACTCAATGCGGCCGTGATCAACTCCGTAGGCTCGCACATTCGAGCGACGGCGTTGGCCGTCAACATCTTCATCATCCATATACTCGGTGATGTCCCATCACCCACCATGATGGGATGGGTGGCTGACAAGCGGTCGATGCAGGCGGCATTTGTTCTTCCCGTCATCGCTATGGGCGTCTCAGCTGCCATACTCTTCTATGGGATGAAATTTGCACCGGCTGTAGCGGTGGATGGCAAAGCTGCAAACCACTAAGACTCCACTCCAGCATGGCTCCGCAGACAATGAAGTTGCAGGAAGGGATTTCTAAGCTTTAACGAATGGCTTATTTCTATTGGATTGCGGGAACGATTCTTGCGCTGGCGTGGTTTTCCCGGATCGTGGAAGCCGCCATTGGGATGCCCAGCGTGGCGGATGTCTCGCGTCCGGAGTGGGATCGGAACCCGGTCCTCGCATCTGGAAATCCGCGCGTTTCGATCATCGTTCCGGCTCGCAATGAGGAAGAGACGATCGAGCAGGCGTTGAAAACGTTGCTGGCGCTCGATTACGACAACTACGAAGTGATTGCGGTGAACGACCGGTCAACCGACTCAACTGGAGAGATTATGGAACGGGTGGCGGCTGGTTGGGATTGCGCATCCGCGAATCAAAATCCCCAACCTGTCGCGAAGAACGCGACAACGATGGGGCAACCGTTACGCATAGTCCATCACACGGAATTACCCCCTGGCTGGTTGGGTAAGACGCACGCGATGTGGACCGCGGCAAACCAAGCTTCCGGAGACTGGCTGCTTTTCACCGACGCGGATGTTTTGTTCAAGCCAGATTCTTTGCGACGGGCTGTGGCTTACGCTGCAAGCGTTCCGGCAGATCATGTCGTCCTGTTTCCACAGATGATCATGAAGCGTCCAGGCGAGTACATGATGATTGCGTTCTTCCAGACGATGTTCATGTTCGGGCACCGGCCGTGGAAGGTGGCGGATCCAAAGTCCGCCGATCACATCGGCGTGGGCGCTTTCAATCTTGTGCGGCGCAGTGTTTATGACTCCGTCGGTACGTATGAGGCGCTGCGGATGGAAGTGCTCGACGATATGAAACTGGGGAAGGTCGTGAAGAAAGGCGGCTTCGCGCAGAGAAATGTGTTTGGAGGAGACCTGATTTCAATTCGCTGGGCGAATGGCGCCATGGGTGTCGTAAACAATCTGACCAAGAATTTTTTTGCCGTGCTCTCGTTTCAGTGGTGGCGCACGCTGCTATCTGCGGTCGCATTGGCCTATCTGAATCTTGGACCGTTCCTGGGCATATGGCTGGCACACGGGTGGGCGAAGGTGCCGTATGCGGTTGCCCTCGGATCGATGTTTTTGATCTATGTTGGCATGTCGATTCGGTCGGCCGTTCCACCGTATTATTTCCTTCTTCATCCAGTCAGCACGACGCTGTTCATCTACACGCTGATGCGATCGATGATTCTTACCTTGTGGAATGACGGAATCGTGTGGAGGGGAACCAAATACCCGCTGGAAGAATTGCGCAAGGGGATGGTGTAGCTTTTCACGCGGCACGGCGCGCCTGGCGCCGCGCGGCAAATGTAATTAGAGCGAGTACGATGAACAAACAGATGGCGTTGCTTAAGCGGATGGTCAGTCCGGTTGTGCCGTCCACCGGATTTTGTATAAAGGCGTGCCAACCGTAAGCGAGTGCGGCTCCTGCGGCCAACGCAAGCCGATGAACCCCGTTCCAGCCCGTTCGGTGCGACATCGATGTCACTGCCGCAATTACCGCAAGATCCAAGGCCAAATAGATCGCTACCGCGCCCCAGCCCCAAGCGCGAGGAACAATCAAAAACAGCGATCCGGTAGCCAGCCCGATGGCGCCCGGGATCCACGGACTGGGCGCGGTATCCGGCCCACTCCCGGCCGGGCGCGCAGGCAACAGGAATGCTGCGACCGCCGCCAGGATGACGATGATTCCCGACACTAGGAACTGGGTGCTGGTCGCGCGGAACGAGTCATTCTTCATTTGAAAGCGGGTGGATGCGATGGCCGCCAAAACAAACAGGGTCGTGTCCACGGTCAGACCGGGCCACCGAAGCCAGGGTATGGTCGCGCGATCGGGCACGCAGGCTTCGATCAGCGCGATTGATGTCGAGATGCTCCACACGGTGTGAAGCGTGAGAACGAAAACGGTCCACCATCCTCCAATGCCAAGAGCCGGAACGTAAGCGGGATCAAGCAGGTGCAGGTTGAGTTTGAGGTAATTAGGATTGAAGAGCGTCTGGGTAGTGAATGCCTCTTCGAGGACAGCATAGGCGAACGCGAGCATGAGCATCGTCGGCCAGCCTTTGCGCGATCGCCGCACGACTTCGCGAATCAACAACGCTCCACCACCATAGAGCGGACCCAAAATCAGCAGATAGCCGATCTTCGTCAGCGGAAAATCGCCCAGCAGATATTCCGAGATGAACGGAGCGAGGAAGAAGAGTCCAATGGCGGGAGCGATACGCTTGAAGAAGGAATCGGGCATGTCCACCTGTATACACGTTCGAGAATTTAGCTCGCAAGCATACTCAGGGCTGCGGAGAAGGGAAGCCGATCGCGATTCTTAATCGGGATTCTGTCTTTCTTCAACATCGTCGCTGTAGATTGCAGTTGAGTTGGGTTTTGACTTCGTTTTTGAGGGCTTTTTGGTTGGACGCACTCGCCCGGCGCTGAAGTGGCCGCGATTTTCGACGTCGTAATTCTTCGGCAGAGGCGGGATCATCGCGGCCCCGCCATTGATCTGGCTAATTCGGTTCAAGATGATCTCCGGCCGCCCATCGTAGATTTTGAGCGCGCCACGAATTTCGATGGTTCGGCCTTCCAGACGCCGGACGTCGCCGACATCCTTCAAGTTGTCGTAGAAGACGACGACGGAGAAGGGGCATGCCATCTCATCCTCACAAAACCTGAGAAAATGAACGCCCTTCAGCCCCACCTTGACGTGCTGCACCTTTCCGGTCACGCACTTGGTTTCTCCAATGTGCTGCGCAGCTTCATGGATCGGAATGCAATCAGATGCGGAAAGGAATGGCACGGCGAACAGAACCGCGAGCAGCACGAGGAGTGCAGGAAATTGGGGAAGGGGAATATTGAGCGCCGCCGAGCTTTGCCCGGCGGAACAGCCGGGAGCGGCTGTTCCCACATTTGCGGTTCTGACGGAGGGGAACATGGTTCGATTCTAAGAATCGCGACACCGCGATGTCTGTGACAAGTCGGGAAAATTTGCTGGCGAAGTGCCGGAAAGGGACAAAAAATAAACCCCATTCCTCGCGCGAAACGCGAGAAACGGGGATATTTCCAGAACTTGAGGAGAGGGAACCTGCTCTACTTGAATGCTTTGACGGCTGACGCTTCGTCGTCTTTCACGTCGAAGACGGTGTACAGCTTGGTGATTTGGAGCAGGTCGTTGACCTTCTTGGTCAAGTTCAACAGTTTCAATTCGCCACCCTGGTTCTTGGTGGTGGTGAAAGCGCTGACCAGCTCGCCGATCCCTGAGCTGTCGATGTAATTCACGTCCTGCAAGTTCAGGACAATCTTCTTGTTGCCTTTGCCGAGCAGGTCGCGCACGGTGTCACGCAGAACCACGCTGCCCTCACCGAGGGTGATGCGACCGCTGCAATCAACGATGGTGACTCCGTCGACCTGCCGAGTACCAACCTTCATGCTCACTGGGAAGCCTCCTTGCCGCCCGCGGTTTGACCGTGGACGTGCTTGATCAATTTAAGTTCGGTGCCCGTTGTGGAAGGGCGAATCTCCACCACATCCATGAACGAGCGCATAAGAAAAATTCCTCGCCCGGAAGTCTTCAAAAGGTTTTCGGGCGCCAACGGGTTCGGGATCTTGCTGAGATCCATGCCCGGGCCCTGATCGCGAATCGTGATGATCAGATCCTCACCCGTACGCTCAAATGCGAGCGTGACCTTTTTCTCCGGAGCGTAGGCGTTGCCATGGAGGACCGCATTGACCGCGCCCTCCCGGACCGCCATGGAAATTTGCATGATTTCATCGTCGGCAAAGCCAAGTTCGGTGGCAATGCGAGTCGCTTTCTCCTCGGCACTGTCGATTGTCTCCAGCGAGGAGTCTAGCGTGTACGAGACGCGTTGCTCGGTCATGGCCATGGACGAAGAGAAGAATGAGTATACGGCCTTGGAGGGGAAAAATCCGCAACCCGTCCGTGGACGCTCGCCAGATATGATTCCCAGCGAATGCGGTAGTTTGCCTGTCGAATGGGCGAATTGTCAACGTCAGATGCGCCGTCCGCATGAATGCGACGCTTCAAGATTGGAGCGACAGGCTTATAATCTGGCCTCGTGAACGAGACTTCGGCGCCGAATCTGCGGGACCGGTTGCGTCGGATCTTTCTGACCTTCGTTGGAGTGGTGGTTGGAGTCTCACTCCTCTCGTTTGGCATCGATTTTGGCATTTTCCGCATTCGCGTGGCTACCAACCGGAACGCTTACGGTTCGGTCGTAGTGAATCGCTACTACGCCGTTCTCCAGAAAAACGGGAAGACGCAATTCATCTTCGACCCGCCCGGGCCCGAAACCTGCGTGCATGCGGCCTTTCCTCATGAAGGCTTTCTTCCGTGCTGGTATTTGACAAAAAATCCTGAGCAGCGAACCAACATTTAAATCACGCAGGCCCATTGGGCCTGAAGTCGCCTGGGTGGTTTACCCATGGGCTAGAATGGTCCTTCTTTGTTTTTCACTTTCCAACAATTGTGAGGGTCTATGGCGAACGGTTTTGTCCGAGCAGTAGCCTGGTGTGCGCTGACGGTGGCGGTAAGCTGTGCGGCTATGGCTGCCGGATCGGACGACCCACGCTTGGGCAAAGCCTACCGCTTCCAGCAGGGTGGTTGGACCTATGTCCACCTTGAAGGTTCTCCAGCGAACGTCGGCTATCAGCACGGTTATCTGTTGGCGCCGGAGATCGCAGACGCCTTCGCGGCGATCAAGCTCTTCGATACTCACCAGTCGCAAAAAGACTGGGAGTTCTACCGCACCACCGCCCGACAGATGCTTTGGCCGCACATCGATGTGGAGTACCAGCAAGAGTTGCAGGGAATCGCCGACGGCGTTAAGGCTCATGGCGTCGATCTCGACGTGTATGACATCGTTGCCCTGAATGCTTTCGAGGAAGTTCCTGACTACTACGTTCCATGGCTTAGCAAGCAGCAGAAGGCTGCGAAGAATCCAAAGTTGGCCGCTCCGGGGAATTGCAGCGCTTTTATCGCGACCGGGGCCATGACGAAGGATCACCAGATCGTGATCGCCCACAACAACTGGACCAGTTACTTGGCGGGCGAGCGCTGGGTGATCATCTTCGACATTCAACCGGAGCACGGCAATCGCATCCTGATGGACGGATTTCCGGGTGTCATTACGAGCGATGACGATTTCGGCGTCAATTCGGCCGGAATGATGATCACCGAAACCACGATCACGCAGTTTGAAGGATGGGATCCGGATGGCAAACCGGAATTCATGCGCTCGCGGAAAGCCCTGCAGTATGCCAACAGCATTGATGACTATGTGCGTATTATCAAAGAAGGTAACAATGGAGGATATGCCAACGATTGGCTCATTGGAGACCGCAAGTCCGGAGAAATTGCCTATCTTGAGCTGGGGTTGAAGAATACCCCAATCTGGCGCACCAAGGACGGGTACTTTGTCAGCTCGAATTTTGCCCGCGACCCGAAGGTGATCCAAGAAGAAACGACGTTCGATCCGAATGATGCTTCGACCTCGCCAAATGCTCGGCACATTCGTTGGGAAGAGATTATGAAGCAGGCGAAAGGCAAGATCGACGTGAGCATGGCGGAGCAATTTCTGGCCGATCACGCCGACTCCTTCGACAAGAAAGATCAGGCGAATGAGCGCGCCCTATGCGGACACGTCGATGCCTCTCCGCGAGGAATTAAGGAGTGGGGATGGGATTCCTATAACCCTGGCGGCGCCGTTCAGGGGAAGGCTATGGATAGCGCGATGGCAGCGAAGATGAGTTTCGTAGCGCGGGCCGGACATCCCTGTGGCGCCGATTTTCTGGCCGCGGATTTCCTGGATAAACATCCGGAATATTCGTGGCAGAAGCCCTTGTTGAAGGATATGAAGGCCGGACCGTGGACGGTTTTCACTTCAGGACAAAAACAGTAGATAACCGAGTCGCAAGCGAGTTCGAGATACGCCCGCTTGTTGGCCCAAGGCCGGACATTTTTTCCCGCGAACCAGGACGTTCCGGCGGATGTTCGAAACGCACGACAACCAAAGATATCGGCTTGAACATCAAAGGCGGCGGGCCAAAGCCCGTCTCGATAGTCGAAATCCAAATCGCTCCGATAGACAATATTGATTGGACTCAGACCGGGGCAGAAACCTAGAGTCTCATGGTGCAGCCGAGCCGTACCCGAGCCCGCGGACTTGTACACCGGATGAACCCTCCGGAGGTGCCGCTCAGTCTATTCCGTCCGCCGTTCCGAAACTACCAATTCGATTCGGCCTACGATGAGATGTTCGCATCGCCGGGTACGCCTCGCGCGCACTATAAAGCGCTGTTCCAGCGACTGCTGGAGTTGCCGCCCGAAGAATTGCGCAAGAGCCAGCAGGCCGCCGATCTTTCTTTCCTGCACCAGGGCATCACCTTCACCGTCTACGGCAACGACGAGGGAACCGAGCGGGTATTTCCAAATGACCTTCTTCCTCGAATCATTCCGTACCACGAGTGGCACAAGATCGAAAACGGCCTTACCCAGCGGATCGCCGCTCTGAATCTTTTTCTTGAAGATATTTATCACGCGGGGCGAATTCTGTCCGATGGTATTGTGCCGCGCGAGTTGGTCTATAGCTGTCGCCACTTCCGGCGAGAAATGCGCGGTCTTTCGGTGCCTCGCGGAATTTATGTGAGCATCTGCGGCACGGATCTCGTGCGGCTCCCGGACGGCAGCTTTGCCGTTCTCGAAGACAATTTGCGCGTGCCCAGCGGCGTTTCTTACATGCTGGCGAACCGCAAAGTACTGAAAAAAGTATTTCCTACGCTCTTCCGCGACTACGGCGTCAGCCCGGTCGACCATTATGCGCAGGCTCTGTTATCGACCCTGCGCGCGCTCTCCCCGGCTAACACCACCGCGCGCAATGAACCGAAGGTCGTTCTGCTGACACCTGGAGTTTTCAACTCCGCCTATTTCGAACACACGTTCCTGGCCCAGCAGATGGGAATTGAACTCGTCGAGGGCAGGGATCTGCTGGTGCACGACAACATTGTCTACATGCGGACGACGGCGGGCCTACAGCGCGTCGATGTGATTTACCGGCGCGTCGATGACGACTTCCTTGATCCGCTTTGCTTCCGCTCGGATTCAAACCTCGGTGTGCCTGGACTGTTCAATGCCTACCGTGCGGGAAACGTAGTTTTGGCGAACGCGATCGGCACAGGTGTGGCCGACGACAAAGCTGTGTATGCCTATGTGCCAGCAATCATCCGCTACTACCTTGGCGAAGACCCGATCTTGCAGAATGTCGAGACTTATCTGCTCAGCGATCGATCGCAACGAAATTATGTTCTGGAGCATATGGACGAACTGGTGGTGAAGGCAGTCGGCGAGTCGGGCGGCTACGGCATGTTGATCGGTCCCCATAGCAGCGAGGCCGATAGGGAAGACTTCCGTCAGCGGATCCTGGCGGAACCGCGGAATTACATCGCGCAGCCAACGCTGAGTTTGTCGCGCGCCGCGTGCTTTCTGGAAGGCGAGGTTCAGGCGCGGCACGTGGATTTGCGTCCGTACATTCTTTACGGCGAAAACGTCACGCTGGTGCCAGGAGGATTGACGCGTGTCGCACTCCGCCGCGGATCGCTGGTTGTGAATTCATCGCAGGGCGGTGGGAGTAAGGACACCTGGGTCCTGCGCGGATGAGGGCTGAAGGATTGAGACGAACAGCCATGCTATCGCGGGTTGCGGACAGCCTTTACTGGATGAGCCGCTATCTCGAACGCGCCGAACACACGGCGCGGTTGATGGACGTCAACCTACAGTTGCGGCTGGACCAGTCGCCCGAGGCCGGCGCGGGGCGCTGGATGCGACTCTTGAAGGCTTGTCAGGTCCCTGCTCCAGAGGATGGTGTTGTGGGCGCGACCTCGATGACACACATCCTGACGCTGGACCGCACAAATTCATCGTCGATCCTATCCTGCGTGGCAGCGGCGCGTGAAAACCTGCGGCAGGTGCGCGAACAGTGCAGCAGCGAAATGTGGGAGCAACTTAACCGGCTGTACCTTCAGGTCAACAGCACCACGGAAACGGAAGCATGGTTGCTGCAATCGCATGTCTTTTTTCGCGCCGTTCAGGAAGGCGCTCATTTATTTCAAGGCGTGACCGATTCGACCATGTCGCACGGCGAAGGTTGGCAGTACATCCAGCTCGGTCGATTTGTAGAACGGACGGACGCCTTGGCGAGGCTGATCGGAACGTACTTCGGAAGCTTATCCGACCCGCTGGATCAGGCGGTGGAAAGTGAACAATATCTCGAGTGGGTCGGATTGTTGAAGTCCTGTGCTGCGTTTGAGGCCTATTGCAAGACGTACACGGCGGAACTGCGGCCCCTGCGGGTCGCGGAGTTTCTGCTGCTGAATCCCGAATTCCCTCATTCGGTGCGGTTTTCCGTCGACATGGTGCACGCTTCACTGGCGGCGATCGGGGAGATGACCGAGCGTAAGGGAGAACAGCCTGAGCGGCTCGCGGGCCGCCTGCAAGCCACGCTTAGCTTCAGCCAGATCGAAGAGATCATGGCGTCGGGCGCAACTGGTTACATGGATAGCGTGCGCTCGCAGTGCGGACAGGCTCATGCCGCCATCCACCAGGTTTATTTCGATTACTCGGTGGAAGCGGAGCTGATTTCGTAAAGCGATTTGTTGAGAACCTCGAATCACGGCATGACTCGATGAAACACTAAACATGATTTATTCCGTCCGCCACACTACCACGTTTCGCTATGAACCCGCTGTTCGCGAGAGCATCATGGAGGTACGCCTCCAGCCGCGCAGCGACGGAGAGCAGCGATGTCTCAATTTTTCGCTTAAGGTCGAACCTGCGGCCAACGTCATGCAGTACCGCGACTTCGTGGGCAACACCGTACACCACTTCGATATCGCGGGTCGTCATGCGCAGGTGAAGGTTACTGCCCAGTCTTCCGTTGAAGTGCAATCGATCACTGCTCCGCGTGTCGCCGACTGCGGTGACTGGGCCGACCTCGACGCCATGGTTGCAGGCGGAGACTACTGGGAGATGCTGTTGCCCAGCACCTTCGCGCGATCCAGCGAACTGCTCGAGAAACTGGCCAAGGAGTTGAACTGCGAGCGGCGGGGAAATCCGCTGGATCTTCTCACGGAACTCAATGCGTCGATCTACAAGTTGTTCTCGTATGTGAAGAACAGCACGAAGGTGGATTCGCCGATCGAAGAGGCGCTGGAATCGAGGCAGGGCGTTTGCCAGGATTTTGCCCACATTATGATCGCTCTCTTGCGTGGGTTGAACATCCCAGCGCGCTACGTCAGTGGATACATGTTTCACCGCGACGACAAGCAAAAGGATCGTTCTTTGGAAGGCGCATCGCACGCATGGATCGAAGCTCTCGTGCCTCGACTGGGATGGGTATCGTTCGATCCGACGAATGATCTCGTCGGCGGAGACCGTCACATTCGCGTGGCCATCGGCCGGGATTATGCCGACGTGCCACCGACTCGCGGCGTCTACAAAGGCGAAGCTGAGAGTGAGTTGAGCGTCGCGGTGACGGTGAGCCCGACTGACCGGATTGCACCCGAAGTCGCCAGTCCCAGCTTTGTCGTCCGATCCAGGCCGACCCTTGTTCGCTCAGCGGCGAGGCGGTTGGACCAGGAACAGCAGCAGCAACAATAGGCTTATTCGCTCAGGGAGCAACTGCAATCCGCCGGTACCACGTGGGCGAGCAAAAAGTCCGCAACCCGCTTGTACGCATCGATCTGATTTTCCACGCGAGCAAACCCGTGGCCCTCGTTTTCGTAGACCTTCGCATCCACCGTGCCGCCGCGTTTCTTGATCGCGTCGACGACTTGCTGCGTCTCTGATTTCGGACAACGGGGATCGTGTCCTCCCGCGAGGAGCAGCAGCGGAGCCTTGATCTGGTCGATGAAATTGATCGGCGATCGATCTTCATAGAGCGTTTTGTTCTTAACCACGTCTCCCATGGTCGCGAGATCGGATTGCCGCAATACTGGATCCTCATTCTCAATTTCAGTGAACCAATTCACGAAGGGAACAATCGGAATCCCGGCAGCCCAGACGTCCGGAGCCTTGGTCACTGCCATCATGCTCAAATACCCACCGTAACTGCCTCCCATCACGGCAATCTTCTTGGGATCGAGATGGCCAGTTAGTTTGATCCAGTCCACGCCGGCGAGAACGTCCTGCAAATCTCCGCCGCCCATGTCAAAGAGATTAGCTTGCTGAAACTCTTTTCCGTAGCCTGTCGATCCGCGATAATTCGGCGCGAGCACCATGTAACCCTGATTCACGGCAAACTGCACGAAACGGTTGAAAGAGTTCACCGTCTGCGAGGTGGGACCTCCATGAATGTAGACGACCGCCGCATTCTGCCCATTCCGCGCCATGTTGAACGGAACATACAGGAAAGCGGAGATCGTCCACTTGCCGTCGCGGCTCGGATAGTGAATGAGAAAAGGTTCGACCATGTCTTCTGAGCGCACGCCGCCGACGAGCGAATGCGTGAGTTGCTGCGACTTGCCGGTGTCGAGGTGATAGACCCACAAATCGCCGGGCGCAGTGGGACCATTGTGGTTGTAAAGCAGGCGGGAACCATCCGCGCTGAATGCGGAATGTCCACCTGTCAATTCATTCACACCTTTGGGAATCTCGAGGGACGTGGATTTGCCGGTGGCAATGTCATGCAGGTAGATGTCCTGATTGCCATCGACATTGGCGGTGAACGTCAGATGTTTGCCGTCCGGTGAAAATTCCCCTGCGTGAATTTCCCACTTGTCTTTGGTGAGCCAAGAAACTTTCTTCGAGGCAATCTCCAGCAGTCCGACATTTTGGTACCCGTTAGCGGCATTCGATGTGAACAAAACATGCTTGCCGTCCGGAGAAATCGAACTTGCGGCAAAGCGCTGCTCGCCTTCGTGGGGCGTGAGCAATGTGCTCTTTCCTGCGGCGACATCCGCAATGAAGATATTTGAGTCTGTTCCTTTGGCTTGTTCTTGCGAGTAGACGATGTACTTTCCGTCTTTCGACCAGATTGGCGAGTAATTTCCCAGATCCTGCGGCGTGCCAGTTGTGATGTGCTTGAGTTCGCGCATGACCGTGTCATAGACGTCAATCTCAAAAGCCGCGGAGGTTTTCGCCTTCACTTCGTATGCGAGAAAGCGGCCGTCGGGGGACCATGTCGGGCTCATCTCCGCAATCTCGCGGGTCTGCGTGAGATTCACGACCTTGCCTGTTTTCGGTGAAACGAGAAAGATGTCCCACATCTCATCGCCGTCGAAGTCCGATTGATACGCGATCCACTTGCCATCCGGAGACCATGCGGGCGCGGTCTGCCTCTGATCGCTGACCGTGAGTTGGGTAGGGAATCCGCCATCCGATGAGATCAGCCAGATGTTGTTACGACCGCTCATATTTGAGATGAAGGCGATGCTCTTTCCATCCGGAGACCATGTTGGACGACCTATCTGGCGCGTCATATAGAGCTTCTCAATGGTGAGGCCGCGCGGTTCGACCTGGGCATTCGGCTTGGACGCAATCTTCTTGGGATCAGTGACAGCCTGGGGCGCAGGGAGAGTCTGCGCTGCGGAATCGGCGACTACAGTACTCATAAGGATGACGATAGCAAACAGTGTGTGAACGCGCATGGGAAGGGTTAGCCTCGCGGCATAGATGAAGAAAAAGTTTATCAAAGAGGCGGGAGCACCCTCGGGCTGGAGCTACGTAGGGCCACGCGTTGCCGAGCACGACAGGGGAGTCGGAATAGATGTGGCTTACACTTTCGCATTCCGGTGCATATCCACCGTGCTCCAGGTCTTGTCGCCGGCGTGACAGATATTTTCCAGCGTGCACTCCGCGCATTTGGGCTTGCGGGCAAAGCAGACCTTGCGACCGTGCCAGATGATCTGGTGGGAGAAGAGAATCCATCGGTCGCGGGGAAGGATCTTGATCAGATCCTGTTCGATCTTTTGCGGATCGTTCTGCGCCGTCAATTCCAATCGACGTGAGATGCGGTGAACGTGGGTATCAACCACCACACCCTCCGCCTTTTTGAACCAACTTCCAAGCACGACATTCGCCGTTTTGCGGGCCACTCCCGGAAGAGTCAGCAGCTTTTCGATATCGTCGGGTACGATTCCGTCGAACTCGGCGACCACCTTTTTCGCCGCGCCCACTACGGACTTCGACTTATTGCGGAAAAATCCCGTCGAGCGGACCTCGGGTTCAAGCTGTTCCGGAGTGAGCGCAGCGAAGGCCTGCACCGTGGGATACTTGCGAAACAGCTCGGGCGTAACGCGGTTGACGGTTACGTCGGTGGATTGTGCGGAAAGGATCGTCGCCACGAGAAGCTCCCATGCGCTCGCATGGGTGAGTGCGCATGTGACGTCAGGATAGAGTTGGTTCAACCGCTTCAGGATGTCGTCGACTCGCTCTGGAGCAATGGGGTTGTAACCTTTCAGCTTTCGGGCGGACACGGCAGCGGATTTTCGTTCGGCTTTCTGGCGCCCCTTTGGGGCTGCTGCCAAGGCTTTACCTCGGCTCGCAGGAGCGATGTCGCGCGTCCCCACGCGAACATTTTTGGCTCCAGCATTAGATTTGGCAACTTTATCCTGTCGGCCGGTTCGGGCCGGTTGACGGGGAGCGACTCCACGCGGCATTGAGATCTCCTAAGCCCAACATCCTACCAGCGACGGTCGACGATGCGAATTTCATGCGCCTCTCACCAAAGACAAAGCCGCGCTCGGTGGTCCTTGGTAACCTCACTTGGAATTGACGCCTACCATCCCGCTCGGTAGTCTTGAGGTACATCGTTCCTACAGGACTCAACGTGGCCGTGAACTCCATACAACTCGGGCAAGTCTGGCGCAGCGAGACGGATGGCCAGGATTACCTTGTCACCAAGGTTTACAGCGAAGTCTTCACGCAATATGCCATGTTGCGGCCTGCCGGAATCAATGCACCTGATGCGCCCACTGTTCGCATCAAAGTTGTGAAAGGTCCGCAAGGCGCAACGATTCCCGGCTACGCATTCACCCAGGAAGGCTCCTTCTAGCCACGCCGGTTCGGCACAAATCTCCGTTACACTGAATTAAGATGCTGTCTTTTTAGTTGGTAGAGGAGCGTCACGATTCCGACGGGTAAGAGAAGACTTGGGGTTTTAAGAACGGCTCTATGACTGAAAAGATCCTCGCAATCCTTTTTTCCTTCATCAGCAGTGTGATCGCAGCAACCGGCTATGCCGGCATCGCGCTCCTCATGGCAATCGAGTCAGCCTGCATTCCTCTCCCTTCGGAATTGATCATGCCGTTCGCGGGCTATCTCGTTTTTCAAGGGACATTCAAGTTGCTATGGGCGGCGACCGCGGGCGCGATCGGATGCAATATCGGATCGCTTATTGCCTATGAAATCGGTTGTTATGGCGGACGTCCTCTGGTGGAACGCTACGGGCGCTGGATTTTGATGGGTCGCCGCGAGCTCGATTGGGCTGATCGATTCTTCGCGCGCTGGGGATATCTCGCGGTATTTGTGGGACGTTTGCTGCCGGTAATTCGTACGTTCATTGCTTTGCCCGCGGGCATTGCGCGCATGCCGCGTGGCCGCTTTCATTTGTACACGTTTCTCGGATCCTGGCCCTGGTGCCTGGGATTGGCCTATCTCGGGATGAAGTTGGGCGAGAACTGGCGCGAACTCGGCAAATACTTCCACAAGTTCGATGCCGTGATCGGAGTCGTTCTGGTCGCGGGCGTGATCTGGTTTGTTTGGAGTCACTGGCAGCACCGAATCAGCCGCCAGGAAGCCTGATTCTCCCAATCATTACGATGGCGTCGTCGCCAGTTGTGAAGCGATTATTTGCCACCGGCCATTGCGCTTGATCACGAGATCCATATAAATGTAACGGAGAGACATCCTCTTTCCGTCGCGTTCGATTTCGTCCTCTTCGGAACCGTGAACGATGGCGAAGTCTCTGAAGAGTCGTACTGTTCGCCCAGTCGAAGTCATGGCAATGAAACTAAGAGATCCTGAGGCGAGATTGCGTATCAAGTCTTGTCGCGAAGAAATCTTTCCTGACTCGTCATATTGGACGTAGTCGTCGGCATAGATGCGGCGGAGTTCTTCCTCGTCGCCGGAGATCAGCGCGCGATCGCCGTCTTCAAATAGCTGCACGATTGCCTGTTCGTCTTCCAACTGACGCCTCGTTTCTGAAACCGACAAACTAAACCTTGCCATTACTCGACCAGCACCCCTTGCCGCTCTCTCCAGCTTCGTGTACAAGCAGAAGCACTCTCATTCCAGGAGAAAACTGTGAAACTCCGTCGAGTCCTAGCTGCCTTGCTGTTCGTCGCTCTCGCCTTACCGATCACGCTGCAGGCCCAATCTACCAGTAGCGAGAAACCTTTTGTCGTTGAGTACTACTACAAAACAAAGTGGGGACATGCCGACGAATTTCTCAAGCTCTTCAAGAAAAACCACTACCCGCTGCTCAAGAAGGAGGTCGACATGGGCAGGATGACAAAGGTCTGGATCGATCAACCTCGGTATCACACCACCGAAGACGGCCGCTGGGACTACCGCGTGACGATCGTTTTCAAGAATGGGACCGTCGCTAACGAAGCTTTCGATGAAGACGGCCTGAAGAAGCAACTATGGCCCGATCAAGAGACCTATTTGCGGGAAGAGCAGCGGCGCTTTGAAATCCTTGACGCTCATTGGGACTTGCCTGTGAAAACAATGGACGTCGACGGGAAGCCATAAATAACTTACAAATGAGAGTCGGGGCTGCAAAAACGTGCACACTCATCCGTTGCGCATACCGAATGTGCGATGCACCCAAAATTGATAAAGATGTTAAACGTTGGTAACAAACCCGAAGGAATTCCTTTATCGCGTCCATCAAAATTTGGAATTAGACATACTTTTCGCAAAATCGATAATGTACGGCATGGACACCTTCATATCTGTTGAGGACTCACATGTAGCGTTGCTTCACGAGATCAGTGTCCGTCTGAATGCGGCTGACGGTTTTCATGAAGTGCTGACTCGCGTCGTTGATTTTGCTTCCGCCCTGGTGAAGTGCGACTCCTGCCTCATCTACGTGCTCGAAGGCGATGAACTCGTTCTGCGTGCTTCGAAGAATCCACATCCGGAAGTGGTCGATCGGCTGAAACTGCGTGTCGGGCAGGGCATCACCGGATGGGTCGCGGAGCATCACGAGCCAGTTGCGATCCCGGAGAAAGCTTCCCAAGATCCACGCTTCCAGTTCTTCCACGAACTGCCGGAGGACAGCTACGAAGCATTCCTCTCAGTACCCTTAATGTGTCGCGGACGCGTCGTTGGCGTGATCAATCTGCAACATCGACAACATCACGTCTATCGGCATCGCGAGATTCGCGTGATCTCGACGATCGGCTATCTTGTCGGCGCGGAGATTGAGCTAGCCCGGCTTGAGGAAGCGAACCTGACTCTTACCGATCAACTGCAGACACGGAAGATTGTGGAGCGCGCGAAAGGAATTCTGCAACGCGACCTGGGGCTCAACGAAGAGCAGGCATACCTGGCTCTGCAACGGCAGAGCCGCCAGAAGCGCAAGCCGATGAAGGAAATCGCAGAAGCCATTGTGTTGAGCGATGACGTCCGAGGCAATTCTCAGGTTCCACCCGCGTAAGCATAGAGAAGTCCTGTCACCACCAGAAATCAACGGCCGACCCAGAGCAGGGTCGGCCTTTTCATGGGTGCATGGGGGCTTCCTCTCGCTCTTTTCCGCGCGCAAGAAAAAGCGGAGAACCTGGTTGGGTTCTCCGCCTCGAGTTGCGTTGCGTAGCTCTGTTATTTGCCCGATGCCATCAGCGTGGTTCCGCTTTTGGCCACCTGTTTCTCCGCTACATGCGTTGGTGCATTGAAGTAGAGCGTCATGCCGAATTCCGGCAGGCGCATTGCGCTGACGTAGCTACCTTCCGAAGACGATTCCAGAACGAGGCGGTTGATCCCGGTGAGCCGCGACTCTTCCTGGACCGGAACGAGAACCATAAATCCGGCGGGCGCTCCGTTCAGCTTTGTCAGGTTGAGCACAGGCGAAACTCCGTTCGTGTCGAAGGAAAAGGAATATTCTCCTGCGGGCACGGCAGTATTTCCCCAGTGAACGTCGTGGGTGAGGTTGAACTTGCCGTGTGCCGGTTCCCAGGCGAAGGCATTACTCGGGACGACGCTGCACATGGTTACCGCCAACAGGGCGGCATAAGCGAAGTTGCGAATCGATGTCATAGATCTCCTTGGCCCCACACAGGGGCGAGTCTGGCGAGCACGCTGTCCGCGCAAATGCCGGATCGCATGGGCTCAGGCTTGGTTGAAAAACGACAAGGTAAGGAGATTTGCAGTGCCGCTGACACGGCTGGCACGCAAACTGAGACTTCGCTGGGAACCGGCTGACTCAGATGGCTCGCGAAGTGATTCCACTATGCAACAGGATTAGTGCAAGAGTCCAATTCAAAGATTTTATGGCGCCGATTCAATGCGCGCGGTGACATTCGTAATCATCGCAAAAGGCTGGGAAGCCAAGCACAAACAAAAAGCAACGATCTGGAGACATCAGGAGTCTAATTTGGAAGTAAGACTTGCAAGGTAAACTGTCAATATGATCACCGTATCCACAAACGAAGAAAAACGTCAGGATGCTGCCGTTGGCGATTTTATTCAGGCGATGGGCATGCTGGTGCGGCGAATCCGCGCGGCAGCCACTTCGCAGGATCTCTCGTTGACCGAATGGGCCGTCATGGCCCGCCTGGCACGCGAGGGACCGACAACCACAGCGGATCTGGCCCGCGCTGAAGGCATGAAGCCGCAGTCGATGGGTACCACCGTCGCCGCACTGGAGGCGAGCGGGATGGTGGAGCGCAAAGCTCATCCCACCGATGGCCGTCAGATGAATATCCTTTTAACGCCCAAAGGCGCGGCCATTCGCAATCGTCGAAGGGATGCGAAACACACATGGCTCGCCGAGGCCGTCGCGGAACTTGACGAGCAGGAGCGTAAGACACTGTTCAAGGCGGGCGACATCATTCGCCGATTGGCGGAGCGATAATGGCGGAGAGCGGCTCCATTTCGCGGGCATGGCGCGCATTGCGCCATCGAAATTTCAGGCTCTTCTTTTTCGGACAGAGCGTGTCGGTGATCGGCACGTGGATGACCCGCCTGGCCACGACATGGCTCGTATATCGCATCACGCACTCGGCGCTTCTTCTGGGAGTCGTGGGATTCGCCGGACAGATTGTGTCTTTCCTGCTCGGGCCATTTGCTGGCGTCTGGGTAGAGCGGCTCGATCGGCGCAAATTGCTGCTGTGGACGCAGGCCGCAGCCGCAGTCCAATCTCTCGCGCTGGCCGCTTTGACTCTCGCGAACGTGATAACCCTGTGGGAAGTGGTGGCGCTGACGGCTCTGCAAGGGTTGATCAACGCTTTCGACATGCCAGGTCGCCAATCCTTCCTCGTTCAAATGGTCGAGGATCGCACTGACCTCAGCAATGCCATCGCGATCAATTCTTCCATGGCGAATGGAGCTCGACTGATCGGACCTGCGATCGCCGGAATCGTGATCGGGGCCTTTGGTGAAGGCTGGTGCTTTCTCCTCGATGGTGTCAGTTATTTCGCTGTGATCGCATCGCTTCTCATGATGCGAATCACTCCGGCCGACGTGCGCCGCAGCACCAGCAGTATGGTCGAGCAAATGCGTGAAGGATGGGATTATGTGCGGACGTTTCGTCCCATCCGGGCGATTCTCTTGTTGTTCGGTTTGATCAGCCTAATGGGCTATCCGTATGCCGTGCTGATGCCCGTATTCGCCGCTCAAGTGCTGCACGGTGGCGCATCCACGCTGGGTTGGCTCACCGGAGCGTCCGGCGTCGGAGCGCTCATATCTGCATTTTCTTTAGCGCTCCGGAAATCGATCGTTGGCTTGACGCGCATGCTTCAGCTGGCTGCGGCCACACTGGGAATCGCGTTGATCTTATTCGGACTTTCCCACACTTTGTGGCTGTCGCTGGTGCTGATGGTCTTCGTGGGCTTCGGACTGATGCAGACTTCCTCCGCGAGCAACACAATCGTGCAGGCCCTGGTCAGCGAAGACAAGCGCGCCCGTGTGATGAGCTACTACACGATGGCTTTCTTCGGGGCAGCGCCGTTCGGAAGCTTGCTCGCGGGCGGACTGGCTCACCGCATTGGAGCTCCGCACACCGTGATCGTGACCGGAACGTTGTGCATTGCTGGAGCAATCTGGTTCACCGTGGAATTGCCGAGCGTGAGGAGAGTCATGCGTCCGATTTACCAGGAGATGGGTTTGCTTCCAGTTCGAAAGAAAGATGTCATCGCGGGCGAACATGAAACGGCGGTTGCGCCATTCTCCTAAACATTAGCGCACGGTTTAGGAGAATCGCGATTGGAAGAAGAATGGAAAGGATACTCAATGGCTCTCACAAATCTCGATCCTATTCCGGCCCTTGTGGTCATCGATCTGCAAAAGGGAATTGTCGCCGCGCCGACTGTACATCCCATTGCCGATGTGCTCGCTCGAACGGCTGAACTCGCACGCGCGTTCCGCGAGCGAAAATTTCCGGTCGTCCTGGTGCATGTAACCGGGCGCCCTTCCGGACGTACGGATGCCGGTCCTCCGAAAATGTCCCTGCCGACCCACTGGGCAGAATTCGTTCCTGAACTGGGGCAGACTGCCGACGACTTTGTCGTCGAAAAGCGCTGTCCCGGGGCATTTCTGGGCTCCAATCTCGATCGACATCTCCGCGGAAGGAATGTCACGCAGATCTTTCTTTGTGGTGTATCCACCAGCGTGGGAGTCGAATCCACCGCCCGAGGCGCTTTCGACCTCGGATACAACGTGGTTCTACCTGTGGACGCCATGACGGACCGCGACGCCGAAAACCATCGACACAGCGTCGAAAAAGTTTTCCCGCGGATTGGGGAAACCTGCGAGGCGAAGGACGTTCGAAGTCTTTTGGGGGCGTAGCGTCGTTGACTGAACTCAAGTCCTCGGGGGAACTCGCCGATAGCTGTCGCAGGCCATGAATACAACTGGGCAAGCTCCCGCTTTGAAACCGAATCCCTGGCTGGCCAGGCAACCGATTCTCACCAAAGACGAAAAAGTGGTGGGATACGAACTGCTGTTTCGCGAGAATGCCGAAGCCAGCCATTTCAGTTCAGACCGGGACAGCGCGACCTCCAGCACGATCGACACGCTCAACGTACTTGGCCTTGATGCCGTGTGCGACGGGCGGCTTGCGTTCATCAACTGTTCGCAGCACATGCTATTAAAAGATTATTTCCTGCTTCTGCCGCCAGATCGCGTGGTTGTTGAGATTCAGGAGAATGTCCCACCGGACGAGTCTGTCCACGCTGCGTGCCAGCGACTGAAACAGAAACGGTACAGCATTGCGCTCGACAATTTCGCCCCAAACGATCCCAGAGAAGCACTGGTGCAGTACGCCGACTTTCTGAAAGTGGACATTCGCCGATATAAGCCAGAAGAGAATACGGCGTTTCGAGCCCGTTATGCCACGCGACCATGCCGGTTGCTGGCGCAGAAAGTCGAGAACCGCTTGCAGATGCTGACCGCCGACAAGGACGGTTTCAGTCTATTTCAGGGATATTTCTTTCGGCGCCCAGAACACATGCGGGCGCGCCATATCCCGGCCAATCACGCCGAGCATCTCCGCCTTTTGCAGGCCGTTTCGGCAGCCCATGTTGATCTGGACGCGGTTGAAGGGTTGATCAAACATGATGCGTCGCTTTGTTACCGGCTGTTGCGCTATCTGAATTCACCACTGCTTGGCCTCACCGCCCCGGTGCAGTCGATCCGGCACGGGATTTCGCTGTTAGGGGAGCGCGAACTGGTGCGCTGGATACGGATGGCGACCACTCTCATGATGGGCCATGACAAGTGTTCCGACCTGGTTCTGTCGTCGCTGGTTCGGGCGCAATTTTGCGAGACCATCGCTTCGAAAGTAGAGCATGGTCACTCCGACCTGTTCTTGATGGGAATGCTTTCGATGATGGACGCCATCCTTGAACTTCCCATGGGAGTCGTGGTGGAAGGACTGCCGTTGGACGCCGATACAAAATCACAATTGCTGGAAGCAAAGATCGGCCGAGAAACCCCACTGACGCCGATATACCATCTGATGCTGGCGCGAGAAGAGGGCGACTGGGAAGAGGTCACGGTACTGGCTAAGAAATTGAAATTGTCGTTGCCTTCGGTGAACCGCGCCTACAATGACGCCATGGCTTGGGCTCGAGAGGTTACGACCGGTGCTTCCGGCCCCTGAGAAGTCCTTTCTGGCGCTGACCTTTGAATGATCACCGCGCTCAGTTGAGGCTGAATTTCCGACCCTCCGCCCGATTCATTTGCCAAACAACTTTGACCCATGAGATTATGACGAGTCATCCTGGTGACAGTGTGGTGGCAAGCCACCGTCACCAAAAGGAGCCTCATGTATCAGAAGAAGCCCGGAGTTTTCATGGCCGATTGGTGGGATGCGGATGGACGCCGTCACCGTAAACAGTTCGCTACTGCTGCCTCTGCGCGCGAGCACGAGCATCGTGAGACTGCCTTAGCCCATGCCGAGCGCGCCACCCGCGAGATGAAGATGGCAGCTCGAACCAGTGGCGGTAAACGGTCGTCCCCCAAGGTTGAGCGGGGCACCATTGAGCCAGTCGAAGGGAAACTGGGAGTGATGATCCCGGGCATGGGCGCAGTAGCGACTACGTTCGTTGCTGGCGTCGAAGCGATCCGCAAGGGTATTGCGAAGCCAATCGGTTCTCTGACCCAGATGGGAACGATTCGTCTGGGCAAGCGCACGGATGGCCGTTCTCCGAAGGTGAAGGAATTCGTTCCCCTTGCAGGGCTCGACGACCTGGTCTTCACCGGGTGGGACATTTTTGAAGACAACATGTACGAGGCAGCGTCCAACGCGGGAGTCCTTGACTATCGCCTTCTGGAGCAGTTAAAGCCTTTCCTCAGTTCCATCAATCCTCTCCCCGCTGTCTTTGACCACAATTACGTCAAGAAGATCGAAGGGCCGAACGTGAAGAAGGGCAAGAACAAGATGGATCTTGCCGAGCAGTTGCGGGCAGACATTCGCAACTTCAGGAAAACCAGCGGCGCGGATCGACTGGTCACGATGTGGTGCGGCTCGACCGAATCGTTTATCGAACCAACGGAAGCGCATCAGTCGGTGAAAGCCTTCGAAAAGGCCATGCGCGAAAACGACGAAATGATTGCGCCATCGATGATTTATGCATATGCGTCCTTGATGGAGGGCGTTCCCTTCGCCAACGGGGCACCAAACCTTACGGTCGACCTGCCAGTGATGCTCGAGCTGTCGCGCAAGAACGAAGCTCCAGTCTGCGGCAAAGACTTCAAGACGGGGCAAACGCTGATGAAGACAGTGCTGGCGCCGGCATTTAAGGCGCGGTTGCTCGGACTCAGTGGATGGTATTCGACCAATATTCTTGGCAATCGCGACGGCGAGGTTCTCGACGATCCCGGTTCTTTCAAGACTAAGGAAGAATCGAAACTCGGAGTCCTCGAACACATACTGCAACCGGCGCTCTATCCGGATCTTTACGGGAATATGTACCACAAGGTGCGCATCAACTATTACCCGCCGCGCGGAGACAACAAAGAGGGGTGGGACAACATCGATATCTTCGGATGGTTGGGCTATCCGATGCAGATCAAGGTGGACTTCCTTTGCCGCGACTCGATTCTGGCGGCGCCGATTGTGCTCGACCTGGTGCTACTGATGGACCTCGCTCAACGCTGCTCTGAACTGAAGGGTTTGGGCATCCAGGAGTGGCTGAGCTTCTTCTTTAAGTCTCCTATGACCGTGCCCGGCTTGTATCCGGAGCACGATCTTTTCATTCAGTTGATGAAGTTGAAGAACACGCTGCGCCACCTGAAGGGCGAAGAACTGATCACGCACCTGGGGCTGGAATACTACGACTAGGGAAACAATCACCACCGAGTCACGGAGCCACGGAGAAATATCAGAGATTACTCCGTGCCTCCGTGGTGAAGTCTTGCCCTTACGCTTAACCGAGGCCGGGAGGTTCGAGTCGTTCGCCCTTTGTGCTCACGAATGACTCGTTACCTTAACTAATCTTCTTCTCCCGCTTGTACTCGTCGAATTTCTCGAGGAAGCGGTCGATGTCTTTCCTCTGCAGATAGTACGGAGTCGAGAGTCGAAGCTTGTGCGGTTCGGCTCCGCGGATGCGGATCTTGTGCGTCTTCCAAAGCCAGTTCTCCAGATCCATCCGCGCCACGGTCGGAACATTCACGCTTACAATGCCGCACCGCAATGCTGGATCGGGCGACGTCCACGATTCCGCACCGCGCTTTGTCATTGCATCGAGGATGTAGTCGGCGAGTTTCCGGTGACGGCGCTCGATGCGGTCGATACCGATATCGTCCGCCAGCTTGATCGAAGCGCGCAGCCCGCAGAGTGCGGGGACATTCGAACTCCCGATGCGCTGGAATCGTTCCGCCCGAATCTTCATGTCATCCCACCCTTCGGTGGCGATGGTGCACCACAGCCGGTCGATCACCTCGTCGCGAACATACAAAAAACCTGAGCCTTTGGTAGCGAAGAGCCATTTGTGCGGGCTCGACGAATACATGTCGCAACCGATGTCGTGAAGATTCAAACGCATCATGCCTGGAACGTGGGCTCCATCGACCGCGGAAAGAATTCCTTTCGTGCGGGCGAGTGCGCAAAGTTCCGTAGCAGGCAGCACGACGCCCGAAAATGTCGTGATGTGACTGAAGAAGAGGATCCGGGTGCGTGGCGTAATCGCATCGTTGAAAAGATTCAGAACCTGGGCGGCGTCTTTCACAGGGCGGGGAAGCGTGACCTTCTTGACGACGATGCCGTAGCGCTTCGCCTTCAGATCCCAGGGATGTTCGCCGCCGGGATGCTCTTGATCGGTCATCAAAACTTCATCACCCGGCTTCATGTCGATTCCATTGGCGATATAGCTATTGGCTTCGGTGGCGTTGCGCAGCAGGGCGATCTCATCGCGCTTGCAGCCGACGAACTGGGCTAGCGGATCGCGAAACTCGTTCCATGCGGCATATCCCCAGATGGGATAGTCCTCAGGATCCTCCTGATCCATCTTCTCGGTGGAGTTGTACCCGTCGAAAATCGCGCGCAGTACTGGAGCGGGACTTGATCCCACAGTTCCGTTGTTCAGATAAATCTCGTCTTGCGGAATGATGAACTGCTTGCGCATCTCCGCCCAGAATGCATCTTCGTCCTTATCGAGCAGGGAATGGTCTGGGAGCGCAGGGATTTGTTCAAGCTGAGAGAAGAGATCCCCGCGCAAGGCAAAAGAGGTGGCAACTCCGGTTGCGGCCGTCATCAGGAAACGACGTCGATCAAGCATGCATCCTCCGGGAAGCGGATGAACGGAAGGCGCTATCGTACGACCGAGAACCGAAGGAGGCAAGAAATGAGGCTACATTGAGAACGGTGGCCCTCTTAGGGACAGTCGCTCAGATGCAAACAATTGCATACCTCTCTCCAAGCAGGGCAGCATTCAAAGCGGTGCGGATGGTCTTCAATGTGCAATAACCTTCACCCTTGACGGGCGCAATCGTCAGAGACTAGAGATAGGTATCCCCCACCCGCCGGGTTCATCGCGACCAAGATGAAGTCAGCCGGCGAATCACCCGTTTACCGGGTTCTGCTCGATGGGCCCCATGATTCGATCCATTTTGAACGCAGGAGCATACGTATGTTGAATTTGCGTCGCAGAAAGACGCTTGCATCACGCCTGTTCGCTACTCTGGCCGTTTTAATCGCCTCGAGCGCTACATTAAGCGTCAATAGCCTGGCCCAGACCGTGGCTACCTTCCATAACGACAATGCACGCACCGGCAATGACACTTCCGAGACCAAACTCACGCTGACGAATGTGAATTCGACGAAGTTTGGAAAATTGTTTTCGCAGACGGTCGACGGATTCCTGTATGCCCAGCCTTTGTATGTGTCGAACGTCAAGGTCGGTTCCGCCACGCACAATGTCGTATTCGCGGCAACCATGAATGATTCCGTCTACGCTTTTGACGCCGACAGCAAGACCGGCAGCAATGCAAATCCGCTTTGGAAGGTGAACTTCACCAATCCCACGAAGGGTATTACTACGGTCTCGACGACGGACGCAGGTTGCCCGGACACAATCACGACCGAGATCGGCATCCTCAGCACCCCGGTGATCGACCCGGCGAGTGGGACGCTGTACGTTCTCGTTCGCACCAAGGAGTCTGGGAAGTTCTTCCAGCGGCTTCATGCTCTGGACATTACGAGCGGTGCAGAAAAATTCGGCGGGCCAATTGTCATCGCGGCCTCGGTGAGTGGAACGGGAAAAGGATCTTCGGGCGGAACGTTGACCTTCGATCCGAAAATCCACAATCAGCGCTCTGCTCTTCTGCTACAGAATGGCCGGGTCGAAATTGCCTGGGGATCCCTCTGTGATAAGAGCGCTTATCACGGATGGCTAATGTCGTATAACGCCACGACGCTGGCGCAGACCGGCGCCTGGGTAACGACGCCGAATGCTTCGGAAGGAGCCATCTGGGAGGCCGGTAACGGTCCTGCGGGTGATGCCACGTTCAACACATTTATCGCGGTCGCCAACGGCACGTTCGACGTCAACACCGGCGGGAAAGATTATGGACAAGCCATCGTCAAGCTCGCCCCGCCGTCCGCCAATACATTCGCCGTGTCGGATTACTTTGAACCCTATAACGGAACGAACCTGGACTCGGGCGACCACGATATCGGGTCGGGCGGCCTTATTCTGTTGCCCGATCAAACCGGCGGTCCGCATGTTCATTTGTTAGTGCAGGGGTCCAAGAGCGGGGACATCTATCTCATCAATCGCGACAATATGGGCAAATTCAACGCGGCGGATAACAGCCAGATTGTCCAATACCTGCCTGAAGCCAACCGTGGCATGTGGAATTCGCCGACTTGGTGGAATAATCACGTGTACTTCGGCGGCAGCAGCGACGTCCTGAAAGCATTCACGCTCAACACGACGACTGGACTGCTCTCAACCGCTCCCACCTCGCAGACGGCGAAAGCTTTCGGCTATCCGGGGACGACACCGTCGGTTTCGTCGAATCAGAATGCCAATGCGATTCTGTGGACACTCAACAACGCGGGATACAAGACCAGCGGCGCCGCCGTTCTTCATGCCTATGACGCCACGAACCTAGGCAAGGAGTTGTACAACAGCGGCCAGAAATCGACCCGAGACAAGGCCGGTCCGGCGGTGAAGTTCACCGTCCCAACCATCGCCAACGGCAAAGTCTATGTGGGAACGCAGACACAACTTGACGTGTACGGTCTGCTGGCAGGTACGAACTAGACACCGGTTGCGCTTGAGCGGGGAAGCTCAGTTTCGGGGCTTCTCCGCTCTCTCGTCTTGTGGCTTCGCACCTACTTCCTCCTCATTTTTTCCTCTCGCTATACCTTTGTTCGGCCTTTCGGATAACCCGAAAAAGGGTTTCCGGCGTCTAACCTCTAGACCAAGTATGGGACTTGGTGTCTTCCGAGCGGGCGTATAATCGGCATAAGGAGTATTCCTATGAAGTTCCGAAGGCTGGCAATCGCATTGGGATTGGCGGCGTTCAGCGTTGCCCCATGGACCGTGGCGCAGGCCCCGGGCCAGAATCCACAGACCCAAACCCCGGCACCCGATCCAGACCAAGGGCAGCCAAAAGCCGGAGATGTGCAGAACGCGCCAAAGCAGGCCCCTGCCGCTCTTCCGACTCAGGACGACAGCGAAATCAAGCACAATGGCGGCAAGACTGACGTCGATGCTGTGGGGAACCGCAATGTAGGGTGCGGACGAGGCGTGGGCAACTGGTACTCTGTCGAGGGCCAGGTGGCCTCAGGGCGGCGCTATGCCCAGCAGATCGAATCGCAAATCAAGCTGATTAATGATCCCGTTATTACCGAATATGTAAACAGGGTCGGACAGAATCTGGTCCGGAACTCCGATGCGCAGGTGCCTTTTACCATCAAGGTGATCGATTCCGACGTCGTCAACGCCATGGCTCTGCCGGGCGGATTTTTCTACGTGAACTCGGGACTGATCCTCGCAGCTGACGAAGAAGCTGAGATGGCTGGCGTGATGGCGCATGAGATTGCCCACGTTTCGGCATGCCACTACGGCCGCGAAATGACGCGCATGAACCTGTTGCAACTGGCTTCGCTCCCCGCCATCTTCATGGGCGGAGCGCTGGGGTATGGAATCTACGAAGGCATGGGCCTTGGAATTCCACTGACCTTCCTGCATTTCTCGCGCGGCTTCGAGGCAGAAGCCGATTACCTGGGCATCGAATACATGTATCGCTCGGGCTACGATCCTTCGGCCTTTGTGTCGTTCTTCGAAAAGATTCAGGCAATGGAGAAGAAGAAGCCCGGCACCCTGTCCAAGGCCTTCGATACGCATCCGCAGACTCCGGATCGCATTGAAAAGTCACAGGACGAGATCCGCAAGATTCTTCCGGCCAAGCAGCAATATGTTGTGACTACGTCGGAATTCGATGAAGTGAAAGCCCGTTTGGCGGCGATTGAGAACAAACACAAGCTTCTGGACGAGAAAGACGGCAACAAGCCCAGCTTGCGCCGCACATCGAACACCACCGACAAGTCGGACGACAGCAAGAAGGACGACGACCGTCCAACGCTTAAGCGTCGCGACGATTCAAACTAAGCGGAAGGTAAGTCAGAGATGGGAACCGGCGGCCAATCAGCCGCCGGTTTTGTTTTTGCGGCGCCGGGAAGAAGTCGTTGTATGATTTCCCGTTCTGCACCTCATGCGCTGCATTTTTCCACGCACGTTGGTTGTCGTTTTCTCACTGCTGTCGTTGCCCGCCATATCACAAGAGACATCGGTGGTCCGCATTGGGGTTTCTTTGCCACGTATGGCCGCGAAAACCGTGTCGGGCTCACAATCCCAGAATCAGTTGGTCAAAATCCTGAATGAGCACAAGGCTGAGAAGAATGTCCACCTTGTGGTGGAAGCGGTAGCGCTGGACCAAGAATCGGGACCGAGTGCCCTTACAGAAGCAAAAGCACGAAAGTGTGACTACCTTCTTGCCGCTCACGTGTTCGACCCCCAGACCGGTTCAACCCTGATCAACAACGGTGCGGCGGGAATGGACTACGTGCCTGTTTTCAGCGCCGTGGTCGAAGTCCGCTTGATTCGGGTTGCCGATGGAAGCCCCTTCTCGATTAACTCTACGAGAAAAGAAGATCGTGGGCTCGTCGATGAAGCGGTGAAAGATGCATTATCCGACCTGGCGCGTGAGGCCATCGAGCAGATCGCAAAAGGCGGCAACGTAGCGCACGTAGAACTTGGGACGCGATTAAACGCCGCACAGAAGACATCTGAGCCACCGGCATTCGCCGCGAGGCCCTGCTCATGGCTGGCCGACAGCATTCCTCATATAGAAGCGCTCCGCGGCGTTTGCGAGTATACCCTCAGTTTGCAGACAAAGATGCCGAACTTTATCTGCGATCAGGAAGTGTCCCGGTTTCGCGGGAAGAACAAGGTTCCTTTCGATCTGATCATGGCCGCCGTGCGCTACGAGGACGGTAAGGAGTCCTATGAGCAGGTCAAACGGAACGGGAAGCCCGTGCCCCAGGAGTTGGCGCAATCTCCTGGGCTATGGTCCACGGGAGAATTTGGCAGCAATTTACGCTCGATTTTCGACACCTGGAACCAGCCGGTTTTCGAGTTTTCCAAAGTCGACAAATTAGGCGACCACCCAGCCTGGGTGTTCACGTACCGCATCGCGAGGCAGAACGATCCCCTATGGCGACTGCACGGAGATAGCACGGTTCTCGCTCCGCCCTACAAGGGAGAACTTTGGATTGATCAGAATACCGGAGGCCTGCTTCGCTTCAATTCGGTAGCCACCGATATTCCTGCATCGTTCGCCATGGCCGCGGCGGGGCTTGAGATCGATTATTCCGATGTCTCGTTTCCGGATGGCTCTTCATTCGTTTTGCCTGCAGATTTTACGGTGAACACTACGTACCGCAAGCAGGATCCGACCCGCAATCTGGTGCGCTTCAGGAACTGCCATAAGTTCCGCGCGAAGGCCCAGATCGTGCTGAATGTGCCCTCTGGGAGCGCTAGCGAAGACGCTTCTTCAGAGAGCAACTCGGGGGATGCCTCTGTGCGAGAAACGGATGCTGGCGAGCAGATCTACGCAATTCTGCGCGAACAGTCCATCAGAGACGATCAGCTTGCTCTCGACGTGGAGCGCAGGCAGGAACTAAACGCCTCCACCATGGCGTCGATGAACCATATTGCCGAATTGGCTCAGAGATATCGCGCACTCGAGGAAGAGAAAGCTACAAGTTCGACGAGCGAGCCTCCGTCTTCTCCGTCCAGTGCGAACATTGAGACGACTTTGAAAGTTAGCGTCAAGTTCGTTCCCGTGACCGTGGTGCTGCGCGACGGGAAGGGAAACGCTGTTGGAGATCTGCAGCGTGAGGACTTTCTTTTGTTCGATAACGGGAAGCCTCAGCCGATCAAGAGTTTTTCTATTGAATATAAGCGTGCCTCAGGCCCGCAAAAGCAGTCGCCCTCCTTGTCAAACTCTGCTATCGCTTCGGACACCTCCTCCTCGGCTGTCGCTGATCGTTCGGTCGCCTATGTCTTCGATGACATCCACTCCGCCTTCGAGGACATTGCCAGCGCGAGAGAGGCGGCGGCTCGGCATTTGGCTGCGCTGGGACCGCAGGATCGTGCAGCAATCTTCACCACGTCGGGGCAGACAGGTCTCGACTTTACCGCCGATCCTAAACGACTCCTCGACACTTTAAAAGCGCTCAGACCTCACCCGATGACACACGGCCCGACGTGTCCTTCTCTGAGTCAGTACATGGCGGATTTGATCGTCAATCAGGACGACCGTGAAGCTTTGGGTCTGGCGACGAGGGACGCAATCAACTGCGCGTTCGGCGGCGACGCCAGTATGTCGGTGCGAGCCGAGCAAATTGCGAAATCGACTGCGATCGAACTGCTAAGTGCCGGCGGCGCCGAGAATCAATCGACGCTTGGCATGCTCCGCGACGTCTTCCGCAGAACAGGTTCCGCCTCCGGAAGCCGCAGCATTGTCCTGATTTCCCCCGGATTCCTGATGAGCACCCCCGAGACTCGGCAGGCCCTGATGGAGTTGACGGATAGCGCACTTCGATCCCAGATCGTCGTCAATACTCTCGACGTTCGAGGACTCTATACTCCCGTAGCAGCGCCAAACGAAGCGCATCCCGCAAATCCCGTCGTCCGCTTCCGCTATGACAGAGAAGAGGCGGCGGAGCAAGGGGAAGTCATGGCGAACCTTGCCTACAGTACCGGTGGAACTTTTTTCCATAACAACAATGACATGGACGAGGGCTTTCGGAGGACCGCCGATGCTCCGGAATACATTTACGTGCTAGGTTTCTCTCCAACGAAACTTGATGGCAAGTTTCACAAGCTGAAGATCAAACTGAACAACAGCGCAAAGCTGACGGTGCAGGCTCGGGAAGGCTATTACGCCTTAAAACCCGCAGCGAACCCGTAAGCCGCCCGGGGCGGGCTCTTTCCTCGGTCTGGGCCTCCTCTCAATTCAAGGCAGCATCTGTACAGGTGTCACCCCTGACTGTGACTCTCGTCACAGATTGGACTTGGGGAACGGACATAGGCTCGGCTATGCTGGTTGGAGCGAAAAAGGCGGCCTCGAATGGCAGATAACACACTGACGATTACAGACAATCGCACAAATAAGACGTATACCGTCCCGGTCGAGAATGGGACGATCCGGGCTATGGATCTGCGGCAGATCAAGACCGGTCCCGAAGATTTTGGGTTGATGACGTACGACCCGGCTTACATGAACACGGCGTCGTGCAAGAGTTCGATCACCTACATCGACGGGGATAAAGGCATCCTGCGCTATCGTGGATATCCCATTGAAGTTCTGGCGGAGCGCTGCACCTTCCTCGAGGTGGCGTATCTGCTGATGTTCGGAGAATTGCCAACTGAAAAAGAGCTGAAGCAGTGGGTGTACGACATCACTCATCACACCATGCTGCACGAGACCACCAAGAAGTTTATGGAAGGATTTCGGTACTCGGCGCATCCGATGTCGATGTTTGTCAGCACGATTGCAGCGTTATCGAGCGTTTACCCAGATGCCAAGAAGGTGCACAATCCTGAGGACCGCATGCACCAGATCGTGCGTCTGATTGGGAAGGTGCCTTCGATCGCGGCGATGTCCTACCGGCACAATGTGGGATTTCCCTACGTCTATCCTGACAACGATTTGAGCTATACCGAGAATTTCATGAACATGCTGTGGAAGATGGTCGAGCCGAAATACGTTGCGCATCCCGCAATTGCGCGCGCGCTCGACATTCTCTTCATCCTGCACGCCGATCACGAGCAAAACTGCAGTACCAGCGCAGTTCGATCGGTGGGAAGCTCGGAGACGGATCCCTATCTCGCCGTGGCGTCAGGGGCATCGGCGCTGGCCGGAGTGTTGCACGGCGGCGCGAACGAAGAGGTTTTGAAGATGCTCGATGAGATCGGCTCCAAGGAGAATGTGCCGGCATACATCAAGCGTGTAAAAGACGGACATCTCAAGCTGATGGGTTTTGGACACCGCATTTATAAGAATTACGACCCGCGGGCGAAGATCATCCGCTGGAGCGCGGAGCAGGTATTCGAAGTTACTGGCCGCAGCCCGAAGCTCGACATCGCGCTGGAACTGGAGCGCATTGCGCTGGAAGATGAGTATTTCATCAAGCGCAAGCTTTATCCGAACGTCGATTTCTATTCGGGGATCATGTACCAGGCAATGGGCTTCCGACCTGAAATGTTCACGGTCCTGTTTGCGATTCCACGAACCGCAGGCTGGCTGGCCCAGTGGTCGGAACTGATGAGCGATCCCGAGCAGAAAATTACTCGGCCTCGTCAGGTTTATACCGGTCATGGCGAGCGCGAGTTTGTGCCGATCGATAAGCGGGTCGCAGTGCCAATTCCGGCGGAATATCCGACGCGGTAAACAGCAATCCGTTTCATGAACAAAGGCCCCGCAGAAGCGGGGCCTTTTCTTTTGGATGGATTTATTGGCAAGAACAAGTGAAAACCAAGGTGTTTTTCTCAAAGCACCCAGTTAATACTTTTCTGCCCCTTTTCCAGCAAGTACTGATTGGCCCGCCTGAAATGATCATTGCCAATGAAACCGCGGTGGCATGAAAGGGGTGAAGGGTGCGCGGACTTAAGAATTAAATGATTCGAAGTGTCGATTCGTTCGAGTGTTTTCTCCGCTTCTTTGCCCCATGCCATAAAAACGAGATTTTGTTTTTTCGAAGCTAACATTTTGATGATCGCATCGGTAAAACCCTGCCATTTCCGCAGGTGCGAGCCCGGGAGACCTTCCTCGACCGTAAGAGCCCGGTTGAGGAGAAGTACTCCTTGCTGAGCCCACGGACTGAGATCTCCTACTTTCGGAATTTCACGATCAAACTCTCGGCTCACTTCCTGAAGTATGTTTCTCAGTGAAGGTGGGAACCGCACCCCAGCGCAAACGGAAAAGCAAAGACCGTGAGCCTGGCCGATCCCGTGGTACGGGTCTTGCCCGAGGATCACCACCCTCACGTTGTCAAAGGGCGTCGAATTAAGAGCTGCAAAGACTTGAGATCTGGGAGGGAAGACTCGCTTTTCGCCCCCATACTGGTTGTTTAGAAAAGAGCCTAGCTCCGCCATTTGCGATTCCTTGAACTCATCGCTCAGGGCGGCTTCCCAGCTTTTCTCGAGTTCTGTGCGGTTCGCGTCCATGTCTTCAATCTTACTTATTCGAGGATTTCATCGGGGCCACCTGCATTGTCGAGACGGGCACCGCGTTACATGTCCATCGCCGGACTGGGTTGAAGACGAATAATTTCAGCAAAAATGGGCGGCTTTTGGCCGCCCATCCTCTAGTTGTTTAAATATTCCTGCCCTTATGCGGCGTGGCGAGCCAGTTCTGCCATGTGCTCGCGATGTTCTTCGGGCGTGACGACTTTCATCTCTTGCCAGTCGTACGCAAATTCTCTGCCGCAATCAAGGCACACAACGTAGGTTCCGGTCAAAGCAGCGGCTTGGGGGCGGCGCTGCGAGTGACGGATACTGACTGGGAAGCTGTACCTGGAATGCCTGCAACCAAAAACCGCATCCACAAATTTCCGAAGCATAATCCACCTTCCATACCTGAGCGTGTATGCCAGTGTTTGAAAACCGGTTGAAGGAAGCGGCCCCCGCGCGAGGATCGCAACGCCACTCTTCAATCCGCAAATACTTAGATTCACCGATTGCCCGAAAGAGTCTAGCTTTTTCGGGTAGGCTCGTTGGAGAATCCATTGATAATCAAGTCGTTATAGCAGTTAGGTTTAAAGCGGGGGCTGAAAGCGATGATTCAGGGGAGCTTGGTGAAGACAGCAAGCGCTGCTTAGGCGGGCCCTCTCAGGAAATACCTTAGCGGCGATTCCCGTGTTGAGCGTTTTGCACGAAACTTGCAATCTCTTGCAGTATTTAGAACAACCTCCATCCCGTCATTTTTGATCTAACGGACGCGCAAAGCTTAAAGCTGACCTGCGGCGCAAATTGCGAGGTTGTTTTATGACTTATCGCTATATTCGACGTCCGTGGTTCGCTTTGATCCCGGTTGTTTTCGCGAACGTACTCGCCGTGGGTCAAGGTCCCGTGGTCACAATCACCAGTCCTCGCAACAACGCGCAAACCGTGAGCCCGGTAAATTTCGTGGCCTCGGCAGTCACCAAAGGGTGCCCGCAGGGGATCTCTTCCATGCGGATTTATTCAGCCCCATTCGTGAGTGCGTTCACCGGAGGTGGGCACAAAATCAATACCTACATCACCCTTGCGCCCGGAACCTACAACGCGGTGGTCCAAGCCTGGGACTATTGCGGCAGGGTCGGGAAGACCAATGTCACCATCACGGCGACCGGGTATAACCAGCCAGCGGGCTTCGTTTACACGATTAACAGCGATTACAACTACGAGCGGACCACCAGCAATGTTCGGGCGTTCACCATCGTCGGTTCGAACGGAGCTTTGGCACCCACGCTTCAAGGTGCGGTAAGCGCCAACGTGGACCCAGCGTCGATTACGTCGGACAAAGGCGGTTACCGGGTGTATGTAGGCGATTATGTGTCGGGAGATGTCTTCCCTTATTTTGTGGATCGCCGCTATGGGTGGCTCTCCCCTGTGCCGGGCGCGCCTTTCGCCGCTCACCGCTCCGTCGCGGCGGTTGCGGTTCATCCCAGCGGAACTCTGATCTTCGCATCTCTTTCGGAATATGCCCCGGGAGACGGCATTTCCGTATTTCAACTGCAGGGGGACGGTTCCTTGCAGGAGGCTGCGGGTTCGCCAATCACTACGCAAACGGGAATCCAGGCCTTAGCCGTCGATCCAAGCGGGAAGTATCTCTACGCGGCGGATGGGAGTGGATATATTGAGGCTTTCGCAATCAACACGACGTCGGCCTCGTTGACGGCCCTGCCCGGAGCGCCCTACCAAGTGACGAACAGCAACTGCGTCTTCCCGTATCTGCGCGATGTGATCGATCCGGCAGGGACGTATCTGTATACCGCGGACGCGACAAGCAGCGCAATTGATGGTTATCGCATCGATCCCGGCACCGGCACCCTTACCCAGCTTGCTAATTCTCCGTGGTCGGACATGGGCCAGTGTCAAGGAGTGGGAATTAACGATCCGCTCTTCGACTACAGTCCGAAATCGATCGCCATGGATGGGACCGGGAAATTTCTTTATGCCCTCAACGAGCTCGATTCGAACATTGCCGTGTTTTCGGTGGGAAGCAAGGGGGCGCTGAAATTTGTAAAGTTCGCGGCGCAAGACAGTGCGTGTTTTGGGGCCGTTCGCACCGATCCAACTGGCAACTATCTATACGCTGGAGCTTGCACGGTTGGCATTCCGCTTAACTTCGGAGGATTGGCCGGCTATTCCATCAATCACACCACCGGCGATCTGACTCTGCTGCCAACGTCACCGTACACGTACCCGCAACCGGGACGAACGGCTGTTCAGGACGTTGTAGTCACGCCGTAGAATCGCACTCGGCGCGGGATGAGAAACACCATCTACCTCACGGCCGTAATTTTGAACAGGGAATTGGTGTGCGTTTCAAACTGCGATGAGTTTCGAAGGATCCCTAGACGCTTTGAGGGCCGCGCTTCTTCTGCTGCTGACACTTGGTCATGATGGCAGAACGTAGGCGGCTGCGGAGATCTTCAGGAAGTTCGTAAAGCTGCGAGTCACGGTAAATCTCAATGGTCTTCTTGGTCGTGTCGCAAACGACATAGCAGTTGTGGCACCAGGAGAGGTGGTTTTCCAGCTCGACCTTTGTTTTTTCGTCGAGCACGCCGTCCAGATAACTGGTCAGCTCGTTAAGAAATTCAGAGCATTTCACTGGTTGCCATCTCCACTCGCCACATCGGATTCGACTGCATCATCATCTTCATCCTTTACACCGTCATTCTTCCCGCCGCTATCGCGCCGTTGGAAGTAGCGTCCCAACCTGTCGCGCAATTGCAGACGCGCACGCAGTAACCGGGACTTCACAGCGGGCACGCTCAACTCCAGCGCTGCCGCCGTTTCTTCCGTGGATAATCCTTCCACGTCCCTCAGTACGAACACCGTCCGGAAGCCTGGGGGAAGCCCCTGGATGGTTTTGCTCAGAATTTCCCGAAGTTCCGCTTGCGTGTACTGTTGCTCTGGATTCGGGCTCCAATCCGCGATCTCGCGGGGCACCGAATCGTCCTCTGTTTTGATGTCCTCGTCCAGCGAAACGGTGCGCTCGGGCTTCCGTCGCCGCAACTTCATCAGCGCTTCGTTAACGGCAATCCGGACCAGCCACGTATAAAACTTGGACTGCTCCTGAAATTTCGCGAGATTGCCATACGCTTTCAGGAACGCTTCCTGCACCACATCCTCCGCATCTTCGCGGTTCTGCGTGATGTGCTGCGCGATCCGAAAAACGTTGCGGTCGTAGCGACGGACCAACTCTTCGAAAGCCGAGTCATCTCCCCGCTTGGCCGCCTGTACCAGCGCTAGCTCTTCGCTAACAGGCCCTACTAGTTTGTTTTGGATGGCTCCCATAGTCCCGGCGATGCAGTATTTTCCCGAATGCGGCGTACCGTCACGGCAAGGCTTGATGTGCCGTAGCTCGGACGACGAAATCAGAACTGTTATTCTACTTGGTAACCGGCCCGTTAGCGCAACCCTTTGCCGTGGCCTCCCTCAAAACTTTCCGCTAGAGTGCCTAAAGGCGGTCCCAGCGCGGTCGAACAGGTACCGAAGTACTCAAGATGCCCGCTTCCAAGTTCCGTATAATCAGCAGTTAGGATAATGTTTAAAGTAAGGTCAGGTAGAGGCTTGGGCCCGGGAATGGTTCTCTGAGAATGGCGGATAGCAAGGATCTCCAGCAAATCGTCGAGCGCGTAGTCGCACAGGTTTTCGAGCGGCAGCTTCCAAAGTTGCAGGCTGAACTGGTCGATCGCGTATTAGCAGAACTGCCTGCGCAACCGGCAGCGGTTGCGCCTGTCGCCTCTGCCAACACCGCATCAGGCGGCCTCGTACAAGCGGTAGCAACAATTCATGCGGGATCCACTCAGAAGGAAATTTTGCGAGCGCTCCTCGACACCTCTAGCGCCTATGGCGCGCGCGTAGCGCTCTTCGTAGTGAAGGCCGGGGCGGCCGGCGGATGGCAGGGACGCGGCTTCGGCGCAGACGAATCGATCAAAGACTTTGCTTTAGACATGAGTGCGGGACCAGTAGCTCATGCGTATCAGAACCGCGTGGTCACGCCAGCCAATGTCGCTGAGATGGATCAGCGCTTTGTCCATCAATTCGGGGGCCCAGAAAACGAGCAGATCCTGGTGCTGCCGTTGGTATTGAAAGAGAAAGTTGCCGCGTTGCTTTACGCGGACGGTGGACCGGGCAGCGTCATCGACGCGGCGTCGCTTGAAGTTTTGGTCATGACAACGAGCGCATGGCTGGAAGTGACCTCGCTGCGAAAGCAAGCCCAGCAAAAAGATTCGATGGAAGCGGCTCCGGCGATCGAGCGACCGATGTCCCCTCCGCCGGCACCGGTTCAGGCGGCTAGTTCATTTTCCGATCCTTTCGCTTCTCATGCTCCCACGCATACCGCACCAAAGCCTGCTCCCGTCGCAGTGCCGGAGCCGGCTGAAGTGGTGGAAGTCGTGCACGCGGCATCGGCAAGCGCGGCATCGGCTCCGGCGACCGCTGCCGATCCTTTTGCAGGATTGTCCGCCGAGGACGCCGACACGCATCGCAAGGCACAGAGGTTTGCCCGCCTGTTGGTAGATGAGATCAAGCTTTACAACCAGGCCAAAGTGGCGGAAGGCCGCCGCAATAAAGATTTGTATGATCGGCTGAAAGAAGACATCGACAAGAGCCGTTCCACCTTCCAAAAAAGGTATGGAAACACGACGGCTGCAAGTGGCGATTATTTCCAGAAAGAAGTGGTTCGCAGTCTGGCGGAGGATGATCTTTCCGTCATGGGCGGCAATTTCAATAAGTAAATGTAGCGATTGTCGTAAACGGCGGCTGACTCTGCTCGAGTACAGCGGCTCAGGCAAATTGGTTCTGGCATTCGCGTCTCCGCGCGAAAGATAACAAGGTGTTTCGATTGCGTCTCAAGCTGTCGGGTGTGCTCGCTCTGATTACCTTTTGCGGGCTGAGTAGCGCTCGCCCCGTTGCGTCAGGGTTCTTCCAGGACGCTGCCCTTCCTTCTCAATCTGCAGGCGCTCCTCCCGCAGCAAAGCCAGCGCAGGAGACGTCCGCTCGCGGCAAAGCCGCAGGCGCGAGTGCCGCGGCGTCGAAGACAAAGGCGGCCGGAAAAACTGCCGGTAAGAAGCCTGGGACGGCACAGACTCGCGCTGCTGCGTCCAAACGCAAGCGACGTCCGATGTCTCCGCGCGTGCGCCGTATCCGCGAAGCATTTGTTTCGTCCACGACATTGCGCCCTATGGCGCAACAATTAATTCAAGATCGGACGCCGGCAGGATATTCGGGCGTGGAAGCTTATGCGCGCGCCCATGCAAAAGAAGATGCAGGTGCACTCGCTTGGCTCGTCGTAGGATACGCGCACGTTCTCGATCGCGATTTCGCCAAGGCCATCGAACCACTGAATCGCGCGAAGCCCTTGGCCGGCGACCTCGGCGATTATGTCGCCTTCTATTTGGGGACGTCTTATCTGCAAACGGGCCATCAGGCTGAAGGTTTGGCGGCTCTTGCGAATTTCTCCACGACTTATCCTGACTCGCTCCTGGTGCGCGATGCGCATCTCAGTTACGCGAACGCGCTGCTAAACGAAGGACGCGCGAGCGAAGTTGCGGAACTGCTGGCAAAAGATCGCATCCCCGCGCGGTCGGATATTGAGCTTGCCCTGGGCAAGGCGTTTGCGGCAACCAAGGATTATCCAAAAGCCTCAGAGGCGCTCTCCAACGTCTACTACAACATGCCGATTTCTCCTGAGGCCGATGCGGCGAGTCAGGAGTTGAAAAAACTTCCGATCGCATCGCAAGGCACTCCCGCACAACACAAGACGCGCGCTGAATTGTTGATGAAGGCGAAGCGTTACAACGACGCTGTGGAGGAATATCGCGACCTGGCGGCACACGCCGCTCCAGAGAATCGAGCCGGCGCGGAAGTGGCACTCGCCGATGCTTTGCATCGGGCGGGTCGCAACCGCGAAGCCAAGGCTGAGATACTGAATCTTGCGGGCACCACGCCAGAGCAGAATGCGCAGCGGCTGTTCATCCTTGCACAGGTGGCGTGGTCATCCGACGAGAACAACAACTTTTATAGCCTTGTGGACCAACTGCGGCAGGCTGCCCCCACCAGTCCGTGGCTCGAGCAGGCCCTATTACTGGTCGCGAATCTGCACCTGGTGCATCACGAGGCCGATCAGGCGCTGGACGCTTTTCGCGAATTGCAGCAGCGGTTTCCCAACGCGACGAAAGCTTCCTACGCGCACTGGAAGGCGGCATGGCTGACTTTGCGCCTGGGCCGCAAAGACGAAGCTAAGAAAGAATTCGAAGAACAGATCGCGGTCTATCCCAACGGAAACGAAACTTCGAATGCCTTGTACTGGCGGGCTCGCCTCGCGGAAGAAGACAACGATCCGGCGATGGCGCGCGCGTTCTACCAGAAATTGTCCGATCGTTACCGCAACTACTACTACGCCGTTCTGGGGCGCGAGCGCATGAAGAAGCTGCCGGAAGCGCCTTCGCAAGCAAGCGATTATCCGCTGCTCGACCGCATTCCTCCGATCGATCATGGGGAGAAAGTGACGTTGGAAGAGCCTCCCAGCGAAGATCTGCATCTGCAGAAGGCTAAACTGCTGGGTAACGGGGGACTAGTCGATTTTGCCGTTCGCGAACTGCAAGCTGCGTCCAACGACGATAAAGGCAATTGGGAACTTGCCGAGACGGCGCAGATCTACTCCGATACTGGGCACTACGACCGGGCGATTGAAGTGATGAAGCGCTCGGTGCCCAGCTACTTCGCAGTTGATATTCCAATTCTTCCGCGCGAGTATTGGGAGGCTTTATTCCCACGCCCGTACTGGACTGATTTGAAAAAGTTTTCTAGCGCTAATGGTCTGGATCCTTATTTGGTCGCGTCGCTGATCCGGCAGGAATCCGAATTCAATCCGGTGGCAGTGTCGAGGGCGAATGCGGTCGGGCTGATGCAATTGTTGCCAAAGACTGGGAAACTGGTCGCGAAGCAGGAGTCGTTGCATCACTACAATGCGAGCCAACTTTACACTCCGACGGTCAACCTTGAGCTTGGCACGCGGTATTTCAAGGGCATGGTCGATCAGTTCGGCGGATCGTTCGAGCACGCTTTAGCCGCCTATAACGCGGGTTCCGATCGCGTCCAGGAGTGGATGGGACAGGGTCCGTACCGAGACTCTCCGGAATTTGTGGAATCGATTCCTTTCACCGAAACCCGCGAATACGTGCAGGCGATTATGCGCAATGCTGGCGTCTATCGGCAGCTTTACGGAACGCCTTAATCGAACCTCTTCTGAGGATTTCGCGATCCAGAGTATTCCCGCCGAATACCTGGAACTTTCGCCGTAACCGCTGCGTACCCTTTCACAGCCCGTTGAGGTGCGCCCATGCGATTCACGTCACTTGCCCTATGCACGGCACTGCTTGTTCCCAGTGCCATCGCCCAGATCGCTAATGTCGAAGAACTCGGCAAGAGTCCAGTCGAGGTGAAATTCTCCCCCGGCGGCCGCGTGAAACTGGATCTCTGCTCGAGTGGAATGCAAGTGGTTGGCACGGATGACCACGTCCTCCGCGTCTCCTATCGTCCCGAGCGGGCCGATGTTCGCGTTCGCATCCAGACATCGGACGATCATGCCGAAATCAAGATCACTGGCTGCCCGCACAACAACTTCAATGCGAGAATCGAAATCCCGAAGTCGTCGGCTCTGTATGTTCGGATGATGGCTGGACAACTCGACGTTAACAGCATCGTCGGCGATAAGGATATCGAGCTGAGCTTCGGCCAGCTCAGCATGGACGTCGGAAAGGCCGATGACTATGCCCATGTCGACGGGTCCGTTAGTAGCGGGCAACTAGCGGCGGGTGCATTCGCGGTAAACAAGGGTGGTCTGTTTCGCTCGTTCGATCGCGACGGTCCAGGTAAATTTCGACTTCATGCACACGTGGGAGCGGGACAGATTAACCTTCGCTAGGAGGAGAGGTCGGGGCTTTTCGGACGATTAAAAAGTATTTCTAGTACCAGCAGTGACGCCCCCACGACGATAGCGCTGTCGGCCAGATTGAATACCGGCCACTGGTATTGCTTCACGTAGACCAGCAGAAAGTCTATAACTCGACCGCGGGCGATGCGATCCCAAAGATTTCCTACGGCACCGCCAAGAATCAACGAAAGCGCAATCCCCGTTAGCGTGACCGCATACCGCTGTTTCCAAAGCAGAAATGAAACGACGAGCATGGCGACAATCGAAAAGGTAATCAGCATCGTCGTACGCCAATGCGATGGAGAATCTGCAAAGAGGCTAAAAGCGGCGCCGGTATTTTCTGTGTGCGTTAAGCGGAAGAATCCGGGAATGACTTGGATGTGCGAGTACAGGGGGATTCGAGCCGAGACCAGTCGCTTCGTCCAGCGGTCGAGGACGAAGATCAGAATGGCAATCAGGAAATGGATGGCGCCCGCAGCTTTGGTTTTCATCTTCTATTCGATCTACGGGCGTTGCGCTTCCAGTTCCTTCAGCACGGCAATGCAGCGCTCGCATACCGTGGGATACGCCGCATCTTCACCAACTCGCGTCGAGTAGTTCCAGCAGCGTTCGCATTTAAGGCCGTCGGCCTTCTTCACTTCCACGTGCAGGCCTGCGGCTCCATTTCCAGAACTTTGGGTGACCGTCATCTGCGACACGATGAAGAGATAACGCAATTGTTCTTCGTAACGCTTGAGCAGGGAATAGGCAGGCTCGGACGCGGTAATCGCGACCTGAGCTTCGAGGCCGGTGCCGATCAGTTTGTCGTTTCGCGCTGCCTCAAGCGCTTTCAGCACTTCATCACGCACAGCTCGCAAGCTCTTCCACTCTTCATCGACTTTCTGGTCGACAGAGGCCGCCGCTGCGCTCCCCAGAATGTCGGCAGCGGTCGGGAAGTGCGCGATGTGCACGCTCTGCTCGCGCGAGGTAGTCTTGGGCAGGTACTGCCAAAGTTCCTCGCAGGTGAAGCTGAGAATCGGAGCCAGCAGCCGCGTCAAGGCTTCGCCAATTTTCCATACAGCGGTTTGCGCGCTACGCCGCTCTTTCGACTTCGGTGCAGAGATGTAAAGGCGGTCTTTCAATACATCGAAATAAAAGGCGCTCAAGTCCACGATGGCGAAATGATTTACGCGATGGTAGATACGGTGAAAAGCGAACTCGTCGTAGGACTTGCGCACATCATCGGCGAAAGCACAGGCCTGGCGAAGCATGTACTGATCGAGCCCTTCCATCTGATCGAAGGGAACGGCGTCTGTGTCGGGATTGAATCCCTCGAGATTGCCGAGGATGTAACGGAACGTATTGCGAATCTTCTTGTAGTTCTCGCCCACGCGCTGCATCAGGGCTTCGGATCCGACGACATCCTCTCGGAAATCCACGGAAGCGACCCAGAAGCGGACGACTTCTCCGCCGAGCCGGCTGGAAATGTCGACCGGGTCGACGTCATTGCCGCGCGACTTCGACATCGCCTGACCTTTTTCGTCGAGCGTCCAACCCGGGGTGACGACGCCTTTGTATGGAGGCGTCGCATGCGTGCCCATGGCGCACAGCAGGGAAGACTGGAACCATCCGCGATATTGGTCGCCGCCCTCTAAATACAAATCCGAAGGCCACGGATAGTCCGGTTCATCGGCAACGAGTGCGAGATAGCTGGCGCCGGATTCAAGCCACACGTCGAAGATGTCAGTTTCTTTTTCGAACTTTTCGCCCTGGCAGTGCGGACACTTCGTTCCATCGGAAACCATGTTGTCGGATTCAGGCGTGAACCATGAATCCGCCCCCGACTTCGCAAAAAGTTCGACGACCTTGCAATTGAGCGCCGAATTATTCAACGGCTTTCCGCAAGACACGCACAAGAATACGGCGATGGGAACACCCCAAACGCGCTGCCGCGAGATGCACCAGTCGGGCCGCGTCTGCATCATGTTCGAGAGTCGCTCTTCGCCCCAAGAAGGATCCCACTTTACTTTCTTAATTTCCGAAAGCGTGCGCGTGCGTAGCGTATCGCCCGCACCGGCCCCTCCGGGCATCGGCGTTTCCATCGAGATGAACCACTGCTCAGTTGCGCGAAAGATGACCGGATTATGGCAGCGCCAGCAGTGCGGATAGGAGTGCTCCGTTTTCTCGGAATGCAGGAGGGCGCCGCGGCTCTTCACCAAGTCGATGATCGGCTGATTCGCCTCCCACACACGCTTCCCCGTGTACTCCGGTAGCCCGTTGCGCAGAATGCCTTTCTCATCGACATTGCTGGTCGCGTCTAACCCATACTTCATCCCGGTGATGAAATCCTCGGCACCGTGCGAGGGTGCGGTGTGAACAACACCAGTTCCCGTGTCCATCGTGACATAGTCAGCGAGGACTCCGAGCACCTTGCGATCGAGGAATGGGTGCTGGAAATTCAGCCGCTCCAGTTTGCGGCCGGGGAAGTGGGCGAGAGGTTTAGGATCGGCGAGGTTGCACTTCGCGGCAGCATCCTGCGCCAGCTTCGATGCGACGATGTAAACTTCGCCGCCAGATTCCAGAGCTACATATTCTTCGTCGGGGTGGAAAGCGACGGCCATGGAGGCGGGGAGTGTCCACGGAGTGGTGGTCCAGATGATGGTTGAAACTTGTTTTCCCGCAAGTGCAGGATCAATCCCTGCAGGATCGTCGATCAATCGGTACTTCACCCAAACGGTGCTGCTGGTGTGGTTCTCGTATTCCACTTCGGCTTCGGCGAGCGCGGTTTCGTCATGCATGCACCAGTAGACGGCGCGCAATCCTTTGTAGACGAAGCCGTTCTCGTAGAACGAAAAGAAAGTCGAGAGAACTACGGACTCGTACTGCGGGGTCATCGTTGCATACGGCCGATCGAAGCGGCCGAATACTCCGATTCGCTTGAACTGGGTGCGCTGAAGATCCAGATATTTCTGCGCGTACTTGCGGCAGGCGTTCCGGACTGAAGTGGCAGGCATCTGCAGCTTCTTGCCGCCGAGTTCCTTGTCCACCTTGATCTCGATCGGCAGGCCGTGACAATCCCATCCGGGGACGTACGGGGCGTCGAATCCGGCCATCGTCTTTGATTTGACGATGAAATCCTTCAAGCACTTGTTGAGCGCTGTCCCCATGTGGATCGGCCCGCTGGTATAGGGCGGCCCGTCGTGCAGGATGTAGCGTGGCGACCCTTTGCGGGCCTTACGGATGAGCTCGTAGATGCCCATCTGCTCCCAGCGTTCGAGCATTTTCGGCTCGTTCTGCGGCAGGTTGGCCTTCATGGGGAAGGCGGTTTGGGGCAGATTGATGGTTTTTTTCAGTTCGAACGCCACTCAGCATTCTCTCCAAATGATTGAATCTTTTCATTATAGGGAGCGCGGTCAGGAACGTCTATGCGAGCGGGTAACGCGAATGCCATGTCCGGCGCGGAGTCTGGCTTTGCACAAGGAAATGCACTGTCCGAACCACCGCAATCGGGGTACAATTTTAGTTAGCGGGACGGATGGATTGTTGCGCTCGGGGAATCTGCTCGATTCACAAAATCGGGTAAATAGTCGTGCAACTTGGGGCGAGTGCTAATCATCTGTGTAAAGAGTAAGGTTTACGTGTATTTAGCCGGCTTCTAAACGGCATTACCTCATCCAGACGGAATTATGGGATCCGAATCGATCAATCCGAACAATCCTGCCGGCGAGCCCGAACTGAATCTGCTGATCTCAGACAAGCAGTTCGAGGAGCCCCTGTATAAATCCCTGTTCCGGGGTTTGGACGAATTTTTCTTTCCCAAAAAACTTCCGCCTCTCGTGCTCGAATCGAAGCCCGAGCCGGTGAAAGAGATTTGGGGCTTTTACAGCAATTGGAAAACTGGCGCCGCGGGAGCCACCGGCTTTGAAATTCTGATCGTCGCAACCTTGATCGTGGGCACGATCATTGGGCGGCACGTAGTGAAGGCGATCCAGGCCCCGAAGCCGACGGTCACGTTAGTGGATCCGGGGGACATTCCCGCCCTGAAGCCTTCGAAGACGCAAGTCGGAGGCGGCGGTGGTGGCGGCGACAGAGATGTCCTGCAGGCCAGCAAAGGGAAGCTGCCCAAGCTATCGATGGAGCAGATTACGCCTCCCGCGGCGGTTATCCGGGTTGAACATCCCAAACTCGCGGTTGAGCCAACGATTATTGTTCCTCCGCAAGTACAACTGGCTTCGAACAATATGCCGAACATAGGCGATCCTATGTCGCACGCGGTCGTTCCTTCGAATGGAACCGGATCGGGGAGCGGAATTGGATCTGGTAGCGGTGGCGGCGTCGGATCCGGCAAGGGTGGCGGCTTTGGTCCTGGTGAGGGCGGAGGCACCGGTGGCGGATTATTCCACGTGGGCGGCGGAGTTTCTCCGCCACGGCAGATTTATGCGCCTGAGCCGGAGTTTTCGGAAGAAGCCCGCAAGGCTAAATACCAGGGAGTTTGCACTTTGGGACTGATCGTCGGAACCGATGGACGTCCCAGCAATATTCGCGTGCTCAGCAGCCTTGGCATGGGCTTAGATGAAAAGGCGATCGAGGCGGTGAAGAACTGGAAGTTTGAGCCGGCGATGAAAGACGGCCATCCTGTACGCGTCGAGATCGCGGTTGAAGTCGACTTTCATCTGTACTGAGACATCCGGCGTCTTTGCACGGAACCTAAGGTTTCAGCGCACTTCTTCGCAAGACAGCGAAGTGTCCTTCTTTTCGGATACGGAATCCCAACCGCTTATACAAGGCAATGGCGCGCGCATTGTCAGCGCGAACATGCAGGATCGGGGTCTCGCCGCGATCTCGGATGCTTCGCATGATTTCTTGCATCAGCATCGCAGCGTAGCCGCGACCCAAGAAGTCGGGATGCGTGCACACCGCGCTGAGTTCGGTGAAGCCCGGAACTCTCAGTCTCTCGCCCGCCATTGCCGCCAGCCGACCATCGTGACGAATGCCGAGGTAGTTCCCAAGTTCGTGGGTGCGCGGCCCGAATGGCCCGGGTTTGGTGAGCGTGGTCAACTCGATCATTTCCGGCGAGTCCGCTAACCCTAGTTCCACCAATTCTTCTTTAGAGGAGCCGTTTCCATCAGCGACGGTCGCATTCATGGAAACCATTTGGACCAGGGGCGCTCCGGCGATCCAGTCCCAGCCTTCCCGGGACTCGTACGGCTGATCCAGAAATACCGCGGAGGTTCCGCCTTCACCTACGACCGCAGCGAGATCAGCGTATCCAGCGTCGTCGGGCGCTTCGAAGCCGCTGAGCAAAGTCACGTCCTGCTGGAATCTGCGCGCCGATCCGGAACCTTCGGCGAAATTTGTCTGGCGGGTGGTAAGCGCCTGCCAGATCACATTGTCGAGTGGGTGCATAGCGTGCCTGTATGGATGGAAATTGCTAAGAGAGGACGCAGTTTTTCTGGATGGGCAAGTGCCGGCTACTCTTTCAAATCGACGTGCTGAACTTTCTCGATTGGGATTCCGAGAAAGCCTTGACCGAGCCTCTGGAACTTCTCGGTCGAATCGGTGGCAAAGAATTTCAGCCGTGGAGGCCCACGGCGCTCATATTCTGACGATGAACCCAGGGCGTCTTTCTTGAGTCGCGACGCAACTTCCCGAGCCGTGGATTCGGCGGAATCAACGATCGCGACATGCCCGGGAGTGACGCGTTCGAGAAGTGGCTTGATCAAAGGATAGTGCGTGCAGCCAAGCACAAGAGTATCGGCATCGTGAAAGCCATCGGCGAATGCTTCGTCGAGGTAAATGCGTGCGATCTGCTCGGTGACTGGATGATCGGTCCATCCCTCTTCAACGAGTGGAACCAGAAGCGGACAGGCCTTTTCGCGTGCTTGCAGCTTGCGCGCCTCAATCGCTTTACGGTACGCATGGCTGCTAACTGTGGCTTCGGTTCCGACCACCACGATCTTGCCATTTTTCGTAGAGGATGCCGCTGCCTCTGCCCCCGGTTCGACCACGCCGATTACAGGCACCCCGACAGCCGCTGTGATCTGGTCTAACGCCAGGGCCGTAGCGGTATTGCAGGCAATGACCAGCATCTGCGCACCTTGGGATTCCAGATAGTGCGCGGCCTCCACGGCATAACGTGCCACCGTTTCGGCGGATTTTGAGCCATAGGGCAGTCGCGCCGTGTCGCCGAAGTAGGCGTAGTCGGCTCCCGGGATAAGGCTCAGCAAGGCTTTAAGCACGGTAAGCCCGCCAACGCCGGAATCGAACACTCCAATCACTGGTCGTCGCATATTGATGGTTGATAGTAAACCTTGGTGAGATTTTGCGGCGGTCGTCAGGCCACTCTGCGTTGGATACTGAAGGGAATTTAGCTCGATCGCACAGATTCCCGCGCGGCCGATCCGACGGAACCAGCATTTCTGCAGCACGGTCCCGGAGGAATTGGCGCACCATGCGGGCAAGTGCGGGGATGGGCGAGGAAGGCGCAGATCTTATCTGTCGCTTCAGGGGACAGGATGTGCTCGAACTTGCATGCCTGCTGCTCGATTTCCGTCTCGCTGTCCATGGCCAGGCTATCGGTGAACAGACGTTCTGCTAGCCGGTGTCGGCGAATGATACTTCCCGCCCGGTCGCGGCCGTGCGGAGTGAGTTCCACCACCGCTGTGCCGTCACCGATAGAGGCGGAGACGGGTTTGAGGGCATCGTGGCAGGGATTCACGAATGGCTTGTGATCATGTGCCTCAGGTGGGTGCGGCGCTGAAACCACCAAGCCCATCTCGATCATTTTTTCGATAGCCATGCTCACCGGCAGTGCGCCATGCACTTCAATATGCTCGACCTCGGCGATTTCCCCATGCTCCGCCATCACCCAGAGTTCTTCCAGGACTTCATCGAGTTGCTCTTCATCGGCGAGCGAGAATATTTCTTGCGATGCAATCTTTCCATGATGGAGTTCAATACGGCGATCGGCTAGCCGTGCTACGACAGGATCGTGCGTGACCATGACGATAGTTCGTCCCTGGCTGTGGAACTCGCGCAACAATCGCAATACGATTTCTTCATTCTGCGCGTCAAGATTTCCTGTGGGCTCGTCGGCCAAAATGATCCGCGGATCGTTGATCAACGCGCGGGCGATGCAGACCCGTTGCTGTTCACCACCAGATAGTTGAGAAGGCAGGTGATGAGCGCGGTCGCCGAGGCCGACCTTCGCCAAAGCCTCGATCGCTTCTTTCTCGTCCGTCATGCTGTGAAAATACTGCGCAAGCATTATGTTCTCGACTGCGGTCAAAAACGGGATCAGGTGGAATTGCTGGAAGACGAAGCCGATTTTCTCAGCGCGTACACGATTCAGTTCGGAGGCCGAGATCCCTGCGACATTCACTCCATCCAGCCAGATCTCACCAGAGGACGGCTGGTCGAGGCAGCCAATCAGATTCACCAGCGTCGATTTCCCCGAACCCGACGGGCCCATGATGGACAACCACTCGCCCGGCGTTACATGCAAGGAAATGTGATCGAGCGCGTGAATGGACGTCGCGGCATTGTCCTTGCCGGATGAGGCGGGCGATTCTTTTGCCGGGTAGAGTTTTGTGACGTCCTTGATCTGAATCATTTCACTCTCCCCTCAGGATCACTGCTGGCTGCACTTTGCCCAACAGCGAAATTGGAAGGATGGCGGAAATCAGCGTCACAGCCATGCTACCAGCCATCACAATCGGGAGCACGCTCAAGCGGGGCATCACCGCCGCGTGAAAGTTTGCGCGCCCGATCCATGCGGCGATGCCGATCCCGAGTAGGAATCCGATCGCCGCACCCGTCGCACCCAGGGCTGCAGCCTCCGCGGCGAAGAATCCATTCAAGAGACGGGTGGACGCGCCCAATGCCTTCATAATGGCGAAGTCCCGTCGCCTGTCAAAAACCCAACCCATCAACGTGGAAAGCACGCACAACGCAGCGGTCAGGATGATCAACGCCGCCGAGGCCAGCAGAGTGGCTCTGGTTTTGCCAAGCACGCGAGCCTCGCCTTCCACAATCTGCCGCACGGGTCGAACGTCGGCTGAGGGGATCGCGCTCGAAAGTTCGCCGATGATTGCGTTCACCTCTTCTGGCGTTCCGCTGGCGGCGACTTCAATCGTTGCCGGATGTACACCGGTCCAAGACTCAAAATCCGTGAGGGATAGATAGATCCTGCTATCTTCGGCGGCGCCAGTTTGCACCGTACCTACTGGAGCTACGTGAAGGCTCTTGCCTTGAAAACTGAGGTCGAAGGGTTGTTGCTTCGGGGAGACGAGGGGGAGGGCCTTGACACCGATCAATGCTTGCTGGGACGTTGCGGGCCATGCCGTCACCGACCAGAACCTATTCAACTTCTGCACCCGCTCAAAATCGGTTCCCGCTACAACGACGGGCTGACCATCTTTCGTGCGCGCGACCACCAACGCAAACGGGGCGGCAATCCCGCGCCCCGACAACTCCGAATCCACACGGGTTGCCGCGTCAGCGGGAAGCGAAGCCCCGTCTTTACCGATTAGGATGATGTTCGCGCCATAGCTACGAAATTCGCGTCTCAGCTTTGCCTGCACGTCCACATAAAGATTCAACATCGCTGTTGCGACGGCGGCTGCCACAACCATGGCGAAGAGTGCGGACGCCGCGCGTCCTCTGCGCAGCACCGCTGCCCGAAGCAGCATGCGCACGAACATCGATGTATGGGGAGAGTGGGAACGCTCAGCGGCAAGATCACGCTGCGGAAGTGTTGTTGGCGCGCTCACAGCTCACCTCGCAAGGCGAATACTGGATCGAGACTCACTGCGCGCCGGATTGCCGCCGCGCTCCCTGCGAAGGTTACGACGACAGCAATAGTCAGGATCACCGGCAGAAGAACGGGCGAGATCGAGATCTCCGAGTTGAAGATGGAGTGTCCAATCTGGCGGGCGAGCACGGCCCCGACGCCGAATCCGACGAAGCCGCCGAACACAGCCAGCAATGCGGCTTCGGCAAAGAATATTGAGGCTACGGCCAGCTTACCGGCGCCCAACGCCTTCATCAAACCAACTTCCGCGCGGCGCTCGAAGATGCTTGTAGCCATCGCCGCCGACACCGCCAGCGCTGATGCGAACAAGGCTGCCAACGTGATGAAGAAAATTAGTCCTTCAATTCGCGTGAGTACCGCGCCTTCATTTTGTGCGACCTGCCGAACCTGTTCCGCGCGAGAATGTGACATGGCTTCGGTCAGTTGCAGGGCAATCGCCTGAGGATAGGGGGTGCAGTACCAGCGGTCATACACTGCGCCTGACATGCTTTTCGGATCGCGCCGTCCAAACGCGTCCTCCGGCTTGGTGAGCGCACTGACGTACACTCGTCGAATCGCACCTGGCCTGCCCAAAATTTCCTGTGTTAAGTGCAGGGGGGCGACGACCTGATCATCCTCTGCGCCGCCGGTCGACAAGATGCCGCTCACGTGTAGGGTGCGACCCGCGATTATGATCGTGTCGCCTGTTTTCTCGCTCAATTGGTGGGCCAACCGCTCGCCCACAAGAACGTCGCGGGAATTGTCATCTGGCCATGCGCCCGACACCTTCCACCACGGATACGTACTGCGCACCCCGGTCGTGAAAGTCTCGGTTCCGTAGATAACCGGCTTGGCAAAATAAGTTCCAAGTATGTTGATGTCCCGGCGCTGGCTAATCTGTTCCACGAAGCTGTTCACGGGCAGCATCGGCGCGAAGCCTGTGATGTTGTTATGCCAGAAAATTCCTTTGATCTTGGGAAGGTCCGCTTCGTCGAGGAAAGCCCCGTCGGAGGGAGGCTTGAGGTTGATCCCCCCAATTTCCACATCCAAGGAGTCTTCCTGAGGCGTAACGACGAGATTGGCGCCGATGGTGCGCAACTCTCGATTGATCTTGTCGCCTATGTCTGTGGCGACGGCGATCATCGCGGTGGCCACGGTGACGCCCAGCGTGATCGCGGCGCCTGCCAACAATTTCCGCCGCTTCTGGCGCCGAAACGATTCGTACACGAGCCGAACGAACATGGATTAGTGTTGTGCGAACATTCGGCCGCCAGCCGCGATGTCCGCCTCCTCAACAATGATGGCGTCGGAAGTCTGCGTCGCCTTCAGTGGCACCGGGTTACATCCTCCCGCCGTTCCTACGGATTGGGGGTTAATCGGAGCCGCGCAGTTCTTGCAGACGACTCCATTAGCGCTCTTGTAAAAGCCAACAGAGCCGCAAATCTCACATGCATCGAACACCGTAGCAATCTTGCCATCCGGTTTCCGGTAAAGCCAGAAACGAATTTCGGTTCCGTCTTCCTTGGCCTCAAATCGGTGCAGGTCGCCGTCAGACATTTGCGAAAGTGGTATTGAGACCTTTCCATCTGAAAAGCTGACTTCGGTTGACGGGGACAGGCCGCTTACATTCTTGGCGTACACAAACTCCGCGGTCACCATTGCGATGAAAAGAAATGAGAAGGTGTAGACCGAACCCATCCACAGGCGTTCACGCTTGGCGGTCCAGTTGGCTTTACGGCGTTCCGCGGCGGAGGCGGTTGGCAAAAGCGCCGGAACGCGCCGCCGGGCGTCGAACAGAACCATCAGCGCCGCCAAGGCAAAGATCGTGACAAAGAAGAACCAGTCATTGCTGACGATTGGACCAATAATCGCCATCTCGCGCTTTGACGACGGAACGAATCCGCTCTCGGAGAGTTCGTGAAGTCCCGAGATCAGAAGTTGCGCTGCGACCAGGAAGAGAATCGCGGTAGTGACGCGAAAGAACTTCTGGAGGTTAATGCGCACGCTGCCTTTCACGAACATCACGCCAAAGGCGATCGCAGCGAATACCCCGAGCAGCGTACCCAAGAAACTCATCAATTCGGTCGAATTCAGGGAAACAGCCGAAAGAATGAGGACAGTTTCCGCGCCCTCACGTAGCACCATCAAGAAAATGAAGATAAACAGGCCGAACCAAGCGTCCTTGCCGACCAACAGCCCGACTTTTCCCTCAATGTCTCCCTTGAGCTTGCGCCCCGTCTTCATCATGAAAATCACCATGGTGATGACGAAAAACGCGGCCACCAGCATGACCCAGCCTTCAAAAACGTCTTCGTTGAGGTGGGTCCGCGAGATTACGATGGCGACGCCGATACTTCCCACAAAAGCCGCAATGAGAGCGGCATAGACCGTTTTACGAAGCTCCGGCCGGCCGATCTTTGCCAGATAGGCCAGGGTGATGCCGACAATGAGCGCCGCCTCAACCCCTTCGCGCAAAGTGATGATGAAAGCCTGAAGCATCTAGGGAAGCCTTATGATTTTGAAAATGAATTTCAATTTCAATATCAAGGATATTCTTCCTGCGCCAAAAACGTCAATCCGCGGCCTCACAACCGCTTGTGATTGGGATCACACGGCAGAAATGCGGCTTTGAAGTGCGGCAGGCTGCAGGGAAGGAGCCGGACAGACTCACGTACGTAAGGCAGCCAATTCGGCTTAACTTGCGTCCGGAATCTGCGACGGATCGGTAAAGATTGCCAAACCCAAATCCCTGCCGATACGCACCATTTCGTCGGCGCCGGCTGAGGCTCCGCCGACCCGCAGAACGGCATCGCAGCGCTCGAGGAGGCGGATCGCAATCGGGTGGAAGACCTCGTTGAACACATGGTCCCCGAGTCGCTTGGATCCTCCAAGGTGGGCCAATGGAAGCGCCAGCCATTCTCCAAGGATGGGGATATGGCCGGCGCGAAAGATCGGAAGGGCGAAGGATTCCATGGTCTCGACGTTCCGCTTGATCAATTGCGGATCGTCGTTTGTGCCAGATCGGTAGGGGCCGGCAATCAGGATCATCAGCCCTTTCGATCGTCCAGTCGTCACAAGCAGTCCTCTTTCATTCCCACTGAGTGCTCGAAACCAGCCTCTACCAGATTCGCACCCGATCGCCAGGAGCCAGATAGAGTTTCTCCCCGGCTTGCACTTGGAACGCTAAGTACCATGCGTCCACATTGCGAACCGCATCCGCCCGAAATTCTCCGGGAGAATGCGAATCCGTAGCGACCTGTTGACGCAATGCGGCTTCGCGCGGCTTGTCGCCCCAGCTTTGGGCGAAAGCCAGGAAGAACTGTTGGTCGCCAGAGAGTCCATCCTGCTCAGGCGCAGTTTTCCCGCCCAAGGACGCCTTGTACCCGTCGTACGCAGCGTCTAAGCCAGCCACGTCGGCAATATTTTCCGCCAAAGTCTGCTTGCCATTGAGCGACAGGTCAGGGAATGGCTTGTAGCCGTCATATTGTGCAGCGAGCTGCGCCGTTGCCGCCTCGAAGTGCTTCAGATCCTCTGCAGTCCACCAGTTACGCAAACGTCCCTTAGAGTCGAAAGCGCTTCCTTCGGAGTCGAAGGTGTGGCTGATTTCATGTCCGATGACCGAACCGATAGCTCCGTAGTTGAAAGCCGCGGGAGCTTGCTGATCGAAGAATGGAGGCTGAAGGATCGCGGCCGGAAAGTTGAGTGCATTCTGCAACGGCAAGTTCACGGCGTTGACTGTTTGGGGCGTCATCGACCACTCGTGCTTGTCCACGGGCTTTCCCAAGCGAGCAATCTGGCGCTTATATTCCGCCAAGTCGCCCCGGAAGAGATTGCCGAAAATGTCGTCGGCCTTCACTTCAAAGTTCGAGTAGTCATGCCAGGTCTCGGGATAGCCAACGCCCACATACAGCGTGGAGAGTTTGGCTTGCGCTTCGGCTTTGGTCGCCGGAGCCATCCAGTCGAGCGCGTCGATGCGCTTGCGGAAGGCGGCGATTATATTGGCAACCATGGCTTCCGCTTCGGCCTTGGCTTCGGGAGGAAAGTAGCGCTGGGCATAGACCTGTCCCACGACATCGCCCAACAATCCGTTCACCACGAACACGCCACGCTGCCAGCGAGGGCGCTGCTGTTGCGCTCCCGAGAGCGTTTTTCCGAAGAAGCCGAAACGTTCGCCGACGAATGCCTTCGGAAGTGCGCCGGCGTAGTCTTCGATTACGTGAAATGCAAGGTAGTCTTTCCACGAATCCAATGCGGTGGAGTTGACCAGTGCGGCTTCACCCTTGAAAGCTTCGGGTTGCCATACGATAAAGCTCTTCGCCTGACTCAGCCCCGCGGCGCGAAAGTATTCGACCCAATCGAGGCCGGCGGCATTTGAGGAAAATTCCGCGGGAGTCCATGTGTTGTTGGCGCGATGGACGTCTTCATTGTCGGCCAGGCTGCGATGTGTTTCCGCGATCGCGTGCTCCAGCGCAATTACACGCTTCGCGCGCGCCTCCGGATCGGAAAATCCAGCGAGTTTGAACATCGCAGCTACGTGAAGTTCATACGCCGCCCGAACTTTCTTCATCGAATCGCTATCGGAGAGGTAATACTCCCGATCGGGCAGCACCAGTCCGCCTTGCATGAGATATGCGTTGTAGTGATCCGAATCCTCAAAACCGGGCGCCACCCAAACTCCAAACAGATTAGGAGTGTGATAGTTGGTATTGTTCAATGCGTCCACATCCGCGCGCAGTGTTTCACCGAGAGCGCGCGCCAAATCCTTTTTGTCGCGAATGGCCGCAATTGCATCGAGATGCGGCTTCAGGGGAGTGAGCCCCTTCGCTTCGATGCCGGCTTCGTCCATGTAGGAGTTGTAAAGGTCCGCAACCTTACGCGTGCTGGAACCTGCAGCAGGATTCGATTTTGCCAACTCAGCAATCAGGTCGGCTGTGCGTTTGTTGGCCATATCCTGAATCTTCGTCGACACGTCGACTCCGGCGCGGTCGGCAGGAATCTCGGTTCGCTTGATCCATTCCCCATTGGCGAAACGGAAGAAGTCGTCTCCGGGCTTTACGGAGTGGTCCACATTTCCAACCGCGACACCGTGCGGTTCGAGTGCAAACGCTTGCGGCGCGAATGTGGACAGAACGCAGGCAGCGGTCAGGAGTGCGATGGCCGAGCTTTTGACGAAACAGTTCATACTAGGGCTCCGATATCGGACGAGTAAACCAGAAAGCTTGAAACGACTCTGAATCCAACTCTTTTGGACGAGGCTCAAGGCAAAACGTCACCTCGACAACTATAGCCGCTTGAGGAAGGCCTCGGCCTCGGCGACCCGGGGGAACAATTTTTCCTCGGCCTGGAACTCGGCAGAGTGCACGCAACGGCGGCTGCCCCGTAACTTCACGGGATGCTTCAGGTGCAGCATCTCGTGATAAACGATGTACTCAAGTACGAACTGCGGTGCTCCGGGATGGTCGAACAGGCGACTGATGACGATTGTATTGTGCGCCGGGTCGTAGTGGCCGAGGATTCTACGCGTCTTGGTCTGGCTCCAGCTCATTCTCGGCCGAGCCATCAGCCCGTGAAAGAAGCGAGTATTGAGGTCCTCAAAGATGGCGTCCAAATCGTAAAAATGTCCGCGCGCCGGACGGAGCATTTTTCGCCCGCGCATCTGGCGCACGAGATGGGCCTTGCGGACAATCTCATGGCTGGCAACATATTTTCGATAGCGTGCTGCGTGAGCGCGGTCGATAGGATGACGGTACATTTTCGCGAGCAGAATATGAGCGATCGATCGCAGGATTGGTTCGGGAGCTCCTTCCAGCAGATCCGAGAGGCGTACCAATAGCCGTCCTTCACGCAGCCTCACCGTATTGTTCACGTTGGCAAAGGCGAAGAATTCAACATTCAACTCGGGCAGGGAACTGCCAGGACGGAGTTCGCCGAAAGTCTCCTGGAAAATCTGTAGGACTCCTTCACGCACAATGGATTCAGGTTAGCAGAAAAATATTGCGCTGGCGGCAGGCAGGATGTGCCGTTATTCCGGACTCACTCCGGTTCCCTTGGACGGATCCTTATTCAGTTTCTTGTGCTTGGCCAATTCTTCCTGATCTGCGAGTAGCTTTCGATGATCGTCCGTCGCGGCATCAAGACTTTCAATCGCATTGGTCAAAACAAACTCATACTGCTGCAGTTCAGAAGCGGGGACGTCGGCGGCGTCTTTTAGAGCGCGCAACTTGGCCTGAAACTCAGTGTCGGCGTCGATCACGATTTTCAAAGGCTTCCGAATGTCATCCCGCCGATCGACGTAGGTGTCGATATTGTCGTTCAGTTCGTCATAGAGCAACTGGAAGTCGTCGAGCATATCGTGCGTCTGTTTAGCCCGGTTCTTCACTTTCGGATCGTTGCGGGCCTCTTCCAACTTCACCAAACGAGCGCGAGCGAATTGGACATAGAGAGGAAGCCTGAGCTTCGGCTCCCAACTGGTGTCGCGGATCTGGTCGATCTCCGCGTCGGTCAGTGGATCGCGATGGCGCTGGGCAAAAACAGGGGAAGCCACCAGCAACATCACGATCGCGACCACGCGGACGGCTCTCATCATTTGGCACCCTTTTTGAACATGGACGCAAGCAGATCGTCGCGGACACGCTCCAGTCGCGTCACGGCATTCTTCACTGGAGGCTGCTCGTCATGGCCGAGGGTATGGAGCATTTGATTCAGCCTTCGCGTCATCTCGCGTACGGCGATCTCGGCCTGTTTTTCATAGTGGTGCGATTGCACCGAGTAATCGCGCGCTAGTTCGGAATAGGCTACAACGTCGGTCAGAGCAACCTGCGCTTTGTCCAAATCAGCCGAGGCATAGAGTCGATCCGATTCGTTGAGTTCTTTTTGTGCTATCTGAACACAGATATGAGGACGGTCGGCCACATTCGTTGACGAAATCTTTGCTTTCAGTTCCTCGACCGTTGGTTCGTCCTTAGCGGGAATAGCTGCGGCGAGCGCTAGCAGGGAATTGACCAGGAATGATGCTACGCAGAGAGCTACAGAGTTCCTGTAGGTACTACTCCACGAGGCGCTGGCCCGTGGCGAACGCGACAGACAACTTTGTGATCCGGCCTTGCTCAACTGATTCCCCCAAGCGCGGCTTGCACGCAGCACATTACCTCTTTGGTTCAAGGGCAATCAAGCGGTGTTTTGCTTGCCACTCCTGGTCCGGATATTTTCCTTTCGCGGTATCCAAGAATAAATGATAGTTCGCCGATGCCTTCTTCGTGTCATGAAGGTGATCGTAGGCGGACGCCCGCAGGAAATATGTGATCGGAATCTCCGGCAACAGTTTGGCACGCGAATCCAAGGCCTTCAGGGTGAGTGCGTAATCCTTGTTCTCACTCGCGGCGAATGCGAGATCGCCATAGGCGGGCCCGAGGTCGGGCTTCAGCCTGATTGCCATGAGAAATTCCTGTTGCGCCTCAGGAAATTTTTTCTGATGCAGCAGGCTCTCGCCCAGCGCGCTGTGCAGTTCAGCTTCGTTTGGGTGAGACGTGATCAACGTGCGATAGGCCGCGACCGCCTCGTCGCTCTTGCCCGCGGCGGAATAGAGATCGGCCAAATCACGCTGTACGGACAGGTCCTGCGGAGCGATCTTGGCGCTGGCCTGCAATTCGGCGAGGGCATCGTCATTCTTTCCCTCGGCCGCCAGCACGCGGCCTAGCTGTACGTGCGCCGCCGCCTGCTCGGGATGCGCTGCCACGACCTTGCGCAACTCCGCCTCGGCCTCTGGAAAGCGCCGCCCTCGCATGTAGATATTTGCCAGCCCGGTGACGGCGTCGCTCGAAGCCGGGTCCGTTTCCAGAGCCAGTTTGTACTCATGCTCTGCATCAGAGAATTTCTCGGATTTCTCGTAAATCGAGCCGGCGGCAAGATGCGGCTCGGGATCTTTCGGGCGCAACTCTGCGGCCTGATGGTAGGCGGCGAGGGCATCATCCGGTTTAGACGATTCGAGAAGATGTGCCAAAGAGAGCCATGCGCGCGCTTTGCCTTCGGCGGGATGGCTTGTCGGCTTGAGTTGCGTCGCCGCGCGCAAGAATTGTTCGGCGTCGGGCTGGCTCGACTTGGCAAGCTGCAAGCCCAGATTCAGATTCGATTCGAAGACGTCTGGCTTGGCCGCAACTGACTTCCGGTAGGCTGCGATCGATTCATCAGCTTTTCCCAGACCGTTCTCTACGAAACCGAGATCGAACCAAGCGACATAATTCGACGAATCCGCCTCCACGGCTTTCTTCAATAGGGGCTCGGCGCCGGCAAAATCCTGCTTTTGAATGAGCTCTTCTGCTTTGGTCAGCTCTGGATTCGGACTCTCTTCTTCGCTAACCGTGGTGCGACGGCGGTGGGCTTTCTGGCTGGAGGACGATTCTTCGGTCTTGCCCGACTGGGGGGACGCGCTGGAATTCTGCGCGAAGCCGAACTTGAGCGACGCGACTGAGCAAAAAGCGTACAAGACGAGGGCCAGCCGCATCGTCGCCTGGCTGGTTCTACGAGCGCCAATTGGAACGAGATGATCCATTACCGTTCAGAATACCTGCAAGATATTTTCCAGTGTAAGAACCGGGCAGAGCGGCGATGTCTTCCGGGGTGCCCGACGCCTACGATCTTGCCACCGCGAGTCCCGCCCCCGGGCCCGAGATCGACCACCCAATCAGCTGTCTTGATGACTTCCAGGTTGTGCTCGATGACGACGATCGATCCCCCTGCATCTATGAGACGGCGAAAGGCCGCCAGGAGTTTGCTGACGTCATCAAAATGTAGGCCAGTGGTGGGTTCGTCAAAGATATAAAGCAGCCGGCGCTTGAGCTTTTCGCCAGCCGGACGCCCGCTTTCCTTGGTTGCCGGCTGCAGATGCGCCGCCAGTTTCATGCGCTGGGCTTCGCCGCCCGAAAGGGTCGTGGCCGACTGTCCAAGCCGAAGATATCCCAAGCCCACATCTTCCAGAGATCTCAGCTTCTCGGTAACCTTGGGCGCCTCGGCAAAGAACTTTAGGGCCTCTTTTACCGTGAGGTTCAACACCTCGTGGATATTCTTTCCTCGATAGCGTACTTCGAGCACCAGCGGCTTGTAGCGCATGCCTTTGCACTCTTCGCAGACTAATTCCACATCCGCAAGAAACTGCATTTCCACAGTGACCGTGCCGTCGCCCTGGCAGACCTCGCAGCGTCCGCCTGGGATATTGAAAGAGAAATGCCCGGCGCTGAATCCGCGCTTTTTCGATTCGGGGAGGGAGGCGAAAAGTTCGCGGATGGAATCGAAGGCTTTGATGTACGTGACCGGATTCGATCTCGGAGTGCGTCCGATGGGCGACTGATCGACCAGCACTACCTCTTCGATGAAGTGGTCGCCCGTGAGAGTTTCCCACGTTGCGGGAACGGGGGTTCCCGAAGTGCTGTTGCCTTGCTGCTTGGCCTGTGCCAGCGCGCGATAAAGCACCTGGTGGAGCAACGTCGACTTGCCGGATCCGGACACGCCCGTAATCGCCACCAGCATGCCAAGCGGAATGCTGATGTCGACGTTCTTCAAATTATTGGCGCGCACGCCCTTCATCTGGATCTGTTGAGACCCGGGCTTGCGCCGATTCGCTGGAGGTTGAATTCGGAGATCTTCCGAGAGATAGCGTCCAGTAAGGGAGTTTGGATTGCGCAGGATCTCGTCGTACGTTCCCTGGGCGATCAGCTTGCCGCCATTCTCCCCGGCGCCCGGGCCCAGGTCGAGAATGAAGTCGGCTGCGCGCATGATGTCGGGATCATGCTCAACGACCAAGATTGTGTTCCCCAAATTACGAAGATCCTGGAGGATCTTCACGAGCCGATGAGTATCGCGCGGATGCAGCCCGATCGAAGGCTCGTCCAGCACGTACAGGGTGCCGACAAGCCGAGATCCAAGCGAGGTTGCCAGCTGGATGCGCTGCGCCTCGCCACCGGAAAGCGTCGAAGACAAGCGGTCGAGCGTCAAGTATTCCAGACCCACGTCATTCAAAAATCGCAGTCGTTCTTTGATCTCTTCGAGAACTTTTTCGGCAATCTCGGCGTCCTGCGTGCTGAGTTCCAGTTGGTCAAAGAATCTGAATGCTTCTTCAACCGTGAGGGCGCTGACCTCACAGATATTTTTCCCGCGGATTTTCACCTGGCGGGCTTCCAGTCGTAGTCGCGAGCCCAGACAATCCGGGCATTGGGAATATCCGCGGTAGCGACTCAAAAATACGCGGACATGCAGTTTGTACTTTTTGCGCTCGAGATGCGCAAAGAAGCCGCGCACCCCAAGAAACTTGCCCTCGCCGTTTAGTACGAGATTCCGATGTTCTTCGGCAAGGTCGATCCATGCCATGTCGAGGGGGATTCCGGCTGCCTTAGCGTAGCGCTTTAAGTCCGTAAACAGAGGACGGTACTTGGGCTTCGTCCATGGCTCGATCGCTCCCTCAGCTAGTGTTTTCAGCTTGTCCGGAATTACTAGGTCGAGATCGAAATCTATGGTGTTACCGAATCCCTGGCAGCGTGCGCAGGCTCCATAAGGATTGTTGAAAGAGAACAGGCGGGGCTCGGGTTCCTCATAGCGCAAATTGCAGTTCTTGCACTCGAAGCGCTGGGCGAAACGTAAGGTTTTCGCCGTGCTTCCGCCTTCCATGGGAGAGTCGGCGCCCACTGGCAGATCGAAAATGACCTCCCCCACTTCGCGATAGGCGGTTTCGATTGCATCCACGACGCGGGTGCGCGATTCCGCAGTGACAACCAGGCGATCTACGAGGACGTATACGGGCTTGGTGAAATCGACGTCCAACAGAGATTCGGGGGTTGAAAACTCGAAAACTTCGCCATTCTGAACCAGTCGGTTGAAGCCGGACCGTCGCAGGTCGAAAAGACGCGTTTTCAATGCATCGCTCAATTCGCCTGCCGCAGACGATTTCTTTTTTTTGGGCGCCGCCGGCATACCGCTGCTGGAGTCTCGTCCTCGCCGTCCGTTCTTACCGTCGCCTTCTGTGGTGATGCTCGGTTTCTGCAACGGAAAAAGGACTTGCAATCGCGTGTCTGGGTCCAGCGCCTGTATGACGTCGGCAACTTCGTCTACGACGTCCTTCTTGACCTCGATGCCGCAATTCGCACAAAACGTGCGTCCCACGCGGGCGAAGAGAAGCCTCATGTAGTCGTAGATTTCCGTCGCAGTCGCCACCGTGGAGCGCGGATTCCGCGTCGTATTCTTCTGGCGGATCGCAATTGCGGGAGCGATCCCGTCGATCATATCGGCATCCGGCTTCTCGATGCGCTCAAGGAACTGCCGGGCATAGGCCGAAAGGGACTCAACATACCTCCGCTGGCCCTCGGCATAGATCGTGTCGAAGGCGAGCGAAGACTTGCCGGAGCCGGACACACCCGTGACCACGGTCAGCGAGTTATGCGGAACCTCAAAATCAATGTTCTTGAGGTTGTGAACGCGGGCGCCGCGAACTGTAATGCTATCTGTCTGGGTCAAAGTCGAAGACATCGCGTAGGGCCGAATCGCCACGCCGAGGCTGAGTGCAAGCGCACAGAGGCCTCAAAATGGCTGATTGAATCTTTCTATTATAAGGGATTCAGTTGGACGTGGTGCGGACGTGGCCTCGAGCAGGGCTCAGCTAATTCGAATCTCCATCTTTGGGATCGACTGAGGTTTCCTCGTCCCGTCGGCGGGCATAGCGAATGACGAAACCTGCGCCAAACAGCATCATTCCCACAGGAGGGGCCAGCATGATGAAGATGGCGCGGTTGATGGCGCGCTGACCTTCCTTCGGAGTCGACTTCGCATTGGCGCGGCACATGGCACAACTTTGCGCGAATGTCGGGACTGCGCAGAGAGCAAGCCATGACAGCAATAAAACCGCAGCCAATTTGCGAATCCGGGTCACGGCTTCACTTTACTCCGAGAGTCGTAATCCTACCCGCATCGGGGAAGAAGAAGAAATACATGATGACGAAGCAAGCGACAACAGACAGAACGATCATCCACCGCATCAACGCAGTCTCGAACTTCAAATGCATGAAATATCCGATGATCAGCGCTGACTTGATAACCGAGAGTAGCAACAACACTTCGAGCATACGAACGGGCGAGAAGACCTGCTTATACCCTAGGACGACTTCAACCGCGGTTAATAGCAGCAACCATCCCCACACCCAGAAGTACTGCCCCTTGCTGTCGTCGTGTTTTGCCGTATCGTGCATAAGTTCGAGTCCTCTCGCAGCCATTGCGTAAAGCGCGATCCTTTTCCTTGTCGCGTCCCGTGTTTACGAAATCTTGGTCGACATCAAATACACCAGCGGGAAAATAAACATCCATACCAGATCGACGAAGTGCCAATACAATCCGCAGATCTCAACGTCGTGAGCGTCGTAGTCCTTGGGCTTGAGAAACAAGATAATCGCCGCCAGGACCAATCCGATTCCCAGCGCATGGATCGGGTAGTGAAAAACGTTGTCCGACGGGATGAGCAGAGCGCCAGCGATCCAGATCACTGCTAGCACCGGCAAGAACCATTTACGAAAGGCCACGACTCCCAGATAAATCACACCAATCGTGACGTGCAACATGTGCATGGCAGTGAGTCCAAAAAATGCCTGCGGAAATTGCGGCACGCTCTTCGAGATTTCGGCCAACTCTCCACTGCTTGTTGGCTTGGCGGCGCCGAGAGCGGTCATAAATCCTGGGATCGTAAGCCCTTCGCCAATCAGTTTTGACCACTCCATGCCGTGCAGCACAATGAACGCGGTGCCGAAGGCCATGGTGGCGAGAAGCCAGTTGCGTGTCCATGCGCGATCTCCGCGCTGCGAGGCGAATACGCCCAGCACCATCGTCAGGGAACTGGAAAGCAAGCAGGCCGTCATGATCGTGGCGTTCGTAATGCTCGCCACATGGAACGGTGTCGGCCATGGATTGGTATAGATCCGGTTATAACTGAAGGCGAAGAGCAGAGCCCCGAAGGTCAGCGAGTCCGAGGCCAGAAACAGCCACATCCCCACCTTTTTTGAATACGCCCCGAAAAGCGGCGCTTCATATTCTCCGGGCATCCCATGTCCGACAGCACCATGCTGCAGCGCAGCGTCAGCCATTCTGAAAGTTCTCCTTTCCCGCGAATCAAGACCGAATCCGAAACACTGCGCCCTAGACTGAAAGGCTCAACGCGCAACTGCCAGAAGAGCAAAGATGTAAATCCACAAGCCCGCCATGAAGTGCCAGTACCAGGCGGTGACATCGACTGCAATCCGTCGCGACTCTACTGGTTTACGCAGCAGGGAAGCGCTGGCCGCCCAGATCAATGCGATCATTCCCCCAGCGAGATGAAGCGCGTGCCCAATGGTCAGAAGAAACGCAAAAGAGCTACTGGGATTGGTATTGATATAGAAGCCGCCGTCGTTAAGCGCACGCCATGCCAGCCATTGGCCGATCAAAAAGCATGCTCCCAGCAGCATGGTGGCGCCCAGCCAAGGAAAACTTTTGGTGTCGCCGAGAGAAACTCCCGGGATCGACTGCACGGGAGCTAGCGCCGCCTGTCGGGTCACCTGGCGACGAGCAAATTCCATCGTGAGGCTGCTGGCCAGAAGAATCACGGTGTTGATCCAGAACAGCGCCCACGGCAAAGCCACGCCGCCCCAATCGCGCACGTAGGTATTCGATGTCCCGTCAAACGATGGCAATCCCCGGCGAAAGATGTACGCGCTCGTCAGGGAGATGAAGACCATGCACACGGTCGCGATGGCACAGATCAGCCCCAGCCTTGCACGCCGTAGGCGCGCCCCGAAATTTGGGACTTCTGCGCCACCGCCGTCACCACCACCGCCAAGTGCAGGAGGATGCGGCGGCCTGTGGCCGATGTCGTTAATCCCGGTGGTCGGTGTGTAGGTCGCCATAATTGGAACAGGATTAGTCTGTATCAATCCTTCTTCAATGCGTTGCGACCGAAGCCGGATCCGTCTGCATGACGTAATCCTTAGGGGCTCCGGGAACTCCGTACTCGTACGGGCCGTGATTCACGACCGGGGTGACGCCACCAAAGTTGTCGTGAGGTGGTGGAGTCGCAGTGATCCATTCCAGCGTCGTCGCTTCCCAGGGATTGTCGCTGGCCTTGGGCCCCTTGAACATGCTCCAGAACAAGTTGATGACAAAGATGAACTGCGCAGCAATCGTGATGATCGCCGCGTAGGTCATGAATGTCTGTAAGGGAAGTAGCTTCGCCTGGTACGCAACTTCGGTGAACTGCGAATAACGACGCGTCTGCCCGGCCATCCCCAGATAGTGCATCGGCATGAAGATGGCGTAGGTCCCCGCAAGGGTAATGAAGAAGTGGAGCTTACCCATCGGTTCATTCATCATGCGCCCAAACATTTTCGGGAACCAGTAATAGGTAGCGGCAAAGATCCCGAAGATCGCCGCTACGCCCATGATCAGATGGAAATGCCCGACCACGAAATACGTGTCGTGCAATTGAATGTCAAGCACCGGTTGCGCCAGAAACGGCCCGCTCAGGCCTCCTGACACGAACAGCGATACGAAGCCGATGGCATAGAGCATCGGCGTCTGAAAGCGAATATGCCCTTTCCACATCGTGCCCAGCCAGTTAAAGGTTTTGATGGCGGACGGAACTCCGATGCACATCGTCAGAATCGAAAATGCGAAGGCGGAATAAGGGCTCATCCCGCTCATGAACATATGATGGCCCCACACCATGAATCCAAAGAATCCAATCGAAAGCATGGCGTAAACCATTGCCCGGTAGCCGAAGATCGGCTTGCGCGAGAACGTCGAAAGAATCTGCGATGCTACGCCCATTCCCGGCAAGATCGCTATGTAAACCTCGGGATGGCCGAAGAACCAAAATAGGTGCTGCCAGAGAAGAGGCGATCCGCCGCGATGCGATAGCACCTGGCCATTGACGACAACGAGCGGAATATAAAAACTCGTCCCGAGATTCCGATCCATGAGGAGCAAAATTCCAGCCGACAACAGTACCCCGAAAGCGAGCAATCCGAGGATGGCCGTAATGAACCAGGACCACACGGTTAGCGGCATGCGCATCATCGTCATGCCCTTGGCTCGCAAATCAAGGGTGGTGGTGATGAAGTTCAGCGCCCCCATTAACGAAGCAACGCAGAAAATCGCGATACTGGTGATCCATAGATCGGCTCCAAGGCCTTCGCCCGGACCCGCTGATGGCAGCGCGCTGAGCGGAGGATACCCCGTCCACCCATGCAGTGGCGCTCCACCCGTCACGAAAAACGCAGCGAGGATGACGACGAACCCAACGAATGTCGTCCAGAACGAAAGCATGTTCAGGACGGGAAATGCCATGTCCGGCGCTCCGATCTGGATCGGCAGGAAATAATTTCCGAAGCCGCCCTGCGGTGCCGTCGTCAGCACGAAGAACACCATGATCGTGCCATGCATCGTCAGCAGGCTGAGGTACGTCTCCGGCTTGATCTCGCCCACCAGCGGTAAGGAAACTCCTGGCCAGACCATGTGGATGCGCATCAGCAGCGACAAGAACATCCCCACGAAGACGGCTGTGAGCGCCAGGAAAAAATACTGGATGCCGATGACTTTGTGATCGAGGCTGAAAATGTACTTCCGAATGAAACCCTGAGGAGCGTGCGAGTGAACGGTAGCCGCGGTCGCCATGTTATTGTTTCTCCGCCTCCCGAGCTGACAGCCACTTGTCGAAATCTTCCTGGCTGACCACATGAACAACGCCATGCATCTTGTAATGGCCCAGTCCGCACAACTCGGCGCAGGCAATCTCATACTCGCCAACCGCCGTTGGCTTGAAGTGCATGTGAATGTTCAGGCCGGGAACAGCGTCTTGCTTAAAGCGAAGAGAGGGTACGAAGAAGTCATGAATCACATCCACCGATCGCATGCTGAGGTCGATCTCGCGGTTCACCGGCAGGTACATCGTTCCGGTGACGACATCGTCCTTGGCTGAGGGATCGTTCGTATCGAGGCCAACCGCGGCTTCGCCGCCCGCGGAAGGATCCATCAACTTGGGGCTGGTTTTTGCGTAGGTCCCATCCGCACCCGGATAGCGGAAGTACCATGCGAATTGCATTCCAGTGACTTCGACTTGCACGGCTCCGGCTTCGGCCGCGTCGAAGCGCTGGCTCGCCCATACGCTGCTTCCCATCAGGTTCAGGCCGATGAATAAGGCCGCAGTAAGCACGGTCCAAACAATCTCCAGCCGGGTATTGCCGTGCGAATAGGAGACCGGAGGAGAGGTCGGCGTCTCGCGATAGCGCCAGACGATATATCCCAGGCCTAATTGCGCCGCGAGGAAGACCGCCCCCATGATGATGAAAGTCAGTGTGAACTGTTTATCGATGAATCCGGTTGCGGCGGAGGCGCCGACCGGAAGCCACCATGTCTTAGCGACAAAAAAATACGTGCTGACCAGAGTGATCAGCCAGATCAACAACATTAACGCGAGGCCCATTCCCCAAACCCCCAATCCAGAAGGCAGACAAGAAGGATTTCCCCCACGGCGGTTGCCGCATCCCACAACGCGAGCAACAGTCGGCGGCGAGTGTAACACAGCCTCACAACGAAATTGCAAGTAGGTTGAATCTGAAAATCTCTTGCCGGTCCACAGGTCCGTGAAAGAGCACGCTTTCTTCCGATCTATCGAGATTTTAAGAGGTACAACAGAACTCAGTTCGGCGACCACTCCGGCACGCGTCCCGGAGTCCACGGAGCGCCCGCAGCTTCCATATCCTTCTCCAGCTTGGAAAGATCGACTTCAACCAGCTCGTGAAGCTTACCCAGCTGTTCTGCGAACTCACCGGCCGCCACGTTGTAGGAATCGATATTCGTCTGTGTAGGCTTCTGGAGCGAGAAGCGCTCACCTTCCATGATGGAATTCACCCGATCATTGATCGAGGTGGGCACGGGTTCACTTCTCTTGGCAATTTCCACATCTCCTCGCATCGCCCGCAGGATCTGACGATTCTTACTTTCGAGCGCATCCGCCACTGCTGCCAATTTCTGTTCCGCAGTCGGGGTCTCATGCAACGCGTCTCGAATCTGCTTCAATCGCGATTCGACATCTTCTGCGGTGTGTAACGCGCCCGACTCGGCACGATAGAGCGCACTGACCTTCTTCAGGAAGTCCTTCTGCGCGGCGTGATCGTCCGAACTCATAGCTGACGATCCCTGCGTCATCACCTTGAACTGAACTGGTCCGGCCATCTCCTTTACCGCTCCATCAACCTTCTCAAACATTCGAACCGAGTAGGTACCGGACAGCACCAGCGGCCCTTGATCGGCAGCGTCAGGGAAGAAATCCTCCTCCTCTTCACCATGCTTATGTAACTGTGGCGGGGGATAGCGCAAATCCCACGCGACGCGCTGGAAACCGTCGTCGGTGCTGCCGTCCACGCGACGGATCGCGGCACCACTTTCGTCATAAATCATGAAGTAGATCTCGGGCTTGGCTTCTTCCGCTTCGGCGCGTAATTCGTCGTGACTCGGATAAGGACGAGTCTCGTTCTTCTTCGTCGCGTCTTTCTCCTCCCCTTGGCGCTTTTCTTTCTTGGTTTTGATCTTTTCCTTCATGTAAGCGGTGAAAACTGCACCATAGGGAGGATTGTCCGCGGCAAAGAATGCATCTCCTTGAAAGCCTTTCTTCGGACCGCCGAGGGGATGTCGCTCGATGTACAGCAAGGCATTCTTGACCGGATAGATCGATGCCGCCTGCTGAGTTGAGTCAGCCTTCATCTGCCGAAGCGGCGTGATGTCGTCGAGCACGTAAAACCCGCGCCCAAAGGTGGCGATGACCAGGTCACCTTCTCGGGATTGAATCACCATGTCGCGCACGGCAATCGTCGGCAATCCACCCTTGAGACGAATCCAATGAGCACCGCCATCGATGCTGAAAAACGCTCCGAATTCCGTTCCAGCAAAGAGTAGATTTTGGTTCACGGTATCTTCGGCAAACGCCAGCACGGGACCGTTCTGGGGAAGGTCTCCGGCTACCGATGTCCAGGTCTTTCCGGCATCGGTGGACTTAAGCAAATAAGGCTTGAAATCGGAATTCTTGTGGTTATCAAACGCTGCATAAACCGTATTCGCATCGTGATTCGAAGCGGCCAGCCGGCTCACGTAGGTTGTGTCTGGCACTCCGGCAAATTTTCCATACTTTGTCCAGTTGCCGCCGCTGTCGTTGGTGACCTGGATGAGTCCGTCATCGGTTCCAACGTAAATGAGACCCTCGCGTTTGGGTGATTCGGCCACGGCCACGATATTTCCGTAGAAGGATGTCGACTGATTCTTCGCGACCGCATCCGGCCCCCAGATCTTTCCCATGACCGGCAACGCGTTGCGATCAATCTGACGCGTCAAATCGCCTGAGATCGCCTTCCATGTATCTCCACGGTCGTCGCTGCGAAACAACTTGTTGGCCGCGAAATACAGTCGCGTGTGGGAGTGCGGACTGATGATCACAGGTGAATCCCAGTTCCAGCGCAGCGGAGCCTCATCCTTTCCTTCCGGAGGCTGGAGGACGAGTTCCTGCCCAGTCGGCTTGTCGTAGCGAACCAAGACGCCGTACTGCGACTCCGCATAGACCGTGTTCGGATCTACGGGGTCAACCTGCGACCGAAAGCCATCTCCGCCCGTGGTGACGTACCAGTCGGCGTTCACAATCCCATTAAGATTCCGCGTTCGCGAGGGCCCACACCATGAGAAGTTGTCTTGCGTGCCGCCGCACACGTTATAGAAGGGAAGCGCGTTGTCGACCGCCACGTCATAGAACTGCACCGTGGGTAGGTTCGCTTTGAACTCCCACGACTTCGCGTCGTCCCAGGTCTCGTACATGCCACCGTCGGAGCCCAGCAGCCAGTGACGTGTGTCGTCGGGATCGATCCAGATTGCGTGATTATCGCCGTGATGATTGACCTCGCTGACCGTATGGAGTGTTTTTCCGCCGTCGAGCGACTCGCGCAGTTGAACATTCATCACGAAGATGCGATTTACGTTTTTCGGATCGGCCACCACACGGGCGTAGTACATCGCCCCCTGATCGAATTCAGTGCGGCGTTCCCAGGTTGCTCCCTTGTTGTCAGATCGAAAAATTCCGCCCTTGCCGTCGGCTGCCTCGATGCTGGCGTACACGACGTTCGGGTCAGCAGGTGAGACCGCGAGTCCAATTCTTCCCAAGTCGACGGTTGGCAATCCGGAGGTGACTTTGTTCCATGTCACTCCAGCGTCGGTCGACTTGTAGATCGCGCTTTCGGGCCCGCCATCGATCAACGTGAAGACATGCCTTCGGCGCTGGTAGGACGCGGCATACAGAAGGTCAGGATTCGAGGGATCCATGGCAACGTCTACAACGCCGGTGTTCTCGCTGATGGTCAGAACTGGCTTCCACGTCTTGCCGGCGTCGGTGGTCTTGTAGAGACCGCGATCTCCGCCCGGCCCCCAAAGCGGACCTTCGGCGGCAACATACGCAACCTTGGAATCACGTGGATCGACCAGCATGCGCCCGACGTGCTCCGACTTCTTGAGACCGAGATTGTTCCAACTTTTCCCGCCATCTTCGGAGCGGTAAATGCCGTCACCCCACGCCACGCTGCGTTGCGAATTACTTTCGCCGGAGCCGACCCAAACCACCGACGGGTCGTTGGGGTCGAGTGTCACCCACCCGATCGAATACGAACCTTCGCCGTCGAATACCGGGGTCCACGTCGTCCCATCGTTCACCGTTTTCCAAACCCCACCCGATGCAACGCCAACGTAATACTCAAACTTATTCTTCGGATTGACCGCGATCGACATCACGCGGCCAGACGCCACCGCTGGTCCGATCGACCGAAACTTGAGTCCTGAGAAGGTGTCGGCGGTCATCCCGCCTTTTTCGTCCTCTTTCTTTAGAGGCTCGTCTTTCTTATCGTTCTTTGTGGATTTCTTCTGATCTTTCTTGCTCGCTGCCGCCACGGCGACCGCTTGCTTCTTGTCGGCGTCTTTGTCCTGGGCCTTCGGGGTGTCGGTGCTTTGTGCCGAGGAAGGCATCGCTGCCAGCGAAGAGAGCGAAAGGGCGAATACAAGAATGGCGGAGATTTTCATGGACGTACTCCAGTTATGAAAGCGCAATCTCAAAACCGATATGTATACAGCAAATCGCTCGGGCTAAGAAATGCGATCCACGTTTCAAGCCCGCGCCACCGTTTTGGAGACTTCATCGCGGTAAAATCCAGCCATGCCTCGCAAGGTACATGGTCACGAGACGGCCTACGTCAAAATGCAGAAAAACTATTGCTTCGCCTGTGGGCAAAACAATCCCGACGGCATGCACTTGAAGTTCACATTGGATGAAAATCGTCAGACCTTTGTGTGCCGCTTCCGGCTCAGCAAGCGCTACACGGGTCCGCCGGGACACTGCCATGGCGGAATCATCGCAACAATTCTCGACGACGCTATGGGGAAGGTGAACAAACTTCGCCACGTGATTGCGCTGACCAAAGAGATGACCGTGGAGTACATGCGGCCCGTGCCGCTCCATAAGCCCTTGCGCGTTGAAGGCAGGGAAGTCGCAGTCCATGGCCGCCAGCACATCAACATGGCTGAAATCATGAATGAAAAAGGGGAAGTTCTCGCGCGTAGCAAGGGAATCTTCATCGCCATCGATCCGGAAAAAATGTTTGGGAAATTCGTGGAGCGGTAAACGAACCGAGTCACATGAAGGACTTCTCCCTAGTCCAGCCAACGTCGATCCTGGTCCCTCTATTTCTTCTTGGCCAGTAACTCAGCTTCCATCCGCATTAGATAGGCGTCCGCCTCTAAATGTGTGGTCATCTGGGCGGCCTCGAAGATTCGCCCTGGAGGCTGGCCAAGACGATGCGCCGCTCCGATCAGAATCTTTTTCTGCAGGTCGTTGAGCGGCTTGGAGCGCGCGTGAACCATTCGTTGGGGAGCCGTAGCAAGTTTGGCCGCAAGAGATGGATCCCATCCGGGAGGGGCTGGAATCGTGGGCCTGTCGGTGCGCGGTTTGTTTAGGTTCAAGGCTTCGCTCAGATCCGGCGCAACTTCCTGGCGTTTTCCAAGTTTTCCGGTTGGCAACTTCAGACAATTCACAATCGTGCTCAAGGCACTTGTGTGGTCGTAAACGGTGTTGAGTACGGTTCCCGCGGCGGTGTAGGGCGAGACGACGATGGCTGGAACGCGCACTCCGAGACGGTCGAACTTGAAACCGCTTCCGCCTGTTTGCGTCTGAGGAATCACGATATCGTCCGGAGAAATGGCAAAGTTGCAGTTCGCCGATGTTGGAGGAGGAACGTGGTCGTAGCATCCCCCGTGCTCGTCAAACAAAATCAACAGCAGCGTCGAATCCCAGTCCGGACTGTTTCGCACTGCCTCGTACACGGTATAGAGAAGCTTTTCGCCCTCTTCAACGTTCGAAGGACCATCGAAGTTCAGCGGCTGCGACTGGGGATGCATGTCGTTTTCCCGGCCCCACGTCAGCGAATCGAGGTAGATGGGCTCGATAAAGGAATATTCCGGCAGCCCACCCGGTGTTTTCGCAGCTTTGCAGAAATCATCGATGTGAGCAAAATGGTCCGACAGAGCCTGATTCCAGAGTTGCTTCTGGGTCAGTAGAGCCAAACTTGTGATGATCCAACTGCCGCAGTAAATCTTCCAGTGTCTCTGAGTTGAACTCATTACATTGAAGATCGTTGGCGCGTCGTTGACAAATAAAATCCCATCACCACCGCCATTGTTCACGTAGCCCGACGACGTTCCAGCGTGCAGATAAGACCGATTACATAACGTCTGAGTCGGGATCGAAGCGAACCAGTGGTCGCAGACCGCATAGTTTGCCGCCAAACTCCACAACACCGGCACCGTCTGGGCAGTGAAGCAGTTCATGATGACTTTCGGATCGGTCTGCGTGCCCGCGCACTGCAACGTGTAGTTATAGAGAAATCCGAGCATGTTGCTGGCGGTGGCTGGGCTGGACGGAACTTGTCCGAGAGGCAAAACATTTTTCTGCCCATAGACCTGGGCGTAGATGTTTTCGTAAGGCTCGCCCGGATCAGGATCGGGCGCAGTCGGATCTGTACCTTTGCCGACCGGGACGTCCGGCCCCTGAACATTAGGATTCGTCAGGTTTTTCCCGGCCAGTCCATCAAATCTGCCGGATGTCGGTGGTCCGTTGAACGGAGGTGCGTTCGTGGGATCGTAAAGCCAGCCCAGCATGTTGTCGAGCGAGCGGTTCTCCAACATCAGGACCATAATGTGTTTGATCTGGTTGATATCAGCCATAGATTCTCGAAAAGCGGGAGCCCCGGTTATTTTCCGGACTTGCCGTAAAAAGCCGCCGCCTGCGGCGCATCATAGCATCGCCTATACCGAACGCAACATTGGGCAACGCGGTTGTTCCGAAGTCAGAACTATAGAGGAGTTACTATGCAAAATGTATCTGTCGTGTCGGGCCTTCTCCTCACCAAATTGGTTGAACACGCTGTCAGGGGTACCGCGAAGTCTTTCCGCGCTGTAAGATAGACACAAGGCGCATTCACAATCGAAGCGCCTCATCCTTCGCGCTTGCGAAAAGGTATCCACAGGTAGAAACCAATGTCCCAAAGCAACGGAAATTCGAACAACACCTCCCTTCGCCTAAAGGTTGGCCTCGCCGAAATGCTCAAGGGCGGCGTCATTATGGACGTCACCAATGCCGAGCAGGCCGTCATCGCCGAAAAGGCGGGCGCCGTCTCAGTAATGGCACTTGAGCGGGTACCGGCGCAAATCCGCGCCGAGGGCGGCGTGGCCCGTATGGCTTCGCCCAAGAAGATTCGCGAAATCATGGCCGCCGTGTCCATCCCGGTAATGGCCAAATGTCGCATCGGACATTTCGCCGAAGCCCAGATCCTGCAGGAACTTGGCGTTGACTACATCGATGAATCAGAGGTCCTCACGCCTGCTGATGAGGCGCACCATGTCGATAAGCACGCCTTCAAGACGCCGTTCGTCTGTGGCGCGCGCAATCTCGGAGAAGCTCTGCGCCGCATTGCCGAAGGCGCTGCGATGATCCGCACCAAGGGCGAAGCCGGCACCGGCGATGTGGTTCACGCCGTGAAGCACATGCGGCAGATCGTGCAGGAGATGCGTGCTCTCACCGTGCTCGGCGAAGAAGAACTCTACGCCAAAGCGAAAGACCATCAGGCGCCGTACGAGTTGATCCGAATGGTGGCGAAAACAGGAAAGCTTCCAGTACCGAATTTCAGCGCGGGCGGAATCGCTACGCCGGCGGATGCGAGCCTCGTCATGCAACTAGGGGCCGAATCGGTCTTTGTGGGCAGCGGAATTTTCATGAAAGACAGCACCACTTTCGCCGATGCAGCGGAAGCCGAGAAGCGCGCCAAGGCAATTGTTATGGCAGCAACCCACTATCAGGATCCTAAAGTCCTACTTGAGGTCAGCGAAGATTTAGAGGGTGCAATGAAGGGCTTGGCGATCAGCGGGATTGACGCAGCACATATGCTGCAAACGCGGGGCTGGTAGTCGGGCCATTTTAAATAGCCGATCCCGAAGGTATGCCCCGTAGGCCCTTACCATTGCCAGGGGCCGGCGTTTCGTTACGAATGTGGCGATGCCATTGCTAGCGTCGCCGCCCGCCAAACTTCAATTCGCTGAGATCCAACTCATGCTCTAGTTCGCGCAGCAGTTCGTCGCCAATCCGCCTTTCATTGCGCAAATGAACCGCGGTTCGCCTCTCGACTCCGACCAACTCCCGGGCTAAGGTCGCGAATTGCGTATAAGAGGCCGTGATCTCATCGTCTGTTGTCCGGTCATCGGGCTGATCCAGAGCCGCGAGGCGTCGGCGGTAGTGCCGATCCAATTCCTCTAGAACTTCGTTGGCATGATCGTTTTGCGTACGCGCTGCCTCAAGACGGGCAAGAGCGGCCTCCGCCATCATTTTTCGAGCGCCACGCTCTTCCTCATTGGGCCCAGAAACTCCAGCTAGACCCAGAAAGCGAATCAACGACGGCAACGTCAAACCCTGCAAAACCAGCGTTACCAGGATCACTGCGAAAGTCAGAAAGATGATGACGCTTCGCTGCGTGAAGGGCTGTCCATCGGCAAGCACCTGTGGAACAGCAATTGCCGCCGCCAGTGAAATGACGCCTCGCATCCCGGTCCATCCAACTACGAACACTCCCTTCGCGATGGGTGCCGCTTCCGTCTGATGCAAAAGATGCTTGCGGATCCAGAACGAGGAATATGCGCCGGGATAAACCCAGATGAGCCGCAGCACAATCAGAAACGCGCAAAATATGGCGGCGTACAAAGTCAACGTGCTTAGTTTGTAATCGCCAATCGATTTGAGCACGTAGGGCAGTTGTAGCCCAATCATCACGAATACGAGGCCGTTGAGGACGAACGTAAGAGAATCCCAGACGGCCCATGCCTGGACCCGCACCTCAGGAGAAAAGAAATGGGAACTCTTTCGCGCCAGATACAGGCCGCAGACGACCACGGCGAGCACTCCTGACGCATGCAATGCCTCTGCCCCAAGATACGCAACGTACGGCGTGAGAAGACTAAGCGCAATTTCGATGGGAGCATCGTCCACGCGATGCTCAATCTGGTGGACGATCTCGCCGACCACGAGTCCCGCGAGAACGCCGGCGACGATCAAGTACGCCAGTCGAAGCAGGCCCATCGCGACGGTTGGCCGCTGTCCATCAACCAGGAGCGCGATGCCGAATTCGAGCGCCAGCAAGGCGCTCGCATCGTTCAACAGACTTTCGCCTTCCAGGATTTCCGAAATGCGTTTTGGCAAGCCAATCCGCGATGCAATGGACGTGGCGGCAATCGCGTCCGTGGGCGCAACAATCGCTCCCAGGACCAGTCCCATGCGCCAATCCAGGCCAGGCAGAAACCAGTGCACCGCCGAACTGACTGCGAGAACGGTGAAGGTCACGAGGCCGAAGGCAAGAAATAAAATGCTGACCAGGTTGTAAGAAAACTCCCGCCACGAGGTAACCCACGCGGCGCCGTAGAGAAGCGGAGGCAGCACGACGAAAAATACAAGGTCTGGGTTCAGTGTGATTCTCGGAATGCCGGGGATAAAGCTGAGCAGCAATCCACCGACCACCATCACGATGGGATACGCAGTCTTCAGCTTTTTCGCGAGCATGCCGAAGGCAACCACAAAGAACAGCAGCAGCAGAAAAACGATCTCAATTGCGTGGATGTCCATCTGCGCGCGAAACTCCCCTTCATCCAAAATACAACAGCGTCCCGATTACCGAAATCCGCTTCGCCGTCTCAAATGAGCGGCATCATTCCTGTCTCAAATTGACTTTCGCACAATCTACATACTCACAAGCGCATTTTGCATGGGCGGGAATTATCTAAGCGCCTGTCATCAACCACATAAACATTTGGCACGAATTCCTGCATCATTTTCTTACTTACAAGGAGGCCACTATGTTTGCAGCGCGCAATCCTTCGTCACGTTGTCTGCTAATTTCTCTTGTCCTGTTTTCACTTTTGATTCCTCTGAACAGTTTTGCAGGCAACGAAGTAATGGGAGAGGTGCAGTTCGCCGGAAAATCGAAAGTAGAAAAAACTTCGGGAGTCTGGGTTGACGGCCAGTACGTTGGTTTTCTGAAGGAACTTAAGGGAAGCAAGAAGGTACTACTGCTGCCGGGGCAGCATTCCATTTCGGTTCGACAGAATGGGTATCAGGATTTCAATACGACGGTGACGTTGCAAGCGGGAGAGAAACATCTCGTCCAGGTCGCCATGGAGAAAGCGGCCGCCGGAGCAATTCCGACCAGTTGGGCGCCCGTAAAGATTGTCGTAAATCCGTCGCGAGCCGCCGTTTTTCTCGATGGACGTTTCGTCGGCCACGTCGGTGAATTCGATGGACCGGGACAATCCCTGCAAGTAGCGCCTGGGAACCACAAGATCAAGATCGCTTTACCGGGATTCAAAACGTTCGAAACGGATATTAATCCGTCTGCGAATCAGAAGGTGGAAGTGAAGACGGATTTGTTGAAAGATGGCATTCCAGTCGACGATCCTTCGCTGAAGCCGAACACAGGCACGAGCGATCTACCGCCACCGCCGCCTGCTCCGCCACAACGCTGACTCAAGGATCGATGTGAACCAATGAGGCCCTAAGGACGTGGATTGAAACGTCCCTTAGGGTATTTCAGAGGCTGTCCATGGTTCATCGCGAACAGATAATCCAAGCGCCCGCCCAACACCGACCTGTTCACCTATTATCGATTCGTCCCAGCGATCGAGGGCTAGGCTTGATCCTCACGCATCACAAAAGCCTCCAGCCATCCAAGCACGCGTTTCCAGCCGTTGCCATGATCCTTCGCGAGAGCCACGTTGCCGGCGAAGCCTTCCTGGCGGACCCGCACCAGTGTTCCCGTGCCTGACTTCTTCGGGCCAGTTGGATGCAATCCATGTACGCTTTGGGGCTCGAGCTCCCACCGAACTACCGTCTTCAGCGTCCCGCTGTAACTGCCAATCCATGTGTGCACGAGCAGTCGCGGCGGATCCACTTCCAGATATTCTCCCTCCACGTAAAAGGATTGCCCGTCCGCTCCAACGCCGTCACTTCTCCATTTGCCGCCGGGGCGCACGTCGGCGACGGCGTGCGTAATCCGGTACAAACCCTCTTGACCCCACCAACGCTGCGACTGGCTGGGATCGCTGATCGCCTGAAAAACGCGTGCCGGAGGAGCGGCAATAAAAATCTCCGCCACCACGGCGTTCTGATCGGGTGTAACGTGCGCAGTCGCCATTGAATCCCTCCGCAGCCCAGGCCACGATCTGTGGCCCTTCTCGCCGCCTTTGTCGGATTTCTTCCGCTCCCAAATAACGCGTCTCATGCTTGTCAACAAACCTGCTTCTGAATTATTTACCGCTCCCGGTCAGCCTCCGGAGCAGACTACCCGTTCGCGGGTAGCGAGCGACGCGGCTGTCGTCTCTAGGTCTTCATGAATGGCAGCCTTAACTTGCCGCCTCACCGTTCAATCGAAGTCTTCAATTCCTGCAGCACGCCGGGCCATCCGCCAGAGTAGTCTTTGCGGGAAGCAGGCTCAAGCAGAAGTCCGCTGTGCGTCAACGTGACGTGTGTCCCAGATTTGGTCGGCGTCAACTCCCATCGAACGATTGTTCGGCGTTGCGGATCATCATGAAAATTCGCAAGCCATGTGTAAACCAGCAGGCGAGGTGGGACGATTTCCAATATCTCTCCCTCGTGCCGGATTACTGAAACACCCTTGTACGGCTGTGGCACAGGCATTTCGAGATACCACCGTCCGCCAACGCGTGCGTCCATCTCAAATACTTTGAGTTCGGGGGATCGCCGCCTGATTTCTTCGGGGTCTGTAATGGACTTGAAGACACGCTCAGGCGGCACGGCAATATCAATCTCGCTGACGATCGCGTCATTATCGGGTGTGATGATTGTGGTTGCCATCTATCTTCCTTTTCGATTTTGAGACGGAAGTTTATTTCAAAAGCGGGCGGAAAGGTCTTCCGCCCATCTGCTAGATACTCACATCTTGCGCCGCAGATCGAATACTTCCTTCCTCTCTTTGCCATGATCGACAAAGACCCATTCTTCGGTGTGATGGTCGCCGGCGACAAGCGTGAGCACCATTTTCTGCATATGCCCGGCATCGGGCGCGGCCAGGTTCGTGGCGTCAAGATAGTTGAACGTGATGGTCTTCCCGTCATTCGAAACCGTTCCAACCATGCGGGGCTGGTTTCCGATGCTGCAATAGTGAGTCATGAGAATGCGGTCGGGACCATCGAGATGGATCATGCTGACCATGTCTTCCGGCCCTTTGCCTTGAATCTCACTCACGACTGCCGAACCACCAGAGACAGTTTTGAAGGTGACCTGAAGAGTCTGGCCATCGGCATTCTTTTGTTCCCAGGTTCCAGGCATGTTCTTGATGGCCGCGAAAGCCTTCTGCGCTTCGGTTTGCGCCAAGGCTGAACAGGTGGAAAGGGAGATCGCCGCTAGAAGGGAAGCGATGCGTACGAAAGTTGAGTTCAAGTTCGTCATGACAGTTTCTCCTTAGTGACGGAATGAGTCCGTCCGAAATTCATTTAGCTTTACGCGAGTCTGCTCCGGTTTCCCGGTCGTGTTCGGCTTCGACAAATGCTTTCAGGTTGTTGAGGCTGGTGGTCCAGAAGACGCGGTACTGGTTGATCCACGAATCCACGGCGCGAAGCGGTTCGGGATTCAATTGGTAGACGCGGTGCCGTCCCTCGCGGTGCTCTCGCACGAGGTGGGCGCGCCGAAGCAAGCGCAAGTGCTTTGAGATTGCCGGACGGGAAACCGGAAAGGCGCTCGCAATTTGTCCGGCAGGTTGGCTCCCGCCCCGCAATAGGTCCAGGACAGCCCGGCGCGTTGGATCGGCCAGCGCCTGGAAAGTCGCTTCATTTCGCGATGGTGCATGTGTAACCGAACGGTCACGCATAATGCGTAACCATAGCGTTACATGTATTTCTTGTCAAGGATATTTTTCAAGCGAAGGAAGTACGACGACGACGCTCGACGGGAAGGCGTCTTTAGAAGGGAACTACTCCTGACATTTCTTGACGAGATCCAGGAACGCTTGATGGACGCGTGTGTCGTCGCTGAGTTCAGGATGGAATGTAGCAGCCATGGCGTTGCCTTGGCGAACGGCGACCGGATCATTTCCTTCGATGGCTAAAACTTCGACGCCTTCGCCTACGCGGGAAATCTTCGGAGCGCGGATGAAAACCATTTCGAGGGGCGATCCACCGAGTTTGCCCTCGCGGATGGAACTGTCGATCTGGCGGCCATACGCATTGCGGCGAACGTTGATGTCGAGCGCCCCCAAGCCGGCTTGTTCGGGATTTTCCACCTTCGCAGCGAGCAGAATCGCGCCGGCACAAGTGCCGAAGGTCGGTTTAATTCGTACGAACTCCTTAAGTTTGGCGAAGCCGTCTTCACCCAGCAGCTTCAAAAACGTACCAGACTCGCCTCCAGGGATGACGAGCCCGTCGATGTCATCCAGTTCTTCAGGCTTCTTGACGAGCACGACTTGAGCGCCGAGTTCTTCCAGTCGGCGTCGGTGCGCGTCAAAATCTCCTTGCAGTGCCAACACTCCAATGATCATCACGGTGGTTGCGGCGAGTTCCGTCGCACACGAATGATTTTAGCGGATCGAGTACGGAAGAGCGCGGCGGTTGGCAGGAAGAGTAGGAACTTCGCGATAGGTTAGAAAGGTCGGAGCACTAACAGACCGACCAGCACAATAACGCAAAGACCGAGGATGAGAAGGGAAACCTTCTCAGTTCTCAATTTGTCTTTGCGGGCGGTGGTTTCAGGTGTCACGATGATCGTATTGTCCATCAACGACACGTCCCCGAAAATAGCCCGAATTGACGAGGCACAGCAGTAACGTGCCTAAAGTTCTCGAAGGGTAAGAAGGCTTTTACTGAGAGAAGTTCATGCTTCTCTTCACCCAATAATCCGGTGCCGGCGGAGGAGAGAAGGAGAATCCGTGCATTTTCGCCATCACACACCCTGAGAGAAACGTTCGCGGCACATCGACAATACGACGCAAGTATCCATTCTGACCGACGAGCAAATACAGATTGAAGCTTGGCAAGTTGCCACCTGCGTGCTGAACACAATCCTGAATGGAGGACCCCAGATTTTCGAATTCCTTGCCCACGGTCGCATCATACTCGCGCCCCTGTGGTGTGTTCAGGTTCGCAGCCACCGCCGTTTCGGCAAGTTTGCTGACTTTGGCGCCTTCACTCGCGATGCCAGTCAGTCCTCTCGATTGATAAAAATTGTTCTGCGTCTTCCACACAGACTTATTCCAATTCTCTCCGATTCGCTCAAATGCCTCTTCCGCGATTTCGGAGTCTTTCATCTGAACAGCCATGTAGGCAAGCTGGTTCAGCTTGTAAGTGGAGGCGCCATAGAGCCTGGCGACCGTCGCATATCCGTCTTGAATTCGGGGCCACGACATGGTTTGCAAATCTACCTCGTTGTTGCATCCGCAAATCAATTCGGCCGCGATTTCAAAGTAGAGCACCTCGCCTTGCTCGCCTCCGACTTTTCTGGAGACTCGGTCGGCGAAGCTCTCCGCTTCGCCGGGTTCTCCGTGCCACTTCGGTAGCAAGTAATAGGCATGAGCCCGATAGTAGTAAAAGTAGCCAGGCTCAAACGCGACGGCGTCCTTAAGAAGTTCATCCGCCTCGTGGCGATTCCAGCCCTGGGCGAGGGCGACCGTCTGCATTGCTCGATACCATTGCGGGCATTTCTCCGCCAGATGGCTGGCGTCGTCGAGGATTTCTCTGGCGTGTTGCGCTCGCTCCGCAAACAATCGCCAGCCGTCTTCTGTAACTTTGTCGCTGGTTTCTACACCCCTCGCTTTCCACGCGTAGTTCAAATACGCCATTGCGAGTGTCACCCGGGCGGTAATGGAGGAGGGGCTCTGCCTGGTCCACTCTTTGAGGGCAGAAAGGTGAGCCTCCCACGCTTCGGCCGGCGCGGCTGCATCTGCCGGAGCAGCCAGCGCCAGATACAGCGTGTAGAGTTTCCATCCGCCTCCGGCAAATCGAGTTTTTCCCGATCTGGCGGCACTCGCCATGTAATCAATCTGACCGAACTGTTCGCGGCTGAAGAGTTCTTGGACCTGCGAAAAGTATTGATCGGCTTCTTTCTGGCCTTCCTTGGCAGCGGCGTCGGGCCCTTTGCCAAAATCTGAAGCGGCAAACGCGGGCGAATAGCCGGTTGTGCGCGAGTCCGTTGGCAGATGTTCGTTGCCTTGTAAACCTCGGGCCAATTGGCCTAAAGACTGCAACTGCAGCGCTTCGAGTTGATAGGAAGACAGGACGATTAAAATTGCGGGCAGCCAATACGAATTTCGCATAAGTCGTTGAGCGGATCGCTCCACGACAGAATAAAAACTGAAAAGCAAACTTCAAAGTTACGTCTGTGCCGGGGCTTCCAGTCTGGCTTTGTCTCCGATACTCGCTAATCCGAACGTCTTACTTGAACTCCTGCACAAACACCAAACTGACTGGCTGCACGGGGACCGGCTTGAATGATTTTCCCGCCAGCAGCCGCTGCTGGTCGTCCACGCTCTTCTCCCACGACGCAAAGCTCACGCCCAGCGAAGAGACTGCCGAGTGAATTGTCCGAGCGATCGAGATCGTATCCTGCACACTGGCGATGGCTCCGATCAGGGTGAATCCTCCAGCGGCAATATCGATTCCGGAGGTAGCGATGTTGACTCCCATTGCGAATTTCTCGCCCCCGGTCATCCCCTCGTTTCCCAACTTCGAATCTTCCAGTCCCGGATAGCGCACGAATAGCCGAGTGTAGTTATTGGCAAACCGCCGCGCCGGGGGCCCCTGGATCGGCGTGAACGAAGGCAGGAAGATGGGCGCCAGCGAGAATTCCTGCTTATCGAGTTTCAGCCTCAGGAGACCATTGCTAGTTTCGACCTTCTTGATCTCGGCTGGGGTGATATCGAGAGAGTCGAACGAAGCTTGCCGCTCATCTCCAGGCGCGATTGTCATGTCCCCGAGGCCGTCTTCGCCAGGCCGTTTGGATGGAGGTGAGGTCGCGCCTTTCTTGTCGTACGACGACAAAAAGATGAACCGCATATGATCGCGGGTCAATTCGCACTTCACGGCGTGGTCGAGCTTGTGCCCGCGCATCTCCGCATAGAACGAGACGGGCAGCCCTTGGCTGATCACCACATCGAAACTCTTCAATGCGGCGTGGCCATCGTTGGCTTGCAGAAAGACAAGGCCGATTAGTTCGTTCGCCTCAGCGCCGAGAGGGAAGAGGGCGAGGGCGACCTGTAAATGTTCGCTCGCATATTTCAGTTGCTGTTGCGCGTAGGCATAAGGGACGGCGAATCCACCAACCCTTCCTTTTGCAACCTTTCGTTCCTTCTTTTTCGCCTGCGCTCGCTTCGCCCTCAGCGACCGGCGGTTTTCCGGACCATTGAACGTCAGATTCATTCCGCGATTGAAAAGGTCGGCGAGAATGTCTTCGGCCTCGTCGACTTCTTCGTCGTATTTGCTGCGCTTGGCGTCGAGCGTTTTGAGGTGTAACGCCGCTTCGTCCAGCGCCGCCGGGTCAGTTGTCAACTGCTGGTATTCGGTGTATTTCTTGCGCGCTCCATCGATATCACCTTCGGCCTCGTACAGCAGCCCCAGTTTCCATTTCGTGAGAGCGAAGTCGGGAGCCAGGTCCGCCGCTTTGCGAAAAGCATCAAGCGCGCGGTCATACTGCCGCTCGGACAACCCTGCATAGGCTGCCGCATACAGACGGCGAATTTCTGCGCCATTCTTCCCTGGCAATGCCATCAGCGCTTCCAAGTCAGCGATGCGAGCGTGAACATCGCCGGCATCCAGCGCGGTAGGAGCGACATCGAGATATTTTTCCAGAAACTTGGTTGCTTCGTTCGTACGGCCGTTAGTCTCGGCGCAATTCGCCAAGTTGAAGGAAAGCGACGGACTCTTCGCCGAAGCAGTCTTGAATTCACCCAGGGCGTTGCATAGGCTCGCGCGTGGACCTTTGTTGGTTTCAGTATTAGTCCCAGCGTGTCCACCTGTCTTAGCCAAGGTGGCTGCGGGCGCGGGTTTCGTGACTGGATCCGCAGCGTCATCGCCTTCCACCGGAGGATCGTCCTCTTCGCCCCCATCGTCCGCCAGCGACGCCTCCATTCCAATACTTTCGGAAAGGTGATTCAGTCGCTCAATTCGCGCATGATCGTTCTCGCCCGCTGGTGATCCATTTTCTCCGGTGGTGACGAATGCCAATAGCTGAAGCAGTCTCTGTTTCTGTTTGGGATCCCGCGTCCCAACTCGTGCCTTGCGGAGGTATTCAGCGGCCTGCTCGCGATCGCCGAGTTGGTCATAGCAGAGGGCCAGATCGTACGCCAAGATGGACTGGTTCACGCCCAGATTCATTGTGTCTTCGAGTATGGTCGCGGCTTCCTTGAACTTGTGCTGCTCGTAAAGCTTGCGCGCGTTACCCATGTTCTCTTTGGAGCGATTGCGGATCGTTTCGTCCACATGCTTGATTGCGTCCGTGGCATCGCCGCTCTCGTAAAGGGACTGCGATTCTGTGTATTTCTCGCGGGCTTCGGCCAATTTGCCCGACTTTTCCAAGGCCGCGCCGTCCTTCATCGCGGCCTTCGCCTGCGCTTGCATCTCTTTTTTCTGCGCCTTTTCGGAATCGTCGGCCACTACAAGGGTCGAAATCATCAGCCCAAGCACAAAAATGCGTCGTAGTCGCATAGTCTTTCTTCAGCCTTTCAATACGAGTAAGGACGGCCCCAATCCGTCCACAGGGAGGACGGCGCTGACTTTAAGCTGCCGCGAGCAAGATGGCAAGTCTAATGGTGGAGAAATTCATTCAGGCCGCCTCGGAGGATTTGGCAAGAACTTCATCGGAATAGGCAAGAGCCAGGGTAGGTTCGCGGCTATTCTGGAAATCGCAGGTTCGTCACGTTAGACCGGTCAATCGCCGGATCAGTGCGCACAGGATCAGATTTAAACCCTCGAAATCATAGTCAGGAGTAACAATGCAAAAGCGAAAGCTGGGAAAAAGCCTTTTAGAAGTTTCGGAATTGGGTCTGGGATGCATGGGCCTGAGTTTTGGCTACGGCCCTGCGGTGGAGAAACAGCAGGGAATCGCCTTAATCCGCGCGGCTGTTGAACACGACATCACTTTCTTCGATACCGCCGAGGTCTACGGCCCCTTCACAAACGAAGACCTGGTTGGGGAGGCGCTCGCCCCGTTCCGCGATAAGGTCGCCATCGCCACCAAGTTTGGGTTCAAGTTGGATCCGACCACCGGCAAGCAGTCGGGTCTCGACAGCCGTCCCGAGCACATTAAGGAAATGGTCGACGGATCGCTGAAGCGCCTGCGGACTGACGTGATCGACCTCCTCTATCAGCATCGAGTCGACCCCAACGTTCCCATCGAAGATGTCGCAGGGGCCGTGAAGGATCTCATCCAGCAAGGAAAAGTGAAGCACTTCGGCCTCTCCGAAGCCGGAGTACAGACGATCCGCCGCGCACACAAAGTCCAGCCCGTTACGGCTCTGCAGAGCGAATATTCTCTGTTCTGGAGAGAGCCGGAGCAGGAAGTAATACCGACATTGGAGGAACTCGGAATCGGGTTTGTCCCCTTTAGCCCACTCGGAAAAGGCTTTCTGACGGGCAAGATCAGCGAAGAAACGAAATTTGATCAGGGTGATTTCCGCAACATCGTCCCTCGCTTCACGCCAGAAAATCGAAAAGCGAATCAAGTATTGGTCGATCTGCTTGGCAAATTTGCGCAACAGAAGAAAGCGACTCCGGCCCAGGTCGCTCTCGCCTGGCTGCTGGCGCAGAAGCCTTGGATTGTGCCGATCCCTGGCACGACGAAGTTGCATCGCCTGGAAGAAAATGTTGGCTCGACCACGGTCGATCTTACGACCGAGGATTTGCGGCAGATCGACGGCGCTGCTTCCGAGATCTCGGTGCAAGGCGCCCGCTACCCAGAAGAGCTTCAGAAACTGGTGGGCCGATAAAGGGTGACACTGCGAGGCGGGCTCAGTTGAAGATGACATCCCCGTCGCCGTCTTAAAATTAAACGATGCCCATCGAACAGCACAATAACCTGCTTAACGCGCTCCTCGATTCATGGGACCGCAACAATACAATTTTGCTCAACCTGCTTGGCGCGATTCCCGAAGGCGGGCTCGACGCGAAAGCTATCGCGGACAGTCCATCCGTTGCAGAGATGTTCGGTCACATTCACTATGTACGGCTCGTATTTGTACTCGAAGACGCTCCTGACTTCGCGAAGACGATGCCTGAGAAAGAATGGGCCGCCGAGCGTGACGTTGCCCGTATGCAAGCGATGTTGAAAGAGAGTGCGGCGGTCGTGCGAACGGCCGTACAAAAGAGAGTAGAAGCGGGTGAAGAGATGAAAGAGCACTACGATCACCCGATCCTCTTTCTGCAGCACATGATCTGGCATGAGGGCTATCATCACGGCCAAATCAAACTGGCCCTCAAATTGGCCGGACATCCAATTCCCGATGATATGGCGGGCCCGCTCACATGGGATATCTGGATGAATAAGACCAAAACGTGATGGAGTGCGAAAGGGAACTCACATGCAGGCGAAAAATGACGCCTTGAAACATCAACTCGTCAAGGCCAGCGAGATCAACATCACCGTCACCGGCCGTAAATCAGGACGCTCCATCTCACGGCCGATATGGTTCGTCTTTGAGGACGGCACGCTATACCTGCTGCCGGTCAAAGGATCCGATACGCAGTGGTACAGGAACGTGCTTCAAAATCCGTCGCTTCAGATCGAAGCGGATGGAGCCAGAGCTAATGTTCAAGCCACGCCAGTAACAGGGAATACGGAAGTGTCCGACGTGGTCGCGAAGTTCCGTAGCAAATACGCTGGAGATGTGAAGAAGTATTACTCGAAGTTCGACGTCGCGGTCGTCGCTAGGATTGATTAAGCCTCTCGCGTAGCGAGACCATTTTGGTCGACAAAGTGCAAAAGCATCGCTCATGCGAGGTAAGATATCGGCTTACCCACCGACGGGGCGTCGAGCGGGTTCCATCACCAAAGTTCATCTGAACGTTGAAGGTCTCTCGGAGGAAATTCTCTATGATCACATTGAATGTGAATGGAGTCCGGCGCGAGGTGCAAGCGCCAGACGACACGCCATTGCTTTACGTGTTGCGCAACGACCTCCAACTGATTGGTCCGCAATTCGGTTGTGGACTGGCCCAGTGCGGCGCCTGTTCCGTACTGGTTGAAGGGAAAGAAACGCGCTCCTGCGTCACTCCCGTGGCAAGTGTGGCGAATCAGGAAATCACGACTCTTGAAGGACTGCCCGCGCGATGGGCGAAACAGAAAGGTCTTTCAGTTGAGCAGTCGAAGACCACGTTGCATCCCGTGCAGCAGGCTTGGATCGAAGAACAGACTCCGCAATGTGGATTCTGCCAGAACGGCATGATGATCAAGGCGACGGAGTTGCTCGAAAGCAATCCGAAGCCGACTCTCACGCAGATCAAAGAGGCCTTTACTACGTCCGGCGTGTCGCCCAACCTTTGCCGTTGCGGAACCTACGTCGCCATCATGGAAGCCGTACAACACGCCGCCACTCTCATGGCGAAGGGGAGATAGACGATGGCCATCAGGGACGAAGTGATACTGAGCCACCAATCGAAAGCCGTTTCCGGGCCGACGCTTTCTCGCCGGGGGTTTATCAAAGCTGGCGGGATCTTGGTAGTCGGATTCAGTTTCGCCGGCACCGAACTTCTTAAAGGCGATACCGCCAAGTCCGGCGTATTGAAGAACTCACTTGACCCCACGCTCCCCGGTTCATGGATAGAGATTCACCCCGACAACACACTGTTGATTCGTACGGGCAAAAGCGACTTCGGTCAAGGCACAACGTTCACCGCTTACCGCCAGATTGTTGCCGAAGAATTGAGAGTGCCTTTCGAAGCTATTACCACGGTGATTGCCGGCGACACCGACAAAACTCCCGACGGCAGCGGAGCATTCGATTTTCTCGGCCGTGGCACCCCTAACATCCGCAAGGCAGCCGCATACACCTATCAGGCATTGCTCGACCTCGCGTCGGAGCGACTGGGAGTGGCGAAGGACAAACTAACTGTCAAAGATGGCACAGTCTCGGGAGGCGGAAAGAACATTTCCTACGGCGATCTCGTCAAGAACCAGCAATTGAAGCTGACGATTCCGGTGAAGGGTGAGTTGACGAGCATTTTTGGATTGTCGGTGGAAGGCGACCCACCGATGAAGCCCGTCAGCGAATACACAATCATCGGAAAATCTTTCAAGAACTCGATCATCACGTCGAAGGTTCAGGCCAAAGAAACGTGGGCGACCGATGTCCGTCTGCCGGGAATGCTGCACGCACGGGTGGTGCATCCGAAGACCCTGGGTTCGACGCTGGTTTCAGCCGGCGAAATCGACAAATCCAAGTTTCCCAATTCTCGGGTGATTGTGAAAGGAAATTTGGTTGGAGTCGTCGCCCCTACCGAATGGGAAGCAATTCAAGCGGCGGAACAGGTTGCCAGTGCAACAAAGTGGAGCGACTGGAAGGGCCTTCCGGGAAATGCAAAACTCTACCAGCATCTGCGGGATGAGGCCGATTGGACGAGCGCACCGGTCTCAAAAAGCGAGGCTGTGAAAGGGGATGTCGGCCCAGTGCTTTCGTCCGCACAGAAGAAGCTTTCGGCCACCTATCAGTTGTCTTACATGAAGCATGCTCCAATCGGCCCGACTATGGCGGTTGCAGACGTTAAACCCGACGGCACGGTCCATATTTATGTGCACAACCAAAATCCGCAGGCGCTGCGGGGCGAAATAGCGACCATGCTCGGCGTCACGCCAGATCATGTCGTAGTGCACTCATTCCCCGGACCAGGCCACTATGGTCGCTCGAATGGCGGAAACTCCGGCGCTGAAGATGAGGCGGTCCTCTTGTCTCAAGCTGTCGGCAAGCCAGTCCGAGTGCAATGGATGCGCGCCGACGATATGCAATGGTCTACACAGGCATCGGCGGCGTACTCAGATGTTCAAATGGCGATCGATGAAAAAGGAAAGATCGCAGCATATCAAATCGACCACTACATGCCAGCCATGCAAGACGATCGTCCGGTTGGCGCTGTCCTTGCGGGACTACCCACAATGTCTGCGCCCGATGTTCATTCTGGTGGAGTCACCTCAATCGCAAACGGAATGGAGGATCCCTGGCTGTATGCGCCGATCCCAAACGTGGCCGAGAGGGGACATGGCACCTTCCAGATTGGTCAAAAAGCTTCGCCACTTGCAGTCGGCTTGCGCGATCACAGCATGCGCACACCGGGACAGTTTCAGCAGAACTATCCGCGCGAACTTGCAATCAGCGAGGCAGCAGCTCTGGCGGGTGCCGACGCCATTCAATTCCGGATCGACCACGCCACCGAAGAACGCGCGATTGGCGTGCTGAAAGCCGTGCGAGATGCTTCCGGGTGGGACACGCGGCCGTCGCCGCAGCCAAACGCGGTCACCTCGGGTTCGACGCCGGTGCGCGGGCGCGGAGTCTCTCTCATGTTACGCAGCGGGACGTATTGGGCCTGCGTCTGCCAGATCGCGGTCACTCCCAGCACCGGCGCGATCGCCGTCGAAAAATACACCATTGCCGTTGACCCCGGCATCGTTGTCAATCCGGTGCAACTGAAACGCAACGTCGAGGGCGGCGCGGTTATGGGAATCAGCCACGCGCTCTTCGAAGAGGTGAACTTCGACGAGGGCAGAATTACCACAGCGGACTGGACCGACTATCCTATTCCCACGATGTCCGACATCCCCGAAATCAAAGTCGTGCTGATTCACAATCCGAAGGTTGGCGCTTACGGCGGCGGCTCTGAGGCAGCGAATGCGCTCGGTGCCCCGGCAATTGCCGCGGCTCTGCATGACGCGACTGGGAAGATTGTGCGGCGGCTTCCGATGAAACCGGCCTATGTTCAGGCGACGCTGAAGACGTAAAAGGTTACCGCAAAACACCAACGAATGAATACGCTCGTCAAGACCAGCGGGAAATTGTTGTCGCTTCCCAAGCGTGAGCAACTGCCTCCGCGGAGCGAATCAGAAACCACCGATCTCGCGCGCCTGATTGCCGCTTATGCCCCGCATGATGGCAGCTTCGAGATGCGCATTCCCGGCCTGCATGCCAGCCGCATCACTCGCGTCAACGGAGAATGTTTTCATGTTTTGCGCCTGCCTTCGTTGTGCATCGTCGCGCAAGGCGCGAAGAGCGTACTTGTCGGGAAAGATGTGTACGAATACGACGCATCGCGGATGATCGTCTTCTCAGTCGCTATCCCTGTGGCCTCGCAAGTCACGCAAGCGAGTCCCGCCAAACCGTATCTTGGTTTCAAACTCGATCTCGATCCGCGGAAGATCGCTGAACTCGTCTTGAAGGTCTATCCTCACGGCCTCCCTCCCGCGCAGGAAAAGGACAGGCGCGCGGTGTATGTGAGTCAACTTGAGGATGGAATGCTGGATGCGGCAACGAGGCTGATGGAATGCTTGGGTCGGCCCGGGGACGCCGAGTTACTAGCGCCGCTCATTGTCGATGAAATCTTGATTCGTCTTCTGCGCAGTTCCATTGGAGTTCGTATTGCTCAGATGGGCTTCGCCGAGTCTAGTTTGGATCGGATTGCCAGGGCCGTCTCCTGGCTGCGCGAAAACTTCTCCCAGCCGATGAAGGTTGAGGATCTCGCTGATCTTGTCCACATGAGCGTCTCCTCGTTTCACGAACACTTCAAATCCGTCACTTCCATGAGTCCGCTCCACTACCAGAAAGTCTTGCGCCTGCAGGAGGCGAGACGCCTCATGCTCTCGACGCTGATGGACGCTGGGACCGCGAGTCAGCATGTAGGTTATCTGAGCGCCTCGCAGTTCAGCAGGGAATACAGCCGTTTCTTCGGCAACGCACCCTCAAAAGATATCGCTCGCCTGCGGCAGGACGACCGGCTCTGGGCCTGACATGGAAATGACGGAACTCGCACGCTGGTCGAACTTTTTTGTGATTGTGGGTTCCTCTGCCGGCGCCCTGATCGGCTTGCAATTTGTGGTCATCACCCTGGTCGCGGCCACGCCACGCACCCCCGGGCAAGAACACGCTGGAAGAACATACGCCACGCCGACGATCGTGCATTTTGGAACTGTGCTGCTAATGTCGGGATTACTGAGCGCTCCCTGGCAAGGAATCATCGGACCAGCGGTTGTGTGCGGCATTCTGGGCACCAGCGGACTTGTGTATTCCTTCGTCGTGACCCGGCGGATGCGAATTCAGACAGGCTACACTCCCGAGTTCGAAGACTGGCTCTGTCATGCACTTCTGCCGCTTTCGGCATATGCAACTCTCACAGCTTCCGCCTGTGGGTGCCTCTACCGGACTCACGAATTCATGTTCGGCGTCGCAGTCGCGGCTCTCTTGCTGCTGTTTGTCGGAATTCACAACGCCTGGGATGGCGTTACATACCATGTCTGGGTGAGGAGCACCCGATCCCCGGGCTCCGAACGCGGCGCCGATACGCCCCACTGAGACGCCGCGATATACTTAGGGATATGTCTGGGGACGCGCAAAAGACCTTTTATCTGGAAACCTTTGGCTGCCAAATGAACGCTCACGACTCTGAAAAGGTCGTCGGAACGCTCCTTCAGGAGGGCTACCGCCAGGTCGAGACGGTCGAGCAAGCCGACCTCGTCCTTTACAACACCTGTTCGATCCGCGATAAAGCCGAACAGAAAGTATTCAATCGCCTCTCCGACTACAAGAAATACAAAGCACAAGGCAAGACTTTCGGAGTCCTCGGCTGCGTCGCGCAGCAGGAAGGTGAAAAGATTTTCGAGCGTGCTCCTTACGTTTCGCTCGTCGCCGGATCAGCCTCTTATCGCAACCTGCCTCAGATGTTGATTCAGATTCAAGCAGGGAACCAGCGCGTAACCGGACTTGATGATCGCCAGACAGATGAGTGCTTCGAGACTGAGTTCACCTCCCGCACCAATCCTCATCGCGGATATATCACCATCATCGAAGGTTGTGACAAGTTTTGCGCTTACTGTGTTGTTCCCTTTACGCGCGGAAAAGAACGCAGTCGGTCGGCGGAGTCAGTATTGTCGGAAGCCCGCCAGATGGCCGATCTGGGCTACTCCGAAATTCAGTTGCTCGGCCAGAATGTGAATTCCTTTAAGGATCCGGAAGGGAGGAAATCGTTCGCCGAGTTGCTGGTTGCCGTCGGCGAGGTCTCTGGCATCAAGCGCGTCCGCTTCACGACCTCTCATCCGCGGGATTTTGGGCGCGATATCGTGGAAGCCATCGACGCCGTACCAACCCTATGCGACCACGTACACTTGCCCGTCCAAAGCGGTTCTACGCGCGTGCTCGACGCGATGCAGCGTCTCTATACTCGCGATCAGTACCTGGAGCGTATCGCCTGGATAAAGGCTGCGAAGCGCGAAATCAGCATCACCACCGACGCGATCGTCGGATTCCCTGGGGAGACTGAAGCCGATTTCAACGAGACGCTCGGCCTTCTCGACGTGGTCGGCTTCGACGCCGTATTTGCCTTTAAATATTCTCCCCGGCCGAATACTCCGTCGATCCACCTTGAGGATGCGATCCCAGATGACCAGAAGTCCCGCCGTTTAGAGGTTTTGATGGCGAGACAGAGAGAAATTCAGACATTAAACTACAAGAGGTATATCGGGACGATATCTGAAGTAATGGTTGAAGCAAGGAATGAGGCCCGCGGACAGTGGATTGGCCGCACCTCGCATAACAAGACCTTGAATTTTACGGCGCCCGACAGCGCCGTCCCAACGGCCGGCAGCTATGCGCCAGTGCTGGTCACCCGCAGTTTTCCCAACAGCCTCGTCGGCGAACTGGTGGTATAAGGAAATTTCGGAGGTCACGATGGAAGTCGAAATGACAATCCGCGGCTTGATGATGGACCCCGTGAGCAACATGCCAATCGTGATCTTGAAGGATGTCGGCGGGGACTCCGTGTTGCCCATTTGGGTTGGAGTCTACGAGGCCAACGCCATTGCGCTCGAGATGGAAAAGGTCGCGACGCCGCGTCCGATGACCCACGACTTGATCAAAAACGTCCTGATGGGGCTCGAAACCCAGGTCCACAAGGTTGTGGTGACTGAACTCAAGGAAGACACTTTTTACGCCGTGATCTGGCTGGAACGCGCTGGTGAGATCGTCAGCATCGACTCGCGCCCATCGGACGCTCTAGCTTTAGCGCTGCGCGTTGATTGTCCTATCTTCGTGGAGGAGGTTGTCCTAAAGACGTCGAAGCTCTCAACGATGTCAGACCGGGCCACCGGTGAAGAATTGCGCAAGTTCCTGGAAGGACTGAACGACGAGGACCTCGGCAAATACAAGATGTAAGGGGGCAGGTCAGACCCGCATTGGGCTGGTCATCTAAGTCGGTTTACATAATACCTGTTATCGGACATTGATAGTATCGCTTCACCTATTGGATCTCGAACACGGTGCCCATGTCCGAACTTCCTCCCAGGTTGGTAGTACCGTAGAGCTTTCCATTCGACAAAGCGACACCGGAGTACGGCGAAGAGCCGTCGCTTCTCCCTTGGAACGAGTACATGACATGTTCATTCCATGAGCCCGATACGTTCCTCAGGTTGTAAACGGCGCCACATCCGTATCCGACAAAGGGTCCGCAGGTTGGATCGCCGCCGCTCAGGGTCGTCCCCCAAATGTTGCTTCCGCTCAAGGTCAACGCCCCATACGGTTGGGATCCATCGGCATTGCCTTTGAAGGTGTGAATGATGGTTTCGTTCCAGCTCCCAGAGCCATCGGGAGAAAGCACAAACAGGATGCCGCAACCAACGCTGCCAGTTATGCAGCTCTCTCCACCACCTGTTGGCGTCGTGCCGTAAAGATTGCCGCTATTGTCAAGGGAGAGCGGAGATTCCGGGTTCATACCGTCTGCGCCCCCTCCAAAGGAATGCACAACGGATTCCGACCAGATGGCGTTCTTTGCGCTGACGCTGAAGACGGTTCCCAGAGAATCGGCTCCTCCAACCAATGTGGTGCCGTAAAGAACGCCTTTGGAATCGCGGACTAGGCCTGAGAAGGGTTCTCCACCGTCGACACCGCCCATGAACCCATACAAGACCTTCTCTTTCCACTCCCCAGCGAGATTCTTGGGAGGGGTGAGCATGAATACCGTGCCGTAGGCGCCAGTACCGCCATAGACAGTCGTTCCGAAAAGCACACCCGCAGAGGTCAGGTAGAGACCTCCATTGGGTGCGAAACCGTCGCCGACGCCAGGTCCTTGAAAGGCGTAAATGATTTTTTCCGTCCACGAGCCGGACTTGGAGGCTGGAGGCGACAACTCGAAAACGGTGCCCAAATCATCAATGCCACCTCCGTAGTAAGTAGTACCGTAGAGGTTTCCGGCAGCGTCTCGAACTAACCTCGAGTACGGCCGGGCGCCGTCGCTACCTCCCGCAAAGGCGTAAAGCACAACCTCCGTCCACGAGCCATTCTTCGCAGTTGGCGGCAGCAATTGATAGATGACGCCAACTCCGCTGGCACCCCCCGCCTCGGCCGCTCCATAAAAGCTTCCGTTCGGCCCGGCGGTTAGTCCACTAAGAGGAATATCGCCTGAGGTATTGCCGGGAAATGTGTAAAGAACGCTCTCTTTTGCCTGCAGTAAACCGGCTAAAGCGAAAAACAACACGAACGAGCGGACTAAAGCAGAATTCATAAGGCAGCTCGACCTAAAAATCAGCGAGGTTGGGGGCCGGACGCTGGTTTGCTTTTATACAGTCATTTTCGGGTTAGGTAAATGGCACCAACGAGCCTGCAAGTTTTTGCGCCTCAAGGAGACGGTACACGACTTATTTCGCTTTCGATCCTTCATCCAGCCTTAGAAACCGCGCCGCGTTGTTGTAGAGAATGTCCCGCTTCTGGGCGGTCGTCAGATAGTCGGCGTTCTGGATGATACTGATCGAATAGGCCATCAGCTTCGGCCACAGGAGTTGGTCGGTCCCGAACATCACACGGTCTTCGAATCCGGCGTCGACGAGGCGCTCGATGTAGCGATTGACTTCCTTTATCGGATAGCTCCAGATGAGTCCCGCAACGTCCACGTAAACATGAGAGTTGGCCTGCAGTAAAGTCAGCATGTTGTCGATCATCGGATACCCGGCATGCATGACCTGGACCCTCAGCTTTGGGTGTCGCGCCAGCAATTCTTCTAAGAGCAGCGGATTTCCCATCGAGCCGCGAAACTTTGGCGACGTGATATTGGCTCGGCCCGATCCGCCCGTCCCCATGTGAATCGCCACCGGAATGTCCAACTCTTCGGCCAGCGCGAAATATGCATCCACCGACGGATCGCTTGGGGAAATACCCTCGTATTGCAGTCCGATCTCGCCCATCACTTTGAAGCCGCCCGTGGTGAAATCCTTCCGCAATTCGTCAACGGCGATCCGCTGCCCCGGTGTGATGCCATTCTCAAATGCCGTTCCCGGGATCACCCGCGCCGGCGCGGCGTCTTTCCACTTTTGAACGCTCTTGGGATCGCCGAACACAACCGCAGTCACATTCAGACGCTCCATCTCAGCTAGAACGTCTTTCATATACTCACCAGGCGCCGAGGGATACAGGGCCGGAGAGCATGGCTCCTTAACCCAACCAAATTGGTCCTCTTTGGTTTTCGGATCGGACGCCGTGAACTTTGAAGTGTTCGGACACATCGGCGCAAGTCCAGGAAAATTGATGTCCATCGCATGAACATGGACGTCCAGAACCGGCGGCGCTTTACTCTCAGTGTTCTGACCAAAGGATGAAGTCGACACGGCGAGAAGGGCAAACGCGACTAGCAATCGAACACGTAGGGCTTCCGAGCGATTAGAGGAATGAGACATTTTGATCTCCTTTTAGGAACCGCACAGCACAATCTTCGGATGAAAAAGCGTTCCTGCGACGCGGGTGGCAATCGCAATCAATTCGCGTTGACCAGCAAACACTTTTACCTGGCGGGCACGCGACAACTCGAAGAGATTCACAGTGCATCCAGAGCGAATCTTCGTCACCGTCTGTTCGTCGGCGGTAACGCAAGGGAAATGCGGAAGAAGGGTTCGAGGATGTACAAACAGGTCTGCCATCGTCTCAACAGAAGCGTTGGACGGTCCTTCCCTTTCATTCGAGTTCCCTGCTGTTGCCACATTCCAATTCCGTTCTGTCGAGGCCGTGCCATTCGAGGCGTACGCGGGCTCTTTCGCCATGGTCACCTTAGCAACTTCGTCTATGGTGTGGGCATTCTCAACAACAAAGTCTCCTACTGACGTCCGTCGCAGCGCCTCTAGATGCGCACCGCAACCGAGTCGCTGTCCCATCTCGTGAGCCACCGAGCGCATATACGTGCCCGACGTAACCCGGGCCCGGAACGTGGCACGGTCGTCCTCGACGGACAGAATTTCGAATTCTTTAATCTCCACACGTACGGGTTTCAGCGTGACTTCCTTGTTCTTGCGCGCCAGTTTGTAAGCCGGCACTCCATTAATCTTCTTAGCAGAGAATGGAGGCGGAAGCTGTTCGATTACGCCTCGAAATTTGGCAGCCACTCCATCGAGCGCTTCCCTGTTTACGACAACGGTCTGCGGCTCGCTGCTGGCTTCGCCTTCCGCATCGTAGGTGTCCGTCGAGAATCCAAACCGCACTGTCCCTTCATAGACCTTCTCTGAGTCGGTGTAAAACTGCGCTAAGCGCGTGAACTTGCCGACTACGAGCGGAAGAACGCCGGTTGCCATGGGATCGAGAGTTCCAAGATGTCCGATCGAACGCTGACCGAGAACGCGGCGCAATCGATTGACTACATCGTGCGAGGTAATGCCGGCGGGTTTGTCAATAATCAGAAGGCCATTCATATGTGGATCGAGTCGTTCCTACTGTGCGAATTTCGCGCTCGGCGACTTGCTATGATGAACTGCGAGGGGGCGACTCGATCGTCTGTGGCTGGTCGATACCGCGTTTCCCGAATGCTACGAATATAACTTACCAAATCCTCCATGTTTCCGATAAAAGACGACCAGCCCCGATACAGCACGCCGTACGTGACCTGGTTCCTGATCGTCCTCAACATCCTGATCTCGCTGTTCGAGGCGACCCTCGGGCCGTCGGAGCTGAAAGCTCTTTTCGATCAATTCAGCCTCGTTCCCTCACATGTGACAGCATTTCTTGCCGGCTCTCCGCGAGTGAACCTGGTGCAGGTGGTGCTTCCCTTCTTCACATCGATGTTCCTTCATGAGGGGTGGGCTCACGTTCTTGGCAACATGTGGTTCCTCTATATTTTCGGGGACAACGTTGAGGACTACCTCGGCCACTTCAACTACCTGGTGTTTTATCTGATTGCCGGACTCTTCGCCGATGGAGCACAAATCGTAATCAATCCTCATTCGAACGCAGGTATGGTGGGTGCTAGCGGGGCCATCGCGGGGGTGCTTGGCGCATATTTCCTGCTCTTCCCGCGCGCCCGTGTCCTTACCTGGTTTTTCGTTTTCATCATTTACATTCCGGCGTGGATCGTCTTAGGGGAGTGGATCGCCCTGCAATTTCTGCAGGGAACGGCGTCGTTGTCGATGATTCACTCCAGAAGAGATGTTGGAGGTGTTGCCTTCTGGGCGCACGTCGGAGGTTTCCTGGCGGGCCTCGCAATGATCAAGCTATTTCCCGAGCGCGCCCGAAGGTACCCCTACGCCTACCGTTGATGGCGCATTAGCTTTTCTCAGCGCACTCCCCGAAACCTCGGCGCACTCTGCGGTAATCTTGCTTCGTAAATGCAGCGTGTCTGGGCCTGGAGTGGATCTCAATATGGAAAAGGGTAGCCCCGCCGTAGAAACAAGCTGACGGGGCTTATCCAGAGCCAACTATTTCTTCGGACGCGATTCCGGCGGCACCAGTCCGGCCAAGCGGTAATACCCCACGAGTTGTCCGTAATGCTCTCCGCAATGTTCGATAAAGCCGTAGGCGAAGTCGTACACGCGGGTTTGTTGGTTGCCGAAAGGCTCAACGATTAGGTCGTTCATCCCTTTGTCGCCCTTCGCTTCCAGCGCGGCGGCGCCGTCCGCAAAAGACTTCTTCACGGCCGCAACGACATCAGCCTTTGTCTTGTACTGGTCCCGCTTAAAGTCTTCTTCGGCCGGCGGTTTCTTCCCCGTCAGAGGATTGATGAAGTAATAATTTGCTCCGGCGGCGTGCAGCAACTGTTCAGCGAAGCTCCGTTGTACCGGCGTCGGCTTGTAGTCGTATTTATCTTCAGGAAAGTCTTCGGCCATCGCTGTGAGCTTGCGCCCAATATCGTTCCAGGCTTCAATCACCGCCTTCGACGGACTTGCGGCAGGCTTGGGAGCGGCATCTTTCTTCATGGCATCCTGCGCTTGGACTGAAGTCGCGAAGGCACCGGCAAACAGGGCGGTAGCGAGAAACAGTGTTTTGATCATTGAGTTGTTCTCCGTGAGTTGCGGGGGACATTGTAGTTGGACTGACGCGGGGATGGGAAGCGGGGCAGGTCTTCCCTGCTTTGCCGTGTTATCCTCTTGGAAAAATCTGGCTTATCGCTGTACTAGTCGCACATTCCTAGCTCCTCGCGCAATTCCTGATGCCTGCCAAACGTGCCTTCGAAGATCAAATCACCTCGCTCGACGCTCTCCGAGGCATTGCGTCCGAAGAGCGCATAGAACCGCTGCGCAAGGCACTGAAGCATCGGAACAATTTTGTCGCAGGAAAAGCAGCTGATATGGTTCGTGAGTTTGCAATCGCCCCATTAATCCCCGATTTGCTCGTTGCCTTTCATCGCTTCTTCGAGAATCCCGAAAAATCTGATCCTCAGTGCTGGGCCAAGAACGCTTTGAGCCGCGCCCTCGCCGGCCTTGAGCATCAGGAACCGGACTGCTTTCTGCAAGGAATGCACCATATCCAGATGGAGCCCGTTTGGGGAGGCCGCTCCGATACAGCAGGGACATTGCGCGCAACCTGCGCGCTGGCGCTGGTGCAATGCGCCGGCCTGCGCGAGGAGATCCTGCTAGCGCACCTCATCAATCTGCTAGCCGACAAGGACAAAAATGTTCGCACCGAGGTGGTGCATGCCATCGAGAATGTCGGATCCACGTCAGCAGCCCTGGTCTTGCGCACGCGGGCCACGATGGGGACCGATGAGCCTGAGGTCTTGGGAGCTTGCTACGGTGGCGTTCTGCGCATCGAGGGCACGAGCGCGATTTCATGGATTGCCCGATTTCTGGATGCCGCGGATGAATCCGCGGGCGAGGCGGCGCTGGCAATTGCAGGTACCCGGTCGCTAGCCGCCTTTGAATGTCTTCGAGATCGCCTCAGTAATGCGATCGACCCATGGTGGCGATCGGTTCTGCTTTCAGCGATCGGGCTGACGCGACAGGATGCTGCTACTGAATTCTTGCTTGACCTCATCGCAACCGAATCGCTCGATGCCGAACGCGCGATTGAGGCAGTGATGCGCTTGCGGCCATCTGCCCAATTGGCTCAAAGACTCGACACGATTGTCTCCGCGAATCCTCGCCTGGCGCGGCATCTGGCCGAGCAACGCCGCGAATAGATCCGCTAACGGCGCCCAAAAGAAGAAGCCCGGACCTTCTCAGGTCCGGGCTTTCTGTTTTCCGTTGCCTTGCGGCAGCAGAGTCGTGCTCGCGATTACTTAATCGTGAGGGTGACCGTTGTGGTTGCAGTGGTGCTGCCCGAGGTACCAGTGACCGTGATCGTGCGAGTTCCGGCCGCGGTATTCGGTCCGACCTTCACACGCAACGCTGCCGATCCAGATCCGCCCGCAACCGCCGCGGGAACGACCTGAGCGACAACGCCCGTTCCCTGACCCGAAGCGGTCAGAGTCACGGTTCCAGTGAATCCGCCCGAAGGAGTCACCGTGATCTTCGACAAGGCGATGCCGTTGTCGGAGGCGGAGATGGTCTTCGGAGTGGCAGAGAGCGTGAAGCTACCGGTCGAACCGCCGGTCACCGTCAAGCTCACCGTGGTGGTTTCCACTGTGCTGCCTGCGGTTCCCGTGACCGTGATCGTGTAGGTTCCGGCGACCACAGACGAGCCGACAGCCATCGTCATGGTCGAGGTTCCGTTTCCTGTGATCGAGGTCGGGCTGAACGAAACGGTCACGCCGCTCGGCTGACCGGATGCCGACAACACAACGGCCGTATTGAAGCCGCCGGTTGTGGTGCTGGTGATAGTGGAGGTTCCGGAAGCGCCCTTGGCTACCGACACAGAAGTCGGGTTGGCCGAGAGGCTGAAGCCGGCAGTCGTCCCGCCGCCAGCAAGTGAGGTCACGAGTGCGGGGCCGATCAAGCTGCCGATACCGGTAGCGAGGTCAAATCCCGTGGTCGATCCGAGGGTGTTGCCACCGCTCGTGATGTCGTGGAAGTTCGTCAGGTAGTCCGAGCTGTTGTAGATGTCATACAGCGCGGGGTTGGCAAAGCCGATGGGGCCGTTTCCGTTCGTGGCAGCCTGTTGGTTGACCAGAGCCATGAAGCCGGCATACATCGGGGTCGCGAAGCTGGTGCCGCCGAAGTTGTTGGCGGTGCAAGCTGTTTGATCGGCGCAAACGTAGAACGTGAAGTCCGAGTTTGCGGAGATGTCTGGACCGTTGCGAAGAGTCTTGGAGCACTTCGCGCAGCCCGCCGCAGCAGTTACCTGCCACGAAGGAATCGCGAAGCCGTTCTTGGTGATACCGCCGCCGCCATCGACCCAGCCAGTTTCCGAAGCCCAAGCGCCACCGGGACCGGTCGTCTTCAGGTCGGTTCCGCCTACAGAGGTGACAAAAACGTCATCAGCCGGCCAAACGAAGGAAGCGTTCGCCCAGTTTCCGCTATCGCCCGAGGCCGTGAAGAAGCTCTGGCCCTGTGCCTGGAATTCCTGGAAGATCGGATCGTCGGTTGAGGCATCAGCCGGACGCCATGCCCATGAGCAGCTCAACTGATTGTTCAGGGGGCTGGCGGTTGCCATTGCGTTCAGGATGCCCGGATCGTCGAGGGTCTGACCCGAAAGTCCGCCCTTTCCGATGTACATCGTGACTCCGGCCATACCCGGCGCCATGCTGATGGACTGGGTCATATCCAGCGTCTGCTCGGTGTCGTCGCAGCCCGCGCTGGCCAGACAGGTCGTGCTCTGTCCGTCAACGGACAACAGCGTGACCGGAACGTTGTTGGTTTGTCCGGCGTTGGTGAAGTAGGTGGTCAGGTCGACCAGGTCGGTGCCGATGAAGTTGAAGATACCCAGGGTCTGGCCAGTACCGGTCAAGGTTCCGCCTGCCGAGGTGTAGTAAGCCGCGCGCATGTCACTGCCGCAGAAAGAAGCAGAGGGGCAGGAACCGGTCGTGGCATTGGAGATCACTCCATCCGGCTGGACGGTATTCGGATTGCGCCGAGCAACCATCGACTTCGGAGTGGAATAGTTATCGAGTCCTGCGACGCTCCAGAGGCGGACGGACATGGCCGGCGAAGGCTCACGATCCGGTGCGAAGAACGTGCGGTTCTCGGTGGGATGTTGATACAGGCCCATCTGAACGTTGAAAGCGCGTTCTACATTCTGAACGCTTCCGCTGACACGCAAGATCTGACGGTTGCGCGCCGTGAAGAGAACCTTGAAACCGTTCTGCTTTGCCCACGTCTTCACCGACTCGTAGTCGTCATGGCTCGGGCCGTACTGCTTGGTGAATTCGTCGACGCTTAGATAGTGATGATAAGAGGGATTCGCGCGATCCTGCACATCCCGCAAAAACTGCTCCAACTGTGACTGGTTGCGATGCTGGAGTACGAGAGTCAACTCCATGTTCTGCGATGCGTTCATACGGCCCACGAGCGGGGACACCTTGCTGGTGACCTCTTCCCGTGTGTGACGTGTCATCAAGCTCTGGCCTTGCGCCAGACAGATGACACTACCGAGCGATAGCAGCGCGGCGAATGTCAGCACAAATGTACTCAGTCTTCGTATCACGGATTCTCCTTGGTGTTGTGGTTTGTGGGGCAGCGGCAAGTTTTTGTTCTTTGAACGAAGCAGCTAGGTCAGAATTCCTTTGCGACAAGTTTCACAAAGGGTGTCGATTGTACAACGGTTCTTCTCTGTACGATTGTCATTTTTTGTACTTAATCCTCCGAAAGCCGCGCCAATACTGCAAAGTCTTGCATACAGTCCCTGCACTAGGTGCAATACCCGTCACATTTCTGAAGGACTTTCAGCTTCGAAAATCTACTACTCGACGTGGTACTTCTGGTCGCGGTGTTGACTCCCTGAATACGCCTCCGGCGCCGATGCTATATTGATCGCTGGAGGTCCGAGAGATTGTCCCCTCGAAAAATTTCGCGTTGCTCTGGTACAGATGTCGTGCGGGCCGGAGCCCGAACAGAACTTGGAGAAGGCTCTGAGCCCGAGTTGCAGACGCCGCAGGTCGAGGCGCCCAAATCGTCTGTCTGCCTGAACTTTTTCAGACACAGTATTTCTGCCAGAGGGAAGACCACGCTCTTTTTGATCTGGCCGAGCCCATCCCTGGGCCGAGCACTGAAAAGCTGGCCGCTGCAGCCCGGAGCAATGGCGTCGTATTGGTCGCTTCCCTCTTCGAGAAACGTGCTGCCGGCGTTTACCACAACACGGCCGCGATCTTCGACAGCGACGGAACGCTGAGCGGGCTCTACCGCAAGATGCACATTCCCGACGATCCTCTTTACTACGAAAAGTTTTATTTCACACCCGGCGATCTTGGATTATCGCGCTCTCGACACCAGCTGCTGGACGGGTTCGGTACGCTGGTCTGCTGGGACCAGTGGTATCCGGAAGGAGCGCGGCTCACGGCCCTGCAGGGCGCAAATATGCTTTTTTATCCGACGGCGATCGGCTGGCATCCGGATGAGAAGGCGGAATTCGGAGTCGCTCAGCACGATGCCTGGCGCACGATTCAGCGCGCGCATGCGATCGCAAACGGAGTCTATGTCGCGAGTGGTAAATCGCGTGGGATTTGAGACGGGAAACATTCGCGGCAAGTCCGCTCCCGGCAAGGGCCTTGAATTCTGGGGCGGATCGTTCTTCTGCGATCCTTTCGGACGCGTGATCGCCGAGGCGTCGCATGATCAGGAAGAGATCCTGATCGGCGATGTCGATCTCAAAGCTCTCGAGGATATTCGCCGCAACTGGCCATTCCTGCGCGACCGCCGGATCGACAGCTACGCCCCAATCACGAACCGTCTGATCGATTAACGTGAAAGTCACCAAGCCCTCATCCAAGGTGTCCCTCGCGCAGAAAACCAAACTGTCTGCCCCGCAGGAACTATCGCATGCCCGCCGAGTGGGAGCCGCACGCCGCCACATGGCTCGCATGGCCTCATCACCGTGGCGACTGGCCAGGAAAGTTCGAGCCGATTCCGTGGGTATATGCCGAGATCATCCGAAATCTCGCCAGGCATGAGCGCGTTGAACTGATCGTGAACGATGCTGCGGCGGAACGAGGCAGCTCGCAAAGTGCTTGGAGCGAGCCGATGCGCTCTCATCCAATGTGCGATTTCATCGCTGGCCGACGAATCGCATCTGGTTGCGCGACTCCGGCTGCATCTTCGTGAAGCCACCGAACGAGAACGGAGGCACTTCTCGCGACTCTGTGGCGTCGCAGTGAAGTTCCGCTTCAACGCCTGGGCGAAATATTCCAATTGGCGTCACGACGAAAAAATCGGCAGCCTGATGGCAGAGGTCGCAGAAGCGCAGGAAGTGCGACGCGGTCTCAAGCGGATCGCGCATTGTGCTCGAAGGTGGATCGATTGACGTCAACGGCGCCGGCACAATTCTGACCACAGAAGAATGCCTGCTCAGCAAGCTGCAGGAGCGCAATCCGCACATGAGCCGCGTTCACTACGAAAAAGCTTTCGCGGACTATCTCGGCGCTCCGCACACGATCTGGCTTGGCCGCGGAATCGTTGGCGACGACACGCACGGCCACGTCGACGATCTCACCCGATTCGTGTCCAAAAATACGGTCGTGACGATGGTGGAACCCAACCCGAAAGATGAGAATCACGCACCCCTGCGGGCCAACCTACGCCGCCTGCAATCGGCCCGCGACCAGGATGGTCATCAGCTGACAATCGTCGAACTTCCCATGCCTCAACCGGTAGTGTTCGAAGGCCGACGGCTTCCCGCCAGTTACGCGAATTTCTATATCGCCAACGGAGTTGTGCTGGCTCCCAGTATTCAATCGGCCCAATGATCGCATCGCACTGAACACTCTGGCCGAACTCTTCCCTGCTCGCGAAATCGTCCCAATTTATTCCGGAGATTTCATTTGGGGTCTGGGCGCGATGCACTGCATGACACAACAGCAACCTGCCTGATCTCGGTTTACACCGCGGAGACACGAAGTCACCGAGTACAACGGGAAGTTTCGGGCCACAGCAAGCTTTCAAATTTGTCCGGCACTTATTCGGTAATACCATTCTCCGTACTCAGTGCCTCCGTGGTAAATTCACGCCATGCCCCATGGCGAAATGACTACCAGCCGTCTTGAAGCCTTCAGCGATGGCGTGATCGCAATCATCGTGACCATCATGGTGCTGGAGTTGCGTCCGCCTGCTCAACCGACGTGGCCGGCGCTGTTCCGAGTTGCGCCCGTCTTTATCAGTTATGCGCTGAGTTTTCTCGTCGTCGCCATCATGTGGGTCAACCACCATCACATGATCCACATCGTGCGACAGGTCACGGCGCGGCTGCTCTGGTCGAATCTAAATTTGTTGTTCTGGATGTCACTGGTTCCGTTTGTCACGGAGTTCGTGGGAAAGAACTATCGCGAGCCCATGGCGGTCGCGCTCTATGGACTCGACCTCACTATGTGTGCGGCCGCATTTTATTTATTGCGTATCGAGTTGATGCGAGCAGGAATCGGGCAACGACAATATGGTCGAATACCATCGCGGCATTCAGCGCAAGAACGCGCTTTCGATGCTTCTGTACTTTAGCTCTGCTGCCGCTTGCGTACGTTTCGGTCTATGCGTCGTTCTTCGTGTTTGCGCTGATTCCAGCGCTCTACTTCCTGCCGGAGAAAAAACTGGCGGGTGAACACGAAGCTGGAACTTTCAACTAAGAACACTTACCGCTCGTATAGGGTTGGTTGCGGACCTTTTTCCAGGGTCTCGCGATCCCATATCTGGCCGTCGCGTGTATAGCTGGCCAGCTCAAAGTCCTGCGTGAGTTCGAGCGCGTCGGTGGGACAAGCGTCTTCACACAATCCGCAGAACATGCAGCGGCTCAGATCGTAGGTAAAGTTGGTGAGCTCTTTGCGGCGGGTTTTTTCATTGCGCTCGCTCGACACAACGATCAGGTGTTCGGGGCACGCCAGCGCACACAGATCACAGGCGATACACATTGTCTCGTCGGTGTCGGGATTGACGTTGAGACGGGGAGCTCCGCGGTACCGCTCGGCCACCTGCGGCCGCTCCAGCGGATATTGCTCGGTATAAATCTCTTTCGGGTCCTGATAGCGGAACGTCACTTTCAGTCCCTGCAGCAGGTCTATGAGAAATACTTTACGTGCAAAACTCGCCATGCCCATAATGCCGTAAGCATAACACCGGTAGTCAATTTCGTGTCAGCCGGATCTTTAGGAACAGCTTCTGGGCTGGGAACTTTCTTTCTAACCCCTGCGTACTTTCATTTAGAGAACAGCATGAAATCCATATTTACAAATCTGCCGACCAGAACCTGGCTCGTTCTGGTCCTGACGGCGGTGGTGGCCGTCTATCCGGTGGTACGACTGCTAGTTCCGGCGGTTGTACATGCCGTCATCCCCGCAGCCGTGCGCACGCTGTTTAGCGTCATCTAGAAGCGCGTCAAGCCCCGTCGGGCGCTAGATTGTGTAGGGGCAGACGCATTTGTCCGCCATGGCGCGAAGCGCCTTCGTTTTGCTCTGACCCTGTATAGAATGATGAGCGAAGTCCGACCGATGCAGCCGCAGAAAATTACCACCACAAAAGCCACACAAAACGACGGACCGCCTTCCACCTCGACTTCCGACGAATTGTGGATGGAAGAAGCCTCTGCGCTGCGCGCAGCGCGCCTTCGAGATGGGTGAAGTTCCCGTCGGTGCCGTCGTTATTCGCGATGGACAGCTCATCAGCCGCGGATGGAATCGCAACATCACGGACTCCGACCCAACCGCGCATGCGGAAGCTATTGCTTTGCGAGAAGCCGGTGTGATCGTTGGTAACCATCGCCTGGGAGACTGCGAACTGTTTGTTACAATTGAGCCCTGCGCCATGTGCGCGGGCGCCATGGTTCATGCCCGCATCAAGCGCCTCGTGTATGGCTCGGATGATCCAAAAGCAGGGGCAGTCTCCTCTGCGCTTCAGGTCATAAATCACCCGCGGATGAACCACAAGATCGAGGTTCGCAGCGGAATCTTAGCGGGACGCAGCGCAGAATTGCTGCAAACGTTCTTTAAAAATCGTCGTTAGCTTTTCAAGCGGTGGTCGTCAGGCGTTACGATTCGACCGTGCGTTTGAGCCGAGGTTGACCGGTTCCCTCGCAACCCAAAGCTAACCATTGCTTTCCGGAGAGGTGCGTGAGTGGTTGAAACGATCCGCCTCGAAAGCGGACATACCTTAACGGGTATCGGGGGTTCGAATCCCTCCCTCTCCGCCATTCATTCGTAGTTCTTATTCCAACTCAGCTCCGCCGGGATCTCACCTAAAGCAAAAGGCGTGAGCCGTTTCGGCCCACGCCTCACTACTTCTTTGATCGGATACGACGGGTTTACTTACCTGCCTTGCCCTTCACTACGCCAACTCCCGTGCAGAGGTCGTATCCGGCTTTTGCGCTGTGGGTCGCGCAGCTGCCCGACGTGATGTCGGTGTAGTCCGCCGTTTTGGTCCGATTGTTGTAGACCTCGGTCAGTTCGGCGTTACTGCTGGCGTTGAAGGTTCCCGCGCTGTTAACCACACCGGCGAGGGTGGGCGCGGCAACGCTCGTGCCCCAAACTTCCAGCCACGAGTTATAGCAGCTCGAGTTGTAAACGGAGACCGGCGAGTTTTCGCTGGAGTCCGAAGCCAAGTCTGGAGTTCCGCGCTTGGTGCCCACAACGCTCGACACCCCGCTCTGATACGACGGAATTCCTTCGTACTTGCTGTTGCCACCGCCGCAACCCGAACCGCAAGCCGTCGAACCGACCTGCTTGGTGTAGTTGCCCGAGCTGTCGCGGTCGACCTGCGTTCCGCCTGCGGAAACCACGTTCGGCGAAGCGCTAGGATAGATCACACCCGACGAGTCGCCCGACGAGGCGAAGTACACCACGTTCGTCTGCTTGAAGTGGCTGTCGTTGGTGGATTCGGTGCTGCTTTCACCGCCACCCCAGCTCATGGAGACTTCGCCCTTGCCGCCATGATTGGCGATGTAGGTGTTCGCCGCATCCACTGCCTTGTACAGATCCGTGTTGGAGTTCGAAGCCGCTTCCATCAGCACAATCTTGGCTTTGGGAGCCATGGCGTGGGCCCACTGCACGTCGAGGGATTCTTCACCCTCCCAGCCGGAGGCACAGCCATTGGCAGGCTTTTTCCCGCTGGCGTATTGCACAGTGAAATTTGCCGCCGGAAGGCCATACTGATTCGAAAATGTCGTCAGATCGGCCGCCGCGCTCGGATAGTCATAGGCATCGACGATCACAATCGTCTGACTGCCGCCTGTTGGAACCGTCGTAGCCGTTGCGACCGGGCAGCCCGACTTGGGCGAGGTAACCAGTCCATAGATGCAGCCGATCGAACCTGGGGTCTCTACGGTTACGCCAGCGGGAGGGTTCGAAGGACTCCGTGTTGGATCCGGCACATGCATGTAGTAGTTCGTGTGCATCCGCACGCCTGCGTCACCCGGCTTGGCGATACTCGAATCCGGAACGACGACGTTGCTTTGATCTTGGGCAGCGACAAAACTCGCCGCAGTCATGAGAGCGATTGTCAGAATCGCCTTGCGCATTAAAAACCCTCCTGGGATTGTGTTGCTGATTGTGAAACGGGATACAAAGAAGTGTGAGGATTGTCTCCGGCTTTCCGTGGTGAGTCAATTAAAGAAGTGTAAAGCCCAAGCTGGTTCGCGGGATGCGCATAAACTATGAACCCCCAGTTGAATGCGAAACAGGCCCACGCCGCATGAGAGCTACGCGACACAGGCCCGTTTAACTTCGCTCTAGAAATACGGTTACTGATTCTGCAGCAGAATGGGCTCTACCCCAACCGTCACCGAAGAACCTTTCTTGATGGTGTGCTTGGTGCCGCTCAAGTCCAGATAGTTGATGTACTTGGTTGCGGGGGTATAGCTCTTGTTCCCGCCCGCGTGCCACACAGCCTGCGCCGCATACCCATTGGAGCCGGTAATGCCGCAGGTCCAGACCTTCGACGTGCTGTTCTTCGAGCAAAGCGTGCTCATCGTCCGACCTGACATCCAGCTTTCCACCTGCGTATACGCGGTACCGGCCGTGTTGGCTTTTCCGCTGGCCTCAAGCGTTCCAGTACGCTCGTCGTTCCAGTCGTACCAGTAGTGCCGCACTACACCGTTCGACCAGAGCAGGAGGTACAAGCGCGCGAGAAAGCCCGCCTGATCGGTCTTCCCAGGGAGATCGCTGTCCAATCCCCAAGCGCCTTCCGTAGACCAGATCGGCTTCGAACTGATCTTGTAGGTGTCCATGGTGCTCTGATAGCACTGAATGACCGGAACGATGTCTTCCGCCGTGGTGGTGTAGTAGGTGTGAATTCCGACGATGTCGATGTACTTCGAACCGCCAGCCGCCAGGAATGATCCCAAGCGATCCGCCATCGTGCAATTTCCACTGGGGGATTTGTAATGAAGTTGCCCGTTCGCTGGAGAAATGATCTGCGCCGAGGGAATGTATTTCTTGACGTAGGTGTTGATGTCCTGCGTCATGCGCACGAGCTGATCGTAAGTACCGGTCCATTGCTTAATATCGTGCGGAGTGTTCCAAGCTTCCCAATAGGTGATGCTGGGGGCGTGCTTCGCAATCGCAGTAACGAAGTCGATGAAGTGCTGGTCGCTTCCCGTCCCATCCGAGTTCAGATCGCTCGGAGGGTCGCAAGCGCCTTTCGCCATGTCACAACTGCTGTCATTGGATTTGGAGCTGGCCCAGCCGGGCGTCCATCCAAACGTGTAGACCAGCGTGGAATTCTTGCTGCCAGCCGTGCTGATCCAGTCGTCCAACGTTCCCCATGAATACTTGCCCTTCGCTGTATTGATCTGTCCCCATCCGACGTGAGAGTCCCAGAGACGCATGCCCGTGATAGGCATCGTGGGCCATTTCGTCCCGTAGAGCACACCGTCGTGCGCGGACATTCCAAACAGAGTTGCAGGGATTTTGGTGGAGGTGATGGCACTTGGATCGAACGAACTGGGTGCCGACACGTTGCTCTGGTCGTCTTGCGCGACCATAGCAGCGGCCATCATCAACACAAAAATGCCTACAAGTAGGTGAAAAAGCGCAAAGTGGTTCTTCGCTCTCATCTTGACTCCTTGAATTTTTGATTAAACGGAGACGAGTGGCTTACCCTGGGATCAAAATCTTGACTTCCAGACGCATCGTACTACCACTCTTTGACTTGAGCGGTACTCGGTAGTTCTAGAACCCGTCAGTCCAGCTGACGGGTCGAACTGAAAATTCCAACCGAGTCGGGACTTGCTGACGACCTTCGGCAAAATCGTCAACCGCGTTTAGCTTTAAGGTGGGTGTATATTACACGAACTTCTTAAAGAATTACTAGATGTCGGCTTTTAATTTATAGGGGCCGACGCCGGACCAGAATTCTTTCGGTAGAACGCCGCGACAATTCCCGCCACGAGCCCCGGAATTGTGTACTCAAGGGCGGCGATATCCACCGGCAATCCGCACTCTCGCAGCGTCGCCGAAGTGACCGGGCCAATCGAGGAAAAGAGAATACCCTGCAGCGTATTTCGGTTTCGACTGGCTCCCAGCAATTGAACAAAATTCTTCACGGTTGAAGAACTAGTGAAGGTCACCACATGCGGACGCCTCTTCGGACTTGCTATGGCGTTACGCAAGCGATTTCGCGAAGTCCTGGGAACGATTGTTTCGTAAGCTTCAACGACGTCGACGTGAGCTCCGGCCTTGCGAAGTTCGCGGGGAATCACGTCGCGCGCCACCTTTGCCCGCACCAGCAGCACCCGCTTCCCTTTTACTTTCGACTTCAAACTGCGGACGACCGACTCGGCTACATATTCCTTCGGGACGACTTCGACCCTGGCTCCCCGTTGCTCAATGGCTTTCTTCGTCGCTGGTCCGATGGCCGCTATACGCAACCGAGCAACTTCACGGGCTGCAACTTTTAGACTACTGCTGCGCTCCGCTTCCCAGCTTTTGCAGCCGGCCCCACATGGCGTCGACTCCATTTACGCTGGTGAGGATAAGCCAGTCGTAGGTGTCGAGCGTCGCCAGCGCGCGATCCAGAGGTTTGAAGGAGCGCGGCTTTCGAATCTCGATAAAAGGGATTTCAATCACCTTTGCGCCGAGCTTTTTCAATTCCGCCGACAGCGCTCCCGCCTGGTGTCGAGCCCTGCCGACGAGCACCCGAACTCCGCTTAAGGGACGCGCATGCTTTGCCTTCTGGTCCTTCACTTCTTTTCCTTTGGACAGTTTGCTTCAATTCCTAGCCCCTGCTGGCGCATAAGCAACGCCGTTCCCGAAACCGTGCTATCAGACGACCGCGCGAGGCAGTCGATTACATTCTGTTGCTCTTCCTTGGTGCGGTTCTGGCTCAACTTAAATTTCGCTTCGACTTCCGTCACTTCGATCTCGAAGCCGATGATGTGGCCAAGCATTCGCGCCCGGTACTCCTCGCTCATGCTGTTCCACTGTCCGCCGTACGCGGCCTCAAAGGTCGGTATTAGATGGTGAAGCATCTTCAGAAGCTCTTCGGGTTCGGCATAGGTTCGAGCGTTGCCGTATACATGCACAGCGCCGTAATTCCAGGTGGGAACGTTCTCCCGCGTCACATAATTCGAAGTAGAAACATAAGCGTGCGGCCCATGAAAGATGGTCAGGCATCTGGACTGCTGTTCCAGATACTTCCAGTGAGGATTCGCTTTAGCAACATGGCCTCGGAGGATGAGACGCTCACCATCTTCGCGAATGACCACGGGAACATGGGTGGCGAACGGTTCTTCCTCTCGCGAAGAAATCAACACAACAAACGGATTCGCCCTCATGAACTCAAGGGCCTCGGCGTGATCGCGGACGCGAAAATGTTCGGGGATGTACAAGTATTTCCTTCAACCTGTTGTTCGATCAGTCATGATGTGGGCCGGCCGACGAACGAGTCCTTTCGCCGAATGTAAATCAACTTGTCCACTTCGGCGATCACTGTTCCCTGATCGTCCTTCACTTCAACTTTGAAAACCGGCTCGTACTTGATGAGCGTCTTCAGCTTCTCACGGATGTCATCCACTTGCGCATCCGTAAGACGGAACTCCACCCGAACCGTGCTCTTGCCGGGCTTTAGATAGCGAATGCTCGCAGCCTTATCCCACACAATGTACTCGTCCCCCAGATTCGCGATCAGCATCAGCATGTAGAACGCGTCAGTGATTGAAAAGAGCGAGCCGCCGTAGTGTGTGCCGACGTAATTGGCATTCCACCAGCGCAGCTTCATCTCCACATCGACAGCCTTCATATCGGCGGCGACATGCTTCACGCGAATGCCCGCGCCCAGAAATGGCGGCCACAGGTTGATCCAGCGGCGCAGAGTGTGGGGATTACTGCCACCCAGAAATTTTAGAAGGACGTTTCCGCTCATCGAGACGGCTAGGGTTGCGGCGGAACGGCCAGGCCGCGACCATAGACTGCTTCGAGGATAGCATCGCCTCCGCGGGCGAGCAGCGCGGCTCCGGCAGCATTACCAAGTCCCTCGGGGTCGTCGCCGTCGCGGGAATCGCGCAGCAGCTTCGAACCATCGGGATCAGCGACGATCGATTCCAGGTGCAGGCGGCCATCCCGCACTTCGGCGAATGCGCCGATGGGAACTTGGCAGCCACCGCCCAGACTGTTCAGCAATGCGCGTTCGCATGTCGTCGCCGCGCGAGCGCTCGGATCGTTGAGGAACGCCAGCAGTGCTCCCGTAGCGGTATCGCCTTCGCGAATTTCGATGCCCAATGCGCCCTGCCCCGCGGCGGGACACATGATTTCGGCAGGGATCACCTGCTTGACCAGTTCTGTCTTGCCCAAGCGCTTCAACCCGGCATACGCAAGGATGATGGCGTCATACTCTCCCTGCTCGAGCTTGCGCAGGCGCGTGTCGACGTTGCCCCTCAGGGGATGAATGTCGAGATCTGCCCGGACCGCCTTTAATTGCGCCTGACGGCGAAGGCTCGAGGTTCCGACACGCGCCCCTTGCGGCAACGTCTGGAAACTCTCGTACTGCCGTGAGCAGAAAGCGTCGCGTGGGTCTTGTCTCTCGGTGATGGCAGCGATTTCGAACCCGGGTGGAAGTTCAGTCGGCAGGTCTTTTAGGGAGTGAACAGCAAGGTCGACGCGACCGGCTGCCAAGGCCTCTTCAATCTCCTTGGTGAACATCCCCTTAGTGCCGACCTTTGCGAGAGCGACGTCAGTGATCTTGTCGCCGGTCGTGTGAATGATTTCGATCTCGACTTCATGGCCGCGCTCGCGCAGCAGCGCGGAGATGTGGTTGGCTTGCCAGAGGGCTAGCTGCGAGCCGCGGGAGCCGATGCGGAGTTTGGGCATTACCGTGGTGTCTCCACTTCGTCCTTCTTCGTCGCGGCCTGTGGATCAGAACTTTTTTGTTTGCCGGGAAGATTGAACAATCTCCGCACAACATCCACAACCGTCGTCGCTTCCGACTCTTTTGCAGCCGACTTCAAGGTCGTGATCGGAGTGTGCATCACCTTATTGATGATGCCCCTCGTCAATGCTTCGACCGCAATCTCCTGCTCCGGCGTTAACTGCCCAAGGCGGCTGCGCACGCGATCGATCTCGGCCTGCCGGATGGTTTCCAGGTGATCCTGCAATGAGACGATGGTCGGCACCACATCCAGAGTCTGCAGCCGGGCCTCAAACCGCTCAACCTCAGCCGTAATGATGGACTCCGCGAGTTCCGCTTCTTTCCGACGGTCGGCAACATGGCTCGAAACCGCCTGCTGCAGGTCGTCGATATCGTAGGTGAAGATGCCGTCCAGCTTTGCCATGTCGGGAGCCACGTCCCGAGGCACCGCAATGTCGATGAAAAACATCGGTCGGTTTTTCCGGCGAGACAAGAACTGTTCGCCATGCTCGCGGCGAAAAATCGCATGCGGCGAACCGGTCGAGGTAATGACAATGTCGGCGCGGTCGCAGGTCGTGTAGAGATCGTCGAACTTGATCGCCTGCCCATTGAATCGTTGGGCAAGCCCGATCGCGCGGTCATAGGTGCGGTTGGCGACAAAAATCGAAGCGCAGCCGTGAGCCATCAGATGACGCGCAGCTAGTTCGCTCATCTTGCCGGCGCCGACGATGAAAACGGTCTTCCCTTCCAGCGTTCCGAAGATTTTCTTCGCGAGTTCGACCGCAACCGATGCAATCGACACTGACGAAGATCCAACTGCGGTCTCAGTACGTACTCGCTTGGCTACGGCAAAAGCACGGCTCAAAAGTTGATCGAGTTGGCCGTGCACGGCTCCCACCGCCCGAGCAGTGGCGTATGCCTCTTTCACCTGGCCTAGAATCTGCGCTTCTCCGACCACCATCGAATCCAGACTGGATGCGACGCGAAACAGATGCCGGACGGCATCTTTGTCGCGGAATTCATAGAGATGTGCATCGAGCTCATCCGCGGTTAGATGAAAATGGTCGTGCAAAAATCCGCGAAGATCGGCGTGCCCGTTCGTCGTGTGAGCCACGATCTCCACACGATTGCAGGTCGAGATCAGCATTGCCTCTTCAATTCCTGGATACGCCGTGAGATCGCGGCAAGTATCGGGCAAGCGCGATTCTGGAATAGCCAGCCGCTCCCGCACTTCCAGCGGAGCGCTTTTGTGATTCACGCCGATGAGTTGGAATCTCATGAGGCGGCGAACCTGTGGATCGCAGAGAAATAGTTAGCGGCCCATGCGGCCAGCGCGGCCACGAATGCGAATGTCGCCAGAAATGCGGCGCGGCGCCCACGCCAGCCGGAATTCCAGCGCGTGAACACCATCAGCATGTACACGGCCCACATCAGCAGCGACAGCAGAATTTTAGGATCGAGAAAATCCACGTGCCCGTAGGTCGTGACGGCGACGATCGAACCTGTGATCAAGCCGAGCGTCATAAATGGGAAGCCCAGCAGCAGAGACCGGTAGCCGATCTGGTCGATCACTTCGAGCGCAGGGAGAAACGAAATCAGGCTAGTGGGCTTCTTCGACTTCAATCGGCGTTCCTGCACTAAATACAGGAGGCTGGCGCCGAAGCTTAATACCAACGCGGCGTATCCGGTAAAGATCAGGATGATGTGGGCGATCAGCCATCCCTTGTGCGAGACATACTGGGTCAACAGAACTGGTTGCTCATCCACTGCGGCAATAAAGGTCAGGAAGAAGACGATTGGAAATACAACGACGCCCGGCGAAGTGGTCTGATAGATGGAGTAAATGACCATGAAGAAGGTCATCGAGAGAAACGCCAGCAGCGACTCTCCATTGTGCACGGAAGCCCAAACCACTTGTCCCGAAAGGAATAACTCTGCCAGGGACACAAAATGGAAGACCATGCCGAGGCTGGCGGCATGCAAGGCGATGCGGCTGAACAGGTCGCTCGTGCGCCTCAGCGCTACAAAAGCATAGACCAGTCCCACGAAGTAGCACCCCAGCGCAACCCGCAGCCAAAGCAGTGACATAAGGCCTTATCGTTTCGGAATCCTGAGTTTAACCGAATTTAAGCATCCGGTCCCCAACCTCTGGTACTACGCTGCCATTGTCCAAGGGTTTGCAGCTAAGACAAACAAATCGGGTCACTTAAGGGTGTGATTAGAATCACAGACGCGTGGGAGCCATTCTCCGAAGCCTTCCCACGCGTGCTTCTATTTTTGTAACGGAAGGGCGTGCGGATTGGGCATTCCCGGAGGAACCGCGGTATGTCCAGCGCCCATCGATCCCATGTCTCCTGGCGCAAAGCAAGTGACTCGTCCGCTTCCGGCGAGCCGCAGTTGAGACGGACAGTCTCCGCTGCTCAATTCCGCCGTTGGACCTTCTCCCCGGGACTGCACCGAGAAAAGCTTTCCGCTGGCGTTGCCTGCCACTCCGACCGCCATGCCAGGCATGTCATAGGCTACGTAAAAGGCATGTTTATTCTGGCTGGCCTGCATGGCACAATCGCTCGCCGTTTTGGATTTTGCTGGGTTCTCCTGGACATTCAGCCGGCCGCAATCCGTAGCGGATGTGCCCGCGAATTCCTGCAGCTTTCGGTCGACTGCATCTAGACTCCGAGCGGGCCCGGTCGCCGTCAAGGTGGGCGCCGGGTCGCCAGCGCGTACTGACCGGTCACATGAAGCTAATCCCAGGGTCGCGATCAATAAGAGGAGAACAGAAGTCTTCATGGCTCGCGATTGTAAATCCCATTCCTTCCGAATGAACAATGATATTCCTCTTCACCTCAGAAACGCCGCGTGGATAGGCTTCCGGCTTGTTACCGCTTGCCGGTTAGCTTCCGTATGAGATCGACCTCTGCCTGACGATAAGGAGTCCCGTCCTCGCGCAGAACTTCATGAAACCAGACAGGCGGAGGATTCTTCACGTACGGATGTTCCCACGATTCCCACGGATAGTAGGTTTGCGTTTTACCGGCAACGAATCCCCAGTTGATCGCCCCGACATGCTCTCCTTTCGCAACCGGAAGCACGCCATCGAATGTGCTGCCCGCAGGTCTCGCCATGTATTCGGTGCAAATGAGGGGGCGATGGAACCGGCGTAGCCAGGCGATCTCATCTTTGAAGTTTTCTGGCCAGCTGTAATTGTGGAATGTGATGACATCCGATTCGCGCAGTTGAATCCGTTCAATCTCGTCCTGCGCGCTTTCGTCCTTCTTGGTGTCGATATCCCACACGCCGCTGGTTAATGGCTGCGATGGATTCTTCTCACGCGCCCAAGCGAATGCCTGTGGCAGCAAGGCTATGACCCTAGCCATCTTCTCCGACTTCGATAGTTCCGTCTTGGAGTAGTCTCCGCCGCCGTAGGAACCCGGTTCATTCCATACATCCCATCCGAGGATCCGGTCGTCGTTGGCGAATGCGCCGACTACTCCCTGAACATAAGCTTTGAGCCGCGGAACTTGCGTCTGGTCCGCTAAGCCTTTCGCACCCGGACTCTGTACCCACCCCGAATTATGAACGCCGGGAATCGGCGCATGCTGAGGTCCAAGCTGTGGAACCGGGTCCCAGCAAGAATCGAAGAGAACAAGTAGAGGCCGGATGTGGTGCTTCGAAGCGATGGTCAAGAACTGATCGATGCGGTTGCGAAATCCCTCGGCGTCCTGCTGCCACAGCAGATCGTGAAGAAATACTCGCATGGTATTCATCCCGAGGCCCTCGGCCCAACCGAGTTCGCGGTCAATCTCCGTCGGATCGAACATCTCCGGCTGCCACATCTCCAATTCATTGATTGCAGACTTAGGCACGTAGTTGCTGCCCACGAGCCAAGGCTGATGCGAGTACCAATCGTTCGCCTTAGTTTCAGACCAGCGCTGCGATGGCTCCTGCGCGATGGCGCTCAGAGTGAGGATAAGCACTGCGGTAGACGCCAAAATCGATTTAGAGATCTTCAAGCGTGATACTCCGAACGAAAAAGTTTGTCGCCTTGAATGTACACCAGAGATTTCCACTCCGGTGACTCACCGCGAAAAGGAAAAGCGGGCGAATGACTCGCCCGCTCCAAATTCGCATTCGCCGGAAAAACTACCGCGGCGCCATTCCGTTGATCAAGTTGACGCCAATGGGACTTCCCCATCCGGTCACAAGATCGTAGCCGGTCACGGCGGTGTAAGCTCCGTTGCTTCCACTCTTGATGTCATGGAAATCGCTGCCGAACGCTGAACTGATTCCGATCGAATAAATCAGCGGATTGATGAATCCCATGTTCGCATCGCCATTCGTCGCTGCCTGCTGGTTCGCCATTGCAATCAGACCGGCCCACAGCGGCGCCGCGTAGCTGGTACCGCCACCCTGATTTCGGCATACCCCATTCCCGCAGACATATTGCGACGCGTTCGATTCCGAGGACACATCCGGGATATTGCGCAACGTGGTCGATCCGTGATTCGAAGAGTTGATCACGCCCGCATACTGCTGCCAGGTCGGGATCGGAATGCCGTTCTTCGAAGGCATGCCTGTACTGTTCGCCCAGCCCGTTTCAGAAAGCCACGCGCCGCCAGCACCGTTCGTCGTCAAAACCGTGCCGCCCACCGCCGTCACCCAAGCATCGTCCGAGGGCCACACAACGTTCGCAGCGGTTCCCGAACCATTGTCGCCGGTAGCGACGAAAACCGTCTGCCCCTGAGCTGCCATCTCTTGGAAGATGGGATCAAGCTGCGACTGGTTCTTCGCCCAGCCGTAGGAACAGCTAATGCTTTTTGCGGTGTTGTCGGCAGCCATTTGGTTGAAGACCGAGACGTTACTCTTGCCAACGTATACCAGCAACTGACTTAATCCGGGCGCCATTGAAATCGCCTGCTCGATATCCAAGGCTTGCTCAACATCGTTACAACCGGTACCGCAGGTCAGCGACGCGCCATTCACCGAGACACCTTTGATGGGCACGGAAAGGGTCTGACCTGCATTTTGAAAATAGGTATTGATGTCGCTGATGTTATAGCCCTTGAAGGCGAAAATGGCGAGTTTCTGTCCCGCTCCGTTCAACGATCCTGTGCCGTAATACGCCTTTCGGAGATCGCTGCCGAGATACGAACCGCCGGGACCGGAACCTACAATCTTGTTCGAGATCACCTGCGATGGTGATGCGATGAAATTCTTGGCAACCGGGAGCGAATAGTCGTCCAAGCCGGAGATGTGCAGAATCGGAATATTCAGATTCAATGTTGGCTCGCGGTCGGCGGAAAAGAAGGTCCGCGCTTCAGTCGGATGCTGGAACACAGCCATCGTCACGTGCAGAGCGCTCTCAACATTGGCCGCTGGACCATCAAGATCCATCACCATCCGATTGGCCATCTTGTCGACTACTCTCAAGCCGTTGGTTTGCGCAAAACTCTCTAACGCCGCGTAGTCCTCCTCGGTCGGCCCAAAGCGTTCCGCGAACTCTTGCGTGCTGATGTAGTGGTGATAGCTCGGACTTTGCGGGTCGTACAGATCCTGCAACAGCTGATTCAGTTCCGCTTCGTTTCTCAAAGGAAGGGAGATCGCAAGACTCACTCGCTGCCGGGCCGCAAGGCGTCCGACCATGGGTGCAACTCCACTGGCGACCGTCTCCGGAATATGGCTCGTCATCGCAGGACGCTCGGCCCCTTGAGCGACGCCCGTGGTGATGGCTAGCACGGACGCGCAAATGACGCCCCAATCTTTCAGCGACCTGATAAATGGCCCAAATCCTGACATTTTGAAACTCCTCCCAGTGTCCCGCTAATCTACACCGCGCGCAATTGAACCACAATCGGAAGAAGGAGCCACAGAGCTAAACTATTTTTTAGGAGTAGAAAGTTCTAAGCCTGTCGATCTTCTTTGGAATCAGCAGCTCATGGAGACACCTAGCAACGACCATAGACAGTGGTGCACGGTTTATTGAATTGACTCTCTTATTTCCAAATGAGAAAGTTTCTTCATTCGGACCGTGGGAGGTCTCCATGCCCAACCAGAAGTTTGCTTTTCCCCTCGCCTCGCTCTCGACAATCGCTTTTGCCATCTTGCTTCTCGCAACTGTCAACGCGGTCGCACAATCCGAGCGAATCTTGCATTCCTTTGCAAACAATGGAATCGGCGAATCTCCCTATACTGGATTGGTTCTCGATGCGGCAGGGAATCTCTACGGCACGACTTCATCGGCTGGCGCTTACGGCCAAGGGACAGTTTTCGAGTTGTCGCCCAAGACAGGCGGAGGATGGACCCAAAAAGTGCTCCACAATTTTGGGAATGGCACCGACGGGCAATCGCCCTGGGGCGGAAGCCTCCTCCTCGATTCCTCCGGAAATCTCTACGGTACGACCCGGTTCGGCGGCAATGGAGCGCTGTGCAATAGCCTCAACCCCGTTACCTGCGGCACGGTGTTCGAGTTGTCTCCCAACGGCGATGGATCGTGGTCTGAAAAGGTTCTCTTCAACTTCACGGGCGGCTCAAATGGCGTCGCCACGAGTGGGTATCTTCCGACGAATGGGCTAGTGATGGACGCCCAAGGCAACCTCTACGGGACGACTATTTATGGAGGCGCCTACCAAACGACCTCCAATGGCGGAACGGTGTTCGAACTCTCGCCCTCGTCCACACAAGAATGGAGTGAGAAAGTCTTGTGGAACTTCGGCAACGGAGACGACGGAAATTTTCCCCAATGCACGCTGGTCTTTGACAATGCGGGCAATCTGTATGGAACGACAGTCAGCGGAAGAGGGACCACTGCAGGCGGTATGGTCTTCGAACTTTCACCGGGAACCAGCGGTTGGACGGAGACCATCCTCTTCGGCTTTGACGCAAATGGTGACTCTCCCCAGACCGGCAATTCGCCGCAGGCTGGCGTCGTTCTGGATTCCGGGGGAAACCTGTATGGAACGACTGCATATGGCGGTCCACATTTCATGGGAGATGTTTTCGAGCTATCACCCTCAGCCGGTGGCATCTGGACGGAGACGATCCTGCACACGTTCGCCAAAGGGGATGGAAACACTCCGGATGCAGGCGTGATTCTCGATAGCGCGGGCAATCTTTACGGCACAACCTTCATGGGAGGCAAGGCGAATGCGGGCACCGTATACGAGCTCTCGCGCTCATCCGGAACCTGGACGGAAAAGATTCTTCACAATTTTCATGCAGCCAACGGCGATGGAACGAACCCCTTAGCTGGTCTCGTGATGGATTCGAACGGATACCTTTACGGCACCACGGCAGATGGCGGTGTGGGTGTCTATGGCATCGTCTTTCAGATCAAGCCTTGACATGGCAGAGACTTTCCGCGCGTTAAGATCGCGCGGGCTCGACTGAAATATTCCTGAACTTGCCGCTCTTCTTCTGCCGCGTTTTGCGGCACGGGATTGGCTGTGCAGATTCGAGTTCCTGCGGCATCGCGAACATCGACTTCTAGCCGATTGTTCACCTGTAATCTCATTTGGGGACGTATGACAGATTGGTTCGCGCGCGCCGTATTCCACGTTGCCGATGTTGAGGCATCTCTTCGCTTTTACGTGGACCAACTCGGCTTCACGAGTCCATGGCGTTTCGATGAGGAAGGCAAAGCGCACGTTGCACAAGTCGAACGGCAAGGCTGCGCGATCATTCTCGCATCCACATGGCCAGAGAAAATTGGCAAGGGGCTGATGTTTATTTCGCTTAACGTTGAGCCCGCCACTCCCGAAGCCCAAGCCGACGCATTGGACGCTCTGCGCGCGGAATTCGAAGCCAAGAAGGTCCCAGTCAAGGACGGATCCTGGGGCTACCGCCTTCTGGTGGTCGACGATCCTGACGGCAATCAGCTCTTTTTCAACTACTCGAATTAGACGTTTGAGCGAATTGCGACGCGTGCCCGTACAGGAACGCCTGCAGCGCTCAAATTTAGTCTGTTGGCGAAGTTTTGGTGGAGCTAGTCGGGATCGAACCGACGACCTCATCGTTGCGAACGATGCGCTCTCCCAGCTGAGCTATAGCCCCGTGATGGTGGGAATGACTGAGACTTCGTCATTTTATCAGTGTCCTGTTTTTCACACCAGAGATCACGGATTTCGGACCGCCAGCTCTACAGTCATTCCTTTCGTCACTATTCCCGGGAAACTAAAATATTGACCAAACGCCCCGAGTCCCGTCTAAGCTAGAAGCTGCAAGCTAGAGTGGCTCGAACCCCAATGTTTTCGCAACTCAATCCCGGAAATTCGCGGCGGCGGCGCTGGGTACGCATGGCGTCCCTCGGCCTGCATAGCGCGCTTCTGGCTTGGCTTTTACATGCCCCGGAACCGAAACTGCTAACACCAGTTTCCGTAGCCCAAGGTCAGTACGGAAAATCTGTGACGCGCCTGTACTGGTCCAGTAAGAATCCCGACGACAGCTCTCATAGTTCTCCCGATCTCGCGACTCAGCGATACCGTCATGAACGCTTCTCGCAGAAACTCACGTTCAAGGCTCCCGCTCAACTCGCCAAGCTATCCGCACCGCAGACACCGTTGGCTCGCACCGAAACCGAAGACGCTTCTAAGACGCAAACCCTCTCGGCCCTTGGCCACGGAGCCCAAGCCGGTGTCGCTTACGGAACCCTGAATCGCGGCCTCCTCTACGGCGACGAGATCCGTCCCGCGCTTCCTGTTTCCACTTCCGATCCAGTGGTTTACCCATGGCAGTTACCCGATTCTCCCGGAAACGAAGTCATCGAAATCACGATCGACGAGCGGGGAGAGATCGTGAACAAGACCGTCCTCCAGAGCCTTGGCTCCGACATCGATACGAAGTGCTTGGCGGCACTCGAGAACTGGCACTTCCACCCCGCAACCCGCAACGGATCGCCCATTCCTTCGAAGCAGGATGCTATCTTCCCTTTCCGCGCCCGCGGATGACGTTCGTTTTGTCCTGAGCCTTTCGCCACCGTTCATATCGCGCTTTCGCCCAGCTATAATGCAGAAGTGAGTGAAAATGACGTTAAGCAGGTTGCGTCCGCCGATTTTCCGACCCGCTGGGGCAAGTTTCGGATCTACGGATTTCGGGGAGAAAACGAGACGGACGGCGTTCCCCGGGTAGAGGAAGCGGTCGCTTTGGTCATGGGAGATGTCCACTCGACCCCGGCACTCGTTCGCGTCCACTCTCAGTGCCTCACCGGCGACGTATTTCATTCCCTGCGCTGCGATTGCCGCCAACAGCTCGAGCTTTCCCTGTCCTTAATCACCGAGAGCGGCGCCGGAATTCTGATCTATGAGCAGCAGGAAGGCCGCGGCATCGGCCTGATGGCCAAGTTGCAGGCCTACGCCCTGCAGGATTCAGGTCTCGATACCGTGGAGGCCAACGAGAAACTGGGCTTCAAAGCCGACCATCGCGACTTTACCCTTCCCGCGGAGATTCTTAAAGCGCTGGGCGTAACCCGCGTTCGCCTGCTGTCGAACAATCCAGACAAAGTCGAAGCTTTGGAGCGGGCCGGCGTTCGGGTGGTGGAGCGCGTCCCTTGCGAAGTAACGCCCAGCCCTCATGCCGAAGAGTATTTGAAGACTAAGAAAGAGAAGCTCGGCCATCTCTTCACTTCGAGCTAGTCATTGCGTTCGGCACTCTTGGCCGAACCCTCGTCTCGTGGTTTAATTCGCTGACTCACTCCATCCATGGCTGACTCAGATTCAAGAAGGGGAATCCCGCGCCATCTCGAGATGCTCGCCCTCATCCTGGCGCTTGTTGGCGGAGTCGCTATGGCCAGCTATCACCTCGGATTTTTTCTTCCTCGGATGCTCGCCGTCCGCGCGGCGAATGGCTTGGGGAACGGCTACTCCTTCGGGGACGATTTTTATCCGCTATGGCTTACGACGCGGCAGTGGCGGCTTGAACGCCGCGATCCATACGGAGTCGAGTCGACGCGGGAGATTCAAACGGGACTGTTCGGACGTCCGCTGGACGCAAGCATTCCGACGGATCCACCCACAGACTACCGGCAATTCACCTATCCAGCCTTCACCGATTTGCTCGTCTGGCCGGCCACGCTGATCGGCTTTCCCCAACTACGGTTGCTGTTGGCGGTCTTGCTGCCGTTAATCACTTCTCTGGCAGTGTGGTTCTGGCTTCAGGCGATCGGTTGGGAGGTTTCACTCCCTTGGTTCTGCGTGGCCGTTGTGCTCACGCTCAGCACCTACCAGGTGCTGGAGGCGTTGTTCGCCGAGCAACCCGGGTTAGTTGTCGCTTTATTTCTCGCAGGTGCAGCCTTGGCTCTGCGGCGCAATCGGTTCCTGCTCGCGGGGATGCTAACGGGCCTTACCCTCATCAAGCCCCAAGTGACGATCCTCGCGACTCTCTATTTGCTGTTCTGGAGCTTCAGCGACCGCCGCAGGGCGCAATTCTGGATTAGTTTTTTCGCCACTACCCTCTGCCTCACAGCAGCGTCGCTGGCGGTTTGGCCGCACTGGATCGGTCCGTGGATCTCAATTCTGCTGGGCTACCATCACTACGCCATGCCGCCGCTGATCGGCGTTCTTCTGGGTCCGCAGCTTCACGCACTTCTCGGCCGCTACGTCATCGCAGCAGTCCTCATCGGGAGCGCCGCGTTCGGTTGGCGACAGCGCAAGGCCGACGCGGATTCCACCGACTTTTGGTGGACGCTCAGCCTGCTGCTTGGAGTCACCACTGTCGCTTTACTCCCCGGACAAGCAATCTATGACCACGTCATCCTGATTCCGGGAATACTTCTGCTCTTTCGCGATCGAAACACGCTTCGCACTGCCGGACCCATTGCTCGCATCCTGATGTTCGCGGGCGCGGCCGTCTTTTTCTGGCCCTGGATCGCCGCATCTTTCCTGATGCTGACGCGGATCGTGGCTCCGTCGGTCTTCGAATCCAGCCCAATCTTCTTATTGCCCATCCGAACAGCGGCATCGCTGCCGTTCGCCGCACTCGCCCTGATCGCCTGGGGATGGCGAATCAATCGGAGGAATCAAGGACCTGCTTAAGCTGTTTTCGATTCTTGGACGGAAGGAATTGCAAGGAAGCTCGCGCCAGGGATGAATAAACTTCGCGGATCGCACGGGATCGCCGCAGCACGCGCAGATGTTGCCGGACGGTCTCAACATCCCCACGAACAATTGGGCCGCTGAGCCCGCGCGCCGCACCATTCCTCGCGTAGTTTGCGAGAGTTTGCTGCAGGATCGGAATCATGCGTCGCGCCGCGGCTTGGCGTTTAACGCCTGCGAGCGAAGCAACTTCTTCCGAGGTCGCCAGTAATGAGGTCAACAAGGGCGAAATGAAAGTTCCCCAAGCATGATAAGCGGCTTTGTCTTCCTTGCGGATCGCATATGCCTTGCCGCCCAGATCGTGGACGATTCGACGAGCAACCTTCACTGCAGCGACATCGCCCTCGATCGCAAACGCCACTCCCTGCATTGAGGGATGCGAGCCTCCGATGAACGTCATCATGGGATGGACCGATGCGACCGACGCTCCAACCGCCCGCAACCCGCCCAATTCGTCGCTGGTCAAAGCTCCGCTGGAATGCAGCGCGATTTTTCCTGTCCATCCATGCTTTGCAGCACTTCTGGCAGCTTGGGCAATTTGGGAATCTGGCACGCAGAACCACACCAATTGTTCGCGTGTCTCAGAAAGATCCGATGACGCGCGGGCACCGATGCGGGCGGAAAATCGGCGTGCCTTCGCCAGAGACGCCCCACGCGACCGAGTCACAACGCTTCCGATTTCGTAGCCCGCCGCTCGCAATGACAACGCCATGGCAGTTCCGAAATTCCCCGCACCGACGATCGCGATTCGCGGCTTCACGGCCATGGCGGGCAGAATAGCAGAGTCCCCTTCCGGCGTCCGCCAACCGGAACCCCGGAACCCAAAGCCTGTTTTAATATTGTCTTCATGCCCAAACCTTCTCCCCGCAAAGCCAGCAAGAAAGAGTCCACAGCAAGGCTCATCTCTTCGCGTGTGGTGTACGACGGCCCGGTTTTCACGGTGACTACTGACCACGTGCAGGAACCCGGCGGGGTTGAGACACGGCGCGACATTATTCATCACACCGGTTCGATCGTTGTTCTCGCCGTCGACGATTCCACATCAACGCCGCGCATTCTTCTCGAGCGGCAATATCGCCACGCGGCCGGAGACTATCTTTGGGAATTGCCCGCCGGCCGCATCGATCCTGGCGAAAAGGAACTTAAGGCCGCGCAGCGCGAATTAATCGAGGAGACCGGATATCGCGCTGCCAAGTGGAAGCGCATTTTGAAGTTCTACGCCAGCCCGGGCTTTGTGGCGGAGACGATGTCCGTATTTCTAGCAACCGGCTTGCGCGAAGGCGAAGCGGAACCGGAGGACGACGAGATCATTCACAAGGAACTCGTGCCCCTACCGAAGGTCGTCAGCATGATTCTGAAAGGCACGATTCGCGACGCGAAAACCATTTCGTCGGTCTTATGGCTCGACCACGTCTCGCGACAATCTAAAAAGAAATAACAGTCCTTCGCGACGAACGGCCCCCCAAGCAGTATCGTGTTTTGTTGCGCGGAAAGCCCGCCGCGTTGCCGCGATCTTTCACGCCACGCGTCTCTCTTGACAGCCTACCGCTCGCGCCCCAAAGTGCATCCTAATCGCTGCGGTATGTCCTCGCCCCCGCTGAAGGACATGCGCGAAAGGGGGTTCAGTGGAACGTCTGAAAGGAACCGTCAAGTGGTTCAACAACGCCAAAGGTTATGGCTTCATCGGGCGCGCCGATGGTGCCGATGTCTTCGTCCATTACAGCGCTATCAGCTCTGAAGGTTACAAGAGCCTGCAAGAAGGAGATCAGGTCGAGTTCGAGATCACCGAAGGCCAGAAAGGTCCGCAAGCGGCGAACGTTACCAAGGCATCGTAACGACTGTTCCAGCTCCGGTCCGAATTCCCGCGCAGGCATTCGCTTGTCTGCCTGATGAGATCAAGCAAACAGCGCTCTAAACCTGCTCGGATTTTCCTCGTTCGTCCCTTTTGTTACCCTAGCCTTGCTCATGGAAAACAAGGCCATCGCCAACATTCTGTACGAGACTGCCGACCTGCTTGAAATCGATGGGCAGGACTCCTTCCGCATCCGCTCCTACCGCAACGCTGCCCAGGCCATCGAAAATCATTCGCACCAAATCAAGGACATCATCGACGATCCCAAACAGGTTCTCGCGATCTCCGGCATCGGCAAGGGAATGCTGACGAACCTGAAAGAGCTATTCGAGACCGGGAAACTTAAGGTACAGGCGGAACTTCTCGCAAAATATCACCCCTCCATGCTGCAGTTGCTGAAGATTCAGGGCCTCGGTCCCAAGACGATTGCCGTGATTTGGAGCGCCTACAAAGTAAGCGACGTCGATGGAGTCGAAAAACTGGCCCGGGAGGGAAAGATTCGCGAATTGCCCCGAATGGGCGAGAAGCACGAAGCCAAACTGCTGAAGGCCATTGAAGACTACCGCCGTATCGGTGGGCGTTTCCTCATCGACGCCGCCGAAACCGAAGCCGAAAAGATCGCCGCGCACATCAAGCAGTTCCCCGGCATCGACAAGATCACTACCGCAGGTTCCCTTCGTCGCGGACGCGACACTGTGGGCGACCTCGACATCCTCGTCACCGGCAACGCCTGCACCACCGAGGCCGGACGTCAGGAGGCGATCGCCCATGTCGCGAAATATCCGCCGCTCATGGATGTCATCGCCAGCGGCGACAACAAAATCAGTTTTCACGTGCGCAGCGGCATGCAGGTAGACGTCCGCCTTGCTGCCGCCAGAATCTTTCGGTGCAGCGATGCAGTATTTCACCGGATCGAAGGCACACAACGTAGCGCTCCGCCAGCGCGCTCTGAAGATGGGATACACGCTCAACGAATACAGCCTCGCGACTCTCGACGGTGAAAAGCCGGTTGCGGGAAAGACCGAAGAAGAAATCTATTCCAAGCTGAATCTCGATTACATACCACCCGAGATGCGCGAGAATCTCGGCGAACTCGACCTCGCCCAGGCGCATACCCTGCCCCGACTCGTCACGCAAGAAGACATGCAGGGCGACGTGCATATGCACACCGTCGAAACCGATGGAAAGAACACTATCGAGGAAATGGCCGAAGCCGCGAAGGCTCGCGGCTACAAGTACATGGCAATCACCGACCACTCCAAGAATCTGGCCTTCGCCAATGGCTTAGACGACAAGCGCGCCGTCGAGCACATCAATAAAATTCGAGAGGCCGGGAAAAAAATCGATGGCATCAAGATTTTTGCCGGAATTGAAGTCGACATCCTCGTAGACGGCGACTTGGATTTATCCGACGACGTGCTTGCCCAAATGGATATTGTCATCGCCAGCGTGCACTCGGTTTTCAATCAGGAATCTGCCAAGATGACCGAGCGCCTGATTAAGGCGATCGAAAATCCGAACACTTCCATCATCGGTCATCCCACCGGCCGCATTCAGCTTCGCCGTGATTCTTATCCTTTTGACATGCGTGCCGTGCTAACGGCGGCTGCCAGGAACAAAGTCGCGATGGAACTCAACGCTTATCCGGATCGACTTGACCTGAACGATGTCCACCTTCGCCAGGCGAAACAGCAGGGCGTGAAGACCGTGATTAACACCGACGCCCACCACACCTCGCATATGGAAAAGATACGCTTCGGGATTCTGCAGGCGCGCCGCGCCTGGCTCACAAAAGACGATGTGCTCAACACGCTCCCGGTCGATAAATTCGCTAAGGCCATGAAACATGCGTGGTGAGGCGCTCTCGGACGCATCAAAGTACAGGTAAGCTTAGAATCACCAAGGACCATCCAACCTATGCCCGATCAACCTCCAGTCCCGCCGTCTGAGATCCAACCCCCGGAACCTCCTAAGGTACCCGCCGGTCCCACCATCAATATCGGAGAGGAGTATGGCACGGCAAAGAAGAATCTTCCGCCGGCAAAAATTGTTTTGATCGCTGTCGGCGTCGTGATCGTTGTCGTTCTGATCGCGTCATTTCTGAAACGCGCCAAGCCCCAAGCTTCGGGAACGCTTGACAACGTTTCTGCCGTCGAACTCCCCGGTAACGCTTCGACGATGGTCGCGCTCACGTTTACTCTCCATAACACCAGCGACAAAGCGCTCTACGTGCGCGCTCTCGAAAGCAAGTTGAAGACCGCGAGCGGGGAATCTACCACCGATGCCGTCTCTGCCGTGGATTTCGACCGTTACTTTCAGGCGTTCCCTGCTCTCAAGAATGGCGCGCAGCCGCCCCTTTCTCCCGAAACTCGCGTCCAGGTCGGTGAAACCGTCACCCGCACCATCATCGTCGTCTTCCCGCTTACTCTGGATGCATTCAACCAGAGACAATCGGTGAGCGTGATCCTCTGGCCCTACAACTACACTGTGCCCGTCACCATGACGAAGTAATCAAAGCCCTTGCGCACAATTGCCCTGATGGTTTTTTATAACGGGATGAACGAATCTCGAAGTTTTTTCCGCTCCGTCTTTTTGTTAGCTGCATTTGCGGTCTGCGTCGCGCTGATTGCCAGCGCTGCGGACAAAGGAAAATACCTCTTTTACGTAGGCACGTACACAGAAGAAGGGTCGAAAAGCAAAGGCATTTACGCTTACCGCTACGATGCGGCCACGGGCGCTGTCACTCCCCTGGGCCTGGCAGCCGAGACCACGAATCCTTCTTTCGTCGCGCTTCACCCGAATGGGCAGTTTCTTTACGCTGTCAATGAAGTGCAAAAATTCGGTGGTCCCAACAGCGGCGGTGTGAGCGCATTTTCCATTGATCGAACTACTGGCAAGCTCACTTTCCTGAATGAGGTTGCCTCACGCGGGGCTGATCCCTGCTACATTACCGTCGACAAAAGCGGCAAGTACGTCATGGTTGCGAACTACACGAGCGGAAACATCGCTGTGTTCCCTATTGGCTACGATGGAAAGCTCGGAGAATCGTCATCGTTTGTGCAGCACTCCGGTAAGGGCCCGAACCATGACCGACAGGAGGGGCCGCACGCTCACTCGATCGATCTGTCCCCCGACAACCGCTTTGCCTTCGTCGATGATCTCGGAATCGACGAACTGCGCGTCTACAAGTTCGACGCGACCAAGGGAACTCTCACTCCCAACGTGCCTCCCTTTGTGCAATTAGATGCGGGCGCCGGTCCGCGCCACTTCGCCCTGCATCCTTCCGGTAAGTTTGCTTACGTGATTGCCGAAATGCATTCGTCGGTAACTGCCTTCTCAGCCGACCTCTCCGCCGGGACGTTTCACTCCCTCCAGACCATCTCGACCTTGCCCAAGGGCTTCACCGAACGAAACGATGATGCCGAGATTGCGGTACATCCGTCCGGAAAATTTCTCTACGCGTCAAATCGTGGCCACGACAGCATTGCCGTGTTCGCCATCGATGGCGCTAAGGGAACACTGACTCTGGTTGAACACGCGCCTACTGGAGGCAAGGAACCGCGGAGCTTTGAGATCGATCCCACCGGGACGCTGCTCTTCGCGGAAAATCAGAAATCCGACAACGTCGCCATCTTTCGGATTGATGCGAAGACTGGCCGTTTGACGCCCACTGGAAGAGTCCTCGAAGTTGCTTCGCCCGTTTGCCTCAAATTCGTAAAGGTGGATTAGAACGACGTCGAAGACATGGAATTACACCGCTACTTCTTCTGGAGGAAGCGCCGCCGCTGTTTGACGGGGTGGGTATTCGCGTCGGGCTTGATTTCGTCGTATTTCAGGCAGGAGATGGCGCCGTCCACCTCGAGAACGGACAGGGCTATCTGATCGACACAGTTGATGCCATGCTCTCGCATGGCGCGGTGTAACTCATCCATACTCACGCGCTCGCGCGCCATGTGCGAAGCGATGATCTTGCCATCGTGCACGAGGAGGCAAGGCTCGCCCTCGACCAGCCGGCGGAAGTGCCGGTTTCCGCCCGATAGACTCGCAACTACGTAATTGAGGATCAGCAACGTCGAAGCAGCAACCGCGCCTCCGAGAAGCGAGGTGTCGGGTCCGGTCATTGCATTTTGAACGGAGTTTGACAGCAAGAGCAGCAGCGTGAGATCGAACGGGGTCATCTGCCCGACCTCACGCTTGCCGCTTAAACGCACGCCGATCAAGACCAGCAAATAGATCACGCCTGTGCGCAGAACGATCTGCAGCAGCACGTGTCCGCCGGGAAAAACCATACCGCCCATCGTCAGTTTGCCGTCACCGGTACAGGAGCGCCCTTGGGAGTGCTCAAATATCCCGTGGCTTTGTTCTTATCGACAGTCCAGACGACCAACTCAAACAGTAGATGATCGCGGCCAGAGTAGAACTGAATCGGTTCGGCGACGTTGCGATCCTTTTTCTCGAGCGTTTTGTCGTCAGAAGTCACGTTCATTGTGAACTTGCCCTTCTTGACGTCGGCCTTTTTCAACTGAAGGCTGACGGTAGAAACCGGTTGCGGCTTTGCGCCCCGCAGCAACGTGAACTCGTAGTAATTCCGGTCGCCCTTGTGCTTGAGAACTTCGAGGTCCGAGCGGGTGGTTGCGATCAGCTCGCTCTGGCCTGTAAGGTCGCCGACGGCAGATTGCAATTTCGCCTTCGTCGCCTCCAAATCCGCCTTCGTCGAAGCCACATCGCCCTTTACTCCTCCAACGTCCGTCTTCACTCCAGCTATATCGCCGCTGACCGCAGTGATCTGTGCTTTTTGCTCCTGCTCCAAACGCGCTGCGGCGGCCCGCTGCTCAGTCTGTAGTTGGGAGGTGCGCTGCATCAGTTCTTTCTTCGTCATGCCAGCCTGACGCGCTAAAGTCTCTTCCTGGGCTTCTGAAGTCTGCATACGGTTCTGCAGCTCTTTCACCTGCGCCTGGCTGGCGCTTAAGTCGCTGTTCAGCTTTTCGATCGCCGTGTGCGTCGCGTACTGCGCATATCCAAATCCAGCCACCGCGAGGATTGCCAGCACAATTAGGATCCACTTGCCGGCATTCGACTGGTTCTCCATGTGTATCTGTCCGCCTTCATCGGCCATACAGGTCTTCCTCCTAGGAAGCAAACAAATGAGTTTTGGGATGACTAATTGTTGAGCACGGTCACTGCAGTGTCAATTGGCTCATAAGATGCAGAACGTTGGTCGGCGCGATGCCCGTCAGCGCCGGAGTTCCAGCGCTTCGCGCAGCGCTGGCTCCAGATTTTGGCGAATCTGTGCTGAGCCGCTACCTAAGCGGCTTTCAATCGCCTTCTGTGTCGTCTCAGCCGACGCAGGCAACGATCCTTTCGGAAGGCTCTGCGCCAAATTCCCTGCTTGCACGACGCAGGCATAGGCCAGTTTCGGGGAAAAGCCCGCCTGATCAAGGAAGTGTCCATAAGCAAACCAATCCGAAGCACTAGCGGCCTTATCGCCGTCTGCTTCGTCCAGGTGAAGGGCACGCTGGTAAAGACGCAGCGACTCGTCAATTTGGCCGCTCTTCGCCTGTAGCTCTGCCTGGTTGACGACTGCGATGCTTTCCAGCTTGGGCAACTTTGTCTGAACGGCAATCATTTCCGCCATTTCGTAGGACTTTACGGCCACTTCGTTTTCCGACGACCGCGCCTGGCAGTCTGCCATCCTCAACACGATGCCGATCACGAAATCCGGCGAAGGTCGATCTTGGGATCGCGATCGCGAGATGCTTTCCAGAAAGCTCTTGTAGTGCGATGCCGCCAGCTGCGCCTTGCCGGTGCGGTCGAGTTCATGCCCCAGGTATAAATGCGCCAGCGATTGTTTCGAATCGATCGTCAACGCCTGATTCCAACTCGCAATCGCTTCGTCAACGTGGCCACGGGTTAGTTCCAGCAGTCCGCGATCGACCAGCAGATTCGCATCCCTCGGTGTGTACTTCAGCGAAGCCTCGGTTAGATCGAAAGCTTCATCGAATCGCTTTTGATCAAGGAGCAATTTCAGCAACGCTTGCCGCGGAGCTGGATCTGCCGCGTTGGCCTGCATCGCATTCCGCAATGAGACTTCCGCCTGCCGCTGATCTCCGTCCTGCAATTCTTTACGTGCCAGGCGCATCTGTAGCGGCGTATCGACTGAATTCAGCACTGCTGCCTGCTGAAGATCGTGAAGGTTTTCGCTGTGCAGGGCGAGATAGTAGCGCGCCTGGTCGATTGTGCCCCAGACGAGCAACAAGACCGCGGCGCTGATCCGAAGGGATCGGGCCGTGGTAGTGCTTCCTGCAAGCCAACGCCAAGTCGACGCGACTCTTCCGCTCGCGTTCGACGCCGCATCCGAGATACGCACCCGCGAATTGAGCAGCAGCGAAGCGATTCGGCCATCGCGAAGTTTCCATATCGCGCCATCGAGAATGAAATGGTGAATGTTTACCAGCGCCGTGAACACAAGAAAGCTCGAAGTGAAGTCGTAGTGGAATGCTTTGCTCGCAAGCCACGGTCCCGGAACAAACAGCGCGATGCCTCCCACGACGAGGACACCGAAGTATGCGAGAGGGCGCCACTTCCCTTTCGTGGATTCAGCTTCACCGCTCGCCTCACGGCGGGCGTAGTAACTGGTAATCCACAAGTACTGAGCGGAGTGCATGACGGCGAGAATGCCGGTGCTATATCGGCTCTGTGGAATCGCCCAACCTTTGACCAACGAAATCGCCGAAGGCAACAGGAACCACAGAAACTGTGAGGAAAACAGCGTCAGTGAGGGAACGAGCTTCTTCCATCCGGTCTCGCGCGAAAGTCGCGACAACCCGTACGCTGACAATCCTAGAAAGGCGATGACGAGGACAATTTGCTCCCAGCGGCTGACGATGCCGGGAATTCCGAGCGACAAGAATAATGGGTCCGCCGACGCGCCGGTATGGAATCCGAGGAACAAAACCAGATACGAAACGACGAACGCGCCATACAATGCCCGGCGAGTCGCCTTATCCGGATTCGCCCCGGCGCGGCGCGCAAACATCATGAAGATCCCGTAGTTCTGGCCGCTGTAGTGCCACGGACTCCAAGTGAGGTAGATGGTGAAGATCCACGGCAGAAGTCGCAGCCAGTAATGCGACATTACGAGCGTCAGCAGAACGAGCGCCGTGATGTGCACAGTGAAGACGCGGTACTTTTCGAAGTCCTCTGCGCGATGATAGGCGCGATAAATCGTCGCCATGTAATGCGGATAGTTGAAAAACAGGGCCAGCGCGTAGAAGGCAATCGACCATAGCCGCGCGCTCGAAGAGATCGAAGCGTAAGAGAGGAACAGCAGACGGCGCGGACCATGCTCCGCAACCCACGATCAGATCAAGCCATGGATTGTGTATCCACGGTGACGATTCCCCTAGGTTTTGGTTCGACTTTCGCATCATTGGTCGCTAGAAACGTAATGGCTCGACCAAAATTATAGGTGGGCAAGGCGATGGTGAGACACGCGGGGCAGTAACGAAGGTAACTGCGAATTGGTGACTGATGCGCGCAGCGAACGCGCGATTAGCGGAAGGTCCAGCGCGTAGATTTACCTTGGAAATGCTTCTCGTACAAGCCAAATACCACGCTGGGCCGCACGGCAAACACAGGTTCCTTCATCGACAAAATGTCGTCTTTCATCTTTGACATATCGAACTTGTACTTACGCTCGTAGAGAGGAAGCATTTTCTTGCGCGCGGTAACATCGGCGATCTCCGCAACGCCTTCGACAATCACGGCTTCGTGCGCATGTTCCGTTCCGACGATGCACTTGGAATTCCCTGCCAGATTGCGAGCTTTACGCGATTCATTGCCAGTGCTGAATATGAAAGCTCCGTCCAACCACAATCCCCATATCACCATGCTGTGCGGAGAACCATCAGGCTTCACCGTCGTGATCCAGTAGTTGTGAGATTTCTTTAGACGCTGCTCGGCCCACGACCACGGCAGAAGACCCTTTGTTCCCTTAGGAAAGCCGTAGCCGGCGGCGTGAATGCGACTCGCTTTAGGAGCAGCGGAGCGTTTTTTCGGCATCGACGACCCTCAACTGAGCAGATGATATTTCTAGTGTGTTACTCTGCAACTCGGCGTCAACCTCGGCGCACTCTGCGGTTAAACCTTTGAATCGAGACTACAGATTCTTCTTGGTCCAAGCATCCAGCCGGTCAAGCGCTGCCTGTAGATTTTCCAGCGAATTAGCGACACTGAAGCGGAGATACCCTTCGCCGTATTCGCCGAACGCTGTCCCCGACAATGCCGCAACTCCGGCCTGCTCCAGCAGTGCATCCGCCAGCGGCTTCGACTTCCATCCCGTTTGCTTCACGTTGGGAAAAACGTAGAAGGCGCCTTTCGGCATGCGGCAAGAGAAACCTTTGATCTTGTTGAGGCCTGTTACGAACATGTCCCGGCGGCGCTGGAACTGGTCTCGCATGTGATCGACGGAACTCTGGTCTCCGCGGATCGCTTCCACTCCCGCAATCTGTGTAAAGCTGGCAGTGCACGAGTTGGAGTTGGTCATCAGCCGGGTCATATGTGCGGCGAGGTCGGGACGCATCACTCCGTATCCCATGCGCCATCCTGTCATGGCGTATGTCTTCGAGAAGCCATCGAGCAGGATGGTTCGCTCCTGCATGCCCGGAACCGACATGATCGAAAAATGCTGGCCGCCATCGAAAAGCAGGCGGCTGTAGATTTCGTCCGACAGCACCATGATGTTGCGATCGCCGATGGCCTCGGCGATTTTTTCGATGTCGCGGCGCTCGAGAATTCCTCCGGTCGGATTCTGCGGTGAATTCAGGATGATCAGCCGAGTTCGGTCATTGATGAGACTGCTAAGTTCCTGCACGTCGAGCGAGAAATCGCGTTCCTCCCTCAACTGAATCGGGACCGCACGTCCGCCAACGTAATGAATCATTGACTCGTAAATCGGGAACCCCGGATTCGGATAGATCACCTCGTCGCCTTCATCGATCAAAGCCAGGATCGTGAAGAAGATGATCGGTTTGCCTCCGGGGACAACAACGACTTCGTCGCTCGTGACCTTCACTCCGCGCGTTTTGCTGACGTAGTCAGCCAGGGCTTGGCGCAACTCGGGCTGTCCTGCCGACGGGCCGTAATGCGTCCATCCCTTGCGCAGCGCGTCGATGCCTGCCTCAACGACGTTCGCCGGCGTATCGAAATCTGGTTCTCCGATTTCGAGGTGAATAATGCTCTTTCCCTGACGCTCCAACGCGCGGGCCTTGTTCAGGACCTCAAATGCCGTTTCGGTTCCCAGTCGCGACATTCGCCGGGCAAGCTGCAGTTCGTGTTGAGTGGCTCTCTCCATAACAGGACGACTCTCCGGTACGACGAAACAAACGGTCCATTATACGCCGCGCGATTTGCCGTCGATGCTGGTTTGGATCGGATGGTCTGCGCAACGGAAAGCGTGTTCCTCAGTAAAACACCGGATCAACCAACGACGGGTGCGCATGTTAGCGTTTGAACAATGACAGGCAGATGGAAGGACGGAATATGGATCATCGATGCCGAAGCGCACACACTGTACGCTAACGCGGCGATGGCCGACATCTTAGGCACGGACATTGCTCAACTTCTCGGCAATCATTCGTTCAATTACGTTTACCCCGAAGATGCCGACGCGGCGCAACACCTGTTCGATAGAAAAAGCCGGGGCGAGGCGAATCCATTCCACTTCCGCTTGCGACGCGAAGATGGAAAGGCTATCTGGGTTGACGTACAAGGAACGCCCATGAACACATCGAGCGGTGACTTTATCGGGATCGTGGGGACGTTCAGCGTTTCGCCCAAGCAAGGTTGAAGAGGGTTGAGAGAGCTGAACTACTCGGAGACGCTATGCTCTTCGTTCTGCGCGCGCAAGACTCGGTCCACCGAGTAGGGCGCTCTGCGGCTGGGTTCGTGGTAGTGACGGACTTGCATTTCTCCCAGCAAACCAATCGCAAGCAGGTTTAGTCCACCAAGCAGGAGACCTAATGCGGCCATCATTAACGGGCCGTGCGTCGCCATGATATGCACGTGGCGGATAAACTTTTCCACGCCGAGCCAGGCGACCATCGCGCTGCCGCCGAAGATGCTCATCATCCCGATGCTGCCGAAGAAATGTAACGGGCGAGATAGATAGCGCAGCAGGAAACGAATCGTCAGCAGATCGAAGAATACGCGGAAGGTGCGCGTAATGCCGTAGTGCGAAACGCCGCGTTCACGATTGACGTTGCGGATCGGCACTTCGCAGATCGATGCTCCGTGCCATGACGCAAGTGCCGGAATGAAGCGGTGCAATTCGCCGTACAGCGGAACCTGCTCGAGAATGTCGCGGCGATACGATTTAAACGTTGTGCCGAAGTCGTGGATATCGACGCCGCTGATTTTTGCCATCATCCAGTTCGCGATACGCGACGGGATGCGGCGAATCCAAAAATTGTCGACGCGCACTTTGCGCCATCCACTGACGATGTCGTAGCCGGCAGCGATCTTCTCTAGGAAAATTGGAATGTCGGCGGGATCGTGCTGCAGATCGCCATCCATCGCGATGATGTACTCGCCGCGCGCGTGATCGAAGCCTGCGGCCAATCCTGCGGTCTGACCGAAATTCCGGCGCAGTTTTACGACCGTGACGCGGCTGTCCACGGCGGCGATTTCCCGCAGCATGGCAAAGGTGTGATCGCTCGAGCCATCGTCGACAAGAACGATTTCGAAGCTCTCGCCGTGAGCTTCCATGACAACCTTCAGGCGATCATAAAGGTCGGTAACATTTTCCTGCTCGTTATGGAGCGGTACGACGATGGAGTACTTTGGCACAGTCTTTAGATTATAGACCGAAATTGGGACGATCCGGTCGCACTTTGCGGTTCTCAGTTGGGTACCTTTGCCCTTTGCTAAACAGTAGCGATGCTCACGACTCTTCCCGCTCTATTCCCTATCTTCGTGTCAGCGACCTGGTGAAGACTCGTTTCGGTAGTAGTGCTTGTGGAAATCTAAGAAAATAATTCTCAGCAGAGTCCTCGACACGTTCGCAAGCGAGCGGTTCAAAATGGGAAAGGAGTCGGGATCGAGGGTACCCCCTCCCCCCTATCGATATAGCGAAATCATTGAGTTAGAGGAAAGTCACGTCCATAATCTTGGCGCTCAACTAGTTGCGGGCAAAATATTGATCTTAATGAACTTATAGCAATCCGAAGGGCCACTCAGCGAACTGCTTTTGCCTAGGCAATGATCTGCTTTTTGAATTTTTGGCGCAAGGTCAGATGTCACAACGCGCTGAGGAAAAGCTAAATCGGTTTGCCGCGGCGGCAGGAATTTGGCATGGTAATTGGAAGATTAACCGGAGGTTCACGAAAGTATTGATCCACAGAGGGCTTCGCTATACCCTTAGGGCCATTACTTCCCCCAATCTTAACGCTCGGGAGTTTCACATGCAGGGGATTGGTTTGCGATCCGCAGGGTTGAGTCTGTTTGTTCTGGCCGCAGTGAGCCTGACATTTGCCGAGGGTCATCCCTCGAAAGCAACGCGCGCGGCCATGCCGCTGCCCACTGACTGGAGCCACCGGCACCTGATTTTCTCCCAGCCTACGACGGCCGAGAAGGCCGTGAAGGTCCAGCGCGATGAGCGCTACCAGTTGCAACTGCAGCAACACGAACTGCGCCCTACCGCAACCCTGGGAGGTAGAGTCGAGGATGCCGCTCGCGCGCGCCGTCGGCATCGTCGCGGACGCAGGATGCACCGCGACTGGTCTTGGGACTTGGGAGGGGGAGCAAAGGTAGGGCCGGCGTTCTTTCCGGCGAAATATGCTTTCGACGTTACCACGGCTAGCTGCGTCGGCTCTTCGCAACCGGATTACATCGTCTACGGGACAGGCGTCGCACCGTCGGACAGCCAAGGGTCAATCGTTGCGCTGACCAACCTCTACTCAGGATGCGCGCGGGCAAGTTCCGGGCAATTACTGGAACTACAACACCGGCGGAACCGTGCTTACTTCGCCCGTGCTTTCACTGGATGGAACGCAAGTCGCCTTCGTGCAGAACACTGGCCCTACTTCCAGCCTGGTCTTGTTGCGGTGGAGCGCATTCGACGGAACGATTGACACAACCGTTACTCCCGCAACTGTCATTTCGACGTCCTATCTCGGTTGCACCGCGCCGTGCATGACGAGCTTCCCGTTGACCGTCGCTGACACAAGTTCCTCTGTCTTCTATGACTATGGCTCCGACACCGCATTTGTTGGCGATGACACGGGCATCCTGCATCAATATTCTGGGGTCTTCAAAGGAGCACCTTCCGAAGTCATAGGCGGTGGATGGCCCGCGATGGTCAGCGAAGGAGTTCCGCTGACTAGCCCGGTTCATGATGGAGGCTCAGGGAATACATACGTCGCCGACAAGGGCGGATTCTTGTACCGCGTCGACAGCGCCGGCGTTTCGACTCAGTCCGGGCAACTCGATTTGGCGGCGGTTTCACCGAAGGCCCGATCGTCGATCCTTCTGCAGGCATGCTTTACGTCTTGTCGTCGCAGGATGCTTCGGGCGACCAGCGCTGGAGTCTTTCAGCTCAGCACGACATTCGGGGCGGGCGACCACGGGCACTGAAGCGAACGGTTGGGCTGGCAAACACAGAGCCACGCCGCTGTTTAATGGCGCTTTCGATCACAACTATGTAACCGGCGACTGCGCCCACGGGAAATTTCTATGTTTGCGGCAATCCCGGAGGACAGCCGACGATCTATCAAATTCCGATCAACAATAACGTGATGGGCACAACGCCTATGTCGGACCGCTTGTAGTCGGCACAACTACGACGACGCCGTGTTCTCCGGTTACCGACGTTTACAACGCAACTGTCACTGGCGCGGGGCTGCCGCAGGAGTGGGTGTTCGCCAGCGTGCAGGGCGCGGGGTACGGTACGCCGTGCGGCGGATTCTCCTGCGTGATGAATTTCAAAGTGACGTCTTGGCAAGCCGAACTTCGTTTATAACACCGGCCAGGAAGTGCTCGACAGCAACTTGAATATTCAGGTGGCCGATAACAGCGGTTTCACGTCGGGCGCAACTCCGCCCGATTGGAACCTCAAGCTCTTTGTTCCGACCGTTGATGGCGGCGTTCACTGGCGAAATCAAGGTCCGCTATCCGGTCAGACTCCCCAGACTCTGGGCCCCAACACCGACTATAACGGCGCTTTCGAAATCCTCGATCGCGTTCAATAACATTCAGATCGCCGAACTCGGTGGTGGCACCTCGGGAGCGACCCAACCCGTCCTGGTACCGTCCACTTGACGGAACGGAAACTTATTGACGGCGGCGATCGTCTGGTATAATCTCGGCGCGAATCCCACCGCGGCGCTGCAGGCTGCAGGGCGGGACGAGCGGCATTATTATCGACAACACGGTCGTGAATCCGGGCGGCTCGCAGGTTTACTTCTCCACCCAGCAAGATGGCGGATGCTTCACATCCGGCGGGACGGGCGGTTGTGCTGTACAGGCATCGCAACAGGGATTAAACTGAAGGGCGAAATCTTATGACGACAGAAAATTCCTCCCACTGATAAGCAACGAACGCCTGCTACTGCGAAGAAACCATACGAGAAGCCGAGCTTCCGCTTTGAGCAGGTATTCGTGACCACCGCCCTCACCTGCGGCAAGACCGGACAGGAAGGCCAGTGCGGCATGTTAGTCAAGGTTTCGTAAAACTCGCGGCGGATCATCGTCGGTTTTAATGTCCGGACATCTGTGATGCCGGACGCGCTTGTTGTTCTCCCCTGCGGTTTCCCTATTGTTTGAATCTGTTGTCGCTCGGAATACGGGGGCTAAAGCCCATTTCTATGTGTGTGCGCTGTACGCGGCCCCTTCGACTCCGCTCAGGGCAGGCTCTTAAGGGCCGCTCTTCCACGGTCGTCCGGAGTTTTCTTTTGATAGCTTTGGCTAACATGGCTTGAATTCTTTGTGACGTGGCACTGCGGGGCTAAAGCCCCTTCCATTTCTTTATGTTCTTTACGCGGCCCTAAAGGGCCGCTCTTCCACGGTTGTGTCCGGAGTATGGGCAGCTTTGGCAAACGAAACTCTTGAGAGGATTGAGGGTTCGTGATGGGTTGATGAACCCGGTCCAAGGCTACAATGGCGGCCTAGCGCCTGGTCGAATCCTTCACAAGCCACAATAGATTGCAAGGAGAGTCTTCAATGAGCTATCGCATGGTTTTTTTCGCAGGCGCCTTGATCCTCATTCTGGGATTGGTCGCTTGTGGCGGAAGCAGCTCGACGAAACTGTCGACCTCTCCTAGCCTTAGCAGCGTTGCTGTCGCTTCCACGACGAGCACGGTTAACATCGGCTCAACCTTACAACTCGCGGCCACTGCGACCTATAGCGACGGCACCACGCAGAATGTCACGACACAGGCCACATGGTCCTCGGCAAACACGAGTGATGCGACCGTTTCCAGCACGGGCTTGGTGACGGGCGTCGCCACGGGCACGCCGATCATCACGGCGACATTCGGCGGCAAGTCGGGCACCATGACGGTGACCGTGACGCCCACGATCACTCCGATCGTGACTGCGGTTGCAGTGTCCGGCGGCGGTTCGATCGTTGTCGGTTCTTCCGCGCAGTTGACTGCGATCGCCAGTTACAGCGATGGATCGACCAAACCGGTAACGACCGATGCGACATGGACATCTTCGAATACGAACCAGGCGACGGTTGCAGCAGGACTCGTCACCGGCGTCGCTGCGGGAATGCCAATGATTACGGCCTCGTTCGGTGGACAGTCGGGAACTACGACTGTCACAATCACGACCAGCAGTAAGACGGTGACCGGCCTTGCGGTAACGGCGCCGTCTGCTTCTTTCTTCGCCGGAACATTTCTTCCACTGACCGCGATTGCGACGTACAGCGACTCATCCACCCAGGATGTGACACCGCAAGTGTTATGGACATCGGCGGATGCGGCGACGGCAACCGTGTCTACGCTCGGCGTTATTCACGGGGTCGCGGTGACCTCCGGGGTGAAAGTCACAGGCACTTTTGGTGGCCAGAGTTCGAATGTCACCGTTGCGATCACAAAGCCGAGCGGACCTCCGCTGCTGACGTTATTTCCCACCGACGCATGGTCTTACTTGAACGGTACCGAGCAGATGACCGCGACTTTCAACGCAACGGATGTAACGAGCCAGACGACATGGACGTCTAGCAATCCGGCGAAAGTATCGATCGATGCGTCGGGGCTCGCGCATGGATTGATGAGTGACGGCGAAGTGTTGATCACCGGCACGTATCAGGGGAATACCTCGTCCACGTTGCTCACCGTGTCGCATGCTGCATTGCCCCATAACACTCCGCTGATGGACATGAAGGCGGGGCAGACGTATATGAGCTTCCCCGGAAATCTATACGAGAACAACAGCAACCTGGCTCCGTCGGATCATGAAGCGGACGGAATCACTCTCGGATCACAGATTCAGCCGCTCGATGTGAATGGAAATCCAAGCGCGAATGGAGCGATCGCATTTATCTCCGTCGGCCTCTCGAATACCTCGCTGGAGTTTGGTGGATTCGTGAAGTATGTCGCCGATCCGTCGCGGTCTGCACAGGTGAATCCGAAGCTGGCTGTTCTTAACGGAGCTAAGCCCGGAGAGGCGGCATGCTCGTATGCCGACGCAGTGCTGACGCCGGCCGAGACTTGCACGATTCCTCCGTACACTTCGACGGACACGCAGAATCAGTACGACCGCATACGCGACGAGGTGCTCGCCACCGCAACCGGCGCGCCGGGCGTGGCACCCGGATGCGGAACAACGAGCAATCCCTGTCTCACTGAGAAACAAGTGCAGGCTGTGTGGTTGAAGGAAGCGAGTCCTGCGCCCGAGGGATCGGGCTTCTCGACATTGTGCGATCCCTCAAGCGCCGGATGCGTGAATAGCGCGACTACCACGGAGGCGGTTCACTTCGAACAGCAGATTGGTCAGATGGTCCGCGCGATGCGGGCACGCTATCCGAATCTGAAGCAGGTATTTCTGGCGAGCCGCATTTACGCGGGCTACATCATCATCGACAAGAGTCCCGAGGTGTACGCGTACGAATACGGATTCTCGGCGAAGTGGGCGATCCAGGCGCAGATCGACCAGACTCGCGGACTTGGCACAGATCCGGTCGCGGGCAATTTGAATTACGGCGATGGAACCGCGGCGTGGATTGCGTGGGGACCGTATCTGTGGGCGGATGGAGCAAACCCGAGGTCCGATAATCTGGTGTGGATTCGCGATACGGATTACCAGACGAAGGATTATCAGCATCCATCGACAGCAGGGATTAACAAAGTGGATGGACTACTTTTCACATTCTTTACAACTTCCGCTTACACACCCTGGTTCCGGCCGTGAAGTGCTGAGAGGAAGTTTCAGCGCAAAACATCGCGCCCGCAATCGAGCGATTGCGGGCGCGATTTACTTGGCAGGAATTTACTTGCTTGTCAGGAAGATCGGTTTGTAGCCAATGTTTACAGTCGTCCCGCTGAGAGAAGTCTTCTTTCCCAACAGGTCGGTGTAGTACTTGTAGGTGCTGGCATACGTGTACTTCGAAGTTCCGCACGTGCCTTTGCTGCACGTCTTGGACGTGTCCCAAACAATCAGGCCGTTATCGACCGAGCAGGTATAAACCGTGCCCTTCTCAGTGCAAGGACTGATCGTGTGGCCGATGAGCCATCCCGCAACCGTATCCCAGCCAGTGCCAGAATCATTGCCCTGAAGACCGTATGGATCTTTCTGGTCCCAGGTGTAGTGATACTGGCGCTGCAGACCAACGCCCGCGCGCAGAATCACGGAGCGTGCGACGAAGCCCTCGAGCAAGTCGGGATCGGTCATTTCCCCAGTGCGGATGCCGTGCTCGTCATCCCATACCGGCAGGCTGCCAAGATTGCGCTTGGCCGTCTCAGCGGTGACGTCCGCGTACATATCGAGGAACGATTCCGGCGTCTTGTTGGTTTTCGTGGTGCCGCGAAGGTGAGCGTTCACGATGTCGAAATTCTTCGCGCCGCCTGCTGCGACGTAATCGTCGAAGAACGTTTTCATCGTGGGTCCGTGAGCCGACGGGCTGAGGATCTTCGCATTCTTGTCGATCGAGCGAATGATGCCCGCCGCGTCCGATCCCATGCGAACAAGCTGAGCGGTGGTTCCGGCCCAGAAGCAGCTGCAGTCCGCTTCATTCCACAGTTCGTAATAAGCGATCTGGCCCTTGTAGCGAGTGACGAGGGCGGTCATGAAATCCGAGAAGTGCTTGTCGGTTCCAGTGCCGTCGGTCTTGACGTCGGTGGGAGCGGAGCAGCTGTATTCTCCCTGGGCGCCGCAGGGGCTGCCCTTGGGAATCGTGCCTGCCCACTTCGGAGTGCTGCCGATGGTGTAAAGAACATCGACGCCCTGGGCCTGTGCTTTGCTCATCCAGGTATCAAGCTTTTTCCAGTCGTAAACGCCCGCACTGGTTTCGATCTGAGCCCATTTCACGTTGTCGTCCCAGAGTCGAATGCTGCCGAGTGTGGCGACCTGCTTCTGTCCGTCGGTGGGCGGCCAGGTTCCGTAACCGTTGAAGTCCGCGCCGAAGAACGACTGCTTGATCGTCGTCGAGGTGGATGGGGTAGTGACCGCATCGGCAACCGGTGCCGCTTCTGCCGGCTTCACAACGAATGAAATCTGATCGAACTTGGAACGGTCGGCAACGCTGGTTGCGCGCACGGTGACGACGGTTTCACGATCGACCTTGGGGCTGTGATACAAGCCGTTGCTGGAAATTGCTCCGGAGGTTGCGGACCACGTCACGCCGACGTTGGCCGTGTGCTTCACCAGTGCCGTAAATTGCACGGCTTCCGACGAAGAAAGCGTGGCTGAGTCTGGGGTGATCGCGACTGCGATGTTGTTGGTGACGGCCTGATCCGACACAGATTGGGCCAAAGCCATGCCTGGAACTAGCGCCATGGCGAGGAGCAGACAGAGGGTAGGGGAATAGGACTTCAACACAGAAACCTCCGCGATATATTTTTGGTGCCGCTTGGATTTGGCCAGAGGAACTGAGACGCTGCCGATGTTGCGCCAGAGCAGCTGCCGATCTAAACGGGACAACTAGACGTTGCGGCTAGGTTTCTTGTAGTGCGAAATGCGACGACTTTCAATTAGGCGAACGCCCTAACACATGAGTACATCCTTGAGATTCCTTGCGGGGCGCGGCTTTCGGCTTTCCTGAGACGGGAATCATAGCAAAAAAAGTTGATTTGCGGGGTTTTGGGAAGAGAAAACTAGCCCCAGAACGCGAAAATCGTCCCCGGAAAAACGAAATCCCCATCTCGTCGCACACATCGCGACCGGGATGGGGACTCTCGAATTCAGCGCCTACTCTTTGAGTTTGAGCTTGCCTTTGTTCTCTTCCATGAAGTTCTTGATGTCATTGGCGGCGCCGAGCAGGCGATTCCATTGTTCGTAATACAGTGTGACCGGAAAACGGCCGAGGCCGTAGACGCTGACGCCGCCCTTTTCTCCGACCTTAAAGATCAGGTCGCCGCTGCGTTTCTTGACTTCAACTTCTTTTTCCAGTTGCGCCAATTTGGCTTTGAGTTCCTCGTACGATGGTTCAGACATAAGTTACCTCGCTTTGATATGAGTGCGTGACAGTTTTACGGTTTGCGCCGGGCATCGTCAAACTTCCGCAATTGTGCGGTTTCACTCTGATTTAGGATGACCCTGTCTATAGTAACGTGCCGATATTGATTTGCGGTGGATAACCCTTATAAGCTGGTACGAGTCTAACTCCGAAGTGGGAATGTTCGTCTCAATCCTGCTCTCGCAGCTTTAGCACGTCGATTTAATACATTCATGCGTAACTGGGTGCGATGGTCGGCTTGGCTGTGCCTGTCCCTGATGCTATGGACAGTTGGGGCGGAGTCTACCCACAATCACCCGAATCGCACCGAAGCTGTTTCGTGCTCGATTTGCGTGGTGGCGCACAGCGCCAGTCCAACAGTAAGCTCCAGTCACGCTACTCCGATCTTGACCTCGGTTGGAGTTCTGCAAGAACAAAATATCGTCGCGAAGGCCTGGTTTGATTTTTCTACAGCCGGCATTCGCGGTCCTCCTATTGTCTAGGAAATCCCCAAAATTTAGCGATTGAGCACCGACGGTAAGGGCCGCGAAGCCTCTCCGCCGGCGCCGCCTATTTTTCCATTTGGATTTCTTTTTCTCAGGAGGACTTATGCGTTCGTCTTACTTGCTTTCCGCTTCTCGTCTGTCATTCTCCGTGTTCGCCGTTCTATTTCTGCTTTTCCTCGCCGCGACTATGCTTGCCCAGTCCGCAGGAACGTCCGGATCAATCACCGGCACCGTGCTCGACTCGTCCGGCGCGGTCGTAGCCAATGCTCAGGTTGAAGTCCGCAACCCTGTAAGCGGACTGGACCGCTCCACCGAAACCGATAGCGCCGGAAAATTTTCGTTCACCAATATTCCCTTCAATCCATACCACCTCAACGTCATCGCCGAGGGATTCGCCGCCTATGCCCAGGACGTTGAGCCACGTTCGACTGTGCCGGTTGTGGTTTCGATCAAACTGCAAGTACAAGGCTCGATGACCTCGGTGACGGTAGAAGCCGGGGGCGATCTGGTGGAGAACGATTCGACCTTCCATACTGACGTGGATAAGAATCTGTTCGACAAGTTGCCGCTGGAGAGCCAGTCTTCGTCGGTCAGTTCCCTGGTTACGCTATCGACGCCGGGAATCGCGGCGGACTCAAACGGTCTCTTCCACGGATTGGGAGACCACGCCGAGAATTCGTTTTCGATCGATGGACAGCCGATCACCGATCAGCAGAGCAAAGTCTTCTCCAACCAGATTCCGCTGCAGGCCATTCAGTCGATGGAAGTGATTTCTGGTGCGCCGCCGGCGCAGTATGGTGATAAGACCAGCGTCGTCATTGATGTCACTACTCAATCGGGACTTGGCGTGACCACGCCCCACGGCAGCGTGACGACTTCTTATGGATCGTTCGGGTCGACGAATGCCGGCGTAAATCTGGCCTACGGCGGCAAGAGCTGGGGAAACTTCATTTCGGCCAATGGACTGAACACCGGGCGCTTCCTCGACCCTCCCGAATTCGTAGTCCTGCATGACAAGGGGAATCAGGAAAATGTCTTCGATCGCATGGATTTCCAACTGTCCTCCATCGACTCGATTCATTTGAACCTGGGCTATACCCGCTCGTGGTTTCAGACGCCGAATTCCTACGACTCACAGAATGCGACCCCGTGGAATGGCGTGGTCGTCAATAATGGCGGGATCGATCCGCTCGGGCAAGTGGTGGGTGCGGCGGACCAGCGCTCGCAGATTCGCACCTTCAACATCGCGCCCTCGTGGACGCGGCTCATCAATTCCACAACGGTATTCACGCTGGGAGCCTTTGTTCGTCACGATCATTTCGACTATTACCCCAGCGGCAATCCCTTTGCCGATCTCGGCCCTACCGATCTGCAGCGGGAAACGGTTGGACAAGATCGCACGCTCACGAATACCGGGGTGCGCTCGGATGTGTCGTATGTGAAAGGCATCCACAACTTGAAGGCCGGAGCCGTGTACGAACAGACCTTCCTGAACGAGAACGACCGGCTGGGAATAGTCGATCCCACATTCCTTCCGGAGCTCGTGGATAACAACGGCACTCCGTGCTACAACGCGCTGACACACCAGGCACTGGCTGCGCCTTGCACGACGCTGCTCCCATACGATTTGACCCAACCTGGAGGCGGGAGTGAATACGTTTTTCTCGGCCACACCGACGTAAAAGAATTTGCCGTCTACCTGCAGGACAACATCACGAAGGGCAACTGGGTATTTAATCTCGGTGTGCGCGGCGATTTCTACAACGGGCTGACAGCGCACAAGGAGGGCGAACCGCGCCTCGGTGTCGCCTACAACGTCAAGAAAACGAATACCGTGTTACGCGTCTCCTACGCGCGCGTATTAGAGACGCCGTTCAACGAAAATCTTATTCTCTCCAGCGAAGGCTGCAACAACGCGGTGTTGAATCCATTGCTCGGCTGCTTTGAGGCATCGCAGGCCACGCCGCTCGCTCCCGGATGGAGAAATGAATTCCACGCGGGCATCGAGCAGGCCTTCGGGCGATACCTGGTTTTCTCTGGCGAGTACATATGGAAATACACGCACAACGGCTATGACTTCAGCGTCCTCGGCAACACGCCAATCACGTTTCCGGTGGAGTGGGAGCGGTCGAAGATTCCCGGATACGCCGGGCGAGTGAGCGTTCCCAACCTCCACGGATTTTCCGGGCTTGTCGTCTTCTCGAGCGTGGCGGCGCGCTTCTTCACGCCGCAACTAGGCGGGGCAGGAGCTGTTCCTTCGGCGGTTCTGGCTGCGGGATCAGTTCCCTTCCGCATCGATCATGACGAGCGTTTCAATATGACCGCGCACGTCCAGTATCAGTTTGGAAAGACCGGGCCATGGATGGGATTCAACTGGCGCTATGACAGCGGCCTGGCCGCGGGAAATCTACCCTGCGCGGGCGGCAATTGCGCCAATGGCCCCGCTGGAAGCGATAGCGTGGTCGACACGTCCATTGTCAGTCCCGATCAGCAATTTCAGGCTGGACTGTATTGCGGTGGAGTTCGTGCGACCCCGACGACTCCCCTCAGTTCGTCACTTGGTGCGAATCTTTGTCCCGCGGCGGAATACGGATCGACGCTGATGCAGGTTCCCGCGCCCGGAACGGAAAACGACGACAAGAACCCTCCGCGCATCGCTCCTCGCAGCGTCTTCGATCTCGCGCTGGGTCACGACAATCTGTTTCACGGAGACAAATACAAAGTCAGCCTGCAGTTGACGGCGATCAATATCACCAACAAATATGCGCTGTACAACTTTCTCTCAACCTTCAGCGGGACGCATTTCTTGACCCCACGCGCGCTGACGGCAGAGCTGGGATTTCATTTCTAGGCGGGACGTGTGGTGGTTCCCATTGCACGGTTTCGCGCGCAACCCCGGACGAATGCGTCCGGGGCTACACGAACCTCAATAGTGATTGTCGTCACAATTTGCAGTGACTTGCGGCACGGCTTATTTGGAGGTGGCGTCGCAGACTATCCCTGCAAGGTTTTCTTGGGGTTCGCCCAAGTGGGGGTGATCGCTGTGACGGTTTCCGTTCTGACCATCATCATTGGCGTGCTGGGCCTATCGGCGCTTCTATTCATTGTCCGCGCGATCCCCGGCATTCGAGCCTATTTCATGTTTCGGGGCAAACGTCTGGTCACATGCCCGGAAACAAAGGCACCCGAGGCGGTCGATGTCGCTGCCGGAGAAGCAGCGCTGGGAGCGTTCTTCCGCGAGCCAACTCTGCGCCTACACCAGTGTTCTCGATGGCCGGAGCGGCAAGATTGCGGTCAGGACTGCCTGCAACAGATCGACATCGATCCAAAGAGTTGCCTGGTCTGGAACATCGCCGCAAAGTGGTTCGAGGGGAAGAATTGCGTCTTCTGCAGGAAGTCGATCGGACCATTGCATCACGTAGACCACGCCCCTGCCCTTCTGGGACCTGATTTTCAGACAACGGAATGGAAGAATGTTCGCGCCGAAGAGCTCCCCGGCATTTTTGCGACGCACCGACCGGTTTGCTGGGACTGTCACATTGCTGAGAGCTTCCGCCGATTGCATCCGGAACTGGTGACCGATCGGCCGATGGAGCCGCGTCGAACCATGTGATGAGCAGCCTGACCGGTTCGTTTGTGGCAAATGTAAATTTAACGAAAGATTCACGTTGCGATAGAACCTCGGGCGTTCGCCTCGCATCCAACCGCAAAGTCACCACTCTCACCCTAAAAATATCTGCAATCCGGCCGGGCGCTGTTCCCACCCGTGCCTGAATTGAAGACGCCCGACAGAAAGTGCACCATCAGACCATCTTTAGTCATTTGGACCATCACGCGAATGGGGATACGTTAGCTAAATCATGGCGCTCCAACTCAGGCCCACATTTGTGCTTTTGGCTCTGGTGTTTATGAGTTGGCCTTTCTGCGCCTTGCAAGCCCAAACCCCTTCGGTTTCAGAAGAACAAGGGGAACTGAAGCTGCAGACAGCCGCCGCCCCGGGGACTATCAGTGGAACGATCCTCGATCAGACGGGCGCGACCGTGGCGGGAGCCAGCGTAGCGCTCTCGGGCGATGCCGTTCCCGGAGCCGGTTTGCAGACGGTCTCCAATTCCGACGGACAGTTCTTCTTTCCAAGAGTTGCACCCGGAGCGTTCAAGCTGACGATCACCTCCGAAGGCTTTGGCGCGCAGACGTTCTCGGGCAGTTTGGAAGCGGGGGAAACGAACGCTTTGCCGGCGATCGTGATGAACGTTGCCATGAGTGTGACCGAGGTGCAGGTCGGGATACCGCAGTTCGAAATCGCCACCGAGCAGATTCGCATGGAAGAGAAGCAGCGCGTCCTGGGCGCGATCCCCAATTTTTACGTAAGTTATGTCCACAATCCCGCTCCGCTTACCACGGGGCAGAAGTTCAACCTCGGTTGGAAGACGATGATCGACCCATTTACTTTTGCCGTGGTTGCGGGAACGGCCGGAGTGCAGCAGGGTCAGAATCACTTCCGAAGCTACGGGCAAGGCACGGTGGGATATGGCAAGCGTTTCGGCGCGGTCTATGCCGATACGGCCAGCAGCATTTTCCTTGGCAGCGCGCTGTTTCCATCGCTGTTCAAGCAGGATCCGCGCTATTTCTATAAGGGTAGCGGGAGCAAATCGTCGCGGTTTCTTTATGCAGTTGCCAATGCGGTGATCTGCAAGGGCGACAACGGACACTGGCAAGTTAACTATTCCGATATTCTCGGGAACCTCGCGGCTGGCGGAATCTCGAACCTCTATTACCCGTCATCGGACCGGGCTGGAGTGGATTTGACCTTTGAGAATGCCGGGATTGGCATGGGGACGACGGCGCTGACGAATGTTCTGCAGGAATTCTTGATCCGGAAACTCACGCCGAAAACCCATAATCTCGGGGCTGGGCAGCCCTAGCAGTTTTCTTTCACTCGACAGTCACACTCGTCGCTTTGCTCCTCGGGGCGGACCCTTCGACTCCGCTCAGGGCAGGCTGCGTCCGCCCCTACACGATCGTGGGCCTGCGGACTTCAGATGGAGCTGCGATTTTTTGGGAATTCTCCCGGCAAGAGAGTGGCCGGCAAGGTCAGCACTCGGAACTTCAGGGTTTTCACTGAGCAGACTTCGATCGATACGCCTTCTTCGGTCAGATAAGGATCGGAAAGCACTGCGAAGTCTTCGCCATAAATCCGGATCTTTTTCGATACCGAGTAGCCAATTTTCTTAACATGCGCGCACACTTCGGCACTTGCGGCGGCACTTCCAAGGCTGATCAATGGTCCCCTCACTTCCGGCGGAAAGAAGCTCTCCGCTACGGATTGAGGCTATTCCACACCTTCGGCAGAACGAGCGCCGTGATTGCGATCACCTTCATACAGTGGAGCGGTTAATATATTTAAAAACAATGGTTTACGGGACTTTGTTAAAGTTTCTTAACGATGGAGTTGGTTGGTTCGCAACTGCATTTTGACCGCAACTGACAGGCGGCGAATGCCTTCTCGAATCTGGTCCGGCTGGGAATAAGAAAAATTCAGCCGCATGTGACGGCCACCCTCGGCCGCGTCGTTGGCGTAAAAGCTCTCTCCCGGAACAAACGCGACCTCTTCGGCAAGCGCCGCCTGGAACAGGGCTTGCGAGTCGGTCCCCTCCGGCATCGTGACCCACAGAAAGAGGCCTCCCTGGGGATGAGTCCACGTAACTTCCTCAGGGAAGTATTCCTTCAGAGCATGCAACATGGCATCACGGCGCTCGCGGTAAACCTGCCGGATCAATTTCACATGCTGATCGAGGAAGCCGTCGCGCGCGACTTCGTAAGCGATGTGCTGATTGAACGTCGAGGTGTGCAGATCGGCTGCCTGCTTCAGAAGCACGAGTTTGCTGATGACGTCTTCCGGAGCGACGATCCAGGCGAGGCGAATCCCGGGAGCGAGCGTCTTCGAGAACGTGCTGAGATAAATCACATTACCGAGAGTGAATCCGCTATCGCGGCGAAGGTTTTCGCGATCCAGCACCACGAGAGGCGCGAGGTGTTCGCCTTCGTAGCGCAACTGGCCGTAGGGATCGTCTTCTATGATCGGAATACCGTATTTGTCGGCGAGCAGGATGAGTTGATGCCGCCGGCCAGCCGATAAGGTCACGCCTGCTGGATTCTGAAAATTCGGCAGGACGTACATGAATTTTGGTCCAGCGCGAAGGCTCGAGTCGAGTTCTTCGGTGAGCAGACCATCGTTGTCTACCGGCACTGGGACGTACTGGGCACCGTAGACGTTGAACGCCTGCAGAGCGCCGAGGTAAGTCGGCGCCTCGACCAGGATGCGATCGCCGCGGTTGATAAGGAGTTTGCCGATCAGATCGAGCGCCTGCTGCGATCCGGACGTGATGAGCACATTCTCCGAGCGGGCGAAAATTCCATAACGAGCAAGATTGCGGGCGATCATCTCGCGAAGCGGCGGATAGCCCTCGGTCGCGCCGTACTGAAGGGCCTGCGCGCCATCTTCCGACAGAACCTTGTGGCAGGCTTCCTTGAAGCGCTCGACCGGGAAAACGTCGGGAGCGGGAAGACCGCCGGCAAAAGAGATGATCTCCGGCTTCTGTGTGACTTTAAGAAGCTCGCGAATCGCGGAACTTTTGATTCCGATCGTGCGCTGTGCGTACCGCGAGTTCCAGAGCGTGGACATGTGGCGTCTTCCTCGGACCGTCAGCTTAAAGTATCACTTCGCAGTTTCAGAGTTTCCGGTTTCATGTTTCAAGTAAAAACCACGAGCCTTTTAACTTGAAACTTTCAAACATGAAACTTTGAAACTGCCTTTCTCAGTCTTCCCCTATCAATTCCGGTTCGGTGGACACGTGGACATGTGGATGCGAGTAGGTCTCGTTTTCCTGAGCGTCCACTACGGCGATGGCGGCGACGTTTACGATCTCCTCGACGGTCGCGGTGCGTTGCAGCACGTGGACGGGGCGACTCATTCCCATCAGGATCGGGCCGATGAGTTCTCCGCCGCTGACTTTTGCTGCAAACTTGCATGCGATATTGGCGGACGCGAGATCGGGGAAGATGAGTACATTCGCTCCACCTTTCAGGGCGCTGAACGGATACAACTCCTCGATGATTTCCGGCGAGAGCGCCTCGTCCGCCATGATCTCGCCGTCAACAATCAGTGTGGGATCCGCGTATTTGATCAACTCAACTGCTTTGCGGACCTTGGTGCATATCGGGTGATCGACGCTGCCAAAGCTGGAGAACGAAAGCATGGCCACGCGGGGAACCATGTCAAAGCGTCGCGCCATGTGTGCCGTGCACAAGGCGATTTCGACGAGGTCTTCGGCTGTGGGCTCGATGTTGACGCTGGTATCTGCGAGGAAGAACACTTCCCCTTTGCGCGTGATGACTGCATAGCAGCCGGAGACTCGGTGCAGCCCCTCGCGGATACGAACAATCTGCAGCGCAGGACGGATGGTGTCCGGGTAATGCTGGGTGACACCGGACACGAGGGCGTCGGCGTCTCCCATGTGCACCATGAGAGAGCCGAAGACGTTGCGGTCGCCGATCTGGGTTTCGGCTTCGCGCAGAGTGACGCCGCGACGCTGCCGCAGGCGGAACAACTCATGCGCGTAGAGCTCGCGATGCTCGGATGTTGCGGGATCGACGATGGTCATGCCATCCAGACTGACGCCGAACTCCTTGGCGCGTGCGCGGACCTTACCGGCATCCCCCAAAAGAATGGGAGTGCCGATTTTTTCCTCGATCAGTGTCTGGCAGGCGCGAAGAATCTTTTCATTTTCACCCTCGGGGAAAACGACGTGCTTCGGACTCACTTGCGCCTTGTGAATCATCGTCCGGGAGACTTCATAGGCCTTGCCTAGACGTCGCTCGAGTTGGGAGCGATAAGTGGCCAGGTCCACCGGTTCCTGCGCGACCCCGGTGCGCATAGCAGCTTCAGCAACCGCCGATGCCTCCCACACTAAGACGCGCGGATCGAAGGGCTTCGGGATCAGGTATTCGCGGCCGAATTGCAGGCGCGGCACCCCGTAGGCGCGGCAAACTGAGTCGGGAACAGCTTCTTTTGCCAGGGCCGCAAGAGCGTGAGTCGCAGCCAATTTCATTTCTTCGTTGATCGCGGTGGCGCGTACGTCAAGGGCTCCGCGAAAGATGAAGGGGAATCCCAAAACGTTGTTGACCTGGTTGGGATAGTCGGAGCGTCCCGTGGCGACAATTACATCGGGGCGGCAGGCTTTGGCCTCTTCGTAAGTAATTTCCGGATCCGGATTGGCCATGGCGAAGACAATCGGATTCGCCGCCATAGAGCACACCATCGCGGGCGTGAGCGCGCCCTTCGCGGAAAGTCCGGCGAAAACGTCGGCACCTACTAGCGCTTGCGCCAGTGTTCGCAGGTCGGTCGGCTGGGCGAAGAGTTCTTTGTACTTGTTCATTCCTTCGGTGCGGCCGGCGTAGACAACGCCTTTGGTATCGCAGAGCAGAATGTTTTCCCGCTTCGCGCCCAGGCGGATGTAGTGGCTGGCGCAGGCAATTCCCGCGGCCCCAGCGCCATTCAGAACAATCAGCACTTTGCGGATGTCCTTGCCAACAATTTCCAGGGCGTTCAGCAACGCGGCGCCGGAGATGATTGCCGTCCCATGCTGGTCATCGTGAAAGACAGGAATCTTCATCGTCTTGCGAAGCGCTTCTTCGATGATGAAACAGTCGGGCGCTTTGATGTCTTCCAGATTGATTCCGCCGAAGGTCGGTTCGAGCATCTGGCAAAGCCTGATGATCTCCTGCGGATCGTGACTGTTGACTTCGAGGTCGAAAACATCGACGTCGGCAAAGCGTTTGAAGAGGACGGCTTTGCCTTCCATGACGGGCTTGCCGGCGAGGGCCCCGATATCGCCGAGGCCGAGTACGGCAGTTCCATTACTGATCACCGCAACCAGGTTTCCACGACCGGTGTACTTGAAGGCGTCCTGCGGATTTTTTTGGATCTGCAGGCATGGCTCGGCTACGCCCGGGGTGTATGCCAAGCTCAGATCGCGTTGGGTTCGACAGGGCTTGGTGGGCGTAACTTCGATTTTGCCGGGGCGGGCTCCACCGTGGTAGTCCAGGGATTGCTGCTTGCTGATCAACATGCTGCCTCCGTACTTGCGTCGTGGGAAGTCGGTGGTCTGTCGCTCTCAATTCTTAATGCTTTGCGTTTCCCCGCCACACCGGAACACACGGATTCCAGCGAGGACTCTTCTCGTCAACCTCAGAGCTTGTTTGGTTTGTCGCTAATTTTGCGGAGGGGCGAAGTAGTTCCGCGGCGTATTTTTCGAGTTGTTCACGCAGGCGAGGAATTTCCAAGGCTTCTGGCAATTCGGAGCGCTCGATCTGCGTGCTTCCACCGCAGAGGGGGCATTTTAAGACGTGTTCGCTCGCCATCATTCGCCTCGTTTTTTTGGGGAAGATTGCGCGGAAGAGTGCCGCAGGGCACGGACTGCTGCGCTGGATCCATTAAAGGACCGGTCCCGTTGCGGCACTGTGATAGGGGTCGCGGAACTTTGTGATCTCCGTCACAGAGACGCCGCACTATTCACCGATAGGTTGGGATTGGGTGTTTTGCTGTTGGAACGCACCGAGGCGGAGAGCGGAGGATAGCGTCCATTCATCGCGGAATTCAGGGCCAATACGTCCATAAGTTCGGTCGTCAACGTTTACGACGATTCCACTTCCCTGCTAACATCATCTGTTTACCAATCAACTCTCAGGCGAATCTGATCACGCCCTCATAATCTTACGGAGGAAACATGGCAATCAAAGTTGGTATTAATGGCTTCGGACGAATCGGCCGCAACGTGCTGCGCGCTTCTTTGAAGGATTCCAACCTGGATTTCGTCGCGGTGAACGACCTGACGGATCCGAAGACGCTGGCTCACCTGTTGAAATATGACTCAGTCTTGGGAAACCTGCCGAATGAAGTCTCGGCGGGCACGGACAGCATCACGGTCGACGGCAAGACGATCAAAGTGTTCAAGGAAAAGGATCCGGCTGCGCTTCCTTGGGAATCTGTAGGCGCGCAGGTTGTGGTCGAATCGACAGGACGCTTCACCGACGCCAATGATGCCAAGAAGCACATGCGCGGAAGCGTTAAGAAAGTCATCATATCCGCGCCGGCCAAGAATGAGGACATCACACTCGTACTCGGCGTGAATGGCGACAAGTACGATGGATCGAAGCACCACGTGGTTTCGAACGCCTCATGCACCACGAATTGCCTGGCTCCCGTCGCCAAGGTTCTGCAGGATGAATTCAAGATTGTCTGCGGCACGATGACGACCATCCACTCCTACACCAACGACCAAGTCATTCTCGACTTCCCGCACAAAGATCTTCGGCGCGCTCGCGCAGCCGCACTCAACATGATTCCGACTTCAACCGGCGCAGCCAAAGCCCTGAAACTGGTTATTCCGGAGCTCGGGGGCAAGGTCGATGGATTCTCCATGCGCGTGCCGACTCCGAATGTCTCGGTAGTCGACTTCGTGGTATGGGTCGAAAAGAAGACGACTAAGGAAGAAGTAAACGCCGCTCTGAAAAAGGCGTCGGAATCCGGGTCGCTAAAGGGATATCTCGGCTACGAAGAGCATGAACTGGTTTCGTCGGACTTCAAGGGAAACCCGCTCTCTTCGATCGTCGACGCTCCCTGCACCATGGTGGTCGGCGGCAACTGCGTGAAGGTTATCTCCTGGTACGACAATGAGTGGGGATATTCGAACCGCGTCCGCGATCTGATCAACTATATGGCCAGCAAGGGACTGTAAGAACCTGTAGTGTGGCGCGGGCACTCTTGCCCGCGCTGCCTGCAGTACCGGAACGGACTGCGCGGGCAGGAGTGCCCGCGCCACACAAGCCTGAAAAGGACTCCAGCCATGTCCAAGCTTTCCATTCGTGATCTGCCCCTTAACGGAAATCGCATTTTCATGCGCGTCGACTTCAACGTTCCACTCGAAGACGGCCGCGTTATGGACGATACCCGCATCCGCGAGACCCTGCCGACGATCGAGTATGCGTTGCGGCATGGAGCGCGACTGATCCTGGCCTCGCACCTTGGCCGTCCCAAGGGCAAGCCGAACCCGAAGATGAGCCTCAAGCCGGTCGCCGAGCGGCTCCGCATGCTTCTCGACAAGGAACTGGCTCGAGGGGAAAACGTCGGCTTCTCTCCCGACTGTGTTGGCCCGGAAGCGGAAGAAGTGGCGACGCAACTGGAGATGGGACAGACGCTGCTCCTCGAGAACCTGCGGTTTCATGCCGAAGAAGAAGCGAACGATGAAAAGTTCGCCAAGCAGCTTTCGAAGTTGGCGGAGTATTACGTCAATGACGCTTTCGGTTCGGCTCATCGCGCGCACGCGTCGACCGAGGGCATCACAAAGTTCATGAAACAGTGTGCCGCGGGATTGCTCATGGAAAAGGAACTGAAGTACCTGGGCACCGCGCTCGAACATCCCGAAGAGCCGTTCGTTGCCATCCTCGGCGGCGCCAAAGTCAGCGATAAGATTGGCGTGATCGAAAACCTGATGAAGAAGGTGAACGTGCTGATCATTGGAGGAGGCATGGCCTACACCTTCCTGAAGGCCCAGGGCCATGAGATCGGCAAATCGCTGCTCGAAGCGGACAAGGTGGAACTGGCGAAGAAACTTCTCGACGAGGCCAAGAAACGCAACATGAAGTTCCTGTTGCCGATCGATCACGTCGTTGCGATGAAGCCCGAGGCGAACGCTGTGATCCAGCAGATTGGCGAGGGACAACCGATCCCCGCCGACAAGATGGCTCTGGACATCGGGCCGAAGACGATTGAGTTGTTCTCGGAAGAGATCTCGACTGCTCGCACGATTGTCTGGAATGGTCCGATGGGAGTCTTCGAGATTCCAGGATTCTCCAAGGGCACATTCAAGATCGCGCACGCCGTGGCGGAGAATGGCGGAGCGATTTCTATCGTCGGGGGCGGCGATTCAGTGGCAGCGGTCAAGGCGGCGAATGTCGCCGACAAGATCACGCATATTTCCACTGGTGGCGGCGCGTCGCTGGAATTCCTGGAAGGGCAGAAGTTGCCGGGCGTTGAGGCTTTGACGGACAAGAAATAGGACGGTTACAGCAGATCGAGAGTGAGTCGATCGGGAATTCCGGCAAAATATTTCTTCAGCGCTCTCTCGAAAATGTCGTCGGCTTTGAAGACGTGCGCAAAAAGGGTCATGGACGATCTGAATTTCATGTCGTCGGGCGATCCGAATATTCTGGCCGCCGAACGATTTTCAACGAGGAGCACCAGACGGGTACATTCTTTGAGCCGAGGACCCAGGAGATGGTGCTCCAAGTACGCCGCCGCTTCCGCAGCGGAAGAGATTGCGTATTTCTGAGAGGTCGGGCTCTGTCCAAGCCCTTTGATTTGGGGAAAGACAAACCATATCCAATGGCCGGTTTTCGCCCCCTTTTGCAATTCAGTCATCACCTGCTCGATGATCGGTTCTTGCGCTTGAAGGAAACGATTCAAGTGAAAAAAATCGGATGAGCCGGCAGTATCTAGATTCGACATAATCTGTTTGCGCTGATCGCGCACCAGAGAGTTTATTGCAGGCGGCAAACTTTTAATACCGAGTGCACGAAGTCTGAACTAATACGAGAGGCCTAATCATGCGAAAGAAAGTGTTGGCGGCGAACTGGAAGATGTACAAGACTCCCGACGAAACCACGGCATATTTCGCCGACTTTCTGCCGATGGTGAAGGGGCATGATCGCGATGAGATCGTCATTTGCCCGCCATACACCGACGTTGCGGCTGCGCTCGAAGCGGCGAAAGGTTCCAATGTCGCCATCGGCGTGCAGAACGTTCACTGGAAGGCCGATGGAGCGTACACCGGAGAGATTTCCGCACCCATGCTGCTCTGTCTCGGGGTCACGCATGTGATTATTGGCCACTCAGAGCGACGCCAATATTTCGGCGAGACCGACGACACGGTCAACCTTCGGCTCAAGACTGCGTTGGAAAGTGGTCTGTCGCCAATCTGCTGTGTCGGAGAAGTTCTCGAAGAACGCGAGGCCGGCCTAACCGACGACGTGCTGCGACGGCAATGCGTGCGGGCATTCCACGCGATTTCCGCCAAGAAAGCCGCAAAGATGGTTGTGGCCTATGAACCGGTTTGGGCGATTGGAACTGGCAAGACTGCGACTCCGGAGTTAGCCGCGGAGGCGCATGCGGTGATCCGGCGTGAAGCCACAGAGATTTTCGGCGAGGAATTTGCCGCACAACTACGAATTCTCTACGGCGGATCGGTGAAGCCGGAGAATGTCTCGTCGCTGATGGCACAGCAAGAAATCGACGGAGCGCTGGTCGGAGGAGCGTCGCTCGATCCGAAATCGTTTGCGGCGATCGTGAAGTACTAGCGAGCGGCTAAAGCCGATTCCCTTTGCATCTCTACGGCGGGGCTTCAAGCCGCGCCCTTTCAAACCCGGGCGGACGAATGCGTCCGCCGCCACACACTCCTAGGCGACCGAAACATCCGCAAGGGACGGCTGGCCATCTCTTTCCGCGGAGGCCGCGCATGTCAGCTCCTCGAGAAACCGAGCGACCTCACCCTGCGTATTGAAGCGGCCTAGACTGACGCGGATCAGTCCACGAGCGCGTTCGGCGTCATAGCCCATCGCTAGTAGAACTCCGGAAGGTTCGCCTGCGCGGTGGGCGCTGCACGCGCTTCCGGCCGAAGCTGCGATTCCCTTCTCGTCCAGCATCGCTAATAAGTTGTTCACTTGCGATTCCTGGCCCTTCAATCCGAAACTCACGTGGCCTGGCAGGCGATGCTCGTGATGACCGAAAAGGTAAGCTGAAGGAATGCGGCGAAGGATTTCCCGCGTCAGATCGTCGCGGAGCCGGGATAGCCTCTCGGACTCGGCGGAGAGAGCCTCTTGCGCGATCGCCGCGGCGGCACCGAAGCCGACGATTGCTGCGACGTTCTCAGTTGCCGATCGGAGGCCGCGCTCCTGTCCGCCTCCGAAAACAATCGGCGACAGGTTGACTCCCTTGCGGACATACAGCGCGCCGATTCCCTTCGGCCCGTGCAGTTTGTGCGCCGACAGGGAGAGTAGGTCGAGCTGCTGCCGATTGACGTCGAGCGGAATCTTGCCGCCGGCCTGCACAGCATCGGTGTGAAACAGAACTCCATGCAGCTTTGTGAGTTGGGCCAGTTCGTCAATCGGCTGAAGTGTTCCGACGACGTTGTTTGCAGCCATGATCGAGACGACCGTGACGTTTGACTGCAAGGCCCGCAGGAGTGCATCGTGCGCGACCAGTCCCTCGCGATTAACGGGGAGGAACGTGATCTTCGTCCCTGTGGCTGCGAGGGCGCGGCATGTTTCCAGAATTGCGGCATGTTCGATCTTGCTGGTAACGATGTGTCCGGGCTTGCCAGTGGCTCGGACTGCGCCGATGAGAGCCAGGTTGTCGGCCTCGGTACCGCTGCCGGTGAAGATGATTTCCTCAGGCTGTGCGCCGATCAGCCCCGCGACTTGTGCGCGTGCTGTTTCCACCGCCGCGCGGGCGATTCGACCTTCATGATGCTGGCTTGAGGGATTGCCGTAAGCTCCGCCCAGAAAGGGTGCCATGGCGTCCAGCACGCGCGGGTCGAGCGGAGTGGTAGCGGAATGATCGAAGTAGATTCTGTCCTGTCGAATTTTCGACGGCATGAGTAGCTCTCCAGCATGGCTGCGCTCGGCTCTGCGCGCCCTAAAAACACGAATGCCTCATCCGGGATTTGGGGATGAGGCAAGTTCCCACCGCACTCTCATGTCCCCCGCGAACCGGGCGGGAATTGGCACCAGATGATCAGGCTATTTCCTGATCCGGTTGTCGTGGCTTCTGCGGGCCCGATACCCTCAGCCACTCTGCATGAGATACGGCTGTCCCGGCAGCGATGCCGGAACACTTCAACGATAGGACGCAGGCGCCGGAGTGTCAAGCCGTTACTGATCACACAGCGGCTCTGTTTGAGCCTTCTTGGCGACCTATTGCTGCCAGCTTGGGGACTCAAAACAAAATCGTCTAACCGCAGAGGACGCGAAGAAATGCCGCTGAGGGCGCAGAGAAATTCAGATTCAGCCGTTGCCCAAGACCACATCATGGCGTATGGGTCTACGCTGACGTTCGACGTTATGGGCGACTGCGTCCGACCGATCGTTTACGAATTCCGAACAGGAGTGTTATTTTTTGCAGGGTCCTTTGGCGAGCGTGGTATTTGTTTCCACGTCCTTGGAACGAGACATCGATGTAGAGTAGTTTTCCTGCTCACTTCCTGAATTTGCGTTCTCTTCCCCCCGGACTGAGATCACGCAATGCAAAAAGAAATCGCATGGGGAACCGCCGCCGCCCTGGCGGTGGTCGCTGCTGTCGGCATCTCGTCGCAACCCGGAAGCAAGCCAGCCGCAACTTCGTCTGGCGGGCGTTCGACACAGACATCCAACGGCGGCAAGCCGCCCAAAAGGGGCGTCGCGGGTAAAGTACAGCCACAGTGTGCGGACTCGGTTGCAATGCTGCAACACTTCTTTCTGCATGACAAGTTGAGCGCTCCGGCAAGCTGCTACACCGGGCAGCCCGATGTCGCGAAACCGAATCCGCTCTTCCAACCCGATTTCGTCATCGCGACATTTCCGGATCCGCTGCATACGCATTTTTCACTTTTATTTGATCGCTTCGTGGAAGCTTTGCAGCAAAGCGCACAGGACGAAGGCTACGAATACGATTCTTCGTGGCTGCCATGGGAGACCGAGGAACCTGCGCTGAGCGCCCTCAAAGATCAGGATGAAGAAGAGGATCGAACTGCCAAGCGCGAAGACCAGCCCGGCATCCTTCTGTTTCGGGGCCGAGAGGACTCGCCAGACGATTCGGGTCCGGGAAAGTCGGTAGCTAAGGTTAAAGAAGGAACTTCCTTTAACAAGGCTCTTATCGTATTCGTCGTTGGTGAGGAACCGACGCGCGGCATCCACCGCGTGCAATTCGAGAATGCAATTGCGTGGATTAAAGCTCTGCGACAATCCGGCGTTAAGGGCTCTCCTGTCGCCCTTCTTGGGCCGACATTTTCTGGGTCATTCCCATCGCTCTCAGATTTGCTTGCCAAAAGCAGATTGCCCGCCACGCTGAATGATGGAACTAACCTTGAGATCTATTCAGGAAGCGCCACCAGCCGGAATGCTGGAGAACGGTTCGCCAAAACCAAAGGCATCAATTTCAAAAGTTTTCTGGTGGATGACGACACTGCGATGGACCGCTTCTGCAAGTATCTTCCCGGACTGACAAAAATCAAGAACGGAAAAGAAGAATTCGAGTGGAACAGGCTGGCCATCCTGTCGGAGGATGAAACGGCATACGGGCAAATCACCACCACCGAGAGTCCCGGCCCTGCGCAGAGATCGACTGCGGACACGCCCAAACTCAATATCTGCCCGGGCGCGATCCACCTCTACTATCCGCGGGACATCTCCACGCTGCGAGCGGCCTACCAGACGCAGTCGATGTTCAGCTCAAACGCAACGCAACAGAACCAGGACAGCTCTCCGCGAAGGAGTCTTCCCACTGACTTAGCCGATCCTTCTGGTCAGCAACACGACACCGTGCGGACCTATGCGGGAAATCAAACACCGCTGTCGCAGGAAGCGCAACTGCTGGGGATCGTCGATGCGCTTCGTGCGCACCACGCCCAGTACGTGCTGCTGCGCAGCAGCAACAGTCTGGATCCACTATTTCTGGCGAATTTCCTGCGACGTGATTACCCAGAATCGCGAATCGTGATCATGAACACGGATCTTCTGTTTCAGCGCGGGCAGGATGCGATGGCACTCAGCGGAGTGATGACGCTCTCGACGTATCCGCTATTTTCGTGGGCGCGCGAATGGGCTTCGATTCCGTCCTTTGAAACTCTTGCGCACCGCGTCTTCCCGGAGACGACTACGCAAGGTACGTATATCGCCGCGCGCTTGCTGTTACAGTCTCTGGTTCGAACCGACCAGCAGCAACCAAAAGTGTCTTCGTCGACCCGTGGTGGAAGAGCGATCACTTCTTCGACCTTTCCTTCCGCTCGCAAGCGATTGCCTCTACCCCTCGACTGCCGCTTCGTCAATGATGAGGTCTTCGTCCCACCGATCCGGTGCCATGAGAACGATCAAGCGGCCTCCATTCCGATACCAGACTACACCGCGCCCTATTGGACGGAAGTCACTCCATGCGAATTGGACGTCAACAGTTCGGCCTGCAGGCCCGCCACATGGCTCTCCGTAATTACGCGGAACGGGACGTGGCCATTGGCATCCATCAATGAGCGCACGCTCAATCCTGCGTCTGATAGCACCGTGCCACCAGCCGAAATCGGGCAGATCGCGCCAACCCACGATCGATGGCCGCCGAAACCGCGGGGGATGAAAGGCTTTTTGGCGTTGCTATGCGGCTTGGTGGTGGTTCATTCCATGTGCTGCCGCTTCGCTTCGTTCACAGCGAAGCCGGCCGTACGGGCGCACTTTGCGACTCCGGGACTCGCGTCATACGATCCTTGTGCTGATTGGAAGCGCTCTGATCGCGATCATGGCATTGATTGCGGGCTGGGGATGCGGAATCTTTGCTGGAGCTCCCGGACCGCCCACCGATAATCCGGGAGTTTTGGCGGTAGTGGTATTTGTATGCCTGATCGCCGCCGTCGCGATGGTGGAGAATATTTTCCGGACAAAGAAATTAAGTTCCTACCAAGGCCACTTGATCGCCCGCTCCATCGTGCCGGCATTTTTCTCGCTGGCCGGCTTTGCGATCGTGATCTGGGCGTTCTTTTCCCTAGTGATTCATCCTCTTGAAGGAGCCCTTTCGCTCGCCAATCGTGCATTCGTGTACTGGCGATCGATGAACCTGACCAGCGGCGTTTCCCCGATAATTCCGCTGTTGTCGTTGCTTATGGGTCTTTACCTCTGGTTTTGGTATGCACTGCATGGGCTCGCCTTATTCGGTCCCGACCGTCCCTGTTTGCCGCCGATGTTTACGCTCAAAGTTAAACTTCCGGGACAGCCGCGAGATTTTGAACTCACCATGTTCAGCCAAGAGCACGCGGGGATACCGGCCGAACGAACCGCACTGCCTCTAGCAGCAGCCAATCTGTGGTTTTTTGCCGCACTCTCCATCATCTTTGCTCTGATCGTCTCCAGTCTCGCGGGAGACTTGCCCATTCGAAGTTTAGGTGCCAGAACCTACGCACGCATCGTTTCCTTCTCGCTCGATTTCTACTTCTGCATGATCCTGACCGAAGGGTGGCAAATCTGGCGCACATGGAGTTGCGCCCGTCAGCTCCTGGTATTTCTGGACCGCTTGGCCCTACGCAGGACTCTGGCGGCGCTCCACGGATTTTCCTGGGGCAGCGTCTGGAAGATGAGCGGCAACGTGCTGGACGTACGGTACAAGCTGCTGTCGCGGCAACTCGAATGTCTGAACCACCTGCACAACTCTCTGATCCACTTCACACCAGCTACCCCGGAAGCACAGGTGGCGTTTGCAGGAATACCGATCTGCATCACGGCAGTGGGACGGTGCCAGCTGGCGGGATTGGAATTCGCAACGTGGTATTCGCAGAACTACGACAATTCGAAAGCTGGAGATCTGCGGTATTTCGCGAAATTTCAACGAGAAGTTGCGGACACTGCCGGCATCGTTCTCAGTGAATTGATCCTTCCAGGCACAAGGTTGGAGGAGCACTCGCTCGTACAGGTTGATCCCGCCGACGAGAGGGAGGACGATCATCGCCAGGCGCCAAAGCCATCGAAAAATGAACTCATCCGAAATGCCGAAGAACTGGTTTGCCTGACCTATCTGGGCTTTGTACAAAACTTGTTGGGCCGGATTCGCACCATCGTGATGGGCGGAGTTTGCCTCTTTGTGGCCGCCACGGTTGCCATCTCCAGTTACCCATTCGATCCGCGGCCGCTTCTTAGCGGTGCGCTGCTTGTGTTGTTTCTCGCCTTCGGTGGCATCGTCGCGTTCACCTACGCGGATATGCACCGCGACGCAACCTTGAGCCATGTAACCAACACTAAGCCGGGAGAACTGGGGTCCGAGTTCTGGTTCAAGATCGTCGGCTACAGCGCCATTCCACTTCTCGGACTGATCACGCAGGTTTTCCCGGAGTGGTCCGGCTTTCTGTTCTCGTGGCTGCAGCCGGGATTGTCGTCGCTGAAGTAGACTCGGCTTGGACAACCAAACATTCTTGTTCGGTTGAGGAAGCCCAAAGAGGTCGTATTGAACTCAACTTGCTAAGGGCCACGCTCAATCGGTCGATCCCGCTTTGCTATAATGAAGCGCTGCTGGGCAGTCGAGATTCATCCCTGTGCGGAAGTGGTGGAACTGGCAGACACACCATCTTGAGGGGGTGGCGCCGAAAGGCGTGGGGGTTCAAATCCCCCCTTCCGCACCATGACTTTTCCGCGCCATAGGCAGCCAAGCGCGGGCAAAATCGGAAAACTCTAGGAAAATCAATATTTTATGATCTACGTCGTCACCGCCGTCCACATCCTGGTTTGCTTCTTCATCATCATTGTCGTCCTGCTGCAAAGCGGCAAGAGTGGCGACATCTCTGCAGCATTCGGCGGACAGGGCAGCCAGACGGCTTTCGGACCGCGAGGAGCAGCCAGCGCACTCTCCAAAGCAACCACTTGGTCGGCGGTGGCCTTCATGCTCACTTCGATCACTTTGTCGATTTATGCCAGCCATAGGGGCGGGCCGTCCTCAGTACTGCAAGGCGTCAAATCGCAGCCCGTAAAGACCCCGCCAGTCCCGGCACAGACCCCGACGACTCCGCCCGCGCCACAGAAGTAACGAGAACCCTCGATTCGCCAACGTGGGATTTTCCGTCCTGGAATCGGGCGTTCGTTGAATCGGGCGGTCGTTCGTTCTCAGAACGGGCGCGACGCGCGATGAATGGAAGTATTTTGCGGGGAGAGCGGTATCTTGGGATTCGCGGACTGCTATTTACACATTCCACTGTAATTGTATTTGCCTGACCGAGGATGTACCATCCGGTTATCGTTGCTGTTTTAGAGGAGGGATTGATATGGCTGATCGTGATGGCAATAGTTTTGTATGGTTTCTGGCGGGTCTTGGCTTGGGAGCGCTTGCCGGTGTGATGTACGCTCCCCGTTCGGGCAGCGAAACCCGCGACGCATTGCGTGCGCGAGCAGAAGAAGGCCGCGAGTATGTTCGCAGCCGAGCCCGTGAGGTAAAGGATCAGGCGTCCCAGTGGGCTGAGAAGGGCAAGGACGCTGTTAGCCAACAGAAGGATCAGTTCCGTGCGGCGTACGAAGCTGGACGCCAGGCGTATCAGGAAGCCACCACGGAGACCGGAACTCCGAAATAAACACCGGGCGCCGGCAGTCGCTTTCGGAAGTGATCGACGAGATTTGCCGGAGGAACGTATATGGATAAGCTGACTATCTTCATCGCGCTCACCGGGCTGGCAGTCGCTCTGCAGGCTGGAGTTCTGCTGGCCATGTACTTAGCCATGCGAAAAAGCGGCGAACGGGTGGAAGAGCTTGTCTCAGCAGTGAAGACGAAAATCCTCCCGTCCGTTGAAGAGGCCCAAGACTTAATGGTCGAGATGCGTCCGAAACTTGAAGTCATCGTCGACAATCTGCAAGATGCCACAACCTTGGTCCGTTCGCAGATTCAACGCGTCGATGCTACGGTTCATGACGTTGTGGACCGCACCCGCCTTCAGGTGATCCGCGCCGACGAAATGATGACGCGAACGCTGGATCGGGTGGAGCAAACCACGGACATGGTGCAGAAGACTGTGGTGTCGCCCGTCCGCCAGATTTCGGGGTTGATGCAGGGGCTGACGGTCGGCCTGGAGTTCCTTTTTGCTGGGCGAGCACGTAAGAATGGATCGAGCCGTGAAGAACGGCGTCCGGTTCCCCAAGACGAAATGTTCATCTGATTTTCGCGCGGTTGAGTACCCTCAGCCGCGCGTTTTTTCTCCTGCCTACTTCGCTTCTCTGGCTCGGCGTATCATTAAATGCATTGAGCGATGTTCAATCTATCTTCTCGATGGACAAATTTCCTCATGTCAATCATTCGTCTTTCTAGTCGCTTCACTGCCTTTTGCACTGGCCTGTTTTTGGTCTTCTCGCTCTGCGTTTTCGCGCAGGAAAAAGAGAAGATCGTTTGGAGCGAGCAGGAGAAGCCCATCGTCGAGCAGCTGCGGACTCTGCGCAAGCTGGATGATGTGACGCGCGCTCGAACTACGAAAGAGCTGGCGTTCAAAATCCGGCAGCTTCCCGCGGTTCCCAATAAGTTGGGGCTGGCAGGCGGTTTGGCCAACCTTTCGACGGAAGGCGACTTTGGCCGCGACACCCTGCAAGAGGTGACAACCACGCTTGCATTGGCGCTGCGCGAAATGCATCCCGCCGCGAAAGACGGAGTTCCGAATCATCACTATTCGGAACTAGCATCCCTAGTGCGCTACGAACACATGAAGGCGGAGTCGACGGATCCTCAATTCGAGGAGGCAATGGCGAGATTGGCGGATCAGGATGCCGCCCGCCAGAATGCGGATTTTAATCTGAAAGATACGGAAGGCGCCGCCTGGCATCTGCAAGACTTGCACGGCAAAGTGGTGCTGGTGAATTTCTGGGCGACGTGGTGTCCGCCATGCCGGAAGGAGATGCCGGACCTGCAGGCGCTCTTCGACAAATACAAAGATCGCGGATTGATCGTTCTCTCGATTTCAGACGAGGAAGCCGCGAAGGTCACTCCGTTCATCGATCAGCAGAACATCACCTATCCGGTAATTCTCGATCCGGGAGACAAGGTGCACGAACTCTTTCACGTCGACGGCATTCCGAAAACCTTTGTCTATAACCGCGATGGGGCCATCGTCGCGCAGTCCATCGACATGCGCACCCGAGGACAGTTCGAGGAAATGCTAGCAGCGGCGGGATTGAAATAGCCGAGGGATAGAGCTTGGTTCCAACCCACACTACGATTTTTCGCAAGCGGCATCCCACCGGCAGGTGAACTCCCTTCTTCGAAGTGACAAGATCCGGAAACCGGGATAGTGTGTTCCCCTGTGTTCCACCGGATTTCGTTTGCGCTCGTATTGATGACCGCCGTTCTGGCGGCTAGTTTCTCTGCGCACACTCTGCAAAGTGAGCCTTACCTGTACCCCGGCACGAAGAAGATGGCGGCCCTCCTTGCGCGCATCTACTCCGAACAGGATTGGAGGACCGATCCCAACAAGGCTGCCGAGCGAGCCGTTCATCTCAAGGAAGACTTGAATACCAATCCTACCCTGCGGGATGAGTTCAAAATACGTGAGGCGCTGGCCGAGAATTTGTTAAAAGCCGGGGACAGTGCTGGCGCGGTCGAGCAACTAGAGACGATCCGCGCGCAATGCGCGAAATTCAGAGTTCAACTGACTCCGGCTTTCGAAAAATTGGTCAGAGAGGACCTAGCCATCTCTTACCTGAGATTGGGCGAGCAGGAGAACTGCCTTCACTACCACGGGCAGGACTCATGTCTTTATCCCATCAAAGGCGGCGGCGTACATGTCGAGCGTCGCGGAGCGGAGGGCGCCTTCCGCGAACTGACTGCTGACTTAGAGAAAGATCCGGACTACCTGGAATCGCGGTGGCTGCTAAATATCGCAGCCATGACGCTGGGCAATTATCCAAACGACGTGCCGGAGAAGTGGCGCGTTCCCGCGAGGATGCTGGAATCGGAATACGATGTGGGACGTTTCTACGATGTCGCGACCGACGTGGGGATCGTGGTCAACAGCCATTCCGGCGGAGCCATCATGGAAGACTTCGACGGCGACGGACTGCTGGACCTGATGGTCTCCGGGTCGGGCGCGCAGGATCAACTGCGCTTCTTCCGTAACAACGGCGATGGCAGCTTTTCCGACAGAACACGCGAAGCAGGACTGACCGGCGAAGTCGGAGGGCTAAACATCGTTGTTACGGACTACAACAACGATGGCCACCCTGACGTTCTCGTGTTGCGCGGGGGATGGTGGGGACAAAATGGCAAATATCCGATGTCGTTGCTGCGCAATAACGGCAATGGAACCTTTGACGACGTCACCGAAGAAGCCGGACTGATGTCGCTGCACCCGACGCAGACGGCAGCGTGGGCGGACTATGACAACGATGGGTGGCTCGACTTATATGTCGGCCATGAGGCCAATACGACTGAAAATCATCCATCGCAGTTATTTCACAACAATCGCGATGGAACTTTCACGGAAGTGGGCGCTCCCAATTGCTTGGCGGACATGGGATTCGTCAAGGGTGTGGCCTGGGGTGATTTCAATAACGATGGGCGTCCGGATTTGTATGTGTCGGTAAAGGGGAAACCTAATCATCTGTTTCGCAACGATGGCCCCGCGGACCCGGCAAGTCCTCGAGCCGAACGATGGAAATTCACCGATGTCACCGCGCAAGCAGGCGTTTCGGAGCCAATTCACAGTTTCACGACATGGTTCTTCGATTTCGACAACGACGGCTGGCCGGACTTGTTCGTTGCCGGATTCTCCACCGATGGCCCAAATGACGTCGGGGCATTTCAGATGGGATTGCCGTACAAAGCGGAGGTGCCACGACTCTACCGCAACAATCATGATGGCACCTTTGCAGATGTGACCAAGCAGATGAAGTTGGATCGCGCCATTCTGGTTATGGGCTCCAATTTCGGCGACCTCGATAACGATGGCTGGCTCGATCTTTATCTTGGAACGGGCGACGTCCCTTACGAGTCGCTACTACCCAATCGTATGTTTCGCAACGCCGAGGGCAAAGTGTTTCAGGATGTGACGTCGGCCGGCGACTTTGGCCACCTGCAGAAGGGGCACGGCGTCGCTTTTGGAGACATCGATAACGATGGCGACGAGGATGTCTTTGAAAAAATGGGCGGCGCGGCTCCCGGAGATAGCTATCCCAGTGTGCTCTATGAGAATCCCGGACACGGGAATCATTGGGTAACGCTCGAACTGGAAGGAGTGAAGTCGAATCGAGCTGCATTCGGCGCTCGCGTCAAAGTCACGGTAAAAAGCGGTACGGCAGCGCGGCACATTTACAGAACGGTTGGCTATGGATCGAGTTTCGGAGGCAATCCGTTGCGACAACACATTGGCGTGGGCAAGGCCGCACACATCGATGAGATCGAAGTTACGTGGCCCACATCTCGCCTCGTACAGAAATTTCGCGAACTACCGGTTGATCGCGCCTTCCATCTGCGCGAAGGCTCCTCGACACTGGTTCCGCTACGCTACAAACAATTCCGACTAAGGCATTTGCCGCAGACTTCGCATCAACACTAGCTTTATGCAGTTTTCACCGCGATCTGCGGGAGTAGCGCTTCCATGTGCTTCAAGTCTTGAGCCACTTCCCTGAGATTGAAGACCAGCACCCAAAAAGGCAGCATCCGGTCGAGGGCAAAAGGGGCTGTGGCGCGATTGGCGCGCAGTTTGTCGAGATCGGCGTTGAGGGCGGCGATTGCAGCATCGAGCGGTTCCGGATCGAGCGTCTGCTCTGGAGTTCTCAGTGCGGAAGCGAGTAAGGCGAAGGCCTCTGAGGTTCGCTGCACGAGGCCTGGAAGTGAAGAAACGAGCCCCGTTCGACGCGCGCGTGCATGTAGAGAGAGCGATCTTCCGCCATCGCGGTGAGACGGCGGCGCACCAGGTCGCCGAGGTCCACAAAGTCGCGATAGGCCGATTGGTTGAAGCGAGTGAAAGCAAGTTCGCTGCGGGCTTCGTCCATTTGCTGAGTGATGCCGCGGCGCAGGTCGTGCAGCTTTCGGTCTAGGGCGCGTACTTCCGCCTCGTTGTCGATCCCTTCGATGGCAGCAGCCGCAATCGCGCGGTACAGAGTACCCGCACCGTCGATGATGTTGGCGATCTTTTGCCGGAGGGCCACACGCGCACGTACTGGCCAGATTAGAGCTCCGACGGCGAAGGCTACCAGGGCGCCCTCGGCCGTATAGAGCACGCGCAGCCATGCCATGTGCCAAGGCTCTCCTGTGCCGCCGAAGACGAGAATGATGGCCGCGGTGATCCCGGCGGCGCTGAAGGCGGTGTGGATCGCGGTCAGGTAGCCGAATAGACTCGCCAGCAAAAACAGAGCAATACCTGCGCCAATCGGCCCTTTGCCGAGTACCGGAAATAGTACCGCTGCAGCGATTGCTCCGCATGTTGATCCGACTACGCGATAGAGAGCCGCTTTCCAGGACGCACCGAGATTCGCCTGGGTCACAACCAGCGCGGCGAATACGGCCCAATACCCTTGATGGAAGTGAAACCCGGCATAGATTGCGTAAGTGATCGCACCGGCGAGGCCGGTCTTGATTCCCTGCTTCAGCGAGGAGGATTCGCGGGACCAGAAAGACGGCGTAGACGGGATCGCTGAATCAGGCAGTGCTAGCGGAGGATTTGCGGACGCCATGCCGCGATTATATGGGCCCGCAAATTTGTCGCGGAAGGCATTATTGCGCAGACATGCTGAGCGGCCGAACTTTACCGCGAAGGAACTTTGTAGTTCGCTGCCAAGGAGGCGCTGCCAGCAGATTGCATAGGTCCTTCGCTTCGCTCAGGATGACAAGGCAGAACTTAGGCGATCCAGCCGCCTCCTACTACGATGTCTCCGTCATAGAACACTGCGGCTTGGCCCGGTGTGATGGCACGCTGCGGTTCATCGAATGTTGCGAGGACTTCGTCTTCCCCGACCTTTTCAATCGTGGCCGAGGCCGGTTCGTGGCGATGGCGAATCTTGATGCTGACTGGCATCGGCTCTTGCAGATCGTCGACCGAGATCAGGTTCACGCGGCGGGCGCGAAGAGTCTTCGAATACAGATGTTCATCTCCGCCGACGATCACCTGCTTATTTGCGCCACTGATCTGGATCACGTAGAGCGGGGATCCGGTGGCAACGCCGAGTCCCTTGCGCTGTCCGACGGTGAAGTTGTGGATGCCGGCGTGCTCGCCGATCACTTCGCCATCGGTGGTAACTAAATCACCAGCCGTGTCGGGCAACGAACCGCCCTGCTCGCCGAGATAGGCGTCGATGAAGCGCTTGTAGTCTCCGCCCGGAACAAAGCAGATCTCCTGCGAGTCCGGCTTCTCGGCCAAGGCGAGACCGTGCTGGCGCGCGAGTTCGCGGACTTCAGGCTTGGTCATGTCTCCCAGAGGAAACAGCGTGCGACTCAGTTGCTCCTGCGTGAGACCGAAGAGGAAATAGGTCTGGTCCTTGCTGTGGTCTGCAGGACGCCTGAGCAGCCAGCGGCCACGCGCCTCGTCGAAGGTCACTCGGGCGTAGTGGCCGGTGGCAACGCGGTCAGCGCCTATCTGCTGGGCCACGATGAGTAGTTGATCAAACTTCAAATGATTGTTGCAGAGGCTGCACGGAATCGGAGTGCGTCCGGAAAGATATTCCTCGACAAATGGTCGGACAACGTCACGCTCGAAACGCTCCTCGTGATTGACGACGTAGTACGGGATGCCGATCTGCTGGGCGACGCGGCGGGCATCGTAGACATCATCGAGCGAGCAACAGCGTCCGGTGACTTGCTCGGGCATGCCCTCGCGCCCGGCAAGGCGGCGCTGGTTCCATAGCTGCATGGTCAGGCCGATGAGGTTGTGGCCCTCAGCGCGGAGCATGGCCGCGACGGCGGAGGAATCCACACCGCCCGACATTGCTACCGCGATGGTGTCGTTGTTCAAATGCTGTTTCCTCGGGGGCTAAAGCCCGTATCTTCATGACGATCGCTAACGCGGCCCTTAAAGGGCCGCTCTTCCACGTTCGTGCATTCACTTTTGTGCACGCTCCTTTTTCACGCTACAACTCGCCGCGCCAGGTCGTTTTGATCAACGGCTGACCACGTGCTTCGTATACGTCGGACTTAACTCGCGTAGCCGTGCGACCGTCTCCGGCAGCAGCGCCAATGCGAAATCGATCTCGTCGTCCGTTGTCTGCTTGCCCAGGCTCAAGCGGATGCTCGCTCGCGCTTGATCGCTTCGCAGGCCCATGGCGATCAACACATGCGATGGCTCGATCGCGCCGGACGAGCACGCTGCGCCGGTAGAAACTGCCAATCCTTTTAGATCAAGTGCAATCACCAGCGATTCACCTTCGATGTAATCGAAATGAATGTTGGTTGTGTTGGGAACGCGTGCAACGCCTTCTCCATTTACACCGGCGTCTTCGACCTGGGCGAGGATTCCCTGCTGCAGGCGGTCGCGCATCCCACACATTTTCTTGTCATCGCCGCGATCGAACGCAGCTTTTGCGATTTGCGCCGCCTTCCCCAACCCAACAATTCCCGGGACGTTCTCGGTGCCGGCGCGGCGCGAGCGCTCGTGACGACCACCATAAAACAGAGGACGAAGCTTAGTTCCCTTCTTGAGGAACAAAGCGCCGACGCCCTGCGGCGCATGAATCTTGTGACCAGAAATCGACAACGCGTGGCAACCAATGCTGCGCACATCAACGGGAACCTTCGCGGCTGCCTGCACCGCATCCGTGTGAAACAGGATGCCAGCTTCGGCCGCGATCTTCGTGATTTCCTCGAGGGGTTGGAGCACGCCGGTCTCGTTGTTCGCCATCATGATGGAGATCAACCGAGTGTTCGGCTGCAGAGCGCGCCGCACATCGGCGGGATCGACCAATCCGCGGCCATCGACCGGAAGCACAGTGACGTGACACCCAATCTCTTCCAGATGCTTGCAGGCATGCAAAACTGCATGATGTTCAATGCTTGAGGTGATTACATGATCACTGGGCGCGACCAGGCCCGCGATCGCGAGGTTGTCGCCTTCCGTCCCGCCACTGGTAAAGATGATTTCCGACGCCGCGCAACCGAGCAACTCCGCCACCGACTCTCGCGCATCTTCCACCGCCGCTCGGGTCTCTTGCCCGTGGTGATGGATGGACGAGGCATTGCCAAAGTGCTCCCCGAAATAGGGGCGCATGGCCTCGAAAACCTCGGGTAGGACCGGGGTGGTCGCGTTATTGTCCAGGTAGATACGGCGCATACAGAACCCGCTTCTATTCTACAGGGCAGGGAGAAAGTTCCCCGGCGAACACATCGGGAAGAATGCGGACTGGCTTTCGCCCTGTCCGGACGGCGGATGGCCGCCGTCCCCACATGTTCCTCTCTCAAATACAGCGGCGAGGCTTAGCGCTTGTCGATTTCTACGTAGTGATTGGGATATTCCGGGCCCAGATATTCGGCTCGAGGACGGATCAAGCGGTTGTCGTCCAGTTGTTCGATGACGTGGGCGGCCCAGCCGCTGACGCGGGAGACGGCGAAGATCGGAGTGAAAAGATCGACGTCGATTCCGAGGGTGTGATACGTCGAAGCCGAATAGAAATCGACATTCGCATTCAGCTTCTTATCGGCTTTCACAAACTCTTCGATCTTGTGGGAGATTTCGAACCACTTGGCTTGGCCACTGGAATTGCCGAGGTCTCGGGACATCACGCGCAGATGGGTCGCGCGCGGATCTTCCGTGTGGTAGACGCGGTGACCAAAGCCTGGAACTTTTCGTTTTTGCGCCAGCATGCCCTTGACGTAGTCGACCGGATCGGCGCCGGAGGCATCTACTGCCTCGAGAATGTGGAACACTGCCTCGTTGGCTCCGCCATGCAGAGGGCCTTTCAGCGCTCCAATCGCCGAAGTGATCGCGGAGTGCATGTCGGATAGAGTTGCTGCCGTAACGCGCGCGGCAAAAGTTGAGGCATTGAGTTCGTGGTCCGCATGCAGGATCAGCGCGATGTCGAGCGCTCGCTCGGCCGTCGATGAAGGATGCTTCCCATTCAGCATCAGCAGGAAGTTCGCCGCGTGCGACAACGAGCGATCAGGTTCCACCACCGGGTGGCCTTTGCGAATCCGGTCATACGCCGCAACGATCATCGCAATCTGCGAGGTCAGGCGGATTGCCTTGTCCACATTGGCCTTGCGGTCATTGCTTTTCTCTTGTGGATCGTAGAACGACAAGGCCGAGACAGCCGTGCGCAGAACATCCATGGGCAAAGCGTGGCGAGGGGCGTTCCGTAAAAGCGTAATAATCGAGGCATCCAGCTTGCGTTCTTCTGCGAGGCGCTCGTGCAACTCGCGCAATTCGCGGCGCGTGGGAAGCTGGCCAAACCAAAGGAGGTAGCAGGTCTCTTCGAAATTCGAGTGGTCAGCCAGTTCGTGGATGTCAATGCCACGATAGGCGAGGATCCCGCGATCTCCATCGATAAAACAGATCTTGGAATTGGTCGCAACGACGCCCTCAAGTCCTTTGGGCGCATGATTGGTCACGCTGGGCATGCAAGTCTCGCTTCGCAGGATTTCGTTGCGGGACCGCGCAAAGAGGGGGCGCGGGATGCAACCTTTCCTTATACCTGAAACGGCTTGAAGTTTCCAACGCGGCGCCGGGATTAACTCTTCCTGATTTGATTTGCTCCCGAATCTTTCGGAGTGAAGAACAAAAGCTTTACCGCTGAGAGCGGGGAGAAATTCGCTGAGGACGCTGATCGTACCTAGGGCTCTCTGGCACGCGCTCTGCGGCTCGACTAAGCGCGGACTTCCTTTATGGTCGCTTTGCCCCGGCCTTTGCCGGGGCGTATATTGAAAGGTTGGCCTGCGGCCTGTGATGCCGCTATCTGCGCTCTACTTTTGTTCCTCACGGAGGAAGTTTTCCAATGAAGCAATTCTTCTCGATTCTCTTCGTCTGTGCATTCTTCTTCTCTACGATGGCCTCAGCCGATGAAGGCATGTGGCTCTACAACGCTCCTCCCAAAGAGGCTATCAAGGCCAGATACGGCTTTGAGTTGACCCAGGAGTGGCTCGACCACGTAAGGCTCTCGTCGGTCCGCTTCAATAACGGCGGATCTGGCTCCTTCGTCTCCGCGGACGGCCTGACGTTCACCAACCATCACGTGGGCGCGGCCTGCGTGCAGCAACTTTCCACCGCAGGTCATGACTACATCAAGACCGGCTTTTACGCCAAAACGCAGGCGGATGAAGCGAAGTGCCCCAACCTGGAATTGAACCAATTGGTGGGCATCGAAGATGTGACCAGCAAAATCAACGCGGGCGTGAAAGCGGAGATGTCGGCTGCCGACGCGGGCCAAGCCCAGCGCGCGGCCATGTCACAGGTGGAAAAGGATTGCTCGACCTCGACCGGACTGCGCTGCGACGTTGTAACTTTCTATTCCGGCGGCGTCTACAACCTCTACAAATATAAGAAATTTACCGACGTCAGGCTCGTTTTCGCGCCGGAGTTTGGAATCGCATTCTTTGGCGGCGATCCTGACAACTTCACCTATCCCCGGTACGACCTCGACATCACATTCTTCCGTGTTTATGAGAATGGAAAACCGGCGCACCTGGACAACTATCTCAAGTGGTCGTCAACCGGCGTAAAGGATGGCGATCTCATTTTTGTCTCCGGGCACCCGGGAAACACCGGCCGAATGCTGACCGTCTCGCAACTGGAGTTCATGCGCGACTTCCAATATCCGGTGGCGCTGAAGTTCTTCGCACGACGAATCGCCGTGTTGCAGGATTTCAGCAAGCAGTCGGATGAGAACGCACGCATCGCAGGGGAAGACATTTTCGGCCTGCAGAATTCGCAAAAGGCGATTACCGGCTACCAATCCGGATTGCTCGACAAGGCAATCATGGATAAAAAGTCCGCTGACGAAGCCAAGCTGCGCGCGGCTTTCAAGGCCGATCCGGCAAATGCTGGAAAAGCCGATCCTTGGGACGAGATTGCCTCGGCCATTCAAACTCAGCGCTCGATTTATCTCAACCTAACGTATCTCGAGCGGCTGCGCGGATTCGGCTCTCGCCTGGCCCAGACCGCTCGGGTTCTGGTTCGGGCCGCGGACGAAAAGCCGAAGCCGAATGCGGACCGCATGCGGGAATTCCGCGACTCCGGTTTGCCATCGCTGGAGCAGCAACTCTTCTCGACCGAGCCGGTCTACAAAGCTCTCGAGATCGCGATCTTGACCGATTCTCTCGGCGAGATGCAGGAGGCTCTCGGCAAGGACAATGCCGATGTGCAGAAAGTTCTGCAGGGGAAATCTCCGGCAGACGCCGCAAAGGACATCATTACCAACACGAAACTTGAAGATGTTGCCGTTCGAAAACAGCTTTATGAAGGCGGGAAAGCGGCGATTGATGCCAGCACCGATCCGCTGATCGTCGCTATGCGCGCCATTGACCCGGATGCTCGTACAGCGCGAAAAGATTTTGAAGACAAAGTCGATTCCGTGGTGCGGCGTGACGGATCAGTGATCGCCAAAGCACGCTTCGCACAGAGCGGCTTCAATCAGCCTCCGGATGCCACCTTCACACTGCGACTGAGTTACGGAGAGGTCAAGGGTTATCAGGAAAACGGAAAGGCAATTCCGTTCGCTACAGACATGGGTGGCGCTTATCAGCACGCTTCCGAACATGGCGACAAGGCCCCCTATGGCCTGCCGGAAAGCTGGATGACGGCGAAGTCGAAGCTTGACCTGAAAACTCCGTTCAACTTCGTATCGACGGCGGACATTATCGGAGGCAACTCCGGTTCGCCGACGGTAAACAAGAAAGGCGAGGTTGTCGGAATCATATTCGACGGCAACATCGAATCCCTGCCGTGGAACTTCGCCTACAGCAACACCCAGGGACGCGCGGTTTCAGTGGATTCGCGAGGTATTCAGGAGGCTCTGCGGAAGATATATGACGCTGGCTCCCTGGCAGACGAACTGACGGCTACCAAGGCTGCAGGAGCCCGGGCCGGCAACTAAACCTTATGGATCAGCACGATTTCTTGGGGCCCGCTTTAGCAGCGGGCCCATTTTTCTGCGCCATCCTTGGGTTGCTTCTCTTGTTACAGGGCAAGGAATGGTCGATGCTATGATGGCGTCCACTTTTGAGGAGGATCGGAATGGGTCAGCCTGTGGTGCACTTTGAGATTGGCTGTCGCGATATCGCCAAGACGACCGATTTTTACTCCAAGCTTTTCGGATGGGAAACGCAGATGATGGGCCCGGCGGCGATGATCAGTACGGGCGCAGCCAGTGGCATCCAGGGACATATCTCATCTCTCGGCCACGAGCCGCACAATTACACAACGATCTACGTTCAAGTCGACAATGTTCAGGCCTATCTCGACAAGGCAGGCTCTCTGGGTGGCAAGACGCTTGTTCCCCCGGTTGAAATCCCGACAGGAACTTTCGCATGGTTTGCCGACGCAGAAGGAAACACCATCGGTTTGTGGAAACCGAAATAGAGAGATTAAGCTGGCCACAGCGACAGCGCGGTTTCACTCAAAATCTGTTTCTGTGCAGTTTCGCTAAGAGGCAGCGCACGGAAGTCCGCTAAATTCTTGCCGATGTCGGGGACACCCGGTCCCGGCCAGTCCGTGCCGAACAGTGTCTTGTGCGCGATTTCCTCAAGGCGTGGGAAATATTTCAGCAGCATCTTGGGCGGAATTCCGCTGATGTCGAGATACACGTTCGGGTGCCGTCGAACTAGAAAGAACGCGGTCTGCATCCACAGCGGCCTGCCGCCGTGCGCCAGCAGTATTTTCAGCTTAGGGAAATCGACGGCTACGTCGTCCACATAGATTGGGTCGCCGTACTTGTTGCGAGCTCCGGGAAAGATGGACGTTCCGGTATGAAACATTACAGGCACCCCGTTCGCCTCCGCAGCGCGATAGATGATCTCGAGTTCCTTCACTCCACTTAAATAGTCATTGGGAAACAAAAGCTGGTGCGGAGGGTGGATCTTGATCATCTGGATCTCGAGCCGAAGTATCTGTTCTACGTCGGCCAGCACGTTGGTGGTGTGGCGCGGATGCAGGCTCCCACATGAGAGCAGACGCTGCGGATTTTCCTTCACGTAGTCGGCAACGAATTGATTCACACCGCTGGTGAAGCCGATGACTTCTGGAGCGACGTAATTGATGAGCATGGCGCGATCGATGCCGCTCGCATCCATGAATTTGAGAAATGCGTTCGGAGACTCACAGAACTCGACGATTTGGTCGAAATTCGGCCGGTTCTTCTTCATCAGTTCAAGCGCGTGGGGCTTGAACATATCCATTGGCTGGATGTGAATGTGGCAGTCAGTGATCATCGCGGCTGCAGGTACAACTTCGGCAAGAGAATATCAGACAATTGGGTGCAGGCTGCCTCTGCGTGGACTGGGTAGTGGTGCAGTTTGGCGCACGCATTGGTCGGTTAAGCAGGAGATCCTTCGTTGCGCCTGAAAAGCGGCTACGCTCAGGATGACAGGGTCGTTTAAAAGACTGACTGCACCACTGACTGAAAGTAGCTTCAATACAGCGGCACCGTGGCGTCGACGCGCCGAGACCATGCGTCGATGCCGCCGCGCATCGACTGGACTTTCTCGAAGCCTTGCTGGCGCAGCCATGCTGTGACATTCAGCGAACGCACTCCGTGATGGCACATGACTACGATGTGCTGATCCGGGTCGAGTTCCTGGTGAGCGCGTGTGGGAACGTCCCCCATCGGCATCAAAGTAGCACCTGAAATCTTGGCCGTTTCAAATTCCCACGGCTCACGAACGTCGATCAACAGGAAAGGCTCGCGCTGATCGAGCTTGCTTTTGACTTCTTCGGGATTGATTTCATATTCCAATCGATTCGCCTTACTTCCCTGTCCACTTTGGAGGACGCTTCTCCATGAAAGCCTGGATACCCTCGCGGGCGTCCTCAGTTTTCATCAGGCTTTCAAAATAGATCTTTTCGGCGCGCGCCAGACCTTTGTCGAAATGCATCGAGTCCCAAGCGTAGAAAGCCTTCTTGGTGATCGCCAAGGCCGACGGACTTAATTTGCGCAAGTCGCGGATACATTCATCGACCGCACTTGGCAATCTCTCCGCGGCCACCGCTCGAGTCGCTAAACCTATTGCCGCTGCTTCGGAGCCCCTAATCGTGCGTCCGGTAAGAATCAGTTCTGCCGCTCGTTTCTGGCCTACCAGCGCGGCCAAAGCAGTACAAGCTACTGGCGGATAGCATCCCAGCTTGATCTCGGGAAATCCCCAGACCGTGTCGGTAGCCGTGTAGACGAAGTCGCAAACCATCGCTAGCTCAGCGCCTCCACCGAGGCAGTGACCGTGCGCGGAAGCAATCGTGACCTTGCTCGACGCTACAAGCGCTCGGATCACTGCGTGGAAGCTTGCCAGCATCCCTTCCACTTTCTCAGGCGTGTGCGCGGCGACGTCGACTCCGGCGGAGAATGCCTTGCCTTCGCCGCTGATCACGATCACCGAGACGTCAAGGTTCGCCTCGATCTCCGCCAGCGTGCGATTCAGTTCCGCCATCATCGGAATGTCGATGACATTCAACGGAGCATTCCGCAGCCCAATCTGAGCGACGCCATCCTTGACTTCAAGCGAAGTTCTGGACATGCCAGCGTCAATGGATGCGCTCGTCACGATGGGAAGCTAGATGTTGATGGCCGACTTGCGCACTTCGCCGATCGTCGAGAGCGGATCGCGCGCACCCGTCTTTTCGGCAATCCACTTCTTCTCATTCTCGATGATCTCGAGCAGTAGCTTCTTGTCCGCAGCCGACGGCATGTAATCCTTCAAGTGCTCTTCGTAAGCGCGATCATCGAGAGGCTCACCCGTTTGCGCGTGCACCTTGTGGCCCGCCCAGCGGCCAATGGCGCGGTTGAACTTGATGTGCGGTGCATAGAGCCGCGGCTCTCCCGGCTTTAGCGATGAGTTGAATCGCTCGATCAATCCCGCCACTTCATCGCGATACAGGTTGCGATTGTAATCGTTCAGGTCGTCCAGATCGGGAGCCTTGTCGTTCTTGGGCTCGTCGTAACGTCCCTTCACTCCCCAGACGTACGCCCAGTGCGCGGACGACGAGTGATCTGTTCCAAAAAGATCATACGAACTCGAGATCCACTTGTTGAGATATTTCTGGATCAGCCACGCTGGAATCACTCCCGCTTCGACGATACGCCGTAGGCCGTCATTCCCGGTTCCCATGTGGAAGGCCTCTTCGCGAAGCATGTATGACATCGACCGTCCCAGGGGCGCGAAGGCGGAATACTTCAGCATCTGCAACTGAAATTTGCCGTCGCGGTCAACGAAGTCGGTATAGGTGAAAAAATCCATCCAGTTGTCGACTTCGACGTTGAAGGCGCCGAGCAATCGCTTGTTCTCAAAGGCGCGCCGCTCCAGCATCTTTTGCGCTTCGACCTTGCCCGAGTAGCCGAAGTGATCCACAAGGAGAGCGCACATCTGCCAACCGTGGCGCATTTCTTCAATCATGACGCGGGTGATGGCACGGCGATCCCAATCCGTGGGAGCGTTGTCGAGCAGGTTGCGCTGCTGCTCGACGCTGGCGAACTCGGTGTCGCCCTGGTAGACGATCATGTTCATCAGCGCGTCGCGCATCTGTTGCGTGGGAATCTGGCGAAGGTTCTCCCACTTGCGGCGACCTTTGTAGGCGCCGAATTCGATCTCTTCCGTATCGATCGCGCCGTAAAGCGTGTCGAAGTGGAAGGCATCGATGTCTTTCGTGTTAACGCCGATATCTTTGCGCCAGTCGTTGAACAGACCGATCCAGTCGCTGAAGGTTCCGATTTTTGCTACTTTTCCCGGCATGATTCCAACCTCATTATTTGTTCCGATTTCGTTTGCGCTGCGTTATGCCATGTTTAGCCAAACTGTTTTCAGTTCGGTGTAATGCTCCATCGCGTGCGCACCCAACTCCCGGCCAAAGCCGGAGCTTTTATAGCCGCCGAATGGAAGCGATGCGTCCATCAATCCATAGGTGTTGATCCATACCGTTCCAGCCTTCAGGCGGCGGGACACGCATGCGCTTTCTTGATATCGCGCGTCCACACGGCTGCGGCTAATCCATAGGGATTGTTGTTAGCCTGCTCGATCACCTCGTCAATATCGTCAAAGGTCAGAACAGAAAGCACGGGCCCGAAAATCTCTTCGCGGGCGATCTTCATATCGTTCTTGACGTCGCCAAAGATCGTAGGCTCTATGAAGAATCCGTTGCCGCCATCAACTGACACGCGGTTGCCGCCGGAGACCAATTTCGCCCCATCATGTTTCCCCGCTTCAATGAAGTTCAGCACGGTCTTCATTTGCTCCTGGCTGACGATGGCTCCCAGTCGCGTTTTCGGATCAAGAGGATCGGCGGGACGCATCTTCGAGGCGCGACCGACCAACTTTTCGGTGAATTCGTCTTTCAGCTTGCTCTCAAGAAAAAGGCGCGAGCCAGCGTTGCAGACTTCGCCCTTGCCATAAAAGATCCCGTTGATCGCGCCTTTTACGGCACCGTCGACGTCGGCGTCGGCGAAGACAATGTTCGGCGACTTGCCCCCGAGTTCAAGCGTGACACGCTTCAAGGAATCCGCGGCGCCCCGCATGATCTCTTTTCCTACCGCGGTCGAGCCGGTAAATGCAATCTTGTCGATCCCAGGGTGGGCGACGATTGCCTTCCCTGTCTCCGGACCGCCGGTCAGAATATTGAGCACACCGGCGGGGAAACCGGCTTCGTGGACCAGTTCCCCGAACCGAAGTGTGGACAGCGGCGTCTGCTCGGCAGGCTTCAGCACTAGCGTGTTCCCGCACGCCAGTGCTGGACCCACTTTCCACGAAGCAAGCAGGAGCGGAAAATTCCACGGAACGATCAGCCCGACAACGCCGACCGGCTCGCGCAGAGTGTAAGTGAACGCCGTTTCAAACGTGTTCACGGTCTCGCCGTGAATCTTGGTGGCCAGCCCGGCGAAATATCGCAGGACGTCGATCACCATCGGCATGTCGACGTATCGCGACTCGAAAATCGGCTTGCCGTTATCGAGCGTTTCCAGTTCGGCGAGTTCTTCGATGTTTTTCTCGACTAGATCTGAGAGTTTCCAGAGAAGCCGGCCACGATCGCTGGCAGAAAGCTTGCGCCACGCTCCCGAGCGATCTTCGAAGGCTTTCCTGGCGGCGGCAACGGCACGGTCCACGTCAGCGGACGATGCTTCCGCTATCTTGCACAGGACTTCCCCGGTCGCGGGGTTGCTGGTGTCGAAGGTCTTGCTCCCATCGACCCACTGCCCGTCGATCAGCAACTGCCCCGGTTTCAGTTTCGCTTTTGTTGGTGCCAGCATTCTGATGGTTCCTCATGCCGGCTTTGCCGGCAGGGCGGACGAATGCGTCCGCCCCTACACAGCTATTTCGCTTTGAACTGCGCCGGACGCTTTTCCACGTACGCCGCCAGACCTTCTTTGGCGTCTTCGCTCTGAAAGAGCAGTTGCTGATTCTCGCGCTCCACCGCAAGAGCAGACTCCATCGGAATCTCCCAGCCAGTCTGAACGGCGCGCTTGATGCGGCCGACGGCTTTCGACGCCTTGTTCGGCGGACAGAATTGGCGCGCGTACTCCATGATGTTCTCCATAAAGTTTTCGCGCTCGAAGATGTCGTTCAGAATGCCGAATTCCTGCGCTTCTTCGAACGAAAACGTATTGCCGGTCACCATCAGTTCGATAGCCTTGCTCTTCCCGACCATGCGGGACAATCTCTGCGTGCCGCCCGTACCGGGCAGAACGCCAAGATTCACTTCAGGCAAGCCGATCTTTCCAGAGTCCCGGCGGGCGATGCGAATGTCCGCGGCCATCGCGATCTCGAGGCCTCCGCCGACGCAGTGGCCGTTGATGGCGGCAATCACCAACTTGGGCGTGTGCTCAAGGCGTAACAGCATCTCGTTGGCGTGCAGGCAGAAGTAGTACTTGAACGTCGGATCAACGCTCGAAAGCATCTTGATATTCGCGCCGGCTGAGAAGAACTTGTCGCCTGCGCCCGTCAGCAAAATCACGTAAACGTCATTCTCCATGCGCGCTCTCAAAATGGCTTCATCGAGCTGACGATTCATTTCGTAGGTGTAAGTGTTGGCCGGCGGATCGTTCATCTCGATGACCGCTACTCCGCCATCGGCGCGGTAGTTGATTAGTTGCTTGGTGGATTCGCTGCTTGCCGGCTGTGTTGTCGTCGCCATATGTCACTCCTCAGTTCTTAAGTCTCGAATGTCAACAAAGTCTTGGACCCGGTTTCCTTCTTCCTTAATCCGTCGCCTAGCGATCCTTGCGAGATTTCTCGCTGGTGACTCCTCGCAAAAAGAGATCGCCCATTTCCTGGGCAATTGAACCTGCTTCCGCGTCGACGCGCGGATTGTGCCAGGTATATATCCAATTCATCATGCCAAATAGGCTGAGCACAGCCAGCCGCGAAGAGAATTGCAGCCCGCGCTCACGTTTCAAATCGTCCAGCAATCCGACGCAGATCCGGTAGTACTCGCGCTTGATGCCGGCGACCTCTGTCGCGAAACCATTCTTAAGCACTTCCGCTTCGTGCGAGAGCACCTTCATCGCCGCCTGGTTCGCCAGGAAGTACTCCAGGTGATTGAGGATGAAGATACGGATGCGCTCTTCGGCGTCCGCGACCCCTTCCAATCGACTCTTCAGGCTATGCACGATTGTGCTGAAGGTGTGCTTCTGGATCAGGTACAGCAATCGCTCTTTGGATTCGAAGTAGTAATACAGGCCCGCAAGCGACATCCCGCTTTCGCGCGAGAGATCGCGCATCGAAGCCCCTTCATATCCTTTTCTGCAGAAAACGTCCGTGGCATGGGTCAGAATCTCCGCCAGACGCCGGTCGTAGCGCGTCTCGGGTACGGGAGCGCGACGGTTCCGTCGTGCCGTGACGCGCCGGGCTGGAGTGGAGGTCGCCATTGACTGAACCAGAGAATAATTCGAACGTTCGTTCGAAATCAATATACGCCTTTGTGATTGGGATCACAAGGAGGGTTCGACCACGACGGTCAACCCCTCGACCCCCATCACCACGAAGGACACGAAGGTGCACGAAGGCAACCGAAAAGCATCAAGGCTCTAGTAGAGTCGCGATGACCGCGACATTTGCTGGATTTATTTCGCAACCTGAGGGTTCTACGGGTGGCTTGGGCTGATGGGATCGTCGTTGTTAAAACAAAGCGCCCAGCAGCTTAGAACTCCGATGCCTACGGATCCGGCGAGCCTCGCCCAGCCTGAGTTCAGGATGGCGCCCTTTCCCGCGGGGCTCTCCGCGGGATTCATGTAAGCGCCGCCGCATTTTTCCTCGCGCGATTTCTGTTCCGACTCGCGCACGATCTCGCGGTTCGACCTCTTATCGCGAGTGATCTCCTCGCGATCGTCCTTCGAACTTGTATCGATGTAGACATCGTTCTTGAAGGCCGATACTGTCACCTTGCCGCTGGTGTCGGAAACCTGGTAAAGAGTCCAGATGGCGCTATTCACGGGCGTGATGATGATGCAACCGACGCGAACGCGAAACCCGCGACTGGTATTGACGGATACGCTGCCGTGATCGAGGACCAGCAGGTCCCCTTCAAACTGTACGACCGTGTCAGAGTCGATGTCGGCCGTTGAGCCTGCGAGTTCAATCCGGGCGCGCCCGTCTTTTTGCGTTTGGATGACGTCATCCGGAAACAGTGCAGTCGTAGGGTTGGCGATGGACTGGTTCACCATCACGCCCGCGCCGCTACTCTGCAGGATCGCGCCGGTCGTATCCTGCGCAGACAAGGATGCCGGCAGGATGACGATCAAAGACCCGCAGACTATCTTCTGCCAACTCAACAGACTCCGCCCCCTGATCCGCACTACGCCTATCTGGTTAGCGTAGCGGAGGCGGGGCGGGGCAACAATTAGCTGCCGTGGTGACACCTTAGTCCGCTATTTGGCGGCGAAACTAGGCCTTAGCGAAATCGATGTAGCCCTTCTGGATGTCGGCGCGAAGCAACTTTGCTCGGAGCTTGTCGCCGACATCAAGGCCTTGCTGTCCCTGGGCCAGCATGCCTTCGACGTGAGGTTTCAGTACGCGAACGAAGGTTCCATGTTCCGTGACCCCGGTGACGATGGCGTCGAACACTTCGCCGATACGACTTTGCATGGCGATGGCGGAAAGCCGCTTGGACATTTCGCGCTCGACTTTTCTGGCAGCGTCTTCTTTTTGCGTGCAGTTGGAGGCGATCGCCGTGAGTTCGACGTCGGTGTATGGATTTGGCTGCTTCGCCAGCATTGCCTTAATGAGGCGTTGAGTGACCACGTCGGCGAAGCGGCGGTTTGGAGCCGTTGAGTGGGTGTAATCCTGAACGGCCAAGCCAAAATGTCCGGGCGCCGCTTCCCCGGCACGCTCCAGGACATATTCCCCGGGACCAATCAGCTTGATTACTGCTATGGAAAGATCGGCGAAGTGATCGGGATCGGCCGCCTTGCGCTTGAGCAATAACTCGTTGAGCGCCTTGGAATCCGGTTGCGCGGGAAGCTTCTCGCCCTTGGTGGCGGCGAGTTGCACGATACGATCCCAGTTCTTCGGAGTGCGTACGATGCGCCGCAGCGACGAAACGTTCTCAAGCATCCGGGCCACGACCCCGTTGGAAGCCACCATGAAGTCTTCAATGAGTTCAGTAGCGCGATTTTTTTCCTGCTTCACGACATCGACGACTTGGTCGTTGAGCACGAGCGGAAGCACTTCGTCGGTCTGCAGATTGAGGGCGCCATGCTGCTGGCGCTGCCCCTTCAGAAGTTGGGCAACTTGATCCTGCAACTTCAGTTGCTCCTGTAACTCATTGGAGGCGGCAACCTTCGGCGGCGCAGCGGCTCTTCCTTCGAGCCATGCGCCCACGGAGTTGTACTGCAATTGCGCCTTGTTGCGCACCAAGGCACGGTAGAGATTCTGCGATTTCAGGTTGCCAGCGGAATCGACGATGAATTCGATAATGACACTCAGGCAATCATGGTCTTCCAGTAGCGAACTCGCTCCTGTGGAAAGCTCCTCCGGCAGCATGGGGAAGTTTCTAACCCCGGTGTAGACCGTGGTGGTCTCGCGCGCGGCATGCTGATCGATAGGAGTCTGTTTCGCGACAAAGGCATCGACGTCGGCGATCCCAACCATGATCTTCACATCGCCATTCGCTCCGGCCTCAGCGACCTCGATCTGGTCCAGGTCGCGGGAGGTGTCGTTATCGATTGAGGACCACAGCAGGCTTCGCATGTCGCGCACATCGGGCCCGGCCGCTGCTTGCGGCGGCGACTGCTTGATCTGCGCGAGTTGCGATGAGACCTCTGGAGGAAAGTCCGGCTGGAAGCCATACTTCTGCATGATTTCTTTGGCTGTGGTTTGCAAATCGAGATGTGAGGAATTGGGTGTATTCATGAGGTCTTTGGCGGACGGAATCGCGAATCAGGCTATCACAAGGATGTTTCTCCAAGATTTCAGCGATCTTACTCCGTACTCTGACTCGCTGCCGCTTGCCTGTGTGCTCTTCCGGTGAGGATGACATGCAGCATGTAGAACACAATTACAAGATTTGCGATCAGGATGGAACAGCGCAAGGCGGTGACTCCACGAAGCAATTCGCGAATTTCCAGTGGCAGCAGGAGAGTGCCGGAGAGAAACGCCACCCATTCCGCCCAGGTCCGCCCTCGCCACAACCCGTACCCTTCCGCGAATCGAAGAATGGTATAGGCGAATGCGATCCGCGCCGCGGCCCAGAGGCGGGCATCCGTTACGCTGTCAGCGAAATCGAGAAACATCTGCGCCGAACGGCGATCGGTGCTGATGTGAAATAGCGCGAGGAGACTTTCCGCGTAGAGCCACACATCTTTGTGGACCAGGGCGAGGGCGCAAATCCCCATGAGAAATACGAAACCGCCTTTGAAAAATTCAAATGCGGCAACGGCTCGGAGCACCTGCCTTTGGCGGCAGTCCGGATCTGACATGTTTCCGAGCAGGCGCATGAATGATCAGCGACTCAACTGCGAGGGTATCACGGCGACCGGATGCCTCCCATACAGCAGAACCCTCCCTGCCACGGCAATTTCTACCAGCTCTTACCTCCGTAACTGGAGCAGATGGAATGTCCGTGACACGATCAAGGCGGGAGATAACCATGCAACGAATCGTTCGGAGCGCTCTTGTGTCGATATTCTGTGTGTCCGGTATGCTTGCGCAGAATGCGGCCGCCCCGCAGACGGCGCGCCAAGCGCTGGTCGAGATGTTCTTTGGCAAGACTCCCGGAACATTCGTGAAGCATCTTCCCGCAGCAACGATCGCCGCGCTGGACAAGGCGGGCACGTTGAGCAATCTCCAGCAGTACTCGATGATGATGACCCAACTCCAGACCCAGGGGCAGAGCGTACAGACCTTCGATTCAGGATCGGTCTTGCTCAGCTTTGAAAATTCCAAGCTCGGACAAAAAGCTGAGATTACTGTGGAGAATGACGCCCTTCGCGGAGATACGGACGATATCGACCTTTCATTTCACATGTATAAGGAAGGTCACGAGGAGAAGTCGCCGCTGTTGCCGCAAATTACGTTCTCGATGAAGCAGGAAGAGCAGGTCTGGAAGCTGAACGAGATTTCCGTCACGCTGCATGTGCCGCTCGCCGATCCAGATTTCCTCAAAGCAATCACGGACAAGATGAAGGTTCCAGCCTCTGCGACAAGCGGGGTCAATCCTCGAAGCGAAATGCCTCCGGTTTCCGCGGGAAGCGATGCCATGGTGTTAGCCGCGATGCACACCATCCTCAAAGCCGAGGCCACGTACGCGACCACATATCCGACAGTGGGATATACGTGCTCACTCTCAGACCTTGACGGTTTTGGTGGAGGCCAGCCGAATGAGCATCAGGCGATGCTGATCAATAGTGGTCTGGCCAGTGGAAAGCGCTTCGGATTTGTCTTCGTTCTTTCAGGCTGCGAAGGTGCGCCGGCTACCAGTTTCCGGCTCACAGCCGTTCCTGGAGCGAACATGCCGGGGCGCAAAACATTCTGCGCAGATCAGGCGGGCTTGGTCCGTTCCTCGAATGACAGCAATCCGGCGGCATGCCTCGCCAGCGGCGCGCCCGTTCAATAAACGGTCAGTGCTTCACGGACCAGGCTAGGCCATCGGGCTCCGGTCCCACATCGAGATGGCCCGTAACGGTTAGAGTCTTTAGATCGATCAACGCCACATAACTGTCGGGAGTGCAGGCCACAAAAGCGCGGACGCCATCCGGCTGCATCAGGATACCGGCAGCGCCATGACCCACAGGAATGCGCTTGATTTCCTGACGGCTGGCGGCATCGAGGATGAGCAAGTCGGGCCCGCCCAGCATCGACACAAATACATGAGTCCCGTCCGGTGTGAATTTCAAGCGATTTGCTCCGCGGGCATTCACGTTCAGAGTCGAAGTCACTCTCTTCACCGCTAAATCGATGATCGAGACGGTGCCGTCCTGTGCGTTGGCGACCCACATCTCTTTCCCGTTGGGTGACACGTCGAAGCCCTCCGAGCCATTGCCCACCTTAATCACAGTCTGATCCCAATCGCCTCCCGGAGGTCCCATCGGGCCGCGTGCTCCCGGCGCCGCGCCTGGCGGAGGGGCCATACCCGGGGGCGGCCCGCCCATCGGACGTCCCGCAGTTTTCTCGATGAAACTGACGGTTCCTGAGCTGACATTGGTCGTCACGATGCGCTTGAGATCGTCGAAGACGTAGACCATGTGCGTCCGGTTCTGCCCGGTACCGAAGATCCAATCAATCTTCTTTGTCGCCGGATCATAGGTACCGATCGCTTTGGCAGCTTCCGCCGTGAAATAGAGTTTGCCTCCGACGAAGATCAATCCATGGGGACCGCGCAATGCGCCGAGATCGATCTCCGGCAGCGCCTTCTGCGCAGTTAGATCGATCACAGCCAGCGTGTTGAAAGCTCCACCGCCATAGTTCGAGACGTACGCGGTGGTTCCGTCAGCCGAGGCAATGACTTCGTGAGGATCGTTCCCGACCGGGACTTTACTTACAACAGTCAACTTAATCGGATCGACGATGGCGAGAGTGTGATCCCGCTTGCTGAGAGCAAGCAGAGTTTCATTTGGAGTGCCTTGCGCGCGGGAGATTGGCGACAGGAGGGCGAACAACAGTGTGACGAACGCGATTCCCTGTTTCAGCATGAAACAAGCTTAGTTGATGCAAATGGAAATCGACAACGAAGCATGAAGGCAGACGCCTGCGGTCGAGGCTGAAAGTAGGACTAACCCTTCTTCTGGCGAATCGCCGTCCGCAACTCAGTCACGATTTCTTGCGAAGCCTTGATGGCTTCTGCGTGCTGGTTGACGTTAAAAGAAATCGCTCCGACGCGAGCGTGGCCGCCGCCGCCGTAGCGTTCGCAGATTCGCGCCAGATTGACTTCCGGTTCCTGCGGCGCCCACGGATTCGAGCCCACCGAGACTTTCACGCGGAAGCTGCTCTTGCTCAGCCCAACGCTGTACACCGACTCCGGATGCAGATAGTAGGGGACGAACTTGTTGTAGCCCTCAAGATCGTGGTCGGTCACGTCGAAAAAGATTGTCGCGTCCTTGCACTCGGAGCGCTCTTTCAAAATTCCTATAGAGAGTTCGTGGCGCTTCAGAAGCGGCGGCAATAGGGGAGCAACGAACGGCTCTTCCAGAATCTCCGCCAGTGACTTGGTGGCGAGCAGCGGGATCAGCTTGGGCACGAAGACGTGATCGGGCGCAGACTCGATCACCATCGTTAGTTTCATCGCCGGAGCCTTCATCTCCACCGCGGTCTTCGCATCGGGATACAACGCGCCGTCGATGATGTCGGTCCAATGCACAAGATCGGCGACCGGCGTGGGATCGAAGCCGAAGCGCTGCTGCGCGATCATCGCGATGAAACTAGTGCACGACTTGAAATCGGGATCGTAAAATTTGCGATTGCTCTGGTCCTGCTCGAAGTGTTCGGCATCGGCCGGCGACAGGAAAGCGCTCTCGTGGTGATCGAACCACCACGTAATTTCCGGAGAGCTTGAATACTTGAAGTCGACGATCGCGTTCTCGTCGCCATCGAATTGCTTTTCGTCGAAGAGCGCGCCGGCCCGGTGAACGAGCCCGGTAAATTCGAATTCTGCGTCCTCACGAATTCGCTCTTGATAGAAGCGGGAAAACAAGGCGGCCGAAGAAGCTCCATCGAAACACTTGTCGTGATAGAAAACCCGAACTCGCAATGAATTCCCCAATCGTCTTCCGAATTCCTGCTAGAACCGAGCCCGGCGCGGACTAGGTCGCAGGTAAAAGCTAATAGGATTGACAGCTTACAGGAAGAAAGTCAAGCGGGCACAGGCGGCATCGATGAAGACAATCAGAAAATCATGGACCACAAAGGACACGAAGGAAACCGGTCAGAAAGGTTTCCTTCCCTATTCTTTTGTGTCTTCAGTTAACGAGCGCTTCTTTTTCTTTCAGAAGTAGGTAGCGCGAGTTCCTTCGGGTGACGAAGGAACTCGCTACCAAAGCAGAGGAGAGGATTAGATCGCGTTCGCTTGCTTCTCGGCAATGTCGCCGATGATCGGGAGTTTGTACATCAATCCCGAATTTGCCTTCAGCAGCAGAACGATCCAGAGGATCAAACCGCCGAGGCTGATGAGCAAATGCAGCGGTAAAGTGATCAGCGCCAGAAACGGAATGAACGCGAAGATCGACAGTCCGACATGCAGCACAAAAAGAGCGCCGGCAAAGAACAAGCACTGGAACGAGTGGAAGCGGATGAAGCGGTTCTTGTTGTAGGGCTCCATCACCAGGAAGACGATCGCAGGAATGATCGTGACATAGGCGAGCATTCCGGCAACGTTATCGGCCATTGCCTGACCGGGAGCGGTCGTTGCCGCAGGTGTCGCGGCAGGAGCGCGGCCTGCGCACGCTGCGCAGGTAGTTGTGCCGTCAGCGATTTGCGCTCCGCACATGTTACAAAAAGCCATAAGGATCTCCTTCGCTCGAAATGAGGACAGACCTCCGCAAACAGCCGGAACGCTCCCCCAAACGGCGTCGCGGCAAGGTATCAAAAAGCCTTTCTGAAAGCAATGGGACTTTTGGAAAGGAGAAAGTCTAGCGGCGGCTCTCGACAGGACAGAGAGCAGCCTCAACCGACACGGAGGAACCAGCCAGCGCATTGACGCAAGCCATTGCGGAGAGTAGTTTCGACCCATTCCGGCGCCCCGATTTCATCTCTAGGCCGGGAGGAATTAAGAATGAGCCCACTTTGCATGGCCTGCGGAAACACGATGGGCGCAGGCGATACCTTCTGCCGCGTCTGTGGGAGAGGAGACGCCCGCGGACCCTCCGCTGCCCAGCCGGTTGCCAATCCCGGCGCTCCCGCAGAAACGAGCGGAAAAGCCATCGTCAGCTTAGTCACGGGGCTCATCGGCATCTTCCCAATCTGCGTTGTTGCAATCATTTATGGCCATCTCGCTCTATCGGACATTAAGAAGAGCGCAGGCCGCCTTTCCGGCCGCGGGATGGCAATCGCGGGACTGGTACTCGGCTACATGGGAGTCGTGATGATCCCAGTAATCTTGATCGTCGCGGCCATCGCAATTCCTAACCTGCTGCGAGCGCGTATCGCCGCCAACGAAGAGTCGGCGATCGAGGGAGTTCGAGCGATCGCCGCCGCCGAAGCTACTTATGCCCAGACTCACAGCGACGAGGGTTACACCTGCTCGCTGGAAAACCTGGCAAATGCCGGAACGCTCCCCGGAAATATCACCAAAGGGCGCAGGGATGGATATTCGTTTGAGCTCACACAGTGCGTTTCTGAGGGAGGAACCGCCGGCTACCACAGCTATTTCCAGGTCGCGGCGATTCCGGTGTCATTCAATCAGACCGGTGTCCGGACTTTCTGCGCTGATGAATCGGCGGTGATCAAAGTCAAAGCCAGCGCCTCCGGACAGGAGTGCCTCGATAAGGGCACTGTATTGCACTAGGGTCTCGATCTCTTTTTAGGAGAACGCGAAATGTATTGTCCCCAATGCGGAGCGAGTAACGCCGACACGGCTGCTGTTTGCGTGCAGTGCGGCCGGAGCTTACAGGTAGCGATTCCAGCCCCGCAGGCAACGACTCCTTCTGCCCTTCCGATCACCGGAGTGGTGATCCCTCCCGGGCCGGCCGTTCCGAATTACCTGGTGTTCGCAATCCTGGCGACCGTGCTCTGTTGCCTGCCGGCGGGCATCCCAGCCATCGTTTACGCTGCGCAGGTCAATGGAAAGCTGCAGGCCGGCGACATTGCGGGCGCGCAGATGGCCTCGAAGAATGCGAAGTTGTGGTGCCTGATCTCGGCCGGAGTCGGCGTCGCGGTCATTGGATTTTATATGCTGTTCATCTTTTTCGGAGTCATCAGCGGTCTCCATTCGAACTAGCGCCATGCTCCTCTGGACGCAACGACACGACCGCTTACTGCTGGGATTCATCTTCTTGCTTGGATCTACGGGCATGATTCTGCTGCGTGCATTCGATCCCGCAACGTCCGGCATATTCCCGCCCTGCCCCGTCCGCTATTTGACAGGATGGTATTGCCCGGGTTGCGGCTCTCTGCGCGCCTTGCATCAACTGCTGCATGGAAATCTGCGCGAGGCGTGGGCCATGAATCCTCTGACTGTGATGCTGCTGCCATTTCTTGGATACGGTCTTTCATCAGAACTTCTGCGGCTTGTCCGGGGACAAGGGCTGCCCGAGCCTTGGCTTCGGGCGAACGCCATCCGTGCCCTTTGCGCGGTCATCGTACTGTTCGGAATCGTGCGGAATATTCCATTCCACCCGTGGAACCTGCTGGCTCCAGGAGCGATGTTGCACTTTTGATTTCGGAGGAAATGGCCAGGCAGGAAAAACGAACTAGATCGCTCGTGCGCCGCTACTTTTCTCGCGGCAATCTTCGCAGACTCCATAAATCTGAAACGTGTGCCGGGTCGTCAGATAGTGATACTTGCGGCCTATTTCCTGTTCCAACTGGCCGACTTCCTGGGAAAAGAATTCCACGGAACTGCCGCAATCGGTGCAGACCATGTGATGGTGGCTGCGCCGGTTGTACTGGTGCTCGTAGCGTGCGATGCCGTCATGAAAAGCGACCTCGCTCGCCAGACCGCACTCGGCTAGCAATTTGAGCGTGCGATACACAGTGGTATATCCGATTCGCTCATCTTTTTTTTGCACCAGTCGGTGTAACTCGTCGGTCGAGAGATGGTCGCGGGTCTCGAGGAATGTGCGCAGAATGGTGTCGCGCTGCGCGGTTTGCTTCAGCCCGACGTCCTTCAAATGACGGTGAAGAATCTCCTGCGCCTCGCGAACCATCTGGCGGGAGAGAGTGGGTTGGTCGTCGATGCGCTTCTGCAGCATGGGGCGAGGACAGCGAGTCAGGATATCACCATGGCATCTTGAAAATGAAATTCATTTTCACTTCCGTTCATGCCCGCTGGCATACAATCAATGGTTCCTCATGAGCACGATGGCAGAAATCCGCACGCCACACACCCCCCGTTCGTCATTTCTACGCAGCCTGTTTTGGGTATTTATCTTCGTCGTGATCCTGATCGTTGGCATCATCGCCTACGCCTACCACGTCACAACTGCTGCCCTGCCACGCCTCGACGGCAAGCTGCAAGTCAGCGGTCTCCTGGCGACTGTCACGATTACGCGCGACGGTCACGGAGTTCCGACGATTGAAGCCGCCTCAATGGAGGATTTATTTTTTGCCCAAGGCTACGTTACGGCGCAAGATCGTCTCTGGCAGATGGATGTCATGCGCCGCTTCGGAAGCGGTGAACTATCGGAAATACTCGGTCATGACACACTGAAACTGGATCGCGAGCAGCGAATCTTGGGTCTGCGCGCGGCTGCGAGAAAGTCCCTGGGAGTCGCGAGTCCGCGGGACCGCAGCTACTTTGAAGCATACGCCCGCGGCGTGAATGCCTACATCGCCGAGCGCAGCGACAAACTGCCCATCGAATTCCGCATTCTCCGGTACGCGCCCAAACCATGGCTCGCCGAAGACTCCGTCGTTATTGCTAACCAGATGGTCAAGGATCTGAATTACGGATACGTTTACGACACTCTGTCGCGCGAGAAAATCCTCGCAAAACTGGGGCCCGATCTAACTGCCGATCTATATGTGAACCGCTCCTGGCATGATCGGCCTCCGACGGTTATGCGCGAAGACCTCAACACTCCCGACGCCGGTTCGGGAGACTCGGATGACGATGACGAGGAGGATGCGCCGGACAATGCCGTGACACGCTTGAGTTCTCCTTCCCAGCTATTCGCGATGGAAGGCGATGTCCCTGTTAATGGTTCTAACGACTGGGTCGTCTCCGGATCCATACGGTTACGGGAAAACCTCTGCTGTCAAATGATATGCACCTCGGCCATCAGATGCCGAACCTCTGGTACGAAGCGCACCTGCACTCGGGTGCGCTCGACGTCGCTGGAGTGACGTTACCCGGCATGCCCTACGTGATCGTCGGCCATAACCAGCGAATCGCCTGGGGATGCACAAATGTCGGTCCAGCCGTCACCGACCTATTCGTCGAGAACTTCAACCCGCAGGGCGCGTATCAGACTCCTGCTGGATGGCTTGAACCTGAACACCGCGCAGAGGTGATTCACGTCAAAGGCGAGCCGGACGTTATGGTCGATGTGAGGATCACCCGTCACGGTCCGATTGTCAGCGAACTGATTCCCGGCGAGACACGCTCCCTCGCCCTTCGATGGACAATGTACGACGGCCTCCGCATTCCCTTCTTTGATGTAGATGCTGCGCAGAATTGGGATCAATTTCAGAAGGCGTTCTCTCAACTCGATGCGCCGGGACAGAACGTTGTGTACGCCGACATCGATGGAAACATCGGATATCACACCACCGGCAAAGTTCCGATCCGCGCCGCGGGAGACGGCAGCCTACCCGCCAGTGGCGCCGACGATGCTCACGAGTGGACCTCATTCATTCCCTTCGAGAAACTTCCCAGCATTTACAACCCTCCTTCCGGGATCATCGCGACTGCGAATGGAAGAATTGTTCCCGATGACTATCCCAATCCCGTCAGCATGGAGTGGGAGGCGCCGTGGCGCACGGCGCGCATCTATCACGTGCTGGAATCAGGACGGAAATTTTCCGCGGCCGATATGCTTGCTCTGCAGACCGACATCGAGTCGGAATCGCACCTGTTCGCGGCTGAGCGCTTCGTGTATGCCGTGGATCATGCGGCGAAAGCATCGGCACGCGCCAAGCAAGCAGCCGACCTGATACGAAGTTGGGATGGTCGCATGCTGGCGTCGTCCGCCGCTCCGACTATCACCGAGAATGCGATCCGCGAATTGCGGCGGCTGCTTCTTGAATCTAAGCTAGGCAGCGCTCCCGCAGACGCCACTCAACAAAAGGCGATCCTGAATTGGAAGACCTATTCCTGGGAAATGCGCACTGTTTGGATGGAAAACATTCTGCTACACCATCCGAAGCGCTGGCTGCCTGAGAATTTTGCGAACTATGACGACCTGTTGACCGCGGCCGTGGAAGCGGCAGTGAACGATCCGCTGGCCCCGAAGGATCTCTCTACGTGGCGATGGGGAGCCTTTAATGCTGTCGAAATTCAACATCCGATCCTGGAAAAGATTCCGTTAGTGAGGCGTTGGACGGGACCCGGAGTGCAGGAACAATCTGGGAGCGGATATAGCGTCAAAGCGGTGACTAGGCTTCATGGCCCCTCGGAACGCTTCACAGCGAATCTTGCGGACCTGGATCAATCCACACTCAATACGGTGACCGGCCAGGGCGGAAATTTTCTCAGCCCCTACTACATGGACCAATGGCAGGCGTGGTACGGCGGATCGACATTCACGTTGCCCTTCACTGGCAAGGCGGTTGAGGCGTCGAAGTCGCACCGTCTGGTGCTCGACCCCGAGAAGAAGTAGGGCGGACGCCCCTCTAGCAAGAACACTCCCTAGAAGAAATCGATCGCCTTCACGTCGCCGACGTAGCCTACGAGGTTGATCGATCCCTGAGGCAGGAAATCGTTGACCAGCAGAGTGTCCTTCGTGGTGTCATACACGCGCAGGGATCCACCTTGGGCGACGTACTCGACATTGCGGCTGACAAAGCCCTGCAAGCCGTTCACGGTTCCGTTATCTGGAGGGACCAGCACCGAACCGTCGGCAACCTTGTAGATGGACAAACAACCGCGTACTTCCCCGCTAGGATTGTTCACATCGCCGATGTTGGTGCAATTCTTCGATCCAATGAAGAGCTGTCCATTGGTCGTCATGTCCATATGATCGTGAAAGCCGTCGGTGATGACGGCGCTTGAGGTCACGGTTCCCGATCCAAGATCAACAACGTCAAGCCGTCCACAGACAGTTGCGGCAGTCGTTTGCCCTGTGCAGCTATTGACAGCCGACGAAGCAGGAGTGCCCGCCACATAGAGGGTCGATCCGCTCAAAACAGCCATGGTAGCGGCATCCACGGGGATGGTGTTCGTCACGGTTAGGGAGCCGAGGTCCAATACAGCCACGCTCGCCTGCGTGCCTCCGCACTGCGGGCCGCAATTCAAGACATACGCGGTGTTGCCGTTAACGATGGCATTCACCGGACGGTCGAAGCCAGGCACGACCGTACACACCGAATTCGGCGGATTCGTGACGCAACTTGTATCCACCGGCGGGACGGCCAGCACAGGATTGAGGATCGTTATGGAATCCGAGTCGTTGCTGAATACTAGAATCTGCGTGCCGTTTGCATTGGCCACTACCGTTTGCGCATTGGTGACGGCAATTGTGATCAGGATGGAGCGGGTAAAGTCCGCAACGGCAACCGCGCCTTGAAAGGAGAATCCGCTGATCGAGGCGGTAGGGATCGCGGCGTACACAGTGGACGCGGCAGTCGGCACCACCATGCTCTGCGTCGGTCCGGCAATGCGAATGTTGCCAACTGAATTCTCGGTACGGGTATTTTCCAGGTAGATGATGTTCGCGCTGGCATCGAACACCGCAACAACGTTGCGCGTCGGAGAGATTGCCATCAGACCAGGGTTGGTTCCGGCGGTGATTGGGGAAACGCGAGCAATGGTGTCATTCAACCCGTTGAGGATGTAAGCGGCACCGAAGTTGAGGCTGGTCGTGACCCCCTGAGTAGCTAACACTCGCTGCGCCAGCCCACTGGGTGGCCCAGTCTTTTTGCTGCCGCCACCGCACGAGACGAAACTAAGGCCGGACCACAATCCGACGACCAGGACAAGGATGCGTTTCTTCAAACGGCAGGCTCCTAACAACTTGAAAAAGGAAGATTTAATTGCGAAATCGTGGATTATAACAGACCCGCGCCGAAGTCAGTGATGACGCGTGCGACCCTCCGCGCGAGATGCGTAAAGCGTATTCATCCTGTATTCTCACCAAAGATATGGCGGCTGACCTTCTTGCCCGGCTCAAGCAGTCCCCCGTGCTTTGCGATGGAGCAATGGGGACCCTGCTCTATGCCAAAGGCATCTTTATCAACCGGTCTTACGACGAACTCAATCTCTCCCAGCCTGAACTGATTCGTGGAGTTCACCACGACTACCTGCAGGCCGGAGCCGAGATTATTGAAACTAATACTTTCGGCGCTAACTCTTTCCGCCTCGCTCGACACAGTTTAGCGGACAAGGTTCGTGACATAAATTTGGCAGGTGCGCGGCTCGCGCGGGATGCCGCCAAAAGCTTCGATGTATGGGTTGCGGGATCGGTTGGCCCGCTGGGAACCAGAATTGAACCCCTGGGAAAAACTTCTTTTCAGGAGGCGCGCGACGCCTTCCGCGAACAAATCGAAGCGCTTGCCCAGGGCGGCGTCGATCTTCTAATTCTCGAAACCTTCGGATATCTGGAAGAGATCCATCAGGCGATGCAGGCAGCGAAAGAGGTTGCGCCTCATCTTCCCCTCGTTGCCCAGGTCACGATCGACGAAGACGGAAATTGCCTCGACGGCTCCGATCCCGAAACTTTCGCGCCTAAGCTCGCGGAATGGGGGGCGGATGTCATTGGCTGTAACTGCAGCGTCGGGCCCGTCGCCATGCTGGATGCAGTCGAGCGAGTGCGCGCGGCTACATCCTTACCGCTTTCAGCCCAACCAAATGCCGGGATTCCGCGATCCGTCGAAGGCCGGAATATTTACTTATGTTCGCCGGAATACATGGCGAGCTATGCGCGCAAGTTTGTCGCCGCCGGGGTGCGCATCGTGGGTGGTTGCTGCGGAACGGAGCCGGAACACATTCGTGTGATGAAAGGTGCCCTCCGCGTGGGGGAAGCTCGAGGTAAGACGGCATTGGCCGTGTCGGCCACTGTCGCGGCTCCCAAGGCCCTTCCGAATGTTCCGCTACAAGATCGATCGGCGCTCGGGGCCAAACTCGCGCATGGCGAATTTGTCACCATGGTGGAGATCGTTCCCCCGAAGGGCATCGACATCCGCAAAGAGGTTGAGGGAGCGCGTTTCCTCAAATCTGTCGGCGTGGACGCCGTCAACATTCCGGATAGCCCCCGGGCATCGGCTCGCATGAGCAACCAGGCACTTTCTCTGCTCATTCAGCGCGAGGTCGGTATTGACGCCATCCTGCACTACACCTGCCGCGACCGCAACGTGTTGTGCATCCAAAGCGACCTTCTTGGCGCTGCGGCTGTGGGCATACGAAATCTGATTTGCATCACCGGCGATCCGCCGAAGATGGGCAACTATCCCGATGCCACGGCTGTCTTTGATGTGGACGCAATCGGCCTGGTCAATATTGCCCGCAACCTCAATCGAGGACTCGATTTGGGAGGGAACCCAATCGGAACCGGTACAGGCTTTGTCATTGGCGTGGGAGCGAATCCCGGCTTGACCGACCTTGACGAAGAGATTCGGCGCTTCGAATACAAGGTGGAAGCCGGGGCAGAATACGCTGTCACACAGCCGGTCTTCGACCTGCGGCTGCTGGAGAACTTCTTACGCCGTATCGAACACTGCCGCATTCCGGTGGTCGCAGGTATCTGGCCGCTGGTGAGCGTGCGTAATGCGGAGTTCATGAAGAACGAACTGCGCGTCTCGGTCCCCGATGCCATTCTGGAGCGCATGGCCCGCGCCCAAACCCCGGAAGCTGCCAGGGCCGAGGGGGTCGCCATCGCGCAGAGAAATGCTGATCGCCGTACGACAGACCGTGCAAGGCGCACAGATCAGCGCGCCCAATGGACGCTATAGCTCCGCCGTCGACGTTTTAGAAGCACTGGGCAGCGACGGACGCTCCAAAGTTACGGCATAGACATAAGGCCATTCGATTCACCCCTTCGTGCTGTTTCAGTCTTCAGACATGGATCATGTTTCCCCGATCGGGAATATTTTGTGCATGATTTCGGTTCCCTTTATCGAAAAGACTGGACACCGGCACAAATTCGTTGCATTACAATAGAAAGACGGAGCGAATCCCCGTTGGCAAAATTTGAAGAGTGCCTCCAGCGACTGGAGAAAATTGTTCAGGAACTGGAAAAGGGAGAAGTCCCTTTGGAAAAGTCTCTCACTCTCTTCGAAGAGGGAATGCAACTTTCCTCCTCCTGCCGCAAGGAACTGGAACAGGCAGAGGGTAAAGTTGAGATCCTGCTTAAGAAAAACGGGAAGCTCCAGGCAGAACCGTTCGAGTCGCCGGCCGAGAAGGCTTCAGCACGACGCTGACGCACCCACTCCGATCCGCGATCCGAAAGTTTCAATGGATGTCTGTGGAGTTGTGGTAATGCCACCCCGCAGCCTGAATCTCGCGTTGACGTCCGCCGTTGACCGCGCTTGATGATCGGGGGATTGTATGGCTCAGAGTGTTGTCGTTCTTGAGAAAGACCTGCATTTGGCTCGGGCCTTGGCTGGAGGGCTGCGCCCTCATTTCTCGGTCCACGTCACCCGCACTCGAGAGGAGTTGCGGGACGAGTTAACCAGAACCCTTCCCGAAGCCGTTGTTCTCAACATCGAAACCTGGCGGCTCACCGACGTGCAGAGCCTGCGTCAGGATTTTCCCGGGTTGCCGATCGTCTGCACGCACCGCATTCCGGACGAAGAAATGTGGATGGCGGCGATGGAAGCCGGTGCAAGCGACATCTGTGCGGCGGATGATGTGAGCACGGTCTTAACCTCGGTACTTCGTAACACCGCAATGGGCCGCGGCGCAGCGGCTTGAATCGGATTTTCCTTCGTGAACCTTCGTGGTTGGCGTTTCTTCTACCCCAGCAGTAGGTGTGGTCACGCCTGCTAACGGCGAGCGCTTGTTATACTGCCTCGACATGCTGAAGGAAACTCTGGAACAGGGACAGCATCTCACTGATGCAGCGCTTGACCGCTTGATCCCGCTCGAAAACGAGCACCCCTCATCGATCCACAAGGCGATGCGGCACAGCGTGTTTGCGGGCGGGAAACGGCTTCGCCCCGTGCTTTGCATAGAAGCCGGGCGCATGATTTCCGGATCGTTTCCGCCTGGGATCGAAGAACTCGGCGCCGCGTCTGGAAATGCTGCACACCTACTCCTTGATCCACGACGATCTGCCGGCCCTTGATAACGACGATCTCCGCCGCGGACGTCCGACCTGCCACAGAGTCTTCGGCGAGGCCATCGCCATCCTGGCTGGCGACGCACTTCAAACCCAGGCTTATGAAGTGATGGCGCGCTTGAAGTGTCCCGCTGAGGCGCGCGTGCGGATTATCGAGGAGATTGCCCGGGGCACGGGAACTGTCAACGGCATGATCGGTGGTCAGGTGGTCGATCTCGAGGCAGAACACACCAGGCCGACCGCCGAGATGCTCGAATACATCCATCGCTCGAAGACCGCTGCGTTGATCACCGCCAGCCTTGTGAGCGGCGGTATCTATGCCGGTGCAAAAGACAGCGAGGCTGGAAGGCTCCGGGCGTTCGGACTGGGAATTGGCCTGGCCTTTCAAATTGTTGACGACGTACTCGATGTCACGGAGACGTCCGAGCAACTGGGCAAGACTGCGGGCAAGGACACTGCCTCCGAGAAGGCGACCTACCCAGCTTTATTCGGCATCGATGCCTCGATTCGGAAAGCGGATGACTTGGTTACCCATGCTTTCGCGGAGTTGGAGCCCTTCGGTAAGCGCGCGGAAACGCTGAAGGAACTCGCAAGGTTCCTGGTGGAACGAAAAAAATAGATGGTGACAAGCGTCACCGTCGACGAAACAAATCCACTGTTCCGGTTCGCATTCGCTGTGATTAAATAATTTTTACGGCGATGGAGTTCGCCATAACCGCCTCGTCCGAGGCTGATAACTCCTACAGAATCGAACTTCTTTTTTGTAGGAGATCCATCGTGAAAGACGTCCTCGCTATTTCCGTTGCGGCAATTCTTGGCGCCAATCTCCGGTACGCGATAGCTCTGCTCGCAGTTCGCCAATTCGGCGCCAGGTTCCCTTACGGCACGCTCGTCATCAACATCGTTGGCAGCTTCATCGTCGGCTTCTTCATAATCTGGACGACAGAGCGGGTGGTGCTTGATCCGCGCTGGCGCCTTCTCGTCGTGATCGGGTTCTGCGCATCCTTCACGACCTTCTCGACCTACGCCTTCGAAACGATGTCGTATTTTGATCGTGGTCAGTGGGGACTGATGCTCGCCAACATTCTGACGAATAATGTCCTCTGCCTTGGCGGATCTTTGGCAGGCATGGCTATCGCCCGCGCAGTCTAAAAATCGCAGCGGCTATTAGCTCCGTTAACTGAGGTGGGGTCCTGCGGGTAAACTACCGTTGGTAGACTATCTCAATGACCCCACTCGACATTCTGGCCATCGCCGCGCACCGCGATGACGTAGAGCAGACTTGCGGCGGCACCATGCTGAGAGCCGCCCAACGCGGGCAACGAACCGGGATTCTCGACCTCACCAAAGGCGAGATGGGAACCCGCGGCACCGCTGAGGACCGCGAACGCGAAGCCAATGATGCGGCGAAAATCTCTAGGCGTGATCTGGCGGCATGCCCTCGACATTCCCGATGGCCGCGTCGAAAACACGTGGGAGAATCGCCTGAAAGTGGCCGCCGTGTTGCGCCAGACTCGGCCGCGCGTGGTGATCCTGCCTTATTGGAAGGGCCGTCATCCGGACCACTACACCGCCTCGACTTTGGGATACGAAGCCTGTTTTCTGGCGGGGCTCGCGAAGCTCGACCTCGGCCCTCACGCGACTATCGTTAGCGAACCCACGACTGCGTCCTCGCCTCATCGGCCATTCAAAATTATTTACGCAACGCTCTATTACGACATCCGGCCGACTTTCGTCGTCGACATCAGCGAGCAGTTCGAAGGAAAATTCGCATCCATCCTAACCTATAAATCGCAGTTCAGCGATCAGGAAGCGGGCAAGGATCTCTTCCCTGCCCACGATGCAATTCGTGCTCGCGTCGATTCCATGGCGCGGTTCTACGGTGCGCTCGGCGGGGTAACCCATGCCGAACCATTTCTACAAAAAGAAGTCGGTCTGGTCGACGATCTGTTGGAGATTCCCGTCAAATCCATTTAGCATTGGTGACTCTGATCCGCATCCAATGACGTTGTCTCAACTCCATTGCCATACGATCGAATCGTTGTTTCAGGAGAACTTACATCTATGTCCCGTTTGTTTTTAACCCTGGTTTCCGCCTTAGCCTTCGCCGCTACTGCCGCCGCACAAGCGGGAAATTGGCAGATTGACCCTTATCACTCCACTGCACAGTTTGCCGTCCGGCATCTGGGCGTCTCGACGGTTCGCGGAGCCTTCACCAAGGTGACTGGATCGGCAAAGTGGGATCCTTCCGAGCCCAGCAAGACCTCGCTCGATGCCACGATCGATGCCTCGTCGGTGGATACACGCGTAGAGATGCGCGATAAGGACCTGCGCAGCCCGAACTTTCTGGACGCGGAGAAGTACCCCACCATCACCTTCCATTCCAAACAGGTGAAATCTGCCGGCAGCGGCAAGCTGCAGATCAGTGGCGATCTGACGCTTCATGGAGTCACCAAGGAGGTCGTGCTCGATGTGGACGGCCCCAGCGCGCCCATCGACGATCCTATGGGCAACCGGCGAATTGGGGCATCGGCCACCACAAAGCTCAGCCGCAAAGACTTCGGAGTGAATGGCGGCGCAGCGGTCGTCGGAGATGAACTCTCGATCACGATCGATGTGGAACTGATCCAGCCGAAAGCAAAATAGTTCTTCGCGCTTTCAATAAACAAGGTCGACCCGGTGCGCTGCACTGAGTCGACCTTTGTTCATGGTGCGTTGTCGCGGGCCTAGAAAATCTTCCGGAATAGCCAGAACAACGATCCCGACAAGATCATTGCGACGGGCAACGTGAGTATCCATGCGAGAGCCAGATTGCGCACCGTACTCAGCTGAATCCCGGATTTATTGGCCGCCATCGTTCCCGCGATTCCAGACGACAGCACATGGGTTGTACTAACCGGAAGGCCGAAGCCATCGGCCGCTCCGATCGTGGCCATGGCGGTGATTTCGGCTGCGGCACCTTGCGCATATGTCAGGTGCTCCTTGCCGATCTTCTCCCCGACGGTGACCACGATTCGCTTCCAGCCGACCATAGTTCCGAGGCCGAGAGCCATTGCAACGGCCACCTTGACCCACGTCGGAATGAAGCGGGTCGAGTGATCGACGTGTTTTTTGTAATTTGCGAGCACGGTTACATCCGCAGCCGAAAACTTAGGCTGCCCAGTCTTCGCAGTGATCCTCAGAACTTCGCTCACCAAGTAAAGATCGTTGCGGAAGTTGCGTACCCTATCGTTGGGCACGTTTTTCATCTCTTTGTAAATGCTGGTTTCAGTTCCCACATCATTCACCAGCGTGCGCATCGCAAGCATCGTGTTCGGGGTGAAGTGCTTGCTGCGAATGAAGTCCGTCAGCTCATCACGGGCATCGCCGATGACTGCGCCGGGTTCCACATAATGATCCAGAACCTGCGCTGCCTGCTGCGACACGGCGATGAAGTCCTGCGACTCCTGAAACGTCACTGCATGATTCAACGCATATGCCGTGGGAACCGTACCGATCAGAATCAGCATGATCAGCCCCATCCCCTTCTGCCCATCATTCGAACCGTGAAAGAAGCTGACCCCAGTGCACGTCAAGACCAGAAAGCAGCGAATGTAGAAAGGCGGCGGATCGTTGCCTTCCGGTGCCTTGTACAGTTTCGGATCACGAATTAGGGCTTTGGCAGCCAACAGAAGCAACGCCGCCATGCCAAAGCCGACCAGCGGCGAAAGCAGCAACGATTTGCCGATGTTCATCGCCTGACCCCAGTCCACGCCGGATGTTCCGGTGCGCCCTGCCATCATCTGATTCGCGATGCCTACGCCGATCACCGAACCGATCAGGGTGTGCGAACTCGATGCCGGCAATCCGAAGTACCAGGTGCCCAGATTCCACATGATCGCCGACACGAGCAGTGCGAAGACCATGGCGAATCCAGCTTTACTTCCGACCTGCAGAATCAATTCGACCGGGAAGAAGCGAGATGATGCTGAATGCCACGAGGCCGGAGGAAACCATGACTCCAAGGAAATTCCAGAAGCCGGACCATACGACCGCGACGTGCGGTTCCAGAGAGTGCGTATAGATCACGGTTGCTACGGCATTGGCGGTGTCGTGAAATCCGTTCACGAACTCGAATCCCAGCGCTACGAGCAGCGCGATTCCAAGGAGCACGTACGGAAGCACGGACTCGCTATGCATCGTCGAAAGGTCGCCTAGTAGGTGGGATCCGGCATAGGCAAAACCAATCACCAGGACGATTCCGAAAACGATCATGCCAATCCTGCCCGGCGAGCGCGAAAGCTTGGCATCAAGAACAGTGGGACCAGCAGCAGCCATAGATCTCCTCTTAAATGTCCGAAATAATTTGGAGTGCGAGTGTTCCCGCGAGTGCGGGAATTGCGGAACTATAGAGGGAGCCTGTTACGGTTGGATGAACAGAGTGTTACAGGATCATGACAATGCGAGATAAAGCAGCAACGAGGCCGCGACAGTATTGCTTTCGCGAACAGAAGAGCCTATTTCTTAATCGCTACCGCTAGTCCGTCGCGAATTGGCAGGATTGTCGTGTAGAAATCCTTCGAGTCATAAAGCTTTTGATTGAATTCCAAAATGGCCTTGGTCTTCGCGTCGGCAGATTTCTTGTCAGCCACGCGACCGCTCCACAGAACGTTGTCTGTCACGAAGAGTCCGCCTTTGCGCAATCGCGGAGCTACCAATCGCAGCACACGAGGATAATCGTCTTTGTCGACGTCATTGAAGATAATGTCGAATTCCTGCTTCTGTTCCGACAGGAATTCCAGTGCGTCCCCAGTATGGAGTTTGATTCGCTTGGCAACACCGGCACGCTCAAAATATCCGCGAGCGCGCTCTGCATTCTTCGAGTCGCCGTCGGTATAGATGACGCTTCCCTTCTCGCCGACCGCCTGCGCCCACCAGATCGTCGAATATCCAATCGCCGAGCCGAGTTCGAACACGGTGCGAGCGTTGATCATCATCGCCAGTTGTTGCAAGACTCGCGCCACGGCCGGCCCGACAATGGGGATCTGATGGTCACTGGCATAATCTTCCATCTCTGCGAGCACATCGTTCCGCTTCGGCAGCATCGAGTAGATGTAGTCGTCGACCGGGCCGGCGGTCGTGAAGTTGTAATGCCGCCAACTGGGGCGATTGTCTTGCTTTTTCGTCACGGATTTGCGCCTTTCAATCAACCGACGGTTACGCCGGGTTTCAATTCCATCACTTCGACGCCCGGTACCAGCGACTGTAACTCGCTTGGGCGTCCGGTCAACACAGGAAAAGTTCCGAAGTGCATGGGAATAACAGTCGCCGGCTTCAACAGATTACAGGCATACGCGGCCTCGCGTGGCCCCATCGTGTAGTGATCGCCGATCGGCAGCATCACGATTTCTGGCGCGTACAGTTCCCGGATGATTGCCATGTCCCCAAACACATTCGTATCGCCGGCATGATAAATCTTCACCCCATTTGAGAACTCGATGACATACCCGCAGGCCTCGCCACCATAGATCATCTCGTCGCCATCCTGAATACCACAGGAATGGTCGGCGTGTACCATGGTGACTTTAATATCGGCGACCGTTTGCGTGCCGCCTTTATTCATCTCCGCCGTCTGCTTGACGCCCTTCTTCTTAAGCCATCCGACGAGTTCTGGAATTCCCACCACGATGGGATTATGTTGCTTCCCAACCTCAACCGCATCTCCGATGTGATCGCCGTGGCCGTGTGTACATAACATCACGTCCACCTTCTTCACCTTTTTTTCCGCTTCCGGACACATCGGATTACCCATGATCCACGGATCGACAATGATCGTCTTGCCGCTTGGAGTTTCAAAGCGAAACGTTGCGTGTCCCAACCACGTGAGCTTAATGCCCTTCAGATTCACGAATGCTCCTGTGTGGATCGCGGAGAAACACCTTCGAAACCGCCGGAAATGGCAGGCGCCGAGAGCTTTTCCCTATCCGAGCCAACCTAGTTTAATATGAATCGCCATGCCAGACCTTAAGGTGCTGATTTCGCGGCAAGAAGTTGCCAAACGCGTCAGCGAACTAGGCGCGCAAATCACCAAGGATTTCGCCGGACAATCCGTGATCCTGGTCGGAGTGCTCAAAGGCGCGGCAATCTTTCTCTCCGACTTGGCACGGCACATCGATCTCGATGCCACTTTCGATTTCATCGGAGTCTCCAGCTATGGGAACCGGCCCTCTCCAAGTCAGGAACTCAACCCCGGATGGGACTCGACTGGCGAGGTAAAGCTGACCAAAGATGTGGATCAGACGATGAAGGACAAGAATGTGATCCTCGTGGAAGACATCCTCGACACGGGGCTCACCATGACGTACCTGAAGAAGATGTTGATGGCCCGGCAGCCGCGCTCGTTGAAAGTTGCCTCGCTGCTCGATAAGCCTTCACGCCGGAAGTTGCCGCTCGAAGGCGACTACGTGGGCTTCAAAATTCCAGACGAGTTCGTCGTCGGCTACGGGCTGGACTACGCAGAGCGCTATCGCAATCTCGCAGACATTTGCGTGGTGCCCCGAGAGTAAACACACAATCGGCGAGACTCTGAGCGGATCTGGCCATTCGTCACCAAATCCGCATTTTTCGTAGCCGCAAGAGCCGGGAATGCGGCTGTTATCATACGAGTCATGGGTTCTGTCGTTTCCAAAACGGACCGCTTGCCGGTTGAGTCGTTGCTGCTTGCCGTCGCCGACGTGCTGGCAACTTCTCTCGACCTGGATACGACGCTGCGCCGCGTTGCCGAAGTGGTTCGCAAGGTCATCGACTACGAGATTTTCGCGATTCTTCTTTTGAATGAGAAAACGCAGGAGCTTCGTTTCCGCTTCCAGATCGGCTATCCGCCGGAATTCGCCGAGCGAACAAAAGTTAAGGTCGGCGAGGGTGTTACCGGTCTTGCTGCCCAGCAGAAGGAAGCTGTTCTCATTGACGACGTACGCAATGATCCCCGGTACATCGAAGCGATCCCCAATGTCTGTTCCGAGCTGGCGATTCCGCTCATCACAAAAAATCGGGTAATTGGCGTTATCGATATTGAGGCCCGCGAGCCCAACGCCTTTACCGACGAACATCGAAGTGTCCTGACCCTGGTTGCGTCGCGCATGGCGGCGGGCATTGAGAACGCCCAGCTATATACGCGCACCACTAAGCAGGCCCGGATTCTGATGCTGCTGAATGAGATCGCCCGGGAACTGACGTCGATCCTTAATTTGGATGAGCTTCTCGGCCGTATCGCCGAACTGGTACGTCGGTTGATCGACTACCAGATGTTCAGCATCTTGCTACTCGATTCCACCGGTGAAAAGCTGCAGCACCGCTTCTCGCTACGCTTCGACGAAAACATTCATTTAAAGCACGAAATCCCTCTGGGCCGGGGAGTTGTCGGATACGCTGCCGAGAGCATGCACGCCGTGCTGGTGCCTGACGTCACCAAGGATGCGCGCTATGTGCAGGCGAATCCGGAAACCCGTTCGGAACTTGCCGTTCCGCTAATCTATAAGAGCAAAGTTGTGGGCGTTCTCGACCTTGAGCACACGCGCCGTGGATTTTTCACGGAAGAACACAAACGCACCATGACGACCCTGGCGGCGCAGATCGCAATCGCTCTCGAGAATGCGCGCCTTTATGAAGAGATCGAGCGTCAGGAGCGCCGTCTGGAGCGTGATCTTTCGTTGGCCCGCGAACTACAGAGCCGTCTGCTCCCTCAAACCAATCCCAAGCTCGATCACCTTGACGTGGCGGCGAAGTTCGTTCCTGCTCGCACCATCGGCGGCGATCTCTACGACTTCATCCCCTACTCGATGTCACGGTTGGGCATCGTCATCGGAGATGTCAGCGGCAAAGGGGCGCCAGCCGCAATTTATGCGGCGCTGGTGAGCGGAATCATTCGCTCGCATGCTCCTATCGAACCGGCTCCAGCGGAGATGCTGTCCGCCGTTAACTTATCGCTGGCCGAACGCCGTATCGAGGCACAATTCGTTTCGATCATTTATGCGGTATGGGACGACGTGCAACGCACCCTTACGGTCTCGAACTCCGGCCTGCCTCGACCCATTTACGTCCACAACGGCAAGAACGAAGTCATCGAGGCTACGGGCCTGCCGCTCGGTCTGTTCGACGAGGCGGAGTACGACGAATTCAATTTCCGCATGAAGTCCGGGGATATGTTCGTCTTCTTCAGCGACGGAATTCTTGACGCCCGCAATCGCAAGGGAGACCTCTTCGGACGGACTCGGGTCGAGAAAATCGTCGCAGAATGTGCGGCAAAGTCCGCCCAGTGCGTCGTCGATTCCCTTTTCAAAGCCGCTGCCGAACACTCTGCCGGAGTGGAAACCTTTGACGATCAGACCGTAGTGGCCATCCGCGTGGGCAGCGGTAGTCCTCTGCAAGCAAAGAAGAAATGACCCCTCGCAGTCAGAATCCAAACGAACGTCCTCCGGGATTTGTTTACCACAAGGCCGCACGCGGCGAATCCGTGCTTAGTGCCGAAGATGTGCTGCTCTCGAAACTGGCCGAGAAATTTGGCACGCCGTTATATGTTTACTCGCTGGCGACCATCAACGAGCGTTATCAAGCCTTCGACGCCGCCTTTCGGGACATCCCGCATTCCATCTGCTATTCGGTGAAGGCCAATTCGAACCTGGGCATCCTGCGACTGCTGGCCAAGAAGGGCTGCGGCTTCGACGTGGTCTCCGGCGGAGAGTTGGAACGGGTCTTCGCCGCGGACCGCAGGGCTGTGAAAAAAGTTGTCTTCTCTGGAGTCGGCAAGACGCGCGAAGAACTGACTGCGGCGATCAAAGCTGGGATTCTTCTATTCAATGTTGAGAGTGAATCGGAATTAGCAGCACTGGACGATTGCTCCACACGCCTGCGCAAGGCTGCGCCTGTGGCTCTGAGAGTGAATCCCGACGTCGCTGCCGAAACTCATCCCTATATTTCGACGGGCTTGCACAAGCACAAGTTCGGTGTGCCCATCGGCCTTGCTCGATCTCTTTATGCCAAGGCAGCAAAAGCGAAATACTTAAATGTTCGTGGCGTGAGCGTTCACATCGGATCGCAAATCACCGATGCGGCGCCGTTCGGCGAAGCCATGGCACGGGTTGCTGATCTGGTCCGCCAGCTTCGCGCGGACGGGCACCAGATTGATTATGTCGATGCGGGCGGGGGTCTGGGAATCTCGTATGACAAGCCGAACGAGAGTGATTTTTCTGCCTATGTTGCGGCTTACGCTCGCACTCTGGCGACGCCGTTGCGAGAATTGAACATTCGGCTGCTGCTCGAGCCCGGCCGCTCGATCATCGGTCCTGCCGGACTTCTGCTGACAACCGTGATCTATAAGAAGCAGAACGAGGGCAAGCGCTTCCTTATCGTCGACGCCGCGATGAATGACTTAATCCGTCCTGCCCTGTATGGCGCCTATCATGCGATCGCTCCGGTCAGTCGCCATGCGGCTTCCAGAAAGACCGAAATCGCAGACATCGTCGGACCAGTTTGCGAGACCGGGGATTTCTTCGCGCGCGATCGCGAACTTTCGCCAGTAAACGAGGGAGATTTGCTAGCGATCATGGACGCAGGGGCCTACGGAATGGCGCAAACGTCGAACTACAACACGCGCCCGCGGCCGGCAGAAATTCTTGTGTCAGGAAAATCCGCGACGGTGATTCGCAGGAGAGAAAACGTTTCAGACCTGTTGCGCCTTGAGATGTGACCGCTCGAGAGCTTCACCTCGGAATTCTCTCCACCGAAACTTGATTCCTGATTCGATCGACGATTTGACACGCCTCTTCGTCGCCAATTTCGCCGCCGATGATGACGGTACGTGAGCGATATTCGAACTGAATCTTGCCCGAAGACATGACATAGGTGCTGCCTTGCCAGTAGCTTGAGGAACCCACACGTAAATTCTGCATTAGAGTTACATCGAAACTGCGATTTCTCTTGAAGCCAAACAAGCGATCGGAGACGTTCACCAAAAACTCGTCCAGTTCGATGACTTCGGAGCCGTATAGCTCGCCCAGCAGACCGAGAACTCCGAAAAGCACCAGCGCCTCTGCAATGAAGGTGGCAAGTAGAAGTTTGGAATCGCTGGCTAAGCGCTGAAACGTGCGGTATCCACAGAAAGCTGCGAGCGCGATGAAGGCGGCATAGAAGACGATTGTTGCGGGTCGTCGCTGGGGAGGAATTTCGACACGAAATCCGTTTTCTGTTTCTTCCATCTGAATTGTGCTAGATCTGGCGCTCTCCCCACTTCAATTTGCTCCGCAGCACCTCGAAGAAATCTCGGCCTGTGCGGAAAATGTTTACGTTGTGTTCGGAACGTCGGCAGCGCACCCGGTCTCCGTCGCGCAAATCCAGGCCGGGCTGGCCGTCGAGACTCAGATACGCGACCTCTTCCTGGCTCCGCAGAGTGATCTCGATCTCCACCGAATCCGGCACAATCAACGGACGATGCGTGAGCGCGTGCGGCGCGACCGGAGTAATCACCAGCGCCTTGACCATTGGCATTAGGACGGGGCCGCCCGCCGATAACGAGTACGCCGTCGAACCCGTCGGCGTAGCCACAATCATGCCGTCGGCCCGATAGCTAGAAACGAATGCCTTGTCGATGTAGAGATCGTAAGTGTTCAGCCGCGCGAGGGCAGTCTTATTTACGACGGCATCATTAAAAACCAGGTATCTGCCGCGGACCTTGTCACCGCGTAGCAAATCACACTGCATCAGCGCCCGGTGCTCGACGGCGGCACTTCCCTCCGCAATCGCCTCAAGCATCGGGTACAGCGATGGTAGAGGAACGTCTGTCAGAAATCCCAGAGAGCCAAGATTTACCCCGAGCAATGGAACATCGATCGCAGCAGTCACTCGCGCGGCGGAAAGAAGCGTTCCATCTCCACCCAGCACCACGACGAGGTCAAGCTCACGGCCCCCCATCTGCGCGCGAGGCATCGATTCAGCGGCCGACGTGTACCTCGCCGTCTCGTCGTCGACAATCACTTTGTAGCCATGATTGCGGAGCCATTCGAGCAGGCGGGGGATAATCTCCGCCACTTGCGGACGGTTCGGCCGGGACATGATCGCGGCCGTCTTCTCTCCTGCGATTTTCGACGAGGATTCTAGCGGGTTGGCCATGTGGCAAAGGACGAACTGTGATTGTACCGAAAGTTGAATGGATCGCCACAGCGACGCCCGCCGCGACAGAAAGCTAGAAAACTCCGTAGAGAAGAAATTCGCGGTTTCCCTCTGAACCTAGGATAGGCGATTCGATCGTCTCCGTGCGAACGGCGCCTAGCGCCGTCAACGAACCACGCACTTTTTCCACCGAACTCAATTGCGCATCCTGATCGCGCACGATTCCACCCTTGCCCACGTTCGCCCTGCCCACCTCAAACTGAGGTTTTACCAGCACGACGATCTGGCGGCCCGTTCGATTCCCGGCCGCCGCAGGCCACGCAGCCTGCACAACCGCGGGAAGAACCAAGGTTGCGGAGATAAAAGAAACGTCCATCGCAACGAAATCAACCGCTTCGCCGACCATATCGGCGTTCAGATAGCGGGCATTGCATTTTTCCAGCAACCTCACACGGCCATCCTGGCGAATTTTGAAGTCCATCTGCCCATACCCGGTGTCCACGGCGATGACCTTCGAAGCCCCATGCTGCAACATGCAGTCGGTGAATCCTCCCGTCGAAGCCCCAACGTCGAGGCAAACCTTTCCGCGGACATCGATCTCCCAATGCTCCAGCGCTCGCTCTAGTTTCAATCCGCCGCGACTGACATACTTCAAATCTTCCCCGAGCAGCCGGATAGCGCTCTGGGCGTCGACCTGCGCTCCCGCCTTCTCCACCTTCTGCTCCTCGACCAGCACTTTGCCTGCGAGGATGAGCGCCTGCGCCCGCTCACGCGAAGCGGCGAGCCCGCGTTCCACCAGAATTTTGTCGAGTCGAAGTTTCAAACCGATTTCCGGATTATCAAGTGGAAGCTTGTAGATTCACCTGTCACCGAGTGTTGCCGTTCGCCGCTCTAAAAAAAACGCGAGCTCCAATTTTTTTGATTTCTCGCACCCTCATCAGTGCAAAGTGTAAAAGCATCTCTCGCTGTATCACTTACGACATCGATCGGAGTCTTTTCCACAACGTTTTCCACGAACGTGTTGAAAACTTCCACAGCGTTATGGCTACAAGAAGAAAGCCGCCCGAATGCTGGGCGGCTTCTCTAAAGGCGATTCGCGAAATTTATCCCGCGACTTCTTCCAACAATTTCTGATCGATGTCGAAGTTCGCGTGCACATTCTGCACGTCGTCCTGATCTTCGAGCGCTTCCATCAGGCGGATCATGGTGTTGGCCTGCGCCCCTTCGAGCTTGATGTAAGTATCGGGAATCATGCTCACGCCTGACGAAACCGGCGTGATGCCTGCCTTCTTTACGGCTTCGAGCATATCCTCGTAGGCGGAAGCCGCGGTGAGGATCTCCCAGTTTTCGCCATCGTCGATTGGCTCATCTTCGCCGCCCGCCTCGATGATGATGTTCATCAGGTCGTCAACCTTGGCCGCCGACTTGGGAATTATGATGTCGCCCTTCTTGCGAAACATGTACGCGACGGCACCCGCCGAGGCCATATTGCCGCCGTTCTTGCCAAAGACGTGGCGGATTTCGCTCACCGTCCGGTTGCGGTTGTCGGTGTTGATGTCGAGCAAAATCGCAACTCCGCCCGGCCCGTAACCTTCCAGGGAAAATTCTTCATAAGTCGCGCCGGGAAGTTCTCCGGTACCGCGCTGGATGGCGCGCTTGATATTGTCCTGAGGCATGTTCTCGGCCTTGGCTGCCAAGATCGCTCCCCGCAGGCGTGGGTTGGTATCCGGATCGCCACCGCCGTTCTTCGCGGCGATGCTAATTTCCTTGATCAGTCGGGTAAAAATCTTGCCGCGCTTGGCGTCGAGCGCGCCCTTTTTGTGCTTAATTGTGGCCCATTTTGAATGGCCGGACATAGTTCGCCCTCGTATCTGGAATTTCGTCTTTAAAGATCTTGAATGGCGCTGGATTCGCCTTTAGAGGAGATCACAGGATTGCCTCGATATGCATAGCAGGCGAACACGAATTATAACATGCCCTCCCCTCTGCCCATATGCCATCTTGATTCCGGTGAATGAGTGGGTTCCATCTGCTCAAACCCCACCTTCGCGCCCTTGACGGGACCATCGACCACCCCTACCATGGCCAACGCTGGGGGCAAACGCAGTTTTCTGTATGATCGGCAATTTGGTTGGGCATTACCGGATCCTCGAGAAAATCGGCCAAGGTGGCATGGGAGAAGTCTACCGTGCCCGTGACGAACGCTTGGGACGCCTCGTCGCGCTCAAACTGATTCGTCCCGCCTCCAGCGAAAACTCCGATCACCTTCGCCGCTTCGAACAAGAGGCCCGCGCCGCTGCGGCGCTGAATCATCCGAACATCCTCGCAATCTACGACGTCGGCTTCGAGGGCAAACTTCCCTACATTGTTTCGGAGTTGCTCGAAGGCAAGAATTTGCGCGACCGGATGAACCAAGGTCGCATCCCGGTTAACGAAGCTGGCAACTACGCACTGCAGACAGCTCAGGGTCTGACGGCCGCGCATGGCGCCCTCATTGTCCACCGCGACCTCAAACCCGAAAATCTTTTCATCACCAACGACGACCGAGTAAAGATTCTCGACTTCGGCGTCGCCAAGCTGCAACCCTCGCCGGAGGAGAATCGATCGATCGAGAATCTCTCTACCGTGACAAGAAGCGGCGCCCTGATCGGGACGCACGCCTACATGTCACCCGAGCAGGCGCGCGGCAAGCCGGTCGACCTTCGCAGCGACATCTTCAGCTTCGGCAGCATTCTTTACGAAATGCTGACTGGACAGCGGGCATTCACCGGGGAAACCGAAGCTGACACCATGACAGCGGTCCTGACGCAGGAACCCCCGAAGGAAGTCCTGCACCAAGCTTCGATTCCGGCGGGCTACCGTGACATCGTCAAGCATTGCATGGAGAAAGAGCCCGAGAACCGGTTTCAATCGTCGAAGGATCTCGTGGCCGCCCTGAAGACGGTCTTAGCCTCATCGTCGGCTCGAATTGCTCCGCCGAATCCCAAGCTGGCGCCCTCCTCGCGGGTTGCGTGGTATGTTGCCGCGACACTGGCCGCGATTTCCATCGTTTTGATCTGGATTCTTGTGGTGCGGGCAACGCCATCGGCTCCGTCTTACGAGCGTCTGACATTCGACGCGGGAACGGTCTATGGCGCGCGCTTTGTTCCGAACGGTCACTCCATCGTCTACAGTGCGGCGTGGGGCGGGAAGCCGCCGCAGCTATTCAGTACCGTGCATGACTCTCATCTGACACAGCTATTGCAGTTCGCCGACGCAAACCTGCTGGCGATTTCGCGCAGCGGCGAACTAGCTCTCGCGACGCACGGAGTTCATTCCGGCCAGTTGGAAACCGTTAACGGAATGCTCGCTACTGCTCCTCTCGCTGGCGGCTCTCCTCGCGACGTGCTCTACGACGGACGCTGGGCCGACTGGGACATCAAAGGCAATCTCGCAGTTGTCCACAATGTGGAAAACAAAAGCCGCATTGAGTATCCGATTAATACCGTGCTTTACCAGAGTGGAGGATGGATCAGCAATATTCGCTTTTCCCCCGACGGCAGCAAGATCGCCTTCATGGATCATCCCGACGCATGGGATGAGAGGGGTGACGTTCGCATAGTCGATCTTGCGGGCAAGGTCGAGACTCTTTCGGAAACGTGGGACTCGGAGAGCGGCCTCGCGTGGCGTGGCGATGGAAAAGAAGTCTGGTTTAGTGCGGTCAAACATGGGAATGAACTTCAGTTGCATGCCTCCGACCTGTTCGGAAATACCCGACTTATTCTGAGTCTGCCGGGCGCCGTTTCTCTTGAAGACATCGACGGCAACGGGGACGTTCTGATCACGACGAATTCGAAACGGCTCGCCATGGGATTCACGGGTCTCGGCAACAATGAGGACGTGGATCTCTCCTGGCACGATTGGAACTCTGCTCGAGATATTTCGACTGATGGCCAGTCTGTTGTTTTCGACGACGCTAGTGAAGCGGCGGGTAAGAACTACGCGGTCGTCGTCCGCAAAGTGAACGGGGATCTTCCGGTCAGGTTGGGCGAAGGTAGTGCGGGCGGCTTGTCTCCTGACGGAAAGTGGGCCATCGCAATCGCTCCCAGCGAGACGCCACAAATCACCTTACTGCCCTTAGGTCCGGGACAGTCTCACAAGATTGAGGTTAAGGGACTGGAACATGTGCAGAACGGCTGGGCGCGTTTCACGCCCGACGGCAAAAGCATCGGGGTCAACGGCGAAGCGACTGGCCATGTTCGCCGATGCTACCTCATCAGCGTAGCGGATGGTAAAGCGACTCCTGCCACTCCCGAAGGCACTGACTGTGGCCCAATTTCACCGGACGGGCATTCCATAGTCGGCAAGAACTCGAACCTCCCCTTGACTATTTATTCGCTGGTGGGAGGAACACCTCGCAGGCTGCCCGATGTGAAGGCAAACTTCACCCCGGTGCAATGGTCGAACGACGGCGCTTTCCTTTTCGAATATCACTCGGGAGAGTTCCCCAGCAACGTGTACAAGTTCAACATCGCCACAGGGCAGGAATCTATCCTTAAAGAGCTAAGGCCTGGAGTTTCCGCAGGTGTCGTGCTCGTCGCTCCAGTCGTGGCAAGCCGCGACGGGAAACATTTCGCCTACAGCTACAATCAAACGCTTTCCACGCTATATCTGGTTTCCGGCCTGCACTAGCGGATCGGCGTTATCCCAGCGGGCCAGTAAAATCCATCGGCACATAATGAAAGAAGATGGAAGTCGAGCTCTGTCCTTCGCCTAACACTCCGCGATAGTGCGGCAACCTCGTGCCACGATACGCGAGCGCATCTCCCAAAGCCTGATAAACCTTCACGATACCCATAGGGGTGTCGAGCTGAATTGGCCAGGGTGTGGCAAGCTCCGGCTCCGGAGAAAAATCGAGACAAAGTGTCACGCTGTATTCGCACTGCTCGCGATCCACATGCTTCTTCAGTTCAGCTCCGCTTAGGTACGACGCCATGTAGACATACGAGGGCTTGAGTTCCAGTCCAGCCATCGCACTTATTTTGCCCGCGATCTGTTGGTGAAAGAACCGCGCCACCGGCTCGTTATACGCGACGTACCGGCGATTGCTCTGCCCGTCTCCCAATTGCACGGCGCCAGAGCGCAACAGATGCCGGTAGTAACGGCGTAGAGCCGCGATGTGCAGCGGGTGAATCAGATCGCCTATCGGCGCATATCCCTTCTCTTGAAATTGCGCGGCCGTCTTTTGGATCACATCATTCTTTGCTGTGAGTCCGGCGTCCGGAACGAGAATCCCAGCCGCCGCCAGGATCTTTCGCGATGCCCACGTTACTGAGGCCGCAACGGGCTCGTCGCAACGTGCATGCCGAACGGCAGCTTCCAACTCCGCACCCAGCCAGAACGGCAGGAGTGCCCCGCCCCACGCATCACGGACCCATGCAATACTTCCTTGCATTTCGAAAGCCGAAACCACTTCGCTGCGCTGTGCGATCTCCTGCGGCAACTGATTTGTCGGACACAGAACGCAAGCTGGATTTAAATAAAGATTCTGCGATTCTTCTTGTCGGCCCTCCAGCGCTTTCCGCACATGCCGAGGCAGCAAGTGCATCGGAAGCTCGTCGAGCAGGCAGTAGAAGCGATCGGGAGGAAAGGCCGCAGCCCGCGTCTGCCGCGACCTTTCTCCCATCAAGTGAGAAATCCACTCGATCCACGCCGGATTGTTTAGTGACGAAGCCATCCGTTTAGGGTAAAGCGGCTGTCGGCGAAGAGTTGAGAAGGACACTTCACCGCGGTGATTTCGTGCAGCATCTCGCAGGGAAAGAACACGATCTGGTTTTGCTGCGGGATGATCGTCTGGTAGCTGCCTTCGCTGACGTAGGAGCCGTCTTGCAAGCGCGCATCATGAATTCGCAGCTCTCCGCCTTCGAAGTTCCGCGGTTCGTGATGAAAAAAGTACACGAATGTCAGATGACGCGACGCCACCGGTTCGCTACCGTTGTCGCTGTGGAAGTGGAAGAAGTCCCCATCGTTGCTGGCCGTAACCTGAGCCTCAACGTCGGCAATTTCGAACTGCTGCATCCCCAACTTGTCCAGAATCTGCGGCAGCACCGACTTGATTCTTTCCAGCATGATGTCCTGATGCTGCGCGAGATCCATTAAAACGCGTGAGCGCCTCCACTCATGATTCACAACGCCGCCCTCAGCACTCGGCGAAACCACTTCGCTCGATCGGAAATCGGCTTCGTGTTCCAACGTGAAGGCCGTTAATCGCTCCAACTCTTGCGGCGCCAGGAACTCGTCTAGGACTACGCACTTTGCAGGTAGAGTCTCCGGTCGTTCGGCTACGGCTGCGCTCGTCCGCGAGACGGCCGTCGTCGTCTCAGCCCGCCCTGGGGACTGTGGACCTGTCCCCGGAGCTGGCACGCCCGGCGTCTTCAATGGCACACCCGGCGATTGCGGACCTGGCGATGGCGGATTCGAGAGCGGCTCCTTGCGGCCCGGAGGCTGCGGTTCTTTGTGCTGAGGCGCATGGTGCCCTGGATGCTGTGGATCTTTGGGCGGCGTCGCTTTGTGACCCGGATGCTGCGGATCCTTGCCCGGAGACGTAACCGTCTTTCCCGGAGATTGCGGATCATACGGCGCCTCGACCGGTCGTCCAGGAGATTGCGGATCGACGGGAGCCTTCAGAGGCTTTCCCGGCGACTGCGGATCGACAGGCACCGACGCGACTGTCTCGAAGGAATTGATGCCGCTTCCTTCAAGAATTCGCTCCACGATACTCGCGCCCAGAACTCCGAAGGCCCTTTGCGCAACCGTCTCACCGACGGCGGACGCAATCACGCCCCTTACGGTTCCCTGCGTAGACGGGTCGTCGCCAGTCGCCGTCTTCGCGTGTTGCAAAACGGCGGCCAGCAGCGCCCGTTCCCGCGCGCTCAGGATCCGCTCGTCCTGCATTAATGTGTCGGAAAAAGAATCCAGAATTTGCTTCGGTGTCATTAGAGACACGCCTCCCCGCGTGTGCATGCGAATCTTTTTAAGTTGAATTACCGCACTAACAGGGGAAGCAGGTTGACGATATAACGGTCAGGCGTGAATCACCAAGCAAATATTTTGATTGGACCAAGCAGGAAACTACTAACGGGTGGTAAGTGCGCCCACCATCGACTGGAAGATGCTAACTCCGTCTGTACATCCGAGTTCTGGCTCGGCAGCGCGCTCCGGATGCGGCATCATACCGACGACGTTGCCGCCCGGGCTGCAGATACCGGCGATGTTATCCAGCGATCCGTTGGGATTGGCCGTGGCAGAAATTTCTCCTGACGGCAGGCTGTAACGGAAGACGATGCGCCGGTCGCGCCGCAACTCATCCAGCGTGGCATCATCGCAGAAGTAGTTCCCTTCCATATGTCCAATCGGGATAGTCAGGATCTGCCCTTGCGAGCACGCATTGGTGAACGGAGTCTCGTTATTCTCCACCCGCACCTGCACCGGCTTACAAACATACTTCAGGCCTACGTTGCGCATGAGCGCGCCGGGCAGTAGTCCGGATTCGCACAAAATCTGGAAGCCATTACAGATTCCGAGGACGATCCCGCCGCCCGCGGCAAATTTGCGCACCGATTCCATGACGGGCGAAAATTTGGCGATAGCGCCCGTCCGAAGATAGTCCCCAAAGGCAAACCCGCCCGGGACAATCACGGCATCACAGTTTTCCAGGTCATGCGATTCGTGCCAGAGGAACGTCGCCGTCTGCTTCGCGACATGCTGGATGGTCCAGTAAGCATCGTGATCGCAGTTCGAACCGGGGAAAATGATGACGCCAAATTTCATCGCTGCCCTCTTTAGTTGCGGGAAATATGGCTAGTCTAGCACGCACATAGAGAGTGCAAGGTAATCACCCCGACATCTCCCGGGTAATCCTTGCCAGGTTACGAACGACCTATTTTGGCACCACTGTCGTGGTGCATACCCTTATGATTTCTTGACACCCATCCAGACCGAATGTATCGTCCGGGGTATAAGTCGAACCGCTCGTAGTTCGGCTTGACCGGCGCCGTGACAGCCGTCTCTGGCCCCCTTCCCTCAGGCTGCCTGGCGTGAGTCATCCAATTCAAAGGATTTCGACGGTGAAAAACCCCGTGTCGCGCCCTCGTCTGGCCGTGATTCAAGGCCTTTGGCAGATTGCTGTCCTCGCATTTCTCGTTGTCCCATCCATCGCCTCAGTCGGCTTTCAGCCACCATCTCCCGAGGAACTAAAGATGACCGGCGATCCCAACGCACCGGGAGCACCCGCGATCATCCTTTTTCGCGAAGTGGACCGCGACGACCGCGGTCTCACCGCGCATGAGGACGTTTATTTTCGCATCAAGATTCTGACCGAAGAGGGTCGCAAGTACGCCGACGTGGAAATCCCTTTCTATAAAGAGGAGGGCAGCATCGGGAACCTCCACGCCCGCACCATCCGGCCGGACGGCACGATTGTCGATTTCGCCGGCAAAGCCTTCGACAAAACCATCGTCAAGGCGCGTGGCGTGAAATACATGGCGAAGACATTCACGCTTCCCGACGTCCAGCCTGGCTGCATTCTCGAGTATTACTACACTACAAATCTCAGCGAACAGGTTTTATTCAATTCCCGCTGGATCCTCAGCGACGAACTATTCACCCGCAACGCGAAGTTTTCTCTGAGGCCGTACGTCAGTGACTATGAGCCCATCCACATTCGCTGGATTTGGAGCCGCCTGCCTCCGGGAACCGCGCAGCCTTCCGAGTCTCCGGATCACACCATCAACCTGACCGCAGGCAACATCCCCGCGTTCCAGACGGAAGATTACATGCCTCCGCAAAACGAGATGAAGTCCCGGGTGGATTTCATCTACACGGATGATGCGATGGAGAAAGACGCAGACAAATATTGGAAGAAGCTGGGAAAGAAACGGAACGATACCCTTGAGAGCTTCATCGGCAAACACAAGGCCATGGAAGAAGCCGTCTCGCAGATCGTTTCTCCCAGCGATTCTCCCGAGGTGAAACTGCGCAAGATCTACACGCGTGTTCAGAAGATCAGAAATACATCCTTCGAACGGGAAAAGACTGAACAGGAGCAGAAACGCAGCAAAGAGAAGTCACCTGAAAATGTCGAAGCTGTCTGGAAAAAGCAATTTGGAAATGGTAGTGATCTTACATGGCTCTTCCTCGCCCTGGCTCGCGCTGCGGGCTTTGAGGCCAATGGCATGTGGGTTTCCGATCGTCGTAACTACTTCTTCTCGCCGAACACCATGGATGGCCGGCGCCTGGATGCCAACGTGGTCGTCGTCAAACTCGATGGCAAGAACCAGTTCTTCGATCCTGGCTCGGCCTTCACCCCGTTTGGCATGCTGCCGTGGGACGAGACCGGAGTGAAAGGAATTAAGCTCGATAAAGAAGGTGGAGTCTGGCTGCAAACCGATATTCCCGACAGCAACTTCTCTGGAATCGAGCGCAAAGCTGACCTGAAGCTTGATCTATCCGGCGACCTTGAAGGCAAGGTTGTCGTCACCTACTCCGGCCTCGAAGCCGCCCAGCGCCGCATCGAAGAAAATTTGGTTGACGATACCGATCGCAAGAAGTACCTCGAAGACGACCTCCGAGGGGCGATCCCTGTCGCCTGCGACGTTGAACTGACGAATCATCCGGACTGGCAGAATTCCGACTCCAACCTCGTGGCCGAGTTCTCGCTCAAGGTCGGCGGATGGGCCGCCGGAGCGGGCAAGCGCGCCATGCTTCCCGTCGGGCTTTTCAGCGCGCCGGAAAAGCATCTGTTCGATCACGCCGACCGCACTCACCCCATCTACTTCGAATATCCTTTCCGGCGAAATGACGATATTCGCATCGAATTGCCTTCGGGCTGGCAGGTTTCCACCGTACCGCAGCCGCAGAAGATTGACGTTAAAGCGATCGTTTACACGACGACCACGAACAACGACAAGGGAACGCTGCACCTTGATCGCAAATTGAACGTGGATATTCTTTTACTTCCTCAAGAGAACTACGGCACCCTGCGCAAGGTTTTCCAAAGTGTCAGGACCGGCGACGAACAACAAGTCATCCTGCTTCCCGGCACCAGCACAGCGAGCAACTAATATGAAAACTCCTCAACGATTGCTTCTTGCTGCGTCTTTGCTATGGACTGCCACCTCGCTCTCGATGGCCGCCGAGGCACCCTCGTGGATGCGCTCCGTCGCTGCCGCGGCGGTGCCCGCCCACGATGAAAAAACCGATGCCGTCATTCTCTACTCCGAGCGTCTGGTCAACGTGCAATCAACCGACAAGATCAAGAGCCGAGTTCGCATTGTTTACAAGATCCTGCGGCCCAGCGGTCACGACTACGGGATCGTCGCCGTCTCCTTCAACGCGCACACCAAAATCACGGGCCTGCGAGGCTGGTGCATTCCGGTGCAGGGCAAGGATTACGAAATCAAGGATAAAGAAGCCATTGAAGTCGCCCTTCCCAGGGTCGCAGGCAGCGAACTGATTTCTGATGTCAAGGACAAGTACCTGCAGATTCCCGCTGCCGATCCCGGCAACGTGATTGGCTATGAGTACGAAGAGGAAGAACAGCCTTTGGTCTTGCAGGATGTGTGGATGTTCCAGCGCGAAATTCCCGGCCGGGAGCTTCACTATTCTCTGCAGCTTCCTGCGGGTTGGGAGTTTAAAGCCTCTTGGGTCAACCATGCCGAGGTAAAGCCGGAGCAGTCCGGCAATCAGTGGAATTGGGTCGTCAGCGACATTAAGGATCTCCGCAAGGAAGAAGAGATGCCTCCCATTGCAGGGGTCGCCGGACAGATGATTGTTTCCTTTTTTCCCGCGGGTGGCGCGGCTACAAACGGATTCGGCAGCTGGATCGAGATGGGCAAGTGGTATCTCAATCTCACCAACGGCCGGCGTGATACTTCACCGCAGATCACGCAGCAGGTCGCTTCGATCACCGCCTCCGCCAGAACGCCTCTCGAGAAGATGAGGGCCTTGGCGCTGTTCGTGCAACATGATGTCCGCTATGTGGCTATTGAACTCGGCATCGGGGGCTGGCAGCCCCATTCTGCTTCGGAAGTTTTCACGCACCACTACGGAGACTGCAAAGACAAAGCCACGTTGCTCAGTTCCATGTTGAGTCAGGTCGGGATCGAATCGTTTTATGTTGTCATCAACTCCGAACGCGGTTCGGTTACTCCGGGGACCCCGGCCAGCGTGGGCGCCTTCAATCACGCCATCCTCGCAATTAAACTGCCGGATGGCACTTCCGATGGATCGCTGGTCGCGACGGTGCAGCATCCGCGCCTGGGCAAGCTGCTGTACTTCGATCCAACCAATGAATTGACGCCGTTCGGCGAGATTGGGGGCTATCTCCAAGAAAATTACGGATTGCTTGTCACTCCAGAAGGCGGCGAACTCGTCGAACTTCCCAAACAGTCTCCCGCCATGAACAGCATTGCACGCGCGGGACATCTCACCCTCGACGCCTCCGGAACGTTGAAGGGCGATGTCGACGAGACCCGCATCGGTGACCGGGCCTCCGGCGAGCGCTGGCGTCTGCGTAACACGACCAAGTCCGCAGATCAAATCAAGCCAATAGAAGACGTTCTCTCCGGCTCACTTTCCTTGTTTCACATCACTCAGGCCAGTGTCGGCAATCTCAGTCAGACCGATCGGCCCTTCGTTTTCCGCTATGCATTCGAGGCCCCAAATTATGGCAAGAACGCTGGCGGCCTACTGCTGGTTCGCCCACGCGTGCTGGGAGTGAAGTCCAGCGCCTTGATGGAAACCAAAGAACCTCGCAAGTTTCCGGTTGAGTTCGACGGGCCCTCTCACGACACGGACACGTTCGACATCGCCATTCCAATCGGCTATGTTGTGGACGATCTTCCGCCTGCTGTAGATGCCGATTACGGCTTCGCCAGCTACCACTCAAAGACTGAAATTCAGGGAAATCTGATCCACTACACACGAACGTTTGAAGTAAAGGAATTGAGCGTTCCAGTAGCGCGGGCCGACGAATTGAAGAAGTTTTACCGCATCATCGCTGGAGATGAGCGCAATACCGTGGTCCTGAAACCGGGAGCGCACTAGACACGCTACCCAGCCATCCGTTTGCTAAGTCGGCGGCTATTGTGGAGTTTGCAGAGAAGATGGAACTTCCGCGCTCTGCGGCTCCGCAGGCGCGGCCGAGGCCGCTCGGTTCGCCGATGGGTCGTTGCTCTGCATCGCTGCAGTCTGTGCGCCCAACTGAGGCGGATACCCGCGGGCTTCAACAATCGCCCAGTGCCACTCCTCGCCCGGCGCCAGCGTCATATTCAGGGGAGCGCTAAACACGGCACGAGCCCAAGGCGGCGCGGCCGCTCGCATGCGGTAGATCACCGTCACATCCTGCTTTTTCTCCGGACGGACTTCCTGAAATGCAGCGTCGCTCCCTGCCGGAGTTTCCACTCCCGCAGCGGCGTCTTCTGGACGATTTTTCTTCACTACGGTCAGTGCAACCGCTACTTCGCTGACATGCCAGGTGGTTGCGTTGAAAACGGACACGCTCAACGCGTCCCCTTCGATCGTGGCTGGCCCTTCCAGTTTCACCAAATCCGCCGCTGGAAGATTCATCTGCGAATACTGGCTCGACAACAATGACTTGACGTTGGCGGTAAAGGACAGGCTGCAGGTCACATCCGGAGCAGCCACCTGAAATCCCTTGCTATCGCCGCCCATCAGGTATCGCAACGACGATCCAAAGCTCTGCTTGCTGGCGCTCTGCGCCATCACCTGCGACAGGTTGTCATCGTCGATCACGGGCTTCTGCGCGGGAGGATTCTTCTTGCTCCGAAGTTCGCGCGCGACGTCTCCCAGCGGAGCCTCATTCGGATCATCCTGAGCGGCCGTGCGCATGGGAAACAGCACCGCCAACAGAACGGGCAGCGTCATCCAGCAGCCGATTTTAGAAAGCCGCGGCATTGGAGTTCGGAGTTCGCACGGACTGAGCCGGCCGCCGAATGGCTGGCAGCTCAACACGTGAGATCCACACTCAATTGTAAGGAGAGAATGCGGCGAAGAAGAGTAGGCGGGAAAACCTTGGTAACAGGTACCAGAGAGTGAAGCGCTGGGCGCGCGTTAGACGAAATGGATGCGCAACGGGTGCGCGCGCCCAGAGCCTCAGTACCCTTCTACAAAAGCCCCTGTGATCGAAACCTTGTAACCGGGTCTGCCATGGGCATTGCTTGCCGTCTGAAAATCCAGCGGGCCACCGCGAAGCCAATCGCCGCATAGCACAGGTGCATCATTTTCATAAAACACCCCCCCATTTCAGGCTCGTTCAAGTTCTTTAGGGGAGGAACTCTTGAATCTCTATCGGCACAATAGCAACCTGCTTGAATCTGAACAAGGCACAACAGTGCCATGAGAGTAGCCCGGAAGTAATAGAAGTAACCCCAATAAAGGAAAATGTGGGGACAGCCGCCCCCGGCTGTCCAGTCGAGTGCATCCTCGACTCTTCTGGCCCCCGAGAATTCGCCCTCGAGTCCCTAAGCCCAATCGGTCATTTCTTAGCCAACAAGACCTTCTTCGCCGCCAGCAACTCCTCCCGCTTGGCCTCATCCACCTTGGGATACCCCAAATGCAAAGACTTCCAGCGTCTCCACTAGCACGCTCGAAACCACCAGTCGCGTAAACCACTTATTGTCGGCCGGAACCACGTACCAGGGTGCGTGTTCCGTCGCCGTGTTCCGGATCATGTCTTCGTACGCATCCTGGTAATCGTCCCAGTATTTGCGCTCGTGGATGTCGTTGGCCGAAAACTTCCAATTCTTCTCCGGCTCCTCAAGGCGTGCCAGGAAACGCTTCTTCTGCTCTTTTTTCGAAACATGCAGGAAGAACTTGCGGATCACCGTCCCGCTGCGCGCCATATGCCGCTCAAAGCACCGGATGTCTTCAAAGCGCTCCTCCCACAGGTTCTTGCCGCAGAGCACGTCCGGCGTCTTCTGACCCTGCAGGATCTCGGGGTGCACCCGCACCACCAGCACCTCTTCGTAGTAAGAACGGTTAAAAATTCCGATGTGGCCGCGTTCGGGTAAATCTCGGGTCGTGCGCCAGAGGAAGTCGTGTTGCAGCTCAAGGTCCGAGGGCGCCTTGAACGAGAACACCTGGCATCCCTGCGGATTGATTCCCGACATCACGTGCTTGATGACCCCATCTTTCCCGGCCGCATCCATCGCCTGAAAAATCAGGAGCAGCGACCAGTTGTCCTGCGCGTATAGCTTGTCCTGCAACTCCGCTGTGCGCAGGATGCCGTCTTGTAAGGCCTCTTCGGCGTGCTCTTTGGAGTCCCAATGACCGGTGGTCGCCGGATCGAAGTCCTTTAGCCGAAACCCTTTGCCGCTATCCACCCGAAACTTGCCCGCAATCTTCTCCGTCTTCATGCCGTCTCCTCTTTAATTCGCTCCTTCCATAGTACGCGGGCCGGCCCGGCATCAGAAACGTCACCGCCCACTTGGTGGTACGATCACCGACGAGAACTTCCTATGAAAACACTGTCCATCGCCGGAGTCTTGCTCATCGTGCTCGGAGTCCTTTCCTTCCTCGTGCCCGTGCCCCAACGCGAGGATCACAGCGTGAAAATCGGCGACGCCAAGATTGGCGTGCAAACTCAGAGCAACAAAATGCTGCCGCCCGCGGTCGGAATCGTACTTATTGTTGGAGGCGTATTGACTCTAGTTGTGGGCATGCGGAAGAGCTAACGTACGCAGGTTGCGTCCCCGTGGGAGATAATCTTCCGGGGCTCAAGTTGTTCGAATCCGAATTCCTGAGTAATTCCGCTGACACCGCCGACCTCTACCGGCGGCTGATCTGCCGCGCGGCTGAGATCGTTACCGAATCTCTGCCCACCCAGCCGTACTCCGGCAAGTCGCCTGCGGAGCTATCGTCCCTGGTGCCTCGGGATTTCCTGCCACTATCCTGTTCCTCGTCCGACCAGATCGAAGCGACACTGAGGAACGTGGTCGCGAATTCGATTCACGTTGCGCATCCAGCAACCGCCGCTCATCTGCATTGCCCGCCTCTGCTCGCCGCACTGGCCGCGGAAGTCGTGATCAGCGCTCTAAACCAGTCGATGGACTCCTTCGATCAGGCTCCCATCGCGACCGTGATCGAACAGAGAATCATTCGCTGGCTGTGCTCGGAGGCCGGATTTCCTGCAACAGCAGACGGCACGTTTACGACCGGAGGCTCCCAATCGAATTACATGGGGCTGCTTCTGGCGCGAGATAACTTTGTCCAGCGGCAATGGAATCACTCGGTCCAGAAAGCTGGACTGCCCCCGGAAGCCCGACGGCTGCGAATTCTTTGCTCCGACGTGGCGCACTTCACTGTCGAAAAATCAGCGTCGCAACTGGGATTGGGCACCGACTCAGTTGTCCGCATAGCGGTGGACGAAAACTTCCGCATGAAGCCCGATGCGGCAAAGAGTGCGCTACGCGAGTTAGCCGCGCAGAGCCTTCTACCTGTCGCGATCGTCGCCACCGCCGGTACAACGGATTTCGGTTCCATAGACCCTCTGCCCGAACTGGCCGATCTTGCCCGCCAATCTGGCGCTTGGTTTCATGTCGATGCCGCTTACGGCGGTGCATTGCTTTTTTCCGGGACGCATCGCCGTCGCCTCGGCTGGAATTGAGAATGCCGATTCCGTCTCCATCGACTTCCACAAGCTCTTTTGGCAGCCAATTCCGTGTAGTGCCTTCTTTTTGCGGGACGCGCGCAACTTCGACCCGATCAAAATGCATGCCGATTACCTGAATCCCGAACTCCACGAAGAAGAAGGCATCCCGAATCTGGTCACGACTTCCCTGCTCACCAGCCGTCGGTTTGACGCTCTCAAGCTCTGGATCTCCTTTCAGTCTCTCGGACGCGAAAAACTCGCCGCCATGATCGACCGCTGCATCGCATTGGCACAGCATGCAGCCAGCATCGTCCGGCGAACACCATCTCTCCACTTGGTCTGCGAGCCTCAGCTGAGCACGGTAGTCTTCCGGTATCGGTGCTCAGAACAAAGTGGTCGATGCCGATCAAATCAACGCCTCAATCCGTCAGAATCTCTTCGAACAAGGCTCCGCAATCATCGGCCACACCAGAGTGCGCAATCAGCAGTGCCTCAAATTCACCTGCATGAATCCCTCGGTCACCGAAAAGCAGATGGAAGACTTGATCGCACGAATCGTAGAGGAAGGAAGAGAGAGCGAAACGGGCGCCAAACGAAACGCTTTGTCATCCTGAGCGGCGCGGTTGGCCGCGAAGGACCTATGTACCAGCCGACGCTCACACAAGCATTTACCAAGGATAAAATGCAGAAAACATCGAGAGGTCTAAGCTGAAGAAGCGAGGGCAATTATTTCATTTTGTACATACATAAACGTAAGACAAGTGTTCCCAAAGGAACACTTTATCCACAGGCTAAACGCCAATTGGCTTCGTGCTGACTAAAGGCAGCCCGGCCTGCTGCCAGGCATCAAATCCACCGGAAACATTGATCACATTTTTGAAGCCAGCGCGTTGCAACAGGCTACTGGCGATCATGCTACGGTAGCCTCCCTTGCAATGTACCGCCAGCGGCGTGTCGCGATCGATTTCCGGCGGAGACACCTTGAAGTTATCCAGCGGCCACCAGTTTGCATGCTCGATGTGCCCGGCGTCCCACTCGCCTTCGCGGCGAACATCCAGCACCTGCATCTCGCCCGACCTCACGCGCGCATCGAGATCACTGACATCAATCTGAGCGATCGTCGCCACCGGCAGACCTGAAACCTTCCACGCCTTAACGCCTCCATCAAGATAGCCATCGAGAACCTCGATACCCACGCGCGCCATTCTGAGCCGCGCCTCCTCGATTTGCTCTGCAGTATCCGCGATCAATACAGGATGCGCGCCCAGCCCCAGGATCGTGCCCGCCCACGAAGCGAACTGCCCCGACAGCGCGATGTTCACCGATCCCGGCACATGCCCGGCGGCAAAGTCTTCGGGTGCTCGCACGTCCAACGCGAGGTCACCATCCGCCAGCATTGTCTTCAACTCAGCCGGAGCTATCGGACGAAGCGGCGGTAACTCTGATAGAGCGGATGCGCCCGTGCGGTTGATCTCGGCATCTTTCTGGAAATATTCCGGCCGCGCCGGCAGATTGCTGGTCAACTGGGCCACAAACTCTTCGCGGCTCTTGATCTGCAGTGCATAATTCGTCAGCCGCTCCGTTCCGATAGTCGAGGAACGTTCCGCGCGCATGTTCTTTCCGCAGAGAGAGCCGGCACCGTGCGCGGGATATACCAGCACAGTGTCGGCGAGCGTCATCAGCTTGTCGTGCAGGCTGTCATACAGCAACCCAGCAAGCTGCTTCGGGGTATGTCGAGGAGAAAGATCGGGACGTCCCACATCACCGATGAAGAGCGTGTCTCCGGTGAGAACCGCCCATGGCGTGGACGATTTTTCCTGATCGGTAACGACCATGCAGATGCTTTCGGGAGTATGCCCTGGCGTTTCAAGCACGCGGATCGAACCTTTCCCGAATTGCAGTTCGAATCCATCGCTCACCGGCACATGAGGAAACGTCGCTCCAGCCTGCGCTCCCATGTAGATTGTCGCGCCGGTGCGCGCCGCCAACTCGCGATGACCGGAAACGAAATCGGCGTGCAAGTGACTCTCAAAAATGTGCCGGATGGTAACGCCGTGATCTTCGGCGGCTTTCAGGTATAGCTCGACATCACGCTGAGGGTCGACGACTACGGCCTCGCCTTCGGAAGCGAGCATGTACGAAGCGTGCGCCAGGCATCCCAGGTAGAACTGTTCGAAATACATGAATTGGCCTCCATCGTCGACTGACGATGCTAGACCAATTCATTCTGTTATGACAAACGGGGAGGTGGGGGAGGGTGAACTTATGCCGGCAATGGAGTGATGAACTCCAGGCCGAAACAAAAACCGTTGCGAGATCGAACGATAGCTGGCAAGCGCGAGGGCGAAGGCGTATCGAATTCGACTTCCAGCAGGTCGCCGGGGTCTAAGAGTATTCCGGCGTATAACACCATGCCGCCTTGGCTGAGTTCCGTGCCGCGTCCTTCGACCACTGTCGTGGAGAAGCCTTTGGACGTGACCACGCGAACCGGCATATCGACCGGCATGCGGTCCCATCGGCGTGTGCTCGTCGACAGCGGCATGTGTCCATCTTCATGCCAGGCGGCAGACTACTCAAATTACCAAGGGGAACAAACGAACAGGCCGGAGGGACAGTGCGTGTGTCGGAATCGTCCGATTTGAGCCCACTCCTTCAGATGACAGTTTTGTCCGAGGGAATACCATGCCCCTTCTTACGGTTGCGGATACTTCCCAGCCGCCAATAGTTTCCCGCGCCCGCAACGGCAGTTCCGACATAGCCACAGAATATTGAAACGGTGATCGCCACCTCTGCCTGCGTGTCGGTAAGGTATTCGACCAGGAGGGTGATCCAAAGCCCCAGCACGGCGGCCCCTGCGATGATTCCGAGGTTAATCAGTTTCCAACGTGAGTCCTCCGTGCGCTTCACCACGAAGATGGCTATGGCCAACAACGAAACAAGTTGTATGGACAAGCCCATCATCGCGGCGAAGTTTAGCGCAGAAGTTCAGTTGTATCTACTGAAAAACAATACTCACGATTCAGGCTACTTTTGTTTCACCGAGCCAACGGCCACTCCTCCCACGCTGCTCTGCACGGCGACGCTGGTTAGCGTTCCCGTAACAGCCAGCTGTCCAGAGAACTTGCCGACATTCACCAGCGGGATGTTGCCAATCAACTTGCCGGTGACGGAGTTGTAGACCTGGAGTGTGGCTACACGATCATTACTCGTCGCCTCGACCAAAAGTGTCGATTTGCTGACCGTGTATTCCGCCTTCGTGATCGTGACCGTGGCATTCTCTTTCAGCACCGACACGGTTCCGGTCTTGGTCGTCCCTTGCAGTGTGGCCGATATAACAGCCGAGGTTGTCGCCGAGACATTGAATGCGCTCACGGGGAACGTGGCCGTCTTCGAGCCCGACGGTACCGACACGCTTGCAGGCACGATTACCAGAGTTGGGAGCGAGCTGCTGAGGGTCACTACGGTGCCATCGGCTGCAGCTCCAGTTAGCGTGACGGTGCCGGTCGCCGCACCACCGCCGTAGAGTCCGATCAAGCTGGCCGGCGAGATCGAAACCGATGCAATGGAAGAAGGCGGCACGATCGTGAAGCGCGCGCTCTGTTTGAACGCGCCGTACGATCCGGTAATCGTCACGGCGGTGGAAGCCGTCACTGACGCGGTTGCGATGGTAAAGTTTGCGCTTTGCGATCCTGCTGGAATGAGAACGGTTTTTCCATTCGGGAAGGTCGCACTCGGACTGCTGCTCGTTAGAGTGACAAGCGCACCGCCAGTGGGAGCGGGGCCGCCGAGGGATACGGTGCCGGTCACGGAAGTTCCGCCGTTCACAGTTACACCACTGAGAGTCAGCAGTGCCAGGAGCGGAGGAGTGCCGCCAGTGTTCATTGAGATATTAACCCCAGTGCCCACGGCCATCGCTACGTCCGGCGAGCCGTTCCGATCGAGATCTCCGGCTGCGGAGAACATCGGATCGCCAACCAGACTGCCATCAATTCCGAAGCCAAATCCCGGCACCGCGAGAGTGAAGAATCCATCCCCATTGCCAAGGAACAATCCGCCAACGGATGGATCGATGCCTTGAGCGGGCTTGCCACCGCCGAAGAGATCCATTTTCGAATCGCTGTCGAACTTGGCAGCGACCATGTTAGCGTCGGCATTGAAATTCGAAATGAACGATGGGCTCCATGTGCCATCGGAGAGACCGAACGCCATCTCTCCGGTGACATGGTGAGCGCTGAAGAACAACCCCACAAGATCAGGATTGCCGTCCCCATCGAAGTCCGCCATCGTAGTGATTGATGCGATGGGTAGAGCTTGCCCGAGCGTGAAAGTTCCGTCGCCATTGCCGAGCATCTGCCAGCCACCGGCGAGAAGATCCTGCTTGCCATCGTGATTAAAGTCGCCGGCAAAGAGGGTGCCCGACATCCCGTTGACCGTGGTGCTGCTAACGGTGAAGGTTCCATCGCCATTGCCCAACAGAATCTGGACAGCGCTATCGACTCCGGTGATGGCGAGGTCGAGTTTGCCATCGCCGTTGAAGTCAGCGGCTGCCATGGTCAGTGCTCCCGCAGTTGGTGTTTCAATCGACGGCTTGAATGTGCCGTCGCCATTGCCGAGCAGCAGGCTCACATCGTCGACCGGAGGGCCACCCACGGGCGGTGGATAGTTAGGATTCGGTTCGTCGCCGACGGCGATGTCGAGCTTTCCATCTTTATTGAAGTCCGCGACGATAAGCCAATTGGGGTTGCCGGCGGCGACGATGGTAGTGGCCGGTGCGAAGACTCCATTCTTCTTGCCGAGCAGCACACTCACACCGCTGCCCTGATAGATGAAGCCATTTGCCGTCACGATGTCGAGGATGCCATCGCCGTTGACATCAGCCAGCACGGCCATGGACGCTCCCGGGACTTTGTAACTGACAGGGGTAAGGAAGCGCGGAATTTGCGCCACCACGGTTGAGGTGTAACCGACCACCAGCAGCAAGAGCGCCAGCGGCCAAGTGCGAACAAGTGATTTCACGAGAAACTCTCCTTCAAATGATTGTTGTGGTGCGGTTTCAGGTCGTCTGGCATTCCTTGCTTGGTTTGGGCACACTCCGGCTGACCAGGGCCGAGGGGGTATTTCCCCACTGCCCTGCCAGATCGAAATGGGCGATTGTTATTGGGCTCCGGCGATCACCGTCACGTTTTGCGATCCTGAATTAGCGACGAAAACGCGATGAGTACTGGGGTCAACTCGAACTGCGTAAGGACTGATGGCTTTGGGATCGGCGACGGTAGTCACTGCATTCGTGGCTCCGTCGACAACGGTGATATTTCCGGAGACGGAAATTCGCCATGTAGGCCTTGTGCGCCGTGATGTCTACGGCGATGGCCTGCCCTTGGGTCGCCAAAGAATTGGTGACGGTTGTCGGTTCATTGGTTACGCCATCGATCACGGTCACGTTGGCGGGAAATTGATTAGCGACATAAATCTTGTTCGCCCCAGTATCAACGGCGACTGCAACTGGATTAAACGAGTTCACATCCTTCACAGTAGTGGTTGCGTTCGTCGCGCCGTCGATCACGGTTGTATTGCTCGATCCGAAGTTCGCGAAGTAAATCTTGTTCGTGATGGGATTGATGTCGACGGCGAGAGGACCAACCTGGTTGGGATCGGAAACGGTGGTCGTGGTATTCGTTTTCCCGTCGATGACGGTGACGTTGCCGCTGATGTCGTACCCGACATACACCTTGTGAGTCCGAGAGTTTACCCCAACGCAGCGCGGGCCCACTCCGTTTGGATCGGCAACATCGCTGATGGCGTTGGTCGCGCCGTCAATGACTGTGATGTTGTTGGAAACGTAGTTCGCTACATAGATCTTGTTGCTGACAGTGTCAACCGCGATCGCCAACGGAAACACGCCATTGGGATCGGTAAGAGTGGTGGTGTGGTTCGTGGCGCCGTCAATTACCAGTACGTTGCCGCCTTCGGAATTTGCGACGTAAATTTTGTTGGTCGTCGGATTGACCGCAATGCCATTAGCGAAAGAGCCTCCGGAATTGCTTACGGTCGCGGCGGCATTGTTCAGTTCATTGATCACGGTGACACTGTTCGAACTGTTGTTCGGCACGTAGACACGATGCGTTTTAGAGTTGATACCCACACCGTCCGGAAAGTCCCCGGCTTTGACAGTGGCAATGACCTTGGCATTGGTCTGGGACGATTGCTGAGCTACGGCTGGCGCAAACGCCAGTGCCACGGATACGGTTGCGATCGAAATACGAGAAAGCTTGCTTTGAATCTTCATAATGCCCCCACAGACATTGATTGAATTTGTAATTTCAGTTGCGGTAATTACCTGTACGAAATCGTGTGTACTGGAACGGCTCCGAATCGCGCGGAGCCCTCCCGTGGTTGCGCTTACGGCAGCGTCAGTTGATAGGCGGTGCCGTCTCCGAAGTCGCCTCCCGATTGAGTCGTTCCATAGACTGAACCGTTCGACAGCGTGAGACCACCAGTTACGAAAAATCCATCCGGGCCCGAGAACGAATGCAGAACGCTTTCGGTCCAGGAACCTCCAGCAGACTGTGGCTTGGTCAACTTGAAGACCTGATTGCCGGCGACACCGAGGAGATTACCCTTGCCGTCGGAAATCACGCCGCTCTGTGGGAAGCCACCATCGCTTCCACCGGTGAAGGAATACAGCACCGTCTCCGTCCACGAGCCACTGCCCGATGCCGGCGGAGTCAGTTGAAAGACGGTTCCGGCGCCGTTCGTTCCGCCGCCGTTGGTGGTTCCGTAGAGAACTCCTCGCGCGCCCAACAGCAAGTGGCCCGCTGGCAGCGTACCGTTGGCGCTGTTGGAGCTGAAGGAGAAGACAACCTTCTCAGTCCACGGTCCACTTCCAGATGCTGGAGGCGAGAGTTCATACACCGCACCGAGGTTGTTGGCGCCGCCCTGCCCCGTCAAACCGTAGAAATTTCCCTTGGAATCACGAACCAGATCTCCCGAGGGAAACGCTGCATCTCCGGAACCGAGGGCTCCGAACGAGTACAAAATGTTTTGGGTATAGGTGGGGGATCCGACATTGCGCGAGAGTAGATAGAAAACGCCAGTGTTGTTCGCTCCGCCCTGATCGACGCCATAGAATCCTTCGGCTGCGGGAAATACAGGTTGATTGGCAGAGGCTGCGTCGTCAGGAACGGTGCCGAAGCTGTGAAGAATCGTCTCCCGCCCGGTTGCTGCGCCATTAGTGCCGATGAGATAAACGGTTCCGAGATCATCGGCGCCTCCGTGCTCGGTCGTTCCTACCAGACCTTGCGGAGTCAGAACCAGCCGGCTCTGCGGGATCTTTCCATCGGGTGTGCCGCGGAAAGGATGTACGAGCGTTTCGGTCCAAGCGCCGCCAGCAGATGCAGGCGGTATGAGCTTGAATACGGTGCCGCCGTTCTGGAACCCCCCGAAGCCGCTGGTTCCGTAAAGATTTCCACTTTTGTCGAAGGTAAGTCCGAAGCCAGGAGCGACGGCGTCGGTGCTATACGCTCCAAAGCTGTAAAGGACAGTTAGGGTTTGTCCGAAGGCAGAGGTAGCCAGGATACCGAGGATCGCGAGTAATAATGGCGTGCGCCCCGAAATAGTTTTTCTAAATTGCGAAATGATTGAACTGTGCATTGAAAATCCCCATTTAGTTTTCTAGAACCCGGTGATGGTTTGCGCGCGACCGGCGTGGGCCTTCCACTTGGTCGAGCGGGCGAATCGACGGTAAGAGTGAACGTCGGACAATTGCGCTGTGCCGAAAGTCGATTGCTGAAACTTGAAGCCAGACGCCAAACCTTGGCACAAATATGGAGAACATGACCCTGTGATAGAGGACCGTGCATCCTGCAACTTGAGATAGCCGGAATAACTCAGGACTGGACGAATGATCAGTGGACGGCTGGGATCGTATTTCCCGACCTTGAAAGAGAGTGAGTTTTTCCGGACGATATACTGCGAAATTACGGGCTGGGCGACTCCATTGACGTCCTGATAAGCGGAAGGACGCTGCAATCGCATCTCGGCGTTGGCGACGGAGAACAGAACGTCACCCTGGCTATTCCGGTGAAAGTGATCGGCGCCCAAGATCGCGATGGTGATTGTTTCCGGCTGCGCATGCGGGGCTACCTTGAACTCATATTCGAGTTGTCCCTGAGAGCCGTGGTAGGTGACGTCAATGCCTTCATAGATGTCGCGCTGACTTACTCGACCAAAATTTGGAATCCCCGTAAACCACTTCTTAGGATCTGAGCCAATGAAGTAACTGCTTTTGCTCGGGCGCTCATCGAAGCCTTGCAGCGCGAAGTCCGACTTCTTCCGTCCGACCAGTTTCATGGAAAGTGGCGGCCTCTTCGTATCTGTGGATGGTCTTGCGGGCGATGAGAAGTGGAATGAGGATCCTTTCTCATTGAGGCAGAGGGTGTAGCCGGGGCCCCGTGCAACAAATTGCACACCCTCTTCGCCTTGTCCCCGGTTCGGTTCGAAGGTGAGCGGCAAATCTATGGAGTTCGATCCGTCAGCGGGACTTGGGCTGGCGGCGAAGGCTCGCCTTTGCGTCGTCGAGCCGAACAGCAAAGCCGCAACCCACACGGCAATGACGATCACATTTTTGTCGATGCTGCGACGCTCATTCATAGTGTTCGATTCCACCCGCGAAGCCGACCCTGAAGCGTCGGCCCGCAGTGTGAGTAAAGGGGTCTTTGCGAATTTGGGCAAGCGACTCTCAGGTGGAAGTTATGTGACCGCGTATCTAGTTCCATTAAAGAGGCTTAAGTGTTATCCAGAGAAGGCAAGAAAAGAGTGACTCGGGATAGTTTTCAGCTCGTCATGCGATCCGGAGCGCTATGACAATTCGTTGACATCTAATGGGGCCGCCAGCGGGTAGAATAGTGACAATACATTTCCCCGCTCGGGAAGCGCTTCTGCTCTGTGGAAAATGCGTCGGAACCAATCCGGCCCCCGGTGTCCCCGTCTGTGACTCGATTTGGGCCCTATGAAGTGGACCGCGTCAACGGCGAGGTCCGCAAATTCGGGATCAGGCTCAAACTCGCAGGCCAGCCTTTAGAGGTTCTCCTTCTTCTGCTGGAGCGGCCCGGACAAGTGGTCACCCGAGAAGAATTACAGCAGCGCCTTTGGCCGGAAGACGTCTTCGTCGATTTTGAGCGTAGTTTGAATAGCGCGGTGAAGAAACTGCGCGCGGCGCTCAACGATAACCCAGAGAATCCGCGCTATATCGAAACTCAGCCTCGCAAAGGCTACCGGTTCATTGCGTCCATCGAAAATGTCGCGATTGAGACGCAGCCCGAAACTCTTCTTGCGGAACAAATTCCACCTGTGGTTGAACAGACTAAGGATGCCGTGGCGGCAATTGCTGAGCGGCGTCCTTATCTGATGTTGGCACTCGCAGCGGCTGCGATTGTCCTGCTCGCGATTGGACCGTTCTTTGCTTTTCGGCAGCGCGCCGAGCATGGAGCCACCGCCGGTGGATCGCCCAAAGGACCGAATATTCGTTCGTCGATTGCGATCCTTGGCTTCAAGAATCTTTCTTCACAGCACGAGGGGGATTGGCTTGGAGGAGCAATCGCACAGATGCTTGCCACGGAGTTGCAGGCGGGTGGCAAACTCAAGATCGTTCCCGAAGAAGCGGTGGCGCGAGCGAAAAGCGACTTAGCCTTGAAAGAGAAAGATGGATATCCGCGCGATACACTCCGCGAATTAAACCAGAAACTCTCGAGCGACTATGTAGTGGCTGGATCGTATGTCGCGTTGGGCGACAAGCAGTCTGGACAGGTACGACTCGATCTACGCCTGCAGGAAGCGATCTCTGGTGAGACACTGGCCAGCATCGCCGTGAGCGGCAAGCAGTCGGAAATCTTTGACCTGGTCGGCCGCGCCGGACGCGAAATGCAAAGCAAGGGTGGTGGAACGATCGGCGGCGAAGGCGATGCCGACTGGCGGACGGCGTTCCCGGAAAATTCAGAGGCTGCGAAACTCTACCGCGAAGGACTCGCGCGCTTGCGCGAGGGCAACAACGTTTCCGCGGCGGACCTGCTGCAGCAGTCTCTGGCGATCGATCCCAACTTCGCCCTTGGACACGCCGCGCTGGCGGATGCATGGCAGGGTTCAGGATATGACGCGCGCGCAGAGGCATCGTCGCAGAAGGCTCTGACGCTGATCGCTTCCCTTCCTGAAAATCTGCGTATGCGGATCGAAGGCCAGTACTACGAGTCACAACATGACTGGGCGGGATCGATTCCAGCATACCGGCATTTGTTTCAGGACTATCCAGACGATCTCGAAGCTGGGCTGAAATTGGCGAACAGTGAAATCGCTGCCGGAAAATTGAGTGAGGCGTCGTCGACGATCTCGAGTATGCGCTCGGTTAAAGCGAGTGCCGGGAATGATCCGAGGATCGACCTGGCAGAGGCGTTGATCGCGTCCCGCACGGGGGATTTCAAAGCTCAGCAAGAGCTGGCACGAAGCGCAGCCAAGAAGGCCGAATCTGCGGGATCGCCGCTGCTGTTAGCGCGGGCGAAACTTCAAGAAGGATGGGCGCTCGACGACCAGTCCCAAGTCGATCAGGCGCTTGAGGCGTACCGCGCCGCCCAACCGATCTTTGAAAAGGCTGGCGATACGGACAGCACCGCGACGGTGCTCGATGACATTGGGATCATCCTTCAGAAGAAGGGTGACATAAAGGCGGCGCAAGCGACTCTGGAAGAAGCGCAAAAGCGCTTTCGACAAGTCGGGGATCAGAACGGATTGGGCGCTTCGCTCACAAATCTGGGCGAGTTGTATCACACCCAGGGAGAACTGGTCGCGGCTACGGAACTTTATCGCGAGGCGCTGGAGATCTTCCGCAAGACTTTGCGCAAGGAAAACGAGTACGCGATTCTTAACAACCTTGGCGGCGTACTTTTCGAGAGTGGAGAGTTCCGCGAAGCCAAGAAGAATTTCGAGTTGCTGTTGCAAGCCCGCCAGGTCTCAGGCGATAAGAGCACTGTGAGTTATGCGAAGAGTAATCTCGCGGCCACTCTTTGGATTGAGGGACATCTCGATGAGTCGGCAGCGTTATTGAAGGAAGCTTTACGAAATTTCCGTAACATCGGAGACCGGGCCGGAATCGCGTCCGCGTTGACGGGATACTCGAAAGTGCTCATCCTGAAACGCGATTTGCGGGGAGCGCGCGAAGCTCTGGAAGAGGCGCTGAAGATCGATCTGGAGGCCGGGGATAAGGGTGTGGCTGCCTTCGTTCGCGTGCTGCTGGCGCAGGTCACAATGACGTCGGGACATCCGGAAGAAATCGACGCTGCTGCACTGCAGTCTGACATCGACGAGATCGCTACTGAATCTCACGGGGGCGATGAAGTCGAATCCATCGCCATTCAGATACCGATTTTGCTGGCCAAGGGGAAAGCCGAGGCCGCGCAGCAAAGCCTGATCCGCGCCCAGGCAGTGAGCAATGCAAGTTGGCTTTCGAAATACCACTTGATGGTGGCTTCAGCGCAAATCGATGCGGCGCAGGGCAAGGCCGTACAGTCACGACGCAAGATTGAGGCCGCACGCGCTCAGGCGGTCAAGGTTGGATGCCGCGCTTGCGACCTCGAACCGACATCTTTTGCTTCAAAACGCGAGGCACGCGGCGTGGCGGGATACGCTCCTGAAATCTCGCTCGACACTCCCCTCGTGGTCAACTAAGACCGCCGAGAGAGTACGCTGGCCCATGGCGATACCCACTAGTCTTCTTTGTCGAGATATTCTTCGGGAACGTCATCCTCAGGAAATTCGTGGGTGTGGACTTCCTGCTCGTCGGCATCATCGGCCTCTTCGACTCCTGTAACGACGCCCGCCTCGAAGGTGTTTCCTTCATCGAGCAACTCGTCGACGCTTTCGGAACTCGCTAGTTCAGCACGGGAGGCTCCACGAAGATCCGGCGACTGTGCCGGCGCGCGCCTGACGCCCGAAAGGCTCTCGTCAACTTCGCGCCGATCGCGACGTGGATTGGTGGGCGCTAGCCTTGGCGGTACAACTGTTTTGGCCGGGGCTGGTGCTTTGGCGGATGTTTTTTTCTTTGCCTGCTTCTTCGGCGCCGTCTTTTTTGGCGTCTTCTTCACGGACTTCTTCGGCGATCTCGCGACGACGGATTTCTTGTTCGACTTCTTCTTGGGGGCAGTTTTGGTGCGAGGTTTCAACTTGGACTTCGATTTCGCTTTAGCTTTCTTTTTGGCAGCCATGGCCGCAGTCTACCACCGCTAAGAACATGCGGAAAAGAGGGCTCATAAAGGACGGTCCGCGGAGGCTTAGACCTTCAACGCACTGCGGAAACCCCGGCCCGCATAATAGGATTCGGCGCCGTTGTGATAGAAGAAGACGCGTCCGAAGCGGCGATCCCCGAACAGGGCTCCGCCGAGTTTTCGCATTTCGACCGGCGATTTCACCCAGCTCGAGGTCTTGGTGTCGAAGTTTCCCAGCTTCTGAAGCTCGAGATACTGCTCCTCGGTTAAAAGCTCGACGCCCATGGCAGTCGCCAAATCAATCGCGCTATTCTTCGGCTTGTGCTCCTTCCTGGCGTTGAGTGCTTCTCGGTCATAACATAGGCTGGTTCGTGCCTTCGGGCTTTCAGGCGCGCAATCGAAAAACACATACTCGCCGCTCTTTTTATCGGTGGCGACGACGTCTGGTTCCCCGCCCGTCCTCTCCATCTCGCCGAGCGACCACAGTTTGTCGGGACTAGCTTCGAGTTTCGCTTGTACGTCGTCCCAGGCGAGACCTTTATGGCGGTTCATGTTTTTCTCAAAGCGAGCCTTCAATGTCGCGAGCAGTTCTTCGCGTTGCTTCGAAGGGAGTTCTGATTTTGCTTTTGTGCTTTTCATATGGATTCTCGTCTCATGGGGTGTGCGAGTTTCTTTTGATGATGTTTAGGCAAAGGCCTTGAAACACGGCCGGCTGCGGCCATGTCAGAGGGATCCTTCGATTGCGCACGCCGATTCGCTTTGCTCACCGTCGTGCTCCGCTCAGGATGACAATTCCTCTTGTGATGGACCATGGCCCACCGCCGGTCTTCGCCGCTTTGCTTCCTTGATCGTCATTTTCTTTATCGGGCATAAGGCTGCGCTTTTGAAAACAAGCGCCGAACCCAGTGGCCCTTCCACATCCATAAGCCTGTTATTACCATCATCGGGAAAAACACGTATCGAGTGGGGCGAGCGTATCCGGGCAGTCTGTCAAACGGACTATAAATGTAGCCGTAGATTGGAATACTCACAACGATGTGTATCGAGCGAAGAATCGTACGTTGGATGCCCGCGTTCATGATCGCCTCCTTGTCGGCCGTAGTGTTTACTGCAGCCCGGCAACAACTCGCTCCAGTCCGCCGATGAACTTTGTCCAGCCGTACTGTGCGCCTTTGTAAGCCGCATCGCTGTCGGAGCGGAAGCCGGAATGCTCCATGCGTACGAGCGTCCCGCCCTCAGTCGGGGTCAGCGTCCAGAGGACGAGGCTTTCCATTCCCATGGTGCCCCAAGTATAGGAAAGCGATCTGTTGGGCTCGACGATCTGCACCTCTCCATCAATGATGCCGTTCCAGTTGGGCACTGGAGTGGAGCGAAAGCTAAACTTGCGGCCCGTCACGGCCTCAAAATCATTGTCCATCAGCCATTCTTTAATCAGGGAGGTTTGGGTCAGCGCGCGCCAGATTTTTTCTGGCGGGTGCGGCATATTTCTTTCAATGACAACGGAATGCGTATTGGCTGTGGTCATTAGTCCATCCTTTTAAGCAATGCTTCGAGGCGGTCAAAACGGTCGTGCCAAAAACTGCTGTAGAACGTCATCCAGTCCACGATCGGAGCAAGGCCGCGCGGTCGCGCACTGTAGTGCGTCTCACGACCCTGGTGCCGGCAGCGTACTAATCCGGCATGCTTCAGAACCCCGAGGTGCTTGGAAACCGCCGGCTGCGACACACCGGAGTTATCCGTCAGCAGGCGAACTGTCATCTCGCCTTCGCGGCTGAGCCGCTCGAAGAGCGTCCGGCGGGTGGGATCCGCGAGTGCGGCGAAAACCGCTGCTGAGATCGCAGGCATGCATTATTCATAACTCTACGGTTATGGGTTTGTCAAGCGAAAGTTAAAAGCGCACTCCCAGTTCCTTCTTGGGAGTACTTATACGCAACCCCATATTTGCCCGGCTTTCTGGAAGTTGTGCCGATATATCGGCACTTTTAACTCGATTCGGCAGATCTATTTATGCTGATGACTTTCGAGGCGAGGATTCGACGACCATGCTTGACAGTTGAATGCCATCATCCTAGTCTCGATTTGTATCGCCGTAATCCGGGCCCTGAGAGTGACATAGAAGTGCGAGCGCGGACCGTCTTATGCAGTTCTTATTTGTACCGGCTCGAGATGCCTTAACCGAGCCTGGCGACTTCTGTAGGTTGTGGTCTCTCAGTCGGGTGGGAGCATCGGGGATAAAAGCGTGAGTTTGTCCGCTTGGCTCCGTCCCTCTCGAAGCGGCAGTTTCCGACCGAGACTGCTCCGGTATGCGGTTGCAGTTTTGTCTGTCCTGCTAAGTTTTTTTTTGGCGCTGTGGCTGCGCCCGTTTACCTATAGTTCCCCTCATTTATTCTTTTACGCCGCGATCCTTATTTCAGTCTTATACGGCGGCCGTGGACCGGGCCTTGCATCGACGATTCTTTCCGCGCTCCTCATCAACTACTACTTTTTCCCTCCTTATGCGCACTTTTCGCCAGATCCTTCTAATTTGATTCGGGATGTTTACTTCTTTCTCTCCTTTGGATTCATTTGTTGGCTAATCGATAGCAGACAAGAAAGCCAAGAAAGCGAGCTTCAGAAGTCGGAACAACGCCTGGCGGCCATGGTCGACTCCTCCAACGATGGGATTATCAGCAAGGACCTGGAAGGGATCATCACGTCATGGAACTCCGGAGCCAAGAAGTTATTTGGATATTCTTCTTCTGAAGCAGTGGGCAAACCCATTCAGATGCTTCTGCCGCAAGAGCGCGCAACAGAAGAAGCGGAGATTCTGGCCCGCATTCGGGGCGGCGAGACAATCAACCACTTCGAAACCGTTCGCATTCGGAAAAACGGCACACCGATCGAAGTTTCCGTGACCGTCTCGCCGATCCGGGACAGAACCGGGACGATCGTTGGAGCGTCGAAGATAGCCCGGGACATTACGGAACGGAAACAGTCGGAACGACTGCTTCACGAATTCGAACGGGACTATCGAACACTGTTTGAGGCGATGGACGAAGGTTTCTGCACAATCGAGATGCTGTTTAATGAAAACCAAGACCCTGTTGATTTCCGATTCCTCGAAACTAACCCGGCGTTTCTAAGGCAAACGGGCCTGAGGGATGTTCGAGACAAGACGGCCCGCGAGGTGCTTCCGCAACTTGAGAAATACTGGTTTGGGATATACGGCAAGATCGCCTTAACCGGCGAACCGGCCCGCTTCGAAAACGAGGCTGCGCAACTGCATCGTTGGTACGACGTACATGCATTCCGCATCGGAGAACCCAATGAAGCGAAAGTAGCTGTCTTTTTCGATGACATCACAGAGCGCAAGCAAATTGAAGAGGCAGTGAGGGAGAGCGAGGAGAGGTTTCGCGTATTCATGGATAACCTTCCGGCCAATGCGTGGGCGAAGGATGACCAGGGACGCTATGTATATCTCAATCGTGCATACGAGACTTTTCTTGGAGCACGCATGCGCGACTGCACGGGAAAAACAGATTTTGATCTGTGGCCTCCGAAAATCGCGACTGCATTCAAAAGGGTCGACGATACTGTGCTTGCGACGGGCAAGATGCTCGAGGCCACCGAAACAGCGTTAGTTCACGGTAGTGTTCATCGGACCTGGCAAAACATCAGCTTTCCATTTCAGGACGCAAAGGGGCGAAAGCATGTTGGGGGGATCGGGGTTGATGTAACGGAAAAACAAATCGCCGACGAGCGACTGCGAGAGTATGTAAGGGTAGTGGAGGGTCTGGAGGAAATGATCCTCGTCGTGGATCGGAACTACCGTTACGTGATTGCGAATCGTGCTTTTCTGAACTTCCGCGGTTTTTCGGAGCAGGAGGTTATTGGGCGAACCGCAGAAGAAGTGGTGGGAAAGGATGTTTTCGAATCTCAAGTCAAGAAGAAGATGGACGAGTGCTTCTCAGGTCATGCTGTGCAATATGAGATGGCCTATAACTTTAAGGGTCTGGGAAGCAGGACCTTGTTTGTTTCCTATTTTCCCATCGAAAGTCCTCACGGCGTTGATCGTATCGCTTGTATCTTGCAAGACATCACCGACCGGAAAGCAGCAGAAGAGGAGTTGCGCAAATCCGAAGAGAGGTTCAGCAGAGCCTTTCGAAACAATCCTCTCGCCATCAGTATCTCGACCGAGTCAGATGGGCGTTTCGTGGACGTTAATCAAGCATTCCTTAAGCTCCTTGGATATAGACGCGAGGACGTAATAGGTCACACCTCCGACGAACTAAAATTCTGGTCCGACTCTGCGGACCAAACCGAGATGCGGTTGCAACTCAGGCAATCGGACCACGTAGTGCAGCGCCATAGACAGTACCGCACCGCAAACGGAGCAATCCGGGAAGCGGATACATGGATAGAATCGATTGAATTGGATGGGCAAAGGTGTTTGCTCGGCATCATTCATGACATCACTGAAATGCAACAACTGGAGGCTCAGCTTCGGCAGGCTCAGAAAATGGAAGCGGTAGGGCGCCTGGCCGGGGGTATTGCACACGATTTCAATAACATGCTTGGAATCATTATGGGTTACAGCGACCTCTTGCTTGAGCGGATTGCGTCCGACGACCTGAAGCAGCGTCAGTACATGTCACAAATCAAAAAGGCCGCCAAGAAGGCAGCGGCGCTCACACAGCAACTCCTTGCATTTAGCCGCAAACAGGTTGTGTTCCCGAAGGTCCTCGACATAAACGAAGTCATACGGAATGCCACAACGATGCTTCTTCGGCTGGTGGGCGAGGATGTTGCTGTGGAGTTCCGACCTGGCCTCTCCGTCGGCAATGTTAAAGCTGACCCGGGACAGCTCGAACAAATTCTTATGAACCTGGTAGTGAACGCGCGCGATGCGATGCCCTTAGGCGGTACGATCATGATCGAAACCGCTCTAAGCGAGTTGGACGAAGATTATGCATCGAGGCACCCTGGAGCTCGCTCCGGTCAACATGCTGTTCTGATGGTGAGCGATACGGGGTGCGGCATGGATGATTCGATTAAATCAAAAATCTTCGAGCCTTTTTTTACCACCAAAGAAGCGGGAAAAGGTACCGGACTTGGACTCTCGACCGTGTACGGAATCGTGAAACAGAGCGACGGGTACATCGGTGTGTACAGCGAGCCTGGCAAAGGCACGACACTTAAAATTTACCTGCCTAGCGTTTACGACAAGGTTAAAGAACCGGTCGCGCGCCATGAGGATGCCGCGTTCCCGACTGGCTCAGAAACAATCTTAATTGTTGAGGACGAGAAGCTTTTGCGTGAAGTCACAGTTACGCTGCTAAAAGCGGGGGGCTACCAAGTTCTAGAAGCAAAGGATGCCGAAGAGGCGTTGAGAATTATGGCCGCGTCTCCGCAAGGAGTTGATTTGCTGCTAACCGACGTCATCATGCCTAAAAAAAGCGGAGCTGAGCTCATGGCTGAGGCAAAACTGCTGTATCCGAATCTTCGGGCAGTATTCATGTCCGGATACACCGGGGATATGGTTGCTCGCCACGGCGTGATGATCGATGAAGCCACCTTCCTTGAAAAACCGTTTACCAAGAGAGCACTGCTTTCGAAGATTAGCTCTGTGCTACATGGAAAGTCGGAGGATCTGTCCCGACGTGCTGCGAACGTAGATTAGGACATCCTGTGCTTGATTGCATCCGCTGGCACGGGACGACTCCTCGCTCGAGAGAACAGCCAAGATCCGGTGCTGAATGGCGCTACACGATGGTCACGATCTCAAGGCCGTCATCCTGGCGATTTTCGCGGTGTACCAAGACGGTGTTCGTTTCGACGGTCGAGAAGAAGGTCGGCGGTATATTTTCCGCAGCGCAGATTGCGGATCGCAAGCTGGGGAATCCCTTCCGGCAGGAAAGGACGATCGAATACGATCCGTCCGAGCTCGGGATGAACCGAGATTCCGAGACAGCCCTCGAGAATAAAGAATGGTGTGCCTGACGCCCATGCTTGCGGAGAGCAGGCCACCGGGTAAAGTGTAGGACCCTCACCGCTGCGGCGCTTCAAGCCACAAAACAATTCGGGCAGGCGGCGAAGCTCGACTTCGCTGCTCAGGTCGAGCATAGCGAGCAAAATCTGACCTGCCATCTTCTTGTAACCATACTTGGCCAAGCCATTCGCAATGATGGAATTGTCGTGCGGCCAAATGGATCCATTGTGATAAGACAGCGGGTTATAGCGAGATTCGTTGGAGGCGATCGTGCGAATGCCCCATCCGGTGAAGAAGTCAGGACTCATCAGGAGATCGGCGACGCTGACGGGCGCGGTCTGGCGACACGATGCCGGACTGCAGGCAATGCCCGGCGTTGGAAGCAGCGCACGTTGCAGGGGCGCTTGCGGCCATCGAGGGCGAGAACGTAAGTACCGAGATCGTTGCTCCAGAATTGATTCTCGAATTGCGTCCGTAAAGTTTCCGCCTGGACTTCGAGATCGCAGGCAAAGTGGTACGTGACCTAACATGCGGGCAAGACGGGCGGCGGCGAGTTTCGCAGCGTAAACATAGCCTTGCACTTCACAGAGGGCGATGGGAGCATCGGCAATTCTGCCGTCGGCATAGAAAACGGAATCGCTGGAGTCCTTCCATCCCTGCTGCACCAGGCCCTTACTTGAGTGACGCGCGTATTCGATAAAGCCATCGCCATCCACGTCGCCAAAGTCGTCAATCCATTTCAGAGCGCGCTCGACATTGGGCCAGATCGCTTCGATAAAAGAACGATCGGCGGTGCGATCGAAGTAGGCACCTGCGAGCATCACGAACAAAGGCGTGGAATCGACACTGCCGTAGTAACGACCGAACGGCACCTCGCCGAGCGCGGCCATTTCGCTGCGGCGCATTTCGTGGAGAATTTTTCCGGGCTCTGAATCGGCGACAGGATCGATGGAGTCGGCCTGGGTGGCGGCAAGGTATTCCAGCACGCCTTTCGCCATCTCAGGATTCAGCCACAGCGTTTGCAGAGCGGTGATGATGCCGTCGCGGCCAAAAACAGTACTGAACCAAGGGACACCGGCGTAGGGGTAATTTTTTTCAGGATTGCCGGCAATCATCATCTGCAAATCGGAGACGGAACGAGCAATCCAATCGCTGAAGCGGGAATTCGAACTCGTGATCTGCGGGAAGAATTTAGCCGTTTCCGCGAGTTCGAAGCGGGCAGACGACAATGCACGGTCATATCCGACCGAGTCGCGCGCGGATTCTGAGCTGCAACAGATTTCGATCTGAATGGTGACGTGCTGCTTGGGCGGGAGTTCCAGTTCAAACTCCATGCAGGAAGCGGAAACACTTGCCGGAGTAACGTTGCTTTCAATTCGGGTCTCTCGAAGGACGTTATCGAGGCCTTCATAAGGCAGAACTACGGCAGAGTGTTCGATCCGGTGCGGAAGGCGGTGTCCACGGCGCGCTCGGATTGTGCCGCGGACCTCGAAAATATCGGTGAAGTCGGCATCGAAGCCGATGCGGAGAGGGACGTCGACTGCTTCCAGCCCATGATTGACCAGGGAAATATTTTCGAAGCACGAGTCGCGCCACAGGAAGCGCGAGCGGACGAGATGAAGAGTGCCGCGATGAATGGCGAGTTCGGTGTCCCGGAAAACGTCGAGGTTCGGCAAGATCTGCGGTGAAGAGAAAGTTGTTGGTGGCGACTGTGGAACTGAGCAATAGAGGGCGCGCATTCCAGAGATGGAGAGAGAACTCGGATAAGTGGCGGGTTCCGTCGTAAAACAGACCTTCCTCGCCCAGGCCGGAGGTCTGGACATCGCCGAGACGGTCGAAGACGAAAAACATCCGACCATACTTAAGAACACGAGCGCGATCATCGGCAGGCGATGAAGTTGTCGCTATGTAGTACTGCGGTTGGACGATTCCGGTTCCATCCAATTCAACACTCCCTCTTCGACCGCGTCGGAGGCCGACTTCCGATGGATGACATGTTGATAAATTTTGAGGTAATCATGCGCCATGCGCTCATCGGAGAAGTTTAGCTCAAAGTGCTGGCGACATTTGCGGCGATCGATATCTGCCGACACGATGAACGGCGGCAACACCCTCCGTCAATATTATTGACGAGGAATCCGGAGACGCCGTCAAGAATGACTTCGGGCACGGATCCCGGAGGGATACGCAATGACGGGCGTGCCGCATGCCATGGCTTCGATCATGACGATGCCGAACGGTTCTGACCACTGAATTGGAAACAGGAGCGCGGCAGCGTTTCCCAGGAAGGCGTCTTTTTCGGAATTTCCGATTTCCCCTACGAACTCGATTAGTTCGTGGGCCATGAACGACTTGATATTTTTCTCGTAATATTCGCGGTCTGCACGATCGATTTTGGCCGCAACACGGAGCTTCATGCCAGAAGCGATGGCGATCTTGATAGCGTGGTCGATACCCTTCTCTGGCGAAATGCGGCCGAGAAAAGCGAGATATTGGCCGGGGCTTTCGTGTAACGAAAGCGTATACTTGGCATACCGTGATGTACCGTGCCGACCCAATTCGCCCAAGGTAGCGGCTTGCGTTGCGAATCGGAGATAGAAACCAGCGGCATCTCGCAAAATTCTTTGTACAGTGGGACTAATTCCGGGATATCGAGCCTGCCGTGCAGCGTGGTCAAGCACGGGACGCGCTCGCGACGGCTTAAAGAAAACGGGAGGTAGTCAATATGGCTGTGAATCAGGTCGAAGTCGTCCGATTGGCGAAATACCCTCTCCAACATCAAGACGTGAGCCGCGATAGGATCAATGCAGTCCGAATCAAGCCGCAATGCTTTCTTGCAGCATGGAACGAGACGAGCGTTGGTGAAGGAGTCACCACTCGCGAACAAAGTGACATCGTGGCCGAGAGCGACCAGCTTTTCCGTCAGCCAGGAAACGACTCTCTCCGTGCCGCCATAAAGCCTGGGAGGAACGCTCTCATAGAGTGGTGCGATCTGGGCGATTCTCATTCATCCTGCTCCTGAACTACTCCAGCGGACAAAACGGAGACGCCACCCAGGTCTTGGCTTTCGGGTTGTGGTTGCCGTGAGCCCTGCAAAGCTGTACTGGTTACAGCATTGAGATGTCTTTTGCCATCCGCGGGTTGGCGCTAGGTGATGGAGAACTCTACAGATTGGATCGAGTTTGAATAACGAATAACGGTCGAACGATGACAGCAGTCGAATTTGTACGGCTTCGCCGTCAAGGACGGGGATTCTCGAATCAATTCTTCATGACAGTCGGGATTACAACGGAGAGGTTACTGCACAAAGAACAGCACAAATTACGAGAAGGTGTGGCCATTCCCTTCGTGCGACGTCATCGAAAAGAATGGCGGGGACGACGGGACTCGAACCCGCGGCCTCTGCCGTGACAGGGCAGCGTTCTAACCAACTGAACTACGTCCCCA
>CAWFWF010000008.1:0-53829 GCA_963819455.1 uncultured Acidobacteriota bacterium
AGCCTGAAACGAAGGCTCGCGTCGAGGCCTCCATCGCGCTCGGGAAGTCCGTCGAAGTGACCGGAACTCCGACTCTATTCATCAACGGCCGCAAGGTTGGAAACTTCGACCCGCGTATGAGCGACGTTTACAAAGGTTTGGTGGATTTTGCTGCGAAAGAAAAGTAAAAGGATTAGCGCTCGGAAATCCAGATTTCAGGTGTGGAGCGCGTAAAGTTCGAAACCACGTGGGGGGTGATGGCGATCATCAATTCGTCATCATCCTCTTGCTTGGTGTTGTTGACCATTGCCATGTTAAGCCCGGGAACAAAGCCCAAGCCTGGAATTCCGCTCATCGACAGGGAATCGTTGTGCGAGATCTCACCCGCAATGTAGGCAGGCTCTCCGTCTTGCAGGCGGATGCTTCCTTTGTATTCTTTATTAGAAATAACCGGAACACCGTTGGCCGCTTGGCCGGTGAGCGAACGCACCTGCAACTCAAGTTGTAGACTCACCGAACCATCGCCGTGGATCGTAGGTTTCGCCTTCAGGCTGAGCCCGAGATCTTCATAGCTAACGGAAGGGAACGGCGGAACATAACTCTGATTTCCCAACACCTGCGAAATCTGCGGCGAGTTGTAGATCGGCGCATAGCTGGCATTCAAGATGGGAAACTTCTCTCCAAGATGAAACGTCGCGTCGGTGCCTTGCCCGGCACGCATCGATACATCGTCTAGCCCCCGCACCCATGATTCATTCAGCGAAAGCGATGCGGCAAGCTGATCCAAACTCAATCCCATAAAAGTGAGGCCGCCGCCGAAGGTAGCCAGGGGCTGGCTGAAGATCGAATTTTGACCGCCGCCGCCGAGCTGCGCCAGCAATCCGGAGAGGGCCGAACTTCCCACCTGATTGATACCCCCGGAGGCGATCAACTGGTTGATCAGAGACGTCAGATCCTGTCCGGCAAGCCCCGCCAGCGCCGCTGCAGGAATATTGAACATATTGAACGTGTTTGGGATATGAACGCCGATGTTCCGCGTCAACTGGTGGTTGATCTGGATGACGCGAACGTCGATCATCACCTGCGGTCGCGCATTGGTCAGTTGGTCCAGAAGCGCCGCGCTGGCATCCAAAGCCGGTTTTGGACCGCGCACTTCCAGCGTATCCGCGCTGAGGCCCGAGCTGATAAAACGAAGCTCGAACATGTTGCGCAACGCGTTCACGAGTTCTGTCGACTCCTGCGGCGTGGAGTGCGGCGGCAGAATGAAGGTTCGGAGTGACATGCGGTCGTATTGCTTGTGGCTCGCGTCGTTGTCGTAGGCGACGATCATCTGGTGCGAGTCGAGGGGCGCCCATATCGATTTGCTGATTTGGCAGGCCAGCTTGACCGCCGTTGAAAAATCCACATTATCGACGTTGAATACGACCTGTTTTGCCTTCACCGAATCGTCGAACTGAACACTGACACCGTATGCGGCCGCAATTTGCTCGAACAGCGACCGAATGTCTCCGGTGAAATGGAACGTTGCCACAGTCTCCGTTGGAACCAACTGGATCTCGGTGGAAGCGGCCAGACGGTCGGGCAACGGCTGCGACCACGCGGGGACGTTTCCGATGTGCGTTGCTTCCGCGAAACGATCCTTCGCAAAATCGTTATCCGGATCAAGTTCGAGCGCGGCCTGATATTCCGCAGCCGCTCGTAAGCGGGCATCCGCGGCCATGAGCAGGTTGCCGCTTTCAATGTGTCCGAATACCAGCTTTGCTTTGAGGACTTCGCGCGCCGTCAGGAATTGCATACTCTGCGGAACGAGGCGCGCCGCCTGATCAAATTGCTGGAATGCCTCTTCGAATTGCTGAACTTTATCCAATTTGAGGCCGCGGTTGAACGCCTGCTGCGCCTCTTTTATTTCATGCTTGGAGGGAATGCAGTTGATCCCGCCGATCATCCCGTTGCCGCAGGAAATCGGCGGAGCGGCAGCAGCGTCCTCGGCCACGGCGGGCGTGGAGAGAGCGGCCGTTAATATCAGGCCGAACAGGACGAAGCTGAATCGCGTACGACGCATCCTTTTGAATTTTAGCGTGCTTCGTGCGGAAAGGCATCGGCCAAGAGGACGGGTACCTTCGGTCGCAACGCTGCCCACTTTGTGCCCTCGAAAGAACGTTCACTCAGATCAGACTTGCATGACGAAAATGGCGGGAACTCGATACTGATCGAGGCTCAGGACAACATCAAACGTTCGATTTTCGAGGCTTTCCCCGTATTTTCGTCGCAGTCGATCACTACGGCGCAGAGCCGGGCGTCTCCGGTAGCCGGCTCAAAGCGCACTGGCATCCCGTTCAAGAATTTTCCGACCACCAGTTCTTTCTTGACTCCAATGACGCCATCGAAGGGGCCGGTCATCCCTACGTCGGTAATGTAGGCAGTGCCGTTGGGCAACACGCGCTCGTCCGCGGTCGGAATGTGCGTGTGCGTACCGACCACGGCCGTGACTCGTCCGTCCAGATACCAGCCCATCGAGACTTTTTCTGAAGTGGCTTCGGCGTGAATATCCACCAGAATGATCTTGGCTTGAACTTTCTGCAAGAGGCGGTCGACTGTGCGAAATGGATCGTCATTCGACGCCATGAAGACACGACCCTGCAGATTGATCACGGCGTACGGAGTTTTTCCTTTGTAGCCCTCGTATAGTCCCGACCCTGGCATGTCGGACGGATAATTGGCCGGACGTAGTACGCGGCGCGCAGGGCCGTGACCGTTGCCCTCCACCATCTGGAAATAGTCGACAATCTCACGCTTATCCCAGACGTGATTGCCGGTGGTGATGACGTCGATATTCAATTCGAACAGTTCCTCAGCGAGAGCGGGCGTGATGCCGAAGCCTGCGGCCGAGTTCTCTCCATTCGCGATGATGAGATTGATGCCGTAGTCGCGGACAATTCCCGGCAATCGGTCTTTGACGATGTTTCGTCCAGGCCGCGCAAAAATGTCGCCGATAAAAAGAATGCGCATGAAGGGATTAACGTCGATGGTAACACGCAGCCATAACGCTATTTTTGCCGGGGTGCGTGCCCTTGGCCTTCTGAGTGTTAAGGTTCCTGTAGCTCCGCAGTCCTTAGGAAGTCGAAGTTGCCTGCGGGATTGAGCTTCAGATCGCGCACGCGACTGGTGTGCACAAGAACATTGTCGAGATACCAGAAGTTGATGTAAGGCAGATCCTGCGCGAGAATCCGCTGCACTTGCTGATAGAGCGGCTTACGCCTTTGCGGGTCGATTTCTCGACGTGCCTTGTCGATGAGGGCGTCCACCTCGGGATTCGAATAGTAGCCGCGATTGGCGCCGTTCGGAGGGAATTTTGAGGAATGAAAAGCGTATTCAAAAATGTCGGGATCTTCATTTCCACCGATCCATCGCAGGCCGAACATCTGGAATGCTCCATGCTGCACATCCGCAAAGAACGTAGCGAATTCAAAGCTGCGAATGTCGAGGGCGATGCCAACATCGCGCAGTTGCTGCTGCATGACCGCCACCATCAGCCGCGTATTCGCGTCCGTGGAGGTCTTCATCGCGACATGAAAGCGCACGCCATTCAAAGGCGGGTAGCCCGCAGCGTCTAGCAGTTGCTTCGCTTTTTCGGGATTGTGATCGTATGGCGGAACATCTCCGTTGTACGCCCAACTTTGCGTCGGCAAGATGCTTCTCGCCGCCTGTGCCTGTCCTCGCCACAAATACTCGATCATCGGCCGACGGTCCAGTGCGTAAGCAATCGCCTGCCGCACGCGCACGTCCTTCAAAATGGGATCGCGGAGATTGAATCCTATGTAAGCCAGCCGTGTACCCGCGCTTTTTTCGACGATCAGGTTAGGCTCTTTGGCGAGCGTCACTACCGTGTCAGGCGTGAGGGAGTTAATCGCAATATCGCCGCTGCCTTTGCGGAGTTCGAGAGCCTGCGTGGTTTCATCGGGCACTACGACAAAGCGAACCCGCGCGAGCTTTGCCTTATTGCCCCAGTAGTCGCTATTTCGCTCGATCACAACTTCGCGATCAGTCTCGGCGCTCACAAACTTGAACGGCCCGGAGCCGATCGGATGCTGAGTCATCTCGTCGCCACTGCCGTAAGGAACCACTCCAATCGCGCCGTCGGAGAGATTCCATAGCAGAGTCGCATCGGCCTCTTTCATGTGAAATATCACGGTAGCGTCGTCGGTAGCGTCGATGTGATCGATGAACTTGTATACCGCCGATTTGGTGCTGCGGATCTTCCCCTGCAACAGGGAATCGAAAGTCCACTTCACATCGCGTGCGGTCAACGCCCGTCCGTCATGGAACCGTGCTCCGGTATGAAGATGAAATACGTAGGTCAGCGGATCGGGAATCTCCCATCGCTCCGCCAGGCCGGGCGCTACGTTAAGATCCTCTCCACGTGACAGAAGATCGTCGAAGATCAGGTTGTCAATTCGTTCCGACTGCGCATCGATTCCGATGCGAGGATCCAGGTTGGTCGGGCTCGATTCGATGATCATCACTACGGTGTTCGAATCCGGTTTGCCGGAGCAGGAAATAAGGATGAGCAGCGCCGAGATGATCAACGTAATGCGAAGTAGCCGCGCGCCAGAGTAGGCGAACGGCGCTGCTCGACCGCCGACCCCTCTAGACATAAGAAATCTTTCCTAACACAGCGGGCCGACGCGCTCCCGTCGCCGACGGAACATTCGATGGACGCCGGTTCCAGCTTTCGTAAGCCAGTACGGCGAAAGCCACGGCCTCTTTAGCTTCTGACGGCAGGCCGAATTCGTCCGAGAAGCGCACGCGAATGCTTATGGGGCCGAGTTCTCGGGACAGCAAGTGCATTAGGGTGGAATTGTTTGCCCCGCCGCCGGAGACGATCAACTCGCGGAAGTTGCCCGCCGTCCGCTCGGATTTCACAACGAATGACCTCACCGCTTGTGCGATCGATCGCGCGGTGAGAGCGGTTGCGGTCGCGATCACATCCTGTTTCGGCGCGCGCCCGCATGAGCGAAGGAACTCATTAACAAATTCCCGCCCGAACTCCTCACGCCCCGCGGTCTTTGGAGGATGCGCCTGAAAGAACCTCCGCCGCAGAATTTGCGCAATTACCGGTTCAATCTCTCTTCCGGTCCCAGCAATGTTTCCGTCGCGATCATAGGCTTTTCCGTACAAGACCTCCATGGCGGCATCGATCACCATATTTCCGGGCCCGGTATCGAACGCGAATATTTGTTCGGCCCCCGCTCCCGCTGGAATCGCGGTGAGATTTGCGATGCCGCCGATATTCTGCGCGATCCGTCCAACGCCTGCATCGCGGAACCAGAGGTAGTCGAGATAGGGAACTAGGGGCGCTCCTTTTCCTCCCGCTGCCATGTCGGCTGGACGAAAATCAGAAACGACCGGAACTCCAACGCGCGATGCGATTACGGCGGACTCTCCCGTCTGCCAAGTCGCCACAACTTTACGTCCCAGGAACGGCCGCGCGTCTCCCTGGTGATAGAGAGTCTGGCCGTGACATCCGACCAGATTCGCCTTCGAACGAAACTTTTTCTGCGCAGCGAGTACGGCGTCGGCATAAAGCTCAGCCAGAAGAAAATTGAGGCGAGATAAATCTGCGACGCTGGCAGACTCAGCATTCATGGCAGCCAAAACAGCTCGGCGGACTTTAGCGGGATACGAGTATTCCGCATGCCCTACTAATGAGATCGCGTGCGCATTGGAAGTGCCCTCTCCTTCTGGGATTCGAACTAGGGCTACGTTGATTCCATCGGCGGATGTTCCGCTCATGATGCCCGCTACGATCATTGTTTTGGGATTCATTCCGCGGGGCGCCCCGCGCCGCTTTCCAGTCGAACCTGCTCACTAAATTCCCACATCCGTTGCGTAAGTTTACGAACGGTCTTCGCGCTGGGCGATGTTGTTGCCCTCAACACTTTTGCCGATTTCCTTTTGAAAGCCAGCACGCGGCGGATCGCGTCGGCGCAGCGCTTCTCAAACTTCCGGTCGGCGGCCGCGCGCTTCAAAAGTTCCTCGTAGGCCTGCGAAACATAATCTTCGCGATGGCAAACCAGGCAGAGGTCTCCGCCGGCCCCGATGAAATCCGCCGCCGCTGGCCCGACCGGGGCGGCCGACAACACTCCGCCCATTTCAAGATCATCAGAGACGATCAGATTCTTGTACCCGACGCGCTTGCGCAAAATATTCGTAATCCACACCGAAGAGAGCGAAGCGGGCATGGGGGCCTTGGTCACCTGCGGATAAGCAGCATGCGAAACCATAACCATAGGCAATTGCCGTCGCATTGCGCGGTAAGGAACGAGATCCTCAGCCCAAAGTCTCTTGAGGGACTTGTCGATCACAGGCAGCTCATGATGGCTGTCCAACTTGCCTTCCCCGAGTCCCGGAAAGTGCTTTCCGCAACCCAATACCTTTGCCGTCGCAAGCCCAGCGAGAAACTGCTTCGCATAAACGACTGTCTCTTTGGGATCGGCCGAGACCGCCCTCGTTCCCATCACGCTGCGAGAAGCCTCGAAAGCCAGATCCAGCACGGGTGCGAAGTCCACATTGAATCCCATGGCATGGCAATTCGCTCCAATAAGTTCGCCGTGCGCCCGAAACAGCTTTCGATCGCCAGTTGCAAACACATCCGCTGGGGAGGGAGTCGGTCCGAGAACGTTGCGAAAGCGATCGACGTTTCCACCCTCGAGATCAACGCAGGTGAAGAGCGGTGAGCGAACCAGTTTCCGGCAATCCCGCAGAAGGCGCCAAGTCTGTTCGGGATTTTGGATATTCCGTGCGAAGAGAATTATTCCGGCGGGTTGCAGTCGTTTCAGCAGGGAAGCAATCCTCGGATTCATCTCCGTGCCGTCAAAGCCGATAATGAGAAGTTGCCCGAGGCCGTTCGTCAGAAAATCTCCTCGAATTCCTTGATGTACCAGTTGTTAAATTTCTTTCTTCAACTCAGCCAACAAATTTAAAGCGTCTAACGGAGTCAGCCGGTTCAGATCCACTTCGCGCAGTTTGTCGAGCACAGGTTGTGACAGAGGGGTGAAGATGGTTAACTGCGCCGGCATCGGCCCGGCGCCTGGAGACAGATGCGCGGTAGCCTGCCGCTCGGCAAACTCATGTTCCAACAGTACCTCGCGTGCTCGCTCGACCACCTCGTTTGGCAAGCCGGCGAGCTTGGCAACTTCGATTCCGTAACTTCGGTCTGCGGCGCCGGGTTCCACCTTGCGTAAAAAAACGATGCCTCCGCCTGTTTCTTTGACGGACACGTGATAATTTTTAACCCCCGACAGTTGATCCGCCAGTTCGGTGAGTTCGAAATAGTGAGTCGCGAAGAGAGTTCTCGCACGCACGCGTGCGTGAAGGTATTCGACCGCGGCCCAGGCAATCGCCAACCCGTCGTAGGTCGATGTGCCGCGCCCAACTTCATCCAGCAATATCAAGGAACGCTGCGTCGCAGTGTGAAGAATTGCAGCCGTCTCCGTCATTTCGACCATAAACGTCGAACGCCCGCGCGCCAGGTTATCGCTCGCTCCGATTCGGGTGAAGACTCGATCCACAATGCTGAGTCGTGCCGACCGGGCCGGAACGAACGATCCCATCTGCGCGAGGATTACAATCAGCGCGGTTTGGCGGAGATATGTCGATTTTCCGCCCATGTTCGGCCCAGTCAGCAGCAAAATATTGTGCGTGGATGAGTTCAGATGAAGATCGTTGGGAACGAAGCGCTCGCTTCCTCCCGCCAACTCCATCTGCTCGATTACCGGGTGCCGACCTTCAACGATCTCCAACTCGCCGGTGCCATCGATGAATTGCGGACGACAATAATTGCGCAGCGCCGCAATGTGCGCGAGAGAAGCGAGCACATCCACTTCCGCCAGCGCGAGTGCCGTTTGACGGATACGTTTTGCTTCCGCGGCAATCGCAGTGCGTAGTTCCGTGAAGAGGCGCCGCTCGATCTCGATGATCTTCTCTTGCGCGTCGAGAATCTTTCCCTCGTACTCCTTCAGTTCGGGTGTGGTAAAGCGCTCAGCGCCGACCAGCGTCTGCTTGCGCTCGTAGTCTGGCGGAGCCAGATGCAGGTTCGACTTCGAAATCTCGATGTAGTACCCGAAGATAGAGTTGAACTTGACCTTGAGCGAAGAGATACCCGTGCGCCCTCGCTCTCGTTGTTCGATCTGCGCCAGTACGAGTTTGCTATTGCGCGATAACTCGCGCAATTCGTCGAGGTCCCGATCTACGTTCTGCGCGATGACTCCCCCGTCGCCGAAAGTCAGCGGCGGCTCCGGAACAATTGTGTTCTCGATGCGCTGACGCAGGTCGGTAAGGTCGTCGAGTGCGGAATTCAGGACCTCAAGTCGCGCGACTCCAAGACGTGCTACCGCGCCTTTGACAGCCGGAATCTTCGCCAATGACGCCGCCAATGCCAGAACGTCGCGCGGATTAGCCGTCTCCAGAGTGACGCGGCTCAGAAGTCGCTCCAGATCAAGCACTCCATCAAGCGAGCGCCGCAATTCCTCTCGGGCAACCAGATCCTTAACGCCCGCCTCCACCGCATCTAACCGGCCTTGGATCTCGTCGAGTTGCAATGACGGCCGAAGCAGCCACGCGCGCAAAAGGCGCTTGCCCATCGGCGTCACAGCGGCGTCGATCGAGCGGAACAGAGTCACGCCTGCATCGGTGCCCGCAAACAAAGGCTCAATCAGTTCCAGATTGCGGACGGTCACCGCATCGAGCACGAGGCAATTCTGTCTCTCGTACCATCCGATGCGATCCACGTGATCGAGCGAACCGCGCTGCGTCGAACGAACGTAGTAAAGGATCGCCCCCGCTGCCGATGCGGCAGCGGTCCGGCCAGCCAGCCCGAAGCCCTCGAGTGACAGCACTCCGAAATGATTTTCGAGCAATGGCAGCGCGTGGTCCGGAGCGAAGATCCAATCGTCCAGGGGAGTTTCGGTGCATGACCCAATGGCTGGACGAGGCTGTGGACGGGGCATGGCCACAGCGTGCGCCGGAAGCGGCGACTCGCTCGGCCGGTCGAGCAACACTCGTCTGCTTTTATCTTCGAATAGCGGGGCGGCGGATCCGTACAGCAACTCGCGCGGCCGAAGTTGTTCTAACTCCTCCTGCACACGACGGAGAGCGCTCTCTCCCGAAAATTCGGTTGCCCGAAATTCGCCAGTCGATAAGTCCAGTGCCGCGAATCCAACGCGATCTCCGACTTGCGCAATCGCCGCCAGGAAGTTGTTTTCATCGGATCCCAACGACGAATCGGCTGCCGTTCCTGGCGTGACAACTCTCGTGACGGCGCGACGGACGAGTTTCTTCGCCTGCCGGGGATCCTCCATCTGCTCGCAAATCGCGACCTTGTGCCCTTTGCGAATCAATTTCCCTATGTAGCCTTCGGCCGCGTGATAAGGTACTCCGCACATGGGCACCGCGATGCCTTTTTCCTTATTTCGCGAGGTCAGCGTGATCTGCAATTCCTTCGATGCCACGACGGCGTCGTCGAAGAAAAGCTCGTAGAAATCCCCGAGGCGGAAAAACAAAAGTGCGGTGGGATGATCTTTCTTGACGGCAGCATACTGCCGCATCAGCGGAGTGGACGGCTCGGTCATCTATGCGGGCTTCGGCGGATTATAACAAAGGGCCGGTATTGGACACCTGCGTCATTTCCGATGCGTTCTCGGCAAACTGCCGCACGGAATCACAGTTGACTCGGCTTCCCACGAAATGTTCTCTTGTTTGAATCCATGGAACTTCGTAAAGACCCGATCACACGCTCCTGGGTCATGACCGGAGACGACTCCGGAGATGCCGGATTTCGCTCCGACGCTCCCTGCCTTTTCTGTGCTAATAACGATTCTTTGCATGAGCTTTCCCGCTCTCCGAATAGTCCGGGCAGCGTCTGGTCGGCTCGTTCGGTCGTTCACCCACGGCCGCTCTATCGAATTGAAGGCGAACCCGACCGTCGCGGAGACGGCATCTACGACCGTATGAACTCCGTGGGTGCCCATGAAGTCATCGTCGAGAATCCCAGCCACGACCGGCACCTGTGGTCGGCGAGCGACGATCAGATTGGGCACTTTCTGCGAGTGGTGGCCGAGCGCATTCTCGACCTGAAGCGCGATCCACGCATCAAATACGTCAGCCTGTTTAAGGATTTCGGGAAGAATGCCGGTCAGGAGTTCAGCCATCCAACCTCGCAAATGACAGCCACCATGTTCGTGCCACGACGCGTGCTCTACGAACTGCGCGCGGGCCGTGAATATTACATGGGGAAAGAACGCTGCGTCTTTTGTGACATCATCCAGCAGGAAGAACGTCAGGCCCTGCGATTGCTCGAAGCTCGTGGCGACTACATTGCGCTATGCCCGTACGCGCCGCGTGTTCCGTACGAAACCTGGATCATGCCACGCAATCACGATTCCTCTTTCGAAAGAACGGGACTTAACAAGCCCGGCCTGCGCACGAATCTGGCAGCGCTTCTGCGGCGGACTTTACAGAGGATCCGCACGATCACCGAAGAGTTTCACCTGGTATTGCACACCTCTCCGAGCGCGATCCATCCTTCGAAAAATCTTGGATATTGGAAGACCATCGACGAGGACTATCACTGGCATATCGAGATTCTTCCTGTAGTAGGTTCGAAGGCGCGCTCGTATACATTCAAAGAGGTCTACTACTCGCCCGTCAGCTCAGAAACGGCGGTCAAGCAATTACGCGACGCGAAGATTGAGGGCTGAATTCCCCGGAGTTAAACCATGCCAGCCAAGGTAACGGGTCTCATTCCAATGGCGCACGTTCAAGACGTCCAGCGTTCGTCTGATTTTTACCGATTGCTGGGAATGGAAGTGCGAGGCAGCCTACGCGACGCGTTTGGCGGATTGCGATGGGCCGACCTCGTTTCGGATCAAGCGCAGTTAATGTTGGCTCGCTCCTCCGGGCCGATCGTCGCTGCCGATCAAGCGGTGCTTTTCTACTTCTACACTCCAGACCTGGTCACGCTGCGAGAGCAACTGTTGGCGAATGGCATAACGGTTTCTGCGATCACCCATCCCGATTACATGCCGGATGGAGAAATTCGCCTCGAAGATCCTGATGGCTACGTGATCCTTATAGGCCAGGCGGACCGGCGGACCTAGCTTGCCGCGCATTGTCGGTTGGTGGCCGGCACCTCCTCGAAGAGCGGTGACAAAGAACTGCTGCTAAACTCCCTGCGGAGATCCGTGCATGAAATTCTTGCTCAGCCTTGCCGTCTTGCTGACAACTTGCGTCGCCGCTCAAACTGCTCCGGCATCGGGGAAACAGAAACTTCTCTGGCAAAAGCTCGAATCTACAATCCAGGAAGTCGACGGGCATCTCGATGGCGTGATGGGGGTCGCGATCGAGGATCTGACCAGCGGAGATCACTACTTCCTGCGCGAAAATGAAGTGTTTGCGCAGGCCAGCTCCATCAAGATCGCCGTTCTCGCGACGCTGTATCAACAGGCCGAGCAGGGGAAACTCAGGCTGACGGATTTCTACACTGTGCAGTCGTCCGACCTCGTTCCCGATAGCGCCATCATGAATGGACTCACTCCCGGAGCCACGCGCGTGACCCTGCGCGATCTGGCCACCATGATGGTCGCGGTCAGCGACAATTCTGCAACCAATGTTCTGATCGATCGCGTGGGGATGCAGAATGTAAACGCAATGCTGGATTCCCTCGAACTGACGCACACGCGACTGCGGCGCAAGATGATGGATCTGCAAGCCGCGAAGGAAGGTCGCGAGAATATATCCACTCCTCGCGAGATGATGTCGCTGCTAGGCGCGATCTACCACAACAAGGTGCTGAATAAAGATTCGGCTGCGGATTTCTTCAAAGTTCTGAGCACCGAAAAGGATTCTTGGATACCGCGCGATATTCCTGCCGAGGTCACGATCGCGAACAAGCCGGGATCGCTCGAGGCTGTCCGCAACGATTCGGGAATCGTTTTTGTGGAGGGGCGCCCGTTTGTGATTTGTGTGATGACGTCATTCCTGCGCAATGAACGCGACGGCGAAGCGGCCATAAGCAGAGTGTCGCTGGCGGCCTGGCAGATGTTCGACCGCCTCAGCCGCGCTACCGAATATGGACGAGTCGTCTCTCGGGGCAATGGCTCGCGCTAAGCAGGCAATCAACGGGCTAATTCGAGGCAGGGGCGCGCATCGCAGCCACCTGTTGACGCATGAACTGCCGAGTGGCTTTTGATTCCATCGGTTGTGAAAAGTAGTAACCCTGCCCAAACTCACACCCCAGTTCTGTCAGCCGGTCGATCTGACTTCCCGCCTCGATGCCTTCGGCAATGACTTTCAGCCCCATCTTGTGGGCCACGGAAATGATCAACTCGACGATGTCTGCGGATGAGCGGTCTGTCTGCATCTCGCGAATCAAAGAGCGGTCGAGTTTTAAGACGTCGATCGGGAATTCCCTCAGGGCTCGTAAGGAGGTCACGCCCGTTCCAAAATCATCGAGCACAATTCCGATGCCCATGTGCTTCAAGTGAGAGAGCACGGTCATGGTAAGTCTAGGGTCGGCGGCGGTGACTGCTTCGGTCATTTCCAGTTGCAGGCAGGCAGGATCGATGCCGGTCTCCTGCAACGCTTGTTGAATATCAGTCACTAGTCTAGCGTCGGAAAACTGTCGTCGCCGAGATGTTTACGGTGATATTCATGCGCCCCGCCGATGCGTCGTCGGCTTGCCATTCGCGCAACTGGCGGCATGCCTGCATGATCAACCAGTGGCCGATGGAAACCAGCAGGCCGGTGTCTTCGGCAGCGTCGATGAAACGGTAGGGAGAAATCACTCCCTGGGAAGGATGATCCCAACGGAGCAGGGCCTCAAAGCTATTAATGTTGCGCGTTCCCAGATGGATCACTGGCTGGTAGAAAACGCGAAATTGGCGTTCCACCAGCGCGGTCCTCAAATCCGCTTCCAGTTTAAGGCGTCCTACCGCCTGGCTATGCATCGCTTCGTCGAAAACTTCGCTGCGTGATTCGCCCAACCCTTTCGCGCGTCGCATCGCAGTGTCCGCATCTTTCAACACATCTTCCGGACGCTCATGGGAGGGGGCGCGCAACGCGATTCCGACCGTCATTGACGCGCGCACTTCCTGGGGACCGACGACGAAAGGCGCCGCTACTGCAGCCTGAATCTGCTTCGCCAGGCGCAGCGCATCGCTGGCGTCGGCGACCGGGTTGAGAAGAATCGTGAATTCATCGCCACCCAGGCGGAATAACGAGATCTCAGCCGGTTGTTCGTTTGAATTTGGCCGAGTGTTCGTTCCCGAAATCCGCAGCAGATTTGCTATGCGGCGTGCGATTTCCGTCAGCACGAGGTCGCCCGAGGCCGATCCCATCGCTTCGTTGAACACCTTAAAGTGATCGATGTTGGCGAGCAGCAGGGCGTACGGGCGCGACTCCTGACGTCCTCGCACAAAGGCGCCCTGCAATCGTTCGAGAAACGATCGCCGGTTCGGCAATCCCGTAAGCGGATCGTGAAACAGGTTGTGTTCCAGTTGCTCCTCGGCGCGCTTGCGTTCGGTGATATCGCGGTTGACGATGACCAGCTTTTCAACTTCGCCTTTGCTGTCTCGAATCGTGCTGGCAACCGACTCCAGAACCCGCCAGCTTCCATCCTTATGCTTGATCCGGTACTCCAGTCGCTTGCCGACGCCGCTCTCGCGCGCCTCTCGTGCGGCGTCAAGAACGCGGAAGCGATCGTCGGCGTGAATCTGTTCGAAGGCCGAGGTTTCTCCGAGTTCAGCGGGTGAGTATCCGAGAATTCTCTTGTAGGCCGGACTGTTGTAGAGTCGCCGTCCCTTTACATCTACCAGCGCGATCATGTCGGCGGCGTTCTCCGTGACGACCTGAAAAATCTCTTCTCTCTTCCGTGATTCGCGGCGCGCGCGAAGGATTCGCCACTGTTGCAGGATCACCAAAATCGCTAAGACACCGACCGGAATCCATCGCCATTCGTGCATGCAGGGCGCTCCTGGAGGAATCTATCGGCAGAATCTGTAAAAGGATTCAGTGGTGCCATTTTGAGGCGGCCCGCGACAGGGATGCCATCTCCGTTCCATAATGTCGCCATGACCGTTCGTCGGGTGAAGACCTACACTGGGTCGCAAGGGTACGTCTACCAGTACTACTTCGTGGGAAAGCGAGATGCGCTGAAGGACGATCCTGAAGCGCCCGCAACTGAATTCATCTTCGACGTCACCTCCGACCGCAAACTCACTTATGCCGTCAGCGTTTTCTTTCCACAGCGCACTTTGGCTGTGTGGGCGGAGGCCCACGGCCGAACATTGACCGAAGCCGAGCAATACGGCGCCGTCAAAATGCGCCTCTTTCGAGCCTTCGACGAACTGGAAGACGTAAAAACTCACGGCCGCCGCCTGACAATTGACGGAACTCTGTCTAGACGAGGCGCTGGCGAGTCTCGGAGTCGACTAACTTACATTTCTGGCGCCGGACAGTTCACTCGACATCACGCGATCTTGCGCTCTGCGCGCTGTTTCGATAGCCTTCTGACTTTCCATCTTGCTGGAGGAAATTGTGGGTTTCGTCTCACGCGTGGCTGGTTGGTCGACACTGCTGATCGGTTTCCTATCCGGGTTTCTGCAGGCTCAATCCATTCGATTGCATGTCGATCTCACCGACGCGCCGAGGAACATTTATCATGCGCATCTCCAGATTCCCGCCCATGCCGGCGAAATGGCGCTGGTCTTTCCCGCGTGGATTCCGGGAAACCATCGGCCCAGCGGACCAATCGGGGCACTCACCGGCGTTCGCATGGAAGCGGGCGGTAATCCGCTGGGATGGCGGCGCGACGACATCGACATGTACCAGTTTCATGTCACCATCCCTCCGGGAGTGACAACGCTCGATGTCTCCATGGACGCCATCACTTTGCAGGACAGCGCCGGCGCACGCGGCCCGGCTGCTTCGTCAAATCTGCTCGACCTGAACTGGAATGCGGTTGTCTTGTATCCCAAGGGGTCGCGCTCGGATGATGTGATTTTTGAGCCGTCCCTCACTTTGCCGGCAGGCTGGAAGTTCGGCTCCGCGCTTCCCGTGGCGAGCATCTCGGGCGATAAAGTCGAGTTTGCGCCTGCTCCTCTCACCACGTTGGTGGATTCTCCGGTGATCGCGGGCATCCATTACCGGAAGATCGAACTGACGAAGGCGGGCGAAAATCCCACGCATGTAATGGATCTCGTAGCCGATGCTGAGCCAGACCTTGCCATGACGCCGAAAGACGTTGCGGCTTACGAAAAGCTAGTGGCTGAAACTGGAGCGCTGTTCGGCGCGCGCCACTATCGCCAATATCACTTCTTGCTGACGCTCAGCGATCAGGTCGGCGGGCATGGTCTCGAGCACCACGAATCGAACGACAGCGTCGCCGACGAACGCGCTTTGCTGGAGCCAGATCTCCACATGCTTTCCGGTTCGCTCGTACCCCATGAGTTCGTGCACTCGTGGAATGGAAAGTATCGACGCCCCGCAGGACTGGCTACGCCGAATTACCAGGAGCCCATGATCGGCGATCTGCTTGTGGGTGTATGAAGGGCTGACCGAGTATCTGGGGAATGTCCTCGCGGAGCGCAGCGGCTTGTGGACCGACGAGCAATATCGCGAGGCGCTAGCGGAAACAGCGGCGATGCTGGACCATCGCGCGGGCCGTACTTGGCGGCCTCTCGAGGATACGGGTCGGTCGGTGCAGACGCTACGCATGATGGGATCGCAGTGGCAGGGATGGCGGCGCAGCCTGGACTACTATCCCGAGGGAGAACTGATCTGGTTGGAGGTTGATTCCATCATCCGTCAGCAGACGAAGGGCAAGCGGTCGCTGAACGATTTCTGCCGTAGCTTTCATGGAGGGCAGAGTGGCCCACCGAAGGTTGTGCCCTATACCTTTGAGGACCTCGTCAAGGCCTTGAATGAGGTCACTCCGTACGACTGGGCGAAGTTGCTTCACGAGCGCGTTACCTCTACCGCCGCCCATGCGCCTCTCGGAGGAATTGAAGGCGGCGGATGGAAACTCGTTTACAGCGAGAAGCCGAATACTTTTCGTTCCGCGATCGAGAAGGTAGCCAAGTTCGCCGACTTCTCATATTCGATTGGGTTTTGTGGTTGGGAAGGACGGCAAACTAGGGGATGTCGAAGTCGGATCCCCAGCCTACCAGTCGGGATTGGGGCCGGGAATGACCCTGCTGGCGGTCAACGGACGGAAGTGGTCGCCGTCCCTGTTGCATCAGGCGGTGAAGGCATCGAAAGATGCGGATCAGCCTATCGAATTGCTGGTCGAAAACGCGCAGTTCTACAAAAGTTACTCCATCAGCTATCACGATGGAGAGCGCAACCCGCATCTCGAGCGGGTGGCCGATAAGGCCGATATCCTTGGCGATATTCTCAAGCCCATGACGCAGTAACCGGAACCCGGCGTTCTAATACTTAGGTAAGCTACCGGCTCGAAAATTGGCTGCTACAATTCTTGGTGTAGCAGGTCATCTTCATCAGCGCAGGTTTCCATGCTCAGATTTCCGCGGATCACCGCGAGTCGGCTGTTGACCGCCGGTCTCTGTGCCGGACTGAGCATCCTTCCATCCCTTGCGCAGATATCCGTCCGATCCGTCAAGGTTCTCGGCAGCAAAGACATAGTTGAGATCGAGGTTGAATCCAGCGAGCGTATCACCCCGCAGACGCAGGTTTTAACCGGACCTGACCGCTTGGTCGTGGATTTTCCCAACGCAGTTCCGAGCGGAGATGTGCGCAGCCAGTCGGTGGACCGCGGAGATGTGAAAGATGTGCGCGTCGGATTGTTTCAGAAGAAGCCGCCGGTCACTCGTGTCGTCCTCGACCTGAGCTCTGCGCGCTCCTATCAGGTCTTTCCTTCTGGACGCACGGTGATGATCAAGGTTGTGGGTGGAACACCAGCGTCGACGGAAGTGGTCCGTGACGCCAGTTTCACGCCGCAGCAGACAGGCCGACCGGGATTAGTGACCGCGAGTTTTACGACTCGCGCAGAGCCCATGCAGGTGGAAGCTGCGCCCCGATCCCAAGCTTGAGGTCTCCTATCGCAACGGTCTTCTGGGCATTCGAGCGAATAAAGCAACGCTGTCGGAAGTGCTGTATGCAATTCAGCAGAAAACTGGAGCTGACATCGCGATTCCGGCCGGTGCTGAGCAGGACAGAGTGGTTGCGCAATTCGATCCCGGTCCAGCTCCCGTCGTTCTCGCGCAGTTGCTGAATGGATCTCGATTCAACTTCATGATCTTGAGCGCGCCGGACGATCCGAACAAACTGGATAAGGTCATCCTCAGCACGCGTGCAGAAGGTACATTTTCAGCGCCTCCACCGCAGCCTCAGGGCGCGGAGGAAGATGCGGCGCCCGATGACGAACCCGCCTTCATCCACAACCAGCCGAATAACATGAATCCTCCGCCGCCCGTACAGACACCGCAGCGGCCGGCTCCAGATAACGCCGCACAAGACAACGAAAACACTCCCGACCAGTAGGCTATTCCACAACCATCAAAAGAAAAAGCCAAGCATGGGGAGTGGTGTGTTCTGTGGCTACGGAGGGGTGATGAGGCGAACTGGAACGGGGGAGTTTCCGATCACGGGAGTGCCCACTGGAGCGCCGGAGCCATCTCCGCAGCCTGCCACATTCAGCACGGTGACGTTGATGTTTCCGAATTGATCCACTGCGTTGATGAAGACCTGGAGAAAGCCAATAAACGTGACATCAGTCTGGGAGCCTGAGGCAGGATTCACCTTGGTTTGATCGAAAATCGGTAACGAAACGACGTTGATGCTATTGCTGATGGCCCTGCCACTTAACGCAACGGGATTGGCGCTTCCGGCCAGCATCTGGAATGGATAAGAGTTCGGTGCTCCGAACGTGTTGAGATAATCCTGACCGCTCGAAGCGGTCAGATGCGGTAGGGTCTGACTGCCGAGTCAGGCACTGAACTCCGGCGCTTGTGGGCAGTGTTGGGTTTCTGGTCAGATCGACCTGATTACCGTTATTTGGAACGCCGCAAGAGTAATTCGTCGGCTGGTCGCAGCCCTCAATTGCTTCCTCATATTGATCGCCGGACGTACAAGTAGGAATGGCGAGAACCGGAGTTCCGACCTGACCCGGGTAATAGAGCAAATTTGTGGGCCCTTGCGCCGATCCCCCGCTGGAAATTTACCGCTGCCGTGGACGAGGTACGAGTTGCGCAGGACCCAGGATTTCCGGGTGCGCAGTTCGGGACCAACCAAAATGTTTCCCCCACGGTGCCGCTTGTCCCAAGACCGCCCAGTGTCATGCCTTGGTGGTGGATCGATCCATCGGGATTCAGGAGTGGTTGGCAAGTTGTTGGCACCAGGCTGGATTAGCGGATACATCGGGTCGAAATTTGGTATCACCCAAGGCTTGATGCAACGCGGTTTCACAGGCGTGATTGAGGTCGCGCCACTCTGATTGCCCAATGCCCGAGTTGGACGGATTGAAGGCTTCGGCCGTGGCGGTTGCGCTGACCGAGCTGCCGGGATTTCCCCAAATTCGCGAGAAGAAATTGGGAAGACTTGCACGCGTTACCTTCACCGTAACCGTCGGGATTCACACCGAATGCCGTCGCTGAAAGGGTGCTGCAGTCTGCCGTTGCCCGCGCCCGCGGTTCCGCCGACCCGGGGCATAACGTACGTTGATAGTTCCTGCAACTGGCCCTCCGACTGAGTCCTGTCCCGGCGACGGCTTTGGCAGTCGCGAGTCGCGATACCATTCGTCCCGTCATCAGGCCCACAGATTTTTCCCCAATTGCCATTGTTATTTGCCGGATCAGCAGTCAGTCCCGACAACGAGATAATCTTCGCAGCCGCCAATGCGGCGTTATCGGCGGAGCGCTGCGCTTCTTCTTTGGCCAGGTAGAGCGTGATCACATCGATGGAGAGCGCAGCGATTGCAATGATCGCGACCATCGCGATCGCGACTAGAACCATAGTGACGCCTCGCTCACTCTGAGGCTGCCCAGCGCACGGTCTTCGGAAGGCAGGTCTTTTCATAAGTGCCCCGTCAGTTCTCGTTCATCGCTACGGCCACGGCGGATATCTGAACGGGTAGCGTCATCGTCCGTCCCAGAAGACTTGCGGCGCGCCCAAATTTCCACGCGTATCCATACTGAATGCTCACGCAGGTGCTGACAAGCGCAGGATGTCCACCGGGATCCTGCGATTGGCAAGTCGGGGTGGGGAGCGTGGCGCCAATATCCGGATAGTAGTATCCGCGGTTGATGGTGATAGTGAAGCCCGCTCGCTGGACAGCCATTGCCGTTTGCGCTCATCGTCCAGGTCAATCCGGTGGGTGAACCACTCGGCGTGATCCCACAATCGTTCAGATTATTAGCCGATCATGTAGTTATCAATGATTTGAAATGCGTCCATCACCGAAACAGGAACAACTCCGGATGGCAAACTCAAATCGTTGGCAGGATCGATGGCTGCCGCCCGTGCGGCATCGCGCGCAATGTTGGTAAGTTTCTGCTTCAGCGTAAAGGCATTGCTGAAGTCAAAGATTCCCACCACGAACACGACTAACAATGGCAGTGAAACGGCGAACTCAACGATCTGCGCAGCACGATCGTCCGCCAAAATCGAAGACAGCCAGCGGTCACGCCGCATGAGATGGAAGAAGCGGCGAATCACCGGTTCTCCAATCTGACGCGGGCGGATGCCGAAACCCAGATCGTCTGGTTATTGATGGAAGTGAAAGGAAGCCAGAATTTATACGGATAGCGCATCGAAACGGAAATTCCGCAAGTGCCGGTAGCCCCAGACTGTTAGTGAGCTGACCGCCGTTCTGTATACAAAAGTTCGTATTGCCGCCTGAGGCACAACTGACGGTGGTAAGTGGTCGGTGCAGGAAAGTAGAGCCAGGCGCAGGTGCTGGATATTTGGCCTGCGTGGGATCGAGCTTTGAGCCGATCATCGCATTCTGCGACGGCCGTGGCAGCGTTTTGCAGCGGAGTTGCTGTGGGATTACACGTCGCGCAATAGGGAACCGATCCTGCTCTCGCACCCTCTTGCGCCGCACGCGTCAGTGCCCCGTAAATGCTGAAGGCCTGCCCAAACCAGAAAATTCCCAGCAGCATCATGAACATCAGCGGCAAGACCGCCGCTGCTTCGGCAATCTCTGCGCCGCGCGTCTCAAGACTGAGCTCCTCAGAACCAAGTGTCCGCGCAGGCTCTCATTCAAACAAGGCCCCGAATGTCAAGGGCCGCATAGACGCAGCACCGTCAATGAAATTGCCACTCCTTTGGGGATTTTCAGCGAGTCGGGATCATCAATCGAAACGCGCGAATCCGGAAGTCTGAACGTCACTAGCGACACGAGGATGTGGCCAATATTGCTCGAATTGTTTCTACGTATTCGCCTCTTGTAGATCACCAACATCACCGCCATGACGCCAGCTACAAACACTGAAACGATCAGGAGATCGACCAGCAACCCTGGACCAGTAAAGGCGCCAAGCGCCACCGCCAATTTCAGATCGCCCGCACCTAGGACTCGCAAGCAGGACAGCGGCAGCAGCAGTCGCAAGCCCCAAACCGGCACGCCCAGCAAAGACGTCTTGAGACCACCCCAGCCGTTAGGATTGTGTTCGCCGACGACTCCGATCGCGAACCCTGGAACCGTCAGCCAGTTCGGAATGCGCCTGCTTCGTAGGTCCGTGTATCCGGCAAGCGCCGCCAGCAACACTGCGCCTGCAAGAATCGCCGGCTTCAAGAGGGCCTCAGATCACACCGTCCGGTGCTCCAGCCATGATATTGAAAAAGGCCCATTTTGTAGAGACTTAACCGGTGTCCGGGACGGGAAGCTGCCAACTCGCTCGAAGCTGCTTAAAGAGCCGAAATTGCCGCCTCTTGCGCGGATTTTCACATACCCGACGGGGCAAGTCAATGAATCCGCAGTAACAACAGCTTCATTCGTCACAAGCCCGTTCGATCAATGAACAATGAGGCCAAAACAAAAGGCCCGATCGAAATCGGGCCTTGGGACTATTTAAACGTTTAGCGATTGAAAGCCGGGGCTGCGTTGTGCTCAGCCACGATCTTCTTTGCGTTATCGGCCAGTGCCTTAGCCTGCGGCAGAAGTTCAAGCCCTTTGACCACTTCCGGATCGGACTCGGCACGAACCTTCATGCCCTCATCCTGCCCGAAGGCATCAATGAAGATCTCGGACTTGATGCTCGACTTGATCCAGTCAGCATTGTCGAGAAGTTCCGCCTGGGTGTAGGGAATCGTCGCTTCATCGAGCGATTTCCGGAAGTCCTGCATCGTGGCGTCGTCAACTTCGAAAGTCTTCGTCGGGTGATGCGTCACCACGTAGCGCTTCGCGAAGTTAAAGAACGCGTAGTGCTGCAGGAGCGTGTCCTGGAAGTGATTCGACTTGATCGGAGGAATGTTGACGTCCGGAGTGATGCCGCCGCCGCCGTAGACGGTGCGTCCGCTGTCGGTGAGTTTTACCTCTCGCGTCGCGTTGTTCGGATTCTCGGCGCTGTCGCGATTGTAGTAGTAGTCGTACAGCGAAATGTTGCTGTAGTCGCGCTGAATGAGGCGTCCGCTGGGCGTGTAGTAGTGCGCGGTCGTTAATGCCAGACCCGGTATTTTCCGACAAAGGATAGACAGTTTGAACCAATCCCTTGCCGAAGGTGACTTCTCCGGCGATCAGGCCGCGATCATGATCCTGAATGGCTCCCGACACGATCTCAGCAGCTGAAGCGGTGAGGCGGTTGACCAGCACTACAATCGGATAATCTTTACCGCTGTTACCATGCTGCGCGACATAACGCTTCTCAGCCGATGCGCGGCCGTGGTGCGAAACGATAAGCTGTCCCTTCTTCAGGAACTTGTCGGCCACGCCAACGCCCTCGCTCAGCAAGCCACCGGGATTTCCGCGAAGATCAAGAATCAGGCCCTTTAAATCGCCGAATTCATCGAGGGCTGCTGAGACTTCATGCTCCGTCGTTTCGTTAAAGCCGTTGACGTGCATATAGCCAACGCCCGGCTTAATCAGGAAGTGGACATCCACGCTGTAGCGGGGAATCTCGTCGCGGATCAGGGTGAACTCCATCGGCTTCTCGACGCCTTCACGCGAGATGCTGATGTGCACCGTCGTCCCCTTAGGCCCTTTGAGCATGTCGGCGACGTCGCCGGTGCTCATGTTCTCGGTGGACTTGCCGTCGACGGCGATGATGACGTCCCCGGGATGAATGCCAGCCTTATAGGCCGGGGTGCCGGTGAACGGATAGATAACGATAACTTTATTGTTGCGCGGGCCGACGGTCATACCCACGCCGTAATACTTGCCGCGCTGGTCTTCGCGCATCAGCGCGTAAGACTTGGGATCGAAGAAGTTGGAATGCGGGTCGAGGGCATGCAGCATGCCCGGGATGGCGCCGTTGTAAATGGCCTTATCCGGATTCACCGGCTCGGCGTAATTGTCCTCGACGAGCGAATAGACATCGGTGAACTGCTTGAGGCTGTCGTTGACCGAGGAGTCGCCCGTCATCGACGACTGCTGCCCGGAACGCTGGGCAAACATGATTCCCAGGAAGCCACAAGCTAGCAGGAACAAAACCACCAGAAAGAGTGATCGGCGAGAACTACGAGCCATCTTCAGATGTCCTTCGGTTGAGGGTTTACGTCCACCCCAGCTACCGCATTGAATACAGGAAGTATATCACCACGTTAGACAGCCTCGAAGCAGGATTGTCACCATGGTAACCACCTATTTTCAATCTGTTATGAGATGCGCAGTCCGGCGAATTGGGTTCTTTGTACTCCTTGAAAAAGACATGAAAAACCGCCTTGGGAGTTTCACTTGTTCCCACGGTCCATTCTCGAATGGACTGGGTTTTGCACGAGAATTCAGTTCTGGAACTACCGGGTTGTCAAAACGGTGTCGGCGGTTGATTGCTGCTTTTCCGAACGGGCAGTATGATGAAGCGCATGAGTTTCTCCGAGACGATCTTCTTATTCTTTCTGGCCCTGGTGATCTTTGGGCCCAAGAAGTTACCGGAGATTGCACGAACCGTCGGCAAGTTTATGAATGAGTTCCGGAGAGCCTCGAACGAGTTCCGGGCACAGATCGAGCAGGAGATCTCCCATCTGGAGGTCGAAAAGCAGACGATCCTGGCTCCAAGCACCCCTGTGGAAGGCACTGAGAGCCGCCCGCTGACGACCCTCGAAGCGCCAGCGACTCTGGCGGCCTCTGAGGAAGCCCCAGTGCCCCCGTCCGAACATCCAGCCGAACCCCCTGCCACCACGGAGGCGCTGAACCCGAGCGACACCGTCACGTCCACAACCTCACAGGAATCGCATGCCTGACATTTGGGCCGCGTTCTCCGGCATAGGAGGAGATGGCGACAAAGACTCCATGCCAACCATGGGCTTCCTCGACCACCTTGAGGAACTCAGGAAACGAATCGTCTACTCGATTATTTCGGTCGCCGTGGGATTTTTTGCCTGCTGGTGGAAGGTCGAGAAAATTTACGACTACATGCAGCGTCCCATCATGGACGCGCTGCGGGCCAACGGAATGGCGGAGAAGTTGGTCTACCTGAATCCCACCGAGCCTTTCAATCTTTACCTGAAGATCGCCGCCTTGGCCGGTTTATTTCTGACGTCGCCATTTGTTCTTTACCAGGTGTGGATGTTCATCTCTCCGGGCTTATACCGCAATGAAAAGCGGTATGTCGTGCCCTTCATGATTTCGACGATCACGCTGTTCACGTGCGGCGGTTATTTTGGCTACAAGATCGTGTACCCCGCAGCGCTGAATTTTCTCATCAACTTCGGCAAGCAGTTTCAGCCGATGATCACGATCGGGGAATACACATCGCTATTCCTGAGCATCATCCTGGGTATGGGCCTGATCTTCGAGATGCCTATCCTGGTGTTCTTTCTTTCGCTGATGGGCATTCTTAGTGCCGGCTTCATGTGGAAGAATTTTCGCTATTCGATTCTCGTAATCTTTGTCATCGCGGCGATCGTTACGCCCACAACCGACATCCTAAATATGTGTATTTTCGCGGCGCCGATGATCGCTCTTTATCTGATCAGCATTGGCGTGGCCTGGCTGGTGCATCCGAAGCAGCGAGCGGCGCGGAAAGCAAAAGAATCGTAATGAGCGGATCGAAAATGCTGCCTTGCATTCTGCTGGCTGGAGTGTTGACTGCACTCGCCTGTGATCGCGACAAACAAACGATCGAAGTCCCGTCTCCGACATCGCCGGAAACAGCTCATGCTCCCTTAAACTTTCCGGCGGAAACCGGGCCGGCACCGAAGGTGGACGGCGACCGCGCAATGCAATACGTGAAAGACATCGTGAGGTTCGGACCGCGTCCGCTGGCCAGCGAGAATCACAAAAAGGTCGAGGAGTACATTGCCTCGCATTTGAAGGGCGATCAAGTCGAAGATGACGTCTTCACCGCCGAAACTCCTGTCGGAAAATTCCCGGTTCACAACATTGTAGCCAAGTATCCGGGAACGAAGGATGGCATCGTCATCATCGCCAGCCACTACGACACAAATTATCCGCTGCGCGATACAGCGTTCGTTGGAGCGAACGACGGGGGATCGTCGAGCGCTCTACTTCTAGAATTCGCTAACCAATTGCGCGGCAAACCCCGCGAAGGCTACAGCGTCTGGCTTGTATGGGACGACGCGGAAGAAGCCATGCTACCGGATACAAAAGTTGATTTCATGTCGGACAGTCTTTACGGAATTACGCATCTCGCCGAAAAGTGGCAAGCCGACGGGACGTTAAAAAAAATGAAGGGTTTCTTGTTAGCCGACATGATTGGCGATGCCGACCTTAACATCGATCGCGACCTGTATTCCACGCCATGGCTCGAAGATGTTGTCGGCGAGGCAGCGAAGCGTCTGGGATACCAATCGCACTTCTTCGCTCGCGACAATCGAGTCTCAGACGATCATCTGCCCTTCATGAAGCGCGGAGTTGCGTGCGCCGACTTGATCGATTTTTCGTACGGATACAACAACGTGTTTTGGCACACGCCTCAGGACACCGTCGACAAGCTCAGCCCGAAAAGCCTTGAAATCGTCGGCGGCGTAATGCTCGAGACCGTGCGACTGCTCGACACGATGGACCCGTTGCCGCCGAAATAACCGCGCGCATTTTTGCGCTTTTCCGAGAATTCATTTCTAATTCAGCCCATATGCGAGCTGCAAAGGCCCTGTTCTTTGTCTGCGTATTGCTATCTTTCTGCCTGGCCGCAACTCCTTCCGATGAAAACGAAATTGCGACACTCATTCAAAGCGCACTGAAACCCTCGCCGCTGCAGGAAAATCTTCGCCGTCTAACGGATGAGGTCGGAGGTCGCGTACCCGGCACGCCCGCCATGCAACATGCCGTGCAATGGGGCATGCAGGCTTTCACTGCCGCCGGTGCGGACAGCGTTCACAGCGAAGGATTCGAGATTCCAAATTCGTGGGCGGAAGGCGACACGGAAATGACGGCCACGACTTCGCACCAGGTCAGCTCCACGGGCGTCGGCGGCGGGACAATCCTTTCCCCTTTCCACGTGCGAGCGATTTCGGTGGCGTGGGCGCCAGCATTGGCTCCGGTGAAGCACGTTCCGGTGGTCGATGTTGGCGAAGGAACCGACGCCGAATTCAAGAAGGCTGGAGACCTATCGGGCAAAGTTCTCCTCGTACATACATCGGTTCTCAAAACCTGGGAGGACTTGTTCGCGGAATACACAAACGCGCCGCCGATTATCGATCGCGCGGTTGCGGCCAAGGCGAAGGCCATCGCCTTTATGGCGACGCGCGAGCATGACATCCTCTACCGGCACACGAATGCCAGCGCCGGGGAGATCGACAAGTTGCCCATGGTGATCCTCGCACGCGAGGACGGAGAGCGAATCGCCCGTTTGCTGGCAGCAGGAAATCAGGTTTGGGCCGATCTTTCGATTCCGAACCAGATCGGAGGCCCAATCAAGACTTCGAACGTTGTCGCTGAGATTCGCGGCAGCGAAAAGCCAGATGAATTCGTTATCGTAGGCGCGCATTTGGATTCCTGGGAATTGGGCACTGGAGCGCTCGACAACGGCTGCAACGCCGCACTGGTCGTCGACGCATTGCGATCGATCAAAGGCGCTGGATTGTTTCCGCGACGATCCATTCGCTTCGTATTGTTTTCTGGAGAGGAAGAGGGGCTGATGGGTTCGCGCGCTTATGCCGTCAGCCATCGAGCGGAACTCGACAAAGCAGCCGGGGTAGTCATCTTCGATTCCGGTACTGGGAAGACGACCGGCTTCGCTGTCGGCGGCCGCAAAGACGTGCTACCTGGCGCCCAGCAACTCATCGCGCCGCTGGCACAGTTCGACGTAAAGGAACTGAAACTTGATATGGAATGGGGAACGGATCACTTCGATTTCATGCTCGAAGGCGTTCCCACGTTCGTTGCCGACCAGGTGGAAGCGAACTACCTCGAGAACTATCACGCCGTCTCGGATACTTACGACAAAGTGGATTTCGCGCAACTGAAGAAGCATGTGGCCGAAGCCGCCGTGTTGAGCTACGAGTTGGCGAATATTCCAGAGAAGATTGGCCCGCGCCTCACTCACGATCAGATCGAGCAAACGATGCGCGACACAAAAAGCGTGGAGTTGTTCAAAGCCTTCGGGCTTTGGGATGACTGGACCAGCGGCAAGCGGGGCCGTCAGAAATAAGGTCTTCTTTCAGATCCGCTCCATCAACTCCATGAGGTAGTTTTCGAAACTAAGTTCTAAGATCATCAATCAGCGATTTTCACGGGTCTTGCTTGCTCTATTTCTGGATTTTCTTCAACCTCTTCGCGCTCGGCATGCTGGTGCTGGATCTGAAGGTCTTTCACCGCCCCGGCCACGAAATGGGATTTCGCGAGGCTCTGGGCTGGAGCGCGATGTATGTTGCGCTTGCCGGAATCTTTGCGGTCGTTCTTTACTTCTGGCTAGGGCAGCAGAGCGCCCTGGAATTTATCACCGGGTACGTTCTTGAACTATCTCTCAGCGCTGACAATCTTTTCGTGTTCCTGTCTGATTTTCAATTACTTCGCTGTTCCCGAAGGCCAGCAGCATCGCGTGCTGTTCTGGGGAGTACTCGGTGCCCTGATCTTCCGCGGCATTTTCATCGGAGCCGGCGTCGGCTTAATTTACCGCTTTCACTGGATCTTGTACGTCTTCGGCGGCTTTCTTGTCATCAGCGGAATTCGCTTCGCCATTATGGGGGACCGCAAGATCGATCCTTCGGCCAATCCCGTGGTGCGCGCGATCCGCCGGTTGATCCCCGTGACGTCCGAATACCACCAGGGAAAATTCTTCGTGCGCGACGAAGCAAAGAAGGCTCTTTACGCCACGCCGCTGTTCGTGGTTTTGGTGATGATCGAAACGACCGACGTATTGTTCGCGGTCGATTCCATCCCTGCGGTTCTTGCCGTCACGTCTGAATGCCTTCATCGTGTATACGGCCAATGTGTTCGCCATCCTCGGGCTGCGATCGCTCTATTTCGCGGTATCGAAACTCATGAAACTATTTCACTTCCTGCACTATGGGATGGCGGCGGTGCTGGTGCTGGTCGGAATCGAGATGCTGGTGGCGCAACACTTCCATATCCCTACCTGGGTTACGTTGATTTGTGTCGCGGGCGTCTTGTTAATTTCAATCGCGCTCTCGATGGTATTTCCCGCGCCAGCCAAAAAATTGGAAAATCGCCCGTAGAAGCCGCGAGCCTCGGTGTCGACGGGTGCGATCTGAATCTCCGGGTACCGCCCTTTAGCCGCAAGTAAGCCTTACGCTATCATGGGATGCGAATGCCCCAAGCAACTATCCACGTTCTGCCCCGGCCATACCAAGCTTGGATCGAAAATGGCCTGCTCAATCGCGCAGGTTCTATTCTTGCCGATCTACTGCCGAAGTCTGCCCGAGTTTTTGTGGTCACTGTTCCTCCCGTTCGAAAGCGTTGGGGAGCAAAGTTCATCAAATCGTTGAAGGCCGGCGGCTTCGATCCCCAAGTGATCATGATGGCGGATGGCGAGCCTTCGAAGCGACTCGCCAACGTCGAAGCGATGGCTGAAAAGCTCGCACGTCTCGGTGCGGATCGCACGTCCGCTATAGTCGCCCTGGGCGGTGGCGTGGTGGGGGATGTTTCGGGGTTGCTCGCCTCGCTCTACATGCGTGGCGTGGAGTTTGTGCAGGTTCCAACAACGGTTCTCGCGCAGCTCGATGCCTCCATCGGTGGCAAAACCGGGGTGAATCTCCTCGCTGGCAAGAACCTGATGGGAACCTATTGCCATCCCGCCGTAGTGCTCATTGATCCCGAGGTTCTCAAGACGCTGCCGGATCGCGAATTTCGAGCCGGGCTTTACGAAGCGGTGAAGTGCGGAATCATCGGAAATGTAGAGTTGTTTCTGCGCTTTGAGCAAAATCGCGACCGAATTCTGAAGCGCGATCCGGCGGAACTGGAGTGGGTGATCGCGCAATCGGTCCGGCTGAAGGCGGAAGTCGTTTCGGCGGACGAGAAAGAGGGCGGCCTGCGACGCGTTCTGAACCTCGGCCATACCATCGGCCATGCGCTTGGAAAGCGAGACGGGGTATCGCAGCTTGCTGCATGGAGAGGCGGTTGCCTGGGGCATGATCGCAGCCACCAACATTGCTCTCAGTGTCGGCCGCACCGATAGCGTTACGGCGGGCCGGATCGCTGATGCGGTGCTGAGCCTCGGACGCTTGCCGGAAGTGAATGTCAACCCGCGAAAGATCCTGAACAGACTGCAGTCCGACAAGAAGACTCGGAACGGCGTTGTGCATTTTGTCCTTCCACGCGAGATTGGGAAGGTTGAAATTTCGAGCGAAGTTCCGGAGAGCGCGGTGCTCAGTGCGGTGGAGGAGTTACGTCGCCTGTCGCGTGGTGGATGGGTTTGGCGAAAATAGAAAGAAGAGGTTCCCATGCAAGAAACGGCAGAGCAGTATATCGGCAGAATTCTCGGCTACGTTGAAGGCCAGGACGCGCTGAAGGTGCAGCGAGCGACGGCTACCCGCCTCAAGAAAGCGATTCAAGGACTTAGCCCGAAGCAGTTGAAGTGGCGGCCCGAGCCAGCCAAGTGGTCCATCGCAGAAATTATCGCGCACCTCGCCGATTCTGAAGTTGTTGCCAGTTGGCGCATGCGCTCGGTCATCGGAGAGAACGGAATCACGATTCAACCTTACGACCAGGATGCATGGGCATCAGTGTTCACCTATCAGAATCGTGACGCGCGCCGATCGCTGGAAACATTTCGCATCCTGCGTGAAAACAACGTCGCGATGCTGAAGGAAATTCCTCGCTCCACTTGGGAAAACTATGGCATGCATCTGGAGCGCGGGAAGGAATCCATCGCGCATCTGACGCGAATGTTTGCCGGACATGACACGAACCACGCCCTGCAAGTCGAAAGCATCGTCAATAAACTTAAGAGTATTAAGAAGAGCGGCAAGAAAACCGCAAAACCCGCCCGGAAAAAAAGGAAGTAGCGTTCCCGTCTCTTCGTGCCAGAAACTGCTAAATCAACGGTTGTGGGAGCGGCACCCGAGGGCGCGCGCGATCAGGCGTCCGCCGCCCGCGCAGTTCGTGAGATGTTCACTTCTATCGCGCCGCGGTACGACCTGCTGAATCATGTGTTGTCATTCAACGTGGATCGCATGTGGTGGCGTCGCACAGCGCGCACATTTCAACATCTTCTCGAAAAGCCTGAAGCGAGAGTGCTCGACCTTTGCTGCGGCACGGGAGACATGACGTTCGCTCTGCGCCGCGCCGGGAAATCTAAACCGAGGATTGTGGGTGCCGATTTCTCGCACGCGATGCTGCAACGAGCGACAGCGAAGTCTGCGGAAGGAAACGCCTCGGGCCCCGGATGGGTCGAGGCCGATGCGCTCAATCTGCCGCTTCCTGATTGTCACTTCGATCTCGTGACGTCAGCCTTTGGTTTCCGCAACCTTGCCGACTACGATGCTGGGCTCCGTGAGATTTTCCGCGTGCTTCGACCGGGTGGCGAATGTGGCATTCTCGACTTCGGAGAGCCCCAGGGAGCGATGGGCGCTTTGTACCGAATCTACTTCAAACAGGTGTTGCCGCGTCTCGGAACGTTGATTTCCGGCGTAAGTGGACCGTACGCATATCTGCCGGCGTCCGTAGAGCGCTTTCCTGCTCCGGAGGAAATGATCGCACGCATGCGGGCTGCCGGATTCGCCGAAGCGAACTGGACGCCGTATACGTTCGGTATCGCAGGACTTTATCGCGGGAAGAAGGCGACCTAAGTCAGACGCTGCCAGAAGACCTTAAGAGGCGTTCTTCAAGAGCTTGCTCAGTGCTTCGATGTCTTCAGTTCCGACATCTCCCACAACGAAGTAGCGCAAACCGTTCTGCGTCCAACTGCCGACATGAAATGAAAGCGCCGCTACCGGACTCGACGGCAAGCTCACCGCTCCTGCCCGATCCTGAAAGATAAAAACAGAAATCTCGTGCTTGCGGAGGCGATAAATAAGTTGCGCTCCGGGAGCCTGCTCAAAATACGCCACTCGTCCGCCAATCAGTGTGAAATCCGTGCCTTGTAATTCCGGGAGATTGAATGAGAAGGGGATTCTTCCCTCAAACCAAGGTTTCACCGTGTGCCGGTCGGTGGAAATGACATCTACCTGTGCTGAACTGGCTAAAGTCGAAACGTGTAAGTCGGCCAGTTCGCTGTAGACGCGCTCCCGGCGCGCCGACTCCCGCTGCGCGTAGAAGTTCACTCCGAGCGACAGGACGACGACTAAAGCCGCTGGAATGAGAACCAGCTTCCACAGCCACGAACCCGAGCGGCTGGCTTTCGGTCGAATGCTTCTGGTGATTTGTTCGCGAAACTGCGCCGACGGCGTAAATCGCTTCCCTGCGGCAGCCACAGAGCGCTTGAGCTGCACATTCTCCAGTGCCGTGGCCGCGCAACTGGAGCATTGGCGCAAATGCGCAGCGACCTCTGTCGCCTCAGAGGAAGAAAGCTCGCCGTCTGCGTAAGCATCAAGTTTCGCGCGCAACCGATCACAGTTCATGCGGTTTGTCCCTTACGCTTTTCGAGAACCAATGCTCGCAACGCCTTCCGGGCGCGATGGAGCCTCGACATCACTGTGCCCGTGGGAATCGTCAAGACCTGAGCGATTTCCTCGTAAGACATTTCTTCGACCTCGCACAGCAGGAGGATCTCGCGGAACGGCACCGACAGTTCCTCAAGCGCCTGCCGCACAGTATCGCGATTGGCCTGCTCGATCAGGATGTTCTCTGGAGACGGCTCGGGGGACGCGATCGTTTCGGCGACTTCATCGTCCAAGACCACATTAACCTTCATGCCCGTCCGCGAAGTTAGGAACGAATTTCGGAGGATACGAAACATCCATGCGCGGAAGTTCGTGCCGGGCTGGAAACCGGAAAAGCCGCGCAACGCCTTGGTGAAGGTCTCCTGTACCAGGTCGTCAGCCTCGGACGCATCCTGCGTGAGCCAGCGGGCGAAGTTATAGAGCTGGTCAAGCAGGGGCAAGGCCAGATCGGAGAAGTCCGCCGCAGGCAAGCGATCGTTCGATACCTCCATAAGCATTAACGGCAGGGGGAGCACTTTTATTCCCAGCGGAAAGAGAAATATTTCAACCGTTTCTCGCTCAAGCCAGCAGCAAACGTAGCCATCCGCCTCGTTATTCGGCGGCGACCGTTTTAAAGCTATCCGCAAAAGCGTCGGAAATCGAATAGCGCATCACGTGTTCGTATTCCGGGCCGAGGAAACGCCGCAGACGGTCAGTCACCATGATGTATTCGCTCGTCATATATGGCAGTGCTTCGGGAGGGATGGCCGAGATCTGCTGTTTCCATAGCAAAGTGAGTGCCTGCCGCATGACCCATTCACCCGGTACTCGAATTAACTTTGCCTTAGCCATCTCAATGCACTGGCCGAATGTTAAGGGTTCTCCGCGCCCGGCGACGTTCAGCACTGTCAGGCGTTGAGCCTCGGGCTCCCTTTGCAGGATATGGCGTACCAACCTGGCCATATCGTCCACGTGGATGAATTGAATTTTATTGTCGAGATATTTCTGGCCGCGCGGCAGCATGCAAGGAAGTTTTTTGCCTTCGCTCCGCATCTTTTCGGCGCGTGGTCCCTTGCCATTAGGCGTACCGCGAAATGCCCCCAGCATGTAATTCTCCACCGTGGCACCGGCAAAAATGTGCGGCCGCAAAATGTAAACGCTGCATCCCCGCAAAGCCGTGCAACGTTGCTGCACGACTTCATCCGCCTCCTTTTTGTGGATCGCGTAGGGCAGAGTGTGCGCGCCAAAAGGGAAGTCTTCGGTTGCGGGGGCCGACAGGCTGGAACCGTAAACCGCTACGCTGCTTGGAAAGATAAACTGCTTGACCCCATCGTCTGCCGTTCGGTTTGCCTCGGTGACTGCCTCCATCACGCGCGCCGTTCCGGAGACATTGATCTGCCACATGCGATCAATATCCAACACACCCGATCGCACCGGATCGAGAATGAACGCGAGATGAACGACCGCGTAAGGATGCGTGTCCCGCACGAGTTCATAGAACGCGCGGGTAGACGACTCCTGTCCTAGGTCCATGCTCTCAAACTGCAACTCGGAATCGGTCTGGGGTGGATTCACATCCACCCCGATGACCGTATAGCTTCCGAGCAGCGGCAAGAGCCTGGAACCCAGGTTTCCCGAAACACCGGTCACTACAACGACGGGCTTTGCCATCAGTTCGGTTTTACATCAGGTGCTGGGGCCGGAGGTGGAGTTTGCGGCTGTACAGCGCCCGCCGGCGGCATGCCGGGTCGTGGATGAGGAATGCGCGGCGGCGGCATCGGCGCCAATCCGCCCGGTCCAAAGTAGGCCTCATTCGGGATCGCTTTGAAGGAGCCGTTCAACTTGTCCATCTTTTCCTTCATGCGGTCGTTCTGCATTTTGCTATGAATCTCGTTGCTGGCCTGTTCCTGCGTCATCGTGCTTTTCGAAACGATTTTGTAAACATAGTGGCCGCCCGAATCGCTGATGACCTGGGAAACGTCTCCCACTTTCAGATCGAAAACAGCCGCATGTCCCGGGGGCAGGCCAGTTCGGCGCAGGTTGGCTAGCGTCACGCTTGGAGCTTCCACTTTCATTCCCGCCGCGTCATACGCTTCCTTCTGGAGTTTGGCGATCTCTTCGCCCTTGACGGCGCGTGCGTGCAGTTCGTCTGCGATTTTCGTCATCGCTGCCTCGCCCTCATCTGCCTTCACTTTTTCGGCAGCTTCTTTGGCTTTCTGCTGATCGTCCGTCAGCTTCTCGTCTTTTTCTTCTTCCTTCGCGTCCGCTTCAGATTGTTTGGTGCGAGGTACGAACAAGCGGTCCACCGTGACTTGCTCAAAGGTGTCTTTATGCTCGTTGTAGTACTTCTCGATTTCGGCCGGAGGAATATCTGACGCCTGTTTCTGAGCTTTCTTCTGCATTTCCTGACTCAGAACCTGCATCTTGACGAACTTCATCGTCTCGGCAAATTGCGGAGTCTTGTCGATGCCTTCCTTCTTCGCTTCGGTCGACAGCGCGATCAAGCGGGGCAGAGCGGCTGCCAATTGTTTCTTCAGCTGCGGAGTAACGTTCGGAGCGACCGCAGCGGCGGTCTTCTCAAACTCTGCCTTCGTGATTTCCGTCTTGCAATCTGCCGCAGGCGTTTTCGCGGCGGCAGTCTTTGCGGCCGTACCGGTTTTCCCGGCAGTGGTTGCAGCCTTGGGCTGCGCCGCGCAAACACCAGTAATAGTAAGAACCACGGTGTTGGGCGGAAGTGATGCCGACTTGTCTACGGCAGCGGCGGGGGGCGCTTGGGCGGGCGATGGGGGCGCCGCCTCCGGCGCGGCCTGGCCCCAAGCCAAAGTCCCCAGCAGAACACACAGCAGCCAACTCTTGCGCATAACTCTTTTCCTCCAGGATTGGTCCACCAGAAAGGTGAAAAAATGCCAAGCAAGAAATCGTAGCACAATGGTTGATTCTCATCGACCCGGCACTGCTTGGAATGCAAAGAAAGACTCGCCCGGGATCAAGCGGACAGGCACAACATCCTGAAATCAGCTTCGCGCAGTTGGCGAATGAGGCGCCTTGCTGGCTATCATGCGAAGAGTCGGATTCAATCATCGCAAAAAAAGACCTCTTCCCGGCGAATCGGGAAGAGGCCCGAGGAATTCAAGGAGAGAGTTCTAGTCGTCGTCGTCCACTTTGGTCGGCGCCGGGTTGTGAAATTCGCTCGGCGGACGAACCTTGGTTTCTCCAGGGTAAGGGCGCGTGAATCCGGTGGCCATATACCAGTTGAAGTGGTTCACAGTGTCCGGGTCTTCGGAGTCGGGCTTGGTCATTTTTCCGGCAAAAACCTGTGCCTTCTTTTTGAGCCAAGCTTTCTTCAAGGCTTTGACCGCGGGGCTGCTGGTGGAATCGGCTGCGCTTGCGGTGACGCCTTCGTCCAGCGGCACTTGGTTAGGAACGTGCGTCCACGGCTTGAAGTTGTCCGCGGGCGCGTCCCCTTGAACGAATGCTGTCCGCATGGGTGACGCCACGAGGTCGAACTGATTCATGGGCGGCAGGCCAAGGATTTGTTCCATGGTCCGCGTCATGTTGACCTGCGTGTAGTAGGTGTGGTCGGTGGTGCCGCCCTGCACTACGTACGGGCTGACGATGTAGCCGGGGCTGCGATGCCCATCGACGTGGTCTACGCCATTCTGTGCGTCGTCTTCCTCGATGAAGATCGCCGAAGAGGACCACACATTGCTGTTGCTGATGTAGTCGATGATCCGGCCAACCGCCAGGTCGTTGTCGGCCTGTTCGGCATCCGGATCCGGCGGGCCGCCCGTGTGGTCATCCATGATCCAGAGGATGCTCAGCGTCGGCACCGTACCGGCTGCGAGATCTTTGTTGAAGTCTTGCAGCCACAGATCGACACGGAACTGGTCGGGAATGTTCAGGTCGAACGGCGGGAAGTTCTTGATGAGATAGTTCGACACGGCCGGGACGGACGACGATGAGTGGATCGTGTTCTGAAAATACAGCGTCGATTCTTTCCCAGCTTCGAAATTCTGCGAGTCGGTGTAGAGATCGCTCCAACTCGGCTCGCTGGTTGATCCGTTCGGCTGCGTGAAGGTTTCATTCTCCACGTATTCACCGTAGATCTTTACCGGCAAACCGGCTGCACTCGCTTCCGAGAACAAGAAGCCCTTCTTTTGGTAGGCGAGAGCATCGCCAGCATTGCCTCCCGGATAGCTGCGGACCCAATCCGGCGATTGAATGTCGTCGGCATAAGGCGCCATTCCCTCGGTGATCCACTGATGACCGTCTGCCGACTGCCGGCTCGGATCATAGAAGTTATCGAAGAGAGGGAATCGCTTCACCAGTTCGTGTGCGTTGGGAGTGTCCTTGCCTCCAAAGACCGCCAGTGAAGCGTCGCCATTGCCTGCAGCGACGTCGCCCAGGACCTGATCGTAAGTGCGGTTTTCACGGATGATCAGGAATACATGCTTGATCAGCGATGGGTCGCCAATCTTGGCAGGAACTGCAACTGGCTTCGTGGTCGGCGATCCGCCGGACGCCGATTTGATGTTCTCCACCAAGTCCCAGTGATTGTTTTGGTAAACCTGCTTGGTCATCGAAACCAGGCTTGATTTGTCGGGTAAGGGAACGATGCTGACAGTGCCGTTGTCCTGATGGGTGTTGTAGCCGGTAACGCCGTAGTCGGTTTCGAACGAGTAGCGCGTACCGATGCCCTTATCGTTTGCGACCAAGAGGGAGTTCGTGTTCTCGTCCAGCACGACAGAACTCGGCGCATACGCCACCGGGATCATACCCAACACAGCTTTGCCAGTGTTCTTGAGATCAACCACGCCGACCGCGTTGGCATTGTAGAGAGCGACGTAAGCAATGCCTCGCTTGGCATCGACAGCTATCGAGTTCGGAGCCGCGCCGTATGCAGGCCGGCCCTCACCGGGCACGCCGATCGGCAGCCCCAGATCGATCGTCCGCAGCACAGAATTGGAAGCGGTGTCGATGACCGAGATGCTGTCGCTGTACGTATTCGCGACGAGTAGTTGTTGTCCGTAAAAAGCCATTCCCGTTGGGTGTAGGCCAGTTGAGATCGTCGCGACGAGCTTTCCCGTAGCCAGATCGACGACAGAAACCGTACCTGTTGTGGAAGAGCCTACGACTGGATCGGCGACAATTTCAGTCCCTGCGGAGTAGATCTGGAAGTCGTTCGCCTTCGCAGCGCGGCCACCTTCATTACTAACGTACGCTGTAGTGCCGGAGTTATTGATCACGATGCTATGCGGTGCGTTGCCCATGCGAATCTCATCCAGTTGCTTGGGAGGCTTCGCCGTGAGGTCAATCTTGGTGAGCGTGTCGTTCTGGTTCAGCAGTGCATATGCAGTCTTGCCATCCGCCGAGACAGCGATGCCGCCAGGATACGAAGTTCCGGTGCTGTAGAACGTGCCGCACGGTCGTCCATACGCACCCAGCGGGCTATTTGGGAAACATTTGATGAATGAGCTGTTCGGCGGAACATTGACTTGCGCATCGTCTTCCAGCAAGCCCTCAGCGTTAACGTTGGCGATGGTGACATTGCTGCTGTCTTGACTGAAGACGAGATGCTGGCCGTCAGCGGAATATGCGATGCCACTGTAGCTGCCGCTGGAATCCGTCCCGAACGGAATGTAGTTCTGCAGAACGACGCCTGTGTTGGTATCAAACACTTCAACCGCTTGCGTCGCCCCCATGGTGAGAACGGCTGCGGTGTGATTCTTGAGATTGGGATTCAGCGCAATTGCCTTGGCGCGAACACGAATGCCAAGGTCCACTTGCAATCCGGTTGGAGTAAGGATCTGGCCACTGCCGACGACCCACGAGCCATTGGGCTGAGGGCCGGTAACGTAAGTCGGATAGGGCGTGGATTGTGCAGCGGCGATGCCCGGAAGGGTCAGTCCTGCTGCCAGAAGACTGGCAAGCGGATTCAAACGTTTCATCCGAGATTTATTTCGAGACCTGATGCGAGACTTATCGCGAGACGCTTTTCGTGACATGTACCGTTCTCCTCGTTCAGTTGTTCGTTAGGTGGACGGAATTGGTGGTGGCAACATCGGAGCGGGAAACATCAATTCAGCTTCTGGTAGCCAAACCTAACAAAGGAGCTTTAACGGCAGGATGACGGGAAGATTACATTTTTGTCATGTTGGATGGTGGTTATGCGCCTGGAGATAGGGGAATCCGTAGAGTCACCTGAGTTCCTTGTCCAACCCTGCTCGCGATCTCTACATTTCCACCATGCAGCAGCATGATGCTCTGAACGATTGCCAGTCCCAGTCCGGTTCCTCCAGAACTCTGCGAGCGCGACTCGTCCACACGGAAAAATCGATCAAAAACTCTGGGGAGCGCTTCCGGAGGAATGCCCATGCCCGCGTCCGAGACTTCAATTCGTACCTCGGCAGATTCAGTTGAGGCCGCGAGCACAACGCTCTTACCAGGAGGCGTATGTGCCAAGGCATTCGAGACAAGATTGCCCACAGCCCTTTGCAGAAGCGTGCGATCCAATTTCGCCATGACGGGTTCGTCACGCACTCTTGTGGAAAGTGAGACACCCCGCTCCGCTGCGGGAGCTTCGTAATATTCACGAATCCCGGACAGCAAATCGCCGACGTTAATGTTCTCGCGGTGGAGGTTCGCCAGAGGACTCTCTGCGCGAGCAAGGAACAGTAAATCGCCGATGAGGTCGGAAAGCCGCACGGCTTCTTCGAGGCAAGAGCCTAGAACGTCGCGATATTCTTCCACCGTACGCGCGCGAGCCAGTGCCACCTCCGCTTCTCCTCGAATATTGTTCACCGGAGTCCGCAGATCATGGGCAATATCGGCAGAGAACCTCGAGATCCGATCGAAGGATTCCTCCAACCCGTCCAGCATCGTGTTGAAGGTCTCAGCCAGGGACGCGAGTTCGGACGGATATCCTTCCGCCTTAATGCGTTCGTGCAAATTGGTTGAACTGATTCGACGGGCGGTGGTCGCTACTTCTCCGACGGGTCGAATGCCGCGGCGCGCGATCTGATACCCGACGATCGGAAAGATCGCCAGGGTGCCCAGCAGGATGATCCAGAAACGGTGACGATATCGCGCCAGTAGTGCTTCCTCTTGAGATACATCGATCGCGATCTGCACGGTATCGGTTCGAGTGGAGCCTCCGACAGCCGCCGCAGCACTCATCACGACAAACGACCCGCCGTTGATTCCCCTCATGACCTCCGCATGTTCGCGGGTCTGGGTGCGGGCCGTCAGTTGTGTCAGATTAAGCTGCTCGTCCATTTCTGGAGTTGTCAGCAGCGAAGCGTTCCGATCGTCCAACAAGCGAATATAAAATTGCTGATATCTTCTCGCGGCTGATTCCAGTTCAATTTCCTCACGCAACGCGTCCCAGTCGCCCGGACGCTCTTGCAGCATGCTGCGCAGCACGTTGATCTTATCTGCCAGAAATAAATCCGTGCTCTTTTGCAGTTCCGTCACCAGCACGGAATAAAGGCTGGCCGTGGCGAGAACGACCAGCGCCAATCCGGCGAGCACATACCATGCGGTCAGGCGGAAAGCGAGTGTATTTAGGAATCCCGACGCTGGCCGCAACCTATGCCTGAGATTCCATGACATAACCGGCGCCGCGAACCGTGTGGATTAACTTCAGAGGAAATGGATCGTCTACTTTACTGCGCAACCTTCGCACGTTTACATCGACGACATTAGTGTCGCTGTCGAAATTCACATCCCATACTGACTCCGCGATTAAGGTACGCGACAGCACTTCGCCAGCGCGGCGCGCCAGCACTGAGAGAAGAAGAAATTCTTTGGCCGTCAGTTCCAGCCGCTGGCCGGCTCGCGTGGCACGCTGGCGCAGAAGGTCGATCTCAAGGTCAGCAAGGCGGATCGCCTCCTGTATGCGTGGCGGTGTGCGGCGCAGGAGTGAGCGAACGCGGGCGAGCAATTCCGAGAACGCGAATGGCTTCACCATGTAGTCGTCAGCGCCCAGTTCGAAGCCACGAACCCGCTCGTGAACGGCATCGCGAGCGGTCAGAAAAAGCACTGGCGTCTGGCGGCCAGATCTGCGCAATCGCGTCAGAACCTCCCAGCCGTCCAGGTTCGGAATCATCACGTCCAGAATGATAAGATCAAACTCCACTTCTTGCGCCAAGTGGAGCCCGTCAAGGCCATCGCCCGCCAGGTCCACAACCAGACCGGCTTCCCCCAGACCCTTCTGGAGGAACTTGGCAGTTTTGATTTCATCCTCGATGACTAGGATTCTCATGGTAGGTTCCGCAAACACGATTAGCGTGATTGAAAAGCAACGCCTGCGATTGTTAACGAGTGTTTTGCCAAAGTTATCAGACCATCCCTCAAGGCTTTGTTACGAACGCGTTAATTTTTGCTGCCGGTATTTCACGCCATCACAGAAAATTCGCGCGAAAATACTTTCACGAATTATGAACGTCCAATACCGTTTGCTCCGTGTTTTTCTTCGTGGATCAGAGTTTTCAAGGGGCCGAGGTAGGGTTCGTACCGTCGCCAGCGCGCTACCGATGTACGATAAATTGGTTGCCGCGTTTGCCATTTGCTGGGAGTCTTCACCGCGCGCGGATTAGACTCGGGTCTCAGGCAAGCATCGTCCCATGACAGGCCGCAAGCCGCGATGGTTCGCCGAATAACTGGTTCAGGCTCGCTCGTCAATTCCTCGTAGTCCACTTCGATAAAACGATCACGCGGCAGAACTTGCCGCCAATGATCCGTGAGCCGCCGGTAGCAGCGAAAGTATTCGACGAGTTCAGGGCCACCGGTCGGGAAGGCAAGGCTTCGATGGAAATGGGTCTGGTGAATGGAGAGTGCGGTGTCGACGGCTGAGCGACGGCAGTGGATGATGGCCGCACGCGGGAACGCCAGATGGATTAGCCCGGCCCACAGAAAGTTGAACGGCATCTTGTCAGTGACCCGCGCCGCCTTGGGCCCGATCGTGCGCAACACTTTCAGATAGTCCGACGCCGCCTGTGCCAGAAATGGCGATTCATCTCCCACTGAACCTGTGCGGTGCCACACCGCTCCGCATCCGTTCCAGAAATGCAACTCATCCCCGGCGGCAACAGCGGGATGCATCGAGATAATTTGTTCGACAAGGGTAGTACCAGATCGCGGCATGCCGACGATCAGCACTGGCGTCGCCTCGCGATTGCCAACTTCTTCTGCGCGCGCCATCAATTCGGGTGTGCACCGCGCGATCAGGCGGTCAACCTCGGTCGAGAATGCGGCGGAATCGAACGGGGTTATGCCGCGCCGGACGGTGTCTGCAGCATCGAAATGCTTCATGGCGCGAGCGTAGTCACCCAAATCATCTGCGGCCTTGCCGATGGCGAGATGAAGACGGTGGAGTTGCACTATTTCTAGCCCTGGGGTGGAGAGTGCGGCATCCATCCGCTGCAGCATGTCGGCTTCGTCGCTCGTGACTCGGCCGCAACGAACCAGGTCGTAATAACTTCCTGCCAATTGAGCCGCAATCGTGATCGCGCGCTCGAAGCAAGCGCGGGCCTCATCGAAGCGGCCAGCTTCAGAAAGCAGATTGCCGAGCAGATCGTAGGCCAAGGCATTTCTCGGATCGGCGACCAGAGTTTCTCGCAGAGCCTGTTCGGCATCCGAGTCGCGCTCTTCGGTTAGGAGCAGTCGCGCCTTCCCAAGTCTCCCGAAACTTGTTTTGCCGCCAGTCATGGCCGCGCGACGGAAACAACCAATCGCTTCCTCCCGATGGCCCAGTTCGTACACCAAGGAGCCCGCGCGGAACCAAGCCTCGGTCAAGGAGGGCAGCAGTTGGGTTGCGCGATAGTAGGCAACAATCGCTTCACCGCTGGTGCCTTGTTTCTCCAAGGCGATGCCCAATCGGAAATAAGCATCGGCATACCGCGGGTTGCTGGCGACGGCCCACTGCAAGGCAGCGATTGCTTCGGGCACATGGCCAATCTCGAGGTAGGCCAGGCCTAGGTCGTGCTGAATATAGGAATTAAATGGTTCCAGAAGGGCGGCTTCCCGCAGCGGCGCAATCGCATCGGCTGGACGACCCGCTTTAAGCAACGCCGTGGCCGATGAAAGTAAGGGTGCGAGTTGATGTGGAGACGCCAAATTTGAAGGCTGAGGCATTGCAGACCCTATGGAACCTACGCTACCAATCCAACGTTAACGGTTTGTGAATATCAGCGGTCGCTCCCAGATTGATCGTCAGCTCGCTGATACGCTCTGCACACATTCCGTGGGGACGAGCCTGGGAAAATATTCACCAGATATTCACCTTTTTATAATCCGGACAGCGATATCGTTCATGGACTGAGAATCGATCACCTGAAACTGTTCGGCATCCCGCCGAAAGCAAGATGATTGGCGATCCAGTTGGATACTCGTTACACTCGTTCCGAAAATGATTCGAACCCTTTCTATGCGATTTCCCGTTCTTCTATTGCTTGCGACTTGCCTTGCGCCTGTGTCCTGGACCCAGAACAGCGAACCGATCAAACCGGAACTAAGTGATGCCCGCTCCGGTCTTTACATGAAGGTGCAGTTAACGAAATCGATCAAGCCGTCAAAGTTGCATCCCGGAGATGTGGTTGAGGGCTCGATCGCTGCGGATGTCTATACTGCAGACCGCAAATTGCTGTCTTCGGGCGATCGTGCGCGGCTGACGGTTGATCATTTCGAGCGTAGACGGCGCGAGGCGAGTGATCACTGGCCTGGAGTCATCGAGCTCTTTAGACCGCGTCACGAGAAATATCCCGTGTTCGGTAGTGTCGACGTCACCGAAGCAAGCAGCGAGCATGAATTTCGGGCTTCGCAGATTGGCTTGCGTCGTATGCGCGCGATCTATGCGAAAGGTAAAACGGCGAACCAGCTTGGCCAAGAAAATAGCGAAGTCAAAGTAAGCCACTCTGGTGCAAAGAAGTCCGCCGCGCCTACGCTCGTTCTGGAAGCTTTTGAGAAGAACGCTTCCGCCGTGGGAGGAAGAGACGAACTCTCCAGCGGGGATTTAGATTCGCGAGCCGGAGAAACACTTCCCGTCGGTACGCGTTTCAAAGTAGTCCTGCTTGGAAATGTGAGTGCGTCAAAGAGCAAAGCGGGAGACGTCGTCCAAGCACGACTGTTGGAGCCGGTTCTGCTGAATTCCCAAGTGGCAATTCCTGCGGGCAGTTTATTAGAAGGCAAGGTCGTCAAGAACCGTGCGCCACGATGGCTAAGCCGAGCAGGTTCGCTCTACCTGTCTTTTAACAACCTAGTCTTGCCGAAAGGCAATCGGGTCGCGGTTGTCGGATCACTTGCAGGCGCAGAGTTGGATCAGCGGTCACACACTCATATGGATGCCGAAGGCCGTCTGCAAGGCGAGCGCCCCGGCAAGGCTTGGATGGCGATCAATCTTGGCGTTGCGGTTGGAGTCACGAAAGTTGCGGACGATTCAATTCAGGTAATCATTGAAGCTATCGTTTCTACTGCAACCGACGTATCCACGGCCGGCACCGGACGTATCGTCGCTGGTTGTGCATCGGCGGTTTACTTGGCGACCCGGAAGGGCCGTGATGTAGTGCTGCCTCGATTCACCGAAATGGAAGTCGCTCTCGACCGTCCAGCATCACTTGATTCCATCACCAATGGCACGCCCACAAAGACAGCCGGCGGAAAGTAGATTGTTGGAATTGCTGGCAAATGCTGAACAGGATTACGTCCGCATTTTTCGACAAGATATTCGGTCTCAATTCTTGCAGTATGGTTAACGACTACTCTCAGCGGCAGCTTCGGCCCAAACCCCTTGCCAGACGGGGCTTTGCAAGAATGCTCGACATTGCTAAGATGGGTGCCGCTTGATCGCCGACCACCTTTTGACTCCCACCTCACACTAGAAAGGTAGACTCCATTGCTGAGAAGATTTATTGCCTTCCTGGCCCTTGCGCTGTTGACATTCTCTGGCGCATCGCTGGCCCAGACTTTGAAAAACCTTACGCATCAACCGCCCGACGGCGCAGGCATCGGATTTCTATTGACCGACGGCCGCGTTCTTTTTCAAGGCAACGGCCTGTCGGACTGGTACACCCTGACGCCTGACGTCAACGGAAGCTATCTCAACGGAACCTGGAAGAAAGTCGGCAGCTTGCCCGCCGGATACGCTCCCGACGCTTTCGCCTCCGCTGTGCTAGCCGATGGTCGCGTCGTGATCGCGGGCGGCGAGTACAACAATGGTCCTTTCACGCTGACCAACCTGTGCGCAATCTATGATCCGAAGACAGACACATGGGCGAACCTGCTGCCGCCAAAATTTCTGCCCTATATCGGTGACTCACCCTCCGTGGTGTTGCCCAATGGAAAATTCCTGCTGGGCGACAAAGTCACAAAGGTGTTGGCGGAACTCGATCCCGCGACTCTTACCTGGACACAGGTAAGTTCGGCAGGGAAGAGCGACTTCAACGCAGAAGAAGGATGGACGCTGATGCCGGATCAATCCATCCTGACCTTCGATGTGAAGAACGCGCCCAACTCCGAGCGCTACCTCACGGGTCCGGCGCGCTGGATTAACGCGGGCAGTACCATCGTCGACCTGCATTCGCCCTCTCCTTTTGGCTGCTTGCAATATGGGCCAAACGGAAGCCTCTGTTATTTTCCGCCGGGAGAAGTCGGTCCAGCGATCCTGCGTCCGGACGGAACGGTCTTCGCAACCGGATCCACTCCGTCGAACTCAAACACTGCGCACACCTCGATCTACACTCCAGGCGCAACGCAGTCGGCGCCCGGAACTTGGACGGTGGGCCCAGACTTTCCCGTCGGCGACGAAGCCGGAGACTCGTTTGCTGCGCTGCTGACGAACGGCAACGTCCTCGTGGAAGGAGTTTCAGGCCGTCTCTATGAGTTCAATGGCTCCGTGCTGACCTCGGGTCCATTCGGTTTCGGAAGCCTGATCGTGTTGCCCACGGGCGAAGTTATCGTCGGTGGGTCGCAACTCTACACCACGACCGGAACGAACGAAACGGCGTGGGCGCCGGTCATCAAGAGTGTTCCACGGACCGTGGTTCGCGGCACGACGTACAAGATTTCCGGGACGCAGTTTAACGGGTTCTCGCAAGCGGCTGCCTTTGGAGACGAGTACGAAACGGCGACCAACTATCCGATGGTGCGCATTTCAAACATCGCCACGGGCCACGTTTTCTATGCGAAGACGCACGACCACAGCACGATGGCAGTGGCGACTGGCAGCAAAATGGTTTCGACCAGCTTCGACGTTCCTTCTGGGGCCGAAACCGGATCCAGCACGTTGGAAGTCGTCGCTAACGGCATTCCATCGGCACCCGTGAATATCACGGTCAACTAGTTCGTTTCATCTTTTCGTGGGCCCGCTTGCGCCTCGCAAAGTGGCGAGCGTAGGCGGTCCCGCGGATCACTCAAAGCTTTAACGGGAGCTAACCGGGACATGCGCCCGGATTTTCACATCGTAGGTAGCTAAATTTTTTCTTACCGTGCAGGGACAGACTCCCAGGGTGTACGATCCATCCGAGCCTCCTGCGATCGTTACGTAGCAAGGCGCCATTGAAGACCGGACGCTTCGAAAATCACACCAACGAAGTTCACGCTTTCCACCTTCATCAGCTGCACTTCGTTGTTCTAGCCATCAACGGAGTGCCCACAAACGATTCCGCAGTACGGGACACCGTCGTCATTCCGTACTGGGATGGAAAGAGCCAATCGTATCCGAGCGTGAAGGTTCGCGTGGACTTTCGCGATCCTGAGACGGTCGGAACTTTTCTTTATCACTGCCACATTCTCGATCACGAGGATTTGGGGATGATGGCGAAGATTCAAGTCAAACTTGGCAACTGTGACTCACTATCCAAAAATTGTTTACCCGGGTTTCTCCACGTAAAAATGCCGGAAAAACCTCATGCTTTACTTCAAGTCTCGGCGGTAGTATTATCAGGCGCCAAACCGAACGGCTTCCTGGCCGTAGCTGTTCGTGAGCACTAAATTTTGGCCATGGATTGTGCCATGAGGAAGCGGCTCACGCTCGACCCCTCGTCCTTCGGAAAGCTGATGGAGGCTGCCTGGGTTTTACAGCAGGAGTACGAACGAAAGCTGCGTGAAGATCGACCTTCCGAACGCGGCACTCAAGTCGAATCCCAGGATCTCGTTCCTCAGTTCGTGGAGATGGCCGTTCAAGACGAGGCGGACCAAACGGTGGAAGTCATTCCTGAGCCACAGACTGTGATTGTGGCTACGGTGAAAGAAGGCGTTTATCCCCGCCGCTTCGCCTTCCAATTCGAATTGCCCCGAATAAAGGCCGCTTTCGAGCAGCATGTTCGCCGATGCCAGCAGTTCCTGATGGCAAGCCAGGATGTGCAGTTGGGCCTGCGGTCGTTAGCCAAATTCGGATCTCGAAGCTGGGTCATGCTGTTGCTGATCACCAGCGGCTTCATGGCTCTTGATCTGCACTATGGACACCAGCATATTTTGGCGGCGACTCCGAAGATGAGCCAGGGTTTCGCCCAGGTGCCGAACACTCTGCCGGAGCCACCCGCTCCGGCCAGCCACAAGCAAATTACCGACGATGACGTCTCGACCGTTGTCGACGAACTTAGTCCCTACGAGATTCGCAACCTGACGCTCCAGGCGCAATATGGAGATGCCGACGCTGCCTTGGTGATCGGGATGGCGTACGAGACCGGGCGCCACGTGCATCAGAATTGCCAGAGAGCCGCGCAATGGGTGAAAAGGTCTGCCCAAGATGGCAACGCCGCAGCCCAATACAATCTCGCGCTCCGTTACCAATCGGGCGACGGAGTTCGTGCCAATCCGGCCGAGAGCGAGAAGTGGATGCGGCAAGCGGTCAATCAGAATTATCCCGGCGCCACCGCGGATGTGGTCGCAATGGAGACGGCACCGTGAAAGAATCTCATCTGGCATAATGGCCGAATGTGCGGCCGATACCGACTCTCGCGGCGGAAGCAAATCGTAACCGAATACTTTGATGTTCCCGAAGACGACGAGGATTGGACACCTCGTTACAACATCGCGCCCACTCAACCTGTTCCGGTAATTCGGAAAACTCCCAACCAATTGCGCGAGATGGTATTCCTCCGCTGGGGACTGATTCCGTCCTGGGCGACCGAACCATCGATTGGTGCCAAGACTATCAACGCGCGGGCCGAAACCGTTTCGACGACCGCGTCGTTCCGTGATGCCTTCCGTTCTCAGCGCTGCCTGATTCCGGCAGACGGCTTTTATGAGTGGCAGCGCAATGGAAAAACAAGGCAGCCGTATTGCTTCGAAGTAAATGAAGGGCAGTTGTTTGCTTTTGCAGGACTGTGGGATCGATGGATCGATCCGCAAGGACGAGCGGTAGAGAGTTGCACGATCCTGACGACGGCTCCAAACAAGATGCTGTCAGATCTGCACGACCGAATGCCAGTGATTTTGCCTCTTGAAAAGTACGATGCATGGCTAAATGTTCCCGGCGACCTGAGCCGCGCGCTGGACCTTCTGATTCCATTCCCGGGCGCGATGCGCCGTTATCCGGTCAGCACGCGAGTAAATCAAGCGCAGAATGAGGGTGCGGAATGCGCCCGCGAAGTGGAACTCGAATCGCCCTGGCAGGGCTTACTGTTCGCTTAAACCTTTATGGCAAAGCTAACGAAAAAACAACCGATGTCGACGCAACCGTCCGACGCTCTGACTGGATGGCAAAAGATCGCAGAATTCTTAGGCGAGCCGGTGTCGGTCGTGCAGCGCTGGGCGACGGAGGGCATGCCCCTGAGGCGCGAAGGGCGTCTGGTTTCAACGACGCAATCCGAATTGAATGCGTGGCTCGGCAAAGATTTAGGAAAGCCGGTTCATGTCGCGACGGCGGAAACAGACCTTACGGCGGAACTAAAGCGAGGGCTTTCCTTTGTCCGCAAAGAAAAGAAGGAAGAACGGGATGAGAAGAAATCGGTCGCTCCGGAAAAAGGTAAGCGTGAATGAAAAAGCCGGCGATCCGCGTCACGAAGTGGCTGACCGACATTCCCGTCGAAGCTACCTGTAACCGCTGCCCCGACGTTTCGTTCAAAGTGAAAGGCAGCAGCCACCGACCCAATCGCGACGAATATCAAAAGTCGCTGCAATCTCAATTCGACGAGCACGTAAGCTTGATACACCAGGAAACGCAATAACTTCTGCATTCTTCCACGAAATTGTCGACCGACGCCGAAAACGCCACCTTGATCCTTGGTTACATTCGTCACCTCAAAAGCCGGACTTTCCGAAGATACCAGCCATCCACACCGTAGAATCGCTCTCAACGCCAGCTAAGAGTCCAAAAAATGCAGTCGCTGGTTTTAGAGGCGGTCCGATTTGAAGTTTGAAGTTGTTAGCGCTCCAGATTCGAAAGCTAATTTTCTACAATCGTTGCGGGTCGTTCGCGGAGCAATCACGCTGGCGCTGCTGTTGATCGCGTTCGTTTCTCTTACTGGATGCGGCGCCCTGAATCCATTGTGCGGAAGTTCTCGGCCAGTTCCTGTGCTGAGTGCACTGTCCGCGACTTCGATTCCATTTACCGATGTGCAGACTGGTTACCAACTGACATTGACTGGCAAAGAGTTCGTGGCTTCGACGGTTGTGCTCTTCAATGGCACGAATTTAACCACAACCGTCGTAAGCAGCACGGAACTCCAGGTTACGATCACGACGGACCAGATCTCCGGTCCGGGTTCTGCGACAGTGACCGTCAGCACGCCTAGCGGAAACACCGGCTATGTCGGTTGCAGCAGTGGAGGCACCAGCAGCGCGTTGACGCTGACGATCACCTAACCACTAATCAATGGACGACAGAGCTTCAGAGGTTCCTTTGGTTCTCTGGAGTTCTGCAGTATTCTCGTCGAACGCCTGGCGGTAGCCGGCGACGAACGAAGCTTTGTCCTCTGCCTTTACCCAGCGGCCTCGTGACTCGCGTGCCGAGCGTCCATTTTCCAAATCCAGCTTGGCCACGAAAAGTCCGTCGCGGAAGGCGGCATCCGTATTTGGATTCCCCTCCGGTTGTCCTTTCAGGCCGGCAAGATTCTGTCTGTATCCGGACTCGTACCCTTCGACGAACGACTTGCGGTCCAGTATGTCCCTCCAACGTCCGAAAGCTACATGAGGCTGCTCTCCCCGTTCTGCCGCAAGTTTTCCTAGATAGGCGCCGTCACGGAACGCTCCGTTCGTCGCGCCCCCCATACTGGCCGCATTATCGGTTTGTTTATAGCCAATCACTGTAAGAATCGTTGCAATTGCGAGTGCCGCTGTCCATAGTAAAAGTCGTTTCATCCTCGAAGGCTCCTGAGAAGTTGTGTATTGCGTGTACTTCATTAGAGGCTGGGACTGTGTGTGTTGGAGTAAAACGCGTGTAAGGAGTAAGTAAACAATCACGCAAAAATCTCTATTGTTCTTTACAGCGAATTTACACCGGAATCACTACGTCTCCTGTAGCTTTGGAACATAGGTAGAGATCGCGTTTTCAATGCGTTTCAAAGTTGCGATTGCCCTCCCCCACGCTGACCACGCCGCGATCTGAACAACCGCCTATAATGCTGTCCCGGCTGGACCATGAAGCGAATCACTTCGGAAAACTTGCGCTGGTATGGCATGGTGCTTGGACTCGTCGCAGTCCTGATCATGCTGGCGATTCTGCAGTACCGATCCGTCAAAGCGGTAAGTCAGGTCACGACCGCGCAGATGCGCGCCAGTCTCCAGGGATCGCTGATGGATGTTCGGCAGGGAGTTGAGCGAGAGCTTGCTCCTCTGATCCGCGAACTGCAATTCGGCATGGGATCGCCGAAGCCAATCGGAACTCAGGAAATTGCCGCTCGCATGGAGCGGTGGCGTCTTTCCGCCTCTCACCCCGACCTAGTCGAGGACGTTTACATTTGGCAGCCGACCGACCAAGGGGCCGCCCCTCTCGTTCGATTGAATCCAGCTCACAATGCGTTCGAAACTGCAACGTGGCCCGAGAAGCTGACGGAATTGCATCGGCATCTGGTCGATTCAAATCCGGGATTCGGGGGCGGAGGAGGATCGGACGGCAACGATTCGAATCAGGCACCAGCTGGGAACACGGCGGCGCAGCATCCCCCACTTCATGCGGACAATTCTCCCACTATCCGCGGAGATGGCCGCCCCGCTTTTACGGATCACTCTCCCGATTCGCGCAATGCACGGCTTGAGGTACATGGATCTCCTCCAGAATCCGCTCCAACATTTCCTTTGTTGGTCGATGAAGCAATTTTGGCCATCGTGCATCCCTACGTCGAATCGGCCGTCCCATCGCCGATCGAAGGAAAGCCTCACGGCGTGAACTGTGTCATCGTCGTGCTGAGCCGAACGGTGCTTGCTCAACAGATACTTCCCGAGATTATCCAGCGATATTTTGGCAGCACCGGCTCGTCTTATGAGATCGCGATCGTGAACCGCGACCCGGATTTGCCATCTCTCTACAGCTCGAATGCCGGTTTCGGAACGCAAGCCGATCTCGTCCCCGACGCAGCACTCAATCTCTTCGGCCGTCCCTTGCCCATCATTGCCGGCCACGAACTCCCGATACGCGGAATGATTGCGATGGTGCCGCCCGCAGGAAGGCCTGGAGTTGTCTCAAGATCTGTATCGCCGCCATCGCAGGGCTTCCGCGACGACGATCTCGCCAGGGTCGATCCCATGCGATACCACGAGGGGCAAGCTTGGCAGATTATTGCGAAGCATCGCGAGGGCTCCGTTGATGCTGCGGTCGCGGCGCTGTCGCGGCGAAATCTGATTTTTAATTTCGGAGTGCTGCTGGTCTTGGCAGCTACGATGGCCACAATCATCGTTGCCAGTCAACGGGCTCGCCGACTCGGCCAGTTGCAAATGGATTTCGTCGCAAACATTTCTCACGAGCTGCGGACGCCGCTCACGGGGATTATGTCTGCGGCGCAAAACATGGCTGATGGAGTTGTGGACGACAAAGAAAGAGTTCCGCGCTACGGTCGTGCGATTGTTGGCCAGGCCCAGCAACTGATGGAATTGATCGAACAGATTTTGCTTTTCTCGGCGACCAGCAAAGGACGTTATCCATTCCGCATCGAGGCTGTCGACGTTGCCCAGGTAATTGACGCCAGCCTCAAAAATGTGTCAGCGCAGACTCAATCGTCCGGCGTGATTGTGGAACGCTCAGTTCCGGCGGGATTGCCGCCCGTTTCGGCAGATCTCAAAGCGCTTTCGCACAGCTTGCAAAACCTGATCGCCAATGCTGTCAAATACGGCGGCGATGCGCATTGGGTGAGGGTCGCTGCATCTCTGGATGGCGAGTCGAATGGCAAAAGAGAAGTTGCCATCTCCGTTGCCGACCGGGGCATTGGCATCAGCCCTGAAGATCTCGCTCGCATTTTTGAGCCTTTCTATCGCAGTCCCGATGTGACGGTCGCCCAGATCCACGGCAGCGGTCTTGGTCTGCCTCTGGCCAAGAGCGCGGCTGAATCGATGGGCGGGCGCCTCACCGTCCAGAGTGAAGTCGGGAAGGGAAGCACCTTCACCCTGCACTTGCCTGTCGCTTAGATGGATCTTTACCTACGGGCGGAGCGGCCCCAGCAATGGGCTTCCGCTGAAAAAGGTAAGGGCAGACGGATGGCCTGCCCTTTCTCGCTTCTCCGCCCGCAAGCTCAGGCTGACGGAACGAACTTGTACCCAAGTCCCGGTACGGTGACGATCAATTCGGGACGCTTCGAGTCGCTCTCAAGTTTTTGCCGCAGACTGGCAACGTGTACATCGACCGTCCGCGTGAAAGCGTCAGCGCTGTATAGCCAAACTTCCTTTAGCAAAACCTCACGCGACAAAGTCGTGTTGGGATGCTCGACAAAATAACGCAGAAGCTGAAACTCGCGCGCGGACAACGGCACGATCTTTCCATCGCGGGAAACAGTCGTACCGCGGAGGTCGAGCTCCACCAATCCGAAGCGGTGAACCTCCGATGACTTCGCCGGCTTAGCGCGGCGAAGAAGCGCCTCGACCCGCGCTAAAAGTTCTGCGGCATCAAATGGTTTGGTAAGGTAGTCATCTGCACCAATCTTAAGGCCCAACACTTTGTCGATGACCTGCCCGCGTGCGGTTAGCATAAGAACGGGCACCGCGACTCCAGCCATGCGTATCTCGCGGCATACATCGAAGCCGTTCTTGCGTGGCAGCATGATATCGAGAATTACCAGGTCGCACGATCCCGCAGTGGCCTTGCGCAAACCTTCTTCACCGTCGGCGGCAAAGTCAACCGCATACCCTTCACTTTTCAGGCGATCGCCCAGCGTCATGCGAATCAGTTCATCGTCTTCGACTACGAGAATCTTCTCGTCCATGGATGGTGTAGTCAGCCAGCAAACCGCGCAATTGTATCGCACAAAGAGTCGGCGCTCTTTTAAGATGCATCTCAGATTTCAAATGACGGTACGCCGCCATGCCCTTCGCATTACACGTTACAGCCAGATGAGATTTTGATCCGGGCAGTCCTCCAGCAGCCAGAAAGCTAGAAAAGCTGTGATACTATGAGTGTGTATTGACGTTGCTTGAACAGCTTGCGGATCGGGGAAGTTCAGCCCGATCGATGCAACTGCAGACGGCAAAGTCATCCGCGCGAAGATCACGCTGCGCATAGCCGTGCAAATCTTGGCCCTTGCGCATCCCGTTGATTTGGCGAGTGGGGACGTAGTTCAGTTGGTTAGAACGCTGCCCTGTCACGGCAGAGGCCGCGGGTTCGAGTCCCGTCGTCCCCGCCATTCTTTTCAAGCACTTGCAATCCTAGCATCCGGCAAATCAGGGGATGTTAGGGGACGATAAGCGCGGAACGAGAGTGGTCCCATTCGAAAACGGTTCCAAACAGCGCTCATTGGATTAGGTTTGTCTTCGGCAAAATACCCGTCGGCAGAATAGCGTCGACCAATTTGTCCTGTGCCAAGCGTTTCGTCTTCGATGTCGCCTGCAGGTATTTGTTCGTGACATGAAGGTTGCTGTGCCGCAAATAGTCTCGGATTTGTGAGTTGGTGCTCGCCCATCTCCGCCAGCATGGTTCCAACCGAGTGCCGAAAGGTGTGCGAGCCCACACCCCTGATTCCGATCCGTCTGAAAGCAGGCTGAATTTTCTTTTTCAGGACTGCAAGCTAGATCTAAGGGCTTGCTGCCCCGCAGTCTTTCGGAAGGGAATACGAAGTCTTCCGGTTTGTTGTAGAGACTTTGCGATCTCCACTCCTGCAAGGAGTGCTTCAGGCTTGGATGCATCGGCAACAGCTTCGCAGACGCTTCCGTTTTTGTGCTCTTCAGGTTTCCACCTCGACGACATAGTAAGAGTGTTGGACGCTGATGCTCATGTTGTCGAAATCGCATGACAGCCAGCGTAGCGCCCCAAGTTCGCCTTGACGTATACCCAAGGCGCCTTCTAGAAACACGAGCAACTGATCCCGAAACTCCAGTTCTGCCGAACCGAGCTTGACCTGTTCCGATGACAAAACCAAGGGGGATCTCTGACGTTTGGCGCTGATCCGTACGCCGGTGCTCGGGCCTTGCTTGCCTCCACTCCCTACCGGTATCCCTGAAGATATGGGATTGTGGCCACAAAACTCCCACCGAACGGCGTGAGAAAACAAAGCCGACATCACACACTTGATTTTGGCTTTGGTTCCATCCGCAACTCCGGTCGCCCGTAGCCAGCGCTCTACCTCGACAGTTTTGACTTGTTCGAGCGGCAGATTGCCCCAGCGTGGGACAATCCAGTTCTTTGCGTAAATGATGTACGCATCCTGTGTGGATAAGGCTTTGAGAGGCAGCTCCTCTTGAGAGTAGTGCTCCCAAAGCGTGTTGATTGTGGTTCGCCGCAGGTTCCTGTGTTCGCAGCGATCGTTTATGGTTAGCCGAAGAGCGTCTGCTGCTGAGTGCGCCGCAGATTCGGTCGGGTATTTCTTGACATCCCCAACCTGTGCCTTGCGATGCACCAGCTTTCCCGTTGATGTCTTCTTCCCACCATCGGTAGACCCAAACTGACGGTCCCTTCTTCTGCTCTTCTCGTTCGACGCTTCCGCGTTGGTAACGTGTCCGTTTAAACAAAGTTTCTCCTTTGTCTAAACGGTGTCGGCGGACACCGTCAGGATAGATCGGCAATTCGTTTCGGTCGAGATGTTTTTTTTCCTCACAGTGCTGATGATCAGCTGGCGAGCTTGCCGAGCCAACGATCCAGAGTGGAGACACGAAAGCGCCAACGTTTTCCAACCTGGACGGCGGGAATTGATCCACGTCGTGCTTTCGTGCGAAGAGTTCTGAGGGTGCATCCTGAGAAGCCTCGCGGCTTCTTCGGTGTCGAGCAGAGGCTCGAAGTCTTTCAGGCTTTGAACCTGTTTTCGGTCCCTAACATTCCTCGGATGCCGAGGTCATATACTTCGTTGGCGTTCTCTATCATTTGAGCACCACCTCACACCGCGACGCTGGGGTAAAGTCCGGTTCATCTCCCAGCCAATCATCGGGTTCTAAACTGGAAGCAGATATTGGTCAAACGGGTTCGCGCGGCGTTTTTCGCCTATCTAAAAGGACCACGTGATGCGTCCTACGTAACCATTTGCCGCGCAATCATTTAGAGAGTTGCGTCAAAGATTCCCGATAACGCGGTGATTGCGTGGCGCCGATCTATGAGCGGGGACTCAT
>CAWFWF010000009.1:0-944457 GCA_963819455.1 uncultured Acidobacteriota bacterium
CCGACACGAGCATCACCGTCCAGCGCACCATCGACGCCTCGACGCAAGGAGTCTTCGACGTGCTGTCGAACCCGCGAGCGGCACGTCGAGATCGACGGCTCGGGCTTCGTCGTCAGCGACGAGAAGCCGACCGGATCACGGACCACCGGGCAGGTGTTCCGGATGAACATGACCGGCGACCACATGGGCGGCGACTACCAGACCGACAACACCGTCACCGGCTACGACCGAACCACCTGCTCGCCTGGCAGACCGCGCCCGGCCGGCACCGAGCCGCCCGGCTGGGAGTGGGTCTGGGAGCTCCAGCCCTCGGGCTCGGACGCCACCGACGTCACGCTCACCTCGACTGGGGCAAGGTCACCGACCGGGACCTGCTCGCCAAGGTCGGGTTCCCGCTGGTCTCCGAGGGCGCGCTCGAGGCTCGCTCGGCAACCTGGCGCCGCCGTCGCCAGGCTGAGCGCCGTACGCTGGTCGTGCGATGACCGCCAGAACCGTCTACCTCGACCACGCCGCCACCACGCCGATGGTGCCGGAGGCGGTCGAGGCGATGACCGCGCACCTCGCCGAGGTCGGCAACGCCGAGCTCGCTGCACGCCTCCGGCCGCGCACGCCCGGCGGATCGTCGAGGAGTCGCGCGAGACGATCGCCGCAGGCGCTCGAACTGCCGGCCCGGCGAGGTGGTGTTCACCTCCGGCGGCACCGAGGCCGACAACCTCGCGGTCAAGGGCATCTACTGGGCCCGCCGCGCCGCCGACCCGCGCCGCACCCGCGTCCTGTCGACCGCCGATCGAGCACCACGCCGTCCTCGACCCGCTGCACTGGCTGGCCGAGGCCGAGGGCGCCGAGGTCGAGCTGCTGCCCGTCGACGCGCGACGGCCGGCTCGACCTCGACGGCGCTGCGGGCCGCCGTCGAGCGCGACCCCGGCGTCGGTCGCGCTGGTCTCGGTGATGTGGGCCAACAACGAGGTCGGCACGATCCAGCCGATCGACGAGGTCGTCGCGATCGCCGCCGAGCACGGCATCCCCGTGCACACCGACGCCGTCCAGGCGGTCGGCGCGGTGCCGGTCGACTTCGCCGCGCTCCGGCGTCGACGCGCTGACCCTCACCGGCCACAAGCTCGGCGGGCCCGTACGGCGTCGGCGCGCTCGTCGTGCGCCGCGAGGTCGAGGTCACCGCGCTGCGTGCACGGCGGCGGCCAGGAGCGCGACATCCGCAGCGGCACCCTCGACACCCCGGCCATCGCCGGCTTCGCCGCGGCGGTCGAGCTGGCCGTCAAGCAGCAGGCCGAGCACGCCGCCCGGGTCGGCGCGCTGCGCGACGAGCTGGTCGCCGGCGTCGTCGAGGCGGTGCCCGACGCCCACCTCAACGGCGCCGCCTCGACCCGGTGCGACCGGCTGCCCGGCAACGCCCACCTCGCCTTCCCCGGCTGCGAGGGCGACTCGCTGCTGATGCTGCTCGACGCCCGCGGCATCGAGTGCTCGACCGGCTCGGCCTGCTCGGCCGGCGTGCCGCAGCCCTCGCACGTGCTGCTCGCGATGGGCTGCGACGAGGAGGCCGCGCGCGCACTCGCTGCGGTTCTCCCTCGGCCACACCTCGACGCAGGCCGACGTCGACGCGCTCGTCGAGGCGATCGGGCCCGTGCGTCGAACGGGCCCGGGCGGCCGGCGCGTGAGGCCCGTCGATGAAGGTCCTCGCCGCCATGTCCGGCGGCGTGGACTCCGCGGTCGCCGCGGCCCGCGCCGTCGAGGCCGGGCCACGACGTCACCGGCATCCACCTCGCCCTCTCGCGCAACCCGGCGTCGTACCGCTCCGGGCGCCCGCGGCTGCTGCACGATCGAGGACGCCAACGACGCCCGCCGGGCGGCCGACGTGATCGGCATCCCGTTCTACGTCTGGGACCTCTCCGAGCGGTTCCACGAGGACGTCGTCGAGGACTTCATGGACGAGTACGCCGCCGGCCGCACGCCCAACCCGTGCCTGCGCTGCAACGAGAAGATCAAGTTCGCCGCCGTGCTCGACCGGGCGCTCGGCGCTCGGCTTCGACGCGGTCGCGACCGGTCACTACGCCCAGCTGCGCACCGGCGCCGACGGGCTGATCGAGATGCACCGGGCGGTCGACCACGGCAAGGACCAGTCCTACGTGCTCGGCGTGCTCGACCAGGACCAGCTGCGCGCACTCGCTGTTCCCGCTCGGCGGCTCGACCAAGGCCGACGGTGCGCGGCGAGGCCGCCGCGCCGCGGGCTGCGGGTCGCCGACAAGCCGGACAGCCACGACATCTGCTTCGTCGCCGACGGCGACAACGCCGGCTGGCTGCGCGAGAAGCTCGGCGACCGCGCGCCCAACCACGGGGGCGCGATCGTCGACGAGCCGGCGGCGAGGAGCTCGGCGCGCCACGAGGGCACCTACGGCGTTCACGATCGGCCAGCGCAAGGGGCTGCGGCTCGGCCGCCCGGCGCCCGACGGCAGGCCGCGGTTCGTGCTCGACATCGAGCCGGTCTCCGGCACCGTCACGGTCGGCCCGCGCGAGCGCCTCGCCGTGCACCGGCTGACCGGCGATCCGGCCGCGCTGGTGCGGCACCGTGCCCGCGGTCGAGGCTCGACGGCACCGTCCAGCTGCGCGCCCACGGCGACGAGCACCGGGCCGTCGGTCGACGCGTCGCCGGCGACGAGCGTCGAGATCGAGCTGCTCGACCCGGCGTACGGCATCGCCCCGGGCCAGGCCGCGGTCGTCTACGACGGCACCCGCGTGGTCGGCTCGGCCACGATCGCCGCGACCGCGACGCGACGGCGTCCGCATGACGCTGGCCACCGGCGTCGGCTCGATGCCCGGCGACGACCAGCGCGACTTCGACGAGGCGGTGCGGCTGGTCCTCGGCGAGCTGCCCGACCTGCCGTACCTGCCCGAGGTGCCCGGGCCGCGGGGCGACCGCGAGCATGACCGGCCGGGGCCTGGCCGTGGTGGCCGAGCCTCGGCGCCGACCTGCAGCCGGCCGGCTGGCGGCTCACCGACGCGCCCGGCGTCGACCACCGCCGGGCGCGCAGCCTGCTCGCCCAGGACCTGGACGCGCTCGAGGAGCAGGCCGAGGGCTACGCCGGCACCTTCAAGGTGCAGGTCGCCGGGCCGTGGACGCTGGCCGCCACCGTCGAGCAGCCGCGCGGCGACAAGGTGCTCGGCCGACCACGGCGCCCGCCGCGAGCTGGCCCAGGCGCTGGCCGAGGGGCTGCGCGACCACGTCCGCGACGTACGCCGCCGGGTGCCGGGCGTCGAGCGGCTGGTCGTGCAGGTCGACGAGCCCGCGCTCCCGGCCGTGCTCGGCGGCGCGGTCCCGACGGCGTCCGGGTTCGGCCGGCACCGGACGGTGCACCCGCCCGAGGCCTCCGAGGCGCTCGGCTGGGTGCTCGCCGCCGTCGACCGAGGCCGGGGCGCCGAGCCGTGGGTGCACTCCTGCGCGGCGGGGACGCCGCTCGGCGCTGCTGCGCGGCGCGGGCGCCCGCGGGCTGTCGGTCGACCTGGCGTGCTGACGGCGCGCGACCACGACGACTGGCCGAGGCGCTCGAGGCGGGGGAGACGGTCGCGCTCGGCGTCGTGCCCTCCCTCGACCCGGCCACCGCGCCCACCGAGACCGAGGTCACCGAGTCGGTGCTGCGCTGGCTCGACATGCTCGGTCTCGACCCGGACGGAGCTGTGCGAGCAGCTGGTGCTCACGCCGGCCTGCGGGCTCGCGGGCGCGTCGCCGGCGTGGGCCCGGACCGCTCTCGGGCTGGTGACCGCGGCGGAGGGGCACGTGACAGGCTGACGAGATGAAGCGTCTCGGGATCCGCTGCTGACCGCTGCCCTCGTCGTGCCCCTGTCGCACGCGAGTGCCGACGCCGCGGGGGAGGACGAGGTGCCGATCACCCAGCGGGCGATCGCGGCGATGGCCCTCGAGCACGCGTCGACCGACACCACCCACCGGCAGGCCACCTGGACGGGGCCGCACTACCGCGGCGGCGGTCCTCGGTGCCGATCTGCGCTACCGCGGTGGACGGCGAGAACGACGGTGACCTGCTCCGGGTCTTCGTCACCCCGAAGCCCGGGCCCGACCACCCGTGCCGCGGTCGAGCACACCCGCTGCGAGTCTCGGCTGGTCGACGGCGGCCGCCTCACCCTCAGCTGGGCGGAGGAGGAGCCGGAGGAGGATCCCGGCTACGTCGACGTCCTCATGCAGCGCGGCGACGAGACGGTCGACGTGCTCTGGGCCGGCGACGTGATCACCGGTGACCCGCGCGACCAGGACCTCTTCATCCCGGTCGCCACCCTCGAGGACATCGCGCAGGACCCGCTGATCAGCATGACCACCTCGCCGGACGTCGTCGCCGCGGGAGACGCCCTCGAGGACTGGAAGGGCGGAGAGCCGGACCCTCACGCCGGAGACCGGGTGCCGTCCACCGACCGGGCGATCGCCCACAGCTACTGGCTCCACTTCGGCGGGTACGCCCGCTTCCACCACCTGCGGCCGTCCCCGCTGCGCCCGGCGTTCGGTCCCGTCGCCATCGGCGGTCGGTTCCGGATCGAGCGTGAGACGCGCTTCGACCCGCCGCGGACCGTCGACGTGCTCGCCGGCCACACGCGACCGACCTGGATGTCGGCCCGGGTGTGCCGGACGCCGCGATTCGCCGGCCACTGCCTCGAGCAGGACGGGCGTCTCGGTCCGCGCTATCTCGCGTGGGTGCCGGGTCCGAAGCGCACCGGACAGGTGTGGGCGGTCGGCGTCCGTGACGACGAGGTGGTGGCCGTGCGCTACAGCGACCTGCGGGTCCCGACGCGCCCCGGCGACGTCAACGCACTGGTCGGGTGGCGACTGCTCCGCGGCTACCTGCAGGACCGGACCTTCGGTCTGGAAGACCTTCGAGTACGTCGTGGACGCGCAGTTCTGACCGTTCGGGTGAGCGTGACCGTGAGGACCGACGGGTACTTCACCGGCATGACTGATCTCTCCGGGAAGACCGTGGCCATCATCGCGACCGACTTCTTCGAGGAGGCCGAGCTCGTGAAGCCCCCGCGACGCGCTCCGCGAGGCTGGCGCTGAGGTGCTGATCTACTCGACCGGGACCGACCCGATCCAGGCGGTCGAGGGCGACACGACGCCGACGCAGAAGGTGGACGTCGACGGCACCCTCGACGACCTCGACGTCAGAGCCGTGCATGCCGTCATCGTGCCGGGCGGCACCGTAAACGCCGACCGGCTCCGCACCGTCGAGCGGGCGCAGTCGATCGTCAAGCAGGCCATCGAGGACGGGAAGCCGCTGGCTGTGATCTGCCACGGTCCGTGGCTGCTGTGTCGGCCGGCCTGGCGGGGGCCGCACGCTGACCAGCTACGCCAGCCTGGCCGACGACGTACGCAACGCCGGCGGCACCTGGGTGGACCAGGAGGTCGTCGTCGACGGCTCGCTGATCACCAGCCGCGACCCCGACGACCTCCCGGCCTTCATCCAGGCGATCGAGGACGCCTTGGCCTGAAATGACGACGACCCGCCCGAGAGAGCTCGGGCGGGGCCGTCGTGGTGGATCAATCAGCCGACGTGGACGCGCCTCGGGACCGTCGGTCGCCAGCTCCTGGTGCTTGACGGTGAGGAAGATCCAGGTGACCGGCGAGGCGACGAGCATCAGGACGGCACCGAGCAGGAACGCGTCGGTCGCACCGTCGGTGAAGACCTGGTGCTGGCGAGCGGATCGGGTCGGGCGCAGCTGCGCCGGCCTCGAGCTCCTTCCGAGTGTCGCGGTCAGGTCGGCGATCGTCTGGGTCGCCAGCGTGCGAGCAGCGACAGACCCAGCGCGCCGCCGACCTGCTGCATGGTGTTCAGCACGCCGGAGCCGATGCCCGTGTCCTCGTCGCGCAGGTGGTGCACCGCGGTCAGGGTGAGCGGGACGAACGTCATGCCCATGCCGAAGGCCATCAGCAGGATGAACGGCAGCAGGTCGGTGGCGTAGCTGGCCGTGGAGGTCGGTCGGCGGGAGCCGTGGTGTCGTAGGGCAGCCGGGAGAACCCGAACAGGCCGACCGCGGCCATCAGGGTGCCGATGCCGGCCAGGTAGCGCGGGTCGATCCGGTTGATCAGGTTGGACGAGATGCCGGCCGCGAGCACCAGGCCGACGCAGAACGGGAGGAACGCGACGCCGGCCTGCGAGCGGGCTGTAGCCCATGACGGTCTGGATGTACTGGCTCAGGTAGAAGAACATCGCGAACATCGCCGCCGGGGCGAAGAACATCGCCACGAAGCTGGCGGCCCGGGTGCGGTTGGTGAAGACCCGGACCGGCAGCAGCGGGTGCTCGACCCGGCTCTCGATCAGCAGGAACGCGGCGAGCAGGACGAGGCCGGCGGCCAGGCTGGCGATCGTCCAGGTGTCGCCCCAGCCGTTCGGTGCCGGCGCGGCTGATGCCGTAGACGAGGCCGAGCAGGCCGAGGGTGCCGGTGACGGCACCGGGCAGGTCGAGCTCGCCCGGGTGGGACTCGGACTCCTTGAGGAAGCGCGGCGCGAGGAACGCGGTGACGATGCCGATCGGGGTGTTGATCAGCAGGGTGAGCCGCCAGCCGTCGATGTGCAGGCCGAACAGGTCAGCGTCGTGCCGGTCAGCCAGCCGCCGAGCAGCAGGCCGACAGCGGCGCCGACACCCGACATCGCGGCGTACACCGCGAAGGCGCGGTTGCGCGCCGGGCCGGCGGGGAACGTCGTGGCGATCAGGGCGAGCGCGGCGGGGGAGGCGAGCGCGGCGCCGAGGCCCTGGAGGCCACGGGCGGCGAGCAGCAGTCCCTCGTTGGTGGCCAGGCCACCGAGCAGCGAGGCGACGCCGAAGATCGACGAGGCCGATCATGAAGACCTTGCGGCGGCCGTAGAGGTCACCGAGCCGGCCGCCGAGCAGCAGCAGGCTGCCGAAGGCCAGCGCGTAGCCGGTGACGACCCAGCGCAGGTTGGCGGTCGAGATGTCGAGGTCGTGCTGGATGTAGGGCAGCGCGATGTTCACGATGGTGCCGTCGAGCACCACCATCAGCTGCGCCACCGAGATGAGCACGAGTGCCCAGCCCAGGTGTTGCTTCTTTGCCCGGTGATGTCCTCGGAGCTGACGACGTCGGTCATGAGAGATCCTTCTCGTTCGCGGTCGGGAGGGGTCGGGCCGGGCCGCGGGTGGCGGCCGGCAGGATGATCTGGTCGATCACACGGGTGATGACGTCCGCGTCGGGCGTCTCACCCATCAGGAACAAGCGGTGGAGCACGATGCCGGCGAGCGCCGGCTCGAGCAGGGACAGGTCGACGTCCTCGCGCAGCTCGCCGCGGTCACGGGCCCGCTGCAGATCGCTGGGAGAAGGCGAGCTTGGGGCCGATGCACGTCGCGCCGGAACGCCTCGGCGAACTCGGGGTCGCGGGTGATCGCGGTCAGGACGCGGAGAACATGGCGACGGCTCGGGGTCGTCGAGCCCGCCGTCGCCGCAGAAGGCGATCCGCAGGTCCTCGCGCAGCGAGCCGGTGTCCGGTCGTCTCGTGCGGGCCTTGGTGTGCTGCAGCGCGTCGATGACCAGGCTGACCTTGTTGGTCCAGCGGCGGTAGAGCGTCGCCTTCGAGGCCTTCGCCTTGGTGGCGACGGCGTCCATGGTGAGGCGGTCGTAGCCGACCTCGCCGAGCACCTGGAGGGTCGCCTCGAGGATCTCCTGCTCACGGTCGCCCTCGATGCGAGGGCGTTCGGTGACGGGCTCATCGGCGGTGTCCTCTCCTGGTCGCCTGTCGTTTACCTGGATGAAACGGAACGGTTTCGTTTCATCGACGAACAGCGTAGGTCGGCGGGTTCATTCCGGCAAAGCGGATATTTCTGAATGTTTTTTCACCCGCCCCACCGGCGCCGCGGGTGTCGGAGCCGCCGGGCACAATGCGTCCTATGACGGATCCGCGCGAGGAGCACCGGCTGATCGCCGAGGAGATCGAGGAGGCGCGCTACCGCTACTTCGTGCTCGACAGCCCGACGCTCGACGATGCCGACTACGACCGGCGCATGCGCCGGTTGCAGGAGCTCGAGGAGGAGCTGCCCGAGCTGCGCACCCCTGACTCGCCGACCCAGAAGGTCGGGGGGCGGTGTCGACGGAGTTCACGGCGGTCGACCACCTGCAGCGGATGGAGAGCCTCGACAACGCGTTCTCGTACGACGAGCTCGAGGCCTGGCACGCCCGCCTGGCCCGCGACGGCGTCGACGACCCGGCACTGTTGTGCGAGCTCAAGGTCGACGGGCTCGCGATCAACCTCCTCTACGAAGACGGCCGCCTGGTCCGCGCGCTGACCCGCGGCGACGGCTCCACCGGTGAGGACGTCACGCCCAACGTGAAGACCATCGAGGTGATCCCGCACCGGCTCACCGGCACCGACGAGTTCCCGGTGCCAGCGCTGCTCGAGGTGCGCGGCGAGGTGTTCCTGCCGGTCGAGGCGTTCGAGCGGCTCAACGCCTCGCTCCTCGACGCCGGCAAGGCGCCGTTCGCCAACCCGCGCAACTCCGCCGCTGGCTCCCTGCGCCAGAAGGACCCGCGGGTCACCGCGAGCCGGGCGCTCGGGATGGTCTGCCACGGCATCGGCGCGCGTCGCGGGTTCGAGCCCGTCGCGCAGTCACACGCCTACGACGCCCTGGCTGCGTGGGGCTGCCGATCTCCGAGCAGGTGCGGGTGCTGCCCAGCCTGAAGGACGTCGAGGGCTACATCGAGAACGCCGGCGAGCACCGCCACACGATCGTCCCCTACGAGATCGACGGCGTCGTCGTGAAGGTCGACGACGTCGCGCTGCAGCGTCGGCTCGGGTCCACGAGCCGCGCGCCCCGCTGGGCGATCGCGTTCAAGTACCCACCCGAGGAGGTCAACGCCGGCTCCTCGAGATCCGGGTCAACGTCGGGCGCACCGGCCGCGTCACGCCGTACGCCGTCATGGAGCCGACCAAGGTCGCGGGCTCCACCGTCGAGAACGCCACGCTCCACAACTACTACGAGGTGAAGCGCAAGGACGTGCGGCCGGGCGACACCGTGATCCTGCGCAAGGCGGGCGACGTGATCCCCGAGGTCCTCGGGCCGGTGCTCGCGTTGCGCCCGGACGACCTGCCGGAGTGGGTCGGCCCGGAGGACTGCCCGGCGTGCGGGACCACGCTGGTGGAGCAGAAGGAGGGCGACAAGGACCGGCGCTGCCCCAACCACCAGTTCTGCCCGGCCCAGGTCCGCGAGCGGGTCTTCCACGTCGCCGGCCGGGGCGCGTTCGACATCGAGGGCCTCGGCTACGAGGCTGCCGTCGCGCTGCTCGACGCCGAGGTGATCGCCAACGAGGGCGAGGTGTTCGACCTCGACGCCGACAAGCTGCTGCATGCGCCGCTGTTCACCCGCGCACCGAAGAAGGGCGAGGAGGGTCCGCAATTGTCCGCCAACGGGCAGCGGCTTCTCGACAACCTGGCCAAGGCCAAGGACGTGCCGCTGTGGCGGGTCCTGGTCGGGGCTGTCCATCCGCCACGTCGGCCCGACTGCGGCGCGTGCGCTAGCGGGGGAGTTCGGCTCGATGGCGGCGATCCGCGCGGCCACCGAGGAGCAGCTGGCCGCGGCGGAGGGCGTCGGCCCGACGATCGCCGAAGCGGTGATCGAGTGGTTCGGCGTCGAGTGGCACGTCGAGATCGTCGAGAAGTGGGCGCGGCCGGCGTCACCATGGCCGACGAGCGCGACGAGTCGGTGAGCGCACCCTCGAGGGCATCACGATCGTCGTCACCGGCTCACTGAACGACTTCAGCCGCGACTACGCCAAGGAGGCGATCCTCATCCGCGGCGGCAAGGCCGCCGGGCTCGGTGTCGAAGAAGACCGACTACGTCGTGGTCGGTGACAACGCCGGCTCCAAGGCCGACAAGGCCGAGCAGCTCGGCGTCCAGGTCCTCGACGAGGAAGGCTTCAAGGCCTTGCTCGACCGAGGACCGGACGCCGTGCCCGCTGCGGGTCAGGATTTTTCTGAATTTCTACGAAGGCGCCGATTTTGCTGTCGTCGCCAATGGTGCAGCCATACAGGTTCACCAAATCCGGCTGGAAGATCTTGACTCCCGGGCCCAGGACAACATTGGCAGCAATCGGCATGCAGAGTGAGCTTAGCACGCGGACATCAGTGGCCGCGCCACACTGGAACAAGCCGCACAATACAACAGAATCATAGCCGCATCAACTTCACTGGGAAGTGTGCGAACGTGACGTTTTTACCGAGTCATCTACGGAACTCGCGGGTTTGTCGAAAGGCGAGGCCGCGCCTTAGAGTAGGGCAACTCTGAAATTTTCATCTGTCGCAGCGGTACAGGAGGCATCATGTTTCCCTGGGGTCGGAATTCCGGAAAATTGTTTCACTTGAGGCGACCGTCGGGACGAGGTTGGGCGGCCAGTGCGGGATTCATCCTCCTGATCTCAGGCGCTGTATTGTTTGTCCGTCACACGCCTCACGCCGCGGCTTCGGACTCAACTCCGTTGGCCGCGAGCGCAGTCCGATCGGCCGCCGAGCACAACTGGCGGCAGAATCCGAGTTCCGCGCTGAGCGCGGGGGCGAACTCCGTGTCACTGAACGCTTGTCCGCCGGGAGTACTCGCCTCTGAGCCGTGGTTTTACGTTTATATCTCGGGAGCTGGCACGCCAGAAGCTGTTCGAGTCACAGGCGGAAGCTGCAAGGGAGACGGCCACCCTGGGACGTTGGAATTCACAACGGCAAATGCTCACGGTGCTGGATATACGATCGGAAGTGCCTCTGGCGGAATTCAGGAAGCTTCCATTGCCGCGCGCTTTATTGCCAGCGGACCCAAGAGAGCGCCGCAGGCTGGCCGAGTCGTGGTGCCTCCGGGAGAATATGACGTGTTCGCTCCCATCTCAATTCGCTCTTCGAATCAAACCCTGGATTTTGGTGGCGCGATTCTTAACTGCTACGTGGCCAATGATCCGTGCCTGTATGTCGGGGACCATGCGAATTCAGGCATCTTCGAAAACATTACGATCAGCGGTCCTCGCGGACGGCCCATGGTCGTCGCCAGCACCAAGCCCTTTATCGAAGTCAACGGACAACAGACGCGCGTTCTGAATATCAGTACGGTTTGGCCTCCTCAGGGCGGAAGTTTTGGCGCGTATGTACAAGTCGACGACGATCAGGCATTCCTCCTCGACGGGATGGATACGACGCTCGGGGGTTCGGTGATTACATGTAATCCGACATTCTGCGGCGCTTACGTGACAGCGCCGGGGCCTTTTAACAAGTGGTCCGCCGTCGGCTGGCTGAAAAATCTGAATATCTCCTTGCAGTGCTCGAGCAAAGGCGTGGACTGGGTTTCAGGCAATGGATTGAAGATCACCGACAGCGTGATTCAGGGATGGTCTGTCTTTGGCGTACGCGCCAGCAACCAGCGCGGCGGCTACACTGGACTGATCCTCGACAACGTGTATTTTGAAGCGTCGCCTGCTTGTAAAGTCCATAGCCCGTACGGCAATGTGGGAAGCGCCGCAGTGATTGCGGAAGGCGTCGGCGTGAAGGTCTCGACCCTCGGTGCGAACAGCCCGGTAGGCTCATTTCCAAACTGGGGCGCCGATTCCGGGACTCACGATAGGCTTTATTGGGTCGTACCTGTCAGCGCAAAATTCGGCGAAGGCGTCCCGTTGCCTGCGGGCCACGCGGTGACGAACGGCACCGGAAGCATCACGGGCACCTTCCCAAGAATCGCCGGAGCTTCGAGCTACAAAATCCTGAAAATGGATTGGGACCGCGGGACTTTGCCTCGTCCTTACCCGCAAGGCACGGGAAATTATCTGTTGTCAGCAGTCGACCAAAGTTCGTGCGCGCAATTGACGTGCTCGTTCGTCGACAACGGAGGAAAGCTATCGTCGTACACCAACGCGGGCGAAAGCCTGACGGCGAATGTCTACATGCCGAGGTTGGATTTCTGGCCCGGGGCTTACGTGCTCAGCCCGGGCGAAGACATGTCGACCGCGAATTACTCTGCCCCGGCTCTTCCGCTGCAAGCCGATATAGTTCCTGTCGGGGGAGTGGTGAGTACGCAACCCTCGTGGGCGGTTGCCGCGGAGGCCAACACATTGATCGGGTCGCCTGCCACGCCGCCAGCGGCTGCGACTATCGAGGCAATTCACACGGGCTCGATTGGGCCTGCCCCGGGCGCCACGATTCTGAAGGCGGCGAACCTTCCACAGCAATCGCCTAGTGGACATAAGGGGCGACTCAATTTTGGAAACCGAGGCCAGGCTGGCGGTTTCACGCCCATCATTACGCTCGCCGACAGCAACTGGGGAAAGACTTGGGCGACATCGAGCCACCGTCCCGCAGCCGATGTAAACGATCTTGATCTTGGCTATGAAGGTAATATCGACACGTTTTATACCCGGGCGCAAAACGAAGTCCGCGAGTATGTAGGGAAGTTTCCTGACGGGAATCCGCAGGAAAAATTGACGGCCTCGGGCAAGACTTTCGGAGTTCCTGTCACCATCAATGGAAATCTCACGGTGATTGGAAAATGTTCTGGCTGCGGGGGTGGCTCTGGCGCTGTCGGCGGCGCGGCGCAGCGACGGGGCGTGTCACTGACCGGACAGCAGGCCGCGATCTCGCAGACGAATATCTGTTCTGCATCGGCGTGTGGCAGTGGGCAATACAGTGTCAGCTACTACATGGATGCTGCGACAGCTTGCGCGTCAGCGGGGGGCGCCGCTGTGACGCTCACCATTGCGTGGAAGGACGAAGCAAGTTCCAGGAGTCTTCGTGTGCCGCTCGCAGGTGCGGGAGTTTCAGGCGGGAACAGCCTTGGTCTGGGACAGATCGCCAATTTCGGCAGCGGCGATATATCCGTATGGTCGTCGGGCGCCGGGCCAATTACGTTCTCTACTACTTACGTCTCCTGCGCGAGCGGCAATGGCAGTTACGCTGTGCGAATTGCGGTCGAAAAATTGCAGTGAGCGGGGCGCGCCGCGTCGGCATGGCCTTCGGCGGGTGTTTGTGCGCGTTAGTATTAGTCAGCGGCAACGCGGTGAATGTTGAATGTGCGGAATCTTCGGAATCATAACCAGAAATGCCTCGATCCCCGACGGTGTGCTCGAGCGCGGGACAAAGTCCCTTGCCCATCGCGGGCCCGACGATTCTGGCACCGTAGTGATTCGCGATTCTGCGCACGGATCGGCTGAGATCGGCCTCGGTAACCGGCGGCTGGCAATTCTCGATCTGTCGCCTTTGGCACATCAGCCCATGCAGGATGCCGAGACCGGCAATTGGATTGTTTATAACGGAGAAATTTACAACTTCAAGGACGTTCGAGCCGAACTGGAACGACTCGGAACGACTTTCATCAGCCACTCCGATACCGAGGTTTTGCTTAAGGCATACGCGCGCTGGGGCGAGAGCTGCCTTCTGAAATTTCGCGGGATGTTCGCCTTCGCGCTTTGGGATGCGCGCCGCCACCAGCTTTTTCTGGCTCGCGATCCGATGGGAATCAAGCCCCTGTACTACGCCGAGACTGCATCGCATTTTATTTTTGCATCCGAAGTTCGTTCGCTTCTCGGGACCGATCTCCTGCCGCACCGTATCGATCCCGCGGGACTCGCGAATTTTCTTACCTTCGGATCTGCCTATGACCCGCTGACATTGATTCAGGGCGTCAAATCTCTCGCTCCGGGACACACCCTGACTTGGCGTTCGGGGACACTCACCGAAGCATCGTACTGGGACCTCGTTGGCGATGCACCGCGCCGGCAAGACGCGCCGTCGCTTCCAGTGAAGGATGAAAATCAGGCCGTCGCCCTTCTCACGCCGCTTCTGGAAGACGCGGTCCGGATGCAACTGGTGAGCGATGTCCCCGTCGGAGTGTTTCTTTCCGGCGGCATCGACTCCAGCGCTCTCGTCAGCATCCTGAGCCGCGGAGGTTTTACCCCGAGTACCTTCTCCATCATCTTTCGCGAAGCCGATTTCTCCGAGGCCGAACATTCGCGCGCGATCGCAGCGAAGTTTCACACTGACCATCACGAGATCACCGTCTCGCAATCCGACGTGCTGGCTGCGATTCCTGACGCGATGGCCGCGATGGACCTGCCGACGATGGACGGGATCAATACGTACTTCGTCTCGCGGGAGACGCGAAGAGCCGGCGTGAAAGTAGCGCTATCTGGATTGGGTGGCGACGAGGTCTTTGCCGGGTATTCGACATTCCGCACTGTGCCACGGATGGAACGTTTCGCGCGAGCCTGGAATCATCTGCCGCGAGGACTTCGCGCTCCACTGGCCTCCGGATTCGCCGCCCTGACCGCGGAAAGCGATCAGAATCGGAAGCTTGCTTCTTTAGCGGGAGACAATGGGCTGATCTTGCATCCCTATTTTCTGAGCCGGATGTTATTCACTCCTCGACAGCGGGAATCTCTTTTGCGCACGCAGGACTCGACCGCACTCGATCGAGCCGCGGCCTCTCAGATGGGAACGTCTAGCCAGTGCCGCGCAACTCGATCCTGTGAACCGAGTTTCCTATCTCGAATCGCGTTGCTACATGCTAAACACCTTGTTGCGTGATGCCGACTCGATGAGCATGTCGCAAGGACTCGAAGTGCGCGTTCCGCTGATCGATCATGAACTGGCTCGCGCCGTAATGGATTTTCCCGGCGCTTGGAAGCTGAATGGAACGCCGAAGAAGTTGCTTGTCGAGGCGCTGGCAGGGTCGCTTCCCGACGATATCGTTCATCGTCCGAAGCGTGGTTTCACGTTGCCTTTCGAACATTGGATGCGGCAGGAACTTCGACAGGAGGTGGAAGGCGGGCTTAACTCCAAGCGCGTTAACGATGGCCCGTTGGGGACCCTTCTGAATGGCGTTGAGGTTGAGCGGATCTGGACTAACTTTCTCGCGGGATCGGTGTCATGGTCACGCCCGTGGGCGCTATATGTGTTGCAGCGATGGTGCGAACTCTACTCAATCGCGGCATAAGCCGTCGGTTGCGGCCCGCAATGCCTTCAATAAGAGACAGGGCGCGAGGAAATCCGCGGCCTTCCGGCGCGCGGCGGCGTCATGAGTCAGAGTAAAATGCTGAGAGCGTCTCGTTCCTTATGCACAAGTTGGAAGAGCCCAGGCAAGCGCGTTCTGCGCCGAAGACGGCGACATTGCCGTTGACGGCGATCGTCGCCGCGCGCAATGAAGCTCGCAACCTACCGCGCTGCCTGGAGTCGCTCCGCGATGTCGGCGAAGTCTATGTAATCGATTCTCAGAGTACAGATGGGACCATCGAAATCGCACAATCGTACGGCGCGCAGGTCGTGCAGTTTCACTACCAGGGAGGTTGGCCGAAGAAGCGCCAATGGGCGATGGAGTCGTTGCCGCTCGCGTACGAGTGGGTTCTGCTAATCGATGCCGACGAAGCCATGACGCCGGAGCTTGCGGATGAGATTCGCGAGGCGATTGCCAATCCAGACTATGACGGTTACCAGATCGCGCTTGCGCATGTTTTTTCTGGGCCGCGAACTCCGCCATAGCGGCGCCAGCTTTTACAAGCTATCGCTGTTTCGCCGTGGCATTGGACGCTTCGAATGCCGATTGAAGGATCAGGATACGTCGATGGCCGACATGGAAGTCCATGAGCACGTTATCCTCGCGTCGCCATCGGGTGAGTCGAAGCGGAAGGCGGGAAGGCTGCGTCATACGCTGCTGCATCACAACGTCGAATCGCTTTCCCATTACATCCGCAAGCACGATGAATATTCGAATTGGGATGCGCGGGTGTGGCTGGAAGGGGAGGCGTCGGTGAAGGATCTGGCGCCTTCGTTGTTCGGCTCGCAGGCCCAGCGCCGCCGCTGGTTGCGCCGCAAGTTTTTTACTGTTCCCGGCACGCCGCTCGCGTTGTTTCTCTACAAATATCTCTTCTGCCTCGGATTTCTGGACGGCGTCCCTGGGCTGATTTATTGCGGGCTGCAGGGTGTGCAGTTCTTTCACATCAAAGCCAAGATTTACGAGTTGAAACACAAGTTTCGGGAAGGGAATTGATCCGGGCGCATGTGCGGAATTAGCGGAGTATTTAATTGCGGAGATCGAGAGACGCTGGCGCGGATGACGCGCGTGCAGTCGCATCGCGGCCCAGACGACTCCGGTCTGTGGGATCGCCGGCTTCCCGACGGCTCCTACATCGGGCTCGGAAGCCGCCGTCTGGCCATCCTCGACTTGTCGCCTCTCGGGCATATGCCAATGTCGAACGAGGCCCGCACTCTCTGGATCACCTACAACGGAGAGATCTATAACTTCGCCGAGCTGCGCAGCGAACTTGAAGCCAAAGGGCATCGCTTTGCATCGCATACCGATACCGAGGTCATTCTCCATCTGTACGAGGAAGAAGGCGCGGAGTGCGTGAAGCGGCTCAATGGCATGTTCGCCTTCGCGATCTACGATCTTCGGTCATCGACGCCTACGTTGTTCATGGCGCGCGATCACTTCGGCGTCAAGCCGTTCTACTATTTCCACGATCGCGGCCGTTTCGCCTTTGCCTCCGAGATCAAGGCTTTGTTGCAAGTGCCGGGAATTGAAGCAGAGCTGGATCCGCAGTCTCTGCATCAGTATCTGACGTTTCTCTGGGTGCCGGATCCGAAGACGATGTTTCGCCGGATCTTCAAGCTTCCAGCAGGCCACTCGGCGATTCTGCGCAACGGTGAACTTAAAATCACGCAGTATTGGGATCTCACGTTTCCGACAGCGGGGCATCACTTCGCACGCTCGGAGGCCGATCTCATCGAAGAGATTCGCGAACGCTTTCGCCGCTCGGTGGAAGCGCAGATGGTCAGCGACGTTCCGATTGGTGCGTTCCTGAGCGCTGGTCTCGATTCTTCGAGCATCGTGGCGATGATGCGGCAGGCGACGAAGCATCCCGTGCGGACCTACACCGTAACTTTTCCGCGCAAATATCGCGTGGGCGAGTCGGCGCTGGACGATCCTGAAATCGCCACCAGATTCGCCGATCAGATCGGCTGCGAGAACCACCGCATCCTGGTTGAGCCCGATGTCACAGAATTGCTGCCGCGATTGATATGGCACATGGATGAGCCCACCGCCGACCCAGCCATCATTACGGCTTACCTCGTTTGTCGCGAGGCTCGCGAGCAATCTACGGTTTTACTTTCTGGTGTGGGCGGGGATGAACTCTTCGCCGGCTACCGGAAACATGTCGGCGCATTACTGGGCGCGGGCTTATAAGCGCGTGCCGGGTTCGATTCGCAACATGACGGAGGGAACTCTCGCGGCCCTTCCCAGCCTGCGGGGAACCGCATTAAAAGGCGGAGTTCGTCTGGCCAAGAAGATGGCGCGCAGCGCATCCCTCGATCCGCGGGAGGGGTTCATCACGAACTGCACTTATCTGGATGGCGATCAGAAAACCGCGCTCTATCACGCGGACTTTCTGGACCAGGTAGCCGGCGCAAATCCCGCGAGCCAACATCATGCTTCCTTCGATCGCGTCGCGGATGCCGACTTCCTCAACCAGATGCTGTACCTCGATACCAAGATTTTCATGACGAGCCTGAACCTCACTTACAACGACAAGATGAGCATGGCATCGTCAGTCGAAGTGCGGGTTCCTTTCCTCGATCGCGAACTCGCGGAGTTTGTTGCCTGGAACGTTCCCCCAAAGCTGAAATTAAAGGGCCTGATTCGACCCACGACGAAATACATTTTCCGCCGCGCGATGCGCGATGTCCTGCCCCGCGAAGTGCTGCAACAACCGAAAGCTGGCTTCGGCGCTCCCGTAGACTATTGGCTGGCGCACGATCTCAAGCCTATGGTGAACGATTTGCTTTCGGCCTCGCAGATCCGGCAGCGAGGATTGTTTCAGCCTGCATCCATCGAGCGCTTTGTCAGCGAGCAGCGCAGCGGACGGCAGGACTGGTCGATGCAAGTCTGGCAATTCCTCACGCTTGAGTTGTGGATGCAAACGTTTCTCGACGGCGGAGCGCAAAAATTCGAAGCTGAGCCTTCCTTGCCCAGGCAGGCGGCGACTGCATGAAGCAAGTTCTCCAGCACGCTCGGACGGGCGAAATTACCGTAGAAGAGGTTCCCGCGCCGCAATTGCTGCCGGGCTGCGTGCTGGTACGGATTGCCGCATCGGTAGTCTCTGCGGGGACCGAACGCGCCTCCGCGGAATTTGCCAAGAAAAACCTCTTGCAGAAAGCGAAGTCGCGTCCAGACCTGGTTCGCGATGTGATTCGCAAGGTGCAGCGAGATGGAATTGTCTCGGCGATTCAAACCGTGCGCAGCCGGCTGGATCTGCCTCAGACTCCGGGCTACAGCAGCGCCGGCACCGTGGTCGCGGTCGGCGAGGGCGTGACTGATATCCGGCCGGGAGATCGCGTGGCTTGTGCTGGCGCGGGATTTGCGGTGCATGCGGAGATCGCCTGCGTTCCACGATTGCTGCTGGCGCGAATTCCGCAGCGTGCTCTAAATGACGGAGACGAAGTCTCGTTCGATGAAGCGGCGTTTTCGACCTTAGGCGCCGTGGCGCTGCATGGCATTCGCACAGCCGAAGCAAAACTGGGCGATGCGGTCGCCGTGATCGGATTGGGACTGTTGGGACAGATTACAGTCCAGTTGCTCAAAGCTGCAGGCTGCCGCGTGCTTGGATTTGACATCGATCCCTCGCGCGCAGATCTCGCTCGTCGCCAAGGGGCCAATGCCGTTGCGAGTTCCGCCCCGGCGTTCCGCGATTTGTGCGCCGAGTCGTCACACGGCATGGGTGCGGATTGCGTTCTCATCACGGCCGAAACTCCCAGCAGCGATCCCGTGAACCTTGCGGGCGAGATCGCGCGCGACCGAGCGATTGTGGTCGCAGTCGGAACCGTGGGAATGGATATCGAGCGCAAGGGATACTACGAGAAAGAATTGGATTTCCGCATCTCGCGCTCCTACGGTCCGGGTCGATACGATGCGGCATATGAACAAAAGGGCCGCGATTATCCCATCGGCTATGTGCGGTGGACCGAAACCCGCAACATGGAAGCGTTCGTGCAGCTTTTGGTCGACAGGAAGATCAGTCTCGCGCATCTGATTACGCATCGCTTCACGATCGAAAACGCACAAAGCGCGTACGCATTGATCACAGGAATTTCGCGCGAGCCATTCCTGGGAGTAGTGATTCGATATGAGGATGGTGTCAACGAGTCTGCGGCACTCTCTCTGGTTCCAGCCATCGGGACTGCATCGGCTTCGCGCCAACCCTCCGGCCAAGTCTCAGTTGGATTGCTCGGCGCCGGAGGCTTCGCTGCTTCAACCTTGATTCCGGCCATGAAAGACACTCCCGGAGTGTCGCTGGTTTCCGTCTGCGCTGCGACCGGGTCGCATGCCCAACATGCAGCCGGCAAATTTGGATTTGGCAAGTTGCACAACCAACGATTCCGACCTGATTCGCAGCTCCGAGCATCAATACGGTGGTGATTGCTACCCGACATCATTTGCACGCGAGGCAGGTTCTCGAGGCGCTGGAGGCAGGAAAAAATATCTTCTGCGAAAAGCCTCTGTGCCTGACAGAAAGCGAACTTCAATCCATCGCCAGTTCTTACGCGGGGATCAATCCTGCCGCTGCGGCCGGCCCTGATGGTTGGATTCAACCGTCGATTTGCGCCCATGACCGCGCGGTTGAAAGAATTTCTTGGCGCGACTTCCGAGGCGCTCGCCCTGCATTACCGAATCAACGCAGGTCAAATTGCTGCTGATCATTGGGTGAATGATCGTGAGCAGGGAGGCGGGCGCATCCTAGGGGAAGTCTGCCACTTCGTGGATCTGTTGATGTTTCTCGCGGGCTCGCCGATCGTCGAAGTCGACGCGCGGCCGGTCGGTAGTTCCGCGCGCTATAGCGGGGACAATGTGCTGATCTCGCTGCGCTTTGAGAACGGCTCGGAAGGTACGATCAGCTACCTCGCCAACGGCGATCGCGCGTTCTCCAAAGAGCGCATTGAAGTATTCGGTGGAGGCAGCGCGGCCGTTCTCGAAGACTTCCGCCACCTAGAATTGGTTCGTAACGGCAAAAAGGAATCGCAGCACTCGCGCTGGACTCAGGATAAAGGCCATCGCGGCGAGTGGGAGGCTTTCGCGAAATCGGTGCAGACAAACTCGGCAGCGCCCATTTCGTTCGAGGACATCGTGTGTTCAACGCTCGCAACCTTGAGCATCGAACAATCACTGGCAACCGGGAAGCGCATCGCGGTCGACGCGCCATCGTTTCTTAAAGAGAATCGACCTATATCCAATCTGAGCTGACCTGGACGGAATGAACTCACACAGCGCGACGATCCCCGGGAGACGAAGCTAGTTCATGCTCATTTTGGGCCTCAACATGTTTCATGCCGATGCCTCGGCCGCCATCGTGGTCGACGGCGAAGTGAAGTTCGCGATCGCCGAGGAGCGGCTGAACCGGCACAAACACTTTGGCGGATTTCCGGCACTCGCAGTGAAGGCCTGCCTGGATGCAGTGGGCGCACGCATTTCGGACGTTGAGCATGTAGCCGTGGGGCAAGACAGTGAGGCGAACCTTTCGAAGAAGGTACGCTATGCGCTCAGCAATCCTGCGAAGATTCTGAATTTCATTCGTCTTCGCCAGCGCAAGGAAGTCATGCGCGACGTAGGCTCTCTTCTGGCGAAGGCGCTTGAGGTGGACCCCAAGGCGCTGCGTTTCCAGGAACATCATCTCGAACATCACATCGCCCATATCGCCAGCGCGTATTACTGCTCTCCTTGGGAAAAAGCTGCCGGCTTCAGCTATGACGGGTCCGGCGATTTTGTTTCGACGATGATGGCGCGATGCGAGGGCAACGAGATCGAAGTGTTGGATCGGGTTTTCCTGCCGCACTCCATTGGCAGCTTTTATACGATGATTTGCGAATTCATCGGCTACTCGAAATATGGCGATGAAGGCAAAGTCATGGGCCTGGCCCCTTACGGCAAAGACACCTTCTGCTCACGAATTAGCGAGATCGTCAAAACGAAAGACACTGGTTTTGAACTCGACCTGAGCTACTTCAAGCCGCTGGGCAGCAATCAGGGCATGCAGGTTCTGCCGGACGGTACAGTCCGGCTCGCGCGCCACTTTTCCGAAAAGATGGAAAAGGAATTTGGCGCACCGCGTGATCCGCAGGCCGAAATAGTGCAGCGCGACATGGACCTTGCGTTTGCGATGCAATATCGCTTCGAAGAAATTTTCTTTCACCTGCTGAATGGACTGCATGCGCGCGTGTCGACTCAGGATCTCGCGATGGCGGGCGGTTGCGCACTAAACAGCGTTGCGAACGGCAAGCTGTTTAATCGAACACCATTTCAGCGAACATACATCCAACCTGCGGCGGGCGATGAAGGACTGGCCATCGGCGCCGCTCTTCACACCTACCACTCGGTGTTGAAGCAGTCGCGACGCCACGAGTTGAAGAGTTCCTATCTCGGTCCGGAGTTTTCCGACTCACACATCAAGTCAGCGCTCGAAAGCGCAGTCCTGCCCTATCGCAAGCTCGAGCGCGAAATACTTCTCGAAGAGACAGCGGATCAGATCGCGAAAGGATACGTTGTCGGCTGGTTCCAGGGCCGCATGGAATGGGGGCCGCGTGCCCTCGGCAATCGATCGATCGTTGCGCATCCGGGCCTGCCCAACATGAAAGACGTGCTCAATGCCCGAATCAAGCGGCGGGAATGGTTCCGCCCATTCGCGCCGTCGATCATGGCCGATTATCAGCACGAGTATTTCGAGCACGATCATCCGTCGCCATTCATGTTGCACGTCTACAAGATTCGTCCAGAAAAGCGGCAGGTGCTCTGCGCTGTGAATCATGTCGATGGAACGGGCCGCCTCCAGACCGTGGCGCGCGACGAGAATCCGCTGTACTACGATTTGATCTCCACGTTTCACCGCAAGACGGGAATTCCCGTGATCCTCAACACGAGTTTTAACGAGAATGAGCCAATCGTCTGCACTCCCGAGGAAGCGATTGACTGCTTTCAGCGGACCCGCATGGATGCGCTGGCAATCGGATCGTTTTTAGTGGTGAAGGCAGGGTAGCGAAAGTAGACTCTGTAGAACAGCGTGCGGTTCAGTGAATGAAGAAGCCTGACCCGGCGATGACCAGGCCAATCACTCCCATCACAATTCCCAAGCTCCAGAAGATTCTGCGTCCGGAGAGTAGCGTAATCGACGTGACGACGAGTCCGATCTCGAGAAAGACTTCTGCGAGGTCATAGCGGTCGGCGCGATTTCGCTCGACTGCGACTTCTGACTCGAGTTTGCGAGCTTCGGCTTCGAGATCTTTCTGATCGTCCTTGTAACGCGCTGCTTCTTGCGAATATTTTTCGCGCAGCTTTGCGGAAGCAGCCGCATCGGTTGTCGCCTGGATCGATGTGAGGTCGGTGAATAGTTCGTCAGTGTGGCGCCGAATGTTCTTAGCCTGGTAGAAGGCCCATTGGTCGGTGGCCTTTGCCTCTAGCACCACTTCTTCGGTGTGCGCCCGATGTCCGAGAAGAGACGCCACCGCGACCAAGACCGCTAAAATCGCCATTGTCAGCGATACCGGAGCCAGCGTCGGGTCGTGCTTGGCGTGCTCAGCATGCTCGTGCAGTTCGCTTAATTCGTCCGGCATCCCATTACTCTCCCATGACTTTTACGATGACGCGCTTGTCGCGCTGTCCATCGAATTCGGCGTAAAAAATACGCTGCCACGTTCCCAAATCGAGTTTACCTGCTGTGATCGGAACAATCACCTCGTGATGGATGAGCATAGCCTTCAGGTGCGAGTCGCCGTTGTCCTCGCCGGTGTCGTGATGCTTGTAGTCCTTGCGGAACGGCGCCAGATGTTCAAGCCATTGGTCGATGTCCTCGATCAGTCCGCTTTCATTGTCATTGACGTAGATGCCCGCTGTGATGTGCATCGCCGACACCAGCACCATGCCTTCAGCGACGCCGCTTTTGCGGACGATCTCCTCGACCTGTGGCGTGATGTGCACGTAGGCTCGATGGGATTTGGTATGAAACTTCAGGTATTCGGTCAGGGTTTTCATGGTGTCTACTTCAGCGAGTCGGCAAGTTTTCCCGTGGAGATCAATTCCGCAATCCGCGCGAAATCCTTGTACATGACGCGATCTTTCTCCATCGTGGGACACACCGATCGGATCGCCGTGTGGGCCGCCTGTCCACGTTTGGAGGTTTTCAGCGGCGCGAGGAAATCGAGCGCTTGCGCGACTGCCATAGCCTCGATCGCGAGTACATTTCGCGTGTTCTCGACGATCCTGCCGAGTTTGGTTGCGGCCGTCATTCCCATGGAGACGTAGTCTTCCTTGTTGCCGGAGGTCGTGATCGAGTCGACCGATGCGGGATGCGACAAGACCTTGTTCTCGCTGACTAAGGCCGCTGCGGTGACTTGCGGCATCATGAAGCCGGAATTCAGCCCGGCTCCCGGCGCGAGAAATGGCGGCAGTCCCTCGCTCAAAGCGGGATTGACGAGGCGCTCAATTCTCCGTTCGCTGATACCAGCCAGCGCGGAGAGCGCGATGGCTATAAAGTCCAGGGCGAACGCCAGGGGCTCCCCATGGAAATTGCCGCCAGAAATTACGTCGCCCTGATTGCTCTTCTCGTCAGTGATAAAGACCAGGGGATTGTCCACGGCGGAGTTCGCTTCTATCTCGAATACTTCGCGGCAATGAGCAATCGTGTCGCGTACCGCGCCGTGCACCTGCGGAATACATCGCAGTGAATACGCATCCTGCACGCGGCCACAGTCACGGTGCGACTCGCGAATCTCGCTGCCCTCGAGCATGCGCCGAAGGTTCGCAGCAGTTTTCGTTTGTCCGCGATGAGGACGAGCTTTGTGAATGCGCTCGTCGAAGGCCGCGTCCGTGCCCTTCAGAGCGTCGCAGCATAGGCCTCCGAGAACGTCTGCGGAGTCCACCAGCGTTTCCGCAGCAAGCAATGCGAGAGTCCCGAAGGCCAGCATCGCCTGCGTTCCGTTAATCAGCGAAATCGTTTCTTTGGCTTCGAGGGTGATCGGCTTAATCTGCGCGCGCTTCAGAGAATCCGCGGCGGAACAGCGATCTCCTTTTTCGTCGAAGCATTCTCCTTCGCCGATGAGCGCCAGAGCCAGGTGCGCCAAGGGAGCGAGGTCGCCGCTCGCGCCGACGCTGCCTTGCGATGGAACGAATGGAGTGACGCCGCGATTGAGCATCTCGCAAAGTGTATCGATGATGATTGCTCGCACGCCGGAGTGCCCTTTGGCGAGCGAATTCGCGCGCAGCAGCATCATGGCGCGGGTTTCGGCTTTGGGAATCGGTGCTCCAACTCCTACAGCGTGCGACCGTACGAGATTCACCTGCAATTCGCGAATCTGATCGCCGACGATGCGAACATCGCTCAGTTTTCCGACGCCGGTGGTAATTGCGTAAGCCAGTTTGTTGCCGGCAACGATGTCATCGACTACCGATCGAGCCTGATTGACTCGCTCTCGCGCATCGGGATCGAGCAGCACGGGGCGACGCTCGGCCGCAACCTCGCGCACGTTTTCCAGTGACAGATCGTTTCCGTTGATATGTAGAGCGTTCAAGAAGATCCTTGCATAGACGGCTGCTTTCTTATCGCAGAGCGAAATACCGTCAGGTATCTGTCGGGCAACACCGCAACTTTCATTTCTGAATTCGTGACGATGTGCGTTGTTTCTCCCTCTGCGAGCAGCGTCGTTGTTCCCGCCTTTACCAGTTCGTAGTTGAAGATGATCACCGATTCGCGCACCGTCTTGAGACGCGTGCGAACAGTAACTTCTTCGTCGTAGTGAACTGGCGCTCGGTAGCGGCACGTAGCCTCAACGACTGCGATAAAGAGGCCATCTTCACGCTCCATGTCGCGATACGAGAAGCCCATCTGCCGCATCAATTCGACCCTGCCAATCTCAAACCAGATCAGATGGTTCGCGTGGTACACCACTCCCATCTGGTCGGTTTCGGCATAGCGCACGCGCAGCGTGGTTTCGTTCAACGCAGAATGATGATTCGAACTCATTTTCCTGTCCACACCGGTTTGCGCTTCTCGAGGAATGACGAAATTCCTTCGCGGAAGTCGGCCGTCGAGCGGATCGCCGCATTCTCTCGCACCGCCGCATCGATCTGCACATCGATTTCCGCCCGCGCGTGCTCGGTGAGCAACTGCTTGGTTGCGCGCAAAGATGATGGACTGTTTTCCATGATCTGAGCGGCCAACTCGCGAGCCTTACTCAGTAAATTTTCAGTAGGAACGATCTCACGAATCAGCCCCAGCCGCGCCGCTTCCTCGGCGTCGAAGATTCGTCCTGTGAGCAGGAGGTCGCGCGCTTGTTTCTCGCCCACCTGGCGCAGTAGAAAAGTTGAGACGATCGCCGGCACGAATCCGATTCGGACTTCGGTGTAGCCAAATTTGGCTTCGGGAGCGGCGAGAGTGAAGTCGCAGAGCAAAGCGAGACCCGTGCCTCCGGCAATCGCTGCACCATTCACCGCGGCAATCGTGATCTTGGGAAACTCATACAAGGACCGGAACAGCCGCACCATCGTTTCCGAATCCTGCAAGTTCTCTTCCGGGGAGCGTCCGAGTAGAGACTTGAGATTGTCCAGATCCATCCCAGAGCAGAAAGCCTTGCCCGCGCCTGTCAGGATCAGAACGATCGCGGGCGACTTCGCGACCTCGTCGAAAGCGCGCAGCAGATCGTCAATCAGATCGAAGCTGATCGCATTGCGCTTTTCGGGACGGTTCAGCGTGATCGTTGCGACCGCGCCATCGTATGTGAGTTGGATTGTGTTGATAGCTCATGAAAAAGACCGCGCCGCGTGGTGTGCGGCAAGTTTATTCGTCGGCCGTGCGACTCCGCAAACTTCGCCGCAATTCCGCCGGTCGCCTTCAGCAGAGTATCGAGTGGTTTCAAGCTTGGCAACTCCGCACCCCGCGCTGCGAAGAGCCTCGATCACTTTTTCCGTGGGAATGTTTCCCACCAGGGCATCCTGAGCAAATGGACATCCGCCGAGGCCGCCCAGCGCGGAATCAAAGCGGCGGCATCCCGCGTCATAAGCGGCTAACACTTTCTCGGCCGCTTCCTCCGGACGGCTGTGCAGATGAACGCCGATCTCGAGATAGTCGTATTTCGCCATAACAGCGCCGACCATATCGCCGATCTGCTGATGGAGTCGCCATGCCGACCGTATCCGCCAGCGAAATCATTTTCAGGCTGTCCACTTCCATCAGCGAAATGGCTTCGATGACCTCTTCCACATTCCAAAGGTCGCCGTATGGATTGCCAAAGGCCATGGAAATGTAGACCACAACATCGAGTCCGGCGTCGTCCGCTTTCTTCTGAACTTTCTCGAGTTCTTCGAGCGATTCCTCGGGAGACTGGTTCTGGTTCTTGCGCAAGAAACGTTTCGGAAATCGAATAGGGAAATCCCAGGGTGGAAACTGCCTGGGTCGCTACCGCTCGCTCCGCTCCCTTTTCGTTCACGACAATCCCAATGATTTCGACATCATCCGGCGGGTCGAGTTCCTTCAAGACTTCTTCCGAGTCCGCCATCTGCGGAACGGCCTTCGGCGAGACAAACGACACTGCGTCGATGTGCTTGAAACCCGTGCTGATCAGGGCCTTCAGGTAGTCGCGCTTCAGATCGGCAGGGATCATCCCCTTCAGCCCCTGCCAGGCATCGCGCGGACACTCGATCAGTTTGACCAGGTCAGACAATCGGTTCACCGGAGGGAATCACGTCTGCAGAACTCCGACCTTGAATTCAGCCACATCTGGATTCAACGACGCAGCCTCGAGGGCTTGAGTGATGGCGTCCCGCGTCTCGATCGGGTCGATGATCTTGTCGATCCACAAGCGCGCGGCTCCGTAGCGTGGGTCCGTCTGTTCGTCATACGTCCGCTTGACGGAGTCGAACAATTCCTTCCGCTCCTCGTCGCTCAGCTTTTTTCCGCCGCGTTCCAACTGCTTGACCTTGATTTCGACAAGAGTTCCGGCCGCAGAGTCTCCGCTCATCACGGCATACCGGGCTGTAGGCCAGGCAAATACGAATCGGGGATCGAACGCCTTCCCACACATGGCATAGTGTCCCGCGCCGAACGAACCGCCGACGATCACCGTAATTTTCGGCACCACCGAATTCGAGACAGCATTGACCAACTTGGCGCCAGCTTTAATAATGCCGCTCCACTCCGCGTCGCGACCGACCATGAACCCATTGACGTCGTGGAAGAACACCAGGGGGATCAGGTTCTGGTTGCAGTCCATGATGAACCGCGCGGCCTTCTCCGCCGACTCGGTGTAAATCACCCCGCCAAACTCGACCCGCTTGTTGCCTTCGTGGTCGGTCTGCTGGGCGTGGAGCTTCTGATTCGCGACGATGCCCACAGCAAATCCGCCGATGCGGCCGTAGCCGCAGATTAACGTCTTGCCGTACTCCGGCTTATATTCATCAAAGCGGCTGCCGTCGAGAACGCGCGCCAGCACCTCTTTCATGTCATACGGCCGACCCGGCGAGGGGTCGTAAATTCCATAAATTTCTTCTTCGGCCAACGCCGGTTCAACCGGCTTCTTACGGTCCCACGGCGACATCCGGCGGTATCCCCACTTCTCAACAATCGACCGAATCCTCGCCAGGCAAGCTTCATCATTAGGCTCACGGAAATCGACCGTCCCGCTGATCGCCGAATGCATCGCCGCGCCGCCCAACTCCTCGGCTGAAACCTTCTGGCCGATCGCGGCCTGCACCAATGCCGGACCCGCGAGGAACAATCCGCTGCCGTCGGTCATCAGCACGTGATCGCACATGACAGGCAGGTATCCGCCGCCAGCGACGCACATCCCCATGATGGCGGCAATCTGAGGGATGCCCATCGCCGACATCACTGCGTTGTTGCGGAAGACGCGCCCGAAGTCGTCCGTATCGGGGAAAACATCTTCTTGGAGAGGAAGAAATACGCCGGCGGAGTCGACAAGGTAAATCGTGGGGATATGATTTTCGATAGCGATGTTTTGCGCGCGAATCACCTTCTTCGACGTCATCGGGAAAAACGCGCCAGCCTTCACCGTGGCATCATTGGCGATGATCATCGCCATACGCGTGTGGATGCGGGCGAGTCCAGTAATCACACCCGCTGCCGGCGCGCCGCCCCACTCCTCGTACATGCCATGCGCCGTGTACAGCCCCAATTCGAAGAAGGAGCCGTGATCGACCAATTTCTCGATGCGTTCACGTGCCGTGAGACGTCCCTTGCCGTGCTGGCTGTCGATCGCCTTGGAGCCCCCGCCTTCGCAAATCTTTTCCCCCTCGTTGCGCACCTGGGACATCAGGTCGGCCAGAAAGCGCATGTTGGCTTCAAAGCGCGCCGATGTGGGATCGACTTTCGTCGTCAACACGTTTCCCGGTGCGGAGGCATTCACTGCGGATGGTTCGTCGCGATTGACCATGATTCGAAGGAGCGGACTGATTACGGTATACCAGCAAGGTAGAAGGGCGCAATGCAGCAGAACCAGCAGCCGCGCTAAATCAAATTACGAACGAGCGCGGCGAAGCGCTTCGGCCACCGGATCGTCGGCGATCGCGTCGATCAGACCGATGGTAAGCGCTCTTTCTGCGGAAACTTTTTCGGCGGCAACGAACATTTCCAGAGCCCGTCCCTTGCCGATCAGTCGAGGCAAGCGCTGCGTTCCGCCCCATCCGGTGATGAGCCCCAGGGCTGCGCCGCGGTGGCCGAATACCGTGTGAGGTGCGGCGATGCGATAGCGGCAAGCCAGCGCGAGATCCAGTCCTCCGCCCATGCAGTAGCCGGAGATTGCGGCGAACACGGGAGCAGGGAAGTTTTCGACGATCCGCATCAAGATCCTGCCCCATCTTGGCGAATTCATGAGCGCTCCTTCCGTCGAGAGCGGAAATCTCGTTCAAATCTGCCCCGGCGGAAAAGAATCTTTCGTTACCGGCCAGTATCAATGGTCGATCTTCATCCTTCAATCTCGTGACTGCTTCAGTCAAAGACAGAACACAATCGCGCGTTAACCGGTTCAACCCATCGTCCGAACCCAGTCGCACGACACGCGCGTTCCCGCGCTCTTCAAGATGGTCGATAGTACTTGACATGAAATCGAAGGGTGACGGATGAATTCAAAGCCGGGAGCCGCGAGCCGGCAGCTACGACTTTCTTTCCAGCCACTCCGCGAGCCGGCAGCCGTCTTCTTCCAGCAGAAACGTGCCCACTCCGAAGCATTCGCCCACGATGCGGTGCGATTCAGGATCCCGGGCGGCACGGGTGATCCATTGCTGGCCGACGCGATATTGGGCTGAGGTAAACCACTTTTGCGGCAAGACTTCCACCAGCCCGGCCTGCAGATAGAAAACGAAGAGAGCGAACGCCGGGTCGTCATTCGACATTGCTTTGTAGCTGGTGGGGACAATCAGCTCATCGAGCGTCGCAAGCTCCGCTGGTATTTCAAGCTTGTGCGTGCCCGGTCCGAGAGTAAGCGGTATTTCCAGATCTGCAATCGGCGCAGACGCCGAGTAAATACGATCTGCTGATTGTTTGAACCATCCCGCTACTTCTGCGACATCGAACGCCTTCAGTTGATCAGGATCAAAACAAGTGAGCCGTATATTCCGTCCCTCCGGGCACCATATACCGAGCAGATTGGGATGCAAAAGAAATGGACGGCAATAGGTATTCAGCGCGAGCCGGGTCTTGTTGACCTCTTGCTCCAGCCCCAGCGTGACTAGGTGTCCGACTGGTCCCTCAGAGCCATGATGCGTCCAACGAAAAGATTGTCCTGCGAGGGATCGAAATGAGGGGAAGGTCTCCCAATACCAGGGAGCCGGACCGATTGTGTTTGCCAGCAACTTACGCAGGGCAAGGGGATCGAGCGCCGACATTATCCGGCCGCCGGTACTCCGGGTCCTTTCACGCGACCGCGGATGAATTGCACGATTTCGTCCATGGACGTGCCGGGCTGAAAAATAGCCGCGACGCCTGCCTTAGTTAGGCCTTCAATGTCCTGGTCCGGAATGATTCCCCCGACCACCACGATGACGTCATCCATTTTGTTTTTCTTGAGGAGGTCCATGACGCGAGGAACGATGGCGTTATGTGCGCCCGAGAGAATCGAGAGTCCGATGACCTGCACATCCTCCTGCAAGGCCGCCGTCACGATCATCTCCGGAGTTTGCCGGAGCCCGGTGTAGATGACTTCCATACCGGCGTCGCGTAGAGCGCGGGCAATCACCTTCGCCCCGCGATCATGCCCGTCGAGCCCGGGCTTCGCCACCAGCACGCGAATTTTCATGTCAGACATCGAACACCATTTAACCACAGAGCCCGCGCAGGTTCACAGAGCCGGTGCTGCGTGCGTGGTGTTGCCGCTATTAGAGGGTCTTGATATCCAGGCTTCGCCACATGTACCAGCAGGCGACGCTGCGGTAGGGTTCCCAGGCGCGCGCAATCTTTTCCATGTCCTTCGGCTTGGGTAGCTTTCGCTTTTTGTAATGCTTCTTAACCGCGACCTGCACTCCATAGTCGCCGGTAGGCAGCACGTTCGGACGGCGCAACGAAAACATCAGGAACATGTGCGCCGTCCAAACGCCGATCCCTTTTACCTGGGTCAGATGCTCGATGACCTCGTCATCCGAAAGCCCCGGCATGCGAGCGAAGTCAAGCAATCCGGAGACTGTTTTCCCGGCGAGATCTTTCAGATACGCCGACTTCTGTTTCGAAAGGCCGACGCTCCGCAGCTGGGCGTCACTCAACTTGAGAATGCCCGCGGGAGTCAGCGGATCCCCGGCCAGTTCCACAAAGCGCTTGAAGATCGTGGCCGCCGCTCTGCCGTTGAGTTGCTGGTAGACGATCGCCTCGGCCACATCGCAAAATTCCGCGGAACTGAATTGCATGCGGCACGGTCCTACGCGCTCAATGATGGCGCGCAGAACCGGATCGCATTTCTTGAGGTGATTTACCGCCTTCCGCATGGCCTATACATTTATCACAAACCGCCGACAGAGGCGAATAAACAACGAATCGCCTAGTTCGGCTTCTTTACCGCAATTCCTGTGACTTCGAAATGGCCGCCGCGTAAGAGTTTGTCGACGCCCAGAAACGCCCTGGCAGGAAAATTGTCGTGGAAGTAGGTCTTGTAGATGGCGTTGAAACCGTCGTAGAGATTGAGGTCGGTGCAGTACACCTGGACGGTCACCAGATCGTCCATGGTGAAACCGGCATTCTCAATCGTCCCCTTGAAAAGATCGAGCGCCGCCTTCGCTTCCGCGTCGGTGTTAGGAACGGCCTGCCCAGTCTTGGGATCGAGACCGATCGTTCCTGCAATAAACAGGGTGTTTCCCACCAACACCGCATCGCTAAAGGGCAAGTTCTTGTTGTTGTCCGGCCGCGGATTCACGATGTATTTGCGTTGCGCCGCGGCAGACGCCACCGATGCTGCCACGAACAGGGTCACGACGAGAACCTTTTGCAGTTTCATAATTCTCCTTAAGGGATTCTAAGTTGGGATTCGTAGGGTACTACTTTCAAAACGGAGAGGTGAATAGAAATCGGACGCGAAACTGGTCCGCTTTGTTCACGCAGCTTTGTGCTCACCGCGCCGGAAGTTCTCGATGAGATGTTCGGATGTTCGCAGCGAGAATGCCAGGATACTGATCGTCGTCGTCTTGTCCGTGCAGTTCAGAAAGACGCTGGCATCGCACACGTAGAGATTCGCCACGTCATGAGTCTGCCCAAAGCGATTGGTCACAAACTTCTTGGGATCGTTCCCCATGCGGCAGGTTCCAGTTTCATGCAGGCTGAAGCCCGGGATCTCCGGGGCGTCACCGGTGCCTTCCACGACTCCGCCTGCTGCGCGCAAAACTTCGGAGCAGACTTCCTTCGAATGCTCCCACATCTTCAGAACATTCTCGTCCCATTCAAAATGCATTCGCGCCACAGGAATTCCGTAGGGATCTTTTACTTCGGGATCGAGATCCACGAAGTTCGTGTCCGACCGCAGCGACGGCGCCTGAACTCCAAAACTCACCGGCGCGGGATATCGCCGCTTGATTTCGCGCTTGAACGACGAACCGAAGCCGTCGAGCGCCGTCGCGAATCCAGGAAAGTCCGCCGCACCCGCCATCCGGATAGACCGAGTACCCGCGAATGAATTTTTCTTCGTGCGGATCTTTCAAGTTCTGCCAGCGCGGCATCCATGCGATCGTGCTGTCCGCCACATGATCGGGAAAGCTTGGCTGTCCAAGCAATTGCGGCAGATATCCGTGCGCGGAATCGCCATAGAGGTGGTCGCACAGATTTCGTCCAAGCTGGCCGCTGGAATTCGCCACTCCGTTCGGCCACTGCCGCGACTTCGAATTCAGCATGATCCGCGCCGACTCGATACACGACGCGGCGACCACGACGGCGCGCCCGTACACCTCCACTTCCTGTTTCGTCTTGCGGTCGATGTACGCGACGCCCGCGGCCTGCCCGTTCTCATCGACGAGGATATTCTTCGCCAGCGCATTCGTTCGCAGTTCCAGGTTCTTTGTCGCCTCCGCTTTGGGCAACAGGAAATATGGAGTCGAGAAAAAAGCTCCAACATCGCAGCCTGTGGTGCACTCCCCGCAAAAATGGCACGCCGGATGACCTTCATGCGGCTGCGTCAATTGTGCGCAACGGTCGGGAAGATACGGCACTCCCATTTTCTTGCAGCCAGCCTCAAGAATGTAATCGAGGCATCGAAAATTGAAAGGCGGCAGATACGAACCGTCGGGATTGCTGGGCCGATTCTGCACCGTACTCGCCACGCCAATCATTTTCTCGACCCGCGTGTAGTAACGGGCTGATTTCCTCGTAAGTGATCGGCCAATCCACATCGTAGCCATCGAGCGAAGCGGCGCGAAAATCGATGTCGCCAAAGCGCGCCGAACTGCGTCCCCAGAAATTCGTCTTGCCTCCGACGGAGTTGCAGCGCGGCCACATCCATTTTGTCCCGGGAGCGACCGTGAAGGGAATTTCGTGATCCCATGCAGCCTTGGTGTACTCGTTGTCCATGTAGCCGAAGGATTCGCCATGCCGCTTGGGATCGTCGAGGCCGCGGAACTTCATCTCCCACGGCATGCGGTGATAGCGGAAATCTTTCTCAGGATCGAGACGCCGTCCGGCATTCAGCGCGCACACTTTCAGCCCAGCCTCGCATAGCGTCTTGATCGCCATGCCGCCGCCGGCGCCGGTTCCAATCACGATTACGTCGTAGATCGTTTTCGGCATGGTCGTAGTTGTTCAGGATTTGGCGGGTGCAAGATGCAGGTGCTCACGGTCGTCTTTATGCGGACATTCCGGAGACTGCGAATAAAACTTCAGCGCCGGATTATCGAGCTCTTTGAATCCGATTTCGCTCGTGTAGAAACCAGTGACCGTGTATTCGCGCATTAGCGAGAAGAATCTGCGCCCGTCCTCCTCGCCAGGACGAGCCTTATCTTTGAACCCCAAAGGCTCGAGCAGGGAAGTCTGCTGCTCGGAAGTCAGTTCGATGAAATGCTTCCCGAGAGTCCGCTAGCTATGGGCGTTCAGCCACGTGATACCGGTGCGAAATGAATATTGAACATCGGCATCGCTGAAAACCATGAAGTCGATGAACTCAGCGACGCCCGCTTCTTTCGCGCCCGGAGTCGCGTCGCTCGGAATAATGATGTCGGCGAGGCGCTCGACAACCGCATACTCCGCTGGCGTGAAAAATTGCGGATGGTACGACGCCGGCTTGATCTGCAACGCGGCATTTCCAACGTGGCCGCAGGCAAAGGCCCACTGGCTGAATCCGGGAAATTGCGCGGCCGCCGCGGCCGTTCCCAGAATTCTTAAAATGTCACGCCGCTGAACGCCCTGTCCCGCCATATCTCTTCTTTGCCTCGTGAACTGAGGGTTAAGACAAATACTTCATCGTCGTCTCGATGAGCGAGGCCGTTGCTTTATAAGGATCGCCCGGCGCGTCGAACTCCATCGAGCAATATCCCTTGTAGTTGTGATTTTTCAGCGTGGCAAAGGCTTTCGCCATATTCACGTGAGTGGCATTGCCTTTCTCGTCGGGTTCGCCATCTTTGACATGGCAGATTCCGTACGCATGGGCAAACATTGTTTCTAACGCACGCTCCTGAAATTGCTCGTCGTGCGCGGCGAGTGAGTTGCCGAAATCCGGCAGCGCCCGCAGCCACGGGCTGTTCACCTTGTCGATCACCTGCGCGATGAAAAATGGATCTTCGCTTTCAGGATTGTCGTTCTCCAGATGTACGACGACATTCTTTTTCGCAGCATACTCGGCGACGCGCGCGAGCGTATCGGCGCAACGTCCCACGTCAGGTTTGGAATCTTTCGCGCCATCGATATGCGTGCGAATACTCGGCGAATGGAGCGCGACGGCGACGTCTATCCATTGATTGCTGGCGGTAACGGCTTGCTGACGTTCGCCGGCGTCTATGGCGTACTGGCTATGTCCCCCGTCAACGGCAATATCTACTATTGCCGATTTTGCTTTCTCGATGGCCGAGCGAAATTGTTCCAGATACTTCGCATCGGTGGAAGGAAAAATCGGGCTCCACGCCTCGATGTGATGCACGCCGAATTTCTCCGCGACATGCGCGGGGAAATCTTTCATCTCCATCTGCTGCGCGGCAGGAACCGTGCTCGGAGTTTTTCCGTCCCAGCCTTTCCATCCCATGATGTACTCGCGGAAAGGATACGCGGCGACGGAGATGCGATCGCGCGCTGCGGTGGGGAATTGGACAGACGGTCCCGAGTTCGAAGCTTGAGCCAGCGCGGGCAAAAGCCATGCTCCGGCGGCTGCCATTCCACATCGCTCAACAAATTCCCTGCGCGTAGTCGGCTTCATGCGCGAGAGTGTAACAGGAATTGCAGTGCGGGTGCGCTCCGTCCGAAACTGCGGCCTCCAAGTTTAGGATTTTCGGTACAGCTCTAGCTCTTTCCGCGGATTGGCGTCCGCCGCGATAGTTTCGACCAGCAGACCGCGTGCGCTGACGTGTCCGAGAGTTAGGCAGGAATGCAATTCTCACCCGAGCGAGAGCGTTAATCGCTACGCTCGTTTCCGTTGGTCCAGAAGTTCTTGGGCTTCATTTTCGTCGCGGTCGGTTTGTTCTTGAACAATTCTTCTTCGGTAGCACTCTTCGTGAACAGCGCAGCCATTTTCATCAATCTTGCAAGCTTCCAGACTTACGGGAGACTTGCAAATGCGGCACATCCCGGCACTCTTTGGGAACATCGACGACTCCACTTCGAACTAAGGAGGGATAGTAGAAATAGTTTGATGGAGGAGAAATCTGGAGGCATCTCTAAAATGCCGAGGTGAAGTTCTTGTCTTGCGTGCAGGTTCAAAAGCGGTGTTTTTTGTGCATGTTGAGCAAAACAGGGCGGATGCGCTTGAAATCGCGCTTCGATCCTTCATACCGCCTTCCCCGTATTGTCGAAATCTGGGCTAACTTCATAATTGGAGCATGTCATTACTCTGGCTCCAAGACTCCGACCAACCGAAAAGCGATGTGACGTGCCCGACCGATCCTGTGGATTCGACCGCTCTCGAAGCGGCCTTGGATTGGCTGATGAGCGTTCCACGAAATCCCGTCGCTTTACCCGCCGAGCCCGCAGAAAATCCCGCCTAAATCGCTAGCGAAGACTTGAAATCAGCATAGAACAGCGCACGGGTGGCTTGCCTATTTCTGGGAAGCAAGCACGACTGTTGGAATATGGTGGAGGCGGCGGGAGTCGAACCCGCGTCCGAAAATGTTACTGGTCAAGAGAACTACATGCTTAGTCGAGTTCATGCCCTGGGCATTACCCCAGGACGTTCGCGGCCCACGCTCAGAACCGACAAGAAACGCGTTCCGCTAGCCTGTGATCTTAGCCTCTCATCCCAGACGTAGATGAAAAGAGCAGCCCGCTGTGTGACGTCCTTCGGAGGCCCACGGGCGAAGCCTCTTGGGACGGCTGCCTAAACTAGTTAGGCTGCGTATGCCATCTGTTGATTGGCAATTATCATTTTCCACGCGATTACGGGTGTATGGACCCCGGCATGCCTCTTGGCCGCAAGCATCTCCGTCGAAGCCGTGACGCCCCCACTGGTGGGATTGGCCGATTCAAAGAACAATGGTGAAAGAACCACTTCCAATCTAGGTTTCACTGGATGGGAAGTCAATCGTTAGATGCTCCGCGCTGACCATCGGTTCTGGCGTGTGGAGCAGCGTTTGGGGGTATCCCCCCTCCCTCCCGAATCTTTGAAATCATGGCTTTAGCAAGAAATTCCCCGCAAAATCCGCATGACAAAGGAGTTAGAGGTCAAAATCCGTGAAACAAAGGACTTAGGGGCGGACGGTTTGGTTTCTACCAGACTGCCGCGACCTGAACCATGATTCCGGAATTGAAATGCTCAGTCAAGGTTGCGCGTCACATCGGGCTGTGGAAAAACAAATAATTCGGAGATGGGATTGCGAGCCCAGGGCAGGTCAGTTCAGAAACTCTCGCCGTATGCTTCGATTGTTCCCAGCCTTGGAAAGAACGCAAGACTGGGGCACCCACGGTGTTGATTCGTACTCAAGAGCCCGGCCACCCGCCCGACGCAAAGCGAACCCATCCAGTGTTGATTTGTGACCGCGGGATCAGGATGCCGGCCAGCTCCCGTGGGTTAGAAACCGGGAACGTCCCGTCTGTCCCCGCTTTGCCGCGATTTCTGGCGTGAAACTTCATCCCTTGTAGTCTTGGTATTCAATTTGCCATCTCGCATGTTTTACCGCCAGGGTCTACCGTGTCGCTCTCCGATTTGCGATCTAAGAACGGCCAAGCACAATCTGGAGGCCATTGGAATGTAGCCTTCCGTATGATGGCAAGGGGCCCGGGCAAGTTGGGTTCGCCACAGTGGTTGTCTCGATCAGGACACGGGTCGGCAAACGGTATTCTGTACATCATAGGTGCCATCCTTGGTAAGAGCGTGGCGCAGCATGACGAAATGACTGCGCCACAAGACAGGAGCCGGAAGACGGGAGGGGCCGCGTCAGTTCCTCATTGCTTTCTCCTTCGGTTGCGTCGAACTTACTATTGCCGGTCAAAGATGTCTGTTCACAAGTGAACGCTCTTGAAATAAATACTTGCCTCTCATAGGCCCGATCTTCCACCCACTATCAACGACCGTCGCCATGTCGCTTTCTATTCCATTTGTGTCAGGTTCTGTACATCGTGACAATTCTTTATGCCGCGTTGCTCTCGCCGCTGTGATAGTCAATGGACCCCAATTTCCGGAATCGTTTCATGAAGAAATCAACTCGCGAGCGGGTTGTTCCCACATTTCCGCCAGAATCTCCTGACTGATTTTGGGAATCGCAACTTCGGGCGTGGCCGAAAATACCGACCCGCTATCCGGTGGGTTCAGATGGGAGAAGGGATGCCGGGTTTGCACAGCGGAAATGACCGTCCACTCAGCTAGACTGACGCCTTTGTTCTTGCTAAGACACTCTTAACTGTCTGGATCAGAACGGAGGAATTGTTCTCTAGCGATTGCTGCGTTTTCAGAAGAAATGCGGTCGCCCCGTCTTTCAGTAGCTTGCCTTCGTTGCCTTGACCCAGAGCGGTCAAGACGATCACCGGAACGTGTTTTACGAGGGCGTCAAGTTTGAGCGCCCGAAGAACGTCGAGTCCCGATACTTTGGGTAGCATCATATCGAGCAAAATCAGATCGGGAATGTTCTCGCGAGCAACACGCAAGCCCTCTTCGCCGTCTCCCGCCTGAATAACATCGTACCCAGCCTTGACCAGCGATCTCTCGTTTGCAATTCGTTGGAATTTGCTGTCTTCGATCAGGAGTATCTTCATCGTTCCTTCTCCGGAGCCGTGCGTTTTCGGAACGTACGAGCTTTGCAACGGGCGTTGCACAACCGTCCGCGTTGCCTGATCTACCTCCTAGAATTGGCTGAGCACTTACCCGCCCTTGTTTAAGGAAACCTAGATGCAAGTGAAGACTCACGCGCAAACATAGGATGGTCGCTGGACACTGCTACCGAAACGTCCAACACCTGCTCGTTCAGCCCATCGGCCAAATTCTTGGCTTGTTCCAGCGTAAGAGCACCGAAAAGATTAAAGCTCAGCATGGCGTGGTCGAGTATCGATCCGGTTCTGGGAGAGAATTGAAGGGCAATCATCGGCCGTCCACCTTCGGCGATTTGTGCGATGAAACGACACGTTCCACGTTCAACTCTTGTATCCGGCATGTGAACCTCCCGAGCTTGGCAGTGGGCAAGCAATCCACGTAAGGATCACAGCACGCAGCTTTCTTGAGCTTCTCGAAGTACCCACCTCATTCAGACATTTCCCAATATCAATCCCTGCCCTCGGAACACTTGGATTCATCAGTGTCAGGCCCTGGACTCCGAAAAACTGGTCAGAATTGACCGTCTTGGAGAATCGAAGGAAGGCAGGCGAAACCGAATCGAGGTCTGTGGCAATCCGACACGTGTTCTTGGCGATATCTGAAAGGACTAAGTAACACGATTTCGCATAACGATAGAAAGGTCGCTGTTTCACGAAATGAGGATGAGGTGGCGGTAGCAGTCTGCGAAGTCCCGACGTATGCGTCTGCACAGTTCCAGTCCACCGAAGCCCAGCATCCTCCAATCCGCAACAAGCACGGCAGGCTGGTGCTCTGCGAATGATGAAGAGCTTCGCGCCCGTTCTTCGTAAACGAACCTTGTACTCCCGCCCCAAGAGGGAGTGCTCGACTCGACTGGTCGCTCTGTTGGAAATTCTCCACCGCAGCAGTTCCAGTTCTAGAGTGTATGAGTGAGATCCCGTTTGGGCCTCTCCACATCACACAGTGCTTGTACCGCTGCGCCTCGCAGCTTTTCTCCGGCCTTGTCTGCCGTTAGGGGTTTACTGAAGTAGTAGCCCTGAATCTCGTCACAATGATGTGTTCGCAGGAACGACACTTGCTCTTCGTTTTCGACTCCCTCGGCAGTCACCTTGAGCCTCAGGCTTTTCGCCATGCTGATAACTGCAACGGTAATCGCTGCATCATCGGGATTGATGGCTACATCCCTGATAAATGAGCGGTCGATTTTGAGTTTGCTGATCCGAAACTGTCTCAAGGAGGTGAAGTTGGAGTAGCCAGTTCCGAAGTCGTCGATAGCAAGCTTCACACCCATGGCCGTCAGCTCTTGAACAACTGGTAGCATCAGGTCCGCGTTGGCTAAGAGGAGGCTTTCCGTTAACTCCAATTCGAGACATTGCGGGGCCAGGCCCGTCTCGCGGAACACTCTTCGGAGGAGTTCGCAAAAGCCCTCTTGACGAAACTGGATCGCGGATACGTTTACTGCCATCGTCACAGCAGGTAGACCCTCTGCTTGCCATTTCTGCGCTTGAGAACAGGCTGTCCTAAGCACCCATTCGCCAATCGGCACAATCAAGCCGCTGTTTTCAGCAATTCGTATGAACCTGTCTGGGGGCACCAGCCCCAATTCAGGATGCTGCCAACGAAGAAGAGCCTCGAGGCCGGTGATCCTGCCGGTGACCACATCCACCTGAGGTTGATACTGCAGGAACAGTTCTTCGTTGGCGAGCGCCAGTCGCAACTTGCTTTCCAAGGTCAATCGCTCCACGACCTGAGCATTCATGTCTGCCGTAAAGAATCGATAGTTGTTGCGACCGCAGTCTTTCGCGCTATACATGGCGGCATCGGCATTCTTGATTAGGGTTTCGCCGTCCGCGCCGTGCTCGGGAAAGACGCTGATGCCTATGCTGCAACTAACATTCAGGGTGTGCCCTTGGACGATGAATTCAGAGGTCATTGCATCCATAAGCCGCTCAGCCGCAACTGCTACGTCAGTCACATTCTTCACTTCGGTCAACGTGATGAGGAATTCGTCCCCACTAAGACGGGCGACGGTGTCCTGGTCACGCCCCCATTTCTTCAATCTCTCTGCAACTTCCTGTAGGAGGAGGTCACCTACCGAGTGCCCAAGTGAGTCATTGATGTCCTTGAACCTGTCCAGATCCAGGAACAGGAGCGCCACTTTATGCTCCTGCCGACGTGCGGCGGCGAGTGCCTTCGTCACCCGATCCTTCAGAAGAGTCCGATTGGGCAGTCCCGTCAGGGCATCGTAATAGGCCAAGAATTGGATCCGTTTCTCGGCGAGTTTACGATCCGAAATGTCACGCACGGTGGCCAGTAGGCGTGGCTTCCCGCCCAGCGTCAATGCCGTCAGGCACACCTCAGCCGGGAAAACATCCCCGTTCTTGCGCTGGTGCGACCACTCGAACCGGTCGGTGCCATTGTGAAGCGCCGCGGCAATCCTCTCTTCGGCCCTCACTCGGGAAGACGTGCCGTCAGGTTGGGTTGGGGGCGAAATGTCGGCCGGGTGCATCATCTCGGACCCGGCTGAATATCCGAACATCCGGAGTGCAGCAGAATTACAATCCAGAAAGCCTGTTGAGTCCAGCAGCCAGTTCGCATCCGCCGAGTCTTCGAACAGCACGCGATATTTGTTCTCGCTATCATGCAGCATCTGCTCGGTGCGCTTCCGTTCACTAACATCACGCGCTGCTATCAACTCCGCTTCGATTCCATGGAAATTTAGATCATGAGCGATAATCTCGACATCGATGATTGCGCCGTCCTTTTTCCTATGTCGCCAAGTCGTCGCATCCTGAAGTCCGTGCAGCGGCTTTGCTGTGGCCTCCGTAAGAGCAGGAAGGTCTTCTACGGGTCGAATGTCCGCGATTGTCATCGTTAGGAATTCGCGACTCGAAAACCCGTACTGCCTGGATGCGGCCTCATTCACGGCGAGAAACTTCAAGGTCTTGCGTTCAAAGACCCACATCGGAAGCGGATTGCTGTCAAATAGAAGGCGATAGGCGCTCTCTGACTCGTGCAACGCTTCTTTACTCCGCGCCTGCCTCTGCTGGATGACGAGCACACGCAGCGCAAAAGCCATGAAAGCGAGCGCGAACAGTATCGTCGACAGTACGGGGTAGGATCGATTCACGCGAGCTAGGACAAAAAAGCTAATCAGTGGGTATGCCAACGGGAAGACTTGGTTAACAAAGATGTTCTGGGTCTTGGGAGATGCGTCTGTTGGACCCTCCTTCTCATTCTTCCATGTGGCGGCTATGAGGATGGGAATTGCAAGCAGGACGCTCCAAACCAGGTCAAACCACCCGCCGGGCGGCAAGTCTTGTCCTGGGCTCAGCGCATATGAATCAGCCAAGCCGGACAGGATTAAGAACAAAGCCATGCGTCCAAAAAATGAGCGCACGACTTTCGAGTTTGCGAGCAACGCCCGCACTACAAACGCCGCAGCCGACAGTGCATCAAAGGCGATGGTCCGAGACCACATGAAGTGGCCGATGTGAAAGGCAGTTGCCGGCGACCACAACCTGGGAGAGAAGTAGAGCAAGATCGACGTCCAGAAGATGCAGACTTGAACAAAATCCAGAAGGTGCAGCTTGTCAAAGTGATTTGGTTCACCGTCTGGGTCGAGGAAGGCCAGCAGGCCAAACGGGATCACCGACAGAAAGAACAGGATGTCGTCAAAGCTGTCTAGCGAGTGGTCGCCAGAAATATCGAGGTACACCCCGATCACCTGAGCGACCGACCACACGACGAACGTGACCGCGAGTAACCTCCAAGCGTATCGTGCAATGCCACTGGATCGTCGAAATGCCGCAGTGCAAGCCAGAATACAAATTAGGCCAAGAGCAAGTTGGGCGGCCTCAGAGAGGATAGGACCAGGTGTCCCTTGGCCCAGAATGGCAATTACGGTGGCTTGCCCGCCCACCAAAATGCACGACGCCGCGATTAGATGTTTGGAAGAGAACCAGCGTGGCGGACTTAGGCGAGCGATGGACTGTTCACGCATGTGTCGTCGAGCGGCGCAAGATTTGGGGAGGCGTGCGACTACGGAGGACTGTATGCATCCCGAGGACCAACCCTGAGGCTTGTCTCAAGTGATTGATTCGCATCGTCGTTCTTGACATTGGGTCGCTGGGGATTGCAATCCGACTGTCCATAACGTGAGCACCTTTCCGCTTTATGGACGGTCCGCGTGACCTGTTGGGCTCGTAAGGCGGGTGGCCCGACCCCTTCAGGTTCGTTTGGTGATTTCTGTTTCGAGACGGGGGCGTCCTATCCCTGCGCTTTCTGCAGAGCCTGCTCTGAGCCTGTCGAAGGGGGCGGGTACGATGCTGCCGATACCATGAGCTGTGGCTCAGGGGCAGGCTTTGCAAAAAAAGCAAGGACGGATTGGACAAGAACGAAGGCTCGATCAACCCGATAGTCTTGGTTTGAGGACTAAGGCTTCTGGGGAGGAAGGAACCTTCGCATGATGATTATAGGATGTGATTTCCATCCCAGCTGGCAACAAGTGTCGTTGTTGGACACGGGGACTGGGGAATGTGGGGAACGGAAGCTGGTGCATGCCAGTGGCGACGCCAAAGCTTTTTATCAGCAACTGTGGCGCCGGTACTGATCGGCATGGAAGCGACGGGCAACAGTCAATGGTTCGTCGAACTGGTCGAGGACTTGGGGCACGAGATCTGGATCGGAGATGCGGCGCAGATCCGGGCCAGTTACGTGCGCACAAATGTTTTACGAACCATCTTGATCGCTCTATAATTCCTACAATTTCACAATCGACCCCGCCGCCCGGTGCTCGTCCGGGAACTATGCGACTCACGTCGCGTCGACCAGCACGTCCAAGCAGCGGTACGTCGTTCCTATGAAACCAGCGCCCCGTCGCGCTTCCGGTCCAAGGAGACCCGCCATGAAGAAGTCCCTCGTCGTCAAGATTGCAATCCTTTTGAGCACGTTCTGCCTCTCAGCCGCAGCTTTCGCACAAATTACTTCCGGCACGATTTTCGGCCGAGTGAAAGATTCCACTGGAGCGTATGTAGCCAATGCCACGGTGACTGTCGTGAGCCCGACCATCGGAGCGACGCGGGTCGTCAAAACGAATGACACCGGCGACTTCGTTGTTCCGGATATGCCGCCCTCGACCTACGTGATTCGGATCGAAGCTACAGGCTTTAAGCACCTGGAGGCACAAGGCATCGTCCTCAATACTGGCGGCAAGCTGAATGCCGGGGAGTACGTCCTGAATGTTGGAGCCAGTTCGGAATCGGTGACCGTGAGCGCCGACGCCGCCCAGCTCCAGCTGCAATCCAACTCCGGCGAACGTTCCGATCTGATCACCAGCAAGCAATTGAACGACGTGGCCCTGAACGGCCGAAATGTTTTGGACTACCTGAAACTGGTTCCTGGAGTCGCAGGCAGCCTGGATGCGCACCAGTCCGGGACTGGCGGGCTCGATGCGTACAACATCAACGGGACGCGATCGAACGAGCATGAATTCACGATCGACGGGGCGTCCAATGTGGACACCGGGAACAACGGTGGAACCCACGTAACCATCAATACCGATGCGATCGAAGATGTGAAGATATTGACTTCAAATTACCAGGCGGAATATGGCAAGGCCGCCGGAGGTCAGATCGCAATCACGACGAAGGGTGGCACCAACCAGTGGCACGGCGACGGGCGCTTTTTCCACCGCAACGACGGCCTGAACGCGAACGAGTACTTCAATAAGCAGAACCAGCTTGCCAACGGCGACCCGAACAAGCCGGAAATTTACCGCTATAACTATTTCGGATATCAGATCGGCGGGCCGATCAAGAAAGACAGACTGTTTGTCTTCTGGAGCCAGGAATTCTATCGCCAGCTTGTTCCTTTGGCCCTGGCGCAGTTCTACACTCCAACGGCTGCTGAACGGACCGGCGATTTCTCACAGTCCGTCGATGGCAATGGCCAGCCGATTGTGATCGCGGGCCCTGGAATTACAAACAACAAGATCGATTCAACGCAGTTGACAACCTCGCAACAGGCTGTATTTCAGCAGATGGAGACGCTGCTGAACCTGTTCCCGCTGCCGAATGTGCCGGGCTTTGGATCGAATGGTTTGAACTACAACTATTCTCAATCCTTGTCGGGACATGCGCCCCGCCGCGAAGACATTGTTCGCGTCGATTTTCAATTCAACAGCAAGAATCGTATCTTCGGACGCTACATACATAACTCTGAAACCGACACTTCTCCTTTCACGCCGTTCCCCGGCCCGTTTGGAATTTTTGCCTGCGCGTCCGGAACAGCGTTCACGGGAGGCTGCACGCAACGACATCCCGGCTGGAACGTCTCGGTAAACCTTGTCAGCACGATCACCAACAATGTTCTCAACGAATTCTCCGTCGGGCCGAGCCACACGCTCACGATTGCCGAGGGAAACAACAACAATATTTCCCGCGCTGCGAATGGATTCAATCTGCCGCTGTTGTTCCCGGTTACTCCGGATCAGGCGATTCCAGACATGAGCTTTGGCGGCCTGAACAATGTGAATTTCCAAGGGCCCTATCTCGGGGCAACACCCTGGAAGCAGGCGAATACCACCATCAACGTGAATGACAACCTGACGTGGGTTTTGGGCAAGCACATATTAAAGACGGGTGTCTTCTACCAGCGAAGCCGCAAAGACCAGATCGCGTGGGGCAACGTGAACGGACAGTTCAGCTTCGGCGATGAAGGAACCAGCGGGGGAACATGCGCGCCCTCTACGACGTGTCAACTTGGCGATCCATTAGCCAGCGCGCTGCTCGGAGAGTTCACCGGCTTCGACCAGTCCACAGCCCGTCCGACGGGATATTTCCGCTATAACCAGCTTGAGTTCTACGTTCAGGACACCTGGAAAATTACTTCAAAACTGACACTCGATTACGGCATTAGGTTTGCCTGGATTCCGCCACAGTACGACGCCAAGAACCAGGTTGCACTGTTCAATCCAGCGGCCTATAACCCGGCCGACGCAGTAACGATCGACTTCACGAGCGGGGAAATTATCAATGCCGACGGCGGAAATCCGCTGAACGGCATGCAGTACACCAAAAACAACGAAATCCCGGCGGGCGGATGGAATGGGCGGGGCATCATGCCGGAGCCTCGTTTTGGTTTTGCGTATGACTTGCTCGGCAGGCAGAAAACGATTATCCGCGGCGGTTTTGGCATGACCCATGACCGTTCGCAGGGCAATCTGATTTTCAATACCGTGTTCAACAATCCTGCGGTCGTGCAGACGCCCTCGGTAGCGGCGGGTAATGTCGCAGATCTGCCGTCTTTGTCGACGGCTTCTGCGGAAAGTCCGGTGCAGGGCGATGGCAATATTATCGGCGCCGCCCATGACGGCAAAGTACCGACCGTCTACAGTTATAGTTTGGGAGTGCAACAGGCGCTGGGACGTGGCACGACGCTCGATCTCGCGTATGTGGGCACCATGGGACGGCATCTCGTTACCTCGCGCAACATCAATGCGGTTCCCTACGGCGCGGCATTCCAAGCCCAGAATCAGGACCCTAACTGCTCGTTGTGGAATGGCGGCGGCGTGCCGGCCGTGCAGCCGAACATGGATCCCGCCTATCAAGCTGCCGGATTCAATTACAACGGATGGTGCGCGTTTGGATGGGCTGCCTTCACGAACGCCTTCCTGGTTCCGTTCAAGGGTTACGGGCAGATTCCTTACCTGGAGTTCAACGGCAATTCCAACTACAACTCGCTCCAAGCTTCTTTGCAGCGCCGCTTCAGTAAGGGACTCACGTTCGGAGCCGCGTATACCTGGTCGAAATCGCTGATCACAGCGTCAGGAGATCAGGACGAGCAGAATCCCGTGAACCAGAATTTGGATTATCGCGCCGCACCGTGGGACAACCAGCAAGTGCTCGCGTTTAACTACGTTTATGATCTGCCCAATCTCACGAAGCACTTCAACGGGCCGAGATGGCTTGGATATATTACGGACAATTTCCAACTGAGCGGTATTACGCAGTTCATCAGCGGGGCGCCGGTGGACTTGAACAATTCTTTCTCGTTCCCGTCCGGCTCACTGGATGGCGGAAATATGTGGGGCAACATCCCGTTCTATTTCACCGCGGATAGGCAGGGAAATCCGGCGCTTCCGGCGGTGGGACTTCCGCAGCGGGGCACGCGCGACATCCTGCGGTACGGCGGGGTGCAGAATTGGGATATGTCGCTGTTTAAGAATCTTCCGCTCGGCAAGAACGAGGCTCGCTATCTGCAACTTCGCCTCGAGGCCTTCAATCTCTTCAACCATCCCAATTTCACGAATCAAAACTACGGATATAACGTGAATGGGCCATGGGAGTACAACGATCCTGCGACACTGATTTCGATCTCAAAGAATAGTAATTTCGGCACGAACGCAGCCACACCGAACACAGGTGCTGGAGGGTTTCGAGTCATTCAACTTGGTGCCAAGATTTACTTCTGATGCAATCCGTTTCTCGCGCGAAGGTTTGCCGAAAGCCCACCCTCCCCGCACACGACGCGGGAAGGGTGGGGCAACCGGCGATCAAAGCCTGAGCGGCCCGCTCAATTGTTGATCAGGATTGGCTGCAAGCTGAGTGGAACTGTGCCTCCACTGATGGTGTGAGTTCCGTTGTTCAAATCCCTCCAGGTGGTGTAGGTGACGCTGCCTCCAGCGGGTGTGGCTGGGACCGGCCAGCTCGTATTCGTTACCGTACAGGTGCTGCCCGAGCAGGTCCCATTGTTGTCCCAGACGACCAAACCGAACTTGCCATTCGGAAACACGAATTGGCAGGTCCAGACCGTGGTCAATTGATAGGGCCCGCACGCAGTCACCCGAGCCGCAAAGGTGGTTGAAAGGTCCGCCCCGGATAGCCAACTGTAGAGTGTCGCGTACGCCGTGCCGGCGGGGGCAAGGCTTCCGCTTCCTGCCTCATTCCAATACTGGCCGGTTGAGGGCGCACCTGTATTTGGAACCTGGAAGTCCCATCCATACCAGCTCAAGCCTTGAAGAGACGGACCATAGCCGGCCTGCACGAGATTGAAAATTCCTGCAAATGCCTGTTCGCGCCCGATGCCGCCGTTGGATGCGCTGTCGGTGATAAGAGAATTTTGCCCACCACCTCCCCAGCTTCCCTCGGTGTCATAAACAGGCTGGGTAAAGCCGCTGTTTACACTGGTAGCTGTTTGCTGAACGTTTGCGGTCAGCTGACTGATGCAACTAGCGCCCGAGGCCGGATCGGGGGTTCCGGTGGTGTTATTCGGTATGTAGTTGTAACCGTGAAAGCCGATGTAGTCCATGCTTTGCGTCCCGGTTGGGCTGCTCGCAATCGCACCCATGACGGTCGAAAAAAAGCTGTGGATCGTGGGAGCCGTTAAAATGCAATTCGTCGATAGGGGCTCGGTGGCCGCCGTCAAGGCAGGGCTGATGACCTTGATGTTTGTGCCATGGGCAGTGTTGAAAGCCTGCACGATCTGGTAGGCGTCGCTCAGCAGGATTGCGAGATTCGGCGCAGTGCAATTGCCGGTGCCAAACGTCGAGCCGTTGTAGAGATGGTCAGTGCCGTTGCATTCTGCACTCACATTGGGTTCATTCCACACCTCGATATATCCCAATTGGCTAATCATGAACGTGTTGGTGCTAGTGAACTTGGTTGTGTTGAGGTAGGCGAGCAGATCGTTCAGAAAGCCCTTCCACGCTAAGTCTGTACCGGAGACATCGCCAGGGAGATAGCACCCATCCTGACCGAGCGACATTGCGCATGGCTGGGCCGGGTTAAAGGGAACGTTGAACACTGTACAGGTGGGCGTGGAGTAGGCGTCAATCATCACCTTTTGTCCGCCGGCAAAAGCCTGAGAGAACCACTTATACAACTTGTTGGTAGTGCCATTTGGGCTAGACCAGATGTAAGTCGGCGTTCCGCCATCCGTGGCTGGGCATCCGCTGACCAGACTCGACCAGTTGAGTGTGCTGCCCAGGGTGCGGTAGGTGCCAAAGTTGACGCCTCCGCCTACCGACGGCCAAGGATCGGATTCTCCCATGGGAACTCCGCCAACTGTGTTGTTCTGATTGATATCCATGCCAAAAAAGCCCGACTGAATGACCGGATTGATCGTGACCGTGGCATTTCCTGAAACGTGAAGGGTACCGCTGGTAAGGGTCACCGTGATGGTACCGGTGGTCGGTGTCGATTGTGCAGTGAATGTCGTTGTCGCTGTATTGGTCGGGCTAAAGGTTCCGATGGTGGAAGTCCAGGAATAAGTTCCACTGCAGCCGTGAGACGGCGTCGCGGTAAAGCTCATGGTGCCGCTGGCGGCGACGGTAATGGTTGCGGGTGAGATGGTAATGGTACAGGCTGCGAAGGCCACAGGAACAGATAGAGAGAGAGCGAGCAAGCAGATCGCCCAGAAAAACATTCGCATGGTAATACTCCTCAGATTTTTACGGAGTTACAGGATGGTGAACGCAATGCGACTTCGCCCCAGGGTCTTACAGATGCGGACTAATATGTAACTAACTTAGCTAATTGTCAAATGAATCTGTGATGGCAAGTACATTTCTCCTGCCAATACCCCGGCGCACCGCCGAGTTCGAGTGCTTGCAGGATTCAGCCTATCTGTTTGCGGATTCCGGGCCGAAATCCGACTCAAGCCAAGGCGGGCGTGATTGCCCCACTCGCCAAGGCTCACTGGTGGCAACTCGTGGTGATAAAGTGCAGGTATCTGGCACCCGTCAGATTGGTTGGCTTAAGCTCTCCACTGGTAGGAAAACTTTATGGGTGAATCTCGTCCAACAGAAGGCACAACCGAAGGCCGGTTGGACTCGTGGAAGGAAATCGCGACATTCCTTAAAAGGGATGTGACCACGGTTCAACGCTGGGAGAGGCGCGAGGGAATGCCTGTCCATCGCCACTTGCACGACAAACGCGGCTCGGTTTATGCCTTAAAAGTTGAACTGGAAGCGTGGCTGAAAAGCCGCAAAGTTGAGATTCAAGAAGAACCGGAGGAACCCGAAGAATCTGAGGAGACGAAAAATTTCCCTGAAGCTGCACCAACGGATCTGAATCAACGGCCAGGTTTAAAAAGAGCGGGCGTGTTCTCTGGGCGGTCGGCAATTATTTCTGTCGTTGCCGTAATCGCCTTGGTGGCGGTCGCGTATGCGCTGGTCCGCCACCGGATGGGGAATGCGCGCCCACCCAGGATCACGTCGTTGGCAGTGCTCCCTTTGAAAAACCTGTCGGGGGATTCCAATCAAGAGTATCTAGCCGACGGCATCACCGAGGCGTTAATTGGCAGGCTTGCCAACATAGACGGGTTGCATGTCGTGTCCCGCACATCCGTGATGCGCTTTAAAGACAGCAAGCTTTCCTTGCCTGAACTAGCCAAGTTACTCAACGTGGACGCGGTGGTCGAAGGTTCAGTAATTCGAGAAGGAACTCGCATACGGGTCAGCGCTCAACTGATCAACGCGAGCAGCGACACACACTTGTTCTCATCCACCTACGACCGCGAGTTTCAGCAGGTACTGGCGTTGGAAAGCGATGTTGCGCAGGACATCGCTCGCAAGGTTGAGGTCACCGTCAGTGGCCGCGAACGTGAGCGACTTGCCGCGCAGCGTGCCGTTTCCCCGGAAGTGTACGAGAGCTATCTGATGGGCCGGTATGGACTGAATCGCTCACAGGTGAAAGTCGCAGTTGAGGAAAGCATCGGGCATTTCGAAGATGCAATCCGCGCGGATTCTTCGTTCGCGCCTGCCTACATTAGTTTGGCTCAGGCCTACCAAATGCTCGGAACCGTTTACTCGGGAGAGCCGATGGCGAACGTGCTTCCGAAGATGTCCGAAGCCATACAGAAAGCGATAGAACTCGATCCTGACTCATCGGACGCACATGTCGTACTCGGTGACTTCGACCAGGCGACCTGGAAATGGGCCGAAGCCGAGGCGGAGTACCGAAGGGCGCTGGATTTGAATCCAAACAGCGCGCTGGCCTGTTCGTCGTTTTCGTCCTGGTTTTTGGTGCAAGGGCGATTCGATGAAGCGCTCGAGTATGCGCGTCGCGGCCGTCAACTTGACCCCTTCACGGTGTCCGGCGACGATATCGGAAATATCCTCTTTCATGCGCGCCGCTTTGACGAGTCGATCCATGAAATCGAAGCGGACCTTTCGCTGGAGCCGAATGATGCGGCCAAATTATGGAGTCTCGGTTTTTCCCTCATTGCGAATCACCAGGCGGCGGATGCGGTCACCGTTCTTGAGAAATCGGCCCTGCTGTCACAGCGAAGTCCCGGTGTTCTTGGCGTTCTGGTGCGAGGCTACGCACAGGCTGGCCGGCGGAACGACGCACTCTCCATTCTCACAGAATTGAAAGAGCGACAAAAAAAGGGCTTCGTTCCAGCGGGCGCCTTCGTGAACGCTTACCTTGGCCTGGCCGACAATAGGGAAGCGATGAACTGGCTTGAGCAAGCATACCGGGAGCGATCGACCATCGTAACTTACGTAAAGGTTCATCCATTTTTTGACCCGTTACGCAGTGATCCCCGCTTTGTCGAGTTACAACGCAAGTTGGGTTTACAGTGAACCCCTATCTCGCGACTCCGCTGGGCATCAGGCAGCACATGCTGAAGCGTCATCCCGAACGCGCGCGCTTTCACCAGCGCGTGGAGGGATCTCCCTCGCACACAGACTGAGAGAGGCAGATCCCTTCGACTCCGCTCAGGGTAGGCCCTTTACTCCGATCCCCTTGGCCATGTCATGTGGCACGGCCAAGGGGAGCTGAATATCTTTGAGACTCGCTACTTTTTTGTGCTGACGACCCCGTGAACTGCCGCTGTTCCAAAGTGCGCGGTCGCGGGTCCCTGGAACACCAGGCTCATATTCGAATATGGGATGGAAGCATCCCCGCTTCCTCCGGTCACGCAAACCTGGACGGTGGACGAGGGCGGATCGGTTTCAAACGGCGCGTTGCTTCCGTTGCCGGTCAGAAGGCTGACCGTGCCGTTCACCTGAAAGCCTGCAGCCGTCGCCGGGTTGAAGGCGGGGCATCCGTCCATGTTCCAGGTGACCACGGCATTCTTCACCCGGATGTGATGGGTGTGAGCGCTCCGGGTGGAAGGGTCGGTGGGATCGACGATGCCTTCGGTGATTCCGTAGTCGGATGTCTCCATATTGAACATTGCCGAAAAATCGCCCAGGGTCGATCCGTCGTGCAGATCTAATGCCCAATGGCCGGCCATGACATACGGTCCGGCCTTCACGGTTGACGGACTAAAGTCGTTGATCGAGCCGCTGAAATGTTGCGGCGTCTGCGCCACGGCGCAGGTACCCGAGATCAGGAAAGACAAAACAAACATTCTGGCTGTACGAATCAAGCTCTTACTGCACATGCAATCCTCCGAAGTTCAAATGTCCGTATGCGGCATGACGACCCAGACACCCTGCTGGCATAAGTCAAAGCCGGTGACGAGACCTGTGAGCGGGGGTGTCTGCCACGCCAAAACGGCGTATTCACAATCCGGCTTATGCAGGAACGAATTCAAACGGCGACAGGCGGGAAGCGCTTTTTGCCGTGAAGTGCCGCCTTTTACCGTTCGATAAACGGCGGCGATTGTGGGATCGGCGTCGACTGGTCAGGACCTGGGGATCGCGGGCATCTCGGAGGCCCGCTCCAGGGCTTGCGTGTCGATATACTCCCGGATCTTCGTCAGTTTGCCATTTCGAACGGTAATGTCGAAGACCCAGTGGTCCTCAAACGTCTTATTCGTGGCTTTGATTTTCCCCGTAGCGACCCCGACGACCAGAACCCGGTCTCCCTGCGCCACGAATTCGGGGGGCTTTGGATATGTCGTTTCTATCTCTTCGGACGCCTTCTGACGCACCTTTTCCACCCCGGCATGCCCGCGGTGCGTTCCGGCCAGCGGCCAGTCCTCACCCGGAATGATCCACTCAATGTCTTCGGCGACCAGCGCCAGCAGACCCTTTTTGTCGCCGCGGCCGACCGCGGCGAAGAAGTCCTTCACGATTTGGACGTTCTTTTCGATGCTCATTGAAATCTCCTTTTCCCGCGTAGCTCAAAATGTTTCTCCGATACGTGCTAGAAAGTTCGAGAAGCGACCTGCCGGGGTCAGACCTGCGCCATGCCTCCATCGACGGCGAGATCCACGCCGGTGATGAAAGAACTTTCATCGGAGGCGAGGAACGTGACGGCGGCCGCGATTTCCTCTGGCTTGCCCCTGCGACCCATTGGGATCTGCGAGGAAAACTGGGCGGCGGCCTGCTCGGCCTGTTCAGCGGTAAGGCCCGTCGTTGTCTCTAAGGCGGGGGTCTCGATTGGCCCGGGGCTCATCGAATTCACGCGGATCTTGCGGTCTTTCAGCTCCAGAGTCCAGGCGCGCGCGAAGTTGCGCACAGCCGCCTTACTCGCGGCGTAGGTGCTAAACCCTGGCAGCCCCAACACGTTTGAGACCGACGAGTTCAAGATAATCGAGCCGCCGTCTTTGAATAGGGGAAGGGCCTTTTGCACCGTAAAGAAGGTTCCCTTTACGTTCACGTCGAAGGTCTGGTCGAAATGTCCCTCGGTAGCCACCGCGAGCGGTGCGATTGTACCCGCGCCCGCGTTCGCAAAGAGTATGTCGATGTGACCATGTTTCTCCTTCACGACGGCATAGAGCCGGTCCAGATCCTCCAAGCGCGATACGTCGCCTGTGACGGTTGTAACGTTTCTCTTGATGAAGGCTGCGGCCTCCTTCAGTTCGTTCTCTCGTCGCCCAGTGATCACAACGTGGGCGCCTTCTTCCACGAAGCGCTTGGCTGTGGCCAAGCCAATCCCGCTACTTCCGCCTGTGATCACCGCGATTTTTCCCGCCAATTGTTGTCCATGGTTATTACTCATATATTTTTCCTTTTTGTTTTTCGTTGGTTTTTTATGTTGAACTTATCGATCCCTCCGAAGCAGACAGAAGTCATCGATTACTGCTCTTTCTTGAACAAATCCTGAAAGATGAGCCGACCCCAAGTCTTGCCGCGTGCGTGCACCAGCGCGCCGCCCTCGTTGAACGTTCCCAGCTTGACGGGCGCAAACCCGAGTTGTTTGGCCAAATCCGCCACGGGAGTGATCGCGTCCTCGTCGTCGCTCGACAGAAAGACGACCCGGTGGCCGCCCTCGACGATCGGATCGGTAGCCAGGATGGCCGCACCCAGATGATTGAAACCCTTCACGAGCTTGGCGCCGGTGAACGCCTTCGCGACGAAGGCGGAGGACGGGAGGCCATCCAAGTCTTCAGGCGGAACGCCAAACGCGTTCGTCACGTCGACGATCGTCTTGCCTTCCCAGTTCGGCAGGGCCTTCGCAACCTCGCGATGCTCCCCGAATGGGACCGCCAGGATGATCGTGTCGGCCTTGAGCGCTTCCTGCAGCGACTTGGCGAAGACCGTGGGTCCGATCGCCCGAGCCTGCGGTGCCAACTCCTCGGGGGGCCGGCGGCTCGCGACTGTTACGTTGATGTTTTTACGGGCGAAGGCGTGGGCGAGGGCCTGGCCGATCTTGCCGAATCCTACAATTGCGTAGCTCATATGTTCTCCTTGTGGTTTACCGAAACTGGTTCACCGAAACCTACGGCGCTGCGAATAATCGAATGGAGTGTCGTAGGGCGAGTGCGTTAGATTTGCGCCAGGCCGCCGTCGACGGCGAGCTCGCTAGCGGTCATGAAGCTGCTGTCGTCCGACGCGAGAAAGGCCGCCGCCGCTCCGATCTCCGCCGGATCGGCCATGCGCTGCAGCGGATTCATCGAGGCGTAGAGCTTCATGCCTTCCTCGCCTAGAGCTGCCTTCGCGAGTTCGGTCGCCGTCGGCCCCGGCGACAGCACATTGACGCGGATGCCGGTGCCCTTCAGATCCTCCGCCCAGGTCCGGGCGAGGTTGCGCACTGCCGCCTTGCTCGCGCTGTAGACGCTCATTGTCGCGGCGCCAGTGGTGCCGGCGCTCGAGCCGGTCAGGATGATCGAACCACCCTTGCCCATCAGCGGCAGCGCCTTCTGGACCGTTAAGATCGTGCCCTTCACATTGGTGTCGAAGGTTTCGTCAATGTGCTCGGCGGTGATCTCGCCGAGCGGAAGCGGGCTTCCAGCCCCGGCGTTGGCGAAGACGATGTCGAGGGTTTCGCGCTCGGCCTTCACCGCCGCGTAGAGTCGATCGAGGTCGGCCAGATCGGAGACCGAGCCCTTCACCGCGCGGGCATTGGGCCCTAGGTCGGCGACAGCGGCGTCGAGCGCTTCCTGCCGGCGGCCGAAGATGAAGACGAAGGCGCCCTCCTCGATGAAGCGCTTCGCTGCGGCGCGGCCGATGCCGGTAGCGCCACCGGTGATGACTGCAACTTTTCCTTCAAGCCTTCCCATGATTGCCCCTTTCGGAATCTGTAGCATTCAGTACAGTAGAGTTCTTTGGCGGTGGACGAGAACTGCCCGGGAGTCCTAATTATTTGTCTATTCGTCCAAAACGAGGCATCAAACGAGTTGCATTGCACCTTTTCTGCTGAAGGACGCGCGGCTCGAGGAAAAGGAGTGTGCGAGTGGGGACGGCGGATCGAGCATGTCCGTCAGGTAGAGGCCTCTTCCACTTGATGTTGCACTTGTTCGACAAGCGAAGCTGGGCAGTTTTGTACAGTCCCCGCAGAACACTTTGGCGTTGAAGAGCAGATGGAGGCTCAGTTGGACCCAATAACAGACATCTTCAGAACGATGCATGTAACTGCTTTTGGTCTGCACAGGCTCGAAGCCACAGCCCCGTGGGGTATAAAACAGGAAAACCAGACCGAAGAAAAAGTCACGCCTTCCGACAAAAGGATGGCGCCCACAGATTTGGCGCACTTCGCCATGCTTTCGCGCGGCAACTGCTGGCTGAGTGTGGAAGGGATTGCGGAGCCGATTCCCCTCACCGGTGGTGATTGCTTTTTACTGGCTAAGGGGACTTCGATCGTTTTGCGCGACAGCCCGCGAACACGTCCGAGGTGGACCTTCCGCGAGATCGGGGCCAGGGCCAACGGCAATGTCGCTCTTTGTGGCGGCGGTGGCGCGCCGACGACAATCGTCTGTGGGTCTTTGAGTTTTGATCGCGCCAGCCTGAAGCCGATCACTCAGTTATTGCCGAACTTCACTTTGATGAAGTCCGATCAGGCACGCACGCTCGCTCTCCACACCACAGTGCAGGCGCTCGCGTCAGAGATGGCAGAACAGGCGCCGGGATCTGAAGTCGTCGCAAGTCGCCTGGCTGAGGTTCTGTTTATCCAGGTACTCCGGGCGCATATCGCGTCGGGACCGGAACGCAACAAAGGATGGCTTCGTGCGATTTTCGATCCTCAAATGGGCACTGCCCTGACTGCCATTCACGACAGTGTGAATACACCTTGGACGGTCGAAACCCTGGCCGAAGCGGCGGGCATGTCCCGCTCCGCATTCGCAGCACGTTTTAAAGAGTTGCTCGGACAAACACCACTGGAATATGTAACCGAGTGGCGGATGCAGAAGGCGATGCAGTTACTACAACAGCGTGACAAGAAGCTTGTAGACGTCGCTCGCTTGGTCGGTTATGAGTCCGACGCTGCGTTCAGTAAGGCATTCAAGCGCGTTGTCGGGGCCAACCCTGGTGGATACGTCAAACGTGGTTATCAAGACAGAGGCCATGTCGGCTAGCCAAGAGTTATCCAGAGTCGGCTCTTGGGGAGAGTGCTCCGACTGTTTCCCGTTTGCGCCTGACCCCTTCCAGCGTTCCCGGTTCGAGACCTTGCAGTAGCTATTTGTTATCTGCTGGCTTGAGGCGGGCCGGCACAAAGACTGAATAGCTGCCCTGCGATACTTTCTGGCCGAGAACGTTGGTAGCGTGGGCCACGTCTGCCTGCTTCGTTCTTTGTGCCGAAAATAGCAGTCCGCGCTATTTTCATTACCCGTGAATAATCGAAAATAGCGAGATTGGCTATTTGCGCGAGGGGTCGGAAGGTCGCTGTCATGCGAAGGTCTGCCTCGGTGCCTTGGGAAAACAACGATTCGGGGATGATTGCAAGCCGCCTTGTGCAGGTCAGTTCAAAAGCTTTCGCTGTATGCTTCGACTGTTCCCAGCCTTGCAAACAGCGCAAGACTGGGGCACCCACGGCGTTGGTTCGGACTCGCGAGAGCGAGAGCCCGGGCAACCCGTCAGTCATTGGCATAGGCTCCCAAAGTAGAGAGAGGGAATCTAACAAACCAAAAGCTGACCTGCAAACTACCGCTAAAGCCAAGTCCAGAGTTGTTCCGTGAAAAAACATTCTGCCGCACAAACTCTCCTACGGTGTCACCTCATACACCGTCCCGAATGGCTGGTAATTATCACCGTCGAGCGGCGTGGTGCCATAGAGGTTTCCCTTTGCATCGAGAAATAATCCTGTATCCGGGAAGCCTCCGTCAGTGAATGTGTTCGCGAAACTGTACAGAAGCGTTTCCGCGCCGCTCGTGTCGATCTTGAAGATCGAACCCACGGCTCCGATGCCGCCGATGCTCGTAGTCCCGTAGAGATTCCCCGCTGAGTCGCGAACGACTCCCGCCAGCGGGACTGCTCCGTCCCCAAAGGGATAATCCTCGAACACGTGCAGCACCGAATGTGTTCCCGCGCTCGTCAGCTTGAACGCCGTTCCACAGCCCGTGCTGTGGAAGCTGGCGCAATCGGTATCGCCACCATAAGACGTAACTCCGTAGAGATTCCCGTCCGAATCCAAAGCCGGACTTCCGGCAGGCGTCGAGCCATCCGCTCCCCCGCGGAAGCGGTAGAGCACGGTCTCCCTGCCACTCGCATCGATCTTGAAGACCGTGCCGTTGGCATGGCCGCCGCGCGCCGTGAAACCGAAAAGGTTGCCGGCGCTGTCACGCACAAGCTCTCCCGCCGGTCCCGATCCGTCGGAGCCGCCGCGAAAACGATAGAGCACCGTTTCTTTGCCGCTGGGATCCAGTTTGTAAACCGTTCCATTGTCCTGAGTGCCGCCTTGCAACGTCGTGCCGTACAAATTTCCGGAACTGTCCCGGATGACGCCCGCCGACGGGTAATCTCCGTCCTTCCCGCCCGTGAAGTTATAAAGCACCGTTTCCTTCCCCGTCCGATCCAGCTTGAAGACAACTCCGAGATTCTTCGTGCCTCCCTGCGTGGTTGTGCCATAAAGATTCCCTTGGGAATCGCGAACCAAGGGTGCGGCAGGCTGGGCGCCATCCGGTCCCAAGAAGTTATGGAGCACTGTTTCCGTGCCGTGAACGTCGAGCTTGAAGACCACGCCGCCTCCAGCCGAGCCACCGAAAACGGTCACGCCATAAAGATTGCCCGACGGGTCACGAATCACTCCGGCCGAGGGATAAGCTCCTTCTTTGCCGTTATCGATGAATCTGTAAAGAGGATCGAATGATTGCGCGAAGGAACTCGTTGTGACGAAGGCCATCGCGAGAACGAGCGTGAGCCGAAGGTTGGTCATCGTGGCATCTCCTGAGAAAAAATGTGCGGTCGGACACCCGTAATAACATCACGGCCGAGAAAGCAAGCGTAGGGGAAGGGCGAGATCGTACAACAGGCGGACATTATGCACCTCATTGGACTGATTTAGCGATACATTCTTAAATCAAAGCCCGGGCGACACGCCGCGCATGTCCAATCGCAAGCCGCCTTGGTGCAGGTCACCTCAAAAGCTCTCTCTGCACGCCTCGCTATTCCCAGCCTTGCAAAGAACGCAAGACTGGGGCACCCACGGTGTTGGTTCGGACTCGCGAGATCAGGAGCCGGGCCACCCGCCTATTTGCGCGAGGGGTCGGAAGGTCGCGGTCGTGCGAAGCGGTGCTTCTGTGCTTGGGGAAACAACTATTCGGGGATGATTGCAAGCCGCCCTCGTGCAGGTCAGTTCAAAAGCTTTCGCTGTATGCTTCGACTTTTCCCAGCCTTGCAAACAACGCAAGACTGGGGCACCCGCGGTGTTGGTTGGATTTGCGAGATCAAAAAGCCCGGGCCACCCGTCCTTACTGCGTAGAGGACGAGTTCTACACGATCGATGCTCCCAACTCGTCATAGATCCGCAGCAGGGATTTCTTTACTGTATTTTCCTTCATGTTCAGCTCGCCTGCCACGTCGCGATTGTTCAGACCTTCTGCTTTCAGGTTCACGGTCTGTTCCTCGCGGGGAGTTAAGACGACTTCTCCGCGGGAGTCGAGGTCAGTTCAGAAGCTCTCGGTGCACGCTTCCACTGTTCCCAGCCTTGCAAACACCACAAAGATGGTGCACACACGGTATTGGTTTGGACTTGCGAGATCAAGGGCAGGCCACCCGCCACTTCGTTTACGACGTGCGTATTGCAGCAACGGGATTGACGCGCGTTGCGCGGCGCGCCGGAAAGTAGCATGCGAGAAGCGACATCGCAGCAAGCAAAACCACAACCACGATGACCGTCGCTGGATCGTTGGCTCCCACCCCGTAAAGAAACGCGGCAATGAGATGCGTGAGGCTGAACGAGAGCGCCAATCCTAAACTTAGTCCGCTCGCTATTAGCGAAAACCCTTGCAACAACACAAGCCGCAGAACGTCGCCGCGTGAAGCGCCAAGTGCGACGCGAATGCCGATCTCGTGCGTGCGAAGTGCCGTGCGGTACGCCACTAGACCGTAGATCCCGGTTACTGCAAGAACCAGCCCGATCAGCGCGAACATTCCCGCCAGGGCGCTCTGTATGATCGCGAAACTGCTCGCCAGCTGGGTACTCTCTCGCATGGGACGCACATCGAAAACCGGCAACCGTGTATCGATTTCGTGGATGGCGTTCTCCACCGCTGGCGCAAGGTCGACCGGGTTTCCCTCGGTCTCCACCTGCACGATAGTCTCGTACCCTTCCTGGAAAAAGCTCATATACACCATGGGCTCCGGTGACTCATTCACGAACATATGTGTCGAATTTCTCGCGACGCCGACGACCGTGAAAAGTCTGCCCCATATCCTGAGTCTCATTCCCAGCGGATTCTGTCCCGGCCAGTAGCGCCTCGCCGCAGTCTGATCCACGATGAGTACCCTCGGGGCCTTTTCATCGTCATCCGGCGTAAACTCGCGTCCTTCCAGAATGGGTATATGAAGGGATTCGAAATACCGCGGGGCAACCTCGGCGTGGTACACCTGCAAAGATTCATGGGGGTGTGGCACATACCCTTCCGGATACGCATCCTCGCCCTTGTGGCCCAAGGTCATCGGAATCCAGTCCGTAAGAGACGCAACCTTCACGCCGGGCAATACCGACAAGTGATCAAGTATCTTGTGACGGATCAGCTCAACCTCGTCGCGGCTGTAGCCGGCGATATTCAGTCCCACGGTCGCAGTGAGAATGTGGTCCTGCTCAAATCCGGGATTCGCGCCGGCAAGATTCCGCAGCGTTCGCAGAAGTAGCCCGGAGCACAACAGCAGAGGAAGCGATAATGCGATTTGCGCCACTACCAGCCCGCTGAGCAATTTCCGGTTGCGTGGGCCGCCGGAGATGCTTGCCGACTCTGCCTTGAGTACCTCGACTGCCGGCGCGTGGGACGAACGCCAGGCGGGGAGCGCGCCGCACAGCATGCCGGCCAACAGGGAAAACACCACAATCCCGATCACCACGTTGTGGTCCATGCTCCCGTTCAGGGTGGTAGGACTCGAGCTCGCCCGAAAGAACCATGCAAATGTCTTCGATGTCCACGATGTCAACACAAGAGCCACGGCTCCTGCGACGACGGAAAGCACAACGCCCTCCAGCACCATTTGCCGCACCAGTTGAATGCGATTGGCCCCGAGCGACTGCCGGATCGCAAGCTCACGCCGCCGGGCTACAAACCGCACGAGCGTGAGCGTCGCTACATTCGCGCAGGTCAGCAACAGCACCACAGCGGCGAAGGCGAGCAGAATGGGCAGTGTCGCCGCCATGTATCCGTTGGCGCCGAACGGCGAACGCCACATGGGATCGAGCGTGATCTGGTTCGCTCCCAGATGATCGTCCGGATACGCCGCCACAATATTGTGCATCAGGGTGTCGAGATCCTGGGCTGCCTGGCCACGGCTCACGCCGGGCCGCAATCTTCCTATTACGTTCAGCCAGACCGCACCACCACTGCGATGCGTCATCCGCCACGGATCCGTCCCGAGGGGATCGAGCGTTACCCACAGATCATCACGGAGCCCGGGCATTGCTCCGACAAAACCCTCCGGCGCCACGCCGATCACCGTCACGGGATGCCGGGCGATCTCGATCGACTTGCCCACAATTGCCGGGTCTTGGGCATAACGCGTCTTCCAAAGCGAATAACTCAGGACCACGTTTGGAATGGCTGGACGCGTCTCTTCTTCAGCCAGAAAGAAGCGACCCAGCATCGGCTTGATGCCGAGCACATCGAAATAATTCGCGGACACGTTCGCAATATACACCCGCTCCGGCTGCGCGCCACCGGTCAGCGTGATCCAATCGTGATGATAGGCGAGCATTCCGGCGAAGGTGTGGTTCTGCTCGCGCAGATCGCGATAGTCGAGATACGAGAAGGGCGGAACCGGAGAGAAGTTCCGTTCTCCCCGCTGCAGGCTCACGAGGTCGCCCGTGTCTCGCGCGCCAGGAATCGGACGCAACATTGTGCCGTCGATCCAACTGAATACGGTGCTGTTGGCGCAGATGGCAACAGCCAGCATCACCGTCGCCGCAATCGTGAATCCGAGATTCCTGCGCAGTTGCCGCATGGCAAAGCGTGTATCCCGAAGCAGTCCTGCCATATGCCTCCCCACGGGCATTGTTCTTACGCTACGAATGCGTGGTACGAAAGCATGCAGGGTGCCAAAGCGCGTCAAAACCTAAGACATTGTTGGTCAGTGATATAGCTCGTGCGAGAGCTTCCATATCGGGCTTGCCCAGTGATCACTCTTCCTCTTGCATGTCCATTCTCGAACACCCGAGATTCATCTACTCGCTTATAAGGCTGCTTACCGAAGACAAAGTAATTCGGGGGACAGATGGAACTGCCCCATTTCTTTTGTCCGAGCAGATTTCCCCAATCTTCGTAGATACCGTGTCCCCGAATTTTCGATTCCTAAATCGAAAACGCCGGATTGCCTTCGATCACCTTCTGCTCGAGCTTCGGACGTTCGTGCTTGCCCCAGACCTTTGCAGCGTGTCGAACCCGATAGAGAATAGGTCCACCATCCGGCTGCTCCTGGCGAACGATGGGACGCGGCAGGCAGATGAATTCCGTTTCCAGCCGGTCCGCTGCTGCGTGCACAACCGCATATCCATGGCCGCCCATGTCAATAAACGAAAGGTGCGGTGACAAATCTCGGTTGGAAAGCTGGCGCGCCTTTTGCACGTCACCACTCTTCGCATATTCCAGGCACGACCGAACCCCGTGACGCACCAGCATATTAACGGTGGGTTGCGGATGGTTATCACCAGGAACTTGTCCGAGGAACAGAGCCCGCAGCGGATCGTCTTTCTTCAGGTGATATTCCAGCGACTCCACCATTCCGGGCGCGGAGATTGATCCAACCACGAATGCCACACCTACTGGGTCAAAGGGCTTCGGCGGGAGAGACTTCGCCGATAAACCGGCCCAGAAGCTATGCGCGTCGCCCGCCACCGTGGCAAACCCCGTAATCCCATGCTTTTGAATAAAATCGTAAATTTCACCGCGCTCCTGATAGGCACCGCTGACGTCTCCGCCGCCAAAGCTGGCATACCCAGCTCCGGGCCAGGCGCTTGCAACCATCCCTGGAGGAAGGTTCTGCGGGTCGGCGCGCATATCCAGCGTCGAAGTTGTGCTTCCCCAGATCTTCCAAGTAGTTTTCGAATTGCGCAGTCGTTCCAGAAACCACGCTTTTTGCTCCGCTCCGAGAAGGGTCTGCGCCGGATCCGCCTTGCGGAGGTTCGGAACTTGCTGGTCCCCGAAACGGATGGTGTTGGGCGGTTTGCCTCCGTTGTATTCCCGGCCGCCATCGAGTATCTCAAGCACCTCCTCGGGCACGAATTGCGAATAGTCCTTATTATCGAAAGCTGCGGCATCGAATTTGCTTCCCGGATCCTCCGATCGGTAGCTTCGCTCGTCGGTGATCATGAGCTCCACGTTCCGGCCCCAGCGCAGCGACCGGTATCCCGTCAGGCTATGGATCGCCGCAAGATTGTTGGCCTCCTGCCCGAGTCCATGCTCATCGAAAACAGTGACCGGGGCATCCTGAACCTTAGGTGGGTTGAACTTTTCTGACGAGGGACCGCCGCTCTTCACCATGCGCGCGGGCTGATACTCAAAAAATGCCTGCATGGCTGCGACCTTGCGCGTCTGCGCGGGACGCGTTTTGCCGTCGAACACTTGCAAGGCTTGCCATCCTTGCCAGCTGTACTCATGGTTGTCCCACATGGGAACAAAGGGGAAGCGGGCACGAGCGTCCTGCAGGTCGGGATCATGCAGGTAGGCGCGATACACCGCACGGTAGTCATCCACGTCCACTGGGATGTGGAAGTCCTGAATTTTCTCTCCTTGGGGATAACGAAGGATTTCCTTCACCTTGCGGTCGTAATAAGTGGCACGGTCCTCCGGATACCAGACCAGCTCGTATATGAAGTCGCCCAGGTGCAGAACAAAGCTGAGCCGGTCCTGCTCAGAAGCGTGCTCATCCTCGAAGATCATTCTTCGGTACGCGTTCTGCGCTCCGAGGTTTGCGTTCTGACAACTGACGAACGCGAAGTGTACCGGCCGGGAATCATCATCGGCAGGCGCGGTGATGGTGCGGCCGAGGCGGCTGCCGGAACCCTCAGGATCGGTAAAGCGATACCAATAGACCTGGGCCGGCTTCAGTCCTCCGACCAGCACACGACAGGTCCAATCCGCCTCCGCCGAAATCGACACTCTCTGAGTTGCGATCACACGCTGGAACGTCTGGTCGAGCGCCACTTCGACGATCAATTCCTGGGCCGGTTCAGGCTGCGGAGCCCGCCGGGTCCACAGCAATACGCTCGTGCTGTCGGGATCGCCGGAGGCTACTCCTTCCGGGAAAAGGTCGCGCCGCTCGCGCCAGGAAATCTTCGAGGGAGTCGAGAATGAGCGACCCCAAGCCGCTTCCGCACCCAGCACCGCGGCCACAGCCAGAAAATCGCGACGGCTAATATTTCCCATGCTGTAACTCCTCAATTCTGTCATCCCAACCGGAGCAGGCCCAAGCGAAGCGAAGGGACGGCGCAGTGGAGGGACCTGCTTTTCGGCATCTTTGTGCAATGCCAGGCCCGCGCACATACTCGCAATGAGACGTCTCGTCCCAAATAGTGAGAGCGAACATCTCGGCCCACGATCTTGGACGGTCTAGAGCTGCGAGCGTGATCACAAGATTTTGGCTATTGGGAAAACCGGGAACGGACGGGACGTTCCCCGGTTTTTCAAAAGGACTCGGGTGTCCGAAAAAATCGGTGAACGTCCCGTCTGTCCCCATATTTTCATATTTTCCCGCAATGTCATCCTGAGCGAGGATTGATCTTTGCGCGCCTTAGCGCAGAGATCAACCGCAGTCGAAGGATCCCTGCCTCGCGTCCAGCGTCATGAGTGTCGCAAGGCATTCTCACGATGCGATGTCTTTGGGGGCTCGCGATCTGGGAAAACTGGGGGACAGACGGGACGTTCACCAATTTCCATTTGCCTAAAAACTGGGAGGTACCCGATTTTCTGCTTGATTTGAACCCCACCGATCCTACTGCCGCAATTCGAATCCAGACGGCAAAGCTGCCTCAAGATGGATCGGTTCGCCGGTGATGGGGTGGTGGAATTTTAGAAAGCGGGCGTGCAGGAAATATCCTCCATCGCCCGGGAGGCCGGGGAGATTTTCGAGAGGCTGGCCAGATAAACCGTACAGAGGATCGCCTACCAGCGGATGGCCGATGGATGCCAGATGGATTCTGATTTGATGAGGGCGTCCCGAATATAGGCTGACCTCAAATGTTGTGGTGCCTGGTGTGCTGCTTGACGTCGTGCTGCTTGGCGCCCGTGAGATCACCTTCGCTAGTGATTTTGACGGCTTGCCACTCGGGCTGGCGGCCCACACCGAGCCGATGCGCGGGTGCGGTACAAGGCCGATGGGTGTAAGGATTTCGTAGGCATCGTGCTCTGCAATGTTTTGAGCCAGCGCCCAATAGATTTTTTGAATTCTGGGTGTGTTCCAGTCCGCGCCTAGTTTAGAGGCTGCCTCCGGTGTTTTGGCGAACAGAACGATGCCGGTAGTGGCTCGGCCCAACCGGTGGACAGGATTTGCGGTGGGGGTTTGCTTTTGCACCAGGCGCAAGAGGGTGTTTTCCATGAAGCCGCCGCCGGGGAGGGTGGGTAGCCCGCCAGGTTTGTTGACGGCCAACAGATGGGGATCATCAAACAGTACTTCGAAGTGCTGAGGGCAGTCTGGTTCGATCCAGGGTGGACGGTTCCACACAAGGGATTGTCCTGAAACAAGCGATTCACTTCCGGTCGCAGTGACGCCGTTGACGGTGACTTCGCAGTTGTTCAGATTTTGTTGCCAAGATTGCGGGGTTGAGTGTGGGTAAAGGCTTGCCAAGTGGTAGAGCAGGGTTTGTCCATGATCTTTGCTGCTGATGATCGTGGTATAGGCATAGCCCTGGTTGAGCATGTTGTTTGAGTGTAAGGGTGGGTGGCCCGGCCTTCAAACTTGCAAAAAGCGCAAGGACGGTGCGCCCTCATTTAGAGACGACACAAACGAGGAGTCGAAGGGTGGGTCACCCGCCCCAGAATGTTCCCAACCGTTCGTGGATTTGTATAATCCTCGCGTTCCACACTTCTCTGATGGGATTTCAGCATGCTGCTTCGAGTGTTCAAGGACAAAACCACGTTAAGCCGCGCGGCTGCCGATCAGGCTGCCGCAGCGATTCGCCGCGCCATCTCCCAACGCGGCAGCGCGCGCATCATCGCGGCGACCGCTGCCTCTCAACTCGAATTCCTGGATGCGCTGACCCATGCGCCCGGAATTGACTGGACCAAGGTGGAAGCTTTCCATCTCGATGAATATATCGGCTTGCCGATCACGCATCCCGGCAGCTTTCGCAAGATGTTCATGGAGCAATTGATTAGCAAGACAGGGATCCGCCGCTATCACTTGCTCGCCGGAGATGCCGCCGACCCAGCCGCTGTCGCGCAGGAGGTCGGCGAGCAGATCGCCTCTGCGCCGATTGACATTGCTTTTCTCGGCATTGGAGAAAATGGCCACATTGCATTTAACGATCCGCCCGCAGATTTCAAGACCGAGAAGCCGTACATCATTGTCAATCTGGACGAGGCCTGCCGCCGGCAACAAGTCGGCGAGGCGTGGTTTGCCGATATTTCGCAGGTTCCGGAGCGGGCGCTTTCGATGTCCGCGAAACAAATTCTTAAGGCGAAAGAGATTCTTGCCGTTGTTCCGGACAGGCGCAAAGCTGAGGCGATCAAAGCATGTTTCGAAGGCGGAATTAGTCCGATGGCCCCGGCTTCGATCCTGAGGCAACATTCCAATGCAACTGTGTATCTCGACCGAGACTCGGCGTCGCTGCTCGGGCCCGCTCTTCAGAATGCAGTTGGCGAAAGACTCCCAAGCGACTGTGAGTTAGGATTCTGGCTGGCTCTACCAGCAACCAGGAGGATGGCCCGGCTTCTGGTTGCCAGCAGAAAACGGCTAAGGGTGGCGGGCCGTCAAGACATCTCCAGCGACCGCTTTCGTAATGATGCTTCGACGCAACGCTTCCCAAAATTCCTTTCGTCGAAGAAGTCCCATCTTGGACAGTGCTTGGATAGGCTCATCATCTCGCCTCTCAACAGTTATCCACAGCGCCACGACTGAGTCGTGTGACATCTGACCTTGCCTCTATCCCACAGAATGCGCAATCATGACTGCGGCGACCGGCCTGGCACAAGCCAACCCGTTAGCCCACTAAGTCCTTTGTTTCCAAGATTTTAGTATGTAAGCTCTTTGAAAGCCGTATTTTGCGGGGGATTTCGTGCTAACCCAATGATTTCAAAGATTCGGGGGGAGGGGGGATACCCTTCCGATGTTATCTGCTTAGCCCCGAGGGCCAGTTGGTGATCAGCTGGAGCGCGCTTTGAGCTTCTTCTTCCGAGTGATTTACCAGCAATCGCTTGCCATCGGAGAAGGCGTCGTAGGGCATGCCGATGCCCGGGGTTGCGGAATGGAACAGATGCTGGGGAGCGCCCACTTCGAGTTCCGATCCTTTTACTGTGATCGAGCAGGCGTACACGTCGTCCGTTAGGTTGTCGAAGAAGAGTTCGCGGCTGTCACCTCTCCAGGCGGGATAGCTTCCGCCGTTCACCGAGACTCTCCACTTGCCTTTGCCCTCAGGGAAACTTGTGATGTAGAGCTCGACTTGCCCGGATTCGTCGGACTGGTACGCGACCCAGTGACCATCGGGGGAAACGCGATACTTGCGGATACTGGATTGCGGCGAGGGCGGCTGCACGATCGCTACCGCCTTGGCGCTTCCGTCCACGGGACGCATCCACAGGGAAACGAATTTTTCCCCGTCGCCCCAGAGATAGGTCACGAATTTTCCGTCGGGAGACCACGCGGGATCGTGATAGTTGTTCTGCTCGCCGATCAAAGTCTTCTCGCTGCCGCTGCCGTCTGCGGCCTTGGAGCGGATCTCGACGTTTCCGCCACCGGCCGCGACTCGCGCCGAGAACAAAATGTTCTTGCCGTCGGGAGACCACGCGGGTTCTTGCACCACTTGCTCGTCGAAGGTGATGCGCGTCTTGGTCTTGCGGTCGAAGTCGAGGGTCCATATGCCATTGCCGAGTGCGTAAGCAATGCGCTTGTTGTCCGGCGATAGGCGGACGTCGCGCACGCCCAGAAGAGCGCGTGCATCGGTGATGGTCGCTTCCTGCGGATTGTATTCCGCCGAACTTTTGCCGGAGCGGTCGAGCACGACGAAGTGACTCTTCGCCGAGTCGGCGCTCCCGAGTTGGTACACCATCATGCCGTTTTGAGAGACGGCAAAGATGCTGCGCCAGACACCCACGTCGTCGCGGAGATTGCTGATCAGCGAGGTTGCGGTCCCCGACAGCGTTCCGGTACGTGGATCGAAGGGCTGCGCGACCAGCGCTCCGTTGGAGCGGTAGAGCAGATAGCCAGAGGCATATTGAGCCGCCGACTCGGAGGGAACGACCAAGCGGCTCTCAGTGTTATCGATCGACCCGAAATAAATTCCATTCTGCCGGACGTCGCCGCCAACGTGGCTGGTAGCGAGGAAGATGAAATGCTTTCCGTCTGGCAGAAACCACGGCCAGCGATGCGTCGAATGCTTTCGTAGATCGACGACCGATGCGGGCGAGGTGGTTCCGCCTTGTGCACTCACTTGCGTCAGCGGTCCCTGGAAATCGGACGCGAAAACAATCACGTTGCTCGACCCCCAGGTGCCTCCGCGGGAGTTGGTGGCTTCCGCCACCGTGGTGAGCGCCCCGCCGCCGGCCGCAATCCTTTTCAACTTTCCGTCGGCAAAGAAACCGATGAATTGTCCGTCAGGCGACCAGAACGGATGCGAGGCGCCCGCCGTGCCACCGAGAGATTGCGACGAATCGTTGTTCAAAGAGCGAACCCACAGCAACTTGCTCTCGCCAGAATGGGCAACGAAGGCAATCTTGTCGCCCTGCGGAGAGAGAACGGGCATGCCGCCTTCGTCGCCGGTCGTGTCCAGCGAAAATTTGTCGGGAGAGGCGATTTCCGCATGGATGGAGACTGGGGTCTCTCCAGATTTCGCCCAACGATAGCTGGCGAAGGCGGCAATCGCGATCAGCGCAAGCGCCAGAGCAGCGAGCCATGCCATCGAAGATCGGCTGAAGCGAGATGCGTTGGTTGGCGTTTCGCTGAGTGAGGAATCGCTCAGCCAGCACAAATCCATCGCGAGATCGTGCGCGGACTGAAAGCGGTCGGCGGGATCTTTCGCGAGGCAAGCGCGCACGATGCGGTCGAGCATTGGAGGTGCGTGCGGCTGAATAGAAGCGATGGGGTCGGGATCTTTTTCGAGAATCGAGGTGAACACGCTGAGCTGCGACTTGCCTTCGAAGGCGCGGCGGTTCGTGATCATCTCGTAAAGCACGCAGCCGAAGCTGAACAGGTCGCTGCGAGCGTCGGCTTCCGCGCCCTGCAGAATCTCAGGTGCCATGTATTGAAACGTCCCGACGATGAGCCCCTTCTGCGTCAGCGGCGAGACCGCCGCAGTGAGGGAAGCGAGGTTCATGGTTGGAGTGGAAGGAGTCAAAGGACCGATCGCGGTGGGCGTCAATCCCAATTCAGGTTTGGCCAACCCGAAGTCCATCAACTTCGCGCCCGCTTTGGTCAGCATGATATTCGCGGGCTTCAGGTCGCGATGAATGATGCCTTGCTGATGCGCCTTGTCCAGCGCCAATGCGATTTCTGTCGCGACTTTGAGTACCTGATCGAGGGGCAGCGGACCCTTCTGAAGGCGCTCGGCCAGAGTCTGACCTTCGAGGTACTCCATGACCAGGAAGTCCGTGCCATTCTGCGAACCGATGTCGTAGAGCGTGCAGATATTGGCATGCTGCAGCGCGGAGATGGCCTTGGCTTCACGCTCCATGCGCAGTTTGGATTCCGCGTTTGAGGAGAGATGTGCGGGAAGAACTTTGACGGCAACGGTGCGGTCGAGGCGCGTGTCGCGAGCGCGGTAAACCTCTCCCATGCCGCCCGCGCCGAGAGGAGAGACAATTTCGTATGGACCGAGCTTGTATCCCGAAGTGAGGGGCATTGGTCGGGGCAATTATAGCGTGCGGAAAGCGCGGAGTTCGGTGCGCTATGAGGAATACGGGGTGGCGATGCGGGCTTCTAGCTTGCTCTTAACCTCGGGCCACTCGCTATCGAGGACGCTGAAGTAGACGGTGTCTCGGACGCGCCCAGTCCACGTCAGCAGATGACGCCGCAGAGTGCCTTCTTCTTTGGCGCCGATGCGCAGAATTGCGTTGCGCGATTTCTGGTTCAGGGCGTCCGTTTTCAGTTCGAGGCGGAAGCAGCCCCACACGTCGAAGGCGTGGCGCATCATCAAATATTTTGCTTCGGTATTTACTGCGGTGCGCTGCCATGGCTTGGCGATCCAGGTGGATCCGATTTCGACGCGGCGGTTCACGCGATCGATATTCATAAAGCGCGTGCTTCCGATGACCTTGCCGGAACCGCGCTCGACAGTGGCGAAGACAATCGACTCGCCGCGCTGCTGTTCCTCGAAGGCTTTTTCAACGAGCTTGTGAAAGTCTTCGGGAGTTTTCATGGGGTAGGGAATCCAGCGGAAGATGTCGTCGAGATCGTTCTTCGCAACGTCCCAGAAGAGCTCAGCGTAATCGTGGCGGATGGGTTCGAGGGTCACGGCTGACCCTTCAAGTTTTACCGGAGTGACGATATTCAACGGAGCCGCGATCACACTCATTCTTCATTCCTTTGCCTATACGATCGAGAACGTTCGGATTCTATGAAAGGTCGGAATCCGTCTTGGATCAGTTTGAATCTTTCTTCGCTACTTTTTCAACCTTCTTGCGACTTTGTGATTTCTGGCTCTTGCTTGCGTGAAAATTTAAACGCAGAGAAGCGCGGGAGACATGCCGCTGAGGGCGCAGAGAAATTCAGACTGACCAGGACCCGGAAATCGTGCAACTTCCTTCTCTATGTGTTAATTGTTAATCCACCGCATTATCTTGCATCTTGCGGCCTGTTTTAGCATCTGACCTTAGGCGTCTGCGATCTGAAACGCGCGGTCGGGACTCACAAACGATGACCTGGAACGTCCAACACCTGATGCGAGTCGTAGCAACATTCCGCTGTCAGGAGTTTTGTCAGTGAAGACGCATTGTCTTCCGTTCTCGCAGATCCCCAGTACTACCCGCCTTTTCAGCGATTTTCTCTCTTATTCCCCCGACATTCGGCAGTTTTATCCGCGAAGCCCCCAGTTCAGCGAGTGGATGAAAGAAGAATCCACAAAGATATCGTACGATCCGGCTCGCCGGGCAAAAGTCGCGGGAATTCTTGAGCGCCAGAACAAGTCGTGGGAGGCATCGCCGGCCACTCTCGCCAATATCGAGAAGCTGCGAAATGGTGCGGCGGCTGTTGTCACTGGGCAGCAGGTCGGTCTTTTTGGCGGTCCAATGTTCGCGTTCTATAAAGCCCTGACGGCAGTCAGGCTTGCGGAAGAAGCGACGGCTGCGGGAATTAATGCAGTGCCGATCTTCTGGCTGGCCACTTACGATCACGATCTTGCCGAGGTGAATCACACTTCCTTCCCCGCCGCCGATGGGGCGCTGCATGTTCTGGAAACTTCCAGCCATGATGTTCCGGGCGCGCCGGTCAGCGCCGTGAAGTTTGGGGAGGAAATCACTCCCCTGGTCGAACAAGCGGCTGCATTGCTCGGGGATTCGGAGGCGACGCAATTTCTGCGCGACTCCTACCGTCCCGGGGAAAACATGGGCACCGCATTCGCCCGTTTGTATGCTCGGGTGTTTGCAGACTACGGTGTGATCCTGCTGGATGCATCTGACGCGGAGCTTGACCGCGTGGCCGCGCCGATCTTCGCTGCGGCAATCGAGCGATCCGAAGAATTGGCGCAAGCGCTTCTCGCGCGAGGCGAGCAGATTGAAAAAGCGGGATATCACCAGCAGGTGAAAGTCACGGAGTCGTCGGTGCTCGTGTTCACCAACCGAAAGGGAGCGCGCACGCCGATTCACCGGCGAGGAGAAGGTGACAAGACGGAATTTGTGATCGGCACGGATTCGGAGGCCGAGACACTGACGCGGTCGGAATTGCTCGCCCGGATCCAATCGAATCCTGAAAATTTCAGTCCCAATGTGTTGCTTCGCCCGATCGTGCAGGATTATTTATTGCCGACGCTCACATATACAGGCGGGGCCGCCGAGATGGCGTACTTCGCGCAGGCGGGTGCCGTGTATGAGGCGCTGCTCGGGCGCGTCACTCCGGTGCTGCCGCGCTTTTCGGCAACCATCGTGGAGCCGAAGATGCAGCGTTTGATGGAGAAGCATGGCATCGCGCTCGCCGATACATTCGATGGGCCCGACGCTCTGCGGCAGGCGCTGGCCGCCCGCGCTCTGCCCAAAGACTTGCAGGCTGCTTTTGAAGAGGCGCGGAAGTCATTCGATTCGAATCTCACCTCGATCAAAGAAAAATTCGAAAAACTCGACCGGACACTGGTCGATGCCGCAGAGACGGCGCGCTCGAAGATGCAACATCAGATGGAAAAGCTTTATGCGCAGGCCGCGCGGGCCGAGGCGCAGAAAGGCGAACTCGTCACTCGCCACGCGAATCAAATCAGCGAGTCTCTATATCCCGACAAGGGGCTGCAGGAGCGGGCTGTCGGAGGTATTTATTTTCTGGCTCGCTACGGAAAAGAGTTGCTCCACCAACTCCATGACACGATTCACTCCGACTGCCACGATCACCAGGTGCTAGAACTGTAGATTCTTCCAGTAAGCGCTTGCGAATCACTGCTTGGAATTCAACAAAGATTTGATGTGCTCCCGAAGTCGCGAATAGCGCTCATCATTGGGTGCGCCGTGCGTCTGGTCCACGATGGCTCCGTTGCGATCGAGCAGGATCAGGTAGGCGTCGTCCTTTTCTTGAAAGTGAACCGCACCCTTCAATTCTTTTTCACCGTGCAATACCGGAACGAATTGCTCTCTCTTTTTTTCTGGAACAGACTTCCTGATCGAGGAGATCACCATGCCTCGAACCAGCGATGGCACATCCTCCAGGACGGGGAGTTGATACAGCGCGATTGCGGGTTGCGTTCCAAAGTCCGCTTCAATGCGATCGGCCCAGGCCGCAGTCTGCGTTTTCGAGGCCTTGGAAAATCCCAGGACAAGGACTCCGATTTTTCCCGAGAGATTGCCAGGGATGACGACTTTCCGTCCAGAAAAGCTTTCGCCTTCGATGCTAGGCATCGGCGGGTAATTTTGCGCTGTAGCGATCGATGACAGATCGAGAAGAAGGCAAATCAGCGCGAGACCAAGGCCGACCGAGAAAAGCGGGAAGCGTAGGCGATTCATTTGCTGTCGCTAGTCGCGAGGTAGACACCCAAGCCAATCATGATGGCTCCGGTCACCGTGCGTTGACGGCGACGGAAGACGGCCGAGGAGCGAATGCGCTCGCCGAGCGGGCCGGCCAATGCGATCACAATCAAGTCCGCGGTGGTGTTCATCACCACAGAGATCGTGCCCAGTGTGACGAACTGGAGGAATACGTGTCCATTGGCGCGAATCACGAATTGGGGGATGAACGATAGAAAAAACAAAGCCGTCTTCGGATTGAGAACTTCGGTGGCGACACCCTGCCACAGCGGATTGCGCGCGGGCTTTGTGTCTGCGGGGGCTACTTCCATTTCAGTCTTGTCCCGGCGTGCATCGAGAATCATTCGTGCACCGAGAAAGCACAGGTAGGCTGCGCCGATATATTTGACGGCGGCAAACGCGACGGCCGACCTTGCCAGAATTACCGAGACTCCGAGGGCCGCCGCGAAGACGTGGACCATACCGCCCAGAAATGTGCCGAAGGCGGAGAGCACGCCCTCGCGTTTTCCTCCGGCAAGGCTGCGGGCTAGGACGTAGAGCATTCCGGGCCCCGGCGCGATGGCGAGTAATAGGGCTGCCGTTAAGAACAGGATGAATTTTGTCGAATCGAACATTTCCGTGAACCTCGTTTTCTGGCAGATTCGTTCAGGGAACAGAACCCCCAGGCGCTAAAGCGCACAGTCTTACGCGATTCTTACGGCACGACTAAAGTCGTGCCCTTCCCAAAACCTGCGCGCGCAACGCAAAAAAGCGCGCGCGCTCTAAAACCAGCACGCCCTTACACAAATCCAGCGTGCCTACCCAAAACCTGCGCGGTCTTCTATACGCCCAAAGAATCCAGCCACTGCTCTAGATCCGTGAGTGATTCCACTCTTGCATATCCACTGTCTCGATATGCGCCGGAGACGTCGAAAAGAACGGCGTCCATCCCGGCATTGCGTGCGCCGACGTAATCGACCGAATAGACGTCGCCGACGTAGAGGCTCTCCGCCGGGTCGGCCTTCATCGTGCGCAAGGCTGCGGCGAAAACATCCGGGTGAGGCTTTTCGATTCCGATCGTTCCGGAATCGGTGATGGTAGCGAAGCAATCGCAAATTCCGCAGCGGGAGAGCACGGCGTCGATATGGCCGTCCGCGTTGGAGATGACGGCGGTGGAATATTTCTGGCTGATCCGGTCGAGGGCCTCTCGGGTGCCGGGCAGGATTTGATCCCAGTTGGCGGATTTCTGTGTGTTCGCGATGATCTGGCTGCGCATGGCGTCATCGATTGGGCCGAATTGTTCCAGCAAGTAAGTATGGAAGGTCCACCAGAAACCATGATCGACGCTGCCGCTCATTTGGCCGCGGTCGAACTCTTTCTTGGTGCGCCGTTCGATCGCCTGCCAGGCCTCGAGTGTCGGATGTTTTTCCGCCGGGAGCGGCTCCAGCATACGGGCTCGATTCGGAAACAGAAGAGTGTTACCTACGTCGAAAAAGATGAAGCGCCGTTCGGCCATGATTCCATATTACCCAACCCGAGACGCGACAGAGCCTCTTGACTAGAAAGTGGCGGCCTCGTTTCCGGCATCGTAATTACGACGAAATCGCGGTAATATCGCTTTTCAGAGGCTCTCGCTCATGGCGCTCGCATCGACGGTAACGCTGATCAACGCCTTCACCCGGACCACGCGCGCTACGCTGGTTGTGTATCCCGTGGTGCGCGGTTTTTGCGTGATGTTTCTAGGCATCGTCGCGGCAGTCTTCTATCGCGGATCGCGGCAGGATGTTTACAACATTCTTTGGGCCGTTGTATTCGGCTTTGCCACGCTGAACATCCTGGGCCTTGCCGCGCGGCGCCTGGAACCGAAGCGCCGCGGCTTGACCTTCGGCGAGTTTCTGGCGGTGATGGTCGTGTTCATCTCAATGTTTCTACTGGGATGGGAGATGCTCAGCGCCTTCCATATTTTTCCGCTTCGCATCCACCGCTAGTTCGTAGGAAGCCCGCCTTTGCGGTATCATTCGCTCAAATGGCGAAGAAACCAGCGAACTTCGAAGTCACCTGTCCGTGCTGCAATGCGGTGTTGAAAATCGACGAGGAAACGCAGTCTGTCATCGCGCATACGGCAGCCGTGAAGCCGAAAACTTTCAGCGACATGGAAGCCGCGGCCAAGGCAATGCGCGAGCAAGACAGCCGCCGCGATTCGATCTTCAAGCAATCGATTGAAGCGCAGAAGAACGCCTCTGATCTTCTGGAGAAGAAATTTCAGGAGGCGATCAAGAAGGCGAAGGAAACCCCGGACACCGGGAGACCGATTCGCGATTTCGATCTCGACTGATCGCGTGTAGGTTACGCCAATGAGCACCCGCCCTTTATTGCTCGGACATCGCGGTGCGCGCCGCGTCCGGGAACTTCGCGAAAATACGATTCCATCATTCGACCGGGCGCTGCAGGACGGGTGCGACGGCTTCGAATTCGATGTGCGGCTGACGGCCGACGGGGAAGCGGTGCTGTGGCATGATCCTGAATCCGATGGAAGGCTCATCGCCGAGTCGTCCGTAGGAGAGTTGCCTCATTTGGCGCGTCTCTCCGACGTTCTGGCGCGCTTTGCGGACAAAGCGTTTCTTGATATCGAACTGAAGGTCGCGGGTCTGGAGGAAGTCACTCGCGCACTCATTCGGGAGCATCCGCCTCGGCGAGGATTCGTAGTCTCATCGTTCCTGCCGGGAGTGCTCAAGACGATTCGGTCGCGCGATGCAGAGTGCCCGCTTGGTTTGATCTGCGAGACGAAAGCTGAATTCAGTCACTGGCCGCACCTTCCTGTTGAATACGTGATTCCTCACCATGAACTGCTGGACGCGGACCTCAGCCGCAGGCTGAAATTGAGTGGGAAGAAAATAATCGTGTGGACTGTGAACCACGCGGCAAAGATGGAGCATCTCATCGCGCTTGATGTAGATGGAATCATCGCGGACGATACAGAACTGCTGGGCAAATTATTCGACTTTTCGATTCGTCGATAATTTTTTCTGAAATCCAATCCATTTGAAGTTTGGCTCCGTACTCCACACAGAGCGGTCCTTACCCGCCTGTGGAGGATGTAAATGAAATTTACTTTTGTCCGGCCAGTTCTTTGTGTGGCCGCACTCGCCTCAATTGCTGCAAGCGCGTTTGCCCAGGGAAAAGCGAATCAGACCCAAGGCTACGGAAACGGCAAAGTCCTGACTTTCACATACACGCAAAGCTTCGATTGCGTGGACCAGCCCACCACCGATCTGAATTTCAACGGCAAGAAGGCGCAAAGCGATCCGAGTGAGATGCAAACGCCGATTTGCCAAGTGGGAACTCAGCCCTCCATCAACCCTCCCGGAAAAGTTGGGGATCCACAGAAAACCACTGAACCTCTTTATGTGCTCGTACCGATGTTCTCGAGCGATAACGACCAGAATCCGGCGGACGCCATCTCTTGCACGGGCACAGTCTCCGGAACCATCTGTGGTTCCACGCTGGGCAGCACGCTGATCTCATTGTTTGGCGCGCTTCCGGAAGCCTTCAAGGCGAAGCCGAGCGTTTATACGCAATGCCCCGAGGCCGGCACGGCCCCTGGCACCTGCACGATGCATGCGGCTCGTCTTGATCTGGGACCGGCTTTGGTCGCCCTTGGATATCTGCCGCCGCCGACCGCGAATGTTTTCGTACCGTCCCCTAACCACAGCCACGTCGTGAACAACGATGCGGTGAACGATCCGGCGATCTGGTGGCAGGTTCTTCCGGTCCTCGTTCTGGATCAGAGCGACTGGCCGAGCAAGGACGGCACCACCGGATTGACTTCGTCGGCAGCGATCACTTCGGCGATCAATGCCGGCCGGGCCGTTGAAGCTCCGTCGAACTTCTTCCTGTATTTCAGTTCGCACTCGATGAGCGCGATGGCTCACAACTAGTCGCCCGAAGCGAAGTTGTTATAAGTGCTTACCAAAAGAGACACAGGCCCGACATGTTCGGGCCTGTTTTCTTTAGCAAGATTTCGCTGCATGCGTCAGGTGCAGTCCTCTCCACGACATCTGTGCTTTCGGCGGACGTCGGGTCGCTCACGGCGGCTTTGCCGCCGTTCACGATGACAATCTTTATGGAATGAACTTAGTCGGCGGCGGCTTCGCGGGCTAGGGCGCTGGTGGCGGGCTTCTGTAGGAACGCGGTGCGTTCCATCTCGAAGGATTCCAGGTTTTCTCCCAGCGCATGGTCGTCCCATCCGAGGACAGCGCCAACGCGCAATGCCGCTTCGCGGCTGCAGGATTCTGACCAGCATGCACCCAGCGCGACCGGAACGCGCCGCAGAAGGGCATCTCCGAGGGAGACGGCGAATTCTTTGCGGTAGGCTTCGATGACTTCCGCGACAATATGCGGCGTATGGGGACAGATGGGCGCGCGCAGTTCGGCGCTGACCAGCGCCATGCGGGCGATGTCCATGGCGCGCGGGCCGTGCCATTCCATGATGCCTCGAGCAGTTTCTTCGCTGACCGATCCGGCGCGGGCGATTTCGGTGACTTCCTGGTCGAGCATTGGATCCAGCGAACTGCCCGGTCCGACCGAGATCGCTGTCGGTTCCTGCACGGTCAGTCCGACTTTGCGGGCGCACTCACGAGCGAGAGACGCCGCAGTCGTCAGCTTGCCACCAATCACCGAGATCAGCCGGGCTGCGCCCTCGTCCGTATGATCGTGCAGGAAGTGGCGGCGCGTAACGGATGAGGGCTTGTCCCCAGCCGTGCTGGGCAATGGCCGCACACCCGCGAAAGCGTATTTGATATCGTGCGCGGAAATCTTTGCCTTAGGCAGTAACTTAGTTGCCGTGCGAAGGAGGTATTCAATTTCCTGCGCGGACGGCGCAGTTTTTGCAGGATCGCCTGTGTCGGCCACTTCCGTGGTCCCGACCATGATCTGTTCATTCCACGGCAGAATGAAGACCGGACGGCCATCCGCCGCTTCGGAGTAGAGTCCCATGGTCGGTGCGCCGGGAAATCGCGGAAGGATGATGTGCGAACCGCGCACTCCGCCAACCATTGGCTTGCCAGTGCGCACCGTCGAGCGCTGGCAAATGCGATCGACCCAGGGGCCGGTACAGTTGAAAATCCACCCGGCATCGATGCGCTCGTCTTTCCCGGTGATGCGGTCGCGCAGCAAGACTCCGCGAACGCGGCCCTGACCCACGTCGATGGCGAGCACTTCGCAGTGATTGCGGACAACCGCACCTGCGTGAGCGGCTTCGGTCATCCATTCGGCAACCAGCCGTTCGGGAAATTCGCACTGAGCATCTTCGTAGTTGAGCATCAACCACTGATGGCCGGAGTCCAGCGCACGTTGCACGCGTGTGAAATCCATCTCGCTGGGCTTGTTGGCCTTGCGTCCGGCGAATTTCTGATAAAGCCAAAGGCCGGAGCGTACCTTCATCGCACTGCGCTGGCTGTGCTCGTTTAACAGGAATACGAATTGAAGCGGATGGACCAGATGCGATCGTTCGCGCAGCAGAAATTCGCGCTCGCGGATGGATTCCTTTACGAGCGCCAACTCTCCGTGTTCGAGATAGCGAAGGCCGCCGTGAATGATTCGAGTGGATCGGCTGGTGACGCCCGAGGCGAAATCATTCTGCTCGACCAGCAGGGTACGCTTGCCGGCACGGGCACATTCACGAGCGACGGCGACGCCATTGATTCCGCCGCCGATGACCACCACCTGAAAGTGCTGGCCTTCAATCGATGCCCGGGGTTTGACCGCTAAAGTCATATTTATTAACTAGATGCAGGGTAGCCTGAAAGCGATATGGACTTCAATCGACACGTTCACCTGAGTTGATTTTGCGCCTCCAGGGACTGGGAAAACAGGTAACGATGGTCCATCGCGGTGGCGGGACAAATTGCTTGTTTCCCTACTGCAGATGATATCGGAAGTAACCAGCGGAGTCTCGCGGTATGCGGCGGGGGTGGCTCCCATCCACTTCTGTTACGACTTCTGCCGACGTAGGGTCCCTCGCGGCGGCTTCGCCGCCTCTCAGGATGACAAGCGAGTTTAAAGTTGTCGCACGATGTCAGTCTAACGATGTCATCTGAGGAGGACGGGCGTTTTCGAGGGAACTTACGCCCTTGCGTACCTGCGCTGCTGGCCGGGAAACCGAGACGCGGTATGCGGCGGGGGTGGCTCCCGCCCACTTCTGTTATGGCTTCGGCCATCGTAGGGTCCCTCGCGGCGGCTTCGCCGCCTCTCAGGATGACAAGGTTGCGAGTTGGTAGTGGGCCCAACAAAAATGCCCGGCCAACTTGGTGGCCAGGCATCATTGCTAATCGAACGTGGAGCGCTGCGCGGTGCTGGACTTACGCTGTCTTGCGCATGTCTGGACGGTCTCTCCGTTCTTCGGCGAAGAGGCGAATCATTTCGCGATTGAAGGCGGGGATGTCGTCCGGCTTGCGGCTGGTTACCAGCATGCCGTCGCTGACCACCTCGCGGTCGACCCAGATTGCTCCTGCATTCTTGAGATCGGTTTGAAGTGAGGGCCATGACGTCATTGTGCGTCCGCCTACTGCGCCCGCCTCGAGCAGTGTCCACGGTCCGTGACAGATGGCCGCGACGGGCTTGCCGGCTTCGGCAATGCGTTTGACGAACTTGACTGCCTCGGGATTCATGCGCAGCTGGTCCGGGTTCATGACTCCACCTGGCAGCAGCAGCGCGTCAAAATCTTCCGCATTGGCATTGCTCAGTGGAATGTCGACCTTCACTTCGTCCCCCCAGTCCTTGTGATTCCATCCGCGGACTTTCTGGTCCGCAGGCGATACGACTTGCGTGGTTGCTCCGGCGGCATCGAGCGCCTTGCGCGGTTCTAGAAGCTCGGACTGTTCAAATCCGTCGGTGACCAGGATCGCGACTTTCTTTCCTTGCAAAGTAGATTTAGCCATATTGTTTCCTCCGTTGTTCTATGAAGGCATTTCAGAAAAACTTAAAGGTTTGTAAACGCCATTCACTTCCATAGCAGCCTGGTTAGGATGCCGAGCACGGTCGCACGGTTGGCGGGCCGGTGGGCCGCACCCGCTCTGACATTCCGCCGATTGCTTGCGAGTTCGCGGTCATTTACATTGGTTGCCGCATGTCGACCACGGGAGAACGATTTGAACGGGCGGTTGCGATCATGGAGCGCTTGCGGGCGCCGGGCGGCTGTCCGTGGGATCGTGAGCAGACATTCGACTCCATCAAGCCTTACACGCTTGAAGAGACATACGAAGTTATCGAGGCCATCGACAATCGGGATTGGCACGAACTTGCCGGCGAACTCGGAGACCTGCTTTTGCAAGTGCTCTTCTATGCGGAAATGGCGAAGGAGCAAAGCTCGTTTTCAATCGACGATGTGCTCGATCGCCTTTCGTCGAAGCTGATCAACCGCCATCCGCATGTCTTCGGCGATGCGAAGGCCGATACTGCGGATCAGGTGAAGCGCAACTGGGACGCGATTAAAGTCGAAGAAAAAAAACTTGAAGCAAAGAAGAGGCAGGAAGCTGGTGTAATGACGGCTGAGGTTTCGGAAGCTAAGCACTCGGTATTGTCGGGAGTTTCCTCAGCGATGCCGTCGTTGATGGAGGCGCACAAGCTGAGTTCCCGCGCCGCGCAGGCCGGCTTCGATTGGCCGAATGTTGATGGCCTGTTCGATAAGTTGCAAGAAGAAACCGATGAACTTCGCCGGGAGTTGCAGGAATTTCCCGCGCCCGGGCCGCGTCCGCAGGGCCGCGGAGTTGCCGGGTCCGGACGCACACAGGTTCCGCAGGCATTGCAGGATCGTATGGAGGAAGAGGTAGGCGACCTGTTCTTCGTCCTCGTAAACATTGGTCGATATCTTTCGGTGGATCCGGAATCCGCGTTGCGCAAAACTAATCGCAAGTTCAAGCGCCGGTTCCAGTGGATGGAAGCCCGGCTTCAGGAGGGTGGCCGTTCGCCGGATGATGCTTCAACCGACGAACTTGAGTCGCTGTGGCAAGAGGCGAAAGCTGCGGAGAAGACTTCGTCCGCGAGCACGGAGCAGTCCGCGTGACGGCCGAGTCGATTGTCTTGCGGCGATGTCATGAGATCGAGGAATTTAAAGCTTGTGTCGCGCTGCAGAAAGAAGTATGGAATTTTACCGACGCCGAACTTATACCGCTGCGCATGTTCGTCGTGGCAGACAAAGTGGGCGGCCAGGTGATGGGAGCCTTCGACGGCAAGGAGATGATCGGTTTCGCCTTGTCGGTCCCGGGCACGAGATCGGGGCACATTTACCTGCATTCGCACATGCTGGCGGTGCGGAAGGAGTTTCGGAACGGCGGACTGGGCCGCCGCATGAAGTTGATGCAACGCGAGGATGCTCTTTGCCGCGGCATCGACCTGATCGAGTGGACGTACGATCCGCTCGAAATCAAGAATGCATATCTGAATATCGAGAAACTTGGCGCCATCTCGCGTCGTTACAACATCAATCAGTACGGCATTACTTCGTCTCCCCTGCAGGGGGGACTGCCGAGCGATCGCCTCATTGCCGAATGGTGGCTGCGATCGAAGCGGGTCGAAGCCTTACTTCAGAAAGGATCCCATCCGGAGGTTGCGAGAGAGGATTCGGTCGAGGTGCCAGCGCAGATTTATGACTGGAAGGCTGCGGCTGAAACGAGAGGGAAGGCTCAGCAGGTGCAGGAGCGCAATCGCAACCAGTTTCTAGATTCGTTTGCCAAAGGACTTACGGTGCTCGGCTATGAGCGCGATCCGGAAGGCAACGGAAAATTCGTGTTGGGCCGCTGGGACGAAGATTGGTCTTACGCTTCGGAAACTTGATTTCACCACGGAGTCACGGAGGCACAGAGAAATTGCAACAGATTGTTCTCCGTGCCTCGTGGTTAAACTGAAATTTTTGTCGTATTCAAATATGAAAATTGAAGCCATCACACTGCGCGAAATTCAAATGCCGCTCGTCCACTTTTTCGAGACGAGCTTCGGACGCACGTACAGCCGGCGCATCCTGCTGGTCACCGTTCACAGCGAAGGTGTGGACGGCTGGGGCGAAAGCGTGGTGGGGGAGGATCCTTTTTACAGCAGCGAATGGATCGAGAGCGCATGGCCGACGCTCACGGAATATCTGATCCCGATGATGCTGGGCAAAAGCATTGCTTCGGGGCGCGACTGTCCGTCGCTGTTTGCCAAGGTGCGCGCTCATCGCATGGCGAAGGCCGCTTTGGAAAATGCAGTATGGGAAGTGGAGGCCATCCAGAAACAGCTGCCGCTCTGGAAATTACTCGGCGGCACGCGGCGCGAAATTCCCAGCGGCGTTTCCATCGGAATTCAAGACTCGGTCGAACAACTACTCGAAAAGATTCAGGTTGAACTCGCTGCCGGATACCGGCGCATCAAGGTCAAGGTCAAGCCGGGTTGGGATATCAATGTTCTCGAGCGCATCCGTTCGCGCTGGGCGGACATCACACTGAGCTGCGACGCGAATTCCGCATACACCCTGGATGAGGTCGAGCATCTTCGCAAGTTCGATCAGTTCAATTTGCTGATGATCGAACAACCGCTCTGGAATGACGATGTCTACTATCACGCGCGTTTGCAGAAAGAGTTGCGCACATCGATTTGCCTGGACGAGTCTATTGTGAGCGCACGCAGCGCTGCCGTCGCTCTTGAGTTAGGCGCTTGCGGCATCGTGAATATCAAGGTCGGAAGAGTTGGCGGCTTTCGCGAGGCTATCAGCATTCATGACGTCTGCCAGTCGCACAAGGTTCCGGTCTGGTGCGGAGGAATGCTCGAAACAGGGATTGGGCGAGCTCACAACATCGCGCTCTCGACGCTCTCAAATTTTCACCTGCCGGGGGACGTTTCCGCTTCGAAGCGCTACTGGAAGGAAGACATCATCGACCCCGAGGTGGAGGTGTCGCCGCAGGGAATGATAGCCATCAGCGACCAGGCGGGAACCGGATACCGGGTGAAGCCCGACCTGATCGAAAAGCTAACCGTCAGAAAGCAAACCCTCAAGGCTTAACGACCGGCTCGAAGTCGTAGGTTTCGGCGCTTATTTTAGCCGCTTCCCACCTTCTATCTTGCGCCCGGATTTGGCGGAAGTTTCTTCTGCTCGGCCTGCAAGAGTTCTACGCCTTTTGCGAATGGCAGATCGTCGGGCACCCGGTGGAATTCGCTAAATGTCTCGTTGGAAATCATGCTGATGTTTTTGAAGACGAGAATCTTTCCATTCATCTTCAGTTCGAGGGCTGTGATGTCCCACAGTCCTTCGCCCACCTCAGCCTGCTGCACGCGAAAATGTCCGCCTTTGTCGAGGTGACCGATGATGCCCCATCCGAAAGAAACATCGCGAAACAAGGTACCGTCGATTCGGGCAATGCGATGCGCCGCGGCGTCGATCAATAGGTAGCCTTCCATGCCTTCGAGGACCTGCTCCACGCGGCTCGGCGGTTGATAATTGGGGTTCGGTGAAAATTTCAGGCGCACCAGCGGATCTCCGACTTTGCCCAACTCGGGCGTTGCGGTTTCCGTTCCCGCGTAGGTGTACTGAAAGGCATCGGGCAACGCCTTCACGATGCGGAGTGTCCGCTCTTCGTCCTCTTTCTCGCGCGCATGCTTTTTGCGAAGCTGATCTGGATTGCCCTCCAGCCACGCCAGATGATCTTTTTCTGCCTGGGTCTGCTGCGGGGTGAGGGGCTTATCGTTGAGAGCGACGAGCATAGCGGCTAGTGCGCTGTTGGTTTCGACATAAAGCTTGGTCTGCGATCCCTTCGGGGTCTGCTTGCGGGACAGAAACATGTGCTTGGGACCGCTGTCATCTGCGGCCTTGACTTCATTCTTTACGGTGATGCGGACCAACTCAGCGGGCGGGATGTCGGGCGGTTTCGCTTCCTGGGCGGGAAGCGCTGCGGTCAGAACCGCTAGAGAGAAACAGTGAAGCCAACATCGCGTGCGAGTGCGATTTTCTTTCGCGCGTCCCATTTGGGTTAGTGTAGCAACGGCGGTGCGAAAGGTTGCCGGAACCTGCAGGTTCGTGCGCCGCCACCGCTGATGTTTGAGGATCGTAGTGGCTCACTTTGAATCTTTACTGTTGCAGCCTTTCCTTGCGGACTTTGCGATTCTTGGCCCTACGTGCTTGAAAAACAAAATATTTGACCGCGGAGGGCGCGAAGAAATGCACCAGAGGCCGCAGAAAATTCAGATTGAGCCAGTACCTCGAGGATCGTTCCCTTGCCGCTTCTTCCCAGAGTTGGGTATAGTCGAATGAGCGTCGCGGCTGTCCCGGTCGTAAGCCTCAACATATCCCGGTGGCGCAGTACCAGCATTCGAGGAGAACAATCATGAGCGCTCCATTGTCGGCAGATCTGGCACAGATCGGCAAATCGGTAGTGGTCAAAGGCGACCTTACGGGCAGCGAAGACCTATATGTCGAAGGTCAGATAGAAGGCACGATCTCCCTTAAGGGCAATAGTTTGACGGTAGGACCTCATGGCCAGGTGAAAGCTTCGGTCGAGGCTAAAGGCGTGATCGTTCAGGGAAAACTTGAGGGCAACGTGCAAGCCAGTGAGCGAGTGGAACTGCGAAAGACGGCGGTGGTCACCGGCGATATTTCAACGCAACGCATTTCAATTGAAGAAGGCGCCTACCTGAAGGGCAAGATCGACATTCAGGGCAAAGCGGAAAAGGCTGCGGTCAAGTAATCCGCGCCATCCTCACATTAAAGTAATGGTTTCAGATACCGATTCAAGTCTCAGAGCGTCTGGCGTCCCGGGCCCTGTGAAATTGGTCCGATGGCCTCAGTCACACAGAATTTCATGAAGCTTTTTCGTGGTTCATCGAGTGGCACGCAGGCGGAGACGTCGCAGGCCGCTGAAAAACTTACACGCCGTTCCAGCGGATTGGGCGAGCTTTCCCGGCTATGGGATAGCGACTCTCCGCTATGCATTCTTGACTTGGGCTCAACGTCGCCGACCAATATCCGTTTCTTCACGGAGCGCAGCCACAAAATTTACAGTGAAGACTTGCTCGTGGCCTCGACCGAGCCGCACCTCGCGATGAAGGACGAACAGGGCAATCCTGTCCTTGATAGCCGCCGGTTTCTTGCCGATAACCTGCAATATCCGGCCGCGCATTTTGATGTAGTGCTGTGCTGGAATCTTTCGGACTATCTCGATGAATCGTTGGTACGTCCGGTGATGGGACGCCTGTGGTCAGTCCTCAAGCCCGGGGGAATGCTGCTGGCCTTCTTTCATACCAAGGACGCGGGGCCGGATTCTCCTTGCTACCGCTTCCACATTCTCGATAAAGACGTGCTCGAAATGCAGCGCATCGTCATGCGCCGCGAAGCCCGCCGCGGACCCACCGGAGCCGTTCACACCGCCGTCGGCGACGGCTTTCGATTGCAGCGGGTCTTCAACAACCGGCACATTGAAACGCTCTTCCGGGATTTTGCCTCGATCAAGTTCTTCCTCGCGCGGGATAATGTTAGGGAAGTGCTGGTAGTGCGGTAATCCAGCACCGACAAAAATCGGCGTATTTCTGAGATTGACGGCTTGTTCTAAAGCAGTGAAATAACTCCGGCCCCATTGCCCCACGTTTGCGGAATGAGGATGGAAGTATGTTGTTGTGTTTATTCCACCGAGCGCGGGTTCGCCGCGTTCGCCCATCGCCTGGCAATTCATCGCGATTCAAGGTTGCATTTCTTGCGGCGGCTTTTCTCCTAGGCAACGCGTTTGGGCAGTCTCGGCCAGACGAGCCACATCACAAAATTCGCGGAGTCGTCGTCAACGCGGCGACGCAAACACCCATACCTCGGGCTTTGGTTTACTCCGCCGACAATCGATACGCGATGTTGACCGACGGGGAGGGGCAGTTCGAATTCACTTTGCCCAAGGAAGAACCAAGAAAAGAACTGCCGCAGTCCGGCATGACTTTTTATGGGAGTGTCGTGCCACCAGCCTTCGCAAGGCAGGGCGATCGGCTTCTGGTGAGGGCTCGCAAGCCCGGATTTCTGGACGATGTTGGCCACCGAATGGGTACATGGGCCAGTACCGGTGAACAGGCGACGATTTCCTTGATACCGGAGGGCTTGATCAAAGGCCGAGTGTCCCTGTCGACCGGTGACTCCGCGGCGGGAATCAGCGTTCAGCTCTTCGCCAGGAGAGTGCAGGACGGTCAATCTCGATGGCTTCCGCAGGAAGGGGAGCGAACCAATTCCCTGGGAGAGTTTCGTTTCTCCGGATTGGAGGCCGGCGCCTATCGGTTGGTCACGAACGAGATGATGGATAACGATCCGGTAACGGCGGTTCCTGGTGGACCCCAGTTCGGTTTCCCCCCTGTGTATTTCCCCGCTTCCGCGGATTTCGCTGGGGCGTCCACGATTCAGCTGACCGGTGGACAATCCGTAGAAGTGGATTTGTCGCTGACGCGGCAGCCCTATTTCCCAGTCAGAATTCCAGTCGCGGGCGGTGATGCACCCGGCATGAACGTGAGCGTGGAGGGCGCGCGCGGGCCTGGTTATTCGCTCGGATACAACCCGGCTGCGCACCGGATCGAAGGCCTTCTGCCCAGCGGCTCTTTTACCGTAACGGCGACGATCTATGGCGCAGGTGCGTCGACAGGGACCGTGCGAATTGCAGTTACGGGCGCTCCATTGGACGGGCCGACGATGACGCTGGCGAAGAACAACTCGATCCGTCTGGATGTGAAAGAGGAGTTCAACAAGCCCGACGCTGGGGACTCGGGAACCTGGAGCGACGGCAAACATACTTATGCCCTGCACGGCGCGCGCCTGCATCTGCAGGTACGGGTTGAGAGCGCCGACGATCTGGAGAACTTTAGCGGAGGGGCGATGCGGCCTCCAACCGGGGCGAACGACGACTCCTTAATTCTGGATGATGTGCCTCCGGGAAGGTACTGGCTGCGGTTCAGTGCATCGCGCGGTTACGTCGCGTCCGCAACCGCGGGAGGAGTGGATCTGCTTCGTGAGCCTTTGTTGGTGGGGTCAGGGTCAGCCGAGCCAATCGAGATCAAAATGCGCGACGACGTTGCGGAGATCGAGGGTACCGTGACACCGGTGGCAACTCGCAATAATTTGGAAACCGATCCTGAAACGGGATCACGCATACCTCAAGCGTGGGTGTATTGCATTCCACAGACAGAGGGCGCGGGACAGTTCCAGCAATTCCCTGTGTACGGCGATGGGAAGTTCGGCGGTAGCGGCATGGCGCCTGGAAGTTATCTAGTGGTCGCTTTCGCCAGCGAACAAAGCGATCTCGCCTACCGCGAACCCGAAGTGTTGAAACGTTACGAATTCAAGGGTGAAGTCGTGCATCTTGTGGCAGGGCAAACAACGACGGTGCAAGTGCAGGTCGCCTCGAGCGAATGAGTATTCAGAAAAACATCAACGCGGCGGGATGGATGCCAGCGGCGGGACTCTTGATCATCGCCATAGTTTGCGGGCTGGCAACTTCCGCAAAGTCTTCAGCGCAAACGGCGGGCGAGCCCGTCGCTGGGAAATTCCAGCGGCCACTATCGTGTTGCCGGGATCGTGGTGAGTAAGACGGATGGGCATCCGCTGGTGAGTGCGAGGATCACGCTGCGGGATGTCAAGGATCCGAAGAAGTTCGAATCGATCATCACCACGGACGGCGGCAAGTTTGAGTTCAACGATGTGCCGGCGGGCAAGTATTCGCTCTTAGGCGCGAAGCGCGGATTTATTTCCGCCGATTATGACCAGCACGGACAATTCTCGACCGCGATTGTTACCGCAGCTGGGCTGGAGACGGAAAACCTGTTGTTGAGACTGGCCCCCGACGCTGTGATCACAGGCAAAGTTCTGGACGAGGCTGGAGAGCCAATTCGTGGGGCATCCGTTTCGCTCTATCGAACCGATCATCGGGAAGGAGTGGATCAGATTGAGCGTGAGGGAGAGAGTCAGACGAACGATTTGGGAGTCTACGAAATATCGCCACTGACTCCGGGAACGTACTACCTCTCGGCGGGAGCGCACCCGTGGTATGCCGTCCATCCCCAAACGAACCCATCGAATGCTGCGCGGAACTCGAGCGAGATTTCTGACGAATCCTTCGATCGCGCTTTGGACGCAGCTTACCCGTTGACTTACTACCCGGATGTGACCGATGCAGATAGCGCCGCGCCAATTCCGGTCCAAGGCGGTGAACGGTTGCAGGTCGACATTCATCTGAACCCGGTTCCAAGTTTGCGCGTGATCTTTCGCGTGCCGGTGGACAGCGAAAACCGGCCGGCTTTTCCGCGAATCGAGCAACCATCTTTTAACGGGTGGACTCCTGTTCAAACCGACGAAGTTCGGACATCCTCACCCGGCGTTTGGGAAATTACCGGAATTCCGGCGGGTCGTTACGACTTGCGCGCCGACGGGAATGGGTCGAGGGTGCAGGTGAGTGGCGTCAATCTGACCAAGGACGGAGAAGAGATCGACGCTTCCAAGGCGGATGTATTGGGGAACGTAAAGTTAGCGGCGCGGGCGTCCGGAGATGCGACGCTACCGCCGCGACTGGTCGTCGGTTTGCGGTCCGGACACAGAATCGTTTCTGAGCGGAAAATTCTGGATGCCAAAGGCGAAGCGGAGCTCCCACGAATCCCGGAAGGCCGCTATGAAGTTGTATTTTGGGGCGGGCCTAAGCCGTACTCGGTGTCGCGGCTTGTGGTTGACGGAGTGGAGTCCCCTGAGCGCACTCTGACGGTTAAGCCCGGTGGTTCGCCGTCGATCTCCGTCACTCTGTCTAGCGGAAGCTCGGTGATCGAAGGGACGGCAAAGCAGAAAGGCAAGGCCTATGCCGGGGCGATGGTCGTATTGGTGCCAAAAAACCCGGAGGGACATCGTGATTTTTTCCGGCGCGATCAGAGCGACCTGGATGGCACATTCTCGATGCGCGGAGTGATCGCCGGCTCGTACACCGTGATCGCGATTGCAGATGGCTGGAATCTGGACTGGTCACAACCGGCTGTAATTGCAGCGTATGCGAAGCATGGAAAGACAATTGATGTCGATGGAAGCGGCAAGGTTTCAAACGTCGGCGAAATCGAAGTTGAGTCTAAATAAGGTCCAACGAGTTAAATCGAGCGAATCGCTGTCACGTGAATTTATTCTGGTCTCTTCAAAACGTTTAGGCCGATTGCTTCCACACGATGACACCCATCCGGAAAAGATAGTGACGTGAGAGTTCGATGCGTCTCGCAGAAGAATTCCCGTTAGATAAAATCTGGCGCATCTCGCCGACCAGGTACGACCGCTTCACCGAGGCCACTCCGTCGAATCGGGAAACGTAGCTTTTCATCAACGGAAATCCCGCATAGACCAACGCCAGATGTAGCGGGTGCCGGATCAGATCGTTGATCAGCACGGCCTGACGACTCACGCGAGCAGCCTCATCGACGAAGGCCGCCACTTCGTTAGGTTCCAGGTGATGGGCGAAGAGGCTGCAGCCGACAACGTCAAAACTGTTATCGCGGAAGGGAAGCGAAAGAGCGTCAGCGGCTAGAGCGCGCCCTCCTTGGCGCAGATGCGTCGGAGCGCGATCGAGATCGGTGATGTCGAGCGTGATGCCTTTGCTCTCGAGTTGCTTGCCTGCGGCTCTTGGCACCTCGCCGAATCCTGCGGCTACTTCCAGCCAGGAGAAATGCTTTTTGCTGGTCGCGTTCGCGACTCGCTCGATCAGGTTGCGCGTCGTGGCAACGCCGCCGAACCAGCGGTTGACGAGGCACATGTCCTGAAGCGAGGCGGCGATTTCGGCAGGTGGGCAGTCGTTGGAGTCGAGGATCTCCCGCAGGTTGACCCGCTGCATGCCGAGTAGGGATACGAGTTCCAAGGTGCGACAGTGTAACTCGCTTCGAGGCGGAGTGTTGTCAAGAATCTGTTAAGAGCGCGGCGGGGGATTGCAATTCGCAACCGACGATCGGGTGGCTCTTACACTTCGGCGAGTTCTTCTTCCAGCAACTGCTTGTTATACAGGTCGCTGTAGTAGCCGTTCAGGGCCAGGAGTTCGTCGTGGGTGCCGAGTTCAACGATGCGCCCGCTGTGCAACACGGCAATGCGATCGGCATTGCGAACCGTGGAGACGCGGTGGGAGATGAAGATCGTGGTGCGCCCCTGCATGACGTCGCGAAGGTGGTTCAGGATCTTGTCTTCGGTGTGCGTGTCGACGCTGGAGAGTGCGTCGTCGAGCACAAGAATGCGCGGATTGCGGATCAGGGCGCGGGCGATGGCGGTGCGCTGCTTCTGTCCGCCCGAGAGGGTGATACCGCGCTCACCCACCAGCGTCTCGTAACCTTCGGGAAAGCTTTCGATGTCCGCCGCGATGTTGGCCGCGTTGGCAGAGATGCGAATCTGCGCATCGGTGGCGGAATCGACGCCGAGCGCAATGTTCTCGCGAATGCGCTCGCTGAAGAGGAAAGTTTCTTGCGGTACGAACCCGATGGAACTGCGCAGAGAGGCCAGCGAGTACTCGCGGATCGGGCGGCCGTCGATCAACACCATTCCGGGGGCGGCGTCGTAGATACGCGGTATCAGGTCAACCAGCGTGGTCTTGCCGGATCCAGTCGGGCCGACGATCGCGAGGCTGGTGCCAGAGGGAATACGTAGATTCACGTCGTGCAGAACCTGCTTTCCCTCATAGTCGAAGTTGAGATTGCGGAACTCGATTTCGCCGATGACCCCCAGGTTCTGGGCGCCGGGAGCGTCCTTGATTTCGGGCTCTTCCTGCATGATTTCGTTGATGCGGATGAGCGAAGCGGTTCCGCGCTGAAAGATGTTAATGACCCATCCGAGAGCGATGATGGGCCACGTTAGCTGCATCATGTAGGTGCTAAAGGAGACGAACTGCCCGACGCTCATCGAGCCGTTGAGCTTCAGCGTGGTTGTGATTCCGGGATAGGACTCAGCCAGACTCGTGACGCGTGAGAAGGTGTACTGCCCGGCGAGAACTTCGCGACCGCCCAGCCAAAGTACGAGAACGACGGCACAGCCAAGCATCAGTTCAAGGGTCGGCCAAAGCATGCCCATCAGGCGGACCAATTTCAGGCTGCGCCGGATGTATTCGTCGTTCTCGCGTTCAAATAACTTAATCTCGGCGTCTTCCTGCACATAAGCGCGGATCAAGCGTGCGCCGGAGAAATTCTCCTGGGCGCGTGCCGAGATGTCGGAGAACATCGCCTGGATACGCTCGAAGCGCTCGTGAATGCGGCGTCCGAAGGTTTGTATGACGATGCTGACCGCAGGGAGCGGCAAGAACGTGAACAGCGTCAGCCACGGGCTGATGGAGATCATGAACGCTAGCGCGCCAGCGGTGTAGACGACCGTGTTGGCCGAGTACATGATCGCGGGGCCAAGCAGCATGCGCACGGCGTTCAGGTCGTTCGTCGCGCGGGCCATGATGTCCCCTGTGCGGTGGCGCTGGTAGTAGGAGTAGCTCAGGCTCTCCAGGTGCGCGAACAGATCGTTGCGCAGGTCAAACTCGATATCGCGCGAGATACCGATGACGATCCAGCGCGTAAGGAATTGGAAGATTCCCTTGGTCAGGGCAATGGCGAGCAGCAAGCCGGCATACATCAGGAGCTTGTGGCGCAGGATGCTTTCGTGCAGGCCGGCCGACGCTTTCAGTTCATCGGCGGCCTTGCCGATGACCAGCGGGAAGAGGATCCAGATTCCGTTGAAGAGCAGAATGCAGAGTGTGGCGACGAAAAAAGTCCAGCGGTAGCGCTTCAGGTAGGGCAGCAGCGGCCGCAGACTCTTGGGCAGTAGGCTGGATAACATGCAGAATCAGTAGATGAGAAGTTTAGCAGGCAGGGTTCAGGATTTGCCGGTAGTGGCCTGAGGCTCGGTCTCGCTGAGCGAACAGCCGGGGCGGCTGTTCCCAAATTTCAAGCTTCCCCGTTTAGCGTCGATGCCGTCGAGACGGGAATAGATCACTGCGGAATGCTGTAAGGCTGACGGCAGCAATCACCGCAGTCCAAGCCGCGAAGAAGAGCCAGCCAGCGTCGGAGAGGAAGGAATCGGCCAGCGAAGAGAGACTTGCCATCATAAGATCAGCCGGATCGTGGATGGTTGGTATTGCGGCGCGAGACTGTTCCCAGAAACAGCCTCGCGCCTCGGATCAGCCCTTCATCCCAGAGGGCTTGTGCAAGCCGTTACTGCTCAGGAGTCGCGGTCGTCGACTGCTTCTCGTGCTCGAGCATGTGCTGCTGCATACGGGCTTCGTGATTGGCTTCCATCTGCTTCAGTTGTGTCTGCTGGTCCGGGGTCAGGATTTGATACATCTGATTGTGAACGCGCGTGTGAGCCACGGTCATCTGCGCTTCAAGTTGCGCTTTCTGAGCGGCGAGCGCCTGGACCTTGGCTTCGTCATATGTGCCTTCGACGTATTGACGGAGTTGAAGGTCGATCTGGTGCTGCTGCTGGAACAGCGGCTTCATCGACGGTTTTTCCTTTTCCATGATGGCCTTCATCTGGGCCTTCTGGTCGTCGGTGAGATTGAGTTTGTGGGCAAAGAAGCCCATCATTTCTCCGTGCATGCCATAACCGTGGCCATGCATCGGCGGTGGTGCCGGAGCAGCGTCAGCAGTCTGGGACTTGGCAATCGCCGAGCCCATCAGAACGGCCAAAGCGGCAACCAGCAAGCGATATTGAATTGATTTCATATGGAACTCCTAGTTCGTCCGGAAGGACCGGGCTTTTGCGTTCACTGATAGGAACACGGTTCCGGCGGAAAAAGCGGTAAAAAGACGGTCAACCAGAGTAAAGTTTTGTAACTGGGGTAACAGCCGTCAGGGTACCGCGCGGGCCAATCTTGCGGCGGTTTCAGAGTGAGCTGGCAGGAGACTGATTTTACGGCGCCTGTTTGACAATTCTTTACTACTTGCGGGGCGTGGTTGATGCAGAATTAGGACGGCTATGGAAAGAATCCTTGTAATCGATGACGATGTCGAACTCTGCCATCTGGTGGGTGAATACCTGCGCGCCGAAGGCTTCACGGTTGAGTGCGTGCACGATGGCGAGAGCGGCCTAAAAAAGGCGACGGCCGGGGAGTACCTGCTGGCGGTCCTGGACGTAATGCTACCGGGCATCAATGGCTTCGAAGTGCTGCGCAGGATTCGCGCAACGTCGCATTTACCGGTGCTCCTGCTGACGGCGAGAGGCGAGGACGTGGATCGCATCGTCGGGCTGGAAATTGGCGCGGACGATTATCTGCCGAAGCCGTTCAATCCGCGGGAGCTGGTGGCGCGTATTCGAGCGGTATTGCGAAGGACACGCGGCGAAGGCGCTTCTCCGGCGCCGGACATGGTGAGCGTCGGTGACGTGGAATTGGATCCCGCGACTCGTATCGTCAAGCTGGAAGGGAAGCCGGTAGAACTCACATCAGTGGAGTTTAATCTCCTGGAAGTTTTGCTTCGCGAAGCGGGACGCGTGGTACCCCGCGAGCGCTTGGTGAATGCGGTGCTGAGCCGCAAGTTTTCTCCATTCGACCGAAGTATCGATATGCACGTCAGCAAAGTGCGGAAGAAGTTGGGCGATACGGAAAACGACGAGCATATTAAGACGGTCCGCGGGGTTGGATATATTTTTGCGCGGCCACGGGAGAAAGTGAAAGCTTGAGCACGGGGGCTAAAGCCCCGTCGTCAGGATACGCTGACGCGGCCCTTAAGGGCCGCTCTTCCACGGTGCTTCTGCTGATGGGAACGAGAAGGGCCGCTCGTTTAGGGTGCTTCTGCTGATGCGGCTCTGAAGGGTAGTTCTTCCTCTCTGTTTCGGATGTCGTTATTCGAGCGAGTATTTCGGTGGCTTTGGGTCGCGGGCGGCAGCGCCTGCGCTATACGATCAGCGCCTATGAAAACTAGAGCGATTGCATGAAAAGTCTATTTCTTCGAATCTTCCTCTCCTTCTGGATGGCGCAGGCTCTGTTTGTGGTGCTGGCGATCCTGGTGACGATCGCTTTCCGGCCGCGCAGTTCCACCTGGGAAGCACTTCGCACCACGGTTTTGAACGATGCCGTGACTTCGTACGAAGAAGGCGGAGTTCCACAACTGCGGCAATATCTGGAAAGCCTGGACGCCACTCAGCACGTGCGCGCCTACCTGTTCGATGAACATGGCATCGAAGTTTCCCAGCGTGGCGCCCCGGATTGGGCGATGCGGATCGCCGCTGGCGGACCCCGCACACCGCAGAATGGATTTCTATTTCCCGCGCCGCCAGTCGTGCGGGATTCACGTGCTTCCTCCGATGGGAAGCATCGCTTCACCGTCGTTTTAGGCTTGCCGCCGGGCCCGCGAGTATTCATTGGGCCGCGCGGAGTTCCGATCACGGGCTTGATCATCGGAGTCATCACATCAGGGCTGGTTTGCTACCTGCTGTCGTGGTTCCTGACGAAGCCGATTGTTCGTTTGCGAACCGCAACGCGGCTACTGGCGGCCGGTGATCTGACGGCGCGAACTGGCGCTCCGGCCACACGTCGACGCGACGAGGTTGCGGGGTTGATGCGAGACTTCGACGCCATGGCAGAGCGCATTGAAGGTCTCGTCAAAGCGCAGTCGCGGTTGTTGAATGACATTTCCCATGAATTGCGCTCTCCGCTGGCGCGTTTAAATGTCGCGCTGGGGTTGGCGCGGCAGCGGTCTGGAACGGAGAGCGTCGATATGCTCGATCGCATCGAGATGGAGGCGCTTCGCCTGAATGAATTGATCGGAAGAATACTCACGCTGGCGCGACTGGAAGATGGCGAGCAGTTGGTCCCGCAGACGCCCGTGCCACTGGATGAGTTGATCGCAAGCGTCACCGAAGATGCAGAGTTCGAAGCGCAGGCCCGCAACTGCCACGTTGTGACTACGGTTCCGGAAGGTGAATGGGAAGTGCGCGGCAATGCATCACTGTTGCACAGCGCCGTCGAAAACGTGGTTCGCAACGCAATTCGATACACGCAGGAAGGATCGTCCGTTGAGGTTCAACTGGCGCAGGAACTCACTAGCGGGGTATCGGAAGCGGTGCTGCGCGTGAGCGACTCCGGTCCCGGAGTTCCGCCAGAGGCGCTAGGGAAGCTTTTTCAGCCGTTCTACCGCCTGGACGACGCCCGTGGACGACAGACAGGTGGAGTGGGCCTGGGACTGGCCATTACTGAGCGCGCGGTACGCTTTCATTCAGGGAGGGTGTCCGCTATGAATCGCGATGGAGGTGGATTGGTGGTAGAGATCCGGCTGCCTCTGATTCCGTCGGCGAGGCTGGCTTCTGGCTCTGGGCTTCCGGCTTCCGGACTTAGCCGTGTGACTTCGGCCCTCTGACCTGGGACCTTTGACTTCCGGCTTTCGGCTTCGGGCTTCCGGAATTCGCCTCAGCCCTTGGACCTCAGCCCTTGGACCTCAGCCCTTATTCATCCTTGAGCGGTGTTATTCCCAATCCATTTGATAGTTGAGCCAGCGGTCGAAGTCCGAGGTCAGGAGGGTCCGAGGTCTAAGGTCTGACAGCCGAACCGACAGCCCCGACAAAGCGCCTTGCCTTATAATGTCTTACGAGTTTCACGGGCAACTCCTGGAACATCCCAGGGTTCCAATCAACTTTTGGGCGAGATTGCTCTTCCTGCGCATTCCTGATACACAAGTGGGTTGAGATTTCCCGCGTTTTCCAGACTCAAAGGACCCGGCAGCGGGGCGCCGGGGTGCGTGTGCGTTCGCGCAAACCTCACACAGACATGGAGATGAACGAGAGAATGTCGAAACGATGGTGGCTGCTCGGGGTGGGGCTTCTGATCCTGGTGGGGCTATTGGCCGCGTGCGGAAGCAAGTACAACTCCTCATCGAACGGCTTGCTGGTGGTGGGCAGCCAAGGGTCGGGTCTGCTGGAGACATTCAGCTTCAGTCTGAACAGCGGAAAGGTTTCCGCGATTTCGAACACTCCTACCGACACACAGAACCAGTCTTGCGTGCTGAACGGCGTGCCATCGTCGATTGTTGTGGCCGGATCGTATGCGTACGCGATCATTAATGCCAATTCGGCGTGTGCGAACAGTGCAACCGGGATTGAGTCTTTCAAATTGAATTCGGACGGAACGATCACACCTTCGGGATCGCTAGTGTCGTTCAATACAGGGGCGTCCAGCACCGCGGTTGTTCCAGAGATGTTGTCGATCGACAGTGCCCAGAAGTTCATCTTCGTAGCTGACAGGGCGACGAGCGATAGCAGCGGGCTGCCACTTCCGGGCGCAGTTTCGGTGTTTTCGATCGGATCGGGCGGAAGCGTGACCGAGGTCGCGGGCTCACCGTTTTATCCACCCTCAAACAATGCTCAGTTCAACATCGATATTGTGAGCGTGGCTGCGTCTCCCACGGTATTTCCCGCCATCGGCCTTAACGGCGTGCAGAATGCCGTTTGCTCGGCGCCGGGAAACAACCCACCGACATCAGAGTATTTGTATGCCGTCGATCAGCTCGGCAACCAGGTGTATGAATTCCAGGTCGACACCTCGACGGGCGCGCTGTCTGCGCCGACGGGACAAACGCTGGTGCCGGCGTTTGCGACCGATCAGAAGCCGTCCGGGGTTGCGGTGGATCCGTGCGGCCGCTTTGTATACGTAAGCAACTTCCTGGCAAACAAGATTAGCGCGTACACGATTTGCTCGACTGTAATCCAAGGAACGTGCCCTGCGGCGGATGGTACGTTGCTGCCGGTGGCCGGATCGCCATTCAGCTTGAGCGGAAATGCCAACGGTCCCGGACCGCTGGTGGTGGATCCGTATCGGGAATTACGTGTATGTGGTGGGAACGAAGTCGAATACGGTCTCGGGTTTCAAACTCAGTCCGATCTCGGGAAGTTTAACGGCTTTGACCCCGGCGGTCGTTGCCACGGGACTGCAGCCAACGTCTATTGCCATCCGCGGAGACGACAATTGGATGTTCGTCACGAACTTCAAATTCGGCGAGCGTTTCGCAGTATTCGATTACGCCCGCTAGCGGGGCGCTGACGGTGCAATCGCCGATCTCGACGGATAACTATCCGACGGGCGTGGCGGTGAAATAGGCTTCCGGACTTCGGCCGTCGGGCGTCAGACTTCCGACCTCAGAATTCGGCCCTCTGACCTTATTCTTCGGACCTTGGACGCTCGAATACTTTCTTGGAAGCGGCGATGCAGGCGAGGTCCGAAGGCTGAGGTCCGACGGCTGAGGTCCGACGGCTGAGGTCTCTTCTTACGTTGGAACTTTCAGGATCAGATATCCCCCGACCAGAATGAAGATGAGATCCGGGGACCAGGCTGCCAGGGCTGGAGGAAGTTGGCTGAGGTCGCCCATGGCCTCGAACAGCCGCGACACCACCGTATAGAACACGGCGATCCCAACCGCGACGGCTACTCCGGTGATCGCTCCTTTTTTCCCGGTCGAGAGTGAAAAAGGCACAGCCAGAATTGCCATGATGAATGTGATCAGCGGATAGGAAAGCTTCTTTTGAAGTTCCACCCTGAGGCGCACGACATCGAAGCCGCTCTGCTGCAGGTCGCGAATGTAGCGGTGTAACTCCTCGTAGTTCATCTCCGAGTACTGTTTTATTTCTTTCTTGAAGTACGCGGGCGTCTCCGGCAGATCGGGGAATGTGGCCACCTCAAAAGCCCGATAGTTCTTCATTGCCGAGACGTTGAGGGTGCGCTCCCATCCGCGCTCATACTCCCAGCGATTCAGATTTTCGGCCCAACGGGCGCGATCGGCATGAATGCGCCGGGTCACGCTGAAACTCGGCTTGTCGAGTTGGAATACGCTCAGATTTCCGAACTGATCGCGGTCGGGATCGAAGAATTGGTAGTAATAAATGTCATTGTTCTGGCCGAAGATCCAACTGCGATCGGGACGCAGGTAGGTTTGCGCCGGCTTGCCCTTAATCTGGTTGTGCAGTGCTTCCTGCCGCTTGTTGGTGTGCGGCAGATAAAACTGGTCGGCGAAAAATAATGCGACGGCGAAGATTCCGGCGGCGACGATGACTGGCGTGACGATCCGGTAAATGCTGGTTCCGGTCGCTTTCATTGCGGTGATTTCATTGGAACGCTGCATCAGGCCGAAGGTGACGAGCACGGCTAACAGCATCACCAGCGGAGAAACGTTGTAGAGAAGATAAGGTGCGACGTTGAGGAGGTATTCGGCAACAACTGTGGCCGGAACCTTGTTGCGGAGAATGTCCCCTAACAATTCGAACAGGGTGAAAACCAGTACGAGTACAAGGAATGTCGAAAGGATCATCCCCAGATACACGAAGAAGTCGCGGAGAACATAATCGTCGATCAGGGTGGGAAAGCTGAAGCTGAAGACGCGGCGGCGTGTGGAAACGCGCTCGAAGGCATTTTCGCTGCGGTTGCGTGACAAGGCGTTGGGAAGCAGCGCCGCACCGCGTTTTCCGGCATTGCGGAACGATGTGAATTCAATGGGACGCTTTTCGGCACGGAGCAGCAGAACCAAACCAAGAACCAGGAATGCGATATCGGCCAGCCATGCACCGAACCACGGCGTGACTTTTCCTTGCCGGGCGAGAGAGACGCCCACCAGCGAAACGACGTAGTAGACGAACACCAGCAGAATCGTGAGAACAAATCCGCCGGACTTGCCGCTTTTCTTCGATGACAATCCAAGCGGGATGCCGACTAATGCGAGCACGAGGCAAGCGGTGGGAAGAGCAAAACGGCGGTGAAATTCGATGAGATACCAGCGGGCCGAGATGGGATCGGAGCGCTGCGCCTTGTCGAGCAACGCGGTGGTCATCATCAAGCTGGCGGGTTGCGATTGGTCCCCTTTACTTTCGGTGGATGGGAGTTCAATGGGGATATCGGTTTGTTCAAACGTTGAGATCTGATAGTGATCCGCGTCTTTTGGGTCGGTCTCGTGCTCCGACCCATCGATCAGATGGAGATGAAGACGGTCAGCGCCTTCGCTAACGACGATGCCTTCCTTGGCGAGCGTAATTTTAGGATTGGCGGCGTCGGAGATGTCGGCCATGAACACGCCCTTCCAGACGGCCGCGCCCTGGGCGCTTTTTACGTCTTGCACATAGAGGACGTACTTCGGAAATCCCTCATAGAAGACACGCGGTTGAATTTCGAAAGAGACCTGTGAGCCTTTCAATCGATCTTCGAGATGTCCGAGCGCGGCCTGCGCTCTTGGGGCGATGTATAGGCCATTGGCGAGGGCGACGATCCACGCTGCCACGACAAAGATCGAGAGCACGCGAAGGAAACTCCACACACCCATTCCGCTGGCGCGCATGGCGGTGATTTCGCTGTCGGCGGCGAGGCGGCTGAGGCCGATCAGGATGCCGACCAGAACGCTCATCGGGAGCGTGTACGTCAGGGCCAGCGGGACGGTAAAGGAGAAAATTTCGAGAACGCTGGGAAGTGGGGCGCTGGCGCGGACGACAAGTTCAAGAATGTGTCCGAGATCGCGGGTAAACAGGACGAACGTGAAGATGGCCGCGCCGATCAGAGCGTGGGCCGTGACTTCGCGCAGAATGTAGCGGGTCAGGATGCGCATGAGACAGGCGCTTAAGGCGAGGATAGCATGCGGAGCGGGGCTGGAGGGTTTGCCGGAGCGCTCACTCAAGCCCGGGGGGCGCCGTCCGGTTCCGTGAACGTGCCGCTCGGCTTCGGCTCTGCGGGACGGACGAATGCGTCCGTCGCCACACAAGCTGGGCCTAGGCGGCTTTGAAGAAGAGGGCCGCTAGCGGCGGAAGAGTGAGTTTCAGCGAGAAGGGACGGCCATGCATCGGGATCTCTTCGGCTTGCACTCCGCCGAGATTGCCCATGCCGCTTCCCGCATATTCGCGGGCGTCGCTGTTGAGCATCTCGCGCCAGTATCCGCCATGGGGAACGCCGATACGGTACCCGAGACGCGGGACCGGAGTGAAGTTGCAGGCGACCAGAACGGTGTCTTGAGGGTTTTCGCTTTTGCGTAGCAGGGAGATGGTACTGGTGGCGTTGTCGTTGGCGTCGACCCACTCGAAGCCGGCAGGGCTGTTGTCGAACACATGCATCGCCGGCTCGTTGCGATAGAAGCGGTTGAGTTGCTCCATCCAGGCTTGTATGCCGCGATGCACGGGGTATTGCAGCACATGCCATTCCAAGCTTGAATCGTGCGCCCACTCGCGGACCTGTCCGAATTCACATCCCATGAAGAGAAGTTTCTTGCCGGATTGTGCATACATGTAGGCAAGCAGCAGGCGCAGGTTGGCAAACTTCTGCCACTCGTCCCCGGCATTTTGCCGATGAGCGATCCTTTGCCGTGAACGACTTCGTCGTGCGAGAGCGGTAGAACGAAATTTTCCTGGAACGAATACAGCATGCGGAAGGTGAGATCGTTGTGATGGTACTTGCGGTGGATAGGATCGTTCTGGAAATAGCGCAGCGTGTCGTGCATCCATCCCATGTCCCACTTGAGGCCGAAGCCGAGACCTCCGAGATAGACTGGCCTCGAAACCATCGGCCACGAGGTCGATTCTTCGGCGGTGGTCTGAATTTCAGGATGTTCTTTGTATGACTCCTGATTGAAGCGGCGGAGGAAGTCGATGGCTTCCAGATTTTCGCGTCCGCCGAATTTGTTGGCAATCCATTCACCCTGCTTGCGTGAATAGTCGAGATAGAGCATCGAGGCGACGGCATCTACGCGCAGCCCATCGATGTGGTACTTGTCGAGCCAGAACATGGCGCTCGACATCAGGAAACTGCGAACCTCAGCGCGCCCGTAGTTGAAAATATGCGTTTTCCAGTCGGGATGAAATCCCTGGCGTGAATCCGCATGCTCATAGAGGTGCGTGCCATCGAAATAAGCGAGGCCATGGGCGTCAGAAGGGAAGTGAGACGGAACCCAATCGAGGATGACGCCGATGCCCTGCTGGTGAAGGTAGTCCACCAGGTACATGAAGTCCTGCGGCGTGCCGTAGCGCGATGTTGGCGCGAAGTAGCCAGTCGTCTGATATCCCCAGGAACCGAAGAAGGGATGCTCCATGACGGGCAGGAATTCGACGTGCGTGAAGCCGAGTTGATTGACGTACTGCGCGAGTCGCGGCGCGGTTTCGCGATAGGTCAGCGACCGGTTGTGTTCTTCGGGTACGCGCATCCAGGAGCCGAGATGAACTTCATAAACCGACTGCGGCGCGCGCAGCGAGTTGCGCTCGGCGCGCTTTTGCATCCAGTCCTGATCGGTCCACTCGTAGTGGAGATCCCACACAACAGATGCGGTGCGCGGAGGCTTCTCATGCAGCAGTCCGATTGGGTCTGCCTTGTCAACGCGGTAGCCGTGGCGCTGCGATTCGATGTGGAATTTATACAGCGAGCCGTGGCTGGCTCCGGGGACAAAGCCCTCCCATATGCCGGACGGTCCGCGTGATGCGAGGCGATGCGTCTTGGGATCCCAGTCGTTAAAACTGCCGACCACTGAGACCGAGCGGGCGTTCGGAGCCCATACGCTGAAGATGGCACCGGCTTGGCCATCGTGCGTGACGAGATGCGATCCCATCTTGTCGTAGATGCGGTAATGGCTGCCCTCATTGAACAGATAGAGGTCTTGTTCGGAGAGCAGTTGCGGGGTTCGGTCGATGGCGGAGCTAGAATCAGGAGGCATGATGCGTCTGGTTAGTGTACCGGAAGAACGACAGCCGACGAAACTTTGGGTGGGACTGGAGAGCGCGCGATATGTACGAGAAGAATGGACGCCTGCAAGTTGAGGGCGGTGAGATTTATTTTGAGAGCGCAGGCGAAGGTGACGCGATCGTTCTGCTTCACGGCTTCGGCCTCGACGCGCGCATGTGGGAGCCTCAATTCGAGGCGTTTGCACCTTCATATCGCGTGGTTCGCTATGATCTGCGGGGATTTGGGCGATCTTCGGCGCCGCCGCCGGCTCCCTACTCGCACGAAGATGACCTGAAGGCCCTGCTGGCGCATCTGGAAATATCCCGGGCGCATGTGGTGGGCCTGTCGATGGGTGGCAGGATGGCGCTGCGTTTCGCGGCGGCCTATCCCAATGCGGTGCGCTCTTTGGTTCTTGCCGATCCGGCGCTGGACGGACAATCCTGGTCAGAGGATTGGCAGAAACGTTGGACGGAGATGTGCGAGGCCGCGAAGGCAGGCCGAATCGAGGATGCGAAGAAAAGTTGGCTGGAGCATCCACTTTTTGATCCGGCGAGAGCGGATACGGCGATCGCATCCCAGCTGGCAACAATGATTGCCGATTACAGTGGATGGCACTGGCACAATCGGGATAGCGCGAGAAATCCCTCGCCCCCGCTGTCGCAAAGGCTAGCCGAATTTCTTACGCCGACGTTGCTGATCACGGGAGATCGCGACCTCCCGGACTTTCTGGCCGCTGCTGAATTGTTGGAAAAGGGACTGCCGAATGTTCGGCGCTGGATTATTCAAGGGGCTGGGCACATGGTGAATCTGGAAGCGCCTCGGGAGTTCAATGAACAGTTGCTGAAATTCTGGAGTGAGCAGCAATAACCGAGAACTCGCGCGGCAAAGGCTCGGCTCAGCCGTTTGCCCCGCGGACTTTGCTGGAATAACGCGTGCTAGACTGATTCCCTCTGAATGGCTTCACTGCGCGTCATCCTTCTTTGGCATCAGCACCAGCCCTTTTACAAAGACCTGGTCACCGGCGAATACCGGCTTCCGTGGGTGCGTCTGCACGCGCTCAAGGACTACTACGGAATGGTGAAGCTGCTGGATGAGTTTCCCAACGTCCATCAGAATTTCAACCTTGTGCCGTCTCTGATGGTGCAGATCCAGGACTACGTAGACGGGACCGCGCAGGATCCCTTTCTGCGAGTCGCAGCCACTCCCGCGAAGGATTTGACGGAAGATGACCGCCGCTTTGCGCTGCAATATTTATTTCAAGCGAATCCGCAGAATGTGATTGGACGATATCCGCGCTACCGCGAGTTGTGGGAGCGGTTCCGCGAGCATGGCCACAGTCCTGAGAGAGCCGCGCGATACTTTCATCCGCAAGATTTCACGGATCTACAGGTGCTGTCGCAGATCGCGTGGTTCGATGAATTCTTTCTCGAGGAGAAAGATATCGCCGGGCTGGTAGCCAAGGGGCACAGCTTTTCGCTGGATGACCAGAAATTTGTCATGGCGCGGGAAAGGGAGTTGATCGGCCGAGTGCTGCCCGCGCACGCCGAAGCGGCGAAGAAGGGGTCGATCGAGATTTCGGCGACACCGTTTTACCATCCGATTCTTCCTCTGGTGTGCGATACGAATGCGGGAGCCGTGTCGTCGCCGGGTTTACCGCTGCCGCAAAACCGATTCCGGCATCCCGAGGATGCGCGCGAACAGCTCACGCGCGGACTCGATCTCCACGAAAAAGTATTTGGAGTGCGACCCAAGGGCGTGTGGCCTTCGGAGGGAAGCGTGTCCGAAGAGGCGCTGGCGATTGCGCACAGCGTCGGCGTGCAATGGATGGCGACCGACGAAGGAGTCCTGGGGCGAAGCACGGGATCGTTCTTCGCGCGCGATGGAAATGGGCGGCTGCCCGGGCATCTGGCGGAAAAACTGTACAACATCCATCGCTACGAAAACGGATCGACGACGATGAATCTGGTGTTCCGGGATCACACGATCTCGGACCTGATCGGATTCGTTTATTCCGGAATGCATCCGGCAGATGCAGCGCGGCACCTGATTAACAACATCAAAGACGCGGCGCTACCAGTGCTCTCGAAGGGACGCGATGCCGTGGTGTCGATCATTCTCGATGGCGAGAATGCGTGGGAATATTATCCAAAGTCCGGACGCGAATTTTTGCGGCGGTTTTACAGCGGATTGCAAAGCGAGCCTGGGATTGAGGCGGTCACCGTTTCGGAAGCAATTTCCCGGCACCAGGATTTCGGGCGCATGAACTCGTTGGTGCCGGGGTCATGGATCAGCGCGAACTTTAACGTATGGATCGGCGCTCCTGAAGATAACCGCGCGTGGGATTATCTCCATCATGCGCGCCAATTTTACGAACAAAATTCCGCGCGCGCGACAGAGGCGCAACGCAAGCTGGCATTCGACGAAATCCTGATCGCGGAAGGCAGCGACTGGAACTGGTGGTACGGGCCCGAGCATCATTCCGCGAACGATCGTGATTTCGACGAGCTTTATCGCAAGCATCTTTCGAATGTGTATCAGGCGCTGGGAGCGGTTCCCCCGGACTATTTAGCGCAGCCAATTACAGGGGGGGAGGTGCGGCCTTCGTTTGTGCCCCAGACGGCATATATCCATCCTCGGGTTGCCGCCGACAAGGTACGGTACTTTGAGTGGATGGGCGCCGCGATTTATACAGCAGATCATCGCGCCGGAGCGATGCACGGCAAACAATTCCTGCTGGATTCGGTCTATGCGGGGATTGATTCTACTCATGTGTACGGCCGGCTGGATTTTTCCGGGAAGGTGCCTGAAGAAAACTTTGAAGTTGTCGTAAATCTTGAGTCGTGGGCAAGCGGCGAGCCGCGCCCGCGAAGGATGTTGCGCATTGAGGCTACGGCTGAGGAGCGCAAACTTGCGAGTTGGAAGATTGACGATGGGTCAAACCAGAAGTTGCTGGCGTCGTCCCAGCAGCCGGATGAGCATGTGAAAGTCGGGCTGCTGCGCAACTTCGAATTCAAAGCTCCACTGGTATGGCTTCTGGCGACCCCTGGCTCTTCAACCGGGGACGCGGATCACAAGCCGGGTAGCACCGCTTCGGCTACGGGGAAGCTGCGCCTGCGATTCAGCCTGTGGCAGAACCGGCTCCCGGTCGATTCACTGCCGCTTGAAGGATGGATTGAACTGCAAGTGGTGAGTGAAGGTGAGTTGCTGTTCGGGGCCTAATCGGTCCACACACTTCCATTTCGCGCTTTCGCGCGAAACCCCGGACGAATGCGTCCGGGGCTACATGATCTATAACTTTTCCAGATTTACTTGCTGCCGCCTGTGGCTGCTGGGGCGCCCATGGTCAGAGCGCGATTCAGTTCAAGCGTCAGTTCAGTACCTGCTGGGAGAGTTGCCGAGCGATGCTTGGCTAGCCAGTGAGTCGTGGTGGCTCCGGCACCGACTGCTCCACCGACGAGAATTCCTGCCGGTCCGCCAATCAGGCCGCCAACAAGCATGCCACCGGCGGTGCCTCCGCCTTCTTCAAGAGTGTCACGGCGGTCATGTCCTGAGCCCTTGAATTGCCCTTCGCGGCTTACGTCTGAGCCGTGAATATTGGTATCGGTGAGCGTGGCGTCGAGGAAGTAGCGTTCGCCCGAAGGAAGTATCACGGCTTCAGGAAGGATTCCGATGGTCGGTTTGCCCGAGATGCGGCGCGGTTCAGTCACCTTGGTGACGCGGCCTTCGACAATCGCGCCTGCAGGGATCACGGTCTGGCCGTTGACGACGACCGGCTGCGTGACGCTTGCGCGGAAAGGATCTCCGGCTTTGTTGCTGAATGTCGCGAGCGTGGTGTCGAGCCGGACCATCAGGGCGGTCCCTGCCGGAACCGGCGAACTTGTCTGAGCTGCGACCACGGTCGCAAGCAATGCACAGGGTAGTAGCATCCACTTCTTCATCACTGCCTCCAAAATCCGGAACGTATTCCGACTTTAGACGAGCAAGCAGACCGCTACAAGCATCGCCACCATATTGGAACCACAGGAGATACGAGTGCGAGCGCGATAGCCAAGAAATGCGGTTCCAAAGCGGGGATTTTCAGGAAAGAAGTGCGCTTGGATTCATCTTCGGTCGATGTCCATCCGCTATAATCGTGAGTTTCTCAGGGCACGATGGGAAAGTACTATCAAGGTGTCGGATATCTCACAGAACGCCCGCTGATATTCCACAGCGATGTCATTGAGAGCGTCTTTGACCATGCGCTGAGAACGAAACCAAATTACGTTAAGAAAGCGAAATCATCCATGTCAAATATTGCAGGCATTCATGCACGGGAAGTCTTAGATTCGCGTGGCAATCCTACGGTGGAAGCGGAAGTGTTTCTGGTGGATGGCTCGATGGGGCGAGCGATTGTTCCCAGCGGAGCCTCAACGGGGGAGCACGAGGCCGTCGAACTGCGCGATGGCGACAACAACCGGTATGTCGGAAAAGGCGTGTCGAAGGCCGTCGAGAACGTGAATGGGGAAATCGCCGAGGCGCTGGCTAATTGGGACGGCTTCGACCAGCGCGGCCTCGATGCCTGCATGATCGAACTGGATGGCACTGAAAACAAGGGCCGCCTGGGCGCGAATGCCATCCTGGCGGTTTCAATGGCGGCGGCGCGGGCATCTGCCTTGAGCATTGATGTCCCTCTGTATCGATATCTAGGTGGTGCAGGAGCGAATACACTGCCGACGCCGATGATGAACATCCTCAACGGCGGCGCGCACGCCGATAACAACGTCGATTTTCAGGAATTCATGGTGATGCCTGTGGGCGCGCCTTCGTTTTCAGAAGCGTTGCGCTGGGGCGTCGAAGTGTTCCACACCCTGAAGGGCGTTCTGAAGAAGCGGGGTTATAACACTGCGGTCGGCGATGAGGGTGGATTCGCTCCATCGGTCAAGTCGAACGTGGAAGCGATCGAAGTTGTTCTCGAGGCGATCACGAAAGCCGGGTACAAGCCTGGGGAAGAAATCGCCATCGCGCTCGATCCGGCTGCCAGCGAGTTCTTCCAGGATGGGAAATACGTTTTCAAAAAATCAGATAAGTCGGCGAAGAGTTCCGACGAGATGGTGAAGTGGTGGGCGAAGTGGGCGAGCGATTATCCGATCGTTTCTATCGAAGACGGCTTGGCGGAAAACGATTGGGATGGCTGGGCCAACCTGACCAAGGAGCTTGGCGGAAAGGTCCAGCTCGTTGGAGACGATCTATTCGTGACGAACGTCGAGTTTCTGCAGCAGGGAATCGATAAGCATGTTGCCAATTCGATTCTGATCAAGGTCAACCAGATCGGCACCGTGAGCGAGACGCTGGATGCAATCGACCTGGCGCGGCGTAACGGGTATACGTCGATCATTTCGCATCGCTCCGGCGAGTCGGAAGACACATTTATCGCCGATTTGGCGGTGGCCACGGGAGCTGGGCAAATCAAGACGGGCTCGGCATCGCGGACGGATCGGATTGCGAAGTACAACCAACTTTTACGGATCGAAGAGGAGTTGGGCGGCACCGGGCGGTTCCTGGGGTTAGAGGCACTGAATTATAAGGGCTAAGCTAGGTGCCATTTCGTTCCGGAAACCCATTCCGGCACGACTTCAAGTCGTGCCCTTCCCGATTTTTTTGCGCTAAGAGCCAAAAGCCAGGAGCTAGAAGCTGATTTATGCCCCGTCCTAAACCACTTGTTCTTGTCATTCTTGACGGCTGGGGATACCGGGCCGAAACCAAAGCTAACGCAATTGCTCTGGCTCGCAAGCCTACCTATGACCGCCTGCTGCGCGAGTATCCCAACACGCTGATTCATACCAGCGGTCCTGCTGTCGGATTGCCTGAGGGGCAGATGGGCAACAGCGAAGTCGGGCACCTGAACATCGGCGCCGGGCGCATCGTGCATATGGACATCACGCGCATCGATCTGATGATCCAGAATGGCGAGTTCTTCTCGCATCCTGTGCTGCTCGATGCGATGAAGCACGCGCGAACGGGCGAGCGGCGGCTGCATTTGTTCGGCCTGCTTTCCGACGGCGGCGTGCACTCGCAGCAGGCGCACCTGTATGCGCTGCTGAAGATGGCGAAGCAGAATGGACTGGATCGGGTCTTCGTGCACGCCTTCATGGATGGCCGCGATACCCTACCCACAAACGGCGCGAGATATCTGGAACAGTTGCAGCAGAAGATGCGCGAGTACAACTGCGGCAAGATTGCCACCGTCAGTGGACGCTACTACGCGATGGATCGCGACCGCCGATGGGAGCGCATTGCCAAGGCATACAACGCGATGGTGTTCGCCGACGCCGAGGGCGGGAAGCAGAGCGATCCCGTGCAGGGAATGAAAAATTCCTATAACAAAGATGTCACCGATGAGTTCGTGATCCCTTTTGTCTGCACCGACAGCCATGGCGAGGCCCTGGCTACGATTCGCGACGAGGATTCGTGTATCTGCTTCAACTACCGCGCGGACCGCGTCCGGCAAATCACGCGTGCGCTGACCCGAAACAGTGGGCTCAATGAAAAGAGAGGCAGCGACCTCCCAGGAGCGAGTGATCTGGATGCAACGATTCCGCTCGACCGCGTGCCGAAGAATCTGAAGTACGTTTGCATGACGCAGTACGACAAGAATTTCAAGCTGCCCGTGGTGGTTCCGGCGGAGTCGATGGCGAACATCCTTGCCAACGTGATGGGGGGATTGAACATGCGCAACCTACGCGTCGCCGAGACGGAAAAATACGCGCACGTTACTTACTTCTTCAACGGCGGCGTAGAACAGCCGTTCCCAGGCGAAGAGCGTGTGATGGTTCAATCGCCAAAGGTGGCGACGTACGATCTGAAACCCGAGATGAGCGCGTCCGGCGTTGCCGACGCCGTTGTGAAAGCGGCGGAGGAGGGAACCTTTGACGTGGTGATTGTGAATTTCGCAAACGCCGACATGGTCGGCCACTCCGGAAAAATCGAGCCCACCGTGAAAGCAGTCGAGACGGTCGATTCGTGTTTAGAGCGCATCGAGACGGCCATTCGCGCCAAGGGTGGAGCTATGTTGATCACCGCAGATCACGGTAACGCGGAGATGATGATTGATCCGGCGACGGGCGGCCCGCATACGGCGCACACGACGAACCCAGTGCCTTTTATCGTGATCGCAGAAGATGCGAAGCAATTTACGTTGAAGCCGGGCGGATCGTTGCGCGACATCTCGCCGACCATCCTCGGAATGCTGGGCGTCGACGAGCCCATGGAAATGACGGGAAGTGATCTGAGGACGTTCCTGAAGAATTCGCACTAGGCACAAATTCGCGCTATGCAAAAGGGAACGACCGTTTCGGCCGTTCCCTTTTTGTATTTCGAAAGCTAGTTCGCGAGAAGGGCGGGTGCCGTTGCCAGAAGGCCGGCCGCCAGTTCGAGATCGTGCAGATCCTCGCGGCTGAAATCCTGTGCGAAGCGTGGATCGAGTCCCTTGCGGGAGATCTGGATCACTCCAACGACGACTGTCTCATGATCCATGATCGGCACAGACATCAGCTTCTGAATCGGAGCTGGTGCGTGCGGTTCATCGAGTCCGTCCTGTCCTGGCTTAATTGTCTCGAAGATGCTGGCGTGTTTTACGCGCGCAAAGTTATTGAAAATCTCCGCCTTTTTGCTCAGGGCGGTGTGGGCCGCGACTGCTTTACTGGAAAGCGGAATCGCTCCCGTGGTTCGCAGATGTTCCGGGAAGACAAAACGTAACAGGCCGCCTTCGAGGCGGAGCAACGCGACTTCGGTATACTGCACGCGAAAAATCTTGGCGAGGACCATGCACAGGTCGAGCGCCGAAACTCCCTTGCCAAGCACGGTTCCCAGGGGAAGCAGGTGCTCCGGAAGAACGACTTCTTCCATGATGGTCTGATCGTTTTCAGGCGTCATAAGTAACAGTCTCCGTTTTGCAGCGGAGGAACCTCAACTCTATCGCACTTTATACGCCACAAGGTACTTCCCAAAGTAACTGGGAAATCCGGAGTAAACCTTTTGTTTTCAGTGTGTGCACTCGTCGTCGGCCTCCTCGTGCACAGTGCTGGTGACCGATGGGCGGTACGAAAATCAACACTCCCTGACAGATTTTGTCATTCGGTACTTTCGGCGAGGATCGGGAAGCTGGTGGGCCTTTTCACTCGGACATGCGAAGTCATTTACACTTTGCACGTATGAACAATCCGACACAACCGCCCAATGTGAAGTTAACGAACGATCCCGACTACCGCGAGAACTATGCGAACAGCGTGCAGATGCGCGTGAATATCTGGGACTTTTTTCTGGTTTTCGGGACCCTGCAGCAGCAGACCGAGAGCCACGTCGAAATTAAGAATTTTCAAGGGATCTACCTAAGCCCGCAACAGGCCAAGGCGCTGCTCGGACTCCTGCAGCAGAATGTGCAAGGGTATGAGGGCGCCTTCGGCGAGATCAAACTTGACCCGCGGATGGCGCCTTCCGGGCCAGTGCACTAGACACGATCTAGCGGGGCCGGCCAGCTTGGCCAATGGCGAGCGTCCTGCCTCCGCATCTCGACGAAGTATTTGTTGTCGCCTTCGCAGGTAGAATGACTTTCTCTCATGCCATCGCGCACGCACCCTGCTCTGGTGTTCCTGATTATCTTTGCACCTATCTTCTTGCTACACGCTCCACTTCTGCAGTTGCCCTATTTTTGGGATGAAGCTGGCTATTATGTTCCGGCCGCCCGCGATCTGTTGCTGAGCGGAAGCCTGATTCCACATACGACTGTTTCGAATGCTCATCCGCCGCTGATTATGGCGTGGGTTGCGCTCTGGTGGAAGGTCGCTGGATTTACGCCGCTGGTAACGCGGTCGGCAATGCTGGTGGTGGCCGCATTCTCGTTGCTGGGAGTGTTTCGCCTCGCAGAGAGGGTTTCAAACTTACAAGTCGCCATTGCATCGACTTTGTGTACGGCTTTGTATCCCGTCTTCTTTTCCCAGAGTTCCCTGGCGCAGGTGGACCTTGCTGCGGCGGGACTTACGTTTTGGGGATTGTGCGCTTATCTGGAAGACCGGGGCGTTGCCGCCGCCGTTTGGTTTTCTCTAGCCGCAGTGGCGAAGGAAACGGCGATACTCGCCCCCGTCGCTCTAGCCGGATGGGAAGTGTTGCGTTGGCTCCTAGGAAAGAAAGCGAATGGTTTCTGGAAGGAAGCTATGGCTGCGCCGGGAGTCTCCTCGCTTCGTCGCGGATTCCTGCTGCTCGTGCCGCTCGTTCCGCTGGCCGCATGGTACGGGTATCACTACGCGCACACCGGATATGTTTTCGGCAATCCGGAATTCTTCCGCTACAACGTCGCGTCTACATTGAACCCGTCGCGCTTCCTGCTGGCGCTGGTGTTGAGAGCATGGCAAGCCTTCGGATACATGCATCTGTGGGTTCTTACCGCAATGATGTTTGTCGCGATGGGACTGCCTGCTTTGAGTGACGGTGGCGCAGAGCGGCGACGTATTGCTTTTTCGGTGCAGGCGGCTTTTCTGGTGGTGATCGCCGCGTACGTTGTCGCGATGGCATTGATAGGCGGAGCTGTGCTGGCTCGATACATGCTGACCGCCGTACCGCTCACGATCATTCTTGCGGTATCGACGCTTCGCAGACGAATTCGCCTGTGGCCGGTCGCGGTTGCGGTAGCGGCGGGGTTGTTTGTTGTGGCGTGGTTCTGGAATCCTCCGTACGGATTTTCGCCCGAGGACAATCTGGCGTACCGCGATTTCGTCTTATTGCACGAGGATGGAGAAAAATATCTGGAGGCGCGCTATCCCATGGCCCAGGTGCTAACGGCGTGGCCGGCTTCGGATGAGTTAGCGCGGCCGTGGATCGGTTACATCACGCGTCCCGTAAAGGTGGTGCGCATCGAGGATTTCTCGCTCGATGAAGTTTTGTCTGCGGCGGAGTTCCGATCGCACTATGACGTGGCGTTCGTCTTCTCGACAAAGTATGAGCCCCGGCATCCGATTCTGGAGCGTTGGCCCGCATGGACGAAAATGAAACAGCGTTTCTTCGGCTACCATCGTGACCTGCCGCCGGCAGCCGTGGCGCAGGTTCTAGGAGGAAAGATCGTTTTCCTGGAAGAACGCAACGGGCAGTGGGCCGCGGTGATTGAGTTAGAGCACGGCGAAGTGGTCAACGCAAAACTCGAATAGCAGCGGCGGTGAAACTCGGGAAAATTCAATTTCTCTGCTGCATTAAATGGCAGGAATGCGTTTTGATCACCAGCCATACTTCTTTGCCGGCTTCGAGTTCGAGGGAATCGCGCGCGGCCAGCGTGAGGTGAACCTCCATCTCGATGCGGCATCGCACGCGCGCGGAGATAATTACGTCGCGCTGTTCGATCGACGCGATGCGGCCGGGAATGACGTTTCGGGCGCTAAGTCCGGTGGGCGGGGAAATCGCCAGCAGGATGTCACCGGCACGGATTCCCACGCGCAACGACGCGCCGACTCCTCCACGCACCAGCGGAGTTTCGAGAGTCACAGGAGCACCATCTCCGGCGATGCGGCAGGTCATGGTGCCGCGCTCGGGGCGGACAGCTTCTACTACCGCATCGAATATATTTTCGAAGCCTGCCAGTTGAGCGACGGTTTCCTGCTCCGGTGCGTTCATCACTTCGTGCGGCGTTCCCTGGGCAAGGAGGCGGCCGCTGTCGATTACCAATACGTTTTCCCCAAGCGCAAAGACTTCTTCACGGCTGTGGGTGACATAAAGAATTGGGATCTGGTGAGCGCGGTTCCACTCGCGCAAGTCGTCGAGAATATGCGCCTTCGTGGGTGAGTCAAGGCCAGCTAACGGTTCGTCCAGGAGCAAAACTTCGGGATCGGTGACGAGCGTCCGCGCGAGGGCGGTGCGCTGGCTTTCTCCGCCGGAGATTTCGCGGGCGCTGCGTCGAGCAAGATGAGAGATGCGAAAAGCCTGCAATGTCGCAGCAGCACGGCTCTCACGCTCGGCGCGCGGCAAATGGGGAGATTCCGTAGAGGACATTTTGTTCGACGGTCATGTGCGGAAAGAGCGCCAGGCTTTGCAGGACGTATCCGACTCGCCGCTGCGAGATAGGGATATTGATTCGCTTGGGCGTGTCGAAGAGGGGGCGAGAACCGATCGAAATCTGCCCTTCGTCCGGAGTAGCGAGGCCGGCGATGCAGTCGAGCAGCGTCGTCTTCCCGGCGCCGGAGGGTCCGAACAGGATGGTGAAGCCCGGAGTCAGGTGCAGGTCAACTTCTAAGGAAAATTGTCCAGCGAAATGTTTCGTGACCTGGGCATGGAGAGTGCGCTGCGAATTAGATCGGTCCTCCGACGGGTCTTCGGGCATGGTTGTGTATTTTAGGGAGACGGGCTGGCGTTGGCAAAGGCGTGGGGATGCGGAATTCCATTGATGCCGGCGTTCGGTGGGCTCGCAGGGATGCTTCGACTGCGTGGCTGTTCGCTTTGCTCACAGCCACTCCGCTCAGGATGACAACATCATTTTAGTTTAGGGCTTTATGGGAATCATCCACGCTTTACGATTCAGACCATACACGACTGCCAGCAATCCGAAGCACAAGACGAGAAGAAGCAACGCGGTCTGATTTGCGCCGGCATAATCCGACGCCTGGACGCGGTCGAAGATGTCGATGGAAACCGTTCGCGTTATGCCCGGGATGTTTCCTCCGACCATCAGTACCACTCCGAACTCTCCCATCGTGTGGGCGAAACTGAGGGCTACTCCGGTGACCAAACCGGGGACGGAAAGCGGAACGATGATTCGTAGGAACGTCCGCAACGAGGAAGCCCCGAGTGATGCCGAAGCGGCGATCAGCTTGCGATCGATCCCGGCGAACGAGGCGGCGAACGGCTGCACGGCAAAGGGCAGGCTGTAGAGAATCGATCCGAGAATCAGGCCGGTGAAGGTGAATGCCAGCGTGTGACCGGTGAGAGAAATCCAGAGACGTCCTAGAGGGCTGTGCGGTCCAAGCGCGACGAGGACGTAGAAGCCGAGAACCGTTGGCGGAAGCACGATGGGAAGGGCGACCAGCGCTTCTACCAGGAACTTCCAGCGCCAGCGGGAGAATGCGATCCAGTAAGCGATCGGTAGTCCGAGGACCAGCAGGATGAACGACACGCTCACGGCGAGTTCAAGCGTCAGCCGGAAAGTCTGCCAGTCCACTGTCATCGCGTGCTATTGCTTGCTGGCGGGAGGGACGATGCCGTTCATTCGCAAATATTCGACCATCTGCCCGTAGTGATCAAAGCCGTGCGATGGAACTGAAATCGCGAGACCGAGCCGCGAGACTGCCCCCTCGCCGAATGGACTCTTCACGGTTGCGGTTAGGTTCGTCTCATTGATGGTGGCGATTGCCTTGTGGACGTACTCGAAGGAATCTTTCATGTATTTAAGAACGTCCGCTTTGCTGGTGATTGAGGCTGGGCCGGATTCGTCGCCGATATCCACTGGAGGTTTCTGCTCGAGGATGGCGGCTCCTAATTCATAGTTCACAGCCGCGACGTGCATGATCTGCTGGCCGTACGTGCGAACGCCTTTGAATTCTCCATTGGTGGGGGCGAAGGAGAACTTGTCTTCGGGCATAGCTTCGGCTGCGGGGATGAACTCGTGCTCAAAATTGCTGATGTTTCGATCCAGCAACTGGGTCACCGTGCGGCGTTCTTCCTTCGGCTTGGCCGTTTGGGATGCCGCAACCAGCGTCATCAGCGCGAAGGCGCAAGCAAGCAGTGCCAATTTGTTTCTCATGGAGCCCCCCTGAATCAATCTCGGACAACTGCCGGAGTCATTTCCAACGCCGCCCCGGTCAGCCGATGACGCCGGATGGTGGACAATCCCGCCACCATCGCTAATGCAGACCACGCCAATGCCGCAGGCACGCCCTGCCGAGCCGCCAATTCTCCCCAGACGGCGCTTCCAACCGCCATGCCGCCTTGAAGAACCAGCAGGTACATCGAGAGTGCACGGCCGCGCATCCACGACGGACACATGGTTTGCGCGACCACATTGAAGCAAGCCAGAATGCCGATCCAGGCCGCTCCCGCCGTAAACAATACCAGACAGAGCCAGTCGAAGATATGGACTTGTCCGGCGGCGAAAGTCATTCCAGCGAAGACAATCGTGGCGCCGGCGACCAGGCCATCTACGGAATATTGCAGTCGTAATCTGGGAAGAACCGCTGCTCCGGCCAGCGCTCCCAGACCGAAGCTGGTGAGCAAGAATCCGTAGCCTTGCGCGCCATGCGGCTGGCAGATGAGCGGAAGCAGCGCCAGCAGGGAAGTCGCGCCGAAACTGAATGCGCCCGTTCGAATCAACACCGAGCGAACCTGCGGCGCACGTTGCACATAGCGAAAGCCTTCCAAAATCGCGGAGTGCAGGCGTCGTGTCGGCAGCGGTAGCGGCGCCGGTCGCTTCCACTTCCAAAGAAACAGAATGACTCCGAAGAACGATGCGGCGTTCAGAAGGAAGGACCAGCCGGAGCCGGCGCTGGCGACGACGATTCCTCCGAGTGCCGGCCCCACCGCGCGCGCTACATTGAATCCGGCTGAATTGAGTGCTACGGCTGACGCATGCCGTTCGGGCGAAACTACCTCGGGGGTGATGGCCTGCCACGCGGGATCATTCATCACCGCGCCAATCCCCATCAGGAAGGTGAAGGCGAGCAAGGTCCAAGGATTGATGGCGTTGAGCAAAGTCAGAACGCCCAGAATGACTGCGGCGACGATCATCCAACTTTGCGTAAAGAGCAGCAGGCGACGACGATCGACCATGTCGGCCAATGCGCCCGCTGGCAGAACCACGAGGAAGACTGGAATTGCGGCGGCGGCTTGTACCAGGCTCACCATCAGCGGGGAATCGCTGAGCTGCGTCATGAGCCAGCCGGCGCCGACGTTCTGCATCCAGGTTCCGGTGTAGGAAATGACGGCGGCAATCCAAAGAGAGCGGAACACAGGTTCGGAGAGCGGCGCCCAGGCGGATTCTCCGCGGCGTTGGGTGCCGTGAACCGACGGAACTGTGATGTGATCTGCCATCCTGCGTGCTCTCAGGGGAGAGTTGTTTAAGAATGTGCTTGTTTACGATTCGGTTAATGAAGCTGGTTTAAATGGCCACTGCGATTCGTTCCAGGCGCGAATCAAATAAATGATTACGCCCGTCAGCAAGATCAGGGCTGCGTAACGCATTTCCTTTTGCCAATTCTCCCGATTGAACAATATGAAGAGAAAGCCTGTGCATGCCAGTAACGCTGGTAACGGGTACAGCCACATTCGGAAGGGGCGAGGCATTTCCGGTCGTCGAATGCGGAGGACAATCAGGCCCACGGCCTGAACCAGAAACTGAAGAATGAGGCGAATGACGACCAGAGCGGCGATGGCGTCCTTTAATCGCAGGAAACAGAACGCCGCAGCTACTACTCCCAGCGCCAGCAGCGAAATGTGCGGGAAGCGGTAGACCGGGTGGACCTTGGCGAAAGCCTTGAAATAATTTCCGTCCTTGGCCGCCGCGTAAGGGACTCGCGAGTAACCAAGCATCAGGGAAAAGACGGAAGCGAAAGCGGTTACGATCACCAATCCCGTAACCAGACGCGCCGCCCAAGCCCCGTAAATCTTCTGCATAAACAACGAAACAACATACAGGCCGGTATTGTTCTGTCCTGCCTGGAGCATCTCGCGCCAGGGGACCACGGCCAGAATGCAGACATTCATCACGAGATATAGACAGGCGACCAGAAGAATAGAAAGCAAAAGGGCGCGAGGAATATTCTTCCCGGGATCCTCGATCTCGTCCCCGAGAAAACAGACGTTGTAATAGCCCCAATAATCGTAGGTGGAGATCAGCATGGCCCCGCCTAGTCCGACGAAAAAATGGCGCGATAGGGTGAAGGCTCCGGGTGGGAAGTCGAAAGCCAGCGCGCTGTTGAAGTGGGTTAGTCCGGCGTAGACGATCCAGCCGATCGTTCCCATCACGCCGAACCACAGAATCTTCGAAAGGCGTCCGATGACGGTGATGCGCCGGAACAGCAGCAACACGGTAAAGAAGACGATCAATACGGCAACGGCTGTTCCCGGAGTGACGATCCAACTGAACTGCAGTGGTCCCGCCCACGGAATGTGGAAGACGGCGTCGTGGTGCGCGTATACGGTTTCCAGTTCTGGCCAGTAGTAAGCAGCGTAGCCCGCGAGGCCGATGCAGCCGGTGGCGATGGAGAGCGGCGCGGAAAAAGAAACTTGCCAGATAAAGAGGAACGAGATCAGCTTGCCCCACTTCTCTGGCCCGTAAATCTCGCGCAGGTATCGATACGATCCGCCGGATGCAGGGAGTGCCGCACCTAACTCCGCGGAAACGAGACCATCGCAGACGGCGAGGAGAGCGCCGGCGATCCATCCGAGCAAGGCTTGAGGGCCGCCCATGGCGCTGAGCACCAAGGGCATGGTGATGAACGGACCGACACCGATCATGTCGATCATGTTCAGGGCGGTGGCGCTGCCCAGGCCCATGCCGCGGATCAGCGTGGGAGAAGAGGCGTCCGGTTTTGTGGGAGATCCCATTCGCTGGTTGGATTCGGTGCTGAGGTCGAACCGCAGCACATTACTGGGAACTGGGCATTGACCGCTGGCTACTGTTTATCATGACCGGCGCTTAAAAGGTTTACAAAGAGGCGCACCGCGCCTGGAACTCCCGCCGGCAACTGGCGAAAGAATGCGTATCCGGCGTAGATGTATGTGCCCTTGCCGTACTGTGCGCGCAGCAATCCGCCCTTCTTATCGTCTTCATTCGGATCGTGACAGGAAAGCAGCGGCGTGAAGTGTTCGTCCCACTTGTCCATGAAGTAGAGACCGCGCTCCTGGATCCATCCATCGAAATCCTGCTGCGAGATGGTGTTGGGGTAATGGAAGACGGAATCCTGCGGCGCGAGGATGGTGACGGGTGCTTCCTCGACCGAAACCCGGTCGCGACTCAGATTGGCTGAATACGGCGTGAACTTCCCGCTGTTGAAGTCGCCGGTGCTGGCGTTGTACTGAACGACGAGCGTTCCACCATCATTAACGAAATCGAGCAGCTTGCGATTGTTGGCGGCGACATCTTTCTGCGTGTCGTATGCGCGAATTCCGAGCACGATCGTTCCGTAGGAAGACAGGTCCGCGGTGGCCAGCTTCTCGGCGGGAATCAACGTCACGTTCATTCCGATTTGCTGAAGGACGGTGGGAATGTCGTCCCCGGCTCCCATGATGTAGCCGACCTTCAAGTCGTGAGGAATTTGCACATCGACGATACTGACCTTCTGCTGCGCCGGTTGGTAGTAGTAGAAGCTTCCAAGGTCTTCGCGGGTGACGAGAGAATACCCTTCTCCATATTTTTCTCCGCCCGCTTCAAAGACGGCGCGGATGGTATCGCGGCCTTGCTGCAGGCCAGCGGGAGAAATCTTGAATTGAAGATCCTGCTTCTCTCCGCGATGCTTGAGAACTACGGGAATCTGTGCGGGTTCGGAGTGCCAGCCCTGTGGAAGTTCCAATCGCAAGTCACCCTTTACCTCGCGGTCGAGATTGCTGGTAACACCGACCGTCACATTCGAGCTTCCGCCGTTGTGAGTGGAGATCACCTGCGTCCCCGGCTCGAGCGCGACGGAGAAAGCTGGAACGACGGCCAGCGGACGCGCAACCTTTTTGCCGGAATCGGCGATGAATGGCGTGACCACTGCTGTGGTGATCCCGTTTCTGGTGTGCGTCGCGCCTACCGAATACTCGACGCGCGCTCGTAAAGAGGGTGGAGGGAAGGGAAGCGTCGCGTACTTTTCGTTGTCGATGTGGTTGATGCTTTCGGTATCGGGATTGTCGCGATGCCAGTAAGGACGCGTATAGGCCGTGTGGGCCGGCACCTGCAAACGGAAGTTGGCGTGAAGATCGGCTCCCGGCTTGACGGTTTCGGGTCTCGTCTTTCCGTTGATCGTATTCCAGCCATTCGGGACTTCAAGCTTCACGTGGTCGATCAGGAGCGGGAGCTTCGATCCATTGTGAAAGGTCACGGCCACAACAAATTCCTGGCTGGGAGAAACGGTTGTTAGCGCTTCTGATTCTTTCGGTGTCTTCTCATTCAGAGTCGCGCCTGAGGATGCGTCGGCCGACAGGCTAACGCCGAGCGCGAGGTTCAGCGCTGTTTCCGCCTGCTGCTGTTTCTCCGCGAGCCGCGTCTGGAAATCGGCTTTTGCGGCGGCGCTCCACGGACTGTTGCGGACCGTCGTGCTAATGCGGTTGAGTCCGGAAACTACCTGCATCAATGACGCAACCGCTGAACCGGGGTTCGTGCCTTTCGCCGCCTCGCTCGCTTGGGCGACGAGTTTCGCAATGTCTCCGAGTTGTTGTTGAAGAGCGGGATCGGATTTCCCAGCCGTGCCATGAGTCTGTGCAAGCCCGGTCCAGGTTGTATCGATTCCGTCGAAGAAACTCTTCTCGTGTCCGTCTTTGCCAATCGTCGGCGGCAAAACTGAATCGACAAGCTTGTAGAAGGTGAAGCGATCACCGGGATCAATCGTCCAATTGGCCGCGCCTTGCGACATCTGGTGACGGAGTCCTTGCATTGCGAACTGGATGTAAGAACCGCCGAGTGCTTCATCCTTCACTCCGGTGTTGAGCTTGATCGTCCAATCGGCATCCGGGCAGGTCATCGCACCAAAGCCGCAGACGTTGCCGATGTAAAACTTCTTGGCCTGCCACGGCCGCAATCCTTGCGCGATTTGCTCGGGAAAACGTTTCGGATCGGCTGCGGCCCGGAACGCTTCTTTCGCCAAAATGCTCGAGGCCTGATGGTTGCCGTGACCATCGCGATCCGTGCCCGAAAATCGTCCGACGAGAACGTCGGGACGGAAAGTGCGGATGACTCGGACCATGTCGGCGAGCGCCACGTCGTGGCCATTCCATTTCGCGAACGTTTCCTCCGCCGTCTTGGAGAATCCGAAGTCGGCGACGCGCGAAAAACGCTCTTGCACTCCGTAATATTGATCGGACGCCAGCAGTTCTTCGGCGCGCAGCACGCCCAGGACATCCGACAAATTGCTGCCGATTTTGTTTTGGCCGCCCTCGCCGCGGTTCAGCGTCATCAGCAGAGTGCTGACTCCCTGGCCGCGGGCCTCGAGGGTCAACATCCCTCCATCCTCGTCGTCGGGATGCGCTACTACCTGCATGAAACGAGCGGTGGTTCCGAGGCGAAGTAATTCCAGGCGCAATCCCGCAATGCCCTGATCCTGCGGAATCTCAGCGGGAGTGCCCTGATAGCGCAGCCCAGGAGGATCGACGAGCGCGGCATCGGCAGGCGCTGGCGCGGAGGAGTGTGCTGCGGCGTGTTTTGCAGCCGCTGGCTTTGCCGGTGCACTCGTCTGCGAGAGCGCGTATGTCGGGAGGAACAGGACCGCCGCGAAACACAAAATGAAAGCATGCAGGCGGTGGCGGGTTGAGGGAAGGCAGCGCCCCATTCGCTGCGGAAAACTGGCAGGTCCGGAATATCTCACCGTACAAGGATGGGGCCTTCGGGCGGTTTGACGCAAATTCTTTCGGTACGGCGGTGGCAAGGAGGAGCGCGAGCTATTCAGGCTGGCTCGCTAATCTCCCCCTCCGGTTACACGTCACAAAGGTCGGTTGCTTTGCGTAAGGACTCCAACGGGTCTGCCGTAGGCACGAATTCGTGGGCCACATACCCTTTGTAGCTTGTGTCGGCGATGGCTCTCATGACCGCGTCCCAGTGCACTTCCTGAGTTTCATCGAGTTCATGGCGACCGGGAACACCTCCAGTGTGGAAGTGGCCGATCCACTGAATGTTCTGGCGAATCGTCTCGATGAGATCGCCTTCCATGATTTGCATGTGATAGATGTCGTACAGCAGTTTCACCTTCGGCGAGTTCACTTCCTGAACGACGCGAACTCCCCAGGCGGTGTGATCGCACATGTAATCGTGATGGTCGCGCTTGCTGTTGAGCAGTTCGAGACAGATGGTCACGCCATTGTCTTCCGCAATCTTCTTGATGCGGTTGAGCCCGATGATGGTGTTGCGCGCACCTTCCTCGTCGCTCATGCCCGCACGGTTTCCGGAGAAGGTGATGATGTTCGGCGCTCCGGCTTTCGCGGCCCGCGGAATATTCGTGCGAAACGCTTCTTCGATGGCGGCATGATTTTCAACGCGATTGAGCGCCTTTGGGATGTCTCCACCGCCACCATAGGCCATAGAACAAATCAGCCCGTAGCGGCGAGGAACTTCATAGTCGTCGGGCTGAAGCAGGTCGATGCCGCGCAAGCCGATCTTCGCTCCGTACTCGCAGAGTTGGTCGAGCGGGATTTTCGCATAGCACCAGCGGCTGGCCGACTGACGGATGCGGCCCTTGCGCGTCGTAGCGGTGGTATCGGCAGCCATGAGCGGAGCCAGTTGCGACACGGCTAGGCCTGCGACGGAAGTTTTTAGTAATGCGCGGCGAGTAAAGTTCGTCATAGCTTTTGAGAATTTGCTCCTATCGTAGCGACTTCTGTGCTCTACTGGCGAGCTTTCAGGACAGCTTGGCAATTGGCTCCCGCAGTCAGGACCTCATTAAACGAGGTCTGCTTGCGAAGATCTTTCAAGAGTGGGTCATCCAACAGTGCCGAATACGCGCAATAGTTTTGTTGGACCGCTGTCTTGAGCAACCGCAGCGAAGCTTCATTCTGCCCACAGTAAGCCATCAGAGCTGCGACGTGATACCAAGCCTCGGGGTCGGGTTCCATCATGACCGACGATTCGGCTTCGCGAACAACTTTCGCGATGTCAGCGGGACGTTGGACCGCTGTGCATGCCTCCAACAGTTCGCGATGGTAGTGCGGAGCTCTCGCAACATTCTTGATGTTAGCGCGGGCCTCTGTCACATTGCCAGCAGCGAGATTGACGTAGGGAGTTACCCAGTTTGCCCACTCCGAGCCGGAATCCAACTGTACAAAGTCATTCGCGCGATCGGTCTTTCCCATTTCAACGAAAGCCCAGGCACAGGAACGGAATGCAAAATTCCCTGGATCGAGTTGGCGCGCGGAATTGCACTGCTCGGTCGCCTCGGGCAGCATGCCTGCGTAGCGATAGACATAACTCAACGCGAAGTGAGCGTCCGCACTCTGTGGGCGGCGGCGGACGAGATCCTTGGCTGCCTCGAATGCTCGACCAAGATCGCCCCGCTCTACGCGGTTCGTAATCAAACTACTGGCTGCCATGACGCGATCCGGATCAAGGGACACTGCTCGTTCGAAGGCATTATTCGATTTCACGAACGCCTCTTCGCCGCCGCCTCCGTAAGTCGAATCGAAGTTCAGGCGCTGACCGAGGGCTTCCCACGCGGGTGCGTATTTGGGGTCGATGCCGACGGCCCACTCCAACATCTTGATGGCTTCTTTGTTGGGCTGCGGATCGTGAGCCTGCGCGACGCTCCGCAGATAGTAATCGTAGGCTTCCTGGTTCTGCGGTCGCGATGCGGTTTCGATCGCTCCTCCACCACCGCCCAGCACCTGCAGGAGTCCGTGCTGGATCTGCGTCTTCAGCTGGTCCTGCAAGCCAATCAGGTTATCGATCTTCTCGGTGACCGAGGTTTGCCAAAGCAGTCGGTCGGTTTGGACGTCAGTCGCCTCGAGCGTCACGGTGAGGTGATCGCCCTGCTTCATGAAGTGGCCCTGAAGCAGGCGACCCACGCGGAGTTCCTGGCCAACTTTCTTAGGGTCGAGATCTGCGGCGGAATATTTTCGGGTTACCGACGAGGGCCGCACATCCAAAGTCCGGGAATAGGTGAGCACGCTGGTCAACTCGTCCGCCAAGGCGTAACTGAGGTATCCGACGGTGGCGTCGTTATTGATGTTCTGCAGGGGCAATACGGCTATCGTATTTTTCTGTTCTGCACTCATCGCTTCGCGATGCTTGTACCACCACGCTCCAACGGACGCGAGGACGGTAACGAGCATGGCGGAAATACCCACCAGAAGGTATGTCATCAATCGGGAGTTTCGGCCGAAGGTCCGCGTAGCTACGCGAAGCTTGGCCGTCGCGCTCGGAGTCTTAATCGTGCCAGACTCGGCTTCGCGCTTCAGCAACGCCAAGTCGGAGCGCATCTCCGCAGCGCTTTGGTATCGATGGTTGCGATCCTTCTCCATCGCCTTGCCGATAATGCCCTCGAGTTCGACGGGAATTTTCGGATTCAGATCACGCGGAGGAACGGGTTTGGAGTGCAGCACCGCGTCGAGCGTGACCAGGGAATTCGCACCGGTGAACGGCTTCTTGCCGGTGGACATTTCGTAGAGCACGACGCCAAAGGAGAACAGGTCACTGCGGCCGTCTACCGTCTCGCTGCGGGCCTGCTCGGGAGACATGTAGACGGCAGTTCCGGGAATCACGCCGATAGCGGTCAGGGAGTTATCGGCGCCCGCATCGTCTTCGGTTCCAAGGTTATGCACCAGCTTTGCCAGTCCAAAGTCGAGAACTTTGACCTGACCGCTGGGGGTCAAGAAGATGTTGGCGGGTTTAATGTCGCGATGGACGATATTCTTGGCGTGGGAAGCGACCAGTGCATCGGCCACCTGCACGCCGATATCGAGGAGCTTTATCCGTCGGAACGGCATGGCCGGAGATGACCTGCTTCAGGCTCTCCCCCTCAAGCTTCTCCATGACGATGAACGGGTGGCCGTTGTTGTCTTCAATGCCGTGAATCGTACAGATATTGGGGTGGTTCAGCAGGGAGGCGGCGCGGGCTTCGCGGGTGAAACGTTCCAACGACTTAGGATCGCCGGCAAGATTCTCGGGAATAAACTTCAGGGCGACGTGGCGTCCCAGCTTAAGGTCTTCTGCCTCATAGACAACGCCCATACCACCGCCACCAAGCTTGCCTAGGATGCGGTAATGGGAGACTTGCGTACCAATCATGAAAAAGCGTGACCCTGTTCGGCGGTAATGTTAGGCCCGCCGCCGACTGCGGTCAACTGCCATATGCACTTAGGAGGCAGTGAGGAGCAGAGTTTGGCGACGAACGCCGTCTGCGGTGGATGGCAGAAAACGTGTAAATGCATCCTGTCGTGGATTCAAGTACGTCCAACCGTAAGATGCCAAACCAAGCGGAACGGTTTGGGAGGCACTAGAATCAGGAAAGGAGAATAAGCTTCCAACTCCGCAGGAGATTTTTGTCATGGAAATTTCAACTTCGGCGAGCGCAACTCATGTGATGTCCAATCGCCAGGAGGCCGTCCGGAATCGGGCCGAAGAGATATACATTCGAAGCGGCAGAGTTCCGGGGCGTGATCGCGAAAATTGGACGCAGGCGGAGCGAGAGATCGCCCAAGAGATGCTTTCCCGAGTGAGCAAGAGGACCGCGGTGATCGTCAAGGTTAATGGTGTTGAGTACGTCGGCGAGTATTCTCCCGCGTCATCCGGCGGGTATCAGCCCGGTGAGATCGCGCATGGAGGCGCGGTGGGAGTACGCATCGAAGGCGACACAATGTACCTGCTGCGGCCTAACGGCAAAGAATTGCGGACGACGATTGTAAAGAAAGTGTAATCGGTAATCCGCGAATCTACAGTGGACTACCGAGGAGTGTTGCGGGTTGAAATTGATATAGTGCCAAGATGTTGAACCTGTTGTTGCAGCAACATCCGCGGGCACGCGCTGGGACTGGGCTCACCGCAACCCTCTTACACCTCGGTGCCGCGGGTCTTTTTTTCATCGCAATTCTGGATAGTTCTCCGCTGCCGACGTTCGGCGGCCTCGACATTCTGACCGCGATCCTCGCGGCCAACCGGAAAACACCTTGGTATGAATACGGAGCTAGCGCAACGGCGGGTTCGATCTTCGGAGCTTACTTCACTTTTCGGATCGCGCGTAAAGCTGGCTCTTCCTACCTGGATAAGAAATTCAAGAAAAGTGTCGTGTCGAAATTTCTCAAGCTTTTCAAGCGCTGGGGGACCGGAACCCTGGCAGCATCGGCGTTGATTCCGCTGCCGACTCCGACGAGCATGTTTTTTGCCGCCGCGGGGGCTTCTGATTATCCGATGGGCAGATTCCTGGGAATTGTGTCCGTCTGCCGAGCGATCCGCTATTTCGGAATCGCATACGTGGCGGCGGCGTATGGCCGAGGCTTTCTGAGGTTTCTGCGCCATCCACTGGATCATTGGGGCTGGCTGATATTTTTTGTGGCTTTAACCGCAGCGGTGATCGCTGGCGGGATTTTTGTGAGCCATCGCCTGGAAGGCGAACCTGCTCAGGTCTAGCTGAGCCGGAGATCAGAGTTCGTCGGTGTACAGGCCTGCGGACGCCCCAACCCACTCCATGTTTTTGTTGTGATCGACGCCCATCATCAGGCCGCGGCCCATGCGGATGATGGTCATCACCGGCGTGAGTTCATCCAGCCATATGTACATCACGCGGACTTCGGCTTTTGTCGCTCCAAACGGAGTCGCAATGATCGGCTCGAAGTTCATGCGCTCCTGCAGGATGTAGTATGGACGCTTGTCCGGTGCGATCGCCGCAATGTCGTCCTTCTTCGGTGCGATCACTACGCCCAGGCCCGCGAACGAGTAGAGCGGTTTGAGAGCGTAGTTTTCGAGATCATCTGGGATGGCCTCCAACTGATCCAAAAACCACGTTTTGGGCACGGACTCGTGATTCAAATAAGGAATGGAAAACTTGCTGATGCGGAAGTACCAGTTGGGATGTCCGGCCCATTCGACATCGAGGTTGTCACGCCAATCGAAGTTCAGTTTGACGTTCTTGCGTTCGAGTTCGTCGACGATGGCGCGGTTGTAGATGCGCTCGATCGGAATGCGCTTTCCGTCGCGCTCATAGTAAAGCCGCGACCCGTCCTTCTTGATATCGACGATGTCGACCGTGCGAATGCCGAGCAACTTCTCGGTGAGGAGAAAATCCGGGAGAGTTTTTTGCTGGTTGGGATGGATCTCCATCAGAATCACATTTTCCGGATCATGATTGGCAACAATGGCGCGGTGCAGGAGATCACGGTAGGTGTTCTCTTCTAATCCGCTCAGGAGATATTTAAAGCGCCGTCCTGCTGGAAGACCGTACGCGGACGGCGTGAGCCCATAGGCGTTGATGTAGGCGTTAGCCAGCGGCCCTTGATAAGCATAGAGAGAAGGGAAGGCCTGTAGCTCGACAAGTTTGGGATGAAGCTCTCCTTGCGCATCGCGGACGAGGCCGAAATCCACTTGCACGAACATTGGGTGCGGGGCTTCGTTTGGAACCTTGAACTCCGCCGGGACTGCCTCATCAGACTTCGCACGATATTTTGGACTGTCCACAAGTTGCCGAATCAAGTCCTGTCCGTCGCGCGCCATGCCGTCGATCAGCGGCTTCGGAAAGAAGCACGGCGTTTCGCAGAGGCGAAACTGCACATGGGTTCCGCACGCTTCGTCGATCTGCCGCAGGAACGCCTGATATTTCTCAGGAGTGAAATCGCTGTTGAAGCGTCTACGTCGGGAGGGAATCATAGTTGGGCCGTAGGGTATCGCTTATTCGCGAATTTCCATACCGGTGATGAGTCCATCCTTGAAGGAATAGACGTGATCGACCATGCGGTCCATCAGAACTTTTCCAGATAAATCGCGTACCACCTGGTGAACGCCGACCGCGATCCGGCCGCCGCTTTCTTCACGGAAGGTCACTGGCTCCACGTGTGGATCTACCATCCCCCACTGGCGTGTCCAGTAGGCGCGCACGCCATCGTGTCCATGCACAATTCCGCCTTCCATGCCATTGGGCCATTCGACGTCAGGCGTCATACCCGCCAGGCAGCTATCGATATCCCGAGCATTGAAGGACTCGTAGGTTCGCTTGAGAAGTGCTGTGGTAGATGCCAGTTCCATTGGAGTGTTGGAGGAAAGATCTAAGCCTCTACGAGGAATTTGCCGTCCTGCATGATCTGCTGGTCGTCAACCCAGATGTTAAATTTGCGACCCACTACATCGATGTGGGTGGTTGAATCCCAGTCGGCGCCGGTGTGGGCGCCGTAGGGATTGCCGAAGGCGATGTGCACGCCGGGATACTTTTCGTCTTGGAGGATCTCGCCGATAACTTCCTTCAGGTCAATATTCGTTCCGATGGCGAACTCGCCCACGCGGTCGCTGTTGGCATCGGTGTGGGTGTACTTCCAGAAATCGCTTTCCAACTCACGGTTCGCCGAATGGGCTTCGGTAAGGCGATTGCCCTTCATGTGGATCGTAAGCGGACTTTCTTTCAGGTCGCCGAATTTCGCGCAGAGATAGTCGCCAACCACGCCGTCGATCACGAAGGTTCCGTTGACTTCGCCGGGAGTAGTGAAAATTTCGCCGCCCGGTAGATTCCCCCACTTTTCAGGGGAGATAATGCCACTGGTTTTCAGCCACTTGTAATTGGGATTCAGGTCAGCGGTAAGATCGGTTCCGGCTGCGGTTTTGGCGCGAATTTTTGTCGCCTTGCGAACCATCTCAACCACCTTCTGGCTGAGCCGATCGACGCGCTGAAAATCGGCCCGCATGCCTTCCAGCATGATTTGGCGGTTGATGTTCACCATGTGCGCGTGGCGAATTTTCCGCCGGTTCACGACGTCGGTCATCTGGATGCGCGAGCGCAGTTCGTTCGTCTGTACCTTCACAGCGAAGATCGAGACTTGGCTGATTTCTAAATCATTGAGAATTTCGCGGGGAAGATCCTTCAGTGGCCGATCGGCCAATTCCTCGAGAACCCACGCTTTGTAGGGGGATCCGAGTTTTTCGAGTTCCGCCACGATGGCGGCGGCAATTTCGAGGGTAGTTTCGTCGGTGATGACACAGACGCGCTCCTCCGGTTGAATGCGGAGGCAGATGTTGACGGCGTTGTAGGCGCCCGGCGTGAACTCCGGATCGAAGGCGAGCTTATTTAGCAGGATGTGGTTTGGACGAACCGAACTGTTCATTAACCTATTTTTCTAAAGGTAGCCGGCTCTTCGCTTTCCGCCAGACCAGCCTCTGTCTCCTCGATGATATAGTCGACCACTTTTTTCAAGTCTCCGGTTTCCTGGAAGACCTTCAGTTGGCGGTCGGCGCCGCTGCCCCCGTCCAGAATCCTGTGGATGTATTCCAGTTCTTCGCGGGAGTCGAGCTCGTCGACTACGTCATCGACAAAATCGAGGTACTCGCGAACCAAGTCGCGCGCCGGGACTTCCTTCTGTTTTCCGAAATCGATGAGCTTGCCATCGAGTCCGTACCGCGAGGCGCGCCACTTGTTTTCCATGATCAAGGCTCGGCGGTAGAGGCGGAATCCCTGATTCGCTGTATAAAGCTTGTACAGCTTAGCCACGGTTGCCTGGATTAGGGCCGCAATAGCGATGGTTTCGTCGGCGCGCATCGGGATGTCGCAGACGCGAAACTCAATCGTGTTGAAGAATGGATGCGGCCGAATGTCCCACCAGATCTTTTTGGCGTTGTCGATGCAATTCGTCTTGATCAGCAGGTTGATAAAATTTTCGTACTCACCCCAGCTGGGAAAATAGTCGGGAATGTTTGTGCGAGGAAACTTGTCGAACACCTTGCATCGGTACGACTTCAGGCCGGTATTCATTCCCAACCAAAACGGGGAATTGGTGGAGAGCGCAAGGATGTGAGGCAGAAAATAGCGCGCATGATTCATCATGTGGATCGCGGTCTCGCGATCCTCGATGCCGATGTGCACGTGGAGGCCGAAGATCAGATTCGCTCGCGCGACCAACTGCATGTCTTCAACGATATTTTTGTAGCGCTGGTCGGGATGGATTTCCTGCGTGCGCCAATCGGAAAATGGATGAGTCGCTGCAGAGGCCAGGCGCAGCCCGTTCTCGCGCGCCAATCGGACCATGTTGCTGCGCAGGTTTTTTACTTCGGCTTTGGCTTCTTTGATGCTGCTGCAAACTGAGGTTCCGACCTCGACGACCGACTGGTGCATTTCGGCTTTCACGCGCTCCTGGAGGATCATCTTGCCTTTCTCCAGGATTTCGGCATGAATGTGCGACCGCAGATCACGGGTCTCCGGATCTACCGTCTGATACTCCTCTTCGATCCCGATGGTGAAAGTAGGCTGCATCGTGTTTCTCTCGTGTCGCTTGTAAGACGGCGGCTAGTTATGGTTTCGGGCGGAGCGCGAATTCCGCGATCCGCCGGCGGCGTCAACACCGAAGCGCCCGCGAATTAAGTCTGAATAGTATAGCAACGTCCGGCGAGCGCTTTGCGGACCTCGCTTAATCCCATTCTTTGTTTTCGGCGACCCTTGCTTTGACGATCTTCTTCACAAGAGCGTCCGGCAAAGGCTTGTCGGCGGGGAACTGAATGGTGCCCTTGGAAGTCTTGTAACCCTTCAGATCTTTGGCAAAGCGTTCGATGACTCCGGAGCCAGTGGGAAAGAAGCTGCAATGCTTGGCGAAGGCTGCATAGCCGACCAGCATTCCGTTGTACTTGAACATTGGGATGCCATAGCTAATGACCTCGATCGCGCCCTTGGGTGCAACCGATCGGATCACGGCACGAATGTGCGTTAGGGTGCTCTGGGCAGGCTCAGAAAGATTGGCGAGATATTCGTCGACGGTTTTTGCGGCTAATTTCCCTTTCAATCGGCCCTCACTTACTGCCGAGAATGTTCTCCCGGCTCCAGATCAATCTCCCATGCGCATTTCGATTTTGATCTCGGACGACTGGGATGCATGCTTCGAAACCACAATCGTTCCGATCACCGACTGAAATCCGTAAAGGGTCGCCTTGAATCTGTAGTTTCCCTCGGGCACGTGGGAGATCTTGAAGCGACCGTTCTTTCCCGTCATCACTCGTCGGACCGTCTGCTCGTCGTTCGGGCCTTCGATTTCCATCAGGACGCCGGCTCGCCCGCCGTCCGACTTTTCAGTGCCGATCATTCCTGTGACGGTCCGGACCCGAAAGGGATCTTCGATCGTGTTGATGATGCGTTCCGTCGGGCTCTTCGTGAAGTCGGAGAGGTCCGGAGGCGCGGAGGTTTGCGCGTGCAGGAACGGCGCAGCCATAAGAACCAATCCGGCAATGCATAGAGCCGACATGAGCGCTTATTTCGCTGGCTTGCGCTTGCGGTCAGCGACCCAGGCAGGCTCCCCTTTGGGAGCGGCTTTTGGCGCGGGTGTTCCCGCCAGAAATTCAGCCCAGCGCAACTCTGCCACTGGACTCGCTCCGCTTTGAGCCATCTTGATGGCCATCTCGGCGACCGCATTCACGATCCAGTCGAAGTTTTCCTGGCCGACGGAGGTGATCTCGGCATCGGGCGCGGGATTCAAGAAGTCGATTGCGTATGGCACGCCGCCTTCCACGGCGAATTCAACCGTGTTCAAGTCATAGCCAAGGGCACGGCAAAGGCTGATCGAATCCTTCTCGATACGCTCACGCAACGCCGGCGTCGATGGCGGAGGGTTGCCCTTCACATAGCGCTCGTGGTGCGGCGCCTTGGGGTCGTACTTCATGATGTGGACTTTTTCCTGCCCGACCACGTAACAGCGGTAATACTCGTCGAACTCCACGCCACGCTGCAGCGTCATGCAAAGGTCGCCGGTCTGGTTGTAGTGGTGGAAGAATTCTTCGGGCGAATGGACCTTGTACACGTGCTTCCAGCCGCCGCCGGAGTAGGGCTTCAGGAAGGCGGGAAAGCCGACGTAATCGAACAGTTCCTGCCAGTTCAGTGGATAGATCAGGTTCCGCATCGACTTGTCGGTCGTGCCCTCGGGATGCTTGTTGTGCGGCAGGACGACCGTTGGTGGAATGGCGACGCCCATCTTGTGTGCCAGCGCATAGTTGAAGAACTTGTCGTCGGCGGTCCACCAGAAGGGATTGTTGACGACGATCGTTCCATGCAGGGCCGCATTTTTCAGATAGGCGCGGTAGAACTGGATGTCCTGGGAAATACGGTCGATGATGACGGCGTATTTCTTCGGCTCGTCCATGCGGATGCCGCCGATCTTCACAAATTCCGCCTCGACGCCGTCGACCTTCATCGAATTGATTTTCTCGACGACGGCCGGCGGAAACGTGTTTTCCATGCCAAATAAAAGGCCAATCTTTTTCACGACGCGACCTCCATTCTTAATTCTTCATTCTGAGCCGCAGGGGCTGAAGCCCATTGTTGATCGCTTTGGCTGGCGCGGCCCTGTAAGGGCCGCTCTTCCACGGAGATGCGCTCAACTGAGACCATCTTGCAATCTCGCGGATTTCTGGTAACGATCTTCATCCCGATTTAATCATGAGCCAATCGCGCTAAAAATACTTTCCCGCCATCCTTAGCCACAGCGGCCAGTCATGCTTTGAATTGTCGTTCCAGATGTCGAGCCAGTGCGGAATGGCCTTGCCATTCAGGATCGCTGAAAACTTTACATTGGCGTCCAGGCAAATATCCCAATCCGCCGAACCCAAGACGATCTTCATTTGCCGGTAGCGGCTCAGGAACCAGTCGTCACTCATGTTCGGCACAAAGTCGGGCGGGTTATTGAAATAGCAATCGTTGTCGTAGTAGCCATCGAGGAATTGATGGATGTCGAAGGCTCCGCTCATGCTGACGCAGTGGGTGACGACGTCGGGATGCTTCAGGGCAAAATTCATACAGTGATAGCCGCCGAAGCTGCATCCCGTGGTCGCGAGCTGCCATGCCTGGTTTTTCCAACGGATGAACGGCAAGAATTCGTTCAGCAAGTAGCGTTCGTATTGCAGGTGGCGCGCCACGCGCACTCGCGGATGAACGCCGCGGTTGTACCAGCTCTCAGTATCGACGCCGTCGGGACAAAAGACCTGCAGTTCGCCACGGTCGATTTTCGGTGCGAGCACGCCGATCATTCCCCGGTCTTCATACTCGAAGAACTTTCCCATCGAAGTGGGGAAGACCAACAACGGCGTGCCGGCATGGCCGTAGACGAGGGCTTCCATGTCGCGGCCAAGTTCGTGACTGTATGCCTTGAGATATTCGCGATTCATTTGTCAGAAGTGTGCCGTAAGGCGGCGCGCGTGCCGCCTCCGCCGGAGAAGTATCTTACCCGATGCAAGGCCGAAATCCCTAGAGAGCCGCAGCAGGACTTCGCCGTAGAACAATCGGGTGCTCAATTTCGCAGTTCCTCTAATCCCGTGCTTAAGAGCAAGACTAACCGCAGAGAGCGCTGAGTTTGCGCTGAGGGCGCTGAGAAAATCGGTTTTCACCCAAGGCTCAACCAGCTGTTGCAATAGGAACCTGTTTTCGGTGCGAGAAAAAGCCCGCTCCGGGCGGAGCGGGCTTGCGATGGGGGAGGGACGACCGATGGTTAGGAACCGTTCGAGCAAACTCCCAGCGATTCGCCCTGGAAGCTAAGCCATCCATTGACTGATGTGCTGGTCGGAGCTCCGAAATACGGCAGCGTCACAAGATCCTGCAAGTTGTAGGTGAAGCCGTGCAACGTGTAGGGATAGCCACCGTAATTTGCGTTGCCCTCGAGAGGATCGCCATTTTCGAGAATTCCGCACGGAGTATTGTTTCCGTTGTAGTTTACGGTTAGGGGATCATCCGCCCACTCGCCGATTTCGTGGGACAGCGCGGAGACGTCCTGTGAGAAGGCTCCGGCGTGATCCACGTAGGTTGCTTCGGCGTAGGACTGAGGATTGCTGACACTTCCTTCCGAGCTGTGGTAGCCGCCGATGCAGCAACCGCCGCCCTGAGTCAGATAGGTGTTATAGAGAAGGAAGATGGGGAACTGGTTAGGCTGGATTCCCAGCTTGCTGATCAGGCTTGGGATCTGCGAGTCAAACCAGTTGATGTCCACTTCGGCTGCGGTGAAGCCGAATACAGAAGCGGTTTTGCCGTAGGTCCTTGAGGGACTCAGGCTTTGTTCCGCGAGAACGGTGGTGCTCAACAGCAAGTGCGAATTCGGGTGTGTGGAGACTGTTCCCCAGAAGTTCGCGCGCTGGTAGGCGTCGATGTACTGCGTCGTGCCTACGTTTACACCACCCTGCGTATACGTTGTGGTCGAATCGAACAACGGAGAAAGCAGCGTGTTGTTGGTAACTGTGTTTCCGTTCGAAAGAACGTGTGAGGGGTCGTAGGTAGTCTTCGTTCCGTTGCGCGACGTGATCGTGATTTTCACGGGGATGATGTAGGTGGTGATCGTCGCCGTGGAATTATTCGAAGGCGCCGAGCCTACCATGTTGTAGTTATATGTTTTGCCGCTGTAGACGTACGATCCGTTCCAGCTCTGCAATGAAGCGGGCGGAGCAGCCACATCGGTGCGAAGGTGCGGCGGCATCAGGACATACATGCCGCGCGGCTGGGTGACTACCTCATCCTGCGCGAACGACGTGCTTACCAACATCGAGCTCAAGGTCAGCCCTAGAATCGCTACCGACCACAGATAGGCGTTACTTCTTCTTGTCATTTCTATCCTTCTCCTTGGGAAGTTGATTGGCCAGATCGAGCGGCACAACATGATGCAAGCCACCAGGCTCTACGTATCAAGCCCGATGGTTTTTGGTGTCGTATTTTCCGAGTAAATGCCCAGTTTGTGTGCAAATCCCCGAAATGTGAGTCCTGTTCTGTTTTTGTAACTAGCGGAGGCAGTATTAGGCACGATAGCTGTTCGAATGGAAAAAATCCATACCGAACAAGAGACTTGCAAAATCACAAGGACATGTCGATGAGCCGTGTCGATGGATGGTTTGTAGCGCGGTTGCCAGTTTCGGGGCTAGGACGGCGAAAAAGTGCGTCATGTCGATAAACTCAAGAATCGAAGAGAGTAGTTGGCATCTCGATATCGGCATCTTGCCGCATTTCACTCTCGATGAGGAATAGGCATGGAACATCAACTCGACGACACGATCTCCCTATTGGCACGCACCCCTGCTTCGCTGAATGCTCTTCTTCGTGATTTGCCCGATGTCTGGATCCGTACGCGCGAGGGAGATAACACGTGGAGTGTCTTTGAGATTGTTGGGCATCTGAATCACGGCGAACGTACGGACTGGGTGCCTCGGGCCAAAATCATCCTGGAGTCGGGTGAGTCGAGGCCGTTTGACACCTTTGACAGATCCGGCCACATGAGCGAAATTCAGGACAAAACGATCGCTGATTTGCTGGACGAATTCGCGCGCTTACGCGCGGAAAACCTGCGCCAGTTGCGGGCTTTGAATCTTGAACCTGCGGACCTCGAACGTCGCGGAAAGCATCCGCAGCTGGGAGTGGTGACTCTATCGCAGTTGCTCAGTACCTGGGCCGCGCATGACCTGACGCATGTCCATCAGATTTCGCGGGTGATGGCGCATCAGTATGGGAAGAATGTGGGACCGTGGGAGAAATTTCTGGGTGTCATGCATTGCAACGGGCACAGTTCCTAGCAGGGAAGCGGTCGGATTGGCGCGAGGGACTGATGCCGCAGCATGGAAGAACTGCAGGGGGAGAGATCCAGGATCGCAGTATTGCTGGCAGGACTACCGCTTGTACCAAAAGATCGCCAGCGCAACCAGCGCAACTGTAATGATCCACAGCACGATGTCTTTACTGCGATTTTTTTCTTTTTCTTCTGCCATAAGAGGAGTACAGCATACCCGAAATTGGCATTTCTGTGTTGCCTTTGATTTTGCTGTTGCCAAAAGCGTCAAGGCTTTGAACCGGCGCTGGGTGCCGGATTGCGCTTGTAGTCCGTGAGTTTCACGATTTCGCGCAGGTGGATGGCGTCTACCTGAAAATGCAGGGTGTCATCCACGCGCGCGTAAGCGGGAAACCAGTTCCCATCCACAAATCTCCGGTAGCCGACAAATGTCGGACGAACATCCATCGGTTGATGTTTTTTCGGCTTCACATTGTCGGGGACGCTCTTGCCGCACAATTTCACAATCTGGAGGTCGCGATTGTCGACCCATATTCGTCCCTGAAAATAGCGGGTGTTCTTTTCGAGAGCGGCCGGTTCCACGTGAAAGACATAGGTGTCGAGATCATCGACGTGCTGCTGGCCGGCATATGTGATTTTGTAGCGGGGTATGTCGGCCGTAGTCAGCATCCAAGGCATAAAGACGCGAACATCCTCGGAGTCTTCGGCGGTGAGCGCAATTCCGTGCAGCGTTGATTGCTCTCCGAAGGTCACATTCTCCAGTCGCTTTCCTTTGTCGTCGTACGAGACGTGGGTGATCTCGTGAAACTGACCGTCGACCGACTTGCCGTCGAGGGTCTGGACCAGGACATCCTGCGTGAAGGAATAATGCGAGCGCGCATCGCGTGCCTTCGTTTCGGCAATCCCGAGTTTCTGCATGATCTCCTGCGCGGTGATGCTCTTCGGTGGCGTCATGTCGAGGACGCCATCGCCTTCCGCGCAATCCGTCTGCGCTGCGGCGGTGCCAGCGAACATAGCCATCGCCAAAAACGAGGCGCTGAGCAGCGTCGATATCCGGCGTTCAATCGAATGGCAACTGACGCGTCTTCGTGCTCGCTGAGCGATGGGGCCATGAGTTTTCACGTGAAACATACACGCCCCGGTGTCGCTGCGCAAATCGTAAAAGATCTCAGGACATTCCGACCGTTGGACTTTCCCTAAAAATGCAAAGTGTTGCGCGATCCCCTTTCGACTGCTTGTAAGTTTATGAGAAAGCGGGACTAACGCGTGGAATTCGGCTTGCACCAATTGTAGTGAAATCGGACGACCCTATGAAAATCACATTCCTGCTGCTGTTTATTCTCTGCGCCGGAGCGGCATTCGGACAGTATGCCGCGGCCCCCGGAATTTCGAGCCAGGCCACACCCGCAGTGTTCACCGAACATCCGGAGCACGCTATGCCGCATGCGATGAGGGCAGAGGTCCCAATTGTCGGTGGATCGGCGGGTGAAACCTACACCTATGAACATGGCGAAGAGCCATTGTGGCAGTTTGGTCCCGTGAGCGTGCCGACGCCGCTCGGCGACGTAGCGCGCGCATACCGCAAAGAAAAACTTGCCGCTCGAAAAGCGGAGTTTGTTTTCGAGAAACAAGGGTCCTAACCCTTCCCGCGGTCTGGCCGGACCCTGCGCCTCCGGGCGCGGTCCGGCTATTTCTGTCCCAAAGCGCCCGCTCAACTCCGGCGACCGCGATCCTTCCTGGCGATACACAAAACGATTCCCCACACTTTGGCATCAGACAAAAAGAATTAGACTCTTTAGGACCACTGCTGCTCCCATGAGGGTACCTAGCGGCAGGGTTGATTTTTCCCCACAAGGGAGGGACAGCAGGGATGAAGCGCTGCAAGACGCAACTGGTACGAGTGTGTTTGTTTCTCTTGGCGGCGGTGCCGGCCTATTGTCAACGAGGCACCTTTGGAATTGACGTTGGACAGACGTCCGACAAGTTCGGATCGTTCTCATCCGTGTCCGGAGCCGAGTTCGACATAGACGGACAGCTGACGATTCTTCGCCCCAATCCGAAAAAGGGCGGACCGAGCATCGTCGCGGGGGGCGAGATCCGCCTGCCTTTCGACACGCAGAACCATGCCAAGGAATACAGGGTTTATGGCGGCCCGGCTTTTCAAGTTCGAAATCTCACTATTGGAGTGAACGCCCAGGTCCACAAGATCAATCTTCCTCCGGCGAATGTGCAGGGACAAGTATTTATCCGCGATGCCTTCGAGCTTTTTGAAATGCCGGTAGTGGTCAAGTACGTCTTCGGTTCAGGGAAGCACGCTTTTGTCCAAGCAGAGGGTGGGCCAGAATTTACGCCGCGCTTCAAGAAGCAGGCGGGATCACTGGTTTCGCTTCCGAATCCCAATTTCGATCACGGATATTTTCTGCGCGGGTCGGCCGGGTATATTTTTGGCAAGTATTACGTCAAAGCGACGTATGAGAATCGCTACTTCAGCTTCGCTAATAATCCTAACAATCCCAGCGGCCTGTACAACTGGAAAAGCAGCCTCATCTCTGGAGGCGTAGGCTTCGCTTTCTAGAAAAAATGTTCGGCTCGCGGTGAGGGTCTGAAGATCGAATACTGATGTGTTCCGGCAATTTTCTGCCAGATCATGCTCTCTGCGAAGACGCGTTCGAGTTGAGGATTGTGATAGAGCACATAGATTGGACGCGGGGTGCGCTTCAGGCTTTCCGCTAAATTGTTCTCGACCTTTCTAAGCGCCGGCTCGGGCAGCGGATTGAAGAGATAAACGACCAAGGGATCGTCGGGAAAGTCAAAGAGAGCGGCGTCGCCGCAGATGGCCTCAAAAGCGAAACATCGCTGCGAGGTCTGTTTGTATCGGGCGATGTTATCAAGGGCTGTCGCGTGGAACGCCGGTAGTAATTCAACTCCTAGAATCCGACGAAAGGGATAGTCCGACGCCATCAACAGGGTGCGTCCCTTGCCTGATCCCAGATCAATGAATGTAAACTCGGAAAAATCGAGACTTGTTCGTGCGCACAGATCGTCAAGCATCTCCTTGAACAACGTGGGTTCGGTGGGCTGATACGGGGAGTGAAAAACGCCGAGGAGCCGGTCGCGCCATGCGACGGATCCACCGGATGTATTGACGCTGTAATCCCAGTCGTAATCGGCGTCGCCGAAGCGGGACCTGCGTCGAGTGGGCGTCGAGTCGAGCAGAAATTCCCATAAGCCAGCCAGCACGGCCCGACTTGCGGCCACGCCGCCCCTGTTCTTCGCTATTCACTCCAGTAGCGGCGAATCGCTGGGAGTAGAGATGGTTGGGCTTCGTGCATTTGGACATGATACGGAAACTCCGATATGACGAGTTCCGGACACGGTTCAGAGAGATCGTATGTCGAGGTTGAGAACTATTCGGCTGTGTGGAATTTGGGCAATCCCGTGCGGCGGTATCCCTCGGGTAGACCTTTTGTGGCGAAAGGGAAGTCGTCGGGCTTGGCGATTTCGATCTGGCCAGTCACCGTCATCAGATACGGATTGCCGTCGGGATCAACTGGGATTCCCTGCAGGTGTTCTGCGGAAATGATTTCCCAGAGACTGGTTGGAAGCCGTCCGTTGTTTTGCTCAAAGCGCGTGACCGCCGCTTGCAGGTTCGTGATGTCTTCGTCCACCTGGATGCAGCGCAGGTGTTCGAGGGCGTTGCGTCGGATATCAGCGGCGGTGCTGGTTTGATACGTCACATTCCACAGCATTCGCGCCGTTGACAAGTCGCCCGCATGCTCTTCCATCTGTGCGGCCAGAATCTTCATGAACGGGTGGGCGCCCGGGACCTTCGAGCCTCGCGCAAAGATCTCGCCAGCTCTCTTGTAATCCTTCAATTCGGTGTAGTACACAAATCCCAGATCGTAGTAGATATGAGAATCCTCGGGATTGTGCTCGATGCCATACTGCATTAGTTCGACGGCGCGGGCGGGTTCGCCGGCGCCATTGGGCGGAGGCGGAGCGAGAAAGCTGGCTCCGAATTCGTATGCCGGAAGCAGGTGCGGATCGAGCGCGGTTGTAATCTCTAATAGCGGCGCGAGCTCATTGAATGTTTGTGCTTTGAGAAAATGGCGATGACCGAAATACTGCACGGTGCGCGTCCAGTAGATACATGCCATCAGGCCATTGAAGCCCAGGCTGGCACGCTTCACGAACGTGGGAGAGTTGAAATAAAGTGCGTCGTCGATAAGAGTCTTCGGACGGATCTCGTCAATGTGCCGCAGCAGCAGAACGGACGCGGCCATGGAAATCAGCAGGCAGGTCGAGGCGAAGACCGTGGTTCGGCCGCGGGATGTCATAAGGCAATCCTCGCGCATGCGCGGTGAATCATTTCAAATTCCTGCGCTCGAAAATCAGCACCGCTCCGCTTAAAGTCATCGCGGTATAGAACAACGCATAAAGGGTGTTCTGCAAAATCAGCTGCATGCCGATGCTCTGCTGATGCGCCACCGCGCTGATGACATTCAGCGCGGAAAAATTGGGTACGAGGTAGGCGAGCGCCGTGGCGAACCAACGAGTTGCGCCGTGCGTGATAAACGCGAAGTTTCTCAAGTCATCCGCAAAACTGCCGATTACGAACAGCGAAAAAGTGAATACCGCCGATAGCAGCGGAGAAGAGAAGGACGAGAACAATAGTGCGATCGCGCAAATGATCAGGAATTCGAGAATGATGAAGTAGAGGGCGACTAGAATCGATCCATCGTGCGCCGAGAAATGGTGTGCGACGTATAACAGAGCCCCGAATACCCCGATGGCCATGAAGAACGTATTCACAACGAGCGTTCCCGCCAGGCCAAAAAACTTCCCAACAATAAACTCCCATCGCCGAACGGGCCGCGAAAGAACGGTGTAAAGTGTGCGCTTCTCAATCTCTTTCGAGACCAAGCCGATGCCGATGAAGATCGCGATCACGAGTCCAAAGAGCGAGACCGCCGTCAATCCGAGATTCACTACGACGAGGCGCTCGATCTCGATGGAGATCTGGCCGATGAAAATGGCAGCTCCAGAAAGCAGCAGGGCAAACGCAATCAGGTTGTAGAGAACGCGATCGCGTACCGCTTCGCGAAACGTGTTCGAGGCGATATGAAGAATACGGGCGTTCATGCGAGCGTCCCTGCCGACGTCTGCGATCGTTGTAACTTTTCTACGAAATATTCCTCCAGGGACGTGCGCAGCGGAGTGATCGCAATTAACCGGATCCGTTCGCGGCGGAGGGCGTCGATCGCTGCATCCTGCTGGCTTTCAGGGAGGACGGCGCGCACCGTCTCGCCGCTGACGTGGCAGTCAGCCCCGAGAGCCTTCATCGAAGGAGGAATTTGCGTCCCTTGCCAAATGACTTCCACTTTGCCTTGCACTGTGGACGTTAGCTCCTCGATAGCTCCAACGCCGCGCAATTCGCCTTTGTGGATGATTGCTACTCGGTCGCATAGGGCTTCTGCGTCGGAAAGAATATGCGTCGAGAAGAAAACGGTTTTGCCTTCGTGCTTGAGTTGCTCCATCAGATCGCGCACTTCGCGGCGGCCGAGCGGATCCAGTCCCGACATGGGCTCGTCGAAGAACACCAATTTTGGATCATGCAAGATGGCCTGTGCAATGCCCGCGCGCTGCAACATGCCTTTGGAAAACTTGCGCAACTGCACACCCTTGACGTCCGTAAGACCAACCCGTAGTAGCACTTCGTCCACGCGGCGCTTGCGTTCTTTACCGGAAACTCCGGAGAGCTGGGCGTAGTACTCAAGGAGTTCGTGCGCGGTCAGATAATCGTAGAAGTAAGGCTGCTCGGGGAGGAAACCGATCTGCGCTTTTACCGAAGGATCTGTCCACTCATGTCCGAGAATCCGGGCGGAGCCGGCACTCGGAAAAACCAGTCCCATGAGCATTTTCAGGGTCGTCGTCTTTCCAGCGCCGTTGGGACCGAGAAATCCGAAGATCTCGCCTTCTTCAACAGCAAGGTGGAGCGGATGCAAGGCGCGCTTGGGACGCTTGCGCCAAAAGCCCACCATGAAAGTCTTTTCCAGCCCTAGGATTTCGATCGCAGCCATGTGCTCGTTTGTGCTTCGAGAGATTTGTCTATGAAAAATTATTATAAGCACTCAGCACAGTTTTAAGAGCCAATGGCGCGGTTACGAGAGTCACTACCGGTGGCAATGCGGAAAAGAAAACGCGCCGCCTCTTCTTCTCAGGCGACGCGTATTTCTCAATTAGAGATGAGACAGTGACTCTTATTGAGTCACAGGGTAAGCAATGCAACCGGCGAGCGTGTTCGCGGGTTGGTCTCCGGCGCTGCCTTGCTGAGAGCGCAAGACGCCATCATTCGTCGAACAGAAATCCCGATTGCCCGATCTATTCATGGTGATCGGCGCCGCTCCGATGACATAGGCATCATTGTAGGTAGCGCCGCCCACAACCAGTCCGGTCGCCAAGTAGTAGTAGCCGCTTTTGCCCGTGCCTCCGGGAATCGCTGTCGCCAGGAAGTTGTCGACAATGCAAGCTGTGGTGGGGGCCGGAGTGCAAGGACTCACGCCGCCAAGGTCGGCCAGTTTCACGGCATAACCGATCGTAGGATAGGTATTGTAGTAAGTGATTTCAGCCGAGGTGAGGCTGTGCAGTGAACCGGCGGCGGAAGCCTCATTGGCGGACATTTTGGCCTGCAACAAATTGGGAATTGCGATCGCGGCAATAATCAGGATAATCGCGACGACGATCAGCAACTCGATAAGCGAAAATCCTTTGGTGGATCGCATAATGTCCTCTTTTTCGAAGATTCGAATGCGGACGGCTTAGTTACTGTGCGCAAGAACCACGTACATCAGTTGCAGGTTTCGCGCCATACCAAAAAAAACGTTGCAGCTTTTTACACCAGCGGAACTCTCGTCTTTTCATGAACTTTCAGCGCCTTCGGAATTCGACTAGCGGGAAGCATTGAGTTAACGCATCCTAAGCTCGCGGAATTGACATTTTTTGTTAGGGCGCATTCCGTGAAATGCGGGAAAAATTAAAAGAGCAGCGGACTCGCGTCCGCTGCTCCCTGGCTTGTACCCTCCCCCGAAAGTACTTGCCAAACTTTAGATGAACTTACTGGTTGAGCGGCAGAAGAGCCTGGCAAGCCGCTTCGTTGGCGATTGCACCGCCGGCAGACTGCACGCGAACCACAGCATCTTCATAAGCGCAGAAACTGCGAACGCCAGTCTGGTTGGGTGTGGTCGGTGAACCGCTCGCATAGTACTGGGTCTTCGGAACACCGCCAATGGCGGCTGCGTTGAAGGTATAGCCGCTCTTGATGCCCGCAGACAGAACGCTATCGATCAAGCAAGCGTTAGCCGGAGCCGAGACACAAGGATTGGCCGCGCCACCGAGATTCGTCAGAGCCGTCGCGAAACCAACGGTCGGATAAGACGAGTTGTAGGTGATCATCGCGGTGTTGATGGTACGAATGGACGCCACAGCCGACGACTCATTGGCCGCCATGCGGGCGCGGAGCAAGTTTGGAATTGCGATCGCAGCGATAATCAAGATGATGGCGACGACGATCAGCAGTTCGATGAGCGAAAAACCTTTTTGCTTCTGCATGAAGCTTCTCCCCTGAATGTTTTGCGCGAGGCGATCTTCTGTGGCCCGGCGTCTCTCAGAATCTGCTAATTGAGTGGCAACTCGATGGCCAGAACGAAAATGCCCTGGCAAATTCCATTGAACTTCCGTAATCGATTTATTTTCAGTCGCTTACGAACTCTCATTCGCTGTCCGAGAAATGTCGCATGCCTTTCACTTTCTTGCGATTGACAATTATTGGCAATGCGACATGCCAAAAAATCTCGGTGGCCCCGAAAAGCCTGAAACTACTATCGCGAATAGGAGAAATCCCAGTGTTTTCAACCAGTTTCGGCCGTAGCTTTAGCGCTGAGCGGGCGCTGTTTGGGAGTCGCTTTGGGGCTGAAGCGCGCCGCCTGATAGGCTTGCAGCCTGGTTATAGGCCGCAACGGCTTCAGTGGGATGGTTGCTTTGAGCCAAGACCTTGGAAAGCTCGAGGTAGCTTTGGGAACTCGGCCTGAGTTCGGCAAAGCGAGTGAAATAAGGCACCGATTCCTCAAACTTTCCTTGCTTCTCCAACAAGAAACCCATCCCTTGGCAAGCGATGACTTGATACGGATCGATCCGCAAGGACTGGTCGAAGCTTGATCGCGCCTTGGCAAAATCGTTCAACCCGGTATAAGCCAGTCCCAAGTTCGCGTAAGACGTGGCGAGCAGCGACGGGTCGCCGACCAACTTGATGGCAATCTCGTATTGCTGGATAGCCTCTGCCGGGCGGCCGTGTTGTGAAAGATAAGTTCCAATATTCAATCGAGCCGCGGGATCCACGGGGTTGTCGCGCGCAGCCTGCACGAACATTGCATACGCATCGTCCACGCGATGAAGGTGGACGAATGCCTCGCCGAGATTATCTTCTGCGACATAGTTGTGTTGCGTGTACTGCAGCGTATGCGTCCAAATGCTTACACTGTCACGCCAATACCCAATCTGCCGGTAACAGACGGCGGCCAGCGCCAGCACGATGCATATCGCGGGCACGATACGTAGGCTCGTGCTGAATTGGTGTTTGTCGGCGATGTCCGCGCCAAGCCAGGCGATCATCACGAAAATTCCGATAAGCGGGACGTAAGCATAGCGATCCGCCATCGATTGCGTGCCCACCTGGACGATGCCGATCACGGGGACAAGAGTGCCGAGAAACCACAGCCAGCCAGTTACCAGATAGCCGCGCTCGCGATACTTAAAAACCAAACCGCTGATGGCAATCAGAAGACCTGCCGCGATAGAAACCTTCCAAAGGGGCAGAGAATGTCCGGCATAGGGATAAAACAGCGTGAGTTCCGTGGGCCAGACCGTTTTCCAAAGGTATATTCCGTAGGAGCAGGTCGCATTCTTCAGGCGGTCGAACAGCGGAGGAGTCAGGCCCAGCGCCCCCCCGGCACGCTGTGCTCGTAGGGTGACCATCGAACTCGCGATCACCAGCAAAACGAGAGGCAGCTTCTCCAGAACAAGCCGGAGAGCCGACGTCTGAGGGATATCGAGCGACTCATTCCGCGCGGTGAAATTTCGAAGTCTTCCGAGTGGCCAAAAATCCAACAGAAGCAGTGCGCAGGGAGCTGTTACCAGCATCGGTTTCGAGGCGAGTCCGCAGGCCAATAGCGCCATGACCGCGGTAAAACGTGCCCACGCGGGTTTCATCGCGTACCAGCCGTAGGCTCCAATGGTCAGCAGCAGAAACGTGGTGCTAAGCACGTTTTTCCGCTCTGCGATCCAGGCCACCGACTCGACGTTGAACGGATGCACCAGGAAAAGCAGGGCTACGAAGAAACTTGGGCCGATCCGGCGCGTTGCGCGCGCCAATAGGAGGAACAGCAGCACTCCATTGAGCGCGTGCAGAAGAATGCTCGTGAAATGATGTCCCGCCGGATTCAGGTGAAAGATCTGGCAGTCTAAAGCGTGCGAAATCCAGGTGAGAGGATGCCAGTTGGCTTCGGCGAATGAAGTCGCTGCCCAGCGCAGCGTGGCCCACGACAATCCACTGCGAACGTGCACATTCTCAAAAACGTAGCGAGGATCGTCGTAGTTGATGAAAGAGAAATGAGTCGCCGGATTATAGAGCGCTAATGTGAATACGATAAGCAGCAGCGAAAGTACGAACGTGCGCTTTTCTGGCGCAAGAAAGAGTGAATTCGAAGGCGCGGATGCAACCAGCGGTTCCGATTTTTTGGCTAATACGGCCGAGCTGGACATCCCTGCCCTCCATTTCCTCTATGAATTATAGGGATCTGCCGCCGACAGGGCGTCGCGATTTGGAACACTGTGTGACGGAAGTAACACCAGAGAGAACTTGCGAGGCGAAGATTTGGTGGGAGTGACGCGCGGACAAAGAGGCTAAAATACGAAGAGCAGCGAGCTTTCGCTCGCTGCTCTCTGGCTCGTACCCTCGCGGGTACTTCGCCACTGAATTACTGGTTGAGCGGCAGAAGCGCCTGGCAAGCCGCTTCGTTCGCAATCGCACCACCAGCAGACTGAACGCGAACCACAGCATCTTCATAAGCGCAGAAGCTGCGAACGCCAGTCTGGTTCGGCGTGGTCGGCGAACCGGCCGCATAGTATTGGGTAGCAGGCACGCCACCAATGGCAGCCGCGTTGAAGGTGTAGCCGCTCTTGATGCCAGCCGACAACACGCTGTCAATCAAGCAAGCATTGGCCGGAGCCGAAACGCACGGGTTAGCCGCGCCACCGAGGTTCGTCAGAGCCGTCGCGAAACCAACGGTCGGATAAGACGAGTTATAGGTGATCATGGCAGTGTTGATGGTACGGATTGACGCTACAGCCGAAGACTCGTTAGCGGCCATACGGGCGCGGAGCAAGTTCGGAATAGCGATAGCTGCGATGATCAGGATGATCGCCACCACGATCAGCAGCTCGATGAGTGAGAAACCCTTCTGTTTGCGCATTTCTGTATTTTCCTCTCGTTTGTGCTTCTTCTTTGAAATGTGCTGGTCACGGATGACGCAGTCGTACCGGATGTTTGCAAGTGCGGTGCCAGACGCGAAAGTCACCCGCACCATAGTTACCGATCCAGCAAGGCCTTTATTTTCATTTAGCAAAATTTCTCCGTGCCTGGCTCGGCTCTGCCACGATCCGCTTTGTCATCACATTCCGTCGCAGGTATGACAATTAGTGTCAGTTCGAGAACCTTGAACCCCGTTCTGGAACGGATCGCCCTACCAAAGTAGATGCGCCGGACGGTTTGGGAGTTCCCAGCTCTCGGTTTCAACCTTACGCCGGTAGTACAAGGACATGAATGCAGATTCGAGCGCAGCAGTGACTATGGTACCCACGGGAGTCGAACCGAAGTCCAGCGGGTGATTGGCCAATTCTATAATCGGGCCAAGGAGCAGGTCATTGTCGTCAGCAGCCCCACAACTTGTTCGTACTCCAGAAGCACCCTCGGTGTCAGGGTGGAGTGCTCAGCAGAAGCGCAAGGCGATTCTTTGTCTTTTATTGTCGGTGCTCACGCTGGGCTTCTATGCTCCGATCGTTAACGACGGCTTCGTGCTACTTGACGACGTTCCGTACATTCTTGGAAATCCTCCTGTGCGAGCGGGGATTACATGGGAAACGATCAAATGGTCGTTTACCACCTTTCATGCCGGATACTGGCATCCTCTAACCTGGTTGTCTCATGCGCTGGACTGTCAGCTTTTTGGACTTAACCCTGCCGGACATCATCTTGTAAGCCTTCTGTTCCACGCGGCGAATGCGGTACTGCTATTTCTGCTGCTCGAGGAAGCCACTACGCTTCTATGGCCGAGCCTGATGGCCGCGGCTCTCTTTGCCCTACACCCAGTGAATGTGGAGTCCGTTGCCTGGGCAGCTGAGCGCAAAAATGTTTTGAGCGTGTTCTTCTTCCTGATTGGCCTGTGGGCTTACGGCCGATACGCGAAACGAGGAGGCGCCGGGCGGTACGCGGTGGTCGCCGGATCGTTCGTCATGGGGCTCATGGCCAAACCACAGGTCATCACGTTTCCGTTTGTTCTTCTGCTGTGGGATTACTGGCCGCTCGGGCGCATGTTCGCCGGGAAGTCCAACGACGAGTGCAGTATGCGATCTGACGCGCCGCAAGGGAGATCGCTGGGATTTCTTGTTATTGAAAAGTTGCCGCTGTTTGCGATCGCCGTGGCCGGTTCGATTCTGACCGTGTTGGGGCAGCGTTCGTCCGATGCGGTGCGTTCTTTGTCGGACTACCCGCTCGCCGTGCGATTTGAGAATGCCATCGTTTCTTATGCGCGTTATCTGAAAATTCTGGTCTGGCCTGCAAAGCTGACACCGCTATATCCGCATCCGGAAGGATCGTTGACGTTGTGGCAGGTGGGGGTGAGCGCGGCGGTGTTGATTCTTCTCACCGCGATAACCCTCAGATTCCGAAGGCGCCGCTACCTTGCCATGGGATGGTTCTGGTTCCTCGGAGTACTGGTGCCGATGATCGGCATTGTGCAGGTCGGCGAGCAGGCGATGGCCGACCGCTTCATCTACATCCCGATGGTAGGAATTGTGATCGCGCTGGTCTGGGCCCTGTTCGATTTTTCGCAGCAGCAGAGGATCTCGGAGAAAGCTGTGTTCGCTCCGGTGGCCGCGATCGTCATAATCTTCGGCGCACTCACTTTCCACCAGGTCGGATACTGGAAAGATGGAATCACGCTGTTCACGCATGCTCTAAACGTTACCCAGAAGAATTATCTTGCGCACCAGTCTCTGGGCATGGCCTATGACAAAGAGGGGCGCGTGGAAGAGGCGATTCCGCAATTCGAAGCGGCGGACGCTCTGCACGACTTTCCGCAGCCACAGGTTTTGAATCTCGCGATTTACGAACAACGCAATGGCCATCTGGATGGCGCGATGCGGCTCTATAAGAAAGTGACGGAACGATCTTCCGATCCGCAACTGCGGGCGAACGCGTGGGCACAGATGGCGACTGCGGCAGTGCAGTCGAAGAACTACGATCAGGCTCGGCAATCCTATGACAGCGCCCTGCGGATTCTGCCGAATGACACGGCTTCGCTACTAGGTAGCGGATTGCTCGCCGAACATGAAGGCGACGCGGCGAAAGCTGTCCGCCAGTTGGGTCAATCGATGAAGGCCGATCCAACGGATGTAGGGCTGCTCTTACTAGCGAGTGCCTTGCGTCGTGACCACCGGCTTCCCGAGGCTCAGAAGGCGGAAGATCTGGCGGGAAAGATGTCGAAAGATCTCTCCGTTGCTCAACAGCGAGCCAGCCGAACGGAAGCATTTTTCGGAATCAGCGTTCCTTAGTTCTCTGCTTCCGGAAACTCCAACTCGCACTCCCGCAGAACACGAACTCGTCTAGAATGTGGGCTCGCTTGAGCCCCATGGAAATCCCCGACAATTTATTTCACATAGACGCCGATATTGCGAAAGCATGGACACTGCCTTCCTTGCTTTACACCGATGCCAGCATTTTTGCCGTGGAGAAAGAGAAAGTTTTCTCTCGAACGTGGCAAGTCGTGGGACACGCCAGCCAGGTTGCCAATGCCGGAGAGTATTTCACCATCGAACTTTTGGGCGAACCCATTCTCATCGTGCGCGGCAGCGATGGAAAGCTGCGCGGTTTTTACAATGTCTGCCGCCACCGGGCTGGGCCTCCCGCGGAGGGATGCGGTTCCCGCAAGCTTTTTCGCTGCGGCTATCACGGATGGACCTACGGGCTTGACGGGTCATTGATCAGCGCAACCGAAATCGAAGGTGTTGAACACTTTCGCCCAGAAGACTTCGCGCTCGCGCCCATACGAACCGAGGAATGGTTCAACTTGATCTTCGTGAACCTCGATCCGGAAGCGATGCCTCTCCGCGACATGCTGGGAGACTTACCGAGGCAGGCCGGAAAATTTCCTTTCGAAGAGATGAAACTCTTTGAGCGGCGTACGTACAACATGAAGTGCAACTGGAAAACGTACGTGGATAACTACCTGGAGGGGTATCACCTGCCGAGCGTACATCCGGGATTGAATCGCGAGCTCGATTTCAATGCTTACGTTGTGGAACCCTACGCGCAGCACGTGCGGCAGTTCAGTCCAATTCGCGGCGCGCAGCCTGGCGATGCCACGCCGCGCCGCTATCAAGAAGCCCGAGACGATTTGACTACAGACTATTTCTGGATTTTTCCCAACTGGATGCTGAATTGTTATCCCGATAACGTCTCGCTGAATATCGTTCTACCGCTTGACCCCGAACGCTCGTTGGCAATCTTTGAATGGTATTTGCCGGAGAAGGATCATGTATCCCCGGCGGCCAAGGCTTCGGTGGAATTCAGTGATCAGATCCAAAGGGAAGATCTTGCGATCTGCGAGGCAGTGCAGAAGAATTTGCGATCACGCAGCTACTCTCGGGGAAGGTTTAGCGCGAACCAGGAAAAAGGAGTCCACGCCTTCCATCGAATGTATGGCGAAATCATGTCTAAGCCTTGACCTCCCTCCATTAGCCGAAGTGGTTGAAAACCACCGGATGCGGTTGCTGTGGGCCGATTCGGCTGTTCCCGCCCTTGTTGTCCCTGAAATTCCGCCATCCTCTCATTGAAAACAAACGACTTGGAGAGCTGCCTTTCGCAGATCTTTGGCACGGCAGTTGCCACTCTAAGTTCGAGCAATTTTGTGGAAATCGATATGCGGGCATTTGCGAGTCGAGCGGTTTCGAGTCAAAGAGGCAAGCCATGAAAAATAAACTATTCGGAAAGATTGCAATCTTTGCTCTGGCGGTTTCGAGTTCACTGACGATCAGCGCGCTCGCACAGACCACGGAGGAAGGTCAGGGCCCTTCCGACCAGCCAAGCGCTCCGATGGAAGTGGGGCAGGATCAGCAGGGCGGCGCACCGTACGCTGACACGAATCAGTCAAACGCGCAGGCGAATGACGCCCAGCCTACCGAAGCACAGGAGGGCGGCCCTTCTGGTGAAGAGCCTGCAAAGACCGATCAAGGAGCGGCGCGCGTCAGCCTCATGCATGGCGATGTCTCGACACAGCGTGGCGACTCGGGCGATTGGTCCGCCGCCGTGTTGAATCAACCGGTGATGACGGGTGACAAAGTTTCGACTGGAGACAATGCACGTACTGAACTGGAACTCGATTTCGCAAACATCATTCGCCTCGGCCCAAACACGAAAGCGAATGTTGCCAGCCTGACACACAAGAATATCCAGATTCAGCTCAGTGAAGGCGTTGCCACCTATTCGGTGACCAAGGATAGCGAGGCCGAGCCTGAGATCGACACTCCGAATGTGTCGTTGCATCCGGCGCATCATGACGGAGTCTTTCGTATCGAAGTGCATCCGGATGGCGACACGATCGTGATCGTTCGCCAGGGCGAAGCGCAGATTTCTACTCCGCAGGGCAGCACGGAAATTCGAAGCGGAGAGATGGCGACGGTGCGCGGCGATGCAAGTTCCGCGCAATACAAGATTTCTTCGGCTCCCGATCGCGATGATTGGGATCGTTGGAACAGCGATCGTGATCACATGATCCGCAACGCGCAGTCGTGGCACCACACGAATCGCTACTACACGGGCGCGCAGGATCTTGACGCTTATGGCCGCTGGCAAAACGTTCCGGATTACGGTGATGTTTGGGTTCCGAACGAGTCTGCGGATTGGGTTCCGTATCGCAATGGCAACTGGGTTTATGAACCGTACTATGGCTGGACGTGGGTCGGCTACGAGCCGTGGGGATGGGCTCCTTATCACTACGGTCGCTGGTTCCAGTACGGCGGTTCGTGGGCTTGGTGGCCAGGGCCAGTGGGCGGCTTCTACCGTCCGTTCTGGGCGCCAGCTTACGTCTCCTTCTGGGGATGGGGCGGAGGCTTTGGTTTCGGAGTCGGATTTGGCGGTTGGGGCGGTTTCGGCTGGCTTCCGATCGGACCGTGTGACTGGTTCCATCCGTGGTGGGGTGGATATCGCGGACGCTTCGGCGTCGTGAACGTATACAACGTGCACAACGTGTACAACCGGTACGGCGGATTCAAACCGTTACATGGCGGAAATCGCTTCTCCAACATCAACAACCTTCACAACAATCACGTGTTCCGCGCGATGTCGACGGTCAACGCTGGACACTTCGGCGCAGGCCGCATCAATGCGGTTGCGGCTACGCGGGAACAACTCGGCGGAGCGCGCATGATGGCGGGCAATCTGCCCGTGGTTCCGTCCCATGCGAGCTTGTCGGCGAGCGGGCGCGCGGCTGCGCCTTCGACAATTCGGAACGGAGGTTCTCAACGTTTCTACGGATCGCACACCAACACGGCGAGGCCGGTTTCGTTCGAGCAGCAGACCTCAAACCTGCGGCAAACGATGCAGCAGAATCACGTAGGAGCAATTCCAGCGGGTGGCCGGACCAACGGTGGATTTGCGTCGCGTGGTGGTCAAAATTCCATGCAGCGTCCGAGCGCGGGGATCATTGGAAACCGCGATACGGGCTTTGGCAACCGTGGAAATGGAAACACGTCCGCCCCGGTGGGCACCTCGCGTCCAGGCATGGGCTCGTTTAACCCGCCGAATAACGGATCGCGAGCGGGAGAAAATCCGCGAGGAACGGCAGCGCCGATAGATCGTGGTGGCTACCGTCCGTTTACGCCTCCGAGCAGCAGCCAACGTCCGACGATGCCTGGTAACACGACGGGACCATCGCGAACGGAGAGTCCTCGAGGCACAAGCCAGATGGCTCCCCAGCAGAATCAGGGAGGTTTCCGGCCATTCACTCCACCATCGAGTAGTCAGGTATCGCGTGGGGGAGCCACTGGAAGTTCGCCACGTGCGGGGAACGGCAGCAGCGGCAACTATTGGAATCGCACAGCGCCGAGTTCGATGAGCCAGCGCGGTTCGACATCCTATGGCGGTGGCTACAGCGGATCGTCGGCACGCCCGCAGTTGGATATGCGCCAGCCAGTCGTGCGCGGTCCTTCTTACGGAGGATCGTCACGCGGTGGATCCTCCACACCAAGTTACGGTGGCGGGTCGCGAAACGTTCCTAGCTATGGTGGCGGATCCAGAAGCGTTCCGAACTATGGTGGAGGATCGCGCAGCACTCCTAGCTACGGAGGCGGCGGACACAGCGCTCCGAGTTACGGCGGTGGTGGACACTCCTCTCCGAGCGGTGGCGGCTCCAGTCATCCAAGCGGCGGAGGTGGAGGCAGCAGCCACCCGAGCAGCGGTGGTGGCGGCGGACATTCCAGCAACGGCCATCGCTAAAAACTAAGCGATGAGTTGCGGGGCGAAAAAGATGTTGTACTTGCAGTGAAGCGTCAGAGGCGAGGAAGGGCGTGCTAACCGGCACGCCCTTCCTCTTTCTGTGGCGTTTACGAAATGAAATGCCTATGGGCGGGCGTAAGCTGGACTGTCAGGCTGAGGACGATCGTAGTCGCGTCCATACTTATTCTTGTGCGTGGACGTGACGTCGTTCTCGGCCAGGGTGAAGTTGCCGATCGTGGCATCGCCCGAATTCACAGTAATCTCGCGAGTCATGGCCCGGAGAGCTTCCGGCGCGACCGCAGGATGAAAGAACTGCATCTCGTAGCGGCCGGGGGGAACATTGGGAATCGAGACATCCCCCTTCGCGTCGGAAACCGCATAGTACGGGGTAGCGAGCGCGATCACGACGGCGCTCATCTGAGCGTGGATGTTGCAGAAGATGAATGAAATTCCTGGTTTGTCGAATTGAACGAAGCGCGTGCTCCCGCTTTCGTACAGACCAAGGTCGAAGCGCTTTCCTTCAAAAAGCGAAAACACATTGTGAAAGAAGGGATCGCGATTGGGAAATTCCACCTTGCCTCCCGCCGGGATCACGAGAAGGGCAGGGTGGAAACTTTTGTCTTTCTGGACCAACTGAGGAATCTCGTTTGGCTTTTGACGAGGCGCTTCGATGTTGGCGCCGATCGGCCTGAGCCAGACTACGGCATTCGATGAATCTTTAAGATGGCGGCCGCCACGAGTGAGGTCCACGTGAGCCTTCAGCGGCTGTTGCGCCTGCGCGCCCACCGCCGCCGCGAGGAGCAGCGTTACCATTGAAAGTTGGAGCAGGTCTTCAAAACAAAATCCCCACGGCAAGATTAACCTGATTCGTAAAGCTGCTGCTGTTGTACACAGGAAAGGTACGTAAGCCGCCGAAGTTCAGCGGACAACACGAGGTCTGAGCGCGGACGAAAGACGACGTTGGCCAGCGCAGCGCGATTTCTTCCGAGGATGGGCCCGAAGTTGTTCTCATCGGTAGCGAATCCTCGAATGTCACCAGCGAAAGCATTATCCAACGCGAATACTCCGTTCAATTCCACCTTCGGTGTGACTTGGAATTTCAACTGGCTCCATCCACCCGCCGCATCGAGCCCACGAATGGGGCTAAAGGGAAGAGCAGGGTCGTCGCCGTAGACGATCGACGTACCAACCGCGCCGCCCAATCCACCGATGCCACGGCCACGATAGATCTCGCCGGACAAACCAAACCGTGGACCCAGCGGAATCTGCCAATCCGCCATTGCCGCCCACGCATCCACGGTACGGCCCCATGTCCAGTTCTGGCGGCCGTAATAACCGGCCACTCCGACGCTAAGCGGGTGATCGTGAATGGGACGCGACCACGCGGTGCGGAGCGCATAAGCAGGCTGGCCGGAAAATTCCCCAGCTTGCGCCGAACGATAAAACGGGTTCGTCGGATATTCCCAGTCCAGGTTATCCAGCACGCCAGCCTGTAGGGTGACGGTTTGCTGATCGGACAAATCGAAGCGGTGCTCCACGCGAATCTGCGGCGTCCATCCCCAAAGATTGCCGGCAAAAGCGAAAGTGGGAGTTGCCAGCGACGCGAACGATGTCGGCGAGAGAGGTGAAATGAACAGCGAGTCTTGCCCGGCAATCACAGAAGTGTGCTCCCAGTCAAAGCGGACGTTTGCTGTTTGCAGGCGCACCGAGCCAAAACTTACGCCGTTGCCGGTGGCAGGGAAGCCGCCGGCGAAGTCCATTTGAATGTCAGCCGAGGTTTTGGCGCCGGCAAGGGTCGGCCCGAAGATCTCCAAGCCAATTTCGGATTGTCGAAACGTGGCACCGAGCGTCGCCTGCGGTGTGCCAATGGGGACAGCTTCGGAATAACTCGGAAAGTCCAAGTTGTCGGTTGCGCCAAGGTTCCGGAAGGCGTTCATCAATACGATGCCGTGCAGTCGCGCGCGGTACTTCGACGCCGTTTCGACCTTATCCTGATATTGCTCGTCGATCTTCGATCCGATGAGAGACGTATTGTCTTCCAACCGCTGGACACGATCTTCGAGAGTGGCTGGGGGTTGCGGAGTTGCGGTGCTGGCGGCAACAGCGTTCGCCAAGATATCAGTCGATTGCGCCGGAGAACCCTGAGCCATCGCTTCATCGTTGCCTGTGCCCGGCCGCTCCAACAGTGCGCGAGTGGTTTGCAGGTCGTGACGCAATTGATGCATCTCGGCGCGAGATTGGGCGTTCTCCGTGCGCATTTCCTCGACCAGCGATTTCAATTGGCTGACCTGATCTTGCAGATCGCGAATCGCATTGGCCGTGTCCCCAGGGCTGGCAGGAACCGTGGTGGATGCGCTCTGTGCATGAACGTTGAAACTGAAAAAGGTGAAGACCGCGACCATGAACGCGGTACTGCGCACCGTACGAATTCGATAACTCTTCACACGTCCTCCCGCACCATCCGGAGTAAACACGAGAAGAGGCCGGTCGTGTCTATGGTCCCGGATGCGAAGTCGAATTATGGCTGGCATTTTCCCGCTGGGCCGGTACGAGAGAAAGCTCGTCTGCCGCGGACTCGTTCGCGGCTTGGATCGCTTCCTTCGCCCGGCTGGGCAACACGAGACGGAAGACCGTTCTGCCCTGCGCGGTTCTTTCTACAACAATCTCGCCGCTATGATCTTGCACGATTTTTTGAACAACCGCCAATCCCAGCCCCGTCCCATTCTCCTTGCCGTAGCTCACGAAGGGATGGAACAAGCGCTCGCGGATCGATTCCGCGATTCCGGGTCCGTCGTCGGCGACGGATATGGAGATTGCGCCCGACATTTCTCCGGCGGTCACTTCAACCTTGCCGCCTACCGGAGGAGCGGCCTCGCAAGCGTTGAGCAGCAAGTTGTAAAGGGCGCGTTCGAGCTTTCGCTGGTCAAACCATCCGGAAACATGCGGACTGCAAAGAACGTCGATCGAACGATTGTGATGCCGCGGATGCAGGCGGACTGCCTGCACCGCACGCTGAATCGATTCCGACACATTTGCGTAGGCCGGATTCAGGGACTCGCGTGTGCGCGCGAATTCGAGCAGGGAATCAATGAGGTCGGTCATCAGGTTCACCCCGCTCCGGACCTCCTGGTATAACTCCTCGCGCTGCACTGGCGTGAGGTGACTGTCCACCAGGAATTCCGAGTTGGCGACGATTGCTGCGAGCGAGTGACGGAGATCGTGCGAAATGGAACTCGCCATGCGCCCGATCGTCGCCAGTTGCTCGGACTCCAGCAGGTCACGTTGGCTCTTCAAAAGGCTGGCGCGCATGCGTTCGAAAGCGCGGGTGAGTTCGGCAACCTCGTCGCCTCCTCGCGGATCCAGTGGATGGTGAAAATCTCCTCGGGCGAGAGCTCGAACTCCATCGACTAACGTTCCAAGAGGCCTTGTGAAGGTGTGCGAAATAAAGAACATCAGGCCGCTGCCAACGAGGATTGCTGCCAGGCCCAGCAGTAAAAGATAGCGATTCAACCGGCCCAAAAACTTTGTCGCTTGGTCGTAGGATCCAAGCACCGTTAAGCGAACTGGAGTGGTGCGGGAGCCCGACAGTTCGAGCGATGCTGCTAGAAAGCGCTCTTTGCCGATTGAGACTTCCCGAGGCTCTTCTTGAACTGAACCCGCAATCAAAGTCTGCAGGCCCCCTTGTGTCTGCGCAGGTGGCAGGGTTGTGGCGACCAGTTCCTCGCCGCAGGAGAATGCGACCTGGCTGCCAGCGACTTTGCTAACCTCACCGGCTAGGCGATCGTCGATTTCATAGCCAATGACCAGGAAACCGAGGAGTGTTCCGTCGGTTCGGGAGCCCCGGTAGATGGGCTGAATGAAGGTTTGGTAGAGGTGGTGGCTCCCGAGCCACCAGTGGCTGGACTCTCCACGATCTTCATCGAGCGATTGCTCGAAATACTTCTCTGCGGCTTCCTGAGTGAACCCCGGAGTTTTTGTGTGCAGGGCAACGACCTTGCCGCTGCGATCGACGAGGACGAACAAGTCGCTATTTGCGATTTCTGAAACGTCGCGGGATGCATCTTGAATCGTGACCGCGTCGGGAGCAGTCATGATTGACCGAGTTATGGGCAGATCCGCGAGCAGGGCCACATCGCTGGTGAGCATGGTTTCACGCTCGTGGCGAAAATCCTGAAAAGCGGCGACAGAGTTGCGAAGGTTTAGGGCGATGCTTTGCCGGACGTTGCTTTCGACGCTACGCCGCACCAGAAGGAGGCTCGTCGTGGTTAGACCGGCCGTGATCAACAGCATCGACAAGAGGAAGCGGGTACGCAATCGAAGCGATGGCAGCAAGCTACCAGACTGGACTGGGGCAGGATCAGCCGCGGACTGAGAGGATGGGATCACAAGAAATCAACGTACAAACTTATATCCCATACCATGTACCGTGCGGAAATGCACTGGGCTCGATGGGTCTTTTTCCAGTTTCTGCCGAAGTTTCAGGATGTGGTTATCGACCGTGCGGGTCGACGGATAATTCTGATAACCCCAGACCTCATTGAGCAACTCATCGCGACTGATGACGCGGTCGGCGTTTTGTACCAGAAACTGGAATGTTTTGAACTCTTGCGCTGTCAGGACTACTGGCTTGCCGTCCCGCTTGATTTCCATCTTTTTGAAATCCGCGGTAATGCCATCGAAGCTCACGAGTGGTGCTTCAGGAGTACGCGCAGTGTGTCTCAGCGCCGCTCGAACTCGTGCCAGGAGTTCTCGCGGGCTGAAGGGCTTAGTGACATAGTCATCGGCTCCCAGTTCGAGCAGCAATACCTTGTCGGAGACATCGCTGGCAGCGCTCAATACAACGATCGGAAGAGCCGGAGAGAGAGCCTTGAGCTCTTTGCAGACATCGCGCCCCGAAACCTTGGGCAGGCGAAGATCTAGCACCACTGCCGCGGGAGTTGAAGATTGAAAACTGTCGATGGCAGATCGCCCGTCCGATTGAACCTCAACGGCATACCCTTCAGTCTCAAAGAGCCGCTTGAGCGCCTTTTGAACTGCAGGATCGTCTTCTACCACCAAAATTCGACCTGACGGCCGGGTTGCCGGTGCCGGATTCATGTTCCTAGCGGTGCTGAGCGGAGCTGTTAAATTTCCCATCGGAGTTAACCATTGTCGTTAGGAGAGAGCTTCCGTGATCAACTGAATCATCCCAAGAAGAAGCCATCGACTAGGGAAGCTTACAACGTTTACCCCGCAATTCATGCATAGAGAGACCCCTTTTGACATTTTTTTTACAATTGAATCATTGGCGAGAAATTGCGTGCGGAACTCCGCGTGCTCGTGGAATCAATCGCCGAGTCTGGGGTTAAGCGCTGCAAGAGATGGGCGCACGAGTATTCGATACCAGTCGCTGCAGAAGGTCCCGCTAGAGTGAGATCCATCCGTAGCGGATAAGCGCCAGCGATAAGACGGCCACAATCGCCCAAAGGATGACGCCTTGAAGTAGGGGGCGGATTCCCACCTCTTTTAGTGTCGATTTCGAAATCCCGGTACCGATCAGGTAAAGAGTTACGGTGAGTCCTGTTTTTCCCAAGTTGCTGAGTTTGGGATACGCCTCGCCGAATAGCGGCAAATATGTAGCGGCAACCGCCGCGAGGCAAAAGAACAGGATGAACCACGGCCAACGGATTTCTGTTTTTCCCTTCTTGAGCAATGCGACGCCAAAAGCCAGCGGGACGATCCATAGTGCCCGAACCAGTTTGATAGTCGTGCCGACGGTGAGCGCCTGCGCTCCATACTTCGCGGTTGCGCCGACGACTGAACTTGTGTCGTGAATTGCCAAGGCAGACCAAAGTCCGAATTGATTCTGGCTAAGGTGGAACCCATACCCGATCGCCGGAAACAGGAATAGGGCGATCGAGTTCAGGACAAAAACCGTTCCTAGCGAGACGGCCATCTCCTCTTCACCGGCATTCACCACGGGGCCGACCGCCGCAATCGCGCTGCCTCCGCAGATCGCCGTTCCCACGCTGATCAATAGTGAAGGAATTTCGCGCACTTTTAGCAGCCGTCCGATCGCCAAGCCCAGTAGTAGGGCAAACGTGATGCTCAATGCGGTGTAAACGAATCCGCTTCGGCCCGCGCGCAGGACATCCTGCAGATTCATTCCAAAGCCCATGCAAACGATCGACGCTTGCAGCAGGAATGTAGTCAAGCTCTTCGCGTCCGCCGGAAACGGATGAGGGAAGGTGAGCCCGAAAGCCAGCCCCAACAATAGAGCGATTGGAGGAGAGATGAGACCACTTGCCGAAAGAATCACTCCCACGAAAAAGAGGATACTGGAATTCATCAGACTCGAATCTTTCGTCTTGTTTCGGATTGCCAAACTGAAGTCCGCCCGAGGCGATCTGACGGCCAGGAGAATGGAGGACAGACTTTCGACATCACGGGCGGGTGAACCTGCAGACTATTGCACTATATTCACGGATCGTGCGCGTAACCATGAGCGAAGCATAACATTCAACGGGCTTTGGACAAATGCCACCGGAGGCACCCTCGCAATTCGCTGGTTTGTCTGCAATAACGAAGGCCCGAGGCGGACGTTCTAGTGTCCGTGCCCCGGGCCTTCACTCTGCTTCAGATGCTAGTTGGTCTTGTCTTCGACCTTCTCAGCACCCTCTCTGGTTTTCTGCGCGGTCTTGTGAGTCGCCTTCTTGGTGGTCTTTTTCACGGCGTGACCGGTCTTCTTCGCGGCGGTCTTCGTAGCTCTTCCGGTGTCCTTAGCCGCGTTTTTTGTTTCGTGGCCAGCATCCTTCATATCTTGTTTTGCGCTGTCCTGGCCAAAGGCGAGGCAGGCCATAGCGATTGTCAAAACTCCTGAGATTGCTAACTTTTTCAAAATCATTCGGTATCCCCCAAGATTTGGATTTGTTCACTACCCACTACAGTGGACGATGCTAGCACTAGTAAGTCGATGCCGCGGGAAAGTTCTCCGCGCGTCCCTTTACCCGGCTACCGATTTCCTGCACTTTGTCTGTAATCGAGGCTCGCAAATCGGAACCGCTTGAGGGAGCCAGAAGGAGTCCAGCGCCGAGCCCTACGCCAATACCCGCGGCAAAACCCAAAATGTTACGGAGAACGTGGTTATCGTCCGGGTAAATTACTTCCCTGGCGTCATCGACGAAATTCGATGCACGATCGGACGCATGATCCATATGGTCCGCCGTCTGGTCGATCACGTAAACGGCTGTTTTTAAGACAGACCTCACAAGTTTACTTATGTTCATAAAATCGGTCCTTTCTTTTAGCACTCTTCAGTTGACAAATCCGGTAGCGCTTAGAAAATTTCTCTCTGAACCACTGATCGTACGGTTTTGTGGAAGGTAGTGTATGTAGGGCAAATCTTGTACTCCGCTCAAATCGTAGGGGTAGGATCGCTAACGACCAAGCGCGGCGCCGTTTCGCGGCTGCGCCGACAACCGCCTGTCTTTGTTTCACATCCAAGGGTTCCAATGTCCGAAAAAGAACAACCCATTTTGCCCGAGACATCGTCGGAGCCGGTGGATTTGCCGGCCAAGCAGCAGCGGTTGTTCCGGGAGATATTGCAACTCTTTGAACGCGAGAAAATTTCTTATGCGGTGGCCGGAGCCTTCGCACTGCAAGCGCATACCGGAATATGCCGCGACACGAAAGATCTCGATCTTTTTTTGACGGATCAAAGCGCAGCGTTAGGCTTGGCACTTCTGCGCGCTGAAGGGTTCAAATGCGAGGTATGCGATACAGTCTGGTTATATAAGGCTCATCGCGACGATTTCTTCGTCGACTTGATCACGGGTATGAGTAACGCGACGATGGTCGTTGACGACGAATGGATTAAGCGCTCGATTCCCGCGGTTGTCCATGGGGTTTCCACGCGGGTTTTGGCCGCCGAAGAATTGCTGTCATCGAAACTATTCGTCACGCGGCGAGAACGCTTTGACGGTGCAGACATCGCCCACGTGATTTATGGCACTCAAGGCAAGCTCGACTGGAAACGGATCTTCGATCTCGCGGGTGAGCACTGGGAAATGTTGTTCTGGGCTCTGGTACTTTTTCGCTATGTCTATCCTGCCCAGACGCATTTCGTCCCGGAGACCGTGTGGCGCGACCTGCTTCGCAGGTTTGACAGCGCTATAAGCAATCCGGACCCAACCGCGAAATTCCGAGGCAGCCTGATCGACGACAAGATGTTCGCCATCGATTTGAATGAATGGGGGCTTGCCAACTTAATGGAAGAGAATCGGGAAATCCGGCTGAAAGATCTACCGGAGGGTTGTAAGGATCGATGAGGATCGCCGCAACTGCCGATTTGCATTTTTCCGCGTCGCGCCACAGCGCTCTACACGATCAGCTGAGCCGCGTACGGGAAGAGGCCGACGTGTTGGTGCTGGCGGGGGACCTGACGAATTACGGCAAACCCGAAGAGATGGAACCTTTGTTGAATGTCGTAGTGCGCTCGCGCGTCCCGACCGTTGCGGTGCTGGGCAACCACGACTATGAAAGCGGCAAGCAAGACGAATTGATGCGCATGATGGAGACGGCCGGCCTCAAAGTGCTCGATGGAACCGCCTACGAGCGCGATGGTGTGGGGTTCGCTGGGACGAAAGGTTTCGTCGGAGGATTTGGCCGCGGTGTTTTGACCGCGTTCGGCGAACCGGAGATCAAGCAGTTCGTGCAGGCATCGATCGATGAGACTCTCAAACTCGAGCGCGCCATGGCCCAGCTCCGCACACCCAAGAGGGTGGTCGTCCTGCATTATTCTCCGATTGCGGCGACTGTGCAGGGAGAGTCTCCCGAAATTTTTCCGTTCCTCGGAACGTCGCGACTCGCAGAGATTGTTGATCGCCACGGCGCAGATATTGTGGTGCACGGTCATGCCCATCACGGCCATTTGGAAGGCAAAACTACTGGCGGAAATCCCGTCTACAACGTTGCCATTACGTTGCTGCAGGCGCGTGAACCGTCTTCGCCGTACCGAATATTCGATATTTAAATAAAATCCATTTTGCAAGGTAGCGATGACGATCGCAATTCCATCAGTCACCGAAGATCGATTGGGCGCCACCCGTCTCCCTGACGGCAGTTGGGAGTTCCTCGTTTGGGCTCCCGCACCAAAGAAGATCCAGATTTATCTGCCTGAGTCGAAGAAGCTCTATCCGCTGGACGCGATCGAGCATGGATATCATCGAGCGATTGTTCCGGGGCTCGCTCCAGGGACTCGATATTTTTATCGCATTGACGATGACCGCGATCTGCCGGATCCCGCGTCGAGATTTCAGCCTGAAGGCGTGCACAGTGCCTCTGCGCTTGTCGATACGAATTGGTTTCGCTGGACCGACGTGAGTTGGAAGGGAAGGCCGCTGAAAGGCAGCATCTTTTATGAGTTGCATGTCGGCTCGTATACGAGGGAAGGTACCTTCGATGCGCTTGCGGCGCGCCTACCGGAACTCGCTGCCCTTGGTGTCACGACGGTTGAAGTGATGCCCATTGCTCAGTTTCCGGGAGTCCGCAACTGGGGCTATGACGGCGTGTACCCTTTCGCAGTGCAGAATTCGTATGGGGGCCCGCTCGCCCTTCAACGTTTCGTTGACGCGGCTCACCACTACGGCCTCGCGGTTGCCCTTGATGTGGTCTACAACCACCTCGGGCCGGAAGGCAACTATCTCAGCGCGTTTGCGCCATACTTTACCGATCGATATCGCACTCCATGGGGTCAGGCGATCAACTTCGACGGAGAGGCCAGCGACGAGGTTAGAGAATTCTTCATCGAAAATGCGCTTTATTGGCTCGAGGATTGTCACGTCGACGCTTTGCGTCTGGATGCAGTGCACGGCATCTTCGATCTTGGTGCCCGGCACTTCCTCGCCGAATTGAAGTTTAAAGTTGCCGATCTCGCCGCCCGCACGGGACGCCAAATTCAGTTGATCGCAGAGAGTGACTTGAATGACTCTCGACTCTTACATGATCCCGAGTTCGGAGGTTACGGCCTTGACGGCCAGTGGAGCGATGATTTTCACCATTCCGTTCATACTCTGCTGACGAAGGAAGATCGCGGGTATTACTCCGACTTTGCAGGCATTGAACCTCTGGCATCCACTCTTCGCAACGGATGGTTTTACTCCGGCCAGTATTCTCGCCATCGGCAGCGTCGCCACGGCAACTCCGCCGAGAATATCGATCCGGCACGCCTCGTCGTATGCAGCCAAAATCATGACCAGGTCGGCAACCGCGCCGCGGGCGAGAGGCTGGGCAGTCTTGTCGATTTCGAAAGCGCGAAGCTAGCGGCCGGCATCACGCTGCTGTCGCCCTTTACCCCGCTATTGTTTATGGGCGAAGAGTATGGCGAGACGGCGCCATTCCAGTACTTCACAAGTCATGGAGATCCGGACTTAGTAGAGGCGGTCCGCCGAGGTCGTCGTGAGGAATTCGCGGCCTTCGGGTGGCAGGCGAGCGTTCCGGATCCGCAGGGCGAAGATACTTTCGCGCGCTCCCATCTTGATCATTCACTCAAGGACCGAGGGATCCACAAAACTCTCTATCGTTTGTATGCAGAACTGATCCGGCTTCGCCGGGAACTCGGAATTGGGAGTGCCTCTGGGCATGCGGTTCGCGAACTCTCAAGCAACTCGTTGCTTCTCACGTATCAAACCGCGACTTATCCCGTGGCAGCAGTCTTCGTGTTCGATTCTTCGCCGGTGAATCTCAGAGTTCCGGAACTTGTGGGAGCGTGGCAGGTTGCGATCAACTCAGCTTCGGCCGCGTGGGATGGTCCTGAGAAGGAATCCGCAACGAGCATCGTGTTTTTGCCGGACTGCGAACTTCGCATGCCACCGCATTCGTTTATAGTTCTGAAACAAGACACCGCGCCGACGGAGGCCAAGTGAAATACGTTTGCATCCATGGACACTTCTATCAGCCGCCGCGCGAGAATCCTTATCTCGAAGCGATTGAACTGCAGGACTCCGCCTATCCGTATCACGATTGGAACGAGCGCATCACCGCTGAGTGCTATGCGCCGAACGCAGCCTCGCGCATTTTAGACGCCGAAAACCGAATTCAAAAGCTGATGAACAACTACGGCCATATGAGCTACAACTTTGGCCCGACGCTTTTGTCATGGCTCAAGGATTACGCCCCAAAAGTTCACGCCTCGATCCTTGAGGCCGATGCCGAAAGTCAGCAACGCTTTTCCGGCCATGGATCCGCCCTCGCGCAGGGTTACAACCACATGATTCTTCCGCTGGCGAACCGTCGCGACAAGGTGACGCAGGTTAAGTGGGGAATCAAGGATTTCGAAAGCCGCTTTGGACGGAAGCCCGAGGGAATGTGGCTCCCGGAGACGGCAGTCGATACGGAGACGCTCGAAGTGCTTGCCGAAAATGGAATCGTTTTTACGATTCTCGCGCCTAGGCAGGCGAAGCGCCTTCGCCTCAAAGCGAGCACACGATTTCAGGATGTAACCGGCGCCCGCATTGATCCGGCGCGCGCGTACTATGCCAAACTTCCATCCAAGAATCGGATCAGTTTGTTTTTCTACGACGGCCCGATTTCTCAGGGCGTGGCTTTCGAAGGCCTGCTTGGCGATGGTAAGAGATTTGCCGATCGGCTGATGAGCGGGTTTTCGGATGCGCGGCAAGGACCACAGCTGGTGCACATCGCGACTGACGGCGAAAGCTACGGTCACCACCATCACTTCGGCGAGATGGCGCTCAGTTTCGCGCTGGATGACATCGAGAGCAACAAAGTCGCGGCGCTCACCAATTACGGAGAATTCCTCGAAAAGCATCCGCCGGAAGATCTCGTCGAGATCGTTGACGACAGTTCATGGAGTTGTGTTCACGGAGTTGAGCGATGGCGCAGCGACTGCGGATGCAATTCTGGCGGTCATGCATGGAACCAGCAGTGGCGCGCACCTCTGCGTGCCGCACTCGATTGGCTGAGAGACCGGCTGGCGCCGATTTATGAATCGCGCCTGAAAAATTATCTGAAAGATCCGTGGCTCGCACGCGACGAATACATCCGAGTCATCCTTGACCGCTCTGAGGAGTCGCGCGCCGCATTTTTCGCGGAGCATGCGATTCGCCCTCTCGACGCGCAGGAGCAGGTAACTGCACTCAAACTTCTGGAGATGCAGCGGCACGCGATGCTGATGTACACCAGCTGCGGATGGTTCTTCGATGAGCTGTCAGGCATCGAGACCGTGCAGGTGATTCACTATGCAGGCAGGGCACTTCGCTTGGCAGAGGAATGCTCCGGCGAAGCGATTGAGGCTGAATTCTTGCAACATCTCTCCCAGGCCAAGAGCAATCTCCCGGAACATGGGGACGGCGCTAAGATTTATGAAAAGTGGGTTCGCCCCGCCGTTGTCGATATCAAGCGCGTTGGCGGCCACTATGCGATCAGCTCGCTCTTCGAGAGTTACCCGGATAAAACGAGAATCTATTGCTACGAGGTCGAGCGCCAGAATCATTTACAGGAGGTTGAGGGCAAGCTGAAACTGGCCACTGGATGCGCCAAGTTCCGGTCTATGATTACGACGGAAACCGAACTTCTCGATTACTCGGTTCTTCACCTGGGTGACCACAATGTAACTGCAGGAATTCAGGCCTGCGAGAATGCTTCTGATGTCGACAAGAAAAAACTTGCGGAGGCATTTACCCAGGCAGACACCGCCGAAGCGATTCGCCTGCTCGATCAGATGTATGGCAAGGATACGTTCTCATTGCGGACACTATTCCGCGATGAACAGCGGAAGATCGCTAACATCATTCTGACCGACTCGCTCAATTCGGCTGCAGCGGTGTATAAGACCGTGTTCGAAGGTCAAGCGCCGCTGATTCGTTTCCTGACAGGGCTCGATATTCCCGTGCCGAATGCTCTTAAGGCCGCTGCGGAAATGGCACTGAACAGCCAACTGCAGCATTACCTGGAACGCCCCGAACTCGACAAAGATGGAATTCAAGGTTTGTTGCGGGAGGCGGCGGCCAGCAAGATTACTCTGGACGGCACAACTCTCGAATTCATCGTCCGGCGGCGTCTCGAGAAGGAGGCCGCCGCGTTTGCCGCCAATCCAAGCGACATTGCCGGCGCCGAGAGATTGACGAAGCTACTCGATCTACTGCCATTCGTGCCGTTTCCGGTGGTGCTCTGGGAAGCGCAAAACCTCGTATATCGGCCGCTGCTTTCGGCATTCCAGCAAAACGGCTGGCACGCGCCCAACGCGGACGCTTCCGCTTTGCAACTCCGGGATGATCTCAAGCGTTTGGCGACGCAATTACAAATCCTGCTTCCTCAAGGGTAGATATGCCGCCTATCCATGTGCCAACGGCGACCTATCGCATACAGCTCAACAAAGATTTTCGCTTCGCCGATGCGATCAAGATCCTCGACTACCTGCACGACCTAGGTATTTCGGATCTGTATCTGTCGCCCATCTTAGCGAGCCGCAAAGGCAGTATGCATGGATACGACCAGATTGATCCCTCGCGGATCGACCCTGATCTCGGCACGGAAGAAGAATTCGCGACGCTGCAATCGGAGCTGCAAAGCCGTGGAATGGGGTTGTTGCTCGACATCGTCCCGAATCACATGGCCGCGAACGCCGAAAACGCCTGGTGGATGGATGTGCTCGAGAACGGTTCGGAGTCGGCGTTTGCGGCCTTCTATGACGTCGAGTGGCATCCGCATGAGCGCAGCCTCGACGGACGGATTCTCTTGCCCGTCCTAGGGCGGCCTTTTGGCGAAGCGCTCGATTCCGGAGAACTAAAGATTGTCTACAACGATGGGCGCTTCTTCATTCAATACTTCGAATCGCTATTCCCGCTTTCGCCCAGGTCTTATCACTCGATTCTGAACCTGCATGCGGGACGCCTCAAGAATTCGCTGAGTGAAGAGACTTCGGCATATCACGAATTTTCTGGAATTCTCTCCGCAGCTCTCGAACTTTCGCGTGCGGATCGGCGCTCTTCTGCGACGGCCGCGGACAGGCGCCTGCGCTTCGAATCGACGCGCGACAGACTGCGCGCTTTGATGGCGAGTACGCCCGAGATCGCCACGCTGGTAGAGGAAAACGTTGCCGAGTTCAACGGTAAAGCCGGCGATCCGGCGAGCGTTGGATTGCTCCAACGCCTTCTCGCCGAGCAGAACTACAAGCTGGCTTTTTGGCAGAACTTAAATGAAAGCATCAACTATCGGCGCTTCTTTACTATCGCGGATTTGGTTGGTGTACGCGTTGAAGACCCCTTGGTCTTCGAAGCAACTCATGGATACATCCTCAAGCTGGTTTCGAGAAATCCATCCGTAGGCTTGCGGATTGATCACATCGACGGACTACGAGATCCCCTCGCCTATCTGAATCGCCTTCAGGAGCGACTGGCTTTGGACGAACCGCGATCCGGAACGCCGGTGTATGTCGTAGTGGAGAAAATTCTTGCGCATCATGAGGATTTGCCGGAAGACTGGCCGGTTAGCGGAACTACCGGATACGACTATGTGAACGCGGCCAACGGAGTCTTTGTGGAACCCGCCGGAGCGGCGAGGATTGAAGAAATTTACTCCTCGTTTATTGGCCGCCGGCAGGATTTCAACGACGTTCTCTACCAAAAGAAAAAGCTGGTGATGACTACTCTTCTTGGCGTCGAGATGCGCACTCTTGGGCGGCAACTTGCCGAACTCGCCGCACAAGACAGGTACGCCCGCGAACTGGATCGTGGAAAGCTGATCGATGCGCTGATTGAGGTGACAGCCTGCCTGTCGGTGTATCGCACCTACATTCGCAACATGGACTTGCGTCCTCACGCCACCGCATACATTGAGGAGGCGATTGGTACCGCGCGTGGCAGGGCTCCAAATCTAGGGTCGGCTTATTTTGATTTCGTTGCGGAAGTGTTGCTTCTGCTGAACCCTCCCCACATCCTCGCGGATCAAAGAGAGGCGCGCCTCGCTTTCGTCATGCGGTGGCAGCAATTTACCGGGCCGATTGTTGCCAAGGGTCTAGAAGACACAGCGCTCTACGTTTATCATCCGCTGCTCTCGCTCAACGAAGTTGGCGGGAATCCTCGACCTAAAGACGCGACTTCGTGGGAAGATTTCGGCAACTTCCTCGAGGCTCGCCAGCGTAATTGGCCCGGCACTCTAGACGCCAGCACCACTCACGATACCAAGCGCAGCGAAGATGTCCGTGCTCGAATTAATGTGCTTTCGGAAATCCCGCAAGAGTGGAAAGAGCGTGTCGAAAAGTGGTCGGGGTTGAACGCGCAATATAAAGTCGAGGTCAACAGCCAACTCGCCCCTGATCGCAACGAAGAATATTTTCTTTACCAGACCCTGCTTGGAGTGTGGCCTCTCGACTCCTCGGAGGATGCGACGCTGTTGGAACGGGTCCAGGCGCACCTGATTAAAGCTACGCGTGAAGCTATGGTCCACACGCGCTGGACGCGCCCCAATCAAGCTCACGAAGATGCGCTGACCAATTTCGCAGCCAGCATACTTTCGCCAGGCAATGCTGAATTCCTTAGCGACTTGCGAGCGTTGCAAGAGAAGATTTCTTTCTTCGGCATGGTGAACGGCCTCTCCCAAACGCTGTTGAAGATAACGTCGCCCGGCGTGGCCGATGTTTACCAGGGTTCGGAGCTTTGGGATCTCCGCTTGGTGGATCCTGACAATCGAGGGGCAGTGGATTATGCGAGAAGGGAAGCCGCGCTCAATGCGATAAAGAGCGCGAAGGAGAGCAACCTCGCAGATTCTCTCCGCGATCTTACCGATCACTGGCAGGACGGAAAAATCAAGCTTCACCTGATCCGCGAAGCGCTAAATTTCCGCCGGGAGAATGCCAAGCTATTTCAAGAAGGGGATTTTGTTACGCTCGAGGCCGCAGGCTGCCGATCGCAAAATGTTGTCGCGTTCATGCGCCAGTCGGAATCAAGTTCCGCAATAATCGTGATCCCGCGCTGGCTAACTCAACTCGACCGAAAAGCTGGCAAACAGTTTGATTGGTGCGACACCCGCCTACTTTTGCCGGAAGGATCTGCCGCTCAGTGGAACAATGTCTTGTCGCAGAAGTCGTTGACCGCCGAAACTCAGGGCGAAGAAAGAAGCCTTTCACTGCAAGACATATTCACGGATTTTCCAGTCGCTCTGCTACATGCACCAGCAGAACGCTAGCGAATTACGGCTCAATCCCGAGCTACCCTTACTGCTCAATCTCCGCCTGAGTGGCGGTCCCATGCGCCGAGTCAGGACTAATCCAGACCGTGAGCTTGCTGGGCTCTGCCGCAAATTGATTGTGTTCATTCCAAATCGCAAACGCTTCCGGCTTCAATTCAAACTCCACGTGTTTGGTTTCTCCGGGAGCTAGAGCAACCGTCTGAAACCCTTTCAGCATTCGCACAGGTTCAGTCACGCTGGTTCCCTGTAGGCGAATGTACAACTGCACCACTTCATCTGCGGGGCGCGAGCCCGTATTCGTGACGTCCGCCTTCGCCATCAGAGCAGTGCCGCCCTTGAGATCTTTGTTCAGAGTGCCGGCGCTCAGTTTTTGCGTGCTGATGGTCGTCGGCCCGTACGAGAAAGTTGTATAGGACGCCCCGTATCCGAAAGGGAATTGCGGAGAATTCTGCTCATCGATGTAGCGCGACACATACTTGGCAACAATGTCAGCCGGGGGTCGAGTCAAGTCGACATCGCCCGAGGGACGGCCCGTAGAGAGCGAGTTGTAATACAGGGGTTCTTGTCCTACGCTGCGCGGCCAGCTGACAACCAGTTTGCCAGTTGGATTCACATCGCCGTAGAGAGTGCGCGTGAGGGCGAGGCCTCCGCGAGTGCCAGGGAACCACGCTTCCAAAACCGCGGGAACATGCTCGAATGCCCACGGTACTGTCAAAGGCCGACCGCTGAAAAGAATCAAGACCACCGGTTTGCCGGTGCGGACCACAGCCTCGAGCAACTCCTGTTGTCGTCCCGGTAGGCCCAAGTGCGCTCGGGAGGCAGCTTCTCCGCTCATGTCCTGAGTTTCTCCAAGGGCAATGATGACGAGGTCGGCTTTCTGTGCCCCGTCAACTGCCGCAGTAATCTCCGTATCGCTGCCATCAAGAATCCCGCATCCTTTGAACCGCGTCACATGTTCAGCACCGAGTCGCTGTGCCAGGGCCGCAGCCAGGCCGGCACGCGGACCAGAGCCTTGCGGCGCACCGTTGGGATAAGTGGAATCATCTCCCTGAGGTCCGATCACCGCGATGTTTGGAGTTCCGGAAAGCGGAAGCAGTGGCTTTCCATTCGCCCCGTTTGCGTTCTTGAGTAGAACAAATGACCGCTCGGCGGCATTCTGCGATGCGTCCAAGCTTTCTGGATGGTACAGAGCCTTGGCCGCGGCAGCTTCATCCACATACGGGTGATCGAAAAGGCCCAACGCAACTTTCACACGCAATACATGTCGCACCGCCTCGTCGAGTTCGGCTACGCTTGCTTGCTTCGAACTCACGACCTGCTGCAAGTTGTCGTGATACAAGCTGCTGACCATATCCATGTCAACGCCGCCGAGAAAGGCTTTGCGTGCAGCGGTCGCGCCGTCATTGGCGATGCCATGCGGGATCAACTCCCCAACGGAATTCCAGTCACTCACAACCAGTCCACGAAATCCCCACTCTTTTCTCAATACCTGCTTCAACGTAAAAGGATTCGCCGTCGACGGCGTGCCGTTGAGCGAATTGAAGGCGCTCATTAAAGACGCCGTTCCAGCTTCCACTGCGGCGTGGAACGGAGGCAGATAGTACTGCCGCAAGGTGTGCTCGGATATTTCGGTGGAGTTGTAATCGCGCCCGGCTTCCGCCGCGCCGTAGCCAACATAGTGCTTCGCGCAGGCCGCAATGCTGTCAGGCGAGCTTAGGCTTGATCCCTGATAGCCGCGGACATATGCCGCTGCCATCACAGAGCCGAGGAAGGGGTCTTCTCCCGCGCCCTCTTGCATTCGTCCCCATCGCGCGTCTCGGGCAATGTCCACCATCGGCGAGAATGTCCACCGAATTCCGTCTGCCGAGGCTTCCATGGCCGCCACACGCGATGCTTTTTCCACGATTGCCGGATTCCATGTCGAAGCCAGTCCGATGGGAACGGGGAACTCGGTCTTGAAGCCGTGGATCACATCGAGAGCAAACAGAATCGGGATGTGCAGCCTGGTCTTCTCCATCGCGATCCGCTGGTAGGCATTGATGAGACGCGGCTCGTTTACGTTGAGGAACGACCCCACCTGTTCCTTCGCGATCATCTCTTCATAGTCAGTCCGTCCCGTCCCGGGGCCCGTGGGCTGTCCTGCCGAGTACTGCACGAGTTGACCGACCTTTTCTTCCAGGGTCATCTGGCGAAGGACGGAATCCACCTTGGCTTCGATCTTGGGATCGTTCAGTTCCGAGGAGGGCGAGTGTGCGGGTGCCGGTGCCTGCGCCTGTGAAAATGGGCTTGAGAGCAGGGAAGCTCCTGCCACGATTAGCGTGAGGACAGCGTTGCCTCGGTACCGCGAGCGCATCTTTTATGAAGCGAAAATCCTGAAAATTCCATTCCAAATACCTCCGTCCGGCCCGCACCGCAGTATGAACTAAATCGAGTTAGTAGGCGCTTTCAGTCAAGTATCAAAAATCCTTTTGACGTTATTGTCAATACGGATTGTGCCCATAGGTTTTGGGTCGTCTTGCAGCCCGGAATCGCTTTGTGCGAGACTTCGCACCGTGCCCGCAAAGAAGAAAGGAAGCCGTGCCCAACAATCCGGATCCGCAAGCGCGAAGCCACTGAGCCTGAAAGAGTTGGCGGAGCGTCTTGGGCTTTCGCCTGCGACTGTTTCGCTGGTGATTAACCGCTCGCCGGTTGCCGACTCGATCCCGGATGAGACGAAAGAGCGGGTCTTTACCGCGGCGCGCAAGTTCAAGTATCGGCCGAATTTCTTCGCCCGCTCCCTGCGCGCAAAGCACAGTTTCACGATCGGTGTGATCGTCCCTGAGGTCAGCGACGGCTACTCGGCGTCGGTCATGAGCGGTGTTGAAGATTATCTGTTGCAGGAAGGTTATTTTTATTTTGTCGTGAGCCATCGCCACCGCGCTGACCTGATCGACGAGTATCCACGCCTTTTCGTTGAGCGTTCTGTGGATGGCATTATCGCCGTCGACACTCCCTGGGTTCTTTCGCTTTCCGTGCCGGTCGTCACCGTTTCCGGTCACAACCGCGTGAAAGGTGTGACCAATGTTGTCCTCAACCATGTTCGCGCTGCGGAGCTTGCCTTAAAGCATCTGGAGCAACTCGGCCATCGGCAAATTGCCTTTATCAAGGGCCAGGAATTCAGTTCCGACACCAAGATTCGCTGGGCAAATATTGAAAAAGCCGCGAGGCAATTGCGCCTCCCAATTGCATCGGCGCTGGTTTCCCAGTTGGAAGGCGACTCTCCGTCTCCTGAACTAGGCTATGAGGCGGCGCGGAAATTATTGTCGGCGCACCAGCCGTTCACCGCCCTTTTCGCCTTCAACGATATTTCTGCGATGGGCGCGATCCGCGCTCTGCGCGAGGCAAACTTGCGCGTTCCCTATGACGTCTCGGTGGTCGGATTCGACGACATTCGCAGCGCTGCCTATCAGAGTCCCGCGCTGACGACGGTTCGACAGCCTCTTGAGGAGATGGGCCGGATTGCCGCTGAAACCTTGTTGCGGCGCATCCGCAGCGCGGGTTCGAGCGACGGAGGCGAGATCATCGTCGAGCCAAAGCTGATCGTCCGCGAAACCACCAGCGAACCTTCGAAGTAGCGCCGCCGCACTCGGCCTTGATTTTTACCCCACCGTCCTACCCGGTACAATTATTCTTCGCACTGGAAGTCCAGCAGCAGAAAGGCTCTTATGACAACGACTCCTCAACGCCCGCAGGTTGCCGCGGAAATCCCGGCCGTTCCCTTGACCACCGAGGGCTACAGCGTTTTGCATCAGATGATGCGGTTGCGCTGGTCTGCGTGGCGAGCCTTGCCGGCTGGCGAGAAGTCCGCAATCGCTCAGGAAGCCTCGGACGCTCTTGCCTCAATGGAGAAGCACTCACCCGGAGCATCCGCGATGTTCTCGCTCATCGGACACAAGGGCGATCTGATGCTCATCCACTTTCGCAGCACCTTCGCCGATCTGAATCAGGCGGAGATCCAGCTGGCAAACCTGCGTCTCAGCGAATACCTTGAGCCGACGACTTCCTACCTCTCGATCATCGAACTCGGCCTCTATGACTCGACGCTGAAAATCTACAAGGAACTCATGGATCAGGGTATTGCGCCCCACTCGGACCAATGGAAGGCGGAGATCGAGTGCAAACTCAATCGCCACCGGGAGGCGATGAAACCCCGGCTGTATCCGGAGATTCCGGCGCACCGCTATGCCTGTTTTTATCCCATGGACCGCCGTCGCGGCGAAGAGAAGAACTGGTACAAGCTTCCGATCGAAGAACGGGCTCGTCAGATGAATGACCACGGCCTGATTGGACGGCGTTATGCCGGGGAAGTCCGGCAAATTATCAGCGGCTCCATCGGCTTCGACGACTGGGAATGGGGTGTCGATCTTTTTGCCGACGAGCCTCTGGTTTTCAAGAAGCTCATTTACGAGATGCGCTTCGACGAAGTCAGCGCAGTCTACGCCCTTTTTGGCCAGTTCTATGTCGGAGTTCGTGTCCCCGCAGAGAAGCTGGGAAATCTGCTCGCCGGCGAATTGCCAGAATAGTCAGCAATCTTTCACCCGCTAGCCCAACATCACGTTTGAAAAAACGCAGGAGACGTATGTCTACTCTTGGCCTTATCGAATACAAAGATGCCAGCCCCGAAGTTCGCGCCGTTTACGACGACATCATGGCCACCCGCAAGAGCGACTGGATCAACAATTTCTGGAAGGCGATCGCGCACGATCCCGTTACGCTGAAGCGTACATGGGAAGACATCAAACAGATCATGGCTCCGGGCGCCCTCGATCCGCTCACGAAAGAGTTGATCTATGTCGCGGTGAGTGTCACCAATCAATGCCACTATTGCATCGCTTCGCATACCGTCTCGGCACAAGGCAAGGGCATGAGTGATGGCATGTTCAAAGAGTTGATGGCAGTTGTAGGAATGGCCAACGAGACCAACAAAATGGTGACGGGCTATCAGGTCGAGATCGACCCCCAATTTAAGAAATAAAACGAAGGCTCGGCTATTTCGATCGAGATTTGTTTGCCGGCTTCCGAGAGGGCTTTTTGAATTTGCCGGTGTTGAATTCGTGAGCTTTCATGTCGGCCTTCCTTCCACGAAAGCGCACGCCCTCAGCCTCAAGCCGGAAGCGCTGTTCGAGGGCTGAGTCTCCAGTGAGCTTGATCTGCCCGCCGGCGCCGAGCACTCGCTGCCACGGTAATCCAAAGCCGAATCGCAGTGTACGAGCCACCAGTCTGGCCGCGCCAGGATATCCTGCCGCTCGTGCGACCGCGCCGTAGGTCGATACTTTCCCTTTCGGGATGGCGCGAATGGCGCTCTCGATCCGCAGCCTCATCTGAAAGGAATTGTCCGGGCCGCCTGGAACGCTTTTCTTTCGTCTCATTGATGCTTCTAGGCACAAGCCTGCGACAAATTGAGGACGCCCCACCTCGTCGCGCAACGCGCGATAAGGTGGAGATTTAGATTCGTATGAGAATGGAAAATCGACGTATCCAGGAATGCTGTTAAGCAGCCATCCGGAACGCTTCGAGCGCGTCGTATTCCGAGTTGTGGACTTCAAAAACCGTCAGCAGTTTCGTTACCTGAAGAAGGTCGCCCACACGCTTTGTTAAGTTCGCAAGTTTTATGGTCCCTCCTGCATTGTGCGCCGTGGTGTGCAATGCCACTAATGTTCCCAACCCGCCGGAATCGATGTAGTTCACTTCACCAAGGTTTAGGACAATCCGCTTGTGGCCGTCCGCAATCGCCTTCTTGACTTCTTCGCGCAGCAGGGCTGACTCGTCGCCGAACACAATACGCCCGTTGCACACGATCGCGAGAATCCCATCTACGGTTCTCTTTGCCAATTTCAATTGCATGATCAAATCTCCTCGGCGGCATCTCAAAGGCGAATCTCGCCCCAGCCGCCATTTCCGTGCAATGCAAGGGCACCAGCCTACCGCGTGCCGCCGACCTTAGCAAGCCCGGCATTTCCCTCGAGACTGCGCAAAGACATGGGTTCCGAGCCATTCGTGAAACTTCTGAACAGGGAAACCTATCGTCCACGAAGTCGGCATTTGATCCCGTATAATCGTCTCTTCGCTCATGAGTTATACCGTCCTGGCTCGTAAATACCGGCCCCAGAAATTCTCCGAGGTCATCGGACAGGAACACGTCACTCGGACCCTTCAGAACGCCATCGAGCAGGGACGAACCGCTCATGGCTACATTTTTAGCGGCCACCGAGGTATCGGCAAAACGACGGTCGCCCGCATCCTGGCCGCCGCGCTCAATTGCCGCTCCAAGGATCACCCAGTTCCCGAGCCCTGCGGGATCTGCGAGTCGTGCACCGAGATCCGGGCTGGGAACGCCGTGGATGTCATTGAGATCGATGCCGCCACCAACCGCGGGATCGATGAAATCCGCGAATTGCGCGAGGCGGCTCGCTATCGTCCCGCTCGGGACCGCTTCAAGATCTATATTCTCGACGAAGCTCACCAGATCACCGACGCCGCCTTCAATGCGCTGCTGAAGACGCTCGAGGAGCCGCCGGATCACATCGTCTTCATGCTGGCAACCACGCAGCCCGAGGACATTCCCCAGACGATCCGGTCACGGTGCCAGCATTTCAGCTTCAGGGCAGTAAAGTTCGACGCCATCGTCGCCCAACTGCGCGATCTCGTGACACGGGAAAAGATTGAGGCCGATGACGATGCGCTCGCACTTCTTGCCGAAGCCGGCGACGGATCGATGCGCGACGCGCTTTCGATTCTCGATCAGGCAATTGCGTCGTCCAGCACACGGCTTACTGCCGACTCGGTTCGCAATCTTGTCGGCGCCGCGCCCGCCCATATTCTCGAGCAGGTCATGCAGGCGGTTTCCGAAAGCAGGAGCGAGGAGATTCTGCGCCAGGTCGACCATCTCATCAGCGAAGGGCATAGCCCGACACATTTCGCCAGGCAAATGGTACGTTTTCTGCGGAATGCAACAGTTGGCAAGATCGCGGGCAAGGATTCGGCACTTCTGCAAATTTCCAGCGAAGAGCGCGAACGCGTCACCCGCGTGGCGGAACTTTTCAGCGAAGAAGATCTGACGCGCCATCTGCAGATCATGCTGCGCACGCACGGCGAGTTGGGATACAAGCAGGAACAGCGCTTTCATCTCGAACTTGGGCTGTTGAAGATGGCCCACGCGCAGAAGCTGATACCAATTGAACAACTGCTCAGCGACGCAGCGGCTTTGACGCCTACCAGTGGGCCAAAGCCAGCGGCGAGACCGGCGATTGTGAGCGGAGCATCGAGTGCGGAGCCTTGTCGTGCAGAACAAACTCCTGCGGCGCGCCCGAATTTCGTCAGTCCGTTTGCAGCGGATTCCGCGCGAAAGGGAACCCCGCGTCAGGAAGATTCTTCCGCTTCGTTACCTTCTCCGGGCCCTCGCATTGTGGCGCAGTCGAGCCAGACCGAGCCCATCATTATGGGATCGGCCGCTCCCGCATCGCTTCGCGAGTTTGAGCCGGTATCTGAGCGCTAAAGAAGCATTCGCTAAGGTGGCGGTGCTTGAGCCGCCTCCACCGCCTCGAATCCAAACCGCCGCGGCTAGCGACGGAGCCGGCCAGATGGAAAAGCTCCAGGTTGCCGTGCTCCAGGCGCTCACAAATGGCGGGCAGAACTTCCTCGTTTCGATGCTGTCCGCTGGCGAATGGAGCGTTCAGGGCAACGAGGTTGTCGTTAAGATTTCCGAATCGCAGACTGTGCTCGACATGTCGCTCGGTAACGATGCAAAGCGATTGGCGATCGCGTCCGCGAGCGGTGTGCTTGGACGGGCTGTGAAGTTAAGAGTTGTTCCCGGCGCTACCGTTGATCCTCAGGCGAAAAAGACCAGCGTTCCGCAACTCGCGCCGGGTCCGGGAGGACGCGGTCGTGCCGAGCAAGATCCTCTCGTGCGTCGGATGAAGGAAAAGTTCGGCGCTGAAATCAGAACTGTCATTGATTACCGAGAAAAGCGTTAGAGGGAATTTCAAAGCCGAGGCCTTATGGGTGGATTTAATCTGCAAGATCTGATGTCGAAAGCGAAGTCGCAATACGAGTCATCTGCAGAAGAAAATGCAGGAGACTGTCGTTGAAGCGACATCGGGCGGCGGTACGGTCACGGCCAGGATGGACGGACAGGAAGCAGCTTTTAAGTCTGCGCATTGACCCTGAGGCTGTGAAAGCCGGCGACGTCGAGATGCTTCAGGATCTGGTGCTGGCCGCGATCAACGAAGCCGCCAGAAAGATTGACGATCAAATGAAGTCGACCGTGGGCGGCATGCTCGGTGGTATGGGAATTCCGGGCCTCTGATGAAGCGTTGGCTTTTTGTCCTCGCAATCTGCTTTATTTTCTCAATCACACTCGCTCTGGCGCACACGCAGTCAACCCGAAAAGGATCTCCCTTGACTATGCACGCATCCGGACCGTTCGACGTTAAGGTCACCGCCCAGGAGGACAAGACACCCAACCCCCTCCTCGGACGCATGACGATCGACAAGCAATATCACGGCGATCTCGAGGCCGCGGGCATTGGTCAGATGCTCACAGCGGGCACGGAAGTGAAAGGCTCGGGCGCCTACGTTGCTATCGAGCACGTCTCAGGATCTCTGAATGGGCGGACCGGAAGCTTCGTTCTCCAGCACTCGGGCACGATGAACCAGAACGTCCCGCAACTCTCGATCACGGTTGTCCCCGACTCAGGTACCGGACAACTGAAAGGAATTTCCGGGAAAATGACGATCACAATTGCGGCCGGGGGAAAGCACTCCTACGACTTTGAATACACGTTGCCGGACGGAAATTGAATGTCAAAATTTGCCGAACCCATGTCGCGCCTGATCGATGAGCTAAAGAAGCTTCCGGGCGTCGGTGCGAAAAGCGCGCAGCGTCTCGCATTCCATATTCTGCGATCAAGTGATGACGATGCAGAGGCGCTCGCCGCTGCCGTGCGTGATCTGAAGGCAAACCTCCGACTATGCTCTGTATGCAACAACATCACCGATGTCGATCCCTGCGTCTATTGCACCAGCGCCACGCGGAACCAGCGTTTGGTCTGCGTGGTCGAAGAGCCGACGAACATCGCTGCCATTGAAAAGACGAAGCATTTCAATGGAGTCTTTCATGTCCTCCACGGAGCCATCTCACCCCTCCATGGGATTGGGCCGGAGCAGTTGCGTATTTCCAATCTGATTTCCCGTGTCGACTCGGGCAATGTGGATGAGGTGATTGTCGCTACCAATCCGACGGTCGAAGGTGAAGCCACGGCGACCTATCTTTCGCAGCAACTGCGGCGGGTTGGTGTGCGAGTGACCCGCATCGCAATGGGGATCCCCGTCGGCAGCGACATTGAGTACACCGACGAGATCACCATGCTGAAGGCCATGGAAGGCCGCAGGGATATGTAGGCGGCGCCTCCTCTCCGCATTTCATCCAGCGCTAGACTTAAAAGCACAGCTCCTTGTGCAACGTGTGCAAGACTTTTCCGATCAAACAATCCTCTTCACACTACAATCCAAAGGTTTAAAGTCCAGTGAGGTATTTGTAAATATCGATAAATCAGCAGATTACCGGCCGTTCTTAAAGTCGAAACTTTGCGTCTCTGCGTTGGCCGAAGAATTGCGGCTTAGCGTCGCGTAGTTGCTGTGACCCAAAGTTTATTCGGCGGTTTTGGCTGGCCGACGGCGAGTCCGCCAGTCGCGCCGTGCGCGATGTAACCGCATCCACTCGACGCAGGAAAAGCCGGGCCAACCAGCCCGGTTTTCTTTTATTCCTCCCATTTCCCACTCAAGCCTGAGGCAATTTCCGCCGAAAAAATACGGTGGACGGGCCCCCCATTTCTCGGAGTCGCCTCCACACCAGGAGTGGATAATGAATTTTGATAAAGCAATCGTGTCGCACAGTGCATGGAAAGCGAAACTGAAGGCATACCTAGCCAAACCGGATGGCTCGATCAGCCAATCCGAGGTTCAGTCTGATCAGAAATGTGAACTAGGGAAGTGGATTTATGGGGAGGGCAAGATATGGAGCAAGTCGCCCGCTTACATTACGCTGAAGGAACAACATGCCAAGTTTCACGCGGCAGCAGGTGCAGTAATCCAGAAAATCGAACAGGAAATACCCATCAGTGAGGAAAATGCGGTGGGCACAAGGAGTGATTTTTTCACGTTCAGTATGGCCGTTATAAATGCGATCACAAATATGAAGAAAGAAGGCGTTTAACTGGCTTCGGACGTGTCGTCCGGGTACAAGGTTTCTAGAAAGACATTCGACTCCTGGCTCTCCGCGGTTAAGCCCTCGGGCAAGGCTCCGCGATTGTATTCGGCCATGCGGTTCTTCCATTTGAGGAAGTCGGTGATGCTCTGAGGCTCGATGCGGACTTCAACTCGACGCAGGCTCGCTAGCAGCAAGTTCATCTCGCCGCGGAAACCAGCCTTTGTGCGCAGATTCTTCGCGGAGGGCTGGATCATTTCGATCCGGCCCTTGCGGAGTTCTAACAACCCCCAGCCAGCAGGAAGTTCGTCGATTCTTATGAGCGAGGGAGGGGCCAGGTAAAACCGTTCCCCCCCACCCCTTTTTCCTGCTTTAGCCGGAACGGCTTGTTACGATCCGCCAGGAAATCTGCGCGGGTAACCTTGCATTCGACCAGGACAGAATGGCAAGCTTGTTTCCAGCCGATGGCATCAGGCATCTCGCCGCTTACGCAGGCCTGTTCCGACAGGACCACCCCGCAGCGATACCACCGAAGCCACCGGACGGCCCGCTCCACCAATTGTGCGTGAGTCATAGATTCGGCTACTTGCTTTGCCTCCAACCTTGCGGAAAAGCGATGAAGAATTACTGCCGCAGTTGTACTCCTCCGAAACGCTGTCTGGTAATAACTCGCGGGCTTCGTTTCCGTGCGTGTCAGGATACGGAACGGCGTGTCGGTGCCGCCCGCCGCACGGCCGGGCTCGCCTTCACGATCACAGGCCGCCGAAGCACCGTTTCGAGTAGATATCGCTCGGCCGCGACGGCTTGCGCCGTGGAGGTGCCGTCCGCATATCCCTCCGCGGCGATGATGACTGCTTGATCCTTGGCGACGACTGCCGGCTTGCGTAGAAATCCACTCATCCGCTGTTTCGGGATATCGGCATTTTGAATCTTCACCCGCCTGACGTGCCCATCATGCGTGGAGTCCAAGGCGTTGGCGAGCCGCAGAACAGCGGACAGGCGCAGAACATCCTTCTGCTGATCCGGGAGAAGGTCCCGTAGCGTCTTGTGACTTCGTCTGGGCAGCGCTCCGCAGTGGAAACGTGCCACGATCGCTGCCAGCGCCATGTCTTCCGCATTCCACCCGAGCGGCGTGCCGTGCTTTTGGATCAGTTCCAGGGACTTCTTGTGGTGTCCTTTGTTGACCTTAGATTTGCCAACATCGTGCAGGAGTGCAGCCACATAGAGGCTGCCGCGCATTCCTTTCGCTTCACTCTTCGCGGCTGCCGGGATCGAAGACTTTCGAGGGAACAATCCCGCCAAAACCAAACCGTCATAAAGTTCTAGCGCGAGCCTTGCAACCCGTTCTGAGTGCGCGAAATCCGGGTCGAGCGCCTTCGCCCACAACTTCATGCGGCGCGTCGCAAACTCCTGAATTTGGGGACCTTGGGGCAGCCCATCGCGCCATGTGTTCCAAAGGGAATCAGGCCCGGTTGTTCGCAGTCGATATTCGTCGACGCGCTTCGTTCGTTCGCGGAGAATGCGATCGTGCCAGGCGGTTTTCAGGGCTTCGTCTGGAAAGATATGGCAGGAGATCGCAGTCCCCCACAACACGTCAAGGTCGTGCACGTCTCCCAACAAATCCTGCATGCGCTTTAGGTCTTTGCTCCACGCTGCGTGTTCTTCTGGAAGGAAATTCTCCACAATATAGCGGAACCGTTTGATGCCGATGCGCAAAGTATGGAGCGCGATTTGCGAGCGGTTGCGCAATGCGCGAACATGCAGCTCGCGGGCGGCAGTCCAACGCTCCAATGCCAAGTGCTTGAAGACGGCGCTTCCCGGACGGATGCGGGTCGCCCGCAGAGGCAAAGACTTAGCCCACTGTTTCCATTGCTTACGATCGAATTCATCGAGAGCCGCACGAGCCTCTCGCTTTTCTTCAGCTTCCCGTGCCCGGAGTATTTGAGAGAGAGAGGAGACCGGATCGTGGGAAGTTCCGGCAGTCGGCGGCACCAGGAATACCTGAGAGTTCGCATCCGAGAGGGATGTTGATTCCTGATCGGCGTGATCGATCGTTGTTGCCTGAGGCCCCGCCAGAGATGCAAGGTCCAGCTTGTCGATCCACTCCATCATGATCTGGACGTCTCGCAGCGCTCCCAACCTTTGAAACAGGGCCTTGCCCGATCTCTTCATGGCCTTCCAGTCGCGGTCGGGATCCATGGCCATCATTCCGTCGGCGACAGAGCGGCAGCGGCGTAATGACACTCGGAGATCGTGGACAGGATCCGCGCTGAAGTCAGCCGAGACGTTGTCGCACTCCTCGAGCACGCGCTCCATCGAGTAACGCAGCCCTGTCGATTTGGCTTCAGCTGTCAAAATTTGGGTCTGGACCGAACCTTCTCCGCGAGTATTTTACTGAAGATTGCCGCTGCCCATTGTGCAAGGTCGCGCGGACACCATGGTGATTGCTTCTTCGAGGAACAGTTTGAGGATTGCTACATTCCAATGGGATCGCAGGTTCAATTACCTCCGTAACGTTTCGGGCCTTACCGTTTGCCTTTAGGCTTGAGCTTCGAGACTTGCGTTTTCGAGGAGCTATTATCTCGGGCATAAATACATCGCAAGGAGTGCGGGCAGCTTCAGCGCGAGCCTTCGTCCATAGCCTCAACATTCTCATCAAGTACGCACGAATGTATGGCTATGATCACAAGCGTACTGAGGCGCAGTTTGAAACTACGTGGAACGAACTCCAGCAAGGCCTGCCCTCGACCGGAGACGCGGGCTTTTTGCTGGGTGTCTCCGACAACAGGTTGCTGCTCGACGGCATTCCTCTCGAAGCGGGAAATGCGGAGAAAAGTTTCGCGACCCTGCTAACCACGGCAGGACTGGCCAGCCTTCACTTCTCGAAAGGCGTCACTGAAGAAGACTTCGTGCGGCTGGTGCGCGCGTTCACAGTTGCTGGATCGAAGGCCCAGGATATTTCCAAGCAGATCAAAGAAGCGCTTGGAATGGGCAAAGGCAGTATCAAGATTAACGAAGTGAAGTTTGTAGCTGCCGACCCTCTCACCGGGGACGTGAGCATCGCCGCACAGATCGCGGCTCAGACGCTGGGCCCGGAATTTAAGCAGTGGTTGAACGATCCGCAGAAACTCTTGCAACTGATTGCCGCAGCTGAGGGCGCGAACTCCGGCGGTGGACCTAACGCCGACGGCGTTCCAATGGCGCCGTTGGGCAGCGTGCCAAATCCCGTGCCCGGACAGGTCGTGGCAGGTGGCGGTGGGACTAGCGGGACTGGAACCGGCGTAGCTCCGGCGTGGACGGGCGGTATCGTTCCATTGCAAGAGCAAGAAGTGATCCAGGCGATCCGTCTTCTCACGCGCTTTGGACAGGTACAGCAGGATCCCGGCGCCAAAGAAGAAGTTTTGCACAAAGAACTCACCGAGACCGACCCAAATACACGTCTGAATCTGCAGCAACTGCTTGGCAGCCTCGCGGCCCAGGCCACGACCAAGCAAGAGGAAGACACGCCATTGTTGATGAAGGCGGCCGAGCATATGGCGATCCGCTTTGCCCTCGAGCGCTACCAGAAGGGCGAAGTGAAAGTGAATGCGGTCCATCAGATGATGGAGCACATGAGCCGCCAGATGGACTCGTTGCGCTCGATCCTGAAACTGCAGGAAGAGAAGATGAGCAAGGCCGGGATTCTGGTGGAGTCGCACGCCGACATTCTCGACCGAATGTTCTGGGCGGAAGTTCCGGAAGCCGGAAAGAAAAGTGTTCTGCTCTCGCATGAGGCGCCTTGCGTGCCTCCTCGAAATCTGCGGCAATTCGTGGAAGTTCTGCTGGATCGCGATGACAAGCAGAGCGCGACGGAAATCCTTAACAATTACTCAAGCTGTCTGAGCGCCAAAGAGGCTGAACCGCGGCGCCGGACTGCGATCGGACTTAGCCAGCTGGCCGACCTGTACGCGCGCCTGGGCGGCCAGGCGATGGGCCAGGCAATCCGGAAACTGAGCGAGCAGATCATCACCGAAAAAGACGCCGAACTGCAGAGCTTGTACAGCGCGGCATTTGTGCGACTCAGCCAGGAATCGAGCGCGTCGAAGAATTATGCGGCCGTGAACGAGGTTTGCGCCGGCATGGAGCTGATCAACGTCGAGCGTCCGGTGCTGATGAATGACCTGCGCGCCCGCGTTGGAGTTGAGAATCGTCTTCCGGAATATATTGAAGAAGCGATTCACTCTGATCCGATTCCCGCAGATTTGATCGCGGTGTTACGACGCACCAGTCAGGCAGGCGCCGAGCATCTGGCCGATCGTTTCTTCCGCTGCATGCGCCGCGATGAATGCGATCGCATGATCGAATTGGTTCGGGAGATGGGATCCTCGGTATTAACTCAGTTACGCGAGATCCTGCGCACCGGCCAGCCGAGACAGGCATCCGGCGCAGTCGGCATTATCAGCCGATTGGATGTTTCGACGCTGCTTGAGTTGCTGCCGTCACGGCTGCCCGAGTGGAACCGCTTCTATCACGACGTTGTGGTGCGGCAGATTGCCTATGGTGCCGCGCAAGATCGTGGACGAACCCTGCTTGAACTGGCCGAAGTTCTCGATCCGGTAGTTCTGCCTGAGGCCGTCGACGAAATTGGAATGAGCAGCGACCGCACGTCAGTATCTCCGCTTATCGCAATGGCAAAGCCTGGAGAGGCAGCCTCGCGCTCGCCCTTTGTGCAGCTGAAGGCCATTGAATCGTTGGGACGCTTGAAGGACGAAGAAGCGATCTCGACACTGCGCGAGATTCTTGAAGCAAAGAAGACTTTTGGATGGGTTCATCCGCGGGAGCTGCGCATTGCAGCCGCCCAGGCGCTATCGAAAACCGATCCTCGCTACAGTTCGCAGGTTATGTCCGACAGCGGATTGGAACCGGCAGAACTCGCGATTGCTCCGCTGGATATGGCGCCGGCATGTCCGTGGGTCAGGCAGCGCCGCTACGAACGTATGGTGCTGGCGAAAGCCGTCACTGGAACATTGGGTAGTTCGTGGGGCAAATCGAAGATCGTCATTCGCGAACTGAGCCTCGGCGGAGGCATGGGCACGAAGGAAGATAACCTCCGTATCGGCAGCGAAGCCGATTTGGAAATCTCGCTGGGAATGCGTTCGAAGATCCGGGCACACGTTCTGCTCCGCCGCGCTCGTGTTAACGAAGTCGGATTCGAGATCGTCAATATTGATCTGGAGAGCCGCTACAAACTGCGCCGCTTGCTGGTGGAAGCTATGAATCACGCTCCGCAGGGTAAGGGGCAGGAGTGGGGCGGGGAGCGGAAGGTTTAGCGGAAAGTTTCAGGTTTCGAGTTTCGGAGTTTCAAGTTAAGAGCACAAGAAATTCCAAAGCCTCTGCTACCGGCAGAGGCTTTGGAATTTCAGCTTGAAACTAGTAACTGTGAAACTCTGAAACTGCCCTTACTTTACCTTGGCGAAGATGATGACCAGGGTATACAGCGCCAGCGATTCGATCAGCGCCAGGCCCAGAATTAGCGCCAGCTGAATGCCAGGACGGGCAGCCGGATTGCGTGCCAATCCCTCAGCAGCGGCGGCGGTTGCCTTGCCCTGCGCCAAGGCGCAGATTCCTGACGCGAAGGCCATCGAAAATCCAGCGGCAATCGCGACCCAATTGACCCCTGTTTCACTTCCGCCCTGCGCGAAGGCAGGAACGGCGAACGAGAGTGCGGAAAGAACCATAAACAGCTTGCTCAGTGTGCGCATTGTGTTGCTCCTTGTATGAAATGCCGCCAGTGGGTGGTTGACGCCATACCTTGCAGACGCCCTCACGCTGTGCGGCTAATGCAATTTCGAAACTCGATCTAGTGTTCGTCCGCGACCGCGCCCTGCAGATACACCGTGGTCAGCAATACGAAAATGTAGGTTTGCAGCAGCGAGACGCCGACGTGCAGACCCAGAAAGATGATTGGAACGCCGACCGGCACGAGCGAAAAGAACACCAGGGTGACCATGTCGCCGGCGAACATGTTAGCGAACAAACGGATGGTCAGCGAGAGTACGCGGGCCAGATGGCTGATCAATTCGATGGGAATCATCAGCGGAGCCAGAGCGGGCATCGGTCCGGCAAAGTGCTTCAGGTAGCCGATTCCGGCGTGCTTGAATCCCTGGAATTGGTAGTAGGCGAAGGCGCAAAGCGCGCAGCCCAGCGGAACGATCGGAACCGCGGTCGGCGACTCGAAACCCGGAATCACGCCGATCAGATTGCAGAACAGGATGAAGAAGCAGAGCGTCGCGAGAAACGGCGTGTAGCCTTCGCTGTGATGCCCGATAATCTCGTTGCTCTGTCCCTTGATGAACCCTTCCACGCTCTCAAAGAAGTGCTGCAAGCCTCCGGGACTGTCCACAGAAAGCTGCGCGCGAACCAGAAGGAACAGGATCAGCAGGAAAGCAAAGACCAGTAACTCCATGGCGAAGGAGTTCGGAATCGGCGCGGTGGGATATTTGGGCGCCAGACCGATCATCGTCAGCAACGCGGTAACCGGACCGGCGAGCAGATGGTTCAGTATCTCGGTAAACCAGAGTTGTTCAGGCATGAGACAGCTTCTAGCTGCTAGCTCCTAGCGTTATCAGGCTACATCCCGCGAACCGTGGCTGCGTATACTTCATAGGCTGCTTCGCAGGCGATCCCGGCAACGGGCAAAAATAAGCCCGCAAGAAGCCCATTCAGGCTCGCGGGTGAAACAGTCAATATAACATAGGCTCCAACGGCCATCAAAACGTATCGCATCAGGAAACGAAAGACGATTCCGTCAGAGGATTGTGTCGTCTGCGTTCCCGCTGCGCGGTCGACAAACCCGCTGATTACGCGCTTCAACCAGTAAAAATTGACGTACCCAATCAGGCATCCGAAGGCTAAACCTCCAGCCGCTCTGGCCCCATATTTCCACCAGCACAGGCCAATCACGACTGGCGCGATGAATGCCATAAAGCGCCGGATCCGGTTCACTGCGCCCGAATAAAAGCGATCGGCAGCGGGATCCAGTGTTTGAGGATCGGCTTGTGGCTGGTCGGGCATGGAGGCAACCAGACATGGTACGTGAAAGCCGAACCGTGCGGGGATTCAGGCGCTCGTGACGACGGGCTTCTACTTGTCGTCCCGGAGCACAGTGCGGATGAGTTCGATAAATCCGGCGGCGATCCCGAGCAGGATCCCCGCGAGATAAATCCATGTGGTATGCAGCCAGCGGTCCAATGCGGCGCCGCCCAGCCATCCGACGACCAGCGCTGCCGGAAACACAAAAGCCAACTGGCTGTAGCGTGCAATCTGGAGCCACGGACTCTTCTTATCGGAGTTGGGATCGGGAGACATCGGCGCCGGACCTACTGTACCAGCTTGGCCACGCTCGGGTTCTGGGCGATACCGAATACCCAGTTCACGATCTCGATAAATCGGTTGGGCATGATGCCGATGTAAATTGTGGCCAGTGCTGTCAGGGTCAGCGCAGCGCGCATGGAGTAACTGACCGGCAGCCGTTCTTCATAGCCTTTTTCCGGTTGCCGCATGAACATCGCGTTCGCGATCTTGAGGTAGTAATACAGACCGAAGACGGAATAGAGCACTCCGAGCGACGCAAGGACGTAGTGTCCTGACGAGATCAGGCTCAGGAAGATGAAGTACTTGCCCCAGAATCCAGCCAGCGGCGGGATGCCAGCCAGCGACAGCATAAAGATCAGCATCAGCACGGCTTCCACGGGCGCGCGCGAATAAAGGCCGTTGAGATCGTCGAGTTCGTCGCCAATCACCTTCTTATGACGGAGCGACGTGATCACGCCAAACGCTCCGAGATTCATGAAGGTGTAGACCAGCAGATAAATCAGGATGCCCTTGACGCCGTCGGGGCTCGCCTCGGTGAGGGTTCCGGCAATCAGGCCGAGCAACATGTATCCCACGTGGGCGATCGAGGAATACGCGAGCAAGCGTTTCGTGTTGGTCTGGGTGAGAGCCGCAAAGTTCGCGCCGGTCATGGTCGCGATCGACACAAAAACAAGCATCGGAACCCACGTGGCTCGCATTGGGGTCAGTCCCACGAGCAGGATGCGAAGCAGCATGGCCCATCCCGCCGCTTTGACCGCAACCGACATAAATCCTGTGATGCTGGTGGGCGCGCCTTCATAGGCATCCGGAGCCCATTGGTGGAAAGGGATAGCGGCAATCTTGAACAACAGCCCGGTCATGGTCGCAATCAACGCCACCACGGCTACCGGCCGGTATTGCGGGTCGAGAATGCGCTTCGTCAGTTCCTGGTGGATGGTGCCAAGGTCCGTTTTTCCCGACAATCCGTACAGCAGCGAGAGGCCATACGCGAAGATGCCCGAAGAAAACGCCCCAAGAAGGAAGTACTTTAATGCAGCTTCATTGGAGCGGCGGTCACGGCGAAGAAAGCCGACCAGTACGTATGTCGACAGAGCCATCAGTTCGAGGCCAATGAAGATCAGGACGATATCGAAGCCCGCGGCCATACACATCATGCCCGCGACAGAGAGCAGCATCAACGCGTAATACTCACCGTGATTCTCATGCTCTGTCTCGAGATAGCGCACCGACATCAGGATGGCGATGGCTGTCGCGGCGAGAAACAGGTAGAAGAAATAGAGCGAGAACCGGTCCACCAGCAAGGTTCCCAACATTCCGAACATGTGAGTGGATCCCGCCATGGACAGCTGGATTTTCACCACTCCCGCTGCTGAGAAGAGCACGCCGATCAGCGCCGTCATGGCATTGGCCCACTTCATCTCCTTGGGGAGCAGGAAGTCGATCAGCAGAATGCCCAGCGCGAAGAGCGCCAGCAGCGTGATCGGCAGAGCCAACAGGTAGTCGGTCCAGGCCACTATTTCTTCCCCTTAACCGGTACAGCGACGGCTGGCGTCGCAGCTACCAAATCTGCTGGCGGGACGATGGCCGGGGATTGCGCGGTCGCATTTACGGCACCGGGTTGCGGATAATCCGGGCGAGCAAGCGCAATTGTGTGGCTTACCGGCTGTTCAAGAATCTGCAGGAACGGCTTGGGATAGAGCCCGATCCACAGTGCCATGATGATCAGTGGAACGAACGTCAAAACTTCCCGCGGCGTCAGATCATGCAGCTTCTCATTTTTCGGATTCGTGATAGTCCCAAAGAAAACCCGCTGATAGAGCCATAGCAGGTAGGCTGCGGCGAGCACGACTCCGGGTACGGCCCATGCCGTCCACTTCCAGTTCTCCATGAACGCGCCCAGCATGATGTAGTACTCGCCGATGAAGCCGTTGAGCAGGGGAAGGCCCATCGACGAGAGAAACATGATCATGGCAATCGTGGCGTACACAGGCATGACGTTCGAAATGCCGCCGTATTCAGAGATCTCTCGAGTATGCCGGCGTTCATAGAGAATGCCGACGATCAAGAACAGCGCGCCGGTTGAGATACCGTGATTGATTTGCTGCAGCACAGATCCGCTCAGCCCGTTCGGCGTCAACACGAAAATTCCGAGAGTACAGAAGCCCAGGTGGCTTACCGATGAATAGGCCACGAGCTTCTTCATGTCCTTCTGCATCAGGGACACGAGCGCGCCGTAGAGGATGCCTACAAGCGACAGAAAAATCATCCAGCCACGCACCGTCATGTGCATGAACGTCGCGGGATTTGCCAATACGTTGGGGAAGAAGGGAAGCGAGAAACGGATAAAGCCGTAAGTCCCCATCTTCAACAGCACTCCGGCCAGGATGACCGAACCGGCAGTCGGCGCTTCGACGTGCGCATCGGGAAGCCAAGTGTGGAACGGAAACATCGGCACTTTGATCGCGAATGCAAAAAAGAAGCTGAGGAACAGCAGTGTCGCCGCGTATGGGCCGTAATCCGTGTAAATCTGCGGAGCAGTCTTATACAGCTCGACAAGACTGAACGTGAAGACGTGCGTGACGCTGTGATGGTGGAAGTACAGGAAAAGAATTCCCAGCAGCATCAGCACTGAGCCAGCCAGGGTGTAGAGGAAGAACTTGATCGCAGCGTAAAGTTTGCGCGGGCCGCCCCAGATGCCGATCAGCAGGTACATCGGGACCAGCATCGCTTCCCAGAAAACGAAGAAGAGGAAGAAATCCAGCGCCATAAAAACACCGAGCATGCCCGTCTGCAGCAAGCAGAAACCAGATGTAGTATTCCTTGACGCGATTCTCAATCGCAGTCCACGAAGAAAGAATCGAGATCCAGCCCAGCAGCGTCGTCAGCATGATGAGCAGGAAAGAAATGCCGTCGATGCCCAGCACGTAACCCGCGCCAATCGAAGGGATCCAGTTGTTCGGCGCGCCCTCCATGAACTTAAAGCCGGGTTCGAAGCGCTGCGCCCAGAACATCGGCACCAGCGGCAGCGAGATCAAGAATCCGCCGAGCGCAAAGATGTTGGCGATCCAGCGAATCGCTTCCTTGTTCTCTTTGTTGACGAACAGGAGCAACATCGCGCCTACCAGCGGCGTGAACAAGATGATGGATAGGATGTGAGATTCCATAGTGAGCTTCTAGCTACTAGCTTCTAGCTCTTGCCACCTAGCGATTTGCAGTTTGCTAGGAGCTAGCAGCTAGAAGCTGCTTTTCAGTGGTACACGTAATAAAACACGAACCCGACGAACCCGGCGACCATCACCAGCGCATACCACTGCACCAGTCCCGCCTCAAGCATGCGTGCGGGATAGCTGAAAACGCGCGCCAATATGGCCGGGCCGTTGACTCCGATGCCGTCGATGATCCACTTGTCCCACCAACTGGAGATTCGGGCAGTCAAGCGCGTGAGCGATCCGGCGGCATTGACCGCGCCGTCGATGACGTGGGAGTCGAACCATGAACTCGCCTCTCCCAACCCCATGGCTCCGAGGCGCCACTTGCCGAGCTTTCTGCGGCCCGTAAAGACGTAGTCGTAGCCTTCGTCCACGTAATACTTGTTCATCAGCGTGTTGTAGACCGGAGGCGACACCGCTTCAATCGGCTCGACGTAGCCCTTGTCAGCATTCGAGTAGGAGCGCCATGCCATGTACGTGCCCGCTGCTGCGGCGCCCACAGACAGGATCATCAGCAAGTATTCGGTTGGGCTGGTGTGCTCTTCTTCTTTTGCCCCGGCAGCCAGTTGCCCGGCTTTGCCTTCTTCCATCAGTACCTTCGCCTCGCCGCGCGAGAACACGGGATCGAGGTAGCGGGCGAAGCGGTCCGACCCGCCCAGGCTGTGCGGCCATCCCAGAAATCCCGCGAAAAGGGACATCACCGCGAGCACGATCAACGGCATCGTCATCGACGCCGGAGATTCGTGGATATGGTGTTCCACGTCATGGCTCATTCGCGGCTTGCTGTAGAACGTGAGCCAGATCAGGCGGAACATGTAGAACGCGGTCATCAATGCGGTGGCATAGCCTACGAACCAGAGGATGCGATAGGCGCCGCCCGCACTCGTCCACGTCTGCCACAAGATCTCATCCTTCGAGACGAATCCTGCGAAGGGTGGAAATCCTGCGATCGCCAAAGTGGCCACGAACATCGTGCGGAACGTGACGGGGATTTTTCCCGACAGCGCCCCCATGTTCCGCATGTCCTGTTCGCCGCTCATGGCATGGATCACCGATCCGGCTCCAAGGAAAAGCAGTGCCTTGAAGAAGGCGTGAGTGAAGACGTGGAAAACGCCCGCGGCAAACGCTCCAATGCCGAGCGCGAGGAACATGTATCCGAGCTGGGAAACAGTCGAATATGCCAGAACGCGCTTGATATCGTTCTGCACCAGCCCGATCGAAGCGGCGAAGATCGCGGTGAGTGCTCCCACGATCGCTACCGTTTTCATCGAGGTCGGCGCCAAAACAAATAACGCATTCGAGCGGGCGACCATATACACGCCGGCAGTAACCATGGTTGCGGCATGGATCAGCGCGCTGACCGGGGTAGGGCCCTCCATCGCATCGGGCAGCCAGATATAAAGAGGAAGCTGCGCCGACTTGCCGCAGGCGCCCACGAAGAGAAGGAGTGTGGCCGCCGTAATGATGGGATCGCCGATCAGGAAATGTCCCGAGCGCGCGGCGGCAATCACATCGACGAAGCGAAGTGAGCCCACCGCCCAGGCGATAAAGAACATCCCCATGATGAAGCCGGCGTCGCCGATTCGATTAACGATGAATGCCTTGTTAGCCGCATTGCTGGCCGACTTCCGCTGGAAATAAAAGCCGATCAGCAGATAGGAGCACAGCCCCACGCCCTCCCAACCAACGAACATCAGCACGTAGTTGTTCGCGAGGATCAGCGTAAGCATCGAAAACATGAAGAGGTTGAGATATCCGAAAAATCGGTAATACCCACCCTCATGCGCCATGTATCCGGTGGAATAAATATGGATCAGCGTGCCGACGCCAGTGACGAACAGGAGCCAAATACCGGAGAGGGGATCGAGAAGAAGTCCGGCATCGGCTTGAAACGTGGCCGGGGAACCGCCTCGCGTCGTGTAGTTGGCGTGACCCGTGTCGGTGCCCAGCCACGTATAAAGAATCTTCTCGTAAGGCTGGTGATCATGTGCGGAGGCCCAAGCGTTGTACTGAACCACTGCGCCGCAAGCCATCACAAACGCCAGGGCGACAGCGCCCACACAGACTGCGCTCACCGTCTGCTTCGCCAACTTGCGGCCGAAGAAGAACATGATCACCGCCCCGAGGGCGGGCAGCAGCGGGATCAGCCAGATGTTGTCGAGAAAGATCATTGCGATTCAGTTTCGGTTTCAGTTTCAAGTTTCGTGAGATACGAAATTAGTTTCGGCGCTTTGCTCGAAACTGAGACATGAAACTTGAAAAGCTTCCTTCTACCACTTCAACAAATTCACTTCATCTACGTTGACCGTCTCCTTATTACGGAAGAAGGCGATCAGAATTCCCAGTCCAACGGCGGCCTCGGCGGCGGCATCGGTGATCACGAAAATCGCGAACACCTGCCCGTGCAATGCCGACGCTCCATGAATGCTCTGCCAGTACCGCGAGAACGCCACCAGATTCAGGTTGACGGCATTCAGGATCAACTCGATCGACATCAACACAATGACAACGTTGCGCCGTGTCAGCACCCCAATGACGCCCAGCAGGAACAAGGCGCCACCGAGCACTAGGTAGTGAACCGTCGAAATGTCGAACAGGTTGTGCATTTGCAACTGTGAGCTTCTAGCTGCGAGCCAGAAGCTTCCTTTCAAATCCTCTTCTTCGCCATCACTACCGCCCCGATGATCGCGACGAGCAACAAGAAGGAAGCAATCTCGAAGGCAAACATATAGGTTCCACCGTGCCGGTCGAAGAGCATGTTCGCGATCAGAAGCGTGTTCTGGTCTTCGCGATATTGCATGATGCCTTCGATAAAGAGCGTTCGTCCCGAAGCCATCTTTGTGTAGATGGTGACCAACAAGCCGCCAAGCACCGCCGCCGCGGCGATTCCAGCGATCCATTGCCGATTGAACTGCCGCTCCTTCATGTTGCGCTCGATTGAGATCAACATGATCACGAACAGGAACAGCACCATGATGCCGCCCGCATAGAGGATGATCTGTACGCCAGCGACGAACGGCGCATACAGCATCAGGTAAAGGCCCGCCTGCGCCAGCAGCGCGGTAATTAGCGCCATCGCGGAGTGCACGGCGTTCTTACGCGTGATAACCAGAACTCCGCCGATGACCGTGGTCGCCGCCAACAGATAGAAGAAGAAAGGAGTCGCTACGGGAGGATTCATCGGAAGAGCCCTCCTTGCAACTCGGACCAAAGTTCTGCTCGCATTGCGACCAACGCGGTGACCACCAACAGCGCGAGTCCGGTCGGCAGAAGCACTTTCCATCCAACTTTCATGAGCTGGTCAAAGCGGTAACGCGGGAACGTGCCACGATACCAGATGTAGAGGTACATGAATCCCGCAACCTTCGCGGCGAACCAGAAGATGTCGCCGACGCGGGCCCGCACCGGCGGCAGGAACAAAGCCAGTCCAATCAACGCGAGGACGGCGCCGAATGCTCCCAGCCCGATCGTCTGGATCTTGAACAATGGATGCTTGGGCATCCGCGCGGTACTGAAAAAGCACATGCCGGCCAGGAATAGGAAAGTGATGCCGGGGAATAGCGAGAACACAAGATCCCAGGTCGCACCCGTCAGTGCATTGGGGAACGGCCGCAACCACCCGCCAAGCCACAACGTTACCGCAATGGACGAAACAGCAATCATCGCCGAGTATTCCGCCAGAAAGAATAAGGACCAGCGGAAACCGCTATATTCCGTGTGAAAGCCAGCCGTCAATTCTGACTCGGCTTCCGGCAGGTCGAACGGAGCGCGATTTGTCTCCGCCACCATCGCGATGGCAAAGATGACGAACGCGATCAAACCTAGCGGAAAGAATTTAAAGATGAACCACTCGCCCTGCGCGAGCTGAGCCTGGACGATCCCGATCATGCTCAGCGTCCCTTGGCCTTCGTCGTTCAGGCTGGTCATCATGATTGCCGAGACCACGGCGAGCCCCATCGCAACTTCGTAGGAGACCATCTGCGCGCTGGAGCGGAGTGCTCCGATCAGTGGATAGTGCGAGTTTGACGCCCATCCCGCGGTCACAATGCCGAGCACGCTCAGTGACGAAACGCCGAGCATGAACAGGATGCCGATATTCATGTCGGTAATCGCGTGCGTGGGGCCAAACGGAACGACTACGAAAACCGTGAATGCAGACATCACCACGATGAAGGGAGCAATCCAGAAAATCACCGCATCCGCTTCAGCAGGAATGATGTCTTCTTTCAGCAGAAGCTTGATGGCATCGGCGATCGGCTGCAGCAATCCATGCGGGCCGACGCGCATGGGGCCGAGGCGCACCTGCATGTGCGCCAGAATCTTGCGCTCCAGCCAGTTCATTGCGATGACAGCGACCGACAGGCCGCCGAATACGAGCAGGATGTAGATCGTCGCCCAGAAAAGATTGCCCGCGCCGCCGGGAGTTTTGTCGCTGTCGAGGTAAGAAAGGAGGTACTGGACGAGCTCGTGCATCAGCGGTCCACCTCGCCCAGAACAATATCGAGGGTGCCGATCACCGCGATTACGTCCGCGACCAATTGATTCCGGCACATCATGTCAAGCGCCTGCAGGTTCACAAAACTCGGCGGCCGTACTCGGATGCGGTAGGGCTGCGTCGATCCGTCGCTCACGATGAAGTAGCCAAGTTCGCCCTTGGGAGCCTCGATCGAGTGATAAATCTCGCCCACCGGAGGCTTGATCACCTTGGGCACCTTCGCCATGATCGGGCCTTCAGGGATGCCCTCGACGGCTTGCTCGATAATCCGCAGGGATTGCCGCATTTCGACCATGCGAACCAGATACCTGTCGTACGTATCGCCGTGTTTTCCCGTAGGAACGTCGAAATCAAAATTCTTGTAGTTCGCGTAGGGCAGTGCCTTGCGGATGTCCCATTTCACGCCGCTCGCGCGTAGCACGGGCCCGGTCACTCCCAGGGCGATGCAATCTTTTCCGGAGATCACTCCGACGCCTTTTGTCCGCTCGAGCCAGATACGATTTGTGGTTAGCAGTTCTTCGTACTCATCGATCTTCGGCTTTACGAACGAAACGAAATTCTTGACTTCCTTTTCGAAACCCTCATAGGCCTCGTACTGTAGCCCACCGATGCGGAAGGCATGCGTTGTCAGCCGCGCGCCGCAATACTTTTCGAAAATCTTGAGGATTTCCTCCCGGTCGCGGAAGGTGTAAAAGAGCGGCGTGATCGCGCCAATATCGAGCGCGTGCGTACCCAGCCAAAGCTGGTGGCTGGCGATGCGGTTCAGCTCCGTCAGAATGACGCGGATGTATTGAGCCCTGGGAGGTGCCTCAACGTTCAGCAGCTTTTCGACAGCTTCGCAATATCCCAGTCCGTTCGAGACCGCAGCGACATAATCCATGCGGTCGACGTACGGATTGAACATCGTGTAGGTGCGGTTCTCGGCAATCTTCTCCACACCGCGGTGCAGGTAGCCAATAACGCACTCGAGGCCCAGAACCTTCTCGCCGTCCAGTCGCAAGATGACTCGCAGGACGCCATGGGTCGCCGGATGCTGCGGCCCCATGTTGATGACGAGCTCGTTCGCATCCAGAAACGTCTTGTCAGGCGTATCCAGATCGAGCGGCGAGAGTGTCTTTGGATCCGTCATTGTTGACCGGCGTCTCCAAATCCGCCGAAAGTCCCGCACACCAACTGGTATGCCTGATCTCTTTGTGTCGGCCGGAACGGAAGGGACTCACCGGTGGAGTGTCGAACTTCAGTAATCGACACAAATTGCTGGAATGATCTGCTGGCGCCTTCGAGCGCAGCTTCCGACAGATGAGGCCTTTTGATAATGGTTGAAGCCTGCTCAAACTCCTTGGGGATTTGTGGAAGAAGATTCTCTCCAGGAAAAACCTTCATGTACAAACATCCACCGAAAAAGTTGGCTTTAGGAACGGTGATATTGGGCGTCTGTGCCTGTATGTAAGTCGCGTTAGTCGCGCAAATCATCAAAATGACGAGAGGAACATACGAAATCGGGCGTTTTATGCGCTCTCTCATTGCCCGCTCTCGATCCCCAGATTGATCTGCACCCACTCATTATCTTGTTGCAGAATCCCGTAATCCTTGCGAAGAGGATGGCCCTTCCAGCCGTCCGGCAGCAGGATCCGCTTCATGTCCGGATGACCGTCGAACTTGATTCCAAACATGTCGAAGACCTCACGCTCCAGCCAATTCGTGGTCTCCCACAGAGGCACCGAACTGGGAACGCTGGCGTCTTCCGCAATCTGTGTTTTCACGCGAATCCGTTCGTTTCGCGAAAATGAATACAGCACCCAGATCAAATCAAACTGTTTCTCGCGTTTCGGATAATGCACCGCGGTGATGTCCACGCAGTAATCGAATTTCTCTTCGTCGCGCAAGACCTGCAGAATCTCCGGGATCGTCGAACGGTCAACAATCATGTAGTTCTGGCCGAGGTAGGTCAGAGCCTCAATGCCCGATCCGTACACGCCCTTTAGTTTCGTCACAAGGGGAGAATCCCACGGCTGGGGCGTGGGAACGGCGGGCTTCGGCGGTACAGGCACTTTGGGAGCCGGAGCAGCAGGGGTTGCGGCGACCGCAACCGCCGGCGGGGCAGGTTTGGCGGGGCTTGCAGGGGCGGCGGGCTTTTCTGGAGCTGTTTTCGTTTCTGACTGAACCGACCCTGAGGGTGTAGCTTTCACCCCGCCCGGAGTTGCGGGCTGTTCCGCCGTCGGTTTCGGTTCATTTTCCGGCGGCGGCGGTGCGGGGGATTTGATTTCGTCCGACATAAGGCGACGGCCAAAGCTCCGGCGCAGATTGCGTTCGAAAGAACGTTCACTTTTACCAGCTTGAGGAGATAGTGTCAACGACAGCAGATGTTAATTCGCGTTGAACCAATCGATGAAAAGCTGGAGAGATTCGGAAAGATTTTCCGGACCACAGGCGATGAGGAATTCTTCTTTCTCGACCCAGTAGTGAATCCAGTTTTCTTCGCTGCGATCGATCTTGATCCTGTCTAATGCGGAGCCTTGCTTCCTGGTACCGCGCAATGGAATGTGAACTTGCCACCCAGGATTGTCGAGGGTTTCGATGCGGATTCCGTAACTACGCTCCCAGCGGCCATCGCATTGGCTTTCATACCAGCGTTCTAGCGCAGACAGGCTCATGAGGGACTGGGATCAGCGCGCCTGCGCCTGGTAGGTCTCGATCAGATCTCGAATGCGTTGCGCATCCCCCTTGCGGTGCCCATAGCTCGTGATCGGATCTGTTCCGCCGGTCGATTCGATGACGATCTCTGACCAGACAACGCCGGTCTTGATGTGGACCGATGCGACTTTCGAGATCGGAATGCTTTCTTCATTGCTGCCGAACAGCCGCGACTTGGTCCGAATGACGCGCTGCGGGCTGACTACAATCTTGGTAGGAAAGAAGAAGTTTCCGTGTGTCCAGCGTGACGCGGAGAAAGCTTCACCAGCAGTTGAGTCCATGGGATTCGAGGGGTTCGTGGTCATGGTTAGCGCCGACAGCGCAGAGCTGACGCTCCGCAGAACAGCCGGGGGCGGCTGTCCCTACATAAGCATTGCGAATTCTTTACACCCACTCCAACGCACCCTTTTTCCAGACCCATATGTAGCCGACGATCAGGATCGTGAGGAAGATCACCATCTCGAAGAGGCCAAACAGGCCGAAGGACTTGAACTTCACCGCCCAGGGGAACAGGAAAATCGTCTCCACATCGAAAACCACGAACAGGATGGCGATGATGTAGTAGCGAACAGTGTAGCGTCCGCGGGCGCTGTCGATGGGATCGATGCCGCACTCATAGGGCATCAGCTTGGTCTTACTGGGATTCGATGGACGCACTAACTTCGCCGCCAGCAGCGTCACCGGAAGCAAAGCTCCAATGATCGCGATGAAGATGAAGATAGGAACGTAGTTTTGTGGCATGAAGTCCGCCTCAATCGAGCAGCCCATCGTAGCGCAGAGCTCGAGTCACATCAAGCGCAAGTAGCTACAAGCTTAAGCGAAGCCATTTCTGGTCAGAGGCAACTCCCGGACCCTCTTTCCTGTGGCCGCATAAATTGCATTGCAGAGCGCTGGCACGAAAGGAGGCACTCCCGGCTCTCCAACACCTGCGGGAGCGGAAGAACTCTCAACGATCTGGACGTCCACATGCACGGGCGCGTCGTTCATTCGCGCCACCGGATAGTCGAAGAAATTTGACTGATCGATAGCGCCATTCGTAGCCGTGATTTGCCCCGCTCGCGCTACGCTCGCCCCAAAGACAGCCGCACCTTCAAATTGCGAGCGCACCATCTCGGGATTTGCCACGATCCCGGCGTCTACCGCTGTATAGACATTCGGGATTCGGACCGCTCCAGAGCTGTCCACTTCTACTTCAACCACGGTCGCAACGTAAGTCAGAAAACTTCGATGCGCCGCGATTCCCATACCCCAACCGCTGCCGGATTTTCTTTTGCCCCATTTTGCTTTTCCAGCGGCGAGTTCCGCAACGTGCCGAAGGCGAGCGGTATCGTAGGGATATTTCTTCGCCATTTCCGGCGGCCCCCCTTGCGGTCCTTCAACCGTCCGCCCGGTTCCGAGCAGCGCCAGCAGGTAGTCGTATGGATCGCGATTCGCCTCATGCGCCAGTTCATCGGCGAACGAATGCACCGCGAATGCGTGATAGATGTTCGCAACAGAGCGCAGCCACCCGATTCGCACATGCGCCACAGCTTGACCGTTCTCCGAGCGAAAGTTCGGAACATCGAACGGAATGACATCCCAACCGAGGGACATCTCCCCCGCGCTCCCGTATACCGCAGTCTTGTCGAATGTCGATGAAATCGGAGGAAACACTGATCGTTGCAGCCATGCCTTCGGCAGGCCCTTGTCGTCCACCGCCGCCTTCAGATACATGGCGGCCACGGAATGGAAGTAATCGAATTTGATATCGTCTTCCCGGCTCCAGACCACTTTCACGGGCTTGCCCGTCTTTTTCGAAAGCACCGCCGCTTCGACAGCATAGTCGGGCTTCGATTTGCGTCCGAAGCCTCCACCGAGAAATGTCACATGGCATGTGACATCCTCCTTTTTGAGGCCGAGTGCCTTGGCAACTTCTTCGCGCACGCCTACGGGATTCTGCGTCGGCGACCAAACCGTGACCTTGTTGTCTTGAACGTCCGCGACCGCCACCGGCGGTTCCATGGAGGCATGCGCCAGGTGCGGAGCGAAGTATTCGGCTTCGATGACCTTGCCGCCCTTGGAGAATTCCGAGTCGGGATCTCCCACGGTGTGCACGACTTTGCCCGCTTGACGGGCGGTCTGCTGCAACTCCTTCTTGTATTCGGCGGAGTTGTAGCTTGCATTGGCCCCATTGTCCCAATCGATCTTTAATTGTTTCCGGCCCTTGAACGCTGACCAAGTGTTGTCGGCGATCACTGCGACTCCGCCCAGCGGCTGAAATGCATGCGGCGCAGTGAATGGATCGATGGGAATGGTCTTCTGGACTCCCATCACCTTCAGCGTCGCGGAATCATCGAGTGACTTAACTTTTCCGCCCAGCACCGGCGGATGCGCGATTGCGGCGTAGAGCATTCCGTCGACCCGAACATCCATTCCAAATAGCGGCTTGCCCGAGCAGACATCTGCAACGTCATAGCCGGGTGCAGGTTTGCCGATGTAACGCCACTCCTTGGGCGTTTTGAACTTCAATTCCTCTTTTTTCGGGACCGGCTGCTTCGCGGCGAGAGCAGCGAGCTCTCCATAGCCGAGCTTGCGGCCCGAAGCGTTGTGGGAAACGACATGCGCAGGGTCGGCAACGCATTGCCCCTCAGGAACGCCCCACTGCTGCGCAGCCGCGCGGATCAGCATCAGACGCGCCGTGGCCCCGGCCTCGCGCAGCGGATCGAAGAATTCGCGCACTGAGTGGGAGCCGTCCGTGTCTTGCGAACCATATTTTTCATCGCCATCGCCCTGGACGACTTGAACGCGATTCCAGTCGGCGTCTAGTTCGTCCGCGAGAATGCGCGGAAGGGAAGTGCGCACTCCGTTGCCCATCTCGACGCGATGCGCCACGATCAGAACTGTGCCGTCTGTCTGGATGCCGACGTAAACTCCAGGATGAAAAGGGGTGGCGTCGATGGACGGCAACGCATGCAAACCGGCGTCTCGGCTGCCGGCCGCATTCGCCAGCCATGGCGATTTAGCGATGCACAGTACAAACGCGCTGGCCGATAGCATGCCTTGCAGAAAGTTCCGCCGGGAAACATTCTCGATCGTCCGCTGCTCAAACCTCTCATCGGTCGCGGTCTTATCGATGGAAATCATGCGGTCTCCTTGGCGGCTTCGTGGATTGCGGCGCGGATACGCTGGTATGTGCCGCAACGGCAAATGTTGCCCGACATCTCCTCATCGATGTCGCTGTCGCTCGGCTGGGGCTTCGCCGAGAGCAGGGAAACGGCCTGCATGATCTGCCCGGGCTGGCAGTACCCGCACTGAGGCACATTGACCTCCGTCCACGCTTTCTGCACCGCATGCGGTCCATGCGCGGAGATTCCTTCGATGGTCGTAATCTCGGCTCCTTCCGTTGTACCCATCTGTTTCGAGCAGGAGCGCACAGCTTTTCCGTTCTGCAAAACGGTGCACGCGCCGCACAAGGCCATCCCGCAACCGAACTTGGTGCCGGTTAACCCGAGGATGTCGCGCAGATACCAAAGCAGCGGCATTTCCGGATCGCCATTGAAAGACTGCGATTGTCCATTCACCTTGAGATGAACCATGAGGGCTCCTTAAAACTGCCAGCGTAACGGATTCGTGCACCATTCTAGTGCGGCGGGGGGTTCGATGTCAGACGTTTTCGTGAAGATCAGCTGATGCCAGGGACGAAATCCGAAACCTCACCGGTCTCAAGGAAAACACGCAAACTCAGCCAGCACCGAATATCTTTGCAGCCGGCTCGACGAGATTACTTCTCCCAGTGCGTGCTGCTGAATTTCTGCGGATCCCACATGGCCGGGTCGAGTTTCACATTGGGCTGAATATCGGTGTAGTCCTCGGAGAAAACCTTCTTCCCCTCGGAGTGGACCTCTACCCCGGCGGCGATCCATGCGCCCGCGAGCGGTTGATAGTGGATGAAGCGGATATCGTCGACCTTTGCCGGATCCTGTCGCGACGGTTCGATGACTCTGACGAACAGCAAATTGTCTTTCTCGACCCAGAACTGCTTCGACTTCAAGTCGCCCTTATCCGCGCCCACGACGTAGACAGCCTTGCCGTCCCAGGTGTCTTCGTGGAGCTTGGAAAGGTCATAACCCTCGCCCTTCACCACTTTCGATGTGACTTCGGCGTCCTGCGTGTACACATCGAAGCCAAGCACAAGCAGGATATTCACCATCGGCCTGGTGGTTGCGACCTTGTCGGCTTTCACGATGGTCACGTTGCCATCGACCAGCACATACCCGTTGCCGTCCTTCGGAGGCCCGATGTCGATGCGCAACTTTCCCGGCAGGGAAGCGGCTTCGTACCAAGTCTCCGCGCTGCTGGTGCCGTCCGGCTTGTAGGTCGTGCTTTTCTGCACGAAGGTGACCGTCTGATACCACGAAGATTTGTAGCGATCACGCATCGCGTGAAGTAGATCGTCGCCGTTTTGTACCGGTTGGGCGCTGGCAACGGAAAGAGTCGCCGCTATGAGTGCGGGCAGCAGGAGTCGTAGTTTCATCGTGAACCTTTCCATGGGAAAAGCAGAGAAGATCGTACTCCAGTTGTATAAAGGCCGCACACTCCTCTGCCTCGGCTTAGACGCGAGAGGGCGGGAAAGGTCAGCGCAGGATGCGTTAACCGCAGCGGTCCGGAAAGATAAATACGGAACGCGCGCGATCGGAGGCCAAAGTCTCTTCCCGGTAATAGCGGCCCAAAATGCCACCTTTCCAAAGCAGCAGATCCGGATTGTCCCGCGCAAACTCCTCCCAACTTGTCGCAGGTCTGCGCGTCATGCGCTCGCGGATCAGGAAGAAATAAGCGTGAGTAATGGTCTCGTGATAGAGATCCGCTTTACCGCGTGCCGCAGGCATACCGCTTCAGCGAGCTTGCGAATTTCTCCAGCGCCTGCAAAGGCGGGTAGATGGTCAAGTACGCGAATGCCAGGTGAACGTGGTCTGAATGATGAAAGGAATCTGGAGGAAGAGTATCCGCTTCAAAATGGTCGATGAGTTCCTGGTTGGTCATAGTCTGAGCCGCCAAAATTAATTCCGCCGGGCAGCGCAGTGCCCGCTAATTTCCTCGTCCCACAGCAATCGCAAAGGCTGCCGCCGCGTAGATCACCAGGTTGCCGACTCCGTACATGCCATGGAGCAAGTGAATGAGGATGGCCATGATGAAGACTGCGAGCAACAACCATGCCCCGCGCACTGCTGTCTGCGGAATTAATAGCAACACGCAGCCGAGAATTTCCCCACAGCCCAGCACCATGCGCACGAATCCCGGCATGTGGGTGCGCGCGAATTCATGTGCCGCACTCGGCATGACGAACAGGATGGCCTCAATCAGGATCACAATTCCCAGAGCGCATCGCAGTACGGTTAAACCAATCCTGGCGTTTGAAATAGCCATATAACCTCTGAAGGGAGAGATGAATATCGACGGAACCGCTGTGTCTCGTTCTACGCTTTGGTCTTCCGTTTCCCCGATGCCCGGCCGCTCTTGATCTCCGTCAACCGATGGCTGGCGCTGGAATCGAGATCCAGTTCATAGAACTTTTTCAGCTCTCGAATGCGCTCTAGCGACGCCGGGCTGAAAGGCGTTTTGCCATCGAAGGCATGAAGCACAATGCCTTCCAGTACATCGCCCAAAGTCATGTCGTGATACTCGGCGAATGCTTTAAGCACTTTGAGGATCCGCTTCTCGATGCGCACACCGGTCTGAACCCGCTCAACCTCGAACCTCGATTCTTCGGTCATGTGTACCAATGTACCACGGTACCAATATCAAGTCAATCGAGCGGAAACGTTGCAAAGAGAGTCTGACTAAGGCCGGCACAAGACTTGGCATCAGCCGTTGGCCGGGATCCACGACCGCCAGGCGTCTTCATTCACGCCTATGACGAGGAGCCAAAGGCAAAGCGCGACTTCCCCAATGCCGGTCACCGCGAAATAAGGGAAAATCCGTGCTTGCAGTGCCGGGTCAATGAACTGCGTGAAACTATTAATGATGTATCCGGCGCCTTCGATGGCGAGGAGCACGCCGATGGTTCGGGGAAGGAAGGTCGAGCGAAAGATTAAGTAGCCGTCGATGAGGATGCCGCAGCCGAAGAAGACCAGAGCGATCGACAGACCAATATCCTGCAACTGAAGCGAGACGTACACCTGCGCCTGCAGTTGTTCCGTTGTAAACGCATGGAGTTGGCCGCGGCTTGTCAGCAGGACTAACGGTTCGAAATGATTCAGCAGCACGACGGCCTCGATGGCGGTGCCGACCAAGGAGAAAAAGACATCCGCCATCGCAAGATTCCGGTTCACCACCTTGAGCAGGTTGTAAAAGATCAGCGTGATCGGGACGCAGGTCACAGTGGTTACGACCTCGGCCACGAACCCTAAGCGGAATCGCACGGCATGAGCCAGGATGTTGCTGGAAGTCGCTGCCGCATCACCCGGGACAAGCAGGGCAGAACGAACGAAGAGAATTGCGAAGATTCCAGTGAGAATATTGATCAGGTAAAAGCCGCCGGCAATCCGGGCATGCAAGCGCGGAGATACGTTGGTATCCCAGAGGGTAAGGGTTTTATTCATGGGCGCTCTGTCTCTAGAGGAAATACGCGCACGCTACACAGGTCCTTGATACCGGCGCAGGCGTACCGCCACGGCCAGGAAAATCGCCGAAACCAGAAGTCCTATCCACAGAGTCGGGCTGACCAGGAAGATGCCAAGGCTTGGCCCGACCATGTTCTGCATCGTGCTGCTGACCGCCGGATAGGCCACGGTTTCAGAACCGCCGGCGAAGCGATTCAAGAGCATCTCGCCGAAGTGCGAGGTATTGAAAGCAATTTTTTCAAAAAAGCCAATCACCAGAGGCGGCAACGCGGCCCACAGAAATGTGGCTCGCCGGGCCCAGCCAGAGACCAGCATCATCCATGTATAAAACGGGGCATAGATGAGCCCGTGCATCGCGACAAGGTGGTAGAGCAGCAGCACGGACATCCGCACGATGGGAACATGCGTCCAGAGTGCGGAGACACTTTGTCCGGTCGCCAGAAGGACGGCGGTGCTCATCAATAGCATCACGAATTGCAGTGCCACCGTGATGGTCCAAGTAATCAGCGGCAGAAGAAGCAGCGGGATCAGCGCCTTGGACATCACCACGGTGAGGTCAGAGACCGGCATGGACTTCCAGAACAGGATGCTGCGATCGCGCCGCTCGCCGTGCAGCGCATCGAGACAGTAGAAGACTGCAACGACGAGAAACGTTCCCATCAGCAGTAGGGCGGCGAGGTCATAGTGCCGTTCAATCAGATCCTGCTGCTTCATCGGATCCAGTGCCATGGTGGCGCGCATCTGTGAAGGCAGGCGGACCAGGCTCGCTGAAAAACCAATCAAGAACAAGCCAGCGGCAGCCAATGGCGCAAGGTAGATCGACCGGCTCTCCCAAAGCTCGCGTCGGATGGACCAATACAGCGGCGTCATGATCGAGGCCGGAGCGGAAGCCGTTCGCTGCGATTCGAAAGATCCAGGCATTGCGTTCGATGGACTATTCATTGCGCAACTCCTTGAGGCCGGCTGCTTCCCGTGCTCATGACCGCAACGAAGAGATCTGCGATATTCGGCGTGCGCACGTTCCCCAATTCCGCAAGTTGCGTTCGATCGGCGCCGTCAAACAACAGGACAGTCTGACCGATCCCTTGCCGCTCGGAGATCGGCTTCAACGCTTTTGCCGCAGCAAGTTGTTCCGGCCGGACGGATAGCTCCATGTAACGTGCCTCGATTTCTTCCATGCTGCGGTTGAACACAATGCGGCCTCGGTCGATGAACATCAGGTCGGTCAGGACATGTTCGATTTCCTCAACCTGATGCGTTGTGACGACGATAGTGCGGCTGTGATCGAAATAGTCATTCAGCAGGGAATCGTAGAATTGCTTGCGATACAGGATGTCGAGACCCAGGGTCGGCTCATCCAGCACGAGCAATCTCGCATCGATAGCCATGACCAGCGCCAAGTGCAGTTGAGCCACCATCCCTTTCGACAATTCCCGGACTTTGCTCTTCTGTTGGATCGTGGTTCTGGAGAGAAAACCTTCAGCTTTAGCGCGGTCGAATCGCGGATGCACTCCCGCGACATAGTCGAGCGCTTGCGAGACCCTCATCCAGCGCGGCAGGACGGCGACATCGGCAATAAAGCAAACGTCGCGCATCAGCAGATTGCGCTCGGCCCACGGATCGCGCCCCATCACTTTCAACTGTCCCTCGTATGGAGTGAGTCCGAGAATCGCGTTGAGCGCGGTCGTTTTTCCTGCGCCGTTGGGACCGATGAGTCCAACGATGCGTCCTTCTTCAACACGCAAATCGATGCTGTCGAGAGCGATCGTGCTTCCGAACGTTTTGCGGAGACCTCGTGCTTCGATGCATGCCATGGCTAGAGTTCCTCCTCGGCTTGCGACTTGGCGGCTTTTGACTTCGCGGATTTCGAAGCATCCGCTGACGACTTGCGGCCTTCGCCATCGAGCAGTTCTTCCGCCTTCAATCCGAGCCGCTGGATCGTGGCGTGAACCCTGGGCCATTCTTCGGCAAGGAATCTCTGCCGCTCGCCCTGCAGCAACAACTTGCGCGCACCTGTGTTAACAAACATGCCCAAACCTCTTCTGCTCTCGACCAGGCCATCGTCCACCAGTTGCTGGTAGCCCTTCAGGACCGTGAGCGGATTGACCCGATATTCCGCCGCGACGTTGCGCACCGAAGGCAGAGGATCACCTTCCTTGAGCACGCCGTCCAGAATCATCGCAACCACGCGGTCGCGAAGCTGGCGGTAGATCGGCTGACTATCGTTCCATTCACGGTCCATCGGGGTGTCCAGATCGCTCTTTCTACGGCTAAGAAATGCTCAGTTCGCCAGGGTCAGATCCATGCGCGCGTGCACTGGTTTGTCCCCGGGCATCAGGTAGGTCCAATCCTCTCGGTGATGCTTGGCATCGATGATGGTGAAGACTGCGTGCTGCATGTGGCCGTACGCGGTGCTTCCGGCTACATCAAGGAAATCGAATTCCACGGTCTTTCCGTCCGGCGATGTTTTTGCGGTCATGCGTGGCCGATTCCCGGCGTCGCAGTAATGCGTGAGTAGAAGGCGATCGCCGTCCAGGTAAAACATAGTAACTGGATGATCGGTTTTGGCGGGATCGTCCGGCAGCTTCGCATCCTTCATTTCATGCACCAGAGCGTTGCCGCGGGAGGTCACGCGCATCGTTACCTGCATGAGGTTGCCACCCATTTCGTGTTGCGGAGGATCGACTGTAACCTGGCCCTGCCACGATCCTGCCAATGTTTTGAGTTGGTCGAAAGACTTCTGCGCTTCGGATTGCGCGAAAGCCCAGGTGGAGAGCGACATCAGTACAACAGCCACAGCAAAACGCGATTTCATCGAGATTTCTCCTGCCTTCAGTTGTTGGGCGATACGCGCTGGAGCTCACTCACGTCACGTCCAATACTGTTATACTTAACTATAACACTATATAACGTGTCAAGCGATTTCTGAAGATTTTTATTTAGAACGTTCGAGGAGATACCGCCGCGGGCGTCGGCATAGCACTAACGATTTAGCCGCGCGTCAGCCCGAAAACCCCGACAGGCGCGGCAATTGGCCATTTGCCGCCAAGGTTCTCGGCTTTCATTCCGCGTGTATAATCCTCGAACTTTGTGGCGGCCATATCTCAGGAATCGCCGTTTCCATCCGGAACGACGTCACTCAAGCCGAAACAACAAGCCCAGGAGATTGAAGTGAATCACTCATCGAGTTCAAAGTCCGTAAAGGTTTCTTTTCAGCCGGCATTCATGCGCACGATCGCCATGCTTTTTCTTTCCTTGCTGACAATCATTTTGTCCGGAGACGCTGCCTTGGCGCAGAGCGGCTATACCGGCATCTTCGGTGGCGGACCGTTCTACAAGAATTCCGCCAATATCACCGAGATCGAGAACTCGGGCTTCACCGAAGCCATCGTCTGGAGCGTCGAAGTCAGCAGCACCGGCGACCTGAACTTCAATGGAGAGTTTCCCCTGACTTCCGGCGGCGTGTACGTCGGCGATCAGTACTATCCGAACTTCGCCTCCGACATGTCCACGCTGAAGCTGGGCACGGTGAAGCGCGTCACATTCAGCATCGGCTCTTCAAACTTTGGCGATTGGCAGGACATCAAGAGCCTTGTGAACGCGCAGGGAACCGGCCCGACCAGCATTCTCTATAAGGATTTTCAGGCGCTGAAGACGGCAATCCCCGCACTCGACGCGATCGATTTCGACGACGAGAACAGCTTCGACTCGGCCTCCACAATTTCTTTTGGAGTGATGCTCGGTCAGCTTGGCTACCACGTCATGCCCGACGCCTTCGACGACAGCAGCTATTGGACGAACGTTGTCTCGCAAATCAACGCGCAGCTTCCCGGAACAGCCGATGGGGTTCACCTCCAGGCCTATGCCGGAGGTAGCGGCAACAATCCATGTGTGGGATGGAATTTCGGCGCAGTGCCGGTGTTTCCTGGACTTTGGGATCTGAACGACACTCCGAGCCAGGTGCAAAGCACGATGAGCGGCTGGAACGCGCAGTGCGGAATCACCGGCGGATTCATGTGGCTCTACGACGATTTCGTCGGTACGGGCTTGGCAGCGCAATATGCGAGTGCGATCAATACCGCGGTTAGTACCAGCGGCTTTACGCTCTCCGGGCCCAAGCACCATTTATCTGAACCAAAGCTCGCAGGCCAATGCTGCAATCACCATCACCGATTTGAACGGCTTCACCGGCACAGTGACACTGACTCTTTCGGCGCTTCCCAAGGGCGTGCAAGCCTCGATTCAAGGCACCGGAAACAGACGCACTATTGCCTTCAAAGCCAGTTCCACAGCTGCTACGGGATTTGCGACTGTGACTGTGACGGGCACTTCGGGCACGATCGTGCAAACGTTGCCGGTCAGCGTGGCGGTGAGCGCGGGACTGGGCAAGACCGGCCTCGGCAAGCCAGTGAATCTTGCTCCGCAATACAGTCTGAACGGAATCTACACAGACGGTACGGTCTACTCGACAGGAGGTCTCGATGGTGGAGGGTATTCCTACTCGTCGAACTTGCTTTCAACTTCGCGCGTGTACAACGGAACGCTCGTCACTTTCGGCGCGCCCAATGAGGTCGACGTCGCTGCATGTAAGGGCCAAACTCTTCCTCTGACGCAAAGCAAGTATTCGAGCCTTGTCCTGTTCGGCACGGCCGTCCAGGGAAATCAGGCATCTGTGACGTTTACTGTGCACTACACCGACGGCACCAGCTCGCAGTTTGTGCAGAGCGTCAGTGACTGGTTTACTCCGCAAAAGTACGCTGGAGAATCGGAAGCTGTCGCCATGGCATACCGGGATTTCGACAATGGCACCAAGGACCAGCGTGTCTTCAACCTTTATGCGTATCAGTTTGCGTTGAAATCAACAAAGATCGTGAAGAGCATCACGCTTCCAAACAATGCAAACGTTCTTCTTCTGGGAGCGACGTTGCTTCCATAGGGCAAACTGTCGATAGAGCGTGGGCCATTACTGAAATTCCAAAAGGAAACGCTCGTCAGAAAAATCCGCGCGGCCCTGGGCATCATTACGATGATCGAGCCGCGCGGTAACTTTTCCACATAAATAAATCGCTGGGATGTGACGAACAACCTTTACTGAGGCCGAGAAGAGCGCAGAATGGAGGAGCGTGCGCGTCTGCGTCCCTCAGTTTCGTTGCTTATCGAAACCTGCCCGGAAACGGTGCTGGAACTCCTTTGTTTGTAATATTTTGCGTGTAAGTCATTTGATGGCAATATTTTGCGAGGAGAGAGATAGGCATCTCTCCGCTAACTCTCACGCAGTCAATATTTTGCGCAATTTGACCCAAAAAAATGTCAATCATACCTGGGGCGTCGAGCAATGAGGTTCGACAGGAAGCATTGTTTATAATTCCCCTTCCAAACTAGAGGATTCCATTGGGACTCGACGACAACATCTATGAGCTGCGCCAGGAGAAGCTGAAGAAGATTGAAGCTCTTGGGCAGCCGACCTATCGCAGCAAATTCGACCTCACACATACCGCCGAACAGATTCTTGCCGACTACTCGCCCAAGACCGCAGAGGAACTCGACCAGTCGCGCGTCAATGTTCGAGTGGCCGGGCGCATCATGGCCATTCGCCTCATGGGCAAAGCCGGATTTGCCCACATCCAACAGGGCGGGAAAAAGCTCCAGATTTATGTGAAGAAAGATGCAGTCGGAGAGCAGGGCTTCGAACTCTACAAACTCCTCGATCTCGGCGACCACGTCGGCGTCAGCGGATACCTCTTCCGCACGCGTACGGGAGAGCTGAGCGTTCACGTCGAGGAACTCACGTTCCTCAGCAAAGGTTTGTTGCCGCTTCCGATCGGGAAGGAAGTGAAGGCCGACGATGCGTCCGGCAGCGGCGCCCAGAAGTGGAACGAACTGACGGATGTCGAACTTCGTTACCGCCAGCGCTATGTCGATCTGGTGGTCAATCCGGAAGTCCGCGAAGTCTTCATGAAGCGGACTCGAATCATTCAATCGATGCGCCGCACCTTCGACTCTCACGGATTCACCGAAGTCGAAACGCCGATGATGCAACCGATCGCCGGAGGGGCTGTGGCCCGTCCGTTTGTCACGCACCACAACACGCTCGACATGGATCTCTATCTCCGCATCGCGCCGGAACTGTATTTAAAGCGGCTCGTCGTCGGCGGCTTCGATCGGGTCTACGAGATCAATCGCAACTTCCGCAACGAAGGACTCGGATGGCGCTGGAATCCTGAATTCACCATGCTCGAGGCGTACCAGGCTTATACGGATTACCAGGGCATCATGAATCTCACGCAAGAAGCCATCACCGAGGCGGCGAAAGCCGTGAACGATGGCAGCACGAAATCGAAATGGGGCGAGCAGGAGATCGATTGGTCGAACTGGCAGCGCTTCACCATGCGCGAGGCGATCATCAAGTTTTGGCCTGAGAAAGCAGGAGCAAAGCCGGAGATGGGCGAATTCGCGAGCGCCGACAGCGTGAAGCAATTGATTGAGCGCTTCAATTCCGGCCATGCCCACATGAAATACGAAGCGGGAGCGCCAACCGGCAAAAACATCGCCGCCTTATTCGAAGCGGCTGCTGAGGAACATCTCACACAGCCCACGATCATCTACGAATTCCCAACGGCTGTTTCGCCACTGTCCAAACAGAAGCCGGACGAACCCGACTGGACCGAGCGTTTCGAAATTTATGCAGGGCAGATGGAAATATCAAACGGCTTCAGTGAACTCAACGATCCCGAAGATCAGCGCCGTCGCTTCGAGGCGCAGTTAAAAGAGCGTGAGCGCGGCGACGATGAGGCCCACCAGATGGACGAAGACTACATTCGCGCACTTTCCTATGGCATGCCTCCTGCGGGAGGCGTAGGCATCGGCATCGATCGCGTGTGCATGTTGTTGACCGATCAGCACACGATCCGCGACGTAATTCTGTTTCCACTGCTGCGTCCAGAAAAAGCTTCCAACGCAGAGGACAACGAGGTCCCTGAGGAAAAGTAAATAGGATGCGGGAGTGACCGCAGGGACGGCACAAGGGACGATGATTCGAAAGCTATTACCTTCCCAGTACCTGCCAATGCACTATTAGTGGTCCACCCAGGTTTCTATACTCGAAATCAGTTTGGGCTCAGTAGTAGCGGCGCTACCGTAATGGTCCAGAAGACCTGCGGGACATTGGGTCGGTAGCGCTTTGCCTTTTCCTCTAAAAAGCCAGCTGCAGTCGACTCATCAGCACATTCTCGCTATGCAAAGTCCCAGTTGATCCGGCGGACATACGAAATCCGGTGTGCTCGTAATCGGCTGTCAATTTGGCAAAACGGTTCAGGTACCAGTTCAAACCGATTCCGCTTTCCTTCGCGAGTTGCGCAGCCGTTGCGGGATTCGCGAGTAGAGGAAATGCATCGCCGTCGATGCGCAACTGGCTGTATCGAACCGCCAGTTCCAGCGCGCCAAGATGACGAAGCCCGCGCTGCGGTTCAAACGAATTCTTGATGCGAATGCCGGAGTAATTATTTTTTTCACCAGTCAGCAAAACAGATCCAGCGGCTTGACACGCTTCATTCCGAACTCTTCCGGCATTTCCCTTGTTGATCACTTCCTGGGACGAAATCACGTATTCGCCAAGCACACCGAAGGGTCCGGCATAGTAATAACCCTGCGGGGACAGACGATTGTGCTGGCCGTTCGCGAGTGCGGTCGAAGAATATTTGAAGAAGGTGGTTTGGCCGACTGTCTTCAGGCCGGCAATGCTGCCATGCTGATCACCCTCAGAGCCGGCGAGGCCAAAGCCCAGTTGTCGCAGCCCGTGATTGCCGGTAGTGGCGAATGGATGAAAAAACAATCGTGCCGCAATCTCATTGTCATGGCTCCACTCGGTGAACACCGCATTCGATCCATCGCTTGATCCGTCAAAATATCCAGCTGCATACGTGATGGTTTCTTTTCGCACCGACCCGGAGACTTGCGCGCCAATGTAGCGCAACGGCACCAGGTCCGACGCCAACGACCGTTCCGAGAAGGTCAGGTCGCGATCGGAGCGCAAGACTTCAATACCGATGGGTTCCTTGAATTTTCCGACGCGAAGTTTGGCGAAGGGAAGCGTCTTGAGTTCGAGAAATGCTTCCTGCACCTGGGGATTGTTCTGTCCGAAGTCTGGCATGAAACGAAAATCGACCGCGTTGAACAGTGTCCCTTCAAAAAGCGGGCGGATTCGACGGAAGAGAAAAGTGTCGAGCGCTTCTCCATGCGTGTTGCTCTCAAACATACGGTCATCGGCCTGGACGTAGCCATGAATCTGTATGTGGGTGGACTTGTCGTGCGTCGAGATCCAAAGTCCGTCGCGATGGAATGCAACGATGGGTGCAGCTGGCGTTAAAGCCGGCGAACTGTCTTTGGCCGGCAAAGGAGAATCGGGAGGCGCGACTTGAGCCTGAACGATCGTAGTCGCCAATGCGAGCACGATCGTTGCGAGCGATTTATGCCACCCTCGACTCATAGGCAATTGCGAACGCCGTCCTGCGGCGATTCCTTCACGGACTTGGGCGAAGTGATACGAGGGTGGCCTACTCGGCAGAATCCTTCACTATGGTTTTTCGGGTGACGGTCCAGCGTTGTTCCGTGCCATCCGCCCGTTTCAGGAAGATGTCATGCTTTTCCAGGCGCACCTGAACATCGGCTCCGGCGACCCATTCCGGTGGCAGTTCTTCGTCTGCTCTACGTGGAACAAACTCGGCGTTGTAGTTCGTCTGGCCCATCCGCACGACAATCTCGAAGTAAGGAACTTCGGTGGATACGGGCGTATTGACCAGGTACATGGTGACCTTCTCGCGGGTCTTGTGATCCACCTGTAAGAGTTTGGCCGTGACGAACTTTTGCTCCGCAGACCAACTGAAAGGAGCAGCAAGCAAACATCCTAGAAGGCAAAGAAAAAGGACTCTTCGTGGCATGGTTTCTCTCCAGTATAGGGGGAAGTCCTTAGCGAAAAGAAGTTACTTTCGGAGCCTGAAATGGCGGCACGGGCAGGGCAAGAAATAACTTTTTCAAAATACCGGTCTTGGTACAATATCGAAACAGGGAGTCGCCCGATGATGCCATTGGCGAATCACGAAACAGCGCCGCGCAGCCGTAAAGGCTGGTGTTGGCTGGTGATTCTGCTGGCCATCGCTGGACTTACCTGCAGTCTCGCGACCCGTACTTTCCGCCTTTCCATTCCTCACGGTTCCACCGTGCAGTCGTCCGCCGGACAAGCGATGCGCCAGCATCTGGATTCGGATGCCGCGAAATGGATTCCTCCAGTCGCGGTCGCAGTCCAGATCGAGGCACCTTCGTTCTATCCAAAAGTTGCTCCGGCAGGACCGTCGCTTCCCGGACTTCTGCTCGATGATCCTCTCTACAACCGGCCCCCTCCTTCCCGCAGCTAGTTCGCGTTCGCTACTTCTCAAAAATCAAACGAACATGAACGAACTGAATCTCTGGGAGGAGATCATGAAACGTTTTCTGTCTATCGCGCTTCTCGTGGTACCCGTGCTGTTCATTTATCTGCAAGCCAACGCAAAGCAATCCGGTTATGAAACGGGGACGGTTGTCAGTGTAGACAAGCACGTCTCGGTATCCACCAATGCCGGTGGGAGTCCGAGTGATGCCCCGCTCGAGGCGCAAGACAATAGTTATGACGTCGGCATCCGGCTGAATTGCAATGTGTACGTTGGACGCTACGAGTCGGCGACCGACTACCTGCCTTCCGCCTTCGCGCCGAACCATACGGTGGATGTGCGGCTCGACAAGCACGTCCTGTATGTCAGCCTGCCGGATGGCGACCGCATCGTGAAGATGGGCATCGTCTCTCACAAGCGCGTGAAAGAGCAGGCGTGCCCCGCAAACGGCTAAAGTGAGCGCTGAGGAAAAAAGAAGGCTGCGGCGTGTGAGCCGCAGCCTCTTTTCATTTGCTCGAATTACTTGGACTTACCTCCGCTAGTTTTCCCGGACGACGTACGCGGCGGCTCATAAGCGGGCTGGTCCACGCCAAAATTTGAGCTGAGATACTCCACCAGCGCGTCGTGATCATTGGCATCGACGACCGCACCCCACTTGATCATCTTGTCGACTTCTTTCGTCCATGCTGCTTTGCTGAGGCGCTGCTGCACGATGATCCGGGCTTCGTGGCATTCCTGGCACGAGGCGATAGCTTTGGCTTGCATCGGTCCCGCGGGCAAATCCTCGGTTGCCTTTGTGGCGGTCTGAGCGACAGAGAAAAGAGTCGTGCAAGCGAGCGTGGCAACCATCGCCATTCCGGCCAAGGTAAGCGTACGTCCTGAGTTATCCGACATGAATTTTCACCTGATCGACGGCGTTATATAAATATCCGCTCGGGTTCCAAACCGGAGTCGCCGGCTGCGTTCTACCCTGGTTGTCGGTCGCGCGAGATAGGACGGAGTATTCGCCCGCCTTCGCCTTCCACTCGTATTGCCACAAACGCCACGCGTAGTGAGCCTGTTCACGGCCAAGCGCCGCTGCGCTCCAACTGGAGCCGCCATCGGTTGAGACTTCGACTTTGGCGATGTCCGCCTCTCCAGCCCAAGCTGCTCCGTGGACGGATACTTTGCCGGCCTTCACCTTCGCTCCCTCCAGCGGTCCAGCAATCACCGACTTCACACTCAGAGCCGTCAAAGGATGTGTGTCTTCCGGCTTGATTGGTTCGCCCGGTTTGCCTGGCTGATTCGGAAAACGATACCCAGGGCTCATGAAATTGCCGGCAAACTCCGCTTCCAGAATTTTGATCTCGGTGAGCCACTTGCACGATGCGGCTCCAATCCAACCTGGGACGAGCGCACGTGCCGGGAAGCCGTGATGCTTCGTGAGCGGCTCTCCATTCATGTGAGTCGCGATCAATGTGTCGGCGTCAAGCGCCTTCTCGATCGGGATGCTGCGGATGAACGGAGGCACTTTCCCGGGGACTTCATCGAGACCGCGAAACATTACGTGCTTCCCGGTGGCTTTGATACCGGCTTGTTGCAACACGTCGCGCAGCCGAGGTCCGCTGAACTTTGCCGTGCTGACCGCGCCTTTGCCCCACTGAACCCCGGGCACCTGCGGACGATGCAGGCTGCGTCCATTGCCCGCGCACTCGAGAGTGTTGACGACCGAGTGAGATTCCAGCTTTGAAAGGTCAGACAGCGAAAGGGAAAGCGGCTTTTCGATTTCTCCTCCAACCGTCAAACGCCACGCGGACGCCTCGAGTTCGCTGGGTTCATGCATGTGGTTGCGCACGAAAAAATGTGGCACAGGCGTCAGCCAAGTGTTGAAGTACTCGACCGGTGTTTCCAGGTCCACGAAGCGGTAAGAGCGAACGATCAGCCCATCTTCGCCGGGCACGCTCACGGAGCCGTTTTGCGGGGATGGGAGACTCCAGGATAGCAACGAAGGCGCGCCAAGCGCGACGGCCGCTGCTCCCGACATTTGTTTGAGAAAAGTTCGTCTCGATTTCATATCGTTTCTGATCACCTAATCACGGGTTTAACGAAAGGTTAGCACCGCTGCCTCGGTATTTACTTCTTGCCGACGCGTATTTCTCACCAAATGGTCGGCCAGTTCTGCGGCTTGGACGCGCAACTCCGGAACCGCAGTGGACTCCCACAGCAACCCCTTGCGAGCGGCTCCCAAAGCATAGAGACCACGGGAGCGGAAGCCGTCCGAGTCAATCAACTCCCCGTTTTCGTCGACATCAAGCCCCAGAGCGAGAGGGTCTTGGCTGACCATGCCTTGCTCAAACAAATTGGCGATTAACGGGCTTTCGATCTTGCGAAAATTTGTTTCAGGGCCAGAGCAGTTGATTACCCTGTTTACTTCAAGAAATCGTGTTACGCCGCCGGAGCGTTCGCGGAACTCGACCTCTGCCCAGGGGTGCTCCGCGGGGCGAGTTTCCGCGTAACGGGTAATTCTTCCGGAGTGTACTCGGATCTGCCCGTTTGCCATCATTCCGAAAAATATCCGCCCGATCTCCGGGGCTACGCGATGACGATGCACTTCCCAATAAGCACGCACATGGCGCAGGAATCGACGGCGTTCGTTGATGGGCAGCGACTGCCACACTTGCTGCACGAAAGGGCGAAGAGAATCCATGACGCCACGCCAATCGCTGCCCGCGGTGGACGCGGCGGCAACTTGATCCCGAACCAGACGGAGTAGGCCGCGCGCCGTCCGAGGAGATCGCTCGTTCCAAAAGCGAGGCCAAGGCTGGCACGGGCCGTGACACTGGGGCACCAATCCATGGCGCGAAAGCATATGAATTGTGCCCTTGAAGTTTTTCGAATGAAGGGCAATCGCCATGTCGACGCTAGTGAGGCCGGAACCAATCAGGAGTACCGAGCCATCCTCGGGCAGCCCTTCGAGTGCTTTCTTCGACCACGCCATGCGCTCGTAACATCGTGACTGCGCAGTGATGCCAGGAATGCCGAGATTGCCTGGGGGGAAGTTTCCCGAGGCGAGCACCATCGTCTTTGCCGAGATGTGCGATCCGTTTCTAGTGCGGATGTTGAATCCGCTTTCTTCACGACGGATCGAGATCGCTTCATCGCGAATCCAATCGAAGTCGGATGGATTCGCCACCTGCGCCTCTGACAACAAAGTGCTCAGATATTTTCCGTAAAGAGCGCGCGGTAGAAAGCTCTTTGAATCCACGGGGAGTTCGGAGTTCTCTTGAGCCCACCTGAGAAAGTGGCCGGGCTCTGCCGGAAACGCACTCATCTGCCCGGCGGAAACGTTGAGGAGATGACAGTTATGCTCGGTTCCGTAAGCGAGCCCGACAGCGGAAGAAGCATTCTTCTCAATGACCGCGAGGGAGAGATCAGGGTTGCGGCGCAACAGTTGTACTGCCAGAGCAGTTCCGCTGAAGCCACCGCCGATTACAACAACATCCTTCCGGATCACATCGCCTCGGGCCATGAAGACACCTTTAAATGGGAAGCAGCGCAAAACTGCGGCTGCGTTTGGTTAGCACCGCCGGCCCGGAAAAGGAGAGTGCCAAAACCGGGCCGGCGGCGATTCCAAGGGGAAGGCACCCCTCAGAAGGTGTAGACGATGTCGAACTGCTGACGCTTGAGCGTGGGTTCTACCGTTCCCGCGGTCTTGATGGTTGCATTGACCGAGGCAGGGTTGTTCTCCAGGCCCGAGTTCAGCGTGCGTCCGAACCACATCGTGTACTGTGCCAGCGTGTTCTTCTTCACTCTCCATAAACCGTAGACACGGTTCTGGAGAATGTTGGTAGGAGCGCGCTGGTCGCTTTCTCCGAAGGACGCAAGGATCGCATCCTGCTCGATACGCCACCAGGAATAGCCAAGCTGTACATCACCCTTTTTCACAGACTGGCCCACGCTGAAGTCCAAGCCGTAACCCTTGTTCTGCTTGCCGAGGCTGGTGACGTTGCCCGCTGCGTCGAACGGATTCGAAGCGGCGTTCAGGTTTTCTTCGTACTCCACCATCAGGTTGACGGGGAAGCGTGCGATACCGGTTTTGAACTGGTTGTTGAGGATCAAATCGGAATAAAGGAACTTCGACAGGAAGTGATCGACGCCCTTCGAGTCATAGAACGTAGAGTTGGTCATGCCGTTCGCCGCGAAGGCGCACGGAGCGAAGCCGGCGGTGTACTTGGTGCCGTTCCACACCGAGGCGCAACCCGGTCCTTCTCCGCCAATCGGGTACGGTCCCGCCGGAGTCGTGCCGCCGACGCCAGTGGTGGTCGCCTGCGTGTTAAATGCGGACGCCGACAGAAGCGAATCGGCCAGGTGCCAGTTCAGCAACGTGTAGGTCGGTCGCAGCGTCCAGATCCCGAATTCGAGTGCGCCGGAGACCGATCCGCCAACCGCGTAGGAATCCGGTCCTTTGGTGACTTCGTTGAAGGGCAACAACATCGCCTGCGCCGTGAAGTTGCGCAGAGGCCCGTGATGCGTGTCGAACGAGACCTTCGCATCGAAGCCTTCGGGATTGATATCTGGATCGAAGGTAAGCGAGCTGCGCGTCCACGGGAAGGCAAACTTGCCCGCCGTCAGCGAAAGCCACTTGGCGCCCACCGGATTGAAGGTGATGAAAGCACGATCGAGGCCGATGGTCTTGCGGTCGAAGAAGCCGGTCAGAGTTTCATTGGTGGTAGTCGGATCGCCAAGTGTGCCGCTTGCCACGTAGAGCCCGGCAACGAAGTCGTCTCCGAGCTGGCTATCCACGCCAAACCGGGCGCGAACGCGGGCGCGGTTGCGATCGGCAACGCCCTGCTGGAAGTAGTCTTCACCACGGACTCGCACGTCTCCGGAGAAGCGGAAGCGTCCGAACGCGGACTCCAGAGAAGACACGCGCTTCTGCTGGTCCTGATTGGCGACAACGTTGCTAGTGACCGTCGTCTTGACGTCCGCAACGTCGCTCGACAGTTTGGCGACGGTGCTTTGTTCCTGATCCGCCGTAGCCTGAACTGAGGCAGCTTTTTGTTGCGCGTCCGATGCGGTGGATTGTGCCTGCTGCGCTTGCTGCTGCGCCTGTTGCCAGGCTTGCTGGTTCTGCTGCAGTTGCTGGGTGAGCTGCTGGATCTGCTGCTGCTGGGCGGCGATCGCATCTTTCAACGATTGCACGTCGGCGGCGGTGACGGCAGGTTGCGCGGGTGTCGCGGCAACGTGCTTCTTCTTATGAACCGGCTTGGTCGCCGTATCCGTTTGAGCCCAAACGCCGGCCGTCATTGCGGCGAGCGTCAGGCCTGTAAACAACAGGTGTTTGGATGCTTTCATGGAAGTACAGTCCTCTCCTTTTGGTTTGTTTCGAATTGCAACTGCGGGGGAAGATGCTAAGAGCAGGGCGCTGGGGCGCCGCACTCTCTTTTTCGTCAGTGGAATGCCCTAATCAGGGCCTATCAGCTACCCCACTGTTAACATCATTACGATAAGCTTAGTAGAGATTAGACTCAAACGCCTCCCGCTTGCATTAACATTCTGTTAATTTTTGGGAGACGTGAGAGAAACCCGAACTAATTCAACTACGTAGCAGACGTCAGCCCCCACTTATGCTGAAGGTGACGCTCCATGCCTTTGAATACAACACCGTCGACTACATACCCGATGGCGATGATCAAAAGCATCACCGCAATCACAGCGCTCATATCATTCAGGTCGCGGCCCATCATCAAAACCTGCCCGAGTCCGAGGCTGAGGTAAAGCATTTCAGCCGTAATCAGCGAGCGCCAGGCGAAAGCCCATCCTTGCTTCAATCCTGAAACGATGAAGGGAAGACTCGCCGGCAGCAATACATACCAGAAGAGCTTGAATCCCTTGGCTCCCAAGTTGCGTCCAGCCTGCCCGAAAATCTTCGGCATCTGCTTGCGTCCATCTTCCATGGCGAGCGTGACGGATAAGAGCGATCCCATGATCACGACAAACAGGATGGCATTCTGATTCAGTCCGAACCAGAGCAGAGCCAGCGGCCACCAGCAAATACTGGGAAGGCTTTGCAGACTGACTAGCAGTCCGCCCATCGTATCCTCAAGAAATTTGTTGCTGGCGACGCCCAGTCCCAGGATCATGCCGAGTACTACAGAGATGGCATATCCTATGAGGACCCGCTGCATGCTGACGCGAATCGCAATCCAGTAGGAATGATCCTGAAAGCCGGCATATAGCGACTCGCCGACTCCCCACGGAGTAGGGAAAAGATAAGGTGGCCAGATCTTCAGTTCGGCTAGCAACGTCCACAAACCGAACAAGGCAGCATAGAAAATTACGAAGCGAAGCGCGCGTTTCATGCTCGGACTCCCTCGTCTACGCCGGGCTCAATATGCGGTTTCACGCCGACGTTATATTCAGATTCGAGGGAGCGATTGATCTCTTCACGCAATTCGTCGAGGATGGCGCGAGCAACCCCCGCAACATTTGGATCTTCGAGATGCCGAGGCCGCGGCAGGTTCACCGGAAACTCGCTCTTCACACGGCCTGGACGGAACGTGAGCAGCACGACGCGATCGCCGAGGCGGATGGCCTCGCGAACGTTGTGCGTCACAAAGATGATCGTGCGTCCGGTTTCATTCCAGATGCGCTCAAGTTCGTCGTGTAACAGATCGCGCGTCTGTGCGTCGAGGGCAGCGAACGGCTCATCCATCAGCAGAACGTCCGGTTCGGTTGCCAAGGCGCGGGCGATGGCCACACGCTGCCGCATTCCGCCGGAGAGTTGGTGGATGTAGCTCTTCTCAAACTTTCCCAGATGCACGAGGCGCAGATAGTAGCGGATCTTCTCCTCGCGCTCGGCTTTGGGCATGCCCTTCATCTTCATACCGAATTCGACATTCTGTCCGACCGTAAGCCAGGGAAACAGGCCATGTTCCTGGAAAATCAGGATGCGGTCGGTGCCCGGACCCTGCACCGGCGTGCCGTCGATGAGGATCTGTCCCGAGGTCTGCGTATGCAGGCCAGCGATCAGGTGAAGGAGCGTGGACTTGCCGCATCCCGAAGGACCGACGATGCAGAGAAATTCTCCGGCGCGCACCTGCAGGTTGATGTTGTCCAGGGCGAGCAGCCGCTCTCCATTTTGCGCGCGGTAGCTCAGAGATATCTCGTTAAGGCCGACTTTCGCGATTGCCGGCACGACGGGACGCGATGGACGCCCAACTGCGACCGGACCCAACTTAGTGCCGATCGCTCCGGGACGAGCCGCCGTAAGCGACTCCACCGGAATCGGAAATTGCGCCGGTACGTTGTGTGCGCTGGTGCTCATTGAATGGCCTTCCGTTTCTTTTCGGCGAGAACTTCGTTGAGCAGCGTCAGGTCGTAAAGTTTCGAAAGGTCAGGCATCTGGCGACCCAGGAACCCGTCGTCGAAAGCCTGCTGCGCCGCGGTGGACAAGGCCGTGTGCAGGGGATCGTAAGTCACCTGCAGGCGGGAAAAAGCTTCGTCGAGCACGGCAGGGGGAAGGGCCTTGGAAGTTTCGCGCTGAATCTGTTCGTTCAGCAATTTCTTGGCTTCGGGTTGGTGGGCGTTGATCCAGTCAGTGAGATCCACATTGGCGCGGATCCAGTTCTTCACCAGATCCGGATGCGCATTCAGGAACTTCGTATTCACAACCAGCAGTCCGATCACGAACTGGCCATTCGGCCAGAGCGATCGCTCGTCCACCAGAAGGCGGCCGTTGCCTTCGTGAATGAGGCGCGTTGCCCAGGGTTCCGGCGCCCAGGCTGCGTCGAGATCTTTCTTCAGAAACAAAGTCAACTGATCCGGGTTGGCCATGGGGACGATCTGTACGTCGCCACCCTTGTCGTTCGTCTTCAGGCCATTCTTGTTGAGCCAGTTGCGCAGCGCCACGTCTTGCGTGTTGCCGAATTGCGGTGAGGCGACCCGTTTCCCATGGAAGTCAGCGGGTTTGTTAATCCCGGAGTCGGCCCGCACGATGAGAGATGCCCCGCCACTCGCCGCTCCAGAAATGACCCGAAGGGCCTCGCCATTGGAGCGGACATATCCATTGATCGCCGGGTTCGGCCCGACGTAGGTCATATCAATCGCGCCGGCGAACAAGGCCTCGATCGCGGCAGGGCCAGCGTTAAAGCTGGTCCATTGCACTTTCACCTGCGGCCCCATGGCTTTATCGAAGAAGCCATTGGCTTTTCCGACCATGGCCTGCGCATGCGTGATATTCGGGAACGCTCCCACACGAATCGTCGTGGTGTTTCCCTGAGCCCATACAGAAATTGTCGTTGCGAGAAAGAACAGCCCCAAGAACTTCAATCTAGTCACCCTTTTGGCCTCCAACCACCATGGGGAGGACGCTGGCGGATTCTTTTTTCTGATTTTTCTGGCGCTTCAACATCTTGATGGGGGAAGCGTTGGCATTCAAATCGGCGAGCGTGGTGTTTTCCAGGATGCGAGCTGCGGCATCCCGGACGTCGAGAAAAACTTGATAAAGCGTGCGATGCGCAAGGTCGCGGTCGATCAGGTCGCGCAGGTGATCCGCATCCCCAAATGGAGCCAGCGGACCGTCAATCAGGCGGATGATCTCACTCAGATGAAGTTCGGCGGGGTCCCGGCGCAGCTGGTAGCCGCCCTTGGCCCCGCGAACGCTCTCCACCATCCGCGCATTCTTAAGTTCGAGGAGGATCAACTCCAGGAACTTTTCCGGAAGCCCTTCCTCGTAAGCGATATCCCGAATCTTGATGGCGCCCTGATGATGGTGGCGAGCCAGCATCATCATCGCTTGTAGGGCGTAGAGACCTTTTTGTGAGATCTTCATGAGCGAATTATTCCATAAACTCAATTGAAATAATAGACTTTATTATCATAAGGGACATAGCAAGCGGATTTCCATTTCACGCTGTTCTGTCATTTTTTCTCCAGTCCTTTGAATTCAACGTTTTGGCCGCATGGAATGGGCCTCTCCCGCATTTCCTGTATGCAGGGAATTGCACTTTCGAGCGCAAGAAAATCACTCGGAGCCTGTCCGAAAAGCGGCAGGTTTGCAGGTTCTTGCATACTGCTTTTGTGGAAAACTAGCGAGAGGAAACGCGGAGCACGAGTAGCGTGATGTTGTCGGGGCCGCCGCGATCGAGCGCCGCTTTCAATAATTTCTTACATGCCTCTGCGGGAGGATTGCTTCTGGCAAGTGCGGCTAAATCTTGTTCATTCATTAGGCTCCACAAACCGTCGGTGCAGAGAACCAGGGTGTCGTTCTCCTGAAGTTCCACCGGCTCTACCGGAACATGAGGTGTGACGTCGCGCCCCGATCCCAGCGCTGCAGTGAGGATATGGCGCTGGGGATGAGATTCGGCATCCTCCGATCGCACGATTCCGCTCTCCACCAGTCGTCCGACATAGGAATGATCGCGGGTTAAACGCGTAACACTCTCGCCTCGAAGCAAGTAGAGGCGGCTATCGCCTACGTGTGCGAAGTACAACCTGCGATCAATGATCGAGAGTCCAGTGCAGGTGGTACCCATGCCGTGAAATTCCGGATGCTCCTCAGCATAACGTTGGATCGTGTCGTGGGCGGACTGGAACGCGGTGACCAAAGCAGTCTGCGGTTGTCCGTTGAAGTCGCGGTCATAGAGAAGACGAACCGTTTCGACCGCGAGGCGGCTGGCTTCCTGGCCGCCTTCGTACCCGCCCATCCCGTCGGCGACTATGGCGAGACGTCCTTTGGCGCGGAAGTCATCGTCCGACTCGGGCTCCCAATAGAGATAAGAGTCTTCATTATTGGCGCGCTGGAGGCCGACGTCGGTAAGGCTTGCGACTTCGATCCCTGGCCTGGGGTTTGTGCAGTCAACCGCCATAGTTGAAAACGCGACAGAGAGTGTTTATCTAGACGACGAACCGCAGAAGCAAGGGTGATGAGACGCCGTACGAATTTGAGTCATTATAAGGGAATCTAGAGACTTGATCCTCGCGCGCCGCAAATGTATCAAGGCACCAACTAATTTTGTTCCTGAGCCTTACCGCCAATTCCTCGACCTTTCGCGGACCGTGTCCACATCTGAAAACGAGAACAGGTAGCGTACCACTGTCCTAGTCCCTTTGGACATCGGTCTTGTTCTTGTTCGTAAAAAGAAAAGCCACTTTTGTCACGCGAATCTTTCCATAAACGAAGACTCGCAGATCGATGCGGGGACAGCCGCCCCCGGCTGTCCAGTCGAGCAAAGCTCGACCGGAGATTTGGCAATGCCAACCACGAAGTTGTACCATCGCCACTTCCGAGGACCCTTGATGAAAATGATTGCAGGCTCGCGACTCGTGTGTTCGGTCGCAGTTCTCTTGATACTCATCCAATCGTCACGTTTCGCCACGGCGCAAGCCGCGACAACCTTGCCAAGCGAAACCCCTGAAAAAGTTCAGCCTGTGGTGGATAGCTTTGATTATGTGAAGCGCGACGTGATGATCCCCATGCGTGATGGGGTCAAGCTACATACCATCATCGTGATTCCCAAAGGTGCGAAGGGTGCGCCGATCCTGTTGACGCGCACCCCCTACAGCGCCAGCGGGCAGGTTAGCCACGCGTCGAGCGCTCACCTCGGATCGATTCTGTACGGGTATGACAACGCGGTGGAAGTGATCGTCGGCGGCGGATATATCCGGGTGGTGCAGGACGTCCGGGGCAAGTACGGCTCCGAAGGCGATTACGTGATGACGCGGCCGCTACACGGCCCTCTCAATCCCACGGCCGTCGACCACTCAACGGATACTTACGACACAATCGATTGGCTGGTGAAGAATATTCCCGAGAGCAACGGGAAGGTGGGCATTCTCGGAATCTCGTACGACGGCTTCCTTCCGCTGATGGCGCTTGTTAATCCGCATCCCGCGCTCAAGGTAGCCGTCCCCATGAATCCGATGGTCGACGGATGGATGGGAGACGATTGGTTCCACAACGGAGCCTTCCGCCAGCAGAACATGCCGTACATTTTCAATCAGGAAGCCACCCGCGATAACAGCGAGCAATGGTGGACCGACCACTTTGACGATTACGACGTCTACCTGTCGGCGGGTTCGGCGGGCGAACTGGGCAAGAGCCATGGCCTTGAGCAAGTCGGCTTCTGGCGAAAGATATTGGAGCATCCCAGCTACGACTCCTGGTGGCAGCAGCAGGCGATGGATAAAATTCTCGCAGCGCAGCCCCTGAAAGTTCCCACGATGCTCGTCGACAGCCTGTGGGATCAGGAAGATATTTATGGCGCACCGGCTCTCTACAAAGCCATCAAGCCCAAGGACACCGGCAACGACAAAGTATTTCTGGTGATGGGACCGTGGCACCACGGCCAGGAGATTGGCGATGCCAGTTCTCTCGGAGAACTCAAGTTCGACAGCGATACCGGACTTTATTTCCGCGAGAACATCCTCCGGCCATTCCTCGATCAGTATTTAAAGGATGGCGCCCCCAAGGCGGACGTTGCTCCGGTCACAGCATTCGAGACGGGGACGAACACATGGCGTCGCTTGCCTTCATGGCCTGCGGGATGCGCTTCTGGCTGCGCTGTGCATCCCAAAGCGTTCTACCTGCAAGCTGGATCGAAAGCTGGTTTCGATAAGCCGACGGCTGGCGCGACTGAGTTCGACGGGTACATTTCCGACCCAGCCAAGCCGGTTCCGTTCCGCTCGCGTCCAATTCAGCCGGTTGGATATGGGGGAGAAATGACATGGCCATACTGGTTGGTTGACGATCAGCGCAGCGCCTCGGGGCGAACTGACGTTTTGGCCTTCACCTCTGACGTACTAAGAGAACCGGTGAAGATCAGTGGACAGCCGGTCGTGAACCTGATCGCCTCCACCAGCGGGACGGACTCTGACTGGGTTGTGAAAGTGATCGATGTTTATCCCGACGAAGTTGCTCGTCAACCGCATATGGGCGGATATCAATTGATGATTTCGGGCGACATTTTTCGCGGTCGCTATCGCGAGAGCCTCGAAACTCCAAAGCCGATCGCCGCCGGAAAGCCGCTTCTGTACCACTACACGCTGCCCCCAGCGAACCACGTTTTCCTTCCCGGCCATCGAATCATGGTGCAGGTGCAATCGAGCTGGTTCCCGCTCTATGACCGCAATCCGCAAACCTTCGTCCCCAACATCTTCTGGGCCAAGCCCGAGGACTACAAGAAAGCGGAGCAGCGTGTATTCCATTCTCCAGACCAGGCGAGTTATGTCGAACTGCCGGTCGTGGAAATGAAATAGCCAGCCCTTCGATGCGCGTCATGGTGACGCCGAAACGAACATGCGAATTTCATTGTTGTCGATTCTCATCCTGTTAATGGCCGGGACTGCTCTTGCGCAGGGACCGCGGATCTGGGTACTGCGTGCTCCCGGAGAGATGGTCGAGTACGATCCGACAACGTTCGCCGTCAAACAAAGAGTGAAGGTACCCCCCGAAGCGATCGTGTCTCCCGCTAACCTACAAGTCAACCGTATGGGACAGATGTTGTACGCTGCGCCGATCTCAGTGCCGCTTTCGCAAGACGACCTTTCCGGCTCGCACAAAGTCTGGATCTGGGATGGAAAGACCGTCTCGACGATTGAAGAGGGAATCGAGCACAAGATCGAAAATCACGGCTCGAATCAGGCTGTTACGGAATCCGCGCCAGTGGCCAATCTCTCGATCGATGGAAATCACCTCTACTGGTTCACTACCGAGATGCGCCGCCTGCAACGAGAGGACGTCGACTTGTCCGCAACCGCGGTCTGGCAAGCATGGCGGACGGATCTTGCCGGGGCCGGCCGCGAGGATCTCGCCTCTACGAAGTTGCCGGACTGCCGCTGTTCCACTGGAAGTTGCGAAGAGAGTTGCGCGGTTGGAGCAGGATGGGCTCCTGAGGAAGGTGTCGGCGGATTTTTCCTGATGACGCAGACGGTTGCTGGCAAGGAGGCTCCCACGTACAAAGCGAGCACGCGCTATCAGGAAGGTGCGGACAAATGGGCAGTCTCGGACCTTCCCGACCCGCTGCCCCGGCCCTTCGATGCGGACCCGGCTGGACGCAAGATCATTTACGGAGTTCCCGACACGGCCTGCTGCGGATGGTCGAACCAGAGCAACGATCAGACGTTTGTCCTCATCGATGGCAAGAAGATTGCGGTCTACGACGAACAATGGATCTACAAGAATCCGGACTATGACGTTAGTTTTTACAACTCCAGCACACGTTTGTCGCCGCAAGCGGGATTCGTTGCGATGACGATTGCGTCTACCGCGCAAATGAACAAGCCGATTCAATTATCGGAGCAGGGCGAAGCGAATCCCGAAGAGTCACAGCGTATCCGCAAAGCCTTGGCGGAGATGCCGGCTGTACTTGTGAAAAGCGTAGAGGAGACTCCACGGCAACTGGCCTATGTGCCGCATGCTTCGCTGGTGGGATGGATCAGCGAAAAAGAAATGCTGATTTTAGAGGACCATCTTCTCGTCATGTACAACGTTGCAACCGGCGCTCATCGAAAAACTGTCGTGAAAGTCGATGATGCAGCCCACGTCTTCATTCGATAGTCGAAGCCTGCTCCTTGGCGCGCTTTCTTTGTCCTGCCCGGTAGACGACCCAGCCGAATAAGTTTGCGCCCACCACGACTCCAGCAATCTTCAGCGAATATCGGCCCGAGTTGCCGACGTCGATGATGGGGAACACCGATAGCACCACGAATAGTAGAGTCACCAGCAGTCCCATCATCGCCGCCAGACGAATCCATAGTCGCGGACGCAAGCGCCGATCTTTCTTCGAAAAAATTGGAATCGCGAATAGCGCCAGGTAGGCGATGCCGTAAAAAGTAAAACTCCATGTGAGCAGGAGTTCGTAAGACTCCTCATGGCCGACCCCAATCAGGGCCGCCAATGCCACCACGAGGGTGGTGGCTCCGAGAAATAAGACCGAATTGAGCGGCGTCTTGTAGCGTGGATGCAGCCGCGAGAACCATTCAGGAACAAGGTGGTCCCATCCGGCGACCATGGGTAGCCGGGTGCTCACAGTAAAGAATGCGCAGAAACTGGCTAGGTAATAAAGAAACAGGAAGAAAACAGCTGGGGGTAAAACCATTCCCGCAGCGCCGAACGAATGCAGACCGCGGCTCAATGCCTGAGGAATCGGCGCGACAACATCTTCTGCGGAAGGAGGAACGAACACCAGAATGGCGCTTGTCGCGAGAATGTATACAAGTGCGATCACGGGCGCAGTCAACCAGACGGAGCGCGGGAGGTGGCGTTTTGGATCGCGGCACTCCCCGGCGAATACGGCAACATATTCAAATCCCGTTAACGCTCCAAAAGTCATCTTGCTGAACACGCTGAGGGTGAAAAGAGTCAGAGGCGGCGCGATGAGTCGGAACGGGTGATACTCCGCGAGAGTGCCGCGCCAGAGATTCACAAACGGCATCACGATCAGCAAAGCGACCGTGATCAGAAATACGATCGCTCCGAGATTGTTAATCCACTTCCCAATGCCGAGGCCCAGTCCTGCGATACACATCGTTATTGCTATGACCGCAACCGATGCGCCGATAATCATCCACTTGCTAGAAGCGACCCAGGCAGCTCCAGGGATGACATATGACGCGAAGGAAACGGTGACCAGTCCGCCCAATCCGACATAAAGAATGACGTACAGCCACAGATTCCATGCGACGAGAAATCCGAGCTGATCGTTGAAGGCGACGCGTGCCCATTCGTAAAGGCCGCCTTCGACCGGAAGCACGCGACTCAGGTGCATCACAACAACCGCCAACGGAATGAAGAACGTCAGGATCGCGAGAATCCAGAAGACGACGTGCGATGTGCCGGCCTTGACCGCCGTCCCCATGTAGTCCGCAACGAGAATGATCAGAATTTGGGCGAGGATCAGATCCCGCAGTCCCAGTTCTTTTCGCAGGACTGCGGGCTTGAACATTGGCCTCAACCGCCGGCAGAGACGGATTTGGAGTTGTCGACACTAGGAGTTAGTGAAGATCGAAGTCCTCGCAATGACAACTATTTTTTCTCGACGGACACGGCGGGTTTCAACAGAAGGTCTTGATAGTCGAAGCTGAAATCGGCTAAGGGCGAGACCGCGGCCATGCGAGCGCTGTCGATCGATCCGTCTGGATTCAACGCAAACGTGATGAAGGCATCTTCAATGGTTCGCGTCCGCCAGTGCGCTTTGAAGGTATCGTGCTGCCAGTGTTGCAGATCGCCAATCATCGTGGGCGTGTGGTCGAAAGTGATGACCAGCCCGCCATTTTCACTGCGGATCGTGATCGGCCCATACCAGGCATCGGTATAAACTCCGGCATATTTTTCTAGCGGAAGGGAAGGCTTCGAACTCGCGTCGCGCGATCCTTCGGCCTTCTTCATTGTCTCCGCCGCGTCGCGCTCCTCATTGTCTTTCAGGGTTTTGAAGTTCGCGATCCAATCCGTCGGCGGAAGGTGAAAGTAGGAATCGAGCACGTGATAGAGGATGGCATCGAACGCTCCGCCTTCCTCCCCGTTGGTTAGAATCACAACGCCAAGATTTTCTTCGGGCACGAGCATCACTCGCGAGACAAACCCAGCGACGCCGCCAGTGTGACCCACGAGCTTCCGGCCATGATAGTCGCGCAGTCCCCAGCCGAGCGCGTAGTCGGCAAAATTCGCTTTCAAACCAGCCAGAGGAGGCGGCGGATCATTCGTCGCAAGAATCGTTTGCGGCGTCCACATCTCTTTCGAACGCTGTTCGGAGAAGAGCCGTCCATCGCGATCTACAAACTTCCCGCGATTCAATTGAAGCTGTACCCACTTCGCCATGTCGGCCGCGCAGGAGTTGATTGATCCTGCGGGTGCGGCATTGTCCAGCACCTCGAAAGGAATCGCCTGGAGCTTGCCGTCCACTCTCGAATGCGGATACGCGTAATCATCACTGGATTTGAACGCGGCGTTGCTGACGTTGGTATGACTCATACCCAGCGGAGCGAAGATTCGCTGGCGCACATAATCGTCCCAGGATGTTCCCGTCACCGCCGGAATGATTTGTCCCGCCGTCATGTAGAGCAAATTGTCGTAGGCGTAGTGGCTGCGAAAACTGGATTGCGGCTTCATGAACCGCAGCTTGTAGATCACTTCTTCCCGTGTGTAGGTGGAGTGCGGCCAGAAGAGCAAGTCGCCCTCGCCCAGTCCCATTCCGCTCCGGTGAGTCAGCAAATCGCGGATCGTCATCTCGTGCGAGACGTATGGGTCATACATCACGAAGCCGGGAAGGCGCTGGTAGACAGGATCGTCCCAGGCGAGCTTACCCTCATCCACGAGAGTCGCAAGTGCGGCGGTGGTGAAAGCCTTGGTGTTCGATCCAATGCCGAACATCGTGAACTCGTCGACCGGAGTGGACTCGCCGAGCTTGCGCACGCCATAGCCCTTAGCAACTATGATCTTGCCGTCCTTCACGATAGCCACGCCCATTCCGGGGACGTTAAAGGTATTCATCGACGAGGCGACATAAGTGTTGAGGTCGGCGGGCGGCGCAGCTTGTCCCACGAGCGGAGAATACGCGGTGCAGGCGAACAACAGGACAGTCAGGGATGCGTTTCGCTGAAGCAGTTTCATGCGTTCTCCGGAAATCCCAAACGAACACAATCTCAACGCGGAGATTAGAACACACCAGCGGTAAATTCTTCGAGCGCCGGCAGAGCGCGGCGCTGCGCGGATAAAGTCGGGGGAGGGCCCGTTGTTCAGTTCATCTGGTCCGTCATCACGGCCGTGATGTATTCGAGCAGGTAGTCGGTTTCGAGATCAGAATTAACCATCGCCGCAATGTCTGCGGGCGAAAAGCCAGTTCGCGCCGAAGCCCTCTCAATCAGATGAGAAATCCCCGGCTCCGGAAAGTATTCAGAATCAATAGGCATGCTGCGCTCCTAACGCGTATGAAATTGGTGGAGAAGGGGGCGCGAGACACGTAACACTCGCCCCGGCGCCGCTTCGAACCACGAAGCGGATCGGCTAGTAAACGATGTCTCTATAAGCGAATCGAACAGAGAATGATCGGGACCGAATTTGGATCGGGATTACTGCTGGGAACTCTTGGTTGGGAGGCGATAAGAGATGCTTCGACCGCGGTTGCGCTTTGGGGTGCGGCTGCCACCATCACAACCGACGGAGCCGTGGTGGCTAGCGCATGAATCGCTGCGGGGTCTGTACCCCGATGAAACGCAGTGTCGGGCAAGTCAACGTCGGGCAGCACCACGATTAGAAGCATGAGAAAAACCACGCAACTAAGGATGAACAGAGCCGACGGTTTGATCTTCCACTGCGATAACATCATTCTTTCCTTTTTGCCAGAGGATGCGGCTCATGTCAATCCCCTGCAGCGAGATTCGTCGCTGGAAATGCAGCGATCCGCCGTTTTTTCCATTCGATGCCTCATTTCCGACGATAGTTGCGCAAGAACATGCACATCTACCACCTGAACCGTGCACAGTGGTTGCCGCGGCAGATTGACGAAGTTTTCTCGTTTTTCTCGCGGCCTGAGAATCTGCAAACCATCACTCCCCCGTGGCTTGATTTCCGCATGGTCGAGACGCCGCCGGCTCTGATTGCCGGCTCTCTCATTCGTTACCGGTTGCGATGGCACGGCATTCCAATTCGCTGGACGACGAAAATTACAGAATGGAATCCGCCGATCGGCTTTGTGGACCGTGCACTCTCAGGACCCTACGCTCTGTGGAATCACGAGCATTCCTTTGTCACTCAGGATGGGGGAACAATGATGCGCGACCACGTAACTTATGCCCTTCCCTTCGGTCCGCTGGGGCGGTTGGCGTATCCCTTGGTGGGACGTGATGTGGAAAGAATTTTCGATTTCCGCGCGCACACGATGCGCAATCTCTTTCCGGGATGAACGCTGCTGTACAAAGGGGCAGGCTTCGTATACAAACTCTGAAAGCAGCGGCTTCCGAAAGCGGAAGGTATTGCGGGGGAACCAGGCCTTTGTACCTCAAGCCAAAAACCTTGCCAGAGGCTGTTTCTGTTCTGGCTGCACCCGGCGGACGCATCCTTGCCGGAGGTACCGACTTTTATCCCGCTCTTGGAGACATGCCACCTCAAGGTGATGTGATCGATATTTCCGCGCTCGATGAGCTTCGTGGAATTTCTTTGAGCGCAGAATGGGTTCGAATCGGTGGCCTTACCTCATGGAGTGAAGTGATCCGAACACCGTTGCCAGCCTGCTTCGACGCGCTCAAAGCAGCCGCCCGCGAAGTAGGATCAATACAGATTCAGAATCGAGGCACCGTCGCGGGGAATCTGTGCAATGCCTCTCCGGCTGCCGATGGTGTGCCTCCACTGCTGGCGCTTGATGCTCAAGTCGAGTTGACCTCCACCGCGGGTGTGCGGCGCGTTCCGCTGGAACAGTTCCTGACGGGCTACCGCAAGACCTTGCTCCAGCCTGGGGAGATTCTGGCTGCGGTTCTGGTGCCGCGGATCATGGACGATGCAGCCTCAGCTTTTCTGAAACTGGGCGCGCGCCGCTATCTGGTGATTTCAATCTCGATGGTCGCGGCCATCGTGCAATCGGATACATCGGGTCGAGTCGCCGCGGCAAGAGTCGCTGTGGGCTCCTGCTCGGTGACCGCAAAGCGGCTTCGCGGTCTTGAGCGAGATTTGGTTGGAGTGAGATTTGCGGCCGGCATCAGCCGCGTTGTGCGCCCCGAGCATCTGGCGGAACTCACGCCCATCGATGATGTTCGCGCAAGCGGCGAATACCGCCGCGATGCTTCGCTGACCCTGGTGCAGCGAACGCTCAGACGCTTGCATGGCGAGGAATTGAACGTGGCCACCGTCCAGAAATTGTGCGGTAATGCCAACCTCACTGCGATCGCATTCACCGTTAACGGACGCGGCGTTGAGGTTGCAGTCGACGGCGCGCTCCGGCTATCGCGGGTGTTGCGCGAACATCTCGGCCTTACCGGAACTAAAGTAGGATGCGACGCCGGCGACTGCGGAGCCTGCACCGTATTGCTCGATGGAGATCCGGTCTGTTCGTGCCTGGTTGCCGCCGGGCAAATCGCCGGATGTGAAGTCACGACCGTGGAAGGCCTTGCGCAACGCTCGCCCCTCGGCGTACGGCTGCAGCAATCCTTTCTTTCTCATGGCGCGGCTCAATGCGGCGCGTGCACTCCCGGGATGTTAATGGCCGCGACTGCCTTGCTCGAGAAGTGCGTTTCGCCAAATGAAGACCAAGTGATGGATGCTATTGGAGGCGTCCTGTGCCGCTGTACCGGATATCGAAAAATTGTTACCGCCATCCTCGACGCGAACATTGAAGCGACTAACCAGCTTTGCCCGGAGGCCGGTGCCGCCGTCGGCTCGCGTCTATCCCGCCTCGACGGCAAGAAAAAGATCGACGGAACGGAAATCTTCGGAGCTGACGAAGTGCCCAGCGATACGCTGTCGGTCTGCGTGGTCCGTTGCCCGCACGCTCGAGCCCGTTTCCACTTCGGAGACTTCGAGCAATTCGCTTCCATCCACCCCGAAATCGTCCTAATTTTGACTGCGAAGGATGTGCCGGGCATCGACTGTTATGGCGTCATCCCAAAATTCGCCGACCAGCCAGTCTTTGCTCATCACGAGGCTCGTTATCGCGGAGAAGCAGTAGCAGCTTTGGTCGGCGAGGCTTCCGCGCTGGAATTACTCGATCTGTCTACCTTTCCGGTTCAATGGGAGCCATTGCCTCCGCTTCAGACGATGGACGAGGCGCTGGCCGATGGCTCGCCGCAGATCCATCCGCATCGCGAAGCGAATGTACTCGTGCGTGGACGCGTTGTCCGCGGAGACGTCGATCGAGCGCTTGCGGAAGCCGACGTCGTCGTCGAAGGAGAATACGAAACTGGCTTCGTCGAGCATGCCTACATCGAGCCCGAAGCCGGATTCGCCCGCCGAGTTGGAGACACCATAGAGATTCAGGCGTGTACGCAGTCGCCCTACATGGACCGCAACGACATCGCGAAAATTCTTGGAATTGCGCCGGAAAAAGTGCGCATCATTCCTACGGCTGTCGGGGGCGGTTTTGGATCGAAACTGGATCTTTCGGTCCAGCCCTTCATCGCGCTCGCGGCGTGGAAACTGGATCGCCCGGTGCGACTCGTGTACTCGAGGAATGAGTCGATAATCTCCACCACGAAGCGTCATCCGGCGCGAATGCGGCTCCGCGCTGGAGCGACCCGCGATGGCAAACTGACTGCGCTTGATTTCACCGCCGATTTCAATACCGGCGCTTATTCTTCCTGGGGACCGACGGTGGCGGGGCGCGTGCCCGTTCACGCTTCGGGCCCCTATAAGGTTCCCCACTATCGAGCCCTGACGCGCGCCATTCACACCAACATCGTTCCGGCCGGGGCCTTTCGCGGCTTCGGAGTGCCACAAGCCGCGATCGCGCAGGAGCAACTGTATGACGAACTGGCATCACGGGTGGGAGTTGATCCGCTGGAATTCCGCATTCTGAATGCGCTCGACAATAACTCCCCTACGGTGACGGGGCAGATTCTCGGCGAAGGCGTCGGCATTCGCGCGTGTTTTGAAGCCTTGCGGGAAGGCTGGAAAGTAGCCCGCGCTCGGTCGGCGGATTTCAATTCCGCCTCATCCGGTACTCTGCGCCGTGGAGTTGGCGTCGCAGGAATGTGGTATGGATGCGGCAACACATCCTTGCCCAACCCCTCGACCATGCGCATCGGCCTGAAGCGGGATGGAAGGATTGCCATCCATCAGGGCGCGATCGATATTGGCCAGGGTTCGACGACAATCGTGACTCAGATCTGTGCAGATGCCGTGGGAGCCCCCGTTACTCAATTCGATCTTCTCTCGGGCGACACAACAATCACGCCGGATTGCGGGAAGACTTCCGCTTCTCGCCAGACGTTTGTCACAGGCAAGGCCGCGTATCTGGCGGGAACAAGGCTGCGCGAGCAGATTCTTAAGCTCGCCGGAGCGTGCAAGTGCGGAGTGGTTCAGTTCAGCTCCGAAGGCGTATCAGTCGTTGACAATGGAACGCGTCGTAGCCTCTCCTTAAGGGATTTGCCGCTCGACGAAAATGGATATGTCATCACCAGCGAAGCCACTTTCGACCCGCAGATTACGCCGCTGGATGAGAATGGACAGGGAACTCCATATGCGGTGTACGGCTTTGGCGCTCATATGGCGGAGATTGAAGTCGACACGGAGTTGGGCACGGTGCGCGTTCTGAAAGTTACGGCGGCGCACGACGTGGGACGTGCCATCAATCCAACGCTCATCGAGGGCCAGATTGAGGGCGGCGTTGCGCAGGGTCTCGGCATGGCCCTGATGGAAGAATTTTTCCCGGGCAAAGGTGAGAATCTGCACGACTACCTCATCCCAACTGCGGGCGATATTCCCGTCATCGAATCCATTCTGATCGAAGAGCCGTCTTCGATCGGACCCTATGGTGCGAAGGGAATTGGTGAGCAGGCCATCATTCCAACGGCGCCTGCGATTTTGAACGCGATTCACGATGCGACCGGCATTCGCATCCGCCGTGTCCCGGCGACACCCGACCGCGTGCGCGCCGCGATCCTCTCCCAAACCCAGTTCCCGAAAAATGCCGGAGGCCCGCGTGGCTGACGACGCGATCCGCTGCGATGCCTGCCCTGTGCTTTGCTACATCAAGCCCGGACGAACAGGTTCATGCGATCGTTACGGAAATCACGAGGGCAAACTGGTTCGCCTCGATCCCCACGTGGTGCTGGATCGCACCGTGGAACGCGGAGATTCCGTCGTTCCATTCCTCGAACGAAGTCGCGATTGGGATGGAACTCTGGTCAGCCACGGTGAAACCTTCGTGACCGCCATCGGCGCGGGCACAACTTATCCCGACTACAAGCCGGCGCCATTCATCATCTCGTCTCAGGTCGAAGGCGTCGACATGGTCACCGTGGTGACCGAAGGAATTTTCAGCTACTGCGGCGTGAAGGTGAAGATCGACACCGACCGCCATCTCGGAGGGGAATGCAGCACGGTGCGCGCGCAAGGAGAAGCCATCGGCCATGTGACGACGAGCGAATACGGATCGCAAATGTTGTCTCTTGGCGGCGTTCGTCATCTGACCGGAGGCACGAGGCAAGAGGGAACCGCCACGTGCGACGCGCTGCTGAACTTGTGCAACGGCAAAGCTGTGGAACTGAAAATCGACGATGGCGCCGAAGTCGTCGTTCAGGCGGGGAAAGCACCGATTGTCGACGGCGATCGGGAAGAACGCATGCGCGTCGGATGCGGATCGGCAACCATCGGAATGTTCGCGCGGCAATGGTTGGGAAAGGTCGACGAAGTTGTCGTGGTAGACGATCACATCACGGGCGTGCTTTCGGAACATCAGGCCGGCAAACTCCTCGGCATTCCCGAGACTGGGATCAAATTAAAAGGAAGACGCTCCACTCCGGGACGTTATTTTCAAGTCGCCGAACCTGGTACCTCCTGGGGAGGAACCGACATCAAAGACCCCTTGTCGATCTTGGGTAAGTTTCATGCGAAGAAGGCGTGGCCAGGATTGCGCTTGCTTATGGTCAGCACTACGGGCGAGCACTTCGCCTACTTCGAATTGGACGAAGATCTCAAGCCAAAAGAAATAAGCCTTCCTCCCGCACTGCAGGAATCGGTGGCGCGCATCAAGGAAAATTGCGAGCCTGCTCTCTGCACGGTTTTATTTATGGGTGGGGCAGGAGGATCCTTGCGCGCGGGAGTGACCGAAAATCCGGTGAAACTCACTCACTCGGTCAACGACTCCCTGACCCGCGTGACCTGCGGCGGAGCGCCCGTGTACATTTGGCCCGGAGGCGGTATCACCTTCATGGTGGATGTCACGCGCATGCCACAAAATGCCTTTGGTTATGTTCCGACGCCGGCGCTGGTCGCGCCCATCGAATTCACGCTGACGCTGGCGGACTATGGCGCTCTCGGCGGATACGTCGATCAGGTTCGTCCGCTGGCATCGCTCAAATCTCCGCAGGAGGGAAGGCGATTCGTCGCTTCTCATGGCGACAACCCTTGGCCGCTCAGGCCCGAAGCGAAAGCCAGAAAGAAATGAACGCGCGCGCGCAAATTCGATTGCTGCCCGATGGACGACGGCTCCATCTGACCGATGGTCCAATCGATCTCATCATCGAAGCATTCGGTTCGTCAGCAAGTCGACTTGCCGCTTATCGAGCGGCGTCTACTCGCTTTTCGACAATCCTCGACGAATTGTGCGCGGAACTCGCGCTGCTGCGAGCGAAATGTTGCGCCGACACTGCATGGCCGCAAGGCGTGGTAGCGCGCCGCATGATGGCTGCGGTCATGCCCTACGCAACGGAATATTTCATCACGCCGATGGCAGCCGTTGCCGGGGCCGTCGCCGAAGAAGTCCTTGCCGCCATGACTCGGGCTGCAAATCTCTCTCGCGCCTACGTAAACAATGGCGGAGATATCGCACTGCACATGGCTGACGGCGAGAGCTTTGCGATCGGCATGGTCGACCGTCCGGAGCAGCCGTCGTTGTTCGGGTCCGCCAGATTGCGATCGCAAGATCCCATTCGCGGCATTGCCACCAGCGGGTGGCGGGGACGTAGTTTTTCCCTAGGCATCGCAGACGCGGTCACCGTTCTCGCCGATCACGCGGCCGCGGCCGACGCGGCAGCGACGATCATCGCGAACGCCGTCAATCTGCCTGGCCATCCTGCGATTATTCGCGTACCTGCTTGTGAATTGGCTCCCGAAAGCGACTTGGGCAGTCGCCGGGTTACGCAAGCGGTTGGAGATCTTTCTGAAAGCGATGTGAACGATGCACTGACTGCAGGTTCGAAGACCGCGGAACGCTTGCTGAAAATCGGACTTACCCGTGGCGCCGCATTGCACTTGCGAAGCAATACTAGAGTCGTGGGATGCAGCGGATTGTCCACTCCGATATCAACCTTGAATCAAGAAAGGATTCTGCTGCATGCCTGAGGTGGTCGTTCGAAAGATGCTTACGTCCGTCGAAGACATCTTCCACGAAGGCGGCCCCGTCTCGCCGAAGCCGCATCGTCGAGCGTCTGTGCTTGCCGTCATCAGGAATCCATTCGCCGGTTCGTACGTGCAGAAGATCGACACTTTTATGGACGACCTCAAGCCCTTGGGCCTGGCGATGGCACAGCAACTGGTCACAGCGCTCGGCGGGGATACAGGAGCGATTGAAGGATACGGCAAGGGAGCGATCGTCGGCTCCGCCGGCGAACTCGAGCATGGAGCGCTCTGGCATGTTCCCGGCGGCTACGCGATGCGAGAAGTTTTGGGCGGGGCAAAGGCGATTGTCGCTTCGACGAAAAAAGTCGGTGGCCCCGGAACTCGCCTGGATGTGCCGATCACGCACATCAACGCCTCCTATGTGCGGAGCCATTTCGACTCGATGGAAGTTGGGATTACCGACGCGCCTCGCTCCGACGAAATTCTGCTGGCGCTGGTGATGACCACAGGCGCCCGTATTCACGCGCGGGTCGGAGGTCTGAAGGCGTCTGAAATTAAAGGCGAAGATGGTCTTCGTTGACAAACTCGGCTCGGCAAGAGAATCGACATGAAAGCTAAAATTCGCAAGATCGCGACATTCGTTGAAGAGACGCAGCGCGAGATGGATCGCGAGATTTCTCCTGCCACGCGAAAAGCAGCGGCGGTTGCTGTGATCGAAAACCCATGCGCTGGAAAATACGTTGACGATCTCTCGGAGTTGATGGCCATCGGCGAAGAACTCGGAGAGTTGCTGACGGCGCGCGCCGTGGCGGCACTGGGAATTAACGGATCCTCTGCAGAGAGCTACGGCAAAGCCGCGGCGGTAGGCGAGGATGGCGAACTTGAACACGCTGCCGCGATCCTCCATCCGAAATTGGGGACGCCGGTGCGGCGCGTTCTCGGCAAGGGTGCAGCGCTGATTCCTTCTTCGAAGAAGCGCGGAGGCCTCGGCGTTGTCCTCGACATCCCTCTCGGTCACAAAGATGCTGCGTTTGTGCGCAGTCACTTCGATGGGATGGAAGTGCGCTTGAACGATGCTCCACGGGCCAACGAAATCATGGTGGCGGTTGCAGTAACGGACAGCGGGCGTCCACTGCCTCGCGTCGGCGGATTGACGAAAGAGCAGAATCAAGGGTGAAGACGGATTGCGCTCGCTCAACCTGTCGGCGCGCGGTTGGCTCGCGCGATGAGGAAAGAAATGTCCCCCACTTTGTAAAGCACCTTGCCCGGCGACTCAGGCGATGGCGGCACTTTGCCTGCCTGCACCGCATCGAAGGCCGTCATAAGCCGCGGAAGCACCGACGACGTGGCCACCGGAACGTTGTGCGCTCCCAAAACAAGCTTGAGTTTGTGGCGCGAGAGCCGACAGTCGACGAATGGACTTGGAGTACGCGCCAAGATCAGTCTCCGGACGGTACAGCCAGATCGGTGCCGGATAGTAGGTGTCGCCGGTAAAGAGTAAACCGTTGGCGCGGTCCAGCAGAGAAATCGCGTCGGGCGTATGGCCGGGAGTGGCAATCACCTCGATTGTGCGTCCCCCAAGGTCGATGCGTTCGCCGTCATGGATGAAACGCGTGATCTTCCAACTCCGCGTCGCGTAGGCCTTGGCATCAAATCCCTTTGGTAGCGTGTCACAGATCTGGTCCGGAGTAATCTCCGCTTGAGCGTCCTCGCGCGACCCTTGCGCATTTTTCCGTGTAAAGACCGTATCCATTCCGTAGATTGTGTCGAACTGCCAATTGCCCCCAACGTGGTCGTCATGGGTATGGGAATTCAGCACGATGATCGGCAGCTTGGTCAGCGTCTCCGTAACTTTCTTGATGTCGCTGATGCCCATTCCGGTATCGAAGAGCAGGGCGTGGTTCTTGCCAATGATGAGGTATCCAATCGTCTCTTCGGCCTGATGCGGCTCATAAATGGCGTAGACATCGGCCGCGGGTTTATACACCTCGAACCATGGATCCGAGACTGGAATGCGTTCGAGGGATTTGTATTCCGGGCGTGGCAGAGCGCGACACCATTCCGGATTGGAGACTTGTGACCAAACTGCCGACGGAAATATCAGAGCGAATATGAGAATCGCGAAGATTCTATGCACGCGTGATCTCCGGCACCCGCGTTGCTGGGGGAGTGTTGCGGCTACGCTGAATGCTCACCGCTCCATCGATGACCACCATCCCTACGCCTGGCAAATCTCCCTTTTGAATACTGTCGAGTAGGTTTTTTCCAGCGGATTGCTGGGCGGTGTCGAGGAACACGAAGCTGGCTTCTCGTCCTGCGGCGATCATGCCGCAGTTGAGGCTGCGCATCTTTGCCGTATTGCCGGTCGCCAGGCAAATGGCTTGCTCTGCCGGAATGTTCCCCAACGACGAAAGCATCGCAATCATTCGCAGGATGCCCAGTGGCTGCACGCCCGATCCCGCCGGAGAATCGGTTCCCAGGATGACGCGATGCAGTTGTTTCAGTTCGTTTGCCGTTCGCAGCGCGAGTAATCCGGCGCGCTCATTGCCGTTATGAACGATTTCAAGCGCTCGCGGAGAACGCTCGCACAATTCAACAATCTGATCGTCCGGCAACGCGGTGTGCCCGCCATTCACATGGCCGATCACATCAGCATCCGTTTCGAGCACCATGTCTTTATCGATCAGACTTGATCCCGGGATCGACGGACCGCCGGTGTGAATCGTGCTCTGGATGCCATACTTGCGGGCCCATGCCACCATCCGTCGTCCAGTCGTGCCGTCCTTCACACTGCCAAGCCCCACTTCGCCGAGAAATTTCACTCCTGCGGCGGCAAGTTCCTTGAAGTCGTCCTCCACCATGCCTTGTTCCAATACTGGAGCACCGGCAAACACCTTCACCCCACCAGGGCGAAATGCATGAAAGGCGCGCTGCGCAAAGATCGCCATCGCTTTCAGTCCTACAATGTCTTTCGGGCGGCCGGGTGTATGAACTTCGCCGGCAGAAACCATCGTCGTGACGCCGCCGTGCAGGCAGCTATCGATCCATCCCAGTTGATTCTGGCGGGGTGTCCAGTCGCCGCACACGGGATGAACGTGGCTGTCGATCAACCCCGGAGCGAGAGCAACGCCCTTGGCATCAATCGTCGTCGTTGCTGCAGTCGTATCGATGTCTTTCGATTTCCCGACCGTCTGGATTATTCCGTCGACCGCTACTACGGTATCGGCGTCAAGAATGGGATGGTCCAGGTCTCCACTGAGAAGCAGTCCGATGTTGCGGATAACAAGTTTTGTGTGGGAAGGAGATGCGGTAAGAGCTTCTTGATTCATGCGTTCGTTTCCCGGTGATATTCGAGCACCGATCATACGCGACGCTTTCTAGCAGGAGAAGCGTCCCTACCTGGATAGTCGGCATTGTCACCGCGGAAACGATAGTGCTACGCTCAGCCATCGTTGGCAAGGAGAACCATGGTCTCTAAGAATTTCATCTTCTGGGAAGTGGATGTGCAACGCGACTTCATGCTGCCGGGTGGGCATTTATACGTTCCGGGTGCAGAGAAACTTCTACCCAATATCAAGCGCCTGACTGATGCTGCACGAGAGGATCGCGTCTTCCTGGTTTCGCACGGGTGCTTTCACGTGCCGAACGACCCTGAATTTAAGATCTTTCCTCCGCACTGTGTGAAGGGAACGGCGGGCGCCGAACTCGTGCCCGAGGCAATGACCGACAAAGTCGTTCGCGTCGAGAATAATGCAGATACGCAACTGCCGGACGACCTCTCTCCCTACCAGCAGATTTTGCTCGAGAAGCAGACGCTCAATATCTTCGAGAGCCGGCACGCCGACGCCTTAGTGAAACGCCTCGGAGATCGTGCCGAGTTTGTTGTGTTCGGAGTGGTAACGGAGTATTGCGTGGGATTTGCCGTAAAAGGATTGCTCGAGCGTGGACGGCGCGTGGCGGTCGTTCAGGATGCGATCGAGACGTTAAAGCCGGAAGATGGCGCGAAGGCGATTGCAGATTGCGAGAGACTCGGCGCGAGGCTCACCACTACAGACCAGGCTCTCAGGGCACTTGGCCGCTGAGAGCCCAGCCAGATCTCTAGTGATGATCGTGGTCGTGATCATGGTCATGATCATGATCGCCATGGTTATGGCGCCACGTCCAATACTCTTTCTGATCCCCTGGCGGCAATTTCTTGAAGTTACGATGGGAGTCGCGATGGGTCTCCGTCGTCCACTGGTTGTAGTACACGACTTCATTGTTATTCCAGGAATGATAGTCGGTGTAATAAGGGTCGTAGACGCGGTACGCATGATGGTCCCCGCAGGCGATGCCTGCGAGCGAAGAACTGAGCACGGCACCCAACAACAACGCACTTAGGCGATGAGAACCACGGGTCATGTCTTTCTCCTTGTAGTTGCAAAACACAACTAACGCCGATTAGTTGCTCGCCCAGCCCTTTGTGGTTTGTGTAAATCGAAAACCGAATGAATGCTGCCATTGTCGATTCGGCCGCGCTGGCGCGCTACTAACGGGTCTAGTATTGTATCCGCGGTAACGTTTCCTTCCGAAACCCATTTCTTTTTCTTTCGAAACCTTTTCAATTCTCCTACCGTGTAATAAACTACCTTGTTTTCCAAACGAGGAGCGTATGGCTGTCGAAGATCCATTGCGCACATTGCTGGACCTGCCGGAGCAGGAACGAACTGAGCGCGGACTCCTGCATACGCCCCAGGAGATCTGGCAGCAGCCCGATACCTGGATCGTGACCCACCGGCTTTGCGCCGAACGGAAGTCCGAACTGAGCGACGTCTTGAGGCGCGCCGGCATCGGCCGCGGCAGCACATCGTCTCCCACCGTCTATCTGGTTGGCGCCGGAACTTCGGACTACACCGGACGCGCTCTCGCTCCCCTCCTTCGCGAGCGCTGGGGTTGTGACGTGTGGGCTCTGCCCAGTACGACATTGCTAACGGATTTCGACCAGTTTCACCGCGAAGGCCGCGAATATTTCTGGATATCGTTTTCCCGCTCCGGGGAGAGTCCTGAAGGAGTCGCCCTGCTTGAGCGCGCTTTGGATCGCTATCCGCACGTGCGCCATCTCGTGATTACCTGTAATCCCGATGGGCCGATGGCGCAACTCTGCGCGAAACATCCCGATCGCGCTTTCGCACTCGTGCTTGATCCTGCCGTCAACGACCGCGGATTGGCAATGACAAGCTCTTTTACCAACATGCTTCTCGCTGGACAGTGTGTCGGGCATCTCGACGATCTCACTGCCTTCGGCGAAGTGGTTGCAACGATGTCTGCAGCGGGGCGCGCCTTCCTCCCTTACGCGGCCGAGGCGGCGGCTGAAGTCACGACCCTGGGATGCACGCGAGCCTGCTTTGTCGGTTCCGGAGCGCTGCGCGCTGTCGCCGACGAATGCACGTTGAAGGTCGTCGAATTGAGTGCGGGTAAGGTCGCTACGCTCGGCGAATCTCCACTCGGTTTACGCCACGGACCCATGTCGAGCGTTGACGGACAGACGTTGTTTACGGCATTCCTCTCGACCGAACCGCGTCGCCGTGGATATGAATTAGACCTGCTGCGCGAGATTGATCGCAAGCGCCTGGGTCGCGTTCGCGTGGCGGTCACTGCCGCCGATGTCCGAGATATTTCTGAACTCGTCGACTATTGCTTGCCGCTCGGAGTCGGTGCTGAGTTTAACGATCACCACCGGCCGGTGCTCGATGTGATGGTCGGACAACTCTTGGGATTATTTGCGTCCATCCGCTGCGGCCTGCAACCCGATCAGCCCAGTCCCTCTGGGACGATCACTCGCGTCGTTCAACCCATCAAGCTGTATTCCTGATGTGTCGTGAATGTCATTGTGCGGGATGCTGCACTTCATCCGCGCGTGGAACCAACTCGCGATAAACAGAGTCCGGAACCGTTCCATTCCAATATCCGGATGTTTTCGCGAAGCCCACAATCCCAAAGAACAGAACTGCAATTCCCGCAGCCACTGCCCATGCGGGAAGGCGGCCGTCCTGTGGCGGCTTGATCCACCGCGGCAACGCGAGGTTTAACGCACCTTCCGAAGGACACACTGCGACGCATTCAAGGCAACCGGTGCACTCCGGGGACTTGATGCTGATCAGTTGATCCACCGGCAACGCCGACGGGCAGGCTTTTGCGCATTTGGTGCAGTCGATGCATGCGGATTCGGAACGACGAATCCGCAAGGGACTCAGCAGGGAAGCGATCCCGAGCAATGCCCCGTACGGACACAGGTAGCGGCACCAAAAATTCTGGACCAGCACAGACGCGATCACCAGGATCCCCAACACAATCGCCGCCGTCTCACTCAAAGTCCGAAAGAAATTGAGCATGCGCACGTCGGCGATAACGCCGTAAGGACTCCGCATGAAACCTTCAATGGCTTCAGGCGGCATGTTGGCTACGGCAAAGGCGAAGAATGCAAGCAGAAGGTACTTCAGGCTGCGCAGCGGCAGGTCGAGCCATCGCGGCAACTGGAAGTTGCGTCGCAGAAGCTGACGACCAGCGCGCCATAGATATTCTGAAAGTGTTCCCACCGGACATAGCCAGCTGCAAAAAGCTTTACGGAATAAGAATGCAATCGCGAGAAACGCAACGAACAAAAACATTGCGGCTGGATGGATATCTGGGACGCGGCCGGTAGAAAGCCAATACTTCAGGTTCATCAGGCCGGCGATCGGAAGCCAGCCTTCCACACCCGCCGGTCGCGCAAGTGTACCCGGCGGAAGGTTCCTCTCGAAAGGACGAACCCAAATGTAGAAGGCTGCGCCGAGCCAGAGATTAAGAATGAGAAAAGCGAATTGAAAACCACGGCGCAGACGTTGCGAGTGGTCTGGACGGGCGCGCCTGATTAGTTTCTTTCTCAATACCGAGACGCAGGAACCAAGAGCTGCGGAGGCGACAGGTTGTACCCCATCGACTTCCGCACTTGACACCGCCAGTTGCGGTCTACTTCCCACCTGCGCCTCCCAAGTTCAGACGTTCGCCTCGGGTTTCGCGACCGGTTCGTATGGGCAGAAGGGATCGGTGCCTAGCTCATCGCCGGTATAAGCGAAAGCACGAGCGCGGGATCCGCCGCAGATGTGGCTGTATTCGCAATATCCACACTTACCGTGGAATTCATCGGGAGAATGCAGGCCGCGAAAGGTCTCGGAGTTGCGGTAAATCTCAACAAGGGAATCTTTTCGGACGTTGCCGCAATGCAGCGGCAAGAATCCAGAAGGAAAGATTTCGCCAAGGTTCGACACAAATACAATGCCGTGGCCATCGCGAATCTGAAAACCCTTATAGACAGAGCTTTCTTTCATCTCGCTCTTCGCAACGCCTGACGAATGCATCTTCTCGATCGCGATGCGCCGATAAGAGGGAGCTTCGGTGGTCTTCACCGCAAACGGCGAGTGCTGCGATAGGTCATATACCCAGCGCATGATGCTTTCACCCTGTTCCGCGGAGACTTCGTTCAACGCCTTGCCCCGTCCAACGGAGATGAGCATGAACAAACTCCATCGCATGACCGGAAAGCTCGTGCGCAGCAATTCGTAGATTGCCGGAAGATCGTCGGCGGTTTCTTCGGCGACCAGCGTGTTTACCTGGATCGGCAAGCCGATCCGTCCACAATGCCGGGCCGCTTCCATGGTTCGCTCGAAGGTTCCGGGGACAGCGCGGATGGCGTCATGCTTCTCGGCGCAGGAACCGTCGAGGCTCAAACCGAGGCTCTGGATGCCATGCTTTTGCAGTTTCGAGATGGCCTCATTGGTTAGCTCGGGCGTAGCACTCGGCGTCACCGAGACTTCCAGGCCAATGCCGTTCGCATAGTCAATCAATTCGAAGATGTCTTTGCGGCTCAGGGGATCGCCGCCCGTGAGAATCAAGTGCGGCAGTGGATTTCCAAAGCCAACGAGTTGATCGATAAATCGCTTGCCTTGCTCCGTGGTGAGCTCCAGCGGATTCGCGGTTGGCATCGCCTCCGCGCGGCAGTGCTTGCAAGCCAGTCCGCAAGCCTGGGTCATCTCCCAGTAGACGAGCATTGGATTTTTGGAAAAATCGCGGGCCGGCATGCGGCCCATATTTGGAGTATTGCCTGCAACTACCATGTTTCCCCCTTCCAACCAGCCCTTTGATGGGGCTCCCACAGCAAGTTCAGGTTAGTTTTGGATCGGAGAAAAGGCTGTGATTTGAATCACAGGGGGTCGTGACTCGTCTCGCAATGCCGGTGAAGAAAACAAAGGAGATTGCGATTTGGTAGTTCCCCTCTAAACGTATGTTGGCACTGGGTAAGGGCGGAGAATCAGTGCGTCAAAGGCGTCACCCCGCTGCGGGCGAATCGACTGGCCGCTCAATCATGAGGCAGCGAGACATAACAAACAACGCTACGGTGTTAAGCGCAAACGGAACAAATCCGATTTCGCATTCGTAAAAGGATTTAGCGCGCGGGCGCAGCGATTCGAACGTCAACGCCTTATACTGGTTCGAGATACGCGAAAGAAGTTTTGAAAAAAATCGCGTTCCGTGACAAGATTCTATTCCTCGTCCAAATGGGACTTTCCAGCTTTTCAAGCAATTGCAGGCAGTTTCCGGCTCGCCTTAGGTCCATGCGCGGTTTCCGTTTCGGAACCCGTGCGCGCAGCCTTACGCTTACTGTAACTTTGGGCGCGATCTCATTGGCTCCCGCTGCCTTGGGACAGGGACCTTCTCCGAAGCCGGTAGTCGTTCAGCCCGGGGCCCCTGGCGAGCCCACCAAAACTCTGCCGTCTTCTACGCATGCGACTCTTCCACCAAAAGCGCAAGCGGATGTTGACTTCATGCAGGGCATGATCATGCACCACGCGCAAGCGGTGGAGATGACCGCGATGATTGACTCGCACACGCAGAACAAGGATCTGCGTTCCCTGGGCGCGCGCATCAGCAGTTCGCAGACGGATGAAATCAAGTTCATGAAGCGTTGGCTGGTCCTGCGCGGCGAGGAAATTCCCAAGCCGACGACCGAGATGCCGGGCATGGATATGGCAGGCATGGACATGACTGGAGTAGACCCGAAAAAGTCGATGGCCTTGATGCCGGGAATGCTGACTCCCGCGCAGATGGATGCTCTCCGGCAGGCAAAAGGCGCTCAGTTTGATCATTTGTTCCTGACAGGGATGATTCAACACCACAACGGCGCATTGACGATGGTCAAGGATTTGTTCGACACTGCCGGCGCCGGGCAGGACGCGGAATTGTTCGACTTCGCGACCGATGCAGATAATACGCAACGCGCGGAGATTGGGATCATGGAAGCGATGTTGAAGAAAGAGAAACCAGAGGAGAAACGATGAGTCGAGTACACAGTCTTGCGTTGTGTGCGGTCTTAGCTGTCTTTGCAGTCTGTTTCAGTGTCAATCGCGCGGGGGCGCAGGAGTCGCAACCCGCAGCCCCGCCACAATCCGAGGCGCAGAAGCCTGCTCCGCCGGCCGGAGAGGATGCCAAGAAGAAGGAAGAAGAAGGCGACGGGATGGATGAATTCGCTCCTCAACCCGCCCCCCCACTTCCGCCCGGTATGATGGGTTCCGACGTCAACGATCCTCGCGCAAAGCTCACTCCTGGAATTTTCGATGCCGGCGAAGCCGCGATGGGCATCAAGCATCTTCAACTTGTCCAGAAGCCGGATGCGTTCCAGCTCGGCTCCGCCGATCCCGACGATCCGAAAGTTGTGAAGGTGCTCGGGCAGCTCGGCGTGTCCGACGCGACAAAGCTCCCAAAGCCATTGCATCTCGTGATTGCGCAGCTTGCCTTCGCGAACTCCGACCTGGCATTCCAGGGGAATCATCTATTCCAGGGCAATTTCTACGGGATGAATATCTACGACATCTCGAATCCGGCCAATGCCCAGTTGCTGACTTCGATGGTTTGCCCCGGCGGTCAGGGCGATGTCTCTGTCTACAAGAATTTGATGTTTATGTCGGTCGAAATGCCGAATGGCAGACTCGATTGTGGCGGTCAGGGATTTCCGGCTGACCCGCCTCAACCGGAGGAAAAAGATAAAGACGGCAAACCGCTGCCGAAGAAACCCCGCCTTCCCTCGCCGCAGAAGGATCGCTTCCGCGGAGTTCGCATTTTCGATATCTCCGACATCAAAAATCCGAAGCAGGTTGCCGCGGTTCAGACTTGCCGCGGATCGCACACGCACACGCTTGTAATCGATCCGAACGACAGAGAGAACGCTTACATCTATGTCTCCGGAACCTCGTTCGTTCGCCAGCAGGAAGAACTGCCCGGCTGCTCGGGCGAGAAGCCAGACAAGGATCCCAACACCGCGCTGTTTCGTATCGATGTCATCAAGGTTCCGCTGGCTGCCCCGCAGGAAGCGCGGATCGTCTCCAGTCCGCGAGTCTTCATCGATCCGCGGACAGGCGCAGTCAATGGACTGAACAACGGAGGCACGCACAGCAAGAAGGGCATCGACAAGCCAGTGGACACGAACCAGTGCCATGACATCACCGTTTATTCGGCGATCGGTCTGGCGGCGGGCGCATGCTCCGGCAACGGCATCCTGCTCGACATCAAGGATCCGGTTAACCCCAAGCGCGTCGATGCGGTGAACGATCCGAACTACTCTTACTGGCATTCGGCATCGTTCTCGAATGACGGCAGCAAGGTCGTCTTCACCGACGAGTGGGGTGGCGGCCTGGGAGCACGTTGCCGTGCGAATGATCCCAACAAATGGGGCGCAGACGCCATCTTCCATCTGAAGGACCAGAAGCTCACCTTCGCCAACTACTACAAACTTCCGGCAGCGCAGGGCGATACCGAAAACTGCGTCGCGCATAACGGCTCGCTCGTTCCGGTGCCCGGCCGCGACATCGAAGTTCAAGCCTGGTACCAGGGCGGCATTTCGATCATGGACTTCACCGATCCGGCGAAGCCGTTTGAGATCGCTTATTTTGATCGTGGCCCGATCGATCCGAAGATGCTGGTGCTCGGCGGCGACTGGTCGGCGTACTGGTACAACGGAAATATCTACGCTTCGGAAATTGCGCGCGGCCTGGATATTTTCGAACTGACCCCGACGCAGTTCCTGACGCAGAACGAGATCGACGCTGCGAAGTCGGTTCAGACCTCCGAACTGAACGTGCAAAACCAGCAGAAGATCGAGTGGCCTGCCAACCTGGTCGTGGCGAAAGCCTATCTGGATCAGCTGTCGCGGTCGCAAGGTCTGTCTTCCGGCAAGATCTCAAAACTGCAAAAGGCGATTCAGAACGCGGAGAAGTCGCACATGAACGCGAAGAGCATCGCCAAGCTGAAAGGGATGTCGTCGTCGCTCGAGCAGAGTGCAAGCGGAGCGAAGACACCCGCCGATGCTACTCGACTGCACGGATTGGCTGACGTCTTCAACCATCTGACGCCTGCCGCCTAGAAGGCTGGGAGCAGCCTCATTTGTAGTGATGTAAAACCGGGGACACATTGTCCCCGGTTTTTTATTTACTGCTTGCGACAGAAGGCGGTCAGGTCATCGCTCACCTTCGCACCGCCATCCTGCACGTCTGGCAGCGAGTGCGGAGCATCAGAAACACAATCCACCGTGTGCTTCGTCGCGAGCCGGTCAGCGAAATACTGACCAAGGGGAACCGCAGACGATTTGTCCAGTCCGCCGAAGACGAAGATGCACGTCGGTTGTCGGATAGGACAAGGTTGCGTCCGCAGAGTTCAGGCTGTCGTTCAGAAACAACTGGGCATTGGTACGGTCATGGGTAGTGACGGCGCTTGAACAGATCGTACTGGCGTACGCCTGATCCATCGACATTTGAGCCGTCTTGACGCCATAACACTGCTTCAGGGGACCATTGCCGCAACTCGTGGGCCCCGCCGCCTGATCGCAGATGCAACCATAGTCGATTCGACTCTGCGGCGGGCCGCTGGTCAGCTCTACCATAGAAAAGATCGACGACAAGCCATAATGCGCGAGCGCATACCCAATCACTGACGAGCCACCGCTGTTGCCCGTCGCGCAAAGAGGCTCGGTAGAGCTTGGCCGGATGTTGTTGTAAACCCACTGGGCGACCGTGGCATAACGGCAGGCCAATTTCCGAGGGCCACCCGGGCCAGTCATCCAACCGTTTGAAAATCCGTTGAAGTTAATCTGTGCAGTGGTGAATCCTGCCGAGAGCACAGAACTTACCGCCGTCGCGCCGAAGGCGAACTCTCGATCGTAGTAACCCACGCCGTTGCCGCCGGCACCGAAAATGATCGTCCCTAGAGAAGTTCCAGCAGGACGGTTCACTTTCAGAATGCCCGTCATATTCGCTACGCTTGGGCAAGAGATGAGAAGCGTGTAGCACACGCCTCCCCCTACACCACCAGAAGGACAAGTGGTTGTGTGACTGCTCTTTATTGTTCCGAGAGGGTCATGCACGGGTTTTGCGGAATCTTGAGCCAGAGCTGGCGTGGAAAAAAGTCCGGCGACGATGCCAACGAGAATCAGTCGTGCGAGGCGACGTGAGGTCTTGGCAACAAACAGTGTCATAGGATCCATTTCGGGTACCTCAGTAGTTGTGTCCATTATGCGGGACCACCGGGCCCTGCAGAGAGAAAGTTGCGATGCCGAATGCTGAACGGGTCTTAGCTGCGTCGCCCACCTACAGGTACCTGCGCTCGCAGCGCAGAAAATTCATCACTCCTTCTGGATTGGCGCTTGCAGCATCGCGGAGAGTTGCCGCCCTTTCTTCGATCGTCCAAGAAGCGATTTACTTCCTGTACGTGCGCCGAAGGCGAATGCCAGCTGCATGACCTCGTTCAAAGGCAACACCTCAGTACCTTCAATTGGGCAGCCTGCCAGACCGAGTGCGCAAATTAACTCCATGGCTTGAAACGGTTTGGGAAGTAAAAACTGGAAATCGTAACCCTTCCCCTTGAACTGCCCCATCAAGTCCAGACTGCCCTCCCACCCCGACATGAAAACAAATCTGCAATGAGGCTGAAATCGCAGAATCTCGGCAGCAGACTCGAACCCATTCATGCCGGGCATCATAATGCCCATCACAGAGCAGTCCGGCGAAACTTTTCTGGCCGTATTCACTGCCTCAACCCCGTCGTATGCCGTTGTGGTTTTGTAACCGCATAGCGAACCGATCGCCGCGACATAGTCGGCAGTGAGTTCCTCGTCGTCAACTACCAGAAGTTTTCGGACTGACTTTTCATGTTCAGGATTGAACAGATCGTGCGTCATGCAGCAAATCTTATTCCCGGGTAGTTGCGGTTACAAGATGGTGCATTGCTGGCCTTGGATGTTGATAATTCTGACCGAATCACCAAGCTGGGTCCCGATAGTGTAGTTTCATGTTGGAAAGCGGCGCGACTTGGGGACAAAAGAAGCTCAAGACCCGTTGCGTCCTTTAGTGAGAATGCCAACTCTTTCGCAAATTGTGCGAGAGGACGGGCTCGATTTATGCAGGCAAAGATTTCAATCGGAGAATGAGAAATCCATGGAGAAAGTTGACCTGAATCGCCGTGACTTCGTGAAAATTGCCGCAGGCGCGGGCGCTGCGTTGGCGATCCCGCTATCGTCACATGCTGTCCCTTCGTCCAAGATGGTTGGCATTCAGGTGGGTGCAGTTTCGTTTGTCGACGAAGGCACCGAAAAAGTGCTGGACGTGCTGCAGGAACGTGGCGGCGTCAACACGCTGTTTCTCGCCGTGTTCACTTATGGTCGAGGAATTGCCGGTCGGCAAATTCCGGGGCAGCCGATTCCCGATCATGGCAAGCAGGAATACGACTTGAATTTTCACGGCGGCAATTTCGCTACGCCGCATCCGGAGTTTTACAAGAACACCGTTCTGAAAGACACGCGCGCCCCCGATCACGGCAATCTGGATATTCTGGCCGAAGTCATTCCGGCGGCGAAAAAGCGGGGCATGAAGGTGATCTGCTGGCTCGAAGATGTGTTCCGCAGTGATCTTCCGAACATCGAAAAATTGCAGGAGCGCGATCTCCATGGCAAGAATGCGGACACGCTGTGCGTCAACAATCCCGAGTATCGGAATTTCCTGACGGGCCTCGTCGAAGACTACGCTCGCTCTTACGACATCGACGGAATCATGTGGGGATCAGAGCGGCAAGGAGCCCTCTGCGATTCCTTGGGCGCTACGCACGACACGCCGCCTGTCGATCCCGGGAATGTCACTTGCTTTTGTGAATTCTGTCAAAGTCGCGCCAAGGCAAGCGGCATCAACGTCGAACGTGCTCGGAATGGATTCCTGGAACTGGAGAAATTTGTTCGTTCCTCCCGGAGCGGGAAGCGTCCGGTAGATGGATACTACGTTCAATTCTGGCGACTGCTGTTGCGGTATCCGGAACTTGCTGCGTGGGAGATGCTTTGGACCGATAGCCTGCGCGATACCTACGCGGCGATCTACAAAACGGTGAAGACTGCGAAGCCGTCGCTGCCGGTCGGCTGGCACATCTGGCATAACAATTCATTTAATCCGATCTACCGTGCGGAACAGGATCTGCACGCGCTCTCGGAATATTCCGACTTCATCAAGGTCGTGATGTACAACAACTGCGGTGGCGAGCGCATGGCTTTGTACGCCGACAATATCGGTTCGACGCTATACGCGGACATGTCGAAGCAAAGCCTGCTGGACATGAACTACGCCATGATGGGACTGAAAGAGGGACGCTACGATCAGATTCCCCACACCGGCCTTTCGTCTGACTATGTGTACCGCGAAACCAAGCGGGCTTTGGAAGGAGTCGCCGGCACGAAGACCCAGATTTGGCCGGGGATTGATATTGATATCCCCACCGAACCGCACAACAGCAAGTGCACACAACAGAGCGTGAAAGGTGCAGTTCTAGCGGCGTTTCGCGCAGGCGCGCCGGGAGTGATCCTGTCTCGCAAATATTCTGAAATGCGCCTCGCGGACCTGAGCGGTGCGGGTGATGCGTTACGCGAATTGAATGTGCAGTAGGATGTTTGTTCGTTACGGTGATTGAAAGACGATGCCCTGCTGGCCAGACATTTGGCACCATTTCAAGCGACTGTTACCCATGTTGGTCGTCCTGGTGGCTGTGTTTGGTTATGCCAGTCTCGTGGCGCTTCTCTTGTGGGCGCCCAAACTCCGCCAACGGTGGTTACGCATCACTTCGCGAATTCTCGGTTTCGCCGGGGTCGTTCTATTGCTCATCATCCTCTTTCCCATGCTTCTCGGTTTCATGTTCGCGATGGGAAACCCTCCTACACAATCGCGCACCGTGCAGTCGAGAGGGGGACAACAGGCAACCCTCAAATATGACGGAGGCTTTCTGGGACGCGACTACACCGAAGTCACTTTGAAAAAGGAAGGTTGCTGCCAGCACGTCCCTATCTTCTGGCACTCTGGGCCGAGTTGGTTCGACGACGTCAAGATTGAATGGCTTGACGAAACTCACCTTCGACTGACATATCACGTACGAGAGGGCGATCCGCAGCACTGTGAACAGCGGGTAAGAGACACCATGGTCCTCTGCACATCTTTGCCGTGGCCTAAGTGAGTCAGGAATCTGAGTAACGCAGCATTATGAGCTACGTGGCACAGGCCCTCGCAAGGAACTCGAAAGATCCCCGATTGTGAATTCAGGTTCCACCGAACGGAAAGGCCAACCTCGTTGGGCAGCGTCACAGCCTCAGTGACTAAGTCGCCGCTGGAGTTCTACCCCGTCCCGCGAGCGGCTGCATCGGCGCATCCATCGGGCGAGAACCCGCTGCGATCAGCTCCGGCAGAATGCCACCCTTCTCCGGAATCAGCGTGATCCGCGCTTTGCTATCGACGATCTTCTGAATCTCGAGAATCTCGAACATCGCGGCTTCAACTTCAGGATCCGCCACGACTTTGTTCAAAGCTTCGCCCACGATCTGCGGACGCATGGCCGCAGCCTTGGCGAATTCGACGGCCGCCTGGCGCTCGGCGGTGCTGGTGATGATGCTGACTTGATTGGCGCCGTCCTGCTTGATCGCCGACGTAACCTGGCGCAACCGGTTCACGACCTTCTCTTCAATCTGCTTGATCATCTGTGCATCGCGAAAATGCACTTTGCGGATGTAAACCGAACCTAACTTGTATCCCCACTCGTGCGATAGCGGAGAGACCTCGTCGCGCACGGTCTGGCTCATTGAATGGCGGTTCTGCAGCATATCCGCAAGCTTCAGGTTGCTAAGGCAGCGCACCGTGGAGTTGCTGACATTCGCCGCGAGAGATCCGCGCGGATCGGCGTTCTTGAACAGAAATGCCACCGGATCGCTGATGAACATCTCGTACCAAATGCCGATTCCCATCGGCGCGCCTTCTTCCGAATTGACCGGCTGGCTGCGCAGATATTGCTGGTCGATCCGCATGTCGAGCACATAAAGTTTCCCCAGCCATCGGACAATCGGAGCCTTCAGCCCCAGCTTGAAGAGCAAGATGTGCAATCCCGGTTCGTCGATAACCGCCACCACCTTGCCGAAGAGCACGTAAACGTAGCATGTTCGCTCCTCGACCACGGCGTACACACCGAAGAAGCGGAGCAGCGCGAAGAATACTGGAACAAATACGAAGCAGACGGCAAACGTGACCGCGGCGGCGATGAGTAGATTCATTGCTTGTTCTCCATCACAACCTGCTGCGCGTTGCCAAAGAGTCCGAGCCGTACGTTTCTCACATAGGCGCGTAATGCGCCTTCGCCTGCGCCTTTGAGTTCCGCCAGCTGGCTCGCCAGTGAAATCAAAGGCTGCACTTCCGCTTGGGCCTTCAGGGTTTCGATCTCAGCCGCCCGTTTGGATTGCTCGATGCGTTGGTCGGCGCTGGCCTGCGCCAGGCTAATGTCGGAAGACACCATATTGTGCGCGGTATTGATCGCGGCTAACGCGGATTCCACCTCGGGCGGCGGATCGATCCCCGTAATTAGCGACGCGTCCAGAACGATCCCGTAGCGTGCATCCGACGAACTGCACTCGTGGTCCATGTGCTCATTCAGGTCGCGGAGATTCTTCCGCAGATCGTTGATCGAAATGCCTGCGCCTCCCGGATCGGTTGCCGTGGGTGACGCCGGAGCCTCAAAGGTGGCAATACGCTCGCGCAGCACGGAGATGAAATATCCCATCACGTGGGCGATCGGGCGCTTGACTCCGAAAATGTAGGCGTAAAGATTCCGCTCGGAAATGTGATAGCGAATTTGTCCTGTGAGGCCGGTATTCAGCTGATCTTTGGTGACCGCCTCCACAACCGTGCCGGATTGATTAGCCACCGGAACATCGGGATCGAAGGCCATATTCACGGTCTGCGTCGCAATCGAAACCTTATAGATTTTCTGCCATGGCCACTTGAAGTAAGGGCCGCCGGGCATGATCACACGTACCTGCGGGTACTGGTAGCGCCGTTTCTCCTCGTCATCCAGACTCGCGGAGATAGGATCGGTGAGCGTTGTGGCTCCGGGGATGCGGTCGGCTCGCCCGAAGTTCGTCTTTACGGCGCGCTCGTTCTGATCGACGGTGTAAAAGCCACCTGCCAGGTAACGCAGCAGGAACCAGGCAAGAAAACCGAGGAATATTCCGATGGGAATGCCCGCGTCCATGTGATTGATCCTCTGGGCCAAACATACACGATGGGAGATGGACCCCGGCCAGTTTCGGTCCCGACCTATTGCAGGGGCAGATTCCTCCCCGAAGCCACTATGGACAGAGAAATGCCCGGGTCCGGGGGTGAGCACCGGGACCCGGGCTGCTGTTCCGATCTGGGCGGCGAACGCTGAGGGGATGTCCGGTCTCCGGGCATCGCCGGAGCCTACCGGTGAGCGGATCACTCACCCTCTCATAAAGTGCACCGTCGGTCGGACGGCCACGGTTCGCCTCTCGGAACAGCGATACCTACAGCTTCGTTCTTACCCGTCCTGCAATAACTACTTTTGCGCAGTGCGAATGTAAGAAACGATCATCTTCACCTGATCGGGGGTGACGCCTTTCGCTCCGAAAGCATGCATTGCCTTCTTGTCTTTGCCGCCGTTGGCAATCATGTCGGTCAGGTCAGCATCCGACGCTTTCTTCGCATCGTCGGAAACCAGGCTCGGAATCTTTGCGGCCGGCTTGCCGGCGAGGTCAGCACCGTGACACGCCGCGCACTTCGTCTTATACAGAGCAGCGCCATCATCGGCTGCCCAGGAGAGGCTCGGCAGAATCAGAAATAGGGCTACGGCGATCATTACGATCAGGATCACAAGCTTCGTCATCTTCATGATTGCTTATCCTTTCGATCTCTAATGTCCTGACGCATCGACTGTGAAAAGCACATGAATCGCACAGAGGCGCCCTCAAGACGGAATAAGAACTTACTAATCGTCTTGCAGTTTCGACCGGAAGAGACCTAACCGTCAGTGATTTCGATCACGACCGACCGTGATTTCGGTGGTGTTCGTCTAACTACGTGAAATCGCGGTAGATCGCGCCAAAACACTCCTGCTCCGTGGGTGATTCCGCACTGCGGCATTCTGCAACAAGCTGTTTCCCCTCGATTCATGAATGCAAACGACTGAAAACAAGCCAGAGGAGAGCAGTTTTTTCCGCATTCCCTTTGGCACTGTGGTTGCCTCTACACAATTGCAGTTTGAAGACGAGGTGTCTCGTGGAACCCACTTTCATGGTGATCGGGCTGAACCACCGCACGGCTTCGCTGGCCATGAGAGAGCGGTTCTGGATCAGCGAGCATCGCCGCTACGAAATCCTTAAGCAGCTCAAGAGCGCGGAAGGCATCGAAGAAGTCGTTGTCCTGTGCACCTGCGGGCGGACCGAATTTATGGTGTGGGCGAGCGAGCCGACACTGGCCGCCAATTCGCTACTGCAGTTTCTGAGTTCTGAACACGGTCTCCGGCTCACCGAGTGGCAGCATTTCTACCGGTTGCTCGACGAATCCGCCCTCATGCAGTTGTTCCGCGTTACCTCGGGGCTCGATTCGCTGGTGCTGGGTGAACCGCAGATCGTTGGACAAGTGAAAGCGGCGTGGCAGCAAGCCAGCACGGTCGGCGCTGCCGGACCTTATCTGAACGCTACCATCGATCACGCCCTGGCTGTTTCCGCACGAGTGCGCAGCGAAACCCTTGTCGGCAAGTTAGCAGTGTCGATTCCAACGGCAGCGCTGGAGCTGGCGCGCAAAATCTTTGGTTCGTTGAATGGCCGCAAGATCCTCTTGCTGGGGACCGCCAAGACGAGCGAGTTATCGGCTCGCCAAATGATCGAATGCGGCGCTGGATCGGTCGTGGTGATCGATCAATCGACCGCTCGTGCGCACGAAGTTGCGGAGAGACTCGGTGGCACAGCTGCCAGCCTGAATGATCGCTGGAAATGCATGGTGGGTGCCGACATCGTTGTGAGCTCGACTGGATGTCCGCACGTGATATTAACGCACGAAGAAGCGGAGCGAATCGCCACGGAGCGCAACCATGTGGCGCTGGTAATCCTCGATCTCGGAATGCCGCGAGACGTGGATCCAGCGGTGCGCCGGGCGGATGGCATCCTGCTCTACGACCTTGAAGGGTTGGAGCGCGCGATCCGCAGCAGCGCGCCGGATCGTGAGACCGCGACCGTCGAAGCGGAAAGAATTGTTTATGAGGAAGCGCATGCCTTCCGCAACAAGCTGAAGGCGGAGAGTGCGGTGCCCACGGTTGTGGCGCTGCGCCAGCGCCTCGAAGAAATTTGCCGGCAGGAACTGGAGTCCTTTATCGAAGAGCGCGGACCATTTTCCAGGGAACAGGATCTATCGCTTCACGCAATCACCGTACAGATCATCAACAAGATTGCCAGCTCCCTGGCCCGCGAGCTGAAGGAACTTCCAGAAAAAGCAGAGCAGGAGCAAATGACCGCTGCGGTCACGCGCCTGTTCCATCTGCAAACGCCGCAACAGGCGCTTGCCGGCACCAGATCGGAGAAAAAAGATGAGCGAGAACGTACAGCGGTTGCAATCAACTACTAATTCCACGGCTACCGACAATTGGACCGCCCGGCGGGCATACCTGCTCGCCGTGTCCTGTCTCTTGCTGGGCGTGGCATTGGGATATCTGTTCCGCGGTTCGGCGTCGCAAAATCCAGCAGCTGCAGCGGCGTCGTCGTCTCAGACGTCGCCCGGGCCGTCCTCGACTCAAGCCGGGACCACTAAGCAACCGATCCCCGAGGCGCAAGCGGCTCTCGCTCAAGCTGTGGCTCCATTGATTGAAGCGGTGAAAGCAAATCCGGGTGACTACGACTCTCTCGTCAAGTTAGGCGATCTGCTCTATGACGGACAGCAGTTTTCGGAGGCGATTCAGTATTACGAGCGGGCGCTGGCGATTCATCCGGAGAATGTCGACGTTCGCACCGATATGGGTACCGCTTACTGGTACAGCGGGAACGCCGACAAAGCTGTCGAAGCCATGCAGGCTGCTCTCAAGTATGGACCCGGGCATCCGCAAACCCTTTTCAACTTGGGATGGGTCCGCTGGCAGGGCAAGGCTGATCCGAAGGGCGCTATCGAAGCGTGGCAGCAACTGCTCAAGACAAACCCCGACTATCCGCAAAAAGATCAGGTGGAGAAGTACATCGCGAAGGCCAGGGAGCACGCCGCGCGGGGATAACGGAATCTCGGCGTCATTTCATAAAATTCATAACGACGCCAAGAGGGCCTCCCAGAAGGAGGCCCTGTTTGTTTCGATGGGAAAATCGAATCCGGTCTAGCCGGCAGACTTCTCGTCAGGAACGGCCTCAGGAGCCTCGTCGTCGCCAGCCGTCACCAGTTCGAACTTCTTCAGCTTGTAGCGCAAGGCGTCACGGCTGATATCAAGGAGCCGCGCCGCATGAGTCTGATTGCTATTCGCCTGCCGCATTGCGAGTTCGACCATGGCGCGCTCGACTTCTTCGAGCGACGTTCCTTCTTCCGGGATGTATAGGCGAGGAAGCACGCGGCCATTGGGCAGCTGTTTTCCGCCATTGTCCGCGGAGGCGCTGCTGTGCTCGAAGGCGGTCAGGCCGCTGCGCGCCGCCTCTCCCACGGCAAACGGCATGTACATAGGACGAAGAATCGCCTCTTCTTCCAGAATCATTGCCCGCTCAATAGAGTTCTTCAGTTCGCGCACGTTCCCCGGCCAGTTGTGCGCAAGCAGCAGGCGCCGCGTCTCGGGGCTGATGCCACGTACCGCTTTCTTGAACTTGCGGTTGTACCAGCCGATAAAAAACTCGACGAGCGGAAGAATGTCTTCGGTACGCTCGCGCAGCGGCGGAATAAAGATCGCGATGATCGCAAGACGGTAGTAAAGATCTTGGCGGAAATGACTCTCGCGAACGGCTTTCTCCAAGTCACGGTTGGAGGCCGCGATCACGCGCACGTCCACCTGCATGTCGCGCACACCGCCGACACGCCGGATGACCTGATCTTCGAGGACCCGCAGCAGCTTGGCTTGCAGTAGAGGAGAGAGTTCGCCGATCTCGTCCAGAAAGAGCGTCCCACCATTCGCTGTTTCGAACAGGCCCTTCTTCATCTGTTTGGCGTCGGTGAATGCCCCGCGCTCGTGGCCGAAGAGTTCCGCCTCCATCAGCGTCTCGGGAATCGCGGAGCAGTTGATAGCCACAAACGGCCCATGCTGCCGGGAACTCTCATAGTGAATCGTTTTCGCAATCAGATCCTTGCCGGTGCCGCTTTCTCCCTGGATCAGAATGGTGGTCGCTTCACTGGTCGCCACTTTCTGCACGAAGTTCATCAACTCCATCGTCTTAGGCGAGACCGCGACAACTTCGTGATATCCAGTATTGCGGCGAACTTCTCCGCGCAGCGACTGAACTTCGGTGCGAAGGCGGGTCGCTTCCAGCGCGTTCTGTATGGTGACCCGGAGCTCTTCAAAGTCGAGAGGCTTACCGATGAAATCGTAAGCCCCCAACTTGAGAGCGTTTTTGACGTCATCGAGCTGAGGATCAGCCGTGATCATGATCACGGGCGGCGCATCCTGCGACTTCTTGATCTGTTCCAGGACCTGAATCCCGTTCATGTCCGGCATGCGCACGTCGAGCAGAACTAAGTCGGGAGATTCCGACTGCGCCAGCCTCAACCCCGGCTCTCCAGAAGGAGCTTCGACGACGTGGTATCCCCATTCTTCGCACTTTTGGCGAAGCGACCAGCGCACCAGGCGCTCGTCATCCACAATCAAAATCTTGTCTGCTGGCATTCGCGTTTTAGCTTACTACGAAAGGAGAAAAAGATGGACCGTACGCTACCGGACGGACTGGCCCCCCCAGTTTTTTCCGTCTCTTAATTTGGCAATATCAGGTTTAAGAGTCCGATCTAAAGTAGTAGATCTTGTCATCCTGAGAGCCGGCGAAGCCGGCGCGAGGGACCGTAGATCAGTGGAAGCAGTTGCAGGAGTGGACGGGAACGTTAGCCGCCGAATACGCCCATCTTGGTTCCTGTTAACAGCGTTGCGAGCACAAGCCGTCGCAAGGTCCCTCGGAGGACTCGCGTCCTCCTCAGAATGACAACGGTTTAGAAGATCCGAACTCACATTTGTCATCCTGAGAGGCGGCGGAGCCGGCGCCAAGGACCGTACGTCGGGGGGAAGCAGTTGCGGAAGTGGACGGGAACATTACTATCCGCATGCACCATGTGCGGTCCAGACCGGCAGGATTGCGAGCATAAGGGGTCGTAAGGTCCTTCGGAGGACTCTCGTCCTCCTCAGGATGACATCGTTTCAGTTAGAACCTGCGGCTCAGTCGCCGCCACTACGATGCTGCAACTTGCGGGCTTACCTTCTGCAGCGGCAGCACGACCGCGAACGTCGTTCCCTTGCCTATGGTGCTGGTGACGTCGATGCGGCCGTGATGATCTTCCACGATGCGCCGCGCTAGGGAAAGGCCCAATCCTGTGCCATCACCCTTCGTAGTAAAGAATGGGCGAAAGATGTTGGGCAGGTGGTCTGGAGCGATGCCTCGGCCGTTATCAGCGACTTCAATGGCAACGCTCTCGGCACGCCGCTCCAATGTGACGCAGATTTCGCCGTCTTTTCCCACTGCTTGCAAGGCATTCAAAAGCAGGTTCAACAGAACCTGATGAACCTGATCGCTGTCGTGCTCTACTTCGGGAAGAGTCGGGTCTTTCTGCAACTTGATGTTGACCGATTTTGCCAGGCCCTGCTGCCGTCCCAGCATGACGGCATGTTCCACCGTGGTGTTGAGGTCGCTCTTGCGCACTTTCGGTGGATGAGGCCGCGCCGTTTGCAGCAGGTCGGTCACGATCTGATTGATGCGCGCGATCTCCTGGCGAACGTCTTTCACCACCGATCTCGCCGGGCTCGTCGAGGGAAGGTCGCGGCTGATGATCTCGATGACGCCGGCAATTCCGGCTAGTGGATTGCGAATTTCGTGCGCCAGGCCAGTCGCCATTTCTCCTAGAGTTGCCAAATGCTCGGCGCGGGACATTTGCGTGCGATGCAGGCGCTCGATCTCGGTGCGGCTCTCGCGAAGCTGCTCGACCATCTGGTTGAAGTTGCGTCCCAGGTCGCCGATCTCATCGTTACGGTGAGAGAAACTTACGGCCGCGCTCAAATCGCCGCCACCCAGTTGCGCGATCTTCTGTTGAAGTTCCACCATCGGCCGCTGCACGGTGTAAGTGAGCACAACCAACAGGGCACCGCAGATTGCGACCGCTCCAGCGCCTGCGACAAGTAGCACCATGTGCCGCTCGGGATCGCGCCAGGAGAGCGTGGCCAGCAAGAACAGCAGCATGCCTCCCAGAAGGACGCAGGCGATCGGTACCAGCGCTTTGATCTCCCAATTGATGCGGAACCACGGCAGTTCGGGATCAGGCAGTGGAAACTTCTCCGCCGAAGTGACGGTCAACTCCGACGACGGAGTCGGATTCGAGTACTCCGTGCTGAAGAATGACTTGGATGCCGCTGGAGTCTCTTCCACGCCAAGCTCCTCACTCGGTTCTTCCCGCGTTTGAAAGGTTTTTAGTTGCTCAGGCATAGGCGTGTAGTCCAGGTAACAAGTAAGTTACTCCGAAGAAGGTAAACATAACCACGGCGAAGCCGAGGATCGCAAAATACGCGGCGCGGCGCCCGCGCCAACCGCGGGTGATGCGCATGTGCAGGTACCCGGCGTACACCAGCCAAGTAATCGCCGCCCACGTCTCTTTCGGATCCCAGTTCCAGTAGGATCCCCAGGCCCGATTGGCCCAGTAGGCGCCGGCGGCGATCATCAGGGTGAGCAACGGAAAGGCGATACAAATCGTTTTATAGGTGACTCGGTCGAGCGCTTCGGCATCGGGTAGCATGCGCTCGAGATCCTGACGCCGCCACAGAAGCAGCAGGTAGAGGAGATTCGCGAAGATGCCTCCAACCAGCGCAGACAAGATGAATGGGCTGGCAGAGAGACTGGTCGCATACAAGCCTTCCGCGTCGAGTGATGGATAATGCCCGTCGCGTGCGCGCAGCAAGAAGAAAACCAGCGCCAGCGACTGCAACATAATACTGACGAACACCGCCTGATTGGCAGTCGCGAGATAAGCATCGTTCTTCTTCAGCCGCCCTAGGGCGTATAGAACGAGAGGGGCCGCAACTGCCGCGAAGACTAGCAGCATCAGCCACCCCAGGTCGGGTATGGTCACGAACAGGCGAACCCCGCGCGAGACGAATACTTCAGCTTTGTTTTCCGCGTCCCAAGCGATGACGTTGAAGCCGCCCCATCGTTCGAAGCGGGTCAGAATCGCGCCATAGATACCGACGGTGAAAATGCTGGTGGCCACAAGAAATACTTCTGTTTTCAGCTTGTCCTGGATGAGGAACATCATCGCGACTGCGAAACTCAGTGCGCAGGCGGCATAGGCCAGCATAGCCAGCGTCACGTGGACATGTAGCCATGTGGACTGCAGTGCGGGCACCAGCGGGCGAACTTCGCTGGGTAGAAGTTGCATCAGGATGACGCCGACAATCGCCACGGGCATGGTCACAGTGCCTATCACTTTCACTCCGTAGCGTTTTTCTGCGATCAGGGTGAGTGCGGCGAGCGTCCAGACGAAACTCAGCAACATTTCGTAGATGCTGGCGAATGGAGGATGTCCCGCTTCATACCAGCGGTGCGCCACAGCGCCGGTATTCGCGATCAGCCCTGCCCACGTGGCGAACGATGCGAATCGAATGTAAGAATCAGTTCCAGTGACGCCGAAGCCCAGGTAGAGTGCGCCAGCGCCTGCGTAAAAAATCAGCGCAGCATACAGCAGGTTTGCTTCGCTCAGGATGTTTCCGCTCTTCACTACGTTCAGAAAAGCGATGAACAGCAGGAAGGCGATGCTCAGTCCTACCATGACGACCAAGGTCGCTCCGGTCGCGGGATGCTGTTCTACTTTCGTCCGTGACATGAATTCTTCCTCCGTAAGCCGTTTACTGTCCGGCGATGCTTGTGGCTCGTAGCGATGCGCCAGCCTTGGAATGCGCGGGCGCTGCGCTCTGGTTCAATTCCTTCTGAAGTTGCTCCACTAACTCTTTGAAGGTGTGATCGAATGCGTCCCGATTCCGGTTGGACGATCCGCCCACCCACAGCGACAATCCGCCCCGCGAGTCGCGAAGAGGCACAATCCAGAAGCGCATGTGGATGACGTAGAAGACAAAGGTCAGACCGACCGCCATCATGACCACACCGGCCCAGACAGCCCACTGTCCGGGTTCGTGCGAGACTTGCAATCCCGTGAAGACGCCCGTCTTCAGGTCCTTCGGATCAAAGATGTAGGGTGAGTTGGAGTTCTCCGCGATACCAGGAATTTCCGGCAGCCAGAAATTGACGGTCGCACCCGACTTCGTCGAAGTGACGATCAGATGAACTGCAGGATTGGTGATGTCGTTGCTGCGCGTGTAGACATGGCCATCCTGCACAACGTAGTCGGGAATGAACTCGACGAGTTGAACGCTCGTGCCCGCATCGAGAGCGAGTGTCTGGCCAACCGCTAGAGATATCTCGCGCGCCGGAGCGGATCCATTCGCTGGGGCTGCATTCAGAATCAACTGATCGAGTTTGCCCGTGCGGCCGTAGCTGGATTGGTAAAAGCGGACTCCGTGATACACGAGCGGATCGTTGACCACAATCTCTTTACGCAGAATTTCGTTTCCGGCATCGACAACCGCCAGCTTCGACCAGTAGCGCTTCGGCGTGCCGTCGGAATAGGTCTCTTCTCCCGCGCCATCGCAGCGGATCGCGAAGGGAAGGGTGCGTGTCCCGCCATTGCGCATTTCAATCTGGCTGCTGGAAGTTCCGGGATTGAGCGAAACGAAGCCACGCCAGCCGTAGAGCGCGTCCACGATGCCGCCCAGGAAAATCAGCAGCAGGCTGGCGTGAACGATATAAACCGCCATCTCGGAGATGCGGTTGCGCTCCGAGAATAATGAAAAGCTGTCGGTGCGGACGATGTGCTCCGCCTTCATACCAATGTGACGCAGAGCGCGTTCGGCAGCTCCGAGCCCTTGTTCTTCCCCCGAAATCGGAATCACTGCCTGAGTCGGCAGGAGTCTTCGGAAGCTTTCATCGGGACTCTTGTAAGGGCGCGCGAAAAAGCGCCAGGCGTTGGGGAAACGCTGTACTGATGCAGCGATGATGCTCAAGCTCACCAGAACCATCAGAGCGACAAACCACCGGGTGTGAAAGACATCGGTCAGGCCAGTCGCGTCGAGAAAGCGAAGCATCGACGGCGAGTAGGCGCGCTGCATGTCGTCGGGATCTGTCATCGGTCGTTGCAGAATGACGGTGCCAGCCGCTGAGAAGACAACCACGAGTATGATCAGCACGACGCCAGTCTTGATTGAACTCAGCGTCTGCCAGGTTTTGCGGGACGCGCTGCGAAGTGACAGGGCCATTTCGTTCCTCTTCCTCGGCGTTGTGGAATGCACGTTCCGCGCCAACGTCTCTCAAAGGGGTTAAGTGCCCAAGAAGTGAAGAACTTGCGAAGGCGAGGAAGCACCAGCCATGAAGCACCGCGTGAGCCATAACACTCATCTTTTGAAGGCAAAGCGGGGGATTCCCCTCTGCGAAAACCGAGTGATTCCAATCACTGAATGTGGCGGCGATTCGTGAAATGGACTTTGGTCTTAAAAGGAAGCGTGCGTCATTTCACCGATTTGGGTGTGGCAGATCGCCCATTTCAGGAATCGTCCTGTAGAGCTACCAAAAATATTGAAGGCGTCAACCCGAATTGGAAGCTGATTTGTTGCAATAATTTACATCCCAGTCGTGGTCGGCCGCGTTTCTCCACACACGAAGGCGAGGATCGTGCACATGCAATGGTCGGCGATGACCCCAACGTCCCCAATCCGCATTCCTGAAGTCCGACGATTCAACATTGGCCAGGCCCTCCCCCGGATTTTTCGGCTGATGTTGACTCTCGGATTCATCGCGGTGCCCGCGTTTGCAAAGGAGCATCCGGTTCCGCTAGACAAAAATGTGAATGCGGCGAAGTGCCTCGAATGTCACGAGGACAAAACGAAAGGGAAGGCCGTTCATTCGGCGATTGCCACGGGCTGTCTTAGCTGTCACGAGGTTCGAGTCAATAAAGACATCACGAGGATCAAACTCATCACCTCGACTTCTCAGGCCCTGTGCCTCAGTTGTCATGCGGACAAAGATGCGGCAACCATCAAAGGGACGGTGCACCCGCCTGCTGTACGCGATTGCATCAAATGTCACGACCCGCATAACAGTGACAACAAGAACCAGTTGTTGAAAGCGGTAGCTGGGGAAAAAGGCAAGAATCTATGCCTCGATTGCCACACGCAAGGGATTAACGTTCCGGAGAAGGGCAGCCGGCACGCCGCGCTCGATATGGGCTGCGACACGTGCCATACGACGCACAAGACGGGGGAAGCAGGCAAGGCTGAATTTGATTTTCATCTGACCAAGAGCGCTCCGGCGCTTTGTCTCGACTGTCATGATGCGCAAGACGCGAACCTGCAGAAAGCGCATCATGACCAGCCGTTCTCCAAGGCCGATTGCACCAGTTGTCACGATCCTCACCAGTCGTCATCGCCGAAGCTGATGCGGCAATTCCTGCATCCGCCGTTCGCCGAGAAGTCCTGCGACCTGTGCCACGCTCCCGCGAAAGATGGGAAAGTTGTCCTCTCCCAGGCGGACGTGAAATCGATCTGCGTAACCTGCCACAGCGACCAGGCCGAAAAGATTGAGAAGGCGAAGGTGCCGCATCCGGGCGCGGCAGGAGCTTGCACGGATTGCCATAACCCGCACGCCAGCCGGCAACCGGGATTGCCCAAGACGAACGCGGTAAGCATTTGCCTCAGTTGCCACAGCGATCAGGAAGCCCAGGCAAAGAAGCATGTGTTGCATCAGCCCGCATTCAAGCAGGGATGCGCCACCTGCCACGAGCCACACGGCAGCGAAAACGATCACCTGCTACGTGCCAAGACCGCGGACGCTGTGTGCCTGGAATGTCACGGCCCCGATTCACAGCCGGTAAAACTCGAGAAGGAACACCTGTACACGATCTTTAACGGCGGCGTTCGGCTGCCCGAAGATTACTTCTCCAAAAATAAGGTCGTAGTCCTTCCCTTGAAATTCGGCCGGGGACATCCGATCGAAGGGCATCCGGTGAAAGATGTCGTTGACCCTACGGACGTGACCAAGACCGTCGCGAAAATTACCTGTCTGTCCTGCCACCAGCCGCACTCGTCGGCGCAAGCGGATCTGTTGGTTAACGATCAGGCAAACAATTTGGCATTCTGTGCGACATGCCACAAGGATCTGTCGAAGAGGTAATGGCAATGAAGCGGAGACTAACTATGATGCCGAAAACCAGCGCACGCCCGAGACGCAACCGCAACAGCCTGCTGGCATTGACGATTCTGCTCAGCCTGACTCTGCTGGCGCCTCTCGCGGCTTTCGGCGACAAGAAAAAGAAATCTGCGGCAGCCAAGCCGGTTCCGGTGATCGACTACTCGAACATCGTGTGGCCGAATCCGCCGGCGATTGCGCGCATCCGCTACCAGGCATTTTATGCCGCCCAGAAGATCTCGCAGGTTGAAGCGGGAAACTCGACGAAAAAGGCGAAATGGATGGATCGTCTTGCTGGAACGCAAGCGGTGGGCGATGGCGACAGAGTCCTGTTCCAGTTGGCCGAGCCCTACGGCATGGCCATCGACTCCAAGAATAACCTCTACGTAGCGGATCAGAAGGTGGGAGCGATCTTTATCTTCAACACGGAAACGCGCGATGTCGAACTGATCAAGAACCGGACGCACGCGCACTTCGACCGCATCATTGGGCTAGCCATCGACGACGGAGATCGATTGTTCGTCTCCGATCCTGGTCTGCGTCACGTGCTGGTCTTCGACAAGACTCACAAAGCCGAAGATGTGATCACCGAAGGCATGGTGGATCCGGGCAGCATCGCGATCGACAAGGAAAATCGGCTGCTCTACGTTTCCGATGTTTCCCTCGACCAGGTACTGGTTTACGACGCAGACAGCTTCAAGCCCCTGCGGAAAATCGGAACGACCGGACACAAACACGAGCTCACAACTCCGGGAGATTTTGCCAAGCCCACGGGAGTTGCGGTGGACGCAGAGGGCATTCTGTATGTCTGCGATACGTTGAACAATCGCATCGAGACCTTTGACGCAGACGGCAAATTTATCAGCGCCTTCGGCAAACCGGGGGATGGTCCCGGATACTTTGCGCGTCCAAAGGGCATCGCCATCGACTCAGACGGACACATTTGGGTGGCCGATGGACAGCAGGACCGCGTGCAAGTCTTCAACAAAGATTGGCAATTGCTGATCAGTTTTGGTGGTCACGGGCTGCTACCCGGACAGTTCCAAGGGCTCGCCAGCATAGCGATCGACAAGAACAATCGCGTCTTCACATCTGAGATCTTTCCCGGACGCGTCCAGCAATTCCGCTATATCACCGACAGCGAGGCCGAGCAATTGCGCAAGGACAAGGAAACGCAGCGGGAAAAGAAAGCGGGGCTGGAGAAACAGTCGAGTCCTTCCCCGATCTCTGCGGCCGACGCCAAGAGTCCTCAGAGCAAGTAGGGTTTCGTCAACGCCGACTCGTGACTTGCCGAAATGAGCCGATGTGACGGCCGCTCGTCAGCCCACTGCGGTGATTTTCCTCGCTACGTGCCCCAGAAGATCACAGTTTCAAGGCACCACCAGCCTAACTGCTGCATTCCGCAACACCCATCGAAGTGCTTCTCTCCGAGTGGGGGATTTAACCAACCCACCCTTCTAACTGGTTGAATTCCCCCAGTTTTCTGAGAATTCTAGAAACCGTCAGTTCCGGATAGCGAAATGTTAAATCCCATTAATACAAACGGTTACGGGGAAGGGTCGAGAAATCCACATGACGCTCCTGTTTCGGGCGGCGAGTTGCAATAACAGATGACGAGGGGCGGTTGCACCGAGCGCCCAGGCGCAGATGCAGCCCTCGGCCTAAGCCTCTGCGGTCTTACTAAGGCAGTGCGACATTCACGGAGGTCGTAAATTTTATGAAGAAAGCATTGATAGCTGTAATGTTTGTTTTGGCGGTCGGGGGCCTGGTGATGGCGCAAAACGCCGTATCACCGGTCGACGTGCTCGGCGCGCACAACAACGGTGGCCGAGGCTGCGCAGGCTGTCACCAACCACATAGCGGCTCGTATGGTTCCGGTCAAAAGGGCGCGGCGGATGCCGGCAGCTTTGCACTGTGGGGCCAGGACGCGAGCCCACTGTACGGCAAGTCCATCGCATTCGGCGACGGCGGCGAGTTCACCGAAGTCCTTCCAGCCTCGATCACGGCCGGCGGCGCGGAAGTCGGCGGCATCCTTCTTTGCCTGAGCTGCCATGACGGCAACGTCACGGCCCGAAACATGATGGCCAACCAGTCGTACGAACAGGCCATCGGACTTCTCACCAACACCGCTTACGGCAGCCAGCCGATTCCGACCTTACTCGGAAATGACAACACCACGGCCGGCAACTACACCAACGATCACCCGGTAGGCCAGGCCGCAACACTGGTTAGCTATGGCAAAGTGATGCAGGGTGCTGGGCAAGGCATCGTGTATACCGCTGGCGGCACGCAGGGCGGCACGTTCACAGTTACACCTGGAACGCCGTATGGCAACTTCGTCGCCAACTATGGCTTCCCGGCACTGGCTCCTGGCAAGTGGAGTGCACCATTCGGTGTCACCACAGCTGGAACACCGTATGTGGTTTGCACGACCTGCCACAACCAGCATGTGATGACCGTATACACGTCGAGCACGAGCAGCCCGATTGCCGGCGACGGCGGCGGAAAGTTCTACAACACGTTCTTCTTCGTGAATGGTCCCTACAACCCGAACGTCAACACAGTGGCCAGCAAAGGCTTGACCGCGCCCTCAACGACGCAGTTCTGCCGCCAGTGCCACTTTGGCGAAGCGAACGAAGCGAACAACACCATGGGTATCAAAACCCAGTTCCAATAGAACCTTGGTGCTGCGTAAAGGGGGAGAGAAATACGCTCCCCCTTTTTTCTTGGATTCAAAGCGAGGAACTATGAAATATCAACTCCCAATCTGTGCACTTCTGGTGACGGCGCTATCGGTGGCTTCCGCTCAAGTTGCATCCCACGCACCGACAACGATTGCGACCACCGCTTCGGCGCAAACCTCGCCTCTGCAAGTAAGCGATAAGCCGGTGGCCAGGGTGAATGGCGCTGTGCTGACGGACCGCGATTTGCTGCGGGAAATGTTTTCCATCTTTCCATACGCGCAGCAACATAACGGCTTTCCCAAATCTCAGGAGGCGGCGATCCGCCAGGGCGCTCTGGAGATGATCATCTTCGAAGAACTGATCTACCAGGAGGCGCAGCGGCGCAAGTTGACAGTTGCACCAGAAAAGCTAGCTCATGCGGGAACGGAGTTCCGCAAACAGTTCAAGAGTCCCGACCAATATCAGCAGTACATGCAAACAGAGATGGGCGGCTCGGAGCAACGGCTGCGGCAGCAGATGCGGCGGTCCATGCTGATCGAGCAAGTGCTCAAGAGCGAAGTGGAACTTAAGTCCGCGGTGACTCCAGCCGAGGTGCAAGCGTACTACGTCAAGAACACTGCCAAGTATCAGCAGCCGGAATCGTTCAGCATCCAAAGTATCTCGATCATCCCTCCGCTAAAGGCGACGCTGGAACAGGAAAAAAATGCCCGGAAGAAAGCGGACGCCGCCCTGGTACAGGCCAAAGCGACCAAGAACTATCAGGATTTCGGACTGCTCGCGGAGAAAATCTCTGAAGACGATTTCCGCGTGAACATGGGCGACCACAAAGTAGTGGAGAGCGACAAGCTTCCGCCGCAGATGGTCAAGGCTCTGCAATCGATGCAGCCGGGACAGGTGACGAGCGTGATCCAGATCGAAACCGCATTCACGATCATTCGCCTGAATTCGCACACTCCGCCGCGGAAGAAACCATTCGCCGAGGTGAAGAACGATCTGAAGGTCGAGCTGCAGAAGAGCAAGTATGAGAAGCTGCGTTCGAATCTAGCCAAGCAGCTTCGCGCCAAGGCCAAGATCGAAGTCGTTTAGTCGTCCACGGTTCCCCTGTCGTGAGCCCGCCAATTCATCGGCGGGCTTTCTCATTAAAACCGGAATTCCTATTGTGGATTTCGACTCGGAATGTCGGGTGATATGCCGCAGCCCTCTCTTCCAAATAGAAATCACGGTGAGCACATGGCTCGAAACTTCCTTCTTTTCAATCGAATACAAATTCGCTGCTGTGGGAAACTTTGGCATCTGTAATGCCCTTTAAGAATGCGAATCGCATTTTTTAAGCCTCTGGCCGGAAGGGCAGCAGTGAGATGAGGATCGAACGGTGGATCATCGGAGTCGCGGTGCTGGCGATGGCTCCTCTGGCTCTCGCGCAAAGCCAAGGCAGCGGCCCTTCGACAGAACTCTCCATTGGAGAGAATACGAAACTGAGCGCGGGCGGCCTGGTGACCTTTGGCTACACGGGCAGCTATGCCGACGCATCTCCGTCGAGTCACGGGCTGACCTGGGGACTAGACGGAAAACTGACTGGATATTATTACAATCCAAAATTTATCTCGTTCACGGCATCGCCCTACTACAATCAGTCGCGCGCGAATTCCAGCTACCAGTCCCTCACCGGGGCAAGCGGTGTCGATGGCTCAGCAGATTTTTTCTCGGGCAGCCACTTCCCGGGATCCGTCAGCTACCATTACGACCGGAACAGCACTGGATCATTCGGACTCACGGGCCAGCCGAATTTCACAACGATCGGCAAGGGACAAGGATTTGGCGTCAACTGGAGCGCTTTGCTGCCGAAACTTCCCACGCTCTCGGTTGGATACTCTCAAGGCGAAGGCAGCGGCACGATCTACGGCACCGATCAGGAAACGAATTCGAGTACGCGGCTGTTCAACATACGGTCGGCGTACGACATCGCGGGATTTCGGTTGGATGCATTCTTCAACCGCCAGAGTACGAATTCGGAATTTCCGCAATTTCTTTCCGGACAACAAAATTCCATTCAGGATTCAAGCGGACACGATGTTGGATTCGGCGCCCAGCACTCTCTGCCGTTCAGTGGATCGCTATTCGTCAATTACGACCGCGCATCGTTCACCAACGACGCATTCTCAAGTGCCGGGCAGCCATCGTATGCATCCACCTACACCGACGATATCGAGTCGGCTGGCGTGACTTTTCATCCGACGCGGAAACTTTCATTAAGCGCCACGCAGAACTACACCAGCAATCTAAGCGGATACCTGGCGCAGAGCCTTAACAGCGGCGGAGCTCCCGTGGAAGGAGTCAGCCTCGGGACCGGCGCATACTCGATTACGACTGGCGGCGGCGCGACTTACCAGTTCACGAATTATCTGGCGGGATCCGCTCAGGCGACTCACTACCAACAGTCCTACTTCGGCAAGACTTACACCGGGAATTACCTGGTGGGAACGGTGAACTACGGAAAGCGGATCCTGGATATGTTCACGTTTTCCGGTTCCATCATCGATAGCAGCAACGGACAGGGAACGAATGCCGTGGGATTCGTCGGAAACGCGAACTTCTTTCACCGCATCAAGCGCTGGCAGGTCTCCGGTGTGTTCAGCTATGCCCAGAATGTGCAAACTCTACTGGTGACGTATACCACGTCGTATTACAACTACGGTGCGAATGTGCATCGCCGCATGCCCATGGGGATCACATGGACGGCTGCGTTCAACGGCACTCATAGTGGTCTCACCAACCAGCAAGGAAATACGAATCGCAGCGAAGGTTATTCGACGTCGTTGAGCACGCGGAAATACAATCTCACCGCAAACTATACGCAATCGACCGGAATTTCTCTCCTGGGTGCTACAGGCTTGGTGCCCGTTTCCGGAACACCGGGAATCACGGATTTTGTGAACTTCGGCGGATCAAGCTATGGCGGGGGCATTGCGCTGACTCCGGTCCGGCGGTTGGTGATTGCCGGCAGCTACAATCGTGCGATCAGCCGTACCATAGGCGAAACGGAATCGCATAACAACACGCAAATCTATAACGCGCAAATGCAGTATCGTTTGCGCAAGGTTGGACTGCAGGCGGGCTACACGCGGTTCACTCAGGGAATCAGCGTAGTTGGATTGCCGGCCAATTCCACGATGTACTTTGTCGGAATCTCCAGATGGGTCGACTTTTTCTGAGGACGCGAAGAAGCTTGCGGATGGCCGGCGGGACTCTTCTGGTCCTGACGGCGCTGCTGCTTGTTCCGTCGATGAATGCGGGCAAGCGTCCCAAGGTGACCGCCAAACCCTTGGCGGCGCCCGATTTGGAGATGGACGGGGGACGCCGGCTCACCTTCGAACGCAGCTTTAGCCTGGAGCGCGAGGTTAAGCCGAAACGCAGTTTCTGGACGCGCGTCGTGGACACGATCGCGGGCCAACCCGATTTTCACTATCTCGTGAGTCCCTACAGCGTGGTCACCGATTCGCGGGGACGCATCATCGTGAGCGATGTGGCGGCGGCGGGGATCCACATCTTCGATTTCGAGCAGCAGAAGTACAAATTTGTGTCACGTCGCGATGCCGGAAAAGATCCGATGCTCACACCGCAATGCGTGGCGGTGGATGCGCAGGACAACATTTACGTCACCGATTCACAGGCAGGCAAGATTTTTGTATTCGATGCCAACGGCAAGTTTCGCCGAACAATCGGAAGCCTGAAGGGCGGCGAGGGATATTTCAAGCGGCCCACCGGGATTGCGGTCGACTCCGCCGCTCAGCGCATTTATGTGAGCGACACCCTGCGCAATAAGGTCTTCATGCTCGACATGCAGGGAAGTGTGCTGCAGGCGATTGGAAAATCCGGCACGGGCGATGGCGAATTTAATTTTCCGACCGAGGTAAAACTCAACGGCCAGGATCTCGCAGTCGTGGACGCGATGAATTTCCGCGTCCAGGTGTTTGACCGCTCGGGACAGTTCCGCTATGCGATCGGAAAAGCTGGCGATGGCGCCGGATGGATTTTTCGTCCGAAGGGAATTGGCTTCGATTCAGAATCGCACCTCTATGTGGTGGATGGGCAGTGGGGCATTGTGCAGGTGTTCAATGAACAGGGGCAACTGCTGTATTACTTTGGCGGTAAGGGGACCGGGGCGGAACAGTTCCAGTTGCCTGCGGGCCTCGAGATCGACAAGCATGACCGCATCTATGTAGTGGATTCGTTCAACCGGCGAGTCCAGGTTTTCCACTATTACGGAATTGCGCCAGTGGCAGACGCGGGGAAGCAGCCATGAAAATACTGCTGGGCGTCGCCGCCGTGATGATCTCGTCCATAAGTTTTGCACAGGCGCCTACGGCGGATGTGCTGGGCATGCACAATCTGAGTTTGGGCAGCGGCTCTTCCGTTTATTCGCAGGGAAGCCTGGGCTGCACGTTCTGCCACGCTCCACATAGCGGACTCGGGGGCACGACGCCGCTGTGGAATCAGAAACTGTCAAACAAGGCATACGTGCCGTATAGCAGTACCACCGATCCAAACCAGGGGAACAGCCAGCCGACGCTTGGAGTGACCAGCAGCTTATGCCTCAGTTGTCACGACGGGACGGTCGGAGTCGGGCAATCCGCGGCGTATGGGCAACTGCCGATGGTTGGTTCGATGAACGCCGCGGATTCGTTCGGCACCACGCTGACCGGATCGCATCCCTTCAGTTTGGTAACGCCGCTTAAGGACGCCTCGAACTTGGTGGCGTCCCTCACCACGCAAGGGAAGACGGCGGATCCGACCGGCGCCGTGAAGCTGATCAACGGGAATATTGAGTGCACCAGTTGCCACGATCCGCATATTCAGAGTATCGACAAGATTGCGCAGAATTTTCTGGTACGCGACAGTTCAAACGCGCAGATGTGCCTGGCATGCCACGATCCGAACCGGGTAACTACGGGGCAGATTAATCCGCTGGCCGGCTTTACCGGGAGCATCCACCAGACGGCGACGAACCAGGTTTCGTCGGACGCACACGCCGGTTCCTACACCACGGTCGGGGCGAATGCCTGCACATCGTGCCATATGGAGCATGACTCGGTGGCGCCGGCGCGCTTGCTGCGGCCGTCGACACCCGCGGCGCCTTCGTATGATCCGGTCACGCAGAGTTGCATGACGTGCCATGCAGGCGGCACGTATGTCTCTCCGCCGGCGCCGAACATCATGTCGGAAGTAGCCAAGGTCAGCCATCCGCTTCCCGCGGGTAATAACTTTCACGACGCAGCCGAGACTGTATTGCTGAATAACAACCGCCATGCGGCATGCGTGGATTGCCACAGCGCGCATGGATCCAATCCTATCGTGCAATTCTCGGCGCCCCCGGGCGTGCGTCCTCCGCAACAAGGCTCCGCGGGAATCAGCGCGCTTGATGGAATCACGACGACTCTTCCGCTTGTGAACCAATACGAAACGTGCCTGCGCTGTCATGGCACCAGCATTGGGAAGCAGCGTCTGCTCATTTTCGGATACTCGCCAATCCGCACGGTCTCCGCCGCGGACGCTCTGAATGTGATTTCTGAGTTGTCACCGTCGGCCACATCGAGCCATCCGGTGACCCATGCGCGATCGAGCCCGTTGCCGCAACCGAGCCTGCTGGTGAACATGCTCAACGAGTCGGGTCTCGCATCACCGCGCTTGATGGGCACGCAGCTTTTCTGCACCGATTGCCATAACAGCGATGACAATCGCGAGTTTGGAGGCACGGGACCGAACGGCCCGCACGGATCGGTGAACTCACACTTGCTCGAGCGCAACTACCAATTCAGCCAGGCAGTTGTCCCTGGCGGGGCGGTGACGAACCTATTTCCAAATCCTGATATGAGCCCGGCCGGGCCGTACGCAATGTGCGCTAAGTGTCACGATGTGGCGAACAATATTCTGGCAAACACCAGCTTCACCCAGCACAGCTTGCACATTTCGCAATATGGCTTCAGCTGCTCGGTTTGCCACACGGCGCACGGCATGGGAGCGACGTCCCCGACCGTCACCGGGGAACGGCTGGTGAATTTTGACGGCAACGTGGTGGGACTGAACGGCGGCGTTCCGATTTCCTACAATCGCGCGACCAACACCTGCACGCTGATGTGCCACAACACAGCCCACAACGCCGACGGAACGGTGACGGCTACTGCGTCCAGCGTGTCGAAGCCTAGAGGCAAGGCTAAGTAATGCCGGGCACGTGCGATACGAATTTTCGCTTTCCCTTACTCATTTCCGATTCTTCGGGAGTGAGCCGTGGGACCGCGGCAGGGCTGGATGACGGAAATTGGTCTGAAACCTCGGTTAGGCCCGCGGCTCAGAGCTTGATCCAGCCCTGCATCGTGAATATGGAAGAGCCGGTGGGCTGGAACTGAATCCATGCCAACTGTGACCAACGACACCGCGGTGGGTGCAGGTGTAAGCAAAGTTAGGAGAAGGTGGGCGCTGCAAGTCGCGCTGGCTTTCTTCATTCCGCTGCTTGTGCTGGGAGTGATCGAGGAAGGCTTGCGCTTCGGCAGCGTTGGCTTTCCGACGGAGCTGTTGGTTCCGTGTACCGTGCAAGGGCGCGCCGCCGCTTGCTACAACTTGTTTTTCCCCGCACCCTTCTTTCCGCCGGGAATGATCAAAACACCCCAAGCTTATGCCATTCCGGCCGAGAAGGCACAGGGAACGTTCCGCATCTTCGTGCTCGGCGAGTCGGCAGCGATGGGAGACCCCGATCCCGCCTATTCGTTCAGCCGATATCTCGAAGTCATGCTGAGGCAGCGCTTCCCGGCGATGAAATTCGAAGTGGTCAACACCGGAAGTGTCGCGATCAACTCGCATGTGCTGCTGCCGATCGCGCGTGCACTGGCGCAGCAGAAGCCTGACCTCTTCATCATTTACTCGGGAAACAACGAGGTCGTCGGTCCCTATGGTCCAGGAACGGCGCTCACGTCGTCGGGAATGAGCATGCCGGTGATCCGCAGCAGCATTTTTATTCGGTCGACCCGTATCGGCCAGTCCCTCACAAAGATCGGCACGCGAAAGAGGGAGTGGGGCGGGATGGAGATGTTTCTCGATAAACAGGTGCGAGAAAATTCTTCCCTGATGAAGTACGCGTATGAGAACTTCGAGAAAAATCTGCGCGACACCGTCGAAGCTGCGCACGAGTCCGGCGCGCGAGTCATCGTCAGCACGGTGGCGACGAATCTCAAAGATTGCGGGCCGTTCGGATCTCTGCACCGGGAAAATCTCCGGGCAGATGAGTTGCAGTCATTCAACGCCCTCGTGCAAAAAGGCTCCGAGCTTGAGAGTGTGCGGGACTATGGCGAAGCGGCCCAAGCCTATGCCGCGGCATTGAAGATTGACGATCAGTATGCGGAAGTCGAATTCAGAATGGCCCGAAGCTTTTGGAAGCAGGGGGATTATGATGCGGCCAGAGCGCATTTCGTGCGGGCCCGCGATCTCGATGCTCTGCGTTTCCGGGCCGACAGCCGGATCAACGATATCAATCGGTCCGTGGGGCAATCCGCGCCGGGCGCGGAACTGGTGGATGCCGATACCATTTTTTCCAAAGAGAGCACGGACGGAATTCCCGGCAGTGAATTGGTGTACGAGCACGTGCACATGACTCCTCACGGGAACTATGTGCTGGCACGCGCTATGTTCTTGCAGATCGTAAGCAAGTTGCCGTTGCAGTCGGGAGCACAGCCGCAAGAGTCGACCGTGCTTTCTGAGACTGAATGCGAGCAAATGCTGGCGTTGACCCAGCATGACCGATCCCGCATTACAAGCGAAATGCTCGAGCGGTTGCAGAAACCTCCGTTTACGAATCAGGTAAACCATTCCGATCAGGTGTTGCGGCTGACCCTTCAATCGCGCGACGCAGACGAGAGCGCCGAGGTGACTGCGTCCCAGTATCAATGGGCGATCCGGCAAAAGCCCGACGATCGAATTCTTCACTACAACTACGGACTATTCCTGTACGAACGAAACCGCGAGGCGGGATTGGCGGAATTCCGGTTATCGCAGCCTTGGGATGGTTTTCCCGTGTTCGCTCCAGACGGAGCGGTTGTGCAGTGAGGCAATTGGTGGGGCTTCACCAACGCATCAGTCTCTAGAATTTGTTGTACATGAATTGTGCAGTGCTGGCGCCTCGCGTGAAGGTCACGATGAACAGGAAAATGAGCGCCAGTGCATAGAGAGGTGGAATCCAATACCAGCGTGAGCGAGCTAGCAGCACCATGATCCCGTGCGGAAGCTTTGCATTTTCGGATTCAGCGACGCTATTTAGGACGTCAGCAACGGCAAGAGAAGCGGCGTACAAGCCGGCGACCGCGGCGAGAAGGACATAGAGGTTCCCGCTCAGGAAGTGGCTTGAGTAGGTTGCCGGAGAAAATAGCGCAGCCCACATCTGCCGGGCCTCGGACAATGAGTTGCCGCGAAAGAAAATCCATCCAAGATCAATGAGAGTCATGGTGACAATCCACGCGAGCGGGTTCCAAAGGAAGGGGGATGGATCCCGATCAAACTTTCGCAATACTTGCTGCTCCAGTCGATGCAGCACGAGAAGCACACCGTGATAGGCGCCCCACAGCACAAAGAGCCACGTCGCGCGGTGCCAGATCCCGAACAGAAGCATCGCGACCACGAGTGCCAGGTTACGCCACCATACTTCGCGGCGCAGGGTAGCAAGTGGAAGGAAAACGTAGTCGCGAATCCAGAAGGATAGGGACATGTGCCAGCGCGTCCAGAAGATGGAAGGACTGGTTGACTGAAACGGACGTGCAAAATTCTCGGGGATGACGAAGCCCATCGCGGCGGCGGCGCCGATGGCGATATGCGAGTAACCGGCAAAGTCGAAGAATAGTTGCAGTCCGTAGCCGAAGGCGAGGCACCAGACGTCAGGGCCGCTCCAGCGGTTCAGGTGATCGAAACCGGAATCGATGCCGTCTCCTCCAAGAATTCCTTGGCCGAGAAGCTTTGCGATGAGCACCATCAAGACGCCGAGGGCGATACGCCGAAATCCTTCAACGATGTTGCGATTCGGGGTGAGTTCCCGCGACCGAAATTGTGGCAGCATCTCGGGCAGGCGGCAGATCGGCCCCGAGATTGTCACGGGGAAGAACGACATGTAAAGAGCAAACTCGACGAATGACGGGTCGAGTTCCTCTTCGCGGTATAGATCGAAGAGATAGCTCATCGCTTGAAAAGTCCAGAACGAGAGGCCGATAGGCAGTGCGAAATGAGAGAAACGTTGCAGCGATGACGGAAGGGTGATGGCAGCTTCAGGCAGATATTTGAAGAAGCATAGGATCGACAGATTCAGGACGATGCCGAGCGAGAGGATGGCGCCGGAAGGCTTCCGCCGGAGCCGTCGCCCCATCAGAAAGTTCAGTCCGATTGACGTCAGCAGGACCGCTGCGAACCACAGGTTCCAAGTCAGGTAGAGGGCGGCACTGGCCATCAGCAGTATGAGTTGCCGAGTTCGCGGGGAGTGAACGAAGCGGCAGACAGCGACGCAAATCAGGAATAACGAGCAGTACAGGATGCCTTGGAGCAACATCTCTCCCTTGCGTCACTGGGATGACAGCAGATAAGGACAGCGCAAGGATAAAGCGCGTTCGCGACACTTACAAGGAGAGTAGTGAACTCAGAAGAACAATCGGGCCCGCTTCCATTCCGAAATCTGGTGGAAGCCCTGGACGCCGCGCCCGCTGATCGTCCTTTCATCACGTTCTGGATTGATGAAGACGAGCAGGAGACGGTGACGTTCGGCGAGTTCCGACGACGAGCGCACGCCCAAGCGTGTCTTCTGCTCGATCACGGACTGAGAGTCGGCGACCGCGTAGTGATCGTCATGCCGCAGGGGATTGCTGGGATGACCGTATTTGCCGGAGCGATGATGCTGGGCGCGGCGCCGGCATTCCTCGCATATCCAAATTTCAAGATTGAGCCCTCAAAATATCGTGCGGGTTTAACTGGAGTGACGGCTAACCTTGGAGCGGAAGCCGTCGTCATCGACGAAGAATTTCCTGAAGAAATGTTGGAGTGCGTGACGCTGACCGGAGACGCGCGTCTGGTGCGAGTTCCGACTGTCTGCCGAAACACGGATATCGACGAACGCGAATTCGCAACGGAGAAGATTGAACATGAAAGTGTGGCATTCATCCAGCATTCTGCGGGCACGACCGGACTGCAGAAGGGGGTGGCTTTGACGCACGCCTCGGTGCTACGGCAGTTGAGGCATCTGAGCTCCGCATTAAGTATCGATTCGTCAGACCGGATTTACAGTTGGCTGCCGCTGTATCACGACATGGGCCTGATCGCATGCTTCATCCTTCCGATGGTGTGCCATCTGCCGGTGGTGATGCAGTCTCCAGTCGACTGGGTGATGCATCCGGAGAGCATGTTGCAGATCATGGGCGAACATCGATGTACGCTGGCGTGGATGCCGAACTTCGCCTTTCAGTTTGTCGCCCGGCGTACTCCGGAAAATAAGCGCAGCAGCTACAATCTGTCGTCAGTACGAGCATTGATCAACTGTTCTGAGCCGGTGCGTGCGGAAAGCATGAGAGAGTTCAGACTGGCATTCGGGATCGAACCTTCGGCTTTGCAGTCCTCATACGCGATGGCCGAGAACGTGTTCGCGGTGACTCAGTCCGCGATCGACGCGCCTCCGCGCACGCTTTGGGCGGATGGACGAGAGTTCCGGAGCGCCCATCGAATCATTCCCGTGGCTGAGGGCTCTCCGGGAGCCCTGTCTTTCACCTCATCCGGGCGTCTGTTGCCCGGCCACCAGCTGCGAATTGTAGGTCAAAACTCGGCCGATGACGTTGTGGTCGGAGAGATTCTTATCAAAGGTGACTGCATCTTCGAAGCGTATTACAACCGCCCGGACCTCACAGCGCAATCAATGAAGGACGGGTGGTACCACACGGGGGATCTCGGGTTTGTGCGGGAGGCAGAACTCTTTGTCGTGGGCCGCAAGAAAGACTTGCTGATTGTCGGCGGAGAGAACATCTATCCCCAGGATATTGAAGAAATTGTCTCCAGCCATCCGGCCATTCATGATGGGCGCGTGGTCGCGATGGGCGTCCACAGCCCCAGCCTCGGGACCGAGGAGATCGTGGTTGTCGCGGAAGTTGAGCGAACTCCTTCGTCCGAAGAAGCCGCCGCAATTGAGAAGGAGATTCGTAGGCTTGTAGTGAGCGGTATGGGCATCGCGGTGAAAGACATCATTCTTAAACACCCGAAATGGATCGTCAAAAGCACAGCGGGAAAGGCCGCGCGCTCCGCTACGCGAGACAAGTTGCTAAAAGAACATCCGGAACTCGAATCAGAAACCTAGCGGGTCAAGCGAATAGGAGCCGCCATGACTGCAGAAGCGCAGCAGATGATCGAGCACATTGCCACCCTGATCCGGAAGCGCGGAATCACTATCGATGAAACGACCCCGCTCGTCTCTTCGGGATTGATCGATTCTATGGCCTTGGTCGATCTGTTGCTCAAACTCGAAGACGTAACGAACATGCGCATCCCGGCGGGAAAAGTTCAGCCGAAGGACCTCGATACCGTGGAAAAAATGTTCGCTACAGCGCAAAGGGTGGGGAAGCCTCGCAGGTGATCCCGCGAGGCCCCCGACCGTTATTCCCTGGTTCGCAAAGCCAAGCTGGTTTCCGACGGGTGAGATTCGGCATTCATCCTTTCCGTGATGTGCCTTTGCAGAACGTCCCATTCCGAGCGAAGGATCATTTCCCGGATCATGAATTTACTCTCCTTGCGTGCATCGTCGATCCGCATAGCCAGTTCATTTTTGTGAAAGCGGAAGTCCACAATATCGGCCAAGGGAATCACTTGGTCGGCGGAAGTGCCGACGATGACGAACACGACTTTTTCCGAAACCAGCGTGTATTCCGGGCACGCGTCGGCCGCCATTGGACCTGCCGGCGGCCCGAACGCAACCATAAAGCCGTGATGCGAAGGCAGGCAATCTCCCATACGCATGCGGATTACGGTTCCTTGCTGATACACCCCTGCCTGCGCGTTAGGTAGGCAGCATAAGGCGAGCAGCAACGCCAAAGCATATTTCACGAATTTCTCCTCAGTGATTTCCGTCATACACGTATCCTCTCCGGCAGTGAAATCGCAATTTCGAATTGTGTTTGGGAAGAATGCGGAGCGAGTGAAATCCGGCAAACCGGCTGGGCAACGAATAAGTGACGATATAAGAAGCTTGAAGATCCGCCAATATCGAATGGAGGGTTGTGTCAATTTCGTCCCTCAGCCAGAAGGAGCGGCCACCAGTTACTTCAGCGATCGATTCGAGAAAAGCGTTCCCGTTCGGGATCTGGTTTGCCGCTCCGGTATTGATTGTGTACATGACGATCCCGCTGGCAATCAGAGAATCCACGGCATCGCGCGGTGTGGCCCGGCTCGCGGTATCGTTGCCGTCTGAGAACAGGATGATGACTTGTCGTACGTCGGGCTTACGCCTCTCTGCCATGAAGCGAACGGCGTACTCGATGGCATCAAACAGTGGCGTAATCCCTGAGGGCCGAATTGCGGCGAGCACCGGGCTCAGCACAAGGACAGTGCATCCGTTCGTGCAAAGCAAACCAGGCTCTGAGGCGCCGAAGGCGATCAGGCTCAGTCCGATATCGGGCGATTTCCGGGGGGCCGCAGCCAGCCGCAAAATCCCGCCCCTGATAGTCTGAAACCTCGGCTCAACCGATCCGCTGGAATCCAGAAGCAGCAGCACATCGATCGACGTTTCATTCGAAGGATTCAGGCTGCGGAATTCCCGGACGACGTCCCCGTTGTCGACGATCGCGAAATCATCCCGCGTGACGCTCGGGACGAGTTCATTCTTTTCGTCGGTCGCAAAAAAGGAGATTCGCACCTCGGATGTACCCGTGCGGTACGTTGCCGTTAGATCGCTGGTGCTGCTGGCGAAGAAAACACAGGGGAAAAGAGTGATTGCGACTGCGCATGTCCAACCCTGTCGATGAGACAGCAGTGCCATTGATGGCTACTTCGGCATAGCAGGAACTGACTCCAGCGAGCGAAGGTATCTCGGCATTACGGCCGTAATGCCGAACTAGGCAAAAGCGGGCTTACGAGAGCTTGACTTCGCGCACAGCACAAGCCGCGTGCGAGTCTACGAAGGCCCGTGGGTGGGAGTTTTCTCGCAGTGGCGATGGGCTTTTCCCCCGTCGAAAACTAAGTCTTTCAAAGCGATCAGACCGCCGCCACGATGAATGAACCACTTACGGACAATCCTCTGTGGACTTTCGAATGCTTCTCTCCTCCTTGATATGCACGACCCAAACAATGTGACGGGGAATCCGACAACCACTTGGCGTCCCTGGCAGGCCTATGGGATGGCGGTGATCTGTATGGTCGTGGGCCTGATGGTGGGATATCTGGCGCGCGGATCCGCTCCGACTTCTCCAACCGACACGCCTTCAACTGAGCCCGTCGCGACGGCTGGCACAACGGCTCCCACAACGCCTGCGGGAAGGTCAACGCCTTCCTTGGATGACATGAAACGCATGGCCGACAAGCAAGTGGAACCGCTCCTGGTCAAGCTTCAGAAAGATCCCGGGAACGCAGATCTCTTAAACGAAGTGGGCAATGTTTATCGTCTCACCCATCAGTTTCAGACGGCCGCGGGGTACTACCAAAAATCACTCGAGGTGAATCCCCGCAATGTCGGCCCGCGCACCGATCTGGCATCGTGTCTTTACTATCAAGGAGACGTCGACGGAGCGATCAGTCAGCTGGAGAAATCTCTTTCTTACGATCCCAAGCATGCGGGAACACTCTTGAATCTGGGATTGATCCGGCTGCAAGGAAAGAACGATTCGGCCGGCGCGATTGAAGCTTGGAGCCGATTGCTGAAGAGCAATCCTCAGTTCAAAGACAGAGCGATGGTCGAAAAACTGATTGCGGATGCGAAGGCCCAGTCGGTGAAAAAGGCGATCGGTAGCTGAATACTCGGGCTGTCAACCCTATTGTGAATTCAAACTGCGCCGCATCGAGCTGACATCAGAAGCGATTCCCACGCCGACCTGCTTTCCGCCTACGTGATGCTTACTTCGGTGTAGGTTCCATAAACCTGGCGCAGCGCTTCGCAGATTTCTCCAACGGTGGCGTAGGCGCGAACGGCATCCACAATTAATGGCATCGTGTTCGCGGAAGAAATGTTTCCGTCCGTACCCGCCTTGGCTTCAATGGCCGCGGCCTTCTTAAGCGCTTCAAGCGAACGCTGTACGGCTTCGTTCGAGCGCCGCTCGCGCAGAATTTTCAACTTGGCAGACTGCTGGACGGCGACCGACTCATCGATATAAAGGATGTGCGGAGACTCCTCTTCGATGACAAACTCGTTGGCTCCGACGATAACCTTCTCCCGGGCTTCAACCGCGCGCTGATATTGGTATGACGCTTCGGCGATTTCTTTCTGCGGATACCCTCGTTCAATCGCCTTGACCATACCTCCCATCGCGTCGAGCTTGCCGAAATAATCGAAAGCTCCGTTCTCCATTTGCAGCGTCAGGTTCTCCAGGAAATAGGAACCGCCCAATGGATCGACGGTATGGGTCACGCCGGACTCATAAGCGATGATCTGCTGGGTGCGAAGGGCGATACGCGCCGCTTCTTCCGTCGGCAGCGCCAGGGCTTCGTCGTAAGAGTCGGTGTGCAGCGACTGCGTTCCTCCAAGAACCGCGGCCAGGGCCTGCAAGGCGACGCGCGCAATGTTATTTCTCGGTTGCTGTGCCGGAAGTGAAACTCCGGCGGTCTGCGTATGGAAACGCATGAGCCATGTGCGCTGGTTCTTGGCTCCGAAGCGATCCTTCATTACGCGGTGCCAGATTTTCCGTGCAGCGCGGTACTTGGCGATCTCTTCGAAGAAATCGTTGTGCGCGTTGAAAAAGAAACTGAGTCGCGGACCAAATTCATCCACATCGAGCCCTCGGCGACGGGCCCATTCTACGTACTCCACGCCGTCGTAAAGGGTGAAGGCAAGTTCCTGCAGCGCAGTCGAACCGGCTTCGCGAATGTGGTATCCGCTGATGGAGATGGTATTGAAGCGCGGGGTGAACTTCGATCCAAACTCGAAAGTATCGATCACCAGGCGCATGGACGGCGCTGGCGGATAGATGTATTCCTTCTGCGCGATATATTCCTTGAGGATGTCGTTCTGAATCGTGCCGGAAATCTTCTTCCAGTCGGCTCCTTGTTTTTCCGCGACGACCAGATACATCGCCCAGAGAACCGACGCAGGAGAATTGATCGTCATCGACACCGTCGTCTTTTCCAAATCGATGCCATCGAAAAGAATTTCCATGTCCTCGAGCGAATCGATGGCGACGCCGCATTTTCCGACCTCGCCTTCGCTCGCAGGATGATCGGAGTCGTAGCCCATGAGAGTAGGTAAATCGAAGGCCACGGAGAGCCCACTGCCGCCGTGCTCCAGCAGATATTTGTAGCGCTGGTTGGTTTCTTCCGGCGAAGCGAAGCCGGAGAATTGCCGCATGGTGTAGAGCTTGCCGCGATATCCAGTAGCGTGAATGCCGCGCGTGAAGGGAGCTTCGCCAGGAAAGCCGAGATAGTTTTCTTCGCTCCAGTCGGCGGGGAGATCGGCTTGTGTATAAAGGCGGCGAATCGGAAGTCCGGAAATGGTCGTGAAGCGCGCGTGGCCTTGTTCGTCGAGGTTGACTCCCGTCGGCGCGCCAATGGGCCGCTCCGGAGATTTCTCGATGGTCGGAGCGAGAGTCTTCTCAGCCCAGCTTTTTTCTGCGGCGCTTGGGCGGCGACCTTCAAAGACCTCAGAGACAGGACTTTCAGCGACTTGCGGCTTGATCTTCTTTTCCATGCGAACCCCAGTGTTCTGACACGATCATAGGGAAGTGAGAGCGCGTGGGCAAGGACGCGAAGCGCGAGCGGAACGACCGGTCGGTCAGCAAACTCTGATCCCCGCGAGGCAATTTACTGAGCGTCCGCGAGGCGCAAGCCGATTTTCTGCATCAGTTCAGGCGACCAAAGCGGCAAAGTCCCTTTTCCCCGGTCGTTCATTTCCTTTGCCGCCAGATTGTAGTGGGAGAGTAGTTCGCGGGGATCGAGCATGTAGTCGATGAGAACCTTCCGTCCGAACCGCTTCTCGACAATCACAGCCATCTTGTAGCCCACCGTGTACCAGGGGCCCTGCGCATCGCCAAAAAATGTGTAGGCCTTCTCGTCGATCTTTTCTTTGTTGGGAAGTCTGCCGTCAATGGCATCGAGAAAGAACTGCTGCAGTGAGATCAGATCATCGTTGAAATTGGCCAGGTCGTGATCCCATCGACCGTGTTCTTTCGCGGAACTTGGCGCGTGTGGGTCTACGTCTGGGCCTCCCGCAGCGGCAAGCATCGCGAAGCCTTCCCCAAATGCTCCCATCCATTCCACCGCGGGCTTCGCGCTCGCGGGCACATTCTTTTGTCGATCCTCCGCAATGGACGCAACGCTGGAATATCCGATGTGATGCAGTTCGTGCGCGACGGTGTTTTCGAATTTCGCCGCTGACTCGTCTGGATCGAGGTACAGAAAGATGGCGGGGTCGGTGTCAGTGTCAAAGACAAAACTGTTCGTCTTTGGCTTGATCACAGGAAACACTTTAGCCTTGACCGTCGCCTGATCAGGCAGGTAGGTCAGGATGCGGCGTGCAGAAGCATCGAGATCCGTCCGCTTCCAGGCATCGAGCGTCTGTCGAAGAGAAGTCTCCTTTGCTGCCAGCTCCGGCGAGAGGACGAACTTCTTGAAATCTTCGTCGGTGAAATCGCGGTGCATCGCCGCCTCGCGCTTCTTGAGCCTGACATACGGTTCGGACGCGAACAAAGGACGCCAATCGGAGTCAGTCGGGTCCACTCCCGATTTGTGAATGGCGAGGATCGCGAGAACCGCTTCAGCTTCGCTCGTATCGAGATGAAGCTGAATTCGCTCCGTCGCAGGCGGCTTGGAGGGTTGGGCTTGGGTCGCACAGACAACCGCGAGTACGAGCATCGAGATGAGTCTGAATGGTCGCATCTTTGGCATTCTATTTTTCTGGTTAGACGTTGGTTCGTCTGCGGGGTGAGCGGATCGTGCCGTCGTCCCTCAGAACGAAGGTAGTGCTGATACCTATAGAGCGATGTCATCCTGAAGGAGAACGATAGTTCTCCGAGGGACCCTACGACAGCCTGTGATCCGATGTTGCCGGCGGGAACTGCGGGCGGCTCATGCAGAGAGCGAGTTCCCCGGCGACCTTAGTGACGACTTTGCCTGCCATCGGACGCCTCGCGCCACTCACTCACTACTTTCCGCGATGCGACAACTCCCACGCTTTCGCATATTTCCAAGAAACGTAAACCGCGTGATAGAGGTGCAGCAGCAGCCCCTCCCGGCCGTCGAGAAAGCCGAGGCGAAAGAAATAGTTGTAGATGAACGTGAACAGCGGGCGCAGAACGATATTGATGAAGCTAAAAGGAACTCCGCCTTTGGCGACAACCATCTCCGCTCCGAGCGACGAGTAGCGGTTCATGTGGTCGACGTAGTCGGAGAGTGTGGGATAGGAGTGGTGGATGATAGCGCCGGCGGGAACTGTCCGCTTCGGCCCGTCGACCTGAACGTCTTCATGCACGGAGCGATCTTCGAACCTGCCTTTACTCCGGGGAAAAACGCGCAACTTCGGATCAGGCCAGTAGCCTCCGTACCTGATCCACCGTTTCAGGAAATGATTCTTCCGGCGTATGAAGAATGCTGGTGACAGTGGGTCGGAGATCGTCGAGGTTTTTTTGTCTCGATTCATCGTGAGACACCACTCGCCCGGCGCAGAGCCGTTGGCGGGATGCCCAGTCAATTCACCGATCAATTCGGGATCGGCCTCTTCGTCGGCATCGAGGCTGAAGATCCAGTTACCGCTGGCCTTATCGATGGCCGAATTCTTCTGCGCGGCATAGCCCTTCCACTCTTCGACGAAAACTTTCGCACCAAACGATTTCGCAATTTCCACGGTGCGGTCGGTCGAGCCGGAGTCGACGACGATAATTTCTCCGTTGCCGTCGGCAACCAGCGGTTGCACGCTGGCGAGCGTGCGCCCGATGTTGGCTTCTTCGTTGAACGCAACAATGACAATGGAAAGTTTCATAGCCTTTGCGGTTTCTCGCTCTGCGTTCTCGGCGGTTAAAGCCTTAACCGCTGAGTGCGCGGAGAAAGGCCGCGGAGAGCGCCGAGGGAACTCGGAATTGTCTCACACGGATTCAAGGTAGAAGTGAGAAGTAAAAATGTAGAAGTGAGACCCCACTAGGTTCTAACTTCTGCATTTTAACTTCTGACTTTTGCATTGAAATGCCTCGCTTCAGATAGCAGAAAGACAAGCAGGATCAGCAACTCAGGTTCGATCGGATGTCGATACCGTGCATGAGGAAAGACAAAATAATAAACCGTCGGATATGTGAGTACCAATCCAGCGAAAAGCCAGGCTGCTGGCCGCTTCTGGCGCAGGGCGCGACCGAGTCCCCAGAGCGCGAGCACAGAGGTAGCGAGAAAGGCTGAACTCCGGAAGTCCACTGCCGAGGTGCTGTCGGTGGATCGGGGAACTCCATTCCAGTAATAAAAAAAGCGTTTCAGGCTGATAATCGCGAAGCGTTCAGGATTGTCGCGAATCCACTCGTAGGCTTCACGCTTGCAGGACTCAGCATATGCAAGTTCGCCCATCTGCTGGAACTTTTGCAGTTCGAGATTGTTCAGGTTGGGTTGCAGGTAGGCCATCAGCATCCCGTCGGCGCCTTTCCAATTACCTAGACGCACTTGCAGTCCAAAGTCGTCCCGAAGAAAGACGAAGCGGCCGAACACCTCGTAATTGCGCAGCACCCAGGGCGACAGCACGGCAAAGAAAATGACGGACGACAAAACAATGCCGCTGATCGAGGGAAGCTTGCGCCGGTACCGTTGCCGCCAGATCCAAAGTCCACAGAAGGGAAGGAACGCAAGCATCGTGGGATTGGCTAACGCGCCGACGCCGTACAGCAATCCGAAAATGGCCCAACCTTGCAGTCCCTGCCAGTCCTGCAATTCGAGGGCAACAAGAAATATGCAGCCAAGCACAAACGGCGTGAACGTCGTGTCCCAGATCCAATGGATCGACCAATACCAAACATAGGGATTCAGCGCCCACGCATATGCGGACCAAACTGCGACCCGCTCGCCGAAAGTCTTGCGCGCGATGAGAAAAATCGGAACGCAACGTCAGAGTGGCGAACGCACTATTGATGCTGAGCAGAACCCATGCCGACGCATGCGTGTAGATGCCGAAAACCTTGAATACTCCTCCCATTAAGTATGGATAGAGCGGAGGCTCCCACGCAGTCGGGCCGGTTTCTCCGTCGTAAGGACTGCTGAAGCCGTGGCCGAGCGCGATCGAGCGCGCGACACGTCCCATTTCCCAGCCAAATTCGAAATTGTCGTTGCCGGGGCGCGTGCGGTACTGGTGGAACGCTCCGATGGCCGTAACCTGGAGAAGAAACGACAAGGGCAGCAGCCACAGGAAGAATCTGGGCAGCGCCGGCCGCGCACGAGTCAGCATCGCGCGTAGTGTATCAGGACAATTCTGCCATCGAGCTGAGTAGCACTCCCACGAATCGACCGCCTCACGTCATATGCCCTCAGGGCTGCGTTGGAGCGACTGGCCGCGCCGGTGTCAGATCCTGGCGAGGTGTGACGTAGGGGACAACGGGCAAGTGCGTGACTTGGCCACGAGTGGCATCGGCGACGTCGATCCCGGCATGATCCAGCAGAAGCCCGGTCGCGCGATCCAGTTCAATGCGCGATTTTTCGTAGGCAGCCTTCGCCGATACCAGATTTGATTCGCCCGTCGTCAAAGTTGCTGCATCCTGCAGAATCGTCACCTGCGTCGTGAGTCCCACGCGTAGTTTCTGCTGATCGGCGTCCAGCGTCTGCCGGGCCAGGTCCACAGCGGATTGAGCCGCTTGCACTGCGGCGCGGTTCTGCTTCACGTCAAACTGCGCGTTACGAACTTCGATTCGCACCTGATTTTCTAGTTGATGCTGGCGAACCTGCGCCTGCCGGTATTCAAGTTCCGCGCGCACCTGGTTCGATTGCGCCAGTCGATTGCGCAGGGGGATATTCAGCGTCAATCCCACACCTTTATCGGGCGCGGTGGAATTGACGAGCTGGTTCAGGGTTGAACCGTAGCCGACCGATGTGCTGGTGCGGAACGGCGGAGGAGCATTGTTTGGGTTGAAGCAGAATGTGCTGGTGGTGCTGGCGCAGTTCGGAACCAGGGGATTAATGTCTCCGCCGACGCCAGAGCCGCCGTAATATGCGAAGGCATCAAGCGTTGGCAGCATGGCATTCTTCACAGCCTTGTTGTTGATGTCGCGAGAATTCAAGTCGATCCGCGTCTCGACCAGCTCGGCCCGATGCTGGAAGGCATCGTTGATGAGATCTTGAATCGGAGTGACGGTCTCCTCCTGCGGAACCTGCATCGTGGAAGTGGGAATGACGTCAGCTTCGGCGAGCACAGGATCCTCGATGCTGCGGCTGAGCGCGTTCTTCATCAGCAGTTGCTGAAGCTGCAAGTTGTTCTGGGCAACGATCAGGTTCTGCTGATCGGTCGAGAGAGTGCTTTGCGCGCTGACTACCTGTATAGGAGGCACGGTCCCTACTTGTGCCTGTCGCCTGGTGTCATCGAGAGCCTTTTGGGCGTAAGTCATCGATTCTTCCTGCACGCGGACGTTCTCGAAGGCATACACCAGATCCCAATACATGTTTTCGATCTGATCGACCGTGGTGATCACTTGCAGCCGAAAGGCGACGTCCGAAATCTCGCGGTTGTTTTTAGCGATGCGGATGAAGCGGGTATTGGGTAGAAATCCAAAGCCCTGCAGCAGATTTTGCGTGTAGCGGAATTGAAAGGTTGAACCCAACTGCGGAGTTAATAAGCTCGTCGGATTATTCGTAGTCAGATGCGTATTGTTGAAGGCGCCGCTGAGCGTGCCGCCGAATTGAAATCCCTGAACGTATCCAAAGTTGGAAGTGTAGGTGTTCTGCGCGACGATCGGGACAGGACTGAATACGCTGACGGATTCCGTATCGTTCTTGTCGAGTTGAAGAGTTCCGGTAAGTGCAGGATCGAAGCTTGTGATCGGCGACCCAATGCCTAGCGTCGAACTCACCAGGCCGTTAGTACCCGTGCCAACGCCGCCCGCGGCGACGGTGGTGCCTCCGGTACCGGATCCAACCGTGCCGCCAAGTCCGCCGATGCCACCGCCGGGGGTGTTCTGCACGATGCCGGTATTGACGCCCAGAATGTTGGCGCCCGATCGTGCGCGGAGCAAGTCGGCAGCGGCGATGTTCAGGTTGTAGCGCGCGAGTTCAAGGTCGAGATTGTTTTCGAGCGTCAGAGCAACGGCGTCGTCGATCGAAAGATAAATCTTTCCGTCCCGCATCAGGGAATCGATTCGTGGAGAGTTGCCGAGGTTCGGCTGGGCCAACTGCTGCGCGGTGTAAGGCTGCAGAAAATGTGGAAACGCAGACCGCGGAGCAGAGTAATCCTTCGAATGGATCAGGTTCGAACTGGCCGGCGACGGCGTGGCGGAAGTTGTCTCCTGCGTTGTTTGAGGCGTGGCCGCCTGGGCCCAAAGAGACTGTGCCGTTCCAATCGAGGCAACGACAAGAAATACAGAAATGAGCCGGACAAGCGAGATCGAGCACCGTACGTGCATAGCTTTCTCCTTACAAGAACTGGAGCCTGAAGATTTGGCGATTCGCGCAGACAAAGGCGAATCTTGGATGCAAGACATAAAAAGTAGGTCAATTCATCTTATCGGGAGAAGTTTCAAGGCAGGCGAAGGAGATTGTAAAGAATTGTGGAAGGGTATTGAAATTAAGCCGGAGGAACCTGCGGATGGGCGTCCGCACGTTCCTCCGACGAAGAGCTTGCAGCTACTGCTTCGGTGCTGCCGGCGGAATGGCGACCGAAGGAACCTCAGTACGCGGCTGGATGAACTGCACGTGCGGCAGTTGCTGCACCTGGCCACGAACCGCGTCGTCTATGTTGATCCCGGCGTTGTCGGTCAGCTTGCCGGTCGTTCGATCCAGTTCAATGCGCGATTTCTCATAGGCGACCATCGCGTTTACCAGCGCCGACTCCGACGATGCAAGTTGACTCTGGTATTGCAGAACCAAGGTTGTGGTCGAGGTGCCAAACTGATACTTCTTTTGCTCAGCATCAAGCGATTGCCGCGCCAGTTCCGAAGCGGCCTTGGCAGAATCAACGCTGGCTCGGTTCTGCTGGACCGCGTACTGGGCGTTTCGCACTTCGATCGATACCTGGTTTTCGATCTGTTGCAAGCGCATTTGCGCCTGGCGGTATTCCAGTTCGGAACGAACCTGAACCGCCTGAGCGGCGCGATTGCGCAGCGGAATGTTCAACTGCAACCCTACGCCCTTGTCCGGGGCAGTCGAGTTGACCAGGCTATTCAGCGTTGAACCGTACGAGACGGCCGTCGTCGGAGTCGCAGCGCAGCCGAAGCCCTGAAGGGACGGATCCAGATTCGAGCAGAGATTCGCGGGATTCTGCGCTCCTCCTACTCCGGAGCCACCGTAGTACGCGAACAGATCAAGCGTCGGCAACAAACCACTGCGGACTGCTTTATTGCTGAGTTCGCGCGTATTCAGGTCGATGCGGGATTCCACCAATTCCTCACGGTGGCGAAGCGCTTCGTTGATCAAATCTTCGGTCGGAACTACTGCTTCCTGTGTGGGAACGTCCATCGTCGAGGTCGGAATCACTTCAGCCGTTGCCAGCGTCGGATCCTTTAACGTTCGAGTCAGTGCATTCTTCATCAGCAACTGCTGAAGTTGCAGGTTCGTCTGGGCTGTGGTGACGAGTTGCTGATCCTGCGCTACCGTGCTCTGCGCTCGTACAACTTCAATCGGAGCCAGGCTTCCAATCTCAACTTGTTTGTTGGTATCCGAAAGAGTCTTCTGCGCAAACGCCAGAGATTCGTTCTGCACTCGCGCATTTTCGTAGGCATAAACCAGATCCCAATAGATGCTTTCGATCTGGTACACCGTATCGGTCACCTGCAGCCGGAACGCGACGTCCGAGAGTTCGCGGTTATTCTTGGCGATCCGGATGAAACGCGTGTTCGGTGCAAATCCAAAGCCCTGTAACAGGTGTTGCGTGACCGTAGCCTTGAAGCCGGAATTTAATTGCGGGCTGAGGCTCGAAAAGAAACTGTTCGTCGTGCTACGCGTGTTGTTGAAGCCGATCGAGAGATTCGTGCCCCACTGGAAAGCCTGCTGGTAAGCGAAATCGACCGTGCCCGGTATTCTGGGCGAGACTCGTGCCAGGCAAAACTCCCTGGAAGATGCTCGTTGCCTGTTGGCTGAAGTGGTCCTCTTGAAACGTTCCGGTGAGCACCGGATCGAAACTGTTGATGGCCGGACCGAAGCCGAGGGTGGAACTTACCAAACCGTTCGTGCCGCCGCCGGCTCCGCCTGCGCCAAGGCTGGTGCCGCCAGTCGCCGCGCCGGAGTTAGCGCCGATGCTGCCCACTCCACCACCAGGAGTATTCAGGACTACGCCGGCGTTGACGCCAAGGATGCTGGCGCCGGAACGCGAGCGAAGAACGTCTGTATCCGCGATATTCAGGTTGTAGCGCTGAATCGCGATATCAAGATTGTTCTCCAGGGCGAGCGCGATGGCATCGTTCAGCGACAGATAGAGCTTGCCTTCCTTCATCAGCTGATCGATGCGCGAGGTGTTCGCGAAGTTTGGAGGCCCTACATGCTTCGCAATGTAAGGCGCCAACGGATTGGGAAAGTGCGATGCCGGCTTCGCATAGTTCATGGTCGGCAGCGGCCGCGTTTCCGGAGTATTCTGCGGGGTCGGAGCGGCAGGCGAGTCCTGAGCCCAACAGGCTACGGCGAGCGTGGCAATAAGGCTGGCAGCAGCGGCGAGCCGGACGGTCGAGGCTAAACGTGCGAATGGCATCTACTCTTCTCCGATCGTTGCAACGGTATTGATTGAGACTGCTAACAAGTACGCCCGATTTCGACCCGGGGCGTCTTTAAAATAAGGTCCTACCCGTAAATTGTTACGCAAAAAGCCGGAAGAAGGTTCCTGGAAAGCTGGGAATTAAAAACGGCATTTTCCGGTTCACGCACAAGCTGGTAATTGGACGACGAACGTTTCCGAATGCGGCTCTGCCGCTAAACTGCGTATCGGCAAGCTGAACTTAGCGGAAACCCATTAGTATATCTGACCAATAGCCGCCGGATGTTCGAAGTCCGATCGAATACAGCCGACTGCGAGTGATTCTGCGCACGTAAATCTGAAAGACTTGGATGACCCGAACGCGCTGCAGGACTCGAAAGATCAGCGAATGCGAAATCTCAAAGTGATCCTCTCCTATGACGGGGCGGATTTCTCCGGATGGCAAGTACAGCCCGACGCAACCACGGTGCAGGGCACACTCGCCTCTGCCATTGGACGGGTCACGGGAGAAAAGGTTTTGCCTCAGGGGTCGGGTCGCACCGACGCCGGGGTGCACGCATTGGCGCAGGTTGTGACATTTGTCACGGAGTCTTCCGTACCAACCGAAAACTTTGTGAAAGCGCTCAACGATATTTTGCCGGTGTCGGTACGCGTGCTCACAGTAGAAGAGGCGGCCGCCGGTTTCCATGCGAGACACTCGGTTCAATCGAAAACCTACCGTTACCGGATCTACCGAGCTTCGATTTGTCCACCCTTTTTGGCGCGGTACGTATGGCACTACCCCTATCGACTGGATGAAGAGGCGATGAGTGCGGCGGCGGCACTGGTGGTCGGCGAGAAGGACTTTACCTCGTTTGCCGCGGTCGATCCGGAGCGCGGCCGGGATGGAGAACCAGTATCAAATGTGAGAACGATCTTTTCGTCCGCGTGGGAGCGAGCAGGGGATGAGTTGATCTATACGGTGCAGGGCTCGGGATTCTTGCACCACATGGTCCGCAATCTTGTCGGCACTTTCATTCTGGCGGGACGGGGAACTCTACAACCCGAGGACATTACAAAAATACTTGAAGCACGAAGCCGGTCGGCCGCCGGGGCCACCGCTCCGGCGAGTGGGTTGTATCTGGTCGAGGTGGAATACTAGGTCGACACCTGCGTCGTTATGAAGATTGACTCCATGAAGATCGACTCGCAAATCGGGGCCGGGCGGATCACATCGGTAAATCCGGCGACGGGCGAAGTTCTAGACCGATTAAAGTGCGCTACCAGGGAGGATGTTCTCGCCGCGGTGCAGCGCGCGCGCAATGCTCAACCCGCATGGGCGCAGTTAGGAGTGACAAAGCGCATCGCAATCGTGCGCGATTTTCAAAATCACCTGCACGCCAGGAAATCACAGATTGCAGAATTCATCACGCGCGAGGCCGGCAAGCCGCTTGCCGAGGCTCTCACCACAGAAGTCCTGGTCGTGCTCGATGCGGCGCGTTTCCTGATTGCGAATGCTTTCCGACTGTTGCGCGATGAGCCTGTGCCGCACGCTAATCTTGCTGTGAAACTGAAGAGCGGGAAATTAGTCCGCGAGCCACATGGCGTCATTGGAATCATTTCTCCATGGAATTATCCATTTTCGATTCCGGCGACCGAAACCCTGGCAGCTCTGGTCGCAGGAAATGCCGTGGTGCTGAAGCCCTCTGAATTGACGCCCTTGGTCGCGATGGAGCTAGCGTCACTCCTGCACGCGTCCGGGGTTCCTAAGGATGTCTTTCAAGTTGTCGTAGGCGAAGGTGAGGCCGGGGCGTCTTTGATTTCCTCTTCAATCGACAAGTTGGTGTTCACCGGCAGCGTCGCGACCGGTAAGCGGATCGCGGCTGCTGCTGCTGAGCGATTGCTTCCCCTCGTGCTCGAGTTGGGCGGAAAAGATCCTATGGTTGTACTCGACGACGCTGATGTCGATGTGGCATCGAGTGCCGCCGTCTGGGGAGCTTTTGTGAACGCGGGACAGGCCTGCCTTTCGGTCGAGCGCTGCTATGTTCACCGCAGCCTGTATGAGTCCTTCACTTCTGCATGCGCCGAGAAGGCGAAGAAGCTTCGAGTCGGGAACGGAATGGATTCCGATACGGACGTTGGTCCGATGATCCATGAGAAACAGGTTCGGATCGTTGAGGCGCATGTGAATGAGGCCAAGGTAGGTGGCGCCAGAATTCTCGCCGGCGGTTCGCGTCTGAAGGCTGTGGGCGCGAATTTCTACGCCCCAACTGTTCTGGCCGCTGTGACCCATGAAATGCGCATCATGCGCGAAGAAACATTCGGTCCGGTGCTGCCGATCATGGCCTTCGACACGGACGAAGAAGCCGTGCGCTTGGCCAACGATTCCGAATATGGCCTTGCCGCGAGCGTGTGGACGCGCGATTCACAGCGCGGAGAGCGCCTGGCCCGCCAAATCCATGCCGGAACCGTCATGGTAAACGACGTGGTCTCCTGTTTCGGAATCAGCGAAGCCCCGCACGGAGGTGTGAAGGACAGCGGCATCGGCCGTACGCACGGACGTTTTGGCCTCGAAGAAATGACTCGCCTGAAATATCTCGACACCGATCTCATGCCGCGAATGAAGAAGGTTTGGTGGCATGCCTATGGGGAACGTTTTCGCAGGCAGATGGAAGGATTTCTGGACATGCAGTTTGCCCGCGGATTGAACCAAAGACTGCGCGGCGCACTACGAGCGGCAGGCGTGATCCGGCGGAGAAAATTGTGACGATTGTGTGGGACGGTTGTGTGGGACGGACACTCCTGTCCGTCGCTTTTGACTTGTTCGCTCAAACCAAACGCAAAAGCCACGGACAGCAACGTCCGCCCCACAAAGGCTTACTCGTTGTATCGATCTCCATGACTTCTAGGATGTGAGACCACCAGCAAGCGAACGGGGCTCGAAGACGGATTGCGGATCTGGTGTCGTTTGCCCGGCAGAATACGGATCCCGGTTCCAGCCTGCAGCAGCACAGTTTCGCCTTCCACTTCCATCAAGACCTCTCCAGTCAGTATGTAGAAAAATTGCTGCGCCTTTTCGTGATGGTGGCGGATCTCCGCCGCCCCCGGCGGCATGCATTCTTCAATAACGCTGAGTTGCTCATGGTTCACCAGGTACCAGGCATCACAGTCCGCTCCCCAGCGGTAGTGTTCCGCGTTCTCGCGGCTAACGGTGACAAGCGGCTCTGCCGCTTTCCCCGAATTGCTGTGGCCGGAAGATGAGCGGGTTTTCCTCGCCATGCTTTTCGTCTCCTCGCCCAACAGTGTAACCTTGCCCGATGCAGAATCTGACGGAATCACGCGGGCCCGATCCTCAGCGGGAACTATTGCGCCATGTGGTCGCAACCGTGGCGTATCGTGCGGGGAAAGTTCTACGAAACGCCCCTTCCGGTTTTGCCGATTTTCGCGGCGGCGAAGGCCTGCGTACCCCAGGCGAGATCGTGGCGCACTTGGCAGACCTTCTGGACTGGTGCTACTCGATTGCGGTTGGCCAGCAGAAGTACCAGGTGTCGAAAACGCTCTCCTGGGACGAAGGCGCGCAAAGATTCTTCGCAGCACTCAAGAAGTTCGACGATCTGCTGGCCTCAGGCGAACCGTTGCAAGCGCCCATCGAGAAGTTGTTCCAAGGTCCTCTGGCTGACTCTTTCACCCATGTCGGGCAGATCGCGATTTTGCGCAGGCTGGCCGGAGCGCCTGTGAAAGGCGAAAGCTACTACGTGGCCGACATTGAGGCGGGTCGGGTTGGCGCCGATCAAGCGCCACCGAAGAGGGAATTCTAAAGCTGGGAACAGGGATCGCGGGTTAGGATGAAAAATTTTAACTGCGATTGCGATAGAGGGCGGAATCTACCTGCTCTGCCATTGCGTCGACATCAAGATTTATTCCGAGAAATTCGACCAACCTGCGGCTGACCTCCTTCGATTTCTCCAACACGTCATGGTATGGCAGCTTTAGAGATCGCACGTGGGGCTTGCCATCCATCCATGCGAAAACTTCTTGTAGATGTTTTTCGAACGCCGCCGCGACGACAGCGGGGTTCGTCCCTTCTTTATAAGTGCCGCGCCGCTTAAGCATTTCATCCTGCGATGCGAGTACCTCCGGCATCGGTCGTTGCATGAAAATGATCCGGTACTCATGACCGGGCGGCAACGACAGCAAGAGTCGGGAGATGACCTTCACGACTTTACCTTCGCCATCGGCGATGCATTCAGGGTCTTTCGGCAGATCCTTGATGCGCTCCCACTCCAGATATCCACGCGGATTGTCGGTGTCGGCACGGCGTTCGCCGTCTGCAAGGGCGCACATTCCCCCCGCGACCAGCATCTGCATCATCAGAGAAGTTCCGGAGCGGGGAAGGCCTGAAACGATCGTGATCATATCTTTTGACACAGACTAGCAGAGGGATCGCGCAACTGTTTTGAGCGCGGCGCTTTCAGTTACAATGGCGGCGTAAAGCCGAATCTGGCGGCCATCGAGCCGCTCGAACGAGGGTACGTCCTTGGCGACAGGTGAAGTAACGACTGCGAATTCTCAAGACGCTCCGCAGCTTCCCAACCACAAAGTGAAAGTGAAGAAAGCGGGGCAGCGTGCCTGCAACGAGAAAGATGCCAAGGGAAAGTTCTGTGGCGGGCATCTGAAGCTTTGGGCGTACAAAACCGACGCCGTCGAACATGAGTGCGGCGACATCGAAAAATCCTGGGGACCGAACGCAGAAGTGTACCGCTGCGAAAACTGCAAGACTCTGTACCTACCAACCCCCGGGGAGAAAAAAATCAATGTCGCCGGACAGGGGATGCTCTCAATCTTTGGATTAACGCTGCCGCCGAAAGAAAAGTAGCGGCTGCTAGCGGCAAGTCATCCAAAAAAAGAACCCGAAAATTCCGTTACCCCTGGCTAGTTGCTAGGAGCTAGAAGCTAGAAGCTGTTGTGAACACTTCCGACCTCATCTACGACTGGAACAAGAACCATCCCCCGGGGCTGAAGCCTCCGGGGCCGGTGTTGCTCAACGATGAGAGCCTCCGCGACGGGCTGCAATCGCCATCGGTCCGCGATCCATCGATTGCAGAAAAAATTGAAATCCTTCATCTGATGGAATCGCTGGGCATCGATGCCCTTGATCTAGGCTTACCCGGAGCAGGTCCGCGGGCGGTTGAGGCCGTGACTGCGCTGGCGCGCGAGATCGTGGTGCAGAAGATGAAGATTCAGGCGAATTGCGCGGCCCGAACGCATGAGAACGACATTCGCCCGATTGCCGAAATCGTCCAGAAGACCGGACTGAAAATCGAGGCAGCCACTTTCATCGGCTCGAGTCCCATTCGCCGTTTCACCGAAGGATGGACCGACGACTTTCTTCTGCAAACCACCGAGAAGGCCGTGAAATATGCGGTCTCGCTAGGGCTCGATGTCATGTTCGTGACGGAGGATACAAGCCGCTGCGATCCGGAGACGGTGAAGAGGCTTTATACGACTGCGGTCAACTGCGGCGCGCGGTCCATCTGTATCTGCGATACGGCAGGACACGCAACTCCGATGGGCGCGCTGGCGCTCGTGCGATTTGTGATTGAGCAGGTGGTGAAGCCGTCGGGCGAAAGAATTCGCGTCGACTGGCACGGACATAGCGATCGCGGATTGGCGATCGCGAACTCCATGGCAGCGGTAATTGCGGGTGCAAATTGTGTGCATGGCTGCGCCATCGGCTTAGGAGAACGTGTCGGCAATACGCAAATCGACCAGATGCTGGTGAACCTGAAACTGATGGGCATCGCTCCGTGGGATGAGCAGGATCTGACGAAACTCAAGCAATATTGCGAAGCGGTGTCGCGGGCAACCGGGGTGCCGATCCCGGCCAACTATCCCGTGGTTGGAAGCGACGCCTTCCGGACCGCGACGGGTGTCCATGCCGCTGCAATCATCAAGGCGTATCACAGAGATGATGTAGTTCTGGCAAATACCGTTTATTCCGGAGTGCCATCGCACGTTTTTGGCATGGAACAAATCATCGATGTCGGACCGATGAGCGGGAAATCCAACGTGCTCTTCTGGTTGGAACGCCATGGCATTCCTGCTGCCGAGGAAGTTGTCGAGCGCATCTACCAGCGCGCCAAGCAAAGTGATCACACCTTAACCGACGCGGAGATCCTCGAGTGCGTGCCCGCGACCGTGAATAAGGATTAGTCCGCGGCATGCCGTCTCTACGACACGCAATTCTGGGCGCCGGCGGTATCGGAGGCCTGCTCGGTGCTTGGCTGGCACATGGTGGCTCGCCAGTCACTCTCGTCCTGAGGCCCGATTCCTTGTCTCGTCACCCTGAGCAACTGCAGTTGGAAAGTCCATTCGGGAATTTCACGGTGCCCGTCTCTCGGTCGACCGAGGTTCCGCCTTGTGACGTTCTATGGATTGCCGTGAAAGCGACGCAACTCGATGAGGCCTTGGCCTCGCTCACTCATCCGGAGTCCGTGGGTGCGATTGTGCCGCTGCTCAATGGCATCGACCATTTGGCGATGCTGCGCGCGAAATACGGCGTAGGCAAAATCATTCCAGCGACGATCGCTGTCGAATCGGAGCGCATTGCCCCGGGCCACATCATCCATCGCTCGCCCTTTGCGCGGATGAACGTCGCTACATCAGGACGAGAAAAGCTGGGGGCAACAATCGCCGGATTGCAGAAAGTCGGATTCGAGTGCCGGTTTATCGACGACGAAGCCACGCTGATGTGGAGCAAACTAGTCTTCCTCGCTCCATTAGCGCTGGCGACCACGGCATCGGCCCTGCCGATTGGAGGGGTGCTCGCCGACCCGGTCTGGCGTGAACTCCGGCAATCTTGTGTGCGTGAGGCGTGCACTGTCGCAACCGCGGAAGGAGCCACGGTGGACGCCGGCGCCGTGGTCGCCGCGGCTTTGAAGTTCCCGCCACAAATGCGCAGCTCCATGCAGAAGGATGTCGAGCAGGGCAAGGCTCCCGAGTTGGACGCGATTGCTGGTCCGATCTTGCGCGGCGGTGAAAGGCACAGCGTCCCGGTTCCAGCCACGACAAAACTCGTCGCGCAAGTTGAAGAGCGGGCCCGACTCACCCGCGGGTAGCAATCTTCCTTCGGTAATACGCGTCTCCCTGCTCGCTAATCCCCCCATATCGCCGCTAAGGTTGTAAACTGGCGAATAATCTCTGATGAGCCCTATTCCCCCACGCGCGGACTTGTCCGACGTTCAGCCGACTTTGCAGCAGGAAGTCGCTCGTCTCTCAGCCTCGCCTGAGGTTCGGTCGGCATTCAACTGGTTTCGCCTGCAAGAGCCTCAGTTGCTGCATTGGCAGATGGAGATGGCTCGCATCCCCGCGCCTCCTTTCGGTGAATCCGCGCGCGCAGGATGGCTGGCCGAGCGCTTTCGCGAAGTTGGACTGGACGATGTACGAATCGATGACGTCGGAAATGTGTTTGGTATCCATCCAGGTTTTGGACGCAGGTATGTCGCTCTCAGCGCCCATATCGATACCGTTTTCCCCGCAAATACACCGCTGAACATACGGCAGCAGGGAAGCCGCATCTATGGCCCCGGAGTTTCTGACAACGGCGCCGGTGTGACGGCCATGCTGGCCATCGCCGCGATGCTTCGCGCTGTCCGTGTGCGACACGCACTGCCTTTTGTGTTCATTGGAAATGTTGGCGAGGAAGGCGAAGGCGATTTGCGCGGCATGCGCCATATTTTTTCGACGCCGCGATGGAAGGACTCAATCGCGTACAGCCTCGTCCTTGATGGGGCGGGTGCGGACACGATTGTTGCCGAGGCCTTGGGCAGTCGCCGCTTTGAGGTAATCGTGCGCGGCCCCGGTGGACATTCCTGGAGCGATTTTGGCGCTCCGAATCCGATTGTGATTCTTGCCAAAGCGATTGAAACATTTGCGGCGACCACGGTTCCAAGCACACCGAAGACGACGTTTAACATCGGCGTCATTCGCGGCGGCACTTCGGTCAACTCGATTCCGGAATCCGCCAGCATGAAGGTGGATATCCGTTCGACTTCGATGAGCGAGATGGAGCGATTGGAGCATTCGCTGCGCGTCGCGTTGAATCGAGCTGTAGAAGACGAGACCGTGGCCTCGGAGATGCGCTCGTCAGCGCAGAAACGCCCAGCTGGCGTCAGTTGTGAAATCGTGCCGATCGGAAACCGTCCGGCAGGAGAATTACAGTCGGGGGCGAAAGTTTTGCAGGCGATTCGAGCGGTTGACGGGCAGCTCGCGAATGCGGCGCAAGTACAGCGTGCGTCAACCGACGCCAATGTTCCGTTGTCGCTGGGACTGGAAGCTATCGCCATCGGCGGCGGAGGGTCCGGCGGAGGCGCGCATACGTTGCAGGAGTGGTTCGATTCCAATGGGCGCGAACTGGCGTTGAAGCGAATCTTGCTGACAATGCTGGCACTCGCGGGAGTGGGGGAATGATTTTGAATATCAAAACGTTGGTTGCGGGCGCAGCGCTATTTTCCTGCATGCTGAGCACTTCATCGACTTTAGGACAATCAAGCGCGCCGGCGGCCGAGACCAAACCGAAAGCCGACGTGATCTTCCTGCACGCGAATGTGTATACGGGCGTTCCGGCGAACAGTACCTTCAGTTCGGTTCTACGCGAAGAAGCAATTGCATTGCGCGGAGACAGGATTCTGGCTGTGGGCAAGACTTTGGAAATTCAAAAGATGAAAGGTCCGCAGACGCAGGTCATCGATCTCGGCGGACACTTTGTGATGCCCGGATTCAATGATGCCCACCTTCATCTCGACGACGGCGGATCCACCAAACTGAGTGTGGACCTCACGGGAGTAAAGAGCCTGGACGAGTTCCGCGAGCGCGTCCTGAAGAAAGTGGAAACGGCGAAAGCCGGTGAATGGATTCTCGGCTCCGGATGGGACGAGACACTCTGGCCTGTGAAGGTGACGCCCAGCCGTTGGGATCTCGACGAGGTATCGAGCGGGCATCCCGTGATGCTCGGTCGCATCGACGGGCATATCGCCGTGGCCAACACGCGAGCGCTGCAGTTGGGAAGCATTACGCTGGCGAGCCGCGATCCGCAAGGCGGCCACATCGATCGCAACGAGAATGGCGAACCCACCGGAATTTTGCGAGAGACAGCCCAGGAAACCGTGCGTGCGGTAGTTCCCAAGCCGACGCATGCGCAGCGGCGCGAGGGATTGGAACTTGCACTAGCCGACCTCGCCGAACACGGAGTGACTTCGGCGCAGGATTACTCCCCCAATTGGGAAAATTTCCAGATCTATGAAGACCTGGAAAAGGAAGGGAAGCTGACCGCGCGCATCTCTGAATGGCTGCCCTTCGATGACCCTGTCGATGTTTTGAGCAAGAAGCGCGACTCGCATCCCCAAAGCGATCTAATGCTGCACACCGGCTTGCTCAAGGGGTTCATGGACGGATCGCTCGGTTCGCACACGGCTGCAATGCTCGAACCTTATTCCGACGATGCGAAGAATTCGGGTCTGCCCCGCTACGACGCCGCCAAGCTGAACGAACTGACGAAAGAGCGCGTTCTCGCAGGATTTCAAATCGGCTTCCATGCCATCGGCGATAAGGGAGTTCAGATGGCTCTCGACGCTTTCTCGGAAGCGGAGAAAGCAGCACACGACGCTCATGTGAAAGCGGCCAACGGAGGCGACGACTACCGTCTTCGCGTCGAGCACGCCCAGGTGACCACTCCCGCGCAGATTGCACAGTTCAAGCAATTGAAGGTGGTGGCATCGATGCAACCGAGCCACTTGCTCAACGACGTACGCTGGGCAAAGGATCGGCTCGGCCCCAAGCGCGCCGCGACGTCGTATGCGTGGCTGGCATTCCTGAACAAGGGCGTGCCTTTAGCCTTTGGAACCGATTATCCGGTGGAATCGATATCGCCATTTCGCGGGCTATACGCCGCAGTTACACGCAAAAGTGAGAACGGGAAACTGGAATATTTCCCAGAACAGCGATTGACCATCGATCAGGCTATCGCCGCCTACACGCAAGGTTCGGCATTCGGCGAGTTCGAGGAAAAGCAAAAAGGGACGCTCGCTTCCGGCATGCTGGCAGATTTCGTGGTCCTCGATCGCGACTTAACCGCCATTTCGCCGGAAAAACTCCTGGGCACCAAGGTTTTGCGCACAGTTCTGGGTGGAAAGACCGTTTACGAAGCCAAGTGAGCCGGCCAGTCACCGATTAAGACTGTGATTCAATGCCGCCCCGTCAAACGATTTCCGGCTTTCGAGCGTCTAATGGGTAGACTCTGCACGCACTCATGGGCAGGAAGTAAGCACTCCGGTCTCATCTCGTAAATGGGTATACTGATAGGGGTTTACAAGTTCTGGAGGGAAGTAGACATATGGATTCGGGCGCAATGTGGATGCGCATCAAGACCCACCGTTGGGTCTATACGCTGAGTATCCTGGCCACGCTGGCCGTTGGCATTCTGATCGGGACGGTTGTCTCCTACGGAGTAAAGGGAAAGGAAGCCGGGCAGAAGAGCGACGCCACGCCTCTGAGCGTGCCGTCTCCCCAGCAGATGTCGAACACTTTCTCGCAGATTGCCAAGCAACTGGAGCCGAGTGTCGTCAATATCAACACGGAATCGACGATCAAGAATGTACGTCGGCGTCGCGGTGGCAATGGTCAGGACGATGAAGGCGGCGGCGACGATGGCGGCGGGATGGAGGATTTCTTCAACCACTTCTTTGGCGCGCCCGGTGGACAGGGCGGTGCTCCGGGTCAACCCGGAATGCCCGGAGATGGATCCATCCGCGAACGCTCTCTAGGTTCTGGAGTCATCGTCGATCCCAAAGGCTACATTCTGACGAACCGCCACGTAGTCGATAAGGCGGACCGGATTCGTGTGCGTTTTGACGGGGATCCTCCGGGCGTTCAGCACGACGCCAAGGTCATCGGGACCGATCAGGAAACCGATCTCGCTGTGATCAAGGTTGAAATCGAGCATCCCCTGCCGGCCGCGAAGATGGGCAATTCTGACGGCATGCAGGTTGGAGACTGGGTTCTCGCGATTGGCAGCCCCTTCGGACAAGCCGGCACGGTAACCGCCGGAATCGTTTCCGCCAAGGGACGCGACATCGTTCCGGGCAGGCAATTTCAAATCTTCATTCAGACCGATGCGGCGATCAATCCCGGCAACTCCGGCGGACCGCTCGTCAATATGAATGGCGAAGTGATTGGCATCAACACGGCCATCTTGAGCGAAACCAATGCCTATGCCGGCATCGGCTTTGCCCTGCCGTCGAACACCGTCGTTGAAGTTTATAACCAGCTGACCGGGCCCGAGCATAAGGTCTCTCGCGGCTCGATCGGCATTATGTTCGATCAGGTCGAGAACCCGGCAATTGCCCGCGTTTACGGATCGGGCAGCGGCGTGACAATCTCCAGCGTCGTGGCCGGTAGCCCCGCAGATCAAGGCGGCCTGAAGGTCGGCGACACGATCACGACCGTCGACGGCAAGAAGGTCACCAAGGGTTCGGACCTGGTGGACTACATCGCTTCGCGTAAGCCAGGAACGAAGGTCAGCCTCGGCTTCCTGCGCAACGGCAAGCCGCAGGATGCGAACGTCGTAACCGCCGACCGTTCCAAGCTCTTTGCCGCACGATTGGGTGAGGATCAAGGCAACGACGACGAAAACACTCCCAAGCAGAGCAAGTTCGGAGTTACGGTGCGCAAGGTGACCCCGGAGATGGCCGACCGCCTCGATATGGAAGCGGGCAAGGGAGTCATCGTCCAGGATGTGAAGCCGCGATCATTCGCTGAAGATGTAAATCTGACGCGCGGCGACATCATTCTGCAAATCAATAAGCAGCCCGTGAACAGCGAAGAGGAGTTTGCCAAGATCGAATCGAGCCTGAAGAGCGGACAGGATGTCGTTTTCCTGGTCCGTCAGCGCGGTTCCTCGCGGCAGGACGGTACCATCTTCCTGGCCGGTACACTTCCGTAACGGAAATCCGCTCAATCGGGGCTGGTACTGCGTATCAAGATCGAAGATGATAGCAGTACCAGCTTCCGGCTGGGCGTTGTGTTTTTGTGGGGATTAACCGCACGCAATTTTTCTGAGTTCAGAAATGCCCGAGTGCAGAATTCCAAATCGGACAAAGCCATGCCGCACGGTATTCGCGGTAATTGTGGCCTGCATGGTTTTAACGACGGCAGCCGCGTGGGCCGATTCTTCGACTACGACCCAAGCGAAGAAGCCAGTCTCCACTCACAAGACAGTGGCGAAGAAGACTCACCCGACCTCAACTGGAACGAAGAAGTCGGTTTCAACAGCGTCGAGCAGGAAAACTTCCCGCAAAAAGAAATCCGCCAAAGTGCGCGGTCAGCAGAAGATCGACTCCGAGCGCGCGCAATCCATTCAGGAAGCGCTGATCCGAGAGCACTATCTCAACGGAGATGCCACGGGCACATGGAATCAAGCGAGTGAAGATGCCATGCGGAAATATCAGGCCGACAACGGCTGGCAGTCAAAGACCGTGCCCGACTCTCGTGCATTGATCAAGTTGGGCCTTGGACCGAGCAAAGATCACTGGCTCAATCCGGAGAGCGCGATGACCACCGTTCCGGATCGTCCGCGAGCCGAGTCTCTACCGACGACTTCCAACAGCGCGCCAGTCGAGGCTTCCCCTGCGGCGCCATCGACCTCTTCAACTCCTGTGAACGACCCTTCGCGACCGCAGTAAATCCGCGATCCTTTAATTGTTGTTTTTCCGATAACTGGTAGCTACGGGCCGTGGAAAATACGGCAAAGGCTGGTTGTTCAGGATCGCCCGAGGATTGCCTTCCACCAGCGCCTCTGCAATCTCCTCGCCGCAGATTTCGGCGGCGGCGGCGCGCGCCGTGGAGAGAATAGGAACGCGCTTCAGCGTATCGTGCGCATCCGTGGCGAGTACGTGGACAGCCTGGCGCTCCATCAACCAGTGCGCCGCGCGCATGGATCGCTCTCCCCAAAATCCAGTCAGCGCCGACCCCGTCACCTGCACGATGCACCCTTGCTCGGCCCACTCGACCACGCGCTCCAGATTTTCGCGCAGAATCGGATTGCGTTCAGGATGCGTGATGATCGGGGTCATCCCCGCGTCACCCAACTTCTGAAAGGAATCCGAAGTCTGGTTCGGGATTCCGTAATTGCTGAATTCCACCAGCAAGTAGCCAGTATCGCCAATCACGTAACGCTTGGGATGGGCTAGGGCATCCTGAATGTTTTCGTACGAGAGATGAAAGTCGCAGCCCAGGCTAAGCTGAGGCGCATCTCCGATCAGGCCCTGCAAGCGAGTGACGAGTCCTTGCAGATGCTCGCGATCATAGCGGTAACGATCGTTAGCGTGCGGTGTCGCGACCATGTGGGTAATGCCGTCTGCGGCCGCCGCGCGGCATATCGCGACAGAAGCGTCCCACGACTTGGGCCCATCGTCTACTTCCGGAAGAATGTGAGAATGGATATCGACCACAATGTTTAAGAACGCGCGCAAGCCTGCGGCGTTGCTCCAAATTTCGATTTAAGCAGATTCGCCTGCAAAGTCCAAGCGTCTGGCCTCACCGGTAGTCGCTCAGTTTGCATTCTCAGAGAACTCTGCGCGAATTTCTCCGCGCCCTCAGCGGTTAATCTCTTTGGTTTTCGAAATCAATAGTCGCGAAGTCCGAAAGGCCGCCAAGAAAGATTCAACCTCACCACTTCGTGTCTGGCCTCACCAGATCGTAGGCACCGCGCCAGATTTGCGGATCTCACCGTCAGCGGTGAGTAGGGGGATATCTTCGATCAGCGCGGTTGCACCGATGATGCGGTCGATGGGATCGTTTGGGTAGCTTTTGGGCAGTTCGAATGCCTGCGTCGCGATGTTTGCGCTGATCGGGAACACTTTGAAACGTTGTACGACGTCAGAAAGGAAGGATTCGAGGTCGACAACAAACTCGATTCGGCCACGATGCGAAAGCTGTGCGATCTCCATCAGAGTGATGTCGGAGATGGCCAACCCACGGCCACCTTGGCGCGCTTCCTTGATCGCGGCATGTGCCGGCCGCGATATGCGCACATCACCTGACGCCAGCCACAGGACCAGGTGGGTATCGAGCAGGATCAATAGAGATCGCCCCATTCATCAGGGCTCAAAGCAGGGGCAACAACATCTCCCATGATTTTGATTCTTCCTTTGAAGAAGCCAAAGATGTCGTCCTTCTCCTCGTCCACCGGGACCAGCTTAGCCACCGCTTTGCCGCGCTTGGTAATGACAACCGCCTGACGCTTGGCCTGGACTTCGTCCATGATGGCCAGGCAGCGTGCTTTGAAGGCGCCGGCAGCAATAGTCTTGATTTTCATAACTTATGACCATAGTCATTATACCATGGTCACAACTTGCGGCCGGTCTTGCGATCTCGACTCGCTCGACGATGCGACACCACTCGTTCGGCGCAAGATGTCTATAATCGCACCGGATTCAGTAGGTGTTTCAAAGTCCACAAATCAGACGGTTATTTCCACTGGTGCTGTTCGACTCAAAATAGCGAACGCTGGGAGCACCGGCGATAAAAGGCGGCAGGAATGTTCGAGGCAAAAATGTCGGATCCAACGCCGTTGGCGTTGGCAACACTGGGAGCGGTGATCCTGTGCTGGGTTTTCTTCGCCGCGATCTTTCTTTTCCGCAAGCGGCCGCCCAAAGCTCCCGACGCCAAGAAGGACCGACGCGCCTCGCTGGGAATCTTCCTGCAAATGGTCGGCTACTTCCTTGCGTTCTTTCAGCCTCCCCACAAGCCGTTCCTGCCGCCGGTCGCCGCCCTCAATGGAGTCGCGGGCATCATTTTCTTCATTTTCACCGTCGGGCTCGCAGCGGCTTCGGGATGGCTGATTCAAGCTGCGGTCCGCACGCTCGGCAGGCAATGGGCCATGCGGGCGCGCCTGGTCGAAGACCATAAGCTGATCACCCAGGGCCCTTACGCCTACATTCGCAATCCGATCTACACCGGCATGCTGGGAATGCTCATCGCGACTGGACTGGCGACGGAACATTGGATCGCGACCATTCCAGCCGTGATCATCTTCACGATCGGCCTCGTGATCCGTGTGCGCGTGGAAGAAAAATTATTGCGCTCCGTCTTCGGCGCGGAGTTTGATGACTACGCCAAGCGCGTGCCGGCTGTGATCCCCGGCATCTACTGAAGACTAGGCGTTTCCGTAGCGTTCTCGAATGAAGTCCGCGATCCCCGCGTAAGCTTTCGTCAGAGTCTGTTCGTTCGGCAGGAACACGATGCGGAAGTGCTGCGTGCCCGGTTTCTGCCCAAATCCTGAGCCGTGCACAACCATCACGTGTTTCTGGCGGATCAATTCCTTTACGAAAATTTCGTCGCTCTCTGGGATGTCGATTTTGGGGTAAGCATAAAAAGCCCCGCGCGGCGCAACGCAACTCACTCGCGGCGTCGCCTCGCACCACTTCTGCGTCAGGTCCCGGCGCGAACGCAACTTGTTCTGCACTTCGATCAGGTGATCCTGCGGCCCTTCGAGCGCGGGCTTGATCGAGTACTGCTCGGGATGGTTGGCGCAGAGCCGGGCCCGCAGCAACCGGTGCACGCCTTCCGTATAGTTCTTCACCGCCGCCGCGTCGCCCGAGACAATGCCCCAACCAATGCGCCATCCCGGAACCAGGTAGTTCTTCGACATTCCGCCGAACGTTACGCAGGGAACGTCGGGAGCGACCGAAGCAAATGCGATGTGCGGCGTATCTTCCAGGATCAGCTTGTCGTAAATTTCATCCGAGAACACGATCAGGTTGTGCCGCCGCGCCAGCTCCGCGACTTGCTCGAGCATCTTGCGCGAGCACAACGATCCCGTGGGATTATTCGGATTGATCAGCACAATGCCGCGCGTGCGGCTCGTGATCTTGCGCTCGATATCGGCAAGTTCCGGCTGCCACGCGTCGTCCTCATTCAGGTCGTATGCGTTGAGGCGAATTCCCAGCTTGCAGAGCACCGCGGAATACAGCGGATAGTCAGGGCTCGGGGTCAGTATGTCTTCGCCCGGATTCACCAGCGCCGAAATGCAAAGATCGACCGTCTCGCTCACGCCCGACGTCACGAAAACGTCGCGCACGGTTGTGATGCCTTTGCGCGCCGCTTCGCCGCGAATTGCCTCGATCGCCTCCGGGATCCCCGGGGACGGGGCATAACCATTCTTCCCGTCGCGCATGGCCTTGTAGACCGCTTCGATAATGTGCTGCGGCGTCGCAAAGTCGAAATTCAGCGGATCGCCGACGTTCAGCGGCAATACCTTGTGCCCTTGCTGCACAACCTCGTCGGCAACACACGCTAGATCGCGGATGGCATAACGGACGTTCTCCAGGCGGGACGCGGCAACAATCTCGTGAGCTTGGCTGATCGGGGTCATGAAGGCCTCGCCGCGATCAATGCCTCGCGGCCACCAGCAAATTCTAAATGCAAGGGCGGCTCGAGGACAGAAATCTGGGATTTGGTGATGTCTCAGTTTGGTTAACGAAGCGGGAAGCTCATTGAATCTCCCGAGGAGATCGCTTATGGCCTACCACTAAATGCCTAAACCAGCAAAAGGGCCGTGCAAAAAACTGTAGTGAGATATCCCGTTTTCTGAGAGCATGGGCTGGGATGAAGACTTACTATAAGCCGACTCAAGGTAACGGCAAGCGCGTGTGGTATGTCTCTACAGACCCTGCCGAGCGCAAGAAGCAGACCGTCATAGGGTGGGTTGCTATCTCAATTTTCATTCTAGGAATGGGCGTTATTGCTTGGCTCATCCGCTGAGAATTTTAAACTGAGCCAACACCCACGATTTCGTCTCGTTGGCGGTTGTATCGCAGCTTTCGGCTTATTTCGGATTGAAAACGAATACCGCTTCTTCAACCGTCTGAGCGGGGCCGGGAGCGTACTTCCATCGCATGACGGCCTGCGCAGCGTATTGCGACAACATCGGGTTGCCACCCTTCGGCTCTACTTTGGAAACGCTGCCATTCGGCTGAACCGTCGCCTCGAGCTTCACTTGTCCTTCAAAGTGACCATTTCTCAGGATGTAAGGATATTCCGGTTCCACTCGCACGATCACTTTGCGGTGTGACTTCTCGGCGTTTTGCGCCTTTGCGGGGGCGCTCACCATGAACAGCCAGAGAGGAACAACAGCGGCGGCCAGCGAGAAATATCGGCCCGCAGCGCGCAAACTTCCAGAGTGTCGGTGCAGTGTTTCTTTCACAGGTCGACCCGTAGACGGAAAAGTTGAGACTAGAGGCCAGCCTCACCTGCTCAAGTTAGGTTGGATGTAACCAGCAGGCAAGATTACCGACGTACTAAGCAGAAACGAAATCGCAGTGGTAATGCCACCTCCCAAAACGACTTGTCATCAAACGACTTGTCATCCTGAGCGGAGCCGCTTTTCAGGCGTAGCGAAGAGCCTGCCCTGAGCTTGCCGAAGGGATCTCCAGCTTAACCGGCCCAGCGCGTGCGCCAAAACGCATCGCATAATTTATTTCGTTTTCCACAGCCCCATGTGACGAACAACCTTTACTGAGAATTTCAATTCCGCAATCATTGCGCAGGACGCAGTAGTCTGGCCCAGGCCACACCGCTCGCCCTAAGTCCTTTGTTTTGCGGATTTTAACCTCTAACTCCTTTGTCCTGCGGATTTTGCGGGGAATTTCGTGCTAACTCGATGATTCCAAAGATTAGGGGGGAGGGGGGATACCCCCAAAATCTGCTCCGGCGGCCGAGTCGAGGACGTGGGAAAACGATGGTCTCGAAGATGTTTCAGCGGTCGCACTCCGGCAATCTTCCATTGCTTTTCGAGATTGTCATCCTGAGCGGAGCGAAGGACCCCATTCTCGTTGCACCATTCGCAGCTTCGCAGGGAGTTTCAACGACGCCGAAAAGTCCTGAGAATTCCCCGCCACGCCGCGGATGGAGGAGTTCCATGAGGTCCTTCGCTGACGATGGTCTCGAAGATGTTCCAGCGGTCAGCACGTCCAGAGGAACGGCTGGCAGTGCGGTTCTCACAAAAGGAAGAAGGCGCAGAAATGAAATTCCTGCGCCCTCGGTTAGAAGCTATCGCGACTAGTCTTCGCGATCGATCTGGGCTTTCTGCAACTTGTCGGAGTAATCGACATATACCGACTTCCATTCGGTATAGAAGTCAATCGCGCCGATTCCGCCCTCTCGATGGCCGTTGCCCGTAGCCTTCGTGCCTCCAAAGGGAAGATGCACTTCCGCCCCAATCGTCGGAGCATTGATGTACGTGATTCCGGCGTAGAGATCGCGAATCGCCGAAAATGCTTTGTTCACGTCTTTGGTGTAGAGCGCAGACGACAAGCCGTACTCGATTCCATTGGCGATCTCGATCGCATCAGTAAGATCGTTGCAGGGAATGATCGAGACGACTGGTCCAAAGATTTCTTCTTGAGCAATCCGCATCTTCGGATCGACGTCGGTGAACACAGTTGGTTCCATGAAGAACCCGTGTTGATATTCGCCCTGGTCGAGCCGGTTACCGCCGCAGACGAGCTTCGCGCCCTCGCTCTTGCCGATCCCGACATATTTCAGATCGGTTTCCAGTTGCTTCTCGTTGACTGCTGGTCCCATCTGCACCGATTCATCAAGGCCGTTGCCGACCTTGAGCTTCTTGGCTCGCTCGACAAGGCGATCCACGAACTCGCGGTAAACGCCCTTCTGCACGATGATGCGACTGGTTGCCGTGCAGCGCTGACCCGGTAGTGCCGAAGGCTCCCCAGAGTCCGCCTTCAATGGCGAGATCCAGGTTGGCGTCGTCGAGAACGATCATGGGATTCTTTCCACCCAGTTCGAGCGAACAATGTTTGAAGCTTTGCGCCGCGATGCCGCCAACGATGCGACCCACAGCCGACGATCCAGTAAGCGAAACCGCGCGCACATCCGCATGTTCCGCCAATGGAGTTCCGACTTCCGGTCCGAATCCGGTCACGATGTTAATCACGCCCTTCGGCAGACCAGCATCGTAGAGAGCGCGAACCAGATTGAAAGTCGAAAGCGGAGTATCCTGCGCGGGCTTGATGATGCAAGTGTTCCCGCAGACGATTGCAGGCAGAAGCTTCCACGACGAAATCGCCATCGGGAAATTCCACGGCGTGATCATGCCGCAAACGCCGATCGGCTGTCGGACCGCCATCGCGAATTTGTTCGGCATCTCCGACGGCACGGTGGGACCGAACAAGCGACGTCCTTCGCCAGCGTTGTAGTAAGCGGCGTCGATTGCTTCCTGAACGTCGCCGCGCGTTTCAGCCAATACCTTTCCCATCTCGCGAGTCATTTCGCGCGAGTGTTCTTCTTTCCGTTCGATCAGGATTTCTGCGGCACGAAATACGATCTCGGCGCGTCGTGGCGCGGGAACCAGTCGCCACTTCAGGAATGCACGCTTGGCGGCTTCCACCGCAGCGTTCACATCTGCCTTGCCGGATTTCTGAAAAATTCCGACCAGGTCGCGCGTGTCGGCGGGATTACGATTCTCAAAAGTCTCTCCGGTCGCGGACTCGACCCACTCTCCGTCAATGAAATTTTTGAAAACTCGGGTTTTCGCGTCGCTGAGTGTAGCGGGAGTAGCTAACGTCTCGGTTGCCATGAGGTCTCCTTGCAGGTCACAAAACTATGAATGCCCAAACCTATTGATGCTACAACCCACGATAAAGGCGCGGCAAGCGAGGTCTCGGACTCTCTGGCAAAGCGCTGATAGATTTTCAGCGCCAGCGTTTCAGTTGCGGCCAGAGTTGCGTGAGCGTGCCGAACTTCGGTCGCCGGCAAATGTTCACCGAGACATTCGTTTCGAGCGCCCACTTGTTGTCAGCGGACAAGCCCACAAATTCCACTTGATCGAAAAGCTCATGCAGCCGTTCTTTTCTATCGTCCAGAATGATCATGCATTTCCCGGAATAGCCTTTCGGTCCCCACAGAAAGTAGGTGCGATCGCCGCTGATCGCGCCCGGAAGCCCGTGAGCTCGGCCAAAAAAGTCGATCGCTCCCGCCTGTCCATAATCCTGGCCGAAGATTGCGCAGTCCGCTCGCTCTTCCACTGGTATGCGATTCCACGCGACTTCCGCCTCGTCCGCGATTTCCTTCCATCCAAACTGATCCGCATACCATTGCGGCAATGCTGCGCCTGCATGCGAGTACTCGCTGACCGGCAGTTTGAATGGAAGTGTCTTCGCATAGACGAGGAAATGTTCAGGCGAAAACACCGGAATGACGACCGGCGCGATGTGTATCCCGACCGCAACCAAAATGACCACCACAACCGGCTTCAACCATTGGAGACGAGGCGTTCTGTCGGGACGGTCCAACCAACGTTCAAACACGACGGTTCCCGCCGCCATCAGCATTGGGTAAATCGGCGTGAGGTAATAGTTCTTGCCGTGTAGAACGAAGAAAGCGGTATACGTGACCAGGTAACTCCACCCGAGAAGGCGATAGGGACGCAGCGATTTGGAAAAGAGAAGCGCAAAGAGTCCTGCCAGCCACACGGGCGCGAGGACAGGATTCATGGCAAGTAGTTGCTGAAGGAGAAACTCGGCTGGTCCGAGGATGACGTCTCTGCCTTCCGCCCGAATGTTGTGCATCAATTCAACGAACGGCCAATGATTCTGCATGTTCCATAGCAGGTTGGGCAGGAAAATCAGAAACGCAGCCACTCCACCCAGCCACATCCATTTGCTCAACAGAAATCGCCGCTGTTCCGTAAGCAGCACGCCGGCAACGATCCCCGCGCCGAAGATCGCGATCGAATATTTCTCCTCCAATCCGATGCCGGCACAGACGCCGAACCAGATCCAGTAACGTGGATCATTTCTCTTGATGGCAAGGATGACAAAGTATGCGCAACCCATCCACAGGTTGGGCTCCAGGCAGTTCGTTCCCAACAAGCTGCCGTTCGAAAGATATTGCGGCGCGACGACAGTACAGATTGCAGCGAGCAGGATTGCAAAGCGGCGTCCTCCGAATTCACGAGCCAGCAGTCCACTCTGAACAACCAGCAGAGATGAAGCCAAAGCCGGAATGAAGCGGATCGCACGAAGAGAGTCGCCCAACAGTGCGCGGGAAATGTGGATCAGGAATGGAATCAGCGGCGGTTGGTCGACGTATCCCCACTGCAGGTGATCGCCGCACGACATGTAGTCGAATTCATCGCGAAAATAGCCGTAACGGTTGTTGAAGTAGATGTGAAACACGAGTTTGGCGAGTGCAATCGCCCAAATTACTGCCATACCACTCTCGAGGAAAGATTGTCGGTTCGAAGAAGGGAACTCGCGGGTGGAAGAGGTTGCGGTCATGGGCCAACCAGAATAGCTCAGGCTGATTAAGAATGGGGCCATTCGTGCGCTGAACACTTCGGTAACGTCTCAAGGTCATTACCTGTTATCCCCGCGTTTTTCCTGTGCTAACGTTTATTTTTACCGCCGATTCGAAGGATCTTCTGGAAGGTTTTCAGGGTCAAGTGTCTTCCGCCAATCGCAAACCGGGTATCCATGTCGCGTGGACGACGGTCACGTACCGCAGCATCGCTCTGCTGATTCTGGCAGGGGTGGTGGTGCTTTTTATCGCGATGCGGGTAGCGTTTCCGCAGTTCACCCAAAGCGGCGTTAAGAAGGCGAATGACGTCGCCAGTAAGTTGCTCGAGAGAGTCGCTGGAATGACTCCGGCGACAGGGTCGGGAACCATCACGGCGCAGCAAGCGCGCATCACCGCATTGGACGGCACGGTCCGCGTGAAAAAAGGCACCGGCAACAGCTGGGTGACGGCCGACTACAACATCCCCCTCGAAAAAGGAGACATCGTGCAGACGGGCTCCGAGGGAATGGCCAAGGTGGTATTCAACGACGGCACGAGTTACACGGTGAAACAGGATTCCCTGATCGTGATTGAAGAGAACTCGGCGAACGATCAGCAGCAGACCAACGTCGCTGTGGCGGTAAGTACGGGCACGGTCGATCTTTCGACCGCGACCTACAGCCAAGGTTCGAAGTCGCAGGTAATCGTGGCGGGTGCGACGGCTTCACTTTCTCCGGATTCGGCGGCGCAGGTTCACAACGATCCAAAGTCTGACCAGCACGAGATCTTGATGAAAAAAGGAACTGGCGAAGTCACACGAAACGGCGAAACCGTGACCCTCGCCAACTGGGAAAAGGTCAGCTTCCAGGGACAGCAATCTCACTTGGAGAAGGCCAAAGAGATTGGTCCGCCGACTCCAATTGGTCCGGCGAATATGGCTCCGCTGTTTACCGCGGGCGAATCCATGAAGGATGTCGAGTTCTCATGGACGCCGATGGCGAATGCAGTTGGTTACCGGCTGCGCCTCTCCCGAAATCCGTATTTTTCTTCTACACTGGTTGACAAAAAGGTTAATACAGCTGCTGTTACGGTGACGAATCTTGGGGAAGGGGCCTACTACTGGGAGGTCCAGTCCTACGATTCGAGCGGGAAGGAGTCGGTGGAAAGCGAGAAGAACCGCTTCACTATCATCTCCAAGGATAAGAATACGGAGGCGATCGATCTGGAACTCGATCCCTTTGTTCAGCACGGGCATGTAATCGAGGTGACGGGCAAGACGCAGAACGGCGCTCGCGTAATGGTGAACGGCAGCGAGGTTCCCATGATCGGCGGTGACGGAGGATTCCATTACTTCACTCCGCCATTGCCTACGGGAGAAGCCGTTATTACCGTCACGGCGCAAACCGCACAAGGTGGAGTGAACACGCAACAGAAGAAAGTGATCATTCAGTAGTAGTGCGCGTGAGTTTCTTGCGCGCGCAGTGATGAAAAGAAACTTTAGGCACAAGCAGGGTTCATGGGTATCCCGTAGAATAAGGACGACCCTCATCCCTACAATTTAAAGAAGAGCCGGGAGTCTCCCGGAAGGGAAGTATCGCAGAAAGACGGAATACTCTGTCATGTCAACTAACGGATTTCATTCAGCCGCGACGCGCAACCACAACCTTCGATCGCTGTTCAGCATTTTCTCCAGCGATCTGGCCATCGACCTCGGAACCGCCAACACTCTCGTGTACGCGCGTGGCAAGGGCATTGTTGTAAATGAGCCCTCCATCGTCGCCATCAACAAGAACACGGGAGAAGTGGAAGCGGTGGGCAAGGAAGCGAAAGAGATGCTGGGCCGCACGCCGGGCAACATCGTCGCCATTAAGCCCATGAAAGACGGCGTCATTGCCGATTTCAAAGTGACCGAGAAGATGTTGAACTACTTCATCCAGAAGGCGCATAACCGCAAGATGCTGGTGCATCCGCGGATCGTGATCGGCGTTCCTTCCGAGATCACGCAGGTGGAAAAGCGGGCCGTCATGGACTCGGCTTACCGCGCCAAGGCGAGTGAAGTGCATCTCGTCGAGCAGGCAATGGTCGCGGCCATCGGCGCCGGACTGCCGATTACCGAGCCTAGCGGGAACATGGTCGTCGACATCGGCGGCGGAACTACCGACATCGCAGTCATTTCGTTGAGCGGCATCGTCTATTCGCGTTCCGTGCGTATGGCCGGAAACCAGATGGACGAAGCCGTAATGAATTATCTGAAGCGAAAGTACAACTTGCTGATCGGCGAGCGTACAGCGGAACAGATCAAGATGGAAATCGGATCGGCTCACCAGCTCGACAAGCCGATGACGATGGAAATCAAGGGCCGCAACCTGATAGAGGGCGTGCCGAAGACGATTACGGTGGATGACGGTGAAATCCGCGAAGCTCTCAGCGAGTGCGTTTCGACCATCATGAATGCGATTCGCGTCGCACTGGAGCGGACGCCTCCCGAACTCTCCGCAGACATCAGCGATCGCGGCATCGTGTTAACCGGTGGCGGCGCATTGCTGAAAAATCTCGACAAGCGCATTCGCGAAGAAACCGGCCTTCCGGTTTCGATCGCCGATGACCCACTCTGCAGCGTAGTTTTGGGCACCGGAAAAATGCTCTCGGATTTCAAGCTGCTCAGAAAGATCTCGATCGAATAACTGCTAGTCGCGAGTGCCGAGTACCGTGTAGCGAGTACACCCAAGGCTCTCGGTACTCACGGCTCGGTACTCGGTACTGTTCTTATGGAATCTGTCCTCGGCCGTTACCGAAATCTGGTCATCCTGGTGGGCGTGTTGTTCCTGCAGGTGCTCGGACTCGCCATGCAAGTAAAGCGTGGCAGCACCGAAACCCAGGACACGCGCCTCATTCGTGTTTGGGTGATTGGAGCGGTAACACCCTTCGAGCGCGGATTGGTCTGGATACAGGATGGCAGCCACAACATCTGGCATAACTATTTCTACTTGCGCGGCGTGCGTGCGGAAAACCGCGATCTAAAAGCTCAAATCGAGCAAATGCGGTTGGAGCAGGTGCGTTTGCGGGAAGACGCCGCTCAAGCCCGCAGACTTCAAACTCTGCTCGCGTTCAAGGAACAGTACATTGCCAAGACAGTCGCAGCCCAGGTGATTGGATCGAGTGGCAGCGATCTCTCACGCATCGTTTATATCGATAAAGGCGAAGACGATGGCCTCAAACGCGATATGGCGGTCATCACCGCCGATGGAGTTGTGGGGAAGGTACTGGCGGTCTTCAAGAAGCCTGCCGTCTCACAAGTGTTGCTGATCAATGACCAAAGCAGCGGAGTGGGAGCGATCCTCGAAAAGTCGCGGCTGCAGGGAGTGCTTCGCGGAACTGCGAGTGGCGAAATTGCTCTTGAGCGGGTGATGAGCGACGAACAGGTTACGGCTGGCGAAACCCTCATGACCAGCGGTGGCGACCAAATATTTCCCAAGGGATTGCCGATTGGCACCATCACCAAAGTCTCGAATGGGAAAGATCTTTTTCTGAGTATTCGCGTGCGGCCTGCGGCCGATCTCAGCAAACTGGAAGAAGTACTGGTCCTGGTGGAGAAGCAAGAGCGGCAGGCGACCGCGGAAGACAAAGTGCGAGTCCGTGCGGCCGATATTCTCGCGCAACGATTGCCATCGGTACCGGATAGGCCCGTAGCCGATGCCGCATCTGTCGCGGGTACGGCGGCCGCTCAGACGGCAGGCGCCGCAAAGACTGCAACCGAAAACGCAGTCTCCAAGCCGAACACAACCGGAGCGGTCTCTACACCTCCGGCGCCGAAGAGTGCTACCCCCAAGAGCAACGGGACTGGGAGCGAGCCGGCTAAGGCGTCTGACAAGCCTGCGGTGAACAACTCCGCTGCTCCGGCTGACAACACAACGCCCAAGTCTCCCATTCCGCAGAAGAAGACTCCAAACCCGGACAAGAAGACAGCGCCGCCGACTGCAGCCCCGGTGCCGCTCCCTTCAAATCCTGATCCGAACACTCCTCAATAACTTGCCCATTACTTACACATCCGGAGAGCAAGTCGAGGTCTACCGGTTCAGTATTCCGGTCACCATCGGGGTTCCCCTACTCGCTCTTTTTGTGCAGGCGTTTGTGCCTCTGCGATTTCCGCGCTTCGCGGTTTATGTAGACCTGCCGCTTCTAGTTACGATTTTTTTTGCGATGGCGCGCCGTAGTCCGATCGCGGGGCTTTTCACGGGAGCGTTCATCGGCTTGGCTCAGGACATGTTGGGGCACAATCAGATTGGAATCTACGGCATCGCAAAGACGGTTGTCGGCTATGGAGCTTCGTCTCTCGGCGTCAAGCTCGATGTGGAGAACGCTGGTGCCCGGTTTCTCGTAACGCTAGGTTTTTACCTGGTTCACTCGGCGGTTTATTTCACGGTAGCTCGCGGGCTGGTGAACATGACCCAGACCTGGAGTTGGCTGCACGGAATCCTTGCAGCCGTGGTAAATGCGGTGATCGGCGTGATCCTTTACTTCCTGATGGACAAGTTCAAACAGAGAACCTAAACCGGCGTCTGGTTCTTGGCTCCCGGCTTCCGGCTCTCGCGCTTGACCAGCATTCCCCGTTCTGAGGAACCAGTCAGATGACCTTCGTTACTAGCGTGGCCCCCGTTGTTGCGTGAGCCGATTTAGAATGGAATCAATTCCCGAGAGGATAGTGGCATCAGCATCGACTTCTGCCGGCATTTGCGCGGCGGAAGCCGGAGGCCTGACGCCCGAAGTCTGATGTTTGGACGCGACGAAAAAGTTTCCGAGCTCCGCCTGACGGCTGCCCAGTACATCATCCTGGGCATTTTCCTGATCCTCGCGTACGGGCTCTGGCACCTGCAGGTGATGCAGAGCGAGTACTATTCGCTGGCTGCGGAAAAGAACCGCATTCGAAACGTCCCCGTCCTGGCGCCGCGCGGAAAGATTCTTGATCGCGAAGGCCGCGTCATCGTCGACAACTACCCGTCCTTCTCCGCTTTACTGCTTCGAGATTCTTCCCGCGATCTTGCCGCTGATGCGGACCTGATCTCGCAAGGACTGCACCTCGATGCGAATGAAGTGCGGGCACGCATCAAGCGTTTTGCTTTGATGCCGCAATATCAGCCAATCTTTCTGAAGGAAGACATTACGCCCGCTGAATTGCAGTTCATCGACGCGCATCGCAACGAACTTCCTGAGTTGGACACGATCATGGCGCATCGGCGCCTGTATCCGCGCAACGGGTTCATGGCACACCTCATCGGCTACGTCGGCGAGGTCAGCGAAGACATGCTGAACCAGCCGCAGTTCGAGTTGTACAACGCGGGCGATGTCGTCGGGATCTCGGGCGTGGAGCGGCAATATAACGGGCTTCTCATGGGCAAGAACGGATCACGGCAGGCGCTGGTCGACAGCCACGGCCGTGAGGTGGGGCGCCTCGGCGAAACGGAAGCGGAGCCGGGCAAACAACTCCGCCTGACCGTGGACATTGATCTACAGATTGCGGCTGAAGAAGCGTTGCAAGGGAAGAACGGCGCGATTGTCGCCATGGATCCGCATACCGGCGAAATTCTCGCCATGGCCAGCGGACCCACATTCGATCCCAACGATTTTGCCGTTCGTGTTTCCCGCGATGAGTGGAACAAACTCGTTACCGATCCGGACAAGCCGCTCATGAATAAAGCCATTCAGGCGCAGCTTGCGCCCGGGTCCACGTTCAAAATCATCATGTCGGTCGCGGGATGGCAGGAGGGGATCGCCCAAAACCTGCACGTGAACTGCGTGGGGTCCGCGGAATTTTATGGCCGCAGGTTCGGATGCTGGGTCAAGGGCGGCCATGGACCTGTCGATCTTGAGAAGGCGATTTATCAATCCTGCGACGTCTTCTTTTACACGCTGGCCGAAAAACTGGGAATCGACCGCATCGCGAAATACGCTACCGATCTTGGCTTGGGACAAAAGACGGGAATCGATTTGCCGAACGAAGTAAGCGGAGTCATTCCGTCGGAAGAGTGGAAGATTCGGAATTTCAAGCAGAAATGGTTTGCCGGCGAAACGATCTCCGTCGGCATCGGGCAGGGAGCAGTCGCGATTACGCCAGTGCAGTTGTTGCGCGCGATCAGTGCGATCTCCATGGGCGGGCGCTTGGTGGTTCCTCACGTCATCAACCCGACGGATATGCCTCCGGGCTACGTCGAGGCTGCGCGCTACACCGAAGTGAAGAATGTTTCTATAGATTCCAACGGGTGGAACTACATCACAGATGCGATGTCGCGCGTGCTGTTGCCGGAGGGCACGGCACCGTCGGCGCATATTCCGGGAATCGATATTGCGGGCAAGACAGGATCGGCACAGATCGTTTCGCTCGCGACTCGCGCGCGCTTTAAGAACAGCGAAGCGCTGGCGCAGAACGGATGGTTCGTCGGATTTACGCCACGGCGGAATCCGGACATCGTCGTTTGTGTGCTGTTCCAGGGCGGAGAGCACGGACGTTTGGCAGCCCGGCTGGCGACGCAGGTGATCAAGGCTTATGTAGAGAAGCAACATCGCACGCCGCAGAAGATGGTGGAGAAGCCGAAGACCGACGGGACTTTGGACATTGGAGGGCTGTGGACTGAGCCGGATGCCGATGGTGATAGCGAAGCTTTGCAGGGTGGGCGTCTCGTGCTCGATCTTCCGAAGAGACCGCTGGCAACCGCAGTGGCGGCGCCGGGGATGCGGTAGTCGCAACGGCATCGATTTGTCCTATCGACCGCATCGTTGGCAGCCAGGGGTCGTAAGGTCCTTCGCGCCGGCTTTGCCGCCGCTCAGGATGACAATGCAAGCTAAGAGCTAGGAGCTAAGAGCTAGAAGCTGTTTTATGGCACGTTACGTTTCATATCGCGATTTTGATTGGATCCTGCTGGGCTTCGTGCTGCTCATCTGCGGCATGGGGGTCATGGAGATCCACAGCGCCACGATGCACACGAAGTTCGCCGGTGCGCATGTGAAGCAAATCTATTGGGTACTCGGCGGGGTCGGGATGATGTTTTTGATCAGCCTGGTGAATTACCAGGCGCTACTCGACCAAATTCATTGGTTTTACATCGCGGCCGTCGGTTCCCTGATGGGCGTTTTCCTGTTCGGTCAAAAATACCTGGGAGCCCGTCGCTGGATCAAGATGCCGGGCGGCAACCACTTTCAGCCGTCGGAGTGGGTCAAGCTCATCCTCATCCTTGCCGTCGCTAAGTACTTCGCTGACATGCGCCAAAGGGAACTTTCCTGGGCGGATTTCATGAAAGCTGGGGCCATCGTCGGTATTCCGATGCTGATGGTCCTGGCGCAGCCCGACTTAGGCACCGCTCTGACGTACGTCCCGATTGCGGTGATGGCGATTTTTCTGGGTGGCCTGCAGTGGAAACAGGGATTGGCGGTGGGTCTGCTGGCCGTGGTGGGGATCGGAGCGGTGTTCCTGGTCCCTCGGGTTCACGTTTTGAAGTCGTATCAGAAACAGCGCCTGACCAGCTTTATCGATCCCGAACTTGATCCGCAGGGATCGGGGTATCAAGTTGAGCAATCCAAGATTGCCGTGGGATCAGGGGGCCTCTGGGGCGGCAAGGGCTCGCAGACACACGGCGCTTTTCTCCCGGTTCCGCAAACGGATTTCATTTTCGCGGCTTTCTCCGAGGAACATGGTTTCGTAGGCGCTCTCGGGGTTCTGCTGTTATACTTCATCGTGCTGATGCGTTTGACACAGAACGCGCAAACAGCGCCCGACCGCGCTGGCACGTTTGTGGTAATGGGTGTGGTAGCTGTGCTTAGTTTCCATATCCTGGTCAACGTTGGCATGGTGGTCGGTTTTATGCCGGTCACTGGAATACCCCTGCCGCTGATGAGTTATGGTGGGTCTTCCGTGTTGTTTATGTTCCTGGCGCTGGGGATGGTAATGAATGTTCGTATGCGCCGCTTCGTGAACTAGCCGGGTGAGCCGGTTGGTGAAGCCAGATTCAAGGGTCCAGGAATATAGACAGGGAAGCCCGGCAGGAAGCAGTTGCTGCGCTTGGAGGCGCAGCCCCGAAAAATATCGATCGCCCTCGCGTTAAGAGGGCATTTTCACCGGCCAGTTGAGCAGTCAAAGGCCGGGCAGGATTGAAGATCAGCGGTTAGCTGGGCAGGGAACGGCCCCCCGACCTAATTAGGTCTGAGAGTGCGGTCACAACCCCGGCGGAACGTAAAAGCGAGACGTGCAAAAGATCATCAAGCTGATGCAGCGGAGCCGGTTCAGAGAAGAACTCTCTGGCCGATGCCGTCCCCTGTTCGGGGCAGAATCGCGACCCTCAATCCTCCCGCACCTTTCCTGACTCCACCCCGGTGAACCCTGCCAGATTGGCAGGACCGGAGTGTTCAATGAACAAGGAACTATTTGTCTCTTCCACCCCCCACGAAACCAAGGTGGGTCTGGTCGAAGACGACTTGCTCGCGGAAGTCTATCTTGAGCGCGAGAACGAATACACACTAGCTGGATCCATCTATAAAGGCCGCGTCACGCGCGTGCTGCCGGGCATGCAGTCCGCTTTCGTGGACATTGGGCTGGAGCGCGATGCCTTCCTCTACGTCTCCGATTTCATGGAGTTGGACGAGCATGATGACGACCTCACCGATGTGGTTCCGGCGAACCGCGGCGTGCAGGACATGCGTCAGCAAGCTTCCCGCCCAGAGGCCGCCGCGACGGAAGCGACTGGAACCGAAGGCCAGGAAGCGATCTCGGAAGTCGACGCGGACGAGGGAACCTTTGAAGCCGACACGCTGTCCGATGCTCAACCTGCGGCTTCCGCTGCCGATTCTGGAGAGCCGGCGGCCGCTGGCGATGCCCAAGGCCGCGAAAGGGGGAGTTGGCGAGGAAGGCGACGTCGCCGTGGCGGTCGTCGCGACGGCCGAGACTCCAAGGATAGCCGTGAGACGCGCGATCGAGGTTCGGACCGTAGCGCTGATCGAGCACCGGAACGCGTGCCGGAGCCGCGCTTCTCTCGCCCTGCGGAGGCCTCTTCAACACGTACCCCGTCGGGTCCGCCTCCCGGATATCAGCCAATCCTATTGCCGGGCGAGTCCATTTCGAAATATCAGCGTCTTGCGCAGCAGGCTCCGCCGCAGGGATTCGCAGCGCCACGCGCGCAAGAGGATATCCCAGCGGAACCGGCTCCTGAATCCCACGCTCCAATTGCGGCTGCGTACCCGGAAGATGAACCCATATTCGCATCTGGCGAGGCGTTAGCTGAGCCGCTCCACGAGCAGCACGACGATGTGGTCCCTCTGTCCGAAGAGCACGTTGAATCGGCATCCGTAACAACGACATGGGAGCGCGAATATCGCCGGCCAGATCAGACCAGTTTCCCTGACTCGGTTCCGGCGGGTGAAATTCACGAATTGATTCAGGAAGAGGATCTGACCGGGAAGGTGTATGAGCCTGATCCCAAATTGGTCCCCTTGGCGGAGCACATCGAACCGCCAGCTTACGCCTACGAGGAACATCAGGAACCGGTATTCGCCGCCCAGGGAACGATGGAAGAAGAGACCATCGAAGAGGAAGAAGCGGACACGATTCAATACCACTCTTCTTCCGATGAAGGAGACGACGACTTCGAGGAAGAAACACGGGCTGCGGATCAACCAGAACATTTGAACGGTGATGCTCGCGAGGCGGTATCGGAAATTCACATGGCAAGCGCCAGCGAACACGGCGAGGTGCCAGCGGAAGGAACTCCCGCAGAAGGCGAAGAAGACAGCGAAGAGCTGGAATTGGAAGAGGCCCAAGCCCAAGCAGAAGCCATGCTTGACGCCGAAGCCCGTGGCAATGGCACGGTCGATGCCCGCGTGGAAGTTCGCGCTCCGGCAGCGACTGCCGGTTACACCCAGCGCACCCAACGTCCACGCCCGGATCGTCCAGGCTATGAGCGTCGTGGCGGAGACCGCGGACGTCGTGGCGGCGGAGGAGGCGGGGCACGCCGCTTCCGTCGGCGTGAATCGGCTCCAGTTCCACTGATCAGCGACTTGCTCAAAGAAGGCCAGGAAATCCTGGTCCAGATCGCGAAGGAGCCGATCGGCAAGAAGGGCGCGCGCATCACCAGTCACATCGCGCTACCTGGCCGCTTCCTGGTCTATATGCCTACGGTGAACCACACGGGCGTTTCGCGGAAGATTTCCTCCGAGGAAGAACGCCAGCGGCTGAAACGAATCATCCTCAGCGAGCGCGAAAATGGCCACGGAGGGTTCATCGTTCGCACCGCGGCTCAAAGCGCCAGTGAAGAAGAACTTCGCGCCGACATCCGATTTCTCAAAGGCTTGTGGCAGGACATTAAAAATCGTGCCGAAGCTTCCAAGCCGCCAGCGTTGATTTATCACGATCTCAACGTCGTCGAGCGGGTATTGCGCGACCAGGTCACGTCGGACTTCAACGTCATCTGGGTCGATACCGAGCCGGAATATGAGCGGATTTTGCGCTTCTTCAACCGCTTCCAGCCGGGGATGGTCAAGCGTGTCAAGCTTTACACCAAGGAGACGCCTCTGTTCGAACAATTCGGCCTTGCCGAAGAAATGAACAAGGCGCTTAAGTCGAAAGTCTGGCTCAAGAGCGGCGGATACATCGTCATCAACCAGACCGAGGCTCTTGTAGCGATCGACATCAACACCGGCAAGTACGTGGGAAAGACGGCACGTCTCGAAGACACAATCGTCAAGACGAACGTCGATGCGATCAAAGAGATTGTCCGCCAAATTCGCCTACGCGATCTAGGTGGGATCATTATCATCGACTTTATCGATATGGATGAGCGGCGCAACCGCCAGCGCGTGATGCAGGCGCTGGAAGAAGAACTGAGGCATGATCGCGCACCGTCGAAGACTCTGCAATTTAATGACTTCGGTTTGGTGGCGATTACCCGCAAGCGCGTCAAGCAGTCGCTCGAACGTACGATCGGAGCGCCGTGCCCTTATTGCGAGTCCACTGGATACGTGAAGTCGGTGACTACGGTCTGCAACGAGATTTACGTCGAGATGCGTAAAATCGCGAAGCATCTGGAGCACGAAGACGTCATGTTGCGCGTCCATCCTGACGTGGCCAAGGAATTGAAGACGAACAATGGCCGCTTGTTGAACGAGATGGAAGAGCTGACGAAGAGAACCATTATCGTGAAGAGCGATCCGGCCGTGCATCAGCAGCAGTTCGATATCAACTGATCTGTCGGCTGTCAGCCGTCAGTCTGTCGGCTTCCAAAAAGAAAAGGACGGGCGAAATTCGCCCGTCCTTTTGTTTGAGCAGAGTTTCTAGCTGACGCTGGCGAGTGCTTTGACCGCGATATCGGCTTGGTTGCGCAGCTTCTGCACGGATTCGTGGATTGTTTTTGCCGCCACTCCCGCACCATTTTGCTCTGCTGCCTGGGCAACGGTGCCGGCATCCTCCGTGGAGGTGCTGGCCATATCCAGAAGGACAACCACTGCATCCGCGTGCAACTTCCACAAGGATGACATCTTCTGGCTGCGTTTGAGTTCCTCGAGTTCGGTTCCGATGCGTGCCGAAATCGAGATCATCCGAATCAGTGTTCGGGCGACGTCCGCCCGAAGACTCTTTTCTTCGAGATAGGAAGCGCTGTACGCATCCGCCTCAGGAGTGCTCAGTGTGAGGTTGAAGAATCGCATCGGCACGACTTGTCGGTACTTCGGATCGGCGACACGCACGAAAACGCGAATCGACTCCTCCACCCGGCGCAGTTTGCCTTCTTCGGCAGAGAGTTGCTGCGCGGTGATGGCGAGCGGCTGGAACACGGGAAGTTCGACGGGCACCTTGGGAACGACGACGCGAGCCGGCTTGGCGGCGGCGGCGGATCCGCCCGACGGGCGCGATGTCGGCGCGGCGGGAGTCAGCAGCGACCTGCGAATCGGTGGACGCCGGTCGAGCTCTTTCTTCAGCTTCGACACGCGGCGGAATTTCTCGAGCGTACTGCCGTAATCGGCTTGCAGTAACTGCTGTTCCTCGATGGCGGCAACGTGTTCGACGGTCACTTCCACTCCATCGACCGTTGTCAAAATCGTTCCGCCCATTTCCTCAAGGGCTTGACCGAAGTTCTTGATCTCGCCTAGAGCCTTGATAAACAGTTCATCGAACTTCTTGCCGAAAGTCGCGTTATATGCCGAGACCGTGGCCAAGACACCGGGATGGTAGAACGAGGCATCAAGCCATTGCTTAAGTTCGCGCACCTTCCCAATCATTCCGGAATCCATCAATGCATTGAAATCACGAAAGCGCCCCACCTCTTCAACAAATGGATCGAAGCGGCGCAACAGCTGTACGTGTTCTTCGGGCAGGGAAGGCACATCGGAGTCGGCCAGGATTTCGATGAGGGCGATTTCAAACGGAGAGAGCGGCAGCGCGCCGTCCAGACCATAGCCCCTTTGCTCCCACTGACCGGGGACCCGCGGATGCCGGTAAAGAAAAGTTGCAATGAGGTCGGTCTTATCGCGGTTGACGTCGCTCGGTTCGCGCCTGCGGACGAAGTAACGCAGCAGCGCTTCGGCGACTTCAGAATCGGTTTCTGGCGTAAGGGCCTGGCGAAGCATCGCCGGCGTGATCGCCATATCGAGCAGATGCAACCAGCGGTACATCCGGGACAAAGTATTCGGCAATTCGCGCTCGGAGTGCCGAAGCGCATCCTCATCCAACCCGCGTGGAACGGGCACTTCGCCGCCAAGCGTGTCCTTCAGCAGCTTCTGGTAGAAGCCCTGGACCGTCGCCAAGATGGCGAGTTCAAAACTTAGATCTTCGCCCAACGATGCCCCCGAATAACGTTTCCGCACTGAAACTTTACTAATGTTCAAGTAAAGCCGAAAGGTTACCGACGGTGCAAGTTACTATCGGAATTAGTTCTGGCTGAGACCGGGGATTCGCGGAAGTACATGACCTCCCGGAGATAAAAATCATCCATGCTGTGATTCCAGCCTTTAGAAGTTAGAAAACCACGGTCTTATTCCCGTAAAGCAGAATGCGGTTTTCGGCGTGCAATCGAACCGCGCGCGAGAGCACGACTTTTTCGAGATCTCGACCCTTACGGATCAGATCATCGACGGTGTCACGATGCGACACTCGAACCACATCCTGCTCGATTATGGGGCCATCATCGAGCACTTCCGTTACATAGTGGCTGGTGGCGCCAATCAGCTTTACGCCACGCGCGAAGGCTTGATGGTAGGGCCGAGCTCCTACAAATGCGGGCAAGAAGGAATGATGGATGTTGATGATCCGCTGCGGATACCGGTTTACGAAGTCGTTCGACAGGATCTGCATATAGCGAGCGAGCACCATGAAATCCGGCTTATGTTCGGCGATGAGCGCGTGGATTTGAGTCTCGGCCGCGCTCTTTCCGTCTTTCGCGACCGGAACTACCGCGTATGGAATCTTGTAAAAGTCAGCGATCGCTTGGTTGTCGGGGTGATTGGAAATGATCAGCGGAATGTCGACGTCCAATTCGCCACTCTGGTGCCGATACAGCAGATCGACCAGGCAATGATCGTATTTCGAAACCAGGATGATCATGCGCTGCCGCTGCGACGACCGGGCTAACCGCCACTTCATCTCAAAGGTAGCAGCGATCGGAGAGAAGTGGTGGCCGAAATCCTCAAGATCGATGTCGAAGTCTTTAGGATCGAACTCGACCCGCATCAGGAACAGGCCTGACTCCACGTCCCCGTGTTCGTCGGCGTGCAGGATATTTCCGTTGTGGCGATAGATGAAGTCGGCGATGGTTGCGACTTCGCCTTTACGGTCTGGGCAGGAAATCAGAAGGACGGCGGAATTCTTCATGCGGCAGATGCAACCGCTTTCTTATGGATGTTTTGACGTCGCATAAAACACTTTGTTCACGATTTTCCATTGCCCATCGAGTTTGAGTAGCGAAACATAGTCGGTGTAGTGCGAAGTCGGATACTCCTCCTCGACTTTTACCGACGCAATGTTGCCCGCGATGTCGATGGATGCGATCTGCAGGTCGCCTTTTTCCTCTTTGCCGGCGCTCTTACTGAATCCGTCGTACCACTGGGCCTGAGTGAGTTGTCCCATCTGACCGTTCTTTTTGACGAAGAAAAGCTTGGCGTCGGGGTAGAAAGCTTGTTTCAGGCTCTCAACATCGTTGAACTTCAAGCCGTGGAGATAGTGGTTAATCGTCTGTCGCACCGCGGCCTCCTCAGAATCCTCGGTTGATTCCGAGGCGAAAGCGGCCCCTATCATTAACATAAGAGTCATCAGAGCGACAGCGCAATTTCTGAACATATATTTCTCCTCCGATTGCGTGTCCGCGGGGCGAGACGAAACAGCCTTATTTCTTGAGGTCTTTCAGAATCTCGCGCGCGGCATTGGCTCCGGAGCCTCCGGTAAGCCCCGCTCCTGGATGCGTTCCACTCCCGCACAAATAGAGATTGTCGATCGGCGTTTTATACCGTGCCCAATCAAGCAGCGGACGCATGGTGAAAAATTGATCCAGCGCAAGATCACCGTGGAAGATCTGCCCGCCTGTCAGTCCATAGGTCTCTTCGAGGTCACGCGGCGTAATGATCTGGTGAGTCAAAATCAATTCCGGCAGGTTGGGCGCATACTGTGCCAGCGTTTGCACGACGGTTTGTCCGAGCGCCATGCGTTGCTGCTCCCAATCGCCTTTCAATTTATAAGGAGCGTATTGCATGTAGATCGACATCACGTGCTTTCCCTCGGGCGCCAGCGTCGGATCGGTGAGCGATGGAATTGTGGCCTCAAGGTATGGCTGTCGCGAAAAATTTCCATACTTCGATTCGTCAAATGCTTTTTCGATGTAATCGATTTCGTTGCCGATGTGAATGCGACCCTTGAGCGCTGCCGAATCCGCCCCTTTCAGCGCGGTGAATGCAGGCAGCGCCGAGAGTGCGAGGTTTACCTTCGCGACCGTTCCGTTGCCACGATAGTTCTGCAACTTCTGCACGAAGTCCGGGGAGAGGTGAACGGGATCCGTTAACTTCAACAACGTGCGTTTCGGGTCGGCATTCGAAATGACTGCCTTCGCCTGAATCTCTTCGCCGGTTGAAAGCAATACTCCAGTGGCCGCACCATTTTGAACCCGGATCTCAATAACCTCTGCGCCGGTGCGAATCTCGGCGCCTGCGGCCTTTGCGGCCGATGCCATTGCCTGGGTGATTGCACCGATTCCGCCGGCGGCGAAGGTCGCCGAACCTGCAGGATGCGGATCGGCGGCCGCGCGGATCAGCAGAATGAGTGCGCTCCCCGCGGACCATGGGCCTAGGAATGTTCCGAAGACCCCCCGCGCCGCGATCACGGCGCGCAGCAGTTCGGTTTCGAAGTATTCGGAGGCGAGATCGGCCACCGCCATCGGTCCCCATCGCAACAGCCGGAACATATCTTTCCTGCCCAGCTTCCGAACTGCGCGCCCGGTCTTCAACATGCTCCACAGATCACCGCGGCTGGGATTGTCGATGTCAGGCGGTGTGGTCGCGAGGGCGTCGCCGATCACTTTGCTGATCTTCGCCAGCGACCGCTCGAACTCCGGATATTTCGCCGCATCCTTCTGCGAGAAGGCCGCGATCTCTTGTGCCGACTTGCTCGCATCCTGGTAGAGCGAGAGTGCGCGACCGTCGGGTGACAATGCCGTCACGCAGACATCTGGCGTGATAAGTCGCAGGCCGTGCTTCTCCAATTGCATGTCACGTACGATGTCAGGTCGAATTGGGCCCGCGGTGTGAGCGAGGGTCGAACAGCGAAAGCCGGGATGAAATTCATCGGAAATCGCCGCTCCGCCAACCTGCGCTCCGCGCTCGAGGACGAGCGGCTTGTAACCCGCTTTGGCCAAATAGAAAGCGGTGATCAGCCCGTTGTGGCCGCCGCCGATGATGACGATGTCGCGCTGGCTAATTGCCGTCATGGCTAGGCCGCTCCCTTGATGTCTTTCAGGATTTCCAGTGCCGCTAGTCGGCCGTTCGCACCCATGATGCCGCCGCCCGGATGGGTCGCCGATCCGCACATGTACAGGTTCTTAATCGGCGTGCGATATTGCGCCCAGCCGGGTACGGGCCGCAAGAAGAACAACTGTTCGAGCGAAAGCTCACCCTGAAAGATGTTGCCCTCGCTCAATCCCCATTCGCGCTCCAGGTCGAGGGGAGTCACAACCTGCTTATGGATGATGATGTCCTTCAAGTTTGGCGCGTATTCGGAGATCGTGTTTACCACGGTATCGCCGAAAGCTTCCTTCTGATCATCCCAGTTCAATCCCGGACGCAACTTGTAAGGAGCGTACTGAACAAAACATGACATGACATGTTTGCCCGGAGGCGCAACGGACGGATCTGTCAACGACGGGATCACCATGTCAATGTAAGGATGCTTGGAGAAGTTGCCATACTTGGCGTCGTCGTAGGCGCGCTCCATGTACTCCACCGACGGAGAAATCGAAATCGCTCCGCGCAGGTGGGCACCCGGTCCCGGCATACATTTGAAATTCGGCAGGCCATCGAGCGCCATGTTCACTTTTCCGGAGGAGCCGCGAAATTTGTAGCGGTTGATTTCTTCAAGGAAGTCGCCGGGAAGATGTTCCGGCCCCATGAACTTCGTGAAGGTGAGCCGCGGATCGACGCTGGAAGAGATTACGTCCGCGTAAATCTCGTCGCCGTTCGTTAGAACTACGCCCTTGGCTTTGCCATTCTTGACGATGATCTGGGCAATACCAGTCTGGGTCCGAATCTCGACTCCTGCTTCCCGTGCCGCGTCGGCAATCGCATTGGAAATTGCGCCGGTGCCCCCGCGAGCGAATCCCCAGGCGCGGAAGGCTCCGTCGATCTCGCCCATGTAGTGATGCAGGAGAACGTAAGCAGTGCCGGGAGATCGCACGCCTAGAAACGTTCCGATGATGCCGGAAGCCGACATCGTTGCTTTGAGGACGTCAGTCTCGAACCATTGATCCAGAAAGTCGATGGCGCTCATCGTCATCAACTGAACCTGGTTGTACTTGTCGTAGCTCGACATTCCCTGAAAGCGGCGTCCGATGAACAACAACTTCATCAGCTCTCGCGGATTCAGGGTGGTTGGGTCGGGCGGAACCATGCTCAAGATCGGCTTCACAAAGCGGCACATGGCCTGCATTGCTTTACCAAACTCGTCGTAGGCTTCGGCGTCAACACGCGAGTGCCGTGCGATTTCGCGATGGGTCTTACCGTGATCGTTCACTCGCCACAGGTAGTCGCCGCTGGGCATCGGGGTAAACGTGCCGTCGAGCGGAAGAATCTCCAGGCCATGACGAGGAAGATCGAGGTCGCGAATAATCTCCGGCCGCAGCAGAGAAACCACGTAGGAGCACACCGAGAACTTGAATCCGGGAACGATTTCTTCCGTGCAGGCTGCGCCGCCGAGGACGTGACGCCGCTCGAGCACGAGGACCTTCTTGCCCGCGCGCTGCAGGTAGGCGGCGTTGACGAGGCCGTTGTGGCCTCCGCCGATAACGATGACATCATAGGAATTGGAACCAGCCATTCGCTCTAAGCTCCTAGCTGCTAGCTTCTAGCCGCTAGCGTGAATGCTGCGATTTCAGGAAACGCAATAATACTCGCGAAGGAAAGGAGGGAGTAGTCGGGATCAGAGCCCGCTGGGCAGGACGGTCCAGCTGCGAAGGATGTTGCACAGGGTTGGGAGGATCGCTCGCATAGTGACCGAAAGTCGAATCGACATTCTAACGGGAAGTATGCGATTTGTCTGCATATTTGCGCGACGCCGTGACTATAAGTCAGTCAAACAACGGTTGCCCTGCATGCTTGTGCGTCCATATAATCCGGATTCGGCAGTTTGAATCGCAGTCGAGGAACCCACCTTGCCCATCGGAACCGCATTTCACGAGCGCACTTTCCCTCTTTGCCAGAGCCTCAGCTATCGCGAATGGTCGGGCTATTACACCGTCAGCGTGTACGAAGTGCATCACGAGCACGAATACAACGCTATTCGCAACGCGGCAGCGCTCATCGACATCTCTCCGCTTTACAAGTATCTGATCACCGGCAAGGATGCGACGCGACTGGTGAACCGCATAATTACCCGCGATGTGAACAAGGTCAAAGTGGGCCAGGTCATTTACTGCTGCTGGTGCGATGAAGAGGGAAAAGTCATCGACGACGGCACAGTTTCGCGCCTTGAAGAAAACGTCTATCGCTGGACCGCCGCCGATCCGAGCCTGCGATGGTTCCGGCAGAACGGTCTGAACATGGATGTTCAGATCGAGGATATCTCCGAGAAAGTCGCCGCTCTGGCTCTTCAGGGACCCACTTCGGCCAAACTTCTGAAGGCGGTCGCCGACGCGGATATCGCCAATCTGAAATATTTCCGCGTCACGCGCGGCAAGATTGCTGGAGTTCCCATCGACATCTCCCGCACCGGATACACCGGCGATTTGGGATACGAAATCTGGATGCCATGGAATGATGCGGTTAAAGTTTGGGACGCACTTGCGGAGAAGGGAAAGCAATTCGACTTGCACGCCGCAGGGATGCTGGCGCTCGACGTCGCTCGCGTTGAAGCCGGACTCTTGCTCATCGAAGTCGACTATTCGAGTTCGAAGAAGGCATTGATCCCGTCGCAAAAGTTCTCGCCCTACGAACTTGGCTTCGGCAAGATGGTCCATCTCGAGAAAGAAAATTTTATCGGGAAGAGAGCTCTCGAACGGGATGCGAAGAGCGGGGTACCCCGGCAGTTTGTGGGTCTCGAAGTCGATTGGACGGATGTCGAACAACTCTACGAGCGTTATGGACTCACGCCGGCCGCGCCGTCGCAAGCTTCGCGGGTCGCAGTTCCGGTTTATTCCGGCGACAAGCAGATTGGAAAGGCTACAACCACGAGCTGGTCGCCGACCCTGAAGAAGATGATCGCACTCGCGAGCCTTGAGACCGAATACTCAAAGCCGGGAACTGCGCTGCAGATGGAAGTGACGATCGAAGCCATCCGGCTGAAGACGAACGTAAAAGTGACGAATCTACCGTTCTTCAATCCAAAGCGCAAAACGGCGACTCCAGTGTAGTTTAGCTCGTGTGGGTCCGAACGCATTCGCCCGGCCGCGCCGCAAAGCTAGCTTTTGGGGTCACGCGTTCGCCGCTGCGGCGCGCGCCGCTCGGCGCTTTCCCGCAAAGTAGATCCACGCGCCAATCAACACAAGCAACCCCGACAATCCGACCACTTTTAGTACCGCCAAGGGTTTATTCGGTTCGTCGGATTGGGGAATGACTGATAACACGATGGTGAACGTTGTTGTCAGAAGACCGACGATCGCCACCAGTTTCGCCACTGGCTTACCCCCCGGTACGCGGATCACCAGCGGACCTGCCGATTCATTCTGCAGTTTGTACATCGCGGCGAATAGATAAACGTAGGGAAGGAAATAGGTAATTACGCCCATGCTGACGAGCACATCATAGGCGCCCTTAATGCTGGTCCCGGCTTGTCCTAGAAAAATGAAGAGTGCTCCAAAAACAAATTGCGTGAGCAATCCGACCCACGGCGTTTTCCATCGCGGATGCAATGCTCCGAATGCGGGAGGAAGAAAGCGGTCAATGCCCGCTACGAACGGAAGCCGCGCTACCGAGGCGAGGTAGGCACCCGCCGCTCCGACATTGCTCATCGTAATCAGGAATGCGGCGAAGGGAATGACTCCTGAAAAGCCGATCCGGGCCGCTGTTGAGGAGATTGCCTGCATCAGCCCTTCCATTGGGCTGACGTCCGATGGCGGCAAGGCGAATAGAACGCCAACGGTGCCAAGGATGTAGCAAGCTGTGACAACCAATCCTGCAAGAAACAACGCCCAAGGGATAGCGCGACGGGCATTCTTGATCTCGTCGCCCATGAGTGACGCAGTTTCGCAGCCAGCGAATGCATAGATCAGCACCGACCAGAAGATGACGTCTTTGATATGAAGGCTCGGCGTCATCGAATGAATTGTGAACGCGGTAGCTGAACCGTTGCGATGCCACGCGACGCCTCCCATGACGATGACAATGACGACCGGGATCCACATGGCGAGCGCGCCCAGATTGTGCAGCCACGTGCCTACATCGAGGCCGAAGATATTCAGCAAGGTTGCGATGGTAAGAGCCGTTAAGGAAAACGCGATGTAGTAGGTGGTGTTGTTAGAAAGATAAACCCACGATTTGGGCCGGATGTAGAGTGCGTTACTTGCTGCGAAATAAAGGACGGCGGGAAAGTAGGGAAGATTGCAGCACCAATAGGTCCAAGCCGTAATAAATCCGGAGAAATCACCGAATGCGCGCTTGGTCCAGACATAGATGCCTCCTTCGTTGGGGTAGCGTGAAGAGAGTTCGATGACCGATAGAGCCAGCGGGGTATAGAAAAACAGCCAAGCGCCAACCCAAATCACGATGGAGCTCGGGCCTGCTGCAGCGGCGCTGGCAATCCAGCGAAGGCTGATCCCGGTGACGATATAAAACAGGATCAGGTCGCGAAATCCCATCACCGGGCGCGGTCGGTTGGGATCTTCCGCCGCAGCGATCGAAATGCTGGGTGAGAGAAATCCAGTGCGGATCGGTTGAGGCGTCTGGTCGGATTCAGCCAAAGGAGCTTCTCGTAACTAGGCCGCAGTCTTTCTGTTGGCGCGCTTCCAGAACAAGTAAAAAGGCACGCCAACCAATACGATCGCCGTTCCCCAGAACGCTTCATTAGGGCGCGTGATGATCGTATTCAAAGTCCATGCCGCGCCGATCAGAATATAGATCGCGGGCAGCCACGGGTAACCCGTGCACCGATAAGGGCGCGGGATATCGGGCCGCTTCCATCGCAACCAGAAAAGGGCAATCACGGTCAGCGTATAGCTGAGTACCATGCCATAGATCACGTAGGTGTAGAGCTGATCGTAGCGTCCGCTTAATGTGAGGATGGCGGCCCAAACCGCTTGTCCGACAAGGCTGAACGCAGGTGTCCGCCATTTCGGATGAATGACCGCCATTCGCTTGAAGAAGACTCCATCCTGCGCCATCGCAAGATAAACGCGGGCTCCCGACAACGTGCAGGTGGCGGCTGCGCTGAAGCATGAGATCGCGATCATCAGCGAAAGCCAGACCGCCGCACCCGGCGAGAACAAAACGGCGGCGGCTGCGTGGGCAATGGTTTCGTGGGCAGCAATTTCTTTGATGGGCATCGCATACAGGTAGGTTAGGTTCATCGCGATGTAGATCGCTCCCACCGCAAGGACGCCCACTACCATTGCCAGCGGAACGTTTTTTCTCGGCTCCTTCACTTCACCCGCAACCCACGTGATGTACACCCATCCGTCGTAAGCCCAGAAGACTGCGATCAATCCCACGCCCAGCGCCGAGATCAATGCTCCCGGAGTCAGGCCAGCGGTCAAAGAAGCGCCGTTCGTGCGAAAGTTCGCCCAATGACCCTTCCCAAAAGCGAAACCGAGAAAAACAAACGCGCCCATCGCAGCGAATTTCGTCCACGTGGAAACATTCTGAAGCAATGCTCCCCACCGTAATCCGACGACGTTGACCCATGTGAGGATCGCGATGAGCAACAGTCCCAGAAGATGCGCACGCGTGATCGCCATTCCCAGGACGGTGAATGAGACGTGTTCTTGCGAGACGAAGGGAACTACCTGTCCGACATATGCAGCCGATGCGACCGATAACGCAGCAATGGATCCCCCATTAGCCACGGCGAAGAGCATCCAGCCGTAAAGGAATGCGACCAGATCGCCGTATGCCTCGCGCAAATAGATGTATTGTCCGCCGGAGTCGGGATACATCGATCCCAATTCGGCGAACGCGAAGCAGGCACAGAGCGAGATCAGCGCTCCCAACACCCACACAAGTAGAAAGAGAAGTGGTTGTGGCAAGGGGCCGGCGATATCTTTGGCCGTGAGAAAAATGGATGATCCAATGATTCCGCTGATCAGTAGCAGGACTGAATCCAAGAGGCTGAGTCCGCGTACCAGTGAAGGTTGATCTTTTCCAGTTTGCTGAAGGGCTTCGATCGGGGCAGGGCCGGTGGCGGGTTCCATTTATCCGATTCCCAGTTCGTCCGGGGATTCCAGCGGAGTGCCGCAGCGCCTGCAGATCACGGATGCGCAGTCCCCGCAGGTCAATGGATCGTTCACTTCTACCGCGCAGTTGGGGCAGTAAAGGGGCCCTTGATCAGAGCCCGGCTGCGGAGTCTGAGGCCCGGTCGCCATGAGGAACGAACTGTAGCATAGAGGCGCCTTCCGCGTCGCCAGTTAGATGCAGTCTGCCTGCCGCTAGGTTTATAGTGCGAGTTCGCCCCAAACCACTCGCCAACATGAAAACTACAAAACCGAAGCCGCAACAAGAAGTATCGTCGCCACAAAAATTCAAGGTAGCGGTCGTGCAGGCCGCCTCCGTAGTATTTGATCGCGATCGAACTCTTAAGAAGGTTCACGAGTTGGCGGGAGAAGCGGCAGGGCAGAAAGTACGTGTGGTCGTCTTCCCCGAAGCGTTTGTCTCCGGCTATCCCCGCGGGTTGGATTTTGGAGCAGTTGTCGGTTCGCGTACTGAGGCCGGCCGCGAACAGTATCACCGTTACTGGGAGAGTAGCGTGGACGTTCCGGGCCCCGCGGTCGAAGCACTTGGCCGAACCGCTAAGAAATTCGGCATCTACCTTGTGATCGGCGTAATCGAGCGGGATGGAGGCACCCTGTACTGCACGGTCCTGTTCTTCAATCCGCAAGGTGCCTATCTGGGCAAACATCGCAAGATAATGCCGACTGCATCGGAGCGGCTGGTCTGGGGATTCGGAGACGGTTCTACGATGCCGGTGTTCGAGACGCCACTGGGAAAGATTGGGGCCGTGATTTGTTGGGAGAATTACCTGCCCCTAATGAGGGCGGCAATGTACTCGAAAGGAATTGAGCTGTATTGTGCGCCGACGGCTGATCCGCGAGATTCATGGATTGCATCGATGCGCCACATCGCAGTCGAGGGGCGCTGCTTTGTGCTTTCCTGTAACCAGTTCAATCGCAGGCGCGATTTTCCTCAAGACTACGGTGCGCTCGGAGATGATCCGAACGCGATCGTGACCCAGGGAGGGAGTTGCATCGTCGATCCCTTCGGGAATTTCCTTGCCGGGCCGAATACAGAGGGAGAGGTGATTTTGACCGCGGAGATCGATCGTGCACAGATTGTTCGCGGAAAGTTTGATCTCGATGTTGTCGGCCACTACGCCCGCCCAGACATTTTCCATCTGCAGGTTGACGAGCGTGAGAAAAAGCCTGTCATCGCGCAAAATAAGGATCGAGAGAATTCGAATGCCTGACAAACCGCAAACTCCCGACGAGAAGTTGCAACACGAATTCAACCGCTGGGCCGCCGAGGGTGAGGGCGAGAAGATGGAGCGACATCATCTCGACATCACCGAGAAGACGATCCGCAAAATGAAGTTGCGCGCGGGGGAGCGCGTCCTTGACTTGGGATGCGGCTCGGGATGGGCGACCCGCCTGCTCGCGCGGCTTGTGGGAGAAGGCCCTGAGGGATTCGGACAGGTCGTGGGCCTAGATGTTTCCGATGAGATGGTGCGGCAGGCGCGCGAGTCTTCCAAAGACTTCGACAATATTCTTTACGTCTGGGGATCGGCGGAGAAGATACCTTGGGAGGAGAACTTTTTTGACAAGGTGCTATCGGTGGAATCGTTTTATTACTATCCCGACCAGGATCGAGCGCTGATGGAATTGTTTCGCGTCATGGCTCCGCGCGGGAAGCTGTTCATTTTGATCAATCTGTATTCGGACAATCAATATTCGTTGCAATGGGTGGATAAGCTCAAGGTTCCGGTTCATGTGCGTTCGGCTGCGGAATATGTTGACCTATTGAAGAAGCACGCATTCGAGGACGTTGAGGCGATCCGCATTCCTGATGACACGCCAACTCCGGACGACTACAAAACCAAGTCGTTCCACAGCCTGGAAGATTTGCGGGCATTCAAACGCGAGGGCGCGTTGTTGCTGATGGCATCCAAGCCAGACCTGCGAACTCCGGCACCGGGATACACAATTTACTAAGAAAGCTTCATAGCGCCGGCATGGATGCCGGCGCTATCCCAGGTATTTCTAAATATCGCTCTCGTCGTTTCCGTCTTTGTCGCTACGATTGCGGTCTTTGACGGGGCTGATCGCGTGTCCATCTTGCGCGTGATGAACTTCCACGCGGCCATTCACATTCGATACTCTGATGTGGGTACCGCCATTGCCCAGCTCTCCTCGCATGTCGTGGCCGACGAAGCGGTGATTGTTCACGTGCAGGCCGAAATCGTTATTGATTCCGCCGGAGACCGTCGAAACTTCAACTTCTGCGTTCGAGTCTGAAGGAATCGTCAAATCCACCGATCCATTCACTGAATTCAATTCAACGGACTGACCCGCCAGGTGCACGAACTGCGCCTCAAGCCGTCCATTGATCGTGGCAAGCTCGGAGCGCCCGGCTAAATCATGAGCCTCAAGCTTGCCATTGATGCAAGATGCTCGAACTTCACCGCTCACCCCGGCCACATCTAATGAGCCATTGATCAGCTTAATTTCGTCCAATCGAATCGTCCGAGGAACGGTCAACGTGTATTCCACGCTGGCGGGATTGTCATGCGATCCCCAATTCCAGTTGTGGTCATGTTCTGGATATTTCGTTTCGATCGACAGGCTGTCCGACCCGGAGTGTATTTCGATTTTAGCTTCGTCCAGCCGCTCTTTCGTGTCAGCGTATTTCACTGCATCGACCTTGACCTCGTTGCGGTCCCAACTGGAAATGTGTACCGAGCCATTGATGTTGTCGAGTTCCACGCGGCCTTGGGCGGTGATGGTGTAGGTCTGGTGAAATTCTTCGGTCAGCGCTCCGCGGTGATCGGAGGCATGCGCGCTCAGCGCAAGAAAGAGTACGGCGCATGCAGACCCCAGCATGGCTCCTACCCAGGTTGCGGATTTGGTATGGCGGTTCATGGCTTTTTCCCTCTCAGCGCGTTAGACGGGCACCGAATTGTTTTGTGAGGTCAGTTCGTAAGAAATGTATTCTCAAGATTTTTCTGCCTGATATCAGATACGAACACAGGCGGCGGGTAGTTCCTTGAAGATCACTGTAGTTTTGAATCTCTATCGTGAGTTGACGGCCGGGGTGCGTTTTGTTTTTCGGGCTTCGGTGATCAAATACACGGCCAAAATGGCCATTTGAGGCTCAATCGGAACTCGATACCGAGGGCTGGGAAACACGACGTAGTAAAGAGCCGGGTAGCACAAAATCAGCCAGAGAAAGAGCCATGCGCCCGGTCGCTTTAGGCGCAGTGCCCGTCCCAGACCCCAAAACATCAAAATCGAGGACGCAAGAAAGATGGAGTTTTTAGCTTCATTCATCCAAGGCGGCTGCGTCGCCTTAGGCGAGCCGGCCCAAAAGTACACAAGCCGCTTTCCACACAAGACAGAGAACCTCGCGTAGTCGCTTCGTATGTAATCCAACGCCTCGCGTTTGCGAAGATCGATGTAAGCCAGTTCGCCCATCGACTCAAGCTGCCGCATAGCATAAACGTCCTGTGTCGGATGTAGGTATTCCATCCACGTACCGTCGGCTCCATTCCCGTTGCCGAGCCGGAGTTCCGCTCCCAGATTGTCGCGGATGAAAATGAATTTGCCGAAGGTGGCATAGTTTCGAACGATCCACGGTGCCACACAGGCGATGAAGATGGCGGAGGCCAGCACGATGCCGGCGAGCGACCGCTTCCCCAATCTCCAGCGCCGGTACCATGCCCACAAGCCCGCTGCTGGCAGAAAAGAGAGAAGGGAAGTACTGTCCAGGGCGGCGATGCCCCAAAGCAGCCCGAACTCGATCCAAGGCTGAAATCCCTCCCGGTCCTCAAGGGTGAGGGTGAGCCAGAAGATGATCGCCAGCAGGAACGCCGAGAGACTTGTCTCCCAAACCCACCGCGTAGACCAGAACATGACATTGGGAAGAAGAGCCCAAGCCCAAGCCGCTCCAATAGCCACGTTCGACGAGAAGACGCGGCGCCCGATGCGAAAGATCGGAACACATGTCAGCGCCGAGAAAATGCTGTTCAACGTCAGCAGCACGAAGGCCGATGCTTTTGTGTAAATCCCGAATACGAGAAATACGCCAGCCGTCAGACACGGGTAAAGTGGCGGCTCCCAGGCGGTGGGTCCAGTCGGCGATCCGAACGGATTGCCGAATCCATGGCCAGAGGCGACTGATGCCGCCACGCGTCCCATTTCCCACCCGAAGCCGAAATTGTTGTCCGCGCTTTTGAATTTGTAGGTGTGGCCGAGAACGATCCACGCAACTCGCAGGAGAAGGGCGACGCTGGCGATGGCATGTGCCGATGAGTAAAAACGCGTCCAGCCTGAAGAGCGCACCCGCCATAGGAGAACGCTATTCGCAGCCGGCCTTGGATTCATGAGTGTTTCTATTTGTAGCTGAGAGCGTTGCGTCGGGCAACCAAAGCCAATCGACCCCGGGAGTGGGTAAGCACAAGTAAGCTATGTGGGCTGCTTTAGGGTACAATCCAGTCCCACAAAGGAGGTGCACGTGATTCTGGGGATGACAACTGCAAACTTCACTTTGCTGCACGTAATCATCAGCCTTGTGGGAATAGCGGCTGGCCTGATTGTGATGTACGGGATGCTCACCGCGAGGCGAATGAACGGTCTGACTGGGCTCTTTCTGGTGACCACGGCCCTAACCAGCATAACCGGCTTTGCGTTTCCGAACGAGCACGTTACGCCGGGGATGATCATCGGGGCACTCTCGCTCGTGGTGTTGGCAATCGCCGCCATTGCGCGATACGGATTGCACATGCGAGGTGCGTGGCGGTGGATCTATGTGATCACCGCGTCGATAGCGCTGTACTTCAATGTCTTCGTTCTCGGCGTCCAATTGTTCGAGAAGGTCCCCGCGCTCAAAGCCCTGGCTCCAACACAAAAGGAACCGCCCTTCGGCATCAGCCAACTGGTGCTGCTGGCCTTGTTTATTGGGCTGACCGTGATGGCTGTTCGACGCTTCAGAGTTGTGCCGGCTGGGTCCGGGGCGAGTGAGACGCTAACGCCGAAAGGTACGAGACGCGCCGCCTAGAATTTGATCTTTTCGGAAAGCTCAGATCCGCGGATTCAGTTGCGAATCCGGTAAAATGGTCGTCTTCGCCGGATTGGATATTTGATCGCTGAACTCATCGATACAGTGGCATTAGCCGCCTTAAGTGTGCCCAAGGGCATTGGGCCATACATCCGTCAGCACTTCCTCGACACGACATTCCGGGGTCTGTACCACGCGAACGCCTTCGATGTGGCGTTGTTGGTGCCATACTTCATCGTCCTGATTCTGCTGGCGGGATATGGAGCGCATCGTTACGTCCTTGTTTACCTGTATTACAAGCACAGAAAGAAACGGACGACCGAGCCAGCCTCGTATTTTGCGGACCTTCCACGCATAACGGTCCAGTTGCCGATTTTCAACGAACAATACGTGGTCGAGCGCCTGCTGGAATCGATCTGCAAACTGAACTATCCCGCCGGTAAACTTGACATTCAGGTTCTTGACGACTCTACGGACGAAACTGTGGATGTTGCGCGCTCCCTGGTGGAACGCTACGCCGCGCTCGGCAATCCGATTACCTACCATCACCGTACGAATCGCCACGGCTACAAAGCAGGAGCCTTGGCGGAAGGCATGTTGTCGTCTCAGGGCGAATTCATCGCCATCTTCGATGCAGACTTCACGCCGCCCGAAGACTTTTTGCTCCGGACGATCCATCACTTCACCGATCCCGGTATCGGTATGGTTCAGACCCGCTGGACCCACATCAATCGCAACTACTCGTTTTTGACCGAAGTGGAAGCAATTCTGCTGGACGGACACTTTGTACTGGAGCACTCCGGCCGCGCGCGGACGGGGCTATTTTTCAACTTCAACGGCACCGCGGGGGTATGGAGGCGTTCGACTATCGAGGAAGCCGGCGGATGGCAGCACGATACTCTGACCGAAGACACCGATCTCTCGTATCGCGCGCAGCTTAACGGATGGAAATTCATCTATCTTCAGGATGTCGAGTGTCCGGCAGAACTGCCGGTCGAAATGACCGCGTTCAAGACGCAGCAGGCGCGCTGGGCAAAGGGGCTCATCCAAACGGGGAAGAAAATCCTGCCGCGTGTCTTAAAGAGCGATGCTCCGTTGCACACCAAGATCGAGGCCTGGTATCACCTCACAGCGAACCTCAGCTACCCACTGATGATCATGTTGTCGGTGCTCCTGCTGCCTGCAATGGTTATTCGTTTCTATCAGGGCTGGTTTCAGATGCTCTACATCGACCTGCCCTTATTTATGGCCTCAACCTTCTCGATTTCCAGTTTTTACCTGGTTTCGCAGAAGGAACTTTTTCCGCGAAGCTGGCCTCGAGCGCTGCTGTATTTGCCCTTTCTGATGGCTCTCGGCATCGGCCTGACAATCACTAATACCAAGGCGGTAATCGAGGCGCTCATTGGAAAGCAGAGCGCCTTCGCCCGCACGCCCAAGTACAGCGTTGTTTCGAAGCAAGACAAAGTCGGCGCGACGAAATACCGTAAACGGCTGGGATGGATTCCCTGGGTCGAGTTGCTGATCGGTAGTTACTTCGCGCTTACAGTCTTCTACGCGATCGATAACGAGAACTACATCACCGTCCCATTTCTTCTATTGTTCGTTCTCGGTTACTGGTACACCGGCCTGATGTCGCTGTTGCAGGGGCGCTTCGGCCGCGCCTCTCTGCGAGCGACCAATCACACCAAGCCGTTTCCCGTGGGCGTTTAGTTCAGAATCCATCAGCTAAAAATTGTGATTCCCGTGGTGGGGGTCATAGTCAAACTTCACCAGCCCATCGCGATAGTCGATGGAAATTGTGAGCTGCCGCAAGAGGGTACTCCCCAGAAAGCCGGAGATCTCCACTCCAGCGCCCCGGCTTAATCCGCTCGTATCGAAGGAATACAAATCGTTGTTTTGCTGCTCGATTCCCGCAAATCGGAAATTCACCGCTTCGCTGAAAGAGACGTTGTTCACGTTCCCGCTTAACCCACGAATCAGACCGGCCTCTTTTCCGTGCACCTTCGTCACGGTGCGTGCGACATCTGGGGCGATGGTTGTGCTGAATGATCCCGTGTCCACCAAGAACAGGCGTTCCGCTTTGCCGTTCAGCACAACGGGCACGATCAAGTCGTGACCCGAACGAAAAACAGGGTAGTAATCCTTCATCGAAGGTGCGATGTAACGGTCCTGTGGTTCCGTTCCCGTCCCTGTTGTTTGGTTCGAAGGTCGATCTCCTGCACCTGTATCCAACGTCGTCGGGCTGCTCGTCGTGTCTGTCGGTCGCGGTGGCAACGGCGCCAACAGGAATTTCCGCATAGGATAGTCCAGCGTAATCAGAAAGCTGCTGAATACATCCGTTCCGATCAGGCCGTCCATGTTTAGGATGTCTTTCCTGTCCGTGACCTGGACCATGCAATTCTTGAACTCGAGTGAGCCGATCCGGATCGAGTCGGCGGGCGCGACGAAGCCTCCCTGCGCTCCCTCGTCTCCAACGCCATAAAACTGGACACGAGCCACGGCTTTGAGGCCCGCCCTTTCGGCGATGGCCCGGTTGATGATCAGGCCGGACGCGCCCGTATCCACCCCCAGAACAGTCTCAGTGTTGTTCACCGAAACGTGTAATCCCCAACTTCCAATATTGCGGAAATTTCCCCCATTGATTACTGGCGCCATGGGAAGCTCAGTCGAAGTGGTGTTCGAAGCAATGCGACAGACCTTCTCCTCCTTGGTGGCGACGTTTTCGAGGTTGGCAACACTCTTTTCCGCATTTGCGCGCTCCTCAGCGCTCATGCTGTTCGGAACGGCCAAAAGCTTTTTCTGCATTTCGATACGCTGGTCAGGTCCAATCGTGCCCGACCACGTGCGCTGTATGTCCGGATCATATGGGTCAAGCGACCGTGCAAAGCCAATGGCGCGTCGCTCCGACGAATACATGGAGTTGAGGCGGAAGATTCGCGCCCGCATCAGATAAAGCCGAGCATTACATGGATCGGCGTGAAAAGCTTTGTCCGCTGTACTTGCGGCCTCTGCAATCCGCCCTTGGCGGTACGAAACCTCGGCCGATGGAACCAAAAGCGCCACCGCACTCGGAGATGCGGCCATTTCGGCGGTAATTGCCGCGCTGGCTTCGTCCACTTTCTGTTCACGCAACAGTGTCCGAACAAGGGCAGAGACCATCGTCGCATCATGGGGAGTTTTAGTGAGCGCGTCTCGATACGATGTTTCAGCCTTCGCCAGATCGCCTGCCATTAAAGGCTTTTTCGGCATCGGAAGGAGGATGAGGCGTGGCTACATGACAATGAACGCCGTCATCCGCAATGAAATCGAAGGCCCAAGCTTGGCTTTCAAGGCAGGAGAGGGAGCAGAGAATAGCGACGCACCACGCGGCGCGACACAAGCGAAGTGACACAGACACACCTCCACGATGGGTTTTCGATGGGGGCAGCCAGCCAATATATGATTGCAACCAGTGATCGACAATATCGTGTAAGGTTCGCCTGATTGAAACTTAAACTAACGCGAGAACTCGCGTTGCCATCTCCGCGGAGTACCAACTTCCTCGCTGACTGGCCTTCATTTGCCTGCTCATTTACAATCCACTCGCTACAGATTCTCGTTCCGGTTGCTCGATTGCATGATGCAAAGATGGTCCTGAAAGGAGGATGCGATGCTCTCGCATAGGATTCTCCGGCTCGCTTCCGTTCTACCGCTGCTGGTGCTCCTGTTCAGTTGCGGCGCCTCCCACGACTCTGACGAGTATTTCGTTTTCGTCTCTTCCAACTTGCAGGTCTCTTATTGGAAGACTGCGGGAACCGGTTTTTCCAATGCGGCCGCGCAATTCAAGGTGCGTTCCGATTTCACAGGGCCACAGAATTACGATGCCAAGGCTGAGCGTGACGCTCTCGATCAGGCTGTCCAGAAGAAGGCGACCGGCATCTTGCTGGCCGTGGCAGATTCTTCGCAGTTGAAAGACAGCATCGACAAAGCCATCGAATCCGGCATACCGGTTGTCACCATCGACTCTGACGCTCCTGCGAGCAAGAGGCTGTTCTTCATTGGGACTAACAACTATCAAGCCGGGTTTACCGGCGGTCAGCGCCTGACCCAGGAACTCAAAGGCAAAGGCAACGTCGTCGTTTTCACCATGCCCGACCAGCCCAACTTGCAGGATCGCCTCCGCGGCTATAAGGACGCGCTCGCGCGCTCGCCCGAGATCAAGATCACGCGCGTTGTCGACATCCAAGGAGATCCTCGGATTGCCTTCGACACGACGACTCAGATCGTCGGAAAAGAGCGCGACAAGGTGGATGCCTTCGTCTGCCTCGAAGCTCAATCGGGGAAGGAAGTAGCGGGGGTTCTTAACAGCTATCACGTGACTGGTAAGACGGTGATCGCGATGGATACCGACCAGGAGACTCTGGACTGGATTCAGAAAGGCGTCATCGCCGCCACTATCGCGCAGAAACCCTACACGATGGCTTTTGTCGGCATGCAAATGCTCGACAATCTGTATCACCACAAGCCGTCGTCGCTCGTCTCCGATTGGTCGAAGGACAGCTTTGCTCCCATCCCAAGCTTCGTCGATACCGGCTCGGCTTTGATCGACAAAAGCAATGTGGACTCGTTCGTCCAGGCTGGGAAGAGTTTGGCGACGCCGAAGTAGGGATTTGATAACCGGCTGACAAAAACTAAGACTCCTAAGGACTGACCATTAATGCGGAAGCTCGTGCTATCTCTGTACTGTTTCGCCCTCCTGTGCAGTTTGACGCATGCCCTGGATCGTCAACCCGCTTCCGACTACCGGGCACGCAGAGAGGCGCTCGCCAAAAAGGCTGGCGGAGTCGTCGTATTACTCGCTCCTCTCGAGGGCATGGATGCTGTCTACGAGTTTCGGCAGGACGACAACTTCTACTATCTGTCTGGAGTCACGACCCCGGGCGCGGGACTACTGATCGCCGCAGCCATTGAGGCTCAGGGGGAGACGCCAGCACGTCAGTACACCGAGATCCTCTTCCTGCCTCCGCGCAATCCGCGTCGCGAGAAATTTACCGGACCAAGACTTGGCGCCGATGATCCAGGAGCGCCGAAAACTGTTGGCTTCGATCGCGTCGAAGATATCGGCCAACTGCCAGAAGATGTCACCAAACTGCTCGCGAACCAGAGGCCGGTCGTTTACACCGAAACTTCTTCGGCCGGGAATAATCCTGCCAGCGAAGACATGTCGGCTTTCTTGCGCCACAGCAACGGGGGGATGCTCTTCTTCCAGGATGTCCGACCGATGCTGTCTTCGCTTCGTACCGTGAAGGACACCGGGGAAATTGCGCTGATCCAGAAAGCGGTCGATGCGTCGGCCGCTGCACATCTCGCTGCCATGAAGGCCACGAAACCGAACGTGAAGGAGTATGAGATTGCTGCCCTCATGGACTACGAATGGGGCAAGCGCGGCTGTGAGCGTCCGTCCTACTCGCCGATCGTGGGTTCTGGACACAACTCGACCGTGCTGCACTACGCGGAGAATACCAACACGATGAAAGCGGGAGACGTCGTGGTGATCGACGCCGCTGCGGAGTATTCGATGTATGCCGCCGATATCACGCGCACTCTGCCGATTGGCGGCCATTTTTCGGCAAGGCAGAAGGAGATTTACGACATCGTCCTGGGCGCGCAGGAAGCGGCCGCCGCAGCCTTCGTCTCCGGCAAATCTGTCTTGGCTGGCGATGCCGAGAACTCGCTCAACAAAGTCGCCAAAGATTACATCAAGGCGCACGGCAAAGACCTTCATGGCCAGCCCCTAGACCAGTATTTCATTCACGGCCTTGGACACTACATCGGCCTCGGAGTGCATGACTCCGGTGATTACAAAGTTCCTCTCGGGCCCGGGATGGCATTCACGATCGAGCCAGGAATTTACATTCCGGAAGAGAACATTGGTGTCCGTATCGAGGATGACTATGCCGTCAGCGCCGACGGAAAGCTGATCAAACTCAGCGCCGCATTGCCTTCGAAGCCCGACGAAGTTGAGAAAGCGATGGCAGCGAAGTAAGGACTACCGGTAGGTCGCAGCGTCTCGTAGCGCACCAATCCTCTACGAGACGTATTCCTTGATGTACTCGTCCTTGGTGTGGGCCAACTCCCGGATGTCCCCATCGAAGATCACTTTGCCATCTCGCAAGATCAGGAAACTCATGGGGACATTGCAATACTGGCCGCGCGGCAGCGCTCGCAACTGATTGTTGCTTGGATCGAACTCATGCGTCGCCATCGTGAACGCGTCTTGAAGCCGGTGGGTCACCAGTAGCGCGCTGGTGTGGTACACATCGCGCTGCTTCATGATGAGCTCGATGATCGTGTTCGACGTCACCGGGTCCAATCCGCCCGTGGGAGAGTCATACAGCAGGAGTTCGGGCTGGGTGATGGTCGCGCGTGCTATGGCAACGCGGCGGCGCATACCGCCGGAAAGCTCCGAAGGAAACAGATCTAGCGTATGTTCCAGTTCCACGAAGCGGAGTGCTTCTCGAACTCGACGGTCGATGGCATCGTCGTAGATCCCAAGTTCTTCCATCAGCCGGTACGCCACGTTCTCGCGCACGGTAAGGGAATCGAACAGTGCGCTCTCCTGAAACACCATTCCTAACTTCGAGCGCAGCGGAAACAGTTCCTGCTCAGGCATCTTCGTAACGTCATTCCCCAGTACCGTAATCCTTCCGGAGTCTGGTGGCAGAAGTCCGAGGGCGAGCTTCAGGATCGTGCTTTTTCCCGATCCGGCGACGCCGAAGAGAGCCTTGGTTTCTCCCAGGGGAAGGTGAAACGAAACACCGCGAAGCACGTGATTGTCTTCGAACGCAAGATGCACATCGTCAAACACAATGACGGGAGCGGATGGGGGCCGAATATCTTCGGTGCTTCTGTCGACGGGAAGCGTGGGTGCGGACATCGGCTACCTGTAAGAGAGCAATGAGATCAGCAGCTTGGTGACGAAGAAATCGGCGACCAAAATCAAGACCGACGCGGCAACAACCGCCTGCGTGGTTGCCCGGCCGACTCCTTGGGTACCGCCCTTTGCGGTCATTCCGTAATAGCAGCCTATCGTCGCAATGATGAATCCAAACAATGTCGGCTTCAACAATCCCATGAACACGTCTTGAAACACCAAGACCTGGTAGGCGCTATCCCAATACTGACGCGCATCGAGACTGAGGAAAAGCTTGGCCACCATCAGACCGCCAGCCAAGCCAACGAGATCCGAGATGATGCTGAGGAAGAACAGCATGAAGACGGTTGCGGTGACGCGCGGCGTCACTAGCTTCTTCATCGGATCGGTGCCAAGCGCACGCATCGCGTCGATCTGCTCAGTGACCACCATCGATCCCAACTCGCTGGCCATTCCCGATGAATTTCGACCGGCAACCATTAGACCTGTCAGCACCGGGCCAAGTTCGCGGACCATCGAAGTCGACACAAGTTGTCCGATCAGAGTGATCGACCCAAAGCGTTGCAGAGTGTTTGCGGTTTGCAGCGCCAGCACTCCTCCGGTGAAGAATCCAGTCAAAACCACGATGGGCAGGGAACCGACGCCAATGAGGTCGGCCTGCTGCACCATGTCGGCGAAATAAAAGGGCTTGCGAAACAGGTTGGCCACGGACTGCGCGGCCATCACGGTGTAATCCTGAACCGCCCGGACCTTTTCCTTGGCGAACTCCGTGGGAGAGATCAGTGCCATGCGATTCGGAGCCCGTCGTTTCTCGAGATCAACAGGGCTTGTCCGAAATATAACAGATCAGGAGTGTGGGCTCGGAGCAAGCATGCCATCCTGACTCAAAATGACGACGGTCGAAGAGATTGAAATGGTGTGGAAAGAATTCGCCAGAAGCCAGAGCGCGGAAGCCGAGAACCGCTTCTTATCCGCGGCCCTTTTTCTTGATCTCAATATTGTGGCGTCGGATCTTCTGATTCAACGTGGACAGTGGCACATGGAATCGCTCCGCAGCTTCGGTCTGGTTCCAGTTGCAACGTTCGAGCATGTCCGTGATCACCCGGCGTTCCACGTCACCGATTATGTCGAACAAGGATGCATCTGACGGCGTATCGTGAAGCGTGAGCGAAGAACTCCGTCCCATCATCGACTCCGGCAGCAGGTCCATACTGATCTCCGGTCCTGAAGAAAGCACGACGGCGCGCTCGATGACATTTTCAAGTTCGCGCACATTGCCCGGCCACGAATAAGCCATCAACGGTCGCAGAGCTTCCGGCGTTACCCGCTGCGTGGACCGCCCGTTCTCCTCGGCATACTTTCGGAGAAAGAATTCGACCAGCAGGGGAATGTCTTCTTTGCGCTGCCGCAGCGGCGGAAGGTCTACCGTGATGACGTTAAGGCGGTAGAAAAGATCTTCGCGGAAACGTCCATCGCGCACCATCTGCCTCAAGTCGATATTCGTGGCGGCGATGATCCGCACATCAACCTGGATTTCCTGAATTCCGCCCAGGTGCATGAAACGGCGATCCTGCAGCACGCGCAGGATCTTGGCCTGCGTTTCCAGACCCATCGTTGCGATTTCATCGAGGAAGAGCGTGCCCTTGTCGGCGACTTCAAACAATCCCTTCTTCGACGCGATCGCGCTCGTGAACGCTCCTTTGACGTGGCCGAATAGAGTCGACTCCAGCAGATCTGTAGGCATCGACCCGGTATTCACGGGCACGAAAGGCCGATCGCGGCGCGGAGAATTCAGATGAACCGCTTTCGCGATCACTTCCTTGCCGGTTCCGCTTTCTCCCTGCAGCAGCACGGTCGAGCGACTGTTGGCTACCTGCGCCACCAGATCGAAAATCTTCAGCATGGGCTCACTCTTGCCCACGATGTTTTCAAAGTTGTAGCGCTGTTTCAGAGCGCGCTTGAGCTGAACATTTTCTTCTTCTGCCCTGCGCCAGCCGACTGCAGCCCTGACGTCCGCCAGGAGCTTTTCGTTGTCCCAAGGCTTCTGAACAAAATTCGCGGCGCCCGACTGCATCGCTCGCACTGCATTTTCGACGGTACCGTAAGCAGTGATCATGATGACTGGTAAACGCGAGTCATGGGATCGGATTTCGGCCAGGATTTCCATGCCGTTTCGTCCCGGCAATGTTAGATCCAGGAGCACCAAGTCGAACGGCCGCTCACCCATTTGCACCAGGCCGTCTTCACCGCTTAACGCGGTTTCGACTTCGAAGCCTTCCATCTCCAGAAGAGTCTGGAGCGATTCGCGGATCTCGGCCTCATCGTCGATGATGAGAACCGTGCCTGCCGACGATGTGTTGCCGTGCAGTGAGCCGCGCGAAATGACTGCTGCCTCAGACATGGACGGCCTTCCTGCTCAGCGGAAAGTCGAGCGCGAACGTAGTTCCCGCTCCCGGATCACTTTCCACACGAATCTTTCCGGCATGTTCCTGAATGATCCCGTAGGTTACAGACAAGCCAAGTCCCGTGCCACGATTCTGCCCTTCTTTGGGCGCCGTTTTCGTGGTGAAGAACGGATCGTAAATGCGCTGAATGTGCTCCGGAGCAATTCCGGAACCTGTGTCCGACACCCGCACACTGATTAGATCGCCGTTTGTGGTGGCTACGTGAAGACTCCCACCGCCGGGCATCGCATCTTTCGCGTTGAGAAAGAGATTCAAGAACACCTGCTGCAGCCTTCCGGGATTCCCTTGAATAGATGAGATGCCGGGAGTCAGTTCAGAGTGCACGGTGACCTTCGCGATCTTGAACTGATGCTCTAGCAGCGCGAGGGTGTCGGTGATGACTTTGTTGATGTCGACGTCGGCAAATTCCGTGCCGCTGGTGCGCGAGAAATTAAGCAGGTTGTTGACGATCTCTGATGCGCGGAAGGTTTGCCGCGTGATCTTCTCCAGCAGTCCCGATTTTTGCGGGTCACCCTGCAACTGTTTGGCCAGCATCTGCGTGTAAGACGAAATGACTGCCAAAGGCGTGTTCACTTCATGCGCCACGCCCGCTGCCAGCAATCCGATTGACGATAACTTGTCGGCTTGCGAGAGTTGTCCTTCCAATTCCATGCGTTCCGTGATGTCGTCCATGATCACGAGGCGTCCAATGACTTGAAATTTTCGCGTGACCAGCGGAGCGATTGCGACGTTGACAGTGCGCGTCTCGCCTGCGGGTGTCTGTAAGCGGAATTTGTACAGATTGTTGATGCCCGGATTCTGCCGTACCCGGTAGAAGTCCTCCACAAAATCCGGCGGAAATATGCTTCGAACGGGCTGAGTCAACGTCTGCCAGCGCGGAAGGGCGTACATCACTTCCATTTGCGCGTTCCAGCTCTCGATGCGGTCTTCCATGTCGAGAGCCATCACGCCTACGTTGATGGATTCGACGATGTTCTCGTTGAAGTCCTTCAGCCGTTCGTACTCAGCGACTTTCTGCTGCAACGAGGCATAGAGGCGGCCGTTCTGGATCGCGATACCGAGATAGCCTCCCAGCGTTTCCAGCAACTCGACGTCTTCGCTCGAGAGATAGTCGCCCTTGTCGGTCTTGCCGAGCCCGAGGACCGCCACGGTCCGCTGCTGCGCCCGGCATGGAATGAAGTAATTCAGGTCCAGGCGGGCGATCGTATCCTGCGAGCCTAGAGTCTCGTGCGGCACCTGATGGGTATTTTCGAAGAACATGTGCCGCGACGGTTCTGGACGCGTTGCATCCAGGAAAGCTAAATCGAGTTTGCCGACGGGATTGAAGCCGAGCGCCTTCGAAAGAACGAACTGGCCGCCTTCTTCACCTGTGTGCAGAAAGATTGCAATTCGATCGACGGAAAGCGTGCGCGAAAGCCGGTCCACGACCGCCGAGAGCAGGGCATTCAGGTCGGTCTCAGAACTAAGCTCGCGGCCAAACTCAATCAATGTTCGTCGATAGTCATACACCGTTCGGTAGAAGAGATGGTCGACCCGCTCCTGAATCCATTTGCGCACCGGGTCAAACAGCAGCGCGGTGACAACGACCGCAAGGATGAGTCCGACGGGGCCTGTCCCGGGTTTTTGTTGGTGAACCAGTTCGGCAACGCCCGCCACGAGCCCGAAATACAGGCCCACCACGGCCGCCGCCGCAACCGTGTATACCACTACGCGCTTCGAGATCAGGTCAACGTCCATCAGCCGGTAGCGGAAGATGGCGTATCCGAATGTCAGGGGCAACAGTCCGAGGAAAAGGACCGACAGCTTCATCCACGTGCCCGGCAGCGATCCCATCAGGTAGGGAAGCACGTACACCAAGGTGTAAGGAACGATCGCGAGGATGGTTCCACGTGTGACCCACTTCAATTGCTGGCGCAGAATCGTAGTGCTCGCGCGGCGATAGCTATACCAGAGGACGGATGCAGCAGCGATGAACAGAACCGCGCCATACGCCATCTCCTGCCGATCCATATCCCAGCGCAATAGTCCACTGGCCTGCGCCAGCCTAAGAGCAACGATGTGACGGCCCAACAGGATCGCGCCTGGTAAATACGCCAATGCCAACAACCACGGCCGCTCTCGAACAAAGCGACGCTTCTCTGGAAATGTAAGGACGAAGTGCAGGAAAAGCGCCGGCTGCATTACCCAGGCAACGATGTTGCTCCAGTAAATAATCCAGTCGAAGTCGTTCAGTTTTCCTGTGTACTTGAACGAATAAGCGATGAACGAAACCAGGCAGAAAATGTAAAAATGCGTGGAACCCGGCGCGGTCCAGCGCCGCAGGAGCACGTATAGGCCGATCCCCAAGTAGATCAGCGCGATCAGGCGCAGAGAAATATTCAGGGAGCGATCGGCCGGAACCAGAATCACGCTCGAGTCGAGGGTGACCGCCTGTCGAACGAGCGAATATTCCGCCTTCGACCAAACGCCGGTGCGGTAAAGCTGGCGGACGAGTCCGGGAGTGCTTTTTATCTCCTGGCCGTTGATTGAGACCAGTTCATCATCAACCTTGATGCCAGCCTTGGCGCCGGGACCGTGCGGATCCACCCGGTCGGCGACCAGATTTCCGTTGTGTTCGACCCACCAAACGCCGTCGTCCGGGACGGCCGAATCTCGCTCTTTCTGGAAATTGAATCCGGCGAACACCACGGCGGCCACCGTCATGACAAACAGCAGGACGGCAACAAACCGAGCTTGGCTTTCCCGATTCATGGTTTTCAGACTTGGCCAGAGCCCCAGAGTTGCGGCTTTCGTTCACACCCCGGCTCACCTTGCTTAAGCAACTTCGCTGCCACGCCCGCCCTCATTCGGGGAAAGCTAAGTCCAGCAGGAAAAGGCACTTCCAAGATTATAGATGCGCGTTGGAGCTGAAACTATGCCTTTCGGGAGGTTTATGTGGGATTTTGTATTCGCTCTTGATTGAAACCGTTGGGTTTAACGCCGCCTGTTCATTTGGCGGATACGTTCGAACTCTTCAACTATGAAGAGTCGGAGCGCCTTTAGGAAAGCGGAAGCAAGGGAAATGGCTTTTTCCGGAGCGCGACGCTTTCCTTTAGCCGGCCTTGCGGTCGTTCTTCGTGATCTCGGTCGGCTGCTCGTCCCATTCAAAGGTTAGCGACCGGGAAGTCGTTTCGATCGGCGCGAGTTCGGGAATATCTTCAGCTACAGATGCCCCCAATTCGGCAAACTTTCGAGCCGAAACGAGCACTCGGTTCTCAAGCGAACCTACCGCTTGGTTGTAGGCTTCAACCGCCCGGTCGAGGTTCGATCCGACGGCGGAGATGTGTGTCGTGAGTTTTCTCAGCCGGTCGTGCAATTCCTTACCCAGCGCGCTGATCTCTTGCGCGTTGCGCGCCAGTTTCTCTTGATTCCAGCCGTAATTGATTGCCTTGAGAAGGGCGATCAAAGTCGTGGGCGAAGCGGGTATTACCCGACTCAAGACGCCATGCTCGATCAGGCCGGTATCTTGCTCCAGAGCCGCGCTGAAAAACGTTTCGCCCGGCAGGAACATCACGACAAACTCAGGAGTCGATTCGAACTGCTCCCAATACTTCTTTCCGCTCAGGGTGTTGATGTGATCGCGAACCTGACGCGCATGATTCGCCAGGCATGCCCGCCGCGTTTCTTCATCGTTGGTCTCGAAAGCCTCCAGAAACGCTTGCAGCGGAGTCTTAGCGTCGACCACCACGTTTTTGCCACCCGGTAATTTGATCACCAAATCGGGGCGAAACCGACCGGCGTCGGTCGTCACCGTTTCCTGTTCGGCGAAATCGCAATAGGGCACCATGCCCGCAATTTCGACCACCCGCCGCAACTGGATCTCCCCCCATCGTCCCCGGACGTTTGGCGTTCGCAAGGCACGAACCAGATTGCCCGTCTCGGACTGTAACTCCCTCTGCGTCGTGATAAGCGACTGCACCTGGGCCTTCAGGTCGCCGTAGGCTTCTCCACGGGCGATCTCCATTTGCTGAATCTGGGCATCAACCTTGTTCAGAGATTCGCGGACCGGCGAGACGAGATCCGCGACGGCTTTGTGCCGGGCCTCAAGATCGCCCTCGGCCTGGCTTTGAAATCGTTTGAGACTTTCCTGTGCAATCTGCAAAAAAGATGAACTATTACTTTGCAGGGCGTCGGCCGCCAACGCTTTGAAAGCGTTCTGGAGTTCCTGAGCAGAGCGATCGGTAGCCTTGGTCAGAAGCTCTATCTTTTCAGTACTGGTTTTTCGCTCAGCATCCAGCGCCGACTCCAGCCGGGCGCGGCTCTCAATCAGCTTCCGCTGCTCATCCAGAAACTTAGCTACATCCGCCTTGGCAGAGGTTAGCTCTTTTTCAATCAATGACAACCGCGCTTGTTGTGAAGCATTACGTGAACGCAAAGCCAGCCAAGTCATCACGCTTCCAATCAGAAGGCCGACGATGCTGGCGATTGCGAAGTCCATAGAAAAGAAATGCCGTAATTCTCAAGTCTAGCGTACCACCACAGGGCGTGAATTCATTCGTTTGAGAGAGCTCAGTTTGATACGTGAACGCAATCTGAAAAGCATCAACGATCCGAAAGGGTGAAAGATTTCCTTCGTGTAAGTTCGTACCTTTTGGAGGGACCGTTGGGTGACGCGGAATTCCCGCAATCGCAAACAGCTGATACAGCTTCGGACGGTGGCTGCTGTGCTAACCTTGGCCTGCCCCCTCGTCTGCGGTTCCGTCTATGGAATCAACGACGCCATCTCGCCCAATTGACGCACCAAAGCCGCGCATCCGTTTCGGAACCGCGGGTTGGTCCTACAAAGACTGGGAAGGGGTCTTCTACCCATCGGGAATGCGGCTGCGGAAGATCCATCCGCTGGAATACCTGGCGCGTTTTTTCGATACCACGGAGATCAACACATCATTTTACGGTCCGCTTAAGCCAGAGTTGGTCAAATTGTGGTGTCGCCGGGTCGCCGCAGTGAATCCTCATTTTTTATTCACTGCGAAACTCTATCGCGCCTTTACTCATTCGCCTCTGTCGATCACCGAGCCAACTTCCGCTGCGAGCATCCGCCCTACCGACGAGGACGAAATCAAGACTCGTGAAGGTCTTGACGCGCTGGCCGGAGAAGGCAAGCTGGGCGCGTTGCTCATTCAATTTCCGGTGTCATTCAAGAACACCTTGCTCAATCGTGAATATCTTGACCGCTTGCTGCGCCAGTTCATCGAGTATCCGCGCGTCGTCGAAGTGCGCGAATCAAGTTGGAACACTCCGGAAACCATCGCGGCGTTCGCGCAACAAAACGTTTCGTTCTGCAACATCGACCAGCCGGTGCTCGGAAGATCGCTCGCGCCCACGGAGCATGTGACGGCTCCGTTGGCCTACGTTCGCCTCCACGGACGTAACTACGATCAATGGTTCGACTCCGACAATCAGAATGACCGCTACAACTACCTGTACAAAACGCAGGAACTGGAAGAATGGAAGGGAAGAATCGAGAGCGTCGCAGCAAAGTCGGAGACGACCTACGTGATCACGAATAACCATTTCGAAAGCAAAGCCGCCGTGAATGCGTTGGAGCTCAAAGCCATGGTGACGAGTAAGCGCGTCGCTGCGCCGCCGACGCTGATCCAAAAGTATCCGGAGCTTCGAAGATTCGCGGATCCACTGGAAGAATCTGGAGCGCCAGACGATCGACAGCTCCCCCTCGCCGGCATGATGTAAAACGAACTTTCTCGCGCGGTATCCGCAACCTCTCTATAATGAACCGCCTCTTATGCCTTCAAAAATTTCGTTCGCACTGCTTCCTCTCATTCTCGCTGCAGCCGCCGCGACTCAAGCGCAGAACCCTGCAACCATCAATGTGGACGTGGCTCATCCCGGAGCAACCATCTCTCCGCAAATGTTCGGTATTTTCTTCGAGGACATCAATTTCGGCGCCGACGGCGGCCTCTATCCGGAACTGGTCAAGAATCGTTCCTTCGAATTTGACAAGCCGCTCACGGGATGGCACGTGATCCTGGGAATTCATGCCAATGGCATGGACAATTCGAAGGGCGAACTGAGCACGCGCACCGAAGAGCCGCTGAACGACACCAACCTCCACTATCTCCGGGCGAAAGCCTACGGGCCCGGCTTTGGATTTTCGAACGCTGGTTTTCGCGGCATTGGAGTGGAAAGCGGCGCGGACTACCGCTTCTCAGCCTATGTTCGCACTGCTGGACCGAAGACGATCCGCGCGACGATCACCGACGCGGCTGGCAACGAAATCGGTAGCGGAAAGCTTGAGGGCTTCGGAGGTAAGTGGCAACGCTTCGAAACTGTGATTCGCGCCAATGCAACCGTTCCAAGGGCGCAGTTGAACCTTTTCATCGACGAGCCCGGCTCGATCGATCTCGACATGGTTTCGCTGTTTCCCGTCGATACCTGGAAGCATCGTCCCAACGGACTGCGCAAAGATCTCGTCCAACTCCTTTACGATCTCCATCCGGGATTCCTTCGGTTCCCCGGAGGCTGCATCGTCGAGGGCCGTCAATTGGTGACGCGATACCGCTGGAAGACGACCATCGGGGACATCGCGGAACGCAAGACGATCATTAACCGCTGGAACGACGAGTTCGACCACAGGCCTGCTCCCGACTACTTCCAGTCTTTCGGTCTCGGCTTCTATGAATACTTCCAACTCGCCGAAGACATCGGCGCGCGGCCGTTACCCATCCTGAATTGCGGTATGGCCTGCCAATTCAATACCAGTGAGACGGCAAAGCTGGAAGAACTCGATGAGTACGTGAAAGATGCTTTGGATTTGATCGAGTTCGCCAATGGGCCGGTCACCTCGCCATGGGGAAAATTGCGGGCGCAGATGGGACATCCAGCACCGTTTCATCTGGAGATGATCGGCGTCGGCAACGAGCAATGGGGACCGCAATATCTTGAGCGTTACAAAGTTTTCGCCGCAGCGCTCAAGGCAAAGTATCCGGATATCAAATTGGTAGCCGCCGCCGGTCCGGGACCGGCTGGTGAGCCCTTCGACACCATGTGGACGAATTGGCGACAGCTCAAGGCTGACATCGTCGACGAACACTACTACATGAATCCGCAGTGGTTCCTTACCAACACGGGCCGCTACGATCACTACGATCGCTCGGGACCGAAGGTGTTTGCTGGCGAATTTGCGGCGCAAACTTCAGGCGTGGCCAAGCCCGACAACAAGAACGACTGGGAGGGCGCGATTGCCGAAGCGGCCTTCATGACAGGTCTGGAGCGCAATGGCGACGTCGTGCAGATGGCGTCGTATGCGCCGCTGATGGCGCACATCGATGCCTGGCAATGGACGCCCGATGCTATCTGGTTCGACAATCTGCGCTCGTACGGAACGCCAAACTATTACGTACAGAGAGTATTCGCGAACAATGTCGGCTCCCGCGTCGTTCCTGTTACTCCGCAGGCTGAGGCTGGAATTTATACGAGCGCATCCATCGACGAGCGCAAGCACGAGCTGATCGTGAAAGTTATCAACGACACTTCGGGTCCGCGCTTGGCCGATGTCAAGTTGGCCGCGACGGATTTTTCGGGCACCGCGAAGGTCACAACTCTGCAGAGCGCCGATCTGAATGCTGAAAACAGCTTCGATCATCCGACAGCGGTTGCGCCGGAAGCGTCGACTGCCGAAGTGAGGGCGGGAGTGATTTCCACTCGGCTGGGCCCGTATTCGCTGAATGTCTACCGCATCCCGTTGAAGTAGTTCCGAAGTCTTAGAGACGGATGGCGTGGCTAAACTCCAGCGTCATCCGTTGAGTCGAAACTGGAGTTTAATGCGCCGCTCTACCCATGGCCGCATCCGCCCACCGGATGAAGTACTTCATATTGGGAGCATCGGTATGACCGCCGTCATGCTGCCGCCATGCGAGCTGTCCGCCGATCGGCCCCGCATTCACGGGAGGCATTTTCGCGGTGCGATAGTCGCCATCAACTTCAAGTCCCTTGACTCCGAGTAAGGCAAACACGCGGCTGGCATCGACCGTCGCCATAAAGCTGCCCTGCTGATCGAGCCATTTGGCATCGCCCTTCTCCGGGACGCCATAACTGATAAAAGTCAGGCGCGGCGCGCACAGCGCGATCAACTCATTCGAGTCGACGGGGATGTCGTTCGGAGTTTTGCTTCCGAATGTTGCGTCCGTAGCGCCGTACTTCATGAAGTTGCCGGCCATCCAGTAGTACTCGCCGCCGGTCAGGCTCTCCACTGCTTCGCCAAAGTTGCGGCGAAACAATGTGGCGCCGCCTTTGCCGGACGAACCAACCAGCACCATGAAGAACCGCTGATCGTAGGCCATGGTAATGAGAGCAGCTTTCCCGTATCGTGAGACCCCATCGATGCCTACGTGCTTGGCGTCCACCGAAGGATCCGTTTCCAGGTAGTCGAGAGCACGGCCTGCGCCCCATGCCCAGGCGCGCAGCGCGCCCCAATCTTCGGGCGTGCGCGGCTGGCCCTTGTTCACGAGTCCAATGATGCCGCGTGTCAGCCCTGCGCCGTTGTCCGCCTGAATACTTGCCGGATCGATCAGAACGAATCCCCATCCTGCGGCGGCAAGCTGCCATTGATTCGGCGGATCGCCATCCTCATTCATTTGCGGGAACTGGAACGGAGTGCTCTTGACCGGTTGCCATGCCGGATGTTGTTCGAACGTATCTCTCAGGGAAGGATCTTGCTGGATCAGTACTGCCTTCCACGCTTTGTTGACTCGATCGAACTCATCGGAGGAAGGTTCGTTCGGAGATGGAAATCCGGCGCGCCCAAACATCATCAACACCGGAACCGGTCCATTAGCAGCTGCAGGAGTAACGAGCGTCATGTGAATCTTGACGCTGATAGCTGGATATGCGGAGTTGTCAACCTCGCCGACGAGATCTTTGGCAATCACGGGAGTGAAGCCGATCATCTCGTGGTCGATCGCGGCCACGCTCCAGGTGACCTTCGGCACGTTCTTCGGAACTCGGCCATAAACGTACTTGTCGAACATCTCCACAATCTCCGGACGCCTCTTGTCGAACCATATCTGTGGAGTCATTACTTTCTTCCCGTCTGTCGTCATCAACGGATCAGGAATATCCGGGAAAGGGTTTGCCTTCGCCTCATCGTAGTTCGCATGGTTCGATGCTTTCTCATCGCCACTTGGTCCGGGGCGAAGTGCCTTGATGCCAAGTTGGTGCATCATGTTCTGCTGGTCCTGCTCTGCGGTGACCGTTACGGCAGGAGGCGATGAAGTCGAACCCTGCGCGAGAGCAGCAGGGACTCCGCTTATCAACATTGAAAGACCGAGGTACGCGACGAAGCGGGGGAGACCAACCGTGATTTTCATTTCCGCGTAATATTCTTTCTGCGCTCGATAGCAAATTTATTTCGGGCGACCATGGTAACTCCGTCGAGATGATGCGAACAGAAAGATTCTTTGGAACTCTCGCTCTGGTGGTTGCGGCTACCTTCGTCGGCGCTCAGACTCCCGCGACAATCGCGAAATCTCCGACCTGGGTCGCGTCGTGGGGAGCGTCCCAGCAGATTCCTGAGACGCAAAATGCGCTTCCTCCCGAGGATTTTCACGATGCGACCGTTCGTCAAATTTTCCATCTCTCCGTAGGCGGCAGCGCCCTGCGGATCCATCTGTCTAATGCGTTCGGGACGGACCCTTTGCACTTTACTTCCGTCCATGTTGCGCGTCCCGTTTCTGCAGACTCGAGCAAAATTGATCCAGCGTCGGATAAGGCGGTGCTCTTTGCCGACAAGGGCGATGTCATCGTCCCGCCGGGCGTGGATTATGTTTCCGACGCGCTTGAATATCCTGTGAGCGGGCTCTCGGATCTCGCGGTGAGCTATCACCTTGATGCTGCTCCGTCACGCGAGACGGGTCATCCTGGCTCGCGCGCTACCACCTACTATGTGCACGGAGACGCGGTTTCTGCCCCGGTGCTTACTGATCCGAAACATGTGGACCACTGGTATCAGGTGTCCGAAGTCGATGTTCTCGCTGCGTCCGGTGCGGCGTCCGTTGTTGTGCTAGGCGATTCGATTACCGATGGCCACGGGTCAACGACCAATGGAGACGACCGTTGGACGGATGTTTTAGCGCAGCGGTTGCAGGCATCGGCCAACAGTCGCAACATCGGCGTGTCGAATCAGGGAATCGGAGGCAATCACCTTCTGACCGACGGCCTCGGGCCGAATGCACTGTCTCGTTTCGATCGAGATGTGCTGGCTCCCGCAGGCGTTCGCTGGGTAATTGTCTTCGAAGGCGTGAACGATCTCGGGGGCCTAGCGCGGACTGGAGAAGTGACCGCTGGGGAACATACAGCGCGAGTGCAAAGCGTCATCGCGGCATACCGACAGATCATCGCGCGTGCTCATGCCCATGGACTGATCGCGATCGGTGCGACGATCACGCCTTACGTCGGTTCCGACTACTACGATCCCGGCCCGTTAAGCGAGGCGGATCGTCAGAATGTAAACCAATGGATTCGCGGGGCCGGACACTTCGACTCTGTGATCGACTTCGATTCCGTCGTACGCGACCCGCAACATCCTGACCATCTGTTGCCTGCCTACGATTGCGGCGACCATCTGCACCCGTCGCCTGCGGGCTATCGGGCGATGGGCGAGGCGATTCCGCTATCGCTTTTCGCGCAATAACTCGCTCGTCGCAATGAACGCGGGTCGTTGAGCGAAGATGATGCTACTGCGAGCAGCGTGGGAACACTTTCATATGCCCGCAAACCATGAGTATCCGTATTCGGGATTCACTCCCCCGAGCCCTTTGCCGATGCCTTTCACCGAGTCAGTTACTGTCATCCGGGTAATGAATTTCACACTTTTGTATCCGAGTTGACGGGGCACGCGCAGACGCAGCGGTCCGCCGAAGTCTACCGGAAGGCCTCCGTCATTCATCGCGTACGTCACCAGCGTCTGCGGATGCAGCGCATCTGCCATGTCGATGCTCTCCCACCAATCCGGCTCGACGGAAAAGTAAAAGACGTAGCGCGCTTGGGGCAGAACTCCGAGCGAGTTCAAAACTTCATGCAACGGAGTGCCGATCCATTCCGCGACGTACGACCAACCTTCCTCGCAGACGACCTCTGTGATCTGCCGGCTTACTGGAAAGGTCTTGAGATCCGAAAGCGATAGGGTTGCGGGATGTGCCACCATGCCGTCGATAGACAGTCGCCAGTCGTTGAATCCGTTTGCCTCATGTTGTTTGAATGCATCATTGAATGGCGCGAGTTCATTAGCGAAAGGCGTCTTCGAAATCATGCTGCGAGGAAACTCCCGCGCCATCGAATGTTTGGTCAGCAGGCGTTGCGCCGCGTAGGTCAGAGTTTCGCCCGGCCCGTAGATTCCGCCGCCGTCTGGCGGAATCAATCCATACCGCTTCGCGATCGCCGAAGCCGCTGCAATGCCCGACACTCCCGCTGCGGCGGTCAGTCCGGCACGGACAAACTTGCGGCGCGAGACTTTGTTCACCGGCGCTCCTTTCATAGGCTTCCCTCTGCGGCTGGCTGTTCGGCGTTGACAATCACGCCAGCTTGGACGGGAACGGCACCGTCCGTTCCACCGACAATCATTGCGCGCATGCGGCTGACAAATCCAGCGAGAAAGATCATCGTGACGTGCACAATGAGAAAGGCGAACAAGAGTATCGAGACGAAAAAATGGATCGTGCGCGCCGATTGCCTCCCTCCCAGCGAATTTACTGCGAGAGGAAAAGCGGCATTGAACGATGGAGACATTGCGAGCCCCGTCCAGATCACAAGCGGAAACAGCAGGAAGATCACGCCCAGATAGGCTGCTCTCTGCACGACATTGTACGAATACGCTTCGGCAGCATCGGGACGTCGAAACCGAACATGGCTGGCCAGGACCTCCCGGATTGCACGCCATGAGCTATGGTTCGACGCCGGAAACAAGTTGCTTCGGAAGTGCCCCGTCCACAAGCCCCAAAGTACATATAGAAGGCCGGTCAGTACTGCGGCCCACGCCGCCTGAAAGTGCAGCGAGCGGCTCCATCCATTCTGGTCCGGCAAGGTGTAGTTGTATCCAGTCGGCACCAATTTTCGTGACGCAGGAATGGGAAGCTTGAACAGCGGCGAAGTCAGATTGTTGCCGGTCTCTCCCCAATAAAAACGGGGATGCGAAATCAGGATCTCAACTCCGCTAACAAGGAGCGCGAAAAAACATAGCGTGGTAATCCAGTGGGTCACGCGGACGAACGCCGCATGCCGGGGATGGTCCGAGGTGAATGTCGGGGCGGCGTCGCGCACGTCGGAAGCATAGCATGGCTCGCCAAAGGCGAAAGGGGGCAGTAACCGCAATGCCTCATCAGCCGAAATTCGATGTGCAGGGGATAAGCAGCGGAGATGTTACGCGAAGGAAGAACAGGTAAACAGCGACGCAGCTGTTCTGCGTCGCCCTCAGGAGAAGTATGGTCGAGCTGGGAAGACCTGACGAAGCGGCCAGATGCCTTGTTCGCCTATGCCCCCACCGCCGCGTGATCGGCCATTCGCCGCTTGTTATATCGCAAGGCGACATTCATGAAAACATTTCCAAGGGAGGTCTCGAAGCAGATCATCAGAGCTTCTGTGTCTTCACTTGTCTTGTCGCCGACTTGCGCCGTCAGGAGCAACGGAGGATGCACGCGGAAATGGAAACCCTGGTCGTTGAGCGCCGAGATGGCATTTCCCACAACCTGGTTGGCGAGTTCGAAGATGGTTTCTTTGATTAAGCCGTCCGACTCCGGCAACTCCGCGCCGGCATAGTGGCTGGCCACCTTCACCGCGGTTTGCGGCTCGAGATCGAGAATGATCCGGCCTTCGATATCGCCGGTCAGAGCGATCATGCCCGCCACACCTTTCCGGCGATAGGCGTCCTCCTCCATGGTGAGGTTTCCCACCTTGGTGGTGCTCTGCAGGCCCTGCGACAACACAGCATCGGCCGCGTTGATGAAAGGCTGGATCAGTTCCATCTTCATGAAGTTAGACTCCCGCTCCGGCCGCGGCAGCTACCGATCCATCTTCGCCGAGGACGTACTTGATGACTTCGTACAGCACTTCCGGCTTCACCGGCTTTTGCACGAAATGACGCGCTCCACGTTGCAGGGCGGCCACGATATTTTCCTGGTAACCGACCGAGGAAACCATCACGATACGTGCTTCCGGATGCTGTTGAACGATCCGTTCGGCCGCCTCGATCCCTTCCATCTGCGGCATGGTGATGTCCATGAGCACGATGTCAGGATGAGTGCGGTCGAACTCGCTGATGGCAGTTAGGCCGTCTCCGGCTTCGGCTGCCACCTGCCCGCCGAATGTTTCGATCATGCGGGCAAGATTCTTGCGGGCAAATACGGAGTCGTCCACGATCAAGTAGCGGACCGGCTGACCGTCTTTGCTGCGTTTCACTGGTGCAAACTGCTCCATACAGTCCTCCCCTTATCTACTGCATATCACGTTCGTTTTGCCGCGGCCAGATCACGCTGGTCATGGCTTTAGTACCCAAATCCTCTAATGTCCTGCGCGTACCGCCCGCCCCGCGGCACCGCCGTCGGAAGCGCCCCGCCCGCACAGCGCCTGCAGTGTCGCTCCCATCACATCCAGGCCGACCACGCGCACGGCATGTCCCCGTTCGATGGCGGCTTTTGGCATGCCATAGACCACGCAGGATTCCTCGCTCTGCGCCACAGTCATGCCGCCTTCTTTCTTAATCAGGCCCAACCCTTCCGCGCCGTCGTCGCCCATGCCCGTCATCAGCACGCCCACGGAATTGCCGCGGAATTCCTCGGCGATGCTGCGGAAAAGCACATCTACGCTTGGGCGGTGGCCATTTACACGAGGCTCATCGCTCAAAACCGCGATGTCTCCCAGTGGCAGTCGCTTCACCTTCAGGTGCCGATTCCCCGGAGAGATCAACACGCGTCCAGGCTGCAACAAATCTCCAGAGTGGGCTTCCTTCACCCGCATGGGGCATAGTTCGTCGAGCCTCCGTGCGAACATGTCGGTAAATCCGTCCGGCATATGTTGCACAATGGCGATCGTTCCCGGAAAGTCCCCCGGCAACTGCGAAAGCAAATATTCCAGCGCCTGCGGACCGCCCGTCGAAACCCCGATTCCCACAAGCCTTGTCGGAGGGCCGGCTGGCGTCGCAATCTTTTCGACCTTCGGACGAGTTCCAGCGAGCACTCGCGGCTTGATACGGCTCTCGGATGCGGCCTTGATCTTGGCAATCAGTTCCCGCGCAGTCTCGACCATATGCGCCGAGGTATCGCGGGGCTTAGTAACAAAATCGAAGGCTCCCAGCCCAAGCGCTTTCATGGTGACAGACGCGCCTTCGGTACTGTGCGAACTGAAAACAATCACCGGAACCGGCTGCCGCCGCATGATTTCTTTCAACGTGTCGATGCCGTTCATTCCCGGCATTTCCAAGTCGAGCGTCACCACGTTCGGCTTCAGCTCTTCAATCTTTCTAAGGCAGAACGAGCCGTCCATCGCTGTTCCGACAACGTCGATCGACTGCTCTCCAGCCAGCATCTGCGGGATCAGCTTCCGCATCAGCGCCGAATCGTCTACCACCAACACTCGAATCGATCGGTTTGTCATGCCGGCTCTCCAACGGTAGGAGTCATGGCCAGCCGCATACGGTCCGTATGCGTGAGCAGCAACCCGGAATTTGCCTGCCCCAGTTCGTGCGGACGCTGCCGCGCGACATGTTCGACTACAGCAGGAAGGTTAAGAATCAGTACGACTCGCCCGTCTCCGAGAATCGAGGCGCCGGATACCAGGTCCGTCAAGAACGTGTGGTCATCCAGCGCTTTGATCACCAGTTCCTCTTCTCCTTCGAGGGCATCGACGATCAATCCGTACTTCCTCTCGCCCACGGTAATGACGAGCACAAATAGCTTGGCCTTGCGATTGCCCTCCACAGCGGGACGTCCTAGCCGCAACAGCGGCAGCACCTGGTTACGCAACTGCAGTACTTCGTAGTTGTCTACCTGATGCACTTCCGCTTCGAAGGTTCTAGCGATTTCTAAAACCGCATTCAGAGGGATCGCGTACAGCCGTTGTTCCACCCAAAACAGCAGGGCCTTGATGATGGCGAGCGTCAGCGGCAACTTCAGGCGGAAGGTCGTGCCTTGCCCCTGCTTCGTTTCTACGCTGACCGTGGCCTTCAGCCGGTGCAGCACGCTCTGCACAACGTCCATGCCAACGCCGCGTCCGGAAACTTCCGTGACTTGTTCGGCAGTGCTGAAGCCTGGACGGAAGATAAAGTCCAGAATTTCGGGTTCGCTGAGACGGGAAGCTTCCGCCGGCGATGTCAGGCCCAGTTCAATGGCCTTGTTGCGAATCTTTTGTGCATCGATGCCGCGCCCGTCGTCGGTGACTTCAACGATCACCTGGTTGCCATGGTGATAGGCGTTCAGCCGCACCGTTCCTTGAGCGGGCTTGCCCGCTTTGCGACGTTCTTCCGGCGATTCGATGCCGTGGCTGATCGCGTTGCGCACCAGGTGCGTGAGCGGCTCCGCAATGGCGTCGAGAATGCCCTTATCCAGATCGGTTTCCTGTCCGCTGACGGCCAATTCCACCTCGCGCCCACACTGCCGCGAAACATCGCGGACCATGCGGGGAAAGCGGCGGAACAGTTGGTCAACGGGCACCATCCGGATCTTCATGACAGAACGCTGAAGATCGTTCAGCACGCGCGCCTGGAAAGCCATGGCATCGGCAAACTTGCCACGCAGCAACTCTTTGGGATAGCGCTTCGAGAATTCCGTCAGTGCCTGTTGCAGCATCGACTTGCCAATGATCAACTCGCCCACCAGGTTAAGCACGTTGTCGATGCGCCCCGCTTCGACGCGCAGCACATTCTCCTGAATGGCCGTCACTGCGGCGGTGGCCGGAGCGGCTTGATCAAGCGCGTTGTCTTGCGCGGCTAGAGTTTCCTCGGAGGCCTCTTCCGTATCAAGGGTGGCGGGCGCCTGCGGAACGCTCGCCGCCAGGAGCAACTCAACCATCACTTCTTCCGCAATCGTGGGAATGCGTCCCTTGGCAACGATCTGTTCGGTTGTATGCGTGCTCCCCAGAACGAATTCGACATGCTTCGTAGCAGCTGGAGATTTCGCCTCGGGGTGCACCGCGATAATCTTGCCCATGCTGGCAAGCGCGTTATGGATCAGCTGCCGCCCGGCGATCGGCATGGCGCAGTGCGGATCAATCTTAACGACAACGTGATAAACCGCCAGCCCATCGGCTTGCGCCTTCGTCATCGCCAGCTTTTCGTATTCCGTCCAGATCCCGTCCGTCTTGTCCGCGTTCTTCTTCTTTCGCCGTGTCTTTCCAGTCTTTGGCGCGGCCGTCAGCTCCTGCAGCTTGCGGCTCAGGCTTTTGGTCGACGGAAGTTTCGCATTATTGTGATAGGCGGAGATCATCTCGGTGAAGAGATCAGCGGCGGCGAAAGCGATTTCCGCGACTGCCGCGTGCGATGCCGAGCCTTCGAGCGAGAGTGCGTCCTCAAATTGGTGCGAAAGCTCGCTCAATTCGCGCAGCCCGCAGGCCGCCGAGTCCCCTTTCAGGGTATGCACGGTGCGCCGGATGCTGCGCACAATCTCTTCGTCGCCGGGAGTTTTCTCCAGCTTCAGAGCTTCTTCGTTGAGCGCTTGCAGCAGTTCCTGCGAGGTCTCGAAAAACAGATCCCGCAGCTCCGCCCCGCGCTCATCGGGAGAGTTCGTCACTCTTTCACCTCAAGGCGCTGGTACGCTGTGCCGCTGTCTTTGTGCACCATTTGAAATTTCTGCGTCAGTCCGAGAAGGCTCTCCGCGTGTCCGACGAACAGGAAGCCCCCGGAATTGAGACAGCGGTAAAACTTTTCAACCAGCCGTTTCTGCTCGGCCTCGTCGAAATACATCATTACGTTGCGGCAGAAAATCACGTCGTTGCGTTGGGGAAGGTACTCGGTTTTCAGATTATGAAAATCGAAGTGCACCATCTCTTTCAGCGAATTCTTAATGGCATAGCGGTCTGAGACCTTGTCGAAGTAGCGCAGCCGGTAGCTGTAATCCACCATCGACATCTGGTGCTCGCTGTAAGTCGCTTCCTGGCCGGCTCGTAAGACCGAGTAGCTGATGTCGCTGGCGAGAATTTCGACGCGCCACGGCGGTGGAATCAGCGGCTTCGGCATCGGTGTCTCTATGGGAAGCGGATTCCGCAGGTAGTAGTAGGCCAGCGCGTCTGTTACCAGCATCGCCAGCGTGTACGCTTCCTGCCCGGTGGAGCAGCCTGCGCTCCATATTCGGATCGTAAACTCACGGCGGCCGCTCTTGCGCTTGAGAAGTTCCTCGAGTATGCCCTTTTGGAACAAATCGAGTTGAGCCTTGTGACGGAAGAAACTGGTTTCATTAACGGTGAGATTTTCCACCAGCTTCGACAATTCCTGTTTGCCTTCCGGACTGATCAACGTCCGGTAATAGGCGTAAAAGGAATCGGCGCGGCATTCCTTGAGACGGCGCAAGAGCCGGTCCTGCAGGAAGTGCGTGCGGCGCTCGTCGAAATGCATGCCGCATTCCTGATAGATCAGGGCTTGCAGCAGCTTGAGTTCCGCGTCCGTGAGTATGGGAGCTGGTGCAGCTCCGGATGTGCTCATTCTTTTTTCTCGTGAATGTCAGTTAAGTTTCAAAGTCTCAAAATGACCGCGCTTGAAAATTATTGATCGAAAGCGATTTTTCGAGACTTTGCCGTTCCTTATCGTGCTGCCGCTCCACGCGCTTCCGCTTTGGCCGGAGCTTGCTTCTCTTCTGCCCCACTCTTCGCCTGCAGGCTCTCCGGAGCCAACAGCTTGCTCATGTCGAGCAGCACAACCAACCGGCCGCCGACCTTGCCCAGTCCTGTCACGCAATTGAGACCGCCATCCTGAAATACCGCAGGAGCTGGTTCTACGGCGTCCGCCGGAATCTTGAGAACTTCCGAGGCGGAGTCCACGATCAGTCCCGCCAAGCGTCCGGCATGTTCAACCACCAGGATGCGATTCTGTTTCCGTAGTGAAGCCTGTTTCTCTCCGAAGCGTTTGCGCAGGTCCATGACCGACACAATTTTGCCGCGCAAGTTAATGACGCCTTCGAGGTAGTCGGGCGCGTCCGGCACAGCGGTAATTTCCGGAACCCGAACGATTTCGTGCAGGGAAGTGATGGGCACGCCATAAGTCTCGCGTCCCACCTGAAATCCGACAATATGCAGTTCTCGGCTCATGATTCAGGCTCCTCTGCGCTTCCTAGAACTGTGCTCCCGCAGCGGCCTTGCGTGCGTTGCGGCCGGGTTCGGGGGCAGCGGCGGCTTCAGCCAAAGCAAAGCGGTCGATGAAGTCGAGCAAGCTGCGCGACATTTTCGACATCTGCTCGGACGATGCTGCGAGCTCGGTGGAACTGGAGGTCGATTGCTGCACCAGTTCGCGCATGCGTTCCATGGCTTTCACCACGGCCTGTGCTCCCGATGCCTGCTCTTCGACAGCCGAGTTGATTTCGTGAGTGATTTCGTTCAGCCGCGTAGTGGCGCGCGCAATCTGCGACGAACCGTGCGACTGCTCGTTGGTAGCCGCGCCGATCTCCTGCGCGAACTTGTAAACCTCGGTGACGACGTTCGAGATTTTGCGCAACGCCGCGTTGAGCTCTCCGCCCAGCTCGAGTCCCTCGTTCACAATCGACGTCGAACGGTTCATGTTCTCGACTGCTTTGCGGGCTTCTTTCTGGATGCTCTGGATCAGCTCAGAGATTTCCTTCGTCGATTGCGCGGACTTTTCGGCCAGCTTGCGAACTTCGTCGGCGACCACGGCAAATCCCAGGCCGTGTTCTCCGGCGCGTGCCGCTTCGATCGCCGCATTCAGTGCCAGCAGGTTCGTCTGCTCGGCCAGATCGTCGATAACCTCGATGATCTTGCCAATGTCGTCGGCGCGCTGTCCCAGGGCGCCAATGCTCTCGCCTGAAGAATTGATGGTTGTGTTGATCCGGTTCAGGCCGTCGGTCGCCTTTTCCATGGTGCCGATGCCGTTGTGTACTTCCTCACGCGAGCGATTTGAGATATCGAGCAGCACCTTGGCGGTGTCCGCCACGCGCTGGATCGAAGCAACCATCTGATCGATCGAGGCGGACGTCTCGCTCACGCTCGACGCCTGCACCTGCGTGCTCTTCACCATGTTCTGCACGTTAACGCTCATCTCGTGCATCGTGCTGGTGACTTCATCGATGGCTGAGGACGCCTGCAAACCGATCTTTGCCGAATCATCCGACGCGCCAGCGACTTGGCTCGAAGCACTCGCCACTTGCGACGAGGCATCGCGAACGCTGCGCACCAACCCGGCCAGGCCTTCCACCATACGGGAGAAGGCATTGCCCAACGTGTCATGCGAGGAGCGTGGTTTCACTTCGAGTGTCAAATCCCCGCCGGCGATGGCTTCGGAGACTGCCGCCATCTCCTTGAGGTAGGTGACCATCTTGTGGAAGGTTCGCGCCAGTTCTCCAATTTCGTCGTCACGGCTTAGGTCGATATTGTGCTCGAGATCTCCGGTATTGCCGATTCCACGCGCCACATTCATCAGGTTCGTCAGCGGTTCGGTAATGGCCTTGGCGGTGCGGTAGGCGATGATGACTCCGAGAAACAGGGCGAGCAGCGTGCTGATCGCCGAGATGGCGATCGTCCAGTTTGCGGCGCTCTCATCAGACTTCCGGCTCTCGACGTCAGCGATATCCAGGGAATCGGTGGAGTTCTTGACCCAGGAAGAAGCATCCTTCTGTAAGTAATAAATCTGGAGTTCGGCCACGGTGGCGTTGCCGGAGTCGACGTCTTTGCGCTTCTCGATCAATGGCTGGGCGAATTCCTTGCCCCACGATTGCTCGAGTTGCTGTACTTTGGCCAGCGAGGTCTTAACCTGGTCGGAGGTTGCCTTCGTTTTGCCGTCTTCAAGCTTCTCGCCCAAGGTGCGCAGACCCTCATTCATGCGGTCTACTTCGCGCGTATCGCCGCTCAGCAAGTAGTTGCTCAGATAGAGGCGGTTCTGCATCATCTGGAAGCGGACGGCATTGGTTGTGTCCGCCAGTTCTTTGGCCGAGTGTTCGCGGCGCACCGCCGACCAGTTCACCAGGAACAGCACCAGTACCATGGTGAGGATGATGCCGAAATTCATGTATAACTTCTTGCCGATGGTCATGCTGTCTCCTCCGCGATGAATTCTCTACCGCGGCTCAAACTTGAAGTCGATCACTCCCGAGCTCTCTGCCGACGCCGGTTCAAAGCGCCATTTCTTCGCAGCATCGAGCGCGGCGTTTGCCAAAACCGGGTGTCCACCCACAACGTGGGCGTCCTTCACTGAGCCGTTCGGAGAGACCACAACTTCGATCTTTACAGTCCCCGAAATGTTCATCTTGCGTGCCAGTTCCGGATACGATGGTTGGACCTTGCTCTTCGCCCGCCGGACGATTTCGTCATTTTGCGAGGTCTGCGCTCCGGCGGAGCCCAGCCCTAAGGTGGCTGCTAACGTCACGACTGCCAGTGCGGTCGTCACATACTTTCGGGACACAATTCCCTCCTTGTTTCAAAGAAACCGGCAACCCGAACCGTGCAATGACCGGGCCACCTCACGCTTCTTGAGAAAACGAAAGTAATGAGCCTTATGTCTCTGAAATCACTACGCTTAGCGATAGTGGAAGGCGAGAAAAGTAACGTCTGCGATGGATTAGCGGCGTCTCACTCCGGGAAAATTCGGCGCTTTTGTCTCACCGTGAGACGGAATCTCAAGCCGATCGTGGGATTTCATACAAAGGCACCTCGTCTCCATTTCACTTGACTCAAATTGAGATGACAGGTACTTTCCCAAATAGATTCAAGCACTTGTGAATCAAGAGAACTCTTTCACGGCTATCGGAACGGCAGTGGGTGTTTCTGGTATCACTCCTATCCTGCGCTCGGAAATTAATTCTCCGGGATCGGACGAGAGTTTCCAGAAGCTCTTGCTCCGCATTGCTGCCAAGGCAAGCGAACGTTCCAGTGCCGACAGCCTTATCCAACTCTTCTGTCAGGCTGCCCGGGATTTTTTCAGCGTTTCCGGGGTCTACTTCTGGCGCTGTCAGTCTGCGGATGAGCTAGTGGGCGAACAGGCTGATGGAAAGATGGCCTCGAGTTTCATTGGGATACGCCTTCGTCCCGATCAGAGTGCAGTAACTGCCGAAGCGGTGCGTCAGCGCCGGACGATTTTCGCAAATCAGGTAACCTCCGCCAGCTTTCCCGCAGCCGCAGATTTCTCTGCGAAGTCTCTGATGGCCGCACCCTTAGTGGTGTTCAATGAAGTCATCGGCGCAGTCACCTTTCTGCATGACTCGCTGGACGATTTCTTTAACGAGGATCTCGCGGTCAAAGCTACGATCCTTGCCGGACAATTAGGCGGATTTCTCGAAGCGGCGCGATTGGGCGAGGCTTCTCGCGAGGAGCACCGCCGCGCCGAGATTTTGGCGGACGTCGCCAATGCACTGCATTCGACACCGGATGTCTCGGCAGTGATTGAGGCATTGGCTGACCGACTCCGCCTGCTCCTTCGCACGCGGCTGGTCTGCATTCTTCTGCGCCGCGAAGGCCCGTTCGAACTGAAAGCTGTTTCCGCCGAAACTCCGCAGCTTGCAACCTCGGCCCGTGCGCGTCACGACCGACAGACGCTGCGCTTCGCTGCTGATCTGGCGCAGCGCGCCGTAGCGGCAGGAGAACCGATCACACTCTCGATCGGTGCCGAAGCGCATTCGTTGGGCAATCTGGTTTCTCCTGGACTGCTGATCGCCGCACCTTTCCGCACGACCCGGACGCAGGGCGCAATCCTCATCTATCCGCGTCACGATGGAGTGTTCAGCTCGGAGGAACGCTCCCTGGTCTCGGCGATCACCGGGTTCGGCGCGGTCGCGGTAGCCCATGCCGAATTGCATGCCACTTCACACGCGCAGGCGCGCGAACTCCAGCAGTTGCTCGAAATCTGTTTTGAACTTAGCTCGAGTGGCGACCTCGAACAGCTTCTTCAAGCTTTCGTGACGCGAGCCTCCGATTTCCTTGGCTATGGGCGATGTTTTATTGCTCTCATGGAAGATGATCAGTTCCGGGTCCGTTATGGCGTTGAAAAAGGAACGCCGCGACGAGCGGATACTGTGTTCCCGGAAGGGGTTGCAACTCGAGCATTGCGCGCAAGGGAGGTCTTCTGGACCGACGACGCGCACCGCACTCCGGGTACGAACATTGAAATTCTCAGCAAATACAACGTCCGTCAATTCCTGGCAGTTCCTCTGCAGGGCGCGAAAGGACAGTTGCTGGGGATGTTCGGTGTTCTCGACCGGATCGACGGAACCGGCATCTCCCAGGAAGACATTCGTCGCGCTCGTGCGTTGTCGAATCAGGTTTCGGTCATGCTGGAAGCGGCCGGCAATCTGCATGTGTCGGAGCAGCACCGGCGCCGCGCTGAAGCTCTCATTGAGACGGCTCGCGAAATTGACGGCGCGCTGCAATTGCCGGAATTTGCCAGTCGCCTGGTGCGCCGCACCGCCGAACTCACGAATTCTGAAGGCGGCCTGCTCGCCGTCCAGATTGAGGGTCATTGGCAGGTCGCAGCGGTTTACCGCCATGGAAAAGACGTCAACAGCGCGGCTCCGGCAAATGAGCCGGGGCAGAATCCGCAGTCAACCACGCTTCTAGACCGCGACCTTGAGCACGCGTTGAGTACATCCTTAGGAGAGTTTTTACCGCAACATCCCGGGACTGTCGTGAGCGCGAAAAGCGACCAGTTGCTGGGCGGGAGGGCCGCCGCAATTCTCGGCTCTGCCGATTGCACGCTGGTGCGGCTGAGCGGTGCGAATGAAGAAATCTCCGGCGTACTTTGTTTATCCCGGCAATCTGAAATTCTGAGTCTGGCCGACCGCGGTTTCCTCGAGTCGATGGCTGGACATGCGGCCATGGCGCTGGAGAACGCACGACTCTTTACCCAGATCGAGCGGGCGAATCGCCACTGGATGGAGATCTTCGATGCCATCACGGACTTCATCGTGGTGCATGATCAGTCCGACCGAGTTCTGCGCGTAAATCGCTCTCTTTCCGAGATGATTGGCGTAAGGCCGTCGGAGCTAATTGGCATCAACATGCGGGCTTTGATGGCGCTGACGAGCGATTCGGCGTCGTATTCTTGCCCGTTTTGCCGGTCGATGGCCGACGACAACGACGAGTTCGTCCATCCGGTTTTCGATCGCACCTATCTGGTATCCACCTCGCGGGTTCATGGAGCATCTGGCGAGGGGATGCAGACGATCCACGTTCTCAAAGACATTTCCGATCGCCGAGAGGCCGAGCGCCGCTATCGCGAACTCTTCGACAACATTCAGGAAGGATTGTTCTTCAGCACTCCCGTAGGCCGTTTTATCGAGGTGAACGACGCCATGGTGCGCATGCTGGGATACGGCAGTCGCGAAGAGCTCCTCCAGATCGACATCCCGACGCAACTGTATTTCTCGACGGACCAACGACAGCTCCATGCCAAGACCATGGAGGAGCAGGGGCATCTACGCAATTTCGAGGCAACGCTGCGTCGCAAAGATGGATCGTCCATTCACGTCCTGATTAACTCTTTTGGCCTTTATGACGCCGCGGGAAAGCTGATACAGATTCGGGGACTGATGCTGGACGTGACTGGATTGCGGACCTACCAGTCGGAATTGCACCGCGAGCGCGATTTTTCCGCCAAAATTCTCAGCAATACGCAGAACCTGATTTTGGTGGCTGACACCGCTGGCCTCATTAGTTACGCCAATCGCCGATGGTATGAGGCTGGTTTCGAGCAGAAAGATCTCCTGGGCCGCCCGGTGATCGAATTGGCCGGTCCCGGTTTCGTACGGCCCTTGTCAGATGCCATCGCGAACACGTTGAACAGCCAGCAAGTAGACAATCTCGAAATTGAAATCGTTCGGAGAACTGGGGGCGTAGGCAAATTTTCGGCGAATCTCAGTCCCATGCGGGATGAGCAGGGAATTGTGACCAGTATTGTCGTGGTACTCACCGACATTACTGATTCCGCGGTGCTGCGTGACAAATTAATCCACGCAGAAAAAATGGCCGCCGTGGGCCAACTCGTCTCCGGCGTCGCTCATGAGGTAAACAACCCGCTGACAGCCATCCTCGGATTCGCCGATCTGTTGATGGAAAATCCAGATGTGCCGGACACCGCTCGCAAGGATCTCAGGGTTATCCTGCAAGAGGCGCAACGCACCAAGCAGATCGTGCAAAATCTGCTCAGTTTCGCGCGGCAGATGCCCCCGCAGCGCAACGCTTTGCAGCTGAATTCAATTCTGCGGCGGACTATTCAGCTGCGTTCCTACGACTTCGCCAGCCATGGTGTGGATGTCGTCGAACATCTCGACGAGGGCCTGCCCGATGTCATTGGCGATGCTCATCAGTTGCAGCAAGTCTTCCTCAACATTCTCAATAACGCGTATGACGCAGTGCACGAAGTGGGCCGACCGGCCCGCATCGAGATCATGTCGACCAAATCAGGCGATTCCGTCGAAGTCTCTTTCTCTGACAACGGCGATGGGATATCACATTCGGATAAGATCTTTGACCCATTCTTCACTACGAAAGAAGTCGGAAAAGGCACCGGCCTCGGCCTCAGCATCTGTTATGGGATCATTAAAGAACATGGTGGCGAGATTCTTTGCCACAACAATATCGCCGGTCAGGGCGCGACCTTTATCGTCCGCTTGCCGGCGCTAACCCACATCGTGTCCCTTGGTGTGGCTGCAGGAGTGAAACAGCCATGAGTATCCCCGCCTTGAAGCCTGAGAGTTTTCCGGTCCTTCTCATCGAGGATGAACCCGCAGTGATGGCCTATGTGCAGGCTGCTCTCGAACGTAGTGGTTATCCAGTGGTGTGCTGTGAGTCGGGAGTCGATGCGTTGCGATTGCTGGAAACCGGTTCGTTCCTCGGGATCGTCTCGGATATGCGTACGCCCGGCGGCGTCGATGGCGGACAGGTGCATGCCTGGATCGTCCGCAACCGGCCCGACCTCGCCTCTCGCCTCGTCTTTATTACGGGTGATATCGCGAACGAGGAAACCGTGCAGACCTTACGCCAAACCGGCGCTCCCTGCGTGGAGAAGCCCTTTCGCGTGCAGCAGTTTATTGACGTTATCTCGAGAACATTTGGGAAGGCCGAGTGAACAGAGCTCCGAGTAAAGATGATCTCCGCATTCGCATGCTGATCGTTGACGACGAGCAGAGTATCCGCAAACTCTGCTGTACGGTTGGCGAAGCTCTGGGATTTGTCTGTCTGGAGGCCGAAAGCGGCGAATCCGCCCTGGCCCTTCTCGAAGAGCAGTCCGTCCATATGATCCTTTCCGACATGGTGATGCCGCATATGTCGGGTCTCGAATTTCTGGAGAAAGTGCGGAAGCTGCTCCCGCGCACTGAAGTGGCTCTGATGACCGGCCACGGATCGATCGAAACTGCAGTGCAGGCGATGAAGCTGGGCGCCTACGACTACATCACTAAACCTTTTTCTCCGCTCGAGGAACTGCGGCTGTTTCTGCGGCGCATGGCGGAGAAAGTTCGCCTGGTTGAGGAGAATGAATTCCTCCGGCAGCGCACGGACTCCGAAACCGCCGTGCATGGCATCATCGGCTCATCCAACCGGATTCAAGAGGTGTTGCGCCTGATCGCGCGCTTAAAAGACACGCGAACGCCTGTCCTGATTTACGGAGAGAGCGGCACGGGAAAAGAGCTGGTCGCGCGCGCCATGCACTTCCGCGGAGCCTTCGCCGGACGGCCATTTGTCGCGGTGGACTGCGGATCGTTGGTCCCAACCCTGATAGAAAGCGAACTTTTCGGCTACGAAAAAGGGGCATTCACTGGAGCGTTGAAGTCCAAGCAGGGCCTATTCCAGGCTGCGGACGGCGGAACTATTTTCCTCGACGAAGTCGGCGAGTTGCCGCTTGAACTTCAAGCGAAACTCCTGCGCGTGCTTCAGGAAAAAGAGGTTCGTCCCGTCGGCAGCAATCAGCGAATCAAGGTGGATGTCCGCGTAATCGCCGCGACCAACCGCGATCTCGAAGCGGCTTACAAGAATGGAACCTTCCGCAAGGATCTATATTTCCGCCTCAACGTGGTGACCTTGTATGTTCCCGCTCTGCGCGAGCGGCGAAGCGATATCCCGATGCTCGTGCATTGGTTCCTTGAGCGGTACGCTCCGGGAGGAGAAATGCACGTTGCCAGCTCGGCGATGAAAGCGCTCATGCAGTATGAGTGGCCGGGTAATGTTCGCGAGCTGGAAAATTGTGTGGAACGCGCCGTTGCCTTGGGAGACGGGCAGATGATTGATCTCGGTGATCTTCCTCCCGCGATTGCTTCGGGCGCATCGCTGTCGGCTCCGCCATTGATTGATGAGACCGCAAAGGGTGGACGCGATTCTGAACTGGGCGGCATGGCGCCGGTATCGGAACTGCCCCGCTCGTCGTCGATCGCGACCACCGACCTGGAAGACATTGAGCGGGCAACTATTCAACGCGTCTTCGAGCAGGTGAATGGGGACAAAGCTCTTGCCGGCCGCATGCTCGGTATCAGCCGGGCTACGCTCTATCGCAAACTGAAGCGCTATAACATTGGCGTCGGATCGAGTGGTTCCGGTTCTTCGAGTCATACGCTCCAGTGAAGCGCTACTGACTTCTAACCAATGCCGTTCGAGCAGCGGGATAAGAGTTCTCAAATTTTCATCTCGGCATCGTTAGCACCTTGAGAAGTAAAACCCTCTATTGATTTTGAGACACCTGTCTCACCCTGAGACCGGAGCGGCCGTGGGCTTCGTCCGTGACGTTGCGATTTTGCGTTAACCCACTGAAAACAGGTCCACCTAGGTACTAGCCCTTCCGTTCTCAGAGATGGTTCTCATGTTGCTCCTATCTTGTGGAACTGCGGACATTGGCTCCCCAACGCTCTGCCTAACCGGGAAGAGGGGGAGCCTCACCCGCACATTTGCTGTCGACCGAAAAAGTAACGCCGTTGTTTCAGGAGAGGCTTACCGTTGGCGCATCAAGCTACAGGAATCGCGCGTAGTCAGCAGAATGCCAGCAATCTGGCGGGCCTTGCCCGGTTCTTTCCGGAGTCGGCTCCCCTGCGGCTGCCAGTTCACCTGACGCGGACACCGGAAGGCACCGAGGCGCCGGACTTCAGCGAAAGTACGGTGATTGAGTTCGGCACGTCTCGAGAGGTCTTGTTCACTTGCAAGGCGCACTTGGATTTCGCCGACGAACTTCGGGTGCAAAACGTGGACGGCTCGTTCGATGAGATGGTTTCTGTCGTCGCTGTGCAATATCACCCTGGGAATACTTACGTGGCTGCGCGCTTCCGGCGCGATGTGCCCAACTGGATCGTGAAATCATGACCCCTTCTACTCCTGTACAAGACCTCGCCACTCAATGGAGTTCGGCACGCCGCTTGTATCCCATTTATTTTGAACTCGCGCGCGAATTCGCGATTGAGGTCAAGGCCTGCCCGGATCTTGAGGCGGGCACCGAAACCCCCGGCAAAGAAATCGTGGAGCAGGCCAATCAGTGGCTCGATCAGATGGACAATCTGGTCCAGGTCCACCAGCTTCGCCAGTTCCTGCAAACCAGTTCGTTGGTGAGCCAGGAGGGCCTGGTCACCCTGCTGCAGCACTTTCTCGCCAAGGAAGTGAAGAGCGACGTCCTGCGCGACAAGGTTGATTTTCTGCTTGTCCAATATTTCAGCCAGATTGCTCCCACTGGGATACAGGACACAGAAGTGGACCTTTCCTACGTGGCGCATGCGATTGAGGCAATTATCGGTCAAGTTGAACTGAAGCCACCGGTTTGGCTAAATGCCTTGGATCGCGTGCTCGAATCGGCACGCAAATGCAAATCGCTCGATGAGTTGCTGCATGGCGGCGTCCTTGAGCAGGGTCGCAAAGCAAAGAGTCTGGCCGGGGACCTTTTCTATCTTCCGATCGCCCTTGTCGCCTTCACCCGCTTCGGATATCTGATGCGGCGCGCATTCTTCCGTCTTATGCTGGGCGATCTCAATACGATCCTTGATGGATTGAGCGAGCTCGAAGACAAGGGAATTGAAACCATCGACTGCCGGCGCGCCCAGTTCTCCGCGCAGGAGCCAATCATCCGGCTACGCATGATTTGCCAGTCGTGGAAAGTGATGTTCCAGGCGGAGTACTCGTCGGGCTCTCCGCTCCGAATGTTGGTCGATTTACGCGCATCGGTGGAGCACGCGCTCGGACGCGGTAAAACCGAGACGGACGCGAAAGCAAAACCTGTCATAGCTAAGACTGCGACCGCAGCTGTACCAGCGGCGGCGAAAGCGGCATCAGCTTCCGCGGGAGGCGATCACGCCGCGGAATCAAGAGCTGTCACTCCGGCTTCGGATGCTCCGGAGTTTGAAGTGTCCGGTACGCCCGGATGGGAAGCAGATTCGCAACCGGGAAAGAAATAACACGAGACGCCTGTCAGAAAATGGCAGTTTCTCCGGAACAGAAAAGCCGCGAACTGGTAAGTAGTAACAGCAGCGAAGGGACCTGAGCGTGGAAACACCGACCGTACTGATCATCTCGGACGAAGCCGACTTTTCCCGGCGCATCACTGCGCGCTGGCAAATGGAGCGGAAGGTGCCTACGTTCACGCTTTTGAGTGGTGAATTATGGCCGCGTTTTGCCGTCGACATCTTCGACGTGGCGATCGTCGGACAGTTACGCCGCGAGTTGCTTTCCATAGTATTGGAGCCATTGCATTCCACAGGTCAACCGATCTTCTGCGTTTGCGAGGATGCTTCCATCGCTCAATTGATCCGCGATCGCTGGCCGCGGGTGACGATCCTGCGCACGAGCGAACACTGGCTCGAGACGCTGGTTCTCGCCGCGAAGGAAGCGGTGCATCGTTCCCGGGCGGAATCGCGGGCGCGCTCGGCGGAGGCTTCCTGCGCTGCATTGCAGCGCGAGGCTATGCTCGGCAAGTACATGCTCGAGATGCGCCACAATTTGAATAATGCCTTGACCTCGGTCCTGGGAAACTCCGACTTGCTGCTGTTGGAACCAGGCAGCCTTTCGGCGCAGACACGCGCCCAGATCGAGACGATCCGGAACATGACCCTTCGAATCCACGAGATCATGCAACGCTTCTCGTCGCTCGAAAAAGAAATGAATGTAGTCGCACAGCAGGCGGAGCGGGATTCCGGAAAATCCTACGCGGCGATGGCTGCAGGGGATTAAGCAAGAGCAAGAAGTCTGAATTCAAAGTTGAGATCTATGCATAGACTGATGGCAGGCGTCACCATACTCGAACACGAATTGTCCGAATTGCGCCTGCTCGTGGAGCGCCAAACGGGAATCCTTCTGGACTGTCCGAACAGCGCTTTGGCCGCGCATGTTGCCGATTATCTCGAAGCTCACGAACTCGAATCCCCGGCAGCCCTGCTGGCCCGATTGCGCGCCGCTGATCTGGATCCGGCCGCTCTCGCCGTCTTCCTCGATGGTGTGCTCAATGTGAACACGGGATTCTTCAAACATCCGGGAGCGCTCAACGCGCTGGCCCGCCATGTGGTTCCGCAAATTTATGCGCGCAAGGCAAATGATGGGGCGAGCACACTTCGCATTTGGAGTGCGGGATGCGGAACCGGCGAAGAGCCTTATTCCATTGCAATGGCTTTGTGTGAAGCTCCCTCGGGAAGCGGCAATAGCAACTCATCGAACGGTGCCGGAAGTTCAAACGGCAAGGATGCTCGAGGGGCGGGCCGCAATGGTGGAGTCGCGGACAGTTCTGTCCCGGTCGCAGCGGCTGGGCGCGACTGGTCCATCCATATTGTGGGAAGCGATTTACTTCCGTCGGCAATAGAAACCGCTGAACGCGGTCTGTATCCGCAGTCGGCGCTGGCTGGGCTACCGCCCGCTACGATTCGCGCCTGCTTCTCGAAAATCGCGAGCGCGAGCGGCGGGTCGAATTCCGTTTCAGATCTAACGCAAAACGCGGCGCCCAACGGATCAAAGAATTCTTCGAACAGCAGCGCGCATCTTCTAGTGAAGCCGCGCCTGCGCAGCCTGGTCACATTCAACACTATGAACCTGACCAAGCCGGTCTACATTGGACGATTCGACTGCATCTTCTGCATGGACGTGCTTCCGCACCTCTCGCGTGCCCAGCGGGTCGCGCTGATGGAGCGCCTGCACCTTTATCTTGAACCCGGCGGGTACCTGTTCTTGAGCCAGACCGAGAAGCTCTACGCGCCTAATCTAAATTTTCGTTCGGAAACTTACGATGGATACACCTTCCATCGCAAGCCTTTGGCAGCCAGCGCTGCATACGGGCGGTAAAAGCATGCGAGTCTCATGATGGGGAATTACAGCCCTCGGCTGTCCAGCCGAGCGAAAGCTTGGCTGCTACTCACGCGAACAGAAATTCCTTCGTCCTCAACTCCTTGATCTGGTCTCTGAGCTTCGCGGCTTTTTCAAATTCGAACTTCTTCGCCGCCTCGCGCATATCGCTCTCCAGTTTGCCGATGTAAATATCGACTTCTCCCTGGGACTTGAACTCGGGAATTCCCTCGGCCTCTCCGCCGGTCAAGTCCGCATAATCTGCCCCAACGATTGCCGCCAGCGTCATATCCAGAGGACGCACGATCGATTCGGGTGTGATCCCATGTTCTTCGTTGTATGCGGTCTGGATCGCGCGGCGCCGCGACGTTTCATCGATGGCCCGTTTCATCGAATCAGTCATGCGATCTGCGTAAAGGAGGGCGCGCCCGTTCAGGTGTCGCGCGCACCGGCCAATCGTCTGAATGAGCGAACCTGTCGAGCGCAGAAATCCTTCTTTGTCCGCGTCGAGAATCGCCACCAGCGAAACCTCTGGTAGATCAAGCCCTTCGCGCAGCAGGTTGATTCCGATCAATACATCGAACTCGCCCTTGCGTAGGTCGCGGAGAATTTTCACGCGCTCGAGCGTCTCGATTTCGGAATGCATGTAGCGGCACTTCACGCCGACTTCCGAGTAGTACTCGGCCAGATCCTCAGACATGCGCTTGGTCAGCGTAGTGACGAGTACGCGTTCGCCTTTTTCAATGCGCGCCCGAATCTCATGCAGCAGGTCGTCGATCTGCCCCTTCACCGGACGGATTTCCACTGGAGGATCGATCAATCCGGTTGGGCGGATGATCTGCTCGACCACCACTCCCGCGGACTTCGTCAGTTCATACGGCCCCGGAGTCGCGGAGACATAGATCAATTGGTTCGTCCGGTGTTCAAATTCCTCGAATGTCAACGGACGGTTGTCGAGCGCCGAGGGCATGCGAAATCCGTACTCGACTAGTACTTCTTTCCGCGAACGGTCTCCGGCATACATTCCCCGCAACTGCGGGACAGTCTGGTGCGACTCGTCGATGAACATCAGAAAGTCGCGTGGAAAATAGTCGAGCAGCGTCGGAGGCGGTTCCCCGGGCATGCGCCCGGTAAAGTGTCGCGAATAGTTCTCGATACCGTGGCAATATCCCATCGCCTTGATCATTTCTAGGTCAAACATCGTTCTCTGGTGGATGCGCTGCGACTCCACCAGCCGTCCCTGCTTCTCCAGTTCGACTTCCCACCAGGCCAATTCTTTCTTGATCGAGTCCACGGCCGAGGCGCGCGTTTCTTCCTTCATCACGTAATGCGTCTTGGGATAAATCGGTAGCCGCATGTATTTCTGTTTCACGGTGCTGAACAGCGGATCGATCTGCGACAACCCTTCGATCTGATCTCCCCACAACTCGATGCGGTACGCCATGTCGTCATAAGTAGGGAAGACCTCGATCACATCGCCGCGCACGCGAAACGTTCCGCGCCGGAAGTCGCCATTGGTGCGCTCGTACAGAATGTCGACAAGTTTGCGCGTGATGTCTTCACGCTTGATCTTCTGACCTTTTTCAAGAAACAGCATCATCCCGTAATAGGCTTCGGGAGAACCGAGGCCGTAGATCGCGCTGACCGACGCCACGATCAACGCATCGCGGCGCTCAAACAACGACCGCGTCGCCGAAAGGCGCAGTTTGTCGAGCTCATCATTAATGGTCGCCTCTTTCTCGATATAAAGATCGGCGGCGGGAACATAGGCCTCGGGCTGGTAGTAGTCGTAATACGAGACGAAATATTCGACGGCATTGTGCGGAAAGAAACTCTTGAACTCGTGATAGAGCTGCGCGGCCAGCGTCTTGTTATGCGCCATGACCAGGGCGGGACGGTTGAGGGCCTCGATGACCTTCGCCATCGTGAATGTCTTGCCCGAGCCTGTGACACCCAGCAAAACCTGATGCTGCTCGCGGTCATAGAGTCCGCGCGTCAGCGCCTGAATTGCGGATGCCTGGTCCCCCTGCGGTTTGTAGCTTGAAACGAGTTTGAAATCCATGAAAGAAGCTTTCAGCCATCAGCTCTCAGCTAGAGCCCTCAAAACATTACATGCAATTCAGGACAGATTCTGTCCTCAAATAAAATCACGGGTTATGTGGGGACGGACGCATTCGTCCGTCCAGCCGAGCAGCGCTCGGCTCGATTTCGCCGGCAGCACCACAAAAGCGAATTTCGCTGCCAGACAATCTTTCTATTATAGCGTTTCGAAAAATCAGAGAATCACAAAGGACGCGACGGGAGTACGGCCTGTTGGACAGGGGTTTCCTTCGTGAACCTTAGTGTTCTTAGTGGTGAATGCGTTACCTAAAACCCAGCAGGCCGTTCGCCGGCTACCGCAAAGGCATGTTCCAGGGCAATCCCGGCCGCACCCAAAGTCCCTTCATCGAAAAGCCGCCCGATCAAAGTAACTCCATGCGGCACTCGCCGAGGTGTCGCGAAGGTAGGAAGAGGATGATCCGGGTCGGGGGCCCAATCACTCCGTGCCATCTTCACCTCAACGAATCCGGCGCGCAGCGTGAGCGACGGATGTCCGGTGAAATTGCTGATCACCAGCATTTCATCGCGCAGGGAAGGCACAAGCAGCAAATCGACCTCGGAGAACACGCGCGCCATCTCGTTCGCAACTTTCCTACGCAACCGGTCTGCCTGCACGAAATCGACGGCAGATAGAAATCGTGCCTGCCGGAACAAATTCGGCCACGCGTCGGGCACTTGCGCCCGCAACTGAGCTAGCTCCCCGCTCAGCGTCAGATCCTCAAATGCGGCCGCGCCCTCTGCGAACAAAATTAGATTCAACGAATCATAAGGCCAATCAGGGAGTGAGACCTCGACCGGCATCATGCCTAACTTCTTGACGGTATCGAGAGCGACGCGGTCGACCTCCGTGGCGGGCTGCTCGTTCATCCACTTGGGAAAGTAGCCGACGCGCAAGCCCTTGATGCTGGCCGTTGCGTCGAAATCGAGATGGCTCGACACGCTCCCGGTGTCGTGCGAGTCGTGCCCAGAGATCGCCTGTAACACCAGGAGTGCATCCTCGACGCCGCGAGTCATGGGTCCGAGCTTGTCCAGTGACCAGCACAGGGTCATCGCGCCCGTCCGCGGAACGCGTCCGTAAGTTGGACGCAGGCCTGTAACTCCGCAACGCATCGCAGGGCTGACGATGCTCCCGCCCGTTTCACTCCCGATGGAAAATCCTACGAGCCCGGCCGCAGTTGCCGCTCCCGGGCCCGCGCTCGAACCTGATGCGCCTTCTTCAAGAAGCCATGGATTCATCGTCTGCCCGCCGAACCAGACGTCGTTCAGAGCGAGCGCGCCCAAACTTAATTTCGCGACCAGCACCGCCCCTGCGGCGTGCAACCGCTTGACCACCTCAGCATCTTCCGCGGGCACGCGATCGCGATACGGTTCCGCTCCGTAGGTTGTTGGAATGCCCGCCGTATCGAGCAGGTCTTTTCCTCCCCACGGAATGCCGTGGAGTGGCCCGCGATATTTTCCTTTTCGGATTTCCTCGTCCGCCTGCTTGGCCTGCCGCAAAGCCAGTTCGCGGGTAATCGTGATAGCGCAGCGCAGCTTCGGATTGAATCGCTCCAGCCGCTCCATATAAATGTTCGTAAGCCGCTCGGAGGTGAGTTGACGTTTCTCGATCCAGCGCGAGAGTTGGGTGACCGTGGCAAAGGCAATGTCATCCTCCTTCGCTGGAACGGGCGTGGACGTCACCGCGCTCCGAATGAAGCGATCTTTTTCAACTACATTCCTCACCCCTGGGATGGCGGGATCCCATCGCGTCGCGGGAGATAGAGTCGATTCGAGAACAAGCTTTCGCGGACCGACGCGTCGCTCGTACACCGACGCCAGCGTTCTTCGCCAGCTTGCCGCAGCCATGGCGCGGTCAGCTTCGTTCAACGGGAACTGCACTAGTTTTTCCGCTGCCGCGAATGTCGAGACCGATACCTCCGGACCGAACTCCGGACCAGTGCCGAACGCCGGCGGTGCTCCGGGCGGCAACGGCGATGCACTTTGCGCGTGAAGCCTCGATAACGCTACGGAGCTTAGAACTCCAAGCGAGGTTAGGGTCAGAAACTCTCTTCGTGATTTGGACATGGATTACACCAGACCTGAGACTCTCGGGCTTCGGACCTCAACTTCAACCTTCGATGGCTGAGGTCTACCGTCCGACGCCTGAGGTCCGACGCGTTCTGCTCTACCCCACGCTCGCCCGCAGCTCCGTCTTCTTCGTCGTAATCGTTACTTGCGTGGACGGCAACTTCGGCGGAGGCCAATCTTCCGTGTAGGCTTCGACGGTAATGGTCCCCGGAGTTTTACTGGCTTGCACGATCACCTGCGCTAGACCCGAGAAGAGACTGCGTCTGGACCCCTTGTCCGACTCCTGGCAATTCGGATCACCATTGCCGACGCCGATCAGCGTGCCCTCCCCAGTCACCTTGAAGCTGATCTGGTAGTCGGCGGTGGGGATCGCTCTGCCTTCCTTATCGAGCGCTTCCACGCGGAGAATGACGAGATCTTCGCCGTCGGCATTGATTTCCGTTCGATCCGGCGTGAGTCGTATGGCCACCGGATCGCCCGTCGTCTCGCGTTTTTCCGTGAGCACAACTTTCCCGTCCTTGGTTCCGCGTGCCTCGAGCACACCGGGTTCGTAGGGAACTTTCCATTCGAGGTGAGTCAGGGCCTCAACTTTTTTCGAACCTTGGCTCTTGCCATTTACTAATACCTCTACCGAATCGAGGTTCGAATGGACCCACACCGAAATCGGCTCGCCGAGTCGCTGATCCCAATTCCAGTGCGGAAACAGGTGAAGGACCGGTTCCGATCCCCACCATGCTTTGTAGTAAAAAAAGTTGTCTTTGGGGAAGCCGCACATATCGACGATGCCAAATTGCGAACTGATCGACGGCCATCCGTAAGGCGTAGGCTCGCCGCGATAGTCAAAGCCTGTCCAGGCGAAGCCTCCCGAGAGCCACTCGCGCGCGGCATAAAACTTCCACCACTCTTCCGCCAGTTGCGACCACGCGGTGTGATTCAAGTCGTATGCGCTGATCCAGTTCCGAAGCTTGTCCGTGGTATAGATTCCGCGTGTGGCAATCGTGCTCGCGGTCTCCGATCCAACGCTCGGCTTCTTCGGATGATCTTTGTGCCAAGGATCGTGCGCCTTAAGGTTGTAGTTATATCCCATGACGTCGAGCCGTTCCGGGAAATGCGACTCGAACGAACCGTTGACTGCAGCCGAACAGAGACGCGTCGGATCGAGTTCATGCGTGCGCGCGATCATATCGTCGATCACGCGCACTCCCTGCGGTTGCGGCATCATCGTCCACTCTTCATTGCCCATCGACCACAAGATGATTGACGGAGAATTCCGGTAGCGCTTGACCATCGTTTCGAGCTGAGCCATGCCTTCGGGATTCGAACTCATCAGGCGAGCCTCGCACATCATCATCATGCCCATGCGATCGCAGGCCTCCACCCATTCGGGCGTGGGCATGTTGTGCGAGGTGCGGACGGCGTTTCCGCCCATGTCTTTTAGGACGGCAAGCCGGTACCACTGCAGGCGATCAGGAACTGCGGCACCGACGCCAGCGTGATCCTGGTGGTTGCACGTGCCCTTGATCTTCACGGACTTCCCATTCAAGAAAAAGCCTTTGTCCGCGTCCCACTTGATGTCGCGGATGCCAAAACTAATGCGCTCGGCGTCACGGGCCTTACCGCCGGCCTCTACAGTTGCTACGGCGGAGTAAGTTGTTGGAGTTTCGGGTGACCAGAGGGCCGGATTCGCGACGGTCGCAATTCCGGTGAACGTGGACGATCCGTCAGCATTGACTGCCGCGGGTGTAGATTCCCCGGTGCCCACAGGCTTTCCCGCGGAGTCGAAGATCTGCCAGCGTACGCGGCAACTCTCCGGCTTCTGCCCTTCGTTCCTGACCACTGCGCCAAAATTCAGCGTGGCGGAGGTGCCTTTCACTGTCGTCCGAACATAACTTTCCCATTGCGCCAGATGCAGTGCGTCCGTCTTTCTGAGCCAGACGTGCCGGTAAAGCCCCGCTCCTTCATAGAACCAGCCATCCCCAAAACCAGCGTCCATGCGGACCACGAGAAAATTCTTTCCGCCGTAGTTCAGGAAGTCGGTGAGGTCGAACTCAAACGGCGCATAGCCGTTGTCGTTGCGTCCGATGAAGTATCCATTCAAGAAGACAAGAGCGCTGCGGAAGCCGCCGTCGAATTCAACGACAATCCGCCTGCCGTCGTCCGTCTTAGGGATATCGAAGGTCCGGCGATACCAGCCGATGCTGGTTTCTGGATAGCGTCGTCCCAAGGGCTTGTAGCCGTGGGATTGCTGTTCCTCGTCACGCACGAACGGCAACTCCACCGCCCAATCGTGGGGCAGACTCAAGTTGCGCCACTTCGAATCGTCGAACTTTGCGGTAGAGAATTCAAACTCGCCAGACTTTGCAAAGTCCCCTTGTCCCTTACCGAACCCCAGATCGCGCAGAGGGTCGGAACCGTGTCCCTGGAAAAATCTCCAGCCAAAGTCGAACAGCAAACGCTCGCGCGGCGCCAACGCATTCAGCGCTTCCGCCGACGCCGCTACGGGGTACTCGGCCAACATCGCGTGCGCGCGACTGACGGCTGTGGGGATCAGGGTTGCTGCCGAAACTGCCAGGCCGGAACGAATCAGCTCACGACGGGAAAGAGAGGGCATCTGTCAGCCTCACAATCGATAAAGCAAATTGCGCTTGAGGAAGCGGGTGATAAGACGAACGCAACCAGCAGCGCGCGAGAATTATAAGACTGCAGAAGCGAAAGTAGCGACTGCCACGGAGGTTGCGAGCGGTAGCGTTCGTTATTTATGCAGTTCGACGGAAACTAACCGTGCAGTCTCTGCGTGGTTTGCCGACTCGACGTACTCGACTTTTGCCGGCCTGCCTTCGATGTCCTTGCACGGATTGATTTCCCCGCTCGGTTGAAAGCCGAGCGCGCTGAAGGGAAGAGTGAAATAGTTGTCCGAATGGAAAGGCCGGGACTTGCCCGCCGACTCAACTGCCAGATCGATGCTCGAAGAGTCGCAGCGCACTGTTTTGATCACACCGACCACAAAGCGGTGAGGGCCGGTTGGCACAAAATCCCGGTGCACAAGATGCGGTATCGGAGGAGATACATTCTCGCTTGTGGTTGAAACCTCGGCCGAGGCATCCTGTTCTCCTTCGTTCATTCTCTGTTGTATGTGAGCACGCTGTCCTTGCTCTGCCTCGAATTCCTGCGCGTGCATCAGTGAGCTGTCCACCCACTGACTTTCCTGCGGAGTTTTTGCAAGCTTCGATGCAAAACGCAGAACTTCAACCGCGTTTTTCGGACGGTCCATCTGTAGGAGGACGTTTGCAACATTCACCCGGTAGGCCACGTCGCCCGGTTCGAGCCCGACCGCGGTCAGGCCGAGCATGTGTGCCTCATCGAGATCGCGACGGCGGCTGCCGAGAAAGACCGCGAGCCGGTCAAAAGCTGGGGCAAATGAAGGATTCAGCTTGATGGCGCGCCGCAGGCTGCTTTCAACCTGTGCTTCGTCACCGCTGTTCATCGATTCGTTCATTGACATCGCGCCGAAATAGTAGTGCGCTAGGTAGCTTTGAGAATCCAGTTGAACAGCCTTCGCGTACCAATTCTTGGCTTCGGCAAGATGTCCCTGCCGGAATTCCAGAAAGCCCATCGTCTCGTAAGCCGACACATTCTTGGGATCTTCCTTCAACACCTGGTCCAGAAGCGCGCGGGCATCTTTGCGTCGCTCGTTGTAGGCGAGAAAATCCGCTCGTAGAGCATCGGCTTGAACCGGCGTCAGCGCTTCTGCTTTAAAAGTCGAATCGTCCACTGACGTTGCAGTATTCATCTTGAAGAAGCTGAAACTGCCGGTTCTCACATAGTTCGCGAGGGCTGCTTCCAGTTGTTTCAGATCGCCAAACGATCGCTGCGCCGCTTCTACCGGATCAACCTTCTCCCGGAGTAACTCAGAATAATCGGTCAGTCGATGAGTTTTGTCTTTGTAGTCCTTCAGCAGGATCATGTGGGTGAGGGCCCACGACTGCGCGTAGAAAATGTCGCCTTTATTTTCCTCGTGGTAGTACGGCGACTTTGTGTCCACGGCAAACAGAGTTCTCAAGGGCATCATCGGGCGTTCGCGCAGTAGCTGATAACTTCCCAGGCTGCCTTGCCCAAGGGAAACATCCTTTTCGTTGATGTCGGTGTTTTCGTAGAACTGCGCCAGGCCTTCATTGAGCCAGAGGGGCATCCACTCAGCGGCTTTCCCCAGCAGGAGGTGCGTATATTCGTGATAGACCACTTCATACGGATGTTCGCCGCCAGCGTCGAGCCGCATGAGCACATAATTCTTGTCAGCGGCGCGCAGGAAAAGTCCGCCGAGCTTCAACTGGCCTTTCGCCAGGTATGCCTCCGGTTCCAGCGCGCGGAAGTCTTTTTCGTCCTTGATCGCTAAAACGATAATCGGAGCACCGGGATCCATTTGCAACTTCGGGAAGAGCAGGTGAAACACTGAGCGCATGCGCTCGAACTGGTCCGCCACGCGGCGCGCCTGCTTCTCGTTGGCGTTGGTAGCAACGACGAAGTGAGGAGTGCTTACCTCGATCCAGTTTTCAGGCTTATCCCGCGCCGGGGCCACGGCCGCAACGAAGAGGGCGATTATAAGGAGATACGTTTTCCACATAGAACGCTCATACTGATACAACCCTCCGGGGCGGAAGTCAATGTAACTGTTGAGCCTGATCTATGGTTGGGGCTTGGTCTCAGCGGGCTGGTCGTGCACCTCGCCCATGCCGACGATTTTCGAGGTGGTGCGAAACTTGCGGTAGTCGCGGAAGGTCTGGTCGCCGTCCACGTTATATCCCTTGAGCAGCGCGAGCCGCGCATCGAACTTATAAGTCACGTGCCGCGGCAGCCAGACTTCATCATTTACCCGCGTCTGCTCCAGCATGAATCTCGTGCCCTTGTGGACACGGGCGAGCACCCAGCCCAGCGAAACGGTATCGATCGCCTCCACGTTCATGCGGGACAGTTGCAGGTCACCCTTGTCGATCCACACGCGGCCGTGGAACTTCGACAGGAACTTCGACTCTTTTACCTGCGGCTCAAAACCTGGATGAGGTTCTCCGTCAATCACCCATGCCTCGCGCCCGCCCACAAGTTCGGTGCCTACCAGTTTGAAATCGTAAGCGTCCGCGACATCATGGACGAACTTGCGACCTTCCTCACGCCGTTTTTCTTCCTTCTCTTCGCGTTTCCGGCGGTCGTCCTCAGATTCGTTCTTGCGCTTGTCGATGATCTTTTGGATCTTCGACTCCTCCGACGCAGCCTCTTTGGCGTCGAGGGGCTTATCGTCTTTCTCAATCAGCCGTTGGACCTGCTCCCCATAGATGTCGAGAATCTCGAAAGTCTTGGTCTCGGTGGATTTCGTTTGCCCCTTACCGTCGAGGCTGTTCTGCACGTCGCGTTCAATGTAGGTGTAGTCATGCAGGCGCTTCTCGTTGGCGACGTCTTTGTCCGCAACAATGCGGAATAATTTCTGCATTTGCTCTTGCGAAAGCTTTCCCTGGGCATCGGGAGTCAGGTCCAACTTGGTATCGGAATGCCCATCCTCGGGTGACGAAGGTTTCTCGACTGCGGGAGTCTCGGAAGCGGTTGGAGAATTCGATGGCTCCGACCGTTGTTGCGCCGTAGCGAAACAACACGCGCACGAAAGCAAGATCGCAATCGCCAGAACCTGCTTACCCATCCCGCTATCTTAAACAAGGATGCGACGAGATTGTGTAAACAGACGAGCGTCCGCCTCTCCCTCGGCAGGGCGCGATTACGGCTTTCGAGTTCGAGTGACTTTGGAGGCTTTGGCGGTGGCATCGGGTCAGTCCGCATACCCTGTTTTTTCAGGCTATGGTAGACGGTATGAATCGCGAGTCCATCGTCGTGGGTCCTAGACTCGCAGCGATCTCCCGCTTTGGCACGTTTACCAACGACAGTTACAGCGTGCTGCTTAAGATTGCTTCTTCGATTGCAAGTTGCCGGCAGGTGCGACCGATGATTTCCTGAGCGGAACTGGCCTCGATAAACTGAAAGCCATAACGGAAAGCATTTCTTTGTCGCACCAGCGCATGCAATTCCACGGGACCGAGAGGTAGGCTAAACGCCAGTTGTACTACTTCTCCAATTGGAACCTCGATTGACAACACGGCGGAGATGCCGGATTCGCTGATATCGACAGTATGGCCGCGCACGACAGCGGCGTCTCGCGGGTAAACTCTCAAGTCAACTTCGATGGGGTACCGCTTATGCCGGCGAGCTTCAATGAACTCTCGAGACGGGACCATGGCAGATCCACTCCTAAATTCCAACGCCGGACTGCTTTCGCCGTTTTGCTCGAGCGCTCGGAGACGATGCATCGGAAACGCTCGGGCTCAATGTCTATTTAACGCCAAGTAGAGCAGTCCATGCAGATAGAATCGGCAGGTAGACGACCAGACTTTAATATTAAGTATGGGCAGAGTACTCGTGACGATGGGAAAATATCAGAATCTGGCTCCGTTCAGGCCAACGGCTGATGAACCGTACGAGCCATTCTAGTCCCGCACTTTGTACGCCTTCCCCAGACATTCTCCCTGAAAGAGGCGCTCGTCCACGCGATGCAGCTTCTTCTCCTGCGCTTTGGTCATGAGGGAATAGTGTTTAATGTCGAAGAGGTGGTAGACGATAAACCACACCGGTTTGTCAGTGGTCATCCAGTGCTGCGAGTCGAAACGCTTGAGATTGACCGGGACCGAGTAGCGCCGCAGCGTGCGCTCGCGCCGCAGATTGAAATACGTGTTGAAGTAACTAAGCGCCAGCTCGCGCAGCGTACGGTAGACAGGCTCACGCCAGCGGCAGCCTGAGTAATTCGATTTCGCAATCGCTCCCCAGCATCCCGACTCTTTGTAGACAGCGATCACGTGGTCGGTATCCTGCTCGGCTTCAAAGTCGAGCAGCAGCGGCGGATACCCATTCGCACGCAGCGCCGCGGCGGCAAAAATCGCGCCTTCCAGACAATGCGACGATCGCTCGGCCAGCACTTTCCGCGGAGACCACGCCGTGTCGTCGAGGTGATACGGCATGTCATCGAGGAATTTCTGGATGCCGTAGGGATTCTTCATGCTGCGCAGTTTGCGCAGTTCTTTATTCGTAAAATCGCCAGCCGTAAGCTCGCTAGCCGAACCGGAGTGCTTGTCGTTCTTTCGTTGGGTCAGTCGGTGGGTCCTCGTGCCAGCAGTGTAGCGTAAGTCAGTTCAATCGCCCTTATGCTCAGGGCTGGATCGCGAGGCTCGTAACAATGGCTCGTAAGGGACGAAAGATTCGATCTCGTGCAGCCTGCCCGGAGGTTGTGCCGAACGTACTTCGTCATCACCTCGATTACAGCAGCGCGAATAAGGCTGTTTTCATTGCCCCATGCTCTCCGGCCGGCTCGATTGGCCGCTCGGAAGGACTTGTGCCCATTGCGTCAATCGGTTCGAACGCGATAACGCTCATCGAGACGTATTCCATGCGGCACTCCATTTCCCGCGTTGCGTATAGAAATACGCCGCCATGCGGAAGTCGAAGACTGCACAAAAAATTCCGTAAGCGAGCGGGATCGCGGTCAGTTGGCCCGGCTTGAAAGCCTCGTAAGCTCCATGCGCCTGAAGTTCGTGCAACAGGTCCCACATTCCGTGCAGAGAATACCCGACAATGAGGGCGAACGGCAGGCGTATGCCCAGCATGCCAATCGCAACAAATGCCACGACGACAGCTGTTTCCACTCGCCACGCCGTCGCCACTTCGAAGTAGGCCGTAAATGCCAGGTACAACGTAGCAATCACGATTAGGGAGATTGCGTAAAAGAACTGCTCGACCCTGGCGCCGGGAATTTTCCCGACGATGGCGATGGTGCCCGCCGCCGCCACCAGACCGATGGCCGCGTAAAGGATCACGATTACAACAAATCCAAGTATGCTGTATCCCTCGCCCATCGGTCCGCCTTCCTCTCATTGGGTCACGTCGTGTTCATCATAGCCCTGATTCCAACCGGGAAAAGCCGCTAGCGTTGGTGATTAACAACCCGCGGATTGGCGAAAAATCGCTGCACGCATCTTGCGTAACTCTCAGAACGGGCGACCACGTGCAATCGCCCGCATCGGAAGTTCTTACGCCCGATACCGCAATTCGGTTGCTTCCGGGACTGCCTCGCGCGTCTGCGTCCGAGCCCGCAGTGGAAGGCCGACCCACTTGGACGACTTTACGGTATAAGACCGATCTCGCCTCGCCGTAGCGGCGAGTTAAATAGATTAACGATCGTTTTTAAGCTTTTTCATATCAATAACATAGGGGAAATATTTATCACAACAGATTAAGTTCGTAAGCCATGAGCAATCAGCATTTTGCGGTGGGCTGCACCTTTATGGGTGCGAGGCACCGCCGTAGAGAACAAATCTCGGTGTCGGCAGGCCCTAAGAAAAAACTGTTCCCAGTTCGTGAGGATGGTCGAGTTCCACGTCGGGTGGCGCATCGGCCAGTGTGTGAGGGGCAAAGCCGTACGTGACGCCCACCGTCCAAATCCCTGCGTTCCGTCCAGTTTCAACGTCGGTGTGCGAATCGCCGATGATGACCGCATGTTCGGGACTGACTCCGGTTTCTCCAAGGAGCTTCCGCGCTCCCTCGGGATCAGGCTTCTTGGTGGCGAAGCTATTTCCGCCATAGATCTGCATGAAGAAGCCGCCGAGGCCCAGGGCATCGACAATTGCTCGGGACGGCACGACTGGTTTGTTCGTGAGGACCGCCATCTTGCGAGGGAATCCATTGGCGCCATTTTGGATTGAAGTCAACGCTTTGGAAATTCCCTCATACACGGTGGTGTGATCGAGTTTGTGCTCTCGATAGTAAGAGAGAAAGAATTCCAATCCCTTCCGAACCGTCGCATCATCGACAATCTCTCCGCCGAGAGCGCGCTGTATCAACATAGGCGCGCCGTCCCCGACATAGCTGGCGATGACGTCCTCGGGCAGTTCGGGCCGCCCGATGTGGCGCAAGGCCGCATTCACCGAATGCACGAGATCGAGGCGGGAGTCGATCAGCGTTCCATCGAGATCGAAGATCACAAGTTTGATGTCGCGAGGATCAAAAGCGCGGCGGGTACGAATCATTCCATTCAGAATAAAGCACGTCGGCGTCCGGCGTCAGCAACGGCAGGGCCGATCTCGCTCACAACCTATAAGGTAAACGCAACGGCAATCATCGATTCAACGGCTACTGGAGACCCATCGCATCGATAGGGTTCATAGCGCCACTTGCGAATGGCAGCCAGTGCCGAACTATTCAGAATTGGAGCCGCTCCGTGAATGATTTCCAGGTCTTTAACGGTGCCGTCGAGGTCGATGACCCCATAAATCTCAACGGATCCGGTCTGGTGGGCTGAGCGTGCTGCAATTGGATATTCTGGCGCAGTTTTCGAAATTAGTTTGCCCGGGGTAAGGCGTTCGACGTCGCAAACGGAGAACGGTCGGGACTCTCCACTGTGGTTCAGTAAGCCGGGGTCGGGAGTGGCTAGATTCGTCACCGAGACCAGTTCCGCCTCTGAGTCAAGGTCATTTCCTTGGAAGTGTCGCACTCGGCGGGCCATAAAAGCGCCGTTCTTCTCGCCAAAATCGGAATACTCAATTCGCTCCGCGCCAACCCGGACTCGCATCAGGGCTCCGGTCGTTTCGTCGAAGCAGAGTAACTTTTCGCCCGATTGCGGGCGATTGCGACGTATCTCGACACACTGAATTCGTATGCCGTCGCGCGTTTCCTCTTTTACCTTGGAAACGGTCTCGTGGTAGCCGAGTTTGATCTCATGCGTGTGCTCGATTGAGTCGTTCAGATGGGCGATCACTTCCGGTTCGTAGAGATGAGGCTTTCGATCGATCCACAGGGTTTGCCCGTCGGCGACGGAGACGTCTGAGTAGCCGGATATTGAAATCTCTCGACGCCATTGGTGTCTCGACATCCTGGTGCTGACGTAGGTTCCTTCAATCGGCCCGTTCGTCGCGCTGTGAATCGTCAGTTTGTACTGGACGCGGTAAGGTCCCTTGATTGCCACATCGGGCGTGCCGCGATTTGCCCTGCTGAATAGTTCTTCGGCATTCTGCTGCTTCGAGTTTGATGTGGACACCGCCATCATCGATGCGAGCGGAATGCTGAAAAAGACTGACCAGAAAACGAACTTCATGGGCGTAACTATATCGCCGACAAAAATGTTCCACAACAGACCGACTCGACTGCATCTCAAAGTCTCCGCTTGACACGGTCCGTATTTCCAGTAATATCGAAATATGGTGACCGCAACCAAGCCTTCTCCCGCTAAGACCAACACCCGCGTCGCAGAATACGCAGACATGTTTTCCGCCATGGGGAACGAGGCGCGACTGCGAATCATGCAGTTGCTGTTGACGGCCCATCCCGAGGGGCTTGTGGTGGGCGACATTCAAGGCGAACTCGAGATTCCTAACTCGACGCTCTCCCACCATCTCGACAAGTTGAAAAATGAAGGCCTCGTGGAAGTGCTGCGGCAAGGGACCTTCCTTCGCTATACGGCGAATACCACCGCGTTGCAGGAACTTCTGCAATTCCTATACGCCGAGTGCTGCACACGCAATAAAGCCGTTAGACCGCAAGACATCGTTCAAATTTGCAGATAAGGAGTTCCCATCATGAGCACGACCGAAACAGCGAGTATCAAGGAAGTTGTGAAACAGAAGTATGGCGAGGCTGCCCTCCGTGTAACTAGCGGAGGCAGCTCCTGCTGTGGCGCAACCGCGTCCACCGGATGTTGCGATCCCATCACTACCAACCTTTACGATGCTGCGCAGATTGGCCAGATTCCTGATCAAGCTCTGCTAGCCTCGCTCGGCTGCGGTAATCCAACAGCGCTTGCAGAATTGAAGGCGGGAGAGACCGTTCTCGATCTCGGCTCCGGCGGCGGCATTGACGTGCTCCTCTCTGCACGCCGCGTGGGATCAACAGGCAAAGCCTATGGGCTCGACATGACCGACGAAATGCTTGCGCTGGCAAACGAGAACAAACGTGCATCAGGCATCGACAACGTAGAGTTTCTTAAGGGCGAGATCGAACACATTCCACTGCCCGACAATTCGGTCGATGTGATCATCTCCAATTGCGTCATCAACCTCTCCGCCGACAAAGATAAAGTTCTCGGCGAAGCTTTTCGGGTGCTCAAACCTGGAGGCCGCTTCGCGGTTTCGGACGTCGTTACCCGGGGAGAGATTCTCCCTGAGATTCGACAGAGCGTGCTGGCCTGGGTCGGTTGCATTGCCGGAGCGCTGGAAGAGAACGACTACCGCAGTAAACTTGCGGCCAGTGGCTTCGAGCAAATTGAAGTTGAGCCGACGCGAATCTATCGTGCCGAAGACGCAAGGGAATTTCTCTCTGGGCAGGGTATTGATGTAGACGCGCTCGCGTCGCAAGTGGACGGCAAGTTCCTGAGCGCGTTTATCCGCGCCGTGAAGCCGAGCGCAAAAAAGGAAGCCTGCTGCGGTCCAACGTGCTGCAACTGAGACGACGAGCGTGATAGTGCCGAAACACTACAATGTCCTGTTTCTGTGTACGGGCAACTCGGCTCGCTCCATCATGGCTGAGGCCATTCTGAATCAGAAGGGCGCTCCGAACTTTTCCGCTTACAGCGCGGGCAGCCATCCTTCCGGGAAGGTGCATCCGCGAGCGCTCAAACAGTTGGAGTCGGCCCACATTCCGACGGATGGATTGCGCAGCAAGAGTTGGGAAGAGTGCGGTGGCCCGAATTCCCCCGGCCTAGATTTCGTTTTCACCGTCTGTGACAATGCCGCGAAAGAGGTTTGCCCGGTGTGGCCGGGGCAGCCCATGACGGCGCACTGGGGACTTTCCGATCCGGCGGCGGTGCGGGAACCTGCCGAGCAAACGAGAGCTTTCCGCGAAGCGTTTTTCCTGCTGGACCGGCGGATCGGCCTGTTTCTGAGCCTGCCCCTGCCGATCCTCGACAATCTTGCACTGAAAAAACAAATCGATGCAATCGGTCAGGAATAATTCTTGCTCGCGGGCTCGCAATACGAAGAGCGAGGCTTAAGCCGCATTTCCGCGACTTAAGCCTCATCCCGATTACTGGCAGTTGATGCTTGGATTATCCTTTGCCAACTCCAGGCACGCCTTGTGCTGCTTTTCTTTCTTGGCTGCGTCTGCCACAGAGATGCTAGACGGAGCCACTGCCGCAGCAGGTTGAACCTGTGGTTGTGTCGCTACTGCTGGCACAAATTGGGCCGAGGGTGACGTTTGCACCGCGGATTGCAGCGTCGCTGGACTCTTGTACGGGGAGCCGCCGACGCTCCTTGCGCATTGATCGGGCCATGAGCCTGCCAATCCGCCAGGACTAATGCGCAGGCATCTTTCGCCGCATTTCCAACCGTTCGTGTGGCGTTGGTGCCGATCACGTCTCCAGCTTTATTTGCCACCTGGATCTGGCTATTCGTGCGTAGCAGTCCCCGATTTTTTTTGGACTCCCGATTCATCATGACGACGTAATCCGCATTGGCCTGATTGATCGTGATCATCGCGCCAGAGCACTCCTTTTGCAGATCCTTCGTCACTTCCATGCTCTCGTCGTGCGAGTCGATTGTGGATTTCGAGCCCCATGCCGCCCAATGCTGTCCACCTCCGCCGCTTCCCGTCGAACTTACATTTTCCGAGCCCTTGCCTTGCACATAAATGCGAGGCTTATCTTGAGCCTTCGCCGATATTCCGATTGCCATGACACACAACAACGCGCAAACCTTCATAAACTCATGCCTCCCCATTTTCAGTTGAGCTAATCAGTTAAGCGTTCTGATCCCGAGCGGGCGCGTGATGCCCAGAGCATTATGCGGAGGTCGATCTCGCAGTTAAAGTGACGAAGGGCATAGATCAGGCGGAATCAATGGTAAGTCGGGGGTCTGGCCGGCTACCGTGTCCAACTAATTTTCTCGACTTTTCCAACCCCCCGTTTCCATTTACAATCCAACAGGTTCCGGGTGGCTTCGTGGGAATCGAAAAAGGGCTCTAGGAATCTAATTTTGTAGGACTTCGAACCGAATGGCCACGACAAAAACCGATCCTAAACTCGGCCCACTGGCCAGCGGCGGCAAGAAAACCAAGTCCTATGATGGACTTAGCCGTGAGCAGCTAGTCCAGGCATATCGCCTGATGTACACCTCGCGGCGCATCGACGACCGGGAGATCCTGCTCAAGCGCCAGCAGAAGATCTATTTCCAGATGTCGGGCGCGGGGCATGAGGCGATCGGAGTGGCTGCCGGACTTGCCCTGAAGCCGGCATACGACTGGTTTTATCCTTATTACCGCGACCGCGCGCTTTGCCTTGCCTTAGGTGTCGAGCCCTACCACATGTTTCTCCAAGGGGTGGGCGCTGCAGACGATCCAAGTTCCGGGGGACGTCAGATGCCCTCCCACTGGAGCTATCCTTCGCTGAACATCGTGACCCAGTCGTCCCCGACAGGATCCCAAATCCTGCAGGCAGTGGGATGCGCCGAGGGTGGCCGCTATTTGTCGATGCGGCCTCAGACCGCGGAAATTCCTTCGGGTGCCACCGATTATCGTCAGTTCAAGAAAACCGAATCTCAGAAGGACGAAGTCACATACGTTTCCTTGGGCGACGGAACCTCAAGCGAAGGCGAGTTCTGGGAAGCGATGAACGCCGCCGCGCTGGGCAAATTGCCGGTCATCTTCTGCGTCGAAGATAACGGTTACGCGATCTCGGTTCCGGTCGAAGTGCAGACCGCTGGAGGCAGCATTTCGCGCCTCGTTTCAGGGTTTCCGAACTTTCATTTTGAAGAAGTTGATGGCACCGACCCGGTGGCCAGTTATGCCGCCTTCGTTCGCGCCGCGAAATATTGCCGCGAAGGGCACGGGCCGGCTTTCGTTCATGCACACGTGATTCGCCCGTATTCGCATTCTCTTTCCGACGACGAGCGGCTCTATCGTCCCGACGCGGAACGCGAACGCGACGCGCAACGCGATCCCGTTACGCGTACGCAGATGTTCTTGCTGCGCGAAGGCATTCTCGACGAAAAGGGCATAACCCAACTCGAGAAAGAAGTGGAAGCGGAACTTCAGATTGCCGTGGATCGCGCTCTCGAAGCTTTGCCGCCCGCCCCTGAATCCGTGATGAATTTCATCTACTCTCCGGATGTGGATGTAACTTCATCGGCGTTTGACACTGCGGCAGCCGCCTCGGAAGCCGGTGCCGATGGGAAGAAACCCGCGCCAAAAACGATGGCGGATCTGATCAATGGAACGCTGCGCGACGAGATGAAGCGCGATGAGCGGATCGTGATCTTCGGCGAGGACGTTGCCGATTGCAGCCGCGAAGAATATCTCAAGCAGAAGCTGGTGAAAGGGAAGGGCGGCGTCTTTAAGCTGACCTTCGGCCTGCAATGCGAGTTTGGGAATGATCGGGTCTTCAACGCTCCTTTAGCGGAGGCTGCGATCGTCGGGCGTGCTACAGGGATGGCGACACGCGGATTGAAGCCGGTTGTCGAAATTCAGTTTTTCGACTACATATGGCCCGCGATGATGCAGATTCGCGACGAACTCAGCGTCATCCGCTGGCGCTCGAACAATGGATTTTCGTGCCCGCTGGTGATCCGCGTTGCAATCGGCGGATATCTTACTGGCGGCGCAATTTATCACTCGCAATGCGGCGAGAGCATTTTCACGCACACTCCCGGGCTGCGGGTGGTGTTTCCATCGAACTCGCTCGATGCCGCGGGGTTGTTGCGTACTGCCATCCGCTGCGACGATCCGGTTTTGTTTCTCGAGCACAAGCGCCTGTATAGGGAATCTTTTGGCCGCGCCGCTTACCCGGGGCCGGATTACATGATTCCGTTTGGCAAGGCGAAGATCGTGAATCCTGGGACCGACCTCACGGTGATTACATATGGCGCTGTGGTCCCGCGAGCGCTGCAGGCTGCGCAGAAAATCGAGCGCGAGCAGGGCGTGAAAGTGGAATTGATCGATCTGCGCTCGCTGAATCCTTTTGATTGGGACACGATCGCCGCCTCGGTTTCGAAAACCAATCGCGTGCTTGTCGCTTATGAAGACACTCTAAGCTGGGGATATGGCGCCGAGATCGCGGCCCGCATCGCCGACCAACTGTTCGACAAGCTTGATGCCCCGGTTCGCCGCGTCGCCGCGAAGGACGTCTTCGTCGCGTATCAGCCGATTCTTGAAGACGCCATCCTTCCGCAGCCCAATGATCTATATCTGGCGATGAAGGAATTGGCGGAGTACTGAGCCGAGCGGCTCTTCCACTCAGAACTTCGATCCTGCAAGTTACGATCGCTTTTTCGTTCTCCGAATCAAGATTGTCGGTTCCGGCTACGGATGCTAGGCTCGAAGCGAGTGTCTTCTGCGTTCGCCAACCCGTTGAAATCAAATCATTCGGTACCCGGCCGCGCCGCGCAGTGGCTGCAGTCGGCAACTGCCGAGGTCTGGGTCAAATTCCTGCTGGCATTGGTTGGATTGGGCCTGGCCTTTGCCACGGCTTTATTTTCAACCGTTTCCCGCGACGCCGGAAATCTTTGGGCCACGATCATTCTGGCGTCGACCTCACTTGTGCTGGCCACGCTTGTAGGGTTGGTCACCGTGCCCTATCTCGCGCGCCGCGTCGCGGTCGAGCGGCTGCGCGAGTCTTTCGATTACGACGTTACGCGAGCCGGAATCATCTACGTCTTGGTAACGCTGGTGATCGGGATCGCCGCGCTCAACACTGGCAACAATCTTCTATACATCATCGTCGCGGCGATGATGGCCGCGATCCTCGTCTCTGGATACGTTTCCGCCTGGGTGCTTCGGCATCTCGTCCTCGACATCCGCCTGCCAGAGCACGTTTTCGCCGGACGTCCCGTGCTTGGCCGCATCGTAGTCCAGAATCCGCGGAAGTTTCTGCCGTCGTTTTCAGTGCGCGTTGTTTCTCTGCATAAGCGGCGCAAGAAGGCCTCGAAACAGTGGAAGTGGGAAGCGACCACTTTTGCGTTTCCATTTAACCGGCCTGCGGAACAGCAATGGTTGAAACTGCCCGACCGCCGTTTGCGGCGAGTGATGGTACTGCCTCCGCCTCCGGGAATTTTCCAGGGAATGGCATATTTTCCCTTCGTACCGGCGCAGATGGAATCCTCGGCGGATCTCGAACTTAATTTCGACCAGCGCGGGCGTTACCGGGAAGACAGTTTTGGATTGGCTACCAGCTTCCCTTTCGCTTTCTTCACCAAAACGCGACGGGTCGCGTTACCGCGCGAGGTCACTGTCTATCCGCACATCTCCCGCGCGGAAGAGTTGCAGGATATCCTGCCCGTGGTTCGCGGCGACTGGGAAAGCTTTGTGCGGGGACGAGGGTCCGAGTTGTACCGCATTCGCGAATATATGCCGGAAGATTCAGCGCGGCATGTGGACTGGAAAGCGACTGCCAAATCCGGTTCGCTGAAAGTGCGCGAATTTGCGCGCGAGGATGAGCGCCGCATCTGCATTTTCTTCGAAAATCCCGCGGCGGGAACGCTCACCGAACGCGCCTATGAAAAAGCTGTGGACGTGACGGCGTCCCTCGCCTGGCATTTTTCCACCCAGGAGGCGGAAGTTTCTTTCGTGGTCCCGGGACACCCTCGTACGCGGGACATCCACGAATTTCTAGGCTGGCTGGCCGTCGTGGAGCCAGCGAATGGATTGTCCGCCGGCGATGAGAGCGAATCCGCTGCCGATCCTTTGCGCGAGATGAATCTCGGAAGCACCGACGAATACAACATCGTGGTAACGACGCGCTCTCGCGGCGCTGTACCAACAAATCTGTGGAACTCGTCCTACTTTGTTTTTGCGGGCGACCAGGCCTCTTCCAAGCCGTAAGTTCCGCAGCCGCGCACTGCGATCCCAACCCCTCTAGATCGAAATTCCCGCCGAGCGGTAAATCTGCGTGATGTATTGCATGTCGCGCAAACCCTCTTCGCCCGGCGACTTCGGCTCCAGCCCATTCTGGATGCATTGAGAGAAGTGTTCGGCTTCGGCCTGAAAGTGCGAGGGGTCCTTCGCCGGATTCAGTTCGTCAACTTTCGCACCGCCATATTCACCGCGCAGCCGCAGTCCTTCATAGACGAATGCCGAATCGACTTCGAGCCAGCCTTTCGATCCATGGACGCGATAGAACCCTTCCATGTTGCCGCCATAAGTGGTTGCGCAACTCGCAACGATGCCGGAAGGAAACTTCATCGTCCAGGAAACGTTTTCCTCGACCTCATCGAAACGGCCGTCATGGTCGATGATGGAGGCGTTGGCGGAAATGTGCCCAGGTTCTTCGCCGGTCAGGTATCGACAAGCATTGAGGGAGTAGATGCCGACATCGAAGAGCGGTCCGCCACCGGCAAGTTTCTTGTTTAGCCGCCATTCTCCGCGGCCAATATTAAAGCCAAAGGTACTCTCGATCGCTTGCACCTGTCCCAGTGCCCCTTGGCGAATGACCTGGATGGCCTTGAGGTTCGTGGGTTCGTAGTGGCATCGGTAGGCGATCATGAGCTTCACCTTCGCCGCTTTACAGGCTGCGATCATCGCTTCGGCGTCGGCCACGTTCGTTGACATCGGCTTTTCGCAAAGGACGTGCTTACCCGCCTTGGCCGCTCGGATCGTGTACTCCGCGTGCATCGAATTCGGCAGCGCAACATAGACGGCATCAATTGCTGAATTGCGTGCTATCTCGTCAAAATTCTCGTAGTTGTAGATGGAAGCTGCTGGAACGCCATACTCGGCGGCGATGCGTTCGGCTTTGTCGCGATGTCCGCTGACTAGGCCCGTGATCTGCGAAGTGGTCGCATTGCGTGCGGCAGGCATGAAGTGGCTGGCGATTCGACCCAGCCCAACCACGCAGTAACCAGTTTTTCGAGCAGCGGCCGCTTGGCCGCGTAGTTTTGGAGCCCATTGGGCGGTTAGGGCAAGTGCTCCCAGTTTGGCGAAGTCTCGACGAGTCAAAGGCATGGATTAGATTTCCGTGTCGACCAGCATACACGCTGAGTCCAATTCACAAGGTTGAATGGAATCGGAGTTCCGCTGTTGGCCGAAATACCAGCGGCAATTGGTAAAGGAATTTCTGGAATCGTATCCCTTTTATTTTCAATGACCCGCACTCTAGCACGAAGGTAACTTGCCCAACGAGAACCTGCAACAGTAACGTTACTTTGGATTACCGCAGTGCATTGAACATCGAGACAGGAACCGTTACCTTTGCAAGACGGAATTGTCGAGGCTCTAGCCGGATAAGGTAAAGCAGAAGAAGACGCTGCGCCCTGTAGCACGAAGCATGGCCGACAAAATCAAATACTTGTACTACGCGCTGTGGATACTGCATCCCGTCCTCGAGATGGGCATTGCGGCTTTCATGATCAAGCGCAAAATGCTTCGGACCTTTAAGTTCTTTTTTGCCTATATCATCACCCAGTTAGTGAATTTTGCGGTGCTCTTCCCGGCGTATTGCTGGCGCAGCTATTCGGCGGCGTTTTACGTTTACTGGGGATGTATGGCGGTTAGCGTGGCATTCGGCTTCCTGGTGATTCACGAGGTTTTCGTCGACGTTTTCCGCCTTTTTCATACGCTGCGGGATCTTGGAACAGTTCTCTTCAAGTGGGCTGGACTAGTCATGCTGCTGGTAGCCGGAGTTGTATCGGTTTCGACCAATAACTCCCAGGTTGCGCCTTGGATGCAGGCGATCGTCACCTCGCAGCGCTGCGTGCGCATCATCCAGGTTGGGATGGTGCTCTTCCTCCTTTTCTTCGCACACTACGTCGGGGTTAGCCGTCGCCAGCACAGCTTCGGCATCGCCCTGGGTTTCGGTTCCTTCGCGGTGATCGAACTGCTTCTGATCTGCTCGTGGGTGGGGAATCATCTCACCGGATTCTGGATCAGCGCCGCGAACATGGCGGCCTACAATGCCAGCCTGATGTTGTGGCTCTGGTACGTCGCCTTCAAGACGCCAGCCCGCGACCTATCGTCCTCGTTGTTCCAGCCGCAGAGGTGGGAACAGAGCCTTTCGGACATTCACCATCCGGTGCCCGTCGATTCGCTGATTCCGATGTTTGAAGGAATGGTGGATCGCGCCCTGCTTCGGACTCAGCCCGATTCTCCCGTGAGCGCTTTAGATCGCGCGATTGCTCCGGCCGCCAAAGGTGCTGCCGCCGGTTCAGGGGCACACGCCATTCCCGCGCCGCAACGCGGCTCAAAGAAATAGTCCGTTACCCGTCCGGATTTTCGCAACCCCAGAATTTAGTTGAGCTCGAAAGCCTACCTTGTCACACCACGCGTGCCGGAACCGATCTTGTTCGGAAATCGTAAAAATTTGCGGCTACGCGCGGACTAAAAGTGCCTAGGCAGGATGCTGAAGACAAACCTTCGGAAAGGATTTGTATGTCGATGGTTTTACACTGTCTTAGTAATGGGGGAGGCTGACTCAGTCGTGCGAACTACAGGGAATGCCGTAGTTTGGGTTGAAAATTCCTGCATACACAACTTGACACATGCCCTATAATGCGGGTCCGCGGCAAGATTGTTCTCGGACAACGTTTACCGCGGATATAGGAGACGAACCCATGAAACGCGCTCTCAGGATTTCACTCCTGATGGTAGGTTTAGTGGGCACATTCATTGCGGCAGCCGTTCAACAGGTTCCCGCCGCTGACGGCGGCCCGCTGCTTCTGTGCCCACCACGACAACCAAACTGCTCAACAACCCTGCCACCGCAGTAGAAGCTAAGCAGGCGGTGACTGCAAGGTCACCAAAGTAACTTCTGGTAACTGACACTTGGGCCAGGTACAAAGGGCTTGCAATCTTCGGGCTGACCGGGACTCATATTAACCCGGCAGCCCTCATTTTTTGCCTCCGGTAAATCCCGTAGACGATCGATTTCCTATGAAGCGGCGCGCAGCTCGGCGGCGCTGAATACCGGCGGTTGGCAGGTCGCACCGGAACAAAGAACCGCAAATGATTGTCCGCCATGCAGTTGGGGGAGGCCGGGAAGGGTCATCGCCAGGGATGGCGGCAGGTTTTGCGCAACAACCTGAGTCGCTTTCAGGCGTAACACGCTTTTGCTGAAAGCAAATCCACCTAGTGCTGCTTTTTCCAAGTCATCGGCTTCAGAGCCAGCTTCTTCGCCCTCAATCACAACAACCTGAGCCGCATCCTCGAGAAAATGCGCCACGGCGATCCCATACGTAGCGGCGAAGATCCCAAACTGCTCTGCCACGCCCGCGAAGGTCTCTAACGTTTGTTCCGCCTTATCCCGGTAACCTGAGTCATCGGTGTAGTGATGAAGGCGAATGAGTGCGATCGCAGCCATGGGATTCCCGGCGGGCGTGGGTGAATCCTGCAGCGGCTTCCGTCGCGTGGCGAGTACTCCCAGGGCCGTGCCATCTGCCGCAGGTTCGCTATCGAAGAATCCGCCCGATGTAGCGTCGAAGAAGCGCGCAATCATGGCATCGGCGATTGCCTTCGCGGATTTGAAGTAGGTGATATCTGTGGTCGCCTCGTACGCATCGAGACAGGCCAGAGCGGTGAATGCGTAGTCGTCCAGCAATCCCGGGACCTCGCGGTGCTCGGCTTTCGGGTCGGAGTACGAAACCACATGCAGCAACAGACCGTCGGCGGTGCCTCCTTCGCTTTTCGTGGCAGCGGGGCGCCAGGCGGAACTCAATACGCGATCGAGAGATCGCAGGGCAAATTTTTTCGCGTCGCCCAGTCGCAAGACTCGAGCGGCGTCCAGATAAGCAGACACGCACAGGCTGTTCCATCCGACGTAAGCGGTCTTGTCGACGTAGGGAGTGGTCCGTAGCAAACGCGCTGCATACATTTTCTTCTTCGCCGAGGCGAGGAGTTCGTTCACCTGCTCGGGCTGGATTTTCATGCGCTTGGCAATTTCCTCGGCCGACGCCCGCACGTACAAAACATTCTTTGCGGGATTGTGATGCATCTCGCCGATTTCGTTGATGTCATAGTGAAACGCCGCCGCCTGCGCCTCTTCGTCAGTAAGAATTGCCTTGGCTTCTTCCAAAGTCCATGTGAAGTAGTCGCCGTCATCGTCCATGGAGATGTCGGCGTCCTGTGAGGCGTAAAACCCGCCGTGCTCGCGATCGCTGAGCCATTCGTCCATCCAGCGAATGATGTCGCGCGCGACGTATGCAAAGAACTCACTCCCCGTAGCCTGGTAGGCGTGAACGTAATTCTTGAGGAGTTCCGAGTTGTCGTAGCACATCTTCTCGAAGTGCGGCACCACCCAGCGCTCATCGACGGAGTAGCGGTGAAAGCCGCCGGCGAGCTGGTCGTATACCCCGCCGTTGGCCATGTGTTCGAGCGTGGTTACGATGAGGTTGCGCAGCGGTTCATCGTCGGATTTTTGTGTGGGGAGAGGCGCCCCCGGCTGTCCGGCGGAGCGAGGCTCCGCAGCGTTTGTGTTGGCGGCGCGCGCAAAGCGCTCGATCAGCAAATCCAGAGCTGAGGGGTGCGGAAACTTCGGGGCCTGGCCGAATCCCCCGTGCTCCGAGTCGAACATCTTGAACGCGCCTTCCTGAATCCCTGAGATAACACTTCCAGAAATTCGCCCGCTGCGTCCGGCAAAGGACTCCGACTGCGCGATCGCGCTTTCGACCATCGCAGCTTGCTCGACGACGTCGCCATGCTTCTCCTTGAAGGCGTTCGCGATGCTCAACAAAACGCGCCGAAAGCTGGGGCGACCATATCCATCGCTCGGAGGGAAGTATGTTCCGCCATAAAATGGCTTGCCGTCCGGCGTAAGAAAGGCCGTCAATGGCCATCCCCCCTGACCGCTTACAGCCTGAACTGCGGCTTGGTAGCGGCTGTCAATGTCGGGGCGCTCGTCGCGGTCGACCTTCACGGGAACGAAATTCTCATTCACGATCGCAGCGATCGCCGGGTCGTCATAAGACTCGCGATCCATCACATGGCACCAGTGGCACCATACCGCTCCGATATCGAGGAGCATCGGCTTGTTCTCGCGTGTGGCTAGTTCAAAGGCCTCGGGACCCCACTCATTCCACTGTACGGGTTGATGCATGGCCGAGCGGAGATAGGCGGAGGAAGCGCGGGAAAGAGAATTGAGGGCAGTGGTGGTCATAGGATGATCCAGTCTAAACCGTTACAGGTGGGGCGCGCCTCGGAGGGTTGATCGGTCGTTCGCGAATTGGCTGCTACCGCTGCCCCGTGTCGATCGACGCCTTCAGCGCCTTGGTGACTTCACTAGCAATGTCATCCTGCAACATAAGAAGGTCGGAGAATGGCCGGTCGTAAGTTTCGGACCAGACTACGTATCCATTTTCTGCACGAGCCAGCCGAGTCGAGACCCGCAGCCGATCGCCCGATTTCCGCACGCTCCCATCGAGCACATAGGCAACGCCGAGCGCCTTCGCGATCTCGGCTACGGGGACCTGCTTGTCTTTGTAATAGAAGGAGGAGGTGGGTGAGGCGACCTGAAGGCCCGGAATTTTGCTGAGCTTGTTGATTAGTTCCTCCGTCATGCCATCGGCGAAGGTTTCCTCGTGCATGCCTTCGGTCAGATCCAGAAAGGGCAACACTGCGATAGATTTCTGCGGCTGGGCGGCAAGCGCCGGGGAAGCCGAGTGATTGTCGTAGGTTCCCCTGAGATAGGCGAGGACGACTACGACGAGCGCGAGGGCAAACGCCGCAGCAAACCAAACAGATCGGCCTCTCGGTCGAGTAGCGGGTGCCGCCGTTTCGCTCGCGGAGTCATCGTTGCGGGAACGATCCGTCCACGGACCTACCTTCGCCACCATGCGGTACCCAAGCCGAGGTACGGTCGCGATATAGGAGGGTTGTTTCGCATCATCTCCCAGCAGGCGGCGCAGCGATGTCACGGCTTGGTAGACGGAATCGGGAGTGACGATGACTCCGGCCCAGACCTGGCTGAGTAATTCATCGATGCTGACGACCTCTCCTGCGCGCTGGGCCAGACAGAGCAGCAGGCGCATGGCTCGGGTCTCGAGGCGGGATGTTTGTCCATCTCTTGAGATCTCACTCGATGCCGGATTGACGCACCATTCGCCGATTCGAAGTAATGCTGGGGATGGGTGTTCCATGCAGATTAATGGCGATCCCGATTTTACCAATAGTGGCAGTAAGCCCCGACTACTCGTCGCGGCGGTTGGGTTCTAGCCTCCCCTAGTTTCGAGTTCGCCGCGCAATTTCAGAACTATTCAGAGTGTTTCAGGCCAACCTCAGGACTTTTTCCTTTCTTCCTGCGTATGGTTCGACTGGCGGGAGTTGTCTCGGACGGGATTTTGCAGCAGAGCACCAGACAAGCGAGGAACCATGAAGGTACTGAACCGAATATGGTCGATGGAGACGGCGGGCACTGATGTCTTGCGGCTGGTGGTCTGTGCAATCCTCTTCACTCACGGCTTCCACCGTCTCTATGAGGGGAAGGCCCCGGTACTGGGAAGCATTCTGAAAGAGGAGGGGATTCCGGCGGGCGTTGTGCTGGCGTATCTCGTCTGTCTCGCCGAAACCTGCGGGACATCGCTGCTAGCGCTGCGCCTAATGGTGCTGCCCGTGACCCTGATCCTCTCGAGCATTTATCTGACCGGCATCCTGTTGTTCCACCGGCATCACGGTTTCTTTGTAGTTGGTCCGAGCGAGGGCGGCTGGGAGTACAGCGCGCTGATCATTACCTGTCTGCTGGTGACGGCTTGGGAAAACCGGCATAGGAAATTCTTCTAAGTTCACCAAAATCGGAACGAAGGGAGTCCGAGATGGGAAATGCCGCATCTGGTTCGTCGAGAAGAAGCGCTCTACGGGCGATCGCAGCCGGCGGTCTGATCGCCGGGACTCTGGACCTTACGCAGGCTTGCATTTTGTTTGGCTGGGACATTCCGCTCGCGATTGCGGCGGGGCTGTTAGGCCAAAAAGCGTTGCATGGAGGCATAGCTACATATGTGCTGGGCGTCGGCTTGCATTTTTTCATCGCTTCGACCTTCACTGCCGTTTACTATGCGGCGAGCCGGCGACTTGTTTTCCTGACAGAACACCCGCTCGTGTGTGGATTGTTTTACGGCGCCGCGGTGGAAGAGGTCATGAACCTCGTCGTTCTGCCGCTCTCCGCGCTTAACGCCCGTGGGCCGTATGAACTTCACGATTTGATTCAGGGGTTGGTAGTGCACATGGTAGTGGTGGGTCTGCCGATCTCGTTCAGCGTTCGGCAATTCGGCGAGTAGAACTGTCTTGTAGGCGTCATGTGCGCAGTTGGAGAGTGGTGAGGATTGATTACCCGGATCGAGCAATGGCCCCGTCCGGCAGATAATCGACCATAATCGTGGTGGTGTTAAATTCGCCCTTTACACCGACAGCTGTTTTGCGATGGAGCAGTATAGATCGATTGCGCCGTGCAACTGCTTTTTCTCGATGTATTCGCCGTCGGTGTGGGCTACGTGAATCGATCCCGGACCGATTAGTAGCGGCTCACCCCAGTCCGTCAGCTTCGGAATATCCGTGGTGAATTTCGCGATCATCGTTGGAAGGCCTTCGATCTTGCGGAAGCGTAAGAAGGGGAGTTCCAGTGGGAAGGTGACTTCGACCTGATCTCCCGCCGCCGCTAGGATCTGCTGGCGCAAGTCTATAGAGGGCCCTACGAGGCGGTAGAGAAGGTCTGCGTGCGCATAGTCGGGGATCACGTTGGGTGCGCGGCCGCCTTCGATTAATCCGATATTTAACGTGCATGGGCCGACCTCTGGATCGGAAGGCAACGGCATCGCGCGCAAACGCGTGAGCGCTGGAATCAGTTTGTCGATCGCAGACTCGCCTAACTCCGGATACGCCGAATGGGCCATGCGCCCGCGCGCGGTGACTTCGGCACGCAGCGTCCCCTTCGAAGCCAGGGCGATGTGATTCTCGGTGGGCTCGCCGTTGATCAGGAATCGACCCTTGGGAATCTGTCCGCTCTTGACGCAATCGTTGGCGACTCGTGCTCCCAGGCTGTCTCGCTCCTCGCCGACAACAAACAGCAATCCGACGTAAATTTTTTCGCGGCGCAAGCGTTCCGCGGCGGCCACCTGCGCCGCGATGATCCCTTTGGCGTCGCAAGTTCCGCGGCCATAAATGCAATTCGCATCTTCGGAGGATGGAATGAAGGGAGGGACCGTGTCCATGTGAGTGGAGAACGTGATGGATGGGACTGGAGGCTCCGGCTTACCGGTGTCTGGAACCGCATACACGTTGAAGCGATTGCCCTCGACTGGAATTTTGCGTGTCTGATAGCCGATGCGGCAGAGTTCTCCATAAAGGCAGTTGCCAACCGCGGATTCATTGCCCGAAATCGATTCGATGTCCACGAGTTGGCGAGTGAAAGTGACGGCATCCATGAAGGAGAGAATAGCAGAGGGAAAGACTCAGACCTCGGACCTCCGACTTCACACCTCGGACCTTGGACCTTAGAACTTCGGCCCTTCGACCTCAGTCCGTATCGGCGGTGCGGACCCCTGAGATCTGAGGTCCGGTTTCCGCTTTTGTGTAAGCTGGAGTGGTGAACGCTCCAACCTCATCGATCCACTCGCTTTTTCTCGACGGTCCTGCGGGACGCCTGGAAGCCCTGCTCAACGCCGGTTCAGAGGGTGCGACGCATGCCGCGGTTGTGTGCCATCCGCATCCGCTCTTTGGCGGTACGCTGCACAACAAGGTTGTCTTCCATACGATGAAGGCGTTGAACAGTTTTGGATTTCCCGTGTTGCGCTTCAATTTTCGCGGGACCGGGCTGAGTCAGGGGCAGCATGACAACGGTGAAGGTGAAGTCGAGGACGTTCGCACTGCTCTGGACTGGATGGACGGCGAATATCATCTCCCTCTGCTCTTCGCCGGATTTTCCTTTGGCGCTGCGGTTGGATTGCGCGCCGCGTGCGCTGATGCCAGGGTAGGTGCGGTCATCGGCGTAGGCACTCCTGCCGGCCCTGTGGTTGCCGACAGCGAGGTACCGCGCACTTACACTTTCGAGTTCCTGAAAGATTGCATGAAGCCCAAACTTTTCGTCAGCGGCTCTCGGGATCAATTCGGTCCGCGCGCCAAACTGGAGGCACTGGTCGCTTCGGCCCCAGAGCCCAAGAAGTTGGTGATGATCGAAGGCGCTGATCATTTCTTCGAAGGACGGCTGCGCGAATTGCGGGAGGAAATTGAGCGCTGGGTAAAAGAGGCTGGGATTTCTTAGCTGTCAGCGCTCAGCTATCCGCTCTTGCAAGCCCGACACGCTTGGCTCCGCAGCAGGGGTCCTTCGCCTTCGCGAGCGCTTCGCCGGGCTCAGCGCTCGCTACGCTCAGGATGACTGAAGTTTGGTGTCGGCTGAAAGCAGAAGGCTGATCGCTAATAGCTGGGGTCCGACGTCCCTCTTTATAATCACTGCGCATGTCCGATCCCGCCAACGAGCAAGAGTTCCGTGAGATGCGCGCGTCAGCGAACGCAATTTTCCGTGAGGCGCTGAATCGGGCATCGATCGACGGTGGCTTCGGTCGACATGTGCACTGCGAGCGTGGGATCTTGCGAGTCCGCGAAGATCTGTACGACCTGCAATCGTATTCTCGCGTGCTGGTGATTTCTCTGGGCAAGGCCGGACATACGATGGCCGAAGCGCTCGCCGCGCGAGTGGGAGAGTCTCTCGAAGGCATCGTAGCCAGTCCGGTGCAGCCACCCTCGCAGCTTCGCGGCTTCCGCTACTTTCGCGGGGGACATCCCACGCCCAACGAGGAGTCGATTGAGGCCGCAAGTGCAATCCTGCGTGCGCTCGAATCGCAACCAGCGTCGGCTCTCGTGATCTTTATGATCAGCGGAGGAGGATCTTCAATCGTCGAGAAGCCCATCGACAATGAGATTTCACTGCCGGATCTTGTCGCCACCTACCGTGTGCTGGTACTTTCCGGGGCGCCGATCGGCGAGATCAATACGGTTCGCAAACATTTGTCAGCGGTGAAGGGTGGAAGGCTGGCACTGGCTGCTTCTCCCGCGCAGCAGGTGTCATTGCTTGTGTCAGATGTGCCGGACGCCACTCCCGACGCACTCGCTTCGGGTCCGACGATGCCCGACTCGACGTCGGTGGACGATTGCTTCCGCATCGCCGAAAGGTACAACCTGCTCAAACAATTTCCGGCATCGACGCGAGAGTTATTTGAGCGCCACGCTCTCGACGAAACTCCGAAATCCGATGACGTTGCATTTCAGCGCTCGCGCTGGTGGACGGTGCTTTCGAACCAGACGGCCATCGAAGAAGCCATGGTTACGGCTGAGCGTGCGGGCTTCATGGTGCAGGTCGATAATTCGTGTGACGATTGGGATTACGACAAGGCTGCAGATTACCTGCTGCAGAAAGTTCGCGAACTCCGAAAACTCTGTTCGCCTGTCTGCCTGATTTCTGGCGGAGAGGTCACGGTGAAAGTAACCGACGGAGGTGTAGGCGGACGAAACCAGCAATTTTCGCTGGCGTGCGCAGAGAAAATTGCCGGAGAGAACATTACTGTGCTGAGCGCAGGGACGGATGGCGTGGATGGAAATAGTTCGGCGGCCGGAGCCGTGGTCGACGGAACGACCGTGGCGCGCGCTCTTGCTCGCGGATTGAACGTAGGGATGGCACTCAGTCATTTTGACGCGTATCCGCTATTCGCGGCGCTGGGAGACGCGATCGTGATCGGTCCCACTGGAAACAACCTTCGCGACCTGCGGATCTTACTGGCTTACTGAGGGCTGCCTGCTGTGAAGGCGTCTTCGATTCCGCTTGGCTTCGCCCTCGCGGGACGACCGATGGCGGTCGTCGCCACATCTTTTCGCTGCGGGACGACCGTTCTGGCCGCCCCGCAGTGACTATCGTTATGCCGGCTTCTTCATCTTGGACATGGCGTCGTCCATGCCTCGTTTCATTTCGTCCATCGATAGATCTTTCGTGTGAGTCGCAATGGACCAGCTGTGGCCGAAGGGATCCCGAAGCTTGCCATAGCGATCGCCCCAGAACTGCTCGGCTACCGGCATTTCTATTTTTGCGCCAGCCTGCACAGCGCGTTCGAAGGATGCATCCACGTTGTCGACGTAGATGTGCAATCCCATGCTGGTTCCGTTTGGGCCAGGCCCGTGCGCCCCAAACTCCGGAAACTCGTCCGCGAGCATGACAATGGAATCGCCGATCTTGAGTTCCGCATGCATCACCTTGCCATCGGGGCCTTTCATCGCACCACGATCCTCAGCGCCGAAAGCGCGTTTATAGAATTCGATTGCCTTCATTGCGTCGCGAACGGTTAAGTAAGGGGTGAGCGTGTGATAACCGTCAGGAATGGGTTTTACAGACATTAGAGCCTCCAAGGCTGGAATTTTCGAAGCAGTGTATACCAGACAAAGATGGCAGATTGTCACAAAGGTTTGGCCTAAAATTTGGACAGAAGATTTGCAGACTCTGGCGTTCGGATCGACTTTCGCTCGGCTCACCTTGCGGGACGGCCGATAGCGACCGTCTCCACATCTGCCGGGCCGGTTAGAAGAATCTGGTTACGCCTTCTTCCATCACGACCACGCGATCTTCGATTCCGGCGTTGCGCGCTTCCTGATCGAGAAGTTGGAGTGGTTCTTCCACAGGCTCATGAGTCAGGCGGAACGTGCCATAGTGCATGGGGACCATCCATCGCGACTTCAGATCGAGAAATGCTCGAGTTGCATCTGCGGGATTGGTATGCACATTGCGGAATTGCTCGGGATTGTAAGCACCGATGGGAAGTAGCGCTAGTTCGGGAGCGAGGCGGCTGCCAATCTCACTAAAGCCAGGGAAATACGCAGTGTCGCCAGCGTGATAGACAGAATGCTTCCCGGCTTTCAGCACGAATCCGCCGTATCCGCGATGCGAGTCTTTCAGGATTCGAGCGCCCCAGTGCCGCGAGGGAACGTGGGTCACGGAAAGATTTCCGTGCTTCGAATTCTTCCACCAATCGAGCTCGATGATTTCGGAAAATCCGAGATCGGAGACAAGATCCGAAACGTGCGTCGGAATGATGATGGCGGGCGCGACTCCGCGAGTCCGGAGATTATTCTGCACGATCGCGCGCAGCGACGGCCGGTGCAAGTGATCGAAGTGAGCGTGCGATACCAGCACCAGATCGATTGCAGGCAAGTCGGCGACACGAATGCCGGGGCGTCGCAGCCGCTTGAGCACAAAAAGCCAGCGTGCGAAATTGGGATCAATCAGCACGCTCTTGCCGCCAAGCTGCACGAAGAAACTGGCGTGGCCGATGAACGTGACGCCAAGTTCACCCTTGGTCGCCAAGCGGGGCTTATGCGTTTGGCCACATCGAGGCGTCACTGCAGAGTGACGGACCAAGCGTCCGAATTGCGTGGCACGCTTTCGAAGGGCCGGATTGCGAAGCGTCTGCTTAATCATGCTGCGGAGCCTGAGGGCCAACGACCCTCTGAAAATCCACTACTCGCCCAGTCGAGACGAGGTAACCACTCAGTCCTGTGATTGATAGCTATCAATTTTAGATGAAACGCCTTGTTTGATAGCTGCTTATTAGTTTGCCGTAAGGTACGGCGGTAATTATGCGGGAGGGTGCTTGAAAAGTGAAAATCCGCCAGCAATCTGACGGATTTCGACTTTACAAAGTTTTAACTTGGCTACTTTACCCAGCGCGATTGTGGAATCTCCCGGCGACCTTCGTCGTCGTAGAAAAACTTCACCGGATGATCCGACTTCGCGTTGGGCACCGGATGGTCGTCGATCGAACTGAAACGCGGCGCGTCGTAGGAAATTGGGAGTGCCGCCTTCGTAGTGAACATCGATTCGTTGAACGTCGTACCGGAATTAGCCTGCGCATTGGCGAAGACTCCGAACGGTGCGCCATTCACATACGAAACGCCGATGTAGTCAGCAACCATCGGACCGTTGTCGGAAACAGGCAACCATGCAAGCTTCATTGGTCCGGCAATCTTCGATCCCGCGGTCCATGTGGTGCCGCCATCGAGCGATGTGGAGAATCCTACAAACAACTGGCAAGTGGTGCTGTTGCACGCAGTGTTGGGATAGTAGTAGTAAACCAGGGTCAGATGCGCGTTCGCCCCTGATGTGGCAGGATCCGCGCCAATCCCGGCGATGAAGTGATCGACGGTGCTGGTCGTCAAATCCAACGGGATGCGGGAGACCGTGCTCCAAGTCGTGCCATCGGTCGAAGTGCTCATCACGATGTCGTTCTCCTTGCAGCCGGTGCGGAAGCGGCAATCAGACCAGACCACGTATACTTTGCCGCTGCCGTCGATTGTTGCAGAAGGAAGGTTGGGGTTGCGCAATCCTCCAGCGACGAAATGACTCTGGATGTTGGCGATCTGCTGGCTCTTGCCCCAGCTCACACCACCATTGGTGGAACTGAATACATCGATGCCACCGCCTTCAAAGGGAACGATGACTGTTCCATTTGGCTGCACCAGAGGTTCGCCGCCCAGCCCGCCGGCGCGGTCGGAGGAGGGAAGTCCCGGTCCCCAGGTTTGTCCGCCATCGCTCGAGACGCTCATCAGAACGTCACCGGTGCCGAAGGCTTGATCCCACTCGGTGTAGCAGTTGCCGTAAAAGGGGCTTGTCGTGGTGTTGTCGCAGACGGTCCAATTCTTGTCGTCAAGGTGCGTTTTGTCGATGATGATGGGATTTCCCCAGCTCAATCCATTGGTGGAGCGGCTGACGGCCACGTCTCCAATCAGTCCTGAGTTGCCGCTGAGCCCGGCAAGCGGCAGGGTCGAGATCAGCCACTGTCCGTGCTTCGCATCGTAGGCCACCGACGGATCGGCTGCCGCGCCGTAGGTACCATTCTTAAAGTTCACAGTAAGGCCAGGGAGATTTCCGAAATGCCACGTCTTGCCTCCGTCGGTTGACGTAGAAAAGCCGACGTCGCCGCTGCCCCATCCGATGGTTCCAGGACGGCGGGCAACGTGAAAGGCGCTGACAAATGTGTTTCCCCACGCGAACGTGGAAGGTTCCACCTCGGTCTTGTGATCACTGTCGCTATTCGTCAGGTTGTCACTGCTGATTTTTACGAGCGAGGTTTGCGCGGACGACGTAAGCGCGAGCGCGAACAACGCTGAAAGCAGCAGGCCGCAACGATTGCCGGAGAAAGACGGGAAAGATCGTGTCATCCGAGAAATTCCTTGTAGAAGAGATTGGTGTCCAAAGCGCGCGACCGGCTCGTCCACAGAAGCGCGGCGGCAGTTTCGCCAAACTATATACGATAGTTAAATTCCTGTCGATGTGAAGGAACGTTCACAGTGTAAGCACGATGCCGCGCTGGGCGCCTGATTTGGCGAGTCCGCTTGACCACGATCAGTCACGTCCTATTTAATCCGATAAGCCCTTCAGTTCCATCGGTCTCACACCAACAAAGGAGAATTTCCGCATGCGTGTTGCGTTCCTGGGATTAGGCATCATGGGCCAGTCGATGGCTTCGAACCTTGTGAAGGCAGGCCACGAAGTTACGGTGTGGAACCGCACTCCGGGAAAGCTTGTGGAGGGGGCGGGAGTGGCTCCAACGCCTGCGGCCGCCGCACAGGGTGCGCAGGTCGTGTGGCTCTGCGTTTCGGATACAGACGCGGTGGAAGAAGTTATCTTCGGAAAAGAAGGCGCGGCACCATCGCTTGCCGAGGGTGCCATCATTGCTGACTCGAGCACGATTTCTCCGTCGGCAACGACGAAGTTCGCGGGAAGGCTTGCCAGCAAGGGCGTGGCCTGGGTAGACGCGCCGATGACGGGATCGAAGATTGGGGCGCGTGATGGGACGTTGGTGTTTATCGTGGGCGGTGCCGAGGAGAAGATCGAGCAGCTGAAGCCTCTGTTCGCCGCGATGGGAAAGAAGATTTTCCGCATGGGCGAAACCGGCAAAGGGCAGGCGACGAAGCTCGCCATGAATCTGCAGATCGCGCTCATCTACGAGGGTTTCGCTGAAGCCCTGACGCTGGCAACGAAACTCGGGGTCGATACGCAGCAACTGCTGCAACTGATCGAGGCCACGATGGTGCGGTCTGGGGTGGTCGACTACAAGGGACCCTTTGTCTTGCAACGCGACTTCACGCCCAATTTCCCGCTGCGGCTGATGCATAAAGATATCCGGCTGACGCTCGAAGCTGCGAAGGAAGTGCGCGTGAAGCTGCCCGCCCTGGAGACGGTGGAAGAGATTTACCAGATGGCGACTGAGGACGGACACAAAGATCTCGACTATGCGGCCACTCTTACGCTGCTGGAGAAGTGGGCTGGAATTCAGGTCAAAGGAAAAGTAGCGTAGGAGCATTGTGCCCGGAAAGAATGTTGCGAAAAAGTCCGCCTCGAAGAGGAGGGCCGCCACAAAGGTCGCGAAGAATAACGCCTCCGAGTTCACTGACACGTTTAATGCCCTGCGGAAAACTATGGCTGGCTGTGCCTCGGAATTAGATGTCACCGCAGATGAGGCCGGCAAGTATTCACTCGCCACCAAGTCCAAGAGTTGGAGAGGAGGTCCGATGTTCTTTGGCGCCGTTACGCTGGGAAAGGCATACGTGAGCTGCCATCTCATGGCGCTCTATGTGGTCCCAGGCTTAGTGAAAAAGGTCCCGCCCGAATTGAAGAAGCGGATGCAGGGGAAAGCCTGCTTGAATTTCAAGCGGCCTGACGATGCGCTTTTCGAACAACTCGCCGATCTCACCCGGCTCTGTGTTGAGGCCTATCGAACCAAAAAGTGGCTTTGATCCAAGATTCGATTCGCGACCTCTCGCAGGGCACTCACCGATTACCGGCGTAATCCTTCGAACCCGGCTATTACACAAGTATTACAGTGACCCCCGCCACCCTCCTGATAGCTTAGTGAAAGTCTCTTCAGCGTCGAAGAAAACAGGAAATGGGGTCCCTCTTGGATATGGAACTGCAAGATCTGGAACGGCGACAGGCAAGCAAAAATGAAATCAACTGGGTGACGGCTATCTTTATGGCTCTGTTTCATGTAGGAGCCGTGGCCGCACTTTTCTTCTTCACGTGGAAAGCGCTATTTGTCGCGATGTTCCTGTGGTGGGTTTCGGGAAGCCTCGGCATTGGTATGAGCTACCACCGGCTGCTAACACACCGGGGTTTTAAGACTCCCAAGTGGGTTGAGTATTTCCTGACCATCTGCGCCACGCTCGCACTCGAAGGCGGGCCGATTTTCTGGGTGGCGACACATCGTATTCATCATCAGTATTCCGATCTGGAAGGCGATCCGCACTCTCCGATCGAGGGCAAGTGGTGGGCGCACATGGGATGGATTCTCATGGGCAAGTCGATGCACCACGACACAACAACGCTGGCGCGTTATGTTCCCGACCTCGCTAAAGACAAATTCCACGTCTGGCTCACGAAATATCATTACGTTCCGCAGATTGTTCTCGGCATCGCGTTGTACGCCATTGGCGGACTTCCGTGGCTGCTGTGGGGTTCCTTCATGCGCACGGTTGTCGGACTGCATGCGACTTGGCTGGTAAATTCGGCGACGCACTCGTGGGGTTCGCGCCGTTTTGCGACGCGTGATCTCTCAACCAATAGCTGGTGGGTGGCCTTACTGACGTTCGGCGAGGGATGGCATAACAATCATCACGCGCATCCGACGGCCGCGCAGCACGGTTTCACCTGGTATGAAGTCGATATGAACTGGTACGGAATCTGGATGCTGAAGACGTTCGGTCTCGCCTGGGACATCAAGCGGGTGAACCTGAATGATGTTAAGCAGGGTCTGGTGCCGACGCCGAATGGCCGCCTGATTACACCTCCAGCCGAATCTTTTGCATCTGGAGACTAAGCCGCCGTTTTAAGATAGATCGCAGTTCTGAGTAGAAGATCAACCCCGGCTTGCGTGCCGGGGTTTTTCTTTTAGCAGTTCTGCTACCCGCTCACACGCGGATGATCATCACTTCCGTTGCCTTGATGAGGGCGGCTGCGGTCTGGCCCTTCTTCAACTGCATCTCGCGCGCCGAGGTTGCGGTGATGATCGAGGTAATCTGCTGTCCGCCGATCGAAATTTTCACTTCCGCCATCAGGCCGCTGAGACGGACCGAATCGATGCGCCCCACGAGCTGATTGCGTCCGCTGACGCGGCGGATGACCTGTTTGCGTTCCTCTTCGTTGCGGCCTCGGGTTTTGAAAAGGAATTTGTCGACTTCACTCTGCGGAATTCGGTGATGCCCTCCAGCGGTCTGCACGCTTCGAATTTTCTTTTTGTAAATCCACTGCTTGATCGTGGGGAAACTGATCCCTACCTGTAAGGCGGCGTCGCGCGGGTGGAGCAACCCTTCGCTGGCACGTACGGATTTGTTATCTCGCGGCATCGGAACGAAATCCTACAGTCAACTTTGGGGGCGGTCAATCGTAACTCTCGTCCCAACTAACCGTCGCCTCCTCAATAAGCGTGTTAATTAATGTAGGTTTAGACAGTCGATTCGTATGTCATATACACTTTTGATTCTTGTCCCAAAAATAGGGGCTTGCGGAGGTTTTGATGCATCGGGTCGTCCTGCTTCTTGCGGCGCTGGCTGTTTGTTGGTCGACAATGTGCGCTTTGGCGCAGGAAAAAACTCCAGATCCCTGCACAAACGCTCACGAAGTCGCTACTACGGATTGTGCGCTCACCTGGCACGGCATCACGGTCTACGGCACGTACGACGTAGGCTTCGGCTGGGTCAGCCACGGATTGCCGGAGAACGGCTACAACTACGAAGGCGAGTCCCTAGTAAATCGAAACGGGTATCAACATCGATTCGTGGTTTCGCCGAACAACCTGTCGCAAACAGGACTTGGCATTCGAGGCAAAGTGGAGTTTCAGCCAGGCTGGTCGGTTGTATTTAACGCTTCCACCGGTATCAATCCGCAGTCTGGGTTGCTAGCCAATGCGTCCGCCACCGACATCATTAACAATGGGCTTCCCAGGGGTAGCTACTCGATGGCTATCGATGGGGCGCGTGCGGGTCAGCCCTTTAATGACGAATACTATGGCGGCGTATCGTCCAAGCAGTTCGGCACGCTGACCTTCGGTCGCCAGCGCGCCCTCGGCACCGACACGATGCTGCTTTACGATCCAGCCGCCGGTGCGTATGCGTTTTCCTACATCGGATATAACGGCACGATGGCCGGAGGTGGTGACACCGAAAACACCCGTTGGGACGACGCGGTGAAGTATCGCCTTGTCCTCGGTCCAGTACATTTTGGAGCGATGTACAAATTTGCCGACGGATCTGGTGGCTGCTATTCGGACTCTGCGAGTTGGACAGCCGCGACCTGTACGCCCGAATCGGTGCATAACAACGCCTTCGGATTCGATCTAGGCGGAAACTACGGCAAGTTTTCCAGCGATGTCGTCTTTCAGCATTACAACCAGGCCATCAGCGTATTGAATCCCCTGTTGGGACCAGCAAGTTCGACACAGTCTTACCAGTCGACTATGGACAGCATTAATACCAATCCCATCACCGGCGGCGTCAACCTGATCGACACCAACAACACTGTGTATGGCGTCGTTACCGACAACAACGCGGTGATGCTCACCGCCAAGTATGTTTGGGATCCGGTAAAGGTATTTGCCGGCTACGAATATATCTGGCAGAACAACCCGAAGAACCCATTGGGTGTGGGCGCGTCCGACCAGGGCGGTTACAACATGAGCGGGGTGGAAGACGATAACCTCGATTCGGAGAAGTTAGTCCAGATCTGGTGGACGGGGGCGAAGTACACCTACCACAAGAAAACCGACATCACGTTGTCCTGGTACCAGCAGCGACAGAATGACTTTCGAGTGCCGCCGACCTGCTCGCCCGCAGCCGGATTCCGCAGTTCCTGTGCGGGTACGCTGAACGAGGGATCACTTTATTTGGATCATCGCTTCACCAAGCGTTTCGACGGTTTTGCCGGAATGGCATATTCCTACGTGCGCGGCGGCCTAGCCATTGCCATTCCTCATAAACCTGGAGTTCCCTTTAACTCGAACAACAACTTCGCTCCGACAATCGGTGGACGGTTCACCTTTTGACCATTCTGGCGGCGTACCTCATCGGGAACCCTGACGCGAACGCCGTCTGATAATCCATCCCCACGAACGCGGTAAAATCAGGCGGAGCCGCCATGCGCATCTCGAGCCGCCGAGGAACGATTGTTTTCTTCCTTTGCCTGGGCATCGGCCTGGTGGCGCTGGCCGTCGCGCTCAACGTTGGCTGGATCATCCTCAACTGGCGCGAAGGTGTTTTGCTGTTCTTTGGAATCATCTTCTTCGCCCTGATCATTGCAGGCATGGTGGTGAACACCATCTTCCTGGTGCGTGAGCTTCGGCGCAGCGAGCAACACGACAGCTTCATCAATGCGGTATCGCATGAGTTGAAAACGCCAGTGGCATCGATCCGCCTGCACCTGGAGACGCTGCAACGAAGGGAATTGCCGGAGTCACGCAAACAAGAGTTCTTTAGCCTGATGCTGAGCGATGCCGATCGGCTAACCTACACCATCGAACAGGTCTTACGCGCCGGGCGGGCCGGCGACAAAAAGGCTGGACGCGAACGCGCTGAGGTCGATTTTGCCCAGTTGGTCCGAGATTGCATGGACGCCTTACGGGCTCGGCATCATCTCGCGCCCGATGTGTTGCGCTACGAGCAAGCCGCCAGTAACGGAAACGGGCTTCGAGTGAGGGGAAGCGCCGACGACTTGCGCACCGCCGTGACAAACGTGCTCGATAATGCCGTGAAATATTCAGGTGAAACCCTGGACGTTCGAGTGCGCCTGGAGACGCCAGACGAGAAACGAATCGTCTTGCGCGTGCAGGATCACGGCGTAGGCATTTCTCCAGATGATTTGAAGAGAATTTTCAAACGCTTCCACCGCGTGGGCAACCGGACGGTGGCGCACGTGAAGGGGACCGGCCTCGGGTTGTTTATCGTCAAATCGATCGCGAAGAAACACGGTGGTAACGCATTCGCCGAAAGCGAAGGCGAAGGTCACGGAACGACTGTGGTCATCGAGTTGCCGAGGTCAAACGCGTGAGCCGCGTACTGGTGGTGGAAGACGAAGCCCACTTGGCGCAGGGATTGGCGTTCAATCTTGAAGCTGAAGGGTACATCGCCGAGGTTGTCGGCGACGGAGAAGCGGCCACCGATCGGCTGTTGGACAACAAGGAAAATTTTGATGTCGTGGTGCTCGACATCATGCTGCCGGGCAAGGACGGATTCAGTGTGGTCTCGGAGCTGCGGGCGGCGCGGAATTATGTGCCGGTCCTGATGCTTACCGCGCGCGGCCGTCCGGAAGATGTTTTGAAGGGATTCGCCTCGGGCGCGGACGACTATCTGGCAAAGCCTTTCGATCTTTCCATTCTGCTGGCGCGTGTGCAAGGGCTGTTACGGCGCAGCCAGTGGACGCATGGAGTGCCGGAAGTTACCGCGCCCGCCAGGGAAGATGCTGCCGGAGATTTCGGACAATTTTCATTCTCCGGAAAGACCATCGACTTCGGCGCGCTCGAACTGCGCTCCCACGGAGCCCCGATCCATCTCACTGTGATGGAAGCGGAGCTTTTGCGCCACCTTGTGCAGAATGGCGGAAAGATCGTTTCGCGCAAACAAATTCTTGAAGAAGTGTGGGGACTGAAGGAAGACACGGACACCCGCGCGATCGATAATTTCGTCGTGCGGCTGCGGCGTTACATCGAGGATGATCCGGGCAACCCGCGTCATCTGCTGACGGTGCGAGGCGTGGGGTATCGATTCTTGGCAGAACCGGATAAGCCATAGAAGTTCGTTTCCGAGGAAATCGCACGAGCAATTCCGGTTGTGAGGAACCTGCAGGAGATCCTTCGTCTGCAGGATGACAAGTCTTGTTCGTCCGCCTTCATCAGGCGCGACATAATTCTGCCAGAAGCGTTTCCCGGCGTTTCAGTGCGATGCCATCAAGGCGGCTAAGCGTCGTGAGGTAGATGGGAATCGAGATTGCGGCGAGGATCGCAAACAGGGCGGCGGCGATCCACAAATTGTGATAGAGCCTAGCCACCATAAAAATAGCTGCTCCCAATCCTACGATTACGATTTGCATGCCCAAGCTAGCGAGTACCGTGGTTTGCGAAATGTTCTGGCGGCCAAACGCTGAAAAATCGCGCTTCTTTGGCGAGGACATCGAGAGTAGATTCCCGGCTGCGAAGTTCAGCGGAGCCGCGAACAGCAACCCCGCCAGCGTTGCAATCGACACTGCGATGTGCGGAGGACCGTACAGGTAGGAAACCGCGATCCACGCGAAAGTCGCGTTTACCGCGAGGATGCCAGCGTGGGTGAGATTCTTGGCAAGCACAATGCTGCGAAACGGCACCGGGGAGGCGTAAAAGAATTGAATGCCTCCGCCATCTCCGCCAAAACTGTTGTAAAGCAGATTCGTCAGAACGAGCAGGGAATATGCCGCTGCTCCTGGCAATGCCATGTCGGGAGTACGAGTGAAAGCGCCCGAGTGGCGAAGCGAATTTAGCGGACCGAAGCGAAAGATGACCAGCATGATGATCGGCATGATCAATGTGAGCAGCATCGGTCCACTGCGCGCGAGATAACGGATCTCCTTTTCGAAAACGGCTGCTACCGATTGCGAACATCCGGGAAGTTCCCATCCTAGTTGCAGCGGCAGGGCCTGGCGAACAACGGGCCGAGCAGCTGTCTCGCTTAAATTCTCGCCGTGGAATTGGGCGTGAATTCGAATGTGCAGCAAAAATCCGGCAGCCAGCAGGAACGCGAGGAGGATAAGGAGGGAAGCCATTCCGCTCACGAAATGTGAGTGTGAGACCTCGGCGATTGCATTTGCGGCGAGGCCAGGAGGCAGAAAAGCCTGGGCGCGCGCGCCCAGTTTGAGAGCCAGGTTGAGTTGCGGATTCGGGCCGTGGTCCATGTGTTGCATGATGGGCCCGATCATCTGGAAACTTAACGTCGTGAGAATGAAGAGCACGCCAAAGATCTCGCGAGTGCGGCGCTGCGCCAGCCAACGCTCCAGCCAGGCGAACACCATCTGCATCAGAGCAAGATTGAATGCGGCGAACATCGCCAGCACTAGCAGAGCCCAAGGGAACAAAAGCGGCCTCGCCGCGGTGATACCAAGAAAGACGCCGATCAAAAAAGCCGTCCCCAGAGCACTCGCCGGATCGAACAGGCCATAGACCATCCGAATCAGGAAATACGACCGGTAGGTCACGGGGAAGCGTAGGAGTTCCGACGAGTCGGGATTGTTGGTGAAGGCAGTGGCCATCACAGGAAAAAACTGCCAGAAAAAGAAAATCGGCCACAAAATCACGGCGAGAAATTCGGCTTGTCCCTGCGATACGAAGTACCAGGAGAATCCAGTGGCGGCGCCGAATCCGCCGATTCCGCCGATCGCGAAAGCCGATGTAATCAGGATGCGCGAGGCCAGTTCCATCTTGCCCCGCCGGTTGCGGAGTCCGTTGACGAATAACCGCCAGCGCAGATCAGCAATAGCGGCGATTTGTCCGGGGACAGCGTCTGCGCGTTCCATTTTGGGAGTCCTTAATTCTTGCACATCTCGTGACTGGGCTTCACGCTTGCTGCAAGCTCTTCATCCAGAGCGCCTTAGCCTTCCGCGCTGAAGGGCGTCACGAAACTAGCCGATGATAGAGGAGCGGGTGATCGTGGTCACTCCGATGGGTAGTAGCGCGCACACAGGATTGGTTGTAGGGGTGCCAGACTTGAAGTGGCTGAAGGGGAAGATGAAGGAAATGAAAAGCACGACGGCGCTGGAAAGCGCTCCGCTTTGGGATAGTGTCATTAATCCGTTCGCGAACGCGCTTGATTTTGCCTTTGGGTGTCACCACTCGAAGTTGAGTCGAGTGTTTACGATTGAAGGGCATTGCTACAAAGTATGTTGTGACTGCGGTGAGAGATTCGACTATTCCATGCGAACGATGTCGATCACGCATCACCGCAGGGTCCTTGCCGCGTTGCGTCGACTTCGTGCACAGCGCCGACGGAGAAAACCTTCAGCGTCGCCCGTTATCAACCCTTAGATTTTCTCCAGTATCGCGCAACATCAATCCAAACGATTCACCCGAGCCACGAGAGTTCTTGCTCGACGGGTCGCGAGCCTCCAACCACACGCAGGAAAATTTCCTCAAGTGTCAGCTTCTCGCTCGAGTTGTGGTCGCCAGTGCCCGCTTCCGCTGGCGCTTGCGCCCGAACTCCCGCCCGCAATTCTTCCAAAGAGCCTTGAGCGACTAACCGTCCCTGATGAATGATGGCGACGTGACTGCACAGGCGCTCGACGATTTCGAGAACGTGTGAAGTCAAGAAGATAGTAGCGCCGCGCGCGATCATCCCTTGCAGCATCGTTTTCAACGTGCCCGCAGCGATGGCGTCGACGCCTTCGAAAGGTTCGTCGAGGAACAACACTTTTGGTCCGTGGATGACGGCGGCGGCCATGGCGAGTTTCTTCTGCATCCCGTGCGAGTAGTCAGTGACAAGCTTCTTCGGTTGATCGGCCAGTTGCATGAATTCCAGCAGTTCGATGGCACGCTTCGCCGCCGTGATGCGGTCGAGGCCGTACATGCGTCCAGCAAAGCTCAGGAATTCTGCCCCGGTCAGTCGGCCGAAGAGCGCCATTCCTTCCGGCACGACGCCGATCTGCCGCTTGACCTCAACCGGATGAGTATCGAGATCGAGGCCGAGGATTTCGATGCGTCCGGACGTGGGAGCGAGCAGCCCGGTCAGCATCTTGATCGTCGTGGATTTGCCTGCGCCGTTCGGTCCGAGAAAGCCGAAAAACTGTCCAGGTGACACACGGAGGTCCACTCCTTCAACGGCTACAAGTTCTCCGAAGCGACGAGTCAGGGCTTGAGTCGAGATGGTGGGAGCGTCCATCAAACTTTTGAATCTAGCACAAGAGGCCCGGGCTTCAGCCTCAGACCTCAGACTTCAGCCCTCGGACCTCAGCCTCGGTCGTCACCTTCGCGTCCCAAATCCAACCCAAAGTCGACGAGTGACGGCTGAGGTCCGAGGTCTGAGGGCCGAAAGTGCAAGCCGGAAGCCGCAGCTACTTCGATGCCGGTTTCTTCTGGGCGTCTTCAGTCCACGGAGGCGTAATTCCAACGACGCGAGCATAAGCGATCGACTGTCCGAGGTGCTCGGCGGCGTGGCGTACGATGAAGAGCAGAACTCCTCGCTGCGTGTTTTTCCCACCGAACCAATCGAGGCTCTTTTCCAGATTCGCATCCGGCATCGATTGAATGGCGGCCTTAGCGTGGACGAAGGAGTCTTTCAATGCCGCGATAACTTTTGCCTTGTCTGTCGCCGACTTCTCCAGGTTCTTCACGTCGAGTGAGGCCGGCGGCGCGGTTCCCACCATGTTGTACAAGTTGTAATTAGCGGCGCTGACGTGCAGGAATACTTCGGCGAAAGATCGAACATCCGCGGCGGGACGCCAGGTGTACTTGTCCGCGGGGATCGCTTCCGCGAGGCGGGTGAACTTGTTTTCCTGCACGATCACCTCGGCGAGCACTTCGGAGCGGTAGCCGCTGACTCCAGGAGTTCCGTCTTTGTAAGGGTTCACTTGGGCCACGAGGCGAACCGCACTCGCGGTCAGCAAGGTGAGCAACAACATTGAGAAGATGCGTTTCATGAAAAATCTCCTTTGCAGCTTCCGAATATCTCTCAAGTTGAAGAACTCTGTATAGAACGAAATCAACTGAAGGAAACGGCGGCCGGCGCCTATCGAAATCGCGTGGTTCGCCAGAGAGCCAACCCGCAGAAGCCCAACATCATAAGCATCGCGGCGATCAATGCGGCTGCCCATCCAAATGCGACGTCGACCTGAGGTCTCGCGGCCATAATGGCGAGGATGACAAACAGTCCTGTCGCCGTGAGGATCAGCAGCCAATCAAGCAGGCTCCGTCGATTGGAAATTGCTGGGAGTGTTCCCGTTGAGTGTTCGCGACCTTCCATCCCAGCGCGCACATAGCCGTCTTCCACGCCGTAGCGCTCACCCTCTCGATCCGCGGCACTCTGCCACGACGAATGTTCACGCTCGGTTGCCGATGACAGCGCAATTGCGACCGCACCCAGCGCCATCAGAATGGATCCCCCGGCAACCTGAAAGTAAAGCGACTGGCTGGCACCGCGGAGTTCGTGGAAAACAAGGATGCCCCAGAGCAATCCCCAAAGCTGATTTGTATTGGAGAGCGGGATACCGCGACTGATGCCCACATATTTCGTTGCATACTGTTGGAACAAATCTCCGATGACCCAGATGAAACCGCCCAGCATCAGCCAGAAAAGTACCGCATGGGCGCTTGCTACCTCACGCCAGAGCGCGGCCGGGCCGTGATAAGAAACCGCCAGCACCACCATCGTGACCAGTTCTCCGACTGTGAAGAAGGTAATGAACGACAGAGGATTCATCCCGGTCAGGTATGCCTTGCGGTATGGGATGTACATCGTTCCCCAAAGAATGCCCGCGCCCAAGGCAGCCGCGATTCCGAGAGTAGCCTTTCCCGGGGCGGCTCCGTGAGAAGATGCAACGGCCAGCAGCGTCGCTCCCGCAAACATGCACAGCGCGCCGCCGAGAACTCCCGCCCAGCGCTTCCACCCGGCGCTCCGCAGTTCATTGAATAAGAGATATCCCCAAAGAATTCCGAGCAGGCTGTTGGAATTCCAAAGCGGAAAGGCGATGCTTAGGCCCACGTTGCGGATGGCATAAATGGTGAGCGTGTTGGCGACCGCCCATATGCATCCGGCGAGGATCGCCCAGACGACCAGGTGCGGCGCCTGGCGGACGTCGGCGCGTACATGCGCCGTACCGCGGATGAAGGCGGGCACGCTCCACCGTGCCAGGAAAACTCCGAGCACCATGATGAACGAAACGGTAATCGGAGAGATGTCGGCATTGACAAGTTTGATCGGAGCTTCAGCGCTGCCCAGCCATGCGCCGGCGGCAAAGCCACAGAGGATGCCGAGGCCCTGAAGACTGCGTAGACGGGAGGCGGCTATAGGTTGAGGTGCATCGATCGGTCGGTGCTCAATCGACGCGCTCAACTGAGTTTATCCAGCAGCAGGAAACCGCCAACAAGCACGATGAGCGGAATCCAGAAGTGAATGTCAGTGGCGATAGCTAGAAATAAATTGCGAGAGGTGTGGCTGGATTGTTCGCGTGATGATCTCTCAGGCTTCGCCATTCTGGAGTGTCATCTTATGGACTGATGCGGCGCGAGTCAACGCAGGCAGAGCGGGGAAGGTACCTTGTCGTCTCAGGTTGTATGATCTAAAACGCTCGCTCACAATATTTCGCCAATGGCAGAAAAAGTGTTTGGACTCACCGTCGATGAAGTCATGGCTTACGCGGCCGTGGCCAACGTACTGCTCGTGGTCATTCTGGCGGCGGTCAACGTGTATTACGCATGGCACTCCAAGCGTCAGGCGGATGCCAGCCGTGCGCAAGTTGATACCTCGAACCGCCAGGCAGAGATTGCTGCTGATACGCTGGCACTCCTTCGGAAACAGATCGATCAACAACGAACCGCTGACGTGGGAACGGTGGCGTTGCAACTCAAGGTAGCCATACACACCATCGAAGACTGGCTCAAGCGAATCGGATCTCAGACTTATCCCCTATTGCCGGAGGAGATCAAAATCCTGTCTTCTGATTTCAGTATCGCCACGCAGCGGGCGAATGCCATGGATCACATCGTTGCCGAGAACATGGGTGCGGCGCTCGTTTATACAGGCGAGGCCGAGACCAACCTCCGCATTTTGCGGGCGACCGATCCGGCCAAGGTCGAAAATTGGCGGGAAATGCAGGAAAAGGCTAAGAAAAACCTTGATGTGGCCCGGTACAAGCTCAATGTGGCGCGCACCCGATGGGATTCGATTGCGGAGTCTCCGGCAGCGTCTTAGGGTCTTTCGTCTCTATTTTGAGCGCGCGCCGCGGAACTTCTAATTCCTTGACCCGTTAGGAATGGCGGGGGATAATTTTGCGGCGGCGATCGAATCGCAAACCGCGACTTTTCTGAGCCGCCGGTGACCCTCAAAACACGGCCGGGCCGTCGAACTACCCACACAGAACACGTTGTCTAAGCAGTTCGAAACCACTCTGCAATCTGTTATCTGGGAGCGTTTTTCATGAGCGAAGAGATCGGTAAGAGAATCGGCGATTACGAGATCCTCAGCGAACTTGGCAGCGGAGGAATGGGACGCGTCTACAAAGTCCGAAACGTTATCTCCGATCGCATCGAAGCCATGAAAGTGCTTCTTCCTGACGTGGCAAACCGCCAGGAACTGGCGGCGCGCTTTCTGCGCGAGATCAAGCTGCTGGCGCGTTGAATCATCCGAACATTGCGGCGTCTGCGCACCGCACTCACCGTCGACAATCAACTCGTGATGATCATGGAGTATGTCGAGGGAACAACGCTCGCCGATCGCCTTGGCCAAGGTCCCGTTCCGATCGCGGACACCGTGCGTTACATGGATCAAGTGCTAAACGCCCTCAGCTATGCGCACCAACAGAATGTGATTCATCGCGACATCAAGCCTGCGAACATCATCCTGACGCCACAAGGCCTGATCAAAGTAATGGATTTCGGGATCGCCCGCTCTGGTCAGGATCGCTCGCTGACCATGACTGGAACTACGCTGGGATCCTTGAGCTACATGTCGCCCGAGCAAGTGAAAGGCGAGGCAACGGATGCGCGATCCGATATCTATTCGGTGGGAATCACGCTCTACGAAATGGTCACGGGACAGCGGCCTTTTCAGGCGCACAGCGATTACTCAATCATGGCGGCTCATGTGAAGGAAGTACCGCGGCCGCCGATCGAACTGCAGCAGGCATTGTCGCCAGAGCTGAACGAAATTATTTTGATGGCGATTGCGAAGGACCCGGCACAACGCTTTCAAACGGCGGAAGCTTTTCGCAACGCGTTAAGCAACATTCCAGTGGGCACGGGAGCAATCGCAGGTACCCCGGCTGTAGTCAGTCCGGATGCGGTGACGGCGACGTTGAACGTTCCAGTTATCAACGCCGCAAGCCAGCCGACTACGCCGGCAAATACACCACTCGCTGCGAGGGCGACGTCGATTCCTGTTTCCGCAACGCCTCCAATGCCGATCCCGCAACCTTCGAGCACTCATCGCGGCCTGTACATGACGTTGGGAGCGCTAGTGGTGTTGGTCGGGCTTGTGCTGGCAGGGATTTACGTTCCGCGCATGAGCAAGACGCAGGCGACCTCTTCGCCGGCGAATACTCCACAAACGCAACCGCAAACAACACCGGAGACGCCGACCACCGGGAACAACGCGCCTGACAGCACGCCACAACCTCCCGCAGTGTCGGCGACAGCGCCCGCTCAACCTTTGTCGCAGCCGGACACAACGGCGAACGCTACCTCTACTCCCACGCCTATGACTCCGGTTCCGACTTCAGCGATGGCGAAAGCCGCTCCGGCGATGCGAAGTGCGCAACCGAAGAAGAGCAGTTCCGGAGCCACGGGTTCGGGAGCAATGGTCGCCGCAGGATTGAAAGAAGCTGAGAGCGCGGGAACGTCGAACGGTGCCGTCGCACCTTCAGGCAGCGACGGCGGTTCTGATGCCTCCAATCTGGAAGAAGTTGAAGATCAAACCGATCAGCTCTCGAACCGCGCCGCCGCGGTCGACAGCAGTCTCGATCAAATGCAGCAACAGCAATCCAGCGCGGGATACGGGATGCGCGGAGATATCGTTGCGAAGCGCGCCAGCATGAAGGCAAACCTTTCCAAGGCGGAAGCCGCTGTCAAGCAGAAGGACCTGACCAAGGCAAAGAAGTATTTGGGAATGGCCCAGGGAGATGTTGAGGCATTGGAACATTTCCTCGGACATTGATCGAACCCGCAGACCTGTCTCGCTACCACCTCACCAGCAAAATCTCGCGCTTGCGCGCTCGAACCCGGACGAATGCGTCCGGGGTCACACGGTTTGTGTAGGGACGGACGCATTTCGTCCCTCTTGAGGAGAGGAAGCGACGAAGCCCATCCAACAAAACGCCCCAGCCGAAGCCGGGGCGTTTGTCGGCAGAACTGTGTGACTTCTAAAACATGTTCCACAGATACTGGTTGTAAACCTCGTGATGGAACTGCACTTCCTGCGCTTTGACGAATGTTCCCAGCGCCCTGGCGCAACGGTCCGCTGAGGCCTGCTTGAGTTCGGCGTAGCGTCCCTTTACATCTCCACCGAGGAGTTTGGTAGTCCAGCCTGCTTTGCGGAAATCATCGAGCGCGGTGTAGATGTTGTCGGGAAGGTAACGCTCGGCCTGGCGCAGATTTTTGATCTTCGAAGTTTCTCCATCGACACCCGTCTTGAAGATCGAATAGAGCACCAGGTACGGGTTCGCATCGGGAGCGACCGAGCGAACTTCTACGCGCATGCTCTTCTCGTTGCCGATAGGAATGCGGATCATCGATCCGCGATCGACGGCGGAGGCTTTGATCTGATTCGGCGCTTCGAAGTGCGGATCGAGACGGCGATACGCATTCACGCTCGGATTCAGCAGCAGGCAGATGTCATTGCCGTGTGTGAGAATGCGATCGACGAAAGCCCAACCGGTCTTGCTCAACTTTTCTTCGCCGCGCGCGTCCCAAAACAGATTCTTGCCGCCCTCGCTGATGGAAACGTTGGTATGCATGCCGCTGCCGTTGACGCCGACGACGGGCTTGGGGAGGAACGACGCCGTCAGCCCCATGTGGGTGGCAACCTGGCGGCAGATCAGCTTGTAGAGCTGAATCTGGTCGGCTGCGGCGACGACTTCTCCATAACCGTAGTTGATTTCAAACTGAGAAGGCGCGACCTCAGGGTGGTCTTTCTCGTTCTGGAATCCCATCGCGCGCTGCACTTCGGCGCTAGTGTCGATGAACGTGCGCAAAGGATCGCCGGGCAGTGAGTGGTAATAGCCACCAGTGTTCACGTATTCGAATTTTCCGGTCTCGTGGTAATGACGCTCAGCGTCGGCTCCCTTAAACAGGAAACCTTCGATTTCGTTGGCGGCGTTAAGCGTGTATCCCTTCTTCGCGTAAAGGTCCGAAGCAAATCCCTTGAGGACGCCGCGAATGTCACCCGAGTAAGACGTGCCGCCCTTGTCGATGACTTCACCGAAGACGAGGACTTTGCCCGAGCCAAAAACGTCTGCGGGTGCCCAGTAGAACGCACCCCAATCGATGCCGAGCCGGAGATCGCTTTCGCGCTGCGCCGTGAAGCCGCGAATCGAAGAGCCATCAAATGTGAGGTTGTCGTAGCTTTTCAGCAGGAATTTCTTGTCGTAGTCGAGCATGTGCAACCGGCCTTCGAGATCGCTGAAGAGCACGGTTACGGCCTTGATCCGCTTTTCGTCCGTCAGATAACGGAGGCGGTCTTCCTGAACCGCGTCGGCGGGGACCCGGTTCCTGCGCTGCTCCTTCGCCTTGAGGTTGAGGTCTTCCAGTTCGTCGTAAGACAGTGCCAGGAAATTGCGCAGTTCGTTAAACATGGATGTCGTTCAGTCTCCTTCGATGTCGAAGTTCAGGATTTGGATAACACACGCCGATACAGGAAAGTTGAAATGGCTGGTTTCAACAAGCTGACTAGGGACACGGAAGAATAGCGCGAGGGCCGGGGCGCAGCAAATCGAAAAAGCTGATGCGCGGCATAAAAGAGATTTATTCGGAGATGCTCTGAAAATCGTCAACGTATCGAGGGAGTCAATCTGTCCTCATCGGGCAGGAAGTCCAACTCCCTGCCCGGGCAGCATCCGCATCATGATGCCGAGCGCCGTCAGAACGGCAACGAAGTAGATGATCGTTGAGTTCGTGGAATGTGCCGGGAGATCTCCCGCAAAGAAGGCCTGATAAGCCGCGCCCAGCGCGACGAGAAAGAACAAATTTTCGCCGAGCAAGAGCCACAAGGCGAGCGCCGCCATCAGAAGAATGATTCGTTGAACTTTGTTGAGCGCGAGTGCGGCGTGTCCACCGTCGAGCATCCACACGGGAATCAACTGCAGGACGTTCAACCATGCACCGGCGCGTGCCAGCGCTGCCCATATCGGATCGTTGGTTTGCATCCAGAGGAGCGCGCAGACCACAGAAGCCAGAAATCCTGCGAATGGACCAGCAAGGCTTACTTCTGCCTGAATTTCGAGCGGAACTCCGGCGGCTTGCCAGCGGACGTATGCTCCAAATCCGGGGAGGAAGACGGGCATGTCGGCGGGCAGCCCTCTTCTTTTCACGTCGATGTAGTGTCCCATCTCGTGAATCAGGATGAGCACGGCGAATCCGATGCCGAACTTCCACCCAAAAGCCGCCCAGTAGAATCCAAAAAACGCGACAAAACTGAGCAGGAACTTCAACTTGAAGATGGCGGCGAAAAACATCTTGCCTTTCGCCAAAAGCAGGGCAACCGGGCCGACGGGACCCAGTTTCTGTGCCCACTTATTTTCCGGCGGAGGTGGAGGCTGCAGGCGTTCGGCCATTGCGTCCAGCGAACGCGCGTGGGAGACGATCCAATGCGCTTGACGCGAGTCTCGAGGGAGTAGCGGAAGTCCGGAGAGCCAGCGCTCCCGAGCGTGCCGGAAGTCGGATTTTGCTTCGAAATCTTTTGCTTCGGACGCGAGTTGGTCCAGTCTCTCGGCGTGCACGAGTGCGTGGCATTTCTCGCAGACCAATGCCGCCGGGCCGAGATCGCTCGAGCAGCGGCGGCAGTTTCGAATTAATTCTGGAGTAACGCTTGACACAGTGCCTTGAGAGAATGCTTTCCAATTCTACCGGGGATCAGGGCAGAGCCGGAGCCTTGTTCTCGAAGGGCCCATTTACCTGAACTTGCCTTCCGGCAGTCAGTCTGAACGCGATGCTGAGTCCGACGAAGAGAATGATGGCTCCCATCGCTCCGCCGAACGGATCATCTGCGAAGCGAACGAAAGGAAAGATTAGAGCGTGTGGGATCAGACGCGGGATGACCGACATGAGTTCCGGGCGATAGTGAATCCAGATAGGGATTCGGGCAAGAGTTACCGAGAGATAGGTGAGCAGCACAGCAACCACCTGGTATCGCCGGCCCGTGATGCCACCAGAGCCTTGCAACATGGCTTTGCCCACCATCCAACCGACGGCGAGAGATACGTAGCCGATCATGATCCCGGTTGCAATGGCGAATACGGCAAACGCGATTAGCCCCAGAATCGCGGCTCCTATTCCGAATAGGATGCTCTGCGCGAAGGCTGAGGGGCTGTCCCGCGTGAGCTCGGTTTTAAGCTTCTCTGCGCAAGAAGCGCATGCCATCGAATCGTTGATTTGGTAATACGATGACCCGATGGATTGATGGCAAAAGTGACAATGGTCGCCTCCTGGAGTGCCAACGTATTCGGCAGTGCCGAACTGAGGAGAAGGGGTATTGAGCGGCGTATTCATGGCGCGGAACAATATCACAAAAGCGTTCGGTGGGCAGTGATAAGTTCTGGGACTTAGTAACTTTGTATCTGCCCCCTGCAAAGCGGAGATCTAAGGGAATTGGTGGAGTTTCGGGCGACCTTGAAGAAAAGAATGCCATGCTCCGGTTTAACGAACCGGAGCATGGCTGCACGCAATCTACGGAGCGATGCTGTACACCGTGCCCAGTCCGACGCTTCCTCCACCCGCGCTAGCGCCATAAAACTTGCCGTCGGGGCCGAGCATCAGGCCGCTCGACGGAAAGGCTGGTCCGCCGGTTCCGTCCTCGAAACTGTAGAAGGTGCTCTCGGTCCACATGCCGCCTGATGTCGCCGTGAGTTTGAAAATCGATCCGACACCGTTGGCGCCGCCGTCGAGAATTGTTCCATAGAGATTGCCTGCAGTATCGAGGGCAAGAGAGTTCGCTGGTCCCGAGATGCCAACATCGGAGCTGGTGAAGGAGTAGAGAGTACTTTTTTGCCACCCTCCGCTACTGCGCGGAGTCAGGCGGAACGCGGTGCCGAAATTATTCACTCCTCCTCTGTATGTGGTGCCGTAGAGATTTCCCGCCGAGTCGAGCACGACTCCGCCGTTGGGGGCGTCACCGTCCGGTTTCTTGTGAAAGCTGTACAGGATCTTTTCCGTCCAGCCTCCTCCGGATTTCGGCAGCAACTCGAACACAGTGCCGCCACCGTAAGCTCCACCGAGCGCGGTTGTACCAAAGATGTTGCCGAACTGATCGAAGATCAGATCGCAAAACGGAGAATTTCCGTCGTGGCCGTCGTTCTTGAAACTGTAGAGAATTTTCTCGGTCCAGAGGCCATTCTTGGCGACAACGATTTCGAATACAGTTCCGTATCCATCCGCGCCGCCGCTGGTCGTGGCGCCGTAAAGATTGCCTGAAGCATCCAGCAGCATGGTTCCCACCGGATTAAAGCCGTCGCCATTGGAATGATCAAATGTGTGAATGATCTTCTGAACCCAAGAAGTGCCGCTGTGAACAAGGAGGTAAGCCACTCCCGATAGTCGCGCACCACCAAACTCCGTCGTTCCATAAAGAGTGCCGGAAGGAGTGAGTGTAAGGCTCGAACTCGCGGGATCATTTCCATCCGGACTGGCAACGTTGAAGCTGTGCAGGATTTGTTCGGACCAAGCCCCGCCTCCATCATTGGACAACTCAAAAACTGTTCCGTTCGTGTCTGTCCCACCTTCGAGAGTTGTTCCGTAGATGTTGCCGGTACGGTCGAAGATCACTCCGCCTTGCGGGCTGCTGCCGTCCGCGCCGGTGAAATCGAAGACGACAGACTGGGCGCTGGCGTGGTGGGTGGCGGTCGACGCAAACATGAGTGAAATGGCTAAGCACGCTGCGAGCTTGAGAGAAAACCTGAGGACAGACATAGCGGAACTCCTTTTGACGCGGGCGACGGAAGCAACTCGGCCGCGGGTCCGAGGGATTCAGAGTGAATCACTTCTGAATCGGACACAATAGAGGAAACTCCGCAGAGGCTTTTGAGTCTGGAGACGGCGGGGTCAGGCACGAGCCAACCGAAACGTTCCTTTGAAATTGAACGATGAAGTTAGAAAGGGGATAACTCTACTGCCGGTGAGCCGAAGCGCCAGCGGCGAGTTCCCGCAGCGTGGTTAGGAATCCGGCTGCTGTGCGGGGATCATCAAGCGCGTCGAGAGCGATTGTGGCCGAGAACTGAGGCGACTCCGGGCTGAAGCGGACTTGCAAGACGTCCTGCTGACGCACTGTCATCAGGGTATTGAGCTCGGGAGTCGAGTCCTGCTTCCAGTGGGTGCGTGTGGTAAGGACGATCGGGCCAGGCTCGTAGACATCCCAATCCCGCTTGTCGCGCTGGCGTCCGGTGATCCCACGGCTGTGAGCGCACCACCGGTGGCGCACGACTTCAAGTTGAAAGGTGGGAGAACCGCCAAGGTCAGCCTCGAACGTAAGAGTTTCTTTCTGGTTGTGCCAGCGGCTTAGAAACCAGTGGATTGGCAATGGACGCGGGCGGAATTTCATGGTGACATGCGCGTTATCAAAACCGCGCGAAGGGAAGTGCAGGCGGGCGTAGAGGCGGGAACTGTTCAGCCAATGGAAGTCGAGAACGCGCCCTTTGCCGGCGCATGCGGATTGCACCCAGCGGAGGGCTTCGCTGCCTCGGCGGCGATTATAGGCGGCGAAAAGAAGGTACCACCCACCGAGGGCCGCGGATATCGCGATCAGGTAAACGACAATGATAGGAAGGCGTACCACAACGTCTTCTCCCACTCTCAGATGCCGATGGTACGACCGAGGTTGCGGGTCCGGCAAGTGGACAATGGACCCCAAAGCAGATTTTTTTGCCTCCTCCTTCGGATCGATTGTGGAAAATGACGCCGGCATTGTGCCGATGAGGGCCGACCGCGTTCTGCGCACCGATTACTCGCGGGCGGCTACAATAACGCCGTGCCGGTCATCCTCCGAGACTTCAAGAGCGACGATTTCGAAACCCTTTGGCGGATGGATCAGGAATGCTTTGCTCCCGGAATCGCCTACTCCAAGGCAGAGTTAAAAGCTTATATGCGCGATCGGGCCTCGTTTACGCTGGTTGGAGTCGATGAAAAAACTGGGAAAACCTTGGGCTTTATCATCGCCCACAACGGTGGGATCGGGCACATTATCACGATCGACGTTAGCGTGGCCGCGAGGCGAACGGGTGTGGGATCGATGATGCTCCGAGCGGCGGAAGGTAGATTGCAAGCTTCTGGCAGCCACGCTGTAGGGCTTGAGACGGCCGTCGACAATATTTCCGCGCTGTCTTTCTATAAGAGGCATGGCTATCACGTGGTCCGGACGTGGCCGCGTTATTACTCGACCGGGGTCGATGCGCTGGTGCTCAGCAAAGATTTGCCCACCGTAGCATCATAGGGGCGTTTTTCGTCCCCTGGTTCTGCATCAGTTCATCCCCTCTCATCCACATGTGGTAGAACGTGTATCGATGAAAGTCGCGATTCAAGGAGAGCGCGGGTCGTTCAGCCACGAAGCCGCCGAGCGGATGCTGCCCAAATGCAGCGTCGTTCCGTGCGCGCGTTCGGCGGAGGTGTTCGAGCGCGTGGAGGGAAATTCCGTCGCGGCAGCCGTCATTCCGATCGAAAATACATTGGCCGGAACCGTTGCAGAACATGCCGACCTGCTAGTGACTCGGGATGTTTTCATCCAGGCCGAATATTTGCTGCGCATCGTTCATAACGTGATCGCTGCGCCCGGAGTGAAACTCGGCTCTGTTTGTCGGGTTCTGTCTCATCCCGTCGCTCTCGATCAGTGCCGCGACTTTTTTTGCCAGCATCCCTGGATCGAAGCGGTTCCTTTTTACGACACGGCCGGCAGCGTGAAACATGTGATCGAGGAGAATCTGAAGGATGCGGCTGGAATCGCGGGTAAACAGGCTGTCGGGGAGTATTCCGGCAAGATACTGAAAGCCGGCGTCGAGGACGACAAGCGCAACTTCACGCGCTTTTTTCTCATTCGCAAGTTGCCGCAGCAAAAGGCGTCTGGTTCAGGTTTGAATGCCAATTACGGCAAGCTCATTCCGCCAGGAGCGAACAAAACTTCCATCGCCTTCAAAGTGAAAAATACTCCTGGAGCGCTCTTCAAATCGTTGAGTGTCTTCGCGCTGCGCGACATTAGCCTGAGCAAGATCGAATCCCGCCCCATGCGCGGCAGGCCGTGGGAGTATGTGTTCTACGTAGACTTCCTCCGCGGGGACGACGAGCCCGCGCGCAATGCCCTCCGGCACTTGGGCGAAGTTGCGGATTTCGTCAAAGTGCTGGGAATCTACCCCGCGGCCTAGTTCATTCCTTGCAAAACCGGATCATTCCCCTTCGGCTCACAGCCGATTGTGATGTCGCGCACATGCGGCGCCGGAACTTGCTCCTACACTCTTGAAAGTCTCCGCTACCGCGCTGGGAGACCACATTCCTCAGGAGGTCTTATGCGCTTTCTTAAAGCAGTCGGCCTTGTTCTGTTCGTCTTTACGGCGATGGCCATCGCGAAAATTAACAGTATGGGTGTTCACGACGTGAATCACGTCAGTTTCGCAACTTCTGTACGCATCGGTTCGGAGCTATTGCCGGCCGGCGATTACGTGGTTCGCCACACAATGGAAGGTCAAGAGCATGTGATGGTGTTCCAGAAAGTCATCGGGAAGAACGAATTCAAGGTGAAATGCACGTTGGTCCCGCTTCCCAAAAAAGCAGATCAGGATCAGAGCACATTCCAGGTCAATGCCGCCAATGAGAAAGTGCTGCAGGAATTGCAGTTCAGCGGCGATACAGCGAAGCACGTTTTTTGATTTTCGGGATCAATTCATGCCGGATCTAGCGCCGATGGCGTCCGAGCGAGGTATTTCAGCAGCGGAGTTACCTCGTAGCCGACGCCATCGTCGATTTTTTCTGATAGCTCCCACCTTTCCCGCTGCTGCCGGTCAACCTTTCCAATTTAGGGCTTGCAAGGGCGTACCTGCCGCGTTAGCCTCTGCACCTTAGACACATTCCACAGCGCCGATAAGCGAATAGAATTCAATCTCTTGCGGGAATCGCTCGGGGTCCTCTGAAACCTTTCTCGCGGGTGTATCATCTAAACTTGAGCGAGTTACACTCAAGGAGAAATATGAGCCAGCAGACGCCACCAGAGCGCACTCCTAAGAACAAGGAAACAAACGAACAAAGGGCTCTCCCCGTGCTACCGGTGCGGGACACTGTTTTATTCCCTCATGCGGTTCTGCCGCTGACAGTAGGGCGGGAAAGTTCTGTACAACTTATCAATTCTTTAGGCGACGACAAGACGATTGTGGTGGTGGCGCAACGCGAAGCACGCGTCGACGCCCCGCAGCCGAGCGATTTATACACCGTGGGAACCTCTGCGGTGGTTCACAAAGTCGTCAAAATGCCAAACCAGAGTCTCTTTGTGTTTGCCGAGGGACTGGAACGAGTAAGGCTGGGAGAGTTCACCCAGCTCACGCCCTTCATGAGCGCCTACTACCACACGTTGCCCGAAGGCACCACGCCCTCCGCTACGTCTGAGGTGGAAGCGCTGCAGCGGAATGTGCTCACACTCTTTCAGCAGATCGTTGCCGGGTCGCCGACGCTGTCGGACGAGCTTTCGACCGTCGCGATGAACATCGACGAACCTGGGCGGCTGGTGGATTTCATCGCTTCTTCGTTGCCTTCCTTGTCTACACCTGACAAGCAAGACACACTCGAAACCCTGGACATCCACGTACGCCTGGAGAAAATCAACCAGCACCTCGCCAAGGAGCTGGAGGTCCAGCAACTGCGCAACAAGATTCAAAGCGAAGTGCAGGACCGCGTGCAGCAGACGCAGCGCGAGTACTACCTCCGCGAGCAGATGAAGGCGATCCAGAAGGAATTGGGCGAGCAGGACGAAGGCCAGCGCGACGTCGAAGATCTGAAGAAGAAAATCGAAGAAGCGGGGATGCCCGACGAGGTCAAGAAAGAGGCCCTGAAAGAATTGGGGCGTCTGTCGCGAATGTCTCCGATGGCCGCGGATTACTCGCTGACCCGCAATTACATCGAATGGTTGGCAGTGCTGCCCTGGTCAAAGACTTCGGGTCAGGAGATCGAGATCCTGAAGGCCAAAGAGATTCTCGACCACGACCACTATGACCTGGAAAAGGTAAAAGACCGAATTCTGGACTACCTATCGGTGCGGCGTTTGAAGCCGAACATGAAGGGACCGATCCTTTGCTTCGTCGGACCTCCCGGAGTCGGCAAAACGTCTTTGGGAAAATCGATCGCTCGCGCCTTGGGACGCAAGTTTGTTCGGCTCTCACTGGGCGGCGTTCACGATGAAGCCGAGATTCGCGGCCATCGCCGGACTTATATCGGCGCATTGCCGGGACAGATCATCCAGGGCATTCGCCGGGCGGAGACCAAGGACCCGGTCTTCATGCTCGACGAAATTGACAAAGTCGGCAGGGATTTTCGTGGCGATCCGGCGTCGGCGCTGCTGGAGGCGCTCGATCCGGAGCAAAATGCAACGTTCCGTGACAACTATCTCGACGTGACGTTCGACTTGTCGAAGGTACTCTTCATCACGACCGCCAACATGCTCGATCCGATTGCCGAGCCCTTGCGCGACCGGATGGAGATCATCGAACTGCAGGGATACACCGAAGAAGAGAAGGTGCATATCGCTTTCAGATATCTGATCCCGCGGCAGATCGACGAGAACGGCATTACTGCGGAGCAGATCGAATTTCCGGAAGAGGCGGTGCGCTACGTGATTCGGCACTACACCCGGGAAGCGGGCGTCCGCAGTCTGGAACGGACCATCGGCACAATCTGCCGCAAGCAGGCACGGCGGCTGGCGGAAGGGAAGACCGATAAGCTTGTTCTCAGTAAGGAAATCGTTCAGGAATTTCTGGGCGGCATCAAGATCCGCAGCGAAGGAGAAATTGCCGAGCGTACGGAGCGGCCGGGAGTTGCGGTCGGTCTGGCCTGGACTCCCTCCGGCGGCGACGTGCTCTTCGTGGAAGCCAATGCGATGAAAGGCAAAGGCGGATTCACCATGACAGGGCAGATTGGCCAGGTGATGCAGGAGTCAATGCAGGCGGCGCTGACGTGGGTTCGATCGAATGCGGACCGGCTAGGCGTGACGGAAGACTTTTTCGCCAACCATGATCTCCACATCCACGTGCCCGCGGGTGCCATTCCGAAAGATGGTCCATCAGCAGGGGTGACCATGGCGACAGCGCTTGTGTCACTGCTGACGAAGCGGCGCATCACGCCGTTGTTGGCAATGACGGGCGAAATCACTCTCAGCGGAAACGTGCTTCCCGTAGGAGGAATCAAAGAAAAGGTGCTCGCCGCGAAGCGTGCGGGCGTCCGTGACGTGATTCTGCCAGCCGACAACAGGATGAACGTTGAGGAAGATCTTTCGCCGGAGCAACTCGAGAATCTGACGGTCCATTACGTCAAGACGATCGACGAAGCTCTGTTGGTTTCGTTGCCGGCCGTAGCGGAGAGCACTGCCGCGATGATGCTGGCAACGCCACCGAAAGATCCGAAGCAGGATTACAATCCCACCCCGATTAAGGAACCGGAGCCGGTTCACGATCGGATCCTAACGACGCAAGCGTAAGTTCAGCTAGGAATGCGAAAAGGCCAGCCTGGTGGCTGGCTTTTTTGCTTTCTGACAGAACAGGCTACTTTCCGAGCTGGCGTGTGAGGTCCAACAGATTTCTCAGGAGTTTCGTGATCTAGATTCTTGGCCACTTCGTCCGTGAGATTTCCTTACATGTCGAGAATCTTGAGTGGGAATTCTTGGGTTGCAGCAGTTCGATGCGGTAACGAAATCTGCCGACACTGTAGTTCTGCCACGGCCTTTTCTTTGGATCGCGATACACTCAATTTCGAATGAAAGTGCGCGTTCTTTTTTTCGGAGTACTGAGGGAGATTGTGGGCATGGCCTCCGCGGACGTCGAGATCCCAGCGGACGCATCCCTCCGCGATATTCTTGTGCGCTATGAAACTGAGACACCGAAGTTGAAAGCGGTGTTTCCATCCGTGGCATGTGCTGTGAATCAGCAATATGCCGCGCCGGAGACTCGGTTACACGAGGGTGATGAGGTGGCCCTTCTACCGCCGGTCAGCGGCGGAAGGCCCGAAGAAAGCAAACCTCAGCCCCGCACGATCATCACGCACGAGAAGATCGAGGTGCAGGGCACAGTCGAATCGATCAAGCGCGGCGAGGATGGGGCGACTGTGGTCTTCGAGGGAATTGTCCGCAACCAGACCCGCGGGAGAAAAACTCTCTATCTCGATTACGAAGCCTATCAGGAAATGGCCCTGCCGCAAATGGAGGGCCTGGTGTCCAAAGCATTGCAGGAATTTCAAATCCGAGATGCAGCTATCATTCACCGCCTTGGACGGATCGAAATCGGCGAAACCAGCGTCCTGATCGTCGTTTCTTCCGCGCACCGGGCAGCGGCATTCGACGCTTGCCGCTGGCTGATCGATACGCTCAAGCGCACAGTTCCCATTTGGAAGAAAGAATACTTCGAAGACGGAGCAGTATGGGCGGACGGCGATCCCTTTCCACCGGAGATCGCACGCGCGAATTCCTGACTCGCAGGCAGCCCCGCCGCTCCGGCAGCATCTAAGTTAAGCGGCACCTGCTGGTTGCAAGGTCGGCCTTCATTCGAGAACGCCGCAGGTGCGAGCAGGGTCCCGAATTTCCGAAGGTATAATCCACCACTCCATGAGAAAAGCCGTTTCGAGTTTGTTCCTGGCGGGGCCGCTCGTTCTTCTGTGCGCCATGCAGGGACAACAATCCTCGACTCCGGCGGTTACTCAAAGTTCACCTTCTCAGTCTGATCGTCAATCGGAGCCGACAACGACTCTGAAGGTGGATGTGAACCTGGTGAACGTGTTCGTGACGGTCACGAACGCGCAGGGAGCGCCGGTTGGTGGTCTGACCAAAGAGAATTTCATTCTTAGAGAGGACGACCACGAGCAGAAGATCGCAGTCTTCGACAAAGAGTCCGCAGTACCTTTGTCGATCGCGCTTGCGCTCGATACTAGCCTCAGTACAAGGCGCGATCTTCCATTGGAGCAGCAGTCGGCGAAGAGGTTCGCTCACGCGATCCTTCGGCCCGTGGACGCGCTATCGGTGTACGCCTTCAGTGAAGACGTCCATGAGGCTACCCACGGCTTTACCTCCGAACTCAAGCGCATTGACGAAGGGATTGACCACATCCGCGTGGGAGCCGCCACGGCTCTTTACGATGCGATCTATCTGGCGTCTCGAGCGCTGGATCGCCGGAAGGGACGAAAAGTGATCGTCCTGATCACCGATGGCGGAGACACAATCAGCAAGGTCGATTACAAGCAGGCTGTCCGGTCGGCTGAGGAAGCCGAAGCGATTGTTTATTCCATCATCATCGTTCCCATCGAGGCCAGTGCCGGAAGAGAAACTGGCGGGGAGCATGCCCTGATTCAGCTCTCCGAAGACACCGGCGGGAAGTACTACTACGCTACCGCGACCGGCCAGTTGGACGACGCTTTCCGCAAAATCAGCGATGAGCTGAGGACCCAATATCTCTTGGCGTACTACCCCTCGCAACGGTCGTCGTTTTCGGAGTTTCGCAAGATTGAAGTAAAAGTCTCCGGGGCTCCCGAACTGGCGGACTACCGGGTAAGACACCGCGCGGGCTACTACTCGGTCAAATCCGATTTCTAGTTTGCAACTCCTCAACCAGACAAAACATTTGTTTTCCTGCGTTTGCAGTCGGATGACTGTTTGCTTGCCGGCAATTCCTGTTTTGCAGAAGTGACCTATGCATTTTGGAATTTAGCCTCCCATTGCACCCCCGTTTTAAGAACCTCCGCGAACTCCCAAAATGGAACTGCAACCGATTGAGAAAGAATGACTTACTTCTGCGCTACTTAATTCTCTGTAAGGCTGGCTGGAAAATTGCTTAAGTAAGCATACCAAGAAGCGATCCAGGTTTGACTGGGGATGTATTGCCGACCTGCAGTCTGTGGGGATTCATTCGGGTGGCGCTGCTTACCTAGTTCAGTAAATCGAACAAAGGACCTGAGAATCCAGCTTTCTTGTAAACGGGATTCCCAAAAGAAATTACCTCGGAAATCGCAAAGATTCCGAAAGGATGGTGGAAGATGTTGAACCTGAACACTCCTCGCCACGGCAAGTTATTCAGCCTGCTAGCGCTCCTATGCCTGCTAGCCCTGATCTCTTCTGTGAGCCTGGTAGCCCAGACTACTCTCAGCACCGGTAGCATTTCCGGCATCGTCACCGACCCATCGAGCGCGGTGGTCGGCGGCGCAAAAGTCTCCATTACCAATACCGCCACCGGACAGACCGTGGCTCTCACCACAAACTCAGCGGGAGCCTTCAGTTCCGGTCCGCTGCCTCCGGGCACTTACAAAGTCCAGGTTTCAGCAAAGGGATTCAGCAGCATAAGCGAAACTATTGGTGTTCAGGTCGGCAACGAAGCGACGCTCAATGCCAAGCTGCAAGTCGGACAAGAGAGTCAGGTGGTTGAAGTTCAGGGATCCTCGATTCAGGTCAACACCGAGCAGGCCACGGTGCAAGGCGTTCTTAACGCAGATCAGGTTGAGAACCTGCCCGTCAACGGCCGCAACTTCCTCGATCTCGCGCAGCTCGAACCCGGCGTACAGATTCAGGACGGACAGAACTTCGATCCGACCAAAGCCGGTTATTCCGGGATCTCGTTCGGTGGCCGCTTCGGCCGTACCGCTCGCGTCAATGTTGACGGCGTAGACGTCAGCGACGAGACGGTCGGAACCACGACTGCTGATATTCCAGCCAGCGCCATCGACGAATTTCAGATCAGCCAGTCGTCCCTCGATCTGTCCCAGGATTTAACTTCCTCGGGCGCAGTGAACGTGACGACCCGCTCTGGTACCAACACCCTCCACGGCGAAGCCTTCGGATTCTTCCGCGACCATTCGATGGCGGCGGCATGCGGCCGGTGGACAGGACTTGTACTCTCAGCGCGAGCAATACGGGGCACGTCTGGGCGGTCCCGTCATAAAGAACAAGCTGTTCTTCTTCGGCGACGGCGAGCGCACCAAGCAGGCGTCCTTCGCTCCGGTCGTTCTTACCGGTATCACCTTTTGATACGGGCGCGGGGCAGGGTTTTAGCCAACCGTTCATTGAAGACAATCTCATCGGTAAAGCTGGACTACAACCTCAGCAATGGCGCGAAAGCGTTTTACCGCTACTCGTACTTCAAGAACTCGCTGCTCGCCAGCTTCGGGCTTGGTTTCTCGGTTTACGACAACCGCGACATCACCCGTCAGCATGTGCGTTGGATTGGACTTCAGCAAGGGCAACTTCACCCACAGCATCCGGTTCTCTTATCTGAAGTTCCAGAACCAGATCGTCGATGCTACGCTGAATAACTCGGCACTTCCGTTTTGCTGCACAGGACTGGAAATCAGCGCCGGGTCCTACTTTGTGGGACCGAACCTTCTAGCTCCGCAAAGCACGCCGCAGTCAAATCGCGAAATCAAGTATGACGGAAGCCGAATCTTCCACTCCCACACCATCCGGTACGGAGTTTCGTTCAACCACGTCCAGGGCGGCGGATTTGCTGACTTCTACGGCACTGCTCCTCGCGTTTCATTCACTACCATCGGCGGCAAATTGCGGTGCCCGCGGACTCGACGAATCATGTCAGGATTTTGCAGCAGCAGGGCCGTTTCCTGGCGGGTCCGCCAACCCTCTGAATTGGAACATGAGCCGTCTTCGTGTTGGTAACGGACAGGGCTTCAGCACACTGCAGAAGGCCCTCGGATTTCCGGCTGGCGGTTTGGGTCCGGACAACCGCATCGGTCTCTACGTGGGCGATTCCTGGAAAATCAAGCCGAATCTTACCCTCAGCTTGGGTCTTCGTTATGATCGCGACACCGGACGTACCGACAGCGACCTTCCTGCCGATCCGAATATCAACGCAGCATTCCCAGGCTATGGCGATCGCGTAAAGCAGGCGAACCTGAACTTTGCCCCGCAGATCGGATTTGCATGGGATCCCAACAAGAATGGCAAGACCGTTGTCCGTGGTGGCGTTGGTCTCTTCTACGAGAACGTGATCTGGAACAACGTTCTGTTTGACCGTCCGGCGCGTCTCAAGACTGGCGCATTCAACGCCGTCATTCAGCGCTTGCTTGAGTGGCAGTCGCTCAACCAGTGCCGATCCGAGATTCGAACGGATTGCGCACAACGATCACTCCTGACCGGCTGGAATTTGCGGCAACGACGTTCACATTGGCGACGTCATTCCGCAGATCCAATCCTTCTGGCAGCAGGTGCTTGCGGGCAATACGTTCGATACCAGCGCGACGAATCCCAACTATATTGGCAACTTGCTGGCCGAAGGCCTCGGCCAACCCGCCAGTCTCTTCGCTCCCAACTACAAGACGCCAGTGTCAGTGCAGATGAACGTCGGCATCCAGCGTGAAATCCGTCCTGGCATGGTGTTTAGCGCTGATTATCTCCGCAACGTCGAAACTCGCACGTTGCTGGCAATCGACGTCAACAAAGTGGGCGATGTATCAACGTTTAATCTGGCTGGTGCGCAGGCAGCTATCGCCGCACAAATGCTGCATTCGGTTGCACGGCTGGAGTCGACTGCGTGACTGTCGATTGTGCAATTCCGGCGTCAATCAGGATGGGCCGAGCATCGATGATTACGTCGGCAATGGTCTCGGCACTCCCGAACGACGCAACAGGCGCAGGATGTGCTCGAACGCGATCTGCCGACGGCGGACTTGGATATCCCTGTGCTTTCGGTGGCATCAACTCGCAGCAGAACGCGGCTTTGTTCCTGAAGCCAGTTGGCCGTTCCGTTTACAACGCGTTGCAGATGAAGTTGGTCAACAACGTCAACAACCCGTTCCGCGGCGTGAAGGCGATGAACTTCCAGGTCGCCTACAGCTTCTCCAACTTCAGCAATACGGGTGGAGCGCCAGTTGACGGGTACTCCAGCCGACAGCGACCAGGACTTTGTTCTGGCTGCTGCCGATAACAACAACCCTGGGCGGTATTACGGTCCGGCACTGCTCGACCGTACCCACCAGCTCTCATTCGGTGGATACGCCGATATTCCGGCCGGCTTCCGCTCGGATTGATCGCTCACTTCTACAGCCCGCTGTCAAGCGCGATCGTTTCGCCGAACTTCGGAGACGCGGGAGAAATTTACCGCACGGACTTCACGGGTGACGGAACGACCGGAGACCCGGTCCCGGGAACTCACTTTGGACAGTTCGACCGCGGGACCAATGCCAGTCAGTTGAACGCGTTGATCAGCCGGTACAACACGACCGTCGCTGGCCAGCCAACTCCGGCCGGCAACGTTCTGGTTCAGAATGGCCTGATGAGCGCTTCGCAGTTGGCAGAGTTGGGCGGCGTTGCACCGACGATTGATCCGGCTCCAGCGGGTCAGGTTGACTACAGCTGGTTGCGTTCGCTGGATCTGAACATAAAGTGGAGGCACACGTTTAAGGATCGGTTCACCATCGAACCGAGCGTGGCTTTCTTCAACCTGCCGAACTTCAGCAACTTCAACCTGCCTCCGAATACGATGAACGGCATTCTGACGGGAGCGGGCAGCGGTTCGATCAACAGCACAACGAAAGTCGAACGGGAAGCGTTCCGCGTAGGCAACGGCACCGGCGTCTACGGTGTCGGAGCTCAACGCCAGATCGAATTTGGTCTGCGGTTCGTGTTCTAGACAGAACGTCGTTCACTTCGAAGCCACCAGCCTTGCGGCTGGTGGCTTTTTCATTTCCAGTGCGGACCGCCGAATATCCGCTTGCCGTCGCTCCTGAATCGAGCTACTATCCCGCCGGTCTGAAATCAGGGGGCATTTATGTTGCGTATCAGAAGCGTGGCTTGCGGCGTATTTCTTCTGTTGCAGCTCTTCTGGCGCCAGCTGTCTGCGCAGACTGCTGCCGGCAAGGGAATCAAAGAAAAAATAGTTTTCGTGCGTGCGGACCCTTCTATCGGAGTGTCTTCGATGCGATCGATTACCGTTGCGGATTCGAGCCCAGGCGATGTTGGGACGCAGGCGAACGAGGTAACGGGCGCTGGACAGGGCGGAATGACCACCACGAGTCACGACGCTCCCGATATGCAAAGCCGAGCGGTCGCGAATCCGAAGAGCAGTGAGATCGAGTTGATGAATCCGGATGGGTCAGGGATCACCAAGCTACGCGTCTTCGGATCGGATCCTATGATTTCGCCGGATGGTTCAAAGATTGTGTATTGTTCACAGCGCGACACGATCTATTCGCAGATTTATGTAATGAACAGCGACGGCTCAAATCCAAAGCGCATCACCGATTACAAAACGGGAGACGCTTGCGGGCCTGCATGGTCGCCGGACGGAAAAAAGATCGCTTACTATGCCTTCGCCCTGACCCAGCCCAGCCGGAATCCGGAGATCTGGGTGATGGATGCGGATGGTGCCAACGCGAAAAAGCTGACCGATCACGCCCTCGATCCGACATGGTCGCCGGATGGCAAGCAAATCGCTTTCGCCTCCCACCGCGACGGCATCTTCCAAATCTATGCGATGAGTGCGGACGGTTCGAACGTGCGCCGCCTTACCAAACATAATGCGGAAGACTCAAATCCAGCATGGTCACCGGACGGCAGCTCGATCGCCTATATCTCCGCCACAGGGGATGATCGTCGCGGATTGTTCGTGATGAATCCGGACGGATCTGCACCGCAGGGATTGGTGCACTCGAAGCATCAAGATTTCTGCTTTCCGTCGTGGTCGCCGGACGGAAAACTGGTCGTCTTTTCCGCCCTGAACCGGCTCGGTTCACAAGGAATTGTGACGGGGGAAGAAAAACCACGCTGCGAACAATGGAGCGGGGAATATCAAATCTTCGTAGCGGACTCCGATTTGAAGATCAAGCAACTGACCGACGCGCGTGTCATGGGAACTCGTCCTTCATACGGGCGCGTCGCAGCTCCGTAGCGCTCATTAATATCTCGGTAGGCAGCCGGCCAGGCTGCCTTTTATTTTGCAGAGACTGGGCGCTCTAATCTGGTTTACGGATTCAGTTCTGTCCGCAGATGTTTGGAAAGCTTTTCGATCTGCTTTAGTTTTTCGATCACATCTTTGGGCAGCATTCCTTTGCGGACGCTGGCGACATCGGAGGGAATCGTTTGTGCGGTGCGGGCCAAATCCTCGGCCTCCTGCTGCAAATGGGCAAGGTCGAGCCGGCGTGAGGGAACTGCCGCCGGAGGTTGATTCTGCGGCTCGGGATGCATGGATTCAGGGGGCGTGGGGAAATGGTGTCCCGTAGTCTGGGGGACTGCGCATGTACCAAATCCGATCAGCATCGCGAGTGTAAACAGAGATTGCTTCAAGATACGCCTCCTGCCTGAGGACGAAATTGTGAGGTATTGTAACGCTCCGCCGGAGCGGCGCCGAGGCCGCAAATTCGCCCCAATCCATGGTTTGTGTACAATGCCTGCATGTCGTTTCGGCCGCCAACGGGAAGCAATAACGCGAAACGGGGCCGCACTCCTCCTCCGGAAGATACCTTCGAAGAGGCGTCATTCCTCAAGGCTCTCGGCGAGAAGCAGAAGCCGGTTTCTGTCAAATTAATGGATGGCCAACTGGTCCGCGGTTGGATCGAGTACTACGACCGGAACATGGTTCGAGTGACGCGCGAGGGTGCGCCGAATCTGTTCATCTACAAGCACGAAATCATGTACATCGCGGAAGACAACGGAAGGAAGAAGTAGCGCTTCCGGCTCTAGGCTTCCGGCTCCCGTAATAACCGAAGTTGGCACGATCTCAAATTTTTGTCGCAACGTTACCCTGAATATCCGGAAGCCGGCGCCCGAAGCCGGAAGCCGATTTCCCAATGTCATTGACGCTCAGATAGTCCCGCAAGCTTTCTTCCCGCCATGTCCGCCATCGCGCGCGAGGCCGGGGCGCTGCTCATGCAGTACTTTCATCAGGGCATCAAGATCGAATACAAGGGCGACGCTGACCTGGTGACTGCGGCCGATCGCGCTTCAGAAACGCTGATCCGGGAGCGGGTCAGCCAGCAGTTTCCGTCGCACGATGTTTTGGGCGAAGAGCAGGGACTGAACGATAAGGGTAGCGAATATCGCTGGTACGTCGATCCTCTCGACGGAACGACCAACTTCGCGCATGGATATCCGGTCTTTGGCGTGTCGATGGCGCTTGAGCATCGCACGGGAGATTCCGCAAAGCGAATTGCGGGAGTAGTGTACGACCCTACGCGCGATGAACTCTTTTCCGCTGAACTTGGGAAGGGCGCGCATCTCGACGGAAAGCCGATCCAGGTATCGAAAGCTTCGCAGCTGAAAGAGTGTCTTGTGGCAACAGGATTTCCCAGCCACAAGCGCCACAAGAATCCGAACATTCACTTCTATCACCAGATCACGTTGCGCACGCACGGCGTGCGACGCGCAGGATCGGCGGCGCTGGATTTGTGCAATGTGGCGAGCGGACGCTTTGACGGCTTCTGGGAGTTCAATCTGAATCCGTGGGATACGGCTGCTGGCGTCCTCATCCTCGAAGAAGCTGGTGGCCGGGTTACGCGCTTCGATGGCTCGCCATTTCTGCTCGACAGCCGGGAGACACTCGCATCGAACGGCCTCATTCATGACGCCTTGCTGCACGAATTCCAGGAAATCTTTGCTGGCCGCGGCATTGATCCTCTCCCGGATCCGCGGACTTACCAGCGCTGAGGAGCGGACCTCAGACCGCGGCCTCTGAGACCTCGGCATTGCGCCTCAGCCTGAGATGTCTATGGTCTTAGGGCTGAGGTCTGAAGTCCGACGCCCGTCGTCAAGCGAGTTACAATTGAAGCCATGGGGACGTCGGTTCCACGCCGGCGGCCGACTCTATAGAAGCCTCAGGTTAACCGTGATTAACTCACTTCTGGAACGCAAGATTGAAAAACGGCCGGATCAGGTTCGGCTGCAGGGACGCATTCTCTTTCTCACCGAAGACCCCGAACTGATCAAGCGGCAACTCGCGGGCGAGGACCTGCCTTGGGACACCAAGAATCCAGCGAATAATCCCAAATTGCGCGACGATATTTCGACCGACGAAATCACTCCTGCGCACTATTGCTTCTATTTCGATGAGACGCTCGGGGAGATTCCATATCTTGGGCTGAAGTGCGGAAGTGTCACTCCGATTGGGCGGGGCGATGTGAAGCGCGGCGGTTTTGTGTGCGCGGTGAGCGGCAAGCGCCGGGGTAAGGGATCGAGCCGCGAACAATCTCCATATGCCGAAATGTGCGCGGGCATTCGCGTGGTGATTGCGGAGAATATTGAGCGTATCTATAAGCAGAATTGCCAGAATCTAGGAGTGCTGACGTCGACCAATTTCTCACTCATCGATCAAATTCGCGGCGGGAAAGACATTCCACTGAGCGAATTCACTGCTGGAGAAGATGAGATTACGCGGCAGGTCATTGAATACGGCGGATTGTTTCCATTTAACGTGGCGCGCCTGCAAGGAAAAGTTTTCTTGCCCGCTATTGAAAACGCGGACACGAGCGTCTGCGCCCCACAGCCTATGACGGTGGCCGAGAAAATCTTTGCCCGGCACATGCTGAACGAGAAGGGTGAAGTTGGAGTGCCTGCAGTGAAGCCGGGCGACACCGGCTTCGCCCGCGCCGATCTTCGTTTTAGTCACGAATATGTCACACCCATGGCAGCGATCTTCTTCGAGCGATACGTGGGCAAGGATGCGAAGGTCAACGATCCGTCGACCATATTGTTCTTCCGCGATCACCTGACATTTCTCGATGAGGTGATTTCCGAGGAAAAGAAAAAGATCGGTCTCTTGGATCTCGCGACTCAGCTCAAGCTTAAGCAGCAGGACTTCGCCAAGAAGCAGGGGATTCGCCTGCATGGGGAATTGACCGATCGCAAAGGATCGGAAGGAATTTGTCATTCGATCGTGCTGGAGAGCTACGCGCTCCCCGGACAGTTGAATATCGGCTCCGATTCGCATACCCCGCATGTAGGCGCGATTGGGTGCGTGGCCTTTGGAATCGGCACAACCGACGTATTCAATTCCTGGATCACGAAAGATGTTCGCGTAAAGGTTCCGGAGTCGGTGAAGGTCATTGTGCGCGGCAAGCGGCATCCGAATGTCACGGCTAAAGATTTCATTCTGAAGATTCTCAGCCTCGACTACGTTCGCAGCGGCAAGGCCCTGGCGAAAGTCATGGAATATGCGGGCGAGGCCATCGAAGAGTTGAGTGTGGATGAGCGCGCGACCATGACCAACATGGCGGCTGAAATCGGCGGGTTCACTGGCATCGTCGCCCCGGACAAAAAAGCTGTCGACTTCCTGGTCGAACGTCGCGGCATGGATCGCATGAATGCCGAGGCGATGATCGCTGGCCTCTACAGCGATCCAGGGGCGCAGTATGCGCATGTCATCGAACTAGATGCCGAAGAGATCACTCCGATGGTGGCGACGCCCGGCGATCCTGGCAATGGAAAATACGTGCGCGATCTGAACACGCCGGTGCCGGTTGAGATTGCCTACGGCGGAACTTGCACGGCTGGCAAGAACGAAGACATGGATATGTATGCGCTCGTTCTTGCTGATGCGCTGAAGCATGGGAAGCGCGTGGCGGACTCGACGAAGTTTTACATACAGTTCGGTTCCCAGGAAACACGCGACTATTGCGTGCGGCGCGGCTACCTGGATGTCTTTCAGAAGGCGGGAGCGCAGGTGATTGAGCCAAGTTGCGGAGCCTGTATCAATGCCGGACCAGGCGTTTCAACACGTGCAGACCAGGTTGTGATCAGCGCACAAAACCGGAACTTCCCTGGCCGCAGCGGCCCTGGTCAAATGTATCTCGCGTCTCCACTGACGGTCGCGGCGAGTGCAGTGGCCGGATACATCGTCGTGTACGAACGGAGCGAGAAGAAAGAGTTGGTGGGAACTTAGCAGTCCTCAATATTCGCAGGAAGAGCATCCCGCTCACTTCCCGTGTGTTGGTCCGTCTGACCTTTCAGGAGGTCATCATGACCCGTTCCCGCCTGCTTTTCGTTGCCGGCATCACCCTTTCCTTCGCGGCCGCGGCAGTTGCCTTCCGCGCATCGGTGCCCAGGACTGCGAAGATTGGTTCGCTCGTTTCTGCGGGGGAAATGCTCAATCCCCGTTCCGGACACACGGCGACATTGCTGCCCAATGGGAAAGTACTCATTGCTGGAGGCATGCGGCGCAATCAAGACTTCTACAAATCCGCCGAACTCTTCGATCCTGCGACTGAGAAATTTCAGCGGACGGGACAGATGAGCATCGCGCGAGTCGGGCATATCGCTGTGCTACTGCGCTCTGGAAAGGTGCTGGTGGCGGGAGGCTGGGTAGGCATGGAAGGGACGGATACGGCAGAGCTATACGATCCGTCCAGCGGCGAGTTCACCTCAATCGCCAAAATGACTGCGAGGCGCGGGCGACCGAGCGCGACGTTGCTGGCTAATGGCGACGTACTGATCGCGGGCGGCGAAGCACGGGACAACGAATCCGTCGCTACCGCCGAGATCTTTCATGCCTCGACGCTTTCATTTCAGGCAACTGCCTCAATGCACCATCCGCGCGTATCTCACACCGCGACCCTGCTCGCTGACGGACGAGTCTTGATGGCAGGCGGATATCAGAACAGCGCGATGTCGACTGCAGAGGTGTATGACCCGAAGACGGGCGCTTTTACCGAGACCGGTAACCTGACGTCCGCGCGTTGCAAGCACACGGCCGGTCGATTGCCCGACGGACGAGTGCTGATCGCCGGAGGCTCCGATTCGCGCGGCTGGCATGGCAATCTCAGCAGCGCAGAAGTCTATGATCCGAAGACAGGCAAATTCACCGCGACTTCGTCGTTGAATGACAGCCGCTTCAAGTTGCCGGACGAAGCGGTGAAACTGTCGTCGGGGCAGATTCTCATCGCTGGCGGAAGCACGCGGGTAGAGGTCTACGATCCGGCGACGGCGAAATTTACGGTTGCGCCAGGCCAGATGGACAACAGCTGGCATTACTTGAGCGAAACGGAACTGCGCGACGGCAGCGTATTGCTGGCGGGCGGCTATCCGAACGGCGACTCGTGCACCACTCATGCCTGGCTTTACCACCCCTAAATCAAGCAAATCCAAGGGGGTTCGTCGAATGCGAGTTCCCGCCCCACCTCCTTCTAAGTGGTTGAATTTCAGCGGGATGGCTGAAATCAACCACCCCCGATCCTGCAACTTTTTCTTCCCGGCCGCGTTCAAATAGATAGCAGCAACGAACCTGGGAAAGGCAAGAAAAGCCGAATCCGGGCGACGCTGCTGGAAAGATTGTGGACCGTTGGATGGGCTGGTCCAAGTCAGGGAGGTCTATGCGGTACTTGAAATACTTCGCGTTGCTGGCAGTGCTAATGGTTCCGGTGGCGTATTCACAGGCGCAGGTAGGAGTTGGAATCGGGGTCAATGTTGGTCCGGGCTACATCGGTGGACCTCCGGTCTGCAGTTACGGCTACTACGACTACTATCCGTATGCGTGCGCGCCTTATGGATATTATGGGCCGAACTGGTTTGCGAACGGATTCTTTATTGGTGCCGGACCGTGGTACCACGGATATTGGGGACACGGCGGCTGGGGACGCGGCTACGTCGGCCGCACAGGCTATTGGGGACACGGGTACGCTGGCCGTGGCTACGTCGGACGTGGTTATGCCGGTCATGGTTATGTCGGACGCGGTTACGCAGGCCGAGGTTATTCAGGAGGCTACGCGCGCGGCAATGCCGGCGGGGGGTTCCATGGCGGCGGCGGTTTTCACGGGGGCGGCGGCTTCCATGGTGGCGGACACCGGTAAGCGCCGACTTCAGCAAAGCAGAACGGCTGGCAGCAAGCTGCCAGCCGTTTTACTTTTGCCAAAGTTGATGCTTCGATGCGGCTCTGCCGAGTTGCTAGGCCTTTGACGCCGCTTGGCCCTGCGCCTTTTGAATGTCTTTGATGGCCGGGAAGGACATCGGAGCAAGGATTGTCCGTTCCGGAGGCTGCGAGCCGGCGGAAAGGGCCTGAGCGAGCAACTCCACCGCTTTTCCGGCGATCGGGGGAGAGACAACCGTAGCCGACAGACGGCCCTGCCGCACCCACTCCTGCCCGGCACGCGGAACTCCGTCGCATCCGATAAAGGGCAAGCGCAGCCATGCGTCCCGTTCGCGCAGGTTAGCGATCTCTTCAAAAGCCCGCCGCGCTCCCATCGCCATGTCGTCGTTCTGACAGGCGACCATCCCCACATTCAGCTGTCGCGAGGTGCTCAGTGACGACCAGGACTTGATGGCATGGTAAGCGCTGTTTTGGGTCCAGTCGCCCTTCAGCGTCTTTATTTCAACTCCGAAAGGTTTGGTGGAGAGCATTCCTTTAGTGCGGTTCTTAGCCACGTCGCGAACCGAAGGCCCTTCAATATAGAGGACGCATCCCTTGTCCCCGAGGAACGCGCCCATCTGTTGTCCTTGAATCTTGCCGATCGCCTCGTGATCGCATACCACGGAGAATACAGGCACAAGAGCGTGCTGCCGCAGGTTGGTAACGTAGTCGACGTCGGAATTGATGATGCCCCAGGCAATGCCCGCTCCCACGGCGGCGCGCGCAACTTGAGGCATGCCGGTCCCGACCGGTTCGACCAAAATGGCGTCCGGACGCTTACTAGGTTCCTGAATGAACTTCAGGATTTGCTGGGTCTGGTGGACGGCGTCGTTTGCCGCGTAGATGATTTCGACACTGGCACCAAGTTTCAGGGCCATCGCCTGGGCGGCTGCTGCCTGCTCCAATTGGTAGTCGTTATCGTCTGTAATCAGGGAAACTACGATGTTTAGTTTGTTCATGGGGCTTCGCGGCCGCACTGCCGTTTAGCGCAACTGTGCAATTAACGCATTCGGAGGTGTTCGAGCCAAATTACTTTAGTTTGGAATCGCTGTCCGGATTCAGGAATGGAGCGTTAAGGGCCAGGATGCCATTACCTGCGTAATATGCAAGAAATGGATCCGCCGAACCACCGGGACCATCGTGGTTTGTAGGAGTGAAGAGTCATCACAGAAGGAGTCTTTATGATTGCGCCGTTGCATCGAGTGATAATCTTCGTCGGCGACGTGGAGAAGTGCGCGCGCTTTTATGGTGATGTTTTCGGATTCCCGACATTGCCGGGCGATACTCCGGATTGGATCGAAGTCGACACTGGAGGTTGCCGTCTGGCCTTTCACAAGGCGCGTGGATCGAATGGGCCGATCGACTCTGCCACGGGCGCCACGACGAATCCGCATAAGATAGTTTTCTTTGCGGAAGATGTTGAAGGCGTGCGGGCAGCCGTTGTTGCCCGCGGAGCGAAGATGGGGAGAATCCATCGCTTCGAAAATTTGGTTTTCTGCGATGGCCAAGACCCCGAAGGGCACGTTTTCCAAATTTCGAACCGTCCGTGAATTTGCCCCGAAAACCTGTACCAGTAGGCTCATTCTTGTTAGAATGTGCCGTTCTATGGGTTGCTCGGGTACACCGCCGTGGTAGTAAGATAATAGTTACGATCTCAGGAGACTGACACCTTTATGGCCTACGTGATTGCTGAGCCTTGCGTCGGAACCAAAGACACCGCGTGCGTGGATGCGTGTCCGGTGGATTGCATTCATCCCAAAAAAGATGAGCCCGCCTACGCAACGGAAGAATTGTTGTACATCGATCCGGTGGAATGTATCGACTGTGGCGCTTGCGTTCCGGTGTGCCCGGTCTCGGCAATCTTTGCCCTCGACGATCTGCCGGAGAAGTGGAATGCCTTCACCGAGCGCAACGCCAAATATTTCGGGCGGTAAGCGCGGCTCTCTGATTTTGGCTATTTGTTCGTAGCTTCGAGTGAAGCGCGCGTCCTGCTATGGGCGCGCGCTTTTCCATTGCGGGTTGTATCGGATCGCGTGCGGCTAACGCTTCTCTGCGTTGCCCAAAACTTCAGCGTCTTTTCCCGTATATTTCTTTACCGCTTCGAGGATGCGCAGATATTCGTGTTTGTCCATGCGCAGTACATATTCCTTCAGAGCATCCTGATCGTGGTAGTGAATCTCAAGCCAGTGGCTGCGAGATTTCGTGAGCATCGCCACGGCGCCAACTCCGATCGGAGCGGTTGCGATCGTCCCTTCGCTGACCCGGTGCTTCTTGGTGTACTCGTAGGTGAATTTGTCGATCTGTGAAAAGGGGAGCGTGATTGTGCCGCCCTTCGACGAGCGGACCTCCAGCGTTTTGCTGGCGTCGTTGAGGGTCAGAATGCCGTTGACTGCCCGTCCTTTTGAGTCGGGCACCTTGATGCGGCGGAAGGAGACCTGATCGGCGAATCCGAAGGCAGCGAACGTAAACAACAGAAGGGAAGAGACCAAAGCTCGTTTCACAGTCTCCCAAGTATAGCGGAGTGCCATTCGTAGGTCGCTCGCAGCAAAAAGCACTAACCACTAAGGACACGAAGGTTCACGAAGGAAAAACCTCAAAATGCATTTCGCGTTTGCCGACTTTCCTGCACTCAGAAGTTGAAGGTATGCGGACAACACGGCGTTCCGCGGATGCCGCTAGAATAAAGCCTTCTTCATTCACACTCCCATGGCGCTGAGAGAGTCGGAAGCGATCGTGTTGCGCAGCTATCCGCTGCGGGAGGCCGACTTGTTGGTGACATTTTTCACCCGCATTGAAGGCAAGGTGCGCGGGGTTGCGAGGTCGGCCAAGAAATCCAAGCGCCGATTCGGCGGAGCGCTCGAGCCGCTCACTTACGTCCGCGCATTTTATGACGTGCGTGAGCGCCAGGAAATCGCCCGCCTTGATTCCTGCGAAGTGCTCGAGTCGCCGATGTCGTCGGAGGTCACATACGCCCGGGCGGTGGCGCTTGGGCATATCGCGGAGTTGTTAGACGAACTGCTGCCTGACCGCGAGGCCAACGATGCCATCTTCCGGCTGACGCTTTCAGTTCTTCACACACTCACCGGACCCGAAATTTGGATGCCGGTAACTTATTTCGAACTGTGGATCACACGGCTCGTAGGATTTTTGCCGGAGCTGACAGAGTGCGTTGTCTGCGGACGCGATCTGAATGGAAGCCGCGCCTATTTTCACGCACTAGCCGACGGTCTGATGTGCGCCGAAGATAAGCGGCTGGCCTCGTCGGAGATTTCGAGTGAATCGCGGGCGCTGGCGGCGCAGATGTTTCGCGCCCCCGCCGAGAGTTTTGCGGGCGTCCCATGGCCGAAGTCGCAGGCCGCGGACTTGCGGAAGTTTCTGATCCAGATCCTGCAACGGCACTTGGAAAAGAAGCTGGTGACGGCGGGGATGCTCGAGAAGGGCGGGTTCTAGCCGATTTTTATCTGCGGATATAGAAAAGCCTGTTGCTTTTCAGCGTGCCGCTCGGTGTCGTGACATAGATGGATCCTGAAGTTGCCCCGGTTGGGACGGTGGCGATGATTTCAGATGGCGAGACAATCGTGAAGGAGGCCGGTGCTCCGTTGAATGTGACTTGTGTGGAACCGGTAAAGTCGGTTCCCAGAATCACAGCTGGAGATCCCACTTTGCCAATTGAAGTCTGAGTCGTTACGAACTGACCAAGACCCTGGGAAAAGCGGAAGAGAGTGCCGCATCCCGCGTAGCAACTCGTGCTGGTTCCACCGTAGCTGGCTGTCCCATAAAACAGTCCGTTGGTAGCCTGCGCCAGAGTGCCGTACGGATTGGCGCCGGTCGTATTGTCAAAGCTGTACAACGTTGTCAGCCTGCCCTGTGGCGTGAGACGGAAAATGGTCCCGTAGTCATTGGTGCCTCCCGTAAAGGTCGTCCCATAGAAATTGCCGTCTGTGCCCTGTATTACGCCTGAAAACACCTGATTGCCGTCTGTGCAAAATGCACCCGATTGGCTGCAGAAGTTGTAGAGATTACGGAACGTGCCGGTGGGAGTAATGCTGAAGATAGAGCCTTGATGAAAGGTACCGCCATCCGAAGTGGTGCCGTAGAGCTTCCCATCTGAGGCCTGGGTGAGCGGAGCGTAGGGCTGCGCGCCATCGCTGAAGTTGAAGACATGAATCGTTGTCAGGATACCGGTCAGCGTGAGCTTGAATACGGTTCCATACCCGCCCCCCGGTTCACCACCCGTCAGGGTGGTGCCGTAAAGGTTTCCGTCACTGGCTTGCACTAAACCGCCGAGGGGGCCGTCGCCGTCGGTGCAATTAGTGAGGCTGCAAAAACTGTAGAGAGTTGAGAACGTACCTTCCGGAGTAATCCTGAAAACCGCGCCACCATTTTGCGCTCCGCCGTGGATCGAGGTTCCATAGAAGTTTCCGTCTGTGGCTTGAAGTAGCGTGCCTCGGACATCATTGCCATCGGTGCCGTCAAAGTCGTGAAGGGTAATCAGCACACCTTGGGGGGTCAGCTGAAATACGGTGCCGCACCCCCCTGCGCACGCATCGCTGGTCCCTCCTACGTTGGTCGTTCCATAGAAGTTGCCGTCCATTCCCTGGATAACGCCGGCATATGTTGTGGCGCCGTCAGAGCAGGTCCCTCCACCGGCACAGAAGCTATAGAGGTTCGAGAGCCCTCCCTTCGGGCCAATCCGGAAAACATTCCCTTCCGCCCGAAGTCCGCCGTAAAAAGTCGTGCCGTACAGACCGCCGTCAGTTCCTTGAACCGGAGCCATGTTTGTAGGGATGTCGCCGTTAAACAGGTTGAAATCGACCAGCACAGTGAAACTTGACAGGGTCGCCGCCGCGGCGTGGTTGTTCGTTACGACTGGATCGGTCTCGCTCTGGACTTGTGCGGAACTGATCCGAATCAAGGCGAGAGTCATTGTCAAGGATGCGGCTAGCTTCAGTACAAAGAATCCAGCACTCATGGAACGCTCCCCGGGATAGTAGGTGTAGGGAGTGTGTTCTCCTTCGGATCAGGTCGTCAATATGAATGAAGTTGCACAGGGAAAACTGATATCCGTGTTTGCGGGCTGCTCGAAGCCCTCTATTCACGCAGGTCCTTGCCGGAAACCCCTCATCAGGGTCGCGTGCTGACGGTACCTGCCTTCATCCATTACAATCGGAGATTACCTGCGGGGCTTCCACGTCACTGAACTTCTAGCCTCGAGCCGTTGGCGCTCGATGCATTTGTTTTCAGGATCAGCTAGAGGCTTGCAGCTGGGAACTGCCATTTCAGAATGACATCATCAGTATCCAAGTCGCTTACGTTTCAAGAACTCATTCTGCGTCTGCAAGCCTTTTGGGCAGAGCGCGGGTGCGTCTTGCAGCAGCCCCACGATGTCGAGGTTGGCGCGGGGACGATGGCACCCGAAACTTTCCTGCGCGTCTTGGGCCCGAAGCGATACAAGGTGGCGTATGTGCAGCCTTCCCGGAGGCCTGCCGACGGACGTTACGGAGAGAACCCCAACCGCCTTTTCAAGCACATGCAGTTGCAGGTAATCCTGAAGCCGCCGCCGGAAAATGTGCAGGAGTTGTACCTGGAATCGCTGGGAGCGATCGGCATTGACCTCAGCCAGCATGACATCAAATTTGAGGAAGATAACTGGGAAGCTCCCACCCTGAGCGCCTGGGGAGTGGGCTGGCAGGTCATGCTCGATGGCCTGGAGATCACACAGTTTACGTACTTCCAGCAATGCGGTGGTGTAGACCTCTTTCCGATCTGTGCAGAACTAACGTATGGCCTCGAGCGGATCGGAGCATTCCTGCAGGATGTGGATTCGATCTACGACATCGTTTGGGCCCGCGATCCGAATACAGGCAGCGTGGTGAAATATGGGGACGTCCGACTGGCGGACGAGTTGCAATTCTCGGTGTACAACTTCGAAGCGGCCGATGTGGAAAGTGCATGGAAGCACTTTGATCTGTACGAGGCGGAATGCAAGCGTTTGATTGCAGGGTATTCACCGAAAAAAGAGAATCAAAATCCTGACCTCGTCGCAGAAAACACGACAAGGATGGGGCATACACTTTCATTCGGCGATAAGTCGCGATTTCCTCTGTTAGCAGCTTACGATCTTTGTCTGAAATGCTCTCACCTGTTCAATATTTTGGACGCGCGGGGAGCGATTTCGGTGACTGAGCGTGTGGGCGTGATCGCGCGGGTTCGCGCTTTGGCGGTAGGGATCGCCAAGGCATGGGTGGATCAGCAGAAGCAGGAATCAACTACTGCGGAGCAGACAGATGAACCTGCGCCTGCCGCGAAAAAATTGAAAGTTGAGAAGGAAGTACTGTCAACGGTGGGTTCGTAGCGCCGTAGGTCCCAGCCGCCATTGAGAGGGTGCTATTTTCCGGAGTGTGATTACTGTCACATTCAGCGTCTCCTGATTTTGCAACACTTGATGGTTTGAAGGCATGCCAGATTTTCTCCTAGAGATCGGTTGCGAAGAGATTCCCGCGCGGATGATCGATGCGGCGTCGCAAGAATTGCGTGAACGAGTGGGGACACTCCTTTCGCGCGAGCGACTCGCCGGAGGAGAGATAACTTCGTTCGAGACCCCGCGACGTCTGGCCATCATGGCTCCGGGAATTGCTGGCGCACAAGACGACGTAGTCGAGCAACTTACCGGCCCCTCCGTGAGCGTCGCTTACAAAGACGGGCAGCCGACTCCCGCCGCGCATGCCTTTGCCAAGAAGGCGGGAATAGAGGTTTCGCAGCTCGAAAAAGTTTCGACCGCCAAAGGCGAGTACATCGCAGCCAAGGTCACGAAGAAGGGTCGCACTGCCGCACAGATATTGTCGGAGTCGCTGCCCAAAGAGCTGTCGATGATCTACTGGCCAAAGAACATGTACTGGCGCAAAACGAACGAGCGCTTCGTTCGTCCGGTGCGCTGGCTGGTTGCGATGCTAGATGGAGAAACGATCCCGCTCGAATTCGACGGCATCCCGGCAGGGAACACTTCCCGCGGACACCGCATTCTGACGGATCGTCCCGTCGTGATTTCGAAGGCAGGATCGGCCTACGTGGATTCGCTGCGAGCGGCGAAGGTGCTGGGTCGAGCCGAGCGCGAGCATCAGATTCGCAAGGCGCTGGACGCCGCCACTCGAACGGTTCCGGGAGCACGATGGAGGGAAGACAAGGCTCTCCTCGATACAGTCGTCAACCTCACCGAATTTCCTTCGGCGATTCTTGGAAGTTTCGATCCGCAATTTCTGGCTCTTCCTGAAGAGGTTCTGGTCACCGTAATGCGCGATCATCAGAAATATTTTGCCGTCGAAGACGCTTCCGGAAAACTGGCGCCCTACTTTCTTGCAGTGCTGAACACCGAGAGTGATCCGCAAGGATTGATACGGCACGGCAACGAGCGCGTTTTGCGCGCACGCTTCAACGATGCGCGCTTCTTCTGGGAGACGGACCAGAAGAAATCATTGCTGGATCGTTTGGATTCGCTGCGGAATGTGACGTTTCAAAAAGATCTGGGCAGTTATTACGACAAGACCCTGCGAGTGCAGCGGCTGTGCAGTTGGTTGAGCGAGATTCTGAAGCAGCATGGCGTAGCGGTCCGTCCGGGTGTCATCCACAAGGCGGTGTGCCTGGCGAAGGCTGACCTGACCACCGAACTGGTCAAGGAGTTCACCGAGTTGCAGGGCATCGTCGGTGGCCTATACGCGCGGGCGCAGCAACTCGATCCCTCGCTTCGCGATGAAACCCGCATGGCGATTGCCGATACGATCTACGATCACTACAAGCCCGAGTCCACCGACGACGACGTGCCGCGGTCGATCGAAGGCTCGGTGCTTTCGATCGGAGACAAGGCCGATTCAATTGCAGGCATGTTTGCGCTGGGATTGGTCCCGAGCGGTTCTAAGGATCCATTTGCCTTGCGGCGTCAGGCGAATGCAATCGTCAAAGTCATCGCCGAGAAGAAACTTCCGCTGCGGTTGAATGAGCTGATGCAGGATGCCCGTACCGGATATCAGAAATCCGAAGCGGAAAGGAAATTCGTTGCAGCTGAGAAGTTTGAAGAGAGCGTAAAAACGTTCTTCCGCGAGCGGCTAGAGTTTTACCTGCGCGATGTGTGCGGATATCCGTACGACGTGGTGAAGGCGGTGCTCGCTGCGGATGCCAATGATGTTGTCAACGCGATGGCGCGTGCCGATGCTGTGAAGCAGGTTCTTCATCTGCCGGAGTTTCAAGCCATTGGGGCAGCCTGCAAGCGTATGCGAAATATCCTGAAGCAGGCGGAAGAGAAGGGGATCAAGCTCGCTGAGAAGGTGGAGAGCTTGCCTGGCTCCGCCGACGAGGAAAAGAGCCTGATCGCTTATCTGGCGCAACAGGGTGCGCGCGTGGAAGCCCACCGGAAGAAGGGCGAATATCTGGAGGCGCTGCGGTTGCTGGCCACGGCCCGTGAACCGCTCGATGCATTCTTCGACAAAGTGATGGTAATGGTCGAAGACGAACGGCTGAGGGCGAATCGTCTCGCATTGCTTCGGGCCTTGCTGAAGGAGTTTTCGTCGATCGCAGACTTTTCAGAGATCGCAACAGAAGCTAAAGCGTGAGGCTGAGCAGGCCTGGCTTCCCATGAGAATCGTTAGGCGGTAGTCGCAAGGATTCCTTCCGGAATCGGTGATTGTTCCTGGTGCGGAAGAGGTTCTGCGCTGCGCTCAAAGGATCATTCGGAAAACTTGAAATTTCAAGACGAAGGAAAAAAGGACTCATACTATGGCGACAATGACTCTCCCCGAAACTGAAACAAAAGAAACCAAAACCAACAAGCCGTCTGGGACCAAATATGTGTATTCGTTTGGCGGCGGCAAGGCCGATGGCAACGGCAAGATGAAGGACGTGCTCGGCGGCAAAGGCGCTGGCCTCGCCGAGATGACGAATGCCGGATTGCCGGTGCCTCCCGGATTCACGATTCAGACCGAAGCCTGCCGCGAATACATGCGTTCCGGCGCGGCGTCGAAAGATGTGGATCGCCAGATGGACGAGGCTTTGTCGAAGCTCGAACAATTGCAGGGACAGAAACTCGGTACTGGCGACAATCCATTGCTGGTCAGCGTGCGCTCGGGCGCTAAGTTCTCCATGCCCGGCATGATGGACACCATCCTGAACCTTGGTCTGAACGACAAGAGCGTCGAAGCTTTGTCGAAGCGCACCAACAATCCGCGCTTCGCGGCTGATTCCTATCGCCGGTTGATCCAGATGTTCGGCAACGTTGTTCTCGATATTGAGAAGCATGCCTTCGACGAAGTATTCGACGCCAAGAAGAAGCAGAAGAAGGCGAAGATGGATACGGACCTCGACGCCAAGGCGTTGCAGGAAGTCATCGCCGAGTACAAGAAGGTCGTAAAGAAACATGCCAAGCGGGACTTTCCGCAGGATCCGCGCGAACAGCTGGTGCTGGCTCGCGACGCCGTTTTCCGCTCATGGCAGAACGATCGCGCAAAGCATTATCGCCGCATGAACAACATTGATGACATGCTTGGCACCGCCGTGAACGTGCAGGCGATGGTATTTGGCAATCTTGGCGATACAAGCGGATCAGGCGTAGGCTTCACGCGCAACCCCGCGATCGGTACCAAGGAGTTTTACGGTGAGTTTCTGATCAACGCGCAGGGTGAAGACGTTGTGTCCGGCGTTCGCACGCCGGTGCCTATCGTCGAATTACACAAGATCATGCCTGAGGCCTACAACCAGCTGCGCGAAATCACGACTCGGCTCGAACAACACTATAAAGACGTGCAGGATTTCGAGTTCACCGTCCAAGACGGCAAGCTCTACATGCTGCAAACGCGGAACGGAAAGCGGACTGGTCTCGCTGCCGTACGAATCGCGATCCAGATGGTCGAGGAAGGGTTGATCACGAAAGAAGAAGCGATCTTCCGCGTCGAGCCTAACCAGTTGTATGACTTCCTGGTTCCGCGACTCGACGAGAAGAGCACGAAGGTCGAGGTGCTCGCGACGGGACTGCCGGCGTCGCCGGGAGCGGCTGTCGGTCAGATCGTTTTCACCGCCGACGAAGCTGTCAAAGGTAGCGGGACACGACGCCGTCAAGAAGCCGGTGATCCTGGTTCGCGCCGAAACGACGCCTGAAGATATTCACGGCATGGAAGTCGCGAAGGGCATTTTGACTTCTCGCGGCGGCATGACGAGCCATGCTGCGGTGGTTACGCGCGGAATGGGTAAGTGCTGCGTCGCTGGAGCCGGGGACATCGACGTCAACGAAAAGACGCGCGAGATGCGCGTAAAAGGGCAGGTGTTCAAAGAGGGCGACTGGATTTCGCTTGACGGCACAACCAGGTCGCGTTATCAAGGGGAAGCTGAACACGCTCGATCCGTCTCCCGATGATCCGGAGTTGCAGAAGTTTATGCAGTGGGCGGATCCGCACCGCACGATGAAGGTCCGTGCGAATGCCGACATTCCTCGCGATGCGGTTCAGGCTCGCGCATTCGGAGCGGAAGGGATCGGTCTTTGCCGCACCGAGCACATGTTCTTCGGTGAGGACAAGATCGGCCCGATGCGCGAGATGATCCTCGCGGATAACGAAAAAGGTCGCCGCACTGCTCTGAAGAAACTTCTCCCGTTGCAGCGCAAAGACTTTGCCGGGGTCTTCAAAGCGATGGACGGGCTGCCGGTTACGATTCGGACGCTGGATCCGCCGCTGCACGAGTTCTTGCCGCGCCGCGAAGACCTGATGGTCGACATCGCGTTGTTGTCCTCCTACAGCGCCAAGCAGAAGAAAGAACTTGTCGGGAAGTATAAGGACTATGGCGTGAAGGGAATTGGCGACCTGAAGAAGGCTCTGCCTCCTCTCCTTGCACGCGTAGAACAGTTGCACGAATTCAATCCGATGCTCGGCCATCGCGGATGCCGCCTCGGCATCACCTATCCCGAGATCACCGAGATGCAGGCGCGCGCGATCTTCGAAGCGGCTGTCGAAGTTTCGAAGAAAGGCGTGAAAGTATTTCCGGAAGTCATGATTCCTCTCGTCGCCACCGTTAAGGAAATGGCGAACCAGGGAGCGATCGTGCGTCGCGTGGCCGAGGAAGTATTCAAAGAGAAGGGAACGAAGATCGAGTACATGGTCGGCACGATGATCGAGTTGCCGCGCGCGGCACTGGTCGCAGACGAGATTGCCAAAGAGGCGGAATTCTTCTCGTTCGGCACCAACGATCTCACGCAGACCACATTCGGCTTCTCGCGAGACGACGTCAACAAGGTGCTTCCGACGTACCTGGCGGAGGGAATTCTGAAGCAGGATCCGTTCGCAGCTCTTGATCAGGAAGGTGTGGGACAACTGGTGAAGTTGGCGACGGAGCGCGGTCGCAAGACACGTTCAAACCTGAAGGTTGGGATCTGCGGCGAGCACGGTGGCGAGCCGTCGTCGGTAGAGTTCTGCTACCGCACCGGACTCAACTATGTTTCGTGCTCACCCTTCCGCGTCCTCACGGCACGACTGGCAGCCGCGCAAGCCGGAGCGGCCGATAAGTTGAAAGTCGAGGGCGGACGAACGAAATAACGCGCCAAATCAGGCGGGCGCGGCGATCACAGAAAGTTTGTGGGCCGCGCCCTTTTCTTATTGCACTTTCTGCAGCCGCGAAATCAGCTTTTGTGGCAGGCTTTCCTCTGATTCCGACCACAAGCGGCGGGACGTCGCACGGGTATTCATCTCTGCCTTCTTTGTAAACTCAACCAGCTTGGCGACGTTGTCTCGAATCTTGGCCTGAGTTTCGTCTGTCAATTCAACATTCTCCTGCACGAATAGCGAGTCGAGGCCGAAGTCGACTTGGATGTGCCCATTCTCATGATGCAGGCCATCTTCGAATTCTTCGCCGTGCATGGTGAATGTGACCAGGCTTGGGATCAGCATCCACTTTTTGCCGGTCTCGTCGGGCGTCCAGAGATCCCAGTAAGCCTCGAAAGTGTAAGCGAAGTCGTCATGGATCAAGTCGGCAGCGACGAGCATGGCTTCCTCCGGCAAAACGCCAGGAGAAAATCTGCGCTCAAGGATACTGGCTTCCATCCATGAAACCGGTTGCACAGCGACGTAAGTGATTCCTGGCCGCTGCTCGGAAAAAGGGAACTGCTGCAGCACCGCGAGGAGATGTGGAAGCATTGCAGGACCGCTGAAGTCGGGGAAAGAAAGGCTCAGGTATAAAGGGTCAGCCATAAACATTGCGGGCGCGAAGCGTGCGCCTCGATAATATTGTAGTGCGATCTCCTCGCGGGATGAAGGGCGATCGAAATGAGCGTCGTTGCAATAGCTGGACTGTCCGATACGCGGAGCATGCGCAAGAGTTCGAAGATCAGGCGTCGCTGCGCAGGCGAGGCGAACTTTTGACAGCCCACGGAGCGACTGTTAACATCGTTTGTTCGCTAAGTCCTGCCTCACATCGTCCCCGTCGTCTAGCCTGGCCTAGGACATCGCCCTTTCACGGCGGTAACACGGGTTCAAATCCCGTCGGGGACGCCAACAATCCAAGCGGTTTAGCCTTACTGAACGTTCAACCCGCCATTCCAAGTAAAGTCTGGAACGAAAAGGCTCACGTTTGGGTTCATCACCAGTCTTGCGAAATTGCATCGAACGGTCACTTCGCTTAGTTTCTCGGGTGAAGATGATTAAGTTGCTTTTCACTCTGAGTCTGTGGTCTCCAGCCTTTCGTTTTTCTTTTATCGAAACTTGATTTTCTCGTGGCTAGTGGGCAGAATTCCTCCATTGTCTGCTGGAAAGTCTCCTGAGGTGAATGATGAGTTTCAGAAGCTGGCTGGGCGCGATCTTGGTGGCGGCACTTGGAACAGCTACGATGCACAGCCAGACCTACTCGGTGCTGCACGATTTCCATCCGGGCATGAGCGGGAATCGGCCATTTGAGGTAGTGATCTCCAAGGCTGGAGAAATCTTTGGGCAGACGTTTTCCGGAGGCGGCAGCACTCAGTGCGGGACGAGCCCGAACGGCCAACCAACTGGTTGTGGCACCATTTTCAAAATGCACGCCGATGGCAGCGGATACCGGCAGATATACAACTTCTCCGGGGTGGCTGACGGCGGTACTCCTTCGGGCACGCTGGTCTTCGACAAAAAAGGGAATCTTTACGGTGTGACCGCGGCTGGTGGCGCCAATAACAAGGGAACGGTCTTCCAGTTGAGTCCTCCCGCGATTCTCAACGCAGCATGGACGGAAACCACGCTCTATGATTTCACCACTGACGACAGTGGTTTTCGCTACTCCGGGCTCGCCATTGACGGCGCTGGGAACGTGTTCGTAGTCGATCCGAATTATCCTGATGGCAATGGCTTCATCTTCGAACTAAGCCCATCGAGCACAGGTGTTGGGCCTTGGTCGTACCAATTGCTTTACACCTTTGCCGGTGGGGCGGACGGAAGCTCTCCCAGCGGTGCTTTAGCGATCGACTCCGCCGGCAACATTTACGGAACTACTCAGTTCGGAGGAACAACCGGATGTTTCAACTCTGGCTGCGGCACGGTATACCAGTTACGTCCACCCAGAAATCCCGGTAGTCCCTGGATCAAACGCGTACTCTACGTTTTTACTGGAGCCAGCGACGGCTCTGGGCCTTTTGGCGGAGTGCTACTCCACAACGGGATGCTGTACGGCGGGACCGCTTTTACAGGCGACTTTGGAGGCGGAACAATATTTCAACTATCTTTCTCAAGCGGCGCGCCCAATCTAGTCGTCTTACATAGCTGTAGTGTTCTCATCGACGGTGCCAGTCCCGCCAGCGCCGCGTTTGATGCTGCTGGGAACCTCTATAGCGCTACGACCTACCTATCCGGCTCACTCCTCATGCTTACACCGGCCGCAGGTGGAAATTGGCCAGAAACAATTCTGCATAATTTCCAAGGTGCAAACGACGGTTTTGGACCAATTGGGGCCTTGGCCTCAGGTCCCTTCGGCGTCGTCGGCGTCACGGAAGGTGGGGAAACAATAATGGACGGTGGAACGCTTTATCTCGTTGCTCCATGACATCAAACCAAAGTTGATCGAGATTCGCTGCTCTTGTCTGTGAGGCTCAGTCAATTGAAGATTGTCTTTTTCGATCTTCTGGCCTTTGATACTATCGCTTTCATGACAGGCCTAAGAGTGCTCTCATCTTTTGCGCTCGCGATGGCGGCCATGCTCTTCGCCGCGCCCTTCGGGCTGAGTCAAGACGATACATCCCGACTATCGATCGTCGTGGATAAATCTTGTCAGATTCAACCTGATTCCGATCCCTTGATTTTAGGCGACCATGTTGGCGCGTTTCGCGACGATGCCATTTGTCACCTCGAAAGCGTGTTGACGTCCCACCATGCTGAAGAGAAGATCAGAGACGGCGAGCGTACCCGCTTCTTTGTCCGCGTTGCAGAGCAGGAATACGTCGTTCAAAATCCTACGGACAAGCCTACTGTCTTCGTCGTTCGACACCAGGTACCAGAGAATTGGACGGTGGACTCCGACCCGGCACCCACCAGCATGGATGGCTCAACAGCTTTGTTTCGGATCAACGCTGAACCAGGGCAACGAGTGCGGCTGCATGTCGGTATGCATCGCAACTACAGCGTCAATCCCAAGTAGCGTGCTCGGCACCTTTATTCGGAATGCAGGCTGCGATATCCCTTATCTCGAACCGGCTCGCCTGTTGATGCGAAATGAAACCCGGCAACGTCCGAACCGGATGCCAGGATATCGCGAATCCGCTGCGCGTTCGGGCCGGTCTGACGTTCCGCCGCGCTGAAGCAGCGTACGGCTTCGGCCAGAGTCGCGCTGGGTGGCAGGCGGAAGATCCACGGAATGTTGGTGGAAGTGAGTGCGTGGTCCGTGGAGAGTGCGAGCACCGGCAAAAAGGTCTTCACCGCGAGCTGCTCAGCCAAATGACTCGAGTCACGATCTAAAGAAATCAAACCCACCGCAGGCTGTTCGAAGATTGCATTCACCAATTCCGTCGAGGCTTTGCCCCAGGATCGATCGGACGACACCGCGATTAATTGGATCCGCGAACCTTGGGTTGCTAGTGCCACCGCTACGTCCGATGACTTAATCGCTTCTTCGGCATGGGGACCGAACACCACGATCCGCAATTCTTCTGCAGCCGAATCAGCTATCGTCGGACCGGAGTAGGAAACGCCATCCTCACCGACTCGCGCGTAAGGGGATGGCGCATCAATTACCACCGGCAGCACCGCTGGTGAATTTTTCGACTGTGCATTCAGCGGCCCCATGGACGCAGGATGGTACTCGATACGGCCGCTATGCACCCGCGCCAGATACATGGGAGCGGTGTTCTTGCTATTGGTGTCGAAAACCATGTGTCCAGTAACGCCGTCATATTCGTACACCTGCGCGAGAGCATCCATGATGCGACCCTTATTCAGTCCGGCTTTGCAGATGGAAGCCAGTAGTACATTCATTGCATCGTAAGCGAGTGAAGAGAACTGTTCTGGTTTCTGGTTATACCTGCGCTCGTAGTCTGAATTGAATTTTTGCCAGCGCGGATCGTTGCGCGAGGCGTCATATGGAAATACTGCCTCGAATCCTTCGGCTGCGTCGCCAGCTTGAGCGATCAAGTCGTCCCCGATTGTGCGATAACTTCCGAAGACTTTCTGCTGCATACCAAGTTCGTGCATTTGCTTCAGGATCATGGCCGCCTGCAGCTGATCGGTCCAAAGCACAATGCCGTCTACGCGCGAGCCCTCGATCGCGCGAAGTTCGCGGCGAAAGTCAGTGGTTCCGGCAGGGAAGCGCTGCTCAATCGCAATGGGATGGCCCAGCCGCTGGGAGACATCTTTGAACTTAGGCGAGGCGAACCGGCCGTAGCGATTGTTGATGCGGAGGAGCGCGACTCGCTTCAGCTTTCGTTCATCGTAGATGTGGCGTGCCAGAGTATTCGCTTGTACGCGGTCGTCCTGCAGATTAGTGAAATACCAGGGAATGTAGGTTTCAGGAATTGTCGGATCGGTCGACGCTGAATTGACGATCGGAATCTCCGCGCGAAGTGCCAGCCGGAGCAGGATGTGAGTGGATTCCGAACTGATGGAGCCGAGGATAGCCCAATCCTTGTCGTCATAGATCATCTTGACAGCCTGGTTGGAGGCCGCCCCCCAGATCTCTTGAGTGGTGGGCCGATCGTCGCCGTAAACCGCGTTCGCTTGCCAATTGTCATAATCATTGTGGGGCAAGAGTTTGAAAGGCTTTCCGCCATATCCGCCGCGCGCATTGGCCTCGTCGACAGCAAGCTGCGCTCCATTTAACATTCGCTGACCGAAGGGCTGGTCGGGATTTGTTTCAATTGGTCCGAGAAATCCGATGTGGATTTCCGAGAGGTCTTTGAGGTCGGGCTCAGGGATGTCCCGCGCGGCTCCGGAGTAAGCGTTCGTCTGAATGTAATTGTGATCGTAAGGCTCCGCGAACTTTGAATAGGGTTGCATGTCCTTCGGTTCCGATGCATATGGCTTGACAGTGCGTTCGATTCGGGGCTTTGGCGGATTTGCGCCGCATTCACACAGATTCGGCTTCGATAAGGCGGAATTGCTTTGCGCGACCGCCGAACAGAGCGCCAGCCCAAGCACAAACGAAAGCAACCACCAAGTTCGCGGAGCCCTATGCTTATTAATGATGACCATGTTCATCACTCAACCTCTTTGCCCAACACGGCGGTCGGTTTCATTCGCGATCCCTACCGGTCGACCTTCTTGAACATGGCAATCGCCTCAATCTCAATAAGTAGTTCCGGACGACAGAGAATTGCCTGGATACCCGTCGAAGCCGGTACGGGATCGAGGCGCTGCTCTTTGTAGAACTCTGTTCGCTCTTCATTGAACTTGGCGTAGTCGCGTTCAATGTCGCGAAGGTAGCACGTTGTCCGAACGATATCGTGCCAGGTTGCGCCCTCGGACTCGAGCAAGCCGGTGATGTTCTGGAACGTTCTTCGGCACTGTGCGCTGAAGTTGCCGATGTGAACGCTGGCGCCATTTTCATCAATGCTGGCGGTGCCAGAAATGAGGAGAATGGCAAAGTTGCCAATGTCGACGCGCATGCCGCGCGCGAAGGTGCTTGGTTTGGCGTAGTCGTAAGCTTCGTTGAGCACGTTTAAGTTGGTGATCGCCCTCTTTTCAATCGGCGCGATCGAGGTGCTTGCTTCATTTATTAATTCCTGCAGATTCATAAGGCCCTCCATAAATTACTTCTGTCGAATTCCATGGCTTAATCCTTTAGCTGTGGCGACCCAAACGTCGTCGCCCTGAAAATCGATGCCCAGGACATAGTTGTGTGCCGGTGCGGTATCGACGTGCACCGGAGTGATCTTGCCCTCGGCGTCGCGTACGTACATTTCCGGTTTGCCGGTGTCCAGAGCGGGCCGGTACACCGCCCAATTCGCTCCGTCGAAGTATGCCAGTCCTTTGTCGGTGCAGAACCAGGCGCGCGAGGCGTCGAGGCCCTTCACTTGGTTGGTGAAGTTGGACGGCAATCCGCTGTCTTTGGTGAGAAAGTTATGCCAACTGCGGCCGTCATAGCGGCTATCGCCGAAATATGTCGCGACCCATAACGTTTTGTCGATGTAGCTGACGGAAGTCGTTATTTTGTGGATGAGTCCCTGATCCTTGAATAGAACGAGCTCATTCTCGCCATCGGGATCGGTGTAGTCCTTCCAGCGGCCGGTGGCGATCGTGTATTCCAGTACGCCGCTGCCCCATACCGCGTAGTACACCTTGTCGGAACCGACGCTTACTGCGTACGTCCAGATCTCTCCCATAGGGGTGTTACGCTCGTTGTAGAGCGACCAATCACCGGTGCGCGTATTTAAGCGGCTGGCGCCGGCGGCGGTCGCCGTCCACACTAAGTCGCCTTGAACTCCGACGCCATAGACCACGTCATTCGAAAGACCCGAATTCAGTTGTGTGTACGTATCGATCCGCCCTGCGGATATGCGGTTTAACCCGCCCATTGTGCCGGCCCACAAATCTCCCGTGTTTTTGTCGAGCGCGAGTGAAAGCACGGCGCGATGAGCCATTCCGTCTTTGGTCGTAAACACTCGCCACTTGCCCTCCTCAAGGAGTGCCAGCCCGTTCTCTGTGCCGGCCCATACGCGCTTGCCATCGACGAGTACGGCGAAGACATGGTTGTCGGGCAGGCCATTTGCGGTCGTAAAGTTTTCCCAACGAAAGCGCGGCATTGAAGCGGTCTTCGCGTGGCTAACATCCGCGGCGGTAGCATTTAATGCCAGCGGGAGTGCCAGAAGCAGTGTCACCCAAATGCGCAATCTCATAGCGTCCTCAGGTATTCGATCAGGTCGTTCAGTTGATCCTTGGTCAAGTCGTTGGTGAATCCGTGCTGATCGTGTGGATTGAAGACCGTCCAGATTTCTTCCAAGGAGCGCGCCGACGCATCGTGCAAGTACGGCGCCGTCAGCGCCACGTTGGTAAGTTGGGGAGTGTCCAGGATCGGCGAGCGGTCGTTCGCCTTGCCTGTGCCAACATCAAACAGCTTTCGGCTGGTGAACTTCGGCCCGCTATGGCAATAGGCGCATTGGTTAGTCTCTGGAATTGCCTTGCCGAACTTATTCACGGAGCGATAAAAGATCGCTTTACCGCGTTCCTGCGCCTCGGTGAGTCCTCCATCCAGAGAGCGAAATCGATTAGGCCTGGAGGGCAGGCTGTAGATGTAGTCCACGAGGTCGGCGAGTTCCGGCGGTGAGTAACTCTGTGAGCGGTAGAAAAACATCTCGGTTCGCGGGCCGCATTCCTGGGCCATGCTGGGATTGCCACCGTTCCACTTAAAAGGCTCAGTGCCGGAAAGGTTCTCGATCAACCGGTTGTCTACGATGTCCTTGCCGAAGCCGTCCGGCTCCAGATCCCACGTCACACCGTCAAACGTAGAGTCGATGTGGCAATTCGCGCAGCTGAACTGGCCCTGAAAGGAGTAGCCGGAGGTGTTGAAGAGTTGTTCGCCACGCCGCAAAGTGGAGATGCTCTTCGGGCCTCCCAAGTCGATCGTATGCAGCAACCTGGTGTGCGCTGTCTCGATCACACTCAGCGTGTCATCCATTCGATTCGCGACGTAGAGTCGCGTCCCATCCGGACTCAAGGCGACGCCCCGCGGATTCTTTCCCACAGCGATTCGGGCGATCACGTAGTTGGCAGATGCCGACAGATCGTTGACGAAGGGCTTGCGGCGGCTATGAGCGAAGAGCAACAGGCGTTTTGTATCGATCACAGTGACCGAGTCCGACCCCGAAGCCGTCACGAAGATTCGCGACTTGTCCGGCGTGATGGCGACGCCGTACTGCAGCGAGAAATAACCATCGAGTTCGTCCAGCGGCACTTGAATCGGGTCACCCACATCCAGGCCAAAAACGGTCAGCGAATGCGCGAAGACCCAGCCGTGTTCTACGTGCGCGATCGGCACGAGATTCTTAGGGCGCATCTGGGCGATCACACCAAGCCGCCCGTCGGACGAAAGGGCTATGTGAAACATCCCCGCCGCGCCTTCGAGCGCAATGCGCTCAACTACCATTTCGCGGGCTGTGTCGATAACCGTGATTTCGGACTGCGGTAGAGTGCGTTGCGCAGCGATCTTTGGATAGACGTGGGTGCAGTACACTCGGCGTTCCGTCGGCAGAGATCGCCAGGTAGCTCGCTCCGCGGCCCGCCATCAAGCGCTTTCGCTCAACGCCGGTTGCAATGTCTATGACCGAAATGTCGTTGCTGATGCGGTTGGCAACGTACAACGTCTTGCCCGCATGATCGATGACAATGCCATAAGGTTCGGCGCCGGTAGCGATCTTCCTGGTTGCTGCATAGGTTCTGTTGCTGGCAGTCGGCGATTCGATTATCGAGACTGTGTCATCCCAGGAGTTCGTGACGAAGAGCTGACGCCCATCAGGAGAAACGGCAACGGAGCGCGGGATATGTCCAACGGTGACACGCTGCAGTACGTTGCCGTCCTTCGCGCTTAACACCAGCAGTTGATCGCTGCGCTCGCAAACCACGTAGAGGAACTGCCCATCGGGAGAGAAGGCTATCTCCGATGGCGACAGATATTGATCACTGCTGCCTGATGCGGCGGCCCGTGCTAATGGCTGGACCGCGGATAAGAGCATCGCCACGACGGCTGTCACGCCCAATGCTAGAACGATGCTGAGGGATCGCTTCACTTGGGCTCCTCCACCGGCAGCACCGCGTCGATCTTTGGATCTGTAATTGTTTGCTGTTTGCCGCTCGGCCAGCGAATGACGATCTGATCTACTCTTGTTGCAGTGCCTAGACCGAAATGAATCCGATCATCATCTTGAGAGAGATACCCTGAGCCAGTCGAACGCTCAGCAACCTGCGTCCGACCTCCCGCGGTCAATTCCAGGTGCGCGCCCAGTCCATCGCGATTGCTCTTAGTGCCTTTCAGTTTGATTGCGATCCAGTGGTTGGATGTCGGGGTCACGTTATGCAAAAGAGTGCCTTGAGCATTTAGGTTCACCATGAAGGCATCAACCTTGCCATCATTGTCGTAGTCGCCGAAGCATCCTCCCCGCGTCACCGTTTTCACATCCAGCACTGCGCCACCTTGCCGCGATACGTCCTCGAACAAACCATGCCCGAGGTTGCGAAACAGGGATTGCTCCTGCGGAATCATGTTGGCGAGGCCTCCATGGAACGACAGGATGTCGAGCCATCCATCATTGTCGAAGTCGTATACGCCAGTGCCCCAACTGGTGTATTGAGCTTCCGCCAGGGCGAGCCCAGATGCGGCTGATACATCTTCGAATTGGCCTTTGCCTTTATTGCGCATCAAACGGTGATATTTCGAGTCGGTCACCCAAAGGTCGAGTCTTCCGTCGCCGAAGACGTCCGCGAATACCGGACCCATCGACGATGTTGCCTCACCGTTTTGTCCGTAGGCGACATCTGCATCCAGCGCCATCTCCGTGAATGTCCCGTTGTGATCGTTGTGAAACAGGAAGTTTTGCGTCTTATCATTCGAAACGTAAATATCCGGCCAGCCATCGTTGTCAAAGTCGGACGTGGCCACACCCATGGCCCTGCCGATGACGGCGCCAATCCCGCTCTTCGTACTGGCGTCGGTGAAGGTGCCATCGCAATTGTTGTGATAGAGGACGTTAGTCTCGCCCTCATAGTCCAGTGGTCCGGGAAAGTTATCGGCAGGGAAGTAATTGTGATAGGCCGGATCAAACTTTACATATCGCCCGACGAACAAATCGGGGCAACCGTCTTTGTCATAGTCCAGCCATGCTGAACTGATTGACCAGCCACCGATCTTGATCCCCGCCTTCGCAGTCACGTCGGTGAAGGTTCCGTTCCCATTATTGTGATAAAGAACCGCTTTGCCGTAGCCCGTGACCAGCAAATCCACGTAACCGTCGTTGTCGAAATCTGCCGCAGCCACCGCGATGGAATACATATCCGGCGCAACACCGGCCGCTAGCGTTACATCGGCTAAGGTGCCGTCGCCGTTGTTCCGGTAGAGATGGTTGTGGGGTAACGGCTCCGGCTTCGTCTTCATCGGGTGCGGATGCATGCTGTCTTCAAGAGGCTTTCCACTTGCCACATATAAATCGAGGAGCCCATCGTTGTTGTAGTCGAACCACACACAGCCGCCGCCAGTCGACTCCAGCAACGAACCTAGAGCCTGAGATCCCATGCTGTGCGTGAAGTGGATTCCTGACGCGTCGGTTGCATCCTCAAATCGAATTGCCGCGGGCTTTGCCGGGGCGGGAGCCGCCTTCGTCAGGGCCGGTGCCCGATTTGAATGCACGGGCGGTGTGCTCTGCCGGAATTCCGCAGCTTGCATCTGCCCGACAGGCATCATCATTAGGACAAGGAGCAGAGCTAACACTTTAGTTCGCTCCCCTCGCGGCATCCGGTGAGGCGCCTGTAAGGTCGACTGGTGTCGTTGTCCGTAGCAGCACCTCAGGTACGGCATTGTCTGGAGCGCGCTCCGGTCCGGCATGACAACCCACACAGATCCGCTGCTCGCCCCTGCGCGCCCACATCCAGCCGTGTTCCTTGCGCACGACATTTCCTTCGGAGTTCAAGAGTTCAAATTTCAAAGGACTGTCGCCCGGCGCCTGCACAAAGAATGAGCCATCCTTTTCGATGGGCGCGGTTCCCAGCACTCGAACTCTTCCACCTACATCGAGGGTGGATACTCGGACAACACTCAAGGTTCCTTGCGGAATTTCGCCGTCGCGTGAGATGTAGCTGTTCAGCGCGAGCAAATTTGTCGTCTTCGAATCGTGCAATGCGGAGGGAAAGCGCTTCGCCACCGGTTGAGGTCTGACCAATAATGGTTCTACAAGGCTTTCGCCTCTTTGTGCCGCAATCGCCGTCAGCGTATGCCTGCGCGGAAACCACAAATTGAGTGCGTAACCTTGCTGGCGGGGAGGTGCCTCTGCGGCTTGAATCGGGCGAGACGAAAGAATTATGGCATCCGTTTCTGTTTCTGCGATGCCACCTGAGTAGTCTCGTCCAGGAACATTCACCGCTACACCGTGAGCCAAAGCGGAAGTGAATTTGCCCAGCCCGCGTGCCCTCGCGAACAAAATGTCGCCGGTTATTCCCTGGATCCCACTGAATCGTGCATCCCGGTGATCGCAGCGGTAGGACTCAACGCCGCTGCCGTCGGGATAGACCGTATAGATCTCTGGATATCCATCCCCGCCCAAGGGGAAGCTCGATTGGAAAAGGATCCGGCCATCGCGCAGCACATCTGTCGGAAGAAAATTACCCGGAGCGTAGGTAACGCGCATCGGCGTGGCGTGTCCATCGAGTGCACCGGTTTCAATGACATACTGGTTTCCCGTCTTCCGGGCGTATACCATGCGTCCTTCCAGCAGATACAAGGGCCGAATGCAATCTTCTTTGCCGGAGGTAATCTGACGGGGCGTGCCCTCATTCAAGGGTACTTCGTAGATCTGCCACGGATCCTCTCGGTTTTGTTTGCCGGCGAAGAGCACAGATATTCCGTCAGGGTTGACGCTCGGGTCGACGGCCGCCGCAAAATCTGCCACTAAATCGTGTGAGTCGTTGCCTACTTTCACAACGATCGTCCCGCCGCGGGGAAATCGCTCTCCAGCGTTCATCCATGCCTGCGGCAAGTACTGAGGGGTGCGCGTGTACATCAAGACTTTGCTACCTAAGGCGCGGCTTCCGGCGGCGACATCTTCTCGTGTCGCGTGTACCCCGTAAAGGGCGGATCGCGCCGAGAGCATCGCCACGCACCCTAGAAGAATGAGAGCCGGGAACCCGGAAGTGGCCCATGCCCTCACAGTCCTAGCTCCTCGGACCATGCTTCGATCAACTGCTGTTGAGCTTCGTCCAAACCACGTGCTATCCAAAGACCGAGGTTATCTGCCTGCTGTTCGGGCCAATCGCCAGCTGCGGAACGCACATCTTCACACCCCCTCACCAGTCATTCCCTCCCACGACGAGCTGAGGACGGGGTCTGAGCGAATCCTCGCGGAGCGAAAGATAAGGCTGAAGATCACAAATCATGCTGCGGAATTGCCCGAATGTGAGTGACTGATCACCATCGCTCATCGCGTCGTCGGGGGATGGATGCACTTCGACAATTAACCCGTCCGCGCCCACTACGGTAGCGGCCCTCGCAAGTACCGGGACCAGGGTGCGAACTCCCGCGGCATGGCTAGGATCCACAATCACAGGAAGGCGAGAGACAGTTTTCAGTACGGGCACTGCTGCGATATCCAGAGTGTTGCGCGTTGCCGTCTCAAACGTCCGAATGCCGCGCTCGCACAGAACGATTTGTGGATTGCCGCTCATCGCGATTGCCTGAGCGGAGCGGAGCAAGTCTTCCAACGTAGCCGTCAGCCCTCTCTTCAACAGTACGGGGCGCTCACAGCGGCCGAGCGCTTGAAGCAGCGCATAGTTCTCCATACTGCGGGCCCCGACCTGCATAAGGTCGGCATATTCGGCAATCAGATCGACATCGTCTTCGCTCATCACCTCGGTGACAATGGCAAGCCCTGTGGCCTCCCGCGCTTTGCGCAAAAGTTTCAGCCCGGTCGACGCCCAGGCCTTGAAAGGAATATGGAGAAGAGCGCGGTTTGTAGGCGCCCCCACGAAGGATGCGCGCGCCTGCCGAAGCCACAGCTTCAGCCGTCTGCATCAACTGGCTCTCAGACTCTACGGCGCAAGGGCCAGCCATAACGACAAAATCATCACCGCCAATTTCTACGTCGCCGACTTGCACGATGGTCCGAGCGCAATCGTTGCTTTGCGCGACGAGATCGAAACACGAAAACTGGCCGTTCCATCGGACGTTCATAAAGTGCGACTGGTGATACTACTCAGCCGTGCGCTCTCCGTCATTAGCCTGAATCCACTAGATCGCGCGGTTCGGAGCCTGTTTGTTTTTTATTGGCGTTGCAGGCGAAATGATGTGATTTAAATCACAGTGACATGTTTGCTGGCGATTTTTGCGGCTCATCAAAGATAAAACGATGGACGAAATTGTTGACCAGGCCGAGAAGGCTTCAGGCGAGTATGGAAGGATTACTTAGAGTCGCTACTGAAGAACAGACCATGTTCGAGCCGCCAGCGGTTGCGAAAATGGACGCAGAAAATACAACTGCAGATATCCCAAACCTGATTACTCATCGTGAAGAACTGCGAACTCGAGCAATATCCAGTCCTATTTCGCTGGGAAATCATGCTCGACCTGCGAACTCTCCCGTCTCCGTCGAAACCTTTACCTTCTCTCCTTGCTTGATAAACAAGGGAACGCGAATCTCGATTCCTGTTTCCAGTTTGGCTGGCTTGGTTACGCTGCCGCTTGACGAGTCGCCTCGCACGCCCGGTTCCGTCTCGGCGACGATGAGTTCCACGTGAGTCGGCATCTGCAGTCCGATCGGATTCCCATTAAATTTGTGGAGCTGAATAATCAGGCCTTCAATCAGAAAGTTTTGCGACTCCGCAACCATCTCGGCGGATAGCGTCAGAGTTTCGAAGCTTTCTTGATCCATGAAATAGAAGCCGTCAGAGTCACTATATAAGTAGGACGCTGGAACCATTTCGAGGTCAGGCTCCTTGAACTTGTCGCTGGCTTTGAAGGTCTTGTCGAAAACTGCGCGAGTCAGCAGGTTGCGCATTTTCAGTCGCACCAGGGTCTGGGCGCCACGCGCCGTGGGGGTCGACACCTCTGCATCGAGGCAATGAAACGGGGCATTTTCATACTCGAAAAACATCTTGCGTTTAACGTCAATGGCATCGATCAGTGCGGCCATGGAATCCTCAAGTAATTGGGCTGGATTCAGCGGAATTAGTCGTGCCCGCAGGGATACGCTTCTTGAAAACCAGCCCACCCAGAATATCAGCAGCGGGCTATTCCTTGGATTTGCACTCTCGAGTCCAAAAAGAAAAGCCCTCCTGCAGGAGGGCCCACTAAACAGGATTGAAGTTATTGCGGCTGCGAAGAATCCGGCGGCGGTGCCTGTCCGCCAGGGCCGCGTCCTTGCATATGTTGCTGACGACGGCTCTGCATCATGTCCCATTTCTTCTGTTGAGTCGGGTCGAGGATCGCACGGATTTGATCATCCGATGCTTTGTGAATCTCCATCATCTTCGAATGACGTTCTTGGGGAGGAGTCGAAGTATCGGAATGCAGGCTTCCGATCTGTGTTTGCGCCGTCTTGAGAATGTCGACTACTTTTGCTTTCTGGTCGGCGCTAAGGTTCAGGTGCCGAGACAGCATTTCGGCGCGCATAGTGGGATCAAAATGCCCACCACCATGATTCGGTCCTCCCATCGGCTCAGACGGCTGGCCGCTGGCGCCATTGTCCTGCGCGAATGTGGGGGTAACGGCTGACAACAAGCCGGTAAGCAGGAGCGCGAGCAAGCAACTTTTAACCATGGTCTCTCCTTAAAATGCGTTTCGATCTTCTAGTATATGAACGGGATTATGCCCCGCAAGTTGCGGAAGGTCTGCATCCTTTACGAACTTTTACGTGACTTTGGGACAATGGGCGATGGGACTTATGCACATAAGGCCGCGCCGCCGGCGATTCCTGCGTCAGCCCCATAGTGCGCTATTACTAGCGGAATATCGGCCGCATTCGGATTCACGCACCATTTCGGAAGACGACTCTTGATTTCATCAAAGAATGGCTTCAGCATTGCAGCCACGCCTCCGCCCATCACGAGGATGTCGGGATCAAATAGATCGACAATGTTCCCCAGCCATGGAGTCAGCACGTCCACCGTCTCCAGCAGGATTTCACGGGCAGCGCGATCACCGGCGGTATAGGCCTTCCCCACCAGTTCGCTGGTAACCGAAGCGACCTCTCCCTTCGCCAAATCCAGAATGGCGGAGTGGCGGGAAGGGTCTGCAGCAGCCTTTGCGCGAGCGCGAACTCCGATGGCAGTACCGGCGGCAAGTACTTCGATGCACCCGCGTTTGCCGCAGGCGCAAACTGGCCCGCGATAGTCGATGCTCACATGGCCGCCTTCGCCCGCCGATCCGGTCTTGCCGTGATATATCTCTCCGTCGAAGACGATCCCGGTACCGATTCCCGTCCCGATGGTCGCGTAGAAAACGTAGCGAAATCCCCGCGCTGCGCCCCAGCGAGTTTCTGCCAAAGCCGCAGCGTTGGCGTCATTGTCAATCTTCACGGGGATGCCGTATTTCTCTGCCAGTTTGTCGCCGAGCGGGAAGTTGCGCCAGCAGGGCACATTCGGCGGGTTCAGAATGACTCCGGTCTTGGGATCGAGGGGTCCGGGAGCGCAAATGCCGATGCTCGTGATCCCGCCCTCGGGCGCGGTCGCCATCATCGAATCGATTGCGCCGACGACCGCGTTAAGTCCGTCTTCCGCGGTCGAATGGGCCGCCATGGGCTTCCGGGCTTGCGACAGGATTTTGCCGTCGGCGGAAACAATGCCGACGGCAACTTTGGTTCCCCCAATGTCGACACCCAGAATGCTCCCCGCACTGGCGGAACTCATCGTTTCTCCAGCATCGGGCCCTGCGGGGTGCCATCGAACTGCACCTTGATGGTTTTAATCTCGAATGGCGAGATCGATACTCTGAGATCTTTGCCACCGACTGAAAGATTGCCAGTCGGCTTTTCCATCAGATTTGTTTCCACCGCCGATACTGCTGCCTCGGGAAGTTCAAAGCTGACATCTCCGCGCTTACCCGCCCATTCGTAAAAACGCAGAATTAAAGAGTTGTCGTCCTCATCTTTCTTGAGAGCAGAAACGATGACGTTGTCCGATTTCACCTGCAGGAACGAATGCTCAGCCGGCAGTTTCCCCGCATGTTTTTCGGACGAGAGCACGATCAGTTTGTAATTCAATTCATATCCGCGACGGATCGTTAGCGCGTCCTTCCAGCTTCCGCCATGCGGATAAAGCGAATAGGTAAATTCATGGTGTCCCTCGTCAGCATGGGGATCAGGCCATTCCGGCGACCGCAGAAGTGATAGCCGCAGAACGTTTCCTTTCGCGTCGTACCCGTACTTGGAATCATTCAACAAACTGAAGCCCTTCTTCCCATCCGAAATGTCGGCCCAACGCTGTGCTGGAACCTCAAACTGTGCTTGTTCCGCCGGAGTGTCGCGAGTCGTCGGACGCTCGACAGAGCCGAACGGGATTTCGTAGGTTGCCTTGTTGCTCTTTCCTGCGACGGGAAATGCAACCTTCAACAGGATGTGTTTCTCGTGCCATTCGGTTCGCATCTTCACATCGACGCGCGGAACTCCTGCGTACAAAGTGACGTCGCGCACGAAGGTCGAGTTTTGAAAATGGTTCTTGATTTCGATTACGGCTCGCAGAGGTCCACTCTCAATGATTTTCACTTCGTCGGCCTTGTCGAGATCCCAATGCCGTTTCTCGAAGTCGGCGTCGATGTTCCATGCATCCCACTGTTTCGGCGTGTCTGTAAAGGCCTGAAGGAGGTTGCCGCATATGGAATTCTTGGGTCCGCCCGTATCACTCTCCGCCGCAGCCAACGATTCGGTGCCACTACGCTTATCGAACAAACTCGTCATGCATCCGGTCTGAAGGTCGATTTTTACGCGAATGAACTCGTTTTCAAGCGTGTCTTTCGTTGCTGTAAGCGCTGCGTGCGTCGGAGCGGCGTTGGTTGCGGAGCGCACATAGTATGTTTCATATCCCATCGAAGGCGTATTCGAAAGCAACAGGAATCGAGCGCGATTGGTTTCCGGATCGAGTGAAAGCAGTTGAACATCCGCTGATTTGCCGGCCGAATCGACGACCTGAATATGGCTTGCAGGTCCGGGCAGTTGGGCTTCGAGTTCGGTCACATCCGCTCGCGGCCACGACAATGGGTTGAAGAGGATCATGGGCACGCCGTCGCCCTGCGTGTTCACATGAGCGGCAATTTCGCCGAGCGATCCCATGGTCATTTCTTTTGCAGCGCGGTCGACATCTTCGAGATTTCGCTGAGCGTCGAGGTAATTCACCGCAATGCCGGAGCCCGGCATGATGTCGTGGAAGTGATCGAAGAGCAGATTCTTCCACGTTAATAGCATCTCTTCTTGGGGGTACGGGCGTCCAAACAGAGTCGCTAGCGCTGCTACTTTCTCCGCGTTCAGCACATTTTCTTCCGAGCGTCGAATCCGGCGCTTGGTCTCCGCCTGCGTCGTGAAGACGCCACGATGATAAGCAAAGTAGAGTTCCCCATCCCATGTGGGAACTTGCATAGTAGGCAGTTTCGTTTCGATGTCTTTGAAGAAGTCGCTGGCAAAACTAAACTGCATTTTGGGAAAGACCGTTTCGGGAGCGCGTAATTGATCGGCATGATCAAGCATGACGCGGGTGGGGCCGCCACCGTGATCGCCCACGCCGTAGAGATGCATCATCTCCGGATTGTCCGGAACTTTCTTGCCATAGATCGACGGCATCCATATGGAGAGATCCGTTCCCAACGGCTCCGCTTCAATTCCGCCTCCGTAGTCGTGCGGGAAATACGTCAGCAACTTGCTGCCATCGGGAGCCTGCCACCAGAACAGCTTGTACGGGAAGGTGGTGAATTCATGGGCCCAGAGCAATTTCTGTGTGACGAAATAATCCATCCCCGCTCTTTTATAGATCTGGGGCAATTGATAGTTGTAGCCAAAGGAATCGGGATTCCAGCCGATCTTTACGTCCACCCCGAAGTTTTTCTGGAAATAGCGCTTGCCGACAAGAATCTGACGAACCAGCGATTCGCCGTCCGGCATGTTGAGGTCGGGTTCGACCCACATCCCGCCGATAATTTCCCAGCGTCCTTCTTTCACGCGCTGTTCAATCTGGTGAAAGAGGTCCGGATATTTCTCCTGCATCCATTCATACGTGCGGGCTGACGACATCGTGAACTTGAAATCTGGATATTCGCGCATCAGGTCGAGCACGCTCTGAAACGTATTCCGCACAACTTCGACAGTCTCGGTCCATGGCCAGAGCCACGCCATATCAATGTGCGAGTTTCCAACAACGCGAATCTTGAACTGCTGCAGCCAGGGCTTGAGCACTTCCATCTTCGTTTGTGCCGCTTTCAGGGAAGCGTCGAAGCCCGCTTGATCGCCCTTTTCAAGCGGAGAGAAATCGATGGCTTTCACGGCCGCGTCGAGTTGTTGCTCGCGCTCTGCCTTGCCGTCATCGTAGGCGGAGATAAGAGGACGCGCGGCAAGCAGTTCCAATCGCACCATCGCCGGATTTGGCCGGTTCTGCGGTGAGTCAATCACCAACTCGCTATGAAAAAATTCGGCATCCACCTCGTCTCCCGAAACCACGCGCGCGGCGACCAGATATTTCTGGCCGGGTTGCGCATTCTCGGTGAGCAGCACAGGGAGGATGTTGTCGTCGTCTCCGCGATACACGATCGCACCGTTGGAGAAGACTGTAATCCTGAGGCTATCTCGGCTTCCGAATCGCAAGTCGAGCATCACTCGAGAGCCCTTCACTGCATAGCCATTGATCATCTGGGGAATTTCAATCCATCGGCGGAATACTTGCGTCCCTTTCCAATGGCGCTCGTTCGGATTCTGTCCGCCACCGCCGGAAACATTTTTTACGTTCCACGAGCCCCAATCTGCATCGCTTAGCGCTGGATCTTCGGGATGCGGTACGTCTGCGTGTAAACGCCAGTCGGCCACGGCCTGATGAGTGAGGGAATTTAAGCGATCAAGGGTTGCTTTGTAATTGTCGGCTTTACCGCCCTGGCAGATGCCAGCGGTCGTCATCGTCAATAACGCCAGTACTAAGGAGAGGGAGTAATGCTTCTTCATCAGGGGACTTGCCTTTCGTGGCCGGGTGCCCGGTGCAGAAATACCCACAGATTATCGCTCAACAGTTGTTGAGAAAGCTAAGTTGCTGATTCTACTATCCTCACGCTGGATGTAAGCGCATGCGGAAAATTTCTGATCCTTTCCATCGGAAGTTTGAATCCAAGGTGTTACGCAAGTTTATTGACGGGCATGACTCGCCCCCTTACAATCGAACCTCAAATGTCAGGAAGTCTCAATCTTCGCGCTATGTGTTGTAGCTGTTGTTGTTGTGCATGCGTGTGCACTGGCGCGGGGAGGCTGCTGACCTAAGAAACATTTCTTAACTTCGGCACTCATTGAACCCACCGCCAGTCTACCTGGCGGTGGGTTTTTTATTGCCCAAAACGAGATTGATGACCCTATGACAACGACGAATACAGTTCCGGCGAAAGAGACGACGGCGCAACGAGTCGAGCGCATCAAGCGCGCGAAAAACCCATGGGAAGGGCTGGACGAGATCCGTCGCTTCGCGCGCGAAGGATTCGGATCCATTCCACCCGAGTGGATCGGGACTTACTTCCGCTGGTGGGGCGTCTACACCCAGGGCGATGGTGCCGGCGTTACGGGCGGACAGGGCGGAGTGGGACGGGCTCTGCAGCGTTTTATGGTTCGCATCCGCATCGCCAACGGAATGATGACGTCCGAGCAGCTCCGCACGATTGCCGATCTCACCCGCCGCCATGCCAATGGCATCGCCGATCTCACCGTTCGTCAGAACATTCAACTTCACTGGGTCACCATCGAATCTCTTCCCACGGTACTCGAAGGTCTGGCAAATGTCGGACTCAACACCATTGGCGCCTGCGGAGATGTAGTTCGCAACGTGACCGGTTGCCCGGTGGCCGGAGTCGATGCCGACGAGATCGTGGATGCTTCGCCGTTGGTCCACGAGGTTTCGCAACTACTTGCTGGCAACTCCGATTTCTATAATCTTCCGCGCAAATTCAAGATCTCAATCGCCGGATGCCGCTCCTGGTGCTCGTATCCCGAGATCAATGATGTCGGTCTCACGGCGATCGAACGTCACGTCGACGGCAAGTCTGAAGTCGGATTCTCTTTGCGGGTTGCTGGAGGACTATCCACCGATCCTTACCTGGGAGCGCGTCTCAACGCATTCGTTCGCTGGAATCAGGTGGTTCCGGTGGTCAAAGGCATCGCCGAACTCTTCCGTGATTCTGAGGTTCTTCGAGAGCATCGGGAGCGGGCGCGTTTGAAGTTCCTCTTCTTGCGTCATGGATGGACCGCCGAGCGATTTCAGGCGGAACTGGAGGAGCGCATCGGATTCCGGCTCGAACCTGGCGTCGAGGAGCATGCCCCCGACGATGTATATCGCGATCACGTTGGCCTGCACCGGCAACGGCAGTCGGGTCTTTCCTACGTGGGAGCGGTGGCTCTTCGCGGCCGCATCACCGCGGATCAGATGCAAAGCGCCGCCGATCTCGCGGAACGTTATGCAACCGGCGAACTGCGCGCCACAAACATGCAAAATCTGCTGGTCGTCAACGTACCGTCTATCCACGCGGACACGCTTTCCAAGGAATTTGATTCGATTGGCTTGCGGACCAGCGGTTCGGCATTCGCGCGCGGGATCGTCGCCTGCAGCGGCACGGAGTTTTGCAAGATCGCCATCACAGAGACCAAGAGTTTCTCGCGCTGGCTGGTCGAGGAATTGGAAGATCGCCTCCCTGGATTCGATCAGCACCTGAAGTTGCACGTCACGGGATGCCCGAATAGCTGCGGTCAGCACTGGATCGCTGACGTCGGTCTCGAAGGAAAGAAGATCAAAGTGGATGGAAAGTTGGTGGACGCTTACTACTTCTGCGTCGGAGGCGCTGTTGGTTTGCACCAGGCAACGGCCCGGCCTGTAGGGTTCCGCTGCGTGGCGACCGATGTCCCCGACGCACTCGAGCGACTGTTAAGCCGCTACTTAGCCGATCGCGAAGGGGGAGAGAATCTCCGCCGCTTTTTCGCGCGCCACAGTGACACTGAATTGCGCGAGCTATTGGCAGGCGAAGTTGTCGACGCAGTGGCCCGCGACCTTCCGCAGACTGCCTCGCACGCCGCAGGAGGACAAGGTGACTAGTCTTTTTCCAATGTTCATGAAGCTGGCAGGCAGGCAGTGCCTGGTCGTGGGCGCAGGCAAAGTCGGCGAACCAAAGATTGAGGGATTGCTCGAAACTGGCGCGATCATCCGCGTCGTCTCGATCGATGCGTCGGCGACTGTTCGGGAGTGGGCGCGGGCCGGAAGAATCGAACTCGAGCTGCGGTCGTTTGTTCCGGACGACCTGGCCGGGGCGTTTCTCGCTGTAGTGGCAACGTCGTCGCGCAATCTAAACGAGCGCATCTATCACGAGGCGCAAAGGCGCGGTGTGCTGTGCAACGTCGTCGATGTGCCCGATCTATGTGACTTTTTCTATCCCTCGATCGTCCGCCGGGGAGATCTTCAGATTGCGGTCTCGACGGCCGGGAAGAGTCCTTCCCTGGCACAGAGGATCCGCAAACAGCTTGAAAAACAATTTGGTCCGGGCTATGCAGCATGGGTCGCCGAACTTGGCGAGACCCGAAAGCACATCCTTGCCAGCAGTTTAGATAAGGAACGCAAGCTCGACCTGCTGCATTCGCTTGCCAGCAAGGACGCGCTAGATGCGGCGCTCGCGGAGTCGCGCGAACTGGTCGCAAAAGGGGAGGAATAATGAACGGAAAAGTCTATTTGGTCGGAGCCGGTCCGGGTGACCCGGAATTGCTCACCGTCAAAGCGTTGCGCCTGCTGCGAAGCGCGGAGGCAGTTTTGTACGACGAGCTCGTCTCGCCCGAGATTCTCCGTCTCATTTCTTCGACTGCCAAACTGCACAACGTTGGAAAGCGTTCGGGTCAGAAGAAAATTCAGCAGGAAGAAATCAATTTCCTGATGATCGGTCTCGCCGAGTCCGGCCTTCAGGTCGTGCGCCTGAAATCAGGCGATCCGCTGATATTTGGGCGGGGCGGGGAAGAGATCGAGGCCCTTCGCGCCGCTGCGATTCCATACGAGATCGTTCCCGGTGTGACCTCGGCCCTAGGCGCTGCGGCGACGGCGGCCATTCCGTTGACACATCGTCAAACGTCATCGGCGGTCGTCCTGCTGACCGCGCACCAAGCTCCTGGAAGCGAAGCTGCGAACTGGAAGAAACTTGCCGGAAGCGGCGCAACGCTGGTGATTTACATGCCAGGTCAGGACTACGGCGCGATTTCGGCAAAGCTGAGCTCCGCCGGAGTTTCGAGCGACATGCCTTGCGCTCTGCTGTCGCAGGCGACGACTCCACATCAGCGCATTCATCGCACGACAGTCGGGGAACTAAGTACCGCGCCTCATCTGCCCACACCAACACTCTTGGTGGTTGGGGAAGTGCTTCGGTTTGCCGATGTACCGAAGATCGAGGAGTTCGCGGTTCCACATTCCTCCGTCAACCTTTCAACTGTGGGGGCTTTATTTCCACGCGTTGCGGATCTCGCAACTTCACGAACAGACGAGGAGTCACTCGCGTGAGCAACCCCGCGCAAGAACAGTTGACGAGTTTCAGCGAAGCAGAACTTGCTGCAGTGCAGCAGGCCGCCGAGAACTGGACCCCGCAGCAAGTACTCGATTGGGCATTCAAAACATTCGGGAACCGCGTCGCGATTTCTTCGGCATTTGGCGTCGAGGGGATGGTCATGATCGATATGGCTTCGAAAGTTCGACGGGACTTCCGCCTCTTCACTCTGGACACCGAGTTCTTATTCCCCGAGACCTACAACCTGATGGATACGATTGAGAGCCGCTACGGAATCACAATCGAGAAGGTCTATTCGCTCCTTTCGCCCGAGGAGCAGGAACGAACTCAGGGACCGGGATTGTGGTCGCGTGATCCGGACCTCTGCTGCAACATTCGCAAGGTCGAACCGCTGCGCCGAAAGCTCGGCGAACTCAGTGCATGGATCACCAGCATTCGCCGCGACCAGACGGCGGCGCGCTCTACCGCCCAAAAGATCGAATGGGATTCCAAATTCGGATTGCTGAAGATAAATCCACTGGCGGACTGGAGTTCGAAGCAGGTCTGGCGCTATATCCACGATCACGATGTTCCCTATAACGAGTTGCACAACCGCGACTATCCGAGCATCGGGTGCACCCATTGCACGCGTGCCGTCCGGCCGGGAGAAGATCCGCGCGCGGGACGCTGGTCAGGCTTCACCAAGACAGAATGCGGCCTGCATCTTATTGAGCCGATGCCGATCGCTGCGCAGGAGTCCGCGTCGAAGGCTGCGAAGATTGGCACCTAGAATTTGCGTCTAGCCAGCCTGGCAGTAGGCAGTCGAGATTCCGCCCCAATCGGGACCCGATTCGCGCTTCGGAAAGAAAAATCCGTGCAGCCGTTGCACGGACTCCTCTACTTTCTCCTCATCGACGAGGAAGGATATCGTCCGGTCAGAAGCTCCTTGGCATAACACGCGGACTTCCATATCGGAGATCGCAGCGAAAATCTGGCTGGTGAGGTCCGGCTGCCGACGAATGTTTTCTCCAACCAGACAAACCAGCGCTTTGTGATTTTCCCAGCGCACGGTAGCGATGCCAGCAAGGTCGGCCGCAATCGCGCTTAGTTCCGAGGTGGCACCTACCAGCAGCGAGATTCGACCCAAGGACGTAGCCATGACGTCTACCGGGCATCCACGGTTCTCGAATGCGGCAAACACCGCATCAAGTAGAGCAGAGTCAATTCCTCGAGCCGAGTCGATATCCACCGCAGCGACATTCCGCTTTGCGGTAATCGCGCTGATCGAGGTCTCGGATCGGTTGCGCGCCGTGATTTCCGTGCCTGGTCCATCCGGTCGGCGGGAATTCAACACGTAAACCGGAATGTTTTCGCGCATCGCCGGAGCAATCGTCGCGGGATGCAGCACCTTCGCTCCAAAATGCGCCAGTTCCGCCGCTTCTTCAAAGCTCATCTTGCGGATGACGCGCGCGTCCGAACACAGTTTTGGATCGGTCGTCATAACGCCATCAACGTCGGTCCAGATCTCGACGCGAGAAGCAGCAATCGCGGCGCCCACAATGGCTGCAGTGAAGTCGGAGCCACCACGCCCTAAAGTCGTTGGCACTCCTTCCGCGGTAGACGCGATATATCCGCCAAGGACCGGGATACATCCGGTTTGCAGCAGTGGAGACAACGTGTCCTGCAACCGCTGGTTCGTTTCATCCCACAGCGGTCCCGCTTGTCCATGTCGCTCATCGGTCAGGATGCACGTGCGTGCGTCCAAGTGCGCAGCATTCAGTCCGGCTTCGCAAAGCGCCTCGCTCACAAGCTTGCTGGAGAAGCACTCTCCAAACCCAAGAAGACGATCCTGAACTCTAGGTTCAAACTGGTGAGACGCCGCCAGATCATGAAGTAGAGCTTCCAGAGCCTGCAGCTCCCCGCGCAACGCGCGATCCAGGCTGCCGTAAGCGGATCCTTCGACGAGCGAATCGGCCAAAGCCTCGTGCCGTACGTAGATGTCCCGCACGGAGGCGAGCGCGAGCCCAAGGTGCCCACCAGCCGCATCACGCCCTGCTTCCAATAGCTGGTCAGTGACTTTCGCTAAAGCGCTGACGATCAGCACCGGTTGTAGGCCGGGTCGACTTCTCACAATCCCGATGAGACGGCGGATCGCGGCTTCGTCCTCGACGGACGTGCCTCCAAACTTCATCACTACAACTTCTTCGCTTTGATCGAATCGGCTTTGTCGCTGTACTTCGCTCATGTCGTTTCCTTTTTCTCCGCGCAAAGAAAAACCCACCGCCAGATCTCTTCTGGCGGTGGGTTCGGTTGAATCTCTAAGATTGCTCTACTTCATCCGATCCCATCCTCCAGAAGACACGTAATTCGTGTCGACATATCTGTGCCTGTCGATGTAATTCGCTTAGCGATTTGGATGGGACGATTCATGAAGATCTAAGTTGAGCTTACTGGCAAAGCATAACGTTCGTCAGCTTGGCAGAGAAACTCAAAAATGCGATGGATCCAATCGAAATTCCTGTTTGCGTCTGCGGCGGCACGCTAAACTTCCTTTTTCATCTGGGTCGAAAACTGCCTAAGCAGGCCGATAAATGCCGTTGAAGCAACCGAAAGGGTTCGATCGCGCCGATATGCCAGCCCTAATTCCCGATATAACTCTGCGTCTTCCAGGTCGATTAATTTGACCCGACCCGATTCCACTTCATCGCGGGCAAAAGAGGCACTAATCAGCGAAACGCCCAGGTCCGCCGCCACGAAACTCTTGATCATGCCAATGCTGGGCAGTTCCATTCGCACCTGTAACTCCGCGCTGTGCGGCCGGAACAGCTTGTCTAGCAGGCGACGAGTGTGTCCCGTCTTCGGGAGAAGCAGTGGCTGTTTCACAATCTCGCTGACCGGAACGACTTTGTACTTAGCCAGCGGATTTTTTGGACTTACCATCAACATCAGTTTGTCGCGGAAGATTGGCTGAATCTTCAAGCTCGGAGACTGCACGGGCAGGGTGAGAATTCCGACTTCGACCATGCCGTTTTCCAGCTTCTCCACAATCTTGTAGCTAAAATTTCGGTAGATGCTGATCTGCACGGGCGGATACCGCCGGCAATATTCCCCAAACACTTCGGGAAGAACGTAAAGGCAGGTGGCTTCGTTGGCGCCTACGCGCAGCGTGCCTCGCGGAGTGCCGCTGTGATCGGCAACTGCCATCAACGACTCATCGCGCAGGCTCTTCAGGCGCTCCGCGTACTCATAAAAGACCTGGCCCGCGGGCGTCAGTTTCACGGTTTTTCCGGACCGGTCGAGCAAGCGATCGCCATACTCCTGCTCCAGTTGGCGGATTTGCGCGCTCACCGCAGACTGCGACCGGAATACTTTCTCGCCGGCGCGAGAAAAGCTGCCCTGTCTGGCAACTTCCAGAAAAGTGATGAGTTGATCGAAGTCCATTGGATTGAGAGGGGAATTATAGCGGAGTCCTCTTCAATCTGATGTTAATTCCAACGCTTAGCAGAAGTATCGCCGCACCCTGAATTTTGCATCGTTGGCATCGAAATTCTGCATTGTACTTGGGCTCTGCCAACCGATATTAAAGAGGGTGCGACTGTGTGTTCCTGAGCAGACGAGTGCGATCTCCCATCGCCCTGCCATGCACGCCCGAAAACAGCTACTTCGAAAGGAAAGCGAACCGATTGACGAAGTCCATGACGACGCGTCTCAACCCGAACGGTTTGCCTCCAGCGCAGGGACTTTACCATCCTGCCCAGGAGCACGACGCCTGCGGAATCGGGTTTGTCGCCAGCATCAGCGGTAACAAAAGCCACGACATCATTGAAAAAGGAATTCAGGTTCTTCTGAACCTGGCGCATCGCGGAGCCTGCGGCTGCGATCCGGAGACCGGCGATGGCGCCGGAGTGCTTATCCAAATTCCGCATAAATTCTTTGTGCGGGAATGCGAGAAACTCGGTTTCACTTTGCCGAAAGTTGGTGCTTACGGCGTTGGCATGATCTTCCTGCCCGTTGAAAAGCATCCTCGCTTGCAGTGCGAAGGAATTCTGGAACGCATCGTGCGCGAAGAAGGACTTTCTTTGTTGGGTTGGCGCGATACGCCGGTTTACGCTTCGGCAATCGGCCGCGTCGCCCGTGCTTCTCAACCTTACATCCAGCAGATCTTTATCCGCTGTGCTCCAGGGATGGACGAAGATGCTTTCGAGCGCAAGCTCTACGTCGTGCGAAAGCGTGCAGAAAACGAGATTCGCGAACTGGAAATTGAAGACGCCGAGATGTTCTACATCCCGTCCCTGTCATGCCGCACCATCGTTTACAAGGGACTTCTTCTGGCTTCGCAAATCGAAAACTTCTACCGCGAGCTTTCGGATCCCGACGCGGTGAGCGCACTATGTCTGGTTCACCAGCGATTCTCGACGAATACTTTTCCAAGTTGGCAGCGCGCTCATCCTTACCGGTATATCGCGCACAACGGCGAAATCAACACCCTGCGCGGCAACGTGAACTGGATGCATGCGCGTCAGTCGCTGCTGAAGTCTCCCTTGTTTGGAGATGACCTGCAAAAGCTGAATCCCGTGATCGCTCCTGATGGCAGTGACTCCGCCAATTTTGATAATGCCGTCGAATTACTTCTGCAATCTGGCCGTAGCCTGCCGCATGTAATGGCGATGCTCATCCCTGAGGCGTGGGCTGGCAATCCGCATATGGCGCCAGAGAAGCGGGCGTTCTACGAGTACCACGCTTGCCTGATGGAGCCCTGGGATGGTCCGGCGGCAATCGCCTTCACCGATGGCCGCGTGATTGGCGCGACTCTCGATCGCAACGGACTTCGTCCGGGCCGCTATGTCGTCACACACGATGATCTGGTTGTCATGGCCTCGGAAGCAGGTGTCCTGGATGTCGCTCCCGAACAAGTGAAGAAGAAGGGCCGCCTCCAGCCGGGCAAGATGTTTTTGGTGGATACGGTTGAAGGCCGCATCATCTCCGACAAAGAGATCAAGCAGACGCTCTCGTCGCGGCAGCCGTATGCAAAGTGGGTAGCAGAAAATCAGATCACGATGGACCAGTTGCCCGAGCCGACACGCATGCATTTTCCCGATGTCGAGACGCTTCTCCGCCGACAGCGGGCATTCGGATATAGCGACGAAGACCTACGGATGATCCTCGAGCCAATGGCATTGAAAGGGGAAGAGCCCATCGGTTCGATGGGTACGGATACGCCTCTGGCGTGCCTTTCCGACAAGCCGCAGTCACTATTCAACTACTTCAAACAGCTCTTCGCGCAAGTCACCAATCCGCCGATCGATCCCATCCGCGAAGAGATGGTGATGTCGCTGATCAGCTACATCGGCAGCGAGCGCAATATTCTGGAGGAAGTGCCCGAAAACTGCCACATGCTGAAGCTGGCGCATCCGCTTCTGACCAATCGGGAACTGGAAAAGCTTCGCCGCGTGTCGAATCGCGATCTTCTGGCGACCACGCTGCCTGCGCTCTTCCGCGCCGTCGACGGAGAGGCCGGCTTGCAGCGCGCGCTCGAAGAGCTTTGCCGCAGGGCTTCTCAGGCCGTGAAAGCGGGTTACTCGCTGCTCATCCTCTCGGATCGTGGCGTCGACAAAGACTATGCTCCGATCCCGTGCCTGCTGGCGCTTGCCGCTGTACACAACTTACTGGTGCGAGAAGAAACAAGAACCCAGGTTGCTCTCATCACCGAATCGGGCGAACCTCGCGAGGTCATGCACTTTGCCTTGCTCAGCGGCTACGGTGCGAGCGCCATTAATCCGTACCTGGCCCTGGAAAGCGTCGAGGACTTGGCATGGCGCGGCCAATTGGGGGATGGCTTCACTCCCGATGCGGCGGTCAAACATTACCTCAAAGCGGTCAAGAAGGGTTTGCTCAAGACGTTCTCCAAGATGGGGATTTCCACCCTGCAAAGCTATCAGGGCGCCCAAGTTTTCGAAGCCATTGGCCTGAATAAGGAATTGGTCGACGCCTACTTCGCGGGAACAACGTCGCGCCTTGAAGGCGTCGGGCTTCGGGTTCTTGCCACTGAAGCGCAACTGAAACATGACTATGCATTCCGCCCTCTGACCGAATTCGAAACCGAACTCACCGTCGGCGGCAACTATCACCAGCGTGTGAATGGTGAGTACCATCTGCTGAATCCGCAGACGATCAGCAAACTGCAACATGCAGTTCGGCAGGACAGTTTCAAAACCTTTCAGGAATACACCGACCTCATCGACAACCAGAGCACCAATCTCTGCACACTTCGTGGATTGATGCGGCTGAAGAAAAGTGATGCACCTGTACCGCTCGAGGAAGTTGAGCCGGCCAAAGAAATCGTGAAGCGTTTTACCACCGGCGCGATGTCGTTCGGATCGATCAGCAAAGAGGCACACGAGACGCTTGCGATCGCGATGAATCGCATCGGCGGTAAGTCGAACACCGGCGAGGGCGGGGAAGATGAGGAACGTTTCAAGCCTGACGCGAATGGCGATCTGCGGCGCAGCGCTGTAAAGCAAGTGGCATCGGCCCGATTCGGGGTCACCGCGAATTACCTTGTCAATGCCGACGAGCTTCAGATCAAGATGGCGCAAGGCGCGAAGCCCGGCGAGGGTGGCCAACTGCCGGGACACAAAGTAGACGAAGTAATCGCCCGTCTGCGGCATTCGATTCCCGGTGTGGGATTGATTTCTCCTCCTCCGCACCACGACATTTACTCGATTGAAGATCTCGCGCAACTGATCTATGACCTGAAGAACATCAATCCGCAAGCGCGGATCGCGGTCAAGTTGGTCGCCGAAGTCGGGGTTGGAACGGTGGCTGCGGGAGTTGCGAAGGCCCATGCCGACGTCGTGCTAATTAGCGGCGATACCGGAGGCACCGGAGCTTCCCCGCTGAGTTCGATCAAGCACGCAGGCGTTCCTTGGGAGCTTGGTCTCGCGGAAGCGCAACAGGTGCTGTTGCTCAACGATCTTCGCAGTCGCATCCGCGTTCAGACCGATGGCAAGTTGCAGACAGGCCGCGACGTCGTTATCGCCGCGCTCTTGGGCGCGGAGGAATTTGGTTTCGCTACTACTCCCCTGATCGCCATGGGCTGCATCATGATGCGCAAGTGCCACCTCAATACCTGCTCGGTGGGCATCGCTACGCAAGATCCCGAGTTGCGCAAGCACTTCCAGGGACAGCCCGAACACATCATCAATTTCTTCTTCTTCCTAGCCGAGCAAGTGCGACAGCATATGGCGGAGATGGGATTCCGCAAAGTCGACGACATGGTGGGCCGGGTCGACTTGCTGGATGCGAACGAGGCTATCGATCACTGGAAGGCTCGCGGCTTGGATTTCTCAGCGATCTTTCACAATCCGCCGTTGCCCTCCCGCGTCTCCCGCCGCTGTGTGCAAAAGCAGGATCACGGCATGGAACAGGCGCTTGATCACAAAATCATCGGGCAAGTCCGCCACACTCTGGAGACTTTGTCGTCGGTCGAAGCGCAATTTAAGGTTCGAAACATCCATCGCTCCGTCGGCACCATGCTGAGTGGGGAGATTGCGCGTCGCTACGGTTCGGCAGGACTTCCCGATAACACGATCCGCATTCAACTAACGGGATCGGCCGGACAGAGTCTTGGAGCCTTCCTCGCGAAGGGCGTTACGCTTACGCTGGAAGGTGAAGCCAACGATTACGTCGGCAAGGGCTTATCGGGCGGACGAGTGATCGTTTATCCGCCCAAGGGTTCAACGTTCGCAGCGGAAGAAAACATCATCATAGGCAACGTTGCTCTGTACGGTGCTACCAGCGGCGAAGCATTCTTCAACGGCATGGCTGGCGAGCGCTTTGCCGTGCGCAATTCCGGCGCGACCGCAGTCGTTGAAGGCGTAGGCGATCATGGCTGCGAATATATGACGAACGGCCTTGTGCTGGTGCTCGGATCCTGCGGTCGAAATTTCGCTGCCGGTATGAGCGGCGGTATCGCTTACGTGTTGGACGAGCGCGGAGATTTCACGGCAGAGCGCTGCAACCTGGATTCGGTCGATCTCGAACCCGTGCATGACGTGCAGGATTTGCAAATCGTGAAAGATCTTGTTACTCGCCACTTTGATCTGACTGCAAGCCGCCGGGCAAAATGGATTCTCGACAACTGGTCGGACGCAGTCTCACGATTCATCAAGGTGTTCCCACACGAGTTCAAGCGGGTTCTCGGCGTGAGCCGCAGTGAGCGCGCGTACATTCCCGGTGAGGCCATCGCCGTACTGGCGAATGGCGAGCCAGAACAGCAGGCGCACAATGGGTAAGACCACCGGCTTCATGGATTATTCCCGCGAACTGGCTCCGCGCAGGCCGGTGCTCGAGCGCGTCAACGACTGGTTTGAGATCTATCAGGATTTCCCGGAAGAACAACTCCGTCAGCAAGGCGCGCGCTGCATGGATTGTGGCGTGCCATTCTGCCAGACCGGGTGCCCCGTCAACAACCTCATTCCCGATTGGAATGATCTTGTCTTTCACGGCCGCTGGCAAGACGCTATTCGCCAGCTTCATGCCACCAATAATTTTCCTGAATTCACCGGACGCATCTGTCCCGCTCCGTGCGAAACGTCGTGTGTTTTGGGGATTACTCAGCCGCCGGTAACGATCAAGCAGAACGAGAAGAATATCGTGGAACGCGCATTCCTCGAGGGCTGGATCCGTCCAGAACCAACCAAGGTTCGCAGCGGAAAGAAAGTAGCAATTGTCGGTTCCGGACCCGCGGGACTTGCCGCCGCACAACAGCTTTGCCGCGCAGGGCACGCTGTTACGGTGTTTGAGAAAGCCGACCGTATCGGCGGACTGCTTCGCTACGGGATTCCCGAATTCAAGCTCGAGAAACACATCATCGACCGGCGTCTCGATCAGATGACTGCCGAAGGCGTGAAATTTGTTACCGGCGCGGAAGTCGGCAAGACCATCGCTGTGGAAGACCTTCGGCGCGATTTCGATGCGATCGTATTAGCTGGTGGTTCCGAGCATCCGCGTGATCTCAATATCCCCGGCCGCGAACTGAAGGGCGTTCACTATGCAATGGAGTTCCTGCCGCAGCAGAACCGGCGCTGCCATGGCGACACGCTCGATTCGTCACTCGAGATACTTGCTGGCGGGAAGCGGGTCATCATCATTGGCGGTGGCGACACGGGCGCCGATTGCCTGGGCACGTGCCATCGCCAGAAGCCGCTCTCCGTTCACCAGTTCGAGATCATGCCCAAGCCGCCCGAGGAGCGCTCTCCATCGACACCGTGGCCGCTGTGGCCGATGCAACTTCGCACCGAAGGTGCACACGAGGAAGGCGGGATTCGCGATTGGAGCATCGCCACTACCAAACTTACTGGCGACGAGCGCGGCAACGTAAAACAACTGCACGCAGTCCGCGTAGGACCTCCACCGAAGTTCGATCCCATCGCAGGCAGCGAGTTCATCATCGATGCGGATCTCATCTTGATCGCAATGGGATTTCTTGGGCCAGTTCGCAACGGGATGATCGAGCAGTTGGGAGTGCAACTCGACAATCGCGGCAACGTTGCCACGGACCAGAACCATATGTCGTCCGTGCCAGGAGTATTCGCCGCAGGAGACATGCGTCGTGGCCAGTCGCTCGTGGTCTGGGCGATTGCCGAGGGCCGCAAAGCTGCTGCCTGCGTCGACAACTACCTGAGAGCGGCCGCACGCTGTCCTGTTGTTTCTTCAGCTTCCACCGGACAACAAATCGCACTGTGACGTTCACCAAGGCTTGCGGCACGCTAAGATGGAGCCGAAGTCGACGCTTGAGCCGTTGATCGTGCGTGCCCGATGATTCAACTCTCCGACATCCAGGCGGCCTTAACCAGAATTCGCGCAGACATCCGCATCTCTCCCTGCACTCATTCTGAAACGTTCTCCGGACTTACAAACAATTTAATCTTCCTGAAACTCGACAACCAGCAGCGCACCGGCGCGTTCAAAGAGCGCGGCGCTCTGAACAAACTTCTTTCCCTGACTGCCGACGAGCGATCGCACGGAGTCATCGCTGCCTCCGCCGGCAACCACGCTCAGGGAGTTTCTTATCACGCTGGCCGCCATGGGATTCACGCCCGAATCGTAATGCCGCTGCCGACGCCGCTGACGAAGGTCTCCGCCACGCGAGCGTATGGTGCGGACGTCGTTTTGCACGGCACAAATTACGACGAGGCTTATGAGAAAGCGGTGGAACAGAGCCAACAAGATTCGTTAACTCTCATCCACGCCTTCGACGACGATGCAGTTATCGCGGGGCAGGGAACCCTTGGTCTCGAGATTCTGGAGCAGCACCCGAGTATCGAAGCCATCGTCTCCCCCATCGGTGGAGGCGGGCTCATCGGTGGCATCGCTTGTGCGGTCAAGGAGAGTCATCCGAATGTGAAGGTTTACGGAGTTCAGCCCTCGCGCATTCCTTCGATGAAAGCCGCGGTTGCGAAAGGGAAGCCGGTCACGCTGGACGCCGCAAAGACCATTGCCGATGGAATCGCAGTTCGCCGTGCTGGAGAACGAACGCTGCCACTCGTTCAGAAATACGTTGATGACATTGTTACGGTGGAAGAAGAAGAGATCGCTAACGCGATCCTGCTTCTGTTAGAGCGCGAGAAGACGTTGGCGGAAGGCGCGGGAGCTGCGGCGATCGCCGCTGTTCTGAATCGCAAACTGCCGCTGCAAGGTAAGCGGGTAGCGGTACTGGTATGCGGCGGCAATATCGATGTCACGCTGCTTTCGCGAATCATCGAACGCGGTCTCGTTAAAGATGGGCGCCTCGTCCGTCTGCGCGTGCATCTCCCGGATTATCCCGGAGCGTTACATCGTTTGACTGGTATCCTCGCCGATCATCGCGCGAACATTGTCGAGACCGCTTACGACCGCGCTTACCACGGCGTGAATCTCGGCGACACCGCGATTGACATCACGATGGAAACCCGTGGCCCCGACCACATCAAGGAACTGCTTGCAGCCCTGGTCACGGCTGGATACACGCACGAAAGAATCTTGTAGAGTTTGACCGCTCGACTTCTGCGCTAACTGATTGGCGAATCCGAGGATCGACTAGGGAGTAGAGTTGCTGAGAGGGACCTTGCTGCCCCCGCTTCGGCACAGAAGCAAGCAGAGAATTGCGGCTCCCGCGCCGCCTTCAATCGCAAGCCATTTCGGATCACCTAGCGCGCCGGCACCTGTAGGCGCAGCGGCGGCTCCGCAAATCTGGGATTCTTCGTAATTATTCTGCTGCCCTTCTTTAACCGATGCGTGCTGGGAGTTGTCTATCTCCGAACCATTTTTCTTCCGGCGACCTTCATGCTCGACATTCACGTCATCTTTGCGGGCCGCGACATGAACGGTGCCGCTTACATCGCTGACCTCGTACTGCGTCCACTCATTCAGTACCGGGATCACATGCAGGCAATGCACCACGACCCGGAAGCTCTTCGATGTCCCTACCGAGACGCTGCCGTGATCGAGTTCCAGGTAATCGCCCTGAAATTTTGTGACCGACTCAGGTCCTATTACGACGCTCGATCCATCCAGGATCAAACTTGCCGAAAAACCAGTCTTGGTTTCCACTAGATCCCCGGCAAATATCGCAGCTGAATCTACGGCTTCCGCGCCATTGACCCAAACCCCACCCTGCGTATGAAGGATAGCTCCCGGTCCCTGCGGATTCGTCTGTGCCACGGCTGATAGTGGAACGATCACCACCATCAACCAGCAGAGAACTAACCGAAGGATAGGAACACGCATACTGAGCCCTGAATCAGACATCTTTCCAATTGAAATCGTAAATGGCAGGGTACGGGTCGTCTATTGGCAGGTCGGATTCGGGAAAAGCGATGCATCGTCAAAAGTAAGCACCCTCGCTGCGCGATCTACCTTCTTCCGTAATGATCTTTCGCGTTAGGTAAAACTTTGTAAATCATGCAGTTGCGGCACTTGCAGCAATGTAGAGTAGAGGTGGGGCGTATGAACATAAAGAAACTTGGCATCGTATTTTCTATAGCGTGCATGATCGGTGTTGCGTGCGCTGAATCAACACCAGCAACCTCCCACATAGCCACAGCTCCATCATCTCAGGATGCGAGTCAAAGCGCGGTCGCGCGGCGTATCGGAGCGATCAAATCAGTGAGCGGAAATATCATCACGCTCACGCCGGACTCCGGCGCCGAAGTCGTCGTGACCCTTCAGCCGAACGCGCGCATCGTCCGAATCGCGCCGGGAGCGAAGGATCTTAAGGACGCGAGTCCATTGCAACCGCAAGACCTGGCAGTAGGCGACAGAGTTCGAGTACGTGGGCAGGCCGCTGCGGACGGCGGGATCAATGCTCTCGAAGTCCTTGTGATGGCTCGAAGCGACATCGATGCGCGTCACCAGCAGGAGCAGCAGGATTGGCAGAAGCGTGGTCTTGGCGGTCTGGTGAGCAGCGTGGACGCAGCTGCCGGAACTGTCACCATCTCAGTGACAGGACTGGGCGGCAGCAAAAGCGTCGCAGTGCATGCTTCGAAATCCACCACCATTCGCCGCTATTCTCCCGACTCGGTGAAGTTCGACGATGCCAAGGTCAGCACGCTCGGAGAAATTCGCGCGGGCGATCAGTTGCGCGCGCGTGGAGATCGCAGCGCCGATGGCGCGGAAATGACCGCCGAAGAAATTGTCACTGGCCGCTTTCGCAATATCGCGGGAACTGTCATTTCAACGGATGCAACTGCCGGCACTATCAACGTTCAGGATTTATTAAGTAAGAAAGCTGTGGTCGTAAAAGTTACAACGGAGTCGCAACTGCACAAGCTTCCGCCGGAATTGGCACAGCGAATCGCTACGCGCCTGAAGTCCAACTTGCCTCCTGGAATGCCGGGCGCGGGTGGTGCGCAGCGCTCCGCGGGCAGCAGCGCTGACGCATCCGGTGGTATGAAGCCGGGCGGAGAAACCGCGAATGGCGGCCCCCCAAGTTCAGGCGGAATGCCACTTGCCGCCGGATCGCCAGCTGTCGGAGGCATGGGCGCTGGAAGTGGGCGCGCGGGATCCAGCGACTTTCAGCAGATTCTCAATCGCATGCCGGCCGTCGCTGTTGCCGATCTAAAGAAAGGCGATGCTGTCTTGATTGTCGCTACCGAAGGATACATCCGCCGGAGGCACGGCAATCACGCTTGTTGAGCGGCGTCGAACCGATCTTACAAGCAGCTCCCAGTGCGAGTCAGGCCATGATGCTTACCCCTTGGAGCTTAGGCGGCGCTCCTGGCCTCGATGCGATGCAGTAAGTATTTTTCTCGAAACGAGTGTTCGCTATTAATTGATCGTCCAAAAATTATGGAAGACGCAAACGATGAAGCTTTGGAAATACGTGTATCTCATAGGGCTCTTATCCTTTTTGATGGCTGCAGTGAGTTTCGCTCAAAACGCAACGGGCGCGCTTCGTGGTCAGGTAGCCGATCCCTCTGGCGCTGCTATTTCCGGCGCGACGGTCATCATGACTCCAGCGACGGGCTCGCCGGTAGTCATCCAGAGCAATGCTCAGGGAGCATACGAATACAAGTCGCTGCCCGCGGGAAAATACATCCTCACGATCGCCGCTCCAGGATTCACGCTCTACGAAAATGACAGCGTCATGATTGCGGACCAACCGCTGCGACTCAACGTTACGATGTCGATCGAAGTCGAGACGCAAAAGGTCCAGGTTTCCGACACCGCGCCGACTGTAGACGTGAATCCCAACAACAACGCCGGGGCCATCGTCATCTCGGGCAAGGAACTCGAAGCCCTGCCGGACGATCCCGATGAGCTGCAGGCGGATCTTGAGGCTTTAGCGGGACCTTCAGCGGGCCCCAACGGCGGACAGATGTATATCGATGGCTTCACTGCTGGCCAGCTTCCGCCAAAGTCGTCGATTCGCGAAATCCGTATTAACCAGAATCCGTTTTCCTCCGAGTACGACAAGCTGGGGTATGGACGCATCGAGGTCTTTACCAAGCCGGGCACCGATAAATATCACGGACAGTTTTTCATCCTCGGCAATGATTCGGCATTTAACTCCCGGAATCCCTTTGCCGGCGCCGAAGCCCCGTATTACACCACGCAATACAACGGAAATATCGGCGGTCCTTTGGGCAAGAAAGCCTCGTTCTTTTTCAATGCCGAGCGCCGCAATATCAACGAACTGACCGCGATCAATGCCGTCGTGCTCGATCCCTCGCTCGATCAGACTTCGCTTGTGGAATCGATCCCTAACCCGCGCGAGCGTACTAACCTGAGTCCCCGATTCGACTGGGCCATCAACAAGAACAACACGCTAACCGCGCGCTACCAATATTTTCGGGACACTGAGACCAACAATGGCGTCGGGCTTTTCAGCCTCCCTTCGCAGGCTTATCACTCCCTTGAGGCGGAACACACACTCCAGATCAGCGATACCCAGGTGATCGGATCGAAGATCGTGAACGAGACGCGCTTTCAATTTGTTCGCGACGATGAGAGCCAAAATCCCGGCGATACGAATCCGGCAGTGAACGTGATCGGAAACTTTGAAGGCGGAGGAAGCGGAGAGGGCAACATTGACAACCGTCAGAGTCGCTACGAGTTTCAGAATTACACGTCCATCGTCCACGGAAATCACATTTCCAAATTCGGTGGACGCCTGCGCGCGACACATTACGACAGCCTCGCAACATCAGGCTTTAACGGTTCGTTTTCATTCTCTTCGTTGAACTCCTCGACTGATGTCCCGGCAAATTGCGCAACCCTCGGCGATAATCCAGCCTGCCCCATCTCTTTGCTCTACGCAGAGCAGCAACTAGCGGGTGGTGGCGGTATTCCGTATGCCACGCAGCTCACTTACACGACGGGGCTACCTGAGGCAAAGATCAATTATTTTGATGCTGGCTTGTACGTTCAGGACGACTGGCGGATTCGCCCTAATATCACGCTCAGCACTGGCCTTCGTTTTGAAACGCAGAATGCGATTCACGATCACGGCGACTGGGCTCCGCGTCTCGGTTTTGCCTGGGGGGTCGGAGGGCGAAGCACGCCTCCCAAGGTTGTGATCCGCGGCGGCTACGGGATTTTTTACGACCGCTTCCAGACGCAGCAGATACTGAATGCGGACCGCCTAAACGGCGTCACTCAGCAGCAGTTCATCATTAATAACCCCACGTGTTTTCCGGGCGTAGACGTTGCGCTCACCGACTTCTCGAGTTGCGGGGCGACGAACTCAACCGCAACCAATGTTTACCAGATCGACTCTCATCTGCACGCGCCGTACACGTTGCAGGGAGCGGTCAGCGTCGAGCGCCAAGTCACAAAATCGGCGACTGTCTCGGCCACGTATCTAAACTCGCGTGGCTTCGACCAATTCCTGACCATCAACGCCAACGCTCCGTTTCCCGGGACGCCTTGCTACCCGAACTGCTCCCTCATCACTGGCGGCAACACATATCGCTATGTCTCCGAAGGAACGTTCAAGCAAAATCAGCTGATCGTGAATAGCAACGTTCGCGTCGGAACGAAAGTACAGCTGTTCGGCTTTTATACCTTTGGATACGCGAAAAGCGATACGGCGGGAGTTTCCAGTTTCGCGTCGAATTCCTACAACATCAGCCAGGATTACGGCCGCGGAGTGTTCGATGTCCGGCATCGTTTGTTTTTCGGTGGAAGCATTGGGCTGCCTTGGCTCATGCGCCTCAGTCCGTTCATGATCGTTAGCTCAGGTTCGCCCTTCAATATCACTTCACCCATCGATGAAAATGGCGATCAGAACTACAACGATCGACCAAGCATTGTCTCTACGGCGACCTGCGCGACGCAAACCAATACTCCCGGCTCCAATATCTATTGCACGCCCTACGGAACTTTCGATGCATCGGGCGCCACAGGAAGACTTCTGCCGATCAATTATGGAACCGGCCCGGCACACTTCGTCATGAATCTCAGGCTCTCGAAGACGTTCGGTTTTGGCAGCAAAATCAAGGGTAACAATAACAACAATCAAAACCAGGGTGGGCCTGGTGGTCCTCCAGGAGGAGGTCGCGGCGGCGGTGGTGGCGGTCCCCGCGGTCCGCTCTTCGGCGGCGGTGGCGGAATGAGCATGTCGTCCAACTCGGACCGGCGTTACAACCTGACGTTGGGTGTGGGAGTTCGGAACCTTTTCAATAACGTCAACGTCTCGAATCCGAATGCGGTTCTGGGATCGAGTCTCTTCGGCATCTCCAACTCGCTACAGGGCGGCCCGTTCTCACCCGGGAGCTCGGCCAACCGGCGTATCGAACTGCAAGCGACATTTAGCTTCTGATCCGGAGGCACTCCCTTCGCCATATCGCGAGTGTTGCCCTCGCGTTATTCTGAGAAGGCGCGGTTGATTTCTCGCGCATAGAATCTGGAAGAAGTCCCAAGATTGATTGGCGCCTTTCTCGATTAGCAGACGAAAGTTCATCGGTCTCGCAGCGGCGGCGGGAGTCGCTGGCCTCGCGGCCGATTCCTTCCTCATCGAGCCCAATCGCCCGGAAGTGGTGCGCCAGCAAATCTCGCTACGACGCTGGCCCTCGGCCCTTGACGGTTTTACGATTGCCCTGCTCAGTGACTTCCACTACGATCGCTACTTCTCCATCCATCCCCTCCACTCAGCGATCGACATCGTCAATAGCATTCAACCGCAGCTGATTGCGCTCACAGGAGATTTCGTTTCTGTCCCTGACCTCGGAGATCCGGTTAAGGGTGCCGCGGATGCCGAGCCGTGCTCGCAACTGCTGAAGAAGATGAGGGCGCCGTTCGGATTGTGGGCGGTGATGGGGAACCACGACTCATTCACCGATCCCGATCGAGTCACTTCGGTGCTGCGCGCTGATGGAATCCGTGTTCTCGCCAATCAGTCGGCACCCATCGAGAGCGGCGGCGCGCGCTTCTGGCTCGGTGGGGTAGACGACATCTTGGGTCGCACCGCCGACCTTGATGTCACTCTTCATGATGTCCCTGCGGGAGAGCCGACGATTTTGCTGGCTCACGAACCTGACTATGCCGACTATGTCGCGCGTTATCCCGTGGACATCCAATTGTCAGGGCACTCTCACGGAGGACAAGTTCGCCTGCCAGTCCTGCGTCCCCTTTACTTGCCGGAACTGGGCAAAAAGTATGTTTGGGGCCGATATCAAATCGGTGAACTGACGCTCTACACGAACCGGGGATTGGGAACGGTTGGAGTGCCCGTGCGCCTCAACTGTCCGCCCGAAATCACGTTGATCACCCTGCGTCGGGCTTGAAGTGGATGACACTCGTTGGTTTCTTCGGCTCGCGTGCCTTACACAATTCACGTGTCAGTGTGCAAGGCATTTCACAGTATGATCTGTTAACACCTGAGGAAAGCTCCGTAAGTCATTGTTAAATAGAGAGATTGCATAACAGCTCACATGGCCTCTGACTTGCGCTTCAACCGTCGGAGGATTATCTCCCTCAACATGGGGCAAACGATCATGCGCCGCAACTGCCTTGCGATTCTCCTACCGCTGCTGTCCGCGGCGGCGTTCGCGCTCAGCACCACGAACCCCAGTCTCCATTCTCCGACGCATATCCTGCTGCCATTCCAGGGAACCATGAGTCGAGCGGCACAATTCTCCGACGTTCCCCATATCAACGCTCGGAGCGGTTGCGAAGATGTTCGACCGCCCCAGGCGCTTGCCACTCCAGACCCACTCTTTACTGCCGACACCGAAGGCCGGACCGTCAAAGTCAGCTTCATCATCGGTACCGATGGACGGGTTCATAGTCCGCTGATCCTTGAAAGCTCCGGCATGGTTGGGGATCGCCATGTGCTTCGAACCGTTCGCAGCTGGCGCTACCGTCCCGCAACCTGCAATGGGGTTCCGACTGAGATTGAAGGCAAAATCGAGTTTTCCAGCCGGTAATTTGTTGCGGCTGCGCTAGAATTGCCTCATCAGCGGGGTGAGTGGAGTCGTGGACAAGAATAAAAAAGGTCAGGGACCTTTCGGTTCTCCGATGGATACACCTGTGCGTGGAGCGGATCTACAGGAGCTCTACCGCCGGTTACAGCCCGCCAATCAACGTAATAAAACCAATCCGGATGCGGTCTCGGCTGCGCTTGAAGCCGCGCAACGCCTGGAGACGGAAGCGGACGCTGAAGATGCCGCGAATGCCACCGCGCCGCAGGTCGCCGCTGAGCCCGCCACCGTGGCTTGCAGCAAGTGCGGATACCGCAATCGCGTCGGTAACAGATTTTGTGGCATGTGCGGTGGTGAGGTTGTAAGCGCAACGGGCGCAGAGTTGGAGAAGCGTCCTTCCCAAGCAATGGTGCCGGCGCCACCCATGGTAATGGAGCCTGAACGCGGCCCTCGCGGGAACGAAACTCACCACTACCATCATCACTATCACCACCATTATTTTCCCGGTGGCCAGGATGGTGCATTCCCGCGCGCCGGCGCCGATCCGGTGCGCGAAGATAAGCTTCGTCCGAATGCCGCCCTGCGCGGTGATATGAGTCGAGCGGAAGCTGCTGTGCGGCGTATCACCCAGGAATGGGTTCTTGCTTGCAACACGCGCCATCTCGACGACTTGGTGGAACTCTATGTTTCCGACGCGCTCGTGTTGCGGTCGAATCATCCGCTGGTGCGCGGAGCGGCTGCCGTGCGCGAATTCTTCTTTGGAGCGCTCGATGCGGGTCTGGGAGAAGTGGAAGTCGAAACGATCCGTGTGGACGTGGTTGGCGACCTTGCTTACGAGGCCGGACGCTGCAAGGCCTTGATGCCAAGTTCCTCAGGAAAGCGTCGCGAAGAACGCGGCAAGTATTTGTGGGTATTCGCGCGGCAGAGCAATGGAGAGTGGAAACTGGCGGCAGATTGCTGGTCCAGTGATCTAACGCTGACTACGCTGGAGTCCGACGTTCCTCAGAACGCAGCGGTCCGAACCAGCGTGCCGAAAAAAACGCCGTAATCAAGCCGCTAGGCGCGATTCTTTCAGAGCGCAACTCCAACGGTCCGCAGATCGGCGCGCAACTGCTCGAGCGTCTTGATCTGGAATGTGTGCATCCCTAACTTCGCCGGAGCCTCAAGGTTGGCGGCGCGATCGTCGATAAAACAGCTCTCCTCCGCGGAAACCTGCGATAGATCCAGCGCGAGTCGATAAATCTGGCTGTCTGGCTTGCGGAGTCCCACGAAGCAGGAACTCACGAACACGCGAAAAATCGGTCGCAAGCCAAACTTCTCGATCCGATATTGATTGAGTTCACGGGACTCGTTATTGATCGTCGCCCATCAAATACTTTCCTGAATCGCTGATTGACCGGGCGAACTGGAGAACTTCTGGAAATGGTTGCGATAGGGCAAACATTGAACTGCGAAATTCTTCGCGGGAGAAAGACCGCTCCGTATAGAAGACGGTTTGGTCGAGATACTCGTCGAGCGAGAGTTGTCCACGCTCGAAGAGTGAGACCAGCGGTTCATGCCGGATGTTGAAGTCGCTTGCGTCCAGGTGAAAACGTTCGAGAGCGTCAGCGCGCTCGGAGTGGTCCCATGCGTTGTTGAGCAGAACTCCGCCGATATCCCAGAAAATCGCGCGAATCGCGGGCAAGAGAATCCTCCAGAAAAGTTTAGAAGAGTGTATTTCATCTTCGTGTTCCCGGGTGGAGGGTGAGCGATTTGCCGGGATTGCCCCGACGAGTTCTCTGTTCCTAAGTACCTGAAAATAAGGCGGTAAGGTCCAGGACTTCGGCTTGCGAGAACCAACGTCGAGACTCGCCGTCATGTAAAATCAATATGTAGAGTCTTCTCGCCGTCTGCGATATGTTTCAGTTTTGAACTGGCGACCTGAAACAAAGAATGTCAGAAACTAAAGCCATGCCCGTTCCTTTGGACTCCATCCTCTTTACGGAGGAACTGGATACTCGGCCGTCGCGCCCTCCTAACTACCAGGTTGAGAATCAGGCCCTGGGCAGTCTTCTGCAAGCCCTGACGGATTCTCCGGAGCGTGTTCTTCAAACGCTGGCCGAAACGATTCTCCGCGTCCTCAGTTGCGGATCGGCGGGCATCAGCTTGCTCACGCCGAACGATGGCGGTGAAAGGTTCGTATGGCCAGCGATCGCTGGCGAATGGAAGCCTCATATCGGCGGCGGAACTCCGCGCAATTTTGGACCTTGCGGTGACGTTCTTGATCGCAACACCCCACTGCTTTTTAAGAAAGTCGAACTTCGATACACATACTTCGAACCCTTAACGCCTCCTGTTCAAGAAGCTCTCATGGTTCCTTTCCGCGTTGGGGGGGAGGCGGTCGGCACCATCTGGGCCGTTGCGCACGATGATCACGAATTCGACGCGGAGGACAAAAGGCAGTTGCTCAGCCTGGCTCGATTCGCCGCGACCGCATATCAGTGCGCTGGCGCGATCGGCGCATCCCGCCACCTCGCGGCTATCGTCGAGTCCTCGGACGATGCGATCATCAGCAAGAATCTCGACGGCATTATTACCAGCTGGAATCAAAGTGCACAGCGGTTATTCGGCTACACGGCGGAGGAAGCAATTGGTAAGCACATTACGCTCATTCTTCCGAAGGATCGTTATGACGAGGAACCCAAAATCATCGAACGCCTGCGGCGAGGAGAACGGGTAGATCATTTTGAAACGGTGCGGCAACGCAAAGATGGCACTTGCCTGGATATTTCGCTCACGATTTCGCCCGTGAAAGACTCGTCGGGTGTGGTCATTGGCGCGTCCAAGGTCGCTCGCGACATCACGGAGCGCAAGGAAGTGGAAAAAGTTAGAAGAGAAACCGAGGTGTCTTCACGCCTTCTTCAACTGCAAGACGCCGAACGCCGTCGCATTGCCCGCGAGTTGCATGATGGCGTTGGACAGATCATGGTAGCGATCGGAATGAATCTGGCCCAGGTCATGGGAGAGAGGCAAAACTTGAGTCCGACAGTTGCTAAATGTGTGACGGACAATTCGAGTTTGGTTGAACAGGCAGCTTCGGAAATTCGCACCGTTTCCTATCTTCTTCACCCTCCGCTGTTGGACGAGGTGGGTTTGCAGTCGGCGCTAAAGATGTATGTAGAGGGGTTCGTGGAGAGAAGCGGTATCGACGTTCGGCTGGAACTCGATTCCTCAATTGGACGATTGCCGGAAGATTATGAGTTGTCATTGTTTCGAATCGCCCAGGAATGTTTGACGAATATTCATCGGCATTCGGGGAGCGGTACCGCGTTGATCAGGATGGAGAAACTTCCCGGTCACATCGAATTGGAGATAAAGGACGAGGGCCGCGGGATGAAGAAAGATGTTCGGTCCCGAATCAGTTCCGGTTCAGGGTCCGGTGTAGGTTTCCGCGGAATGCAGGAAAGAGTCAAGCAGATGGGTGGCACCCTCGACGTGCAATCCAGCGAAAAAGGCACATCCGTTCGAGTTCTTCTTCCGATTTCCGCCTAAAAGCCCACCCACGGCCGCAATTGGCTGGTCTCGAGCCTGCTTCGGATTCACTCCCACGGTCGCAATCTGCTTTGACTGTGCCGCACTTCCTCCTTAAGATGTAGCAACCCGGAATCGCGAATGCTCGGACAGACGATCTCTCACTACCGCGTGGTCGAAAAGTTGGGTGGTGGCGGGATGGGCGTCGTCTATAAAGCGGAAGACACCGAGCTGGGACGTTTCGTCGCCCTGAAATTCTTGCCCGACGACCTCTCTCGCGACCCTCAAGCCCTCGAACGCTTTCGCCGTGAAGCCCGGGCTGCCTCTGCCCTGAACCATCCCAACATCTGCACGATCTATGAAATCGGCAAGCATAACGACCAGTCCTTCATTGCCATGGAGTTTCTGGACGGCGCGACTCTCAAGCATTTGATCGCGGGAAAGCCGCTGGACAATGACACGGTATTGGGCTTCGCGATCGAGATTGCCGACGGCCTCGACGCGGCGCATTCGCAGGGCATCGTTCACCGGGACATCAAGCCTGCGAATATTTTCGTGACTAAACGTGGGCACATCAAGGTGCTGGATTTCGGTTTGGCCAAAGTCGAGACCGCCGCCAGTACATCGGGAGAGGTTGCTTCCGCTGACACGATGACACACGTGGTCGCCGATCCCCATCTGACGAGCCCCGGTACGACGCTGGGAACGATTGCCTACATGTCTCCGGAGCAGGCGCGCGCGAAAGAGTTGGATGCGCGAAGCGACTTGTTTTCATTCGGATCTGTGCTGTATGAAATGGTGACGGCCACCTTGCCATTTCGGGGCGGGAGTTCCGCGGAGATTTTCAAAGCGATCCTTGACGCTGCGCCGGTGCCGGCGCTCAGGCTGAATCCCGATATGCCTCCGGAGTTGCAGCGCATTCTGGATAAAGCACTGGAGAAAGATCGCACCCTGCGCTATCAAAGCGCGGCGGATATGCGCGCGGATCTGGCGCGGTTGAAACGCGATTTTGATTCCAGTCGCAGTTCGCCAGGAATCGTCTCCAGCGAATCGGGACGACATTCGAGTGCCTCCATTCCAGCGTCCACAAGCGCCACTGCCGTTCCAAGAAAACAGCCGCTTGCTCTGATCGCTGCTGGCGCTCTGCTGGTCGCCCTCCTGGCCGGATTGGCGTATTTCTGGCGCGGACGCTCAAGCGCGGAAAGTATCAATTCAATAGCCGTCCTGCCATTCGTGAATGCTACCGGCCAGCCCGGCAATGAATACCTTAGCGATGGGCTCACAGAGAGTCTGATCAGCACCCTTTCGCAGCTTCCCGGCATTAAAGTCATGGCCAGGAGCACGGTATTCAAGTTCAAGGGGAAAGACGACGACCCGCAACAGGTGGGCAGGGCGCTTCAAGTGAGTGCGGTGCTGGTGGGCAGGATCACGCAACGGGACGACGAACTGGGAGTAAGCGCCGAGTTGGTAAACGCGGCGGATGGCACGCAACTCTGGGGCTCGCGTTATACGCGCAAATTGGCCGACGTCACCCAGGTGCAGAGCGCGATCACGCAGGACATTTCGAATCGGCTGCACGTCACCATGAGCGGCGACGAACAACATCGCGCCAACACTGCGGGAACGGCGAATCCAGAAGCCTACCGGCTTTATCTTGAGGGGCGACAACTCTGGTACGGCCGCTCGCAGAAGGGCTTGATCAAGAGCATTGCCTTGTTTCAACAAGCGATTGCTGCCGACCCGAGGTATGCGCTCGCGTATGCCGGCCTTGCGGATACCTATAATGTCGGTCCCAGCTACGACATTGGTGTGACGTCAAAGCAGAGCATGGCGCTCGCAGACGAAGCCTCGAAGAAGGCAATCGAACTCGACAATTCGATTTCGGAGGTGCATGTCTCTCGAGCCATAGCATTGGCTACCCTTTGGCAGTGGGCCGACTCGGAGTCCGAATTCAAAAGGGCGATTGAACTCAATCCCAACAACTCTGCCGCCCACTATTTCTATGCGTTCACTTGTTTGTCACCGTTGGGACGCCTGGACCAGTCCCTCGCGGAGTTTCAAAAAGCACTTTCGCTCGATCCGTTGTCGTCAATTGTGAACACCAACTACGCGTTGGTACTGATGGAACTCCATCGCTATCCCGAATCGATCGCACAGTTTCAGAAGGTGATTGAACGGGAACCTAGATTCTTCCCGGCGCACTTCAAGCTTTCCACGTTGTACGCCACGATGGGGCGATATCAGGATGCCATCCAGGAGCTGAGGAAATCATTTGACACGCTTCCATCGACCCCGGTGAGCAATGATGCCGCTGGTTATCTGCGGTTGGCCAGCGTTGTGGAGGGTAGCGATCGCTCGTCCGTCATGGGTGCGGCAGCGGCATTAGCGGGCGATCGAGATCGCGCATTTGAGTATCTGGGGAAGTCCTATGCTGACGGGGACAACAATCTCGTCCAGGTGATTCGCTATCCCGCGCTGGATTCCCTGCGTTCCGACCCGCGGTATGTCGAATTGGTTCGTAAGCTCGGCATCCCGCAGTAGAGCAGCGCAGAATTGTGCAAGCCGCTGACGATATACTGACCCCGTCATGATCGCTCGCTTAGCCGTTTTCTTTTTAGTTGCCTTCGTTGTCCCTCCCCAAGTCAGGCCATCGCAGGCCCCTTCTCCTGAAGCCGAAGTACAAGCGACGTTGGCGAGATTCGTTACAGCATTCGACAATCTGGATTGGGATACTTTCCGGTCATCTTTTGACGATCAAGCCACGGTGTTTTATCCGCGTGCTTTTCCGGAGCGAGCTAACGGGCGAGATGAATTCGAAAAGACTTTCAAAATCGTTTTCGAACAGATTCGCAACGGTAGACCCGCGCCGCCGTTCATGGATATTCGCCCACTCGATATGAGGATTCAGATGTTCGGAGATACCGCCATCGTGACATTTCATCTCGACGACCGTGTTGGATTTCTAAATCGGCGAACCATCGTTCTGCACAAAACTGGCGGGGGATGGAAGATTGTCCATCTGCATGCTTCTGAAGTAGCCGTATCGAGTGGAAAGCACTAGAGGGATCTCGGCACTCTTGCGCTGGTATTCGCACGGGGTTCTTTGCGACTTCCTAATGCTTGTAGATAGTCGTGTCGTGATGGTAGTTGCGCCAGTCGAACCAGTAGTCTTTCAGTGCGGGAACGCGATCCAAACATTTGCCTTGTGCTGGCCCCGAGATGGCGCAGCCTTGAAAATTCCATTCGCTGGCCGTTGCGGTGTCAATGAGTACCCACGGTTTCGGCGGTGGCGGTGAGGCCGGCTTTGGTTCCGCGGGCGCGGGTTGAGTGGCAGCAGCAGTAGTCGGCGGCGTTCCAGTACTTGCGGTCGGCGGTGGCACTTTACTCTCCGCCACCGGTGGCGCTGCGACTGTTTCTGCTTTGCCCTTCGATTCCTCTTTTTTAGGGTCGGCTGGTTCGGTGGCTGCCGCAGGTTCCTGCTTCAAAAAGAACTCGGCGTCTTTTCCGTCGATGCGACTGACGAAGACGCGGAAGGACTTTCCTTCGGGACCGACCGCGACGAGCAGCGGTGTACCGTGCACGTGATCCATAACCGGCGATTGTTTGACCAGACTATCCCAGGGATAGGCGCGGCTGTCTCCGTCAAGCTCAAGCCCGACCACCACATCGCGTGACTTCAACTCGGTTCCTGGAAAGCTGATCACGACAGGCAGCTTGGCCACATCGGGCTCCCAGTTCGGATCGTATTCCTTCACATACTTTGGCACTCGCGCCAAAACCTGGCCGGCTGGAAATTCCGACTTCCACTCCCCGTAAGTCAGTTCGTCACTCAGGACCAGTTCAAGCGACGCACCGCGGAGTGGGCCATAGAGAGCCTTCCCTGTGATCTGCTGCCACCAGGTGCCCGTCTCTTTGTCACGCATCAAAAAATTCTGGTTATTGATACCGGCCAGATAGAAATGCAGAACTCTGCCGTCTACCGTTCGCGTCCACACCAGACCGGTGTGACACAGCGTTCAATACGTGACCGCCACTGGAGTACCTGCGACAACATCATTCAGAACATGGTGGTAAGCCATCTGGCTGATGGGATAAGCGCGTGCGTCCGTTCCGAACCGAACGGCGAGGATCATTTCTCCCGCGTCCAACTTGCTGGCGGCAATCGATTCGAACCGGGGCGCATCGATCGGATGGAACATCCATTCGAAATAGTTCAGGCGGGACATCACGGCGGAAAAGGTAACGACCAACAGAACTACTGCCAATAAGCCCTTTCTCCATCTCCCAACGTTTTGCCACAAAAGCAAAACAGTGAGCACACAGGCGATACCCGCGAGAAGGGAAATTACGGGCGCGCGATCGCGAATCGCCATCGCCCACCACAGAGCGCGAGGATTTTGGTAAGCGAACGGACGGATGACGAATGCAGGAAAGAAGAAGGCAGCGACTGCAACCAGAGCCGTGGCCGTCAGAATGCCCCAAAGCATTCGGGCGCGAGGTTGTGATTTTTGTATCGTCACGAGCTAAGAAACATGTCGAGCCCACAGACTCGATTCAGTTGCGAAGGATTCTACCCGACAGGCGCCGAGCTACGGCATAGTAGGAAAGTATTAGAGATTGCATGAGCGAGCACTACTTCTAGCGTGCATTCAGGCTGAGAGCGAGTTTGCGCACTCCTTCTTGAATCTGCCTCTCGTTCACACCCCCATACCCGAGGATAAGGCCGGGTTGGGCTGAAGGCTTCAGATAGCAGGTTGACAGAGGCGTCGCGGAGACTCCGAGGTTCGCCGCCTTCCGCGACACTGCCACGTCATTTGTCCCAGGCGGGAGCATCGCGACAAGATGCATTCCCGCCTCTGCGCCGGCGATCTCGACCGAGCTCCCCATCTGGCCCCGGATTGCCTGGACGAGGGCCCGCCTGCGGTCGGCGTAGAGCATTCGCATACGGCGAATATGGCGTGCGAAATGCCCGTCGCGGATGAAGTCGGTCATCACAGCCTGATAAAGCGTCGAGGAAAAAACGTCGGCGGCATCGCGTGCTGCGGCAAAGGCGGCATCAGATCCTTCGGAATGACGATGTAGCCCAGTCGCAAAGCCGGAAACATCACCTTGCTGAAGGTGCCGATGTAGATGACGCGCGCGTCAACGTCCAGCCCTTGGAGCGAAGCGATAGGACGGCTTCCGAAACGGTACTCACTGTCGTAGTCGTCCTCGATGATCCATGCGCCGGTGCGCACCGCCCAATTCAGCAGCAGCATGCGCCGTGTCGCGCTCATCGTCGAGCCCAGAGGGTATTGGTGCGACGGCGTGATATAGACAGCTCTCGCAGCGCGGCCGCGGCGTATGAAACCGTCAATCTTCATCCCCTCGTCATCGACCGGAACCGGGACCAAATCGGCCCCGACAGCTATGAAAGCCTGGCGCGCACTGGGATATCCAGGTTCCTCCAGGCACACTCGGTCCCCCGAATCGACCAGAACCTGTGCCGACAGTTGCAGTCCCTGCTGAGAACCTGTCGTCACCATAATCTGCGAAGCGTCGCAACGCACGGCACGAAATGCTCCGAGATATTCGGCAATGGCCTCGCGGAGAGGCAGGTAACCCATCGCCTGCCCATAGCCCATGATTCCGCCCTGAGGCTTGCGTGAATGACGCGCCACCATCCGGGACCAAACTCCGAGCGGGAAATGATCCAGGGCAGGCAGGCTCACGCGGAATGCTCCAACAATGTTGAGCCACGATTGCGCTGGCAGGCGCGTCAATCCTGCGGCCCGTCGAGATGCGCTGCGCGGAGCTGCGTTTCGGATGGCAAAGGCAGACTGATCCTTGCTCCTGGCCACTGGCGGGCTCAACCGCTCATCGGGAATCGACCTCGCGACGCATGTTCCCGAACCGACGAAAGTTTCAAGGTAACCCTCCGCAAGCAACTGCTCATATGCGTTCACGATCGGAATGCGAGAGACCTTCAGTTCTGCCGCCAAGCTGCGACTTGAAGGCAAACGTTGCCCGGGCCGAATCTGGCCTACGAGAATCGCCCGCCGGAACCACGTATATAGCTGCCGATACATGGGAATCGTATCCCGGGCGTCGAGCGTGAAAGGAGGCAGGAAGGTTGTGCGGGCTCTTCTCATCGGCTAGGTCCATCCAAAGTGGCATATGGTATCACTCGAAAGTGGATATTGTGGAAGGCCACTACTGGTGTCAATATTTTTGGCATGAAAGCGATCCTGCGAACCTCCCCGTTGCTCTTCAACTGCCTGCTTTTTGCTGCGTTGTCCTTGCCCGCGGTAACGTATGACGCCGCGGCGCTTTCACCAGCCGACGTGGCCCAATCGGCGAAACGAGACGGCCAACACGATTTCGATTTTGCGATCGGCTCGTGGAAGACGCACATTTCGCGCCGCAAAAACCCTCTAACGGGCTCCGACGCATGGGTCGAATACGAGGGGACCTCCGTAATCCGGCCGGTCTGGGGAGGCCGTGCCAATCTCGTTGAACTCGAAGTGGAAGGGCCGGCCGGGCATCTCGAGGGGCTGTCGCTGCGCCTCTACAACCCGCAGGCACATCAATGGAGCCTGAACTATGCGAACAGCAAGACGGGCAGCCTGGGCCAGCCAACAGTCGGCGAGTTTCGAGACGGCCGCGGCGAGTTCTTCGATCAGGAAACCTTCGATGGCAGAGTCATCCTCGTGCGCAACGTTTTCTCCGAGATCACCCAGAACTCATATCGCTTCGAGCAGTCCTTCTCGGATGACGAAGGCAAGACTTGGGAAGTGAACTGGATTGGGATTGATACCCGACTGAAAGATGAACCGGACCAGAGCGCGTCCCAATCGTCCCCGGAACAGGAGGGCGGTCACGGCTTCGATTTCGAGATCGGTAGTTGGAAGATTCACCTGTCGCGGCTGAAGGATCGGCTGGAAGGCTCGAAGACGTGGGTCGAATTTGACGGGACCTCGGTGACGCGAAAAGTGTGGGGCGGCCGTGCGAATCTCGAGGAATTTGAAACCGACAGCCAGACGGGTCACATCGAAGGATTGACACTGCGCCTGTATAACCCGCAATCCCGCCAGTGGAGCATCTATTGGGCAAATGGCACTGACGGCCTGATGGGACTGCCCATGGTCGGAGAGTTCAAAGACGGCCGCGGCGAGTTCTACGACCAAGAGCTATGGAAGGGAAGAGCAGTCTATGTGCGCTTCATCTGGTCGAATCTCACAACCAACACTCCGCACTTTGAACAGGCCTTCTCCGACGATGGCGGCAAGACCTGGGAGGTCAACTGGGTTACGAATCAAACTCGAGATGCTGATAAGGTCAGCAAGGCCGAATGAGGATCGTCGCTTTGCTCTTCAGGGCGGACGAGTGTGTCCCCGCCTACGCTTGACCGAAGATTGCGACACAAGAAAACGCCCCTGTCCAGTGATGGCACAGGGGCGTTTCAGTTTCGTTTCAGTTTAAGGTTCGTTATTGTTGATTGAAGTTCTGGTGATAGCTCAAGCTGACTACGTCCTGGAACATCGGAGTTCCCGGAGGCAGGTTCGCCGGGTTCAAGAACTGCGTGTCGAAGAAATAGTTACGTGTAGGAGCGCCGTACACCGAGGTACAGCACTTGAAGTTTCCAGTGTTGTACTGCGAGTAGTACATGCTGATCAGCGATCCAGAATAGTTCACGGTTGCGCCATTCGCTCCACGATTTTCGAGGTAGCGCAGGAAGTTGTGCATGCCGCCGTCGGTGCCGAAGTCCTGGCCTCCCCATGCAGGTTGCGGGAACGGAACGCTTTTTCCGGCCGCGATCGCAACACGATAGTAGCTGGTGTTTCCAGGACGGCTGCCCATAGCAGCGGGGAACTGGAAGCTCTGATAGTCGGTCCAACCCGTGTTCGCGGTCGGAAGCGACGCACCGGAGGGCGGATTCGACAGTAGAGTAACCGCATCGGCAATGATGGCTGCTGCCGAGTGCGGCGTCGTTGCCGTCACACCTTTGGACGGGAAGAACGGATCCGCCGGGCCGCTATTGTAATCACCGAAGATGTACACGGGCTCTTCAGAGCCAATGGTGAAGCCGTTTCCAGAGGTGGCCGGTGCGATGGGCTGCGGAAGGTAACTGTTGCCTGCGCCGTCCATGCCGCCATCAACCAGGCGCAGCGAGTGGCGCGGTCCGGTGACAAGGTTCCACATAGCTGTGGTTGTACCTGTTGCAATCCCGGCGGTTGAGCCGGAAATGTAATAGGGTTCTCTCATCGTGCCGGCTGCGATGCCGAATCCTGCCCCCAGATATTTCTGGCCGAAGGTGTCGAGAACGTTGTCGCCGTTTACGTCTTCCGGAGAGAACGCATAGTAGACCTTGGGCTCCATGGCGCCGTCAGGAACGCCCGTCACCGATGCGATGTTGAGTGTGTCTTCCAACCCTGAGAAGCCGGTGATGCGGCTGTAGAGGCCGTTACCCGTCGGATTAGGATCGCCGAGCATGCCGCGGCGATCCGAAAAATAGAGAATGTATCCGTTCTGGTTCGTCGCGTTGACGTTCTTTCCAGTGCCGGCAGCATAAGGAGCCTTGCCCCTCAGCCAGAGCCACAGGTTTCCCACGTCGAGTTCGACGGAGTTCATGACGCCGATCGGACTGACGGCAGTTGCGGAAGCGCCACCAGCGCGAGCATCGCGCGGTTCGCCTTCGCGAGCATCGTAGAAGTTGATGGGTAGCCAGTTATAGGAAGTCGCATTGGAGCCGACGGACGAGCCCAAGGCCACGCCCGACTGTAGCTGCTGGAGGATCAGAATCGCGGGGCTGATCGGGTTGTAGCACTGACCCGCCGGGAAGCCTGCAACCGGACATGCCGGATTGCCTGCCGAGTTATAAGGAGCAGTCGGAGGATAGTTGTAGGTCCGGCCAAAGCCGTACCCCAGCCATTCATTCGTAATGCCGACCCACGCGCCCGCATTGTTCAGGTATTCCACGCGAAGCCAGGTTCCGGTGCAAGGGGTGGCTTGCGTGACCTGTCCCATCAGCGGCCATTGATTATTCGCGGCGCATCCGGTCGGAGGGGCAGCGAGCCAGCTACCGGTGGCCTTCTTTGCCATCGCGTAGTACATGGTCGAGCCGGCGTATGGGCCCTGCGTGATCGCGATGCCTACAGGGTTTCCGCCTTGGGCATTCGGTCCGATCTGGACGTCATTGGCGTCGAGAACTCCAGCGCTGCGCTCCGGATGCAAGTCGGCGATCGTGTCCGCCAACAGGATTCGAATTTCAGCCATGTTATATAGACGCGACTGGCTCAACAACGTGGAGTCGCCAGCCTGTGGCCTGCGGATAATGTCGATCGCGCCTACCGGAGAGTTCTGCACGAAGGGCAACTGTAATTTGGTTGCGCCCGTCGCGCCATTCTCGATGAAGCCGCCAAAAGTGGATTTGGAAATACCCGTCCAGGGACCGGGATTGTAGTTCTTGGAACCGCCGACGCCTGGGAATCCGCCCGTCCAACTGCCGGTGCTCAACAGCAGGCAGTTGGCTGCCGGGCCAGAGCCGGGAGCGGCTGGGCACCCACCCGCAGCATTCGGAACATAGACAGAGCCGGTGTAACCGGAGGATGTTGGGTGGCCATTCTCAAGCTGGTCGAGGATGACCTCGCCGACGGCTCCAATCTTGTCGGTGAAGGTGAGAGCGCCGCCCTCGGCGAGAAACAGGTGGCCGTTAGTGTGCACGCGGCCGCCGAAGTTGAAGTTAGGACCGGCGAAGTAATCGCAGTCTCCATCGCAAAACACGCCGAATTCAAAAGCGGGAAGCAAAGCGACTTCAACAGTACGAGTCAGGTTCACCGAAGCGCCGGTGGCTGCGGCGGCCGAGTTGACGGCGACTTGTCCGGTTCCGCCCAGACGGGTCGCTGTCACCTGAAGAGTGAAAGGAATCAGGCTGGCGACCATACCCTGGTCCGGTCCAGAACCCACGATGTCCCACGATCCGCAGGGATTGGGAGCGTTAGGGCAGGGCTGTCCGTTCGTCTGATTCGCTGGCCAGGTGATCGACTCGACGTAATTCATGTAGGTGATGTTCGAACCCGAAACCGCCGTCGGGTAGTTGGAAGGGCTGGTCAAAGCATTGAGCGATGCCGCGTCGGGAGATTGCGAGCTTTGATACAGCTGGGAAATTTGCGACGTCAGGTTCTCGATGCCGGCCTCAGCGCCGTAGTAGGCGAGGTTGCCTTCGAGATCATTGCCGCCCATGCGGGTTTCGTTCGACACCATGAACAGCAGGCCGACCGCCACCCCCGACAGCAGAATGGTGAGCAGCAAAGCTGCGATCAGAGTGAAGCCTTTCGAATTGCGTTGACTCATCCCCATGGTTCTCCTCCCAACAGTTGAAGCACTGACAGCGCCGCTGCGCCTCATTGGCACACCGTCGCACTTGAGCTATAGGAGTTGCAGAAGCTCATATCGCGCAGGCTGACCGAAGTCGCCAGGTACATGTTTTGAGACTTATTGCCGTTCGACAGCAGACTGCTTGCCATGATCCAGACATTGACTTTCTGGATCAGACTGGGGGATTCCCCTGCGCCGATGGGATCCTGCTGATTGGCGACAACGGTGCCAGTCGTCGAATCGATCACATCGTAGGTGAATTGCAAATTGATGATGTTGTCAGCGACCGGCACGGCATCAAGGCCATTGACCTGGCGCATGAGGCGGGGCGTCTGAACCGTTCCGCCCGCGGCCGGAACCTGCAGAAAGTAGCTGACCGCGTTCAGGCGGCAGGCGCTGGTCTGAGCGCCGGCACCAGCGGCGGCGGCAGCGACCGTTGCCAAGTTATTGGCGATTCCACCACCCAGTTGATTGAAGTTGAGCGCGTCGGCGGCAGCGAATGCCATGGAAGTGTTATTGGGAATCCCCGTAACTTCGGCGACGACCGCGGCATTCTGCACCAGGCTTGTACCGCTTTGCGTCTTGCCGTTGCCGGGCGTGCTGACCGTGAAAAGAATCAGGTCGCCGACATTCAATCCGCCGGGGGCGAGAATGTTGTTCGGCGTTAGGCCGGCGTTGATGACGGCCACATTGGCCGACGCATTCGTCGGGAAGGTGAAGGTGAAATTGTTCAGCGGGAAGTTGTAGTCGCAATAGATGCTGGTCACGCTGCTGTTGATTTGTCCGGGCGCGGCTGCGATGACCGCGTTGTTCTGCACACCATTGCTGAATCCGGGAATGATTCCGTACATGTAATTGTTCACGCCCGCGCCGCTCTGGGGATAAGTTCCCCCCGGCACGTAGCACGTTCCAGTCTGATTGCAACCGAAGAGTGAAACGGTGCCGCCGGTGACGAGTTGGAGTCCGCCGGAAGGCAGACCGCCGCCAGCGAGGCTGATGTCCTTGGTCATGAGTTCGATAGCGGCGCGGAGGTTCTGCTGGGTTTCAGCGCGCTGGGTCACCCTGAAAGTCGCATCCATACCGACCTTGAACAGGCTCGTCATGATGAGAATCACGGTCAAACCGATCATCGAGGCGACGAGCAGTTCCAGCAGTGTGAAACCACGTTGCGATTTTGACTTAAGCATTTGTCAGATTCCTCGATGGTCTAGTGGTAACTGGAGATCAAACCGTTCGCTGTAAACGAACGCGCTGGCAATCCTGGTTTCGAGTAGGCGACGGTAATCGTGATCGCCATCATGTTCAGGTTCGTAGCTCCACTTGCCAGCAAGACCGGGTTGATGGCGATGGTGCGGGTGAAGTTCGCCAGGCTCATCGTGGTGTCGTCCGCCGTGCCCAGGACGCCGTCGGGACCGGGAAGAACCATGCACTCAGCGCCGCCGTTGGGGCAGTTAGCTCCAGCGCGCGTGAGGCAATTGACGTCGTCGGCGGTACCGACCAAGCCGTCAGGCCCGGCGCAACGGAGGGGAAGAGCGCCACCCAGGAATATCCCGCCGCTTGCAACATTGGCGACTGAGGCGAAGGGAATCTGCTGGCTGTTACGCGCCGTGTAGATACTCTCCATTGCCTCAAAAGCTTTTTGACGCGCGATGAGATCTTCCTCGGCCGATTGAGTCGCGGCCACGGCCGTGGCGAAGGAGGCAATCACGGCAAGAAGTCCAATTGACATCACGACGATGGCAATCATGACTTCAATGAGCGAGAAACCTTCCTGACGATTCTGCGTTTTCGATGTACGAAGTCTCATATGCGTCATTGTTGTACCCAGATCGGTGCGGCTTGTTGAACCAGCCGCCACCCGCGAATTCGGCCGGTTGCTCCCCAGACCGTGATCGAGCGTGAAGAGTAGATCGTGTTCAGGGGCTGAGTCAGATAAATCACCCCGCTGTTGTAGTTGCCGAGTTGATCCCGGGAAGAGCCATCGGGCATGAAGGAAACGTATTTCAGGCTGCCACCGCCGAGCCCCTGGCCGAAGTCGATCGGGGCGATGCCGGTGCCGAAGCCATCGGGAGCTGCGGCGGGAAAGCCTGCGGCCACCGCGAAGCTCACGTCCGGCGGCAGAGTGTAGGTATTGACGTTCTGCACCGGAGGCAAAATTCCTCCAATTGGCGCAGGCTGATAGGTGACTTGAATGGTGCCGGCAGGAAATCCTGCGGGATTAAAGTTCACGTAGTATTGATGGCTCTGCGTGATCGCCAGATGGCGCGTGTTGCGCATCACCATCAGAGTTGTGTCGTACGCGCTATCCAAGTGTGAGCGGCTGAACAAGGGCCGCATGGCGATAAAGGTGACGCCGGCCAGCGTGAAGCCGATGGCGATCGTTATCAGCAGTTCCAACAGAGAGAATCCGCGTTGTCGAGCCAATCTCATAGGATCTTTCCGGGAAAGAAACTCTAATTCGTCGTACTGACTTTCCCGTCAGCAACTGCAATATAGAAACGTGTCACTTCCCGTTCCAAAGACAACAGGGGACTCCGCGGTCATTCATCGCGTCATGACCATCGTAGAAACGGCTTGAGGCTGGGTCAAAGCACTACAGGTCAGTGACCCATACTGTCCTTCCGACGGCGGACTGGTTACTCAAGTCACCGATTGAGAACGCACCAGTTAACTTCCGCAGATTCACGGGAAACCGAAAAGACCATGACTCAGGTAACTTGTTTCGGGAACGGCAGGAACCTAGGATTGACGGCAAGTATGACTCTATCTGCCCTGCTGGTGTGTTCAGACAAAGCGTCGGAACAAGTCCTGAATCGAGTGCTGGAAGAATTGAGCATTCGAGTCGAGTCGTGTCCCGACTTCGCGCGTGCCGCTTTCCGTTTGGCCCAAGAGCGATTCGACGTCGTAATCGTAGACGGGGAATCGAGCGGAGACGTGACTGCCTTGCTGGCCGAAACTCGCCAATCCCGGGTGAATGATGGGATCCTCGCAGTGGCCGTGGTGCCCTCGCAAGAGAGCATTCGCGAACTCTTTTCTCTAGGAGTGAACTTCGTTCTCTACAAGCCGGTCGCGTATGACCGTGCTCTGAGCAGCTTGCGTGCGGCGCGAGCGGTCATGCGCAAGGAAAAGCGTAAGGCTGCGCGCGCATCGGTTCACGCGCACGCGACAGTCGAATACGCCAACGTTCAACAGGAGAAAGCCACTCTTATTGATCTCGGGCATGACGGTATGGCCGTGACGTTCGGCAAGAAACTTCCTCCGACGAGCAAAGTTTACTTTCAGTTTCAATTGCCCGGGCAAAAGTCCAGCGTCCGGCTGTCAGGACAAATTGTTTGGCAGGATTGGAATGGGCGCGGCGGAGTTCAATTCGTAGATGTGCCCAAGACTTCGCGGCGCCTGCTGACTGAATATCTCAGCGCCAACCTGGCCAGCGAGGTAACAGAAGATCTTCCTGAAATTACGGTGGAAGTGGAAGAGCCTGCGCAGTTGGCGACCGTTAGCGTGAGCCAACAGACGCATGGTGCGGATCAGCCTAAGCCTAAGCAGCACGAAACGGCCCCGCAAGCACCTACTCATAACAAACCCTCGCCAAGTCTGCACGTTCCAACTCAGAGTTTTAATCAACCGTCAGCGGAAGCGATAACGGAAGCGAACAACCGCCGGACGCAGGCGCGCTTTGCCTGCAGGATCGGCGCGGAGGTTTACCGCGGCGGAACCTCAGTACCGAATTACTGCTGCCTTACCGATTTGAGTTCAGGAGGATGCTACCTGGAGGTTCCTCTGCCATTTCCGCGAGGTGCGGAAGTAGAAATCGTCGTGCGCACGCATGAACTCAAGCTGCGTTTGCGCGGGACGGTACAAGCCTCGCATCCCGGTTTCGGAATGGGAGTGGCTTTCGAACTGAAGACACACGACGAGCAGTCGAGCGTGAAGCAGTTGCTGGACTTTGTCGAGAACGCGCAGCCGAGCAACAATCAGTAGTTAAGTAGGGAATTGAGCTATCGTGTCGCGGAATCCTCTTCCGCGACGGCTTTCTTGAAGTATTCCAGCGAACGGCGAAGTCCGCTCTCCAGATCAATCTTTGGCTCCCATTGCAGCAACTTGCGCGCCTTCGTGATATCCGGCTGTCTTTGCTTGGGATCATCTTCCGGCAGCGGTTCGTGCCGGATGCTGCTTTTTGAGCCCGTAATTTTTAAGACCAGTTCGGCGCACTGCAGAATCGTGAACTCGTTCGGATTTCCGATGTTGACTGGCAAATGCTCGTCAGATTTCGCAAGACGCAGAAAGCCGTCGATCTCGTCACTGACATAGCAGAAGCTGCGAGTCTGGCTGCCATCTCCGTAGACCGTGATGTCTTCGTCGCGAAGCGCCTGCTTCATAAAGTTCGGTACCACTCGTCCGTCATTCAATTGCATGCGCGGACCGTACGTATTGAAAATGCGCACGATGCGGGTATCAACCTTGTGATAGCGGCGATACGCCATCGTTACCGCCTCGGTGAAGCGCTTGGCTTCGTCGTAGACCGAGCGCGGGCCGATCGGATTCACGTGCCCCCAATAGGTTTCCTTCTGCGGATGCTCAAGCGGATCTCCGTAACACTCCGAAGTCGAAGAGACCAGATACTTCGCGCCATATTTGTGGGCGACATCAAGAGCGTGGAACGTTCCGAGCGAGCCGACCTTGAGTGTGGGAATGCCGTGAACGCTATAGTCGACGGGACTGGCTGGGCTCGCGAAGTGAAAAACAAACTGGACCGGGCCGACGTCAAAAGGCTCGCAAATATCCTTCTCGACAAACTCGAAGCGCGGTTCGTTGGTCAGATGAGCAAAGTTTGCGCGTCGCCCGGTTAGCAGATTATCGACGACCACAACGGACCAGCCCTCGGCTAGCAATGCATCGCAGAGATGCGATCCAAGAAAGCCTGCGCCGCCGGTCACGAGCGCGCGTTTATTGCTCATGCTTTCTTGCCGTTCTTCAACACAGGTGCCGGAACTCCGTCAGGATGCGCCGCAGGACGTCCGACGCTGTAATACGTGAAGCCCTGGCCAGCCATCACTTCGGGATCGTATAGGTTGCGGCCATCGATCACGATCGGATATTTCAATTCCCGCTGCAGCCGAGCCAGATCGAGGTTCGCGAATTCTTCCCATTCCGTGAGGATTAGCAGAGCATCGGCGCCGTGCGCAGCCTCATACGCCGATTTTGCAAAAGTAACGCCGGAGCTCAAAACTTCCTGCGTGCGTTCCATGGCCGCAGGATCGTACGCGGTGATCTTGCTGCCTTCCTGCAGAAGCGCCTGAACAAGAAAGAGAGCCGGCGATTCGCGAATGTCGTCAGTACCTCCCTTGAAGGCAAGGCCAAGGACTGCCAGGTTTTTCCCCCGCAGCGTCCAAAGAGCGCTGTGCACCTTCCGCAGGAAGCGGTGACGCTGGTCCTCGTTAATGTGCATGACTTCATCGAGCAAGCGGAAGTCGTATCCGGACTCACGCGCTACCGCTCGAAATGCCATCACGTCCTTCGGGAAACAAGAGCCTCCGTAGCCGATCCCTGGATTCAGAAAGCGCGAGCCGATTCGCGAGTCGGTTCCTACGCCGTGAACCACCTGATTTACGTCGGCGCCCACGGATTCGCAAACCGAAGCGACGGCATTGATGAATGAAATCTTCATTGCTAGGAAAGCGTTCGAGGCATGCTTGATCAGTTCAGCGCTCTTCGTACTGGTGACGATTATGGGAGGTGGAACCGACGCGCGATCGGGCGCCGGAATGGCGTCACTGCGCTCATAGTACGTACCCCCAGTCAGCGGTGCGTAAACTTCCTTCAAAACTTCCGCCGGACGTTCAGCGTCGCAGCCGATCACAATGCGGTCAGGAAACAGGAAATCAGCAACGGCAGTGCCTTCGCGCAGGAATTCGGGATTCGACGCGACATCGAACATCTCCGGGTCGATACCATTTCGCAGAATGATCTTTCGCACCCATTCGCTGGTGTAAACCGGCACCGTACTCTTTTCGACGATTAATTTGTAGCTGTCGATTCCGCCCGAGATTTCGCGCGCCACCGATTCAACATAGGAAAGATCGGCCTCTCCGCTCTCCGTCGGCGGAGTACCCACCGCTACGAAGATGACGGTACTGCGGCGAACCGACTCCGCCAAGTCGGAGGAAAATGTCAGGCGGTTGCCCCTATGGCGTCCTAACAGTTCGGGAAGAAATTTTTCGTGGATCGGGACTTGGCCATCAGTCAGCGCCGCCAGCTTATGCTCGTCGTTGTCGACCAAAATGACGTCGTGGCCAAGGTCGGCGAAGCAAGCCCCCGCGACCAATCCAACATATCCTGAACCTACGACCGCAATGCGCATCGCATATCCTTTGACAAGCTAATCATACCGGGCACCTGCAACCACGCCCAGTGAGAGTGCGGGTCCGGCTTCCGAAATTTTATGGTCGACAAGCCTTTCACGCATCGAAAAAACGTCTTCGACAGGGAATACAACGATCAAAATGGGAATTGCGCGCGTCGCATCGCCGCAACTGCATCATTCATTGTGCAACGAATCGGCCAGCCCGCATTTGGAGTTGACTTGGCTGGCAATTCGCGCAAAACTCCGCACAGTCAGAGACTCGAAGTCTCTCCGACAAGTTTGAAAGAGCGAGGTTGTAGCCGCATAATAGCCGTATTCATTCGACACGGCTGTTGATCAAGGTATGAGTCAATCTCCCATGCGGCGCCCGGATTCTTACAGCGGCACTCCATCGTGGGACCAGCCAACGCCGGTCGATCGCGGCCCATCGTTCGCGTTCGAACAGGAAAACGACATCACAAAAGTGGCGAGAGCACTGGCGGCCCATGGAGGCGGAGCGGTGGCCTTCGACCTTGCGCTCGATCTGGTGCTTAACGACATGGTCGAGCAGGCGAGGGTCTCGACAGGCGCAACTGGAGCTGCCATCGCTCTGGCGCGCGACGGGCAGATGGTTTGCCGCGCGACGACCGGCAAAGATGCTCCGGACTTGGGCGTTCGCGTCGAGACTACGAGCGGACTTTCAGGCGCGTGCCTGCACACGGGACAGATTCAACATTGTGCCGATACTGAAATCGATCCGCGAGTGGATGCGCATGCCTGCCGTGAGTTGGGAGTGCGGTCGATGCTCGTCGTGCCGCTGAACGATGGCGATGGACCATTCGGAATTCTGGAAGTTTTCTCCGCTCAGCCCAACGCTTTCGGCGATCGCGACGTCACCATTCTCGAAGAGCTCGCTTATCGAATCATTGCTGAGAGAAGAGAGGCGGAGGATGGTTCAAGTTATCCCGCCGAAGCGGCGCCACTGGTTGAGATGCCAGTGCGGATCGAAGCCGAGTCAGGCGTTCAATCTCCTCCCGCCACATTCACCGAGCTTGAACCCGAGCGACGCGACGTCTGGACGACGGTTCTGGCCGTTCTGGTAATTCTCGCAGCCGTGTCGCTGGGAGTATTGATTGGATGGCGGGGCGCGGTCACAGGATCAAAACAGACCGCATCACCGAACAAAGAGGCGAACGCAGCCACCAAGGTCAATCTGCCTGTCGACAGCGTGCTGGCCGCAGCGCCGGCACCCATCCCGGCAGATCCTCCCGCAGCAAAGGCCGCTACGGCGCAGCATCTGAAGGCGTCGTCGGGATCCGCACCCGTTGCCTCCGATGCTCCCACCGGTGGCCTGCTGGTAACGAAAAATGGAAAAGTGATTTATCGAGCCCCTGGATCGACTCCGGTCGATAGCGACCCCTCTGGCGCTAGCCGATTAATTCGGCGGGTGCAGCCGGAATATCCCGCAGAAGCGAAGGCCGCGCACATCCAGGGCCCCGTGGTGTTGAAAGTTCAGGTTCTCGGAGACGGTACGGTAGGAGATATCGAGACGGTCACGGGAAATCCGCTGCTTGTGGAATCGGCCGTCCACGCAGTCAGGCAGTGGAAATATCAGCCCAACTTTGTGGACGGCCGTCCCGTCCAGAGTCAAACTCGCATTACGATCAAGTTTGTGTTGCCGTCGAACTAACAGCGAGTGCGACGTTCCGCTTATCGCGGAAGGAACGTCAACGCCCCCTTACAACGAGTTCAGGAACGCCAGCAGGTTCGTGGAATCAGTCTTGCTCAAGGCTTTGTAATTCCCCACAACCGTTGCTGCTTCGCCGCCGTGACGCCGAATCGCTGCGTCAATACTGGTGGAGCCGTTGTCATGCATTAGCCCGCCAGACTTCGTGATCACGTTCGACAGCCCCCACAGAGGAGACGTACGCCACATCGTGAGTGACGCCGCGCCCACACCGTGCGGCAGGAACGGAATTCCACCGGAGTCGCCCGAGCCCATGTCGTGAAGCAGAAAATCCGAGTATGGACTGAAAGTCACGTTGCTCAACTGCGGTACCACTGCGCTCTGGCCGCCGTTGGTAGTCTTCAGCGTCACGCTTTGTTTCGTGGTGTAGCTCTGGACATGGCACTGATTGCAACCGGTGCTGTTAAACACCGCTTCTCCAGCGCTGGTTTGCGAAGTTGGCGGTTGCGGTGGAATCGGCGCCAGCAACGAAATGAACTGAGTCATCTTGATCATGTTGACCTGCAGAGGATCCTGCGGGCCGTTGGTGTCGGGCTGGCACGACGTCGGGAACGAAAGTCCTTGGGGATTGTGCTCCGTCGGATTGAATGCGCTCGCCACGCCGAAGAGACTGTTGCTGGTGGTAATGCCGAGTTCGTTGAATTCGGCGTCCGCATTGAACTGGAAAAGCGTAACCTCGCCGAGCTTCTGTCCGAAGCGAGCCGGGCGAACCACACCATTTTCATCCTCGATCATGTTGGCGATACCGGTGACGCCAAATTTCTTAGTGGCAGCGGCGTTGGCCAGGATATCGGAATCGGGGATGTTGTCGATCAGACCAAAACCGAACAACTGCGGCGAGCGAACGATGCTGACCACGGTCGCATCCGAGGGGATTACTTCATGCGGAAGGTTCTGCGCTGTGCCTCCACCGGAACTCGCCAGGCCAGACGAAGATGCGGTGTAGGTGAACGTAGTGGTTGAGGGGACGCTCACAATCGAGAACTGTCCGTTGTATCCACTTACGCCGACTCCGAGAACTTGTACGGTCTGGCCCTTCTTGAAGCCGTGGGCTGTAGTCGTTGTGATCGTCACCGTCGTGCCCGACTCAACGGCGCCACTGCTCGATTGAGCCGCGATCTTCATCTGGTTGCAGCCAGGCAAAGTGCCGAAAGCCGCATTCGACGTGCCGTGAATGATCGGACCGCCTTCATCTTCCGGCTCCGATCCTGAACCGTCGAGGTAGTTAAATGTATTATCCGCGTTCCATCGTCCATAGCGGGTTCCAGTCACGTTGCTTGTGTCTCCCGCAGTGCCCGTCAATACGTCGGTGCCCGACCCGTGGCAGGTGAAGCATCCCGTCTTCGTGGAAACCGGGCCCAATCCGCGGATCGGATCCCACTTCACGACGAAGTTACCGTAACCTCCATTGAAGAGGTTCGTCATTGTCTTGTTCAGTCCGGCCAAAGGACCTCCAAACTGGCCGGTTGTTGGCGGCGGCGGTGGCGGCGGTGGGCAGGTAGGGCACACTGCCTCAACTTTCTTCGCATAATGCGAGGGGACGGCGATCATGCAAAGCGTGGCCAGACAGAACAGCAAGAGTGGCGCAATCCAACGTTTCATACAGGCTCCTAATGCGAAAGCAGTCTTTATGAGATCTCTTATGAGTTTCTTCGCGAGGGGGGAAGAGGCGCGAAGATCTTATGTGTTCTTGCTGGCCCTAAATCGGTGAGGGTGGCCGCAGGTACAGCAAATTACCCGATAAACTCAACCCACATCGCAGCTTGGCGTTAAACCGCACTCACTGTCAAGATGAATATTCTTGCACACTGCGGTGGAAAACTTCCCCCTCCGAACCTTGCAGATTACCCCCGAACACGCAACTCCTTAACACTGCTGGAGGAGGCGTGTTGCGGTGGATTTCGGGGTAATTTTAGGGGATGGGGTCTTTATTCTCTATTGAAAATAAGACATTTAGCTCTAGTTGAGACTTTGGTCACTAGCACTTTCTTCCCATTGCAAGAACTTGCAAGACTCGGTAGATTTGACCTCACTTGATAGACGCCGAGATATTAAGCGGCGATTCACTGGAAGTCTTGTTCCCCCCTTATTTGAACACCACAGGCGAAAGGGTTGTCGCTTGTTCAACGACCAAAGGCAAGTCATCCGTCGACTTTTGTCTGAGTCCATGGATGTGACTGAAAGGGCGGAGCTATGAACGGGGTTGCAGGAACAGCGCCGGGATTTTCGCCAGTCGAGTGCAGTGGCGTAATGAGCCAGACTCACTGGTATGCCGTGCGTACCCGCTCCCGTCATGAAAAGCTCGTTACCCGCCAGCTCGAGAGCCAGGGGCTGCACGCTTTTCTGCCGCTGGTTTCAAAAATCAGTCAATGGAGTGATCGCCGAAAGCAAGTAGAAGAGCCACTCTTCTCCGGATATGCGTTCGTGCGCCTGAATCACTCTTCCGATGACCGGGTCCGTGTGCTGAAAACGCAAGGGGTGGTGAATTTCGTCGGAGTGCAAGGGTCAGGAGTTCCAATTCCGGATCAAGAAATTGAAAACATCTCAACGCTGATGAGCAGCAAGCTCAGCTATGAAGACCGGTCGTACTTGTATGTGGGGCAAAAGGTACGGGTTCGCGGCGGAGCGTTGGATGGTCTGGAAGGCATTCTGACGGCAGAAAACAGCGACCGTAGCGTGGTGATCTCGATCGGACTGATTCAACGATCGTTGAGCGTGCGAGTCGCCGGGTACAACGTGGCGCCAGTTTAAGTTCTCATTCTCCCTAACCGCAGTCGTCCGAGGTTCCTGAAGAGGTGCAATTTATGAACGAACCGCAAAATAAAGTGATCAAAACCGAACCCCAGCAGCCGAAATTGAAACCGGTCCGCGTGGACGGGAATGGCTTCGACCAGGGTCAGGGAAACCCGCCGTCTCTGCGCAGTCTGCGTGTGGAAGCGGAAATTTATGCCATCAGCCGCACTCTGGAATACACCGGCTGGAACCGGAGAAGGGCCGCACAGTTGCTATCTATCAGCTACCGCGGAATCCTTTACAAGATCCGGCAACACAACCTGTCGCCCCGACCGCGGGGCCAGGAAGAGCCTGTTGGCGAGATTTTGAAGGCAGAGTCACAGGGTTAAGCGGCGCGCAGCGGTGAAACGCGATTTCGGCGTGACCGCCAAGCAAAAACAATCCCCAAGGCCGGGGGCAGAAACGGCCGGAGGTTTTTCCGCAATGACGACAAAACTTTTCACGTTACCGGGCAGGTTACTTGCCGTTGTTCTGGCCGGAAGCGCGTTGTGTATCGCCCAGGGACAAGCGGCACCTAGCAGTGCTCCGGCGGCTGATGCCACGAAGCCAGCCACTTCAGGCGCTGGCTTTAACGATCGCAGCCCGCGCTACCACATCCAGCCCGGCGATACCTTCGACGTGACCTTCGATCTGAGCCCGGAATTCAACCAGACCGCAGTCGCGGTGCAGCCGGATGGCTTCGTCACATTAAAGAGCGTGGGCGATGTCAAAGTTGCTGGACAAACCGTACCTGAGCTGACCCGTACGCTGAAGACGGCGTACTCCAAGACTCTGAGCGATCAGCCCATTTCGATTGTCCTGAAAGATTTCGAGAAGCCCTACTTCGTTGCCGACGGGCAAGTCGGAAAGCCCGGCAAGTACGAGATGCATGGCAACACGACGCTGACCCAGGCGATCGCAATCGCTGGCGGCTTTCAATCGGCCGCCAAGCACTCGCAAGTGGTTCTATTCCGCCGCGTCGACGACCAATGGACCGAAGCCAAGCTGATTGACGTCAAGAAGATGCAGAAGTCGCGCAATCTCTCGGAAGATCCGATGCTGCATCCGGGCGACATGGTGCTGGTACCCAAGAATACGTACTCGAAGATTGACCGCTTTATTCCGAATTTGAGCATGGGAACCTACCTCCCCCTTACGATTCCGTAACTAGACTGATTTGACGCTGAGAGAGATAACGAGGGGACACGGAGATTATATGAATGAGTCATTGACCAGCTACGGGCACCGGCCATATTCGTTTACCGCGCGCGACGTAGCTGCCATCGGATTTCGCCACCAGAAGATGTTGGTGCTTTGCTTCATCGGAGTGCTAATGGGAGTGGGAGTTTCCTCCCTGTTCCTGCCGGTGAAGTACCGGGCAGAAACCAAGCTCCTGGTAAAGCGCGAGCGCGTCGATCCGGTGATTTCGCCGCAGGAGAATTCTCCGCTGACCTATCACGACACGGTTGGCGAAGAAGAAATCAACTCCGAAGTCGAGTTGATTACGAGCTCTGACGTTCTGCAGAAGGTTGTCGCGACTTGCGGCCTCGACAAGAAGAAGTTCCTGTCGAGCATTGTGCACCCGTGGCAGACTCCGCAGAACCGCACGGATAAGGCCGTTGCCGACCTCCGCGGAGATCTGCAGTTGGAAGTGCTTAAGAAAACGAACGTCATCAGCATCGCCTACGAAGCGCACGATCCCAAGATTGCGCAGAAGGTCTTGCAGACGCTCAATGACACTTATCTGCAGAAGCACCTGGACGTTCACCATCCGGCGGGTCAATTTGAGTTTTTCGACGAGCAGGCCGCGAAGTACAAAGCGGACATGATGAATGCTGAATCGCAGCTCAAGCAGTTTGCCGGCACGCAGAATGGCGTCGCTCCCGACAAGATGCGGGACATGACACTGCAGAAGCTGGCGGACTTCAACAGTTCACTCTCGACCACCAAGGCTTCGATCGCGGAAAGCCAGAAGCGGATTGGGGACCTGGAAAAGCAGGCTCAATCGATTCCGGCGCGATTGACGACCCAGATGAAGCGTGGCGATAACGCCCAGGTTCTTGAGAATCTCAAATCGACCTTGCTGACCCTGGAAATGAAACGCACCGAATTGCTGACCAAGTATCAGCCGACTTATCCGCTGGTCTTGGAAGTAGACAAGCAATTGAATGACACGCGCACGGCGCTGGCGAAAGAAGAAGGTTCGCCGGTGAAGGAAGAAGTGACGGACCAGAACCCGACGTATGCCTGGATCAGCGGCGAGCTGGCCAAGGCAAAAGCGGATCTGAGCGGCTATCAGGCTCGTCAAACGGCGCTGAACAGCATCATCACGGTTTACAACGATCAACTGCGCAAGCTTGAAGAGCAGGGAATCCTGGCTGGCGATCTCTCGCGCACGGCAAAGGCGGACGAAGCCAACTACATGCTGTACACGCAGAAGAAAGAAGAAGCTCGCATCGAAGACGCACTGGATCGCACGCGCCTCTTGAACGTTTCGGTGGTGCAGACTCCGACGCTGCCCAGCATTCCGACGCGTTCTCCGCTGATCTTCGCGTTGGTGGGAGTTCTGTTGGCCGCGGCTGTCAGCTTGGGCGTGGTCTTCGCTATTGACTATGCGGATCAGTCGTTCCGTACTCCATCGGAAGTGTTGAGCGAGTTGAGGATTCCGGTCCTGGCGGCGGTCCCGATGCACTACGGTGCGAACGGACTGCAGCGTATCACTGCGGGCAGCAACGGGAATGGCAACGGGCATGGCAGTGATCACGGAAATGGAAATGGAAATGGCTTTGTAGAGGACGGACACGACGTTCCCTACGAATCCGGTACCAGTGGGGCCATCATTGAGGAGCGAGGTTAAGAACGATGTTTCTAGACTTTTTCGGCCTACGAGAACAGCCGTTCGGTGTGACACCGGATCCGAGATACCTGTACCTCGGACCGGCGCATCGCGAAGCGCTAGCGTCCCTTTACTACGGGATTGAAGCGAATCGCGGCTTCCTCTCTCTGATCGCAAGACCGGGGATGGGCAAGACCACCTTGTTGTTTCACCTGTTGGCAAAGTTTGATCGCACAGCGCGCACCGCGTTCCTGTTCCAGACGCAGTGCAGCTCGCGCGAGTTCATGCGGTTCCTGCTGGCGGAAATCGGGATCGAAACCGATTCCCAGGATTTCGTCCGCATGCACGAGCAGTTCAATCGCTGCCTGGTGCAGGAAGCGCGGGCAGGCAAGCGCTTCATCGTCGTAATTGACGAAGCGCAGAACCTGGACGCTTCGGTCCTCGAGACTGTTCGTTTACTCTCCGACTTCGAAACGCCGCAGGCAAAGTTGCTGCAGATTGTTCTAGTCGGTCAGCCTGGACTGGCGGACAAACTCGCGACGCCATCGCTCATCCAGTTGCGGCAGCGCATTACCTCCGTGAGCGGATTGAATCCACTGACGGTCGAAGAGACTGGCCGCTTCATCGATCACCGTTTGCAGGTGGCTGGATACAAAGGCCCCGGCCTGTTCCTTCCAGAAGCGCAGGAATTGATTGCGCAGGTCAGCGAAGGTATCCCGCGACAGATTAATAACTATTGCTTCCACGCGCTCTCGCTGGCGTGCGCTCTGCGCAAGAAGACGGTGGACGCTCAGATGGTGCGGGAAGTTACGCACGATCTGGACATCACACGCTTCATCTCGGACGTCGGTTCTCCACGACGCCTTGATCTGAGCGGCAGCAAGCCCAGCGATCCGTTTTCTCCGGTTGAAGAGTTGACCGGAGTCGCTAAGGAATATGTGGAGTCGCCGGTGCCGCCGAGCGGGACAGGGAAGAACAGCCTAAGCCCCGCGGAAGCGATCGAGCACATGAAAGACGTAGCGCGGTTACTGCACAACTGGCGGAGCGGGGACAATCCCGACCGGCAGTCTGCGTAGTTTGGCCGGATCGAACTGAGAGCAATACAAGACTAGGTGCTACGCGAGAAATTTATGAGCAGAAACTTTGAGTTAATGCAGAACCTGGGCAGAGAACAGGAAATGTTCGAAGCCGCCACGGAAGCGACGTCTACGGCCACGGTGGAGATGCCGGCGATGAAAGTCGCCTCCTCTACGACGTCGCCCGTGGAGTTGCAGCCGCTGCAATTGAAAATGGAAGATGCGCAGAAGGACGAAATCTTCAAGCTGGTACAGCGCGTGTTTCTTTCTCCTGGATCTTCGCGGGGACGAACCGTGGTGGTCTCGGGCATGGAAGCAGGTAATGGCTGTAGCTGGATCTGCGCCCGCATGGGTGAAGTCCTGGCTGCGCAGGTTTCGGGATCGGTCTGCGTAGTGGACGCCAATCTCCGCTCTCCGGGTTTGCACCGTGAGTTCGAGGTTCCGAACCACTATGGCTTAACCGACGCGTTGCAGGTTGCTGAGCCCGTCCGGCGGTTTGTGACTTCGCTCTCGCGTCCCAATCTGTGGCTTCTGAGTTGCGGCGCGGAAGTCGAAGGCATGCAGACCATGCTGGGCTCGGATCGCATGCGCGCGCTGATTCCTGAACTCCAGCGCGAGTTCGATTACGTGCTGATTGACGCGCCTCCGATGGAGGCGGGCGACGACAGCCTGGTCTTGAGCCGGAACGCCGAAGGAATTGTGCTGGTTCTGCGGGCGCACTCGACCCGCCGCGAAACGGCGCGCAAAGCGGTGCGCGATCTGGAAACGGCGAACGTGAAGGTGCTCGGCGCGGTACTGAATCGCCGGACGTTCCCCGTGCCCGAATCTATCTGGAAGAAACTCTAGGGAGACCATGTTCGAGACATTAAAAGCCGATATCAGCCGGGCCATGTACCAAGCCCGTCCGGACGACTGGAAGCCGACACTGAAGCACCGGATCGAGGTCTGCTTGCGGCACTCGACCCTTCCGGTCATTGCCTATCGTTACGGGCACTGGACGCTGGGCATCCGCATCCCGGTGATAGGACTTCTGTTCCGCATTACAGGCTTGATCTTCCGTAAGGTCGTGGAGGTCTTCACCAGCGTCCATATTGATGTTCACGCTGAGATTGGACCGGGCTTCGTAATTCACTCGGTGTACGCAATCAACCTGGGCAAGACGAAGATTGGCAGCAACTTCACCATCGCCACCGGATGCCTGATTTCGCATGCGTGCCGGGGCATTGGAGATGACGTTTATTTCGGGCCCGGCGCCAAGCTGGTTGGCGACGCGAAGATCGGCAGCAACGTTGTCATCGCCGCTAACAGCCTAGTGCTTACAGACGTGCGCGACAACATGATGGTGATGGGTGTTCCAGCCCGCATCAAGTTGCCGGGCGGACGTCCACAACGATTTGTGAAGAAGACGGCAACCGCAACAGCGCCAGCCAAGGCGGCAGTCGCCGATCCGAAGCCGGCACCCGTACCAGAGAGGTCCCCCGCTTCTGTGTCGGCGTAACAAAGCCTAGGGGTACTTGGGCCATATCGAAAGAGGAGAGAGAAGACCTTGGACTTTGGATGGAGCGACGAGCAGGCGGCATTTCGGAAAGAGGTTTTACGTTTTGCACGCGAGGAACTGAAAGACGACGTCATTGCGCGGGATCATAACGAGGAATTTTCTAAAACTTTGTGGCAGAAATGCGCGGACTTCGGGATCCAGGGATTGCCGATTCCGACCGAGTACGGTGGTGGCGGCGCAGATACGCTGACCACGGTTTGCGCTCTTGAAGCTCTGGGTTATGGATGCGCCGATAACGGCCTGCTGTTTTCGATCAACGCTCATATGTGGAGCTCGGAGATTCCGATCTGGAATTTCGGCACCGAGGAGCAGAAAAAGAAGTACTTGCCCGGGCTGGTGAGCGGAGGCCTGGGATTGCACGCGATGACCGAGCCGGGATCCGGGTCGGACGCGTACAGCTTGAAGACGCGGGCGGTGAAGAAGGGCGACAAGTACATCCTGAACGGTTCGAAGACGTTCAGTAGCAACGCTCCGAACGCGGACGTCACGATTGTTTTTGCGAATCTCGACCCCACGCGCGGACCGAATGGAGTGACGGCGTTCCTGGTCGATAAAGGCACGCCCGGATTCGAAGTCGGCAAGAAGCTACACAAGATGGGATTGCGCACTTCGCCGATGGCGGAACTCTCGTTGCAAGATTGTGAGATTCCGGTAAGCAATCTGCTCGGCAAGGAGTTCGGTGGCCAGGCTGTCTTCACGTCGTCGATGGAGTGGGAGCGCATTTGCATCCTCGCCAGCCATCTCGGTGCCATGCAGCGCATCATGGAAACCTGCATTAAGTACGCCAAAGAGCGCAAACAATTTGGCGAGCCGATCGGCAAGTTTCCGGCGATCAACAACAAGATTGCCGACATGGATGTCCGCCTTGAGACTGGACGCCTCGTGCTGTACAAGGCCGCGTGGTTGAAGAGTCAGGGGCGCCATCCGATTCGCGAAGCTTCGATCGCGAAGCTTTACGTCAGCGAGGCTTGCATCCAGAGTTGCCTGGAAGCGATCCAATTGCACGGCGGCTACGGATATATGACCGAGTACGAACTGGAGAGGGAACTGCGCGATGCGATCGCCGGAACGATTTATTCCGGAACGTCAGAAGTGCACCGCGTCATTATTTCGAGCTATTACGGGCTGTAAGTAGAAAAAAGAAGTTGTCCCCCAACTACTAAATCTAACTTGGGCTGGGTCTTGAAATCATGGCATACCTACTGCAGCAATTGTTGAGCAAGAGCGCGAAGGCTTATCCGGATAAGCCGGCGGTATGGGCTCGCGGGAAAAGCATTACGTATCGGGAGCTGGATGAGCGCTCGAACCAGATTGCGCATCTCCTGCAGCAGCGCGGCATTCAGAAAGGCGACCGCGTTGGTTTGTTTTTTCCCAAGTCCACGGAATCGATCGTCAGCATGCTGGGCGTGCTCAAGGCGGGCGGTGTTTACGTTCCGCTGGATCCGCAGGCTCCGGCAGATCGCGTGGGATACATCATCGGCAACTGCGGCGTACGTGTCCTGATTACAAACAGCGACAAGCGCGCGGCTCTCGCTCCTGAGACTTTGGATCTGATCGAGTGCTTCGTTCTCACCGAGGGCGACGGCGACGGTAAGGATATCTTGGCATGGTCGGAGCTGGCGAAATTCCCAGCGACGCATGCACCCACCGTCAGCTTGATTGAGACGGACTTGGCTTACATCCTTTATACGTCCGGTTCAACGGGACGTCCCAAAGGCGTAATGCTGACGCACCAGAATGCGTTGACCTTTGTGGAATGGTGCGCGGCAGAATTCCAGGTACGCAGCGAAGATCGTCTTTCGAATCACGCGCCGCTTCACTTCGACCTCTCCGTATTCGACGTTTACAACACGCTCGAAGCGGGAGCGACGGTTTATCTGATCACCGAGGACCTGGCAGTGTTCCCGACGAGCATGACAGCTTTCGTCGAGAGCCAGAAGATCACGATCTGGTACTCGGTCCCATCGGCGCTGATGCTGCTCTTGCTGCACGGGCGCCCGACAGCGGAAAAGTTGAAGAGCCTGCGGATCATCCTGTTCGCTGGCGAAGTCTTCCCGATGAAGTATCTGCGGCAACTGGCGGAAATTTCGAAGACCAGCGAACTGTACAACCTCTACGGTCCTACCGAAACGAACGTTTGCACCTATTACAAGGTGGAGCGCGAGCGTCTCGAGTCGATGGAAAAGTTGCCCATCGGTATCGCCTGCGGAAACTACGAAGGCTTTTCGGTTACGCCGGAAGGCAAGCTGGCAGGAAAGGGCGAGGCTGGCGAACTCTATGTTCGCGGCCCCGGAGTCACCAACGGCTACTGGGCTGATCCGGAGAAGACTCGAAAGATGGTCGTTCCGAATCACTTCCAGGAACACTTCGAAGAAAAGATGTATCGCACCGGCGACATCGTGACGGTCGGAGAAGACGGCAACTACTACTTCCAGGGCCGTCGCGACAGCCAGATCAAGAGCCGGGGCTACCGCATTGAACTCGGCGAGATCGAGACTGCGCTGCTCAGCCATCCCGATGTGCGGGAGGCGGCGGTACTCGCGGTTCCTGACGAGGTGATCGGCAACCGCATCCGCGCTGTCGTGGCACTCCACGTTCCACGCTCGCAGAGCGTGCTCGAGTTGCAGCAGTATTGCGCTTCGCGCGTGCCGAAGTACATGATCCCGGAAATTATCGATATGTTTGACGAACTTCCCAAGACTTCTACCGGGAAGATCGATCGCGTGAAGCTGGCGTCAGAACCGGCGAACGCCGTGAAGGTTTAGGTAAGCAAGGTTCTGCTGTTGGGGAAATTAATTCAACTGAAATTGGGAGAAGAAAATGATTGAGTCGGCTCAGGTAAAAGATCAGATCCGTGAATATGTGCTCGAGGAATTTGCCAAGAGCAAGGGCATTAATTCGATCACGGATCAGGAAGTCCTAACCAAGAACGGCGTCATCGATTCCATGGGCATCTTCCGCCTGGTGGCATTTCTTGAAGAAACCTTCAAGGTCCGCATCGGCGATGAAGAGATCACGCACGACAATCTGGAGAGCGTCGACGCGATCGAGCGCCTGGTATTGGCCAAGCAGAAGAAGTAGATTCGCGAGCTGACGATTGGAGCGGGCATCCATCGTGTTGCCCGCACCACAACAATTGAACCCCTCCCCCTCGGACCGCGAAATTTAAGTAACCATCTGTCTCAGGATCCCTTATGCGTATTGGCCGAAAAGTTTTCTCGAATGGATTCAAGCTCTTTGATCTGTTCTTGATGATGGTTTCTTTTGTGATTGCCACGCTCCCCCTGTATCACCGGGTGGCGCGGTTCTCCATGGCTGAATTCTTCGAGCTTCGAATTAAGCTCGGGAACCTGGTCTTGTTCGCGAGCTTTTTGGTCCTCTGGCACGTGATCTTCAGCGTCTTCGGTTTGTACGGATCGAAACGGTTGACTAGCCGATGGGAAGAGATCTGGGACATTGCGCGGGCTACCACGATGGGAACGGCCGTCATCGCGGTGTTTGGCGTGGCATTCCACATCTGGGTTGTGAACCGCACGTTCCTCTTAGACTTCTGGGTCTTATCCACGGCCCTGGGCATCCTAAGCCGGACGATCATTCGGATGACTCTGGCTTCGGCCCGCCGCCATGGGCGCAATACGCGCAACATGCTGGTGATCGGGACCAACGCCCGTGCCATGCAGCTGGTCGAGAAGATTCAGCACAAGCCGGAACTGGGCTACAAAATTCTCGGATTCGCTGACGAAGACTGGCTCGGATTGGAAGAATTCAAGAAGCAGGGACTGCCGCTGGTTTCCGATCTTGAGGCGCTGCCGGCCTATGTGCGGCGCAACGTGGTCGACGAAGTTGTACTCGCGCTGCCCATTCGCTCGTTCCATACATTTGCATCGCAGATTGCCGCAGCTTGCGAGCAGCAGGGCATTATCGTTCGTTTCCTGCCCAATATTTTTGACTTGAAAGAATCCAAGCATCGTGCGGATGAACTCGACGGCGACTCACTTATCAGCCACGAGACGACGATCACCGATTTCTGGGGACTGGCGATCAAGCGGGCCATCGATATCGCGGCTTCGCTGACGGCGATCGTGCTCTTGTCTCCAGTCATGTTGCTGACCGCGCTGCTGGTGAAATTGACCGCTCCGGGCCCGATCTTCTTTGTTCAGAAACGCCTGGGCCTGAACAAGCGGATGTTCAACATTTACAAGTTCCGTACCATGGTGGTGGACGCCGAAGCGCGACTGAAAGACCTTGAACACCTGAACGAGGCCAACGGCGCCGTCTTCAAAATCAAGAAGGATCCACGCGTAACGCTCATTGGAGCCTTCCTGCGAAAGACCAGCATCGACGAATTGCCTCAGCTCTTCAATGTGCTCAAGGGCGAGATGAGCCTGGTTGGACCGCGTCCCTTGCAGGTTCGGGATTACGAATTGTTCGAAACCTACTGTGGCGACTGGCAGCGCAAGCGCTTTAGCGTCCGCCCGGGAATCACCTGCTTGTGGCAGATCAAGGGCCGCAGTTCTACGACGTTCGAAAAATGGATGGAGTTGGATCTGCAGTACATTCGCACCTGGTCGATATGGCTTGACTTGGAAATCCTGGCCAAGACTGTACCGGCCGTTTTGAGAGGCTCGGGAGCGGCATAGAACAGAGCCAGCATTTCAACCTTATGTCCTCAGTTAACTCTTCTAGCTCCATTACCGGCGGTATCGCCGGCGGCGCCTTATTGACCGAACAGTTTTCCTGCGTACACCAAATGGTGGCGCAGTGCGCATCCGCACATCCGAACGCCGTTGCCGTTTCTACTACATCAGAGGATCTTTCCTACTCCGAACTCAACCGCCAATCGAACCGTCTCGCGAATTACCTTCGCGCGCAAGGCGTTGGCAAGGACGCGCTCGTAGGCCTTTACTTCGAGCGCTCGCCAGCGCTGGCTGTGGCGGCTCTTGCTGTTTTGAAAGCTGGCGGAGCCTATCTACCCCTTGATCCAATTCATCCTGCCGAGCGGCTTGCATTCATGCTGCAGGATTCCGGAACGGCTCTCGTTATTACTCGCGACGGCCTGATGGAAGGATTTCCCCGCGGAGCCTGGCACTTCGTTTCCCTCGATGGCGACGCAGCAAAGATCGCAGCCCAGTCGGACAATCTGCCCGAAGTTGCTGTTTCACAGGATGACTTAGCCTATGTGATCTATACCTCCGGTTCGACTGGACAGCCAAAGGGCGTGGAACTCGTTCACGCTGGATTATCGAATCTGGTCCTGTGGCATCACCAGGCTTTCCATGTCACTTCCGAGGACCGCGCCAGTGCCCAGTCGACGGTCGGCTTCGACGCTTCCGTATGGGAGCTTTGGTCCTACCTCACTGCGGGCGCCAGCCTGCACTTGCCGGACGAGTCCGCGCGTAATGACGCCAGTATCCTTCGCGATTGGATCGTTTCCCGCAGAATCACCATCACGTTTGCGGCTACTGCAATTGCCGAGCGCCTCGTGCGCCTGGATTGGCCCTCGGGAACCTCTCTTCGCTATCTGCTGACCGGCGCGGATACGCTGAAGACATATCCTTCCGCAAAATTGCCCTTTGTGCTCGTTAACAATTACGGTCCGACAGAGTGCACGGTCGTCAGTACCTCAGGCGTGGTTCCGACCGCAGGTTCGTCTAACGAGGCTCCCTCGATCGGCTGTGCGGTGAATGGCGCTGAGATTTATATCCTTGATGAGCAGAGACAGCCGGTAGGCGACGGAGCCACCGGGGAAATTTATATCGGCGGGGTTGGACTGGCGCGCGGATACAGAAACCGCGCAGAAATAACCGCGCAGCGTTTCGTGACCAATCCTTTCCGCGGCGGCCCCAATGCCCGCATGTATCGCACGGGAGACGTTGGACGGCGGTTACCTAATGGCGAAGTCGCCTTTCTGGGAAGATTAGATGAACAGGTGAAGGTACGGGGGTTCCGCGTCGAGCCCATCGAAGTCTCCACAATTTTGAATCAGCATCCGGCGGTCGAAACCTGCGTAGTTTTGACCACTGAAGACGATCTCCGGGAGAAGCAGCTTATCGCGTATCTGGTTCTCGCCAAGGATTCGTCGGTAAACACGGGAGCGTTGCGCGACTTCTTGCGCCGGAGGGTGCCGGATTATATGGTCCCGGCGGCTTTTATCTCCATTGCCAGCTTGCCGGTAACGGAGGCGGGAAAAGTGGATCGGGTTGCGCTGGCGGCATTGAAGGGCGAGCGACTGTCGGACGAAGAATACGTCGCGCCACGGACCTTGGTGGAAGAGGAGTTGGTGAAGATCCTCGCTCCGCTGTTGAAGCTCGACCGGGTTGGGGTCAATGACAATTTCTTTTTACTGGGCGGCCACTCTTTACTTGGGACGCAGGTGATCGCGCGGGTGAGCGAGACGTTCGGCGTGAATCTGACGCTGTTGAGATTGTTCGACCATCCGACGGTGACGGAAATGGCGACGGAAATCGAGAACCTGATTCTCGCCAAGGTTGAACAAACGCATGCTCACGGAGAGCGCAAAATAAGTGTCTAGCACTGACACCTTACCGAAGGCGGAGAACCGGGACCGGAGCGCGAGCTTGTATCACTTGCTCGATCCGGACGTCCTGGCGAATCCCTATCCGCTCTTCCATCGGCTGCGTTCGGAATCTCCCGTCTACTGGGATCCGTTCCTGCATGCGTGGGTGGTGACGCGCTACGCCGACGTACTCGAAGTTCTCCTGTCTTTCTCGGCGGATCGCACGCCGACTCCCGCGCAGTTGGATGAAATGGGATTGTCGTCGCTGAATCCCATCGCCAAGGTGATGGTGAAGCAGATGCTTTTCATGGACGCCCCGGCGCATACGCGCTTACGGGCGCTGTCCGCGAAAGCATTCACGCCCGCCCGAGTTGAGCAGTTGCGCGGACACATCAAAGAAATAATGAAGGGGCTGCTCGACGGCCTGTTGGGTAAAGAAAAGATCGACGTCATTGCCGACATCGCCGAGCCGCTGCCTGCCATCGTGACGGCCGAGATGCTCGGCGTTCCCACCGAAGATCATGTGAAGTTGAAAGAATGGTCGGCTGATTTTGCCGAGATGCTGGGTAACTTCCAGCACAATCCCGAACGCTATCCTCGGGTGCTGAAGAGTGTCGCCAACCTCACGGAATATTTTCAAAACGCAGTCCATGATCAGCGCGCGCATCCTCGAGAGGGGCTGATTCATTCTCTGCTGACCGCAGAAGTCGATGGCGACCGTCTAACCGAAGAAGAAGTCGTCGCCAACTGCATCGTGACGATGGTCGGCGGGCAGGAAACTACGACCAACCTAATCGGCAATGGATTGATGACGCTGCTGCGCCATCCGGAAGAAATGGACCGGTTGCGCAATGATCTGTCGCTGATCCCTTCGGCCGTCGAAGAGATGTTGCGGTACGAGAGCCCGAGCCAGCACACGGCGCGCATGTGTCCCTCGGACCGCGAGATGGGCGGGAAGCTTATCCAGAAGCGGCAGGCCGTAATTGCCGTGATGGCGGCCGCGAACCGCGATCCCGAGCGTTTCCCCGACCCCGACAAATTTGACATCGCGCGCACCGACAACCGTCATCTTGCATTTGGATATGCGGCGCACTATTGCTTCGGAGCACCTCTGGCGCGTGTCGAAGGCCAGATCGCGTTCGAAGCGCTGCTGCGACGTTTCCCCAAAATCCTCCTCACACAGGACAAATTAGAGTGGCGGTCGAACCTGGGGTTGCGTGGACTCAAGAAGCTCGAAGTTTCGTTCGTGGAAGGACAGCCCGGAGATTCCGCCTCCGTCGGAACTCAGGCTCCAGTCGCCGTTCGCGGCGGCGTCGCCGCCTCGACTTGTGAGTTTGCGGAGAGCCGCCAGTCGGTGCTGGAAAAGTATCTGAGCGAGAGACTCAAAAGTTCGGTTCGAGCGGAAGAAAAAATCGTTCATCACACAGAAGAATCATCCGCCCCGCTCTCTCTCGGCCAGGAGGAACTACTCCGTCGGGAATTCGAAACGCGCGGCGCTGCGCCTCTCTACAACGAATGCGTCCAGTTGAGAATGCAAGGGCCTCTCGATGTGGCGATACTCGAGAAGAGTTTCAACGAAATTGTGCGCCGTCATTCGCTCTGGAGAAGTTCCGTTGCCGTTGAGAACGGGCAACATGTGATGAAGGCGAAGCCCACCTCGCCAATTTCGCTGTCGGTTGTTGACCTTCGCAACACGCCGTCCGCCGAGCGTGAAGCGGAAGTGCTGCGCCGGATTGGCGCCATCTGCCGTACGCCGCTCCAGCTTTCTGGTCCGTTTATCCGTCCCACGCTCGTTCGCATGTCCGAGCAGGAATACCGGCTCTATCTGGTTGCGCACCTGCTGGTACTGGATGGGATGTCGGCGTACCAGATTTTTCCAACTGAATTGGCGGTTCTTTACAAGGCATTCTTGTCAGGAAACGCTTCGCCTCTGCCAGAGTTGACGGTGCAGTACGGAGACTTTGCTGCGTGGCAACGCGAGCGTGTCGAAAGCGATGCCGGCAAGCAGAAGGATTATTGGCGGAAACAACTCGGGGACAAAGCCATCTCCAGTCAGCCCTCGTCGGGTCAGCCCTTTCGGGGTGCGATCCGGTCCTTTGCTTTACGCCAGGATTTGAGCGATCGCATCAAGGCTTTCAGCCGGCAGGAGAACAGCACGCTTTTCGTGACGTTGCTCGCGGGCTTTGCAATTCTCGCGCACCGGTACACCAACGAAACTGATGTCGTCGTGGGCACGCCTTCTCCGTGTGGACGCGAGCGCGAGGAGTTTTCCAGCTTGTTGGGATACTTCCTCAATCCGGTTGCTCTCCGTCTCGACTTGGGAAAGAGCGAAACTTTCCGCGCGGTTCTCGCACAGGCGCGCGAAGTAATGTGCGAGGCGATCGATCACGACGACGTTCCTGTTGAGCACGTCGCCCGCGAACTGGCGCCCATGACCAAGTACGCGCACAATCCGTTTTTCCGCGCCGCCATCTCTCTGCAACCCCCGATGCCGAATGTCGGTCTGCCGTGGAGCGTGACGTCAATGGATGTCGAGAGCGGCGGATCTCCGTGGGATCTTTATGTTGCTTTTATCGATCGAACGGAGGGCCTGACGGGACGCATTCAGTACAACCCGGATGTACTCGACGTTCCCAGGATCGAGCAGGGGGTTCGCGAGTTTGAGCAGTTGATGGAAGCGCTCATCGCTGAGCCGGGACGCCCGCTATCTGAGATTCGTGGAACCGAAACGCAAGAAAACAGCGCGATTCTCTGCCGGAGCGAACAGTGAAGTCGGAGCACGAGACCATGGGGACTGACCAAAAAACGGGGATTCAAGGCGGAGCCCTCGCAAGCGCAGAGGGTTCGGCCGATTTGCGGCGCAAGACTCTGGACCAATACCTGAAGAGTCAGCTCGGAAAGACGACGGTGGACGAGGACTCGATCCCGCACCGTGCCGAGGGCTCAGCAGTGCCGTTGTCCTTCAGTCAGCAACAGGTCTGGCTGCATGGACAGATGGTTGGTGATGTTCCCCTGTACAACCAGGGAATTACGATCTATCGCTCTGGCCCGCTCGATGTAACGGTGCTGGAGCGCTGTCTCGTGGAAATTGTTCGGCGCCATGAAATCTGGCGGACCACCTTTGATCGCGTCGGCGACGAACCGGTGCAGATCATCCATCCCGCGCCGCAGTCATTTCCGATGCGCGTTGTCGACTTGCGCAAGAAAACGGAGTCGGAGCGCAATGCCGAAGCGGTGCGTTTGGCTGCGGAAGATGTCAGCCGTCCCATGGACTTGAAGAAGGGCCCGCTGTTCCGCGCCTTACTCGTGCGAATGGGCGATGAAGAGCATCGCCTTTACATGACTTTGCACCACATGGTTTTCGACGCGGTTACCGTGTATGGAGTATTTCTGCCTGAACTGGAAACGCTGTACGAAGCTTTCTCGGCAGGGAAGCCATCCCCGCTAACCGAGCCGCGCTTTCAGTATGCGGATTTCGCCTGCTGGCAGCGGAAGGCCGCAGAGACGGGCGTATGGTCCGAACACCAGGATTATTGGCGTAAGCAGTTCGAAGGCGAACTCGGCATCTCGCAATGGCCCACGTTCCGTGCGCGGCCAGCCGTCGACACTCATCGCGGTGCCATCGAAAGATTCGCGTTGCCCAAAGAAGTGGTGCACAAACTGAGAGCAGCGAGCCAGCAGGCTGGCGTCACGCTGTATATGAGTTTGCTCGCCGGCTTTGCAGCGCTACTGCATCGCTATACGGGCCAAAGTGAAGTTGTCCTCGGTGCGCTCACTGCGGGACGGGAGCGGTCGGAACTTGAAGACGTGATGGGACCGTTCGTGAATCCTCTGGCGCTCCGCATTGACGTCAGCGGCAATCCGTCGTTCCGTGAATTGCAATCGCGCGTGCGAGCCGTTCTTCTCACTGCGTTGAGTCACGGAAGCGTACCCTTTGCCGACGTTGTGAAACTGGCGCGCCAAGGGCACGATCCGAGCCGTCATCCTCTCTTCCAGATCGCGCTTTCGCAGCAGCCAAAGTTACAGCATCGCGCTCCGGGATGGGAACTCGCGACCGAAGAAGTCTCCAATGGCGGAGCCGAGATGGACTTCTTCATGGTCCTCGACGATCGCGGAGATTCGGTTTCCGGGCCAATTACTTATAACCGCGATCTGTTCGAGGCGTCCGAAGTTCGAGGCGCAATCGGACACTGGCAGACCCTGCTGCGAGCCGCTGCCGAGCATCCTGAGTCGCCGATCTCAGATTTTCCGCTGCTGACGGACGAAGAGCAGCAACAGTTTGCAAAGTGGAATGCGACGGAGACCGAGTATCCAAGCCAGCTCTGTGTGCATGAACTCGTCGAAGCGCAAGTCGAGCGCACGCCAGATGCAAGCGCCGTCGAACACGCCGGACAGCGCCTGACCTATCGCGAACTCAACCAGCGCGCCAATCAGTTGGCGCGATTCCTGCGCAAGCAGCGGCATCGGGCACGAGTCGCGAGTGGGCATCTGTCTGCGCCGTTCGCTGGAGCTACCGGTCGCTATCCTCGCTGTGTTGAAGGCCGGTGCGGCTTGCGTTCCACTCGATCCGGCCTATCCGAAAGAGCGCCTGAGCTACATGCTCGAAGATTCGGAAACTCCTCTCGTCTTGGCGCAGCCCGGCTTGCTTTCCGAAGTCACCGACTTCGATGCGGAAGTAGTAAATCTCGAGCCCGACTGGAAAGCATTCGCGGAAGAGAGCAAAGAGAACGTCCGCAGCAGCGTCGATCCCGAGCATCTGGCCTACGTCATCTATACCTCCGGATCGACGGGCAAGCCGCGAGGCGTGCTTCTAACCCACGCGGGGCTGGTGAATCACAACGTCGCCGCCTCGAAGCTGTTTGGCATGGGACCGAACGATCGTATGGCGCAGTTCGCTTCGATCTCGTTCGATATCGCGATTGAAGAGATTTTCCCGACCTGGATTTCCGGCGGAGCCTTGGTGGTTCGCGAAGAAGATGCATCCCTCGCCGTGGGAGACTTCCTGCGCTGGGTCGATCAAAATCGTGTAACCGCTCTCGATCTCCCCACCGCGTACTGGCATGAGTTAGTGCGGGAGTTGGCGGAGTCATCGTTAAGTTTGCCGAAGAGCCTCCGCATCGTAATCGTCGGTGGAGAAAAAGCATCGTCGAGCGTGCTGGCGACATGGCGCAAACTTGCCGGATCCCGAGTGCGCTGGGTCAATACCTACGGACCGACCGAGACCAGCGTTATCGTTACGTCGTTCGAGCCAAAAATTACCGAAGAGCTTCCTGCCGTGTTGCCGATCGGACGGCCGATTGCCAATACGAAAATTTACATCCTCAGCAAGAATCTGCAGCAGTTGCCTGTCGGAATTGCCGGAGATCTTTACGTGTCCGGGCCAGGGCTGGCGCGGGGATACCTGAATCGTCCGGAGATCACCGCGGAGAAATTTGTTTCCGATCCGTTCAGCGGAGATCCCGCAGCGCGGATGTACAAGACGGGCGACCTGGCGCGATATCTGGCAAGCGGCGAAATCGAATTCGCAGGACGAACCGACGACCAGGTCAAGATTCGCGGTTATCGCGTCGAACTGGAAGAAATCGAAGCGGTGTTGGGCTCGCATCCGGGCGTTCATGAAGTCGTCGTAATGGCTCGAGAGAATTCCTCCGGCGAAAAGAGCCTGGCTGGATACCTGGTTCCTGCGCGCGAACAAGTTCCGACCGCCAGCGAACTTCGCTCGTATTTGAAGCAGAAGTTGCCGCATTACATGGTTCCGGCGGCGATCGTACTTCTGGAGACGATGCCGAAGACACCGAACGGCAAAGTGGACAAGCGCGCACTCCCTGCGCCGAAGGCTGCCGATTTTGCGGAGACGCAAGAGTACGTCGCGCCGAAAGATGACTTGCAAGCAAAGCTCGCAGCTATCTGGGAGAAAGTTCTCGACAAGAAGCCCGTCGGCATTCGCGACAACTTCTTCGAGCTTGGCGGCCATTCTTTGCTTGCCGCTCGTCTCATGCATCGGATCGAGCAGGAATTAGGGGAGCGTTTGCCGCTGGCTTCGCTTCTGCAGGCACCGACCATCGAGCAACTTTCTGGATTGTTGCGGCATGACGGTGCGGCGGATTCCTGGTCCTCTATGGTTGCTCTGCAGCCCGCCGGATCGCAGCCTCCGTTTTTCTGCATACACGGTGTGGGCGGTAACGTCGTCGGATTCCACGATCTGGCGCGGCATCTCGGTGCGGATCAACCGTTCTACGGAATACAGCCGCAAGGCCTCGATGGAAGGCAGCCATGCCTGACCAGCGTTCCGGAAATGGCCGAACAGTACCTGCAGGAAATCCGCAAGGTTCAGCCCGCCGGTCCTTATCGCATCGGTGGGTATTCGTTCGGCGGACTCGTCGCCTACGAAATGGCGCAGATGCTCGTTGCGCGCGGTGAAGAAGTCGCATTGCTTGCGCTCTTCGATACCTATCCCGGCAAGATCGAATCGCGCGGGTCGCAATTGAAGAACCTTATGGGGCTTCCATTGAAAGAACGCATCAGCTTCGTGTGGAAGAAGGGTACGTTCGTTCTCATGACCCTGCAGAAGCGTCTTGAATTGCAGATGCTGCCGAAGGCCCTGCGAAATGTGCGGCAGGCGTGCTCGCGGGCAGCGGGCAATTACGATGTGCATCCTTACAGCGGACGCGTCACGCTGTTCCGCGTGAAAGAAAAATCCGTAGGGAGCCTGAACGATCCATACGCAATTTGGTGGCGGGTGGCGGCAGAGGGCGTCGATCTGCGGGAAATCAGCGGCGACCACCTCAGCCTGCTCAAGGAACCACAGGTTCGGTTGCTGGCGGAGCAATTGGGCGATGCGCTCGCTCTGTCCACGAAAACGCAGTCTGCAAAAGATCGTTTGTTGGTGGAGACCGTTTGAAGATGAGTTCATCCGATACAGAACAGGTATTAGACCCAAGCCTGGTGGAAGGAGCGGAAGTCTCCACCGCCGTCACCGACGGTGGCGAGACGGGTAGCCGCTCGCGCAAATTCGGCCGCTGGGTCACCAAGGGTGGACTCGCGATTCTCGATCAAGGGCTGATCTCGGGATCAAATTTCCTGATCGGCATCCTGTTGGCACGCTGGCTCGTGCCCGCGCAATACGGCGCGTTCTCGACGGCTTTTTCCATCTTCCTGTTCCTCTCCTACGTGTATCAGTCCTTGTTGTCGGAACCACAAGGCGTGTTCAGCGGGGCGGCCTACCGGAACTGTCTGCGTGGATATCTTCGCGCGCTGCTGAACATCCAGTTGATGATCACGGCGTTCGGGTTGGTATTGCTCGGTGGGTCGGCCGCGATCGTCTACTTCATGGGCAAGGCAGAAGGGCTTCCGGGAGCGCTGGCCGGAGTTGCCATTGCTTCGCCGTGCATTCTCTTCTTCTGGCTGATGCGCCGCGCCTACTACATGAACCTGGCGCCTGGCCGGGCGGCGCTCGGAGCGTTCCTTTATTTCTTCCTGGTCACGAGCGGTCTCTTCGTTGCCTACAAGAAAGCTCTGGTATCGCCGTTTTCCGCGTACCTGCTGATGGCGATAGGCGCACTGTGCACCGGCTTGTTCCTGATGACGCAGGTGAACAAGGCTCTCCCGCCTGACACGGTCAAAGCTCCAACCGCAGGCGAGGCGTGGACCAAGCACTGGGAGTATGGCCGGTGGGCGCTGGCCGTCTCCGTCGTAACCTGGATTCCTTATTACATGTACTACCCGTTGGTCGCCGCAATCTCCGGAATGGCGGAAGCGGGGCGGTTGCGCGCGCTGATGAATCTGGCGCTGCCGATGGAGCAGAGTTACACCGCGCTCTCCATCCTCTTCTTGCCGTATGCGGCGCGTGTCTGCCGCGAGAAGGGAATTGCGAGTGCGGGACCTCTGGTTCGCTGGATCACGCTGCTGTTCGTGGGCGGAGCAGTCGCGTACTGGGCCCTTTTGATTCCATTCAAAGGTTTCGTGTTTCACCTGCTGTATGGCGGGAAGTATCTTGAAGTGGCGCACTTGATTCCGTATGTCGCTCTCGGATCCACTTTGTGGAGCGCGGCATTCGGGCCGGCCATTCTTCTACGCGCGATCGAATCCCCCGATTCCATTTTTTATGCGCGTATCGTGGCCAGCGTCCTTTCACTCGTCATCGGCGTACCTGCAACGTACGCGTTTGGGCTGTGGGGCGTGGTCATCAGCGTGATCGTGGCCAACCTGGCGGCCTTCTTGATTTCGATGTATATCCTGCAACGCAAGGCAAATTCAATTTCGGTACCGAATCCGGTGCTCCAAGGGGAAAGCTAACCGATGAATACTCTGAAGACAATGCGTTTCAAAGCTTCACGCACGAGACTACGCGCTCCGAAGTCGTGGTGGGAACATAGAGGACTGCGCGACAACGACGTGATGTTCGCGTCGTTCGAGCGATCGGGAAACACGTGGCTGCGCTTCGTGCTGTTCGAAGTAATGACCCAGGACACTGCCGGGTTTCTGAATGTGAACCAGTTGTTGCCGGAGCTGGGCACTCACCAGACCGGACAAGGCGTGCTTCCGAATGGCGGCCGCTTTATCAAAACTCACCATATGTATCGTCCGGTGTACAAGCGAGCCGTCTATCTCATGCGCGATTTGCGCGACGTCATGCTCTCGAACTGGGCGCGCGATAAGGAAATGGGCTTCTCGCAATATTTCGATAACGGAAAGGGAATGGACGGATACATTGAGTCTTTTCTGAAAGGGAAGGCCACACGTTACGGATCGTGGCAGGCGCACGTGGATTCTTGGGTGAACTGTCCGCTTGCCAAGAACGGCAACCTGCTCGTAGTCCGCTACGAAGACTTGCGCAAGGACACCGAGAGCGGATTGCTTGAGATGCTCAACTTCCTCGGAATTGACCGAGATCGCGAAATCATCCGCCGCGCCGTCGAGAACAATTCTTTGCGCGCCATGCGCGAGAAGGAAGAGAAAGCTAAAAATTCGGGCGCCACGATGGGCAAAGGAACGCTGCTCCGCAAGCACAACGTAGACCGCGAAGACGCACGCTTTGTGCGATCCGGTTCGGTCGGCGGATGGCGCGCAAAGCTCAGCGACGCACAGATCGCCATGGTCACCAAATATGCGGGAGAAGCTCTGGTTCGCGCCGGATATCCGGCAGGCGTAACAGAAGAAGCGCCTGCAGAGCTAGCCACTGAAGTGCGGGTATAGGTGGCACGAGGGTCACCAGCAGAATATGACCAGAGTAATCGAGAAAACGGCGTCGTTTCTAGCGATCATATTGCTACTGGTTCCGCTGGCTCTGGCGCAGAAAAAGGACGAAGGGGCGGAGAGTGGAACACTCCGTCAAGCCGCCGACCCTATGGGATTTTGGGTTGGCACCACCATCCAGGGACGCATGTGGAATCGCGACCCGCAGTACAAACCGGTCATGGGCCGGGAGTTCAACGCAGGGGTTTCGATCGTTTTTCCGAACCTGACGGAGCCGGAGCGCGGACGCTTCGACTTCGATGCGATGGACGAGTCCATGAGCTTCGCCAAGCAGAATCACATGAAGCTCATGGGGCACTGCCTGGTATACCGCAACATGCAGACAGCGCCGTGGCTGAACTTCAACAATGCGCAGTGCGGCGGCTGGTCACCAAAAGAGCTGGATTCGATCCTGAAGGAGCATATTGAAGGAGTCGTGCGCCACGGCGGCGATACGTATTACGCCTGGGAAGTAGTGAACGAGCCTACGAATCCTACGCATAACGGCTGCTGGTCGCGGGTTCTGGGAGAAGACGACTACATCGTCAAGGCCTTCCAGTACGCGCGCGAGGCCAGTCCGAACGGTCTGCTTCTGTTGAATGAAACCTTCGGGCAAAGTGGGATCGACAAGGATCGTGCCGAAGAATTTTTCTCGTTGGTGGAGCGGGTAAAGAAAAAGGGCGCTCCGATCGACGTGATCGGCACCGAGATGCACTGGGAATTACCCGCGCTGCATCCGAACTATTTAGAGGAATTCAAGGCATTCCTCGACCGGGCGCGAAAGATCGGCGTAAAGGTTCACATCACAGAAATGGATGTCTACCAGGGGCCGAACGATACGCCGGAAGCTTTTGCCAAGCAGAAAGAAGTCTTTTACAACGTCGTGCATGCCTGCTTAAAAGATTCGAACTGTATCGGCTTCATGACGTGGGGCATCGGCGACCGCTACACTTGGCTGAGGACTTCCGACTGGAAGAATTTTCCCAACGCCAAGCCGGTATTATTTGATGATGGTTACGGAAAGAAGCCTGCGTACTACGGTGTGCTGCAGGCACTAAAAGAGGGACGATGAATTTGAGTGCTGTACAAACGGAGAAGGAGAACGGCAGCCGCGGTCTGCGCGACCGGCGTACCCTGGGCCTGCTCGCGCTGTTCATCGGCGTGGGCTTCGCTATCTCCGTATCGGTGTCGCTGCTGGCTGGTTCTGCGGAATACGGCGTAGCCATCGTCGCGGGCATTGTGCTGGCCGCGATTCCCGGCTTCCTGCTGGTGGTGAAAGCCTTCCCGGAAGGCTTGGCCTGCGCGCGCCAGTTGAAACAGAACTGGACGTGGTGGCATCCGCTCTGGGGCTGCATTTTCTTCAGCATGCTCGTGTTCCGTATTCGTGACGTCGGTGCGGCCTCGCAGAATCCGCTCGATGCGTACGCGATGCTGCGCGTGCTGCCTGAATCCTTTGTGGCGCTCACGCTTATCATTCGGCTCATCCTGAAAAAACCGAATTGGATGGGCTCGCTGTTTCGTGGAATCCCCGGGGCACTCGCGGTCTATTGCCTGGTGTGCATCGCGACCACACCGATCTCCGTAAAGCCCTCATGGACGGCGTACAAATCTTTCGAATTCCTCGCGGACGTTTCTCTGCTGGCATCCATTGTCGCTAGTGCAGAAGGGTTCTTCACCTACGACAGCCTCATCGACTGGACGCTAACTTTTTACGGAGCGTCGCTCGTGGTCGTATGGAGCAACCTTCCGATCTGGCCAACAGAAGCCATGGACGGCGGCCGTCTGACCGGCGTTCTTCCGGTGGAAGCTTCGAACAGCGTCGGAACCTCCGGCGCAGTGCTGGCCATTATTTCGCTTTGTCGGCTCATGCCCGTCTTTGGGCAAGCGAAAAAGCGCGCCTGGTATCTGCTTCTTCTGGTGTTTGGACTCGTTTCGATGGTTCTCTCCAAAACCAGAAACGCGGAAGCGGCGTTCATTTTCGCGGTCGTCGTCATCGTTGCCTTCTCCCCGCGGCTGAGGAAGGCGGCATTCTGGTGGAGCCTCGTCGGTGCTCCTGTGATTGGGATCGCAGTGTTCTTGAATGATCGCCTCTCTGGGTACGCCTACGATTTCATGATGGGTATCGTGAATCGTGATCAGTCCGAGGCCGCCGTCGGTTCGCTAAGCGGTCGTACCGCCTGGTGGGCTTACGGTATGGAGCAGCTTAGTAAGCATCCATTCACAGGCTTGGGCGCATACGCTGCCGGACGTTTCGCCGTTCTCGGCAAGTTAGGCGTGGGCGCGGCCGCCATGATGCACAGCGACTGGATCGAGGTGCTCATCGGCACCAGTTTCTGGGGAATCATCCCCTTCGCCGGAGCTTTGCTCGCCACATGGTGGTATCTGTTTCGCTGCATCCGCAGCGACATCTTCACTCCGGAACAGCGGCAACTGGCGATCGAACTCTTTGCATTGCTGGGCATGTTGACGATGCACTCATTCTTTAACGACGAATTGAGCTGGCATTGTCCGCTGCTTTATTTCGCGATCATCGGTTACGCCGAATTTATCCGGACATATCCGAAGATCGAATTGCGGCCGGCAATGTCGCTGCGCAGAATGGAAGCTCCGGTTTTTGGGACAGAACAGCAGTTGCAGGCGAAATACTAGGGAAACGGGCCATGACTACTGGGGACATGTCGAATCCATCGATGGATCGCAGCGTAGGTATTCTAGGCGTCAAAGTTCATGCAACCAGCATGGACCGCGCGTTGCAACGCCTCGAAACCGCGCTTGCGCAAGGTGAGAAGGGATACGTTTGCGTCACCGGCGTGCAAGGCGTGATGGAAGCGCAGATGGACAGCAATCTCAAGCGCATCATCAACCACGCTCTCCTTACGATTCCGGATGGCCGCCCGACCGTTTGGGTGGGTTGGCTGCGCGGTCTTTTTCAGATGCGGCAAGTCACCGGTCCGACGATGATGTTGCGCATCTGCGCGCTCTCGCCAGAGAAGGGATACACACATTTTTTCTATGGCGGGAATGACGGCGTTGCCGATCAGTTGAAAGACTCGCTGACCGCGCGGTTTCCCGGACTCAATGTAGTCGGCACGTATACGCCTCCATTCCGTGCCTTGACGGCGGACGAAGAAGCGGACCTGGCCCGGCAAGTGACGGACACGAAGCCTGATTTCTTCTGGGTGGGCTTAAGCACTCCGAAACAAGAACGCTTCATGGACCAGTACAGCTCGAAGCTCGACACCAAGATCATGCTGGGCGTTGGAGCGGCATTCGATATCCACACAGGACGCATCAAAGACGCTCCTTACTGGATGAAACTGACCGGAGTGCAGTGGATACACCGCATTTACCAGGATCCTAAGCGCCTTTGGAAGCGCTATCTGGTGAACAATCCGAAATTCGTGTACCGGATCACTTTGGAACTGTTAGGAATTGCCAAGCAGCAGGAAGTCTAGCTCCGATTTATTCGTAGCCGAAATCGAAAGACCGTATTCCCCCAATGATTGCCAAACATGAAAGTCCTACTCGTCCACGGTGCGTATCAGCAGTTTGGGGGTGAGGACTCCGTCGTCCGCGCGGAAACGGAATTATTGAAGAGCCATGGAGATGAAGTTTATCTCTATGGACGGCACAACGACGAGACGAAGAGTTTCAACACGCTGCAGAAGGCGCTGTTTTTTCCGCAGACGATTTATTCCCGGAAGACAACCCATGAACTCGACGGCATCATTCGTCAGTTCAAGCCGGATGTGGCATTTATCCACAATGTCTATCCGCTGATTTCGCCCTCGGCCTACCACGAGCTCCATGCTCTGGGAGTGCCGACAGTCCAGGTGTTGCACAACTTTCGTCCCTTCTGTCCGAATGGTTTTTACTACACACAGGGAAAAGTATGCGAGGCATGCAAGGGCGGCAACTACCTGAATGCGATCGCCAAGCGCTGCTATAAAGACAGCTACACATTCAGCGCTCTGTATGCGCTGACTCTCGGGCTGAATCGTCTGGGAGGATTGATTGACAAGATTTCCGGCTTCATTTGCCTGACCGAGTTTTTTCGGATCAAGATGCGTGAAGCTGGAGTGCCAGAGTCGAAGCTCTTTGTGCGTCCCAATTTTGTGGACGCCCCGCCGCTGCCCGCCGACGAAAAGACGGCAAACGGTTACGCTCTCTTTGTGGGCCGCTTGTCGCCGGAGAAGGGCTGCTGGACCATGGTGAAAGCCTTCGAGCAGATGCCGGCCGTTCAGCTGAAGATTGTCGGAACCGGTCCGATGGAGCAAGAGCTTCGCGACTATATCCGCGAGAAGGACATCCGCAATATCGAGTTGGTTGGGTTCAAGAAGGGTGCCGAGAAGTGGGAGATTCTCCGCAATGCTCTGTGCCTGCTGCTTCCGTCAGAGTGGTACGAAAATTTCCCGGTGACGGCTCTGGAAGGTTTTATGGCCGCGAAGCCAGTCGTTGCCTCCCGCATGGGCGGCCTTCCTTACATTGTGGAAGAAGGGAAGTCGGGGTTACTCTTCGAAGCTGGGAACTCCGCTGAGTTGGCGCAAAAAGTTCAGTACTTGGCCAATCATCGCGACGAAGCTGCGGCCATGGGTGCATGCGGACGCCGCTTGACCGAAACCAAGTACGGTCCCGGAGAAGGCTACAAGAATTTGATGGGGATTTTTTCTCAGGTCCAGACGGCCTGAGCTATCTATGAACAGCGAACAGCAGAATTCGGAGATGAGAAACGGGCCCTTGTTTGTGGTGGGCATGTGGCGGTCGGGTACGTCACTTCTGTACGCGCTGCTGAACCAGCATCCGCAGATTGGCCTGATGTATGAGGCGGACATGCTGACTCTGTCTCCGCTTTTCTTCATCCCGCGAAAGACGTCGTGGTGGCTGAACAAAGTCGACGCCTGGAACGGAGCTCTAAGCCGGCACAAAATTGATGCCGCGGCGATCCCGCCCGATATCAGCGACTTGCCCAACGCATTCCGCGCGGTCGGCCAGCAATACGCAGAGAAAAAAGGAGCGACCATTTGGGGATGCAAGTCGCCCACGTACTACGACAGCATGGTGGAGTTTTCTAAATATTATCCAGATGCGAAGTTCATCGTGATCTGGAGAGATCCGGCGGATGTTTGCCGTAGCATCGTGCGTGCCGCCGTGAAGTCTCCATGGTTCGCCAGGCCGGGGATGGACCTGCGCGCCCTGCTCGGATATCGCCGCATGAAGCAGGAAGCTGACGAACTGGAGCGCCGCGGAGCTTCGATCTACCAATTGCAGTATGACAACCTGACGCGTGATCCCGAGACGACGCTGAAATCAATTTGCGAATTCATCGGTATTCCCTTCGATCCGAAGATGACATCGCTCGAAGGCGCGGACCGCTCTGCCGTCTATAACGGCGAGCATCATTCGATGGTGAAGAGTTCCAGCATCGTCGCCAACCGCGAACGTCCGGAGGTTTTGTCCCCGGAATTGAAGAGCAAGGTCGAGCGCTATGTGGTCTATTGGAGGCGAAAATCCGGTGGTCAGTGGCCCGTCAAAGCGGCGGTCACCGAAGGAACTCCCGAAGCGTCGGTTTTCGAGCGCACGACGGATCGGATCCGGCATCGCCTCCTCCGAACCGCTGACCAAGTGGTTCCTTATGCTTACGCCTTCATCCCGGTCCCCCTCTGGCAGAAATATCGCCAGATAAAGACGCGATATCAAAGAGTTGCAACAAAGCCGCAAGAAAGTGAAGCAACATAGCAGCACTCTTTTGTAAACATAAGATTATGAAAGACTTGCGGTGATGTGTGTGTTGGTTAAGTGGCACCCAACATGCAACAAATGATGCGGTAGTCAGCCCAAACGAACAAACTTTACTGGGGAGCTTCAAGTGAATTTGCGTTCCAAATCGCTGGCGGTTCTATTGTTTTTGATTCCTGCTTTCGCTGCTTTCGGGCACGGGCAGTCGGGAAGCATGAGTACGTTTGCCGGGCTGAATACTGTTCAATATCGAGTGAACGCCTCGGCAGCGCCGGATGTCGAGATCGCCGTCGGGCTGACGGAATACTGCGAGCACGTCAACAGCGCCTATCAGTGCTGGTACAAGAGTGGTGTCAACGCGAACCAGCCGGTGAAATTTCTCGGCAGCACCACGCCCAAATCGGATTCCGGGCCCTGGAGCCAGAACAGCAACAACGGCGGGGCCACCGCGCATTGCACAACCGCATACACGCCGAACTCCCAGCTCATCCACGATAACGTCTACAACTTGTGGATCATGGAGAAGCGCATCACCAACACGGCAACCGGTCACAATTTCATGTGCGTGGCCATCAGCAACGTGGATGACGTTTCGCTGAGTTCCTTCGCATGGTTCGCATTCGAGTATGACTTGGACAATGTAATCCCGAAGAATTCGAACGGAAATTTCTACTATCCGGATTATCCGCAAGTCGGACTCTGGCAGAGTTCCATCAGCCCCAACCCGCCGTATTCTCCTGCAACCGACCAGGCAATGTGGATCACCTACGATCTCCAGGACCAGAACAACGGCGCGAATGTGAATGCGGTATTGGTTTGCGCCGTCGATCTCGCTGGTATGCGCGCGAGTAGCGCCACTCCGTATGTGAATAACTCCAAGACGCCGGCGTGTACGGTGGCTCATCCGCTGACCGCCTATAACCAGCGCCGCAGCTGGATTCCAGCCAACAACTCCGACACCGTCCCGCCGGTTTCGGGTGACGGTGAGATGTTCACATACATGATCACTCCGCCGAAAGACGGAAAGACATACCTGACAGATCCCAATCACACCCAGGGCGTCGAGCAGTGGACGATCAATTGGAGCGCTGCGAATCCTATTCCGACATTTGTGAACAGCTGGGATCTGCCTTCGACCCGAGCCGGGGGCGATCAGTTGGGGTGCTTCACTCCAACCAGCTTCTATAACACGATCTGCATTCCGCAGCCTTCCACGGCAGCGACCGGCATCCACATCGATTCCGTCGCCGACCGGATGCAACAGATGTTCCACTACACATCGAACGGCGGATGGGGAAGTGTTTGGACTTCAGTTCACACCTTACAGATTTCGCCGAGTGGAACGACCCGCAGCCAGACCGAGGCCGACGTTCGCATTCTGCAACGCAACACAGCGTCTCCGAATGCCGTCTACCTGGCGAGCGATTATCCAATCACCGATCCCGCCGACAGCAACGCTTATGTATTCCTTCCAAGCGTGGTGCGGGACAAAGCAGGCAATCTCCAAGGCATTCTGGGAACTTCCGGCAGTGGAGTGAACGAGCACCCGGCACTGGATAGCTGGTATTTCAATCCCGCTACGCTGCAATCGAACACCTACGGCTACATTGAGAGTCCAATTACCGATGGCGATTCTGAAGACACAGATAGTCTGAATTATCGTTGGGGAGATTGGCATAGCGCGGTTCTCGATCCGAGCGACTCCTGCACCGTCTGGGTCGCGGGAGAATATCTGCCCTCGAACCGAACCACCGAGCCCTACTGGTATACGCAAATGGCTTCCTTGCCGCCAATCGGCACCTGCGCGGGTGGGCCGGTCCTGCTTTCCACCGTGAGCATGAACTTCGGCACTCAGCAAGTGGATGTGAAAAGTTCAGGCATCACCGTAACCATTACAAACAATCAGTCCGTGGCTTTGAACATCTCCGGGATTTCGATCGGAGGCGGGGAATTCACGCAGACGAATACTTGTCAGCAGCCCGTCGCTGCGCAGGGAAGTTGCACGGTTACGGTGAACCTCACTGCGGCGGCAGCTGGTCCTCGCTCGGCGACGCTCACCATTACCGACGATGCAGCCGGGAGCCCGCATTTGGTCGCTCTCGCCGGCACCGGAGCTTCGTCCTCGGTGTCCGTCACTCCGACGTCAATTGCCTTTGGGAATGAAGTTGTGAATGTTCCGACTTCTGGGCAGAACATCACCGTCAGCAACACCGGCCTGTCGAGCGTCACCGTGAATACCGTCCGTGCGAGCGGCGGATACACTGAAACCGACAACTGCACGGGGGCGATTCTCAACGCTGGTCAAAGCTGCACGATTACGGCGGCATTCAGTCCGGTGGTTTCTGGAACCGACCCCGGTACGATCACAATTACTGACACTTCCGCCGCGTCTCCGCACATCGTCACTCTCACAGGTACCGGCCAACTGGCGGTCTCCATGTCGGCGAATCTGACATTCCCCGCCACGAACGTCGGCAGCACGAGTCCGACTCAGACATTGACGATGACCAACAATCAGAGCACCACTCTGAGTTTCTCGTGGGTCACGAGTGGAGATTACACCGCAGTCGGCAACGGAACGAGTCCGTGCAACGGCACCCTGGCAGCGAAAGCGAAATGCACCTTCGGAGTGAACTTCACTCCTGGCTTCAATGGCCAGATCAAAGGTGCCATCACCATTACCCACAACGCTTCGGGAAGTCCAGCCTCCGCAGGCTTCACGGGCACCGGTCAGAACGGCTCCACGCCCTCGTTGACCTTTACGCCTGCCAGCCTGGGTTATGGCAACGTGGTTCTCAACACGACCAGCTCGAAGACGGTGACCATCAAGAACGCGGGATCAGCTTCGATCACCATCAACAGCGTGACCGGAAGCGGTCCTTTCGTGGCGACGCCGAGCGGAACCACTCCGTGCGGCGGCGTGCTCAATGCCAGCAAGTCTTGCACCGTCACAGTAACCTTTACCCCGCTCGTCACCGGAACATCGGCTGGCGCAGTGACCGTGTCCAACACCAGTTCGATCGCCACTGTGATTCAAAATGCCACCGGCAACGGAATCATGCCGGTCACCGTATTTCCGACGAGCGTTTCGTTTGGAACCGTGACGGTAGGGAGCACCAGCTCCGTGCAGGTCGTAACCGTGACGAACAACATGAGCACTGCGACCCCGGTGACCAGCATCGTGGCTAGCGGAGACTTCATCTACACCACTGGTGGCAACATTCCCTGCGGATCGAGCTTGCCCGCAAACGGGATTTGCACTCTTGGCGTTCAGTTCGCCCCATCGTTCACAGGCGCAATCAGTGGAGACTTGACGCTAAGCGATAGCGCAGGATATTCGCCCGAGGTTGTCACGCTCTCAGGCACTGGACAGTAGCGCACACGGCAATTAAAGGACTTAAAGTATTACTGCATGGTTTTAGTCCTTCTGTGTGTATTAATGCCGTGTTAAAGCTAGGTCATCTCCGCAACTAATCATCCTCACTTGGGTTCGGGGAGGTTGTATGACTCCCCCAACTTCTCTGTGCGTCTGTGCCCGCTCGTTTGCTGGGCAATCCCGTCCACTCTCTTTACAGTTCCCGCCCACAACTAAGCACTCTCCAGACCGCTGGATCCAGACCCTCGGTGCCAAATTCCTGTTTTCTCTAGTCTCTTGCTTTGTTCTTGCAAGTCTGGCCCCCACTGCTCATGCCGCGCAGAACGCTATCGGCACAGCTACGCTCAGTGCTCGAGCCTGCAACGCGACCGGATTGGCCGGAGGCAACTGCTACCGCGCAGTGATCTCTGGATGTCCCGAGGCGACTGGCAATTTTGCAGCAGCCGTAAAAATCAATCAGGCACCCAGTCCCAGTCAGTTGAAAGGCACAGTTTTCTTCACCACGGGTGGGGGAGGCAACGCATTCTATGACTACAACGCGAGTTTCCTGGGTGACTCGCGGTGCTCGAATTCGAACTGTGGGATGGCCGTGGTTCAGTCGATCAACACCGCAAACTATCGCACCGTCCAGTTCGATTTCACGGATCCGGAAAATCTGATTCAGGAGCCTTCCGGGTGGCTGACGGGCCCAGCAAAGGACGGTCCACGGGCGCTGGCATGCCGGTATGCAACATTAGTCCATGCAGTCTGGTCGATACTGCTTAGTAGTGACACCACTCATCCGGTGTGCGCGACGGGAAACAGCGGTGGCGGCGCATTGATCGCATACGCCATCACACAATATGGGATGGGAAATTCATCTGGTCCCGGACCGATGTTCACCTTGGCAGAGACTACCTCGGGGCCGCCATACGCCCGCATCGATCAGGGATGTGCTGGAGCCGCTGCGCCGATTTCAAGCGTGAGTTGTCCCGCCGGAGCGCAACTGTCGGAGGATTACGGACTGGCAACGGCGTCCGACTTTATCGATCCTGCGTACACCAGTGATGTGTGCTCAGCCGACATCAACAGCAACGGAAAAAATCCGTATGCGAGCTTCCATCACGACAGCATTCTCTCCGATGATTTCCCGGCGCCCAATTACAAGACGACTGTGCGCTCGGTATTCGGCAGCGCAGACATGAGCGCCGCCGTTCCGCTCGGCCTCAAGTGGTACAACGCGATTACCTCGAAGAAGTCTGGTGCGTGCGTCGCCGGTGCTCCGCACGAATTGCCTTCGAACTTCAACGGCGCAGCCACCATCGTTTCGGATGTGACCTCACTCTGCAAGTAGCCGGAAAACGACCACTACGACGGTTTGGTAGGACGTGAAGCGGCGTGCGCGTGTTGCTGTAGCAACTGCGCCACGTCGCTTTTGCGGCATTTGCGTGCTCGTTCGAAAGGCGAGTCGCCTCTAGAATCTCTTGCATTCACATCCGCACCTAAATCGAGTAAGGTGCGTCCGATCTCCAGATGTCCGCGCCGGGCTGCCATATGAAGTGGCGTAGCGCGGGTTACGCCGCTGGGGGCATTGACGTCTCGCACCTGCCCGCACCAGTGCGCGCACAACTTCCGGGCCGGTTGCCGACGCGCATTCGTTCGCCACGCAATACAGCGGCGTCCGGCCTCCGCGGCGCACGGATGTTTGGATCCACCCCTAGCTGAAGTAGCAACGACACCACCTCCAGACTGCCCGCACCGGCGGCGAAATGCAGCAAAGTTCCTCCAGCAAAACGGGCGCTCACGAGTTCATGGTCATTCTTTACAGCATCCAGGACGAATTCGATGAACCTCGCCCGCCCGGATTGAACCATCCTTACCAGCAAACCCACAAACACCGATGAGCGGCCCCCGAACCGCGGCACGAGAGCAATTGCTTCATCCTCGTTGCCATCCGCGATGGAAGCAACGGCGCGATCCAAGAAACGCTGGTCTTTCCATCGTTCGGCAAGTTCATGATGTTCCGGCTCGCCGGCATTCTCTCCGATGATGTAAGCCGAACTCTGCAGGAAAAAGTTACGCAGGGCATTCCTCGTGGTCTCATCGAGTGGAGCGGCATCGAGCGTAGCCGTCATCTGCTTCAGCCAAGCGTTTCGCGCTTCTGGCCCAATCGTGAAGCGTGCATGAGATTCGCGCAGGCTTAACCACCAGCGAAACTGAGTATCGTCGGCCGAACCGCCCAGGAATTGAATCAGGAATGCAGAGAATTCTTCGCTCGCGCATCGTAGGCTTTTGCCCGGAAAGAACGGACGAAGAATAGGATCTTTTCCCACCCGAGCGTAAAAGGCGGCAGACAACCGATGACAGCCCTCCACTCCGCCCATCGCCTCCAGCATTGGACAACCAGCGTGCATGCCGCCGATTGTACCGTGGGCTTGTCTAATTCGAGGGAAGCGACACCTTTGGTTCGAGCGTAAAGAGACCTATGGTCTTGATTATTTTGGCGCGGCCCCGGCGCTCATCGCATGCATCAACTCGAGCACTGGACGCTGGCTCTCGAGAAGCTGCGGCTCAAGTTCGGGAATGGTTAACCAGCGGGGCGAGCCTTCCCACGATTCCATCAATTCTCCCTCGGCCTCGACTTCAAACACCGAGATGTTGCAGGGAAGGTCGGCATTGCTGTGATAGTTCTTTTTCAGGACAGCGCTGTTGACACGTAGTCCGGTCTCTTCGACGACCTCGCGGCGCACCGCTGCGTCGAGATTCTCGCGCCATCCTACAAACCCTCCAGGTAAGCACAAACCGCGCCCGTCGTTGCGATGAATGACGAGGAATCTTCCGTCGCGATGAATCAACGCCAGGGAGACGGGCAGCGATCCGAACAACGGAAAAGCGCGGTACAGAACGAAGCAGACTCGGTACACGACCCAGAAAATACGGCGCTTGATTCTCGGGATTAAGGGTGGCAAGGCGGAAGTCTAGCACGCCGATTCGCAGTGGATCGGCAACGAGTCCTTAACTACGTCGCGTCAGCAGGACCGAACTGCATCCTCTGCAATTTAGAGCGACGGAACAGCTGTCCCATACCTGAAACGGCAGTCACAACAAGCAACGGCATCGCATGCATCTGAACCGCACTCGTCAGGTAGATGTATCGCGCATATAGCGCGACCGCATTTCGCATATTCGCCGGTGACGTTGTCGATTTCTTCTGCTGCAACTCGGCTGCTTCGGATTCAAGACCGGTCATGGTCGCCATAATGTTGATCCCTTTGGTTGGAGAACCCACTCTATACAGCCGCGTAGCACATGGCCTCTTAACTACGAAGAGCCCGCATTTGATTCCATGCGGGCTCTTCTGGTCTGCCAGGGGAAGCGGACCGTTATTCGTTTGAGAGCATGATCGGCTTGTAACCGATCGCGACAGTCTTTCCACTCAACGCTGTCCGGTTGCCATCGAGGTCGTGGGACCAGACATAGTTGGAAGGATAGGTGTAGTTCGATGTGCCACAGACTCCCTTGCTGCAAGTCTTCGAGGAGTCCCACACGATCAGGCCGTTATCGACCGAGCAAGTGTAGACAGTGCCGGCGGCCGTGCAGGGGCTGATCGAGTGACCGATGAGCCAACCCGCGACCACGTTCCACGACGTGCCCGAACTGCTGCCCTGCAACCCGTACGGTGCATGGCTGTCCCAGGTGTAGATGTACTGCCGTTGAATTCCCACGCCCGCCCGGAGTGCCGCAGACCGAGCCACATACCCGGCCAGCATATCGGGATCGGTCATGCCGTTGCTCGACAGGATACCGTGCTCGTCATCCCAGATTGGAAGATTGGTCAGGTTGCGCTTCTGAACTTCGGTCTGAACATCTGCCCATACGGCGAGGAAAGCCTCGGGATCGGCGTTGTCACCTTTCTCGCCGCGCATGTGTACGTTGACGATGTCGAAGTTCGGTGCTCCGCCGGCATCGATATAGCCGTCGAACCAGGTCTTCATCGTCCCGCCGTGAGCGGAAGGGCTGAGGATCTTCGCGTTCGGATCCAGAGAGCGAATGATCGCAGCTGCGTCCTTGCCCATGCGAACCAACTGTGCCTGCGTGCCAGCCCAGAAGCAGTTGCAATCGGGCTCATTCCACAATTCGTAGTAAGCGATGCGGCCCGCGGCATGCGTGACCAGAGCAGTAACGAACGCCTGGAAGTATGCATCGGTACCGGTTCCATCCGCATTGACGTCAGTGGGAGCCGCGCAGCTATACGGTCCGGGAACGAGGCACCCGCCCGGAGCTTTCGAAGCCGCCGCGAATTGCGGGGTGTCGCCGAAGGTGTAAAGAACGTCCATGTTGCTGGAGCTTGCCCGGTCGAGCCAGTTGTCGAGGCTGCCCCAATCGTACTTGCCATTGGACGTCTCGAGCTGTCCCCACTTCAAGCCATCGTCCCAGAGGCGGACGCTGGAGATCATTGCCGTATTGTTCTGTCCGTCGGTGGGCGGCCACACTTTGCTGCCGTTGAAATCTGCACCGAAGAACGTGGCCGGAACCACCCCGTTCGCGCTCGAACTGCTCACGGCGAGCGTGAGAGACTGCGTCGCGCTCTGCATCGGCGACGAGGCGTCGGTGGCCTGAACCGTGAAGCTGAAGTTTCCAGTCTGCGTGGTCGTACCCGAGATCGTGCCGCCGCTCTTGATGGCCAGCCCGCTGGGCAGGGAACCGGACGACAAAGACCAGCTGTACGGGCTGCTTCCACCTGAAGCTTTCAGCGTGTAGGAATATGACGTTCCAGACGTTGCCCCATTCAGCGAGGTCGTGGAGATTGAAAGCGAAGACTGTACAGTCCCGGTCACGGTGACCGATGCGCTGGCAGACTTGGTCGCATCCGCGCTGCTGGTCGCCGTAACGGTGACGTTCGTCGTAGCCTTCACTGACGGAGCCGTGTAGAGGCCCGTGCTGCTGATCGTTCCTGAGGTCGCCGACCACGTTACACCCACATCGCTGGTATTGGTGACCGAAGCGGTGAACTGGGTGGTTCCAGAGGACGCAACCGTCGTGATCGAAGGCGTGAGGCTGACGCCGACCGATCCGGAGTCGGAAATCGTGATGCTAAATGCATTGGCGCCGCCGAGGCCGCCGGAATCGGTGACGTGAATGCCAAACTCGTAGGTACCCTTTTTGGTCGGAGAGCCCGAAATTGTCCCTGTGTTGCCATGCAGCGTCAGCCCTGGCGGCAGACTGCCCCACGAAAGACTGAAGTTGTATGCGGCTTGACCGCCGCTCACGCTGACCGTCGCGTTATAAGGCGAGCCGACTTCGCCGGCTGCAAGCGCTCCCGACAGTTTCAACGAGCGTGAATTGGCATTGCTATTGGGGGGCGTCCGGGGATCAGTGACTTGTGTCTTGCCGGTAGCGGCGGAACTAGCCGCGGTGCAGCCGGTGAAACACGGGAGGGCGACAATTAATGCGAAAAAGCCAACCAAAACCAAGGCGCTTTTTGTCTTGCGGGCTAGGCCCAACTGGGCGGTTGAAAGAGCTTCGGACCTCATCACTGATACCTCTCTCGAATGGGGGTTTGAGAGGACGCCGGTCTTGGTCGCGTCCGTGAGGTAACAGTAGCCAGACAAAGCAGATGATCACAGATATCCAACGGTCAATGGCCACTGAGATGACCATCTGGACAAAGTAACCAGAGAGCGTTTTTAGAGGTTGGAATGTACCAGGTAACTGTGATTAACGGCGGACGATCCGGACGGGCATGTCCGGTTGGGTATTAACGTTCGCCGCCAACGTTTCTTTCTTCGTACCGGTGGCCGGATCCGGCTTGTTGCTGGCGCCGGAATTTCCCAGTGCATACAGCACAACTTCGACGCGGCTGGAAACTCCAAGTTTGTCGAAGATTCGGAAGAGATAATTCTTGACGGTGTGTTCGCGCAAGCTGAGGCGTTGCGCGATCTCGCGGTTGCTGAGTCCTTCGGCGACGCAGCGTACGACATCGAGTTCGCGCGCCGATAGAAGGGCATCGCCATTGGCACTGAGGAACGCCATGGGAACGGGCTGCGCCATCGCTTCTAAAAGAAAGTGCAGTTCGCTGCTGCTCGCCCAGATCTGTCCTTCGTGTACGCAGCGGATCGACTTCGCCAGCAGCTTCAGAGGTTCGGTGCGGCAGAAAACGCCGCGCGCTCCAGAGCGAAATGCCTCAATCACCGGGGTGCGCTCCGAAGAGTCGAGCAACATGATGACCCGAGTCGTCGGAGACGAGGATCGGATCTCACGGCTTAGGACAAAGCCGCCACGGCTGTCGGTCCCTTGGCGCGCGCTGATCAATGCCACCTGCGTACGTTCGCGCTTCAGCGCCGACATGATTTCGACGGCCGTAGTGGTTGAAGGCGTTGCCATCGAAAACTGGCTTTCGCGGCCCAGGGTTTCCACCAGGAGCTGCGTGTTCATCGCCGTATTGTCCGCGGCAAAAACGCGGATTCGGTCTTGCACGGGAAAGCTGGTTAGCTGAGCCATGGTTGTGAGAGCCGACACCAAGGAAGTTGGGGAGTCCTTGGTCTCCCTTTGATTGCTTAGAGGACAAGATTCGATCAGTTTAAGAGGGGAACTTGCGTACCTAAGTCCCGAGTCGTGAGTCTCTGTCCCATAGCCTCACGATCGGCCAGAATGCTTATCTGATAAGGTATTTGGGCCGATGCCGTCCGGTAAATAGCACTTTGGAGCCATTGTCAAAATAGTAACATTCCCTGGTCGTAACGATCAAATTGGTTACCTTCGTTTCGAGGGCCCTTTCGCGCTATGCAAGTTTCTTCACAGAGACGATCCTCTCATTGACACACCTTAGCGAGTGTTCTAGTTTTACGTCCAGTTGTAGTAGCGGATCCAGAAGCAACCCCCCATAAATTCCCCGAAGTTACCGCATGTAAGCGGCCTAAAACTGGAATAGCACTCGGATGAGAAGGTTGGAAATCCATGCACAGAATCGATAATTCTCCAATGCAAGACCACACTGGAAACAACTCCCGGCGCCGTGCAGCTTATTTTGTAGCGCTGGCGTTGTTAGTGGTCGCCTCTCTGGCTGGCTTAATGTCGCGGCCATCAGTGGTCCATGGCTCCGCTCTCGCGGTCGATCCTGGCCCGCGGCCGCTACCGGCGAACTCCGGCGCGTTCTTCTCCAATCTGTCGGCAAACCAGAATGCGATCACGACCCGCTTGACCCAGATTTTCACTGAGGTCAATTTTGTGGCCGGTGGTCCCCTGGTGAAGACCGTCGGACTGGGACCGCGCTTCAACTCGAACTCCTGCTCGGGATGCCATGCATATCCGGCAGTCGGAGGGTCGAGCCCGCCGACCAATCCTCTCTTTGGCGTTTATCAGTTAATGGGTGCGACCAACACCATGCCCTATTTCATCACCAACAATGGTCCCGTGATTGTCGCGCGCTTTCCTTTCAAATCTGATGGCGTCTCACCCGATGGCGGCGTCCACCAGATGTTCACGATTTCGAATCGTACGGATGCTCCGGGTTGCACCACCATGGTTCAACCGGACTTCACGACCGCGCAACAGACCAACAACATCATCTTCCGCCAGACGACTCCTACTTATGGCACCGGCCTGATGGAATTGATCCAGGAAAGCGACATCCTGGCCAACATGAACGCGAATCTCACGCTGAAGCAGAGTCTGGGCATCACGGGACATCCGAATATCAGCGACGATGACGGGACGATCGCGCGCTTCGGTTGGAAAGCGCAGAACAAATCACTTCTTTATTTCTCCGGCGAAGCCTACACCGTGGAAGAAGGCGTGAGCGACGAAGCTTTCCCGAGCGAAAACGACGAATCGATTCCCAGTTGCTTGCCGCCGTTCCCGGTACCTCCGGGGACCAACAAGACCAAAGGCGTTCCTGACGATCGGAACGATACAGGCGAGGCTCCGAAGTTGCCGGTCAACTTCCCGGGCGATCTGGAGCGCTTCTCCTTGTTCATGCGCTTCCTGGCGCCGCCGACACCGGTGGCTCCGACGACATCCACCAAGAACGGACTGGTGCAGTTCAACAACGTTGGCTGCAACATGTGCCACACCGCTTCCTTCACCACTCCGAAGTCGTCCATCGCTGCTATGAGCAGAGTGAAGGCGACTCTGTATAGCGATCTGCTGGTCCATGATATGGGTCCCGGCTTGGCCGACAACGTCAGCCAGGGCAATGCAACCGGCGATCAATTCCGGAGCGCTCCCCTGTGGGGCATTGGACAGCGGTACTTCTTCTTACACGACGGACGAACACAGGATATTGTGCAAGCCATTGAGGATCACTTCAGCACTGGCAACGGCACCTATCCTGATTCAGAAGCCAATCAGGTCATCAATAACTTCAATGCGCTGTCCCAAAAGAACCAGCAGGATCTAGTTAACTTCCTGCGGTCGTTGTGAGCTTGGGCAAACGATCAGACGAAGAGGACGATATGTCATTGTCGGAAAAATCGAATCAGGTTCAGGCTCAATCTAACCGTCGGAAATGGATGAAGGTTGCGCTGCCAGCGGTCGCATTGCTGGTTGCTTGCACAGCGGCGGCTGCCTATTTCCCGAAGGGATCGAAGATCACGAAATCCTTCGCTTCTCTGCGGGCAAACGCGGTGGTGCCGCCTTCAGTGACCGCAACCGATCCGGGGCCGCGTCCGCTTCCCGCCAACGCCGGCAGCTTCCTGTCGACGCTGAGCGCGAACGAACAGCAGATCGAGCCCAGCCTCACCACCGAATACAACCGTGCGCACGATGTCGTCGTCACTTCGCCGACGGATGGCGGTCTCGGACCGCGATTCAACGGCAACTCCTGCGCGCAATGCCACAGCTATCCTGCGGTGGGTGGATCGAGTCCGCCGTCAAATCCTCTCTTCTCGGTTTACAACTTCAACGGCGCGACGAATACCATGCCGTCGTTCGAAACCGCCACGGGTCCGATTCTTGAGGCTCGCTTCATCAATCAGCCCGGAACCACCGTCGCGGATGGCAACGTCCACCAGCTCTTTACGATCAAGGGCCGCAAGGACGCTTCTGCCTGCTCGATAACTCAGCCCGATTTCGCCACGGCTACGTCGACTGGAAACCTTGCCTTGCGTCAGGTACCTCCGACGTACGGCGATGGCCTGATCGAAGTGGTCCGGAATATCGACATCATCAACAACATGAACGCGAACCTCACCACGAAGGCTTCGCTGGGCATCACCGGTCATCCCAACTTCAGCGGGAATGACGGTAGCATCCAGCGCTTCGGTTGGAAGGCTCAGGTGCGTTCGACGTTGTTGATGGCAGCGCAGCAGATGAATGTGGAAATGGGCGTCACCAACGAAACGTTCCCGAACGAAATCGATCAGACTCCGGGCTGCGTCCTGAACCCGGTTCCTGAGACGGTGACGAACTTCACTCCGGGCATCCTGACGGAAATGTTCCCCGGCGATGCGGAGCGCGTGGAATACTTCACGCAGTGGCTGTCCCCTCCGACGCCTGCAACGGCGACCAACTCGACCAAGAACGGCAAAACGCAGTTCACGAATGCGGGTTGCGTTTACTGCCACACCACGTCCTTCACCACGCCGGCTACCTCGCGGCCTGGCTTGGGCAATATCACCATCAATTTGTACTCGGACATCCTCGTCCATCACATGGGACCAGGCTTGGCTGACGGCATACCGCAGGGCGCCGCAGGACCTGATGAATTCAGGACTGCTCCGCTGTGGGGAATCGGCCAGCGCCTCTGGTTCATGCATGACGGGCGCACCAACAACATCGTGACTGCCATTGAAGATCACTTCAGTCTGGGCAACAGCACCTACCCGGCTTCTGAAGCGAATCAGGCTGTGACGAACTTCAATAATCTGAGTTCCACGAACCAGCAGGATTTGGTCAATTTCCTGCGGTCGCTGTAAACGCTGGTAGGTAGTTGAGGTAAAGAGACCGCGTGAGGAAGGCCGTCAACTCCGGCTGCCCGCGTGGTCTTTACCTTTTTCGGCGATCCTTCCGGGCGCACGATGCAACTAAGTAACTATTATTCTAAGGAGCGGCCACCCCCAGTGCCGCTCGGCTCGGAGGGCTCAATTGTCTAGAATTTCTCTCATAGCTATCCTTTCGTTGCTCATGTGCGGCGCACAGGCTTTCTCACGCGAATCCGTTCTTCACAGTTTTAATCCGGCAGGTGGTGGAGGCGTGTATCCATCCGGCGAGTTGCTCATGGATCGCGACGGAAATTTCTTCGGAACGACGCTGAGCGGGACCCTCTTCGAGTTCACGCCGAATCAATCCGGCGGGTGGGATTTCAAGGTCCTCTGTAATTGCTCGGCCACGTATAGCTACGGGTCCTTGGTGATGGATGCGTCCGGCAGCATGTACGCGTCGACGTACTGGGGAGAGGTGTACAAGTATTCGCAGAATTCCGGAATATGGACCTCAAGCCGGATTTATCAATTCAGCGGTGACCCCGGATCCGGGCCCAGCCCACTGGCTCTGGATGCGTCCGGCAATCTGTATGGAACCTATGGCGCCGGCGGAGCCCATAATCAGGGCTTTGTTTTCCAGTTAACGCCCGGCACAGGATTGAACTGGTCAATCAACGACCTCCACGACTTCAAGGGCACGGACGGCGCTGTATCGGCTACGAATGAGGCGGAAACGCAGTTGGGGGCGCTGATTCTGGACGGTAAGGGCAATCTGTATGGAACCGCAAATCAAGGTGGAACAAGTTCGGACTGTCCCAACGGATGCGGAGTTCTTTTTGAATTGAGCCGCAGTTCGGGCGCGTGGACAGAAAAAGTGCTGCACTCTTTCACTGGCACCGACGGATCGAATCCGGATGCTCCGCTGATGATGGATGCTTCGGGAAATCTCTACGGAACCGCTGCGGAAGGCGGAGCGAAGGGATTTGGTGTTGTGTTCAAGGCTTCGCTTGCTTCCGGAAAATGGACCGTCTCCGATCTCTACAGCTTCACGAATACGAACGGCGACGGAGCCTATCCGAATAGCCAGCTCATCGAGGACTCCGGAAACATCTACGGCACAACGGAAGCGGGCGGAGGGAGCATGAGCTGCACGGTCGAAAATTACAACGGCTGCGGCGCGGTGTTCGAGCTGCGGAAGATCAATGGGAGCTACAAAGAATCCGTGCTCGAAGGTTTCACCGGAGCTGGTACCGGAGCTTTTCCCGGCGGAGTGATCTTCGGCACGGATGGAAATTTATACGGAGTCGCTCAGACCGGCGGCGGCGACAACCGCGGAGTGTTCTTCAAGATTCCGCGATAGATTCCACAGGCTGTTGCATTGGAAGGCATCTCAGCGCGGTGCGGCGTGGCCGCGAGCCTCAGCGGCTTTTGTCGGGCGCCCTTGCGCATCGTAAAGATCCGCGAGCCCTGACCATAGTCTGGAATCGCTGGGAGCAAGGCGAACTGCGTCTTCCTGGAACGTCACTGCCCGCGCTACGTCTCCCAGTTGGTAGTAGGCCTTCGCGCGGCCCGTCGCCACGACCGAATAAAACGGAGCGCCAAACGCGTCGTCCGGTTGAAACGGACTCGTCTGTTCCGCTTTGTCCAATGACACGATTGCATCCTGCGGTTGATGCAATTGCAGCTGTGCTTGCCCGAGCAGCATCCACATCTCATGCGGACGCGCCGAATACGCGGCCCCTTCACCGAAGATTCGGGCGGCATCTTCGTATCGTCGCTCGGTCATATAAAAAAGGCCGAGGTCGAACCACGCTTCGTCGCTGGGCTCCAACTTCAAGCTTGCAGTAAATTCGGATTCCGCTTCCGATGGGCGGCCAAGCTCCTGTAACACGAGCGCGCGAAAAAGATGAACGCTCGCATTCTCCTGGAATACGCTCTGTGCCCGATCCAGATAGGCCAGTGCCTCGGAATATCGACCCAGGCTGTAAAGAACTCCTCCGGCATTTGCCCACGCATTGAACAATCTGGCCCGTGAGTTCTTCGATTGCCCTGTGTTCCCGGCTAATGGCGGGAATGAAGCTTGGTTGCAATCCAAAGCCAGCCGCTGAATCAGGCCGTCGTTTGCAGGAGTTCGCCGTACAAAAATTGCGGAGACCTCATCGATATACACCGGCCGCCAGGATTGGCTGCGACAGTACGCCTGCAACTGCGGGAAAACGGTCATCCCCTGATAACGCGACAGCGGCACGACAATTGTGTTGATGCCCTGCGCGATTGCCTCGGCGTTCCACGCACTCGAATCGGGATTCTGTGACATGAGTTCGGACGCGCGGAGAAAAAAACGCTGCCCAAAAGGGATCGCCCGACCGTCAATATAATCGCGATATTCGGGAAACAATCGCCAGGTCGCAAAGCCGCCGAGACTAAACGGCGTGAACACGTTCGCGGGCAGTTTTTCACGCCGCAGAAAATCGAATGCCCGTTCCGGATACCACCACGACAGTCCAGCGCCGAACCAGGAGCGCTGCGCAGATCTCATATAAAAGCGGTTCGAGACTAGATCCGAGGAGCGAATCGCCACCAGACCAATGATGAGAACCGAGGCGACAGAAAGCGAGTAAATCGAGAAATTTGTACGCTGAGAAGTTGAACGAAGTCGCAAGTGAGCCTCAAATTCAATCCAAAGCTCGTTCATCAGCGATCCCGCAATGACGACGACCATGCATGCGAATACCGCTTGCAAGCGGACGTGTTGAAACGCGAAGTACGCGGACGCCAACAGCAATACTGCCGCGCCGAATTGTCTCCGCCACAAGGCAATGCACGCTCCGGCCGTTGCCGCGGCCATCAGCCACCAGAAGGCGCTTTGCGGATCGCGCCAGTCGATCGCCTGGTGCCAACTCTCCCATGACAGCCGGGCGTTCTCCCACTCCACGATCCATTGATTGTGAAACGCCTGTACCCGGTTTTGCCGGATGAGCGCGACATAAATCACAGGTCCCCAGGGATTCAGAACCGTTGCCGCCGCAGTCAGGCCGAGCCATTTCCAAGAGCGTTGCAGGCGTGCAATCGCAGCATTGCGCCGCTGCGCGAACAATAAGTCTGAGCCTTCGAGGAGCAAGTACGCGCCACACAATCCAAGTCCCGACACGAAGCCGGGATGCAGATTGACCCAGAACATCATCAGAACCGGCAACATCCACAACGGCATTCGAGAACCACGGAAGTGCTTCCACAGAAGCACGAGGAAAGCTGCAAAAAGGATCGTGGTAAACATTTCCGCACGCGGCTGAGTACGGTTCGCGATCAGCGGGACTGCGAGCAGTGCCAGCGCAGAAACAGCGAATCCATTTTTCCTGAGCAACAGGGCCGTTGTTGCAGAGCACGCGACCGCGCCCGTCCACGAGAGCAGGGCATACCCACCCATAAGAAAACAGGCGTAGAAGATTAGCCCCGACAAGGCGGGATAGATCCACGGCTGCCCAAAAGCCGTGTACGAGAAAACGTCCGTCGAAAATATGCCGTGATGCTGCGCGATCCAGCGGCCAGTCGCAAGCTGCCATCCCAAGTCGAAGTCCGCGACCGTCCGCAGCCCGGCTAGAAATGCATAAACGATCCCGACGGCAGCTAATGCACGCGACAAAAAAACGACCGGCTTTGAGGGGCCGGTCGCTTCAATTTCAGTCACAGATTTGTTGGGTGCGATGAACATCGGCAGGCGTGACGTTTTCGGTCAGCGACCAGCCATTGTACTCAACTGCTCTCCGCAACCGGTTTGTCGGAACGGAACTGGCCCGCAGAGCGAGCCAGAATCCGCTTCTAGATACCGTTCGCCAGCAGCAGGATGAAAATGCGATCGCTCGAAGGGGAAGGTGCAATCTGGTTCAATCCCCCGAAAACAACCATATCGTCCTGTGGAGCGTTATAGAACGCGCTGTGGAACCGAAGCTGAGGCGCCGTTCCAGTCACTCTTTCGGAGATCCAGCTTGGAGTTCCGCCAATGCCATTGGCATTGGTAAGAATCCACGTGTCGCCGAAGAACTGCGTTGCGGCCGTCAGTGAGTTGACTCCACCGAACATCATCATGCGGTTGTTGGCGGAATCGTATACAGAGCTCTGTCCGGTGCGCGGCGGAGGTGCAGTTCCCGTCGGCACAACGTGCGTCCATGTGGGAGTGCCGCCTTGCCCGTTGGCGTGCGACAAAGTCCATACGTCGGACATGCCGGCGCTGCCCGCGTCTCCCGCGACCAGCGTAAGGACGTTATTCGCGGAGTCGTAGATCGCGCTGCTGTTCTCGCGCGGCGATGGCGCCACGCCAGACGGCGAAAGCTGTGTCCATGCCGGGGTCCCGACTTCTCCGTTGGCATTGCTCAGTACCCACACGTCAGAGAGGTAGCCTGCCGAGCAATTGGTCCCGCCAAAGATAATCATCGAATTGCTGGTCGGATCGTAGGCGGAAACATGATTCATGCGAGCCGGGGGAAGCGTTCCCGACGGTGTGAGCTGGATCCAGGAAGGAACGCCGTGTGCGGAATTGGCGTCGTCGAGCACCCAGGCATCATTCAAGCAACTGGTTGCGCTGGTGGCGCCTGCGACAACGATCATCCGGTTGCTCACGCTGTCATAGGCGGCGCCATGTCCGAAACGCGCCGAGGGCGCGGTTCCCAAGGGAAACACCTGCACGAACTTGAACGGCGTGGTAGTGACTGGTCTGTCCGGCCGCGATAATTCCCGGCACGCTCCAGACATCGTTCAGCGGCACTGTGCTCCCTTGCTCACCGCCGAACGCGATCATCTGGTCTGTCGAGATATCGTAGACGGCGCTGCCATGGTAACGCGGCGCAGGGCCGTCCTGCGTCCATGTTTGGCTTTGCGCTGGGGCCGACATCAAAACTGCGAACAGCGCGGATGCGAGAAAAAAACCAGTCTTCGCGTGGCTCATTGCGTCTCCCGGGTCCCAGCCGTTAATCCATTGGCCTTGGTCAAAATAAGAGCGTGGTCGTCGGTGAAAGTCTGGGGCAACTGGCTGTCGCCGCCGAAGATCACCATGTCGTTGGAAACGTGATCGTAGATCGCCGTGTGGCTCTTGCGGAACGGTCCGGGAGCCGTCTGAACTAACGTCGACCAGGTTGGAGTTCCTCCGATGCCATTCGCAAATGTCAGCACCCAACCGTCGTTGAGGACTTTTCCAACTTTGTTGGCTCCGCCGTAAATCGTCATGCGATTGTTGGTCGCGTCATAGATCGCGCTATGACCAACTCTGCCAGCGGGAATCGTGCCTGTCGGCGAGACCAGAGTCCACGTCGGAGTTCCAGACACGCCGTTTGCGTTGGAGAGCGTCCAGACATCACTGAACACGTTCGTATTCGTAGTGCCGCCGCCGTACAGCGTCATGACGTTGTTGGCGGAATCGTAAACCGCGGTCGCCTGCGTGCGAGCGCTCGGCGCTGTTCCGGACGGAGTGATCTGCGCCCACGAAGGATTGACGCTCGATCCGTCCGCATTGCTCAGGATCCACAGATCGTTGTAGTAGTTTCCGCTGCAGTCGGTGCCGCCGAAAATGATCAGCTTATTGTTAGTGGAATCGTAAACGGCGGTTTGTCCCTCGCGAACCGGCGGTGGAGTTCCCGTGGCTGCGAACTGCTTCCAGGCGGGCGCTCCTCCTTGCGAGTTCAGGTGGGTCACAACCCACAAATCGTTAACGCAAGGGCCAGGGAAGCCCGTACCGCCTCCGAAGACGATCAGGCGATTGGAAGTGGGGTTGTAAACGGCGCTATGTCCGAAGCGAACGCCCGGTGCCTTGCCGGTGATGACCTGTCGTGACCATTGCAGGTTCTCGGTAGCCGCCGCTGATCCCGGAATTGCGTTTCCGAGAACCCACATGTCATTAAAATCCACGTTGGTCGGGGCATGCTGGCCGGCGAATACGAACATCTTGTTTGTGGCCGGATCGTAAACGGCCGACGCCTGGCTGCGTGTGCCCGGACCGTATCGATTCCACTTCTGCGCCGACAAAGGCGCGACCGCCAAAACACCCGAGAAAAAAACGAGGGCAAAGGACCTACGCAAACGAGTACCGTTCATCATGGAGCTCCGGCGTGAGAGTTGAAGGAAGCGACAGCTGGTTCAGTGTGAAAGTGCTGAATGGCCGCAAGGGGAGCAAAAGCGAACACCGCACCGCGTTTCGGCAGATTACGGTGGCGGCAGGGCTGAGTCAAGATGATGATTTTTGCACACATTCCCGTTCACCAACATTGCCGAACGCGGCTTCCACCGCCGCGTTTTACGTGTGCGCCACCTTAACCCATGTCGATTGTTCGTCTAAACCATCTACCCCATGCAAAATTCTTCATCTTGACTGGTTTCGTAGCTCCATAGACACTGGGCAGCATTGTTGTGCGGTTGTCTCCTCCCCGCTACCGAATTCCAGTTCCAGACTTTATATCGGTAAAGAGCGGTGAACCGGGACGCCAGACTGCTGTCACGCTAGCTGTCCTCAAGGATCCACCGATTTACTTCGACCGAACCACGCGTTTAATACGGGGTCTCATGAATCGTCCTACTCGTCGGTTGCCCGCCGTTTCCATGCCTGAAATCATCCGCTTTCGCCTCGGCGTACTCGCGATCGCTATCGTCGTGACGCTACTGGGCACGCTGCCCCTCCGCGGAGAGAAGAAGGCAAATTCCGCTCCGGCGGCGCCCGCGCGTGAGAATGCTCAGGATCAGGACGTGATTCTCGAAAGCTTCGGCCGGCTCCCGCTGAGCTTCGAAGCCAATCATGGGCAAACCGATGAGCGAGTGAAGTTTCTGTCGCGCGGTCCGGGATACACCGTTTTCCTCACGAATGACGAGGCGGTCGTGGCTCTCGCGAAGTCGAACCAGAAGTCGAGCGACCCCACCAATGCGAAAGCTGGTCTTTCGAGGGCTCCCTTCCGTACCCTCGGCTTTGCGCCGGACGCTACCCGCACAAAAGCAGTCGTGCGCATGCGACTGATCGGCGCGAGTTCCGACGCGCAGGTTGCGGGAGTCTCCCCTCTGCCCGGTACCAGCAACTACTTCCGTGGAAAAGATTCGAGCACGTGGCAGACGAACGTCACCAACTACAGCAAGGTCGCCTACAGGAGCGTGTATCCCGGAATTGACTTGGTCTATTACGGCAACCAGAGCCGCCTGGAATACGACTTCGTCGTTTCCCCAGGCAGCGATCCCCACGCAATTCAGGTCAGCTTCGGAAAGTCCGCCCCGCTGCATCTCGATCCTAGCGGTGACTTGCTCGTCGGACGCGCCCAGGATGGCATTCGATTCCAGAAGCCGGTCGCGTATCAGACGGACTCGAACGGCTCGACCGCGCAGCGTCATGAAGTCGATTCTCGATTCGTTCTGCAGGCTGACAATCGTGTCACCTTTGAAGTCGGAGCCTACGATCACAGCAAGGCGCTCGTTATCGATCCAACGCTCTCGTATTCCACCTATCTGGGCGGAAATGGCAACGATTTGGCCACTGCGATCGCGATCGATTCCACCGGCAGCGCATACGTAACGGGCTATACCACCTCCACGAATTTCCCGGTTTCCCCGGGTGCGTACCAGTCGACCTGCGGTGGCGGCACCTGCAGCGCGACGAACATTGATGCCTTCGTCACCAAAATGAATTCCACCGGTACGGCGATCCTTTATTCGACTTACCTGGGTGGAACCGGAAAAGACTACGGCTACGGCATCGCGGTCGATGCCAGCGGCGATGCTTTCATCGGAGGCACAACTTTCTCTGCCGATTTCCCCGTGACCACCGGAGCGTTGCAAACGCATTGCGGTGGAAACAACTGCGGATCGGGCGACGGCTTCGTCACAGAATTGAATACAACCGGTTCGGGCCTCGTTTACTCGACGTATCTGGGCGGAAGCAACACGAACCAACTGAATGCGATTGCCTTGGATAATGCTGGCAACGCTTACGTAACGGGATATACGAAAGCCACGAATTTCCCGGTCACGCCGGGCGCCTTCCAGCCGCGATGCAGCTCCTGCACCAGCACGTTCGTGGACGGTTACGTCGCGAAATTGAATTCCTCAGGATCGGCCCTGGTCTATGCGTCGTATCTGGGCGGCAACAATGCCGACGTGCCGTACGCGATCGCGATTGACGCTTCCGGCAACGCCTACATCACCGGATACACTTACTCGACGACCTTTCCCACGACGGTTGGAGCCTTCCAAAGCACAAGCAATGGTCCAACGGCGGGCTTCGTGAGCAAGGTGAATCCAACGGCAACAGGCTTGGCATACTCCACCTATCTGGGAGGAAGCGCCACCGGTACCGACGCCTGCCCCGCATGTGCAACCACGATAGCCGTGGACGCGACTGGGAATGCTTATGTGGCTGGCCTGACTTGGGAGACGAATTTTCCAACTACGACCGGTGCCTACCAGGTGAGCTACGGTGGAGGCTTCCACGACGCCTTTGTGACCAAGTTGAATCCGAGTGGCACCGGCGTGGTGTATTCCACATACATCGGTGGCAGCGGCGATGACGGCGCGACCTCAATGGTGGTCGATGCCTCTGGAACCGCTTACATCAAAGGCAATACGTTCTCAACGAATTTCCCGACGACGCCGGGCGCCTTGAAGAACACGCTTAGCGGAACGAATTCTTCCGACGCCTTCGTCGTGATCCTCAATCCGGCGGGATCGGCACTTAACTATTCGACCTACCTGGGCGGTTCCGGATCCGAATATGGCAGCGCGACTGCGATGATCGCAATTGATGGCCAGACGCCTCCGAACATGTACCTCACCGGCTATGGAAACTCGCCAGACTTCCCGGTTACCACCGGCGCTTACCAGACCAAGCTCGGCGGTACGAACGACGGATTCGTTGTAAAAATTGTGCCCAGTCCGAACGTGGGACTGTCTCCTGGAATCAATTTTGGAAATCAGAACGACGGAACGACCAGCGCTCCCCAGACGATCACAGTAACCAATACCGGGAACTCGTCACTGCTCGTTTCTTCGGTCGCGCTCAGCGGAACCAACGCCAGCGATTTCGCCCAGACGAACACTTGCACGTCGGCAGGCATCGCGCCGCAGGCCACATGCAGCATCAGCGTCACGTTCTCTCCAAAGATCAGCGGTACGGAGAATGCGACCGTGACCATCACCGACAATGCGCCGAACAGCCCGCAAACCACGACCCTCACGGGCGTGGGAGTCGGAAGCGGTCCCGCCGTCACACTCTCTCCGACGAGTTTGACATTCCCCACTCAGTTAGTCGGCACGAAGAGCGCGGCGCAGTCAGTCACATTGACAAACACCGGGAACGCAACTCTCTCCATCACCAGCATCGCGCACACCGGCGACTTCTCGGACACTACCACCTGCGGAACCACCGTGGTCGCGGGCGCCAGTTGCACCATCACCGTAACGTTCACTCCGACTACCGTCAACGCCCGCACTGGCACGATCTCCGTTACCGATAATGCCCCGGCAAGCCCGCAAGTCGTCTCTCTGAGTGGCACAGGGACCTATGTGAGCTGGACGCCAACGAGCTTGACTTTTGCAAGTCAGACTGTCGGAACTACCAGCCCTGCCCAAACCATTACCTTCACCAACCACGCGCCGACTACCCTCACGATCAAGAGCATCACTACGACCGGCGTGAATAATCTGGATTTCGCGCAGACGAACTCCTGCGGTACGACTCTGGCGAAGATGGCCAGCTGCACGATTTCAGTAACGTTCACTCCGAAAGCCACTGGATCTCGATCGGCCAACGTGACCGTGACGGATTTCCTTGGTGGAAATACAACTCAGAACATCCCGCTGACCGGCACCGGACAGTAAGGGATTCGCGGTTCATTTCAAGAGATGGGGCCCAGGATCAACATGATGATTTCCTCTGTCGTGAATGACTCGAGCAAGTCGTTCCGAAAGACTCTCTTTTCGGCAGGATGGATGTTCCTGATATTCACGGTGGCGGCATCGGCGCAGACAGTCACGCTCTCGCCAACGAGCCTGGGATTCGGAAATCAAGCGGTCGGTACCACCAGCGCGGCGCGGCAAGTCATCCTCAGCAACACCGGCTCCGTTGCTCTTACCGTTTCCAGCATCACCACCACTGGCCCCTTTGCGCAGACCAATACCTGCGGTACGTCGGTGAAAGCAGGCGGAAAGTGCTCGATCTCCGTTACCTTCAGCCCAACGGTGAAGGGAGCAGTGACTGGCACCGTCGTGGTCACGGACAACGCCAGCAACAGTCCTCAGACGGTGAATTTGTCCGGCAGCGGCGCAACTGGCGTAACCCTTTCGCCGACGAACATGACGTTCGCGGCGCAGAATGTTGGAACCACCAGTGCGGCCCAACTTTCAACTCTGGCCAACAATCAGACGACAGCCCTCTCCATTACAAGCGTGACGATCACCGGCGATTTCGCGCAGAGCAATACCTGCGGAACTTCTCTCGCCGCTTCGGCAAAGTGCACGATCAGCGTGACCTTCACGCCCACGACTTCCGGCACGCGCACCGGCGTTGTCACGATTACCGATAGTGCGACCAATAGTCCGCAGAAAATAAATTTGACCGGCACGGGACAGAGCGGTCTCGCTTTAGTCTCGATCAGCCTGGCTCCCGGTTCTGATCTGTTGTCGGTGGGGAACACCTTGCAGATGACCGCGACCGGCAATTACAGCGATGGATCGACGCAGAACATCACCTCGACGGCGACTTGGTCGACAAGCAATCCCAGCGCGGCGACCGTCACTGCTGGCGGATTGGTCAGCGCAGTCGGAAACGGTGCCACTTCGATCACCGCATCGTTGAGCGGCGTGACGAGCCCCACGGCTCCCATGAATATCGGCACTTCGTCCGACTATTTCGTTGCCACGAACGGCAAAGACACATGGTCGGGAACTCTACCGGCGCCAAACTCCAGGAACACCGACGGACCCTTCGCCACGATCGCGAAGGCTCAAACCGCCGTGCAGAGCCTCGTGGCCAATGCGAACGGCCGAACCGTTCCTGTCACTGTGCAAGTTCGCGGCGGAAATTATTATCAGCAGTCGCTCACCTTCACCTCATCGGATTCCGGCACATCAGCCCTTCCGGTTCTCTGGCAGAACTATCCCAACGAAACCCCGATTCTTAGCGGAGGCATGCTCCTCACCGGATGGTCGAATACCGGTGGCAACACCTACACCGCGACCCTGCCCTCGAATGCCAAGTATTTTGAAAACTTGTTCTACAACGGAGTTCGCCGGTTGCGCCCGCGTGTAGGCAGTTCTCTCGGAACGTATCTGCGCGTCGCGAATATCGTCTACCTGAGCACGTCCGGCGATCCGAACTGCACCGTGTTCGTAAGCGGCAGCGGATGGGAATGCTTCGATCGCTTCTACTACACCCACGGCGATGTTAGCTCCACATGGAAAAACCTGACTGCGCCGTACATGACGGGCGACATCGAGCTCCTGGATTTTGAGTGGTGGAGCGTTCCGAAGATGAGGATCAAGTCGATCGACAGCGTGAATAACATTATTTACCTGACCGGTCCGACAAAGCAGACGACGGGCGTTCACGGCTTCCTGAAAAATCACCGCTACGTCGTGGAAAACGTCAAAGACCTGCTGACCCAGCCCGGGCAGTGGTTCCTCGACACTTCCGTGGTTCCGAACGTGGTGACGTACCTTGCGAATGCCGGCGAGAATCCGCCGACCGACAACATTGTCGTTCCGCAATCGACGCAACTGATGACTGCGACAGGTCTGCAATATGTGACGTTCCAGGGTCTGCAGTTCGAGCACGACAACTACACGATTCCTGCTGCAGGGTACATCTCCGTCCAGCAGGAGCCGACGCTGACCGGCGCAATCAGTTGCTACAACTGCCAGCATGTCACCTTTGACAGCGACATCATCACCATGATCTCGGGGACTGGACTGGAGTTCCTGACGACCAGTTCGACAGCGACGACAGCTCACAACGTGGTGCAGAACTCGGCGCTGTATGACATCGGCGGAATGGGTATTCGTTTCGGAACGCTGCCGGCCTCAGCCGACACCGATGCGACCGTACCGCAATTCAACACGGTTCAGAACACTCTGATCGAGGGATATGGCCGCATCATCCCCAGCGCCGTGGGTATTATCCAGGGCAGCGGCCACGACAACCTCTACACCCATAACGATATTTACGACGGTTACCACAGCGGTATCGAGGTCTGTCTCGCCCCCAGTTGCTCGCCCGGTCGCAAGAATTCCACTGGCACGTTCAACATCACGGCGTCTTTCAATCACGTTTACGACCTGTATCAGGGCGTGACCGACGACGGCGGCGGCATCTATTTCGCAACCGGTGGGCCAACGTTCGTTCCAACCGGCGATCAGATTCTTAACAACAAGATCCACGACCTGAATGATGCTTCCATCATCGACAAGGACGGCTACGGCGGCTATGGCATCAACCTGGATGGCGCTACCGGCCTGGTGACAGTGCAGAACAACCTGGTGTACCGCGTGTCGTCGATGGGGGTGAACATCACCCACGGGCCGCAGGAAGCCAACTGGGCGAACACCATTACTAACAACATTTTTGCGTACGCCCGCCTGGGAATGATCGCTAACGGCAATCCGTACCTGTCGAACGTTTGCCCCTCGACGCCGACAACGATCTTCAATAGCAGTAACAATTTGTTCTACTTCGACCGCAACAACTCCCAGTCGTTCAACGTGCAGGAAGGCTGCGTCTACTCCTGCGGCTTTCCGATGTCGAGCCTGCACAACTGGACAAGCAATATGTATTGGAGAACGGATGGCGTATTCGCTACCGATCCCAAGGCATTTCACAACCAGCCCTCCCCAAATTCACCAACCATCTGCGGAGTTACTAGCAGCTGGCAGTACTACAACTTCGCGGGGTGGCAAGGTCTCGGCGAAGATCCCTCGAGCGTGGCCAGTCAAAACCCTGGATTCAAGAACCCAGCGTATCCGAATGACGATTTTTCATTGCCCTCCGGATCGCCGGGAGTTGGATTCATCGTGTTTGACCCATCGCAGGCCGGCCGGAACAATCCGATTATCAAGGCAAACAATCCGATTGATATTCCGCCGACCTTTACGACCACGCTGTTCAATCCGAATACGGATTTCTAGTTTTGAGTGCCGCCGCGCGAACATCACTCGCTGGCTCAAGGGCAGAAGTTCGTGCGGACATGAATAAAGTGTCACGGGGATGGAGAAGAGACCAAGATTTTACAATTCGGCGAAAAGCCTTGATTGACGGGGCTTTCCAGCCGTCTTATAATCGCGAAACTTCTGTAGCGAGAGCGCACTGCCGCTCTCGATTGAAAGTTCGAATACCTGCCAAAAAGTAGCAACTCCGGACGTCCACGCGCGTGGGGCCGCAAGTGACCGCCGGAAGAATGAACCGAGGACCCATCATGTTTGCCAATACTCCGAATCCATCCGCTCGATCCTTGTCCAATGCATCTTCAACCGCGCGTCGCTGGATGCGCTACACAGCCGCGATCGCCGTCATTGCTCTGGGAGCCGCCCCCATCCCCGGAACCGCAGGACCAGCACCCGCCGAAACTTCGAAGCCAGCCGATTCACCACGCTTGCTCAACGACTATGGCAAGCTGCCTCTTCATTTCGAAGCGAATCGAGGCCAGACAGACAAGGACGTCAACTTCATTTCCCGCGGGCCCGGCTACACGCTATTTCTCACGCCGAAGGAAGCGGTCTTTTCGTTGCGGAGCGATTCGCATAAGGCTGCCGCAGCCGGAAAAGAAAACGCATTCGATGCTCCGCGTCGCGCCGGTAGCGCACAACCGCAGCAGAACGCCGTCCTGCGCGTGCAGTTGATTGATCCAAATCTCGAAGCCGCGATCACCGGAGCGGACCAACTTCCTGGCAAGGCGAATTACATTCACGGAAACGATCCGGCCAAGTGGAGCACCGACGTTCCGACATTCGCAAAGGTTAAATACAGCAGCGTGTTCCCCGGCATCGACCTTGTGTATTACGGAAACAGCCGCCAGTTGGAGTACGACTTCGTGGTCGCAGCGGGAGCGGACGCGCAGCGGATCGGCCTAACCTTCTCCGGCGCGCGCAACCTTCATGTGGATTCGCTCACCGGAGATCTTGCCATGACGGTCGGGAAGCAGGAACTTCGCTTCCACAAGCCGGTCGCTTATCAGAATCAGCTAGCCCAAGGCTCGCAGTCGGCTCAGCGCAATCTAGTCGCAGCCAGCTATTCCATCGATGCCCAGAACCGCGTCAACTTCTCACTCGGCGCGTACGACCACAGCCAGCCGTTGGTGATCGATCCCACGCTTGCGTACTCCACTTATCTTGGCGGCGCGGCGAGCGATAATGCCACCCAAATTGCTGTCGATAACGCGGGCAACGCGTACATCACCGGCTACACCAACTCCGCAAACTTCCCGACCACCAGCGGCGTCTTTCAACCAGCGTGCAGCGGCGGATGCAGCGGCACCACGGTGGATGCATTCGTGAGCAAGCTCGATCCCACGGGATCGGTCCTGCTGTTCTCCACCTATATCGGCGGCACGAACAACGACTACAGCAATGGAATTGTGCTCGATGCAGCCGGCAACATCTACATCGCCGGACAGACTTACTCGACGAATTATCCGGTCACGCCGGGTGTCTTGCAGAGTCGCTGTTCGAACACCAACTGCACCGGCGCCGATGGTTTCATCACGAAGCTGAATCCCCAGGGCAGCGCCCTCCTGTACTCCACGTATCTGGGCGGCTCGGGAATCGACCAGATCAATGGCATCGCTCTTGATAGCGCGAACAACGCATACGTCACGGGATACACGCAGTCCACTTCATTTCCTACGACAGTGGGAGCGTATCAGCGTACCTGCAATTGCACGAAGGGCTCCGACGCTTTCATCAGCAAGATCAACCCGACTGGTACTGCACTCGTCTATTCCTCGTTTCTCGGCGGAAGCAGCGCAGAAGTGGGATACGCCGTGGCTCTGGATCCGGCAGGCAATGCGTATCTGACGGGCTACACCCACTCCACCGATTTCCCGACGACGCCCGGTGCCTTTCAGACGAGCCTGTTCGCAAACACCGCAGCCTTCGTTACAAAGATGAATACAACGGGAAGTGCGCTGGCTTATTCCAGCTACCTCGGCGGCAGCACTTCGATCACGACGACTCCTTGTGAAACCTGCGCGGTCGACATTGCGGTGGATAGCGCGGGCAGCGCCTACGTTTCTGGATTGACCGCCGAGTCCACATTCCCGCTTACCGCGAACGCCTTCCAAAAGACGTTCAAGAGCGCGACCAATGGCCACGACGCGTTCATCACAAAATTCACTCCTGATGGAACCGGCCTGAGCTTCTCCACTTACTACGGAGGCAGCGGTGACGATGGCGCCACCGGAATCGTGGTCGACGCCGCGGGGAATGTCTGGTTTAAGGGCAACACGAAATCCCTGGACCTGCCCTTGACCGCCGGAACGTACCAGACGACATCGGGTGGCGGTTTCGACGCATACATCGCGGAACTGGATCCGACCGGATCGACGCTTCTGTACGCCACCTATCTTGGCGGCACCGGCGATGAGTTCGGGGCAGCGACCCGCATGATCACGGTCGACAACCAGAATCCGCCGAATGTTTATGTGACCGGCTATACAAATTCGACAAACTTCCCCATCACCGGAGGCGCACTGCAATCGAGCCTCGCGGGGAATAACGACGTGTTTGTGAGCAAGTTCGTTCCCAGCCCAAATCTGGGACTCTCGGCCGGTCTGAGTTTCGGTTATCAGAATGACGGCACGACCAGCGCGCCGCAGACCGTCACACTAACCAATGCAGGCAATGCAAATCTGAATGTCAGTTCCATCACGGTCACTGGACCGAACAATCAGGATTTTTCGCAGACCAACAACTGCACGGCGGTATTGCCGCAGTCAACGTGTACTGTGACGGTGACGTTCACGCCGTCGATTACCGGAAACGAAAGCGCCAGCTTGTCAATCGCGGACGATGCCGCGCACAGCCCTCAATCCGTCAGCCTCACCGGCATCGGCATCGGGAGTGGGCCGGCCGCGTCCTTGTCGCCGACGAGCCTGACATTCGCAACCCAGTTAATCGGCACGCAGAGCCCGTCTCAGGCCGTGACCCTTAGCAACATCGGGAATTCAACGCTGACAATTTCGAGAATCGCAGTCACCGGAGACTTCTCGCAAGTCAACAATTGCGGAGTAAGCGTGGCTGCTGGAGCTAGCTGCGTGATTACCGTGACCTTCGCCCCCAAGGCGCCCAACAGCCGAACCGGCGCGATCACAATTACGGACAACGCAGTGGGAAGCCCGCAAACGGTTTCGCTGACGGGAACGGGAACATTCGTGACCCTCTCGCCGCCGATGCTGAACTTCGGAAGCGTTACGGTAGGGACGTCGAGTGCGCCGCAATCATCGACCTTCACCAACACGGCGAAGTTTGCTCTCCCGATTAAGAACCTGCTGATCACCGGTGCCAATCCTCTCGACTTCTCGCAGACGAACACCTGCGGGGCGAGCGTGGCGGCGGGAGCAAGCTGCACGATCACTGTGACCTTCAGGCCGACAGCCATAGGCCCGCGGACGGCGGCCGTCTCGGTTGCCGATGGTGGCGGTGGAAGTCCGCAACTCGTCAGCCTTACCGGAACCGGTAAGTAAGAAAGATTAGCCGAGCCGCCGCCAGTGGGCGGCTCGCCAAAAAAACGAGGCGCCCAACTCTTCAGGGAAACAATCCTGTCGAATCTGGCGCCTCAATTGTTTGCCGCGTGTTACGGAAGCGGCGCAGTTTCGAGCAGAATGGGCTGCGCCCCGATCTGCACGGTGGCCGCTCCATTCAGCTGGTTCACGTTTCCGACGATGTCACGGTACTCGATATAACCACCCGCGGGAACATTGAACGTAGACTTCGGGCAAGAGGACGTCGTGCAGTCCTGCCCCGCGTCCCACACCGCCGTTGCTGTGTAACCTGGCCGCGTGAAGCCGCAAGTCCACACCGTTCCAGAGGCGGAACACGCTTTGCTGACGGTCGCTCCCGCCGTCCACGCATTCACTTGCAGGAAGGCCGTTGAAGCTGGTGTGGCTGTCGCAGTGTTGTCGTTATACAAGCTTGAATCGGTCTTACTGTCCCAGGCAAACCAATAGACGCGTCCGATATTGTTTGACTGCTGCAACATCAGGTAGCGCGGAAGGAACGCCGCTTGCCGCTGCGGATCGGTAAATCCCTCGACCGGCGCCTCGCTCCAACCGCCTTCCGTATTGAAAAGCGGCTTCATATTTCCCGAAGCATTGCTGCTGACAGGAAATTGGTTGAGCGTCAGGTTCATGTCGGCGACTACCGTATTCACATTTTCGGGAGCCGGGCAGGGAAGCGCATTCGTTCCGTTCGACGTACCGGTCGTACCCGTCCCGACGTATCCGTGAAAGCCGATTACTTCAGCAAATTGTCCGCCTTTGTATCCGCCCACCGAAGTCGAAAAATAATCGGTCAGGCTGGCGGCGACTTCGCCAAGCATGTTGTTGGCTGCGGCTCCTACTGGAGACGGCGTCACAATCTTTGCCGTCGGATCGAGTCCAGTCCCCGACGGAAAGACGCTGCCATTCACCGAGCACGACAAGCCACTGGGCGCGCCCTCCACTACGCAACGAGCATCCTGCTCCATACGGACTAACTGCGCTGTCGTCGCGTTCTTGGGATTCCAATAAGTTTGTGTGTTCCACTCGTTCCATATCTCGTAAAACGAAATGCCCGTAAGTCCTGCGCTCTTGTTCGCCGCGCTGTGCTGCGCGATCGCCGTGACCCATGCAATCCACGTGGCATCGCTTCCGTTGCCATTTGCGTCCACCTCAGTCGGCGGGTCGCACTGTCCGGGTCCAGTCGAACAAGTCGTGTCAGTCGGAAATTGCGACGCCCAGGTCGGCGTCCGAGCCAGCGTGTAAAGAATATCGACGCCATGACTCTGCGCCTGCGAAAGCCATTGATCCAGCAAGGACCAGTCGTACGATCCCGATGCTGTGTTGATTTGCGCCCACGAGACTGCCGAGGCCCAAAGACGCTGGCTGCCGAAAGGAAAGGAGGGCCAAGGCGCTTGCGGGCTGTTAATGTGCATCCCGAAGAACTTATTGTCGATCTGCGAATTCAACCCGGCGGCGCTAGTGGATCCGCCACTGGCTGGTGGATTAAACAGGCATGGAGGAGCGTCTTGTGTACCGCCCCCGCCGCCTCCGCCTCCGCCGCCTCGCGACCCCAGCGAAGTGGAGCTTCCACCGCACGCGGCAGTTACCAACAAGCCAGAAAGGGCCAGAATAAGCGCCAGGAACATCAGGAAACTGGCCGTTAAGCCAGTGGGGGAGTCTTTCTTCCTCATGAGTACAGGGTTCCTTTGAGTTGTGTTTACCAGATTGCTACACTTAAACCCGAAAGTACACAATGAGTTGCGGCCGCCTGTTACACGGAAGACGTTGATCGATTTCCTGCACGGGTCAGGCCCTCCTCCGCGGAGCTGTGGCCTCGGCAAATGCCCCTAAAAGCTTACGGCTCTTATCGATTAGCGAAGTTCTTCTCTAGACGAAAGACTCCTGCAAGTTACTGCATCTTGACACTCCCTTTGGGGACGGCGAAACTACCATGACTCAGTCGGTACAGTCATAGCCCGCCCGCCACATACACGACTCGAGGCACCGCAAACCAAAGTTAAAAGAAGAGAGGTAAATCCGTGGATACCTGCAACCCGCAGAGTACAGCCTGCCTGCGCAACCCAGCGAATTCTAAGCTCGCCAATGCGAGCTTTTCCGCCCTTACGACCCTGATACTCCTCGGCATTTTAGGAGTTTCCGCGATGGCCCAAAATGCCGTCCCGCTGATCAATGCTCCATTGGTTCCGGGACAGAAGAATCCCGGTTCGGCGACGTTTACCCTAACGGTGAACGGAACGGGCTTTGTTTCAGGAGCCACGGTCAATTGGAATGGCAACGCGCGCACCACGACGTTTGTCAGCAGCACGCAGCTGACGGCATCGATTCAATCCACGGACGTTGCAACCGCCGGCACTGCCTCGGTGACGGTCGTGAACCCTGCACCGGGCGGCGGCAGGTCGAATGTGGCGCACTTCCAGGTTGTAAAGGGCGGTTACACAGCAGCTTTCGCCAAACTCGACTTCAACACCGACTCGAGTCCGCAGGACGTCACCAGCGCGGATTTCAACGGAGACGGCAAGATCGATTTGGCCGTTCCCACGGGGAACAACACTGTTTCAGTTCTTCTGGGTGTGGGCGATGGAACATTTTCCACACATGTCGAATACGCGGTGCCCGGACATCCAATCGGAATCATCGCTGGCGACTTTAATGGCGACGGAAAAGTCGACCTCGTGACAGTTGCGGGATTCCTGCCCCAGATTTCGGTTCTCCTCGGCAACGGCGACGGAACCTTCGGAGCCCATGCCGAATACCCAACCGGATCGCATCCGACCGCGATTGCTGCAGGGGACGTAAACCGCGATGGCAAACTCGATCTCGTCGTCGCTGACCTCAACGACAACAAGGTCGCGGTTCTCCTTGGCAATGGAGACGGTACCTTCCAGGCTCACGTTGATTATGCAACCGGCAACGGTCCTTCGGGCGTAGCGATCGGCGATTTTAACGGCGATGGCAAGCTCGATCTTGTAGTCGCGAACAACGGCGACGGCACCGCCGCGATTCTTCTCGGCAATGGCGATGGCACCTTCCAGGGGCCGACTCCATTCCCGACGGCGATCAATTGCAATAGCGTCGTTGTCGGCGACTTTAACGGCGACGGCAAACTCGATCTCGCCGTCGGCACGTCGAACAAAAACTTGTCGGTATTACTCGGCAACGGCGACGGCACTTTCCAGAATCACGTTGAATATGCGATCGGAGCCAATTCCGTCCTCGTTTCCGCGGCAGACTTCAACTCTGACGGCCGCTTGGATCTGATCGCGGCAAACTCCAACGACAATACCGTTTCCGTTCTGATTGGTAATGGCGACGGAACCTTCAAAGGACAAACTGTTTTCCCGACCGGTGCAGGGCCTTCGGGAGTGACAGTCGCTGATTTCAACAACAACGGAAAACTCGACATCGCCGTTCCGGCCACCACCGCCAACACGGTGTCGGTCTTGACGGATACCCCAATCACGCTTTCGCCGACGATCCTTCCTTTCGGCAAGGAGACCTCCGGAATCGTCAGCGGCGCCAAAACCATCACGGTGAAAAATACCGGGACGACCACCTATACGGTCGGAACGCAGTCCATCATCGGCAGTTTCGGAACCGATTTCACGGTGAGCGCAAAGACCTGCGGCACCACGCTGAATGCGGGCGCGACCTGCACTTACTCGCTCACATTTGACCCCACGGCTTCCGAAGTGGCGAACGCCCAGTTCATCCTGACTGCTTCGAATGGCAGCGTGATCGGCGTTCAACTCACTGGGAACGGCAACGTGCCGATTCTTCTGAATCCGCGTAATATGTCTTTCCCGTTCCAGTTGATCGGCACTACATCGGCGCCGAAGACAAACTCGTTCCAGAATGTCAGCGGCGTGCCGATTACGCTCACTTTGATCGATCTGGAAGGCGCCAATCCGGATCAGTTCATTCTGACCCACAATTGCCCGATCTCTCCGAACACTCTCGCTCCGGGAGCCACTTGTACGTCGACCATTAACTACGCTCCTACGAGCACTGGTCCCACGAACGGTTCTGCGAACGTGACGGAGATCTACTACGGCAATTTCACCCTGCTCCGCCAGGGAGTCTTGATCAGCGGCAGGCCCACGGCAGTCAAAGTGACGCCTCTCGCCCTGCCGTTCCCGGCTACAACGGTTGGGACGACATCGCTTCCCATGACCGTGACCTTCCAGAACGCCGGGGCAACCGCCATGGCGATCAGCAGCGTCACCTTCACGGGAGTGAATGCCTTCTCGCAAACAAACAACTGCCAACCGAGTGTTCCTGCCAACTCGAGTTGCACGTTCAGCGTTTCGTTCTCGCCTGGGACAACGGGAACGATCAGCGGAACGATGAGGATTGGCGATCCCGACCCAACAGGGCCGCAGATCGTGACTCTTACCGGAACCGGTCAGTAGCGGTCTGGCGACAACTCAACGTACCCAGGGCAGATTCAGAGATGAATCTGCCCTTTCTACTTTTGAAATGAATTTGTCAGCCCGTAAGTTATTGAAAATTCGTAGAACGCATTTGCAGGCTGTCAGGCTGCGGAAATTTCATTGCGGATCATTCTGCCTGCACTAGACTCCGATCTTCGCTCTATGGGCGTCTATGACTCCGCAACCGGCACTTTAAAGGGAAAGCCAGCCTGTTTTTTCGCCTTCACCCTGGCTGTCCCCATCACTGTCCATACTGGAATGTACGTACAAGATGAACCAGCCAGTTCGGGCTCAATCACTTACGAATTTAGCGATGCGAGAAGTGTGGATAAATCTGGCTCGATGCACCGCCTCGCCGCGCGATTACGGCCGATAGATCCAACTCTTCGCGGTGCTGACGCCCGCGTGATCAAACCCGCCAAAGATTCGGGTCGATCCGTCCATCAGCTGAATGGCGGCGGAGTAGTAGCGCGCCGAGTCCATCCCTCCGGAGACCACCCGCCATGCCCCCGTCTTGGGGTCGAAGATCTCGGACGATGTCGCCCCTCCAGCAACGAATACTCGGCCATCGAGCAAAGTTGTTGCGTCCGGCATCTTCATGCGCGGATCGGCCATTGCGCCAGACACGGTGAACGAGTTGGTCGCCGGATCATAAAGCTCCGTGGAGTTGGAGGGCGTTGTTCCGGCTGTGTCGCTGGCTCCTCCAGCGACTAAAACCTTGCCGTTGGCAAGCAATGCGGTCGAATGCAGGAACCGAGCCGAATGCAAATCTCCGCCAGCCGAAAAGCGATTGGTCTTGGGATCGAAGATCTCGGTGCTCGCCAGAAGTTCGTGCTTGCTGCCCAGGCCTCCCGAGATCAGCACGCGCCCATCGGCGAGCAGGGTAGCGCTATGGCCGGAGCGCGCGGCTGACATCTTTCCGACTAACGTCCATTTGCCATCCAACACGTTATAGGTCTCGGCCGAGGCTAGCGCTCCACGGGAAGACTCCCCACCCGCCACGAGCACACGGCCATCGCGCAGAACGGTTGCTGTAGGCCGGACGCGAGGCGTATGCATGGTGCCGCGATTCGTGAATCGCCCTGTCTCATAGTCGTAGTCTTCAGAACTTGACAGGATGGTGCCGCCGCGCGTGATACCGCCGGCGATCAGGATTTTCGAATCCGGAAGGGAAGCGGCAATATGCCACTGGCGTGCCACTGCCATCTTGCGCGCGGCGGTAAATTGCTCCGTCGTCGGATCGTAAATCTCCGTTGTTGCAAGGACAACCCCGTGTTCGTCCTTCCCGCCAACAATTAAAACCCTGAAGTCCTGCAGGATGGTCGCCGTGTGGCCTCCGCGGGCGCTGATCATGTCATGCCCGGCAGTCACCTGACCGACAGGCAGAGCCGGTCTGCGATTCGTCGTTTGCGCATGTGCGGCGACAGGCAGGAGCATCCACAAAAGGAAAACAGCCGCGTTACGCGAGATCATCATTGTCCGTGATTCTATCGAGCTTTCGGATATCCGAGCGATTGTGAGTGTTGGTACCGCAGCACAGGGGCAAAAAGAAAGGCCGCCCGCCCCAGACTGCAGGACGGACGGCCCTCGCATGCTGCCTTAGTTGACCGTGAGTTGCGCTGTCACCGTACGCGTCAGGTTGCCGCTGTTGGCGAGTACCGTGATCGAGTACGTTCCTTTTGTGGTGGTTGAGCTGGCCGTAACCGTCAGGACCGAAGAGCCGGAGGTCTTAATCGAACCGGCACTCAGCTTCGCCGTCAGACCTTTCACTTCGGAAATTCCGTCGAGCGTCAGATTCGCCGTTCCCGTGAAGTTCAGCGGGATCAGCGCCAGATTGAAGGTCGCCGATTTGCCCTGCTTCACACTCAACGCGGCATTGTCGATCGTGAACCAGAAATCGGTGCCGACTGGAGTGAGGCTGCAAGCGGAGCCGACATTGGATGCGGGAGCTTTAAAGCTCGAGCTGGAATCCTCGCCAGTCGCGCCTTTCCATCCGCTGAAGTCCTCTGATGTTCCGGCGTGGGGAGTCGGAACCGTGAAAGGTGTGGTCGAGTTCGAGGCGTTCCACCACGTGTTCTTCGAAGAGCTCAATGTGCTCGAGAAATCGGTCCAGTCGCCATCGTTCAGGTAGCTGTCTTTAAAGACGAGCTGGCCGCTGTTATTGCCTTGGATCGTATTCGAAGTGTTGGTGAAATTCTGGGTGATGAGGTTTTTACTCGCGCCCGTCTCCCAGTTCTTCACGCTGATGCCGCCTTTTACGCCGATGATGATGATCTGCGCCGGCGCATTGTTCATCAGCACGCTGTTTGTAAGCGAGACAGCTGTCGAGTTCCGGAGCACAAGCCCGCTCACGGTCAATGATGAATTCTGGTTGCAAATGTAGCCTTTATCGATGGTGATGGGGCCCTCATCTTTTTCAATGAAAACGCCGCTCATCAGGTTGCTCGTGGAATTGAGGCCCGTAGTGCTGATGTTGGCGTTGTCCGTATCCCAGTGAATGCCATACGCCTCATTGAAGCTGATGGTGAGGCCGTCGATCGTGTCGTTGTGCATGCCCCAGGCGTGCATGCCAGAGGTATTGCAGGCGTAATAGCCGGCCTGCGCGCCGCGCCAGTTGTTGTAAGAAGTCGTGACCGATTGCCACAAGCCGTACTTCGTCTGCGACGCCTGGATGCCGCTGTCCCCGTTGTGCAGCATCGAGCTGTTCTCGACCGTGAAATTGGTCGTCGGATTGTCGATGGCAAGCCCCTGTGCGTTATTCCACTGGAAGATGTCGCTGTCAAAAATGATGTTGGTGGATTCACCCATCACTTCGACGGCCGCATCCCATCGGCAGCTGTTCGCGTACTGGAAGGTGATTCCGCGGACGACGATGTCGGATTTGTGCTGAATCGACAATAGACTGGGCAACGTCGCGACTTCGACCGTCGCCGTGCTCATGGTTGTTCCGGAGGGCGGCCAGACGTAAATCTGCCCGCCTTTTTCGTCCACGTAGAACGTTCCCGCCATCATCTGCGGGATTGACAACACTTGCTCCATTACCGATCCATTCACAGCCACCATCTCGCGGCGCATCATGATGTTCTGCTGGAACGGGCAGGAACTCAGCTGCTTGCAGGTTCCCCAGTCATTGACCCATCCGTTGGTATAAATGCTGTTGTTGGAAGCATACTTCGACCACCCCGTGTAGAGAACAGAGCCGCTTACGATGACCGTGCCATTGGTTGCCGCTTCGAAAGTGATGGGGAGGTTGGTGTCTTTGTTGTTGTGATTCAGGCTGAGGCTCTCGCGATACGTCCCTGGATTGATCGTGACCCGTGTTCCAATGCCGCTCTGGTTATTGGTCTGGGCCACGGACGCAGCCTTGCCAATCGTCTTGAAAGGCTTCGATTGGGAACCGGAGTTGGAATCGGACCCGGTAGACCCATCGACATAAAGAAACGCTGTCTCCAGACCTTCATTTACCGTAGCTTGACCGAGCGCGACATGCGCGAGGAACAACATCGCGCCGAGAACACAAAGAATAGACGTACTCTTCTGCATGAACGGACCTCTCACTGATTCAACTAAGAATGGATTTTGGACTTGCTATGGCCAGATGAAACGAACGCTTGCGTTTACGCTGTGCCACCAGGAATTCGGCGACACTGGGAGGCGGAAACTGCAGCCTGAATCAGACGAAGTGCTTTTGAGAAGAATAGCGAAAGACAACTCAACAAGAAACAAAGAAACTGTTATCTGCCCACTCGAAAGTGCATTGCTCGCTGCGCCAAAGGTAATTGCAGGGTCTTCCACTATCTAGGGCCGCGAAATCCTTGATTTCCCTAAATGACGGTCTCTGTGAACACGGCAGGCGACAGCGTCGAATAGGACGCGTCGATAGTCACCGTGCCCGTCTGGGACGGGGTTGTGTATGTGACCGTCACCTGCCCCGTCGTTCCAGTCACGGGGCTTGAATTCGAGAAGGTTCCACCGGCGCCATTGTCTGTGAAATTCACCGTCAATCCCGGGAGCCCGTTGCCGTACTGGTCGGTGACCGAAACGATCAGGCTCTTCGGCAGCTTGTTGTTGATGTGCGCCGATTGATTATTGCCCTGGACGATATTCACTAACGCAGCAGCTCCAGCCGTCGATTGCTCGCTGGCTCGGATGCTGACGGACCCCGAGGAAGCCGTCACCGTCAAAGCCTTTGCGACTGTGGGCAGCGTGTAAGTCGTGGTGGCGAGCCCAGTCGAGCCTGTAATCGCCGGATTCGGCGAGAAAGTACCGTTAAAGCCATCGGTGAAGCTGACCGATACACCGGGAATCGCATTTCCGACCGCGTCCTTGGCTTTAAAGACCAGGGGCTGGGGCAGAGTCGTTCCAACCGTCCCCACCTGCTTGCCTCCCGAAACTACCGTCAGGGAAGCGATACCTCCCAGCACGTCCGTCTCGGTGAACGTCGCCGTCGAATAGCCCGGGCTCGACGCGGTGATCGTAATCGTCTGCGGAGTGTTCGGCAGCATGTAGGTCGTTGTGGCTTGGCCGTTGCTGTCGCTAACCGCCGTCGGATTGCTGAACGTCCCCTTCTTTCCGCCATCGCTAAACGTTACGGTGATTCCGGGAATCGGGTTGCCGCTGTACGGGTCGGTCACTGTGACGGTGAGGGCTGTGGGTAAGGTCGTTCCTGCGTTCCCGGTCTGATTGTTTCCCGCGGTGACCTTGATCTGCGGAAAAAGTCCGTACGCGACGAGTTGCGTCTGCGTGCCCGCATAAACCTTGCCGTTAGCGATCGTGGGAGTGGCAAAGTGGCCGACGGTCCCCAGACTATCGCGTGCAGCAACCGTGCCTGAGTCGTACAGAAGGTTAAGAGTTACCGCGTCATAAGCCGACAATCGGGGCACCGAGCTGATCGAGCGCACCAGCCAGACGATCCCATTGGTCGTGCCATGGGCCGAAATCGCAGGAAGACCTACAGTGGTCAGTTTCAACCCAGTCTGCGCAACCGGGCTCGTGGAGAGCAGTCCATTCGTCAGCGAGTAAGCCTTCAAAAAATCGAGGTGAGCGAGGAAGTACACAAACTGCGTGGTTCCATTGCTCCAATAAAGTGGACTGCCGAAGTTGTACTTTGAAAGCGCGCCCGGCAGATATTGCGGAATCTGGCTGTTGTCGCTCGCGTTGTTCAAGCCCAGGTTGTCGCGGTTGAGCAGGTAAATGTCGCCACGCTTGCTGCCAGTGACCATCAGGTGCGGATAGGGGCCCGTGGCTTGGTCGGGAAGAATCGTGATCGCTCCCGAACCCAAGTCCATGTCGGCCTGCGAGAGGGAAGCTTGATCGAACGGGGTGAAGTAATCGCTCGCAGTGAGGATTCCCGATCCCAGGTTTACCTTTACCACGCTGTCGCCCAGGTCGGGGAACGAGGATCCAACGTCGAATAATCCATTCGCTGTCGAGAAGAAGATATTGCCGTTGCTGTCGGCCGCCGGACCCGTGCCGCCCTGCCAGATCGCGCTTCCGTATGTGCTATCGGGTTGCATGTTGAGCACGGCGATCTGCTGCAAGTTCGAGGGATCGTAAGCCAGAAGCCATCCGCGGCCGGTGAGATCGCAACCGTTTGAGCCGAATGCCAGATACAACGTGCCATTCGACAGCAGAAGACCGGGACGCTGCATTTCGGCCTTGCTGTTCAGGATCAATCCATCTGCCGTGGCCGAAATGATCGTCGGGCCGCCAAATTTTTCCAGACCGGTGGTGATATCCAGCGCGTGCAGCCGGAAGTAGTAATTGGTCGTGCTGCCGGAAACTTCCTGGGTCTTGGCAACGACATAGATCGTTCCGGTGGTGGAGTCAATCACAGGCGTACTCAGAATGCCGACTTCATTGAACTTGGTGACGTTGCCGCATCCCTGCGCGGCCATGGGGACGGTTGTAATTCCAGCTGAAGGGTTGATGAAGCTGACTTGCCATAACTGCGTGCCGGTGTCGGCATCGATGGCATAAACGCTGTCATGCTGCGTGGCGACAAAAGCGACGTTGTGCTTCGCCCCGTTGATGGTTAGCCCGGACATGTAAAGGGGCTGAGCCTGGACGTAGCCATCGACGTTGAAGGCGAAGAGTTTCCCAAACTGGGTGGAATTGACGTTGGTGAGCGTCAGCAGCGATTCGCTCGTGTTCTGGCCGGTGCGGGAGTTGTCGACTTTGTTGGTGAGGATGTTCACCTGTCCGAAGGCAGCAGGACGTAAAAGACCGGAAAGGGAGACCAACAGTCCAAGGACAAAAAAGACACCCAACCGCAGGAGACGGCTCGAACGCATGCGAACTCCTTACTAACGCCAGGAACTTAAGAATGCCGGCCCACCGCCGGGTCAAATCGCAATCGACCACACGCCATCGTCTGCCTCTGCAATGCTTCGCAGGGGTATCCCTCAGCTAGGTAGCTCTCCGAGGGGTTATGACTCCGAAAACCGCAAGTACTGCGGGGAGCAGGAAACCGCCGACGGACCTTCCGCTCTCATCACTTACAACAGGGTCGAGCGGGACAAAGGGCGTCACGTCCAAACACAAAACCTTGCTTCCATTTTTGATTCGGCATCCATCAAAGTCAATGATGAATGTTGTTGCATACTCAGCATTTACGACTGACAGTTAAACATTTTTCTTTAGTTTTACTGAGCGGATTTCGTATCCCCGAGCGGTGTCATTTACAGAGTGGAAAAGGGGCATCTTCGGGAACGGCTTCCCGAAGATGCCCTGATCAATCAGCCCCAATTCACTGCAACCGGCAGTTGTTCTGAATATCGGCCACGATGGTGCTCGCTCCGTCCTGAACCGAAGGAATCGGATGTGGAGCATCGCTCACGCAATTCTGCGAGGTGTTTGTGTTCGTCAGCCCATTCATCCAAGTCAGCCCCTGCGCTACGGCCGCACTGGTATCCTGTCCGCCGAACAAGACATTCACCCGCGTCTTCGGGAGGGTGTGAGGAGTCGGCCCTCCGAGAATGCTGTCAGAGAGGAAAAGCCCAGCCGGGGGAGTGGCTCCGTTGATTGCATTCTTGCAGTACGGCTGCGGATAGGCCGTATCGACGATCCCCGCATCGGCAGTCGTATAGCAAGTCGTCAGGTTCTCCACCGGATCGCCGGAGTTACAGGTGAATTGCCGCGTCTGGCAGGCCGAACTCGATGGAGGCGCACAGGCCTGATCGAGCCTCGCCATGGGAGGGCCGCTCGTCTCCTCAACCATCGAGAAGATCGAATCTAGACCATAGTCCGTGATCGCATACGCGATCCCTGCTGAACCGCCGCTGTTGGCCGTTCCGCACATAGGTGCGCTCGCGTTGCTGTTATGGATGTTCTGATAGACCCATTGCGCTACGGTGGCGTAGCGGCACGCCAATCGACGCACTCCGCCCGGCCCGGTCAGCCAGCCATCCGGCGTCGTATCCGTAAAGGGCGAACCATAGGAAACCTGAACCGTCGTGAAGCCGGCGTCCAGTACTCCTTGAACCACTGCCAACCCGCCATTCGTGCTGCCGTTGAAGAAATCAGGCTGGTCGTAGTCGTATAAGGCAGCCCCGCCGGTGCCGGTGCCGAAAATCACGGTGCCGAACGGCGTTCCCGCGGGCGAGTTCACTTTCAAGTAGGCCGAGAAGTCCGCGACTCCCGGGCACGATGTGTTCACCTGGTAGCAGGTGGTCGTGCCGTCGGAGAGGCCGCCGCCGAATGTGGGGCAGGGAATCATCGTGCCCTGAGCCGAGCCGACCGGATCCGTCTGCGTCACACTGATGCTGGTCGATGTGGAAACCGTGGGATCAGCCTGCGATGCAGCCGAGACATTCACAGTCAAAGGAAATGAGCCCGTTATAGGAGCGATGTACAGGCCATTGGAATCGATGGTGCCGCCATTCGCGGTCGAAACGGTCCACGTCACGGCCTGATTGCTCGAGCCCGAAACTTGGGCGGAAAACTGCCAGTTGGCTCCCGCCCCGATCTGGGAAGGAGCTTGGGCAATGGCCACTCCGCCGGGCTGGCCGCCGCCGTTCATAGCAGAGGTGCCGCCGCAGCCTAAAGACGAAACCAGGATTAAGGAAAGGAATAGAGTCCAAAGCGTCGAGCACAACGGAAATCTCACAGGAACCTTTCTGGATGCGGTATAGGGAAGACCTAGTCAAGGATGAGATTCATGCTGCCGCTGTTGCCCACCCTGGGCGCTGGAAAGGCCGCAATTCTTTACTCAGCAGTACATCTCAGAAAGTGCCATTTTCACAGCTAGGCAAAACCGTCCGCCTTCTTTGAAGGCAGGTTAATTGAACTAGTACTATTCCTTTAAAACCAGCCGTTTACAGCGGATCGAATGTTAGAGTGTGGATGGTTACTAATGGTTATGTGCAAAAATTTTCAGCTTGGCTATTCCCGCGAAATTTGATTTACTAGTGGAACACAGCTCGGCTGGAAATGTAGCGGTCCCCCTCGACAAGATTGTTAAATTGCTTTTCTTGATATCCCCCAATTCTGTGCTGGACGAGATTTGTTTCCTTTGCTGTGAGACTGCCGGACGAGTGTCTTTTGGCAAAGGCGAGCCGGGAACGAGAAATTCCATAGAAATGAAGTCTTTCCGAACAAACATCCTTGGGAGAAAACAGCAGATATGAATGCGTCTGTGCCCGATTTTGAAGTAGGCATCATAGGTGGCGGTCCGGCTGGTTCCAGCATGGCCGCCTATTTGGCGAAAGCCGGTGTGAATTGCGTGGTGTTCGAAAAGGAACTCATGCCTCGCGATCACGTGGGAGAGTCGCTGGTTCCTTCTTCGACTCGGGTCTTCAAGGACCTCAACTTCCTTCCGAAGATGGAAGAAGCGAAGTTCCCGCACAAGCTTGGCGCAGCCTGGACTGCCGCTTCCGACGCCAAGGTCTACAACATGGATTTCGGTGGAGTCTCCGCGGATTGCCACGTGGACATCCGTTTCGCCGAACGCGAACAGGGCGTCGGCCAGAACTACACCTATCACGTGGACCGCAGCAAGTTCGATTTGATGTTGCTGCAGCACGCCAATGAATTCGGCGCCAAGGTGTACGAAGGAATTGGCGTGACCGGCGTGGACTTCAGCAATCCGAACCATGCCAGCGTGAAGTACACGATGGGCAAGAAGGAACTGGAAACGACCTGCCGCATCGTGGTAGACGCCTCCGGCCGCAAGACCATCGTTGGCAACCAGATGAAATGGCGCATTCAGGACAAGGTTTTCAACCAGTACGCCATTCACACCTGGTTCGATGGCTACGACCGCCGCTGCATGGCTTCGAACAAGCAGACGCAGGGCGACTTCATCTTCATTCACTTCCTGCCGATCACCAATACCTGGGTGTGGCAGATTCCCATCAACGAGACGGTCACTTCGATCGGCGTCGTCACGCAGAAACAGAACTTCGCCAAGTCGAAGGAAGATCGCGAGCAGTTTTTCTGGGAGTGCATCAAGAGCCGTCCAGAACTTTATGAAGGCCTGAAGGCACAGGGTTCCATGCAGTGCAAGCCGTTCAAGGAAGAGGGCGATTACAGCTACGCCATGAAACAGATTGTGGGCGACCGCACACTGTTGATCGGCGACGCCGCCCGCTTCGTGGATCCGATCTTCTCGACAGGTGTCAGCATTGCACTCAGCTGCTCACGCTTTGCTCACAAAGACATTCTGAAGTCGCTTGAGACTGGCAACTTCAAACGTGAGGCGTTCTCCGAGTACGAGCAGACGCTGCGCCGCGGAACGAAGAACTGGTACGACTTCATTACTGTCTACTACCGGCTGAACGTGCTGTTCACAGCGTTCGTGGCGGATCCGCGTTATCGCCTTGATGTCTTGAAGTTGCTGCAAGGCGACGTTTACGACGACGCTCAGCCGGAAGTGCTGGGCCGCATGCAGAGTATCGTCAAGCAAGTCGAAGCGAATCCAAACCATGCGCTTCATGCCTTCTTGGGCAACCTGACGGCAGACGCCTTTGTCGAAGCGTCAGCGTAATCGATCCATGAACGGCGTGGGCGCGCACAAGCGTTGCCCACGCCACATTTTGCGAAGCCCCTGTGGAGAGGGATCTCAGTGAATATTGCGAAATCAGCACCCGATTTTGATGTAGCCATCATTGGCGGCGGTCCCGCCGGATCGAGCATGGGATGCTACCTGGCCAAAAATGGCGTTAAATGCGTAATCTTCGAACGTGAATTGTTTCCGCGTCCGCACGTGGGCGAGTCGCTCGTTCCATCCTCTACCCGCGTATTCAAAGATCTGGGCCTGCTTCCAAAAATGGAGGAAGCCAAGTTCCCGCACAAGTTCGGCGCGGTCTGGACCACCAACGATAAGGATCCCGGGTATCAACACGATCTGGAAGGCTTGTCGCCGGAATACAACGTCGACATTCGTTTCGACGAGCGCCTGCAGGAAGGTATGGAAGATCGTACCTACACCTACCACGTCGACCGCGGCAAGTTCGACCTGCTCATGCTTCAGCACGCGCACGAACTGGGCGCGACGGTTTACGACGGTGTGAAGGTGAGCAAAGTTGATTTTGGCCCCGAACATCCGGACGTGCATTTCATGATCGGCAACAAGGAAATGAGCGTTAACTGCAGGATGGTTGTAGATTGCAGCGGACGTCAGACTTTCCTTGGCAACCAGCTCAAGCTGAAAGTGAAAGACACCGTGTTCGATCAGTACGCGATTCATAGCTGGTTCGACGGCTACGATCGCAAGGTGTTCGCCAAGCGCGACACCAACCTCGACTACATTTACATTCACTTCCTGCCGATCTCCAACACCTGGATCTGGCAGATTCCGATCACCGACACCGTTACCAGCCTGGGCGTGGTGACGCAGAAGAAGAATTTCGCAAAGTCAAAGGAAGACCGCGAGAAGTTCTTCTGGGAGACGGTCGGCAGCCGCCCGCTGATCGAGGAAACGCTCCGCAAGTCGGAACGGATCCGTCCTTTCAAGGAAGAAGGGGATTACAGCTACGCGATGAAGCAACTGGCCGGCGACCGCTTTATGTTGGTCGGCGATGCCGGGCGCTTCGTTGACCCGATCTTCTCGACCGGCGTCAGCATCGCACTCAACAGCTCGCGCTTCGCTCACAAAGACATTCTGTCGGCGCTCGAAAAGGGTGATTGTTCCCGCCCAGCCTTCGCCGAATACGAAGCCAAGCTGCGCCGCGGCACCAAGAACTGGTATGACTTCATCTCGGTCTATTACCGGCTCAATGTGCTTTTCACCTACTTCATCAGCGACAAGAAATATCGCCTGGACGTCTTGAAGCTTCTGCAGGGCGATGTGTACGACGAGGATCAGCCAGAAGTGCTGACCAAGATGAAGGAAATGGTGGCGAGGGTCGAGCAGAACGACAAGCACCCCTGGCACAAGCTGCTGGGCGACTTGACCTCCGACGCTTTCCGTCCTGCGACCGTCTAACTTACCCGGAAGTGCCATTGGCTTCGGGGTTATTCTTAAGCGACAATACGAGGAAGTCTGCAGTATGCGGACTTCCTCAAGTTTTCTCTCCCTCGATGTAAAACAATAAGGGATCCATGTCACGGACCGGCCGCAATTTCGTTGTTGCGTACATCCTTCTGGTGGGTCTTCCCCTGCTTGGACTAGTCGGAGTTCTCCGGGTGGGACGCAGTCTGAAGCCGCCAATATCGGTGGATGGGACCTGGAAGATTGATGCCGACGCCAGCCGCCTCTTGACTCAGCCTTGCGGCAAGACCTTATCATCCTTCGCCAACAACTCTCTGGGAATCTCGCAATCGGGCAAGACTCTGGTTCTCACCTTCGACAATCCCGCCAAGAGTTCCGCTTCCGGCTCACTGGATGGCAGGGTCATCAACGTTCCCAGCGCTCTTCTCCGGGATATCGCTGGAGATCCAGCGTGCGGAGGAAATCAATCCCCGGTTTTCACTGCGACCGTCGATCCTAATACTGAGCCCAAATCCTTGACCGCAACTCTTTCCGTGAATGGTTGCACTTCCTGCGCGCCTGTGACCTTCCGAGCCATGCGCCAGCCGAAACCTGTAGCGGCAGGAGGCGGACACTGATGCTGAATCTATTTACCCTTGTCCTGCAACTCGCCGTCGTGCTTACAGTTTGCCGTTTGGTCGGCGAACTCTTCCGGAAAATACATCAGCCTCGCGTTGTGGGAGAGATGTTTGCCGGCATCATGCTCGGCCCGTCGCTGCTCGGCTGGGTTGCCCCGCATTTGTCCGCATACTTGTTCCCGGTGGCAAGCCTCGGCTTTTTGAATGCCCTCGCCCAGGTTGGCGTCATCGTCTTCATGTTCCTGGTCGGACTTGGAATCAATCCACGGGAACTGAAGAAGCAAGGACATGCCGCCGTGCTGACGAGTCACGTCAGCATCACGGCGCCATTCGTACTTGCCGCTTTTCTAGCCCTCTACCTCTATCCGCGCCTGTCGGACGACAGCGTCGCCTTCACCAGCTTCGCACTCTTCATGGGATCGGCGATGAGTATCACTGCCTTCCCGGTTCTGGCAAGAATCCTGTCGGAGCGCAACATGCTCGCCAGCCGGCTCGGCACTGTCGCGATCGCCTGCGCTGCCGTCGACGACGTGACCGGATGGTGCATCCTCGCGTACATCGTCGTATTGATTCGGTCAGCGCATTCGAGCACGTCGATCTGGATGACCTTGGGCGGGCTGGCTGTCTTCGGGCTGATCATGATCTACGGCATCAGACCGCTTTTGCGCGGATACGAGCGAACTTACAAATCCAAGGGCGAGCTGAGCGAAAACCTGATGGCGCTGATGCTGTTGCTGCTGCTGGTCTCGGCGCTTTGCAGCGAATACCTCGGCATCCATCTTCTCTTCGGTGCCTTCCTGATGGGTGCGATCATGCCGAAGCAGCGCCACTTTGTGCGCTACGTCCTCGATCGTTTCGAAACCATCACGGTGACCTTGTTGCTGCCGTTGTTCTTCGCCTTCACGGGCCTGCGCACCAATGTTCGCCTGGTGAGTGGTCCGGAGATGTGGATGTACTGCGGCCTGATCATCCTGGTGGCGACCGTTGGAAAGCTTGGCGGTTCGACGCTGGCAGCGTGGCTCACGGGCATTCCTCTGCGCGAGGCTGCTGGCCTTGGAACGCTGATGAACACGCGCGGCCTGATGGAGCTGGTGATCCTCAACATCGGTCTCGATATCGGCGTGATCTCGCCGGCGCTATTCTCGATGATGGTCATCATGGCATTGGTCACCACGTTCATGACCACGCCGGTGCTGCGATTAATTTGCGCGAAAGAGATGGACGAAATCGCCGCCGCTGCCCTCGCGGCGAAGCCGTCGACTGCCCAACCAGTCGGTGTAGGCACTAACGAAAGCGTCGTCGCCTAAGCAAGCCAACCCTTCCTCGCGGTTACACTCCGTGTTGTTCGCCAGCGGTTACCATCGTGGATTCTCGGGAGGGAAGCCAACGGGCCGTGCATGCTACACTCGACCCAATGCACTGGATTTTGGGCATGTGTTCGCCCGCTTAGGAATTCAAGGTCGAGGAATTATGAAACCAGCCACTGAGACGCCGGGCGGCGCTTCTAACGATCCTTTTAGCAAGGCCGTATGCTGCTTACGCTGCGAGCAGACGCTCAAGCGTTATCAACTCATGCGCGCGAGTCTGGTTCCGGGGAATACCGGTCACGCGATGCTGTCTTGTCCACGCTGCGGGCACGTCGAGTTTGTCTCGGAATCCAGTCCGCTGCTACAAAATCTTGAATTGATCACCGTCGATACCGGAGACGGCGACTAAACCGAAACCAACCTTCTGTCATTCCGACGCGCGAGCGTAGCGAGACAGGAGGAAGCCGCTTCTAGCTCCTAGAACGGGATATCTTCGTCGGTGATTGGACCGGCGCTGGCGTGCTCCGGTTCCGGAGTCCGCTGATCGAAGTTGTTGCTTCCTCCCGCCGACGCTCCACGCGAACCGCCTGCGAAATCTCCACCGCCGCCTTCTCCGCGTCCACCCAGCAGGATCAGATCGCTGGCCACAACCTCAGTCATGTATTTCTTCTGGCCCGAAGTCTTGTCGTCCCAGGAGCGGGTCTGCAGGCGGCCTTCGATATAAACCTTGCCGCCCTTCTTCAGATATTCTCCCGCAATCTCTGCGAGGCGCTGCCAGAGCACGACGTTGTGCCACTCGGTACGATCCTGCCACTCGCCGGCTTTGTCTTTGAAGCGCTCATTGGTGGCGATGGTCAGCTTGGCCACGGGCGTGCCTTGCGGCGTGTATTTGATCTCCGGATCCTTGCCCAGATTGCCAATCAGTTGAACGCGGTTCAGACTCTTTCCAGCCATGTCGTTGCTCCTTTACCGGGGTTCACTATAACAGAATGACCCCGGTGGATAAGGCGCAGAAGTCGAGTGGGGCGATGCGCCAGTGTCGTTTTGGGCCAGGGCAATCTGGACCGAATTAACTCGGCGACCGATGCACATAAGTCCAAGGTCTGAAGTCCAAGGTCTGAGGCCGCTTTTGGGGTATAATCCGGCATCATGCCTGCCGCACCCGGAGCGACCAAAGCCGTCGGTATGGTTCCCGACGATCAGAAGTGGGAACCGAAGTCCAAAGGCCTCGCCACGCCGCGCAAGAAGAAACCGAAAGAGTTGGCGGTGATCACCGAGTGCTGCACCGGATGCGCCGGCTCGCCGGCCTGCGTTGAATATTGTCCGGTCGAAGACTGCATGTTCTGGGTACCCGACGACGATAATCCGCCATTCGGCAGAATCGCAGTCGATCCCATCTTGTGCATCGGCTGCAAGAAGTGTCTTAGCAAAGGGCCAGACGGCTGTTTCCTCGACGGTTGCCCCTGGGACGCAATCGCAATGGTCGATACGGCAGAAGTAGAAAAAGAAGTCGGCCCAATGGCGATCTGAAAAACGCTTTCAGCTCTCAGCCGTCAGCTCTCAGCTAATCCTGTCATCCTGAGCGTAGTTGCGGAAGGAACGAAGTGACTCCGCAACGGAGTCGAAGGATTCCATTGCCTCTGCAGCGCCCCCCTCGGCAGGGAATTCTGACACACGCTACCGCGCCCGTGCCTGAATCGCCTTCTCCGTCTCCAAAGCCTGCTTCCGCACATCATTCGAAACATCCGGCACATCGCGTTCGTAAGGCCGGATCGCAGGCAAGTCATCGACCTGGCCAACGATGTAAAGCGCGCGCAGCGCCTCCCATACTTGTTCGGTCGAAGGATCAATCACCGCAATCTCCGCGCCAGCCGTGACGTTCGCGCCTGTCTGTGGGACCGACTGAATGCGGCCGGGTATCGGAGAGCGCACATCGAATGTCTGCGAGTCGGAAGCAGCTAACTTGGCAATCAGTCCGCCTTGATGAATCGGCGTCCCCGGACGGTCGGCATCGACAACGCGTCCTGTGGCTGGAGCGTTGATCCGCGCGGGTTGAAGCAGGGCCACAATCTGCGAATGCCCGGTAGCGTCGCCGAATCGCACGAGAGACAGCGCCGCGTTTCCCCGCACCATGGGCGACGAATCGGAGAGCATCTTCAAAAGCGCTTCATGAAAACCTGCGCCGGTTGCATCTTGTCCCATAACCCACGCGTCGGTATTTCGAACCTCTTCCACGGAGTTTCCTGACAGGCTAACCAGGTCGGGATACCACTGCCGCGCCGCCGCATCGTTATGACCCATGCGATCACCGAGTTGCACCAGCGCGTGCTGGATGTGCCGCGGCTTTTTGTCGTCGTGAAGATATTCGGTCATCTGCTGCTCCGAGAGATGCCGCCCGAACCATGTGTTCCACCAGAAGAGAAATGGCATGAGCACGATCAGCCATCCCGTGACAAAGAAGAGAATCTTCTGAGTGCGCGACATGCCGCGCTTGCGATGAGGCGCATCAAGGGTCGTAGCGCCAGACGAAGAATGTGTGCTGTCAGAATCGGTGGACATGGTGACGAGGAACGAGTGACCGGAAAGGAACTATAGCAGAAGTCGGCTACTCCACATCGGCATCGAGAACACGTTCTTGTTCCAGGTAGTGCGACATCGCGTACTGTGCCAAAAGCGGCGTCTGCAGCCGGATCTCAGCGCCGATCCATTCTCCCTTCGCATGGGGAGTATCCGGCGGATGGTTGCACGGATCCCCGCTGCCAAACTGTGGACCGAACTCGGCACTCTGAATCTGGTCATACTGACTGATCTCGCGCCAGGCGGCATCGCCTATCGTCCCGGATACGTCGATCTTGAGCTTTAGAATGGACACTTCGATTTTGACCTTAGAATGGACACTTCGCACCCTACTCGCCGTTTGTACGGCCGTGGAAGAGCGGCCCTTTAGGGCCGCGTTAAAGTTCGTCCACTAGTTCGGGCTTCAGCCCCGGTGGTCGAACTTCGTTGCCGCGCCACTGAAAACCTCAAAGGGCTAAAGCCCATGGCGTCTTATAACGTTCTACGCGGCGCTGAAACGCCGCTCTTCCACAATGCCCAGCCGTTTGTTTGCGGCCTACGGGTAATCCGCACGCCTCAGCTGTGCGGGAACCACCGGTACAGCATGAAATACACGAGAACGCCCGTCACCGAGACATACATCCACAGAGGCCAGGTCCAGCGAGCGATGGCACGATGCTCTTCGTAGCGTTCGCGTAAGCCGCGGGTAAGCGTGATCATGACCATAGGGACGATCACAATCGCAAGCGTGACGTGCGGGATCAGCACTATCAAGTAGACAATGTGCCAGAAGTGGTCGCCGAGAAAACGAATGTCGCCGACATGCGCATGAAAATACAGATAGCACGCGAGAAACAGTGCGGACGAACCCACAGCCGCGATCATGCAGGCGCGATGCGCCGCAAGTTTGCCGCGCATGATCAAGCTGCGGCCGATCAGCAGCAAAACCGCGCTGGTTCCATTCAGGCTCGCAATCAGGCCAGGGAAGTACGCGTATTGTTCCGGGATCAAGCGGCGGGCCTCGTGGAGCGGCGATTGGCGACCAGCAAGGCCAATCCGAACATGACCAACGAAAACAACAGCAACGTCGCAATGGCGGAAGAGAGCGCGAAGTTCGTTTCCGCTCCCGGATATAACAGGATGCGAAGCGCCTCGACCCCATACGTCAGGGGATTTAGCCGCATGATGACTCGAATCCACATCGAAGCGCCGGCCAGCGGGAACAGCGATCCTGAAAGCAGCCAGAGCGGAATCAGAAACAGATTCACGATGCCGTGAAATGCCTGCGACGAATCCATAGGCCACGCGATCGCGAAGCCAAGAGCGGTCAGGGAAAATGAGACGAGAAATACTACGACCGCCACCAGCACGATTTGCGTCAGCCCGAGATGGACTCCGGCAAATGGGGCGAAGATCAGAAAGATCATGCCTTGCACCGCTGCCAGCGTGGTACCGCCCAACACTTTGCCGAGAACGATTGCCGTGCGTGGAACGGGCGCCACCAGCACCGAGAGCAAGAATCCCTCTTTGCGATCTTCAATCACGGACATCATCGTGAAGATTGAAGTGAAGAGCACGATCATGATCAGTGCGCCCGGATAAAAATAATCCAGGTAGTGCTGCTGTCCGGGACCGCCGCCGGAGCGGAAGGACGTTCCGAAGCCCGAGCCGATTACCAACCAGAACACCAGCGGCGAAGCCAGCACGCCCACGACTCGCGAAGTCTGCCGGTAAAACCGAACTATCTCGCGCCACCAAAGTGTGAATGCGGGCAATACCACGCCGGCGGATGCCGATGGCATGGGTCGAGCTAACGCTGCTGCTTGTGTCGCCATTGATTAGCTTGCCTTCGCCGCGGGCGCCTTGCTTGCTGGCGCCTGTTTCTTGCCGAGAATTCCGGCATCTTTCATTTCCCACATTGCATTCAGCAGGAAGCATCCTGAGAGTGTCAGCAGAATCAATGTCATGAACAGTCCGTCCATGGACACGGAAAACGGGGAAAGGGTGATCATGCCGCTCAGGAAAATCCACGCCACTCCCACGAGCGGAACGATGCCGAACACGAGAGAAAGCACAAGGATGATGGGACGCAAGTTACCTCCTCTTTTTTTTCTTATCTTTCTTGTTGGTCACTTCGGAATTCGATTCGTTGGTTTCGCTCCAGAACTTGTGTCCCGTGCGATGGATGAAAACATCCTCAAGCGCCGGCTTGCTGACGGAGATCGCCTGAATCTCTCCGGGAAATGCTTCGACAACGTCGGGGACGAAGCGATGCCCGCCCTCCTGCTCGATGCGTACCTGATTTCCATGGACGGCGGTTTCCACATGAAAGCGTGCGCGAATATGTTCCGCCAGGGAAGCTGCGTCGTGCGCGGCGTCCAGCAGGATCACGTCACCGCCAATTTCGCTCTTCAGTTCCGACGGCGTTCCCAGCGCGACCAGATTTCCTTCATTCATGATGGCCAGGCGGTCACAACGCTCGGCCTCTTCCATGAGGTGCGTCGTCACGAGAACTGAAACGTGTTCCTCGTCGCGCAAGATCTGGAGATATTGCCACAAATCGCGGCGGGCTCCGGGGTCAAGGCCAGTGGTCGGCTCGTCCAGCAACAAGACTGCCGGATGATGCAGAAGTCCCTTAGCGAGTTCGATCCGCCGCTGCATTCCGCCGGAGAATGTTTCCACCAGCTCTTTCGCTCGATCGGAGAGCCCAACGCGTTCCAGGATTTCTGTGACGCGCGTCTTCAGCGTCGCGCCACGCAACCCGTACAGATGTCCCTGATGCCAAAGATTTTCGTAGGCAGTGAGTTTGGGATCGACACTCTGCGCCTGGAACACCACGCCAATCTGCCGCCGCAGGCTCGCCGGGTCGTTCGCCGCGTCGAATCCCATGATGAGGGCGCGTCCGGCGGTCGGAATCATTAAGGTGGAGAGAATGCGGAAAAGGGTGGTCTTGCCACTGCCGTTCGGGCCCAGTAAACCGAACAACTCCGCGCTGCGGACGTCAAACGAAACGCCGTTCAAGGCAGTGCGATTTTCGTAGCGGTGAACCAGGTTTTGAACGGAAATAACCGCGCCGCCGGAGGTTTGGTCGAGCTCCGGAGCGGCATCGGCAAAGGCAGTTTTCGAGACCAAAAGGAATCCCCAGTGAACACAACCAGTGTACGATAGATCCCCAAATTAGGGCCTATGGGAAGCTTTACGCGATCGATGCGTCCCGCTGGGCTTGTGGAACGCGCTCTTCAAATGCAACCGGCACGTGCCTCCAAACCTGAATGGCCAGGATGACCGTCGTAGCCAGTAACAACGCACCCACTGCCACGTGAGCGACGGTTGAGACGACCATAGGAAGCTCGGGTTGCACCGCATCCCGTCCCCAAGCCACACGCGTCAGAAATGCGGTGAAGCCGAGGCACAATTGTGTAATCACCAGCGAAAGCATGAGAGTCGCAGGGCGCCGGATCGCTTCAATCTTTGAATACACCGTCAGCGCGCGAATCGCTGTCCACGCCAGCACGAATGAGACCACCACGGCATGGGTCACGTGGGGCCACCAACTCAGCCCATGATGCCGGAACATCGCGCCCAAAATGAGCTGGACATACAGCACGAAGATCGAAAGCAACGTCAGCGTGAAAAGGCTGGGACGCCGTTGGTCGAACTCGATCCTCGGTTGCTCCTCCACCCATTTCTGTCCGGTGAAGAGTGCGAATGCCACTGCTAGACAAAAAAAGGTCTGCGCCAATGCCGCATGCGCCGACGACACTGCCGGCGGCAAATAGTAAAGGACGGTAATTCCGCCCAAAATTCCCTGCGCGATCACCGTGCCCAGAGCGCCGAACCCCAAGACCCTGAGCCACCGGCGCTTTTCCGCATGCCATGTCCACACGGCAAGGATGATCGTCAGCAGGCCAGCGACTTGCGCAATCATGCGATGCGTGTGCTCGAACTTCACACCGCCAACCAGTTTGGGAATTTTGTACAACGATCCGAAAGAGGTCGGCCAGTCGGGCACCGAAAGCCCGGCATCGTTACTGGTGACAAGCGCTCCAGCGATGATGAGAAGGAAGGTCCAGCAGGCAAGAACGACAGCAAGGCGGTGAAGTCCGCGATTGTAGGATGTTGCTACGGCTTTCAGACAAGTGCCCCTTGGATCCGGTACGTAACAGAGACAGGCGCCAGACCCTGTTCTGAAGGTCAGAGCAGGTTGCACCGAAGTGCAACCCGCTCCTGCCAACCCAGTATTCTAGCAAACCACATTCACAATACTTCGAGCGGTGAGTTTACTCGCCGCCTGCCTTAAAGCTCTGATCGACCGTCTTCGAGTCTTTCGCCGCGACCGTCACCTTCTGATCCTGCTCGCCCAGTTTCTCGTGGACGAAGGCGATCGTGTAATCTCCCGGCGGCAGGCCCTTGATTTCGTACTTTCCACCCTTGTCGGTGACGGCGAAGAACGGGCTCTTCACCACGTTGACATACATCTTCATCCACGGATGCTGGTTGCACTTCACCGGCAGCATGATCTCTTCGCGGGCGAAGGTCTTTTCAATCGCGGGAGAAGATGGCGGTTGCGATTCGTTCCACTCGCGATTGTCCTTAGGCGTGGGATGAATGTTGTGGGTTGTCGGATCGCTGTTCTTGATCTGCACCGTCTGGCCAGCCATCACGCCCAGAACATGCGGATGATATTTGCAGCCTGACTGCTCGAGAACGACCGGATCTTTTGGAGTATCGAAGGTTCGACTGCCGAGGCCTTCCTTCACATAGACAAAGACGTTCGCCAGGTCGCCGCCGCTGACGACTTCATTCTCGGCTTCGTTTGAGCCCTTGCATCCAGGATCCTGGCTCATGTCGATCTTTGCAGCTTTGGGCGCGGTTCCATCAAACTTTACAGTGCCGCTGACGGTTGCCACCGTGGCAGGATCGATTGGTGTTGCGGCAGGAGCAGGAGCCGCCTGCTGCTCTGTTTCCTTGTTGCTCGACTGTTCGGTGTTCTTGTTGCATGCAGCCGTTCCCAGCAGCGCGCAGAGCGCCAGCGTGCCAAACGAAACTGAGGTCCAAATACTTCTCTTATTCATGATGTCGTCCTCTCTTGATTGAAAAGTAGTGCCGGCGTTTCCACCGGCTGTCGCGAGGGCGTGTCGCTCTCGCGGTCGATACCAAACGAGCCGGACATTCTACCGCGATCCACCACTCGCCGTATGATGCGATTCGGTGGCGGCCTGTTTACGGTCAGTTACCGGTTGGATGGCAGCTTTCGCGTGAGGCATGGAAGCCGCCACTCGCCGCTGCTCGTCCGCCGTGAGTTGGAAAATGTAGTCTGTCAATAATTTCCGGTGATCTCCTGCATACCCGTTAAACGTCGGCGGCGTCGGTCCCGCGAACACAAATCGATTGTCCTGCTGCTTGAACAATCCGGAGGGCATCGACGTTCCCGGACTCACAGCTTGAGGATCGGTGATCCAGCGCTCCACCCAATCCGGCTTGAGCCGCTCTTTCGCCAAAAGGAAATTCGGGGCCGTCGCAATCTTGTCGTGATTCGGATCTCCTGTCGCATGACACTTCAGGCACGGAGCTGCCGTGCTAGAGAAGAGACTGCGCGCCATGTCGCTTTCCTTGGAGGTAAGAGTCGGAACCGCCTCCGGAATATAGGGAAGAGGCTGCTGCGACAACGCCTCGAAGAATCGCACCAGCTTTCGCAGTTCATTGTCTGAGAACGAGAAGGTAGGCATCCTAACCTTCAGATACGGACGCACGCCATTGCGATTGGTGTCGGTGCTGTTGAGCGCCGGGTTGGACAGGAACTTACGCAGCCACTCGGGATCGACGCGAGCGCCCTCGGTCAACAGTTTCGGTGGCAACTGTTCTTGGACATCCTGATACTGCTTCATTCCCATCAAGATGGTCTGCTGTCCGGGGATGAACTGGTGGCAGCCCATGCAGTTGTACTTCTTGACTACCCACCAACCTTCCTGAATATCGTGCCGCGCATCCCCCGGCTTGTATTGATAGCTCGCGGGAAGGGAAGTCTCCTGGCTACCCATGAGGAACGTGGTCAGATCGAGCACCTGATCTTTCGTCAGGTGCAGGTTGGGCATCCGTAGAGCTTCGGTTTCGCTTTTTACTTTGCCCTGATCGTAAATATTCGGTTCAGCCAGTTTGTGCTCGAAGAATCCCTTGTGGTCGTACCATGCTTCCGTCGCAGGTCCATCAGGAAGGCGGGCCAGGTCTTCTTTATCTTTGATTGGCTCGGCATCTTTGCCGCCGCGCTGTGCTGTCTCGGTGAAGAGGGCAAAGTCGAGGCGCTCAATCGGCTTGCTGCCTTCATACGTCAGTTCGGTGCCGATGCGGCCTTCATCTTCGAAGCCTGCGATCTCGTGGCATCCGGAGCAGCCATAATGGCGCACCCATTTCTTGCCCTCTTCTTTTAGAGCGGGATCATCCATGAATGCCGCGTCTGCGTACGAAGTCGGCTCCTGCTTCTTCTGCGACATCAAGTAGGTTGCGATGTCCTCGGAATCTTCAGGGCTCAGCCGCAGGCTGGGCATGACCGTCATGTTCTGGACCTGCAACTCGTGCCCATCGTTGGGACACTTGCTGTGTTCCAGATCGAACTGATAGGGAAGCCCTTTCTTCGTGTAGTCCTCGGGGCCGATATCTTTCTTCTCGTACGGGCAGTACGGCCTCGTTCGTTCTCGCGCGTTGTGGATCCAGCGCACGAGATAGTCATAATTGGCTTTTTCGCCGACGCGCGTCAGGTTTGCTGAGAACACGCCGCCCTGCATCTGGTCGCCTTCGCCGATGGAGTGGCAGGCGAGGCAGCCGCGCTCTTCGAACAATTCTTTTCCGTGGGCCGAATTGCCGGGCTTGTGCTTGGGAAGTTGGTCGGTAAAGCCCGACTGCCAGATGTATGCCGAGATCGCCTGGATCTGGTGATCGGTCAGCCGGAAGTTTGGCATTTTCGTCGTCGGACGGAAATCACTGGGCTTCTTCAGCCATACCGGAATCCAATTCTTGTTGAGCTTGAGCCGCACATCTTTCAGGTTTGGCCCGACCTTCTTCACGTCCTGCATCAGGCTGTGCGACTGATAGTCGAGCTGCTGCAGTCGCGCATCGAACTTGCTGTTGGCCACGCGGAGGTCAACTGCCTGCGTGTTCATCTTGTTTGCTTCTTCGTTCGATGCCGCCGAGTCCGCCTGCTTCATCAGGTAGGCAGACTGCTTCGACGTTATCTTTTTTCTGCGTTTCAATCTGCTTGATCTGCTGGCCGACCGAGTTCAGATCTTCCGGTTCCTTGTCGTATCCCTCGTAGCGGTGGCAGCCCATGCAGCCGCGCTGCCGGAACAGATCTTTCCCCGCATTGATGGTCTGAAATTGCACATCGTTGCTGGCCAGAACCATGTCAGCCGAGTGGCAGCTCTGGCAGCCCGCTTGTGAATTTTCCTTGGGATAGAGCGGCCAGAGCCAGTGCTCGTAGTTGCCGTGCGCCTTCTCAACGCTCGTCGTGGCGCGCCCATTGCCCTGGTGGCAGGGCGAACATCCGAACTTGTCGGGATCGTGAATCTTCAGCAATTCGGGATCGGAATGGCTGGCAAAGGCTTCCGCGTACTCGTCAGGCTTTTTCGCGCCTTTGACGGTCATCGCTGCGGGAGTGATCTTGATGGGTTCGCGCGCACCCATGTGGCACGACTCGCAGCGGTCGACGATGTTCGCATCGGCCACATTGATCTGCACGATCGTCGGATCCCAGTCACCCGTCTTCTTTTTCAGACCATCGATCTGCGCTGGAGTCAGGTCGACCATGTGGTCGGTGACGTAGTCGTCCATCTTCGCTTTCGCAGCGGTCACCGGCTTCAGCACGTCGCCCAGGACTAAGCTCAACTTGGTCCGCTCGTCGCGGATCTCGTTGTAGCTCTCCTCCAGTTGCTTGAAGTTGAATTTCTTCTTGCTTCCGTCCGGAAACTCGACGGTCGCCTCTTGCGCCTTGTACTCGTCAATCTCTTTTTGCTTGCTCGCCTTGGCTGAAGCGCTTTCGCTCGTTTCCAGTTCGTAGGTCAGAGCGTTTACATAGGCGCGCCGGTCGGTGAATACGCTCTGCACCGCCAGCAGCCGGGCGCTTGCATCATCGAGCTTCTTGCGCGCTTCGTCGGCTTGTGCCTTCGAATTCTGATAAGCCGTTTCGTAAGATTGCTTCAGAGCAGCGTAGTCGGAACTTTGCTCGACATCCTTCTGCGAGGTCGCGGATTTCGAGTGGGCGTTGTTCAGCAAGGAGCTGTAACGATCCTTAAACTGTTCCTGGAACGCCTTCCATGGACGCTGTCCCCAGGCTTCATCCCACAGGGCCCAGAACAAAGTGAGAATGAGGATCAACGTCGCGATGACGTAGTGCGCGGCGTACGACTTGCCAGTTATCGGGTCCTGCTCGGGAATCGGTTTATCAGGCACCAGCTTATCCCTAACTTAGCAACTCTAGATACTGTCCGTGGTGAACCAACGGCTCCAAGCTAAGAGCTAATAGCTAGAAGCCGAGTAGCTGCATTTTTCAAACGTTGAACCACGGCGTAATCCACACATACTTGATGTGCCACAAAAGCCGCAGCGCCATCTTCAGCGGCAGAGCCAGCATGGTCAGCCACAGAAATGCCATCAGCGAAAACTGCAGCAGGCTCATGCGCTGGAAATCCTTTTGCATTTTGCGGCGGAATAGCGAATAAACCGCGCCTCCGCCGATCAGATAAAATCCGCCGACCACAATGGCGCCGAAAACTGCTTTGCCCATGTTCGACGCGATTCCGAAAATGTCCGGAAGATCCCGGTTCACTTCGTAAATCAGTCGATTGTGATCCCACGTCTGCCCCGGCCAGAACCATTGCCATCCGGGGCCGCGAATGAAAGTTCCGATGATGATCATCGCGACCCACAAAATCACGAAGCCGAACATGAACGTCGAAATCGAAAACTTCCGCTGCTTCCACGTGTAATAACCGCTGCCCAGCGGATTGGTATCGATATACGGGATCACCATCAAGCCGATGATGATCATGGTGGGCATCACAACGCCGGCGATCCACGGATCGAAGTAGACGAGCATCTCCTGCAGTCCGAGGAAATACCACGGCGCTTTTGCAGGATTCATCGTCAGGTTGGGATTCGCCGGCTCTTCCAGCGGAGCATTCAGCGTGATCGACCAGACCATCAGGATGATGGTGACGATGATGGCGGCGAGAAATTCAATGCGCAGCAGGAATGGCCAGACGTGAACTTCTTTGGCCCATCCCGGCTTGAAGGGCCACGTCTTGCGGTGATGGGTCTTCGCCATCTCCGGACTGGCCTCAAGCTCGGCGATGAGTTGATCGTTCGCCCGCGCCTGCTTCACTGCCAGGTAGATATAGAAGCAAAGCAGCGGAATCAGCCCGACGATCGGGACATTATCCGGCGCGGAGCAAATTTCCCAAAGTTGTCGCCAATCCATAGTCTCTCCGTGTGGAGCGGGCACTCTGTGTGGCGCGGGCACTCCTGCCCGCGACTGCCTGCGCCACCGCGCACTTAAAGGCCAGATGAGCTATCAGCACGCGGGCAGGAGTGCCCGCGCCACCTATTCTCCTGCTGCCTTCGGCCCTCTACGCGGCTTATCCGCTTCCGCCTCCAGCATCACTGGAGCCGGACCTGAAATCCCGCCGTCTTTCCTCACGCGCCAGAAGTGCACGATCATCAGGATCGAAGCCACGATAGGAATGCCGATGCAATGCCAGATGTACGACCGCAGCAATGCATTCGCGTCCACGATCGATCCGCCGAGCAATCCAAAGCGCACGTCGTTGTACGGCGTCATGCCCAGCATCGAACCGAACGGTCCTTCATGCCCCAGCAACGGGGTGGCGCGCGCCATATTCGTGCCAACGGTGACAGCCCAGAATCCAAGTTGATCGTCGGGCAGAAGATATCCGGTGAAACGAGAGCAGCAGTGTGAACACCAGCAGCAGCACTCCGATATTCCAGTTGAACTCGCGCGGCTTCTTATACGACCCCGTCAGGAAGACGCGGAACATGTGCAGCCAGACGCCGATCACCATCAGGTGAGCGGCCCACCGGTGCATGTTTCTCAGAATCTTTCCGAAAGGCACGTCGTGCTCCAGATACAGCACGTCGCGGAACGCCTGCACCTTGCTCGGGTGGTAATAAAACATCAGCAGCACGCCGGTGTAGGTCAGGATGATGAACAGGTAAAAAGTGATCCCGCCCATGCCCCAGGTGTAGCTGTAGCGCACCGCATCGCGATTGATCTTCGCCGGATGCAGATGCAGGAACACGTTGGAAAGCACGCCCAGCGCCCGGTTTCGCGGCGTGTCGTCGTGCTTGTGGCGGAAGATCGAGGTATAGACCTGGGTCTTGGTCGGATCCTTCAATCCCTCGATCTGTTCCTTCGCCTTGGCAGGAATATCGGTCTTGAGGGCTTGGATGTCCTCTTTGACGCCGGTCGTGACTTTTTCGATCAGTCCGACTTTCCCGTTGCCGCCGTTCGGATTTTTTTCGTCAGCCATAAATTTGAGTAATCGATATCTCGATTGAGACGCTTCGTCACTCCGAATCCGGCGTCGAGCACCGTGGCTCGAGCGCTCAATCTGCCCATCTACACTCCCGTCAAAAACGCTCCGGGATCATTGAACTTGCTCGGCTGTCCCTTCGGCCACGAGTACAGCTTCGACGTATCCACAAGAATCTGCCCGTCCGGAGCCAGTTCAAGATGCGCACGGTCCATCGGGCGCGGCGCCGGGCCTTCGAAGTTGATTCCTTCGCTGTCGTAACCGCTGCCGTGACACGGGCATTTGAATTTGTTTTCACTCGGCTTCCAGTCCGGAGTGCAACCCAGATGAGTGCAGCGCGCGTAGATCACGAAGAGGCGATCTGGAGTGCGGTCGACCCAGATGCGGTACTTTTGCTGAAACTTGGTGTCCACTCCCAGCGCGAACTCCGAGGGATAACCGATTTTGAAAAGGGAGTTTGGTTCGAAAAGAGTGCGAGGCAGAAAAAATCGGAAGAACGCGAGGAACCATGCCATCAGGAAGCCGGTAACCATGGTCCAGACAAAGCGGCGACGGTGCTTGTCGATCTCCGTCGAAGGGACAGTTCCGGCGATGCCGCCGGCCGCCGCGGCTTTCGAAGTGCCTACGGCAGGCGTGCCCACATACTTCGTGGCATCGACTGTGGGACTGGCCGGCTTCTTGGCCGCTTCCGGATTCGGATTGGCCTTCCCGGCCTCCAACTCCGCCATAACTCCCCTCCTGTCTAACCGGACAATGACTTGGGCCCTAATCTAATCCGGCGGCCGCCGCATACTGCGGCTCCGCCAACGCCCTCCCGGAACTTACAAATCGGAATCACCTCATGAACTGGCTGCTCCAGGGCTTCCAGAACGAGGTGACTTAGCGCTTGGATAAATTTCGGAGAATCGTTCAACCCGGCGCTCATTTCAAATTGCGTGATGCCAAGTTTCTCCGCTTCGTGCCGCGCCTCGTGATTGATCTCGCCGAGCGTTTCCACGTGATCGGAAACAAAAGCGACGGGCACGACGCACACTTCACGAACGCTTTCGGACGACAGTGTCCGCAGCGTCTGGTGCAGGGAAGGCTGCAGCCACCGGCTCGCCCCCACCTTGCTCTGGTAGCACAGCCGGCTGGGATTCCTCCAGCCGCCGCGCTCCTTCAATAACTGGACCGTGTCTTCGATGTGCCGTTGATACGGGATCGCCTTTTTCAATCACCGACATCGGAACGCTGTGAGCGCTGAAAACAATTTCGGGACGCGCCGGGACAGGAAAGCGCGACAACGCTTCGTCGACCTTTTCGACGACCGAATCGAGGTAGAGCGGATTGCGATAGAAGGCGTCCACGTTGTGAACGGGCGATGTCGTCGGAGAAATGCCTGCGCCACTCGTTCAGACTCGAACCGGTCGTGGTCGAAGAATGTTGCGGATAGAGCGGCAAGAGCACGATTTCGTCGCAACCTGCCGCGCTCAATGTTGCGATGGCTTCCTTGGTGAAGGGATGCCAGTAGCGCATGGCTACGAAGCAGCGGGCATCAATCCCCTGGCTGCACAATGCGCTCTCGAGCGCTCGTGCCTGCCTTTCGGTATTGGGACGAATGGGGGATCCTCCGCCAATCGTGGCGTAGTGATGCTGCACCTTGCGCGCTCGCGTGGTCGAGATGAGTTTGGCCAGTGCTTTTCGCCCCAAACGCGCAAAAGGAAAGTCGATAATGTCGGGATCGCAGAAGAGGTTATAGAGAAAAGGTTCGATCGCCTCCAGCGTGTCGGGTCCACCGAGCTGGAAGAGAACTACCCCCACACGCCGTGTTGTCCGCGTCATTTCCCCAGAATCCCCAGAACGCACGCACTCTACTCCGAATGCCGCGCGAGAGTCAAATGGCGACTGTAAAAGCTCAGATGTAGCGAACTTGTTTGCCAAACGCCCGTGAGCAAGGCAAGCTTGTTTCTATGCCCGAATTGCCGGATATAACGGCGTACATCTCCGCCCTTGAGGCTCGGATCGTCGGCCAGCAGTTAACGGTTGTGCGAATCGGCAGTCCGTTCTTGTTGCGAACGGTTCAGCCTCCACTCGCGAGCGTCGAAGGTCGTACCGTCACCGGTCTGCGGAGAATCGGCAAGCGCATAGCGATTGGCTTCGAAGGCGATCTTTGGATGGTGCTGCATCTGATGATCGCTGGTCGATTGCACTGGCGTCCCGCGGGCGCAAAGCTGGGAGGCCGCCAGAATCTGGCAGCATTCGATTTTACGGAAAATTCCCTCGTCCTGACCGAGGCGGGCAGCAAACATCGAGCATCGCTCCATCTGGTGGATGGCGAAGCTAACCTTGCTGCCTTTGATGCCGGCGGAATCGACGTTTTCACCGCCACTATCGACGAATTCCGCGCCGCCATGACTGCGGAGAATCACACCCTGAAGCGCGCTCTCACCGATCCAAGACTGCTCAGCGGAATCGGCAACGCCTATTCCGATGAAATTCTTCACGCCGCGCAACTGTCACCAGTCACGCTCACAAACAAATTGACTGACGACGAATGGCAACGACTCTTCGGTGCCACGCGCCAAACCTTAAAGCTTTGGATCGGCAAGCTGGGAGCGGAAGCGAAGAAGGGTTTCCCGGAAAAGGTCACAGCCTTCCGGAAAGATATGGCCGTTCACGGCCGCTATGGGATGCCCTGTCCCCGGTGCGGCCAGAAAGTTCTTCGGATTCGCTATGCCGACAAGGAAACGAATTACTGCGCACATTGCCAAACCAAAGGCAAAGTCCTTGCCGACCGCAGCCTATCGCGATTGCTAGGCTCCGACTGGCCTCGCACCCTCGACGAACTTGAGGCTCTGAAGCGCCGTTGAACGCACTCTTGCAGGTATGATGGCAGCAGTGCGGGCGATGGACGTCATCGTTCGCCTAACCGGACAGCACCCAGGTAGTTCCAACCACATTCAGCCACTTTCCAGAGCGAGGAAAATGAACGGACAACCGCAAATTTCTTCGCCGCCTGAAGACATCCTCAAGTTCGAATTTTCTTCCCCTCGCGACCGGGCGACCTGGGTCTACGGCCTTCTCCGCGAGATCATGGACGTACCAACACCTCGCCGGACGGAGCGCCTCTCCCAACTTACGGCCGCAATCGACGCCCATCCTCACCGCGAGGAAATTCGCGGCGCTTTTCGAGACTTCTGGTCGCATCACTCCTATGTCCGCGTGATCTCCGAGGCCGGTCTTCCCGACGAGTCCTTCCTGCTCCGCGAACTCTTCGTCCGAGCTATCAAGCGCGTGCTCCCCGAAGACGAGGTTCACGGCGACCTCTACGTGCTCTTGGATTCACTGGATCTGAGAGAGCGCGACGCCGCCTGGGTTTCATCACTGCCCGAAGAGCAAGTCCGCTGGTGGTCGGACATCTTCCGATTGACTACGCCCTCGCTCCTTGCCTCCTGCAAGATCCTGGCCTTGCGCGCCTCCAACATCGCTCTCTCGCGCGACATGCTCATTCTCGCCACGGATGACGACATTACGAAATCTCCTTTCTTCCATCTTCCCTCGCTGGTGGAATCGGTAGTTCTGCACCCCGAGGAACATCCGAGGTGGATCGAGCAGCGCGACGCCTGTGTAGCCCAGATCCGTTCGTTCAATGAGCGTCTAGAAAAGGAAGGGACTTCCGCCGGATTGATTTTCCGGCTTCGACTCCTCCGTTCTTTCCTCTGGCGAATCGATCAGGTTCTGGCGTTGCGCCTTCCGTCCGCCGACGCGCGAAAATTCGCTGTCTCCGTAATCCATGGATTCGCGTCGCAGCGCCGTATCCTGCGTGTGATGAGCACGACTTTCCGCCGCCTAGCTCGCAGCCTCGTCGAGAAAACAGGACGAGTCGGAGCCCACTACATCGCGCAGAATGCGAAACACTGGCGGAAGATGGGCGCCGGAGCCATCATGGCGGGCGTCATCACCTGCTTCACGGCGCTGGTGAAATACAGCATTTCCGCCAATATTCAAGCTCCTCTGCTGGTTGCCGTCGGACACTCGCTGAACTACGCGGCCAGTTTTCTGATGATGCAGGCGGGCAGCTTTTTACTCGCTTCGAAGATGCCGGCCGCTACAGCCGCTACTCTCGTCGATGCCATGGAGGATCCCGCCAAGGATCACATGGCAAGCCTGCGCGCCATCTCTCAAACACAATGCATTGTGACTATCGCGAATCTCGTTGGAGCCATTCCGGCGTCCATGGCGATGGATCGCCTATGGCGTCTTGTTACGGGTCATCCCTTCTTGACGCAGGCCGAGGCGGAGCATGGCATCCACATGCTGATTCCACATCAATCGGGAACGATTGCTTTTGCCATCGTGACTGGCGTTTTGCTTTGGGTCTCCTCACTGGCTACAGGCTGGACCGCAAATTACATCGCAGTCAGCAAGATGGACCGCTCTATCTCGAACAGCCTCCGCGTCCGCGAGCGCCTGGGGATGAAACGCGCCGCTCATCTGGCCGAGTGGGTAACGCACAAAGCGGCCGGTTCGGTCGGATACATCGTCCTCGGCTTCCTGCTGGGAACGGTGCCGATTCTGGTAGCGTTATTCGGAATTCCACTGGAGGTGCGCCACGTGACGCTCTCTGCGGCCAGTTTGGGATACGCCCTCGATGGAATGTGGTTCTATGGTGGGCTGCAGCGCAACGAAGTGATTGTTTCTTTGTTGGGTGTGCTACTGGTCGGCGTTCTCAATATCTCGACGTCTTTCGTTCTCAGCTTCCTGCTGGCAGTGCGCGCGCGAGACGTAGGGAAAGAAAAAGCACGCCACTTCCTGAAAGAAGTCGGACGCGAACTGCTCACGAGCCCTGCATCATTCCTGCTTCCAACTGGATCTGAACCGGAAGCTTAGCGAGCGCTCAATTTGCCTCGGCAACTCCAGACTTCCCCTTTTCCATTTCCTCGATCACGGCGTCTGCAAATTCGGAAGTGCCAGCTTTGCCGCCGATATCTTTCGTCAACTTTTCCGGATGACGATACACGCGTTCCAGCGCATTGCGAATCTGCGTCGAAGCCTCATGCTCGCCGAGGTGGCGCACCATCAGTAGCGCGGACCGCAATAGAGCCGTGGGATTCGCCAGGTTCTTTCCCGCGATATCTGGCGCGGAACCGTGAACGGCTTCAAAAATCGCGCAGTTATCTCCCAGATTCGCACTCGGAACAAATCCCAACCCGCCCACGAATGCCGCGCATAGATCCGAAATAATGTCGCCATACAGATTTTCCATCACCAGCACGTCGTACTGGTACGGGTTCATCACCAATTGCATGCAGGTGTTGTCGACGATGTGCTCCCCGTATGTGATCTCGGGATAATCTTTCGCGACATTGCGCGAACAGCGCAGGAAGAGGCCATCGGACAACTTCATGATGTTCGCTTTATGAATGGCATGAACCTTCTTCCGCTGGTTCTTGCGGGCGTATTCAAAGGCGAATTTGGCGATGCGCGTCGAGGCTTTCTCGGTGATTATCTTCAAGCTCTCAACCACTCCGGGCACGACCTCATGCTCAAGACCGGAGTACAAACTCTCGGTGTTTTCGCGGACGATGATCAGGTCGACGTCTGGATATCGCGTGGGAACGTGCGGCAAATTTCGTATTGGACGGAAGTTCGCATAGAGTTCGAACTGCTTGCGCAAAGCAACGTTGATACTGGGGAATCCGCCCCCAACCGGTGTCGTCACCGGCCCCTTGAGTCCGACGTGAGTTCGCTCCAGAGACTCAGTCAACTCTTTTGGGATGTACTGTCCCGATTTCTCGTAAGCTTCCGCGCCGACAGCGAAGGTCTCCCACTCAAATTTGACACCGGTTGCTTCTAGGATTCGCACGGTCGCCTTGGTCACTTCAGGACCGATTCCATCGCCCGGAATGAGGGTTACTTTATGACTCATGATTGCCTCGTGAAAAATGTTCGGAAATAAGTATGAGAACGCCGACTACTGCCCGGTCTTGGCTTTTACCAGGTCCTTCAACTCGTTCATAAATTCTTTGACGTCCTTGAAATCCAGATACACCGAGGCGAAGCGGACATAGGCAACTTTGTCGTAGCGGCGAAGCCGGTTCATGATCAACTCACCGAGTTCGCTCGTCTTGCGCTCGCGCTCGGCCGAGTCAATGACGAACGATTCCGCTTCATTCACAATCTGTTCCAGCTTGCTGATCGGTACCGGGCGCTTTTCGCAAGCGCGCAACAGTCCGTTGAGCACTTTCTGACGATCGAATTTCTCGCGGCGGCCGTCTTTCTTGACCACCATGTACGGAATTTCGTCGATGCGTTCGTATGTGGTAAAGCGCTTCCCGCACTTCAGGCACTCGCGCCGGCGCCGAATCGACTCGGCCTCCTTGCTCTCGCGGGAATCCACCACTTTATCGTTCGCAAATGCGCAAAAAGGACATTTCATAGGCGAAATTCAAATTCTCAAAAAGCGGCCTGAAAGGATCGAAACCATGCAAAATCAGCAAGGAATAAAGCCCGCAAGCCAACCAGAAATTGTAACAGTTAGAAGGGAAGCCGCATTCTTTGAGGAATGCGGAGGACTGGCTCAATCCGAATTTCTCTGCGGCCCCCGCGGCATTTCTTCGCGCTCTCCGCGATTAAATTGTTTTGCTTTCAGGCAAGTGACTGCCAAGAATCGCCGCTGAGCACCGAGGACGAAGAAACGTTATTCCGTCACCACCGCCTTCACCAAATTCCGGGGATGATCAACGTCGTACCCCTTGTTGATCGCAACGTGATACGCGAACAACTGCAGGGGAATGACCTCCAAAATCGGCAATAACAATTCCGGCGCGGCCGGGACATAAAACACATGGTCCGCAATCTTCGAAACCTCTTTATCGCCCTCGCTCGCAACCACTACCAGCGGACCCTTGCGCGACCGCACTTCTTTGATGACCTCAACGGTGCGCCGATAGCGCAGCAGGGAGTCTGGATCGCCATGGTCGCAAGTAGCCAGCACCACGACCGGAAGCTTCTCATCCACCAGAGCATTCGGACCGTGCTTGAGTTCTCCCGCAGGATAGCCCTCGGCATGAGCGTAAGAAATTTCCTTCAGCTTCAGCGCGCCCTCCCGGGCAATCGCGTAATGCACTCCGCGCCCGAGATAAAGAAACTTCTCGGCTTTGAAATGCACACCGCCGAATTCTTCCGCAAGACTGTCCCATTTTGCGAGATTCTTTTCGATGGCCTCGGGCAAATGTTTCAGCCGATCCAGATACGATCGCGTCACTTCTGAAGTCATGCGTCCCCGTTTGCGCGCGAGAAACAGCGCCATCAAGTAAAGAATCGTGACCTGCGTGGTGAAGCTTTTGGTGGCCGGAACCGAAATCTCCTTGCCGGCGCCGGTAATCAATGCCGCACTGGCTTCCCGCGGAATAGAAGTGTCCGGCATATTCGAGATCGCAATCGTCTTAACACCGCGCGTCAGTGCCTCGCGCTGCGCCGCGAGTGTGTCGGCCGTTTCTCCGGACTGAGTAATCACCATCACGATCGGATCGACCGCGGCATGCGTCGAGCGATAGCAATACTCGCTGGCATACTCCACGTCGACAGCAACGCCCGAAAGATCTTCGATCATGATCTCTCCGGCAAGCCCAGCGTGGCGGCTCGATCCACTGGCTGCGATGATGAGCTTCTCGAAGCGTAGTAGCGCGCCTTCGACCGCATGCAACTCGCCGGGAAAGATGATGTCGTGATCGAGATGCTTCTCGATCGTCTTCGCAATCGCCGCCGGTTGTTCGTAGATCTCCCGCCGCATGGCATGAGAGTGATCTTGGTTGCCGCCGTTCTTCTTAGCTTTATTGGGAGTTTTCATGAAATGTTTTGAAACAAGCTGAATTTAAAATGGGTTCGATAAACGTTGGAATGTAGTGCCGGCACCCAGCCGGCCGCTAGTCCGTTGTTCCATCGTGTACCTTCGTGCCCTTAGTGGTTAAAGATCTTACTCAGCTCACAGTCAGCACAGACCGAAACCGCACCCGGCCGCTAATCATCTGTTCATAAGCCTCGGCAGCCTTCCCTAGCGAAGTGTGAGGACACTATTCGGCCACTAAGCACCCGACCCTTCGAAATGCGCCTCAATCTCCTCAAGAGTCTTGCCCTTCGTCTCCGGCAAGAACCAGGTCGCGGTCACGAAGTAGACGACCGTGCACGCAGCGAATCCGAAGAACATCGTCGAATAGCCATACTTCCCGACGGTCGGAAGAAAAATTGCCGCGATGGTTGTCGACACCGCCTGATTCAACACCAAAGCGATGCTCATGCCGTTCGATCGAATGCGCGTCGGCATCAACTCTGACAGCGCGAGCCAAACGCACACTCCGGGCCCGATCGCGAAGAATGCCATAAAAACAAACAATGTGATGGCGACCAGCCAACCGTTCCGTGGAAGAGGTACGGGTGTGATCAATGCATTTTCAATGTGCAAAGGCGCGGTCCGAGCCGCGTCAAGATCGCCGAAGGGATTCGAAAAAAACGCGTTGACTTTGTTTCCGGGCACATTGTCTTCGCGATTGATCTCGATCGCCTTTGCCGCAGGGTCATCGGAACGAACGTGCCGGACTCGCCGCACGAAGTCGCCATACGAGTAGATCACGACCAAAGATGTAGGTCCGGGTGTTGCGCGCCCGCCAGCTTGGTCGCAAGGTCACTTCGGTCGTAGAGCAGTGTTAACTTCTGGTCGGAAGTGACCATGGATTGAACACCGCATTTTCGAATCGATGCGCAGACGCTCCGTTTTCAGAAACAGCATGCCCGCGCAAATGAGAGAGAGAATGATGCCAGCGGTCCCCACCCCAAGAAGAAACTTTCGGCCTTTACGATCCACGAGCATGACCCCACCGAACGTTACCAAGAAGTTAACGACGGTGAACAAGACATAACCTAGATGCGCCGAATAGTCCGAAAGGCCGCTCTGCAAAAGAATATTGGTGTTGTACGCAATGATGGAGTTAATCCCGGTTGCCTGGTTGCACGCCAAAATAATGCAGGCCAGGACGAACGGGATCACATATTTCCGGCGCAGAAGAGAATCGCTCGTTTTGGAATTGCCTGAGCTTTTCGTTTTCTCCGCGGCGAGAACATCCTCCATCTCTTTCAGTTCGAGATCTGCTTGTTCCTGAGTCCGGGACCGCAGCAGCGCGCCATGTGCGGACTCTTTCTTGCCCCGTCTCAATAGCCATCGCGGGGATTCGGCGACCATGAAGCTGCCAATGACAAACAGAATTCCCAGGCGGCAGCGATACCCAGAAGATGCCGCGCCACGCTGTGTTCTTGAAGGCTAAGAGTCTGGCATTGTTTCCGAGTTGGGCAATCTCGATCGACGCGGAATACTGAAATAGAAGCCAACGATCGCCGCCGCCGCAATTCCGGCTGTAAGCAGCCACTGGAAAACGCCCGTGCCTTTTCCACGACTCGATGCCGTCAGGCATTCGGCCAGATACAGAGGAACGACGACGCCGATTAATCCGCCGCTTACGCCCTGCAAAAGACGACCGAAAACCAGACTCCCAAAACCGTGCGACAAGGCGATCATCGGAATGCTGATTACGAACATGACGTCCGCTCAGCGCCATGAGCGATCTTTCGCCCCATCCAGTCGGCCAGTAACCCAGCGAATAGGGTAGAAATCACGCTTCCCAATAGAACCGCCGCGACGACGAAGGAAAGCTGGCCCGCATTGAAACTCGAGGTTGCTTGCAGATACGGCAGCGCGCCCGCGATGATTCCGACGTCCACGCCGTAGAGAAGCCCACCGAGCCCCGCCACGATCAACAGAAAGCGGTTATAGAAAATCTTTTTGTCATCCAGCGACGAAGCGGAGGAAAGCATGTCTGCGGTCATAGAATTTGTGCACACCCGGAGCGGCGCTTCGGCAAAAGCCGCCGGTTCAGATTCAAACCATCTTGTGCGGGAAAAAGCACCCTGAATTGTAACGTAGCAAGCAAGATGTAGCGCCGGCGACCCGCCGGCTGTCGTCAGGCCGTCCCGGTCTGACACTCCACAAGCTACTGCGGACGCTGACCCTTCTCCACCGGAAGACTAAACGAAAATACTGATCCGTTTCCCAACTGGCTGACCACGCCCATCGTGCCTCCGTGAGCCTCAACAATCACCTTCGCAATCGCCAAACCCATCCCCGTTCCCGGAGCTGAAGAGCGCTGGTTTTGCCCGCGATAAAACTTCTCAAAGATCAGCGACTGCTCGAAAGAATCGATTCCAGGTCCGCGATCCGCGACATTCGTCACTATCATGTCGTCCTTTCACTTCACTACTGATCGTGATCGGTGATCCAGCAGGGGAGTACTTTCCCGCATTCTCCAGCAGGTGCATCAATACCTCGCGAATGCGCGCGATGTCCATGCGAACTTCCAGCGAGTCGGGAACGCTCACCTCTACGGGATGATCTTCGAGAGCGGCTCTAGCATCCTGGCGCGCCTGCTCAATCGCCTCCCGAATGGGATGAGGCTGCAGATCGAGTTTGAACATTCCGGAATCCAACTGAGCCATCTCCGCAGCTTCGCCGACCAGGCGGTTCAGGCGGTCGGTCTCTTCATCAATCACCGCCAGCAAGTCATGTCGTCCTTGCTCATCGACTGCTGTCGCCGACAGAAGAGTTGTCACGCTCGCTTTGATCGAAGTCAGAGGAGTGCGGAATTCATGAGTTACCGAATCGAGCAGAGCCGTCCGCAGCCGTTCGTGTTCCTGCTCTGCCCGGTTCTTGCTCAGCGCTTCCAGGGCCCGTACCCGTTCGATGGCAAGCCCCGCGAGGCTTCCCACCGCGTCGAGTGTTTCTCGCGAGAGTTCGGCTCCGGCAATTCCGAGCGCTCCCACCGTGCGCATGCCGAGGCGCAGGGGCACATACGAAACTCCACCCTGCGTGACCGGTTCACCACGCAACAGTGTTGATCGCAACACACTCTCTTCGAACGTCGCATCCAAAGACGAGCGGTAGACCGTGGGATGATCCGCAGCCATGGCCACAACACTGCCTACGGAAAAAGTCTCCTGCACATATTGCGGCAGGGCATTCAACATTTCGAGAACGTTGTCCGAAGCCAGCAGGCGCTGGCTCAATCCGTATAGACGCTCGACTTCACGGCGGCGCTGTTTCGCCCGATCGGCTTCGCGGCGCGCACGCTCCGCCAGATTGCTGGCTACCAGCGCGGTCACCAGAAATGCGAATAATGCGATCCAATTCTGCGGTTCCGAGATCGTGAAGGTGCGCAGCGGAGGCAGGAAGTAAAAGTTGAAAGCCGCAGTAGCGGCAATCGCCATTACGACTGCGTATCGCAATCCCCAGTAGGCCGAAGCGAGAAGGACAGACACCAGGAACATCAGCGCGACGGTCGTTTGATTTACGTGCAGCCGCAAATCCAGCGTTGTGATCGCAGCAATGGCTCCGACGACAACCGCGTAGCGCAGCGCTTGCGTTGATGCCGCTGTTTTCACACCCGCATTGTACGATGTGCGTGACATTTTCCGCGTCGCCAAAGACAATAGCTGCAATGCCTAAAACTCCCGATGACTGGCTGAGCGAAGTCTCACCGGAAAAGTCTCGCGGCATCTTCAAACTCTTCCTGGGCTATGCTCCAGGCGTCGGCAAGACCTATGCGATGTTGAGCGAAGCCATTCGCCGCGCCAGTCGCGGAGAAGACGTCGTCGTCGGAGTGGTGGAGAGCCATGGACGCAAGGCCACCGCAGAACTGGCCGGCAAACTCGATCCTGTTCCTCGGAGGAAACTGGAGTACAAGGGAACACTGTTCGACGAGATGGATGTCGATGCCATTCTCGCCCGCAAACCTGCGGTCGCTGTGATCGACGAACTTGCTCACACCAATATCGAAGGCAGCAAGCACGCCAAGCGCTACGAAGACGTCATGGAGTTGCTTGACGCCAAAATCGATGTGCTCTCCACCATGAATATCCAGCACGTCGAAAGCGTCGGACCGACTGTGCAGCAGATCACCGGAGTGCAGGTGCGCGAAACCGTTCCGGACTGGGTCATGCAGCGCGTGGACGAAATCGTTCTCGCCGACTTAACTCCGCAAGCGCTGCAAAAGCGCATGGAACGTGGAGACGTTTATCCCACCGACCGCGCGCAGCGCGCTCTTTCGCACTTTTTTCGGCCCGGAAATCTCATTGCTCTTCGCGAGCTCGCTCTCCGCCAAGTGACTGGCGTCGTCGACCGCAGCCTCGATGCCTTCCTCGAAAAAGACGGTGCGCAACCTGCGCACACCGTGCGCGAGCGGATTGGCGTTTGCGTCAGCTCCAATCCCGCGGCGCAATACATCATTGCCCGCGGCTCGCGAATGGCGCAGGCGCTGGGCGGCGAACTCTACGTCTTCTACATCGACGTGGGCCGCGACACGCGTCCCGAAGACCAGAAGACATTAGCCGAAAACATTCGCTTCGCCGAAAACCTGGGCGCGAAAGTTGTCCGCGGTTCCGGCGGAAGCATCGCCGACGGTCTGGCAGCTTTGGTTCGCGAAAATCACATCACGCAGGTGATCTTCGGCCGTTCGGCGCGCACTGGATGGCAGCGCTATTTATACCTATCGGCGATCCAGCGTTTTCTTCGTGATTCGCCGTCGGTCGACGTTCACATCGTTACGCAAGAGGCGCGATGATGGCGGATCGTCCGCACATCTTGGTCGTCGATGACGAGTCCCAGATCACGCGCGTCCTGCGGACCAGCCTTTCCGCGCAGGGCTACGACATCCGTGTGGCCAATAGCGGCGAGATGGCGCTCGAGATCATGAAGGACTGGTCTCCGAGCCTGATCATCACTGACCTGTCGATGCCTTCGATCGATGGCATCGAACTCTGCCGTCGCGTGCGCGCGGTTTCGCAAGTGCCAATCATCGTGCTTTCGGTCCGCGACAAGGAGCAGCAGAAAGTCGAAGCGCTCGATGCCGGCGCTGACGACTACGTCACCAAACCTTTCGGCATGAATGAACTGCTCGCCAGAGTGCGATCGAACCTTCGTCGAGTCCCGATCGATACTGAAGCCGATAAGGTCATCGAAGTCGGAGACTTCCGTATCGACACTGACTCGCGCAAGGTGACGGTTCTTCAAAACGAAGTTCGCCTGACTCCTAAAGAATTCGATTTGCTGGTATTTCTCGCGAGGCGAGCGGGGAAGGTGATCAATCATCGAACCTTGCTGGCGGCGATTTGGGGAGGCCAAAGCACCGAGCAGGTCGAATATCTGCGAGTCTTTGTCGGCCAGTTGCGCAAGAAACTCGAGCCCGACGCGTCTTCTCCTAAGTACATCGTCACCGAACCTTGGGTCGGATATCGTTTCGAACCGGGAGAGTAATCTCTCAGAAGACTCTGGAATTCTGTCATGCAGAAAAAAATGTTCTGGATCATCTTTATGGTGCTGGGTCTGCTGGCGGATTTCCTGCTGCCGCTGTGGTGGGGAATCGCGGCCACGATCCCGATCCTGGTGCTGTCGTGGTGGATTGCCTACCGGAGCGACTGGTTCTAGCGAAAATTTCTGCTCGTCCCCAGATTGGCCACGCGTTCGGGCCTGCCGGTGAAGGGCCGGCGACCTAAACAGTGGGGTATCCCCCCTCCCCCCCGAATCTTTGAAATCATGGGGTTAGCACGAAATTCCCCGCAAAATACGGTTTTCAAAGAACTTAGATACTAAAATCTTAGAAACAAAGAACTTAGTGGGCGGATAGGATGGCTTCTGCCAGTCCGGGCGCCGGAGTCATGATTGCGCATTCTTTGGGTGGCGCACAAGGTCAGATGTCACACGATTCCGTGGTGGGCTGTGGAGAACTTTTTGGTGCGCGATGATGCGCGTATTCAAGCAGTGTGCAAGATCCGACTCGCCGGCAGAAAGTGGGAACGTTCCGGGTAGGTCCCAACATTCCGTTCGAAGCATTGCTGCACAAAGCGCTCGCTGCTACGGCACCATCAATTTCTTTGAACAGTTGCGGAAATTGAGGGATGTCTCCCCGGGCAAATGACCTACCTCTTCTTCACTCATAACGGTTGGAATCGTTACGACACGGTAGGGACGTGGGACGCGATTCTGAGTCGCACAGGGCGGCAGCCGGGCATTGTAGAAGGCAAGGCGAGGAAGGAAGAATTGATGCAGGAGATCGTGTGAGCAAACGGGGTCGGAGCGCTCCGACCCCATCGCAACGAGGGACGCAAAAAAGAGTTGTTCCTAACTCCCCAGAGCTCCTCAGCCACCACGGTAGCAGCGGCGCAAAAGTGAAAAAGGTTACTGAAGTGGTAGGCGGCCCGGGTTAAATCAAGCTACGATCTTTCGCTTCTTATTTCTGTTCCTGCGTATGCAGTCATAGGCACCGAAGCAAGCAACGACTGGTGACAAAGTGGCTCCCCAGGCTCCTCCGAATGCAGGACTATGAGTGTAAAGTCCAACTACCACTCCCATTCCCGCACCGACGACGAAATATCCCAAGACGATGAGAAGATTCAAAACCCGCCACTTCCACCCTTTTGTTTCGACGATTGACCACCCCAGCATTACGAACAGAGCCACCAAGGCAATTTCGCCGATGACAGTTCGAACGTCGAACATGCTGCACCTCTAGAGCCGCCGAATATTAATCCAAATCCAATGAACAACCAAGGCAAAATCAAATTCATCCGTGAGAAGTGCATCGCGGCGAGCCGAGATATTGTGTATGTGTGGTATCTCTGCTTGTTATCCAGGGATCTACAATTGCGAGCAATGAAGAAGTCCCAAACCCAACGCCTCTACAAGCTTTTGGGGCAAACGAGCAATTCGCTGCTCTTGCCGTATGACCTTTGCCGCTGATCGTGCGTCACTTTCCCTTTAGGCTCCGGATGTTGCATTATAGTTACTATCTGCTAAAGTCTGGATAAGTTCCGGTTCTCTCCACAGGTCAAGTCTGCGAAAGAGTTGGCGTTTCTTTCCTCGCATATAGTCGGCTTGAGTAAGTGGCTGCCTGCTGCCCACGGGGTCTTTATTTCATGAACTCTTTCGCCACGATCGCGAGCTCTCACCTCCTGCCAGTATTGTTTGTCTACGGCCTGTCATTCTTTGTACTGGGATTACTGGTATTTTCCCAGCACATCGCAGGAAGCAGTTTCAAACTCCGCAGGTTTATCTGGCTCTTCGGCGCATTCGGCTTGATGCATGGAATGAGCGAATGGGCCGATATGTTCGTGTCTCTCGGCGATAACTACTGGACAGTCCGAGGCGCCGATATCATTCAAGTGATCGGTTTCTATCTAGCCTTGGGTTCGTTCGTCTTCCTGCTTGAATTCGGTGTAAGGCTGGCGTGGCTACACAATGACGCTTCGCGCAAACTCGTCGAGCGTTACACTCTCGGCGGATCTGCATTATTCATTGTCTTCGTTCTGGTTTACCAGTTCACGGCGAAGAGTACCGATGAATGGGCCCTCAACAGTAACATCCTGATGCGATATTTGCTGGCAGTGCCTGCGTCGTTGTTGACAGCAATCGGATTCTTTCGCAAGAGTAAGTTCGAGGATGTGGCCGACCTGGCGGGAGGCCGGATTCGCCGGAACATGGCGACTATGGGGTTGTGCTTCGCTGCTTATGGTGTCTTCGCCGGACTTATCGTTCCGAAAGGTTCATTTTTCCCCGCTTCAGTTCTAAATTACTCAACCTTTACACAATTGCTCGGCGTCCCTGTACAGCTACTACGGGCGGCCTGCGCAATTTGGGCCGCACTACTTATCTATCCGATCCTTTCGATGTTCATGTTGGAATCCACTCTTAGTCTGGAATCAGCACTGACGACGGCCCATGACCTCCGGGATAGTCTCGAAAGCAAGGTAGCGGAGCGCACGAGCGAGCTGGAGACGGCCAATCGGGAACTAAAAAGTCAGGTTGAGGAACGCACACGGCTTGAGGGGGAATCGAAAAGGGCTCGGGAGGAAGCGGAAGAAGCCACCCGCGCCAAGAGCGAATTCCTGGCAAACATGAGCCATGAAATCCGAACTCCTCTGAATGGCGTAATGGGTATGGTGGACCTTTCCCTGGACACGGAGTTAACGGCAGAACAACGCAGCTATCTGGAAACCGCGAAGAGCTCAGCCGATTCTTTGTTAGGGGTGATCAACGACATCCTCGATTTTTCAAAGATCGAAGCCAGGCAACTGGAACTCGATAGAGCTGATTTTCCGTTACGCGAAACGATTGGTGAGGCGATATCGATCCTGGGATTGAGGGCCGAACAGAAAGGCTTGGAACTGGCCTGCCGTATCGCGCCGGATGTGCACGACGATCTCGTGGGAGATCCCGGACGTCTGCGGCAAATCATACTGAACCTCACCGGCAATGCGATCAAGTTTACCCAGAAGGGTGAGGTAATCGTGAATGTCCGGACAGAATCCCGCTCCGAGGCCGAAGCAACACTACGCTTTTCGGTGACCGATACTGGCATTGGCATTCCCAAAGAGAAGCAGGCTGCCGTCTTTGAGGCATTCCGTCAGGCCGACAATTCGACCACTCGAACGTACGGTGGAACTGGCTTAGGTCTTACGATCTCGTCTCAACTCGTGCAACTGATGGGCGGGCACCTGTGGGTGGAAAGTGAGTCGGGAAAGGGCAGCACCTTCCATTTCACGGCGACTTTCGGTGTGTCGAAATCTGCCGTGGTCAGGCCAGCACTCAGAACTCTGATTGGTCTTGAGAATTTACCTGTTCTGGTGATCGACGATAACGCCACCAATCGGCAGATCGTGCAAGAGATGTTGGTGCACTGGCACATGAAGCCAACCTCGGCGCCCGATGGTTTCACCGCTCTCCGCGCTCTGAATGATGCAAAACAATCTGGAACAGCATACCGGCTCATCATCTTGGACAGAAATATGCCGGAAATGGATGGATTTGCTCTGGTCGAGCAGATTCGCCTCAATCCGGCCCTGATGAGCGCATCGATCATGATGCTAAGTTCTTCCGGGAAGGAAGGCGATCGCCAACGCTGTCGCGAGCTAGGAGTTTCTGCTTACCTCACCAAGCCGGTGCAGCAGTCTGCGCTGCTGAATGCGATTGTGATGGCAATGGACAAGTCGAGCATGGAGGAGGTCATCCCGGTGGCGGAGGAGCAGGTCGCCACTTTTCCTGAAGGTCTTCAGGTGCTACTGGCCGAGGACAATCCGGTAAATCAGAAATTGGCGGTTCGACTGCTGGAGAAGCGCGGCTGTCGTGTGCAGGTGGCAAGCACCGGACGAGAGGTGCTGGCCGCTCTGCGAAAAGGCTCCTTCGACATCGTCCTAATGGATCTCCAGATGCCCGAGATGGACGGATTCGAAACCACGGCGGCGATCCGGCAAGGGGAAACAATCACACACCAGCACTTGCTGATTATGGCTCTCACGGCTCATGCCATGAAGGGCGACCTCGAGCGATGTCTGGCCGCTGGCATGGATGGTTATCTCACCAAGCCGATTGAGGGCAAAAGCCTGTACGCAGAAATCAAGAGGCTGCTTGTAGGCTCACCGCAGATGGCGAGTTTAAGCTTTGACTCACCTTTGCTCGCACCTTTCGATGAAGAGGCGCTTCGACAACGACTCGATTACGATGACAGTCTTCTGAGCGAACTCGTCGATCTGTTTCAAAATGATTACGCCAGAGTGTTGGAAGGTATACGCAGCACAATCGACAGCAACGATTCTCGCGCGCTCGAGAGGGCTGCTCATTTCATGAAAGGAATGGTTACTACCTTTGGCGCAAAACCGGCAACCGGCGCAGCAGCGATCTTGGAGAGCATGGGCCGTGAAGGTAGAACGGACCAGTGCATGGACGCCTTTGCATCGCTGGAAATAGAAATCAACCGTCTTCAGTTTGCCCTCGCAGATTTCGTTGAGCGCACGTCACCCTAGGCCAGGCTGCTGTCCCATGGATCGCGTCGCGTGCAGTGGACACCCTGACGTGGAAACATGGGGACAGACGGAACGTTCCCAGTTCTTCAATTCGTTTACCTAGGCAGCAAATGTCAGCGCATCCTGGTTCGGGTTCGACGATGATTTCTTGGGCCGACCTCCCTTGCGCGGAGAAAGCGAGCGCTGGCTTGCGTGCTCCAGGACAGATACAAAGTGTCTCGATCCGAGCGGACGGCCGCACGGGGTGGAGCGGCGTAACTCCTGCAAAGCGGATTTGTGATTCGCGCGTCCGTCAGACACCGGATTCACTCGGCGTGGTTCGTCTTGGGCGCTTCATCCGGGGCTAAAGCCCCTTTTCTTGATGGTGCGTTGACGCGGGCCTGAAGGCCCGCTCTTCCACAACAGAAGGCCTGCTCTTCCACAACAGAAGGCCTGCTCTTCCACAACAGAAGGCCTGCTCTTCCACAACAGAAGGCCCTCTTTCCCCGGCAGAACGCCCGCTCTTCTACAACAGAGCGCCCAGAACCCATACTATCCGCAGCATCGTACCCGCCCTTGCAAAAGGCGCGCAAGGACGGGCATCCGTGTATTGTTCATACGCAAGAGATCAAGGGCCCGGGCCACCCGCCCTTGGATTTCAACATGGGCCTGAAAAGACTTGAGAGCCATGATGTGTGACGAGATGTGGCATCGGGTAACTACGATCGCGTACCTGCAGACATAACGAGCTTAGGCGGTGGGGGACCCGGAATACCGGCAAGGAGGGCGAACGAGGCTCAAATGTTCGCAGGTGGTACATACAATTCGGGTGGTTGCTACGCACCAGCCAATTGAGGATCTATTAGGAGGGGGCGAATGATTCGCATTGTCGTGAACGCTTTGCTGACGGCTTACTCGTTGTCGATGATCCTTGCTCAAGGCCAGGTTGTGCAGCAGGCGCCGTGCTCCAATGGAAGCATACTGCAGATGGACTTGAAAACGCAGGAACATATCGCGAAGTTTCTGGGGAACTTGCAGGCCGCTCTTGCGGCTGACGACAGAGAAAGAGTTGCGACGATGGTGCGCTTTCCGCTGCGGGTCACATCCATGCATGCTACTGACGTCGTCCATACCAAGGAGCAGTTCATAAGGCGGTACGATGTAATTTTCACCTCCAAAATCAAGGAAGTAGTTATGGCTCAGCGAGTCGGATGTGTCAACGTTTTCTCGCAAGGCTTTATGATCCACACGGGTGAGGTTTGGTTTGGACCTTCGGGGACGGGTAAGACAATCAAGGTTATATCAATCACACCTCCGATTCCCCCGGAGTAAAGGGGGCTGGCCCAACTTTTGCGGACGGGTGGCCCGGGCTTTTGATCTCGTTGGCATCACCAGCCCGGTGGGTGGCCCGTCCTTTGCGCACTCTGCAAAGGGCGGGAACCACGAATGCGGACGGGTTTATGTAGCGAGACGAAGCGCTGTGCCGGCAGCATCGTACCCGCCCCCTTCGACAGGCTCAGGGCAGGCTTTGCAAAAAACGCAGGGACGAAGGACCCTCATCTGGACCGCCGCAGGCGAAAAGTCCAAGGCTGGGCCGCCCGTCCCTCCATGCGTCGAGCGGGGTGGCCGCAGCAAAGCAGATTGTGATTTCGCCGTTCGTCAGACATTGGATCCACTCGGCGGGGGTCTATTGCCTACACCATGGTTTCCTTGCCAACATCTGAATTGCGTGTTCGTGGATCACGTTGGGTCCGCCTTCGGATCGATCGGGCATGTGTCAGTTGTCGTCCGGGGGCTAAAGCCCGATTCTTTGAGGGTGCGTTGACGCGGGCCTGAAGGCCCGCTCTTCCACAACAAGAGGCCCGCTCTTCCACAACAGGTGGGCCACTCTTTCTACATTCATCGCAACCTTTGCCGAATTGCGGTGCGTCTAAAGGGCGCCAAAGAATTCGCCTTCTCCGCTGCGATCTGTAGGCCATTTCTGCGTTTTCCGCACGCCTATCCTGGGGAGGGTATTTCCATGCGGTTCTCTTTCGGCTCGAAAATTTCCTGCGAAGTGGAATGTTGCGCGAAACCTTTTCTTCTGGCCGTCCTCACGCTGGGCGCGCTCTCGATTACCAGCAGTGTTGCGCTCGCGGCTAACGGACCGACGCTCACTGTGGCTTCGCCCGCGAACAATGCCAATGTGGGGGCTCCGGTTTATTTTGAGGCGACCGCCACCACGACGACGTGTCCTTTCGGCATATCGGCGATCCGCATCTACGAGGCGCCGAACGTGAGCGTCTTTACCACGGACGGCTTTCATCTCGAGACATTTGTCGCGCTACAGGCGGGCACTTACAACACGGTGATCCAGGCCTGGGACAATTGCGGGAACGTGACCAAAGTGTCGCGCACGATCACGGTGAACCAGAAAGCAGGGGTCACCGTTTTTCTGCCCGCAGCGGGAGCGAACACGACTCCGGTTCACTTTGCGGTATCGGCACAGAGTCCGGGCTGTTCAGGAATCTCTGCGGTGAGGATCTATCCCCAGCCCTTCGTGAACGCCTATACGCTGAACGGAAGTTCGCTCGATGCCTACATCAATTTGATTCCGGGAACGTATGGGGCGGTCGCGCAGGCGTGGGACAACTGCGGCCACGTTTTCAAAACGCCGATCACGATCCAGGATACCGGTGGGCCTGCGGGGAAATATTTGTATGTCGCCGACCAGAACCTGAGCAACGTCGCGCAGTATACGGTGACGAACGGGGCGTTGAGCATTCCGGGCGGGGGCGCGGGAGCGCCGACGTATGGGCTTCCGGCAAAGGCAAACTCGGCGGTCGTCCATCCTTCGGGCAACTTTTTGTATGTCGGGACTGGGCGATGGCGAGGTGAGTGTTTTTCAAATCCATCGCGCGAATGGCAATTTGTTTTACGAAGGCACGATCCAGTCAGGAGGCGCCGTGGGGCCCGCCACAGTGGCGATGGATCCGGCGGGGAATTACCTGTTCGTCACCGAATATGGATCGAACGAGATCATGACGTTTCAGATCGACCGCAACGATGGGCACTTGATCTTTATTAATGCGTCCACTCCGGTTCCCACCGGGACGCAGCCGAATGCCGTCGTGGTGGACTTTACCGGACGCTTTGTCTATGTCAATAACTATGGCTCGAGCAATCTCTCGGCGTATGCCTTGAATACGAACAACGGAATACTGACGCCGATTTCCGGGTCGCCCTATGCGACGGGGGCACAACCAATGGATCTGGCGGCGACCGGATCGTTCGTCTACTCGCTGGTGGCTGCCGACCTCGGTATCTACGGATATTCGATCAATGGAACGAGCGGGGCGTTGAGCGCCACTCCGGGCTCGCCGTATTTCGATGCGGAAGCGTCGCAGGCGCCCGGCAGTTTCCAGGCGGATCCGATTCACAATCTTGCATTCAACACGGCGATTGCATTCACGTTCGGCACCGACTCGATCCAGGCGAACAAGATTCAATCCGATGGATCGTTCTTAGGAGGAAGCAGCACGGGTGGCGTCTATTTCCCGACGGCTTTGGCGCTGGATCCTTCGTATAGCTACTTCTATGTCGCGCAGGTGAATGGATACAGCGGAGATCCGCAGATCCTGTCGTTCCAGTACGATCCGAACAGTGGAGCGGGTACGCTGCTCAGCGGGCCGATTAGCCGTCCCAATGATAATGCTGTGGCGATTGCGGTGTCGCCGTAGCGGGCAAATCATAGCGGACGTTTGGGCCAGACGGAACGATCCCGGCGCGGTTTAACTCCGGCGAGCAAATTGTGATTCGCCATCCGTCAGGTAATGGATCCACTCGGCGGCGGTCCATCGCCTGAGGCATGGGTCCATCGCCGACACGATACTTGCCGGTTCGTCGGCACAGTGGGTCGTCGGATCGATTGGGCATGTCTGTCGGTCGTCGTCCGGGGCTAAAGCCCCATGTTCTTTGAGGGCGCGTTGACGCGGGCCTGAAGGCCCGCTCTTCCACAACAAGAGGCCCGCTCGTCCACGGAACGCTGCTCTTCCACAACAAGAGGCCTGCTCGTCCACAGAACGCTGCTCTTCCACGACAGAGCGCCCGCTCTTCCACAACAGGAGGCCCGCTCTTCCACAGCAGAAGGTCCGTGAGAGGGTGCGCCGCGCCTTCCGCCTCCGCGTCAACGGATGCGTCGTCAGCCGGACCATTTCCTCTGGTCGTTCGTTAAAACGCCCCACTCAAGCGGAGCTTGAATGGGGCACCCTCGAACCTCGGGAACGCTTCGAACATCGCGAAGCGCGGGGCGGCCGGAGGTCGTGGTTGTGAAGAGTGACTTTGCAGCCGGTTCGGCGCAACCAAAACTCGTGTTTTCCGCAACGAAAGGTTGTGCCCAACTGCTCTGAATACGAACGGCTCACCGCTGAAGTGGAAAATGTCCTCGGGAATCTGGCCCAGGTAACCACCCTTATTCTCGATCTGTTTCGTGCCCAAGACATGGAAGGCGTCCATCGTCTCGACGAGCAACTGGAACTTACGGTCGGCGCGAAAGAACGATGTCTCGGGGCTCTGCGTCAGCACGTAAAAGATCACAGGTGCGCTGACTCAGTCTGAAATCGTATCTTTCATAAATCCGCGACTCGAGTTTGCGGACAGATCCCCGCCTGCGCCTTTCGGTTCATTCCACGTGAATCATTCGGGCTTTCCTAGCCCCGAATGCAAAGAACCGTCCTCCGCGTATCAGGCGAAGGACGGGAATCGCAGATTTGGCAGCGCAGACTTTTCGCCCTCGGAGCCGCTCCTGCAAGAAAGTTACCTGCTCAGAAGTTGTATCCGAAGATCAATCGCAGCTTCGGCGCCGGACCGGACCACAGACTCGTCTTCAGTTCTACGAACCCGCCTTTGCGCGACTGTACTCCCGCCAGAACATTGAAACCGGTTTCGTAGTCAAAATTTCCGAACGAGAGATCGCGTCCGCCATTGAAACTCTGATGGATGAAGATCATCGCCGGGCCAGCGCCGACGTATGGCGTCCAATCTCCCTTGCGGTACGCTGCGGAAAAGCGATAGATCGGCTCGAAGTTCAACGCGATCAGGTCGGTGACTTCTCCGAAGTCAAATTCGGCGCTGGGACGGAACAGCACGCGCGGGTGGAAGACCGGTCCCATCTGCGTATGGACACCGAACATGAAGAGTTCGGGATCGAAGGCGGCGCCGGCGCGTACGCCCAGGTGCAAGCGCTTGCTCTCGCGCTTGATGTCGGATTCAACATCGCGAACCTTCTCGGGTACCGGCGCGGCTTGAGCGCCTTTGTCCCGGGTTGCTGTGCCGTTGAAGCCGCTCACGACGGTGATGTTGGTGGCGACGCGCGTGCCGTTTTCATCCGCGGAGCCGGCAGTCACGCGAACGCGAGATCCCGCAACCAGCGATGCCGGGCGAGTCGAGGCCGCTTCGTAGGTGAATAAATGAAACTGGTTGTCGTCGGTGCGCAGCACGAGCGTGCTACGGCTCAGCGACACCGCCGTCCCTTCAAAAGCGTCGTTCGAAGTCGTCTGCGATGATGACGTATCCTCCGAAGTGGTTGACGTCTGCTGTGCGTACATTGGAAGTGCCAAGGTGGCGGAGAGAAGTAGGACGAATGAAAGCAGTACTGTACCGCTGCTAGTGCGCATGGATTCCCCTTTTTAAGTTACTGCTGGCCCGCGTGCAGGGAGTGATCCCGGCGAACTGCAGAATTTTTATGATCCTAGGGGACGTCGAGGTGGCGAACCATACAGCATTGTTTCGATTTTCGCGGGGTGTCAGATGGTAGGGAATAAGGAAAAGACGGAGACTCAAAAAATATCGAGACAGAACATGAGGACAGACGGGACGTCAACGATGAGATAATTGCCATGCCGCATTCGCGGCATCCATGCGGCCCCGTAGCTCAGTTGGATAGAGCAGCGGTTTCCTAAACCGTTGGTCGGCGGTTCGACTCCGCCCGGGGCCCCCACTCCACCTCCAAGCAAACGTCGCGCGTTCTCGAAGAATGTCCGTCGCGAACTCGGCGATTCGTGTTTCGTCTTGTCGAAGAAAAAACCTTTAACCGCGGAGGACGCGGAGAAGCCCACGCAGAGTTCGCTGAGAATGCAGACCGAGCCACGCCGGGGGAGACATCGTGGGACGAACCGATTCCCAAAGACTTAATTCTTGATCCAGGCTTCTGCTTCCGCCCGCGTTTCAAAAATCCCGAAGTTTCTCTGGTTGCGCAGAAGCTTGTGAATCTGGGCCGCATGTTGTTGCAGCGGAGTCTGTGCCACGAAAGCGCGCTTCGAGTCCAATGAGAAGGGATCCGTGCTATCGGCGAGTTCCATGAAATCAGAGGCTTCAACAGGAAGCTCGTTCAGGTCGCTGATGTCGGCGATCTCGGAAAACGAAGGATCGAAACTGGGATTGGCTTTCAGATTTAGTACGTAGGTTTGAATGTCCGCTGCTGTCAGATGTTCGCCAAACTTGGCGATCACGAGCCGCCGTTCGGAGTCGATGATGAAGTCCACTTGATTTTGTTCGCTCATTTCGTGACTCGCCCCCTGTACGAGATCGGCACTTGATCGGGAACCTTTACGGCCGAGTAATGTGCTAACCGGATGATTGGCGAAACGTTGTCATAAGACTCGTTGTCCCACATCGGATAGCTCGCCAAATCTGAATCCGTAATTTCTAACCGTCGGTCGGCAGCTCCACTTCGCTTCGTGGTCTCCACTAGTAGGGCCAGCGCGAAAACGCTTGGGCTTGCGAAGGCTTTTCCCCGAAACAGAGGTGATCGCAAGCACAGACGGTCCATGAGTTTGTGGATATAGTGCCGATCAGGCGAGAAGTGGAGCGCAGTAGGATTAAGTTCCGAACCGCTCGAATGCGAAAGCATCACTTCTCGCCTATCGGAAGTTCCGCATCGATTGGTAGGGAGTGGTTTCTGTGATTGCAATCACTGACACCCTAGCCGTCGAGTGTGATGCTGTGGGCCAGCGAATTCACAGAGGTCAGGAATAGTCTACACAAAACTGGAACGATGGTTGCAGTTTGGGGTCGTCCACTTCTCCTTCATTGTCGTTCGCGAAAGATTTCGAGGTGCTTTATGCCGTACTTTTCTCCTCAATGGGACTGCGGATGGCAGGCTCTGTATCGAGCAGCGATCTTTGGACAGAATGCGCCATCTTTCCCTTCGAGAATCGCTCAAGCCGAGGAAGCGATCCGCTCTCGCACGGCCGAACTGTCCGGCACTGCTGGACAGTGGGCCGATTCAGAACGGGAAGGCATGGAAGATGCCCTGTACGCTCTGAACGCGCTGAAGACTGCACAACGAATTCCCGAAGCGGCCTGAAATCGCGCGTCTAAGCTAGTCAAGAGGGAACCCATTCGATTTGCAGTTGTTGCGGAGGAGGCCATGCTCGATAAATGCGCCAATCCCAACTGCTACAGACCATTTCTGAAGTTCCGGGATGGCAAGCTTTTCGCGCTGCACATCGAGGCCTGCAGTTCAGCGGGCATCCATGACCGTCGAACCAAGCATTTTTGGCTTTGTAGCCAGTGCTGCCTCACGATGACCGTGGTTCCAGACGGCCATGAAGGGATTCGAGTCGTTCCTTTCTCTGCGGTGAACACTCCGGAAAAGCGCACGGCGTAGGCGAGTTGGTTAAAGGCTGAAAGAGATAAAGCCCTAGGTTTTCCTCTCCACCCTAAGCAACCGCGCCTCTAACTCACAGGATTATCCCCCCAGGAATGTGGCGATCCACATAGGCTTGCCCATATTAACGTTACACGTATAACATACCTGCAATGACTGTAACAAAGGCTGGGTCATCGGCGTGGTTGTTGCTGGTCTTCAGTCTTCCGGCGAGACGTGCCAGCCAGCGGGTTGCAATCTGGCGGAAGTTGCAACGCTATGGGACCGTTGCACTAGAAAGTTCCGGACATGTGCTCCCCAACACGCCGGTGAATCAGGAGCGGATGGAGTGGTTGGCCTCCGCCATCCGGAGCTACAAGGGGCAAGCGTCCGTCGCGCAGGTGCACGAGTTTGATAACTATCCGGCACAAACGCTCAAGGGACTGTTCCTGGCGGCCCGGGCTCACGACTACGACAAATTAATTTCTCAATTGAAGGGCTTTCATACGCCACACATTCCCCTTGCCCGACTGAATCGAATCCGCCGCCGGTTTGAAGAAATTGTCGCTATCGACTTCTTCGGTAGTCCCGCTCGAAAACGGGTCGAGGGACTTCTAGCGAAGGCGGAAGAACCAGAAACAAAAAGTAAGACGAGTAAGAAACGAAACCAATATGCACAGAGAATCTGGATTACCCGCCCGCGTCCCGGGATCGACAGAGTCTCGTCCGCGTGGCTCATCCGAAGGTTCATCGACGAAAAAGCTCGCTTCGTCTTCGGTGAGACAACTGCGCATCCCGACGCCATACCATTCGACATGTTTGTCGCAGAGGGCTTCGGCCATCGGGGAGAAGATTGCACATTCGAAACGCTCTGTAAGGAATTTTCCATTCGCAATGCGCGGGTCAAGAACATCGCGCAAATCATTCACGACGCCGATCTGGGTGACGAGAAGTTCGGCCGCCGGGAAGGACAGGCGCTCGACACAATTTTGAATGGTTGGGAATCACAGAAATTGACCGATGAACAATTGCTGCATCGTGGGATGGAGTTAATCGAAGGCTTGTACAACGGTTTGCCTTAAACAAAGGAGAGTAATCGTGAGCATCAGGAGATTTGGGATCATCGCACTTGGACTTGCCTGCCTCGGCGCGTTTGCGGTCGGGCAATCCTCCGCCCCTTCGAACTGGAAGGATGTCGAAGATGCAATCGGCCGCCCTGGTCAGGCGCAACCGGAGGACGTCATCAAGTTCGGGCTGCCGAGGAAGGATTTGCATGTCACGCTGGACGGCGTTGAACTCAAAGCAGGATTCGCCCTCGGCTCCTGGGTTGCTTTCAAGAAAGATGGAACGACGGCCATGGTCATGGGAGACCTGGTTCTCACGCAAGACGAAGTCGAACCGGTGATGTTGAAACTCCAGCAAGGCGGCATCGAGCAATCTGCCCTGCACAATCATCTGCTGCGGGAAAGTCCGCATGTGATGTACATGCACGTTCAAGGACGCGGAGAAGCCGTCCAGCTGGCGAAGACAATTCACGATGCGATTGCTCTGACGAAGACGCCCGGGCCAGACGGTGCGCCATCGCGGGCGTCGGGCGACCTCGGCATCGATCAGGCGCAGATTGAACACACTATCGGCCGGAGCGGAAAGGTGAACGGCGGCATTCTGCAATTCGCAGTTCCACGCTCGGAGAAGATCACCGATGCGGGGATGGAAGTTCCTCCGTCGATGGGAGTTGCCACGGCCATCAACTTCCAGCCGACAAGCGGCGGAAAGGCCGCTATCACTGGAGATTTCGTTCTTCTCGGGAGCGAAGTGAATCCCGTTATTCGCGCACTTCGCGAAAACGGAATTGAAGTCACCGCGATCCACAGCCACATGCTGATGGAAGAGCCTCGGCTCTTTTTCATGCACTTCTGGGCCCATGACGACGCGGTCAAGTTGGCCAAGGGACTGAGAGCCGCACTCGACAAGACGAACTCGGCAAAATGATGCAGACACCCGAACCTATACCCGCGGAAGATGTATCACTGTTCCAATTCACCCGCTATTTTCTCTGGCTGGGGACGGTGGGATTTGGTGGACCCATCGCCCTCGCGGGACACATGCAGCGGGACTTGGTTGAAGAGCGAGGTTGGGTCAGCCGCCAGGACTACATCGAGGGTCTGGCGCTGGCTCAACTCGCACCCGGTCCTCTGGCGGCACAACTCGCGATGTACCTGGGTTATGTCAAGGGCGGGGTGCTGGGTGCAACCGCCGTCGGAGTCGCCTTCGTCCTCCCATCGTTCGTGATGGTTGTCGCGTTGTCCGTCGCGTATGTACGTTTCGGCGGGCTCAAATGGATGCAGGAGATTTTTTATGGTGTCGGGGCAGCGGTTATCGGCATCATCACGCGGTCAACGTTCAAGCTGACGAAGTTAACCATCGGAAAGGATAAGTTGCTTTGGGGAATCTTCGCCGCTCTTGCTGTATCGACTGCGTGGACCTCCCGGGAAATTATCTGGCTTTTCCTGTTGAGTGGAGTGGTCGCAGTTGTGGTCAAAGCCTTCCCCGTCGCGCCGAAGCCGTCAGCCATGTCGCTTCTGGTTATCTCCCCCGCCATGTTCGCCTCAGGCGGTCTTCTGTGGGAGCTGTTCTTCTATTTTGCGAAAGCTGGATTGTTTGTCTTCGGAAGTGGACTGGCGGTCGTGCCATTTCTCTACGGCGGCGTCGTGCAGGAGCATCATTGGTTGACGGAGCATCAGTTTGTCGATGCGGTCGCAGTCGCAATGATTACGCCCGGACCCGTTGTCATCACCGTGGCATTCATCGGATATCTGGTCGCGGGAATGAAGGGAGCAACCGTCGCCGCGCTCGGCATGTTTGTCCCTGTTTACTTCATCGTTATCGCGCTGGCGCCGTCGTACAAACGGTGGGCGAAGAATCCGCAATTGAACGCATTTGTGCGTGGAGTGACAGCGGCCGCAACGGGAGCAATTGCGGGCGCGGTCGTAGTTCTCGGACGACGCTCTCTCTATGACGTGCCAACGATTGTCATCGCCGTTGTCAGCCTTGCCGTCTTGTTGCGCTGGAAGGTTCCCGAACCGGTCGTCATCGCGTGTGCCGCTGTGGTCGGCTTGTTGCGGGATCACCTCCGATAAAAACCTCTCACGACAGCAAACCAGGATCGAAAGCATCGGCTGAAGACATCCCGCCCCGTCCTTTTGTACGCTCATCGGTGTTGCCGTCGCCCTCATCCTCCACCGCAAAAACAAATCCCGCCGGGACGACCGGCGGGATTCGAATCGCAAGCTCTTACCGCTTTTAGTGATGCTTGAAGTACTGCACGGCCCTCTCGTGGGCCTCTGCGGCTTTCCGGTTCGAGAACGTTCCCAAGTTGCGGCGCTTTCCGGTCTTGGCGTCTTTCTTGCGCGAATATAGCCGGTACTCTCCACCTTTCAGTTTCTTGATCATGAGGTTCTCCTTTCCCTATGAAAAATTGGTGTCATCCTTTGCGCCGGGAGCGAGTTGCGCTCGCTTTTACGGCAGAATTATGCCGCGCCGTCGAGCTTCGCTTCTTCGCGGCCGAGCGGGCTTGCCTGGAAAGCGCTTGATGAGAGGCGGCGGAGCGTCCTTCTTTCTTAAGTGCCGCGGATGTCGCGCGGGAGCGGGTGGCCGAGGGCTTGCGACGGGAGTGGCTCTGGCCCTTGCGATAATCCTGGCGGGCTTTTTCGGTCGTGCTCTCCGACGCATTTTCTCCGGTTGGAGGTTTCAGCTTCACTCCAGCCCGGCGCGCTTTCGACAGTCCGATGGCAATGGCTTGCTTGGACGACGCCGCTCCGTGCTTCCCCTCGCGAATGTGGTGCATCTCTTCGCGGACGAACTCGCCAGCCTGTGTGCTCGCGGATTTTCCTTCTCGCGCATCTTCGTGAGCCCGTTCGAGAGTTTCTTTGTCCGGCATATCTCACCTCCTAAGGCAGAGATTAGCCTTGCCCGAACTCCAGAAGGCATCCAAGAATTTCTGTAGAGGTAGCGCTTGATTTGCTGTAGGAACGGAGAGCCGTGCCAGTCGCGGCGAATGCACCAGCAGGTCGAGACGGATCGGGAAGTTTTCCAGCGGATTGTTTATGCGGCCGGCGGTGGCGAGCCGGTCTGATGGCTTTCCACCGACAGTTTTCGCAGCGACAATCTTTCGTGGTGAGCCAATAGCAAACCTGCTGGAACCACGGCCGCGAAGGTCACAAGCCAAAGCAGGATTCCGCAACTCGCAGCCAGTTCCGGGGGGACATCGAAGACGCTGGAAAGTGTGGCGATCGTTGCCATCTGCGAGCCACCACCAACCGCAGGCAGTTGCAACATCGATCCCAGCATGCTCGAGAACATCAGGATCAGAAGTTGCGAGACCGGGATGGCGAGCGCATCCACACCGTAAGAATGTGTGACTTCCTGATACGCCAGTGAGATGACGTACCACATTCCCACAGAAACCAGCGTCAGCCAGAGAAGCGATAAGGGGCCGTCAATGGTGTTCAGTCCCATGCCGAACTCGCGAACCTTCGCGCCCAGCCGTTGACCCATGTTCGACGACAGGTGCGAGAAGCGGCGCTCCACCCAGGATGCGACTCGTTCTCCATTGCGGCGGATCACTACGGCCGCGATCGTGGTAAAGGCAACCATCGCGGTTAACAAGAATCCCAGTTCGCGAAAGCGGAGATAGTACTCGGGGTGGGGAATCGAGGGCAGCGCGCTGGGCAGAAAAATCGCCAGCATCATCAATACTGTGAACGCGCCGATGTCGAAAATTCGCTCGACGCCCCACACCGCGATCTGCGAAGAGACCGGCAAGTCAGTCCGCCGGGCGATCAGGTATGGACGGATGAACTCACCAGCTCTACCCAACAGCGCCAGACCGGTGAAGCCGACCAGCGTAGGCGAAACCATATCAATGGTGCGAGTTTTTGGCCGAACCGGTTTAAGGAATATTTTCCATCGCCATGCCCTCAAGAAATACGCGATGTAAATCAGCGCAATCCCATGTAAAACATGGATTTTCTTGATCCGGTGCGTTTGGCTCCAGAACGTTCCCCAATCGAAAGTCCGCCAGTGGCGGTATTGCAGGTAAATGAGAATCGCCAGGATGAGGAACACAACAACGCTGGCCAGAATTCGCTTCTTGTCCATTGAGGGGGAAAGCTCCGCGCCGCGGTCCCAACCATGAGACGCGGGAAACGGCTTCCTCAAGGTAAACGAGCACGGGGATAGGGTCAAACGAATCGCGGGTGGGAACTGTAAGAGGGATGTGGGATTTGCTTTCGTGGTGAAAAATGAAATGGCGCTACCGGGATCGTCTACTCACTTGCGGATGTTGCTTTCGCTTGCATCGCTCCGGTGGGACCTTTCTTTACCGGCGTTCGAGTCGCGGTACTTTTCGTCGCGGATGTCTTCTTCGCGGCTAACGCCGCCGCTTTCTGCTGTGCCAGCTTCTTCTTATTAAAGTCGCGGACAATTCGGGCTACATACGCTCGCGTCTCGTAATAAGGAGGTACCCCGCCAAACTTTTCGACGCGCTGCGGCCCCGCGTTGTATGCAGCCAACGCTTTCACGATGTCGAAGTTGTAGCGCTCCAGCAACTCCCGCAGATACTTCGTTCCACCTTCGACATTCGCTTCAGGATCGAAGGCATTTGGGACACCCAATTGCGACGCTGTCCCGGGCATCAGTTGCATGAGGCCGCGTGCGCCCTTCGGCGACACTGCGCGTGCGTTGAAGCCGCTCTCGGCCTTGATGACGCTGTTCACCAAGTCGGGATCGAGAGAATATCGGCCGCTCGCGTCTTTGACGACTTCGGTCAGATCCGCACGAGCGGCTACCGGAAGAGTGGCGGGCGAAGCCAAAGCGCCTTTGCCGCTCGCGTGTGCGGTAGTGGAAGTAGACGCGACCGGAAGCCGAGAGAGGGAAGCCGGAAGCCCCTGCGCCGCCGCTGGCAGCTCGGGCGCGAGTTCGAAGTGATCCACCTGAGCCGTCGGCACATCGACGAAGTTTGAGCCATCGGCGCTGACGTAAAGCCGCGTGACGTCGCCGACGATTTCCCGGCGCTCGTGTCGAATCGAGAATCCATTTTTCAGCACAGCCACTTGAGTGGCGAGGCAGGGCAGCGCGGCCAACGCCCAAAGGGCGACAATCCCTGCACAAGAAAATGGACCTAATCGCTTCATCGGAAGGAAAACCAGAACTGCAAAACCTGTTATCGAACGAGCGCGGCGGTTTCACCCATAGCCAACTCTACCGCTCCAGCCACTCCACAGGCATCGTTCTTACGCGTGACATTCCAGCCGCGGCTGAGCAACTCCTCGCACGCATTCCCCATGATAACTGGATGTCCCGCGAACTCAAGCATTTCCACGTCGTTATGGTTGTCACCGACGGCCATGACCTCTTCGCGCGAATAACCACGGTAACCGGCCCACCGGCTGAGTGCGTGACCCTTCGAGCATCCCGCGTTCAGCACGTCGATCATCGACAGGTCGCGTTCGGGATATTCCGTGCGCAGCACCGTCACCAGGCCATCCATGCCGGCGGCATCGAGAGCTCTCAGGGCATGGCGCATGCGATCCATGGTTCCGCAGAACATTGCCTGCACCGGGTCTTTCACTAGCGCATTTTCGAGAGGCACGACGAACTCGATGTACTCCATGTTCTTTTCCAACCAGCGCTGGATGCTCTCGCCGAGTTCATCAAGGCGCTCGAGGACGATCGCTCCCTTGGTTTCCTGGTCAAACGTAAGAACGGTGTTGCCGCGGAATTCTTGCATCGCGCCGCAGAGCTGACGGCAGGTCTCTGCCGGCATCATGTCGCGGTGGAAAGTCTCTCCCTGTAACGAACGCGTGACGGCGCCGTTGGAGCTGATCAGCCATAAATCGAAGCCGAGTTGCTTCGCGATCGGCAGGGCAAAAGCATGCCTGCGGCCGGTGACCAGGACGATTTCAATCCCAGCCGCATGAGCCCGCCGCAGGGCGTCCAGATCGCCTTCTGAAATTTTGAATTGAGGATTCAACAGCGTGCCGTCGATATCGGTCGCCAGCAGCCGGATGGAAGGTTTGGAAATCGTCACTCGCTTAATTTTATCATCGGGTGGGTCGGAAACCTTTAACCACTAAGGACACTAAGGTTTCACGAAGGAAAGCAAAATCTTTAACCGCTGAGGACCCAGCTCCTGCGGAGGTCGCGGAGGAAGGCAATTTGTCTTTCTTCTAGATTGATCCCTGACGAGATCTTATTTCGTCAGCCGCTTCAGCATGGAATTCGCTTTCCGAAACCACGGCCGCTCCCGTCTTTTCAGATATCCCGGCATTGTCGCTTTCTTGTCGAGAATTTTCTTCGCCCAATCGCGGGCTTCGACGGTTCGTCCTTGCGATTCCAAGAACAAAGCGTAGTGGTAGTAGGTCTCTGACATCGTCGAGATCCGCGTGGCCTCGCGGAACAATACGTTTGCCTTGTCGACTTGTCCAGTCTGCGCGTACGCCCATGCGAGCAATCCCTTGGCTCGATGGAAATCGTAGTCGACATCTTCTCGAAGAGTGCGCTCGAGATCCGGAATCGCGGCGGCGAAGTCTCCCAGTTCGACTTCGGCGACACCTCGCCGGTAGAAGGGATCGACCGCGTCCGAGCGCGAAGAGATTGCCTTGTCGTAGCAGGCTCGGGCCTTGGCAAAATTACGATCATCGAGATACAGCAATCCCAACTCTTCGTAATTTCCGGCTGAAGGATTGTCGAGAATTTCGCGTTCGAGTTCGTGAATGCGCCGGCGCCGCGGAAAGGCCTGAAATGATCCACGCAGCAGTCCCGCGTCGGGGATGACTTCTACAAAAATGTAGACCAGAGCTCCGACCCAATGGAACAGGATGACCCATATCCAGAAGAAATCTGGCCGCCGCCGGATGAAGTGGATGATGGCCACAATCCGGATCGCAATCGCCCACCAGGAAAACGCGAAAAAGAGAAAGGATCCCATTTCGAAAGCGCACTATACCATGCAGGCCAAGTGGATCTTTCTAAGCGGCACTTACGCTGGATTGCTCTTACCAACAGCCAAAGGCGACGCAAAGCTGCATGCCGCAAGTATGCGCCCATCGACTTCCGCTATGGGTTCGGCTTCCGTATGGTCCCTCGCGACTGCTTCGCCGTCTCTCAGGATGACAAACACACGGATGCAGCGATGTTCACTGTTGTCTTAAAAACGAACCTTACTTCTTCACTTCGGGCGACATCGTCGGCATTGCCATCGGAGGCGGTGGCGGAGCCAGGATCGCCTTCACTGCCGGGGAGAGCTTGTCTGCGTTCGCGCACAACAAGCTCACCTGCCACATCTGCGTCGTCGACAGAGACTTATCGAAGCCGGGCATGCCGGTCATCCGAATGCCTCCAGAAACTTTCCAAAAGGTTTCACCCGGAGAATCGTCCGTCACGCCCTTGCCTTCCATCAACTTCGGCGGATGGGGGAACATGCCCTTGGCAATCGCACTTTGTGGAACGTCGGCCACCCCGTGGCAGACGGCGCAATGTTCTTTGTAGATCTGCGCACCGGCGGCAAGCGACGTCTCGTCCAACGCGACAGGCACGGACCTGGGCATCTCTTTGTCCAGTCGCGAATGAAGTCCCATTTGCGCAAAGGTTCTCTCGAACGGCATCGGCGGAGCGGCCGTCGCCACTGGTGCCATGCCCGACGAAAAATAGTAATAAACCGCCAACGGAATAATGATTAATCCGAGAATCAGTCCAAACACAAACTTGCCCATGAGACTCTCCTTGAAATCAAACTATGAGATCAAACTATTTACTCATAGTAATTGAGCGGTTGTAAAAACAGGTGTCCCGGCCCGTGACAAACTCGCGACCATCCTTTTACAAACTTGCGACGAGCGAGTGACAAGGACACGAAGTGGCCAGCTTACTCTGCCCTCACCGTGACTCCAGGTTCAAAAGAAATCACGGAATTCAGCGCAACCAATTTGGAGTGTGGAATCATGAGCAAAGACGTAACCCGCTCAAACGCAGGCACCACAGACTCGTCCGCGAAGAATGAAAAAAGTTCGGTCAACCGCCGCTCGTTCCTTAAAAACACTGTCGTCGCCGGGGCTGCCGCCACGGTGAGCGCCGGAATTCTTGCTAAAGCCACTCCAGCATTCGCCAGCAGCTCGATCACCAATGGCGACGCGGCTCTGCTTCGTTTTGTCGCCGCTGCCGAAATTATCGAAAGCGACATCTGGCTGCAATACAACGAGCTGGCTGGGTTGCAGGATGGCGAAGTCTCCAAACTCGCAGCCAGCCTGATCCCCGGATATCCCTCGCAAGTTACGGGTGGCAGCGAAGCCTATTCCGAAGCCATCAAGGTCCTCGACGAAGACATGGACCAGTACATCTCCGACAACACCGAAGATGAATTGACCCACGAAACTTTCCTGAACGCCTATTTGGCTTCGAAAGGTGCGGCCACCGTTAACCTGGATGCATTCCGCACGCTGCCTTCGAGCCAGGCTACGGGATCGAACAAGTCGTTCGGCCGCCTCACCAACCTGACGCAGCTTACCGTGCACACCGATTACTGGACACGCTATCGTGCCACCAAGGGAAATCCCGATCTCGGCGACAAGTTCCGCAATGCTATTCCTACTCTGGCTGTGGGGCAGCACACCGCTATCCCGCGAACCGACGCCGATCTCGGCCACGCGAAATTCCTGACGGCCATCGCCAACACGGCCGGTTTCCACTTCCCGTGGATTGAGCAGGGCGGTACCAGTCTCTATGCCCAGTTGGCGCAGCGCGCTCACGATCAGGAAGTTCTTCGCGTGTTGTTGAGCATCGGTGGAACGGAAATCTGCCACTTCCAGACCTGGCACGACAAAGCTGGCAACGCTCCTCCGGTTTCCAATGCGATTGATCCGGTCACGGGCGTTTCGGTGACCTTCCCGGATCTGAACTCTCCGCCATTCGGCGGCGAGCAGTTTCAGACCAACCTCATCATGCCCGAACCGACGACGTTCCTGAGCAGCAAGTTCCCGGCCTGTTCCATCATCCGCCCGACGCTGACGAAGGGTGCGGCAATGGGGGCGGTCAATGCTCTTACAGCCGATGGCTTGTTCATCGGGCAGTCGGCAGCATTCCTGCAGATGATGTCGGACCTGGCGTCCGATGCCGATGCAGCGCAACGGTAGATCGCGAGGATAGTATTTCGCGGTGACAATGCGAGCGCCGTGCTGATAACCGTCACACGGCGCTCGATTGGTCTACACTTAAGAGGAACGAATAAGGAGCGTCAATGCTCGAAGGTCTGTTTCAACCGATGCATCTGTTGTTGATTGCCGGAATCGCGCTGCTGGTCTTCGGTCCGAAAAAACTTCCTGAGCTCGGCAAGGGTCTGGGCGAAAGCATCAAGGGATTCAAGTCCGCGATGGCGGCAAAAGATGAGGATCCTGCCGTGAAGCCGCAAGATCCGAAAGTCTAGAGCCGAGAGCGTGGAGCCGGGCGCCGGAAGCCGGAGCGCGGATGCTAAACTCACCCACAGCATGCTGACGCATCTTGAATGTACCCGCTGCGGTGAGCACTATCCCGCGGACCGTCCGCAATCGGTTTGCCCGAAAGACGCCGGCATCCTCTACGCGCGTTACGACCTGGCCAAGATCAAGTTCTCCTCCGCACGTCTTGCCGGACGAGCGCCCACGATGTGGCGCTACGATGCCGTCCTCCCCGATGCCGACCCCGTCACCCTTGGCGAGGGTTTTACGCCGATGCTGCTCAGCCGGGAATATCCCAACGTCTATATAAAGGACGAAGGCCTCAATCCCACTGGCTCATTCAAAGCTCGCGGACTCTCTGCCGCAGTCACCATGGCTCGCCACTTCGGACTGAAGAAACTCGCGATCCCATCAGCCGGCAATGCCGCCGGAGCCCTCGCCGCATACGCCGCGGCTGCGGGACTGGAAGCGCACATTTTTATGCCCAAGGATGTCCCGGCCGCGAATCGCATCGAGTGCGATTACTACGGGGCGCAGGTCACCTTGGTGGACGGACTGATCAGCGACTGCGCGAAGAAGGTTGCCGAACTGAAAGAGAGCGACGCTTGGAAGCACGATGGATGGTTCGACGTCAGCACCACGAAAGAGCCCTACCGCGTCGAGGGCAAAAAGACGATGGGGTATGAAGTCGCCGAACAATTGGGATGGCGAATGCCGCAGGGCATCATCTATCCCACCGGCGGAGGCGTGGGACTGCTTGGCATGTGGAAGGCTTTCGATGAGATGGAAGCCCTCGGCTGGATCGGACCGGAGCGCCCGAAGATGGTTACGGTGCAATCCGCGGGCTGCGCGCCGATTGTGAAGGCGTGGGAGGAAGGGAAGTCCTCGTCAGAGATGTGGACGAACGCCGCCACCTTGGCGTCTGGACTGCGCGTTCCGAAGCCGTACGGCGACTACCTGATTCTCGACATTTTGAAAAAGTCCAAAGGCATCGCGGTCAGCGCGACGGATGAGGAAATCTTGAAAGCGGCGCGCCGCTGGGCGAAGATCGAAGGCATCTTTGCCGCTCCGGAAGGCGCAGCCAGCCTGGTCGCCTACGAAAAATTGCGCGTCACCGGATTCTTCAAGCCCGAAGACACGGTAGTCCTATTCAACACAGGCACAGGGCTGAAGTATCTGGATGTGATGGATTCAAATGTGGAGCGGACACTCCTGTCCGCTAAGCCGGCACAATCCGCGAAGCCGCCAGCCCGCCAGATCGCCGGCATCATCGGCCCGTACTAGTCGCTTTAGTGTTGTGCAAAAGCGATGGCGTAGGGGTACATTCCTGTTCCCAACGGAAGACTACCGTTCGGGCTAAGTGTGCCATCCGGATTGATAACGAGCTGCGTAATCTCGGCGGGAGTTGATGTCACTCCCTTCATCAAAAAGAAAAACTTGCCCGAAGGGTCTACGATTCCATATCCACGGACATCGGTAAGATCGTCGCCATTCTTCGTGAGTGCGCCAGTGTTGGCATCGACCGTGTACTGCGAAAGAGTTCCCAGGTTTCCGTTACCCATGTAAGCGAAGGAGCCCGACGGATCGAAGGTGATGGCCCCGGGAGAACTATCTGGAGTCGCTGAGTTGCTCAGAATGCTGACCCCGCCCCCCGTTGGATTAATGGAGAAAATGATAACGGACCCGGGTCCTGTGCCGTATTGGGGCAGAATGTCCTCAATGTAATAGAGCAAACCCTTTGGAGATACGACCATGGACGTCGCATACTGCGCGATCGGGAAGCTGTTCATCAGCGCAAGGGTGCCGTCCTGGGCCATGCTGTATTCCGAGACCAGCGGCGAGTTACCTGTGGAAGTGGCAATCAGCACGTACTGCCCAGTTCCGTCTACTACGACGTTATACGGTTGAATTCCAGCCGGAACCGTGTTGACGACACTGAGGGCGCCAGAATCACCGATGCTATATGAGGTCGCAGTACCGTCAGCATAGTTCGTTACGATGGCGAATTTTCCATTCGGCGTAAAGGCCATCGGTCCCGGACCCTTGCCGCTGTCGATCGTAGGCACTGCATTTGGCGTGAGCGAACCATCGCTGCCTACGACGAACTGGTCGATGGTTGGGGTGATCCAGGACGCTTGGCCGGTTTCGGCGAATACGAATTTTCCCGAACGGTCACTGGCCAATCCTCCGGTGTACGCGGGCACCGAGACGCTCGCGGGAGTGAGAGCCGTAAGTTCGCCGCTACTGGACATCTGAAATTGCGCGACAGAGTAGGTCTGCGCCAATCCATTTTCTTCGAGGACGTAGGCATACGTGTTCGCGCTTGTTTGCCCGGGAGCGCTGCTGTTGACTGCGCTGCAGCCCAAAGTGCAAGTCAACGCCGCTGCCAGCGTGGCCGATAGCGCTCTGCGCGCGGTGATTTGGCTCGTACACATGGGAACTACCACCTTTTTTGGTTTATTGCTCAACGTTATCTTTCTTGTGAGGAAAATCGCAAAGCCAGAAGTAACCGTCCGACCGATTCTTCCCCTCTCTCATCCCTGTGTGCGGCCATGGTTAAAATAAATGCACGCTCTATGACTGACCGCCTCTACTACCACGACTCCTTCCTCTACGACTTCGACGCCGAAGTGCGTGACGTCGCCGAAGATAAGCCCTAGGTCATCGTGATTCTCGATCGCTCCGCCTTCTATCCGACGAGCGGAGGGCAGATTCACGACACTGGCTGGATCGCCGTCGCAAATTCCGACAGCAAGTTTCGCGTCACTGAAGTCGCCGATACGGAAGATGGCAGGGTCGTCCACTATGTCGAGGCGCTCAAGGACGTCCAGCCCGGCACGCGCATTCGCGGACAGATCGATGCCACGCGACGCCGCGATCACATGCAGCAGCATTCCGGACAGCATGTCCTCTCCGCCGCATTCATTCGCCTGCACAATCTGCCGACCGTTTCCTTTCATATGGCGGACGATTACTGCTCCATCGACCTCGACACGCCCACGCTGACCAAGGAGGAAATCGAATCCGCCGAGCGACTCGCCAACGAAATCATTCTGGAGAATCGTCCAGTCGGAGTTCGCTACGTGACTCGCGACGAAGCAGGGAAACTGGGCCTGCGCAAAGTTCCGGTGGCGGACCGCGATGAACTCCGCATCGTCGACATACAGGAATTCGATCTCAGCGCCTGTGGCGGAACCCATGTCAATCAGACCGGGCAAATCGGCTGCGTTCTCCTGCGAAAAGCAGAGAGAGTCCGCCAGGGATGGCGCGTCGAATTCGTTGCCGGACAGCGCGCCGTCGCTACCGCCCGCCGCGACTACACGACTTTGACAGAGACCGCCGCCCTGTTCTCGGCCCATATTTACGATGTGCCGCAGCAGGCGCGCAAGTCGCTCGACGAAATTCGAACCGTCCGCAAGCAGCGCGAGCAGACGCTCGAAGAACTCGCCGCTGCGCAAGCGGCCGGGATGCTGGCGGAAACTTCAGAGTCGAACGGCCGAAAAGTGGTGATCCGCACCTTCTCGGATCGCGATGTCAATTTCTTGAAAACTCTTGCCCAGAAATTGACACGCCTTGCCCCGAACGTGGTCGCGCTTCTCGGTACTACTTCTCCTCAGCCATCGCTGGTCTTCGCGCAATCCGCCGGACAGCCCTTCGACATGGGCGCATTGCTGAAAGAAACGATGTCGAAATTCGGAGGCCGCGGCGGCGGCAGCAAAGATATGGCACAAGGCGGCCTTCCAAACGCCGAGTCCATCGAAGCAACTCTGGCATCGGCAGCGACAGTCACGAAGTGAACTGGACGACCAGCCAGCACCTCTTATTCCTGATCCGAATGCGCCATTGTGATTTCAATCACAGCCTGCCTAGAGGCCGGGTGTTACAGTCGATCGTACGGTACTCCTGGCTTCGAGGAGGCTCCCAATGCGTTTCCTATTCATTCTTACGCTCGCTCTCATAACTTCTCCTCTCCTATCGCAACAGACTTCACCCACTGCACCGCCCAAGAACACAGCATCGTACGCGGCGATTCCCGTCGAAGCGACGAAGACTCCCAATCCCGTAAAGCCCTCGCCGGAATCGATGGCCCGCGCCCAAAAATGGTGGACCATGGATTGCGAAATGTGTCACGGCAAGAACGGCAACGGGAAAGGGGATACCGGCAAGGAGATGAAACTCCCGGTCGCCGATCTGACGGATCCCGCAACGTTGAAGGATCGCACCGACGGCGAGATCTTCTACATCATCAAGAACGGCCACAACGATATGCCGGCGGAAGGCCCGCGGATCAAACCGGAACAGAATTGGGATCTGGTGAACTACGTCCGGACGCTAAGCAAGCCGAAAGCTGACGAGGCGAAGTAGAAGAGATTGCTGCACGACTGGTAGAGGTGGAAGGCTCGAATGCCCCATCCTGCACGTTGCGTCGTATGCAACGCAAGGGTGGGGATTTTAGTTTAAGAACTGAAGAAAAGCCTATCCCGCGCGCCGGAAGCGCGACGTCGATTTAGAGTCGCTTTCTCCCGATCCCAGCAATCCGACGACGCCGCGAAGTTCCTGCCATGCCGCCTCATTCAGCGAAGGCTCGGCGCTGACCAGGTCGCGAATCATCTCCCACGCCGACATGTTGAGGGCGCCTTCTGGGGGCAGTCCCATGGCCAGAGACACCGCGCATTGCGGACAAAAAGAGACACGGCTGGCCGTAGATTTCTGCTTGGGTCGCACGCCCACGGTTTGGGCAAACATGTAAACCGCGACCGATTTATCCCCCGACTCGATCTCCCTGCGGCACCGCAGACATGTAATCAGTTGCATGGTTCCTTCCTTGCGTGTGAGGTGAGCCCCGCTCATCACTCTCTGTCACCATGACTTCATGCCGCAAGTAAGAAGAAGGATTCCCATTGAAAGAAAGCGCGATGCCGGGGTGAAGCAGAAGATTGGGCTTCGTAATTCGAGACGGCGTGGCATCCGGAATCCACGCGAGCGCGTGGAATTAATGTCGACAGTCGAATCGCTCTACGCAAATTCGGTATGGGTCGTCGATATCGACGTGAAAATATCGCTTCTTCAAGTCGAATCCATCGTCGTGAAGTAGCCGGACCGATGACTTTAACCGGCAATGCGAGTCCATCCATTGCTCGGCCCGTGCTGTCCTGTCCGTGGCCGACGTGTTCACCCCGCGAACAAACATGACTTCTTTTGCGGTTAGGCTCTCAGGCAGTTCAGAGCGGAGCAGTGAGATAACGTTCGGCCCTTCGGCCCATCCAGGTCTGTTATTGGCTGAAAGACCCATTTCGTACAGCGAGGCGTTCAGATAAAACAGGAAGGACGGACTGTTGCTGATAACCACCGCACCTCCGCCGATGTTTCTGGCAGCTTCCTTGGCGAGCTCGACCATGGTTCTAAATAGTGGAGAGAAGCGTAATATTTGCGACTCAGGATGCCAGTCCATCCAATGATCACAATGATCAAAAGCGAAGATGCAAGCAGAACTCGCAACCGGGGCCGTTTAGCATTCGCGAGAGCGCATCCGACCGCCATTAACATCCAACCGGAGATAAAGAGCAACCGTTTGGTTCCGATGATTCCGATCACTGCCATGCTTCCGAACAGCGCGGCAAAGCCGAAATAAAAGCGGCGAGCTCGGCCTTCAAGCAGGCATGGCGTGCTTACTAGAACGATGCCAACCGCAATTCCCGCCGGAATACTCAGTGCCCAAACCCAAGGCGCCACCGATTCGCTGACGAAAAGTGCGTAAAGATTAAAGATTGCATTCAAGGCCGTCCCCAAAGTCCCATGGCCAACGCTGGTGGGATCGACACGCAACAACTCGCGCGCGAGAGTGATCCAGAGTGGCCCATAAACCACGCACATGATTGTGAGGGCAACCATAGCAAAGCGAAAAGCCATGCGGCGCTCGAGACTCAGGAACATGTCGATGACGATGGCCGCAATCACCAACCAGCAAAAATAATTCGAGAACACTGCGGCGAGGCTTATGCAGACCACGAGCATCCAGCGTCCCCAACCCGGCGCTTCAAGGAAGTGCAGATAACTTAGGGTAATGAGACCGACGAGAAGAAAACAGAAGGAATACCAACCGGCAAGCCGGCCGAAGTGAAATCCGAAGGGCCAAAGCATTCCGAAGCCCATCGTCGAGTAAAAGGCCGCTGCGCCTTTAAGCTTCTGCGCAGCCGCGCCGAATATGACTAAAGCGACCGAATAACAAATGATGGAGGGCAGGCGCACCAGAGAAGGGCTCACACCAGCCAGAGGAAGCCAGAAATGAAGAAGGATATCGGACAATGGCGGGTGCTCATGCTGCCCTTGACCCGTCACGAAAAGATCCAGAGTTTCGCTGGTCGAAGCATTGGCCGCAGTGATGATGCTGGTCTCATCCTCCAACATGCTGAAGTAGGGGTTGGTCAGGAAGAGCACTAAGGCGAGCAGCGTTGCTCCGGCGAGACCGTGCAGAAAAGTCGAACTTCTCAATGACGTTACTGCGCAGCCGAGCTCCATTCAGGCGAGATTGTACGCGAGCCTCGACGGTTCACCGCTCAGCCATCCGTCTTGAGTTGACCGGAAGGGAAAGCGCACGCCAGAATCTGAATTTAGGTTTCCTTCCATCGAAAAAATCGAATTGGGCTCGACTCCCCTTGACAAGGGGGCACTCACCCTTCTAGAATTAGCACTCGATAGGCGCAACTGCTAACAGTTCTGTCTAGCCCAACCAAATCATAGGTTTGCGAGCGTTAAACCCCGAAGGTCTGACCTTCTAACTATTCGAAAGGAGCAACAAACTATGGCGAAATTCTCACCGCTTCATGACCGTATTCTGGTCCGTCGTGTGGAAGAAGCATCCACCACGCGTGGCGGCATCATCATTCCCGACTCGGCCAAAGACAAGCCGCAGGAGGGCGAAGTCATCTCCACCGGTAAGGGCCGTTCCAACGACGAAGGCAAGGTATTCCCGCTGGCAGTGAAAGAGGGCGACCGCGTCCTGTTCGGCAAGTACTCCGGCACGGAAATCAAGATTGACGGCGAAGACTTCATCATCATGAAAGAAGAAGAAGTCCTCGGCATCCTCACGGGCGCCGCGACTCCGGCCAAGAAAGAACTCGCCGGCAGCAAACGGTAACCAGGCCTGTCATCCTGAACGCGCTCTTGGCGCGAAGGGTCGTGCAGCCGGTTTAGCTAGAAGCTAGCAGCTAGAAGCTTTGGTTCGCAGCTTATAGCTCGGAACTCAAGCAGGCCAGTCCTGCAAAGAAATTATCGAAGGAGAAAAAAGAAATGGCAAAACACATTGTTCACGGAGAAGAGTCGCGCCAGGCGATCCTCCGCGGCGTTAACTTGCTCGCCGACGCCGTAAAGGTCACACTCGGCCCCAAGGGCCGCAACGTAGTTATCGAAAAGAAATTCGGTTCGCCGACCATCACCAAGGACGGCGTCACCGTGGCAAAAGAAATCGAATTGAAGGACGGCCTGGAGAACATGGGCGCCCAGATGGTCCGCGAAGTTGCTTCGAAGACCTCGGACGTCGCTGGCGACGGAACCACCACCGCCACCGTTCTTGCCCAGGCGATCTTCCGTGAAGGCGTCAAGACCGTCGCTGCCGGTGCCAATCCAATGGCCCTGAAGCGCGGAATCGAGAAGGCCGTCACCGTCATTTGCGGCAAGCTCGACAAAGAAGGAAACCGTGTCAACGGCGAGCTCGACAAGCTGTCGAAGCCCGTTAACAACGACAGCATGATCGCGCAGGTCGGCACCATCTCGGCGAACAACGACGAGACCATCGGCAAGATCATTGCCGAAGCGATGAAGAAGGTTGGCAAAGACGGCGTCATCACCGTCGAAGAGTCGAAGACCCTCGAGACCCAGCTGGAAGTCGTCGAAGGCATGCAGTTCGACCGCGGCTACCTCTCTCCTTACTTCGTGACCGATCCCGAGCGCATGGAAGTCGCACTCGAGAACGCGTACATCCTGATCCACGAAAAGAAAATCTCCTCGATGAAAGACCTGCTCCCGCTGCTCGAGCAGATCGCCAAGGGCGGCAAGCCGCTCCTGATCATCGCGGAAGACGTCGAAGGCGAAGCACTCGCCACTCTCGTCGTCAACAAACTGCGTGGCACGCTGCAAGTCGCGGCCGTCAAGGCTCCCGGCTTCGGCGATCGTCGCAAGGCGATGTTGCAGGATATTGCCATCCTCACCGGCGGCAAGGCCATCACGGAAGATCTCGGCATTAAGCTCGAGAACGTCCAGGTTGGCGACCTCGGATCGGCCAAGAAGATCACCATCGACAAGGACAACACGACGGTGGTTGAAGGCAAGGGCAAGCACTCCGAGATCGAAGGCCGCGTGAAGGAAATTCGCAGCCAGATCGACAAGACCACCAGCGACTACGACCGCGAGAAGCTGCAGGAGCGGTTGGCGAAACTGGTCGGTGGCGTAGCCGTGATCAAAGTCGGCGCCGCGACCGAAACCGAAATGAAGGAAAAGAAAGCCCGCGTGGAAGACGCGATGCATGCGACGCGCGCAGCCGTGGAAGAGGGAATTGTCCCCGGCGGCGGAGTGGCTCTGGCGCGTTGCGCCGCAGCGCTCGACAAGGTGAAGGCCGAAGGCGATGAGCAGATCGGTATCAACATCGTCAAGCGCGCCATCACCGAGCCCCTGCGCATGATCGCCGAGAACGCCGGCGAAGAAGGCGCAGTAATCCTCGGCAAGGTACTCGATTCGAAGGAGAGCAACTACGGCTTCAACGCCTTCTCCAACGAGTACGAGGATCTGGTCAAGGCTGGCGTGCTCGATCCGACAAAGGTCGTGCGCACCGCCCTGCAGAATGCCGGTTCCATCGCCAGCCTGATGCTGACGACCGAAGCCCTGATCGCAGAGATTCCTGAAAAGAAGGAATCTGCACCTCAAGGCGGCGGACACGGCGGCGGCATGGGCGACATGTACTAAGAACGGCTTCCAGCTACGAGCTCTTAGCTTCTAGCTAGACCGATCAGGCCCCGTCCAAGCTCAGCTTGGGCGGGGTTTTTCTTTGCTCGAGAAAAAGCGTAGCGACAGACGCCTCCGTCCGCACTGTCTCCGCAAGTCCTCAGTGTTATCGTCCGGAGCGTTGCCGCTTTTCAGGCGGAGCGAAAAGAATCAGTCTTGTCGGCTGTCAGGAGTTGTCCAATGAAGCCAAGCCGGCGTCACTGATAAATGATCGGCGATACATGAAAATGTCCGTGTTCCTACCCTGCGTCGCGGATTGGCCGCGGTGCTTGCCGAAGACTATGAATAAAGAGAACTCTCTATCAACGGACCAACCTTCGGCCAAGGTCGCAGGACTTATTTGCAGGAAAAGGGAAAATACAAAATATGTACCATCATATAAAGAAGCTGATGTACACGGTAAATGTGGGAACGCCAGATCCCCGATTTGGCAATATGCTGCTGGAGCAATTCGGCGGTGCGAACGGCGAACTCGCAGCGGCCATGCAGTATTCCATCCAGGGTCTCAATTGCGACGATCCGGAACGCAAGGACCTGTTGATGGATATCGGAACGGAGGAACTGAGTCACCTCGAAGTAGTGGGAACTCTCGCGCGCATGCACCTGAAGCCACTGAAATTTGGCCGCGATGCTGCCGAAATCGATCCACTCATCGCCATTGCGGGCGGCGGAGGTGTGAGCCTGTTCAATTCGATGGGGGACGCCTGGACAGCAGACTATCTGAAAATCACTGGCGAACTCGATGTCGATCTGCGCAGCAATATTGCCGCCGAGGCTCGTGCCAAAATCGTTTATGAACGGCTCATTAATTTCACGGATGATCCGGGAACCATCGACACACTCCAATTCCTGATGACGCGTGAGATCACTCATATGAAAGCGTTCACCGCGGCGCTCGAAAGCATGGGCAAGGATCCGTTTGTCATTGGTAAGATCGCTCCGACTCCTGTGCTCGTCGATCAATATTTCAACGACTCAACCGGCGTTGGCGATGAAGGCGAAACGGATGCTCGGGGTCCGTGGAATGAAGGCGGCGACTGGGAAATTGTCGACTCTCCTGCCTTGGAACAGGGCGTTGAGAATCTCCAAGAGGATGGACAGCTTAATAAGGAGTCCGCGGGAGAAGCCAGGAAATCCGGCATCCGGAAGAAGGCAGCAGGCAGCAAAGTGAAGTTGCGCAGGCCCGCCTAGAAACAACTGCGGACAGACGAGACAGACCGGACGTTCACCCATCTCCTGAAACGTCCCGTCTGTCCCCGGTTCATCCCGCGCATTGTCATCCGCACCTCCTCAGCGTTGTCATCCTGAGCGAATCCGCTTTTCAGGCGGAGCGAAGGATCTCAGTCTTATCGGCTGCCAGGCGTCCTCCTCCTGCGATGGCCTGCTCACCTTTTCCGATGTCGATCCGTCTAACGCGACAGTTCAGGGGATACCTTCGATGAAAACCGTTCGCATGTTGCCGTTGCTTTTGATGATCTCGGTTCACCTCTTTGCGGCTCCCATGTCCAACGACGATCGCGAGCATTTGCTGGTGCATTTCGAGATGACAACGCAAATGGTAGCGGAGCAGGTTCGCGGATTGTCTCCAGCACAACTGGAATACAAGGCTTCGCCGGATCGTTGGAGCATCCGGGAAGTTATCTCGCACCTGGCGGTGGCCGAGCCGGATTACTGGCGCGACATTCAGAAAGCCGTGAAGGCGGCCCCGGATATGAAAGACAAGAAATCGCAGGCGACCGACGCGGACATCATGTGGTACGGCATAGACCGCGTCGTGCATACGAAGACCGGCGGCGGCCACGAAAAAGTGGACACCTACAAGGATATGGGCGAGGCGCTGGGAAAATTTCAGGCACTGCGCGCAACCATGATTGGATACATCAAGTCCACCGACGACGACCTGCGCGCCCACAGCTTCGGACAGTCTGAAGTGATCGATTGCTGGCAGTGGATGCTCGAGATCTCCACACACGCGGAGAGGCACATCCAGCAGATTCGCGAAATCAAGAACGACCCGAATTTTCCCAAGAAGTGACGGGCGCGCGGAAAGTAAGAGCGGCTTCTAGCTATTAGCTCTTAGCTGTTAGCTAAATCAGGTGGTGCCGAGCGATCTTGCGAAATCCTAGGTTGCGATGAGACGATGATCCCTCACGCAGGAAACTCTGCACGGATAAACAATGATCAACGGCGCCCACATCGTCCTCTACTCCAAGGATCCCGAAGCCGACCGCGCCTTCTTCCGCGACGTGCTCCACTTCAACTCTGTCGACGCCGGACACGGCTGGCTGATCTTTGCCCTGCCCGCCGCCGAGGCCGCCTTTCACGACGCAGAGCAGAATGACAAGCACGAACTCTACTTCATGTGCGACGACATCGCCGCGACCCTGCGCGATCTCAAAGAACAAAACGTACCCGTCTCAGCCCTGAACGAACAGCGATGGGGAAGTCTCGCCACCTTCACTCTCCCCGGCGGCGGCAAAGTGGGCATCTACCAGCCCAAGCATCCCAGGCCAACTCAGCCGACCTCCTGAACGAAGGTCCACGAATGCATAAGTGGGGACAGCCGCCATCGGCTGTCCACCGAGCGAAGCTCAGTTCAATCTGCAGGGGCCGCCGCTCCTTTGAGCGGAGCTTCGGGTTGTTACGGAATCAGAACAGTTTCGCTATTTTCCGTGGATTTGTCGCTAACGCCTATAGATAGACCTACAGGCTTTAAGCAACCGAAGTTGAACTCGGGCTTCCCCTCGAAAAACCCTGTTACAAAGGAGAATCTGGATGAATCCATGGAAGAAGTCCGTCCTGTGTTTCTCTATTGCTGCGCTCGTTATTGGGGCAAGCTTCTCTCTCCCCGCTGCGGCTCAAATACCCAGCGGGCGAATCATGATCATGAACGCGCACAGCCAGTTGTGTCTGAGCCCCGCCGGGGGAGATACAAAGAAAAATAATGAGGTCGTTCAGTACACCTGTGATCGCAATCCGGCTCGCATGTGGAATTTCACCGTCATCAGCGGCGACGTTGTTGAAATCACAAACTTGAACAGCGGTTTGTGTCTGACGGTCGCAGGCGGCAACAACGAACCCAATGACCCCTCGGTGCAGTACACCTGCGATGGGGATCCTTCGCGACGCTGGCATTTCAAGGCTGTTAATCCAACAACCTTCAGGCTGGTGAACGTACATAGCAACCTGTGTCTTACTGTTGCCGGGGGAAACATGGTCAAGAATGATGGAGCAGTTCAATACCCCTGTGACGGAGATCCATCACGGAACTGGAAAATCACCACAGCAAAGCACGCAGCGCCCGTACCGATGGATTGAAAGCAGAGCGATTCACGGTCATCCGGTTCACCGGGGTCTTCGTTGGGCAACCCCGGTGGACCGAAAATCACCTTCGCCTCCGCGCTCAGTGTCCGCTATAAGCTCTCATCAGGTTCGTCGTTAAAAACGACATCCGGTTATTAAATGCAGAGAGGTTATCGGCGATCTGTTGCTGCCGATGCACCGCGGCCGCCGGATTCGCCGGCTGTGCGGGTGCGACATAGGCCGGTTGTGCAGGTGGAACATAAGCCTGCGGCGCCGCCGAGTAGTTTTGGGTTGCTTGCGGAGGAGTGTCGAGATGGGACAAGTGCCACACCTCCTGCTGTCGCGCTGCCTGCAGCACCGGTTCGACAAACTGGAGAATTCCAGGCAACGTCGCAGCCCAGGTTTGCCGCCACATCTCGCGCGCATAGGGCGGCGTCTGCGGCCAGTAGGCGTTGATCTGCGAGAGCGTGGCGGGAGCGTTGGCAAACCAGAAGCGGTCCGCCGGTGCGAGCATTGGGTAATACTGTGCAAGGTAATTGCGCCAGATCTGGCGCATCTCTTCCGTGACGTCGATCAAATCGACGCCGCGCACCACTGCGGCCATGAAGTCGATGACTCCGAGAGCGCAATCGGCTGCGTACTGCGTGAGAGCGGGAGGACCGAACGACAAGACTTGTTCCGGGCTGGACATGAGGATCTCCTTTAAAAAGATTTGGGACCCGCGGCGGAAGGATCACCCGTAAATGTACGATCGCCCCGACCGTACCTGAGACGTCCGGCACAATATCACAAAAGTGCAGGCCAGTTGTTAGAGACGATCGCTCTCTTACGGAAAGCGAAAATGATCCTCCGTTGGGATGTGACGAGAAAGATATTCCAGTGAAAGGCGGAACCCGGTGGGGAAACGACTACGCCCCGAGTGCGGCAATACTCGTCGTGCGGCCTGCGGCAGACGGCAATCTCTTTGAGCATTCCTCTGAAAATCCAGCGATGCACCGGGAAAAGCATGTACCAATAAAGAAGCCCCGCCAATCCTGCCGGATCGAAAATCGCGGTTTGCCGAATGACCGAGCCTTGGCCGTCCGGCTCGACCTCGAACTGGAGCCATGCTCGGCCGGGCACCTTCATTTCAGCGACAAGACCGAGTTTGCGATCCGGCACAAACGTTTCCACTCGCCAAAAATCCAGCGCGTCGCCCGCGGAAAGCGTGCGAGGATCGCGACGGCCCCGGCGCAGTCCCACGCCGCCTACGCAGAGATCTAGCAGCCCTCGAAACCACCAAAGAACATTCGCGAAATACCAGCCATTCCGCCCTCCTATCCGCATAATCGGAGCAAACGCCGAAGCTGGAGGAACGGATACTTGCACACTTCGAGAGTCGACGAGCCTTGTCCCAAGCTTCACTCCGCCCCACGACTTCGCCTTGCCCGCCGAGGAGAGCGCATCGCACCAACTGGTCGCGGCAAATTCTCGATCTTCATAGCGAAGGGCTCGCTCCACCGCTTCTCGCAAACCCTTCGGCTTGATGCCAAAAACCGTTCGAGCGGATGTGTCCTGCACCAGAGTTGGGTTCCGCATGCTGTCAACGAGTTTGCGGCCAACACGGGCATACACGGGCGTGATTAAACCCAGCCACAGACTTGAGAGGCGAGGCGTCAAGACCGGAACCGGAATCATCCATCGTCGCAAGCCGCATTGCCGGGCATACTCCTGCATGATCTGGCCGTAGCTGACCTGGTCGGTGCCCCCGATTTCGAAAACTCCGCACTGTTCCACCGGCAAAACCAGGGCTGCCATCAAGTACGAGACCACATCTTCGATCGCGATCGGTTGCGCTTTCACGGCGACCCAGCGTGGGCAAATCATCACCGGCAAGCGCTGCACCAGCGCACGAATCATTTCAAACGAGAGACTGCCGGACCCGATCACGATGGATGCGCGAAACTCGATCGTCGGAATCCCTGAGCTGCGCAGGATGTCCGCCACTTCGTGACGACTGCGCAGATGAGCGGATAGTGTGGCGTCCTGGTTCCCCAGGCCGCCCAGATAAATAATGCGTTGTACTCCGGAATCGCGCGCGACGTCGGCGAAATTCTGAGCGGCCTCGCGGTCCTCCTGCTCAAACTTTCCCGAAGAGCCCATCGAGTGGACCAGGTAATACGCCGTATGCACTCCCGCCATAGCCGGCGGCAGGGAACTACGTTCCAGGCAATCCGCTTGAACGACTTCCGTGGAGGGAGCAACTTTTTCTCGAAGAAACTCGGCACGCCGAGCCATGCAACGGACGGGCCAGCCCTCTTTCTCCAATCCTTTGAGCAGGCGTCCGCCAATGTAGCCAGACGCTCCGGTTAACAGGACGAGCGGGCGATGGTCGGTCCCCATGAAATAAACCTCATTCGCCCACTGGCTCAGGCCTGCGTGATCGTAGCAGTTCCAAGTTTATTTGTTTTTCACGAAAGGCCAGTCCGGGCAAAGCCGACACTCCTGTCTGCTGCTGGCGAACGTTACGTCCCGTCTAATGTTCTCCTCTCTCTATCCTTGTCATCCTGAGGAGCGCGCCCAGCGCTCCGAAGGACCGTACGACCGCCTGCACCGTCGATGCAGTCGACAGGACCACCGGGTGCTCATCTCCCGCGTGTTCTTTGCGCGAGAAAAACTTGTCCTGAGCGAAGTCGGAGCTGTCTCCCCATGGACGGTTGCCCCACCCTTCCCGCGTTTTTTGCGGGAGGGTGGGCCTTCCGGAAAGTCGATAACCCTCCCAGCCCGCGGTCATCCTGAGCGAAGCCGTCTTTCAGGCGGAGCGAAGGATCTCACTCTCATCGGCTGTCGCGCGTAAGCCTGCGAAGCCCAGCTCGCAAGAGCAGGGCCCCGGACTCTGCGAAATGCCTTAGTCTTGTTCCATGCGCAAATCACGCTGCTTAGGCCTCGTTGGCGGACTCGGTGTCGGTGCCACCGTGTATTACTACCAGCGCCTGTCGCGGGAGTGCGAGAAGCTCGGCTTCGCGCTCGACATCGTCATCGCCAATGCGCACACGCCCAGCGTCTTTGCCTATGTCGAGGCCAAGGATCGCGACGGCCTGGCCGAATACTTGAATGGATTCATCGGCCGAATGAAGGCGGCCGGAGCCGAGATGGCGGTGATCCCGGCGATCACTCCGCTGTATTGCGCAAAGGAACTCGCCGCAACCTCCGCGCTGCCGATCGTGTCGCTGGTCGATCCTCTGAACCGGGAACTGGCGACACGCAAGGCGCGGCGGGTGACCATCTTCGGCACGCGCTTTGTGATCGAGTCGGATTTATTTGGCGCGCTGAGCGCAGTGGAGGTCGTCCGTCCGGGGCCGGAGGAAGTGGACATGATTCACAACACGTATGTCGAACTGGCGGCAACAGGCGAGCCCTCGCCCGAGAAGTATGAGAAGCTCACTGCCCTCGCGTATCACCTCGTGAGCCGCCACGCGGTGGACGCGATTCTGCTCGCCGGGACCGATCTGACGCTGCTGTTCAACGAGAGCAATACGGATTTCCCTCACGTAGATTGTGCGGCGCTGCACGTAAGAGAAATTGTGCGGGAAGTGACGAGAGTCTAGCGTGGCTGTCGCCGAACATGAGCCGACGTCCTGAATGAGACCCCTCAACGAAGTATGTGGGGACTGCCGCCATCGGCTGTCCACCGAGCGAAGCTCGGTTCGATCTGTCCAGGGAGGACGGCTGGAACGGACTCCTGATCTCGCGAGAACGAAGCAACTCCGTGGGCTCGCCCGCAGTCATCCTGAGCGAAGCCGTTTTTCAGGCGAAGCGAAGGATCTCCGTCGTATCGGCTGTCGCGCGTAAGCCTGCGAAGCCCCGCTCGCAAGAGCGGCGCTTTTTCTTTGCCCGAGAGATGACATTCAGAGCGGGAATCAAACGGGAAGGGCACGAGTTCACTCGTGCCACTAACCTCATCGAAACGAGCCGCGCTTCAGCGCCTGAGGTTTACGCTTGGTAGGCGGGCTGGCCCCACCCCAGAGCCGTGTTCTTCTTTGTTTGTCATCCTGAGGCACGCGCTTCCTGCGGGCCGAAGGATCTATGGACTCGTCGGCAGCACATCCGCCGCTGGCAGATTGCATAGGTCCTTCGTCGCCAGAAAAAGGCTCCTCAGGATGACAAGCGTCGATGCAATGATTTTCAGACAATATGGAAATACGGGCGGGTGGCCCACACAACGCGGTTTTCGTTGTGTGGGGAAGTGGACGCTCACCGCGCTTGCACCGCACCGAACCAGGCTGCCCCATGGCCGGCTGGCCCAGCCCTTCTCATGAAATCCCAATTTGGGGTTGCCGACCCCTTCGACTGCGCTCAAGGCAGGCTCTTCCCGCGAGACTTTATTTAGAAAAGCCGCCGGAGGGTGGGCCTCCGCGCCGAACGACAATTACTTCTCAACGAAGTATGTGGGGACAGCCGCCATCGGCTGTCCACCGAGCGAAGCTCGGTGCTTTTCTTGCCAAAGGAAAAATTGGGGACGCTGGCCCGCCTTTGCACCACCACGAACTAGGCTGCCCCACGCTTCGCGACGTTCGAAGCGTTGGCACCACGGCCCAGTCTCGGGAAGGGCACGAGTTCACTCGTGCCGTTAAGCTCATCGAAACGAGCCGCGCTTCAGCGCCTGAGGTTTACGCTTGGTAGGCGCGGCTGGCCCACCCGGCCCGCTGTCATTCCGAGAGCCCGCGTTCTTCTTCGCGGGCCGAGGAATCTCCCGCGCCGATAAATTGTGGGTTGTGCACATCGTCTCAGCCTTTCGACCAAACCCGTGAGATCCCTCCGCCGATGCTCAAGCAGATCACGTCACAAAAGCTGCGCTACCTCCACCGCAATCCGGTAAAGCGAGGAGTGGTCGAGAGACCAGAGGACTGAAAATGGAGCAGTTTTGCTCACCATACCACCGGGGCGAAAGGGATCGTCGAGATCGAATCTCGATGGACCGCGCGAAGACGAGAGCAAATGGGAGTCGTGCTCCGTGGCAAGAGCCCACCCTCCCGCCAGGAACGCGGAAAGAGCCTGCCCTAAGCGCAATCGAAGAGTGTGGAGCAACCTAGTACGGAATTTTGATTTCGAAGGATGGGCCAGCCGCAGTCCGGTCGTCTCGCGATAACATACCCTCAAAATGACTAAAAAACGAAAAGGCCCCATGACGATTGAAGAGGCGACTGCGGACTTGAAGTCAGAGGGTAAATGGGATGATTTTGTTGCACGGCAAGCGGCGAAAAACAAAGAAATCGCAGAACGCGAGGCCAGACTACGGATAGAGGAGAAGCCGCTTTTAGCAGATTTGCGGAGCGTGGGTTGGAATGTCGAAACGGTTTGGGACCTTGTTAACACCTCAGCAAAATACACCGAAGCGATTCCTGTACTGCTCAATCATTTGCTGCTTCCTTACTCGGATACGATTCGCGGTGGAATTGCCCGGTCTCTAGCGGTTCCTGAGGCTAGAGAGGCATGGCACACGCTCGCTCGAGAATACCGCAACGCCCCGAAAGCGGACGGATTGGGAGCCCAGCACGGTCTCGCCGTCGCTTTGGCGGCTACCGCTTCGGATGAGGTTCTGGGTGAACTGATTGAGCTTGCTAAAGACCGTGCATTCGGCGAGAGTCGAGTGCTGCTGCTCTCGGCTTTGAAGCGATCAAAGAACGTCGCCGTGAGGGAAGCTTTGAAACAACTGTCATCAGATCCTGACCTAAAAAAGGAAATCGCCTCTTGGAGGCGAAGAGATATTTTGACCAAATAATTACTTCAAACCGCTCAAGGGGCGTTAGCCCACGAAGGCGGGTGGCCCGCCCCCTTAAACGTATGCGCCAAGAATGCTGAGGGTGCCCCGTCCTTGCGTTATTTGCAAGGGCGGGTACGATGCTGTCGATGGTGAGAGCATTGCCTCTGACTTTAGGCGACGCGATCCCCAAATGAAATCGTTCCCCATCCCACGTTTATCCGCACGGGACCGGCTTCTCCAAGTTGATAGTGCCGATAACTGCTCCACCGCCACTGCTCCGGCGACACAACCAATCCGCGCTTCACCGGATTGCGATGTATGTAGCGCAGCTTCTCCACTCGCTTCTTCGTCGTCCAGACATTGAAGTCATAGAAACGCGCTTGCCAGAATGCGCGCTTTGATTCTTCGCCAAAGAGCGCACGCTGGCGCGGGTCGCGTCGCTTTCGGCGCGGCAGCAGGGCTTGTGCCGAGCGTTGTTTGAGCACCTGCATTACGGTTGAAGGAGTCTTCGCTTCCGGTTCGGAGATCAGCAGATGAATATGCTCGGGCATCACGACATATCCCACGACCACGAAGCGGTAACGCTGGCTAATTTCTTCCAGGATAGACAAGAATCGGTCTCGCGCTTTTGCGGAACCCAGAAAGGGCAATCGCCGGTAACACGAGCAAGTGATAAAGTGCAGGTGATGAGCGCCGTAAGTGCGATGCAAACCGCTGGGCATAACTTCTTATGGTATCGGCAGCATCGTACCCGCCCCTGCAAAAAGCGCAGGGACGGGGCACCCAGAGTCTCGAAACGGGAATCAGAAAAACAAACCTGAAAGGCCGGGCCACCCGCCCCGGTTGGACATCTGCAGTCCGGGCCGATGAGTCCTGTCAAAATCCAGCAAACGATCACGATAGTGATGGGTGGGAAATCGTACACCGTACGGAGTCAATCGTTTAACGTCACAGGGGGATATGGCAAAGGGCGCATCACCAATGACTTGGGAGATATCGATGTCACACGACGGTAAGCGGGTCTGCTACATCGCGACCTTTATCGCATGTCTGCTAATGCTTGTTTTACCAGCGCGTTCAGCTGCGCAAGAATTGGACGGAATACCGGAGCACGTCGTCAAGGCTGCTCTAAATCCAGCGTCGGAGATAATCTACAGCGGAGTCATCCGCAAACAACTCGGGGCCATGGGTGATGCCGCAGCCGTTGCGATCACTAGAGTGTTGGGTGGGGAGCGCCCAGGGGCGGGTACTGTAGATCGGGTGTTGCTAGTAATCGAATTCTCCTTTGACTCGCCTGAAGCAATTGTTAACCAAGCAGATCAGAGGCCCAAGACGGCACTCTTCGTATTGGCCTCGCTCGATCATCAAGCACTGACGATTGGGCAGCGAAAGCGTTTGGGTCAGCTGAGAACGAAGGTAAAAGCGTTGGATTCTGACGCCGATCATTAGTCGTTGACGGGAAAACTGGGGACAGACGGTGAACTGCACACCTGACGTGAGACAAAGAAACTAGGGACAGTTTTCTTGCGAAAAAGATTGTAAACCGGAGAGTGGGGTCTGGGGCGAGGGGGCCGTTAGCTTCCTCGCCCCAGTCATCTTTGTAGAAGTCTCGCCGTCGGTAGCGCTCCGCAGTTGTTGCTCATGTGTTCTCCTTATCGAGAACTGTCACCATTATCTCTGTCTCAGTTTTGGGGTGCACTCCAGGTGCACTCCACGGAACGTTCCCCAATTGCTTCCTCCGCTGAATCGAATCTTGGAAGCGCGCTTGGATGAACTCGCATTGCGCACCGAAAAGTTCTCCACAGGCCACCGACCGAATCGTGTGACATCTGACCTTGTCTCTGCCGCACAGAATGCGCAATCATAACTCCGGCGACGGGCACGGCAAAAAGCCCATCCCGTTGCCCCTAAGTCCTTTGTTTCACGGATTTTAGCATCTAAGTTCTTTGAAAACCGTATTTTGCGGGGAATTTCGTGCTAAACCCATGATTCCAAAGATTCGGGGGGGGGGATACCCCCGGAAAGCCTCGACGAACCGAGGCCTTCCGGAGATCGATTGTCGCTCCAGAATCGGGGACTTCGGACTGGCATTCCTGAAGCTTTTCTTTGAATCAGTAAGCCGGGAGCCAAAAGCCAAGAGCCAAAAGCCAAAGCCAAAAGCCGCAGAGCCTACGGAGTGATCTCGAAGATCACACCTTCGTTGTCGGTGCCGCCGAGGTTGGTGGTGCCGAAGATGTTTCCGTTGGAATCGACTGCGAGGCTGCCGTAAGGTTGTCCGCCGTCGTCGCCGTCAGCGAAGTCGTAGAGATCGGTGTAGTTCCAACCGCCCGCGGCTGGCGTCAACTTGAACACCAGGCCGTAGCCGTTTTGACCTGCTCCGGTCGTCGAGCCGTAGAGATTTCCGTGAGTATCGAACGTCAGCTTGTTGTAGACGCCCGAGAATCCGCCGGTGAAGCTGTAGAGCGTATTGAACGTGTAGCTGCCGCCACTGGGCGAGAGTTCGTAAACAGTGCCTCCGCCGTTGATGCCTCCGGCAAAAGTTCCGCCGTAGATATTTCCGGCGCGATCGACGATGACGCCGCCGACAGGATACTGTCCGTCATCCGCTCCCTGGAAGTTGTAGAGGATGCTCTCGGTCCAAGTCGACCCGGAGCGAGTCAATTTGTAAATTGCGCCATAGCCGTACGCGCCGGTGCCGAGAGAGGATGTGCCGTAAAGATTGCCCACGCTGTCGAGCGTCACGCCTGCGGGAGGATTGGCTGCGTCGGTGCCCCCAGCGAAGTTGTAAAGGGTGGTTTCGGTTCCAGACGCCGTGATTTCGAAAACGGTGCCGAAGCCGGTGGAACCGCCTTCGCTGGTGGTTCCATACATGTTGCCGGCCGGATCGAACACGACTCCGCCGATGGGTTGTGCGCCGTCGAGTCCCGTGCCGAATGCGTGGACAACTTTCTCGCGGCACAGCGTCGCCGTGCAAGGACCGACTTCAAAGGCCACGCCGAAAGGAAGTCCGCCCTCGGTAGTTCCGAACAACGCGCCATTGTGGATGGCCAGCGTGCCGAATCCGGGAGCGTCTCCGTCAGTCGAGCCGCCGAAGCTGTACAGCGCACGATACGTCCCAGTTGGAGCCCTGGGGAGAAAGCCTGTAGACGCTTCCGGCGCCGTAGGTTCCGCCGGTGTAGGTAGTTCCGTAAAGCGTTCCGGATTTGTCGAGGACCGGTCCGCCGAATGGAGTTCCGCCGTCGCTGCGTTTCGCCGTGAAGGTGTGAATGACTTTGTAAGTCTGAGATTCAGCTGGTTTAGCGCCACCGGCAATGAGAAACAGTGCGGCGACGAGTACGACAAGCAAGCTGCCGCATCGTGACAGAAAAGTTCGGTTCGATTGATTTTGGATCATTGCGAAAGAGTTCTCCGTGGGGTCTGAGATCGTCGATCGGCGTCTCGGCGGATCAAGGCCAGCTATTATGCAGCCTGACAGGAGTCTGTGCCAAGCCCTCTGCCGGCCGAAACGCCCGACCGGCTGGGGTTTTAGCGTGAGGCGGATGATCGGCGAGGGAAGGTTTATCCGGTACCTCGGTAACTTGATGGGTCGATGCCCACCACCGAACATCGTGACACTGGCATCGATTGGGGCGATCCAGTCACTCATCATTTTTCTGCTTCGAGTGTTCCTTGCCGTTCACCCACCTATCAAGGAGAAAGAAAAAATGAGCAACAGAATCCTGATCGTTGGAGCATTGGCGTGTCTGTCAGTGGCAGCAGTTGCGCAATCGGATCAGAACAAGGACAAGGCGCCCGCTCAAGTGCAGGACACAACTTCGCCAGACGCTGCTTCGGGTCAGGCAAACGCCAAGCGGATGCACAAGCCGATGACGGTAACAGCGGAAGTGTCCGCCGAAACGGCGACTCCTTCAAAGACCAGCGCTCATGATGATTGGAATCCACAGAGCGGCAAGAGTGCCGCGCCGAAGGCGACTGCGCCCGCGGTTCAAGTTGCGCCGTCAGATGTCAGCGGCGATGGAAATGCGCGAGAGATCCAAACCGGACAACAGAGCGGGAAAAAGCAAACACCCGCTGCGGCCAGCAGCAAGGAAAACGAAGTCACGCCGAAGCAAAAGTAAGTATAGAAATCCCTACACCAACGTTGCAAAGGTCGCGACGTTGGTGTAGGGAACAAAAGCCTGCAGCTGATTCCGCGTCTCTATTTCGCAGGGATGCTGTCGAACTTTCCGGAACCTTCCTCATAGAAGACGGCGCCTTCCGTCTTGTCGCCGCCGCTCCAGTGCTTGTGGCCGGCTGGAACCATGAGGTAATCCCCCGGACCAATACGCTTTTCGCCCGCGTCATCTTTGTAGAGATAAGCGCCTTTGATGCCGACGATCGAGATGTTACTCGAGTGAGAATGCATGCCCGCATCGAATCCCGGATCGAATTTGGTGAAGGTTGCATGCGCACCCTTGGTCATGTCACCCCAAATGGCTGACCCCGAAACACCTTTCGTAGGTGACGGTTTGTAGTCGGCGCTGGCTACAGCCGCGTAGACGACCTTTTTCGTCATAGAAGACTTCTGAGCCTGAAGACCTACCGCAACGGCAACGATCAAAGCGCAAGCGCCCCACACAATCAGTGTTTTCTTCATTTCATTCTCCTTAAGTTTTCCAGAAACCGGGAATATCTCTTGGTTCTGCCAGCGGCCCCCTTATACACCCAAGGCAATGATTGTCGGAGACAATTCCGGGTTCGGGTGATTGACGGACTCGCTTCCGTGAATGCGCCGAGCCCTGAGATCGCTCGCTCCGAAGTGTCTTTCTCTCTCCCTGTTTCAATCACAGTTGAAGGTTCCTGTTTTGCCGGTTTTCGCCCATGTTTCTTCGTTCCGGTACTCAAGCAGCCAATTACGTTCGTAATGACTAGCACGGGCTAGCATCACAGCCAGCAAGGCCGCACAAGATTAGCTTCGGCTAATAAACCCAAATCTGGGCCAGGAACTTATGTGCACAAACAAAAGGGATTTTCACTCATTGAACTCTTGGTCGTTGTTGGGATCATTCTGATCATTGCGGCGATTGCAATTCCGAGTTTGCTGCGGGCCCGCATCGCCGCGAATGAAGCATCTGCCGTCGCCTCACTGCGCACGATCAACAGTGCGATGACGCTTTACCAGCTTTCCTATCCAAGCATTGGTTTTGCCAGCGCCCTAGGAGTTCTGGGTTCGACTCCGTGTCACCCGAATGCGTCAACGCCATGTTTGCTCGACGGCGTTCTGGCTGGGGGAAACAAGAGCGGTTATACCTTCGTGTCGTCGAGCTCAGGTGGACCTCCGAGCAGCAAGTACTTCGCGACGGCGGTTCCAGTCAGTCGTGACGTGACGGGCGTCCGAAGCTTTTGCGTCTCGGAAGACGGGGTAATTCACGAAGACGGCACTGGGACCTCGCCTACGAGTGAAACGACGTGCCAAGGTTTGTCTCCTCTCGGTGGCCAAGGGAGCGGTGGGTCATCGAGTTCCGGGGGGGGTGGTGGGGGAGGCGGCAGCGGTAACGGGAATGGCAATGGAAACGGAAATGGGAACGGCAATGGAAATGGAAATGGTGGCAGCAACGGCGGTGGCAACGGCCAAGGCAACAGCGATGGGAATGGCAACAGCGATGGTGGAGGCAACAATAGCGGGAAAAACTAAAACGTAATTTGAGATATGCGGTCGCCCCGCCCAAACCTGGCTTGGGCGGGGCTCTTGTTTTTGGAATGAGACGAAAATCCCGACTCTCAATGCCGCAAAAATGAGTCGTGAGCTATGGCGCACCGGTCATTCGATTCCCCGGCCGGTTGATCGCCGAAGATATAGAATCCAGGCTTTCCTGAAGTCCACGCTACGGAGAATGCGCGCACATGAAGAGACTTGTCCTGCTGCTATTGGTCTGCCAGTTTGTGCAGGCGCAAGACGCGCCGAAGCCAGATGCGCCGAAACCAGAGAATGGCGAGCACCACGAATTCGTGATCAAGAACTTCAAAACCGAAAGCGGCGTGACGCTGCCGGTGGCGCGCATCAGTTATGGAACTTATGGACACCTGAATGCCGCCAGGGACAACGTCATTCTGCTGCCATCGCACTACATGGCCGACTATCACGGATACGAATGGCTAAGCGGGCCCGGCCACGCGCTCGATCTTTCACAACTGTTTCTGGTCACGTCGGAGATGTTTGGCAATGGGCATTCTTCGTCTCCCAGCAATACGCCGGAGCCGTTTCACGGTCCGCGTTTTCCGCAGACGACGATTCGAGACAACGTGGAGGCGGTGCACCGTCTGCTGGTCGAAGAACTGAAGATCACGCACGTGCGCGCCATCATTGGATTCTCGATGGGAGCGCAGCAGGCATTTCAATGGGCGGTGAGCTATCCGGAGTTCGCGGACCGAATTGTGGCGACGGCCGGCACCGCGAAGACCTACGGCCACGGCGTTGTGCGGCTCGAAGGACAGATTGCCGCGCTCACCGCCGATGCGGCATTCAAAGACGGCGACTACACCTCTCAGCCGACCAAGGGCATGGAAGCTTTTGGCGTGGTGTGGACGGCGTGGCTGTTCTCGCAGGAGTGGTGGCGCAGGGAGTTGTGGCGGGAGGGCGCGAAGCCGGGAACAACGTTTGAGAGCACGCTGAAAGAATTCCGCACCAACTTCATTCCGGGCGCCGATGCGAACGACCTGATCCTGCAATGCCGGATGTGGGAGCATCACGATATCGGAACGACTCCGGGATTCAGCGGCGACACGGAGCGGGCATTGCGTTCGATCAAGGTTCCGTTTCTCTATATGCCTTCGGAAACCGATCTTTACTTTCCGATCGGCGACGCGCGCTATGAAGCCGGATTCATGCCGAACGTTTCGCTGGTGCCAATCCCATCGCTGTGGGGACACACGGCGGGCGCGGGAGGAAGTCCAGCGGACGAAAAATTCTTGAATGAGCAGATTGGAAAGTTTCTGGGAGTGGGGAAGTAGAAGTTCCGGCTTCCGGCTCTGGGTTTCGGCTTCCGGCTTCCGACCTCAGATTTCCGACCTCGCACCTCTGACTTCAGGCTTCAGACCTCCGACAAAGGAGTTCTATCCACGATCAGACTTTTCTGTACGTAGCAATTGAACGCCTTGTTCATTCCCTTGTGAAATGAGGGTCAGGATTCGAGACACCACTTCTGACGAGAGGTAACCTGCAGTAACCGCGCAAATTCATGCGGATCCGCGTCGAATAATCCGGCGAATCTGCAAATACAGCGTATGATCGAAGAGATGCCTTATATCACGGAACATCTCACCAGCCTCCGCCAGGAAATCGCCGATTTACGAACCCTGAATGCCCGTTTTTCTGAAAAGGGCGGACACACCGAGATCGATCAGACGGCTTATGAACTGCGAAGCAACCGTTTGCGCGAGATCAAGCAGGAACTGTCCAAGATGCTGAACCGGCCTGAAGATCCTAAGGTATGGTGGGAGCGTTCGCGGCGGCACCTGGTCGCGTAACGACGATCCAGGACTTAGATTTTTGATTCGACATCGCACGGCCTGATCCGGTTACGACTGGACAGGCTTTTATTTTTGCGCGAACCGTAGTCTTCAGTTGGGCTGCCTAGCAACGGAACCTTCAGTCCCACATCCCCGTACTTCCTTCAGCACCCGATCCCCTCCGAAAGAGAGATTCCATGACTTCACGTTTCATGCAAGCGATGTTGGCTGCTGTTATTTGTTCTACCGTTCTCCTGGCAGGTTCGTCGAACGCGCAAACTGTGGCTCCGCTCGACAAAATTCAGAACCAAGCCGATCTTGATCGTGCCATTACGGCCCTGGACACTGCATTGTTCGACGCGTACAACCGTTGCGATCTGGAGAAATTTGCGTCGTTCCTTGATGAAAATGTGGAGTTCTATCACGATCAGGGGGGCGTCACCCTAGGACGAACTGCGTTGACCGATAGCGTCAAGAAGAACATATGCGGAAAAGTCACCCGCGAACTTGTGCCCGGAACTTTTCATGCTTACTACATGAAGGGCTATGGCGCGGTGGAAGTGGGCGATCACCGTTTTCACCATCCCGGTCATGAGGACACCGAGGGAGTTGGGGAGGGCAAGTTCATCCATTTGTGGCAGTTCAAAGACGGCGCGTGGAAGGTGACACGAGTGATCAGCTACGAGCACCACGCTGCCGCAAAGTAATCCAGACGGATTTCGGGATGCATCAACAGCCGTAGATTCTCTATCGCGTATGATGTTTCGTGGCCGGCACGGCGCGTGCCGGTCCACGCGCTTGATTTATATCCCCGAAGAGAGATTCCCAAAAAATGGACAAGAAATTTCGCGTCTTTGCCACCTGCGATATTGGAGAAGCGATCGAGTTGCTGCGGAAGCGCGGCTATGAAGTGGAAGTGTATCCCGATCCGAAGGCGCCGCCGAAGAGCCTGATTCTCGAAAAAGTGAAGTCCGGCGTCGATGGCCTCATCACGACTTTGCGGGATTCGATCGACGCCGAGGTGTTTGAGGCAGGCAAGCGAACTCTGAAGGTGGTAGCGCAGATCGCGGTGGGTTTCGACAATATCAATCGCGCCGATGCCAATCGTTACAAAGTCCCCTTTACCCACACGGCCGATGTGCTCACTGAGGCCACGGCGGAATTTGCCTTCTTCATGATGGGCACTCTCGCCCGCAGGCTGTGGACTGCCGAGCATCTGACCAGAGATCTCAAGTGGGGATTCTGGCATCCCTATCTGCCGTTTCTGGGAGATGAAGTCACTGGCAAGACAGTGGCGGTGATCGGAACGGGACGCATCGGCTTGGCATTCATCAAGAAGTGCGTGGGCTTCGATATGAATGTCCTGTGTTACGACCCGGCCTATGAGAATCATGCGTTCGTGAAGTCGGTGCAGGAGATTAATGACCTGCGCCATGCGCGTGGAATGACGAAGGAAAAGGCATGGATCAAATATGTGGCATTTGAGGAGGCGCTGCGCGGAGCGGATTTTGTTAGTGTGCATGTTCCGCTGCTCCGTGCCGGCGAAAGTGCGACGCCCACGTACCACTTATTTAATGAACACAATCTGCAACTCATGAAGAAGACCGCGTTCCTGGTGAATACATCGCGTGGACCGGTCGTCGATGAATCTGCCCTCGCGAAGGCTCTCCGAGAAAATTGGATCGCGGGTGCGGCGTTGGATGTCTATGAGAAGGAGCCTCTGCCGGACGATTCTCCACTCCGCGACCCAGCGATTGAGGATCGATGCCGTCTGATGCCCCATTTCGCGAGCGCAGCGCGCATCACGCGACTCTCAACCGACCCGGACAAGGGGATGGCGGGGCGTTGTGCGCAAGGGCTGATCGACGTCCTCGAAGGAAGCTACGGCGGGGATATTTCAAAAATGCCTTATGTCGTTAACAAGGAAGCATTTACGAGGTAGTGGTTTTAATGGAGTGAGAGGGACCGAGGAATCTTATACGCTACGGGGTTAGAAGGAATGACTGGTTCCTTTCCGCGCCAATTGCGTGGGTGAAGCGAGTAAAATGGTGTGGTTGGGTTGTAGGGCCAAGATCTTATGACGAAACGACTTTCGGTGATAGCGGGACTACTGCTCAGTGTCGCCCCAGCGTTGCTGGCGATTGAAGCGCCGAGGCACTCGCCTTTGACGCTTGAGCCGGTGCCTAAAGAAGTCAGGATCCGCGAAGGCAGCTTCAAGGTTGGGCCGCACACGAAAATCTTCGTTCAGTTAGGTCATCAGTCGGAAGACCGGATCGCCGCCGAAACCCTGGCAGAAGAAGTTGAAGACCAGTCGGGGATGAAACTCGACATCCTGGGGATGAATGCTGCGGGCAAAGCTGAAGGCGGCTCCATTGTCCTCGCAAGATTGCAGGATGAGCGGGTGAAACGTTTCCTCGCGAAAAACGGACTGAGTTCCGATGAAGCAATCGGTGATGAAGGGTATCTACTGTTCTCGGATGATTCGCACCTGATTGTTGCAGCGAATTCGGGGCAGGGATTGTTTTACGGAGTGCAGACATTGCGCCAGCTGCTGCGTCCCGCTGGTAAAGGGTTGGCGTGTCCTGCAATCGGAATTCGGGACTGGCCGACAGTGCAGAGAGTTGACTCGGCCGAGCCGATCCAGAAGGCTGGACCGGAGATCGTAAGCGCCGGTCCACCGCCAGGGATTTAGGAAAACATCGCAGGAAAGTAAGAGTGGTTAGGGGCGTCCAGTCGGACGCCTTTCGTTTTTTGCAATTGAGTGTGCGTGGTCGCGACCCGCATCCCATGATTGAAATAGAATCCTCTGCATGTTTTCGGATCGCACGAACTGGAAGCTGGCGCACAACCGGCTGACACAGACGATCGAAGAGGCGCGCGCGGCAGGCAAACCCCTGCTGGACTTGACGGTCTCGAACCCCACGAGGGTGGGCTTGCAGTATGACTCGTCGGCCATTGTGGCGGCGCTCTCCTCAGAGCGCTCGCTGGACTACGATCCACAGGCAAAGGGCCTGCTCGCGGCGCGTGAATCCGTCGTTTCCTACTACCGCAACGAACATGGAATTTCGAGCCTGGACGCTGAACGAATCGTGCTGACCACGAGCACGAGCGAAGGATATTCGTTTGTATTCCGGTTGCTGTGCAATCCGGGAGATGAGCTGCTGGTGCCCAAGCCGAGCTATCCGCTGTTTGAATTTCTTGCGGACCTGCAGGATGTAAAGCTTGTGCCTTATCTGCTTCTTTACGATCATGGGTGGCAGATTGACTTTCCTTCGCTCGAGAAAGCGATTACGGAACGGACGCGCGGGGTGGTTGTCGTTCACCCGAACAATCCAACGGGATCGTACGTAGATGCGGCGGAGTTCGAACCGCTGAACGCATTTTGCCGCAAGCACAAGCTCGCAGTTATCGCCGATGAAGTGTTTCTGGATTATCGACTCGATGGTGAGCGCCCAACTTCCGGAGCGGTGAAAGACAAAAGTTTCGCGGAGAACTCGAGTGTTCTGACGTTCACGCTGAGCGGGTTGTCGAAAATTTCTGCGCTGCCACAGATGAAGGTAGCTTGGGTTGCTACAAGCGGATCAACGGATGAGGTTGCGGCGGCGATGGGACGTCTCGAAGTCATCGCCGACACCTACCTCTCGATGAATGCACCAGTGCAGTGGGCGGTTCCTGAACTTCTGAGGCAGAGAAAGGGCATTCAGTCCCAGTTGCTAGCGCGCGCGCAAGCCAATCTCGCGGAGCTTGACCGGCAACTCGCAGCACACCCGTCGAGCCAAAGACTCGCGGTGGAGGGCGGATGGAATGTGATCTTACGCGTGCCGGTGACTCAGTCGGATGAAGAGTTGGTGACGACGTTGGTGAGAAAGAAGTCCGTTCTAGTGCATCCGGGGCACTTCTATGATTTCCCGGGCGACGGTTATTTGGTCCTCAGTCTGATCACTCCAGAGGCGGAGTTCGCACACGGCATGAAGCGAGTGCTTGAATATTTGAACCTTTAGCGGCTAGCTTGGGCCGACGATCGACCTTCCATTGCATAACTTTACAGAAGTTATTCGCTAGCCGACCGCGGTTGTGCCCAACCGCAGCATCCTCAATGGCATCCATTCTTAGCTGGCTTAAATGCAGCCCCTGGAGGAACTTCATGGATCGTGGAAAACTACGAGCGGCAGCTCTGTTTCTGACCGCTGCACTAGCAGTGCCTGTTGGAGCGATGGCGATGGCCCCGCAGGATGACGATCACGAAAGGCACGAGCGGGAAGAGCACAGAATTTACGATAACGATCACAAGGATTATCACAACTGGGATTCACGGGAAAACGAAGCGTATCGCCGCTGGATCGAAGAGAGACACGAGACCTACGTCGAATACAACCGTCTCAACAAGAAGCGCCAGAAGGAATATTGGAAATGGCGTCACGAGCATCAAGAGCATGAGGAGCACGAGCGACACTAGAAAGCTCGGCTGATTTCATTTGGTGAGCGGCGGAGGATCGATGGGTCCCCGCCGCTTCGCTTCGCTTTGGTGCGTTATTCTTGGATAGTGAACGAACTCTTCAACTTTAGTTCCAATCTTCTTCGTGAAAACTTTACGCACGCGCGACTTCTTTCGGCGGAGTTCGTTCGAACATGCCGATAGAAATCGGGACGGTGGAAGCGCTTTTCCGTTATCCAGTGAAGTCCATGCGCGGAGAACGGTTGGAGTCGGCGACATTGGGGTGGCACGGGCTCGAAGGTGATCGTCGCCTGGCCTTTCGTCGAACCGAGGATTGCAGCGGCTTCCCGTGGCTCAGCGCTAGTAAACTTCCTGAACTGATCCTGTTCACTCCCGAGCGGCGGGCCAATGATGCGAACGCCGATCTCCCCACTCACGTTTGCACGCCGTCAGGCGCTACGTTGCCGGTCTTTGGCGAGGACTTGGCCGCCGACGTAGAGGGTCGATTGGGCGCGCCGGTCCAGATGACACACCTGAAGCATGGCATCTTCGACGATGCGAGCATCTCGGTGATTGCCTGTGACACGGTGGCTGAGATTGCGAAACTTGCGGGACAGAGCGCCGACGTGCGCCGTTTTCGTCCGAATATCTTGGTCCGTCTGCTGCAAGCGGGGCCGTTTGAAGAGGACAATTGGCTGGGTGGCGAGCTCTGTTTCGGGGACAGCGAGAATGCCCCAGCCATCGCGGTTACGCAACGGGACGTGCGCTGCTCGATGCTGAATCTTGATCCAGATTCCGCTCGTCCAACGCCGGAAACTTTGAAAGCGGTGGTGCGCGTAAACGATAACAATGCTGGCGTGTATGCGACAGTAACTCGGATCGGCGCTCTAAATGTTGGACAGTCCATCTTCTTCCGCGCGCCGGGTGATCATCGGCAACGTCAGCCGATGTGATGACGCGAAGCGCCTAGCCCTTAACGAGAAATGGATTGCTTTCGCGCTCTTCGCCGATTGTGGTGAATTCACCATGACCTGGAACGACGGTCGTTTCGTCCGGCAACGCCATGAGAGTGTTGTGGAGTGAGCGCAAGATTTTTGGCATCGAGCCTCCGGGCAGGTCCGTGCGACCGATCGAGCCCGCGAAGAGAGTGTCGCCGGCGATGAGAAGTTTGTCGGCGGCGAAGTATAAGCAGATGCTGCCTTCCGTGTGCCCAGGCGTATGGAGGACTTGGGCGGAATGGGATCCAGCGCTGACTTTTTCCCCCGTGGTTACGGTGCGATCGATTTCAACTCTGCCGGGAGGGGGCACACCGATCCAAGTTGCTTGTTCGTCTAGCATTTTGAGCAAATCAAGATCATTCTGGTTGAGCAGGATGGGCGCACCGGTAGCGGCTCGAAGCTTGGCCGCTCCGCCCACATGGTCGATGTGAGCGTGCGTGATCACGATCTGTTTCACCTGCAGATTGTGCTTGCGAACCAGAGCGAGGATCTGGTCGATGTTGTCTCCGGGATCGATAACCATGGCTTCGCGAGTGGTTTCATCGCCGAGGATTGAGCAGTTGCATTGCAGCGGACCGACTGGAAGAATCTCGTGGATCATCCGCTTATTGTAGCGACAAGATGGGACGGCAGGCTTCCGCGGCAATGGCTGAGATGTCCTGTGGAACTGAAGTACTTGCCCGACTTGCTTCGTCGGGTTCACAATACTGCCGGGCTTGGGGAGGCTTCTGTGGCGAAATACCGTCAACACGGATATCAGGATCGCGACCGTGAGTCGCACAAGGGATCGGGCGAGAGGCCGTCAGGCGCTGCAGCGCCGCCGAAAAGAGACAATACATTCGGGCCGCGGCCGGTCAATCTGCCGGGCACGCGCGCAGTGTCCCGGTGCACTCAGTGCGGAACCGTGCTGCAGAATACGTCGGGGGAGGGAAGCTGTCCCAAGTGCGGCTTCGAGCTGCATTCCTGCAAGCAATGTACGTACTTCGATCCGGGAAGCCGGTTCGAGTGCATGCAGCCCATCAAGGAAAGGATCCCGAAGAAGGATGCGCGGAACGACTGCACGCTTTACGAGATTCGCGTCACACGAGAGAAGGAGACTTCTACTCCCGCCACCGTGAAGCCCAGCAGCGCGCGAGCCGCGTTCGACAATTTGTTCAAGAAGTAACAGCAATGCGGAGCTTCGCTCTGCGGACAGCCGGGGCGGCTGTCCCCACATTAAGTCTGGTGTGCTACCAACATCAAATCCTGGCTGTTCCCTCTTCGCTGTCTCAATATTGAATCTCGCCATGTCTACGGCTTCTGGGTTGGCCTTAGCAAGATCTCGCTCATGAAGGATTGGGGAGCTTGTGTGACTAGCATCGCTACCGCGTGCGCTACATCCTCGGACTTCAACATCTTGTCGGGGTTTTTCCCCTGGTGCGGACTGAGTTCCGTGTCAACCGATCCAGGGCAGATCACGCTTACGCGGATGTTGTGCGGACGCAGTTCTTCGGCGACGGAGTAGGTGAGCCCATTCAATCCCCATTTTGAGGCAGAGTAAGCGGCGCCATTCGGCAGGGCATTCTTTCCGGCGAGCGACGAAATGTTGATGATGTGTCCGGAGTAGGCGCGGATCATGAGCGGGGCGAATGATCGAATTCCGTAGTAAACGCCTCGCAGATTCGTGTTCAGAATGTTGTCCCATTCCTCGGGCGGCAGGTCGTGCAGTGTGGCATTGAAGCCGCCGATGCCGGCGTTATTGACGAGAATGTCGACGCGCCCGAACGTGCTATCGACACGGGCGGCGGTGTGCTCCACCTGATGGAGCTGGGTGACGTCGCAGGGAATCACTTCGGTTTTACCTCCGGCGGCGACGATGGAACGGGCCGTCTCATCGAGGGAGGTATGGGAGCGTCCGCAAAGAACCGTAGTAGCGCCCAGGGCGGCAAGGCGGTGGGCGATGGCGGCGCCGATTCCGCGCCCGGCTCCGGTAATCACTGCGACTTGCCCGACAAGAGGTTGCCCGGTGTCCATAAGAAATAGCATCTCCTTGGCGCGAAGTGGGGAGCGTTAGGAACATCCACCATCTCCGCAATCCGCATCTTAGCAATAAAGGGGAGCACGGATGGGAAGTCGCTTGCCTTCGGCGAAGGACGTACTTATAATCGCGGCCAGCCGGGATGAAGGGGCAGCCGCCACACCGTTCCATCCGTTTTACCCTTCAGCCTCCGAGCCCCTGCCCGGAAGCTGGCATTCCAAAGCAGGATCCGAACGCAAAGCGGCCCATGCGGGATGCGGCAGCGGCGCGGCAGTAAGTGTTAAAGAATCCCCAAAAAAGCCATTTTCCAGGACTTCAAGGAGCCATAGTGATGAAAACGATTCTGCTTACGGTTGTGCTTGGGTTGACGGCAGTCGCGGTGGGGCAAGATGCTGCGCAGCCGGCTCAGGGCCAACCGGCCGCGCCGGCGGGGCAAGCCGCGCCGGCAGGACAGGCGGCACCAGCGGGACAAACGGCGCCCGCGGCACCAGCAGCGCCAGCGGCACAGGCTGCGGCGCCGGTGATCAAAGATCCGGCCGAATATAACGCGTACGTCGCGGCGATCCAGCAAAAGGATCCCAACGCCAAGATCAGCGGACTGGAAGCTTTCCTGACCCAATATCCCAACAGCGTGATGAAAAATCAGGGCCTTGAGATACTGATGCAGACTTACCAGCAGGCGAATCAGGTCGATAAGGCCGTGGCCACGGCGCAGAAGCTGGTTGCGATCGATCCTTGCCAGGTGCCCGCGTTGACGCTGATCGTTTACGTAGATCGCGCGAAATCCCAGAGCGGCGACCCGAATGGAAAACAGGAAGCGGCGGACGCCGAGAAGTACGGGCAAGAAGGCTTGGATTGCTTGCCGAAGTTTGTGAAGCCGGAAGGAACCAGCGATGCCGACTTCGCCAAGATGAAGCCGCAGATGACCGGCAACTTCGAAGCTGGAATCGGCTGGGGCGCGCTGCAGGACAAAGATAATGCGAAGGCTGCAGAGCACCTGAAAAAGGCAGTGGATGCGAATCCGGATTCGGGAAAAGATTTGGCCTTGCTGTATCCCTTGGCGCTTTCGTATCTGCAGGAGACGCCCCCGGATTATCAGAACGGTATCTGGTTTGCGGCGCGAGCGGCGGCAGTAGCTCCTCCGGCGGCTGCGCCGGGAATCGAAAAGTACGCACGGTCGCAGTACGTTAAATTCCACGCTGGCGATGACGGATGGGCAGAATTTTTGGCGGCGGCGAAGGCCGGCGGTCCTCAAGTTCCGGTCAAGCCCGCGCCGACACCGGCGGAGCAGGCGCACAACATGATTACGGCGACTCCTCCTGACAAGATGGATTTTGCAACATGGGAGTTTGTACTGGCCAACGGTAGCCAGGAAGATCAGGACACCGTCTGGAATGCAATCAAGGGCAAGGCCGTGCAGATGAATGGCACGATCATCAGCACCGAGCCCACGCAGTTCATGATTGCCGGCAGTTCCGATGACATCGACGCAAAAAAGGCCGACATCACCCTGAAGTTTGAAGACAAGGTTCCGGTGAGGATGATTCCGAAAGATGGAGCCAGCTTCGACTTCCAGGGAGAACCGGCGTCCTACACGCCGAACCCGTTCATGATGGTGATGGAGAAGGGTCAGCTTCTCCGTGCCAAGGCAGCCGCGCCGGCGCCGAAGAAGTCGGCGACTCCGGTGCACAAGAAGCCTGCAGCTCAATAACAGAAACGTTCGTACCAACTTAAAAGGCAGCCCTCGCGGGCTGCCTTTTTACTTGTGCCTGGGATCCACCGCAAGGTTGATGAAGCGGTTCTATCGGGACACACCTTTAGCGTTCGGGTGCGCTAAAAGGGATCCTTCGACTTCGCTCAGGATGACACTGGGAAGCGAGGGCGCCCGGCTAACGGACGATCTTCTTTTCCAGGGTAACGGAGCGGGTGCTGCGGACCGGGCGTTTGACGCCGTCGCGCAGCTGGCGGACGTCGATCTTGAGCTCGGTGATGGTGCGGCTGAGAGTGTTGCGGTGCATGCCCAGTTCGCGCGCGGCGCGGCATTGGTTGCCCTTGTTTTCCTGCAGGACGGTCAGGACGAAGCGCTTCTTGAATTCGCGCACGCCTTCGGAATAAAGAATGTTGCTACGGTACATCTGCAGGACCAATGCTTCCAATTGATCTTTCACGATTGCGTCTCTCTTAACTGGATTTTCAGTGCGCCGCTTCCTCTTTCGGCGAGGTCCCAGGAATCTTCTGCGGCGCCTGATGGATAAGGTCGAGACCCTGATAGAAACGAGCGCGCAACTCCGAAGGAGCAAGCCAAATAGCTGCCCGGCCTACGACCAGAAAGTAGGGCGCTAATTGGGAATTCTGCAGCAGCTTCGAAGTCGGCTCAAACGCCGTCATGCCCATCAGGATCACTGCAACCATCAGACCGCCCTTCAGCAGCCCCAAGACAGCGCCGAGGAAACGGTCAAAACCGCTGAGTCCCGCCTCTTTCATGATCCATCGAGCAAGCCTGGCGGCGACGCCGAACAGGAGCACGATCAGGAAAAAAATGATCAGAAAGCCGAGGATCTCAGCGAGCCACGCATTCTTCAAAAACGATCCGAGCCACTCCGCGAGGATGCGGTACTTCCAAGCAGCCACGATGTAGCCGGCAACTAATCCCGCCATGGACAGGGCTTCAGAAAAAAAACCCTGCATGGCGGCAGTCACAACATTGAGTGCCACGACAGCACAGATCATCCAATCCGCAATCGTCATAAGACGGTCTCGCGGAAAATCCGATCCAACCGGCGATCACACATCCAGCTTGCGCCCCGTGAGTTGCAGGTATGCCTCGAGATATTTCTCGCTGGTACCGCGTGCCACCTCCGGCGGTAGGGCCGGTGCGGGTGGCTGCTTGTTCCAGTGAATCTGCTCGAGATAATCACGAACGTACTGCTTGTCGTAGGAGTCCTGCGCCCGTCCTGGAGCATACTTGTCCGCTGGCCAGAAGCGAGATGAATCGGGAGTGAGGACCTCGTCCGCCAGCGTAATGCCGTGGGCGGTGCGTCCAAACTCGAATTTGGTGTCGGCGATGATGATGCCGCGCTGCAGAGCGTAGGCCGCCGCCTTCTTGTATACGCGCAAGGTGAGATCGCGGAGGTGGCTGGCAGTCTCGACGCCCACGGTTTCGCACATCTGGTCGAAGGAGATGTTCTCGTCGTGTCCCGTGGTCGCCTTGGTCGAAGGCGTGAAGATGGGCTCGGGGAACTGGTCTGATTCTTTCAACCCGGCGGGAAGCGTGATACCGGAGACCTTTCCGGTGGCCTTGTATTCCTTCCATGCGGAGCCGGAGATGTATCCGCGCACCACGCACTCGATGGGGAACATTTCAGCACGGCGAACGAGCATCGATCGTCCACGAAGCTGGTCGGCATACTTGCGGACCGCGGCGGGATACTCTTCGACGTTCGCAGTGATCAGGTGGTTCGGAACAATGTCCGCGAGATAGTCAAACCAGAAAAGAGAGATCTGGTTAAGGACGCGCCCCTTGTGGGGAATGCCGGTCGCCAGGATGTAGTCGAACGCCGAAATACGGTCGCTGGCGACGAAGAGAAGCTGGTTGGCGTCGATGTCATAAACATCGCGCACCTTGCCGCTGGCGTGCAGATGAAGGTCGGGAAAATCGGTGCGTAACAGAACGGAATCGAGGAGATCAGGGCTCATGATTGAAATTTTACAGGTAAGAGGCGAGGCGTATTCTAGCTGGTCCAAAAAAAATGTCAACGATTCTCATCACACCAGATAGCCCTTACAGGAACTGGATGGATGGAAAAACGTTGACATTAAAGCGGATGGGCGGGAAGCCGCTTTGGGCACGGAATCCCCGCGATTGCGCTTGTGGAAAAGCTGAGGATGAAAGTGGATAACACGGGAGAGAATTGTCGGGACCGCGGCTAGTTTGCAGCCCCGCTTGATTCCTAACCCGACTACTGAACTCCGAAGCGGACGGACACCAATTTCGACACTCCCGGCTCTTGCATGGTTACGCCGTACAGCACCGGTGCGATGCTCATGGTTTTCTTGCTGTGGGTGATGAGCACGAACTGGGTTTGAACGCTCATCTCCTTCACCAAGTCGGTGAAGCGTCCGACATTGGCTTCGTCGAGCGGAGCGTCCACCTCGTCAAGGATGCAGAAGGGGCTCGGCGCGTACTGGAAGATACCCACCAGCAGGGCCAAGGCCGTTAGGGCCTTCTCTCCGCCGGAGAGCAGGAGCACGCTTTGCAACCGCTTTCCCGGAGGCGAAGCCACCACGTCGATTCCGCTCTCTGCGCTGTTCTCTTCGTCTGTGAGCTTCATGAATCCATGGCCGCCGCCGAAAAGTTTCTTGAACGTAGCCTGGAAGTTTTCGTTGATCTTGTTGAATGCCTCTTCGAATTTCTGTCGAGAGATTTGATCGATTTCCTTGATGGTCGCCGTAGTGTTTTCGATCGACGTGATTAGATCGATGCGTTGCGTGTCGAGGAACGAATGACGCTCGGCCGTTTCTTTGTATTCTTCGAGCGCCATCATGTTGACTGGCCCCATGGCATCGAGCTTCGAACGCATCTCGCGGTATTGCTGGTCTTCGGCGGCGAGTTCGTCGCCAGCAACCGCAGTCAGAGTGGTGTCCGCCATGAGCGCTGCTCTTTCAACGCCAAGTTCGTTCAAGCAGATTTCGGACATGTACTGCGCGTCGGACTGTAGCTTGGCCGACGTCGCGGAGAGTTCTCCACGACGGTCGCGGGCCTGATCGAGCAAGAGGCGGCTGTCCCGCAGCATCTCGTCGATTTCCGTGAGCCGTGCTCGAACCTGCTCGGTCTCGAACTGCAACAGGCCTTCCCGAACCTGGGCCGCATTGCGCTCGGCTTCCAGATCGGCAGCCGATTGGCTTAACTGTTCATTCTCAGCTTCACGCTGCAACTTCTCCGCCGCCGCAGCTTCAATTTGTGACGCTAGGGCGTGAACCCGCTCGCCCATCTCTGAGAAAAGAGATTCGATTCGCTGCAGGACGCTGGCAGCCGAACGGTGGCGTTCTTCTAATGTGGCGACTCGCGCAGCGCGCTGCGAGCTGGTCTGCGCTGATTCTTCCCGCCGCAGACGCAGCGCGATAAGAGCTTCCTGCGCTGCCGCAAGCTGCTGCTCGAGTTCCACTCGCTTCAGTTCCAGCGTTTCGATCTCCGATTGCCGCGCGCAGAGAATACCTTCCTGCTCCGCGCGTTCGGCGGCAAGCCGGCCTAATTCCATGCGGGAAACATTGAGGCGTTCGCTCACTCGCGACATCTCGGAGTCGATCTGCTGCAACATGTGGCTCGATGTCATGGCCTCGAGTTCGGCGTCACGCTTTTCGCCTTCGAGGCGTTCCAGCAGAGAACTGAGGTCGCGGATTTCGTGTCCCAAAGAAAGGACACGCATTTCCTCTTCGCGTAGCGCGCGCTCCAGATCATCGAGCTGGCGCATGACTTCCCGCAGCTCGCGCTTCATCGAGAGTGGCCCTTCCGACCGCTGTTTGCCTCCGGTCACTGTGACGTTGTGGAAGCACTCGCCGCCCTGAGAAAGGAAGAATGCGTCGGGGTTTTCAAGGGCAAGGCCACGAGCGATGTTGGATTCGGGAACGATGTATCCGTCACGCAGTTTGGGCAGAATCACTTCCAGTGATTTGCCGAAGCCGTCGAGGACCCGAATGGTGTTTTTCAGCGGAATGATCTGTGCCGCTGGAGGAGCGCAGTGGGCTGCTTCGTCCACAATAAAAGAGAATTTCGCCTGCGCGTCTTCAGGGTGAACGAGGAAGGTGGCGCGACCGTCGACGTCGGTGCGCAACATGCGAAGGCCTTCGTCGGCGGCGTCCCATGATTTACGACGATGTAGTTGAGCTCGTCGCGCAGGAAGTCTTCGACCACGCGTTCAAATCGCGGCTCAACTTCAAGGAAATCTGCAAGCACTCCGACTGGAGCGAGGCCACTTTGCATGACGCCTGACTGGAACTAGCCGGCGGACGGATTCGGTGGAGTATCCATGCTCGGCGATGACGGCTTCGAGCGAGCCTCTCTTTCCCAATGCGGTGGCGTATTCGGCGCGCAGGACATCGAGATTTTTCTTGGCATTCGTCTCGTCGAGTTTCTTCGACTCGATCGCGCGGCGAAGTTGGCTGATCTCTTCTGTGATGCCGCTGGCGCGCTCGGTAATGCTTTGGAATTCAAGTGCCAGCTGGCCGCGTTGTCCGCCGAATAGCTTCGACCTGGACGCTGGCACTCGCGATCTCGGCTTCAAGGCGGCGTGCTTCGCGATCGACTCCCGCCAGTCGCTCTTCCGCTTGCGCCAATTGATTGCGGAGTCGCGAGGCTGACGAGACGGTATCGAAAATTGAGACGCGCGATTCTTCCTGCTGACGCTCAATGGCCGCCAGACTGGTTGCGGCGGCTGTAGCTTCCTGCTGCGAAAGGATGAGGTCGTTCTGTGCGGCTGCCAAATCGGCTGCGGCGGACTCGAGAATCTGGCGGTTGGATTCGCGCTCGGACTCCAACGCAGTCAGACGGTGGCGGGCTTGCGCCAGTTCGGCCTCAGCCGAGGCGGAGCGGACCAGCAATTCCGCGCAGCGCTCTTCGTTGTGGCGGCGGCGGGCATGCGCACGGTCAATCTCAAGAGTGATTTGGCTGATGCGATCCCGATTCTCGCGGAGTTCGGTTTCAATCGAATATCCGCGCTGGGTGCGTTCATTGTGCTCGGATTCGAGATGCTGAACCTCCTCGCCGCGGTGCTGCATTTCTTCGGCGAGAACGTTCAGATGGGCATCGATCTCCGCGCTCTCGTGCTCGATCGATGCAAATTTGCTGGCCAGAACGAGGCGCAGCTTGGCGCGCATTTCGTCGCGCAAGCGGGCATAGCGCTCGGCCTTCGACGCCTGGCGCTTCAGGGAATTCATCTGCCGCGTGACTTCTTCGAAGATGTCATTCACGCGCGCGAGGTTGAGCTTCGCGTCTTCCAAGCGGGCTTCTGCAAGACGCTTCTTCGTCTTGAATTTAGTGATGCCGGCGGCCTCTTCCAGAATCGCGCGGCGGTCCGTAGGCCGGCTGCTGAGGATTTGTCCGATTCGTCCTTGTTCGATTAGAGCGTAAGACTCCGGCCCAAGGCCGGTTCCCATGAACAGCTCCTGGATATCGCGCAGGCGGCAGAGCTTGCCGTTCAGCAGGTATTCGCTGTCGCCGGAACGGAACAGGCGGCGCGTGACAACGATCTCCCCCGCATGAAACTGCTGTTGGTTGAATTTACGGCGGCGAATCTTCAGTACGACATGCGGGGCTACAGTTCCGACCGCGGCGGCCGACGCGGGAGCGATGACATTATGTGCGGGCAGAGCGAAGATTGGTTCATCTTCCGGAAAAGCGACCGCGATGGTGTTGACCTTCGAGCGCGGGACTTCGATTTCCTCGGTCCTGCCGGGTTGCGCGTCTTCCACTGCACGCTCGGTGTCGGCGGCGGCGCGTGCCCGGATGCCGGCTTCGTCCCAGTCGTCGATTACGTTGGGCTCGGCGGCATTGGGCATGTCGTCGCGAATGTCGAGTTCCACGGGTGCAGCTAAGTCGGCGCCGCCTGAGATCTCGGGATCGACCAAGGTGAGCGAGACTTCCGCCATGCCGGTGGGCTTACGGTCGCGTGTCCCGGCGAAGATGACATCTTCCATGCGGGCCCCGCGGAGAGTCTTGGCCGACTGCTCGCCGAGCACCCAGGAGATTGCGTCGGAGATGTTGGACTTGCCGCAGCCGTTGGGGCCAATGATGGCCGCCACACCGTCTCCATGAAATTTGAGCTCGGTGCGGTCGCAGAACGACTTGAAACCGAGAATCTGAAGCCTCTTCAGTTTGAGCAACGTCGACTCCTTGGAACCCAGGGACTGGCGGTTGGTGGCCCATTGCGGTCCGTGTGGCGCGCAAAACGCGGCCAAGCGGATCGGGCACGACTGTGTACCAAAGGGATTCCTCCCCGTGAGATTCGATGCATGCCGGAGCAATTTCCGGCGGTTCTCTCACCCTAGGCTGGGCAGGGCGGGCACAAAGTTAAGCTACTGTAACGGTGAAATCGGGGTGGGGTCAAGCAATATAACACTATATATAGTGTGGGCTTAGGACCGACCGCGTTCCATTGCACAGACATTGCACCACATGCGCAGTTTTCGGGTGGAGAGGGAAAGAGGAGGGGAAAATCGCGAGAGCATATTTAGGCTAGCGCAGCGCTTCTGCGAACGCAAGCGATCTGGCTGGAATGAAGTGGTTCAATTGATCTTTCATCGCCACTCATTTAACCGCGGAGGGCGCTAAGGAAATGCTGAGGGCGCAGAGAATTAAAAGGCTAATTTAGAAAGATAGGGCGGACGGGATGCGTCCGCCCTCATAAACTCTATTGCTCGTAGGCCCCAATGTTGATTTGACCGCTGCTGTTGATGCGGGGATTGCCGGCATAGTCGGTGCTGCCGTAAATGGACGAACCGTTGCAGTAGCCGACGCTGCAGGTGAGGCTCGTGCTCCCCGCATTGACGGCGGGGGACGTCGTGGCCACGTCAAGGTTGGGAGGAGTTGATCCGAGATTGTCGAATTGCGGGTTTGCGTTCGGCGAGTTAGCGTCTTCTCCGGCTGCGGACTGGTAGGCAGAATAGCTCGCATAATTGGATTTGCCCGCCCAGTCGATCGAGGTGCCGGACACATATCCCTTGGTCGAGTAGTAGAGATTCCAGTTCATCGTCGCTGGAGGCGCCGGGTAGGTAGACGTGCCTTTGACGTAGCTATAGATCCAGACGTTCTGCGTTCCCGCGTAGACGATATTGTTTTCGAAGATGTTTCCTGACGATGAGCCCGAGTGATATTGAATCTGGAACTCCGCTCCCTGATTCTTCTTGTTGTTGTTGTAGAGCGTGTTGTTGACGATGACAACGTGGTCGCTTCCGCCGACCGTGTTGGAGTAGCCTCCGATGGAAATGCCCACGGCATTCGAGTTGTAGAAGAGGTTGTTGCGGATGGTGACATAGCTGCTGTTGTGGGTCTTGTGCTCGCTGGCCGCTTCCATCGCCAGGTCGGTGTTGTAAACCGTGTTCCTCTCGAAAATCACGTTGGAGCAACCGTCACAGTACAGGCCGTCCGCCGCGTACTGGCTGCCGTAGGCCGGATTCCCGAAGGAAGTGATGTTGTAAACGGTGTTGCCGCTGACGAGGCCGAACTTCGCCTGATCGTTGCCGGAGGGGCCGACGCCTTCGAAGCCGATCGCGTCGATTCCGATATTGTCGTTGTCGTGAACGACGTTGTTGCTGATGGTGAAGTAGGTGACGTTGCCGTCGACATTCAGCGACTCGCTGTTACCTGTCTTCAGGTTGTAGACCTGGTTCCCGCTGATCGTGATGTTCGTGATGGGCGTGCTCGCAGTGCCATACACCGCGATGCCAAAGGCGTTGCCATTCTTCTCGGCGGTGGTCGTGATGTTATGCACGATGTTATTGAGCAACTGCACTCCGCTGCCTGAGCCAGTGACCCATATGCCGACGGGTGTGGGATTCGCGCTGCTAGTGGTGTAGTTGCGAATTTCAAAGCCATTGATGGTGATGTAGCTGCGATTGACCAGGTTGATCAGTCCCTGGGTTCCGCTGATGGCGACTCCGGTGCCGTCGATTACCGCCGTTTGTCCAGGATAGTTTGCGAAGGTGATGTAGTTGGTCGCTGTACCGTTCGCCGGGAACGTGACTGACTCTTTGTATACGCCGGCTTCCACGTAGACAGTGGCTCCGGCTGTGACGGAGTTGGCGGCGTGCTGGATGGTAAGCCACGGCGCCGTGAAGCTGCCGGAGTTCGAGTCACTGCCTGTCTTGGCTACGTAGAAGGTGGATCCGGATTGGGCGATGGCGACCGTGGTGAAGGCGGCGAGGACGAGACACAGTTTCGCGAGGGATTTCATTGCCAGTCTCCTTTCCTGTGGTTGCAGGATGCACGATTCGTGGCGGTGCAGAGTGATTGGGAGCGAGAGTAGGCCTGTTACGAATGATTGTCAATGGTTATGATTTGTTGCGAATGCAGTTGAGCGCCTTTCGAGCGATCGCTTACCGGATGGTCGATCCGGCCGGACGGCAGGACAATTGCGCGAACGATTCGCGGTGATGAGGCTGTTAGGGATCCTTCGACTGCGGTTGGTCTTTGCGCTTGGGGCGCAAAGACCAATCCTCGCTCAGGATGACAGAATTTTTGTCTACCCTAGTTTTTCGAAGAACCGGCAGATGGTTTCAATTCCGCGGTGGAAGTTCGGAATGTGGAACTTTTCGTTTGGAGCGTGCAGGTTGTCATCCGGGAGGCCGAAACCCATCATCACACTGGGAATTTTGAGCACGTCCTGAAAGTCGGTGACGATGGGAATCGATCCGCCGCTTCGAATGAAGACTGTTTCTTTCTTGAACGTGTCATGTAGCGCTTCTGTCGCCGCTTTGATGTAGCGATTGTCGGTGCCGACTACGCAGGCCGGTCCCTTGCTCTGGACGGTGATCTTCAACTCGATGCCTTTCGGGGTCAGCTTCTTCACGAATGCGGTATAGCGCTTGAGGATGTCATCCGCGTCCTGGTTGGGAACTAGGCGCATGGAAACCTTTGCCGACGCCTTGGCGGGAATGACCGTCTTGGCACCGGGAGCGGTGAAGCCTCCGGGCATGCCGTGAACTTCGAGGGTAGGCCGCGCCCACGTGCGGTATAGAACTGGAAATCCCGGTTCGCCAGTCAGAACCTTCGATCCAACTTCGGTTTTGCGATAGTGCTCTTCGCTAAAGGGCAGGCGCTTCCAGGCTTTCAATTCGTCCTTGCTCGGGGCTTTGACGTTTTTGTAAAAGCCGGGAATCAAGACTTTGCCCTTCGCGTCTTTCAGCTTGCTGATGATTTCCACCAGAGCGAACAGGGCATTGGGCGCGGCGCCGCCATAGACTCCGGAGTGCAAATCGGTTTTGGCTCCGCGAGCTTCGATTTCCGTGTAAACCAAGCCGCGAAGGCCGACGCACAAAGTCGGAATATTTGGAGCGAAGAGTTCGGTGTCGCAGACCAGCGCGAAATCCGCTTTGAGCTTAGCTTTCTGCTTCCGAAGATATTCGGCGATGGCCTCTCCGCCAACTTCTTCTTCGCCCTCAAAAATTACTTTGACGTTAATGGGGAGTTTGCCGCCGCCAGCCTTCATCAGGGATTCGAGGGCCTTAACTTCCATCCAGAGCTGGCCCTTGTCGTCGACCGCGCCTCGAGCATAAATGTTGTTGTTACGCTCAGTCGGTTCAAATGGGGGCGTCTGCCACTCGTCGAGGGGTTCGGCAGGTTGTACGTCATAGTGCGCGTAGCAGAGGACTGTGGGCTTGCCGGTTGCATGAAGCCAATCGCAGTAAATCAGCGGATGTCCCTTGGTAGGGATGACTTCGACGTTCTCCATGCCGATGCGGCGGAGGTCGGCGGCAACGAAATCGGCGGCCTTCTTGATGTCGGGCTTGTGTTCTTCCAGAGTGCTGACGCTGGGAATGCGGAGAAGATCTTTGAGTTCGTCTAAGAAACGCTGCTGATTACTGCGAGCAAAATCGACTGCGGAAGAGGCCATTGTTGACCCTTTCTTTGATTCGAAAATCTGATTCGACAACATAAATCTCGGTGGAAAACTCTGATTGCCGGGCTTGGGTTCCGAGGAAACGGATCAGTATAGCGCGCAGAGCAAGGGCGTGCCCAACGTGTAGCACCTTGCATAACCGCCTTATTGCGGAAACTCAGCGAACTAGCTTTACAAAAACCTGGCGCTCACGCATATCCCAGGCTTTGGCGGCGGCGCCACGCGGCGGCCGCCAGCAGTAAGCCGGCTGCGATTGCGTAGATAGCAGGAGAGCTGGAGGCTGGTGTCGTGCCCATGAAATCGAGGCCATGCAATTGATGAGCTGGGCCGATGTACCACCAGACGGTGTAGATCGCTTCGAACGTTTTGCTGGCGCTGGTCCAGATGCCAAGAGCGAGCGCGAGACTGGGAATGAAGAGTGCCCCGGCAAGCCAGGCGGCGAGGTTGTGCCAGTCGCCACTGACAAACAACCTTAGCCCGGCTCCGAGGCCAGTGACCAGAGCGAGCGCGACTCCTGCAGTCCACAGCGCAGGAAACTGTCGAGTGAGGCTGCTCTCGGAGGAGAATATCAAGGCTGTCGTGTGTTCACGACCTTCGCGGCAGCCCATTTGCGACCAGCGGAAAATTGGCCACAGCCATGCGGCGATAAGTATTCCCGCTCGAGCGCCAGGGTCGGGCACAATCAGTGGGGCGAGCGCGAGTCCGATGGCCACGCCATACCACCACCACCGCTGGCCTTTAAGCATGAGCCGAAGCTCGAACGCAACGAGTCGAGCAAAGCGCGAAGGGCTTGACGTACGGACAAGTGGAGTTAGATGGCCTGCAGAGGCGGGAGCGACGGGCTCGGCGAGCGAGGTCGCATCCTCGACATTGGCGAGCTGCGCTTTTCGTTTGCCTGACGACCGCGCTGGATCGAAGCGCTGGAAGAAGACTGATGCCGCGAAGGAAATTCCGACAGCCACCGCGATCCACAGCAGGCGCATCAGAACAATGCTTAAGGTCCATTCGATCCCATTCCAGGGAAAAGTCCGCACCGCGTGCTCGCCCCCAATTGTGAGGCTGAAATGGAAGTTCTGGGGGCTTGATGGATCTATCTTCTGGAGGGTAGTGCGCGCACTGCGATATAGAAGCTGCAACCCGCTGGGATCGTCAAAACCAGTGGCCCCGAGTCCTAAGACAGCGATCCACAGAAAGAAGTAGATGACGTTGCCAGCGCCCCCGCGCAGAACCGGCAGAGTCTCGAAAAGAACCGCGACGCCAGCCGTCAGCAACATCGTGGGGAATGCAAGGAAGAGGAAGGGAGACCACAATTTCCAAAGGGAAAGCGACTGAGCTTCACCGCGCATCAGAAGCATGATGAGCGCTGCCCCCATCAGGATGAGCACCATACACGCAAGCACCGCGAAATTACTCAGAGTCTTCGCGATAGTGTAGAAATCCTTGCGCATTGGAGTCGCGGCAAGGATCTGTCCGACACGCGTATCGGTGTCGCGCTGAACCGAAATCTTCACGATGTAGAATCCGGCGAGCGACAGAAATGTTGAACAACACACTGTCATGAGCACGCCGATCCAGGCGGAGTTATACACGCCGCGATAACCGTTTCCGACGACGATCCAGACTTTTTCCGTGGCGACACCGTAGGCCACCCACAGCGCTCCGGCCAGTGTGAGCAGGAAGCTGTAGCGGCGTACACGCTCGAGGAAATCGGCTCGCACCATGTGGTAAAGCACATGGACGGAGTTCACGCGGGTCACGCTGGAACTCCGGGCTGAACGAGTGCCAAATTGGCGGTTCCAGCGCGATGCTGCGATAAGCAATAGAGATAGGCGTCTTCGAGGTTCGGAGTAGCGGATTGCGCGCCGCCGGGCGGATTGTCCGCGAGGACGCGGGCATGGACGCCGTCACTACGGCGCGCCGTATTGCTGATGAGGTAGCGCTGGCGCGCGGCGGTAAGATCGGCGCTGGGCACCACCCACTCCCACACCATTCCTTCCACTTTCCGCAGTAGCTCTTCCGGGGAAGCGTGTGCCACCAGAGTTCCTTGCGAGATCAGGGCGATGTCAGTGGCAGTCGCCTCCACGTCGGAGACGATATGGGTGGAGAGAATGACGATTCGTTCGCCGGAAAGCTCCGACAGAAGATTGCGGAAGCGGACGCGCTCTTCAGGGTCAAGTCCGGCGGTCGGTTCGTCCACGATCAGGAGTTGAGGATCGTTGAGCAATGCCTGGGCGATGCCAATGCGCTGCTTCATGCCTCCGGAATAGCCGCCGAGCAGGCGTTTTCGGACGTCGGTGAGATTGACAATGTTCAGCAATTCGTCTATCCGTTTCTTTGCCGAAACGCCATCGAGTCCCTTCACCGCTGCCAAATATTCCAGGAACTCCACCGCGTTGAGGTTGGGGTAGACGCCGAAATCCTGCGGGAGATAACCGAGAACTGAGCGGAGGGAATCAGGTTTTTGTGCGAGGTCCGTTCCATTCCACACAACTCGGCCGTCGGTAGCCCGCGTGATGGTGGCCAGGATGCTCATCAGCGTGGTTTTGCCCGCTCCGTTTGGACCGAGCAATCCCAGAACTCCGGGGCCGAGTTGAAGGCTGAAGTTACGCAAGGCCCAGTTTCCTCCGCGATATTGCTTGCTTACATTTTCGAGGATGAGTTGCAAGAAAACTCCTAGTGCCAGCTCTGGCTTCCCGCCGCGGCTCTCAGCGTAGTGGAGGAACGAAGATCCCTCAAGAGGAGTTCCGTTGACCTCACAAGAAGCGCGCAGGCGAGAATGGGGTCAGATCGTGTTCCGGCTTGCCGCTCTCGATCACATCGGTCATTACCTTTGCGGTGATGGGGGCTAGCAAAATTCCGTCGCGAAAATGTCCCGTGGCAACGAAGTAGCCGGGTATCGAAGTCGCTCCGAGTATCGGCAACCCGTCGGGAGTGCCCGGGCGAAGTCCGGCCCAACTTTCCAGGATGCGGGCATCTCGGAGTTTGGGGACTAACTCGAGGGCAGCATGATGCAGTCCTTGAATGGTGTTCGCGTCGGTGCGCTTGTCGAAGCCGGCTTCCTCAACTGTCGCTCCCACGAGCAGGCGGCCGTCGCTGCGGGGAATCAGGTACGCCTTGGGCGAGCGGACCACATGCTTCAGCAATTCGCGAGAGGGCATGGCGAAGCACAGCATCTGCCCTTTAACTGGACGCGTGGGCAGAGGCTGTGGGCTAATCTGTCCAGACCAGGCTCCGGAGCACATGACGACTTTCTCGGCCAGGAACGAAGTCTTGTTGGTGGTCACTCCGGAAACGTGTCCATCAGAAAGATTGATAGCGCTGACTTCGTCTCCAGAGGAGAAATCTACGCCGCGCTTTTTTGCCGTTTGCCATGCGGCGGAGCTGAGCGCTCGAGGATCGACGCTACGCTCCTTGAGTACGAATGCCGGAGACGGAGACTCAAGTGCGGGCTCAAGCTTCCGTAACTCGGACGCCGAGATGGCAGAGCCAAGCTGCGCCGTGCTCGTTGCATCGTGCGAGAAGAGGATGGTCCCTTGATCCCTCAGATCCACCTTCATCCCTGATTCAACTTCGAGTTCGTGAGCGAATTCGGGATACATCCCTGCGCTCGCTGTCGCCAGTTCCTGCAGCGCTGGCGGAGTTTCCAGCGGGCACTCGACGAGCATACCTCCGGCGGCATGGGAGGCCTCGCGGCCCGGTTCGCCACGCTCTACGACTAGAACGGCGGCTCCGCGCTTGCGCAGCGCGATCGACAGAGACAGGCCGATGATTCCTCCGCCGACGATGATGACGTCCCATGTCTTCACATCGGCAATTGTAGAAGAGTTTTGCGAGCACCCGCCGCAGGTGACAATCAAAGCCGAGGTGCATAGAATGGCGGCATGAAGAAGATCATTTGGGGCGGGGCGGTTCTGTTGATGCTCGCGGCATCGAGCCTGGCTTGGGGCCAGAAAGATAAAGACGAGGAACCAACCTCGTGGATCTACTTTCAAGTCATCAAGGACGAAAACGGCAAGCCCGTGCGCAACGCGGCAGTCGTGATGCACTCCGTAAATGAGGCTGGCAAACAGGCGCGCGGCGGCATGGAGTTAAAGACCGATCCCGAGGGCAAGGCGAACTTCGATGGGATTCCTTATGGAATGCTGCGCGTGCAGGTGTTGGCGCAGGGATTCCAGACGTTTGGCGAAGACTACGACATTCAAAAGTCCAAGACTGAAATCACCGTCAAGTTGAAACGTCCAGCGGGGCAGTTCTCGGTTTATGAAGATCATCCCAACACTGCGCCGAAACAGGATCCGCCACCGCCCGCTGATCCAAAGGACAAGAAACCGAACTGACCTCGCAGCATGATGCTTTCATGCGCGACCGGAGAACGTATGGATTACTTACTCAAAACTGAGCCGTCGACCTATTCGTTCGCGGATTTGCAACGCGAAAAGACAACCGTGTGGGATGGGGTATCGAATCCCGTGGCGGTGAAGAATTTGCGCAATATGAAGGCGGGCGAGCGGCTGGTGATTTACCACACGGGCGACGAGAAGAGTGCGGTCGGAACGGCGACCGTAGTTTCCGTGGACGCTTCGGACGCGAGCAATCCCCAAGTGAAAATTAAGGTGGGGAAGGCGAATTCCAAGCCGGTAACGCTGGCCGAGGCTAAGGCGAATACGTTATTCGCGGATTCTCCGCTGGCGCGTCAAGGACGGTTGAGCGTGGTGCCGCTAAATGAACGGCAGTTCAAATTCCTTACGGGCGAATGATCCAGGCTCTGATCTACCTGCCAACCTACAGTCAAAAATTTAAGCCCCACCCTTGGTTCCGGCTCAGAACTGAGCCAGGTTGAGAGTGGGGCTTCCCGCTGCACATTGATGCTCACTACTACCGCTTCACCGCTGCCGTGTCATCAATCTCGGTTGGTCTACGAGGCGCGAGCGTCTCTGCGAATTAAAGCTGAATCCAAGAAGAAACCCAGGCCCAGCGCGAAGGGGATTGCTCCAAATGCGCCTGCGACCGTGGCGTCGGGCTCGATGCGTCCGACGATCGTGAATGCGACCATGTATCCGATAGCGCCTGTCAGAAGAAGGATGCCGGCGCGACGGGAACGAGCCACCTCGGAAAGATCGGGTTCCATGGGGACGGTGGCGCCGCGCTGAATTGCCGCCAGCCGTTCTTCTGTGCGCAGCTTGCGCACGCGATAGAAGGTATACATCCCTAACATCGAGGCTGGAGTTGCGAAGACCAAGACCACGGCTGCGAGACCTGTAAGATCGTTCATCGTAGTTCTCCTTCCTTTGGCCTTTGTCACGGCTGCGGGAGTGAATTTGCTTTCTGATTTAGGTACGCAGGGTTCAGCGAGAAAGTTCCACGGTACGGCCAACTTCCAGGGTCCAGGATGCTTCCAAACCTTGTAAGCCGCTTGGGTTTCCGGGTTCGCCTTCTGGAGTCAGCATGAAAATTAGGAATTTTTCAGGGAGTTGTGTCGCCGTCGCCGCTCTAATTCTTCTGCCGGGCAGTCAGATTCTTTGCGCGCAGGAAACGAGAGAAAAAGTCACGGTTGACGAAGTGGACCGGGCTTACACGGTGCGTCTGCCGCAGGGATATGACTCGCAAAGACGATACCCCGTGGTGGTGTTGCTGCATGGGATGAATCAGGATCCCGACGACATGGAGCGGCTCACACGCTTCGACGAACTGGCCGACAAGGATGGAATCATCGCAGTCTATCCAGCGGCGCTGCACGGGCGCTGGAATCCCGGCGTGCGCGCGCCCGAGCACCGCCAGATGGCGATGGGGCCGGGACGTCGCGGGACGTTACGGCGGAGGTTATCCCGGGGGTGGGGGCGGTTACCCGGGCGGAGGAGGAGGATATCCAGGTGGCGGGGGGCAGCAGCGACCGAGGCGCGATCCGAGTGAGCAGCAAAGGCCAGCGGAGGTGGACGATGTTGGATTCTTCAATGAGATGCTTGATCATCTTGGAACCAAATTTTCGGTGGACTCCTCTCGCGTCTACGCGCTCGGCTTGTCGCAAGGCGGGTTTATGAGCTTGCGATTGGGGTGTGCATTAAGCGATCGCTTTGCCGCCGTGGGATCGGTCGGAGCCACGATGCCGAAGACAATGATCTGCCTGCCCTCGCGGCCAGTGCCAGTGGCCATGGTGAATGGCACGTCGGATCCAGTCGTCCCGTATGGTGGCGGGACGGAGCACAATCAAAACCTTGCGACTTTATCCGCCGAAGACAGCGCCAAGTCGTGGGCCAAGATCGACCGCTGTGCCGAGAAGCCGGAGAAGAGCAAACTCTCCGCGAAGGGCAAAGGTGGAATGGAGACGAAGGTTGACACCTACGGAAGTTGCCAGCAGGACGCGCAAATTGTGCTGTACAGCGTGAAGGGCGCGGGAAACACATGGCCCGGCGGCGAGCAATACGAGCCTGAGAAGACCATTGGGAAAATAGCGACCGATCTCGACGCCAACCAGATCCTGTGGAGTTTTCTGGTGACGCGGAAACTCGCGGCCGAGAGCAGCAAATCAAAGTAAATGGGAGTTGGCTTTCTTCTGTGGACGCCTGGCGGCTTCAGGAGATGAGCTTGCGCAATTCTCGGCGCAGAATCTTCCCGGAGGCAGTCTTCGGAACGACGTCCACAAAATGAATTTCGCGGGGCTGCTTGTAGGGGGTGAGGCGCTCCGCAACGAACCCGCAAAGCTCGGATTTCAATTTTTCGTTGTCGACAAATCCATCCCGCAACGAGACGAAGGCAATGGGAATTTCTCCCGCGTCGGCATTCTGACGGCCCACGACGCCGCACTCCTTCACGGCTGGATGCTCTAACAGAACCGCTTCAACCTCGGCAGGCGCGACCGGAAATCCCTTGTACTTGATCATTTCTTTGCGGCGGTCGACAACGCGGTAGAAGCCCTCGCGATCACGGGTGACGATATCGCCCGACCAATACCATCCATCGCGCAGCACGGCGGTGGTTGCATTCGGCTCTTTCCAATAGCCGAGCATGAACTGCGGCCCTTTCATGACGAGTTCTCCGGGGAGTCCCGAGGGGGCCTCGGTGAGATCATCCGGAGTATCGGAAGGATCGAGGTCGGATTGTGCCAACACGCGGCAATCCGTGTGCGCCACGGGATGTCCGATTGAATCGGGATGATAGAGCGCGGGATCCAGAAATCCGACATGCGTCACTGGTGAGGCCTCGGTCATACCGTAGCCCTGGCACACGGGAATGCGAGTTAGAGACGTGAACCGGCGAGCAAGGTCGGGGGCCAACGGAGCGGCGCCTGACTTGATCCAGCCAACATGATGGTTTTGAGGAAACTGTCCTGCCTCGGCTGCCAAGCAGAGTGCGTTGATGCAGGGTGGCACCAGGGGCATCATCGTGACATCCTCATCGATCAACAAGCTGGTGAGTTGTGGCGCGTTGAACCGGGGCATCAGGATCAGCGTGGCGCCCAGCAGCAATGAGGGATTGAGCATCACATTCAGCCCATAGATGTGATAGAGCGGGAGGCTGCAGAGAAATCTGTCGTCGGAATTCAGGGGTGCGGCGTTCGGACCAAGCAACTGGTAAACATTCGCCACAAGGTTGGTATGCGAAAGCATCACCCCCTTGGGTAATCCCGTCGTACCACTCGAATAGGGCAGCACGGCCAGTGTTCGGTCGGCGGAATCGGTTGGCTGCGGAAACGATGCCGTTCCTGAATCTAGGAGTGTGGCAAAAGGCTGAGCTCCGGCCCGATGCTGCCGCGTGGTGTAAGCGCCGCAAAGATTCGGTAATCCTCCAAGATCCACGCCTTCGATGTTTCCCCCGTCTGTGATTAGCAGAACGGCTCCGGAATTTTCCAGCTGGTAGCGGACTTCGCGCTCGCGGTAGGTCGGATTCAGCAGCGTTGGGATCGCGCCTGCAAGTTGGGCCGCATGGAAGCTGACACAGAACTCCCAGGAGTTGGCGATGAAGATCGCGATGACATCGCCGGGCTTTACTCCGGCGTGGATAAAGCCGCGGGCGAGGCTTTCGACCGTCTCTCCATACTCCGCATAGGTCAGGCGGCGTCCGCACGATGTATCGACAAGCGCAGTCTTGTTGCCGTTGCGGCGGCATGAATCCAGAACAAGGTCATGCAGGAAGAGATTCCGCGCGTCCGCGTAGAGTTCGGTGCGAAGCATGCCGGTGGGAATTGTACTGGAAAATGGCGACGGGAGCCGGACGCCCCTAGCTGGCCAGTCTTCGAAGGAAGTCGCTTTCGTCCATGCGATATTTGAAGGCCTTGCGGCCATCGATGAAGACGACGGGAACTTCGTCGCTGAACTGGCGGCGGAGGTCAGGATCGGAATCCACATCGACTTCCTGCCAGGTAAAGCCGCCACGGCGTGAAAGCTTCGACAGACTCTCTTTCACAACTTCACAGAGATGACAGCCCTTGCGTGAATACACCACAACGGTGCGGAGGCCTGCCATGCGCGGAGGATTCTAGCGCGGGAGAATGCCATTTTCCAGCCCAATTTCGCGCGAATCAGGCTCTTCCCAGCCCTCCTGTCCACCGTTTTCCTCGGGAACGGTAGAATTCCATGCATGCCAGACTCTGATTCAAAACCGCTCCGCGGTAAGACTGCATTGGTCACCGGGGCTGCCCGGCGTTTGGGGCGCGCTTCGGCCCTCGCTCTGGCCGGCGCGGGCGCCGACGTGGCGATTACCTTCCGCAACTCGGCGCGCGAGGCGCGGGAGACTGTGATCGATCTCGGGAGTATGGGAGTCCGGGCCTTTGCGTTGAAGTGCGACGTCACCGACGAGGCCAGCGTTCGCGCCATGATGAAAGAGGCGGGGCAGGAATTGGGCCGAATCGATGTGCTGGTGAATAATGCCGCGAACTATGAGACAGCCGAGTTTGAGAAGCTGACGGTGGCGCAGTGGGATTCCATTTTTGCGTCGAATACACGCGGGCCGTTTCTGGTTTCGCGCGAGGCGCTGAAGTGGATGCGCCGAAGCCGTGGGAAGAATGCGGGCCCAGTGGAAGGCAAGATCATCAACATGGGATCTTTGGGCGGGCTGAGGCCCTGGGCAACTCACGCGCATTATTGTTCGTCAAAAGCCGCGCTTCACATGTTGACGAAGGTTATGGCGAAGGCTCTTGCGCCGGAGATAGCGGTGAACGCCGTGGCGCCCGGAATGATCGATCTGAAAGAGAAATCGGCTGCGGCGTTCATGCGCCGGATGGCCAAGCAAACGCCCATGGGCCGGAATGGACGGGGAGAAGAGATTGGCGCGGCGGTATTGTTCTTCGCGACCGCGCCCCAATTTGTAACCGGGCAGATTCTGGCAGTGGATGGCGGCTTGGGATTGTGACTTCTAGGCTTCGGCCGATGTAGGGTCGATGATCATCTTCACTTCCGAGACGCTGTTCGCCGGGAAGCCGCCCTGTTTCGCGTGCTCGCGCACCATCTCTTCATTCGGCGCGATATAGACGCAGTAGATTTTGTCCTGTGTGACGTAACTGTGCAGCCACTGGATCGATGGCCCCAACTTGTTCAGGACGCTGCAAGATTTTTGAGAAATCGCGATGACCTGGTCGGGCGTAACCTCACCGATTTTGGGGATCTCACGCTCGATGACATATTTGGGCATGTTGAAAACTTCCTCCGCTGGAGTCTGCGCGCCTCGGCGAGTTTTTGCTCATCGCGCCGAATGATTGTAGGACATGGCGTGCGAAATAGCCATTGACGGCCGGGCGCGGTATATTGAGGTCGAATGAAGAAATCGAAAGCCAGTTCGGCCCGTTCGGCTCTGCCGGCTCGAGTTTCCGCGAGCAAGAAATCTACTCTTCCAATGCACAGCTCATCTCCGAGAATTGCCGTTGCCATCATGGCGGCGGGCAAAGGAACGCGGCTCAAATCCAAACTTCCCAAGGTTTTGCATGAGGTTGGGGGAAAGCCGTTGCTGGAGCATGTCATCCGGGCAGCGGCGCAAATCGTTCCGGCCACCGACGTGTTCGCGATCATCGGGCACGAGGCAGATCGCGTGCGCGCGGCGATGCAGCATACGGGTGTGAACTTCGTCCTGCAATCCGAGCAGCGTGGAACGGGACACGCTCTCATGGTGGCGGGCGACGGGTTGCGCGGTTATGACCACGTCATTGTGCTCTCCGGAGACGCTCCGCTGATTACTGCTGCGACGATTGCCCAACTGCGCGACTCTCACCTGAAAGAGCGGGCAGCGATGACACTGCTCAGCGCGGACCTGGAAAATCCCACGGGATACGGCCGCGTGCTTCGCAAGAACGCTCGCAGCGTAGAGGTGCAGGCTGTGGTGGAAGAGAAAGCGGCGAGCCCAGCGCAGAAGAAGATCCGCGAAATTAACTCTGGATTTTATGTGTTTAATACTGGCGACTTGTACGGAAACATCGACAAGCTTTCTACGAACAACGCTCATGGCGAGTTTTACCTAACGGACATGGCAGCCGTGCTGCGCAAAGCGCGACGGCGGGTTGTCGCCTGGAAGACGCCGCATCCCAGCGAAGTTTTGGGAGGTAACACGAGAGCGGAATTAGCGGGCATCGATCAGGAGATGCGCCTGGTGAAATGCCGCCAACTCATGGCGGAGGGCGTGACGATCTTTTATCCCGCGAGCTGTGTGATCGATGCGGATGTCGAGATTGCCGCAGACACGGTGATCGATCCATACGTGCAGTTGCTGGGTAATACGAAGGTTGGCAGCGGCACCCGCATTCGCTCTTTTTGCGTGATTCGCGACTGCACCATCGGTGATGGAGTGCTTCTACGTCCCGGATGTGTGATGGAGGCATCGAGCATCGGGCCGAACGCGACCCTCGGGCCTTACTCGCATTTGCGTCCGGGCAGCGAGATCGGGGAAGAAGCGCATGTCGGCAATTTTGTCGAAACCAAGAAGATCAAGCTGGGCAAAGGATCGAAGGCCAATCATCTGACCTACCTTGGGGATGCCGAGATTGGCGCCGGAGTGAACATCGGCGCTGGCGCGATCACCTGCAACTACGACGGCGTTCACAAGCACAAGACCGTCATCGAGGACGGAGTGTTTATCGGCAGTGACAGCACGCTGGTCGCTCCCGTGCGGATAGGCAAGGGCGCGTACGTAGCGGCAGCGTCCTGTATTACGGAGGACGTTCCCGCCGATGGGTTGGCTCTGGGTCGCGCCCGCCAGATCGTGAAAGAGGGATGGGCAGGGAAGAAGCGAAGCGAGAACAAGAAGTAATTCTCGTTTTAGAATCGCACCATGGGCGAGAACCAACGACTTTTTAAAGTTAAGAAGATCAAGATCTTTGATCCGGCGGAGGGATTCTCTCCTTTTACGAACGTGGTGGAACTCACCGATGCGAGCATAGCCAAGCGCGGAGACCGCTGGTGGATGTGCTTGGCCGGAGAGGCCGGCGGTTATCAAAGCCTTGAATTATTTAGCGCCACGCTGCCTCAGGGCGCACCACTCGCCGCAACTGGTTGGCAGCTAACAGCGAGCGCAAGAAATCCCAAAGAAATCGTATCTGTCGCTCCCCATGAATTCAGCCACAGTTGGGATCTCAAAGGCGGGCGCCACTGTCCCTCGTATGTGAAAGGCTTCGATCCAGAGCGAGATGCTTGGGTCGAGCGCATTTACTATGCGGGCGCTCCTGACAATCCATGGGGACCTTACTCAATCGGTTATCTCGAGTGGGATGGCAACGTATGGGTCGACCAATCGGAGCCCGTGTTTGTACCGACCGAGGCATGGGAACTCGGCAGCGTTTACGAACCCAACCTGATTTACGCCGATGGGAAGTGGAAGATGTGGTACGTCGCCGGATCCAACATGGAAGATTATCTGGTGCAGGGCTTCTCCGAGAGTTCCGATGGCCGCTCCGGCTGGAGTCCGCGCAAAATTTTCGCGCCCGCTGAAGAGAAGATTTTCGACTTTCGCGTTATAGAGCGAAACGGAGAGTATGAAGCTGTCTTTTCGCGGGTATGGTTGGGTAAAACAGCGGCTCCTGCAAATACTGGTCTCTGGTGGTGCCGCTCGAAAACGCTGTCCTCTGAGCTCGAGGATTGGGGTGCACCCGTCCAAATCATGAATGCAGACGACGGTGGATGGCATGCCGGTCCGTGGAGACCGTCCGTGCAGTATTCAGAAAGTGATCCGAACCGGATGTTCGTCTTTTTCGACGGCGGCTACGTGAAGAAGGGCGATGTGAGGGGCTTTCCGTATGCCTTTACGCTGGGATGCCTGGAAGTGGATTGGTTGAGCTGAACGGCTCACTGGCACGACGCCGGACCAGAAATGAAAACCCCGCCGAGCCTTGAGGCTGGCGGGGTTTCCTCATACCTGAAAACGTCTCTAGTGCGAGACGGCCGCGAACAGATCGGAATGCATCAGCGATTGGAACTGCTGATCGTTGGCCTTGAAGTGAACGCCGATGTTCGAGCCATCGGAATCAACAGTTGTGTTGTCGACCGCAACCTTCTCCGCCGGAGTGGCGCTCATTTTCTTGAACTGGATGCCTGCCTTGACCAGCGAAGCCATCGTGCCGGCCGTCATCGAGTCAGAGGTGACAACCGTCAGGTCGAAGTTCACGCCGCTGTTGAAGTTCATGGTGTAGCGCGAACCCGTCAGGCGCTTCTTCATGGTTTCGTAGTCGGCAATCTTAGAAGCATCGCCCAGCGCGGAGCGCATCATGTTCTGCGTACCCTGCTGGTCGAGAATGCTCCAGACCGGGGCGGAATCGACGCTGGTCATCATGTCGGCCATGGTGCCATTAGAATCCAAGCCCGCTACCGTGCCGTCCCTGGCATCGAGAGAGGCCTTCAGGGCGGTCATGTCGCCGAACAACAGACTGCTGTCATCAAGGAAGCTCATGACGAAGCCACCATCCATCGGGTAGATTTCTGCATTCCCGTATTTCTTAGGAACGTATTTCTGCAGCTTCATCTTCTTCAGCACTGCCTTAGTGTTGAAGGGACCGCTGGCGACGCCGACAGTCTTTACGCCCTGCTTGCCGGTACGGAAGGAAGCAAAGGTAAGTGTGTCCACGTCTTTCTCAGGATCGAGGCCAATGCTCTTGAGCGCGGCTTCGAACTGCTTGATGTTATCGGGCATCAACTGCGCTTTCAGCGCCATCGCTGTGGGTGAGTCCTTCAGGGCGCGATAGTCCACCGAAATCAATTGCAGCAGGTCGGCGGGGACGCAGGTGCGGGCGGCGGAGTTGAGCGGCATCGCATAAGCCACGCTCACCAGCAGAAAAGATGCCATACAGGTCTTGAGAAATTTCATAACGCCTCGAAAATCGTAAGGAATAGGGGAGATGCGCACTCTGTAGTTGGATGCGCGATCAGGCCTTGTCGTCCATAGAACGCTTTCATTCTATTTTACTTGCACCCAAACAGTAAGAAACAAAAGGACAAGGCCCGTTGACTGGTTGAAGACTGTCCGGATCCAAGTCCCGGCATTCGAGCCCAGGTGGTAACCCTAATCATTGTCGGGGTCTGTGGGCCCGCTTCGGTCGTTCAGGAAATGATCGGCTTTCAGCGGGGCATCGATGGTTTTGAACTTCAGCGGCGCCTGAGTGAAGCTGAAACAGTCAGAAAGGTCATCCGCGTAGGCATCGGCGTATCCCATGGATTCCAAGCCAAAAGTCCTTTCGATCAGATTCAACACGCTTCCAAAGTCATGGTTTAGATGTGAAATGTATGCCGGCTTTGCATACGGGGAGATCACGATCAGGGGAACCCGGAAGCCGTAAACATATCCGGATCCCCAACTGCCATCGGTCACCACTTTTGATGGAGGGACATGATCGAACCAGCCGCCCCAGTCATCCCAAGCGACGATGATGGCTGTATTGGACCAATATTCGCTATTGCCGATTGCGTTCACGATCGATGCCACCCAGGAGGGTCCTCCTGTCGCCAAGGTCGAGCCGGCATGATCGGAGTTGGCGCCTGAAGGCATCACCCAACTCACCGAGGGAAGCTGTCGATTCGCGATGTCATTGAGGATGGGAGCTGGATTCTCGGTTGAGTAGAGGACAACATGATTTACCCAGTCGGAACCCACACAGGCAGTCGCATTTGGAGGTGCAGCATCAGGGCCGCACATGTGCTGGATTGCGTTGGGACCCGTCCACAGCGACCCAGCCGACGGAGTGTAGTAACGCCAACTAATATTGCGAGCATTGAGCTGGTCGGTGAGCGTCGGATGGTCCGCGCATGGATACATCTTGGTCGTCTCATTCCCGGTGGCGTCGATTGTGAGAACGTACTCTTCCGGGGGAGCGGTACAACCCGTATTGTGGCTGGGATCCGGCACTCCCGTGGCATTCTCAGCCACGAACGACGAACTCCCCGGGCTGGGGGCAGAGGTTCCAGAAATGATGAACTGATGGGCAGGGAAGCTTGGTCCTTGATTTGTCTGAAACATGCGGTCGGCAAAGGTGTATTGCTCGGCCATTTGAAAGTAGGGCTGAACATCCGCAGGGTTCACGTATTGATATTGCGGATGCGGTGGCGGACAGTTCGCCTCGCCTCCGAGGCAATTGACGGGAATGGTATCGGCCCCATCCATCTTCCCGTTGTCGTACATGCTTAGGAAGGCGGTGTGCGCGTGGCTGAGGTCGTAGCCGACTCCCAAGGGTATGGGCGAAAGTTCTACGGTCTTGCCTGCCGAGTTCAAGCCAGTCGAGGCGATGTCGGCTCCAGCATCAATCAGAACTTGGTCGTGAAAAAGATTGTCAGGAGTGCGATTCTCCTGGAAAACGATAACAACGTGCTGAATCTTCCCACCGGAAAAATTGGAGTTGGCGCTGCTGCACCCATTCATCCCCATAAGAAGCATCAGGGACGCGAGAATCAGCAGCGAGACACAGAAGAGCGCGGTGCGTCCCATCGAAAAACCTCAGGAATGCCTGGCATTCATTTGTTAGTTAGTGAAACCCGGCAGAAGGGTTTTCGACGCGCGACTGGGTGCGAAACAAGTATTTGCGTGGCTGGATAGTTCTTGCATTACACCAGTGTGTTTTAGGTCCAAATGTTCGAGTAACGCTTTAGGTATGTATGACGCTGGTTCGTTTTTGGATCTCTGCCTTGAAGGCTTCGTCTTTCAAAGAAGACAGATTGATCTCTACATTGGCCAAAGCCCCCGTAATGGCTGCGCGGGAGAGGGCGACTGCGGTCGTCAAATCCGATTTCATGTTTGGGTTGGTTATCGGAAAAAGGGAATTGGCAATCTGCGAGATGGCATAGCTTTTTTCGGAGACACTCAAGGGGACCGCGGTTGCCTGCTTCAAAGCCGCTTCGATCAGCGCTTCGCCGGATTTCTCATCACTGGCCGTACGCGCCGCTCTGTAGGCCTTCATGACTTCGTTGTAGGACTCGGCGTCGGCATCGACTGCAGCTTTCAATTCTTCGCGCAAGGGAGTTAGGCGGGCGATCGCGGCGCTGAGTTCCGATTCGTACTGCACGTATGCCTTCTTGCCCCGTGACATGGATGCAACCATAACGGCCAGTCCCGCGGCCATAGCCCCCGCGGCCGCTGAAGCGCTTCCGCCTCCAGGAGTAGCCGTGGCTGCGGCCAACTGCTCGACGAACGGCTCGACTCCCGCTCGAATTCCACCTACCGTCATTTTCCCGCCCATTACGGCGGCGAGGCGATTTTCGAGGATCATCGATGAGTCAAAGTTTTCGACCTGCAGGAACCATTCAGCGGCTTCTTCTAAAGCCTTCTTGGGGATGAGTCCGACAATTTCGCTGGAAATCGGCATCACCCCGTAACGAACGGCCTCGCGCTTCACCAATTCGAAGACGCGATGGACGGGCGTCTGCTCGAAGTCGGTGAGGTTCATTGAGACCTGGGCCAGCCCGCGTACGAGAAATCCAGCGCCTTTTACGAAGCGCATCCCGCCACTGGAGAAGCGAACGGCCTTGGCAATCTTCTTGGCGATATCGACGTTGGTTGTGTTCAGGAAGACGTTGTAGGCGACCAAGAATTTGCGGGCGCCCACGACTGTTGCGCCAGCAGTGGGATGTACGCGCGCCTCGCCAAAATCCGGACGGCGAGCTGGGTTAGTGGCGATCTCCGCACGAATGCCTTCAAATTGCCCGCGACGAATATTTTCCAGCCCCTGACGTTCGGGGATGCGCGCCGCCGATTCGTACAGATACACGGGGATCTGGAAGCGCTTCCATATCTGCTCGCCAACATGATTTGCCATGGCGACGCAGTCTTCGATGGTAACGCCCTCGATAGGAATGAAGGGAACGACGTCAGCCGCGCCCATGCGCGGGTGAGCGCCTTGATGCGTGGTCAGATCGATTAGTTCCGATGCTTTACCAACGCCGCGAATGGCGGCTTCCTGAATCGCTTCCCGCTCTCCGACCAGAGTGATCACGCAGCGGTTGTGGTCGAAATCCATTTCGCGATCGAGCAGGTAGACGCCGGGTATTTTCATGGCGTCGACGATGGCGTCAATTTTGGCTTTGTCGCGACCTTCGGAGAAATTTGGGACGCATTCAACGAGCGTGGACATAACGGATGAGCATAGCTGGGTTGCCGTAACGGCGGCAACTACGGGCTAGTGGCGATGGCTGGTTTAACAGGGACTACTTTGATTCTTGCGGAAGGCGAATCTGGCGGAGGGCAGAAACGGTGCGCTGCATGTCCTCTTTTTTGGCAGGAAGCTCCATTCGTTCCGTGACGATCCGCACGAGTTGTTCGCTCATGCGGTCATCGGAAGCTCCACTGGTCAAAAGGTCGAACACACCGCCAAGGTAACCGTCGTATTCATCCTGTGCGTTAGGTTCGTCGCCGACACGCATCCCAAACGGTGATAAGTATGTGTCTAATTTGACGTCTTAATTCGCCGAGATTCATATTTTTCAATCATGACTGGGCGTGACAACGAGGCTTCGATTGATTCATCAGGACAGCCGAGTGATTCCTGGAAAGCCGTCGAAGTCTGTATCGAAACTTAGGATTTGGTCGATGGCGTACCGCTCCATAACGGCCAAATGCACGGCGTCGCGGGCGGATAGCCGCTGGTATCCGAGGACGATCTGCTTGGCTCGCTCAATTGTTGAGCGGTCAATAGCGAAGACCTCATCGACCACATTGAGAAGCGCGTCGAAAGCGGGTTGGATGTCATGGCGCCGATTGACGAGAGTGTACCGGTGAAGGATTTCCTGGAACACTTCAGCATCCGTTACCAAACGCTGGCGCCCACTAATTAATTTTTCCAGCAATCGCTGCGTATCGGTTTTTTGAGGGCTGGGCGAGCCGATCAGATACATTGGGATATTGGAATCGACCATAATCATGGCTGATGGCCGGAGAGGTATCCCCGCTCAATCTCCTCCAACATCGCCTTGATGTCGGACGTCGGTGATTCATACTTTGCCGCGGCGCGCACGGCGGCAAGTTTCTTCTCCACGTCTCCCAGTGGTTCTCGGCGGCGGGCAAGGGCAAGTGCCTGGCGCACCCATTCGGCGATGGTCATTTGTCGAGAGCGTGCTGCCCGCTGGATCTCTCGATACTCGGGGTCCTGCACGATCACTTGCAGTCGTTTGGCCACACCATGAGTCTAAATGACTCATCTCAATGAGTCAAACCAAGAAAACGCCAGACAACGTCAGCGAGCATGTCTTTGGAAGAATTTTCCGATGCCCAGCCGCACCTGCACCGTGTTGAGTCCGGGATTATGACGGCCCAGGCCGGCGCTGGAGATGTGCAGGTAGCGTAGTTCGACATTCCAGGTACATTTTGCGCCGAGGACGTGCGTACCGAACGCGGCGGACGGCGTGAAATTCACGTCGTTCGTATAGGCGGGAACCTCGTGGTTCGTGAAGAGAACCCCGCCAGTGAGTTCTAGATACGGGGAAAATCGTCCGTGCCGTTCGAAATTCCACTTCAGGCCGAGCGGGTCGAATCCTGCGCCGTATGCGGTGTTCAGGGGTTGGAAGACTAGCGTTACGGGCACAGCATCGACGGCATATTCGAAGCGGCCGCGCAGTATCCCTGGCAGATGCGGGCCAGTAATGATCCACCCATACCGCAAGCCTGCGTTGAACACCTCTGTATGCGAGGTGCCGCCTGGCACGGAGTGCCCCCCGCCCGTCCATATCTGAACTTCCTGGCTGCCTTCTTCGGGCGCGGCCTGAGAAAAACAAAGTGATGACGAGAGAAGTACTGTTGCGGCGAGAACCAGGAAGAGGCGCATACGAGAGCCTTCACAATACAGGAAGGTGTCAGCGGCGGACAAACAAGGGAGGGCGAGCCGTATCGTCGATAGACCAAGCACGCGTCGCCTCTCTCCGCGGGAGGGCGAATGCGTCCGCCTCTACACAAAAAAGCGAGCGGCGACGCTTTTATGAGCGCTGGTCCTTGGAATGTTCTTCGGCGAGTTGCATCAGATCGCTGGCGACGCGAGAGGTATTGTGACGGGCGACTCCGTCTTCATCGAGATAGTCGCCAAGCACAGGAATTACTCCGAGCGCCTGGATCGCATCGAGATCGTTGACGATCTGGCAGGCGCCTTCGAGCGCGTACTTAGCTTTCAATTCATTCGAGACGGATGTCTGATTGATCAAGGCGTAGTCGAAGATCTGCTTGTGGGCATGACGATTCAAGGCCCGAATGTGGTCGGCGGCGCTGAGTCCGAGGCTTTCATTCGCCTGCGTCATCAGGTTGCACACATACACTTTGGTCGCGTGCGATTCGACGATGGCCTGCGCAATCCCTCGCACGAGCAAGTTTGGAATCAGGCTGGTGAAGAGCGATCCCGGGCCGATGGTGATTATGTCCGCTCCGGCGATTGCTTGGAGCGTTTGCGGCATGGGATCGACATCTGGGGGAACAAGAAAAAGCTCGCGAATGCGAACCTTGCTCGCAGTAATTTTTGTTTCGCCGCGAACCCGCGAACCATCCTCCATCAAGGCCTCAAGTTCCACGTTCGATGTGGTGGCGGGATAGATGTGCCCGCGCGTCAGCAGAATTTCAGAGGACAAGCGGACAGCTTCGGAAAAGTCGGAGGTCAGGGAAGTGAGGGCGGCGAGAAAGAGGTTGCCGAAGCTGTGGCCCTCAAGGCCGGATCCTTTTTCGAAGCGATGACGAAATAGCTTCGAAAGCAAAGCCTCGTCCTCGCTCAGGGCGACGATGCAGTTTCGGATGTCGCCCGGCGGAAGCATGTTGAGCTCTTTCCGCAACCGACCGCTGGAACCACCATCGTCGCTCACCGTGACGACGGCGCAAAGATCGCGAATGGTTTTTGGCTCAGGACGTGCCGCCGCCATTTCGGCGGCGGTTCGAACATAACGCTTCAGGCCTTTGAGAAGTGTGGAGAGCCCGGTGCCGCCACCGATGGCAACGACTCGCAGACCGCCCGCGTGAGCGGTCGGCTGCGGAGTCGTAAGCTCGGCACTTCGGGTGTGCATGGATCGAATCCCGCGAGCGGGTTAGATGGGGTCTTCGTCGCCTAAGCCGCTTTCGGATTCATCCAAATCCGCACCCGGATCGGGATAAAGCAGCTCTGTGAAGCGAGGATCTTCCGCCAGATTCTGGAAGTCGGAGTCGTTGCGGGCCTGGAAACGCAATTGAGCGTTCAGGTGCAGCGCCTCATCCAGGCGGCGGAGCGAATCTTCGACGTGGCCGGTGAGACAATCCAGCGCAGCCAAGCCATAGACGACATAATCGGCCTTGGCATTCTGCTTCAGCAATTTCTCCAGATGCTCACGAGCGGTAACATAATCGCCCACGTTCATCAGAGAAACGGCGTAGTCGTAGTGCTCCTCCGGAGACTTGAATTGCGTTGCCGTCGTACGCTCGAGATGTTGATTGCAGATGCTGAGATGAATATTGGCGCGATCGGCCAATTCCTTGATGGGTCCGGCCAACACTTTCTGAAAATGAGGCTTCGCCTTGTCGAATTTGTGCTCCTGCATCGAGCGCAATCCCGTCTCGTAGCTTTGCAGAGCCTGGGTGTAGCGCGGATCTTCTGCCGCAGCCTTCTTCGCGGTCGGTTTCTGAGCCATGTGCAAAACTCTTCCTGTGCTCTTGTTAATGGGGAACTCCTTGTAAGTACGTTCCTGGGCTGAATACTAAAGTATTACTCAAAGACTAGGTTGAGGTAAAGCCGCCCGGCTGTGTCGACCACTGTTCGCGAAGCGTTTGCCGTCCGCGGACCCTCGCCGCTAATTGATCGACGCCGCGGTCTGAAGGTCAATCTGCTTCCATTCGCCCTTGATGATTCCAGCGCGGATCTGTGCGGCGGTCTTGCCTTTCTGGTTCTGCTGGTAGCTGTAGTAAAGCTCCTTCAAACAGGTGGAGCACTGCGCGCCGTGGGTTCCTTCAAAGCAGCTATGGAGACTGTTGTGTCCCATGCGGTCGCAATAGCAATAACAAGGCTGCTGGTGCAGGACGGCCGGAATTTTGGCTGCAAGCTCGTAAGCATGAGTCTGATAGGGATACTGCGCGTCCGCGCCCCACAGGTCCGACTTCGTCAGCGTCGGAGGCAACCTGGTGCCTTTCGGTGGAGGCCCGGCGTTGAAGGCGGGCACGCCGCCTTCTGCCTGCGGAGCTACCCACTCAGCAGCCATCGTCAGGGTAAATAGAAAAAGAAATGCCAAACTCAGGGTCCGATACAGGTTTTTGCGCTGTGGAAAGCGTGTCATAAAGGTCCTCGGGTCTATCTATTGTACCGTGCCCGAGGCCGCTCCGGAGCGCTGGGCGTCCGAGGTCCTGCCGGCGCACCTGCCTTGACATAACCTGACATCGCGGTCAGCCCTTCTGTATACAATGGTGGGAGATGCAAGACCCGTCGCCAGATCCGAATTCGACGAGAGCTGCGACCCCTGACGCAATCTCTGCCGCAAACGGGCCAAGCCTGGTAGCCCAGCCATTGGTAGGGGCCGCCCATCCCCGAATGCGAACCGGCTTAGGCGTATGGCTTCGCGACCTGATCATTTCGCTGGCGATCTCGGCTTTCATCATTATTTTTCTCTACCAGCCAGTGAAAGTCGAAGGTACGAGCATGATGCCTTCGCTGGAAGATCAGGAACGCATCTTCGTCAACAAATTCGTTTACCGGCTGGAGCCGATCGAGCGTGGAGACGTCGTCGTCTTCCGCTATCCCCGCGATCCTTCGAAGAGCTACATCAAGCGCGTGATTGGGATGGCGGGGGACAAGATTCGAATTGATGGTGGTGAAGTTTACGTTAATGGCCAGAGCCTCGATGAGTCCTATGTGCCGGCGGAATACTCCGATACCCGGTCGTATCCGGAACTTGTAGTGCCGCCCAACAGCTTCTTCGTTCTAGGCGATCATCGCTCCATGTCGAATGACAGCCGCGATTTCGGCTCAGTGAACCAGAGCTACATTTATGGCAAAGCCGTCTTTGGCTATTGGCCCATGGATAAGCTGGGAAGAGTTCGCTAGACACTCGCGATCCGTGGTGAAGAATTTCTCCGCGCCCTCAGCCGTTCTGCCGGCAGTCTCCGCGCTTAGAATTTCCAGACGTGCGGGCGTCGATCCAAATTTTCCACAGCTAACGGCGCAATTTATCAGTGTTCCGCCGATATTCCCTGATAAAATCTACAAAATCCACTCACCGGAGCGAGAATGCAAGCTATCCTTGCGCTGGAAGACGGCAGAGTCTTCCGAGGCAAAGGCTACGGCGCCAAAGGCGAATGCTACGGCGAAGTCGTTTTTAATACTTCCCTCACCGGCTACCAGGAAATTTTCACGGATCCCTCGTACTCCGGCCAGATCGTCGTTCTGACGAATCCAGAAATCGGAAATTACGGCACCAACCAGGAAGACAACGAGGCCACTCGTCCGTGGATCGAAGGGCTGATTGTGCGCGAGTTTTCGCGCGTCAGCTCGAACTGGCGTTCGCAGCAGGTGGCCGAAGAATATCTGGAACAGTTCAAGGTGCCGGTGCTCTCGGACGTCGACACGCGAGCGCTGGTACGCCATCTGCGAGATCACGGTGTGATGCGCGGAGTTGTGTCGACCATCGAGAGCGATGCCGACAAGCTGATTGCGAAGGCGCGGTCGATCCCGAAAATGGACGGCACCGATCTGGCGAAAGAGGTCAGTACCAAGCGCCCTTACGTCTGGGAAGTCGGCGAGCGTTCGCACGAACCAACGGCCGTGGTCGGAGTAAAAGACGAGCCGCCGCGATTCCACGTGGTCGCATACGATTTCGGAATCAAGCAGAACATCCTGCGCAAGCTGCGCGGAGAAGGCTGTAAGGTGACGGTGGTCCCGGCGCAGACTACCGCAGAGGATGTGCTCGCGCTCAAGCCCGATGGAGTGTTCTTGTCAAATGGTCCCGGCGATCCGGAGCCGTGTACGTATGCGGTGGATTCAATCCGCAGGTTGATGGGACGGCAGCCGATTTTTGGAATCTGTCTCGGACATCAGCTCACGGGGATTGCGCTTGGTGGAAAGACTTTCAAGCTCAAATTCGGTCACCACGGTGGGAATCATCCGGTGAAACAGTTAAAGACCGGCAAGATCGAAATTACGGCGCACAACCATAACTTCGCTGTCGATCCGGAATCGCTGGCGCAGAGCGAAGTCGAGTTCACGCACATGAACCTGAACGACGATACGCTCGAAGGCTTACGTCATCGTAATATGCCGCTGTTCAGCGTCCAGTATCACCCAGAAGCGGCGCCGGGGCCGCATGACTCACATTATCTGTTCAAGGAATTTACGAAGATGATGGAGGAGTGGAAGGGGTGAAGCGAGACCGCCAAACCGAATCATTCCGACTCTTATGGCGTTCCTGTTTCATATTCGCACTGGTAGCGACTGCCTCGGCGTGCACCTACTCATCGAATCCCACCAAGATCGGGAGAAGCTTCTCGGTACTTGTGGTAAACGAAGGGAAGCCGCTCGCTGGGGTTCGTGTAGAGCTCAGCACTGACCCGAAAGGCTATAAGGCGAGCCGCTCCCTGCTCACGATTGCGACGGACGACGCAGGACAGTCGAAATTTAGTGATGTAAAGCCGGGTCGTTACTACGTGGGGATAAGTGATGCGGCGTTCCCACAGTCCATCGAGATTGTAGTAGACGGTCGGCGCACGAAGCCTCGAACCGAGAAGATTACATTTGAGTGGCCAGGTGTGAATCCTCTAGCGGTTCGGTTCATTTCTGGATTACTCAACGCCGCTTTGAGGACAGGCGAACCTCTGAAAGATCAGGCCCATCCGACGTTTGGCGCACTGGCCGGAGCTAGGCTGACGCTGTCACGTGCGATCTCGGGACAGGTGATCGAAACACAGATTGCCAGCGAATCTGGCTCGTTCGGTTTCCAAACCGTCGCGGCGGGCTTCTATATGTTGAAAGTCGAGACACAAACATCAGAAGGTTATCGTGATCTACACGGCTATGTTCCGATTGAGATTGATCCAGACGCAAAAACTCTGGATCTCAATCTTTTCCTTCAACCGGGTGTTTGTGGGGCACTCGCATTTGAGAACAGAAAAGAATCCGCGATCCAATAATGCCAAAACGCACTGACATCTCGAAAATTCTTGTCCTCGGCTCCGGACCCATCGTCATTGGCCAATCCGCAGAGTTCGACTACTCCGGCACGCAGGCCTGCAAGGCGCTTAAGTCTGAGGGCTACGAAGTTGTGCTGGCCAACTCGAATCCTGCGACCATCATGACCGATCCGGAGTCGGCCGACCGCACTTACATCGAGCCACTGACGCTCGAATATCTCGAAGAGATTATTCGCATCGAGCGGGAAATGTCTCCCGGCGCGGGATTCGCGGTGCTGCCCACGGTTGGCGGACAGACTGCGCTGAATCTCGCGATTGAGCTCTCCGATGGCGGTGTGCTCGAGAAGTACGACGTCACGCTCATCGGCGCGAACGTTACTGCGATCAAGAAGGCCGAAGACCGGCTCGTTTTTAAAGACGCGATGCAGAAGATCGGCCTCGATGTCCCGAAGTCGGCACTCGTCAACAACACGAAAGATGGCCTTGAATTCGCTGGAAAAATCGGTTTCCCGGTCATCATCCGTCCGTCGTTCACGTTGGGCGGATCGGGTGGCGGGATCGCTTACAACCGAGAGGAGATGCAGGAAGTCCTGAGCCGCGGCCTCGATTTCTCTCCGGTGCACGAAGCGCTGATCGAGGAGTCGGTGCTGGGATGGAAAGAATTCGAACTGGAAGTAATCCGAGACTCCAAAGACAACGTCATCATCATCTGCTCGATCGAGAACTTCGATCCCATGGGCGTGCACACCGGTGATTCGATCACCGTCGCGCCGGCTCAAACGTTGACGGATCGTGAGTACCAGGCGATGCGCGACGCGTCGATCGCGGTCATCCGGGAAATCGGCGTGGAGACTGGCGGCTCGAATATTCAGTTCGGCGTGAATCCCGAGACCGGACGCATGGTCGTCATCGAGATGAACCCGCGCGTGTCGCGGTCTTCGGCGCTGGCGTCGAAAGCAACCGGCTTCCCGATTGCGAAGATTGCCGCAAAGCTTGCAGTTGGATACACACTCGATGAAATTCCCAACGACATCACTCGCAAGACGCTGGCTTGCTTCGAGCCGACGCTCGACTACGTTGTCGTAAAGATTCCGAAGTGGCAGTTCGAGAAATTTCCCGGCGCCGACGACACGCTCGGCCCGCAGATGAAATCAGTTGGGGAAGTGATGGCCATCGGGCGCACCTTCAAAGAAGCGCTGATGAAGGGCATCCGTTCCCTCGATACTGGCAGGAAAGTCGGAGCCGACAAGATCGAGCCCAAGATTCTGACGCAACGCCTGGTCACGCCACATCCGGAGCGACTGGCCTACGTGCGATACGCGCTCCGCCAGGGACACACGGTCAAGCAGATCGCGAAGATGACATCGATGGACCCGTGGTTTCTGTACCAGCTCAAGGAGATCAACGACCAGCAGTTGGAGCTGGAAAAGCATCCGATGGAGTCGATTCCCACAGAAGTGCTGCGCGAATCCAAGCGAATGGGACTCTCCGACGGGCGACTGGCCCAGGCCTGGCGGCTTGAGGGTCAGGAAAAAGTTCGGCACTTGCGGAAGAAGCACGGTGTCATGCCTGTGTACAAGCGCGTCGACACTTGCGCCGCGGAGTTTGAGAGCTTCACGCCCTATCTCTACTCGACTTACGAAGACGAAGACGAGGCGGAGCCGACAGACAAGAAGAAAGTAATCATTCTCGGCAGCGGTCCGAACCGCATCGGGCAGGGAATCGAGTTTGACTACTGCTGCTGCCACGCTTCGTTCGCACTGCGCGATGACGGCTACGAGACGATCATGATCAATTGCAATCCTGAAACGGTCTCCACCGATTACGACACCAGCGACCGCCTCTACTTCGAGCCGCTGACCTTCGAAGATGTCTGGGCTATCTACCAGCACGAGACATCGAAAGGTGCCGATGTGGGGCTGATCGTCCAGTTCGGCGGACAGACTCCGCTGAACCTGGCTCTTCCCCTGAAAGAAGCGGGCGTCAAGATCATCGGGACCTCGCCCGAATCGATCGATCTCGCAGAAGACCGCAAGCAATTCAATAAACTGCTCGAAGACCTTGAGATCCCGCAAGCTCCGGGTGTGATGGCGACCTCGATTGAAGAAGCAGTTGCAGGCGCAAAGCGTATCGGCTATCCAGTGCTGGTGCGGCCTTCCTACGTTCTTGGTGGGCGTGCCATGGTCATCGCTTACGACGAACAGTCGATCGTCCGCTACATGAAAGACGCGGTCGAGTACTCGCACGACCGTCCGGTGCTGATCGATCACTTCCTTGAAGACGCGATCGAAGTCGACGTCGACGCGCTCTCCGACGGAGAAGATGTGGTCATCGGCGGCATCATGCAGCACATTGAAGAGGCGGGCATTCACTCTGGCGATTCGTCGTGTGTGTTGCCATCGGTCGATATTCCGCAACCTCTGCTCGAACGCATGCGCGAATACACATTCAAGCTGGCGCGCGCCCTGAAAGTTGTTGGGCTGATGAACATCCAGTTTGCGATCCCGCGCGGTGATGGCGCCGCCAACGACGGCGGGAAGGTATATGTCCTCGAAGTGAATCCGCGCGCGTCACGCACGGTTCCGTATGTCTCGAAGGCGACTGGCGTCCCGATGGCGAAGATCGCGGCGCGTCTTATGACAGGGCGCAAGCTGCGCGAATTCCTGCCAGAGAATATTGACCGCCGCGCCGACCTCGATACGGGAAGCTGGTACTACGTAAAGTCACCGGTGTTCCCGTGGAACAAGTTTCCCGGCGTGGACACGGTGCTTGGTCCGGAAATGAAATCCACTGGCGAGGTGATGGGTGTCGCCGATAACTTCGGTGAGGCCTTCGCCAAAGCGCAGCTGGCCGCGGGACAGAAGCTGCCGACAAAAGGCGCAGTCTTTATCAGTGTGACCGATCACGATAAGCGACACGTTGCGCAAGTTGCGCGCAAGTTCGTGGACATGGGATTCAAGCTTGTCGCGACAGCTGGAACCGCCGATGTGATCGAGGCCGCTGGAATGAATGTTGAGCGCGTCTACAAGGTGAAAGAAGGACGTCCGAACGTCGTCGACTTCATCAAAGGACAGCGCATCCAACTCGTGGTCAATACTCCTACTGGGCAAGAGCCCTGGTTCGACGAAAAAGCGATCCGCCGCGCCGCCGTGACAGCGCGCATCCCCACCATCACTACCCTGGCCGCAGCCCGGGCCGCGGCTGAGGGCATTGAGGCCCTGCAGCGCGGAGAAATTAACGTCAAGGCTCTTCAGCATCTGCACGCCGAGCGCAGGGATGGCGTCCGGCGCTAGCCTTTGGTCGTTTTAAAGAAGCGATACGCTGCGAAAGGTCGAGGTGATCCGTGCTCTTATCCGGCATATTTCCTCCCATCACGACGCCGTTCTATCCGGACGGCAACGTTTATTTCAAGAAGCTCGAATCGAATGTCGAGCGCTACTCCCGCACGCCTATAGCCGGAATCGTCGTCCTCGGTTCCACTGGCGAAGCGATCATGCTCTCGGACCAGGAGCGGCGCGACGTCCTGAAGACGGCACGCGAGTTCGCTGCGCCGAACAAAGTTCTTATCGCGGGAACGGGCGTAGAGTCCGCTGTCGAAACATTACGGCTCACGGAATATGCTGCAGGACTCGGCTATGACGTTGCCATGGTGCGCACCCCGCACTACTACAAAAAGCAGATGCAGCCGGCAAATATTCTTGCCTTTTATCGAACTGTCGCTGACCATTCTCCACTGCCCGTCATCATTTACAACTTTCCGCAAGCCACGGGATACGACATTCCTGCAGAGCTGGTGATTGAACTCGCAGAGCATCCGAACATGATCGGCATCAAAGAATCCAGCGGGGACGTGGAGAAGGTGCGCAGGATGGTTGCTGCCACGCGCCACATCAAACGCAGTTCCACCGTTACGGAGACATTCGACGCGGCGACTCCACGCATGCTTGCCGCAGCTGCGGCGCCCAGTGACGGCGGAGAATTAATTCCGGTGGGAGTTTTATCAGGAACGTCTAATGTGAAGCCCTCCTCCTCGGCAGTCAGCGTTGTGGGCAAGCTAAAAACACGGCAGAAGGAAGTTGGTTTTCAAGTATTGGTGGGTGCACCGCACAAGTTGCTTCCATCGCTTGAGGCCGGCGCCGTGGGCGCAATCCTCGCATTCGCATGCCCGGCGCCAACTGCTTGCTACGAGATCTATGCAGCATGGAAAGAAGGCGATGAAGGTTTGGCAAAGTTGAAGCAGGAACGAATCGCGGAAGCCGCACAAAAAGTTGGTGGCGAATTCGGCATCCCGGGATTCAAGCACGGGATGGACTTGAATGGATATTATGGAGGCCCGGCCCGACTGCCTCTGCTCCCCTTGAAAGGCAGCGAGAAGGCCGAAGTCGAACGACTCCTCGCCGACATTCGAAACTAATCTTCAAATTAGTAAAGGTGGTTTCGCCCAGCTTTCATGCCCTTCGTAACGCAGCCTTCCCCCGATTAAGGCTGGTAGCATAGCCTTGGGGAAGTAATGTTGCGCCTCCGAATTCATCTCGCATTTCTGTTGTTTGCTCTGCCGCTGATGGGGCAGAGTAATGCGGGTGAACTCCGTCTCAAAGTCACCGATCCCAGCGGGCTGGGCGTGAAGGCCCCGGTACAGCTCGTCAGCCAGGGAAACGACTATCACAACACACTTGCCACCGATGACGCCGGGGCGCTCATCGCGAAACGCCTGCCTTTCGGCCTCTACCGTCTGGAGATTGCTCAGCCTGGCTTCGCCGCAGTTTCTGTTCCGGTCGAGATACGCTCGGCAATTCCGGTTCAGTTTTCGGTCAGGCTTAGCCTTGCGTCGGTGACGACCTCTGTCGATGTTCAGGATTCGGACACTCTAATCGATCCCGATCGCGCCGGTTCGACCAATGAGATTGGCACGCAGACGATCGAGACGAGGATGACTTCGTTGCCCGGACGTTCGCTTCAGGATCTGGTGAACTCCGAACCAGGCTGGCTCTACGAAGGCAATGCGGTGCTGCATCCGCGCGGCTCCGAATACCAGACTCAGTTCGTGGTGGATGGCGTGCCACTCACCGACAATCGCTCTCCCAGCTTCGGCCCGGAGATCGAAGCGGACGATGTCAACTCGATGAACATTTACACTGCCGGAATTCCGGCGGAGTTTGGCCGCAAGATGGGCGGCGTCATCGAAGTCAACACGCTCAAGGATACGAAAAGCGGCATACACGGCCAGTCCGTTCTGTCTGGAGGCAGCTTCGATACTGGAGCGGCCTTCGCACAGGTACAGGATGTGTGGAAGGGCAATACGCTCGGAGCCAGCGCATCCGGCAGTATGACGGGCCGCTATCTGAATCCCGTGGTCCCGGAAAACTACACGAATAACGGAACGACCGGGGATTTTTCCCTTCACTACGAACGCGACCTGAGCCCGTCGGACCGGATCGGGTTGATTGTCCGCCACGGATTTTCCCGTTTTCTGATTCCCAACGAGCAATTGCAGCAGGCCGCCGGACAGCGCGAGGACGGCGACAATGCTGAGACCCTGGGGATCATTTCGTACCAGCACGTTTTTTCTTCAAACGCGCTGGGTGCCGTGCGCGGTATGGTGCGCGATACCTCGAACGATATTTCGTCCAATCCGCAGTCCACTCCGGTCGCCCCTTTCTCGCACAATAATTTCCGCGAGGGGTATTTTAATGGCTCGTTCGCTGTGCACCACGGGCGCCACGAATGGAAAGCCGGCGTCGAGTCGGACGTGATGTTTCTGAGGGAAAACTTCAGCGACACCATCACCGATCCGAGCCGGTTCGACCCCGGCACGCCGCTTACGTTTTCTTTTACCGACAGCCGGCCCGACATTGAACAGTCCGGCTATGTGCAGGACCTTATTCGGCTGGGCAAGTGGACGGTGAGTGCCGGCCTGCGCTGGGATCACTACCAGCTTCTGGTCAACCAGAATGCTCTCAGCCCACGGGTGTCAGTGTCGCGCTATTTCTCTTCGGCCGGGCTGGTGCTGCACGCGTCCTACGACCGGATCTTTCAAACGCCGTCGTCGGAAAATATCCTGCTCTCGAGTTCAGCACAGGTTGTTTCGCTCGATCCCGAGGTGCTGCGGTTGCCCGTCGAGCCCTCTCACGGCAACTACTTCGAGATTGGAGGAACGAAGGCGTTGTTCGGGCAACTCCGCCTCGACGCGAATTATTTCCGGCGGTACGTGAACAACTATGCCGATGACGACCAGATCTTGAGCACGTCCGTCAGCTTTCCAATCGCATTCCGCAAGGCCGTGATTTATGGTGCGGAAGGGAAGCTTGAGATACCGAAATGGGGGAGATTCTCAGGCTTTGCAAGCTATTCGTATATCGTCGGCAACGTGTGGCTTCCCGTGACTGGCGGCCTGTTTCTGGGAGACGACGCATCGAATGCGCTCACGCAGTTCTCCGGTCACTTTCCGGATTCACAGGACCAACGCAATAGCGTGCGCGTCCGGTTCCGATATCAGCTGCTGCCGCGCCTGTGGGTGGCGGGGTCTTCCGAATATGGCAGCGGCTTACCCTTTGATTTTACCGGCGACCCAGCAGATGCTCTCGCGCAATATGGCCCAGCGGTTGTGGATCGCATCAACTTCGATCGCGGACGCGTAAAGCCGTCTTTGACCGTTGACGCTTCCGTAGGAGCCGACCTCTACCGCAGCGACCACGTCTCTATGCGGCTGCAGGCCGACGGACAGAATCTGAACAACCGCCTTAATGTGATCGATTTCGGAGGGCTCTTCTCCGGGAATGCGATCGCTCCGCCGCGAAGCTGGGCGCTTCGACTGCAAACTTCGTTCTGAGGCGACTTAAACTTAATTGGTTCTAAACCACGAAGTACTTCGCGGCCGGGTGATGGACCACGATCGCCGAAGTGCTTTGCTCCGGTTCCAGCAGATAAGCTGAGGTCAGCCGCACGCCGATATTCTCTTCAGGCTTGAGTAGTGCGAAGAGCTTTGTCTGATCTTCCAGGTTTGGACACGCCGGATATCCGAACGAATACCGCGATCCACGATATTTCTGGTGGAAGAGATCGCGAATCTCGGGCGCGTCCTGATCGGCGATGCCCAATTCTTCACGCATTTTCTTGTGATGCAGTTCGGCCAGCGCTTCCGCGGTTTCAACGCTCAGACCGTGGAGATATAGATACTTCGTATACTCCCCGCCTTCAAACAGCCGCTGTGTCTCGATGGAAGGCTTTGGCCCAACCGTGACCAACGAGAGACCGATGACGTCCATTTTTTCCGAAGCCTTGGGCGCGAAGAAGTCTGAAACAGCAAGTCTCCGTCCCTCGCGCTGACGGGGAAACGTAAAGCGCAAGAATTCCGAGGGCGCGGCGGCGAGCTTTGCTCCCGCATCTAGCGGCTGATACACGATGACGTCATTTCCGTCGCTTTGCGCGGGGAAGTATCCATACACAACGGCGGGTTCAAGCAGGCCGGAAGCAAGCACCTCGTCCTCGAGCTTGAAAAGGATTGGGCGAAACTTTTCCTCAACCAGCCGCAGGTAATCCGATTGCGACGCGGTCTTCAACTGCCACTGATTCTTGAACAGCGCGGTTTCGTTGATGTAACGGAAGACTTCGCGCAGATCGTAGTTCTTGCGGACGCGCACTCCCCAGAATGGAGGTGTGGGGATGTTCGGCGCATCGGTGACCACGGCGCTTCGTTCAGAGAAGACCGGGCCAGTCTCTTCGTCGACGGCCGTAGCCTTGGCATACTCCTTCACCGTGCGGCCTTCGGCCAGACGGCTATCTCGCGCTCCGTTTTCAGTGGAAAGATCTTCCATGATGTGAAGGCCGGCGAAAGCGTCGTCCGCATAGAAGACGCTGTTGCCATACTCTCGCCGCAAGTCGTCCTCGACATACTTTCGGGTTAGCGCGGCGCCACCGCAGATGACAGGAAAGTCGAGCTTCTGCCGTTCCAAATCCTGAATCACGTACTTCATCTCGAGCGTCGATTTCACCAGCAGGCCGCTGAGGCCGATGGCATCGGCTTTATGTTCCTGCGCAGCGCGAATGATCGAGTCTCCCGGCTGCTTGATACCGAGATTGACGACCCGGTACCCATTGTTCGACAAAATGATGTCGACAAGATTCTTCCCGATGTCATGGACGTCGCCTTTGACGGTTGCGAGCACGATCGTGCCTTTTTGCGAGCCTGACTTCTTCTCCATCTTCGGCTCGAGATAAGCGACTGCCTGCTTCATCACGCCGGCGGAATCGAGCACCGAAGGAAGCTGCATTTTGCGTGCGCCGAACAAATCGCCGACCGTCTTCATTCCGTCGAGCAGGACGGTATTGATCAGTTCGAGAGGTGAGTAGGTTGCGAGCGCGTCTTCAAGCAGGACTTCCAGCGATTTCTTGTTCGCGCCTTCGCCCACGGATTTCTCGCCGTTGATGATGGCGAATTTCAGCTTGTCTTCGACCGACAAGGTGTCCAGGTGAGCAGTCGTCGAGGCCGCAGGCTTGCCCTTCTTTCCAGCGAAGTGCGCCATGTAAACCTGCAGAGGATCGCCCGCGGATCTGTCCTGAAAGATCAGTCTGCGCGCGAGGTCCACTTCCTCCTGCGGAATCTTGTACAGCGGATAAATCTTGGTGTAATTGACGATCGCCATGTCGAGACCGTGGTCCACAGCCTCGTGCATAAATACGGAATTCAAGACGCGCCGCGGATAGGCGTCCAGGCCGAAGGAAATATTGCTAACGCCCAGGATCGTCTTGACCGACGGCAGTTCTTTCTTGATGCGCTCGACCGCCTTCAGCGTTTCCATGCCAGCGGAGCGATAGTCCTCTTGCCCGGTCGAAATGGGGAGTGTGAGTGCGTCAAAGATCAGGTCGGTTGAATCGAGCCCATACTTCTTCGTTGCCAGGTCGTGAATGCGGTGCGCGATCGCAACTTTCTTGTCTGCGGTCAGCGCCATACCGTCTTCGTCGATGGTCAGGGCGATCACCGCCGCACCGTAGCGCTTCGCCATCGGAAGAACTTTCGACGTGCGCTTCTCGCCGTCTTCGAGATTGATGGAGTTGATGATCGCGCGACCGGGAATGCGCTTGAGCGCTTCTTCGACCACGTCTGCTTCCGTCGAGTCCACCAGGATCGGCGCGGGAACACGGGTCGCGATCTTCTCCAGAATTGAGGTGATGTATCCCTTCTCGTCTTCGCCGACGATGGCGCAACACAGGTCGAGCATGTGCGATCCGTCGTTCACCAGCTTCTTGGCGAGCGCGAGGATCTCGTCATATTTCTTGCCCTGCACTAGTTTGCGGAAATGTTCGACGCGGGTCGTCGTATTCATCTCCTCGGCAACGATCAGGGGCTTGGGCTCAAGATCGAGCGGAACACTGGTGTAGGCACTGGACGCGGATCCGGTGCGCTTCACTTCGCGCCTCGCGGGTTCGACGCCCGAGACGGCATCGACAACGGCTTTCAAATGCTCAGGCGTCGTGCCGCAACAGCCGCCCACAATGCGAACGCCGTAATCGACTGACAAAATGCTTGTGATATTCCGCGAGTTCCTGCGGGGAGAGTTTGTAGACAGCATGGCCGCCGACGTTCTGGGGCAAACCCGCATTGGGAAGAACCGAGACTTCCTTGGTCGAGTTCAGCCCGAGATAGCGGACTGCATCGTTCATCTCCTTCGGTCCGGTGGCGCAGTTCAAACCGATGGCGTCGACGTCCAAAGGCTCGAGCGCGGTTAGCGCAGCGCCGATCTCCGTTCCGAGCAGCATCTGGCCAGTTTCCTGCAGCGTCACTTGCACTTGCACCGGCAGGCGCTTGCCCGATTTCTTCAAGCGTCGAGCACGCCGATGGTCGCGAGCTTGGCTTGGAGCAGGTCTTGCGCAGTTTCGATGAGCAGAACATCGACGCCGCCCTCGATCAGGGCAGCCGCCTGCTCCTCATAAGCCGCGATCATTTCGTCGAATCTGATGTGCCCGAGCGAAGGCAGCTTGGTGGTCGGCCCCATCGATCCGGCAACAAAGCGGGGCTTGTCTTTGGTGGAAAATTGCTGCGCGATTTCTTTGGCAAGTTGCGCCGCTTTGACGTTGATCTCGCGTACCCGGTCGCCGAGATCAAACTCGCGCAGAACAATCGGAAGATCCGCCGAAAGTATTGGTCTCGACGATGTCGCAGCCGACGCGGAAAAAGTCGGCATGGATGTCACGAATGATGTCAGGACGGCTGAGGACCAGAACTTCACTGCAGTTTTCCTTGCCCCAGTAGTCATCCAGCGTTGGATTGCGCTTCTGGATGTTGGTGCCCATCGCGCCGTCGTAAACGACGACGCGGTCTTTCACGGTTTGTAGGAAATCTGTCATGACAGCTTCTAGCTTCTAGCTCCTGGCGAAGGAAACAATTGCGTCGAGTCGGGTTTTTATCTGCAGCGATGCAGTGTGCTTACATGCACAAACGCCGGTCTCTGAGGACCGGCGTGAGGCGAATTCAAGAATTGCTTTGAACTTAGCTCCCCGGCACCATCTCGGCCGGCGCCCCACCGATCACGTCGGCCGAATTGAATACGATGTTGGCTCCCATATGTGCTGGCCGGCGGGCCAGCATCTGCTCCTTACGGTAGACAAGATTGGAAGCGTTAAACGTTGCCAGTTCGAAGCCGTGGCCGTGAGTGATCGCGTCCGTCGGGCAGGCCTCGACGCAATATCCGCAAAAGATGCAGCGGTTGTAGTCGATGTTGTAGACCTTCGCGTATCGCTCGGCGCCGCTTACGCGATTCTCCGCGGTATTTTCGGCGGCCTCAATGTATATGCAGTTCGACGGGCAAGCGGCGGCGCAAAGGAAGCACGCCACACATTTTTCCAACCCATTTTCGTCGCGTTGAAGGACGTGCGCCCCGCGGAATCGCGCTTCGATGCGGGCTCCGCGCAGCGGATCTTTGCCATCAGGATAATTTTCGACGGTCGTCGGCTGGAACATCTCCATGAAGGTGATGCTCATACCTTTGGCGATGGCCGCGATGTTTTTCAGAACTGGCATGCCTGTTTAGTATACCGAAAGAAAGCGGAAATCGTCCCTGGGGGCCTTCAGTGGAGCAAACAAGCGGCTGATCTGCATCGAATAACCGCTGAGAAGGATATGCTGTAGCAGTGAGTGCGCAAGAGAATACCCACGTCGGTTTGTGTGCTGACTGCCGCTTCATGCGGCGCATTACATCGGATCGGGGAGCGATCTTCTATCAATGCCAGCTCTCTGCGACCGATCCTGCTTTTCCGAAATATCCACGTCTGCCCGTGATCCTTTGTAGAGGATACGAGTCCGTTACGTCTGGACCTCAGTCGACAGCAAAATAGCTTTTGTTGCGCACCTCTTCAACCGGATTGTCCATTCTCGGCGACATCGATCCTGGTGACTAGAGTCACTGCGCGCGCCATCGACGCGGCTTCAATATACCTTCGTCCGAGAGTCGGGAGGAGCCATGCTGACAAAAATCCTAGCTGCCGGCGCGATTTTATTATTGGGCTATGACTGGTTGCCGTGCTCCAGGGTTGGAGCAAAAACACGGTTTCGGGCCGCTGGGTCGGAGTGGCTTTTATTGTCCTGTTCGGCGTTGCGGCGGCGTGGGGAGCGCGAACGTTATTCTGGTTCCGGCATTGAAAAGATAATTGCCGCCGCAAAAGATATCAGAGATTGGTAAGTACGGATCGAAGTCAGCCGACCCTCGGATGTCGAGGTCATAGAGAATCTGGCGAAGATCAAAATCGAAAATTAGAGATTTACTTTAAGCCGAGTTCCTTCGTCAACGCGCTCCACTTGGCATCCACAAGCGCTTTCGTCTTAGCGTCCATTGTGATTTCATCGGGCCACGGACGCGTGAATCCCTCAGTCGCCCACTTGCGAGTCGCGTCGATACCCATCTTCGATCCGAAATTTGGCAGCCGGCTCGCGTGGTCGAGAGAATCGACCGGGCCCAGCGTGAATTGAATGTCACGCTCGGGATCGATGTGGTTGAGCACCTTCAACGTGACGTCAGCGAGATCCTGCACATCGACATCCTCATCGACCACGACGATGCATTTCGTGAACATCGCCTGCCCCAGTGACCATATTGCATTCATCACTTTGCGCGCCTGACCGGGATAGGATTTCTTGATCGAAATGATCATCAGGTTGTGAAAGACGCCTTCGACCGGCATGTTGATGTCCACCAGTTCGGGGATCGTGAGCTTCATCAGGGGAAAGAAAATGCGCTCAACCGCTTTGCCCATGTAAGCGTCTTCTTGCGGAGGCTTGCCCACGATGGTCGCCGCGTAAATGGGATCTTTGCGGTGCGTGATGCAAGTGAGATGCAGGACAGGATAAAGATCCTCAAGCGAATAAAATCCGGTGTGGTCGCCGAACGGCCCTTCGCTGCGCAGTTCTTCGAGGTTGACGTAACCCTCGAGCACAATCTCGCTCGTGGCCGGTACTTCAAGGTCGACCGTCTCGCACTTCACCAGATCGACTGGTGCCCCGCGCAGGAAGCCGGCAATCATGTACTCCTCAACTTCCGGCGGCGCTGGAACGATGGAAGAAAAAGTAACGACGGGATCGGTGCCAATGGCCACCGCGACTTCCATCTTTCCTGACGGACGGTCGCCTTCAGGACGGACGCTTCCGCCAGAGGTGCGCGCCATAATGTCCACTGCCGCGGATTTGCCCTCGACTGTAGCTCGCATGCGTTCGCGAGCATGTTCTGCCGCCACTTTCTGGCGCTGCCAGTGCATTCCCGTCGTGCTTTCGTCAAAAACCTGCATGCGGTACATCCCCAGGTTGCGCTTGCCGGACTTCGGATCGCGCGTGGTCACGCAGGGTAGAGTGATGAATCGTCCGGCATCTTTCGGCCAGCACTGCAGGATCGGGAAGTCGAGCAGGGAAAAGTTCTCGCGCTTGATGACCTCTTTGCAAGGACCGGTCGGAACCGTGCGCGGAAAGAATTTTCCGGCCTCGGTGAGCAGGGGCAACATCTTCAGCTTGTCGAGAAATCCCTGCGGCGACTTGATGTCCATAAACATGCGGATGCGCGCGCCAATTTCGTCGTAGGAATTCACGCCAACCGCGAGCTTCATCCGTGCTTCGGAGCCGAACTGGTTGATCAGAAGTTGAGCGCCCGGATGGCCTTTTAGATTCTGGAAGAGAAGAGCCGGGCCTCCGGGATTTCCTTGCGCATCGCGGCTTTTGGAGACACGGTCGGTAATTTCGGCGACTTCGAGAATCGGGTCGGCTTCGATTTGGATGCGCTTGAGTTGGCCAGCGCGGTCGAGCGCTGCGATCCACTGGCGGAGGTCGTCGAAGGGCAAAGGATTCCTCTCTGTGATCGACGATTATAAGGGATTAGTGCCGGAACTATTTCCGCTGTTCCAGTTTCACGCTGACGGTGAGCGGTTGCCCGTCTCGCATGACTTTCACCTCGACGACGTCCCCCACTTTGCTGCGTCGCAGCGCATCGGTGAAGTCGTAGAGATTCTTGATGGGCTTGTCGCCGAATTGAACCATGATGTCTCCCCCCTTGAGACCAGCTTTGGCCGCGGGCGAGTTCGGTTTCACATCCGAAAACTTCACGCCGTTTTCCTGCTGCCCAAAGTCAGGGATCGATCCGAAGTAAGGCCCATATCCACTGCCACCACCGCCCGCCGCCGGCTTATCTTCAGCCACGACCTGGAAAGCAGGCGCATCGGGAGCGCTAGCAAGTTGCACGCGTGACGCTCTCCACCATATCGAGCAGACGCGCGGCGGACGGCGCATTGATCTTGTCCCATGTGTCCGAAGGCTTGTGATAATCGGAATGAAGGCCGGAGAAGAAGAAGAGCACGGGGATTTTCTTCGTCACAAACGAAGTGTGGTCGCTCGAAGAATATCCTCCCGCGGAATACTCGATTTTGAAAGGAGCTTCCTTCTGCGCCTGCTCAAGCACGGACTTGAACGTCGAACCGGTTCCGACTCCGCCGATGTAGACCTTCTCGTCCTTGATGCGGCCGATCATGTCCATGTTGATCATGGCCACTGCTTTGCTGAGCGGCCGTGTCGGGTCTTTTACCCACGCCGCCGATCCCAACAAGCCAAGTTCCTCGCCGGCAAAATCCATGAACAGAATGCTGCGCTTGAGTTGGCCGCGCTGGGGCGCGAGCAGTCTTGCCAGTTCCAAGACGCCTGCTGTGCCGCTTGCATTGTCATCCGCTCCGGGATGAATTTGTCCGATCTGCGAAGGTGCGAGAGAATCAAAATTCCCGCGGCCAAGATGGTCATAGTGCGCCCCGACGATTACATATTCATCCGTCTGGCCGGGCAACCAAGCGAGCACGTTGTTCACGGTCGCATGTGTCGTCTCAATGTCGATGTGCAGCGAGAGATGGAGATTGTCGGGGAAAACAAAAGAATTTGGCTTGCTGCTTGAATTGATTTGCTCTTGAACATCTTTCAGCGACTTTCCCGCGGATTGAAACCACGCGTCCGCCACTGCGTTTTTTACCTGCACCATAACGATGCCGACATTTTCTGGCCCGCTGACGCTGCCGAAGCGAGTCAGCAGGTCTTCTTCGCTATCGCCTAACTTTCCGTTGATTATCACCACAGCTTTCGCGCCATGATTGCGGGCATTGATGGCCTTTGTGATTAATTGCGAGTGCTGGCTGAGTCCATGGCTGCCATTTTTATTGGCAAAGCCCGAAGGTTCGTACCGGAGCACGACCACAATCTTGTCTTTGACATCGACGCCAGAGTAGTCGTCGTAGTGAAATTCATCCGCCGTAGCCCCGTACCCAACGAACACGACCGGCGCTGCGACTTGTCCTGATGCGGAAAAACTGAAGGGCACGAACTCCTGCTCGCTTTTGAGCGATTTCTTCGCATCGCCCGTCTGTGTGAGCACACTGTTATCCGACTTCAATCGCGCACCGGTCACTACAGTGAAGGGCTGCGCGTATCCGTGTACTCCGGCTGGTTCAAGATGGAGTTCTTTGTACCGCTTCTCAATAAGGTGCTCGGCTCGGAAGATGCCTTTGGTCTCGGCGCCGCGCCCTTCCATTTCCGGCGAGGCCAGAGCTTTCACATCATTGAGATAGCGGGCAGAATCGGCTTGTGGCGCTGAGGAGGAGGCCGCGGTGAAAAGGGATGCAAGGGCGAAAACGAACAGCAGGCGGTGCAACTTCACGCAAGTCAGCATGATTGTTTCTCAGGTGAACCGAGAATCCTATGAGGCGGAGGAGATAGTGTCAATGATGCGATCGCTGTTCAAGTGGCCAGTTGTTGGACTGTTTTTGCGATCTGTTTGCCATGCGGCCGACGCTGGATCGATCAGATCAAAGTGACCGGCACCTTCGATTTCCAGAAGGTGAACGTCTTCTCCTTCGCGGCCCGTGCGTTTTCCTTTAGCGGAGGTGTAATCGCGACTGAATGCCGGGGGGACTATATCATCGGCCGATCCTTGAATGATCCATTGCTTCGCATGGACGACTGACAATTCCATGGGATCGGCCTCGCGGTAGTGATCGGGAACATCGTTGGGCGTGCCGTGGAGAAACTCCGCCACTGCGTCATTGCTGAGCCGAAGCTCATGAGCTCGCCGAAGGTCGAGCACTCCCGCCAGAGAAACAACTCGCGACACCGACGCCTCATGCGCGGCCAGACAAAGCGCTAACTGTCCGCCTGCCGAATGTCCCATCACAACGGCTCTCGCCAGATCGAAGTTGTATCTCTGTGGCTTGCTGCGTAAGGAACTGGTGAGCCGTGCGGATGTCTGCAAAGGTTCCGGGCCAGCCTCCACCTTCGTTGCCGACACGGCGATATTCGAGATTCGCTGTGACAAATCCTTTTGCGGTCAACGCAGCGCAAAGATGGCTGGCATGGTCGAGGTTGTACGCCGAACGCCAAAAGCCCCCGTGGATATTGATGACTAGTGGATGGCGGTTCGCGTCGGGAGCTGTCACGCGGTAGTCGAATATCGACGAACTGATTCGGATCGGAACCGTACGCGAGGCGAGCGTCGGATGGAGCGGGTGGCAGCGAAAGGATGTCGTCGGACATGCTTCGAGATATTTTACGTCGTAGCACGGAGAAACTATTCGTAGCGCAGAGCTTCGATGGGATCCAAATTGGCCGCCCGCATTGCCGGAACCATGCCGCTGACCACACCCACCACACCGAGAATGGCAGTCGCCACCACGAGGATCATCGGCGAGACGATTAATCGGATGTCGGCAGCCTCGGCGTGCTTGGCGAGTGCGCTGTAGAAAGTGATGCGGCCAGCGAAAATCGAGACAGCGTAAGAAAGGATAATGCCAAGAATGCCGCCGGCAGCCGTGATGACCATCGCTTCGGCCAGGAACTGAAACAGGATGTCATGGCGCCTTGCCCCGAGCGCTTTTTCAACGCCGATCTCGCGGGTGCGCTGAGTGACCGACACCAGCATGATGTTCATCAGGCCGACGCCGCCGATGCCCAAAGTGACAGTTCCAATAAATGCCAGCAGGACTTTCAGTGCCAGCGTGATGATTCCAAACTGCGAAAGCTGTTTTTGCGCGTCGAAGACGAATACGGCGCGCTGGTCGTCAGGCTTGAAGTTATGCGCGGTGGCGAGAGTCTCGCGGATCGACTTATCCATCTTGTCGTGATCAAGTCCCGCCGAATCCAGCCATATCCCGTCGAGATAGTGATTGTCTTTCAATACATCCATCGAGTTGTAGGGAACATAAACGACCCGATTATTGTCATTGTCGCCTTCCTGCATGCGAGGAGCGCCAACGCCGATGACTTCAAAGGTAACGCCATCGATTCGAATCGACTCCCCGACGGCCGGCATTCCAGAGAAAAGTTTGTCGCGTGCTTCCGATGCGATCACTGCATAAAGGCCGTGCTGCATGTTGTCGGCGTCGTCGAGGAACCGTCCATCGGAGAGGTCGAGATTCCATATGTCCTGAATCGATGGATCAAGGCCCATGACGGGAAACGTGAAGGAGCGATTGTTGTTTTGTACCGTCGAATCCTTCTGCGCCATGCGGACCACGTGCCGGCAGAGCGGCAAATTATTGCGCAAAAGCTCGATGTCATCATTCGTGAAGCGAACCTGAACGCCGGCCTTGTTGCCTCCGGCTTGTTGCGATGTTCGCCCGGGAAAGACCCCGACCGCGGTAGCGCCAAAGCTTTGAAAGATCGTTTCAATCGCTTTTCCAAAGCCGTTGCCATAAGAGAGCAACAGGACGACGGTTGCAATTCCCCACGCCATCCCGGCCATCGTGAGCAGTGTGCGCCGCAAGTCATGGCGCATCGCAGCATAAGCTTGTTTGAGGAGGTCTCGGTTCATAACTACTCTTTGCGGAGTGCCTCCACAGGTTCGAGCAACGCCGCTCTACGCGCAGGATATAGCCCGGCCGCGATGCCCGCGATGCCCAGCGAAATTACCGCCAACGCAGCGGTTGAAGGTACTAGCTTCGGTGGGTCGAAGCCTTGTCCGAGGCTCACCCCGGAGAGCGCCGCCATCAGCGCTGCTGCTCCTCCGATCCCGATGCCCCCACTCATCAACGTCAGGAACGCGCCCTCGACGAAAAACTGGAACATGATGCTGTTGTTTGTGGCGCCGATGGCTTTGCGCAGTCCGATTTCGCGAGTGCGGTCTGCCACCGCGACCAGCATGATGTTGATAATTCCAATCGCGCCCAAAGCCAGCGTTACTAAGCCAACACTCCCGAGGAACATATTCATGGCGTCGAAAATCTTCCCGACCTGATCGACGGTCTTGATCGTGTCCCACTCGTCAAATGAATCTGAGTTGCTCGGATCGAAGCCGTGATTCCTCGCGATAATTCTGTGCACTTCCTGTTTCGCGGCCTCATGTAATGCGCGGGATCGTGGCTGATAGTTGATCATCGAGATCACGTCGGTGGCGATTCCGGCATTCAGGGGCCGGAAGTAGTCCTGCATCGCGTGAAAGGGAACAAAGCTGCGCAGGTTAAGATTCATGTTGTCGCCGTGGCCGACTTTTTGGAGCGTGCCAATCACGGTGAATCGGATTCCATTCAGCAGAATCGTGGACCCAATGGCTGGACGTCCCGGGAAACAGCGTCCTGCGCACTTCATCCCCCAAGACGATCACGGTCCGCTTCTGTGAATCGTCCAGTTCATTCAGCCAACGGCCCTCATTGAGCGGGAGATAGCGGATCTGGTTGAAGTTGGCGGGAACTCCCACGATCTGGCCGCTGGCCTGGTAAAAGTCGCTGACTGCTCGGATATCGCCGCGCGAGATGGCTGGGGCCGCAGCTCCGACGCTTGGGCAGTCCGTCAGAATGTCCTGATAATCGCGATAGGTCAGGTAATACTGGCGCAGCGCGGTGAAACTGCCTTGCATCACCGGAGCCCGGCCCGACCAGATGAACATCACGTTCTCGCCAATGGAATCAAATTGCTTTCGGTTTCCGGAGCGAAAGCCCTCTCCCAAGCCCACCAGAAGCAACAGGGAACCTACTCCCCAGGCAATTCCGAACATGGTGAGAAACGAGCGTAATTTGTGCGCCCATAGTGTCCGCAGAGTCTGGCCGAAAATATCGAAAATATGACGCACGCTGTTCATGAATTATACGGGCTTATCGAACGACATGTGCCGCTCCGGATGCCGATCTTGGGACGCCTCCGAAGCACACGCTTCTGATGTTAGACGCGCGAGAGTGAAATGAGTGTGCGCCTAGGCACACTTGGACGCCACCGCAGATCGCGGCGGGCAGGGAATCTGGCGTGGTGCTTGCGTGGGCCTTGCTTCCTCAATAAGATGCAGGCCATTGTTGCAGGCGTGGAACCCTCTTGCTCTGCGACGTGCGAAGCCTTATGACAGAAGCAGAGAACATCGGACAGTTTAGATTTGTATGCCTCTTGCTGGTTTTGTCCGCCGCGTGCCCGCCTTTCTCGTTCGCCCAGGCACAGCAGAAAGGGGACGAGGGCCAAATCCTCGCCCTCGAAAACGCGTGGAACCAGGCAGAGCTACAGCATGATCCGGCGGCGCTGGAACTCGTCTTGGCTGACGATTTTGTGATCACTGAGCCCGACGGGAGTCTGCAAAACAAGCAGGAGCACATGGCTGCGACGCGCGATCCCTCGTATCACTACGATCTACTGGTTTCCGACCACTTTCGTATCAAGGTTTATGGCACCGTCGCCGTCGTCACCGGGTCGTACCACGAAAAAGGATCGTCCAAAGGAGTGCACTTCGACCGTCGCGGGCGTTTCACCGATACCTGGATCCGGCTGAGCGGGACCTGGCGATGCGTTTCCAGCCATGACAGTTTGCCTGTGAAGTAACAAGCGCGGCAGCAAAGTCCGAAAGCCATCGCGGATCTGCGCAATTTCCATCCCTCCAATGCTGCAAGTTCGGCTATCCTCTAGCGGGATGACCACTCTCGCACTGACCGAACTGCTGGGCGCCACGGTGTATGACCCGTCGGGCGCGGTCGGACGAGTGCGCGAGGTGACGCTGGCGCCGCAGGAAGACCGTTCCCGGATCGCCTCTTTCATCGTCAAGACAAAGTCAGGCAATCGCATCGTACCTTTCGGAGCGATCGCCGCTATCAACGGAGGTATTCGTTCGTCCACTGTCGCCGGCCAGTGGGTCGAGGCCACCGCGACCGAGGGACTTTTCCTGCTGGAGCGCGATCTTCTCGACCAGCAGGTAATCGATGTCAATGGGCGAAAAGTGGTTCGCGTCAACGACGTTGATCTTGAATTCGACCAAAAAGACGCCGATCCGGCTCATCCCGTCTTGCGAGTTATTGCGGTAGATGTGGGTGCCCGGGGCGCGGTGCGTCGTCTGCTGCGCGGTGTTGCGCCGAAGCCCGCCCTGCAGGCGCTGCTGGGGAAAATTCCGCCACGCAATATTCCTTGGAAGTTTGTCGATGTGATCGAAACCGATCCGGCGCGCCGCGTAAAACTCAAGATCTCGCACGACGGCCTGGCAAAACTTCATCCCGCCGACATCGCGGACATCGTCGAAGATCTGGCTCCGGATGAACGGCAGGCCGTTTTTCAAACGCTGGATCAGGAAACCGCTGCAGAGGCTCTCGAAGAGGTCGATCCCAAGGTTCAGAAAGCAATCGTGGAATCGCTCGATTCTGAGCGTGCTGCGGAAATCGTCGAAGAGATGGATCCGGACGCCGCTGCCGACCTTTTGGCCGACCTGCCAGAAGATCGTACCGAACAGATCCTCGTCCAGATGGAGCCCGCCGCTCAGCAAGATGTCGTCGAGTTGCTGGAGCACAAAGAGCAGACGGCAGCGGGCCGCATGACTACGGATTTTCTGGCTTTGCCCGTGCATGCGACTGTGCAGAACGCCATCGACTCTCTGCGCGAGTTCGAAGGCGGAGTCGAGGTTGTCAGCACCATCTATCTAGTGGATTCGCAGGGAACCCTCGTCGGTTCGGTTCCGCTTGCCAGAATTGTGCTGGCTCCGACGAATTCGCCGATGCTTTCGCTTACGCAAGAGCCGTTGGTCCTGGCGCACCAAGGCGTAGGGGATAACGAAGTCGCCGAGCTGTTCGACAAGTACAACCTGCAAACCCTGCCCGTCGTGGATGAGCACAACAAACTCACTGGAGTAATCACATCGGATGATGTGATCAGCATGTTGCGCTCAAAACTGTAGCCTGAAGTTTCCGGATTTTGTAAAGCTATCTGTTTACGAATTGCCCTCTTGCGTCCGGTGTGTTACGCTCCGCGCCGAATGGCGAAAGCATCTGAAGACGAAAGCTCCAAGGGCACCGAGGAGAGCGGCGGCGGTGGCTGGATAGGCCTGCTGACCTATCTGAACCGCACCTTTGATCTTGTCCGCGATGTGTTTGGATATGCCTTGCCCGGAGGCGTATTCCTGGGCATCGGAGTTCTTTCCGGGAGTCTTTCTCTCGACCGCCTTCACTCGAAATTAAGCCCCTACGACCCACCGACATGGACGCTGGCTTTTCTGGTGATTGGCGCGTGTTATGCCGTAGGGCACATCCTAATCACGATCGCTTACACGCCGTACGATCTGTTGAAGCTTGGATTCGTTATTTTCCGTAAGAACACAGACATCTTCCCGACTGAAGTCACCAAAGATCTTGTGAAAGCGAGGCGCAGCCATCCCGAACTGTTTCCGACCGTAGACCGACGCGAAACGCTATCGGTCACGATCGCAGGTCTCTTCGCAGCTCTCCTGCTGAGCGCGTACTGCTTCTACGATGCAGGAAATGGAATACGAACGATTTTGATTGGCGCGGCCGGGCTAATGTTCCTGGACTTCGTAACGGCGCAACTTCATCTGTACCGCGTCAAAAAGGCTATCAAAGAGGCCAGCCACGAGATCAAATCTGAGTTGCAGCCTGGAGAGGCCGAACGCGCTGCCCTGGGTCTGGTGAAATATTTCCTGAAGTCCGAAGAGGGCGGAGTAGCGCCGGTTTCGGCCTCGGGATCTGAAGATTTCCATCACCAGATACTGAAGGCTCTCAATGAACTGGCCGACTCTCTCAAGAAGGGTGTTGAATCTGCACTCAAGTCGCCGGAAAGCAGCGCCAAAGGATAACCCCTGAATCGGCTGACGGACTTCTCTCGATCAACCGTTTGTTTAGCTCCAACCCACTGCTAGTTCCCCTTGTGTCACTTCGTATTGTTTGTGGGGACGGATTTCGATTTAATCCATGAATTTGTTTGGCGGAAATGCGATGTGCGATTATTCTGATGCGTCCTTGTGCCGCCTTTTTGGGAAGTGGGCGAGGGACGGCTTCTTCCGCTTCATCCTTATGTCAGCGAAAAGTGCGCATGAAGTTCTTCAAACGTTCGAAAACCCGGATTCTGCTGTTCCTCGCTGTCGTCGGTCCGGGGTTCATCACCGCGAACGTTGATAACGATGCCGGCGGCATTCTGACGTACTCGTCCGCCGGAGCGCAATTCGGACACCTTCTGCTCTGGACGATGATTCCGATCACGATCGCCCTGATCGTGGTTCAGGAAATGTGCGCCCGCATGGGTGCAGTCACCGGTAAGGGACTAAGCGATCTGATCCGGGAGGAATTTGGCTTCCGCATCACGTTTTTCATGATGATCGGAATTCTGATCACCAATTTCGGCAACGTAGTCACAGAATTTATCGGAATCGCGACCAGCCTGGAACTATTCGGCTTGCCGCGAATCTATACCGTTCCCGTCTGCGGCGTGATCGTATGGCTCATCGTCGTCAAGGGGCAGTACAAGAGTGTGGAGAAGGTGTTTTTGGCAGCGTCCTTCTTTTACGTGACCTACATTTTTGCGGGCATCCTGGCCCACCCCTTATGGAAGGATGCCGCCATCTACACGTTCAAGCCGCCTAACATCCGCACATTCAAGGATCAGGCTTATCTGTTCATGGTGGTTGGTGTCGTGGGCACCACGATCGCGCCATGGATGCAGTTTTACCTGCAGGCATCCATCGTGGAGAAGGGCGTCACCAAGCGAGGATTCAAAGATTCGCGCCTGGACGTCATCACAGGTTGCGTTTTCACCGATGTGGTGGCCTGGTTCATTATCGTCGCCTGCGCTGCGACTCTCTACATTCACGGCTTCCGCGATATCAAATACGCTTCCGACGCTGCTCAGGCATTGAAGCCGCTTGCCGGAGATTACGCCTACATCCTTTTTGCCGTCGGCCTGTTTAACGCTTCGCTATTCGCGGCGTCGATTCTGCCTCTTTCGACCGCCTACACGGTTTGCGAAGGGCTGGGTTTTGAATCCGGCATCGGAATGAAGTTCGGAGAAGCGCCGGTCTTCTATTGGCTCTACACCCTGCTGATCATCGCGGGCGGAGCGCTGGTGCTTCTGATCCCAGCCGGACAATTGGTGAAGATTGTTCTCTGGTCGCAGGTCCTGAACGGAGTCGTGCTTCCGTTCGTGCTCGTCTTCATGCTGCTGCTGATCAACAAGAAAGAGCTGATGGGCGAGTACACCAACTCGCGCTTATTCAATGTGGTTGCGTGGAGCACCACGGCGATCGTGGTCGTTCTATCTGTTGCACTGATGATTGCGTCGATCACGGGAAAGGCCGGAGGCTGAGCTACAGCAGTTTTCCCGCAGCAAGATCCCGAACGAGCGTCAGGTCCGCCTCCAGAAAATCAAAAGTGGGCAATTCGGAAGGGGCGGCCCATCGCATATCTTTGAAGATTCGATTCTCCAACTCCTGCAGGTATTCCCGAACCACGTAAAAGCGAAGCTCAACCATTCCTCCATTGGGATACTCGTGCTGAATCCGTGCCACCTCATCGCCGATGGTCGCGAGGATCCCGAGTTCTTCTTCTAGTTCGCGCCGAAGAGCGTCGCGGGGCTGTTCGCCCTCTTCAATTTTTCCGCCGGGGAACTCCCACTTGAGCGGCATGGTCTGATGCCGAGTGCGTTGGCATACCAGGAGTTTGCCGTCCTGCACAATCAGTCCTGCGACGACGCGCTTCATGCTATCGGCGCGCCCTGTAACGCGCTGGCAACTGGATCGACGCAACTCGTGAATGTGAATGCGAATGCGGCGACTCCCGTCGAACACCGCAATTCGAGTTCATGGCCGCCGAATTCGTGGCTGTTTACCAAAAAGTACATGCGCGCGGAATCGACTACGACGTAGCTTTCCTCATCTCCGGATTTCCCGGGTCGGAATCGCGTGTCGACTGTTGCCTGATTGCGCGTCAGAGGCTTGCCATCTTGCAGAATGACGACCTCGGAAGACGGTGTATGGGGAGAGGCCATGACCAAGTTTACGGCGGCGGCATCATATTTCAAGCGCAGAGTGTGGGGGCCATCTTCGACGGCTTCAAAATATTCTGCGGTCGCAGCCCAGCGTCCGTTCGCGTAGAAAAAGTTTTCGTCCAAATCGCCCGAGAACGTGTAGTCGGAAATCTGATCTTCCTTTAGCCCGCCTTCATTTCCCAATCGTCCTCGGCGATGGCCGAGATAAAGTTCTCCGGTGGCGCGGTAGCAGACGGCACCGGCGTGATCTTCTTCGCGCATCGGTTCCATCAGCGCAGGTAATTCGATTGCCGGATCAATTTCCCGCAGCAACTCCTGGATCACCTGCTCGCATTCCCCGTAACCACCCTCGCCGAAGTGCCCATAGCGCAGGTAGCCGTCTTTATCAAGCAGATATTTCGTAGGCCAGTAACGGTTGGCGAATGCTTTCCAGAGTTCACGATTGGAATCGATCACGACCGGATAGGTCAGGCCGAACTCGCGGATGCCGCGCTCGACATTCGACTCGTACTGCGCGAAGGTGAACTCCGGAGTGTGCACTCCGATTACGGTGAGGCCCTTGTCGCGATACCGTTCATGCCAGGCCTGCACATATGGCAGAGTGCGGATGCAGTTGACGCAGGTGTAATCCCAAAAATCGACGAGGACAGTGCGGCCGCGCAGTTGCCGGAAACTGAGAGGAGTCGAATTCAGCCAGACGCGGCCGATCTCCGGCGCGCGCACTTTGCCTTTTTCAACTCTCATCTGCCGGAAGTTTCCAGCTTTCTTCCCACCAGTTTGGCGCAGTGTTGCACCAGATCCTGATGGTCTGCGGTGAAGGCGGCGGGAAAGTGGCTATCGATGTCGAGTTCTCCGACGACGGAGCCGTGGGCAAAGATTGGAACCACAATTTCAGACTTAGTCTCAAGCGAGCAAGCCAGATACCGTGGATCTTTGTTGACGTCGTCCACAACCACCGTTTGCCCGCTCGAGGCGGCTGCGCCGCAAATTCCTTGGTTGAGTGGGATTCGCGTGTGCGGTGTCATTGCTCCTTCGAATGCTCCCAAAACCAACATCGGCGGATTTGCCCCGGGCTCCAACATGTAAAAACCGACCCAGTTGTACTTCAACATTCTTTCGTGCAGAAGCTTTGCCATCCCCTGCATGAGTTCGTGGGCGGTGGAGGCGGTTAGGGCAAGATTCTCGAGGTCACTGCGCACTTCGTCGATTCTGGTGACGACTCCCATAGTCAAATTTTAACTCACTGCGGGAAGCTTTAGGTTGTTGGCGCCGCAACCGTAGAAATTTGCCGGATTCCGTTCACGACGGGGAAAATTTCGGGGTGGATCGCGTGGGCCAACGCAGCTAGCCCCTGAAGCAAAGTGGGTGCAGGCGTGTTGAGGAACTCGTCGCGGATGCAATACACACGCCCCGCACGCGCCGCCGAAGTTTCCTGCCAACCTCGGTCGGCCACGATCTTCTCGAGGGGGACGCGATCCCCAGCTCCGCACCATGCTGCAATGAAGATGTTGGGGTTGACTTGCGCAACCTCGTCGCTCGAAATCTTCTTGCCGGGTTCCCCGGCGAGCGCTCCACCAGCCGCTTCCACAAGCTCCGCGACCCAGCGCTGAGAAGAGATGATTGGTTTGCCCCACTCCTCGCAGAAAACTGTCGGCCGCTTGAGATGCGCAGTTCGCTTACGCACATCTGCGATTCTGCACTGCATGGCATCGATGACGGCTGCGCCGCGGTCAGCCGCTCCCACCACACCTGCGATCATGGCGATGTCGGTGTAAATGTCCGCGAGAGTTTTCGGGGCTAAACCGAGAAACCTTATTCCTGCTCGTAGGATTTCTGTAACCGCCTTTTCCTGATAGGGCACAGCCGCAATGACCAGGTCGGGGTTCGCCGCAACAATTTCCGAGGTGTCGGCCGTCCACGAGTCGGCGAGTATCGCGCGGGAGCCGTTGGCGACGCCGGGCACTACATCGGCGCAATAGCGAGTGCAGGCGACAACCCGATCAAGTTGTCCAATCGCATCGAGAATGACCGTCGCGCTGGGTTGCAGACAGGCGATGCGAGTGGGATAGAGGGGAGTCATAACGCCAATCTTACAAGCGCGAGGATAGATTCGCTTCGAGTTGCCGAAGTGCGGCTGCCAAGACGTCGATCGCCAGTTGCGCCGCATGGCTCGAAGCTTGCGGCAGTCCTCCGACCGCGGCGGCAATGTCATCCCGTTGCAATTGACGACTCTCAGAAATTGTCTTTCCGGCGACAAGGCCGGTCAGCGCGGAAGCACACGCCATTGCAGGTACGCACCCTTTAGCCTTGAATCCCACCTGCGCAATGCGGCCGCTAACTATCTTAAGGCTCAAGCGAACAACATCTCCACACACCGGATTCTCGATCTCAGCGGTGGCATCGGCATGCGGCAGATCGCCGGCGTTACGCGGATTCTGAAAGTGATCGAGCAGTAGGGCTGAATACATCGCAGTAAGGTAAAGGGTCAGGAAAGTCCGGCGCGCGTGGTGCCTTCAGGAAAGTAAATATTCCATCCACGTTGCCGCGCTAGAGCCTCAAGGTCCGGATTGGGATTTACCGCGAACGCATGCTTGGCGACCGCGAGCATGTCGGCGTCCCAGCGGGAATTACCGAATGCTGAGTCAATTTCTTTGTTAGCCACTTCCCGTAGTGCAAGTGTCTTACCCGGACCAGATGGCACTCGGACCAGTCGCTCGGTCACGACACCATCTTCGACGACGACTTTGGCGGCGAGGATGCGATCGGCTTCAATGCCGAATTGCTTCATGCCGGCGCGGATCAGCCATTCATTCGACGATGACACCGCCCATATTTCGCAACCCCTCTCGTGCAACCGGTGAACCAAGTCGAGCATTTCAGGAAAGACTCGTCCGGGAAATGCCGTAGTCATGAATTCGGTGGCTGCCTCCATCATCGCGAGGTCGGTCAGCCCGCGATGCATGGTCACCATTTCTCCGCACATATCTTCTTCGCCTACCTTGCCCGATTTGTAGTCGGCATGGCGGGCGCGCATCGTTTCGCCGACCTGCGGTGTAACCAATCCCTTTTGAATCTCCCAAGTGAAAAAACTCTCGCCCGCGTCCCCGGACCAAAGTGTGCCGTCACAGTCAAAGGCGGCAACGCGGGGATCCAGTTTCAATACAGAATCAAGAAATTCGCTCGAAGAAAGGTTCGTGGGATTTGTGCTCAAGGCGTCCATGTCCTTCGACAATAACGTGCCCGCGTGCGAAGGCGCAAATGGAACGGGAGCTATAAAGGCCCAACGGTGAGAGCGGAATACTCAGCGGGAGTGTTGACGTTCATCGCGACGCGAGGGTCGCTCACCGCGACATACTGGATGTGATCCTGATTCGCATGCTCGATGTCTCTGGCGTTACCCGTCGCGGGCGCGCGCAGAAATCGCTCGATCATCTCCCGGCCAATCAGGTAGGGATGGCCATGCTTCCCGCCGAACTCAGGCACAATGGCCCAGATGTCCCCCGGAGCATTTTCGAACGCGGCGCGCAGCAACTCGACGGTCTTACGGTCGGCAGGCGGTCGATCCACGAGCGTAATCATCGCTGCGTCACGGCCACGACTCAGAACCTCCTGCAGCCCGGTTTGCAGGGAACTAAATTGTCCGCGGCTCGGATCGGGGTTCACGGCCAGATCTGCGCCATTCGCATAAATCACTGGCGACAGCAGCGATCGATTCTTACCTACTACGACCAGCACGAAATCCGTATCGAGTGACAAGCTGCGGATGGCCGAGGAGAGAAAAGTCTCGTTCGATGGCGGGCGGCCCTCCGCGGAAGGAGGCCATGGCAGCATAGCTTTGTCGCTTCCCATGCGCGAGGATTCGCCGGCGGCAAGAATTACTCCGGCAAAGCTGGGAGAGCGGGACATGGGCGGACGATAGCAGAAAGCCGCCAGAAAGTCAGTGGCAGAGATGTTAGTGACTCTAACTATCGAAGGCGATCATCGGGTTCAGCGACTTCTTCAGAGGCTTCATTCTCGCCAAGCTCCGTGCTCGATTCCTGTTGAGTCTTAAACCAACTCAGGTGCGGCAACTTGCTTTCAGCATGGCGGCGGATCGCAATCAACTCTGCCGTGATAGCCACGGCAATTTCTTCAGGGGTGACCGCTCCGATATCAAGGCCGATGGGCGAATGCACTCGATCAAAGAGGTGAGCGGACAGGCCCTCAGCCTGAAGTGCCTTGAAGATTCCAATGACTTTGCGCTTGGAGCCGATCATTCCCACGTAATGGGCCCGGCTTTGAACGGCCCAGCGCAGCAGGCGCATATCGTCGCGATGGCCGCGCGTCACGATGACGATGTAGGAAGATTCCGGCGGATCGAGTTTCCGGGTTAGCTCGTCGAAGTCGGCGGCATGAATCTCGCGGGCGCCGGGGAAGCGCTCTTGAGTGGCATAGGAAGCTCTGTCGTCAGCCACGACGACTTCGAATCCTGCATTCGCGGCGACTCGGCAAACGTTCAAAGCGACATGCCCTGCGCCGAAAAGATAAAGTAACGCTGGAGGCAAGATCGGTTCGACGAACACATCGAGCGTTCCGCCGCAGACAAGACCTGTGTCGTACTTCGGGTCATTGTTCAAGTCAAACTTTAAGGTGCGCGGCTTTTCCGATTCCATGACTTCGCGCGCCGCCTGCCACACATCGGCTTCCACGCATCCGCCGCCGATGGTGCCAACGATTGATCCGTCATCTCGCACTAGCATCTTTGCAGTCTGGAATGAGGGGATGGATCCCCGAACATTCACGATCGTGGCCACGGCGCCGCGCCGCCCTTCTTTTCGAAGCTGCACGATCTGTTCGTAAATATCCATACGACGTACCCCTGCAGGACGATTATTGATTGGTGAACAGGAGGAGTCAAACGGATACGGGCAGGAAGACCCGAATCACCCGCGAGCTTTATATTACCCATTGCGTATTTGAAGCCGTGAGGAGCTCCTCCTATGAAAGCCGTTCGCATCCACCAGTTTGGCGGGCCAGAACTTCTTCAGTACGAAGACGTTTCAGACCCACAACCGCGAAAAGATCAAGTGCTGGTTCGAGTGAAGGCGTGCTCGCTAAATCATCTCGACCTGTGGGCGCGCCAAGGCCTGCCTGGGGTAAAGCTGCCGCACATCCTTGGCAGCGATATCGCGGGCGAGATCGTCGAGATTGGTGAATATATTTCGGATCTTAAGCCTGGCCAGCGCGTGGTGGTCGCGCCCTTGCACTTCTGCGGACTCTGTCCGAAATGCCTCGCGGGACTACAGAATCAATGCCGCGAATTTACCGTTATAGGCAATGCAGTGGACGGCGGCAACTGCGAGTTATTCGCAGCGCCAGCGGCGAACATTATTCCCATCCCCGACTCGCTGGATTTCGTGCAGGCGGCCAGCGTTCCCCTTGTCTTTGTGACGGCGTGGCACATGTTAGTGGGACTCGCGGGCATTCGTCCCGGACAAACGGTGTTAGTTCTCGGCGGGAGCTCGGGCGTGGGCATTGCCGCCATCCAGATCGCGAAGCTCTTTCACTGCCGCGTGATTGCAACGGCTGGGGATGAGAGCAAGCTCGAAAAAGCCCATGCTCTCGGAGCGGATTACGGAATCAATCACTACCAACAGAAGATCTCAGAAGAAGTTCGAAAGACTACCAATAAAGAGGGTGTCGATATTGTTGTCGAACACGTCGGAATCGCCACCTGGGATGAAAGCATTCGATCTTTGAAAACTGCGGGTACCCTCGTGACTTGTGGAGCCACAACCGGGCCAAATGTGGCCATCGATCTCCGCCATCTGTTTGCTCGGCAGTTGCGCCTTCTGGGCTCTTACATGGGAACGATGTCCGAACTCCGTGAAGTGCTAGGTCATGTTTTCGCGGGACGGCTGAAGCCGGTGGTCGACCGAACGTTTCCCCTCAGCGAACTTCGCGCCGCCCACGAATATCTGGCGAGCAGCCATATGTTCGGCAAAGTCGTGGTGGTTCCGTAAGATTAGCCCATGTCTGCAAACCACGAAATCACTCACGTCAGCGACACTGCCCTTATGGTCGCTGCGTGCCGCGCCGACGAGGACAGCCGCGAAGACGCTTGGGTGCGGGATCCCTTCGCAGCGCGGTTGGCCGGCGAGCGCGGCCATGCCATCCTCAATGGCTTGCCCCATGCCGGTGTCTTGCGTTTCGGACTGGCCGTCCGTACCCGTTTCATTGACGAGTTGTTGCTGGAAGTTCTCACATCTGATCCGGTCCATACCGTGATCAATTTGGGTTGTGGCCTCGACACGCGTCCGTGGCGTCTCGATCTCCCCAAGAGCCTGCGCTGGATCGAGGTGGACTTCCCCGATGTGCTGGACTACAAGGAGGGTCTGATGGCGGGTGAGAAGCCGCGCTGCCTCCGGGAGCGTATGACCGCTGATCTCAACGATGGGTCCGACCGTCGGAAAGTCTGCCAAGCCGTCGGTGGCGAGTTCGCCCTGATGATCACCGAGGGACTGCTTCTTTACTTGCCTGCGGCGACCGTCGAGGGGATTGCTTCCGATTTCAAGAACGACAGCCCCGTCCATCACTGGATCAGCGATATCACCACGAGTTCCTTCACGCAGGCCATGGGAGGCGCCGATGCCATGAAGTCGATTCGCCATGTGCAGGCGCCGGATGCCCTCAAAGGCGAAGAAATCCTCGACGTGCTCCAGCGGCATGGCTGGAATCCAGCCGCCAAGCGCAGTTACATCACCGATGTGGAATTTACGCGCCCGCGTATCCTGAAAATGATGGGAGGCAAACTCCCGCCGCGCCCGCAATTTCCTCCGGGAGATCCTACAGGCCTGATTCGCTTCGCGCGGCAATCCTGAAAACTCAACGTGGTGTTCGCTGATCCGCCTCGTGGTTTAGAATATTTGCATAATGTCCCGCGAAATTAATTTCGGACCTTACGTCGAGATCGAAGACGGCAAACGAGTCGTCAAGGATCTGACCTTCGGCAATCCCACGCCCGAAGGCGTTGTACTCACAACCCTCGATTCCGCCGTTAACTGGATGAGGAAGAGTTCGATCTGGCCGATGACATTCGGTCTCGCATGCTGTGCTATCGAGATGATGTCGATGGGCGCTTCGCGCTTCGATATCGCGCGCTTCGGTGCGGAAGTGTTCCGTCCCTCGCCGCGGCAAAGTGACTTGATGATCATTGCCGGCCGCGTGTCAAACAAGATGGCCCCGGTTATCCGTCAGCTCTGGGAGCAGATGCCCGAGCCAAAGTGGGTGATGTCGATGGGCGCCTGCGCAACTTCCGGTGGGGTGTTTCAGAACTACGCTCTGGTGCAGAGCGTGAATCAGGTCATTCCGGTAGACGTTTACGTTCCCGGGTGTCCGCCGCGACCCGAGCAATTGATTTACGCCATCACGCTCTTGCAGGACAAGATCCAGAAAGAGCGGGGAACGATCCGCAAAGCGTTGAACCTCAGTTAGCTCGCTTCCAAGCGATCCAAACTCAAGGAAGCTTAAACACCACAGTGATGCGCTTCTCCGCCTCGATGGCCTTGCCATTGAGAATGGCAGGGCTGTACTTCCATTGGCGTACCGCGCTGGCTGCGGACGCCGACAGTTCAGGCTCTCCTTCAATCACCTTCAGCACTTTCACTTTTCCATCTTCGCCGATGGTGGCGTCGAGAACCACGGGCCCTGTGATTCGATCCTTGCGCGCTTGCGCCGGATATACGGGATCAACTTTGCGAATCAGCTTCGCCTCAACGATACCTTGCGAAACCGCCACTCCGAGCGACGGAATGTTTGCCGTTGGGGATGCGGCGGGCAATAGATTTTCCGGTGGCGATCCGGCGGCTAGTTCGATCGATGGCGGAGGCTCATTTGACGCAATGGCTGGTGCCGGTGCGCTCTGTGTCTTCTCAGGAACAACTGCAGTGGTCTTCTTCTCCGCTAACCTTCGCGGATCGCGTGGTGTGACGTCGGGCCGAATTTCCGCCGCATTCCGCAATAGACTATTTGTCGATCGCTGATCGGACTGGTGAACCGTAATCGAGGGAACGGGGCTTCGAGACGGCGAACTCGGCTGGCTTCCGGTGGAATCCGGCGAGGTTCCGGCAGGAGGCGCCGTTGCAGCGCTGGCATTGATTTCTACTGCCGTGTGACGCCAACTCAGCCAGCCTACCAACGACATGAGCAGCAAACCCACAACAACTCCGGCCATCACCCATATCCGTTTGGAATACTTTGGTCCCGGCAGAAGTTCGCTGACGGCTGTGGGCGCAACGACGGAAACTCCCGTCACAGGTACGGGTGATACCACGCTGGTTTCTACGTAAACGGGTGTAACAGTACGCTTTTCCCGGGCACATGCAGCCTCGGCAATCTCCGCGAGCGCTCGCAAGGACTCGACCTGCTCAGTTTCAAAAGCGTCACGGCGCGAAGAAAATGCCTCAAGAATCCCAAAAATTCCGTTCCGATCCTGCAAGGGAACGACAACGATCGACCGAATCCCAAGACTCATGCATACATCGGGATCGACGCGCGGGTCGCTGGTCGTATCGGAACAAACCTGGAGCCGGGCTGTCCGCAGGCACTCGCCAGAAATCCCAGAGTCAGGGCTAAGCGCGCTCCCCAGTGGAGGAGCCATTGCGCCGCTCCGGGCCCGGCATAAGATTCCGCCCTCCATCCGCATCGCCAGAGCCGCGCCGTGCGCGCCTGTAAGCACGCGGGCAGCGTCTGTCACAGCCCGTAGAATCGAGTCGGCTGGCTGGGATTTGTCCGCGACCGCCTGCCGCAATACTCCCAGCAACGCAAGATTGTCAGAAGGCTGAGAGGGGTTCGCGCGCGAATTCGTAGGATCCGACGCGGAAGCGTCGCGGTCGGGCGAATCGGGAGAAGAAGATTCTGATGGCGGCAAATCACCCATGAAGCGGCTCGAAGACTTGTAGATTGAACAGAGACGAACGCACCACAGACGTGGCAGTGGCCCAATTGGGGCAAGTTTGTCGTAAAACGACAACCCTGTCAATGCTAAAACCCATCCAACCCCTTAGTGGATGGCGGCGTGCTCATACCTTTGGTAATCGCATGCCCGCGCTCTTCGAACGCGCGCGGACGCTCGCGAGTACGCGCTATAATGACGGCAACTCGACTTGGGGGCTTTATGCAGCAAATTCCCGTCGCGTCCTTCCTTCTGCTTTCCTTGTTGGCTGCTCCGTGTATGGCTCAGAGCGCCGCGAAGCAGGCAGTTCCGCAGCCGGCAAGCCAAACGACGACGGCGACCGTGACTCCGCCAATCCCCTCGAATGCCCCGCCGATGTCGAAGCAGACGCGGTACGAAATCATTCGCGACTTCGAGACGCAGATCGTCTACGCGCGTACGCTGTTTCCGATGGGAACAAAAGGTCTCAAATTGGCTGACGGCACCATCAGTCCCAGTGGTCAGGATTTACAGCAACTCCTCGCGCTCTGGGGACCCTCGATTCGTCCCGGCGATCCGGCTCACATTTCCTTTGTTCGCATTCGCGAGGATCACATCCACTTTGACCTGAACGGCGGCCCCGTTCATCGCAAGAAGTGGTACCAGCACATTCAAGTCTCTGGATCGGGCGGCACTCCCGTGCCGTTAAGCAATGATCAGTCGACGGACAATCCGCACGGCAGCTATCTCGACATCTACTTCAATAAGTATGTTCCCGAGATGAGCGCTGCGCAGTTGCGGGAAATCCTGATGCCGGTGCTCGACTTCAATGCGAAAAATAAAGAGGAGGCTTATCTCGACACAGTGCCTCCGAAGGCAAAAGAGGCAATTCAAGCTCACCACGTGCTGGTGGGTATGAACACCGAGATGGTCGTCCACGCAATGGGCAAGGCGCCGAAGAAAGTGCGGGAAAAAGACGGCGAAACCGAATACGAAGAATGGATCTACGGCGAGCCGCCCCGCGACGTGGACTTCGTTCGCATCGTCGGGGATGAAGTGGTGCGCGTCGAGACTATGAAGGTCGGCGGAGATAAGATTGTCCGAGCCGAAAGAGAATTGGTTCTAGAAACCCCCGACAAGGATACCGAAGCAAAGAAAGAACAGCAGGACCGTCCTGTGAATGCGCCCAGCTTGAGGCGTCCGGGCGAGGACGCGGAGGATGCACCGAAGCCTTCTGACGGAATCTCTCCGATGCCGCCTGCGACTCCTCCAGATGTGCCGCGGCCCTCGGGCGATCCCGGGCCCGGAGGTTTGGTCGCCGGAACTGTGTGAATCATTTCAAAGCTATCCCGACGGCCTAGTCCGCGAAAGAGAACGTCAGGGAAACGTTCGCATTACTCCTGCCCATTGACCTCCACGTAGGGACATACGAAGTAGTTCAGCGGCTTTCCAGCCTGCACCGGACTTGGGGGCGCAGATGTTGCATGCTGAATTGGCTGGCATTCGCCTCGGCAAAATAGATCCCATTCCCGAACTAGCGGGAAGGCCGTCAAGTGAAGCCGCGGCGCGGTGCGCTGCGCATCCAGAAACGACTCCGGATTCGGACCGGCGATGCGCTATTTTGGAAGTACGAGGTGAAATCGCAAGCTCATGGATACTGTTTTGCGTCCCGCAACGGCTGCCGATTTTGCGGCCATTCGCGCCATCAATGAAGAGGCGGCACCTGCAGTCTCAAACATTACGATGTCCGAACTCCGCGACCTCGCAACCATGTGTTGCGACTTCAGCGTGGTTACTGCGGATGGCCAAATCGCCGGCTTCATGATGGCGATGAAGCAGGGACAACCCTACGAAAGCTCGAACTATCTCTGGTTTGTCGAACACTACGAGAAGTTCGTGTATGTCGATCGCATCGCAGTGTCCCCGGCCTTTAAGGGGCGGGGCATTGGACGTTTGCTCTACGCGAACATCGAAGGGTTCGCGCGCAAGGTCGCGACCGTCTTGACTTGCGAAGTGAATGTGAAACCGCGTAATGAAGAATCGTTGGTATTTCATGCGAAGCTGGGTTTTGTTGAGGTCGGTCAGCAAGACACGGAAGGTGGTGAGAAGCGGGTCAGCTTACTGGTCAAGATGCTTTCTCCTTCGCGCTAGAATGCCTTGGCATCTGCGAGATTTGATTCGGAGGAGCTATGTCAAGGAAAGATGCTCTGCTGCTTGCTAGCCGCGGCTTGGCTGTCGTACTGACGTTATGGGCGCTGGGAGAAGTCTCGTATTTGCCCGAGTTCGCGCATTCATTTCTCCACTACATCAGATACGAGCGCACTGCTTCGACCAACATGGGATACCTTGACTACATGCGCCACTACTATCTGATTAGACTGGCTTTCCTAATCACTCGAATCATCGGCTATTCCCTTATGGCCAGATGGCTCTACAAGGGCGGTTCCGACATCGAGGGTTTATTGCTCCCTGCTTCCCCTGAAGACAATGCGGTGCACAGCTAATTTCCAACCGCGACGACTGCGAGCATCATCCGGTAAAATCAGCCAGTGCCCGCCGCCATCCAATGCCGCGACCTGCGCAAGACCTACGACGGTAAGCTCGAAGCCGTGCGGGGGCTGAACCTCGAAATTCAGCCCGGCGAGTGCTTTGGCCTGCTCGGACCGAACGGTGCAGGGAAGACTACGACGATCGAAATCCTCGAAGGACTTCTTGATCCCACATCTGGTGAGGTCTCGATCTTCGGCCACTCCTGGAAAAAGAGCGAGCGCGAGATGCGCGAGTGGCTGGGAATCTCCCTGCAGGAGACAAGGCTCTCCGACAAGCTGACGGTGCGCGAGACGATCGAACTCTTCGCCAGCTTTTACCGCCAACCCCGTTCTAGCGACGACGTACTCGAGCAATTGCAGCTTACCGAGAAAGCAGATGCCTGGGTCGGAAAGTTATCCGGGGGACAGCGGCAGCGCCTCGCCGTCGCCACCGCCCTGGTCTGCAATCCGAAAATTCTTTTTCTCGATGAGCCGACCACCGGCCTCGATCCCCAGAGCCGACGCCAGCTGTGGGACATCATTCGCGCCTTTCAACGCGATGGCGGCACGGTGCTTCTTACGACGCACTACATGGATGAGGCGGAACGCCTCTGCGACCGCCTCGCGATTGTTGATCATGGACAGGTGATCGCAGAAGGCTCGCCCTCCGACCTCATCGATCGTCTTGGTGGAAACCATGTTGTCGAATTTTCCGTCGGCGGCACGGACGGCGCCGCGTTGCCGGCATGGCGAGCGCTCCCCAGCGTGGAATCGGTCCGAGACGAGGAAGGACTGATCGCACTCAACGTGAAGCAGCCGCATCTTACGATCCCCGCACTTCTGGATGCGATCCAAAAGCAAGGCGGCGCGCTGCAACATCTCACCACGCGTCAGGCCAGCCTGGAAGATGTCTTTGTGCGTCTGACGGGACGGCATTTGCGCGAAGAATAAAGGCGATGAAAGAGGAGTCGATATGAATCGAGCATCCAGGTCGGCATCGGTCGCGGCGATCATTCTGATCACGGTGAGCGCGTGGTCGCAGGGGTCCGCGCAATCATCACAGACTTCCTTTGCTCCTTTCCAGCAGTGGATGGGAGCCGTTCTCACTGGCGATGCGGCAACTTTGAAATCTCTTTACAGCACAAGTCCCGCAGCGCAGGTGCGGCTCCAGAGCGTGATGCATGATGCGAACTCCGACACAGACTTCTGGCTTGGACTAAAGCCAAAGAGCATGAACGTCGAGTTCGTGCGCGAGCGGATTCGTCCCGACAAGGCCAGCCTGATCTTTCAAGCGGTCGTCGTAGCCGGATCGAACGGCCAGAAGATAACGTTGACCGACGACCAATACTGGGTGAAGCAAGGAGACGAGTGGAGGATCGTCTCGGTTGAGCGCACCGACGCACCCAAACTCAAGCAGCCCGCGGATATGAAGAAAGACATTTATCCCGCGGATGTTGATGCTCACGCCGAACTGAAAGAAGCGGAAGAGAAAGCCGCGAAAGGCCACAAGCGGATACTCATGGTGTTTGGCGCGAACTGGTGCTTCGACTGTCATGTTCTCGATCTGGCATTTCACGGACCGGAACTGTCGCCGATCCTCAATGCGAACTATGAACTAATCCACATTGATCTCGGGCCGGACGGGAAAAAGAATGCAGACCTCGTCCAGCAATTCGAAATTCCTTTGGACAAAGGCGTCCCTGCAATGGCAATCGCCGAAAGCAATGGAAAGCTGGTTGTGAGCCAAAAGAATGGAGAGGTAGAGGATGCCCGTCAGCTCGATCCCGGGGTGCTCGCGGATTTCCTGAACAAATGGAAGCCGCAGGCGCGATAAACGAAATATGTGGGACAGCCGCCCGGCTGTCGATTGAAGTAAGCTCGACGGGTTTTTGCATCGATAAATGCGAAACTTGAGTCATTCGTGAGAGTTCTTATGAGCGTTGCGCGCGAAACACCGGTAGAACCCGTGAAAGCGCCTGTAGATCCCGTGCGCCGCAACGGGCGCTGGTCGGGATATTCCCACCTCCTGATGGCTCGCATGCTGGAACTCAAGCGCGAGCCGGAGGTTGTGTTCTGGGTCTTCATCTTTCCGCTGCTGCTTGCTCTCGGACTTGGGATCGCATTCCGCAACAAGCCCGGAGACGCCGTCCCCGTCGCAATCGTCAACGGACCCGGGGCGCAGCAGGCGCAGGATCTTCTGGCCCGCTCGCCCAACCATGAAATCTTCAAGCATTCACCTTCTCGATGCGGATCAAGCGCGTAACGGTTTTCGTCTGGGCAAATTCGATGTCGCCATCGAACCCGACGGCAAGGGAGGCTTCGCGTACCGCTACGATCCGGCGCGTCCCGAGAGCGTTCTCGCACGCGCTGAAGTCAATGATGCTCTGCAAGCGGCCGCGGGACGTAAAGACGCCGTCGCAACTTCCACGGTCACGTCCTCCGAGCCGGGTTCGCGTTACATTGATTTCCTGATTCCCGGCCTGTTAGGCATGAACCTGATGAACTCCGGGATGTGGGGCATCGGTTTTGCTCTGGTAGACATGCGTCAGCGCAAGTTGCTCAAGCGTTTCGTCGGCACACCCATGCGCCGCGGGGATTTTCTGCTTGCACTGGCGTCCAGTCGCCTCATCCTCATGATCATCGAGGTGGGACTGCTTCTCGCCTTTGGTGCGCTGTTCTTCCACATGCGGGTGATGGGATCGATCGTCTCGATCGCACTCCTTGCCGGTATGGGTTCGCTGACGTTTGGCGGAGTCGGTCTTCTGACCGCAAGCCGAGCGCAAAAAATCGAGAGTGTGAGCGGTTTGATTAATCTCGTGATGATGCCGATGTGGATTTTCTCCGGCGTCTTTTTTTCTTACGAGAGGTTCCCGGCCATCATTCATCCCCTAATCAAGGCGCTACCGCTCACCGCGCTTAATGATGCCCTGCGCGCGAGCATCCTCGAAGGCACACCGCTGCTCCAGCAGTGGCCGCGATTGCTGGTGATGGTTCTCTGGGGAGGGATTTCGTTCCTGCTGGCGCTGAAGTGGTTTCGCTGGACTTAGAGCGGGAAGGGGAGTTCCAGACCCGCTAAGGTCCCGTCCGAAAGTCTTGGGAGAAGTTGCGAACGAGACCTTTTGCGGCGCTTACGAAATAACTGCATTTTACGGCTTGACTAGCTTGGCTGCTTGTTTCCGCACCTTCGCCCAGCGTAGCCTCTGCGCATCTGCAATTCGCTGGCGGGCTTCTTTGCTGAGGACTCTTTTTGCCGTCCCAAGCTTTTTCCCGCTGCTATTGCCGAGAGCGCTTAGTGCCTTCCCTACTTGCTCCATCTCTTTTTCGAGACGGGAGTATTCACTACGTAGGGAAGTGACTACCTTATGCAGGTTGGTCATTCGTACCCCCTCGTGGCTCAAGGCTAACATGGACACATAGTCTTTAGAGCGATAAAAGCAGGTTTTCTAATGATTCAACGAATCAATTGTGGAACCCGGAATGTCTTTTTTGCCGCCGATCTGGAACGCGCTGCAAAAGCGTTTTACTTACACGACTCGGCTCAAAAACCTTGGCGAACGGCGAGCCTTAGTTGCCTGTTCAAACGAGTATGCAATTTTAATCAAGGTAGGTTCGCTCCAGGGTTGTCCGAAAAACGACACACCGACGGGTAAGTCAGAAATGAAACCGGCAGTCACGTTGATGTTGGGGTATCCCGCGACCGCGGCCGCGTTCGAACTGCCTCCGGAAAAATGGTCTCCTGTGACGAGATCGGTGATCCATGCCGGACCGCCCGTGGGAGCGACGAGTGCATCCAAATGATGCTTCTCCATGATGGCGTCGATGCCGTCTGTGCGTGACAGTTGATGATTTTTCGCGAGCGCGTCGAGGTACTCTTTTTCGGCGAGGGTTCCTTTTGCCTGCGCTTTAAGAAACAAATCTTGCGCAAAGTAGGGCATTTCCTTCTGCCGGTTCCGCTCGTTGAAATCGATGATGTCCGCGAGGGTGCGAACGGGCGCCGATGGACCCAGCTTCGCGAGGTAGGCGTTCAGATCCGCCTTTAACTCGTACGTCAAGACAGTCCCTTCGCCCTCATCGAATTTTCCTAAAGTCTCAATATTTGCAGGATCGACAAGGATGGCGCCTTGTTTTTTCAATGCGTCGAGAGACTGCTCCATGAGCGCATCCACCGCATCGTTGAAGCCGAAGTATTTGCGTACGACGCCGATCCGCGCGCCCTTCAGCCCGTTGGGATCGCAAAATTGTACATAGTCAGTCTGGGACTTACCGGCGCTCGCGGCAGTCGCCTCATCCTCGGGATCGACGCCGGTCAAAGCTCCTAGCAAGATGGCGGCATCGCGCAACGTGCGGCACATGGGACCAGGCGTGTCCTGCGAATGCGCGATCGGGATGATCCCGGAGCGGCTCAGCAGTCCTACTGTCGGTTTGATGCCGGCCAGTCCATTTGCTGAAGAAGGACAGACGATTGAACCGTCGGTCTCCGTTCCAATCCCGGCAGCGGCAAAGTTCGCGGATATACCGGCACCGGTGCCGGAACTCGATCCGCATGGATTGCGGTCGAGTGCATAAGGATTTCGCGTCAGTCCGCCGCGCCCGCTCCAGCCGCTCGTCGAATGGCTGGACCGGCTGTTCGCCCACTCGCTGAGATTGGTCTTGCCCAAGATTACAGCTCCAGCGGCGCGCAACCTTTGCACGATAAATGAATCTTTTTGCGGCTTCGAACCCACTAGAGCAAGAGACCCGGCTGTCGTCATCATGCGATCGGCGGTATCGATGTTGTCCTTGATCAGCACCGGAACGCCATGCAACAGTCCGCGCGGCCCCTTCGTTTTGCGCTCACGATCAAGGTCACGGGCGATCGAAAGCGCGTCGGGATTGATTTCGATGACGGCATTCACTGCCGGTCCGCGCTTATCGAGGGAATCGATTCGCTCCAGATACTTCTCAGCCAGCGCTTGTGCCGTGAAGCGCCCCGATTTCATTCCATCCTGCAACTCGGGGATGGTGATCTCGTCCAGTTCGAACGGCTTCACGCCAGCTTCGGGCTGGCGTTGTGCGGAAGAGATTGTGCGCGCCGCGCCGAGCGCCGGATACATGGCCGTAGCCGTCGCAGCAGTGAGTGTGCCTTTCATGAACCTGCGCCGCGATGAACTGGAATTGGAGGAGGACATGTTTCTTCCTTATATGGATTGAATGGGATCCGCAGGGGCACTATTAAACCACGAATGTTTCAAGAAGTTGCCGCCCAGAGGTCACAAGCGAAGCGATCGTGGCCCCCGGACGCATTTCGGCTAAGTGAAGCAATACGAAATCGTCAACCAACAAGGGCACGAAGGAGCATGGGAAAAATACGGGTAGGGTTTCCTTCGTGAACTTAGTGTCCTTCGTGGTGATGCCCTGGGGCGGAGCCGGGTGCGCGCTGCCTCCGGTTGTGACGGGCCTGACAGAGTGATAATCTAAACGCGCTGGGCGGGAGTAGTTCAGCGGTAGAACGCCAGCTTCCCAAGCTGGATGTCGCCGGTTCGATCCCGGTCTCCCGCTCCATTTTCCAAAGCCCCACGCTTTTTCGCGGTCCCGAACTCACAAAGTTATCCTCCCCAATGCCGCCATCGGTGCGGATTGTGGCGGCATCGTGAATTTCCCGCCAAATCGACGAAGTTCCTCGCGTCCAACACGATGCACTTAAGATGAATGTTTTTTCAGACTATTCGCCGCGACCGAAGTGTGGGATAGTCTCAACGGATTAGTCAAAAAAAACCAGAAAGACAATTCCTGCGGGCATGCGCCCCCCAGAGGCAAAGCCCATTCTCAGGAATTGTTCCGAGGCTGCATGAAATCCTCCAGGCATCTGCTGCTTGTCGTCCTCGCCACCCTGTTTTTCACCATGATCGCCATCGGCAATGCTGCCGCTGTCAATGACACCATAAGCGTGACCGTGAACGGCCTTTCCGGAACGCTGGTTCTGCAGGACGATAAAGCCGATACCCTGACCTACACCGCGAGCGGAACGAAAACGTTCGCTACCTCGTATACGAGCGGTTCCACGTACTCCGTGACCGTAAAGACACAACCGGCGACGCAGACTTGCACCCTGAGTCGGAATGCCAGCGGCACCATCACCGGCAACATCACCGTGACCGCGAATTGTGTGAACAGCTTCACGCTCAGCGTTGCCGTGACCGGACTGACAGGCACTTTGGTCATGCAAGACAGCAAGAACGAAACCCTGACTTTCACTGCGAACAATACGCAGACCTTCGCGACCTCGTATCTCGGCGGCACGGCGTACACAGTCACCGTCAAGACACAGCCCGCTGGACAGACTTGCACATTGAGCAGCAACTCCGTCGGAAGCATCACGGCGAATACCACCGTCACCGCGACCTGCTCCGGAGCCACGAATCCAACAATCAGCGTTGCCGTCAGTGGCCTGACAGGGACTCTTGTCATGCAGGACGACAAGTCCGACAATCTGACATTTACCGCGAATGGTACCAAGACCTTCGCGACGGCCTATACCAGCGGCTCGACGTATACAGTCAGCGTGAAGACACAGCCGACCGGACAGACTTGCACCCTGAGCAGCAACGCCACCGGCACGATTACCGCGAATACGACCGTAACCGCGACGTGTTCGAGCACATCCAGTCCGAAGATAAGTGTGGCCGTCACCGGTCTGACCGGAACCCTGGTCATGCAAGATGACAAGGCCGACAACCTGACGTTCACCGCCAATGGCACGCAGACCTTCGCGACGGCCTATACCAGCGGCTCGACATATACAGTCAGCGTGAAGACGCAGCCGGCGGGGCAAACCTGCGCGCTGAGCAGCAACGCCACGGGAACGATCACGGCCAATCTCACGGTCACGGCAACGTGCTCGACGACCACAAGTCCAAAGATCAGCGTGGCCGTCACCGGGCTGACCGGAACCTTGGTCATGCAAGACGATAAGGCTGACAACCTCACATTTACCAGCAACACCACTCAGACGTTTGCAACGGCTTACACTAGCGGCTCAACCTACACGGTGAGTGTCAAGACGCAGCCTGCGGGACAGACTTGCACGCTGAGCAGCAATGCGACCGGAACAATCACCGCCAACGTAACTGTCACCGCGACCTGCGCGGCGACTACGAATCCCAAGATAAGCGTGGCGGTCAGCGGGTTGGTCGGAACGCTGATCGTGCAAGACGACAAACTGGATATCTTGACCTTCACCGCCAACGGCACCAAGACGTTCCCCAAGGCCTATATCAGTGGTTCCACGTATACCGTCAGCATCACGACGCAGCCCATCGGACAAACTTGCACGCTGAGCAGCAACGCCACCGGCACGATCACGGCGAACACTACTGTGACAGCCACGTGTTCGAGTTCGTCGAGTCCGAAGATCAGCGTGGCCGTCACCGGCCTGACTGGCACCTTGGTCATGCAAGACGACAAGGCCGACAATCTCACCTTCACCAGCAATACCACTCAGACCTTCGCAACGGCGTACACGAGCGGTTCGACCTATACTGTCAGCGTCAAGACGCAACCGGCCGGACAAACCTGCACGCTGAGCAGCAATGCGACCGGAACCATCACCGCCAATGTTACCGTTACCGCGACGTGTTCGAGTTCATCGAGTCCAAAGATTAGTGTGGCGGTCACCGGCCTGACCGGAACTCTGGTGATGCAGGACGACAAGGCCGACAACTTGACGTTCACCAGCAATACCACTCAGACCTTCGCAACGGCGTACACGAGCGGTTCGACCTATACCGTCAGCGTCAAGACGCAACCGGCGGGCCAGACTTGCACGCTGAGCGGCAACGCTACCGGAACGATCACGGCGAATGTTACCGTCACCGCAACCTGTTCTACTACGTCTACCAATCTCACGATCAGCGTCGCGGTTACGGGCCTGGTCGGGACGCTGGTCGTGCAGGATGGTCCGTCGGACAATCTCACCTTCACCAGTAACACCACTCAGACGTTCTCGAAACTTTACGGTAGCGGCGCGTCCTATGTGGTGCTGATCAACTCCCAGCCCACAGGACAGGTTTGCACCCTGAGCAGCAACGCGACCGGCACGATCACTTCGAACGTAACGGTCACGGCCACCTGCGCCAGCAATGACATCATCAGCGTGAAGACCGTTGGACTGGTTGGAACCCTGGTCGTGCAGGATGACAAAGCCGACAGTCTCACGTTCACTACCAACAAGACGCTGTCGTTTGCTACGTCTTACGTGCCGGGATCGACCTACCTGGTGTCGATCCAGACGCAGCCCGCCGGACAGACCTGCACACTCAGCAGCAATGCCAGCGGCACCATCAATGCAAACCTTACCGTAACCGCAACTTGTTCCACGTCGAACTTCACGATCAGCGTCGCCGTCCAAAGCCTTAACGGCACGCTCGTAGTGCAGAACGACAAGCTGAACACTCTTTCGTTCATCTCGAACATCACTCAGTCGTTCACCAAGACCTATGCGACCGGATCCACCTATACCGTTTCGGTGAAGACTCAGCCGATCGGACAGACATGTAACCTGGGCAGCAACGCCACGGGCATCATCACCTCGAACATCACCGTGGTTGCCGCTTGCACAATCCAGAAGTCATTCTTCGGCGCTGATTTTGTAGGCAGCAATGTCTGGCCGCCCACGGATGGTCTCGGCAACCTTCCAACTCTTGGCGGCATGCGTCTCTGGGGAGGTAACGTGCAGTGGGCCATGATCAACACCGCCCAGAACACGTATGACTGGTCGAACATGGATGTCTGGATTAGCGACGCGCAAAGCGAGGGTTGGGATGTGCTCTACACCTTCGCCAACACCCCGCAGTGGGCTGGATCGATCCCGGCGGGCAATCCGTGCCTGGCCATTGCCGGTCCTTATAGTTGCTCAGCGCCGAATGACCTGAATACTGACGGAACCGGAACCGACGCCGACTGGTCGAACTTCGTGACAGCTCTGGTCAGCCGTTACAAGGGACAGATCGCCTTCTACGAACTCTGGGATGAACCGGATTGCACCTGCTATTTTGCCGGAACTACAGCACAGATGGTGCGCATGAGCGCGGATGCCGCTGCCATCATTCGCTCGCTCGATCCTGCCGCGAGAATCCTGAGCCCGTCGGCTCACGGACCAACCATGAGGACATGGTTCGACGGTTACGTCGCGGCCGGTGGTGCTGCCAGCTTCGACATTGTCAATGCTCACATGCGGGGCGCCAACCTGGATCTCAACTCTATCCCAGAGTCTTTCCTAGTGGAGTATGCCGACGTGATTGCGGAGACTGCGAAACGCAGCCTCACCAACCTGCCGGTCTGGGACGACGAGCACGGCATCAAGATCGGCCAGCTCAGCGATCCTGACGAGTTAGCGGGTTACGTGGCCCGGTCTGCAATTTTGCGTGCAGGCGTTGGACTGCAACGCCAATACGTCTACACATGGGACGAAGGCGACACCCTTGGACTTCAGGGGAACGCTTCGGGTACTGCGTGGGATGTGGTCGCAGGATGGCTGATCGGTCACTCAATCACTGCCTGTCTGCCCGTCGGCACGATCTACACTTGCGCGGTCGATAACGGGCAGATCGTATGGGACACGGCTCAGACTTGCAGCAACGGAGTCTGCACCACGTCGCCGTATATCTATCCGCCAGCGTATGTTTGGCAGACCGATATCGGCGGCGTCAAAACTAGATTGAGCGGCTTAACCGTTCCCATCGGGTACAAGCCAATCTTCCTGACGACCAACTAGCAGCTTCGCGATCCAAAGAAAAAAGGGTTAGGCTGATCTCGGCCTAACCCTTTTTAGTTTTCTGATGGTTCCAGCGGCAAAGCGCAATAGTGAGCGCAACAAAAGCATCGAGCAGCCGTCACCGACGACGATCTTGAAGCTCCCTCGCAACCGAAAAATTCTGCCGAAGCTTCGCCCACTCTTCGGTTGCAAACAGGCGCGGACCTACTTCGATCAAGCGCGGGGTCATGTTGAAAACTGCTACCCGGGTCCACGGCTTGCCGTCCCTCATGCGGAGGCCTTTTTCATTGAGGTCGCTGACGATGCTGGAATACGGAAAGTCCTGGACCAGCAATTCCATCAACAGCATGAGCGTCTGGTTTTCGGTGGGATCCACTTCTAGGCGTTGGCAATCCTCGGAGATGCGCAGGCCATAAGGGATGTCTTCGTTGAACGCGCCTTCCGTCGGGGCTTCCGAATCGGGCAACTCGCGCCGCCATTCAATCGATACCATCTGCCATCCCGCCGCTGTGCGCTGCTTGATGACCTCGGGGCTGAATGGACCGGGCATAACGTCACGAATTCGTTCAAAGTGCGCCATGAAATGCCTCCTTGAGAGTGCTTGCGGTTGAGGTTGACGTGCAATCGACCTGCCAGCGTTTCAGGTCGCGTCAAAATCTCTTAAATGATTCCTTGCGCACACAATAGCCGACACTGCATCCGTTGGAAGGCAGCCTGCGGCTGTCCAGTCTCGAGAACGGCTGTTCACTTCTGGACGTGCGGCTCAGTCGCTGCGCAGCGCCGTCATCGGGTTAATTTGCGACGCCCGGCGCGCGGGAAGGTACCCTGACATCAACGCGACAGTCATCAGCGCCAGTACCATTCCAGCGTATGTAACTCCGTCCCACGGCGACGTCGCAAAGAGCAGTGCCGCGATCAGGTGGGCCGAAATGATCGAACCAATCGTTCCCGCCCCGATGCCCCAGAGCGCAAGCCGTAGAGTTCCGTAGAGAACTCCGCGTTGCACTCGAGTCGTACTTGCCCCCAGCGCCATCCTGACGCCGATTTCCTGCCGCTGCCGGGTAACGGTATATGAAATCACGCCGTAGATTCCGAGCGCGGCCAGCAGCAAGCCTAGACCAGCGAAGGCTGCAACCAGCAGCATGAAGAATCGCCGGGGTGAACTGGCACGATCGACAATCGTTCGGATCGGCCGAAACTCAGCGGCCGGTTGCCCGGGATTCAACTCCCGCAGAGCCTGTAACACGCTTCGTCCCAACGCCGCGTGTTCACTCCGGCTGCGAATCACAAGTTGCGCTCCGGAAGGGCCTTGTTGAGTCACCGGATAATAAATCTGCGCACCGCCCGTACCTTCCAAGGTTTCTTCATGCACATCATCCACAACCCCAATCACCCGGTCTTCTTCCTTGTCGCGCATGAGAATTTTGTCGACCGCTTCCTCTCCGGGCCAGTACAGGTGGGCCGCCGAGGCGTTGATCATGACGACGCGTTCGCTGTGCGGACCGTCTGCCCATGTGAAGTCGCGGCCGTGCATGCGGATGCCCATGGCGCGCATGAACCCAGGAGTGACCACATACACCAGCGGTTCGGGCAACTCTCCCGGAGCGAATTTCTTCCCTTTGGGTTCAGGCGAATCCCACGAGCGATTCGGTCCGAGCGGTAGGTAGTCCGACATGCCAGCCGCCTCGACATCGGGCACGGCGCTGATGCGCGCAAGGATATTCTGGAAAATCTCGGCGCGCTTTGCTTCGCTCGCGTCAAAGTTCGCCGCATTGTCGTCATAGTCGATCTTGATCGAGGCCGCGCGGTCCGGCTGGAAACCGAGATCAATATCGAGCACCTTCATGAAACTGCGCAGCAGCAATCCCGCGCTGACCAGTAGGACAAACGCCAGAGCCACTTCTGAGATGACCAGGGCGGCGCGGACGCGTTCATTTTTACGTCCCAGGCCTGACCCTTGGCCGGAGTCTTTCAATATTTCTTGCAGATTGCCGCTCGCCATCCGAAGTCCCGGCAAGAGGCCGAAAAGCATCGCTGTCGCGACGGCAATCAGGATGGTCCATCCTACGGCCTGACCGTCAATGCGTAGCGATCCGAGCAATGGGAGCGCCACCGATCCCTGATGCGCGAGCCACTCGATGAGTATCATCGCCAGGCCAAGCCCGAAGATGGCGCCTGCGCCTGAAAGCAGCAGGCTCTCCATCAGCAACTGGCGCACGATACGTCCGCGGCTGGCTCCAAGCGCTCCACGCACTGCGAACTCCTTGGCTCGCGCAGCGGCGCGGGCCAGCAATAGATTCGAAAGGTTGACGCCTGCGATCAAAAGAATGGCGCCGACTGCGCACCACAGTGCGATCAGCGAGTGCCGTAGCTTGCCCGTAACGTAGTCTTTCAGCGGGCGTGGAATGATGTTGTCCTTGTAGCGTCCTTTCGTCGCGGGATACTTCGTATTGAAGTACATGTCAGGTGCAACGCGGCTGGCATCGTCCAAGGCCTGCGCAACCGTCACATTTGGCTTGAGCCGGCCGATTAGCGTGACGATATTGCCCCAGTCGCGTGCCGCATCAAGATTGAGAGGAGTGAAGAGGTCGATCTTTGCCCCGGGAGAGAACACAGCGCCGAAATCGAAGCTGTCTGGCAGGACGCCGATGACTGTGGCGGGCGTCCCATTCAATTCAATTGCCTTGCCGACAATCTCTGGATCGGAATTGAATTGACGCCGCCAGTACGGATTGGCGAGTAAGACAACCGGATGCGTACCGCGGATTTCCTCGGCGGTATACAGCCGGCCCATCACCGGATTCACCCCCAGAACCTGGAAGAAGTTGCCGATGACGTCGATGCTGGTCGCCGGCTCAGGCTCGCCGCGGCCCGTGAGCCGGACGTTGTCGGGAGTGCTGAAGGCGAAATATCCGGTTACGTCCTGATAAACGCGACTCCCCGCGCGGAATTCGTCATAAGCGTCGGAAGTATAAGTGGAGCAGGAAAAGCCGCAGTCGCTGGGCGGCGGAGCGATCCACACCAACTCCTTCGACTCTGGAAAGGGAAGCGGGCGGAGCAGAAGAGTATTGACCACGCTGAAGACCGCGACATTCGCGCCGATCGCCAGCCCTAGAATCAGGATGGAAACGGCGGCGAAGCCTGGATCGCGCCTCAGTTTGCGGAATGTATAACGGACATCCCAGGCGGCTTCTCCCCAATAGTCGCGTTGTCGCTTTCGAGTTTCCATCTTCTCCCCCAATTTTTCCCCGGCGTGCTGCACTGCGCGGACATCGCCAAATTGTCTTTCTGCTTCCTTGCGTGCGGCTTCCGGCGTCCATCCCTTCGCGATCAGGTCATCCCGTTTGGCCTCGAGATGAAAGCGGAGTTCTTCTTTCACATCGGCCGCGGGGTCTGGTCCAAAAAATCGAGCATAACGCCTCCAGAAGGGTTCGGAACTCATGCGGCCTCCTCCGGCAGTGGAGGCTGCGTCGCGCTCAGAACTTTCGCGACCGCGGCGGCGTAGGCTTGCCACGTCTTGGTTTCCTGACGCAACTGTTTACGGCCTTCCGCTGTTAGTCCATAGAACTTTGCGCGGCGATTGTTCTCCGAAAGGCCCCACTCGGCGGCAAGCCATCCCTTGCTTTCAAGTCTCCAGAGCGCGGGATATAAGGTCCCCTCTTCGACCAGAAGGGCATCATCGCTTTGTCGTCGAAGCAAATTGGTAATGGCATACCCGTGCAACGGGCCCCAGACGACGGCTTTCAGGATGAGGACGTCCAGAGTGCCGCGAAAGAATTCCAGCTTGGTTCGATCCATGAATCGCTCCTAGACCGTGATTGAGCCCTTCCCCTGTGACTCTTAGGGGAACGATGTCATACTCTCCCCTTGGACCGCAAGGGAAGCATGCGTATTGGACGGGCGAATACCGCGGTGGTTATCTCAAAAATTGCTGAGACAGCTTTGTGCGCTGCCGTCCCTTCCAGCGATCGGTCAGGAAAGGTCCTTTAGGCTGGATTAGCGAAGAAGGCGAAAACTTGCAGACTAGCTATCGATTTTTCCGAGGCGGAATTCGTCAGACTTGGGCCGGCAACATAAGCCATAACTCTCCCAGAGTCGGAACCAGGGACTATTGGCCAGCTTCGCATCGTGGCGCTGATTCGCGGCGGAAATATCAGCGACGCTGAGCGGTCGCTTGTCGGGCGCGACGAAGATTCGCTCCAGCCACTCGATTTCGGCAATGGTCCGCTCAGCATCCATCTGCACAATAATCTAGTACAAACTGAGACCGAGTCAACCGGTTCCATCTAGGAAGTTCCACCCCGCAGTAACCATACCAAGCGATGCGGTCAGCGGTTAAAATGCGCCCGGATTGGTGGCTTTGGCAGGAGGGTTGGCTAGAGGGGCTACAGTGCTTCTTGTTCGGAGTTCGTCAAACTTCATATTTCCGGATATTCTCTTTCCGATGAAATTCAGCCGGTGTTATGTCGTGTTCTTACTGATCGCCGTGTATGCGGCAGCTACCGCCCACGCGCAGTCCTACAAATATTTCCGTCTGGGCAACAAAGAAGATGTACAGACAAAGCCGGTTGCCGGAATCGCGATGATGGGTGGCGGTAGTGACCTGGACGAAGCGTTCCGCTGGTTGTGCAACAAGGGTGATGGTGGAGACTTTCTGATTTTGCGTGCGACTGGGGACGACGACTACAACCCCTACGTGAAAGGGTTGTGCAACGCCAACTCGGTCGCGACATTGATCCTGCCGGATCGCACCGCAGCCGAAGATCCCGCGGTCGCAGATATAATCCGCCGGGCAGAAGTGATATTCATCGCCGGCGGAGATCAATCGAATTACGTCCGCGGATGGCAGGGAACACCCGTTGAGAAGGCTATCAACGATGGCATCGCGGCGGGCAAGCCGCTGGGAGGAACGAGCGCGGGCTTGGCCGTACAAGGTGAATTTGTCTATGGCTGTATGAAGGACAAGCCGGACGACAAGGATTTGGCTTCGACCGACGTTTTGCCCGATCCTTATTTTGACCGGGTCACGCTGGTCAAAGATTTTCTAAAAGTTCCGCATCTGGAAAATCTGATCACGGATTCGCATTTTGCTAAGCGCGATCGCATGGGACGTACGCTGGGCTTTCTCGCTCGCATCATTAAGGATGGATGGAGCGCAAATCCGCGCGAGGTAGCGATTGATGAAAAATCTGCCGTTCTGGTCGAGGCGGATGGAAAGTCTCTTGTCGTCGGCACCGGCCGGGGTGCCTATTTCATGCGCCCTACCCAGGCTCCCGAAGTATGCAAGAAGAGGGTGCCACTCACCTTTCGCGGAGTTGATGTCTACCGCGTCAAAACGGGCGGACATTTCGATCTCACGTCATGGACTGGCCAAGGCGGCATCGCATATTCGCTATCTGTCGTGCAGGGAAAGATTGAAAGCACACAGCCCGGAAACGCGATTTACTGACCGAATCGACATACCTTTGCAAGTTCTTTCATCCTGTTGCGGCCAAGAGAATAGCGTTAGACTCGACGCCTCTCTCGAGCATTCAGGAGAGTTCGCGCAGAATGCGCCGAGGTGTCCCGTGACTTTTTCAGAGCGAAGCTCACTCCTCCCTTCTCGAATGAACCCAGCATCTGGCAGTACATCTGCGGCGTTGTTAATCATGCTGTTGCTGGCGCTAAATGTCCTTGCAGCATCAGCCCGGGCGCAGACTTTCAAGGTTATCCACTCGTTCAGCCTCGGAGACGGCACGAACCCTATAGAAAGCTTGGTGCGGGACACCGCCGGAAACCTGTACGGCATCGCGCCTTACGGCGGCATATTCGACGAAAATTGCAACCCTGAGGTCGGCGGCGGAACTGTGTTCAAACTAGATGCTGACGGCAGGTTCAGACTTTTGCACACTTTCGACAACAAGGGGGACGGTTGCGGTCCGCTCAGCCTGATCGAAGATGCTGCGGGCAATCTCTACGGGACGACGACTTGGAACACATCGTCCAATATCACCGGCGGTGGCACGGCCTTCAAGATCGATACGACCGGCAAGTTCAAAGTCATGCATACGTTTCAGAGCGTGTCCGAAGGCCGCAGCCCAAATGGATTGATCCGCGACGTGCGGGGCAACCTCTTCGGAACAACGCAACTCGGAGGAGATACGGAGTGCAACGCCGGAATGGGTTGCGGCACCGCATTTCAGCTGGATGTAAGCGGCAAAGAGAGCGTTTTGTACAGCTTTACGGCTTCTCCAGATGGATTCCAGCCTGAGAGCGGTCTGGTTCGCGATGCCCGTGCCAGCGGTAATTTCTACGGGACTACAACCAACGGTGGTAACCCTTCCTGCTCGAACGGTTGCGGAACGGTTTTCAAACTGAACAAGCCAGGTATCGAAACGTTGCTCTACACCTTCACGGGCGGAGCGGACGGCGCAAATCCATTGACCGGTACATTGCTTTGGGATCAGTCGAAGGACGCTCTCTACGGAGCTGCCTCGAATGGCGGCGACCTGACCTGCAACAGCGGGCTGGGGTGCGGTGTGATATTCCAGCTCCTGGGCAATGGCACGGAAACCGTGTTACACACATTTCACGGTGCGGACGGAAGTTCACCGGTAGGGACCTTAATCCGCGATGGTACGGGCGTTCTTTATGGCACCACGGTAGGCGGCGGGAAATACGGTTATGGAACGGTGTTCAAACTCGATTCAGCGGGAAATCTGACCGTGCTTCACGACTTCAGCAACTCGGATGGGGCCCTTCCATGGGCCGGACTAATTCTCGACGCGTCGGGGAATCTTTACGGTACTACGCAAGCGGGCGGCGCCAATGGATATGGCACGATCTTTAAGATCACACCTTAATGTCTGCCTTGCGGAGTTTCGAGGATCGAGGCCGAGGCTATTCACAAGCACGTCGAGCCTGTAAGTCGATCCTTTGAAATCGGATTCATCTGCCAAACGTCCAGGGTTCTGAGGCTGACATTTCCTTCAACTTTCAATCGAAGAGGTCCGCTCGGGATCTGGTAGATGCGGGCCGTCAGGCTGGTCGTTCCGTTAGCAAACAATTCCAGCACCGATCCATCGAGGAACATGTGCAAGTGCACAGGTGAGCTTGCCGCTCCAGAGAGTGGAGCCTTTAGGTCGTTGACTTGGAGCTCCCGGCCGGCGGAGGTGCTGCTGCACGAGATCGTTGCGAAGTCGCTTCCATCTTCAGATTGAAGATGAATTGAAAAATTATCGCCTCGCGATTGCAGGAGCAAGTCAATCTCGGCACCGAGATCGTGGATACGGAGATCGTCGAGAACCTTCTGCTTTGCCGCGGGCGCGACCTGGACTGTCAAACCTGTATGGGCGCCTCGGAGTTGCTTGGCAGGAGATGCGACCTCGGTTCGCAGGTCATTTTCCGCGGTTAAGGACATCACCCGAGGCAGTGACATCGCTCCCGCCCAGCCGGCGGCAGTCAATTCTGCATCTGTGCGAGTTTCCGGAATCCATCCCCAAAGAATGCGGGTGCCGTTTCGATCGAGCATGGTTTTGGCGGCGTAGTACGACCCCCAGTCAACCACGCCTTCCTTCTCGGGAGTGAAGCGCCGGTTTGCATACGTCCCAACTTTCCAGCGAACCTTCCCGATCGTCGAGATTAGCAGGACATGCTTTTTGCCGAGCGGAAAGAAGTCCGGGCACTCCCACATGTCTCCTGTGTCAACTTGGTTGGACGCCTCTTTGCGCGACGGTCTTCCTTCAACTAGCGGATGGAGATAGGTCCAATTGCGCAGGTCGCGCGACGAGTAGAGCAGCACCATGCCGCCATTCTCAATCGTGCCTGAGCCGAGGATGAGCATCCACTGATTGCCTTCGCGCCACATCACCGGATCGCGAAAGCCCGTTACCTTCAGGCCATCAGGCGGTTTCGCGATCACAGGCTGCGGAAGTTTTTTCCAGGTCCGCAAACTGTCATCCTGGGTAACGGCAAGACACTGAGTTTCGCGCCACTTGTGATGCCCATCGCTGAGAGTGATTTCGGATTCTGAACTCGGCGGCGCGACCGCTGTGTAAATCACCGTTGGCCTGCCATTGTCGAGCACCGCACTCCCACTAAAAACACCGTCTTGATCGGGGCCACCCGGAGTCGGCGGGATTGCAATCGGTTCGTGCTTCCAATGGATCATGTCGGGACTCGTCGCGTGTGCCCAGTTCATGTTTCCCCACACTGCCGCTTGCGGATTGTATTGATGAAACATGTGGTATCGGCCCTTAAAAAAGATTGGACCGTTGGGATCGTTCATCCAGTTGTGAGCGGGTAGCAGGTGATATTGCGGACGAAGCGGGTCGGACGCAAGCTTTCGACAAAGCGCCGACTCCTCCGAATCGCTGAAGGCGAAGCGTCCGAGCGCAGGAGCAGCTATGGCGGTGCCGGCAATTTGCAGAAATGATCGACGGGACAATTTCATAAGTCGAGGCCGTGGCGGCGTTCGGAAGCCTTCAACCGCCGAGGACATTAAGGTACACGAACGTTGAGCGTATTTGCGTTCGTTATAATTGCCTAAAGAAATCTCTGCTCACCGTGTTGCAACTTCCTATCATGCGCGCTTTTTCTGTCATCGTGATCGCGCTTCTTTCATGCCTTGACGTTTTGGGACAAGCCAAGACGCAGCCGAGTCCTGTCAAGTCTTCCGAGTCGTCTGCGCTCCGACGTGGACAAACTGCCCTGCAACAAGGAGATCTGGCAACTGCGCGAATCGAATTTGAAAAGGCGGTGAAGATTGCTCCGAGCAACTTCACGGCCCAAGCGAGCCTGGGATGGATTCTTGCGCAGCAAGGTGAACCGGATGCTGCGATTTCGCACTTGCGCAGTGCTCTCAAAACGAAACCAGGATTTGTCGAAGCGCGACTAACGCTCGCCGGAGTGCTTGCTCAACAAGGAAAAGCGGCGGAGGGCGAGCAAGAAGCTCGAACGGCGGTCAAGATGTCGCCTCAGAACGCGGAAGCGCATCGTGCGCTGGCTAAAATGTTGAGCTCGAATCCGGGTGACGAGTCCGTGACGGAGATGCAGAAAGCCTCGGTTTTGGCACCGCAAAGGGCAGACTTACGTGACGAACTGGGAACCGTTCTCGCACAAAAAGGAAAGTTTGACGAAGCGGCCGCAGCGTACAAAGAAGCACTTCGTCTGCAACCGGGTCTGGAATCTGCACACTTTCATCTGGGGGCTGTCTATCTCCAGCAAAATCGCTTCGACCAAGCGGAAGAAGAGTTGAGCACGGCGGTAAAACTGGCTCCGCAGGATGCAGCCGCTCATTATTATCTTTCAAAGGCATTCACTGCCGAATCGAAGAGTCCTGAAGCGCTGGAAGAATTGAAAAAAAGTGCCGCACTCAAGCCCGACTGGTATGAACTCCAAACGGAGTTGGGCCTGGCTAGCCAGCGCGCCGGCGATATGGACGTAACGATCACGGCATTCGAGGCCGCCGAAAAACTTCATCCGCAGGATGCAGAGATAAGCAACGACCTGGGTCTGGCGTTGGTCCAGAAGGGGGATGCGGAGGGGTCCGTAGCGAAATTCAAGAAGGCCGTCGAGTTGCGTCCGGATGACGGATCCTTCCGTGGAAATCTCGCCGTCGCGTACTTGCAATTGGCAAATTTCGATGCGGCGGTGACCGAACTCGATGCGGCCATCAAACTCGCGCCCGACAATGCGTCTCTGCATTACAACCTGGGTTTGGCCTTCAAGTTGAAGGACCAGCTTGAGAAAGCAATTCCGGAGTTTCAATCGGCGATCCGTCTGCAACCTGACCTCGCCGATGCCCACTATACGCTCGGAGTTTTGTACTGGCAGAAGGGCGACTTCGATCCCGCGAAAGATGAACTGCAAAAGGCGATTCAGGCGAAATCAGATTATGCCGAGGCCCACTACACCCTTGGGACCGTTCTTAAGCAGCAAGGAAAGTTAACGGAATCGGCAGCGGAGTTGCGCGAAGCAATCCGTTTACAACCTGACTTCGCGGGCGCGCATACCACACTTGCTGGGGTGTTGAGACAGTTGGGCGATGCACAAGGCGCTGCGGCGGAGGCCAAAGAGGGTGCGCGCATCGCGAACTCCACCAATAGCTTGCAGGCGGCCAAGGTCGCGACAAATTCGGGGAAGCGGTTGATGGGAGTGGGCGATTTGGATGGAGCGATCTCCCAGTTTCGATCGGCGATTAACTCGGAGCCCACCTTCGCTACGGCTCACTACCAACTGGGATTGGCGATGAAGCAGAAGGGCGAAAAGGATGAAGCCAAGAAGGAGTTCCAAAAGGCATCGGAGTTGGACCCGACCCTAACACCGCCTTCGCTCTAGTCCTCGCGAAGGCGAAAGGAAACAAGGTTTGTCATGACCGGGACGCCATGCACGATTTTCACGTGCAGCAACGCCTCGAAGTATTTGAGATCGCCAGCTTTGGTCACATTCATCCGCCGCAGCAGTTCGCTGATGGAATTTTCCTGGCAGACAAACTCCACTGCGGCTTGGGTGCCGAAGGTGGAATTGCCCGCGAGTATGAGGATGGAACGCGAAGAGTCCAGCCCAGGGAGCAGGCTCACGACGGCATAATCTTCCACCGTCGGCTGATTCGCGGGAGTGGCGAGAAACATCTTAGGCTCGCCCGACTGAGGATGGACATTCAGAACCGCCAAATCCCCTTTGCGCGGACCTGAGTCGAGACGCTCGAAGACGAACTCCCGGCTCCCGGGAATATCCGCCAAGGTGAGGTTCTCAGAAGGTGATCCCACAAAAATCAGGTCGTTATTCTTGGCGTCGTCCAAGGAAAACAGGGCGCCGCGTTTCACACGGATGGGACGATTGAGCGTGGAGAACACGAGGTCGAGTTGGTGGATCGCAAGAACCTCTCCCACCCCGGTGTAGTGATCGAGAATGAAGGCTTTTGTGTCGGAGGACGGATTGAAGTAGCGCATGCCCGTTTCCGGGCGCCCGACGAAGCTGCCATTGCTGAAAATAATCCAAGGTTGTTGGGGGCTGGATACGAATCGGTCCCAAAAGATTTGGGTCGACGGCGGAGCGTGGCGCGACACTGCGGCCTGCGACCGGGTTCGCTGAGACAGCAGGACTCCCATCACAATGACAGCAACAAGCAGCAAGACCGAAAGCACCCCAACGGCGATGGCCCATCCGCGAGTTGAGGGAACGGCTTCTGGCTTGGTGGCGGGCGTTTCAACTTTGATCGGCCCAGTTGCGCGGATACCCTGCTGCGGCGTCCTTAATTGGAAGGTGAGCGCGTACGATCCTTTTGGAATCTCGACGAGAATCGGATCATTCGCTCCCTCGTGGGCGTAATACTCGGAGAGCTTGACGCGAAGCCGACCTGCCTGCACCCGCACCGTAGAGTCGCTTTGTGGATCGAAGCCCGCAGGTCTGCCGAGAACCTCCGTCGCGATCTGGTATTCCTTCAGCGCAATTCCCGGATGGTCAAGCGAGTGTTCTGCCAGATAACGAAGCAGTTTGCACAACGACTCAGAGCTGTGAAGGCTATGGCTTTTGGTAAGTGTATCTATTTGGTGGAAGCATTGCTCCCTACCGACGGCGAAAATGTGTGTTACAGACATATCACCAGGACGTAACGGAGAGCTCTATCCTACCGAAAACCAAAGACTTCGCTCAGGTAACAGTATCAAACGTAGTGAAACCTTATCCAGCTAATTGTTTTGTATTAAGACTGCACCGCTTCTCTACAGTTTCTCCCTCTGCATTTCTGGGGCAATCGTGTTGGCGCGTTTTCAGGAGGAAGTTTTCATGAAAAGGTCTGTATGGGTCGCAGTCGCATCTCTCACTCTACTGTGCAGTCTATGGGTGCCTGGAGCTGTCGGGCAAGCCGTATTCGGAAGCATCTTGGGCACAGTGACTGATCCCTCAGGCGCAGCGGTGAACGGGGCAAAGGTCACCGTCACCAGTCAGACGAAAAACGTGTCCGTGCAAGACACCACGAACGAGAGTGGCAACTACTCCGTCACCCACTTAATCCCCGACGTTTACACCATCCGCATCGAGGGAACTGGATTCAAGACCTTGGAGTACAAGGACATCCAAGTTTCCGCAGACGCCGGATCCCGCATCGACGGCCAATTTCAGGTTGGATCTGCCAGCGAGCAGGTGGAGGTGACCGCAGAGGCTCCGCAGTTGAAGACCGATCGCGCCGACGTTTCAATCGAGTTCAACGAGCGCGCCGTCGCGAACGCTCCCATCCTCAATCGAAACTTCACATCCTTTGAGCTCTTGTCGCCGGGCACGCAGAAGTTGGTGGGCTGGAGCCACGCGGCTACCGAAAACCCGCAGGGCGGCCAACAGATTTTCGTGAACGGCCAGCACTTCAGCGGCACAGCATTCGAATTGGACGGAACTGATAACCAAGACCCGATCTTGGGAATCATTGTTGTCAATCCGAACCTTGATGCCATTCAAGAAGCTAAAGTGACGCTGGGCAACTACGACGCAGAGTTCGGTAAAGCGGTCGCCGGCGTTGTCACAGTCCAAACGAAGTCTGGTAGCAACGACGTGCACGGGAGCGGCTTCTGGTACCGCCGTACGGACGCCTTAGCGGCACGCGACCCCTTCACACAATTCCAGCCGGATGCGGTTACCGGCCGTTTGATTCCTTCGTCGCGTTGGCAGCAGTTCGGCGCAACGCTGGGCGGACCAATCATAAAGAACAAGCTGTTCGCTTTCGGCGACTATCAGACTACGCGCCAAAAGAACGGCATCAGCAACCAGGAAACAATTCCGACCGCACTCCTGCACAGCACCTGTGTGACTGGCGGAACGTTCTGCGACTTCAGCGATTACGGAAACATTCTCTCGGGCAACGGGTCTCCATACATTTACGATCCGTCCACGGGTGCCGCAGATGGCACGGGCCGAATGGCATTCTGCGGACCTACCGGCGAAGTGTTGAATCCCAGCTCGGCGAACTGTCCGGCAGCGAATCAATTCCTGGTGCCAGTCGGCGCAATGTCTCCCGCTGCTCTGCAGATGCTGGCCGCGTTCCCGATGCCCACGAGCAACGGCGATTGTACGATTAACACTCCGGATGTAGGTTGCAAGAATAACTTCATCGGATCCGGCGCAGGTCCGTACAACCAGAATAGCTTCGACACGCGCATCGATTACGCGGCAAGCTCAACGGTCAACGTATTTGGGCGATTCAGCTACAACTACTTCACGCTTTCTGGAGAGCCGAGCCTGGGTGCGGTCGGCGGCGTTGGATTCGGTCCCGGCGGTTTGGCGGGCAGTTCCAAAGTGCACAACTACAGCTTGGCAACCGGTGTCACCAAGACTTTCAGCTCGAGTCTTCTCGCCGACTTCCGCTTCGGATGGTTCAAATACAATCCGAAAACCGACAAGCCTGATGCTGGCGTAGCTGCGATGACGAACTTCGGCATTCCCAACGCCAACATGGGCGACAATTTCACATCGGGCCTCGGCGAGTTCGACATGGATGGAACAGGATCGAACTTTGGCGACGGCTTGGGCGTCGCGCGTTGCAATTGCCCCCTCGTCGAAAGCGAGCAACAATTCCAGTTCGTCACCAACTGGACGAAGATGAAGGGCAACCACCAATTCAAGTTCGGAGCCGATGTCCGGTACGCGCAGAACCTGCGGGTACCGAGCGATTCCAACCGCACCGGCGTCTACTCGTTCAATCACCAGGGAACATCGAACGGCGGCAGTGGCGGACTTGATTTCGCCACCTTCCTGCTTGGCGACGTCACCCAGTTGAGCCGCTACGTCAGCACAAGCGTGGATGCGGCCGAGCGGCAGCATCGGATGTTCTACTACGGACAAGACACCTGGCGCATCACTCCGAAACTCACTCTGAATTACGGCCTCCGCTGGGAAGTTTATTTCCCCGAGTACGTAAACGGTAAAGACAAAGGCGGCTTTGCCAACATCGTGCAGGGCGTGGTGCGTGTCGCCGGCGAAGGCGGAATCGGTCTGAATGGCAGCGTCGACAACAAGTGGAGCTATTTCGCTCCTCGCGTTGGCGTTGCGTACCAACTAACTCCGAAGACTGTGGTTCGCATGGGTTACGGCCGCAGCTACGATATGGGAGTGTTCGGATCGAACTTCGGTCACTCTGTCACGCAAAACCTGCCTGTTCTGGCCAGCCAATTGGTGCAGCCGGCTGTCACCAACAAGTTTGCAGCGTTCACGTTGGACCAGGGCCCGCCGATCTTCAACTTCCCGGCGATACCATCCAACGGATTGTTTCCGCTGGCCGGACCGGCCTGCTACCAGTCGAACACCGACCCTGTAACCGGCCTGCCGTCAGGCCAGAGTTGCACGCAGCCGCATATTCGTCCGACATACCAGCGCCTGCCAACCCTGGACGCGTGGAACGTCACTTTGCAGCGTCAGCTGGATCGCGCTACGTCGATTGAAGTGGCCTACATTGGCAACAAGGGAACCAACGGGTTCGCCGGCGACGGAAACACCTACAACATTAATCAGCCGGCGATCGGAGGTGGAGCTGCCATCGTAAGCTCGTTAGGATCGGCACCCAGCTTCTCGCCGACTATTCCGCAAGTACAAAGGCGTCCGTACTACAACGCCTTTACCTATCCGGATTTCACGGACCCGACAACCGGTTTGCCTCTCCAATGCTGTTCGACTGACCAAGGCAACTACCTTGGAAACAACGCAAGCAGCATCTACAACGCTTTGCAGGTGAAAGTGGATCGTCGCTTCTCCCACGGTCTTCAACTGTTGACGCATTACACGTTCGCTCACGCCAACAAGTACGACAGCAACTACTACGCCGACAGCCATCCGTATTCGTATGGTCCGGACGATCAGGTCCGCAACCACGTATGGGTCAGCGAGGTCGTCTATGAACTTCCATTTGGAAAAGGGAAGTCGTTCGCCGGAAGTGCCGGACGCCTTGAGGACTTGTTTATCGGCGGCTGGCAGATTACCGGAACGACCAACTGGAGCGGCGGGTTGCCTTGGACCCCAAGCTTCAGCAATTGCGGTCAGGTGAACGACGTAGGCTTGTGCCGTCCCGACAAGAATGGTTCGTTCCACGTTGGAGCAGGAAATTATGACAAGACCACTCGCACCGTGACGTTCTTCACCCCGATCCCGACACTTGCCTATGATCCGGCGACTTTGACGCCGGGCGTGGACACGTGCAGCCTGCCTCGTCCAAGCGGTTCAGGATGGTCGATGCCGGCTTGCGGAGCTCTTGGCAATGCTGGCCTGCTCAGTTTGCGTGGACCGCGCGCCTTCTTCGCGGACTCCGCAGTGATGAAGAATTTCTCCATCACAGAACGCGTGAAAGCTCAATTCCGCATGGATGTGTTCAACCTGTTCAACCATCCGGTGCTGGGCTTTAACAACAACCAGGGCGGCAGCGGCCAGTGCATCGATTGCAGCGGCAATGGAAAAATCACGGACATCGAAGCTGATGCTTCGCCGGGTTCCACCACCGGCATGCGTCAGATCGAGTTCGCGGTGAAGTTCTCTTTCTAAGCTGACGACGAAACTCACAGAGGGATTCCTTCGGGAGTCCCTCTTTTTAGTCATAATCTCCGTAAACGTTTCCGGTGGCGCAGAGAGTCAAGCAGGCACTCATGAAGAAAAAAGTCGTAGGGCTCGGTGAGGTGCTCTGGGATCTTCTGCCGGACCGTACGTGTCTGGGAGGAGCGCCGGCAAACTTCGCTTACATCACGTCGCTGATGGGCGATCAGGGCATTGTGGCCAGCCGCGTGGGTGAGGATTCTCGTGGACTCGAAGCCCTGCGGCGTCTCGAAGAACTTCGGCTAAACATCGATCACGTGCAGACGGATCGCGATCATCCAACCGGCACCGTAAGAGTGGAACTTGATCGTAAAGGCGTGGCGTGCTTCGACATCGCGCATCCGGTGGCTTGGGACTTCCTCGCGTGGGATGAAGACTGGGAAGAACTCGCGCAGACGGCCGATGCGGTTTGTTTTGGGTCGCTGGCCCAGCGATCTCATGAAAGTCGGACGACGATCCGGCAGTTCTTGAATGCCACAGCAAAAAGTACGCTGAAGATTTTCGACGTGAATCTCAGGCAGTCGTTTTACTCTCATGAAGTCCTGGCAGAGTCTATGAAGCTTGCGGACATCGTCAAGGTGAACGACGAAGAACTGCCCAAGATCATGAGCCTCGCCAAGCTGGCTCATAAGGATGAACGCTCTTCAGCGGAAAGGCTCCTCCACGACTTCGATTTGAAGGTCGTCTGCATCACCCGCGGTGGCCGAGGAAGCCTGTTGGTGAGGAGCGACGCTTCTAGTGAGCATCCCGGCTTTAAAGTCCATGTCGCCGATACTGTTGGTTCTGGAGATGCCTTCACCGCCGGACTGGTGCACGAGTTTCTCCACGGCGCATCCCTCGATCTGATGAACGAGGTGGCCAATCTTGTAGGAGCTTGGGTGGCTAGTGAGGTGGGTGCAATGCCTACCCCAAAACGGGGAGCCTTAGAAAACTCCCTGGCAGAGATCCGCTAAGAAATCCCCGAAGTTCCTCAACTTGCGCTATAGTTCCGAAAGATTGTTTTTTCTTTCGCTAATCTGCGAATTCAAAGTGAGGGATCTATGCCGCCGATCCACCGAGGACTTCATCGGAGCCACCTTCTTTCCATCCTTCTAACACTTGGTGGTCTGGCCGTGACGCTGAGTTGCACAAAGCAGGCGGAGCAGGCAAAAGTTCCGCCCTCGCAGCCCTCGAGCGTTCACATCGACGTGAGCGACGGCGGCCCGATAGTCGTTCAAACCAGCGTGGCGCGGTTCGAGATTCTGCCCTCTGGATTTTTGCGCGCGAGTTTTCTCAAAGACGGTAAGTGGCTCACTCTCGACGAGCCCGGCGTGGGATCGGCAGGAGGCAGCGACTCCATCGTCCATGCAGGCAAAGAACTCGACTTCGTCGCCGACTTCGCGCAATCCAAGGTTATCGAAAGCAACGGCAAACTGGGACGAGGGAAGCGAGTTGAAATTCCGGGACGTCCCCTCGCGCCTTCGGGCGTTCCCATCGAACGCAAGTTGGTTGTCGAAGCCTACGACGACTTTCCCAATCTCGTTCTGGTCAGCACCGCCTACAAAAACGTTGGAGAAGCGGATTTTCAAATCGACCAGGTCCTGATGCAGCAGCACCGGTTGAATGCGAGTCAAGTAGACGCGAAGTCGCAACCATATGACATGTGGGCGTTCGAAGGTTCAAGCTACGACTGGGGCAAGGACGATGTGCTGAAAATGACGCGCACCTCTTCTCAACCGAATGTGATGGGCGAGGCGGTCAAAGGTGGCTATGGTGGCGGGATTCCCGTGGTCGCGTTCTGGACCGGTTCCGTGGGCGAGGCGATCGGCCATGTCGAGACACTGCCGTGGACACTTTCCATGCCGGTCAAGGTGGATAGCGATGGGCGGGTCGACGCCAGCATCGCCATCCCCGCGAATTCGACGTTGAAGCCTGGCGAAAGTTACTCCACGCCGCGCAGTTTTGTCTCAGTTTTCAGCGGCGACTTCTATGAACCGCTACGCCTCTGGTCGAGCGTCCTCCAAAGGGAAGGATGGGAGATTCCCAAGCCGTCGAATGAGGCCTACAACGTAAGCTGGTGCGGCTGGGGATACGAATTTAACGTCACTCCTAAACAGATGCTGGGCACGGTCCCGAAGCTAAAAGAACTCGGCATCAAATGGGCGACGTTGGACGATCGCTGGTTCGACACTTATGGAGATTGGAATCCCCGCAACGAGACATTTCCTGGCGATTCGATCAAGCAGATGGTGGATGACTTCCACAAGCAGGGAATCCTCGCGCAACTTTGGTGGCTGCCACTCGGCGTGGAAGACGGCCAGGGACGCTGGGAGTCGCACAAATATGTCGTTGCCAAGATTGCGAAGGAGCATCCGGACTGGCTCATTCTGGATAAAAACGGCAAGCACGCTCGCATGACGCGCGACCTGGCGACGCTGTGTCCAGCAGTGCCTGAGGTCCAGGCGTACTACAAGCAGTTGACGGAAAAATTCATACGCGATTGGGGCTTTGATGGATCGAAGCTCGACAATATTTACAGCGTCCCTGCGTGCTATAACCCGGCGCATCATCACAAATCGCCGCAGGATTCTGTCAATGCGATGGCCGATGTCTACAAGGTCATCTTCCAGACGACTCGAGCCATCAAGCCGGAGAGCGTGACGCAAGCCTGTCCTTGTGGCACCCCGCCCTCGCTGGCGTGGTTGCCGTTCATCGATCAGGCCGTGACTGCCGACCCGGTAGGCGCGGTGCAAGTACGCCGCCGCATCAAGATGTACAAAGCGCTGCTCGGACCACAGTCGGCGGTTTACGGAGATCATGTGGAACTCTCGGCAATGACTCCGGTTGGCAAAGGCGGTTGGAGCGAGCACGGTGCCGATTTTGCATCGACACTAGGGACGGGCGGTGTCCCGGGAACGAAGTTTGTCTGGCCTGATCCCGGTCCGAAATACCAACCAGTCGCGCTGACTAACGAGAAAGAAGAGCACTGGAAGAAGTGGATCGGTCTCTACAACCAGAAAATGCTGTCGAAGGGCGAGTTCCGAGATTTATACGTTTACGGATATGACGTGCCTGAGGCGTATGAGATCGACAAGGACGGAAAAATGTACTACGCATTTTTTGCGGATCCGGGCAAACCTTTTGTGGGCGAAGTTGAATTGCGCGGGCTGAAGCCAGGCACTTATCGCGTCACAGATTACGTAGACGGCAAGGACCTCGGAACCGTGCAGGCCGCAGAGGGAAAAGTTCCGAAACTGAAGGCCGACTTCAAAGAGCATCTCCTGCTTGAGGTTAGTGCGCAGTCAAAATGAGGGCGTGACAGTGCGCAGGTTCCTGCACCTTGACACCTGTTCCCCCGCGGGAGAATACTCCAGCATTCCCGGTGTAATGCTCCCCTAGGCGCGAGTCCTGTAACTCGTGCACCGAATTCCTGTCGATAGGATGTAACCCATGAAAAACGAAAAGACTGTACGACCAGGCTCTAACCCCAGTTGCCCCGCTTTGAGATCGAATCAGAGAAGGCTGTTCACCACGATTCTGGTAGGACTGCTCGCCGCAGCCGTCGTCGCAACTCCGGCCGCAGCGCAGAAGTTAACCGTGCTGCATTCGTTCATAACGACCGATGGTCAATCTCCGGAAACTGCTCTCGTACGCGACAACGCTGGAAACCTGTACGGCGCGGCGTTTTACGGAGGACTTTTTGAGAATTGCGACAACGAAGTGGGAGGCGGCACCATTTTCAAAGTCGATTCCACAGGGAGGTCCAGTGTCCTGCATTTTTTCAATAACGCAGGAGACGGTTGCTTTCCCGCGGGATTAACCATCGACAGCGCAGGCACTCTTTACGGTGCGGCTTATAACAATATTTTCAAGCTGCCAGCTTCGGGGAACTTGAAAGTCGTTCACAACTTCGACTCGTTTGCGCAGGGAGCCAATCCATCGGGCCCGTTGTTGCGCGACTCAGCCGGAAATATCTACGGAGCGACATTGGGCGGCGGAGACGCTGTCGATTGCGGTTTTAGCGGTTGCGGGACGATCTTCAAGATTGATAAGACCGGACTCGAAACTGTGCTCTACACCTTTACTGGAGGTGCTGACGGCAGCGATCCGCAAGGGGGAGTTATCCGCGATGCCGCAGGGAATCTTTATGGCACCACGACTCTGGGCGGCGATCCCTCGTGCTCCTACCTTTATTCGCAGCCCGGTTGTGGAACAGCCTTCAAACTCTCGACCGCTGGAGTTCTGACCGTACTGCATACGTTCACTGGCGGGACCGACGGAAAGAATCCCACCAGTGGTTTGACCATGGATCCAGCCGGAAATCTTTATGGCGTGACCGTAGCCGGAGGAAACACGCGCTGCGATCGCAACAACGGGTGCGGCACCGTCTTCAAGATCGATACTGCGGGAAACGAAACCGTTCTTCATACTTTCGCGAACGCAACCGAAGGATCGTATATCAGCGGGAGGTTGACGCGCGACGCCGCCGGCAATCTCTATGGAACCGCCGCATTCGGTGGAAACTCGAATAATGACGGCGTAGTCTTCAAACTCGATTCTCACGGCAAGGAAACTGTTCTTCACCGTTTCAGCGGCTTGGATGGATCGGGGCCTTTAGGCGGAGTGATTCTCGACGGCGCTGGAAATCTTTACGGCACAACGTTCAGCGGCGGGCTGGACGGCGCAGGCGTCGTTTTCAAACTCGGACGGTAGTGGAATTTTCTTTGCGAGCTGCTTCGCGGGCAGTGAAAGCCGTGGTCGATGAACGCAAATCGCGGATGACCTATCGCGTATTTGTTTCGCGCAGGAACTTGTCGCGGTGCGCTGCATCGCGAAATGCTTCGGTTCCACCAGGACGAGTGGTACTCAGCGCGCCAGACAAATTGCCACTCGCTAGGCACTCTTCCAGAGCCGCGCCGTGAACGTATTTGTGTAGGAAGCCGGCATCGAAGCTATCTCCGGCCCCGACCGTATCTACCGGAACAACTTCTTTCGACGGCGCAGTGAAACGTTCAGCGCCCCTCTGAGCTAACGCGCCCTGTCGGCCCAGCTTCACTACGACCAGCGGCACCAGTTTCGAGAGGTTGTTGACTGCCTCTTCCAGATCTTCTGTGCCGGCCGCTTTGCACGCCTCACGCTCGTTCGGAAGAAACACGTCAACATGCTTTAACAGATCGTGCAGTCCGCCTTCCCACCGGTCGTCAGGATCGTCGTTAGTATCGAGAGAAATCGTCAATCCTCTGGACTTCAATTGCTGAAAAAGTTCCGCAACTCGCGGACGCAATCCGCGCTGCAGGTAGTAGGAAGAGAAATGAAAGTGGCGTGAGTCGGCGAGATAGTCCAGATCAAGGTCGTCCCATGTCAGTTCACTGATCGTTCCTGCGTACGTCAGAATGTTGCGCCACCGCTCGTGATGCAGGATGACCGTTAGTCCGGTAGTTGTTGCGCTGGGCACGATGCGGACGTTCTCTACGTCGACCTTACCTTCGCGCAACCGTTCCAGCGCGATCCCTCCGAGTGGGTCATCGCCAATACGCGATTGAAATCCGACGCGGCTGCCCAATGCCGACAGGTTATGCGCGACGATTGCCGACGACGATCCAAGAGTCAGCATCATGCGGTCGGCCAGCAGTTCGCGCTCCGGCGGAAGTTGTTCCGGCAGTCCGTAAAGGATCAAGTCGAGGTTCAATTCGCCGGCAATGGTTACATCAAAACGAGGCATGGGGTGTCAAGAAAATCGATTTCAGATTTCAGATCGAAAACCTGCCGATGCAAACGGATGTGTTTTGGTTTGAAATCTGCAATCTACAACCTAGAATCTGCAATCCGATTTACACCAATGTCACTTCGATTCCGGCTTGTTTCAGTGTGCGGATATCTGATTTGGGAGCGCCGCGGTCAGAGATGACTTCCTGCAAGGATGATGGAGGTGCGATCAGGGAAAGACTGCGGCGACCGAATTTGCTTGAGTCGCAGACTGCGACCGTCTTCTTCGCCACCTCGACCATCACGCGATTCACCTTCGCTTCCAGAAGATTCGGAGTGCTCAATCCGAAGTGAACGTCGAAGCCATCGACGCCGAGAAATAAAATGTCGGCGCTGAGGCGGCGCAAGGTCTCCTCGGCAATAGGGCCAACCAGCGAAAATGAATTCTTGCGAAGCGTTCCACCCGTGAGAATGACTTCCACCGCAGTTCCTGCAAGTTCCGCGGCGATATTAACGGCGTTCGTGATGATCGTGAGATTTTGAAAGTTGCGCAGCGCGCGTGCGATCGCGGTTGTAGTAGTGCCCGAGTCGAGAATCAGCACTTGGCCTTCTTTTACTTTTGAAACGGCGCTCTCTGCAATCCGCAATTTTTCCTGGTGGTGGAGTTTTTCTTTCTCGCGCAGCGTGGGATCTTCGAGTGCCCCATCGCGCGAGGGAAGGGCTCCGCCGTGCGTGCGGTGCACCAACCCATGCGCGTGCAGGATTTCGAGATCTTTGCGAATCGTAACTTGTGAGGTTTCGAACTGCTTGGCGAGTTCCGTCACCAGGACACGGCCCTGATGAGTCAGCAAGTCAAGAATGGCGCGGCGGCGTTCTTCGTTCAGCACGAGAATAGTGTGAGCAAATCCGCCGGGCTTCGAGGCGGCTGCAGGTCGCCTTTCTTTTTATAGCGATTTGTTTCGTTTGTCCAATGAAAAGATCGTACACTACCGAACTAGACCTGCCCTCGCATCGATCCCTCGGAGCCACCGGCAAAGCGCTCCCGAGGCGAATGCCCCATAGCTCGTAACCCTCGATTTTGTTTGGGGTTGTGAACCACCTGCGGTGATAACCAACTCAATACCCGCCTCCAAAGTTCGATTGCGCCCGAGGGGTGCACTTGCCGTAATCTCATATTGGGACGAAAGGCTGTTGGGTTTCGAAGCTCATCGATGGCTACGAATCCCGGAAGTGAGGGACCAATCTTGAGAACCCTATCGAGAGACGAGATGTTCGTACGGTCACAGGCGGTTGTGGCACGCGTGGTGGCGGGAGAAACTCTCATCGTTCCGGTGCGCGCCAAGGTCGGCGATCTGGCGTCCATTTACAGCTTCAACGGAACTGGCACGCTGATCTGGAAGATGCTTGAAGCGCCGCGCACGCTCTCAGAATTGGCCGCGGCCGTGGCGGACGAATACGAAGTCGATCACTTGCAGGCCGAACGCGATGTCGCCGACTTCGTGCAGGAAATGAAATCTGTAGGTCTGGTCGAGGTCCCTGTAGCTGTGGCGATGGCGGGTGACTGAGTGGCCAGTGGGGCGGGAAGAAGCGGTACGGTGGCGGGCGCGGGTAGTTCAGATGACAGCCGCGTCCGCCACTTTCAGCAGGAGGTAGGTTGGAGCAATTAAGTTACGGCGCGTTCAGTGCAGATATCCATTCTCGCCACGCGGGCGAACGCATGCCCCTGCAGGTTTCCATTGAAGTGACCCGGCGCTGCCCGCTGGAATGCTTGCACTGCTACAACAATCTTCCGATGGGCGATCTGGATGCCCGGCAACGGGAACTCACGAAGGAAGAACACTTTCAGGTGCTCGATGAGTTGGTCGAGATGGGCTGCTTCTGGGTCCTATTCACTGGCGGTGAAATCTTCGCGCGCAAAGATTTCCTGGAGATTTACACCTACGCCAAGAAGAAAGGTTTTTTGATCACGCTGTTCACTAACGGCACGATCATGAACGAAGAGATCGCGGACTATCTGGTGGAGTGGCCTCCGTTCGCGATCGAAATCACGCTCTACGGTCGCACGCGCGAAACGTATGAGGCGCTGACGGCGATCCCGGGATCCTATGACCGGTGTCTGCGCGGGATCAAGCTTCTGAAAGAACGGAAGTTGCCCCTCAAACTGAAGACGGTTCCCACCAGCATCAATAAGCATGAAGTCCTTGCCATGCGGCAGTTCGCGGAAGAAGAGCTGGGCGTCGAATTCATGATGGACGGGCAGGTCACGCCGAGAATCGATTGCTCGCAAAGTCCCCTTGCGGTGCGGCTGACGCCGGAAGAAGTGGTTGCGCTCGATATGAGCGCTCCGAAGGGGAAGAGCGAATACCTTCGTCTGGCAAAGCATGACCTGGAAAACCCACCGAATCTGTCACAGGTCGACACGCTGTATTTTTGCGGCGGTGGAATGAATGGCTTCGCGATCAACGCTTACGGCGAAGTCGGAATCTGCGTCATCTCTCAGCAGGAGACTTTTAGTGTCCGCGGTGTCGGTGTGAAACAGGTTTGGGAGCGGTCGCTCCTCGAACTGCGGAACAGGAAGCGGACGCGGGTGACAAAATGCGTTGAGTGCCGGATTCAGTCACTTTGCGGGATGTGTCCTGCTAACGGGGAGATGGAGAACGGCGACCGGGAAAGCCCGGTCGAATTTCTATGCCACGTGGCTCACTTGCGAGCGGCTTCCATAGGAGTTGAGATTCCGGCGCACGGCGAATGCGAATTTTGTGCGGGCGGTATTCATCATGAGGTCATGATGGAGTCAGCCCGCCGTATCGCGAATCAGGAGATTCACATCGAGAGTTGGGTAGGTCCGCAGCAAATTCTGCCGGTCTTGAATAATCCCGCGATCGCATCGGGATGCGGCAGTTGTAATCATTGAATAAACGCGAAAAGGGTGCATTGATGAGTCACGAGCCGAATCCGGTCGAAGTCGAAAAACAGAAATATGAACGACCTCAGCTCGTCACCATTAGCCTGCGCCCTGAGGAGGCCGTCTTGGGTCATTGTAAGATGGCCGGTGTTTCGGGCCAGGTCGGAGCCTCCTGTACGACTCTTTTCTGTCGAAGCATCGGTTCGTAAGCCTTCCGGATTTTCGGGGAGCGGTTTGAGTATGCAGGTTGATCTGGAAGCGTCGTTGGCGCCATCCTGTGTCCGGATACCGATCCATTCAAGCGGATTCCGGATCGCGGATGTGTCGGTTCGGATCGACGGTGATCACCCTTACGACGTTGCGTTGGTCCCCACTCTCGAAGTTTTCCGCGCGGCCAGTGATAATCCTGACATCTCCATAAAGATTGAATGGGTCGAGAGTTTGGGGCCTGCTGTCGGCAAACCGACAGTTTTTGATTCCGGCTATGTCTGGCGGCTCTACCGCCGGGACGACGAACTCCAATTTGATTTCTCGGCCACAAGCCTTTCCGAACAGCCGTACAAACGCCTCATCATTGATTCTCACTTTCGTCGCGCGACCCTGAAGATGAACCGGCAGTTCTTTTCGGGCTCCGATTACGTTGCTGCTCCCCTGGACTATCCGTTGGACGAGTTGCTGATCATGCATCGTCTTACGCAAGAGAAGGCGATTGAACTGCACAGTTGCGGCATCGTGCGGGCGAATGGCATCGGAAACCTATTTGTTGGTCATTCCGGGGCGGGGAAGAGTACGACCACGCGGTTGTGGACTGCACGCGAGGATGTGCAGATTTTGAGTGACGATCGGATCATCATCCGGCGGGATGCTGCCGTTGTGGAAACTTCTCTCGACGCCTGTGGCGCTACCAGCCTGCATGGGGTTCTTCGCTCCGCTCAGGATGACAAACCAAGACACAAGATGCGGATATACGGCACTCCGTGGCATGGGGAAGCTCGGTTTGCTTCACCCAATAGCGCGCCGTTGGCGCGGATTTTCATTCTCGAACACGGCCATGGAAATATTTTGACGCAGCTTTCTCCCAGCCAGGCTGTGGCCGAACTGTTCGCGCGAAGTTTTGTCCCATTTCACCGGCACGAGTACGTTGATTCAGCGCTTAAGTTCCTTGAGGAAGTGGCGGGAGCTGTCCCGGTCTACCGCTACGCCTTTGAACCAGACGAGCGCGCGGTAGACACGATCCTTAACCTTCATGACTAAAGTCGGGGCTGATTCGAGGCTCTTTGAAGAAGTCGTCCACGAGTTGCTGCAGCAGGGGCTGAGCGTGCGTTTTCAAGCAGTTGGCGCTAGCATGTCGCCGGCAATTCGAGACGGTGACTTTGTCCAGGTTACTCCCGTAATCGTGAGCAAATTACGCAAGGACGATATCGTCTTAGCTAAGACTAATGATGGCTTCCGGCTACACCGGATTGTGCGGGCCGATCACCAGCGCGACATCTTTATTACGCGAGGGGACTGCGGACAGCAAAACGATCCTGCACTTCACGGCCGTCAAATTCTCGGCCTTGCTTTAGCCAAGGAAGTGCGGATAGGACAATCAATCGTGCAGGCTAGTTTCAGAGGAATGACGGGACGGGTCTATCGGAGTGCCGCTCGCGGGCAATACGCTGCGGGAAAGCTCGTGAGAAAAGCGGTTTCTCTGCTTGCGGTCAAGAGCCGTGCCGGAATGGGCGCAGGGTTGCTGGGACTGTTGCTCTTCTCCGCGACATTCTTGCACAGTCAGGTAGCTGTCGACTCAAATACGTCCTCGTCCGGAACACTGAGTAACCTCATCACCAACCTTACATTCGCACATACAACGGCGGGAACGAACCGCCTGCTGATTGTCGGCGTTTCGATCAATATCAACAACAATGCGGCGGGTGCGGTTAGCTCCGTTACGTGGAACGGCACAGCACTCACGCTCCTTGGAACCAATAACGATGCGGCCAACACACGCCGGGTTGAGATGTGGTACCTGCTCGCTCCCGGGACTGGAACTCACAATGTCGTCGTGAACGTGACGACTGGTGCCACCAATTTAGGAGTGGTGGCCGGAGCGACAACTTTTACCGGAGTGGACCAGAACGTTCCGCTGGGCAGTTTTGTCTCGACTGATGGCGCCGCGGGTACAGCTTCGTCCGCCGATGTGCCGAGCGTGATCAACGGCATGATTCTTGACACCGTTGCGACCGACGGGACGCAGACGCTCACCGTTGCAGGTCCGCAGAATTCGCAGTGGAACGTTCGCAGTTCAAACACCACCGGCACGGGTGTGAGAGGCGTTGGGTCGACACGTTCGGGCGCGCCGAGCGTTCCGATTTCAGAGACTTTCAGCGGAACGTCCAACTGGGCGCTGGGAGCGGTATCGATCAATCCGACGACGGCTGACATCGGAGTTACGACCAGCGTCAGCGCAGTGGCGCTCGGACAGAACTCCACTTACAACGTCACGATAAAAAATAACGGACCCTCGCCGGCGAACAACGTGGTGTTAACCGACACATATGCGGCGACAGGACTTTCCGTCGTCTCGGTCACGCCCAGCGCGGGCACTTGCACAACCGGTGCGACGATCAGTTGTACGCTGCCCACCCCGATGGCAAGCGGGGCGACGGTTACCATCGCCATCAAGGTGTCGACAACAACTGCGGGATTTTATCCGAATACCGCATCCATCACTGATTCCGGAACGCCTCCTGATCCAAACACTGGGAACAATACTTACGTCGCAGTCGCTCCGGTAGTCAGCATCGTTTGCTCGACGACCACACTCGTTGCCGGTGGAACGCTGAGCGGGGTGGTGAATACCTACTATCCCGGAACAAGCAGCGTCGCCAAGGGAGCGACTTCCATTCCAGTTGGCGCGCCGACGGGCGCAGGTGGCACGATCGCGGCTGGCAGTCTGCTGTTAGTCGTGCAGATGCAGGACGCCAGCATTAATACTAGCAATACGGTGGCGTACGGCAATGGAAGTACAGGCACCGGCTTCACCGCGATTAACAATGCGGGGAACTACGAATTCGTCACCGCGACGGGACCGGTGTCAGGTGGTTCTGTGCCTGTCACGGGCGCTGGTGTCAGCAGCGGCTTGGTGTTCGGTTACAACTCTTCGGCAGCGACGGGAACTTTAGGACGCAGTACCTATCAAGTCGTCCTGGTCCCGCAGTATCTGTCGGCTACGTTAGGAGCAGTGACGGCGGCCGCATGGAATGGTTCGACCGGCGGAATCCTCGCATTGGATATCGCCGGACAGTTGGATCTGGGTGGCGCAACTGTTTCGGTCGACGGACAAGGCTTCCGCGGTGGCGCCGGATTGCAATTAACCGGAGGCGTAGCCGGGGCAACGAATTCCGACTACCGCCAAACTTCTCCGGCCGCTTACACCGGCGCAGGTACTGGCGGAATTGACGGGGCCAAAGGTGAAGGGGTGGCAGGTACGCCGGAGTGGGTAGAATCCGGCGGAAGTTATCTTCAAACAACGACCGGCATCGGATATCCGAATGGCACTGCAGATGGCAGCATGGGACGCGGCGCTCCAGGGAATGCCGGCGGCGGTGGAACCGATGGCGATGCTGCGGGCAACTCGCAGAATGCGGGCGGCGGCGGCGGCGGCAACGGCGGTATGGGTGGCTTCGGCGGAGATTCCTGGAATACGAATCTGAGCGATGGCGGCGAGGGCGGTTCCACATTTCCGGCGACGATTGATCGCCTTGCGCTTGGTGGCGCAGGCGGCGCTGGCTCCCGCAACAACTCCGACGGTGACAATCTGGCGAGTGCGGGAGCGGCCGGCGGTGGACTCATCTTCATCCGCGCCTACAACCTGATCAATTCGGCGACTCTAAGCGCGAATGGCGCCAGTGCTTACAACGGAACATCCAACGATGCGGGCGGCGGCGGCGGCGCTGGCGGAAGCATTGTAGTTCTAACGGTTGCTGGCGGAGAAAGCGGCCTGACACTTCAGGCGAATGGCGGTCGCGGCGGTGATGCATGGGATTCGCAACCGTATAGTCTGGCGGATCGACATGGACCTGGCGGCGGTGGCGGCGGCGGAGTCATATTCGTTTCTGGGACTCCTGCGGGTATGAGTGTGGGCGGCGGAACGAGCGGAACGACACTTAATCCCGGCGTCGCCTATGGCGCTACGGCTGGCGCAGCAGGGACCACAGCAACCACTGCAAATCTCTCGCAAGTCACGGGAATTCAATCATCGTCTTTGTGCTCGTCCGATTTAACTTTGAGTAAGAGCCACGCTGGAAACTTCACTCGTGGACTGACGGCGAGCTACACCATCCCGGTTTCCAACCTCAGCACGCTCGGATCCACGAACGGCATCGTCATTTTGAACGACACGCTTCCCATTGGCGTGACGCCTTCCAGCGCTACCGGTACAGGTTGGTCTTGCTCAGTTTCAGGACAGACAGTGAGTTGCACCCGGTCTGACGCTCTGACCATCGCCGCGAGCTATCCGTCGGTCACAGTGAACGTAAATGTGCTGCAAACGGCGCCCGCCAGCGTAACCAATACGGCTTCCATTGGTGGCGGAGGCGAAGCCAATTTCCTGAATGACACAGCATCGGATGTGGCTACGGTGGTTTCGAGCTCGGATCTTGCGGTGACCGACTCGGATTCTCCGGACCCCGTGGCGGCCGGGTCCAACATTACTTACACGCAGGTGGTCACGAATAATGGTCCCAGCGCGGCTGACAACGCGACCTATGTAGCGCCCGTTCCTACGAACACGACCCTGGTTTCGATCAGTGCTCCTTCTGGATGGAGTTGCACCGGTCCGGGCGCAGGAAACCCCGGAACTGTCGTTTGTATCAACGCGAACATGGCGGGTGGCACCTCAGCTTCGTTCTCTCTGGTCGTGAAAGTGAATACTGGCGTCGCCAACGGAACAGTTATCAGCGACAAGGTGTCCGTATCGTCGTCCGCCACCGATCCTACGTCGTCGAACAATTCCGCGACAGCTTCCACGCTGGTTGGATCCACCGGGCCCAATCTTTCGGTCACCAATACGGTTGCACCGAACCCTGCGCAGGCCGGAAGCAACATTACCTATACGCAGGTAGTGACGAACACGGGATCCACGGCGGTCACCAATGGAACCTTTACCGAAGCAACGCCGGCAAATACAACTTTTGTTTCGATCACGCCACCGGCTGGATGGATCTGCACTGGATTCCCAGCAAGTCCATGTACCGCAACGACTGTTGCCGCAGGTGCAAGCGGAACGTTCAGCGTCGTCTACAAGGTGAATGCTGGAACCGCTAGCGGAACCATTCTTTCCGATACGGTGATCGTCAACTCCAGCAATCAGTCTTACGGAGCAAGTGCCGCTGCAGCCTCCGATGTGGTCGCGGCCGCGACGCAGGCCGACCTCGCTCTGAGCACAACCGCCATTCCGGGGTCTGTCCTTGCGGGCAACGACATCACCTACACGCAGACAGTGACGAATAATGGCCCGGCTGCGGCCAGCGGAGCCACCTTCACGGAGGCGACTCCCGCGAACACGATCTATCAATCCGTCTCAGCACCTGCCGGTTGGACCTGTACAACGCCAGTGGTGGGCTCGACCGGAACGGTCAGTTGCACCAACCCCAGCCTGGCCGTCGGAGCAACAGCGAACATCATCGTGGTCTTGAATGTACCTTCCACGGTGGCGGCGAGTTCGGTCACGGCAGCTTCATCGGTGTCGGCGACTACGACCGACCCGTTAATTTCGAACAACAGCACCAGCGTCACCACAACTGTAATCGTGGCCTGCGACCTGACCGTGACCAATAGCGGAAGTCCGAGTCCGGTGGCCGCGGGATCGAACATCACGTATACCCAGACCATCACGAACAATGGTCCGGCGAATTGCAGCACCGGAACATTTACTGAAGGCACTCCGGCGAACACGGCCTTCGTTTCGGTGGCAGCGGTGACCACCGGCGGAGGCACATGGACGTGCCCGAACTCTGCGCCGGTTTCGTGCACCAACGCGAGCGTGACGGCGGGATCCACGGCAACCATCACCGCCGTGTACAAAGTAAATGCGGGAACCGCCGCAGGAACCCTCATCACCGATACCGATACGGGCGGCACCACAACACGAGATACAAACCCAGCTGACAACTCCGCGACTGTGAGCATCGCCGTTGCTTCCGCAACTCAAGCCGATCTGAGCGTCACCAACTCGGCGAGCCCAAATCCGGTGACAGCTGGCAGCAACATCACTTATACGCAAAGCGTTACGAACGGTGGTCCGGCAACTGCGGCCGCTCCGGTTATCACCGAGGCCCTGCCTGCAAATACTACTGCCGTGTCCTTGACTGGCCCGGCCGGATGGACCTGCGTTCTGGCAACGCTGAAGTGCACGGATTCAACGACGATGGCCTCAGGCACTACCGCGAACTTCTCCTTCGTGGTGACCGTGAATTCTGGCGTCGCGGCTGGGACCACCATCACGCAGACCGATTCAGTTTCTTCGACGACCGGCGATCCGAACAGCGCGAATAACAGCGCGGTCGCGACGGACCAAGTCGGAAATACTGCTGATGTTTCCGTCACAAACACTTCCAGCCCGGTTCCGGTGCAGGCCGGCAACAACATTACCTACACGCAGGTCGTCAGCAACGCGGGACCAAGCGGCGCGACCAGCGTTACTCTGACCGAGACTCTGCCGGCAAATACCACGGGCGTGTCCTTGACCGGGCCCGCGGGATGGACCTGCACTCTGGCCACATTGACATGCGTGGATCCCACATTTGCCCCAGGTTCGCCAGCAACCATTACGTATGTGGTGAAGGTCAACGCCGGTACCGCCTCGGGTACCGCGATCAACGAGACGGCGAGCGTATCGTCCACAACGGGGGATTCCAACACGGCAAATAACACCGCCGCTGCGTCCGATGTGGTTGCTACTGCAACTCAGGCGGACATGGTCGTCACGAATGCAGCGTCTCCGAGTTTAGTAGCGCCGGGCGGCAACGTCACCTATTCGCAATCCGTGACCAACAATGGACCGGCGGTCGCTACGGGCGCGAGTTTCACCGAAACGACGCCTCCGAATACCACGTTCCAGTCGATTGCGATTCCGTCCGGATGGACGTGTCCGACTCTGCCCGCTGTTGGCGGAACCGGCACGATCACCTGTAACGATGGCAGCAGCCTGGGCGTTGGCGCAGGCAACGCGGCCGCATTCACGGTTGTGGTTCAGGTGAACTCGACTACACCTTCGGGAACGAATATCACTGACACTGCAACCGCCACGGCGACGAATATCGTGCCCGGTCTCACTTCGAATACCGCGAGTGCTACGGTGGTTGTCGCAAGTGCGAGCAGCGCGGATATGTCGATCGTGAAAACCGCGACGCAAAACCCGGTCACGCAAGGAACGTTGCTGACCTATGTTTTGACGGTAACCAACAACGGTCCCGCGACCGCAACTCTGGTCACCGTTCAGGACGCGCTGCCCTCCTCCATCACCTATTTGTCCTCGACATCGTCGCTGGGAACGTGTTCCGAGGCTGGCGGCACGGTAACGTGCCAACTTGGCACCATGGCGAGCGGTGCCACCGCGACGGTGACGATTCTGACGGTACCGCAGCAAGCCGGAATGATCTCTAATACGGCAACTGTGAGTGCTAGTCAGACAGATCCGAATCTCGCCAACAATTCTTCAACGCAGGTAGAAAGCGTCTTAGCTGCGACGAAGGTAAATCTGCGATCGTTCTCTGCACATTTCGCTACAGATGCGAATGGCGGGAATCGCGTGGTTCTTCTCTGGAAGACGGGTGGCGAGGCTCACAACCTTGGATTCAATGTTTATCGCGACCAGAATGGAAATCGCGTGCGCATGAATCCTTCGCCGATCGCCGGCTCCGCCTTATTGATGCGCGGCGGATTGTCGCGTCATGCCGGCCGAACGTATGCGTGGATTGATCCTTCCGCTGGGCCGGTGGGTGCGTCGTACTGGCTTGAGGACATCGATGTAAATGGAACGCGCACGATGCACGGCCCAGTTTCCGCCACCAATTCGCTGCGTTCGGCCAGCGATGCGCCTGTTTCGGAAACTCGAATGTTTAGCCAATTGAATCAGGCAACGCCTTCGGCCCCTGGTAGCCAGAGAGTCACGTAGTTGAAACACTCCCTGCGCTTTCTGCTCCGACGACAGCCCAGAGCTGGCGGCAATTCGAACTGGCAGAGCGTCCGGCGGTCAAGATCTACGTGCGTCACGAAGGATGGTACCGGGTCAGTCAGGCCGATTTGGTGAAGGCTGGATTGGATCCCGGTGTAGACCCATCCACCTTGCACCTATATGCCGAGGCCGTGGAACAGCCTTTGCAGGTCACGGGAGCCACGACCGGACGCGGAGGCTTCGGACCGGAGGCAGCCATTAATTTCTACGGCACCGGCATCGACACCGTATTCTCCGGAACCCGCGTGTACTGGCTCGTGAGCGACCGCAGTGCGCCACATCGCATTCGGCAGCTTCCGGCATCTTCAGGCTCGAATCAGCCTCCGGCGAGTTACAGCAGCACCGTTCAACTGCAGCAACACACGCTTTATTTCGCAGCGCTCATCACGTCGGATGGTCAGAATTTCTTCGGATCGCTGGTTTCAGCCACTCCGGTGGATCAGGTTCTGGACTTGCCGAGCTTCGATTCCACGTCCAGCCAGGTTGCTTCGCTTTCGATTTCGCTGCAAGGCGTGATCCTCGGCTTCCCGCATGATGTTGCGGTCACGCTCAATGGAACCTCGATCGGCGATGTGGTCTTCTCGGGGCAAGACAAAGGAACGTTGACCGCGAACATTCCGCCGGGCGTTCTGCAGTCCGGCAGCAATACCGTGACCTTGACCTCGCAAAATGGCGACTACGACACCAGCCTTGTGGACTACATTCGCATTAGCTACCCGCACCGGTATGTTGCGGATTCAGATCGGCTTAAATTTACGGGAAATGCTGGGGAGGAAATTTCAGTCGGCGGATTTACGACCGCTCCGACTGTGCTCGATATCACGAATCCGAGCCAGCCAACGCTGCTGACCCCGCAGGTCACTTCGAACAACGGCACCTACGAAATCGCCGTTCAAGTGCCGTTCACGAATTTCGGATCCTCTGCTTCTCAGCACACACTGCTTGCGGTCGCGAATGACCGAGTTTCGTCCGCAGCGGGAGTGTGGCCGAACCACCCGTCGCAGTGGCACTCGGTTCAGTCAGGCGCGGATATTGCCATGATCACGTATGGCGAGTTCGCTTCGGCGCTACCGCCGCTTGTCCAGGCGCATCGGTTGGAAGGAAAGGCCTCTGCCATCATTCCCGTCATCGATCTCTATGACGAGTTCAACTTTGGCGAGCGTAGCCCATTTGCTATCAAACAGTTCCTGCAAATGGCAACCAAAACATGGCGGAAGGCACCGACGTACTTGCTGCTAAACGGACGAGCCTCGCTGGATCCGAGAAATTATCTCGGCTTCGGGAACCTCGATTTTGTTCCGACCCGAATCGTTCCTACGTCGAGTTTGATGACTTCTTCGGACGACTGGTTCTCTGACTTCACGAATACCGGAATTCCAACCATCGCCACGGGACGCCTGCCGGTGAGCACCCTTGACGAAGCCAATACTGTGGTCGGGAAGATTGCAGCGTATGAGGGACAGTCCACCAACGGACCATGGACTTCCAACGCGCTAGTGGTTGCGGATAGAAACGACACGGACAACTTCACGGCGGACAGCCTGACGGTTCAGGGAATGCTGCCCACCAGTATGACCGCAACCGATATTTTCGTGGACACTGCGGGAACGAGCGGGGCGCGCACCGACATCATCAATGCGATCAATTCAGGCCAGGGGCTGGTGAATTACCTGGGTCATGGTTCGGAAGATCAATGGTCCGGCAGCAACATCTTCGACGCTACATCGGTCGACTCGCTTACAAACACAAACGAACTGCCTGTGTTCCTAATCATGAACTGCCTAAACGGATTTTTCCAGGACGTCTACTCGCAATCGCTTGCGGTTACTTTGCTGCTGGCGCCAAATGCGGGAGCGTCCGCAGTGCTCGCATCCAGCGGATTGAATCAGGCTCCTCCGCAGGCCGCGATGGACGCCCTCATTGTGCAGACTGCGTTGAGCGACAAAGGCACGACGCTGGGTGATTCCATCGTCGCGGCGAAGTTGGGCATCACCGATCTGGATGTTCGCCGCACTTATATCCTGTTCGGAGATCCAGCGATGAAGGTGAAGGTCGCCGCGACCGGCTCGAATTCGCAATAGGGATTGCGGGTCGCTATTCCACTGTCTGCTTTGCCGCCTTCAAGTCCTGCCCGATCGGAGGATTTAGCCTCGGCTGAGGAAACTTTCGATTCGTATGATGCTCGGATGGTTGCGTTACGCGCGACAGACGGCCATCCGCGGCAAGATGCTCCTATGCTTCGTCCCAGCTGGGAATGGAGTCTGTCATGGGAATCCAGTGAGCGTACGAAGTCTCGTCACACCGATGAGCCAGCCGCGGCATCACCTCAGCCTCGGCGCCGCGAAACTTCTTCATCGCCTGTTCGCTAGACCAAACCGTTAGAGTCCGATACGTGCGATGAGCGTCGACCAGCAGTCGACGTCCGAGAAAGCCATGCGCTCGTTCCACATTCTCCCTAGGACGCTGCTTGGACCGCGGAAGGGAAGCTGGCTGTCTTTCGCAGCGGCTCCGCCAGAGAGCGCATAACTTTGCCAAAACCCGCGAAATCCAGCGACTGTGCGCCATCCGAAAGAGCTCTCTCGGGGCAAGGATGCACTTCAATAATCAACCCATCCGCCCCCACCGCCACTGCGGCACGCGAAACCGCCGCGATCAGGCTTTGCTTTCCGGTTCCGTGAGATGGGTCCGCAATCACCGGCAGATGAGACAAATCGCGGGCCAATGCGACGGCTGCCAAGTCGAAGGTATTCCGCATCTCCGTTTCGAACGTCTTGATGCCACGCTCGCACAGGACGACCTGATGATTTCCCCCAGACAGCAGATATTCCGCGGCCAGCAGCCACTCCTTCACCGTCGCTGACGGACCGCGCTTCAACAGAATCGGCTTGTTGACCTTTGCCAGTCGGCGCAGCAGGGCGTAGTTCTGCATGTTGCGTGCACCGATCTGCAGCATGTCCGCGTATTCGCAGATCATGTCGGTGTCTTCGGTGCTCATCACTTCGGTGACGATTGGCAGGCCTGTTTCTTTCTTGGCTGTGCGCAGGATCTCCAATGCCTCGATACCGAGCCCCTGGAAGTCATAGGGAGATGTGCGGGGCTTGTAGGCTCCGCCGCGCAGCATGGTCGCGCCCGCACGCTTTACCGCGAGCGCCGTATCCAGAAGCTGCTCTCGCGACTCCACGGAGCACGGTCCGGCGATTATGACAACGTCCGGACCGCCGATGGCCACGCCGTCTACCATGACGACAGTACGTTCGGGCTTTACCTGCCGGCTGACCAGTTTGAACGGCTGAGCGATCGCGACGACAGTGTCCACTCCGGGCGCGACCTGCAAGGCCTCAATTTCATGCCGGCGTCCACTGCCCACGGCGGCTACGATGGTGCGCTCAGTGCCGCGCGTGACGTGAGGCTGGTATCCAGCTTCGCGGATGCGTTCGATGACGTGATTGATCTCCTGCTCGGTGGCTTTATCCGACATGTTGACGATCATGGGAACTTCTCCTTTGGAAATCTGCACATAAAACAAAAAGCCGCGATCTTTGATCGTGGCTTGCGGCTTAACTTGGATTGTTCAGGTGGCCTTTAATTCGGCTCTTCCTAACCCCAAGCTGCCGCAGCCTCTACCCAGGTAAACCGGTAGGGAGCCGCGAACGTAAAGCTTGGAGTAAATCGTGTCATAGTCAATCTTTTCTATAAGCGGACGCGCTTCATGATCTGCGCCCAGAGATCGTTGATCCTTCAACTTCAGGGCCCCGCTTACTGCAGGGAACTGGCAACACTCGAGAACGCGTTATTGGCATTCGAGCCGATCAAGCGAACGGTTCCCACAACCAGAACAAGGATGACAGCTAGCATCACCGCGTATTCTGCTATGTCTTGTCCGGATTCTTCGGACCAGAGCCTGCGCATCAGATTGGACATATCTCTCCTCCAAGACGGGATCAGCTCTCTATGAGGGAAGAACTGACTGGAACTTAGTGGAGACATGATGCACGCCGATGCGCGTCCTTGTCAAATCCACATTTCGATTTTTGCGAAGCAAAATCAGTGTTGCGAAACAGGCGGAGAGTGCGGGAGTTCTGCCGTGCTCGGTTCCACTTGTTGCGGCATCACGTTGTGCGCCGCATGCTGCGTAATTTGCAGAACACGGTCGGGAAGCAGCCCCAAATAAAGCGTAACGAGCAGGCTCATGGCGAGTGCGAAGCCCAGACCCACCGAAACTGGGTTCACTGGAACTTCTTTCCGCGCCTCCCGCATATACATCACAACGATGATCCGCAGATAGTAGTAGGCACCAATCGCGCTGTTGACTACGCCGATCAGAGTGAGCCATGTCAGGTTCGCACGAAACGCCGCGCTGAAGACGTAGAATTTGGCGAAAAATCCGCCGGTCATCGGAATACCGATCAGCGATAGCAGGAAGATCGTAAGGGTCGCAGCCAGCAGCGGGGATGATCGTCCCAATCCCTCATAGTCCTCAAGCGTAACGTAGCGCTCGCCAGCATTGGCGAAATGGCTGACCACGGCGAACGCTCCGACGTTCATCGCAGCGTACGCCGCTGTGTAGAACATCGCGGCGGAAATTCCGTTGATGGAGTTTTCCGGCGTTGTCATGGCAAATGCGACCAGGAGATAGCCCGCGTGCGCGATCGACGAATAGGCCAGCATGCGCTTGATGTTGGTCTGAACCAATGCTCCGACATTGCCGAGTGTCATCGAGAGCGCAGCGGCGATCCACAGGAACCAGAACGCTCCCGGAGCGTTGATGGCAAACACGACACGGAGCAGTACCGCGAACGCGGCAGCCTTGGGAGCCGTCGACATAAAACCGGTGACCGGTGCAGGCGCTCCTTCGTAGACATCGGGAGTCCAGACATGAAATGGCGCGGCGGCCACTTTGAATCCCAGGCCGACAAACATCAATGCCATCGCTACGTAGACCAGCAATCCGGCCGGCCCGGACTGTAGCTTCTGATTGATCAAGTCGATGTTGGTGGATCCAGTCGCCCCAAAGATCATGGCAACGCCGTACAAAAAGAAAGCGGTGGCGAACGAGCCAAGCAGGAAATATTTAAGCGAGGCTTCGCTGCTTGAGGCTGCATTGCGGCGGAAACCAGCAAGAATGTACGTGGAGATCGACGAAATCTCGATGCCGATGAAAATCAATACCAGTTCGGTGGCCGACGACATCAGCGCCATGCCGACGACGCTGAACAGGATCAGAGCATAGTATTCTCCGGCGCGAATCCGCTGGACCGCCATGTATTCAAACGAACTCAGAATGACTACAGCGGCGATACCGATAACAAGAAAATTGAAGAAGACACTGAAGCTGTCAACCCGGACCATGTTTGAGAATGCCTGCCCGGGCGATTGCGACATGTACCACGTCGAAATCAGCGCTGTGATGGCGCCTGCGAATGCAATCCAGCCGAGCGTCTTCTGACTCTTTTCTTCATCGACAAGAGGATCGAGCACCATAATTACAACGCCGAAGGCTGAGAGGACGATCTCCGGAAGAATGCGGATGTAATCCACGCCTTGCGGGATCACTTGCAGCAGAAGGGCGGGAAGTCCGGTCACTGTCCCACCACCTTGCTGACGACCTGGGCAAACGGCGTGAGGGCCGACTGAACCGCTGGATCAATCGAACCGAGCCACAGGATCGGTGCCACGCCCATCGCCAGCGAGGCGACAGCGCAAGGCCACACTGCCGCCTTCTCCACTGCGATTAAATCGCCGACCGAATTGTTAATCGGATGTGTGACTTTGCCGTAGAACACACGCTGAAACATCCACAGTAGGTAACACGCACTCCAGATCACGCCCGTCGCTGCGAGGATTCCGTACACCGGCTTTGCCTGATACGCCCCATTCAGCACCAGGAACTCGCCCACAAAGCCATTGAGCAGGGGAAGTCCAACCGACGCCAGCACTATGAAGAGATACGAGGCTGCGTAAACGGGCACAGTCGAAGCCAGTCCGCCGAATTCGGAGATTTCATACGTATGACGCCGTTCATGCAGGATGCCAGCCAGCATGAACAACCCGCCAGTCGATATTCCGTGCGCGAGCATGACGAACATCGCGCCGTTCAACCCCGACTGCGTGAAGCTGAAGATTCCGAGGACGACAAATCCCAAATGGCTGACCGAAGAGTATGCGATCAGCTTTTTCATGTTGGGCTGGACCATCGCGACCAGCGCGCCATAGATAATGCCGATGAGCGCGAGAGTCATGATCCAGGACGCATTGTGCCGTGCCTGCTCGGGGAATAGTCCGAGATTGAAGCGCAGCAGGCCGTACGTTCCCATCTTGAGCAGAACACCGGCCAGAAGCACCGACCCAGCCGTAGGAGCCTCCACGTGAGCATCTGGTAGCCACGTGTGGAAAGGGAACAGCGGAACCTTCACCGCAAATGCGATGAAGAAGCCAAGGAACAGCCACTGTGCGGTCGCTGGGAAATTTGGCACCGCGCCGCTCGCGATCTGCTCGCGAATCGTGACGAAATCAAAACTGCCGGTGTGCGCATAGAGCCACAAGATCGCGGCGAGCATGAACACCGATGCAATCATGGTGTACATAAAAAATTTCACTGCCGCGTAGACCTTGCGATCGTGGCCAAAAACGCCGATCAGCAGCGCCATCGGTATCAGGGTGGATTCCCAGAAGAAATAGAAGAGGAAGAGGTCGAGGCAGGTGAAGACGCCGATCAGCGCGGTTTCCAAAATCAGCAGAAGGATGAAAAATTCCTTCACACGGTCGTGCACTGACTTCCACGAGATCAGCACGCAAAGCGGAGTCAGAAACGTCGTCAGAACAATCAGCCACAGGGAGATGCCGTCCACGCCCATGTGGTAGTGAATGTTCGGGCTGCTAATCCACTGCCTGTCGATTTCGAATTGAAAGCCCGCCTGGGCACGATGGAAATGCACTGGCAGGTGCAACGAAACGACAAATGTGAGCAGCGAGACGACCAGAGCGAAAATGCGGATGTCACGATCGCGACGAGGCAGTAAAACAAGCAACAGCGCTCCTGCCAGCGGAGTGAACGTGATCAGTGTCAGGATATAGGGGCTGAGATGGTTGATGGTCATCGTCCCGCTCCCAGCCAGACCATGTACCCAATCAGAGCGGCCGCGCCTGCAGCGATCCAGCCCGCATAAGAACGCAGGTTTCCGGATTGCATCTGCCGAACTTCATCGGACACTCGTCGAGCGCCGTCGGCGGCATTATTCACGGAGTCGTCGATCACCTTGCGGTCCACGCCCTGCCACAGGATGCTGGTCGATCCGTCTACCAGCGGTTTGACAAAGAGCTTGGCGTAGATTTCGTCCACGTAATACTTGTTCAGGACAGTGGTGTAAAAGCCGTTGAGCCCAGTAGCAATCTTCTGGGGAAGCTCCGGCTTACTGATATAGAGCATCCACGCAATGAATGCGCCGAGCAGCGCAACCAGGACTGAGACGCCCATAAGCAGGAGTTCCGTGCTGTGACTCGCGCCTTCTGCCGCACCTTCGGGCGAGCCAAACACCGGAGCAAGAAAGTGTTCAAATCCATTGCCGATGCCCACTAAGCCGCCAACGATCGAAAGGAATGCCAGAATCATCAGCGGAATGAGCATGACCATCGGACTTTCATGCGGTTCGCCGTGGCCATGGGAGTCGTGCCCGTGCGCGTCATGCGCGTGTCCGTGGGCATCCACTTGGGATCCCCGGTAGTCGCCGAAAAACGTCATGAAGAGGAGGCGAAACATATAGAAGGATGTAATGAAGGCGGTGATAACGCCGACCAGCCAAAACACCCAACTCCCATGATCGCTGGAGTAAGCCTTCCACAAGATTTCGTCTTTACTCCAGAATCCGGCGAACGGCGGGATGCCGGCTATGGCCAAAGTGGCGATCGCCATGGTCAGAAAAGTCCATGGAATGTATGACCGCAGGCCGCCCATTTTGCGCATGTCCTGCTCGCCGCCGACCGCGTGAATCACCGAGCCAGCCGCGAGAAATAGCAGCCCCTTGAAAAAAGCGTGAGTCATGAGGTGGAAGATTCCCGCCGAAAATGCTCCCACGCCGCAGGCCAAAAACATGTAGCCCAGCTGCGAGACCGTGGAGTAGGCGAGCACCTTTTTGATGTCGGTCTGGGTGATACCAATCGTCGCCGCAAACAGCGCCGTGAGTGTGCCGATGACAGCGACGACCAGCAAGGCCTGAGGTGCGCGTTCAAAAATCACGTGCGAGCGCGAGACCATGTATACGCCAGCGGTCACCATCGTCGCTGCGTGAATCAGCGCAGAGACAGGCGTAGGACCTTCCATCGCGTCAGGCAGCCAGACGTACAGCGGAATCTGCGCCGACTTGCCGCAGGCGCCCACCATCAGCAGAATTCCGATAGCAGTGAGAAATCCTGCGCCATTATTCTCCGCACCGAGCGGCTGAACTTTCGCGAAGACTTCCGTGAAAGTCAGCGATCCGAAATGCTGGATGATCAGGAAGATGCCAATCAGAAATCCGAAGTCGCCAATGCGATTGACTATGAAAGCTTTCTTACCTGCGGACGCAGCCGAGTCCTTCGTGAACCAGAATCCAATCAGCAAGTACGATGCGAGGCCGACGCCCTCCCACCCGATGAACATCATCAGGTAGTTGTTCGCCAGGATCAGCGTCAGCATGAAGAACATGAACAGGTTCAGGTAGGTGAAGAAACGGTAGTAGCTGGGATCGTCCCACATGTAGCCGATGGAGTAGATGTGGATCAGGAACCCCACGCCAGTGACAACCAGCAGCATGACCAGCGAGAGCTGATCGAGATAGAAAGCGAAGTCGACGGAGAAACTGCCGGAACGGATCCAGTGGGCGAGTTCGAAACCGTAAGGCGCGGCAGCGGCTGAAAACCCCGCCGCAATCCACAACGCCAGCATAAAAGCCAGGCCCGCGAACGTCAGCGCGATCGTGGTGACAGCGGTCTTCGACGACCGGCGTCCCAGGAACCCGTTGATTGCCGCTCCTGCCAGCGGTAGCGTTGGAATCAGCCAGAGATAAGGGTTCTGGGTCATAGTTTGAGCAGATTGACCTGGTCGATATTCAGCGTTTCGCGGTTGCGGTAGACGGCTATGATGATCGCCAATCCGACCGCCGCCTCGGCGGCCGCTACGACCATGACGAAGAAGACGAAGACTTGTCCTGCGAGCGCATGCCAGTGCGCGGCAAAGGCGACGAACGATAGGTTCACGCCGTTGAGCATCAACTCAATCGACATGAAGATGCTGATGATGTTGCGCTTGATCAGAAATCCGGTCACGCCACATGCAAATAGAATTCCGCTGAGCACGAGGTAATACGAAAGGGGAACCATTATTCCGCCACCTTTCGAGTTGGGCCAGCCTCCGCGGTAGGTGGCTTGCTGGCCAGCACCACGGCGCCCATGATCGCAATCAGAATCAAAATGGATGTAATTTCAAAAGGCAGCAGAAACTCGTGGAAGAGCAGGGGCGCAATGATCTTGGGCGCTCCCGGCAGGGCTCCGGCGGCGACCGCTTCGGTGCCGGAATGACGCAAGACGACCCATGCCACAAGCAAACTTCCAACCAGCATTCCCGGAATGCCAATCACGACGGCGACACGGCTGCCTTTGGTCCGATCCTCGATACCTGCGTTCAAAAGCATGATGACGAAGACGAACAGGACCATAATCGCGCCGGCATAGACGATCACCTGCACGGCAGCGACGAACTCAGCGCCGAGCAGCAGGTATTCGCCAGCGAGCGCTGCCATCACCGCAATCAGCGACAACGCGCTGTTGATGGGATGGGTCTGCGCCAGCAGGTTAACCGCGCCCGCCACGCAGACTGCACCGAAAGCCAGGAACAGGACTAGATGAACGCTAAGCATTGATATAGTTTCGACTACCACGCTACTGCGATTGCCGTGGCGATCAAATTCACAAGCGCCAGCGGCAGCAGGAATTTCCAACCAAATGCCATCAGTTGGTCATAACGGAAACGCGGCAGCGTGCCGCGCACCCATATGTACAGAAAAAGAAATGCAACGATCTTGGCCATGAACCACAGTATTGGCAGGATCGCGATCAGGATCATCGGTGCGCCGTGAGCTTCCAGCCAAGCCCCCTCGTTAAAGGGGCTCAGCCACCCGCCAAAAAACAGCAGAGTCGCCAGGCATGCCACCGTAATCATGTTGGTGTATTCGGCCATGAAGAACATGGCAAACTTCATGGCGCTGTACTCGGTGTGGTATCCGGCAACCAGTTCCGTCTCTGCTTCCGGCAAATCGAACGGAATTCGGTTCGTCTCCGCGTACGCAGCCATCAGGTAACAGAAAAAACCGATGAACTGGGGAAAGATGTTCCAGCGCCAGAAATGTCCAGCTTGCGCGTTAACGATATCGCGCAGGCTGAAACTTCCCGCCATGATCAACACCCCGACCAGCGATAATCCCAAGGAGATTTCGTAGCTGACCATCTGCGCGCTGGCCCGCAGCCCGCCAAGCAGAGAGTACTTATTATTCGATGACCAGCCTGCGAGGGCCACGCCATATACGCCGATCGAAGTCACGCCCAAAATCAGCAGAAGACCTGTGTTCACGTCGGTGATCTGCATGGGAATAACGTAGCCGCCGATCGTGATTGAGGTGCCGAAAGGAATGACAGCAATCGACGTCAGCGCGAAGATCACTGCAATCAGCGGAGCCGCGATGAACAAAGGCTTGTAGACGTGCGGCGGAGTCAGATCTTCTTTGAAAAGAAACTTGATGCCGTCGGCGGCCGGCTGCAGCAGGCCGAACGGCCCGACCCGCGTGGGTCCCCAGCGATTCTGCATGTGACCGACGACTTTGCGCTCAAGCCACACGGTATAGGCGACCGCTGTCAGCAGGATGAAAATAACCAGTGCGGACTTGATCACCGACGCCAGGATGTAAAGCCAGATTGGCAACGCGTTCTTTCCTTTTCAGATCTTCTGAATGCGACCGAGTTCTCAGTCTGCCGCGACTTCGGCAGGTTTGACTTCGTGACTTTCCATTACCGACTGCAGGGTCCGCGAGTAGCGTCCCAGCGTTCCTGAGGTAAACAATGAATCGTTTGCTGGAGCGATCGAGTCCGTCTTTTGCGGCGCTCCGGGTCCGCTCTTCTCGAGCGAGGTGTGCTCCGTGTTGCCAGCCAAAAGATTGATGCGAGAGACACCGTAACCAGGAACCAGTCGCTGAATCTCGTCTAGAATCGCCATCGGATCGAGCGGGCTCAATTTCGGTTCCAGCCCTTGCATCTCGAGCCAGACCGCATGGCGATCTGCTTCGCCGGATTGTGCACCTCGTGACTGTCCCATGTCAGCGCGTGATCCGCCCCCGAAGGGCACAAGCTTTCGGACGTCATGACCCATGGCATCGGCGATGCGAACGATCATTTCGAAATCACTCTTGGTTCCCGAGATTTCGCCGGCCTTCTTGACCAGTTGCAGATCGCCGCATGTGTTGGTCATCGTGCCAGCCTTCTCATATGCGTTCGCTGCGGGAAGCACAACATCGGCCATCACCGCCGTCTCAGTCAGGAACATGTCCTGAACTACAACGAAGCTATTCGAAAATGCAAACGGATCGATGTTGGCGCGTCCGATGGGATTCGATCCCACAACATATAGAGCTTTCAACTTGCCCGCTTTGCCTGCGTCTACCATTCCGGAAAGATCCAGACCTGCTTCTGTAGGAAGGTCTGCCCAGTCTTTGTGGAAGTCACTATTGCCCGAGATCGGGTGATATCCGGGCAGCAGATCCGGATACAGTCCCATGTCAGCCGCTCCGCGAGAATTGGCATAGTCGGCGAGACACAGGAACTTTGCTCCCGTGAGCCCCGTGCCGAAAGCCACAAGATTGGCGAGGTCCGCTCCGCGAATCTCGGAGCCGAAGATGATGACGAGATTTTGTTCGGCCCGGAGTGCGTCGCGCAACGCAGTCCAATCCTGCCGGCCGGGGCCACCAGAAGTCGTCACATTCTCTAACGCTGCGTCATTTCCCGACAGGTAAGTCGCGACCGCGCCTTCCGTGCCGGCGGGAATCTGCGTATAGCTCGTCGCCTGCCTTCGCAGCTTGATCGACTGCGAATTGATGACGTAGAGTTTCGCGCGATGCAGGCGGACATTATTCCGAATCTGCCAGGCCAAGAGCGGATGTTGCTCAGTCGGATCGTTGCCGATCAGCAGAATCGCCGGAGCCGTAAATACGTCGGCCATGCTCGCCGTTGCATCGGGCTTGCCCCGCAAAGCTGCGGCCAGGGCAGGGAAGTCGGCAGTGCGGTGATGATCGACGTTGTTCGTCTTCAGCACCGTGCGTGCGAACTTCGAAAGCAGGTAAGACTCTTCGTTCGTCGTTCGGTTGGAACCGATGACGCCCATAGCCGAGCCGCCGTCCTGCTCGCGAACTTCCGCAAACTTCTTTCCCACTAGCGCGAACGCCTCTTCCCAAGTGGAAGGAGTGAGCTTGCCATTCTTGCGAATCAAAGGCTGCGTTAGGCGCTCTTCGTGGTTCGCGAAGTCGAATGCGTAGCGTCCCTTGATGCAGAGAAAATCACCGTTCGTGCCGCTTTTGTCGCGGTTGTCGCCGCGAACAATCTCCATTCCGGTGTCAGACCGGCGCACGCCCAAAGTTGTCTTGCAGCCGTCGCCGCAGTGCGTGCAAACGGTGCCGACATGCTTCATTTCCCAAGGCCGCGTCTTGTAGCGGTATGCTCCCGAAGTGAGTGCGCCGACCGGACAGATGTCAATGCACATCCCACACTCTTCGCATTCCAGATGATCTTCTTTATTTGGCGCGATCAGCGAACTGACACCGCGATTCTGAACGCCGAGCGCCCACACGTCCATACCCTCGCCACATACGCGGACGCAGCGGTAACAAAGAATGCAGCGCGGCCGGTCAAAGAATACAACCGGGGACCATTGCTGCTCCTCTTTATGGTTCTTCGCTTCCATGAATTTCGACTCGGCCGCGCCGTAGCTGAAAGTCATGTCCTGCAATTCGCACTCGCCGCCCGCGTCGCAGACCGGGCAATCCAGGGGATGATTGCCGAGCAGCATCTCCAGCATCGACTTCCGCGCCTGCTTGATCTCCTCGCTGTCGGTGACGACGACCATGCCCTCGCCGACTACCGTGGTGCAGGCAGTTTGCAGCTTGGGCATCTTCTCGACCTTCACGAGGCACATCCGGCATGCGCCTTGTAGTGAAAGGTTCGGGTAGTAGCAGAAGGATGGCACTTCGATGCCAACGCTCTTGCACGCTTCAATGAGAAGAGTGCCCGCGGGAGCCGTGAGCTTCTTGCCGTCGACAGTGAGATTTACGTCAGGCATTTTTCGATTCTTAGTGCGCGAAAGCAGGAATCTGTTCGTCCGCGCCCGCCTTTTCATACGGGCACGGTTTCCCGTTCAAGTGGTCTTCGAATTCGTTGCGGAATTTTTTCACGAATCCAATCGTCGGCATGGCGGCAGCATCGCCCAGCGGACAAAATGTCCGGCCAAGCATGTTCTCCGCCAGGTACTGCATGTTGTCGATATCTTTCATCATCCCGCCGCCGTTATGGAAGCGGATCAAAGTCTTCTTCAGCCAGTCGGTTCCTTCGCGGCAGGGGATGCACCATCCGCAGCTTTCATGCTGGTAGAACTTCATCGTGCGCAGGGCAAATTTCACGATGCACTGCTGGTCGTCAATGACGACCACTCCGCCTGAACCCAACATGGACCCAGCTTTCGCGACGGAATCAAAGTCCATCGCCACGTCGACTTCGTCCGCCTTGAGCACGGGACAAGACGATCCACCAGGGACAACTGCCTTCAACTCGCGTCCGTTGGGAATTCCGCCGCCAACGTCATAGAGCATCTTCCTCAGGTTGTAGCCCATCGGCAGTTCGTACACACCGGGCCTGGCGATATTCCCACTCAGGCAGAACAGCCGCGTGCCGCCATTTTTCGGAGTGCCAAGCTTCGCGTACCAGTCAGCGCCGCCCAGGATAATGTGCGGAACATTGGCCAGCGTCTCGGCATTGTTGATGACGGTGGGCCCGCCCCACAAACCGACGACGGCAGGGAAGGGAGGTCGGATGCGGGGAATGCCGCGCTTTCCCTCGAGCGATTCCATCAGCGCAGACTCTTCGCCGACTTCATAAGCTCCAGCGCCGCCGTGCCAATAGATATCCAGGTCGCGACCGCTACCAAAGATGTTCTTGCCGATGAATCCTTTGGCATAAGCATCTCGGATCGCCTTCTGCATAATGATCGAACAGATAGCGATATTCGCCTCGGATGTAGATGTATCCACTCTTCGCGCCTACGGCCAGGGCACCGATCATGACGCCCTCGATCACCGAGTGCGGATCGTGCTCGAAGATCAGTCGATCTTTACAGGTGCCCGGCTCGCTCTCGTCTCCATTGCACAACACATATTTCGGCTTGGCCGACTGCTTGGGGACGAACGACCACTTCATTCCCGTAGAGAATCCCGCGCCGCCGCGTCCCCGAAGGCCGGAATTTTTGACCTCATTAATGATGGCATCCGGTTCCATCGCGAGCGCCTTCTGCACGGCCTTATAGCCGTCGAGCTCGACGTAGCGGTCGATATTGGTCGCACCCATGCCGAAGCGCCGGGAGACGACCTTTACCTCATCGGGATGTGAAACCAAATCAGCCATGGAATGAAGTGAGTAAGATTTAGTGCAGAATTCAAATTGGCTCGATTTTCACTTCTGCATTTTTAATTCATGCATTCTGATTTCTTCCTACTGCGTTGCCTTGCTCTTGTACTCATCGAGAATCTTGTCCATCTTTTCGTTGGTCAGATTCTCGTGAAAATCGTAGTTCACCTGCACGGCAGGAGCCCAACTGCATGCTCCGATGCACTCGACTTCTTCCAGCGTGAACATGCCGTCGGCGGTCGTTTGCTTGTGGCCGATGCCCAATTTCTTCGCGCAATGATGGAGGATCTCTTCTCCTCCCCGCACCATGCAGCTGATATTGGTGCAGACCTGCACGTTAAACTTGCCCCGCGGCTTGGTGGTCAGCATGGAGTAGTAGCTGATCACGTTCCGCACTTCCAGTTCCGTCAATTCGAGTCGCGCCGCAAGTTCCGCGATCACTTCATCCGACAGGTATCCAATCTCGTCCTGCGCGTAAAGCAGCGTCGGGACGAGGGCCGAGCGTTTGGTTGGATAATGCGGAACCATCTCCGCAAACCGCGCCTCGAATTCGTCAGAAAACTTCATTGATCAATGGCTCAATTCCTACCGATCAATCTCTCCCAGCACGATGTCGATGGACCCAATGGCCGCGACTACATCCGCGAGCAACCGTCCTTCGCACATCTTTGGCAGCGTCTGCAGATTCGCCAAACAGGCGGAGCGCATGTGCACGCGATACGGTTTTGCCGTGCCGTCGCTGACGATGTAATAGCCCATTTCGCCCCGCGGAGATTCGACTGCCTGGTAAACCTCCCCTGCGGGAACTGCAAAGCCTTCCGTAATAATCTTGAAGTGATAGATGAGAGACTCCATTTGAGTCTTCATCTTTTCGCGGTCGGGAAGCACGATGCCCGGAGCATCAGCTTTTACTGGCCCTTCCGGCATGCCGTCGAGCGCCTGCCGCACGATACCGATCGACTCTCGGAGTTCCTGCACCCGGCACATGTAACGAGCGAAGACATCGCCTTCCTGCGAAACCGGCACCTTGAATTGGAACTTCTCGTAACTGGAATACGGCATGTCACGCCGCAAATCGATATCAACGCCGCTTCCGCGCAGGGTAGGACCGCTGGCTCCCAGAGCGATTGCATCTTCGGCGGTCATCCGCGCCACGCCCTTGGTGCGCATTCCCCAAATCGGGTTTCCCGTCAGCAGGTTTTCGTACTCATCGACCTTCTCGGGGAAATATCCTGCAAAATCGCGGACGCGATCAAAGAATCCCAGGGGAGGTTCCAGCGCAAGCCCGCCCACCCGGAAGTAAGAGGTCATCATGCGCTGCCCGCTGACCATCTCGAAGATTTTGAGAACTTCTTCGCGCTCGCGGAAGCAATATAAGAAGACCGTGAGCGCGCCGATGTCCATGGCATGCGTCCCCAGCCAGACCAGATGCGAGTTGATGCGGGTTAACTCATTCATTAATACCCGCATCCATTGCGCCTTCGGAGGAATCTCCAGTCCCAACAACTTCTCCACCGCCAACACGTAGCAGAGGTTGTTGGTCATCGGGCATAGATAGTCGATGCGGTCGGTTAGCGGCACGACCTGCTGGTAAAACTTGGCCTCGCAGGTCTTCTCGATCCCGGTGTGCAGGAAGCCGATATCCGGCATCATCCGGACGACCGTCTCTCCGTCGATTTCGAGCAGAACCCTCAGTACCCCGTGAGTTGAGGGGTGCTGCGGACCCATGTTCAGGATCATGGTTCGATCCTGGCCGGGCTCCAATACTGGCGTGGGATTCAGGTGGGCCATATCGGTTCCGCTGCTAGCGGTAGCCCTCCACCGGATAGTCTTTGCGCAGCGGATGGCCTTCCCAATCTTCAGGCATCAGGATGCGGCGAAGATAAGGATGGCCGGTGAATCGAACTCCAAAGAGGTCGAAGACTTCGCGCTCAAAGTAATTCGCCCCCGGCCAGACCGACGTGAGTGATTCCACGGCCGGGCTCGAACTGTTCAACTTAACCTTTAAGCGTATGCGCTCTTTGTTAGGAATCGAAAGAAGATGGTAGATGACCTCAAATCTCGGCTCAGCCGGATACCAGTCCACGCAAGTCACGTCTGACAGAAAATTGAATGGACATACCGGGTCATCCTTGAGCATGACGCACGCCTCGCGGATGCTCCCACGCTCGACGTAGATCGTCATCTCGTCGCGATCAAACTTAACGCCCTGGACAGAGGCTGCATTCCACGCGAGCAAGCGCGCAACCGAGGGATGATCCTTCAATTGCTCAAGATCGGTGATTGCCGGGGCGAGGGCCACTAGAAATTCCCCCGTTTTTCGGATGTTTCACCCCAGTCCAGCACTCCCTTTTTCCAGACGTAAAAGAAGCCCACGAGGAAAATTCCGATGTAAACAAGCATTTCCCACAGGCCGAAGCGCTTCAGATCGCGCAGAATCACGGCCCACGGGTAGATAAAGACGGCTTCCACGTCGAACAGGATGAAGAGCATTGCCACAAGGTAGAACTTCACCGAAAAACGCTGCCGGGAGTCTCCCACCGGGGTCATGCCGCATTCATAAGGAGAAAGCTTGGCCCGGGTAGGTTTTCGCTGTCCGATAATCCACGAAAGGGTGACAATTGCAGTCGCGATCCCGCCAGCCATAATCATATGGATCAGGAACGGGAGGTACTGAGCGAAGTAATTGTCGGGCATAGTACGGGGTATATATAATTCGCGCCAAGTGATGCTGGAAACATTCTAGGTTATGGGCTTGCATCAGCAGTGTCAAGCGCGCCGGCTATCTTTTGTGAAAAAGGAGATGAAGATTTTGAAATTGTGTAATTTGGTAATTGGGTGATTGAAAATCTGCGGATTCCGCCTCTGAGGTGGTAGTCCGATATTCTTCAATTATCAAATTACAAAATTACCCGATTACCAAATCCCTTATGATTTTCGGCTTCAATACCGACGTCAAGCATGTCGACACGATCTATCACGTGCAGAGCGAAGCACGCGAGGGTGAACTCTTGTTGCAGACCCAGGTTTTTGTGCGGGGACGCTGCATCGGCAAGAAAGCAACCTCCTACGCCTCGAAAGCTGCGGAGTCGCAATTCGGAGATTCGCAGAAGGAGCAATTGCTGCGCGAGCAGCACCGGTTGGTGCTCGACGCCATCCGGGAAGGAAAGCTTGATGGCGTTCTGGATCATCCCGAAGCGGAAACGCTCGCGGCCGTAAAAGAACTCGATTTGCAGTGGCTGAATCATGAGTCAGTCCACGCCGACAAGAATTTGACGATGCAATTGCGCGTCACCGAGGGCGGAGTCGCAGCTTCCGGCGCACGGCTGACTTTTCGCTTCGCCCGTCCCGGCGCTCCGCCGTTCTACACGCAGGCGATCGCCGACTCCAGCGGCGGCGCCGAGGTTAAGATCGATGTCGAAGAATCGGCTCTTCCTGATTCGTCACTGCTTGTGCAAGCGAACTTCGAAGGTCGTACCGCCACGCGGAAGTTCGTGCTGCGCAAAGCGGAATGAAGAAGCGGCGTTACAATCGACTGGACGCGCGCTCGCGCTGACTTCTCATGAAACTTCAAATCAATGGAGACGAGCGGGAGTTTCCCGATGCCGACCTTTCCTTCTCATTATCCGCGCTCATCGACAAGCTAGGCATGAAGGCCGATCGAGTTGCTGTTGAACTGAATCGTGACATCGTCCCCCGCGATTGTTGGCAGGATACCGTGCTGAAAGAAGGTGACCGCCTCGAAGTGGTGCACTTCGTAGGCGGAGGCAGTCTGATTGCTTAATCTGAATTCCAGCGACTGGTTAGATTTGAGATTCTCTCCGCCCTCTGCAGCTTTTCTTCGCGCTCTCCGCGGTCAAGCGATTTTGTTTTCAGGAAAGCAAGGACCCTAAGCCGCCATCAGCGACTGTGCTCGTGGGATGAGGGATTTGAAACCGTCGGTTTTCGACACGACCGTGTGAATTCCTGCCGCCAATGCTAACCGCTCAACTTCTGATCCGATGTGCGATGTGTAGAGCATAAGCCGCACGTTGGGCAACATCTCTGTGAGCGGACCCGCTGCCTCCAATCCATTCATCTTCGGCATCGAGAGATCGAGGATGATCAAATCCGGATGAAGCGTTCGCGCTTTGTCGATCGCGTCCTGCCCGTCTTCCGCTTCGCCCAAGACCTCGAATTCCTCATGGGACTTGAACAGGCGCCGCAAGGCAGAACGCATCTCGGCGCTGTCATCCACGATCAGAACAGAGGATTTGGAACTCATCTGCAATATGGATGCGGTTTCGAGGAGGTGAGGAGAAATCTATCTATGCGGTTCGGTGTTTTTTCTCCTGATAGCTAATGGACCTCTTCGGACCCTAATTCCTACGCCGAGAGGGAAATACCGTGACTACCCTATACCTCGCGCGTGCGCAAAAGCCTACAAATAGCACAGGTGCACGCTATGAATACTTGGAACAAAACGGCCATTTGGGCGATTGTGGCTTTCGTGCTGGCGACAATCTTCGTAGTTTCGGCTCTAGCGATGAATCGTGGAAATCACACGGCTGCGCTGAAGAACGCCGCGAAAGAAGCCGTGGGCGTTTCAGCAACTCCTCTGTCTGGCGAACCGAAACCATCCGCCGGCATCGGCGTTGTCTCGCGTCCAGCTGGTGCGAAGTCCAGGCGTTCTCACGCACGCAAGGAAACTAGTCAATGAACAAGAAAGAGATCGAGTCTCCGAAACTTACCGCGAATTTTCTGATCTGGACCGGTCTTTTTCTGGTCGCAATGTTTGCCCTTATTGGCCACTTCGCTTTGCACCTTTTCTAGTCTCTCTCGACTAACATCCCTGCGCTCTCATGATGAACGGCCAGTGAGGTAGCTGTGGCGAGATTGCCACAGATCCAAACCATCCGGTCATAGCCTTTCGCCGCAAAGGCGTCGCATTCACCTTCTCCGCCGCGCCCACTCTTCGAGGAACTCCTTTAGTCACTAACCCCTTATTTTTCTTTGCTTAATCCACAGGTGCCCGTGCCTAAAATGACTCCATCATTTGCACAGGCTCAGGTGCATCGGATAGGCGGTTTTGAAGCCGTCCGCGAATACTTCGGTAACTTCGCCCGATTACGGCCCGCGTGCTAAAAGAGTTTGTGGGTTGGGTTTGGGGTCTCAGTACCAAAAGGAACAACGGAGGAACACATGGTCGGTGAACTGGATCTAATCGGTGAGTGGATTCCGGAACAGATGCAGCCTGGAACCGTCTTTGTGCTCGAAAACGCCGGAGAGATCGGCGAAAAGGAAGATCCCTACTGGGCCGTGCTCGCCTGTCCGTCCTGCGGCATGCTGGGCCTGATCACGCGCAAGCAGATCAACGGATTGATCCCCGTGATTTGCGGTTCGGAGTGCTGCTCCGCGCAGTTCTTCATCCGAGACAGCGAAGTTGTGGTGCGCAAACCGTTCTAGATGTGCCGTGGGCGCCCACGCCCGCGAATGGTGCGTTCATTTTTTCGAATCTAGTCCGATGGCGACGATGAACGTTGCCATGTCCGATGCAATTTTTTCCGCACTATCCTCTCGTGCGACTTGATCAACCATCACAATCGGCCAAGGCAGTCCATTTCTCAGATCAAACGCGATGGACTCAATTCCGCCGTTGCTTCCAAAGAATATGAAGTTCGGGTATTTCGTCACTGTATTGTCGGAGTGGCCTAATGTCAGACATTCTTCAACGCTGTAGAGTTGAAACCAAAGTGGCGCCAATGCTAGTGGTCCCTCACCGCCATTGCCGAATCGGAGCAGATCGAGATACTCCGGCGGTAACGTTGTCCTCGCCTTTGCCTGAAGGGATGCGATCTCTGATTCTGATGCGGGTGGATTCGGCTGCCACTTCCGGGCGGGTTGGCAGAGAATCTCCGTGATGTTCATAACTAATTCTGCGCGTTAGGCTGTTTGATTTTGCGAGTCCACATGAAGGACCTTAAACCTCGCAGACCAGCTTCGTGAAGACCGAAAGGTCGATATTTCCTCCGCTCACGACGCAGACTATTTTTCCTGTTCCACATCTTCCACTGAGACCTGCTGCAACTGCACAGGCTCCCGCTCCCTCGGCGATCACATGATTGCGTTCGGCCACGATCTTCATGGCCTGGCGGATTTCCTCGATCGTTGACACGACGGATCCGGCGAGCAAGTGACGGGAGATATCCCACATTCGAGGAAATACGGACTTTCCTCCACAACCGTCAACCCAGCTCTTCTTCCACTCAGGGAACTGTTGCGCCGAGCCCAATTCAAACGACCGCGCCAGCGGAGCCGCAGTCTCGGGCTCAGCGGCGAAGACTTTCACCTTCTTGCCGCGCTCTTTCATCGCTGCCGCGATACCGCACGACAATCCTCCTCCGCCAAAGGAAGCGACCACGGCTTCGACGTCGGGCAAGTCTTCGAGAATCTCCAGTCCTGCGGAGGCATTGCCGGCGATGAATCCGTCGTCTTCAAAAGGATGGACAAACGCTCCATCCATCCCGGGAAATGTGCGTTCTCCGAGGGCGGTCCAGCAGGCATCAAACGACGCCTTCACAACTTCGCCGCCGAGTCGGCGGACCGCGTCGCACTTCGCGGAGGGAGCGGTATCCATGACGAGTACTTTGCAGGGAACTCCTGCTTTGCGCGCAGCGAGCGCGACGCCTTGAGCGGCATTTCCTGCGCTTACCGTCCATACGCCGCGCCGGCGCTGCGCTTCGGGCAGCAGACGGACCGCGTTGTAGGCTCCTCGAATCTTGAAGGAGCCGATGGGCTGAAGGCATTCCAGTTTGAGGTAGATTTCCGCAGGTCCGTCGTAGTTCAGACGCACGAGCGGAGTGCGGATGGCCGCTTCGTAAACGTGCTTGCGGGCATCGTCGATCATGCCCGCGGGAATATTGCGCTCGGTCGTGTCGGCCGCGAGAGTGCTCATCGGAAGCCTTTCGTGAAGGGTTAGTCCTACTTCCGGCCTTTGACTTCGCTCAACCGGACAGGAACCTGTTCGACAATTTCGATACCGAAGCCCTCGAGCGCAGCAACTTTCTTGGGACGGTTCGTCAATAAACGAATGCACCGCAGGTTGAGGTCCGACAAAATCTGCGCGCCAATGCCGATCTCGCGCTGGATGTGCTTCGTGTTGTCATAGAGCGAGGGAAGCGTGCGGCCGCCGTGGAAGCTCAGGGCTGTGCGCTCGCCGACTTTCTCGATCGAGAATCCTTGCGATGTCTGGTGCAGATAAATCACTGCGCCCATGCCTTCTTCCGCGATCCGTTGCAGCGCGCCTTCCAGCGTGGCGTGGCATTCGCATCCCGTGGCGCCGAAAACGTCTCCCATCAGGCAGTGCGCGTGCATGCGGACTAGTACCGGTTCTTTTGCATGCTCGATGTCGCCGCGCACCATGGCTACGTGCGACTCGCCGCCATCGACTTCGCTCGAATAGGCGATGAGGCGGAATTCCCCGTAGCGCGTGTCGATGAGTGCTTCGCCGACGCGATTCACGTAGCGCTCGTGCGCCATGCGGTAGCGGATCAACTCAGCGACGGTGAGCATCTTCATCTTGTGCTCGCGGCAGAACTCGATGAGGTCGGGTACGCGCGCCATGCTTCCATCGTCTTTCATGATTTCGCAGATGATTCCGGCAGGAACCATCCCTGCGAGTCGCGCGAGGTCCACGGAAGCTTCCGTCTGTCCAGCGCGCACGAGCACTCCGCCTTTGCGGGCGCGAAGAGGGAACATGTGTCCGGGACGCGCCAGATCCGACGGCTTCGTCGCTGGATCGATGGCGACTTGAATCGTGCGGGCGCGATCCTGCGCTGAGATGCCAGTTGTGACACCCTGGCGTGCGTCGATGGCTTCGCAGAACGCAGTGCCGTATTGTGAGGTGTTTTCCGTCGTCATCAACCCGATGTTGAGGTGCTCGAGGCGTTCTTCGGTCATGGCGAGGCAGATGAGGCCGCGACCGTATTTCGCCATGAAGTTGATGGCTTCCGGAGTGACCTTCTCGGCGGCGAGCGTGAGGTCGCCTTCATTTTCGCGATCTTCGTCATCGACGACGACGATCATGCGGCCAGCGCGTATTTCTTCGATGGCATCAGGGACATCGGTGAATGGTGGCTGGGGGCTCATATTGACGCGATTCTAGCAGAGGGGTTGACGCAAACTGCGAAGGCCGAACCTCCGAGGACACAGGCGATCAGAGTCGAAATTTTTGTGTCGCGAGGGCGGAAATTTTGTTTTCGCAACCCAGCGGCGACCTTCTCTTTAATGACTAAGAAGGGGGGTATCCCCCTCCCCCCAATCTTTGAAATCATCACGTTAGCGGGAAATTGCCTGCAAAATCTTGAGCCGTAATGAGTTATAGCTAAAATCTTGAAAGCCAACGACTTAGCTGCCCTATCCCCATTCCTAGGTTTTCTGAGGCCACCGCGATCGCTTTGACAATCGTGAACCTTCCTTTCGATATGGCGCAAGGTCAGATGTCACACGATTCCCAAAGATGCTGTGGATATCTTTGAACTGTCGCCCGCATCAGGTTGACGAGCGCCCCATCGCGGACTGCATGAATTCTTGGCTTTGAAAACAGAGCATTTAACCGCTGAGGGCGCGAAGAAATTCTGCCGAGAACGCAGAAAATTCAGATGGAGCCTTACCGAAATGCGTCTGCCTTGTGTACGCATTTTTCGGTAACATCTCCTCCGTGGAAATTACTCTCGACGATGTGCGCCGGGGGGCGGTCACGCGCAGCCTTTTTCCGCCGACGACCCTGAAGCGAGCCCTTCATAAGATGGGCTTCCTGCAGGCTGATCCGATTCGCGCGCCTGCGCGGGCCCAAGACTTGATCCTGCGCCATCGAGTGAAAAACTATCATGCAGGTGATCTCGAAGGCCGCTATGCGAAGCTCGGAGTTCACGAAGACTTCTTCATTAATTACGGCTTTGTGACGAGCGAACTGCAGGCGCTGATGCACCCGCGCATCAAGGCTCCATTCACTGCCCAGGGCGGGAACTCGTGGACATCAGGGCGTCGCAAACGCGCTGGTCTGCTGCTCGAATTCGTGCGCGAGAAGGGCGTCGTTCATCCCGACGAGGTTGACCGCCACTTCGGGCACGGAAGCGTAACGAATTATTGGGGCGGTTCCTCAAATGCGACCACGCATCTTCTTTCTGCGTTGCATTATCAAGGCTTGTTACGCGTCGTCGGGCGGGCTGCGGGAATCAGGCTGTACTCTGTGCATGACCATGGCGGAAGCCTGATCGACAAGGCGGAGCGCGACGTGCGTCTGGACGCGTTGGTCGATGTCGTGATGCGTGTCTACGCTCCGATGCCGGTGAACCGGTTGAGGACCGTGGGAATGCGGTTGCGTTATGCCACTCCTCAGTGGGAGCGCGCGATACCTGCAGCACTGCGGCGTGCGGAGAAGCGATTGCCGCACACGAGAGTTGATGGAACGGAATGGTACTGGCCACTTGGCGAGAACTTTAAAACGACGGTTCCGGACGAGACGGTACGCTTCCTGGCGCCCTTTGATCCGGTGGTGTGGGACCGGCATCGCTTTGAGCGACTGTGGGGATGGACGTATCGTTTTGAGGCCTACACTCCTATTGCAAAGCGAGTGCGCGGATACTATGCGTTGCCGATGCTGTGGCGGGATCGAGTGATTGGATGGGTAAACCTCGCTGTAAAGGATGAAACTCTAGTCGCTGAATTCGGCTATGTGGATGCTGCGCCAAAGGATTTGAATTTTGTCCGCGAACTCGAGGCGGAGATGGAACGAACCCGAAAATTCCTGGGGTTAAATCGGGGAGCGCGAGGCTCGGATCGAATCAAGGGAAAGGAATTGGAATGAAGGAAACTGCGACATTGCTGAATGACAAAGATTCGGTTGAGATTCGACGCGCTACTCCCGAGGACGCCGAAGCGTGCGGAAAAATCTGCTTCGAAGCGTTTGATACGCTCGCGCGGCATCACGGCTTCCAACCGGATTTTCCGACCCCAGAAGTGCCGGTGTCGGTCCTCCGCATGATGTTTTCGCACCCTTCATTTTTCTGTGTTGTGGCACAGTCCGATGGAAAATTGATCGGCAGCAATTGTCTGGACGAGAGGAGTTCGATTGCGGGAGTCGGACCGATCACCATCGATCCGCGTGTTCAAAATCGGAGTGCTGGCCGCCTTCTGATGCAAGCCGTCCTGGACAGGGCTGCCGAGAAGAAGTTCGCGGGCGTGCGACTGGTGCAGGCCGCATATCATAATCGTTCTCTCTCGCTGTATGCCAAGCTCGGATTCGTGGTGCGTGAGCCTCTTGCCTGCATGCAAGGTGCGGCGATTCAAAAGACGTTGCCCGGCTACAGCGTGCGTCCGGCAAAAGTGAATGACATTGCGGACTGCAACCATCTTTGCGTTCAAGTCCATGGTCACGATCGCGGTGGAGATCTGAAGGAAGCGATCGAACAGGGAACCGCAGTGGTCGCTGAGCGGGATGGGGTAATCAAGGGTTACGCTTCATCCGTTGCATTTTCTGGACACGCGGTCGGTGAGTGCAACGGAGACGTACAGGCAATACTTTCTGCCTCTGCGGCTTTTGGCGGACCGGGGATCCTTGTTCCGACCCGTAACGCCGAGTTGCTTCGCTGGTGTTTGGAAAGCGGGCTGCGAGTCACGCAGATGATGACTCTGATGACGATGGGACTTTACAACGAACCGGCGGGCGCTTACCTGCCTTCGATTTTGTTTTGAGTTGGGTCAGAAAATTCGGCTTCCCACCCTTCGGAAAATGGAACGAAGGATGGAAAGCCGCGGTTGAGGCGCATTCCCAGTGAAACCTCAACCAAACTATGCTCCGGACGCGAATGCCAGAAGAGTCAGCGGAATCTGCAGAAACCCCGACTCCGGATCGATGCCAACTTGCGATGCTGCTCCAGCGGTCCATACGTCGGTCGTTCCCGGAAGAGCAAAGACGCCGTACAACTGCTGCGCGATTCCTTTCACGGGACTCTTGATAATCGACCACCGGGTCCCGTCATAGTGCAGGATCAACGTCAATTCCTGACCATTACTCGATGAGTTCGCGAAGAAGCCCACGGCGTAAAGGTCTTTTGAGTTGACGGCGGTCACTCCGCGCAGAGTGTTCAATGTGCCTGCAGCGGTACTCTTGTTCGGAGAGGGAATTACTCTCCATCGCGTTCCATCCCAATGCTGCACCATCGTTAATTGAGTCAGGTTCGCCGACGTGAATCCCACGGCAGTTACGTCGTTCGGCGCCACTGCCGTCACCGACATGAGCACGTTCTGATCAAGGAAGCTGCCGCTGACCGGATTTGGCGTGGGAACGACAGACCAAATATTTCCGTCAAAGTGCAGCGCGAGGGTGCGAACTTCGATGCTTGGAGCCACCTGATCGCCCACTGCCCAGATATCGGTCGCGGACGTCGCAGAAATACTTGTCAGCACGTTTCCCGTGCTGTTGGCATTCGGGCTGGGAACGACGGTCCATGTCGATCCGTCCCAATGCTCGATGAGAGTCTGGACGGCGCCGTTGGTTGCCGGTTGATATCCGGCCGCGTAGACGTTGTTGGGAGCGATGGCGACAACCGAATTCAGTGCCGCGTTATCGTTCGTGTTGAGCGCAGGAGTGGTTACGACCTTCCAGGAAGTTCCGTCCCAATGCAGCACCATGGGCTTCAGATCGGTTGAACACGTGAAAGAGAATCCCACAGCCCAGACGTCGCTGGTGGAGGTTCCGGCCACTCCGTTCAGGACGTTGCCAGTATTGCTGTTCATGCAGTTGGCAGTGCTGCCGGGATTCGGACTAGCAACCGTTGCCCACGACGTTCCATTGAAATGCTCGATCAGGGTACGCGACTCGTTGAGATTGTTGTCGTTCTGATATCCCACGGCCCAGACGTCGCTCGCGGAGATCGCGGTTACGGCGTTGAACGTGTTGCCGAAAATATTGCGGCTGGGCGTCTGCTGCACGGTGAAGAGCGGGGATTGCGCCACGGCTCCGACGACAAGGCTGACAATCGCGAGCACTGCGCGGACGATGAGCTTACGAGGGTTGGTTCGCCAGTGGCTGTTTCTTTCGTTCATGGTTTTCTAGCTCCGAGGAATACTTAAGAGTTCATCCGGAACTAAGCTACTGGCGAAGCAGGATATGGATGTCGGAGGCATGTAAAGAAATTGTCAAGAAAAGCGAGTTCGGGATTGGCTGAACAAAACATCTTTACCGCGGAGGGCGCGAAGGAATACCGCAGAGGGCGCAGAGAAATTCAAAACGGCGGCAGTACAGCTATGAAGTTCTATACACACCGCTTGTGTCTTGTTCTTACTTCCGAAGCAGTATGTCTTTCAACCAGGGAACAGGCAGTGCTCCTTGGTCTAAGGCGCTGTCATGGAATTTCGTGAGGTTAAACGACTTGCCTTCGGCCGTCTCACAAGCTCGGCGCAGCCGCCACCAATCACTGGTTCCGACGTAGTAGGTGGGAAGTTGAGTCGAGCTCAGTTTGGCGCGCTGCAATTTTCCTTCGGCCTCGGCGCGGGTCTGGAAAGCGTCGTTCATCATGAACGACATGGCTTCGTCGTCAGTCATGTTCATGGTTTGCATGCGGACATCGAGAATCGTGTTGCCGACCGCGCGCAGCCACACCTTGAGGTAGCTGATGCGATAGCGAGGATCGTTATCGGCGAATCCCTGTTGCATCATTACTTGCGCGATGTACTCGGCCCAGCCTTCGACATAGGCTCCATTGCCGAAGACGGCGCGGACGAGCCGACGGCTGACGGGTTGAACGTCATTCGCATGCTCCGCCTGTACGTAGTGGCCGGGAAGCGCCTCGTGAATCGTGAGCCACTTCAGAACCCAGTTGTTGTACTCACGCAGCTTGGACTCCGCCTTGTCGTCAGGCGTTTTCGAATCGATGGGAGTAACCCAATATTGAGCCTCGGCATTGGGATCGAGGGGCGGCGCTCCATGAAAGCCGGCGACGGAGTAGATCCCGCGCATGAACGGAGGCGTCGGAATGACTTTGAGATTGTCGCGCGATTTCAGCGACACGATTTTCTTGTCGACGATGAATTGCCGGATGCTTGCGAGATCATCTTTGATCGTCTGCATCAAGTCGTCCCGCTTCGGACGATCGTCGGAGATCTTGTGCAGGACCTCTCCGATAATTGTGTTCTCGCGCTCTGTGCCCTTCAAGGAAGAGTGGTCGTCGTGATCGGGGAAGTATTGCTTGTGTAGCGGAATGGCGATGTCAAGCATCTCGGCGCGCGTTTTTTTCAATTCGCGTTCCGCATCGGCGAGCGCCTGATCGGGCGTTATGGGAGTTTCCATGACCAGGCGGAATTTCTCGGCATATAAATCTTTTCCGAGCCGCCACGTTCGGTCGGTGTGATGCTTGGCCAAATCGTCACGCATCCAGGTAGAGAAAGCGGTCAGCGCCTCGATTGCGCGGGGCCCCACCTGATCGAACTGCGCCTTTAACTTCGAATCCGCAGGAATTGCGGGGCCGAGCATTGTCTTAATGAGGTCGAGATTGCCGTCGTTTTCTTCGAGCGCGACCTTGATGAAGATGGGATCGGCGTCCACCAGTTCGCTGCGTGCCTGGTCGAGGAACCGCGGGATCGCGGCGATCCGCGAGAAGATGTGTCCGAGGCGGACATCCAGCGGAGCGTAGTCATCGGTGAATGGCTGGAACAGCGCGCTGCCTAGGAGTTCCACATAGACGGTGGGATTGTGTTTGAAATTCTGGATGCGATCGAACTCGAGCAGGTTCAGATTGATCTGATCGTCGATGAGGTGCCAGTCCGCGGCATCTTCCACATCGAGAGAAGCGACGGGCGTCTCGCCGCGAAAGCGTTCCCGCCATCGCGTGTAGACGCGGCGCTGCTCGGCAATTCCGTTGGGACTGACGTCGTCTAACAGGGAATCGAGAGCGACCTTCTGTCCGGTCCTGGGGTCGATGTGCTCGTGATAGCCAGCCTGTGAAGCGGTCGAGGGAGAGAGCGCCAGTGTTTCGTGAATGAACTCTTCACTGAGTTTGGCGAATTTTGCGCTCGCTTCGGGCGTTGAGTTGTACGGCTGTGCCATGAGAGAGGTCGAGAATACGAGGCAGACTAACGTCGCTGGGAATCGCATCGCGCCCGATTCTAGCAAAAGTTACGGCGGAGAAGCCTTCTCTCGGCTATCCGGCGAATTCACGTTCCGCATCGCCGAACAAGGCTCGCATAGCGCGGATGACCAAGCGGATGGAGATGATCACGATCCCAATCAGAATGACGGCCGCGCTTCCCGCAATGTAAGGATGACGGGTGGCAAGCCAGGTGAGACTGATTGCCAGCACATCTTCGCCTACGCTGAGAGTGATATTCGAGAAAGGCTCGGGCGAGGGAGTGACGGCAGCGCGGGCAGCGGTTTTGCCTCCATGCGCGATGAGCGCAACCGTCGCGCCTAATAATGTTGCGAGGAGTTGATGTTCCGGCGAGAGTTGGCTGGTGGCGCGATAGGCCAGCAATCCGGCGACAGGAACGCGTATGAAGGTGTGCAGTGCATTCCAAAGCAAGTCGAAAGCGGGAACTTTGTCGGCGAAGAACTCGACACCGAACAGCGCGATGCTCGCCAGAATGACTGGCCAGCCCGCGAGTAGTTGCAGGCCGGGAGGGAGGGGAAGGTGTCCGAAATGGGCTAGAAGTCCTAGGACTCCTACGGTGGCGTAGAGGTTGAGTCCAGCCGCGAAGCCAATTGCCGCTAGGAGGGCGAACAACTCGCTGGACGGAATTTTCAGGACGTCTAGCATGATTGGCTCAAGCTCAGCGTGATAGCTCTGCTTCGGTTTGCATCTGGCTTTTGATGCAAAAGAGAAAGGGTCGCTTTAGCAGCGACCCCTGGATTCTTCCTGAATTGCTTCTAGAGCGTGGATTCGATTTCGAAGCCCCATGCTTCCAGAAGAGGCTCGGGGATGTACTTCGAGTTCTTGTTGCGGCGCGCCCACTCGCGCAGCCGCGTCGAACGGAGGTACTGATCAGGGGACAGCTTGTACTCTCGCACGACCTGTTCGAATTCAGTGATGGTGGGGGTAATGGGCCCGATCGGTTCGGGTTTGCCCCAGTTCGGATTTCCGCGTCGCTTGGCCATGAAAGATTGCCTTTCCACTTTCGGGGAATTAAGACTGCATTCGCCTCTTACAAATAAGATTCTCCAGGGACGCTTCGAGATTCAACGATCCGTAAGAAGAATTAGGAGTCGCCAAGTGCTGCGCAGGCAAGGCTATCCAGCCCCATGCACAGCATCCCAAAGCTAATCGGAGACTCAATATACTAAGGTCAAATTAACCGGAAAGTCAATGGAAATCGGCTATGGTGGCGAGGGTATACCTCTGTCTAAGCTTCTTAAAATAAGTCTTTTAAGTCTGCTACTGTCGATAGTTATCAGGTCGTGCGGCAGTTCCAGCACCGGGCGGGCGAGCACGTCGAGGTGGCCGAGAAAATGGACCTTGATTACGGCCGTAACCATCTCCCCCCGGTAAGATATTGAGCGCTGGCCCCTCCAAACTTAAACTGAGAACAGGCCGGGCAGAATCCGCCCTGGCTATACATCCGCGGCTTCAACAGGTTCTGGTATGAGTTTGAAATCATTAGTGTTGTGCTCGGACGAGAAGATCGTACGCTTGTTGCGCCGACTGCTGGGCGATCTCGATATCGAGATCGACTTGTGTTCCACGGCAGATGCCGCACTTCGGAAGCTGACTCGCGAGCGATTCGAAGCCATCATCGCGGATTGCGCAGACGAAGGTGCCTCTGAAGTACTGAAGAGCGCGCGCAACGCTCCCTGCAACAAGCAGGCCGTCGCCGTTGCCATCGTTGAACAATCCGTAGCGCTTAAGTCGGTTTTCAGTATTGGCGCTCACTTCGTTCTGTACAAACCGGTTTCAAGCGAACGAGCCAAGACCAGCTTCAGGGCGGTCCGCGCGCTGATGAAGAGCGAGCGTCGGCGGAACGTCCGCGTGCCGGTTCAGATCCCGGTCGTGATGCGAAGCGCCGAAGGCGACCGCAACATGCGCGTCACCACCCTCGACATTAGCGAAGGGGGGATGGCGGTGGCGATGCCGCACCAGCATCGTCCGAGAGGGAACTGGCTGATCGCATTCACTCTTCCGGGAAAGTTGTCCGGTCTCGAAATTCACGCCGAGTTCGCTTGGGAAGGATCTAAGCGGCAAGCAGGATTGCGCTTTCTGGGTACGTCGCCCGAGGCCACTCGCGAGTTGAAGGACTGGTTGAAGAAGAACTCTGCTGACGGCGAACAGGATGATCCACCCATCAGTTGCCAGCTTACAGATTTGAGTTTGGGCGGCTGCTACCTGGAAATGGCTTCACCTTTTCCGGCATCGAGCCGGGTCACTCTGTCGATGCGGGCGGGGACCGTAGAAGTGCAGGCGCAGGGAGTTGTCCGCGTCATGCATCCGGACCATGGGATGGGCGTCGAGTTCACGCAGGCGACGCCGGAGCATCGCTCTGCGGTGGAGAAGTTTCTAGGCCTGCTTACCGAAAACCGCACGCTGCTGCCGGAGTTGCTGGTGGAGCCGGAAGGCCTGGAATCGGAACCAACGTTGACGACTGCTCAAGTCGATAGCGAAGATCCTCTTCTGCAGTTGTTTTACGGAAAGTCGCTGACCGCCGAGGAATTTCACGAAGCGTTGCGCCAGCAGCGCGCCAATCCGTCAGGCGAAAGCTCTGTAGCTGCTGCTCACGCGTAGGGCTGCGCTCGGCAAATCATCTCCTTGAAAAATCGTCGATCGGCTTTTCTGCAGGTCTGAATCGCACATCTAGAATTCCGCGCGGCCTTGCTACGCTAAAATGATTGCCGAGCCGGGATGGCGAAATTGGCAGACGCAGCGGACTTAAAATCCGCAGGGGCGAAAGCTCTGTGGGGGTTCGATTCCCCCTCCCGGCACCATTATCCGCAGTGTTTATGCAGCTTTTAGCCTACTCTGCTTATGGTCTCTGCTTACTCGGCTACTTCGTTGATTTCGTTTTGTGCCCAATTTTGTGCCTACTCCCGGTGTCTGCGCCGCGAAAATTCTGTTGATGGCGTCCCCTTGAGGATGGACGTAGCGCTGCGTTACCGAGGGTGCTGTGTCCCGCAATCTTAGCGAGCACGAATATATCGCCACCAGCTTTTTCGCCCAACCGAGTGAGTGCAATGTGCCGCAGAACGTATGGTACGAAAGTCGGGACCTTTGACACATCAAGAGCGCGCGCGTGTTGGTCTTTCGCAACGTTTTGGTCGAAGTGCCCGCTCCGGCTTGCACTCGGAAAGACATCCCCCGCAGTGGGACTGCCTGCTGCACTGCAGCGCAATCCCATAGAGCTGGTCACCGTGAAGGGCGCCACCAAGCGAGGAAAGAAGCCTCCAGAGGAGGAACTCATCGAATTTCGTCGTTGTGCGAGGTATGAAGACTCTGCGATTTTGCAGCTAATAGGGTCCGTAATAGTTGAATGCCCCTACGCCGACCGAAATTCTGGGTGACAGAACAACCGGCGCCTGCGTACCAAACATCTCGGACCCCACTTGAACGAGGCCCTTCGGCGCGGACACAACGGTGGGCAGATTTCGCGCGCCAAGCGCCTGTGCAAGTTCTTCGGCGAAGGCTGCGCCGCTTGCCGTCGCGCCGCACATCCCGGTGCCGCACGATACGAGGCGGAGATGCCCGCCCTTCCAGCCATGCTCGGCCAAGATCTCGGCAAGCTCAGAAGGACTGACCTTACCGACTCCGGTCAGGTTCACCGTGTCGGCGCCGATCTCGCCGGCGCTCATTGCTGCGCGATCAACGGCGGCTCCATGATCGATGATCGTCAGCGTATCGAGTCCTTCGAGGTTTTGGCCCATCTCGAATATGTGGGCTGCGGCGGGATCGTTAGCGGCCAGCGCCTGCCAGGCCTGACGGTTTTCGGCGACGATCGGATCAATTGCCTCCGAGGAAGGCGGATTGAGAAGCGTCCCCTCGCCGGCCAGCGGAGCACGCGCGGTTACCGTGAGGGTGCCGTCCGCGGCGCGAGTGTACATGACCGCTTCACCGTCTTTGACGATCATGAGGACATTGGGCTGGCCTTCAACGGTGGCGACGATGGTGCCGTCGGCTTCGTAGCTCAGGAGCAGACGGCCCTGACGGAGAGTGCCAGGGCCGGCTGCGGCGAGCTCGCCGGAGCCGAAGACGCTGGTCTTGCCAGCAGCAAGAGCCTCCCGCGGGTTCAAAGCCGAGAAAGTGCCGGCCTCGCCAATACGGGCGGCGGCGCCCACGCCTCGCAAGGCGCCGGTGTATGCCATCATCGGGCCGGTGACGAGGTTGATAAAGCCCATGAACATCATGCCGCCGCCGCTCTCAATTTGCTCGTTACTGTAAACGTCCTGAGTGCCGGCGGCGAGGCTGTAGGCGTAGCCCTGGTCAATCATCTCCGCGCCTTTGATGGCGGCGTACGTGCCCAATCCGATTTCTAGAGCCGCCAGGCCTGCGACGCCGATGGCCGTGGTGGGAGGGAAGATAGTAAGGACCAGGAGAGCGATGGTTGCCAGTCCGACAAGGATGCCCTCGATGATGCCGTGCGTCTTCTTGGCATCGAGCTCGGCCTGAACGGCTTCGCGTACATCGGGCTCGGTCAGCGGCAGCAGGTCTCCGAGAATCGGCTGAAACTCCAGGTAGTCGCGTTTGCCGAGGCTGATCTGGCTCATGAGTTCGAGGTAGTCGGACTGCCGCTGATCGATGCGGCTGAGGATGTCCGTTCGGATAGATTCGAAATCCGGGTTATCCCAGTCGGCGAAACTGTCGGGCCAGACCTGATAGCCATCCGGGCCGAGGCTCTTGATGATGGTCCGGTAGGTGGCGGTGAGCTGGTTGATGCGCTCCATCTGCGCTGCGCTTGGGGCTTGGTGAAAGCTGCCCTGGGTGGTTGCTGACGCCTGGGTTGGGGAAGGGAAGGAGCCGAAGCCCGATCCGCCGCCGGTCATCTGGCCAAAAAATTGCGCGCCGGCCGGAGCTTGGGTCTGTGACATGAAGGCATCGATGCCTGGGTCGGGAATGCCAGATACCTCAGAGGCATAGGAGCCCCACATCGCCCTGCCCATCGAACCAGCCTCGCGGTCAAGGGCGGCCGCCTGCTGCTCCATGTGACAGGCGCCACAGGCGCGGTGGCGGCCCTCGGTCTGTCCGCAGTAAATCTCGCGCCGGATGGGATTGGTTTCGGCGAGGCAGCGATCAACGTCCCACTGGCCAACTCCCATGTGATGCACCGTCTCCTGGATCTGGGCGACCTGCATCGTTTTCGCAGTGGTGGCGTTGAAGCGAAGATTTTCGACGACGGTTCGCCAGATAGCAAGGTTGGCACGGTTGGAAGCGAGCCTGACCCGCGCGGTGGTGAGCACGAGCTGCTTGAAGGATGCCAGGCGGGAGTCGAGATCGCGGCTGGCGCCGGCCGACGGCAACAGGTTGCGCCGCCGCACCTCCGCTTCCAGAATGTTGAGATTTTCCTGTGACGCGAAGGTGTCAGGGGAAGAGGCGGGCGTGTCGATGAGCGATTGCCGCACCGCGCTTACTTCGGCCTGGAGGGCAGCGTCACTGAGGTTGGCCGCATACGCAGGGGTGATGGACTGATTAGTGGCGCTCCTCTGAACACGATCCGGCGACGAAGGTCCCGAGGATTGCTGCACGACGTGCGTCAACTCGTGCGCCAGAAGGTTGCGGCCGGTGTCGGTTTCCGGCTGATATTCGCCGTGCCCGAAGACAATGTTGGAGCCGAAGGTGAAGGCGCGTGCGTTGAGCCGCGAGGCAGCGAGCTCGGCGGGGCGTCCGGTGTGGATGTGGACGTCTTTGAAGGATGCGCCGAAGCGCGGCTCAAAAAAATCGCGCTGGGAACGCGGCAACGAATTGCCCCCAGTGAGTGGTGCGATGGCGGAGCGCACCGTGGCGGATCCGAACGCGGGGCCGGCGGAGTGAGCGGCAGCTTTTCTGGATATGCCGTCCGGAGATCTGTGCAGTGCCTCCATTTCGCACTTCGGGCAGCGCTTGCCCTCGTGCTCGCATGCGCAGGATGAGCGGCCAGTGACGTGCTGCGCCATCCGATCGGCTTCACGCTCAAGCGGATCAATGGAGGCTGCATTGCTTTGCGATTTGAGGAAGAGCGGCATGCCGGCCCGTGCACCTGCGCTGGGCTCAGCGACAGCACCGACCGGGCTACGAGACACGTCGGGTTTCTTTTGGGCCTTCGGCTCGGCGATGGCGGCGCTATCCATGGGAGGGTATCGCAACGGAGATCGCCGACACTATCAACATGGTTGCTGCGGCGACTGATGGACCCGAAGTATACAACGTCCGTTCCGCCGCTCTGAATTGAATTGGGGGAAAGACAGAGGAGAATCGCGAGCAATGAACCCCAACGCCGGAAAGAGCAAGGAAATAAGGGTGTTGGAATTGATCGTCCAACTTTTTCTCCGCAAATCCATTGTCGGGTTGACCTTCAAGACCCGCAAGGGAAGAGCTACTGAGACACATTCATACTTAACATCCTGATTTTTTATCAACCGTGACCCATCAGGGCATGGCCCCGAAAATTCCACCCGACAGCCCCACTTTGTATGCGGCAAAAACGCCGCAGGCGCGCGGCTTTCTCGCCCCGCCGTCAAAGGTGCGCTGTTACTGGCTTTACGCGAAGGAACGTGCGGCAGTTTTACCTCACGAACACAACAGCGATGCTCGGCATGTTCCTCAATCGATTGGTATCGATCTTTGGTATTCCTTTTGCTTACCTCGTTCGCGTCTGGTTACGGCACCTTTGTTGGCAGATGAGATTCAGGATCGAGAGCTTCTCGAGCGGCAGGTTCTCCGCTATGTGCTCGAGCATCCTACGGCTGCCGACAGCATTGAGGGCGTTCGCCTGTGGTGGTTGCGGGACGCCGGAGTCGTGAATGCGGCGGAGTTGCAGATTGTGCTCGACGAGCTTTCGAAGAGAGGTTGGCTGGTGACTCGCGGGGATCGCCCAGAGATGCAAATCTACGGCTTGAACGAGCGCGAGCGGACAGCCGTCGAGCAGTTCGTCGCCGCTGCTGGAGATCGCTTCGATGGCTAACTACGGGGCGATTTACTCCGTCGGCAACTCGCTCGCTATGTATCTCCAGAATGCTTATCCACTGGATCTCTCCAGTACGTTCGCCTGCCAATTCCGGCTGGTTTCGAGTACGGAGATTGCCACGGAAGAGCAAACGACGCTTGATAAAACCGTTTCCATCTTTTTGCACCGCGTCACGATCAATGACAACTTTCGGGCCGCGGTAAAAGTCCAGGATTCTCCCACAAAGCAGCCCGCTGTTTTCCTCGATCTCCACTATTTGCTGACCTACTGGGGATCGAGCGCGCAAGCTGAGCAGACGATCCTGGGATGGACGCTGCAGCAGTTACAGTCGTCACCGATTCTCGACAGCTCAGTGCTTTCGTCGGACGCTGGTTGGGAAGGGACTGAAAGCGTGCAGCTGGTGATGGCGGATCTCAGTCTGGAAGACATCCTGCGTATCTGGGACGCGCTCGGTCCCAAATACCGGCTCAGCATTGCGTACGTCGCAAGAGTTATACGCATCGATCGCACGATCACGCCGGCAGGACCTGTGGTTGCCACCCGCTTCACCTTCGAAGAACCGGAGCTGCCGCAATGACGCCGGGATTCATGGAATCGGTTGACCGGCGAGTCCTCGGCGGATTTGTGCTCGTCGACGCTATTACGAATAATTCCATTCCTTCACCGCTCACGGTCACGAGTACTCAACTGCAATTGAAAGCGAATCACAGCGGAGTTTATGCGATCTTCAATGGGCCGGGCTTCAGTCCGCTTACCAATGAATTCATCCCCACCGGGACATGGCCCTCACCTCAAGACTTCGAGATCACAGTCATCGACCCGAGCTTGCGATATCTGGCCCGCCGTGCCCAGATTCAGGTACCGCAGAAACTAGTTGGTACGTTCGCGCCGCAGCAGGTGCCCCTGTATCCCAGTCCTTCGTCAACGCTTGAAGCCAACTGGGCGGTCGTACGAGCCTCGGTCACATCGAACGCCGGTGCTCCCCTCCCGTGGTCGTTTGTCGAAGTCTTGTTGAGTGACAACTCGGTGATTGCCACAGGGGTCACGGATGCTCGGGGAGAAGCTCTACTTGCCGTGATGGGGCTCGGCATTCAAGTAACCAGCCACGCAACGGATCCTGTTACGGAGGCAACGACCAATGTCACCGTTCAGGCTTGGTTCGACCCGACCGTGTTGAAGCAGCCGCGCAACTGGGTGCCAGACCCTGACGATATTTCAGGAAATTTGGCGAATCTAGCACTGAAGAAGGGTAGTACGACAGGTGCGCTGGGAGCGCGCCAAACACTTTTTGCGAGCATCACGATTTCAGTTTGATCTTAAGGAGAACTTACATGGCGCAGTATCTCGCTCCGGGAGTCTACGTTGAGGAAGTTAGTTTTCGCGCCCCTTCGATCGAAGGCGTGGGCACAAGCACAGCAGCTTTCGCCGGACCTACGCTGACTGGTCCAATCGGTCAAACTCCGCAATTGCTCACCAGTTTTGGAGATTTCCAGAACATCTATGGCGGATACGACAATCTCGCCATTACGGGCAATACTGCGGACCCGAAAAATACTAACTATCTCGCTCTGAGCGTAAAGGGGTTCTTCGACAACGGCGGATCTGACTTGTATGTGTCGCGAATTTTCGTGCCCGCATCGGCAACGGATTTGGGTATTGCATCGAGCGGGGCAGCCACCACAAGCAATGTCACGGTCACGGCGAGGTTTCCCGGCGAATTCGGAAACCAAAACGTGAATGTCGTGTTGAAGGCCGTGAAAACACAAAATGTCAGCGCACTGCCTCCAGGATCATTGATCGCAACCATTCCTCCAGGTACAGCCGCAATCGCAACTCTCGGTGCGGCCGCAGCGGCAGCCGACGCGGATCTCACCATTACTGCGTTGACCGGCCCGAATCCAACTGCCGTTCTTGTCGATTCTGAAATCATGACGGTGACGGCAGTCAATGCTGCCAAGACAGACCTGACCGTAACGCGGGCGGCAAATGGAACAACCGCTGCGGCACACGCAAAGAACGCGGCGGTCTTTCCGTCGGCGGCGTCTATTGCAGCAGCAATCAACGCGGCGGCAACAACGTTGACACTTTCGGCCGCCATACCTGGAAATCCGGGAACACTTCAAATCGAAAAAGAAGTCGTAACCGTCACTGCATGGGATGCAACGGGGCTGAACCCGACAATCGCCCGCGGGGCCGGAGGGACAACCGCCGCCGCTCACGCGGTCAATGCCCCAGTCTTCGCCACTTCGAGCCCGACGTTTTATACCAATGGGACCACCGGGACGTTCATGAGCGGCGCAAATCCGCTGGCAACGCCAACTCCGGCAAACCTTTATGCGCTCACGATGCAAGTCAGCGCGACTGGAGCATCGGGCTCGCCGCAGGTTTTCGATGGACTGGGTTTTGACCCCGCGCATCCGAACTATATCGGAGCTGCGTTAGGAGCCACTCCACCGCGTCACATCGACGCTTTGCAAAACCAAGTCGCCTTCAGTATCGGTAACACCCTAACTCCAGTGACTCTGTACCAGGCAATTTTTGGACAGGTGGGATCGCCTCTGATGAACGGTACAAGAACATTCGTCCTGTCAGGTGGAGATGACGGTCTGGAGCCCGAGTCTGGCGACTACGACAACGCCCTCAGTCTTCTCACTGCGCTTGAGGACATCGCCATCGTCGCAGCACCGGGGTCGGGAGTATTCGACGCTAGCCAGGACATTATCAATTCGCTGATTACACATGTGAGCCAGCAACGCGCGTACCGCATTGCGATCCTTGAAACCCCGCCGGATCAGATTGCCTCCGACAACGAGAATGTGCGTGCGCAGATCGATACCAGTTACGCGGCTCTGTACGTTCCGTGGGTGATTGTTCCGAACCCGCTGGCCCGATCTGGCAGTTCGATTCCCGCGGAACTCGCGGTGCCCCCGTCGGGCTACATGGCCGGAATCTATGCGCGCAACGACGTACAGAGTGGAGTCTCCAAGGCTCCCGCCAACGAAGTCGTACTGGGCGCGTCCCGCTTCGAACGGACCATTACTTTCAATGAACAGCAGATCCTAAACCCGCTCGGAATCAATTGCCTCCGCTATTTTCCAAATCGCGGTTACCGGGTGTGGGGAGCGCGAACTAGCAGTTCGGATTCCGAATTCATGTATGTCAATGTTCGCCGCTATCTGATTTATCTCGAGCACTCGATCGACAACAGCACCCAATGGGCGGTGTTTGAGAACAACGGCCCGGCTTTGTGGTCGCGAGTAAAGGAAGCGATCGATTCATTCCTTTTCAACGAATGGAAAGAGGGCAATCTGCTGGGCGATTCTGCGGCGCAGGCGTACTTCGTGCGCTGTGATCGGACCACGATGACGCAGAACGATCTCGACAACGGCCGCATGATCTGTTTGATCGGAGTCGCTCTGCTGAAACCGGCCGAGTTTGTGATCTTCAGGATCGGCCAGAAAACCTCGGACGCTCAGAGCTAACGCGATTAGAAGAACAGGAGAACCAGCATGGCAAGAACCGCGCCGTATCCTTCGTATAACTACATTGTCAATCTCAACGGACCGCGAGATCCGGAAAAGCTATTGGGAGGCTTCTCCGACGTGTCCGGCCTCAACACTGAAACTCACATTTCCGAATACCGCGACGGCAATGAGGCGCAGCCGCATGTGCGTAAAGTGCCGGGATCGCACAAAGTGGGCGATGTGACGTTGAAGCGCGGTGTGGTGGATTCTTCGGACCTATGGGCATGGATTACACAAACGCAGACAACCGGGATTCTGGCACAGCGCGACGTCGTAATCACGTTGCGGGATGAGGCAGGAAACTCGGTCCAGCAGTGGAAACTGCGAAGCGCCGTACCTACCAAATACACCGGACCAACGCTGGCGGGCAAAGGCGGCGGGGAAGTAGCGATGGAAGAACTTGTACTCGCCGCGGAAGGATTCGAAATCGCACCTGCATCCTGAAGGACCTTCGCTGAAGAGAGAGCCAGAGACGCACCATGAGCCGAATTGTATTTGAGAGCGAACGTCCCGTTGTGCAGGCGGATCCTGCCCGCGCTGATATTGCCTGTTTTGTCGGCTTGGTGCGCTGTCTGCCGAACGCGACGATTTCTGCTGCAATCAACGATTGGCTCAATCTGCAAGGATGGGTGAAAGGGCCGTTTGCGCGGCCGCTCTCACCAATCTTTGACATTCCCATCCCGATCGAGACTTACACAGCTTTCACGGCCCTGTTCGATACCGGAGGGTCGGATGCGAGTTTCGGTACCGATTACCTTGCTGCAGCGGTGCGCACCTACTTCGCGCAGGGAGGAAAGCGGTGTTACGTCGTGCGCATGGGAGATCCGGTCGCCCCGGCGGATTCAGCGACGAGCAGGCAACTGACGCTGCAGTCGCTGTTGCCATCAACCGCCAATGCGGTCGACGATCAGCGCGGCTGGCATGGAGCAAGTCACCTGGCCGGATTGCCAGATGCCTCATTTCTGGTCATGCCAGACTTGCCGGCGCTGTGTGCATCGTCGCCAGTTGGCGCTACGGGCGTGACGCCGGTGACGCCGAGTGGTCCCGCACAGTTTGAAGAATGCTCGACGCCATTGGGCGAAATATCCCTTCCACCCGAGTACCCCAGCGCGGCTCCGCGATTGCTTCCGGCCGACTACGTTCTCTGGTCGAGTGCAGTAAAGTCAGTCTTGCAGTACCTCTCGCAGGGGAACCTGCGCGAAATGCAACTGGTTGCCGCTTTTCCAATGCCGCAGAACACCGGCGTCACAGCGTCGCGCGAAAATCCCTCGGAGAGTCTTACGCAGGATATCCACGATGTGATGAAAACCATCATGCCGGAGCCTGGGCCGGCAGGCGGGCAAGTCGGGCTGGATATCGGAATTTCAAGTGCGTTTCTGCAGCTGACCTATCCATGGCTGAAGACAAGCGGGTCCCAGGTCTTGCTTGAAGGGCTGGAATCGCCGGATGGTGCCCTGGTGGGGATACTTGCACGAAACGCGCTCACGCGAGGGACCTTTACCAGTGCGGTGAAGATTCCACCATCGGAAATCTACGATGTGTCAACGATCTTGCCAGCGGAAGAAACGACCGTGCCCGACGCGGCGCTCACGTGGGGAGACAACTCGATCAAACCTCTGATTGTCCGGATGAGCCTGTTCGGCCCGACGCCTGCAGGTCTCGCGCTTCTGTCGGATGTCACTACGTATGCCGGCGAAAGCTATCGTCCTGGGCGCATACACAGGTTGGTCGCGGTTATCCTTCGAGCCGCGCGGACGCTAGGTGAGCAGATCGTGTTCGAATCGAATGGACCGCGGCTGTGGGCGCGGGTGCGGAGATCTCTAGAGCGGCTGATGACACAGTTGTGGCGATTGAATGCATTGGATGGCGCAACCATCCAGGATGCGTTCTCAGTTCAATGTGACCGGAGCACGATGACGCAGAATGATATTGACAACGGCCGCGTCATCTCCGTGATTACCTTCAACGCGGCATCGATCATTGAATTGATTCACGTCACGATGGCACTCGAAACCAGTGGCACCACTGCGCAGGCAAACCTTGCACTGGCGGAGGCACACTGATGTCTTCGACGCCTTCACAGTCTCTACTCTTGGACATGATTCCGCTGCACGTCTTCAGGTTTGAGGTGGAGTTCGCATCGGACACAATCGGAAATGGAGCGCCGTCATTCGACAACGTTGACGTCTGCAGAGGCGCATTTGCGGAGTGTACCGGCCTCGAAGCGACCATGGAGGCTAAAACCGTCAAAGAGGGCGGAGCTAACTATGGAATTGCCCAAAGAGCTGGCGCGATTACTTTTTCCACTGTGGTTCTGAAGCGCGGAGTGAGTCTTAACCGCAATCTCTGGCAAATCTTCAGTTCGCTCAGCACGGGCAACTACGCTGCGCGACTAACAGTCACCATCACGATGATGGATCAAAGCGGAAAGCCTGCAATCGGATGGCAACTTGTGCGAGCGATGCCGATCAAGTTCAAGTTTGCAGATCTGAACGCGAAAGGAACAGAAGTCGGAATTGAAGAGCTGCATCTTGTACACGAAGGGCTCTCATCGATCTCGGTCTAGATAAGACATGTCTTCGAACACACTGATCCCGATTACTCAAAAAGCTGTCCTTAAGTCGCTTACTGCAGGTGGCCCTTCTGTCACGGTCCATTTCAATCCGGCCTCTCTCGTTTATACCGTTGAGAATTCGAGTAAACAGCAATCGGGCGGTCCGAAGCGGCGTCAGTTCGCCGCTCAATTCTCGGGCAAGCTGACGATGGACCTGCAATTCGATACCACCGGCACTGGCGAGGATGTGCGGCAGATTACCGGTAAGGTTGCCATGTTTATGCAAGCGTCTTCGGCTTCCGGAACGAATCCCAGCAGCAAGAATGCGCAGGCGCCACCCGTACTCAGTTTCCAGTGGGGCGCCTATGAATTCAAGGGAACGATGGAAAGCTTCAAGGAGACGATCGATTTCTTTTCCGCGGACGGGATCCCCTTGCGTGCATTGGTGAGCATCGGTCTTGCCAGGCAAGACAATGTCTTCGATCAGAATGCGACTGGTACCACCAAGGTCGCCGGTCCGTTTGCGACGAGCAGTGACGATAGCCTCGTTCAAACTGGTTCTTCCGGCCCGTCAAGCGACCCCACGGCACTCTCCACGATGGGTGGTGATCCAACCGCCGCACGTGCCCTGGCTGCGAACAACGGACTTGAGAGCCTGCGATTTACGGCGGGGGCATCGCTCAGCGTGGGCGCTGGCATTCAACTGAATGCCGCTGCCGGCTTCTCGGCGTCAGCCTCTGCAAGTGCCGGCGCAGGATTGTCGATCGGCGGTGGAGCGGGACTGTCCGTGGGAGCCGGGGCGGGACTTTCGATCGGCGGCGGCGCTGGGACTTCTGCAGGCGCTGGAGTTTCTTTCGGCGCAAGCGCAGGAGTCGCTTCATCCGCTAGTTTGCAGATCTCTGCGGGCGTGGGAGGCGGAGCTCTGTTCGGAGGCCAAGCCTCCGCAGGCGTGCCCGCCACCGCGGGCGCCTTCGCCGGACTCGAAGTAGGACGGGCGACCGTGAGCACGACGACCCGATTGAATCCGCTGCGCATGATGCCGGCCACCGTTAGCACGAATGTCTCGACGGGACAGAATGCAAGTTTCCGACTCGGAGGAGCAGCCAACGTCGGATCCGGATTCTCGACAGATGTTGGAGCTTCTTTCAACTTCAGTGACCGTTTGGTCTTCGACCAGGAGTAGCGACGATGGCGGTGACGATCGACGAAATGCAGATCGATGTCAAGAGCGGTGAGGGCGCGAGTCAGACGCAGAACCCGGCTGCGGCATCCCCGAAGGAACCTGTTGATCTCCGGCAGCAGCTAGCACTGTTGGCCGAGCGCTCATTGAGGTTGCAGACAGACTAGGCCATGTCCGAGACAGCACTCACGCAGAACGCGGTCTACAGCGCGATACCCACCGTACAGGTGGATGGCCAGTTCAGCGACATCATCGCGAACCAACTCCTCGGCATGGAAATGCGCGAGCAGGAGGGCGGGATGTCGTCGCTCGAATTACGTCTAAGCAATTTCGGATCTTTGCAAGGCGGCCTTGGGAACACGGTATTCGAAGACGGGAAGATCCTGAAACTCGGAACTCAGCTCAAATTGTTCACCGGCGACGTGGATTCGCCGACGGAGATCTTTCGCGGCAAGGCCACTGCGATCGAAGGCCGGTTCCCGCGTCAGGGCCCTCCGGAACTGGTCGTGCTTTCCGAAGATTCTCTGCAAGCTGCGCGGATGCATCGGCGCACGAAAACGTGGGATGTCTCGACTCTTGGCGACATCGTGACCCAGGTCGCGAATGATCTGGGGCTCACGCCACAGGTCAACGGCCTCACCGCGAGTGTCGGCACTGAACTGCAATTCAATGAAACCGACCTGGGCTTTCTGCGGCGCCTGCTTGCCCGGTACGACGCGGACATGCAGATCGTAGGCGATGAACTGCACGCTTCGCCGCGTAACCAGGTTCAACGGACGTCTGTCCAACTCGACATGAACAGCCAACTGCGCGAAGTGCGCGTGCTTGCGGATCTTGCCCATCAAGTAGCGCAAGTAACGGTCACAGGCTGGGACTTTCAGCAAGGGCAAACGATTTCAGCAACGAGCCAATCCACGGACTTTGGGCAGGGCTCAGGGCAAACAGGCAAGGACTGGCTGACGCAGGCGCTTAGTACGCGGTCGGAACAGATCGGCCAGTTCGCGAATGCGAACCAATCAGAGGCTCAGGCCCTGGCGGATGCGGACTTTCTTCAGCGCTCGCGCCGGTTCGTGGTCGCACACGGATGTGCGGAAGGCAATCCCGGGGTGCGCGTCGGCACTTGGCTTACGCTGACGGGGCTCGGGCCGAGATTCTCGAACGACTACTACGTAACCTCCGCGATTCATCGCTGGGACACCGATAAGGGGTACGAAACGGAATTCACGGCGGAGAGCGCCTATCTGGGGAACGCAGCGCCATGAGCTTGCTGGTCCGCGAAAACTCGGTACAGATGCTGGCGTCCGCCGCATTCCTCGCAACCGTCGCGAGCGTGAAGGATCCATTGTCGCTCAACCGAGTACAGGTTCGCATTTACAACACCGATGGCGTTAACGATCAGGACGGGCCTGTCTGGGCGCGTGTCGCTGTTCCGTTTGCTGGCGGAAATCGCGGCGGGTTTTTCATCCCAGACGTCGGCGACGAGGTCGTAGTCGTCTTTCTGGCAGGCGATCCTCGGTTCCCGATTATCGTGGGAAGCCTCTGGAATGGCGCCGATTCTGCTCCTGAAACTTTGGGTGGGTCGGGTGATTCCGTTGATCGTTGGACCATCACCGGGAAGGCCGGCACGCGCCTTGCAATTGTCGAGGACAGCTCGGGGCCCACGATCAAATTCTCAACGCCAGCCGGCCTCACGGGCACGATGACCGACAGTGGCGGCGGGTCAATCGAATTCACGAACACTTCCCAAACATCCGTGAAGATCGATTCGAGCGGCGTCACCATCAACGCTCCAACAGGAACCGTGAAGATTACAGCCGCGACTGAAGTTGACGTTACGGCCCCCAGCGTAAGCGTCTCCGCAGCCATGAGTACGTTCAGCGGCATCGTGCAGTGCCAGACTCTCATCGCCACCACCGTGGTTGGAACGACCTATACGCCGGGAGCGGGCAACGTATGGTAGGCCACGATATTCGTGTACAGGGCATTGCGCTCACTGGCATGACGCAGCCGCAGCCCGCCCTACTGCAAATGAATAGTGAAGATTTCCCCGGCCGCTTTCTGACCGATCTAGCGGCGATGGCGCCGACCCCGGCGTCGTCGATCACAACAATGACGACCTCTTCGGTTTCGGCAGTAACGCTCTTTCAGCCAGTCCAGCGAATTCTCCACGTCGCGCTGCTCGATCTCACCTGCGAGAGCATCGGATTTCCGCGTCTCGATCCGAAGCGCGTTGAGTCCGCTGGTGTCGTAATTCGGCGGGTTATTCGAAATCAGGGCGTGGAGGATTTCTCTTCGCCGCCATCCGCGTGGATGAAATCTCCGGATGGCCAATTTCGTTGGCTGGCGATGACGAAACTGCAGGAGTGCCAGGATCCCGATCCGGCGAAGCGTCCACTGCTGCAATCAGGGCAGCAGGCGCTCGATCAACTTCTGGCGCGACAGGATCTCTCCACTGCGCAAACAGAGGTTGTGACGCCGGCATTTGTCGCGCCGCCAACTGCCTGCGATGCGGCCGGCCACACTTTCGTCTACGGTGTCATTCCTACGGCGAGTTCGGACGTTACCACGAACCCTCCAGCGCCTCCGCAATACGATCCGGGTGAATTCGCGAAAAGTATTCCTCATTTATTGAAGGCTGGATTTCATTCCGCGCCGTATGCAGGTGGGTCCGTTAACCATCAATACATGGTGGATGACTATGCCAAGCAACAGGGAGCGACTTCATTCCTGCCATTTTCTTGTGCTTTGCGCCTCCTGTATACGGTCTACGGAGCATTTCAGAACACTGCGTCTGCGCAGGCTCTTATCGCCGAACTGAATAAGTTCAGCGTTTACGACGCTGCAAATTCAGCTACGCCGATGGGGGTGTTCTATCAGAACGCCGCGGTGACACTGCTGGATTACGATCCGTCCGTCGGTGGAATGGCTCCTCAAATCACGATGCCACAACGGTGGGACGCATTCTCCGGTGACGACGCGAACGTGATCCAGGCTCTGATCACGACGTTGGTGCAGCAGCGTAGCGCGATTGTCGCCGCACCGATGGGCCGTTATCAAGATGCCTCTCGCCTTTACCGGCTCCGGGTTTTCCTGCGCATCAAAGGGCATTCCCCGCAATGCCCGACCGAAATTGTGTGGAGCAAGTTCAGTGACCCTTTCCGCATCGCTGCTTGGCACGAAAGCGCGGGCCGGTCGCTCGCTCCGGTCCCGCTTCCAGATCCGACGGATCGCAATTTCCTCAAGAATGCAAAGCCGAACTGTGCGTTCTCAGTTCCGGCATCGCTGATGAATGCCATGCAAGGGAGCACTCTCTCGGGACTGTCGTCGGGTAGTGGGCCTGGGCCCTCGGGGATCAAGATTGACTGGATCTGCGGCTTCAGCATTCCGCTGATCACCATTTGCGCATTCTTCGTTTTGAACATTTTCCTAACGCTGCTGAACATCGTTTTCTTTTGGCTGCCGTTCATCAAGATTTGCATTCCGATTCCCGTGCCGAGCGCGGCGAATTCAGGAGACACCAATGGCACCTAACCTCTATCGCGATCCCATTGGCTGGCCTCTCCTTCCAACTCCGGTGGGGGGCGTGCTGACATATCCGACGCTCTCGCAGAGCGTACAGGATGCCATTCGCATCATCCTTACCACGCGACCAGGCGAACAGTTGATGAGTCCTTTTTTCGGGGCGGGACTGCAACTCTTCCTGGACGAAGGGAACACAGTCGCGATCCGGCGACAGATTCAAAGCGCGATATCAAACGCCCTTCAGCAATACGAGAATCGAATTACCGTCGACGCGGTGGATGTCTCCACGATCGATGGCGCGCCCTCGGAGATCCATGTACAGATTCACTATCGCGAACTACGAACCAACACGACCAGGCAGTTCGGCGTGACGATGCAGGCTGGGTGAGCCCGTGCCACTGATACCACCAGTTCTCGACGATCGATCGTACGACGATCTTGTACAGGAGATGCTCGCCAGTATCCCTGCACATACGCCGGAATGGACTTCGCCGCAAAAGGGGGATCCTGGCCGCACGCTGATCGAACTGTTTGCATGGCTCGCCGATACGATCTTGTATCGCGCGAACCTAATTCCTGAAAAGCAGCGCATCGCGTTCCTGCGGCTGTTGGGTCAACCAATGCTGCCAGCGGCGGCCGCGACCGGGATGCTGTCAATTTCACAGGACGCTTCGGCAACGACAGCTGTAACGCTAGTTCAAGGCGCTTCGGTGCAAGGGCCGCCCCCATTCGAAACTCTCGATGAACTCGATGTTCTTCCCATCACTGCGCAGGCCTATGTCAAAGCCCCTCTCACTGCAGATCAGCGAGCGAACGCTTTGCCACTGCTCACCGGACTGAAATCGTTGTATAGCCTTGGAACGGTGCCTTCTGGCTACACGACCACACCTGTGTTTCCGGGAAATCAGGCCGATCCGAATGGAATCGATGTACAGAATGGAGCGATCGACCAATGTCTCTGGTTCGCGCTGCTTGCAGGAAAACCGGCCAATCTTGCCGCGGTGCGATCGACACTCGGTGGAGCGAGCGGCGAGCAGATTCTCAATCTGGGTTTTGTTCCATCGTTGCCGCTAGCCGATCCGCTCGCTGGTGCAGGAACTCTGGCGCCGGTTCCGGCGACATGGCAGATAAGCGGAAACTCGTTGCCTGGGCAACCAGTAACGTATTACTCGCTCTCGGTCGCCGAGGACACGACGAACGGCCTGACCCAACCGGGTGTCGTGCGCTTGATTCTGCCGCAAGGAGCGGACATCGGCGCACCGGCGAACGACGTCCGCACGGACTCGCAGGCGGGCGTTGGAGGCAAACCTCCGCGCATTGATGACCCGAACATCGACAGCACGCTTGTCGCATGGATTCGCGTAAAGGTTCAGAGCGCCCTCACCTTGACCTGGGCAGGCGTCAATGCCGTCTCGATCGATCAACGCACAACCTACCGCTCTGTCGTGATCGGCGTCAGCAGCGGAGCCGCAAGCCAGGTGTTTTCTCTGATGCAAACGCAGATTGATCCGACCACATTCCAACTCGACGTCGACATGCCGGGCCTCGGCTATCAACTCTGGCAGGCAGTGGACGATCTTACTGTACTGCAGACTCCGGCGCCGGCTTACGTTCTTGATCCGGAAGCAGGCACCATCGCATTTGGAAATCAGATGCAGGGCCTCATCCCGCCCATTGGCCGGCGGATTCGCGTTCGCCAGATGCGCGTTGGAGGAGGTTTTGCGGGCAACGTTCCCCTTGGAACGCTAACCAAAATATCCGGCAAAGATCCGAGTGGCAACTCGCTGACCAAGTTCGCCGTCACACAGCCCATTCCTACGTCGGGCGGTTCCGATCCCGAAACACTGGATCAGGCAGAACAGCGCCTTCCCGCCCGGCTGCGTCATAACGAACGCGCGGTCACGGCGAGTGACTACAAAGATCTGGCGATGGAAACTCCCGGAGCGGCCATCGGCCGCGTCGAGGTGTTGCCCCTGTTCAAGCCGCAGACTCGTGACACAGACTTCCCTGGTGTTGTATCCGTCATGATCATTCCGGAAAAAGAAGGTGTGCAGCCTCCCTGTCCGCGGGCCGATCGTACTCTGCTCGAAAGCGTTTACGGATATCTCAATCCTCGCCGACCGGTCGGCTCGGAAATGTACGTGATCGGCACGGAATACGTAGGAGTCGGGATCAGCGTTGCCGTTGAGGTCCGAAGCGGATTCAACTTGCTCCAGGTGAGCAAGCAGGTCGAACTCGCGCTCCGAAATTACGTGTGGCCAACCGAACCTGGAGGCGCCGATAACTCAGGGTGGCCTTTGGGACGTCGGGTGCGCAGTCTCGAATTGGAAGTTATTGTGAGCAACGTGCCCGGCGTGGTCGAGGTCAACGGCCTTCTGTTGTTTCAAGTGCTCGCGTCGGGCGTGTATCAGCCGGTTTCGGTAGACGCAAACAATCGATCCGAAATCACGTTGCAGAGCTGGCAGCTCCCCGAGTTATTGCAAGTGAGTGTAACCGCAGGCCCTGACGGCTCGGGTGTGATGCCGAATTCGACCATTCCGACGGCAATGCCTTCGGACCCGAACACGGTGGCGGTTCCAGTAGTTCCGGAGCTGTGCTGAGAGATTGCGATGGATTCAAACGGACTCAATTTCTGGATGCTGAGCACCGCGGCCGACTGGCTGCCGCCGGGCGGATCGGACACGCTGTACTTTTGTCCGGACAAGCTGAGGCTTCGCCTGCGCAGCCGCCGCACCGGTGCCCCTCCCGTCGAAGACTTTGGCGCTGCATCGGCGCTGGTTGAGAAGACTCCGATGGCGCAGGACATCTTCGGCAACTACGCGCGATGGGATGCCGGCCAAGGGAAGGTCGTTGCGGGGGGAAGTGGCGAAGGCGAAGTCGCGATTTACACTCCTGCGTCGGGGCAAGCCGTTACCGATCTTGCCATGGGATTCGACGGAGTTCTTTACATTGCTGTCAGCGACTCCCTGGTGCTGGTAGACCGCCGCAATCGCTGGCAAAATTTCACGCTGAACGTTCCCGATTTTCACTTCTGGCGCCTGGCAGCGCTACCAGAGGGCGGTGTTCTAGCCCTGGACCGAACCACTCCGCAATTGGGGCGAGTCACAGGCCTGCCCCTTCAGATCGAACCGGCGGAGGCGAAGAACCCTGGGATTTTGACTTCCTGCCAGGCGGATGCCGATCCTCCCGCGATCGTCGCTCGGTATCCGTTGCCATCGACGGAAACCTGGATTGCTGTGACCGCGATGTCGGGAGGCCAATTTGCGCTGCTCTCATGGGCGACGAACTCGGCAACAAACACTTCGGCATTCTTGCGGCTGTTCAATGAAGAGACAGGGTTAGCGATTCCATGGATGTTTTCTGAGACCGTATTCCCATACGATCTTGCGTGGATCGGAGACCAGCAACTCGCGGTCCTGGCAACGTCTCTGAAGGAAGCCCTGATCTTCGATTTGCTCGGCGCTTCCACGAGACTCGTGCCCGCCGGTGATACGTATATCCTGGCCAGTCAGAACTCCGGGCCTTTCGCACACACACCCAATCTCCCTCCTTATTATGCGGTCGGAAACACCCTGTATCCATTGCTGCCTTTGTCATTGAACTCGCTTGCCTCCTCGGGATCCACCGATCCGATGGCAGCGAAGGTAATCGACAGCGGGTCTCCGCGCACAATCTGGCACCGGCTCTTTGTGGAAGGCCTATTGCCTCCTCGGTGTGGAATGGTCGTCTGGCTTGCGGCGGCCAATAATCCGGCCGACTTCGACTGGTCGGGAAATCCGGAGCAGTGGCATCCCCACATCTTCGGTTCTATCGACGCTTTGCCTTCTCCTCCGGCACCGATGCCCGCGGACACGCCGAAGGCGGTATGGCTTTCGATGCCGTGTGAGGTGCCATTCGCAAGCCCAATGCTGGGCGCAGTTCCGGTCCCGAGTTCGCAAGGTTTGTTCATGGTGTTGGTGCAAAGAGCCGGAATTGCCGTCCGCAATCTGACGGGCCGTTACCTTGCGATGCATGTTGAGTTGATGGGAGACGGACGCAGTACCCCTGAGATCGCGGCATTGCGCGCATACGGGTCACGCTTTTCCTACGTCGATCACTATTTGCCGGAGTTGTATCGCGAGAATACCTTCGGCGCCGCCGCGGATGCGCCGGGTCTCAGCACGCGGTCCGATTTCCTCGAGAGGATGGTGAACATTTTCGAAGCACAGATGACGCGCATCGAAGATCGCATTGCCAATTCCTACGTGTTAACCCGGCCGGAATCCACACCGGAAACCGCCATCGAATGGCTGGGCGGTTGGATCGGCGCAGACCCCACCTTGTATCCCCCGGATCGGAAGCGCGCCTTGCTGCTTGCGGCGCCCGACTTGCATCGCAAGCGCGGTACGGTTGCGGGGATCTCTCAAGCGATCGATGTAGCGACCAATGGCCTGGCCACGAAGGGCGCAGTGTTGGTCGTCGAAGCTTTCCGCTTGCGGCATACGTTCGCAACGATCCTGGGCGCCGACTTGGCAATCTCAAACGATCCGCTGCTCCCGGGCTACAGCGGCAACTCGAACTCGTTTGTCGGCGATACCCTCTTTCTGGGCGATCCGCACAATCCCGATTTTCTGGCGGAGTTCGCGCAATCGGTCACTCTGAAGAATGAACAAGAAGGCGTGCAAGCGTTTCTCGACAGCCTGGCGTGGCGGATGATTGTGTTTGTTCACAACCAGGTCCAGCCTGTCGACCTGAATCTCATCCGGCAGATCGTGGAGGTTGAGAAACCAGCTCACATCGCAGCGGATATTCAAATCGCGACTCAACCCTTCCTGATCGGGATCGCTTCGCTGGTGGGAGCGAACACGTTCTTAACCAACGATCCTCCGCCCAATCCTGTGGTCGTCGATAACAGCCTCGTGGGCCGCTATGACATCGTGCAGCACGCTCCCAGCCTGGACCCGCGCTGGGAAAACGGAGAGGCCAATGTATAGAAGACATTTTGAACTGGGAGGCCAACATGCCTGACACGTTGAATCCTCCTCCGCAACCCACCCGTGTTGCTTACTCTACCGGGCGGATGCTTGGCGCTGAAGATTTTCAGGCCGAGCAGGACTATCATCGCGGCCGTCTGGCAAGGGCCCTGCTACAACTGGTTGGAACAGGGACCGTCTCCGGTCTCCTGGTACAGACCGACGGTAATGCCGACCCGCTTCAGCTCGAAATTCAAGTTACAGCGGGCATCGCACTTGATCGCGTTGGCCGGATCATCGAAGTTCCCCGCACAGTTTGCATCGTTTTACAGGATTGGCTGGCCGGATATGTACAGGCTTGGCAGGCCCAACAGGCTGGACAGTCCCCGGGAACGCCTGCGATCGCCGACCCCAATACGGCGATTCACGACGGAGCGAACCTGATGGTCGATGTCTTCGCGACGTTTGTGAGTTGCACTCGCGGTGTCACACCGTGCTTTGCTTCGCAGGACGACTACGACGCCACCGACGCTTTTTCAGCGAATCGCCTGCTCGATTCCTTTGCCATGCAGTTGGTGCTGCGCACCGACGCGGTCCCGAATACGCCTCTCGATCCGTGGGCCAGTCTGGGCGCGAATCAACCGTCTGTCGCATCGCTCCAACAATCAATCCTTACTGGAACGCTCGGCCCGCAAGGTTCTTCTGCCGAATATCCTCCGGGCTTCGACTCTACTGCTGTATTTCTTGCGCGCATTCTGGTGCCCGCAACGGCAGGCACTGCGGGCACTCCTCCTGCTTGGGACCTCACGGGATTCAGTGCTACGAACATCGACAACTCGAAGAGATTATTCGTGATTCCGTCGTCGATTCTTGCCCGATGGAATGGCCTCGGCTCGGGAAGGGAGTCCTAAAATATGGCGAATTCGTCCAGCTTCGCGGGCATTTTCAATTCGAATCGAAGCGGTTTCATGAAGAGGTCCGCGCTGACGATAAAGCCTTTTCCAATTCCGATCCCTTTGCCCACGCCAGTTACGCCGTTGACGCAGTTAGGCCCCAACTCGGTCATTCCCGGAAGCAGTCGCTCGCGTCCGCTGTGGTTCAACGGGCGATTTCTGGCTGCTCAGGATTTGAAACGGGATCAGGACTATTTCCTGGAAGATCAGGCAACTTTGGGACAAGCCGCAGGATTTGGAGTTCTTCATGGATTGACGGTCAGCCAGCCAATCGTAGGCGGAGAACCGGATGCCCAGACCATCATCATTGCGTCAGGCCAAGGTATAACTCCCGGCGGCGATTTGGTGATGCTCGCTGCCGACTTGACCGTTCGAATTTTTGACATCGCAGAAGAACAGGATTTGGACGTGCAGTTCGGTTTGTCCGAGACACCCGAACCTATCGCCCGAACGCGCAGCGGATTGTACGTAGTGGCGCTGCGGCCGGTCGAATTTACAGCGCAGCCAATCACCTCTTACCCGAGCGACATTCAAGGAAGCCGTCAGGCGCAGGATGGTAGCGTCATTGAGGCTACCGCGATCTCGCTGGTGCCCTACCCGATTCCAGCTACAAATTTTGACTCGACATCGCAGAACGCAGCTGCCGCGCGTCAATTGTTCGTTCAGGACGATTCAGGTACGCTCTCGGACTCACTGCTTCCGATTGCGATGATCAGCGTGGATCGGGGCGCGATTCTGTGGCTCGACCAGTGGATGGTTCGACGCGAATCAGGGCCTGAGTCGAACGGCCTGCGCTTCGGCCTCGCGAACATCGCGGCTCAGCAAGCCTATCTGCGGCAATTCGATATACAGCTTCAGAAGATCGTTGATCCGATGGGCGCCGCCGGCCAAGTGCCGAAATTTCCTGCTAGCAATTATTTCCAGGCTCTGCCGCCGGCAGGACGCATTCCACTCGCCAGCATTGATACTGTCGCACTGACCCAGGTCTTCTTTCCGTTGCAAACCAGCGTCACGTTGAGCCTTGTTCCAGAAGATGAACTGGTCTCGTTGATCGATGACAGCATGTCCCTTGAACCCATCGATCTCACCCTGCCGGCGGCTGCATATGCTGACCTTGCGGTGATGATTCTGATTCCCGTGGCTCGCCGCGATTTCGCTGCTCTTTCGGCAGTTCTGCCGCCAGCCGGCCTTTCCAGCCCGTTGCCCCTCGCCATCAATATGAGGAGTCCCATCAACTTGCTTCGCTTCTTCCGGCCGGCAGTGGCTCCTCCCAACGTCGCGGACGGACCGACCACCTGGGCAACGGCGATCGGCACTCAGACCTATGGCTACTTCGTGCGGCGCCGCGCGGTTCCGGCTTTTGTCAGCTTCTCGCTAACTGACACCGCTACCGCGCTTTCTACCGCAGCAGTTTCCGGCGCAGCATCGACGCAATTCATCGCAACGGTAAGCCCGTCAGAAGCAACCGGAACCGTGACATTTGAGGATGGGGCGGCGCCGCTCGGCACGGTCGATCTGAAGTCCGGATTCGCAACGCTGGTATTGCCGAATCTCGGGGTGGGTGCGCATTCGCTTACTGCTATCTACAACGGCGATGTGAATTTTGCGGCAAGTACGTCACCGCCACTGACTTTGACGATCTGAGGACTCTAGAGCATACATATGTCGAACTTCACGCAAGGCGATACGAGAGTCGTTCTTCAACAGAATGACATCGCGACTTATCAGGCGAAGGGATCGGCTGTGCTCGATAGCCGCCGCACGCGTCCGCTTTGGTTCGACGGACGTTTTCTCGCCGCGCGCGACCTGGAACGCGAGCAGAACTACTTCCTGCAACGGCAAGCGGACCTGGGTCGCATACCTGGTTTCGGCATTCTACGCGGGCTGCTGGTGAGCGCAGCCTCGATAAGTGGGCAAACAACAGACGTCGTGACGATCAGCAGCGGGCACGGAATTACCCCCGCTGGAGAAGAGGTTTCTTCTCCGGCCGATGTCACGATTCATCTCTCGGCACTTGCCCTGCAGCCTGACCTTAACCTTCAGTTCGGCATTGCGACCGAACCAGGCCCGGCGCCGGCCAATCGGACCGGACTGTTCGCCATCGCGTTACAACCAATGCAGTCCACTGGAACTCCGATCGCAGAGTTCCCAACCACCATCCAGGGTACGCGCGGTTCGCATGATGGGGACATTATCGAAGGCACCGCGATCATCTTGATTCCTTACCCGGATCCGATCAACACCAGCGACCCGAATAACAAACAAGCGGCGCTGGTGCGGCAGATTTTCCTATCGGGCAATGCCAGCCAACTTCCCGATTCCGTCCTGCCGCTCGCGCTCTTGAGCTTGCAGAACGGCCTGATTCAGTGGGTGGATACATACATGCTGCGCCGCGAAAACGGCGTTGCCTTCAGCGGTGTTCGCTTTGGACTCACTGATCGGGCGACCCAACAAGCGTACTTGCAGCAATACGATTCCCAGCTGCAAACAGTGGTCAACGGCTACCTGAACCAGAACACGCCTGCGAATTTCTCGGCTACAGAGCACTTCCAATCGCTGCCTCCGGCTGGACGCTTCCCCTTGGCGTGCATCAACACTGACGCCTTCACGCAATCGTTCTTTCCTCCACAAGTGGATGTGCGATTGAGCGTTTTTCCCGAAGACGAGATTCCCGCACTGCTCGAAGACAGCGAGTCTCTGCCGCCTATCGATCTCACGCTCGATGCCACTGCGCTTGAGGATCTAACCGTCTTCGCTCTGATTCCCGTTCCCCGTGATGGATTTGCGGCGCTGCTCAGCAGCCTGCCGGAAGTTCCGATGATTGCTACGATTCCTCAGATACTGGGACACCGGCAACCGTTCGAATTGCTGCGGTTCTTTCAGGGCGCGAGCGCGATTGCACCGGCTACACCTGCCGCGAACAGTAGCTGGAGCGCCGCCATCGCTGCGCAAACCTACGGATTCTATATTCGTCGCCGCAGTTCCGGAGCAGCCGTTTCGTTTGCCTCGCCTGCGCCGCCAGTCACCACAACGACCGTCGCTCCGCCGACTACGACCGCTCCTCCCACCACCACCACTCCGCCGCCCACCACGACAACCCCGGCGCCCACAACTACAGGCGCTCCCACTACAACCACGACCACTACGCTGCCGCCCACCACGACGACGCCGCAGACCACCATCACGTTCACAATTCGACCGACAACCACGAGAATCACAACGTTTACCCTCTTCCCCCCCGGGTCGACACTGCCCTTTACGATCCGGCCGCCGTTCACCGTCAATCCGATACTTACGACCGTTCCAGTCACATTGCGGCCGCCGTTCACCATCAGGCCTTTTGCGTTGAAGGAAACGGAACACGATACGAAGCCTGCCCGCGGCAAGAAGTCGAAAGCAAAGGTCATGACAAAAGCGAAGGTCAAGACAAAAGGGAAGGCAAAGAAGTCACCCAAGAAGAGCAAGCCGAAAGACTGAGGACCGCTCACTATGGCCGCCACTCAAATTATCGATCCGTTGCCGGGCGAGGATCTCCTCGCGATCGAACCGGAACTCCTCCAACAGGTCGATGCCGGTTGGTTGCAGCGCTTGTCGTTGTTCACGGGGCGAGCGCTCAGTGACACCGCACTCACCAATGAACAGGCATATCGAGCGGGTCGCCTCACGCTGCTTGGCCAAGCAGTGACTCAGGGGACTGTGCAAGGCTTGGAGCTATCGGTTGATTTGACCGCGGCGGATCCGATTCTTCTCTTGAACCCGGGCTATGGTATTGCTGCTTCCGGGCAAGATGTGGCGCTCTTACGGCCCATTCGCACCACCCTGAGCGGGCTTGCAGTCATCGATGGAGACACCGGAAGTTATGTCGCGGACTTCGAATCGTTTTCGGCTCCCACCAAGCCTTGGACAGGCATTTTTCTATTGCAACCCTTCGTCGTAGCGGTAACTGGGTCGGCGGTCGACACCGGCACTAGCAACTTGATCGTTTCGGGAAATCTTGCTGCCTCGTGCGATCAGGATCCAACCGAGGATGCGTTCGACGATTCGCAAATCGTCGATGGTGCACGGCTTGTTCTTGTGACATGGCCAACGACTTTGTCGACATTGGTCCTGCCCACAACAACACCCGCCGCCACATGGCGCAATCGCCTGGCCTACACAATCTTCAATGCCGAGATTACGCTGACTGCCGACAGCTTCTTCCCGTGGGAGTTCTACGGGGCTCCGCTCGCTCTCGCAGGATTCGATGCGTCGTCGAAGCTCTTATTTGCGGATCGATCGGCGGTAGTAAGGTCTGGTGGGTTGCCGCGCCGGCGCTACCTGCGCCCATTCCAACAGAGCTTGGCAGCGGTACAGCCTGCCCTCGCCAATGCGCGGGTCAATCAATTCGTGGAGCAAGTCGGCACGGACATGACGCCGACATCCCCTTCAGCGCTCATCACAAACGAGTTCGTATTCCTCCCGCCTGCTGGAATCTTGCCGGCATATACGATGGATTTCCCCAACCGAAAAGCGCTGTGGTGCCCATCAGGCTGGTCGGCCAGTGCGCGTCCGATTTTCGCCGAGGAATTGGAAGGTGAAATTCAGCGATCGATGACTGCCGCTCCGCTTGAGACAGCTCAGAACGAGGCGATCGAAATTCTTGTCCCTCTTCCCGATGCGGTATACGACGCCAACATTTTGCTTACCGAAGTCGCCAGCCCTGAGTTTCAGGCGGAGATTGATGCGGTCATCGCTGCAGCGCAACATCGTCCTGCAGCATCGCTTCGTGATCCAACAGGAAGCGAACGCTCTTGCGCCACTGCTCAATCAACCGCTGATCGACACACAGACCGGGTTGACCGCAGACGAAAGCGCGGAACTTACTGCCCCACCAGTCTTCTCGCCACTATCGAGCGAGACCTTTGGGACCACCCTCAGCAATGAAACATACATCTCCGCCGAACTTCAGACTCTGCAGCAGACAGCGGCGGCGGCGCCTTATGTGGTCACCGCAATGGCAATCAGATTCCTCTTTTCAATGCGGACGACTGGAATGATCTCACCACCAACGGCATCCAGCATTTCATCGACCGCATCAATGCCAAGCTCAGTGACGCGAACGACATGCTCGATCTGGCATTTCTGACGGCGCAAACCGACATTTATCGATATCGCCAGAATGTGTTGAACACCTCTGACGCCAGCCGTCTGGCCGTTTCGCCAATCCTCGCAAATATTGCTTCCGGCGATACTGCCGCCGCCACCGCCCAGAATATTCGCGACTATCTCACTTCGATTCAGCCCGCTGCCACACCAGCCGTGGGAACCGCGGAACCTGACTGCGAACCATGACATCGCGTGTGGCTTCGCGACTCCATGCGCGCTCGTCCCGCGGCAATCCGAAACATCAGCCCCACCGCGAGGGTATCGATGTTCGTCAACCGGCCAACATCATTTCGACGAACGTCGTCCACGGTCTTTCCCACAACTTTCACCCGACCACGTTCATTCCCGCGATTCCGATCCAGGAAGTGCCGCTCAGCCCAGTTCGTCCAGAAGTAGCGATATATTTACGGGGATCAATCTGCAAGCGGTATCGCAGGTCCCGGTGTCGGCTGCCCCGGTGGATATCACCCAACAGTCTCCCGTGGTCGGGGCGCAGCTCAACTTGCGAACGTTGACCATCGCCGAGCGCCTGGCGCCATCGCCTGCTCAAGAAGCGATGTATTACTCGGTAGGTAACCGTGTCGCCATGTTCCAACTCCTTGCGGATCTCGAAATCACGATCGACGATTTGCCAGTTTTCGATCGATACTCTCCTCCGACGATTCCCTCCGTCCCGCAGGGCTATATACCTCCACAACTACCGCCTGGCGTCATCGGCGTTTATCTCGTTGCGATATGCGGTCGGCCGAACCCGACTCGCATGGCTCAGCTCTTCGACGCCGTCAATAGTCCGGTCATCGGAACGCCCACTCAGATGAGCGCGACCACTACCAATCCCGACATGTCGAACGTTTTTTCAACCGGCGTACACGTGCTCGAGCAGAACACGCAACTACTGCGCGCGATTGAGGCTCGTATTCAGCAATATCAGGATTTCCTCAGCCTGGCGGCGGCCGCGGTTGCCCGGATCCAAGCCAATATGAGCGCAGCACAATCATTGCTGACGCAGCTTGGGAAACGATCTCGCGCAATCACGACAGGAGTTGTCGTTTGTTCAAGCGTTGTTCAACGATGAACAGATGCGAGTCGCCAATGTGAATGCACAGCGCGCCAACGTGCTCAACCAATACGTAACATTTATCGGGTACGTTCGCCCGCGAACTGTAGACGTCGGGGAAGAAACCCCGAGCCGTCAACTCATCCCTGCCAACGTGTCGAGCCCGGTTCCAGCAAGCATCAACCAGACAGTGGCAGTGCCTCCCGAACTGCGCGAGATCGTCGCTTTATTGCGCGAGGCGCCGATTCGCTGGTTCCCTCCGATCCTGACGCAGCTTCCCAAGCTGGAACGTCCGCCTCTGTTGATGGATTTGGCTGCCAGCACACAGGCACGTGCCTCGGTGGCATTGCAACTGCCGGTGCCAGTCTCTTCCGCCGAATCAGGTAGCGGTCTTTTCGGCGCGGCAATTTCGAATATTTTCACGTCGAATCAGCAGACGATGCGCTCTCTTCAAGCGACGCGGGCCAGTTTCAATGCTTCGACCATAGTCAACCAGAGTTGGACGGCGCAGGTGAACCTGTTGGGAAGCGTAGCAGCCGTCGGAGACCTGTTGAATTCCCCGGCTGTTCATCCGGAGATTACGAATGCCGTTTCGGCATCGCTGCAGCAGATTTCGAATGTGGCGACCAGTCTTTACACGCGAGTCAGCCAGACTCTGCCAGTGGATCGGCTGCAGTGGGCGACCTTTCTGAATAATGGAACAGTCAGCCTGCGTAATCTCGCGGTGCTACCTGGCTGGAATACGCAAAATTATGTGGACCGGCAGCAGATGCAGCTTCTGGTCGATTGGCTTTATCAGCAAATCGACACCAATGATTCGACAGCCGTCTCTTTGATGGACGACGTGATCGCAACCGCCATTTTGCTTGCGAGCCAGGCGCCTGTGGACGACATCATCGCTGGCGCCGTGTCACTTCGAACGATCCCGATCATCGGAGGCCTGATTCGTTTGACGCTTCCGTCCAATCGAGTCGCGCATGGAATGACGGTACAGCTGTATAGCGGCGGCGACCTCGCCGCAAAGGCTGTCGTAAGCGATCTGGATGGGGCGGGCGTAAATGCAATGGTCACAGATGTCTTCAAGCCAAACGTCGCGCTTGAAGCAAATGATGTCGCTCACTTCAGCGCGCTTGACCAGAACGCAATCGTATATCGGGCTTTCTCGAAATAGGGACGCACATGACGTCACTCGCTCCCCGCCACCTTGAACGAACTGACCGGTACGTCAGAAGAGGGCGATTAAGTCTCACCGCCGACTCTCCAAGTCACAAACTCACCTTCATGGTTGAGGAATCCCTGCGCCTGAGCACGCTTCCTGGAGAGCACGAGGGCCGCGTCTATTATTTCCGCCGATTGCACATTACGGAGCTACCTGCGGACGGCGACCGCCGTGCCTGGCTGGAGGCTTTTCAGATCGCAATGCGCGAGCAGGCTCTACATGCCGTCCATGGATCGGATCCACAAGCTGCAACCGCAGAGACTGTGTACTTCCACAGCGAACTTGAGGCCTGTCGGGCTCTGCTGATGCTCACTGCTCGCGGCAACCCGCCCACAGCATGGTTTTGGCCGCACGTCAGTGGCACGACTGGCACATTTCATGCTTCGGCGATGGCAACCGCCATCATAGAAAGGCTGCTTGCGTCGCCCCCCGGGTGGTGCGCGGTATCGGCGACGTTTCTATCACTGCCTCGCGAACAAGATGTCGTGAACTTGCTCAATCTGTTGCCGACCCAGGAGATTGAGCGTTGGCTGCGGGACATCGGAGGATCCAATTACGCTCACATTTCCCCGGTTCGGTTTCCGGCCGGAGTTCAATCGATTCTCAAAAGAGCGATACAAGCACTTGGTCTGGTTCACCCAAAGGTGCTGTGGCTCGCCTCCCTGGCGGTACTGACTTGCGATCCAGTCAGTATGCTCAACAAGTCGGCCGTTGCGATCGCTCGTTCCAGTCTGCGGGAGATTCACGCAAATCCTCAGAGTTCCCGCCCGATATTCGGATCGGCGGATGAACATACCGCTCAATCCTCAGCAACGTTATCGACACACGCATCTACAGATCCGCTCCTCGCGATGCGCAAGGTCGGATCGGGAGCTGAACAATCTATCGAAACGGCGATATCGGCGGACCGGGCGGACGCGTCGATGGCGGCGCCAATTCCGTCACATCCCATGGTCGCGCTTTTGGCGGCCGACCTTGAGGGCGAGCGCGACCATCGAACCAGTGAACAACCTCGCGACGAAACTTCCCTGGGAGAACCAACTTCTGGAGCCGGCCTTTACTTTCTTCTCAATACCCTCGATCGCATCGGTGTGGAGCGGGAACACTTCAGCCTTCTCTTCATGGCACGTTTGTTCCAACGCATCGCCGATCATGCAGCCGTCGAACGCCCTGACCCAATACTTCGCTGGGTTGAAGCGATCGAGAACCAGAATGAACCGGAAGAAATCGACGAACGACTCCTCCGCCTTTGGCTGCTGAAAATCCGCCGATGGTGTTGGCGAAGGGGCAAGTTGACCGTGATCGAAATCGTCCGGCGACCAGGTTACGTCACCCTCACAAAGACCGATCTCGATGTGACTATGCCACTCGATTCCGCCGACGTTCGTATTCGGCGTATTGGCCTTGACCTCGATCCTGGATGGTGCCGTTGGTTTGGGCGGGTCGTGCGTTTTCACTACGCCTATCGCGGAGAGTTTCGTGGATAGCCCGTCACCCGTCGCCGGCGGACTGCGTGCCTTCGTCCTAGCGAAGCTCGCAGCATTACTTCCCGCCGAGGACCAGTCGACTGAAGCGCAGTTTCTTCGATCCGGGGTGCCACCGGAGAACCTCGATGCACTGTTAAAGCATCCTCTCGAAGAGGACCGCGGGTTGCTCGCTCTCGCGGCCGAACTGGATTTGAACCGCATCGAGATTCTGGCCACGACTCTGGCGGTCGCGGTTGAGACGGAATCGATTTGGGGGCGTGCTATCGCTCATCTACAGCACCCGATCGGCGGTTCACGGCCATCGGTTGGATTGCTCTCGGCCGCGTTCGCCACTGAAGGCACCGTTGCTCGCGAAATTCTTTCCGGCGCGGCGGCCGACTCCGGACTGCTACAAGTTTCAAACGAAAATGCGCCTCTCGCGGAGCATGCGATCTGTGTTCCAGTGCAGATATGCCTCGCTCTGACGGCGAAAGCAGGTAGTCCTGGTTGTATCGCATGGCCAGGCACAACACTCGACAGCGCGGATGCCGAAAGAATCCCGCTCCCGTCTTCAATTGTGATCCATGCGGAAAAGCACGCCAAAGCTCTACGCAGCGGCGTTCAACGGTCATTGGTCTTGCGAAGCGGATCGCCGGCGGAGGCGCGGGCTGTGGCCTCAGGAATCGCGAGGACCCTCAAACGCCGACCCGTCTTCCTCGAAATAGGAAAGGACGCTCGACCTATCTTGGCCGGCTTTGGACCATGGTTAATTCTGTGTAAGGGCATTCCTGTGTTCAGCTTCGAACTCGGTCCAGGCGAGCGAAAGCCCCTCCCCGTTATGCCGCGCTATCGCGGACCGCAGCTGGCAACCTGCGGACCGGAAGGCACTCTCGAATCGCGCGGCGAAACGATTCCTAGCTGGACGCTTCCGGTTCCTCCTAAGGCGGAACGCGCGCAGCTGTGGACCAAATCGATCGGAGACGAGAGTCTCGCAAGTGAACTCGCCGGGCACCGGCATGGAAGTGGGCGCATCGCTCAGTTGGGGAGGTTGGCACGCTATCAAAGCGCCCTCGAAGGCCGCGATCGAGTTGAGATTCCTGATATTGCGGCAGCATCGTGGACCACGGAAGGAGCGGGCCTCGAAGCGCTCGCTCAGCCGCTAACGCAACAGGTCCCGGACGAAGCGGTCGTAATGTCGCTGGGGCTGCGCGACGAATTGTGCCGCCTCCTGCTGCGATGTCATGGTCGAGAGGACTTGGCTCATGGCCTCGGAATCACTACGAAAACACGGTACCGCCCGGGAGTCCGCGCTCTGTTTTGCGGTCCCTCCGGTACGGGGAAAACTCTCGCTGCCGGATGGCTCGCAACTCGCATGGGGTTGCCCCTCTATCGTGTCGACCTGGCCTCCGTCACGAGCAAGTACATCGGCGAGACCGAAAAGAATCTCGCGCAACTTCTCGCTCGCGCCGAACACGCGGAAGTCGTGCTTCTGTTCGACGAAGCCGACTCGATGTTCGGCAAACGCACCGACATCAAGGAGTCGAACGATCGCTTCGCCAATGCACAGACTAACTATCTGTTGCAGCGCATTGAAAGTTTCGACGGCATCGTCCTGCTCACCAGCAACAACCAGTCGCGCTTCGATCCTGCTTTCTTCCGTCGGCTGGACGCGATTATTGAGTTTCCACCACCCAGCCCTTCGGAACGGCGATCTTTGTGGCTGGCACATTTGGGATCAGACCATTCGCTGACTGCGCGAGAACTGAACCAACTCTCCGCCTCGGTCGATCTGTTCGGCGGAAATATTCGCAATGCGGTGCTCACGGCGGCTCTGCTGGCCCACGCGGAAGGCCGACCTATTTCGTTCCGCGATTTGCACGCGGGCGCCGCTTCCGAGTACCGCAAAATGAGCCGTCAGATGCCGATGGGCCTCAACGGATTCGACCTGGACGCTGCCCAGGTCCGCGCGATCACTCCTTCCCGGTCCCCCCTCAGGAAGGAACAATGAGCCCGGCGCTGGCCACAAAACGCAAACGAGGATCCCAATCGGAATCGCAAGAACGGTCCTCGGATAGCCCAGAAAAAAACTTTGGCTCTCCCGCCGGACTTCCGTTGTTCCTGCAGCGGAAGCCTCTCATCGGCCAAGCAGGCGACGCGTTTGAGCAAGAAGCGGATCAAGTCGAAGCGGCAGTTGTATCAGGGGCCTCCCCTGGGCGGATCTCGCGCGGCGCGTTTGCATCCATCCAGCGGAAATGTTCGCAGTGTGCGGAGGGCGGCCACCCTTGTCCGAAATGTGAAGAGGAAGAAAATCTGCAACGTAAATCGGAACCAGGGAGTGATTCGCGGCCAAGGGGTGCAAACCGTTTCTTGCCCCACGGAGAAGGGCAGCCGATCGATTCACAAACTCGCGGTGCGATGGAGCCTGCACTAGGAGCCGACTTTTCTCGTGTGCGTGTCCACTTCGGGGCGGAAGCGACGCGTTCCGCCCGCTCGTTGGGCGCCGCAGCGTACACATCGGGGCGGGATATTGTCTTCGGCGCGAATCAATACCAGCCGCAGACAACCCAGGGCCGAGCACTGTTGGCCCACGAACTCACTCACGTCATTCAGCAGGACAACGGCAACGGTGACGTGCCAGCCATTCAGCGCCGTGTCGATGGTGACGTCACCACGATGAGCATCGGCCCCCAATGGGCGCACGAGCTCACCGACAACGAGTTAAGCGAACAAATCAAGATTCTGCGGGACGCCCTGAAGACATTGACAGAGGGGAGTCCCGAATACATTTCCAACAAAGCCAACCTCGACGTTCTCGAAGCCGAGGTCAGAGGACGCGGCGCGAGCCCGGCGCTGGGAGTCGGCGTACCAATGGGGACCGTCCCGCGGCCCGCAGGCCTTCCGTTGGATGGCGGCTATATGCTTCAGCCCCTCGACGGTTTGCCTTCTGAAGTAGCAGCGGCAATACCAGAAGGTAAGGTCACAAGCCTGCGACAACCTGCGACCGCTTCCTCAGGCGGCAGTAACTCGTCCCCCAATTATCAACAGTGGGCAACTCCGATTTCAGGTTCCTTGGTCGGCGGGAATGTCAGCGCCAACGCGGCGCTCATGAGGAGCGGCTTCCAGGCTGCCGGAGAAAATAGCATTGGAATCGTGGCAATTCCTCGGTGGACCCCCTCCAATGTTTTAGCACGGCGCGTACCGCCTATACCGGAGTCTCTTTCCATCCCGGGACATACCGCTGTTTTCTCCCGCGTCAACGGAGAAATCACTATTGTGCGTGGATTCGGTCCTGCAAGCACCGCAGACACCGTACTCAACTATCCCTCATTGATGGGAGGAAAAAGCTCCACCCCTGCGGAAATCTCTGCGGACGCCTGGCTTTTCACCAAGACGACGGCACGGAGCGTTGAATATCCTGTTACCCCGGAAATGGCCCGAGCGTTCGCGCAGGGGCTGCCTGAGCCGGGCATACCACCCGCAGGAATGCCGCAGAATTACACCTTCCGCCCGGATTTGTATGGCGATACTCAAGCAGCGTCCAACTGCGTGCTTTGGGGATGCTCTCAGGCTGAGGGCGCGTTGGGGGGGCGTGTCGGCCCGGTGAATACGAGTTCGAGCCAGGGCCGCCTCATCTCCGCCATGAAGGAAGGCGAATTCGGAGATCTGCCCAAAGGCACGGGCGCAGCCGTTGTGGGGGAGATGTCCACCGGTCTGAAGGTATTGAAGGTGGGCGGCCGGGTGTTCCTTGTTGTTGGGGCGGCGGCAACGCTTTATGACATTTACTCTGCGTCTCCGGAAGAACGCGCCAGAACCGCGGCACGCGATCTCAGTGGCTTCGCCGCCGGGCTAGCGGCAGGAGCGGCTGCGGGCTTGGTTTGCGGTCCTGGAGCGATCGTCTGTTCGGTGGTCCTCGGACTGGCCTTCGGAATCATCGGGTCGCAGGTCGGCAGTGCCGTCGGCGAGGGCGTGTACGACGCCGTTACGGACGATCCGACGCGGCGGGCTGACAACGGACCGATTCCAAATCTCCCGCCCTCAACCGTATGCCCGAGCTGTCACCGGACCGTTAATTCGCCTCCCTCAATGCTCGGAACTAACGGCCTGATTGGCGCGATGGGAGGCTTCGAGAATGACCTCTCGGAACAAGACAAGCAACGCATCATGCAATTCGTGACCAAACAGTAGATCCTTGCCCAAGTTGAGTCGAAATCGATAGGCAGTAAGACCCGGAATTCGGTAACGGCTGACGGTATTCGACGGAAGTGGCAATTAGATCGCGTGAACATCAACTGGGGAATTCCCGCTGTCGACTGGCGGTAGAAGAATGTTGCAAGCTGCCACCAACGTCCGCGACGCCGATGGCGACATCATCGGCGCCCATGTTTTTGAGATTAAGCCGAACACTCCCGACAACATCGCACGAGGCCAGATTCAGGCGCAAGGGTATATGGATGGTTTGCGGGCTGAAATTGAACAAAACCTCCGAACGAAAGGGAAAGCGATTCCCGCGACCTCGCCAGGGGGTGGCCCTCTCTACAGCAGTCGGGTCATGACATATAACCAGGAGCAGATGTTGGCGTTGATGCGAGCCGTGAGAGGTAGTCGCCGGGACGCGGCTCGCATGGCCGAGTACGAAGCGATCGCAAGACAGGTGTTCGCCGCAGCGCCGGTGCGATGAGTACCGGATTTCTAACGAAAGACTCGCAATGTCAGTCAGAAAGGCCCGAAGGCAAATGAACCCCACTCTCACCATCGGCATGGCCACCTACGATGACTACGACGGCGTGTATTTCACCGCGCAGAGCATTCGCCTGCACCATCCCGAGATCAGCCGACGAGACCGAGATTCTGGTTATCGACAATCATCCCGATGGCCCTTGTGCCGCCGAGCTCAAGAGCCTTCAGGATTGGATCCCAGCGTATCGCTATTTCCCGTGGAATCGCACTTCCGGAACATCCGTGCGCGACATCATCTTTCGCGAAGCACGGGGCGAATACGTCCTTTGTATCGATTCGCACGTGCTGTTTCCTCTCGGATCTCTCCGCAAGCTGATCGACTATTTCCAAGCGCATCCCCGCACTCGCGATCTCTTACAAGGCCCTCTTCTCTATGACGATCAGAAGCGCATCTCATCGCACATGGATCCTCGATGGTCGGCTGGCATGTTCGGAGTGTGGGGAACCGACGCGCGCGCCGAAGATCCTGCCGCAGAGCCGTTCGAAATCGGCATGCAAGGGCTTGGAGCCTTTGCGTGCCGGCGTGCAGCCTGGCCGGGCTTCAATCCGCGGCTGACGGGCTTCGGATCAGAGGAAGGCTATATCCAGGAGAAGTTCCGGCAGGCTGGGGGTCGCACCCTCTGCCTTCCATTCCTTCGATGGGTGCATCGCTTCGGCCGTCCGTTGGGCGCTCGCTACCGCAATGAATGGGAAGATCGCGTTCGCAATTACCTGATCGTGGCTCGTGAACTGGGCCGCGATACCTCGGAGATGATCCAGCACTTCCGCGAATACATCGGAGCCGATGCCGCCGATCGCATCCTCGCATCCGTCACCTCGCAACTGGACAATCCATTCAATTTCTTCGATGCCATCTATTGCATCAACCTTGATTCGGCGGTGGACCGGTGGCAGGCGGTGATGACGCGCTTCGAGGCGCTCGGGATCGCACCGCGCATCCGGCGCTTTCCGGGAATCCCCACACCGAACCCCCATATGGGCTGCGCCCTTTCGCATCGCGCGATTGTGCAGGAGGCGCGGCGTCACGGATTGAAGAACGTCATGGTCTTCGAAGATGACGTGGTGTTTACGCGCGACGCTGCCGCGCACCTCAAGACTGCCGTGCATGAACTTGACGGACGAGATTGGGGACTTTTCTATCTCGGCGCTTGCCGTTGGGAGCACAAGTTCCCCCTGGCTGCGGGCTGCACGCGGCTGGAGCAGGTTGGCCCGGTCACAACCTGCCACGCCATCGCATATCACCAGTCTGCGTACCGGGGGTTATTAGAAGAGATCCCTTCGGATCCAGCAGCGATGGAAAAATGGCTACGAGTCCATCACGGCATCGATCAGTACTACGCATCGACGATTCGGGAAAGAAAGTTCCTAGTTTCGCCAGTTATTGCCACTCAGGAAAGCCTTCTCGCTTACGAGGCTCCGGAAGTTCGCATTCGCATCGCCGCATAAAAGCGTCGACGCCCGGTCCTATCTAACACGCTTTAGCGGCACCGGCCCGGAATTAGAATCGGTAGCCGGACGGACCATCACATGTTTAACCGATGTATAGCGGAGCCGTGCGGGCCGGGTTAGTTATGGACAAGTCCGAGAACCTCTGCGGCACCACAAGCAATGGAGGTGGGGTCCGTGAGCAAGCTGGCAAGAAAATAGAGCATGCGATATTGCATATGCCTGAACTAAGACCGAACGTACGAGGGAAGCAGGTGTTTGGTCGCAACACACCTTGCAACTCGTTAGCGATTTTGTTGTCACTTCTGTGAAGGGGGACCTAAAAGTCGGCAGGGTGAAAGGGCTGTGGGGTTCGGTTTCTCCTCCCGGGCACCTGTAACGGCTCAATCATGGCGCACGTTTGGTCTTCTTCACGTGTCAGACCAGTTGTCCCTGTCTTGCCGGTTCTGCGGGGCGATTTTGCCAGTGGCTTACTGCGTAGAGGACTAGTTCGACGCGATTCGAGACTCCCAACTTGTCGTAGATCCGCAGCAGGGATTTTTTTACGGTATTTTCCTTCACGTTCAGCTCGCGGGCCACGTCGCGATTGTTCAGGCCTTCGGCTACCAGATTTACGGTCTGTTCCTCGCGGGGCGTTAAGACGACTTCTCCGCGGGAGTCGATCAGGTGCGCCGCTGGAGCTACGGACAGCGCCTCGACTACGAAGCGCATCTGTTCTGTGTTGGTCCAATACTGTCCCTGATGGACACTGGCGATGCAGCGGCAAAGTGACTTGAAGGGAAGGGATGCGAGGCAGAAGAGCCCTCGCGCTCCGGCACGCATTGAGTTCACCACGAGTTCCCGATCATAGCTGTCGAGCAAAAGAACGATTGCGATGGATGGATTCGCAGTGTGTACGCCCCGAAGAAGCTCGTACAGTTGCTGGCGGCGGTCCGTGAGACCATCGGCGATGAGGAGAACGTCTGCCGGATTGGCTTCGAGTGCTGCCAGGCATTCGGAAAGTTCGGCCTGGCAACATGAAACGCCCAACGTCCCCTGACGGCGTAGCGCGCTGCAAAGCAATTGGGACTGGGTCTGGTTCGAATCGGCGACTAGAACATTAATGACATCGGTATTCAGGCCAGAAGAACAACTCATTGGGAAACCGTCCTCTGGCAGCGTCCTTGGGGAAGGGCGGGGAACTTTTGCGCTCACTTGATCTATGCCTGATCGCGAGCGTCCGAATTAAGAGATCTCAGGTATTTCGTTGACGACCTTCCTGAAGACAGCTACATCGTAGCAATTGGCTCGGAAGGCGTCTGTGACGGTCATCACAGGCGAAATGAGTGTGGTTCTAACGTGCTCAGCGGGAAAGTCCTAGAGTCAAAAGATCAGATCAGCGTTGCGGATTGCGGACCGGTAGTGGAGTGACCTTGAGGGGACTAGCCACTTTAGTGGATGTCGCGCCATGCTTTCGTTCCCTCCTTTCGACCACGAAGAATGCGTCCGCAAGTATTCCTTGGTTTCAACGAATCGTTGTACTTGGGACCATACTTTCTTGGTCTTGAGAAAGTGGGGCGCAAATACTACCTTGTGACAGAGCGGTTCGATTGTGAAGAAGAAACCGTGGATAAACGGCAACATAACAGGTATCGACTGATGGCATCCGTGAGCTTCTCGTGGGAAAGCGCAGGTCAGCGTGTCAGCCAGGGTTACGGGCAGACGCGGGATTGCAGCACCTCGGGAGCTTTCATCGTTACCACAAACAGAGTGCCGGTCGGCAGCGTCTTGCAAGTGAATCTGTCCCTTCCCCAATTGCTTGCTGCCGGATCTGGAGCACGACTGCGAATGAGCGGTTGCGTCGTTCGCATTGAACCCGAAGGATTCGCCGCACAGGTAGAAATGCGTCCGAATTCGCTCACGCAAGGCGGAACGAGCGAGCTCGTGCGTAATCTGCCAATGCGAGAAGAATAACGAGAAATCCACTCGGCGGTTGTTATCAGACATCAGCCCTCCCCCAAGAGCCAACGTCGTAGTTGTGCGTTTCAATTTCTTTTGGAGCGAAAGATCGAACTGAGGGGGCGAAGCTGTATCTACCGCATATGAATCCTTTGATCGGTGGCGCCGATAAGACTGTTGATTGCAAGTTGCCTCTATTCTGGTATGCCGCCTACACCTCTTCGCGGCATGAGAAGAAGGTCGCAGAACACCTGCGACAGAGAGATGTGGAGTGCTTCCTGCCTTTGTATGAAACGGTGCACCGCTGGGCGAATGGGCGCCACAAAGTGCAGTTGCCGCTTTTCCCTGGATACGTTTTTGTGCATATCAACCTTGAAAACAAGGTTCGCGTTTTACAAGTTCCTGGCCTTGTCGAGTTTGTGACGTTTCAGGACGGCCCGGCGATCTTGCCGGATGCGGATATTGAAGCGCTCCAGACATCTCTAACTGCAGGCCTGTGTACACAGCCCCATCCATACCTCGCGGTAGGATCCCGGGTTGAGATCTGCCGCGGTCCTCTTCAGGGAATGCGAGGCGTCCTTCTTCGTCAACCGGGAGTATTTCGCGTCGTGCTGTCCATTGAGATGATCATGCGGGCGATTGTCGTGGAAGTGGAGGCTTCGGATGTGATCGCGCTTGATCCGCACGTTGAGCTTGCGATGGAGGCAGGTTCGCGAAGCCGCAACGGAATCGAAACGGCTTACGCCTAGGAGTGGAATATGAATCGACAGATGTTGGCTCGAGTTATCACTGGCTTGGTGATCGGTACTGTCACATCGCTGGCCGCACAGACGGATCCGGCGGCGATTCCGACCGCAGGTGTGTCGCGTCCCGCCGTTTCATCCTCGGCTACGCAAGCACCCCTTCGACAGACGGAGGAATTCATCATCGGGCCTGGAGACATCCTCGCTGTCAATGTGTGGAAGGAACCGGAGATCTCGAAATCCGTGCCAGTGCGTTCGGACGGGAGAATTTCCTTGCCGCTCATTGGTGAGGTGCAATCGAGCGGTCAGACGCCGAAACAGCTGCAGACCGAAATTACGAATCGATTGAAGGAGTATGTTGCGGATCCGGCGGTGACGGTGGTTGTGCAGGAAATTAGAAGTCAGAAATTCAATGTTCTGGGGATGGTGAGCCATCCGGGATCGTTTTCTTTGACCAAGCCGATGACCGTTGTGGATGCGATCGCAACCGCCGGAGGGTTTCGCGATTTCGCCAAGCAGAAAGACATTTATGTTCTCCGCCGCGATGGCGCTGGTAAGCAGACTCGCTTTGCTTTTAACTATAAGGATGTGATCAAGGGAGTGCATCCAGAGCAGAATGTTGAACTGCAATCGAGCGATACAGTTGTCGTCCCGTAAATCCAACCTGCATTTCTGGGCCACAGGTAAATCATGTACAGAAAGTTCTTTGGGCTGACTCGAAGCCCGTTCGACATTTCGCCAGACCCTTATTTCCTCTTTGCCACGCCACGGCACAATGAGGCGTTGGCATCGATTGTCCATGGAGTGCTGCGGCGTAAGGGATGCATGGTGCTGACTGGCGAGGTGGGCACGGGCAAGACTCTGATGGCGCGATGCCTGTTGGAACTCTTGCGCACTCGAGGAGTGGCCTCCGCGAATGTGTTTAACCCACGCCTGCGTCCAGCCGAGTTTCTGCACTACGTAATCGGCGATCTAGGAATGAACATCTCTACCCAGAACGACAAGGGAAGCCTTCTTCTCCAGTTGTACAACTTCCTGATTGCGCGGCAGGCCGCAAATCTCACGACGGTTTTGATCGTCGACGAAGCGCAGAGCATGGATGTCGAACTCCTTGAGGAAATAAGGCTGCTGACGAACCTGGAGACGGCGCAGCAGAAGTTGCTCCAGATCGTTCTGGTAGGCCAGCAGGAACTCGACCAGAAACTGGATTCTCCACAACTGCGGCAGCTCAAACAGCGGATCACTCTGCGCTGCCGTCTGGAGCCTCTCACCGAGGTAGAGACGCGCGCTTATATCTGGCAGCGCTTGAAGCGGTCCGGAACAGACTATCAAGCGGCTCTGCTGTTCTCCCCGACGACGATTGCGGCCATCTACGGTTATTCCCAAGGTATTCCCAGGTTAATCAATACGATTTGTGAGAACGCGCTCATCTCAGCCTACGCGAGGCAAGCGAGAACGGTTACTGAGGACATCATCGATGAGGTCGCGCAGGATTTGCGCCTGCGAGTTGTCACCAACTCGTATAGTTCCGGCTCAGGTTTGACGGATGGCCAACAGGAACTCGCCCAGTCCTTGATGAAGCTGGCAAATATGCTCCAGCAAGCGGCACGTGGGCCATTCGTTAATACCCAGATCCCCGAAGATCAGAACGAAGTAGAAACGCATGTAGCGTAGCTACGAACTGGCAGATGGCTTCAGCGGACCGATCATCGCTTCAGCCACTGTTCACTTTCAATCAGCCACACCGCTCCAACTCAGAGCCACCGGACGTTTTCTACTCCTGCCAATTCAAAGCGATGAACACTCCAATGAATGATCTCGTAGCGACACGAGTCAGTGTCGTAGTCGCGTGTCGTAACGAGATACGACACATTCGCAGCTTTCTCAAGTCACTGATGGCTCAGAATCTTCATGGCTTGGAATGGGAAGCAATCATCGCCGACGGCCTGAGCGACGATGGAACCCGCAAAGTGCTGGAAGATTATTCAACGACGCACCCACGACTTCGGATTGTCGACAATCCGGGCCAAATTGTTTCGACTGGCCTCAATACCGCGATCCGCGCCGCTCGAGGGGACGTCATAATCAGAATGGATGCGCATACTCTTTACGCTCCGGACTACTGCATACTCTGCCTAGAGACCTTGGAGCGAACGGGTGCCGACAACGTTGGCGGACCGGCGCGGACCAATGCGACCGGGACGGAAGCGCGTGCGGTAGCGGCTGCGTATCACTCCCGATTCTGCACGGGAGCGAGATTTCACGACGTTAACTACGAGGGCTGGGTCGATACGGTTACCTACGGATGTTGGCACAAAAAAACGTTCGATCAAATCGGCTTGTTCGACGAAAGCCTGGTGCGAAATCAGGATGACGAGTTGAATCTGCGTCTTGTGCGAGCCGGCGGCAAGATCTGGCAGAACCCTAAAATCATGTCCTGGTACTCCCCTCGCACGATGCTAAGAGATTTGTTCCGGCAATATTTCCAGTACGGCTTTTGGAAAGTTGCGGTGATCCGGAAGCATCGCCTGCCGGGTTCATGGCGGCACGCGGTTCCGGTCCTGTTTGTGATGATTAACCTTGTGCTCCTGAGTATCTTTCTGATTGCGCGAGCAATTGGTCCCCCGGAATGGCAGATCGCGTCTGGGTCGGCATGGATACTGATGGTTGCCGGGTACGGCCTGGTCAATCTTGTGGCATCGATTAGTGCCGCTCGATCCAATGGGTGGGACCTCTTCCTATATCTGCCTGCAGCATTTGCAACCTACCACTTCTCGTGGGGACTCGGTTTCTTGGTTGGCATCTTCCGGATACCGTTCAAAGCCGGACCTTCGGCCGGGATGCCTCTCAACTCCTCCTTCACAAGACTGACTCGTTAAATTCGGAGCATCAGAATGAAATCTTCAAGTGAGAACACCATGCGCGTTCCTTACCACCGTCCGAGTATTGATCGCGAAGAGATCCAAGAGGTAGTTAAAACCCTTGAATCGGGATGGCTGACCACGGGGCCGAGGACCGCGGAGTTCGAGCAGGCGTTTGCGGCGTCGATTGTTGGAGTGCCGCACGCCCAGGCCGTTAACTCCTGCACGGCTGGATTGCACCTCAGCCTGGTAGCACTGGGTATTGGCCCGGGCATGGAAGTCATCACCACGCCGCTCACATTTTGCGCGACGGTGAACGTAATCCTTCATGCGGGTGCCATGCCGGTACTGGCGGACATCGGGTGGGATGGAAACATCGATCCCGCATCAGTGGAGGCTCGCATCACTCAGCGAACGCGAGCGATCATTCCTGTTCACCTAGCCGGCCTGCCATGCGAGATGAGCGCGATTTGGGCGATTGCAAAGAAACATGGGTTGTATGTCATTGAGGATTGCGCTCATGCCGCCGGAGCGCATTATTGCTGTCTTCCGATAGGAGCGGGAAATCCCCAAACCGGAGATCGAAGTGATGCGTCCGTTTTCAGCTTCTATGCCACAAAGAATCTAACTACCGGTGAAGGCGGCATGGTGACGACCCACGACGATCATCTCGCGGAATCGTTGAGAAATCTTTGTTTGCATGGCATCAGCAAGAATGCGTGGAATCGCTACAGCGACAAAGGAAGCTGGTACTACGAAGTCCTGAAGCCCGGATTCAAGTACAACCTCACGGATATCCAATCTGGGCTTGGAATTCATCAGCTGCGGAAATTGGAAGGCTTTATCCGAACGCGCACGCGTTATGCCGAGATCTACAACGAGGCTTTCGAGGGTGTCGAGGAGATCGAAACTCCTCCAGACAAGCGGCACTGTCGCCATGCCTGGCATTTGTACTCGCTGCGACTGAACCTGGAGAAACTGGACGTCACGCGCGGCGAGTTCATCGAGCGCCTGACGAAAAGAGGTATTGGATCGAGCGTGCATTTCATCCCGATTCCTTTGCACCCGGCATACAAGCAGATTGCCGAGAAGCGAGAAAACCAATGCCCAGAGGCAATGCGGTTGTATCCCCGGTTAATCTCGCTTCCCCTGTATCCAGCAATGACCGTTGCACAGGTCGAATACGTGGCGGAGAGCGTGAAGGAAGTGGCATTTGAAGCGCGAAAAAAGATTGCGGTGTGTGCCTGAAATCTTGGCCGATTCCATGGGATTGACAGGCAGGAGATCATGCGACGTTTGATTGACATCGGGTTTGCGATCGTTGCGCTGCTGGTGCTGAGTCCTCTATTTCTGCTGATTGGCATCGTTATTGTGTTGGAGGATCAAGGCGGCCCTTTCTACGGAGGATGGAGGGTCGGTGAAGGCGGACGGCGCTTTCGCATCTGGAAGTTCCGCACGATGGTTGCGAATGCCGATCGTTTAGGCGGGGCCATAACGACGGCGGGCGACTCTCGCGTCACTCGGGTTGGAAGTTTTCTCCGGAAGACCAAGCTGGATGAACTCCCTCAATTCTTCAATTTACTGATCGGGAACTTAACTCTGGTGGGTCCCCGCCCAGAAGACCCTGGGATTGCGGATCACTACACTGCCGAGCAACGTCAGATCTTTAAAGTAAAACCGGGGATCACCGGTCCGACGCAGTTGCTCTACACCGTCATCGAAAGTGCCGAGATTCCTGATGGCGAGCAGGCGCAGCCTTACTACCTTAATCACATTCTCGGACCGAAACTGCGTCTCGACCTTGAATATGCAGGCACGCGCACCTTCTTTTCCGATCTAAGCGTTGTAACCCAGACCCTCTTATTGATGGCTCGTTCTCTGACGCAATCTCGAAGCTGAAACCAGACGCCCTCCCCAAGTGTTTTCAAGCATTCCGGTTTTAAACAAAGCTCGGCACCACTCATCTGTTCGTTTAGCGAAAACCCCAGGAGATTTAGCATGCGTAGACATCTAAGTTGGCAGGAGGCTGTTCCGCGGATGATGGCTGATTTTATGGTCATCCACGTCAGCATGGTTGGCGCCCTTGCCATGTCGGTCATTTATCAGGAAACGATCGGTGCTTCGAACGGAGGACCCCATCTCATCGTCGACTTCGAGCGTTATTACGCTCGCTTTTTTTGGCTTCTATCGCCCATCTTTCCCATCACCTTCGCCGCTCACGGCTTCTATACGCACACCCGGAGCTATTCGGGGAAGCGAAAGAATTGGGCAATCATGCAAGGAGTCGGGATAGCGGCACTGCTCTTCCTTGGTGCGAATTCATTGATTCTGGACTCGAGCGTCGGTCGCAGCGTCGCCTTGCCCTTCGTGGTGTTGGCGTGTGCCGGTCTGTGCCTCTCCAGGCTTCTGAAGAATCATCTTTCGAAGCGCTTCGAGGTAAGGGCAATTGACTCTCCTGCAACTCAGAGTCGTAAGCGTGCCGTACTGGTCGTTGGGGGGGCTGGATATATCGGTTCGCTGCTCTCCGAGCGCCTTCTGCAGTTGGGCTACAAAGTCCGCGTGCTGGACGCGCTTTTATACGGTAAAGAGCCTCTTCGCACCATTGAGGACCACCCGGACTTCCAGTTGATGACCGGAGACTGCCGAAACATCCGCGACGTGGTAAGTGCGGTGAAGGGCGTCGACGCGATTATCGATCTCGCTGCGATCGTTGGCGATCCGGCGTGTGAGCAGGACCAGGCGGCAGCCCGTGAGATCAACTATGGCGCAACCAGGATGCTGATTGAAGTCGCGAAGGGGCACGGAGTCGGTCGGCTGCTCTTCGCATCGAGTTGCAGCGTTTACGGAGCGACCGACCACGAGATGGATGAGCGCTCGGACGTGAAACCCATCTCCTTGTATGCAGAAACGAAAGTTGATTCCGAGCGCGCGCTGTTGGGTGCGCAAGACGAAGATTTCCACCCAACCATTCTTCGTTTTGCGACAGTCTTTGGCCTGGGATACCGGCCGCGCTTCGACCTGGTCGTCAATCTGCTGACAGCGAGAGCCTATCAGGACGGCAAGATCACCATCTTCAACGGTGAACAGTGGCGGCCATTCATCCATGTACGCGATGTCGTCGAAGCGATCGTAGCCGCAATGGAAGCTCCGGTGCGTCTTGTGGGCGGCGAAATCTTCAACGTCGGTGACGTTGGACTGAACCATACTCTGCAGCAGATCGCAGAAATTATCGAGAATGAATTCCCGGGCACGGAGATCGAGCACATCGTGAATGCGGATCGCCGGAATTATCGGGTCAACTTCGACAAGATTCGAAATCGGCTCGGCTTCAAGGCTCGTTTCTCGGTCAAACAGGGCGTGAAAGATCTGAAAAGCGCCTTCGAGAACCGGATCATCCGCGATTACCAGGATCTTCATTATCACAACCAGCGATTCCTCAAGGCGGCGGGGGTTGTGAAGAACAAAGATGAGGTGGACGCCCTGGTGATGGCTGCCTTTGACGGGAGCCTTCCTGAGTATTCGGTTCTCGGAACACCGAGGGCCGCTTAACCAAGCCCGCCGCGCCTGACTCAACCCATTGGCCAGTGCTCTGGTCCGGTCTAACGCATCGTGAGGCACGCAATGAAATTCATATTTTTAGTCGTGTTGCTTTTGGCCTTAGCCTCCCCCATCTGCTCGCAAGAGTCGTCGGTATCCGATTCCCAAGACACGAGCCAGGGATCGACTCCGGCGTCTCTTGCGGGACAGAAGCCCTCTATTCGTCCTCTAACAGAGGGCGCCGGTCCCAACTTTCTGAGTGGCGGCATCGCAATCACGCAGCTCTATACCGACAATGCCGAGCTTTCCACGGCAAACAAGGTCAGCGACTTGAGCTATGCCATCGCTCCACATCTTGCCATCACGAAATCGACAGTCCGGTTGTCTTACGACGTTGGAGTTCTCGGCGGATTTCTGGTGAACAGAAAGCTCAACAACCGGAATCAGGCAACCGAGGGCGCAACCGGGGATCTCGCTTATCGAGTGTCACAGTTCGTAAGTTTGCGATTCAGTGACAGCTTCACCAACAGTTCCGGATTATGGTCTGGAGCGAACGGAGGAACATTCAGCAGCCAGACGGGGATCGGATCTCTGGAACAGCCGAACAACTCCGCATTCAGCTTTGATCAGTTCAGGCAGAACACGGCCTTAGCTGAGCTATCGGGTCAACTTAATGCGGCCGGATTCGCGGGCATTCGCGCAACTCATACCTATTTATCGTTTCCAGCGGCACCTATCGATCCTGTCCTCGGCGCTCTTTACGGAGGCAACAGTTACTCAGCCGAGGCTTTCTATAATCACCAGTTCAGTGCACGCAACTGGGGCGGGGTTACAGTCCGGGCGCAAAGATTTGACATCGAGCGCTCATTGGGACGAACCGATGCCGCGACTTTTCTCTTGATGTACGCAGTGAATCTCCGCCCCAACGCCAGCCTCTCGTTCTTCGGTGGGCCCGAGCTTTCGGTCTCTTCGACTCCGCAGGGAGCGTTGCCCAGCGTAACGTTTCAAAGACGATTGTGGTCTCCAGTCGCGGGTACGGAGTTCGGTTGGCAAGGCCGACGCAACAGCGCGATGGCCTCTTTCACTCGGCAGATCAGTAATAGCGGCGGGTTACAGTCGGCAGTAACCTTAAGCGCTTTTGAAGGTCAATGTCTGCGTCAATTTGGGCGCCATCTGCAGATCGGGCCAGCATTCGCCTATTCGAGGAATGAGCCACTTGTGACCAGTGCAAGGTTCCGCACATATTCCGGTCAGTTGCAATCCATCTATCGCGTAGGCAAATATTCGTTCATTGCGGGATACGCTCGCGACGATCGCGCAGAACTCGGCGGCTCTGAAGATTCAACCGCAAACCGCATCTGGCTTTCGTTTTCCCTGGACTTCGTGAAGTCCTTAGGACGATAGGGCGCCTGGTGTACAGAAGATTGAGAAACAACTCATGACGAACGACAATCTCCAGCTACCATTCGAAAAACTTGCGGCCTATCGCCGAATCATCCTGCGGCATCGATGGCAAACCCTGACTGCGGCATCTGTTTGCCTGTTGCTGTTTACCTTGATCATTTGGAAACTGCCGAGCGAATACGAGGCAACCACAACGATCCTCGTCGATCCTCAGCAGGTTCCCGAGAAGTATGTGAGTGCAGCAGTGAACTCAGATCCCGGAGAGCGCTTAAACACCCTGACCCAGCAGGTGCTAAGCCGGACGCGTTTGCAGGAAATCATGGACAAGTCCCAGCTTTATGCGGAACTCAAACATAAGGTTGCAGACGAAGATCTCGTGCAAAAGATGCGCGATCACATCAGGATTCAAGTCAGACAGGGCTCCGGAGCGCAACTGAGCACTTTCACAATCACCTTCCAGGCAACAAAGCCAGCCATCGCGGCCGCCGTGGCAAATGAGCTAGCCGGCAGCTTCATTCGCTGGAACATCAGCAACCGCGAACAGCAAGTGGAAGGAACGCAGTCTTTTCTCTCTGGAGAATTGCAGACTGCCAAGCAGAGTTTGGAGGAGCAGGAAAACAAGCTTCGTGTATTCAAGATGAGTCATCTTGGTGAAACTCCGGACCAGACGCAAACCAATATCGCGGCGATGACGACTCTTCGTGCTGCTCTGCAGGCGAATGGAGATTCTTTCAACCGGTTAGAGCAGGAGAAACTCCTGATCACCCGTTTACCGCAAGCTGCGGTGCCGGCAGGAATGCCTGAAGTGACCCCGTCTAAGCGCGACCGGCTTGAAGGCGAGCGCCGGCAGGTCGAGAGCGATTTGCGGCACATGCGCGAAACATACTCGGAGCGTTATCCGGACGTAATCAAGCTTACTCGCAGATTGAGCGAGATCGACAGGGATCTGAGCGTTTTGCCAGCTGATTCTGTGAGAGTGACATCAGACTCGAATGGCGAAGTCTCATCGACGAGCGTGCGCCTGGAGTTGATTGGCAAAGAACTGAAACGTCTCAGGGACGAACAAATTCGCCTTCAGTCTCAGATTGCAACTTATCAATCCAGAATTGATGCCACGCCATTGCGGGAACAACAACTCGTGGAGTTAATGCGAAACTACGACGTTTCCAAGCAGCATTACCAGGCTCTCTTGGATAAAACGTTCAACATCGAAATGGCCGCGAGCCTGGAGCAAAAGCAGAAAGGGGAGCGGTTCACGGTCCTTGATCCGGCCCAGGAGCCAGAAAAACCGGTAAAGCCAAATCGGAAGCTATTTCTGGTCGCTGCCATTCTGGCCTCGCTGATACTGCCATGCGTCTTCGTGGTGAGCCGAGAAACTCTGGGTTCAAAGATCACCACGGAAGCGGAACTCCGATCTTTGATGCCCAAAAAGGTTGGGATTATCGGTCTCATCCCGCGCATCGAGACGCCCGCCGATGGACGCCGCGAGGCACTCTTCGGCATGGCGGCGCTGGCGACCTGCCTGGTCTTTAGCGCTTCAGCCGTTTGGGTCATGTGGCAGATGCGACCGCTGTTGTAGCAAATTCTCTTTCTTCGAAAAGGTAATCATCATGAGTAAGGTCTATGAAGCGCTCAGGCAGAAAGAGCAGGAGCTGTCCGGCGCGGTGGCGCCTGTCTTCGAATTTGGCGGAGATTCCAGCGTTGCCGCAACCGTACCCAGCGACGATGTTTTTGGCATCGCAGACAGCACTCTGCGTACGGCGCTCGGCGGGGAAGAACGCGGAGTCCGACAAGAGTCGATTCCGCCATTTTCGATGACCTTCGATCAAGCGGCCGATGCCCGCACCTCGCAAATTAACTATCGCGATTTAAAGCTTTCCCCGTCGGTGAATTCGCGGCTCGTGTTTCAAAATTCGCCGCACGGCGCCGCCGCAGAACAGTTTCGATTTCTGCGACGGAACCTGGAACGGAAGTTTCCGAACGGCGGAATTTTGTTGATTACCAGTCCCGCCCCGCGCGATGGCAAAACTCTAACGAGTTTGAACCTGTGCACTTGTCTGGCCGACTCCGGAAGATCAACTCTGCTGATCGAAGGAGACATCCGGCAACCGTCTGTCGGGAAGGTTCTCGGCGTCTCCAACGAGGGGCCGGGCGTCGAAGATATTCTGGCCGGCGCCGTCGAGCCCGACCGGGTCATTCAGAGCATCGATGAGCTTTCGCTCCAGGTAGCGATGGTCGCGGTGCCGCCATCGGAGCCTGCGCGCTTGGTCAGCGGCCCCGGCGTCAAGAAGTTCCTGGGATGGGCGCGCTCGCGGTTCCATTGGGTGGTAATCGATTCGCCTCCCGTGGTCCCGGCGGCGGACGTTGCGCAACTGGCGCCGCTAGCGGACGCGACCCTTCTGGTCGTGCGCGCCCAGTGCACTTCGCGCGACTCGATCCTTAAAGCAGTGGAACTGCTTGGCGACCATCTCGCCGGAGTCGTTATGAACGATGCGAGTATGGAATCGAAGCCATACTACCGATATCTTGCGCAGTATCGCGAGAACAGTGCGGGTCGAGAAAAGCCTGCCGCACCGAACGGCCCCGGTTCCTGCGTCGAAAATGGTCGCATCGCTCCGAAAGTGCAATGAACATCGTCTGGCAATATCTTCGTCAGGTGGCTCGATGCATGTGGGTCCAACTGCTTGCCTGCTCCGGATGTCTACGGCGAGCAGAGAGGCAGCTTCGCGAACGCGGAGCGATCTTAACTCTTACATTGCATCGCGTCTTTAAATGAAGAGAGCTATCGAACGACCAACAGCTTGCCGGGAATTGTCGTTCAGGAGCGAACCTTCGCTGACTTGATGCGGTATGTAGCCGATCGGTACGAGCCCGCCGCCCTCTCTGATGCTGTGCCGGGAGGAGCGTCTCGCAGGTTACGCATCGCGGTTACGTTTGACGATGGCTGGCAGGACAATTACACCCATGCATTTCCGGTCCTACGTGCTTGTGGAGTCGCGGCTACCATTTTCGTGTGTCCTGCGATGATTGGGCAGGAACAGCCATTCTGGCCAGAGCGAGCCGTCGCTCTGATCCGCGCAAAAAGTCCCGATGCCAGTCCTAGGGAACTGTCGGCGATTATCGAGAAAGTTAAGCAGCGCACAGCAGAAGAGCGGAATCGGTTTTTCCAAGCATACGAAGAAGAAACCCGGGAATCCGTACTGTCGGCGGATTCCTGTAAGGTTGACAAAACGCTCACATGGAACGAAATCATTGAGATGGACAAGGCTGGCATTACTTTTGGCTCGCATACCAACACTCACCAGATCTTGACGACGATCCCGACTGACAAGATTCAAGAGGAACTTTTGCAGTCGAAGGTTGTGTTGGAACAAAAGCTGGGAAAGCCCTGTGAAACGTTCGCCTATCCTAACGGCGATTGGTCGGCGGAGGCATTGCAATGTGTGGAAGAAGCCGGCTTTGCGAGAGCAGTGACCACCGAGCGAGGCCCATGGGAAACCTCTTCCGACCTTCTATGTATTCCACGTTCCAATGTTTCCGAAAGCGACCTAGTCGGCATGGATGGCCGGTTCTGGGGCTCCATGTTCGTTTACACCGTCGTATGGAAGGCATGGAGGGCGACACGCAAGCAGCGCACTGAACAGAGGCAGGTCCTCGATCCAATGAAAGCTGTGCCCTGAGTCATAGTCGCCTTCGAACGTTCATCTGATCTCCGGTTCAACTCCGCTCCGATTCTTTAGCAAAAGCCCGAATAACTATGCCCGCTTCAAGCCCCATTACGGTTCTCCAACTCGTCAGTAGCGAGGGCTATCTTCGGAGTGGAGAACATGTTGGTCAACTTAGCGGTAGCGCTGTCGAAAACCGGATGCCGGTGCATCGTCGGAGTATTTCGTGACTCGCGCTCTCCGCATACAGAAATCGCCGACCGTGCACGCGCGGAGGGCTTGGAGGTGGAACTCATTCCTTGTACCGGACGCTTCGATCCACAATCTGTGGCCTCCATTCGCAGATTGATGACGACGCATCAGGTGGACGTGCTTCACACGCACGGTTACAAAGCGGACATATATGCCTGCGTTGCAGGGATCGGCACGAACGCTGCGCTCGTGGCGACCTGCCACAATTGGCTAGGGAGATCCTGGGGCATGCGTGCCTATGCCGCGCTCGACCGCTTTTCAATGCGTGCGTTTGACCGCATCGTAGTCGTTTCTGAGGCTGTGGCCGCGACTCTTTTGCATTCCGGCATTCGAAGCAGCAAAGTCGAAACGATCGCCAATGGCATCGATGTTCAGCGCTTCAGAAACGCCCCGCCTACTCTAGAAAGCGATTCTGCTTCCAATGCAATTCTCGGTTTTGTGGGTCGCCTCGTCCCTGAGAAGGGCGGGGAGGTCCTCTTGCGCGCGACGCAGGTCGTTCTTCGTAAACATCCAAGAATGACCCTGGCGATCATCGGAGAAGGACCGACTCGGCAAGAATGGGAGTCGCTGGCGACCACGCTCGGCATTCGCAAACAGGTGATCTTTACCGGTGCGCGCGACGATATGCCGGGTGTGTATGCATCTCTCCATGGACTCGTGCTTCCGTCTCTTTGTGAAGCCATGCCCATGTGCGTGATTGAGGCGATGGCTGCGAGCAAGCCTGTCATTGCTACGCGAGTGGGAGCAGTTCCCAGATTAGTAGATCCGGAACAGGCGGGCATATTGATTGAGCCAAGCGACGTCGATGCGCTTGCTGCCGCGATGATCCGGCTTCTGGATGAGCCTTTGCGCGCGCAGCAGATGGGGAAAAAAGGCTACGCCCGAGCCTCTGAACAATTCTCATCGGACTCAATGGCGGAAAAATATCTCGACCTCTATCGAAAAGTCTCGGCCTACCGTCAGTGTTCACGAAGAAACACCGCTCTCATACCGACTGTATGACTCCCAGTCTCATCGCCGCGCACCCTGAAACGGACTCGCCACGGGCAGAGATTTTCACGCCGGCGACTGAGTTCCCGCGAGTTGACAGCGAAATGCGCGGTGCAGTTTCCGGCATCAGCGCAGAGTTGAAAGGCCTCGCCCACCGCTCGTCTCATTATCTGGCCGGGCTGGTCGGAAATCTCGCGCTTGGGTTCATTTCGTTTCCTATATTTACGCGGGTATTCTCTGTCGACGAATACGGAATCATGGATCTCGGCCAGAGGCTTCTGCTTCTGCTCACGGTGATGTCAAAGCTGGGAATTCAGAACGCGTCACTGCGTTTCTACAATGGAGATGAATTCGCTAAAGATTCGGTCTCGCGGCGCAAATACTACTCCACCATGTTTTACGGAGTATTGGGCACGACAGCTATCGCGGTCTCTTTATTTCTGCTAGGCGCAAAACTTCTCCCGCACATCTTGTCCGCAGGACCGCTAGCGAATCTTCTTTACCTGCTGATCGCACTGGCGGTCATACGCGCGTTGAGTTCTATCCTTTGGGGTTTTCTGCGTGTCGAAGAACGCACCAAGGCATACAACGTGCTCATGGTTTCGACGAAGGCAGGAACCATAGTTGGCGTCTGCATCCTGCTTCCGTGGATGACGCGCACGGCCCATACCTACTTCGTGGGCACGGTCCTGACCGAAGGAGTACTGGTGGTTGGGATCACAGCTTGGTTTGTGAGGCGGCGCGTGCTGGCAGTCAGTTCCTTCAATTTCGATCTATTTCGTGCGGCGGTCGCATACGGCACTCCTCTTGTGGTTTACGAATTTGCCTTCGCGATTCTCGGCTCCTCCGACCGTTTTCTCGTTCGCCACTACGTCGGCGCCCAAGCCCTCGGATTCTACGCGGTCGCGCACGGTCTTGCCCGCAACGTAAACGAATTGTTCGTAACTCCACTCGGCTTGGCTCTAGTGCCGATGTACATGAGGATATGGACGAAGGACGGTGCGAAGAAGACAACGGCGTTCCTCACGATTGCTTTTGATCTATTCATCGTGACCAGCGCAGGCATTCTTGCTGCTGTCGCAGCGTGCGGACGGTCGCTGGTTGTTCTGCTCGCCTCTGCGAAATACGCCGGCGCCGATCGCCTGATTCCCATCATCCTCGCGGCGTTATTTCTCTATGCCGCCCATGTTTTTGTAGGCGCGGGATTACTCATACACAAACGGACATTGCAGATGGCCGCAATTCTTGCATGTTCAGCCGTTTTCAATATCGCCTTGAATTGCGCCTTGCTGCCGCGGATGGGACTGATGGGTGGGGCGATCTCAACGCTTCTTAGCTACCTTGCCTGCATTCTTGCCCTCGCGGTGGCATCAAACCGGGTTCTTCCGCTGTCCGTCCATAAATCGTCACTCGCGAAATATGCAGCCGCGGCCGGTCTTTCCTGGTTTGCGGGATCACGCCTCCAGTTCGATTCGGCATTCTTGGATTGCCTGGCGCGATCCGGCGCGACCATCCTCGTCTATGTCGCCACGCTGTATCTGTTGGACTCGCGAGTGCGCGGCGCCGGGCGGTGGGTGATGGATTGGTGGAGAGGTTCAGACGGTCCCTCTGCGCAACGAATTCTATAAGCCATGGCTATCACCATCGGATTTCACGACGTCGTGGAGAACAAATCGCAAGGGCAGCCGATCGGTCCCGGATTCACGACTCTGTATACGTTGGATCGGCGACACTTTCGCGATTGCCTGCAAGCGATCCGTTCCCGTGTTGGATCGCAGAGGATCCAAACGGTCGACCCAATGCGGGAGGAACGACGCGATGCAATCTTCCTGACCGTCGACGACGGCAAGGTGAGCACGTTTACGACGATCGCTCCGGAATTTGAGCAACTGGGCTGGCGTGGACACTTTTTTATTACGACGGACTGGATCGGACGTCCCGGTTTCCTCAATAAGAAGCAAATTCGGGAGTTGCACGACCGAGGCCACATCATCGGAAGTCATTCCTGCAGCCATCCCAGCCAAATGTGGTCGCTGAGTTCAGATGAATTGCTTCGTGAATGGAATGACAGCTGCGCTCGGTTAAGCGAGATAGTCGGTCGAGCGGTTACCATTGCATCGGTTCCCGGCGGATACTATTCACCCAGGGTGGCACGATACGTTGCAGAAGCCGGATTACCGAGATTCTTTTTACCTCAGAGCCCACAACAAAAACGTCCCATGTCGGCGATTGCCGGATATTAGGCCGTTACGCGGTGCGAGGGAGCACTCCTGCGTCCGAGGTAGGGCTCTATCGCTGCGGGAGAACGCTGGAACTCTTTGCAAGCAGTCGTTTGCCTGGACGGCTACGAAGACCGCAAAGCGGGTCACTGGTAAATGGTATCTGCCGTTGCGAAAGACAGTTCTCGATCTCCACGGGGCACTGACTCAATCACATTCCCGCTCTGGCGTTTAAACATGAGCTCCCAATGCAAAGAAACATCGGGACGCCCGGCAACCGGTTCGGATGCTACTCTTCGATTTGCTGCCGACGGTTCCTTATTACTCGGGCCATCTCGCGACGGCTCTGCAGCAGGAGAAGACGGTAAGAATTTCACTTGGGAGCGACCACGTATCACCGGGACCAGACCTTTTTTCGTCGCATGGAACTGCAGCCAAGTTCCGGGCTCGTTGACCTGGCATATCGTGTCCGCCCCGCGGTGCTGCGCCGTCCTCTCAAATTAGCGGAATATCTCACTCAATCTTCTGTTGCTGCAGATCCGGCTTCTCATTAGCAGGCCAGATGTGATTCATGTGCAATTTGCTCCACTGCTGGAGCAAGGACTGCCATTTGAATTGTGGTTTCTGAAAACTGCAAAGGCGCTTGGGGTCAGGTTGATTTACACCGTTCACAACCTCTTGCCTCATGAACGCAGCGAGCGCCGGCGTCCCGCCTACCAAGCACTCTACGGAATGGTTGACCGTCTCATCTGCCATGATCCCAGCACACGGGACAGACTTATCCGCGAGTTCAACGTGCAAGAAGCTCGAATATCGGTGATTCCTCACGGCCCGTTGTTTTCCGATCAATCTGCGCCGAAAGTGGTTGAGCAAGAGAATCGCGGCCCGCAAGCAACGCCCACAGTGTTGTGGCAGGGAATTATTCGCCCCTACAAGGGAATATCATTTCTGCTAAAAGCGTGGAAATCCGCCCGAGAAGCGGGTCTGGACGCAGTACTGAACATCGTTGGCACAGGCGAGGCAAGTGTGCTTGACGAGATAAAGAAGGAAGTAAACTCGCTCGGCATCGAATCCTCTGTTCGGCTCGATTTCCGTTTCGTCTCCGTTGATGGAACTTTCTAATTACTACAAAGATGCGGATATTGTGGTGTATCCGTACCGCGACATCACGACCAGCGGCGCTTTGATAACAGGCATTGGGTACGGGAAAGCGATCATCGCTTCTGACCTAGCCTGCCTTTCGCCAACTGTTAAGGCACGGCGAAACCGCGTTATTGGTACAACCCGACGATACGTTGGGCTGGGCAAATGCACTTCTCCTGCTCGTGCAAGATCAAAAACTCAGAAACAGGCTGGCACACCAGCTATCTAGCGACCGGGCATCTCTACCCACCTGGAGTGCCATTGCAAACAGACCGCGCACCTCTACAACGAGCTCCTCACATCGGAAAGCTGCCGGAGGCAATCTTCATGCGCATCCCTTATACAGCCTTAGGACAATCGTTCGCTTCCGACGCGCAAGGCCGATCGCAGCTTTCAGCCCGAGTGCTGCGCGGCGATGAAGAAATGATCGGCCTCCGTGTCGAGTGGGATTGGCTGTTCAAAACATCCGGGTGCGACAACGCGTTCCTCAGCTTTGCGTGGATGAGCGAGTGGTGGCTTCACTTCGGGCGGCGTCATCAGCTGTTCGTAGTCACGGTTCGGAACTCAGATGGACAACTGGTTGCTCTGGCGCCACTGTACATCTGCTTTTGGTCGCGCCTAATGAGAATTCGACGTTTAGGCCTTCTTGGGGATCGGTTTGTGGGATCGGACTATCTTGATGTGCTTGTTGACACCAATTACTCGAACGAAGCGGCCCGATGTCTCGCAGAATTCCTGCTCGCTCACAATGCTGAGTGGGATTTTGCCGATTTCTCCGACACGATGAGCGCTTCTCATGTATCGACTGCCCTGCGTGCTCAGCTACAGGAAAGAAATTTAAACTGCGAGACAGCATTGTCCTCCGTTTGTCCGTATATAGCGCTGCCGCAGACTGCGGAGGCGTACATCGCCAGTCTCAGCCCGAAGATCCGAAAAAATCTTAACTACAAGTTACGTGCTTTGGAGCGGTTAGGCGAGGTTAGTTTCATCACCACAACGCAGAGACCGGAGATCGAAGATGCCTTCGAAGAACTCTTGCGCTTGCATCGTGCTCGCGCCGACGTCCGTGGGCAGGCGAGTGCTTTTACCGAGATCGGTGTGACGCCATTCCATAAGGCGGCATTGAAGGCCATGAGTGAAGCAAGTCTTGCCTGTGTCCATTTGCTGCAGCTTAGTGGTAAGGCCATTGCTGCGGTCTATACGCTGCGTGCAGGGAAAAAGGTGTCATTTTACCAAGCGGGGATGAACCCGGAGTATGCCCGCTGCAGTGTGGGATCGCTTCTTATCCGCTTTGCCATCGAAGAGGCCATTCGGAGCGGCGATAGCGAGTTTGATTTCCTCCGCGGTGAAGAGATGTACAAAGCTCAGTGGGTGAATCGATCGCGGCAAATGCAGTGCGTGCAAATTTTTGACGATCGGTTGAATAGTAGGCTCGCTCGGGCGGGTGGCATTTTGCGCCAATCGCTACGCAATCTCAAATCGGCTATGGCGCGGGTTGACCGGCAAGCAAGCAGTCAACGCAGAGACGGGCGAAGTTTTGCCGCCCGTGCCAATGCAAATCAAAGTTCGAAGCTTTAATCATTACTATGAACTTCGGGCTCGAATCTTTCATTCCGCTTGTGTTGTACACGCTGGCGATTTCCAGCTTTCTGCTCAGTGTTTTCTGGCGGCCGCTCGCAGGGATATTCTTCCTGGTTCCGGTTCTCCCCCTCCAGACGATGCGTTATCGCATCAACGAGTTTCCGCTGGGAGGTAGCCTGGCCGGAATCATGCTGGTTGGGATTGCCTTGGGACTTCTGCGCCAGGGCAAACCAATCTTGCCGCGCTCAAAATGGACCGTTTTCGTCGCAGTCTACGCGGCTTTTACATACGTTTCCCTGATTCTGGGCTCCTTATATTTGGACAGCCCGTTTCCGTTCCCCGGGGATGTCCGCTTCGGAAACTGGCAGGAATACATGGTGATGCCCGCTCTACTTCTGCTCACGGCCGCGACGTGCACGACAAAGCGGCAGATGCAAGCCTTGGTAATCATGATGTGCCTGGCAATCTTCGCCGCCGACAAATCTTTCTGGAACACTGTTTCAGGTGGAGATTTTTCAAGCTACAGCGAGGGCCTGCATCAGGAAAGCGGTAGCCTTGGATACGCGGGGATCAACGGTCTGGCTGCCTTTGCCGCGCAGGGCGCGATGTTTGTACTCGCATTGGCTGCTTATCAACAGCGCCTGTGGATCCGGGGTTTGTGCTATGCGCTGGCAATCTTCTCAGCCGTGTGTCTCATGTACAGCCTATCCCGCGGTGGCTACGCAGCGTTCCTTGTGGGTTGGCTTTTTATTGCGCTCTTCAAGCAACGCAAACTTCTAATCCTGTTTGCTGCGTTCGCGTTTACGTGGACAGCCGTTGTGCCTCCGGCGGTTCGGGAGCGCGTCGAGATGACCTACGACTCCCAATCGGGAACACTCGATAACTCAGCGAACACGCGCGTTTCCCTGTGGAGCAATGCCATGGAGGTCTTCCATACCAGTCCATTGCTCGGAGCGGGTTTCAACACGTACGAGTTCATGAACCTTAACAAGAGGACAGATGGGGGCACCGGCTACTATCAGGACACGCATAATTACTTCGTTAAGGTGTTGGTGGAAACCGGAATCGTGGGCTTCAGCCTCTTCCTTTGGATCGTAGGGAGATTCTTCAGCGAGGGTTTCCGCCTCTTTCGAAAGTCAACTGACCCCTTTTTCGCGTCACTGGGTCTCGGAATGATGGGTTGGCTGGTGTGTGCGTTGGTTGCGAACTTTTTTGGCGACCGGTGGAGTTTTCTCCAGGTGAACGCCTACCTGTGGGTGCTTGGGGGCATGGTTGCCCATGCAAACAGAACCGAACAATTGACCCTTCATACATCATTGAATGAGTTTTCAGATGTTAACGAACCAAATCCAGGTTCGTTGGAAGAGCCTTCTGACTCGGATGACTGGAATAACGACCTTGAGCCCTCGGGATCGGTACGCCATGGCCGTTGAGCGGATGAACGCAATCGAGAGCGAAGATGGGGCACGCTCGGTGCGGACTTTACCTTCTCGGCGCCGCCGACACGTGTTGTTCCTGATCGACCAGCTGTACAGCATCGGTGGAGGTGCCGAAGGTGCGATTGAAAAGCTCTGCCGTTTTCTGCCACCCGATCAATTTCGCTGCTCGGTAGCGACTTTCTGGGCCAAGCCTGATATTCAGGAGCAATTTTCGTGTCCAGTGCATGTCTATCCGCTGCAGAGAATTTATGGATGGAACGCTCTGAAGTGCGGATTACGGTTTAGAAGATTCTTGCTTTCCGAACACGTGGACATTTTGCATACGTTCTTTCCGGCTTCCGACATATGGGGGAGCGCCGTTGCGATGATGAGCCGTCGACCTGTCCTTATTTCGAGTCGTCGCGACATGGGCATCCTCAGGCTGCGAAAACACCGGATCCCTTACCTGTTCGCAAATCGCCTCTTCGATCAAGTGCAAGCAGTTTCGGAAAAAGTAAGAGAGTTCTGCATCGAGGAAGAGCATCTGGCTCCGAACAAGGTAATCACAGTTCGCAACGGCGTCGACTTGGAGCAGATTGACGCCGCCGCCCCGTCTGAACGAAGCGCGTTCGCCGTGGACAACGACACTCCTGCAGTTATGACCGTCGCCAATTTGCGATTCATAAAAGGCATCGATGTCTTGTTACGTGCGGCTGCGCTCGTGCGCAGCGAAGTGCCAGGCGTCATGTTCACAATCGTAGGGCACTGGCATGACGAGAGGTACAGGCAAGAACTCGCCTCTCTGAGCGGTCATCTTGACCTTGTCAATAATGTAAAATTTCTCGGCGCTCGTGAAGATGTTTTCTCGCTGCTGAAGGGTGCCGATGCGTTTTGCCTTCCTTCGCGATCGGAAGGAATGTCCAACGCACTCCTGGAAGCGATGGCTTGCAGCCTACCTTGCGTTGCGACGAATGTAGGCGGCAACTCGGAGGTCATTGTCGACGGTGAGAATGGTTTCCTGGTTCCCAGTCAGCAGCCCGGGGTAATGGCCGCGCGACTCGTCGCGTTACTGAAGAACGCGGCGTTGAGAAACCGCATGGGTAACGCGGGACGAAAAAGCGTGGAAGAAAAATTTACCGTTCAACACATGGTGAACCGCCTGGCCTCCTCTTACACGCAGCTTTTGGAGTCACGGGAGTCCGCTTGTCTTGAGTCATCGACGGAAAGCCAGGCTGCGCAGATTCATGGAACGCTGCCGCAGTAGCGCATACCTTGTCGCGGCTTTGATACCGAATCGCTATTCGAGAACTGCATGTCGTATGGTCTAAGCCGCATCGCGTTTGACTTAAAGCAGCATGGTGCCCTCCAGGTTGCCGAGGACATCACTCTCCGGAGTGTCAATCGAGTCATCTACTTGAAGGTTCTTCATTGCCTGAAGGTCGATACTGTGTGTCCAAATTTTCTGGAGCCGCCGCGCGGTTATACAGGCGGATTTCTCGATGCAGAGCGGCTTTACCAGGCGGTGGACGACCCTGCGTGGGAACTTTCCGCCTCGTTCCTGAACACGGCCCTGAACAAGGGCGATCGGTGCTACGGCTTCATGAGAGGCGACGAGATAGCGGCCTATCAGTGGTACTCCAACAAGCCTACGGACACGGACTGGCGAGGCATGCAAGCCACTTTCGACAGCAATTACGTCTACATGTACAAGGGATTCACGCACCCCAAGCATCGCGGACACCGTCTCTATCCAAATGGAGTCAGCAAGGTGCTGTCCGAATACCTTAGCAAAGGGTATCGAGGGCTACTGTCGATTGTGGAATCGAACAATTTTGCTTCTCTTAAATCCTGCCATCGAATGGGATATCAAGATGTAGGCAAGATCCGGGTCGCCGAGTTGTTTGATCATTGTCTGCTACATATCGATAGGAGTTGCAGTGAATACGACTTGAGACTGGTCAACAAAGATTAGCCATCCGTTTCGATCGTGAAGAGGCGACTAACCTGAAGAAGTACGGCTCCGCGAGCATCACCGGCAGCTGCCGAAACGCGTGCAGGAGTCGCTTGACAACGAGATCTCCTGCGCGCATTCCACCCTAATTGACAGTGGCAGCTAATCCCGTGGGCGGAGGTGGCGGATCGATCTTCACCCCGGACGAGATTTCGTAAGCCCCCAACGACGGCGGATTTGGGCGGACTCGTCCGTCAATGTCATAGGTGGGCGCCGATACTGAATGGCTTCCGGCATGATCCAGGATCGTCGCAGAACCTGCGCCGATCGCGGGACTTCCCGTTTGGAGATGAAAATCGAAACTGGCCACGTTCGTGAAGAATGGGTTCTGGTTGATTGATCCGGTAAAGATATTGGCAAAGGTGGCGGCGCCATTTCCGTACATCAAATTCTTGTCGCCGCTATCGATCGGACATAGTGTGAAGGTGTCCGTGTTGCCGCAATTGCTGCCGTTATAGTTCTGCAGGTCGAGGTAAGGAGCCTTCCCGGAGCTGTACAGGATGTTGTTCGAGACCCTGCTGGTCGTGGTTTGACCTGCCGTGTGCACGTCGGGCCACCAGTTCCCGTAGGCTCCCAGATAGCTTCCGGAGGACTCTACAGCGGCAACGGTGTTGTTGTACCACCAGAACGGCGCCGGTGATTTGCCATAGCCGTTATTCGCATTCATGTCCCCGCTCAGTTGCAAGTGAGCACAGTCCCCCTGCCCCCCTGTAGCGCAGTCGTAGAAAACATTATTAAAGACCTTCACTCCGGAGCCAACCGATGGGTCTGCCGTATCAAGCACCAGACTTTCCTGGTACGTGTGATGGATCTTGTTGTCGTGAATGGAAAGGTCGTGAAGGATCAGGCCTGTCGTATCGCTTGAACCACACAACGGCACGCAGAGCGGAGAGGAGTGCGTCTGCATTCCGGCGCGCCCCTTGGAGTTGTAGATTTCGTTCCATCCGACTTCAGCCAAATTTGCATCGGTAGAGAGGTACAGACCTTGCTGAAGGTTGTTGGTGGTTCCCAGATTCAGATCATGCAGGTAATTCCCATAGATCTTGGTATTGCTGGAGAGAGTGATCTCCATTGCTGCGCCGCCACCACCACTTCCGGTGGACTGCGCATTCGAAATATCGTTGCCGACGAAGCGCCAATATTGAGAGACATTCGGCAATGTTCCGCCGGCGATAACAACTGATGCAGCAGCCCTCAGGGTCAAGCCCGCGAAGGTCCAATATCCTCGACTGGCCCCCGGAGACGCCGAAAAATCTGTCGAGCGCAATCCGGTGGGAGGGGTTGTGGCGCTGGAAGGTCCAATCTGTACCGTCGCGCCGGGATAAGCGATAAGAGCGTCCGGTTGCGATTGCGTTCCCTGCGACCACTCGTTACGAATCGTCAGTGCCGCATTCCATGACTGCCCGTCGTCCGCCGTTTGCTGCACGCCATTTTCTGCGTAAACGATCCGTCCGGGCGCTGTGCCCGCCACCTGAACCGCATGCGGCAGCGTATGCCACGGCGCGGAAAACGTTCCGGCAGCGCTATCGTTACCGGAAGTAGAAACATAATAAATCTGGCCTGTCGCAACGCTGAACGGAAGCGCATTGCTTGGCTGACCGGCCACAGAGACGACGAAACTTCCACCTGCGCAGGAATTCGTGAGCTGTACCGTCATCTTTTGATACCAGAGCCAGGTCGATGGCTGGGACACAGTAACGAGGCAATTGACGCCATTCAAAGTGACTGTTGGGGAAGGCGTCAGGAAGTTTCCATACAGCGTGACGTAGGCCCCTCCGTTGGTGGAATAGGTCGAGTCGGAGTTTCCGGTGTTCGGCCCCCAAGTCAAATCAGAAAAGAAAAGTACAGGCGCGTTCTGTGCAACTGCAAAAGACGAACAGAGAAGGCATATCGCAAGCAGTAATTTGTGTCGTGTCATGGGAGTCGGTTTGTTTCGTGGCCTCGGGCTCAAGCACCGCCGTCAGTCCGTTGTTGTCATCCCATTGTTAATCTCGACGTGTTCTCTTTCAAGATCACAGTTGTACAAGGCCAATTTCCGGAGCAGCTTGTGATGAGCATTACTGTTGAAAAATGCAACAACGATCCGGTTGCGTGTACGTGGTGATGGAAGCTGTGCATTCTTTGAAATCGTTTATGAATGGTTTGAGGGAGGAATTATTTTATGACTACTACTCTTATTCCGGCGCTTGATCTCGAACTGCAGTCGAAGTTCGATAATCGCAGCGCACGAGTCGGTGTGATCGGACTTGGGTATGTTGGATTGCCGCTGGTGTTGCTGTTCAATGAGCAGCGATTTCCTGTGACGGGATTCGATATCGATGCCCAGAAAGTCCGCGTGCTGGGCGAAGGTGAATCCTACATCTGCCGGATTCCCGCCAAGGACATTCAACACGCGAACAAACTCGGCTTTCGTGCCACCGTCGATTATTCCCTGATCGAGGAAATGGATGCGGTCGTGATCTGTGTACCCACTCCTCTCGATGACCATCAGGAGCCTGACTTGTCGTACATCACTTCGACGGTTGAATCGATCGCCCCTCATCTCAGAGAAGGACAGTTGATCGTCCTGGAGAGCACGACATATCCGGGCACAACCGAAGAAGTGGTGGTGCCGATTCTGGAGAAAGGGAATCGCCACGGATTGAAAGCTCATCGTACTGGTGAGGAAGTTGAAGATGCATTCTTCGTCGCATTTTCTCCGGAAAGGGAAGATCCCGGCAATGAGACCGTTGCTCGTTGCGACATTCCCAAGGTTGTTGGCGGCCTGAGCCTACGAGCTACAGAATTGGCCTCTGCACTGTATGGATCGATCTTCAATCGCACGATCCCCGTCTCTTCGCCCGCAGCCGCGGAGATGACCAAACTTCTCGAAAACATCTACCGGTGTGTCAACATCGCGCTGGTGAATGAACTGAAACTTCTCTGCCTCCGGATGGGCGTCGATATCTGGGAGGTGATTGAGGCGGCATCTACCAAACCGTTCGGATTTCATGCCTTTTATCCCGGTCCAGGCCTTGGAGGGCATTGCATCCCCATCGATCCTTTCTATCTTTCATGGAAAGCTAAAGAGTGGGACTTTCGCACTCGCTTCATCGAGCTGGCCGGCGAGATCAACACTAGCATGCCATATCACGTGGTCACTTCCGTCGCCTCCGCGCTGAATGCAAAACGGAAAACCGTCAATGGTTCATGCGTGCTGGTTCTGGGTGTTGCCTACAAGAAGGACATCGACGACCTGCGAGAGTCTCCTGCACTCACCATCATTGGGCTACTTCAGAAGGAAGGAGCGACCGTCGAATATAACGATCCATATATTCCGATGATTGGAAGAGGACGCAGGTACAACCTGCAGATGAAGTCTGCAGCGCTGGAGAACCTGGCTTCCTACGATTGCGTGTTGATCGTCACGGACCACCGCGGTTACGACTACGCTCAAATTGTGGAGAAAGCGCAGCTCGTAGTGGATACGCGCAACGCAACCAAAGGGATACAGAGTTCCAAAATAGTGCGTTGCTAGCAGAGCCTTCGTTTCTCATCCCAAAAGAAGTTTTCGCCGTCGTGACCCTTGTCGCTCAGACAGCGGTCACGACGGCGAAGGTGTTTTCAGGGAAACCGGCTATTGCGAGGGTATTTTTACGTTCGAAACGATATTCGAATACGTGCTTTCTTCGTTGCCGGTGTTCACGGCAGTCGATGCATAGCAATACGATGCGCCGTCTGCCACCGACGAGTCCGTGTAGAGAGTGCTCGTATCAAGCACGGAATTTACCTGGGAATATTGGCCGCACGATGTTCCGTAGTTAGCCCGATAAATGTTATAGCCAACCACGTTGGAGGCATTACTCGAAATCCACGAGAGAGCGACAGAATGCGTTGGCGCTGCGGTGCCGGTTCCGGTTAAGGTAGCGGTCGTATTCGAGCTTTGCGCATTACTGCTGAAGGTTAGAGTTGCGGTCGCCGCTCCCGATGTCAGTGGACTGAAAGTGACATCGAACGAAATGCTCTGACCTGCCGAAATCGTCACCGGTAACGAGAGTCCCCCCAGGACGAATGCTGAATTGTTTGATGTTGCAGTCGTGACTGTCAGGCTGGCACCCGTGGCTGTAAGGCTGCCCTGAGCAGTGGCGCTACTTCCGTCAACTACATTGCCCACGGCCAGTGTGCTCGGATTCACCGTCAATTGGCCCACAGCCGTTGTAGTTCCTGTGCCTGTCATTGTCAGGTTCAGCGCTGAAGTCGAAGCGCCAGTAATCACGGTGGCCGTTGCGTTAAAGGTTCCAGCGGAATTCGGGGTGAACACAACGATGAACACGGCGCTCTGGCCGGGAGCTATCGTTACCGGCAGGCTGGGTGCAGTAACGGAAAAGTATTTGGTTGAAACCGCGACGCTGCTGATGGTCACCGCCGCGTGTCCCGAGTTGGTGGCTGCAATGTTTAGAGATTTGCTGCTTCCGGCGGGTACGTTGCCAAAGTTAAGACTTCGACTCCCCAAGGCAAGCGTGCCAGCCGAATTTCCGCCGCTGTTAGTTCCCCCATTGGCATTTGCTCCCAGACCAGAGCAACCGGTCAGCCAAAGAACTCCTGCAAATGCAAAAGCGATTACGATCGGTTTCATTGAACTGCTGTGGGGGGCCCGGTGTTTTCTCATGATTGTGGGTGGACTCATCCTGCGATCTTCGCGATGCAAGCGAAGTGATCAGGATGGTTCGACATTCATTGTGAGAGGCGTTCTTAAATCGAGATAGATTTCGGAAGTGCATGCTTGTGCTTCCAGAAGGTCAGTGTCAACGCGAGTCGAGTCAAGTTTGTTGAGAATTGCAACACTTCACAGTCAGATTCGCGAGTTCGAGTGCACCACGTACACTCACATGCGAATGTTCACTACGAGTTGGGAGAAGTTCTGGAGAAGAATCCTAAGAAATGAGAAAAGGCTGTTGCGGTCCGCATTCGTGCTTCCGCGCTTAGTCGTTCGACAAAGGTGAAGAAGAACGAAGCGGCATCCCGGAGAGTGGGAGAAGAAAACAACTTTGGGCCGCTGTATTGGTGGCATCAACGGGCAGAGAGTGAACACTCCGATCAGGGGACCATGCTCGTCGTTGATTGCAGTGTCTCGTGGATGTAAGCTATCCCGTCCCGAGATTTCCCCATCTCGATCTAGGGAAGTGCCCAATGGCTGAGGCCTTGGATCTTGTTTAGCGTACAGTGCGATTTTCCAGGTGAACCGTCCTCTTCGGTGCAGGAGCAAGGCTGCAGAACTTCCTGAATCTGGAGTTCCTTGTGTTTCGTGAATGCATTGATTGGTTGCGTGGATCCGGTCGCAGGCGACGTCCCTCCACCTCTCAGACCTTCCTCGTCCCGGAAACCAGAAAACTATCCCGGCTGCAAGAAGCCCTGTCAGCCTCCGGAAATGCGGAAATTAAATTCGGAGCAGGCAAAACTGATTTTGCTGGCTCGCGCCTGGGAAGGCGATCTGGAAGCGAGCAGGTTCTTGCGTCATCTATTTCCTGTATCAGTAGGAAAGGTGTCGAATTCAAATTGGATTTCCGATGTAGAGTCCGGCCGGGACCGCGCTTCGTAGCACCTGAACTTCGCTCGCCAAAAATCCTGAATCGCCATCGCTTCGTGAACCTGCAACATAAGTCAGACAACCAACTTCGTGCGAATAGGCTCAAACGATAAGTTAGCTCGCAGCTACCGCAGTCATACGCGGCGGTTGCGACTGCCCCCTCCATATGATAGAAACAGCTTGGGTGGGCACGGAGATGTTGCGACTGAACAATCACGATAGTCCGCGTCACAGAACATTCAGCGCCCTGTTAATCCTCGTGGCGGTGTGTTCTCTTGCGGTTAGCGTGGCTACCCGGTACGGGTCTTCGCCTGTTTCTCCGAATTCAAAGATTGCTGGAATCCATCAGCAATCTACATCCGAGCCAAGCCGGCAGCGGTTGACTAAGACCGTCGCGGAGTGGGTTCCGGCCGTCGTACGATTCACTTTCCTTCCGTCTCATGCGGAAACTTCTCTCGTCAATCCTGCTGGCCCTTCCATTTACAGTCACTCGCCCGGTAAGAATCTTTGCAGTCGACCTCCGCCGTCCCTCGCATAAATCTGTCCAGAACACCTGCCTAGGGCGGCTACTTGCTGATCTTTTCCGGATCATCAGGGCGCATTCGCTCTAGCTACCCACCAAGAGACTTTGTGCACGGTTGAGTCTTCGTCCGGCATCTGCATTAGCAGGCGCGCGCGGCGAACTGACGCAATGAAGCAGGACACTGCAAGTTGAACTTTAGACCTAAGTCCACACCTCAGAACTTCTTCATCGTCGCTGTCATTTTTCTGGCGGCCTCTATCACCCTTTCATCGTGCAACAGCACTGAACGGAAGGTTCAAGCCAGCGGTCCGACGACAACAGTCGGAGTGACGAAAGTTGTCAAAAAGACTCTTGGTCGAAGCATCACGGTTTCGTCCGAACTGGTGCCATTTCAAGAGATCGAGGTCTACGCAAAAGAATCCGGCTACGTGAAAAAGCTGCTGGTCGATTATGGAACGCATGTGAAGACCGGACAGGTCATGGCGATCCTCGAGATCCCCGAATTAGAGGCCCAACTGCAGGAGGACCAGGCAGAGATCAAGAACGCAACCAACCAAGTGACGCGGGCGCAACACGAACTCGGGCGCTATCAGGCGCAGTACAAAGCGCTGCACTTGCAATACTCGCGACTGAATCAGGTCTTCGAAAACCAGCCGGGAATCGTCGCTCAACAGGAAGTGGACGATGCGCAGGGCAAAGACATGGCGGCTGCATCGCAAGTCGATGCGGGACAGGCCGGCATGGACGCCGCTCAGAGCCAGCTCAGCGTCGCAAAAGCGAAACTGGCTCACGACCAGAGCCTGTACGACTATTCGAAGATCACTGCGCCATTTTCCGGCATCGTGACTGACCGGTTTGCGAACCTCGGAACCCTGGTGCAAGCCGGCACGACATCAAGCACGCAGGCCATGCCAATCGTCAAATTGTCTGAAGACGATTTGTTCCGACTCGTGATTCCGGTGCCGGAGTCTTACGTTCGATTCATTCGTGTGGGCGATCCGGTGGACGTCCGCGTGCCTTCCTTGAACCGGACTTTCCGTGGAAAGGTAGCGCGCTTCTCCTCTGGTGTACGTGCGGACACGCGCACCATGCATACAGAAGTGGATGTCCCGAATAAAGATGGCTCACTCGTGCCGGGCATCTACGCGGACGCAGATTTGACGCTTGAGCAGCGCGGCGACGTCCCCACAGTGCCATTACAAGCCATCAATCATGCAGGCGACAAAACATCGGTGCTCATCGTCAACAAAGACGATGAGATAGAGGAGCGCCTAGTCAGTCTCGGAATTCAGTCTTCTTCCGATGCAGAAGTGGTTTCAGGCCTGGCCGACGGAGAAGAAGTCGTGGTCAGCGACCGCGGCGGACTGAAGGCCGGCGAGAAGGTACATCCGCAGATCGTTCAAGCGATGCAATACCACGAGAGCACTTCGGAGTAATTAGGGAAGTTTCGGCGAGGGCCATAGAGCAAATATTCATGTCACGTTTCTCCATTCGCAATCCGTATTTCATTATCGTCATCTGCCTCGTGTTGACCGTCATCGGCGTCACAAGCCTGGCCCGCATGCCCGTGGATCTGTTTCCCACCATCAACATGCCCGAGGTCGTAGTCGCGACGTTCTATTCGGGAATGCCGCCCGAGGACATCGAGGTCGATATCACCGATCCGCTCGAGAGATTCTTCACGCTGGCAAGCGGTATTGACCACATGGAGTCGCGATCCCTGCTAGGCGTGAGCATCATCAAGCTGTATTTCCAGCCGGGAACCAGTGCCGATGCCGATGTTACGGAAATCTCGAACCTGGCTCTCGCGGACCTGAAGCGATTACCACCGGGCACTTTGCCCCCCGTGGTGTTGAAGTTCGACGCTTCCAGTCTGCCGGTGTGCCTGGTCACCTTAAAGGGTGAAGGACTATCGCAGACCGAACTTCACGACGTCGGCCAGTTCTCGATCCGCAACCAGATTGCGGTGGTCAAGGGCGCGGAGATTCCTCCACCGTTTGGCGGAAAGTATCGCCAGATCATGGTGTACGTCGATCCTTACAAACTAGCGTCGCGTCAACTCAGCCCGATGGACGTGGTGAGCGCCGTCAACAACTCCAACCTGATTCTTCCGGCGGGCGACGTCAAGATGGGGCCATTCGATTACTACGTCTACTCCAACAGCCTGGTCGACAACATGGATGAGTTATCGAAACTTCCGCTCAAGACCGTTGGGAACTCGTCCGTTACGGTGGACGACGTAGCCAAGGCGGAAGATGCGAACCAGATTCAATACAACCTGGTTCGGGTGGACGGCCAGCGATCGGTGTATCTGCCGATCATGAAGCAGGGAGGCGACACTAACACGATCGAGGTCGTGAACGGGATTCGCGATGCGATTCACCATCTCTACGATATTCCGCATCAACTGAAAGCCAGCGTGGTTTTCGATCAATCCGCATTCGTGAAAGAGGCTATCAAGACGCTTCTGCATGAAGGTGCGTTGGGCCTGGCGCTCACCAGCCTGATGATCCTTGTTTTCCTCGGAAGTTTCCGAGCAACGTCCGCGGTCTTTCTTTCAATTCCGCTCTCGGCGCTCGCGACCTTCGTCGTTCTTAACTTTGCCGGGAGCACGATCAACACGATGATTCTTGGCGGCCTCGCGCTTGCGTTTTCACGCATCATCGATAACTCGGTCATTTCGCTGGAGAACATCTACCGCCATCTTGAAGAGGGAGCCACGCCGGTGGCCGCGGCCGAAATCGGTGGGACGGAAGTAAGCCTCGCCGTTCTGGCAGCCACACTGACCACGGTCGTGGTCTTCTTTCCTGTAACGTTCCTGTACGGAGTGAGCAAATTCCTCTTCTCAGCACTGGCACTGGCAGTGGTGATTTCGTTGTTCGCCTCCTACCTCGTGGCGATGACGGTCATTCCGCTGTTTTGTGCGCGATTTCTGAAAGCGGTTCCGCATGCGAAGCACGAGAGCCGCGAATACGAAGTTGAGCCGACGACCTCAACCGGATCCGCATGGGAACGATTTACCGCTGGTTTCAATCGGCAGTTCAATCGATTGCTTGATTTTTATGAATATTGGGTGAAGCGGGCGGTGGCTCGTCCCGGACTCACCGTGGCAGTTCTTGGCCTTGCCTTTGTCGCAAGCTTGGCCCTGTATCCACTTGTGGGATTGGCGTTCTTCCCCAGGACAGATGCCGGACAATTCACCGTCAACCTCAAAGTGCCGACTGGAACGCGGTTGGAGGTTACGGAACAATACGTCGCCAAAGTGGAGGATCTTATCCGTCATGAAGTGGGAGGTGACGACTCGAAAATCGTCGTATCGAATGTCGGAGTCGTCCCTGATTTTTCATCGTTGTATACGACCAACGCCGGCCCGTACATGGCCACGATTCAGGTTGCGCTGAAGGAATCTCATCCGAAGTCCAGCTTCGAATATATGGACCGGGTGCAAAAAGCGATGGCGCAACAATTCCCGGAGATACGAACGTTTCTCTCCTGCGGATCGATGGTCGATGCAATCCTGAACTCAGGCATGCAGGCACCGATCGATATTCAGGTGGGTGGACGAAGTCTGCATCAGTCCTACAACTTCGCGCAGGAATTAGCGTCGCGCCTGCGGAGTGTTAAGGGCGTGGGCGAAGTGTACATTCCGCAGGACCTGAATTATCCGGGCCTGCGACTGGATGTGGATCGCGTCCACGCGGGAGAGCTAGGGCTCACGCAGAAAGAAGTTGTCGACAACGTCATTACGGCGCTTAACTCCAACGCGATGATCGCGCCGAATTACTGGGTCGATCACAAGACTGGAAACGATTATTTTCTGACAGTGCAGTATCCGGAGCGAGGCAAGGGTTCGATTCAAGACCTGGCAGATTTGACGAATATTCCCATTCGCGCTCCCAGCTTGAAACAGCCGACTACTCTGGACGCGGTTGTGAAACTCGAGAATGTTCAGACCCCGACAGAGGTCGATCACTATCAAATTCAGCGAGTGACGGATGTGTATGTCACTCCGGCGTCCGAGGATCTGGGGAAAGTCGAAGACCAGGTCCAGGATGTGCTGAAGAACATGAAGCTCCCGGAGGATGTGCGGGTCAATGTGCGCGGCATGGTCGAGGGAATGAATGCTTCATTCCGAAGCTTCGCAGTCGGACTGTCGTTGTCCGCGGTACTTCTGTATCTCATCCTGGTCGCACAGTTCCGGTCGTTCGTGGATCCGCTTCTGATCATGCTGGCGATTCCCATGGGATTCATTGGCGTGCTGATAATTCTTCCTCTGACAGGGACCACTCTCAATGTGATGTCGCTCATGGGCATCTTAATGCTGGTTGGAATCTCGGCGTCGAACAGCATTTTGATTGTGGAATTCGCCCATCGATTAGAGGAGCAGGGAAGCTCGGTTTCGGATGCCATCATCACTTCTTGTCGGGTGCGTTTGCGGCCGATTCTAATGACGTCTCTCGCGACGATCATCGGTATGGTGCCGATGGCCTTGAAACTGGGTACGGGCAGCGAACAGTATGCGCCACTGGCCCGGGCGATTATCGGAGGCCTGACATCCTCGGTGGTTCTGACGATATTTATCGTTCCGGCTGCCTATCTACTTGTTTACGCGAAGCGCGATACGAAAGGCGGAATGGCTCCGCAAGTCGGAGCTGCCGAATGAGGGGAAAGCCGGTCTCTAGTTTCTGTTCGAAAGCCCGCGCTGGCTTTGCTCTGGTAGCTGTTGTCGGAGCTTGTTTCCTTCAAGCTGCGCTTTGCCAAAATTATTCTCCGGCCGGGAGTAACGGACATCTGCCTGCCGCTCCACTTCCCCAGAAGAGCGAGGCAGTGTTGGGGTCTTTCTCGTCTGCAAGCTCAGAGCAGGAAATGATTGCGCGCTCGCGTGACATTTTGCAGCCGCCTGCGAGTTCGCAGCAGACGGATCCGGCGTCGCCGATGAATCTGACGCGAGTTCAGGCTGAGCAGCTGGCGCTCAAAAACAATCCCAGAATTAGTGTCGGACGATTACTGGCGCTGGCTCAGCATCAGGTTTCCCGCGAAGTCCGGTCCGCGGAGCTCCCCAATCTGAATGGCGCAATCACCGCGGTGGATGCGAACGAAGGAACACGTATCGGGGCTGGCGTGCTCAATGCCCCGCTGCTGCTCGAGCATGCCGGAGTCGGCGGCAACGCTAAGCCAACTCCTGACGGATTTTGGTCGCACGACCAATCTCGTGGCCGCGGCAAAGCTGCGCGAGAAGGCCCAGAATGCCAACGCTACCGCCACCGTGGAGGATGTTGTTCTGACGACCGATCAAGCGTTCTACAACGCGCTCGAGGCCCAAGCACTACTCAAAGTTGCGAACCAAACTGTGACGACGCGACAATCCGTGCAACATCAAATTGATGAGCTGACGAAGAGCAAGCTCAAATCGAATCTGGACCTGTCATTCGCAGAAGTGAATCTTTCGCAAGCGAAGCTTTTGCAACTCGACGCGCAAAACAACGTCGACTCGACGATGGCGGCACTCAGCGCCGTACTGGGATCGGACAAGCTGACCCATTATCAACTGAGCGAGGAAGAGAGCCCGACCCCGACGCCGCCGGATGACGTCAACACCCTTATCGATACCGCACTGCGGCAGCGCCCTGATTTGCAGGCGTTTACTTATGAGCAACAAGCGGCAGAAAAATACCGGCGAGCGCAACGGGACATGCTGCTACCCACCATTAGCGCAATGGGAACGGCAGGAGTGTCCCCGGTGAGGCCGGATTGTTTCGGAGGATGCTTTCCGAATTACTTCATCTCCAGCTGGTACGGTGCGATTGGGGTGAACATGAACGTTCCGATCTTCAATGGATTTCTATTGAGTTCGCAGGCCTCGGAAGCTGGCTACCGGGCCAAAGCAGCTGCGGAAAACACTCGCGATCTTCGCGACCGCGTGGTTCGAGACGTCCGGACAGCGTGGCTGGCGGCGCATGCTGCGTTTCAGCGAGTCGCAGTCTCGCAAGAACTTGCAGCTCAGGCCGATTCGAGCTTGAAGCTTGCACAAGGACGCTACCAACTCGGTTTGGGTTCGATCGTTGAATTGAGCCAGGCGCAGTTGCAGCAAACTGATGCGGCCATCGGGTACGTTAACGCTCAATATCAATATCGCCTGTCCTTGGCAACGTTGAACTTCGAGACTGGAACGCAGCCATAATCCGAGCGGCAGACTCAAACTGCTACTTGAAAGCAAAATGAAAGATGGCCTGCGCCGTGGAAGGCGCAGGCCAATGTATTTCGACAGCGTTCGGTTATGCGCTGGCTCCGGCAGCTTTCGCCATTGCCATAGGCCGCAGGCTTTCCGCGATCCGACCAAAGTACAACTGGTAGGAGCGGTGGATTCCGTACATGACCGGGAATACTGCAAGTGCTAATCCCCAGCCCATGTGCGAACTCATCGCCTGAACCATTGACGTCACTCCGGCGCTGACAACGTAGTACGGGAAGGAGAGGCTGACCAGGTTCCACCAAACCGGACCTGCTGCCTTTCCCTCGCTCACCGACACGATACCGGCGACTGGAGCCGTCTGCCCAAGGAACAAGGTCGCTGTTGCCAGGACCAAGCCCAAGGTAAGTGAACCGGGCAGCGTTCCCATCCGCACCCCTGCACTGAACACCAGGCTGGCCAGCGAGCTAGCGAACACCATCATGCTGAGGTTGAACGCCATCTGCTGCGGGTTAAACTTCGCGTTCTTCCGCGGCCAGCACTGCACCGCTGTCGATACGCACGTGACCACAACCGCTTCTGCCGCGCTCAGGTTGACCGCTGCCGTAAGCAGGAAGGGCAAGTTAACTGACATATTGCCGTCTACGCCGGGCAACTTGACTTTGAGTCTTGAGGTTGCCGCTGCCAGTCCCAGCACTGCGAGTGCCAGGGGAAGATGCAGCGTGTGGCTGACCGTTGCTGCGTATCCTGCCGCTACTGTTGCGGCCACTGTCATTGTGCCGATGAACAATTTAATTTGCCGTGTGTGATTCATGATGTCGTCTCCTTTCTTTAATGAATTACACGGCGACTATTGTTCGTCGTCTCCGGCATCGGAGAAGGCGCTGTTAGCGGTGCCTACGGACGAGCCCCAGACCACGCTCGACGCAGTAGCCGAACCGGTGCTGGAACCCCAGACCACACTGAATGCGCTCAGAGCATTGTTGTTCCAGGGCAGCGAGCTACCCCAGACGACCGAGGTTCCGTTCACGAGCGAAGAGCCCCAAACCACAGAGCTTCCCCAGACCACTGAACTCCCCCATACCACCGACGTGTTCGAGACGGTGGAGTTTCCGTAGACCAGCGATACGACGCCATTCTGCGGGTTGTAAACAGCGGTCGGAGACAACGCCGAACCAACCGTGGACGGCGCCAGATCCGAGTTGCTGACTGCGGCCTGAACGTTCAGAAGTCCCGCGCCCACCGAGAACAGATCGTAGAAGCAGGTGAAAGACTGGAACAAGTGCGGCACATAAGCGGAGGTTGAGGTCAACCCGATCTTGTATGCGGTCTTCATCAGACGAGCCTTCACTTGATCCGGCGTCATCGTACTGTGCTCTTGTAACAGGATGGCTACTGCGCCTGCCACAGCAGGCGTCGCCATACTGGTGCCGCTCAAAGTGAAGTACGAGTTCTTGCCGCTATTTCCTTGCTTCAGGTCGCCAGGGTACAGAGTCTCTAGCGTTGCGCCCGGAGCGGAAAGGGAAACCACAGCGTTGCCCGGTGCGACCAAGTCAGGCTTCACGATGTGATCGTAGGTGGTGGGACCTTTTGAGCTGTAGCTCGCAACCGTTTCGTTGGAAGCGTACGGTGATCCACCGGCTTTGGTTGCGCCGACGGTCAAAACGTAAGGATCGTTGCCCGGGGCGGTAACTGTTCCGAAGCCATTGCTGCCGTTGACGCTCAGACGGCCATAGTTGCCGGCCGCCACGACGACGACGATGCCACTCTTCCAAGCCGATTCCACCGCCTGGCAGAGAGGGTCTTGCGTATAGCTGAACGGGATTCCGCGCCCGAGAGAAAGGTTGATGACTTTGATGTTGTACGTGTTCTTCAGAGCGATTGCCTGCTGGATGGCCGCGATCACGGTGCTATCGGAGCCCGCACCGTTTGCATCCAGAGCGCGCAAGTCGATCAGGTTCACGCCCGGAGCCACGCCTTCATAGTGGCCTCCCGAGAGTGCACCGTTGCCGCCGATGATGCCGGCGACGTGCGTGCCGTGTCCGTACAGGTCATACTTTCCGCCAAGAAGGTTTGTGGTGGCGGTACCGGTAAAGTCCTGGTGATAAACCACGCGTGATGCGGTGCCTGCTTGGTTCCACAAGTCGGCAACGTTGTCGTTGATGCCGCTATCGATGACCGCAACTCCAACGCCGCTGCCGGTGTAACCGGAGTTCCAAGCTGCGTTGACGCCAGTCGCGCCGTTGGTCGTATCGTCCATCACGCTCATCGGATGGTCGATGGTTACGGATTCAACATCCGGATCAGCTTCCAACAACGGAAGAGCGCTGACCGGGATCGAGAAAGCCGCTCCCTTGATCATGTGAAGTTTCGACTGAAGGCGAGCGCCGCGTCCCTGCATGGTCGCGTAGTGCGCCGTAGTCGGGGTCTGACGGTACTGCACGATGACTTTCACAGTCTGGCCGCGTAACGATCCTTGCTTCGCTTTCGCCAACAGTGTGGAAAGCTCAGGGGCGATACGAGAGAACCTTCCGGTCTCTTCGGCCATCGGATTGGACCATCGCTGTCCGAATGCCATCCCCGTGGTCAGCACCAGCACCATCCCGAGGCGTTTGCCCCAGGCCGCGCTATGCCGCTCCTTCTTTTGTGGCTTGCTCGTACGGCTCATAAATCTCACCCTTTCTCTGATAGGGGGAAAACTCAAACTTGTACTCGCGGTTTGTATTGCAAGGGACACGCCAATCACAGAGCTGTAAGTAGTTGAATCAAAACCACATGATTTGACTGAGGGAGCGATCAATTGGGCCACTCTGTCCCGGACCTGTGGGCATGGGACAGGGTGTCCCACCCATTGATTTCGAAGTGTTACTTTTGGGTTGGAAATACTGTTACCGAGAGACTAGTTGCAGACGGATAGAGCCGGAGCTAATTGACTGGCGGAAGGCCTGATTTGGCGAGCAATTGCTGGTAGGCGGCAAGATGATGCAGGTTCTTGAACGACGGTTCCACGGCCAAATCCACATTCGGATCGCAGTGCCGGTCGAAGCAGATTTGCAGGGATCTCAGGGCTTCGTCGGTATTGCCCATCAAAGAATAAGTCTCGGCCAGAAAGAATGGAGAAAACTTGTTGTCGTTGAAGGCCTTCTTCTCCTGTGCAAGCTGGCCCGCGAACATTCCCTTTGCGCCCCCGGCGGCGAATCCTCTTTCGGCGGCATCTGCGATTGCCATCTGGGTAGCGTCGTGAATCAGAACGGATTCCTTCTTTAATTCTGACAAGTAGTCTTTATAGTCTCCGCCTTCGCGATAAGCGAAACGCAGGTAGCGGTGGGGAGAGACGGCCTCTGGATCGGCCTTTTCGAGTTGCTGCAAAAGCCGTATCGCTTCTTCACGGCGTCCGGCACGCAGCAGAATGATTCCTTTATCAGCGAGGATGGAAGAAGAGTTCGGGTCCAGAGCTTGCGCGTGGTCGATCTCTATGAGGGATTCGTCGAAACGCAGCATCGCCTGCAAGTACGTGGCATACCAATGATGAGCGTTCGCATTGTTGGGATCGAGATCGATGGCGCGCCGGAACTCTTCGTCTGCGGTTCCCGCGTCCCACATGCCAAAGAACGAGACGAACGCAAGGGAGGCATGCGCAGCGGAGGAATGATCGTCGAGTTCGACCGCCTTTTTCGCTGCCGCCAGCGCGCGCGGATACGCTTCAGTGGAGGGCATCAGCGTGTATTCCCGCATCAGGTTGTAACAATCGGCCAACCCTACATATGCGTCGGAGTAGTTCGGATCGTGAACGATGGCTTGGGTAAAGGAATCCACCGCCTGGTTTAGGCTCTCTGGCGTTCGTTTGTTCCAGTAAAAGCGTCCCTTCAGGTAGTAATCCTCAGCCTCCCGATTCGCGGCATGGTGCATCGAGTCCGTCGCGGGCGGAGGACCGGACTTTGCGCCCGCCTTCGCATTACGGTAGCCCGGGCGGAAGATCCACACGGCAAACACCAGCGCGAGCACCGGCAAGACGAAAACCAGATTGCGCCATGCCGAGGACTTCGCGGGCGGCGGTAATGCCGCGGCGGCAGTTTGCTCACTCGGCTTTGGCGGCGGTTCCGGCGCGCGCAGCGGTGCGATCCACCGATAGCCTCGTCGGTCAACGGTCTCGATGAAAATGGGATTGTCGGCCGAATCGCCGAGGGCATCGCGAAGACGTTTGATGGCGCTGCTGGTTCCGCGCTCGAAATCGACGAAAACATCCTCAGGCCAAAGTTGTTTTCGGAACTCGTCCCGGGTCACGATCTCGTTGGGGCGGCTGAGGAGCAGTTTCAACGCGCGAAAAGGAAGATCCTGAATCTTGATGCGGAGACCGTTCTTGCGAAGTTCGTCAGAGCGCAAGTCCGCCTCGAAGACACCAAAACGCACAACAGGCTGGCTCTTGCTGATAAGGCTCATGGCTTCTGGTACAGGGGGGACATCAGTCTACCACCAATGCAAATCGGCAGAGTTTGAACAATTTTGCGTCCTCGCTGTCAGACAAGAGCCCCCCGCAACTCATTACAAGCAAGAAAGATGGCGCGTTGCTTCAAATCCGCTCAGGGGTCGCCTCCGGAGCATTGACCGCGCAGGCGATTCAGGCGAGATTGGGCTCGCATTTGGTGACTTGTGGGAGCGGGAAGCGGACCTGCGTAACAGAACCTGGAGAAACGCTACTCACGAAGCAACCGAATATTGCCTAAGCCGCTTAATTCGCAAACGAACCTTGCCAAGATGACCAAGAAGTAGTTCCCAGGAGATAGCCATGAATTCGCGCAACGGAAAAAACAAAATGAAGTCCAGGACAATCGAGTTGTCCTTCACCGTGATCATTCTCGCCGCCCTTTTCGCGGCAGCAACCGTTTCGGCGGCAGCCCAAACCGTGACAACCCTCACCAACTTTACTTCCAGCGGCGATAACTCATCACCCACGCTTCCACTAGGCCGCATGGCTCAGGGCCGGGACGGAAATTTCTACGGAATCTCATTATCGGGGAATGGTTGCTGTCAGGGTGTTTTCTACAAGGTTTCGTCTGGCGGAGTGCTCACTGCCCTGACCTCGATTACTCAGACCCAAGGAACGAATTGCGATGGCCTGATACTCGCCACGGATGGCAATTTTTACTCCTCGTGTTACAGCGATCCCACCAATAACGGCACTCTCATTAAGTTAACGCCGACCGGCACGATCACTGTGATGCATACCTTCCTGGGAACGACGACGGACGGATGCCATCCGCTTGCACCTCCGATGCAAGCTTCCGATGGAAACTTCTACGGAACTACGGGCTTTTGTGGAACGAGCGGCTACGGTACGGTCTACAAACTTACGATGGCGGGCGCTTACAGCCAGTTGTACAACTTTCAAGGTCCTCCGAACGACACGGCTGAACCCTTGGGCTTGATTCAAGGGAGCGATGGAAATCTATGGGGCTTGGGGAACGGCTGGATCATCAGTGACGGTGGAGTCTTCAAGATTTCGCTGGCCGGCAAGGCGACGCTGGTCTACACGTTCAAAAGCAATCCCGATGGAGCAAACCCGTATACCAGCCTCATTCAGGGCTCAGACGGCAACTACTACGGGACTACGGAATTCGGTGGAACGGCGGGACACGGCACCGTCTTCAAAATCACTCCTGCGGGAGTTGAGACCACTCTTTACAGCTTTCCGGACCAAACCGAGGGTGCGAACCCAATACTGCCCTTAACGCAGGGCCCAGATGGCCTGTTGTATGGCGCCGCGACTGATTGCGCGGGCGGTGGCTGCGGCCAGGCTGGATTGTTCGACATCACTACCAAGGGCGTGTACAACAACCTCTATCTCTATCCACTCGTTTGTTCGAACTGCGCTCAACCGTATGCCCCCCTCTTGCTCGCCACCAACGGCACGATCTACAGCACTACGTATCAGGGCGGAACGCAGAGCTCTGGCACGTTTTATAGCTTGAGTACGACCTATAGTCCGTTTATTTCGTTGGTCAACGTCACTGGCGGCAAAGAAGGGGCTCAGGTCGGCATCCTGGGCCAGGGATTCTCGAGGACGTCGGTGGTGAAGTTTGGGGGCACGGCGGCCACCAAGATTGCAGTCAGCGGCAGCACATTTATCTTGGCGACGGTTCCTGCTGGTGCTCTAACCGGCACGGTGACGGTGACAACGGGAACGACCGTCTTGTCGACATTAGCAAACTACAAAGTCGCGCCCACCATCGTGACATTCACGCCTACCAGCGGACCGGTGGGCACGAAGGTGACGATCACCGGAACGGGTATGGAGCAAACGACGAAAGTGACATTCAATGGTCTGTCTGCTTCATTCACTGTGACCTCGGATACACAAATCACGGCGACTGTGCCTACAGGGGCCAAGACCGGCAAGATCGCGGTCGTGACCAAAGGCGGCACCGCCTCAACGACAACAAACTTCACTGTTAATTAATTACCGGTTTGCACGAGGTAGTGTGCGGGCTCCGGAGCGCGATCCTTGGGGAAGGCACGCGCTCCGGAGTATTTTTTTGGATTTAGGCTTTGCCTTAAACCGTAGCTGCCTTGGAAATTGCCTGCGGCATCCTGGGCATGGCCGCCATGAGGCGCTGAGTGTATTCGTGTTGAGGATTCGTAAGAACCTGTTCGGAAGCCCCCAACTCCACAATCTGTCCTTGATGCAGGATCGCGATCTGATCGCAAATTCCGGCGACTGACGCCAGATCGTGCGAGATGTAGAGAATCGACATTCCGGAGTTGCGGTTCAGTTCGCGAAAGAGTGCGAGGATCTCCGATTGGGTAATGACATCCAGGGCGCTTGTGGCTTCATCGGCAATCAGCAATGCTGGACGATGAATGACAGCCATTGCGATGAGCACGCGCTGCGCTTGCCCCACACTCATTTGAGACGGATACTTCTTCAAAAATTCATCTGAGGATGGAAGACTGACGCTCTCGAGGGCAGCCCGGATGGCTTGATCGCAATCAGCAGTGGAGCCCGAAGCGTGTGCTGCCCATGTCTCCCTGAGTTGGGTGCGAATTTTTAGCGCTGGGTTAAGTGAAGACAGCGGACTCTGCAGCACAAGAGCGATCTTGCTGCCGCGCATGGCTCGCAACTCGCGTTCGCGCAGCTTAAGCAGATCCCTGCCATCGAAATCGAGCGTGCCTTCGACAGTCGTGCGCTTACGGTCGAGCAATCCGAGGATCGTCATCGCAAGCGTGCTTTTGCCGGATCCGCTCTGTCCAACCAGTCCAAGAACTTCGCCGCGGCGAACTTTCAGATCGATGTCCCGCAGTACGGCCGGTTTCTTCCCATAGCGCACGGAAAGACATGCGGTCAGCAGAGCGTCGTTCTGGTTCGAATGATCCATGCGCCGTAATGCCGGATTGCCGGGTTCGCCTACTTTACCGACAGCCGTTCAACGTTCCAGTACGTTTGCGGCACAAGAATGACTGGGCTTGATCCCTGAACTTTGGTTGAAACCGCGGACAGGGCGTTCCGGTTTACGAGATAGATAAATGGAACCTGATCAGCCACGATCTCTTGCACGCGGTCGAAAGCCTCTTTGCGCTTCCTGGCATCGGCCGCGGATGCCTGCGTCCGCATGAGACGATCGATCTCCGCTTCCCACGTAGTCTCTGGAGCCTTTTCTTGCGGGTTCCACTGGTGATTCTCTGAGGAACTGAGCCATACATTCATCTGCTCGTTGGGATCGAGGCCCACGTTGGTCAGGCCTAACAGGATTGCCTCGTAGTCGAAGGTCTGCGTGATGCGTTCGATGAGAGAGGGGAAGTCCAGCGTGACAATATTCACGTGAATGCCGATCTTCTGCAAATCTTCCTGGATCATCGTCGCCATGCGCTCACGGCTCTTGTTTCCCGAGTTCGTGATGATCGAGAATTCGACAGCGTTTCCTTCCTTATCTTTCAATGCGCCGTTTTCCAGACGGAAGCCTTCCAGTTGCAATGCCTTCAGGGCGAGATCGGTGGAATAGACTTCGGGCTTCAACTTTGCGTTAAACCAAAACTTGTTAGCGGAAGAAACCGGTCCGACAGCAGGTTGTGCATGTCCGCGGAAGACCACGCGAGCGAGATCGTCGCGGTTGATCGCTTCGGAAATCGCCCGCCGGAAAGTGGCCGAGCGGAACCAGTTCTTCTTGAAGCCAGGAAGCGGCGCGCGGGCGACTTCGTTGAACCACATCTGCTCGCTGTCGAGCGAAGGACCGGCGTCGTGGACAAATTGCGGCGAACTTCCAGCCAGTTTGTCGAAATACTCGCTATCAAGGGAATTGATCAAATCGATTTCTCCGCGCTTGAAGCGGAGCATCTCGACGTCGCGGTTCGGCTGAATGTCGAGCCGAACGGAGTCGAGGTAGGGAAGCTTCCGTCCTTGCGCGTCAGCCTTCCAGTAGTTCGGATTTTTCTTCAGAAGCAGCGACGCCCCGGCTTTGTATTCGGCTACAACAAATGGTCCAAGAACCGCCATCTCTTTCTTATCCGAATGGGCAGACACGATAGCCACCTGATCGAATTGGCGGTCCAGTCCAGCCACCGGCGCAGGGAATGTAATGGAAATCTGCGTCGGCGAAATAACCTTGGTCTCGACGTTTCCCGGACCAGAGCGGAAGGCATCGCCGGTGGGGGAATGCAGAGAGGGATCCATCAACCGTTGCATCGTATACGCGACATCTTCGGCAGAGAACGGCGTGCCGTCGGAGAACGAGACTCCGCTGCGCAACTTGAAGATGATCTGCTTGCTGTCCTTCGAGACTTTCCACGACAATGCGAGTTCCGGCTCCAGGGCCTGCGTCTGGCGATTCATCCGTAGGAGAACTCCGCCCGTTAGATAGCGGATCGCGACCGACGCGTCATCCTCAACTTTCAACGGATCGAAGGTCTTTGGCTCCGAGCGCAGACAGAAGTGCAATTCTCCCTGGGCCACAGCACTGCCTGCCAATATTCCGAGGCAGATCATGAAAACAACGAAGGATTTCTTACAAATTGCAGTCACTGCGAACCATCCCTTGGAGACGCATCAAGCGGGCGCCTCGTCCTGTTTGGAGAGTACAAGTTGAAACGACGTCACTACGACGATCAGCAATACCAGTGGTACAAACTTCCAAGGCTCTTCTCCGACAGATACGAGCCCTTCCAACTCTTTCAGCAGACTGCCCCACGAGGGCATCGGTTCGGCAACGCCCAATCCGAGGATTCCGAGATTTGCCTCGCTCAAAATGAACGCGGGGATCGAGATCCAAAACTGGGCGTAAAGAACCGGCTTCAGGTTCGGCAGGACATGAACCCAGAACAGCCTAAATCCACCCATTCCTGCCGCCCGAGCCTGCCGAATAAAGTCAGAATCCCGTACGGAACCAGCGGTTGAACAAAGAACACGCGAGGCGCTGGTCCAGCCTAGCGATCCCAGCATCAAGAACGTGACCATCACCGAGATCAAGGGCGACACATTGAGCGGCATCAAAGCCCGAACTGTGATCAGCAGGAACAGCCATGGCAAAGATAGAAATAAATCCGTCACTGCCATTGCCATGCGTGCCCATGAACCGCCCAGATAACCGGTGAGTCCGCCAATCAGCGCTGCCATTAAAGTGGAAAGCAACGCGGCAGCCGGAGCCAGCAAGAGCGATATCCTCGTGCCATAAAGAACACGCGCGAAACGGTCTCGCCCAATTTCATCCGTGCCCAGCCAATGTGTTTTCGATGGCGCGGCGTCGGATGCTTCGCGGTATTGCCTGGCATATCCTCCGGGAGCCAGCCAGTTGGCGGCCAGAGACACTCCGACAACCAGCAGGAGAACGGCACACGCCACCCTGCGCCAGACGGTCATCCTTCCTGGTCTCGGAGCATATGTCCGATTACATCGGCCCCCGAGTTTGCGAGCAAGGTTACTAGCGTCACCAGGATTGTGATGTTCATCAAAAGTGGGAGATCGCGAGCTAAGGCGGCCTGCCATGCCAGTTGTCCAACGCCGGCCAGTCCGCAAAGTGCTTCCACGGGAATGGTGGCTCCGAGGGCGAGACTCACGGAGACCCCCCCGACGGCCAGCATTTGTGGTGCGACGACCGGTACGACATGCCAGAAGAGAATTCGCCACTCGCTCAGACCCTTAGCCCGGGCCGTGACGATGTGTGGAAGGGAATAGGCCTTACCGAGAAGGTTCCGCATATACCGGTAGTCGCGCGGGGCGACGATCATCGCAATCACCAATGCACCGGGTAGCCTCCATAAAACGGATAGCAGTGCCAGGACCGCTGCAGGAACGCACAACAACGTTCCGCAAATCACCGTCGCGGCGGTGTCGTAAGCCATTGTTCGTAGCCAGGCAGCACTGAAAGCCAGAGCTAACGCCGCCGCCCAGCTGATCATCAGCGCAATTGCGACCAAACGGACTGTCAGCGGCCCGCGCTCCCGCAGGAGCTTCACGACCGGTTGTCCGAGGGAGAGAGACGTGCCGAGATCGCCGTGGGCGGCCCGCTGCATCGATTGCCAATAGAAATGGAAGATGTTGTGTTGAGCGAGACGCGTCTCACGCATCGCCTGCACACTCTCAGAATTCAAGTGAGGATCGAGCTGGGCTTCATCGGAATCGAATCCAGGCGCGAGACGCACCAGGAATGCAGATAGAAGACCTCCGAGGAGCACGGTTGCCAGGATCACGATTCCATGCCGAGCAATTCTCGAGGCCAACATGGTGTGAATCCCCCTACTGCGCGCCTGCGCCTAATGATTTGGTGCCCTGCTCGCGCGCGGCAGCCTCGGCGTGATGTACTTGTTTCATCGAATACATTCTGCGATCGGCTTCTGCAAGCAGGCGTTCGACATCAGTGCCGTCTTCCGGACAAAACGCCATGCCGACGCTCAGGGTGATCAGATCGCGGCCGCAGACGTGGCGCCCAGACTCGATGGCAGCCTGATTTAATCGCTCGGCTTTTTCCCGAGCGGCGTCTGCCGTAAGGCCGGGGCAAGTGATGACAAACTCGTCTCCGCCCATGCGGGCGACGTAGTCGTATCCGCGGCAAACATCTTTCAGGCGGGTGGTAAACTCACGCAGCAATTTGTCGCCTTCGAGATGTCCGTAGGAATCGTTGATCTGCTTAAAGCCATCAATGTCGCAGACGAGCACGGCCAATGAGGTCTTCATGCGCCGGCAGCGTGCGGCTTCTTGCGCGAGATGTACAAACAACGACCGTGCGTTCGGCAATCCCGTCAGATAATCGGTGGTCGCAGAGCTTTCCGCCTGCTGATACTTCAGAGCATTTTCTACGGAGAGTGCCACCTTCGAAGCCACTGCCAGAAGGATTCGCAAGTGATCGGGGGTAAATGCGTCGCGCGTGGATTGATACATCGCGAGCACGCCAACGACACCATTCAATCCCTCCAACGGAACTACGAGAGCAGACTGCAACGCCGTCTGTTTTCCAGGATCGATGACATACCCAGACTCAACCTGCGGATTGCCGTTCACAATCGGCTTGCAGTTTTCTGCAACCCAGCCGCAGAGCCCTTCTCCCACCTTGACCTTCAAGGACGACAGAATTCGGAAGTTTTCGCCGCTGACCAATTCCGGCAAGAGCCATCCATTGCGGTTTACAAATACCGCGATGGAGTCGTAAGGAATCATGCGGCGAAGACGCATCGACAATACCGACAAAGTTTCACTGAGACTGAGCGACACGCCGAGATCCTGGCTCAGTTCAAACATGGTCTGCGCCTCTTGCCGAGCAGAAGCGATCGAGGTCAGGAAGTCGGCATTGTCCAAAGATCCGTTGGTAGGATCGGCGCGCTCAAATCCCGCAGCCGGAGCAAGACCGCGCTCCACTCGTACCGATTTTGAGAGCCCTAACGTTCCGATCGTCTCCTCTGTCATTTGGGCCAGGCGTTCGAGTTCGATGTAGCGGCTTTCAAGAATCTGGACGACCTGCGGATCAAACCAAGTCCCGGCCTTCTCTTTTACTTTCTCCATTGACTCCGCAAGAGGCATTGCAGGCCGATACTGACGGTGAGAGGCGAGAGCGTCGAGACAATCCACAGCCGCGAGGATGCGCGCGCCAATTGGAATCTCCTCTGCCGCCAAGCCATCGGGATATCCCGACCCATCCCAGCGCTCGTGATGCGATCGGACAATGGGAGCCACCGGATAAGGGAAGGCCACACGCTCGAGGATCTCCGATCCCACGATCGGATGTACCTTCATTTTTTCGAACTCTTCTGGGGTCAGCTTTCCGGGTTTGTTGATGATCTGTTCCGGCACGGCAAGCTTTCCGATGTCGTGCAGCAAAGCCGCGGCTCGCAAAGCTTCGATCTGCCCTTCGTCCAAACCCAGTTCCTTCGCAATTTCCACCGCGTAGGTTCTTACCCGCTGAAGGTGGGTATGCGTAGTGTGATCTTTGGCCTCGATCGCCAGCGCCAAAGCCTCGATGGTTCTCATGTTCAGTGATGCGATTTGTTCAACGTGGCGCTTCTCGACTTCTACGCGCTCTTTTTCCGCTTCGAGACGTCCAAGATATAAGCGGTACGAGCGGTATACCCAGTAGATGAGGGGCAAAACAAGTAGAGACGTTTGCCATCCGGCGCTACGGTTAATGATGCCAACAAGTCCGACTGCTGCCGCGCCCACGAGATAATAAGGAAATGACCAGAAGTAGCATTCCGCCCAAATCTTTCGGCTGGATTTTCCTTCAGTCAGGGCAATGACGATCGAGATCGGCAAGGTGTTTGCGAAGAAAAACACCAACGCGGCTACCATCAACAGAATGGGCTTGCTCGATGCGAAGCTGTTCAACAGCCAGTGGTAGCTCAGGTAGGTGAGGCTGCAGGCATTCGCCATCATGCCCGCCACATTGAACAGAACCTTCACTGGGTCGAGGCGTTTCCGCGCCTGCCAAACGCTTTGTACTAGCGTGGCCGCGCAGCCGATCACAAGCGTTTCTGGAAGACTCAGTTCAAGTACGCCTAATAAAATGAAGAGAAAATTCACCGACATGGTGCCGTCGATGCCTGGCAGCTGCACTTTCAGTCCGGATGCCAGCAGAGCCACCGCGAGGTAGCAAACAAATCGCATCGGATCGTGGGACTGCCAATGCGATAACGAAAAGATCAGGATCACCATGCCGATCGACACGGCGGCGCCGAGGAATGCTTTCGTCGGTAGCGACAGCTTCTCTGAGTCTGGTTTCATCTACGATTCACAGCTGGAGTACGATTCACCCGCTGTTGTGCCCGTCAAACTACTCCTACCCCGGCCAAGACCTAATTCCGCGCACCCGTAGAGACGCACACGGGTGGCGCTAACTCTCAGCTTTGCAGTCTTTGGTCTCTGCTGAATCTTATGGGAAGGAAACGACTTCAAGAACCTTACTCAAGTAACCCGTGTTGGTCATACGACTGCTGAATGGACTCGGATATCGTGCAAGAATCAGAGAGAATTCCTGCAGGGAATCGCCCCCCAGATTACCTTCGTTACGCTTTTGCTCACTGCGTTGTCACTGTAAGGCTCGATCGTATGTCACCATCGTCGCAAACCTGAAACTATGCCCATTTGGCAGCCTAGCTCGGACCAGAACAACTCCCGCCCGATCGCTGCGGCCTCTCGGGTTGACGATTGTCCACTGATTCCTTCTGCCGTCGCCGTTTGCTATGCCAATCCTCAGGGTTATCTGATCGGTGGCAATGCAGCTTTCTCACAGCTTTGGGGGCATTCTCCTCAGGAAATCGCAGGACGCGATCTCGCATCATTCTTTGACAGCCCACAAGAAAAAGGTCGGGACGCGCTACGAGCCTCGATCATCCGCGAAGCGCTTGAGCCCAGCGGATACCGCGCCATTCTCTCCGCATGTCCCAAGGCGGGGAACAATGTTCCGGTCGAAGTGTCAGTCACAGTCCTGCGCGATTCGGCTTCACTCCCATCGGCCTTGGTCGCCCTGGTCGTGCCCACGCGTGCTCTTCCTAAGTCGGATGTGGGGGCGCCGCTCGAGAGCAAGATTCCCGGAGTGGTCTCGCGCAAGATCGACGACACCACCTTCATTCTGGCCAGCCCCGTCATGCACAAGTTCATGGGTATGGTGGATCGTGTCGCCGGACACACAGAAACTGTGTTGGTCACGGGAGAAACCGGAACTGGAAAAGAATTAATCGCGCGCACGGTTCATGAATCTTCGCACCGCAACAAGAAGCCTTGGGTCGATATCAATTGCGCCGCGCTACCGGAGAACCTCGTCGAAAGCGAGTTGTTCGGGTACGAGAAAGGCGCTTTCAGTGGTGCGGACGCCTCGAAACCGGGCCTGTTCGAGCTCGCCGACAAAGGCACGCTCTTCCTCGATGAAATCGGCGAACTGCAACTGCAGATGCAGGTCAAACTGCTGCGTGTGCTCGATGGCCAGCCGTTTTATCGCCTGGGAGGCCACCGCAAGATCAGGGTGGACGTACGCATCGTCGCCGCCACGAATCAGGATCTCGAAGCTGCAGTCAACGAAGGGCGCTTCCGCCAGGATCTTTTCCATCGCTTGGGACAATTTCGATTGCAAGTTCCTCCGCTGCGCGAAAGACCGGAAGATATCGTCGCCCTGGCAGAACATTTCCTGCGACTGAAATCCCCGACCAAGCATTTTTCCGAGCAGGCCATCTCGGCGCTGTTGTCGCATGGGTGGCCGGGAAACATCCGCGAGTTACGAAACATGGTGGCGCGACTTGCAATGGAGGCGCCGGGGGTCGAGATCGACCTTTCGCGAGTGGCGGCTTTGCTGGCAAGCGGTCCTGCCGCGATGAGACAGACGCCCTCCATGCCTGTTAGCAATCTTGACAGCATGGAAGAACAGATGATCATTAAGGCTCTGGAGCGTACCGGGGGACAGCGCACACTCGCCGCCGAGCAACTCGGAATTTCCCGTCGCACGCTAAGCAGGAAGCTAAAGGAATACAGCATCAACTTCGCGCCCGGGGAAACGACGGCTTCCCTGGGATCCATCAGCAACGAGCAGCAAAAATTTTTCCGTGCCAAGGTGGATATTCCCGTAATCCTGAAAAGCGCACAGGGCGAACAGATTAAGGTTCGCGGCGTCAATCTCAGTACCGGCGGAATGGGTCTGGATGGCTTGACCGAGCCTCTGCGATTTGCAGGGCTAGTGGACATTAGCTTCGAACTTCCCGAAACCGACGTGCGGTTTGAGGCAAAGGTGCGTCTGATGTGGGTGGGCGATGAAAGCCGTGTCGGCGTCCGGTTTGCCGTGATCGAGCCGGCACTTTTTGAACAACTTCAGCATTGGACCAACCGCAAAATGAAGGAAGAGGGTTGGGAATTCCCCAGCTGAAACTTTCCTCTCTGCCAGAATAGGCCACTCGCCTATATGCAAGAACTTTCACCATTGACACTCTAAATAGGTGCCTCCAGAATGACTTCAACTCCCCAAGGGCTGGGTGCAGCCTTTGCGCCTAGACAGTCACCCGCCTAAGAAGTAAATAAAGGATTTTTTCCCTGGGAACTGGATCTGTGTCGCTTGCAGTCTTGTGCCCTCGGAGGGTCAAAACTAGAGTGTGGTGCCGGGCCTTGGCCGAGCGTCCGCCGCGCACAATCTGATCTCCCATCGTCGAGAGGTTCTTCATGAAAATGTCAAAGCGCGTCCTGTCGTGTGCCGCCTCCCTTTTGTTGCTTGCTGCCAGTTCGGTTCTGGTTTCGGCACAGCAGACCACGGAAATTTCTTCCACTCCGAGTTCTTTGTCATTCGCCAACACGTATGTGGGAAAGGCCTCCGGCAGCAAGGTTCTGACGATTAATAATCTGACGACCAGCGGTTCGATCACCATCGAAACGGTTGCGTTCGATTGTCCCGGAGCCTACGGCATCACCTCCGGAATCGCCCCCTTCCAGCTCGGCCAATTTCAGAAGATCACGCACTACTCGGTGTTTTTTCAGCCTTCCGCAGCACAGACATACAGCTGTAACTTCGTGTTGACGTTAAATGATGGAACCTTCCTCGACGTGCCTCTGACGGGAACCGGATTAACCAGCACGGCCACTGCAGCCGTCAGCCCGTCCACTTTGAATTTTACGCAGGCAGTCGGATCGACCAGCAGCGCGCAGACCGTCACGATCACGAATAACGGTACAGGCAGCATGCAGCTGAACTCGATCAATATTTCGCCGCCGAGCTTTACGACGAACGCACTGACGTTCCCGGTCACGATCGGAGCGGGTTCCAGCTTGCCCATTTCTGTGTTCTACACGCCGAGCTCGGCAACGTCGGAGACCGGCGCAATTCAATTCGACTACAACAGCGTCGTGGACAATGGCGCGACCTTGAACGGAACCGGAACCACTCCAACCCATGTTTCTGTCGCAACCTTTCCAACCCTTCCGCAAGCAACGCAGAGCGCTGCCTATCAAGCAAATCTCACCGCCGCGGGTGGTACGGGACCTTACACTTGGGCTCTGACCTCAGGGTCGACACTGCCGAGCGGTTTGTCGCTCTCTAGTGCGGGCGTGATTACCGGAACGCTTGCTTCTTCCGTTACGACCGGGAACTACACATTCACGGTGCAGGCCACCGATAACACGAGCGCGACCGCGACCAGCACGCTTACCTTAGGTGTCTTCACGAATCTTGGCGACAACTGCAACGACATTTCGTTCGATGTACCGAATACATCGACTCCCATCGTGGCTCTGACGGATCTGGGAACTGGCACTTATCAGGGTTCCGAAGGCGGCCTTTATCCTAACGGTAGCAACGTGCGTCCTGCCTCGCATGACACGGACGGCGTCAATCTTGCCAACGGCATTGTGCCGCTCGATGCAAACGGCAATTACAGCCCTACGGGCAAATATGTGTTCATGGCGATTGGCGAATCCACGGCACAGAACGAATTCAATCGCTTCCTGCCGATCGCGAACGCAGATCCCGCCAAGAGTCCTTACCTTGTGATCGTCAACGGCGCACAGGGTGGAGCGACACCGAACAATTTCACCAGCACCACCTCCGCCTACTGGACCACGGTTCTGAATAATTACCTTCCGCAGCAGGGCGTGACAGCGAACCAGGTTGTCGCCATCTGGATGGAAGATACCGACGGTATTGCGAGCGGAACGTTCCCATCCGATATTGCCAACCTGCAAACGCAATACGAAACGATGATGCAGACCATGCTGACGCTGTTCCCGAACCTGAAGCTGGTCTACTTCTCTTCGCGTACCTACGGTGGCTATTCCAATGGCGTCGGTGCGCCTGACAATCCGGAGCCATACGCGTTCGAAGTAGGGTACGCGGTCAAGTGGGCCATTCAGGATCAATTGGACGGGAATGCGAACTTGAACTACAACCCGTCGAACGGACCAGTCGTCGCGCCGTGGATGTCATGGGGACCGTATTACTGGTCGAACGGCATGCTCGGCCGCAATGATGGACTCGTGTGGGACTGCGAAGATTTCTCGTCGGATGGAACGCATCCTTCGTCCACTTACGGCCAGCTGAAGGTCGCAACTCCGCTGTTGACGTTCCTGAAGACTGACGGTACGACGACGCCCTGGTATCTAACTCCGAATAAAGTACTGGCCCCGACAGGCGGCAATAACCAGACAGGCGCTGCCGGAACAGTTCTTCCCACGCAACTCACAGCGACGGCAACCAACAATGGCAAGACAGCTTCTGGCGTGTCGGTAACATTCAGCGATGGCGGTGCGGGTGGCAGCTTCAATCCGACAACCGCGTCCACCAATAGCAGCGGAACAGTTTCCACTTCGTATACATTGCCCGCGACGGCACAGTTAATCACCGTCAGTGCGACCGCGAACAACTATGCGGCAGCCTCGTTCACCGAGACTTCCACGGCCACCACTAAGACACTGGCAGTCAACGGCGGCAACAACCAGAGCGGCAACGTCGGAACGACCTTGCCCACCTCTTTGAGCGTGTTGGCAACGACCAACGGCACAGCCACCGCAGGCGTCAGCGTGACCTTCAGCGACGGTGGAGCAGGCGGAACGTTCGGTACACCAGTCGCGGTGACCGGGAGCAATGGCATCGCGTCCTCGACGTACACGCTTCCCACGACGGCGAAAACAATCACTGTCAGCGCGACGAGCAGCGGCTTCTCGACGGCGACCTTCACCGAGACCTCTACCGCCAGTACTCAAACGCTCTCAGTGTGCGGAGGCAATAACCAAACAGGAAACACTGGCACGCAACTGCCTGTGCAACTCTGCGTGGCTGCAACGAAGGCTGGAAAGCTGGCACCGGGCGTATCCGTAACCTTCAGCGATGGTGGCGTTGGCGGTTCTTTCTCGCCGGCGACGGTGGTGACCGGAAGCAACGGCAGGGCTCTAACTGCTTACACTCTGCCACCAACCGCCCAAACCGTGACGGTGACTGCGGCCAGCTCGGGATACACGTCAGCTACCTTCACTGAGACGGCAACCTCGACCACGGTAACGACCCTGGTGTTTTCATCGGGAGGCAAACAGACGGGAACCGTAGGCACGACGCTACCCAGTCCAATCGTAGTGACCGCGAAGAATTCATCCGGAAAAGTTGTTTCGGGAGCTTCGATCTCGTTTAGCGACGCCGCTGCGGGTGGAACCTTTAATCCGAATCCGGCGATCACCAATACCTCGGGTCAGGCATCCACTTCTTACACCTTGCCCACCAAGCCAAAGACGGTCGGGGTTACGGCTTCGAATGGCGCTGTGACCGCATCGACGACTGAAAAGGCGGTTGCAGGAGCGCCGACGAGCTTCACAATCGTCTCTGGAAATAACCAGACGGCGAATCACGGCACAACGCTTCCCAAGAAGCTGGTCACTCTTCTGACCGATAGTCTTGCTAATCCGATCTCGGGAGCGGCGGTCTCGTTTACCGATAACGGAGCGGGAGGAACATTCTCGCCCACTAATCCGGTAACGAACGCGCAAGGTCAAGTGCAAGTGAGTTACACGGCCGGGCCTACAGCCGGAACCGTTACGATCACGGCGACGTCTTCGAGTCTGACGCCGTTGAACTTCACCGAAATAATCAAGTAGTCGAACGAGGGGCCGTCCAAAAGCGGTCCCTCATTTCTCTTGTAACAGCTCTTCAATTTCCTTCCGATATGTAGCCGCGTCGGTCGCTCCGACATGTTTGGAGCGGACTCTGCCCTTGCGATCTAGCACGAACACGATTGGAAGTCCTAACACTCCTCCATACAACTCCCCAATCTTCGCGTTTCCCATCACCACCGGATAGTTCATGTGGAATTGTTCGTAGAAGGCCTTGACTGGCTCGGGGCTGTCGTCCATCGAAATACCTACAATCTGCAATCCTCGCTCGCTGAAGGTTTTTTGCAGTTCCACGAAATGCGGAGTTTCTTCGCGGCAGGGATCGCACCAGGTCGCCCAGAAATCCAGCAACACGTCCTTGCCGCGATAGGAGGAAAGCTTGAGGGGTCTTCCGTCTAGCTGGGGAAGAATGAAATCGGGAGCGACGGAGTAGTTGCTGGCAGCGCGCGCCCTGGCACCACCGAGGTCAGCTCTTTTCCACGCCCGGAACGCGACGAACAACACTAGAGTCGCCGCGCATGCGATCAGAGTCCACTTCGCAGATGACGGCACAGCCTCAGTCTCCCTTGGCTGTGGGATATCCCTTGTCGACCCAGTTCGCGCCGAAATTGTCGGCAATGAATAGGATCTTTACGTTTGTGAATCCCATGGTTCGCAGCGAGTCATCTGCAGGCTTAACGTTCGGGCAGTGGCTCCAGGGGCAGCAGCCGCAGTACAAAATAATTTGCTTGGTGCGAGGGAGAGCCGCGACGCGATGTTGCAGTTGTTGCAACCCGGCGTCCGTTGCCGCTGGACCTATATATTCTGACCCGGGTATGTGGGCCTGTGAATACAAAACATGGGAGCCGACTTGAATCATCAGCGGCTTCTCCTTGGCCGGCGCGCTGAGGAGTTTAACCAAGTCTTCTGGATTGATGAGCCGCGAAGAGGGAATCGACGTTGCTTGACCGAGCGCTTGCGTGATGCAGGCGAAGAATATCGCTGATGAGAGCAGGATGCGCGAGAACGTTGGACCGCGATTCATGAAAGCTCCGACCTTTCTAAATAGGCAATTATGAGCCCGCCAGTTCACGCAGCCGTGCGGCTGCGATTTCCGGCGTGATGTCCCGCTGCGGCGTCCCGAGCATTTCGAATCCCACCATGAATTTTCGGATGGTCGCAGACCGCAAAAGAGGCGGATAGAAATGCGCGTGGAAGTGCCATTCGGGATGATCCGTGCCGTCAGTCGGCGCCTGATGAAAGCCCATCGAGTATGGGAAGGGAACTCCGAAGACTTTGTCGTACGTCGAGGTGACGCGCTGAAGGATGTCGCTGAGAAGCTTCGCATCATCCTTCGCGAAGTCATTCATTGTGGCTAGATGCCGTCGACTGCATACCAAAACTTCGAAGGGCCAGACCGCCCAGAAGGGAACCACCGCCACGAAGCCGTCATTCTCACAAACTACTCGCTGGGTCTCTTGTTGCTCAATGGCGACATAAGAGCAAAGCAGGCACTTCTTGCGAGACACGAAATATGCTGTCTGCGCGAGCAGTTCTTTCGCAGGGGCTTCGGGAACCGACGAGGTCGCCCAAATCTGGCAGTGCGGATGAGGATTGCTTGCTCCCATCATGGCGCCACGATTCTCGAAAATCTGCACGTGATTGATTTCTTTTCGCGCGCCCAACTCCTGAAACTGCGCGATCCAGGTATCCACAACAGGTTGAATCTCCTGCACCGACATCGTCGCCAGTGTCAGATTGTGGCGTGGAGAAAAACAGATGACCCTGCAAACACCAGGTTCGCCCTCGGCCACAAGCAGTCCCGCATCTTCAAGGTCGAGTCGGGATTTCTCCGTCTGGCTTTTCAGCGCAGCGAAGTCATTCTCGAAAACAAATGTTCCCGAGTACTGCGGATTGCGAACGCCTCCCACCCGAGCGTTTCCGGGACACAGATAGCAGGTGCGGTCATATTCCGGTTCGCTCGCCGTTGTTAAGGACGCAACTTCCCCCTGCCACGGGCGGGTCGCACGATGGGGGGAGACGAGCACCCATTCATTCGTCAGCGCGTTTAAGCGTCGGTGGGGATCTTCCGTGAGTTTCAAGAAAAAGCCTCGCTGCATTTTACGACGAACCCAACTTCACCTCACAGCTTTCACGAGAGACGTCCCAATATGAATGCTGCGGCAGGTGAAGGAGGCGGCGCACGCGCGGTTGTGACGGAGAACACATTCTGCGATTGGACTGAACTCTAATATCTGGATAGAAGGAAAAGCTAATGAAATCCTCCGAAAAAATACGGGCGCTAGTTCTCGCGGTATTTCTCGCCGTACTGGTTGTCTTCGCGATTCTGTACAGACCAACGGACGCGCGCAGTCTTCCCACGCAGAGGAACTCTGCAGGGACAAGTGTTATTAGCAATTAGCTATTGCGGATTGGTATTGGCGACGAGGCGTCCGTAACTATGGGTGCAGCGAGTTGCCCATCATCAGAGCGAACAGCAATGGCAGGTAGATGACGGTGGCTTGCAGAACATGGCGAGCGCGCATTTTCGACGGAGCGCTTACAAGAGGCTGATCTAGGAAGGCGAGACGGACTCCAAAGTAGAGCAGTGCAAATCCCAGGATGACCGCTCCGACCAAGTAAATCTTCCCTGCCATGCCCATGAAACTTGGCAGCAGGCTGATTGGAATCAAGGCCACCGAATAAATGAGAATGCGGCGCGCGGTCGATCTCCCGTCTTCTTCGACGACCGGAAGCATCTTGATTCCGCCCTTGGCGTAATCTTCGCGATACAACCACGCGATGGAGAAGAAGTGTGGAAATTGCCAGATAAACAGGATGGCAAAAAGAACCAGTGTGCCCCACTCCAAATGATTGCGGGCGGCGGTCCATCCGAGAACTCCTGGCATGGCGCCTGGAAATGCTCCCACAAAAGTACAAATAGGAGAGATCTTTTTTAGTGGAGTGTATGCCGCGAGGTAGACAACCGAGGTCAGAAACGTCAACAAACCGGTCAGCGGGTTCGTGAAAATGGCCAGGTAAATCGAGCCTCCGACCGCCGCCGCCAATCCTACGATCGTGGCATGAAGAAGTGTCATGCGTCCGGCAGGAAGCGGGCGAAGGGCGGTGCGGCGCATGAACGCGTCAACATCGTGCTCCATTACTTCGTTCAAAGCCGCGGTGCCGCTCGAAACCAGGCCAATCCCGAACAAAGCGTGAAATAGCCCCAAGCTAAACCATGAAACTCCTGCTTTGTGCGCTCCAAAAAAATATCCGCACCATGCTGTCATCACAATGAGGCTCGTCACTCGCAATTTCGTGAGCTCCGCATAATCCCGAAGAAGGGAAGTGGCCCTCGTGCGGATACCAGAGAAAGGCAATGTCATTGTGCTCATGATTTAGGTCGTATCGATCGTCCGAAAACTGTTTCGGGCTGGTACAGAACTAGGCATGCGCGGACCCACTCCGCAACATGCTCACGGCTTGCATAGGTACTCTGTTGGTTTTCGAAAGTCAAGGGAAAACCAACTGCGACACCGCCTCTCAGGCTAACACATCGCAGACCTTTCGATATCGCTACCTGCTTACTGACTTCCGGTCGGCGACCCAGAATCGAATGTCTCCGGCGGATCGAAAAAGCATTTATGCCACAGCGCGGAGTCCGACAATGCACCAGCTTTCCACTGTTGGAGTGTGGCAGCGGTAGCGGCGATCATTCCGCCATCCGCTGAATCAAAAATCACCACGACTCCCTGGAGTTCCTCGGGCTTCTTAGCGACTTCGGCGTAGTTTTTCTCGAGGAGGAACTTGGCAAACTCGAGTCGCTCTTTCTGTCCGTTATCTTTGGCACTCTCATCGACTTTTTGAACGGTGATGATCTTAACGGTTTTGGTACGCAGCGGCGCCCAGTCACCCGGGAAGGGAGCCGTCTCTTCACGAGTTACATGAAACAGGTCGGCAGCGGTCGAGGCCGCGGACGCCAAATGAGTCTCGGTGTCTGGAATTCCCTCGGGCATTTCGACGCTGTTTCTCCAGATCCATCCTCGCGACAGGCCTGAAATACGCACGTGGACCCAGTCGGCATTGAAGTCCAACATCTCGAACTCGTCGTGCAGGCTCGCCAAGAATTGCGGTTTGGCAGTCAAACTCGGAGTCGGCACAACGGGCGTTCCAGATTTCTTCACCGCTACCAGGTTTTTCGGATGGGCCGTGTTTTTCAGAATTTCTTCCAGGTTGTCTGCTTCCGCCTTGAGCGGATCGGCAGACTTCTTAACTCCGGACTTTTCCGGAGTGCGATCGCTTGTGTGGCTATCGGAGTTCAACGATCCGCCGAGCGAAGCGGGAAGCGTCTTCGCTGCATCAGGGAATTTTCGAACCGGCTCTGGAGCGGACGGTTCTGTGGCTCTGGTAGGACCCGCTGCCGGTTCAGAATTCGCGCTTGCAGTCTCGGTGCCACCGGACAGTTGATCTGCCAGTTGATCGAGGATGTCGGACTCGATGCGCCCGTTGGAACTTAACAACTGGTATCCCGACTGAGACGTGGAGGTGGCCTTGTACCATGCCGTCACTTTCGTGGTGACTCGCACGATCGAAGCGCCGGATGGCGTGGCCTTGACCTCAACCGACGACTGGAAATAAGCCCGCGAATATTGGTCCAGGGGATGATCGCCCGGTTTGGCGAATCCATCGAGAATCGGCAGGCGACCCGACATGGCCGGCTGAATGTTCTTCAATGCTTTCTCAATCACGTTTCTGGATTGAGAGAATGCCCGCTCATTCGATTGGCTTTGCCCCAGAACCAGCGACGAGCAAATCAGCGCGCAGGTTCCGCAGCACGCGGCTAGTCGAAGAAATCTCCGAACGCTGTGACGCCGCGAATTCATGGGATTAACTCCAACTCATCGCGTTGCATCCAGCCATGCTGACCCGCGTGCGTTTCGACGCCGAGCCAATAAGGCGTTGAGATCTCGACCAACACTTGTTCTCCTGGGGGAAGCCTTTGCAGTGTGCTTGCCGTGTGAAATGGAGCTGACTTCAGCGGCGCTCCCGGAGCCTTTACCAGCCTTTCAACCTGATGTCGGAGATCTTGGACCCGTTCTTCCAACGTCTGAGGTTTCGAAGGAGGGGGCGTTGAAGTTTCAGGAGCACTCTTAACCGCTTCGGCCGGAGCACTATCGGGAACTGGAGTCGCGACAACGGAGGGATGCGCAACTGACGAAGACGACTCGTCGGTCAGGAGCCCGGCTTGCCTCTGCGTCATTTGATCCTTCGCTTTTTCAGCTTCGACCGTGCCGCTTTTCATTAACTCAAGCGAGTCGAGATGGTCGTGGATCGTTTGGTACTCGGCTCCCTCGACCGAGCCGTTCGATGGATGCGAGACGTGTCGATATTCTTCCGCAAACACGGCGTTGATCCGCAAAACCGTATGCTTGTCGTCTTGCCCCTGCACGATATAGCGCACGGCTAAAGTTCCAACGTCGTTGGTGTCCTTAAAGTTCTGCGGATCGAGCGCCTTCAACTTGACTTTGTAAAAGACCTTCCCGGGTTCGGCATTCTCCGGAAACACCTCGGTGGACGATACCTGGGTCGCTCCGTTGATGTATTCGTCCTTGCTGTACTCCTTGCTTCCGCGAATGATGCCGTTCTCCGCTACGTCCTTTACAACTTGAAGGACCTCAGCTTCCGGCAGCGGCACATTGACGATTAGTCCTGCCCCGTACTGAATCGCATCTTTTTCGCGAGCCGATGCCGGTAACGACGCCAATAGGAAACCTAGGCAGACAAGAAATCCTAGGGCAGGGGGAAAGCGCAACGCTGAGCGATGAGTGGGAATCCTGTGACGGCTGATGGCATGAGATCGCTCGCCAACGCTTCGTGAAGATACCCACCGCATACGGGAACAGAGTTTCCACCCGAAACCGTCCGCTGTCAACTACTAGTGGCCAATCGCCGGTAAAATTGAAATGACGTTGTAAAAAAAATGTAAAAAATTTGTTTGCGAAATACGAGCGACCCATAGTACTATTCCCGCCCGGCGGGGTAAGTGCCTTAAAGTCCTACGAAAATCGATTTAGGCCGCGTCCCGCAGAATGCGCAAGTGGAGGGGTTCCATTTGCGGATTCCCAATCTAGTCAATCCCTAGCGGTTGCGCTTTCTGCAAGAATGCGCGTTGTTGCGATGAAAATCGCCTGAGGAGTTGGGCATGCAAATGGGGATGCAGTCTCGCATTTGTGGGAAATTGCCGTGGGGAGCGACTTTCCTCACTGGGGCTCTGGTTCTGGTTTTCCTGATCCTGAGCGGCAGCCAAGACGCGAATGCCCTTCCGGCTTTCGCCCGTAAGTATGGGCTCCGTTGTTCCGCCTGCCACGAGACCTGGCCGATGTTGAATTACTTTGGCCAGAAATTTAAGGACAATGGTTATCAGTTGATGAACGATCGGGATGCGCCGATCTGGCAGAATGCTTCGTACTGGCCGATCACGCTGCGCATCACGCCTTTCTGGAGCCGGGAAAGCACGAACAAAGTTGCCGTCGATACGGTCGGCGGTGGAACCGGTGAAACTAAGATCACCACCACCGGGTTCGACCTCAGCGGCCTCGACATCCTGACTGGGGGCACTCTCGAGAAAAACATTTCCTTCCTGTTGGTTCCCTCCGCCGATGAAACAGGTGCATTTCACTTCGAATCCGCGAACGTGCGTTTCGATAACCTGTTTCACAGCCCTTGGATGAACGTAAAAGTCGGCAAGTTCGAGCTCGATAGTTTCATCTCCGAGAAGCGCGGATTAACGCTTTCCGGTAGTGGCGGCGGGTTTCAGCTCTTCCACTTCATCCCGGTGAACGACGGAAACATCTTCGGGCAAGTCGGAGATAACCAACTCGGTGCCGAGTGGATGGGCCACTCGTACAACGATCGAACCCGTTTATCCGTCGCAGTCATGAGTTCGACCGATGGCAATGTTGACCTGCCTTACGGTCAAAATTCCTACACAACGTTCATCGCCGGCAGCCAAGCGTTCGGCGCCGGAAAGCTCGGCGTGCAACGCGTAGGCGGTTACGTTATGTCTGGCGTGGCGCCGACTACGTACCTGACCAGCGGCGGAGTTCCGCTGCCGGGCACGGGAATCGGGAACAAGAGCTTCAGTCGATACGGCTTCGAAGGCTTGTTCTATTTGGGCAAGCTCGACTTCCAGGTATTCACTCAACATGGTTCTGACGACGCCTGGTTTGGCTCCTGCTACGGCGACATCATCGATGGCGCCACGCCATGCACCACGAACAATAACAACGGGGCTACGCTGCCCACGGGTGCACGCAATCCCACGTGGAACGGTGCTTTTGTGGAAACCCATTACGTTTGGAATCCGCAATTCACCATTTTCCAACGATCCGAGTGGGTTCGCATGTCGCAACAGGCAATCCCGGGAACGCCTTCGAACCTGGGTGACATCGATAACTATGTTTTCGGATATCGATACAACCCGTTCATGACGAGCCGGGCCGGGTTCGCCATTCACAATGAGTATTCGTGGTTGCGCCAGCGCGGAACGTCGCCGGTTACGGGAACCGACTTGAGCAGCAACAGCTTGATGTTCGGCTTCGATTTCGACTTCTAACCAAAAGCCAGCCGGCCGGAGAATCCGGCCGATGTTGTTTGAGGACATCTCAGATGAACAACTCGAAAATCGCGAACGTTCGCATGGGGTTACTGGTTCTGGCTTTCGGTGCGCTGGGCGTTTTTCCCGCAGTAGCGCAAGACGCGCCAGATGTGGGGCCGCATCCACCTCAACCATTGCCAGCGATGGAAAGTCACATTGGCAAAGTCACCGGTCATGCCAAGAACGGCAAAATGGATTACCGTCGCTACTGCGCCGGTTGTCATGGAGATCTCGGCGACGGCAGCGGAGAAAATGCTCAGTGGCTGGACCCGAAGCCGCGTGACTTCACCATCGCCACCTTCAAATGCCGCTCCACCCCGACCGGAACTCTTCCCACCGACCAGGATTTGTACAACACGCTTGGTCGTGGGCTGACCAACTCCAACATGCCTATCTGGAACAGCTTCAGTGACCAGCAGCGCGCGGATCTCGTCGCCTACATCAAGACGTTTTCCGGGCGCTGGCAAAAAGAGAAGGCAGGCGATCCAATCCAGATTCCGGCCGAGCCTGCCGTTACCATCGAGAGCATTTCGCATGGCAAACAACTTTTCACCAAGCTCGAGTGCTGGAAATGTCACGGTCCAGAAGGGAAGGGCGACGGCCCGTCGGCCGCAACTTTGACGGATAGTAAGGATCAGCCCATTCGCCCGTACAACTTCGCCGGTGGTGGCGACGACTCGCGCTTCAAGTGTGGTTCCGAGAACCAGGACATTTACCGAATCTTCATGACCGGCGTCGATGGAACTCCAATGCCGTCGTTTGCCGATACGATTCAGCCGAATGACGCGTGGGATCTGGTCCACTTCCTGCGCACGTTGCAGGTGCACCGTCACAGCAAGGAAAACGATGTCTTGAAGGCAGCTGGAGGAAAAATCCCTCCGTACGCAGAAAAGACTTCAGCCGTGCCAGCCAGTCCTTCAGCAACCGGAACGGGCGGCGGTAACTAGCGACAACAGCCAGCGATCCACTGGGATCCAGGAGGCAAGCAATGGGCGCGAGTAAGTTGGGAGTTGCGATTCTGATTGCAACCATGAGTCCGGCGTTGGTTTTCGCCGGAACGATCAGCGGCAAGGTGACCTACACCGGAACTCCGGTCAAACAAAAACCCATCGATATGTCGAAGGAGCCCTCGTGCGCCAAGCAGCACGCTACTCCCGTCACGACAGAAACGGTGGTCCCCGGAGCCAATAACACTCTAGAGAATGTGGTGGTTTACATCTCGGCGGGTGCGGACGACGCAAACGCTCCCGCGCAGGCCGTTACTTTCACTCAGAAGGGCTGCCAATATCTTCCGCACGTGGTGGCGTTGCACACCGGGCAGGAGCTTCAGGTCGTGAATTCCGACCAGACATCGCACAACATTCATCCTCTGGCCAAAGTAAACCGGGAGTGGAACAAGTCGCAGCCGCCGGGATCGCCCGCCATTCAGGACAAGTTCGATCAGCCGGAATTCATTTCCGTGAAGTGCAACATCCATCCATGGATGCACGGTTGGTTCGCGGTGCTGAAGACGAGCCACTATTCGATTACCGCGGATGGCGGTGGATTCACGCTGCCCAATCTTCCCGCTGGCAAATATACCGTGACGGCTTGGCATGAGGATTACGGCACGCAAACGCAAGATGTGACCATCACCGGAAACGAAACGAAGTCGATCGATTTCACCTTCAAAGCTAAGGCGTACTAATCGAAGTTCAGTCGTTGGGAGCGCGCTGCCTTGCGCGCTCTCAACGAATGATTCGTAGCCCGGGTGCCCGGGCGGATGCGAGGCTCATGAGCGGGAAACTATTCGCAGTAGTTGTCGTCGTGATTGCGCTGGCCTCAGCCGTTCCCATCATTACGCATTCATTCATGGGCGCCAACGTTTCGCTGCCTGAGGACATTTCGACTCACGGTAGCGAAATTGACAAGCAGATCGGCGAAACCATGATCGAGGCCGGACTGTCATTCCTGGCGGCGCAACTTGTCCTCGGACTATTTGTCTGGCAGTTCGGCGGCAGAAAAAATGGCCCGCTAAAGAATTTTCCCGGTGGAGCAAAATACCTCATCGTCGCAGCAGTTCTGTTCGTTGGGGCGGAAGCTCTCGCGTTAGGAGCGATCGGTTCCAAAGCCTGGGCGAAAGTTTACTTTCAGCCCGCATCGGCCGATGCCCTCCCCATTCAAGTGCAAGCCGGCCAGTTCGCGTTTTACTTCCGATACGCAGGACCGGACGGCAAGTTCGGCGGCCTGCATCCCGACAAGATTGATGAAGGAAATTCGAACTTCTTTGGTCTCGATCCAGAAAACGACATTCCCGCGCGTGACGACATCCAGTCTGGCGAACTCGTAGTGCCAGTGAACAAAGAAATTCACCTGATGATGCACGCAAAAGATGTCGGCCATTCCTTCTATGTCCGCGAGTTGCGCATCCAGCAGGATTTTGTCCCTGGCCTCGATCTATCGCTCCACTTCACTGCTACCAAGGCGGGGAAATACGAGATCGTGTGCACGCAGCTTTGCGGCCTTGGGCATTACAACATGAGGGGCTATATCAACGTGATGTCGCAGGACGATTTCGATAAGTGGTTGAAGTCGCAATCCAACACATAGGGTTTGCCGTTCAACCACGTCAGAGCTATCGGGAGGGGAAGGGCAATGTCTGAGGCATCCGCACACGTCGCGCATCACGGTCCGCCAACGAGCTTCATTCGGAAGCACGTCTTCAGCCTCGACCACAAGGTCATTGGAAAGCAGTATTATGCGCTGGCGCTGGTAGCGGTCTTCACCGGCATGGTGCTGTCGTGGATCATGCGCATCCACCTGGTGTGGCCGAATTATCCAATTCCAGGGCTGGGCTGGCTTTCGAAGGCTGGTGCCCCGGGCGGCATCGTCACTCCCGAGTACTACCTTTCGCTCATGACGATGCACGGCACGTTGATGGTGTTTTTCGTGCTCACGAACGCGCCGTTCGCCGCGTTCGGAAACTACTTTCTGCCGATCCAGATTGGCGCGGAGGATATGGCGTTTCCCCGCTTCAACATGATGTCGTTCTGGACGACCTTCATCGCATTCTGCATCCTGGTCGCGGCGTTTTTCGTTCCGGATGGTCCGCCGCTCGCCGGCTGGACAGCGTATGCGCCGCTCAGTGCAGTCGGTAAGGATGCCGGTCCGGGCGAAGGTCTTGGGCAAACGCTTTGGGGACTCTCGATCTTCGTGTTCTGTATCGCGTCGCTGCTTGGCGCGCTGAACTTTATCGCCACGACGCTTGATCTGCGCACCAAGGGCATGACGCTGGCGCGCATGCCAATCGTGAGCTGGGCATGGTTCATCACTTCCTGCATCTCGCTGCTCGCATTCGCGGTGCTGATGCCTGCTTGCTTGTTACTGATTCTCGATCGCGTTGCAGGAACCAGTTTCTTCATACCGTCGGGGTTAAACGTTAGCGACCACTTGCAGCCGCATCAGGGAGGCTCGCCTCTACTCTGGCAGCACTTGTTCTGGTTCTTTGGCCATCCCGAGGTTTACATCGCGATCCTGCCAGCGATCGGCATTGTCAGCCACATTTTGATTTGCAATATGCGCAAGCCGATGCTCAGCCATAAAACCGTCATCTATTGCATGATGGGCATCGGGTTTCTGAGCTACATGGTCTGGGGACATCACATGTTCCTCAGCGGCATGAATCCGTTCTCAGCGCTGGTGTTCTCCTTCCCCACACTGATGATCACGATCCCCGCCACCATCATGACGCTGATCTGGCTGGGAAGCTTGTACGGGTCGAATCTGCGGATCAACAGCGCGTCGCTGTTCTGCATCGGATTCATCTCGATGTTCGTCAGCGGCGGCGTCAGCGGATTCTTCCTGGCGCAGCCTTCGATCGACATCTACCTGCACGCTACTTATTTCGTCGTCGGCCATTTCCACATGGTGATGGGCGTTGCGGCGATCATGGGCGTCTTTGCCGGAACATACTTCTGGTTCCCCAAGATGACCGGCCGCATGATGAGCGAAACGCTCGGCAAGTGGCATTTCTTCCTGACGCTCATCGGCACCTACGCCATCTTCATGCCCTTCCACTATCTGGGACTGGCCGGAAATGTGCGGCGCTACTCGGCGTTCACCGACGATTACCTTGTGCCGCTGATCCCGGTCCACAAGTTCATCACTTATGCGGCGCTGTTCACCGGCGCGGCCCAATTGATCTTCCTCTGGAACCTTTTCTACAGTCACTTCAAGGGCGCTCCGGCTCCGGATAATCCGTGGGAGTGCACGTCGCTGGAATGGTCCACACCGTCTTCACCGCCGCCCTTCGACAACTTTGGCGGACAGCATCTGGTGGTCTACCACGATGCGCATCAGTATGGAGTGAAGAGTTCGACCGGGGATTACCTCATGCAGGTATCGCCGGAGAGAGCCGGCGAAACAGAGTAGGTGAGCATTCATACGGTGTTGCATCGGCGCCGCCTAAAAGAAGGAACTGATATGGCCACCGCAGGTCCGAAGCAGCACTTAAATCGCGAAAGGGAAGCGGATCCTAAGCCGACGTTTGGCCCGGGCGGCGGTTTCCGCGGCGCGCTTCCAGACGGCGGAGAATTGCGGTTGCTGCAGAATTACTCCGGCGAGCCGACCCGAACCGGTATTTGGGTGGGACTCTCGGCGATTGCCATGATGTTTGCCGCGCTAACCAGCGCTCTCTACGTGCGCGAAGGATCCGCGACTGACTGGCATCACATCGTTCTTCCTCCCATCATTTTTTTCAACACGCTGGCGCTGATTGCCAGTAGCGTCGCGTTGGAAGTCGCAAGGCGCAGAGTCTCGGCTTTCATGCGAAAAGAAGAGAGCGACCGCGCGAAGCCAATGCTTTGGCTGCAGCTTACGATGTTGTTGGGAATCGTCTTCGTTGTCGGACAGTATCTGGCGTGGCTGAACTTGCGTGCCCAGGGCCTGTATCTTCCTACAAATCCGAACAGCTCCTTCTTCTATGTGTTCACAGGCGTGCACGTTCTGCATGTTCTTGGAGGGCTGGGCGGTCTGACCCGCGTGATCGCGAAATTCCGCAATACGACGAATCCTTTGCGCCGCAGCACTCTCGATGCGACTTCCTACTACTGGCATTTCATGGGGATGTTGTGGCTGTACCTGTTGTTTGTTTTGTGGCTGAAGCTGTAAGGCACTTCCACGGAGGCAATGTGAGCGAAGCCAATCTGACGATGGGACACGGCGGGGCCGTTATGGAGCCCTCCCCGTTCGCGATTCCTTCCAAGAAGTTGGTGATGTGGCTGTTTATCATTTCCGACGCATGCACCTTCGGAGCGATGCTATTCGCGTACGGTTACATCAAGAACGCCGCTCCGGATTGGCCGCATCCGTTTGAGTCCGCCAGCATCATGAATGCGCTGTTCATGACCTTCATCCTGGTGACCAGCAGCCTGACTATCCTGATTGCAGTTCGAGCCGCCAAGCAGCAGAACAAGTCCAAAGCGATCCAGTGGACATTCATCACCATCGCGCTCGGTCTGGCATTTGCAGGACTCCATTTAAAAGAGTGGATGGGCCTCATTGGCGAAGGCGTTCGGCTCTTTCAAAATCCGTGGGGCGCTCCGATGTTTGGCGCCTCGTTCTTCGCCATCACCGGATTGCACCTGGCCCACGTCGTCAGCGGAGCGATTGCCCTTTTCGTCGTGATCATGGGTTACAAGCGCGGACGTTATAACTCTGACGATCTTGAAATCTGGGGCCTGTACTGGCACTTCGTCGATCTGGTCTGGATGTTTGTCGTGCCGATGGTGTACCTGATGAATGTGAAAGCTTAACGGGAGATAACCATGGATTCGAGTCAGGGCAGCCTGAAATCCGATGTGATCGTATATGTGTTGATCTTGATCCTCGCGTGTGTTCAGATCTTCGTATTGAAGGGCCACCTTTTCGCAATGCTTTCGGTGGCGGTGCTTCAGGCGATCTTGGCCGTCTTCTTCTTTATGCACCTAGGGTCGGAGAAGCCGACGCTAAGACTAGCCCTCATCCCCGGGACGCTCTTTGTTCTGGTAATGATGAATATGATCTGGGCCGACAGTTATCGGCTGATCAGTCTAAAGCCCTTCGCGAAATAAGATCACGAAATCAGGCTCAACCATGAAGTTCCCGTTTCGCAGTCTCGGGCTGGACTCGAAGGCAGCGGCCGCAGGCTTAGTCATTTTGGCTACGAATGTGGCCGCTCATGCGCAGAGTTGTGCGCTCTGCTATACACAAGCCGCCGGAGCAGGGCATCGCTTTATCCAGGGGCTTCGAACTGGCATCCTGGTGCTGATCGTTCCTCCCATGTTTATGTCGGTTGGCATCACCGTCCTCGCTTATAAAAAGCGCAATCGAACCAATGCCATGAGAGAGTCGGACAAGTCGAACAACGACTGGTAGCGTCGTACCTAACGGAAAGTCGCCAGCGGCTGCGATCGCGCAGATCGATTTCATCGACAGCAACAAGATCTCTGCTCCTTTCCCCTCCCGCATGGCATAATCTTCCGCAGTTCTCATTCTGGGTGTCCATCGATGCGTCCATTCTGGGTTATTGTTCTCGCGCTCGTTTTTTGTGGCATCGCCATCCCTTCTCGGGCTGCTGATTCTCCCGCCAAGTCCCTGCAGATTTATTTCGTTGACGTGGAAGGTGGGCAGGCAACGCTCATCATCAGTCCGTCGGGCCAATCCGTACTTATCGATACTGGCTGGCCGGGCTATGAGGGTCGAGATGCCGACCGCATCATCGCGGCTGCTCACCAGGCAGGACTGAAGCAGCTCGATTACGTTCTCATCACGCACCACCATCGCGACCATGTTGGTGGAGTGCCCCAACTCGCAGACGGCATCAAGATCGGAACCTTCGTCGATCACGGACCAAACCAGGAGGATTCCGAAGTCACGCGCGCCGACTACGCCGCGTACGAGAAAGCCATCGCGGGACACGCGCACGTCGTCGTCAAGCCTGGATGGGGCCTTCCAATAAAGGGAGTTGAGGTGCAGGTTGTAAGCGCGGCGGGGGATCACCTGGCGCGCGCTTTGCCGGGTGCCGGTGAAGCGAATCCCTATTGCGCCGCCGAGCCTGCTGCCACTGTCGACACGACCGAGAATGCGCGCTCCGTAGGTATTGTTCTCACCTATGGCAAATTCCGTTTCCTCGATCTGGGTGATCTCACCAAGAAAAAAGAGTTAGAGATTGCCTGTCCCAACAACATGCTCGGCAAGGTTGACTTGTTTCTCGTAACGCATCACGGTGCTGATCTCTCGAACTCGAAGGCCATGGTGTGGGCGCTGCATCCGCGCGTCGCAGTGCTCGACAACGGTCCACGCAAAGGCGCAAGTCCTGCCGCATGGCAGATCGTTCACGATTCGCCTGGACTTGAAGACCTCTGGCAGTTGCACTACGCCGAGGAGTCGGACAAGGCCCACAACGTCGACGCGGAGCATATCGCCAACGTGAAAGAGAATTGCGAAGGCAAACTCATGAAGGTAGTGGCGCAACCCGACGGCTCGTTTACGCTGACGAACCAGCGCACTGGCGTAGAAAAAAAGTACGCCAAGAAATAGACAGGCCAATCCAGCGATGATCGTGATCGTTATGGGAGTTACAGGTTCCGGCAAAACCACCGTCGGAAGCCTCCTGGCGGATCACCTTCGTTGGGAGTTTGCAGACGCCGATTCCTTCCATCCACCTGCCAACGTCGAAAAAATGCGAAATGGCATTGTTCTGACGGACGAAGACCGCCAGCCATGGCTCGATCGTCTTCGACAAGCCATCGTTCAATGGATTGCCGCTGACACAAACGTCGTGCTGGCATGCTCAGCCCTGAAACGCTCATACCGCCAGAACCTCGATGTTGGGCGGCAGGTTCAATTCGTGTACCTGAAGGGAAGCCAAGCGCTGGTTGCCGAACGCTTGCGCGCGCGTCACGGACACTTTGCCACGGAGTCCATTTTGAGTGGCCAGTTCGCCGATCTCGAAGAGCCCGAGGGTGCGGCTGTGGTTTCGATAGCCGGTACGCCCGCGGAGATTGTCGAAGAGATTCGACGGCAAATCAAAGTAGGGTAGAATCCTCGCACCGCGCACCTTTCCAGAGACCGTCCGTCCGCGGCGGAAAGAAACTTGCGAATCGTCCCTGACCGTTTCGAATCCGCAGTTGTTTCCCGCTTGATGTGGCGGCTGATGCCGTTTCTCTTTCTTCTTTATATCGTCGCCTACCTCGATCGTATCAATGTCAGCTTTGGCGTTTTGCAGATGCGCCCGCAATTGGGGCTGAGTGAACGCGTCATCGGGCGCGCTGGAGGGATGTTCTTCATCGGATATTTCTTCTTCCAACTTCCCAGCAATCTTGTCCTGGAGAAGTTCGGCGTGCGACGCTGGATCTCAGCACTGATGATTGTTTGGGGCATCGTGTCCTGCCTGATGATCTTCATCCGGGGGCCGATCAGCTTTTACTCGATGCGATTTCTGCTGGGAGCCGCGGAAGCTGGCTTCTTTCCCGGCATGATCCTCTACATGAAGCGCTGGTTTCCAGCGAGCGCGCGTGCTGGAGCGGTGGCATGGTTTATGACCGCGAATCCCTTGGCAGGTGTCATCGGTAGTCCGATCTCTGGTGCGCTCTTGGGAATTCACGGCGCTGGTCTCGCAGGCTGGCAGTGGATGTTCCTAATCGAAGGCCTCCCCGCGATTTTCCTTGGAGTCGTGGTGTTCCTGACTCTCGCGGACCATCCGGACGAAGCCAAATGGCTCAAAGGGGAAGAGCGAGAGTGGCTCATCGCCAAACTTGCTGAAGAGGCGGACACCACATCGGCGGCGATGCAGGGTGGTTTCTGGAAAGTCTTCTTCACGCCAAGCATCTGGCTGCTGTCGATTGTTTACTTCGGAGTTTCGACCACGATGTATGGCGTTACGCTCTGGCTGCCCAGCGTGATTCGCTCTCTCTCGGGTCTTAGCTACTTCTGGACGGGCTTGATCGCGGTCCTGCCATTTCTGGTGACCGTCATCATAATGGTGTTAGTTGGAAGGCATTCCGACCGAACTGGAGAGCGGCGCTGGCACACCGCCGTTCCTGCCTTTATCGCTGCTCTCGGACTGGCAGGCGCGGCCTATGGGCACTCCACTCTTATTGTGGTGGCAGGTATCGGCGTAGGGCTCGCCTTCGCCGAGGGGATGGTTGGGCCGTTCTGGGCGATGGCGACCTCCCGTCTGACTGGGCTATCGGCTGCCGCCGGCATCGCCATGATCAACTCTCTGGCAAACCTCGGGGGGTACTTTGGGCCGGATATCATTGGGCTCTTTCGCACAGCAAACGGAGGTTTCCGCGGCGGATTGCTTGCCATCGCGGCGACGGTTGCTCTGAGTGGACTGATTGCCGTAATTGTCGGACGTCAGCCAGCGAGTCCTATCAGACCTCTTTCTTAGATTGCGGGCGTTCCAGTTGCCATTGCCAAAATTGGCTCCGCGGATGCCTTCGCCTCTTCGCTCCGCAAGCCTGATTGTTTACAATAGGAGCTTCGTTCGGCGGCAGCAATCGCGCTGATTTAGAAGGGCTCGCACTGATTTTGGATCCGTCAAACCACAATTCCGGTACGGCCCCCACCGTCTACTGGAGAGTCGAGGGGAGCTTGCTGGACCTGACTGTCGTCAGGCCGGTGGCATTTTTCACCTGGAACGCCCAGACCTTCGCGGAGCGTTTTCGGCGGCGCGGCCTCATCTTTCTGATGGCTCTTCTGCGCCCCTTTCTTTACTCGACCAACCGAAAATTTGCCACGCGCATGGTGCACACCGTGCTTCGTGGTGTAACCAGAGATCGCCTCGAGTTGTTAGGCGAAGAATACTTCGAATACAAACTGAAACCCCGCCTGAAAGACACCGGAGTTCAGCAGGTAAAGGAACTGGTGGCGAGTGGGGCGGATGTTGTTTTAGTCAGCCAGGCCCTTGAGCAGATTATGCGCCCGTTGGCCGCGCACTTGGGCGTGAAGCACATCGTCGCGAACCGTCTGGAATTCCGGGACGGCGTCGCAACCGGCAGGTTGCTGGATCCGGTGATCCGGCCTCGAGGAGCGTTCGCTCCCTTTCGCGAGAACATGCCGGATGGACGCCGCGCGCCCAAGACGCTTGCCCGGCATCTGGATATTTCTTTCGATGAACTGCGCGCTGCAGTAATTCCAGCGGCGCGGCCTCGCACGGGATTCGAACATCCCATCGTTCACTTCGATGGGCTGAAGCAGGCGCAGGGATTCTCGGTCCGTCGAGCCTTTGCCAGCAAGCAAATCATGCTCATCGGCGTTACTGGATTCATCGGCAAGGTTTGGCTTGCGAATACATTGTTCGACTTGCCCGACGTCAAAAAAATCTACCTCCTGATCCGGCGGCAAAAATCGAATCCTGCGGAGAAGCGCTTCCAGAAGATGATGGAAGATTCTCCGGTTTTCGATCCGCTTTTTGATCGTCACGGCGACGGTTTCGGCGACTTCCTACAGGAAAAAGTCGAAGTGATCGAAGGCGATGTGACCCAGCCCGACCTGGGTTTCGCCCCGGAAACTGCCCGTCATCTGCGCGAAAACCTTGACCTCATCGTCAACAGTTCTGGCCTCACGGACTTTAATCCTGACCTGCGGGACGCGCTTTCCAGCAATACTGACGCTCCGATCAACATCCTGGAATTTGTGCGGACGACCGACCATGCCGGACTCCTGCATCTATCCACTTGTTACGTTGCTGGCGAGCAGGACGGCCGAGTCGCCGAAAAGCTGATTCCGAATTACACGCCCCGAGCCATTCCCGGATTTGACGCCGAGAAGGAATGGCGATCGCTGCAAAACTTCGTGAAGGATGCCGAAGCAAAGGCCGAGAGCGAGGAAGTCACATCGGGTTTGAGGACGCAGGCGCAGTCGAAGGAACATGCGGCGAAGAACCTGCAGGGCGCGGCGATGGAAAATCAGATTCGCAAGAATCGCGTCCGCTGGCTGAAGACTTACCTTACCGAGGCGGGCACGCGACGCGCCAAGGAACTGGGCTGGCCGAACACTTATACGCTGACCAAGAGCCTCGCCGAGTCCCTAATGGCGAAATATGGCGCGGGATTGCCGATTGCAATTGTTCGTCCGGCCATTGTCGAGACATCGATTGCCAAGCCTTTCGTAGGATGGAACGAAGGCATCAACACTTCGGCCTCGCTCTCTTATTTATTGGGAACATATTTCCGCCAGTTGCCTACGAACGAAAGCAAGCGCCTCGACATTATCCCCGTCGACTCCGTCTGCGCCGGGATGACTCTGATCGCGGCTGCTCTGATGGAGCGACGTCATGAGCCGATGTACCAACTCGCGACATCCGTCACCAATCCTTGCGACATGGGACGCTCCATCGAGTTGACGTCACTCGCGCACCGCAAGCACTATCGCGCACAAGAAGGATTGGAATCATGGTTGCGCTTGCGCTTTGACGCGATTCCGGTTTCGAAGACTCGCTACAACCGGATGTCTGCCCCTGCGCAGAAGGCGATCGTGAAGTCGATTCAGCGCATCATGTCGCCTCTCCCGCTCAAGAAAGCTCCACTCGTGAAGACGGAGCGGAGCCTTGAGCGTCTCGAGAAACTGATCGAGTTGTTCGAGCCCTTTATTTTGCTGAACGAACACGATTTCACCGCCGAGAATGTCGAACGCCTTTCTTACGCGCTCGTGCCTGAAGAGCGGGAGCAGTTTGGTTACGATACCCGCTCGCTCGATTGGTGGGAGTATTGGATTAACATTCACATCCCGGCTCTGCGCCGCTGGACCTATCCGCTGATCGAAGGGCGGCCCTTGGAGCCTCGGCCTCCGCGGACGATCCAGGTGTCTCCGGATAACGGAAATGCACTTAAAACCGGAACCAATGGAGCAACGTGGCGATATTCCTGACCGGATCGACCGGATACATCGGCGCCCATGTAGCCGCCAACCTTCTCGAAGGGCACGGCGCCTCTCTGAATGTGCTGGTGCGGGCACGCGACCCGCAGGAGGCGCAACTACGCTTGTGGCGAGCGATGCAGTTGCATCTCGAATTTCCGCGCTTCTACGAGCATCTGCAGACGAAGGTTCGAATTTTCTGTGGTGACCTGACCTCGCCCGGCTTTGGTCTCAACCGCGATGAGTATGACCGCCTCGTACATACAACCGATTCCATCATCCACTGTGCTGCTTCTCTGAATCGCAAGTCCGAAAAGACCTGTCTGAATGTGAACCTGCGTGGAACGCTGGAAGTGTTGACCCTCGCGCGCAACGCGGAGCACTATCACGGACTCCGACGGTTCAGTGAGGTCAGCACAGTCGCGGTGGCGGGGAAGCGTAGCAACGAAGTCGTGACAGAGGATCTGTCGATCGATTGGGATCGGTCGGATTACGATCCGTATGCTCGGACGAAGAAGTTTTGCGAGCACATGGCGCGCGTCCTGCTGCCAGATACTCCGAAGACGATCTTCCGTCCAAGCATCGTATTGGGCGACAGCCGTCACCCTGCTACCACGCAATTCGATATGGTCAAGGCGTTCGTGTTTTTGGCTGGCTTGCCGGTGCTCCCATTCCGGCCGAATGATCGGATCGACATCGTTAACGTGGACTTCGTCGCTGACGCCATCGCCACCTTGCATCAAAAGGATCAGCCGAAGTTCGATACCTACCATCTGTCCTCAGGCAACTCATCGCAAACATTTCGCGAATTGACCGCAGCGCTCGCAAGTGCACAACAAAAGCGAAAGCCGGTGTTCCTGCCATTCGTGGAAAAGCCTTTTGGTGGATCGGTTCGCTTCCTCTCGAATCGCAAAGGACCCGTAGGACATGGTGCGGCGTTGTTGAAAGTATTCCTGCCTTACCTGGTTTGGAACACGGTCTTCGACAACACGCGGGTCACTTCGGAACTAGGGCGCAAGCCGGTGCCGTTCTCCCAGTACAGTTTCCCGCTGTTGAAGTTCAGTCGGGAAAATAACTTCGAGTATCCCTATCAGCCATGGCCCGCCGTGCGCGGAGGTTCCGCCGCATGATGGACTTCATCCTTGAGGCGTGGGTCAGCGCCAACATTGAGCGCGCAAAAGCTCGATGGATCTTGGGCGGAAACAAGCCTTGGCAGCCGGGAGAAAAGTTGAAGTTGCTCTTTGCTGGATACAACGGAACCCGGAACATGGGCTCCGACGTGCGCGTCGATGAAATGTTGCGCCAAATCCGCCACATCCTGGGCGCGGAGCGCGTTGATTTCAGCGTGATGAGCCAGAACTTCGATTTCTCCACGGGATACTTCGAAGGTACAAGGCAAGTGCATCTTCCGGACATCTTCCCCCCGTTCCTCTCCGACGAAGTTCCGCGTCATCACGGCGTCGTGGCCTGCGAAGGATCAATGTTCAAGAGCAAGTTCGCGAATGCTCTCACGGCGATGATGATTGGCTCGCTGGGCATCGCTGCGGTTGAGAACAAGCTATCCGTTGGCTATGGCGCCGAAGCCGGACACATGGATCCGTTGGTCGCCAAGATGTGTGGCCGTTACTGCAAGAACTCGCTCGTTATCACACGGAACGAAGAGTCGCGCACGGTTCTACGTGAACTTGGCGTGCCAACTGAAATTGGAACCGACACGGCCTGGACCTTCGAGCCTCGCCCGGCCAGAGTACGGGCAGAGCATCCTGCGTCAGGTTGGGTGGGATGGGAAAACTCCAGTGCTTGTAGTCTGCCCCATCAATCCCTTTGAATGGCCGGTCAAGGCTTCGGTGGCAAAGTATGCGCTTCGGACGATGACAGGCGCCTACAAAGAGAGCCATTACCGGACGGTCTACTTCCATAACTCCGGTCCAGCGGCCGATCGCGCCTATAAACATTATTGGAACTCGATTGCGAATGCAGTCGACACTTTCCGCCAGCAGCGCAATGTTTTCGTCATTCTGGTCGCCACCGAACGTCTGGACGCTCGCCCAGCAAATCGGATCGCAGAAAAGCTTGGCGGAGTTCCTGTGCTCACCTCAGATCAGTACAACATGTACGAACTGGTCAGCATTCTGCGTTCTTGCCACATGATGGCTTCCTCGCGCTATCACGGCATCGTTACTTCGATGCCCGGCCTTGTCCCGTCGGCTGGAATCACGATGGATGAACGCATTCGTAACCTCATGCGCGAGCGCGGACACCAGGAATTGCTCATGACTGTGGATGATCCTGACCTTGAACCCAAACTGCTCGCAGCTCTCGAGATCCTCGCGACGCAAGGGGAGCGCATTGCCGATGGGATCGCCCGAACTGTCGTCAAGAACTTGAGAGTGATGGCGCGAATGGGAGTGTTCTTCGAAGAAGAAGTGCAGCGGCGCTATCCGGAATTCCCAACACGCAAGGGCGAGTGGAGTTGGGAAGACTATCTGCCTCCCATGAATGCCTCGCTGCGCCAGTTGGTGTCTGCCTACAGCTGATCAAGTTCCAACACACTTCATGCCCTTTGTCGGAGACATTTTCTCGCAGCTTAAGACCAGTGCAAGCGCTACGGTGCTGCAGGAACTCCGCGATGGCCAATCGACGGGAGTGACGGGCGCTGAGTTTCTGGACGTGATACGAAAAGCGCGAACGTTCCTCGCTTCAAAGAACTTGCCAAAGGGATCGCGTTGCGGTCTGCTCGCGGCCAACAGCATTCGCTGGATCGCAATGGACCTCGCTGCCATTGCGGAAGGTCTGATCGTCGTTCCCCTGTATTCGCGTCAGGCTCCGGCAGAACTGATCGCGATGTTAAAGGACAGCACTCCGTCGCTTGTTTGCTGCGGCGATGCCGCTCTGGAAAAAGGCATTCGAGATCTCTGGCCCGACGCTCCTCCGCATTTTCTATTTGACGAAATCTTTGCTGGAGTCGAAGGCGTTCAACTCGATCGTCCGCAGGTTCGCGATGAGGATCCGGTTGAGATCATCTATACGTCGGGCACTTCAGGAGAAGCTAAAGGCGTTGTTCTGACCGCCGCCAATGTTGGATTTATGCTCGGCTGCACCTCAGCCCGCCTTGACGTCTTGATGGGTGGACGCACTGGCCAAGATCGTATCTTCCACTATCTGCCGTTCAGCTTCTGCGCGTCGTGGATTGCGGTACTGACATTCATGTTGCGCGGGAGTCTCGTGACGCTGAATACAGACCTCACCAAGATCCCGACCGACATGCCTGCGGTGGCGCCTCACTATTTTCTGAATGTGCCCCAGCTGTTAGAACGGATGCGACGCGGCGTAGATGACCAGATCGCCCAAAAAGGCGGCATCGCTCACACGATCTATTCGAAGGCGAAGGCCGCATGGTCACGGAAATCCCCCCAACCGCAGGCAACAGACGGTTTCTGGCTGTGGCTCGCCAACCGCATCGTCTTTCCCACCATTCGCAAGAAAATGGTAGGCGAGAATCTGAAAGCCCTGATTTGCGGATCAGCCCCGCTCACGCCCGAAACGCAGGACTACTTCCGCATGCTCGGGATCCCGGTGCTGCAGGTGTATGGCCTGACGGAAACGACCGGAATCTGCACCATGGATGATCCCAGGAATCCTGTACCAGGCCGCGTCGGGCCATCGATCGATGGCATTGAAATGCGCTTGGCCGACAACGACGAGATCGTCGTTCGGGGCCCGAATGTGTTCCCAGGCTATTGGGACCGACCCCAGCAGACTGCGGAAGTCTTGCGAGATGGCTGGTTCCACTCCGGCGACCAGGGCGAAAAGGATGCCTCCGGCACGTGGAAAATCGTCGGCCGACTTAAGAACTTGATTGTTCTCGGTTCCGGACACAAGATAGCCCCGGAAACGATCGAGGAGGAAGTTGCTCATCATTTGCCCGGTGCGCAGCAGGTCGTTGTAATCGGCAATGGCCGCGGATATCTGTCGGCGATCGTTACCGGGCCAGTGACTTCGGATCAGGTGCAAGCGGCACTCGATGCGGTGAATCCCGACTTGCCTCACTACAAGCAGATTCGTGCCTTCCGCCTGCGCGCAGAGCCATTCTCCATTGAGAACGGTATGCTCACGGCTAACGGTAAACTGAAGCGCGATCTCATCGCTGCCCGGATGAACAACGAGATCGAAGACATGTACAAGATCAAGCAGGCAGGGTAGAGCGTCGATGAAACCATTTCACGGACAAACGCTCTCTTGGGAACTGAAAGACGGAATCGTCGAGCTGGCCCTGCACCGGGAGCCGCTGAACGAGATCAGCTCGCTCACCCTAGAGGAATTCGAGAAGCTTGTTTCCGCTCTCAACTCGCTCTCAGGAGAAGCGCACACCCTCATTATCTACAGCCAGATCAAGGGTGGATTCTGTGCCGGCGCCGACCTGCGAGAGCTTTACCAATGGATTCAGGATTTCGGACAGCTCGAAGTTGCGAAGCACGCGCGAGCCTATCTCAATCGAATCCATGCGGTCATGAACGCACTCGATGCTTCGCCACTTACGACGATTGCGGCCGTCCACGGAGTGACTTTCGGGGGAGGATTCGAACTCGCTCTCACATGCGACATGATTATCGCCGACAAACTGGCTCGTTTTTGTTTTCCCGAGCTGCGGTTGGGCCTTATTCCGGGCTACGGCGGGATCCCGCGCCTGAAGCGCGATCTTGGTAATGCGGTCGTGCGCGATCTCTTACTAACCGGACGGAGCTTCAATACGACGAAGGCACAGCAGATCGGCCTGGTGAGTCAAGT
>CAWFWF010000010.1:0-642500 GCA_963819455.1 uncultured Acidobacteriota bacterium
TTCTTAGAAGTGCAGGCTCGATGGGGAACGATAGATCGGCTGAACTACCGCAGCTTCCCGCGAATCACGGTGATTGAACCCGCCGGTAGTGTGTACATGCCATCGGGCGCGGCGGCAATAGTGATGTTCTTATCCTCAGCAGGGGTGTTGCAATACTGCACGAGAGCTACAGATCCCATGAAAGAATGGCTGACGTGCTTGGCATCGTCGATGATGAGATGAACCGGATGGGCCGCGTTCAAATCATGGTTGATCAGCATCAACGACCAGTTCCCGTCGGGACGTTTGACAACGTATGAGGTAACTACCGTCCGTCCGGCAGCGTCCTTCAGGTCCGCCGATGCCGGGAAAATCTTGTTCGCCCCTGCCTCGTGCTGCAACCATTCAAAATTAATAATGTGCGCGGAAGAGTACGGATTATATGCGGGCGTGCCGTACGCGCCACCGCCATCAGCGCCACCCTCGGGATCGAGGAGTCCGTGACCAACGGCGCCATTATTGATTGCAGGACGATAGAACGCTGTGCCGCCCTGTTCAAAGAAAGTGCCAAACGCATCGACTTCCCAGATGGAGCGGCCAGTCACGCCCAGGTAGCCCGGTCCGCTTTGCCCCGCGATGATTCCACTCTCGGAGATAATCAGCGGCACCTCGGTGGGAACGCCATCCTGCCGCCACATGTGCAGCACATGCTTCATAATTCCGGGTTCCAGGTAAAGCGATGCCCAGTCGTTCGGTGGCGTGAATCCGTTGATCATGAATGGATAGTGTTCGAACGACATGAATGCGAGATCCTTCAGATGACCGTGGGCTTTCAGGTAATCGACGAATCGCTCCATCCAGGAAGTGCGGCCCTCCTCGTCCGGCCAGAGCGTGATGTCTTTATCCACGCCTTCAAAAATCGGGCCGCCCAACTTGGCGCTGGGCGTCAACTTGTGGACCGCATCCGCCACTTGAATGTAGATGGCGCCATAATCTTCCGGCGTCATGTGCTTGCCGTCGCACTCTTCCCCGACTTCAATTCCCACCACGGGATAGCCACGCTTGTGAATGTAGGAAACTTCATTCGCGCAATCTTCGGGAGTGTCATAGATCGCCGCGCATGCAACTAGCGCCGCGTGGCCCATGGTCAATCCGCTGGTGAAGAAATTGTCCATGCCGTTGTATTGATCGTGGCCGCCGGTGATCAGATTGTCGGCCTGGTGCCAGGGATCGACCGAAGAAGCGAAAAACGATCCAGCCAGGTCTGCCTCCGAACCGGCGATCACTTCCTGCTCTCCAGCACCCTGCAGAACCGGCGGCGGCCCAGGTCCGGGCTCTTTGCCGTTCGGCGGATACACGATCGCGTATTTCCCCTCAGCATCGATCGTACCGGCCGACAGCGTCTGCAGGGCGTAGCCGACGCAGTTTCGAATATCCTGCGACCCGTGAGTATCGCAAGTTCCGGAGGACTTCGACATCAACACGCGGACGAAGCGCGTAGTGACGGGCTCATCGGAAAGCTTTAGACGAACATCCCCGCCGCTGCCATTCAGCACCGCGCCCGACGTGAACGCCTTCCACATGCCGTTCGGGCCCATGTCCCAGTCCATCGCATTGTTGTCGCCGACCCAGTACTGCACCACATAAACCACGGCATACGGATTGACCCATTGAATATGGATCGCGTTGACCGCGCGCGCCGTGCCCATATCGATCACCACCCATTGCGGGTGCAGCGTATCGCTCTCGCCCGTGAAGTGGCTGGTCAGGTAAGGATTGCTCTTCCAGTAACTTTGAAAACCAGCAACCAACGGTAAATCTCCGCTGGTCATAAAATCGCGATGGGGCAGCGAATACGAATAGCCGTAGTGAATCGGTTCGCCTAAATCAGCGCTGCCGACGTAGTAGCCGCTCTTCGTCGCCGGATCGCTCCATGTGCCGTTTTCGTTCCAGTGCCATGCCGACAAGCGCAACTCGCTGTTGTTGCGCATGGTGATGGAACCCCAACCCAGGTTCTTGACCCCCTGAATCACCTCGGGCTTGCTCAAGTTGTCTATTTGCGCCCTGCTCAAATCATCCATCCACGCGCCAGTAGCCGTATCGGGATAGATCGTATTCAGAACGTGCGACGGCGTTACGTCCACGTGGACCGTGGCGACCGAATCAAGCGTGCCAATCGGGGCAACCGAATCCGCCGGGAGTTCCTGCCGAGCATGTCTTGGGTGAGCCGTTTGTGCCTGAGTCGTTTGCGCCTGAGCCGTTTGAGCATGGACGCGCAAAGGAAAGTGCATCGCCATCGCGATCAGCCCGAACGCCGCAACGACAACACACAACCAAACGCGGGACGAAACCCGTGAGTCAGAACCGGCAATCATGATGTTATCGCCCATATTAAAACGATTAGTTATGGATTATTGCACGTCGAGTTTACACGAACGGTAGCGATCCTAACCTCTTGGCTGCCGGCTCTCGTCGCTATAAAGTGGAAACATCGCAACCACCCTGACGCCGGGTTGCGCCGAGGTGATCTCAAGCGTACCTCGAAGCTGGCGAACCCGTTGATGCATACCTCGCAGCCCTACACCAGACTGAAGGTTCTGGATCGTATGAGGAGCCGTGCCAGTTCCGAAATCCCGAACCTCTAATCTGATTCCGGACTCGGCAGTTAACAAACGGACAACCGCCCTATCGCTGCCAGAATGGCGGTATATGTTGGTCAGGCATTCCTGAACAATACGAAATATTGCGGTCTCCAAGTCTGGCTGAAATCTCGGCAGATTGGGAGAAATTTCAAGTTCCACATTGAGCTTGCTGCGGTCGCAAAATCCCTCAATAAATCCTCGCAACCCTGCCCCCAGACCCACCTCATCCAGAAGCGGCGGATGAAGAAGGTGGGAAATCGTGCGAATTTCGGCGGATAGTTGCGAAACAAAGGAAGCATTCTCCTTGATCAATTCCGCCGTGCCCGGGGTGATCTGAGGATCATTCAGCATTTGGGACTGATTCATGCTGAGGGCGACCAGCAGTTGTCCTACGCTGTCGTGTAATTCCCTCGCAAGCCGTCGTTGTTCTTCGTCCTTTAGCTGAAGCAAGCGACCGGTGAGTTCTCGAAGGTCTTCCTCGACACGCTTACGCTCCGCAATTTCACGTTCAAGCTCCGCTGTGCGATCCAATGCTTCCGCCTCAAGCTTTCGCCGGGCACTCAATAACTGCTGCTCATATTTTCGCCGATCTGTAGCATCGAAAAACGCACTATGAATCAGCACAACGCCGCCCTCCTCCGGTTGACGTTGAACGGAGTTCACTAGAACCGGAAGTGGTTCCCGATTGCTACGCAGAAGTTCGAAGGCTATCTCTTTGACAATTCCTTGAAGCTGCAACAGAGGCGCAAATTGCGTTTCGTAGAAGATTTTGCCGGGAATGGACAACAAATCTTGGAATTTCTTTGAAAGGATTTCCTCTAAGGAATAGCCCGTCCAATCGAGAAACGTTCGGTTGGCCTTAATGATCGTTCCGTCATGCAGGGTGCTCAAAAAACCACATGGGGCAATTTCGTAGAGTTCCTGAACAATTTGGCGGGTGATTTGGGCGTTTAGGCCATCCCTCTAGTCGCCGCCCGATCCTTCGCTCAAGCCACCGATCATGGCTTCAATTGTCTCCTGAGGTGCGCTTAGTTGGGGGCAATGGCCAGTCGCCTTGAGATGAACCAAAGAGCTGTTCCTCAAATGCGGTGAACGTAGTCCCCCACTTGGGTCGGAGCAATCGCATCCTGACTGCATTGGAGAATCACAGATGGAACCGTCAGCTTGGAAAGATCGGCCCGATTGTCGGACAGAAATGTCACTCTTGCGAAATGCTTCGCAATTTCTGGATCGGTTCGGCAGAAGCTATTGGCGAGTTCCTCAGCCAGTTCTGGCCGATCCGGATTTCCCATGATCACGGGTGCCATCGTATTCGACCATCCGAGATGATTGCTGTCGAGAAATTCCAGCAACCCATCGATATCATGTCGAGCGAATCCGCCGATATAGTCGCCGTCGTTGATGTAGCAGGGTGACGGGCCAATCAGCACAAGTTTTCTGAAAAGGTCTCGGTTCCTGAATCGCCGCCAACACTCCGATCATGGCTCCCACCGAATGACCAACAAAAATGATTCTCTGAATTCCGAGTTCGTGGCAAATTTCGAGTCAAGTCCTGAGCATAACCATTCAGAGTGGAATACTTTTGCGGCTGGAAAGCCGTCAAATCCGACTTGCCAAATCCGACATGGTCGTAGAGAACGATCTTGTATTTTTCCTCAAATGCAGGCGTGACCAACCGCCACATGTTTTGGTCACAACCATAACCGTGTGCAAATACAATTGGCACCGTTCCCGAGCCGAACAGCTTCACGTTGTTCCGCAGCAAGACCGACATTCAAAGTTCCTTACACCCTGTGCGCCAATGCAGGTTCGGTAGTTTTTCTCAACCATCTGTTCTGGATGGGCGAACACAGTTTTGGAAGCAGCCACAGAATGGGTTTCTGCAGCCCACACAGACGCGAATGCGGAGTTGGAGGATCGCAGATTCATTATTGCGGTCGCAAGCGAGACCGATCATTTGCCCGACGGGAAGGCTCGTTAAACTGTGGGCTTTTGAGTGATATGGCAATATTTCGCCAGCCAGCCTCTATTGGGAACCCGAACGTAGTCAGGTTGAGTGGCTGGACTTCGGGATAACTGCCATGAGGACCACGGTTAGCACTCCGATTACAAAGGCTGCCACGAGCGCCAACAGAACGTTGGAGTTGAGACGGCTCAAAGGACCGAATAATGAGGAAGTTGAACCGACTGTGGAAGAAAGTAACTAGGCTTTCTTTACGTTCATTGTGAGGAATTGATGGTCCGAGATATGTCCGTTGCACCGCCCGCAGATCGTGGACGCGAGGGCAAGCTCACGAGCGACGCGTTCGTTCCACAGCAGAAACAATGACAACGTTCGCATTTATTTTTCGACACGTCATGCATTGGAATGCATAATGAACTTCAAAACTTGGCATCGGCGCGATGCTACTACCTTCCGGTCGTTTAATCTATATGCTTCTTCTCCGTACATGGTTTCTTTTAGAAGATAACCCATCCTTCTACTATGGACAATCGTATGAGAAAGAGCGTGCGCGCCTCGCTTTAGGTTAGGATCTGAACGACCCGCATCCCTTCAGGTTTTGACTTTGCGCGGCATACCCGCTTGCGGCTACGCGGTGCCGGTTTTCCCCGGGGGAGGGCGAGATCCGGCACTCGCGGTCACGAACGTTTCCGCAAGGGGTCGCGAAATTGGTAAAGAGATTTCGATCTACGCGGCGGATCTGTCCGCGCGTTGAGCAGTACCTAATGGTTCCCAAATTTCAGAGATTTGTTTGAGGCGGTCGTCGTATGCTTTTCGAGACTCGGCAGTCCATCCCAAATATGTTGCATCTCTGATCGCTTCTACTTGCTGATGAATAACGTCGTGAGCGTAGCTCAGCGAAACTCTTTGCGCGGGTCCCATGCCGTGGCTCCGAGAAGATTTCACGAGAGGCCTGATCGCTCCACTCTGAGCGCCGGCAAAACCTAGGGTGAGAAAAGCAATATAGCACCACTGTACGGTACCGTACCATACAGTGTTTCTGACCGATCATTAGGCTTAGGCGTTTTCATAAAACCCTCCTTGAAGGCTTCAGCGAGTTCCTGTTTGTACTTCGCCTCGGTTGTTCCAAACCTGCAAAATCGCCGTCGAAAATGTCTTTAGTTGTATTCATGGATCTAAACCCTCGTAACACTTGGTAGCCGTTCGACACTGCTATTCTTCGAATGGGTGAGCTTGCGGGGTTCCTTGGGACAGCTCCTGTTCGGTGAGTTCGCCTCCGGCGGGGTTTGGATGGCTCCTCGCCCCGCTCGCCTTCACCCTACCGTAACCTGTCGTGGATTCTCCGCATCTCTGTTCTAAAAGCTGGTGGGCCGATGACCCGCCCAGCCCGGAGGAACCCGCATGGAAGCTGTACGAATGAGAACGACGTGGGGCAACAGAAGGCGGGTTATGCGACAACGGCAGACAATGGAGGCAATCTGGGTTCGGCGCCGCACTGTTGCGGCCATCAGTCGGATTTCCATTGGGGAATCTTGACAGTCTTTCGTCGAAATCGTCGAAGACAAAACCGTCTGGCGTTGCCGAGGCTGGAGCTATCCGGCAATGACTCGAGGGGAAGCTTCCGCAGCTTCTCGAAGTTCTGATTCGTAAATGTCGGGCGTCGGATTGTTCGCCAGGTTGCTCTTGATCTGGTGGTGTCCCAGGGACAGATCGAACGAACCCAGTCGACCCGATTTGAGAGATCCTCCGTCTTCGGATCGCACCTCGTGTAGTGCATGATTTGACAGTTCCGAATCAGGTCCGAGATGTCCGACGGACTGCGAACCTCCAAGAACTGCGTCGGCGTGAGCCGTTCAATCGCACCATGAATGCCCACATAACCAGCCCGTGGCACACTACCAAACTCGCTTTTCGAACATTCCCGATGCAATGTGTGGAAAACACGGTCGATCCTTAAACACAATTGGGCGATGGATTCCCCATTCGGCGGTGTCCAATAGAACGGGTCAAGCTCGTACTGCCTGTAAGCCTCTGGATGCTTACTCTTCTTGTCATCCTCCGACATCATCTCGAATAGCCCCAAGTCCCGCTCGCGAAGATAGAACTCCTGATACCAAACTGCTTCAGGGAGATCCAGAAGAGAAGCAGTCTCCATCGCCCGCAAATATCCGGAGACGAGATACCGATCGAAGGTCGGACCGATGTGCTGTTTCAGCCAGGCACCCGCCACCCGCGCCTGCTCGCGACCGCGATCGGTGAGACGTAACCGGGAATTGTGCCGGCTGCAGAATTCCTCGGTGAATACCGAGTCGTCGCCTGCTGAGCGAGGATCTCCGGGCTGCATTTCCTTCCGATTCCCCGTGCCTGACCAGCACGAGATCAATGGGCATTGTCATTTTTTTCGTCCACTATTTAAAGATGAACCATGATCCCGACGCGATTCTTCCTTCTTGTTGCCATCGGCATGATCCCGAAAGTCTCTCCCCAAAAAGCTCATTGAAAGAGCGGGATTCCCAATCTTTGGAAATGTTCCTTGCAGGCCTCTCGGCGATCAGAGAAATTTTCGGCAATGTTGATATAAATTAGGCCTGCAATCTGTTCGAGGCTGCAACGTTCGGGGAGAGAAAGATTGGTATTGGCACATGGTCCGGCTGGTGATGCACTCGAAGGTCAAGACTACTCCTTTCCAAAGATGTTCGACGGCATCGATGGAGACATTGCCAATCTTCAATCGCAGGAAAATGCCCGACTGCGCAAACCTGTCATGGTCGAATTTCGCGGCGGTCGCGTCATTTGAGAAAAACCTCAACTTATGCTCCTGGTTACCTCAAAACCTTGTCGGCGTCCAACTGGCTCTCTGTGGCCGAGTCTCCCCTAAGGATTTATCGGTGAGATTGGCATCGTTTTCGCTGTACCGGTTGGAACTGGTTGTAGCGTGAGCCGAATCGGTAGTATTCCAGCCGGTTTCCGGACCGCGATTCGCTGTAGACAAGCGATTGATTGAATCGGTTGTAGGAGGGCGACCAGCGAAAATTGCCGCCCTGCCAATCGAGGCCCGTCGTGTATTTGAATTCGTACGTGCCGGTGGGTATGCCGCTTAGATGAACGGAGTCATGCGCTTTGATGAAGACGCAGAGAACTCCCCTGTCGGAGGTGGTATCGTACAAGCGCAGAGCAGCATCCTCGAAGTTTCCGTTTTCAACCTCCAGCACACCATTTCCAACAAGCGGTGCTCCGCGACAGAAACGCGCCCCAGTAGCCAACGAATGATAGTTTATGGGACGGGGTTCTACTGATTCACCTAATGTCCGGGCTTCACTGAGCGTATTTTGGACGCCTGGCCTCGAACTCAATGGCTCTAAGGCTGTGTCGGTTGACCGTCCCTCCAGGTGAATCACCGCGATAGTTAGGATCAGGGCAGCCGATAAAGAGCACTACTGACTGCCCAAGCCGTCCAGCGCCTCCTCGGTTGTTTCGTCCTGCGCTGAGGCGCGCCTGCCGGCGGGCGGAGGCTGAACGATGGCGGTTGTCGCAGTGGTTATGTGAATCAGAGAGCGGCACCGCGTACATTTGATGAATTTTCCCGCGTTGATCGCATCGGTCTGGTACACCAGACCGCATTGCGGACACGGAATATCAATGGGCTTCATAGGAGGTGAAAGGGGAGGTATTCAGTATATCCTATTTTGGGATATTTGATTGCGGCTGGCCATAATCCAGCCGTCTTGAAGGACTCCAACTATCGTGATCGCTATTCGCAGTTCCTGGGCAGATTGAAACAAGCCAGAGTAGACGCCGGTCTGACCCAGGTCGAAGTCGCGAAGAAACTCCGACGTCCCCAATCCTTTGTTTCCAAGATTGAGTCCGGGGAGAGACGGGTCGATGTTGTGGAGCTGAGCGAATTGGCGAAATTGTACCGGCGCCCGCTCGACTTCTTCCTACCTTGAGACGCCGATCCAAGAAAAAGATAGCGGGAGCACTGGGTGATCACGAACGTCGGCTTCAAAGATTGCAGGAAATCCTAGACGAGTTGGTGGCGCTTACAGATTGGGAAAAAGCTATGAGGGCTCAAAGTTCTTGTCCGGGTCCGGCAACATATCTGAGACCAGAAACCCACAAGGAATGCGCTAACGCTTCGGAAGTTTCTGCCTACATCGCTCCCTGTCGTGAGCATTCCTCTCCCTCCTATGATTCTCCGCGATGGCTTTGCGAATTCCGGTAGGGCAGTGAATTATTGTTCGCTCTCCCATAAACTACCAATAAGGCGTTCACTTTTGGACAGACACAGCTAGATGCAGTAAGTGAAGCTGGAGTCGTAGTTGCCGTTAGTTACATCAACCTTACGATGCTAAATAGCCACCCGTGGGCGGCCTGAAGTTAGCAGGAGGCTACGATGATTACGACGATCCCCCTTCCAAGAAAACCGTCCTTTGCATCGATGACGACGCGTCGATACTGCACTATGAGAAGGCGCTGCTCGAAAGGTCTGGATATGAAGTTCTCACCGCGTCCTCGGGGCCGCAGGGACTCACGCTTGCGACGATATGCCAGTGCGATGCAGTCCTTCTGGATTACGAGATGTACGGGATGAATGGGCACGAAGTTGCCTCCGCAATAAAACGCTCGTGAAGCCGGAACTGGTTGTCATCCTTGTGTCCGGGAGCGAAGTTCCAACGCAGGCGTTGGCTTTGGTTGATGCGTTTGTGCCCAAACTTGAAGCCAGCCAACAATTGTTACCAATAATCGCTGAGCTTTGCAGCCGGAGTCAAAAGGCGAAGCACACGCAAGAACGCATTTAGTTTGAAGAACAGCGATACATATTTGCCCTCCCCCATTGCAGCCGCTTGGGTAAGTTCTGCGCTTTGTGAAGCCACGCTACAGAAAAGGACTCAGTGAAAGCTGATCTCAAATTGAAGCGAGGACAGGGGGAAGATGCTCTCCGCGCCTCCGAAGCTCGGTATCGTCGCCTTTTTGAAACGGCCCAAGATGGAATACTGATCCTCGATGCGGAGTCGGGGTTGGTAACCGATGTGTATCCCTTCCTGACGACTCTACTGGACTATTCGCGGGACGACTTCCTGGGCAAAACCCTATGGGATATTGGCGCTTTCAAGCAGATTCAAGAATCCGAAAAGTCCTGTCGTTTCGCGAGCTTCAAGACCAAGCAATATATTCGCTACGAGAATCTACCGCTGGAAACCAGAAGCGGGCAGCGGGTCAACGTCGAGTTCGTCAGCAACGTCTACGAAGAGAATGGCAAGAGCGTAATTCAGTGCAATATTCGTGACATTACCGCACGCAAACAGAGCGAGGACGCGCTGCGAAGATCGGAAGAGAGGTTCAGCAAGGCTTTTCGTAACAACCCTCTTGCCATCACGATCTCGACGGAAGCCGAGGGGCTTTATTTGGACGTCAATGAGGCTTTCCTCGATCTGCTCGGGTACCAGCGAAAAGAAGTAATTGGTCGCACGGCCGATAGCTGCATTTCCGGGCCGATCCTCTGGATCGCGGAGAGACAATACGGCAGTTAAAAGAAGAGGGCGTGGTAGCCAAACACCAATTTCGATATCGGACTGCGAAGGGAAAGACTCGAGAAGCAGAGGTATGGGCGGAATCAATTGAACTTGAAGGAAACGTTGCGTGCTCGCGATCACTCGTGATGTCACAGAAATGATGGAACTGGAAGCCCAGTTGCGACAGGCTCAGAAAATGGAAGCCGTAGGCCGCCTAGCGGGAGGCATTGCGCACGATTTTAATAACATACTGGGCATCATCATGGGCTACAGCGACCTCTCCTTGGACTGATCTCCACTGGAAAACCCGGTCAATCGATACGTCTCAAACCAAAAAGGCCGCAAAACGGGCGGCATTACTCACCAAGCAACTTCTCGCTTTCAGTCGCAAACAGGTTGTATTCCCACGGATTGTGGACTTGAACGAAGTCGTCGGAATGCAACGGAAATGTTGTTGCGACTGGTGGGTGAGGACGTAACGGTTGAGTTTAGTCCCACGTTCACGCTCGGCAGCATAAGGGCGGACCCCGGCCAGATCGAACAAGCCCTGATGAATCTGGTGGTGAATGCCCGAGATGCAATGCCGACCGGAGGAAGGATCATCATCCAGACTGGGCATGCCGAACTGGACGAGGACTACGTTTCTCTGCATCGGGGGCTCGACGCCGGACAATATGTGGTCTTAGCTATAAGCGACACGGGATGCGGCATGGATGAAACCATCCAGTCGCAAATCTTCGAGCCTTTTTTCACCACCAAGGGGGTGGGGCATGGGACTGGTCTGGGACTCTCGACCGTATATGGGATCGTAAAGCAGAGTGAGGGCAATATCCTCGGTATACAGCGAGCCCGACAAGGGCACAACATTCAAGATTTATTTTCCACCGTGAACGAAAAAGCTGAAGTACTTTTGTTGTCAAACGATGAAATCGAGCCTCGGGGACAATCAGAAACGATATTGGTGGTTGAGGATGATAAGACTCTGCGCGAACTTACGGTCAAGCTTCTCGGCGATGGCGGATACCGAGCCATTGAAGCGAAGGATGGGGAAGACGCACTAAGAATCATGGCGGCATCTGAAGCTGGAATCGACTTACTCTTGACGGATGTCATCATGGCCGAAAGAAGCGGGCCGGAGTTGGTGAAACAGGTCGAGGAAGGACATCCCAGGACTCGCTTCGTGTTCATGTCGGGATATAGCGGCGAGATGGTTAAACGACACGGATTGTTGATACAAGAAGATTCATTCTTGGAAAAGCCCTTCACCAAACGGTCGTTGCTCACGAAGGTGTACTCGGCTTTGCACCGCGATACCGAAAAGCAACACAGTGTTTAGCCCCTTTGTTCCCTTGTTCGCCTTTGGCTACGCAAGCCGGGGTTCGTTGCCGCTCTAGCAGCTACCCGCCAGAAATGTTCATCCTCCGCCTGAGAGGTTGGCTTCACTTGGAACTGCGGGTGCGAATTTTGTGACCTCGCACCTTGAGCCTGACAGTAACGATCTTTCCAGTCCAAAGGGCCTGCTCTGTTGTTCACGGCATAGGCGATCGGGATCACGATGGCTGCGAGGCCCGTGCGATTCTCTAATCGCACAGGGAGCCATCTTTTGGAAAGACCTTCATTATTGAGATGAGTCAGCAAGTTGGCCATCGCAGGCGAGCGAGCTGGATTCAGCCTCGAACAGATGATCGGGCTTCTCGACGCGGGCTTAGACGTAGGCACCCTCTTGGACTTGATTTCGTGGCGTCTTCAGGAAGTACAGAAACCGGCAACTCCGCCTGCGCATTCCTCAGGTTGGCTCGTGTAGCTCAAAGCCGCAGACTGTCCCTTGCAATGGATTCAGCCGCGCTCCCTTCAGCGCTAGCAGAAATATTGGGCTGGCGCACAAATCCCGAAGCCGAGACTGATGCTTTCAATTCTTGTGCTCCCGCAGCCTGAAGCTCGATGGCCTCAATGACATCGGCAACTCCCACTTCTCTCCCGTGTTCGAACGCAGACTGTGCCCCCAGCATGTAAGTTTCCCACAACTGTGCAAACGAGAACCCTTCAGTCCGTTCGATAGCGATCTCAAACTCCTGCCCGGTGAGCACACGGCTGATGGCGCTGACCGACTGGAAAAAAGTATGAATTTGCACCTCCGGTGTCGAAGCAGCGGTACACGCACGAAAGTGTGTTTCTGGCCCTAATCATTGTCGGAGTTCTCATGGAAGGGGAAATCTGTAGCGTAAACAGAGCAACGGAAATGGCTACAATTGCCCTGACTTCGGTCGGGGCGTTCTTTGCTCGGCGGGTATGATCCGGCGGCGCATGACCGACCCCGAATTCAGGCCCTAGAGCAGAAGTCGGACGACGTTTCGGCTCAACTCGAAGAGTGTAAGGACCGTACCTTCGACGCACTCTGCTAGGCCAGATGCGAGTTTTGATGGCGGAATTGGACCGGATCGTTTTGGATTCAAGTCGCTTGTACGCCGCGAAACCTGACCCGCCCAAATAGTCGCGCTGTGACTCGCTCGCAACGATCAAGCATATCCGCAGCTTCCCTTCAAGTGAGACGTAGGCTCAGCCTCAGCTTGTTTCACCCGTTCGTTTTCTGATTCCTTAAACTGAATCGAGATGAGCCGATCTGTCCAAGTGGACACTGCCTTTGGGACAATCTGTCCCACGGCGTCAGTCGCGGAATCCCTTCTTGTGGAATCAATTACTTAGCGAAGGTCTTCCGGAACAACACGTGCATCTTCAACCGTCGATAGCAGTCCGAACGGACTTCAAGACGTATCGGAGACCGGGGGTAAAAATGGCGCACGTACGTTGTGAAAGCGTGGTCTGGCAAAAAGTGGTGATTGCGATTGGCTTTGTGATGCTCTGCACCGGCTTCGCTTTTGCAGAGTCTTCCAAGATCGCTAAAGATTTGCGCGGGAAATCAGCCTTCTGATCAAGTCACAGTGATCGTGCAGTTCACGAAAATACCGTCCCGCAAGCAGCATCAAAAGGTAACCAGCAAAGGTGGAACGCTGAATAAGGAACTGGGGGTCGTGAAAGCAGCCTCCTATTCGCGTTCCTGCTTCCGCACTGTCAGCGTTGGCAGCCGATCCTGAGGTTGTATACATCTCTCCCGAACGCCAGCTCTTCAGTACCGCCACCGGTTCTCCCACCGCTGTCCTCGACTATCACACCGAAGCCGTGAATGCCTCCGTGGCATGGGCGCAGGGTTTGAATGGCGCAGGCATTGGGGTAGCGGTGATCGACAGTGGTCTAGTTGACCTTGCGGATGTTCACAAGGTGGCCGTTTACAGCCAGAACTTTGTAGGCAACACGGCGGGCAGCGCCAACGATCAGTACGGGCATGGCACTCATGTTTCGGGAATCATTGCTGGGACTGGTAAGGACTCTCTCGGCTCCAAATACTTCTACACATTTAAGGGAATCGCGGATGGTGTGAATCTGATCAATCTCCGCGTTCTCGATCAGAACGGGGCGGGCACGGATAGTCAGGTCATCGCTGCGATTCAGACAGCCATTCAGCTAAAAAGCAAGTACAACATTCGCGTCATCAATCTGTCTTTGGGCAGGCCGGTTTACGAGAGCTATACCCTTGACCCCCTTTGCCAAGCCGTAGAACAGGCTTGGAAAGCGGGCATCGTCGTAGTGGTGGCGGCAGGAAATGACGGTCGAAACAACAACGCCGGAACGAATGGCTACGGCACCATCTCTGCTCCGGGCAATGATCCGTACGTAATTACCGTAGGCGCAATGAACACGTTAGGAACCTCCAGTCGCGCCGACGATCACATCGCAAGCTACAGTTCCAAGGGACCGACGCTCTTCGACCACATCGTCAAGCCCGATCTCGTGGCACCGGGCAACCGTATCATCTCGCTGTACACGGCTGCTTTGACTCTCAATCACCTTTATCCCGGAAACGAGATTCCCAATTCGCTGTACCAGACCAATGCGAACAACAACGCCTCCTCGACCTATTACTTGCTCAGTGGTACGAGCATGGCGGCACCGATGGTGAGTGGCGCGGCGGCTCTCTTGTTGCAAAAAACCCCAACCCTTACCCCTGATCAGGTCAAAGCTCGGCTGATGCAATCGGCGTACAAGAATCTGGTTCCATACAGCAGTGTCACTGATCCGGTCACGGGTCAGACATTCAACGATCAGGCAGACATCTTCACCGTGGGGGCTGGTTATCTCGATATTCAGGCAGCATTGTCCGACACGTCCCTTGCGACCCTCAGCGCGAAGTCTCCCGCTGCCGCCTTCGATCCTTCGTCAGGTAACTTTTTCTTGGTGAACGACCCGGCTGATGTCTGGGGGAGCAACGCTCTCTGGGGAAGTACATCCGTGTGGGGAGCGAGTCAGTTCGTCGGCAGCCAGTCCACGGCGTTAACGGCACGAACGCTCTTTGGGGAAGCAATGCTCTCTGGGGCAGCAATGCGTTGTGGGGTAGCAGTTCCACCGCAGGCTTCAACGCACTGTGGGGTAGCGGGGCGATTTCAGGCAGCAACGCTCTCTGGGGAAGCTCGACCGGAGGAACAAACGCGCTGACAGTTTCGATCCATGGGGATGAAAAGTAGGTTCAGGTCGTCACAACTTAGAAACGTCGTTCATCTGCTGCGATGGAGCGGGCACGGGAACCTCATTTCATGCAAAAACCAGAAATGCTTCTCAAAGTTACTCCGAGTGGAGACCCGCTTCTCAGAGGGTATTGTTCAGCATGCACTAACGTGAATTTTGTGTTTGCCGTGAACACCGACGAGAACCTAAAACTGATGCAACAGGCGTTCGCCATTCATCTCCAAGATGTTCACGTTTTCAGCCCTGAAACGGATACTGAACAATCTGTCGAGGCGGAAGAATGCAGCGTGATTTATGGCCAAGCAGGAAACCGCCAGAAAGATGATCGTTGCAGGCCAGATGCTTGTCTTTGCCGGTATTATCTTTGGCATTCTTACCTTTGGCTCACGAAAAACTGAATTCGCCATTGGTGTCGTTGCATTCGGAGAAGTCCTGTGGGTTGCGGGCCAGATTATGCGTGGGTTCACGCATCCGGACAAATAGACGAGTGTATTGGGCTGGCAGCGAGCGTTTAGACCAGTGAAAATTGAGCTTGTCACCGGCCCTCAAATCGCCCGCAGCCAGCCAGCCTTCACAAGAGTAGCGCTCTGCATCCCACCATCAAATGGGATGAAGGTGATCCGGTCTGGCGCTAAGGTGCCATTGCCTTCGATACGCCTTAGCGGTCCAGCAAGTTCCGCCAACGAACGCACACCTGAGCCTGTACGGTGTGTGGGGTATGGTACTGTGTGCCCGGTGTTGCGAAACTCTTCCCATGAGTGAAAGCGGCTCTTCGCCAATAGAAAGGCACCCATGGACAACTATCGGGCAGATGAACTGCGAGCGGAACTTGATCAACTGCTCAGGAAGCAAGCTGAGGTTTTGCAATCACGCACCTTTGGAACAGCAACAGACACCGATCTTCTCGAATACGAGCTCAGGCAAGAAATCGTGCGTGAAATTTTCAATGAACTTGCCAACTCCGTTGCGGCGTAGCGCCATCACTGCATTGCGATGTTGTTGGGTGTCTTTGGGAAAGTTGCGGCTTCTATCGGACGTGGAGTAGCCTTACAGCGTCTCTTCAATCGTTTTCGGCCAACAGCTGTTTCGTGGTGATTCCATAGCGAAACTAAATATCAGTTTGCTGTACAAGGAGCCGATGGCCACATTGCCAGCAGACCAAGGCGCATCACCCATCCGCGTTCTCGTAGTCAACAATTACAAGGAATTTCGAGAACTTGTATGCGTGGTGCTCGGAAACCGACCGAATTTGCAGGTGGTGGGCGAGGCTTCGGACGGATCGGAAGCGGTTTCTAAGGCAGTAGGACTGAAACCGGATTTGATTCTCCTCGACATCCGTCTTCCAATGCTGGATGGAATCGAGGCCGCCCGACAAATTCGGGAACTCGCCCCCAAGTCTAAAATAATATTCCTGAGCGCAGAAACGTCTACTGATTCTGTGCAAGCCGCAATGACCGTGGGGGCCTGGGGCTACGTTCTGAAACTAAACGCCGGAACCGAATTGCTATTCGCAGTAGACGCAGTTCTTGCGGGCAGGCACTTTGTCAGCATGGAATTATCGGGAGCCGTGCAAGTGCCCGAGCGGAAAGCGGAGTTCCCGTCGCTAGCGCAGAAAATCGGCGAGGTCACTCACTGTCACGAGGCTCAATTCTGTTCTGATGAGGGGGACTGGTTCGGAGCCATCGCTCGTTTTGTCGAGAAGGCTCTAAGGGCCGGGAATCCGACTATTGTGATCGCAACCGAGTCACACGAAACGGTCTTCTCCAGACCTTGCAAGAACATGGCGTGGATGCTGTAGCCGCTATCGAACAAGGACGCTACATCCCGTTGGATGTTTCCGAGACGCTGTCGTCATTCATGGTGAATGACTTGCCCAAGACCGGCTCGTTTTTTCCGAGGTTGCAGGTAATCTGCTCCGGACCGCAGCTAAGGTGGCGACGGGAAAACACTCGCGTGTTGCCGCGGGTGGCGAGGGTACGTCGATCCTCTGGGCACAGGGGAAGGCGGATGCGGCGATTCAACTCGAGCAACTTTGGGACGAGATAGCCAAGACCTGCAACGTTGATATCCTGTGCGTGTATGGGTTGAACAGTTTTCAATGCGAACAGGAAGCCAACGTCTTTGAGAGAATCTGTGCCGCACACTCAGCCGTTTCTCTCCGATAGAACGGATACCAAGCTGCCCTGAGACATCTCACAAACCCTCCGATGCTCCCGGTTCGCTTGCGGCATCGGTGCGCCCCGCTCGACTTCTTCCTACCCGAGACCACCGATCCGCACTCAGGATGTAAAAAACAGTTGGACGCACACTTCCGCAGACTATTGCCAAAAAATCGATCAAATCATCTACAAATCACTTACCCGGTTCTTCATAGACTTAGCTTGCTCAAGAATGCTGTCCGTGCGCAGTTAAGTCCTTTGGTTGACGTTGTGAGGCGGATTCGAATCCCTCCCTCTCCGCCAGACAGTCTGGACTGCAGAGAATTCCCGCCTCAATTTTCCCCACAATTCGCGAATTATGCCCATTTTTGGCGATTTCCAGCGTATAAGTTGCACTGCGCAGAACGGACTCTCGTCCCACTGAAGCGCATCACTATGGCGTTTTTCTCTGAAGCCCCGCTGCCCAGTCCGAGTCTCAACCGGACCTAAAGCGAAGCTTTGGCGATCAGACGCCGTAGCTCGGCTTGACTTTCGCTCCTGGAGGAATCTCGCTTTATCCCTCCAGGGTTCGCTTGGCCGTGCCAATTTCTATTCGTCTGCTTCTCAGAAATTCCTGCCAGACGCGCTCAGGCACCTGTTCCCGTGTCCAATTCGTGGCGGAACTTCATTGCCAGAGCGAGTCTTCACTGCAGGCGTGCATAGAGTTGAAAAGATGCCCAGTAGAAGGGATTCTGAAAACTGCGGTTGTGTAGCAGATATAGTTTGGCGGTGCGCAGAGCGGCATCCGGGGTCGCGCCCTTTTCGAGTTCGTCGTAGAACTTATCCATGAGCTTCTCCGTGGAGGAGTCCGATGCGTCCCACAAAGCCGCAATCACGTTGTGGGCGCCGGCCCGGAGGAAAGCCCACGAGAGTCCGACTAGGCCCTCGCTAGAGTAGGGAGGCTCGCCTGCGCTGTAGCAGGCAGAGATTGTCACTAGCTCGGAGCTCAAGGGATTTTCTTTGTGGTAGCTGATGATGTCGCGCACGTAGAGCTTGAAGGAGTCGTCTTGAGCACTGCTCTTGGAGAGCACGATCAACGAGTCAAGAGGGCTGAGACGGTTAGATTTGCCATGCGCGGTGAAATGGATATAGGAAAACCGCTCGGGATGGCTCGCGAGGTACGCTGCCGGCGTCGCTGCCTCGCGGGTTAGTATTTTCTCTTCCGACGCTGGAAAACGTCGTGCGACATCTCCCATCTGGGCGGCCGCTTTGGCAAGTTCGGGATATTCCTTGTTGGGAGCGACGCTGTTGCCGATCAGAAGGAGGCTGCGGTCCCGCTTCGCTTTGCTTCCGGCAGCTTGGTAGCCTCTTCCGCCTGCACGTGCTGACGTACCCAAAACCCGTAATGAACTGGCATTGGCTATGCTCACGTCCTCAATCCAATAGTGCAGATTCGACTGGGACAGATTTGTTTGCGGTTGCTTGTCTTCAGGGACAAGAAGAGTTTCGAAGTTGAGGTTGTTCAGGCTGCCGTCGAGGATGAGGAAAACTTTGGACTGCTTTTTCAGTAAGGATTGTGTGGGCGCCAGCAGCGTACGATAGAGCGACTGCCCGTCCTGGTCCGCTGAGGCAAGAACGTCTTGCGGTCCGGCGAGAGCCTGCCGATAGCGCTGCACTGCCGCATCGATTTGCGACCCGGGGGGAAGAACGAACAGGCTCGTTTTCAGCGGCGTGATAGCCCACAGATACGACTGCTTCTCGCCGAGCCAATAAAAAAGAACGGTGCCTCTGGCTTGCCTGGCGATCTGCTGCGGATTCAGCAGTGGGGGACCGGTGCCGGCGCCGTTGAGCAACAAACCCAACCCCTCGGCCAGGGTGCGGGCACGGCTGAAGTCGGCCCAGCGCAGCGCTTCTTCAGACCTCTTGCTCTCGACAAGGAAATGCACGTAGTCGTCATAGACATGCCGGGAGTTATTGGAGAAAGGCAACTTCGATTCTTCGCGCTTAAGCGTCGATCGGGAGGCTTCAATGGTGTTGAGTGCCGATCGATATTCGCGATCGGCGGCAGCGGAGCGGCCCTCATCTTGATAAAGCCGGGCACGCGCATGTTGAGCACGAAATCTCAGTGAGGCGTTCGCCTTAGGGTCGTCTTCGACTTCACGGAAAATTCGGTCTGCTTCCGCTGCATCGTGCGACTGTGCTGCGATCAGGCCTTTGACGAGAAGCGGATAGAGCTCATCGAAGCGGTTGCTATCTTGTTGGGTAATGGCAATGGCTCGATTGGAATAGTTGCGCGCGATTTCTAGTTCGCCACTTTCGACTGATACAAGAGCCAGTGCACGGAGGGCGTTGTAGATGTCTTCTCTGCCGTTGGTCTTGGTGGCAAGATCGAGTGCTCTCAAATATGAGTCTTTGGCTCGAGAAGGGTCGCCGCGTTCGGCATAAACATATCCGGAGTTCGCGATCCATGACTGCTGGTCGGTGATGTCGCCGACTTGAGTCGCACCCTTCTCGGCTTCAAGGGAAAAAGTTAACGACCTTTCGGTATCGCCAAGGTTGTAATACGCCCAGCCAAGGTTGCCGAGAGCGGCTTGGGCTTCGCCAGTGGCACCCAGGGCCGCCGACGCTTGATGTGCGGCGTTCTCCCAGTCGACAGCCTCGTCAAAGTGCTCCTCCCGCAGAGCGGCCGCCCCCAGGTTAAGTAGCGCCGTCTCCTCAAGGAAACGATCATTGTGGGATCGAGCGAATTTCAGCGATTCCTCGAATAGCCGCTTTGCGGGTTCAATCCGACCGCGTTGCATTTCCATGCTGCCAAGAGCCCTAATGACATCGCCGCATGCGGCCTCTGGCGATGTTTTGCACAGTTGTGTTGCTTGCCCTAGGTTTTGCTCCCCCTCCAGGAACTGGTGCAGGCGGCCGTGGGCGGCACCCTCAATGGCAAGTGCTTCGATCAGCGAATCCTTATTATTTGGGAGTGATTCCGGGGAATCGACGGCGGCCAGAGCTTGAGCGTACATCCCCTGCCACAGGAGAGAATTGGCTTCCAGTATCCTGAATTTCCAGGCCCATTCAGGGTTCGAATTTCGAAAATGTTTGTACCCATCGCGGGCTTCGGCTTCGCTTTGCTTGAGATCGCCATGCACGAAGGCTTCGTGGGCGTGATCAAAAGTGGCCTGCGGGCTGCTACGACTGCAGCCGAGCCCGCAGGCAATAATTAGGCAGACCAGAAAACAAGGAACTACGGCTTGGTCTGGCCGTTTCCCTTCACACTTCCGGCGGATGTGGTCCCTCCAGCCGGGCGTGGATGCGCACCCATCAAAATCAGATGGAAAACAAGGTCCTGCGGTTTTCCTTTTGCCTATGGATGCGTTTGCCCGTTCCCCGTAACCCCAGGCCCCGTTGCCGCCCCCGTTGCTGGGCAGCCCAGCTTGATATCGAGCATGTTCAGGGTGAAGTAAGGGCTGTCGCTGGCGTGTGGGCGAGCGGCGTCGCTTGCCCGGTGCCGGAAGTCGCTGTGGGAGTTTCTCACTCCCACTTCGACCTCGCCCAGATAGACGGTCCCAAAGTCGCGGATAAAGATGGCGTTCCCGAAGGTATGGACGCCTGGAATCTTGACCGGTAATGTGATCTTTTTTACCAGCGAACATCGCAGGCTAGGATAGCTGCTTTGGCCCCCGTTCGCATCGACTTTGAGATTTTTAATCTGGTCTACCTTTGCGATCTCCGACGTGTACTTGTCTTTCAGGCCTTGCGGAAGCTTGGGGGTCTTAACAATTTTATCCAGTTGCCGGTGCACGCGATCGAGAAAGCCGGCGTCCTGCAAATAAGATCGGTCACCGCCTGGTTTTGCGCCGCAGAAGGCCAGATCGAGTTCCACTTTGACGGGATAGCCGCCAATGCGCAGGTTCTCAAACCGTGTCCCGATAAAGTTCACGCGGGGGACATGGCCTTTGATAAAAGGATGCTGGGTCGAAAGTTGCGCCACTACCCGATCGGCAGTGACAATATCTTCCACGTTGTATCCCTCGAGCACCGCGCTGGACAGCGTCACCCACCCGGCGTGATCGTTGCCGAAGACATCGGTCTTCTTGTCGACGAGGGCGCCGGCGACACGGGTGTATCCGCGCTTGAAAGTGATCAAACCTTCTACGCTCGTTTCGCCGACCGATTGGGTGATCAGGCTTTCGCGGCGGGTGTGCTCCAAAACGGCGCGACCGTATTCTTCAATCGGCTGCTTGACCGGTTGCTCGAGCTTGCCTTTGAGTACGTAGGCTTCGGCGTGATAGACGTGGTAATGCTCTGGAAGCGATTTCGGATTTGCAGCCATGTCATCAATTCCTGTCGTGTGGGTTATTTTTGAATTTTTAGCTCAAAAGATGCCCGACCCACTTCCTTGGTTTCCCCGGCGGCAGTAAAGCCGCGAACAATCAAGAGATATGCACCGGCTGCGCGCTCCGCTCCTGGTACCTGCACGGGGAACTGGTCTTGCGCGGACGAGGCACTGCGCGTGGGCGAGAGAATCGGGAGCGACCACTCCCGCTTTCCCGCCGGATTATACAAATCGATCGTATGGCGGGAATAGTCGTCGGGGGGGATTCTCACAAAAAGCAGAAAGCCGTCTCCCGGATGGATCGAGATTGGCGGCTCTTCAGATCCCCAACTGCCGACATTTATCGAGGCGAAAGAGAAGACCCGTGGGCTGTTCAATGCCGACTTCATCTGCGGATACATAACCAGGTTCTGGTAGCCGAGCACACCCAGCAGCGCGGCCATCACGGGAGCAGCAAATGCCGGCTTGAACATTTCACGCAACCCCGCGAACCATGAAGGTTTTGGCGCCGCAGGGGTCTGAGAAGAGCGGCCCGGGGCAGCCGCCTGGGATCGTTCCGCCAGCGCAACCTTGCTCTGCTCAACGAACAAAGCGCCGGCGCGCACGTCGAGCGCGCAATCCGGGCAGTCAAAAAAATGCTCCTCAAATTCATGACGAGCGTCGTCATCGAGTTCGCCCAGCAGATATTTCTCCGTCATTTGTTGACGAGCCACTAAGTCGTGGTCCATCGCGGCAATTCCCCCTCTTGAGGATAGTAAGTCGAAGCCCTCGGCGTTTTATTACCGTCAGGTGGAAGTAAGCTCCGGCCCGTCATCTCCCAAGTCTCTATTACGATCAGTAGCTTTAAGGTACAAAACTTTGAAGGATTGCTTGGCGCGGTGGAGCAGCACGCGCAGATAATCCCGGTCAACGCCGAAGTTGCGGCATACTTCGTCCTTGTCCCGCTCTTCAAGGAAAATTTCACGCAGGAGGCGGCGGTCGCGTTCGGAAAGCTGGTCAAGTATCTCGCGGACCTTCTTCTCCGTCTCTTTGGCCGCAAGCAGGCTAAGCAGATCGGTGCCTTTGGCGGGGAAGTCTCGATGTGGGTCATCGTCGATGGATTCGAGACGTGATCCGGCGCGGTAATGCTCGAGCAAGACGTGATTGCAGATGGAATTGACGAAAGAACCCATGCTCTCCGGTTGCAGAATTTTTCCGTCGCGCAGAGCTACAAAAAACCGGGCGAGAGTTTCCTGACGAATATCCTCGATGGCTTCCGTTGACTTGACGCGGGATCGCAGTTTGATCTGGATCAAGGCTCCGAAGTAGGCACCGAAATGCTCTTGAGCGCGGAAGTCTCCAGCGCGCAGGCGATCCAGATAAGCCTGATCGAACGGTTGGAATTGCAAGGACTTGCCTCGCGGACCTGAAAATTGTACCAAGTGTAGCATCGGCGGAGACGAGCTACGAGAGTCTTCCAGGCTGAGCGCGGGCGAAGATGGGCGTCTGAGAGCGGCACAGCGGCCATGCGTCTGGGTGGTCGGCGGAATGGAGCGCGAAGTACGCACGGAAATAGCGGAACTCCTTTAACGTGATAAAGACGACGGCGCTGCGTTGAAGCGAAAGGCTCGAAAAGTCGCCGGAGTCGCTTCCCCCTGCCGACTCCGGCGATTCCAACCAATTGATTGCGAGGTTGGAGACTTAAACCACCAATAGCGTTATTGCGCGATATTGGCCACTACCGATATAGTGCGTGGATCGAACGTATCGTTTCACTTCTCGCGCGAATAATTTAATTTCACGGCATTGCATCAACATTTGTAGCTGGCGAGATTTCCGCGAGCCCGACCGGGATCGCGGAAATCTCACGACTGTCAGTAGTGGCGGAGGGAAGCGACGCTTGTTCCTCCTCGCTTCTGCCTGGCAGAGTGGCGGCTGCGCTGCCAAAGCACAGCCGCCTGATTGCTGGCAAAAGAGATCGATGTGATCTAGCAATCGCAGTTATCGAGTTCGATGTCGATGGTTACCTTCTTAATGCACACCGATTTCACCTCGCCACACGGAAGCTTCAAGCACTCGAGTAAACGGTGAGCCGTTTCGGTGCAGCCCGTCTGCGGACCGCCGCCTGGAAGCACTTCCACCGGAGGGGCTTTCAGATTCGGATCGAGTTCGTAGGTGATGCCGCCGAAGATGTACCCGTTGATCTTCGCGCTCACTACGATTCCTGCCTGCTTGGCCGCCGCTGTTACATCGGCTGCGGTAAAGTCGGCGCCGGCCTTGAGTCCAATTTGAATCTCGCGGCTGCCTCGCGGCGGCAAAGTGAACGAACCTCCGCCCGGATTCAGGAAAACAACATCCCATCCGCGCTGGGCGAGGAATGGTGGCAGCGTGACGTCGAGTTCGATGCGGGCCTCTTTGCCATAGGGATTATTGGTCCAGAAGTGCCGGTTCACGAAGGAGCCCAATAAGCCGGACAGACCTCCGCCGCCCGCCACGGGTGCGACATTTCGTTGTCCGATGTTATTGTCGAAGCGTGCGAGTTGTTCGTCTGGAGTGGGACCGGTGGCGCAAGGCAGTGCGCCCGCGGGATCGATATTGCTTAGATCGCCGTCAGCGCTGACGCTCATCAGCATGCACTCGTGGCCGATCTCTGAGGGAATCCATGCGAACGGTCCAACAACGTGCTGTCCACCGGGAGGGATGCTGCCCGGGACGTTGATGGAAGCAGTGGTCATTGCCTGCCAATCGTCGGGCCAGGTAAGTCCGGCCGATGGGCGGCAGTGGAATCCACTTACAACTAGGTTGTGGGCGGTTTGCGTGCCGCGATTTTTGATTCGAACGTAGCCGTAGTTGGTGACGTTGACGATGGGAGTTTGATGAGCGGTGCCGCCGTCAGCTGCGAGCCGATTCCAGATCTCGGTGTTTTCCCAGAACACGGGCTGATAAGGGTACTGCCCGCCGCGGCCGTCGTCTATGTACACGTCAACATCGGGTGGCGCTCCGGGGGTAGTGACCGGCGTTGGAGCGCCGGACGGTTGAAACAGTCCCTGCTGTTCGAAACCCCAACGGATTACTTTGTGAGCGGTACCGCCTGGGACACCCTGAAAGCTGGTGGTACTGGTGTCGCTGTTCTCAAGCGCAGTTTCCCAGGGATCGGGAGTGGGCGTCGGGATGATTGGGCTGGGGCCGAGCGAGGCGATGGCCTTCATGATGAGGAAGACAATGCGCTGCGCAGCTGCGAGCTGCACGTTTACGTCAGAGTCGTCTCCGCCCATGGAGCGGTAGATACGGAAGTGAGTCGTGGAAAGTATCTGTTCGCTGCTGTAACCGCCTACGTCGTTGATGCCTCCCCAAGCCCAACCACTCGCGAGATCGCGGTCGTGGCGGCGATCCACGACGACGGGAACCCAAGGGAAGGTTAGGAAGCGGTCAGGAGCTTGCGAACCTGGATCGCTCAATATCGCGGCTATGCTGTCACCGGCGCTGTGGGAGAAGCCGAAGTTCGGCGAGTGGACACGGTTCCACAGAAGATTGTGACAAAACTCGTGCATGACGACGCGCAGACTGGCAGCCATTCCCGGAGAGGTCACACAGGTGTCGACCTGAGCGAAGCCAAACTCCCCGGTGCCCGTGCCGGACGCATTGCCCGCGCAGAAGGCGTTGGGATTGCCTAAGCTCAGGTCGTTCTGATCGACCGGAACTGGAAAAACGGTGCCGGAATGGTACGAGGGAACGTCAAAACCGAACTGCTGCATCAAGTTGTAAAGGAAATCAATGTGGTAGTAGGCGTTGGTGGCGGCGAATGTGTTGCTGCTGGCGACGGCGGTAAAGTCTCCTGGGGGATTAGCAGCGGTCGGCGGCGCAATGGTCGGAGGATTGACATCTTCCAATTGAACATACTGGCCGGTCAAACCCTGTGGATTGGTAACCGTAAGGCGCGGCACCAAAATCGAAGTAGTCAGCAGGTCGAGGACCGCGTCACCCGAGCAGGCGGTTTTGGTGGTGTCCCCCGTTAGAGTAATCGGATCCTGAGTGAATACGTTTGCAAAAGAGCCGGCCACGAACGCACGGAGGTAGAGCGGCGTGCCGGAATCTACTTCGAGAAATACGCGCCAGTTCAGGCCTTTCCCAGCGCCCCGCGCCGGTGGCAAGGTGAAGAGTACCTCAGTGACTACGTAGTGGGTTCCGGTTTCGATGTTGGCGGGCACGGCAGGCAGGGGCAGAGTTGGAGGACCATCGCGCAAAAGTAATCGCGAGGCTACCTTAGGTTCGTTCTTAGAAAGCTGAGCCTTCCGGCGTTGCAGAATAGGAGGTTGCGTGGAGCTTTCCGGGTCGTAGCGCTTGGAAGGGTCGTATTGATAAACGCGCAAACGTGTGCCGTTGATCTTGATATCCCGGTCTGTAAGGCTCAGCTGAGTCCGCAGGACTCGCTCGTTGATTTCGTTCGGGAGGAACCGGGGCTTTTTTGATGGCTCATGAAAAGACGGGTTGATATGAAGTGTGCTGCGAGAACTGGTCACTCGCCGAGGGCCTTCTAATATAGAGACGCCGAATCCCGATTCCCAGATCGGCAGGCTCCAGTGAGTCTGGGAATAGGAAACCAGAGTCGTTTCCAGCAGTGAACTCTGATCGCCGAACCGCAATTGGAGGCCATCCTGAGTGATGGAGTCTCCTACGGGCTGATCCAGGGTCGCCAATAAGGCGCTGTCGATTGAATAGGCGGGCGAGACATCCGTGAGATAGGTTCGCGCAAGCGCGCGCGGATTGCCGCCCACCAAACTGGTGGCGAGATAAGGCTGCTGGAGATGACTCAGCTGCCGAACCATCCCGTTGCTATCTCTGGTGACGGACACATTGGGCGTGATTTGAAACGCCATGATTGAAGCTCCTGTTACTACCGGGATAGTGATTGAGAAGGGCGGATCGTTTCAAAGAAGCAGTTGTGGCCGTACTTGCTTGAAAAGCGTTTTCGGAACGCCATTGCTGAATGCAAGCGGATCTGGACTTGATCACTCGCAAAGAGATCCGCGCGACAATGCCATTTGGAAACGAAGTCAGCTTCAGGCACATCGCTGCTGATCTCCGCCAGGAACGGTGCGGGGATTTGAGGACTTTGAGGGGTTCGACTGTTACGCAGTACCGACCATCGCGAAGTTATTCAGCCGACAGGAACGAGATTGGGCACAAATGCGACCCACGAACGATCGCGCACATCCACCTCAACCCGCTTGCCCGGCCCCTCGAAGCGATAAGTCTTGCGAGTTACAGGGCTGACAAGGGTCAGTGCCGTAACGCCAACATATTCGAAGATCGGTTTGGGAAGTCCAAGTGCCGCGTGAACTGGAACCGCCGCCTGGCTGGATTGTGGATGAACAGCAAGCGGCCGGACAACACGAGCTGAGGTCGAAATTGCTTGTCTAGGTCTGCTGCAGCACATTTTCTTGCTCCTTGGCTTCGTCCCTGGGTTCTTCAAAGACGCCGGGGAAACCCGTCCGCTCAGTGGCCTTCTCCAACAGACAAGCGGCGCCCGACAGCGCTGGCCACAACAGCAACCGTTGGGCCCAGCCATCGCCCGCGAGCATTGCCAGAGGGATCGCGAGCCAAAGGCTGAGGCAATAGAAACAGTCGAGCAACTCGCCGAAAAATCCGTTTCCCGCCCACACGCGTAACCGCGAGATCAGGCTAAAGGGACCCTTCTCGACACTGAGCAAATGACTGACGCGCCACAAGCACAGCACAGCGACCAGGCAGTCTTCCATTCGCGTCATAAAGATCGGCTGATGCATGTTCGGTAGCTTTCCCGCGCTTAGGCCGCCCCGCATGGTTGGTCGGGGCGGCCCTCTACCGCGCGGTCGTAGTACTACTTCTTGCGTATTGGCAGACACGGTGGTGGCGGCGGTGCATCGGACAGAGCCAGGGCCGCAGTCTTGATCGACTCGTAGCCCCCGATCGTGCCGTAGCCATTCGTGTGTTTCGGATACACCCCCAGCGTGAGGGCGAACGAACAGGTGGTTTGCGTCCCGAGCATGTCCCCGAAGGTTCTGTTCGGCACGCTGAAAGGAGGCGCGGAAGACGGCGGCGTCGCGGTCGAGACAGCGTTTGCAACTCCGACCGTACAGGAATTGGGCGCGCTCCAGTTCGTGTCACCGCCCGATGCCAGGCTGCCAGTCGTTCCCCCCAGACCTTCCTCCCAATTCAATGCGAAGCTGCTCATGAACGAGTTCGCCGGCTTCGGAGCGGGGTCGCACATCACAGCGTGGTATGCCTGAAAGCCAACGTAGAACGGGGTAGTGCTGTCCCCCTGATAGTACTGGCAGATCTGGACCCCGGCGGAACTCATGAAATACTCGATCGCTCCGACCACTGGGCGGTTGTCCACCCAGAGTATGTGCGTGAGCGAGTTGAATTGGACATCTGCCGTGGTCGTGGAATCCATCAGCCGGATGAAATGGAACGTGCCCTTCGTGTCGCCTGCCTTCGGGCTTGTCGCATCCGTCGGAACCAGCCGGTTGCCGTTCACATCGAACACTTCGAGCACCAACAGGAATTGCCCGTTGCCCATTCCAGGACCGCCGGAAATGAGGTTCGGTAACTGTGTCGTATCGAGGTACTGATGGAACTGGTTGCCTAACCAGCTCGGATTGTTTCCACCGAAGTAGGGAATTTGATAGAGGCCCTGATTGCCATTCACCGTCGCGGGATTCACCGGGCCAAGGGATTGGCTTGCGATAGATGGCGGATTGGTTGATGTGTCGATGTAGGACCAAGAAATAGGCGTCAGCAGCGGCACCAATGTCGCACCTGACATCGGTTTGCCACTGCCGCCGGGATCCGCCTGGACGATGCTCAGCCTGTAGTAAGCTGGGCTCGGATTGGCGCTTTGCAGAGCAGGATCGTAGTTGAGCAAAAGGTTCAAAGTGGTCGCCCAAGGTGCTCCATTGCCCTTCTCCAGACCGGCATCGATGTTCAAAGTCGATGCCATGGACGTGTCGCCTGTCTGGTTCTGATCGACACCGGCGATGGCAGGTTTCCAGTTGCTGTTCAGGTCCCATGTGTTGGTCGCGCCAATCGCCTGGAAAGCGATATAGTCTTTGCCCAACGGCGGCGGCTGAAAACAGGTCTGGCCGGTTCCCGTATAAAGATTAGCGACCTCGTCTGCCAGAAAATACTGGTTCGCCACTGAACCGTCGTAGACATAAGTCCAGACGCCGTTCACCAACTGCTTGACCTTGTAGAAGTAGCTATAGCGGCAGTTGAAGCGGAAGAACGGAAAGTATCGGTAGCAGAAGCTGAAGCTGCCGTCGGGATTCAGAGTGGTCTCGCCCAACTCTGCGGAATTACCGGTACACCAATACGGCCACAGGATCGGATGGGCCTCGAAATACGCAGCGGCATCTTCTGGGGAGAGGCTTTGCAAGGTCGCCAGATGGGTCGCGAGGGTATTGCTCGGAACGAAAGTGTTCGAGAGCTTGCCAGCACCAAGGGCGGCATCCACTCTCTTCACCAGGCTTGCTTCCACCGGACCGGGCTGCGGCGGCCCGGGAAACATGACCGGGTTGTCAACGAGAAACTTCGTCAGATTGTCGATCAACTGTGGCACGTAAATAATCGGGAACGGCCAGCAGCAGGTGGTGTGTTCCCACACCTCGACCACCGCATTGCATAGAGGTTCGCATCGTTCCGGGAAGATAGTCGACTGTCGACCGAGCGCAATCGCGCGCAGCCCTCGGAGATCAAAGTACGGAGTGCAGCGATAGGCGTTTCCCGAGAGGCATGTGACGAACCCGAGCCATCCCCGCCACCATTGACCGGGAATTTGAATCTCGCCGGTTTGTTTCCACAGCGGCAATTGATCGGAGACCCGCAGCGTAACCAAGCCCTTCGAATCGAGCTTCTCGGGATTGGGGACATCCGGCCCGAAGGCAACTACAGCGTGGGGTTCCGTCTTGAGAGCCAACTTGCCCTCGGTGGCGACGGCAAGTTTGCCCGTGATTCGACCTAACGTGTCGAGCGAATATACCGCTATTTGCGGCGTTGCCTCGTGTGCTTGCGCGCCCACGAAAGTGACTTGATAAGCCATGACACTCCTCCTATGTAATGCCCGGTAGGGGCTCAGTGGACCCGCGCGAAGCGGAGAATTCTGAGCAAGATTGAAAAGCAAATGTGCAGGTTACAAGTAACTTCCGAGCGTGAACCTCCTGCTCCTTCAGCCGAAAGTTGTGAATAACAACTGCAGACGACTCCCGTCTCAATCAGCGGATATGAGCCAGGGCATGCGACAGGAGTGTGATTATTGCGGTTCTTCCCATCACATACGATAGTGCTCGACAGAGTCCGAACGTTTCATGGGTGGGATTGCAGGCTAGCCATATGTCTACCCAGGTTCGGGATTTAGTGTCAGTTTGGCCTAGGCGAGGAGATGCAAACCGTGGGATTGGCAAACCGGCACGGAACTATACGCGCCTCAGTACGGGCCAGAAGGCGGCTTGTGGGAAGGTGGCTTTTCCCGATGACAAACAATCTAACTTAGGGAGCCTTTTCTTCCTAACCAATGGGGCGGAAGTTGTGGAACAAAGCACCAAAGCACGACCAAGAATCTTTGAAAACCTACATTTACTTAGCTTCTTGTGAGCACACCTCTGTAGAGAGATTTTTCGCGTCGGACTGCCCGGTAGGCAAGCAGTCGTGTACCAACCCGTTGATCGCCCTTAGGAGACGTCTGGTGAGACCACTTTCAGCCACACAATCGCCAGCGCTTCGCCACTAGAAGTTCCGTGAAACCGGACTGTTTAGCGTGTCGATTGGGGAGCAGGCGGTCTGCTGGAGAATTTCTGAGCCAGTTGATCCCACGCAACTTACGCAAACGTCGGCTCTTAGTCCAACTCAGACCTGTACCGAGGGTTCGAATGTCTTGCTCTCCGCCACGCAGTCTGGATTGCAGAGAATTCCTGCGTGAGCTCCCATCAAAATACGCCGATTATGGCCAGTTTCTGCGATTTCTCATCGGGAAGTCGGACTGCGAAGAACGGACTTCTGAGGCAACCAAGCACATCAAACAGGAGTCTTTCTCTGAAGCGGCGCTGTTCAGTCCGACTCTGATTCAAGGCAAAGCGAAGCTTTGGCGATCACAAGTCTGAGCTCGGCTTGACTTTCCGTCCGGATGGGTGTTTTTTAACCTTAGGATTAGGCGGCAGTGCCAATTTATTGGTAGTGTGATGTTAATGCGTGAAATCGTCTGTGGGTGTTGAAAAAGTCGCGCAGCAGAACGTATTCGCATCTGCGAGCATTCCGTCCCGGCTCTTATCTCCCGTTCGACTAAGTGGTGGCCGGGAGAACCGGTGCTGTCGGCTGACTGAGGAAGCGCACCAATCGCTTGATGTTCTGCGCAGCTGCTGCCATGAAGAACTGCTCGCGCACGAACTTCAGTCTCCGCAGGCGCAAGCGTCGCAATCCGATCTGATTCTTCAGTTCCGCGAACAAGGCTTCTACCTTCTTTCTTTGGCGCTGTGGGTGCGAAGAATTTGGTGGCGTAGGCTTTGCACAATAAAGGAAACACGTAATAAGATCTGAAACGATCATCGTCAAGTAGAACGGCGCAGAACTGCTGGAGTGGCAGAGATGCTGCCTCGATTCCATCCTCGGGATGATCCTGCGCCCTTGGGGATCAAGCGTTCAATGAATGCAGCTTGGCAGGAAAACAAGTCCGATCACTAGAACGACGACGAAGGTTCCGCAATGGATTGCGCAAGGCTTTTCATGAACTGCGCCGATCGTGCACCGTCCAGCACGCGATGATCGCTTGATAGAGTCAGCGTCATCATCGGGCGAACCGCAGGGCTGCCGTTCACAGCAACAACTCTATCGACAATCGCTCCCACGGCAAGAATCGCAGCCTGCGGCGGAATGATGATGGCAGTGAAGGCCTCCACGCCAAACATGCCAAGATTGCTGATTGTGAATGTCCCTCCGGTCAGGTCCGCGGGGCGCAACTTGCCGCTGCGACCTCGCGATGCGAGGTCGTGACGTTGCACGGCAATCTCTTCGATCGTTGCCTTATCGGCATTCCGAATCACGGGAACGATCACTCCGTCATCGACTGCGATTGCCAGGCCGATGTTGATTTCTGGATTCTGGCGGACTCCGTCGGCCGACCAGCTCGAATTCATATAACGGTGTGCCGCGACGGCGCGCGCAACTAACGCCACGAGCAAATCGCTGTGAGTCAGTTTGATTCCCTTAGAATTCTCGATGGTTGGGCCCAGACTCCTGCGCGCTTCGTCAAGCGCAGCTGCGTTCACATCGCGTGCCAAGAAAAAGTGAGGGGCTGTCCTCCAACTCTCGGTTGTCCGCTCCGCCATCAGCCGCGCGATCGGACTCGCGCTCTTTGTTGCAGCGGAGGACGGGCTGGCGCTTTTATTCGCAACTGCGAGAATATCTGAGGCCAAAATTTCCCCGGCGCCTCCCGATCCCCGAACATCGGCGAGATTGATCCCAAGTTCATTTGCGAGACGCCGGGCCTTCGGGGAAATCTTGGCGCTTGCTCTTTCAACTTGTGTCGCCTGCGAAGTCTGATCCGCCGGCAACGAGTCGGCTGACTTTGCGACAGTCGACTTTCTTCCCGACTCCGCGACCACTTCATTTGTCGGCACCGCTTCTCCGGGATGGACAATCCAGGCGATGGTTCGACCAACGGGGACTTCGGCTCCTGCGGCTTATGCTGACACCCGCCAAGATGCCGTCGCCAGGCGACTCGATTTCCATGACGGCCTTGTCAGTTTCGATCTCGAGCAAAGGTTCTCCCTTGGTGACGGGGTCTCCTTCTTTCTTCAGCCACGAAATAAGCTTGCCCGTCTCCTGGGCCATCTCAAGCGCGGGCATGACAACACTGATTGCCATATCTAGAAATTCCAATCGCTGGTGATCTACAACTGATGACTTACAACACGACGTGAAGCGCAGCCGAAAACTTAATCGCCGATGCTGACGCGTTCCTGTTTCGAGCTGGCTTCGATCATCTCGCGCACGCGCTTGCTGGGCTTCGATTCAGTCTCGCGGATCGCCGGCAACGGGCCATCTACTGTGAAATAGTGGCGGCCTGCCACCAAAAGCTGTTCGGCCGGGAAGCGCGTGATGACTTCGTGGCCGGTTTCTGTGACGACAATCTCTTCTTCGATGCGAGCGGCGCTCCACCCATCGGTCGAAGGCCAGAATGTTTCCAGAGCAAACACCATGCCCGGCTTGATCTCGCAGGAGTGTTCCAGCGAGACGAGACGGCTGATCACCGGCTTCTCCCAAATCGCGAGTCCGATGCCGTGGCCGTACTGCAGGGCGAAGGCTGCTTCCTCATTGGGGAATCCGAATTCCTGCGCCTTTGGCCATACTGACGCGATCTCAGCCGTGGTGCGTCCGGGGCGAACGAGTTCGATGGCCGCATCCAGGTATTCGCGGCACCGCTTGTAAGCATCGTTCATCGCATGCGAGGCGTATCCGATTGTGAAGCACCGGTAGTAGCAAGTCCTGTATCCCATGTAGGAGTGAAGGATGTCGTAGTAGACAGGATCCCCCGGGCGTAGCACGCGGTCCGAAAATACATGCGGATGCGGGTTGCAGCGCTCACCGGAGATTGCGTTCACTGCTTCGACATACTCGGAACCGAGATCGTAGAGAACCTTGCTGACCAGCCCGACCGCTTCGTTTTCGCTCATGCCAGGTTTCATAGCCCGGTAGAGTTCGTCGTAAGCTGCGTCGACCATCATCGCGGAAGTGTTCAGCAAAGAAATTTCGTCGCGGGTTTTGATAAGGCGCGCTTCCGACATCAGCGCTTGTCCGTCGACGACTTTGATTCCTTCTCTCTGCAAGGCAAACAAGACCGGCAACTCGATGATGTCGATGCCCACCGGTTCCTTGTGCAGGCCGCGCATTTCCAGTTCGATGCGGATCTTTTTCGCCACATCTTCCGCCCTGCCCATCTCGGGTGTCATGGCGCCGCGCAACACCGAAATGCCAGCGCGGGACCGCTCTCCCAGCCATGGACAATGCAGTTGATGATGCTTCGCCGCCGAGCCGAAATCCCACAGAATCGGTTCGTCGTTTTGGGGAAGAAGGGTGAACCGGTTCGCCTTGTCCTGAGCCCACGTGCCAATATGCGTCGCGGTCAGGTAGCGAACATTATTCATATCGAAACACAGGAGGGAACCCATCTCCGATTTGGCGAGAAGTTCCTTGGCGCGCGCCAGCCGTTCGCGGCGCAGGCGATCAAAATCGATTCGATTCTCCCAATCCACCGCCATCGTTCCGTATGTAGGCAGAGCCATAAATGTTCCTTTGCTGTGGAGCGTCGTCAGGATCGGCCGCAAAGTTCGCGCGCAGCTGCAAATACTGTTTGTTCGGTGGGCACCGTCACATCTTCCAACGGTGGCGAGAATGGAATGGGAACATGCATCGCGCCCATCCGCTTCACCGGAGCATCCAGATCGTAGAATGCGCCAGTGGCGATCACCGAGGCAAGTTCGGCGGTCACGCCATAACGCTCGTACCCTTCATCGAGGACGATCGCGCGCGAAGTCTTCTTCACCGAGGCAATCAAGGTTTTTTCGTCAAGCGGCCACATGGTGCGCGGATCGACAACTTCGGCGCTGATTCCGATTTCTTCCAGGAGCGTCGCTGCACCCAGCGCGACCTGCACCATGCTGCTGGTGGCGACGAGTGTGATGTCCTCGCCGAGGCGCTTCACGTCCGCAACTCCCAGCGGCACCGTGTAGTCTCCTGCGGGAACTGAGCCCTTGAGCTTGTACATCATCTTGTCTTCAAAAAAAACGACGGGATTCTCATCGCGGATCGCCGCTTTCAACAGACCTTTGGCGTCGTAAGGTGTCGATGGCAGCACCACTTTCAAACCTGGAACATGGCAGAACCAAGCGTGCAACGACTGCGAATGCTGCGCGGCCGAGCGGCGTGTCGCACCCATCGTCGTGCGCATCACCATCGGAACTTTCCATTTCCCGCCCGACATGTAATGGACCTTTGCTGCTTGATTCACCATCTGGTCCATCGTGAGCGTGATGAAATCCCCAAACATGATGTCAACAACCGGGCGCATGCCTGTCATCGCCGCACCCACGGCCAAACCAGTGAATCCAGCTTCGGAAATGGGCGTATCAAGAACGCGGTCTTTGCCGAACTCTTCGACCAAGCCGGAAAGGACTTTGAAAGGCGTTCCCGCCTCGGCTACATCTTCCCCTAAGATGCAGACTGTGCCATCACGGCGCATCTCCTCCGCCAAAGCCTCGCGGATCGCCTGCGCGAATGTCAGTTGACGTTCACCGTTCTCAGGCATACACGTCCTCGTCGACCTCGCTCACCGCGGGGTATGGAGCAGCGATGGCGAAGTCGACCGCAGTCTTCATCTCGATCTCAAGTTCGGACTGAATCTGCGCCAATGCCGGAGTGTCGCAGAGATTCTGTTCCACCAGCCACTTCCCGAGATTTACGATCGGATCCCGCTCGGTCTTCCACAATTGTTCTTCCTGTTTCGGTCGGTAGTAGTCGCGGTTGATATCTCCGACGTGATGGCCGTGATAGCGATATGTATTGCACAAAAGCAACGAAGGGCCGTCACCGCTGCGAGCGCGGCTCACTAATTTCTGGGCGGTGTCGTACACGGCGCGTACATCCTGACCATCGACGCTGGCCGCTTCCAGCCCAAAGGCGGTCGCGCGCAACAGAATTTCTCCCGCCGTGGTCTCCGAATAATGCGTGTACTCGGTATAGAGGTTGTTCTCGCAAACATAGATCACCGGCAGTTTGAAAAGCTGGGCAAGGTTCATGACTTCATACAGCACACCTTGTCCCAGAGCTCCTTCACCGAAGAAGCACACGGCCACCCGGCCATTCCCCAGCTGGCGCGCCGAAAAAGCCGCACCTGTGGCAATGCCGGCACTCCCGCACACAATCGCGTTCGCTCCCAGGTTCCCGGTAGCCGGATCTGCAATATGCATGGAGCCACCCTTGCCCTTGCAGTATCCGGCCTCTTTACCGAGAAGTTCGGCGAACATTTTGTCGGGGGAGGCGCCTTTCGCCAAACAATGTCCATGTCCACGATGCGTACTGGTGACGTAATCGGTTCGCTCCAGAGCCTCGCAAACGCCAACCGCGATAGCCTCTTCGCCGATATAAAGATGAGCGAGACCCGGCATCAGCGCGCGAGTATACAAATCGTTGACCTGCGCTTCGAATTGCCGGATCGCCACCATCTGGCGGTACATCCGCATCCACAAGTCGACTTTTTGTGAGATCTCGTTGGACTGAGCCGCCGTCTTCATTTGGATACTCCGGACATCCGCGCGAGTACGTCGAACACGACCGCGAAGTCGAGCTTTTCCCAACCCATTCCGCGCGCTGCGGTCAAGAATTCATTGCTGACGGCGGTGGTGGGAACCGGAACATTCAATTTCCGCCCCAATTCCATCGCGAGAAGCATGTCCTTCTGCATCATGTTGACGTCGAACCATGCTTCCTCGGGCTGCTGCAAAACAAACGGGCCGCGATACTGAATCATCGGGGAAGCCACCGCGCTGTGTACCAGCACATCGACCGCGACTTCTCTCGAAATGCCGCTCTTTTCCGCCAGCAGCACGCCTTCAGAGAAGGCCATCATTTGCACCGCCAGGCTGAGATTCACGGCAATCTTCATGCACAGGGCTACGCCGTTGTCCCCGACATGCGTCACCTTCGGCCCGATATCCAGAAGCAGAGGTTTCAGCCGCTCAAACGTTTCCTTGCGCCCTCCGACCATCACCGACAACTTGCCCTGCTGCAGAGTGATGACGCTGCCGGAAACCGGCGCGTCAATCATGTCCGCGCCCTTTTCGCGCACCTTCGCGGCGACCGCGCGGCTCACGTCAGGACTCACGGTGCTCATATCGATGTGGAATTTGCCGGCGCCAATTCCCGCCAGCAATCCTTCAGGGCCATCCGTTACCGCGGCGAGAGCCACTGCGTTCGTCACCATGGTGAAAGTAATGTCGGACGCGGCAGCCACGGCCTTGGGAGAATCCGCGAACAACATCCCTTTATCGATAAGCCATTGTGCCTTCGACGCGAGTGCGGTTGTAGCCGGTAACGGAGTGGCCTTTTTCGAGCAGACGGGCCACCATGTTGCCGCCCATCACTCCGAGACCGATGAATCCAAGTTTTGCCATGCAGAGATTCCCCTTCGCTAAATGCTCGCTTGCCTTGGTCGAGCGCCTACTATTTCTTGGCGAGCGGATTGGCGAACGAAGACGAATCCTGAAGAACCTGGTTCAGATGTGCGCGCATCGCCTCTCGCGCCGCCTCCGGATCGCGCTTCTCAACAGCGGCAAGGATTCGCTTGTGATGAAATTGCCCGCGCTCCGGTCCACCATCCACATTAAAAATGCGGCTCCGCTGCTCACGCAACAGCACAACAATCGAATCAAGGAGGGAGAGAATGAGAGGATTTCCGGCCGCTTCCGCCAACGCTAGGTGGAAATCAAGGTCCGCTTCCACGTAGGTATCGGGATCATGGAGGTTCCGTTCCATCACGGCCACTGCTTCCCGCATTGTGCTCAGCAGTTGTTCTTCGATTCGCTGAGCGGCCAAGCCCGCGATTTCGGGTTCCAGCACCAATCGCAACTCGGCCAGGTTCGCTGACCCTTCCTGCTGATTGATCCGGATCATCAGATCGAGCGACTGCCGAATGGCCTGCGAAGTCCCATTGGTCACGAATGTGCCCCGCCCGGAGTAAGCTTCGACCAAACCTTTTTCCCGCAAGGTCTTCACCGCTTCTCGAACGGCGGTCCGGCTCACGCCAAATCGCTGTGCCAAATCCCGCTCAGCCGGCAATTGATCGCCGGGCTTGAGTTGGCCCTTAAGGATCGAGTCTTCGACCTGTTGCACAATCTGCTCGTACAGGCGCGAAGTCTTTATCGCCTTATAAACCGGTTTGTCCGTCGAAGAATCCAAGACCCCACCTATCATCGTTGGTCCCCTTAATTGAAAGTCAACGCTAAAGGTATAGTGGTCTGACCAATATACCACACCGCCTAATTTACTGGATGTAAACGGTCTTGATGTTCATAAATTCTCGGATCCCAAATTCCGCAAGCTCCCGACCATGGCCCGAAAACTTGACACCGCCAAATGGCAATCGCGGATCTGAAGCTACCATCTTGTTCACAAACACCATCCCCGCATCGAGTTCATTGATGAACTTTTCAGTTTCCTCCGGATCATTCGTCCAAGCGCTGGCGCCCAGGCCGAATCGGCTGTCGTTGGCGATCGCGATTGCCTGATCGGCGTCTTTCACCCGAAATATCGACGCTACCGGTCCAAAGAATTCTTCCTGGTACGCCGGAGAATCTTTCGGAATGTCAGTCAGAACGGTGGGGGCATAAAAGTTGCCGGGACGGTCAAGAGGATGGCCGCCGGTCAACAGTCGTGCGCCCGGCAGCGACTGTTTTCTTTACATCGGAATCAAGAGAGATAACCGCATCAGCATTGGCGAGAGGGCCGAGCTGCGTGCTGTCTTCGAAAGGATCTCCCACACGCAAATCCTGCATGCGCTGAACGAACTGGCGCTCAAATGCATCGGCGATTTGTTCCGCGACTATGAACCGCTTGGCGGCGATGCATGATTGACCATTGTTCTGAACACGTGCATCCACTGCGGTGGCGACGGCCAATTCGAGATCGGCGCTCGGCATCACAATAAATGGATCGCTGCCGCCGAGTTCGAGCACGACCTTCTTGATACGTTTAGCCGCGGAAACACCGACTTGCATGCCCGCCTGCTCGCTTCCCGTCAGAGTTGCGGCCACAATTCGAGAGTCATTCAGAAGACCATCCACCGGGCCTGAACCGATCAGCAAAGTCTGAAATACGCCTTCAGCGAAACCGGCACGGCGAACGATCTCTTCAATCTTCAGAGCGCACTGCGGAACGTTCGAGGCGTGCTTGAGCAACCCTACATTCCCCGCCATTAGCGCGGGCGCAACGAATCTGAAAACTTGCCAGAAGGGAAAGTTCCAGGGCATGATCGCCAGAATTGGTCCAATCGGCAGATAGCGAATGAAGCTCCGCTTGGCGCCGGTCTCGACAACTTCATCGGCCAGAAACTTCTCGGCGTTTTCCGCGTAGTAGCGGCACCCTGTCGCACACTTCAACGCTTCGGCGACAGCCGCCTTCAACGGCTTGCCCATTTCGAGCGTCATCAAATGAGCGCATTCGTCCTTTTCCTTCTCCAGGATTTCGGCAACGCGCAGCATCTTGCTCGCGCGATCGGCAAACGAAGTCTTTCGATGGATGCGGAATGCCGAGGCTGCCAGTTGCAGCTTGCTGCTCGATTTGCGACGCAGTCAGGGGTTCGAAAGTTTTCAACACTTCGCCAGTCGCAGGATTTGTCGTTGCAATTGCCAAAGTCAGCTCACCTTCGGAGAGGATTAATTTTTCCTAAAAGTTATACTCCCCGGCTTCCCGTCCACCCCAACTGTCTTGTGGTCGGACCACAATACTACTTGACTGGTGGCCCACGTCAAGGCTATACATCCAGTCGCTGATCTTTCGTCTCCAGATCGAATTTGCTTCTCGCCCGTGGTCGAGCGGGAGGCTATTTCCGTTCCCATCGAAAGTTCGGAGGTAGAGAAATGCATTCACCGTCGAATCGCACTCGCATCATCCTGTCCCTTTGTCTACTCGCCGCCGCCGGTAACGTCCGCCTTTGCTCAATCCACAGCCGGCAGGATCGTTGGGACTGTCCATGATCAGTCGGGAGCGGCGATTCAGGCTGCCACGGTGACAGTGACTGATATGCAAAGAGGCATGAGTCGAACGGTCACCACCGGCGACGACGGCGAATACGTGGTGCCCAGCCTTGATCCAGGAATCTACAAGGTCCGGGCCGAAGCACGCGGCTTCAAGACGGTCGAGCGACCTAACGTTCAGATTGAAGTAGCGTCCGACGTAAGCCTCGACATTTCTCTGCCGACGGGCAACGTCTCGGAAACGGTCGTAGTAGAGGAGGATGTGCCTCTCCTCAACACAACCTCGTCGACTCTTGGGGGAACACTTAGCAATAAGGAGATCAACGACCTTCCGTTGAACGGCCGGAACTACGAGAACCTTCTGCAGTTGCGCCCGGGCATCATGCGTTATCCAGGTGGCGGTTTTTCGACGACTAGCTCGAATGGGTTGCGCGCAGAGGACAACTCCTATTTTGTCGAGGGACTGTTCAACAGCGAGCCCTACTCTGGACAGGCCATCATCAATGGAGCAGGCATCGCGGGAGATTCCGCGACTATCCTGCCAATCGACTCAATTCAGGAGTTCAACGTACAGCAGAATCCGCCTGCTGAGTATGGATGGAAGCCGGGATCGGTCGTAAATGTTGGCTTGAAGTCAGGCACCAACCGCGTCCACGGGACGGCCTTTGGTTTCGGGCGTGATGGAGCGCTGGACGGACGAAACTACTTCAACGCCGCTCCGAATCCAAAACTCACTCGAACTTTGGAGCAGTTTGGGGGAGGCATTGGCGGCGCAATCGTAAAAGATAAAGTGTTCTTCTTCGGAGCGTATGAGGGCCAACGATACAACGTAGGCAATTCGTTTGGGGGCATCACCAGCCCATCAATGGTTTCGATGGCGGCGAACGGCACATGCGTAGTTCTTTCGACGGGCGATTGTGCCGATAGCATTCCCGATGCAATCGCGGAACTGCAAGCGGCCGGAGTTCCAATCAGCGCGGCGAGCCTTACCATTGCGGGCTGCGATCTCTCGGGCGGCACAGTGACCTGTAACGGAAGCGGATTCCCGCTTAACAACGCCCAGGACATTGGAATCACCAACGGATTCAACAATAACGTTCGCGTCAACAATCTGGTCACAAAACTGGACTTCCGGATAAATGAGCGCAACAGCATCAGCGGGATGTACTTTTTCGGGAACAACTCCGGAACCGTTGAAGACTTTCCTGAACTGCAGCAGAAATGGCTCTCTCATATTCATACTCGCGCCCAAGTTGTGGGCGGCAATTGGATTTGGACGCCCAGTCCACGGTTAGTGAATGAGGCGCGAGTCGGTTACAACCGGCTCTATCAGCCGACTCTTCCGGGCGATCTGAACACGCCGGCTTCCGCCTACGGACTCGATACCGGTGTGAGCGGACCCTTTACCGGAGGACTGCCTCGCATTGGTTTCGGCGGATACTTTTTCCCCGGATTGGGAGGATTCAAGTGGCCGAAGTTCCAAGGTCCCGATTCGATCACCCAATTCGTCGATCACGTCTCGTACACCGTGGGAAAGCACGCCGTGGAGTTCGGCGGCGAGATGCACTACAACCGAGTTAAGAATGCGGCGTACGGCAACTCGCGTGGCAGCATAACTTTTCTCGGTGGAGTAGCGATCGGCAGCGGTGCCGGATCCACCCCACTCGAAGATTTTTTTGCGGGGCTTCCCTTCAAGTCGTCGGTCGAGGTCGGGAACCCGACCTTGCAATTGCATAACTGGGCATACAGCGGATTTATTCAGGATGACTGGCGCATCGCAAAGAACCTCACACTGAACTTGGGCGTTCGCTACGAGTACAGCAGTGTTCCCCAGGAAGCGAACAACTTGCTCGGAAATTTTGATCCGAGCTTGGGATTGGTGCAGGTTGGTCACGGAATCAGCAGCCTCTACAACCCCGATCATAAAAACTTTGGGCCTCGTGCCGGCTTTGCCTGGGACATCAGCGGCAATGGCAAGACAGTAGTGCGCGGCGGCGGGGGATTGATCTACGAAACCGTAAATTGGCAGTCGTTCGTGGCTTTCAACAATGCATTCGGTCCGGGTAGCGTTCCGACGGGCGCTCCAATTGACGCAGCGGGCGACGTTTCAGTCACTGGTGGCATTACCACCGGAAACGTCACCGTCAAGAATTTCCTTAACCCCGTCCCTTGGGATGCTGCTCCACTCTATGGAAGCAGCACGATCAACTGCTTCGACAGCCCGTGCCCGATCATGACCGTGGACCGCCATCTCACAACGCCGTATGTGTGGAATTGGACGTTGAGCCTGCAACACGCCTTCACCACGAAGTTGTCGATGGAACTCGCTTACGTGGGGAATCACGGAGCGAACCTCGTCGGAATTCGGGACGTCAACCAGGCGCCGGTGGGATCGGGCTGGCCCGCATCTGCGATTTCCGCCTGTATCGCGTCTGGTTATACCGACCCCAACAACTGCGCACCCGATAGCACTGGGGGCGAGGAAGCCAACCGGCCCTTCGCGAATTCGTTCCCCTATCTCGCCAACATTTTCCAAATGGGCAACGTGGACCGCTCAAACTACAACGGCTTGCAAGCAACGCTGAATGCCCGCGACTTCCACGGCCTCAGCATGGTGGCGGGCTATACCTACGCCCATGCCTCTGACAACGTTGGCGCGAATTGGGACTTCGGCTATGGCTCAGGCTTGCCGCAAAATTCTTACAATATAAACGGCGAATACGCGAACAGCGACTTTGACATTCGGCACCGGCTGACGCTATCGCTCACCTATGCCATTCCAGGCCGCAAGGGTCATGGCCAGATGCTGGAAGGTTGGGAGATCAATTCGATCACTACCTTGGAGAGCCCGCAATACTGGGGGCCGATCGACCTGGGAACGGACGCGGCCGGCACCGGCGCGCTTCCTGTCAGTCCACCGGCAACGGCGCCGATTCGCTGGAGTTTTTACCGCGCCGGAACTAGCCAACGCGGAAACCCGGGGGACTTCAAGTCTCGCAAGGGAGTCGGGATCCCCTTCTTTACAGTAGGAGATCCAAGCATACCGACGGGCTGCGCAGCGTCAGCTCTGGCAGTGGACGGCGGGGTGGCAGGTCCGGAGACAGCGGCGCTGAATCTGTTCGGCTGCTACGCCGCCGGCAACTCCGTCATGATGGCTCCGCCGCTTGGCCAATTCGGAAACATGGGACGAAACATGTTCCAGGATTCCGGTTTCAAGAACTTCGATTTCTCTATCGCAAAGAATTTTCATTTCGGAGAGGCCATGCGTCTGCAATTCCGCGCCGAGTTCTTCAATATTTTGAACCATCCGAATTTCGCCAATCCATACGGCGGGCAAAATGGCTTCGGCCTGAACGATCCTTCGGTTCAGCCGTTCGGTTGCGGTTGTGCTACGCCAGACATCGCAGCCGCAAATCCGGCCGTCGGTTCCGGCGGACCGCGCTCGATTCAGCTCGGGGCAAAGTTCGTTTTTTAATTCGAGACAAATGCGAGTTTCGAGGGGCGGGGTCACTTTTGTCTAGCCCGTTTCGTTGATCCAGCTCTGTTCGGCGACCGCCGAACCACATGGAAATAACAGTCATGACGAAGCGACGTCGATCCTTTTTCTCCCTGGCATTCGCCATCACCGTATCGACCATGCTGTGCGGCCAGCAGCGGGCTGAGCGGACGATCGACGAGATTAAGACTGAGGCAGTTCACCGCGCGGAGGTGGGGCAGTATCCCCTCATCGGACTCGATCCTGCTGACGTGAAGGAAGCCGTAGCCTCCATTCACACCCGCGACAAGGATGAATGGGCATTAGCTTTCATGGGAGTCGCCGATCGTTATATGAATGAAGCTAAGTCGCTCGAGAAGGCGGAACCTGCGAAGGCCAACGCCGACTACATTCGCGCATGGCGTCTTTATTCTTTCGGAAGATGGCCGATCCCCGCTTCGCCTAAGAAACAGCTGTCGTATGAGAAGGCGATAGAGGCATTTCTGGCGCACGCGCGCTTCTGGGATCCGCCGCTCGAAGTCGTCAAAATTCCTTTTGAAGGCAAAGAGATCATCGGCTACCTTCGCCTGCCCAAGGCTGCGGGCCCGGTGCCTCTTGTGCTGGCGGTCAACGGACTGGACAGCCGCAAGGAAGATTTGGCGGAGAGCTTCAGTGCAATTCTGCCTCTCGGCGTTGGCTATCTCGCGGTTGACGGGCCGGGCACGGGACAGAATCCCATTAAGGTTAGCGAAAACGCCGAGCGCATGCTCTCTCGCGTTCTCGACTATCTTGCCACTCGACCAGAGATCGACAAGGATCGCGTCGCGATGCATGGCGTGAGTTGGGGAGCCTATTGGGCCACCAAGATGGCCATCGTCGAGTCAGCACGATTGCGTGGAGCGAGCGCTCAATCTCCGCCCATCGACACTTTTTTTCAAAGAGACTTTCTGATGAACTCTCTTCTCGGGAACCGCGAATACTTGTTTGATCAAGTCCCTGCGCTGATGGCCATCTTCGACAACGTGACAACGATTGATCAGATGGCCGACGTCCTACCGAAAATGTCACTCGTCAAACAAGGACTCCTCGGCAAACACATGACGCCGATGCTCATCCTTGCCGGAGTAAAAGATACGCAAGTGCCCATCTCTGACATTAACTTGCTCCTCGACGCCGGAGACGTACCGAAGACAGCCTGGGTGAACCCGCAAGGAGGCCATCTCGGCCGCCAGGTGGGCGTGTGGCCTGATCCGAGAATTTTCAAGGAAGTGATTATTCCGTGGCTGGTACGGATTCTCGAGCCAGACCCCGCAACCAAAACTCACTAAGAGATCACTCGGTCCGAGTCAATTCCGCTCAACCGCAGAGACGAATCCCAAGACGATCGACATCGGCCAGAATCCATGACAAGCGTCGTCCCTACCAATTCGGAGATCGCTACGCAAGCATCGGGCAAGACGCCTTGGTATCGCGCGCTCTGGGTGCAGGTTACGGTCGCGATCGCTTTGGCGATCGTGCTGGGCTACGTCCGGCCGGCATGGGCGATTGCAATGAAGCCGCTGGGCGACGGCTTCATTCGCCTGATCACGATGATCATCGGTTTGATCATCTTCTGCACCGTGGTTTCCGGAATCGCCGGCATGGAGGACCTAAAGAAAGTCGGTCGCGTGGGAGGGATGGCTCTTCTCTATTTTGAAGTCGTGTCCACTCTCGCGCTATTGATCGGATTGGTCGTTGGCAACGTGATACGTCCCGGGGATGGGTTCAACGTCAATGCCGCGACTCTCGATGCCAGGGCGGTGTCGGATTACGCGGGCCAGGCCAAGGCGCAAAGTGTTACCGACTTTTTGATCCACATTATTCCAACGACTGTCGTCGATGCCTTCGCTAAAGGAGACATTCTCGAAGTCGTCTTCGTGGCGATCCTATTTGGCGTCGCACTGTCATCCGCTGGCGCAAGAGCGAAGCCTTTGGTTGCCCTGGTAGATTCCCTGACCCAGGTAGTTTTTGAAATCACCCGAATATTGATGAAGTTCGCTCCAGTCGGGGCGTTTGGGGCAATGGCCTATACGGTGGGAAAATTCGGTCTCGCATCTTTAGGACCTCTCGCCAGACTGATCGGCACTTTCTGGATTACCTCGATCCTTTTTGTCGTCATCGTGCTCGGTGGTATCTGCTGGATCGCCGGGTTCAGCATCTTTCGCTTTCTCGCGTACATCAAGGAAGAAATCCTGTTGGTGCTAGCTGTCAGTTCATCGGAGATTGCCATCCCGACCCTGATGGCGAAACTCGAAAAGCTGGGGTGCTCTAAGTCCCTGGTGGGGCTGGTGGTCCCCACCGGTTTCACTTTCAACACAGATGGCACGAGCCTCTACATGACGCTGGCCGCTTTGTTCGTTGCCCAGGCGACAAACACGCACCTGACGGCGCTCCAGCAGATCACGATTTTGGCAGTTGCGATTCTCACGTCCAAGGGAGCCAGCGGCGTGCAAGGCGCGTCGTTCATTGCCTTGGTGGCCACGTTGTCGGTGATTCCGACCATACCGGTCGCCGGAATGGCGCTCATTCTCGGCATCGACCGTTTCATGAGCATGTTCCGTGCCCTCGTCAACATGGTCGGCAACGGAGTTGCCACGCTGGTCATGGCGCGCATCAACGGAGAATTAGACGGGCCAACCCTTCAGCGAAACATCGCTTGAAATCTTTTCCCGAACGATCGTCGGAAGCTTACCTGGCGTGCAATGCCTCCAGGTATGCGGCGATAATTTCTCTGTCCTTCGAACCATTTGCGCTTGACGCAGTCTGCTTTCCTTTCATCCCGATGTACACAGCGTTGTAGGGAGTGTCGCCAACATTCTCCACTTTGTGGCGAAACGCTGGGAACCAACGCGACTCCCCAGGTTTGGAAAACACATCGGTCACCGTGCCATTCTGATCAGTGAACCTCAGATGTCCGCCCGTGATGACAACGACCACTCCGCCAGGATGGTCGTGCATGCCGGATTTCTCATGCGGACCATAGTGGACATTGACCACCTGCACGGTCGGGTTTTCAAAAGCCACTTTGTAATGGGCAGACTCAACCTTCGTGGGATCCTGTGCCGCAGAAACCGCTACGCCGCACAAGATCAGCAGTACGATGCCACAAGCCTTTTGAAACATGGTTCTCCTCTTGAGTTCGGCTGGCAGACTCGATGGGTAACGGCGCCACGCTAACCGCCCACCTCGAATCCTGTCAAGAGTGAAATCGAGTCGCCATTGACGCTTCATGATGTAGCGAAGGTGGGCATCCTACCCTTATGGCCTTCCTGCGGGCATCAGGCCAACACCAAGGCAGCATGAATCGAGTATCGATTGCGTTCTAGTTGTATATCTTGACTCGCGGGCGGGCTGCGACACGCGTTTAGGGGTGCAGCACGGCATCGAAGAATCCGCTCATCGAGAACCTCTTTGGCGAGATAGCCCACAAAACCAGATAGCTCTCGGAGGGCCTTGTGCCCTCACGCGGATATCTACGTGTGTCTCTGACAAAGCCAAAGTCGGCATTGAGTCTGGTCTTTGGCGCCCGGTCTTCGACTTCTGACGACCACCCCACTGCTTGAAGAATTCTGGAAATCGAAATCACAATCCAGAGCATTGAGCTGAAGGGGACACAGATCGTTAGCAAAAATATTTAATTGCAGTGATTCAGCAGAAATTTCTTGAGTTCCCGCGCTACCAGTCGTGGCCTACCGCCATTGTCAGCAGTGAGATGACCTGCGCCTTCTAATTTGACTCGAGTGACTTGAGGTAAAGTCGCTTGCAGTGCGTTCAGTGCCGCTTTCAAGTAGTCGGGACTCTTGCTGCCGCCCAGCAGCAGCACATTGGTACGCAGCTCTTTTGCCCTTTCAATGAGTCCGGCCGATTGCACCACCGCCTGCGAATCATAGTGCATTGTGAGAATGAGATCCTTTAACGAAACGTCATCACCTTTTACATTCTTCATGTCAGCCCTTATAGCGAAATTAAGGAGGGGTACTGTTATAAAGCGCAGCCGTGTTAGCAAAGTAGGGCCGTTGGTTCCATCAACCACGGTCAATAAGGCTGCACCGAACTTTCCTTGGGCAATCTCCTTGTTATATTGGCCTAGCCAGCGTGTAAGGGCATACCCGCCAACAGGTATCGGCGGCTCGTACAAGACTAAATTTTTGATCGCCAGTTCATGGAGCGCTGTTTGCAGCGTAACGATAGCGCCAGAGCTCAGGCCAAAAATGTTCGTTGCGCCAGTTTGCCCCACAACTGCGCTCATATCCTCCGCTTCTCTTTCAAGGCTGTAGTTACCGTGGGAGCCGCTTAAACCGCGTCCACGTCGGTCAGGAATATATACCGTAAAAGTGTCAGCGAGAGCGCGACCGAGCTTCATGAAGTTTTGCGACCCCATCATGCCGCCATGCACCAGAATCAAACCAGGGCCTGAACCAAGTTGACGATACCCAATGATCGTGCTGTCCGCAGACATCACCCGGTGGACGCAATATGGGACGCGCGCCATTCTTTGCCCCTAATTTTTTGATTACCCTGACAATACGGTTAAGAATGCCAATTTGCCAAAAAGGGCTGCAATATCGAATCGCGGTCGGCACGCGATGCGATATTTTGGACTGCGTTCTCCACGACGGCGGTGACAACGCGGGAGTGGTTAGCTTCCGCTGAACCTAATTTCGCTGGGGCAGCGCGCCAGATGCGATATTCCTACTGTCCCAACCCCATGAGGACGCTCGCAGCGAACCCGCGACAACCCATGCGGCTCCGGCAAGAGCCAATGCGACAAACATCATTGTCCATTGCATGCGACTCGAAGGCGCCGAGAAGATACCGGGAATGTGGAGCAACAAAACGAATGAGCTGATCATGCAGGCTTCGAGAGTTGCCGCCAGGCGCGCAAGCACTCCGAAGAGAATCGCGAGCCCAGTGGCGAAATGTCCTGCTCCGGTTAAATAGGCGAAAGCCAGGTGGTCCGGCAGCCATGCCGGCACCATGCCAGCCGTGAAATTTGCATATACAAAGTGGGATAGACCCAAAATCAGGCACGACGCCGCGAAGAGGAACCGCGGCAGTTGTGGTTTTGAGATCATTCCACGTGCTGGCTCGCGTATGGATCGAGGGTACGAGAGGAACAGAACCCAGACGCCACACACCAGCACTACGCTCTCGGAAAGGCCGAGCCACATTCCTACATTTGCGGGAGTGCGGGCCACACGTGGCGCATGCAGTAACAAAACCCAGGCCATCAGATAGATCGACATGATGAGTGTGCTCGCACGGGCAGTGCGTGGCACCAGCATGCCGATGCTAACAGCGAGCATGAAGCCTCCGAATGTATGAGCAAGACCCGAGCGCCAGACGATCCAGTCGGGAACCGGTTGCCACGTGTAAGCGAAATCGCCGGAGAGGAGGCTGAGAGTACTAATGCCGGCAAGACCGATTGCCAAGAGCAAATGACCTGATGCGACTGAGCGCATGCTTGAGAACCTCCCGGCCCGGAACGAGTAATTAGTCTCTAAACCGCGTCGGGGCTGCATCGACCGTTTGATTATCCCGGCGTGCGTACATCTTGCCCAAGGAATCGCTGAGGCGCAATAGCCGCTTTCCGCAGACTGTTATGACCACTCATCAAGCGTGGCTCTCGCTCGGGGCGGTAGCCGCTTCACTTGGATTGCATGATTTTGCGGATCGCTTTCACTGCAGCCGCAATTTCGCCGGTGGGAGTGTTGCTAAATCCGAGTATGAATCCTTGTGGGGCCGGTTGGGTCGTGTACGAGGAGGATAACGGAACCAGCCAGACACCAATTCGAGCTGCGCGGTCGGAAATCTGTGTGTCACGGAATTCGGGGGGTAGGGTGACGGAGAGGTGCAGACCTGCTTGTTCTCCCGCGACTTCAACGGGAACTCCCAAGTCCTTCTTTATGCTTTCGAGCAGCGCACTTCGCCGCTCGCGATAGAGCAGACGCATCCGGCGAATATGTCGAGAGAAGTGCCCCTCCCGAATGAAGTCAGCCAGAACCATCTGCAAGAAAGTTGGCGGGCTGATGTCAATAGTCAGACGCACCGCAAGAAAGCGATCGATAAGGTCCGGAGGAATTACGAGATATCCCAATCGCAATGACGGAAAAAGTATCTTGCTGAATGTCCCGATGTAAACAACCTGCGAACGACGATCCATACCCTGTAGAGACGCAATCGGCATGCTGTCATAGCGAAATTCACTGTCGTAGTCGTCTTCGATAATCCAGGATCCTGCGTTTTGCGACCATTCCAGCAGTTGTATTCGTCGAGACGCGCTCATCGTAACTCCCGTCGGATATTGATGAGAAGGCGTCACCAGCGCAGCGTGTGCGTTTCGGCACCTACGCATGCCGGCGGCGACATCCATACCTTCGTCGTCAACCGGAACGGGAATCACTCGACACGAGTTCATGGCAAAAACGTTTCGCGCAAATCCATATCCCGGTTCCTCCATCCATACGTGGCTGCCTCGATCGAGAAGCGCCCGAGTCGAAATCTCCAGCGCGAGTTGCGAGCCACTCACGATCATGATCTGTTCCGCTTCGCACCGAACTCCCCGGGCTGTCCTGAGGTAAGTGGCAACGGCCTCCCGCAAAACATGCGATCCCATGGGATCGCTGTAGTGCATGGAAGTTGGGCTCAGGCTGCGGCTTCGACGAACCACCAACCTTGACCAGATCTTGACGGGGAAATGATCGAGTGCGGGTTGCCCGACACAGAAAGCGCCCATCCTGCCGCCGAGCCACGGGAGAATGCCCTGCATCGACGGAATCGGGAAGCAATGGCGCGAGACAAGCCGGGGACCGCGCCCAAGGCCGGGCGAGGTGACTGACCTTTGCGGCTGTGGAACCTGATCAGGCAGGGTGCTGGAGACTACGGTTCCCGCACCGGCGCGACTCTCGAAGTATCCTTCCGCCAGTAGCTGAGCGTAGGCATTCAGAACTGGAATACGCGAAAGCCCCAGTTCCAAAGCCAACGTTCGGGTCGAAGGAATGCGATCCTTCGGACGAAGCGTGGAGTCCAGAATCGCCGTGCGGTAGGCGTTATAGATCTGGCGATGAAGCGGCTCGCGTGCGCGGCGATCGATTCGGATGATCGGGGCAATCCCGGAAGGCGTCTTCTTCATCTATCAGCGAACATAGTGGCCCCTTCGAAACGATGTCAAGACCCACGACACCATTAAGCCAGTCCAAGATGCTGACTTTTCCAAGTACGACTGCATGGTCTCATGGAGCAGCTTTCCAAAGAACAACACCGAGCAGTTTGCCCGGGCCGGGTGTTTGCGCAAATGCCACAACTCGAATGTCATTGAGATGAGTGCCAGACTTGAGTTTCAATTGGATGTCTTCAGCAAAAGTTTTTCCCCTATCGAGCTTGCCGACTTTGGTGATTTGCTGGACCACAGCTACGTGCGTCAGACGCTTTCCGCCGTTCTCCCCACGTAAGACTTGTGAATCCACATGGTCAAGCGCGATCGCCACATAGACCTCAGCATTTTGTTTGTCCGGATTCGAATCCGTCTCCAAGTGGGCTCGCAAGAGCTCGGGATTGCCTGGGTCTATACTTACCGACCCAATGCGGACCGGCACTTTCTCGACGGCAGTCGCCTGCTGAAAGACCTTCTCGACCTGTTGCACATCGGTGATCCGCATCTCGGTGGTGCCATCGACAATGATTTGCGGAGTGTAAGGGGTACTCAACTTGAGGGCGTGTTCGTAGTCGCCCTGGCGCTGCGTCAAAGCGTGCGAGGAATTCGGATCTTTCCAACCCTCGTGGTCCCAGTAATCGACATGCTCACTTAATACGATCAGCTGGGCTCCCTCGACGGGCTGCAGCGCATCCAGCTTTTGCACAAAGTCGTCGGCGGGCGGGCAACTGGAGCAGCCTTCCGACGTAAATAGTTCGACGAGTATTGGACGGGTACCTGTGCCTGGCGGCGTACCGGTTGCGGCTTGCAGAGGTTTCGTATTTCCAGCAATCTCCGGCCACATCCCGCCAACGGCAAGAACTGTGCACATCACCATCCGCCACGATCCAGCGTGTCTGATCGACAGTTTCGGGAACCACAATTCGGGAGAACGAACTTCGTTTTGATTTTTCATAGTTGGGCTGGAACATTCAGTAAGAGTCAAGGCCCGCTCACTTCCGAGTCGGGGAGCGAGCGGGCGGTTAAGTAAGGAACGGATGATCAGAAATAGAGCTTTACCCCGAACTGGAAAACTCTCGGATCGAAGGCGGTAGTCACCTGACCAAAGTTGCTGGAGCCGAGACCGTTGCTCACTTGGTCAAACTCCGTATGGTTCCAGGTGTTAAAGCTCTCTGCGCGAAGTTCAAGGTGGCTGCCCCTGCCTTCGTTCAGGACGAAGCTCTTGAACAGCGAGAGGTTCCAGTTGTCACGCCCCGGACCACGCAAGGAGTTGTGCGGAGCGTTCCCCCAGGTGCCGAGCACCGGATTTACGAAAGCCGCCTTGTCGAACCACTCTCCCACCTTGTGCGGATAAGAAACCTTACCCATCTGGTCCGGACGGTTGGTGCCATTGGGCAAGCCGTTGCCACTTTGACCTCCGGTGAGCTGAGGGTTAATCGGTAATCCGGAAGTCATCGTCACGATTCCGGAAATCTCCCAGCCGCCAATTGTCGTTTTCAGCAAACGGTTTGAACTGTTTCGGAGGAAGGGGATGTCATAAATGAAGTTCACGGCTGCGTTGTGCGTCCGATCATATCCACTCGGGCCGTCGTCATACTTCCAGCCTAGGTAAGGATTGGAGACGTTTCCGAGGTCTCCGCCGCCGTTGCCGGCATTCGTCGGATCGACGCTGCGCGATAGAGTGTAGTACGCGCGCAGAGTTAGCTCGCGGATGTGCGAAGTCAGATCAAGCTGCAAGGAGTTGTAATGCGAGTTGGCTTCGTTAGTCGACAAATTGATCGAGTGGAAACCGGGATACGGAAGTCCCGGCGCCGTGTTGTATTGGGCTCCCCCGATAAGCGCCGGCAAATAGCTTTCGCTCGGAAGGTTGATTTCTCGATAGTCATTTTGATAGCGGTTCTGGTTTCCCACATATGAGATAGAGAACACAGACTTGGCATCCAGTTGCCGCTGTACACCGATGCTGTACTGATAACTGGCGGGTTGTTTGTATTCATTGATCGCAAGGCCCGCAATGCTCGCCGGGTTGATGGGGCGAGCTGCCGCAGATCCCGTGTCGAGCAGAATATTCGGATTTTCAAAGGTGACGCTATTATTCGTCACGTTCAAGCTAAAGGGAATGTTTGGGCCCGCGTTGTACATATCGTTGCCTTGTATACGTTCATACATGATGCCGAAGCCGCCGCGTATGACGGTCTTTCCGCTGCTTGTAGGATCATAGGCGAAGCCGAGTCGCGGACCGAGAGATGCCCAGTGATTGTTCACCAGGCCCTTCGGAACTCCATCCCGTCCCGGAGTACCAATGCCGTTCAGGTAAAGCGGAACGCCGGCCAGGATCGGGTTAGGACTCGTTCCCAGTCCGGGACTAGTGGGACTGATCGTGCCATCGGGCAACATGACGGCCGCGTCCGCCGGGTTGTAAAGCGACGGATAGAAGTTTCCCATGCGATTATTTGCTTCGTACGTATGCGGTACGCCGTCCCAGCGCAGCCCCAGATTAAGCGTGAGGTTGCGGTTCACGCGCCAATTGTCTTGAATGTATGCACCCCAGGAAACATTGTTCCAGAAGCCGTGGTCCTGCACGGCCAGTTCGCTGTAGCTCTTGGCATCCCCGAGAAGAAAGTCCGCGAAGTCATTGCCCGTAAATGTGCCGTCGAAGTTGAAGGCTCCCTGGGTTTGTCCGAACAGATCCTGTACTTTCTTGTAGAGGGCCCAGCTTCCCCCAATTTTCAGCTGGTGCGTACCCTTGGTCCAGGAAAGGTCGTCTCGAACTTGATAGTCGTCGGCAATGTTGCGCCAAGGCCAGTTCGAGATTTCGAAATGGGTGCCGGTCGAACCGTTGAGATCGATGTTGGGAATGCGATTGTCGTTATTGGGCCCGGTGAACAGGCGCGAATTCGTGGCGTTGTAACCGCTTGGAATAGACAAGCTCGACAAGCCCGAACCGGCAAACGGAACGATGTTGATCCTGTTGCCGTTATAGTTAAACGCCGTCTCGTTGAGCAAATTCGAGCTTATGGCATAGGTTACGTGCAGCACCGCGCTGTATGAAGGATTGCCGAAGGTGTCGCCGACGGTTGGCACATTGGCGCCGCTCCACTGGCTGACTCCAAAACCCTGCGAGACCTGCTCGGAAATGAAATGCCCGAACATCGAGACCTTGCCCGTAAAGTTGTGATCAATGCGCACAACCTCTTCCTTGAGATTTGTCGGCGAATTGTTTCCTCCGATGAATGTAGGTTTGCCGCTCGCATCTAGCGAGTTCGCAGCTGGAAAGATACCGGCAGTAAGCAAGGCGGTCGCATTGGGCGAAATCATACAAGTAGGAATCGTGTTATTCGGAAACTGAGAGCCCTGAAAAATTCCCGCGGGCAGCGCTCCACCCGGGCAATTCTGGGCGAGTACAGATGCTGAAACATCGGCGGCAGTTGGAACGTTAACTATCGTGGACCCAAAAGCCCCGTTGTAGGTCGAAGCATCCGGTACCGGCTGATTCGTAAGGCCGCCCTGAATCAAACGCCGCCACTCCATGTTGTAGAAGAAGAATGTTCTTTTACGTGCGGGGTTGTAGAACTTTCCGAAAGTCACAGGTCCGCCGACGTTGAAGCCAAACACATTCAAGCGAAGTTCGGCGACTTTTTGCGGTGACGGATTGAAGTAATTGCGGGCATCAAACGCGTCGTTCCGATTGAACTCCCACGTCGATGCGTGAAAGGCTTGGGTTCCGGACTTGAGCGCCATGGTCATGGTGCCGCCGGATGACAGTCCGTAATCAGCGCTGTAGTTTGAGGTCAGCGTGCGGAATTCTGCGATCGCGTCACTCGAGGGAGCGATGCTCATTCCTCCCGCGCCGCCGCGATCATCATCTTCTCCACCATCCAGCAGGTAGATGTTGTGGTTCTGGCGCATCCCGTTGAATTCGACACTGGCGTCTCCACCTACCGGCGTATTGACTACGCCTGCGCTCATGCCCCCACCGCCGATTTGACTGGAAGCTCCCGGAACCAAAGCGGCGAGTTGGTACATGCTGCGTCCGCTGACCGCGAGTTGCGATATCTGTTGGCCCGTAATCACGTTGCTTTGCTCACCAGACTCCGTTTGAACGCGCACGGGATTCGCCTCAACCGTGATAGTTTCTTGAGCACCGCCAACTTGCATCTGAAAGTCGATGCGATCACGATCGCCCACCTGCAGCACCACACCCTTTCGCTCCGAGGCTTTGAAGCCCGCCATCTCCGCCTTAACGGTGTAATGGCCGATATTCAGATCCGGCATCACGTATTGGCCATCAGTGTTAGTCGGAATATTCTTAACCGCATTGGATTCCATATTGATCGCGGTAATGACAACATTCGGCATCGCAGCACCGGAGGAATCCGTGACGGTGCCTACAATTGTGGCCTGTTGGGCGATAACCGGAAGAGAAAAACCCACGAACGCAGACGCCAACAGGAAGGCAGAAAGCCATCGAAGTCGGCTAAGTGCGGAGGAGATAGTCCGAGCAGAAAGGATCGAGATGTACATCGAAATTGAACTGGGATTCATGAGTGCGGCTCCAAATCGCGCCTGGAATTGAGGGACAATCAGCCTCTTGAGGTTCAGCTTGAGGCCTTAGTTGGTCGGCAGCAATACCCACATCATGCAATTCTGATATGGCCATTGTGGGGATAACACGGATGGATACGTCAGGATCATTACCGGGCGAACTGCATGGTAAGCGTGACTACCGTAGGAACTGTCGTCGCGTGCCCGATTATGCCAACTTCCTCGTACAGTTCGTTAGGTCTTGGCTAGCTCCGGCGACTGTCCCAGCCGATCTTGCCGTAATCGACGCCGCGCGGTTTCCGAGGTTCGAAACGTTTGGCCGTGCATGGGCAGCTTGCTCATCGCTGCAATAACTGATCAAAGGGAGAGAGTCATTGATGGCAACGAACACAATTCGCATCCACCGATCGTTTCACTCGAGGAATGGCTTGCCGAGCGGAAGCAACCTCTTCTTTGCGAGAAAAGAACTCACCAGGCAGTACGATCGCATAAACCCGAGCGACGCCGGCTTCCCATGGTGACGATTGAAAAGAACTACATCTTCGAAGTAAATTACGCGGTCTGCATCATTGCTGGGCCAGCGCACTCGACGCATTTGGCGACGATCTGGAATGCTGCGTTGGCTCCGACCTTTAACCGAATCGTTTTGCCAGCAAGTTCCAATCCGTGCACCCAACTTTCCCAAACTTTTGAAGCGGCTCAGCCGAAGAAGCATCCGCCAGGAGTCCGCGGGGAGCCGACTACTGTTGCGTACTCTGTACACTGCCACGTCGGGGACCACGCAAAGGCGGAAACTGGAGCTGCGCCGGTGAGGCTACAAGCAATCCGACGCTGCCTTTCACCACGATTTACATCTGCCTACCGCCCCGGTCGCCTGAACTAGAACTTCACCATGATGGCGAGTCTTAAGCTGCCCTCATCTTTCCGCAGGTCGGGGCAGAACCCCGCGCCTGCAACACAGGTCAAACCCGGCGTCGGGGACAAGAACGGGCCCGGCACGAATGTTGTGCCCGGCACCAAAGATCCAGCAGCTGAATTGGGAACCGTGCTAGGAGAGCCATTGACACCGGGCGTAATCCCACCGCGACCCGAAAAATAGGGTACGTTTGCGTGGCGATAGCCGTACTCCCAGCGGAAGGTGATGTATTGCTTCGGCATATAGTCGAAGGTCACCGAGCTGTCCCAAGCTTTGAAGGGGTCGCCAGGATTAGCCGTAAAGTACGGCGTTCCCGAGATTGCGTCGGCTCCGTTGATTGGCGGGACCAGGACTAAGTAGCGGCCCGGATTGTTCATCTGTCCCCCGCCTACAGTTAATCCATACAGGTCCTTCTTGAACCACCAGCGGTTGTAGGCCATCCAGCCTAGAAATGCTTGCTTGTGAGCAATAGTGTTGCCCGATCCATCTCTTTTATCTCCAAAGCAAGCCACGCCGCCGCCGTATTCGCAACCGAGATCGCCCGTAAACGAGAACGCCATCTTGTCGAGAGTTTTCTCAGGATGATCGTAGTACTTGACTTCGACACTGTCGTCAGTGTGAATGCGACTGCGGCCCAGGCTACCGTTACCGGCGCCCAAGGTATCTTCACCCATGCCGTAGTTGTTGAAGACAAGCGACAGCCAGGGCTTCGGACGGTAGAGAATCTGTCCGCCCAAGCCAGGTTTGTGGCCAAACCTGCCATAGGATTGCCACCCGTTGATAATCCACGGCTCAATCTTTAGCTTGTCGGTGGGGAACCACTGAATTCGTACTCCGTTGAAGAACCAAGGCGTGTTGGATGACACATACGATGGCTGGTAAGCCCAGTTATCGAAGTTGTAGTAACTGAACAGGCCAATGTAGGACACGAAAATTCCTGCATCCAGATTGAGGCCGTGGTTCACATTCCAGTGGTATCCTCCGTACGCCTCGGACACATACTTGTACGCGCCACGAAGGTCCCATTGTCCGCGTCCAGGGCTGGCGTCATTGCGTGGCGTTGTAACACCGAACATTCCATTCATGGTCAAAACCCGGCCGCGAACATTTTGCCAGTGGAAGTCGCCGCCGAAACTGATTTGCTCCACTTGAACTTCGTTCGACCGAAAGATTTCGCTCGACCCGCCAATGGTGTCGTCCTGGGGATGGTTGAAGCTGCTTACGAAGTTCGTATCGAATCTGATTTCCGGGGTGAAAAACTTCGAGTCCCATACCGCGTCTTTGTTACGTGCGGTGCCGTTTAGCCAGGTCCAGTCGGCCCAGGCAAAGGGAACCGACGGCTCTGGCTTTTCGGGCTTCGCCGCCGAGGACTCTGCCGATGGTTTCGCTGCCGTTAGTGCAACTGGTGCCGGAGCCGGGGAGGGCTCTGCTGCACTGGTTAAACTTCCTGCCGAAGACGGTTCCGCCACCTCGGACCGACTCTTGAGTTTGGCTTCAAGCTCTTCGATGCGTGCTTGCATCGCCGCAAGTGCCTTCGCGACCGCGTCCGGTACCGCAGGATCCGCAGCTGTCGCCGATAGTCTCGCCGGCTTTCCGCTTGCCGTGCTTGCATCTGTTGCCGCACCACCTGGAGTAGGCTGCGCGGTCTCGCGTAATTTAGCCAGTTTCGTCTGTGACTTATCCTGCGCCGGATCCTGAGCGTAACTGAATGGACTCTGTGCCAATCCGAGAATCAACATAATTGCTAGAGGAATGGCTGAGCCTGGTCGTGTCTTACTTTTCAGAATTGTCATGCTCCTCACAATCCGACGTGTTGCTGGTTTCAACTTGGTGTCCATTACGCTCCTTATTCTTCAAATTCCATTGCATCGGAAACCCCGTAAAGAGGGAGCAAAGAAACCATAAAAGTTTCGTAAACACCTCGCCGTCTCTTGTTCGCCAAGATAATCGGGTTCACCTGACGGCGCCGTTAGAAGGAAATAGAGAGAAACTGATAGATGAGGGCGCGGCGGCTTGCTTGGAAAAGTCGGACGTGCTGCTCGAAAAGGATTCTGCAGCGCTGATTAAAACTGTTGTGCAGGTGCTGGGCAAGACGGCAGCCTCGAAACCTGAGATCCCGGGATCTTGATCTCGACGATCAGCAGCGTCAGTACGCTTTTGAGCCGTTCGCTAGGAAAGGCTCAAAACGGCTTACGAAGGCGAGGAATACTGCATGGAATCAGTACGATTGAGAACGCGGCGGGTAGAGGCGGAAGTTCCAAGAGATCAAGAGATTTGAGATCATGAGATTCGCCCCCTACCGCATGCCTTCGATGAAACAGGGGCGCTGCGCGTCGCTATTTGTGAGGTTTTGTTTCTTTCGGAGCTCGCTCTTCTAGTGGATCGTCAGGCTCTCCAGTTTTGGACCGCACCCTCAGCCTCCTCCCACTCTGCAATCACGCTGGCAATCGCAGCAACCACGGATGTGCATTCGGCGACCGCGAAAATGTCCTAACCTGTCGTCTTCGAGTTGGCTTTCCATGGAGTCTGCACGACGTAGTTCGGGGTTGCGGTCACGTTCGCTTTCGTTGATGAAATCAGCTTGCGGTGGATCAACCAAGCGACTGCACTCTGAGCGGAGCTTTTCGAAATTCCCACTGATTCAGCGAGATCGCTATAGCTGATACTCACAGCTTTGTTCTGCCTCTGCTGTTCCGCAGCCAGCCACAAATATACGAGGTAGCTCACTGGTCTGCGGTCATGCCCGACCAGATCACGCATAAGGCTATCGAGAACGTAGACGTCGAATTTTACCATGCTATACCGACCGTTAATATAGCAATATCTAACACATTGCACAATCCCGAATGAGGCGCTATGTTGCGATTGTTCGTCTCGGAGGATTATCGCGATGATTCGTGCAATCGATATCGTCACTATTCCAGTACGTGACCAAGATACCGCTCTGAAGTTCTACACGGAAAAGTTGGGGTTCAAGGTCGCCACAAATCAGGATTTCGGCGATGGGAAACAACGCTGGATCGAACTGCTCATTCCCGGTGCCGAGAGTCGTATTGCCCTTTTCACTCCGGAGGGGTTTGAGAATCGGATAGGAGGCTTCCAACCAGTGACCTTTCGCTGTGACGACGTATATGCGACAGCCGAAGCGTTGAAATCACGCGGGGTGAAGCTCGCTGCCGAGCCTAAAAAGGAAGTCTGGGGAACAATGGCGAAATTCAGAGATCCAGATGGAAACGAATTCGTCTTTTCGAGCAAATAGCTCAAGATGCCAAGCGGAGGTAGACTATGGCTTCGACTGTGAAGAAACTTGGATTGAAACCGGGGATGCGAGCCCTCGTGCTTGGTGCGCCTTCCGGCTATGTGAATTCGCTTGCTCCGTTGCCAGACCGCGTTGAAGTTTCCGAAAGTCTGGGGTGCGCACATGAATTTGTTCAGTTTTTTGCAACAAAGAAATCAGCGATCACAAAATCTGCGAAGAAGCTGCTTGAGTCTGCGGGTCCGGGTGCGCTCGTTTGGATTACCTACCCGAAGAAGACTTCAAGCGTGGAAAGCAATCTCAGTCGCGACGAGGTCTGGGCGGCAATGGAGGGCACGGGCTGGCGTCCTGTTTCCCAAATCGCCATTGACGACGTTTGGTCGGCTCTAAGGTTTCGGCCAACTGAGGATGTGAAGTCTCGCAAGTAATAAATCCCCAGGCGCCCCGTGGGCGAACATGGCTGAGGTTATCAGCCGATCTCCACTCATCCCTCCGGGTTGCGCAAAGATCAGTGTGCATGGTGGTCGAACACAATTTGCAGTTAGCCACACCAATGGGTAAGCGTTAGCTGCGGGATTGGCGAATGGGATGTCCTTACCCGAACGCTTCCTCAAGATTCCAATGTCGGGAGAAAAACAAGCGCCATCATCAGCTGGCGGTGCATTTCCGATGACCAAGTCTAGCTTTCCGTCTCGATTGAGGTCTGTCGCAGCCCCAAAAAGCTCTCTACAACTGCGGCTGCAAAATGCTGAATCTCAGAGTCTTCTTAGCCGCTTTGTGTTCGCCCGAAATCATGTGTTAGCGGGCAGCCGAGAGATTTTCGCAGCCGATTTACTCACGGGGCGAACGCAGTCAGGATCCACAGCAAGCAACGAGGCCCAGAATCCTGACTATACGATTTTGGGCAGCGCTGCCAACGCCCGTTGAACTGTTCCCTTACAAGACCGGTCTCGGTGACACTTTCGGACCACGAGCGTCCCTGTGCTCGCAACAAAGCGATTTCTTCCGGATCGACGGCTACCCGCGGGCGCCCAAGTCGCTTACCCTTGGCGCGGGCGTTTCTCAGCCCAGCTCGAACCCTTTCCTGGATCAAGGCGCGCTCGAACTCAGCCATGGCACCAATGATTTGGAACATCAATCGCCCCGAGGGCGTGCTCAGGTCAAGGTTGTCGCGCAAACTGATGAATGCAACTCCGAGCGCCGCTAGCTCAGCCAGTGAGTTGACGAGATGTTTTAGCGATCTTCCAAACCGATCGATCTTCCACACCAGGATGGCGTCGAAGCGTCTTCGGCAGGCATCCGACATGAGTCGGTTGAGCGCCGGACGGGACTCTTTGCAGCCCGACACTCCCTCATCCGTGTACTCTTCGGTAGTCTGCTAGCCGCGGCGGGCGCTGTATTCACGCAGTTCGGTCAGCTGCATTTCAGGATCTTGATTGTTCAGAGTCCTGACCCGAGCATAGAGCGCGACCCGTGTGATAGGACGGTCAGATGCTTGAGAGAAGACAGAATTGTTGCTACGGTGCTGTCTAGCCATTGTTGCCTCGTTATTAGGCGACTGTGGTTAGCGACGTGTCGGTGCTTCGAACACCGGTGCGTCGCGCTAACTGAAATGATATATCTAAGCCGCTTAGGTAAAAAAATAAAGGTGTCTAGGGTTCCCTTCATTTGCCATGAAAAAGTCTCTTATCTCAAAGTACTTGTCCGAGATTGGCCGACGCGGTGGTAAAGCGCGTCTGAAAACGATGACGCAGGAGCAGCGACGGGAGATTGCCCGTAAGGCTTCGAAGGCGGCCGCGGAAGCGCGTACGCTGAAGTCAAAAAGGAACGAGGGATCAGCCCTAGTTCCTCTAATCAAGCCCGCCGCCACGGTAAGGTTTTCACCGGGTTTTTCCCGGTACGGGGCATGTCTATTTCATTGAATCTAGGTCTTCGCCACCGAAAGCTTTCAGAATCCCGTCCGACATGCGGAGAGCCCGGTACCAGTCCCTGAGCAACTGAGCGCTGACGCTTCCACCGGCTGCATAGCCTGCAGTGCCCCGGAACTATCATCCCCCTGAATTTTCTCGCGCAACTTATCAAGCACCGCGGTAAACCGGTTATGCAAAGGCCAGCGAAGCCATCATGATCGAAATCTCCGGATATCAGCGCGAAAGCAAAAAGATCGCCTTCCCCCAGTCCGCCCTTAACGCCGGTGGTGTTTTCATCCCAGAGTTGCGAGTGGGGACCACCGACGCCGGTCGCTTGCAGCCCTGAGGCTGATCCGTAAATGCAACTGACCGCTCCCGCACCTTTAGTTCCTGAGAGGACGTCATCAGGAGCGCCGATGCAAATATCGTCAAAGCCATCCCCGTTGAAATCGCCCGTAGCAAGGGCAGTGCCGAATTGATCGCCGGTTTCAGATACTCCTCCTAAGCCGGTAGAGTCCTGCGTCCAGAGTGAGCTTTCGGACTGCCGGTCGCCTGCAGCCCCGTGGCCGAGCCATAAAGACAATTCACCCCTCCGGCAGCGGTCGTGCTTCCGACATTGAAGGTAATAACGCCAATGCACAAGTCACAAAGCCGTCGCCGTTGAAGTCGCCGGCACCGTTCACTTTCGCTAGTGACGGAGAAACGCCTAACATCACTACCGCAAGGGCGACGCTAAGCGATAGCGCGGATAGCCCTCGCTTTGTCGAGACCGTTGGTCGCCGGGGTTCCCGATCCATCTGGATTACCACCCCACGAGATCTTTCGGGTCCACGTTCCCGACGGTCGCGAGAGAGAGTACTAGAGGTACCCTTCCGGACAGCCTCGACTTCTTTCGGACTAACCCCGAATGGCGATCTCATTCTCCTCCCTGAGCACGGCCACTACATATTTACGCGCTCTCGCTTGGCGACACGATGACACCTTCAGCGAAAGAAAATGTCGGATGCTGAGTGAATCCACTTCAACGCTGGGGATTTGGCTGATCGAGTGCTATGCCTGCCTTATGCGCAATCAGGTTGAATCCCTTACCTTGCGCGTCTTTCTGAAGAGATGCGAGGGATGCTGTGCCCTCTCTTGTCCTTACCGCCTTTAGTTCGATCTCTCCCAGAACCAGACGAGTTTCCATTTGATACCCCACGTATCCGTATTTGTTCAGATCGGTGAGGGTGTGTTGAAGGCTGGCAATTGCTTCCGTGTATTTGCCATTTTCGGCTTGCGTGCGTGCGGTTTCAATTGCGAATACGAGACGTACGCCGCGATCGTTGCACTTCTTGGCTACCGAAGAGCCTTGTTCGATAGCAGTCTCAGCCTCAGCGGTTTTGCCCGCCTTCGCCAACGCTCGAGCCAGCACCGCATATGCGTAGGTTTCGTCGTCAACCATTTTCAGCGATTCCAGTTTCGCGATGGCTGCCCGCAGCAGCGTCACGGATTCGCCGGTATGGCCTTCTTCAATGGACGAGTCTGCCAGGAAAACTTGGGAGTCGGCGATGTCGCCCTGATCGCCCAGTTCATTTCGGATATTCAGGGCATCGAGTCGCTGTTGACGTGCCTCGGGCAGTTTTCCTTCCGCCTGGAGCACATCGCCCATGCTCGCCAAGGTATACCCTAGTTGCCGCTTCTCACCCGATTCCTTGTCGAGAGTTATTGCTTCTTCCAGGGCCCTTTGGGCACCACTCAGATCGCCAAGAAAGAAAAGAATGTCGCCAAGGTTCGCCAACTGCAACGCGATTCTGTCTTTACTGCCGAGTTCGCGACAGGTGACGAGGAGATCCTCGTAACTGGATCGTGCCTGTGCGAGATCGCCGTCGAAAACTGCAAGAGCGGCCAAATTTCCCTGGGCCAGGACCAGCAGGTCTTTGGCACCGATCGCCCGCGCGATCGAAATGGCTTGCTGATACATCTTCCTAGCCGCCGGATGGTCCCCGATATTCCTCTGAACTATCGCGAGGTTATTGAAGGCAGCGGCCAGTCCTCCCTGGTCGCCAGTTTCCCGGTACACTTTTGTGGCTTCTTCGTAGCTGGCTTGCGCCTCGGCCAACTTGCCTTGCTCTTCCAAGGCGGCGGCGCTTGTCACGATGACACTCGCCACAGAATCTCGGTCCCCAGCATCCTCGAATATCCGCTTCGCTTCCGCACACGCCGCGCGGGATTTTTCCTGCTCACCCATCTTGTGAAGGGCCCAGCATTCCCAGTGCCGGCCGCGGGCGACCAGCAGCCGCGCGCCTATCGCACGCCCTTTCTCCACCGCCCGCGACATGAGCTCCTCTTCACGCGGGTAGTTTCCGATCGAGCGGGCCGCTTCACCTTCTTTCAAATCGATACGTGGATCGTCCGCCGCGGGTGGAGGGAGTTTGCGGAGCTCAGTGAGGGTAGCAACGGCATTCTGGCCCTGATCTGCAGAAACCTGTACCGCAGCGAGCCGCAAGCCATATTCGAGGTTGTCAGGAAAGAACGTAAAGAGGGCGCGGTAGGTTTCAATTGCTTTGGTCCACTCATGAGTCGCTTCGCGGTATCTTCCTTCGACCCACAAACGTTGTTCCCGGGACAGAGGGCCTGAAACGTCAAAGGCTTTTTCTGCTTCTTCCCTCGATTTTGCTTCGTAGCCTAAATCGGAGAGCGCATCCGCCAAAGCGACATGCGCCAGAGCGACGGAGGGCTCCAGTGCCACCGCTTTTTCCAGCAGAGTCTGAGCACCCACATTGTCGAGGTTTCGCAACTTCAGCAGACCTTCGGCGTAGAGGCGAGTGGCCTCCTGACCTGAGGGCAAAGAGGCATTTGCACTTGCTGACTGACCTGGCGAAGGTTGTGCAGCTCCTAGCTTCGCCCGGATTTGGGCCCCCGCGCGAGCAGCCAAAGCAGGTAATCCAACTTCGGATCCAGCTTCGGAAAGGGTCGCTAATGTCTCTCCCGTTTGCGCATCCTGCAGTCGCAAATCCAGACGCACAACTCCGCCGGACCGTTTTCCCAAGTCAAAGTATGATCCCAACACGATGTAGTCGGCATTCAGATTCTTTCGTATGCGCGCGAGCGTATCTTTCGCATAGCTGTCGCTGTCGGGCAAGGCGAGGTCTGTGCGGGTGCGTGCGACGCTTTCTCCTGGGATCGTGCGCAATTCCTCGCCGCTTGCCAATTCCGTAGTAAGCATCTCCGAAAGAGCGGTCGAGATCCACGCCTCCGCAGGACCTCGCGAGAGACTCCGGAACCCCATGACAGCCACCGAGGGGCGCAGCTTTACAGGAGGAATCAAGTTCGAAGCGCGCGAGTCGGAGGCATTGGAATTGCGGCGGTGTTCTGTCCGATATAGATACCCGCCAATCCCGCCCGCAGCCAGCAGACCGATGGCGACATAAGTCCAGAATCGCGGCCGAGGGGAACTCGACTCAATGACGATGCGGGAGCTTTCCCGAGTGGCGATCATGACATCCGGAGGAACAGTCGCCGGACTTTGCGCTTCCGCCACCACCATCGTTGCAGGGAAGGTAACGGGGGCTATGAAACGGTATCCCCGACGTGGGACCGTTTGAATAAAGCGTGAATTGTCGGCAGTGTCACTGAGAGCAAGGCGGAGCTTCTTGATGGCGGTGTTCAGTCCATCATCGAAGGCAACGTAGGTGTCGGCTGGCCACAGCCTTTGCTGAATTTCTTCGCGGGTGACAAGCTCGCCAGGTCGTTCGAGCAACAGAGCGAGTACTTGAAAGGGTTGGTCTTGCAGGCGGACACGGAGTCCGTCCTTTTTGAGTATGCGCTGCTGAAGGTCGACCTCATAAAGGCCGAACTGGGCGATTGTTTGCCCCGATCCGTCAAGATCCGTCCCCAAGTCCAGCCCCCAAAGTTGGTCGAAATTTTAGCACGAGAGTTCAGGCGCCCCGCTATTCCATTTGTTTGCATTGTCTTACCTGTACAGAACTAGTCTCGCGACAGACCCTTTGACGAATTCATCAACCTGCCGCAAAGTGACGCCCACACGACGGTCACTCCCGGAGGCAACCGTGACAGAAAACCGCCGCACACGGATCACGATCGAAAACGAACGCCTTCTCATCGTCGCAAAGCGGGAGCCGGCACGTGCCTGGTGCGAACGATGCGGCGTGGAAGTGGAGCTCGTGAAGCACGGGAAGGCCGGTCGTGTATGGGAAAGGCTATCCGAGAACCGCGGTCGGGTTGGTCCTGGCAGGCTTCTTTTGCAACTCGCGAAGAGAGGCCTGGTGATCCGCCTGAAGTCGGCGCTGTGGTTTCTGACGCTCAGGGGGAGTGATCCCGCACCTTCAATCAAAGGAAACATGAAATCAGAAAATATTGGGAGGCATAAATGAAAAACACTCGAAGACTTGCACAAAACCTGACCGTTCTGTGCGCTCTGCTCATTTTTTCGAGTTGGGCGTTCGGTCAAAAAGATCCCGGCGTCAGAGGCGGGATTCAAAACACCGGTGGCGGATTGCAACAGCAAGGGATTCCAATTCCACATCCTCCGGTAATCGCTCCCAACCCTACAACGGGAGCCACAATTAACGACAACGAGCGGCTGTCCTTCGAAGAAGGAATCTTGCGCGCCGGACAACTCGAATCCACTTGCGACGATTGTGCCGACGTGAAAGACGGATCACCTGTGACTGGGGTGGGAGAGGTGGATCCCATGTTTCCCCAGTTCCACACCAATTCAAATGGCTTGGGCGCAAGACACAACGCCGATCAGTGCTTCGTCTGTCATGCTCAACCCACGCTCGGCGGATCGGGCGGGTTTATCGTGCCCAATCCTGGTGACGGACCTCCAAAGCCCGCGGAGAATCCGCAGTTTGGCTTGGTCCCTCACCGTTATGGCAGGCTGAATACTGTCCCAAGTTTTGAGCGTCAATTCGGTCCTATCAGGGAAGTACGCTTTAAGTACAAGCCGGACGGCACGCCAGACGGTGGAGTCCATCAACTGTGGACCGTCCGTGGCAGCACGAACGATACAACGATTCCAAACTGTGCGCTGACCCAACCTGACTTTGAGGCGGAGGGTAAGGCCGGCAACCTCGCTTTCCGCATTCCACTGCCGATGTTGGGACTCGGATTGATCGAATCAATCCAGGATCGGGAGATCCTAGCCCGGCACGATGCGACGGTTGGCCAGCGCGCGCCGCTTGGAATAAGCGGGCATCCCAACCGCAGCGGCAACGACGGCACAATAACTCGTTTCGGATGGAAGGCTCAGAATAAATCCATCACGATCTTTGCCGGCGAAGCCTACAACGTCGAGATGGGCATCACCAACGAAGCATTCCCCACGGCGACGGAAGAGGATCCCGATTGTCAGGGACCGGGAAAGCCGGAACCGAATGATGTGGTGCGCACGGACTCCAACGAAGTCAAGAATCAGAGGTTTGACAACCCGCTTCACATCCTGCCGGATTGGCAGCAATTCCAGATATTAATGCGTTTCACAGACGGACCTGCCCCAGCAGCGAACCCGAGCCAAAGCGCGCAACGAGGAAAAATCCTGTTTACGGAAGTTGGATGTGCCCTCTGCCACACGCCGCAAATGCAGACCGCGCCTGTTATGAACAGCGCGGTTTTACAGAACCGCCCGGTTAACTTGTTTTCCGACTTGTTCGTCCATCACATGGGGTCGAGGCTGGCGGACGATATCACCCAGGGCCAGGCAGGTGGAGACGAGTTTCGCAGCGCGCCGCTCTGGGGCGTTGGTCAGCGCATCTTCTTCATGCACGACGGAAGGACGTCAGATTTGCTCGATGCCATCCACGATCACGCTTCGCCGGCATCTGCAAAGTATTCGGCGTCCGAAGCCAATGGAGTTATCCGGAAGTTCGACCGGCTGACACCTGCGGACAAGCAAGCCGTGCTGGATTTCCTGCGTTCACTATAGGAAGGGTTCGCTCGTGCCGCCTCTTAATCCATCAAGAGGCGGCATCATCCAGGGACATCGCCGTAAAGAGTGGAAGGCGGGTCTATCGATCGCCAATAGCCTCACTCAAGACTCACACGACCATGTATAACGACAAGAATTCTCGACCGCGATACGGAACGCAACTCGGGTGCGCGTTGGTAGTGATCGTGCTCTTTGCATTCATTCAGCCGGTGAGAGCACAATTCGCGGAATTCCATCAGACGTTATCAGTAACCTCCGCCGAGCCGTTGACCATCGACGTTGATATCTCCAATGGAGACCTGCAAATTCTTTACAGCCGCGATGGAGAGGTGTCTATCACCGGAATGGCGCAGAATACCGGTGTCGCTCGGCTGGACGACGGATACTTCAAGGCTGTTTTGAAAATAGAACTAAATGGTAACCACCTCACGGTCAGCCACACTCCTAACCCAGCATATCCGGAACCAGGAGTCGGCGTTAGTTACCGACTCGACGTGCCATATCGCACGCAGGTTACTTCGCGAGTCGACCATGGCAATCAAACAATCAGCGGCATTATGGGGCCTGTCGTAGCAGTGACTCGTAAGGGGGAGATTAAGGCGTCGTACATCTCGAAGGGTCTCAAAGCAACGGCTGACATCGGAAATCTGGATATTCAGGTAATTGGGGAGCACGTCGAAGCGAAAACTGGTACGGGAAAAATATCATGCGAGCGCCTGCCGCAGGGCGTCGAAGCCGAAGCCGGAAACGGCGACATCACACTGATGGTTGTCGGACCGTCAGTGGCGGTCGTGAGGCAAGGAAGCGGAAGAATCGAGGTCGGCGGCGCCCGAGACAGCCTAGTTGCCTCGACCAACGGGGGAGATCTATCGGTCAAAGCAATTCCGCACAGCGATTGGCGACTGCAGTCCGTCTCGGGAAACATTCACTTGGAACTTCCGCCGGTCGCGAAATTTGATCTCGACGCCGAGGCTGATTCCGGCACGCTTCAGGTTGACCGGGAAGGCATGGCCATGCTGGATTCGACTACGCGTGACTTTCATCAGAAGTCGAATGGTGGGGGCACGCGCATCGCTGTACACACAGTCAGCGGCATAATCTCAATCCAATAGTCCCGCGCTCCATTGTCATACTGGACCAGAAAATTATCCCGGAGTTCCTCCATTGGCGGCAGGCAATAGCGGCATAGACGCAAGCGGCGAGGACGGCAGCAACCTGGATAAGAAACATTCGATCGTGCTTCCCGTGTTTCTCCTCCTCATGGGTATCGGCATCTACGTGATGGACTTCGGCAGGTAGACGGTTGTACGAACAACGCCGGCGGCATCGTTCTTTTCGTTGTTGGCGTTGCCCTGTGAGTGCAAAAACCCGATCGGGGACAATCCGGGTCTTGTGAAATTCAATGGTTTCATCCTCGGTCCATCCCACTCCCCTTTCTCAGATCCTCGATACACCGCGCCCGCAACCGCGCACGTACCTCTCATTTGGAGATGCCTTTTTTTCGTTCTCTTTGATGAGTTGGAGGACCGATGAGATCCTCCGCGGTTCGATCTCCAGTGAGCCCAAAGATCCTATCGGGAACGATTCCGGTCTTGTGGAATTCAATGGCTTCATCTTCGGTCCATCCCACTCCTTTTCTCAGATCCTCGATACACGGCGCCCGCAGTAGGAAGATGTCCGCAAGCCCCACCATGCCGCCACCCGCGCCCGATCACCGGGCTTATCACCTCTGGAGACGCCGCGTACTTGCTCGTGGCGCCTGGCACAGTGGAAAGCTCATCGGCCACCAAAGGAGATTTGTGGCAGGTGGATCTGGCTGATGGCAAGTATTTCTCGAAGCCATTGAAATCGGACTACCCCGCGCTTTGAAAAAAGGGATGGAACTAGGTTTCTTCTGGCAGTCCGCTCTCTGAAGTCCGATTTATCGAGCATTCCGAGAGCGAAGTCGGCCACAGATCGCGCGCGTCTTAGCATGGAAGACCATCCACGCACTTTCTCGTCGGCCTGTTCACTGCGTCGGCGAGCGGCCTGTCGGGAAGACGCTCGTTGTCTCATTCTTATCGTTCACTATCGAGTTCGAGTTACTCGCATCGTACCCTGGCCTAGCGGTTTCCGCCGCATCGGATGAGAGCGGAGTCTACCAAAATGTGAATTAGGGTTATGCAAGATGGCATGTGTTGACTTTGTCAAAAATCGTAAGCTATTGAAGATTAAACTTGCTTAACGTGGCAGCACGGTTGCAGAATAGCGCCCCATCAAGCCCTCCAAGGGATTCCATTCTCTTTTCCCCGTTCGTAGGGCGAATACAGTCTAACAACCGGAATATCGCGCGCATTTCCGTAGCAAGGAGCCTCGATGCGTCCTGTCAGATTGCTGGTTCTATCGATCGGTGTTGTGGTGTTGTCCGCATCATCGTTGTTTAGCCCAAGTCGGCACTTCCACGATTCGAGGAACGGTCACCGACCCGCAAGGAAGGGTCGTCGGTGTGGCGACCGTTACACTAACGAACCTTGCCACTAATGCCGTGCGCACAACCAAGACAGGCGACGCAGGCGCGTACGTGTTCGACTTTCTCATTCCAGCGGAGTACCGCGTGGAAGTTGAGGCAAAGGGCTTCCGCAAGGGCTTGGTGGACAACGTCAAGGCGCTAATCGGCAAGCCGACTGAAGCCAACGTGAAATTGGAAGTTGGCGCTTCCACCGAGATTGTGGAAGTACAGGCATCGGCACGAGATGCGGTTGTCAACACGCAGGATGCGACGCTGGGCAACGTCTTCGAGTCGACCCAGATCACCCAGCTTCCCTTGGAATCCCGGAGCTTGATCGACTTGCTCAGCTTGCAGCCGGGTGTGAGTCGCGAAGGTTATACGACCGGTGCACGCGCCGACCAATCGAATGTAACTTTAGACGGTGTAGACATTAACAATGCCCAAACCGGCAACACGAGTACGACTCCTAACAACGGGGCGAGTCCGGTCGGTGGCATCGATACCGACCGAGGCAACATCACTTCTGGTCCGGTATTAAGGCTCAACTCGGAAGCCATCGAAGAGTTTCGGGTCACGACCGCGAATGGAAATGCGGAGCAAGGGCGCTCCTCCGGCGGACAGATCAACATGATCACCAGGTCCGGAACGAACACGTGGCACGGAGCAGCCTTTGATTCGTACCGCACCAGAGGATTCGAAGCGAATGACTGGTTCAACAATCACGATGGGGTAGCGCGTGAGCCCTTGCAACGAAATACGTTTGGAGGCGGGATCGGCGGGCCCATCATCAAGAACAAGGTATTTTTCTTTTACAGTTACGAGGGGAGGCGGGACTCCAGCGGAACCAACCAGGTCCAAGTCGTGCCGCTGAACGGCTCGCAGGTCTTCGGCGATGGCGATCTCGGCACGGGGCTTATCCACTACACCTATCCAGTTCCCGCGGGAGGTTGCCCGGGCCCGTCCGTGTCGAGTGGCTGCGTTGCCTCGTTGGATCTGACCGCGAACCAACAGGTATATTCCGCGACCGGTATCAATGCTGCCGCAACCGGCGCTCTCGCTGCGGCCATCGCAAAATATCCTTCCAACGACTCAAGCGTGGGAGATGGGTTGAACACAGGCGGATTCCGCTTCAACGCCCTCACTCCGGTGAAACTGAACTCCCACACCTTGAAATTGGACTTCAACATTACCAGCCAGCAGCAAGCTTTCTTGCGGCTGAATATGCAGTCCGATCATCAGACGCTGGTGCAATACCTTCCGGATTCGGCGGTCCCATCAGTTTGGAGTCATCCCATCGGAATCGCGGTCGGTCACACCTGGACCATTCGGAATAACTGGGTGAATAATCTCCGCTACGGGCTCACCCGGCTGTCATTCTCGCAAATTGGGGATAGCACCGGGAATGACGTCCAATTCCGTTTTGTGTTCCAGCCCAACGGTGAAACCCACGACGTGAGCCGCGTGTCGCCGGTTCACAACATTACGGACGATGTCTCCTGGATTCACGGAACCCACAATATCCAGTTTGGGGCTAACGTCCGGATCATCAACAACCAGCGCGTCAGCTTTGCGAACGCATTCGATTTCGCGAGTACCAATCCTTCCGGCTATTTGACTGGGGGAACATCTGTTTCATCCGACTTCCAGGCTTTTCTGAACGCGAACAATCTTCCGGGCTGCGATCCGACCACCCCAGGGACCTTGTGTCCAACGTCTTCCGGAGCGATGAATTCGCAGACCTCCGTGCAGGATGCAGGCACCGCGATTATCGGCCGGCTTTCCGGATACAACGCTAACTTTACATTCGCCAAGAGCGGCGATCTGTTGCCCAGCGGCACTCCCTCGACGCGAAACTTTGCGACCCAGGCCTACGATATGTACGTTCAGGACTCGTGGAAGGTTCGCCGCAGTGTAACCCTGACCTTAGGCCTTCGCTATAGCCTGGAACGGCCGGTCTATGAGACCAATGGCTATCAAGTGGGAACCGGGCTGCAGAACAGCAGTGGTGCCTGTATCCCGACGTCTCTTTCCAGCTTTTTCAGTCAGCGCATCGCAGCATCTGCCCAGGGAAACAATCTGATTACTCCGATCTGCGTTGGGCTCGCTGGTCCTGCCAATGGTGGCAAGCCGATGTACAACTGGGATCATCATGAGTTCCAACCGCGCTTCGCGTTCGCGTGGACTCCCGATGGCGGCCCTGGCTTCCTTGGCCGACTGCTGGGCCGCGGGGGCGCTTCGGTGGTGCGCGGAGGTTTCGCGATAACCAACGATAACTACGGTCAAGCTTTGGCAGTGGACTTCGATCTAAACAATACCTTGGGATTCACGTCGAGCGACCAGATTCCCGTGAATACCTATGGCATCCAGGCAGGCGATAACTTGGCGCCGCAGTTTACAGACTTCAATATGGACATTCGCACCCTGCCCAATATCACGGTGCCCGGTAGCCTGTCATTCCCCCTAGCTCAGCCGTCGGACTATAGCGAACAGATTCAATCTTCCATTAACTCGAACCTGACTGCTCCCAGGAACTACACTTGGAACCTCACATTTGAACGTCAACTACCCAAGCAGGGAGTGATTACGTTCTCCTACATCGGAAGAGTTGCGCACAATTTGCTGGCGCAACAAGATGTGACCGCCTTTAACGACGTCACGGATCCCCAGAGCCATATGGACTGGTATACAGCCGGGACGATGTTGGAGAAACAACGGCAGCAGAACGTTCCTATCAGCCAGATTGCGCCGATTCCTTTCTTTGAAAACCTCTTCCCTACAGGTGCAAACAGTTTGGCCAACCTAAACAACGCCATCTTCGGCGGCGGTTGGGACCCGACCTGGTCGAACACGCAGTCGTTTTATGCTTTTAATTCCTCTCTCTCGAACCCGGGTGCGTTCTTCACCGCGAATGACTGGACCGATACACAGGGCATCACCGACATCGTTTTGGACATTTCTGGTTTCCCCACCCGCTTCATGCATCCCCAGTACGCCGACCTTTCGGTGTGGAGCACCGTCGCGCATTCCAACTACAACGCGTTCGCGGTTTCTTTGCGCCAGCGACTCCATAGCTTGACGATGGACTTCAACTACACCCTTTCTCACTCGCTGGATAATGCTTCCGGACTGCAAGGTGCACTGCAATTCGCGAATGCGTCGTTCATCGAGAATCCTCTCCAGCCAAGCAGTTACTACGGCAACTCTTCGTTCGACGTTCGTCATAACATCAATGCGGATGCGGTGTGGCAATTGCCGTTTGGCAGAGGTCACGCATTCATGGGCGGTGCTAACAAGGTGACACAAGCCCTCGTTGGAGGATGGCAGATTTCAGGCATCTTTCGCTGGAACACGGGACTTCCATTACGCACGCCGTTTGACTCCGCGCAATGGGCGACCAACTTTCAAGTGCAGGCAAGCGTGACACCAGTCAGTCCGGTACACACTTGCCCAAATCGTCCGCAAGTTGGCAGCCCAAAAGTGTTCGGTGGGTGCGACGAAACGGCGATTTATCAGACATTCCGGAGTGCTTACCCGGGGGAGACCGGTCCACGGAATATTTTCCGCTACCCCGGATACATTGACGCGGATCTAGGAATAGCGAAAACTTTTACTATGCCTTATAGCGAGAAGCACCAACTACAACTCCGCATAGACGGGTTTAACATCTCCAACACCCAGCATTTCGGCCTTGCCTCCACAAACACCCGCACCGGCTGGGGCGTGCTCCCCGACGCGAGATTAGCCAATATCACCCCGCCAACCGATTGGTCAAACTTCACTGCAATCCAAGGCAATCCGCGTGTCTTGCAAGTCAGTGCGCGATATTCGTTCTAGCTCGGTCTAACGAAACTAAGAAAGGGGCGGAGCCCAACCGCCCCTTGTCCTTTGCCTTCGACGAACATAGCGCGGCAGGTCTGGCTCGGTTTCATGACACGAATGGATGGCGGTAGGTGCTAACGCTTCAGCTTGCCTCGTAACTGAGCCGCGACAGCGACGGCAATCGCACGCGCGGCGCGCGCGTCTGGGTGGCCGTTGCCGGGTATTCGCCAACTGGGATCAAGTTCGACCCACACATACGGCAGGCCAGAATCGTCGAGGACACGGCGCCGCAGGTCGTGCTCGACTTGGTCTTCGGGAGTGAACTGTGGCACTACGATGAGTGGCACAGCCCCTCGTGCGCGCGCGGAATCAACGCTCGCACGCAGCACCTCGCGTGTAACGGTTATTCCACGTTCAATCGTTTCCTGACTTCGATAGGGCAGTAGAAACTTGGCGACCATGGCAAGCCTCCAATGGGATCGGGCGGGCTGCCAGACCAGGCTTTCATCGACATGCGGCCGATCGTCATCGAGGTTGCGATCAAATATCGCCGGCATGAATAAAGATACGGCCGCCATGGGCTGGCGAAACCGCGGAAACTCCTCCGCGAGCCTGAGATATGCTTGGTCGCTGGCGAATCCGGACACGGCTAAGTTAGCTGTCTGTATCCCCAGGAGTGCACCGACCTGCGCGGGCACAGTTTCGTCCCATGTCAATCCCTCCCCGACCATCATCGATTCGCCCGTGAACAGAATCGTGGGACGCTCGGGGTCAACCGGTTCATCGATGCGGCGCACGCGATATCCCCAGGAATCGATCGCGTACTCGACAACTCGACCACCAACATCGTGACGCCCCGTGCGTGACGGCACGAACACCCAGCCGAGTCGTGGGTCTCTGCGACGCTGGGGTTCGATGCGGGGCGATTCTTCCATTGCGGCACGCGGGTGCAGCTGGCGAAGTATGAATTCGGTCGCGCCCAACGCGAGCACGATCGCAATCAAGATTTGGAAAGTGCGTCCTGGATCGTGTGCGACAAAACGTCCGATCCGTCGTCGCGCGATGAACACGAGAACCAAACCCAAACCCGCCGCCGCGATGCGGATGATCGATTCCACCAAGACATACGAGCTGTGCGATAGAAAGAATGCCGGCAAGAAATGGCGGCTGAGCCAGTTCTGATTGGCGGCGAGCGCACAGAGGAGAAGCGCGCCGCCAAGAGATGCTGCCACGATCTCGACCAGCAACCGGGTGTTCCAACGTTCCGAATGTCTTGCTGGAGACAGAATCCACCTCATTAAAGTAATGACAAATTAATGACAAACTCGCGATATTTTCAAGTCATCTTACAATTGCGATGGAAGCTGCCCGGGCCCATGAACGCGTGACGGCGATTGATCGGATGTTGACCCCTCTGCATCGTTGGATCTGGAGCGATGCTCAGCGGCGCGTGCAGAAACTGCTCCGCTTTGGGGAAACGGAAACTGATGGCGGGCGCGATATACTGCGCGCTGCTGAGGTTACTTCAGACCCCCTATTGCGTCGCCTCTATCTGGAACACGCGATCGACGAATTTCGTCACGGGGTTTTGTTTCGTTGCCGGGCAGCGGCACTCTTGAGCGCATTTCCATCCCGCCTTGATCCGAGTTTTCAAGGCGAGTGGCTTACGCCAGGGGGCCACGGTCTTGATGATCTGCAGGTTGACGAGGAGTCGGATGACGCCATGCTTGCGTTCCTTCACTTGTCGGAGAAGGCGGCAGCCAGCCGTTTTACCGTCTATCGCGACGTGATGCAGCATGATCCGCCGACCCGTGCAATTTTCGAGGAGATTCTGCACGACGAAACCTTTCACATGAACTACACACTTACTCAACTCGCCCGCGTCGCGCCGCAACGCCATTCGCGTCATTTGTGGCGCGCGCGGCTTAGCCGTCTCTGGAAAGGGTACTTGCGGCTAGCGACCTCGCTTGCAGGAATCCTCAGCGCGATCATGTTAACGGTTCAATACTTCGTCGTATTACCTCCGTTCGCTTGGCTGGCCAAGCGTGCCGAAAAGCGGGAACTGGGCGGATGGACCTTGATCTCACCCAAGCGCCACGGATCGCTCAACCGGCAATACTGAAATGAATATTCTTGGCATTTCGGCGCATTATCATGACTCGGCTGCGGCACTCGTTATCGATGGTGTGCCGGTCTGCGCTGTGCAGGAGGAGCGCTTGTCGCGGCACAAGGGCGACGCTACTTTTCCTATGTTGGCGATCGAATCGTGTCTTCGGCATGCAGCGATGGAACCCGAGCAGCTCGACGCAGTGGTTTTCTATGAGCGCCCAATGTTGAAGTTCGATCGGGTCCTTACCTGCGCTTTGCGTGCATTTCCATCCTCCTGGCGCGCATTTCCTAAAGCGATGAAAAATTTGCTGGGCGAAAAGGTCTGGATACGCGGAATTATTTCGTCGCATCTGGGCGTGCCCGGGCGAAAAGTTTTGTTTACCGAGCACCACCAGTCACACGCCGCCGCCGCCTTTCTCACTGCACCTACGCACCGTGCCGCCATCTTGACAACCGACGCTGTGGGCGAGTGGGCGACGCTATCGGTCGGAGAAGGCGAACGATGCGCAAATGGTGCCACCACAATTAGGCTCTTACGTGAAATCAGATTCCCACATTCCCTCGGAATGCTGTATTCGACATTTACTGCGTACCTCGGTTTCAAAGTGAACGAAGACGAGTACAAAGTGATGGGGCTCGCTGGCTACGGGCGGCCAACACTGGTCGAGGAGGTCCGCAAGCTGGTCCATCCGACGCCCGACGGGGCGTTCACGCTCGATCTCGATTATTTTGAATTTCACACCACTGCAGAGCGGTCTTTTTCACGGAAGTTCATCGAACTCTTCGGTTCGCCACGTAGCCCCTACGAACCGATTGACATGGGAACGGCGGACGGACAGCGCTTCGCCGATTGTGCCGCCAGCGTACAGCGAGTCTTGGAAGATACACTTGTAGAAATCTCTCGAACACTCCATCGGGAAACTGGCTTGCCCGATCTATGTTTGGGCGGTGGCGTAGCCCTGAACGGAGTCGCAAACGCACGAATTCTCGCAGAGTCCGGCTTCGAACGCGTGTTCGTCCCGCCAGCCCCGGGCGACGCGGGATGCGCGATGGGCGCGGCGCTCTATGCGGACCGCATTCACTTTGGAAATCCAGATCGCGATGTGCCCGATCATCCCTTTTGGGGACCCTCGGTTGACGGGGCGGAGCTGGCACAGATCGCACGAGAGGACGGGCACACCGTCGAGGAATTCCAGGATGGCGCGCTCGTCGGCCAGATTGCCGATGATCTGGCCGCTGGGCGAATCGTTGGGTGGATGGATGGTGCTATTGAGCTAGGTCCTCGGGCGCTCGGTCACCGCAGCATCCTTGCTGCACCTCATACTACCGAAATTCGTGATCGTCTCAATCGCGAGATCAAGTACCGCGAGCCGTTCCGGCCATTCGCACCCGTGGTACCCCTCGAATCGGCTCAGCGTTTTTTCGACGTTTCCGAGAGCGGGACACGCCTGGCGCGTTTCATGTCGGGCGTGTTTCCGGTCCGGCGCGAATGGCAGTCGAAGCTGCAGGCGATTACTCACGTTGACGGAACCGCTCGGCTGCAGGCCTTAGAACGTGGGATGTCACCGCGCTTGTACGCACTGCTGGAAGCATACGGTCAGCGCTCCGGGATGCCGGTTCTGCTTAATACATCGTTCAATCTGGCAGGAGAACCGATTGTTAATCGTGCGGTCGAAGGATATTCAACTTTCCTTCGTTGTGGAATCGATGTATTGGTAGCCGGTCAGACCCGGGTGACAAAGCGTACTTCGGAACTATCGAAGCCAAGGGAGGAGGTTGCGTGCTCAAGAAACGTGGCAGGTTCCGCAGTGGACTGATTGTATTTGGCAGTGCGTTTGGATCAGTGACCCAGCTGGTGCAAGGTTTATGGCAGAGCGACTCCAACAAGCGCTGGCTCACACCTCTGGCTATCTTTCTGTGTACGATGGGGTTACTTCTCATCGTCGCAACAGCTGTAGAAGCGTTGGCTCCGTTTATTTACGCCATGTGGTAACCAGTGGATGCCTTCCTCGATCTACTCGCGTGCCCGAAATGTGCGGGTGCGCTCGCGGCGGATTTGTCGTGTCCCCGCTGCAATGAACGCTACAAAGCGCCCAATGGCATCCCCAACTTACGCCTGCCCGGCGACGCTCGAACCGAGGTCGTGCGCTCCTTTTACGAACAGGCGCCGTTCCCCAACTACCCACCGCGCGACAGCCTGAGCTGGTTACGGGCACGCGCTGAGCGAAGTGGGTTTGCCCGCTTGGTAGACAAAGCGATTCCGGGCGATGCGCGGGTTCTGGAGATCGGATGTGGTACGGGGCAGATGAGTCTATACCTGGCGCGCGCGCAACGCGTGGTTATCGGCGCTGATCTCACCCGCGCATCACTCGAACTGGGTGCAGCAGCGGCACATCGTTTCAATCTCGATCAGGTACGTTTTGTCGAGACCGACCTGCAACATCCCGGTCTGCGGTCAGGCTCATTTGATGTGGTTTACTCGTCGGGAGTTTTGCACCACACTCCAGATCCCCGTGCAGCATTCGTTCGCATTGCACACCTGGCCCGACCGGGGGGGATCATCATCCTCGGGCTATACAACGCATTCGCGCGCATCCCGTTTCGGCTGCGCCGCCTCGTCGCACAACTGTCGGGATATCGATTCATCCCGCATGATCCAGTACTGCGCGATCGGGAGAATGAGCCAGCACGGCGCGAGGCCTGGCTACGAGACCAATACCAGCACCCCGAGGAGCATCGTCACACATTGGCTGAGGTGCAAGGTTGGTTTGCCGAGAACGGTGTCGAATACGTGCGGGCATATCCAAGCGCGATGGTCAGCGAGGAACCAGAGGAGTTATTCGAGAGATCTACGGATAACTGGCGTTTTGAAGGATGGCTAGCGCAGCTCGGATGGATTCACACTCTCGGCCACGAGGGCGGTCTATTCGTCACCGTTGGACGACGTTCCTAGGCTAAAGCCTGCTGTTTCTTGCCAGGCATTGAGAACCGGTGCATTCTTTTCAACACGAAAAATTCATGTTTGTGCCTTTTGACGTTGTGATTTTCCGTGGCGGAACATTCTGGTTCAGCCGGAAAAAGTTATTTGGATCATAGTGCGATTTAACTGCGACCATGCGGTCCCATCGTTGCTGATAGGCCTCAGGAACGCGATCTTGTTCGTCTGCGCTCATGAAATTCACGTACACCCCAGGCTTCATAGTGGGTCGGAGCTTGTTGAAGAGTTCGCGGACCCAGGAAATATTTCGTGCATCGGCGGATGGGTCCGACCAGTTCGCCAGCAAATTCATGATGAACGGAGCACTGCGGTCGCCGAACGCGGTCTCGTCCGCAGCAATTCTCGACGCCGCGCCACCAAGATACGCGAACTCGATTTGTGTGTCCTGCGAGGGAATCGTGGCAACGGCCTCCGCCAGTCGATGAATCGTCTCGTCGTCGAGGCGCGCGAAGTAACCCGATTTGGTGTAGTAGCGCCGGCCATGGGGGAAATCGGCATCAGCCATGGTTTGCAAATCGATGAAAGACACACTCTTACTGCTCACAGAATCCGGATAACACATGGAAAGTGCATGCTCCAAATAGGGTCGGCCTGCGTCCGCATCACCGGTCCAAACCAAGGAACTGCCGGCGACCGGTCGTCCCCGCAACTCAACGGGTACTTTCTCCATGTGGGGGGCGAGGCGCAAGTCGATGTTCCACTTCAAGTCGAGCGGAGCCTCAGCCATGAAGTCTCTCCAGTACTCAAGAAGGGGTGGAATGTCAGCTTCGGAAGACAATCCTTCCGCGAGAACCACCGAGGTGAGTGGGTGGAGTTTCACTTCAAATTCTGTCACGACCCCAAAGTTGCCTCCCCCGCCACGCAAAGCCCAAAACAAATCCGGATTCTCACGGGAGGTGGCGCGGACGACAGAACCATCCGCCACTACAACAGTGAACCCTTCGACGTTGTCGCATGACAAGCCGAATCGTCGGGTGAGCCATCCTGTACCTCCACCTAGGACAAGCCCCGCCGCGCCTGTATGCGAGACGACTCCTGCTGGAAAAACTAACTCTGCCTTTTGAGTCGCAGAGTCAACGGAACCCAACAGACAGCCACCAGCGAACTTGGCCCGCCGCGCCTCGGCATCCACAGTGACGTCGCGCATTCTCGATAAGTCGATTACCAACCCGCCATCGCAGGTACTGAAACCCGCAAGGCTGTGTCCGCCGCAACGAACGGCGGTCAGGATTCCACTCTCAGATGCAGCTCGGATCGCCGTTTGTATATCCGCTACTTCGGCACACCGCGCGATTAGCCCCGGCGAGCGAGCCACCATGCCATTCCAAACCGCACGAGCGTCGGCATAGCCGCTGTCGCCCGGACGCAGCAAGTCACCTTTGAATCGCCGGTGGAGCGAACGATAGAGTTCTTCGCAGGCTTCCGCCATCTCGCGCTCTCCCTAAGAATCTTTGTGGCGCCGTCCTCGCAGATACACGACGGAAATCAAACCCAAGAAAACAGCGAACGCCGGAACCGACCATTGCAACCCATCTACGTAAAAAGTGGTGGCTGCGATCCCAAGCAGCAACAAAATACCGATGACCGTGAAAAACGGATGGGCCCACATACGCATCGGCAACTTCAATAGCCTCTCACGCGTGATGGCTTGGCGAAACCTCAGGTGCGTAATGAGAATCACCAGCCATACGAAAAGCATTCCAGCAACCGCAGTCCCATAGAGCATGAGAAACGCATTTCGTGGGGCGAAAATGGCAAGAAGGATGGCTGCGACAATCCCCGCGGTTGACGCGAGCAATGCGCGATGCGGTACACCATTACGACTTACCTTGCCCATCCATTCAGGGCCGTAACCTCCGCGGCCCAAAGAGAAGAGCATTCGAGTGGAAAGGTAAAGATTGGTATTCACACTTGAGAGTGCCGCCGTAAGCACAACGAAATTCATGATGGCAGCGGCGAACGGTATGCGCGCGGCGGCAAACGCGGTCACAAACGGACTGCCAGAAAGGGTCGACGAACTGCTGGTCTGATTCCAGGGAACCATCGTCACCATAATGGCTATCGCGAGCACATAGAAAAGGATAAGTCGCCACACGATGCTCTTCATTGCGTGCGGAATCGTCACCTCCGGATGCTCGGCTTCGCCGGCCGTGACCGCAATGATTTCCACTCCCATATAACTGGTGACGGTGATGGTTAGCGAGAGCCATACGCCCTTCCACCCCGCCGGGAAGAAACCGCCGTGTTGAGCGAGGTTCGATAGGCCAATCGCGCTCCTCGAGCCCACTCCCACGATCAAGGAAATCCCCACGAGGAGGAACAGTACAATGGCCGTCACTTTAATCATTGCAAACCAGTATTCAAACTCTCCCAGCCGGTTGACCTGCATGGAATTGAGCGCCACCATAGCGGCAGAAACCAACACGACCCAAATCCATTGCGGCACATTCGGAAACCAGTAGGAAATATAGATACCTGCGGCAGTGACTTCTGCGCCGATCGCGATGATCTGGGCGACTCCGTAGGTGGCTCGAACCGAGAAACCAGCCCACGGGTTGAGATATTTCTCGGCGTAAACTCCGAATGCGCCGGCGACGGGATGGACCACCGCCATTTCCGCCAAGGCGTAAGACATAATTAGAGCAATTCCTGCTCCCAACAAATAAGAAAGAATGACGGCGGGTCCCGCGAGACGGATTGTAACGCTGCTGCCCAGGAACAGCCCGACTCCGATGGCTCCCCCAATAGCCATCATCGTCAGTTGCCTTTGGCCCAAACGGCGGTGAAGCCCCTCGACCGCTGGCACGGTCGGGTTCGCGTCGGTAATCGCCGCCATGACGGGGTGTTGATCAGTCATGGCTGCCAACACTGGCAGGGTCAAGGACCAGGAGGTCGATGTTTTTCTTTAGAACATCCACGACCGCATTCACATCGTCCATTGTGTTGTAGACGTGAAACGAGATGCGCAAGCCATCATGGCGGTTCGACGCAACGATGCCGCTTTCGGCGAGCTTCTGCACCAGCAATACGGAATCTCTAGATTCCAGTACAACCAATGGTCCCGCGCTGTCCGCGGGCGTTTTGGGCCGAATACCAAGATTGAGCGCGCTGCGCAACAGTGCTTGAGCGAGGCCCTTGATGTGGCTGGCCACATGCTCAATGCCGATTTCCTGCAGGAGTTGGAATCCGGGCAACGCTGCATACACATTGGGCACGGATGGCGACCCTGACTCGAATCTCCGCGCGGTGGGAGACAGGTTGAAAGTCTGCGGGTCGTAGGCGAACGGATTGGCTTGCGCAAACCATCCCGACAAAGTGGGCACCAGGGAAGAAGCGAGGTCCTTGCGGACGTACATAAACGCAAGGCCGGGAGGACCGAGCAGATATTTGAGAGTTCCGGTAACGAAAAAGTCCAGATCCATGGCCTTCACGTCCACGGGGCGGGTTCCGCAGTCTTGATAGTCATCGAGCATTACGAGCGCACCTGAGTGGTGGGCGATCTCTGTAACGGCTTTGACCTCCGAACGAAAACCGTTCTTGAAACAAACATGCGTGAGCGGCACGATCAGGGTCTGGCGATCTACTATCCTTTCGTAATTGGCGGCGGGAATGCGGTTCCCCTCCGCGCCCACGAACTCCACCTCCGCGCCTCGCGGTCGTTGGGCCAGCCAGATGTGGCCCATCGTCGGAAATTCGAACTCGCCCATCACGACTTTCTTCCGTTCGCGGAAATTGAGCGCGCTCGCGATACCGTTGATTCCAGCCGAGGCGCTGGTGACGATCGCCACTTCATCAGGGCTCGCGTTGATGAATTGCGCAAAAGCGGCTCGCGCCTCCTCGTAACGATTGACCCATGACTCCCAAGGCGAGCCTTGCTCGTGCCAACTCTCGATAAAGTCTTCGAGCCCCGCTTCAACGGCCTCCGATAGCGCCCCTTGCGAGCAACTGTTGAGATAGATTTTGCGCTGGAAGATACGGAAGCAAGAACGAATGTCGAGGATCTGCTTGTCCGCCAGCATTATGCTCTCATCTCGGCAAGCGCAGTTCCGAAGCGACGTACTTCTTCCACAGAGTTGTAGTGAACAAGGGACGCGCGGACGACGCCGCTCTCCTTCGTCATCCCCAATCGCTTCATCAGCCGCGGCGAGTACATGTGGCCGTCGCGGACGCCAATATTCTTTCTCGCGAGTTCTTCAGTAACTCTTGCCGGGGACATATTCGACAAATTGAAGCTAAGGGTTGGCACTCGTTCATGGATCCGATTTGTATCGGACACGCCATAAATGGATCGCGCCACAATCCTTTAGCACCTTGACCATTTCACGCGTCAGCAATTCTTCGTAAGCTCGGATTGCATCGAACGCTGACTCAAGGGCGGCCCGCCTGGTTTGTTTTCCTTCACCGTTGCCACTCGTGCTGCGGCCTAAGTTTTCCAGATAGCGGATTGCAGCATCCATGCCCGCCACATTCTCATAAATGAAGGTCCCCGCTTCAATCTTTCCCGGTGGCTCGTCCGGGATGAAGTCCTCACGAAAAGTAGGAAGCGCCTGCAGGAGCTCTCGGCGTCCCCAAAGAAATCCCATGTGGGGAGCAAATATCTTGTAACCCGAACACACAAGGTAGTCACAATTGAAGGCTTGTACATCGATGAGCCCGTGAGGGCCGTAATGCACGGAATCGAGAAAGACTTCGGCGCCCTCTGAGTGCGCAACTCTTGCGGCGGCGGCGACGTCCACAATCGAACCAATCGCATTCGAAGTCAGCGTGCACGCAACCAGGCGCGTCGCCGATGAAACCAGGGGAATAAGGTCTTCCACGTGCAGATTTCCATCATCCCTCATCGTCCACCAGCGAATTTTTGCGCCCTGGCGTTCCAGCATCATCCACGTAGCGATGTTCGCCTCGTGATCCATATCGGTTACAACAATCTCGTTTCGCACATCGAGTGTTTGTCCGATGGCAAGGCTGACCAACCGAATGAAGGAGGTGGCGTTCATACCAAAGGCGATTTCGCTGGGATCACGAGCATTCACCAAATCGGCGACGCTCTGGCGAGCTCGCTCGATTGTGGCGTCTACGGCAATGCTTTTCGGATAGCGTCCACCGCGTTGCACGTTGGACTCGAGAAGATGATGATTCACTGCGTCAAGAACAATCTGCGGAACTTGCGCACCCGCGGCATTATCGAAAAAGATGAAATCCGGGGTCCGACTCAGAGCCGGGAAAGCGGCGCGAACCGCCTCGATGGGGAAATTCGCATTCGATCTTGATGTACTGTCGGCGTTGAGAACACCTTGGGATTTGGCCTGCAACCTGTGCTCCTGATTAAGCGCGAGAACTTCGCTGGCGAACGAGGCAGGGCCAAACTATACTGCGCCGCAAACGGCCGTCAAGAGTGCATTTCGACGCCTCGCCGGACGGGCGGGTTCGCTTCGTTTCCAGAGTTAAAGTTATAATCTCACGCGGCCATCACAGGGCCTTAGACATCTCTTGACGCCTAGCGGCGCACGTGTCGAAAGAATTCATGCCCGTTTCCTTGACCAACTCCAGGCTCATCTTCGATGCACTCAAGGAGTGCGACATCAGACTGGCTTCAGCGCTGCCCGAAACCTGGTTGGTGCACCTGATCAGATTGGCGGATGAGGACAAGGAGATGATTTTGGTCCGGCTGGCCAAGGAGGAGGAAGGCGTCGGCATCTCGGCCGGAGCACACTTCGCCGGAGTCAAATCGGTGATGCTGATGCAGAATCACGGCCTCCTTGCATCGGTGAACGGCATCGTTTCTTTCGCACATCTGTACAAGATTCCTCTCCTGATGATGATCAGCTACCGCGGGTCCCTGGGCGAACGGGATCCATGGCAAACGCAAGGCGGCAATATCACGGAGGCAATCTTGCGGGCGCTTGCGATCCCTTACTTTTTTCTGGATGCGCCGGACACCGTCAAGAAGCGCATACGACAGGCGCAGACCCTCGCCGAAAGCAGCTTGCAGCCCGTCGCGCTACTACTGACGCGCGACCTGATGTGGGAGGAGTGATGCTGCGCATCGATTGTCTTCGGTCGGTTTATCCGGAACTCGAGAACTGCCTGGTCGTCACGATCATGGGAGCCGTTGCGGCTGAGTTGCAATCGCTGGGGCATCGTCCTAATTTTTTCTACCTGCAACACGCGATGGGATTGGCGTCTTCGACGGGCCTGGGCCTAGCTTTGTGCTTGCCCGAACAAACCGTCATCGTGTTCGACGGCGACGGCTCACTCTTGATGAACCTTGGCGGCTTGAGCACAATGGCCCGATACCGCCCCAGGAAATTAGTGCACGTAGTTTTCGATAACGAGAGCTTGCTCTCGGTCGGTGGTTTCCCGACGGCGACCAGCGCGGGCACAGACTTGGAAGGGATCGCGCGAGCTTCGGGAGTTCCCCGAGTCGTGACCGTGCGAAGTGTTGACAATTTCAAAGCTGCTGTCGCGGATGCAATGAATGGAAATGAACTAACAGCGATCATTGCCAAGGTCGAAGCGAGGGGTCCCTCCGGATACGTCACCGATCTTTCGTTGTTGGAGAATCGATTTCAATTCCGACGGTATATTCAGTCGCTGAAGCGAGGGTAACGACCTGTTGAGATCGCGAGCACTTAGCGGCAAAGTTTGTGAGAGGGCCATATGTCTCGTGTACTGATGGAACTGCTGCAGGAACTTGCGGCTGGCCGTTTGCGAATCGTAGATCTGACTCAAACTCTGAGTCCCCAGACGCCCCTCCTGCCGCTACCTACGCAGTGGAATAACACTCCCGCGTTCAAAATCTGGGAACTCTCGCGATACGATGAGCGCGGTCCTGCTTGGTACTGGAATGCATTCGAGACCGGTGAACACACGGGAACGCATTTCGACGCGCCAGTTCACTGGGTTTCTGGCAGAGACCTTCCGGACAACACCGTGGATACGATCCAGCCCAATAAGTTCGTCGGTCCGGCTTGCGTGATTGACGTCAGTGCAGAGTCGAAACAGAATCCGGATTTTCTCCTGACGCCGGACGTCGTTGGGAAGTGGGAACAGCAGTACGGACGCATCCCGGCCGGTGCGTGGGTTCTGTTGCGGACAGACTGGTCCAAGCGAAAGGATTCCAAGGACTACATCAATCTGAAGGAGAATGGACCGCATACTCCAGGATTAGCAAAGGAAACCTCGGCCTTTCTCGCTCAGGAACGGGACGTGCTAGGCGTCGGCGTGGAAACGGTGGGAACGGATGCCGGCCAAGCTGCCACCTTTGACCCGCCCTTTCCTAATCACTATCTGATGCATGGCAGCGGCAAGTTTGGATTGGCCGGGCTTTCCAATCTGGATCAGCTTCCGCCAACTGGCGCCATCATCATTGCTGCACCGCTCAAGATCGTTGGCGGCTCCGGCAGTCCTCTGCGCGCCATCGCCATCGCGCCGATGCCGTGAATCGTCTCCGTATAGATACACTCCAGATTTCCACGCAGCATTGCTCTTGCGTAGGAGGATTCGATTTCCTCTTATGCGCCATGCCGTGCCGCATCCTCTCCGTATAGTCCCGAACCACGATAATGAGCAACGTTCGTGCCCTTCAGTGTTTGCCCCGGAAGGTGTAGGTCCAGGACAGACCGACATACGACTTAAGCGGGACTCCGACGATTCGCTCGAAAGGCGCCGAGTCCTGCGGCAGGGCGAGGGTTTCGAGAGTCTGGCCGGTGTAACCCCTCGCCAGGAGGGAGTTCAACCCCAAGTCCATCCGCCCATCCCAGAACGACCGGGCCAGCGAAAAGCGGAACTCGCGCACTGCAGAGGCTGTGAGACCATCACCCAGTGGCTTGCGGCCAACCACTTCGTACTCACTCCCGGCGCGCAGCCCGAACGGCATTCGATTGACTACTCCCGTCACACTCCAAATCAACCGCGGAGCTTCCGGGACGTCCTCACCCGTCAGGCGGTCAGTGGCCATAGCCCTGGCCCAAGACGCCGATACGGAGCCGAATGAAAAATATCGCCGCGCCGAGAGCGTCAGTGATCGAATCAGCGACGGTCCAACATCTTCCTGCAGACCTGTGTCCGCATCGATCTTGGCGAGTTCTTCCGCATTCGTAACTCGAGCCAAGGTCACGCTGAAGTCCGTTCGCCGAATGTCTTTGCTCAACACCAGTTGCATGGAATTCGATGGAGCAATCACAGTTGGAGTGCCTGATCCGGTACCAATTCGCGGATCGTTCGTGTGAAACGCTCTCCCCGCGCTGAAAGATATTTTCGGCAATATCCTGGAATGCGATGGGAGAAGTGTCAGTGTTCCTTTGGGCAGAGTGATGCCGTCGAGTTTTGCAAAAGAATTGACAGGCGTAATCTGATCTACATTGTTAATCTCTATTTCCTCGCGGCGAACTCCAAGATCGTAGTGGATGTGGTTGCCCAAGCTTCCGTCGATCGAGACGAACGGAGCCATGAATCCAAGCGTCAGATTGTTGCTGGTCACAGGTTCGAAAACGCCGTCTGGATCAGCATGATCCAGGTTCAAATCCCGGGGCGCATCGCGACGAACGTCCAACCCGGCAAGAACCGAGAAGGAAAGGCTGGGTTGAAACAGATAGCTCGTATTTCCTCCTTCAACTGTTCGAGATTCGCTTTGCCGGATGAGCCCATCGCCGAAGTCCGATCTCAGATCGAGGCCGTAGGTTCGGAAAAAGGCGGAAAACTGAAATTGGTTTTTCGCATTCAGTTGCCATGTATCGGTAGCCGCGAGAAGTGTATTGCGAGTTTTCTCTTGCTGGCGAGAGTCAATCGTGTCGCCTTGAATCTGAACGTCGACAGGAATCAGTCCCGGAATGAACGAGAATCCGTAATATCCATCGCCAAACAATGAAACCTGATGTTGTCCGGCGCTGACCTGCCGGAATGCATTCAGCTTGTACTGTTGGCGACGCTCGGGCCTTTCCAGAAGGCCGTTTCCGAATGAAGTTTCGAGAGCCAGCCAGCCCAGAGTTTCCGGATTAGACGGGCGCCAGCCGGTCACGAGGTCTACGTCGTGGGCGTCGCCGATAACCTGAGTAAAGCGATACAGCCGGCTCTTCAGCCCATATGAAACTCCAGCATCGACCGCATTGTTCCCTTCGCGCACACTAAATGCGCCAGCATCGGCCGCCACTGAGCCAATGCCGTTTGAGATCAGAACATTCGGATCGGCATAGCCATTTCCATGTGCGTTCGCAGGAAGGTTGTTGGGAACAAGGTAATTGCCGACTTGAAAAAACTGTGCGATGGGCTCGCCATGATCACCCGCGACTCCGGGCGCGAAATATTGTGGCGCCTTGATTCCTCCCGACGCCGTCTCGGCGGGCAAGCCGGGGATGGAAACGGGTGCTCCAGGCCGACCGATATTGGCTTCGAGCAAGTCCTCCGCTGCGAAGGTGCGCTGCGACGGATCAGGAGTCATCGCGTCTGCAAGCACTCCGACCACAGATACAGTCTGCTGGGACACGACTTTGAGAAACTGCAGGTCTTGACTTTGCTCACGGCCAGCAATGACAGCAATCTCCCGGGTGATTGGATCAAAGTTTGCCCCTCTTGCGCTCAATTGATAGACGCCGGGTTCGACAGGTTCGAAGCGAAACGATCCTTCGCTGTCAGACACGGTTTCGCGAACCGACCCCATCGAAAGCCTGACAAGCTTTACATTTCCCTGGGCGACAGGATGGTTCTGCGGATCGTAGACCTTCCCGGAAATCGACGCAGTTTGCTGCGCATTCAGAGATACAAAGGCATTCAACACCCAAAACAGGAGAACAAGTCTCGCGAGCACGCGCCAGCGAGCCTGTTCTCCTCGAGTTGCTCGAAATACCTTGCCTCTGGTCATGGCTTTCCCATTGGCCTTAGCGGGTTTTATCGATTCGTGCCAGCAACAGGTTCGCCTGATCCGAACCTGTGGCATGGAGGGCAGCGGACATCCGCAGATACCGCGCGGCCGCAGTCTGGTCTCCTAGCCCGAGCGCGATCTCGCCGGCATGATCGAAAATCTTGGCGTCGGAAACACCGACGGCGAGTGCAGCTTCGAGCTGCTTACGGGCTTCCTCGTCCTTGCCGTTGACGTGCAAAGCCCAGGCATACGCATCCAGCGTGTATACGTCATGCCGCCAAGCATGCTCCTGCTCGGCAATCTGCAGGGCTTTCGCAGGCTGCTTCGCATGGTCAGCGTAGTAGAAGATCAACTCCCGGCTGGAATTATCCTTGCGGACGGACTCCAGAAGAGATTTCCTTTCGAAATCCGCGAAGGCTTGCTTCGACTCGGACTCATGCTTCGCAAGATGCAGCGCTTCGGCCAAATCGAATAGATTCTCCGCATGCGGAGCAAACTCGTAGCGTTGCCGCAGCAGAGTGACCGCCTCGTCATAGCGCTTTTGCACGATCCGCACCTTGGCCAGGTTTCCAAGCGCGTAGTGGTAGTCGGGAAAAACAGAAAGCGCCTGCTTGAGAAGTGCTTCTGCGTCATCCGACCTTCCGGTGATGAACCGCAGATGTCCCATCTGGCTCAGGATCCACGCGCGGTCTTCTGTGTCGGTGGGCGGCGTGGCTTGAAATGCCATGTCCATCAATTCATACGCCCCATCGATGTCGCCAAAGAGTTCTCGCAGATAGGCGGCACGCGTTGTGCCCGGCAGATTTCCCGGTCGGAGATTGAGCATCCACTGGGTTGCCGCCTCGGCCTCGCTGTAGTTACCCAATTCTGCGTTGGCATCGGTGAGAAACCCATAGACCAGCACATCGTCCGGAATACGTTTGTTCAACACCTTTGCCGCTTCCAATGCTGCCGGAAACTCGTGCCTGCCCAGCAGCAACCAGACATGGATCTTTTCAGCTTCCAGATTGCCCGGCGCCAGTTCGAGCGACTTTTTCAGAACATCTTCTGCCTGTGCGTAGTAGGCGACATCCGAAGTCTCCCGCGCCCGCCGCGAAAGTGCAATCGCGAGATGGTTGTAGCCGGCATATTGCGCGGGCTTCTTCTTGATTTCCTGTTTCGCGACGGCCATGCTCTGCTCAGCCGGAGAGGCCTTGGGAGTTTCTTTCGGCGTTTCGGTTTGTCCGATGGCGAGGGCGGTGTAGCACAAGAGAGCGAAAGCCAAGAGCTTCTTCATAAGATTCCTCATTTCTGGAAAAACTGTGGCCGCCGCTCGAAAGCAGCGGCCACTAAGTTGATTACTGAACGGGGCAAATGCCATTCGGCTGGCCAGTGCAACCTGCCTGGCCGGGACCGATGTGGACCGAGTCGCGTCCACTGTTAGCGGGCATCACATAGGGGAACGTAGAACCGTACCCTTCTGGATTGAGTTGCACTCCATCCCCGATGGCGGTTCCGTACTTTGTCCCATCCACCAGAATGCCGGCGACCGCGCGTGCGGCGATGTCAACCACATCGTCGACCGGACGGCGACCGTTGGGGAAGCCAGCGAGATCGCCTGCCAGAAATCCGAGGCGCTTCTGACTCCCCACTGGAGTTGGAGCGATACCTGTGTTCAGGCGAAGCAGATCGGCAACGGGGCCAGCATCGTTCGTGCCGCACCCTGGACAAATTGGCGGCTCATATTGCGCCAATATGAGCAGATCGGTGCGGGGAGCTGGCGCCACCGGAATCCCAATCGAACTGAACACAGTCGCCAACACCGGGTTCAGAACGAAGCTGGAGAATTGTGCATCATTCTTGGGATCGTCCATGCTGAAACGATCCTTCGATCCTGTTCCGATGATCAACTCGTTAATTAACGGATTGCCTTCGCGCTGCACTTGTTGGAAGGGACCGAGATCGCTTTCAGGATTCGGCGAACGCCGCACGGTGATTCTGTGCCGCGACGTTGTGCCATAGGTCCCGATCACGGCCTGCTTTTCGTTGGCGTTGTGGATCTTTCCATCGACCGTCAGCATCGTGATTGGCACTTCCAGCACGATCGAGTTGACGTTGTATCCGGCCACAGCGTCCGGGGCGTAGTTGTGCGTGTCGTCAGCGTCTTCGGCGGCAGGGAGAACGCCACCGACTCCCATTCTGAAGTTCAAGGAATCAAATGCGGCTCCAAGGTCAATGAAGAATGGATCATCCACGGTTCCAGCAAAAGCGCGAACATTCCCGCCGAGATCGTAGATACCCTGATTGAACAGTGACGGATAATCCGGCATCGTCCGCGGACCGACGTTCGAGGGAACGGCGTAGAGCGTCTGGTTACAGCTCAGGCACGTATAGTGACCATGCTTGACCATCGCCACTGTATAGGTCTGACGCAGGCTGAGTCCTTCCGAACCCGGACCGGAAAGCGCCGTAATCGGTGGAAATCCTGCAATCCCTCCCACCAATCCGGTAAACAGTCCGGGCTGTTGGATCTCCGTATTGAAGCGGAATAGGAATGTCACGTCTTCCAGTCCGTCCTGATTGTTGTCGACCTTCATTTCGTAAAGGACGTTGGGATCGAAGGGGAAATAGTTCGGCCCATTGGCCGGTTCAAGGAACGGGTCTACGTTGAGGATCATCGTGACCCGGTCCGGGTGATCGTAACTGACGAAGGCATACCAGTCAGTTACGTCGGCGGTGCGATCGAGCGCAGTGATGGGAGCCTCGCGATGGCTCGATGCAAACAGGCCGGACGGAACCAGCATGATCATCGCCATGGCGAGCGCCACCATTGACTTCATTTGCCTCATTGGTTTTTACCTCTTTGACGTTGAGTTTCGACGGGCCTTGGATTGGCCTACAGGACACTGGAAGCGTCACGGCAGATCAAGCATGGAGCCGTCTACATTCACAAGTACGGAAGGGGCGACAGATTGGATGGCTGGTCGGAAACTATTTGCGGCGAGGTTGCTCGTCGGAGGGGGCTGCGATTCCAGCTTCATTCTCGATCGCTCCGGGCGAGACTTACGATTTCACATTCAACGGCGAGAAAATCCCGAGACACCGCCTTTTAGTACGACCTGCTCTGATCGATCAACACATAGGGCTGGTTTCGGAATCACGCCAGAATTTCGCTAACGAAAGCTGTTGAACGCGAAGGCCAAAGAGCAATGGCCTTCGCGTCGCGGTAGTCCCGAAAAGAAAAGAAAACGAGAGCGCAGGAAAGACTGCGCTCCCGGGGATGGCTAAGAACGGTAGGCAAAGCAGCCTTAACCGATACGACGTGCGATCATGTTGAAGGTGGAACCGGTGAAGAAGACCAATCCACGCACTCTGATTGAATCTCCATTGCTGACGGTGGTCAGATTGTGAAGATCGGTGCCGGGCTGCCAGTACACGGTGACCTGGGTTTTTCCCGACAGCATCGCGAAGGCGGAATCACTGGGTAGAGTCAGTGTGAACGTGACCGGTCCCGCCGAAGTGGCTCCCTGCAAGCCCGAAACCGTTCCTACCAGGGACTGCTGCTGCAGCTTAAGTTTCTCTGCCGTGATCGTCGTTCCCACAAGCGCGCTGATGTCATCTACTTCAACGCGCTGCCCAGCGTGGATCGTCGTTGCATCGAAGGGGAACGTCGGCGGCGATGGCAGGCCCCCAATTCCGCTGGTATCAACACTTCCTTTGCTGACCTTGAACTTCGCGTCGCTAATATCGGCGGTGACGGTTCCGCCGATTTTGGTATCGTCCATACCGCTGCCGACACCATCGTCCGCAAGGAATGTGATCTGCGTACCCGAGATCTGAGTGATCAATCCATCAGCTTCAACGCCACTGGAGTCTTCGATGCCCTCGACTTCCTTCGCATAGAGCGTCCCGTCGGATTTGGTTACGCCTTCGACGGTCACAATGGTGTTCACCGTTAGCGCGGCGCCATCGTCAAACTGGGTAGAAGCATCCGTACTAAAGGAAAGGGACGCTCCACTCTGTCCCGTCGCCAGCGTGAACGACGTCCCGTTCACCGCCGTGATGGTGCCGGTCGTGTCTTCCAGTTCGCCGTCTTCATGACCTTGCTTATCTTCGGCGGCCACGACTGCTGTCGATAGGCCGAACGACGAAGCACTCAGACTGACCCCAGTCACGTTGCCTTGGGAATCAAACGTTAGAGAGTTGGCAACATTAAGGTCGATATTAACTACTGTCGAAGTCGCTCCGACCGTCAACGCAGGACTGAAGTTGACCGTGATTGCCTGATTGAATGGCGGTTCCAGCTTTACGATTACACCCAGGTTATTGATAAAGGTGACTTCCGGACTCGACACCGTGATGGATGCACTACTGTACGTCCCTTGCGGAACATTCAGCAGAGCCAATGGTTCGTTGGTTCCCGACAAATGGGTCAGTTCGAGGCGATGAGTTCCGGACAGGACGGTGACAGCGCTACCGCTGCTGGGGGTCATCGTGATCGGGCCAGCGGTAACTTCAAAGGAGGTGACGCGATCCGCTGGAGCATCTCCAATCTTGATTTGAGTGGCGGTAGCTGGAGTAGTGGTCGTTCCTCCCCCTCCAGCATTCGTGGTTGAAGAGGAAGAACCACAAGCTGTGCTGAAGAAAGCGAGTCCGAGCACTAGCGTCATCGCCGCAACCTGTCGCATGGCGACTCTTGCGAGTATCGATCTTTGAGTTTCAAACATTGTTTGGCTCCGAAAGCGTTTATTTGGGCCAATCACATAGCAGGCTCGTTCGAGCTGCATCCGCTGCCCTGGCTTCTATCGTCTGAGACACTGGATTGAAGAGGTGGGGAACAACATTTCGCGTTCCAGCAAAGAGCGGACTTATGGCTGGAATAAATAACTGACCTTTACAAAGAGCTGGCGACCAGTGGCTAAACCAGGAGATGCGACCCGGTTCGCTCCCGCGCTATTAAGCGAAAGATTCTCAAACTGCTCCGAATATCCCACGTAAACGGCAGTCCCGGGATTCACTGCGTATGTGAAAAGGAAATCGGTGCTGATGCGCTTGGTGCGCTCAAGATCCACCAGCGCAGGATTGGCGAGCACAGCGTTGTAGTCAACGATGGCCCGAATCGACATCGCCCGCGTGAATTGGTAACTGATCTTGGTGCGCAGAAGATGATTATTAAAGATCGAGTGCGTTTTTTGGTCGGCAGTGCTCGCTGGGATCGTTCGAAGCCGGTCAAACAGGTAGGCCTCGCTCAGGCGAAAACGCGACGTGGGACGAAGCGTCAACGCCAAGTCAGCGTCGTCTGAATTCGCCAGGAACGGAGCGACATTCTCTCCCGGGAAGTAGTTGATGTTCGTGCCATGACTGTAAGAAGCATCAAGCGAGGCCCAGTTCAGCGGTTCGCTCGATATAGAGGCATAGGTTGCATTCTGACGAAACGGCAGATTCTGAAATCGTTCAAAAACCTCAGTCCGGCCGGCGCTAATAGTCGTCGAGCGCTTGAGATTTACTGTAAAAGGGGCGTCCACCGACCAGTCCTGAAGCTGACCTGAGTGGTCCCAGTCGGCGGAAGTCAGAAGGCTCGGTCCGAAGCTGAGGAGAGCCCCACGTTCCGGATGCCAGCGGTATCGCGTCTCGTTCTTGACAAGGCGAATATCTACGCGAGGAATGAAACCCAGATCCGCGCGAAAACCAGGGCTGCGATCGCGGAACGTGCTGTCTGAGGTAAGGTGACGCCCGATGTGAGCAAGTTCTGCCAGGAAACTGTTGCCTGAAGATGCGGAACCATCCAAATCCCGGGCGAAGGAATGAACGCCTTGTGCCGTTGCAACCCAATTCGGATTCAACTTGATCCGCGAGTCCACCGAGTAAACGCGATTCGAAAGCGAACCGAAACTGTATTGGGAGAATAAAACTCCGATCGTCGATTCTCTGCCCAGATCCCGCTGCACGCGTTCGACACCCACATGCGCTCGACCCGGCAAAGTGTCCCCGGAAAGAATTTTGCTGGCAGATCGGTCGTCGATCGACAGGAGCCCGATGGTCCACCCTGAGGCCTTGCCCGTCATTCGAGTTCCGAACTGCGGATCGACCACGCGACGGGAGAAAAATAAATTTTCCGGAGTCTGGAAATAACCGGCGCTCTCTGTGAAGAACGGCCGCCTTTCTGGAAAAAAGTTCTCGTATCGCTGGTTGATCGTGACCTGTGGCTCATCCGATTCAATCTGGCTAAAATCCGGATTCGCCGTGAAATCGAAAGTGAGGCCATCGTGGAAAACGTATTTCGCATCTACACCCCCGCGAAACTCGTTCGCTAAATGGAAAAAGGGAGTTGTAGTGCTGCTATCGAGAAATTTCTGCCGGCTCGCAAACACGTACGGAATTAACTGCAGGCGGCTGCCGCCATGGACATCACTCAGCGCGCGAGTTGCCGCAAACTGCGGGACATAGCTTTCCACCCGCCGGCTCAGATGAGGCCAGGTGTCGGACTCGTTATTCGTGGGAATGATCCGTCCAAAAGCGACGCCCCATGAACTCGCAACTCCCGGACGAAACCGCAAACTCTTAAACGGAATGGCCATCATCACAACATAGCCATCGTTGGTTAGACGGCCTTCCGAATGCCACACGGTATCAAACGTAAAATCTTCGTCCTGGCCCTCGGTGATCATGCCGTCCATCTGCACGCCCAGCGGATTCGCAATGAATTCGTAGGCGTGACGGCCATCGTGGAAGGTGTCGAGCAATAGGCTCACCGTCTCATCGCCGGTGAGATCATCGCGGCGACCGATATGCGCACGAGCTTTGCCAGCTGCGTCTTTGCAGACAAAAACAGCGTAAATATTCTTATCGTCATAGGAAATGTATGCGGTTGTGGGAGAGATTGCCGGTTCGCCGTCGTACGGATCGCGCTGTGAGAACTCCGAGATACGCAGTTCTTCCGATCTCTGCCGGCCATCGAGATAGTCATTCAGAGTTGGAGCGGTGCTGACTTTGGGTATGTCAACTTGGCCGGTCAGCAGCTTGGATGTTCCAGCTTGAAGTAACGTACAGATGGCCAGAATCGCGATGCTGAGACCGAAATATCTGGCGAGTTGTGAGTGGCTTTTCATTTTCGCATTCCGTGGGCCGACTGACATCTTCCGGACAAAGAAAAGCCCCGGAAGTTCCTGCTTTCCGGGGCCATGATCACCGCAATTAAGCAACAGTCTCGACAAACTTGTGACCTTTGCCGTCATGCCCCTTCTTGCCCTTGTCGTCCTTGGGCTCACGTTCACGAGCGACCTCGACCAACTTGTGGCCCTTGCCGTCCATGTCCTTCTTGCCTTTGCCGCGGTCGTCCTTCGGCTCACGTTCACGGGCGATCTCGACCAGCTTGTGGCCCTTGCCGTCCATGTCTTTCTTGCCTTTGCCGCGGTCGTCCTTCGGCTCACGTTCACGGGCGATCTCGACCAGCTTGTGGCCCTTGCCGTCCATGTCCTTCTTGCCTTTGCCCTTGTCGTCCTTGGGCTCACGTTCACGGGCGATCTGCACCAGCTTGTGGCCCTTGCCGTCCATGTCCTTCTTGCCTTTGTGGCGGTCGTCCTTCGGCTCGCGCTCACGGGCGATCTCCACCAGCTTGTGGCCCTTGGCATCTTTCCCTTTGTCGTCGTGGCGGCGATCTGGAGTCTTGGTGGTTGCGCCTGCGATCATCGAGGCGGCGAGAGCAAATCCTGCGGTCAGAGCAAACATTCTGCTGGTGTTCATGGTAGTTCTCCTTTTTCTTGTGTATTCGTATTCCTGGCCGCTTTCGACCGCCAGGCCTGAGTTTTGAACCGCCCCATGCTCCGATTTGGGATCCATGGCTGCCGTTCGTAAACTAAGACACTCGTGAAAAGCTCACCGGAACAACTTTCTTGAAATTCTTGATAAAGCTGCGGATTCTCAGGGGATGATTCTTGCGAGCCGCTACTAAGAACGAAATCGCTCCTCTCTAGAAGAGAAGGAGTCCATCCAAATGAAAAAGGGGAAGTGCAGGTGCACTTCCCCTTGGAAACCGGCTCTTCCCGCGGGTTATCGGAAAGATCCAGAAATCATCAGAGCACTGGTGCAAGTTGGGTTCGAGTTGAAGGGAGCGGCTGTTTTCTGGCGGGCTTGCAGGACATCGCCGGACTTCACGGTCGGCACAAAGTCCCCGTCGTTTGCCGATAGTTCCACCGTAGCTGTTGGAAGTCCGCCCACCAGGACAACCTTTCCAACGCCGAGAAGCGTGGATGCGCCGTTCTGAACCAGACAGAAAGCGACTTTGGTGCCCACCGGGATGTTGACGTCCTCCAGTTGCGAGTTCAGCCGGGTTGGACTCGAACTTGCCCGATAGTCTCCTCGCAGCTCGGCTTCGATGCCGTTGACTACCTTGTTCTTTTTCACTGTGAGTCGTGCCTGCTGAGAAGCTTCCTGGGCCCACGCTCCACTCACGATACTCGCCACGGCCAATATTGCTGCAAAGGTACTAATCCGCATTTTGCTGATCTTCATAGTGTTTCTCCTGGGGGAATTCCCCTCGCCGGCTAAGACCACCGACGTGCCTCGCATGGAACAGAAATGTCCATATCCTTCGCAAAAGAATTCTGTTCCGGAGCTTGATAGGAAGGTGTCTTAGCCAAGAGAGCAGGAAGTCAAAACCATCTTTTTTGGTGAGCTCGCCCTGGAGCAGAAACAAATGTGTAGTGCGCACTCAGCTGAATCGGAGCTGTTTCTTCATCCAAGAAACGTGCCGTTCCGATCACAGCTCGGCCCTGAACCCGTTGCTATAATCCCGGGAATGCCTCTCGATCACCTCTCCGACGAGGAGTTGGCGGTACGTTATCGAGAGGCTGTGGATGCTGAGTCCCGCGAGCTCTGTATCAATGAACTCTTCCGCAGGAACTACTCTCGAGTCGCGCGATGGTGCCTGCGGTTCGTAGAGGATCGCGAGACTGCCGCAGACCTTTCCCAGGAAATTTTCGCCAAGGCCTATCAAAATCTGAAGTCCTTCCAGGGACAATCAAAATTTTCTACATGGTTGTTCTCGATCGCTCGAAATCATTGTCTTAATGCTGTGCGGGCGAATATGAGACAAGCCACCGAGCTCAAGAGTCAGGTCGAAGAAGACTTCTTCAGCGAGATCCCGGACGAGCGTTCTTCCCCGTATGACGAGGCGGAACGCCAGTCCAATGCAAAGATGATCTCTGAATTGCTGAACGAAAGTCTCGATGAAACCGAAAAGAAAGTGTTTACGCTTCATTACGGCGAAGACCTGCCACTCGACTCCATTACCCGCATCTTGGGATTGGGAAATCAGAGCGGCGCCAAGGCTTTCATCGTGAGTGCAAAGCGAAAGCTTGCACGTCTGGTACAGCAGCGCGCTTCACGCGAGAAGCGTATCCGCTTGTGAGGATCAACGTATGATCAATCGATCAACAATCAAAATGGCTCTTACGGCGAAGGCCGATTGTCTCTCGCTCGATGAACTGGAGCGGCTGGCCGAAGATCCATCTCCAACACATCCTCACCTTTCCACGTGCCCGCGTTGCCAGGCGGAATTGGCAATGCTGAAAGAGTTTGAGACCAGTTCCCCACTTCCGGACGAAGGCGCTGCCGTCACTTGGATCTCCTCAGAAATGGAAAGACGTCTGGATCAAATCAAGAAAGGTGGCGTCGTTGCGAACCGGAAGCAATCCACCGGATGGTCAGGATGGCTCTCTGGACTTCTAGGGAGCGGCAGCGCACGTTGGTTGGTACCAGTGGCGGCCATTGCCTTGATCGCGGTGGCGAGCACCATGATGCTGCGCTCATCAAAACAGCCCCAATTGATCGCTGATTCCGGAAATGGTGCTGCAATCTATCGGTCACAGCAGGTCGATATTGTTGCGCCCATTGGCGATTTGCCCGATCCACCGAAAGAGCTGCAATGGAAGGCCTTCGCAGGTGCAACAAAATACAGGGTCGAGGTCATGGAAGTGGATCATGTGATGGTCTGGTCGGGAGAATCAAATTACATTACTGTTACAATCCCCGCCGCCACACGCGCTAAAATGCTTCCAGGAAAGCCAGTGCTCTGGCGGGTCACGGCACTGGACAATCACGGGCAGACGCTCGCTGCCTCCCAGATCCAACGATTTTCAGTCCGCAGAAAGACTTCCAGTCTCGACAGCGGATTTCTCCCCCAATAAAGAAGATCACAGAAGAGGTGTGTCATGAACTCATTATCATTCATTAAAAGCTCGAAGTTGTTGAAAAGCATCGGCTTCGCCCTCGCATTTGCATTGATTCCTGTTCATCTGCCGGCCCAGGAAGCGCCCGCAGTCGCTCCCCTCGTGAGTCTTTCCATGAACAGTCCCACAGTTCCGAAAGGCGGCACACTGCAAATGCAAGTTTTTGTCACCGAACCTAACCCGATATTGAAGGGGAAACAGGGCGTAGGCACGGGATGTGGCGCGGTGGCGGCGGCCACGGCCTTGCTTCGCTGTGCGGCCGCGGCATCGAATGGCACCTCTCTTGCCACAACATTGACACTCAATGCGATTCGCAGCGCTGCGATTTTCAGCCCCGCCGGAGATGTCAGCGGAGTGGCGGTGTTATCGAATGCTGGACCGCAAATCTACTTCAGCTCGCCGCTATCCACATTTGGCACCACAATCGACACGCCGGTGATGACCCTTGAATACCCGGTAGCCTCGACAGCAAAGCTTGGTCAAACGGTGAATCTAACTCTGGATCCAACGAACAGCCTGTGGTACGACCCGACTTCGAAGCTGTACACAGTCGAGCTGAAATCGGGCGTAATGACCGTTGGCGGAACCATATCGATCTCTGACGTGACACCTTCCGCGGGAACGATTCCAGCCGGTACAGTCATCTCGGTGAAGGGCGTCGGCTTTGATACCTCAAGCAAAGTAAAAATCAACGAGGGAACAATTGCCACGTCACAATTCATCAGCTCGAAGCTCATTCAGGTCACCCTAACTACAGCAATGAATATTCGCGGCCGGCGAGTTCGGGTGACGAACAGCAAGAACGAAACTGCAACCTACTATCCCTACCAGCGCAGTACCGTGGTCGGAAAGAGCACTCATACGCTGATTGCCTCAAGCCTTCCTTTGTTCGCGGAGACAAATTGGACACTGGGCTATTTCCACCCAACATTGCAGGGAAAAATCTTTACTGGAGTTGCGCTGCAGAATCTGAATACTGCGAGCGCGAACGTGGTCCTGCAACTAAAGTCCAAGAGTGGATCTGTTTTGGCGACAAACAACACCACCCTTAAAGCGAATACATATATAAGCCGCGATCTTGCGGAAATGTTTCCCGGCCATTCTGCTGCAACCGGTACCTTGGTCAGCGTTTCTTCCGATCAGCCGATTCAGATGATGGGATTGCTGGCGGATGACAGCACCAGCACGGTGCTAGCGCTCGACCCGACGCCTACTCCGTAGTCGCAGTACAATCCCGGCCAGTGAAATGGCCGCGACAACGATAAGTAGGAGCAATGCCACTTCCCTCCAGGACCACACAGAGGGAAGTGGCGTTGCACCATCTCCATTCAGTACGAATGCCGCCCACACTGCCGGCTCAGCGAGCGGCGACTTCGAATGCAGAAATTCGAGTTTCGTCAGCCGCAAGGCCTCGGCCTTGGGCTTATGCTCGTGGATCGCCAAATAGTAGAACTGCTTCATGAACTCCGAGGTCGCTTCGTCTTCCACGCGCCACAGAGTTGTGATCGACGAGGCAGCGCCCGCTGACAGCAGCGCTCGACTGAAAGCTTGAATTCCCTCTCCTCGAATGATCTTTCCACGTTCTGTGTCACAAGCCGAAATCGTAGCCAACCGCACATTGCTCAGATTCATATCGTAAAGCTCACGAAGAAAGACGTAGTCCGGCTCACCATTCGGAGTTTCGGGCGAGAACAGGAGGCGCGAGTTCTCCGGACTGTCTCCATCGGCAAACGCGTGGGTGCTTACATGCAGAATGAATGCATGGTTCGCGGTCTGGCTGAGGAAGAACTTCTTCAGATCATTCCTCTCCAGAAATAACTCCCTGCGACCATGCGCAAGATCTGCGATGCCATGAATCTCCTGCGCCGAGAACGGCAACCGCTGGGCTTTGGTTATGGTCGGTTCTAGTTCTTCAGGATTGTCCATGGTATTTGTAGAGTCGATGCGCGGATCTCCGAACGCGACCAGTTCATTGGTCGACGGAACCCAGAATCGCACATCCCGTGCGGTCGGCCGGCGCAGCAGCGCCGCTGTGGGCAAGTACGATATGTCGTATTGTTCGATCAACGCTCCATTCCCGCCACTCTCAACATGCACTAAATCAAATGGAACGAAGCTGACCCAGCCGTCTGGAACAATCAGAAGATGCCGAACGCTTCGAAGGAAACTGATATCGGCAGGAAGTAACGCTGATAGCACCTGAGTATTGTCCAGCCAATTCTTAGCCAGACTGTTCGGAATTCTGTCGAGCAATTCGTGAATCTGGGTAATCTGAGGAACAGATAGCTGCTTCACGGCCATGCCCGAGGCTTGTCGTGTGCACCATATTAGTCCCACACGATCGCGAGATGTCCAAAACTCCAGCAACGCGGTTTCGTCAGTAAGATGTTCACGCGCCTGGTCCAGGGTAAGGGCATCTCCTGCTTGATCTTGTTTGGTCGCTTGCAGACGATCTTGGAAGTTGCGGGACCGGCTTCTCTCTAAAAAGAGGAAGCTCTGCGAGACGTCGTTCTTCTGCATCAGAAGCGCGATGAGTGAGTCGTATGCTTCCCTCTTGTCGGCGAAGAATTCTGATCGCAATGCTCCCAGTTGAAGTTGGCTGCGAGTCTTCTCGATGATCGCAATTGATTGGCGGTAGTGATCTTCTGCAGCAACGCTATCGCTCAACACTGCGTCGATCTTTCCCAGTCCGTACAGTGCTTTCCACTGCTCCTCGTTGGTCCCAAGTTCCGCTGCCAGGGTTCGCGAGGTTTCAAATTCTGCGCGCGCTTCCGGGTAGTGGCGTGCCCGAAATAGTGTTTCGGCAAGGTATAGGTGAGACTGCATCTCTTCCCGCCGATTATGTGTCTCCTTGCCGAGTGCGATTGCCGACTGAAAAATCTCGACAGCGGGCTTTAGGTCCTCCATGTCCAGGGCGTATACGATACCGATATTCTTAAGGACTGTGAGTTCGCCGCCAGCATCATGTTGCTCCGAGTAAAGCTTCTGGGCGGAACGGTAGGTGTCCAGCGCTTTGTATGGATCCCCGAGTCTGCGATAGAGCGCTCCAAGATTCGCATAGAGATGTGCGCGGTCGCCCGGCGTCAGGCTCTTGGACGATTGCTCCACTTGGCGATATATCTGGAGTGCCTTCTCATAGCGTCCGAGCCGTTGGAACAGGGTCGCCTGATTGAAACTGGTGATCTGACGCCAGTAGTCAGCCCAATTCGCGTTCTCGCTGCGTTGGACCAAGGCCATCGCATCGTCATACTCACGCAGCGCTTCGGAATAGCTGCCTGGAAAATAGTACGAACTGCCCAGGTTGTTGAGTACCTGAACCTCGTTTTCGGAATCTTTCGCGCGACGGCTGAGGAGAAGCGCAGCTTCCAACGTTTGCCGAGCTTCGGTATATGCCCCGGTCTGTATCTCGGCAATCCCTTGATTGTTAAGCGAATGCGATTCCCCGCTCTCATCGCCGATCTGGTGGTAGATGTCCGCAGACTGCCTGGCGAACTGGACGGCACTCTTATAGTCGCCATCGGCTCCCGCAGCTTTACTCAATCCATTGAGAACGAAGCCAAGTTGAGACGAAGGCGCATGGCCCTGCAGAGTGAGGAGCAGGCCTTGATAGAGTTTCCTGGATTCGGTGTTGTGTCCCTGTTCGAAAAGTGCGGCAGCCTGGTGCATCTGGCGATCAATGGCGTCTTTGTTACTTGGATCTACCTCAAATCCAAGGAGCGGGGTTCTGCACAACGAAATCGCAAGCAGAACTAATCCGGCAAATTTCATCCCATCATTGTATTTGTTGGATTCGATTTCTCACTCGCCGCTCTAATACCGGAAAAAGCATTCGGCCTCCAACCATCACGGGGTCGGCGTATAGACACCGCCCGTGAAGGTGTAGGTTGAACTGGTACCGTCAAAGCCGCCCCAGACGATCATCTTCTCTCCCGTCCAAACCGCGGTGCAGAAGCTTCGCGCGCTGGGTGCAAGCACGGTGGGTGTGTCCGCCCAACTGTCGGTGATTGGGTTATAACGGCCACCGGTATACTTCTCGCCATCGCAGGTTGAGGTCTGACTGATTGCGCAGCCTCCGCCCCATGCGATTAATTCGTTGCCGGTCCAGATGTAAGCGAACCAGCCGCGCTCGGTTGGCGCCCCGGTCAAAGTCGTCGGCGTCCAGGTGTTAGTCGCAGGATCATAGAGCCCACCATCGTTGTGGTAGGCATACACACCCGAGTAAGTCTGTCCGCCCCAGATCAGCATCTTCGATCCCGTCCAGACAGCGGCGGTCACGTTGCGGGCGGAGGGCGCGTTGACTGTAGAGATCGTCGTCCATATGTTGGTGCTCGGGTTGTAGCGGGCTCCGGTGTTTGTATCGAAGGTTGCGGTGGCCCCGCCCCACACGATCATTTCAGAGCCCGTCCAGACTGCGGACGGGAGATCACGTGCGCTGGGCGCGCCAACAGTAGTGATCGAACTCCACGTATTTGTGCTGGGATCGAAGCGGCCACCGGTGTTTGACCATGGATTCGTCTGCACCGACCCGCCGAAGACTATCATCCCCGTTCCTGTCCAGACGGCGGCGTGTTCTGAACGAGCGGCGGGTGCTCCGATGCTGGAGTTCGCTTGCCAAGTATTTGTTGTGGGGTTGTAACGTGCTCCATTTCCGACGAGAGTGGAACCGTTTGCTCCGCCGTAGATGATGATCTCCGTTCCTGTCCAAACAGCGGTGTGCAAGTGGCGAGCGCTGGGGGCGCCGATGGTTGCAGTCGCGGCCCAGGAGTCCGTGACGGGATTGTAACGGCTGCCTGTTTTTACAGTCCCATTTAAGCGATCGTCACCGCCCCATATCACCATCTCGGTGCCGGTCCATGTAGCCGTGTGGAACTGGCGTGCGCTCGCGGCCTCGTTCGCATTGGTTGCCGTCCACGTGTCGGCCACGGGATCATAGCGGCCGCCACTGCGGACTCCACTCCCTCCCCAAACCACCATCAACGAGCCGGTCCACGCATAGCCCGGTTGGGCGCGGCCCGAGGGAGCGTTCACCGTGTTGGTGGCGCGCCAAGTATTGGTGGTCGGGTTATATCGGCCTCCCGTATTGGGAGAACTTGCGCCATTGACGCCGCCCCACACCACCATTTCGCTGCCGGTCCAAATCGCGGCGTGAAGGTAGCGAGCACTCGGAGCTCCGGCCAGAGAGACTTGCTGCCACGTGTGGGTGGTCGGGTTGTAGCGCCCACCATTCGCAAAAGTAGTGGTGCCATTGGTGCCGCCCCACACGATCATCGCCGAGCCTGTCCATGCGGCACTATGTGAGTAGCGGGCGAGGCTCGCCGGGAAGGACGCGGTTGCACTCCAGGTATTGGTGGCCGGGTTATAAACGCTACCGGTGCTGAGGGCGGCGCTGTCGTCGGATCCACCCCACACGATCATCTTGCTTCCGGTCCATACCGCAGTGTGATTGGTACGAGCGGTCGGTGCACCGGAGGTGCTGGTAAGAATCCAAGTATCGTTGGAAGGGTTATATCGGCCGCCTCCGTTGCCAAGATGTGAAGCGCGGCATGCGTCGTTGATAAAGGAACAGCCGCCCCATACAATCATTTCCGCACCACTCCAGACCGCGGTGTGAACGAGGCGGGAATTCGGAGCGTTGACGAGGCTAGTGGCCGCCCAGGTTTCAGTGGCGGGGTCATAACGCCCACCGGTGTTTATGGCACAGAAATGCTCGTCCAGTTGACCGCAACCGCCCCACACGATCATTTCCGTACCCGTCCAAACGGCGGTGTGCTGCTTGCGCCCCATCGGAGCCCCAACCGTGGCAGTAGTTTTCCATGTATCGGTTGCAGGGTTATAACGTGAGCCGGTCGCGAATTTGCTGGAACCGACTTCCGTGCCTCCCCAGATGATCATCTCTGCGCCTGTCCACACGGAGCTTACACTCGTGTCCGCTTCGGGTAACGCATGGGTGGGTTTCCAGGAGTCGCCGGGCAAGGCTGCGTGCGCGTCGTTTGCGCTGATTTGCGGAATCGAATACATGAAGTCCGGCTCGCGAACCTCGGAGGAAATCGAAACCCTTACTTTGTTCCACCATGCATCAAAGGCAATGACTCGGGAGTTAAAGCGCGAGTCGCTCTCGTAGAAGCTGCGGGCGAGTCGTTCGGCAAGAATGGGCCGAGCGAGCATCTCGGCGATTGCGTGTGCATCATTTCCCGAAGCTGAGAAGAGTTCTCGAAGCACTTCCGGTTGATGGCTGTTCTCTGCCATGCGGACAATTTCCGCCTGCAACTGCGGCCCGGAGATAGAAACGTGCCAGTATTTCTCCAGAGCGTTCGACATGCGCAGAGCGTCTTCGGCCTTGGCCTGGATTTGTTCGGGCGAGAACAACTGGTCGAGAAAAGGCTTAGGGCCAGGGTTCTCCTTGGGCCAAACGCGATGCTGCCAATAAACTTCTTCAATGGCGCGCTGGTAGCTGAGTCGCCCACTGAGGTCAAGGGAGGGCTGCTGGGCACTCGACGGCAGGCACCCCAGAATCAGACCAGAAAACAGGATTGCAAGAAAGCGTGTGGGCATTGGCCCTCCGTTTTTTTTGACGCCTTTGTTCATGTCAAATTCCCAGACTCCCTAACTACCGAACCGATCGTTCCGTCCCTCCAATGTTGCGATTCATGCGTTGCTCTATCTGCATTTCATGCGCGAAGTCGATCCTATCTTTGGGGGCAACCCTCGAATGACAAGAGAGGCATTCCACTTGGCACCGAGTCGGGAATGAGAGGACACAGATGGCTCTGGCGAGCCCGGCCGTCCAGCAGCGCATCGCGCACAAAGCTGACCAGGTCGTGGAATTCCTGATCGTTGAGGTGGACTGGATTGCTAAGGAGGGAGTCCAATCTGTCGAGCATCGGCGTTGGATCGGAAAGCCGATGTGTGAGGTCTTTGTCGAGCCCCGCCTCGGTGGCGTTGTAATGGTTCACAGATTCTCTAATGTCGAGATGATGCCGGATGGCGTCTTCGATCCGGGTGAAGGCTCCGTTGTGAAAGAAGGCCGGTTGCAGCGCCGCATTGCGAAGCGGAGAACTGCGGAACTTGTAGCGGTCGTTGGAGTCGCCGGTAATCTGTTCTAGTCCAAAGTCCTCATCCTCAAAAGGACCATCAAAAATCACGTTCCCAAGCCCGACACCGAACAATGGAGAGATTTGAGGAACACCGATGTTATGCATCTTGAAGTCGCTGAACATCTCGTTGGACTGGCCACCAACGCTGTGACACGCGGAGCATCCTCCTTTGCCAAAGAAGACCAAAGCCCCTCGCTTTTGACCGGTCGCCATTGCATGGATGTCACCTCGGGCAAACTTGTCGAGCGGCGCGTTTGCATAGACCTGAGTAAATTCAAATTCAGCAATGGCACGCCCGAACATCGTGAAGTCAATCGGCCCCCCAGACACTACCTCGGGAAAGAGCGCACCAAAGAGCTGGCGGTAGGTCGCATTGCCATTGAGGCGGTTCAGAACTTCCTGCCGGATCGGTTCGTTGCGAAAACCACTTTCGTCAGGAAGAGGAACCATACTGCCCAAGCCGTCGTCGAACGGGTCGAAACGTGGCCCAATCGTCCCCGCTGTGCCGGTGAATCCGGCGACCTCTACCAATTCCGTTGGCGGAATGTGCGCTTGTGCTACCAGCAATTGCTTGACGATCGGATCGTTCGGTGGGAAACGGGTCGTTCCTTCGGGCAAAGGGAATTCAAAACCCTGTGAGTTGTCGAACGGATCGCCAGACAAAGAGCTGAACCGGCCATTCCACATGAGTTTGGGATAGAAGGCAGTGTTGACCACAGAGGGCGTCCGACGTTGGTTGCGGGGACCGGTACGATTCGGCCCTACAACCAAGTTGTTCTGGACGCCGATCGCGATCGACTGTGTGTCTCCAAAGCCGGAACTAGGTGAGTGGCAACCAGCGCAAGTGTTGTCGTCGTGCAGGCCACCGGCCACATCAAAAAACAACAAGCGGCCCAGGGCTGCCAGTCGCAGGTTCACCTTCCGGTTAAGACGGATGTCAAGGCTGGATTCGACCCGTCCTTTGAATCCCGCCTGATTGAGGATTTTCTGAAGTTTCTGGTCGAGTTGCCCATCGTCGCCGCTCTTCTGACCAAGAGCCGACGGGCTGACGAAAGCGAGGCAAATGGCCAGCAGAGCGCCAACGCGACAACCCGAGCGGCGTAAAGAGTGAGCGTTGAGGTTCATGTCGAGTGCTCCAATGTGAAGTTTGGCCCGGTTCACTACCTAAGACCATGTCCAGGATCTTGCCGGCTGAAACACACTACCTGCTCAGCGGCTTCAATTACTGCTCAGTTCTATACATGTTCGACAACGGGCACTCGTCGCTCCCACCAGACGCGCCACTTCGATTGTTTGGACCCGGAGCGTGCACAATCCGTGGTGTGCACCGGACAGACTAACGTCCTTCCTCAAAGGCGTATGACCTCATCGCGGGAGCACCAGCAAACCTACCTCTGAGCGAACCAGCGCCCCCGCTGAAGGAGGCCGGATAGAACATATCGTGCCTACCTACCAAATGAGACACTTCCCTCGCCGTCGCTGGAACACTTTTTTCCATCGAAGCAATGAAAACGCTACGCTATCAGGTCTAGCGTGGCGTCGGTGCGTCTACGTAGCTGTTTAAGGTTCAGTTGTTGCTTTGAATCCCCTGCGCTGCACTTGTGCTCCGGGGATGACATCACTGTACGTACCGGTCTTGGTGGCATAGTTGCCTACCGCCCTCCTTTTTTGTCCATGGGTCAACGGGGCGCAATCTCTCTGCAGGAGTGTGCTCACAAGAAGCTAAATAAATAAAAGTTTTCAAAGATTCCTGGTCGTGCTTTGTTGCTTTTGTCCACGACTTCCGCCCACTTGGTGAGGAATAAAGACTCCCTCACTCAGATTGTTTTGTCGTCGGGAAACGCCAACTTCCCCAGAAGCCGACTTCTGGACAACGTGCGCCTGCGGGGGGAAAGTGTACTCTCGGTCTATAGTTCATATGATATACTTCGTATGAACTATATGACAAACGGACTTAGTATCTGGGACGTTGCCGTTCTGGCATTCCTCCACGAAGGACCTATGCATCCGTACCAGATGCAGCGGTTGCTTCGCCTTCGGCACAAAGACGAGATCCTTGCGCTCAAGCGCGGATCTCTGTACCACGCGATCGCCCGCCTGCTGCGGGCCGGCCTGATCGCTGTGCGGACGACGAACCGGGAAGGCAAGCGCCCCGAGCGCACCATTTACCGCATCACACCCGCGGGCCAGACCGAGTTCCTCAACACGATTCGCTCGATGGTCACCATCCCCCGCAGTGAATCATCCGAGTTTTTGGCGGCCCTGAGTTTCCTGGTTCACCTGGATCCAGAAGAGGCAGCCCAGTCCCTCACGGAGCGTGTCCAGAAGCTCCAAACCGAGATTGGGCAGCTTACCGCCAGCCTGGCATCCGCATCGGTCCACGTCGCGCGAATACACCTAATCGAAAGCGAATATCTGCTGACCATGCTGAAGGCCGAACTTGGCTGGGTGAAAGTTCTGGAGAAGGACATTCTCAGGGGGGAACTGGTCTGGGATCTGAAGGCGATCTTGCGAGAGGCGGCAAGTACCGAAAAGAGGAGGAAAAAACCATGAACGCTACGACACTCAACGAAATGCCAGGCAACGGCCGACAGCGGTTTGCGGCTCCGATATGGACTCTGCTCCTTCTTGCGCCATTTATTGGGGAAGTGCTGAGCGGCTCGACTCGTGCGAGCATCCTCTTTGTTTTCCTTCCAGAGGTCATGGTGTGGGGTGTGGGCGCGCTGTTCTGCCGTGAACTGGTGCGGCGATGGCGCGCCGGCGGCACGAGCCTGCTTTTCCTCGGACTGGCTCTGTCCATTGCCGAGGAGTTCATCATCCAGCAAACCTCGCTGGCGCCGCTGCCGTTTCCGGGCTCTCACCCCGACTACGGCCGGGTGTGGGGAGTGAACCTCGTTTACTTTCTGTTCATGCTCGGGTATGAGAGCGTGTGGGTCGTAGTGGTCCCGGTACAGGTCACGGAACTGTTCTTTCCCCGGTACGCCAGACAGCCGTGGCTGCACAAGCGTGGAGCTATCGTCGCATGCATTGTGTTTCTGCTCGGATGTCGCATCGCGTGGTACGGTTGGACGCAACAGGCACGGCCACGGTTACATGCGGCTCCCTACCATCCATCGTGGGGAATGATTGCATTGGGCTTGTCGGCGATCGTGGGGCTGATCGGGCTCGCGTACCTGGTCCGTGGCTTTGGCCAGCCATCGCCCGAAGACCAGCGGAAAACAATCCCGGCGTGGCTGGGCGGATTGGCGGCCTTCGTTATGGGCTCAGCCTGGTTCTCGCTCATCGGCCAGCAATTCATTCCTCAACCAGTGCAACCGTTTTGGATTGCGATTGCCGCGGGGGCCGCATGGGCCACGATCGCATTCGCACTGTTTTCCTGGTGGACATCGCGCCCGGCATGGACCGAGGTGCATGGCTTCGCAGCCGCCTTTGGTGCGACGCTCGCTTGCATGGCGACTCCGTATTGGACCATGACTAGCTGGCCGAGGTTCGATATTGTTGGAAAGATAATCTTCGATGTTGTCGCTCTCGCCGGATTCCTGCTTCTTGCGCGGAAAGTCTTCGCCAGGGCGAAACTAAATAAGGTCCGATAGCTTCAACAGCTGACCATTCGGAAGCAAGCGGCGTTCCGTCAGGCCGATCACCACTCACGGTGCCCCTGGGGTTTCGCGAGATTTCCGACCCGGCCGTTTCCGTTCAAGTCGGTATCCTTAAGTTGTGACGGTTAGTCGGCTCCGGAAGCTATCCAGAAACGGGCTTCGAGGAGGTCAGCGGTGATCTCCGCGGTGATCTCCGCGAAGCCGACTTCTGGCCCGCTTCGTTGAAAGCTTGTTCCGGGGCCTAAGTTCCGGGTTGCCCGTGACACGTCCAGTTAGCCATGAGACTATTAGCGAATCTCGTGCACCGCTCGGAGTGAGTCATGCACACTTTGCTTCAGGACCTCCGCTATTCCGCACGGCAGCTCATCAAAAATCCAGGATTCACACTGACGGCAGTGATCTCGTTGGCGCTCGGCATTGGAGCGGCCACCGCTGTGTTTAGCGTGATTTATGCAGTCTTGATGCATCCCTATCCCTACCCTGCCGCGGATCGAATAGTACGACTCACGGTCGACAGCGTAGCGGGTTCCGGGGACCCCGTCTATCTAAATGGCGCCGAAATTCAGACCTTGCGGCAATCACCAGTGGTCGAAAGCGTTCTGGCTTCGGACAACAGCGCTCTGATGCTGACCGGGCAAGATCTTCCGGAGACGGTGTACGCCGTGAGCCTCATCTCGAATAATTTCCAGGATCTCGGCGTGCCCGCTTTGCTGGGTCGCGGACTTTGGCCATCCGACGCAGTGGACGGCCAGGAGCCACGACCTGTTGTAGTTCTTTCCTACAGGTTTTGGCGGAGACACTACTTGTCCAATCCGGATGTCGTGGGCCGCACTCTGCAACTTGATCACAGGAACTTCGAGATCGTAGGCGTCGCGGCGCCGCGATTCACTTGGTATGACGGCGACGTCTATCTCCCGCTGAAGCTGTTGCGAGATCCGGGGCGCACATCTGTCGTCGATTTGCTCCTGCGGCCCGGCGTCAGTCGCGCCACAGCCGAAGCCGCACTGCAGCCCCTCGTGGAACAGTTCGCCAAGTACATGCCGAACGATTTTCCGGATGTCTTCAGGGTCCATGTGCATGGGCTGAACGACTGGGTAGTTAGCTCCATGGGCGGAACACTGTACTTGCTTTTTGGCGCGGTGATGTTGCTGCTGGTGATTGGATGTGGAAATGTTTCAATTCTGCTGCTGGCACGGGGTACGGCGCGGCAGCATGAATTGGCTGTGAGAACCGCAGTCGGCGCGGGCCGCTTCCGGATCATTCGCCAATTGCTCACGGAGTCTCTCCTTCTCGCGGCGATTGGCGCCGTGCTCGGTGTTCTGACTTCTTACGGCGCTCTGGCGCTGATTCAGCGTCTGGTGCCCCAAACTACGTTCGCCTCCGAGGCCATGATTCGTATCAACCTGCCGGTTCTGTTTTTCAGCGTCACGGTGGCGCTCGGAACGGGTGTGCTGTTCGGGCTTTGGCCAGCGCTGCAACTTTCGCGTACGCACATCGGGGAGATCATGCAGTCTGGCGCGCGCCGCTTAGCCGGCAGTGTCCGCGGACGCAAGGCCCATAGCATGCTGATCACCGCGCAGGTAGCGCTGACATTATTGTTGCTCGCAGCTGCGGGCTCCTCAATGAAGGGGTTCGCCCAGCTGATCCACCAGCCCCTCGGTTACGACCCGCACAACGTGATGGCGATAGGAATTCCTTTGCGCGCAGGCTCCTACGGCACTTGGCCGGCGCGTGCAGCCTATTTTGAGCAACTGCGAGAGAAAGTGGCGGAGACACCGGGCGTGATCACAGCGGCGATTTCCACCGATGCGACGCCGCCGCGGAATGGATGGATTATGGGATTTGAAGTTTTGGGCAAACCCATGCCCCTGGTGCAGGGGCGCTTTCTGATTCGAGTGGGTCTGAGATCGGATCGGTCAACCTGATTAGCCCGGAGTACTTCGCGGCTTTGCGCATTCCCGTGCTGCAAGGACGGATTTGGAGCGACGCCGAGAATAATAAAGGCGCACATGTAGCCGTGATCAACCGTACGCTGGCGCAGCGCTACTTTCCGAATGGCGATGCCATTGGGCACTCGCTGAGATCGGGAGGTCTCGAAGGCAATCCCGCCACAGTGCTGTCGCCGCCAAATATCGGAGCTACCTGGTTCCAGATTGTGGGCATCGTCGGGGACGCCCGCAATGATGGACTCCGAAGTGCCCCTAGACCATCAGTCTACGTGCCCTATACATTCAGCATGGGAGAGGGCACGGAGATTCTGGTTCGCTCCGAGGTTCCGCCCCTTACGCTGTGACATGCCGTGCGCGAGCAGTTGAGGGCCATTAACCCGGATCAGATCAGTGCGCTTATGATCTCGAAACTCGCCTCACTTATGAACCCGAGTGGCAGCAGGAGCATCTCGCGGCGTGGATTTTTGGCATTTTTGCCTGGCTCGCCCTGGTTCTCGCTGCCGTAGGGCTGCATAGCGTCGTGTCCTACACAGTGGCACAACGGACCAACGAATTCGGGATTCGTATGGCGCTGGGCGCGCAGCGTGCGGACGTGCTGCGAATGGTCTTCAGAGCGGCATCGGTAAGCCTGGGCGCCGGAATCTTGGCAGGTATAGCTCTTTCGTTGGCCCTAAACCAAATCATTGCGAAATGGGCACAAGCGAACCCGCGCGACCCTGGCATTCTCCTTGCCGGAACCATTCTTCTCGGCTTCGTGTCTGGGTTGGCCTGCGCAATACCGGCGCGTCGCGCCTCCAAAGTCGATCCGATGATTGCACTACGTAGCGAATAGCAGCGCCTCTCCACTTGAAGGATGGTCGGCAAACGGAAGCTATCCAGAAACGGGCTTCTGGGAAGAGCCGGAATCGCCTTCCAGGATGCCTATCGCGCGATCGCAAGTAATGCACACGAACCCTGAAGGATAAAGAGAGAAGTTCATCCGCTACGAAAGTCAAGCCGAGCCCAGGCTTGTGATCGCCAAAGCTTCGCCTTTAAGTCCTGTTCAGACTCGGACTGAGCAGCGACGCTGCAGAGAAAAAGGCCGATGTGATGCGCTTCAGTGGCTCGACGAGTCCATTCTCTGCAGTGCAACTCTTCACGCTGGAAATCGCCAAAAATGGGCATAATTCGCGAATTGTGGGAAAATTGAGGCGGGAATTCTCTGCAGTCCAGACTGTCTGGCGGAGAGGGAGGGATTCGAATCCGCCTCACAACGTCAACCAAAGGACTTAACTGCGCACGGACAGCATTCTTGAGCAAGCTAAGTCTATGAAGAACCGGTTAAGTGATTTGCAGATGATTTGCTGGATTTTTTGGCAATAGTCTGCGGCGCGTGCGTCCAGCTGTTTTTTTCATACTCAGTGCGGATCGGTGGTCACGGTAGGAAGAAGTCGAGCGTACGCCGATACAGTCTTGCCAATTCGCTCAACTCCACGACATCGACCCGCCTCTCCCCTGATTCAATCTTGGAAACAAAAGATTGGGGACGTCGGAGTTTCTTCGCAACTTCGACCTGGGTCAGACCGGCGTCGGCCCTGGCTTGTTTCAACCTGCCCAAGAAACTCAAATAGCGGTCACGATAGCTGTAGTTCTTCAAGAGATCTGGATTATGGCCAGATGAGGCCAAGTATCCCAAAATAGGATATACTGGACTCGTCCTCTAGAGTTCCCATGATCTAAATGGCAGTGGCGCTCGGAGAATCAAGCGATAGCCATTTGAGGTTATCTACAATTTTGGGAGGTAATAAACCTAAAGATGACAATGCCAATTGATCTCATACTCGTCAGGCACGGCGAGTCGGAGGGAAATGCAGCCAGGAGATTCTCATTAGCCGGCGACAATTCATTATTTACCGAAGAATTCTGTGGACGGCACAATTCCCGACTGCGCCTTACCGATCGCGGCCGCGAGCAGGCTCGGGTGGCGGGCACCTGGTTGAAGGCGTATGTCACTCAGCCTTTCGATCGCTATCTCGTCTCCGGATATCTTCGAGCCATGGAAACTGCCTCTCTGCTGGACCTTCCCGAAGCAGTCTGGTATCAGGAATTCTACCTTCGCGAACGAGACTTGGGACTGTTCGAGATCATGCCGGAGGACGAAAAGAAGAATAAGCATCCTGAGGCGTACCGGCAATATGAGCTCGATCCGTTCTATTGGACTCCGCCGAACGGAGAATCAATCGCCCAATTATGTTTGCGAATTGACCGCGTGCTCCACACGTTGCATCGGGAGTGCTCTGGCAAGCGAGTGTTGGTGGTCTGCCACGGTCTGGTTATGTGGGCATTCATGGTGCGTATTGAACGACTGACAGCGACACAATACTTGGAGCGTTCGAGCTCGCCGGATATTTCGAATCAGATTCGCAACTGTCAAATCATGCAGTACACTCGACGCGATCCGAAAACCGCGAATCTTTCACAGCGGGTCGAGTGGGTTCGTTCAATCTGCCCATGGGATAAAACACGATCGAACGCTTCCTGGAGGGCAATCCACCGTCCAACCTTTACGAATCAGCAGCTTCTAGAAGAAGCGGAAGCGTGCCCTCGTGTCATTGCCGGATAGATCGGGCCTCGGCACTCTGTCGGCACCACATTGCACCATCGAGCCAAACGATGTTGTGTTCCCCAGCCTGGATCTGCCGGGTGAAGGGCTAGAAACTCAGATTCCGGCCGTTACCTAGTGTTCCTGAAAAGACCGAATTCAAAACCTAGCGCGGGGCGCGACCGGCGTTTCCGACGAGGCTAGACTGCGTTCGCAGACCAGTAGAGCACCACGCCGTTCAGACTCCGCGCTTACCCTGAGCTCCATTTTGAAATTGAAGACGTGCTCTGGGTTCCCTCACTTACAATTCGCCAACTGGCCGGTCAATTCGTCGATCTCGTCCGTCAGTATCCGAGCTTGTTGAGCGTCAAAATGACGTTTGCCGGCATCCGTGTTCGGATTCTGAATGTCCGCCCATAATAGCTTGCGACTGCCAACCTCTTCGGCAAGCTTCGCTTTTGCAGCGGCACACTCTCCCGGAGGGGGCGCAGGAGCGGGCTTGGGTTCGGGAGGAATCCGGACGAATTGATTGAACAGTGGCGCAGCGGTGGTGCGCAGCCACTCCTTGTCTCCGGGATTGCGGACGTCGTACTCCTCAAACGAGATCGGATACGTCGCGCCATTGTCGCCCGTTGAAAAGTGAAGGTGGCAATTTTTAGGGTGCTCTGTTGCCCGGCCAACGTCCCTGTTTCACTTGAATGTCGGGTGGCGGTCCCTTGACGCTTGGGGAATGAAATTGGTCGGGATGGTCGGGGAAAGCCTCGCGCAAAGAGCCCCTTTGCACGTGCCAGTAAGTATTGAACTCGCCGTCGGCCACCTGCATTTGCACAAAATCGGAACCATCGACGCCCGGCCCATCCTGCTCGAACGAGTCCAAGGACTTGTAGCAGCTCTTGGCGATGTCGGGAACTCCGTTATGGATCTGGGGATCGCCGAGGTCACAACCTTCGGTGATCAGGCTATCGGCCGCGACAAAAACCTTGGTTCCGCAGGTGACGGAGTTGTCCAGAGTTTTATCAAGATCGGCGCGGACCATATCGAGGGAAAATGCCGCGTAGTCGTTGTGGCTGGCAAGACCTTCGTACGGCTGCTCGACCTTCCAAATCTGGCCGGGCTCAAAGGGAAGACGGAACTTAGCTTTCTTGAAAGGCGGAGGGAGAAGGTCGACGTCGATGTCGTTCTGGTGTGCCTGCGTGACGAGTGCAATGTAAGCGGAGCCACGCACAGTAAGATCGTGGTTGAACTTGCCGGACAGGGGATCGCCGGACGGGAACGCGTCGTCGAAGGTCCAAGCGCGAATCAGGTCGAGGTCCTCGATGAACTTGTGCAAGCGCGGCTGCGAAAAGAGCGTGGCGATCTCATCTTCGCTCAGGGCTTTGCCGAAAACAGCGAGATCGTCCACCAATCCGAAGAACTGGGCATTTGTATTCAGAGGCTCGCTGCCGATTTCGAGGTTCCCCTGAAGCGCGGCAATATCCGCCGCCGCCGGCTGCAGATCGCCCCCGCCGTCTTTTTCACGATGTTTGCCATTCAGGAATAGACGGAAGGTCGAGCCCTTCCTAACGACAGCAAGCGTGTGCCATTGCTTTTCGAGCGGAATTTTATCGCCATCGTGGGCGGGCCTTCCGAAGCTGTAGTAGGCAGAAGAATTCCCTACTCGGACGACGAGCTTGACGGCATCGGATCCGTTGGAGCGATAGCCGCCAATGCCGACCACATACGTTCCGGAGCCGTTGACGGAAAGAACGGCACCCTCGGTGGTCATCGTATACTGCGGCATGAACCGGAAGGCGACCGTGTGGTCCTGATTGATGAACTCGGAGAACTGAAGGTCTGTGGCAGCGTGACTCTGCCAGCGCAGGGCGAGCGCAAAGTTAAGAGATTCGGCTTGCACACCGGGAACAGAGAGAAGGAACAACACGAGCATGGCCAGGAGTGGTTTGCGCATATTCTCCCCTTCGAAAACTGCGATGATTCGTACACTGATGTTCTCCCCTGGGCAACGTCGAACAGCAATTGCCGTCTCAGTTCTCCCAGATGTTCTGCCAAACAGCAACCGTTCTCGATATTGATTTATCAGAGCTCTGGAATGACAACATCCAACAGCGGGCATGCATCTGGCGACCTCTGTGCAAACGGGCCAAAAGCGCGAAGCATGGGGCAGCCCATTTCTGTGCGGATGCAAAGCTGGGCCAGCCCCCCCATCCACGCGTTAGCGGCTGAGAAACTTTACGTCTTGCTTCGCGCCATCCGCGTAAGGAATATTGAGAGGCCACGGTCCGCTGCGTCATCTTCCTTTAAATGCGCGGTGATCAGTGGGAGAGAGAGAATCCAAAACGTCCGCCTCCGCTCCCGGGTACGCCGTCGCTGGCTTGATGCCAAAACTGGTCATCGGGGAAACCGAGTCCGAGCCCGGCTTGCAGCCCGCCAGAGAAGTAACCGTACAAAACGTTAACCCCGCCTGCATCGGAGTTCTCGCCAGTGACACCAATCGCCAAGTCTTGCATGCCATCCCCATTGAAATCCCCTGCCGTCAAAGCGTGACCGAAAAAGTCCCCGTTCTCCTTCACCCCGATTACACCGTCGCTGCCCTGCGACCATAATTGATCGTCCGGGCCTCCTGTGCCGGTTGCCTGCAACCCTGTGGGAGAGCCATAAAGGCAATTCACAGCTCCGTATTCTTCGATGGAGTCTGAAGCGTACGGAGCGCCAATGCACAAGTCGTCATACCCGTCCATATTGAAATCTCCGCCTGCGAGCGCAAACCCGAAGGCTACCTCGCCATCACCACCCTTTACCGACGGGGAACTTCGCGACCAAAGCTGATCATTCGGACCTCCTCCGGTCCCGGCGGCCTGAAGTCCGGAGGAGGAGCCGTAAAGGACATTCACCTGTCCGCGATCGTAGTTCTCTAAAGCGGGGGCACCAACAGCCAGATCGGCGAAGCCATCATGGTTAAAGTCACCAACGGCCATGACCTGTCCGAACAGGAATCCTACGGTGGCTGTTCCTTTCATTGAGTTGTAGCCTTGATACCAATATTGGCTGGCGGGCGCTCCGTTTGTCCCCGTTGCCTGTAAACCTGTACTCGAGCCGTACAAGCAGTTGATGGAGCCGGCCAAGTTCACTCCGTGGGGAGAGTCAAAATAGGCACCCACGCAAATATCATCGAAACCGTCGCCGTTGAAATCACCCGCCACCAACCACGAACCGAACTCTTCGAGATCTGTCAGTCCTCCGGCGATGCCTGCAGTTGCCCGGTTCCATCGTTGATCGGCAGGTCCGCCGGTTCCGTTAGCCTGCAAACCTGATGCCGATCCGTACAGACAGTTCACCTCACCCGCCCAAACGCCATTTACGCTCATGCCGGGAACGCCAACGCACAGATCGGCATAGCCGTCATGATTAAAGTCGCCGGCGATCAGAGACACTCCAAAAACCTCGGAGGCTTTCAGCCCACCTTTTATGCCAGACGTCGCTTCATCCCAAATCTGGGGAGGCGGTCCCCCGACGCCGGTCGCCTGAAGTCCCTTGGTCGAGCCATAAAGACAATTGACTGCTCCAGCCTGCACCTTTCCTGAAACGCCTTCGTATGGAACACCGATGCACAGATCGTCGAAGCCATCGCCATTGAAGTCGCCGGTGGCCAGGGAATATCCGAATTGATCGTAAGATTCAGAAACTCCCTGGACTCCGTCCGTGTCTTGTGTCCATAGTTGAGCTGCCGGGGAGCCGGTTGCCTGCAGTCCGTTCGGAGATCCATAAAGGCAGTTCACTGCGCCCGCCCTGGTCTTGGTTCCTACCGTGTAGTCAACGACCCCGATGCAAAGATCGTCGTAGCCGTCGCCGTTGAAGTCGCCTGAACCTTTGACCTTCGCATGGGATGGCACCGCGCCTATCAGCAGTATCACGACTATGGGTAAGGCGCGTCGGAGTGATGCGTTAAAAAACACAGAGGTGATGCGCTTGCGATGCAACATAAGACCTCCAAATGAAGGTTGAAATTTGTGCGCGAGCGAGGTGTGGCGTTGCGCCCGTGAGAATGACTCTTGCCGTTGCTGGCGGGTCTGGCAATGGAGCGCCAATCCCTTTTGAGGGAAGTTTGAGTACCGGCCAAAGACTCTGAGCGAAGCGGTCGTTAGGACTGAAGCCCCTTACCATCCGGGAAGAATTTTCAGTAGAATCATCCGCCAAGCAACGAGATTCCAGGCTCGAATGTCCACGTCACCCCAAGGTCGCGGTCTCGACAAGTTGCACTTTGATGTCTATGAGGTCGACCCGCGCGCCGGAGAACTACGCAGGGATGGGTATCGCGTTCCCCTGGAAGACCGCCCTTTTCGCGCGCTCCAGATTCTGCTGCAAAATGCGCCGGATGTGGTTACCAGGGAGGAGTTGCAGAAACATCTGTGGCCCGCGGACGTTTTCATTGATTTCGACCACGGTCTCAACAAGGCGATTGGAAAGGTCCGGCGCGCCCTTAATGATCGTGCCGACAAGCCTCGCTTCGTCGAAACCGTCGGCAGTCGCGGGTACCGCTTCATTGCCCCTCTTGCGCCAGCAGAGGTCCAGGAAGCTGCAGCCGTCGAGATACCGGCGTCGTCCGAGAATCGAACGCCACATCACTGGCATGGGCAGCCCCCTTTTCTCGTTGCAGCTACGGTCATCGTCATCTCTCTTTTCGCATATCTGTTCCGTCCGGAGGTGCCCAAGCCATTCGTTGCCAGTATTGTGCAACTGACAAAATCGGGTGAAGCTTGGCCTCTGGAGCCGATGGCGACGGATGGTCCGCGGCTGTATTACCAGAGTTTTTCTTCGAGCTCATCCGCGGCAACCTGGCAGGTCAGGCAGGTTCTGCTGAACGGAAATGAAGAAACCGCGATTCCCGGTACTTCCGACATGGTTCATTCCTTCAGAATTCGCGGTCTCTCCGCGGACGACACGGAGTTTCTGGCGCTGTCGCGGGTTGATGCACTTGGTGAACAGTGGATGGCCGCTACACTGCCCGTTGTCGGTGGCTTGCCGCGGCGTGTGAGCAATCTGGTCGCCGACGATATCGCCTGGTCTCATGACGGCAACGCATTCGTCTATTCACGGGGCAATCAACTCTTTCTTTCCAATCCCGACGGGACAGGGTCGCGACCGCTCGCCACCCTTCAAGGACATGTTGCTTACATGAGTTGGTCCCCGGACGACCACCGGATCGGTTTCACCGTGCTGACGGAACGCCAAGCGCTCTGGGAGATCGGCGCCGATGGTCGCGGGCTCCACGAACGCCGACTTGATTGGCCGGGCAAGGCGATGGAGTGTTGCGGGGCATGGACACCGGACGGACGGTATTTTGTCTTCCGGTCCCGCCGCGAGGGCGTTTCCAATTTGTGGGCCGTGCACGAGAAATCGCAGTGGTGGCGCCGCGGCAATCGCGAGCCCGTGCAACTGACGTTTGGGCCTATGAACTACTACCAGCCGCTGCCCGCTCGTAACGGCAAAGCCATCTTTGCTGTTGGAACCCTGCGTTCTGGAGAACTCTGCCAATACGATGCAAAACAAAAAGACTTCGTCACCATTCTGCGTGGCATGTCTGCCGATCATCTGGAGTTCAGCCGCGATGGGAAGCGGATTTCTTACGTGACCGTTCCGGAACGGACTCTGTGGTGGGCGCGCAGCGACGGTAGCAAAGCATTCCAGCTCACGTTTCCTCCTTTGCAGGTGGATTCTCGGCCACACTGGTCACCCGACGGCAAACGGATTACGTTTGCCGCGAAGCGGCCCGGGGAACTGCTGAGGCTATACACAATCTCCCTCGACGAAGGCACCCCGGTCCCTCTGCCTACTGAAGGTCGGTCGCAAGCAACGCCGGACTGGATGCCCGAAGAGAACGCCCTGATCTACGGCGGCCTTCCACACGTTGACGAGCCTGGCGTCATCGCCCTCTATCGAATTGATGTGGGGACCGGCCGCGGCAAGAGAATTCCGGGCACGGATGGCTTGTACAATCCGATCTGGTCTCCCGATGGCCGCCAGTTGGCCGCGCTTGACGCAGCCAGCCAACGGCTTTTTCTCGTCGACATCAACTCCGGCAAACGAACCCAGTTGTCTCATCCGGCGGTATATCCGGTTTGGTCCGCCGACTCGCGATATCTTTATTTCTCTGCCAACGACCACGAAATTGTCCGAGTCCGTGTCCCCGACGGACAGGAACAGAAAGTATTAAATGTACCTTTTCGGCTGGCCTCGGCCTCTTTCGGCCTGGGCCCGGATGGATCTCCCATCGTCTTGCGTGAACATGGTCGGTACGATGTTTATGCCCTGTCGCTGGGAACGCAATGACGGCCCAGGCCGCTGCTTTCTTCGGCGCGTCGACAAATAGGTTCGCGGCGATCTTCCTTAGCATGGGAGAAAGCGCGATCGAGCGACTCTTGGCGGGCAATCCACCGCCCTACCTTTACCAATGAGCAGCTTCGAGAAGCGGCGGAAGCTTGTCCTCGCGTCATTGCCGATAGCTCCGGCCTCGGCAACAGCAGACGGTTTTGTCTTCGACGATTTCGACGAAAGACTGTCAAGATTCCCCAATGGAAATCCGACTGATGGCCGCAACAGTGCGGCGCCGAGCCCAGATTGCCTCCATTGTCTGCCGTGTCGCATAACCCGCCTTCTGTTGCCCCACGTCGTTCTCATTCGTACAGCTTCCATGCGGGTTCCTCCGGGCTGGGCGGGTCATCGGCCCACCAGCTTCTAGAACAGAGGTGCGGAGAATCCACGACAGGTTACGGTAGGGTGAAGGCGAGCGGGGCGAGGAGCCATCCAAACCCCGCCGCAGGTGAACTCACCGAACAGGAGCTGTCCCAAGGAACCCCGCAAGCTCACCCATTCGAAGAATAGCAGTGTTGAACGGCTACCAAGTGTTACGAGGGTTTAGATCCATGAATACAACTAAAGACATTTTCGACAGCGATTTTGCTGGTTTGGAACAGCCGAGGCGAAGTACAAACAGGAAGTCGCTGAAGCGATCAAAGAGGATTTTAAATCTAATGATCGATGATAAACACTGTATGGTAGTAGGGAATCGTACAGTGGTGCAATATTTTTTTCTCACCCTAGGTTTTGCCCGGCGCTCAGAGCGGAGCGATCAGGCCTCTCGTGAAATCTTCTCGGAGCCACGGCATGGGACCCGCGCAAAGAGTTTCGCTAAACGCTACGCTCACGACGTTATTCATCAGCAAGTAGAAGCGATCAGAGATGCAACATATTTGGGATGGACTGCCGAGTCTCGAAATGCATACGACGACCGCCTCAAACAAAGCTGTGAAATTTGGGAACGATTAGGTACTGCTCAACGCGCGGGCAGATCAGCCGCGTAGATCGAAATCTCTTTACCTATTCCGCGACTCCCTTGCGGAAACGTTCGTGACCGCGAGTGCCGGAATCGCCCTCCCCCGAGGAAAACCGGCACCCGCGTAGCCGCAAGCGGGTATGCCGCGCAAAAGTCAAAACCTGAAGGGGATGCGGGTTGTTCAGATCCTAACCTAAAGCGAGGCGAGCACGCTCTTGCTCATACGATTGTCCATAGTAGAAGGATGGGTTATCGGGTAAACCATGTACGGAGAAGAAGCATATAGATTAAACGACCGGGGGTAGTAGCATCGCGCCGATGCCAAGTTTTGAAGTTCATTATGCATTCCAATGCATGACGTGTCGAAAAATAAATGCGAACGTTGTCATTGTGGCTGCTGTGGACGAACGCGTCGCTCGTGAGCTTGCCCTCGCGTCCACGATCTGCGGGCGGTGCAACGGACATATCTCGGACCATCAATTCCTCACAATGAACATAAAGAAAGCCTAGTTACTTTCTTCCACAGTCGGTTCAACTTCCTCATTATTCGGTCCTTTGAGCCGTCTCAACTCCAACGTTCTGTTGGCGCTGGTGGCAGCCTTTGTAATCGGAGTGCTAACCGTGGTCCTCATGGCAGTTATCCCGAAGTCCAGCCACTCAACCTGACTACGTTCGGGTTCCCAATAAAGGCTGGCTGGCGAAATATTGCCATATCACTCAAAAGCCCACAGTTCCCGTCGGGCAAATGATCGGTCTCGCTTGCGACCGCAATAATGAATCTGCGATCCTCCAACTCCGCATTCGCGTCTGTGTGGGCTACAGAAACCCATTCTGTGGCTGCTTCCAAAACTGTGTTCGCCCATCCAGAACAGATGGTTGAGAAAAACTACCGAGCGTGCATTAGCATTGAGAGGGTGAGGGAACTGAATGTCTGTATTGCTCCGAAATAACGTGAAGATTTTCGGCTCGGGAACTGTACCGATTGTGTTTGCACACGGGTACGGTTGTGACCAAAACATGTGGCGATTGGTGACCCCAGCATTCGAGCAACAATACAAGATCGTTCTCTATGACCATGTGGGCTTCGGCAAGTCGGATTTGACCGCCTTCCAGCCTCAAAAATATTCCACTCTGAATGGTTATGCTCAGGATGTGATAGAGATTTGCAGCGAACTTAGAATGCGACAGATCATTTTCGTGGGTCATTCCGTGGCAGCCATGATCGGCGTGTTGGCGGCGATACGGGAACCGAACCTGTTTAAGAAACTTGTGCTGATTGGCCCCTCCCCCTGCTACATCAATGATGGCGACTATATCGGCGGCTTCGCCCGACAAGACATCGACGGTTTGCTGGAATTTCTCGACAGCAATCATCTGGGATGGTCGAATGCGATGGCCCCTGTGATCATGGGTAATCCGGATCGGCCGGAACTGGCGGAGGAACTCGCAAACAGCTTCTGCCGTACCGACCCGGAAATTGCGAAGCATTTCGCAAGGGTGACATTTCTGTCTGACAATCGGGCGGACCTTACCAAGCTGACCATTCCATCTGTAATTCTCCAATGCAGTCAGGATGTGATTGCTCCGACACAGGTAGGGGACTACGTTCACCGTCACTTGGCGAACAGCTCTTTAGTTCACTTAGGAGCCACTGGACATTGCCCTCAACTAAGCGCTCCTCAGGAGACAATCGAGGCCATGATTGGTGGCTTGAGCGAACGGTCGGACGGCGACTAGAGGAATGGTACTAAGCACCCAAATCTCACGCCAAATCGTTCAGGAGCTCTACGAGATTGCCCCGTGCGGTTTCTTGAGCACTCTGCATGACGGAACGATCATAAAAGCCAACCGAACCTTGCTCGATTGGACGGGCTATTCCTTACAGGAAGTCCTTTCAAAGAAATTCCAAGATTTGCTGTCTATCCCGGGCAGAATTTTCTACGAAACAAATTTTGCGCCTCTGTTGCAGCTTCAGGGAATCGTTAAAGAAGTAGCATTCGATTTGGTGCGTAGCAATCGGGAACCGCTTCCCGTGCTAGTGAACTCAGTTCAACGTCAGCCGGAGGACGGCGGAGTTGTTTTAATTCATAGTGCTTTGTTCGATGCCACTGATCGGCGGAAATACGAGCAACAGTTACTGAGCGGTCGCCGCAAGCTTGAGTCGGAAGCATTGGAGCGCACGGCGGAGCTTGAGCGTGAGATTGCGGAGCGTAAACGTGTGGAGGAGGACCTGCGAGAACTCACCAGTCGCTTGCTTCAGCTGAAGGATGAAGAGCAACGACGGCTTGCGAGGGAATTACACGACAGCGTAGGGCAACTGCTGGTCGCCCTCAGCATGAATCAGTCTCAAATCTTGAGGGATCCTCAGATCACACCGGCGGCGGCGGAATTGATCAAGGAGAATGCTTCCTTTGTTTCGCAACTGTCTGCCGAAATTCGCACGATTTCCCACCTTCTTCACCCGCCTCTTCTCGACGAAGTGGGTCTGGGGGCAGGGTTGCGAGCATTTATTGAGGGGTTTTGCGACCGCAGCAAGATCAAGGTGGAACTTGAAGTTTCTCCCAACCTCCCGAGATTTCAGGCCGACTTGGAGACCGCGATATTTCGCATCGTTCAGGAATGTCTGACCAACATATACCGCCATTCTGGCAGCGACAGTGCAGTGGTCCGTTTGTTAAGTGACCCGTCCGGAATCAGATTGGAGGTTCGGGATTTCGGGACTGGCACCGCTCCTCACACGATCCAGAATCTTCAGTCCGGTGTGGGACTGCGAGGCATGCATCAACGGGTTCGCCAGCTTCGAGGTACTCTTGAGATCGCCTCAGCGCAACCCGGACTCAGAGTCGTTGCGACATTTCCACTTTATAGCGACGAGAGCCGGCAGCCAAGAGGTTAGGATCGCTACCCTTCGTGTAAACTCGACGTGCAATAGTCCATAGCTAATCGTTTTAATTGGGCGATAACATCATGATTGCTGGTTCTGACTCACGGGTTTCGTCCCGCGTTTGGTTGTGTGTTGTCGTTGCGGCGTTCGGGCTCATCGCGATGGCGATGCACTTTCCTTTGCGCGTCCAGGCGCAAACGACTCAGGCACAAACAGCTCACCCAAGACATGCTCGGCAGGAGCTCCCGGCGGATTCGGTTTCCCCGATTGGCACCCTTGATTCCGTCGCTACGGTCCACGTGGACGTAACACCGTCGCACGTTCTGAATACGATTTATCCGGATACGGCTACTGGCGCGTGGATGGATGATTTGAGCAGGGCGCAAATAGACAACTTGAGCAAGCCCGAGGTGATTCAGGGGGTCAAGAACCTGGGTTGGGGTTCCATCACGATGCGCAACAACAGCGAGTTGCGCTTGTCGGCATGGCACTGGAACGAAAACGGCACATGGAGCGATCCGGCGACGAAGAGCGGCTACTACGTCGGCAGCGCTGATTTAGGCGAACCGATTCACTACGGCTATTCGTATTCGCTGCCCCATCGCGATTTTATGACCAGCGGAGATTTACCGTTGGTTGCTGGTTTTCAAAGTTACTGGAAGAGCAATCCTTACCTGACCAGCCACTTCACGGGCGAGAGCGATACGCTGCATCCGCAATGGGTGGTGATCGATTTGGGCACGGCGCGCGCGGTCAACGCGCTCCATATTCAGTGGGTCAATCCGTATGCCGTGGTTTATGTGATGCAATACTGGGTCGGCGACAACAATGCTATGGACTGGGACATGGGCCCGAACGGCGTGTGGAAGGCGTTCACGTCGGGCGCGGTGCTGAACGGTAGCGGCGGCGATGTCCGTTTGAGGCTTTCGGATGAGCCCGTCACAACGCGGTTCGTCCGCGTGCTGATGTCGAAGTCCTCCGGAACTTGTGACACTCACGGGTCGCAGGACATTCGCAACTGCGTGGGCTACGCGCTGCAGACGCTGTCGGCCGGGACCATCGATACTGAGGGGAAATACGCGATCGTGTATCCGCCGAACGGCAAAGAGCCCGGACCTGGGCCGCCGCCGGTTCTGCAAGGTGCTGGAGAGCAGGAAGTGATCGCCGGTTCGGAGGCAGACTTGGCTGGATCGTTTTTCGCTTCTTCGGTCGATCCCTGGCACCAGGCCGACAATCTGATCACCAGCGGCCACGATCAGTACAACGGCATGGACAATTTCTTCACCAGCGGATTGACCATGGGCCACCCGGCGCTAGTTGCATGCGCGGCGATCTATGACACTCCCGAAGATTGCGCGAATGAAGTTTCCTACATTCACAAGCGTGGCTATCCCGTGGTGGGAATTGAAGTCGGGGAAGAGTGCGACGGCAAGCACATGACGCCGGAAGATTATGGCGCCATCTACATTCAAGTGGCGGATGCGGTCCACAAGTTGACGCCCAGCGCCAAGTTGGGCGGCCCGATTTTTGAAGGCGTGGATAAAGACATCACGCTCTGGCCGGACGAGGAGGGCCGCACTTCCTGGATGGAGCGATTCGTCGATTATCTGAAAGCCCACGGTCATCTGAAGGATCTCGCATTCATGTCGTTCGAACACTATCCATTCATGATCAACGGATTCACGCCACCGAACGACTGGGCATCGCTTTACCTGGAACCCGGAATTATGAAGCATGTCCTGCACATGTGGCGGCAGGATGGCGTTCCCACCGAGGTTCCGCTGATTATCTCCGAGAGTGGAATCATCGCGGGGCAAAGCGGACCGGGCTACCTAGGCGTGACTGGCCGCTCCATCTGGGAAGTCGATGCGTTTGGCACTTTCTTTGAACAGGGCGGCACAGCGTTCTATCGTCCTGCAATCAATAATGGCGCCGTTGGTCACGGACTCCTCGATCCCGAGGGTGGCGCTGATGGCGGTGGCGCGTACGGCACGCCTGCATATAATCCGTACTCTTCCGCGCACATTATTAATTTTGAATGGTTGCAGCACGAGGCAGGGGCGAACAAGATTTTTCCGGCATCGGCGGATCTGAAGGACGCTGTCGGACGGACGGTCGTTACCTCGTACGTCGTCAAACGTCCCGACGGGAACTGGTCGTTGATGCTGATCAACCATGATTTGAACGCCGCCCATCCGGTGCGTCTCATCATCGACGATGCCAAGCACGTCAGCCATTCTTTCATGGGATCTGTAGCTCTCGTGCAGTATTGCAACACCCCTGCTGAGGACAAGAACATCACTATTCCCGCCGCACCCGACGGCATGTACACACTCCCAGCCGGTTCAATCACCGTGATTCGCGGGAAGCTGCGGTAGTTTAGCCGATCTATCGTTCCCGATCGAGCCTACACTTCTAAGAACGAATACTACGGAAGACACCCATGACGGGTAAATCCGCTCAAGGCTCTTCATCTCAACGCATTCCTCTATCTGGTTGGGCTACGTAAATAAGCAGTCTTGAGAGGTCACCAAGTGATTACGGAGAATCACGATGCGTGATCCTCATCACAGCTCAATGGTACGAATCGTATGTAATGTCCCCACCCGGCCAGTTGGGAGGTGCTACATGTCGGATTCACTTGCGGACACCACTGCATATCTGGAACGACTGGTGGAACAGGCAATGAAAGAAACCGACCCCGACAAGGGGGACGAACTGTGTGCGGGAATCTGGCGAGTCCTCAGCGAACGCGACGAGATAAGGAAGGCCCTGCCTCTTGCAGGTCGGAATGGTTGACGAAGGCACTAGCATTTTGACCGCTGAACATTATCGATTTCGCAATGGGGGAAGCGCTCAGAACCCGGTGGGGACACGGTGAGTGTTATGGGGATTTTTCAACAGTTCGACATCTTGTCCAGGAAAACACCCACTTGCCAGCAAGGCTATGAGCACTCATCTACAAGCGGCGATATATAATCGCGCAGATTATGCCCCGTTTTTCCAAAGTTGTCCGTAAATTGGAGTACTCTGCCACTTTTCTTTGCCTCTGCGTGGTATTTCAATCCGCCGGGCTTGCCTTGAGCCGCGAGAAGCAACCGGATCGCCCACGCATCCTCGGCATCGATCACGTTTCGGTCTACGTTAGCGACGTCGAGAAGTCCCGCCAGTTCTATTCCGAAGTTCTTGGACTCACCACCAATTGTCCGCAATTCGCAGGCCCTGAGCCGTGTTACCTCGTGGCTCCGTCGGACCAACGGGTGCTCCTGAAACGAGCGCCGGCTCAAACAAAGAATTCGACTCTCAAGAATTGGCTGTCAGAAGTCGCCTTCGCTACCGACAATCTCATGGGAATGCGCCATTACTTGCTGACGCATGGCATGCTCCCCAGCATCATTCGAAGAGACTCCGACGGTTCACGATCCTTCCGAGTCCGCGACCCGGAGGGTAATTGGATTGCTTTCGTACATAGATTACCGGCAAAAATCGGATACGAGCCTGCATCTAAGCAGATCAGTAATCACCTGATCCATGCGGGTTTCGTGGTCAAAGACCTGGCCGTTGAGAATCGTTTTTATGTTGATCTTCTGGGATTTCGCCTCTACTGGTACGGCGGCTTCAAAGATGACGGCGTCGACTGGTACGAACTCCAGGTTCCCGACGGCCCCGACTGGATCGAATACATGCTCAACATTTCGGCCGACGCCGACCACACAGAGCTTGGAGTGCAGAATCATTTCTCTTTTGGCGTGAAAAACGTTCACGATGCTTCGGCCCAGCTTCACTTCAACGGCCTGCGAACGTTCGACGGCCCCGAAGTCGGCCGCGATGGCAAAGACAGCCTGGATGCTTACGATCCAGATGGAACCCGCATTGAAGTGATGGAGTTCATCCCCAAAGAGAAGGCCTGCTGTCATCCCTACACCGCGGAGCATCCCAAGGTGGAAACAGGTCCCGGGGGCCCGCCGCCAATTGGAATCCCAAAACGATCGCAATGACGCGTTCCAACTGCCTTGGTCGGAACCTCAACGGACCCATTTCCGGCTCAGTTTTGGGCAACAATCAAATCCTTTGCGGCAAGCCAGACAACCAGAGCCGGGGAGCGTCGGGTCCGCTAAGTTCTGATCGAACGATTCGAGCGAATTGCCGCAGGGCCAAGGCTTGAGTGCGACGAGCGGAATCGCACCATTGATGCCCGTCCACAGGAGGCGCGTCGAGCCTTCTTTGGCGTGACTAAGTAATAGGTCGATGCGATGTTCCCACAAAGGATTTGATCGTTTCCGAGAACTGTGCCATGAACCCGGGCGCCTAGCGTCGACGCGCGGATGTTACCCAAAACTAGGCTGAACATGGGGCCGCCGAGACTACGCCTCGGGGTAATCCATTACCAATCCATTGACTACTTTTAGGTTGCTCAAATGCGTCCTTAGGGACCGAGGGGTTTAATAGGACCGGCACGTGCGGATCATCATCGAGTGCCCGGAGAGAGTGATTCTCCACTAAGAAGCCGGATACATTTACGCGGACTGACCTTCGTCAAACTTCAAACCTCTTGCAGTTCGGCGGCGGACCATGCATTGAGTGAAATGGCCCGTGGCTGTTGAAAAACTCTCGTTTTGCCAAAATAGCCGAAATTTGGAACATAGAAAATGTCCAGTAAAACGGAGATCGTCGTTCCTAGGGCTTCCTATCGCAAAGTTTTTTCGACCAGTTTTGCGCGATAGAGTTTTTCAACAGCCACGCCTGATTTCGTCAACCGACAACCGAACACTGAGTGTGTGGTCTGTTTTGATCATTTCTTGAATCTTCACCCGTGAGAGACTGCGAGGGAGTCTGACAATTCACTGGAGTTACGTGAATGAGAAAAATGCCAGAGAGCGTGGCGACGATACTGGAAAGAGAAATTGAACCCTCCATCATAGAATGGTTGCGTCGAGTGAGCCTTCTTCCAGCACTCACTCAGATTCCACTTACCGATGAGGATCGCTCGCGGCATCTCCCTCAGCTCTTCCATGACCTGTCTTGCCGCTTACGCCTTGCCAAGGATATCCGCCTGCTCGCCTCCAGCGCGGCGAGTGCCCACGGAGAAAGACGGCGACAACAAGGCTACTCTCCTGCCATGCTCGTCGAGGAGTCCAGGTTGTTTGAAGTGGTGACGTTCGAGACGTTACGCCTTCACCGAGGCGAGCTCGATCAGGACAAAGTCCTTTCAGCGATAGTGGTCATTGCGGACGAGGCGGATTTGCAGCTCGGGCAAGCCATGCGATGCTGGGAAACGCCACTAGCTCAGATCGTAGAGTAAGTCGGGACACTTCAATCCGCGGAAGCCCAGGTCAGGTGAAATGGAGACCAAGTCCCTTTTGAATCGGAAGACGCAACTGGCGTTCGGTTCGGCCATGTTGACGTTGTTCGTCGTGGGCGCGATTTCCTACCGCGGCATGTTCGTGTCCAGTGAAAGCGCCCGATGGGTGGGCCACAGCCATCAGGTTCTGGAGAGCATCCAGAATTTGCTTTTCGGTGTCGAGAGCATCGAGTCGAACTCTCGCGGATTTGCACTGACGGGCGAGGAGTCCTATCTCGATTCCTACCGCGCCGGCCGGTTAAAGCTCGCGCAGGACCAGGCATCGATTCGCTTCCTGACGCTGGACAACGCTGAACAGCAACGCCAGATTACCGCTCTCGAAAACCTCACAGCGCAAAAGATCGAGCACGCGGAGATGATCATTCGGATGCGCCAGTCCCAGGGGCCGCAAGCGGATGCGATTCGAAGCGGATCAGACCAGGGAACCATGGACTCGTTTCTGGCGATCGTGGGGAGAGTGCAGGGCGAAGAGTTGCGGTTGCTGGTGCTGCGCAATGCGGATACGAAGTTGCGCTTGCGGCAAAACAAGATGGTTCTGATCTTCGGAACACTTCTGGGATTGTTCATCGCCGGTGCAGCCGGTTGGAGCACCCTGCGCGACAACTCGGCCCGTGGGCGGGCGGAGGGAGCATTCCGAGACAGCGAGGAAAAATATCGCATGCTCCTGGACGGAGTGCAGGACTACGCGATCTTTCTGCTGGACCCGCGAGGTCGGGTTGTCAATTGGAATGCCGGCGCCGAACGGATCAAAGGCTACACCGCCGATGAGATTATCGGTCATGACTTTTCCTGCTTCTTTCCTCCGGAAGGTATCAAAAGGGGCAGGCCGGAGGAGGTGCTGAGGCTGACTGCTACAAACGGCCACTACGCAGAAAGCAGCATGCGCGTGCGGAAAGACGGCACGCAATTTCTGGCGAGCTTCACTTTGACGGCGTTATGCGATGCGGATGGATGTCTGCGCGGATTTTCTGAGGTCAGCCGCGATCTCAGCGAGAGTCAGGAGTCGGAGGCGAGGTACCGCGGGCTGTTGGAAGCGGCTCCGGACGCGATGGTGGTGGTGGACCAGGCCGGCGAGATCGTGCTGCTGAATGTTCAGGCGGAGAAACAGTTCGGATTCCACCGCGATGAACTGGTAGGACAGAAGGTGAAGAACATTATTCCCAAGGGCTTCGCAGAGCGTCTGATCGCCGACGGGACCCGAAGCGCGGCGGAGGCGCTGGCGCAGCAGATCGGTACGGGGATTGAGCTTACCGGGAGGCGGAAGGATGGAAGTGAGTTTCCCATCGAGATTATGTTGAGCCCGCTGGAAGGCGCCGAAGGCATTCTGGTGACGGCTGCGATCCGCGACATCAGCATCCGGAAGGCTGCGGAGGAACATCTGGCGCAGATGGAGCGCAGGTACCGCGGGCTGTTGGAAGCGGCTCCAGATGGGATGGTTGTAGTGAATCAGAACGGAGAGATCGTGCTGCTGAACGTTCAAGCGGAGAAACAGTTCGGATACCGCCGCGATGAACTCATCGGGCAGAAGGTGAAGAACATCATCCCGGAAGGCTTCGCGGAACGTCTCATCGCGGACGCGCGTCGATCGACGGAAGACGCGCTGGCGCAGCAGATCGGTGCGGGGATTGAGCTCAACGGGAGGCGGAAGGACGGAAGTGAATTTCCCATCGAGATCATGCTGAGCCCGTTGAAAAACGCGGAAGGCATCCTGGTGACGGCGGCGATCCGCGACATCACGGAGCGCGCAAAAATGCGGCATCAAGTCGAGGCACTGCAGAAATTTGAGGCCATTGGCAGGCTTGCGGGAGGGATTGGCCACGACTTTAACAACGCGCTGGGCGTCATTTTGGGATGGGCGAACCTCGGCCAGGAACAAGCTCCGGCAGGAAGCCGACTTAGAGAGGTGTTTGACAAGATCGCCAGCCAAGCAAAACATGCTGCTGGGTTAACCTTGCAATTGCTCGCCTTTGCGCGGCGCCAAGTATTGCAGCCACAGAACCTGAACCTGAACGCATTGGTGTCAGAAGTAGCCAGACTGCTCTCTGCCGCCATGGGCGACCGGATCGAGTTCAAGATCGTATGCGCAGCCGATTTGCGCACTGTTCACGCGGACCAGACCCAAATTGAACAGGTCTTGATGAACCTCTGCCTGAACGCACGCGACGCTATGGCGCAAGGTGGAAGACTTGTCGTAGAGACACAAAACGTAGTCGTCGGCGAAGAGTTTCGCAGCACTCATTCGGATGCTATCCCCGGTGAGTATGTTCTGCTTTCCGTAGCGGACACGGGTCTGGGAATGGATAAGGCGACGCTGGACCACATTTTCGAACCCTTCTTCTCGACCAAAGAAATCGGGAAAGGAACAGGACTTGGCCTGGCGACGGTGTACGGGATCGTAAGGCAACACGGTGGGTTCGTAAACGTCTACTCCGAGCTAGGACACGGCACAACTTTTCGGGTCTACCTCCCACGCGTGGCCGAGCTGCCTTACGAGGCCCGACCAATCGACGCGGAACAGTCTGTGGCCGGTACGGAAACGGCCCTGATTGGGGAAGATCACGAGGAACTGCGGGAAATAGCGTTCGAAATACTTACCGCTCACGGCTATCATGTCATCCTGGCAAAGAACGGTGAAGATGCGGTTCGCCAATTCAAGGCTCATGTGGACGAGATTGATGTGATCATTCTGGACGTTATGATGCCTCGTCTGCCGGGCCCAGCAGCTTATGCTCAAATGTGTGCGATCAAGCCAGGCGTGCCGGTGATCTTCACGAGCGGTTATAGTGCGGTGCCGGCTTTACTCAGCGCCAGTCTCGAATCGGGAGCCGGCTTTCTGCAAAAGCCTTATCCTGCGAAAGCTCTCGGCCGAGCGGTCCGGAACGCTCTGGATGGAACGCGTTCCATCCGCTAGCTCTTAATCCCTCTGCGCAATCTGTGGGAAGCTTGTAGACCTGACGACCCGCAAGACTAATAGCAATGCAAGAGGCAGTTCACGAGGTATGCTACGTGGCGAAGATTCGAGCCAGAAAACAAAACCCGCCGTCAGTAACTCACAATTAGGAAGCTTTCTTCACGCCTTCGGCTAGCTTCTTCTTCGCTGCCTTGATCCAAGCTCTCATCGTTTGCTGGATGCCGCAGTCGGTTACGCTGCCGTGTGCTTTTTCGAGGATGGCCAAGTCTGCCTTGATTCGAGCTCGATCGGCAGCGGAAAGCATGGACCAGTGTACGTCAGCGCACCGTCATTGCAGCGCAGTATTAGGACACTACCCATTTTTCGAGGAGTTTGCAAAGTTGTATGGTTTTGCGACGGCGCTTCGCGGCGCCGGTTTTCGCGTTCAGCGCGTAGGCGTTGAAGTTCTTGGACTCGGGCTTGTCCGTTGCGAATGGCGTGACGTACGTTACGGCGAATACCGGCAGAACGTCCGCGCTTGCCGATGGCATAAACGAACGAGCCGGAGGGATCAGCCCGAATAATGTCCCGCAATTCGTGCTGCTCCTCTCCACCGTGTCTTGAGCAGTTTCTGCGTGGCGAGGTCCATGCTCGGTAGCAGCGATTTGAATGATTCCCGTAGGGAGCAGGATTGTCGCCGCACCACCCCAGCAGGAGCCGAACCTGCCCGAGGGCATGGTTTAGAAGTACCGACCTGCAGTTGGGCCGCCGATCTGTGTTGAAGACCACTCCCAAAAGGAGAAATCATAAAGCGTGCGAAGATTGCGCAGAAAACCAGTCTTGGACGGGTTGTCCGGTTTCACTACATCTGTGCCGATAGCAGACAAGACCATTAAAGCGTGTGGAGGCTTAGGTTGAAAGCAAAGGATTTATCTCAGTCATCGCTTGTGGCATCACGATTGCACCCAAAACAACGATACCTTCAATTGCCGACGAGACGAATCGAGTCGCGATAAACGCGATACCTCACTAAGGGGCTCCATTGAAAACCTCACACCTACGGACAGCAACGGTCCACATCGCAGTGATTGACAGCGATCCACTCCGGTTTGTCGGATTTCGGGCATTGCTGAGTGCAGAATCGGATTTCGAGCTTCATTCCATCGCGCTCGATGAAATCGGTGAACCAGAAGCTGCAGATCTAGTTCTGTTGGGCAGTCACATCGGCAAGAGCGTCATCGACATTCTAACAACACTGAAGAGGCTCCGACCGGGTGTCAACGTCATTGTGACGGGATACAACCTAGACGATGCTGCAATCCTCGAGGCCATCTCTGCCGGCGCCAAGGGCTGCTTCGATGAGGCCGCATCGGTCGGGGAACTCGTGCAGGCAATTCGCACTGTGTTGGCCGGATCGGTTTGGGCCCCGAGACGAGTTCTCTCGATGTTCGTGGATCGGGCATACCGGTCCTCGGAGCATGGTGTCCTTGAGGACCGACGACCGTTCACAAGCCGTGAAAAGGAAGTACTCGAGATGCTGGTGGCGGGCCGCTCGAACAAGGAAATCGCCGCTCCACTCGGAATCGAAGAGCGCACGGTAAAAGCACACGTCGCCAAACTGTTTCGAAAGGTCGGAGCTTCAAATCGCGTGATGCTCTCGGTACATGCAATCAGGCACTCTCTGATCCCATCCTCCACAGCTAATTAACAAAACATCCGCTCCGACCGGAAAGCCCAGACGCTGGTTGCATTTCCGCGTCGATCAATAGCTTTACTCGCGCGGCACAAATAGTAACCGGACCGGGGTTACCGACGTGCCTCAGATGTTAGAGCTATTCCCGGCTCCCCTCGCTTGATGCAGACTCTCAGGGATGAAAGGCTGGCTGAAAGTCATATCAGGCGATGCGGGACAGGATGTCGCTGAGTATTCAGTCATGCTCGCGGTGATCCTGGTGCTCGTGATGGGTATAGTTCGCTTGATCGGTGCCAATGCCAGCAACGTGTCTCGCAGGTAGGGAACGCCTTCCATTAGACGATGTAGCTGGAATTCGACGAAATGAGAAGTCAATCGGGGAGTCACCACTATGTTCAGCCTCAGAGAAGTCGAAGAAGACCAGTTCATTTACCGATGCCACGAGTGCGGCTGGGAATCTGCGCTGATGACGAAGGAAGAAGCAATTCTTTATCCTCGTTCGCACCACTGCCAGCCTAACGACCCGCATTCCGGAATCAATCGTCCGTCCATTGTCTCTTAAGTGGTTTATCTCTGGACACGAGGTGTTCTCTTCATCCATGGATCTAACCCTTAGGAAGCACGTCGAATCTGCAAGGTAATCGTCATACGTCGCATCGGGCGGGCATAGGCCATCATTGATGGTCTGTTCCCGCGTCGCCTCCCACTCTTCGCGTGGAGGTGGTCTGAAGAAGCTATAGGTTTTCGGTGCTTCCGACGCCAGATGCTGAGCATAAATCAAGGCATGAACATTGGAGCTAAGAACGACGGGCACGCAGCCGAAGGAAAGAGCGTATGGAATCAGTGCTGGTCGAGGACGCCGACGAAGCTCTAGAAAAGGCCACGTGAGGTATTCTGAGCCGAAATAGGCACGCGGTTAGACACTTCGGATTATTCGCCCCCAGACGGTGGAACTCAGTGGCTTGCGGGATGTTCAGTATCCTGGGACAACGTCGACGTGGAGCGACTTCGCCACTCAACAGAATCGAACCGAAGATTTCGGGAGTTCTTACCGCGTTGGACCTGCAGGCGGATCGTTGGTCTCCTAGGAAGTTGCCCCTCTACTTGCTCCCATAGTTGTGCAATCGTCCGGACATTTTTATTTCCACACACTTCTCGCAGGGGCAGAAGAACGCCTGACCCTCGGGAAATTCGATATGCCCGCAATGCTCGCAGATTTTTCTGTCTTTCGCGAGCGCTTTCATTTCCTGAAATTTGCCATCCGCGACGCAATATGGGCATCGCGCTTCAGTCTGCTTTTTTCCCCATTCCAACATACGGATCGAACGATAGGGGATCACACGAAACTAAGCAATACCCATCCCCCTTGGGGATTCCAGCGCGAGAGGTCCTGCTGATTTCTCAGCGGTGATAATGGCTCAAAATCATATATAGAGCAAGCCTCGGCAACTGCCAACACTGTGAGGAGCCTTGTCCTCCGCGTGCGGCGACGCACTGCCGCTGCCGCTGCCGCAACCAAGTGACAGTCAGTAGAACAGAAGTGCCAGATTCCCATTGCAACTCTGAGACGGTTTATCCCGCGCGCCGCAACGAACACCATACCTAGTGGCAAACGCGACCTTTTGCTCATTGTTACAGTCGGCAATGCAGTAACCGGGATAGTGTGCTGAAGGGAGAATAGAGGGGGCCGTCGCCACCGATTAAGTCGCCCCCCGGACGGGTCCGAGGGGCAATTGTTTTCAAGAGCAGGACGGAGGAATGATCTTTCCCCACCCTTCGTCTTTGGTCAGCAGAATCACGGGTTGCTGGGCGAGTGTTACCGAGCCGGAAAACGCCTGAAAGCATCCGGTCAAGTCCTGGTACTTGGAGTAAGAGGAGGTCGTGTAGGTCGCGCTTCCAGTTAGCGTGTACCACACGATTCGTGCGCTGTCCCCGTTGGAAAGGGTGAGAACGCATGACCAAATGTCAGCGTTCTGCGTCGTCGCCGCGCGAGGGGAGGATATGGTTGGACCCTTAAGCCACTTGGCCAGCCAGCCGACAGCCAGTCCTGATCCTGGAGCGGAGGTCTTGCCTGCGACGCCATAGGGAATCAGAGTGCCGGTGCCATCTAAGTATCCCAGAGTGCCCCAGTCTCCTTGTAGGCAATTGGTGGAGCAGGAGGGATCCCAGAAGTACCATGTCGCAGTTCAGCGTCGCTTTCAAGTAGCCGTGGCTCTTGCTGCCGCCCAGCAGTAGCACATTTGGTACGCAGCTCTTTTGTCCTTCCAATGAGTCCGGTCGATTGCAATCTAGGCCCCGTCTGTTCGGCAAATCCGTGCGAGAGTCAATAGCACAGCGGTGCCGGGGAGCATCACGCTCCGACCATTTTGTTCAGGCGTGCGGCAGCGTAACGTTAGATGTGCTGGCGGCGATGCACGCCGGAGGCGGTGACTAAAAAATGTCATTTTTGTCTGTGCTCGCCGTCAGCCCACATATGTTCCACGTCGTCATTCTTGTGCTAGAAGTTGTGCGGGCTTTTGCCGGATTTGCCTTTGTGGGATGGGTCTCCTGGCGGTTGCGCCTATTGGTTTGGGGCACCGGGCGCAGGTCACAGATTTCTTAAGCCTCGTACTGAACCATATTGAAGTGGTCACGTTCGAGACGTTACACCTTCACCGACACCGAGGCGAACTCGATCAAGACCAACTGCTTTCAGCCGTAATGGTCATTGCAGACGAGGCGGATTTGCAACTCGGGGAAGCCGTGCGCAGCTTGACGGAGAGAGAACATTAATGGGTCTCGGAACTGAGGACGTAATGCTTAATGCTACTGCGTCCCTTCATTCTTGACGCCTCGGTCGCCCGCAATGAGTCGACGAGCTTGATGGGGCTCAAAGCGCAGGCTGTTCCGGTCATTTCGTTGCAATAGACCCACCGCAGCGACACTCTACCAATCAGTGCAGTTTTTCTCTAAACAAAATCCCTGAAGAGTTCATTTTCTTTGGATTTGGAAGAGACGGATCACCCGAAGGAATGTTTGGTTGCCCTAACATCAAATGAGATGGAACCAGATCGAACTCTCAGCATCCTTGTTCAGCATCGTACGCTGATAAGGGCACCTCTCGCTATGTACTGGAGACAAATGATACCGATTAACTGTCAATTCCGAAAGAAGGATCACAGCGAGTGTTGTGCAAACGTCAGCCCAGTGCCGAAGTGAAGTTGGACCATCATTCCTTCGCTTCTGTGTCGATTGATTTGGTGCAGCTTCACGGCGCAAATGACAGGCGAAGTTCGGTCAACCGACAGTCGAGCCGTAGTTGACCTAAAGTCGCCCTGAACTCATTGAGATGTTCGGGCCACCGTGGTGCGACATCGCGGACTCTTGACGTGAGCCCGTCAGGGATTCTTGGATTGTCCAGCGGGAAGTTTGATTGTTGTCTCTTAATTTGCTGGCGTGCCCGTGATCGTCCTAACCGCTCGCGACCGATCTACTCAGGAATGGCGCTGCCACGTTCTGAAGTTTGTGACGGAATACACGGGCCACCTTGGCGATGAGTCACCACTGCGCTTAATGGTCGGCGTCAAAATCTCACTTCGTTTACGGATGTCGGTCCCATGAGCGGCGAGAACTTCATTTTGTTCAACTACTCGCACTTCATCGCTGTCAACGTCTACCCTGTTGGTGACATGCGGACAGCTCATCGGGTAGGAGTCGTACCGATGGCGTCGCGTTTCCGGAGGAACAATCGTGGAGCAGCGCTTCTAAGCGAATCGCCGGTTACGCCAGTTTGTCCAGGCAACCATTCCCTGGGAGTATTTTAGTTATCAGAACTTCCATCCCTTGCGGAAGACAATTTCACAGTGGGGCGCGCCATTGTGCATACACTTGGTCTGTGTAACTTCAATGTTCTCGTTGAACCGCTTTGCCACACCTCTGGCGATGCCGATTGCAAGCGCGCACAGTTTGCGGGGAGAAGCGTAAATCAGCACTACCTCCTGCTCGCTCCGCCGAATGGTTTGTAACACAGGAGGTTTCGCGCCTGAGGTTTGCAACCGGACTACGTGGTGGATGGTTTCCTCGGTCTTTTCGATCACATCGAGAGTCTTCCAATCCCCCGGGATCAGGTGCTTATACATGTTCATCAACGGCAAAGCGAGGAATACGCCGAAATCTTCAAGAATAAGTGCAGCGGGTTGGCCGGACATCCTAGCGGCGGCCGAAACCAAAGCCTCCATTTCGGCATCCGGATATTCGGTTACGGACAAATAAGCCTTGTTCTCAAGCTGGGCATGACTAAGTAAAGCGCTCCACGCTTGACTACCCTGTTTCGACTCAACGTATTTCCGCAATTGCGAAAAGATTATTCCGTGCATCTGTGCCTAGTTATCAACGCAACGCTTCGAGCGGGACCGGAGGTGAAGGAATCCTTACTCGGCGACCCGTGCACGCATGTGATGAGGCACCTCGCTTAATGGTCGCCGTCAAAATCTCACTTCGTTTTCGGATAGTCGGTCCGGTGACCGCCGAGAACTTCATTTTGTTCAACTACCCGCACTTCAAACCCGTCAACGTCTACGTTCACATCTTCGTGGCCCACGCTGTGGAACCATGCGGAACCACGACGGCTCCGTACCACTCTAATCTCAGCGCCCAAATTACGAATGGTCAATTCAGAACACTACACAATCAACGCACTCGCCGAGCTGTAACGATCATCGCCTTCATCGAGCCGCGCTTACGCTAAAAGGTTGCTCATCAGGTATTCCATTTCGGAACAATCCTTCGACGCATCTGGTGCCAGACAATTCGCTTCTTGCACTGTGCACGGACGTTAGAATTTAGGCTGAATGCAAACGCCATGCACCATTGCTATTCGGGCTCTTGTGCAATCGGTCAGTCACGGACTAAAACGTCGAGACTAGGTGATTGCCTTCGCCTCAATCCCGTAGGCATCGACCCACTCATCGTGGGTCTTCTGTAACGCAGGATATTGGAAGCAGAGGCCGTAGCCATCGGGATCGGTGAACCACAGCTGCCTCATGCCGTACGATGCGACTTTCGGCTCCTTCACATTGAGGCCGTGTGCGCGCAGGTGCTGATACGCGGCGTCCAGATCCTTGCAGCCGAAGAAGAGGCAAATGTCATTGTGGCTGGCGATGCGCGTGGGATCAGGCGCGGCCGGGCGATCGTCGGCCTCGTAGGCCGTGTTCAGCATCAGTTCAGTTCCATTTAGGCGCAGGCCACACCAGTTGCAGTTGTCCCCAGCCTCGGACGATCCCCAGACGGTGAAGCCTAGTACATCACGGTAGAAATGGATGGCTGTGGGCATGTCGAAAACCTGAAGCAAGGGGGCGACGCCGTGGATGTCCATGAGAACCTCCGTTTGCGGAAAATATATCAGAAGAGAATTTGGACGCTCCCGACTGCAAGTGGTGAGCAGCGGCCTGAGGTTTGTCGATCCCGCCGATGAGACAAACTGGCGTCCCGTGCCTGACGAAACTAGGCGATTACACGCTTTGAGCCGCAAAGTGCGATTTTGAGTGTAACGGCGATTTCTCAACAGTTAGCTACGCGCCTCAGCCATGCTGCCGTCTTTATTGGTGGCTTGGAAAGCGAACGAAGGCGGCGGAGTCCGTTGCTTCCTTTCTGCTTCTTCGTCCAGAGCAGCGCAAAACTGATTAACCAGAACACACAGCTTGCGGCTATCCATCTCGACCGTAACTTGCTGAGCGATGCTGTGCCAATTGGAAGTTCCTGTATTCGGGACCATAGCGGGGCCTCCATTTACTTGAGAACCCGAATTTACTTGGCCACCAGATCAAAGCCTGAGCAAACTTGATCAACACCCAAAAAGCGGCCCTCTCGCTCGCGGTGAGCAATATTGAACATTCGAGATTGGCAGCGTCTTCCATACTATAAGTGGCGAACTGTCTCGCCTGATTGGCGGGCTCTGTGGCGAAGATCGTCAAAACTCAGAAGAAAACACCTGACTTCAATCCTCTTACCTTTCTCTCCAGTATTGGAAAGGGGCGGCGAATGGTTTCCTTCCGGAAAAAAGAAACGGTTTTCGCTCAAGGCGACGATATGGATGGATTGTTCTTCATCCAGAGCGGCAAGATACGCCTGAGCGTTGTATCTGATGACGGTAGAGAAGCAGTTCTTGGAATTTTGAGTGTAGGCGATTTCTTCGGAGAAGGCGGGCTCGCGGGTCAGCTTCTACGCATGTCATCCGCTACGGCACTGACAGAGTCCGTTCTTCTCAATGTAGACAAAACCGCGCTCTTGCGTGAAATGGCTTTGCAACCAAGGTTGTCGGCTCTGTTTATGAAGTACCTGCTAAAGCGGAATGTCCGGTACCAGGAGGATTTAGTAGATCAGCTGTTCAATTCCAGCGAAAAGCGACTCGCTCGCGTTCTTCTGTTGATGGCACAATTCGGAACGAAAGGCATGCCCGAAACGTCCATTCCCAGACTGAGTCAGGAAACTTTGGCGGAGATGGTAGGGACAACGCGTTCTCGCGTCAGCTTCTTCATGAACCGATTCCGGAAGCTCGGTTTCATCAAGTACAACCGCGGAGAGAATTTATTCGTTCACAGTTCACTGCTCAATATTGTTCTTCACGATGACAGCGGGCCAGTCGTCAATCTCGATGTGGCGCATTCAACTGGCCACGGACGAAAAGCTTCAGAAGCGCCTGCACGCCTTGGCGGGCCGCCCGACAAAGACCGCGCGCAGCAGCCACTCCTCCGCAATCCCAAACGAGCGGCGCGGGCTGTTTAGCTCACGTTAACAGGCCATTTCACTCATTGATCCCGATGAGCTGCCCGGAACTGGTCAATGAGTTCTATAAAAAGGGATGTCAAGAAAAAAGCTCCGCCTCGACCGGAGGATCGAGATTCTTTCTCGAGATCCAGCCCACTCTGTTTCGTTACCTCTGAAGACGTTCGGCTTGTTGTCCATCTCGTAAGCTTTCTCTGCTGCTGGTGGCAAGGCTCGAGTGTGCAAGACGCGGCAAGCAGGACGAATGTTAACCATGGTTCTATCCGAGGCTCGTGGCCTATCGCTATTTCTGGTTATCCGAGGGGGCATAGCGTGTAATGGGTGACTCGGTGCCGAAGCACACGGGGCCGATCTCATTGACTGATACTCACCCTCGAACCGAGCATCTGCAGAACCCGACTGCCCACCACCGGAGTACACCGCAGAGATGGAAAAGCCTGTTCCTCAGAGATGCTCAAGCTGCTTGCTGATCTAATTGTTTGGCGTCGAAGTCCACCCCTTTCTTCCAGATGGTTAAACTGATCGCGGCCATCTTCCGAGCCAAGGTGAGACGGGCCATGGTCGGCCGCATTCCTTTCTCTACCCGAGCCACATAAAAGTCGCGCAGAGGGCCAGGACGTGTGCTGGCCGATACCGCAGCACTTTTGAAGAGATTCTTCAGCTCTCGATTGTGGTTGTCATTCAGACCGCGTACCGTCATGCGCTCGCGGTTGCGTTGCAGTTTGCCGCGCACCGAGCGGTACTCCCCGCTGTCGTGGGTCTCGACTGCGAAGCCACTGTAGGCCCATAGTTGGCGCTTGGTACGGAAACGGTGCGGGGTCTGCAGCAAGGCCACCAGCAGGGCCGAGCGAATCGGACCGATGGAAGGAATCTGGCGCAGCAACTTCACGCCCGAATGTTTGTGGCTTTCCGCCAGTAACTCGCGTCGCGCTTCCAGGCGCACCGGTTGCAACAGATCCAGTTGCTGATAGAGCCGTTCGGCGCGAACCCGAACTCCTGGTTCCGCGATCTTAGCCAACCACTCGGCGCGATGACGGGGAGCGTAGACGGTTGTGCCCGCGCAGGGAATCGCCCAACTGCGGTACAGAGCTTTGATGCGATTCATGACCCGGGTCACATCTTGGGTGATGGTCAGATAACTGCGCCCTAGTTCTTTCAAGGTGCGAACCCCATGCTCTCCGTGGTACACGGGATGGAGTTGGTTGCCGCGTAACAACTCGGCCAGCTTGCGCGCGTCGATCCGGTCGCTCTTGTTGCCATCCTTCAACAGAGCGTTCTTGCGCGGATCGCAGACTACAAGATGGTGGACATGAGGCTTCAGCAGGTCATGTAACCAGGCAGCGGAGGTTCCTTCTTCGAAGGTCACAGAAAGGGTTCCTTGCAATCCTCGGATGAAATCTATGATCGTGGCCGCCTTGGTCTCCAGCAGGCATTCCATGATCAGCTTGCCCTGCAGCATCCATCACCGCCACCGAGATGGTGGCTTGGTGCACGTCCATGCCGATATACTTTTCCTGATTCATAAAGGCGCTCCCTTTCGCTAGGTTGGTGATCCGAACAATCTCAACCTACCGCAAAAGTGGGCGCCTTTTTATATTGCGTGTAATGGCGATATTTCGTAAACCATCTTAATGACAGTTTCTTCCGTCTTGGTCTGTCGCGCATTCGTGAAACAGAGCGCATTGATTTCCCGGATTGAAGTTATGGCGTGCCGCCGCCACTCACGAAGACGTACTGGTCCCCACTTCCATCGTCAGTCGCAACCGTCAAATCCGAGGCGAAGAAGCCCCAGAATATCGGTTTGAAGTACACCGTTATGGCGCAACTGCTCTTCGCGGGTATCAATCGGCAGTGATTGGTTTGAACGAAGTTCTCGGGGTTAAAGTTTAAGAAAACCACTCCGGTGACATCGACAGGACTCACGTCGGTGTTCGTAACGGTGACGGTTTGCGGCGAACTCCTCGTGCCGCGCTTTTGCTTGCCAAAGTCCAACTTGCTCGGAGACAGCGTGAACACCGTGCAAATACCGGTAAGCGGGAGCGTCTGCGATCCTGAAGACGCGTCGTCTACAACCACAATCGTCCCTGCTTCCACACCACGCTTCTTGGGCGTGAAGGTCACGCTGATTGTGCAACTCTGAGTGATGGGCAGCGTCGCCGGACAATTATTCGTTTGGGTGAAGTCTCCCGATGCGGTAATGCTGGAGATATGAAGATCCGCCGTCCCTGTGTTTGTCAGCGTGGCGGTCGATGGGCCCTCGATTGTGTTCAGGAGAGCTCTGGGAAAGTTCAGACCTCCTGGAGAGAAAGTGACTGCCGGGGAACCGGCTATCTGTTGGAATGTCGAGAGCGTTCCGGCGCCGTAGGTTACGGCAAGGTCGAGAGCCCCATCGCGGTTGAAGTCTCCCGCAGCCATCTCGATGGATGTAAAGTCTGCGGGGAAGTTGAGCGAAGTCTGGAATGTCCCGTCGCCATTGCCCGGCAATACAGAAAACGCATTCGTAGCCGTTACCGCGAGATCCAATTTGCCATCGCCATTGAAGTCTCCGGCGATAAGGCCACTCGAGGTGCAGCAGGCTCCGGAGTAGTTCACAAAAGGCTGGAAGGTGCCGTCGCCATTGCCCAGCAGCACCGCGATCGAACCACCAGTGTATCCCGTGGCCAAGTCCAGCTTGCCGTCTCCATTGAAATCGGCGGCGATAATGTCCACCGATGCAGACTGAACGGGATAGGTAACTTGTCCGTTGAAGGTGCCGTCACCCTTGCCGAGTAACACTGAGATGGAGTTGGAATTCGTGTTGGCGACGGCGATGTCGATGACGCCATCATGGTTGAAGTCGCCTACTGCGATTCCAGTAGGCCGGTGTTTTGTCCCATAATCGACGCGAGGTTGGAAGGTTCCATCGCCGTTACCCATCAGAATTGAGACGCTGCCATTAGAACCGCAGGTCGAACCGCCGCATTCCGTGATGGCTAGGTCCAACTTACCATCCCCATTGAAATCGGCTACGGCAATGTGTCCCATCGAAATCCCTAGTGAAAAGGTGGTTTGCGTCTGGAATGTGCCATCGCCATTGCCCAGCAGAATCGACACCGTTCCGTTCGAAGCGCAGGTCGAATCCGATCCGCAGACATTTACAACGGCAAGATCGATCTTGCCATCTGCGTTAAAGTCGCCGGTGGCGATCCCGTAAGGAGAGTCACCTACCGGATAGCTCACGGCGGTTTGGAATGTGCCATCGCCATTGCCGAGCAGTACGTCCACCGAATTCGGGAAAACGCTCGTATCCGCTTCCGCAATTGCGATGTCCAGCTTGCCATCTCCATTGAAGTCGGCAACGACGGGCTGGCCGAGAAGCGCCCCAAAAGAGAATGTCGTATCTATCTTGGAGAAGTTCAGAGTCGATGCGGATGCGATCACCTGCACGAACTGTGCGTTCGACGTGCCTCCGCCCGGGCTTGGATTGACCACAGTGATCAAGCCTGTGCCCGCATTCGCCACATCGGACGACAGAATGTCGGCGGTGAGTTGCGAACTTGAAACGAAGTGCGTGGTCCGAGCGTTTCCGTTCCAGTGCACGACGGAAGTCGAGATCAATCCCGATCCGTTCACTGTGAGCGTGAATCCAGCGCTTCCCGGCGCGACCGCTGCTGGAGCCAGCGGTTGATTCAGGAGAGGGACGGGATTCGAGGCTGCTGCAAACGCGGAACTGAGCCACAGCAGCAGGACAAGGAAAAGAAGGTTGACGCAAGCAAGACGGCAGGCTGCACGTGAACGAATACCAGTAAAACCAACATTAATGCGAGCGACCTGAAAACGATGCATTGGAGTCTCCCTAAACTGTAGGTCTGGGGTGGGCCGAATGGCGCATGAGGTGACGGTTACTACAGTACGCAGTCAATTGCGGACTCTGACTTTCACGGTGCTGGCCGGGCGTCGAAACCGCCAGAGTTTACGGCTGGTTCGAGAGCTTCGGGCGGACTGCGTGCAAGTATTTGCCGCAGTGATGAGCCTGTCAAGATGCAGAATCTTGCGGCATTGTCAGCCCGTTCTGTTCTCGCGAATCGGGTTAACTGTCGCATACAGGCGGCTATACGTTTTGACCGGGCATGTACTCGGTACGCATGGTTACGGGTCCCCTTCCGCGGTGGAACGCTCTTAATTATCCAACGAAACTGTTGTAATCAGGGCCGCAGCAGATGAGTCTCAGGAACCTGATCTTCCAGGCGGAAGTAGTAGAACAGCGCTTCGGAGCGGTCGTGTTGCCCCATCATGATCAGCAGGCCTCCGACGATGAGAATCCAACAGAGCATGGGAAGAATCACTTTCTTCTAACATGCTTCCGCTGATTCTCATCCTGCGAATCGACGTGACTTTTTCAACACCCACAGGCGATTTCACGCTTTGAGCCGCTAAGTGGGATTAATGAGATGGTCCGCCGCCGAGTAGGATAACTCGGCAGTTTGATCTGGGAGGATCATCGTCATGCACATCGCATCCATCGGCATCGATCTTGGCAAGACCACCTTTCACCTGGTTGCACTGGGAGAACGCAGCAAAGTTCTCGTTCGCAAGAAGTTTTCACGTGCGCAACTGCTGGCCTACACAGCGAATCTGCCTTCCTCCAGGATCGGCCTGGAAGCTTGCGCGGGGGCGCACTTCATGGGAGCCGCACTGCGAGAACAAGGTCACGAAGTGCGGCTCATCCCCGCGCAGTTCGTAAAACCTTACCGAAAGTCGAACAAGAATGATTTCATCGATGGGGAAGCGATTGCCGAAGCGGTAACCAAACAGAACATGCGCTTTGTGCCGATCAAGACCCAGGAGCAGCTCGATGTGCAAGCCATGCACCGAGTTCGAGATCGACTGGTGCAGCGCCGCACCGCGCTGATCAACGAGATCCGTGGCTTTCTGTTGGAGCGTGGGATCACTTTTCCGGCACAGCCCATTCACCTGCGCAAGAACCTGCCCACGGTGATGGAAGATGCCGAGCAGAACCTAACCCCTCGTCTGCGCTGGCTGCTGGATCGGCTGTGGCAAGAATGGAAGCAGACGGAGGCCGACATCGAGACCGTCACGGACGAGATTGCGCGCATTAGTAACGAAGATGAGCGCTGTCAGCGTCTCCGCCAGATTCCCGGCTTTGGGCCGCTGGTCTCCACCGCCATGGTGGCCGCCATCGGCAACGGGGCGGCGTTTGGTCGCGGGCGTGATTTTGCGGCGTGGGTTGGCCTCGTGCCTCGGCAGTACTCCACTGGGGGCAAAGCGAAGCTGTTCGGCATCAGTAAACGCGGCAACATCTATCTGCGCCGCATGCTGATCCACGGAGCCCGGGCTGTGCTGTTTCGCATCAAGTACGACACTGCGGGATTGGGACAGTGGGTGCATCGGCTGAGTCAGCGAGCTCCACGCAACAAAGTGATTGTCGCTATCGCCAACAAACTAGCCCGCATTGCCTGGGCCGTGTTGTCCAGCGGCAAAGACTATCGCCATCAGCCGCTGCCACAGAGGGCGGCTGCTTGATGGCGGTGGAAAACTGGAAAGCACAAAACGCTTTCCACTTTCCCACCGCCACGACGACGACGGCTAGATTTCATTCCACCAAGGTCTGCTGAGGAGAGAAGAAGACGAGACAACAGTCCAACGGCGTGCCGGAAAACCTGGACACTCAAATGCGTCCTTAGGGACCGAGGGATTTAATAGGACCGGCACGTGCGGATCATCATCAAGTGCCCGGAGAGAGCGATTCTCCACTAAGAGGCCGGATACATTTACGCGGACTGACCTTCGTCAAACTTCAAACCTCTTGCAGTTCGGCGGCGGACCATACATTTGAGTGTAACGGCGATGTTTCATCAGTTGACGTTTAGTTGCGCAATGTGCAGCGCGTGCCGGGTGCTACGCAGAACTCGAATCCGTCATGACAAGCCCTGTTTGGGTGGTGAGAACATCAGTTCCAGCAAGTCCCTAGCGCCCTGATGTCCAACCCACGCATGCCCGGTCAAAAATAGCGCAGCCTGCGCAAACGTCCGGGTTTGAAGCTGTGGCGGCGAATACGGCTCGTGCGAAGGCACAACAATAGTCTTCCCTTCGACTGAAGTGTGTACGAAGCCTGACTGCGACCTATTTACTACTTCTATCCGGTTACAAAATCCGAGCATCGCCAGCCCAAGGCCAGCGCGACAGCTACAAGCGCTCCGGGAAAGAGCGGCAGATGAAACCAACCCAACGGGCACAGCTCAGTTCGGATTCCGTAACGAAATCAAAGTGACAAACAAGGACTGTGAGGAAATGCAGCAAACTTCCCGCGTAGGGGGAGAAGGGATGTCCTCCGGATGAAGTCAAAAGCGGAACGCCATCAGCCGGGTTGCATGGTGGCGCACCGTATGATTAGCAAACTAGGAACCATCATCGGATATTGTGATTTGCTCATCGAAACAACGAAAAAAGGAACAGAGCAAGCACAGCGACTGGGCACGATTCGGGAAATAGCCGAAACGTCAGTTAAAGAGATGGTCGAACACGAGCGCCAAGCGGAAGCGGAAGCGGAAACGCAACACACGGCAAAGGAGAAAGCCGGTTAATAGGGTACCGGGCACACAAGCCCGGTCTGCCACAGTGTGGGGCATCGCGGCGTTGAGGGGTGTGTTGATTCCGCTTCGGTTCCCCACTGGCAGCAATTCAGACAACTACTACATAAAAATAGCTCGCGCCCGCCAAATCACGATGTGTCCTTGCGGTGATAGCATTGGCAGATTGTGGATGATGATTCGCTGGACACGATTCTCGCCCTAATCAAACAACAGGAGGCCACACTGTTGGGCTTGAAGCAGTTGCGCGGCTACGTTGGGGGAGGAATTGGGGTGTCAATGCTAGAAGTGCTAATCGAAGAGGCGGAAACCGGCTTGGCCAACGTGAAGCGCAAACTGATTCAATAGGGGGAAACACAAAGAAGACGTAGAGTAATGTCCTAAATACTGCGTTGCAAAAGAGAGTTCCACGTTTCAAGGAATTGAGAGGATGTGGAAGCAACGACAGCTTTACGGTCTTGGTCTCTTGCGAATGGGTTGTGGCGCGGTCGACAATTTCACCTTCGCGACATAACAGTTCTCGTGTACCGGCAAACCGGTTTCATCAACCTTACACTGTTCCAGATACACCGCTTTGCCGCATATCCAGCAAATTTTGGGGGCCGACCGTGACCGCGCACATCGTCAACTCCGACGTCTTAAGGAATTGGAAAATTTACTGTTCCGAGCGGCTTTTGTCAGTACGCTTCCGTACCTTTTTCGGTGATCAACGCAGATGAGTGAAATGGGGATATTCGCCGGTTGGTAATACAAAAGCGGCTTGGCGATTTTTCGCCGACTCTCGAACGGCTTAAATGTGATGGTGGAGACTTTGATGGTGGCGCTTTGGAACGATGCTGTCTTGCGGTTTTATCGGTACCAACCTTGCTGGTTCCAAAGCAGTCATTCGGGACATCGCGCTGCGCCGTTAATTTGCTCAAGCTAAGCTGCGGTCCGAGTCAGTTCCTTAACGGCTTGCACGAGTTGAAAATCCACCTCATCGGCAATGACCGCTATATCCGAAAGCAGGTGTTCGCGATCGAGCTCGTCCTGATAACGATGTAGGGTTTGGAATGTCACCACTTGAAACAACCTTGACTCCTCGACCAGCATGGAGGGAGAGTAGCCTTGTTCTCGCCGCCTTTGCCCGTGCTCAGCAGCGGCGGCGGACTTGGGCAGAGTAGCATCCTTGGCAAGACGTAGGCGGCAAACGAGGTCATGGTAGAGCTGAGGCAGATGGATTGTGCGGTCCTCATCGTTGAGCAAAATGTGGGTGAACCCTGGCAAAAGCTTGGCCCGCCGCAACCATTCTTTGATTGCAGGATTGAGTTCTTTCTCTAGAACGTCTGCGACTCGCTGTGGTTTTTTCTTCATCCGGCCTCGCGTAATCCAAGTAACTGTCAGGTCGCGCTAGTTGACTGCACTATCGCAGGTTAGCGATTCCGCAAGTGGTCAAAACTGAACACCGTCGTTTCCGCGCTGACTGGTTGACCAAATCAGATGGGATGAGAAGGCCGGTCTCCGGACGGGATGCGGAGTACGCTCCCAAGTTATCGACGTGCTCAAGGCACAGATAAAAAGGAGACCGGCAATGAAAAAGGTTAGCACCAGAGCGGCAGCGCAGAGCAGGAATATTTCGCAGCAGAAGCTGACCATTGGATTGGATCTGGGAGATCGCAACAGCTGGTACTGCGTGCTGGACGAATCCGGGCAGATCCAACTGGAGCAGCGCGTCCGCACGAATGCGATAGCGTTGCGCGAAGTTTTCGGCGAGATGCCACGCACTCGGATCGCGCTGGAGATCGGGACGCATTCACCCTGGATCAGCCGCTTGCTGACCGAGTTGGGGCATGAAGTGATCGTGGCGAATGCACGCAAGGTGCGGCTCATCGCAGAGAGCCGCAAGAAAGACGACCGCATGGATGCGCAGACGCTGGCGCGGTTGGCGCGCATCGATCCGCAATTGCTCAGTCCGGTGAAGCATCGCAGCGCACAGGCCCAAGCCGATCTCATGACGATTCGAGCGCGGGCCGGCGTGGTGCGCGCCCGGACTGCGCTGGTCAACACGGCTCGCGGGCTGGCGAAGAGTTACGGAGAAAGACTGCGCGGCTGCAACGTGCGCAATATGAATCCGGAAAAAGCGGAAGGCTTAAGTCCGGAACTGCAAGCCGCACTGGAACCTCTGTTGAACACGATCGAGTCGCTGAGCGAGCGCATTGTGGAATACAACGAGCGCATCGAGAATCTGGCGCAGCAGAGTTATCCGCAGGTGGCGCTGCTGAAGCAGATCAAGGGCGTGGGCACGCTGATCGCTCTCACCTACATGCTGACGTTGGAAGATCCGCAGCGCTTTCGCAAGAGCCGTGACGTGGGCGGCTATCTGGGACTGCAGCCGGGGCGACGAAACTCCGGGCAGAGCGCGCCTCAGATGCACATCAGCAAGGAAGGCGATCCGTATCTGCGCACGTTGCTGGTGCAGGGAGCGCAACATATCCTGGGGCCATTTGGTATCGACTGCGATCTCCGGCGCTGGGGCCTAAAGCTGGCGGAGCGCGGTGGAAGAAACGGGAAGAAGCGAGCCATCGTGGCGACGGCAAGAAAGCTGGCGGTGTTGCTGCATCACTTGTGGGTAAGTGGAGAAGTGTACGAACCGTTGCACAACAGCAGCCGAACGACAGTTGCGGAAGCTGCGTAAAAACAAAATCAAAATCGTTCCAGGAAGAGAAAAAATCAACAAGCCCAAAGCCGAGTTTCGGTGACTGCGTTAATGGCCTGGCCCAGGTTCCACTCTGAAGAGCAGAACCACAGGGCGCCAATCAGATAGCAGCACCGGCTGAAACGAGAACGCCCAACATGCACCGAGCGAAACGATTCGCTCCTCGAGAGTGCGAATGGAAGCATGGCGACAGTGGCTAACTCGGCGGGAAGAGAAAAAAACTTGTTCAACCAAGCCAGAGAAGAATCGACTTGACTCCGACCGGCCTTCTCATGGAAGGCCATTGCGCTCAAATTTCGATTGCTTTCGGTTTGGGGCGGATCCGGTGCATCCGTCAGTAATCGAAAAATGAGTGAAACGGCGATTTTTCGACAGTTCGACAAAGGCGCGAAATAAAACACTCAGCAATCCGAATTCTTGAGGCCGCTGCACACTCCCGAGGATGTGTCCGCTGTAAAGATGCTAGCGACGATCAAGATTGAGAACTGACGTTGGCTAGAGAGTGATCTTGAATATGGTGCCGAAGCCGTAGGCTCCTCCGTAGTTAGTGGTGCCGTAGAGATTACCTGCTGCGTCCCGGATCACACCTGAGGCGGGAGTATTGCCGTCGGTTGTGTCAGTGAACCTGTACAGCACCTTTTCTTGACCATTTGTATCCAGCCGAAACACCGTCCCGCAGCCGTACGGAGGGAAACAAGAGGAATTACCGCCAGTGAAAGTGGTGCCGTAGAGAGTGCCCGCCGCATCATGGATGAGAGTTCCCTCGGGACCTGATCCGTCCGGCGGTCCGGCGAAGCTATACACGACAGCCTCCTTGCCGGTTTCGTCGATCTTGAACACGGTACCGCTGTTCGCTCCACCAACTGTTGTGGTGCCATAGAAGTGTTGTCCACTCTGGACCAGGCGCGAGTTGGGGAATTGTCCGTCGCCGCCGCCGGCGAAATTGTGCAGTATCGTTTCCTTTCCAGCGGAATCCAACTTGAACACTACGCCGGCGAAATGGACGCCGCCAATCTCTGCCGTGCCGATGAGATTGCCGGCTGCATCCTGCGTCAGACCAACCGGAACATTCCCCTGCGGTCCGCCGTCGAAGTCGAACAATACAGTCTCCTGACCAGAGGCATCCACCTTGAACACAGTTCCGCAGCCAATGCGATCGATACAATGACCACCTTGCCCCGTGACGCCGTATAAATTGCCTGCTGCATCCTGAATCAACCCGCCTTCGGGTACCGCCCCGTCGCCTGGTATGCCGGTGAACCTGTGGAGCACGGTTTTGTGCCCACGCGCGTCCAGCTTAAACACGGTACCGCAACCTTTTCCGGTGTTAGACGCCTGCGTGCAAGTGAGATCGCCGCCCGTCAATGTGGTGCCGTAGAGATTGCCTGCTGCGTCCCGGATCACGCCGTTGGATGGATATTCGCCATCCTCTTTTCCCGTGAAGTGGTAGAGCACAGTAAGTTTGCTCGAGGGATCCAGCTTGAATACAGTTCCGCAGCCCTGAGATGGCGGCGTACAAGTAGGCGAGCCTCCAGAGTTCGTAGTGCCGTAGAGGTTGCCGGCTGAGTCGCGGATCAAGCCCGACGGATACGCCCCATCCGCGCCGCCGGTAAACGAGTAGAGAGTGGTGAAGGTCTGAGCCTGTGCCGATGGTCCAATCGTCATGAGCCCGAGCAACAAACTGAAAGCGAAAGCCCAGGGGCACCACTGTTTCATTTCCTTTTTCGCTGAGACGTGTGCGAGCGGATACAAATTTGAGTAACAGTTGAGGTTGTTCGAGGGTGCGTGATTGGCCGGATCGGAAGGGTGAGTAGACATGCGAGTCCTCCCTCAAAAATTGAAATACGTTTTTGGCCCGGGAGAGGAGAAATACTGTACTAGTGAAAGCGCCGCATCGACTGTCACAGAAGATGCAAATATGTAAGTTACTTATTGATTTGTCAAGATGAAGAAATCTGCACTGCTTTCATGGTTGACGAAAACAGGCGATTTCACTCATTGAGTATCTTCACGGCTACCCGCCCGCGCCGATGATTGGGCTTTTTCGCGTAAGGTTAGCGTGAGAACCCGCAGTGTCCAACTTCCGCTTCGGCCAACACTCAATGTTTTCAGCGACATGTCGTAACGCCGCCCTTGGAATTCCATTTGCAAAACCTCAGCCCAGATTGGGGAGCCTTGGTTGATAAGCCCATCACGTGTCAACGCGGTTTGGAAACTGGCCATCCTCGGCGAACAGGCAGGACTCAGCCTTGAGCAGATGATCGAGCTTCTCAACTCTGGGATGAGCATCGTCGCCCTTCTCGAGCTGATTACTTGGCGTCTCGACTATCCTGCAACCTCTCCTGAGTGGTTGGATTATCGGTCTTGCGGAGGCGCATGATGCACACAGTGGAGCGCTACCTACACTTCGACAATATCGACATGCAGCAACCTGACATCTCGTCCCGGTGTAGCTTGTGCGGACAAACATTCTGTGCGGAGCCGAAACCCGGCGAGAGAGTTGACGATGTGCTCTTGCGAATTCGTGCTGAGTTCAACGATCACGAGTGCGGCCAATAGGCTGCGGTGTCATGGCCAACTGTTGTAACCAGGCGTGGGTGTTGAAAAACTCCTTCAACGGAACGGTTTTCATCTGGGAGGATACCGTCGCCGTTTTCTTGTCTCTGTTCGACTAAGTGGTGGCCGGGAGAACCGGTGCTGTCGGCTGACTGAGGAAGCGCACCAATCGCTTGATGTTCTGCGCAGCTGCTGCCAGGAAGAACTGCTCGCGAACGAACTTCAAACGTCTTAAGCGCAAACGGCGCAACCCAATCTGATTCTTGAGTTCCGCAAACAAAGCCTCGACTTTCTTGCGCTGTCGTTGTGCCTGGAAGAACTCCGGCGTGTTGGCCAATGCCCGAGCGCGTTGTCGGGCGGATTCGTGGATGTGAATGGCGAGATGTTTGTATCGGCCACGCGTGCACTGTGCTTTTTGTGGGCAGGCTCCGCAACGCTTGGGACTTCCGATATAGACATGGGTACGGTTGCGAACGTTCAACCCGACGTAGTTCAGTTGCTCTCCTGCAGGACAACGGTAGCGGTTGCTCTCCGGCAAATAGGTAAATCGCTCTGGGCCATAGCCGGGATTGTTCTTTCTCAGGACGCTGTCTCGGGTACGCATATAAGGCGCGATGCCCCGATCCACTAACCATTGCAGAAACTCGCCATTGCCATACGTGGCATCGGCCGCTATGGACGTTGGCTCTTCTCCTTGCCACTGCGCAAAGCGGGTGAGCATGTCTTGCGCGGCCACCGTTTCCTGACTCATTCGTGCGGCCGTCGCTTGCACCCCCACGATCACGCAACTGTGATTGTCGATCAGATAGTTATCGTAGTAACCCAACCGCGCCGGCGTGCCGCCTTTGGTGGCATAGGTCGAGTCCGGGTCGGTGGTCGATACCTGATCTTGCGTATGCACCGGTTCTTCCGCCGGATTCTGCTGCTCCAGTTCCACCAGGTACTGGCGCACGGTTTGGTTCACTTGTGCCGCTTCCGCTAACTGCTGGCGCGGAATGCGGCTCTCCTTCGCCGCATTCGCCTCCACGAAACTGCCATCCACGGACAGGTGCTTGCCCTGTACTAATCCCACTTCCACACACTGCTTCACGATCTGTTCAAACAGTTCCTCGAACAGCTTCGATTCCTGAAACCGTCCGTGCCGGTTTTTGGAAAACGTGGAGTGATGTGGAATCTCCTGATCGAACCCCAGACCGGTGAACCAGCGCCACGCCAGATGCATGCGCAGTTCCTCGATCAGTCGCCGTTCGCTGGCGATGCCGTACAGATAGCCGATCAGCAGGATGCGCAGCAGTAGTTCGGGATCAATCGAGGGACGGCCGGTATCGCTGTAACTCGCTTTCACCTTCTCTCGCACAAAGGCAAAACTGATGTGCTTCTCGATGAGCCGCAGCAGATGAGTCTCAGGAACCTGATCTTCCAGGCGGAAGTAGTAGAACAGCGCTTCGGAGCGGTCGTGTTGCCCCATCATGATCAGCAGGCCTCCGACGATGAGAATCCAACAAAGCATGGGAAGAATCACTTTCTTCTAACATGCTTCCGCTGATTCTCATCCTGCGAATCGACGTGACTTTTTCAACACCCACAGGCGATAACACGCTTTGAGCCACAAAGTGGCATTTTGAGTGTAACGGCGATATTAAAACAGTGGAGGTAGACGCAAGAGGCGTTGCGGTTGTCTGCTAGGGAGACCCGGCATTCACCGCTCAAGTACTTGGGTAGACTAAGCTCGGTAACCCGCGATGTGCTTGACGGCCCAGCGGACGGTCAGCGATTTGGCTGCGAAGATGGCAGCCGATCCAAGCACCCAGATTCCCGCGAGTGCAAAGATGCCCCAACCGCCAAGAGACGCCGCGCCCATTACGGCGAACGTCGCTCCGTAGCCTGTATAAATTACGAACCGATGGACCCAGCGCGCGGTGTGAAAGAAGAGGAACCACGCTCCCGCCAGGCAGCATGCGCACGCCGCGAGCGCAAAGAGAAACGCCCATTCCTGACCCACCGAGGCGAGCGCCGCCAGAGACGTGAAGATCGCGGCGACCAGCACGATCTTTGCCGCAATCGATGACCACGGCAAACAGGCGATCGCGAAGCACGCTAGCAGCGCCGCACCCAGAATGACAGCCATACCCGTAGTTATTTTACGCGCTAATTCACCGCGGCCCTGTTGCCGCAGATCGCGGTTCTCCGAGCTCGGCACCCAGAGTCCTTCGACACGTTCCAGACAATGCCAAACTCATCCTCGGGCTTCTTAAGCACCAGTAAGGCCGAAGACCTCTGGACCACACGCCTCGCCACAGCATACTGCCGACGGCTTCCGTTTTCATCCATCGTTGTGGCACTGCGCGCCATGTAGAACTCATCCCATCTGTTTACAACACTTGACTTCGGGTTTACTCGTGCATACGACAAGAAAATGCGCAGGTGCTGCCCAACCAGCATGTGTCGCGTGTTGGTGTGTCCTACTAGCGCGTTGCAGGGTCATTTACCCGACGGCGGGGACGCTAATTGGTTGAACGCCAGATATACAAGCACCGCAGTCAACCCGAGCATTCCCGCTGCGACTGCGATCCACGGCCATAACCGCTTGATGTTGGGCATTCGGGAAAAGAGTCTATACCGGAATCGGCAGAAGGCGGTAGTGTCCTCCCCCCTTACACAGAGGCAAATGCCTACATCACCAAGGCGGTCTGTGGAGCTGGCGGCAATGACCGAATCAAGTCTAAGTATTTGACGAATATCCACACCGGCCTCCATCGCACCTTCCACCAGCGTTGAATTCGGCTCGTCGCCGTTATCGAAATTGAACTTCGCGAGGGTGGTAAAGGTCTGCGCCTGCACGGACATCTCATGACAGCAAAAAAGAAAAACAGAATCCCCATCGCTTTGAGCACGCCAAGCTTTTGCGTGTCGCACCTTGGAAAGAAAAACAACATCTTGATCAACCGGAAAACACGGCCAACGTTGAGGCTTCATTCTTGACTTCTTCTTTAATGGTTCCTCCGTAAACAAGGGCTCCAGCGTAATCGGATCACGATCATACGTTTGTAATATTCGCGCTGAATTTGGATACCGCTCGGCCGGGGCGTTTTAATTCCTGAAAGGAACAGAGCAAAGAATTCTTAGGAAGTGGCTCAGTTTGAAATTGATCCTTTACCCAGAGCATCGAGAACTTTGGCGTCGGAAAGCGGAGAAAGCCTCCTATCTATTGCGAGATTTTACAAGCAACAGAAGGCCCCAGCCGTTCGGTGTGCAAACCCTTGCATCTTTCGTTGTTAGTAATGGCATACGTATATGCCTAGTTTCGAGGTCCTATATACATTCGGGTGCTCCAAGTGCAGTGAACCAAATGACAACACCATGATTGCTGCTGCGTCCGACAGTGTGACGGCCCACGATCTTGCCCTTATCCCTAAAGTGTGCCGCAAATGCAGTCAACATACTCGCGGCGACAACGGTGAGTTTTACCTTTCCGCTCTGTACAGAATCAGCCAAGTCACTTGATTAAAGATGGCTGCCTTTTTGGCGGAACCTGCGATTATTCTGCCACCGTCAATTTTTGAAAGGAATCTTTTCGCATCAATTTGCGCTGTTCTTGGCTCCTGAAGCGTGTGTCATATTGGCTCCCCCTTCCCTTGCTCAAGGCTCCCATGAACCCCAGGAACCCCAGTATTCGGATAGATTTTAGTTCAATTCTCAGTACGAACTGTCAGCGGCAATATTGGGTTCGGTCTGGAACGGAACAGGCTCGCAAGCGCGGGATTCGCCGCTAGACCATAAAATTTGGGTAACACAAATCGCGTTACGAACGGGCAATTGTACCCACGCAGTACACAACGTAAGGTGGTTGTGAGCAGCTTTCGGGGAGGGCTGATCAAGCGATCGCCCCCTGACTCAATGAGTCAGGACGCTTTCGTTTCCATGAAGTCCATTCCACCATCGAAAAATCCCAACTTTTCAAGGTCGAAATAAATCTTGGTGGTGGGATTTGTACAAATCGAGATGAGCCGATCTGTCCCAGTGAACATCAGCTTTGGGACAATCTGTCGCGATGTAACTGAGTCGCGGAAATGCTCCTTGTTTACTCAACGACTTAGCCCAAAGCCTTCGGCACGATGCGTGCACCGTAAGCATCGGTAGAGCCGTACCGATTTAAAAGCGTATCGGGGAACGGGCGTAGAAGCTCACATCGTCACCACTTGCCAACATCGTTCACCTGCTGTGATAGCGGGTACGGGAGCTTCGATTTCATGCAAAAACCGGAAATGCTTCTCAAAGTTGTCCCGAGCGGAGACCCGCTCCTCAGAGGGTACTGTTCAGTATGCCCCAACATTGACTTTGTGTTCGCGGTCAACACCGACGAGAACCTACGTCTGATGCAACAGGCGTTCGCCATTCACCTCCAAGACGTTCACGTTCCCGGTAGTGAAACGGATACTGAAAAGTCTGTCGAGGCGGAAGACGCAGCCTGATTCATGGCTAAGCAGGCAGCCATCAGGCGAATGATCTTTGCAGGTCAAGCGATTGTCCTTGCCGGTATCCTGTTCGGCATCCTTACTTTTGGCTCACGGAAAACCCTCTATGCCATCGGCGCCGTTGCGTTCGGAGAAGCCCTCTGGGCCTTAGGCTGGATTATGCGAGGGTTCTCGCGTCCGGACGAATAGACAAATGTATTGGTAAAGCGACGAAATATCCGCTTCCTCTGTGTAGGACCACGCCATCTTCCTGCACGGTCCCTCGGATCAATTCGTTTGGCCGCCAAACCCAGGCATTTCGGAAACTATCCTCCGCAGCGACGGGCGCGGCGCCGCCCTGATGTCCGGCCAAGCCAGATCCGCATTAAATGGCGAGAGCTAAGAGTCAGAGACGACTGAATCTCAATAAAAACTTGTTCATCGAGCCCGCTGTCAAAGAACTGATTCAGTCGATCGAACATACGCAGAGCGCGATAGATACTTTTCTGCCCGTGTTTTCAATCGAGATCGGGCGTGCGGCAAAACTAGACAAGCAACTAGCGCAGACCAAAAACATCTATTGTTGCCCCAATCAGTAGAGCCGTCACTCCGCAATAGAGCGGTAACTCCATCGGCGGGTTGTTCTTGTCACTCCGCTGCACTGGCGGACCGGTGTGCCCGCTGATCGGCGAAGAACTAGCAGCGAGCCCCTCACCCGTGTCCTGACTCCGTGTCCTGAAAGCGAATCCTAGTCAATCAACGGGTGCAAGAACCTGCACATTGACGCGCGCGCACTACGGTGAAATGCTCCCTTACGGGATCGTTCGAGCCTTTCGTTGAAATAGGGGACGATGATGCAAACCGCAAAGCTCGCAGCCACATTTTTATGGATGGCGACTTTCGCCCTTACGTTCCTTATTGCGGATCTCCCGGCAGCCGCTCAAGCGGGAGTGGTGCTGCACAGCTTCAACCCTGGCATTCGAGATGGGCTCAATCCCCAGGGAACTTTGATCTTCGACACCTCCGGCAACCTCTACGGGACCACTTATGGTGGTGGTGTAAATGGTTGCTTTGGCAGCACATTTAATTGCGGAACGGTTTTCGAATTGTCGCCCACGTCGGCTGGTGAATGGACGGAGAAGGTTCTTCACAATTTCGGACGTGGGCAGGATGGTTCCAGTCCATCCGCTGGATTAGTTTTAGACGCTTCTGGAAATCTTTACGGGGCCACGGATCTGGGTGGAGCGAACGGCTACGGGACCGTATTCGAGCTTTCTCCCGCGAAGGATGGAAACTGGACAGAGAAAGTGTTGCATCACTTCAATTACAACGGGCGGGATGGGATGTATCCGTATGGTGGAGTGATGGTCGATGCATCGGGAAATGTGTACGGCACTACTGCTGGCGGAGGATCTTTGGGCAGCGGGACAGTTTTCGAATTAGTCCCCACTGCGAATGGAAGGTGGATGGAGAAGATTCTTCACAACTTCGTATACCCAGGGACAGCGGCAGATGGTTGGGCTCCGTGGGGCGGAGTGATCGCCGATGCCCTGGGCAATCTTTATGGAACGACGTCGGCGGGCGGGCCCTACGGTTACGGCACCGTTTTCGAATTGTCGCCCATGGTGAGTGGGAACTGGACCGAAAAGATTCTGCATAATTTTAATTACGACGGGACGGACGGCGTCCAGAGTTATGCGAAGCTGGCCTTTGATCGCGCTGGCAACCTCTATGGGAGCACTCCCGGTGGAGGCGCGGGTAATCGGGGGACAGTGTTCGAACTCGTTCCTCTATCGAACGGAGTTTGGAAAGAAAAGATCGCGCACGATTTCATTGCAGACGGCACCGACGGGGTGCAACCGGGCGCAGGGGTAATTGTCGACGGTAGCGGAAACATTTTAGGCACGACGATCGGCAGCAGCGCTCGCGGCTTTGGAACGGTTTACGAACTCGTTCCCAATGGAAACGGAAGGTTCTCGGAAAGGATATTGTTCAACTTCACTGGTTTGAACGGCGAACGCCCAGAGGGCAGCCTGATTTTGGATCCGAGCGGAAACATTTACGGAACGACAAACCTCGGGGGTAGCTTCGGCGGTATGTTCGGTTACGGAACTGTTTTCGAGATTACGCCGTAAGCTGCAATCCGCGAAAAGCCGACCATGGGTTGGTTAGAAGATCTGAAAGGAGTGACCTCTTCGCTATTTTCGATCACAAGGCATGTGAGAAGGCCAGTCATCATGGTGGCGCAGCCTTAACCGTGAATCGCCAAGGAATCAAGGTCTTGCCATTTTCCGCCCATCAATAGGCCGTCGAACGTCCGGCTTTCCGCCATTCCAGATGGCCTTCCGCGTCGGGCCGAGGCCGCGAACCCGAGAGGTAGAATCGTAGTCGCCCGGTCTGAAGAATTATTTCAGATTGCCTTTTACTTCGGCTACGAGGACCTGCAAGATTCGGGATCACGCGGTACTCCTTCGTCGATCCCTCGCCAATAGAAAGTCAATTTTGCGTTGCATCAGCATTGTGAGCTTTATTGCACAGACCTCACTCATCATTTACCCGACCATTGAAGCAGGATTTGTCCACCCGGGACGCTCATCTCGGCGAAGCACAGACTGTGAAGCAGTTTCAAGCGACCGCGCTGAGTCACTGAGACTTTATCGATGCCTTCGAAACGCCTGATCCTTCGTCACGCGGCCGTTTCTCTTTCGTTCGTGCTTCTGTACCTTCTGCTGAACCGGCCCGAAGTCATTTTCATTTCTCGCATTGGATTCGTTGCTTGGTATCCCGCCATCGGTCTGGTGATGGCGCTCCTGTTGGGCGTCAGTCCGTGGTACGCATTCCTCGTCTGTTTTGCCGATGCTCTCGCCGGCAAGTTAATTTATGCCCAGCCGATCATGTCCTTCGGCAGCACTGTCGGTACCGTGGCAAGTGCCTTCTGTTATGGCGCGGCGGCCTACCTGTTGCGCAACTCCCACCGTATCGATCTGAGGCTGCGTCACCGCCGTGATGTGGTCCGCTATGTTTTGCTGAGTGCGACGGCGGCGGTAGGAGCAACGATCATTGGCGTCGGATGCTTGATCGCCGATCACAGCATTACCTGGAGCGAATACAAGTCGTCCAGCGTGGGTTGGTTTTTAGGCGATGCCATCGGCTTGGTCGGCATCGCGCCGTTTCTTTTGGTCCATGTATTTCCGCATGTTCGTAGGTGGCTCTCGCCCGCCGCCTCCGCAGTTCCACCCTGATCGAGCACGCTCGACCCGACCGAAATTTACGCTTGGTACACGCTGCAGAAGCATTTGGCCAAGCCCTGACGATATTTGCTGTTCTCTTCATCTTGTTCGGATTCAAGGATGGACGTTACGACCATTTTTATCTGAGTTTTATCCCGATCATCTGGATTGCGATGCGGCAGGGAATCCGGCGAGTCGTCACTGGCCTGCTCGCCATGAATTTTGGAATCGTAGTCGCGATGGATCTGTTTCCCCCTACCGCCGCCGAGTTCGATAAGGTCGCCCTTCTCATGCTCGTACTGTCCGCAGTAGGACTCATCGTGGGATCGGAGGTCAGCGAGCGACACCGTATGGCAATCGATCTCAACCGGCAAACACATATTTGGATTCACTGATTCAGAATAGCCCTTTGGGAATTGTTGTACTTGACCGTCAAGGAGCGGTCGAACTGGCGAACTCCGCTTTCGAGAAGCTCTTTCAATACGACCGTCACGAGCTCTGCTTCGATTGGCATCCGAGGTCTGGGCCTCTCTGACGACAAGGCTTCCGATTCGACGGACCTGGTTCGTCAGATTTTTGCCGGAAAGGCCCTGCACAAAACCGTCCGGCAAGAGCGAAGGGACGGGAAGGTCCTTGATCTGGCGGTGCATGGTGTTCCGCTGATGGTGAACGGGCAAGTGGCGGGCGCATATCTGATCTATGAGGACGTTTCGGAGCAGAGCCGGGCGAGCGAAGCCCAACGGCAACATGCGGAGTCGCTGAACCAACTCGTGAAAGAGTTGGAACTCCGCACAAACCAAACGACCTCGCTGAATGAAATGGGGTCTCTGCTGGCGTGCAGTGCGAACGTTCAGGAGGCGTGTGAGGTCGTCGGCTAACTCCGCGCAGAAGCTTTTTCCCGAAGCTCCTGTCTGGAGCGCTCTATTTGTTTAGGTCGTCGCGAGACCTTGTTGAGGCGGCAGTTCGATGGGGAAAAACAGACGCATTGGCCCCGACATTTCCTCCCGACGCATGCTGGTCTCTCCGCCGTGGCCAGCCTCACTGGAGTGGGTCTCCAGCGAATGACATTGTCTGCCAGCACTTGACCAAGAGCTCGACCACCGAATCTCTTTGCGTTCCGATGGTCGCGCAAGGCAACACAATTGGCGTTTTGCATATGGAATTCGATATGGCAGGGCCGAGCATTCGAGTCTGGCACAGAAGGCTTGCGGGACTTGCGGCAGCGACTTGACGGTTAGCGTGGCTTCGCACGTCGCACTTTCTCTGGCCGGCCTGCAATCGCGTGAAACCCTGCGAGAACAGTCGATTCGCGATCCATTGACTCGATTGTTCAATCGGCGATTCTTGGAGGAATCATTCGAAAGAGAACTGCAAGTCGCGAGTCGCAAGAAGCAATCGACCGCCGTTCTTTTTCTCGACCTCGACCACTTCAAGAGATTCAATGACACTTTTGGCCATGATGCGGGCGACTTGGTGCTCCAGTCATTGGCCGATCTGTTTCGCAATTTCTTTCGCACCACCGATATATGCTGCCGCTATGGCGGAGAGGAATTCGCGATCATTCTGCCTGAGTCAACTGCACGGGACGCGGCTATCCGTGCAGAGGCCTTGCGCTCGGAAGTGAAGAGTCTCCGGCTGCAATATAAGAAGCAGTCCTTAGGGCTGCTGTCCGTTTCGGTGGGAGTTGCGGCGTTTCCAGAGCATGGTTCAACATCCGAAGAATTGCTCAAGATCGCGGACCAATGCCTCTATGAATCCAAAGCTCGCGGTCGGGATATGGTGACCGTGGCTCCTCCACAAATCATTAGCGGCCCTATCGAGTCCTGCTAATAATGATGTTTAAGCCAACACATAGTCCCCGAAGGGCTTCAGTGGGCCGTGGTTGCGTTCACTAGTTGCGCAAATGGGGACAAATGTCACGAAAGTTGCCGAGTCACCAAACGTCACCATAAAAAAATGGCGAAGACCTTTGTGCGGTGAACGACTCACCGAACAACTGTCGAGAAGCGGGTAATCGGAAAGCCTAGGTTATAGTTTTGTGGTGCATAAGCTTTGGCTTGGTCGGAGGCTTCGATGAGATGGTCTTTTGTTTTTCTGTTTCTTGTGGCGGGTTCACTTTTTGCCCAGCAGTCCCCGGTGCCTGAAATACGTTACCGTTCGGTTCCCGATTTTCTGAAACTTCCCGCCGACTTATATTTTGGGGAAGTGGCAGGTGTGGCGGTCAATTCCAAGGAGCACGTCTTTGTTTTCTCGCGTGGCAATACCACTGGGCCCGCCTACGGAGCTGGTGCCGCACAGCTACTGGAGTTCGGTGCGGACGGCAAATTCTTGCGCGAGATCGGCCATAACCTCTATGCATGGTCTTACGCGCACACGGTGAAGGTCGATCGCGATGACAACATCTGGGTTACCGACAAGGGCTCGGACATGGTCATCAAAGTTCAATCCTGAGGGGCGCGTTGTAATGGTCTTCGGCCGCAAGCAGGAGGCGTCGGATGACGGCACCGGGCCATTGAAGGATGCTAACTCCGCCACTACCTCCCGAGGACGGGATGTTCAGACAGGTGACAGACGTAGCGTGGGATAAATACAACAACGCTTACATCAGCGACGGCTACATAAATTCGCGGGTCGCCAAGGTCGACAAAGACGGCAAATGGCTCAAAGTCCTGGGGCGAACCTGGAAGCAAACCTGGGCAGTTCGATACCCCGCATAGCATTGCGATCGACGCTGAGGGGAATGTCTACGTTGCGGATCGCGGTAACCGCCGAATTCAGGTGTTCGATGGAGAGGGAAAGTTTCTGCGCCAAATCACCATCGACGTTCCTTTTGATCATAGTGCTCGCCCCGCAATCGGAAACAAGCGCGAACAGCCGAACCCGACTAGATCTCCGGGTTCGCCTTGGGCGATCTGCATCACACCTCCGCCGAATCAAGTGATGTACAGCTCCGACGCCTATCCGGGGAGGATCTACAAGCTTTCCCTCGATGGAAAAGTCCTTGGCGTGTTCGGAAAATCCGGCAAGCAGCTAGGGGAGTTCGGGTGGATCCACGAGATAGCATGTCCATCTGAAAACGAACTCTACGTCGCTGAAATATTGAACTGGCGTGTGCAGAAACTGGTTCTCGAACCGGTGCACTGAAAACCGCTCTTAAAAATCACATGCTCTACCGGCTTAACCTCGGAGACATCATCGAACTTTCCGAACATGGACTGAGGCCAAGCGTCGAAGAGCGCCGGTTGGGGTAACATCGCCAAGCGCTCATTGACCAAGGCGGTCAAAACGTGTAATCGCCTGTGGGTGTTGAAAAAGTCACATTGATTAGCGGGATGGATTCAGCGGAAGCATGTTAGAAGAAAGTGATTCTGCCCATGCTCTGTTGGATTCTCAACGTCGGAGGCCTGCTGATCATGATGGGGCAACACGACCGCTCCGAAGCGCTGTTCTACTACTTCCGCCTGGAAGATCAGGTTCCTGAGACTCATCTGCTGCGGCTCATCGAGAAGCACATCAGCTTTGCCTTTGTACGAGAGAAGCTGAAAGCGAGTTACAGCGATACCGGCCGTCCCTCGATTGATCCCGAACTGCTGCTGCGCATCCTGCTGATCGGCTATTTGTATGGGATCACCAGCGAGCGGAAGCTGGTGGAGGAACTGCGCATGCACCTGGCGTGGCGCTGGTTCACAGGACTGGGCTTCGATCAGGAGATCCCGCATCACTCCACGTTTTCCAAAAACACTGATGGATTGGCCGAGATCAGTCATACGTTCTCCAAATCAAGATGAAAACCGGGATTCAAACGCTGAGGCGGGGCCGAATAGCAAGTACGGTTCCGAGGTCGCCCGCAATTTCATACCGTGGGTCGAATCTCATAAATGGCACGCCAGTGCTGGGCGGCACACGAGTGGGCTATTCCAGGAGCGAAACCCCGGTCAGAGAAATAGGTGGCTGAGCCCTTGGGAATCGAGCGAGGTGACTTAGTCAGACCCGGAGGACGCCATAAGGCGACTTTTCGGCAAACGGAATTGCTACAATCCCTTGCGAGGGGGAACTCAATGTCCAAATTAATGGGAGTAGTTCGTCTGCTGACGAAGGAACACGGTCGGTTGGCTTCGGAACTTCACAGAATTGGTGCTGCACTCGCCGCTTTCGGTCATACATACGGGAATCGACCCGGCACAGGGAAGATTTCCGTGGCCGGTCGGGAGCGGATCGCAGCTGCACAAAGAGCGCGCTGGGCAAGAGCGAAGGCTGAGAGCGGCAGGGGAAACGTAGTCTCAATGCCCAAGAAGCGCACGATGTCTACAGCCGCTCGAAAGAAGATCGCTGCGGCACAGAGGCTGAGATGGGCAATGGTCAGGGCGGGGAAGAAAACGGCTTAACTCGTCAACTGTCGGCCGGGGACGCTCCTGTGGGCGTCGCCGCGTCGGGTTGCTAACCAATTGGTTGCGGCCGTTATAGAAAGTACATTCCGGGTTAGACCAGTATCGTATTTGCGGGACGACCTCACTTGCTCCTGCAACTACTTGGCGAGGTAGCATTCTGTCGATCAGTCATATTCTCTTCCGACAGAATGACGGATCGCACCAACGGGTGGATGTAAAACGACGATACCAGAATAGTAGGGAGAATCATTCTCGTTTTTCGAGGGTAAACTCGCTACTGCAAGGAATTCTTGTTTCTCGACAGTTACTATGTTATCTTCCTATCCTCTTCCCCTAAGAGTCCAACTGAAGCTGAGTCCAGAGGTTGCGCTTTCCCTAAGGCGCGGGCCGTTCTGCGGGCGCAAACCAACGCGATTCAGTGCAGCGGGGGTGTTTTATGAGTCTGACCGACCTCCTGGGGATAGCGCTTGCGGTATATGCCCTCCTGAACTTCGCGCTAATACCCCGTCTTACCAAAGCGTGGAAAGCTAACCGTTCCCTCGCCAAAGTTTCGAAGGCAGGTTTACTGGCTGGACTTCAGGGTGTTCGAAACGCCGCTTTGATCGCGAGCATCGTGTACCTGTTCCTGGCCGTCGCAACCCTAACGTTGGGATTTGGCTTTGGCAACAACGTAACCTTGTTGCAATGGGCGGTGGGGGCCGCGTCGTTCCTACACGATCGCCTCGACTCTATCAAAGATATATGGGAGGCTTGGTTCTTTCTGCTTCCGCTGGCCTTGATCATCTATTTCAGCTGGAAGAAACAGAGGAATGAATTTGAACATCGATTCGGGCGAGTCGTGGACGATGAATATTATCGCTTACAGCGCGAGCGGGAAGAACATCCGGAAGAATGGAGGAGACTTCCGCCCGACGAGGAAATGACCTCAATCATTGGTCAGATCGAGAGTCTGCAGGCTTCGCTTGATAAGCTCCCGTCCACTGGGCAAATCGACCGGCGGGAGCGCAAGAGCTTGCGGCGCCAGATCTTGCAGCTCAAAGAAAAGTTACTGGATGCGGACTACGAGCGTCGTGTCCGTCTGGATGCAGTTGCCCCGGAGAGGGAGGTGCCCACTTGGCGAAGAGTTTTACTCAGCCGCGGATTGTTCTCCGATCTGAAAGGGATTTCCGAAGTATTGTCACGCGCATCGCTGACGATGCTCGCGATCGCTCTGGTGGGGCTGGCCGGCACTACCGGCGTGTCGAAAGACATGTGGAATCGCATCGTCAAGCTCGATGATCTTCGGGTGGAGGCTACGACAAAAAAGGTTGAGCAAGAATGGAAGGAGAGGTCGAAGAATACTTCACAGTCGAAACTGAAGCCCGATGACCAACAAGCAATCCAACATTTGGCGAACGATTTTGCGCGCGCCCTGGTGCGCAATCCCAACTGGCGCCCGGTCAACGACGGGATTCGAGTAGGTAGCGAATTGCGCCAGGATTTGGCGCGTCGGGCCATCCTCAGGGAAGTCAATCTCCCGGAATCGCGCGGTCAGAACTCCAAAGTTTTCTCAGACGGCCTCTCGCCCGCTGAACAACAGGTTCTCGATGACGTCACGCACGGCAAGAGCGAAGTCCGACTGGGGCAGGTAGTCGCGGATAGAGAAGGCCCGGTCATCAAGAGCTGGTTTGGGTCGCAATGGGACGCCGTGAAAACATCCATTCTGGAGCACGCGAAGGAGTATCACGAACCTCTAAAGTTTGACGATCTGCAAGATTCCCTGTTGGACCACATTCTATCCACCGTTCTCGATGACGCAGCGCCTGACTTTAAGTACGGCGAAATCGGAAAGGAAGTCCGCGCGGCCATGAACGACGCCACGCAGGATGCGCTTAGAGAAGCGGTCAAGACCGAGTTTCACCGAGTCGTTGAAGACTTGGCGGACGGAAAACCATACAAGAAGGCCATCGACGATGTTAGCCACTCAAGTATCCCAATCTCGAAAAGCAAGGCTGCCGATCTCCTCGACGTGATGCATAAGAACCGCATGCCCGAGCCCGACGAGTTTCGCGATCATATGAAGTCTAGTTCGGGATCCTGGAGCGATCACGATCAGCCGCCGGCGGGAGGGGGCGGCGGAGGGAATGGATACACCCCCTCCGGCGGCCGCTCCGGAGAAGGAAACACGTCCGGCGTGGAACCAGAGTCGCCGGCCACGGACGGAGCTACAAATGATATGCGCTCTGTTGGAACGGCGCAGAATAGGGAGGCCCAGGAAATTATCCGGGACCTCGCTATTGAAGAAACTGAAAACGGTCGGTATTCCCTGCCTGAGGAAGCAGTTGATGCCCTTGCCGAATACAACGACCATTTCCCCAGGTCCGCGGCGCAAGAAGCAGAATCTGCGTTGGGCAGAACCCTCCAAACCTATCGGGTCGCTTCCGACGTCGAGGCATTTGCCCAGGTAGCCGAGCTCAAGGTCGCCCGGGCGGCCAGCTTCTCGATGCTCCGTGGTTTTTCGCGGGTCGGGGGTGTACTCATCGGGGAGAGCCCCGAGAATCCCCAAGATCACGCGGATATTCGCGATATGACCTGGCAGACATCCGGGCGGGCGGTCACGATTTCATTCAAAGACGGTTCGGGCCGAGTGAGTTCGTTCGGGCCGTTCGACATCGGCATTGTTCACCAGGCGCTTGGTTATGCGGCGGATGGCCGTCCTGTGGCGGTCACGATGACGACCGCGCATCCTCTTCCCCAACTTAAGATTCACCTCCATCCGTCACTACTCGACACGCCTTTGGGTTGCCGCGTGGAGCAACTCGATCGGTTGGTGGATACGTATGCCGGTCGGCAGCTACCGGAGCGCGATCAAATCACTCAGAGGTACGAGCAACAGCTGGCCGTTTACAACGTTGCTTGGGCAAATCGGCTGCTTCTGCTGGCGAACGAAATCGGTGAGAAGGCCAGCCGACTGAAGGATAGGGCGAACTCGATCATCGAATCGGATCGTGATTTGGCGGGCCAGGGCCTCAAGCAGGCTGGACTCATTGAGACGGGAAGCATTTTCAAGCGCAAGCCCGAATTCTTCGACCCTGACATCGTATTTGCGACTGCCTCGTGCAAGCGGGATGAAGTGGATGCATTTCAGCGCTGTGTCAGCGATCACTTTCGTGCCTCCACTGCGTTCGAGAGTCGAGACAACGATGCGCTGGGCCGCTGGTTCTATGGGCATGCTTCCTTTATGCCGTGGAGTGGCGTGAGAGAGAGAAAATTCCGGATTACGAATGATCTTTCGTTCCTGCGTCGACCTGACGGAAACTCACTAACCGATCAGCTCTGGCCGTTCGACTTCATCGTACAGATCGCCTTCACATCCCCTGCTGTCAACTTGCCAGAGAAGGCCAAGGATGGGTATGTGGACGAGCGTCCGGTGGAATTTGATGAAATCAAACCACAGATCCAAAAGTTGGTTGCGGAGGGCATCCAACGAGATTTTCATCTTATGTTTGAAGATCTCAAGCAGTTTGCCGTGCTCCAGAGGATGTTTCGGTCGGCGCTGAAGGGATATCTGGGGAAGCAGTTTCCGGCAGAGAAACTCGTTATCTTGACGGAGGAGACTGCAGGAGCTATTCCGTATTTCCACACATTTCGCTGGAACTCGAGTGTGACGTCCCAGATCGAATATCATCTGGAATCCGCGGCCCGATCCGACAAAACAGCTTCCTGGATGATCGAAGCGTCGAATCAGGCAACGGTCTGCAACGCAGTCTTGTCGCGGGTCGGCGACCGCGCGCTTCCGGCCGAAGCTGCCCAAGCCTGTAACTTCTCCCGGTTCGAGGAACGGGCGCGTCGCAGCTGTGCGAATGCGAAGAACGACCAGAGCCCCGCGTGCAGATGGAGGGTTGCGACGTCGGAATTTAAGATACTCCCGGAGTATTGGCGCATGGAATTCGCCTTTGGGGTCTTGCAGGATCAGATGCAGAGTGGCGGAGAATACCGCTGTCCGGCACTCGCACCCGAGAACAGAATTGCGGTGATATCCGGGGGGAGGTGAGTTATGAACGATGCGAATGGTCTTTGGCCATGGTCGTGGTGGATTGCGATGGCTATGGTTATCGGGGTTCCAACGGCGGCTTGGGCGGCGGCCAGGTTGATCGTCTGGCGTTCGAATCGCAATATGAGGAAATTGACAGACAAGTTCCGGGATATTGGGATGTCCGCCAAAGACGATGCCTTTTCTGTCGTGGGCAAAGACCACAGTGTAGTGATCTCAGGCAATCAATTGGCGGTTCTCGACGTCCGCGGCGTGCGCGTGTTGAAGAGTATGAGCTTGAATGACTTGGCTGTGCTGAAAGTATACGAAGACGGCACCGATCGAATGCGGTTCCGAATCGTTACCAGCCGAGGCGGGCAAACGCGGAGGCTGGCGACGCAATCGATCGTCGAGATGGCCAAGTTTTTCGACCTGATGACCCGACGCGGAGTTCCCATCGAATACATTCAGGAGTAATGCAATGGAAAGAGAACCGTCCTCTGCCGAACCAACATCGGAGTTTCTTAGTCTTCCAGTGATTCCGGAGGAAGCGAACAAATATGAGATCCTCGGTGTGCCGAGAGACGCGAGTTCCGAACAGCTGAAACTTGCTTATCGGTGTTTAGCCTGCAGTACCACCCCGACCGCCACGTTGAGGCGAACCGCGAACCTGCCGGTGAAGTCTTTAAGAGGATTACCGCCTCGTATCGAACTCTGTCGGACCCGCAGGAGAGACGGCGTTACGATGTTGCCCTGCAACGGAATGAGGAATTCAGCGAACGAACGGTCGATGATGGGCAAGTAACGCTGGCTGACATCCTTGCCGAGATCGACACTTATGAGCACATTTTTATGAGCGAGGATCTGCCCGACATCGATCCCACGCTGAAAGAAATCATTAGCAAAGCACTGATTAAGGAACTCAGTGAGCAAGTTGTCGGAATGTGGCCTATGCCTTCGGCGCCGGCCGGACTGACGCACCAGGGTTCCTATCAGAAAGGGGAAGTGGTCTTGACCAATCTTCGACTGCTGCTGCCTTTCACGTTTACTTGGCAAGAGCAGCGCGGCAATACGCGATACACATACAGAGGCGCGGCCATGCCAATCGTCGTCCTGCCAAGTGTCAAGCATTTCACAATTTTGTCGCAGGGCAGAGTACGGCGCATGACGCGAGTTGATATTGAGCATGCAAATGGCACGACGCAATTCAAACCAGGAAGACAAAATCTGTGCAAACTCTTGCTGATTGCAAGGTTATGGGGAACCGCTGTGGAAGCCTTGCAGGACGACGCGCGAAAACGCGAGTTTCTGTGGGCATTGATAAGTCCCTGGAAATGGGTATTCTGGCTCACGCTCGCTGTGTTCATTGTCGCGGCGATCGTGGGATTATTTGGTGCGGGAGGGTTTATCGACAATCCCACTGGGATAGCGGTTTACTTCAATGAAAAAGGAATTTGGCAGTGGCTTTTCTGCATCGTTGCTAGCATCTCAGGCTTCCGGATATGGCGATGGACGCTGGTGTACGGGCAACGCAATCCGAGCGACTATCTCGTTGCGGGTGTTGCCGACAATGAGGTTCCGATTGGTATCCGATTCGACGGTCGTCGCATCTACGTAGAGCAATGCGATGCGTAAGGTTTGGTAAACGGCGCAGGCTGTTCCTGTTCGTGGCAAATTGCGCCGTCGGCGAAGCGAAATAAAATCGCTGCAGCATAGACGGTGCGATGGGCGAAGTTGAACGCAGGTAAGAAGACAGCGTAAAGAAGTTATGGTACCAGGTCCTATTCATCCGCTCTTTGATACGGTAGGCTATGTGCGCCCCAGCTAGTAACCGCCGGTTATCTTGTACATGCGACTCTACTCAGGAACAACTGCGAGCCTGATCGACGATATGACTAAACATAGGATCGCTGACGAAGCTGAGTGACGCTTTCTTCCACGAGTTCCGCTTCCAGTCTGCGCCCAGCGCGGATGAGAACGACTGCTGGCGCTGACTGCTGGCCTTGTTTCACGCTTTACCAGGGCTATTTGAGCGAAGTGGCGGTTTTTGGCGGTTTTTGGCGGCCTTTTCGCTTTTGCAGTAGCCGCCACTTTTAACGACTGAATTGGAGGAAAGCCGCATGGAATCTGTACGAATGAGAACGACGTGGGGCAACAGAAGGCGGGTTATGCGACACGGCAGACAATGGACGCAATCTGGGTTCGGCGCCGCACTGTTGCGGCCATGAGTCGGATTCACATTGGGGAATTTTGACAGCCTTTTATCAAAATCGTCGAAGACAAAACCGTCTTCTGCTGCCGAGGCCGGAGCTATCCGGCGATGACACGAGGGCAAGCTTCCGCCGCTTCTCGAAGCTGCTCATTGGTAAAGGTAGGGCGGTCAGCACTGGTGACGTTTGGTGACTCAGCAATTTTCGTGACATTGGTCGCCCATTTGTCCAACTAGTGAACGCAACCACGGCCCCTCTGAAGCCCTTCGGGGACTAAGCATGAGAGGCACGAAGAAGAACTATTGATGGGACGCAAGAGTGCTGAAAACAAACCTGACTCCCGCCTCCATGTAGAGTTCGTTGAAGGTCTTGGCGACCTCCGCGTTGACTTAGTCCGAAAACAACTGGCCTAGCGGCCGCCTAAGTAACGTGACGCGCGAAATTCGTCCCGACTGGGACTTGAGCACCCCCCGGACTTCGCGAGGCATGGAACGCCTGGCTCGAAAGCGACGAAATGGGCGGCGGCAAAGTCGATGGCTTTGCTTGGCAACGAATACCTGAAAAGGCAACCGCGTCTTACTCGGTGCGGAAATGTGGATTTCACGCACGCCACGGTAACAGGTATCAGCGGAGGCGGGCAAAGCGCCGAATTGAGCGAAGACCACCATTTCTGTACGCCGTGATCCCTGCTCAGCCATTGTTGCTGGGCCGGGGCTGACAGGGAAAGGCCACCTCATTTCAAGACGAGGCGCTCCTCCAGTACCACCAGCACATCAAAACCGAAGGCAGCAGGACTTTGAGGGACTCGCCCAACGGTTGGCCGCAGAGGCCGACGTACGGAAAGGACTAACTGACTCTGTGCGGACAGGGCTGATGACCTAGCCCCCCATCACTTCTTCACGCGAAAGGACACATTGCTGGAAAGCGTCCCGGCGGGCTTGGTACGACCTGTACCGTCCCGGTGGTAGCGCCAGCGGGCACGTTTGTGGTGATTTCGGTCGCTGACACGACTTTGAAGGTGGTACTGGCGTACCGTTGAACGTGACCGCCGTCGCGCCGGTGAGATCGCTTCCCAGGATGAGCACCTTCGCGCCCGTTCGCGCAGCCGTGGGGACCGTTTCCACGAACTTGCCCAGTCCCATGTCTAAGCTTAAGACGGTGCCACAGTATGCACCTCCGCATACACGATTCGCACCGCCTGAAACGGTTGTGCCGTAAAGAATCCCGTTCGTGGCTTGCACCAGCCCTCCGGCCGGGTTTGCGCCGTCGCTCAAGCCGAAACTATGCAAGATCGTGAACGTCCCCGACGGCGTGATTTGGAATACCGTCCCACAGCCCTCGGTGCAAGCGGTGCTGCCGCCGCCATAGCCGGTCGTCCCATAGAAATTTCCATCCGTGGCCAAGAGCAGCGGTGAGGTGGCAAAACCGGCCTCTGTGCCGTCAAACGTGTGCAGTGTTGTGAGCGTGCCGCTGGTGGTGATTTTGAAGATCGTGCCGCAGCCGGATGAGCAAGCCGAGTTCCGGACTCCACCCAGCTTGGTGGTTCCATAAAGACTACCGTCGGCTCCTTGCACCAGCCCTCCCACGGGACCGTTTTTCAAATATTCGAGAACTTTCTGAGTGTCTTTTCGTTCTCTCGAAAAAGGATAAAACTTCTGGCCACAGTCGCAGTGCCCGTCCATAAGCTTCCCATCGCTGTCATAGCGAAGATCCAGCTTGCACGCTCTTTTCTCCGGCACCGTTTTCACCGGCGGATTATCTCATAAAAATGCCGCCACATAGTTCGGTGGCGGGAATTGGGCAGGGATGAGCGATGCTCACGCGGGCGGATTGCTTTCGGAGCTTGTTTCAACCAAGACAGAGAAATCGGTCATACACTTCGAGCCAAAGAATCGTTCTTCAAAACTCGCGTAAGCTGTGCTTTCCGTTGTTGTGGAGGGTTGATGCAAGGCGCTGACCGGAATAGAGGCAAACGGCCGCGCGGAACCTTTTACAGGCGATGAAGAAAGAATCCTCATCACTCTGACCTCATCACGAAATACCGCTGTCAGTTCTCGAAGGAGGTGGTCGGGTGAACGACAGAGCGAAAGAAATCATCGGTCTGATGAACAATCTCTTGAAAAGGGCCCGAGAACTCACCGCAGAACATAAAGGACTCATGGTTGATTTCGACAAGTTGCAGCAAGAACTGGACCAGATCAACGTCGACGAGGAGAAAGAGCGTAACGGGACGATCAACTAGAGCACGGAGACGCCAAACTTCCGGTGGCCGGAGTTTATGACGGCTCCGGCGAGGTCGCCCTTATTGAAGATTCGGTTTCTCATTGGCAGGGATCCTCCGCCCCGAGGGTTGGCAACAATTGTTGCCATCTTTTTAGCTAAGGTCATGGCGAAAATTACAAATGAGTTGAAGGTGAAAATCTTGCAATGCTAAGGTGCGGAAAGCGGTGGCAGATTTGGCGGGGCAATTCGGGCCTGAGAAAGGAAGAATATTCCTTCCACTGCACTTGCGGAGAGCACCTTTTCGTAGGCGTCGAAATCAAGCGCGACAGAATCCAAGAAGTGAATTAGACGGCTTCCGGCACCGTCCAGACGGAGCCGTCGAGCTACCGGCTTCAGGCTCGTGTCCTCACTGCCACCCAGGTCATCAAAGGCGATCCGCCATAAATCAGGAAGTTCTCGCGGCTTCGGCTGCGTTATCTTTTTCAAAGTGTCCTCTTTTCAACCCAGTCCAGACTGATCACGAGGGAATAATTCCCGACTCGTTTCTAGCCCGTTGTTGCGAAGCGCTCAATTGCAACTCTGGATATGAGTACTCTGCGGCCGATCCTGTGACCGGGAGCACTCCCGCCAGGATGAGTTTGTCCAAAGTTCGGAGTGAAATGGAGAGTGATTGTGCAGCTTGGCGCTTGCTAAGCGATATCTGTTCGGGCATATTCTCCTCCTTGCGCAATGCGCACGAGTAGAATCTCAACCGGCTATGGAAAGTGTGAAGGACAACGACAGACTTTTTTCAGCGTCTTTTTGTCCGGAAGGTGGGTGCTGTTGCGGAGGTTTTCCTCGCATTAAGGACTGTGTTGCGAACGATTGACTATCCGAGGGAGCTCGGCAGAAGTGAAGGACTTAGTACCGTATTTTGCCGTCTGCTGAAATACGGCGTTTGAGCTTCGGTAGTTTGGCAGCCGCGGGATCTCTTACGGAGGACTGGAGTTCGCTCATCATAAAGCGACCTCAGTAACTAAGCTGCTGCGTCTTCGCTAAAGTACGTACCGCCGCCGATGACGGATTCCACAGCTTTAAAGAGACAGGGCAACTCGCTTTTTGCGCAAAGACCTTTTATCCCAGCCGCTCGCGCCTCGATTTCCAGTTCCCTCGATGGATCACTGGTGATCATCAAGATAAGAACGTCGGGATGCCGCTGGGTTAAGTGGCGAGCTGCCTCTAATCCGTTCATGACAGGCATCAGAAAGTCCATCACGGTGAGATGAGGCATGTGATGGAGGAAGGTATCGACAGCGTGACGGCCATTGAACGCTTCCCCAACTACGCGCCATTCCGAACGTTGATGCAGCACCGCTTTTATAGCGGCTCTCGCAACGTCGCTGTCGTCTACCAAGAAAATACGGATCAACCGGCCGCCCCTAGCCCCTAATTTTCAGAAATATCATGCGAATCTGCTCCATCAGGCAATCGTGTCTTGCTGATTAGATTTTTTCTGCTCCGCCAGCGCCCTCATCTCTTGCCCGATCTCTTGATGCCTTAGCTGGCGCAAGCGATGCGCCTCTCGCTCCTCGACCGACTGGCTTCCGTTCTCATACTCGCTGTCGAGGGTCTTTAGAATCGACAATTCCTTTAGAAGAGCTAGCATCTCCTCGGATTCCGGACTGCTCACACTGAACCCCCCTTGGCAAGTTGCCGACAATAGATGACAAGAATATGGAGAAGGATGCTTTGTGAGCGTGCTAGATGTGGGTACTTCAGGGTCGAAACTGTGTGAGGGCCGTTGAACTTCCACCGGCGACTTGTTAATGGGACATAGGGGACAACGGTCACGGCAATGCCAGATCGCGGGCTACCGATGGGGACTTGCGACTGGCGACGACTTTGCTAATCATTCATGGAACGGCTAATCTCGTTTCGCCACGGTCGTGGGCATGGGAGGTGTCCAACTTCTGAGAGTCGCAGTAATCGCCGTCCCGCTGCCGTCCGAGTGAATCTCCAAAGTTCCTCCGAGTTGTCTCAGTCGTTCTCGCATTCCCCCAAAGCCGACGCCACTGGGACCGGAACCGGCGAGTTTCCGTTGCTTGTCCAACGGAATGCCGCGACCGTTGTCTCTTACCTGCAAAATGATAAGCTCGCCCTCTTGATTGATTCGTATCGCGGCCGTCGCACTTCCCGAGTGACGATGGATATTCGTCAAGCACTCCTGAACTATTCTAAAGATGGCAAGCTCAGTGTCGTTTGGCAGGCGTTCAAAGTCGGAAGGGATTTCCAAGTCCACCTTGATCTTGCTGCGTTCCGAAAAGCCATCCACGTACCACCGAAGTGCAGAGGCCAAACCGGCGACCTCCAGAAGGGGCGGGTGTAGAAGGTGGGAGATGGTACGAATCTCGCTGGAGACCTGTTCAACAAGCTGAGCATTCTCGGATACGGCTCTGGCGCCTCGCGAGTCCAGTTTTTCGGACTGAGCGCTAACCACCGCGATATTCATGCTGATGGCTGCAAGTATCTGTCCCACGCTGTCATGCAGTTCACGAGCAAACCGCTTCCGCTCCTCATCTTGCACTTTCAGCAGACGAACCGAAAGGTCGCGCAAATTGTCGTTGGCAGTCGCCAGTTCTACAGTTCGTTCCTGAACACGTTGCTCGAGGTGATCACGAGTTTCACCCAGCAAGCGATTTGATTCCCGCAGCGCCGTGTCGGCCCGCCGCTGGTCTGTGACATCGTGAAATACCATGACGACACCGGCAATCTCGCCATTTTCATCTTTTATAGGAGCGGCGCTGTCGTCAATCGCGGTCTCCCTGCCATCACGAGCAATAAGCGCCGTGTGGTTCGCCAGTCCAACCACTACCCCCTCGCTCAGGACTCGAATTACTGGATTCGGCGCTGGTTGCCGCGTCTGTTCGTGAACAATGTGGAAAACTTTCTCCAACGGCTGCCCGATAGCCTCTTCCGATTTCCATCCAGTCATCCCTTCCGCTGCCGGATTCAAGAAGGTGACTCTGGCGTCAGCATCCGTGGTAATAACAGCATCGCCAATGCTGGCGAGAGTGACCCGGAAAAACTCGCGCTGCTTTCTGAGCTCGGCCGACTCCGTTTCCAACGCCTCTTTCGCCGAAACGAGTTCACGCTCCGCTCGTTCTCGGGCAAGGAGAACCGCCCGAGCGTTCTGCAGCGCCACAGAACGTAAGAGCTTCTCTTCGTTGTCGTCTGGAGGCATTAGCGGCTGCCGAGAACTTGTTCGGCGAGGTGAGTTCCCTGAACACGAGCGCGAATCTTCGCAAACGCTGTTTCTCGTGTCGTGGATGTGTCATCACTGAACGGAGCGAAGCCGCAATCGTCGGTCGTTCCTAGTTGTTCCACCGGAATATAGTCGGCGGCTTCAAGAACGCGGTCACGGACTTCTTCCGCCGTATCGACATGAGGATCGATGGGAGAAATCACCCCGACAAATGCACGTTGATCCGGCTTAAGATACTGGCGGATAATCTTCAGCACGTGCTTACGATCCTTTTCCCCGGCGAGAGCGATGTAGAAGTTACAGACTCGCAATTCAAAAAGGCTGGGCAACAGGTCTGCATAATCGACATCGGCGCTGTGCGTCGAGTCGAGGTCGCCACCGGGGCAGGTGTGCACCCCAATGCACTTCCGTTCCTCAGGCGTGAATCGCGACAGCGCGAGATTATTTAGACCGATAAAACTGTTCAAAAGTTCGCCCGAGGGATCGAGTTTGACCGCCAATCTTCCTTCCGTGAAATCAATTTGGACCTTTGCCGCACCCTTCTGGAAGCAGCGCCGAACTTCCATTTCGTGCTCACGCAGCAGATCATCGATGAATTCCTGCCGCGAGTATCCGGGAATATCGTCTGCCGGATACATCAGACTCAGCGCAGACGGCGAGATCACTGCCTGCTTCAGCGGCACGTGCGCGTATCTCTTCGCCACGTCGAGGTAGCGATCTGCATAAACTCTGTAGTGGAATGGTCCCGCCGTCAGGCGTGGCATCCGTCGCACGTGACCAGCGGAGAAGGGAATCTTGAAACCATCGGGTGCTGTATTGGGCAGACCATGTACAGAATACGTCCAGAAGTTGTGATATTTGCGCTGCTCGCCATCGGTGATCACCGGAGAACCGGTTGCCTCGAACTGCGCAATCGTATCCCGGATCGCGTCTTCGTAAAGGGGGTCGAGCTTCGGATCACCGTGATCTCCGGCTTGGGCAATCGCCTCGATCAGCTTCACGGGGCGCGGAATGCTTCCAATCGGCTCTGTAGGAATTGTCAGCACGAATGTCTACCCGAGAGATTGTAGCCTATCCAAACTGCGCTCGAAAATCGGCAGCGCCTCGACCCGGTAACGCTCCATTCTCCGTACCATCGCCCAGTTCGTCAACCGCAGGACGACGGAAGCGACAGGTGGTGGTCGAGTGTCCCTAGTTCAATAACTTGCGCCTGCTTTAGTCCGACCGAGAAAAGGTCGAATCCGACGTAGAGATCGACCGACGCGCTGGCCAGGCGGTCATAGCTGATCACCGGGACGTGTTTCGCGTGCGCGGCTTCCACAATGCGCCCGGCCTTGCTGGTATCGTGCGGCACAAACACAAGGACATCGATGCCGTCTCGATCAGTTCTTTGATCTGGCGAAACTGCAAGTCATCGTCTCCATTGGCGGAGCGGATGACGACGGCACCTCCGGGTTCGTGGGCGCGCTGCTGAAATTCGTCGAGGTCGGTCTGCCAGCGCTCCCCTTTTATGGCCTCGATGGAAAAGCCGATCTTGATTCATTCTTCAATTTCCGGCTAGTTTTGGGCAACGATCAGATACTCTGCGGCAACGTCGCAAGTACCTATTATTTAGTCATGCCGATGAAGGATCCGACGCGCGCCTTGCGTACCGGAATCCCCTACGTGATCTGCTCGACGAACTCGAGCCTCGGCATCTGCAGCAACGGCAATTCGTTGGGATCGTTCGATATGAACACGGCGGACCCGATGACTTCGCCGCATCCCACGCCTGGCTTCGCTCTGATCTTCGCCAACCCGCTGAACAATCAAACGCTGACCCAGCCGAGCGGAACCACGTTCTACTGGTATGGCAACGTCGATTTCACCCACGCCAACGTGACAGGGATCAGCGGCGGCGGTGGAGGTGGCGGGGGCTTTTACCAGACGATTCAGTCGAACGGCACAGCCATCACGCCCGGACAAGCGGCCCTAAACTTCATTCAGGGATCAGGGATGACGGTGAACTGCGTCAACAATGGTGGCGCAGGGAGGACTGATTGCACGTTCGCAGCCTCGGTGACTGGTGGAGTGATCTCGTTCGCTGGGCGGGCGAATGCGGTTGTCGAATACCGACTATGGGACGGTAAAATCTCTTGTACCCGGCGATTCTCGATTAAGATCGGGATTAATCGCCGGGTTTTTTGCGCCAGGGTGCTTTCCAATTGAGGCCGTAAACGTTTCCGGAGAAAAATATTGTTTTGCCGAATCGATTTTCTGATGCAAGGCGTACGCTTACGTACTGACAGAGTGTCATCCACGACCTAATCTTGCAACTCATCGCCTTCCTAAAAGCTAATTTTTTTGGCGGAGGCTCCCACTATGCTTTCCCCATCTATTTTCTGCTGTTGGATCTGTGGTTCAGCATGCCGACTGGAAGATTGCAAAACTGACGAGCTTGGCCTAGCCGTCCACGAAGACTGCTATGCCCTCCGAATGGCGCTTAAAAGAGCGACTGACGGTGCTCGATCCAAGGACCCCATACGATATCTGCGAAGGGAATATTTACGTGGCCACGCTGTTAGGAACCTGCCTAATTGAATGCTCTGGAAATAAAACAGCGCTTTGGCCCAACGGCCCAGCCCCCCAGGTTGGGCCGTCTTTCTTGACGGTTATCCCCAGATCCGATTTGACCGCTTGTGCCCATTAGCTAGGCTGGAAGGGGAATTGAAAATCGAATACCCGACAGGGAGCCGGAACCCCAACCCAAGACCGTTTAAGCGGGGGTGAGAAGCCTCAAGACTTTTCACAGCGAGTAGCAATACTCGCACTCCGGCTTAAGCGGTCTTCTTTTTCCATCGCTGGAAGGGCAACTGAAACGGGCGATGTAAAAGAGCGGCATGGCTTGAAGACTTCCCCCATGCGCCGGAGTAGTTCTTTGAAAACTTGGGGCAATAAAACAATGGGAGAAGAAAAATCTTACGCAATTAAACGACACCAATCGTTCGATCGGTTCCGTCATCTCCAATCTAACGGCGTGGGAGTCGCCAAAGTGTGATCCGCGTGTAAAAGCATTGATCATCACAAAACTCCAAGAAGCTCAACTTTGGTCGCTACTGTTGGTCAATCAGGACGAATAAATTAACCGCCCCAAGTTCTCAGAGAGCCGCTTTTACGCCGTTTCATCGCAAACGATAGAGGAACACGAAAGAATTGCGACTTCTCCGACCGATTTTTTCGGCGGGGAAGTCGCATGCTCCGAGGAATAAGCAAAGGAATTAACAGAATAAGAAAGAATGTATCAATACATAAACCACAAGAAGAAAATAAGCATGAAGAAGGCGTGAGGAGTTGGTTCGAAAAAAACGGCTACAGCAGTCTTGCGAGGGGATGGCCCGACTTCGTATTTTGGAAAGATGACGAGATCATATTTGTTGAGGTAAAACCGCCCGGTTCACGTTCCATCAAAACCCATCAATTTGAAATCAAACAGCTCCTGGAACGTCTAGGGGCTACGTACAAAGTCGCTTTCAGCGTGAACGAGGACGGAAGCCCCAACTTCCAAGACCTTGACTATGGGAGACGACGACACACTCCGCAATATCGCCCGGTTTCTATCTGGTAAGGCTTGAGCTTTCAAAAAAATCGGCAAATTTTCCAAAGTATGATTTGTTCACAATGACCGATCAGAAACACTGTATGGTACGGAATCGTACAGTGGTGGTATATTGTTTTTCTCACCCCAGGTTTTGCCGGCGCTCAGAATGGAGCGATCAGGCCTCTCGTGAAATTCTTCTCGGAGCCACGGCATGGGACCCGCGCAAAGAGTTTCCCTGAAAGCTATGCTCACGACATTGTTTCATCAACAATCAGAAGCGATCAGAGATGCAACCTATTTGGGATGGACTGCCGAGTCTCAAAAAGCACACGACGAACGCCGCAAACAAATCTCCGAAATTTGGGAACGATTGGGTACGACTCAAGGCGCGGACTGATAAGCCGCGTAGATCGAGTTCCTGAATCGCCCTTCCCGAAGGGAAACGTGCGCAAAAACGAAACCCCAACGGTTCCCGCCGTTGGGGCCTTAAGAACAAAGTCGATCTAGGAGGTATCGCGAACCCAGAATTATGATCGTCGTTTAGGCATGTGGATGGGGATCGGGTGAATCCTGTAGCGAGAACGTGCCATGGTCCACAACGACCGTCGATAGTAGCATCGGGGTTCCGATGCCAAGTTTTGAAGTTCAGTACGCATTCCAATGCACGAAGTGTCGAAAAATAAATGCGAACGTTGTTGTGGTAGCTGCCACGGACGAACGCATAGCGCGTGAACTCGCCCTCGCGTCCACAATCTGTGGGCGGTGTAGCGGACATATCTCGAACCATCAATCCCTCACAATGAACGTAAAGAAAGCCTAGCGAACCGAAGGCAGATTAGTTGCTCAAGTACGGATGAATCATTTGATTGAATTCATCGAGCGACTTGCAAGTTTTTCCGTTTACGGTGCACTCATCGACTTTTTCTTCATCGCTGAACTGGGGCGTGAGGAATATATTGTGCCGAGCGATGAATCTTCCGTACTCCAAATTCTCCTGCACGTCATATACAAACATATCGTTCGCCCACGAATTGGCATTCTCTAGCGGGTTCTTTACGTGATTTTCGACGACGATAAAGCATTTATTCATCGCCGGATTGTAATGATTTTCAAAATTTAACAAGATCGTATTCTTGTCGCGCGATGAGTTTTTACCGAACCATTCCTGCGCATCGTGTGAGCAACGTCCCTGCAGATCATAGTCGAGTGACGGTTTGGATTTATCGACATGTGCCTTGAGTTCCTGATTTTGTTTTTCGAGGCGAGCGATCCGCTCCCGATCATCGCAACCAAATAAAACTACAAGCAAGATTAGGAGCGCCGAGTGTCTCACCATGGCGCGGCAGTGTAGCATATCTACCTTGTTAACCGAATCAGAACCTCTTCACCAACTTTGCACCACGCGAAATCCAATGAACCTCGCCAGTCTTTGGGTCTCTGGTGCAAAGGCGAATTGGGGGAACCATCGGGCGCCGGGGCGATGCGGGAGATTCGTTGAGCTGGCTTTGCTTGTATGGAAGTGATCCCCACGTTGCGGTGGGCCCTTTTGGAGCCCTAGCGAGAAAAGGCACCAAAAAGGCCCTTTTGGAGCCCTACTGAGAAAAGGCACCAAAAAGACCCATGATGGCGGCAGAGAGCGCATGAACAGTGAAAGGGAGTGAATTTGGTAGAGGCCCCATCGAGGCCCCATTTTATGACGGGGTCGAAGAGAGCATGAACCAGTGGAGGAAAGTGAATTTAGGTGAAACCCCATTTAGCCCCAATCGGGGAACTGCCAGCCTTGGACCTACCCAATCCGCGTTGGCATGAGGCACCCCTGGCAAGCGTTGCCCTCAATTTGTGAGGTTTTGTTTCTTTCGGAGGATCGCCTCTTCTAGTGGATCGTCAGGCTCGCCAGTTCCAATGTAGGGCTTAAAGCGGTCCGGAATAAATTCGCCGTTGCTAGCGCTATATTCGATGAGCTCCTCTTCCGTCCAACCATAGAACTCCTTTATATCTCGCGCCGATCGCGGCACCAGCATGAAAATGTCGGCCAGCTTCGACCATGCGGCGACCCTCGCTGTCGCACTCTGCAGCGGGTCTCGCGCGATGTCGGCGAAACCCATAATGATGTCGTTGCGATCGATGGTGATCCTTCGGCATTCACCTTTGTTCTCGTCGCGTCGATCGGCTAGGTTTTGGTTGACCAGAAAGTCGATGCGAGCTTTGACCGCACTGTCTTTGTCCCACCTTCCCGCTGTGTTCCTGCAGATTTTGCAAGCCTTCGATGCAACAATCTGCCTTGCGCCTCGTGCACGGAGGTGGGCGTATTTTTCTTTCTTAGTGTGCCGAAGTGACTCAGAGGGCGGCCTGTTACTGCTCGCCCCCGCTACGCCCTTGCGTTTGCTCATCCTAATCCTCTTTCATCGTTTAATTTGAATTGGATACTCGAACTCCCGTTCATCTTTCTTCGAACGTCCGATTCACATTCAAGCGAGCAAGCGCTTGCGGGACTCGATCTCGCGTCGTCTTCGCGCGTAATTCCTCTTGCTTGCGAGTCCTTGTTCTCTGCTTGTGCAATAGAACTGGTCGGATCGCTTCGGATAAAAGACTTTGTGGCAGGTGGGACAAATGCGCCAAAAACTCTCCTCGCTCGTCTCTAGTCCGGTCAACTCCCAGATGTAGTCCCACAGTGTCCCCCGCGATAGGAGAAGACGGAACGAGACCCGTTTACCCGAAGTCAGCGATCCATCGGATTCCAAATCTAGGCGATGCCATCGTGGGCCTCGGTTTTGAATATGCAGGTTCAGTTCCGAGTGCAAGATATTGATCGCAGTCTGACGAAGCTGATCAAACGGCACGTTCGACAACCATGACTCCGCACCGGATGGCAGGTCCCAGGGTCGCCGAACCCTCTTCTGTGGTTTGTTCGCCAATAATGGTAAGAATGGCCCCCCGTTTTTAACATCGGTATCTGCATCTTCTGCTCTGTCGATCTCGGTCAAATTCCGAAAGAGATCAACGAATGCTAGCTGAAGGCTTGATTCATCGTCCCGTTCTTCCCACAGTTTCATGACCCGAATGTAACGAAGGTGTTTCTGCCAGAACCTGCTTAAAACGAGCTTGGTCTCGGCCGTTCCAGACCATTCCAAAGGTCCAAACTCCTCCACAAACTCGATGGCCGCACTGTTACGGCCATGAGGAAGCGAACGAAAAAAACCGTGGGGTGCAAGTAGAGGATCGTGTTGCGTGCGCGCCTGGCGAAAAGCCTCATACACGTCGTAGCCGTTAGCTCTTCGCAAAGGGATTGCGCCTACAAAGCCTTCGAGCGAGGCGCCACGTCCCAGCCCACCATCCTTTCGCCAAGTAAGGCTTGAAAAGAACGGCTTGGCGCGCTTCCAGTGCCAAGTAGAAAGTTCGTTATCCATTGATCTACTGTTATCACAATTCTCTTGTCTGCACAATAAAAATGCGGCCTAATGATCTTAATTGCAGGTAGAACATAGCGTAATTTCTATTCACCTTAGCAGCTAACAGAGTCCCTTGGTTCGACCGAGTGGCACGCACCACTAAGACGCTTGCCGGGTATTCCCAAGAGTTCTGAACCGAAGAGTGGGGGAGGACAAAGAACGATGGCTGAACAAGGTGAGTGGTTGACCCCCACAGAGGGAGCCCAATACCTGAAGGTGAAACCCCGCACGCTGTTGCTCTGGATTCGGCAAGGAAAGCTAAAGGCCTATCCCCTGTCGGGGATTAAGCGCCGCATCTGGCGACTTCGCAAGGAAGATCTCGATGCGGCGCTCACAGCTTCTCCCGTGCTACCATCCATTCCGCTGTCCGTGCGCTCTCCTGAAGGGAGGATTTCTTGAAAAGAGCAGCACGGGTTAACCAAGGCAGTATTGTTTTCAATCGACGTTTTGGCACTTGGAACTTTCTGTGGTGTGAACGAGGTCACCGACGATCGAAAGTGATCGGCACCGTACAGGCATTTCCTACCAAAGCTTCCGCATGGCAAGCTGCGGCACCAGTTGCGCCGGCAATTAGAACGGATAGTCGAACGGATCGCTGCTACTGATGAACCAGCGCTAACAATTCGCAGTTTGATCGAGCACTACCGAGTTGAGAGAATGCCCCGAAGAGCAATGACCAAGCAGGGCTATAACACCTGGCTGAATCACCACATCATTCCCAAGTGGGGTGATTGTGCTCTTCAACAGTTGCAAGCTCGGCCGGTCGATCTTTGGTTGCGCTCTCTCACACTGTCCGCGAAGAGCAAAGTGCACATTCGTGGACTGCTACGGATTCTCTGGGAATTCGCGATGTGGCGTGGAGACATGCCACTGCAGCGCAATCCCATGGAACTGGTCACCGTCAAGGGTGCCACCAAGCGAGGAAAGAAGCCTCGGAGTTTGACTGTGGAGGAGTTTCCAATCCTCCTGGGAGAACTAACGGAACCCTTTCGCACCATGGCCGTGCTTTGTTTGTGCTTTGGCCTGCGCATTAGCGAGTGTTTAGCGCTGAAGTGGTCGGACGTGGACTGGCTGAATGGGACGCTCAATGTCGAACGCGGTATTGTGCATCAGGTGGTTGATGATGTGAAGACGCCCGAGTCTGAGCGCCTGATGCACATCGATACCGAAGTGCTCAACGTCCTGAAGTTATGGAAACAGCAGAGCCAGTTTTCTGCGTCCGGAGACTGGATGTTCGCCTCGCCGGTGCAAATCGGACGTTTGCCTTTCTCGTATGCCGGGGTCTGGCGGGCGTTTCGAAGGGCGGCAGCGAATGCGGGCCTCAGCCATATCAGCTCGCACAGTTTTCGTCACACGTTCCGTTCGTGGCTTGACGAAGTCGGAACACCCCTCGGTGTGCAGAAGCGTCTGATGCGGCATACCGACATCCGAACGACGATGAGATACGGAACATCGGCGGAAGGCGACATGCGTCACGCGCACGAGAAAATCGTTCGCTTGGCGCTGATTTCGGCTTAAGTGATTTGTGAACTGATTTGTTGGACTGTAAGTGATTGAAAATATGGCGGAGAGGGAGGGATTCGAACCCTCGGTACAGGTGTTAGCCCGTACAACGGTTTAGCAAACCGCCGCATTCGGCCACTCTGCCACCTCTCCGGCGTGTGCGGAGCTTCAGTTTAACACGGTTGGCTTGGCGAAAATTCTGCCTGCACTCCCCAAGTTTCAGACTGCCTCCGCCCCATACGCTCCATTTTGTTCCCTGACAGACTGAGATGACTACATACGAGCGCGCTTCAACGTGGAAATCCTCGTGAGGAATGCGCTCGTTCAGGACTTGGCAACCCCCCGTCATCCTTCTTATTTGCTGACTTACTTGCTGAAGACGACGATGAGCTTTCCAGCGGTAGTTCCCAGTCGCGGGCCGAGACATGCCCTGCCTGCACCCACGCGAACCGTGTGATCAAGGATCCCACGATTGCCGATGCTGCCGCCCAGCGCCGTAGAGAGCGGCTCCGTTTGTCTTTCGAAAATAGGCTAGCAGTCCTCAGAAGCGCTGGAACTGGTCCGGACAACACTCCTCCCGCGCGGGTTACCCAGCCACTCGGTCCTATTTTCAGTGGATCAAGATCGCGGTGCGGACGCGTCTCGATGCGCAGGCCCTCCCAGGTTTCGAAAATTGCCGCTCCTAAGCCTAGAGCTTGAAGAGCGCGGCTTTTTCGGTGCCCCATCAATTCGAGAATTCCGACGGCGGCTCCCAATCCGGATGCCGCGAAGTGAAGCGGCAGGTCCGCGGCATTCCGATTCCAGACAGGAATCGCGGTGGCTCCAATGAGGACTCCCGTGTAGTTCGAGAACGGCAGGCCGAAGGCAAGAGACGCAGCCTGACCTGCGTTTTCCAACACGCGTACCGGCAATGAAGCGCCGTACCGATCGCGAAGAAATCCTGCGAATGTCGCTGCTGCCGCGCCACTTGAAAATGCCAGCAGTGTCCACACACCGACCGACATCGGACTTTTTGGCTTGAATACTCGCAGCATCGCCAGAAAGCGTTCGGGGCGACCGAGGTCCGCAATCAACAATGCCGGTGAGATTACCGATCCGGCAGCGGCGATCCAGCGCGCATGCTTCACCAGCTCCCGATCGGTGCCTGTGTAATCCGCAATCGCGCCGATCACCGCGGCAGCTCCGGACGCACCTCCGACGAAGAAATAAAGAGGTATCTCCCAGGTCCACGGTGGCTGCTTCAAGAGTGGAATGCCGTAGTATCCGGTCTCGGGACTCGCTTTCGGAAATGGTGCTCCGGGTGGACGTGCGCCGCCAGTTTGCAGCGCGCCCCGCATTTCCGCTTCGTGGCGGATTTCGTCCAGGCGCTTTTCGCGAGCTAGAGCGCGACCCTCATCTGTTGCTGGGAGATCGGGCCCGATCATCGACTCTTTCCATTTCCACGATTCGGATCGCTCAGGAACGCGAGCAGGGTTCCTCCCAGTAGTAACCCGGCGGCTACGGCTGACGAGGTCCAACTTTTTTTCAGATATGCGGTCGGAGCTTGGGGATCCGGAGGCAGATTGTAGCTGCGCGGATCACCGCGAACAATGAACATTGCATGCGTGCCAGCAACACTAGTGTGCGACGAATCGTATAAGACGGCGTCCTTCATTCCACGATCATGCAATTCATCCATGCGCTCCCGCGCCTTTTGTTTCAGAGCCTCGATTTCGCCGAACTTGATCGATTCCGTAGGACACGCCTTCGCACATGCTGGCTGCAATCCAACTTTTTGCCGGTCGTAGCAGAATGTACATTTGAAAGCGCGACCGTCTTTCTGATTGCGCTCCACAACACCGAACGGGCATGCGGTCACGCAATAACCGCAGCCATTGCAAACGTCCGGCTGAATGAAGACTCCGCCAAATTCCGTTCGGATGATCGATCCCGTTGGGCACGCTTCGAGGCATCCTGCCTCTTCGCAGTGCTTACACACGTCTGAAGAAAATGTCCATGAAGGTTGATCGACGGCATTGCCGCCCAATCCAATGACTGGTGCTTGTTCGACGAATTTCACGTGCCGCCATGTTTCCGCTCCGACGGCTCCGGTATTGTCGTAGGAAAATCCACTCCAGTCGAAGCCGTCCTCGCCAAGCCCATTCCACTCTTTGCATGCAACCTCGCACGCCTTGCAGCCAATGCAAAGCGTGGAGTCCGTCAAGAATGCGGTAATGCTCATGCGCCTCTTCCTGTCTCGAACGTCGAATCTTGAAAGTCGCGCTGTCGACGTCCGGGTGCGACGTTGCAAGTAAGAGCCTTGCTTTCCATAATGCGAACATTCGGTTCTTCGCTGATGGCAAGCAGGTCGTTTACAACATCGCCCGTAACTTGTCCTTGATAGCCCCAATGATAAGGAAGTCCAACCTGATGCACTGTATGTCCATCGATGTGAAGCGGCGTCATTCGTGTAGTGACGAGCACCCGTGCCTCAATGACGGCACGGGATGTCATAATCGTAGCCCATCCCGCATGCTTCAATCCCGCTTCGGCAGCCAGTTCAGGGGAAACTTCGGCAAACAATTCTGGCTGCAATTCACTTAGGTGCGACAGGTGGCGGCTCATTCCACCCGCGGTGTGATGCTCCGTGAGGCGATACGTCGTGAGGACAAAAGGGAATCTAGAATCGACCGGGCCGGCATAGCGGTTGTCGGTGCGCTCCTTGCGATCCGCCGCTGGATTCGCTTGCTGTTCATACAGAGGATTCTTCAGAACAGATTCCAGAGGTTCGTAGTGCGTGGGTAGCGGTCCGTCTTTCAATCCGCTGGGCACGTAGAGCCATCCCACTCCATCAGGATGCAACGTGAATGGCTTCGCTCCGCCTAGCGCATCCGTGCCTTTTCCTTTTTGGATGTTGGCGGGAGTCGAAGGCCGCATTTTTGCGTCATAGTCCGGGACATCAAGGCCTGTCCATTCCGCTTTGTCTTCATCCCACCAGACGAGTTTCTTCCGTTCGCTCCAAGGTTTTCCATCGGGTCGCGCAGACGCGCGATTGTAGAGGATCCGGCAGTCGTTCGGCCACGCATAGCCCCATCCGTGTCCGAGCGCATCTTTTGTGTTCCGCTCGTTCGCGCGATTCCGATTTGCTTCAGGAAACACTCCGCAATAGATCCAAGCTCCACATGCCGTCGATCCGTCCTTTTTCAGATCCTTGATGTGTTTGAGCTGCGTGCGATCGGCGACGGAATAGCCATTGATTTCGCGCAGAACTTCTTCGGCACTCGGCTCGGCAATTTCGCCCTCAGTCGTGTAGTCCCAAGTGAGGGCCCGTAACCCATGGTTTCGCGGACGATCCTCACGATCGGCCTTCGCTTTAAGACGCCGGCCCAGGTGATACATAAACCACAATTCACTGCGAGCATCGCCAGGCGGATCCACGGCCTTTTCGCGATACTGCAGCAGGCGTTGCGTATTCGTGAAAGTCCCTTCCTTCTCCGCCGTTCCTGCGGCTGGAAACAGGAAGACCTCCGTGCTAATCGTCTCCGGAGATATTTCTCCTCGTTCCACTTCAGGGGACGCGTACCAGAATGACGCCGTCTCCGTCTCAACCATGTCTCGCACAACTAGCCATTTCAACTTCGACAGCGCTTTTCGCTCAAGGCGTCCATTCGACGCACCCACGGCCGGATTCTGCCCCATCACGAAAAGCCCTTCCAGCTTACCCACTGCCATATCGAGCCAATATCCAAAGTGAGAGTGATCGCCGGTCACTCGCGGCATCCAATCGAACCCCCAATCGTTGGCTTTGGTCGCTCCTTCTCCGTAGTAGGCCTTCATGAGGCTGACAAAATACTTGTCGAAGTTTGCCCACAGACCTGTGCGAACCTTGTGCTGCGCAAGGTAGCTCTTAAAATCATGCGCATCTTCTTCGAAGATGGGCATCGGCATGTAGCCGGGCAAAATGTCATAGAGCGTAGGGATGTCAGTGGAACCTTGAATGGACGCATGCCCACGCAGGGCGAGTATCCCGCCGCCGGGTCGTCCGATATTTCCCAGTAGCAGTTGCAGGATTGCTGCCGTTCGAATGACCTGCACACCTTTGGAGTGTTGGGTCCAACCGACCGCATAGCAGATGGCAGCTGTCTTGTCTGCACCCGAAGCCGCGGTAAAAGTATCTGCCGCTTTCAGAAAAATATCCTGCGGCACTCCGCAAAAACGTTCGACCATCTCGGGTGTGTAGCGCGAAAAATGCCGCTTCAACACCTGGAAGACACATCGCGGATGTTGTAAGGTCGGGTCCGAGTCGAACTTCCCCGCGTCCGCAGCGTCCCCGCCGCGGTCCTTGCCGTGCCCTCCCGCGGCGCTCGAATGCCCTGGCGATTCCGTGCCGCCTTTGCTTGGAGATCCCTGGTACAGCCAGGTTTCGGGATCGTACTTCTTCTTCTCCGCGTCCCATCCGGAGAAAAGTCCATCGAGATCTTCCGTGTCGCGGAAGTCTTCACGCAGAATTGTCCCGGCATTGGTGTAATGCGTGATGTATTCCCAAAATTCCCGCTTGTTTTGTAAAACGTAATTGACGAGGGCTCCGAGGAAAATGATGTCGCTGCCGGCCCGAAGCGGAATCCACAAGTCCGCCATGGCGGAGGTGCGCGTGTAGCGCGGATCCACGTGGATAATCTTTGCTCCCTTCTCTCGGGCCTCCATCACCCATTGAAATCCGACCGGGTGATTCTCCGCCATAGACGAGCCCATAATAAGGATAGAGTCGGCGTTGCGGAGATCCTGCAAAGACGTTGTGGCGCCGCCGCGACCGAGCGATGTGCCCAGACCGGGCACGGTTGAGCTATGTCATATCCTGGCCTGATTGCTGACGCACACCATCCCAAGGCCCGCAGTGAACAGTTTCTTGATCAGATAATTTTCTTCGTTGTCGAGGGTTGCGCCGCCAAGGTGAGCCATCCCTAGCGTCTGCATCAAGGGATGGCCCTCTCGCGTTTCCTGAAAGGTACGTTCTCGCGTTTCCCAAACTCGCTCCGCGACCATGTCCATCGCCAACTCGAGATCGATGTCTTCCCAGTCGTGCGAGTTAGGCGCTCGATATTTTACTTTCTTCAGGCGGCCTGCATGCCTGTGGAGTTCATGAGTGTCCGCCCCCTTTGGGCACAAATGTCCGCGGGATATCGGAGATTCCGGATCCCCTTCGATGGAAATAAGCTTTCCGCCGTTGTGATAGACAAGCTGTCCACAACCAACGGCACAATAAGGACAGATTGATCGTGCAACTTCCGCGCCTTCCGTCTTTGGCTTCAGATCGCGCGTCCTCTGTGTCATCGCCTCGACGCCTGTGCCGTCGGCGCCCGTGAGAATTTGTTGCACCAACGGCCACTGGGGTAAGAGCTTCTTTAACAACGGAGAACTCCTGAGTCTCGGGGATAATACCAGCCAGCACCCGCCGGCAGCGCCCAATTTTAATCATGTCTTGTAGCCAACTCGGCAGCCATACCGTATTTAGGGTAAGCCGAAAAAAACTTGATTTGCGCTGTGAACCGAGCCGCCTTCTACAGTTCCGCCCAAATCGTCCCTACACGAGTAGACCGATGGCGCTGCTCCCCCCTCCCTTATATAGCTTGACTCTCAGGATTATTCGGTGCTCGAGGAGGTCGGCATGAAGAATGATGGTGCTCGCAAATGGAACCCGAAATGGAAGAAGATGGCGATGCAAAGTGGGATGATTCTCGCCGACTGGGCGCTCGCCAACGCGTTCTTAAAATCGAGTCGCGGAGTTCGTCCGAAAACGACGATTCGGCTCCAACACAATATTGAGCCAAAACCTTTATTTTCTCGAACGGCGGCGCTGCTCACTGGGGTGGGAGTCGGTCTCGGCGTCGGATTCTTCCTTGCCCCGATGGGGGGTTATCGGGGCCGCCGCAACGTGGTGACTTTTGATCCGAAGAAGGAAGTCCGAGAGGCCGCTCCCTATGACCGCGTTCCCGCGACGGGAACGTACGTCGACTGATTGCAATCTCGAACCAGAATTGAATCAGTACCAACGCAAAAACAATTCAGGAGGAAACACGATGAAGACTCCATTCTTGATTGGCCGAATCATATTCGGCGGATTCTTTCTTTATAACGGAATCAACCATCTGATGGAACGGCGTGAGCTGGCGAAATACTCCGCGCAGAAGGGAGTGCCGGCGGCGGAACTCGCTGTCACCGCTTCGGCGGTTCCTCTGATCTTAGGCGGCGCGAGCTTGCTGACCGGTGTCAAGCCAAAGCTTGGCGCGCTCGCCATCCTTGGCTTCCTTGCCGGAGTTTCGCCTGTCATGCATGATTTCTGGCGCAACGAAGATCCTGAAGAGCGGAACAACAACCTGCAGTCATTCATGAAGAATCTGGCTCTCGCCGGTGGCGCAGTTGCATTGATGGGGGTCGATGAACCGTGGGAGGCCAGTGTCCCTGTGTCTAAACCCACCGTGGCACAGCGCGTGCGTAAGTTCGGGCGAAAGTTTGCTGCTTAGAAAGACGCTGGGAAGGAGACACCAGCGAGCCTTTGTTCGGGATTCGTAACGCGGAAAGATCTTCGCAATTTTTTCCCACGACCTCGGTGAGAATGCCTTCAACCATTAGGGGGAGAGGGAGTGGATTCCGGGGACTGCCCGAATTGCGGTGGTTCTGGATACGTTGCGAAGCCAGTGGACTTGAACGGTAAGCCTGACGGCGTCGCATTTATCCGCATGAAGTGCCCCGCTTGCGGCGGCACTGGCCGGAAGCGCTCGATCCCACCTACGACCGCCGGCTGACCGCACGGCCCGCGGTGCTTGCGAAACGTACGGAACCGGACCGTCATTACTTCCCGTCCAAAGGACGACGGTCCGGCCCGGACGCTCAACCTTCTCTTCGTTGTGCCCACGGAAAATACAAATGCTCGGCGTTGATCGTGTCTCCACTCTCAACCAGGATGGAAGCACGTTCCATTACATGCTGGAGTTCTCGCACATTTCCATTCCAAGCGTGCCCTTCAAGAACTCGCAATGCACTCTCGCTGATCTGCGGCGCTTTGAGTTCGAGAGCCGCCGCCATGCACGAGAGAAAATGCGTAGCTAGAGGAGCAATATCGCCAGTGCGTATGGAAAGCGGAGGCAGTTCGATCGGAAAGGCGGACAGGCGGTAGAACAGATCCTGCCGGAATTCTCCGCGCAGCGCGCGTTGCGCCAGATCCACGTTGCTGGCCGCCAGTATGCGTACGTCGACGTGCATCACCTCGGCGCTTCCCAGTCGTTGCACCTCTTTCTGCTCGAGAAAGCGCAGCAGCTTGGCCTGCATGCCGAGTGGGAGTTCGCTAACCTCATCCAGAAAAAGAGTGCCCCCACTCGCCGCCGCGATGCGACCGATTTGAGATTGCACTGCTCCCGTGAATGCTCCCCGGCTGTATCCAAATAACTCCGATTCTAAAAGTGCTTCCGGAATTGCCGCGCAGTTCACCACGACGAATGGCTTTGCGGACCGTGAACTGAGCGCGTGGAGTGCGCGGGCCACAAGTTCTTTTCCTGTGCCCGTTGCACCCGCAATCAACACCGTCGTAGATCTAGCCGCCACCAGCCGGACCATGCGATATACCCTCTGCATGGCTTCGCTTTGCCCTATCATCCCGGGCAGAGGTGCTAACGAGGCAGAATAGGATAGTTTTTGCTTGTCGCTGAATGGTCCCGGAATTTCCCGAGCGACGCCCGAAGAAGTCGATTCACTGTCGTCCTGGCTTTGCGAATCGACCTCAGAGTCGAGCAAAACGACTCGAATTCCAGGAAAGCGTGTGCGGATGATGGCAAGAAGCTCTTCCGCATCGAGGTCGGGAAGGCGGCGATCAAGGAATAAAACCTGCCACGTGCCGCGTTCAAGCTTGGCGAGAGCATCGGCTCCCCCATGCGCCTGCTGCACCGGACGACAGCGCCCGTTCAATCGATGCAGCACTTCCTCGCGGAGAGTGCTGCTCGGGCTGGCGATCAATGCTGCTCCTGGATGGGAGAAAACCGGCATCGCGAATGCTGTGCTCATTTGGAATCTCCAGTTTCTGGTTCGTTGATGAAAGATGAATCGGCTCGTGGCATCCGGATCGTGCACGTTAGGGTGTGGTTTGATCTGAGTTCTGTCCACTGGGCCCCCGCTCGCTCCCAGCCTGCTTGCGCGACGAGCAGTCCGAGTTCCTGCCGCGAAAATGGCGAATGCTCAGGCCGATCCCCCTCCCTTAGTGCGACACTTAGGCACACGACGTCCGCTTCCCCGGAGATTGAGATTTGCAAAGGGCTTCCCGCATGGGCCAGACTCAGAGCGGAATCAAGCAGACGAAACAGCAACATTGAACATTCGCGCTGGTTCGCTCGCACCGCGAGGGCGGTGTCTCCGTCGATTGCAATGCTGGTTTCATTTTCCCGCGCCACCGGTTCTAAATCGGTAACTGTTTCCCGTACAAGGTCCATGAGAGAGATAGTCGGCGTACGGAGGTCTTCTACCGGAGACGTCGCTGCAATTTCGCGGATAGCCTCCACAAGCACTCGCATACGGCTGGTGAGTTCCAGACCTTCTCGGAGCGTTGCGCGGTATTGCTCGCTGGTTCTCGGACCGGAAGCGGCAAGCTCCAATGAACACTGCAGGCCAGTCAACGGCTGATTGAGCGCATGTAAGAGATGCTGCATGCAACTGCGTCCTCGCGTCGGCGCGCTGCTCACGCTTGGACCTCGGGCGCTTCAACCGGCGTCGGATCGCTGATCCCATAACCAACCCCGCGAATCGTGCGAATCAATTTCGGAGAGTGTCCGTCATCGATCTTTCTCCGGAGATAGTTGATATACACGTCCACCACGTTCGTCGTCGTGTCGAAGGTCAAATTCCACACGTGTTCGATGATCATCGAGCGCGTAACTTGGCGTCCAGCGTTGCGCAGCAGGTATTCAAGCAGCAGGAATTCTTTGCTCGTCAGATCAATCCTTTGCCCCGCTCGCTCCACCGTATGTTGCACGCGGTCCAGCTTCAGGTCGGCGATCGTCAACACCGCTTCGGATGGCAGATGGCTGCGCCGCAGCAATGCCCGCACCCGGGCGGATAGCTCGCCAAATGAAAATGGCTTTGCCAGATAATCGTCTGCGCCGGTGTCGAGGCACTGCACCCGATCCTCTATTTTCGTCCGTTGAGTGAGAACTAATACTGGAGTCGATGGCTTCTTCGACCGCAGGTGCCGCAACACGGCAATTCCGTCCACCTTGGGCAAGTTGAGATCGAGAATAACAATGTCGTAGTCGACCTCGACTGCGGCGGCGCGAGCCCTTTCCCCATCCGCAAAAACATCCACGCTGTAGTGTTCGCCTTCCAGGCCCTGCCGCACGAATCTGGCCAGAGCTTCATCATCTTCCGCGATAAGAATGCGCATAAAGTGAACCTCCCTTAATCGAACAGCCCAGTCTAGTTAGAGAGTGCTCAAACGCGGCCGAAACCTGCGCGACCAAAGGTATGTACTTGCAGAAATGGGCTTTGATCCCCGAAAGGGAATCGTTGCTTCGGAAATCTCAACCGATCTGAACCTCAGGGGACAATTCCGGTGAGTCGAATCCCCGGCGATAATCGGAATCGGACCTTATGGTGGGGAGCAAACGCCTTTTGCCGGCCTGGAATAAGACAATACGATCGCTGCTATTGCCTGGTGGTGCCTGGCTCTTGGGCGCGATCCTGCTCGCATGGTCGGGATGGCTGACCCTTGCCTTGCCGGCGCTTACGTTTCTCTGCTATTGCGCACTGGTCGGGGGTATGTTGCTCGCATGGCGCTTTCACTCCAGCCGGATGTTTTTCTCGTTGCTTGTCCTTCTGCTGTCGCAGCAGGCGATCTCAATCTTCGGAGCTGCGCCCTCGGCGCACACCGGCTCAGGATGGGCCGCTCTGCAGGCAGTCGCAGTCCTGCTCCCGATTAACTTCATCCTTATTGCGCTGATGCACGAGCGCGGCTTCACTGTGGCTTCCACGGCGCCGGTCGCACTTCTGTTCTTCCTCGAATCTGTCGTAGTCACTGTCTTTGGCGGAAGCGCTCCCGCGATCCCATCGCAATCGGCGCGCGCGCACCATCTCGCCGCAACTTTTTCGTTACCGAAGTATGCGGTGTATGTTGCGGTCGCAGCGGGCGTTTTCCTGCTAGCTCGTTTCCTGGCGACGCAAAAACCGGCCGATAGCGGATTGTTCTGGTCCCTTCCGACCTTCTTCTTCGCGCTGCACTTTGCCGGAACTCCTCGGCTCTCGATTTTGTATTCGACCGCAGCGGCTTGTATCCTCGCGACATCCATCATCGAAAACTCCTATCTGCTGGCATATCACGACGAGCTGACATATTTACCTTCGAGGCGCGCATTTAACGACGCGCTGCTGCGTCTGCAGAGTCCTTACTCGATCGCGGCCGTAGACATCGATCACTTCAAGCGCTTCAACGATACCTATGGCCACGATACGGGGGATGAAGTGCTGAAGCTCGTCGCGTCCAACCTTTCCCGGGTGACCGGAGGTGGCCAGGCCTATCGCTGTGGCGGCGAAGAATTTATGATCCTGTTTTCAGGCAAGACGACGGCGGATGTTGTTGAACACTTAGAGCGATTACGAATCGCCATTCAGGAAACAGAATTCCGCCTGCGAGGCACAGATCGCCGCCAAGCGCCTCGCACAGGCCCCGATCGTCGAAACGAGAAGAGCCAAGGCCGCTCGCGCAGAAAAGGAGATGCCATTCGGCAGCTCGCTGAAGAGAAGCCTTTGGCTCAGAATCTCTCCGTCACCGTGAGCATCGGAGTGGCGACCTCGCCATCGGAGCATTCGAATCCCGAGGTCGTGATCAAATCCGCCGACAAGGCGCTGTACCGCGCCAAAGGGAACGGGCGAAACCGCCTTGAAACCGCCGTGGTGAAACGTCGGGCCCGAACCAAAGCGGCCGGAATTGCCTAGAAGATTCGTCCTCTAATGTTGCGAGCAAATACCTTCCGATCCAAAAGCAGTGCTAGCGTCTTTCCGGCGTAACGCCTGAGAGAGATCTAACCCCTGCCCCTCTCGATTGGAATCCCCCGTGCAAATCTTGCCTGCGTCTATGACTTCTTTGCCTACACCGGCAGCCTGGCCCGATCAAAGTGCTCCCTCGGGATTGACACTTCTTAATATCGGTGCGAGCGCCAGTGAAGATGAGCAGTTTCTGCTCCGCGCTTTTCGTTCTTTTTCTCAAGCCGCTGGATCGCTTGAACACTCCTATCAGACATTAAGCGCGGAAGTGGAGCGTCTGCGCTGTGAGCTCGAAAAAAGCAACAGCGATCTAGCTCGCAGCCTTGAAGAGAACCGAAGCATGCGTCAGCATCTGGATTGCATCCTTGAGGGGCTTCCTTGCGGTGTGCTGGTGGTTTCGAGCGACGGCGCGATCTCTCGCGCGAATCCTGAAGCATTGCGGCTGGTCAAAACCTCGGATGCCGTTTCGCCGCGGCATATCTCCTTCCTTTCGCCCGGTATCCGAAGTTTGTTGGATCGCGCCCGGAACGAAGATGCGGAAGCGGAGCTGAATGCTCCTGGCGACCACGGAGTCCACCGTTGGCTCGCTGCCCGTCATGCCTCCCTTGCGCAGCATTCCTCGGTTTTCATCCTGCGCGACATCAGTGAGCGCAAGTGTTTCGAAGAAACGCAAGCCAAAGCTCGGCGTGATCAGGCTCTTGCCGAGATGTCAGCCACCCTGGCTCACGAAGTGCGAAATCCTCTGGGCAGCCTCGAATTGTTTGCGGGGTTGCTCGCCGATTCACCTCTCGATGGCGAGTGCCGCCAGTGGATCGAGCATGTGCAAGCGGGCCTCCGGACGCTCGCGGCCACAGTTAATAATGTTCTGAACTTTCACTCCATGCCCGAAACCGAGCGCGCGCCGGTTGATCTCGGGCTTCTCCTCGAATGGGCTCGCGATTTTTTCACTCCGCTCGCACGGCAATCCCGCATCGCATTGAGTTTGCAAAACCGGGTTTCCGGAATATTCCTTTCTGCCGACCGCCATCGCCTCGAGCAGGTGCTTTCCAATCTGGTTCTTAACAGCACACGCGCGATGCCGGGTGGAGGATGGATCGAAGTCGGGGGACGAACGATCGGAAATGGGAAGGCAGTCGTCCTGTCTGTATCTGACACTGGTCCCGGAATTTCGCCGGAGAACCTGCCGCATGTTTTCGAAGCCGGGTTCAGCACCCGGGGAGGCAGTCCAGGGTTGGGGCTCACCGTTTGCCGCAAAATCGTTGAGCAGCACGGAGGTACGATCGTCGCTGCCAGCGAACCAGGCTGTGGAGCCGTCTTCACGCTGAGATTCCCTCTTGAGCCGCCGACCACACAAGGAGCTCGCTCATGAATCATGTTCTTGTCGTCGATGACGATGCCGGAATGCGCGCCGCACTGCAGGCCCGGTTTTTGCGACGCGGCTGGCAAGTGGACACTGCAGCCTGCGCCGGCGAAGCGCTGGATCTATTTCGTCGCGAGTCTTCATCCGCTCATCGTTACCGACATCCGTATGCCTGGCGAAGATGGGTTATTCGTGATGCGTTCGGCTCGGGCGCTCGTTCCCCGAACGGCTGTGATCCTGCTAACTGCCTATGCCTCGATTCCCGACGCTGTTTCTGCAATGAGAGACGGCGCCTGCGACTATCTGATCAAGCCGATATCGTTCGAGCAACTTGAGCAGGCAGCGGAGCGCATTCTTGGTCAATCCGAGAAGCAAATGGCCGCTGTGAAAGACCTCGCGGGACACGCACCTTCTTGGCTGCATGCGCTCGGACGCGCGCGTCAGGCGGCCGCCAGCGACGCCGACATCCTCATCGAGGCCGAGAGCGGTACCGGCAAGGAACTCGTGGCCCGTCTCATTCATCGCCTCAGTCCGCGCCGCGATCGCCCCTTTGTGGCGGTGAACTGCGCAGCCTTTCCGGAAGCTCTGCTCGAAAGCGAACTCTTCGGCCACGCCAAAGGAGCATTCACCGGCGCAATCAATTCGAAGCCCGGAAAATTTGAACTCGCCCACGGCGGCACCTTACTGCTCGACGAAATCGGCGAGATGCCTCTCTCGCTTCAGCCCAAACTCTTACGCGCATTGCAGGAGCGCGAATTTGACCGCCTTGGAGATAGTCGCCCGGTTCACGTCGACCTCCGTGTCATCTCCACCACAAATTGCACTCTGGCTCAAATGGTGCGAGAGGGCAAGTTTCGCGCTGACCTTTATTACCGGCTCAATGTAATCCCTCTTGGTCTGCCTCCGTTACGCGAGCGCGGCGGCGATGTGCGCGAACTCGCAGAATTCTTCGTGCGCCTTTACGCCTCTCCGGGAAGGCCGTTGCGCTTGTCGGCAGAATTTCTGCGCCGACTCGAGTCTCACTCCTGGCCGGGCAATGTTCGTGAATTGGCCAACTGCCTGCGCAGGGCCGTGGCGCTCTCGGTTGGATCGGAAATTGGCGTCACCGCGTTGGAAGGCTGCGATTGGCCAAAACCCGCAGCCGAAGCGTCCGCAGAACTTTCGCAAATCCGTCCGGGAGTTTCCCTTGGCGAAATGGAGCGCAAGCTCGTCGAAATGACGCTCGAAGCCACGGGAGGCAACCGCTCTCGTGCAGCCGAACTCCTGGGAGTCAGCCTGCGCACCGTCCGAAACAAGGTTCGCAGCTACGGGCTGCCGAGCTGCAGCAGCTACGCCCATGAGTAATCACGGAATGATCGACACCGCAATGACCGATGCCCTCGGGCATTTCCTCGACGTCGATACGGCGCGCTACAAATTGGTCGCGACCAATCTCGCCAATATCGATACTCCCGGATATCACACGCGCGACTTGGATTTCAAAACGGAGCTTCAGCGCGCAGCGGCCAGCGATCTCAGCGCCGAGGATGGCCGAATCCAGCTTGCGTCCTTCGAACCTGTGGCTCGTGAGGTTCGCGGATTGATGGAGCGCCCCGACGGCAATAACGTCAGCGTCGAACGCGAGAGTCTTCTTTTGGCAGAAGCGCAAATGAAGTTCAACCTCGGAGTTCAGTTACTAAAAGATCAGTTTCATATCATCTCGGTCGCCATTAACTCTGGAGGAGGGAGCAACTCATGAACTTGTTTGGCATGCTCGAAGTCAGCGGATCGGCCCTGGGCGCGGAGCGATGGCGCGCTGAAGTTGTCTCGGCCAACATGGCGAATGCAGAAACGACACGCACGCCTCAAGGCGGCGCCTATCGCCGCCAGCTGGTGGTATTCCGTGCCCGCCCCATGCCGCGATTTCCGATGATGCTGGCCAGCTTGCGGCATCAAGTACAGCCGGGCGTTCGCGTGGATCGCATCGTGGCCGATGCCTCTCCCATGCCTAGCCGTTACGAGCCCGGCCATCCCGATGCCGATTCCCAGGGATACGTCACCTATCCCAACGTAAATCCAGTCATGGAAATGACCGATCTGCTGAGCGCGGTACGCGCGTACCAGCTGAATGCCTCGGCTGTGCAGGCGGCAAAGAACATGATTCAGCAATCCTTGCAGATTCTCAGTTGATTTCACGACGAGGGGAGGACTTCCTATGAATGGCGCCATCTCAGCCTTGCGCATCCTGCCCGCCGATGTATCTTCGTCCGACGCTGACCTCCTCGCGCCCAACAGAAGGCGGCTTTCGCGATGTGTTGCACAGTGCAATCGACGACATCCAGCAGCTCGAAGGGCAAGCGCAGTCCAAAGTCGCCGGAGTGCTCGAGGGTAACGGGGCGGATGTTCATACCGCATTGATTGCAGTAGAAAAAGCCGATCTCAGCTTCCAGTTAATGATGCAGGTACGGAACAAGATTGTGTCCGCATACGAGGAGATTTCGCGCATGCAGTTCTAGTTCTCGCCGCGCAGCGAGCCTGACGACTGATCTCTCATGGCCGAGAATTCCAAACCCGCCAGCGATGTTCTGCAGCGCCTGAAGCAATTCTTCGAGGGACTTAGCGTCAACCAGAAGCTCTTGCTGGCTGGCGGAGCGGTGCTGGTCGGCGGTGTTCTTTGGCTCTTCGTCACCCTGCTCGGTCAGCCCAAGTACATGACGCTGTATTCGGGCCTGCGTCCGGAAGACGCGCAGAGTCTGGCGGCGCGATTAGCGGCGAAGAACATCTCTCATCAAATCTCCGCGGATGGCGGCAGCCTCCTCGTTCCCGAGGACAAAGTCGATGCCAGCCGCCTCGAGACCGCAGCCGCTGGCTTGCCTCGCAACGCACGTCTGGGATTCGAGCTTTTCGACACTCCCAACTGGGCGGGCTCCGACTTCACCGAAAAAGTGAATTACCAGCGCGCTCTCGAAGGCGAGTTGGAGCGAACTCTTTCCACGCTCAGCGAAGTGGAAGCCGTGCGCGTGCACCTGGTGATGCCGCAGGAGTCGCTGTTCACCGAACAGCAGCATGAAGCCAAGGCTGCGGTCATCTTGAAAACGCGCAGCGGTCACCTCTCCGACCAGGCGCAACAGGCGATTCCGCAACTGGTCGCCAGCGCGGTCGATCGGCTTCGCACAGAGAATGTGACGGTGGTAGATGCCGATAGCAATACACCTTTGCTGCGTAACCGCGATGGCGGTGGGCGAGCCTATGGCCTTGACGAGGAGTTGGCCAAGACTCTGGTGCATACGTTGGAACCCGTCGTGGGCGCGGATCACGTTCGCGCCAGCGTGCATGTCGAATACGAACTTGGCACCAGCGAAGATACGCAAGAAACCTATGACCCGAAGACCACAGCCACGCTAACGCAGGAGCATTCCGAGGAAAGTTCCAACGGCGGCGCGCCTGCCGGTGTTCCCGGCACAGCCACCAATGTTCCCAGCGGAACTCCCGCACCGGCTTCGGCCTCCGGTGCCGAGCAGTCTTCCTCGCGCTCCGATGCGACCACCTACGCCGTCAGCAAGAATCTGCATCACAGCATCGAGCCCGCCGGGCGCGTTCGTCGCATCGCTGCCGCGGTCCTCGTCGACGATGCCGTTGAGACCAGCGAGCAATCCGGCAAGATCACTACCTCCCGGCGCAAACGCACGCCAGAGGAAATGAAGGAGATTGAGCGCCTCTCCCAGGCCGCAATTGGAGTCGATGCGCAACGCGGAGATGTTCTGGCCGTTGAAAATCTTTCTTTCCACCATCCGACTCCAGAGGTGATCGCGCCTCCGACCAAGACCGAGCACTATCGAAAAATCATCGAGCCTTGGAGCTGGGTTTTTCGTTACGTGGGGCTCGCAGCGTTGTTTCTGGTTGTCTATTGGCTCGTGCTCCGCCCGGTGAAGAAGCAGGCCGTTGCCGCCTTCCGCGAGCTTCCCGGAAGAATCAGCGTGAAGCACGTCGTAGGGGGAACCCCCATCGAAGGCATTGGTGAAGGTGAGCCTGGAGGAAGCCGTGCGATACAGCTCAAGAAGATGCTCACCGACAAGGTCAAGGCTGAGCCTGAGTCCGCGAGCCGGCTGATACAAAACTGGGTACAGCAGGATGGCCACCAATGATCGCTTCTGGTGCTTTAGTCGGACGGCGCAAAGCTGCGATCCTCATGGTGATCCTGGGAGAAGATGCGGCCAGTCAGATTTACCGTCATCTGCCTCCGGCCGACGTCGAACAGATTACGCGTGAGATCGCAGGCCTGACGTCGTTCGACAGCGAGACCGCACTTGCCATCCTGCAAGAATTCGAACGTTTGGTGACGGCGGGAGACTATCTTGCGCAGGGCGGAACGGAATACGCCAACAAGCTTTTGATCAAGGCCTTCGGTGAGGAGGGCGCTAAGGAATTGCTCCGTCAGGTTTCCGCCACGGCCGAGATGAGCGCTGGAAAACTCGACTCGCTACGCAAGGCCGATCCCCAGCAGTTGGCGAAATTCATTGAAGGCGAGCATCCTCAGACGATCGCCCTGATTCTCGCGCACCTCGAAGCCAAGCAAGCCTCGAATCTCCTGATGCGTCTTCCGGAAGAACTTCGCGGTGAAGCCATCAAGCGGCTCGCGCAATTGCGCCAGTTCTCCCCGGAGATGGCGCAGCGTGTCTCGCTCGTTCTGCACAAACGTCTCGAAGCTCTCGGGGAGCAGAGCCGCCGGGCTTATGCCGGGCTACGCGGTGTCGCCGATGTGATGAACCGTCTTGACATAACTATCGCGAAAACGATTCTCGAAGGCATCGAGAAAGAAGATCCCAAGCTTGCGCTCTCGATCCGCAATTTAATGTTCACCTTTGAAGATCTGCTCAGTGTCCCCGAATCCGGAATTCGCGACCTCTTGGCGCAGATGGAAAAGAAAACCCTGGCCACCGCCTTGCGCGGGGCCTCCGAAGAATTAAAAAACTATATCTTCAAATCCATGTCGTCGCGAGCGGTTGAAATGCTGAAAGAAGATATGGAAGTTCTCGGTCCTGTGAAATCCCGCGAGATTCACAAGGCACAGTTGGAAGCCGTCGCAGCCGCCAGAAAACTCGAGGCGGAAGGAAAACTATCGCTCACGCCCGAGGGAGACGATGAGTACGTCGCCTAGACGAGCGCCGTTGCCCGCTGATAAGCGCGGCTATCCTGAGCCTTCGGCTTTTCCCTACGATATTGTTTCCTCCGAGAACGCTGGGCATTCATTCGCTCCGCTCGTTTCAAGCGCGCAAGGCGATCTCCTGTCCGGTCACGGTCCAAGCGTATCGGACCTCATTGTGCAGGCGTGCGCTACCGGACGCCAAGAGGGCCTCGCCGAAGCGCGCAAATCTCTTGACGACAAGCTAGCGCACGAACGATCCAGCGTGGCGGACGCTCTGACGCAGTTCACTCGCGACCGAGCCAGGTACTTCCAGAAAGTGGAAGGTGAGCTCGTTCAACTCTCTCTCGCCATCGCTCGCAAGATTCTTCATCGCGAATCTCAGGTAGATCCCCTGCTCCTGGCCGGAATCGCCCGCGTCGCCTTAGAAAAGATTGATGGAGCCACTGGCGTCATTCTTCGCCTTCATCCACAGAACGCCGCGGACTGGCGTAGCTATCTTTCCACCCGCCTCGATCCAGCCGACCTGCCGGAGATTGTCGAGGATCCGGCTCAGCCTCCAGATCGCTGCACGCTCGAAACCGCCATGGGCACGACTTGTATCGGGATTGAGGTGCAGCTTAAGGAAATCGAGCAGGGCTTCGCGGATCTGCAAGCTGCTCGTCCTGGTGCGAGAGCATGAGCACGGCTTCATCGTTCGCCCCGTATCTTGCACAACTGGAAAACTCTTCGTCATTGCGTTGGCAAGGCCGGGTGACGCAGGTCATCGGGCCGCTTGTGGAATCGGAGGGTCCGTTTTGCTCGGTGGGAGAGATCTGTCACATCCGTGATGCGCGCGGCCGGGTTATGCCCGGCGAGATTGTCGGATTCCGCGGTTCCACCGTCCTCTCGATGCCGCTCGATATTCCACGTGGGGTGCGTTGTGGCGATCGCGTGGTGACTTGGGGAGAGCATCCCTTGCTCGGCGTTAGCGACGAGATGCTCGGTCGCGTTCTCGATGGCCAGGGCCGTCCGCTCGACTCCCTTCCGCCCTATCGTCCATCGGGATATCAGGCTATCGATGGATCCGCGCCTTTACCTCTGGAACGCCACTCCATTCGCGAGCCGATCGGTTGCGGCATCCGCGCTGTCGACGCATTCCTGACCTGCGGACGAGGGCAGCGAGTCGGCATCTTTGGAGGCAGCGGTGTCGGCAAGAGCACGTTGATTGGCATGATGGCCCGCAACACCGAGGCGGATCTCACAGTTCTCGGCTTGGTCGGCGAACGTGGTCGCGAAGTGCGCGAGTTCCTTGAAGGCGCTCTTGGAGAGGAAGGCCGCAAGCGTGCCGTCGTGCTCGTCTCCACCTCCGACCAATCTCCGCTATTGCGTATTCGCGCGGCGCTTGCTGCCACTTCCGTGGCCGAGTACTTCTGCAAGAAAGGTAAGAACGTCTTACTCGTAGTGGACTCGATCACGCGGCTTGCGATGGCGCAGCGCGAAATTGGGTTAGCAGCTGGGGAGCCACCTACAGCGAAGGGATACACACCGTCCTGTTTTTCGATGCTTGCCCGTCTCATCGAGCGTGCCGGAAAATTCGGAGCCGGAAGTATCACTGCTTTCTACACAGTCCTCATGGAAGGTGACGACGAACAGGATCCCCTGGTCGATGGCGCGCGCGCCCTGCTCGATGGCCATATCATGCTCGACCGAAAACTCGCCGTGCGCAGTCACTACCCTCCCATCGCGGTTCTCGATAGTGTCAGTCGTCTGATGTCGGCGGTCTGCTCCGCGCAACATTTGCAAAAGGCGCATGAGCTGCGCCGCCTCTTGGCTGCATATACGGCGTCCGAAGATTTAATCCGTATCGGTGCTTATCAGAAGGGCAGCGATCCGACTCTCGATAAGGCGCTCACACTCATTCCCGAACTCCACTGTTTCCTGACGCAGAAGCCCACCGAGGCGGTGGCATTCTCTGACAGTGTTCAAAAGCTTCTCGCTCTCCTTGGATAATTCCTATGGCCTTTCATTTTCCATTGCAGGCGGTTTTTCATCTTCGGCAAAGCATGGAGCATCAGCAGGAGTTACGCCTGCGCTCCGCCAACCAGCAGGTCGCGCGCGTGCGCCACTTGATGGAGCAACTCGATGTGCATCTGCACGACCGCCATTTGCAATGCCTTCATGATCTCGCGGAGGGCCTTACCGCCGCCGAACTCCATTTTGCATCGGATGGAGATTCATGCCTGCTCGATCACCGAAAGGCTTTGGAAGGCGAACTGTTTCGTCTGCAGAATCTGCGCGACCAGCAGCAGCGAATTTACGAACAAGCGCGCCGTGAGCGCGAGACTTTCGAGAGTCTGCGCGATCATCAATTTTCCCTGTATCAGCGCGATGTGCTGCGCCGCGCGCAGCGCGAACTCGACGACACCTTTTTGTTACGCAGTTCGTACAAGAAGAAATCCGATGCCGCGTAGCAACGCGCAATGTCAGACGCAGGGATTGAACAAAATGCTGGATAACGTCGATCGCTGAAATCAAGAGACTTTGGCGAGCTTTGCACCCACCCCAGAACAGTTATCCCTTGCCCTGTTTCTTCTCCACCCGCGCCCACGCATCCTTCAGCGCAACTGTGCGGTTGAACACTGGCGATCCCGGCTTGGAGTCAGGATCGGCGCAAAAGTATCCCAGTCGCTCAAACTGATACCGGCTGCCGGGAGTCGCGTGAGCTAATGATGGCTCCAGTTTCGCCTGGGCGATCACTTCAAGAGATTTCGGATTCAGGTAGTCGAGTACATCCTTGCCATCTTCCACGTCGCCGAGATTCTCCTTGGTGAATAGATTCTCATAGACACGCACCTCGGCATCGACCGCATGTTGCGCTGAGACCCAATGAATCGTCGATTTCACTTTGCGTCCGTCGGGAGGCGCGTTTCCTCCGCGGGTCGCCGGGTCATAAGTGCAATGCACTTCAACCACTTCTCCGTTGTCATTTTTCACAACGCTGGTGCAGGTAACGAAGTAGCCATAGCGCAATCGAACTTCGCGCCCTGGCGTCAGCCGAAAATATTTCGGCGGAGGCACTTCGCGGAAGTCATCCTGCTCTATGTAAAGCTCGCGCGAGAATGGAACTTTACGCATCCCCGCCGCCGCATCCTCCGGATTATTGGTCGCGTCCATCTCCTCGACCTGACCCTCCGGATAGTTATCAATTATCACTTTCAAAGGATGTAATACGGCCATCACCCGGAGTGCGCTCTTATTCAAGTCCTCGCGCACAAAATGCTCAAGCATCGCGAGTTCGACAATTCCATTGGTCCGCGACACGCCAGCCGCCTGAACAAAATTGCGAATCGCTCCCGGCGTATAACCACGCCGCCGGAGACCAGAGAGCGTCGGCATTCGTGGATCATCCCAGCCCCGCACCGTGCCCTGCTCCACCAGTTGGCGCAGCTTGCGCTTGCTCATCAGTGTGTAAGTAAGGCTGAGACGGTCGAACTCAATTTGCTGCGACGGGAAGATTCCCAACTGCTCGATGAACCAGCGGTAAATCGGCTGGTGGTCGGCGAACTCGAGCGAGCACATGGAATGCGTCACTTTTTCGAGAGAGTCCGACTGTCCGTGCGCATAGTCGTACATCGGATAGATGCACCACTTGTTGCCCGTACGATGATGCTCGGCATGCAGGATCCGGTACATCACCGGATCGCGCATATTGATGTTCGGCGAAGACATATCAACCTTCGCGCGCAGCACACGAGATCCATCGGGAAACTCGCCGGCCTTCATCCGCTCCAACAAACTTAGGTTCTCTTCCGCCGAACGGTTGCGATACGGACTATCTTTCCCCGGCTCCGTCAGCGTTCCGCGATACTTCCGAATCTCTTCCGCCGAAAGATCATCCACATATGCCTTGCCATCTTTGATCAGTTTGATGGCCCATTCATAGAGCTGATCGAAATAATCCGAAGCATAGAAAAGGCCGTCCCACTTAAACCCTAGCCACTGCACGTCCTCCATGATCGAATCGACGTACTCGGTATCCTCTTTCTCAGGATTGGTGTCGTCGAAGCGCAAATTGGTATGCCCATGGAATTCATCTGCCAGCCCAAAATCCAGGTAGATCGCTTTGGCATGGCCGATGTGCAGATAGCCATTGGGCTCGGGAGGAAACCGTGTCTGCACGCGTCCTTCGTATTTATTGCTCTTGAGATCTTCGAGAAATCGTTCACGGATGAAGTTGGAAGGACGAGGTTCCGGTGCGGTACTCTCGCCGGGATTGCCCTCAGAAGAAGACGAATTCATAAGCTCTGATCTTACCGCAAAGAAAGAGGGAAAGAACGTTGTCGCACCAGCAGCCGCTTTCAACGTCCTCGCCATTCACCTCCCATCGCGAACGGCTCAGATCATCCGGGCCACCGCCGGAATTCGCCGCAGCATTGAGGTCATGCCCCAGCTCAGGAGCACGGTTCCGAGGAACACCAACGATCCCTTTGCGATCCCCGGCAAGTATGACTTCAGCAGCGAGTACTGCAACCAACTCGAAAAAGCATAGTGGATCAAATACATCCCATACGCATTCGCAGCGAGGCTATCGAAAACACGATTCCTGCCGATCGCGAATCGCACGAACAGTGCCAGGACCGCAAAGCTCGAAGCCGCGCACGACAACACGAACGCGCAATCCGCGCCGATCTCCCACGGTCGCGATCCAATGTGAATCGTGAGAGCGGCGATCCCCACTCCAGAGGTCACTATGAAGGCAAGCACTGCGCCGATCGACCAGAGCCACCAGCGCCTCGCCAAGTTTCCGCTGAGAGCCAGCAATCCGCGGTCAAGACCATAGGCGCCGACCTCCCACTCCGAATAAGAAGTAAACAAAGTAATGAAGGATACGGCTGGTCTGCACCGTGAAGGGGCCAAACACGCTCCATCGCATTGGATTGAAAATGATTGCCAGCGACACATAGCAGACACCCGAAATCAGCAGCAATGCAGCGAACAATGCCAGCGGTGTCCGCTCGGTGCCGGAACCCAATCTCGACAGCTTCTCGTCCAACGTGGGCCAAGCGAGAAAAATCAAAGCTGCCATCAGGTCGAACGCCAACAGCACCCACACAAACCACGCCGGACCGGCAGGCCAGTTTCCCAGCGACATCCATTGATGCCAGAAGCCCGTCGCATGATCGCCGCTCTGTAAGTATGCGGGATAGTAAGCCAGCGGGGCGATGACGGCTGCGGCCGCAACAAAAGGCAGTCCGAGCCGCATTCCGCGGTCGCGCACAAAGTTTCCCGCGCCTTTGCGTCGCAGGCTTTGCCATACGAACAGTCCCGAAACGAAAAACATCAGCGCCATAAAGAATGTGTCATTAAAACCGACCAGCGCCGCGAAGCCACTCCAGTGCTGGGGATCCGTCACCGGAAAAGCCTGCCACCACCGCGGGGAAGCCAGCAGCGACGAAGGTGGCGGAGGCGCAAACGGGTGATAGGCAAGCACGGCATGATGTGCCAGAACGAGGAGAGTGATAAATGCCCGCAAATATCCGACCGAGTAGTTATAGGACGAACGGGCAGGATGCGGCTCTACAAAGAGTTGCGCTGGTCGAGGGTTAACAAATGCTGCTGCCATGGCTGGATGACTCCTCTCAGTTTGTTGTTGGACGGACGAGGTTTTCCCCGAGTGCGCTGGCGATTCGCCGCGCACACTTGAGCGATTAAATTTGCGAGGCCTTTACCACATCTGTAGCGACGCGGCATGCCGTGCATGCGAGATGCGCTTGCGAAGTACTTTCATCAATTGCCAGGTCTGTGTCGCCGCGCCGATGCAGAGTCCAAGCCAGGTACAAGCCAGGCTGAGGAGCACCGATGCATTCACCACAGCGGCGATCTTGATGTAGTGCGGAGAATTCCGCACAGAATCTGCAAGGACTACGAATGGATACCATCCACCAACGGACGGCTGGCCAGCAATATCAATCAGGAACTTCACAATGACCAGGCTGACTGCGGTCTGCGCAAGTTGAGCGAGCGGTGGAAACCATTCCCACTGCGGCCTCGCCAGCGCCACTCCTAGCCGAATAATGACCGCACCAGTAAGAAACAAGAAGGCAAAATAAAATGTGCGCCACAGCGGAGCCGGCTCCAGGAACGAGGCCGCTGGTCCCAGGATCATCCAGTGATGGTTCGGAACCATTAGCAACCAGACAAAGCCGAAGACGTTGAAAGCAAGCTCGGAGAACGTCTGCACGAACGTCGATTTGCGCTCTTGTTTCTGCAGCGGCGGCAACTTTGCCGGATCCCACTTGCACGCGAGAATTCCCGCTCCCTTCTTTCCGTCGAGCGAAGCAGTGCGCTCGAGCGCCGCGAACACAAGCGTAATGATTCCCGCCGAAAGGAAGAGTGCTCCCCAAAGATTCGAGATCGTGGCCCCGATCGCGCTTCCCCAGTCGCCGGAATTCGCGAAGTTGATCGGCCCAATAATAAAGACGAACACCGGCACAAGAATCCATCCAAGCACCATCTTCAAAACAAACGCATAGATCGGGAACAGCGTAGGGCCGATCAAGTGCCGCTGTGGGCCGAGCCTGCTCGCCACCACCATCGGCGCGCCGCATCGTTTCAGAATCTCAGAAACCTCCGCCTGGTCGAGATCCCGCCCGAGTTCCTCTTGTCGATCCTCGACTTGAGAGCGGAGATCTTCTCCCAATTCGCTGAGGAGATCGTCCTGCTTCTTCGTCTTCGGCATCCAGAAGCGCACGGCCTGCAGGTAGCGGTCGATGAGTTCCGTAGGATTGGTATATGAGTTCATAGTGCTATGCCTCTTGAAGGATTTTGCTCAGCGAAGCGTTGATGCTTTGCCACTCTTTCAACAACTGCCCAAGAATCTGTTCCCCAACCGGAGACAACCGGTAAAAGCGCTTGTTGCGCTTGTCCTCTTCCCGCCACTGGCTGACGAGCAGCCCCTGCGTTTCCAAACGGCGCAGCAGCGGATATAACGTGCCTTCATCGATCTCCAGCCCGTCGTCAGCTAGAGCCTTCCGCAGCGTGTATCCATATCGTTCCACCCGCAGCTGGGTCAGGACCGCCAAGGTCAGGCAGCCTCGCCGAAGCTCCAGCTTCAGGTTTTCGAAGATTTCAGGATTGGCGGTACCAGTCGTCATATAGTATGTGACATACACTGTATGAGACACAGTATAGTCTGTCAAGGAGTTTTTCCTCAGTTTTGCGACGCGGCTTAAGTGGCGTTGAATGTTTTAGATGCGAGGAACTGAGTGATCGTGCTGCCCTGAGCTGGTCGAAGGGATCGCGTTAAGCTAAGAGCAAATGTGGCCTTCTGCTCCGCAAGACGCAAGAATTTCTAAACTCCCGCTGACACAACCTGCCCGGGGGCTCCCAGCGCTTTTTCTTGCTTTAGCAATCGCCGCCGGTACCGCACATGTCTCAACCGGGTCATTTCGACCAATGGCTTCCACACGGGATTCACCAGGTCGTGCTTGATCAACAAATGCCAGAAGCGGTTCGAGCGCTTATACAAACACGACATCGCGAGATACGGCAGGACAGCCTGCCATTGTTGCGGTCGCCGATGCCAGATCGAAGCCAGCGAGAACAGCCGATGATAGATCCATGCGTAGCCCTGCTCGAGTTCCTCGGGAGTCATGTGCTTCGGCCGGAAAACAGCGTGTCCTGTGTCATAGAGGGACCAGTCGCGGTGAAGGATGCGCCCTTCCGCCTCCATCTGCCGGAACAGCGGTGTCGCCGGGTACGGTGTCAGGATATGAAACGTGGCGCACTCCAGGCGATTCTCTTCAATCCATTCGGCAAGGCGCACGAAAACATCTTTGCGGTCATGATCGAAGCCCAGCACAAACGATCCGTTCACCTGGATGCCGTAGTCATGCAAGATCTGTACCCTCCGCGCATAGTCTGAAGTCTTAGGCGTTTTCTTATTGGAGGCGCTCAGGTTGTCGTCCGTCAGCGATTCGAAGCCGATAAAGACTCCAGTGCATCCCGCCAACGCCATGTTGCGAATGAGCGAGGGATCGTCAGTCACATCAATGGTGACGGCCGCACTCCATATTTTGTCCAGCGTACGCATCGCGTTGCATAGCGCGTGCAGGTAGTCTCGCCGCGAGCCGAGATTGTTGTCGATGAACACGGCATAAGGCTGATCGTCCGCCTTGAACTCTTCAACCACCTGCTGCGGATCGCGCATGCGATAAGGCATACGCAGGCCGTCGGTAGCGAGATAGCAGAAGCCGCAGCGGTTGTGGCAGCCGCGAGTGGCGATCAAGCTGGTGGTTGTCAGAAAGCTCCGGCGTGGAAGAATCGACCGCCGCGGCGCAGGATCGTCGCAGTAGTCGTTCTCGTAAGTCGCCACATAGCGACGCTGCAGCGTGTCCTGCTCGATGTCGCGCAGGATCTGCGGCCAGAGCTGCACTCCGTCTCCCAGCGCCAGAGCGTCAGCATGCGGTGCGCACTCATCCGGACACGACAGCACATGCAGTCCGCCGAAGATGACCTTCGCGCCTCGCGACCGATACCAATCCGCCAATGCAAACGCCCGCTTCGCAAACGTCAGATGCACCGTGATGCCTACAACCTGCGGCATCGGATCGAAGGGAGGGCGCCCATCCAGCAGATTCTCGTCCCAATATTCCACGCGCCAGGTTTCGGGCGAGGTGGCGGCAAAGCTGGTCAGCGCCAGCGTGGGAGTGAGCACGTGTTTGCCGAAGCTGGCATGAGCGTCCTTGGGATAAAACGGATTGATCAATAGCGCATAGCGAGGCTCCATCAGCCCACCAATCTCATCGGGATCGAGAACGGGCGCATGGACCATCTCCGAAGGAATCCATCGCTTCGGCACCGCCCGCAAGAAGGGTTCATCGAGATCAATCATTCGCAAACTTTATAGTGCAAAGTACTTCATGTCAATAGAAAACAAAAAAGTCGAAATTGGGATGAAGCTACAAAGAGGCAAGCGCAAGAAGCCGAGCTGAAGAATAAGCGTGGAAGAGCGGCGCTTCAGCGCCGCGTAAGTGAAACGTTAAGAATGGGGCTTTAGCCCCCGCGCCCCAGACGCCTGCATTCACACCGATCCGCTCCAGAAGGAGCGGAGCAGGATTAAGATTGACGAACTTGACTGGATGGCCAGCGTGAGCACAATTCGAAAACGCCTCGGCCCCCTGATCGCGGGAATCGTCGGCGCGATAATCGGCGCCTCTGCGGTTCTGCGTCCGCAACAAGGATCCACGCCCCTCCCCTCTCACGACCGCCTAGCCGCTCTCGCGGCCAAAGGCCTCACCCCGGCCGTTCTCATTTCGATGGCGATGTGGGTCGTCTTCAGCCTTTACTGGGAAGCCAAGGCAACCGGTGCCTCCGCGGCAAGGCGCTCGGAGTCGCGCCTCTCCCGCGCATTTCACCTTATCCAGATCGGAGCCGCGCAACTGTTAGTGCTCTTCCCGGTCCCGGGCCTGCGCATGCGCTTCCTGCCCGCGTCAACGCCGATCGTCGTCGCGAGCCTATTCTTCGAATTCTTGTTCTTCGCCTTGGCGGTCTGGGCGAGACACTTTCTGGGGCGAAACTGGAGTGGGGCGGTTACGACAAAGATCAATCACGAACTCATCCGACGGGGCCCGTATCGCTTCGTTCGCCATCCAATCTACTCGGCGATGTTAGGAGCGTATCTCAGCACAGCTTTCGCGTCCGGCGAACTTCGCGGCCTGATTGGATTCGCAATCGCGTGTCTGGCCTACTGGCGAAAAACAAACATGGAAGAGCAATATCTACGAGAACTCTTCGGTCCCGCCTACGAAGCCTATAAGTCCGAAACCCGCGCAATAATCCCCGGTATTCTCTAGCGGAAGAACGCAATACGCGACACTCAAAAAATAATTTCGTGCAAGAGCGGATCGAGTGGAAGGATGCTTCAGCGCCGCGATAAGCGGGCCCCGAAAAGAAGAAAAGTGGAAGAGCGGCGCTTTAGCGCCGCGTCAATGGCTCCCAATGATAGGGGCTTTAGCCCCGGCGCCCGACGCGAACCATGTAGGCACAGCCGCCCCCGGCGGTCAGTCGAGCGAAACTCGACTTGGCACGACCACAAATGCCCCCATCAAGAATGCGCGATAAGAGGGCGGTGGCCATTCAATCCCACATGAAAAAATGACCCGAAAAAGAAGAGGAGGAAGAGAGGAAGGAGAGAAGAGGAGGAAGAAAAGAGTGGAATAGGAAGAAGAAAAGAAGATGTGGAAGAGCGGCGCTTTAGCGCCGCGTAGAGAGCCCAAAATGGACCGGGCTTTAGCCCCCGCGCCAATTGAGGAGCCAAATTTTCGGCCTCTACCCGTGCAACTGAACAGGTCTACGTCACGACAATCCAATGTAGCTGATAAGACTGAAGTTAATAGGTCAACGTAAACTCACCGTTGTCTTACTTCAATTCTCCTTCCCTTCTCCTGTTACTCCCGCCAAACCCATAGTAAAATCAGCTTGTTTCAAGGTTTGGGCCCAAGATTCTTCCGCTCTCTTGGAGGTCCTTTTGAAATTCTTCGCTCGCTCGATTCTCATTCTTCTCGCCCTGTACGGACTACTTTTCGCTATCGGCGATCTTTATCTCGCGCGGATAGGGATCCCGATGTGGGGCGCTGTGGCCTTCGCGGTCATCTGGGTCGGCTTCCAGTACATGATCGGCCCATGGCTCATAGAATCGATCGTTGATATTCATTGGGACGATCTTTATCCGACCTTGCCAGCCGCCAATCGCGAGTTCATCCAAAACTTGTGTGCTGCGCGCGAACTGAAAGTTCCCCGGATAGGAGTTATTCCCAGTGGCACGCCCAATGCATTCTCATTCGGACACACTCCACAGGATTCCAGAGTTGTCGTGACGCAAGGTCTTCTGGACGTCCTTACCGTCGACGAAGCCAATGCCGTTATCGCCCACGAGATCGGGCACATTGAGCATTGGGATTTCGTGGTGATGACGATCGCAGCGCTGGCACCGTTGTTGCTATACCAGATCTACGCTTTCACGCGGCACATCAACAACTTTCGCGCGCTGGCTTACGGCGCGTACCTCTGCTATTGGATTAGCCAGTTCATCGTTCTATTGTTGAACCGCACCCGCGAGTATTTCGCCGATCATTACGCTGCCACAGTAACAGGAACCTCGGACGCCCTCTCTTCTGCCTTGATCAAGATTGCATATGGCATGGTCAGAGCAGATGGCGAATATCGCCAAGCCTTGCAGCGCAAGACAGCCGATGCGCAAATGCATCGGGAATATCGGGTAGCCGGTTCGCTCGCTGTGATGGGAATCTCAAACCTTCACTCTGGAGCGGCGCTCGCCCTCAGCGGCAACGATCCGGCGGCGGTAGCTGCGATCATGCGGTGGGATTTGGTAAATCCATGGGCGCGATTCTACGAACTTAACTCGACTCATCCATTAACGGCGTTGCGAGTTCGCGCTCTCAACGAATCGGAGAACAATCACCAGGCGCCCCGATATCCCCTTCCGATGGATCAGCGAATTGAGTGGGGAACATTTCCGATTCAGTTGCTCGTGTGGCTAGTGCCCGTGCTGAGCATAGGGTTTCTCGCCGCAGTGCAGTGGGCGCCGGATTGGCTCTCGTATTTCGGCATCATTCTGCCCGTCGAGACTAGACCAGTTCTTCTTATCGTCAGTGGGGCGGGATGGCTCCTGAGAGTGGCCTATCGGTACCGTGGCGAATTTCAGGCAGCATCGGTCGCCGCTCTTCTGGAAGACACTGAAGTGTCTCAGATGCGTCCAAGGGCAGTATCCCTTAAGGGCGAAATCGTCGGCCGCGGTGTTCCCGGAGTCTTTTGGAGTTCTGATCTGGTTCTTCGCGATACATCGGGAATGATTTTCATGCTCTATCGCCAGTCAATTCCTTTCGCGCGCCTCTTGTTCGCAGTCGCGTCGGCGGACTCATTAATCGGGCAGACAGTCGAAATCGAAGGGTGGTTCCGCCGTGGACTGAGGCCCTACGTGGAGATGTCGCGCCTAACGACTGAGGACGGCTCAATCCACCGAACCTACTCTCGTTGGGTGCAGTGTGCGCTGGCACTCGCCGCGCTCGCGACCGGCGTGCTATGGCTTATCGGCTGAAATCTCTCTCCCGGCGAAGCATGCGATTTTTCTTCTCGACGATGCGAATGTACGGAAGAGATTGTGGAAGAGCGGGCGCTTCAGCGCCGCGTAAAGCGCCCCAAAAGGAACCGGGCTTTAGCCCCGGGGACAGCCGCCCCTGGCTGTCCGTCGAGCACATCGCGACTAGCTCATCGTCAACACAGACCGGAACCGAACCCGTCCGCTCATCATCTGTTCATAAGCATCTGCAGCCTTCTCCAACGGATACCGCTCAATCATCGGCCGCACCCCGCTGAATGCGCTGAACTCCAGCGTATCCTGCGAATCGCGAGCATGGCCCGAAGCCCATCCGCGAACTATCCTGCTTCCTCCAATGAGTTGAAGAGGAGTTACAGTCAACGATTCGAAGCCTGCGCCGACGACCAACAGTGTCCCATTCGGTCCCAAACCGTCCACAAGCGCTGACATCGATTTCGAATCCGGAGCGGTCGCCAGCACGACGTGTGCCCCGCCCATCTTCTGCAAGGCCTCCGACGGAGAGCCTGCACTCGTGTCGATGTATTCATGTGCGCCCAGCTTCGTTGCCAAAGCTTTCTTGTCTCCTCCGCGCCCGATCGCCACGGTTCGAAATCCCATTTGACGGGCGTACTGAATCCCCAAGTGACCCAGCCCGCCGATGCCTTGCACCGCAACGAGTTTGCCGGCACGCGCTCCGGAATTACGCAGCGCGTTAAAAACCGTAATGCCGGCGCACAGTAGTGGTGCGGCTTCGTCCGCCGGCAAATCGTCAGGCATCAGCGCGACCGCTTCTGCGGGCGCGACCATGTATTCCGCATAGCCGCCATCGAAGTGAATCGCCGTAACCTTCTCAACTTTGCAGTTCACGAAATCGCCGCGCCGGCAGGGATCGCATACGAAGCAATGTCCACCATGCCAGCCCACTCCAACTCGCTGACCCGCCGTCCACTGCGTCACGTCGGCGCCGACAGCATCGATACGTCCGGCAATTTCATGTCCCGGAATCCGCGGATACTGGATCCCCGGCCAATGTCCTTCTTTCACCAGCGCATCGCTGTGGCATACGCCGCAGGCCTCTACCTTGATTCGCACCTGGCCTCGTCCAGGCTGCGGAGTCGGACGTTCGACAACTTCAAAATTTCCACCGGGCTTGCCGATCTGTACGGCTTTCATGGAATCCTCGCTCGTAATGGGTATAAGGATGAATCGGCAGTTTCAGAGAAGTGCAAAGTGAAGGTGCAAAGCTATAGATCGTAGTCAGTGCAGAAGGATGCAGAATTCAACTGATCTTTCCTACAGCGTCTTCGATCCGTGCCAGTGTTCGCTCTTTTCCCAGCACTTCCAATGTTTCAAAAAGGCCAGGCGCATTCTTCCGCCCGCATACCGCAACCCGAATCGGCTGAAACATCTGGCCAGCTTTTACGCCCAGTTCCTGTGCAGACGCTCGTAATGCCTGATCCAGGGGATCGTGTTTGAACTCCACCGTCGGAAGTACAGCCTGCGCCTTCTGCAGAACTTTCAGCGCCATCGCCGCGTCTCCTTTTTGAGGCACCAGTTCTGCCGGGTCGTACGGAGGCAGATGATCCACGAAGAAGAAGTCGGCCGCGGTCAGCACTTCGCGTAACAACTTGATACGCTCGCGAATCAGTGGCGTGATCTCCAGCATTTTCTCGGGAGTGATCTGGAAGCCCGCGCTCTCAACGATCGGCAGCAGTCGGTTGCTCAAATCGTCAATCGCCAGTCCTCGGATATGCTCCGCGTTCAGCCAGACGGCTTTCGGATCGAATGTCTCTTCGGGAGTAGTCGCGGGTTCCTTGAAGTTCACAACCGCATTCGCACGGTTAATTCCTTCGAGCGAGAAAATCTCGACAAGATCTTTCTGGCTCATCATCGTGCGATCGTCTTTCGGCGACCATCCCAACAAGCAGAGGAAATTGATAAACGCCTCTGGAAGAAAGCCGGCATCACGATAGGTCGTCACGCTAACCACGGGTCCGTGCCGCCGTTTCGAAAGCTTCGTGCCGTCTGGCGCCACCAGTAGCGGAAGATGTGCGAACTGTGGAGGCTTGTACCCCGCCGCTTCGAAAATTAGGACATGCTTGAAGGTGTTCGAAAGATGATCCTGCCCCCGAATGATGTGGCTGATCTGTAAGTCGGCGTCATCAGCGCACGACGCGAGGTGATAGGTCGGCATCCCATCGGAGCGGAGCAGAGCGAAATCTTCAATGTCAGCCCCAGCCTTCACCTGCTCGCCATAGACCGCGTCGCTAAACCGCACTAACTGGCCGTCGCGAGGAACTCGAAACCGCAGTGCGAAGGACTCTCCCGCGGCAGCGCGCCGGTCACTTTCCTCGCGCGACAACTCGCGCATTCCCGGATTGAATAACCAAGTCCCTTGCGCACCCGATTTCTCGCTGTCCCCGGTGTGCGCAGGAGTGAAATCGCGATAGGCGAGTCCCCTTTGAAAAATTACATCGGCGACCTGCCGGTGCAGGACGCCTCGATCGGATTGTTTGTATTCCTCATCCCAACTCAGGCCCAGCCACTTCAATCCCTCGAAAATCGACTGCACCGACGCGTCCGTATTTCGTTCCAAGTCGGTGTCGTCGAGGCGCAAAATCATCGTTCCGTTGTTCCGCCGCGCATACAGCCAGTTGAAGATGAAGGTGCGCGCGCTGCCCACATGCAGAAATCCGGTGGGTGACGGCGCAAATCGAACCCGGGGCAGGCGCGGCGAAGCGATGTTTGTCGAATCTGGTGTAGGCATTTGGGTGGACTTCCGATGGTACGGGCGCCTACTCCCATCGTCAAGTTGGGTACCATATCGATTTTCTATGCAACCCTATGATTCAAAAAGATATCGAAGCCGGACACTGTACTTAAATCCTGTTGTAATCGGCCCCCAAGCTGTGAAAACATGGCACCACTGTTTCCCCCGAAAATTGGCTGGCTTACGGTTGGCCTCGAGGTGTCTTTATAGGACCCCTATGAACAGTGTCCAAATCACGACTGTATTGATCCCAGGGGTCGTCTCGTCTCTGCTATTTCTGGTTTTTACCTATCTGTTCGAGCAGAGTCATCAGCAATATTTCAGGGCGTGGCAGTTGGCATGGGCTGCGTATTCACTTCACTACATTCTCGATTTCTTTCCGGGATCGTCGGTCGCGTTCTTCGTCAGTGAACTTTTCCTGGTCGCGATGGCGCTGTGCATCTTCGTCTCAACACGGATGATGCGCGGGCCATCGCAATTCCGTTGGTATGATGCTGCGGTCGGAGCAGTGGGAGTGGTGCTCGCGTTGCTTACGCTGCGTGGTCACATCGTCAATGGCGTATTCCGCAGCGATGCGCAACCGGCGATTCGCCTCGGCCTGGGATTGGCTGCGATTCTTCTTTATTGCTCGCTGGTCTTTCTTTTGAACGGACACAAGCGGCGTTCGCTCGCTTTCCAGGTTCTTGCCTGCGCGCTCGCGCTTTGGGCCGTGTTGATCGGTACCGGCCAATTATTGAATCCGTTGCTGGAGAGCTTTGGCAGCGCAGTCCGCTTATTCGGCCCGTTTCCGCAGATGCTTCTCGGCATTGCCATGGTCATGGTGCTGTTTGAGAATGAGCGTAACGCAGTGCAGGAAAATACCCTTGCTCTCTCGACCCTTGGTGTCGATCCGCGCAAGCTGCTCTTTGCCGAAGATCTAGTTCCGAACATGCAGTCAGCGCTCGACCGATTGCGCGGCGCGCTGAATATGGACTGCGCGGCCATCGTAATCAACGAACGCTGGCGGCATCTTTTGCCGTCAGTGCAGCGTGGATTTTCGACCGCTTTCATCGACGGGCTGGAAAGGTCCGGCGCCGGAGATTACATTAGCGAACTTGCATTTCGGCGCAGCGGCATCTTCACCGTACAGAATATCGACGAGATGGTAGAACCTCTGCCCGTGGCGAATGCGGGGACCTTCGCCGAGTTCAAGCGGATCATGACGGCGGCCGGCGTTAGTAACCTCACGGCCGTTAACTTGCAAACCCGCGATCACAATTTCGGAGTCATTCTCTATCCGCACGCCGAACGTCGCGCTTTCGGGTCGTCGGGACCGCGGTTGATGGTCGGACTTTCCCTACAGCTTGGACTGACACTTGAAAATTACGTAATCAGCCACGATGCCCACCGGCGGACGCAGGAGTATGAGCTTCTGACTGAGATCGGGAAGGCAATCAGTTCCCGTCTCGACCAGGACGAAATTCTGCGGACGATCCAGACGGAGTTGGGCCAGATCTTCGACACCAGCCACTTCTACATTGCGTTTCAGGAAGCCGACGAAATTCGCTTTGAGCTGGAAGTTCGCGACAATCGCGTGCTGCCGAAGCGCACGCGCGAACTTCGCAATGCCTTCACCGAGCACGTCATTCGCACCGGAGAGCCATTGCTGATCCGTTCCGACCTGGAGACGATGCGGAGCCGCCTGGGCATCACGCACATTCCGAAGCGTCCGGCGAAATGCCTGATTGCCACGCCGATTTTCCTGGGCGAAAGAGCCGCGGGAATCATGGTCGCGATGAATCCGGACCGCGAGTTTGTCTTCGAGCAACGCGATCTCGACGTTCTCGTCACGGCAGCTGGGCAGGTTTCCGTGGCGGTAGAAAATGCGCGCCTCTTTGCCGGCGAGCAGCGCAGGTCGCGGCAACTCGCTTTTCTGAACAACGTGTCTCGCACTGCGATCTCGAGCGACGATCCCGTCCACATGCTGGCTCAGATCGCGAGCGAGATCCAGAAAAACTTCAGCTTCGATCACATTGGCATCGGACTGCTCGACTACGGAACGAAAGAAGTTGAGATCAAGGCGGAAGCCGGGACGACAGCCCATGCCATGGGGAAGAGAATTCCGCTGGGAACGGGAATTCTCGGACGCGTCGGACGCACCGGAGAACGCGCCCTGGTGCAGAATGCATTGCCGGGAAACCTAACGGGCATTCTGCCGGACTCGCGCGCGATCCTGTGTATTCCGATCACATACGGCGAGTCGCTGATCGGCGTGCTCAATATCGAGAGCCGCAGTGAAAATGCGTTCTCGCCGCAGGATGTGCTGATCCTGAACACGCTGGCCGACCTGCTGGCTACGGCGCTGCACAACGCATTCATCTTCCAGAAGCTGCAACAGCAGTCCATCACTGACGGACTGACGGGAATCAAGACCCGCAGATTTTTCTGGGAGGCGCTGTCGGCCGAGTGGAAGCGAGCTTCTCGTTCGGGCCGGCCGTTCTCGGTGGTGCTCATTGATCTCGACAAATTCAAGCAGGTGAACGACACCATGGGCCACTTTGAGGGTGACCTGGTGTTGGCCCGCGTGGGGCGCCTGCTTGAGCAGAAGTCGCGGCAATCGAACATCGTCGCCCGCTACGGTGGAGATGAATTTATCGTACTGATGCCGGAGACCGGCTCCGAACAGGCACAGGTGCTGGCCGAGCGCTTACGCCAGTGGCTGGCGACGGATCCGATGTTAAGCGAGCATCACATCACTGGCAGCTTTGGAGTCGCCTGTTTCCCCATGCATGGATTCTCGATCGAAGACATCATTCGCGTGGCTGACGCCGGCATGTATGTCTCGAAGCGATCTGGCGGAAATTCAGTGTCGACGGCGCAAGAATTTGTCGAGGGAGAGGATTTCGCTCGCCAGCGCCAGCAAATTTCCGCGTACATCGAAGGTTTTCTGCAGCGTGAACGCACCGGCCCAGAGCAGCTTGAGGAGCTGTCTTCGACGCTCTATAAGCTCTGCGGAGGCGACGAGAGTTGCAATGTGCCTTTGTTGAAAGAGGCGATCGAATCTCTGAGTCGAGCGGCGGAATCGCGAGAGATCCAGACGTCAGGTCATGGCGATTTGGTGGCGCGCTATACCGAAGTGATCGGTCGAGCCCTCGGTCTGTCGTCCGACGAAAAAGCGGATCTGGTCTTTGCGGCTCGGGTGCATGATGTGGGCAAGATTTTTGTTCCGGAGAGCATCCTTAATCGTCCGGGATCGTTGAGCGACGAAGAATTCTTCCAGCTTCGCATGCATGCGCACATTGGTGCGGAAATTGTGGGGGCAATTCCGGATTCCACCCTGATGCGGGATGCAATCGAGCATCATCATCAACGCTTCGACGGATCGGGATATCCCGACGCGTTACGCGGGGAAGAGATTCCTCTGTGGGCGCGGATCATTGGCCTCGCGGACGCGTACGCGAATATGGTGACCGAGCAGTCGTTCTCGACCGCCCGCACGCCCGAGCAGGCGCTGGATGAACTCGCAAAGATGAGTGGGACGCGGTTCGATGGAATGTTAGTTCGCTTGTTATTGCGAGGATTGAAGTCGGAGAGGGCGTCTTCGAACTCCGGGGATTGAGCCACGGGCGCTAAAGGCCCGCTTCCATTCACCCCGTTCTCCGGGCCCGAAAGGCCGCCCTTCCACGGTTGCGTTTCCAACACCAAGACGGCGGTGCTACACGACTCTCCCGCGATGCGATAGCCTAGTGGGTTATGTCCATCTCTATTTCTTTATCTGGCAGGGTTGCGCTTATTTCCGGCGGGTCCCGCGGCATTGGGGCTGCTACAGTGCGCATGTTTGCGGCGGCTGGCGCTAAGGTAGCGTTCAGTTATCGCAGCGCTCGCGCTGAAGCGGAGAAGTTGGCGCAGGAATGCGGCGCCGATGTTTGTTATCCAGTCGCCTGCAATCTCGACAGTCCCACCGCTGGGCAGACACTCGTGAGCGAGACCGTTAAACGCTATGGGCGACTCGACGTTCTTGTCGCCAATCATGGAGTCTGGCCGGCAGAGGATGTTGCGATCGAGCGGATGGCTGACGAGCAGTGGCGCTCGACGCTGTCGGTAAATCTTGATGGTGTCTTCGGCCTCGTCAAATATTCTGTCGCGCAAATGAAGGCGCAGCCGCGTGCGAATGAAGCGGCAGCGCATATCGTCCTGATCAGTTCAACCAGTGGCCAACGTGGCGAAGCCTTCCATTGCGATTACTCGGCCAGCAAGGGCGCGATCATCAGCCTGACTAAGAGCCTCTCCTCGGAGTTGGCAAAGGATGGAATTTACGTGAATTGCGTGGCGCCGGGATGGGTGGATACGGACATGTCCGCGGCCACATTGGCGGACCCGAAGAGCGGGAATGAGATACGCCGCACGATTCCGCTGGGCCGAGTCGGCAAGGCAGAGGAGATCGCGGCTCCAGTCCTCTTTCTGTGCACGGATCTCGCGGGATTTATTACCGGGGAGGTCCTCAATGTGAACGGGGGCGCGGTGCTGGCGGGTTGACGACCAAGCCCGGGAATGTACCAAAAAACGGCTCCTTCAGCTTGCCCAACGGGCTTTTTGTGCATCCAATCCACGAGAGGAGCTTTACCGCTGCGGGCAGGAAGTCCACGAGAAACGCTACAATTCTGATTGCACGCGCCCACTCCCTCATAAGAATGAAAGAGCTTTTTCCGATCGTGCTGCTGGTGTGTTCGGGCTGTTCCTTGGCCTGGGGCATCCACCAAAGCGCCGCCGCGCCGGCGGCGGGCACGGCCGCATCCCAGCCAACATCGAAGAGTGCGCCGCCAGCCTCTGCCGGGCAGGCGGAAAAGATCACCGTCGATAAAGAAGCGCAGCAGAATGCCGCAAAGGCAAAAGAGATTATCGAGCAGGGAATCACAGCGTTGGGCGGCCCGACGTACCTGAACATGCGCGATCGGGAGCAGCAGGGCCGAGGGTATGGTTTTCATTCAGGACGCCCAACAGGCAGCGGAGGCGTGTTCTGGGCATTCTCCGAATTCCCCGACAAAGAGCGCATTGAACTCACGAAAGAACGCGACATCGCCGAGTTGTATGTCGGAAAGAAAGCGTGGGAGCTGACTTTTAAAGGTGCCCATCCGATCGAACAGAAAGATCTCGACGACTACTTGCGCCGCCGCCGATTCTCGCTCGATACGGTATTGAGGACCTGGGTAAACGATCCCGGCGTGGTTCTGTTATTTGAAGGCAATGCGATTGCGGCGCAGCATCCCGCACTGCGCGTCACGCTGATCAACGCACAGAACGAGGGCGTCACGCTTTATTTCGACGTAGACACTCATCTGCCCGTCAAGAAGACTTTCGAATGGCGTGATCCCGTGGATCGCCAGAAGAATCTGGAAGAAGAGGTGTACGAGAATTACCGCCTCGTGTCTGGAGTCATGGCTCCGTTCAACGTGACTCGCTACTTCAATGGCGACATGGCCAGCCAGCGTTTCTTGAATTCCGTGACCATCGATCAGGGGCTCGACCCGGCGATGTTCGATCCGAATTCTGGGTACAATCCGAACAAACCCACCAAGGCGAGCAAGAAGTAACTTCCCGCTTGAGCCTTCCACCTTCCCTAAGTACTCAAAACCCGAGATTCGAGCCGAATCCGAACCTTGCAAGGTTGGTTCGATTGAGCCTGGTAACCACGGAGTGTGGCTTTTTTGCCACAGACGAATTCTCAGCTGAAACGGTAGCCTATTGTATTCACTGGAATTAAAAGCCTCCCTCGTGATCTATGAGCAGACAATTCGGTCCGCCGTGGAATGCAGCGGAGTAGGTCTGCACAGCGGCGCACCGGTGTCCATGCGCATCTTGCCTGCTTCTTCGGGCACAGGCATCGTCTTCCGCCGCACCGATCTGGATGGTTTCGAGATTGAGGCGGTGAGCCGGAACGTCGCCCGCGTCAGCTACGCGACCAGCTTGATGAAGAAAGGTGTGCTGATCTCGACGACCGAGCACATGCTTTCTGCGTTCATCGGGATCGGCATCGATAATGCGATCGTCGAGCTCGACAACCTGGAGCTGCCGATTCTGGATGGCAGCGCGAAGCCGTTTGTCGAGATGATCCAGAAGGCGGGCATACGGAAGCAGCGGCGACCGCGAAAGTATCTAAGAATCCGGCGTGAGCTGGAGATGCGCGAGGGGAACAAGTTCATCGCTGTTTACCCGTCTGATCGCTATTCAGTTTCCTACTCAATCAACTTTCCGCATCCACTGATCGGCAAAGAGACCTTCGAAGTTGAGTTGAGCAATGGCAGCTACCTCCGCCATATCGCAGCCGCACGCACGTTCGGCTCGCGCGAGGACGAAGAGGCTATGCGCAACATGGGCCTGATTCGCGGGGCTTCGAGCGAGAACTGCATCGTGCTGACGCGCGATGGCGTGGAGAATGGGCCGCTGCGCTTTCCGGACGAGTTTGTGCGCCACAAGGTGCTCGATCTGGTTGGGGACCTGGCGCTGCTGGGTAAACAAGTTCTTGGAAAGGTCGTGGCGGACCGCGCCGGTCACGCCATGCACACTGCCCTGGTGTCGCGAATCCTGCGTGACAGCACGCTGTGGGAAGAAGTTACATTTCCCGCGGAATCGGCGGACGAGGATCCGCTACCGCATTCCGAAGCAGCTGCTGGATCCTCGCTTTAGTGTTTCGCCGCTAATCCGCGGGCTCGCAGGGTGCGGATTCCCCATCGTCCATCTCTTGCGGCTGCTCTTGCAAAAGGCGCTCGAGTTCTGCGCGCGTCTGATCGATCACGGCTGCCGCAAACTTTCGCGCGGATTCCTGCCGTTCACTGGACAGCTCTTTCACTCTCATATTCAGGAGCGGGATATCACTTTCAAAATATTGCAGCGTTCGTTGCACCTTGGCGATGCGAAAACTGTTGGTAGCCATTGATTTTCTCCGGAGCTACCAGCTTGCCACGACCATGGAAACGTGCAAGTCCAAAGAAAGGTACATGCGCGGGTCGCTACGCACTGTGGATTTCTTGGTGGGGACGGCTTTAGTGCTTGGTTTGATTTTCCGCGGCAGCCAGGCGTTCTTTAGCTCCGGGAAATTCCTGTTCCATGCGCTCATCGAGCCAGCGCTCGAGTTCCATCTGCGAACTTTTCGGAACATTGTGGAAGCGGAAACCAGCGAGACCTTTGACGTCGCTCCACGCAACTTCGGCTTCGACTTCCATGCGGATGGAAGTTCCGGGAAGCGAGAACTTGATGATCGGCGCGGTGCCTTTAGGAACTGCGTCGTGCAGCATTAACGCGATGCCGCCTTCGCTCACATTGGTACTGGTCGCGTTCAGCGTCTTGTTTTCGAAAACAACTTGCACCTGCATCTTGATCGGCTGCCGGAAGTAGCGGCGGCGCTCTTTCAACATGAAGTTCAGTGCGGCGTGGAAACAGCGCGACGCATTCAGGGCGCTGATGGGCTTTTGCAAAACGAAATTTGCTCCCATGCCGAACGCTTCTTGCGTGGTGGTACGCTTTCCATTCAGGATGGCGAAGGCGACAGAATTCTTGTTGCTGGGAGTATTTCGTATCCCCTGGAGCAATGCGAGACCGCCGTTCAAATCATCGCAGTCCACGATCACAGCGTCGAACTTATCGGAAATGAGGATGTCCGCGCCCGCTTTCGCTTGATGGCAGATCTCCACGTCAATCGAAAGCTTTTCGAGCGTCGGCCGGAGTATCCGGACCAAATCGGTATCCTGACTTAAAAGAAGCGACTCCAACGTCATAACGAGATTGTAGGAGCACGCTTGTCATCCACGATAGTGACCAAGGTGACAGGCCCTTGGTTAAGGCTTTGTTATGTACTTCTTAGCGAGATGATGGTTGCAGAGTTGTGAGTAGTAAGCTCTCAAGGTACAACTGACTCGACACGTATGGCGGTGGCTTATTTATCGTTGGGATCGAACATTGGGAATCGCGAGGGGAATCTCCGCGAGGCCATTGCGCGGCTGCGGGAGCATGGACAGGTCGTGGGTGTGTCTTCATTTTACGAGACAGAGCCGGTGGAATTCACCGAGCAGGCTTGGTTTCTGAATTGCGCGGTGGCAGTGAAGACGGCCGAGACGGCCGAACACCTGATGAGATCCCTCTTGCAGATTGAGAAGGAAATGGGGCGTCAGCGGATACAGAAAAAAGGGCCACGCACTATCGACATCGATATCTTGCTGTTCGGCGACCTCGTCGTGGAGACACCGGAGCTCGCGATTCCGCATCCGGCGATGGCAATGCGGCGCTTCGTTCTGGAACCGCTGGCTGAAATCGCGCCGGCAGTGCGGCATCCCATGCTTGATAAAACGATTGCAGAGTTGCTGGCAGAAATGCCACCGGGGCAGATCGTCAGGAAACTTCCTGGGCTTACGGGATGATGATGCGGCTCGCCGGCTCCTGCGGACTAAGCACAGCCGGATCTTGTTCGGGAAATTGCTTGAAGAGGAATTCCACAAAGGCGCGGGACTTCGGACGTCCTGAGGTATGGCCGTGAGCGAGCCGCACGAGAAATGCCAGAGCTTTCAATACTTCGGTGTCGCGAAGCGTGGTATGGCCTGTGTGTTTCTGCTCGGCCTCGCGGTATTCCTTCACCATAATTTCGACTTCCGCGGCGGCGCGCCTTTGTGGCTCGCTCGTGAGCGGCTGTTCATAATGCAAACCGGAATTGATGCGGCGCTCGTAGCTTTTTGCCAGCGTACCGAGCGCTGCGATCAAGTCCTGATCATGCATGCTGCGATCGGCGCGAGCGGCCTTGGCCAGGGCATAGGACAATCCCATCAACAGATGCTCTTTCTCGTACATGAACTGGTCTGAGACCTCGACCTCGAGAAACAAGGCCGCAGGATCGATCTGGTCGGCGGTTCGAGGCTTTTCGTGTTCCCGCGCCTGCTGCAGGTAGATACAGTCACTTGGGCAATCGAGCGTTACCTCACGCTGCTCACCGCAACATTGAGGACAGATTCGCCCGTGCACAGCGGGGCAAAAGCGTTTTTCTTTTCGAATCTCGCAAATTGCGCAGCTCAATCGAAGCTCCCGTTCATCATTATGGCATCGGAACAGGCTTCGCCGCGGGGACACGGATGCCCAGAGAAGGAATTCGAGTTCAGATAATGAGCGAACTGGGAGTTCATTTCCGCGCCTCAGTGTCCCTGTGATGAGCTATGCCTCACCGTTTACCACGCTGATGCGCGTAAACTGCCCGTTTCGAGATTGTGAGGCATGGAAACGCCTGTAATGACGGGCCCTTCCGCGTGTACAAAGTAGGAAACCCGCATAAAATAAGGTTTTTTCCACAGCCCCCTAGGTATAAGATAGGCCCCGCTGGTATTAAACCGATTTTTCTAAGAGGAGGAAGTATGGCTTCAGGTCTGACCAAAACACAGCTCATCCGGCAACTTGCCGAGAAGACCGAGCTCCCCAACAAAACCGCGGCGGCATTTTTGGAGCATCTCGCCGATACCGCCATTAAAGAGACCAAGAAAAATGGCATCTTCGTTGTTCCCGGCCTCGGCCGCCTGGTGAAGGCGCACCGCAAAGCCCGCGTCGGTCGCAATCCGCAGACCGGCGAACCGATCCAGATCAAGGCCAAGACCGTCGTGAAGTTCCGCGTCGCCAAAGCCGCGAAGGACGCGATCGCACCCAAGAAGTAGTACAAGTTTTCATGAGAGTGGAAGGCCGGCCTTTGCGCCGGCCTTTTGTTTTTGCCGTTAACCCCTGTGAGAACAGCCGCCTTAGCCTCCCTGAGCAAAGTCGAAGGGGCTGTCCGTCGAGCGAAGCTCGACTCTTGCTTTTGTGACCGCTATATTCGAGACGTGCTCAACTGGATCGTCATCGGAATCGGCGACATCGCCAAGCGTCGCGTCATCCCCGCCATTCAAGCCGAGCCGCATAGCCAGCTGTACGGGCTAGTCACTCGTGATCCCGCGAAGGCCGCGCCGTACGGGACACGAGTCTTCGCGACGCTGGAAGACGCGCTCGCCGATCCCAATGTTCATGCCATTTACGTAGGCACGCCTGTCTTTCTGCACGCCCCGCAAACGATTCAATCCCTGCGCGCGGGGAAGCACGTGCTGTGTGAAAAGCCAATGGCGATGAACGAAGCCGAGGCGCATACCATGCTGCGGGCAGCGGAGGAGAGCGGGAAGACCTTCGGAGTGGCTTATTACCGCCGCAGCTATCCCAAAGTGCAGCGCGCAAAGGAATTGATCGACGCCGGAGCGATCGGCCAGCCTGTAGTGGCAGAGCTAACGAATCACATGTGGTTTGACGGAACGGGCAGTCGAAGCTGGCTCGTGGATCCCGCCAAGGCGGGAGGAGGTCCGCTGTTCGACATTGCCTCGCACCGCTTCGATGTGCTGAATTTTCTCTTCGGCCAGCCCCAAAGCGTGACGGCGCAGCTATCGAACGTGGTTCATCACTACGCAGTCGAAGATAATGCGACGGTGATGGTCGAATATGCGGAGGGAGTTCGCGGCGTGGTTGATGTCCGCTGGCATTCCAAAGTGAATCGCGATGAATGCCGGATTCGCGGCACGGAAGGCGAGATCGAAATGTCACCTCTGAATGGGCCGGACCTCATCTCTCCGCGCGGCCACGAGCATCTTCCGCCACACGAGAATCTGCATTATCCGATGATTGCAAACTTCGCGAGCGCAGTCCAAGGGAAAACAGAACTCCTGGCGAGCGGGAAATCATCCTTCTGGACGGACTGGGTCACGGAACGGGCCCGCGGATAGCGCTGCCACGAACCGATCCGATCTGCCCGATACGCGAAAAATCTGATTGCCTCTCTGCGCCGCCGAGGCTAGACTTTTGGCCTGCGCGCAAGTAGGCCCCGCTTTACAGTCCGCTTCGTCTTAGCTCAGAAGTGCAGGGCGAACGCCCAAAGAAGTTGAAGGAGTCGCATCATGAAGTACTCCCCTCGCCGCAAGAGTTTGAAATTTAGTGGACTGCTGTTCGCGATCGCCGCATTTCTCTCCATCACGCCACTGTTCGGCCAGACCTTAACCTTTCTTTCGTTCGACGCCCCTGGAGCAGGAACCGGCATCGGACAAGGAACTTTTCCGGTAGCCATCAATGCCGGAGGCGTGATTGCCGGATGGTATTTCGACAGCTCGTTCGTCTCGCACGGCTTCGTGCGCCATGCGACTGGCGGCTTCACAGAATTCTCGCCGCCGAACCTCTCGCAAGTATTCATCTATGGAATCAATAACAAGGGACAGGTTCTGGGGAACGGCAACCTCACGGTGTCGCCTTTTTCCAGGGTGGGTTTCATTCGCGATCCTGACGGAACTTACACAATCATCTCAGTGGCTGGATCCACGAACTTTGTCGCCACCGCTATTAACAGCACCGGCGAAGTCACTGGATATTATTTCGATGCGAACAATCGCTGGAACGGCTTCTTCCGCGATGCGACGGGCAATCTGACCGTGTTCCAGAATCCCAACGCGACGACAGCATCAGGGAACGGAACCTATGCCTGGATCATCAACGATAAGGGCATGACCGGCGGATTCTATAACTACAACAACCTAACGGGCATCAATCGCGCTTTTGTGCGCGACCGCCTCGGGAATTTCAGAAACTTTGACGCGGTTCCGGGTGGCTCGACTCTGATACAGCCGATGGGCATGAATTTGAACGGCGAGCTCGCGGGATATGACGGGGACGCGGAGACACTGATCACCCACTGCTTTTTGCGGGATGCCAGCGGAACCGTCACTGACTTCGATATACCCGGAGCATTCACTTCCCTGGCGACGGGCATCAACAACGACGGCGTGATTGTTGGCTACTGGATGGAAGGAAATCAGATCACCGTCGATTCCTTCGTGCGCGACACTTCGGGGAACATCACAACCTTCGCCGCGCCCGACAATAACCTTGGAACGTTTGCTGTCGGCATCAACCGTACAGGTCAGATCGTCGGAAATTGGCAAGACAGCGTGAGTTTCGTGAATCACGGATTCATCGAAACGAATGAGCAATGAATTGGTAGTTGGAACTCTGCGAATTTGCTGGCCGCGGAGTTATTGCAACTTCGCATACTCGGCCTTGACCTCTTTGAGCAGAGGCAGGTCGGCGTCGGCGTTCTTCCAGATCGCCAGCAACTCTTTGTAGTCGGCGACGGCTTGGGCTCGCGCAGCGTCCGCAGCGGAATCCTGCGAAGCCTTGGCGAGCGAGAGGTGGGCCCGCGCTGACCCTAACCGGGCCAGCACCCATAACTTCGGAACTCCCAGGGGCGGGACGTAATCGGAATCGGCGGAGAGAATTGCGCCACGATGAAGGAGGATCTTCTCGAATTCGGAGATGGCCGGTCCTGCATCGTTGTTTCGCAAATAAGCCACGCCGCGCACGTACGCGGGATAAAGTCCAACCCCTAATTCCACAGTGGTTGCCGGTCCGAGGAAGGCGATTGCCTGGCTGGGATTTCGTTTCGCCAGTGCGATCTGCGCGCGAGCCGTCGGCAGATATCCGTTTTGAATCTCGGTGTCTGTCGGATGATCCTGGTTGAACTGGTTGAGCAACTTTTCCGCCCGCTCGACTTCGCCAATTTCCGCAAGTAACTGTGCCGCACCCATTCGCGCTCGCAAGGGCGACAACGCCAAAGCGGTGTCAATCAGCGCGCGGGCATGCGCGCCGTTGCCAAATCCGATTTCGGCGGACGCCTGATCCAAAAGGGCATCGACGGCTGCATCTTTCTCACCGTGACTTCTCGCGGTATCGACAACACCCTTCCAGATCTCACGGGCTCGCGTCATGTGTCCGAAGTAAGCCTGGGTTTCAGCCGCCATTGAGAGCATTGAGCCTTCCTGGGGATTGCCTTTCGCCCAGTCCAATTCGCGCTGCATTCCGTTCGCGTCGCCGTTGAGAAAAGCCAGCGAATAGGCGTACTGATGAAATTGAAAATAGTTGAAGCCACGAGCTAAAGCGGCGTCAATCGCCGACTTCGCTTCGTCCATCTGGTCCGTCTGCAGGTAGTAGCCGACGATGTTGTTATAAGCGATGGAGCTATCCGGATCGATCTTCATGTGTTCCTGCGTCTCGCGGATGGCATCCTGAAACCGGCCCAATTTTCCGTAGTTGACGGCCAGCAGTATGTGCGGATAGTTCTCATCGCGAGAGTACTCGGCAATCCATTGCTCCAGTTGCTGGTCTGCTTTGTCGATCTCTCCTGTCACGACGGAGTAATAGCAGGATGCGATGAAGAACCTTTCGCGATCGCTGGAGTGATCCCGCATTTCGAAAGCTTTTCGCAACGGCTCGAGGCCGAGTTGGGTTTGGCCCAGGTTTACATAGGAAATCCCTAGGTACGCGTAAGCGATCGCGAAGCTGCGATCCAATTCCACCGCGTGAATGAAGAAGGGTATTGCCTGCGGCTCTCCTTCCCGATCGAACATACGCTTGCCTTGGGTATAAGCCTTCAACGCATCGAAGGATGCGGTAGTGACCTGCTGAAGCGGCCTATCGAATCTCTGCACTGAAGCAAGGGATTCACCCAGTTCCGCGCGCAATTTCGAAGTGGCTTCGCCGAGCGCATTCAGTGCTTTCTCCTTCGATTCGACGGTGACTTGCTCCTGAGCCAGCTTGTCGCCAGTCTGGCAGTTGATCGCTTTCAATCCCACAACGTAATCGCTGCCCAGCGTGCCGATCGACCCCACGATATAGGCCTGACTGTTTGTTCGTTGACAGACCTCGCGGGCTAATTCAGGGGTGATCTTCGCGTCCACCGATCTCGACATGAGCTGCAAAGTCTTCGCGACCTTGCTGTCGGCGAGCACATTGAGGAAAGGCGATTGCTGCAAAGAGACAGACAGAGCCGTCTTTAACGTGTCATCGAAGATGGCATCGCCAGTGCTGTTGGTGAAATCGGCCAGGACGACTGTATCTTTCGCCGCAAGGTGCGCGGTCTGACGATGCGAGGTGCGATGCAAGCCGATTCCGATCGCGGTGCCAACAAGGAGAATCGCCAGAGCCCCATAAAGTAAATGACCGCGCCGACCCGGCTTTGAAGTCTGGATTGGAGTTGAACGCGTGGCTGTGGCTGCGGCGCTGGACTCGGGATTGAGTGCTTGTCCACTTTCGCTGTAGCGCTTCAGTCGCCGCAGGTCGGCACGCATCTCTGAGGCGTGCTGGTAACGCAGCGCGGGATCTTTCTCAAGCGCCTTAAGAATGATTTGTTCCAGCTGCGAAGGCACGTGCGCGTTTGAGAGAGAGGCCATCTCCGGCTGTTCGTGGAGAATCGCTCCGAAGGTAGCGCCTTCGGTGGCTCGATCAAAGGGCAGTCGGCCAGTGGCCATTTCGTAGAGGGTGACCCCAAAAGAGAAGAGATCGGTGCGCTCGTCGAGAGGCTTTCCCGCAACCTGCTCGGGCGACATGTAGCTGACCGTTCCGAGGGTTGTATTGTCCTTGGTGAGTTGGTTCAACGACATGGTGGGATCGTTGGACCCGGAATCTGATTCTCGCGCCGAGTCGGTGACGGAGCGCTTGGCTAAGCCGAAGTCGAGAACCTTGGCGTTTCCGCGCTTGGTAATGAAGATGTTCGCCGACTTGATATCGCGATGAATGATGCCCGCCGAGTGCGCGGCGTCCAGCGCATCGGCTATCTCAATGGAAAATAACAGGAGCGATTCCATTTCCAAGGCGCGACCTGCGATTAGATTCTTCAGCATGACGCCGTCGAGATACTCCATGGCGATGAAGGCCTTGCCGTTCTCGTCGCCAATGTCGTAGATCGTGCAAATGTTGGGATGATTTAGAGCTGAGGCGGCTTGGGCCTCTCGCCGAAATCGGGCGAGTGCGGCCGCGTCTTTCGCTAGCTCTTCCGGCAGGAACTTTAGCGCCACGAAACGTTGTAGGCGAGTGTCTTCCGCTTTATAAACGACGCCCATTCCCCCGCCGCCAATTTTCTCGACGATGCGGTAGTGGGAGATGGTTTGTCCGATCATGTTTGGGTCGTCAGAGCCTGGAAGATATCTGGAGAGATAGGAGCATTTAAAGGACGAACATCCGAAGCATCCACCAGATCAGAAATATGGCGACGATCGCTCCGGCGATGTGGACGATCCAGTCTCCGGCTGTTTTGGGTGTGCCGAAATTAAACATACGGCATGGTAGCAGGGTGTTCGCTGGGTTAGCGAAGAAACCTGCTCCAGCGCGGCGCGAGGAGAAGCTGTTACGGCGTAATCTGGAACGCGGTACCGGCGTTCGCTACTCCGCCCCCGTTGGTTGTCCCATACAAGGTCGATCCGACCAGAACCAGTGGAGCGTAAGGGAAAATTCCGTCGGTGCCACCCGAGAAAGTGTGGAGAACTGTTTCTATCCATGCACCGCTGCCACTCGATGGTGGCGTTAGCTTGAATGCGGCTCCGAGGCCGGTGCTGCCACCCTGCGTCGTATTTCCGTAAAGCGCACCCGAGGTGTCGAAAATTACACCGGACGAAGGAAACCCACCGTCATTTCCGTCCTGAAAAGCGAAAAGGGTATTGAGCGTCCACGATCCGCTGCCGCCGGAGGGAGGCACGAGTTGAAAGGCAGTGCCCTTGGTGGTTTGAGTGAAGTCAGCGGTCGTACCGTAGAGTGCGCCGGCATGGTCGAATACGAGGGTGCAGATCGGACCTCCGCCGTCGTTGCCATCTTGAAACGCATAGAGAACCGTGTTGCTCCATGGGCCGCTTCCGCTGGCAGGTGGCGTCAACTTGTAAACTCCGCCGAAGCCGTATTGTCCAGATTGATACGTCACGCCATAGAGAGCGCCGCTACTGTCGCTCACCAATGCTGCGATGGGTTCGCGACCATCACTTCCACCCTGGAAGGCATGGAGCACATGCTGCGTCCAAGTGCCGCCCGCGGATGCCGGAGGAATCAATCCGAAAACCACGCCGTCCCCGTTAGCGTCGCCGCCGTTGGTTGCGGTGCCGTAGAGCACGCCGCGCTTTCCCAGGATCAAGCCCGCAACCGGATCCTTTCCGTCCGCTCCGCCGGTGAATGTGTAAATGACGGTTTCCGTCCATGCGCCGCCCGCCTGCGCCGGAGGATCAAGTTCATAGACGATGCCGTTTCCGCTCGCGCCTCCTTGCTGTGTCGTCCCATAGATTTTTTTGCCGACAAGAAGTAAATTTCCCTGCGGATTTTTCCCGTCGGCGCCGGTCCCCTTAAACGAATAGAGGACGTTTTCGTTCCAGGTGCCCCCGGCCTGTGCCGGCGGCGATAGTTTGTATACCGCGCCGAAGCCGTTTGCACCGCCCTGAGTCGTCGCCCCGTACAAGGCTCCGCTGGGATCAGGCACTAAGCCATTCCAAGAAGGGCCAAGGCCATCGTATTTTTTGGTGCTTTGAAAGGCGTGAATCACAGCTTCGGTCTGCGCAGTGGCCATGAGGCTAGTGAAAACTACTAGAGCAGCGAATGCTGCGAAAGATCGCCGCTGAGTGGACACAGAGTTAAGCAATTTCATGGCGGGAAATCTCCGAAGGTCAGATTAGGGACGGCGTGGCTGGCAAGGCGTGCCGCCAGTCTATGCGTGTTCGGCGCGCTCCAACAAGTGTGCAAGAGTCTGCAAGCGCGGCGCTTCCGGTCGCTACTTCCCGTAGTCGTTCTTCACCACTTCGCCGCCCTTCATCACAAACCTTACCTTCTCGAGCGTGGAGACATCTTTCAGCGGATCTCCGTCGACTGCAACGATGTCAGCCCATGCACCGGGCTCCAGCGTTCCGACTTTGCCGCTCCATCCCAGTAAATCTGCGGCGTTTACGGTTGCGGCCTGAATCGATTGCAGGGGCGTGAGACCGAGTTTCACCATCACGGCAAACTCGTGAGCGTTCATCCCGTGGGGATAAACGGCTGAGTCCGTGCCGAACGCGACCTTTACTCCGCTGGCAAATGCGTGCGCGATGTTCTTTCGCGCGATGGGAATGATTTCCTTCGCCTTGGCCAGCAGGGGCGGAGGCAGGCGGGTTATACCCGCGTTGTCGATCATCCAGTCACCCAGGTAGAGAGTAGGGACAAGGTAGGTGCCATGCTCTTTCATCATGGCGATGGCAGCGTCATCGATGTAGCTTCCATGTTCGATGGAATCGACTCCGGCTTCGGACGCCCAGCGAATTCCTTCCGCTCCGTGGGCGTGTGCGGCGACCTTGCGTCCGAGGCGATGGGCGTCGGCTACGATTGCTTTCATCTCTTCGAGTGTGTACTGCGAATGCTGCGGGTTGTCGCCCAACGACAGCACACCGCCGGTCGCGCAGACCTTGATCACATCTGCGCCATACTTGATGTTCTCGCGAACCTTATGTTGCACCGCAGCGATGCCGTCAGCCACTCCGTCGCCGACGGAGTGGTATTCGGACGGGAGCATGTTGTTGTCACAGTGTCCGCCCGTAATGCCCAATGCGGGGCCGCTCGCGAGGATGCGCGGACCGGGAATATCGCCATCATTGATCGCGTCGCGCAGGGCGATATCCGAGAAGCCTGATGCTCCTACATTCCGGACAGTCGTGAAACCGGCCAGCAAAGTGACACGGGCATTCTTCGCTCCGATCAATGCCTCGCGCGGCACGGAGATCCTCAAGGTCTCATAGCCGAATTCGGGATTCATTGTCAGGTGGGTGTGGGCGTCAATAAGGCCCGGCAGAATCGTCGCGTTGGGCAAGTCGATTCGCTGCGCATCGGTTGCGGAGTTCGTGTCAGCTCCGATGCTGACAATCTTGCCGCCTTCAATGACCAGCGTCTGGTCGGCCAGCATTTTGCCGGACTTCACATCCAAAACGTGCCCAGCATGCACAACGATCCTCTTCGGCGCTTGTGCCAATGCGAACGGCAAGGCCCACAGAATTGCGATGGCAACCCACGATACCCATACCTTTCTCATCCGTTCAGCCCTTTCTCGTTCAGTTTCGATGTATAACGCAATGCGTCAGGCCGCGGCCCGACGACGCCCGTCCAATCCCCAAACCTGCCCGGCATCCGCGGCGTAGAAGATGATCAGCAGCAACAACAACGGCAGGTGATCGAGTTCGGCTCCGAAGTAGCGCCACAGCGGAACTCCATGGCCCGCTCCCCACCACGTGGAAAAAACCATGTTCAGCAGAAACAGTATTCCCACGACGCAAAATGGGCGCACCCACAATCCAACTAAGAGAGACACGCCGATGAGCAATTCGACGACGCCGACCGTGTAGCCGAAAAAAATAGCATGCGGCAATACGATACCGGAGAGCACCGGCCGGTAGAAACTCATTGCGGTGTTCGCAATGTAATCCTGCAGGTAAGTTTGGAATCCGCCGTGGGCGAAAGCGGGAGACGTGACTTTGTATTCGCCGAACAGGAGAAAGAAGATTGAAGTAGCGATCCGTACGACCGCGATCGTTCGTGGCAAGGTAGAGGAGGTCGCCATCTAGACAGGAAGCGGAGCCTCCATAGGATGCGAGGGCTCGCTGGGCATTGTACGGGCTTGCGCCCGCTGAGGGCTAGCCTCCCGGCCCATCGTTCGAAACATACTGTTCGAGCGAATCGAGTTCGTGGCTTAAGTCGTCAACCCGCCACTCCAGCAGGTTACGAATGGAGAGAATCCCCAGCAGTTTGCCATTGTCATCCGCCACGGGCAGGTGGCGGAAGTGGCGTTCGAGCATGATGCTGAGCGCTTCGCCGCTACTGGTGCCGCGCGTTGCCATCTCGACGGGCGTAGTCATCAGCTCGCGGATCGATGTGGCCCGCGGATCCAGATGGCTGAGGGACATCTTGCGAAGTACATCGCGCTCGGTGAAGATTCCGGCCACGCGGTACTCGCTGTCGACCACGGCGACAGCGCCGACATGATGATCGAGCATCTTGTTAATGGCGTCGGCGACGGTGGCGTCAATACCAACTGCGGCGATCTCGCGGTCGCAAAGCTCCAACACGCTCATAAGCGCCTCCTCCGGTTCATGATCAGGAACCGGACTCCAGAGACTGAAGTGGATTGACGCATTATGCGCCCGGCAAAACGCTTGTCAAGACAATTTGCTCGCCCTGCAAAGATTTCGCGAACTCAAGAATGTCAGGACGCCCCCACCGCCGCATCCGCCTCGATCTCGACGAGGATCTCCGGGGAGATCAGTGCGCTCACCTGCACCATCGCAGTTGCCGGCCGGATGTTGCCGAAGAACTCGCCGTGCGCTCTCCCAACCTTTTCCCACTCAGCGATGTTGGTGACATAGATTCGCGTACGTACAACATCCTTCATGCTGGCCCCGGCTTTCGCTAGCGCGCTTTCAATGTTCTTCAAGGTCTGAATCGCCTGAGCGTACACATCACCCACGCCCACGATCTTTCCGTCGGCTCCTGTCGCAGTCGTTCCCGAAACATGGACGTACGCACCGACTTTCACCGCACGAGAGTAACCGACGATTGGCTCCCACGCAGTACCACTCGAGATGTTTTGCCGCTCCATGAAATTCCTCCGTGATCGAAAATTCTACAGGCAATTGGCCCACTGGGGCCTTTTGGCAGCCGAGAGTTCCGAGTGCCAGCAAAATCCGTGCAATATTTACCTTTATAACTTCCTGGATACCCCGAGTTTAAGGGTTTCACTGCACAACTCATTTGCTATCGACACTCTTCTAATTGATCGGTAAAACGAATCATGCGGATAAACAAAAGTCACTTGCCTTCACCTACCAACTTGGGATATCAACACACGCATGTGGCTGAAACTCCGCCGTGGGTGCGGAGTTCAGGGGGCCAAAAATGATTCCGGAATCGCATCCGTTGCAGGAGTTGTTTCAGGATCTCGTCGGAAGGCACTACGCGGAGGAAATCGGCATTCGCGATCCGCAAGTGGTCGCTTACGTTTCTCACCTGCTCGCAGAATTTTGCGAAGCCGATCAGTTGTTCAAAATCCGCGACGCGTCGAATCGCCCCCTCAACGACGTCGGTGAAATGCTCCTCGAGTCTGATCCTGTCTACGGTCCCGCACCGTCGTTCGACCGCGAGCGCCAGGTCCGCAAGCACATCGGTGACTACACACTGTTCTTCGCGGGAATGTTTCCTGAGAGTATCAATCGATTCCGGCTGCGCCGCCAGCGTCTCGAGAACTTCGTCGATTGGGTTAAGGCCGGCAAGGAGAGCTATTACATCGTCTCGAAGTTCGAGCACTTTGAATACGCCAAGGTCGCGCCGCTCTTCGCCAACTTGTCCAAGAATTTTGAAAGCTGCGTCTACGGACTGAACATGGTGAAGAACGATCTCGAGGAGATGCAGCATCCGATCGTCCGCCGAACCGACGACCTGATTATGTAGCAAGGACACTGCGATTACTCAGGATTGAACCTCGGCCGTGCTTTCCAGTCGGTAGAAGCTGAGCGCCACACTCCCCTGTACCAGCAGCCGAAACCTGCGCAGAGATCCAAAGACTTCTCCCGGATTAAATCTTTTCTCGTGCTCCGCAACCACAACAGATGCCGGCTGGATTATCGATGACGTCGCCAACGCGCTGAGAGTTTTCTCGTACGCATCCCGCATTTGGTATGGCGGATCGAGGAATACCACACTGGCGATCATGCCTTGGCGCTCCAACCGCGAGACAGAACGGGGCGCCTCTTCCTGCAGAATCCTGGCACCAGTTTTGATTCCGAGGCTGTCGAGGTTAGTGCGAATCAGTTCCGACGCTCGTAACGAACTCTCGATGAAATAAACTTCCTTTGCGCCGCGGCTGAGCGCCTCAATGCCGACCGCCCCCGTGCCGGCGAATAAATCGAGCCAGAGACTGCCCTCAAGCGCGGATGGATTTCCCGCCGTCAGTACGTTGAATAGCGTTTCGCGAAGACGATCGGATGTCGGACGGATGTCGATTCCGATCAGCGAACGAAGTGTCCTGCTTCGATATTTACCCGCTATAACTCGCATCGCGCCAGTGGTTTGACGTGCCTCTTCCACTATATCGATGCATGTAGAATAAAGGATTAGAACCTTATGCGAAGCTGGTCCATCTCGGTTGGGCGACTGTTCGGCATCGACGTCAGGATCCACCTCACATTCCTGATTCTGCCGCTGTTCATCTATTGGACCGAATACGCGGCGCATCAGGGCCTCGCCAACGGACCTCGCGACCTCGCTCTGGCGGGTATCATTCTGGCCTGCGTTGGGCTCCACGAATGCGGCCATATGCTGGTCGCGCGCCGCTTCGGACTGGTTCCTAAAGCAGTAATTTTGTTGCCACTCACGGGCGTCGCAATCTATGAGGAGCCGCGAGGTGACAAGCCCGCGGCGGTAGCACCATGGCAGCGTGAGATTCGCCTTGCAATCGTAGGGCCTGTGGTCAGTTTCGCGCTCGCGGGCGTGTGCGCGGTCGGAGTCCTCGCTCTAGGACGCAGTGTGGAGTTATGGAAGTGGCCCTTCGTGGCTCCTTCGAACCTGCTGCGAAGCTTAGTGTGGGCAAATCTATACATCGCGTTGTGGAACCTGATGCCCGCATATCCGCTGGACTGCGGCCACGTCGTGCGCGCGTATTTTTCGCGCTCGCTCGATTCCTCGTCCGCGACGCGGCGTGCTGTCTCCATCAGCAATGCCATTGCGATGGTCCTAATTTTCGCCGGTGTTTTCAGCGACAGCTGGCTGACGATGGTCGGAGTCATTGTCTTCTCGGCTGCGCAACTGGAAGAGCGCGCGCTGGTTTTTCAATCGGTGCTCGACAATGTGCGGCTGGAAGAAGTGATGCTGACAGATTTTGCGACGCTTTCTCCGGCTGACACGCTGGAAGACGCTCTGGAAAAGGCCGTTCATTCGTTGCAGGATGATTTCCCCGTGGTGCGTGGAAGCGATATGGTGGGAGTCATTTCGAAGAACCGCATTCTCGACGCGTTGCGAGCGGAGGGAAACGGCTACGTACAAGCCGCGATGAATAAGATTTTTGATGTATCCGTGCGGAATGATTCGCTGGGATCGGCTTTCCGTAAGCTAACTGCCCGGAGTTCGAGCATTATTCCGATTGTCGAAGACCAGCGCCTGATTGGAATCGTGACGCTACAGAACTTGATGCATTCCATGTCGCTGCTCGCCGAGAGCCGCAAACTTCGGCGCGAAGAGTCTGAGACTTAGTTCCAACTGGTCCCTCTTGCGGGTGTGGAGGCGGCTACGCCGCTTCTAGAAGAGTCTCACCGCTTTCGCTGTCTGCACGGCTTCGATCTTCTTCAGACGAGTTAGCACCGCATCGGGTACGGTCCCATCGACGTGCACCACGGCAATTGCCTCTCGAGGTTGATCTGAATCTTTGTCTGCGCTGCGCCTGCCTAAAGAAAAATCTGCAATATTAATCGACTCCTCGCCGAGAATTGTTCCGACTTTACCGATCACGCCCGGCACATCTCGGTTGCGCATATAAATCAGATTTCGTTCCAGAGGAGCCTCGACATCGATGCCATCCACCTGCAACAGCCGTGGGGTTTCGCCGTGAAGGACCGCGCCTTTCACCATGTGCTCTGCGCTTGCACTTTTCAAGAAGATGGACAGAACGCTGCCTGCCCCGCCAGCCGATGCTTTTGCCTTATGTGACTCCACAACTTTCAATCCGCGATCGTGCGCGATAGTTGCCGCGTTCACCAGGTTTGCTTTTTCCTCAAGCGCTTGGTTGAGAATCCCTTTGATCGCGCCGTTGCGAATCAGTTCCGTCTTCCATTCGGCAATGTGGCCGCTGTAGCGAATGGAGATTTCCTCCAGCGATCCTTCCGATACCTGCGCGAGAAATGCTCCCATCCGTTCGGCCAGGACGATGTATGGGTGCATTGCGGCGTACTCTTCGGCTGAAACGGAGGGGACGTTTACAGCATTCTGGATGACGCCGTGTTTCAGATATTCCTTTACCTGGCGCGCAATCTGAACTCCGACCGCTTCCTGGGCCTCGGCGGTTGAGCCTCCGACGTGAGGCGTGAGCACAACATTTGGCAGCGCCAACAGCGGAGAGTTCTTCGGAGGCTCCTCCGCAAACACATCGATCGCGGCTGCCGCGACATGGCCCTGCTGGAGTGCGGCGGCAAGATCGCTCTCATTCACCAGTTCACCGCGTGCACAGTTCACCAGACGCACGCCCTTTTTCATTTTGGCGATCGAAGCGGAATTGATCATGCCGTTCGTCTGCGGAGTCAGTCCAACATGCAGTGTGATGTAATCGGCGGCTGCATACACTTCCTCAAGGGTGGCCAAACGAATCCCTTGCTCCTTTGCGACAGCGACCGACACGAACGGGTCATGTCCTACCAATTCCATACCGAAAGCGCGAGCACGGCGTGCTACTTCCATTCCGATCCTGCCCAGCCCAACGATGCCCAAAGTCTTGCCGCGAAGCTCGGTACCTTGCAGAGACTTCTTCTCCCACTTCCCGGCGTGCATCAGCGCGTCAGCGCGGCACAGATGGCGGGCCATCGCCAACATCATTCCAAGAGTCTGCTCCGCTACGGCGACGGCATTTGCCCCGGGAGTATTCATCACGGCGATGCCTTTGTGTGTCGCCACTTCCAGGTCGATGTTGTCTACACCGACGCCTGCGCGGCCGATGACTCGCAACTTATTGGCGTGAGCCAGTAGTTTCGCATCCGCTTGCACCGCCGAACGCACGATGAGCGCGTCCGCAGATTCCAGGTGAAGTGCCAGATTGCCATCCAACTGATCGGCTGTTATCACGGTCCAACCCGGCTCCAGCAACTCAGCCACCGCCGACGCCGAGATCTTTTCCGCCACGATGATTTTCACGAATGAATTCCTCTAGGATCACGAAATGCCAAGAAAACAGGTGACAACCAATTGACCGGGAAATGACACCGCTCTGACACGGAATCCGACCCTTGTTTTTAGACTTCTCGCAATGGGCTCCCTTGCCCTTGGAGACAATCATGAACAGCCGTCACACTCGAAACAGGGTCGGAACCTTGCTGCTAGCTCCGCTTCTCGCTCTTGGCTTGGCCTGCGGATACAGTTCCCCCAAAGCCTCAGCGCCCGTCGCGGGAACTACGCCGACAATTTCTCAACTGAATCCTGACAATGTCAACGCCGGCGGAGCGGATTTCACGCTGACCGTCAACGGAACCCACTTTGGATCGAAAGCCGTCGTGAACTGGAACGGTGCGGCGCAAACCGCGGGTACTGCCTTTGTAAGCAGCAGTCAGCTTACGGTGGCCATTCCCGCGTCGATGATCGCGGCAACAGGAACGGTACAGATCACGGTTACCAATCCGGGAAGCCCAGGTACGGGCATATACGGCACCGGCGCCACGCTGCCTGAAACATCGACCGCCACGTCGTTCACCATCAACTAAAGTTGCGGAGCGGTCGCCGATGCACGTGCAGGACACGAAGTCCCAGATTCTTCGTGTCCTCTTCGTTGCTCCCCACGGCGGCTGCTGACTCTTACTTGGTGCTCGAGTCTTTCGTGGCCTGGGGCTGCACCTGCGTATACCCCCCGGGAATGTTGAACAGGCTGGCATCGAGACTGTCTTTGGAATAAGACGTTACTTCGATCGTCATATCCATCAAAGATCCTGGCACCGGCGGGGGCGGCGGAACGCTGCTCGTAGGTGCATTTGCGTTGCTGTCGTTCTGTTGCTGTTGTTGCTTCTCCTTCTTTTTTCCGAAAAAGCCGCCGAGGCTCTTTGCGATCGCGTCTTTGGGATTCGTGGGCGTGCTGTTGTCGGTGGTGGAGGGCGGTGGCTGCTGCTGGGTATCTGAAGTCCCCGTACCCTCTCCGGCTTGTCCATTGGACGCCATGCCGAAGCTGGTGAATTGGACCAGCGGCATCCCATCCATTTTGACGGCGTTCTTGCGAAACTCATCGGCCGCCTGTGTCATCTGTGGATTTGCCATACCCATCGAACCGGGCAGCCAGTTCAACTCTTTCGCCATCTTCATGTAGAACTGCCGCACTTCGTCGTAACCCGGGATGGTTCCGTACCACGCGTCTGAAGTCATCCAGTAGCTGGCATTCGATTTCTCGAGGTCCGCTTGAGTCTTCGGGTCGGTGGACTGGAAGAGCATATCGACGCGCATCTTCACTTCTTTTGCCGGAATGTTCATCACCGGACGCGTCTGCCCCGTGGCCTGCATATCAAACTTCGGGACCATCGTGACTTTCTGCGGATCGTCTTTCTTGGCGACGGCCTTGGTCTGCTCGGCTTTTGCCTTTTCCTGGGCCTCGGCGATCTGCTGCTTCAGCTGATCGAAGGTCTGGATGGTGTAGGTTTTCTTGGCGTTGTCGATGTGGATGAATCGGCGTCCATCGAGATCGATGATCTCGACGTCGCCCGTGGAGTGTTCCGTCCTCAGGCGATTGCCTTGAATCATCGTTGTCGAAATCTGCGCTTCGTTCGCCTGACGCGCACTCTTGCTGAATACGCCGAGTGTCTTGGTAACACCCGCCAGCGCTCCGCCCGTCATCTTGCTTTGCTGCGTGTATTTGAAATCCGCCCGGCTCGTACCTGCCGTCAAAACACTCACCGCCGCGATTGCCAGGACCGACCTGATTCTCATGATTGAACTCTCCAAGTTGTATGACTGACTTCTGTGTGGTTTGTGACCTTGCTGATCCCGCGTGATCCCGGTTTAAGGGACTAGGACAGCTGCATCGAGACTGCGAGCGTATACCTGCTGCGCCGCCCGCACCGCTGCGCCATACTCGACGTTGCGATCGGTGACGCGTGCGAGCACATGCTCCAGCGCTCCGAGAATTCCGATCGTGTCGAGGTAATCGTAGTACCCGATATGCGCGAGGCGGAACAATTGTCCTTTCATCTCGCCTTGTCCGTTGGCCACGACCGCGTCGAACGATTCGCGGAAGTCCTTCACGATTTTTCCGGAATCGACTCCATCAGGAGAACTGATCGCCGTCAGCGCGGCCGCCGGAGCGGAAGCATAAAGTTTCAACCCCAGCGCTTGTGCGCCTGCGCGCGTCATTTCGGCGCAGAGTTCCGCATTGTTGACCAACTCCTCGCGCCCCTTGGCCAGATCGCCTTTGCCCATGCCGCGCACGAACTCAAGAGCAGCCCCTAAAGCTGCGATCAGAGAGGTCGCCGGGGTATAGGCCGTCTCGCCTTTCGCCGCGGACTTCCGCTCTTTTCGGAGATCGAAGTAGTAGCGCGGCGAAGTCGTTTTCTCCATGGCCTTCCAGGCTCGATCGCTGACCGCGCAATATGCCAGCCCTGGCGGCATCATGAGCGCTTTTTGCGATCCGCCAATAATTACGTCCACTCCCCAGGCGTCCACGTCGAGATGCGTCGTCCCGAGGCCGGTAATCGCATCGACCACCAGGAGAGTTTGATCGCCGTTCGCGCGAACGATTTTAGCGATGTTCTGGATATCGTGGCGCACTCCGGTCGAGCTTTCGGTTGCCTGCACGAAGACGGCCCGTACCCGATCGTTTACACGCGCGCGAATTTCATCAGGCGAGAATGTCTGTCCATAGGGCACGCTCAGCACATCAGCCTGGCAGCCAAATGCTTTAGCCAGCCCGGTCCAGCGCTCACCGAACTTTCCAGCCGTCAGAACGAGTACGGAATCTCCGGGCGAAGTGAGGTTCGAGATCGACGCCTCCATCACTCCCGTGCCTGAGCACGACAGCACCAGAACATCATTTTTCGTGCCGACAAATTCCTTCATGTCGGCTAACACGCGCTGGAATAATGCTTTGAAATCGGCAGTGCGGTGATGCGCCGTAAACGCCGCCATGGCGGTTTGTGCGGCGGGAAGCAGCGGTGTGGGGCCCGGAGTAAAAAGACGGTTCTTGTGCAGCATAGGCAGAGTCCTTAGGAGTAGGAATAGCCTTCTAGTTTATAGGAAGGATGCGAAGCCAGCACGAGTTCTGCGGCGAATGCCGGGGAGTTGGCGGGAGAGCGGTGGAAGAAAGGCTGCGATGAACGTAAGGACGGCGCAACCATCGCTGCGCCGTCCCCAACGATTGACTGGGAGTTACCCGCGGCCGGTCTTCGCTGCCAGGATTTCCGGCTTCGCGATATCCGGCGGCTTCGAAAACAAGTCATTCGCTTTGGCGAACAATGCTTTCGCGATTTCGCCGTTCAAGTGCGCGTTACGGCCGTTTTCGTCAGCGAAAGTGTCGAATATGCCGTATTTTCCCGGACCCATCTTGATGGCGAACCAGGTCACCGTGCCCGCCTCGCGCTCGGCCAATGGCTGCGCGGACTTTAGAAACTCTTCCACTTCTTTGTCTTTGCCGGGCTTCGCCTCAAGCTGAGCCCAGATCGCAAGTTGTCCCATGATATGCATTCCTCCAGCAGTTCAGATGCGCAATATGCTCCCTAGGATTGAACGGATTCCGAGTACTGGAAGCTAAAGCCGTCATGGGCCGGGTCATTCTAAACGTCTATAATCGGCGCATGAGCCTAACAGAGCAGATTCAAAAAGACATCGTCACCGCGATGAAGGCCAAAGACGAAGCCCGCCTCTCCACCCTGCGCATGGTGAAAAGCGCGCTGCAATTGAAGACCGTCGAAAAGATGTCGCCGCTCGACGAGAAAGAATCACAGGCAGTTCTCTCGACGCTGATCAAACAGCGCAAAGAATCGGTGGACCAATTCACCAAGGGTGGACGTCAGGAGATGGCTGACAAAGAGGCAGCCGAAATCGTTGTGATCGAGTCCTATCTTCCCAAGGCCGCGAGTGAAGCCGATATCGTCGCTGGAGTAAAGTCTGCGATTGCCGAGATGGGTTCGCCAACCATGAAGGACATGGGCACTGTCATGAAGAACGCGATGGCCAAGTTCAACGCAGCCGGAATGCGCGTCGACGGCAAGATCGTCAGCGACGCGGTGAAGAAGGAACTCGCCGGAAAGTAGTTGATCAGCGCCTTATTGCATGCGGGCTTCCGGCGCCCCTCGGCCGCAACATTATTCGGAATCATCTCGTGCACCGTTGCACGCCGACGGAATCCGTGTCCGAATATCGCTTCGCGCGCAAGCTTAAGAATCGTCTTCCGGTTACTGGCTACCACTTTCAACCAGGCGAATTTCCCCATCATGGGGAAATAAATTCCTCGGAAACAAAGGCGAGCCAGGAAAATATTTACGCGGTATCCCAGAGGCTGGTCGGCCAGGGACTCTACCGCCCCGGCCAATGCCTCCGGGCTGTATGCATGCTGCCACCCGTATTTCACTTCGCTGTGGGCCTCTTCGATGCTCATTTTGAGCGGCGTATGCGCCATGGCGAAGGGTATGAATTCTTTCCAGTGCTTGCGCCGTGTCAATCGTCCGGAAACATCCAGACGCGTATAGAGCGGCGTGCCCGGCAGCGGCGTCAGCAGACCGAAGATGGGCAGCCCCGGCGGCCATGTTCGCACCTGTGTGAGAGTTCTCTCGGCGACGCCGACCGTGTCGTTGTCCATGCCAAAAATAAACGATGTGATCGCATAGACGTTGCGCTTCGCCAGCCGCTCCAGCACTTCCGCATATTCGCCGGGCTTGTTGAAGCCCTTGTTCACGTCTTTGAGATTGGCCGGATCGATCGATTCCATCCCGATGAAAACCCACTTGCCGCCGGATGCGGCGATCAGGTCGATGAGTTCCTCATCGCGCAGAAGATTAGCGCTGATCTGGGCTACCCAGTGCACCTGTGCTTTGGCGGCAATAATGTCGCGCAGCAGGGATTTCGTACGCTTTACATTGATGGCGAAGTTGTCATCGATGAAGAACACCGCGATCTGCCCTTTTTCCTTACGGGCGCGCGCTTTCAATAACAAGAGTTCGTTCACCACGCTCTCATTGGTGCGGAAGCGAATTGAGTCGCCAAAGAATCCGGTGACGGTGCAGAATTCGCAACCATACGGGCATCCTCGTCCGGATTCGACTGGAATGATCCGAAACGTTCCCCAGCCCTCGCCTACCTTTTGCAGCATGGACTGCGCGGCGTGAGGTACGAGATTGAATTGGCCGAGATCAATCGATTCCCATGGAATGACCGGATACTGCTTCAGCGAGGGCTTTCGCTCTTTTCCGGTTTCATCCACCGGCGCGTAAACTTCCTTAAGCTCGCCGCGGGCCGCGTCGTTCACAATCATTGGCCAGGTTTCATCGGCTTCGCCCAGAGCCACGGCATCGGCATGACGCGGACCGCCATCCCGCCCTAACGCCTCATCGGCAAGTTCGGTCACGTGAGGCCCACCCATCACAACTCTCACTCCCGTGGCGCGGATCGCGTCGGCGATGCGGTAGGCCTTGGCGATCATTCGAGTCATCGCCCCGATTCCCACCAGGTCAATCTTTTCATCGCGCACATACTGCGCGATTTGGATCTCGTCCATGGGCTTGGCATTGCCGTCGATCAGTACGACCTCGTGTCCGGCGGGAGTCAGCGATTGCAGGAGGAACATCCAAAGATGCGGCATGAAATTACGCGTGACGCCGTTATCGGGGTTATATAGGAGTATTTTCATGCGTGTCCCTTTGCGAACAAAGTAGTGTGCTCAACCGCACGGACTTACGCGAACCAAGCGAATTCCATTCGGTGAAAGTCTGGCTAAATTCTCTGGATTCGGGTCCGGGATTTCAGGCTACCGGAGGTAGAGATTGGTGCCCCATCACCCTGAAGATAGGATCACTATACGCTTTCTTGCGAAAAACTTACGATTTTGGGCATGTGCGACCGCTTTTGCCCCTCCGAGGAGCCGCGGCGTTTGGACCCTTCCTACTTTGCCCTCTGCATTTCGCGGTAAATCTCACTCTTCGAGACGCCGCGCTCCTTCGCGACCTTTTTCAGCGCGGCCTTCTCATCGACCCTTTCATCGGCCATGATCTGCTCGACTCGTTGCCGGACCGAAGGACGGCTGACGACGGCCGTCCCCATGCCGTCCTCGGCTTTGCCGATGAGCAACGTGATCTCGCCTTTCACTGCCTCTCGTGCCCGTAGAGTTTGCAGGATTTCGGATGCAGGGCCACGCAGAAATTCCTCGTGCAGCTTCGTCACCTCGCGTGCAACAACCACGTGGCGGGCGGCTCCCAGAATTTCAGTGATGTCGGTCAGCGCCTCGACAATGCGATGCGGCGCTTCGTAAAAGACCTGCGTGCGCGGAGAATTCTTGATTGCTTCCAAAGCTGCCCGCCGTTCCCCGCTCTTTGCCGGTAGAAATCCGCTAAAGCGAAAAGAATCTGTTGGAAGCCCGCTGGCCACGAGGGCGCAGAGAAACGCACACGCTCCGGGCACAGGCATGACTGGGACCTGATTCTGGATTGCCAGCGTGATGAGCCGATATCCGGGGTCGGAAATCCCAGGCATTCCCGCATCGGTCACCAGTGCAACGCTCGCCCCCTGCTGCATCTGCTTCACCAGTTCTGCCGATTTAGTCGCCTCGTTGTGCTCGTGATAGCTGGTCGTTCGTGTCGTGATCGCGAAGTGATTGAGCAGTTTTTGCGTCTGGCGCGTGTCTTCGCAGGCGATCACGTCGACTTCCTTAAGAATGCGCAGGGCGCGCAGCGTGATGTCTTCGAGGTTGCCGATCGGCGTTCCCACCAGATACAGGGCGGCCCCGGGCGATTTCCCGTCGCTCATGGCCGGAAGTCTACCACTCCCGATCTGGGGACAGCGACACGGCCAGTGCGTGGCTCCGCTAAGAAGCGTTTCTTGATATCCAAAGCGTTCCGGGGTCGTTGATAGTGCAGGCAAATCGACGAGATCGTAGACCAGGCAGCCAATTTGCCTCCGGCGTCAGGTTAGTTCCTACCGAGACGATGGCGTCTTGGGACTTCATCGGTTCGATTGTTTCCGTTTAACCACCACTCGGCCCACGAAAGAAGCTGAGTGGCGATCTTCATCTGTGTTGCAATCGCGCAGTCCATCCAGTCATCAGCGTCAAGGGAGCGGCATCACTGGTCAAAGTGTTTAAGAGAAACCTGCCATCAGGCGCGACGTCGTACTGAAACCCGGTGAACGAACTGGCGATGATCCGAGTCTGCGACACCAAGCGTGACGCACTTACTTTTGCCGTCGCGGAATCAAAGTCTACAGCCATCAGTTTCTTGTCCGAGGTGATGTAGAAAAGCTGATTGCCCGTCCTGCTCCAGCGCGGTTGTGATGAGTCATAGCTCGCGATCTGCACGCGTTTGGTGGGCTTAGGGAACCTCTGAACAACGAGGCCGTCTTGAGAGGAAAAAGCCATCCAGTTAGCGTCCGGAGACAATTGCGCCTCTGCGCCCGGGCCCAATTCCAACAGTTCATGAGTTATCCGCGACCATAACGCCAGCGATACGATACCTTTGTTGCTGCCGAAGGCGAGGATACGTCCATCAGGCGACCAATAGGTAGGAATACCCCAATTTGACACGAACTTCGGTGTGCCCGACCCATCCGCGAAAACACTATAAATTCCGCCATTTGAGTTATAGGCAATCTCGCGGCCGTCTGGAGACCAGACTGGGAAGCGATCATGCGGCCCCGGAGAGACCCGTGCCGTGACGCCGCGAGCAATGTCATGCACACAGATGGCGAGAGTACCAGCTCCTGCCTGATCGCAAGCCCCGGCCAGGAAACGGCCATCTGGCGAAAATGCCGGATCCGAATACAGCGGGGCATGGAATTCCCCTAGTTCATTCCCCTTCCCATCCATCCATACCAGGCGGGAGGCAAGATCTGTTGACGACTGAAACGCAAGAACGCCATTTTGCGATATCGAAAATTCGGATGGATAGAAGACCGACGGACCCGCGACATCCCGATCTGTAACCGGTATCGGTTCGCCGGTGGCACGAAGCCGTAGGCTATCGAACGGCTGTGCATAAAGAATGCCTGTACGAACAAAAAACAAATGGTCGAGCGCGAATGCAACCGTTCTTATATTTTCGGACGCGATCCGGGCGGTCTCGGACGAATCGAGTGAGCCGACGGAGATCCCGCTGTGGTTGCCACTCTTGGCATCCGCGGTCACTTCAACATAGAGAAAGTGGCGACCGTCCGGCAAGAACACCGGCCAGCGATGGCCTTGCAGACCGTCCGCCTTAAGTACGCGAGTAATTGGATATGGCTTGCCGCCCGTCTCGGCGACCTGGTAGAGCGGTCCATTGACATCTGGCGCAAAGACAATGCCGCCGCTCGTGCCCCAAGCGCCACCGCTGGCTCTCCGCGCATCTGCAACAACGCTCACAGCCCCACTTGCGATATCGATTGTCTTTAGTTTCCGGTCGGCAAAAAATCCAATGCGTCGCTCGTCGGGAGACCAGAAAGGGAAACTTGCACCCTCTGTGCCGCCGATTGATGTTGCGGTCGTCATCGTCATCGACCGAATCCAGAGCGACCTCGAGCCATCAGCTGCCTCGGCGACGAATGCGAGATGACTCCCGTTGGGAGACAAAGCGAAGCTATAAGGAACGAAGGACATATGAGGCGGTGGCAGAAGCGATGATCGGATTAACGGTCCAATCGGAACAGGTCCCGGCCCATTCCTCATCAGCAACCAGGCTGTAACTACCACGCTCATCGCGAGCGCAACCGCCCAAAGGGCATACGCTCGTGCGCGTGCAGGCTTTCCTTCTTGTCGGGCTATCACATCTGGTTGAATTGGAATGATTTGGAGTGATCGTGCCGAGGTATTAAGAGTTCCGATGAACCGATACCCGCGCTTGGGAAGGGTCTCAATGAAACGCGGCGAATCGGCAGAATCCCCCAACGCTTCTCGCAGACGGTTGATGGCTTTGTTCAGACCACGATCAAAGTCGACGAATGTATCGGCCGGCCAGAGCTTCTTTTGCAACTCCTCACGGGTGACCACCTCTCCGGGCCGAGCGAGTAAAACAGCGAGAACCAAAAGTGGTTGATCGCCAATCTTCAGCTTTAGACCCTGCTTCCGCAACTCGCCGGACCGGACGTCCGCCTCGAATGCGTCGAAGCGAATAACGGGAACTACGCTGTCCTCCTGAGCCATCGCTAAATCCTACTGGAAACTCGATTTCTGACAGTTGTAATCACATGAGTTTACTCGGGGATACAGCCGCCACAAAGATGTCACCTGCCAGGTATCGACGATCCAAACGGCAAACGGCAATATTTCGCGACAGGAGGGCGCATGCCGGAACTGAAACCTCAAATCGCAGGCATAGGGGGTTCGGAAAGGAATCCCGCTCTGCGGCGCAGTCGACACTGGTTCTATACGATCTTCACTCTTGTTGTCATCGCGATCGTCGTCATAGGTTTTTCACGCACGTATTATTTAAAGACATGGTTCGACGAGCCCGCCCTCACAGTGAGGCTCCAACTGCATGGTTTTGCCCTGAGCGCTTGGCTTGTGCTCTTCATCGTGCAGGCGCGACTCATAGCGGCGCATCGTCGCACCTTACACAAGCGATTGGGAATTGTCGGCGCTGCACTAGCTGGGCTGGCTGTGGCAACAACCTATGCTGCATCGTTCGAAGCCGCTGCCATCGCGGTTGCTCAGAACCGGCCTGCCGCCCTCGGCCGATTGTATAGCGGACTGCAGCTTGCCACTTTGTTCGGTCTATTCGTCACGGCTGGAATAGTGTTTCGCAGCCGTCCTGAAACTCATAAGCGGCTGATGCTCCTTGCAATGCTTGCTGCGATGGGTCCCGGAGCGCACCGTGCCGTGATGCTTATCGTAGGACATATTGTGCGCGACCCTCACATTTGGGTGATTGCAATGATGCTGGCCGCTGCTCTTGCCTACGACTGGCGCACGCGAGGAAGACCGCATCCGGTACTTCTCTGGGGCGGGGTCTTACTGATTGCATTGCAAGTGACCAGGCGATTCGTGGGTGGGAGTGATCTCTGGCAGCAGATCGGAAACTGGTTGATTAGCTAACGGCTCGCAAATCTCACCTCGAGCCCGTCGTTCCACGTGCTACGGACCGCCTGGCGCAACACCGCTCCGGACCGTCTGCTAAAATCAATCTGAAACTGAGTTGTTCCTCACAACCGTCTCTACCCATGCCACTTTACGAATACGAATGTAAGAAGTGCGGTCACCGCTTCGAGAAAATCCAGAAATTTTCCGACAGGATGGTCAAGAAGTGCCCCGAGTGTGGCGGCCAGGTCGAGCAGGTGATCTCCGCTCCCGCCGTGCAGTTCAAGGGCTCCGGTTGGTACGTCACCGACTACGCAAAGAAATCCTCGTCGCCCGGATCCTCCGGGAGCAACGATTCGGGATCGAAAGACAAGAAAGACGATAAGCCGAAATCCGAGAGTTCGTCGAAGGACTCGTCCTCGAAAGAAAGCTCATCTTCGAAAGAGAACTCGTCTAAAGAGGCTGCTGCGAAGGAAACTCCGCGCAAGGGTTCGGGCCGCCAAAAATAAACGGCCACGGCGGGATCAAAGCTGCCTTCACGTGAGACGTCGTCAGAACGTGGAAGAGCGGCGCTTCAGCGCCGCGTAAAGACAATTTTTAAATGAAATGGGCTTTAGCCCCAGCCGGGCAACTTCCCGCCGAAACATTTCATTGAGTCATTAGCCTCCGACCCGGACGTGGATTGGGTTCGCTGTCGACTTCACCCATATTGAAAACGCAGGGCGAGCAAGGGCTACATCGATTGACCTGACCGACTGCCGCGAACCAGTTGGGGCCTCTGCTATTTCAGTTCCTTCTCGAAATGCTCCTCGATCATCGTGAACAGATGTACCCGCGCATCCTTCCCGGCGATGCTGTGCGTCTTGTTTGGGTAGATCATCAGCCGGAACTGCTTGCCTGCACTGATCAGCGCATTGATCATCTGAATGCTGTTCTGGAAGTGAACATTGTCGTCGCTCGTGCCATGCACCAATAGCAGCGCACCCTGCAGTTTGTCGGCATTCTTCGTGACATCCGACATCTCGTACCCGGCCTTGCCGTCCTTGAGCAGACCCATGTAACGCTCGGTGTAGATGGTGTCGTAGTTTTCCTGATTCGTCACGGGAGCGACGGCTACACCCGCTTTGAAGCGATCCGAGTGTGTCATGGCGTAGAGCGTCATCGACCCGCCGTTGGACCATCCCCAAATCGCGACGCGATCTTTATCGAGCTGCGGATATTGCTGCATCAACTGATCGAGCGCAGTCAATTGATCTTTCAACTCCACCGCGCCGAACTCATGGCGGATGGCCGTCTGAAATTTGCGATCGCGTCCGGGCGTGCCCCGATTGTCGACGGCAAAGATGGCAAATCCTTTCCGCGCCAGGATTTCGTCGAAGCCGTCGGGCACACCCTTGCGAACCATCTGCGCGGCGGGACCACCGTAGATGTTGATGATGAGTGGAATCTTCCCGCTCGCGCGAGGCATCCGGAGGAAGCAACAAACGTCCATACAGAGTCGTGCCGTCGTCTGCCTTGAACTCGAGATACTTGGGCGCGCGCAGTCCATACTCTGAAATCTCGTCGTTTGCCTTCCACACCGGATTGCAACTGCCGCCGATGGTGCACAACGTAGTCGTCGGCACTGCTTGCGGACCGAAATACATGTGCGTGTAGTGCTTCCCGTCATCGCTGAAGTGGCCGAAATGCATGCCCTCTTCGGTGGTCAGTGCCTTGAATTCCGAACCATCGAGCTTCACCGAAAAGATATGTACCTGCCGCGGGTCGTCTTTATTGGCCTCGACGAAAACCGTGCCCGCCGCTTCATCCGCTCCATCGATCTTGAGCACTTGAAAATCGCCTTTCGTCAGTTGCCGCTCGAGTTTGGCGTCGGCGCCCATCGGATTCTGCTTGTCGAAACTGTAGAGGTACAGATGCGTGTTTCCGTCGCGGCCGCTTGGCCACAGGAATTGGCCGGATTTCAGGAATTGCACTTCAGCGTGATCGAAGTCGATCCAATCTCCCGGAGTCTTCTCCGTGAGCACGATCCGCGATTTCCCCGACTTGGCATCGACAAAATACAAATCCAACTGATCTTCAGTGCGGTTCAATACCTCAGCCCAGATCACTCCTTCGCGCACCCAGCCAAAGCGCGGGATGTAAGCCTCTTCATCGTTTGTCAGGGAAATCCAGCGCACCTTGCCCTTGTCTGCCTCGACAACGCCAAGCTTTACAACTGGATTGGGATCGCCCACTTTCGGGTATTTTTCCTGATCGACCGATGGATGAGTCGGCATCCAGTCCGTAATTGGATACGTCGGGACTTTGGTCTCGTCCATGTGAAGGAACGCGATCTCTTTGCTGTCAGGCGACCAGAAATAATTGCTGCGAACCGCGAGTTCTTCCGCGTAAACCCAGTCGATATCGCCATTAAACAAATTCTCGCCGGTATCTTTGGTGAGCTGCTTCTCTTCTTTGCCGTCGACCGGCCGGACGTACAAATTGTGCTTGCGCACGTAAGCCACATGATTTCCGTCGGGCGAAAACTTCGGATCTCCGCTGGGATCGGCCGCCGACGTGAACTGCACACCTGTCTGCGTTCCCAGGTCGTAGAGCCAAAGCTGTCCCTGCGAATCGAACATCAGGTGCTTCGAGTCCGGCGCCCACAGGTAGGCCGCTACGTGATAGCGAGTCAGCCGTTCCTTCTCGCGTTCATTCTTGACCTTGTTCACATCCGGGTCGAGGGATGCCAGTTTCGCAGCGCTGACCAGTATCTTTTTTTCTCCGGTCGCTGCGTCGACGTACCATAGTTCGCCCTTCTCACCCTTTTCGTCGCGCTGCACGAACGAAATCTTGCTTCCATCCGGACTCCAGGACGTCGTCTCCGGACCCCGTCCCGCCAACCCTCCAGGCTGAAACAGGGTTTCGATTGTCAGCGGCCGGGTCGGCGAGGATTGTGCGAACGCCGGACGCGAAGTAGCGCAAAAGACCACGGCAAAGAGGGCATAGCAGAACAGTATGGAGCGCATGAGTTTCACGAAACTACCTCGCAGGAAGGAAGTTAAAAGGCCCACAGGCGAACGAGAGAGTGTACACCGCAAAAGGGCCAGCCTGCACGAGGTCAGCGCCGCTGCGAAATACCTGCGCGGTTTCCTTCGTGAACCTTCGTGCCCTTTGTGGTCAAAGCCTTGCGCAGCTCGCCCGGCTGCGCGAATAGTGGCTCTGCGCGTGCTAGAATCATTGGTACCGGATGCTTCCAGAAATAGAAAATCTGTTGAAACTGCAAGACACAGACAAGGAAATTCAGCGTCTGCAGGCCGAAGTTGCGGAGTTCCCCAAGCGTATCGCCGCCATCGAGCGCAAAATGGCCGGCACCAACGCTCAGCTCGAAAAAGCTCAGGCTGCCGTCAAAGCCGACGAGGCCAACCGGCGCAAATACGACGCCAATATCATCGAGCTGCGCGGTAAGATCTCCAAGTATCGCGACCAGTCGCTCGACGTAAAGACGAACGAACAATACAAAGCTCTGCTGCACGAAATTCAGTTTGCGGAAAAAGAGATTACCGCGAATGAGGACAAGATCCTCGAACTGATGGTCAACGCCGAGGTTCGCGACAAGGAAGTCAAGGCAGCGCAGACTCAAGCGAAAGCCCAGCTGGCGGAGATCGATAAGGAAAAAGAGGAAGCGCGCCGTACCACCGCCGAGGACGAAAAGCTCCTGACCGAGTGGCGCGCCAAGCGCGATCAGTTGCGTGGCGGCGTGAAAGAAGACCTGCTGCGCCACTACGAGCGCGTTTCCAAGTTTCGCGGCAGCGGCCTCTCCGAGGTTCAGAATCAGCAATGCATGGCCTGCCGAGTCAAACTCCGCCCGCAGACCTACAACGAGGTCCGCTCGGGCACGCAAACCATCATCTGCGATTCCTGCCAGCGCATCCTGTACTTCAATCCGAAGGAAGAGCTGATTGACCGCAAGGAAGCGCCCGCGCGGGCCAAGCGCCACCATCCCAAGATCGACGCTCCGCAAGCCTGGTACTACAGGCCAGAATATGGCGCCGCGGGCGAGGTTTTTCTCTGCCTCACCAATGCCCGAGGCCAAGCCAGCCGTCGCATCTATGATGTCCACACCGGGCGACTGGTCGGCGACATCCTGAGCCGCGAAGGCGACTATCGCCAGGCATTCCCCGAAGACCTTTCGGAAGCCGTGCGCCTCAATGGCAACTGGAGCGAAGACGAACTCGACAGCTACGGCACCGAGATGCCTTCCGTCGTTCTGGACTCCCTGCGATCGGATCTGGATCTGGCCCAACACGAAGCCAAGACAGGCTCCCACGCGAAGGCCGCAGTCTCTGCCTCAACAGAGCAACCCACCACCTAGCGAGCCGATAAAATAGCAAGAGGACTTATGTGGGGACAGCCGTCCTCGCCTGTCCAGTCGGGCAACGCTCGACTCACCCGCGCTGCATATAATAGTTACCCATGAAGCCCTCGTTCATTGCCAAGCTGCAGAAGAGCCCAAAGAAAGGCGGCTGGACCTACGTTGTATGGCCGGATTCCGTCAAGTTTTTCGGAACTCGCGGTCTCGTGAAGTTCAAAGGCACCATCGACGGACATCCGTTCCAAAGCTCTTTCATGGCCTTGGGCGACGGCACCCACAAGTTGCCCGTGCGTGCGGAGATTCGACGTTTGATCCAGAAGGACGCAGGCGATCGCGTCACGATTCGAATCGATAAGCGACTGCCCTAAGAAATCATGTGGGGACAGCTGCCCCCGGCTGTCCTGTGAAGCAAAGCTCGACATTCCCCGCATTAAAAAAAACCCGTTCGTCAAGAGGGGCTGCAAACCTTTGAGTATTTCTAGCGCCCCACCGATGATCTATTGACACTTTCGGGAAAGTTAGCCAAGCTAAGTTCACACCGTTCGAAAGTAGTAGTTGCACATCAGGGCAACTGTTCGACCCAGGGCCACGTAAGGTTCGTTTCTTCGCGAATTTCTCCCCCGCATCCGCGAAGAAGAGTTCGCCACTTCATCGGACCTCTATAACGATTCGGAGTACTTATGAAACGCTTGTTTGCGCCACTGGCGCTGTTCGCCTTGGCCGCCCTTTGTATTTTGGCGGTCCCCTCGCGCTATTCATCGAAAGCCGCAGCCGGTTGCCCGACTTGCGCGCCTCCTCCCCCACCTCCACCGACGGTTGGACAGTTTGGAGGGCCGCTGGCGGGCCTTGCCCCTGCCATCACAAACCTGTTTAACGGCGGATACGGGACGTTTGTGATTAAGTGGGATCCAATTCGCGGCCTCGGTCCGGTTTCAACCCAGCCCGGCTGCTTCACCTGCCACGGCGCCGGTGTCAATGTGCTGACCGGAACTGCCGGAGACACCAGCAACATTACCGGTACCCGCTTCGGCAAATGGAATCCGGACAACACATTCAACTATCTCGATGGCTCAGGAACGTATCCCGAGAATGAAGGCGGCCCAGTCATGCACGGCCTTTCGAATTCCGCCTTCCAAACGTTGCCTGGCTGCAACCAGATGACGATTGCGGCCTCAGGCGCAACCGAATCCGGCACGACGGTGACGATCACCACCACCGCCGTCAATGGCTTCAAGAAGGGTCAAATGGTGCAGATCGGGAGCGTTCCCGTCTCTGGCTACAACGGGATCTTCACCATCACCGCCACTAAGTCCTCGACCGTGTTCACGTACACGTCTCCGACTTCAGGATTGCCCGCATCCGGCGGAGGCCTGGCACAGAACCTGCCTCATGAGGTCGTGCCGACGGACGCGACCGTCAACAACGAAGTGCGCTCGCCGCAATTGTTCGGCTTCGGCTTGATCGACAATATTCCGGATTCTGCGATTCTGGCGAACGCCGCAGCGTCGAAGCTCTACGGCATTACGGGCGTCGCCAACATGGTTTCCGACGAGAACGGAGTGGTGCGCCCGGCAAGATTCGGGCAGAAGCTCGATGCGGTTTCTCTATTCCAATTCACGGCAAATGCTGAGTTCAACGAACTCGGCATCACCACGGATGCAAGTCTGTTTGGCATATCGAGCCAGTTCAACCAGACTGAGCACCTTCCGCAGGGCCTTGCGTATCCGACGCAGTGCCAGCCTGATGTAAACGCTCCCCAGGACGTGAAACAGGTCAACATGATCAAGATGACCGAGTTTCAAGCCCTGCTGGCTCCCCTGCCCCCGGCTCCGCCAACTTCGGAGACCACTGCCGGTCAGGTTGTATTCAATACGATCGGCTGCAACATTTGCCACGTCCAGAGCTATACCACTCAGCAAAACGTGACCCTCCCGACGATCAATGGCACCCGGACTCCGGTCATCAGTTCGTTGAGTAACGTGACGTTCAATCCCTATTCGGATTTTCTCTTGCACGACATGGGAACCGGAGATCCGGGAGGCATCCCATTCCAGCCACATGGAACCGGCGCAGCTTCTCTCACGATGTGGAGGACGGCGCCGCTCTGGGGACTCTCGAACGTCATCGCCAAGGCGGGCGGGATGATGCACGACAACACTTCGACGACGATCGATGCCGCAATCCGCAGGCACGGTGGAGAAGCAGCCACGGTCTTGAGCAACTACACTGCGCTCAATTCCACGGATTCCGCAAACTTGCTGGCATTTCTCGGATCGCTGTAAGAAGCATTTGAACAAGAGCCCACGGCAGCCGAATTCGCGGCGGCCGTGGTTCAATTTGTGGCCCAGCTATGCATCGCGGTCGGTTCTGCGCAGTTATCCACCAGTAGGGGAGTCGCGACTCTCAACAGCTGACTCAGGAATGGTGCCATCAAGCCGCGCTGCAGGAGAGTTCTCGACCTCTCTGGAAAACATTCCAACAGAATCGCTACGGCTACGAGGAAAGCGACTATCATGCTCTACCGCCTTAGGGAAATTATTAAGAATCCTGCCGCGCATTGATCCCGATACTCAGCGCCCTGAACGGGGCTCAGGAGAACGTTTGGAACCCATCCAGAACCAGAACGTGCTCTTTGCCGTCGAGGACAAGAGGGGCGATAGGAAAACGCAATCACCATGCTTGGTTCCGAAAATTGTTGAAATGGAAGAAACGGCTGCTGTTCGTCAATAGCGCGGCATTATGCAGTACAGAAATGTTCTTGGTAAGTGAGAAGACGGTCGTGCTGCAATTGAACAAGGATTCTTGGAGCATGCATTAGAAAGCGGATGTGGATGCCGGCCAAAATGCGAATCTAAGGGTCATGCCGCGACGTACCGCATTCGAGACGCGTGCGATTACGGCTGTGAATCTACTACAATGGGGTCGAGGCATATCTTATCGCTTCACACTGCGACGTGATTTATCGTAACCGCTACAAGGTTGACACGAGAACAGAATAGTCGCCGAATTTACTGACCACAGTCGGGATCACGCCGAGATCACTCTCCAGCCCTACAGCTGTCCGCGTCGAGCAACGCTCGACCTTCCGTGAGTGAGTAGAATTTGATTTCACAATGGAAGGTTCTTCAATGCAACGCAATCATGCGAAGGCCATTCTGCTGGGCTGCGTTGCCGTAGTCGCAGTCTGCGCCGCGTGGGAATATCACCGGGGCTCGCGAATCGAGGAGCGGTTCAGTTCCATACGCGTCGGAGCCTCAGAGTCGGAAGTAAGGCGAATTCTCGGCAGGCCTTGGCGGATCGAGCCTTGCGGGAAAACCATGGGAAACCGAATACCGAACTGCACGGAATATATCTACCGCTTCGCCTTCGCACCTTTGGTTCCGGCGTATTACTCGGTGAGGTTGGGGAGCGATGGAAACGTGCTCGCCACCATTTATTTTTCATCGCCGTGAGGAGTCCGTAGGCAGGCGTTAGTTCGGAGAGCCGCGTTGACGGTGGGCGATCCGTGACTAGGTGTTGTACCCCAACGGGTGAACATTAGTCGGTATTTGCGGCGGCGTCATGTTGGGAGGTCGACGCTTTTAGCCTGAGTAAGTGCTTGTACGCTGGAATGCCATTCAGAAGCGCCCCAGCCGCAGCCGCCAGCACGATTGCGAATGCCATTCCGCGAACGTCGCGCTTCTCGAAGAAAACCCACAATGCCAGACCGAGGCCCGCAGTCAACACCACCGCGCCCGAGACAAACTCGCTTTTCAACTCAGTCTGAGCCTTCTCGCAATTCCACCCAGCAGCGCAGACAGTAGGAGATGCGGCGATAGAGAGATCCAAGTCATGTGACATCTGACCTTGCGCCCGCCTCAGCAACTCTGGCAATCTACGTAACGGCGACGCCGTGCCTTTTGCGAAGTCCGGCAGGCGCCCTCGGCTAACTCCTTGCGGCTCAAGATTTTGGCCGTAACTGATTGAGCCCCAGAGATCAAACCGGCAAATCCCGCCAACTCGATGAAAGCAGATATCCAAGGGAGGGGGGGGCCGGGTTAACTAAAGCATAAACTTCCCGTTTCGGACCTTCTTCGCTATTGTCTTCTCAATTTTCCGCCACTTTCCACCTCTGATTCCCGCTGAATCCCTCAAGCATCTAATAGTTATAGATCAGTAAATAGACCAGAAAGAGAGAAATCATGATTACGATTCGTCCTTCCAACGAGCGTGGCGGCGGAAACCACGGTTGGCTCAAAACACACCACACATTCAGCTTCGGAGAGTTTTGGGATCCGAAGTGGATGGGATTTCGTTCCCTGCGCGTGATCAACGAAGATTGGGTCGCGCCGAACACCGGATTTCCCACGCATCCGCATCGCGACATGGAAATCATCACCTACGTTCTCGAAGGCAAGCTCGAACACAAAGACAGCCTCGGAACTGGCTCGGTGATTCTTCCCGGCGATGGACAGCGCATGACCGCAGGCAGCGGCATTCGTCACAGCGAGTTCAATCCGTCGACAACGGATTCGGTGCATCTGTTGCAGATGTGGATTCAGCCGGAAAAGGCCGCTCTGCCGCCGAGTTATGAGCAGAAGGCGTTTCCCGAAGAAGAGAAGCGAGGCAAGCTGCGGCTGATTGCATCACGCCAGGCCAGCGATGGCTCGGTGAAAATCAACCAGGATGCGCAGCTGTACGTTTCGCTACTGAAGCCGAATGAAGAAGTCACGCACGAGTTCGGCGCAGGACGTCACGGATGGCTTCAAGTCGCCCGAGGATCCGTCGAAGTGAATGGCAAGACGCTGATTCAAGGCGATGGCGCAGCAATCAGCGACGAGAAACAACTGATCATCAAGGGCACAGAAAACGCCGAAGTGCTGCTCTTCGATCTGGCGTAAAGTCGCGTCGCAAAGGAATTGTCATCCTGAGCGAGACGCCCTTTGTCTCGCTCAGGATCTATGCAACTCTCCAGCGCTGAGATAATGCATGGATCCTTCACGGCAAACCCCGCCGCTCAGGATGACAGAGGGAATAGATCTCCTCATGCAGCGGCCGCTCGGCATCACCATCATCGCGTTTCTCTTCGCCGCCGCCGCAATCTATCTCTGGATTGTGGGCGTGACAAGGCTAGTTGCGCCGAATGCGATTTCGCTGATGGCTGGAAGCCGATTCATGTATGGCTTCGAATTGGCCGGACCGTACATGATCCTATTGTTCGGAGTCGGCTATGCACTGATCGGTTGGGGAATCTTCCGGCTGCACAATTGGGCGCGCTGGGCCGCGATGGCAGTCATGGTCGTCTCCGTCGCCTCGCTCGTGCCTGCAATCTCCATGGCTGAGTTAGGCGCGCCGGTTCTTTGGTACGGATTGCAAATCGCCCTGCGCGTCGCCGTTGGATGGTATCTGGCGCAGGCTCCCGCCGTTGTCGACAGCTTCCACCGCGATTAGCCGCGCTTCAATCTTCTTTCAGTTCGCGAATCCAGATGTTTCGGTAGCGAACCGGATGACCGTGATCTTGCAACTGCAGCGGCAGCTTGTCCGCATGCTTTTTATACGGAGGACGCGAGCCATGCGCGGTCGGCCCGGTGAGTTCCACGTTGTCCTGTGTCAACACGCCGTTGTGCAGGATTGTCACTCGAGCCGGATGCAGAACCTTCCCATCTGCCGCGAATCGAGGCCGATGGAAGATGATGTCGTAGCTCTGCCACGTCGCCGGAGGCCGCGAAGCGTTCACCAGCGGCGGATATTGTCCATACACCGCGGATGCCTGCCCGTCCGCATAGGTCTTGTTCTCGTAAGAGTCAAGTACTTGTATCTCGTACAGTCCCATTGGGAACACGCCCGAGTTGCCGCGCTCCTGGCTCTCTCCCTGCGGAGGAGTTGGCTCGGAAAATTCCACGTGCAACTGACAGTCTCCAAAGGAATCGCGGGTCGCGATGTAGCCCGTTTCCGCGACAACTTCGGCATAACCGTTCTCGACTTTCCATTTCGCCGGCTTCCCGTCTTTATCGGTCCAGTGCGAAAGGTCTTTGCCGTCGAAAAGAACGACAGCGTCGGAAGGAGCGCGCCCCGGAGTGTCTTGCGTGCTGGCCGTTCCAGGATCGACCACTGGAGGCGTCGGACGGTTGAGATCGTGGATCTTCCATTTCATGGGAGCCTGAGCGGAACAGAGAGGAGCGAATAGTGCGACTGCTGCGAGTACCAGGAGATGATGCTTGCGCATTGGCGTTGCCTCGTCGGCCAACATCATAAACCTTCGCAGGAATTCAAGAGCATTAACCACAAAGGGCACGAAGGATCACGAAGGAAACCTTTGAGGGTTCCTTCGTGATCCTTCGTGTCCTTCGTGGTTAAAGCCTTATCCGTGGCGTTTCTGTTTAGCGCTTTGCGTTCGCTGGTTCCTTCTCGCCGACGCGCTTGCTGACGGCAAACGTCATCTTGCCGGCGCTCTTGTCGGCATCGACGACAACGTGATCGCCATGCAGCACTTCGCCGTCGAGAATCTTCAACGCCAACGGATCCTGAATCAGCTTCTGGATCGCGCGTTTTAGCGGCCGCGCTCCAAAATTCGGATCGTAGCCCTGCTTGAACATCAGGTCCTTCGCGGCATCCGTGAGCTCCAAGGAGACCTTGCGACCTGCCAGCAGGCGGCGAACGTCTTCGAGGCGAAGCTCGATGATCCGGACCAACTGTTCTTTGCCCAGCGGCCGGAAGACGATGATGTCATCCACGCGGTTCAGGAACTCAGGCTTGAAGTGCGAGTGCAAAAGATTCTGCACTTGCGCTGCGGCCTGATCGAATTCGGCGTCGGAACGAATTGCGTCCGACTGCAACAACTGGGAGCCGATATTCGACGTCATGATGATGATCGTGTTCTTGAAGTCGACCACGCGTCCTTTGCCGTCGGTAAGGCGACCATCGTCCATCATCTGCAGTAGGACGTTGAAGACATCCGGATGCGCCTTCTCGATTTCATCGAAGAGAACGACTGCATACGGACGGCGCCGAACCTGCTCGGTAAGCTGTCCGCCTTCTTCGTAGCCGACATATCCCGGAGGCGCACCGATCAGGCGCGCGACCGAATGCTTCTCCATGTACTCGGACATGTCGATGCGCAGCATCGCATGCTCGTCGTCAAAGAGAAACTCGGCGAGCGCGCGTGCCAGTTCGGTTTTGCCGACGCCCGTGGGCCCAAGGAAGATGAACGAACCAATCGGCCGCTTGGGATCGCTTAGTCCCGCGCGGGATCGGCGAATTGCGTTGGCCACTCGTTCGAGCGCTGGATCCTGGCCGACAACCCGCTGGCGCAGACGATCTTCCATCGTCACCAGCTTCTTGACTTCGCCTTCGAGCATCTTCGACACCGGAATGCCGGTCCACTTCGAGACGATGTGCGCGACATCTTCTTCGTCAACTTCTTCTTTCAGCATGCGCACGCCGCTCTGCGACTCCATCTGCTTGCTGAGCTTCGCAAGTTCCTGCTCGGCCTGCGGGATCTTCCCGTAGCGGATTTCGGCCACGCGTTCGTTGTTGCCCTTGCGCAGCTCGGCCTGCTCGTCCACCTTCAGCTTCTCAATCTGCTCCTTCAGGGCGCGAACACGCGCGATGAGGTCCTTTTCCTTCTTCCAATTTGCCTTCAGCGTGTTCGACTTCTCACGAATCTCGGCAAGTTCCTTTTCAATGACCGCCAGCCGTTCGCGGGAGTTCGCGTCGTCCTCTTTTTTCAGCGCTTGCTTTTCGATCTCCAACTGCGTGGCACGCCGTTCCAGCTGGTCGATGTCGGTGGGCAGCGAGTCGATCTGTATGCGCAGCGATGCTGCCGCTTCATCAATGAGGTCGATGGCCTTATCGGGCAGGAAGCGGTCGGAGATATAACGGTGCGAAAGCGTAGACGCAGCGACGATTGCGGAGTCTTTGATGCGCACGCCGTGGTGCACTTCGTACTTCTCTTTCAATCCGCGCAGAATGGCGATTGTATCTTCGACATTGGGCTCGCCGACGAAGACGATCTGGAAGCGGCGCTCGAGGGCCGCATCTTTCTCGATATGCTTGCGATATTCATTTAGCGTGGTCGCGCCTATGGCTCGTAACTCTCCGCGAGCAAGCGCGGGCTTCAGCATATTGGAGGCGTCAATCGCGCCTTCCGCCGCGCCCGCTCCCACGAGCGTGTGCAGCTCGTCGATGAAGAGAATGATCTGTCCCTGCGAGTCTTCGATCTCTTTCAGGACGGCCTTCAAGCGATCCTCGAACTCGCCGCGATATTTCGCGCCGGCAAGCATTGCCCCCAAGTCGAGCGAGACCACGCGCTTGTTCTTCAGGCCTTCTGGTACGTCGCCGGAGATAATGCGCTGCGCCAGCCCTTCAACGATTGCTGTCTTTCCGACACCCGGTTCGCCGATGAGCACAGGATTGTTCTTCGTCCGGCGAGACAGAACCTGGACGACGCGACGCACTTCTTCATCGCGTCCGATGACCGGGTCGAGTTTTCCGCGACGAGCCTGTTCGGTCAGGTCGCGCGCGTATTTTTCCAAAGCTTGAAACTTCGCTTCGGGATTCTGGTCGGTTACTTTCTGCGATCCGCGAACCACCGTCAACGCCTTCAGGATCGCTTCGTACGTGGCGCCTTGATGTGCGAGGACCTGCTGTCCCGCATCGCGCTTCAAGTGAGTAATCGCGAGCAGCAAGTGCTCGGTCGAGACGTATTCGTCCTTGAAGTTGGAGGCTTCTTTGAAAGCCTGCTCTAGCAGTTTGTTCGTTTCGCTGGAGAGTGTGGCTTGCGCGGCTTCTCCCGAAAGCTTCGGGAGTTTTTCCAATTCGCGATACACCTCGGCCAACACGGCTTGCGGCCCGATACCGATCTTTTCCAGAACCGGCGGAACGATTCCCTCTTTATCCTCGAGCAGCGCGGCTAGCATGTGGATCGGCTGCATCTCCGGATTGCCGTGTTCGGAAGCGAGTTCGCTCGCGCGCTGCACGGCTTCCTGCGCTTTCACAGTGAATTTGTCCCAACGGATGGGCATGATGAACTCCAGTTTCTAGTTTCTAGTTTCCAGTTTCGTGTTTCAAGTTATTCCTAGTTGGTGAAACAGACAAACGGGAGGCCGCTGACACCTCCCGTGAAACTACAGGGGCTAAAGCCCCATTTTTATTTCGCTTTACGCGGCGCTAAAGCGCCGCTCTTCCACAAAGGCCGCTCGGCTTCGCCTTCGCACCGACGGTTCGCTTTGCGGCGCTGCGCCTTCACAAAGGCCACTCGGCTTCGCCTTCGCGGGGCGGACGAAATGCGTCCGCCCCTACATGAGCGAATCGCTTACGCGGCTTTGCCGGGGCCTTTGCCTTCTGACGTCTTGCCTTCGACGGTCTTATCGGAGACCTGCTTGGCCGAGCCTACCTGGACTTTGATCTGCTTGGGCTTCGCTTCGGCTCTCTTGGGCAACGCAATCTTCAGGACGCCCTTGTCGTAGTTCGCCGAAACATTCTCGGTGTCCACGGTCTGGGGCAGAGTGAAGGTGCGAGTGAAGCTGCCATACTGACGCTCCACGCGGCGGTAGTTTTCTTCTTTCTCTTCGTTCTCGATCTTGCGCTCGCCGTGCACGGTGAGCGTGTTGTTCTCCACGCGGATGTCGATGTCTTTCTCGTCGATTCCGGGCACATCGATCTTCAGAGTGACCTTGTGCTCGTCTTCGTAAACATCAACAGCGGGAGCGAAGCTCGAGGTCGTCAAAGCGTCGTCTTGGCTGGAACCGCTGTACGAATCGCGGAAAACGCGGTTCACGCGGTCCTGCAGGGTGGCGAACTCATGGAATGGCTGAAAACGGGCAAGAACGGTCATTGGTAGATCCTCCTATAAAGATATCTGGTTTGAACTTAGCCGCCAGCAGCGATGAAGCCGGACTTGATAGCTTGCTGTCTTCGGCACACTCAATTAGACGCTGCATTAGCGTAAAGGAAGCATAAAACTTGAGTGTCTTGTTGTCAATACGTAGATTTGTTTGTTTATCAATTACTTACGGACGCAATCACGCACTTTAGGTAGGCAGTTTCGGGCACATTTAGCAGGATTGGGTGGTCTTTCGACTGGCCCCGGACCTCGATCAGGCGGAGAGTCCGGTGGGCATCCAAAGAGGCAGCAGCGAGCATATCGAGGAAGTCGGACTGGCCTACGTGGTAGGAACAGGAGCATGTGACCAGAATTCCGCCTGAGCGAAGCATCTTGAGGGCGCGCAAATTGAGCTCCTTATAGCCGCGGAGGGCGGCATCGAGGTCGCGTTTGCTCTTGGCAAAGGCGGGAGGGTCGAGCACGATCGTGTCGTATCCGCGGTTGGACGAAGAATAATCCTTAAGGAGATCGAAGGCGTTGGCCTCGATCCATTCAATTTCTTTTCCGGCGAGCATTTTGACGTTCAAAGCGGCGTTTCGGTCGGCGACTTCAAGGGCAGGCCGGGAGCTGTCGACTCCCGTGACGCTGGAGCAGCGCGGGGCCATATGCAAGGCAAAGCCTCCCTGATAGCAGAAGACGTCGAGTGCTTCGCCTTTGGCGTAGTGTGCGGAGGCAAAATAGTTTTCGCGCTGGTCGAGGAAGGCTCCGGTCTTCTGGCCCTCGAGGGCGTCGAAGTGAAATTCGACCTTATTCATCTTGAAGGTGGTGGAAGTCTTCGCGCCGTGGAGCAAGCCGGACGTTCGTGGAGGCAGCGCCTCCAGCTCACGAACGTGCGGCTCGACCCGTTCGAAAATTGCCGCCGGTTTCAGCGACTTGGCCAGCTCGGAAAGGATCGTTTCGCGGACGGTGTCTGAATCCATTGCCTGCGTCAGGATTTGCAGCGACAGTATGTCGTTGTAGCGGTCGACGATCAGTCCAGGAAGGAAGTCCGCTTCGCTGAAGATGACGCGGTATCCGTTGGTGTCATGGACAATGCCCTCGCGGTAGGCGATCGCTTCCGAAACGCGCTGGCGAAGCAACGCAGGGAGGTCGGCGACGGCCTCGGGTGAGATCAGTCGAATCGCGATTTGGGAGGAACTGGAATATAGCGCCGTGCCCATCGGCTTGCCGCGATGGTCGGTGACGGTGACGAGAGATCCGGCGGGAGCCTCGTCGGTCGAAACAAGATCGGAGCGGTAGACCCAGACGTGTCCGGCTTTGAGGCGATTGGCACCGCGGGGGGAGAGCTTCACTGTAGGGAGAGCGGATGAGGGCATGGGGACATGGTAATGCCTGGAGGAAGATAAAACTGGGGCTACCCTCGCAGATGAGGCGACTAACGGTGAGTCATCGAGCACTATCGATATTTATACTGTCGGGATGATCTCCAAGGCTCAATGTCCAAAATGTCAGGCGACAGTGCCGCTAGTACGCACTTGCCTGTGGAAATGCGGCACCTCGGCAAACTTTGTACGAAGCAGTCTGCCGGGGAGATCCTTGGCCCCGCGGGTAAAATGCGGGCGCTTCGGGATGACATTGCGTAAGGGGGAGATCCCTCCCTTCGCCTGAAAAATGGCTCCGCTCGGGATGACTTCAGCGGAGTACTAAATTTTTGCAAGCCAAACTGCACCACTACCAGAACTTTTGGTTTGATCGGCGAGATCCGGTCGAGCGTTGCTCGACTGGACAGCCGGGGCGGCTGTCCCCACATGCTGACTCGACGGCCGGGGCGGCTGTTCCAACATGACTGTGCCCTCCATCATTAGCGTGCCTCCCATATGACTGTGGCACACTGGAATTCATGAAACGGCTTACGCTTGGCGATTTCGAACTGCTTGCTTTTTCTGACGGCACTTATCGGCTCGACGGTGGCGCTTTCTTCGGGGTGATTCCCAGGATCATGTGGTCAAGAAGAATGCCAGCGGACGACCTGAACTACATCACCTCTGGACTCAACTCGCTGGTCATCCGAACGGGCAAGCAAACGGTTCTGGTGGAAACCGGCATGGGGAACAAGCTTGCCGATCGCATGGTGAAGTTTTACGGCCAGCCGGCAAAGCTGCTAAACGATCTGGCAGCCGGAGGCATTGGTCCGGAGGACATCGATATCGTCATCAACTCTCACCTGCACTTCGATCACTGCGGATGGAACACCGTACGCGACAAGAACGGAAAGATCGTCCCTACATTTCCGCGGGCGAAGTACTACGCGCCTGAAGGCGAGTGGCAGTATGCGCGCAACCCTAGCGAGCGCGACGGGATCAGTTTTATTCCGGACAACTATGATCCGCTGGTGGCCAGCGGGCAAATGACTCTGCTGAAGGGCGGCGAGGAGATCGTTCCGGGGATTTCCGTGGAGACCTTCCGCGGGCATACCGCTCACATGCAGGCGGTGATCATTCGAGGGAGTCAAAATCCCCACCCTGTCGCACAAGACGCGACAAGGGTGGGGCAACCTCCGGATGCGCCTGCCGTTCGTACAGCTTGTTATATCTCTGACCTGATGCCTACCAGTGCGCACATTGATCTGGCATGGGGCATGGGATTTGATCTTTATCCGCTGGACACAATCGAGAGCAAGAAGAGGTATTATGCTCGCTCGATTCCCGAGAAGTGGCTCACGGTTTTCACGCATGATCCGAAGACGCCGTGGGCGTATATCGAGAAGGACGAGATAGGGAAGATGGTCGCCAAAGGAGAGTGAGCGAAATGTCTACTCGAACGATGAGTCCCAGGCGCTCGTTGGTTGCGTTCGTTGTTCTGGTTTTGTGCAGCACCGTACTCGCGCAGCCGGGGAGCGGCAAAGCGTCGGTGACAGGGCGCTTCGAAGGCACGGCCAAGAACAAAGCGGAAGAAACCATCACCGTGGCGTTTGAGCTGACTGAAAAAGACGGAGCGCTCACGGGGATGATTCGGTCGTCCCACGGCGATTTCACGATCACCGGCGGCTCGCATAAAGATGACGCGGTCACGCTGGAGTTCGATGCTGGCGGCGCGCCGGGAACAATCTCGGTCAAAGTTAGCGGTGATGAGATGGCGGGAACATGGACTGCCGGGGACGACGGCGGCGCGGTGAGTGTAAAGAAAGTCGCAGCCGCCAGCGGGACGCCGGGAAAGCCATAAACTCCGCGGGAATCGCTGAGCGTTAAGCCTCGTCTACCGAGTCGGGGATGCGTGGACGAGGGCTGAAGTCGCCGCGTCGGTGGCGTGCAGTCGGGCTTCGAAGAAATCTTCTACCCTCGTCAGAATCTCCGGGGCACTCTTCGATTCGTAGATTTCTTTGCGGAGATGTGCGCCTCCGGGAACTCCGTGGGTGAACCAGGACGCGAACTGCTTCATCTTGCCTACGGCGTCTGGGAGCTCTTCTTCGATCAGCATCGAGAAGTACGTGCGAATCATCTGGTAGCGGTCGGCTTCGGAGGGGTGGTCGTAGAGGGTCGTGCCAACGTCGCGGCTGTTGCAAGCAGCGCTTGCTCGGGTGCTGCCGGCGGAGTGCATAGGTCCTTCGTCGCCAAAATGCGGCTCCTCAGGATGACAAGCCGGGGTTGGAGTTGAAGTGATCGCGGCGCTGTATTGTTCGATCTGGCGGAAGATCCAGGGATTCGACGGGGCCATGCGGCCGATCATGACTGCGTCGCAGCCGGTTTGCGTGACCATGGCGCAGGCATCTTCGGGGCTGCGGATGTCGCCGTTGCCGATCACTGGAATCTTGACCGCGTCTTTCACGGCGGCGATCCACTCCCAGCGGGCGGTGCCGCTATATCCCATTTCGCGGGTGCGGGCGTGAAGGGCTACGGCAGCGAGTCCGCAATCTTCGGCCATGCGCGCGAGTTCGACGCAGACGATTTCTTCGTCGTTCCATCCGGCGCGGAATTTCACGGTAAAGGGAATCTTCACGGCGGCGCGGACCGCTTCGAAAATTTTGCCGATTGCCGGAAGGTCGCGCAGCAGGCCGGAGCCGCCGTTGCACTTCACGACTTTCTTGGCGGGACATCCGAGGTTCAAGTCGACGAGGTCGAAGCCGAATCCCTCGACCATTTTGGCAGCTTCGGCCATCACTTGGGGATCGCTGCCGAAAAGCTGGGCTGAGATCGGGTGCTCGTCTTCGTAGAAGTGGAGATAGCGCTTGGCCTTTTGATCTTTCTTGCGCAGAACTCCGTCGGCCGAGGTGAACTCGGTCATGATGAGACCGCATCCGCCGAGGTTTCGGATGAAGCGGCGGAAGACGGTGTCGGTAACGCCGGCCATGGGCGCGAGGACAGTGGCTGGGGAGATTGCGACCGTGCCGATCTTCAGGGAGGCGGGAACAACTTGTGGGACGGCGACATCGCCGGCGTTCCTTGCCAGCAGATCGGACGAATTGTCCCAAAATTTGCGCATATCTCGGAGGTCAATGCGACCACGGGGGCTAAAGCCCGCGCATTCTGGTCGCTTTACGCGGCGCTAAAGCGCCGCTCTTCCACGTTCCGGTTCGCACTGATCACTTATGCGGGGCGCAGGCGCCCCTGCACGTTCCGGTTCATTCTGATCGCTTACGCGGTGATAAAGCGCCGTTCTTCCAATCTCGCCGCGTAGGCGGCGCTCTTTCACGTTCGTTTCTATTCTAGCCTTGGGATCAGCAATCCGCGTGCAAACAAATCCGCGTATCCGATGAGAAACTCACTGGTAAAACGAAGCCCCCGCCGAAGCGAGGGCTGAATTTCGGGTCTATCCACAGATCCGGGCGAACGGGTTACTTTGCCGGAGTTGCGGGAGCGGGCGTTTCCTTCTTAGCGTACTTCCGGCGGAAGCGCTCGACGCGGCCGGCTGTGTCCATGAGCTTCTGCTTGCCGGTGAAGAACGGGTGGCAGTTCGAGCAGATTTCAGTGCCGATATCGCCCTTGTGGGTCGAACGGGTCATGAAGACGTTTCCGCAGGCGCAATGTACGCGCACTTCGTTGTAAGCGGGATGAATGGCTGCTTTCATTGGGTTCCAACCTCTTTTCAGGTCTTTAGATTCTACCGGATATCCACAGGATTCAGCAACCGAAGGGAGGACGGCGGGCTTCGGGCGTGAGGCTCTGCTAACCCTTTGCGGGAGCGCGAGATCTTTGTAACCGGAACTTGGTTCTCGCGATCTTCGATATCCCGGGAACGATCACCGAAGACGACCACCGGGGCTGAAGCCCTAAGACTGCCAGCACGCTTTACGCGGCCCTAAAGGGTCCGCTCTTCCACGGTGGCGGCCGGACGAACGACGGAGATTCCGCCGTTGGCTTTGCGCGCAAGCCATCTGGTTTCAACCTTAGAGCTTCCGCCACCCGACTTTCGGACCTTCCTCTAGGCTTAGTGCATCGGGCGCAAAGGCTTGAATAGCGGCGGACCGAGGAGTTCCATGCCGTACTTTGCCATGACTTCCTTCATCTTGTGTGTCGCGCTGTCAGGATCGTGGATGTCGGCCATTTCGCGTCCCATTTCATCGAAGAACTTCTCAAATCCGCCGGGCTGGCAGACGAGTATCAGCTTAGCCTCGGACTGACTGATGTTGGCCCAGATGTGCGGGATATCGCGCGGGAGCCAGATGCTCGCGCCGGCGGGGAGCGTGTGCTCCTCGCCAGCCGCCTTGAAGAGGAACTCGCCGGAGAGAACGTAGTACCACTCGTCCTCGCGATGGTGCACGTGCAGTTGCGGCCCGGTCTGCGGCAGAGAGGCGAGTTCGAAGGCGGAGAGGGTGCCTCCGCTGTCCTCCGCTGTGAGCTTGCAGGGACTGAGCCATGCCTGATGTTTCGTGGCGAAAGGGAATCGGCTCTCCCCAGGCTTGGCGACGGAAACTTTCCCGGTGGGTGCGGTTGCTTGTGCCGGAAGCAATGAAGATACGGAGGCGATCCCGAAAAAATAAAGGAGTGAACGGCGATCGATGGCAGCCATGGGGAGGGACTATAACGCAGGTGCGGCTTCCACGACAACGACCGGTGGATGCGACTAAGACGCTCGCTAGTTCTTCGCGACTTTTGCAGAAAACAAAAGAGGGTGACCGCCGAGGGCGCGAAGAAATGCCGCTAAGGGCGCAGAGAAGTTCAGATTGAGCCAGTAGCCCGCCTTCAGGCCTCGGCCCTCAGCCTTCGGCTTCTTTTCAGAACCTGAATAAGTAGCTGACTTTCACGAAAAACTGGCGGCTGTCGTTCAGGTATCCACGGGCGGTATTGGTCACGTAGCCGGGCGTGGTCGGGGTCATTGGGACGACGTTCAGGTTTTTCAGATCGCTGTTGTATCCGAGGTAGATCGCCGTGCCCGGATGCAGCAGGTACGTGATCAGGAAATCGGCGTTGAATTCCTTGGAGGTCGGCAGGTACGTGTAGGGAGAGCCGACGCCCGGCGTTCCCGCGAGCAGCGCGTTGTATTGCAGGATCACGCGCGCTGAAAGCTGCGGCGTGAACTGCCAGTTTATCTTGGTACGAAAAATGTGGTCGTTGAAGATGCCGCGTCCGGCACCGGGAACTTCGGCCTGAATCGCGTTATAGGTGGCGCTCGTGCTTCGTAGCCGCTCGAAGAGATACGTGTTCTCGATCTTCAGCGGCTTCATGGGCCGAAGGTTCAGCGATACCTGCGCATTGTCTTCGCGGGCGACGAAGGGATGACCGTACGGGTTCGGCGTCGCCGAGGGGAGAGCGACAAAATTCGCACCATCTCCCCAGGTATAGCTGGCAAGGATCGTCGCCTTCTTGAAGTAGCCGGTCTGGAAAGAGGCTCCGCTGGAGCGCTCGTGGTAGTCCTGATTGCTGAGCGGCGTCAGCGGGCAATAACCGTAAAAACAAAAATCCTGGGTGCGAAGGCGTTCGCGCGTCTCCTCGTACGGACGAATATAGAAAATCGTCTGGCCTCGCCCTTGAACTACGAAGTACGGGTTGTAATCGGTATCCAAACGTAAGCCGGTGTGATCGAAATCGTAGCGGGCGATCAGCGTCGGTCCCCAATCGACGATCCAGCCTTTCTTCGGACGAAAGCGGTAGTCGGCTTCCTGCGTGGTTTCGCGGATATCCACGCGATTGATGAATCCCGGCTCGGATACGAATCCGGGACTGATGTCGTTATAGATTCCATCGTAGGTGAAGTGGAGACCATCGCGGTGCAGTTCCACACGTTCGGCGGGTCCGGCATAGTGACTGCCATTCCCGCGATTGCCGGAGCTGAACGGGTAGTAATTGGCCTCGCAATTTGCAGACGAATACGAGTCGCTGAATACGTTCCCCAAGATGTTGCTTGAGCTGGTGACGGCTTGGGCGTCGAGAGTCCAGTTGGGGTTGAGCTTCAGTCGCGTGTCGATGCCGCCGATGCGGTTGTATTCACCGGTCGTCGGACACTCCCAGTCGGTGTAGAGAGCGCCAATACTGGATTGGCGGAGAATGTCGCGGCTGACACGGGCGACGGTGAAATAGGAGCGGATGCCCGACAGTGGGAAGTAGTTGGGTAAGGCGAGGCCGGGACTGCGGTCGTCGGAGGTCATCAAGCCGACGGAGTAAGGCCCGTCTTTTCCAGTGAGACGGATTCCGGCCGACGGGTCGCCGATGTTCCGCGTGAAAAACAAGTTCATCGGCGTGCGGAAGAAGTCTTCATTTTCGAGAAAGAAAGGGCGCTTTTCAGGAAAGTACACGGCATAGCGCTGGTTGACCGTGATCTGCGGATCTTCGGATTCCACTTGGCTGAAATCCGGATTCGCAGTCAGGTCGAGAGTGAAGTGATCGTGCAAGACGAACTTGGCGTCCATGCCGGGCTGGCCTTGCGCGGTAGCGTTCTGAAAGTAGGGATTGCTGAAGTCACGCGTGTCGAGCGCTCGAAATCCTCGCAGCACGCTGTACGGAATGAGTTCGATGTCGCGGCCGGGCGAAATTCCTTCAAGACCGTACAAGGTCGCGGCCTGGCCAAGGCGGCCTTCCAGTTTGAGCGAGATGTGCGGCCAGAAGGAGTCTTCTGTCTTGCGAGTCACGCCGCGATACAAGATGATTCCCCACTCCTGCTTTTTGCCTGCCGGGAAGCGCAGGCTCTTGAACGGAATGGACATGAGGACGACAAAGCCGCGGCTGGTAATTTTTCCGTGCGAATCCCAGACAGTGTCGAACGAAGTGTCGAAGTGTGCGCTGGTTTCTTCTTCGCGCGAGGCCTCGGTCCAGATCGCGTCCCACTGCACGCCGAGCGGCGTCGTTTGGAAGGCGTAGGCGCGGCGCCGATCGTGAAAGGTATCGAGCATGACTTCGACCTGATCGTCGTCGAAGATGTCTTCACGGCGCGACATGCGTCCGCGAACTTTGCCGGGATCATCGAAGCATACGAAGACGACGTAGAGATTCTTCTGGTCATAGCCGAGGTAGGCATCGGTGGGCTCGGAGACGGCCTCGCCATCGTGGGGATTGCGTTGGGTGAAGCCGGTAACCTTCGCCATTTGCAGAGCGACTTCGCCTTGCGGCTCCATCGACAGAAAATCATCGAGCGAAGGGCCGTGCTGGAGGCGGGGAATCGTGAGAGCGGGAGCGGAGTCCGAGGCCGACGAGCGTGGTTCTTGAGCGCGGGCTTGTGAGCAGAGGAATGCCGCGACCGCCAGCATTATCGCTAGCGCGGTACGAACCCTTGCATTCACCTTCCACGCAAAATTACGCAGCTGCTTCGGACGCACTCATACCTCGCCGCCCTGGAGGAGGACCTAGCAAGATATACCAACCCCGCGGCCCACAAAACAATTAATGGATGTTATTCGGTTCGGCGAACAGTTCGAAGGTGCGATAAGGCGGGCTTGGGCGGAATACTAGCGCTGAAAGAGGTAGGAGATTTTGACGAAGATCTGCCGTCCATCGTTGAGGAAATGGCCGGGCACGCGCGCCAGGTTCCCGAGAGGATCCACCTCAGGTGGATTCGTCAGGTTTTGAAGATTGCTGTTGTATCCGACGTAAACCGCCGTTCCGGGATGGACGAAGTAGGTCAGCAGAACGTCGGCATTGAAATTCTTCGCCGGAGGCAGGGAACTCAGGGCAAATTGCGGGACGGTCGCATTGTAGTTCGACAGCACCGAGTTGTACTGCCCGATGATGCGAAGCGAGAGCTCACGCGTGAATTGGTAATTCCACTTGGAACGCAGGATGTGATCGTTGAACATGTTCGCGTTCGTGTTGACGTCGCGAAGGCGCGTCAGGAGATAGGTGTTATCGATGGTCAGTCCCTTGACTGGGCGGATTGTCGCCTGGAACTGAATGTTGTTGGCCTTGGCCAAGACCGGGGGGCCGATTGCTGTGTCGTAGTTGGTGGCCTGTCCCCAGTTGATTTCCGTGGAGAGCACGAGCGGCTTGAAGAAGCTGTAGTTCAGCCAGAAGCCGCGCTGGTAGTGGGCATAGTCCTGATTGGTGGTCAGCGTGTCGTAGTCAATGGGGCGCAAGCGCTCGTGGCCGTAATTTGTATAGACCCCGAAATTGCTTGATCCGCTGAGGACGAAGCGCCAGTTCACGTTGGTGAAGTATTCAAGGCGCGTGCCGCTGTGATCCCAGTTGTTGATCTGAAAAATCGACGGGCCATGCCATTGCAGAGTCTTGCCTTCGCGGCGGAAACGGTGCATCGCGAAATGGCTCAAGCGGCGAACATCGGGACGACGGAAGAAGCCAGTATCAGTTTCAAAGCCCGGAGTGGTGTCCTGGTACCAGACGTTGTATTCGTTGGTGCTCGAGCTGCGTTCAACGTACCAATCGTAGGTCGGACCACCCTTGTGCGTGCCGTCGAAAAACTTGGTGTGGCTGTTGAGCGCCTGGATGGTAATCAGCCATTTCGCATTCGGCTTGAGTTTGGCGTCGAAGCCGCCGACGCGATTTGAGCCAACGATGCACGGATTGTCGGTGCACTGCGCTTCTCCGGGGACCGTGCGGAGTTCGCGGTCGGTGTAGATCAATCCGATGCTCGACTCTTTCCCGATGTCATGATTCACGCGCAGAACGCTGTAATAGGCCCTGTGTCCGGCGAGCGGATCATAGGGCGTGACGCTTAGTCCCGGAGAGCGATCGTCGGCGAAAAGCAATCCCACCGACCAGGGGCCGCTCTTGCCGGTCAAGCGTGTGCCGAACTCGGGATCTCCGATGCGCCGCGTGAATACCAGATTGATGGGCGTGTTGAAGTAGCTGGAATTTTCGAGGAAGAACGGACGCTTCTCGGGGAAGAAAACTTCGAAGCGCTGGTTGACGGTGATCTGCGGCTCGTCGGATTCGACCTGAGAAAAGTCGGGATTGATCGTGGTATCGAGCACGAACGAATCTTTCAGCACGATCTTCGAATCAAGGCCGGGCCGCAGCTCGAAGTGTTTGCCCCCGAAGTAAGGATTAGCCGGATCGCGATCGTCGAGATTGCGGAAGGCGCGACCGACGACATAGGGGATGAACTGCATGTTGCGGCCGCCGGTGACTTTTTCAAGGCCGTCCAGTTCCGCGCCTTGTGTCAGAATTCCCTGCGCGTTGTTGGTGATGTGCGGATAGAAAGAATCTTCGCTGTTGCGCTTGATGTCGCGCTCGAAAAACACTCCCCAGGTCTGGACGTCGGCGGGAGGAAAGCGCAGCGACTTGAACGGGATCTCAAACCACGCGATGTAGCCTCGACCGGTCAGCTTAGCGTCGGAGTTCCACACCATGTCATAGGAGAGGTCGGGCTCCTGCCCGTTGTCGACCCATATGCCGTCCTGTTGCACGCCGAGCGGATTCACATAGAAAAACAATCCGTGATAGCGGTCATGGAAAGTATCGAGGACAAAACCGAATTGATCATCGTCGTTGATTAACTCTCGGCGCCCGAGACGCGCTCGAATCTTGTTGGGCTCGGAATCAAAGCAGATGCAAACCACGTAAAGATTCTTGTCGGTGTAGCCGAGATAGACCTCCGTCTTTTGCGAGACTGGCAATCCGTCTCTGGGATCGCGCTGCAGAAATCCGTCGACCTTCAGCATCTGCGCCGCGACTTCTGGCGTTGGCTTCATGTCCAGAAAGTCGCCGAGGGTGGGCTTTATGGAAATCCGCGGAATGTGCAGCGAGGCAAACTTTACGGGCTGGACGGGTGGAGCGTGCGGATCTTTGGCGAACGCAGGCAGGGTGAAGCAACACGCCAACAGCAGCGCGGACCGCAGCCGCCCGATCCCGAACCAAAATCGCATGAGCCCCAAGCCATGAGATCAGGATTTCAAACCTTACGCTAGGGTTAGACGAAGTGGGCCGGGCAACGTTAGGACGAGCCTCATGCTTTACGCGCGGCGGTAAATGCTGTTCGTCATCCCGATGTAGAGCGTGCCGGAGTGACTGGACATGATGTAGATGGATCCCACATTGGCAAAACTCGCTAGCGGCGGCACAGGGAGAACGCCTTGCAACTTCCGTGGCGCTTGCTGTGTGCCGGGGGTCCTTCGCTTTGCTCAGGATGACAGAAATTGGGAGTTTTGCGGCAACTGCGGAGCTTCGCTCAAGCGGACAGCGGGGGCACGAATGGAACTTCGTGCCCTTCCCAACGCCGCTAAAATTGGAGTTTTTCCCCAGCCTGCTACAAGAATCCCGAGTGAGCCGATTTCTAGTGAATGACTTCCCAGACGATTCCGCCCTCGGAGGTTCCTCCACTCTGGGTGGTGCCGAAGAGATTGCCTGAGGGGCCGAACGTTACATTCGATAAAGCACCCCATCCGTCGGAGCCATTGCCGAAGGCGTGCAGGATTTTCTCGGACCACGCTCCGTTCGAGTGCGGAGTCAACTCGAACACAATTCCTCCCGAGTATGCGCCGCCGAAGAAGGTGTTGCCGTAGGCGTTGCCGGCGGAATCGAAGATCAGCGCGGAGCTTACGTAGCTTCCGTCACCGGTATTTCCGAAGTGGTGCAGGATTTTCTCTTTCCAACCGCCACCAGCTTGAGGGATCAGTTCGAAAGCGGTTCCACCGTTGTACGTTCCGCCATTGGTCGTGGACCCGTAAAGATTGCCGGAAGCGTCGAGAGTGAGGCCGGTATATGGAAACTGGCCGTCAGAGCCATTGCCAAAGTTGTGCAGGATCTTCTCCCGCCACCCACCGCCAGCCTGTGGCATGAGTTCGAATGCAATTCCAGCGCCGTAGGCGCCTCCGTGGGTGGTGGTTCCGTAGAGATTGCCAGCGGCGTCGAAGATCAGGTTGGCATATGGCTCGATACCATCGGAACCGTTTCCGAAGCTGTGCAAGACCTTTTCTGCCCAGCCTCCATCGGAGCGGTGGACTAATTCGAAAACGGTTCCACCTGTATTTTGTGAAGTGAGACCGTATGCCCCGCCATAGAAAGTGGTGCCGTAGAGGTTTCCGGCAGCATCGAAAATCAGGCTGCCATAAGGAGAACCGCCAAGTTTGCCCCCCAAAGGAAACGTGAACAGCGTTTCTTCGGTCCAGGTCCCGGAGCCGGAATTTTTCAGTTCAAACACCGTCCCCAAGTCGCCATTCCTTCCGGAGATGGTGACCCCGTACAAATTGCTGGCGGAATCGAACACAAGATTGCACAAGGGTTCTTCGTCGGTGGTGAACGAATAAAGGATCGTCTGTTTCCACAAGCCTGCCTGAGGACTCAACTCATAGATTTCGTTTGAATTGGCGCCGTACAAGTTGCCGGCCGAATCGAAGATGACGCCTGTGCCACTGCCGCTTTCGGAAATGACTTTTTCCTGCTGGGCGGCGGCGTTCGTTCCAAGAGAGCTCAGTGCAGCTAGCAGGATGAAAGCCAGCAGGGTGGATGAAAGATTCGAAGGACAGGCTTTTTTAATAGGTTCCATGTGAGAGTCTCCTTCCGTCGCATCGGGCGACGAGTGCTTAGTTCAAGTCAGCGCAGGAGACTCCGATTCAATGCGAGGGAAGTGGTAGATCGCGATCGAACGAGTTCCAGCGGAGCAGAGGTGCGGGGCCGAGGTGCGCGCGGGCGGTGAGGAGGGAGCGGCTTCTCGCGAACCCGTCTTGTCGTTCTGAGAGAAGTCTAAACGGACGGCATGAACTTCGCCAGTTGCAGCGAAGTCATGCCGCCCGTCGGTTACCAAGTTTCCCGAACTTAGAGCGAGTTTAGGAAAGCGATGAGGTTCGTCGAATCCGTCTTGCTCAAAGAGGTGTACTTGCCCTCGACCGTGGCGGCTTCACCGCCGTGACGGCGGATTGCTTTGTCGAGCGTGGCGGAACCGTTGTCGTGCATAAATCCGCCGGCCTTTTTGGAGATGTTCGACAGTCCCCACAAAGGCGCTGACCGCCACATGGTGAGAGTTGCCTGCCCGGCGCCGTGCGGCTGGAAGGGAAGACCGCCGGAATCCCCGGAGCCCATGTCGTGCAGCAGGAAATCCGAGTAGGGACTAAAGGTGACGTTGCTCAATGAAGCGACTACAGCCGTCTTGCCTCCATTGGTTGTGGGGAGCGTAACGCTCTGTTTCGTCGTATAACTTTCAACATGGCAAATGTTGCAGCCGATGTTTTCAAACACGACTTTTCCGGCACTGGTCGACGAAGTCGGCGGCGCCGGAGGTAGCGGGGCCAGCAGAGCTTCAAACTGGGTCATCTTGATCATGTTGACCTGTTTGGGGTCCTGCGGGCTGGCACTGTCGGATTGGCAAGCTGACGGGTAACCCAATCCCTGCGGGCTATGTTCCGTGGGGTTGAAGGCGCTCGCGATTCCGAACAAACTGTTGGAAGTGGTAATGCCGAGTTCGTTGAATTCGGCGTTGGCATTGAACTGGAACAGGGAAACTGCATCCAGTTTCTGCCCGAACTTTCCGGGGCGAACCACTCCGTTCTCGTCCTCAACCATGTTGGCCACGCCGGTGATCCCGTACTTCTTGGAAGCGGCGGCGTTTGCCAGGATGTCTGAGTCGGAGATGTTGTCGATCAGGCCAAAGCCGAACAACTGTGGAGACCGCAGAACATTGACGACCGTAGCATCGCTGGGCACAACCTCGTGCGGCAGGTTCTGCGCGATGCCTCCGCCGGAAGATTTCAATCCCGACTTTGTCGACACGTAAGTGAATGTAGTGGTGCTCGGAATGCTCTTGATGGCGTATACGCCGTTGTAATCGTTCACGCCGACATTCAGGATCTGCGCATATTGGCCAACCTTAAAAGCATGGGCGGCGGCAGTAGTGATGGTCACGGTGGTACCGGACTCGGTCGCGCCTGACGACGAGTTAATCGTCGCCTGATTGCAGCCGGGCAGCGTACCGAACGTTGCATTGGAGATTCCATGCACGATCGGACCGCCTTCATCCTCGGGCGAAGTGCCGGAGCCGTCGAGATAGTTAAAGGTATTGTCCTTGTTCCATTTCCCGTAGCGTTGGCCCGTCGTGTTGCTGGTATCTCCCGCGGTGCCGGTCAGCACGTTCGTACCAGCTCCGTGACAGGTGAAACATCCCGTCTTCGTAGAGACAGGGCCCAGTCCGCGAATCGGATCCCACTTGATAACGAAGTTGCTGTATCCGCCGTTGAACAGCCCAGTAATTGTGGAGTTCAACCCGGCCAGAGGTCCTCCGAACTCTCCCACTTTCGGTGGAGGAGGCGGAGGTGGAGGACAGGTGGGACAAACAGCTTCTGCTTTTTTGATGAAATGTGACGGTACAGCCAGTATGCAAATTCCGGCCAGTAGACAGAGTACAAGCGGCGCAAGAACGCGTTTCATGAGTGGCTCCTCATCCAACTCTTAAAATTGAAGTGGCTTCACCTTCGCGTAGGGGGGAGGAGCGCGAAGGAAATACTTGAGAACCCCAAGGTTCGATTCCAGCCGTTACCCGGATCAGGGTAAGGCGATACACACAAGGCCCAAAGCTAACACCGAAGCTTGTTCTTGAATCGCGCTGGTGTCAAGCTGAAATTTTGTGCACGCTGTGCAAATTCGCGGCCGGAACACGTTTCGGCAACTGCAAGTGTGCGAGGAGAGGATCTGAGGTGCTGTCCTCGGTTCCAGGCAAACAATTCTTTACACTCCGCCGAGCAACTTTCGACTCTAACTTCAGTAACGGGGCTTTGCGGGACGGGCCCCGGGGTGTTCCTGCTATTGTTATGACAGGGTTTACTAAGAGCGTGGGGTCCGCGTAGGTCCTTCCAAATGCTGCAAGGGAAGCGATCAGCAATCCTGTAAATGAAGACGCTGTGGGAGATCCCACCCTCAGCCAAACTTTTGTCTCTAACCGGCGCGAGCTAGAAAACAAGGATTCCAGAGAATGAAGGAACGAGTCTTTTTACCCGGGATGACGAAGGTCTTTCGTCGTTTCATTCATCTAATCATTGCGGTCACGATCGTCGTTTCTGGAGCAGTAGCCCAACAGGAAACGCCCGCTCCGGCTCCGACCGAGCCCCCAGTTCAGGATTCAAAGGCTGCTGCGCCCAAAGATCAAAAAGATCAGAAACCCGCGGCGGAACCCCAGAAGAGCGAAGAGGGGGTGGGCAAGAGCAAGCTGGAAAAAGAAACCGGAACGGTCAACGACCGCATTTTTGAGGTGCTGCCGAACTACGGAACGGTCGAAAACGCGGGCAAGCTTCCGCCCTTGAGCTCGGGGCAGAAATTCCGGATTGCCACCGCATCCGTTTTCGACTGGGCGGCGTATCCATTCAATGGCGTTCTCGCGGCTGTGGCCCAGGCTAAGAATGATCCCGAGGCCTGGGGGCAAGGATGGGGAGCTTATGGCAAACGGTATGGCGCGTCTTTTGCCGATAACAGTATCGGCACATATATGACGGTCGCCATTTTCCCCAGCATGCTGCACGAAGATCCGCGCTACTACCAGATGGGCAAGGGGGCATTCTCGAAACGCTTCCCATATGCATTGAGCCGGCTATTTGTCGTTCGCACAGACTCGGGGAAAACCCGCTTCAATTATTCGGAGTCACTTGGTAACGCGACGGCGGCTGCGCTGTCGAACATCTACCATACCGATGAAGATCGCACGGCAGCGCGCAATGCCAACACCTTCGCCTTTCTCATTCTCTACGATGGCCTGTCGAACGAACTGAAAGAGTTCTGGCCCGATATCCGGCGGAAAGTTCTGCACAAGAGGAATCCGTAGTAGCTCAGTCTGGATCTTTTTTCGCGATTCTTGCAGGCTTTGCGTTTTTTGGCTTTTGAAAACAAAACAGTTTGACCGCAGAGGGCGCTGAGGAATTCGGATTGAGGTAATACCGGAAAAATCCCTAATTCTTCTATTACTTTCTCGTCGAATCTAGAACAGGGAACTTTGCCTGCGGTGAGGTTTGATTTTGAAATAGTCGTAGGCAAGTTGCGTGGCCACGCGTCCGCGCGGCGTTCGATCCAGAAATCCGATCTGCATGAGGAAGGGTTCGTAGATTTCTTCGATGGCATCGGGCTCTTCGGCCAGTACGGCAGCCAGCGTATTTACTCCGACCGGGCCGCCCTGGTACTTCTCGATGATCGTCAGCAGTAGACGGCGATCGACCTCATCGAAGCCGTATTGATCCACTTCCAGCATCTCCAGCGCGGCCTTGGCCGTCGGCAAGTCAATCTTCCCCGCGCTGCGCACCTGCGCATAATCGCGAACACGGCGCAGGAGGCGGTTGGCAATGCGCGGAGTACCACGGGAACGGCTGGCAATCTCGGTTGCGCCGTCCCTGTCGATTTCGACTCCCAGAACTTCGGCGGAGCGTTCCACGATCACGCGTAGATCCTCTGCAGTGTAGAACTCCAGGCGCAAAACAATGCCGAAGCGCGCGCGTAGTGGCGCCGAAATCAAGCCGGCGCGGGTGGTTGCCCCGACGAAAGTGAAGGGTCGAACTTCGAGCGTGTGTGTGCGCGCCGATGGACCTTGGCCGATGATGATGTCGAGCTTGTAGTCCTCGAGCGCGGAGTAAAGCAGTTCTTCCAGCACAGGCTGCAGACGGTGAATTTCGTCGATGAATAACACCTGCTTGTCGAGCAGGTTGGTGATGATCGCCGTAAGGTCGCCCTTGATTTGAAGAAGCGGCGCGGCGGTCGGCTGAAAATGTACGCCGAGCTCGTTGGCGATGATGTTCGCGAGTGTGGTCTTGCCGAGGCCCGGTGGACCGTACAACAACACATGGTCCATGGCCTCGCCCCGCGAGCGCGCGGCCTCGATTGCGACCGCCAGATTGTCTTTGACCGTTTTCTGCCCGATGAACTCCGAAAGCCGCTGCGGGCGCAGCTTCAACTCAAACGAAGAGTCATCTTCGACAGGCGCGGCCGAAACCAGCCGGTCTCGGTTGGGGTCGGGATTGTTTCGGGCGGCAGGCACTGCATCGGATGGTAGAACGAAATGCGAAAGCGCGCAATTCTCGGCGCCAAGGACGTCGTGGCTTAGCTTGAATCTTCTTCGCGACTCTTGCACCTCTGTTGCAGGCTTTCCAATCCTTGGCCTTTGCTTGCCTGAAAAACAAGATCGTTAACCGCGGAGGGCGCGAAGAAATGCCACTAAGGGCGCAGAGAAATTCAAATTGAGCCAGTACCCGTCAAGGACTGCTCTGGCGTGTGCATTCAAAAATCCGGAGATTTTTCCCCTGCAGTTTATTTCCGAGGGCGATTTACTCAATGTTCATCGGGCAGTCACAAGGCTGTAACAAAAAGCCACTAGCGTTCCTAGTGGATCAGAGTGTCTTGGCAGGCGTTCAGTGAAACCGGCCTCCCTTCCAGTCCCAAATGATCCAATTCTGGCGAGTTCTCAGGAGATCAATATGACAAAGAGCGTATTGGCCATTGGCCTTTTCGCTGCATTGGCGGGCATCGCGTCCGCTCAAGAAGGCGCCGTCCCGAAGGACATTCCACATCTCGATCACGTTTTCTACATCATGATGGAGAATCACGGATACCGGCAGATCATCAACAATCCGAATGCCCCGTTCGTGAACAGCTATGCTGCAACGGCCAACCTCGCAACCAATTACTATGCAGTCGCGCATCCCAGCCTGACCAACTATCTGGAAGCGGTGGGCGGATCGAACTTCGGTGTGCACAGCGACAACGATCCGGATTTCCACAATGGCAGTTGCGCCACCAATCTCTCGACAGGAATCGCAAACACTGACAACCCGGCAAGTTCCGCCATTTGCCCCATCGCCGGAACCGGAACGGATGCGGCCACGCCGGTCATCGATTGCACCAACGAAGTGACCGCACCGCCGTGCGAGATCAATGTCGACGGCAGAAAGTCATACGACGCAGTCAGCACTACGCTGGGAATTACGATCGCCGACCAGATCGTTACTGCTGGAAAGAGCTGGAAGACTTACCAGGAAAGCCTTCCGCTAACGGGTCCGGATCTCGTGACCTACAGCGACGGAAACTTTTCGAATCTTACGGATTTCACCAAGATTAACCCGCAACTCGACCCTCCGCTGACTTCCGACGACATCGTGAAGCTCTACGCCGCGAAGCACAATCCCTTTGTCTACTTCAAGAATGTGCAAGAAGGGACGAACCCGGTCAATGGCTACGCGAACATGGTGGCATTCGACGGAGCGCAGGGCCTGTGGAGCGATCTGGGCTCGGGCAGCGTGCCGAACTTCCTGTTCATCGTTCCCAACCAGTGCAACGATCAGCACGGGCGTGGCAATGCGGGCGCTTTCTGCAATTTTGATCCCAACGATGATGGAACACAGGCGGGGCTGAACCCGGCGCTGATCATCCTTGGCGATCAGACGGTGCAGAAACTGGTCACCGGGATCAAAGCCTCCAAGGCGTGGAAATCGGGAAAGAATGCGATCGTCCTGACCTGGGACGAGAACGATTACTCGCTGCAACCTAACCTCAACCGCGTGGTCACCATCGTGGACACCAACTACGGCGTGCACGGCATCCAGAGCGGCGAGACCTATACTCACTTCTCGCTGCTGCGTTCGATCGAGGCGGGCTTCGGCCTGCCTTGCTTGAATCACGCTTGCGATGACACTACCAAGACGATGTCCGACATGTTTGCTTCGAAATAGTCGCGACACATCGACGCATTTGCAATACAAAACGGCCGCCCAAACTGGGCGGCCGTTCTGTCTCCACTGAAAAGCAGAAGAGGTTAGTCGTCGTCTCCATCATCACGATGGGGCTTGGTACGATGCACTTGAGAATGGGCGTTGGGGGCGGGTTTGTCGTTGGCGGAGCTGAACTGCGGTTCATCAGCCGTCGCCTCTGCAATACCATTCTGGGTAGTGTCCATCGCCGCGTTCAGAGTCGTGCCCACAGGCGCTTTCGCGACTGCAAATACGCCGTGCACTCGCTGCGCCGGGAAGGCCGTCGTCTGATAGTCTCCCGCCATTTGCCCTTGGGTTGTAGAAGGCAGCCAGTTGGGATTCATCCCCTTTGCTAGCGTCCTTGGCGTACCCCAGGTTGATCCGCCGTTGCTCGAAGTGACATAACCAACGCTCAGATTGCAATTGGACGTGCACTTGTTATTGGGAAAGAAGTTGTAGGTCAGCGCCAGCTGCGCCGTCGCGCCCGAGGTTCCTGGCTTGATTGAGAAGCCTGGAGTGAAATGATCGAAAGTGCTCGTCACTGGATCGATCGGGACGCGGGCCACTGCGCTCCACGTGGTGCCGTCAGTCGAGGTGCTCATCACGATGTCATTCGAGCCACAACCACTGCGGAACCTGCAATCGTGCCAAACCACGTAAACCTTGCCGGATGCATCCATCGCAGCACCGATCAGTGGCAACGCTCTCATTCCACCTTCCACACCGTGCTCGGAAATGAAACTCACCGTGACTGGCGCCGACCAGGTGGTTCCTCCATCGGTCGATTTGAAGGCCAATACGTTCGACAGGAACTGGTCGCCGATGGGAACGATGACTGTGCCATTCGGCTGGACCAACGGGATTCCGCCGGTTCCGAAAGCGGCGTTGCTCGTCTTCTTTTTTGCGCCCCAGGTTTTTCCACCGTCGGTGGAGGTGCTCATATTGATTTGATCACCAAGGCTGAAGTCATCCCACTCGGCATAGCAGTTGCCGTAGAAAGGACTCGTCGCCGTGTTGTCGCAGCCGATCCAAGGCTTGTCGTAATATCCGCCGGTCTCGATGGTCGACACGGTGGCGGGATTGCCCCACGTGATGCCGTTGGTGGAACTGCTGACGAGAACCGCTTGGCCGTGAACGCCTCCTGCAACGGAGAGGGCCAATGACTCGATCAGCCAAAGCTTGAATTTCGCGTTGTAAGCGACAGCGGTATCGCTGGCGCGATCGAACTTTCCGGTACCTTCAATTGTGGTGATCCCCGGCAGATTGCCGTTGGTCCAAGTCATGCCACCATTGGTAGAAGTAGAGAAGCCAATGTCAGAAGCGCCGCCATCGGTGAAGCGCCCAATCTGAAACGCAGAGACGATCGTCCCGCCGACTGCGTAGCTGGAGGGTTCGACTTCAGTCTCGTGCTGGCTCGTGGTGTTCGTGAAGGTGTCAGTGCTGATCTGGGTGAGGGGAACTTGGGAGAAGGCTTGGCCGGCAAGAAACAGAACGGCAAGCAGTCCGGGGACAGCAAAGGATTTTGAAGCAGCACGTGCTTTCAAGCTGATCGATCTGGGCAAGGGAGTCCTCCGTGAAGTGAATTGCCGGACAAATGACACAAGGCTGCAAACTACAGCGTTACGAAATCGACGACAACGCCGCCGCTCTGGAACCCTTGTGCAGAGCGCAAAGTGGCGACGGGTGCCTACTATAGATCGCTAGTAGATTGAGGTCAACGCGCAAGAAGTTGCACACGGCTGCATGGCGGCGAATCGTCAGCCACCTGGGGAAAATTTCGCTTGACGGCTATGTCAAGCGTGCTTTACATTCCAGATGTCAAGCATGCTTGACTCGGAGATTTCGTTATGGATTCCAACGGCAGGCGCTATCTCAAAGAATTTCTCACCTCGATGGCGGGATACTCACTCGCAGTTCCTGTGTCGGTGCGCCTGTTGCGCGGCCACGAGCACACCCCGCTTGGATACGCTATTGCGTTCCTGCCGATCATTCCTTCGGCCTTCGCCTTGTGGGCGTTTTTGCGGTACTTTCGCGGACTCGATGAACTGCAGCGCCGCATCCAGCTCGAAGCCGTGGCATTCAGCTTTCTTGCGACTTGCTTCGTTACCCTCACCTGGGCGTTTCAGCAGAATGCGGGACTACCACGCTTCGACGTGAGTTGGGTCGCTCCGCTACTCATCCTGCTTTGGAGCGTTGGTGTCGGCGTCGCCAAGCGGAGGTACCAGTGAAGAACAGCGTGCGCGATTTGCGGGCGCAAGTGAACTGGACTCAGGCCGATCTCGCGGAAAAATTGGGCGTGTCGCGTCAGACGGTCAATGCGATCGAGACTGAGAAATATGATCCGAGCTTGCCGCTGGCGCTGAAAATCGGGAGGATTTTCAGGAAGCCGGTGGAGGAAATTTTCAAAGTGTAGGGTGGAAAGCATGAACCACAAAGGACACGAAGGTTCACGAAGGGAAATTCGACAGCCGTCGTGAAGCTTCGTCTCCTTTGTGGTTAAAGCTCTTCCTATTTTGGATACCACTCCAGGAGACGCACTTCGATTCCTGAGCCTTCCAGCGCTTTCTGAAACACGGAAAGATCTGAGCCGCGGTAGTGATAAGGAATCACAATTTTCGGATGGAACGCTTTGACTGCATCGGCCGCTTCTTCGGGCGGCATTGTGTAGGGCAGGTTCATGCATACGAAAGCGACGTCGATGTTTTTGAGAGCACGCATTTCCGGCACGCCTTCGGTGTCTCCTGAAAAGTAAAAGCGCTTTCCGCCGTAGGTAAGCACGTATCCGTTGCCGCGTCCCTTGTCGTGAAATAGCTTGCCTGGAGCGGGACCGCGCTTGAGGTTGTAGGCAGGAATGGCTTCGATGGTCCAGCCCTGCCAGCTCTTCGATTCGCCATTCGCAATCGGCTTTGCTGAGGTCACGGTTTGCGCGACGGCCGAGGACGAAAAGATTTCTGTGTCGCTCTTGCTTACGTCCTTGATGGAATCGGGATCCATGTGATCGCCATGAATATCGGTGATCAGGATGAGGTCCGCTTTCGTCATCCCGCTAAACTTCGCTGGCTTCGCCGGATCGAGGTAGATGGCCTTCCCTCCGGCTTCGATTAAAGTGCTGGCGTGGTTCAAGGGCGTGATCTTGACCGGCCCTGCGGAGGTAGGGAAGGTCTGGGTTTGAGCCACGGCCTCATTCATGGGAAATAGAACCATCTCTGAAATAAAAGCAGCGCAAAGAAAACTCAGAATGATCTTCATCACAACCTTCCTTTTGTCATCTTGAGCGAAGCAGGAGCGCCTGAAAGGCGATCATGCGAAGTCGAAAGATCCCTGTTCTGACCCGACTCCTGCAATTGTCCAGTAGTTTCCGATGCATCCTCAATCTGTACAAAAACTATACTCGTTCTATCAATGACGTGCGTTAGCGCCGCCACTACTCGGCGCGATTTGGATTACAGAGAGCAACTATAATTCTCAGAGTGGTAACGAGGGACGCAATGAGGAACGCTGAGGAGACCCACGATCTTAGGGACACGAAAAATAAGATCGCCGAACTTTTGGATCGGGTCGATCGTCTGGCTATCCTTGACTCCCGAACGGCAGACAATATTATCGGTTACGATGAGAATGGTACGCTAGAGGCGGAAACCCCAAAGTCTGTATTCGAAGCTCCTGTTTCCAAACCCGAAGGAACACCATAAGCAATCCGCATTTTTGCGAAGTGATCGCTCCTTACGAATCTTCCCTATTCTTCTTCTTCCTTCACATCGCCGCGCTCGGCCTTTGCCTTTTCGATGATCTTTTCCTGCAATTGCCCGGGGACGACGTCGTAGTGATTCATTTCCATGTTGAAGCTGCCGCGGCCTTGCGTCATGGACGTGAGTTCGACGCCGTAGGTCAGCATTTCCGACATGGGCACTTCGGCTTTGACTACTGTGTTGCCGCCCTTGTTGTCCATGCCCTGGATGCGGCCGCGGCGGCTGTTCAGATCGCCCATGATCGATCCCGCAAAATCGTCGGGAACGGTGATCTCTACCGCCATGACGGGTTCGAGCAGCGTCGGTTTGGCCACTTCCATCGCTTTGCGGAAGGCGATTCTGCCCGCCATCTGGAATGACATGTCGTTCGAATCGACGTCGTGATACGAACCGTCATAAAGGATCACGCGAAAATCGACTACTGGAAATCCGGCAAGGTGCCCGCGCGCCGCGGCATCTTTAATGCCTTTCTCGATCGCGGGGATGTAGTTCTTCGGGATCGCGCCGCCAAAGATGTCGTTCACAAATTCAAATTGCCCACCGCGCGGCAGCGGCTCCATCTTGATTTTGCAGTCGCCGTATTGCCCGTGGCCGCCGGTTTGCTTCTTGTGACGTCCCTGCACATCGGCCTTGCCGCGAATCGTCTCGCGGTATGGAACCTTTGGGGGCCTTCAGAACAACTTCGGTGTGATACCGCTTTTTGAGTTTCGCAACCACTACTTCGATATGTTGCTGCCCTGTACCGGCGATCAGGAACTCCTGCGTCTGGGGATCACGGAAGAAACGAAGCATGGCATCTTCTTCCATCTGCTTGTGCAGGCCTGGCCCGAGTTTGTCTTCGTCGGCGCGGCTCTTCGGCTCAATGGCAAAGGTGATGGCTGGTTCCGGCAACTTCACGCGCGGATACTGAATCGGCGCCGACTTATCGCCCAGCGTGTCGCCGGTGAGCGTGTCTTTCAATTTCGCGACCGCGCCAATATCGCCCGCGTGCAGTTCGTTGACGGGGACAGCCGTCTTTCCTTGCATACTGGCAATGTGTGCGAACTTTTCCTGCGATCCGCGACTGTAGTTCACAAGCGCTGCATCATTCTTCAGTACACCCGAAAAAACTTTGAAATACGAAATTCGTCCGGCGAAGGCATCCGACACGGTTTTGAAAATGTAGACCGACACCGGCTCTTCATCGGTTTCATGGCGCTTCGGCGCATCGGCATTTTCCGAGGCCGCCTCGCCCTGCACCCACTCATGCTCGGAAGGGGCGGGCGTGTAATCGACGATGAAGTCCATGATGCGATCGGCGCCGACATTCCCCAGTCCCGAGCTGAAGATGACAGGGAAAATCTTGTCTTCGCGAATCGCATTGTGCAGCGCGGGAACCAGGTCTTCTTCGCCCAATGTGCCGGCTTCGAAGAATTTCTCCATGAGCTTGTCGTCGCCCTCGGCGACCATCTCCACGAGGCGTTCGTGAGCCTCAAGGGCCTGCTGCTTGAGGTCGGCCGGAATCTCTGTTTCCTTGCCTTTACCGTTTCCGCCCAGCTCGTAGGTGTAAGCCTTCATCCGAACTAAATCGACCACGCCCGTCAGATTTTTCTCGGCGCCAATTGGTAGCTCAATCGGAATAACGTCGCGTCCGAAAGCGGATATTAGCGATGCCAGGACGCGGTCGGCATTGGCGCGATCGCGGTCCATACGATTGACCACGATCAGACGCGGAGTCTTGTACTCCTCGCAATAATTCCAGACGCGCTGGGTGACGACTTCCACTCCGGCGACTCCGTCGACAACCACGATCGCGGCGTCGACAACCGGCAGCGCCATCTTGGCTTCGTGAACAAACATGCTGAACCCGGGGGTGTCGAGAATGTTGATCTTGGACGTTCCCCATTCCACGACGGCCGCACCCGTAGCGATCGACATCTTGCGGGCAATCTCTTCCTCGTCGTGATCGGTAGTGGCGCTGCCGTCATCCACGCGTCCCAGTCGTTGAGTAGCGCCGGCGGTGTAGAGCATGGCCGAGACAAGCGTGGTTTTGCCGGCATGCCCATGGCCGACTATCGCGACATTCCTAATGTTTGCTCCGGAATAGACTTTCAAGTTGGACTCCTTCCGGCAGGGGTGGGAAGGAACGGCCCATGAAGAGGATTAGGACGAATCAGGCCAGCCCGAGGTCCCCGCCAAAACCAAGGATGCTACCACGCGGGAAGCAAGCGTCTCAACCCGCCCTGAGGCGGCAAAATCGATTCAGCCGCGAGCCCCGGTAATTCGTAGTATGATCTCCGCGCAATGCTGGGGAATCGCACGAGCGAGCAGTGGATCGCGCAGTACGCGACCAGCCACCGGCATCCGGTCAACCGGCTTTGCCACACTCTGGGCATCCCGCTGATCCTGATTTCGGTCGCTATTTTCGCCGCCAGCTTTTTCGTGCGTCATCTGTGGATCGTTGCACTCGCCGTGTTCGTTCTTGGCTGGATCTTCCAGTTTGTCGGCCATGCGTTTGAGGGCAAGCCGCCGGAATTTTTCAGCGACTGGCGGTTTCTGTTCGTCGGGGTACGGTGGTGGTGGGCCAAGATCAACGGCAAGGCGTGAGCGCACGCAGAGTATCAACAAATCCGGTTTCCGGATGGAATCGTACTAGTATTGGGATGGTTGCCGGCTTGCGCCATCTCGCCTAACTGTTCTATGCTCGACCCACATTTGGGGTTCGGTTCTACTGAAAATCATGCAGCGCCTTACCGCCCGTCTCGTGCTGTTGTTCGCGCTCGTCGGAACTTTCCTTCCGATTGCGCAGGCGATGGCTGCTGCCCCGCTGCGTGCCTGCTGCGTTCGGAAGTCGGCGCATCCATGTCACGGCTCTGATGATTCGGGAAACTTGGCCGTTCGCAGCATGGGATGCTGCAACCAGCGTTGCTCCCGCGGAGTGGTCACTACACAATGGGCGCACCCGCAGCCATCACAAGCAGCATCGATTCGGCGGCACGCTGTCGCTCACGAATTCGAACTTCAGCCGACCGTTTCATCTATCGAGCTTTTCTCTTCGAGATCTCCCCGCGCTCCTCCCGCCTGCTGACTCTGATCACCTAGGTAAAAGTGCTGTCATCTGAGCGGACCGTGGAGGCAGGAGTGCCGATCGCGCGTCCGTAAGGTGCTCACGCCTGCACGCTGCGCCAACGAACTCTTAAGGAGTTCTGGCAAGCGGACGGCGAACAATGTCCTGAGGCGAACCTTTTGTCCCGAGAACTTAAAGCTGGATTAACCATCCTCGCGCTGGCAGTCGTGGGAGTCTTTCTCTCACGCATACTCGCGAGCTATCCCGGCGCGCGAGCGGTGCCTTCTCCGACCGAGGCTGCGTTGGCACGGAGGCTGCGCTCTTGGGCTATCCCCAGTGCGGCGAGAAATGAAAAAAATCCTTTTACGGTTTCGCCCGAGTTGCTGCAGGAATCGGCGCGACATTTCGCCGACCACTGCGCTTCATGCCACGGCAACGACGGCGCGGGGGCGACGGAGATGGGTCGGAATTTCTTTCCTCGTGTCCCAGACATGCGTTCCGAGACCACGCAGAAGCTCTCCGACGGCGAGTTGTATTACATCATCCACAATGGCATTCGCTGGACCGGTATGCCTGCCTGGGGTGATCCCGACAGCGACATGGATAGCTGGAAGCTTGTTCTGTTCATACGCCATCTTCCGCAATTAACCGTACAGGAATTGCACGACATGGAGCGCTTCAACCCGAAGAGCATTGCCGATCAGGAAGAAGAAAAGGAAGAGGAAGATTTTCTAAACGGCGGAGCGATTCCTGCCGCGCCGTCCGATCACCATTCCCACATGGAGAAATCGAGATGAAGAAGATTGCGTCACTTCTCTTTGCAACTCTATTGCTCAGTGCGCTGGCGTTTGCGCACGGCAATCTCGCGCACATCGTCGGAACCGTCGTCGCGGTCACCGACCACTCTGTCTCCGTAAAGATCGCAGACGGCACAGTCAAAGAAGTCGCCTACGACGGAGAAACGCACTTCCTCAAAGGCACCGTGGCCGCGACGGCGAAAGACATCGTCGTCGGAAGCCGCGTGGTAATCCATGCCCATCAGAACGGCGACAAGTTTCACGCTGCCGAAATCAAGATCGGAACGGGAACGGCTGCGAAGCATCCTTGATGTCTCTCCGCAGCGACATGCGGAAACTTTGAAATCGCGAATTCACGATTTTGTGATGGAAGAAATGTCTAAATCGCTCAACACTGCGCCCGGCCTCCGGCGAACTAGCCAGTGCGGGATGGTGTTTTACGTAGTCACTCTGATGACCGCACTCTTTAATTTGCCTGCCTTCGGCAGCGTGGTGGGGACGGTGCGCGGAGTCATCCACGATCCGCAGCATCGGCCGGTGCAAAGCGCCATGGTGATGATCAAAGCCAAAACTTCCGATTGGTCTGCCTCGACGAACTCTGACGCCGCCGGCAACTTCGTTTTCAGCGCGGTGCCGCTTGGAGAGTATGTGGTGACCGTTGCGGGAGTCGGTTTCGATCAGACGCGGCAGGATGTGATGGTCATCTCCGGCTCAGAACCGGTTTTGCATTTTGCGCTCAACGTTGCGGGGGGCAAAGAGGTCGTCGATGTCACCAGCACGGTTGAGGCTGCCCCCAGCGATTCGGCGACCCCCACGACGGTTGTCGATCGGATCGAACTCGCCCGCACTCCGGGCGCCTCGCGCACGAATAGCATGGCGATGATTACCGACTTCGTTCCCGGGGCGTATATGACGCACGATCAACTTCATATTCGCGGTGGCCACCAGACGAGTTGGCTGGTCGACGGCGTGCCCGTGCCCAATACCAATATTGCGTCCAATATCGGACCGCAATTCGATCCCAAAGACATCGACTATCTCGAAGTCAGCCGTGGAAGCTATGGCGCGGAATTTGGCGACCGAACCTATGGCGTATTCAACGTCGTGCCGCGCACCGGGTTTGAACGGAACCGGCAAGCCGAACTTGTCGTGAGCGCGGGAAATTTCTATCAAACCAATGACGCCTTCAGCCTGGGCAGCCACACCGAGCGCTTCGCCTACTATGCGAGCGTCAACGCGAATCGCAGTAATCTCGGCATTGAGACACCCGTTCCGCAAGTCGTTCACGACGCGGCCAACGGCTATGGAGGCTTTGGCTCGCTGATCTTCAATGTCGATCCCGCCAACCAGCTTCGGCTTACGACTTCGCTGCGCAAAGACTTCTACCAAATTCCTTACGATCCGTTTCCGAATGACATTGAGAATGCGAACATTCCTGAGAATGACTTTGCGGCACAATTTCCGAGCATCGGCTTGCGGGATAGCGACCGCGAAGCCGATGCGATCGTGAACTTCTCCTGGGTGCACACTTTTAATTCGAAATATCTACTCACGGTTTCGCCCTTCTACCATCACAATGCGGTCAACTTCAGCAGCCTTCCCACGGACTTCCCGGTGGCCGCGAAGCAGGATCGCGGCTCCGACTATGGCGGCGGACAGGCGAGCTTCAGTGCGAATGTTGCAAAAAACAATTTGCAGGCCGGCGTGTACAGCTTTTACCAGGCGAATCACGAGAGCTTCGGCGCAGTATTCAACGACGGCAGCAGCGCTCCGTTCTTTGACAGCGAACATCCCACCGGCAGCCTGACTGCATTTTTCGTCGACGACAAGCTAAAGCCGTTTTCCTGGCTGACTCTCACCGCAGGCATGCGCCCTACGCATTTTTCCGGGAACAATGGATTTTCGGAAAATGCAATCAGCCCGCGCTTCGGCGCTGCCCTGACCATCCCGCGCTTGAACTGGACGTTCCGCGGTTTCTACGGACACTACTACCAGGCGCCTCCTCTGGTGACGGCATCGGGATCGCTGATCAATCTTTGCAATCAGAGCGATTGCGGATTTATCGCCCTTCCGGGCGAGCGTGACGAAGAGTCACAGTTTGGAGCGACCATCCCTTGGCGCGGATGGACACTCGATGCCGACACCTTTCGCACTCGCGTGCGGAATTTCTTCGACCATGATGTCATCGGCGAATCGAACTTGTTTTTCCCTCTTACCATTGAGAAGGCGCTGATCCGGGGTTGGGAAGTTACGCTGCGCTCCCCACGCCTCGCGCACCGTGCGCAGTTGCATCTCGCCTATTCGAATCAGATCGTGCAGGGAGGGGGCGCAATCACCGGGGGTCTCACCGACTTCGACACTCTCGACTTCGGCGTCCTCGATCACGACCAGCGCAACACTCTCAACTTCGGCGGGGATGTCACGCTTCCGTGGCGCGCCTATGCGTCGACGAACATTTATTACGGGTCTGGATTCACCAACGGTTTTCCTGGACAGCCCTATCCCGGTGATTACCTTCCGCAGCACACGACGTTCGATCTGACTCTGGGAAAAGATTTCGGCGAGAATTTCTCGGCGTCGTTCTCCGCGCTGAACGTGGCAAATCGCCGCGTCGAGCTCGATAACAGCGTCACCTTCGGCGGCTTTCACTGGAACAATCCACGGGAGGTCATGGTCGAACTCCGCTACCGCTTCCACTTCTGAGACTTCGGTTCGGCGGCGCTGCCAGCGCCGGAAATGCGCCGCCTCGCCCGAATCGTGGACTGTGTGCAAATCCCTTCCCCTAAAAGCACATCGGGGATACACTTCTGCGCGGAGGCTTTCCAACTCATGGCCGCTAACTTTGTCTGGAGAGCTGTATTCATCACGCTCTTATGCACGCCGTTCCTCGCCGCGCAGTCGGGCCCCGCTACTTCAACAACCACCTGCAATCTCGAAGACGGACGCCAGGTGTACATCCGCTACATCCCCGTCGCCAACAATAAAGAAAAGTTGCCGAACGGAAAGGCTTGGGCGCCGGGCGGAACTCCGATGACCCTTTTTACCGAGGCTGAACTTTCATTGGGAAGTTCTCTGATTCCGATCGGCGCCTACACCGTGTATCCGATTCCCGCGCGCGGCAACTGGACGCTCGTCGTCAATAAGAACGTCACTCCCGGAGCGGCGTATGACGACAAGCAGGATGTGGCCCGCACTCAAATGGAGTCCGCCCAGGTCGATGCACCTTCCGATACGCTCGAGGTTGCCTTCGCCCACGTGCAATCGCGCTGCACGGTTCGGATCTATATCGGCAAGACGGCCTCGTTCGCCGACTTCACCGCGAAATGACGTTGTTTAGCGGGCGTGAGCGGAAGCCCGCCCGTGTCATCCTGAGCGGCGCGAAGGATCTATGTCGCTCGACCGGGCACTCGGTGCGAACCAATTTCATGCGCTACATTCTTCTGCTCTTCCTCACCGCAACGGCGGCGGCGCGATCTCCGCAAATTCAAAATTCGCACTCCACGGAGTCGTTCCGCGGCATAAGTGCGGTCTCGCGCCAGGTCGCGTGGGCCAGTGGCACGCACGGAACATACCTCCGCACCACCAATGGTGGTCGCACCTGGACGCCGGCTCAAGTTCCCGATGCTACGCAACTCGACTTTCGCGCAGTCGTGGCATTTTCCGCTGACGAAGCCTTCCTGATGTCCGCTGGATCGGGCGACCAATCCCGCATCTATCACACGACCGACGCAGGAGCGCACTGGCAGCTACAGTTCAAGAACACCAACCCCAAGGGATTTTTCGATTCGATGGTCTTCTGGGACCGCACGCACGGCATGGTCCTCGGCGATCCAGTCCCCGACGACCACGGAAAATTGAAATTTGAATTGCTCGAAACGGAGGATGGAGAAAACTGGCGAGCGCTTTCGCCGAACAATCTTCCCGAGGCGATGGAAGGAGAGGGTGCCTTCGCCGCCAGCAACACCTGCATCGCGATACTTTCCCAGGACTCTGTCGTCCCGAGATGGGGGCCGCAGGATACAAGGCCGAAGATCGGGCGAGCGGCGCCGCGACAAGCCGTAGGCGAAAGTCGGCCTTTATCCTCCGCGGCTCTCGACCCCAACATCTGGTTCGCCACGGGAGGCAAAGCGGCGCGAGTCTTCCACTCTGGGGATCGTGGACAAACCTGGCAGGTCTTCAATACTCCGATCGCTCACGGCCCCGACTCCGCGGGAATTTTCTCCATCACCTTCCGCGATGCTCAGCACGGAGTTATCGCGGGAGGTGACTACAAACATCCGAAAGACGATGGACCGAATCTCGCTTCTACCGACGACGGCGGGAGAACATGGAAGCTCTCTGAGGTGAAACCGCAACCTTATTTCTCTGCGGTATCTTTTACGCTAAACTCGCAGTCGACCTTTTCATCGTGGCTCAGGACTATGTTCTCGAAATGCGGCCGTCAGAAAAACCGCGACACTTCCGGAACAAGCCAACCGATAGTATTCAACGCAATCAGTCCAACCGCGGGCGGCGGTGCGCTTCTGGTAGGAGCAAAGGGCGCTATCGCTGTGATCCCCTGAGGGGCAAGCGGCGCTGGCGACGAATCGCATCCTCCGCCTGACCCCAATCATCTAAGAGAATCCAAAGAGGACCTCATGCCCAAAGATCCGAATCAAGACCTGCGCAAACATCTTGTCGAACTCCTGGACGGCGGCCAAGCCCACGCGAAATTTGACGACCTGATCAAGAATCTTCCGACCAACCTGCGCGGAGCGAAGCCTGATAATTTTCCTCACTCGCCCTGGATGATTCTCGAACACTTACGCATCGCCCAGGAAGACATTCTCGACTTCAGCCGGAACGCGAAATACAAGTCGCGGAAGTGGCCCGACGAGTACTGGCCAAAATCTCCCGCGCCGCCGACTGCCACCGCGTGGGACAAAAGCGTCAAGCAATTCCGCGCGGACCTGAAAGCGATTCAGAAGTTAGTCGCGAATCCAAAGATAGACCTCTTCGCGAAACTTCCGTGGGGAGATGGCCAAACGATCCTGCGAGAAGCACTGCTGGTGGCCGACCACAATGCCTACCACTTAGGCCAGCTGCTGGATGTGCGAAGACTGCTAGGAGCATGGAAATAAACGAGAGTTGGGAATCGCAGTGGCATCCCACCCTTGCCGCTCTTGAGCGGGGTGGGAATCTTGGTCTTGCAAGGGGCTTGTCTCAAGCGGGCAAGGCGATCCCCGTTGATTTGCTGCCAGTGTCCGAGTCACCGCAGTGAAAACGATCAGACGGTCTTTTCCGAAACACCGCGCGTACCCCTTCTCTCCACCGCTCGTCGATCCCTACGAACACCCACTCGATCTCTGGAGAGACGTAACGCAGGATCACGTCGGTTGCAGGGTGCACCCTCAACGCCGGCGCCACTAAAAACAAAAGTGGAGCTTCGTTGGCCAACTCACGGCCTCCGAAATATCCGAATTTCAGGAACTCGCCGCGATCGTGATGCCACTGCACCCGAGCCCAGTAATCCAGGCCCTGGAGTGGCAAATGGATATCCTCATCGGCCTTCAACTCCACCACTGCCAGACGCGCATCCTTAGTCAGAGTCAGTACATCGATCATTGCTCGATCGGCCGCAGAGAAAGCGGGAACCTGTTCGTAAACCGATTCGGCCTCCAGCCGTTCGTCGATCACGCTCACATCCGACATCACCAGCGACTCCAGCCACCTTTCCGGATGCATTCGGAATAGTCGATTTTGGCGCGGTCCGTAAGGATGGCGCGTGTCCCGCAGAGACGTCAGCAACTGCACAAACACCGCCCAATTCCGGTCTTCGAGAACCCGCTCCTCCGGGCCGACTCCAAATACGATTTCCTGCTTGCTACGGAATGTGACCGCTTCCGCGCCCATGCGCACGCGCGCGAACTCGAGTCCACGCCAGCGAAACGAAACTTCTGCGGGGGACAGCACAGACACTTCGCAATTCGGAAGGATCCCGCGCACCCGATTGATGGATTCCGCAAATCGGGCTATCGCTGAGGTTTCATTGGTCGCGTGTACTAACCGAGTCGCAACATTGCCGCGATCGGTGCAGTCCACTTCCGCGACCGCGTCGTGGCGCTCATCAAACTCGAACAGCCGCCACTTTGCTGCAGCCCGGTTGAGATTCGCCATACGTTCCCGCACCAGCGCCGAACAGCCAGCGGGCACAAACAATAGGAGGCCCTCGACGAAATGGCTGCGAGGCTGGGAATTTTGCCCCTTCCGGCATACATCCAGCCACAAGATTCCAAACGTCAAAGCCGCGTCGATCGACGGCTGCGTCTCGCTCCCATTGACTCCCAAAATCGCAAATGCGCTCTGTCCCTGACGCAGGATGCCGCGCGCATAGATCGGACCAAACGACTTTTCCAGATCGACGCCCGACGTCAGCCGCGTGATTGCGAACCCCGGAAAGGTTCTCTCAGCCGCCCGCCGCAGCTTTGCCTCATACGAGGAGCGCGCCGCCTTTTTCGCCGACGGAGATCGGCGGTCCCGCTCCCGGCAAATCTCCAGCTTCGTGGGTCGCGCATGGCCCATCCGCTGCACGGCCAGCCGCAGCGTCCCGCCTTTTACCTCGGCGTCGAGCACGCGCCGCACCGTATTTCGCTCTGCCGACCACAGATGGAGCAGGCACTTGTTGTGCTCGCCCGAAATCGAGTAACGCGACTGTCCCAAATCGAAAGCCACTGCCCCATCTTCGAGGACAACCGCGCCCGAAGACTCGCGCAGGTAGTCCTTGACTGTACGTTCCAGCGTCTCCGGATTCATGCCGCCATTGGCTCACAATCGAACAGCCAAGGTCTGTGACGAACGACCATCCCAAAAGGAAAGACCTGTGGAATACCCGCAAAAGACGGTTCCACAATCTCATGCACCTCTGTGATCTCTGTGTTGCAGCGGTTTTGCATGTGATAATGAAGCTGGGGAATTGCCTTCGAGTCCGCACGCGGCTCCAGGGCATCTAACTATGGTGGAAAAACACTCCGATAAGACCCGATTTTTCTTCGAAAATTATGGCCTGACCGAGCATGACCTGGAGCGGTATCTCTCCGCGGCGCTCTCTGCGGGAGGGGATTATGCCGACCTCTATTTCGAGTATCTTTCCTCGACCTCTTTAATGGTCGACGAATCGATGGTCAAGTCGGCAAGCCAAGGCATCTCCGCCGGGTGCGGAGTTCGTGTCGTCTCTGGTGAGCGCACGGGATACGCCTACACCGACGATCTTTCTTCCTCGCGAATTTTGCACGCCGCACGCACGGCCGCTCTGATCGCGAGTGCTCCCGCAAAGACGACTGTCACCGGCTTTCAGAAGGCGGCGGCTCGTAGCTTGTATCCGGTCACTCTTCCGTCGGTCGACGCAGAAATCAGCGCCAAGGTCGAGCTTGTCATGCGCGCCGACAAAGCGGCCCGCGCGTACGATCCTCGGATTCAGGAAGTCCGCGCCGGCTATGCCGATGAGTTGCGGAACATTTTGGTCGTGGCCTCCGATGGAACATTCGCCGAGGACTCGCAGCCGCTGGCGCGCATGAATGTTTCCTGCATCGCCAAGACCGAGGGCAACTCCGCTCGCGGATCTTCCGGTGGCGGAGGCCGCGTCGCTCTGGATTTCTTCTTCGGCGACAAGAATCCGGAATTCTTCGCCAAGGAATCCGCGCGGCAAGCGATTCTGCAGCTTGACGCCCGCGAAGCTCCGGCTGGAGATATGGAAGTGGTACTCGGTCCCGGATGGCCCGGCGTGCTGCTGCACGAAGCCGTCGGTCATGGACTCGAAGCCGATTTCAATCGGAAGAAAACGTCAGCCTTTGCCGGGCTGATTGGGAAGCGCGTCGCCAGCGAAGGGTGCACCGTCGTCGACAACGGCACCATGCCATGGCGGCGCGGATCGCTAAACGTCGACGATGAAGGCGAGCCCACGCAGGAAACGGTTCTGATTGAAAAGGGAATTCTCAAGGGATATCTCAGCGACAAGCTTTCGTCGCGGCTCATGGGCATCGCCGACACCGGCAACGGGAGGCGCGAAAGCTATGAGCACATCCCCATGCCGCGGATGACTAATACGTACATGCTTGCCGGGCAAGACAATCCCGAAGACATCATCCGCAGCGTCAAGCACGGAGTCTACGCCGTCAACTTCGGCGGAGGCCAGGTCGACATCACGAACGGCAAGTTCGTTTTTTCGGCTAGCGAAGCGTACATGATCGAAGACGGAAAGATCACTGCCCCGATCAAAGGCGCCACGCTGATTGGAAACGGTCCGGATGTTCTAACCCGAGTCAGCATGGTTGGCAACGATCTGAAGCTTGACGAAGGAGTAGGCACCTGCGGAAAAGACGGACAGGCCGTCCCTGTAGGAGTTGGCATTCCGACGTTAAAGATCGATCGCCTGACCGTAGGCGGCACCGCCAGAAAAGATCCCGGCGGCTTCATGCAGTAAAAGCAGTCACCATGGATTTATAAATGAAACTGTCATCCTGAGCGTAGCCGTGACGAAGCGAAGTGAAGTCACGGCGGAGTCGAAGGATCCCTGCATTCCCCAGCGGAACTCTGCGGTGAAAACTTTTCTATGCCAACCGAAATAGAAACTCGAAGCACGAAACTCGAAACTGATCTGAAGGACATCGCCCAGGACATCGTCGCCCGCGCGATGAAAGGCGGCGCCACCGCGGCCGAATGCGTCGTTCGCGAAGGCGATGAATTTTCCACGCTGGTGCGCCTCGGGCAGGTCGAAACCTTGAAAGAGTCCGGGTCGAAATCCATCGGAGTGCGCGTGTTCTTCGGTCAACGCGCCGCAAGCACATACTCGTCGGATTTCTCTCACGCCGGACTCGATCGCATGGTGAAGTCGGCGCTCGAGCTATCGCGCATCACGTCCGAAGATCCTTTCGGGGGCATTCCCTCTGCTGATCAACTCGGACAGCTCAAAGGCGACCTCGATCTCTATCACGAAGATGTCTACTCGCTCCCCGGCGCCGACCGCATCGACTACGCGCGCCGGACCGAGAAAGCCGCATTGGATTTCGATCCGCGCATCAAAAATTCTGAAGGCGGATCGTTCGACGCCGCCACTGGACACAAAGTCCTCGCAAACTCGCACGGCTTCGTCGGAGAGTACAAGCGTTCGTACTGCTCCGTCGCCGCTGTCCCAATTGCGCAAACCGAAGATGGAGCGATGCAGCGCGACTACTGGTACTCGGTCGCCCGCACGCTGAGCAAACTCGATGCGCCGGAAAAGGTGGGAAAGATCGCCGCCCAGCGCACCATTCGCCGCCTGGGCGCGCGCAAGGCGAAGACGGCGAAAGTTCCCATCGTGTTCGATCCGATGGTCGCAACTTCGATCCTGGAGCACATCTTCGAAGGTATCAACGGAGACTCTGTTTACCGCGGCGCCAGTTTCCTCGCCGGGAAACTCGGCCAGAAAATTGCCGGGGACAATGTCACGATCATTGATGACGGCACGATTCCCGGAGGCTTCGGTACCAGCCCGTTCGACGGGGAAGGTATCCCGACGCGCCGCACGGTGGTCGTCGAAAATGGAGTGTTGAAGTCGTACCTGCTCAACACGTACACCGCGAAAAAGTTAGGTCTGCAGACGACAGGCAATGCGTCGCGAGGATTGGCGGGTACGCCCGGAATCGGTCCCGGAAATTACTTCCTGCAGCAAGGCACGAAGACTCCGAAAGAACTGATTGCGGGAATCAAAGAGGGTCTTTACGTAACCGAATTCCTCGGCCAAGGCGCGAACCTGGTTACGGGCGACTACTCTCGCGGCGCTTCCGGCATGTGGATATCCAATGGCGAACTCGCTTATCCCGTGGAAGAGATCACGGTGGCGGGCAACCTGAAAGAATTGTTCTTCAATATTTCAGAAATTGCCAGCGACTTGGAATTCCGCGGTTCGGTCGCCGCTCCCACGATCCAAGTTGAAGGCCTAACCGTAGGCGGCGAATAAGTGTAAGGACGACGAACGCATTTCGTCGGTCCAGATTTCATGTGTGGACAGCCGCCCCGGCTGTCCAGTTTTCGCAGTCCTCCGCGGGGCGTCCGCTGCGTCATCACGAAAGCCCTTTCGTTTCGATTTGCAATCGAAACTTGAATTCTCGCGCGAACCGTCATACACATTCCTATTCACCACTTCGCATTCCACGGAGACTTATGAATCGCCGCTCATTCCTGAAATATTCGAACCTCGCCGCCCTCGGACTCACTGTGCCCGCCGCCGCATTCGCTGAAGAGAAGAAGCCAGCGACGCCAAGGACCGCTCCGAATCCCAACACCCTTCTCCTGAAAAACTACCGTCCGCACTCTATCTACAAAATTCCGGTCACGCAGATCGCGAAGGCGAAATATCCGATCATCGACATGCATTCTCACCCCTACGCGAAAACACCGGCTGAAATCGCCACGTGGCTCAAGAACATGGACGAATGCAATGTCGAAAAAACCATGATCCTCACGATGGCGACCGGAAAAGAATTCGACGAAGTCGCTAAGAAATACTTGTTCCACCCGGACCGCTTCGAAGTCTGGTGCGGCCTCGATCTTAACGGCTACGACAAACCGCACTTCGGTCCGTCGACCGCGAAAGAGCTTGAACGCTGTCACGAAGCTGGCGCGAAAGGAATCGGAGAGATCCACGACAAAGGCCAGGGCCTGCGATCAGGAAAATCGAGCGCACCCAAAATGCATCCTGACGACACTCGCATGGATGTCGTCTGGGAAAAGGCTGGTGAACTCCACATGCCCGTCAGCTTGCACGTAGCCGACCCCATCTGGATGTACCAACCCATGGACGCGCACAACGACGGGCTGATGAACGCGTACGAGTGGCGCCTCGACAATCAGCCGAACATTGTCAAACTCGCCGGCATGGTCGACATCTTCGAGCGCACGCTGGCTCGCCACCGCAAGACGACTTTCATCGCATGTCACTTCGCGAATCTGGATTACGATCTAGGGCACCTCGGCGAAGTTCTCGACCGCAATCCCAATCTCCATGCCGACATCTCCGCGCGCTACGCGGAAACCGCGCCCATCCCGCGATTTGCGGCCCAGTTCTATGAGAAGTATTCCGATCGCCTCGTGTATGGAACCGACATGGGATTTGATCTCGATATGTATCGCGTCACCTTCCGCATTCTCGAATCGCAGGACGAACACTTTTATGCGGCCGACCAGTTCTCCTACCACTGGCCGCTGTACGGTCTGGGACTAAATGACGAAATCCTGAAGCGTGTTTACCAAGGCAACGCCGCCAAGTTGCTTGCCTCACGATCATCGTGAAAGCAATGTGGCATTCATACTCGGGTGCAAAATACCCAACCTGAATACGCAAGAAAATCGACAACCGATTTCCAACAGCCTAAAATCCCCTCATGGACTCTCTTGGCCAGCCGCCTACCACAGCCCCCGCAGAACACGACTCCAGCCGGCTGATCATTATGATCGCCGTAGTCGTCGTTATCGGAGGCGCGCTGGCAGCCGCTCTTCTTCTTCGTCAACCTCCCAGAGTCGTGAAAGGACCGTCTCCGTATATCGCGAAACTCAAACTCTCCGACTTCAAGATGTCCGCCGCCGAGAATTTCATCGGAGCGACGGTCAGCTACATTGACGGAACTGTGGCCAACACCGGGGACCAAACTGTCACCCACATCACCGTCGAAGTGAACTTCGAAGACTCCATGGGACAGCTAGCGCAGCGCGAAGAGCTCCCGCTGCGCGTGGTCCGCACCAATGGAGCTTATATGGAGCCGGTCGATCTCAACGTCGCGCCCCTCATGCCCGGCCAGGCACAACCTTTCCGCCTGACTTTCGACACCATTTCCGCCCAGTGGAATCACCAATACCCAGACTTGGCGATCACCGACGTCACGGTGAAATAGAGATTCATTCAGGTAAGTTCGTTTTTTTGGATGTAGCTGAAAAAACCGCGACATTGTCCGCGATGAACCTTAGCGCCACCGTGGAAGAGCGGCGCTTCAGCGCCGCGTCGGTCCGTACGAACGAGAGGGGCTTTAGCCCCGGCGCCCTCCGCTACAATGCAGAAGTGTCCGATACAAAACCATTCCGCCTCACGGAGTCTGTAAAAGCTGCGGGTTGAGCGTCCAAGCTGAGTCCAGCGGCGCTGGACACGGTGCTTGGGAAATTAGCCCGGCAACATGACCCGAATGTTCTAGTCGGCTTTGACCACGCCGACGACGCCGGAGTGTATCAACTCAATCCCGAGCAGGCGCTGGTTCAGACCGTCGATTTCTTCACGCCCATCGTCGACGATCCATACACCTTTGGTCAGATTGCCGCCACGAATGCGCTCTCCGACATTTATGCCATGGGAGGCCGTCCACTCACCTCGCTCGCGCTGGTATGTTTTCCCGACAAGGCCGATCTTGCAATTCTTGAACGCATCCTTGCAGGCGGTCTTTCGAAAATGATGGAGGCGGAATGCGTAGTCATCGGCGGCCACAGCATCCGCGACGAAGAAACGAAATTCGGATACTCGGTGACTGGCACAATCCATCCGAAAAAAATCTACGCGAACGATGGCGCGAAAGCCGGTGACTCGCTAATTCTTACCAAGGCTCTAGGGACCGGAGTGATCTCCACAGCGATCAAGAAGGGCGCAGCGGAGCAGGCGTGGATCGACGTCGCTATCAAGTCGATGACGACGCTGAACAAGAGAGCTGCAGAAGTAATCAGAGGCGATGCGGGGACGGAGGCTTTTGTCGGGCGAAGCGAGACGTCGGGAGCCGGAAGCCGAAAGCCGGAAGCCGGATTTCAAATCAGCACCATGACCGACGTCACCGGCTTTGGCTTGATCGGTCATGCGCGAGAACTTTTGCTGGCCTCGACTGTTTCGATCCGACTGCGCGTCGGCCAGATTCCGCTGCTTGAAGGTGCTCTAGACTGCGTTCATGCAGGACACATTCCCGGGGGACTCACCAATAACCGCAACTTCGCCGAATGCCTGGTGGAGTATGACGCCGATGTTCCGGAAGATCTCCGCGCCATGTTGTACGACCCTCAAACCGCCGGAGGCCTTCTAATTTGCACTCCAAGCGGCGACGCGCTTACGCGGGCCCTCCGCCAAGCCGGAGTTCCAGCAGTTCAAATCGGCGAGGTCCTTCCACCTACCAAGCCTAGAATTTCTGTCACCAAATAGGTCACGTGGCGACGGTCGCCTCAGCCGCCTGGGCGAAGGAGAAATCCCGAGCGCTCAGCGCTACTGACCGCGTTTGCACCGAAATCCGATTCTGGGGCATCCTTTAACCATGGAAACTCGCGAACTCGGCCGCAGCGGTCTTCACGTGTCAGCCCAAGGACTCGGCTGCATGGGAATGTCGGAATTTTACGGACCCGGTGACGATACCGAATCCATCGCCACCATTCATCGCGCCCTCGAACTGGGTATCAACTTCCTCGACACATCCGACGTGTACGGACCCCACACGAACGAACGACTTGTCGGGCGTGCCATCAAAGGCAAGCGCGATAAGTTCATTGTCGCCACGAAATTTGGCATCGTGCGCGATCCGAAGAATCCCGCGACCCGCGGCGTGAATGGCAAGCCGGAATACATTCGCCAATCGTGCGAGTCCAGCTTGCACCGCCTCGATGTCGAGACAATCGACCTCTATTACCAGCATCGCATTGACCCGAACACTCCCATCGAAGACACGATCGGAGCGATGGCGCAGCTTGTAAAAGAGGGCAAGGTCCGTTACCTCGGCCTTTCCGAGGCGAGTCCGGCAACGCTGCGGCGCGCCGTGAAAGTTCATCCGATTGCGGCCTTGCAAACCGAATACTCTCTCTGGAGCCGCGATCCGGAAACCGAGATACTGGCCGCGTGCCGCGAACTTGGCATCGGTTTCGTCGCCTACAGTCCCCTTGGCCGCGGATTTCTTACGGGACAGTTTCAGCGCTTCGAAGATCTTGCGCCGAACGACTTCCGCCGCAATTCTCCACGCTTTCAGGGAGAAAATTTCCAGAAGAATCTGGATCTCGTCCGCCGCGTGCAGGAACTCGCCAAAGCCAAGAACTGCCAACCGGCGCAGTTAGCGCTGGCGTGGGTGATGGCACAAGGCAATGACATCGTTCCGATTCCCGGCACCAAGCGCCGCAAGTATCTCGAAGAAAATGCAGCAGCCGCGGAAGTGAAGCTGACGGGCGAAGATCTGAAGCAGATCCATGACGCATTTCCGCTCGATGCCGCCGCAGGCACGCGCTATCCCGAAACCATGATGGCGCTACTGAATCGATAGCGAGGATCAAAGGCGAAGACGTCACACGTAACGGCAAACGCCTCGGCCAATCCGCATTCACCCGGCGATTGACTCCGGCAACGCGCTCCGCCTATCCTAACTGCGAGCGCGAAGGGCGCCTCCAGTCCGCGGAAAGGGCCGTGCCCACCTCTACAACATTTCGAAGGCTACGATCCTTCTTTCAGCCTGACTTTGTGCGGACTCCAGGCATACATTTGAAAGGAGCTTCGTATGTTTCCCAATCCGCAAGGCGCTCTCCCGCTCCCCGCGCGGCCCAATCTTGAGCAATACAAAAAGCTCGCGAAAGAATTTTCCAAGGCCGCGAACTCTTCCGACTCCGCGACACTGCGTGATTGGATTGCAACTTGGATTGCATCGCTCGCAAAATCCGCCAGCGTTGCACTCACTCCCAATCTTCCCGTCGATGTGGAGCGCTGGGTCGATGACGTCAAGGAATTCACTCGCCGCCAGAAGGGGTCCTCCACGAAACTCCCTTTAACGCAGGCGCAATTCATTCTTGCTAGATCGCACGGCTTCGAAAGCTGGGCGAAATTCGCCAAGCATCTCGAGGCTCAGGCGCAAGCGGATACGCTAACGGCGATCTTCGAACGCGCTGCCGATGCGATCGTCACTGGAGATATCGGCACGCTGCAAGTTCTGCTGCGGGAGACCCCCCAATTGATTCGCGCCCGATCTACCCGTGAACATCGAGCGATGCTGCTCCATTACGTTTCGGCCAATGGCGTGGAAGGGTATCGGCAGAAAACGCCTCAGAACATCGCGCAAATTGCGGATCTCTTGTTGCGCAGCGGAGCTGACGTCGACGCGACCGCCGACGTCTATGGAGGCGACTCAACCACATTGATGCTCACCGCTACCAGCATCCATCCGGAAAAAGCCGGGGTTCAGGAAGTACTACTCGATCTTCTTTTGAAACACGGTGCGTCGCTGAGCAAAGGAGACGCGCGCGGCGTGAGCAACGTAAATGCTTGCCTGGCCAATGGACGACGGCGGGCCGCTGAATTCCTTGCCGATCGCGGGTCGCCGCTCGACCTTGAAGCTGCAGCGGGGGTCGGCCGTCTCGACGTGGTCAAAGCGTTCTTCGATGCGAAGGGGAACTTGATCGCGCCCGCCGGTCGTAAGCAAATGGAGCGCGGTCTTCTCTGGGCTTGCGAGTATGGACGAAACGAGGCTGTGCAATTCCTGCTCGATCGCGGAGCCGATATTCACGCGGATGGCGGCACGGGAATGACTCCGCTGCACTGGGCTGTACTTGGAGGGCATGCGGAGACAATCAAATTTCTAATGGAGCGCGGCGCAAATCCTGAGACCCGAAACCGATACGGAGGAACTGCCCTCGGTCAGGCCCTCTGGGGTGCCGTACATAACGAGGAAGACGATTCGGTGCCCGTCATCGAGGCTCTCATAGAGGCCGGAGCAAGAGTTGAGAAGGATACTTTCCTATGGCTATCGGAGCAGAAGTTATCGCCTGAAGTGAGGCGACGCATTGAGATAATTTTGAAAAGAGAGCGTGAGAAGCAATAAGTGTGTTTCTTTGAGCAGGGCACTCAGAAGCAACCACGCGTAAATCGAGGAATTCTTCGCAACTCACCGGCGATCTATGGCCCTGTTTTACTTCTTCACGAGCCTGATCGCAATCCCGTCTTCGAAGACAGGACTCTTCATCACGCGGCCTTCTCCTCCGCGAATTATTCCGCCGTCCTTTGCCTCGCCAGTGATGATGTCGAGCCACGAGATCGAGTAGTCGCCCGCCGGCAAAGAGAACGTGATATCCGCTGGGCCTTTGCCGTCGACATAAATTGCATATACGCCTTTCGCGGACGAAAGCACGTGTGGAACCACTCCGCCGCCATGCTTCACCGCATTGAAGTCGGGATGCATCTCCACCAGAGGAAGTCCATTCAGGAATTCGCTGAGAATTCGGAGTCGCCGGCGCAATTCCACGCTCCCGCCGCCAGGACCGTTCGCCTCGGTATCCTTCCCGTCCTCGTGTCCGACGCTGAAGGAATAATCGAGGCTGTCGAATACGCCCCCGCCCGACAGCATGAAATTCCAAGCCTGCCGCGCGTATTTTTCATCTTCACGCCCGAGAAATCCGGTTTCGTCGTACGAGAGCGCGACGCCCAATCCGTAATTCAGCGCTGCGGCCTCAGGATACGCATAGTGAAAGTTCACCACGCTCACGCCAGACAAAATTGCTTTGACGGGATACACGAAGTTGCAGCAATTCTGCGCAACCAAATGCCTCTTCGAGGATGCGGCCTCTTCACTCGCAATCCATCCAGCCACGCGTCTTTGCCAATCCATAGACGATTCATCCGGCAAATCAACCGAATTGGGATACTGATCTCTCCCAGTGAATAAATAAGGATTGACCACGCCCGAAAGCACGGGACGATCCGACCACGGTTCGTTTGATATTTCGAAGATTACATTCGGATGAGCACTCGCCTCTCGCACTAACTTCCGCGCATATTTCTCTTGATGCGCGAGAATATTCCCGTTCTCCGCCGTGTTCAGTTTCTTCCAGTCAATCGCGTCCGTGGCATTCACATTGTTTTCGCGCTTGAACGGAGAGAGATTCCACTGCGGCTCACCATACTGGGAAGAAAATAATGTGAGCTCCACGACGATTCCGCGCCGATCGGCCTCCGCCAGAAAATCATGAAGGCGCGAAAAATATTCGGGATTCCATTTCGTAAGGTCAAATTTCTTGCCGCCACCCGCATACCCATCGTCGTCGCTGCGGGCCCACGGAGCGACGAAGCGTCCCGGTGCCGGAGCCAGATCGTTCCGCAAGATTCCGAACGATTTCCCCGGCAGTTCTACGTAGGAGCCGCCGAATAGCCGTGTGTAGTTCATTCCCTCCGCTTGAATGGTCGCCAGATACTTGTGGTAATCAAAGTCTCCGTTAAACACCGCGCCATAGTGCTCTCCACTTCCAACTAAGGCGACGGCCTTGCCATGAAACAAGAAATAGTGCGGATTCTGCGGATGCAACCGCACGGGATCAGAGGAAGATTGCTGCCCGTACGCGACACCAATAATGGATAGAAGAAGAAGGAGGAAAACAGGGGTGCCAAATCCTTGTCGCGTGCTGTGCGACAGTGTGTGGATTGCGGCTTCCCTCAGTTGAATCGAACTAGACCGGTCAATGCACGCATCACGCGATTCCCCCCCGCCAGCAAGAACACCAAAGCCGCATTCCAATTGATCGCGATCTCATTCATCGAATATGCCGCCTGCTCATCTTTATACATACGCATTGGCGGTCGCATCGCCATTCCGCGTGCGGTCGGATCTGAAGGATGTCCATTGGGCCCACCAGAAAGCAATCCCGGCCAAGGGGCTGTGATCGCGTCCGCTCCGCTCGGTCGGTGATGCGGATGCTGAAACGCCTTTCGACCGACTTGCGTCACCCACGACAAGTCCCAACAGTTCCTTCCGAGCAGGTAGTGCAGATTCTCTGCGGCGGCCGCGCGAAAGTCTGAGTTCTTGTGCAGTCGATCGGTGACAATCAATTGCAGCGATTGATTTCCCGCCACCGAATTCGATCCCCACACATAATCGCGCAGCGACATCGTGTTTCCATATCCGTTTTCGTGGCTCCGGCGCACTAACTCCGCAGCCGCATTTGCGCTTGCCTCGCAGTATCTCGGCCACCAATTCGTTCGATGCCTCTTTTCGTTCGGCCATCACATACGTCCACAGACCCATCGCTGAAAGATCACTCCAACTCGGCGTTTCAATTCGCAGGCTCGTGCCAGTGCGCAAGTAACGCCACTCCCGACTCAAAGGCCTTTCGATATTCCTCGCCGCCAGTGGTGCGCCATAACTCCGCCGCAGCCCATAGCAACTCGTCGCGGCAATCGTTGTCGCCGTACTCGCCGGTTCGGATACCTGCGGGATTTCTGAACTGCACATCCGGATTTTTACTCGCCCATGCATGCGCCCGCTTCGCAGCCTCCACGCATCTTTTCGCATAGGCGTCGTCATAAGGCCCGTAACAGCGGGCCGCGATCGCGGCGACGGCCGCCAGATCCGCCGTAGCGCAAGTGCTCTTATAAGGAGCCGATCCTGTGCCGATAACATAGCTAGTGAGCCGATCGTCCTGCGGTAATACGAACCCACAAAAATTCTCGCTTGTTTGCTTATGCCACGCGCCGCCATCGGTGTCTTGCATCGAGAGCATCCAATCCAAATTCCATCGGATCTCCGCCAGGAAATCCGGAGTCTTCCCGCCCGACTCCGGAATTTTCAACTCAAGCTTCCCGACCGCCGTATGCAACAACTCCCAGGCCCAGAGCAGCGAGCCAGTCGAGATCCCCGAATTGACCACGTAGCGGCCGTAGTCGCCAGCGTCGTGCCATCCGCTATGATTCTTGTAGGAACCACTCTTGCCCGATGATGAGTGAAATTCTGCTGTCAAATGACAGGTCGGATGCGAATATCCATCGCCAAGGTCTACAGGGCACCCGCAGCGCTGGCCGTAGTAACTGCGAGTCGCGAGCCACAGGGCGCGCCGGTAGACCCCCTCGCCGATTTCGAACGGGGCGCTTTTGGCGACGTCGGTTTCAAGCACATACATCCCGGGCGCGCGCACCGCGGAAATATCTGCGATCTGCACACGATCGCCTGAAGCGGCGTCTTCTCGCGCAACTGTGGGGACGCCTTGCAGCACCACCGCTCCGCCATTTACCGCACGCACAGTGAATTTTGTCGCGGCGGTCCGTAGCGTGAAGAATTTCGGAGCGTCCGGAAGGTATCCAAGCTGATTAAAGAGAATGTTGCTCTCGTCGCTCTTCGAGTCGCCGCCTGAGAGCAGGCCCGTGACCATCGACGCAGCAGGTAGCGCTACTGCCGCACCGCAAGTCCCCGCCGCAATCCGAAGAAATCTCCGTCGTCGCATGATGTGTCCGTCCCTGGGGATTTGATTTCAGCTCCCGAATCGAATCAATGCTCGTACGAACTCGAAAGATCTCCGCAGCTATCGTTGCTCCCGTCGCGCCCAGAAAAAAAATACCGGCACTCCAGTGGCGATCAACCCCAATCCAATCAGCGATGGCACCGGGCGCGTCACCAACATATTTCCCAGGAACCAGACCGTCGTCCCCACGAACAACAGCGGCGTCACTGGATATCCCCACATCCGATATGGCCTTGCCATCTCGGGACGCTTGTAGCGCAGCACGATTACGCCTGCCACCATCAATCCGTACGAAAGCCACGTCGCGAACATCGCGTAATCCATCAGAGTTTCGTACGAGCCACTCACTATGAGCAACACCGCCCACAATCCCTGTACGACGATGGCGAAACTCGGCGTCTGATATCGCGGATGCACCTCGCCAAACTTTCGAAAAAACAACCCGTCCCGCGCTTGTGCAAAATAAACGCGCGGGCTCATCAGCACGCACCCGTTCAACGCGCCAAGAATCGATAGCAGGATGATCAGTGACACCAAGCCGCCGCCACGCGCCCCCAGCACGCGCTCCGCGACACTCGCTCCAACATGCGGACTCGCTGCGATCTCCGCCAGCGGAAGCACTCGCATGTACGCAAGATTCATCAGCAGGTACACGGCGATGCAGATCATCACTCCGATGGCGAGGGCGCGCAAAATGTTTCGCTGCGGATCGCGGATCTCTCCGGCGACGAAACTTACCTGCACCCACCCGTCATAAGCCAAGACCGCCGCGACCAGCGCAATTCCAAAGCTGCTGAACGAAAATCCGCTGCCAGATCCGGTCGTCACCGTGGCCGCAGCCGCTTTTCCGCTCCACAGAAATGCGCTTCCCACAATCAGCAGCAACCCTGCAATTTTGGCCGCTGTAAATAAATTCTGGAAGGCCGCGCCCGCCTTCACTCCGCGATAATTGATCGCACTCACAATGAAGAGAGCCGCGACGGCGAGAACTTTCATCTGCATGGGCGTGAGCGCGACGAAATAGCCGATGTACAACGCCATCGTCATACATAGCCACGCGATCTGGGCGGTCCGCGCCACCAGGAACATCGACCAGCCACATAAAAATCCAACCATCGGACCGTAAGTCTCGCGCAGAAAGACATACTGTCCGCCGGTGGCGGGGATCGCCGCTCCCAACTCTGCGCAAGCCAGTGCGCCGAAGAACGAAATCACTCCCGCGAATACCCACACAGCGAGCGTAGCCGGGGCCGTCTTCAACTCGCGAGCCACCAGGTTCGGCACAACAAAAATTCCGCCGCCGATCACCACACCGATCACCAGGGACAGGGAATCCAGCAGTCCCAGCCTGCGCGGAAGTTCGGCCCGTCCCGTCGTCTCTTCGCTCGTGGTCATCAACTTCCTTTTTTCAGTTCGGCGACCATGACCTCGATCGGTTTCGTTCCGGTGTTTACATCCGCGTGCCGCTTCATGCCTTCGGATGCCGGCAGCCAGTACGCTTTGCCCGTCTCCCAGTTATGCATCTCGGAGCCGCCGTCCTCGTACACGACCCTCATCGCTCCACCCTCCAGCGCAATGATCACCCGCGGATGCTGGTGCGTGTGCATCGTCAAGGGAGCATTCCGAGGCACCACCGTTTTTCCAGACAGCGACATCGTCATTCTCAAATTGGGGAGTTCGCTGCGCGGCGGCCGGCGCTACTGCAGCCTGCGGCGTGGAGGTTTGTGCAAGAGTCCCCGTTCGAAGCGGAAGCAGCAGCAGAACAGACGCGAAGAGAGCTCGAAGGAAAAGAGTATTCATGGCGCCGAATCATACCATTCCATCTTGAAGAGCTGAGCCGCTCCCTGCCGAGCACCGTGGAAGCGCGGTGATTCATGCGTGCATGACCGATGCCGATTGACACGACTCCCGGACAGTGCGACTCTCCCAATGAACCGTAAACGCTCTCTGAAAATCCCATGAAAAAATCTATCCGCGCCCTCGCCGCCATCCTTCTATTCGCTCCGCTCGCTCTCGCCGCGGGACCCGATGTGACCACTCCTATCCGCCAATTCATCGACGGGTTCAACACGGGCGATGTCAAATCCGCCTACGCCGCCTATGCCTCGGGCGATATCAACATCATCGACGAGTTTGCGCCGCATCGCTGGACGGGTCCTCATGCCGCGCAGGACTGGGCCGCAGACTATGACAAGCACGCGAAAGCTACTGGCGTCTCCGATGGATCGGTGAAATACGGCGCACCCACACGCACCGAGATCGAAGGTGATCTGGCCTATGTCGTGATCCCAACCGTCTATAACTACAAAGAAAAAGGGAAGGCGGTCACCGAGGAAGGCCAGATGACGTTTGTCCTTCATACCGAAGCAGGGGCGTGGAAGATTTCTGCCTGGACATGGACTGGAGTAAAGCCGCACCCGGCAAAGTAGCACCGCGCAGCCTGCATTCAGCGACTCTTGGCAGACGGTATAAGGTCGTATTTTTCCCCAAAAAAAGCGCAACTAAAGATCCCTGTGCGGGTTTTTCTCCTCTGGAAGTGGTCGTCTTTCTTGGGGGAAGGGCGGCTGCTTCCTTAGGGTTCAACTTTGCGGACAGGGAACGGAAAAGCCCGGATCAGAACTCTCGCCCCGAGGCCGAGCTTTCTACTTCAATTTCTGCCGCTTTTGCTCAGTTGGTATGGAATGAATGACATTGTTTGCTGCGTGATTTGTGGACAGCCTTGCGATCTATCGATTTGCAAGGTGACTTACGATGGCAAGCCTGCTCACGACGAATGCGTTGTGCGCATGATCCTGATGAAAAACGCCCAGACCTCAAAGCCTACCGAGTGCTGATTCTCGTTCTACCCGTTGCGGATTGCGCCTTCGAAGTTAATGCCTGCGGACCGCTTCCGGCTTGAAATTACTTGCGGCTCCGGATACACTCCTGCGCTCGATGACATTCGGCTGGCAGTCTCCCAAGGAAGGTCCCTCCAGAAAGTGCTGGATATGCGGAAAGTCTGTCCCACTGGAAAACTGCAAAGTGGACGAACATGGCCTACCTGTCCATGAGAAGTGCCAGGCCGAGAAACTAGCCTCAGAGGCCAGCATCGTGTCTCGCAAGAAACCAACGTCCTGATTCGATCGCGCCGCTCTTCTAAATCTCCGCACTAAATATTGCGCGCTCGTTTATTGAATCCTTCTGAGTTTACGCACCGTCAAAGCGAGAGATTCCAAGTCAAAGACAAACCAGATATCATGGCGCCCATGTCCACGGCACAAACATGGGATCCGGCGTCCTACGCTCGGCACGCGCGATTCGTATCCGACCTGGGTTCTCCCGTTGTAGATTTGCTGGCACCGAAGCCCGGCGAAAGGATCCTCGATCTAGGTTGCGGAGACGGCGTACTAACGAAGAAGCTGGCGGATTTTGGCTGTGACGTAGTTGCGGTCGACTCGAGCGTTCCGCAAGTCGAAGCGGCAAGAAAGCTGGGTCTTAAAGCATTCGTGGTCAGCGCCGAAGAGTTGCCGTATAACGCCGAATTCGACGCCGTGTTCAGCAATGCTGTCCTCCACTGGATTCAGCGGGCGGATGTGATGCTGGCGGGCGTTTATCGTTCTCTAAAACCGGGTGGACGGTTCGTCGCAGAATGTGGTGGCAAGGGTTGCGTTCACAAAATCCGGACTGCTCTCGTGGCGGCGTTGGACCGCCGTGGATTCGATGGCGAAGCTCGAGTTCCGTGGTATTTCCCGACTCCCGGCGACTACGCTACAAGACTGGAACGCGCCGGATTTCGGGTCGATAGCATTGCGCTAATCCCGCGCCCCACTCCGTTGCCTGGAGACATCATCGATTACCTGGAGACTTTCGCCTTGAATTTTTTTCAAGGTTTCTCGGACCAAGCCCGCACTGAATATCTGCAGGAGGTGCGCGTGGTTTTGAAACCACAACTCTGTGATGCCGACGGGCGTTGGGTGGCCGACTACGTTCGACTGCGATTCGCCGCAACAAGAGCGGCGAACAATCCCTAGGCGGACAGTAGGTCGAAAGTGCTCTCGACATCTGACGCACGGTGAACGCCAGTTCTGTGATCAGGCGATTGGCTCTTCAAACAGGGGAGCCTGGCGCGTTTCGCACGCCGGTTTTTCCCCCTTCATCTTCGCTATTGCTTTGTCAGCTTGTACACAGAACCAAGGCCGGCGCTTCCGCCGTTGCTCGTGGTTCCATATAGATTGCCGGTCTTGTCCATGACGAGTCCCGGTCCCAGCAAGACCGATCCGCTGTTGTAGAGGAGACTCTCAACGCGGCCCGGTGTCAGCCTAAAAACGCCGGACGACAACACACCATAGATGTTGCCGGACGAGTCGAGCGTCAAAGGACCGATGGGATAGCTGCCATCCGCACAATTCGTCCTAGAGCAAAAGTTGTAGAGGGTCGAGAATGCTCCCGTCGAAGTGATTTTGAAGATCGTCCCGTAGTTTTTGGTTCCGCCGACCGTCGCCACACCGTACAGATTTCCCGCTGCATCCTGACGCAAGCCCGTCGGACCCGCACCATCAGTTCCATTAAATGTGTGGACCACCGAGTATCCAGAGACCGGAGACCACTTGTAAATCAGTCCGAAACTGGTGAAGTCATCTCCGCCTTCTGTCCCGTAAATATCGCCACTTCTGTCGACGATGTAATTGCCGGTAGCGAAAAATCCGACTGAGGTGAAGTCGTATAGGACAGTGTTCTGACCGTTGACGATTTTATTAAGGCTCGTGTTGTTGTCGCAGGTGGGGCCTCCGTCATAGCCGCAGTTCAGCCAGAAGATGTCCCCCGCAGAGTTCAAAGACCATCTGTGCCGCCGTATCAGGCGCAACATGGAGCGAAGTGAAGGCATAGCTGCCATTGCTTTGCGGAGCCAGCTTGAACAAGTCGCCAACGTACGACCTGATTTCCGCCTGCGTGTCCCCGTAAAGATTGCCTTTGCCGTCCCGGGCGAGGTTGATCGGGCTTACCGCATCGGTGCTGTCGTTCCCGTTGAAGCTGTAAAGAAGTCTAATCCCGCCCTGCGGGCCAATCTTGTAGACCACACCGTTGTTGAAAGTTCCTCCGGCGAGCGCGGTGCCATATAGATTCCCGGTGCCATCAATGATGAGGGCAGATGGGCGACTCGGATCGCTTCCGTTGTTCTTAAAGCTGTAGAAATTGCTGAACTTGTAGGTCTGCGAGACCGCGGGGAGACAGGATATGAGGGTTAGGACCAAAAGCGTGAGAAGTGAATCTTGTTTCTTCATCTTTCCTCCATAGACGTGAGGGAACAGCTTCAATTGCGAAGAGGTTGTGTCGCAGGCCCAGCTTCAGTCGGAAGGGGAGGACAGCCAGAAACGATCTGAAGTGGGAGAGAGTATTGCCCACTTTGTTTTCGCTGTCAAGGAGGAGAAACCTGTAGATATTTGAGCGGGGCCGGTCGTCACTTCCGAACGCACTTCAGGATCACGTAAGCCGATCTACGAAAATGCGACCGATCTCACGACTTTCCGGCGCGGTCTCCATACTCCCATTCGTAGGGTACCCCGGTGTCGCCGAGAATGAATTTGACCAGCTCGGCGAAGCCAGCTTCCGAGCGAACATCGTTGGAGAGAATCACCACGCAGCGTTGACTGGCTTCGAGGCAGACCATCGTATTCGCAGTCTGTCCGTCGTGCCCGCCTTTGTAGAAGCCGTGCCCCTGCGGTCCGTCGAAGACAACCACACCGAGTCCCGCGTACAGATCTTTGCGCTGTTCGTTGACGGGAGCGTCCGCTTGGAACATCGGGAATTGATGGGCCGTGGTGATATGCACCTTCGGCTTTGTCATCTCGGCGCGTGAGGCCGCGCTCAGGCCTTCGCCGCGAACCAGGGCGGCGGCGAATTTCGAAAAGTCGGAGATCGTTGTATTCATGGACCCGGCCGCGCGCACTTTGCTGCGCTTATCATGCGGCTGCGGCTCTCCTTGATCGTTCCATCCGTCGGCGACGTTAGCGTCCTCACCGTTTTGCCAAACTAACTTTGTGCGGGTCATTCCGAGATGCTCAAAGTCGGCCTTGGTCAGATCGCCGACGTCCAGCCCCAAGCCTTGGGACTTGCGCCCGTGTTCAACAACAAATTGCAAAAGAATGAAGCCTTCGCCGGAATAACTGAAGTGCGTGCCCGGATCGAAGTGGATATGCAGCTTCTGATCAGGTTCGATAAACCAGAAATTGCTGAAGCCGGTCGAATGGTTCAGGCACATGCGTGGCGTGATCCGCTCCCAGCGCGGATCGCCGGCGAGATCCTTGTAGGGTCCATATTTATCGGGAAACACCGGGTCGGGACCATAGGTCGGCAACGGATTGTCGAGGTCGTCCTTGATTGGAGTATCGAGGCGGATTTTGCCCTGGTCGACGAGCTGCATCACCGTGTACGCGAATACCGTCTTGGTGAGGGACGCTCCATACATCACGGTGTCCGTAGTGAGCGGATCCCCCTTGGCATTGCGGGACCCGTAGGCCTGCACGTAACCGACCTTGCCATGGTCGATGACCGCAACGGCCAGCCCTTTGCCGTGGGTCTGGGACATGATCTTGGCCACTTCGGCATCGATCGCGGATCCGGCCGGAATCGCTTGCGCAATAACTTCCACTGGACCGCAAAATACGACGCAAACTGGCGCCAAGAGTAAAAGAAAATACGGCAACGTTTTCATGCGAAGAGGTCCTTCCACACTTGGCTACTTGATTTGCGACCATGCTCACATTCATAGCCGCCGCCGATAGTTACGTGCCCGGATGAAAAGCAGATCCATCATAGTTCAGCGCGACGCTCTTCCTAAAGACGGCTACTTAGCCAGAAATTCTTACCAGGCACGCCATTTCGCGGGCATCGGCAGGCCGGACCGCCTTACTCGCGTATAATTGCGCGCACTCATGCCTTTCGCCTCTGGCGCAATTCTTGGTCCTTATGAGATTCAGTCCATGGTTGGCGCCGGCGGCATGGGTGAAGTGTATCGCGCACGCGACACGCGCTTGCAACGTGTGGTGGCCATCAAGATTCTTCCTCAAGCCCTCTCCTCCGATCAGGATCGTTTAGAGCGATTTCAGCAGGAAGCGCGCATCCTGAGCGGCCTGAACCATCCCAACCTGATGGCGATCTATGACGTGGGCTCGCAGGACGGCGTTCGTTTCCTCGTTTCAGAATTTCTTGAGGGCCAGACTCTTCGTGAACGTTTGCAAGCGGGAGCGCTTCCGCAGCGACGCGTGAACGAATACGCTCTGCAGATTGCGAGAGGATTGGCGGCGGCGCATGACAAAGGGATCGTGCACCGCGACCTAAAGCCTGAAAACATCTTCATTCTGCACGATGAGCGCGTAAAGATTCTTGATTTTGGATTGGCGAAGCAGGTGGCCAATGCTTCCGCCCCCGCCGATAAGACCATCACGACGATGGATCGAACTTCTGCGGGCACGGTGCTCGGGACCGCCGGTTACATGTCTCCTGAACAGGTGCGCGGAGAGCGCGTAGATCATCGCTCGGACATATTCAGCTTCGGGACAATTCTCTACGAGATGACGACGGGTAAGCGCGCGTTCCGCGGAGAGTCCGGTGTCGAGGTGATGAACTCCATCCTCAAAGAAGAACCGCCAGACTTGGCCGATAGCGGGGTTCATATTCCCCTTGGATTACAAAGAATTGCCCACCGCTGCCTTGAGAAGAAGCCCGAAGCGCGTTTCCAATCGGCAAGCGACCTGGCGTTTGCGTTGGATTCATTGAGCAGTCCCGGAAATTCGACTGCGACCTTGACAGCGCTCAAAGATACTAGAAAGACGAAATCCCGAATTTTGGTAGGTGCGGCTCTTCTCGGGGCGTTAGTTCTCGGAGTGTTGGCGACTTTGCTGCTGAACCATCCTTCGGCAAAACACCCGGGGTTCGCGCAGATCACGTTCCGCTCCAGTTATCTGCGTCACGCCCGTTTTGCGCCAGATGGGCGGACCGTTATTTATGACGGCTTTGGCGACGGTAAGCCTGCTGAGCTTTTCTCGACGCGGACAGACACTGCCGAGTCGCAACCTCTCAATATTCACGCGAGCATATTAAGCATCTCTTCCAAGGGCGAGATGGCTGTGCTGCTGGACCCAGATCTCATCTTGAAGTGGGTTCCAACTGGCCGGTTGGCGCGAGTGCCGCTCGGCGGGGGCAGCGTCAGAGAATTGCTGGACAATGTGACCGATGCCGATTGGGCTCCGGATGGTTCCGCGCTGGCTATCAGCCATCGGGTTGGAGGACGCTTCCAGCTTGAGTTCCCAGCGGGCAAAGTGCTATGGGGAAACGATGGTTACATCAGCGACGTCCGTTTCTCACCTGCCGGAGACAAGATTGCATTCGTGGACCATGCGACTTACGGCGACGATCGCGGCATGATCAATATCGTTGACCTTCAAGGAAATCGGAAGACTCTAACCCAAGAGTACAGTTCTGTGCAGGGTATGGCCTGGGCGCTGGATGGTGCCGAAATCTGGTTTACGGCCGCAGAGGCCAGTGAACCGAGAGCTTTGCGTTCGGTGAGCCTGAAAGGCAGCCAGAGAATCGTGCTGTCGAGCCCGTCTGTGTTGCACTTTCAGGACATCGCGAAAGATGGCAGCGTGCTGATCAGCGAAGACACGCAACGTGATCAGCAGGCATTGACCGATACGCGAAGCGGGCAAGTGCGTGACTTCAGTTTCTTCCCGTTCGAGAATATCGAGGCACTTTCACGAGACGGCAGAATGCTGCTGCTCAACACTTATGTGACCGGGCCGAATTCCGATTACAACCTTTATACGCAGATGACGGACGGTTCCTCACCAGTGTTGATCGGCCAAGGCGCAGGCGTTGGCCTTTCGAATGATGGAAAGTTGGCCCTTGCTCTCGACCCCGCTCACCTTGAACATCTCCGAGTGATTGCCACCGGCGTCGGAGAAAGTAGCGTGCTCAACGCGCCAGCGGGGATGCATTATCTCGTTGGGACATGGATGCCTGACAATAAACATATTTTGTCGGTTGCGAACGCAGCGGGCCGCGCTCCCGCGACCTACCTGCAGGATGTTCCCACCGGAACAGCGCGACGGATTAGCGAGGAAGGCAGATACCTACTTGTGATCCACGATGTCGCCATGAATGTTTCGCCAGATGGAAAATATTGTGTGGTTACTGACGGCGAAGGTCATTATTGGATACAGCCGCTCGATGGCTCGCAGGGAAGCGAAATTAAAGGTCTGGGCTCGGGCGACTTCCCTTTGGAATGGCACGGCGGGTCGCAAAACATTTTTGTTGAGCGTCGTCCGGCTCTGGATGCCATCGACATTTACGACCTGAACCTGGCGACCGGACAATCCAAACTCTGGAACCATTTTTCACCCACCGACAAGAACGCGATGGTGACGATGCGTCACCCGCTCATCACCCCGGACGGCGCTCACGCCTTGTACGCTGTACAACGCATTTACTCGACACTGTTTCTCGCCAAGGATATTCACTGACCAGTTTTTTTCTCGCGAGCGAGCTTAGGATACCAGTTCGTGCCACGTCCTTCGGCGTCCAGTCGAGCATCAGCCATAAAGGATCCATGTCGGGCGCGCCTGTGGATCCGGTTCCGGGTCGGCGATCTCCTGCATCATCTCTCAACTATAAGAATGAGGATCTCGCTCTCCACCACATTAGGCGCATGTGGCAACGTCGAGAACCGCACTAGAGGTAAGACCGTGGTCTGCTGATGAGTTCTGGCTGGTCGGTCGAGGTTGGATTGTTAGTAGACGACATTCGAGCAGCTTGCATCTTTAAGTTAGAACCAGAAAAGGGCCATTTGGCCAAGGACAGCTTGAGGAGTCTATGACGGCAGCGGATGTGCTGATTGAAGGCTTGATTGATTGGGGCGTGGAAGTCATCTTCGGGCTTCCTGGCGACGGGATTAACGGCATCATGGAGTCTCTGCGCACCCATCAGGAGAAAGTCCGATTCGTGCAGGTAAGGCACGAGGAAGCGGCTGCCCTGATGGCCTGTGGGTATGCAAAATACACGGGAAAGCTCGGCGTTTGCCTTGCTACGTCAGGACCGGGCGGAATTCACCTCCTCAACGGACTGTACGACGCAAAGCTCGACGGACAACCGGTGCTGGCCATTACTGGTCTTCAGTTTCACGACTTGATCGGAACCTACACGCAGCAGGATGTAGCGTTAGACAAACTGTTCATCGATGTCGCTGTATTCAATGAGCGCATCATGGGACCGAACCACGTCGAGAACATCACCGACTTGGCCTGTCGAACAGCAATCAGTTACCGTGGGGTCTCCCACATTACGTTCCCCGTTGATCTTCAGGAACAAGAGGTGAAGAAGCGGCAAAGCTCCAGCAGAAATATCCCGCATCACACTTCCGACGTTTATGCGCGAAGCGCGCGACTCCCGAATAGCACGGATCTCGCCAACGCTGCCCAAATCTTAAACGTCGGCAAAAAGGTCGTGATCTTGGCCGGCCGGGGCGCACTGAATGCGACGGCAGAACTGGAGCAGACAGCGGAAATCCTGGGAGCGCCCATCGTGAAGGCGCTGTTAGGCAAGGCAGCTGTTCCAGACGATAGTCCGTATACAACCGGCGGCATCGGCCTTTTGGGCACGAAACCGTCACAAGTAGCATTGGAAGACTGCGACACGTTGCTCATTGCGGGGAGCTCGTTTCCATACATCGAGTTCATGCCAAAGCCGGGGCAGGCTCGCGGCGTTCAAATTGAACTCGATCCCAAGCGCATCGGTCTGCGCTATCCCATTGATGTCGGCCTTGTGGGCGATAGTCGGGGCACGCTAGGTGAGTTGATTCCGAAGCTCACGAGAAAAGAAGACCGAGGGTTCCTTAAGTCTGCTCAAGCGGGGATGAAGGACTGGTGGGAGCTCATGGAAAAGCGTGGCACCCATCCTGAAAAACCGATGAAGCCGCAAGTGGTGGCTTGGGAATTAGGCAAGCTTCTCCGGGACGATGCGATTGTTAGTTGCGATAGTGGGACTATCACGACCTGGTATGCGCGGCAGATTCGCGCCAAGCGGGGTCAGATGTATTCCCTGTCCGGCAATCTGGCCACCATGGCGCCGGGTCTGCCTTATGCCATCGCTGCCCAAATCGCATTTCCGGATCGTCAGTGCGTCGCATTCGTTGGCGACGGCGGATTTTCTATGCTGATGGCAGATTTTGTAACGGCTGTGAAATATAAACTTCCGATTAAGGTAGTCATTATTAAGAACAACACGCTTGGGCAGATCAAATGGGAACAGATGGTTTTCCTGGGCAATCCGGAATACGGAGTCGACCTGCATCCAATTGATTTTGCGGCCTTCGCATATGCCTGCGGCGGCGTGGGGTTCACAGTAGAAGACCCGGGCGATTGCGGTCGAGTTTTGAAGGAGTTCCTGAGCGCACCGGGGCCCGCCGTTCTCCAGGCGGTCGTGGATCCTTTCGAACCTCCAATGCCGGCAAAGGTGACGGCCGGTCAAGCTCTCCACTTCGCGGAGTCGCTGATGAAAGGCGAACCCAATCGGAAAAAGATTGCGCTCACGGCACTTTCCGATAGAGTTCGCGAGCTTATCTAGCGGGGATATGGCATCGATCTGGATTGCTGGTGCAACTCGTGGTGACGTTTAAGTCTTAGCGTTTTGTAACTGCGAGCCTTCAGCCCGTCTGGGACTTGTTTCTTCCACTCGCGATGCATGACCTGTTCGGAAAATGGAACAAAGTCTGGCCGCGGCTCCGACTTTTAAAGTGGGCGAGCGAGTCCTCTCGCAGATTTCCCTCTCAACGTCGAACTCCGCGCAAGCACCAAGGCAAGCGGCTCGCGGGCATCCTGCGCCCCATTTACGACGATTGCAGCTACGAAGGAAACTCGCGAGTGTTCGGCTTTCGGTACAGAGCAGATTTTTTTGAGAAGAGCGCCGCCGCTCGGCGTAACAAATTGCTACACATTTTGCAGAGAAGGTTGCTTCCCCCGTTTTCGCTCAACGATTAGCGGCCCCTTCGTACGCGAACTGAAGGACTGTGTTCAGCGCAGCCTCGCACATTGCCCAGACAATGGAGTGCGCTGTCCGGACCTGGAAGACCCTCGCGTACCGAATTCAGAAATTTCTTCGGCGGAACGTGACGCAGTGAAGTTGCAAGGCGCATTTTCGTTGTCATCGTTTGCTTGCCCATCCGCACGCGAAAGACAAATACAACTATATTCCCCAGTATTTGTGCCTTATGGGTCGTTGGTGCAGAAGAGTGTCGTGCTGCATGCGAGAAGCCGCTTATCGGTTGGAGTGGAAGAATGATAGCCAGGATTGAAAACAGGCCAAGTGGGGAAAGGCTGCCTGGTGTTTTGGGCGATTCCGAAAGCATGCGGAGTGCTGCCGCGCGCGTCGCCGTGATTGCGGAGACCGATGCGACGTGCCTTTTGCTGGGAGAAACAGGGACTGGAAAGGAATTATTCGCGCGAGCGATCCATTATCTCAGCGATCGGAAGCACCGGCCCTTCGTGCCGGTGAACTGCGGGGCCATTCCTGACCATCTCTTCGAAAATGAAATGTTCGGGCACCGGCGCGGCGCGTATACGGATGCCCAGTCGAATGAGGTTGGGCTACTCGCGTATGGAGACAAAGGAACCATTTTTCTCGATGAAGTGGATGCGCTCAGCGCGGGCGCGCAGGTCAAAATTCTCAGGGTCTTGCAGGAGCGCGAGTACCGGCCGGTAGGATCCGCCCACACGATCCCAGCAAATATTCGTATTGTCGCGGCCACCAATTGCAATCTTCTGAAACGGGTAGAGGCTCATCAGTTTCGAGAAGACTTGTACTTCCGGCTGAACATCCTGAGCCTGACGATCCCGCCCCTCCGCGAGCGATTGGAAGATTTGCCTATCTTGGCATCACATTACCTGCGCGAATACGCAACCGTGCATCGCCGGCAGGTTACAGGAATCAATGACGACGCGATTGCGAGCCTGCAGGCCTACCGCTGGCCTGGAAATGTTCGGGAGTTTCAAGCTGTGATGCAACGCGCGGTTCTTACGGCAAGAACTCCAGCACTCTCCACCGCCGATCTTGCGCTGCCTGAGACGACTCCAGCGCCAAGTCCGCACCTCACTCTGAAGGCGGCGAAGAACGTAGCGGTCAGTCACTGTGAGCGCAGCTATCTTTCCGCCGTGTTGCTACGATGCGAAGGCAACATCACTCGAGCGGCTAAGATGGCGGGTAAAGAACGTCGCAGCTTCCAGCGTCTTCTGCGCAAGTATTCGATCACCGGCCTTTCCTTCAAAGGCAATGAAGGCACTGGCTACTAGATTTCCCTCAGACAAAACTGGATGCAGTGCTAGTGCGCGCGCCCTGGATCGCGGCCCATCACGCGAACGACCAGTTCTATGCTCCCGCCATCCGTGAGCGAAAATTCCTGGCAAGTCTTGGTTATGCCACATCGAACGCTCACCAAAATGTCTGAGCGCCTCGAGTTCGTCGCAACCTAAGGTGTGCGAGTCAACATCCTAGTGTGGCAAGAACACAGAAAGTTCGAAAAGAGGCGGCTCTTGAAAAAGGTTATTGGTGCGATCGTCGGCGGAATTGTTATCGGCGGCGTTATCTATTATGGTTGGCGGCGGTATCAAGAAACTGCCCGGGTCCGCAATCTCCATCTCACGACCGACGATCTCCACTATTCGAATCGAACTCCCGAGGACCTCGTCTCTCACCATCTGCTTGATTTGAATGGCGCTGCCGGGGAGCAACTGTCGGAACTCGGGCTGACGCCGGAATCAATCGAGAGATTGGTGGAAAACCGTCCTTACCGCAATAAGCTCGAACTGGTGTCGCGAATGATTCTGTCAGACGGAGAATATTCCGCAATAAAAGACAAAGTCTCTGTTGCCAAAGGCGGAGAGCCGGTCAAAACGGCCTAACCGTCGGATTGCAAACAGAGTGAGTCAAAAATCTACCGATCCCGGACTTCTGTTCGATCTCGACGGCACCCTGGTCGACACTGCCTACCAACATACCCTCGCCTGGTCCACCGCATTTTCACGTGCAGGAATCTATGTTCCTCTCTGGAAGATTCATCGCCGGATCGGAATGAGCGGTCGCTCTTTGATGCAACAGTTGCTTCGGGAACATCGTGGGACAGTTCCGAAACGCGACTTTGACAATCTCGAATCCCTTCATGACGCTGCGTTTAAGAAGGTAACTGCGGATGTTCGGCCTCTGCCGGGGGCAATAGAGCTTCTCCGGCATCTGACCCGCATCGGTGCTAGTTGGGCAATAGCCACGACCGGAGGCCGCAAGCAGGCTGAGAAATTGCTGCGTCTATTATCCATTTCGAAAGACGCTGTGATCGTAACGGGCGATGATGTCGCTAAGGCGAAGCCGTCCCCCGATATATTTCTCGCGGCGGCGCAGCGCCTAAGGCTTCCGATCGAACACTGCATCGTGATCGGCGACAGCGTGTGGGACATGTTGGCTGCCGGGCGGCGGAGGGCTCTCGCTGTAGGAATTCTCGCGGGCGGTTATGGGGAAGCCGAACTGTCTCAGTCCGGAGCATTTCGTGTTTACGCAGATCCAGCAGCGATGCTAGAGCACCTTGAAGATCTCGGCTTAGAGTGAACCGACTCCGCGTTAAAATTCAGCCCCAACCTCTTTTCGACGCTCTTCATCGAAAGCTTTCTACGGACTGATTTCTTATGGCGCAGTTGGCGGGCATGGCGTTGATGGCATGCAGGTTCTCGAGCAGAATCTGCGGGTAGCTGTAAATTTTCAGGCTCTCTCTTCTTCAGAGATGCAGGGCCTGCGAGATCATTGCCGCTTCGCAGCCGCCGACGGTCATTTGGAACTATTCAAAATGTCCACGAAATACGACGGCAAGATCGGGCGTGAGCAACACCACTATCCCACCGTTGAAAAGTTGCCCCTGTAGCGCCGGACTGGATTTTTGAGCGCCGCCCCGAATCCTCTTGATTCGGATTTTTGCCTGCTTGATGGGCACCTCCTAAGCCGCACCTCCGTTTCCCCGGACTGTACTCCCGAAGCTACCTCCAGCGGGAAAATAACATCCAAAATGCGGTCTGGAGCAAAAAGGTTGATACATGAAAATTTCCAAACGCAAAGTTCGATACGCGGTCGTAGGTCTGGGTCATCTCGCACAAGTGGCGGTTCTACCTGCTTTTGCGCGCGCCAACAATTCCGAATTAGTCGCTTTGGTATCGGGGGATCCAAAGAAGCTGTCGCAGATGGCCAAGCAGTACCGCGTAGATCGACTCTATAGCTATGCCCAGTATGACAAGTGCTTGAGCGAAGGCATTGATGCCGTCTACATCGTGCTCCCCAATCATATGCATCGAGAGTTCGCGGTTCGCACGCTGGAGGCCGGCGTCCACGTACTGTGTGAGAAGCCTATGGCGGTGAGCAGCGCGGAATGCCGCCATATGATCAGCGCCGCCAACAAGCACAGATGCAAACTCATGATCGCGTACCGGTTGCACTTTGAGAAGGCGAACCTGGAAGCCATAAAAATTGGGCAGAGCGGAAAACTTGGGGACCTGCGATTTTTTGGCTCTCAGTTTGCGCAACAGGTTGTCGCCGGCAATATCCGGATCACCAAGCCAACGATCCGTGGGGGAGGACCGATCTATGACATGGGGATCTACTGCATCAACGCGGCGCGCTACCTGTTCGGGGAAGAGCCACAGGAAGTTTCTGCGATCAGTGCGCGCGGAAGCGATGCTCGTTTTCGTAAAGCCGAGGAAATGACAACCGTGGTGATGCGCTTTCCCAAAGATCGCATCGCCAGCTTCACCGCCAGCTTTGGCGCCGCCGATATCGGCCAGTATTCGCTGGTGGGAACGAAAGGAAGCCTCACCGCTGATCCTGCCTATGAGTATGCAGAAGGATTGAATCTGAAAATCAAAGTTGGTGATAAAACTCAAAACAAGAAATTCCCGAAGCGCGATCAGTTTGCCGCGGAAATCAGCTACTTCTCGGATTGCATCTTGAAAAACAAGAAACCTGAGGCTAGCGGAGAAGAAGGTTTGGCAGACGTAAGATCATTGAGGCAATTTACAAATCAGCGCGTACAGGCCGGACTGTGCGGTTGGCCGCGCCGACAAAGAAACGTCGGCCATCAATGGCACAGGAAATCCATAAGGCGGCTCATGGAAAACCGAAGACGGTCCACGTTGAATCGCCGTCTGGCGAAGCTGCATAACTCTTGAATTGCTCGCAAGGAGGTTGACGTGAGTAGCGCAAAGAAGGCCAAAAGTAACAAGAAGGCGAGTTCGAAGCGATGGGTGGCTAAGGTGAAGACAGACTCGACCCATCCTCCAGAGGGGTTGTTCAATCGCAATGCCTCGGCCATTGCGACATCCTTGGCCTCGAAACGGGTTTCTCCGAAAGGGCCGGCATCCGGCATGCGAATGCTCAACTATTTCATTAACCGTGCGGGGCGCAATTTAAGCGCTGCGCGGCGATGGGAGTTGGAGAAGGCGAAGACTTTGTTGTCCTCCAAGATCAAAGCTAAGAAAAAATCAGAAAGCCAAACGCGACAGGCAGCTTGAACGCTCACAAGAAGGCGGCACCGCATTAAATCAGTCACCAGGTTAATGTCCGGTTTGTTCGAGCTTTCAATGGCCAAAGATTGTGACGTGCTAGTGATCGGAGCAGGAGTAGCGGGACTATCCGCTGCTGCGCGCCTGGCGGCGTCGGGATGCGTGGTTTCGATTCTGGAAGCACGACAACGAGTTGGCGGCCGAATCCACACGCTCTACGATCCGACAACCGGCGCGCCCATCGAATTGGGAGCTGAGTTCATCCACGGCAAACCGCCCGAAATTTTGAATGCGTTACGTGACGCCAACATCGGCACCACCGAAGTCGACGGGGATTCCTGGTGTTACTCACAGCGGCAACTCTCCGTCTGCAACTTCTTTGGATTGGTGGACGAGGTGCTACAGAAGATGGACGATTCCAGGCCGGATGAATCGTTTAGCGACTTCTTAACGAAATGCTGTCCCGACAACAGTGCCGAGTCCGAAGAAGCCAAGCGCCGTTCTTTAGCTTACATCTCTGGTTTTAACGCCGCCGATCCGGCTCTGGTCGGCATACATTGGCTTGTCGAAGAAATGCGCGCAGAGGAACGGAATGAAGGAGAAAGAGCGTTTCACCCCCAGGGAGGATATGCGAGTCTGATCCAACTCCTGGAAAAAAACGGCAAGCGAGATAGTGTGACGATTCAGACCGGCGCAGTCGTCGACACGATCAACTGGGAACCAGGTTCTGCAGAAATACTCGGCAAGGTACGAGAGAGTCGCTTCTCTTTGTCTGCACCCAGAGTCCTCGTAACCGTGCCTCTCGCAGTGTTGCAGGCGCCGCCGGGTGAGGAAGGTTCAATCACATTCGCTCCTGCTCTTCCGCCGGAAAAGCTGGATGCAATGCGAAAACTCGAGATGGGGAAAGTGATTCGAGTGGTGTTTCGATTCCGTAGTCGCTTCTGGGCAAAAATCACTCCAGCGAAAAACGCTAAGACTCTTTCAGGCATGAGCTTTCTGTTTTCCGAAGACCCTCTTTTCCCGACATGGTGGACGACAATGCCGACGAAGCGGCCTCTAATCACTGCATGGGCGCCATTTCGTGCGGCAGAAGCTCTTTCGGGAAAGCCAGAGTTGTTCGTTGTTGAAGAAGGCTTACGGGTCTTAGCGAAACTTCTTGGAGCTAGCCGTAGTGAAGTCGACAGCGAATTTGAAGCGGGATATTTTCACGACTGGCAAAACGATCCGTATTCTCGCGGCGCTTACAGCTACGGCAAGGTTGGTTCGCGCGGAGCGCAGCAATCACTCGGGACGCCGATCGCGAATACGCTTTTCTTCGCCGGCGAGGCAACTGATACCTCCGGCAACAACGGGACCGTCCATGGCGCAATCGCAAGCGCAAACCGTGCTGTCTCCGAAATCTTGGAGAGTTTGAGGTGAAGGCTCGACCCAATTCCGCAGCCAAGCAGGAACTGCTGCCTCTAACTTCGAAGCCTACGATCACTGAATTGAAGGAAAGCGCCAAGCGTCTGCAAAGCCTGTGACCTGTGGAAGACCGCCACGCAAACGGTTTTCGGTGAAGGTCCCTCAAAGGCAGTTCTGATGCTTGTGGGCGAACAGCCAGGCGATATGGAAGATCGAGCAGGCCATCCTTTCGTAGGCCCAGCGGGGAAGTTGCTCGACGATGCGCTTGCGGAAATTGGAGTCGATCGCCGCAAAGTCTATATTACGAACGTCGTGAAGCATTTCAAGTGGACGCTCGCGGAGCGAGGTAAGCGCCGCATTCACAAAAAGCCGCGCGCATCTGAGATTGAAGCCTGCCGTCCCTGGCTTGAAGCGGAGTTGAAAGTTGTCAGGCCGAAAGTTCTGGTCTGTCTCGGAGCGACCGCGGCCCAAGCGCTATTGGGAAAGACGTTCACCGTTAGCCGTGAGCGTGGGAAATTCGTCGACTCACCGCTGGCTCCGCATGTTCTTGCGACCGTTCATCCTTCCTCCATTCTTCGTGCGCGCGATGACGAATCGAGGCGCTCTCAGTTCCGCAGTTTCATCGACGATCTTGCAAAAGCCGCCGACCTGATCGCGCGCGCATAGTTTTCTCAATTCACGGAAGATATCTTGCCCTGATAGAGCGCTCCGCCCACTTCTCGCACATTAGTGTTCTGTCTTAGGTGGTGACAAGCGGTAGAGAACGCTAGCGTGCGGTGGCAGGGTAACGGTCAAAGAATCGGCAGAGCCCAAATCCTTATGTTGCCAAAGATCTCTCAGTTGGTACGCGTTCGAGGAAAGGCCCAGCTCTTTCCATTCGTATCGCAGAGCAGTTTCGGATGGGCTGATATTAAAGATCGCTATGTACTGCCCATCATTCGTCGACGAATCTGCTAGCCAGATGACGGTCTTCTCCGTAGAAATTACGGGCCGATTTCCTTTCGAATGCTGATCCACCGCCAAAACTTCGGGATTGGTCAGCAGGGAAATTGTCCAGTCGTCCGCCGACGGCAACTCTCCGCCGATCATCAGAGGAGAAGGAAAAATACACCAAAGCGTCATAAGAGTTCGCTGCTCATCGTGCGAGAGCCTGGTATCGCGAGCCTCGCCCCATCCAGGTGCTGGACCTAAACGGCCGAGTGGAAGCATGTCGGCATCCGGCCAATGTCCGGGCTGAGCCTTGCCTGCCCATTTCGCGACATTAGCGAATTGATCCCCCAGTCCCTGCGGATACGAAACATCGCTGTGCCAGAGGTCCCATATGTCATCCGAGATGCGCCACATCTGTGCGTACCGCCGCATCTCGTCAACTTTGTCGAGCGGCGCCGCGCCCGGCGAGAGGCTAAGAACGATAGGCCGTCCCGTCTTGCGAAGCGCTTCGCTCAGAAGACGGATCTCATCTCCCTTGTAAGGCCGACTTGCAATGCAGTCAACTTTGATCAGATCGACTTCCCAACTCGCATACAACTTGGCAATCGAATCGTAGTAAGCTTGCGCTCCCGGTTTGTCGGCAGCAAGCCCGTAATTGTCCGGATTCCACGGACACGTATCGGAAGTATCAGCAGCATCAGTTGCGTGGAACGAGGATCCGGCAATGGGCGGATTTTTCTCGACGGCCTCCTTTGGGATGCCACGAAGAATGTGGATGCCGAACTTCAAGCCGAGCGAATGCACATAATCGGCGAGCGGCTTGAATCCCGATCCATTGGCTGCGGAAGGAAATCTACTTTCCGGCGGCGTGTATCTTCCGAAGGCATCGAGATGGAACTTCGAACTCTTCGAATTGCCTTCGGGACGAGGATTCGTGACAAACCACTCCATATCGACCGTCACATACTCCCACCCGAATGGCTTGAGATGTTTGGCCAGCCAGTCGGCATTGGCCTTGAACTGAGTTTCGCTGATGGTCGTGCCGTAACCATCCCAACTGTTCCAGCCCATGGGAGGCGTTGCGGCCAGCGTCGGTTTAGAGGTTTCCTGGCAGGTTCCATTTTGCAGTCCAACAATCAGGAATGCGCCAATGACAACGAAAGCGAAACGCAAAGTCACGAAGATTCTCCTCAATCGATTCATCGACCCACCGTAGGCGCCTACCACTCCAGAAGAGAAGGTGTGGTTGGCCGATTTAGGCTCGATCGAATCCTACAACGAATTTGTGCAACTCCGCATAGCGCTACTGCGCCGTTCGATTAAAATTGCATCGCAGCCGGAGAAGTGCACTCCCCGCCCAAATCGGAGAAGTACCGCCCCAAATCGCCGGCTGAGGAAATGACCTTATGAACAAGAGAACCTTCATGAAGCTGGGCGCAACGGTGCTGGCCACTCCTTTCGTCGGACGCATGCTGTCGTGGGCGGGAACGGAAAAATTGAAGAACTGGGCAGGCAATCTCGAATACAGCACCGACAACATCTTTGCCGCGACCTCGGTCGAGCAGGCGCAGGACTTCGTGAAGAAGAACGCCAAGCTGAAAGCGCTGGGGAGTCGGCACTGCTTCAACAACATTGCCGACAGCAAAGACGAATTCATTTCTCTGAAGCCTATGGACAAAGTGATCTCGCTTGACCCTGCCAAGCGAACGGTCACCGTCGGTGCTGGCATCACCTACGGACAACTTTGTCCGTATCTCGACGAAAAAGGTTTTGCATTGCACAATCTGGCATCTTTACCCCACATTTCCGTAGCCGGAGCTTGCAGCACAGCGACTCACGGATCCGGCGAGAAGAATGGGAACCTTTCGACCGCAGTCTCGGCGCTCGAAATGGTGACTGCCGATGGCAGCGTAGTGAACTTGTCGCGGGAGCACGACGGCGAAACATTCAACGGAGCGGTAGTTGGACTGGGAGCGCTCGGCGTCATCACGAAGGTCACACTGGATGTTTTGCCAACCTTCCAAATGCGGCAATATGTTTACGAGGATCTGCCATTTTCCGCTTTGTACGAACACTTCGACGAAATCGAAGCGAGCGGATACAGCGTCAGCCTGTTCACGGATTGGCAGCGGGAGCGCGTCAACGAAGTTTGGATCAAGATCCGCATCGAGAACGGAGCGCCGGCGCATCCGGGTCCTGAATTGTTCGGCGCGAAGCTAGCCACAAAGAACCTCCATCCCATCAAGGAAATTTCCGCGGAGAATTGCACCGAGCAAATGGGCGTTCCTGGGCCATGGTATGAACGGTTGCCGCACTTTCGTATGGGCTTCACGCCGAGTGCCGGGAAGGAACTGCAGTCAGAGTACTTCGTTCCGCGGAAGCATGCGATCGAAGCGATTCAAGCCGTCGCGCGATTACATGAACAAATCAGCCCGTCACTATTCATTACTGAAATTCGGGCGATCGCCGCAGACAAGCTTTGGATGAGCCCTTGTTACGGCCGCGATTGCATCACGATTCATTTCACCTGGAAACCCGATTGGCCGGCGGTCAGCAAAATCCTGCCCAACATCGAAAAAGAGCTGGCTCCGTTTGACGCTTGTCCGCATTGGGGAAAACTGTTTACGACATCGCCGAGTGAACTCAGGCGTGTGCACAAGAAAATGGGGGAATTTATCGAGTTAGGTAATAAATATGATCCCCAGGGGAAGTTCCGCAATCAGTTCCTGAACCAAAACATTTTTGGCTGAGACAGGGAGCGCGCGCACCACAGGAATGCGACAAGGCCTGCGCTTAGACGTTAGGAAGATTATTGGGTGGTTAGTTATGCTCGGGCAGACTCCACGCGAACAGCACACCTCCGCTGCTGGTCAAAATGAATTGACGGTGATCGAGTTCATACGTGATCGGAGAACTTGCAATTTGCCCTCCGGTACCGGCGTGCCACAGAGTCTTGCCGTCGCTGGTGTCGAGAGCGAGGGCAGTGCCACCAGAGTCGCCTGTGAATGTCAGCCCCGAATCCGTCGTTAGAATTCCTGCCGAAGCGCCCTCTCCAATGTCGTGGCTCCAGCGAATTTTCCCCGTCTGGTAGTCGATGGCCTTGATGATGCCTTTGCCCCAAAGGCCGTAGTCCGCGCCTGCCCATCCGTAGGAACCGTCGGCTGGTTTGGCGAAATAGAGCGAGTAGCTTTCCCGTGCGGACACAATGAACAATCCATTCTTCGGATCGAAGCTCGGAGAGCGGAAGTTCGTCATGCCGCCTTCATCGGGGGCTATCAGGCGCCCGTCTGGCGCGGGCTCTTTATCTGGATTCGGAATCGGGCGTCCCTGCTTATCGATACCCGATGCCCAGTTCACGGGGCCGAACGGTACCGTTAGCAGGCTCTTGCCGTTTGTACGATCAATGACGAAGAAGTAACCGTTGCGCGACGCTTGCATCAGCATCTTGCGCGGCTCGCCGTGAAAGTCGCCGTCAACCATCACTGGAACTTCGATCGCATCCCAATCGTGCGTGTCATGCGGAGACGGTTGAAATGCCCAGACAAGTTTTCCGGTATCTGGATTTAGCGCCGCGATTGTGCACGTATAGAGATCATCCCCGGGTCTAACTTTGCCGTTCAACACCGGAGTTGGATTGCCAGTTCCGGTGTAGAGCAGATTCAGATCCGGATCATACGTGCCGGTCATCCATATGGTGCCACCGGTGGTTGCATTCGGAGTGCCGGCAGGCGGCGTTGTGTCCCATTGCCACTGGACTTGCCCGTATCCGGATCGTACGACCGCATGTAGGCGCCGATGTTATCCAAATCTCCGCCGACTCCCAAGATGATGTGATCGCGCACTACCAGCGGTGCCATCGTCGTCCAATATCCCTTCTTGATATCGCCGACTTCCACATCCCATCGGACTTTACCGTTCTTCGCCTCGAGCGAAATCAGGTGCGCATCGGGAGTCGAAAAATAGAGCCACTGCTTGTACATCGCGACACCGCGGTGGCCGAGATGCATGCCAGGATTTGGCTTATACGTGTAATGCCAAATCTGATGGCCCGTTCGCGCGTCGACCGCCCAGACATTATCCGGCACAGTGAAGTACAAAATGCCGTTTACCAGCAGCGGAGAGGATTTGATCATCGCATCCTGGTTGGTTTGAAACGCCCAAGCCAAGGCGAGAGATGAAACATTCTCCGGAGTGATCTGGGTTAACGAGCTGTGCCGCCGGCCGGAATAGTCGCCGTGGTAGCTGGGCCAGGAATCTACGGGCGGGTTCGCAATGATTGCAGGATCCACACCCTGTGATCGAAGCAGTACCGGGCAAAAGGTCAGCAGGACTGAGGCACACAATATCTTCGTCGTTGAAAGAGGTCTCATATCGTTTATCGCAGCGTTTGCAGGTACGCCATCAAGTTATGGATATCGTCGTCGGTATATTTTTCGAATTGCTCGATGTGCGCGTCCGAGGGCGAATCGATTTTGTACTCGATCGAACGAATCGGCCAGGATCGTCGCCATCCTTCGGAATCCGTCATCGATAGGTAGAACTCATCTTTATCAACGAGCGTCCCCGTGAATGTCTCGCCGGATTTCGTGGTCACCGTAACCTTCGCCTTGGCATTCTGTGGGTAGAGCATCTGCATTTCGAGCTCAAGGCCCTCACGCCGATTGGCGATTCCTGCCAGATCACCCGTTGGCGAATGGCAAGACGAGCATTTTCCCGGGCCGTTGAAATACGCTTTACCTTGTTCGGCATTTCCAGTCTGCAAATCGGCGACGTCCACGCCGCGGCGACCGCCCGGTTTGGAGTTCAATTGCTTAGCCTGATTGCGAACAAAAGCGATGAGATCGTTCACCTGAGGAATGGCGAGTCCGGGAAAGGCCGGCATCCCTTTCTCGACGCGGCCATCGTGCACCACCGCTCGAACTCTGTCGCCGCGAATATCCCGCATGATCAAACGCGAGCGCGTCAGGTCAGGCCCCGATTCGCCGCCAGCAGCATCCCGGCCGTGGCAGAACGAGCATCTTTGCAAAAAGAGAAGTTTTCCGCGCTCGGGCGCGGATGTCAGTTTAGGAGCTTGCGCGAATGACGCGCTGCCAACGAGGAAGAGCGCGCAAATTAAGAAACCTGTTCTGAGACTGCGACCTCGCAAAACCAACTGCATGGAGCCCCACCTCCGAGCCAGTGTGCGCCCGAATAATTGGCGATGAGGGACTATCTTAACCCGTACGGCCCGGACTCGGCATTAGGAGGAAGGACTGAAAGTGGTTCCATGCGAGGGATTTCGAGGCGCCAGCATACCAGCGAGCCAAAGTCACCGAATGCGCGAGCCGGTCTTCAATAAATTGTTCGTGAAGTCGATTTTGGCGCCTTCATCAGCTGCTGGACGGTCGAATCCAGTTCGCGAATTTGCTTCTGACTCTCGTCGATCTGCTTCTGGATGGCTTCTTGCTGCTCCACGGCAGCCATCGTCTTGTCCCGCTGCAGGCGCCTCAGCAGCTCAATTTGTTCATCGAGTTTGTTGCGTGATTCCTGAAGCGTAAGCATGGCCCGTACCCCAGCGGCATTAGTATCGCTTCCGGCGCTCCGGGTTGTTTTCCGAATGAATTCGAAAACGGTGGAACGGCGGCTGAAGGCCTTGGGAACATGGCGGTGAGTTTGGCGCTGTTTTCCTCGTCCTTCCACAAGGAAGGCACGTCCTCCACAGCTTCTTCACAAGCGGAGAAGGTTTTTATCTTGCGGGCCACAACAAACTGACCCAGAGTGGGTTCAGCGAAACGTGAGAGTTCCTGAGCTTGCTAGGTAATCGTGGCAGCGTCAGCAGTAACCGGTGGTTCTCGCGAGAGAATTGCCGCGGGGAAACTTCCAGAAACGCGCGCGAGTGCGACTGGTTGCCCGGGCTTTACGGCTCCTCCCCGTCTTGCTCTTCGGAGCGGGAAAAGCTGCTGGCCGTCGCAGTGGTTGTCGATACGTGATCGCAAGATCACGCTTCGGCAATTGGCTTCAGAACACGCGGTGATCCCTTAGGGGACTGTCGGGCTGAAGCGATCATTGCGGCACGCGATGACAAAGCAGCGCAGGAATCCACGCATGATGCGGCTTGGGTGGCTGGCCCGAGCCGCATTCTATTTTTGCCGTCAAGACTCCTGTTTGTGAACTATTACTAAACCTTCACATGGAATGGATATCGCGGCGAACGCAACTGGTGGTTGTCGCACTGGGCTACGCTGCCGTTTTTGCAATCGCGGGGCTTTTGATCGTCCAACGCTACTTTCAATACTTAAATCATCCTGACGACGTGGCCGCCTACGGCGGAATGTACGCCGGCGGCGATTTAGTGCTGGAAGTTTTCATCTGCGGCATGCTTCTGGTGATGACTTTCTTTCTCGTGCTGGTCATTCGTAGCTCCGAGGCCGCCTACACCGTTTACTCATGGGTTTTGCTTTGTCTTGGTCTCACCCTCCCTCTGTCAGCCGGGCTGCTGTTAATTCCTGCTGTGAACCAGGGCTCAACTCTCCTGGGCAGCGTGTGCATGTTTCGACTTTTTGCCTCGCCGATGGTCGTCGTAGCGATGGTCATGAGCCGACTCTTTGCGAAATTTCCAAGACCTAAGCGGCTGACTGTTTACGGTGTACTGATCGAAAGTTTGACTTTGATTCTGCTGTTGGTTTCTCTCGTTCTACCCGGGCACCTCTGAAGCTCATGAAGGAAGAATCCCCAGGGTTTTCCTTGTGATTCGCTGTTTGTTCGCCTACACTATTTTTCATGCTCGCCAAAAACTTCTGGCCGCCAAAATATTTTTATTCGGACTGAGTTTTCCAGAGCATCTGCTTCGCATTCACAACGGTGTAAGGATTAGTTTTGCATGTGGTGTTTCTGAAAGTTTAGGAAAAGACTTTGGCTACTTCCTCCGACTACAGCATCAGCACCCTCCCGGCGAACGTCGAAGCCGAACGCTCGATCCTCGGCGCGATCTTACTCGACAACTTTGCCTATAACCAGGCAGCCGAGCATCTGCGCGTAGAGGATTTCTCGCTCGACTCTCATCGGCGCATCTATTCGCGGATGGTCGATCTGGCGGAGTCTTCACGTCCGATCGACATGATCACGCTGATCGAGGAACTCGACCGCCACAAGGATCTGCAGCCGATCGGCGACGTGGCCTATGTTTCTAGTCTCGTCGAAGGTGTCCCCGACCGGCCCAGCATCGAGCATTACGTCAAGATTGTGCGCGACAAAGCACTCCTCCGCGGAGTGATCTCGGCGGCAAGTACTGCCATGGCGCGGGCCAGCGATCAATCCGACTCCGCCGAAGACGTTCTAAGCGATACCGAAGCGGCCTTTTTCCAACTTTCAGAAAAGCGCATTGGGCGCGGCTTCATGGGTGTGCAGGAAATCGTCCGCGAAACCTTTGGCTCGGTCGACGCACTCCTGCAGCGCGGTCAACGCATAACGGGACTTGCCACGCACTATGTCGACCTCGACGAAATGACGAGCGGTCTGCAGCGATCCGACCTCGTGATCATTGCGGCTCGTCCTTCCATGGGCAAAACCGCGTTCGTGATGAACATTGCGGAAAATGCTTCGATCGAAGATCAGCAAGTTGTGGGAGTGTTCTCTCTGGAAATGTCACGCGAGGCTCTGCTGATGCGCTTGCTCTGCTCGCAGGCGCGTGTGGACGCCCACAAAATGCGAACTGGATCTCTGTGGCAGGACGATACTCGAAAAGTCGTCAAGGCAATGGAGCAACTGGCGCACGCTCCCATCTTTATCGATGACACCCCAGGCATTTCGTTGAGCGAGATGCGCGCAAAGGCGCGGCGATTGAAGCAGGCGCAAGGCCGCCTCGACCTGATCATCGTTGATTATCTGCAACTCATGTCGGGCGGCGCCAAGCGCTTTGAGAATCGTACGCAGGAAGTCTCGGCCATTTCTCGGGGTTTGAAGGCGCTCGCAAAGGAACTGAGTGTACCCGTGATTGCGCTATCGCAGTTGAGCCGCGCTCCGGAGAGCCGCGGCGGCGATCATCGTCCGCAACTCGCGGATTTGCGCGAGTCAGGATCGATCGAGCAAGATGCCGATCTTGTCATGTTCATCTTCCGCGAGGAAGTTTATAAGCAGGACGATCCTGAGCTTCAGGGACGGGCGGAAATCATTATTGCCAAACAACGCAACGGCCCAATCGGGCGGGTGAAGATGGCATTCTTGAAGCATTGCACCCGTTTCGAATCTATGCTCGACGGTGGCGGCGGGCCCGAGGAATAGGTAGTCGCTACAGCAAATCCTGTAGGAGCTAGATGTAAGTGCTGTAGGAGCTTAGGTTTGCGTGGACCTAACAAAAAGCCAGCCCGCCCTGTGGAAAAGCTTGTGGAATTGAAAACTGTGTTCAGAATGTCTTTGAGTAAAGTTCAGCCGCTAGTCTTGGAAGACATCACTTTCCGCCCGTTAAAGTCCTGAGTAGTAACCAGTTATGCAATCCACGCTCTGTTAACATGAGCGGCGGTCACGGTTTACCGGCCTATTTCCTCTTTTGAGATTTGCACATTTTCAGTATCCAGACTTTCGTTTTTCTTGCATTTTTGGCTCGTTTTAGCCCCTGTCATCAGCGGAAGTGCGAATCTGGCGGATCGTTTTTGAAGATAGAACGCCGGGGCGAAGTTGCCGGGCCAACGACCTCACTGGGTTGAAACGAACAAAACTAGTCGGTGCTCTCACCCACCTTGAGGACCGCAAGAAAGGCCTCCTGGGGAATGTCCACGCGGCCAATGCGCTTCATGCGCTTCTTTCCCTCTTTTTGCTTCTCGAGCAATTTGCGCTTGCGGCTGATGTCTCCCCCATAGCACTTCGCCAACACATTCTTCCGAATGGCATGGACCGTTTCTCGCGCAATGATCTTCGCGCCGATTGAAGCCTGAATGGGAACTTCGAACATCTGGCGCGGGATGAGTTCGCGCATCTTCGAGACCAGCGCCTTGCCTCGTTCATACGCAAAATCGCGATGCACAATGATCGACAGGGCGTCCACGGGTTCTCCCGCTACCAGGATGTCGAGTTTCACCATTGGCGACTCCCAGTAGTCAGCGAGATGGTAGTCGAGCGACGCGTATCCGCGGGACACCGACTTTAGACGATCGTAGAAATCGAGAACGATCTCGTTTAATGGAAGTTCGTAATGCAGCATCACTCGAGATGAGCTGACATATTCGAAGGTCTTCTGCTTGCCCCGCTTTTCTTCGACCAGCGCAAGAATGCCGCCGACGTACTCTTCATTGGTGAGAATTGTGGCGAGGATGACGGGCTCTTCGATCTTCGCAACTTCGCTGGGATCGAGCCAGCGCGACGGATTGTCGATCTCGACCATCGTTCCGTCGGTCTTGTAGATCTTGTAACGCACGCCGGGCGCGGTGGTGATCAAGCTCAGTCCGAACTCGCGCTCCAGGCGCTCCTGAATAATCTCCATGTGGAGCAAACCGAGAAAACCGCAGCGAAAGCCGAAGCCCAGGGCCACGGAGCTCTCTGGCTCGAAAAAAAACGAAGAATCGTTCAGCCGCAGTTTTTCGAGGGCTTCGCGAAGCAGCGTGTGCTCGTGTGCGTCGATGGTGTAAAGCCCAGCGAAAACCATCGGCTTGATCTCTTCAAATCCGGGTAGCGGTTCGATCGCCGGATTGGTGTCGTCGGTGATGGTATCGCCGATCTTCGTGTCGGCTACATTCTTTATGTTCGCGATCAGGAAGCCGACTTCTCCCGCTTGAAGCTCGTCGATCTCGACCGGCTTCGGCGTAAGCACGCCTAACGTTTCCGCGTCGAACGTTGTGCCATTCCACATCAGGCGGATTCGCTGGCGCTTGCGAAGTGTGCCTTGAAAAATACGGGCCAGCACAATGACTCCACGGTAGGGATCGAACCATGAATCGAAGACCAGCGCCTGCAGCCGGTTTTCCGGCGACCCTTTTGGCGGCGGAACACGCTTCACAATGGCTTCGAGTACGTCCGGCACACCCTGTCCGGTCTTCGCGCTGATCAGCACCGCATCGGTCGCGTCGAGGCCGACTGCGCCCTCGATCATTTCCCGGGTTCGAGGAATATCGGCGCTCTGCAGATCGATCTTGTTGATCACGGGGATGATTTCGAGACCGTGATTGATCGCCAGGTAGGAATTGGCAAGTGTTTGCGCTTCAACACCCTGGGATGCGTCGACGACCAGCAGCGCGCCTTCGCATGAGGCCAAAGATCGAGACACTTCATAGGAAAAATCCACGTGCCCGGGAGTGTCGATTAGGTTGAGTTGATAAGTCTGCCCGTCTTGCGCGGTGTACATCATGCGGACCGCATGGGCTTTAATCGTGATGCCGCGTTCGCGCTCAAGGTCCATGGAATCCAGAACTTGCGCTTGCATTTCACGGGCGGTTAGCGATCCTGTGAGCTCGAGTAGCCGGTCGGCCAGAGTGGATTTGCCGTGGTCGATATGCGCGATGATCGCGAAATTGCGGATGAATGCGGCGTCCATGAGTGGCAGGCTAGTCTTTGATTCTAACAGGCGATTTGAGCGCCACGGCTGATGGGAGCCAATTGCTCGTACCCACAATTCGTTCTATGACCAGGCCAAAGCGGACTGTGGTTGATCCACGGCTTGCGGCTCGGAACCTTCTGATTTACCCTCGCTCTCCCGGCGAAAATCGTGATTGCAAAACACATTGCGCTGACTTTGATGGTCGCTACGGCGCTCGTTTCATTGTTCTGGACGCATCTTCCGAACACATGGACGACGCCTCGCATAATCGGCTTGGTATTGCTGATTGCGGGCTTTGTTCTTTGGACGGTCGCGAGATTTCAACTTGGCTCCTCGTTTGCCGTTAGTGCGCAAGCCCGCCAGCTTGTGACTCGCGGGCTTTATTCAAAGATCCGCAATCCCATTTATCTCTTCGGTTCATGGGTGTTTGCCGGAGCCATCTTGGTTTTCAGCGAACCAAAATTTCTGCTGATCTTCCTTGTGTTGATTCCGCTGCAGCTGTGGCGAGCCCGAAAGGAATCCGCGGTTCTCGAGGCCGCCTTTGGCGAGGAATATCGGAAGTACCGCGCCGGAACCTGGTTCTGATCGTTTTGCGGCGCGAATGTTTGGAGGATGCATGCGCAACACACTCGCTCTGGTCTGTCTTGCTTATTGTTCGGCCGTGATGGGGCAGGCGCTATCACCCGAAGTGCAATCGTTCGTCAAGATCGACGCTCCCGTCGTGGCACTTACCCACGTTCGCGTGATTGATGGCACGGGAGCAGCAGCCCGGGACGATCAAACGATCATCCTCAACAAGGGGAAAATCGACTCTGTTGCCGAGGCCTCGGCAGCAAATGTGCCGAAGGATGCGCAGGTACTCGACTTGCGCGGATACTCGGTGATCCCCGGGCTGGTCGGGATGCACGATCACATGTTCTATCCCATCGCGCCGGCTTCGTTCGGCGAGATGTCTTACAGTTTTCCACGGCTCTATCTCGCGGGCGGCGTGACCACGATCCGCACGACGGGCTCGCTCGAGCCCTACACCGATTTGGAAATTCGCAACGCGATTGAGTCCGGCAAGATGCCCGGACCGAAGATGCGTGTGACCGGTCCCTACCTGGAAGGCGCGGGGTCGTGGGCGGTGCAACTGCATCAACTCACTGGTCCGGAAGATGCCACTCGAACTGTAAATTACTGGCTTGACGAGGGTGTGAACGACTTTAAGGCATACATGTTTATCACCCACGACGAACTTGCCGCCGCGATCACAGCAGCGCACAAGCGCGGCGCCAAGGTCACTGGGCACCTGTGCTCCATCGGCTTTCGAGAGGCTGCTGCTCTCGGAATCGACGATCTCGAGCATGGCTTGTTCGTGGATTCGGAATTTGTTCCGGGCAAAAAGCCGGGCGAGTGCAAGGACGAGGAAGACCCGGTGCTAATGGGGAAGCTGGACGTGAATTCCGGGCCTGTCCACGAAATGATCGTCGACTTGATAAAACACAATGTCGCGATGACATCGACGCTGCCCGTCTTCGAGATGGGAAGTTTTCCCGGGCGGCCCGCGCTCCAGCCCCGAGTGCTTGGCGCGCTGTCGTTGGAGGCCCGAAACCTGCTTCTGGAACGAAGAGTCTCGTCGAGCGATACGGCACGAATCCGCAAACGCTATGGGACCGATGACTCCCCGTGGCCAGTGGCGTTCAAGAAAGAAATGGAGTTCGAGTATGCCTTCTCAAAGGCGGGCGGATTATTGTTGGCCGGCCTCGATCCGACTGGAATGGGTGGAGTTTTGGCTGGCTTTGGCGACCAGCGGGAGGTCGAACTGTTGGTGGAAGCAGGTTTTACCCCCGTGGAGGCGATTCAGATAGCAACTTCGAATGGAGCCCAATATCTGGGCGAACTCGATCGCATCGGAACCATCGCCGCCGGTAAGCAAGCGGACCTCGTGGTCATCAAGGGCGATCCATCTCAGAGGATTGAAGACATTGAAAACGTAGAGACGGTTTTCAAAGACGGGATTGGTTACGATTCTGCGAAACTGATCGAATCCGTACGCGGGCAGGTCGGAATCCGGTAGAAGTCCGCCCAGCTCTGTAAGCTGCATATTCGAACGAATAAATATTTTGGACGACCCTCCCTTCAGCGCGATTGATCACGTGCAACTTGCGATGCCTCGCGGCGGCGAAGATCAGGCGCGCGCATTTTATGCTGATCTGCTGGGAATGGTCGAACTCCCTAAGCCAACAGAACTGGCGAAGCGCGGCGGGTGTTGGTTCTCGAGCGGAAAGGTGCAAGTTCATCTCGGCGTTGAAGAGGAATTTCGTCCCGCGCGCAAGGCACATCCCGCGCTGCGTTGCGTCGACTATGACGGGCTGACATCCAGGTTGCGGGACGCCGATGTCTCCGTCACGGAAGATGCCAACATTCCCACCGTGCGGCGGTGTCATATCTCGGACCCATTCGGAAACCGGCTGGAATTGATCGCAACATAGTCTCCAATTGATGTTGTTTAATCGACGTCATGCTTGTCCTTGCATCCGCATCTCCCCGTCGTCAGGACCTTCTCCGCGCGGCGGGAATCCCGTTTACCGTGCACCCTGCGAATGTCGATGAGACGCCGGTCGCAGGCGAGGCCGCCCGCGTGTATGCCGAACGCTTGGCCAGGGAAAAAGCGCTCACGGTTTGGAAGGCGCGCCCTCACGACGTGGTTCTGGGAGCGGATACAGTCGTGGTCGTTGACGAGCAAATTCTGGGGAAGCCGGAAGACGCTGCCGATGCCGCTCGCATGTTGCGAATACTCTCTGGAAAAGCGCATCAGGTGATCACGGGCGTATGCATTGTGAGACCGGTGAAACCAGGAGAGAGCGAGAGCATCCAAGTTGCGTCGGAGACGACTCGCGTCTACTTCGATGAGATTTCCGATGAGGACATTCGCACCTACGTCGCGTCCACAGAGCCGATGGACAAGGCTGGCGCGTACGCAATTCAAGGCATGGCATCGCGATGGATTCCGCGAATCGAAGGGGACTACAGCAATGTGGTTGGGCTGCCTATGGCGCTGGTCTACCGAATGCTACACAGTTTGAAGCGTTGAGAAGCTACAGCGGATGAACGGTAAGGGCCTGTGGTGACTAGACCGGCTTTTCTTCGTCTTTCTTCTCTTCTTCCTTCTTCGTTTCGTTCTCTTTCATGGCGGACTTGAAGTTGCGAAGGCCGTCTCCGATGCTCTTTCCGAGGGAGGCGAATTTGCTTGGCCCGAACAGGAGCATGGCGATCCCGACGATCAGTAGGATCTCCGTGAGTCCTATTTTGCCTTCCATGAAACGACCTCCTCGAAGTGCGGCTTTCTTTTGATTTGATCCGCAGCCTCGCGGGTCTCACAAAAAAGTGTAGGCTACCCTCTCGGAGGAGTCAAAACAGCGCATCTCATCGACATAATGAGGCTAACAATGCGGGTTTGGCAGCGTCTATCCCGCATAGACCGTGGAGCGAGAGTATTCATGCTAAGAATTCACGTTGTAGCGCTCTCCTTGTACTTGCTATCGGGCTTCTCGACGATCACTGTTGCTGCCTCCGGTCCGTCTGCGGCATTCCTTCAGCAGCGCAAGACGAGTGATCCTTACAAGGGAGATCTTTCGATCTTCGATTCTCCCGGCCGGGATGAGCGCCTCCAGATCAATCGCGTAATGGACATTCTTGGTCTGGCACCGGGAAAATCTGTGGCCGATGTGGGAGCGGGATCCGGATGGTTCTCGGTTCGTGCCGCTCGCCGCGTCGGACCGAGTGGGATCGTCTTTGCAGTGGATATCAATCCGGAAGCAACGAGCCACATCGAAGAGCGGGCGCAGAAGGAAGGGCTGCAGAATGTCAAACCCATCTTGAGCACTCCCGATGATCCTAAGTTATCGGCAAATTCGATCGATGCAGTCCTGATGCTGAAGACCTATCACGAGGTAGAACATCCGATAGAGGTGTTGCGGAAACTACGGTCTGCGCTTCGCCCCGGGGCGAAAGTGGGAATCATCGACCGCAACGGCAACGGCGAAGACCACGGAGTCCAAAGCGAGGTTGTAATTCGCGAGGCAAAGGAAGCAGGCTACCAGTTGCAGGAGCAGTTCGACTTCGTGAAGGGCGACAAGATGGATTACTTCCTGGTATTCACGGCGGCGCCGTAATCACGCTTTCTTGATCATCTCTGCAAGCAGCAGCGCTCGGCGGGGCAGTTCTGAAATTAGGATGTGCTCGTGCACCGCGTGTGCCCCCTCGCCCACGCCTCCCATGCCGTCGAGCGTGGGAATCCCCATTCCGGCTGTGAAGTTTCCATCCGAGCCGCCACCCACCGCGGCTTCGTCGAGCTTCCAGTCAACCTGGTGCGCGATCGTCTTTGCCTTCGCGTAAAGCGCTGCAACACCTTCGGTTCTCTCCATCGGCATGCGGTTGATTCCGCCCTCCAGATGAAGTGTGCAGCGCTTGTCCACCGGCTTCAAAGCGCGCAGTTGACGATCGAGACTCGCAGCCTGCTTGGCGATTTTGATGCGGACATCGATTTCCGCAACGGCCTCGGCAGCGACCACGTTGGTCCGTGTTCCACCTCGAATGATGCCGGGATTCACCGACACTCCTTTTTGCAGGTCGTTCAGCTTCCATATCTTTTCGATTTGTCGCGACAGTTCGAGGATCGCACTGTGTCCTTTGCCTGGGTCTAGCCCAGCGTGTGCGGCGACGCCCTTGACCGTTAGGGTGTAATCGCCAACGCCTTTGCGCGCAGTCTTGACGGCGCCTCGAACTCCGGCAGCGGGCTCCAACACGAACACCGCAGAGGACTCTTTCGCAAGTGCCTCTGTTGTTTTACGCGAGGAACTGCTGCCGACTTCTTCATCCGAGACAAGGAAGACCGTAACCGGCCGGGGAACCTGCCCGTGCCATGTTTGCAAAGCTTCGATCGCATAAAGCATGAGCGCGATGCCTGACTTCATATCGAGTACGCCAGGGCCGTGAAGCTTGCCCTTGTCTAAGCGGCAAGGCATTTGCGCCAGAGTTCCGAGCGGGTAAACGGTGTCGAAGTGACCCAGCAATAGAACGGGTTTAGCCGACTCCGGTCCGGAGAAATCGATTTGCAGGTTGTCGGCGAAATCTTCGGAGCGGTGCAGGTGCGCCTTTCCGCCGAGGGCCTCAAAGGTTCCAGCAAGAAATGCACCCATTCGGTCGGAAGCTGCCTTGTTGTCGCTGGGGGATTCGATCTCGACAAAATTGCGGATCGTCTGCACCATCGCTTCCAGCCGAGACTCGAAATATCGCAGGCGTTCGATTGCCGCAGGGTTCTGTTGCTTCGCCGTGCGAGATGTTTTTTTGCTGGGCATCTTTACTCCACTGCTTAGAAGTCTCTACCTTCGGGGATCCCGCGACGAGATTTATCTCTCAGGCGGGAGAATTCCCCGCGCTTACTCTGTGCGAGTCGTACAGTATAATCTTCAAGCTGTTTGAGACGAATTATGAATGAGAGCGCTCCCGTGCCGGATCCTTCTGCTGACGAGCCGAAGACCGTGCTCGACATCCACGAGATTCTGAAAATTTTGCCGCACCGGTATCCCTTCCTGCTCATTGACCGCGTCCTCGACCTGAAGCGGAAAGACCGCATTGTCGCCATCAAGAACGTCACCATCAATGAGCCGTTCTTCAACGGCCATTTTCCCGGACTCCCCATCATGCCCGGCGTTCTGATCGTCGAAGCCATCGCGCAGGCGGGCGGTGCCTTGCTTTTGACCGAAGTGCAGGACCGCAATGACAAGGTCATGGTCTTCACTGGGATTGAACGCGCCAAGTTCCGCCGCCCTGTCAGTCCGGGCGATCAGTTGCGTCTGGAAGTAGAGGTAAAAGGGTGGCGACAGGTTCCGGGAATGACGGCCGCGAAGATGCAGGGCTATGCTTTCGTCGGAGACCGTCGCGTAGCCGAAGCTGCAGTATCCTGCCAATTGATCGACAGCTCCCGCGGACGCGGTACTGGCAGCGAATCATAGGTCGATGAGTCTGCAAATCGAGCGCCGCCGTTTATAACTCTTATCGCTCATGACTTCTTCGGCGAACGTACATCCCACCGCGATCGTTCACGCCAGCGCTAAGGTTCCAGCTTCCTGCAAAATTGGACCCTACTGCGTCATCGGTGGCGACGTCGAGTTGGGCGAGGGTTGCGACCTCGTTTCTCACGTCTCGATCGGCGGGCCAACGAAGATTGGCAGTGACAACGGATTTTTCCCCTTCTGTGCGATCGGCATGGCGCCTCAGGATGTCACCTACAAAGGCGAGCCAACGCGCCTCGAGATCGGCGATCATAACGAGATTCGCGAGTACGTGACGATCAATCGCGGCACGCTGAAAGGCGGCGGACTGACCAAAGTGGGCAGCCACCTGCTGATCATGGCGTACACGCATATCGGGCATGATTGCGTGATCGGCGATCACGCGATGCTGGTGAATGGCGCCACGCTTGGCGGCCATGTCACCGTCGAAGAATGGGCAGTGGTCGGAGCGTTGTGCCCAGTGCATCAGTTTGTGAGAATCGGCGCACATTCTTACATTGGCGGCGGAACGACAATCACGCAGGATGTGTTGCCGTTCTCGATGACGTCTGCGGCACGCGAGACCCATGCGTACGGTATGAATAAAGTCGGGTTGCAGCGCCGCGGCTTCTCAAAGGAACGCATTGCCAAGATTCATCACGCGTACAAGGTTCTGTTGGCGTCCAAGATGAATACGACGCAAGCGCTAGAGAAGCTGAAGTCGGAACCAGATCGCGGCGAAGATGTCGAAATGCTGATCCGCTTCATCGAAACCGCCGAGCGCGGAATTATTAAGTAACCCAGCACTGGGCCAGAATTAATCCCAGTATTTAAGCCGCAAGCCTAATTCTTGGCCGCTCCTCTCCTGTTCAGCAGCATTTCCATTTCATCCATCACTCGATTCATCTTCTGGACGGTCAGATCCAGCGGTTCATTGCTGGTCATGTCGATTCCGGCATCTTTCAGCAGGTCGATCGGGTATTTCGACCTGCCGGCGGAGATGAACTTCAAATAACGCTCTGTGGATCCCGGTTCGCCCGCTAAGACCTTCTCCGATAGAGCCGCAGACGCCGTGAACGAAGTCGCATACTGAAAGACATAATAAGAATTGTAGAAGTGCGGGATCATGGCCCATTCATTTGCAATGGAATCGTCGACCACGCATATGCCCCGGTCGTGGCCGTAATACTTCCTCACAATTTCTGTATAGAGGCTGCATAGAGCGTCTCCTGTGAGTGGTTGCCCTTGTTCAACCATCTCGTGCATGCGCAATTCGAATTCTGCAAACTGCGTCTGCCGGAAGACGGTGCCCTTGAAGCTCTCAAGGTAATTTCCCAGCAGCGACAATCGAGTGGTGTCATCGTCCATCTGCTTCAGCATGTAATCCATAAGCAACGCTTCGTTGAAAGTGGACGCGACCTCGGCGACGAAGATCGTGTACGAAGACAAAGGATACGGCTGAGTTTTGTTTGAGAAATAACTGTGCATCGTATGGCCGAGTTCGTGAGCGAGTGTGCTCATGTCGTCATAGCGGCCGTTGTAGTTCATCAGCATGTACGGGTGAACGTCATAGGCGGCGCCATTCGAGTAGGCTCCTGCGCGCTTGCCCTCGGTCGGGAACATGTCGATCCAGCGCTCGGTGAACGACCGGTGGCTGATAGCCGAATATTCGGCGCCCAGCGGAGCCAAAGCCGCCAGGATGTTGCGCTCCGCGGCCTCCACCGAATACTTTGTGTCGACTGATGGCACCAGCGGAGCGTAGAGATCGAAGTAGTGCAGTTCGGGAACATCGAGCATCCGCTTTCTGAGTTCCAGATAGCGATGAAACGAGTCGATGTTGCGGCTAACTCCCTCAATCAACTTCGAGTACACAGATACCGGGATATTCGGTCCATCGAGAGAAGCCTGCAACGAGGTTTCGTAATTCCTGGCACGCGCGTAGAAAGTAGAGGTCTGCACGTTGGAATTCATCATCGAGCCAAAAGTAGCCCGGTACTTTCCCAGTGAGGTAAAGAAGGTTTCCATCACCTGCCGCCGATCCTCGCGAATCGGCGACGCGCGATGCAGCGCTAGCGCCGCCTTGTCGAGTTTTACCGTCGTACCATCGCTCAGCGTAATCGAAGGATGCGGAAAATCTGCGTCGGAAAAGACGCCGAACACGCTCGATGGGCCGCTTGCCATCACCCCGGCCGAGGCCAGCAGTCTTTCTTCTTCATTGCTCAGGGTGTGTGCTCGACGGCGAGAGATGTCGTCAAGGTACTGGCGGTAAATGTGCAGCCGCAGCTCTTGCGCGAGAAATTTCTCGATGGTGGCATTGTCCATCTTCAAAATCTCAGGCTCGATGAAGGCGGATTCCGTCCCAAGAACCGAGCCGATCTGGATCATCTCCTGCTCCATGCCCTGGTACATACTGACCCGTGTGTCCTGATCGGAACTCATACTGGCATAGACAAATAGACGCGTCAGTTCCTTGTCGAGATGGCTCTGTAAATCAAGAGCATCCGCCATGCGAGAAGGAGACGAAGCCAATTTCCCTTGAAATTCCCGAAGGCCGGTCAATGCGGACGCCAGGTTTTCCTTGGCGGCGCGCCATGCTTCGTCCGAGGCGTAGATCGGAGCGAGATCCCATTTGTGCTCATCCGGCAACTTGCTGCGATCGCGTTCCTGAGCCCGCGGAGGAAGCGCAGACGTGGCGAATTGAATGAGCGTTGCTGGATCGAAGTGCATGAGTGCGGCTCCTTGGCGGTTTTGAATGCGTTCCGATATCGAGGCAAAAGTGTATCCGGAACCAAAGTCTGACACAGATTCTAGGTGCTAGACTGGCTCCGCGTCTCTAGTTTGACAGCGACTCGCCCTAGTTTCCGATGCCGATTCAAAACCATAACGTTCAAAACGAAAACGCTCAAAACGAAAAAATTGGGCTGATCGCGGGCAATGGCAAATTCCCATTTCTCGTCCTGGACGCAGCCCGCGCCCAAGGGTATCCAGTCGTGGTGGCTGCGATCAAAGAAGAGACCTTTCCCGAAATCGAATCGCACGGCGCTGCCTCCGTGCACTGGCTATCCTTGGGAGAGTTGTCGAAACTCATCGAGACCTTTCAGCGCGAAGGAGTGCGGCGCGCGGTAATGGCCGGACAAGTCCGTCACAAGCAGATTTTTTCCAGTATTCGTCCGGACTGGCGACTGGCCAAGTTGCTGCTGTCGCTGACGACGCGCAATACCGACTCGCTGCTGGGCGCCATCGCCAAGGTTCTGGCCGATGAAGGCATCACGTTGGAGAATTCAACCTGGTTGCTGGAGCCGTTGCTCGTTAAACCAGGGGTGCTAACCAGCAGAGAGCCGACGGAAGCGGAACGTAACAACATCGAATATGGGCGCGCCGTTGCCCGCCAGGTGGCGCAACACGATATTGGTCAGACGGTTGTGATCGCCGAATCCGCATGCGTGGCCGTCGAAGCCATGGAAGGAACCGACGCCACGATTGAGCGCGCAGGACAGATCATGCGATCTCTCCACGGAGATGCTTCGACATTGAGCCGCGCGCTAACAGTGGTCAAGATAGCGAAGCCGAATCAGGATATGAGGTTTGACGTGCCGGTGATTGGAGTGAAGACAATAGCCGTGATGCAGGCAGCGGGTGCGTCGTGCCTCGCGGTGGATGCAGGCAAATGCTTGCTGCTCGACGGAGAGAAGGTTGTGGAGGCTGCAAACGCGGCGGACATTGCGCTCGTCGCTGCTGCGGGATAAACGAATGACGAAGAACCTTATGTCGGAGTCGGCTCGAATTGCGGACCAGCTCCGCCGCGCCTTCGATGGAGACGCTTGGCATGGGCCGTCGGTGCTTGAACTGCTGTCGGATGTGGATGCGGCGACGGCAGCCGCCAAGCCGGTGCCCAACGCCCATAGTATTTGGGAACTGCTGCTGCACATTGCGGCTTGGGACGGAGCCGCGCTAGTTCGCCTCACCGGAACAAAATGCCAGCCGACGGGAGCGGATAATTTCCCGCCTGTTTCCAAGCCAACCGATGCTGCTTGGCGCAAAGCAATCGCCGATACGAAACGCACGCACGAGAAGTTGGTGAAAGTCGTTGCCGGTCTCCCGGACTCACGGCTGCGAGACCGCGTTCCCGGAAAACGTTACGACTTCGGCCACATGCTTCAGGGGATCGCGCAGCACGAGCTCTATCATGCCGGACAGATCGCGATTCTTAAGAAGGCGGGCTTCGCGTAGCCGTAACGATCGGAGTTAGCGCAGGTCAACCGATCAGAAAGGTGTTCACAGTCCCGTAAGGGGCACCTCGAGCTCACCAATTTTGCACTTACCACTTCTTGAAAATCACCGCGACCGCCGCTACGATCAACGCGAATCCAGCTAGATAGTTCCAGCGCAGAGGCTGCTTCAGGTAAAGCACGGAGAAGCCCGCGAAAACTGTCAGTGTGATCACCTCCTGGATTGTCTTGAGCTGCGCCGCGCTGAACTCGTAGGAGCCGATACGGTTTGCCGGAACCTGAAAACAGTATTCGAAGAAGGCGATCAGCCAGCTCACGAGAATTACTTTGAACAGCGGGACTTCCCGGTACTTCAAGTGTCCGTACCACGCGAATGTCATAAAAATGTTCGAGACGGTGAGCAGCGCGATCGTCCTCATGTTCGAGTGAATCCTTTCCGTTGCTTGATACGAAATAAATGCAGGCAGCCGAGACACAAACGATCTTTCACATCATGATCTGGCCGTGGTTTCGGCGTCCCCGAAGAACTTCATTGTCGCTTATCCAGATGCTCTTTCAATCGTTTGCGTTTACAATTTGTCTCCGGCAACCTGCCACCGAGAATTCTTCCTGCATTCGAAAAATCCGATCACCGTTGCCGTTGCGGGTGTGGGCGTTTTCGGACGCAATCACGCCCGGGTCTATAAAGAGCTCGAGCTTCAAGGTGAGCCGGTACGCCTGCTGGGTGTAGTGGATCCTGACATCAATCGGGCCGACGCGGTGGCGCGTGAGTTTGGATGCAAGGCTTTCGGCTCGGTGCAGCAGATGTTGACCACCCACAGCGAGTTGCAGGCCGCTTCGGTAGCGACTCCCACCGCGCATCATCTTCCGGTTGCCAGCGAGCTTATGCGGGCAGGCGTCGACGTCCTGATCGAGAAGCCGCTGGCGTCGTCGCTACAGGAGGCTGAAGAGCTGGTTGCCCTCGCGACGAAACACAAACGCGTCGCGCAGGTGGGCCACCTCGAGCGCTTCAATCCAGCGGTACGGGCAACGCTTCCGGTTCTGACGCAGCCGATGTTTTTCGAGGTTCACCGGCTCAGCGTGTTCACGCCCCGATCACTCGACGTGGATGTCGTTCTCGACCTGATGATCCACGATCTCGACATCGTTCTCGCCTTCGCCAAGTCAGCTGTGAAGGAGGTTCGCGCGGTCGGATTGCCGATCTTATCTGGGAAAGTGGACATCGCGAACGTGCGCCTGGAGTTCGAATCCGGTTGCATCGCGAACTTCACGGCGAGCCGGGTGTCGACCGAGCGGGTTCGCAAGCTGCGCTTCTTTCAGCCTCGGCAATATGTTTCGCTGGATTACGGTCGGCAGGAAGTGCTGGTGTTCACAGTCAACTCCGACGGCTCGACCGTAGCTATCCCTTCGGTGAATCCCCAGATCGGGGTCAACAAGCTTCCGGTCGCTTCCGAAGAGCCGCTTCACGCGGAGTTGCGATCGTTCCTGCAAGCTGTTCGCGAGCGCTCGACTCCAGTCGTGTCGCTGCAAGATGGTCGCGCAGCACTGGCGTTGGCCTTGGAGATTGTGGCAGCGATTCGCGAGCATGGAAAGAAAGTCGATCTAGCCCGGATCGCCAAGAGCTAGCGTCAGACCTCAGACTTCCGACCCTTGACTGCAGTCGTCTGACTGCAGGCTGCTGCCCTGACCTCGACCGTCGTAGTTGCCCCTATCCAGTTCGCCGAAACTTTGAACAGGGCTGAGGGAGAGGTCCGACGCCAGCGCTCCTGCATTTACATATGTTTACACTGGCTAGTCCACCTCGAATTGATGGGAGCGGAATCTGCAGAAAGATGCGAAAATAGAAGTAATCCGGTTCCACAGCAGCGCGCCGATTGCATTTTCCTACGATTGCCAGGATGCAACGCCGCGAGTGTATTTCGTGTCTAACGACCAGGCGGATATAGCAAAACCAGCGCATGCCGATCACGCAAATTCCATTTCAAGATCCGGCCGCACCGCCTGAGAAGCCTCAGCCCGAACAACTTGGGCTATACGATACCCGCGACTGGGAAACCGCCTACCGTGATCTCGATGCGCATGTTCCGCATCTTCTAATTCAATTACAGGACGATTTGGAACGCTCGCGCTGGCGCGAGGCGATCTGGATTTCCATCATCGTCCACTTGGTTCTGACAATTGTTTTGTGGAACTTGCCATTGCTCGAAAAATTCATGGGATGGCACACGGCTGTGGTCGTCCCCGTCAATACCAACAACAATAAGGACGTAACATTCCTCGCGCTCCCCCCGGATTTGCAGAAGCCATCGCACCGTCCGAATACGAACGTGCAATCAGACAAGGATCGCATCGCAACAACGCGGCATCCGCAGCTCGATGCTAAGGACCTGAAGAAGATTCTGGCGACTCCACCGCCGGGTGCGCCTGGAGCGCCGGGGCCGCGTGCTCCTCAGGTGCCGCAACAGCAGGCGATGGCACAGAACCAGCCGCAAACCCAGCAGCAACAGCAGGAGACTCCACAGTCGCAGCGTCCTCAATTTGATAGCACCCAGACAGCGCAATTGCAGACGCCGCCGGCTACGAAGAACAGCTTCAGCAAGTATTCGGGATCGATGACCGCGGGTTCGGCGATTCAACAGGCGACGCAGGCGGCGGCCGCGAATCGCGGCGCCGGAGGCCAAGCAGGCGACTTCGGCCTGGGTACGGGCTCGAAGGGCCGCCAGCTCGGTCCATTAGAAATTCTCAGTGATACCCAGGGCGTAGACTTCGGTCCGTACTTGCAGCGCATTCTCCAGGACGTAAAGGACAACTGGTATCGCGCGATTCCCGAATCCGCGCTGATGGGGAAAAAGGGCAAGCTTGCGATTGAGTTCGCCATCACCCGTAACGGGCAGGTGGCCGGGATGAAATTGGTCGCTACCTCGGGAGATGATCCACTCGATCGTGCGGCATGGGCTGGGATTACAGCCTCAAACCCATTTCCGCCTCTGCCCGGTGAATTCACCGGACCTTATCTCGCGTTGCGCTTCCGCTTCTACTACAACCCTGACAAAGCGGACTTGCAGTAAAATCGCGGGCCAACAACCCTCCGAATCTTTTTCTTCGTACTTTGATCAAAACCTTTAGTCGTATGAATAAAGGTCTCAACAAGATGCCGGTGGTGTTTGTCGGGCACGGGTCGCCGATGAATGCAATTGAGCACAATACATTTACAGAATCGCTGAGGGGCCTGAGCGCCCAGCTGCCGAAGCCAGAAGCGGTGTGCGTGGTCTCAGCTCACTGGGTCACCCCGGGGACGCACGTAATGACATCAGCCCACCCGCGCACAATCCATGACTTCTACGGATTTCCACGGCCATTGTATGAAGTTGAATATCCCGCGCCCGGTGCGCCAGTGCTGGCGGGAAGCCTTGCGAGTAATCCCGAGATTCATCCTGACGAGACCTGGGGTCTTGATCACGGTTCGTGGAGCGTGTTGCGGCACATGTATCCAGAAGCCGATGTGCCGGCGTTTCAGGTGAGCCTCGACGAGCGGCGCACTCCCAAGGAGCATCTAGCACTTGGGCGCGAATTGGCCGCGCTCCGTGAGCGCGGAGTACTGATACTGGGCAGCGGAAACCTCGTTCACAATTTGCGGCGCGTCGACTGGGAGAATCCTCACGGAGCATTCGATTGGGCCGTCGAGTTCGATACCCGAGTGAAGGGTGCTGTCGAAACTAACGACTCGGCTGCATTGGCGTCGCCTGAAAAATGGGGAGAGAAACTGCTGGCGGCAGCCCATCCGACGCTTGAGCATTACATACCGCTTCTCTATTGCATGGGGAGCACGGACGAGCGCGACGACGTGTCTTTTCCCTATGAGGGCTTTGATTTCGGAAGCATCTCAATGCGGGCGATCTTGTTCGGCAGCTAGCTCTGACAGTAACTTCACGTACCCCGCCTAATCTTCTGCTATCGTTTTGCCATGCCGAAAATCTTGTGTTTCCTCTTGATCGCAGCCGTCCTTGCTTCGCCTGCGCTGGCCAAAGAGAAGCATTCGCGCCCCAGCCCGATTCGCCAGACACACGACGGCGATAAGTGGGCAGAGAAGACTCTGCACAAGCTGTCGGTCGAAGAAAAAGTCGGACAGTTGTTCATGATCTGGTGCCGTGCCGGCTTTCTGAATGTCGAAAGCCCGGAGTATCTGCAATTGCGCGACGACATGCAGAAATACCACGTGGGATCGTTTGCTATGACGGTCCATGTCGATGGCCCGTTCCTGCTGCGCAGCGAGCCTTACGAAGCCGCCGATATGCTCAATCGCCTGCAGAAGGATTCGAAATTGCCCCTGCTGTTTGCGGCCGACTTTGAGCGCGGAGTGGCGACGCGGCTGATCGGCTCGACGAATTTTCCTCATGCCATGGCATTCGGCGCCGATGGCAAACTAGAAGACGCCGAGAATTTCGGCAGAATCACCGCTTTGGAATCGCGAGCGGTCGGCGTGCACTGGAATTTCTTTCCTGACGCCGATGTGAACTCGAATCCCGCGAATCCCATCATCAATACCCGATCGTTTGGAGAGGATCCGAAGCAGGTAGGCGACCTCGTCTCTGCCTACATCAAAGGCGCGCACGAGGGCGGGATGCTGACCACCGTTAAGCATTTTCCCGGCCATGGCGACACCGCAACGGACTCGCATTTAGGCGTGGCCAGTGTGAACGTCGACCGCGCGCATCTGGAATCGATCGAGCTTCCGCCGTTTCGCCAGGCAATCGCCGCTGGCGTGGACTCGGTCATGGTGGCGCACGTCACAGTTCCGGCGCTCGATGCCGACCCCAATCACGTCGCAACAATATCGTCCGCCGTGGTCTCGGACCTGCTCGAAAAGCAACTTGGATTTAAAGGCATAATTGTCACCGACGCGCTCGATATGGCGGGGCTGACGCACCTGTTCGCGAACGATATCGGCAGGGCCGCGGTGGAGGCTTTTAAGGCGGGGAATGACCTGTTGATTATCCCCGCAGATCTGGGTGCTTCGTATCGATCGATGGTGAAGGCAATTGAGTCGGGAGAGATTTCTCAGGATCGTCTCAATCGCTCGGTCCTTAAGATACTGAAAATAAAAGCCTCGTTAGATCTGAACGATTCGCGGACAGTCGACCTGAATGACTTGGGGAATCTTGTGGGCAAACCGGAGAACATTGCCTTCGGACAGCAGGTCGCCGATGCCGCGATCACGCTGGTGCGCGACAACGGAAAAGTGCTTCCGCTGAAATCCAAGGGAACTCCGAAGGCCGGCCTTCCGTATACCACCAAAGAGGAGACACATAACCAGACCCTGGCCGTGCTGTTTTCCGACGACGTGCGCACCGAGTCTGGCCGCGCGTTTGGCCGCGAGTTTCGCGCCCGCATTCCCGACGCACGGGTTATCTATGTGGATCCGCGGGTCGCAGCGGGAATGAGCGATGAAGTGTTGAAGGCTGTGGATGAGGCGCAAACTGTGGTTGCGGCCGTCTACGTGATTCCAACCGCGGGGAAAATCGGCAATTCCGTCGCGATGGCGGATGCGACCGGCACTTTACTCGGTCAATTGCTGGACCGCGCTGCGGCCAAAACTGCCGTTGTGGCGATGGGGAATCCTTATCTGGCTAGCGATTTTTTGAAGATTGAAAACTATATGTGCACATTTTCCAACGCGACAGTTTCTGAAGTAGCCGCTGTGAAAGCGCTCTTCGGAGAAATTCCGATTCGCGGCCATCTGCCCGTCACGATTCCAAATGTGGCGCAGCGCGGCGCCGGACTTGAGAGACCATTGCAAGTTGCGAGAGGAGGATCACTCCATGCACATCACTAGATTCCAACGCAGAGCAACGGTTGCTCTGGTTTGCGCAGTCTTGCCTTTGATCCTGTTGCCCGCCTGCAGCGTCAACGTAAAGAAAGAAAAAGATGGAGACGATAAGCAGGTGGACATCAAAACGCCCATGGGCGGCATTCACGTGAGCAAGGGCGTCGATCCGCAGGAAGTGGGTATTCCGGTGTATCCGGGCGCGAAGCTGAAGGACAAAGATTCGGACGGCGATAACAAGAGTGCCAACGTGAATATTTCAGGCTTCGGATACGGCCTGAAGGTGGTGGCGCTGCAGTACGAATCAGGTGATTCGCCCGCCAAGGTCGTGGATTACTACAAAGATCAACTCGCGAAGTACGGCAGCGTGCTCGTCTGCCACACTACCCACCTCGATCTCAATACTGACACGAAAGGCCATAATGGCGGTTCGCGCGAACTTACGTGCGAAGGCAAGGATGGCGTCGACATCGAACTGAAAGTCGGCACCAAAGAAAATCAACACATCGTTGCCGTCGAGCCCCAAGGCAGCGGATCGAGCTTCTCGCTGGTTTATGTCCGGACTCACGGCAAGGAAGCTGATATCTAAATCGTTCGAAACCAGCTGCTTCGTCGAAGGAGAATTTCATGATTCGTCATTTGTCATTTGCATTCGCGCTGGCGGGAGTCTTGGCGCTTCCCCTTTGCGCGCAGGATTCCGATTCCCGCGACAAGAATTTTGACGTTCGAAGTTCGGTTGGTGATCTGCACGTAGGATCTGATGCGGACGCAAAGAAGATCGGCGTTCCACTTTATCCCGGTGCCAGGCTGAAGGATGGCGAGGAGAACAAGGATCAAGCAAACCTGAGCCTCCTGACCGAAGCATTTGGAATGAAGCTGATCGTGGCGAACTACGTATCCAATGACGATCCCGCGAAGATTATCGACTTCTATCGCGACAAGCTAAAGAAGTATGGCAAGGTCCTGGAATGTCACTCGAAAAAACACGGTGGCGACATCGATGTGAACGATGACGACAAAGATTCCAAGAAGAGCAATGAACTGAAGTGCGAGGAGAACTCCGGACCTGTTACGGAACTGAAGGTCGGCACCGAGAACAATCAGCATGTCGTCGCTGTTGATCCCGGCGATGGCAGCAAGGGAACGAGCTTTGCCCTTCTGTATGTGCATGTGCGCGGCAAAGAGGGCGAAATTTAGTCGCTGTTAACCTCAGGGTTCATCCCTCATCGATTCACAATCTGCGTTTCGTCGAACCGGCTTGCCTCAACCGTCCGCCCTGCGGTACTTTCAGGGGCAAGCCTTTCTCCAACTCGTCTAAAGCGTTGATGGAACAACCCTGCTACAAGTGCGGCCAAGCTGTTGAGGATGGCAGGCCATTCTGCCTGCACTGCGGAGCTCCGCAGATTCGCGTCGTGATGCCAGAGCCCGATAATGCGGGCTGATGCCGCCAGCGGACGTTACCTCGATTCCCTCGACGACTCATCCTGTGGCAAGCGCCCTGCCCGTGGTGGCCCTTTCCGTCGGATGGTCGGACGCGGTCAAGCCCTGCGCGCTGGCTGCGCTGGTCGCGTGTGGACTCATGTCGCTCGGACTCAATCCGTTCGTTGCCATGGTCAGCGTTGGATTTCTCGCCGTAGTTTTCTATCGTCAGCGCCGGCCGGCGATTGCGATAACGCCTTTTGCCGGAGCGCGTCTGGGAGCGTTGAGCGGACTCCTCTGGTTTGCGATGTCATCCATCCTGGGTGCAGTCGTGATCCTTGTCATGAACAAGGGTCCGGAAATTCAGAAAGCGTTGATCGAGGTCATCCAGCAAGCGATCTCCCGCACCTCGGACCCGCAAGCCGTAGCGATGCTCGAGCGCTTCAAAAGTCCGGAAGGCTTGCAGTTCCTGATGGTCTTCGGCATCGTCTCGAGCCTGATCGCGGCCATCGTCCTGGCGTGTCTCGGCGGAGCATTGGGCGGAACGATCTTCGGCCGTCGGAACAAAGGCTGATCCTGTTCTTGATCGTCCCTTTTGTTTGTGCCGATACTTTTCCTCTAACTCGGTTCGTTGCTTGCGGCGACTGCTCCCGCCGCGTATGATGTGCGGTTTGCACTTTTCCCGGTGATACCTTTTCGATGAATAAGCCCGCACGCGGATCGCTGCTCGGGATCGAACATCTCGACACGAAAGAAATCATGGGCCTGCTCGCACTGGCCCGCCGGATGAATCCGCAGAAGGCGCGGCCGCTGCTGCGCGGCAAGCGCATCGTGCTCTTGTTTTACGAAGCCTCGACCCGGACGCGCACCTCTTTCGAGTTTGCGGCGAAAGCCTTGGGAGCGACGACCACTCTAGTGCAGTCGTCGGGCTCCAGCATCGAGAAAGGCGAGTCGGTGCTTGATACCGGCTACACTCTTCGTGCTGTCGGCGCGGATTGCATTGTGATGCGGCATCCCGCGGCGGGCGCGCCATATCTGATGGCGACTCACCTCGATATTCCGGTCGTGAACGCGGGCGACGGAATGCACGAGCATCCTTCTCAAGCCCTGCTCGATGCCGTCACGATTCTGAAGCACAAGAAATCTTTCAAGGGCCTGCGGGCGACAATCATTGGAGACATTTTCCACAGTCGGGTCGCTCGCAGCGCATGCCATCTGCTGACGCGCTTCGGAGTGAATCTGACATTGTGCGGCCCGCCCGAGTTTGTACCTGAAGTGGCCGCAAGCCTCGCTCCGGGACTGCGCGTGACGCGTCATCTTGAGGATGCTCTGCGCGGCACGGATGTGGTCATGCTGCTGCGCGTGCAGAAAGAACGGCTTGAAGGACAGAAAGATCCAGCTGCAGGACTATATCGCGCAGTACCAGATGACTGCGGCGCGGTTGAAATTGGCGAAGCGAGACGCGATCGTGATGCATCCCGGGCCGATCATTCGTGGATTGGAATTGACGGCGGAAGTTGCCGACGGCCCGCAGTCGGTGATCGTAGACGAAGTGCACAATGGCGTTCCCACACGCATGGCAATTTTGGCGCGAGCTTTGGGAAAAGCGAAATGAGCGACACCTTTAGTCGACCGTATGACGGCAGATAAATCCAAATCGATGTCACTTCTGATCAAAGGCGGCCACGTCATCGATCCCGCGGAGAAGATGAATGCGCCCATGGATATCCTTCTGCGCGATGGGCGCGTGGCGGAGATCGCTGAACCGGGGAAGATTCGCGGCGGTTCCGATGAAAAGTTCGACGCTCGCGGATTGATCGTCGCCCCTGGCTTTATCGATTTGCATGTTCATCTTCGGGAGCCCGGACAAAGCTACAAAGAAACAATCGCAAGCGGCACTGCGGCGGCGGCGGCAGGGGGATTCACCTCGGTCTGCACCATGCCCAACACTGCGCCCGTCGTCGATACCGCGGAGTGGGTGAGTTGGCAACGCGATCCTCAGCGCGGAGCGGTCGTGAACGTGTTTCCCATCGCCGCGGCAACGCGCGGCAGCAAAGGCGGGACCCTCACCGATTTCGCAGCCCTGCAACGTGCGGGAGCGGTCGCCGTCACCGATGATGGAAAACCCATCCTCGACGATGACGTGATGCGAATGGCGTTGCAGCTAGGCGCAGAATTAAATCTTCCCGTGGTGCAGCACGCCGAAGATACGCGCGTCACCGAAAACTGCTCGATGCATGCCGGGCCCACGAGCTTTCGTCTTGGCCTGCGAGCGATGTCGGCCGCGGCTGAAGCGACCATCGTGGATCGTGACATAGCGCTGGCGCAGCAAATTCGCGATTCGCGTCTGCATGTGGCCCATCTTTCAACAGCGGACGCGCTCAAGGCAGTTCGCCGTGCCAAGCGCGCCAAGGCTCGCGTCACCTGCGAAGTGACACCTCACCATTTTGTCCTGATCGACGAAAATGTCGGCGAGTATGACACGCACTTCAAGATGAATCCTCCACTGCGTTCGGATGCGGATCGGGAGGCGATTCTTGTCGCGCTGGCCGATGGCACCGTCGACGCGATCGCGACCGATCATGCACCCCACGCTCCCCACGAGAAGCAGGTGGAATTTGAGCGCGCCGCCTTCGGCATCACGGGACTGGAAACCGCGCTGGCGTTGGCCATCACCAAGCTGCATCGCGAACAGAAAATTCCTCTTACCCGCATCGTAGAACTCTTCACCGCGGGACCTGCGCGCGTATTCGACCTTCCAAACCGCGGATCGTTGGCCAAGGGATCCTTCGGCGACGTAACGATTTTCGATCCGAAGAAGCGCTGGACTTTTGACGCCGCGCGTTCGCGTTCGATCTCGCACAACACTCCATTCGATGGATGGCAGTTCACGGGAAAAGTTGTAGCGACGATCGTCGCCGGCGCAATCGTCCACCGCGAGAGCTGATCTTCAGGGAGAAAGCATGACTCGCTTCGTCTATGTTCTTGCTGCTCTGGCTTTCCTGTTTCTTGGAGCTTGGGCCGCAGGCCAACGCACAGGGAACTCTCTGCCGCGGCTGCATCGGCTGACCATCAAGCCGTCGCCGCATTCGACGTCGAGGCCGCCGTGAACACCTATCTGGCGAAAATGCCTCCTGCTGAGCGCGCCCGCTCGAATGCCTATTTTGAAGGCGGCTACTGGCTTCAGCTCTGGGACTTCCTCGCAACGATCTTGATTATGTGGATTCTGCTGCGATTCCGCTTGTCAGCGGGAATGCGGAATATCGCCGAAAGAATTACGCGATTTCGGCCGCTGCAAACGGTCATCTATTGGGCACTATTCATCACCGCGACGCTCATCATCAACTTTCCTCTCACTGTCTACGAAGGATACTTTCGCGAGCACAAATACGCCCTCTCGAACATGACGTTCGGCAGTTGGATGCGCGATCAGATGGTTGGGCTGGTGGTGGCGTTGGTGTTGGGCTCGATCCTCTTGGTGCCGCTGTTCGGCGTCATTCGGAAAACTGGAAAGAACTGGTGGCTCTGGGCGGCGGGAGTCATGCTCGTGTTCCTCGCGTTCGTCGTTTTGATCGCTCCGGTCTACATTTCGCCGCTCTTCAATGAGTACAAGACCGTTCAGGATCCGCGAATCAAAGATCCAATTTTGAGCATGGCGCGGGCGAACGGTATTCCGGCTACCAACGTTTACGAATTCGACGCCTCGCGGCAATCCAACCGTGTAAGCGCCAACGTCAGCGGATTCGCCGGCACTCAGCGCATTTCGCTCAACGACAACTTGATCAATCGTTGCACGCTCCCGGAAATCCAGACCACCATGGGTCACGAGATGGGGCACTATGTCCTGAATCATGCCTACAAAGGCTTCGTGATGGAAGGCGCGGTCCTGGTGATTGGATTCGCATTTCTCAATTGGGGCATCAACTTTCTGCTCGCTCGTTTCGGAGACGGCTGGGGCGTACAAGGGATCACCGATGTCGCGGTTCTGCCCGTCGCCGTGATTGTTTTCTCGGCATATTTTTTCATCACAACGCCGATCGGAAACACGATCACGCGCACCATGGAATTTGAAGCAGATATGTACGGACTGAATGCCGCCCGCCAGCCCGATGGCGAGGCCAACGTCGATCTACTGCTCGGCGAATACCGCAAGATGGAACCGGGGCCGCTTGAGGAGGTTCTGTTCTTCGATCATCCGAGCGGGCGGACGAGAATCACCGCAGCCATGCGGTGGAAGGCGGAGCATCCGGATCTGACACATGCCCATGCGGGGGCATGAGCACGGTTGCGAATCACAGCAGCGATGCGGTGGAAAGCGGAGCATCCGGAAACGGCTTCGCCCGAGGAAATGGCGAGGCCCATGTTCGATACGAAATGAAGCTCTCCTTAGTTCGGAGCGGTATCCGGGGATGTCTTCATCTCCAGTCTTTATTCCCCGGTGCGGCATAGGCGAGCGAGTGGTCCTGCCACCGAGTCCTTAACTCTTTTTTCGAAGGAAATCTCCAGTCCACGACGTCACCACGTATGGTTTTGGTCGCGAGATGTCCAGTCCATCAAGCTGAACTTGATTCAGTTTGATCATCTCATTCGTCTTCCCGCCTCGCTCTGCCGCACCCGCATTTAGCTTTCTGATCGACAAGCTAGAGTGGATCAATCGGATCCAGGTTCGAACGAGGGCAACCTCAACGGGGCAACCGGTCTATCAAACCGTTCAATGCCGGTAAGTAGGAATTCGAGAGTCGCGACTCAATACCTCCTTTAGACAGATTTCGTAAAGGTGCAAAGCTGGATCGTGAGGATACCGCTAAGGGTCATCTTCCATGTCGGGCTCCCAAAACTGTGCACAGCTCCGAAGCAATGAACAGCCTGCAGTCTGCCGGCGATGCTCTTCGAGGTAAATCAAGTTGTTCCATGTCTAGAGAGGCTTCGAATTCGTAGTCGGCTCCAGCGCTGGGTGATCGCGATAGGTCGGGTGCCACACAATTACGGCGTATTGCCATCAGCTCTGTCAAGACCACCATTCCCGTCGACTCCCAGCAGTTGAACATCAACGGCAATCAGTCCCGCCACTAACAAAAGCAGTGGAGTGGAACATGTTTTGCTGGCAAATTTGCGAACTGCTCCAACTTCCTCGGGGAAGGTCAGCGTGGCGGTCGCTAGCGCCATTTTCAGCGCCGTCATTTTCAAGTCGGGACCCCATTCGATGTTTGCCTTCATCGGTGGGTTGTTCACAGGGACTAGTTTGGTTCCCGTTACGCGAAATTCCCAGTGCTCAATATTCGCCGAAAATGCTTCTGCCCCACGGCGTCATTCCCGACTATTACATCCATCACGTTTGGATTTTCGGCATTTTTTTGGATAAGGGGGCGAGTGGACTCCACCTTAAGTCCTGCAGGCGAGAGAAGCGTCATACACCTGTCCATCGTTCCTAACCAATGCAGATCGCCAAATCGCCCCGGGGTCGATCACGGGGACGCCTATTCCCAATTGAACCAAGAGCGGATGTAGGAATTTGGCTACAGCACGTCCTTCAAAAGTGTGTCCGAAGCGATCGTTACATTGCTTACACGCAGGGATCGTCCGGCGGCCGCAGATTGCTTGCAAGAAAATGTGATCATCTGAGTTACACGGTCGCTCGCCGCAATAAGGGCAAAAACCGTTTTCATTATTGCCGGAGAAAGCCACGCTCGATCATACAATGAGCCCAGAATCGATTGGTCAGGCTCAATCCAGAACCCTCATTCTTTTTCCGACGCGCTTAAGCACATCCAGCGCTTGCTCCAACTCTTCCTTCGTGTGCGTCGCCGTCATGATGGTGCGGATGCGGGCCTTTCCTTCCGGGACCGTCGGGAAAGCGATGCCGGTTCCCAGTACGCCTTCCTTAAATAACTCTCGAGAGAAGTCCATGGTGAGCTTGCCGTCGCCGATGATGATCGGGGTGATCGGTGTTTCGCTGGCCGGGGTCATTTTCCCACCGATGTCGAAGCCCAGCAGGCCAAGTTCCTTCTTCCAGAAGCGTGTGTTCTCCCACAGTTTTTCCATTCGTTCCGGTTCGCTCTCCAATACGTCGAAAGCCGCAATACATGTCGCGGCGACAGACGGCGGATGCGAGGTCGAGAACAGGAACGGCCGCGCGCGATGGTAGAGAAAGTCGATGAGGTCGCGAGTGCCGCAAACGTAACCGCCGAGTGCGCCGATCGCCTTGGACAGCGTGCCCACCTGTATGTCCACGCGCCCGTGCACGTTGAAGTGATCGATAGTTCCCCTGCCATTGCGGCCGAGCACGCCGGATGAGTGCGCATCATCGACCATCATGATTGCCCCATATTTTTCGGCGAGATCGCAAAGGCCAGGCAGCGGGCCGATGTCGCCATCCATCGAAAAGACACCGTCTGTAATCAGCAGCTTCTTACCCGGCTGCATCCTTGATGCTAGCGAGTTGTTCTTCCGCATGCGCGATGTCTTTGTGCCGGAAGACGAGAATCTTTGCTTTAGAAAGTCGCGCCCCATCGATGATCGAGGCATGATTGAGCGCGTCGGAAATAATGAAATCTTCTTTGCCCAACACCGCCGAGACCGTTCCAGCATTGGCCGCAAATCCGGACTGAAAGACCACGCAGGCTTCAACGTTCTTGAATGCCGCGATTTTCTCCTCAAGTTCCATGTGGATTTTCATGGTGCCGGCGATCGTGCGCACGGCGCCCGATCCAACCCCGTATTTACGGGTCGCTTCCAGCGCGGCTTCGCGCAGCTTGGGGTGCGTCGTCAGTCCGAGATAGTTGTTCGAGGCGAGGTTGATGACTTTCTTCCCGTCGAAAGTGCAAACGGCCGCTTGCTCATCATCGAGCACGCGCAGTTTGAAATGCGTGCCCTTCGTCTTCAACTCGTTCAACTGGTCGGTAAGGTAGGAGAGCGGATTAGTGCGGGTCGCGGAACTCATCTGGATAAAACCTCGCCTCGAAACTACACAGGTTCAACACGAAAGTGCTTATAACTTTACGCGCACAAGAGCGAGCTACTTGACGCCATTCGGATAAACCAGAATCTTGCTGGCTTCTCCAGTGGTAAGCCGCTCCATCGCCTTGCTGAAGTCTTTCATTGGGATGCGATCGGTAATGACGGGATGCAGGTTGAGTTTGCCGCTCTTTAGAAGAGCCGTCATCTGATACCAGGTCTGATACATCCGCCGGCCGTTGATCCCCTGGATCGTGATTCCCTTGAAAATAATGTCTTCTGAAAAATTCAGCGAGATCGGTTTCGAGGTCAGGCCGAGAAGCGAGATTCTCCCGCCGCGTCGAACGATGTCGAATGCCGTCCGAATCGAGTCGGGATGTCCCGCCATCTCGAGGACGACATCCACGCCAAGACCTCCGGTCTTTTCCATCACGATGGCGTTGACATTTTCCTTCGCGGGATTCAGGACGTAGTCCGCCTGCATCTCGCGGGCAATCTTCGCGCGGTGCTCGTTGACCTCGATTGCGAAGACCGATGTCGCACCGACCGCTTTCGCCACGGCAATAGAGAAGAGTCCAATCGGACCACAGCCAGTGACCGCGACGGTCTTGGCGGCGATCTCGCCGGCCAGCACCGTGTGCACGGCATTGCCCAAGGGATCAAGAATCGACGCGTAATCCTGAGGAATCGCCGGATCGAGTTTCCAGATGTTGGATTCGGGGATCACAACATATTCGGCGAATGCCCCATTAGCATCCACGCCGATGATCTTCACGTTCTGGCAGATGTGCGCTTCGCCCGTCCGGCATTGCAGGCACTTTCCGCAAGCGACGTGCATTTCGGCGGAGACGAAGTCACCCTCTTTGACGCTGGTCACCTCGTCTCCGAAAGCGGCAACCTCGCCGCAAAACTCGTGTCCCGGGATCAGCGGAGGATGGATCCGGTTCTGTGCCCATCGGTCCCAGTTGTAAATATGCAGGTCAGTGCCGCAGATGGAAGCGACCTTCACCTTAACAAGTACGTCATTGCGTCCGAAAGCGGGGATCTTTACCTCGCGAATCTCCGCCCCTGGCGCTGCCTCTGGCTTAACCACCGCCAGCATTGTTCCAGCCATGATTGCCACCTATAAATTCATTGCGAAAATGTCTGTTAACACAAAACATATGATTCTAGCACTCTGGGGTAGGCGCCGTTGCGACGCGCGCTTGACATACTCTTGACAATGATTTCAACCGCATCTCGTTACCAGTTCGCATCCAAGTTATTTCTTTAGCGGAGGGTTATATCGTGAGATTGCGATCGATCGCTGTTCTTCTGCTATGGGCTGCAGGGTGCGCTGGATGCACCTTCGCCTCAAACGTCCCCGTGCGCTTCCAAGAAGGCTTAGTCCATGGCTTTATCCTGCTGACGACGATGGACGGCAACGCGCTGGCGCAAGGCGACCTCTTCGAAGTGGCGCACGGGAGTCAAGTCACCACACATCTCGTATTGCACTTCAAGGACGGATCGTTACAGGAAGAGACTACAGTTTTTTCTCAGCGCAACAGTTTTTCGCTGATCAGTTACCGGATGACCCAGAAAGGGCCAGCCTTTTCTCACCCCACCGATATTTCGATCGTCACCTCGACGGGGCAGGTCACCGTCCGCTACACCGACGACAAGGGAAAAGAAAAAGTCGAGAGCGAAAGGATGAAATTGCCCCCCGATATTGCCAACGGGTTGCTCCCAATTCTCCTGAAGAACGTTCGTTCGGGCGAAGCCATCCCGCAGTTTCCCGTGGTGGTTGCAACCCCCAAGCCGCGAATCGTGAAACTCAACGTCAGTTCTTCCGGAACTGAGCCCTTCTCAATTGCAGGTTCAACCCGCCAGGCCATTCATTACGTGGTCAAAGTGGAGATCGGAGGCGTCGCGGGAGTCGTTGCTCCACTCCTCGGCAAAGAACCCCCCGACGCTCATGTATGGATTATCGCGGGCGAGGCCCCGTCGTTTGTGAAGTCCGAAACGCTGTCGTACATGGGTGGTCCATTGTGGCGCACCCTTCTGGTTTCGCCGGAGTGGCCGCGCTCAGAGTCGAAGAATGCCAGCGCGGCCAAACCCTGAGATTCGTCCACGATCCCGTCCTGAGAAGCTTGCCATTACAATTGCATCGTGCGCCCCGTCCTCATCGCGAGATGGTTCACGGTGCTTCTCCTCGCCCCGGTGCTGACGGGCTTCGCAAGTTTCCTCCCTCAAGAGCAACATTCCTCCTCGCGACAAGAATTTGCCAAGGGCCTCGTAGCCGCCGCCATCGAGCGCACCCATCACCGGGTCAGATACGTCTCAGAGTACGTTCGCATTCCGTATCCGAACGGAGATGTTCCATCCGACACCGGCGTCTGCACCGATGAGATCATTCGTTCCTATCGCGCCATGGGCATCGATCTGCAGAAAGAAGTTCACGAGGATATGGTACAGAACTTCGGAGCCTATCTTAACAAGCGACGCTGGCTGCTCGCGCATCCCGATTCAAATATTGACCATCGGAGAGTCCCCAACCTGATGGTCTTTTTTCAACGCAAAGGCGAATCGCTCGCGATTACGAATCTCGCGGAAAACTATGCGCCGGGTGATTTGGTCACCTGGGACCTGGGTGGGGGAGTGCCGCACATCGGCATTGTCGTCGATCAGAAATCTCAATTCAGCGGACGCTATTTGATTGTTCACAACATCGGCGCAGGACCGAAGATGGAAGATGTGCTGTTCAATTGGAAAATCACTGGGCACTACCGCTATTTCGGACCAGTCCAGTGAGTCATGTGGGGACAACCGCCCTCGGCTGTCGCCCGGCAACGCCTGCGATTGCTACAAATAAGAAATCCTCAGGCCTTCGACGCCTTTGGTGCCGCGGTCTTGTACTCCTCCGACTTTCCCCGCGGGATGCTCAATGTCTTCCACTCGGTTGATCGAAGATGTTTCGATAGAAAGATGATCTGCCCGATGTGCGCTGCATAATGCGCGATCTGTCGGTTGAGGGCTTGCAGCACGGTATGCTCCTCGCTTCGAATGGTGACTATGCGCATCACGTCTTCCGGATGGAGCGCGTCAACCGCATGGAAGACAGTCGTCCATCCTTGTTCCCACCAGTTCATGACGTCGGCGCGCGTGGTCGCAGAGCCAAGTTCAAATTCCCGGTCGCGAAAGCGATCAGGTTTCTCGCCGTCGCTGGTCAAAAAGTCCGTGAATCGCGAACGCATGTTGCCCGCCAGATGCTTAACGAGCACCGCGACGGAGTTCGATTCCGGGTCGAGAGCAGCGAAAAAATCCTCATCCCGCAACTGTGACATCGCGCCTTCGCCCATACGCTTGTGTCCGCGGAACTGGCGGCGCGCTTCTTCGAGATAGTGGCTGTTCATCTCAATCGTCATGCTATTTAGTCCCTTCGCGAGGTCGACCGCCAGCAGATTGGATTCCCCAACCTCCGCCTCCCGGCGTAGCTATCCTAATTCGTTCGCCCTTTAACAAACGCGTGCTGAACTTGCCCGGCATCTGTTCGACGGAGCCGTCGATTCGCGTAATGGATGTCGTTCCGGGCGTGCCCTCGGATCCTCCCGAGAGACCCCAGGGTCCGCGCACCCGCCGGTCCGCCAGCAGCGTCACATCGCAGTCGGCGAGTACTTCGATTTCCCGAATGATTCCATCCCCACCGCGGAATTTGCCTTTGCCTCCGCTTTCACCCCGCAAAGAATACGAGCGTACCCGCAAGGGATAGGCATATTCCAGCGCCTCCGCAGGAGTATTCAGAGAATTCGTCATGTGAGTGTGCACGCCGGACACGCCTGCCTTCCCAGGCCGCGCGCCCATGCCGCCGGCTATAGTCTCGTAGTAAGTGAATGGAACGCCGCTGCGGGGATCGATACCGCCGATGGTCAGATTGTTCATCGTTCCGGATGCGGCTGCAGGAATCCGATCGGGAATTGCCTGCGCCAGCGCACGCAGTAGCACGTCGACGATCCGCTGGGAAGTCTCTACGTTTCCACCGGCAACGGCCGCAGGAGGGCGTGCATTCACGATGCTTCCTTCCGGCGCTATGACGCTGATCGGCCGCATCAGCCCCGCGGCTGCGGGTACATCTTCCGCGAGAAGACAGCGGAAAACATAAAAACAGGCTGAATAGGTGATCGCCGCGACCGCGTTGATGCTTCCTTGAACTTGCGGATCGCTCCCCGTGAAGTCGACTGCCACCATGTGGCGCCGGCGCTCCCGCCCGCGAGGGCCGTTAGCTTGTACCTTCACCTTCACCGCAACCTTGATCGGCTGGTCGGTGATTCCGTCGCCATCGAGAAAATCCTCTGCGCAGTATTCACCCGGAGGAACGCTTTTCAGAAAAGCCCGCATCATCTCTTCCGAATATTCCAACAAACCAGCGGCCGCCCGACTCGCACGATCCGCTCCATAACGGGCGCAGACTTCTCCCAGCCTTTCCGCCCCGGTATGGCAGGCGGCAATCTGTGCGCCCAGATCTCCCTCGCGCTCTTCAGGAGTGCGAACGTTGTTCAGCAGCAAGGCAAGAACATCGCGGTCCATCGATCCGGCACGCATCAGTTTCACCGGCGGAATGCGAATGCCTTCCTGGTAAATCTCGCGGCACAGGCCCATCGATCCTGCATAAGCTCCGCCCACATCCGCATGATGCGCTCGAGAGGCGACATAGAAGTCTGGACGCCCACTTTCGCGCCCCTCCGAGCAGGAATCGTCTTCACAAATACCGGAGCGACCAGCGTGATGTCTGGAAGGTGCGTTCCGCCGCGAAAAGGATCGTTCAGCATCACCATGTCGCCCGGCGCCATCGGGCCTGCATCGATGGCTGCGCGCACCGACATGGGCATCGATCCAAGGTGCACCGGCATGTGATCGCCCATCGCGATGACTTCGCCGTCGCCGTCAAACACCGCGCAGGAATAGTCGCGGCGTTCCTTGATGTTTGGTGAGAATGCCGTTCGCCGCAGTGCCGCGCCCATCTCCTCGGCGATGGAGTGATAGAGATTCTTGAAAATCTCAAGCTCAATTGGATCGCGGCGCATGTCGGCATACTACCAGCGAGGAATAGTTCAAGAAATCCCGCCAAACGTGCAGAATTCTGTTGACACTTTATTCATCGTGCCGCAATATCTTGGGTTATAGGACTTTCCCATACCATGAGTAGGGTTGGTCTTTCGGATCCAAGGGCCACAGTCGCTTCACCCTTTGCAAGGGAAAATCGTTCACGGAGGCACCTTCAATGGCAACGAAGAAGAAGGCAAAAAAGAAGAAACACTAACCGGCGAGCGAGATTGATCTCGCGTACGCCAAGATTTTTCACCGGCCTCTTGAGAGAAGCACCTCTTAAGGGGCTTTTCCTTTAGGCGCATACAGTTGACTTGATGAGGAACTACAGGAAGGAAAGTTTACGAATCCCTGCGGTAGCTGTGTCACAATAGGCAAACAGAGCGGGTTTCGACATGGCGGCGAGGAAGAAAACCACGACGAAGCATAAGGCAGATGAAATCTTCATCCCCGATAAGCTTTACTTCCGCATTGGTGAAGTCGCGACACTCTGCCATCTCCCTGCCTATGTGTTGCGCTTCTGGGAATCCGAATTCCCGCAACTGAAGCCGGTCAAGAGCAGCACTGGGCAGCGCATGTACCGCAAGCGCGATGTCGAAAGCGTGCTTCGCATCAAGCAGTTGCTCTACGAGCAGGGATTCACGATCTCTGGCGCCCGCCAGCAATTGCGTGTGGAAACCAAATCCGACAAGACGCAGTCGGCGATCCCGTTTCCGACGCAATCTTCCGCAGAAATTCAACACATCCGCCAGGGACTGCGCGAGATCCTCACTCTGCTGTCCACGCGCCGTACGGGCTAGGTATTGCCGGAATCCGGCGCCTTCACTTCCATTCAATCTGATCGAATATCGTGCGCAAGCGCCGTCCGCGCGTGGGGTTGACCATCTCGACAAAACCCACTCGCCCCTCAAGGTGTGCGCGAAAAGCAGGATGAGCCTCGCGATTTTGACTTTCAGGGCCGCGGCGGACGCAGTTCGTAAGCGTGGCTTTAAGGCGATCGAAATCACGGCGGATGATGTTTGGCCGTACATTCGTGACCAGTCCCGCAAGATGTTGCCGAACGCCCTGGCGCATGACCCTGGTCTTGCGAAAATTTACGCTGAATCCCTCTTCCATGAGTCTTGCCGCGACATGCGTCGAGAACTTCTCGACTCTTTTCTCGAAGATCGCATCGTCGCTGGAGAACGCAAGGTCGTCAGCGTATCGCGTGTACTCAGCCCCGAGCGTTTTTGCCAGCCCAGCCAACCGGCAATCCACTTTATAAGTGCAAATATTCGCAAGAGTAGGCGAGCAGGGGGCGCCTTGAGGCAAGTGCGGACGTGCATAACGTCGTCTCGCGCTCCAGAGATCTGCTGGATCGACATCTGCGGGTGACATCTTTCCAGGTGTCGCGGGAAACTGAATTGGTGCAGATCCCGCCTAGCAAATCAGCGACAGCTTCCGGGTAGCCGATCGTGCGAAAGAGGCTCTGAATCCTCGCCGCGCCAAAAGTGGGAAAGAAATCCTGTAGGTCCATCCGCAGAACGATGCGTCGACCTACGTGCGGCGCAACGAAAGTCCGAATTGACCGTCCTTGAACGAAGCCATGGACGGCTGGATGAGGTGGAATGGCTTCCAGTATCTGGACAAGTATTTGTCGCTGCAACTCCTTCAACCGCGGTTTCGGCGCTTCGATCAACCGGACACCACCCGATCTCTTCGTCAGGATTCGATAGTGGTAGTGGCGGAGCAGCGGTTGCATTGCCCTTGTACGTCAGTCCTTTCAGGTCAGCGAACCAACGCAGTTCGCCGGATGAAACTCCAAACCATTCGGCGAGCGCGCCGACAGACTCAATCTCGGGAATGTCCCAAGCTTCAGCTGCCGCCACGGGATGCATCTGTTGTGGCTCAGTGAGCCAGCTCTCTATCCCGATTTCGTGGCGATATTTGAAAATGGCGCGTGTGAATCCTTCGTCGTTCCGAAGGAAGCGAATCACCTCTCGCTTACGCGGCCGTGTTCCGCCGGAAAACATCTTGACGTAACGTTGTGCCAGGGGTTGGAGCCACCGCCATGATCGTCCCAGCGTGGTGCTTGCGCGAACAACGATTTGTTCGACCGAGGGTTCGCCGGCAAGGAATGCGGCCGCCAGAGCCTGCAGCAGGGACAAGTCAGCCATGACATGCGGCGGCAGAATGCTCCAACGAGTCCGACCCTGCGTGAGAATGTCTGCGCGGGAGCGCAGTATCTCTCACGCGATGAATCCGCAGTTCTACACGTTTCCCTGGGGTAACCCCAGAGAGGCTCTCACCGAACCCGAAGGCTCGATTTCAGCCAGGCTTGGAGCATCCCGCCGCCGCGTAGATATTAGCAGCAACTCCGAAATTTCCGTTCTTACGCCTCGAAGCAGGATGCAGTGTACTGAATCTTTCAAGAACCTTGCCGAGCGACAAGCCCCGCAAGGTCCTTCAGAGCGCGTGCCGCGCTCCTCAGGATGACAGATTCTCAAGAAGACAGCTCAAGGTTGCAATGATCAGGGAGATGTCATCCTGAACAGAGGCGAAGCCGCTGTGAGGGACCCTACGACAGCGTAAGAAATAAATGCAGTGGACGGGAAGACCAGCGCCGCATGCAGTGCGAATCTTGCGACGATCTTGCCGAGCAATAAATCCGTAAGATCCTTCAGAGCGCGTGCCGCGCTCCTCAGGATGACAAACTCTCAACCCAATTGCTCCGCTCCAAAATCGTTGGCGGTTCATAGGTCGTTCCCTTGGCCAGCCGCTTCTCTTCGCGTCTCGTCGTCCAAAGCAAGATCGGGCCCAGCACGGATGGCATCATTCCCGAAACAAATCCAGACTCCTGTTTGAATTCCTCGCGCAGGGCTCGAATCTGTTTACTGACATTACCGTCGACTTTGCGGAACTGATGTTCCATCGCCCACAAGAGCCGATCCATAAATGCCGCTCAATCGGCTCATCTCCCGCGTGAAACGCTCGCGGACGCGCGCATCCGGCCAATCGCGATAGCGTTTGAAGCCTGCCATGAGTGTTCGGGAAATGCGGTAGAGGCTGGGTCCGTTGATCTCGAAATCTCGCCAGAAGGCCCAATCCAGGAAGCGTTTCGAATCTTCGCGCGAAATGGACGGCGTGCTTGAAGTTGAATTTGAATTGCCCGTGGACGTCGGCGTAGTCCACATCCTTCAACAGTCGGCCCTCTTCCGCCATCTGCTGGTACAGCGGAGTTCCCGGCACCGGCGTATACAGCATGAACTGGTGGAAAGTCGGTGTCGTGCGATACGGCATGCTCGATTTCCGCAATGATGTTTTCGGGAGTGTGATGTTCCATGCCGATGATGGTCGATCCCTGTACTCGGATTCCGTGCTCGCGCAATTCCCGCGTGAGCTCCCGGGTATCGGAACCCTGTAGCTTGCTGTAGCCGGCGCGCGGCGATTCCAATCCCATCCAGAGCCACGACACTCCCAGTTCCACTAACTCGTGCATCGTGTATTTTCGGATCGCGTTCGCTGAGGCGAAGACTGACATCGTCCAGCTTTTCCCGGCTTCCTTCATACGATCGAGCAAACGCATCGCCCGTTCCCGATGAAGCAGGAAATTCTCGTCCATCACAAAGAAGGACTGGACTTTCAGTTCGCGCTCCATCCGGTTCATCACGTCGAACAGTTCGTCGCCGGTTTCGAAAAAATTGACGAACTTGCCCTTGCCTCCGAAGAATGCCGAGGTCGTACAGAAGTTGCAGCCCATGGGGCAGCCCACAGACGGAATGATCGTCGCCGCCGTCGCTCCTTCGCGCTCCGGCAGGCGGATTCCCATGATGCGTGTGTTGAAACCGGAAACAATCTTCGGATGGCGAATCGGCGCGCTCTCATCCTCGCCGAGATAGCGCCGCATCCAGGCGATGCCTTCGCCGCGCACGATGTGGTCGGCGTCGAACATCTTTTCGGCGCCGGGAATCGCCGTCACATGTCCGCCGACAATAATCTTCGAATGCGGCGACAGTTTGCGGATCATCCGGCACATCTCTCGCACCTTCGCGACATTCACGATGATCGAAGAGATGCCGACCACGTCGTATCGATTGGCGGTAAGCTCGCGGGCAAAATCTTCGCGTGTAGGAAAATCGAGCACGGTGCAGGGCGCGGAAATATTCTCCCGGATCATCATGATGCCCCAGGAGCGATGGAACATGCGCAGCGAGAAACTGCCTTGTGCGCGCGTAACTTGATTGTGATAAAGCTCCATCGGGTTGATGGAGCGGCTGCCGAATTCGTCGTCCTGCGCGTACGGTCCGAAGACCGAGCTTAAGAGGACGCGGGCGCTGGTGCCCTTGGGATGCGGCTCAACATGGCTGGAGATACTGCTTGGACTGAGGGACTCGATTTCCAATTCGTTTCATCATTCCGTTTCCCCCCACTTGCCGTTATTGCTATCGTATCCGCGCTCGCCGATCTTTAAACAGAAGACGCAAAGAAAACACAAAAACATTACAAATACCGGAACTTCTCGCCGTCGCTTGAACCTGCGTCCATTTCTAGCCTAGAATCGCTGCGCCATGGCATCCGAACCGCTGGAGATCGACGTTCTGGACCGGGGAGTGTTGAGTCTCCGCGGCCCGCTCACCATGGAGAATGTCTCTCCATTCATGAATGCAGTGCGACGTGAGAGCGCCCCCACCATGATTCTTGATCTGAGCGGCGTCCCTTACCTGGACTCTTCCGGTTTGGGATCGCTGGTCAGTGCCGCGACGACCTGCACGAAGGCTGGCCGCCGCATCGCTCTGACGGGCGTGAATCGCCGGGTCCTAAAGGTTTTTGAGATTACGAAGGTCGAGCAGGTTTTTCTGATGTTTCCGACGCTTTCCGACGCGATTGAGGCCTTCACCAACGCCGGCACGGCGTAGATGTTCCGAACCCTTCGGGAGTCGTAAGGATGGGACGCCGTTACGCGGCGGGACGTGGTTTCTTGCCGCCGCCAACGGCACTCGCGGTGTCGATCCGAATGCGCGTGACGCGGGCGGTTTCCTGAACCAGGTCGCTGCTGACCTTTTCATCGCCGGCCATTACCGAACCGGCGGCTAGTGCGAAGCGCAGTGCGTCCGCCTGATCTTCAAAATACAAAACCACTTGTCCCGACATAGGTTACTTCTCCCCGGGGCAGGAAGCCCCTCACTTCGCCAGTGATTTCCACCCTGACCAGTTGATTCAAAGTGGCCAGTTGGATTCGAATCTGGAAAGATCAGCCGTGGAAAATCCGGTCGTGAGAAAAACGACGGCCCTTTCAGTCGATTCTCGGAGGGTATGCCGTCTGCTCAAAGTGATTCTTTTGGTTCCACTTACTCGGTAGGTCATCTCTGGCGACGTGACGGCCTCCTGCGCGCTGGATTACCCTTCAGACTCTTGACTTCGTTCATCGGGGTACCCACCCAAGTATGGCTGTCTTTATCTCCATGTTGCGCGGTGTGAACGTCGGTGCACACAACCGGATGAAAATGGACGTTTTGCGTGCTCTCTACGAGTCCCTCAACCTCGAGAATCCAAGAACCTACGTCCAAAGCGGAAACGTCATCTTTCAGACGAAAGAGAAGAACCAGGCCCTGCTTGCCAAGAAGATCCAGGGTGCTATTGAAAAGAAACTAGGTTGCTGTCCCGACGTGATCCTTCGCACTCCCGATGAATTCAGGAGAGTCATCGCCGCAAACCCGTTTGCCGGCCGCAACCTGGAACCCGGCAAGATTCTGGTGACTTTCCTCGCCGCCAATCCTCCAGCCGGGGCGGAGCCCACCTTGGCCAGCCTGAAATCGTCATCCCGAGGAGTTGCACCTCAAGGGACGCGAACTCTACATCTATTTCCCCAACGGGGCAGGCACCTCAAAACTCCCCTGGTCGCAGGTAGAACGCCTGTTGAAAGTAACCGGCACGGCCCGAAACTGGAACAGCGTGCTGAACATGCTGAAGATCGCAGAAGAAATGGAAGGCTAAAGCGCGCGCGCCGAGCAAGAGTTGCGGGTTGACCTCCCCTGTCACGACCCTAAGATTCAATCAGGTTAGACGATTGAGATGAGGATTATCCCCCATGCATTGTCCGGGCATCCTCTAGCGGTAGAAACAAGCCTCAACGTTAGCCAAATTGAGGCGTTCCCAAATGCAGTCAACGAAGTCATTTCGCATCCTGGCCGGCTTCTTGTTCGTAACTCGCTCTCCAGTTCTCGATGTCCCAGCAGTCGCTGGCTGCAATTCCGCAGGGGTCGAAGTTTTGCGCCACGAGGCCTCCTCCAAGACCGAGTTCACGCTCGATCATTCCATGCTGATTCTGGCCTCGAAACTTGACTCCGACAATGAAGATCTCCGCCGTGTGATCGCCGGGGTTAGCGGACTTTCGGTGCACCGCTATCATTTTCCCGGACCCTGGTCATACGACGTGGACGCGGTGCGTTCCGTGAAGGACCAGTATCACGCCGAGGGATGGAGGCATCTGGTCAACAACCACGATAAAAGCGGTCCGGGAGCGACCGATCTGTGGGTCCATCTCGAGAACAACGCGATCAGCAATATTGCAATTGTGCTGGCCCGCGCGAATGAGGTTACATTCATCGAAGTCTCGGGATCGATCAGCCCCCTCGACCTCTCTCATCTCGGCGGACACTTCGGAATTCCCAAGCTAGAAGGCGGTGTCACCGTGCCCAACGACCGTCGCTAATCGCCGCTGCACGCCCGGTTTGGCTTCGTGCGCTCTTTCGCGTCTGCGACTGGGATTCAGGCCAATTCGTTGACTGCGATGACGCGTCTCCGTAAGATGAGGCGACCTCTAGAGCGCTCTCCTTACGCATGATCGGCCAATCCATTTCCCACTACCGCATCGTTGAAAAGCTCGGCGGCGGCGGAATGGGCGTGGTTTACAAAGCCGAAGACACGCGGCTGCATCGCTTCGTGGCCTTAAAGTTCCTTCCTCCGGAAGTTGCCCGCGATCCGCAGGCTCTGGCTCGTTTCCAACGGGAAGCCCAAGCCGCCTCTGCCCTGAACCACGCCAATATCTGCACGATTTATGACGTCGGCGAGCAGGATGGGCAGGCCTTCATTGCCATGGAGTTTCTGGAAGGCGCGACCCTAAAGCACCTCATCTCGGGCAAGCCGATGGAAACTGAAGTTCTCCTCGGCTTGGCCATTGAGATCGCCGACGCCCTCGACGCGGCCCACTCGAAGGGAATCGTTCATCGCGACATCAAGCCCGCCAATCTTTTCGTGACCGAGCGCGGCCATGCCAAAGTTCTCGATTTCGGACTGGCGAAAGTTTCAGTTCCCGGAGCATCGGCCAGCGCAATCGCATCCGGCAACACGATGACCGCCGTCGTCGACGAACAGCACCTTACCAGCCCCGGTTCGACGCTCGGCACAGTAGCCTACATGTCGCCCGAGCAAGTCCGCGCCAGAGAGTTGGACGCGCGCAGCGATTTGTTTTCATTCGGAGCGGTCCTGTACGAGATGGCGACCGGAACTTTGCCTTTTCGCGGAGAAAGTTCAGGCGTGATCTCCCGCGAAATTCTCGATCGCTCGCCCGTGCCAGCCGTGCGCTTGAATCCCGACCTTCCGCTCAAGCTCGAAGAGATCATCAACAAGGCGCTGGAGAAGGATCTGGAACTGCGCTACCAGCACGCTGCCGACATGCGCGCCGATCTGAAGCGCCTCAAGCGTGAAACGGAATCCCGGCCCGGCGTCGGTGGAAGCTCCGGTTCGGTCGCAGCGGTCGCCGACAGCGGAACGTCCGTTGCGCAGGCCGCGCCGGGCTCTTCTTCGCGATTGGCCGCTCTCGCATCGTCCGGCTCAGCAAGCGCGCAGAGTTCAGGCGCGAGCGCAGGACGCTCCTTCGGCAAGATTGCGATAGCAGTAGATATGCATTGCGGTCGCGGCGATCGCTGTCGTTGTCTGGCAAATGAAGCAACACGCAACGCCGGCGGTGACGACGCCCACCCGAAAAGTCGTCGCGGTGCTTCCATTCCAGAATATGGGGTCCGATCAGAGCCTGGATTTTCTGCGGCTCGCCCTTCCGGATGAAGTCGCAAACACATTGACCTACGTGCGCTCGTTGTCAGTGAGGCCTTTCGCGACGACCAGCAAGTACAACAGCGCAAATGTCGATTTGCAGCAGGTCGGGAAAGAGATGCACGTCGCGGACGTGGTCACCGGACATTACTTGAAAGAGGGCGACCAGCTCCGCATCACGCTCGAGGCCGTTGACGTAGATACCAATAGCACCCTTTGGCGCGACACCATGTCAGTCGCAGCTCCCGACATGATTGCCATGCGCAGCCAGATCACTTCACAGGTGCGCCAGGGACTAGTCCCGGCGCTGGGCGCCGGCACCAACTCAGAGACAGGCACGCATCCGCGGAATGAAGAGGCGTACGGCCTGTTTCTGCATACGCTCTCGATGCCGCACGATCCGGCTCCTAATAAAGACGCCATCGCAATGCTGGAGCGGGCAGTGAATCTCGATCCGGCTTTCGCCCCGGCATGGAACGCCATAGGACTTCGCTACCACTACGACGCGGCCTATTCCACAGGTGGAGAGGCCATGTTTCAACGCTCGAACGCCGCCTTCGAGCGAGCATTGGCGTTGGATCCGAACCTGGTGGAAGCGGCGTCGCAGCTAATCACGAATCGAGTGGAACGAAACGAACTAGTCAAGGGATATCAGGAAGCCAAGGTTCTCACCGAGCAACATCCGGAAAAAGCCGAGGGTCACTTCGCTCTCTCTTACGTGCTGCGCTACGGTGGCGCGCTCGAGGAATCTGCGCATGAATGCGATGCCGCGTATGCACTCGACCCTGGCGACTATACCCTGCGCTCTTGTGGATTCACATTTGATCAATTGGGAAATTATTCGCGTGCCATGGATTTCGTGCGCCTCGATGCTGGATCAAAATGGTCGCGGGGCAATACCATTCGGCACCTTCTTCGCGATGGAAACGTAGAGCAAGCGCGCGCGCTTTTAAAGCCCGGAGATCCGCCCCTGGTGGCATGTTCCAACGCCGGGTTGTCGCCGCTCAACTTGGGAGGCAGGGACCTTACGGATCTCATGAAAGATCCTGACCCTGAAGTTCATTACGTCGTGGCGCACGATTTTATCTTCTGCGGCCAAAAAGATGCCGCCATGCAATTGCTCACGAGCGCGGTCGCCGGCCACTTTTGCGCCTACGCTGGTTTGCAGAATGATTCCGTCTGGGCAAAGCTGAGAGGCACTCCCGAGTTCGAGCAGTTGCTCAGTTCCGCAAAGGCGTGCCGCGATAATTTCCTCTCGCAGAGAGCGCAGGCCACACACTAAACTCGAGACGCGGCCGGATTTCGATTGGGATCGCCGCTCGCACAACGTTCCCACCCATGCCGTTGGGGTTTCCAACCGCTCTGAAGATCCGGGTCAGTGCTGTTCGTAAGAACCGTGCCGACTCGGCGGACAATCGCAGCCAGCGCTTTCCCGAACCTAGGAGGGATTTTCGAGTGTGGCTTAACGTCATCGGCTGGACAGCAACCGCCGTCTTTTCGTGTTCTTATTTTTTCAAGGAAGCATCAACCCTCCGCAAATTTCAGGCGGCAGCCGCGTCTCTCTGGATTCTCTACGGAGTCTTGATCCATTCGGCGCCGGTCGTGGTCGCAAACGTGATCGTCGCGGTCGCCGCAATTTATACGACCGTTCGACTCGCCATGCAGAAGCGACCCGGAGTTGCGGAATAGAGTACATGTGAGAGCCGTCTACTATTCACTGGCCGACTTTCCGGAAGATAGCCGCGAATACCAATGGACGCAGAGCATTCGCAGCCTGCGGCGCCACAATCCGACGATCCCCGTCTGGTTGCTTCTCTTCGACGGCGCCAGCCGTGAGTTGCGGCACGAAGCCGAGAGGCAGAATGTTTGCGTGCAAGATCTCGGGGATTATGGCGAATTCATGAGGCGCGCGCATCCGCGCGGCTCAATCCTGGCGTTGTATCCAACATTCCATAAATTTCTTGTCCTGCAACAGCTGCCGCTTCCGGAGACGACCCAACTGCTTTACTTGGATTGCGACACGTTTTTCTTCGGCGATGTAACCCCTCTGTTCGATTTGCATTCGGAAAATGATTGGTACGCGCGCGAAGAGCCTCGCTCGCTGCGCAGCCATCTCGGCTACAACCCGCGGCACGTAGACGAATTTCTGTTGCAGTACATCGCTCGCAGCGAGAGTGTGCGATACGTCCCGCCGTTTAACTCAGGGGTCTGCATCATGAATCGCGCCGTCTGGAAGCGCTTCAATGCCTTAAGCGAAGCCTATCTCGACTTCGCGTGGCGTTTGCTCTGCGGACGCGAACTGGGCGAACACGAGTTCGAGTTCACCGATCCGAGAATTCATCCCGCTGTTATGGACGCGCTCACAGATAAGGATCGCTCTCGTGCAATTCCATATCCCTCCGCCAACGACTGGATCATCGAGCAGATTGCGCTCTGGCTCACGATGGGAAAACTTCCACACTTATCCTTGGGCACCCTTTCGCCAGACCAGGTCCTGCAAGGCGGAGAATACGAGACCGCGCTCGCCCAGGGCCATCGCCATATTCTGGCGCACTACTTCAGCGTTGGTCAGAGCGCATTTTTCGCAGCGGTGCCGCCAATCCCCGAATAGCCGCATTCACTGCGTGATCTTAAAAACCGTGCCGCAGCCAAATGGATGATCGCACCGCGTATCGCCGTACTCATTGGCCGTGCCGTAAAGATTGCCCGCCGCATCCTGAATAACCCCGCTAAACGGGAGCGCTCCGTCACTCTTTGCCTGAAAACTGTAAACCGTCGTCAGTTTGCCGGCAGTATTTAACTTGAAGACCGAGCCGCCATGGAACGCTCCGCCCAGTTCGGTCGTGCCGTAAAGATTTCCCGCGGCATCGCGGATCACACCGCCGATGGGAATAATTTGCCCACCACTCGGGAAGCTGTAAAGCACGGTTTCAGTTCCCGCTTTATCGAGCTTATAAACCGTTCCATTGCCGAACGCACCGCCGGATTCAGTTGTGCCGTAAATGTTGCCCTTGGTATCGCGAGTCAAAGGTCCAGTTGGCGACTGTCCGTCGCTTCCGGAAAATGTGTGCAGGACGGTTTCGATTCCATTTTTGTCGAGCTTGAAAACAGTTCCGCAGCCGTTTGGACAGGCGCCGCTACCGCCACCATTCACCGTAGAGCCATAGAGATTTCCGGCTGCATCGCGAATCACGCCGGAGCCTGGGCTTTCCCCATCGCTCCCGCCGGCGAAGCTGTAAAGCACCGTCTCGATACCGCTGCTATCGAGTTTGAACACTGCGCCGTTGTCGAAAGTTCCGCCGCCGATCGTAGCGCCGTAAAGATTGCCGTCGGAACCGCGTACGACGCCCGTATTTGGATCGAAGCCGTCCGGCGAACCCTTGAATTCGTAGAGCGTCGTCTCGTGGCCGGCGGCGTCGATCTTGAATATGTTTCCGTTTCCAATGTCTGTCGTTCCATAAAGATTGCCTTCGGAATCCCGAACTACGCCGGCACTGGGAAAGCCGCCGTCCTTGCCGTTCGTGAAGCTGTACAAAACAGTTTCGACGTTTTTCGCGTCGATCTTGAAGACTGTTCCTCCATTGAAGGCGCCGCCGCTGTCGGTGGTGCCATAGAGATTGCCGGCCGAATCCCGCAGCAGTCGCGCGCCAGGCCCAACTCCGTCGTTTCCACCTTCAAAGGTGTGAAGCACTGTGTATTTTTGCGCATGAGCCGCTGGTGCCACGGACAAGAAGCCGAGGGCGACAGAAAGTGCGAGCACCAGGGCAGGAGATGTGAACGTTAAGGCGAGGATTGCGCTGAGTGGTGGCTGTGTGGTTTTCAAGAGGAGTCATCCTTTCGACGGTTGGTCGATGAGTTATTTCAAACGCGGAATGCCGCGGCGGCCGCGTGCTTCAAAACAAAGAAGCTTTAACGCGAAGCCACTAGCTGCCCGGCAAGATTCGCCGAGCGCGCGCGATGACGGCATTCTGATGAAAGTGCAGGGCCCGATTGAACTGCAAAAACCTGGACGCTCGCGTCTGGGGAAGGCGGCAGCGGGAAAGTCGAGGAAAAAGCAGAGTGATAGTAGTACGGCAAACGGACGCGGTCAAGCGCGTATCGGAAGCGGAAGTGGTGCAGCCTATCTCTTGAAACGATCTTGTCATCCTGCGCATAGCCGCTTTTCAGGCGTAGCGAAGAGCCTGCCCTGAGCTTGCCGAAGGGATCTCCCGCTTAACCGGCCCAATGCGTGCGCCAAACTGCACCATTCCCTCGGAAGCTGCGTCGCAAGCTGGTGCGATGCTTCGTTGCGGATGTCTGCGTTATAAAGGTGAGTATGCTGCGCGACGATAGAAATCAAAGACAGGAACGAGACCCGCGGTCAGAACTCCTGCGATTCAACGGCGCGGTCGAGCACGATCCCGCCATCGACCGCTGGATGAAGCAACATGCAGGCGACCTCGGAGCGATCGCCCACGAATGGTTCGAGGTCATGCGCAACTGCGGAGACGAAGTTCGTGAACTAGTCCACGACGGCTGCCCGGTGGCATGCCTCGGAGATGTGCCGTTCGCTTACGTCAACGTGTTCACCGCGCACGTAAACGTCGGCTTCTTCCGCGGCGCAGAATTGCCCGATCCCGCGCACCTGTTGCAAGGCACAGGCAAAAACATGCGCCACGTCAAACTAAAGCCGGGGACCCCGGTGAATGCCGACGCCCTAGTCAAGCTAATCGAAGAAGCGTACTCGCATATAAAAGCACGCATCGAGAACGGGTAACGCAGAAGCTTTGGGGGTGCTCAAGAGGCGCTTTCCTCGAATCGAATTTCTGGCGGACAGTGACAGCCTCGATCTTTTTCCTAACGTTTCCTGTAGAGCGACTTATCACCGTCATGCGGACGGTTGCGGTCATTGTTGTCTTGCCGGAATGATCGGAGCGACCGTCTATATCGTCAGCGTGGCACACGACTTCCAGCGTAATGGACGACCACACCACCATGACCAGAACCGAATACGAGAAGTCGGTCTGTGAGCGATTGACGGAATCCACGCACGTCCCTTATCGCGAGGTCTCGTTCGAAGACGGCAGCCTACCTACCCGAACTGAGTGTCATCAGAACGCGGAGAGATGGGTGACAGAGGAGTCCAGCTGCAAGATCGTCAGGGGTTGGGTCACTTACGCGGACTTCGGTCTCTCAATTGGCTTGACCGCCCACTCGGTCATTCAAGACGCGAACGGCAAATTCTTTGACATCACCCCGCGCGGCAATGACGACGCCCGTGCTGGAATGTGGTTCGTTTCGCACCTTGGCTCGGAGCAGGAGTTACAGTCAATGAAGGAATCAAACATTTTCATCCAATGCCTACCGAATAGCCCATTAGTCATTCCTTGCCAGACTCGTGTGCAGCCTCTACTGCTTCGTCCGTTGGAATGACAGGCACGGGTTCCCCCGCAAAAAACTTCCCGACGGCAGCTACGAGAAGCTCGGACATTGGATATTTCTTGTGAGGGCTGATGGCTGCACCTGCTCGACCTGGGTGCAGGACATCCCACATTGATTTCTGCTGCTGCTTCTGGCGGGGTCCACCGAGAGCTTTGTTACCGAAGCCATCAATCAATTTGTTCCAGATCGGCTCGTATCGATCAATCAAGAGGGACTCACAAAGCGGAATGAAGAAATCCTTTAGGACGAGAAAGCGGCACCAGAAATCCTCGATTGCCAAGTTCTCCGCGCTACGTACGGAATCAGCATGGTCTCCGAGTCGCTCAAGGATTGCTTTCCCTGCTGGTCCTTCGGCGAGAACGCCTCCCTTGCGCCCACCCTTTCGAGTAGCCTCCCCAACATAGATCGGTCGTTTCCACTGCTGCTCGCGATTTTCGACCGCGATTGGCTGGTATGGGAGAAACTCACCCGTGTAGTAAATTACGTAAATTCCGGAACCCTCGAATGGTTCGAGCGACCCTAGTGGAAGGACAGGCTATTCGAGAACTACCTTGACCATGTTCTCGGCGAGAGTTCTCAGATCGAGCGGATCGTACGGCGTAGGAGACTTCGTTATAGGAGGCTTCTCATCGTTTTTGCGACTATGGGTAGGCTTTGTTATCGGAGTCGCGAGTTTAGCTTTGCGAGGATGTCTCTTCCCAGACATTCAGCCAGTCTCACAGGTACAGCGTTCCCAATCTGCCGCATGCTCTCTGTCCATGAACCCGAAAAAACAACTCGTCAGGGAACATTTGTAGCCGTGCACTCTCCCGGATAGTGAAGTATCGAACGGAGCCGTTTAGCTGAGCCAACATGTATCACCAGGCACACCGTGATCGCCTGCCTTTAGTGTCTTGGCTGGTTCATCCAATGCACTGCCTGTGTGGCCTATGTTGATCTGGCTCCCGGAATGTGATAGTGGGTCAGGCTTGGTTCCATCTGAGCCCCGTGCCTTGGCGGGTTTTGGAAGGTCGCTTATGGCATCGCGCACAGTTTGCCACGGTGGTAAGAAAGGCAATAGTCCGGCTCGTAATCGCTCGATTCGAGGAGTGAGGTTGTCAGTTAGGGGTGCCAGTTAACGCTTCGGGATCTTATATTTATGCCCAATACTCCCGTGTAATGAACTGGGACCAGAGCAGTGCATCTTGGCTATGAGTGCAGCGCCGGGAACGACCATTCCAAATGCAGATCATTGCGAAATGCGACGATGAAAACGCGCTCCCGCTTCTCTGCATCCCGAAATCGGCAGCATTCAGCACCTGAGTGACAACACGGTAGTAGAGACCATCCGGCTTCCCTCGCGCGTGATACCGCTCCAATCGGCTGAGGTAATCGACCCACTCCTCTCGTGGTCGTCTATGAAATCTCTGGATAAGTGATTGCCATCAGTTGGATATAGCCGAAATACTTGGCGAATGAAGGACGCTTCAGCCGAACGTTCTCGATCAGGATGGCTTTCGGTTTCAGCCTACGCACTGCCTCCACCGTTCGGGGAACATATTCCTGCGTCTTCGTGTCCACGGTGTTTTCCACCGATGGAGAAAGGCTGACACGGCACACCTGCCGCCAAGAGGTGGTGTTTTACGAAATACTGGAAAACTCGAAATCCTCAACATCCTCCTCACGATTCGCCACGAAGACATGTCCCTGACCTGACGACACTGATTCTCCCGCAGGGTCGCACATGAGTGTTCGTCGCGTTCTACTAGCGCCAGATGTCGAAATCCGGCACCCGCTAGACCTAGAGCTAGAGCCGCCAGCACCTGTGAATAACTCGACTGCTTCATCATTTGGATTCCAGAAAGAGACGCATTCTGCGCCCCTATAGCGGTCGAGGTCGCGTAACTCGCACTCCCACACGATATGAGTCTTCCTGCCGAGTTTTCTAGAGCGACGAATATTCCTCAGATCCCGCTGGCGATTTCCTTCAACTTTGGCAGCCAGAACGTAAGCTCGCGATTTTGGAAGTCTGGCTAGTGCACACTCTGGATGGCGATGCCAAAAACACCCGTGTACAAAAATCACCTTCTTCCGCCTTGGAAAGACTAGATCAGGTTTGCCGGGAAGCGCGGCACCATGAAGGCGGTACCTAAAGCCGGAGCGATGCAGAAGGCGTGGACTAAGAGTCCGAGGGCTTTGTATCACGTCCCGATCGAGGCCATGGCCGCTGACTACGCTCGGTGCGGCTCAGAGTATCCATTGTGGATGTATGGCGGTATCGTAGCTGACTTGGCAGGCACGACAAGTGAATGCATGTGGAAAATGTGACATAGATTTTGGGCGAATAGAAGGCGAAAATGATAAGCTTTTGGGACGTGGATGAAGGCCGCAAGCGCGTGATCGGGATCATTGCGTCGATTCTCGCAAGCCTGTACATGCGAACTGCCGATGATTTGTTCGGAGGTCCACAAGGCAGTCCGCAAACTGACGACCTCATTGGCTTCTAATTGCCGAAGCTTCCCCTCCGCCGGTGCCCTGTCCTTCGCGCACTTTGCGAAGGGCGGGTACCACAGACGCATAAGTCAACAAAATCCATAAGCCGGTAATAGCTTTTTTTCAATGCACGCGCCCAGCGATCCTAAAAATCCCTAGAAATCCAACACGGTCCAAGGCCACGGAAAACTGCCACCTCTGGCGTCGCGCAAGATTTTTTCCACAACTTTCGCCGACGCCTTGTGACATCTGACCTTGCGCACCGTTTCAGAAAAGGCAGATCATGGAACTCGGCGAGAGTGGCCCTGTCGAAACTGCCGAGTAGCTTGGAACCGAGCGAGTGCGGCGAAAACGGACTGCTAACTCCCTGCGGCTCAAGATTTTAGCCCTTAAGTCATTGCGGCTGAAGATTTTGCGGGCAATTTCGTGCTAACTCGATGATTCCAGAGATCCAAGGGGGAGGGGGGTACCCCCTCGATCGGAGAAAGATGGCATCCACGAATGAGTGGCACGAGTGCCCTCGAGCCAGTCAAGGACGGCCAACGGTGCTGATGAAATAAGAGTTTTCGTCGTGAAGGTAAGAAAAGAATTTGGTCGGGACGGGCAGATTTGAACTGCCGACCCCTCGCACCCCAAGCGAGTGCTCTACCAGGCTGAGCCACGTCCCGACTCGGAAGGAAATCCACTGATGGCGCGGCTGCCTCGCGGCTCCGTCAGCCTCCAGCGGAGGGGTTCCTCGTAATTCTACACTAGCGACACCTTGAAACGGCTTGTCATCCTGAGCGGCTTTTCGCGAAGGATCTATGCAACCGGCAGAATGCATAGATCCTTCGGTCCGCAAAAGGCGCGGCCCTCAGGATGACAATGCCGATTAATCCAGGTCTCGCCAGTTCGGACCGACGCCGATGTCGACTTGCAGAGGCACAGCCAACTCATGCGCCTTCTCCATGTACTCGCGGACAAGGGATCGCATGATGTCGATCTCCGCTTCGGGAACTTCGAAGACCAGTTCGTCGTGAACCTGCAGCGTCATGCGCGATTTCAGATCGCGCTCGCGCAACGCTTCGTCGATGCGGATCATCGCGATCTTGATCAGGTCTGCGGCCGTCCCTTGCAGCGGCGTATTCACGGCAGTGCGTTCCGCGAAGCCGCGCTGGTTGGCGTTCTTACTGTTGATGTCGGGGATCGGGCGAATGCGGCCGAAGAGCGTTCTGACCTTCATATCGCGGCGCGCTTCTTCCAGCGTCCTGTCGATAAACGATCGAACGCCCGCATACTTTTCGAAATACGCGCTGATGAATTGCTTCGCCTCCGACGGTTCGATACCGAGTTGCTGCGAAAGTCCGAAGGGAGATAGCCCGTAAACGATGCCGAAATTCACAACCTTCGCCTGCCGCCGATGATCGGACGTCACCATCAACGGCGGAACGCCGAAAACCTGCGAGGCAGTCAGCGTATGAATGTCATCGCCGCGCCGGTAAGCCTCGACCAGAAGGCGATCACCCGAGAAGTGCGCCAACAGGCGCAACTCAATCTGAGAGTAATCCGCAGTCAGCAGCACATGACCAGGTTCGGCGATGAAGGCGGCGCGAATACCGCGTCCAAGTTCGGTGCGGATGGGAATGTTCTGCAGGTTGGGATTCGCGGACGAGAGCCGTCCCGTCGCGGTACCCGTCTGTCCGAATGTCGTGTGCAGACGGTTGGTTGCCGGATTGATCAGCACCGGAAGCGCGTCGACGTAGGTGGACTTCAATTTCGTGAGCTGCCGGTAATCCAGCACCATTCGCGCGATCGGATGATCTTCCGCCAGTTGCTCGAGAACATCGACCGCGGTCGAGATCATTCGTCCCTTGCCGTATTTCACCGGCTTCGGCAGGTTCATGCGATTGAAAAGCACGTCGCCGAGCTGTTTCGGAGAGCCAACGTTGAACTCCATGCCGGCAACTTCGTAAATTTCTTTGGCCTTCGCGCCACTCTCGCGTTCGAGTTCCGACGACATTTGCGAAAGCGCGGCCGTGTCGATCTTCACTCCCGCTTCTTCCATTCGAGCCAATACAGGGACGAGTGGAAGATCGATTTCTTCGTACAGCTTCGCCAAGCCGGCCTGTTCCACATCACTCCGGAGCGTGCCGGTCAGTCTTCCGGTGATGTCCGCCGCCTCGGCAAGGCCACCGCTCAGCTTCAGGTTGAAACGCCGCAGAGCGACTTCCGCAAGGCTGTGCGATGAGTACGTTGGATCAAGCAAGTACGAGTACAGCATCGAGTCATGACGAACGCCATTGAGCGCGATCGACATCGGCCGTAACGCGTGAATCGCGGCTTTGTAGTCGTGAATGGCTTTGACGGAACTGTCGTCCGCGAGGCCTGTTCGCAATGTCTCTCCGGCGTCGCCGGCATCGAGTGTCACTGTTGTCGCATGTCCGGACGCCGCAGAGATGGCGATATGCCTCGCCACGGGAGGTGGCGGAGCGTTGATCGCGCCCCCCATGAGCGACATCTGCTGGTCCTGTGGCTGCGACTGTTCTTCTTCCTCTTCCTCGATGGCCTTCGACTCTTGCCGCTCGACAGCGATCGCGAGCATGCCTCCTACCGCATTCTTGAGAACACGACTGACGTCCTGGCTCGATTTAGCATCATCGTAGTGCGTCTCACTAACTTCGGCGACAGGCAACAGCTCTTTCAGCAGGGACGTAAATTCTAGCTCGGTGAAGAGGGCGCGCAACGCGTCTATGTCCGGTTCGCCCACGCGCATGGAGTTCACGTCGAGATCCACCGGGACGTTCGTATCGATCGTCGCCATGCTCTTGCTGAACAAAATTGTGTCGCGATTATTCAGCAGCGACTCGCGATAGGTTTTCTTTTCCACTTCGGAGGCGTGATCCAGCGCCTGCTCGACCGTTCCGAAGCGCTTGATGATCTCCACCGAGCCTTTGTCGCCGATGCCCGGAGCTCCGGGAATGTTGTCGATCGAGTCGCCGCGCAAAGCCATGATGTCGATGACGCGCTCAGGCGGCACCCCGAGAATCTCTTCCACCTTGGCCGCGTCGCAAATCAAATTATCTTTCGGCGGATTCAGGATGTGCACGCTGTCGTTCACGAGCTGCATCATGTCCTTGTCGCTCGACACGATGTAGACCGAATGGGAAGCCTCGGCTGCTTTGCGAGCCAGGGTGCCGATCACGTCATCGGCCTCGAAGCGAGTCACTCCAATCATCGGGATGCGATAGGCCTCGAGCGCGCGCCGGATGTACGGCACCTGTTGCGCCAGATCTTCCGGCATGGCCTTGCGGTTTGCTTTGTAGCCTTTGTACTCGACCTCGTTGAACGTCTGCGTCTTGATGTCGAACTTGCGAACCGACGTGATGGCCTCAGCCTGTTCCTTGCGAAAGGTCGGGCCGGCAACGTCAAACACCGCGGCCAGGTATTCCGGAGAAAAGTCGTCCCGCAGCTTGCGCAGCATATTTACGAAGACGTAGATCGCTGCTGTGGGCAGGCCCGTCTTTGTCGACATGGGCCGCTGCCGCGCCATGGCGTGGTATGCGCGGAAGATGAACGACATCGTGTCGATCAGATAGATGCGCCCATTTGAGCCGGAGGCAGAAGCAGGCGGCCGAGTCGCGGGCCGTTCAGCCGCTCCGGATGCAGGCTCCGATGATTTTTTTCGAGGAGACAACAGGCCTAGTTTAGCAGCACGCCGCCGTTAGAAATCGACGCGGAATTCCGCCTTCACCACTTTGTTGCTCTTGCTGCTCTGAGCGTTGCGGAAGATCAGGTAGTACTTCACCGGCTGACCCATCGAAGCAGGCAAATCGAAGTTTACCGATTGGTTGTGCGACGCCTCGACGGAAAACAGCGCCTCGCTCGGCCGCTTGGCGACCATGTCGGCTTGTTGCGCTTCATTCACGATCAGGAAATCGATATCCGCGCTTTCATCGGACGGGCCACGCGCCTGTCCGGCGAAGGATTCGAAGATCCCATGCAAATGAGGCTGCGAGGCATGCGCCGGAATTTCAAAAGGGAATGTCGCCGAGGTCTTGAGGTTGAAAGTTTTCCCCAGGATGGTCTGCGCAGTTCCCGAGGGAGACCTGGAAACGTGGTCCGAGGGCGCGATCGCAGGCTTCGCTGGAGCAGTTGCCTGGTTGCAGGCCCCCAGCGACAGAGCTAAGCAGATGGTACAACCCAGAAATAGATGTCGCGGCCCTAAGCTAGCGCCCCGCATTTTTCCCAAACTCTGTATTGAAATGCAGCTTGATCTCACCACAGGTACCTTGCTCGGGAGAATAGACGACGCAGGTGTCGAAGGGTCGAGAATAAACATGCAGGCTCACAGCTCGTGCGTTAAATTCTTCGGGATTGACCACGCGATGCACCGGATCGGAAGGATCGACGGCGCACGGCTGTGCTGCATTCATCTCGACGGTATTCAGCGGTTCGAGTTTGCATTGGCCTTCGTGCAAATCCTGGTGAACGAGGTGGAAGTTCTCCACCTGCAATCGCCCGATGGGGACCGCCATCCAGCAATTCTGATCGCGATGGTTGTGCACCGAACTGGCCTGTCCGACTTCCCAGCAAATCGCCATGAGTTCATACAACGGAGTCCGGTCGATCAAATTGCGGGTGTAGTGCTGCCGGTTCCAGTTGAGATATGGCGAAAGGGAATCGGGGTCCACGGGAGTCTTCTGCAGGAAACGCCGGAGAGGCTCGGTTTCGTCGAACATCGACGACGGCATCTGTTTCAGTTCTTCGACGAGCCGCTGGATTGGAACGATTTTGGCTGCGGTGATCATGGTTCCAAAGGCAAGTATATCGCAGCCCAATACAGCGTTTTCAGCGCATTAATAGCACTATCGGCCCGCTCCCAGAATCTCCTTACTTTCCCCTTGCGCGACCGCTGGATACACGGCACCCTTTCGACGCCGTAAATCATTCGGAAGGTCGGAGCGCAAGATCCACAATCCTGCCGCCACGGCGGCGGCCCATGTAATCGACACCAAACCAAGTTGGATCAGGTCGGCGGAGCGACTGCCGTGGCCAGCCGCCAGCGGAACAACCTTAGCCACTTCGAAGCTGATTCCACCTGCGATAATCGCGGTCAGAGCAGCCTTTCCGAGTTCTCCCCAGCGCAGGTCGCCGGCCGGGACCAAGTTGCGATAGTGGAGCAGTCCAGCCAATGCCAACAGATTGACGCCGATGCCGATATCCGATGCCCATGCCAATCCGATCACACCGAACGTATGAAACAGAATCGAATACACGGGCATGGACGCGAGCGTGATAACGCTGACTGCAATCATGGGAGTCAACGTGTCGCCCGCGGCATAGAAAGCGCGCGCATAAAGCCCTTGAGCGGACCAAAGCACCAGCGACAAGGAGAACCAGAAAAAGTAGACGGCGCTGGTTTGGGAGTCCCCGATAGAAAATTTGCCGCGCCGGTAGACGAGGTCGATCAGAGGCAAGGCCGCGACCATCATCCAGCCCGTCGCGAGCAATGAGGCAGCCGACACACGGTAAACGGAATCATTCACCGTGTCGGAGAATTCCTTCAGCTTCTTCTCATTGAAGAGCCTGGCGAAAAAAGGAAGCGATGCCTGGCCGGTGGCTTGTCCCAACACGGCGATAGGTACGGCGAACAGGCGTTTAGCAAAGGTGAGTCGCGTAATATCGCCCACTCCGTTGGACGCATAGTGGCGCAAGATCCAGTCATCGGCAGTGACCAGGGAAACTCCGAGCATCAGCGGCACGGATAGCTTGACCCACTCGCGGAAAGCTGGGTTCGAGATGTCGAACGATGGTTTGTAGCCGGTGCCGATTTTGGCCGCGCCGATCACGCTGGCCAGAAACGGCCCGGCGAAGCTGCCGACCAGCGCCCCGTATGCCAGGGAAGCGATTCCGAAATGTTTTCCGCCAATCACCCCGCCCAGAATAATGAAGAGGTTGTAAATCAAAGGGCCGAACGCAGGAAACAGAAACAGCCGGTGCGAGAGCAACACCGCCGAGACCACGCCTCCGACGTAGAAGAAGATCTGTGCCGGTAAGAGAATCCGTGTCAGGTGAACGCAAAGTTCGATCTTGTCCGGCGAGAAGCCTTTGACGAACCAGCGCACAAACTGTGGTGCGAAGATCTCAGTCCCGATCGTTCCTACGATCATGACCGCCGTCATCACGGTGATGATGATCGAGAATGTTTTCTTTGCATCGGCATCGCGCTTTTCGGCGAGGAACCGCGTATAGATGGAGATGAACGTGATCGAGGCCGCGCCGCCGGCGACGATGTAATTCAGAAAATCCGGCAGGGTGAAGGCCGCCACATAGGCGTCGGTCGCGCCGCCTGCCCCGTAAGACCAAGCGATGTAGGCGTCGCGCGCATAGCCGATGACGCGCGAGAGCATGACCGCTGTAATGAGCAGGAGCGTTGCTGAGAACGCCGAGTGCTGGTGCGACGGCCGGAAAAATCGCAGGAATTTCGTCATCGAAAGCCGATCAGAGTCTCATCTTATCGGAATCCCAATTGGCCAGTGTTGACCGATTCGCGTCCCAGCAGAATTGCGTTCCGAAAGCGAACATCGCGGCAGATGCGATAATTCCGCCGTGGCTTCTCTACCGCCAGCCGAACGTCGTTCCGCGGTCTTCCGAAGGTCGTTCCGCAAAGACTTCCCGCAGGCCGTTCGCGGAGAGGGCGTCTACATCTGGGATAGCAGCGGCCAACGCTACCTCGACCTTTCCGGTTCCGCGGCCGTCAACCTGATTGGACACGGCGTTCCTGAGATCTCTGCCGCCATGGCCGAACAGGCTGCCAAGGTGGAATTCGTTCATACCAGCCAGTTCACCACTCCAGTCGCAGAAGCCTATGCGGAAGAACTCCTGGAGTTCGCGGGAGAGAATTTTCGCGGCGGTGCCGTCTACTTCACTTCTGGAGGCTCGGAGTCGGTCGAAACCGCGCTCAAACTGGCGCGGCAATATCAGGTTGAAATTGGCGAGACGCGCCGCTATCAAGTGCTCAGCCGTCACCAGAGTTATCACGGGTCGACGTTGGGAGCGCTTTCCGTTTCTGGAAACAAGCGGCGCCGGGAGATCTATCTGCCGATGGTGCGCGAGTTCCCGCACATCGGCATGCCGTATTGCTACCGGTGCGACTTCGATTGCACCGATGGATGTCGCAATTGCGGACAGCAATATGCCACGGAACTCGAGCAGGCAATTGAATCTTCGAATGGAGAGGCGGCCGCATTCATCTTCGAGCCTGTCAGCGGGGCGACCCTCGGAGCAGTCGTTCCTCCACCAGGCTATCTGCAGTCGATCGCCGAGATTTGCCGCCGCCATTGCGTGCTACTCATCGCCGACGAAGTCATGACCGGTATGGGACGCACAGGCCGGAATTTCGCCGTCGACCATTGGAACGTCGCTCCTGACATCCTGGTCGCGGCCAAGGGATTATCCAGCGGATACGCGCCGCTGGGCGCCGTGATTGCCAGCAAGCGGGTTGTCGACGCCATCGCGGCAGGATCGGGATCGTTCCTGCACGGCTTCACTTACAACGCGCATCCGATTTCGTTAGCGGCCGGGCGAGCGGTCTTGCGGCGGATAGAAAAAGAGAAACTGGTTGAGGTTTCCGACTCGAGTCGTGCCGGAAGTCCGGCAGCCTGTTTGAAAACGAGTCTCGATAGTTTGCGTGGTCAGGAATGCGTCGGCGATGTCCGCGGGATCGGTCTTCTTTGGGCGATCGAATTTGTGCAGGACAAAGTAAGCAAGCGCCCATTTTCTGCGGAGCAGAATTTCGCCGCGCGGGTCGGCGCGGTCTGTCTCAAGCGCGGACTTCTCGTCTATCCCATGCAAGGCAGCGTCGATGGGGTTTCCGGCGACCATCTCCTGCTGGCACCACCTGCCGTGATCACCGAAGAGCAAATCACGTGGTCGGTCGAACAGCTCTCCGCGGCGATCCGTGAAGTTGAGAAGTAAAGTCCGCGTTCCCTCGCGTTTTCACCTCGAATCGAGTCGCAACTCAGGAAGTTATCGTTACGAACGGGATTCGACGTGTCTGCCAAGAGTCTTTGTTATCAGTAGTTTGACTCTTGATGAAGGTTTGATCTCCGGTGCATTGTTCTTCCCACGTGCTTGCCTGAAAGTGTCATCGAATCATCTCAGGAGGCACGAAATGGCCGTTCCCGGTTTTCAAACCATGACTGAATTTTGCGAGCAGGTGAACCCGCGTGTGCTGTTGGAGATGCGGCGGCAGCGCCCTTTCCCGGATATGTTGCGCGTGCAGGAAAGTTGGGTTGCCGCCGGGGAAAAGCGAGCGCTGTTGTGGCTCGCGGCGCGCACGCCTGAGCAGATCGGACCTGACCATCTGACAGTTCTTGGCTTGGCGGCGCAGATCGGCGCAGGAGTGTTTTACGCGCTCGCCTTCTGGAATCGACTCGCTCTCCTCGGCGTAATCGCCTGCCTCGCGCTCAACTGGTTAGGCGACTCCTTGGACGGAACACTGGCCCGCGTGCGCCAGCGCTTGCGTCCACGCTACGGCTTTTATGTCGACCACATGGTCGACAGCTTCGGCGCACTTGCTTTGATGGGTGGGCTAGCGCTCTCGGGATATATGCACCCCGTGATTGCAATTGGCCTGCTGATCGGATTTCTCATGCTTTCGATCCAGTCTTACCTTGCAACTCACGCGCTCGGCGAATTCCGAATTTCGGTTTGGCGCTTCGGGCCGACGGAACTGCGCATCCTGCTTGCCGTCGGAAATCTGACGCTGTTCTGGAAACCCGTGGTCCATCTTCTGGGCGCGCAGTACCGCCTGTTTGATGTGGGCGGGGCGATTGGCCTTGCGGGGATGACCCTTATGGTCGTCGCCATCACGGTGAAAAACACAGCTCGGCTTTACCGGGAAGAAAGGATTCCGCAATGAACCCGAAAGGTCAGGCTCCGCCTTCGATGCTCGTCCGCTGGTGCAAGTTCAACTTTGTTGGAGGAATCGGGATTGCGGTGCAGTTCGTCGCGTTGTTTTTCCTGAAGGGCGTCCTGAATTTCGACTACATGCTGGCCACGGCCATCGCGGTCGAGGCCGCTGTTGTGCACAATTTTGTGTGGCACGAGCAGTTCACATGGTCGGACCGCGTGCAGCCTTCATGGCAAACGTCATTTCCCCGGCTGCTGCGATTCAATTTCACGACCGGAGCCGTATCGATCCTTGGGAATTTGGCATTGATGAAAGTGATGGTCGGGCAGGGGCAGATGAATTACCTGCTCGCAAATGCGATCGCGATTGCATTGTGTTCCGTGGCAAATTTTCTGGTGAGCGAACAGTGGGTGTTTGAAGCGTGATTAAAGTTGGGAACAAGAGCGAATCGTCCGCCCTTGCACATGCCGTCCCTGCGGGACTCGATTCCAATCTTTGCCCAGGCCTTTAGTGCTGAGCTTTCTCGTCCTGCCGCTCAGTCTCGAATCTTTAGCACGATCTTTCCATAGTTCTTGCCTTCTTCCAGCAACTTATACCCCTCGACTGCGCGCTCAAACGGCAGCGTGTGGCCGAGTTGGGGTATCAGTTTCTTCTCGGAGATCCATTCCGACAACTGCTTCCACGCCGGCTCCATAATCTCTCGCTTTTGGGAAAGGTAGGTCAGCCACAGCCCCTGCACGATGCCTGACTTCGCGTACATTGCGCGAATATCGAGCTTGGGAGATTTTCCAGTTGCGGTCCCATACTGGATTACGCGGCCGAAGTCGCGCAGGCAGCGTACGCTCTTGGCCGTGTGCTCTCCACCAAGCATTTCAAAGACGGCGTCCACGCCTTCGCCCCGTGTCAGATTCTTTACCGTTTCTTCGTAGTCATCCCGCTTGTAGTTGATGGCGTGCTGCAGTCCCAGCTCTTTCACCCGAGCGAGCTTTTCGTCTGAGGACGACGTTCCATACATCTCCACGCCGAGGATTTTGCCGATCTGCACGGCCGCAGTCCCCACTCCGCCGGCCGCTGCGTGAATAAGCACCCTTGGACGGCGGTTCGCAGATGCGCTCGGCCGTACGGAAGAGGGAGGCTGATCTAAAGTCAGTCCAGCCTGCCAATATCCAAGATAGGCGGTGAAGAAATTTACGGGGAAGGCAGCCCCCTGTTCGTCGCTCCAATGGCCGGGAACTGGCCACAGCAGTTGCGGATAGACCGCTGTCTTTTCGGCGAATGCGGAGAATTGCGCGTACCCCATCACGCGGCGCCCGCTATCGGCCTCGATACCTGAGAACTCTCGCCCTACGATCATCGGCGGAGGCGGCGCTCCGGGATAGCCGCCGCGTGTGGTCATCAAGTCGGCGAAGTTCATTCCTCCCGCAGAGACGTTCACCAGAGTCTGACCGTCTTTAACTGACGGGTCGGGAACCTCTTGAATTGAAAGTGCATCGGGACCGGACAGGCTGGAAAGAACGAGGGCTTTCATAGGGAAAAGTCTAGCAGTTTGGTGATAACGGGCCACGGCAACTTCATGGGGCAATAAAAAAAGCCCGCGCCGGCAGGTTCGCCATTGCGGGCCTGATCTCATAAAGCCGTTATCTACATCACGACAAACAATGCAATGCGCATGCCGGGATGCAGAAGATCGAACAGGAAGTAGTCCCCGTCGACGTAATCAACGTAGCAATCGTCGCTGTAGGCCCAGTCCGCCGGCCACGCATCGACGATGACGAAAGAGTATCCGCCGTAAACGAATCCCGGTCGGCCTTCAACCACCGTCGTGCGCTGCACAGTGAAGGTATGGCTACGTCCGAAGTTCGAGTGGAACCGGTCATCCGGAATATGAGCGCTCTTTCCGGCCGGGCGTCCCTGCATGTGTTGTTGTCCGCTTTCCGGCCGATTCCCGTTCATCTGGTCGTGCGACTGTTTTTCTTGTTCCCTCTGCTGCTGTTTTTCCTGTTTCTCGGCCTGCTTGTCAGGCTTTTCCATCTTTTCCTGCTGCTGCTTCTCCTGCTTCATTTCGTCTTGTTTGGGAGCCTTCATCTCTTCGTGCTTGGGCTCCGCTTGCTTCGGCTCCGCGCGAGGTTCCTCCTGCCGTGGAGGCTTCGCTTCTTCTCGAGGTTTTTCATCCTGCGCGTAGAGTGCGGCGGATCCCGCAACCATCACTGTCAGAACGCCTACATTCAGAAATCTTAAAGCTCGCATCTTTTCCTCCCAGTCTTTCTTGATTGGACGACTACGGGCCCGTGCGCTGCCTGCCGGCAGTTCGCGACTGCCCGACTAAGATGCTCGGCTTGTAAAGATCTGAGTTGGGATTTTCCTGTAAATGGACAGATGTTGTTCTGTAGGAAATTGGTGTTTCGGGCAAAAACGAAGGGCTTTTTCGGCCGGACTTATCCCGTCTCTGGGCCTATCGCCGCCCCTTCCCGGCGGGTATATACTCTTGGCGTTGGCTTACTGATTCACCCGGCCAAGCCCCTTCTGGCCGGGACGGGGCGCATATCATTTTCCTCTAATCCACTCGCCCCGAATACGTAAGGCCGGTTCCCGTCGGGGGCGGCGTGAACAGGCACGGGTGCATCACCCATGCGAGATTAGGGATAGCTGCATCCGCGGGGAGGTTTACCGTGGATATCGTACTTGTTCGTCTTCTTTTTATTGTGGTTGTAGCGGTCACCTGTTTTGAAATCAGCCCGTTCGGACTTTCACCCGTCCGGGACGCGGGCGTTGGCGCGCTTATCGGGGCCGCCATCGTTCTGTTCGAATGGAAATTGCGGACTGTCAGCCTGAAACGGTTGATCGGCGCTGCGATCGGGAGCATCCTGGGAATTTGCGGCGCGTACCTTTTCGCGCTCGTAATCCGCAGCAGCGTTCCCGAGGGTCACACCCAAAGCTTCCTGCAAATCCTCGTGATGTTGCTGATGGCATACGTCGGCTTGGTCATCGGAGCCAATAAAGGCGATCTTCTGAACTTGGCGGCTCTCGGCGGAATCTTTGGCGGGGAAAAGCAGGGCAAGAAGAGCTACAAAATCCTCGACACCAGCGTCATTATTGACGGCCGGATCGCCGACATCGCCGAGACCGGATTTCTTGACGGCATCATCGTGACGCCGCAGTTCGTCCTGCGGGAGTTGCAGCTGGTTGCCGACTCAGCCGATTCGCTTAAGCGCAATCGAGGGCGGCGGGGGCTCGACATCCTGCAGCGGCTGCAAAAAGTCGCGAACCTTCAGATCCAGATCGTCGAAGATGACTTCCCGGCGGTTCGGGAAGTTGATCTCAAGCTGATCGAACTGGCCAAGGTGTATGAGGGCAAGATCATCACCAACGACTTCAACCTGAACAAGGTCGCGCAGTTGCAGGGAGTCGAGGTGCTGAACATCAACGAACTGGCGAATTCCCTGAAGCCGATCGTTCTGCCCGGCGAAACCATGCGGGTCTTCATCCTGAAAGAAGGCAAGGAGTACAACCAGGGTGTGGCCTATCTGGACGACGGGACGATGGTCGTCGTCGACAACGCCCGCAAGATGATCGGCAAAACGATCGACGTGTCGGTGACGTCTGTTCTGCAGACCACGGCGGGAAAAATGATCTTCGGCAAGTGGGACGAGCGCGCCGCCTATTCGCGGCAAGCTGTGCCTGTGTCGGGGCCAATCCCTTCCTCGCCCGTTCCGATTGCAGGCCCTGCATCAGGGGGAGTGCAAGCACCCGCGGTGGTGGAGACGAAGCAAAGCCAGTCGTAGCGGTTGAGATTTGAGTCCGTGCCGTGAGCGCTTGCGGCGAGCCGGAGGCGCTTCGGATCGCCCGCATTTGAACTGGCTCGCTCCGCGCTCGTATACTGGCAGCCCGCATGAAGGTAGTTGTCATAATTCCGGCCGCAGGTTTGGGGACGCGCATGTCTCCAGCGCCGAGCGCCAAGGACGCAAAGTCCAGGAAGCCGCACCCGTCAAAACAATTCACCGAACTCGGCGGCACGCCGATTCTCATCCATACGCTTCGCAAGTTCGCTGGGGTTGAGTCCGTGCGCGAAATCTGGATCGCCCTCCGCGAAAACGAGATTGAGGGATTTCGCGAGCGCTTGAAAAAAGAAGCGCCAGATCTGGCCGCCAAGAAAGTCGAACTGGTCGTCGGCGGAGAGCACCGGCAGCAATCCGTCGAGCACGCTCTTAACGCCATCTCGGCAGCGCCGGACGACATTGTTCTCGTGCACGATGCCGTTCGTCCTTTCGTCAGCGGCGAGATCATTCATAAAGTCATTGAAGCGGCCACGAAATATGGCGCGGCGATCGCTGGGTTGCCCGCGGTCGACACCGTTAAGCAAGTTGAGCGCACCGCTGAAGGCGCGATCATCAAATCCACGATTCCACGCGCTGGTGTTGTGCTGGCGCAAACGCCCCAGGGATTTCGCTACGACGTGATCAAGAAAGCTTTCGATGAGGCTGCAACCGATGGCTTCACGGGCACGGATGAATCGTCGTTGGCTGAGCGCTCGGGCCATGAAGTCGCTGTAGTGATGGGTTCTCCACGAAACATCAAAATTACGAATCCCGGCGACATGGAACTTGCGGAATTCTATCTGCGGAAATGAGCTTCGGATTTCCCACCGGACGTCTCACATTTGAAAACTGAAACTCGAAACTCGAAACCTGCTATGCGAATCGGCTACGGATTCGACTCCCACGAATTTCGCCCGGGCATTCCGCTGATGATCGGCGGGATCACCTTAGCGCACGATAAAGGACTGGGAGGGCATTCGGACGGCGACGTCTTACTGCATGCCATCACCGATGCTCTGCTCGGTGCGATTGGTGCTCCGGATATCGGGGCGCTCTTTCCGCCTTCGGACCCCAAGTGGAAGGGTGCAGACTCGGTCATATTCTTACGCGAGGCGTTGAAGCGCGTTCGCGAGGCCGGATATGCCGTGGCAAACATAGATGCCAGCTTGATTCTGGCGGCGCCCAAGATCGGTCCGCACGCAGCGGCGATCCGCACGCGCGTAGCCGGCTTACTTGGCATCGCGGGCGATTGCGTTGGGCTGAAGGCTAAGACTCCCGAAGGATTAAATCTTGATAGCGCGGCTATCGCGCATGTTGCGGTGCTTCTGGAGAAATCCAGGCCCCCAGATAAGAAGGCAGATAAGAAGAAAGCCGCGAAGAAGAAGGCGTCTAAGAAACGCAGATAGCTTTCGCGTCTCCTGGTTAGGACTTAGCTTTGTAATTCCTGGCAGCGGTGATGAGTGCGTCGAAAATGGCGCGCGATGCGCCGTCATCTTCGACCGAGCGCTCCGGGTGCCATTGCACCGCAATCACAAAATGATCGGGAGCTATTCCTTCTAAAGCTTCGATGATGCCATCCGCAGGACAGCGTGCGACTATCCGAAGTCCCACCCCGATTTCTTCCGCGGATTGGTGGTGGGACGAATTCACCGGCACGATCAGAGAGCTCTTCGGGACTGAAGACCCTTCCCCTCCAACTTCCGACCCGACGCGTTCGCCTTCGCTGGGACGGCCGAGGTGGCCGTCGCCACGTATTATTTTGGCTAAAACGGAGTCTCGATCGATTTCTACCGTGTGCGCGATGGGCACTTTCTTTCCGGCTTCGTGATCCACCTTCGCGCGGGCCGATTCCGGAAGGAATTCCGGGATGTGCTGGATCAACGATCCATGATGGTGAACATTCAGGCTCTGGAGTCCATAGCAGATGCCGAGCACCGGCTTGCCTTTGGCATAGGCATCATCCAGCAATAAATCATCGACCTGGTCGCGTCGCGGATCGGCCACGGCCGTGTGCGCCGACCGCTCCTGCTTGAATCGCATTGGGTCGACATCGGCACTGCTTCCGGGCAGCAACACTCCATCGCAGTCATCAATCAGCTTCTTCACTTCGATAGCCGGCAGGTCAAGGGGGATGCGCACGGGTTCGCCACCAGCGAGCGTGACGGCGTGCTCATACTGCGGAATAGCCCGCTCGCTGTACTCAAGATCCAGCGAGTTCGGCATTGGGATGGCGATCTGCGGCAGGGAATTCTTCATCGCGATCAGCTTATCCTCTCAAGGGCCGTCAGGGCGCGCGACTGCCGGTAGTGGCGGATCTCGTTCAGTGCGGCAAGAAGAAAGATGATGCAGGCGGCAACGATCCCGGCGGGCAGAGCGATATGTCGATAAGCAATACGCAAGTCGGGATGAACTCCGTGCAACGCCGCGACGAGAACCGTGCCGAAGATTGCTAGCAGCAGGATGATCGAAAAGCAGAGTAGCGTCCCGATGAAGGTCAGCAGCAGCACGCGTAAGGGAATTCCATACCAGTGCGGGGAGCGTGACGCGGAGATCATAAAGCTTTGCCCAACACCTCACCCACGGCGCTTGTAGAGAACTGCGAATTCGAAGCCGGAGTTGGGCGGGAATAACTCCGCAATTTTGCGCAGGCGTTCGGCCAGCGCTGAAGGAGCGAGCAGCGGATAATCACGCTCCCGCAGATCGTAGTAGTCGACATCGAGATAAAGCGACAGAAGATAAATCGAGATCGTGTCAGAGAATGTCGCTTCGAGATATTCGGTCTTGTAGCGCTCCGCATCCGGACCGTTCGCCGTGGCGAGCTTGCGCGCTTCCCATGCATCGACGGATGTTTCGCCCCGAACGCCGGCCTCTACCTGGCTCCATGCCAGTTCACTGAAGACGCTGGAGACTCCGGCGCGCTCGACGAGTGCGTGTCCCACGTTGATATAGAACTCAAAAGCGACGGAAAATTTATCGTCCATCAGCCGCGTAGAGATGAAGACGCACTGCGAGTCGCCCAGGTTCAGATTGCGATGGCAGACGGCATTGTCGCTTAGCGCAACGTCATAGCGGTCGGCAATGACCGTTTCCTCACCTTGGCTGACGGTCAGAGGGACGAAGTAGTAAGCCTTGCGGTCCAGCGCAGAGGCAATGCGGGTGGGCACGGCCGCGACCATGCGCTCAAGGTCGAACGAATTGACGGCCACTTCTCCGGCCACGGCATAGCAGATGCCGTTAGCTGCTTGGGAAACGGGCGTAAGCCGGACCACTTCGGCGGGGCTGCGTGTGATTGCTGGGGCTGCCTGTGACATTCCAGCCTTTATTCTACACACAGCCCGATGAGGAATATTGGTCCGCGATGAGCCTGACTGACGCTAGCGGTCTCGGCTATTCCGTGAAGAGTTCGTTTTGCTACCGAAATAAATCCCGTCACCTGTGAGCGACGGCACATTCCTGGACGGGCCCGCGAGAGTACAGTTCACCGTTGCGCTTTAACGCATCCTTGAAATGGATATTCTGGCTCACGGTCTCTGGACGACCGCTGTCGCAGTTCCGCTGCGGCGACGACTTCGGGAGCCATTCCGCATCGGACTCGCCGCTTTTTGGGGGATATTTCCAGATGTTTTTAGCTTCGCCATTCCTGCCATCGTTCGGATCTGGTGGTATGCGACCGGAGTGACTTCAACGCTGCGCCCGGATGCAAATAGCGCGCAACATTTTCAGTTCGTGTGGCAGCTTTACGACGCCAGCCATAGCCTGGTTGTCTTCGCGATGGTATTCGGAATTTTCTGGCTTATGAAAAGGCGTCCGGTCCTGGAGTTGCTGGGGTGGGGACTGCATATTCTGATCGATATCCCGACGCATCAGGGGATGTTCGCCGTTCATTTTCTGTGGCCGCTTTCGAGGCTGAGCTTTTCAGGGATTCGGTGGGAGAACGGCTGGTTCCTGGCGGTCAACTATGGGGCATTGTTGATTGTGTACACGTGGATGTGGCTAAGGAGACGCGAGCAGCGTGAGATGTGACGGCGACTTATTAGCGTCAAGGGAATCGACCAAACTTGGTCGATGGGTGTGCGGGTGCCGCGAAGGGTTCGCTCCTCTGTCCGGAATCTAACTAAGGCGAAGTCGTTTCTCGCTTTTCCAGCATCCGCACAATTGAATAGCCTGCGGTCGCGGCGGCAAGGTGCTTCAGGGTATGTCCACTCACGATGTGGCCTAGCGCAAATATCTGGCGGTCGGCTTCTTCAAAGATCTTCGCCAGGATATACAGACCGACCACCCATGCAAAGTCGCGGTTGCGCGTGTAACGAGATCGAACCATCAGCATTGCGACCAGGGCAAGAATCGCGAAAATTTGCATCGACGCGTAAAAGCGGAGATCTCCATGCCCGGTCAGTTCACTGTTGCGCCAGGCGAGAACGCTTGCAACTCCTACCAGAATGAGTACAGGTAAGACAGCGAGTCCCGCGGAGACATTCATCCGCTCGGTCACCAACGCGGCGACCAGAGCCATCATCGTGATCATGATTGGGATGCGATCCCATACGAGTCGCGCGTTGTCAGGCGCGAGATGGTAGTGCCCAGAACCCACCGCCGTTAGGACTAGGCCGGCAAATACGGCAACGTAAGGCCATCGCTCGTTCGGATCAGTAAATTTCATTGCCCCGGTTGTGAAAATCCCGACCAGTCCCATCAGGCCGACAATTGCAAAGGGAACATTCGACATCACGTCTCCGAAGTTCGAGACGCCGAGCCATCCGCGGTGATCCGCAAAGTTGTGGTAAGACAGCGGCTGCGCAATAGGTGGCAATAAAACACCGACCACCGCCAGTATTGCGGCAATGGCGACGAGAAGCAGAGGGGCTTTCGACGGAGAGATCATCGACGGAAGTGGAATTGTACAGGCCTGTGAAGCGCGGAATATAGACGCCACGACTCGAGCGGAGCAGTCAAACGAGCCGCGGCCGCCACTCAACTATTTGTTGGTCAGGACGAAATCGACGCTTGCCGATCCGTTGCCGCTCACCGTGACCGACTTCTCCCAGGTCTTCGGCTGGCTAAACACGGGACGCTGAACGCTGCGTTCCGTAAGAACGTCGAACGACTGTTCTTTCCCGGCAAGGGACCAACCCTCATGCCACGCTACGATCTGGTAGGTTCCCGGAGGAACGTCGGTAAATTTGAAGTGCCCTCTTTCGTCGGTCACCGCATAGTAGGGATGATTGACGACGAACATCTCAGCGTTCATCCACACGTGGCCGCCGTTGCATCGAAGGTTGACGAGGCCCGGAGTTGACATGGCGCGGGAGTTCACGCGGTCGGGGAACGGAAATGGAAGGTTGAAAGTCGCCGCGCCATCCATGTGAATTGTGTGCAGGGTCGCGTCGGAACTTCTCATCTCTAGTTTTTCATTCACTGGCACCAAAAGAATGTGAGGTATGTAGCGGCATCTTTTCTGGTCAAGATGGCGCCGCTGGTCGGGCAAATCCATCGTTTTTCCGGAAGCGATATTCTTGAGGTACACGACAGTGTTGGCGACGCCACCGTCCGGGCCGATGATCAGGCGCTCCAGATCGGTGGTTTTCTTCGAGTCGGGATCGCAGACTTGCGGATCTTTTGTGATTGGGAAGTCGATGGAGTGAGGAACGGATCCAGACCATTTCACCGTGCCAGAAATGGTGCCGCCATCCACAACGTTAACAACTCTATAGTCGCCCTGTGCATGTGCCGCATTCGGGGCGGCAACAACGAGAAGCATAAAAATGCTTCTCAGAACTGTACGAATCATACCCGTCCCCTTGGCGCTTCGCGGTCCGCATGGCCGCTCGGCTTGAAAATTTTGGCCCGGAATAAAAGACCTCGCGCCATCCATCTCGCGCGAAAACACTGCACAGGGCCCGGCAAGTTGCCGGGGCAGCGTTTGGGTAGTTCTCACTTTCGGTTTCAACGGGAAGGCCGTGCTCAAGGCAAGGTCTGTGATTGAAATCACAACAAGCATGCGCTTGCCAGAATGGTGCGTCGAGATTACCGAAGTCATCTCGCGCAGAGGTCGGCGTCGGAAAGTACCTTGTGTGGGGCTTGATCGTAAATTTTGAGGTGAGACTTTACAATCATCCCTCGTATGTCGGTGAAAGTGCGATCGTTCGCCAAGATCAACCTGGGATTGCGCATTGGGGCACCGCGCAACGACGGTTTTCACGAGCTGCTGACCGTCTATCAGACGATCGCACTGCACGATGTGATCCGAGTGAGCGTCGGTCGCGGATCGGGGATCGAGATCCGCTGCGAGGATTCCCGCGTCCCGCGGGATGAATCGAACACATGTTTTCGCATTGTCGAAAAGGCGTTGTCGGCTTTGGGAGCCAAGGGCCGCGTCCTGATCGATATTGATAAGCGGTTGCCCGTGCAGGGAGGGCTCGGCGGCGCCTCTGCAAATGCAGTGGCAACGCTTCTAGGACTTGAGCGCGTGCTTCGCAAGAGTCTTCCTCCTGCCGAGCGGCTGAGGATCGCAGCCGAGGTCGGTTCAGACCTGCCGTTATTCCTGGTTGGCGGTACGGTGCTTGGGATTGGCCGCGGAGAGCAGGTCTATCCGCTCGAGGATTTCCCGGCGCAGGCATGTGTTGTGGTCACACCGGAGATTGGGGTCTCGACGCCCAAGGCCTTTGCGGAGTGGGATCGCCGAATCGGGCTGAGCGCTAAAGTGGCTGCCCCGAGATATTCAGCTTCATCCGGCGGCCCGCAATTGACGGTGTCTGGCACCTCCGATAGAATGATGGAGCTTGGCCGTGGCTTGTCGGCGTGGCTGAGCATGATGAGCTCCAGTGCTCCTTCTGGTATTGCGAGAAGGGGTCGGGCCGAGAATCCGCTTCTCTGGCTTGTCCGGGCTGGGATCGAGAACGACTTCGAACAAGTCGTCTTTCCTGAGTATCCCGAGCTGAGTAAAGGTAAGCGTGCGCTTTTGCGTGCGGGCGCGATATATGCCTCGTTATCGGGTTCCGGCTCGACGCTGTATGGGCTGTGCGCGTCGCGAGCCGCGGCCGTAACGGTGGCAGCGCGGCTGCGAAAGGGCGGTTGGAATGCCCAGGCGACCGCGACCGTGACTCGGCGGAGCTATTGGAAACGGGTGGTTGCGGACTGACGGCGGCAAGAATTTTTGATTGTTGAATTTTGATTGTTGATCCACAATGATTCGCACCCCAAGCGGGGTCAATCGCCAATCAATTTTCGTCATCAACCTTGGTTTTACTGGGCCGTCGACTAATGGTAGGTCAAGTGCCTTTGGAGCACTTTGTCTAGGTTCGAATCCTAGCGGCCCAGCCAAGAAACCAGCTGTTGGCTCTTGGTTGCTCTGCGGACCCGGGAACAGCCGGGTAATTTCAAGCTAGCGGTTAGAGCTGCAGGCTAAGAGCTAAGCAAGCCAGGAGCCCACAGACCACCATGGCTACTTTAGTCACGCCGACTGAAAAGACGACCGAGAAGAAGACTCCGCCTGTGACCGACGAGAAGCCTGAACGGAAGCAGCGGCCGCGAACCGACGAGAAGTTCAAGATATTCAGCGGAACCGCGAACGAGTCTTTGGCCGAAGATGTCTGCCAGTTTCTGGGCATGCATCGCGGGCTGGCGCAGGTCACGCGCTTCGCGGATGGCGAGTGCTACGTTCAGATCCAAGAGAACGTGCGCGGCGCCGATGTTTTCGTGATGCAGCCGACGTGCCGTCCGGTGGACGAGCACCTGATGGAGTTGATGCTCCTGATTGACGCGTTGAAACGAGCGTCGGCACGGCGTATCACGGCGGTGATTCCGTACTTTGGGTATGCGCGGCAGGACCGCAAGGACAAGCCGCGAAGTCCGATCTCCTCGAAGCTCGTGGCTGATCTACTGACCACGGCGGGGGCGAACCGGGCGCTGATTGTGGATTTGCATACGCCGCAGTTGCAGGGATTTTTCAACATCCCGGTGGATCATTTGTTTGCGTCGCCGGTGCTGGTGGATCATTTTCGCAAGCTGCAGTTGCCGAATCTGACGGTGGTTTCGCCGGATGCGGGCGGTGTGGAACGCGCCAGGTTTTTCGCGAAGAAGGTTGACGCTGCTCTGGCCATTGTCGATAAGCGGCGCGTCGAAATGAATGTGGCCGAGATTATGCACGTGATTGGCGACGTTCACGGGCGGACTTGCTTGATCATCGACGACTTGATCGATACTGCTGGAACGCTGGTAAAGACTGCGGCAGCGCTAGTGCAGAATGGCGCGACTCAGGTTTACGCATGCGCATCGCACGCGGTGCTGTCGGGACCGGCGGTTGAGAACATCAAGAATTCGGTAATTAAAGAAGTGGTTGTGACGAATACGATCCCGCTCAGTCCGGCAGCAGATGCCGAGAGAACCGAAAAGGGTGGAAAGATTACCGTCCTCTCAATTGCGGGATTGATTGGCCGTGCGATTCAGGCCAATCACGAAGAGACTTCGGTTAGCAAGCTGTTCACTTAGGTTTTGAATCATGAGCTGCGAGCAAGAAACTCTTGCTCGCGCTCGAAGCTGATTTCTTAGATAGGAATAGACATTTATGGCGACAGCACTGGAAACGAACTTACTCGAAGGACAACCGCGGGAAGCAGGCACCAAGGGCGACGCTCGGCGCGTTCGCCGCGACGGGAAGATTCCGGCGGTGGTGTACGGCGCGGGCAAAGACTCGATGCCGATCAGCGTCGATCCGCGCGTTGTGTCCCGCATTCTGAATTCGGAAACCGGTCACAACACGATTTTCGATCTGAACCTCGGCGGCGAAAAGACCAAGGCCATGATCGTCGACTGGCAGTATGAGCCGATCAAGGGCAAGCTGCTCCATATCGACCTGAAGCGCATCGCGCTCGACAAGGTGTTGAAGGTCAGCGTGCCGATCTTCCTGGTTGGCGAAGCGGCCGGTGTGAAGCAGGAAGGCGGCATCATGGAGCAGATGCTGCGCGAAGTCGAGATCGAGTGCTTGCCGGCCGATATCCCGAGCCACATCGATGCCGACGTAAGCGAACTGACCTTCGGCAAGGTGCTGCGCGTCTCTGATCTCCCGCATTCCGACAAATTGAAGTTCCTTACGGATGAGAATCAGCCTGTCGCCCACGTCACCTCGGTGAAAGAAGAAGTGGTCGCGACGCCGGATGCAGCGGCAGCCGATGCGGCCGCCCCTGCCGAGCCCGAAGTTATCAAGAAGGGCAAGCAGGATGCCGACGAAGAAGGAGCGGAAAGTGCTCCGGAGAAGGGCGAGAAGAAAGAAAAGAAGTAGCTTGGTGCGGAGAGCGGCTGGAATTTACCCGGCCCGCATGGATCGAAGATCCATCTCCTCACAAGGCAGGACGCGGTTAGGGATGGTGGCTTGAAACTGATTGTGGGTCTCGGCAATCCGGGAATGGAATATCAGTTCTCGCCGCACAACCTGGGATTTCTGGCGATCGATCACATCGCCAAAAATCTGGGAGTGGAAGTGAGAAACCGGCAGTGCCGGGCGCAGACCGCGCGAACGGTGATTGCCGATCAGATGGTGCTCCTGGCGAAGCCGGAGACGTTCATGAATTTGAGCGGGCTTTCGGTGCGGGAGTTGATGCGGGAATACGAGGCGACTCCGGAATCGGACCTGGTGGTGATTCAGGACGAACTGGATTTTCCGCTGGGCACGCTACGGATTCATACGCGGCGCAGTTCGGCGGGACACAACGGCATCGAGTCCATCATCGGTGCGCTGGGTACGCAGGATTTCCTGCGGATCCGGATCGGCGTTGCCCCGGAACGCAAGGTTGGAGACGGTGCCGAGTACCTGCTGGCTCCGATGCGCAAGGCGGATTTGGCGGTGGTCGATGGAGTTCTCGACACCGTGGAAGATGCGGTGAAGATGATTTTGCGGGACGGCCCGGCGGCGGCGATGAATCGCTTTAACCGCAAGGAGCCGGACGAAGCAAAAGATTAGCCACGAATCGGTACGAATCTACACGGCAACACAAACGAGCATTAGAGCCGTGAAGAAACGCGAGATCGTTGGCCAAGGATTTGGAGAAGAGAATGAATCGTACTTATGAGCTGATGTTCATTGTCCGGCCGGATATGACGGAAGAAGACCTGGACAAACTGATTTCGACGCTGTCATCCGTAGTGCCCACTTCGGGTGGATCCGTGATTCGCGTCGACAAAATGGGCAAGCGCCGCCTTGCCTACGCCGTGCGCCGCTTCCACGACGGACTTTATGTCCTGATGGTGGTGGAGGGCGGAGGGCCCGTCATCCACGAGTTGGAGCGTCGCCTGCGCGTGACCGAGCCGGTGATTAAGTTCATCACCGTGCGCGTCGACGAGGAGCAGAAGCGCCTCGACAAGATCAAGAAGCTGCGCGACTCCAAAAAGAAGGTAAGCGCGATGCCGGCAGCGCCTGCGGAAGAACCCGCGGCCACTCCCGCACCCGCTCCGGCAGCGGAAGCTCCGGCAACCGCATAAAGAACAGTCCGTCGCGGGCCGCTGCTGGCGGCTGGAGAGAACTGTTCGAGCGACATTTGGCTATGCAGTAATCGCTAGCCACAGATTTCAAGGAGAGCTATGGCAGACGAAACGAAAGCACCAGAGCAGCAATCGGCCCCGAGCGAAAGGCCGCGATCGGACGGGCCACGTCCCGGCGGAGATCGTCCGCGATTTGGCGGTGGTGGCCGGCCCGGCGGGCCTCCACGCGAAGGCGGCGGCGGTGGCCGCAAATTCTTCCGGCGCAAGAAGGTTTGCAAGTTCTGCACCGAGAAGATTGAAGACATCAACTACAAGGATTACCGGCTGCTCGGGCAGTTCGTCGCCGAGAGCGGCAAGATCGTGCCGCGCCGCCTGACCGGCGTCTGCGCACCCCATCAGCACCGCCTTTCGTCCGCGATCAAGCAGGCGCGCAACATCGCACTGCTGCCGTTTGCCGGAAGAGCGAGCTAAAAATTCGCTTCTAGCTCCTAGCTTTTAGCCTCAAGCTAAAACCGAGGCGAAGTTTTGGTTGACTAGAAGCTAGCAGCTAAGAGCTAGGAGCTATCATGGAAGTGATTCTGAAAGAAGACGTAGCGAAGTTAGGATCGCGCGGCGACGTGGTGAAGGTCGCCGAAGGATACGGGCGGAATTATCTTCTTCCGCGCAAACTGGCGATTCAGGCCAACGAAGGCAACAAGGCGGTCATCGTCCAGATGAAAGCTGCCTCGGTTCGCCGCTCCGCCAAGGAGAAGACGCAGGCCGAGGATCTGGCGAAACAGTTCGAAGGCACGTCCGTTTCGTTCACCCGCAAGTCAGGGGAAAACGATCAGCTCTTTGGATCGGTCACTTCGGGCGATCTCGCCGATGCGCTGACCAAGAAGGGTTTCAACATCGATCGTCGCAAGATTCAACTGCACGAGCCGCTGAAGACCGTCGGCGAGTTCACGGTCCCAGTGAAACTGCACAAAGACGTAACCGCGCACTTGAAAGTGGTCATCGAGAAGGAAGCGGCCGCGGAGTAGCGCATCGTTGCTGCAGTAGTTTTGTCATCCTGAGCAAAGCGAAGGACCTCTGTACTCGCCGGCGGTATCGATCCTGCCGGCAGGAGCACAGGTCCTTCGCTTTCGCTCAGGATGACAAGCGCATAACTATCCACGAGACGTCCGTTTCTTGAGGAGGCTGGCCTTCGCTTTCTCCGGAGAAATCCCAACTTCTCGCCGGCGGGACTCGGAAACAAACCTTCCTAAGAATCCGGCAGCCGGGCTCCGTGGCTTTTTCAGGTCGCTGAGAACAGGAACCGTGCGGTCCTGCCGTCGCTTACGACTTGAACCCCAGGTATCTAATTTCCTGCATGTTGGACTTGGAGCGGGAGTCGGCGTACGCGGATTGTTCCGAAGAAGCTGCAAGCGAACGCATCGATCGCAAGGACTAACTTAACTGGCGCATTTTGTCTTGATCGAACGGTGTCGACCGATAGTCGTACCGGCCCAGTTTGGTCTCGACCAGTGCTTGGAACTTGACCGTTTGCCCGGTCAGCGCTCGCTTGGGGATAATGCGATACAGCTTGGGATTCGAATAGAGCAAGATCACGCCGCGGCCTTCCAGATATCCAATGAACCGGTCCCATGGAACCCGTGACTGGCTGACTGGGTCCTGAAGGTGCAATCCCTGCTCGCTGAAATGAACCCGTAAAACTCCGAGGTAGTGCTTGCGTTGATTCCGAAAAACTCTTATCGCGGGGATCGCAACTAGTCCGCCAATCAAACCAGCGCGAACGGCGGAATTGTTCGCAGCGATTGAATTCCAGAGAACAAACACGCCGTAAATCAACCCGGCATAGACCGGAAAGACCTTTGCTAACACCCTCCAACCGCCGCCCCGCAGAATGTGCATCCAGTAGGCCTCACGAAAGTCGGCTTTCCGGAGAGCAAAATCGAAGTGCGGCGCTGTAGCGGATTTGTCCAGGTTCAACTTGCCGGTTGCCAGTGCGCGAAACTCGGTGATTTGAGCCTCCGAAGGAAACGCGGACTTCGGCACAATTTCTCTGCCCATTTTCGAGTTGAAGGCAAAATGGGTCTTATTTTCTGAGAAGGAAATCAGCTCTGACCACGGGCGCGTCACCGTTCCGCACCTGCAACTCGTGGCATATCCGGTGTCATCGGCTTCAAAGACTCTCTGGTCGCGGCAATGGATGCTCTGGAAGCCCTCCGCCAACCGCTCTTCGTATTGCTTTTTTCTCGTTCGCACTGACCGCTGCTCGTAGAAATATGCACCTGTCGCCGCAGCCAAGCCGAGACTAATCAGGAAGCCTCCGACGGGAAGTCCCAGACCCTGCACCATGCAGAAGACGCCGAGGACGGCGATTAGCGCACAAGCTGCAAGCACAGCCTTAAATCCGTCGTTGTTGCCCGCAGACGTTGGAAATGGTGCTTGCAGAGTCCGGAAGTCGTCGAACTTGATGGTGTAGGAAAGTCGCATTTCCTGAGAACTATAGGATTGCTTCGATCTCGTCTCAACGTTACCGAAGTGAGGAGAGGGTGCCTCGCATCACAATCGGGGCATTTTTCTTTCCAAACCGACGCTACGCTTTGCCGTTGTTCTGTTTCCCCTCTAAATCTTTGCCCTAGAGTGACCTAGGTACTCCAAAAATCCCCTTCCGAGCCTATAATTTCTGCTCACGGAACCGCTGATTCCCCGTCTATTCCTGTGCAAGCCCGAGTGACTTGAAACTCGGGCAGGTATGAGGACATAGCGACAATGCCGGCCGGTGTTTGTGCGGTACCATTTGCGGTTGGCGGGCGGGCTCACTCGACGGCGAGTGGGTTAACGGAGAGAGTCGGCAAGAACCATATCCGCGAGAAAGCAATTCTCAAGGACCAGGACCCCACACGGGGCCGCATGGCTGGGCAAGATCGTCAAACGCAAGACCGGCGCATCGATGACACGATGCTAATCCGGGAGGCTCAGCGCGGGAACCGCGCCGCCTTCGAGGAACTCGTGCGCCACTACGATCAAGCGGTTCTGCGCCTTGCGCTGCATCTCACCGGAACTGAGCATGACGCTCAGGATGTCTACCAGGACGCCTTCCTCAAAGCCTACAAAAACATCGGCAGTTTCCGCTTCGAGTGTTCCTTCTACACGTGGATCTACCGGATCGTGACCAACCTGTGTCTCGATCACTTGCGTAAGCGCACGGTACGCAAGGAGGACGCTCCTGTCGCGAAGGACTCCGACGGCGGCGAGTATGACCTGCTCGACCAGGTTGCGGACGTTAGGGCGGGAGCGAATCCAGAGCGCGACCTGATGCGGCGGCAGTTGGGAGCGCGCATCTCCGGAGCGCTTGAGAAATTGACTCCGCGCGAGCGCATGGTGTTCGAGTTGAAGCATTACCACGGACTGAAACTGCGAACCGTGGGAGAGATTTTGCATACGACGGAAGAGACAGCCAAGAACACGCTCTTCCGGGCCACGCAGAAATTGCGTGGAGCATTGGCAGACATGCGGTAGGAATTTGTTTCAAAGAGGCGGGGCTTCGTCCTCGCCAGACGGGTGAATCGCCCGTCGCCATATTGGCAGAGGTGATTATGAAGTGTGAATGGGTACGAGAAAATATCGTGCTACACGTCTACGGCGAACTGGCCGATGATGCGCGCCATGAACTCGAACAGCATGTTTCCCGTTGCGCCGACTGCGCTGCCGAACTGAAAGCGGAGCAACAGTTTCACGCGCTGCTTTCACAGGATCGCGCGGAAGAGCCGACGCCCAACCTGGTCACGGTGTCGCGCATGCGCCTGCAGGAAGCATTGGAGACAGCGAAGCAAGGCAACTGGTGGAGCAGGCTGGCATTCGATCCGACTATCTGGCTGCGCGAAGTTAAATTCTCTCCCGCGCTTGCCTCGGCGATTCTCATTCTCGGATTTGCAGGCGGCGTCGGGACCACTTACAAGATTTACGAGGGACGCGTTTCGCCAACCGGCACGACAACCACTGCAGCGAATACCACAAATATAGTTCCCACCGAAGCCTCCATCGCCGGCATCAGTTCCATCACGCAAGATCCGGGCACGAATCAAGTCAGCATCAAGTACAACGCCGTATCCACGCAGGAGTATCACGGACCGCTGAATGATCTTCAGGTCCAGCAACTGCTCTTGTACGCAGCGCGCAATAACTACAACTCGGGCGTGCGCGTCGACTCCGTCGATCTTCTGGCGCAGCGCACGGGCGATATGAAAGTTCGTGAAGCGCTGATGTACACGCTGCAAAACGATACGAATCCCGGCGTTCGCCTGAAATCGCTGGATGCTCTGGGCACGTATGTGAAGAGCGATACCAACGTCCGCGATGCGGTTCTGCGCTCGTTGGTGAATGACGACAATTCCGGAGTGCGCATCGAAGCGCTGCGGCTGATCGAGCCGGTGAAGGCCGATGGCAGCGTTCGCGGAGTTCTGATGGCGCTCTCAGCAAAAGATTCAAGCCAGTACATCAAGTCGCAGGCGCGAACCATGCTGGCGCAGTTGCCAGAGATCGACTAGCAGTCGTATGAAATCAGTTGTTCGAGAAGTACAGAAGAAGAACTCTGGGGAGAAAGAGGTTCAGTTGAAAAGAGCACTCCAAATCGTTGGGTTGGCCGCTGGGCTGGCCCTGCTTGCGCCGCTGGTCGTTCCATCGACCGCGCGGGCGCAGGAAACACATGTATCCCGCGAGGGAGGAACCTGGGGGCAGCAGATTACAGGTTCGCTTTCAGCGGTGAAAAACCTGAGAGTCAAAGTAGATATGGGCTCGGTGGTGGTCCGTGGCGGACAGCAACAAGGCATCAATTACGTCGTTCATACGAACTATAAAACTTCTTCTGAGCAGGAAGCCCGCCATCAATTCGAGCAGTACAAAGTGACCGCGTACGTGAAGGGTGATACCGCGTGGATCGTTGGAGATTGGCAAGGCGGAAGACAGCCGCGCCATTTTTCCGGTGAGTTTGCCATCAATGTCCCTCGCGAGATGGCTATGGTGAAGCTTGAAACCGACGGCGGAAGTGTCGACACATCTGGAATCGCCGGGCATGTGGAAGCCGAGACCGGCGGCGGAGCTATCCGCGTCGATGACATCGGCGCCGGGGTAAGTGCTGAAACTGGTGGCGGCTCGATTGAAGTGGGCTCAGTGAACGGAGACCTCGGTCTGCATACGGGCGGCGGTCCCATCGTGATTCATCATGCCAACGGAAAAGTCGTTGCCGAGTCGGGCGGCGGTGGCATCACAATCGGCGCCGGCGCGCAGGGCGCGGTCATCGAGACCGGCGGCGGCAGCATTGAAGTGGGGCAGTGCTCCGGGAAGGTGAAAATTTCAACCGGCGGCGGTGGAGTCGACCTCAGCGACGTTGGGGGCGCTGCGGACATTGAGACCGGCGGCGGTAGCATCCACCTGACCTCGGCGAAGGGACACGTTCATGCCGAGACGGGCGGCGGCGGCATCGAGCTGAACGGCGTACCTTCGGCTTCGGCGGGAACCGGAGCGGGCGGCATCACGGTGAAGCTGGTTAACACCGGCAGTGAGCGCCACGATTCCGATCTTGAAACTGCAGCGGGCGACATCACCGTATACGTCGCAATGGATGTCGGCATCAACCTCCGCGCCAGCGTCGATATGGGCAGCGGCCACAAAATTACGTCGGAGTTCCAGGAAGTTCATATCGTCAGCGAGGGCGATCAGTGGAGCAAGTCGCTCACTGCGGACGGTGCATTGAATGGCGGCGGTCCCACGCTGAAGGTGCATACCTCCAGCGGCAATATCCATATCAAGCGCGCCGCAAAGTAAGTCACGAACCAAGGAAGCATTGTGAGGTACAGATAAATGCGCAAACACATGTGGAGCGTTGTCGCGCTGTTGCCGTTCCTGCTGGGCGTTTCGCAGGCGGCGCAAAACTGGTCGGCGGATCAGACTTCGCAGCCGTGGATTTTTTCCAGCGAAGATGGTGGCGGAACTGCATATCTCGGCGTCGACATCGCCGACGTCAGTACGGAGCGGTTGACTGCCCTGAAGCTGAAAGAGGAGAAGGGCGTCGAGGTAACACTCGTCGATCAGGATGCTCCGGCAGGAAAGGCCGGCATCAAGGAACACGACGTCATCCTCACTCTGAATGGCGGTCCGATTGAGAGCAAGGCGCAGCTGCAGCGGATGATTCACGAAACGCCGCCCGGGCGCGTTGTGACTCTAGGTCTCAGCCGCGATGGGCAGCCCTTGACGATCAAAGTGCAACTGGCGGACAAGCATAAGGAATTTGCCTTCGCCTACTCCAACTCCTACAAGCCGGACGTGCATGTGCAAATTCCTGAGATTCACATGCCCGAGATCGATATGCCGGCGATGAATATGGTGGTGGTCACGCAATCTGCTCGCAGTGGATTGATGGTCGAAAACATCACGCCGCAGCTAGGTGACTTCTTCGGCGTAAAGAATGGCAATGGAGTGCTCGTTCGATCTGTGGACAAAGGTAGCCGAGCCGAGAAGGCGGGCTTCCGGGCCGGCGACATCATCGTCAAAGTCAACGATCAGCCCGTGCACGACACCAGCGATTTTGCTCACGCCGTGAAGTCGCGCGAAGGCAAGGCCGTCAGCGTAGGTTTGATCCGCGAAAAGAAAGAACAGAACCTGAGTTTGCCACTCCCCGAACGCAAGGACACGGGCTCTCTACTGGATGACGAGAGCTTCGACATGGAACCGCTGATGCGGGCAGATACGGAACTCGCTTTGAGCGAGGCGCGCGACAGAATTGCTCAACTGCGTCCTCAGATGGAACTGGCGCAGCGGGATTCTCGCAGGGCCGTCGATACTTGCCGTAAGGAATTCGCCAAAGAACAAAAAGAATTCAGTAAGCAGGCAGAGAAGCAGAAAGAAATGTTTCAGAAGGATCTCGTACAGTTTCGGCGTCAGCTTCAGAGGATGCGTTCAGACTGGTTGTAAGGCACTTCCGATCTATGTGCCGGCTGCCGCTTTGTGGATCGCGGTAAGACATACCCGATTGCGTCCCGCCTGTTTTGCCGCGTAGAGACTGCTATCGGCGGCTCGAATCATTTCATCTCGCGTCTTGCCGTGAACAGGAAATGCGGCCACGCCCGCACTGATCGTCACTGTGCGCGGCACTCCCGGAAATTGCCATTCCGCTACCATACGGCGCAATTTCTCGGCGATCGCCAGAGCCTGCTGCTCGTTTGTCTGCGTCAGCAGGATTGCGAACTCTTCCCCGCCATAGCGGCAAACCACATCGATCTTGCGCAATTGCTGGTGAAACAGGGAAGAGACTTGGCGGAGAACCTCGTCCCCCAGTAAGTGTCCGAACTCGTCATTCAGCCGTTTGAATCCATCGATATCGGCCATAACCACTGCCATGCCAGTGCCATAGCGGCGAGCGCGTTCGATTTCTTCCATGATGCGCAGTTCAAAAAAGCGGCGATTGAAAATGCCGGTGAGACCGTCGAGATAAGCCAACTGCTTCACCCGTTCGACGTAGTGAGCATTCTGAATCGAGTTCGCACAAATGTCGGCCACCGACTCCAGGGACTGCAATTCGCTTTCCCGGAAGGCGTTACGCTTTGAACTGTGCAGCGTCAGGACGCCATGCGTCTGACCGAAAGAGATCAGGGGAATGCTCATTCGGGAGGCGCATTCCTTAAACAGGCGCAACGCGTCGGGGCCGGTTGTCAGATCTTTTTCGATCACCGTGCCGCTCGTCTCGATCACTTCCGCCCATGGCGGCTGGGTCGCCGGGAAATGACCTCGCGGCTCGAAGGTGGGAGTCATGGTTCCATGATGGGCGCGCATGACAAGATTTTCTTCCTCGCGCAGGCATAGCGAAACGTGCGAAACCTGGAATGCCTGCTGAATCACGGAGCAGGCGCGTACTAGAAGATCCTCAAGTTCCATGACGGCGGTGCTTTGTTGCGCGATGGTGTTGATCGCCTGGAGTTGTCGCGCCCGGGCGCGCTCCAGCGAATACAGACGAGCGTTTTCGAGAGCAAGCGAAGCTTGCGTCGAAAACAAGGTAAGCATCTCGATCGTTTCACAATCGAAGTGGGCGACGACGTCGCTTTGGCAATCCAGAACGCCCACTACTTCGTCGCGAACCATGAGAGGGATCGCGAGTTCTGAGCGCGTCGATTGCGCCGCGCAAATGTATCGAGGATCAAGCGTAACGTCCGGCGCGTATACCGGTTGTTGCTGCGCCACCGCCGCGCCGGTGATGCCGTCGTGAATTCCCAGCCGAATCACATCCTGGCCTGCGTCCCAGCCGATCTGCGAACGCACGTAGATCTCCTCAGCATCCTTGTCAACCAGCAGGATCGCTACGTTCGGCAGATGAAAGCAATCGCGCGCGATGCTCAGAATGCGCTGCAAGACCTCATCAAGATCAAAGGTCGAGAGCACCGCCTGGCCCGCTTCGTATAGGACCGCAATTTTCGGCATTACACGGGATCATATCGTTCAGGACGTAACCCCGGATGTGCCGAAAGTAACTGAATTTGCGAGGGGATCCCCGAATTATCGCCATCTTCGCGCGGTCCGAATCACTCCGTAGATGACCAGGCAGAACCAGAAGTCGATCGCCATCCCCAGATCGACGTGGGTAGGATAGTGGCGCGCCACTGGCGGAAGATGCGGCAGGAGGGCAAAATAGATGAGGTTGCCCAGAACTATGGCTGCGAGCGCCTGAAGCAGGTCCATGAGCACAGAAGGTTTAGACACCGCGATACCTCGGTCCAGACTTGGATGTCGTTGCGAATCGGCGCGTGGTCTGAAAACCGTGCTGGTGTGCGGCCATCCACAGTAGGCTAGTTCTTATCCTGCTAACATTCTTTGCGAGGCTGCCCTATCGACGGCTGCTTTCGGAGCGAGTTTGCTCCGGCGATTCCTCATCATGCTCGAACTCTCCACGCCGGTGAAATACGTGAAAGGGGTCGGCCCCCGTATCGCCGAAATTCTGGCTGCCAAGGGAATCCAGACAGTTGGAGAACTCCTTCATTATCTTCCATTTCGCTACGAAGACCGGCTGAATCCGCGGGGCATCGCCGAGCTGCGTCCGGGAGAAATGGCCACGGTTGTCGGCGAGGTTCGCAATTCGGGATTGTTTCGTACCCGGAGCATGCCGATTTTCCAGTTGACTGTCGGCCAGGGCAGGGCGCGATTGCGCTGCCTGTGGTTCCACGCGACCTACCTGCAAGACAAATTCAAGCCGGGCCAGATGATCGCTCTCTACGGAAAGGTCGAAGAGGACCAGCGCAGCCGGGAATTGCAGATTATTCAGCCGGAGTTCGAGTTGCTGGGCGATTCGTCCGATGGTGAAGAAGGCACCGAAAAGCGCGTCGCCGAGTCGCTGGAGATCGGGCGGATCGTCCCTATCTACGAGGCGACGGGGAAGCTCACTTCGCGTTGGTTCCGCAGGGCGATTCGGACTGCTTTAGACAACCTCACTCCCGACTTGCCCGATCCAATTCCTGCCGCAGTGCGCTCCCATCTCGGGTTAGTATCGCCACGCGCTGCGCTCTGGAATGTGCACTGGCCCGAGCCGGGCGAAAGCTTGAACGACTTGCAGTCGTTTCGGACTCCCGCGCACATCCGCTTGATTTTCGAGGAATTGTTTTTTGTTGAGCTTGGCCTTGAGCTTAAGAGACGCCAGCAAAAGGCCCAGACCGGCATCGCATTTCGGCTGGATGATCGCGCCCGCGCCGCGATCAAGAAGATCTTGCCGTTTCATCCCACGTCGGCGCAAAAGCGGGTGCTGAAAGAGATTGCCGAAGATATGGGGAAACCCTATCCGATGAGGCGCTTGCTGCAAGGAGACGTCGGGTCGGGAAAAACGATCGTTGCATTCGAGGCGGCGATCATTGCCATCGAGAACGGGTACCAGGTGGCGCTGATGGCGCCGACCGAGATTCTGGCGCAGCAGCATTACTTTTCGGCGCGGCGGATTCTGGAGAATGCGGGATACCGCATCGTGCTTCTGACCGGCTCGCTCGAAAACGACCGAAAGCGCGAAGTGCGCCGGCATATCGCCCAAGGGAATGCGCAACTTGTGATCGGCACGCACGCGCTCCTGGAAGAGAAAGTCGAGTTCGCAAAGCCAGGACTTGTCATTGTTGACGAGCAACATCGTTTTGGCGTCATGCAGCGGCTCAAGCTGATGAAAAAATCAGGGGACGGCGAGGAAAGCCGGGTCGCGCTCGCTCCGGCCGCGGCTGAGTCCGCCGTTCCCGGTGCAGAGGTCGCGAAGTCGCGCACAGATTCTGCCGAACCCGACGTGCTGGTGATGACCGCAACTCCGATTCCGCGCACCCTGGCACTGACTCTATACGGCGATCTCGATCTCAGCGTTTTGGATGAACTGCCGCCGGGACGAACGCCAATTCTCACCAGGCGCGTTTCCGACGACCAGTCACCAAAAGTGTGGGAGTTCGTCCGTAAACAGGTGACCGCCGGAAATCAGGTGTATGTGGTCTATCCGGTGATTGCCGAGAACGAAGAAAGCGAACTCAAGGCTGCGATCAAGATGTATCGCGAACTCAGCGGACGTATTTTTGCCGATTTGAAAGTCGGACTGCTTCATGGACGCCTCGATTCCGAACTTAAAGATCAAGTCATGCGGATGTTCCAGAAAGGCGAACTGCAAATCCTGGTCGCGACCACGGTCATTGAAGTCGGCGTCGATGTACCCAACGCATCCGTGATGGTGATTGAGCACGCCGAGCGTTTTGGACTGGCGCAACTACACCAGTTGCGTGGGCGCATCGGACGCGGTGCCGCCAAGTCGTACTGCGTCCTGATGACCGGCGGGAAGGTCAGCGAAGACGGCGAACGACGTTTGCAGGCGATGTGCGATACCAATGATGGATTCAAGATTGCCGAGCTTGATCTCGAATTACGGGGTCCCGGCGAATTCTTCGGGACTCGGCAGGCAGGCATCCCCAGTTTCCGAGTGGCGAATATCATCCGCGACGGACAGATACTCGAGCTTGCCAAGCGGGAGGCGGCGGTCGTTATGGCCGGGCCCAACGACGAGATCGCCTCGGAAGAAATCAGCCGCGCCTTGATCCAGATGCGCGCTCGCTGGCAGAACACCTACGGACTCGTAGAAGTCGGCTAGTCGTTATCAGGCGGTGGACCGGCATTTTTGTCCTGCGCGTTACAACTGATAAAATCGTAGCGATGGCCGGTACCTCCCAGCTGATTCAGATCGAGCTCGCTCGTCAGGTGCGCGCGCCTAAGCCCTCATGGCTGCGCGCAAAAGCTCCCGTTGGCGAGAACTTCCACAATCTGAAGAAGTTAGCTCGCGGACTTGATCTGCATACCGTGTGTGAGTCCGCTCAATGCCCGAACATCGGCGAGTGCTGGAACCACAAGACCGCGACGTTCATGCTGCTGGGCGATATCTGCACGCGGCGCTGCGGCTTTTGCGCGGTGCCTAAGGGGCGTCCCGAGGCGATTGATTGGGCGGAACCGCAGCGGGTGGCGGAAGCTGTTGCGACCCTGGGCTTGAAGCATGCCGTCGTAACGAGCGTGAACCGGGACGACGATAACTTCGGCAGCGCCAAAATCTTTGCGGAGACCATCCGCGCAATTCGCGAATTGACTCCCGATTGCCGCGTGGAAGTACTCATTCCCGATTTTCAGGGTCTCGACGAATCGCTACGCATAGTACTCGACGCACGTCCGGATGTTCTCAACCACAACACGGAAACCGTTCCGCGGCTGTACCGCGTGGTTCGTTCCGGCGCTCGCTATGAGCGGACGCTGGCGCTGCTCGAAAATGCGAAGAAAATCTCTCCCGGAATGGTAACCAAGAGCGGCGTGATGGTCGGCTTGGGAGAGTCGAGTGAAGAATTGATCGAGGTATTCCGGGATCTGGGTACGCGGGGAGTCGATATCCTCACCGTCGGCCAATATCTGCGCCCGTCGAAGGATCATCTTCCCATCGCGCGCTTTTACGAGCCGGATGAGTTTGTCTATCTGCGTAACCAGGCTCTGCGCTTCGGTTTCCGCCACGTCGAGTCGGGACCGATGGTTCGGTCGAGCTATCACGCGCACGAGCACGCCGATGCCGCTGCGGCGCCGCGGGCGGTGTCATAGCTTGCGGCGGACCGTCCCCTCCTTCATCCCCGCTCCCGAAAGATTTGTTGAACTCCTAAGTGTCTCCATCGAAATAATTGGCAATGGCGGAGCCCACCGATGGTGACGGCTCTGCTGGTGATCCTCGGATTCTTCGCCGGCTTCCTCGGCGCCCTTACGGGCATCGGCGGAGGCGTGCTTCTCACGCCGATCCTCGCACTGCATTTCGGTATTCCGATCCGTCAGGCGATCGGAACCAGTCTCGTAGCAGTCATCACCACCTCTGCCGCTAGCTCCTCCATCCATCTCCAGCGCCACACGACTGACATCCGCCTGGGCATGACGCTCGAACTCGCCACGTCGCTCGGCGCAGCCGTCATGGCGTACATGGTCGGCTACTTTAATCGCAATTTTCTCGAGGGATTGTTCGCCGCCTTCCTCTTCTACAGTGCGATCACCATCTTGAGTAAAGGTGGCAAGGTCAAGGCAGAAGAGAGTCTTCCGGCCGCTCCGGATGGCGGCCTGGTAATTCCTCCCTACGAACCGCAACGCTACCCCTTGGGACTCTCGGCATCGCTAGTGGCGGGCGCGCTCTCAGGTCTTCTCGGAATTGGCGGCGGACCCATCAAGGTTCCGGTCATGTTCATCTTCATGAACGTGCCCCTGATGGTGGCTACCGCGACGTCGAACTTCATGATTGGAGTGACGGCCGCGGCCAGCGCGATGGTCTATTACCGCCGCGGAGATATCCTGGTGGACGTGGCAGCGCCGCTCGCGGTGGGGGTCTTTGTCGGATCGCTGCTAGGCGCCAGGCTGGCTCCCCGCATTCACAACAAAATCGTCGTCTACCTGCTGGTCGGCGTCATGTTCTATCTCGGTGGGCATCTCGCAATCCATCTTTGGAGCATCCGATGAGTGAACTTCGTGAGCCCGCCTTCGATCGAATCGTGGCGCTCGTGCTTCGAACCGGAGCGTTCAGCTGCTTTATCATCATGCTGGCGGGGTTGCTGGTCGGCCTGTTTGTTCACGGGCGAATTCCGCTGACGATTGAGCGGACCGGCGTCATCCTGATGCTAGCCACTCCCGTGGTGCGAGTCATGGTGGCTTGCTACTTGTTCTTCAAGGAGAAGGACAAGAAGTACGGATGGATATCGCTGGGTGTGCTGACGATTCTGGCGCTGTCGACCTTATTCGGGATTGGCGAACACTGAGCGGACTCGCAACCGCCGGTTCGATCAGAAGATGTGCAGCTTGATGCTCAGATACCTCTTGGGATTCTCGCGAACCGCCTTCACCAGATCCCGCGTCTCGACAAGCATCGTATTCGCATTGTTGTAGAGCGCGTCATCCTTCAAGAGCTTTCCGGCCGTACCCTGACCCGCTTCCAATTGCGTCGTTAACTCGGAAAGCTTGGTCATTGTGGTGTCGAGTTTCTTGGCCAGTTCCTCATCCTTCGCCAGTTTTCCGATCGTTCCTTTTCCGGCATTGATGTCTTCGGTGATCTTCTTCATGTTGGCGAGGGTGTCGTTGGCATTGTTATACAACGCGGGATCTTTCATGAACTTGCCCGCGGTGCCCTTGCCCTGCTGAATGTCGTCGATCACGCTGTTCATCTTGTCGAGCGTGGATAGAAATTTGTCGTACGCATCGTTTTTGCTGATCAGGGCGCCAAGGCTGCCTTTGCCATTACCAATGTCCCCGACAATCTTCTGGAAGTCCGCAATCGTCTCCGAGAATCGGTTATACAGCGTGGGATCGTAAATCAATTTGCCCAGGGACCCCTTGCCGCTTTCGGCGAAGGCCAGGATGCGGTCGGCGCGCTTCAGCAAAGCGTCCATATTCTGCAACGTGCTCTGGCTGGCGCGGACCACCTGGTTGAAATCAGGATGCACCTGGGTGGGCAGAGTGTCGCCGTCTTGCACAGGGCCGCCCGTCGCTTGCGAACTGTCGATGTCGAGATAAGTCTCGCCCAGCACTCCGGCAGTTTCCAGCGACGTCACGGAGTCCCGCCGCATGGCGTAGTTGAATTTCGTGCTCACTTTCATCGTGATCTCGACGGGAGTCAGTTGCTTGTCCTTGTCGCGCACGATGAAGATACCGGTCACGTTGCCAATATCCACTCCGCTCAAGCGCACGGGTGCGCCGACGCGCAGTCCAGAGGCGTTGTCGAAGTAGGATTTCAGGCTAATGCGGGGAGTGAAGAGCCCGGCCGTCCCCGACATCAGGAACAAGAGGAATCCGAGCGTCAAGCTGGCGGCAATCACCGTGATCCCAACACGCAGTTCCGACCACTTGAGCTGCTTCTGGCTAGGCAAATGATTTCCTCATGACGCCAGTGAAGAGGGATTTCGCCAACCGGCATGAAAAACCAGGTTGCCGGTCGCCCGCTTGCACACCCACTCGAAAATAATAACAAATGTCGAGAGCAGAACTAGATCGCCTTTGCTCTCAATGCGGGTATCGCCAACAGTGCAAGCAGGTAGGCGACTGCTCCACACGCCAGCGTGACGTTCAATCCGAACTGGATTGCGATCACCATGGCGAGTACCGATCCCAGGACGCTGGCGGCTGCATTCATGGCCCATGCCCATTCGACGGCGCTGTCGGACGAGTTCTCGCCGGCGGGAAACTCGGGAGCCGGAGCTGCGGCCAAAGCGCGCAGTCCCGTCGGGAAAGGCATGCCCATCACAAATCCCAACGGGGCAAGCAGCACCGCGCTCACCAGCAATCGGTACTCAAACGACATTCCGACCAGCGCGACCAGGCGGCTGGGCAGAAAGAAGACATAAGTAACCAAGACGAACACGACGATCAGCAACGGCATCCATCCGCTGTCCACCCTCGGAATCCACACGCGCGAGAGCAGACTTCCTGCGCCGCTCGAGAGCATCAGCAGGAAGATGACTACGGTGAGAGCGTAAGTGGGATGGCCCAGAAAGAGCACGAAGCGCTGGATGAAGGCGATTTCAACCATTATGTAGCCGAGGCCGACCGCAACGAAATAAAGGAGCGACAACGGCGACTGCCGCGACTGGCCGCGCCGCAATGCCAACGGGAGTACAAGGAACATCAGGACCGCTATGCAGGAGATGACCAGCACTAGTAGCAGAACTAGGACGCCGAGGTTCACTTTCCAGTCGATACCGTGACGCAATCCTTCTTCGCCGAGAATTTGGCTGGCCTTGAGCGTGAAAAAGAAAAACGGAGCGTCGTCGTTCACGGGCGCTACGTTGTACGCGTAGGAGCGGGCGAAGCCGTACGGATCGTTGCTGGCTATCAGCTCCGAAAATGGATTCTTTCCCGGCTGCGATGGCAGGTATAACGGCTCCAACTCGGAATAGCGATCAAAGTGCTGGTTGACCTGCGCTTCTTCCGCGGGAGTGAATGCAGTCTTCTTAGCCAGAACGACGACTGGAATGCCGTCTTCATCCAGCGACCCCTGCGAAGCAATGATGAAGTTCTTGGCCGGGTTGGCGACGCCGAGCCGATGCAATGCTTCCATCGCAACCGAGACGACCCTCAGCGCCTCCCGCGGCTCGCGAAATTCCCAGCGTGTAATGGCGATCATGCCGTCCGGCTTCAGGTGATCAAAGTATTCACGAAAAGCGTCGACCGTGTAGAGGTTGTTCTCGCTGAGCGCAAAAGCTCCGGCAGCGGTCGATGCCCACGTGTCGACGAGCGTCATCTGCACAACATCGAAGCGCTCTGTCGTCGAACGCAGGTAAGACCGGCCATCGGTTACGTGAATGTGAACGTCGGGACGATCATAGAGATGCTGCGCGTAATCGGCGTAGCGCTCGCGCATGATCGTGGTGGCGATGATGGGATTGATCTCGATCCCGGTGACGCTCGGACTGCCATTGGCGATGGCTCGCAAGACGTCGACTCCGCCACCCGGGCCGATGATCGCGAACTCTCCATGACCGCGCAGCACATTCGCCAGCGCCGGAGGAGCGGACATCAGGTTGTGCTCCCACAACGTGCCCTGCCAGTGGGAAAGGTCGGCATTCATGATGTATGTGGAAGCGTCGGCGTCGATCACGATGGCCTTAGCTTGTCCCTGCCGATCTACTTCCACACGCGAGAGCGCATTCCAGCGGGCAAATTCCACCCACGCCGGATCGCGAAACATTCCCTTGGCGTACACGATGTCGATGAGGCGGCCCGAAAAATTTGCAGCGGTCAACGCAATGAATGCTACTGCCAATATCCCCGCATTGCGGCGCGCAGCTCGGGTTTCAGACCAGATCATTGACGCTAATGTCAGGGCAAATCCGGAGACCAAAATCGCATTTGGTCCTCCCAGCCAATTGAGAAGGGGCACTACGGCAAGGCAGGCGAGCGCCCCACCGCAAAGATCCGCACCATAGAGTCGCGGAATGCGGCTCGACTCTCGCGCAAAAACGACCGAGAAGAGCAGTCCAGTCAGAAAAAACGGAATGGCAGCGCTCAGGTAGAGGATTGTCAGCCTGACAAAGTTCTTTCCGGTCACGTCCAGTGCTACCGGAACGTGCAGAACGATCTCCAGAACGATCGCGATGACGATGGAATTTGTTAGACAAATGCGGGAGGCGAGTATCCGCGTGGGAAATTCTGCAAGCCGGCTCTTCAGCAGATAAGCGAAGACGCCGCCGGCGCCGAGTCCGAGCAACGCGATGGAAATCGCGAGGAATGCGAAGTGATAAAAAAGCACCACCGAAAATAGCCGGGTCAGCGACAGCTCCAAGAGAAGAGTGGCAAAGCTGGTGAGGGCAAGTCCGGCGATCAGCGTTCTTTCCGGGATGGCTGCCCTTCGTGCAGGGACTGGCGTAGGAGCGGTAACGTCCATAGTGGAATTGAAGGCGACAGTCTAGCAGATGGAACGCGGTAAATCGGGCTGCTCAGCTTTCGAGAATGAGCTGTGCGATCGCCTGCTCTTCGGTGTGCGAGATCGACAGAGCGGCATTCTTGACGCCGAGTTTGGCTGCGAACTCTCCGGCCCGGCCGTGGAAGCTCATCGTTGGACGTCCTCCGGGCATGCGCACGACTTCGCAATCACGCCAGCGCACGCCGTGATTCCAGCCCGTTCCCAGCGCTTTCATCGCGGCTTCTTTGGCGGCGAACCGCGCGGCGTAACGCTCAATCCGATTCGCCTTCGAGTCGCAGTAGCGCCTCTCGCCCTCGGTGTAGATCCGCTCCAGGAATCGCGGGCCGAAGCGTTCGATCGCCTCGCGGATGCGGGGAACTTCGGCGATGTCGATGCCCGTTCCTACAATCATGGTTCGTCCTCGGAAGAAATCTTACAGCAAGCGATCGCCGCGATAGATTAACTGCCCTTCAACCATGCGGGCCTCATCCATCAGTTGATGCGTCTTAATGGGGCCGGCGCCATCGATGTGCAACACTTCGTGCCCGTGCGCTACCAGCCAATCGGAGACGAGCATTCGGTGGCATTGAAAATATAAACGCTCGGCGCACATGTAGACCGTCCGAGCTTGGCTCGCAAGCGCGATGAGTTCGTCCAATGCACGCTCGAACTCAGCGGTGAGCATGTAGTCGGCATAGTTACGGAAGCTCTGGTTTCGCAGCGCGACATTTGGCGAATCGTCGATGATTTTCTTGCGGTAACCGCCGAGGGATTTCATCCACTTGTAATGAATTCCAGCAGCCACGAGGCTGTGCTCGAGCGCCTCGCGGTTGAATTGCGGCAGTCTTCGGGAAGCCGGGAAAGCGCGGATGTCGACCAATGTTCGGATTTCGTGGGCGCGAAGCGCGGCGATCAGGTCGTCGATTGGCCGGGTCGAATGTCCGATGGTGTAAAGAGTAGCCAACGAAGGTTCGATGCAATTGGAGACTATCCGATGCGCAAGAGTGCGGCGGAAATTTGTTGATCCTCATCGGGGAATACCGTCCGCAGATCAACCAGCACGCGGCCATCTTCCACTCGCGCGATGATTGGCGGGTCGGCTAGTCGTAATCGGGCAGCCAGTTCGTCGGCGCTGAGAGAAGCATGGGTCAACGACAGCAAGCGGGTTGGCAATACCGAAGATGGCGCGGCGCCTCCGCCAACGATCGACTCGCCATCGATGATCTCAATTTTAATTTCAGTGAGCTGCGGTGATTCTGCGACAGCTTCTGCTCTTTCGCCGATCGTCTTCCTGCGTTAACCCCATCATCCGTAGCGTCGGGATCGCGTTGTGATCCCGCTTGGCATAGGCGAGCAGCGTGCTTTCAAGAGCGCAATAGGTGAGCTTATCGACGCGCAAGGCGCGGAACAGGGAGTTGGCACGCATGCGCGCGATCAAATTACCAGCGCCGCTGATGAGTCCGGCCTGCGGGCCGCCCAGAAGCTTATCGCCACTGTAAGTCACGACATGCACTCCGGCGCGCAAACTATCGTGAACGGTCGGTTCATTGCCTAGTCCGAAAGCTTGCAGATCGACGAGCGCTCCGCTGCCGAGGTCTTCCATCAGCGGAAGCTTGTGCTTTTCCGCCAGTTTCACCAATTCCTCAGTGGAAGGCTCTTCCGTGAACCCGGTGATCTCGAAGTTGGAGCGATGCACGCGAAGCAACAGCCGCGTGTTCTCATGGATCGCTTTTTCGTAATCCGAGATCCGGGTGCGGTTGGTGGTGCCGACTTCACGAAGCGTCGCACCGGACTTCGCCATCACGTCGGGGATGCGAAAAGAACCGCCAATCTCCACCAGTTCTCCGCGGGAGACCACAACCTCGCCGCCATCGGCCAGCGTGTTCAGGGCGAGAAGCACCGCCGCTGCGTTGTTGTTGACGACGATCGTGGAGACGGGTGAGGACTCCGCTGGGCTTTGCTCTCTTCCGGCAATCGCGGCGGCCGTCGCCACACGCGTTTCTTTGCCGAATAATTTCTGAAACAGGCGGTCGACGTGGACGTCGCGTTTTCCCCGTTCGCCTTCCTCAATGTTGAATTCCAGGTTGGTGTAGCGTCCGGCGATCTCGCGGATGTGATCGAAGGCCGACTCGGGCAGCGGCGCTCGTCCGAGATTGGTGTGAAGGATTACGCCCGTGGCGTTAATGACGGGGCGAAGAGAATGACGGAGCGCTTGCCGCAGAGCTACATCAATAGCCTCGTCCATCCCCTCAAGCGCGAGACGAAGGGTCAGTGCGTCTAGCAGTCCAGAAGCGATTTCTTGACGCAAACGGCTTAGGACGGAACGCGCCGCGTCGGCGACTGCTGGACTGCCATGCGTCTCAGCCAACGCTGACACCGTCGGCCTCCGGACCAATTCATCCACGGATGGCAGTTCGCGAAACAGTTCCGACTTTGCGGGGCTTTTCATGGCGGACGCTCAAGCCGGATTATCCCATGAATGGCTAGACCGAGGCCCTGGCCGCTAGAGAGTGTGCAGGTATGCCAATAGATTCTGAATGTCGTCCGCGTTGAACTTCTGGCTGTAGCCGGGCATTTCATTGCGGCCTAGGCGAACGATGTCCGTCACGCGCTCATCATTCGCCGGCAGGCCGCTTAGTGACAGAAATTTATGCTGGAAAATTCCCTTCAGCCCCGGACCCTTTTTCCCGCGTGTGGAATAAGGTTCGTGGCACCGCGAGCATTCGGAATCGTACAACTTGCGACCCTCCGCCTGTTGAGGATTCAGTCCCAGCTCTGCATCGCTCTTCCTGCGTTCCACATCACAGGCGACCACGGAGAACGACAAAAGGACGGCCAAGGTCGCAATGAAAAATCTGCAAAAGTTTTTTCGGATTTGGTCAGTCAAGCGTTGTCTTTCCCTGATTGGCGCAAGGTGTCCAGCGCACATCTCGCACAGCGGCTCACGGCCGCTTTACAATGATAGAGCAAAAATCCCCAGGCTCATGAGCGTCGCGATCAAGCGGGTTTACGAAACTGCCAAACGTACAGACGGAACGCGGATTCTTGTCGATCGTTTGTGGCCGCGCGGCTTGGCAAAGGACAGGGCCGCGGTTGAAGAATGGCTGCGTGATCTGGCGCCGTCGGACGAGTTGCGGCAATGGTTCCACGCTCGCCCTGAATACTGGCTGGACTTCCGGAAGAAATACTTGAAAGAACTGGCGCAGCCTGAGTGTCAGGACGGCCTCCGACGGCTTTACGAGCTTGCCCACAAAAAGAAGCGGCTCACGCTGCTCTTTGCTTCGAAAGACGAGACTCACAACAATGCCCAGATTCTCAAGGAACTGCTCGACGGAATGCGGAAGCCTCCGCGCGGAACCGGACCGGGCGCGGCATTCGCCGCTCGCAATCGAAAGGCAGCGGTCAGGCGTGGCTAAATCCTGCATGACCCGGGAATCTCCGGCGAACCCTCTCGCAGTTAGAATCGTGGCCCGATGAGATCTGTTTTCCAATGGAACCTGGGTACGCGGACGCTGGAACTAGGCAAGCGCACCCTGGTGATGGGCATCCTCAACGTCACGCCCGACTCTTTTTCCGATGGCGGCCAGTTTCTTGATCGTGACAAGGCGCTTGAACATGCGGATCGTCTGCTCGACGGGGGCGCCGACATTCTGGATATCGGCGGGGAATCGACGCGGCCCGGTGCCCGAGTCGAAGTGGCGCCCCTGCCCACTGAAATAAAGAAAAATCCGAATCCAAGCCTGAAGCTCGCGCCGGGGTCTCCTTCCGTCTCCGCAGAAGAAGAACTTAAGCGAGTGATCCCGGTCATTACTGAGTTGAAGAAGTCCCACCCAAAGATTGTCATCTCCGTCGACACCTACAAGGCGGCAGTCGCCCGCGCTGCTGTGGCTGCCGGTGCGGAGATCGTGAACGACGTAAGCGGCTTCCGCTGGGATCCTCAGATGCCGAAGACAATCGCCGAACTCAAATGCGGAGCCGTTCTCATGCACATGCGCGGACGCCCGGAAGATTGGAGTTCCTTGCCGCCGGTGAGCGAAGTCGTGCTGCTGGTGAAGCGAGAGCTCAAAGAGTGGGCGGAGAAAGCGGTGCTCGCTGGAGTCCGCCGCGAGCGCATTGTTCTCGATCCGGGTTTCGGGTTTGGCAAGCGTTTCGACGAAAACTATCCGCTGCTCGCCAGATTTCACGAACTGCAAACCTGCGGATTTCCCTTGCTGGCCGGTACGTCGCGCAAGTCATTCATCGGACGAACTCTCGCACGGGATGGCAAAGATCTACCGCCCGAAGATCGCCTCATCGGAACTTTGGCGACCCAAGTTGCCCTGATCCTGAAAGGCGCTCATATCATAAGAACCCACGACGTGAAAGAGTGCGTAGAAGCAGCCAAAATATCCGACTCAATTTTGAAGGCTTACTGATTCCCTGGCCCAAATAGCCCCTTTTTCTCCGAAAGAAATACTCTTGCCTGCATTTTCCTAACGCGCACAGGGATTTCTCCTTCGACCGATGTCATGGATTCAGCATCTACTTCCTGACTTCAAACTGCTTTTTGTGCACGCTGTGCGACTCGCGGACCAGGACGGATGCAACTCTCCACAATAGCGACGAATTCTCGAATCACCGTACGGCGCGCTGGCGAGCCTGACGCCGGCGGCACCTGCGTTGTCTATTGGATGCAGAGAGCACAACGCGGCATCGATAATCCCGCCTTGGACTTGGCCGTGGACGCGGCCAACGAACTTAGAAGGCCGGTCGTCGTCTTCTTCGCCCCCGTACCGTTTTATCCAAACGCGAATCTGCGTCACTACAAGTTTTTGAACGAAGGTATCCCTGACATCGCTACTGCGCTGGCGCAGCGCAATATCGGATTCGTTCTTCGTCGATATCCCGATCACAGCTTGGCAAAATTTTGCGACGAAGTGAAAGCCGCTTTGGTCGTCGGAGACGAAAATCCGATGCGTGAGCCGGATGCATGGCGAATGACGGCAGTGAAAAAGCTAAAAGTCCCGCTCTGGACGGTGGACGCCGACGTCATCGTGCCAACAATGCTTCTCGAGAAGGCGCAATATGCGGCGCACATAATTCGTCCGCGAATTCACGCGCAACTGGAGAAATATCTCGTTCCTTCTTGCAACCCGCAGGCTCGCATGCCATGGAAGAAGCCTGTCCGGCTCGAAACCCTTGATCCGGATGTGGATATTACGGAAGGCTGGAAACTCGACCGGTCCGTATCGGCCGTTTCCCAGTGGCGTGGGGGAACAACCGAAGCGTCCCGACTGGCGCGCGAGTTCGTCGAACAAAAGTTGCGCGGCTACGGAACGCAGCGCAACAAACCTGAAAGCGATCACACCAGCCGGCTTTCTCCGTATCTGCATTTTGGACATATCAGCCCGATCACCGTCGCGCTCGCAGTACAAAAAAGTGACGCCCCGAAGGCTGACAAGGAAGCATTCCTGAACCAGATCACCATTTGGCGGGAAATCTCCGTAAACCTGGTTCGCTTCAATCCGGATTACGACAACTTCGAATGCGGCGAGCCATGGGCGCATCGAACGCTGTCAAAACATGCGAAGGACCCGCGCCCAATCCTCTATACCGAACGACAACTCGAGCAGGCCGAGACCCACGATCAACTCTGGAATGCCTGCCAGATGCAGATGGTCAATACGGGCTGGATGCACAACTATATGCGGATGTACTGGGCCAAGAAGATTCTGGAATGGACGCGCACTCCCGCCGAAGCGCATCGTGTGGCCGTGTACCTGAACGATAAGTACGAACTCGACGGCCGCGATCCTAACGGTTATGCGGGCATTGCGTGGGCGATCGTAGGAAAGTTCGACCGACCGTGGTTCGAGCGCCCGATTTTCGGCCAGATCCGGTACATGTCGGGCGCAAGCACAGGGAAGAAGTTCGACAGCAGGCGCTACATCCAGCAGAATCTGTCGGCGGCGTTATTTTAAACGAGCTTACTTCACGCTCTCCAAAGCCTTCGCCACTTCATCGACGCCGGGCACGACCGGAATGTCGTAGTTCTTGTGCCACGCCAGCTTTCCGTCGCGGTCGATGACGGAGATCGCGCGTCCCGTGATCCCCCTATCTGCCAGGAAGACTCCATACTTTTCGGCGACCGCGCCGCGCGGCTGGAAATCCGCGAGCAATGGGTATTTGATCCCCATCTTTTCGGCGTATGCCTTGTGCGACCAGACGCTATCCACACTGAGACCCAGTACCTGAGCGTCCAGTTGGTCAAATTTCTTCATGTCATTCACGAAGCAAGCGTGTTCCTTGGTGCATACCGGGCTCCAATCAAGCGGATAAAACATAATGACGACACGTTTGCCTCGGAAACCACTGAGCGATACATCCTGTTGGTTCTGATCTTTAAGCGTGAAGTCGGGGGCGGAAGTGCCAATCGTTGCGGACATGAGTTCTCCTGAGAATTTCGGACCGATTCGATGATAAACGATCCTCATTTCTGCAAGATTAGTAGGCATCGCGTCGATTGCAAAGTTGCACGTGGACGCGAATACTTGTGCCGTACACTCCGGGATCATTCTTCGCGAGGCTTAACCCTAAAGATTGTTCCCGGGTTCTTCTTTTCGAACTGAACCTCTTCGATCTTTAGCTTCTTGCATCTGTTGAATGAGAATCCCATTGGGGCAGCACTCCCGCACCTCATGAAGTCGCTCGATGGCAGTTTGGAGCGGCCAGTGTTCGGCCCAATGAAGATAGGCGGCGGCCACGGTTGGAGAGCGCGAAACGCCAGCAGTACAGTGCAGATAAACGGTATGCCCGTCGCCGATTAGTTCACTCACGATCTTGACGGATTTGGGCAGCCTCCACATGAGGTCAAGGGAGTCAAAATCGGTGATCGGAACATTGTGAAATGCAATACTCGCGGATTGTGCCCTCGCGGCAACATCCGCCATCTTTCGTCCTTGCAGATCTTCTGGCGACTGGAGACTTAGAATCGCAGTAACTCCCAGTGATGTCAGTTGCTGATAGTCCTCGACGTCGATTGGGGCTGGTCCTACCAGGAGCTTCGGAATGACAATCGCAACCTTCATACAGCCCCGTTCATTCTTGGCGGCTTTAAAATCCCTTGGCCGAGTCCAGCAATATCGTCACCGGTCCTTCGTTCACCAATTCCACATGCATCTTTTCCTGGAAGCGTCCGGTTTCGCAGCGCACGCCCGCGGTGCGGATCCTCTCGACGAAAAATTCATACAAGCGGCGGGCGGGATCGGGAGGCGCTGCGTCATCGAACGATGGACGCTTGCCCCGGCGGACATCGCCGTACAGCGTGAATTGCGAGACCGCCAGCACACTGCCCCCAACGTCCTGCACGCTGCGGTTCATCTTCCCGTCAGCATCTTCAAAGACTCGCAAGCCGGCGATTTTTTCCGCGAGATAGATGGCGTCGGCTTCGCTGTCCTGCTGCCCAACTCCAAGCAATACCAGCAATCCCAGGCCGATTTCACCTGCGGTCCAATTCTCCACGGTGACTTTCGCGCGGCTGACGCGCTGTACCACGGCACGCATAAACTCTCCGACTACCAATCACAATGATCGTCACGCGACAGCCCATGATAGTCCTCGGCGCGTTTGACCGGGTCCCGGGCAAACGTTAGGATTCAAGAGTGCAAACCGCAGTTGACAAAGGTTTTACGGAGAGCGCCCGCGCCGTTCCTTTACACTAATTCACTCGGACAATTACACTACACACTCGCCTTTTTGCGGATCGCAGCGCGCAAGCGAAGCGTATGTTCACGGGCCGACGCCCGGGCGAAAGTGAAAGTTCAGGCTGCGATAGCGGAACCGAAACAACGAATTCAAATCTAATCGAGGCAAGCGAGGAGAAACATGGCCGCCGTTGATGAAAAAGTGAAGCAGATTATTGTGGAGCAGTTGGGTGTGGATGAGGGCGAAGTCACATCGAGCGCGTCGTTCGTGGACGATCTGGGCGCGGACTCTCTCGACACCGTCGAACTGGTCATGGCATTTGAAGAAGCCTTCGACATCGAAATTCCCGACGAAGACGCCGAGAAGATCCGCACCGTGCAGGACGCGGTCGACTACATCGGTAAGCACGCGAAAGGCGGGAAATAGATTTGGGACGCAGGGTCGTCGTTACAGGCTTGGGCTTGATCTGCGGCGTGGGCAATTCCACTGACGTGGTGTGGAAAGCCCTGCTCGCCGGCAAAAGCGGCGTGACGCGGATTCAGGGTTTTGATCCGACTGCCTTCGCCAGCCAGATCGCGGCTGAGGTGAAGAACTTCGATCCCCTGCAGTACATGGAAAAGAAAGATGTAAAGAAAATGGGGCGCTTCATCCACCTCGCCCTTGCGGCCGCGGCGGAAGCGATGCGGATGTCGGAACTGAAGATTACTCCGGAAAATGACGAACGCGTGGGCGTTCACATCGGATCGGGAATCGGCGGTTTCGACATTATAGAGCGCGAGCACACAGCCCTCATGGAAGGCGGCCCTCGCAAGATATCCCCATTCTTCATTCCATCGGCCATCATCAATCTCGCGGCTGGGCATGTTTCCATGCGCTACGGCGCCAAGGGCCCAAACGAGGCGACGGCTACGGCCTGCACCACCAGCGCGCACTCCATCGGTGATTCTTTTCGCATTATTCAACACAACGATGCCGACGTCATGATCGCCGGCGGATCCGAGGCCGCGATCACTCCGATGGGCGTCGGCGGGTTCGCTGCCATGCGTGCGCTCTCAACGCGCAACGACGAACCCGAAAAAGCCAGCCGTCCCTGGGATCAATCTCGCGACGGATTCGTGATCGGGGAAGGCTCGGGCATCATGATCCTTGAAGAACTGGAATTCGCCCGGAAGCGCGGTGCACGGATTCTGGCCGAAATCGTGGGTTACGGAATGTCCGGCGATGCGTACCACATGACGCAGCCCGCGCCGGAACACGAAGGCGGATTCCGCGTCATGCGCAACGCGGTGCGCGATGCCGGTGTCACGCCGAACGTCGTTGGATACGTCAATGCTCACGGCACCTCGACTCCCATCGGCGACACGCTCGAGGCGCACGCCATCCGCAATTTCTTTGGCGAGCACAAGCCGGCGGTAAGTTCCACGAAGTCGATGACCGGACATCTGCTGGGCGGCGCGGGCGGCCTTGAGGCCGGTATCACAGTCCTGGCGCTGCGCGATCAGATCCTGCCTCCGACCATCAATTTGGAAAATCCCGATCCCGATACCGCAGGAATGGACCTTGTTCCAAACCACGCACGCAAGGCAGAAATCGAATACGCCATGTCGAACTCTTTCGGTTTCGGCGGCACCAATGGCGCGCTGCTCTTCCATCGCTGGACCGAATAAATTAAAGACACATGCTCGGTAGGTTACCCATCCTTGTCGCGGGGTTAGCGAAAGAGCATGCCCTGAGCGAAGTCGAAGGGGTGGGGGATTTTGACGTTCGGAGGCTGCGGAACCTGCAGGACAGAAATCGAGCACTCTCCGGCACGCCAGACGGTCCCCGCAAACCCCTGATTTGGCGCACCTTTCCGACGTAATGTCCTATCTCCGATCGCAACCCCATGCATGATGGTCCTTTGGGGAATTGCGGAGATCTCCGCCTCGCTCCACAATGGTTTTGAAAGTGGAGTCTCTCCCCTAAACTTATGGATAAAGCTTTCACCGCAGCCGATTCTCCGATTGCAATCAACCGCAAAACCATGGCCCGCGCGGCATTAGTAGGATTTCAGGAACCCAACCGCGCTCTGTTGTCCGAATGCTTTCGGCAATTCAACATTGAGACTGTCCCCATCACCGAACATGCGGACGAACGTCTGCACAACGAAAAGTTCGAGGCTTGCGTGGTGGCGCTGAACGACGGTGCGGAGTCTGTGATGGAGGCCGCCCGAACATCGCCTTCCAACAGCCGCTGCATCATCTACGGTGTCGGAGGCAGCGCCCAGCAAACCATGCGGTTTTCGAAGTATGGCATCAATGCGATGTTCCACGAGCCACTCGAACGTCCCGCCATGCTGAAACTGGTGCGCGCCACGAAGATGCTGGTGCTGCACGAGTTTCGGCGCTACGTGCGCATTCCTGTGATGACCGAGGTCTCGATCGTCGGAGACGGCCGCCGCATTAGTGCGACCAGCATTGAAATGAGCACGGGCGGCATGTCCTTGAAAAGCACCGAAGATTTTTCCAGCGGAGTCAACGTCGAAGTGTCCTTTGCGCTGATGACTCTGCCGCGTGTCAATGTGCGCGGTTCGATTACGTGGCGCAAGCCGAAGTCGTTGGGAGTCCGTTTTGATCCGGCGGACGAGAGACGGTTGAAGGTTAAGAGCTGGATCGATTCCTACCTCGAGAACTAGGGCGCGATATTGTTGAAACGTGTGTTCGCCTCGGTGCACGAGGAACACTGGTTCCAATAACAGTGCGATTACAATAGTTGCGTGCCCGAAGCCAGCAGCAGAGAAACGGCCGCGCCGCCAGCCTCTGGCGCTAGCCGTTTCACGCTTCGCCAGCGCATCGCATTGCGCATCATCATCGGCCTTGGATACTGGGTCATCCGCATGATTGGCCCCACGCTGCGTGTAGCCATCTCATATGAAGAGGGCGCGCAGCAAACCCTGGGTCAACGTCCCCTGATCGCTTCCTTCTGGCATTCCTGCATCATTCCCGCGACCTACATCTGCCGCGATCTGGGCGTGCGCGTCATGAGCAGCACCAGCTATGACGGCGAGTACATGGGACGCATCATCCACAAATTTGGTTTCGTAGCGGTTAAGGGATCGAGCAGTCGCAACGCGGTGCGCGCCCTGCTGGGTCTGCGTCGCGCTCTCGAAGACGGATGGACGGTTGCGTTCACGCTCGATGGCCCGCGAGGACCAAGGCACAAAGTGAAGCCGGGACCTGTAGCGCTGGCGAGATCGTCCGAGGTTCCCCTCACTATGTTTCACGCGGCGGTCGAGAAGGCCTGGGTGCTCAATACCTGGGATCGGCTGATGATCCCACGGCCATTTTCGCGAGTGTTGCTGCGCTTCGGAAGCCTAATTCCAGTTCCTCGCAATGCGACGGATGAAGACTTAGAGCGCTACACGGCGGAATTGCAGGAATCTCTGGACAGGGTTTGTGAATTCGCGGAAGGGAATGTCAGCAGAGCGGGGACCGCCGACTTTCCTTACTATCGGCGGAGTCGGTGACATCTTGAATCTCAGTAATCTTCAGTCGGTGCGGGACAAGCAATCGCCTTATTCCAGCGTCGAACCCAGTTGTTGGTACTTATATTTCTTGCCATCCCAGTAAATGACTGAGGATGTGTCCTCTCCCTCGCCTCTTTCTTCCATGTACACACCCATCACTGTTTTCTTCTTAACAGCTAGCCGCTTCACCGTGAGCGTCTTGAACGGCATGTTGATCAGCAGAAATTTCCCTTTGGGCTTTTCCGCGCGCCATCCATCTTTTTCGGCGCCGTGAACGATCAGCAGGCTGACGCCGCGCCGTCCCGGTTCGTCGGATGCGAAGGTCGAGGTTACTTTTACATCGCTGAAGCCGAGGAAGCTATCGTAGGGATCGGCGACGATGAAGCTGTACTCGTCTTTGTCCGCCATCGGATTCTTGCACTTCGCGGCGACCACAAGGTCGTCAATACCATCGCCATCCATGTCTGCTTCGAATTGCGCCGGACCCGGCAGCAAAGAACAGTTCTCGCCAAATTGCTTCTTGATGAACTCGTCGGTGGCTGAGGGCGACGCGATCTTCGCACGCGCCGGCGGAGGCGGTACCGGTTTCTTTTGGCCAAAGGCGGCGACACCAAGCGAAATTGCTAAGACTGGGAGGAGGAGAAATTTGCTGGACGACATATTCTTTACTCTAGTCCGGTTTGCAGCGCGAAGGTAGAGCCAGTCTAGTGACGGAGGTAACGGATAGGCAGATGTAAAGTAGCCGTTTTGTATAGGCAGGGCTCAGCTGACTGTCGCTATTTGCTCCGGAAGTGTTCCCACCCCTGCGGGCGGAGTCTCCGCATCTTCCCATCGAGCCCCTTGAGCACGATTCCCCGGGCGCCGGTTATTTCTCCAATTTGTGTCAGCGTAACTCCGGCAATCTGTGCAGGCAATCGTTTGCCGGGGCGCGCCGTAAATAGCAACTCGTAGTCCTCGCCTCCATGCAGAGCGAGATCAAGATCGACCGCACGCACGGGTTGGCCGATGCGCGCTCGCGGGATGAGCGCAGCATCCAGCTTTGCGCCGGCGCCGCTCTCTTCGCAGATGTGTAACAAATCGGTGGAAAGGCCGTCGCTGGTGTCTATCATCGCGGATGCAAGGTTTTTTCTTCGCACCACCTGACCGACTTCGATCCGAGGCTCGGGATAGAAATGACGAGGGTAGCCCTGGACGGTCACCTTCCTTGCGGCGCCGGCCATCATTTTGGTGACCGCTGCCGCCGAACCGCCTAGCTCCCCGCTGACAAAGATACGATCTCCAGGCTGAGCTCTCGACCGCAACACGCTTTTTCCTTTGGGGACGGCGCCCACGACAATGATGTCGGCCAGAATTCCGTTGGGAGATGAGGCAGTGTCTCCGCCAGCGATGGTGGCTCCATGCCTCTCAGCCAGCCGGATCATCCCACGCATGAAACCGCGAACCCACGATTGGGGCAGATCGGCGGGAAGTGCCAGGGATAGAAAAATCGCGATCGGTTCGCCTCCCATGGCGGCAATGTCGCTTAGCCCGCGGGCCAGACAGCGGTGCCCGACCGCATCGGCAGGATGCCACTTGCGCCGGAAGTGAATGCCCTCCAGCGAGAAATCGGTGGTCACAAGCGTGTCCCATCCAACCCGGGGGCGGAGCACGGCGCAGTCGTCGCCAATCCCTCTCACAATCGAGCGCGTCGAGCCGTGGACAAGGCTCTTCGCGGATGTCGCCGCCACGCGTCGAAGTTCGGCGATCAAGGCTCGTTCAGGAAGGGGCATGCCCGAACTACTATAACCCTCGCGATTTGAATGACGTGTTTCCGGCCTGTGCGTCCGTCAAACCCGGGCGTCGGCACCAAAAGACATGCCACCCGCCGCGCTGGTTCGCTGTCCACTCACGGCCTTCGGTAATGGCAGAATGCCCTCTCGTCTCGTTGACAGGGGGAATCCAGTTTGTTACCGTTAACCAGTCATTCACACAACTTTTGCCGGCTCGAATATTCTGCAAGCAATTGAAATTGCAGTAATTGCAGTCCCAGATCGATTGGTTGTTTCAGTTGGTGCGGGCGCGAACAAGATTCCATTCCAAGGTGGAATCGCAAGCCCAAAAGAATCAGGTAGACCGAACGGGCGTTCTGTACATCAGAAACTAGGCCTGAAATTCCGGACCTGATGCTTTCTAAAGATTGAGGCTCAGATTTGCAGAAACGCTTTTACATCCTTTTTGTGGCTCGCGGGGACGATGGACAGCTGCGCAAGATTTCCATCCCCGTGCACTACCTCTACGTTTTCGTAGTGGGCGCCGCAATCGGATTTCTGAGTCTTACTGGCATCGCCAGTTCCTACACGCGAATGCTGCTAAAAGTTTCTCAGTTCAACCAGCTCCGAACCGAAAAAGACCAACTGAAGGACAATTATTCCCGGCTTGAGAAAGTCGCCAAGGAGCGTGATGTTCAGGTCGCTTCCCTGGGCTCGATCGCTGGTGAAGTTTCGGCTCTTTATGGTCTGAAGTCAGAGCCAACCCTGGTGACGGCAACATCGGAGCAGATTCAGGACGCCGATGTCAGTTCCTCCCTTGATCAGCTCCATGCGCTTCGATCCTCTGCGCTGAGCGGTGCCACGATGGTCGGCCTAACGATGGGGCTGACGCGCAATGCAACCACGGCTGACTGGGTTAAGGCGAATTCCGCGCCGAACCTCTGGCCCGTAGATGGCCAGGTAACTGGAAGCTTTGGCGAACGCATCGATCCATTTAACGGGGAAGGCGCTTTCCATAGCGGAGTCGACATTGGCAGCAACTATGGCGCCCAGATCATCGCGCCCGCCGACGGAGTTGTCACTTACACTGACTCCATGGGCGGATACGGCAAGGCGATCATGATCGACCATGGCAACGGCATCAGCACCCGATATGGACACCTTTCGGGATTCGCCGTAACCGCCGGGCAGCGTATCCATCGCGGCGATTTGATCGGATACGTAGGCGAAAGCGGACGCTCCACCGGCCCGCATCTTCATTACGAAGTTCGTATCAACAACACTCCGGTTAATCCATACAAGTACCTTCGCATGACGGTGGCCCACAACGGCGGCTTCGCCGCAGGCAGTTAAGCCCGTTTTCTTAGTCTTCTCTCTGGTTACAGTAATTCCACCAGGATCAATCGCTTAGACCTTTAGGCGCACCGGTGCCCGAAATCCGCCGACCCTCTGCGCACTCGTTACCTGCGTAATGGCGGAACGCCAAAGAGCACTCCAAATCAAGCACTTGAGGACCTACCATAGTAGAAATCCTTTCCCGGCTGCCGCCCGTTGACAATGCCGAGGCTCTGGGACTCGCGCCATGGAAAATCAAGAGACAAAGCGGTTCGGCCGCTACGAGATTTTAGGAGAGCTAGGTCGCGGAGCCATGGGCGTTGTGTACAAAGCCCAAGACCCACAGATCAACCGCACTGTGGCGCTGAAGACGGTTTCCTTGTGGGGGCAGGAACCCGACGAGGAAAAAGAATTCCGTCTGCGATTCTTGAACGAGGCGCAAGCTGCCGGAAGGCTTCACCATCCCGGCATCGTCGCGGTTTTTGACGTAGGCGAGGATCCCGAGAATCGTGATCCCTACCTTGTTCTGGAGTTCGTCGCTGGAGAAACACTCAAGCGGATACTGGCGCGCGAATCCAAACTGCCGCTAACAACCGCACTTCAACTGGCCATTGAGATCGCCGAAGCCCTTGATTACGCCCATGCGCAGGGCGTAGTGCATCGCGACATCAAGCCCGCAAACATTCTGATCACCCAAGAGGGGCGCGCAAAGATTGCCGATTTCGGCATCGCCAAGTTGAACCTGGCTCACTTCACATTGCCAGGACGCGTGCTCGGCACGCCCGCCTATATGGCTCCCGAACAGTTGAGCGGCGAGGGCGTGGATGGCCGTTCAGACCTGTTCTCGCTCGGTGTCATCCTTTACGCCATCGTGACGGGACACTCCCCATTTCAAGGAAGCAGCGCCACCACCGTTTGTTTCAAGGTCGCGAATCGGGAGCCAGTCGCTGCCAGCGCTCTCGACATGGCGTTGCCGCCGGAATTGGACTCGATCATCAGCCGCGCGATGGCCAAGGATCCCGATCAGCGCTACCAGAGTGGATCTGAGCTAGCCGGCGACCTGCGCCAGTTGCTGCAGCAGGAAGCTCCCGGCACCACTTCGACTTCCTCTCAGGCGGTCGCCGGTACGGGAACGCGCACGAAGGAAATCCGTCAGGCCGCCAAAGCCGAAATTGTGTCCACTGCCACGAATGTGAATGCGGTCGAGCAGGCGGAGAAAGTGGTTCGCCACATCATCTTCAAAGCCCCGATTCGCGATCTGGCGCTGGGAGCAGCCACAGTCATTTTGCTGGTCGTCGCCGTGGCGCAGTCGCGGCTGCTGGTGAGTACTCCGAATCCGAAAGAGGTTGCAACAGCCACTCCCGCGAGTTCGGCCAAAGCCGTCCCGGTTCCTGCAGTCGCCGATTTGCCTTCGCCTAAGTCGGATCCTGCCGAGTGACTCGCCTCCGGTTGCGCATGTCGCTAAGGCGTCAGTAGCATCCGTACCGAAGCCTCGTGCGAAGGCTCCTGTGCAGCTGGCTCAGGCTACTCCGGTCGCCGCGGCGCCTGCTCCAGTTGTGAAGCCGGTTGAGGTTCGTTATTCCACACTCGATGTGGCCGTACAGCATCAGTTCAAAGAGGCAACTCTTTATATCTGGGTCGACGACAAGCTTGAACTGACCCGGCCTCTGCACGGCGGAGCGCAAAAGAAGCTGGTTGTCTTCAACGGAGTACGCGGGGTGGATTCCGAAACCTTGCGGGTTCCTGAAGGTAAACATATCCTGCGCTTCAGGGCTCTATCGAGCGACCAGACGATCGATCTCTCGAAAACGATACCGGTAGAATTTACTGGAGGCGACACCAAATCGCTTCAAGTGACATTCGACAAGCACAACGCAGCCATGCGTCTTGCCTGGCAATAACTTAACTTTGAAGCCAGACTACTGGCGCAATCCCATCCAATTTTCCGATACCACCAGGGAATTTCCCGGATTCTGCGGATCATACTTCACAGAAGTGTGCAGACCCAGCCTGCAGGAATGGAGATTGATCCACTGGCGCAGGTACGTGACGTCTTGCGAGCACTCGTAAGAAACTCCCGCGACGTCGTACTTGTAGATCAGCATCACGGCAGCATGATGGTTCGAGGCCGCGGCGAGTTCCTGTACGTCAATGACGGTACCGTCGGTGATCCGTCCCGTGCCTTCGAGCCAGGCGCGGCGTTCACGCTCCAACTCTTCGGCAGTTTTCGGTTTGCGGCGGAGCAAGGCATACACACCCAGCAGCCCGAGGCTCCCGGCAGTGATAAATCCATAAAGTCGAAGCGAGTCCATACGGCGGGTTGAAGGCGGCGTGTCCGCGTCTTCTTTATCAGAATAAGCGGAAAGCGAAAGTCGGGGTAGTGGTTCAGAGGTTACGGAGGTGCCGGGGCTGTGCAAAACGTGGCCGTGTCCTGATTTTGGTGGAGGATTACGCATTCGTCAGATACTCTTCGCGACGAAGGCAACCTCACCGCCGTGACTCGCCTCCAAGCCCCGTGGCATTGGCTGAAACAATTCCGTCGAAGCCGGAGAGAGCCGAGCGACGAACCCTGCCGCGGGCCCTTGTCATCGTCGGAATTTCCTTGATCGCAGCTTTGAGCGTCGGCATATTCCTGCTGCATCGCTATTGGCCATTCGAGCGCGCTTCGGTGGTTGAGAGCCTTCAAGAGGCTGGCGATAGCCGCGTAGAAATCCGCTCTTTTCGAAAAACCTTTTTCCCCAATCCGGGATGCACGCTCGAAGGAGTCGTCTTTCGCCACGGCTCCGCCGCAACCCCGCTCATCACGATTGATCGTCTCATCATCCAGGGAACTTACATGGGGATTGTCGCCCGGCACGTCAGCCGGGTTACCGCCGAAGGCATGCGAATCGTTATCCCCGCGTTTGGCACCAGCCAGACTTTCTACACCAGTCAATCCAACGTCACAGTGGATGAACTTGTCGCCAATGGCACTATCCTCGAGTTCGCCTCGAAAGATGCAGGAGCGCCGCCCTTGCGTTTCGAGATTCGCGAAGCCCTGTTGCAAAGCGTGGGGTGGAGCGGGCCGCTGACCTATCGTGTAAAGATCCACAATCCCGAGCCTCCGGGAGAAATCACTGCAAACGGCAAATTCGGTGTCTGGAATGAAAGCGCTCCAGAGGAGACACCGTTGTCTGGGGATTACAAATTCGAGCATGCGGATCTTAGTGTGTATCGCGGTATTTCGGGGATGCTCTCGTCTGAGGGCAAATTCAGCGGCAAGCTGGGACACATTGACGTCTCGGGAGCGACGGACACGCCCGATTTTGAAGTGGACGGCAGCGGCCATCCGGTCCATCTCGCCACGGAATTCAAGGCCAACGTAGACGGAACGAACGGCGACACCAATTTGGATCGCGTGGACGCGCATTTCCGCCGGACTCACGTCATTGCGCACGGCAGCGTGGCCAAGACCGCGCATGGCGAGGGCAAGACTGCTCGGATCGACCTCAACGCCACGCACGGACGAATTGAAGACATTCTTAGCCTCTTCGTCTCCAAGAACCCCGCGCCGATGTCGGGAGATGTCAGCCTCCACGCCCACGTTGAACTCCCTCCGGGGGAGCGATCCTTCCTGCAGAAGGTCACGTTAAAGGGAGGGTTCGGAATAGAGGGTGGAGGCTTTTCCGACGCTTCCACTCAGCAGGGAGTGAATAAATTGAGCGCAGGCGCACTCGGAGAGAAGGACACTTCCAATCCTGAGACGGCGCTGACCGACCTGAAGGGCGAGGTTGTACTTCGTGAGGGTGTTGGAACGTTCAGCGATCTGTCCTTCGGCGTTCCTGGCGCGGCGGCTCGGATGCACGGAACTTACAACATCATCAATCACAAGGTCGATCTTCATGGCCAGATGCAAGTGGATACGAAAATCTCGAAGACGACGAGCGGGACCAAGGCCTTCCTCCTGACGCTAATGGACCCGATTTTCAAGAAGAAAAAGAAGGGGGAAATCGTTCCCGTGCGCATCTCCGGAACCTACGAGAATCCGTCCTTTGCTCTGGATCTCGACGATAAAAAAGCACAGGTCGTCTCGCCTCCATCGCCAAAAGAGAGCGCCTCCGCGCCCGCGCATCACTAGTCTTCCGCCGAAATTTCTAGGAACCCCGTCAATCTCTGCTTGTTCTAGAATCAGCCGGCGAGCAACTCGGCGGTTCCGGTAGGCGGAGAAGCGATGAGATTCGTAAAGACCTCGGTTGTATTCCTCGTAGTGTGCGTGGCAGGGATGACGTCAGCGTCGAACGGGGCTGACAAAAAGAAATCCCACGACTGGCCCATCTATGGCGGCACCACGCAGAACGACCACTATTCCAGCCTTGACCAGATCAATCAAAAAAATGTGAACCAGTTGCAAGTCGCTTGGAGTTTTGACACCGGAGAAACCGGTGGACTGCAGACCAGTCCCATTGAAGTCGAGGGAGTTCTATACGGGATCACTCCCTCTCAGAAAGTTTTCGCGGTCGATGCCGCGACCGGAAAATTGCTGTGGAAGTTCGACTCGGGCATCTCAAGCTCTCAGCCGAACCGCGGGCTGTCCACTTGGTCCGACGGAAAACAACATCGAATCCTAGTCGGAGTAATGAATTACGTTTACGCCCTCGACGCGTCGTCGGGAAATGCAATCCCAACGTTCGGCAAAGATGGACGCATCGATCTGCGGGAAGGTCTGGGTCGCGATCCCGCGGAGCAGTCGATCTATCTCACCACCCCGGCAGTGATCTACAAAGACCTGATGATCGTGGGCGGGCGGGAATCTGAAACCCTGCCCGCATCGCCCGGCGACGTTCGCGCCTATGATGTGCGCACCGGGAAGTTGCGCTGGTCATTTCACACAATTCCACACCCCGGAGAGTTCGGCTACGAAACTTGGCCGAAAGATGCCTGGAAGACCAGCGGCGCAGCCAACAACTGGGCGGGAATGACGATCGATGCCGCGAAGGGAATCGTCTACGTGCCTACCGGATCCGCCGCATTCGATTTCTATGGCGCTGATCGCGTTGGTGACGATCTCTTCGCCAATTGCCTTTTGGCGTTGAACGCCGAGACCGGCGAGCGCATCTGGCATTTTCAATCCGTGCATCACGACATGTGGGACCGCGATTTTCCCGCGCCACCCGTACTCGTTACGGTGCAGCACGACGGCAAGAAAGTCGAAGCGGTTGCGCAGACCTCGAAGCAAGGCTTCGTCTATTTATTCGACCGCGCGAACGGCAAGCCGCTGTTTCCGCTCGACTGCAAGAAATATCCGGCGAGCGATGTTCCCGGCGAGGTGGCCGCACAGGAACAATGCCTACCCTCAAAGCCCGCGCCTTTTGCGCGTCAGATGCTCACCGAGGATCTTCTCAGCAACCGCACGCCCGAGGTGCACCAGTGGGCGCTGGAGAGATTCCGAAGCTATCGCAGCGAAGGCCAGTTCGTTCCGTTCGGAGTGGGAAAGGATACCGTCGTCTTCCCGGGATTCGACGGCGGGGCGGAATGGGGCGGGCCGGCCCTCGATCCGACCACCGGAATTATGTATGTGAACGCCAACGACCTCCCATGGACTGGCGCTCTGGCGGAGAACACCCCAGGCAGCACTCCAAAAAATCTCTACCTGACTCAGTGCGCGGTCTGTCACGGAGAAACCATGGCGGGCTCGCCGCCGGCGATTCCCGCACTTGCCGGACTTGGCGATCGTATGCCCGCCGCGGCGGCGGTGGCGACGATACGCAACGGTAAAGGGCGAATGCCCGGCTTCACCAATCTCGACGACGACCAGCTTTACGATTTGGTGGGCTACATTATGAACGGCGGCAAGGAAGCGCCGAAAAAAGAATCAGAGAAGAAAGAAGTCGTTAGTGCGGAGCCCGTTCCTTCGGCGATCAAATATCACTTCACCGGGTACCACCGCTTTTATGATCGCGACGGCTATCCCGCAGTTGTCCCTCCGTGGGGCACATTGAACGCGATCAACCTGAATACGGGTGAGTTTGTGTGGAAGATTCCTTTGGGTGAGTATCCGGAACTCGCGGCCCAGGGGATGAAAAACACCGGCACCGAGAACTACGGAGGTCCACTCGTCACCGCAGGAGGCCTGGTCTTCATCGCGGCGACAAACTTCGACCGGCAATTTCGCGCCTTCGATAAATCCACCGGCACTCTACTGTGGCAGACCACGCTGCCGTTTTCCGGGAATGCGACTCCGGTCACGTACGAGATCGACGGCCGTCAGTTTGTGGTGATCGCGGCCGGAGGAGGAAAAGACTTGAAGTCGAAGTCGGGCGGAGCGTATGTAGCGTTTGCGCTGAAGTAGGTGAGACGGAATCTGAAGATCGGCGTTACTTGGTCTGGCTGCAGACGCTCTTACTTACCATGTCCGCAAAGCCGCCTTCCGGAGCTTTACCGAACTGGTCGTCATGTGTGGCTTTCTTGCTCACCACGAATCGTCCGCTGCGGTCTCGCGAGTAAAACCATTCGGTGCTCGGGGACGCCTGGCCGTTCGAGCAATAGATCCGCACTCGGGCGCGCATTTCTACGAAGGGTCCACCCTGGGGAAGTTCCGCAGGTTCTTTGTATTCCACGCGAACCAGGGCGGTTCGCTGATTGTTCTTGAGGACGCGCACAGAGCTGACGGAGATCTTGTCGCCGGCTCCAGTTTGGCCGATCTCTCGCCAGTCACCAGCAGCCAGCACAAGGTTGACTACCACGAGTGGCGCAATGACCGCGGCCAGAATCAACAGGGCTTTTTTCAACCTTAAGCTTCCCCAAGCTCAATTTTCGCCCCTTACTGTGGGCCATAGCGGAGATTCTGTCAACGGGCATCTTCTTCATGGGACACCGGATTTCCGAAATGGTCCGTGATATGGTTGTGGCGGTCGGTACAATTACAGGCTCGGAATTTTTATGGAAATCCTTCATTCCACAACGGTTAATTCCATGGTGGGGCCTCTGTTCCTTGCGGCCTCAGATCGCGGATTGGTGGCTCTGGAGTTCGACCGCCGCTTGCCGGGCCAGCAGACGATCCGTCCCAATCCGCGGGATTTGCGCGCCGAGAGCAAGCGAGTTCAATTTCAGGAGTCTGAGCCCGAACTCCGTCCTTATGCCCGCGAGTTAGAGGAATATTTTGCAGGCGAGCGTCGGGTGTTCAGCTTTTCACTCGATCTGCGCGGCACCGAATTTCAGGTGGCGTGCTGGCGCGCACTCGTCGAGATTCCATACGGCGAGACGAGAAGCTATGCCGATATCGCCCGCGCAGTTGGCCGTCCGCAGGGGTTTCGCGCCGTCGGCATGGCGAATAATCGAAATCCCATCGCGATAGTGGTGCCGTGCCATCGCGTGATCGCCTCCGACGGCACATTATGCGGCTACGGTGGCGGTCTCGATGTGAAGCGCAGGCTGCTCGAACTGGAAGGCGCTTTGAGCGGAATGCTGGCGGCGTAGCACGGTGATTGCAGATTTGAGATTTTAGATTGCAGATTCAACGGCGGCGTTGTTCAATCTGAAATCTAAAATCGCCAATCTGCAATCTGCACGCTGGCTCCTTTTGACGACCCAGGCAAAATCATCCACGCTGAAGAAGGCGGGCCTCTTCTACCTCGTCTTCGTAATGTTTTCCTACACGACCGGCGGCCCCTTCGGTCTCGAGGACATGGTTACAACCTCGGGGCCGGGAATTACGCTGCTTTACTTGTTGATCCTGCCGTTTTTCTGGTGCATCCCCGTGTCGCTGGTCTCGGCAGAATTAACGTCCATCATGCCGGTTGAAGGCGGCTTCTATCGCTGGACGCGAGCCGCCTTTGGCGACTTCTGGGGATTTCTAGCCGGCTGGTGGAATTGGTCAGCGTCGTTCCTGCTCGGCGGCGCATACGCAGTCTTGTTCACCGATTATCTCGTTTACTACTTCCCGAAGATGACTTGGTGGGAGCATTACCTGGTCTCAGTAGCGCTGATCGTGCTGCTGACGTGGATCAATATTCGCGGCATCGAGATGGTGGGGCAACTCGCGACGGGGCTTGAGATCTTCATCTTCATCCCCGTGATCACGATGATCGTGATTGCGCTGGCGCACTGGCACCAGAATCCGTTCCATCCGTGGGTGGTGCCCCATCAGGCCACATTCAAAGTCTTCGGCGTGGGACTGGCTCTAGGATTGTGGCTCTACTCCGGGTACGAACAGCTTTCGACCGTAGCCGAGGAAGTAGAGAATCCACAGAAGGCGTATCCGCGAGCTTTAGCGCTGGTCGTGCCGCTTTCGATTGCGGCATATTTCCTGCCGACATTTGCCGGACTTGCGTCGGCGGGCAACTGGGAAAAATGGCATACGGGATTTTTCTCCGATGCCGCGCGGATGATTGGCGGACCATGGCTCGGGACGTGGATGACGCTGGCCGCGATGGTCGGAAATGTAGCGCTGCTCAACAGTACGATTCTGACGACGACCCGAATGCCATTTGCCATGGCAGAAGACGGATACCTCCCCAACGTCCTCACTCGCAAGCACGCTCGCTACGGAACGCCTTGGCTCGCCATCGTCGTGTCCGCTGTCATCTATGGATTACTCGCCTGGCAAAGTCTGGCGGAGCTGATCTCGGTCTACATATGGTTGCGGTCCGCAACGACCGTCCTCACCGTGTTGTCGGCGTGGAAACTACGGCGCAGCAAATCCACGCTGAAGCGATCATTCCTGATTCCCGGCGGGCGCGCAGGGCTGCTCTATGTAGTGGGTGCGCCGGTCACGATGGCTTTCGTCGCTCTCCTCGGAAGCGACCGCTTCGGGCTGATCGGCGGTGCAATTGCGATCGTGATGGGACCAGCAATCTATGTGCTGCTTAAGCAAGGCTCGCTTAACTCCTAACTATTGCCAAAATTGGATTCTGGATATACTATTGAAATGTATATCCAAGGAGCTTTATGCAAGTGGCGAAATGGGGAAACAGCTTGGCCGTGCGTTTGCCTGCTGCGGTGGTCGATGCTCTCCAACTGAAAGAGGGTGATCAGATCGAGATTCGGATCGCCGGCGGCAAGACCTTTGAAGTCAGCCGTGACCAAACCCGTAAGCAGGCGCTCGCTCGCCTGCGCAAGCTGAGCCGCCCATTGCCGGCTGGGTTCGTCTTCGACCGAGACGAGGCGAATGCGAGATAAGGCATTCTTCGACTCGAACGTTCTGATCTACGCGATGGTAAGCGGCGATTCCCGAAGGGAGCGGGCCCAGCAGTTGGTCGAGGAGGGCGGCGAAATCAGCGTCCAGGTCTTGAATGAATTCGTCGCCGTTGCACGACGTAAGATGATTATGCCTTGGAAGGACGTGATCGACGCGGTCGATACGATTCGAATTTTATTCCCTTCGCCGTTGGCAATTACGATGGATACGCATCAGTTGGCATTGAAAATTGCGCAGCGATATGGATTCGGTATCTATGACGCCCTCATCGCTTCTTCAGCCCTGGAAGCTAACTGCTCCACACTATATTCAGAGGACATGCAGGACGGGCAAGTCATAGACGGCAGGATGACGATCCGAAATCCTTTCGCTTAATTCTGAATCCGCCGCGTTGGCTCTTAGCTCACCCAGTCCAGCACCTTGTACCAAGCTCCCGCGAATGGCAAAAACCACGGCTTGCCGTTGTAAAGTCCAAGCGGCGCGCTGGGGAACGGAATCCCGACGAACGGATTCTCTGGCTTGTTGCCTGCCATCAGTTCGGCGATTTTCTGGCCCTGATATGTTGCCATCGCCACCCCGTGTCCCGCATAGCCGACGGCGTAGTACATGCCCTCCATCTGCCCGGCGTGCGGCATGATGTCGAAGGCGAAGTCGAGCGTGCCTCCCCAGACATATTCGATACGTGCATCGGTCAGTTGCGGATAGACGCCAATCATGCCGCGGCGGAGAATGTCGGCGCTCCGGCGGACTGTCTGCTCGTTCTCGGGGAAAAATGCGGCGCGACCTCCAAAAAGCATGCGGCCGTCCGGAGTGAGACGGTAGTAGTGAAGGTAATGTTTGGAGTCATAGATCATCCGGTTCCGCGGACTCAGTTCATGGGCAAGCGCGCGCGGCAGAACTTCCGTCGTGATGATGAATGATCCAATAGGGATAAGTTTTTTCTGTAACGTCGGAGTGGCCGCGCCGGTATACCCGCTCGTCCCAACGAATACTTCATGAGCCCACAAACTTCCGCGAGTGGTCGTGACCTTCCATCCCACCTCACCATTGCGCGATTCGCGCTCGACGGACTGAACTCGCGTGTTCTCGAAAATCGAAGCTCCCGCCTTTAAGGCTGCGCGCGCCAATCCGGCGACGTAGCGAGCTGGATTGCATCCAGCACTGACTTCATCGACCATGCCGCCGAAATAGACTCTGGAGCCGATCTCCTCGCTGAGTTGTTGCTTGGGCACGACTCGCAACTTGTGATTGAACTCCACCTCGATGCGTTCGGCCTGGCGCGTATAGTCGTCGAAATGTTTCTGCTTGCACGCCACTTCCAGATGGCCACTGCGGACGAAATCGCAATCGATCCGTTCCTCGCGGACGATCCGCTCCACGCAGTCCATCGATTCGAGCGATGCCGCATACATCTGCTTTGTTCGCTCGCGACCGTACATCGAGATCAACTTGTTCACTCCCAGCTTAAGTCCGGTGAGGACCATGCCTCCATTGCGGGAGCTGGCGCCCCAGCCAATGGTTTCGGACTCCAACACGGCGACGCGAGCGCCACGTTTCGCCAAGGTTCGCGCCGCCGAAAGGCCCGTGAAGCCCGCACCGATCACCAGGATATCCGCCGTTTCTAGCAGCGGTGCCGCAGGATCCGTTGTCGGGAATTCGGTGGTGGTGAGCCAGAAGTTATGTTCTTGCAGGGGCATGGTCGTTACGGCGGCGTGGATTCTTCATGCCGCAAAAGCGTCCTAACCAATCTGTGGGTGACCGAGCATTTTAGCCTACGCTTGCTCCACGGTACATGTACTGCCGGGTAAGGAGCGCGTATTTCTTGTCCACCTCGGTAATCTTGCCGCTGTTACCGCTACCTCTTACCCTGCCACTATGGGCCTTCGGTGCTTTCTATTCTCCTCGGACCAAGCAGCGGCCGAGACGATCCGCCAGGTGTTGACTGGTCTCGACGTCGAGGTCGACTCGTGCTCCGAAGCGGTTTCGGCGGTCGATCAGATCTCTAAGCAGGCCTATCAGATCGTCATTATCGACTGGGACAAGCCAGAAGAAGCAGGGCTGTTGCTGACGACGGCGCGCGAGCGCAAAGCCTCCGAGAGGCCGATCACTCTCGCGATTGTCGGAAATGACGCCAGTGTTCCGAAAGCTTTGCAGGCGGGCGCAAATTCGATTCTCCGCAAGCCCGTTCTAACGAACCAAGTCAAAGACACGCTGAAGACAGCGCGTGATCTATTGCGATCCAAGCGGGAACCGTCTTCTACGATCTCTCCAGGACCTAAAGCCAGTGCAGCGGCAGCCGGTGCCTCCGGCCCTGTGCCTGGAATAATTCCTCTGCAATTCGAGCGAAACAAGGAGAAATCGTTACGCGCGGGCGAATTCTTGCAGTCTGCGTCTGCAAGTCCGGGCGGATCGTTTGTCACCGAGTCGGATCTGCCGTCAACTCCTGAGCAGTCCGTGCCGCAGCCTGTCGATCCACTGCGAGATCTCGAGCCGGTTGCGTCCGCTATGACTCGACCGGATGCCGCACCAGCCGAGACGCCCCAGCCCGCGAATGAGCCTCGCGGATTGGAGTGGTACATCAAAGCCCGCGGAGGCCGTCAGCCATTCCTCGCGCCGAAGCCGAAAGAGGACGCGGGTTCGCAGTTGCTTGGATTTGAAATGTCTTCGTCGGCTCAACTGCAAGCAACCGCGGCGATCCAAGCTGCGCCGCCCGCCGCACCGAAGTGGGCTGCTCCCAGTCCACTCGACGAATTGAAAGAGAAGAAGAAAGAAGCGGACCTTCACTCCTACATCGACGAAGGGAATTCTGGCGAAACCGAGGAAAATCCGAAGCCGGGTTTTCGCCTCGGAAAAGGAACAATCATCTTCGCGCTTCTGTTGGCGAGCGGAGCGACTCTTGCGGCACCTCAGGCTCCTTGGCATCCCAAGATGAAGATCTTGTGGGCTAAGGAACAGCATTCTCTGCACGTCTGGCTGAATCCTCAGCCCGTAACGCCGACCCAGGCGCCTCCGGCGCACGAAAACTTTGGCAGGGCGGGCGACGAATATAAGTTGCCGGCGGCAGAAAACATTCCGGACGCGACCACCGATCCGTCGCAGATTAAAGTGCTTCCGGTGATCGACCCCACTGCGAAAAAGCCGACGAACGATCCTGGCGTTGAGCAATCCACAGCGCCGATCGACGGCGCGAATCCTGCTCCTGCCGACGGGACCTCCGCTCCCGAAATACAAGTTAACGAACAGCCCCAGAAAGCGACGACGGTCCCTGCGCAAGCCATTACAAGCGCGGCGCCGACATCGGTTGCCCCCGCGCCACTCGCTGCCGCACCAGCGCACTCGGATGCACCTCCGCCCGCAGTGACCACTCCAGCATCTTCCACGCCAGCGCCGAGCCCCGTGCAGGTGAGAAATCAGCAGCCACGCGCGGCAGTCATGCCCGGAAACATTCCATCAAGCTTGCGGTCTCAACTGGCCTCAAGCACACCCGATGCCAGCGGCTCCAAGTCGCCTGAGGCGGCGATGCAGTCAATCGAACCCGTAGTGGTCGCTGAAAACGTCGAGCGGCTTTTGTTGCAGGAGCAACCTGCACTGACTTATCCGGCGACGGCAAAGGGACAGCAGGGAACTGTGATCTTGCAGGTTTTGATTGGGCGGGACGGGAGCGTACAGGACGCCAAATTTATGCAGGGATCGCTGGCTTTCGCCCGGAATGCGATCGAAGGCGTGAGGCAGTGGAAGTTCAAGCCCTACTCCATGAATGGGCGTCCAGTCTCAGTGCAAACCTTACTCACGGTAAGTTTCAAACCCGGGCAATAGGCCTAAGTCTTTTGTTTTGCTGATCCAGAGAACGCCGCGGGTGACACAAGACCGCCTGTCACGTCGAATCCAAGGGCGGTTTAATCGCCGTGACGGATGGCAGACAAATCGGGCAGCTAGGAATGGGCCCCTTGCATCTACAGATATAATAGGAACAGTCCGAAACCCGTTCCTTCCGGAAGAAGACCACTACTGATGTCCATGAAAACCAAAGCAGCGATTCTTGTCACCTCCTTTGCCGTATTGCTCTTCGTCGTCGTCGGTTCCTTGGGCGGCGTGCACGCCTCCTCGAACGACGGCGCCTACCGCCAACTGCAGGTGTACAGCGAGGTTCTTTCTCGCGTACGCAGCGAGTACGTCGAAGAGCCCAACATCCCGAAGGTGACCGACGGAGCCCTGCACGGACTTCTGGAATCCCTCGATTCCAACTCGAGCTATATGACCGCGGAGGCCTACAAGACCTTCAAGGCCCGGAAGATGGAAGGCAAGGCTGGCATCGGCGCCGTGGTTTCGAAACGCTTCGGCTACGCGGATGTGGTTTCGGTGCTGCCCGGATCTCCGGCCGAGAAGGCAGGAATCGAAGCGACCGACATCTTTGAGTCGATCGAAGGCATCAGCACGCGCGACATGTCGCTGCCCGAGATTCGCAGCTTGCTCTCAGGCGCTCCCGGTTCGACATTGAATGTACAAGTCGTCCGCGCCCGCCGAGCCGAGCCGCAGAAGATGGTCATCACCCGCGACATGGTGAACATTCCCGCCATTGCCGACAAGATGATGGACAGCGGCATCGGCTATGTGAAAGTCGAAGCCCTCACGAAAGGGAAGTCGCAGGAGATTTCCGCGAAAGTGAAGTCTCTGGAGAAGTCGGGAGCGAAGAAAATCCTCCTCGACCTGCGCAACTGCGCGGAAGGCGAGGAGACCGAGGGCATCGCGGTTGCCAACCTGTTCCTGAATCACGGAACGATAACCTACCTGCAAGGCCAGAAGTTCCCGAAAGAAGCGTTCAACGCGGATCCTGCGAAAGCCATTACGGCTCTGCCCTTGGCAATCCTAGTGAACCGCGGGACGTCGGGGCCCTCTGAGATCGTGGCTTCTGCCATTTTGGAAAATGCTCGCGGCGACGTTGTGGGTGACAAAACCTTCGGCGACGGATCGGTTCAGAAGACGATCGATCTCCCCGACGGTGGCGCTCTCATTCTTTCCGTCGCGAAGTACTACTCGCCCAGCGGAAAGGCGATTCAGGACGCAGCGATCACGCCCAACGTCGTAGTAGCGGACGTCGCGGACGATGCTGTGAGCCCCGATGACGAAGACGGAGCGGCTGCCGCGCCTGATCAGGAAGCGAAGCCCAAGAACACCGTCGACGACCAGTTAAATAAGGCAGTCGAGGTTCTGAAGAGCCACGCCAGCTAAGAGACTAAACTGGTAACAGGAACGGCGGCCCGTCGCGGCCGCCGTTTACTTTTGTGTCTGAGGATCGTTGTGGGTTGACCAGAACTTGCCCGAGATAGTGCCGAATAAGCCGACGGAGCATAAGAGGCTCTAGAGCCGGTCACCCAGCTCTAGAGCCTCACCCCCTCAGCGTACGCGATCTGCGTCAGCGCACGCGAGTGATATATAAATCGGCAAGGGTGCACCGATTCCTCAGTTACCGACGAGTGTCGCGGCGGACGTTGGGTGACAGGCGGATCGCGGTTAACACCGGCGTCTCACCGGATGCTCGACTGATCACCTTAAAGAATCAAGGCGTTAGCCGATACGGCCTTGCGATTGTGCCGCGCTTGTTTTTTTCTTTAAGTGAATGATCAGAACGACGAACACGGCAGCCCCTGCGATCAACATGGGGACAATTCCCGCCAACCGCTCGCGTCCCTGAAGAGCGAATGCGAGAACAATTGCCGGGACTACGCCCGCGTGTCCCCAAAACGATGGAGTAAGAGCGACTGCGACCATCGTGGCTCGAAGCACAATCTGAGTGAAAGGCGAAGCAATCCTACGCGAGAGTTTCCATCCTATCCAAGTGACAAAAATTCCGGGCAGAGAGACCAGCACCGTGTAAGCCATCAGAACAAGGATGTCGAAGACGGTTTCTGCCATTCAGCCCTTCGTGTCGCCGTTGACCGCTGCCCCCGGCCTCCCTTAAAAGGTGCGGAAGGTTGCAAGTAATTGTGATTCTAGCTTCTTCGTTTCTTCGGAAGGATGGTTGTCGTTGATATAAGGACCGTCGAACTCGATATGGAGGATTCTACCCCGCAGGTTAAACAAGAAATCGTCGGAGTAGTCAACTCCTCCACCACCAGGGCCGTTGTAGTAGAAAGTGAGCTCGCCAATCTTGGTCGGCTCAGCCAGATTGCCAGATCGCGATAGCTCCTCCAACCGGCTCTTACCGAATGGCCGCTGATCGATCCACACGAGGATGCCGCCTTCGGCGCTCAGTTCAAGGATCATGTTATGTCGTTTGCCGGCGCCCCGTGTGATCTTGTAGATGGGCGGATATTGAAAGCAGAATCGGCGGGTCTGGTCTATATAGACCCGCCAGCCAGACGTTGCCTTTGCGAAATTGCAAGGGACGCCACCCGCGAAGGATGGCACGGCTAGGCAACATGCTGAAACGATCAGGGCGAGGCACGTACGATTCATCTTTGAGCCCTTTCACTTGTTGACGGGACTTAGGGAACCCAGCGCGCTGGTTCATTGGGATCGTCGGGGTCATTCTGAGAGGAGGCCCACATCACCAGAAGGTACCAGCCAAGTCCAACCAACCCAAAGACTGCACTGACTACGCTTTCGACGATGGAACGTCCACGGATCATCGACCAAATGAAATCGGCCAATGCACACAGAGAGAACGCCAGCACAAGGTATCTGCCGCTGTAGTATCGGCCACGTGGCTGTTTCGGAGGGTTCACGTTGGGTATTATGCACTCAAAATTGCTTCGAAACTTTATGCAGCGGAACAGCAAGTGTCACGAGGTAGCGTATCAACGATACTGGTGCTCATAACCCGAGCTTGATAGATTGACCTTTTCTACCACTTCTATGTTTGGGTCGAAACGAGTTTTTCTTTCCGCGGAGTGGCGAGACCTCGTGATGTTGAACTACGAGGTGGACCCCAATCTTTTGACCCGTTACGTCCCGCTTGGCACCACTCTGGACTCATTCAACGGACGAACGTACCTCTCGCTAGTGGCATTTCGATTCTGCAACACCAAACTATTCGGTTGTTTGAAAATCCCGTTCCATGCCAACTTCGAAGAAGTGAATCTGCGCTTCTACGTCCGGCGCGAAGAGGGCGATGAAGTTCGAAGAGGTGTAGTTTTCATTGCGGAAGTGGTGCCCCGCCGAGCGATCGCGCTAATCGCTCGCCTGGTCTATGCGGAGAACTACATCCAACTGCCGATGGATCACCGACTGGAAGCGGAAGGCTTGAACCAGACAGCGGAGTATCGGTGGAAACTGGGCGATCAATGGTGCACGCTCTTTGCTAGGACAGACGGTCTTCCATCGCAGCCCCTGGAGGGAAGCCTGGAACAGTTCATTACGGAACATTATTGGGGTTATTCAACGCAACGATCCGGATCTAGCGTCGAATATCACGTCTCGCATCCCCCTTGGCAAATATGGAAAGTCGCGAATGCCAGCTTTGAAGGAGAAACGAGAAACCTGTACGGTGACGAACTCGCGGCAGTTCTCCGACGTCCTCCTGACTCCGCCTTCGTTGCAGATGGTTCACCCGTCATCGTGTTCCGAGGGAATCGAATTCAATGACATCCTCCGGTCCGTCGCCCCTGCGCTCGAAAAAATGAGCACACGCGAGCCCGACGAAACCTGGGTGCATGTAAGGTTCACCATGATCCTCGAATACCGCAGCCGCATTCTCTCAGGTGCTATCCTGAACTCGACTCCCCATGAAGTCGATCTATGAAGACCTTCCATCGGTAGAGATCGGTGGTCGCAAGCTGGTGGGCCGCGTGCTCTTCGGCTTGCTTGTGCTGATCTCCGTGCTGGTGGGAGCGACCGCCGGCCTCCTCCTCGTTTACACCACCGACCTGCCGCAGGTGGATGCACTCGAGGCCTACCGTCCCAGTTCGATCACCGAACTTTATGACGATCATGGGCGCGTCATCGGATCGTTCGCACTGCAGCGCCGCGTGGTCTCCGCCTACGACGATTTTCCGCCCATGCTCCGGGACGCCCTAGTTTCCATCGAAGACAAAGATTTCTTCAGCCACTCGGGGATCAACTTCTGGCGGATCGTCGGCGCGGCTTACCGCGATATTGAATCTGGGGGCAAAGTTCAGGGTGCGTCGACACTGACGATGCAACTCGCTCGCAATCTTTTTCTCTCTCCCGATCGCCGCTGGCAGCGCAAGGTTCAGGAGTCGATGCTCGCCATACAGATCGAACGCCGCTTCACCAAGCCGCAGATTTTCACGCTGTATGCCAACCAGATTTTTCTGGGACACGGTGTTTACGGCTTCGAAGCAGCCTCGGAGTTTTATTTCAGCAAGCCGGCAAGAAATCTGACACTCGGCGAAGCTGCCACCCTGGCGGGATTGCCCAAGGGCCCGAGCATCTACTCTCCGATCAACCATCCGGACAAAGCGCAGAAGCGGCGCAATCTGGTCATCAACGCCATGCTTGAGGACGGCAAAATTACCGCCGCGCAGGCTGCTGATGCGCGTTCCGCTCCACTGGTGCTGCATCTGGCGCACGATCCCAACTCGCTGGCTCCGTATTATGTCGAAGAAATTCGCCGCTACCTTGAGGCGAAGTATGGAACGGATCAGGTGCACGAAGGCGGATTAAAGGTCTACACCTCGCTCGACGTCGACATGCAGAAGGCCGCGAACCAGGCGGTGCTCGACGGCTTGGCGGCCTACGAACGGCGCCATGGATGGAAAGGCCGTCTCGAAAACGTCGTGGAACAGGGCTTTGCTCTGGACAAGTATTTTCATCCCGATTGGGACGACGAGCCTGAAGCGAACGGATACGTGCACGCGCTGGTCACGTCGTCAGGAACAGGCATTGCAACCCTGAAATTCAGCCGCTACACCGCCGCGATCGGACAGCCCGACGCCGCATGGACTCAGCAGAAAATTGCCGACATCTTAAAAGTCGGCGACATCTGCTACGTGAAAATTCTTTCCCTCGGCACCAACGGCGCGGCGAAGGTTAGCCTTGAGCAGGACTCCGGTGGTCAAGGCGCCCTGTTAGCAATCGACAACGCCACAGGCGGCATCAAGGCTCTGGTCGGCGGCCGTGACTTCAATGTGTCGAAGTTCGACCGCGTCACCCAGGCGATGCGGCAGGTCGGGTCGTCGTTCAAGCCATACGTTTACACAACAGTGATTGATCAGGGTGCGACTCCCGACGACACGATTCTCGATGAGCCGGTCAGTTTCGAAACTTCTTCCGGTCCGTACACGCCACACAATTACGACGAGAAGTTCGAAGGAATCATCACCCTCCGCCGAGCGCTCGCTCAGTCGCGCAACATTCCGGCGTTAAAACTCGCGAGTAAAGTTGGGATTAAGACGGTCATCGAGTACGCGGGCCGCTTTGGCATCACGGCGAAGCTGCCTCCGTATTTGCCCGTGGCTCTGGGATCGGCGGAGATTTCTCTGATAGAGCAGACTTCGGCGTACAGCGTTTTTCCGAACGACGGAGTCCGTGTTACGCCGCGCTACATCACCCGCGTGACGGATTATGAAGGCCGCGTGCTGGAAGAAGATTTCCCCGATGTCCGCGATGTGATCAGCGAACGCACCGCGAGGATCATGACCTCGATGCTGCGCGAGGTCGTATTGCACGGAACCGGAGTTGCTGCGACGAAGCTGCCTTTCCCGGTTGCGGGCAAGACCGGCACGACGAACGATTTTACCGACGCCTGGTTTGTCGGCTTTTCCCCAACGATGAGTTGCGGTGTCTGGGTCGGCTACGACGAGAAGAAATCGCTGGGCGCCAAGGAAACCGGAGCGCACGCGGCCTTGCCCATCTGGATGAATTTCATGACAGCGGCCATGGCTGGCAAGGACGTGGGAGACTTTCAGCCGTCGCCGATCGCGTCTCATGCTTCGCAAAAGGTCGATACACCTGACGCCGCTCCGGCCGCGGAAGAATCGCACTAGGATACTCAGGAGAGCCAATGAAGAAACTACTGATTCCATGCTGCGCAATATTGCTGTTGGCATTCGTGTCCCGTGCGGTCGCACAAAGCGCTCCCGAAGCGAAGTCTGCCATCGAAAAGGTTCTGCTCACGCAGCAGGAAGCATGGAATCATCACGATCTCGACACGTTCATGGCAGGCTATTGGAATTCTCCCGAGCTTACGTTCTTCTCCGGTGCGACGGAGCGGCACGGCTGGCAAGAGACGATCGACCGCTACAAAGCGACGTACACCGGTCCTGGGCACGAGATGGGAAAACTGGATTTCTCCGGGCTTCGCATCGAGACGCTAGGTCCGGATGCGGCTTTCGTCCGTGGAACGTGGCATCTGACGATGTCCGATGGCAAGACGCCACATGGGATCTTCACTCTGATATTCCGCAAATTTCCGGATGGCTGGAAGATCATTCACGACCACACTTCCGCAGCCGAATAGCGCCGGACTCAACGCACGACAAGCAAGCTCACTTCTTGACGCGGACTTGCACAAGCGTTCCGTCGGGCAAGCGACCTCCGACCAACTCGACCTTTCCATCGCGCACGACTCCGTCAAATTCCTGAGGCGTTGAAAACAGTGCGGGCTGCGCGGAAGCTGGTGCCGCGCTTCTGCGTCCCATTCCTTTATCCATCGCGTCGTTGGCTAGCCGATCCGCTTCCTGGTTTTGCTCTCGGAATGCGTGACCAATCGAGAACCACTCCAGCTGTGCGATCAACTCTTTGGCGCGACCGTGAAGATCCTGAAGCGTCGCGTTCTTCACCTTGTAGATGCCCTTGATCTGCTTCACCAGAAGTTCTGAGTCGCTGATGAGCTGCAGCGCTTTCGGGCCGTGCTCGATTGCGTATTCGAGCGCGCCGATCAATCCCTGATACTCAGCGAAATTGTTTGTCTGATGGCCGAGATATTCGCTGAGAGCAGCCACTTTTCGTCCGGTCTCGTCTTTGATCACTACGCCGTAACCGGCAGGGCCCGGATTGCCCCGAGCGCCGCCGTCACTATGTGCGATCAGATAATGCGCTGGAGGACTTGTGCTGAAGGATGCGGGCATGATGTGAGTTTAATTCCTTGATCGGGGATGATTCCATGAAGCAGCCAAAGCTCTGCGAACGCCCCGAAGCCGGTAAAGAAGACAATCAGCGTCCCACAGCGAGCCGTGTCGCCAATCGAGCCGGAAGCTTCGCGGCGAAGATTCGGTCCTGCGCTTCTTTTAGGTTATAGGGCGTGCGGTGAAAGTGGACGACATGTTCTTCCGTGTCATAAAGCGCGAAAGCGGCGCGCCAGTCGCCGTCGCGCGGCTGTCCAACGGAACCGGGGTTGATCAAATAGCGTGCCGATCTTTTTAACTGGAGCGGCACCGACTCAGCCTTTCCCACGCTTCGATACTCAGGACGGAACCCGTCCGCCGACGATCCGTTAGCGAAAAATCCCCCTTGCAAATGTGTATGCCCGAAAAATGTCAGTGGCATGGTCAGCGTAATCAGGGGCGCAAGGGCATCTCCCAGCGAGACCACATATTCATCCTCATCATTCGGCGATCCGTGGACGAGTTGAATGTCAGGAAAATCGGGCACCGATACTGGACCGTGCGGCAGGGCACGAAGCCAATCGAGATTGGCCGCCGTGAGTTCGCGCCTAGTCCAAAGCGCGGCCGCCGCTGCCATGGGATTGAAGTCCTCGAGGTCCATCATTCCGGTCGCGGCCTTGTCGTGATTCCCGCGAACGAAGACTTTACCCAGTTCGCGCGAGCGATTCGTGACCTCATTCGGGCTCGCGCCATATCCCACAATGTCGCCGAGATTCACGATCCGGTCGTAGGGGGGAGCTGCGGCGAGGCAGGCGTCAAGAGCTTCAAGATTGGCGTGAATGTCGCTGAGCAGCAGTATGCGCACGGATCACCGGACAAACTGCCGATTATAGACTGGACCGCAAAATTATGGGACGGACGACAGTTCCAGTTACTGGCTCAATTTGAATTTCTCTGCGTCCTCTGCGGCGCTTCTCCGCGCCCTCCGCGGTTAAATTGCCTTGTTATCTGGTAGGTAAGGGCTAGACTCGCCAAGTCCGCTAGGAAAGGCTGCACGAGTCGCAGAAGGTACAAACTGAGCCACTACGCATTAGCCGACATGGGGATGCGGCCTACTGCCTGATTGAATTGATCACTGGACACCGTGCCAAATGCCCCGATGCGACCTCGACCAGCGGAGGAAAGTCGCGAGCGCACTCTGGAATCCGAAACTCGCAGCGCGGTTCAAATGCACAGCCCGCAGGCAACAATTGCAAAGGTGGAACCGTCCCCTCAATCGTCTGCAGCGGCCGAGTGCGATCGGTCTTTAAGTCGGGCACGGAATGCAGAAGGCCCCTGGTATACGGATGGGCGGCGGCCTGGAAAATATCTCGCTTCGCCCCCATTTCGACGAGGCAACCTGCATACATGACGGCGACGCGGTCGGCGACCTGCGAAACCACCGCCAGATCGTGCGAGATGAAGAGCATAGCTAGCCCGAACTTGGCGCGCAGGCTTGCCAGCAGCTCGAGAATCTGTGCCTGTATGGTCACGTCGAGTGCGGTCGTGGGTTCGTCCGCAATCAGCAACTGCGGACGGTTCACAATCGCCATGGCGATCATGATTCGCTGGCGCATCCCGCCGGAAAGTTGATGAGGATAGTCGCGGGCGCGATGAACTGCGTCAGGAATCGCGACGTCGTTCATGGCGTCGACAGCACGCTGCCACGCGTCATGCTTCGAGATTGAGTGATGCGCGACTACGGCTTCGGCAATCTGATCTCCGACGCGCATGACCGGATTGAGCGCAGTCATGGGTTCCTGGAAGATCATGGCGATGCGCGATCCGCGAAGCTGTCGCATGGAATCGTCGGGCACCGTCGTGAGATTGCTGGAATTTGACTTTTCCGTGAACAGGATCTCTCCAGAAACTCGAGCCTGCGGTGGCAACAAGCGCATAATGGCCAGCGACGTGATCGATTTCCCGGAGCCCGATTCGCCAACCAATCCGAGAACTTCTCCAGGACCGATTGAGAAACTGAGGTCGCGAACTGCGCGAAGAGTATTTGTGGGGACAACCACACCCCCCTGTCCGCCGGCCCGCACCGAGGTTGGGAAGTCGATGTTTAGTTGGCGAACTTCGAGCAGTTGTGGCACGGAGTAATGTTAGCAGCAGAGAATGCCGCCCTTCGGAAAACGGACGGCTCCTTCGACTTCGCTCAGGGGCAGACTAAGGCGGCCGCCCCACGTAAACACCGTAAGGGTTTATTGTCCTAAGATCAGCGGCAGTCCGTTCTTGTTGTTGCCGATCACGACTACTTTGGAGTTCGGGCTCTTCGCCAGGTTTTCTGTGGCCTCGATACCTTTCCACTCCAGTAGTGATGGCGTGATTCCCTGTGCGACGATCTGCTGAAAGTCGCGTACGCCGGCGGCTTCGATCCGCTTGCGCTGCGCTTCCTGCGTTTCTTTTTGCAGGCGGAAGTTCATGGCGAGGGATTCCTGCTCAGCCTGCTGCTTTGCTTCGATTGCGGCCTTCAACGTTGCCGGAAGTTGAATGTCACGCAGCAGGACGTTCTCGACCGTCAATCCGCGCTCTTTGAGTTGTGCGCTGACCTGGTCGTAAATCTGCTTCGCTACCATCTCGCGCTCGCCGGTGTAGAGGGCGTTGGCGGTATGCGATGCCGTCGCTTCGCGGATGGCTGAGCGCAAAGTCGGCTCGACCACCACATTCTCATAGTCGCCGCCAATCTTCTGGAAGACTTCGGCCGCGCGGTCGGGATTCAGATGGTAAATGAGCGAGGTATCGAGCGCCATCATAAGTCCTTCGCTAGAAGGTACGCTGGCAGATTCCTTCAGCGTCTGGGTCTGTATGGAAAGTTCATTATTGGTCTTCAGCGGATTAATGAGGTGAATGCCTTCCGCCAGAGTTCCATCCGTCTGAACCTTGCCGAAGAGCGTGAGCACCCCGACGTGCCCGGTGCCGACCCGGGTGACGGAACTGAGAAGCAAAATCAACAGAACGAACGCCGCGATTCCGAGGCCGATCAGGCGGATTAGGTTGCCGCCGTGGCCTCCGCCATCAATCACTCTGCCGCGAGTTGGATCGAAAATTGTCATCGTTATTCTCCCAGCAGGATTTTAGAGTTCGGCGGCCCCCCGGATAAGTGGCTTGTACGGCTCAGTCCGTCGAGTTCGACGACGAACTTTGCACTTGAGTCGAGATTTCTCACCGAACTCTGCGCGGATTTCTCAGCGCCCTCAGCGGTTAAAGTGTTTAGATTTACCGAGAGAAAAGGCCGCAATCCTCGAGTTCGACGGCGGAAATTCAGTTTGAGCCTCGACGTCTGAATCTTGCCGTACCGATGCCGCATCTCTTAAAGTACCTATATGAGCAAGATTCACATTCCAACGCCTTTACGGCAATACGTCGGCAAACAGTCGACCGTGGACGTTGCGGGATCGACCGTCGGCGAAGCCATGAATTCTCTCGTCGCGCTGCATCCCGACCTGCGCAAGCACCTCTACACCGACGAGGGCAAACTGCGCGCCTTCGTTAACCTCTATCTCAACGACGAAGACATCCGCTACCTGCAGAAGGAAGCGACGGCCCTGAAAGACGGTGATAACATTTCCATCGTGCCTTCCATCGCCGGGGGCGCGGCCTGAGCCGGGATCCATTATTGAAACCTGCCAAAACAATGCGTTGTTGTTGCTGTTGCCCTTCCTGCTGTTAGCTCCGGATTCACTCCGTCGACAATCCCAGCAAGGCGAAATCTAACGAGGACATCATGGCTACTACCACCGAGATTCCAGTCACTTTGAACAAAGACGAAATCCTGCGCTACTCGCGCCACCTGATCATGCCCGAGGTCGGCATGGAAGGGCAGCAGAAGCTGAAGGCAGCGCGCGTGCTATGCATCGGCACCGGCGGACTAGGATCGCCTCTCGCGCTCTATCTCGCTGCCGCCGGGATTGGAACGCTGGGATTGGTGGATTTCGATGTTGTCGACTACACGAATCTGCAGCGCCAGATCATCCACTCGACTGCCGATGTCGGACGCAAGAAGCTGGACTCCGCCGCGGACAAACTCAAGGGCATCAATCCATTTCTAAATTTGCGGACCTTCGACACGATGTTGAATAGCGCGAATGCCATGGAATTGTTTCGCGACTTCGACATCATCGCCGATGGCACCGACAACTTTCCCACGCGCTATCTCGTGAATGACGCCTGCGTGTTGTCGGGCAAGCCCAATGTTTACGGTTCGATCTTCCGCTTTGAGGGTCAGGCGAGTGTGTTCGCTACCAAGGATGGACCTTGCTACCGCTGCCTCTATCCCGAACCACCACCGCCGGGGCTGGTCCCGTCCTGCGCCGAAGGTGGCGTTCTCGGAATTCTCCCCGGACTTGTCGGAGTGATGCAGGCCACCGAAGTGATCAAACTGATCCTGGGCATCGGCGATCCGTTGATTGGACGGCTGCTACTGATCGATGCCCTCGGGATGAAGTTCCGCGAATTGAAACTCCGCAAGAATCCGGATTGCCCCGTATGCGGAACGCATCCGACTGTGACGAAGCTGATAGACTACAACGAATTTTGCGGCATTCGCGGGGAGGAAAAGCCGGTGAGCAATGGAGTTCCTGAGATTCAGGTGGAAGAATTGAAGCGGCGTCTTGATGCGAAAGAGGATTTATTCGTCCTCGATGTTCGCGAGCCGCACGAATACCAGATCTGCAACCTCGGCGGCTATCTGATTCCGCTGAACGACTTGCCGAAGCGCGTCAACGAATTGGATTCCAGCCGCGAAATCGTGGTGCACTGCAAGATGGGCGGACGCAGTGCCAAAGCCGTCGCGTTCCTGCAGCAGTCCGGCTTTAGCAAGGTGCACAACCTGGCTGGCGGAATTACGGCTTGGTCGGATCGCGTGGATCCAAAAGTCCCGAAATACTGAGCAGCGGTCACGAGAGTTAGCTATGCAGTCGTACGTGCTCTATCGCTTCATGCTGAGTTTGCGGCTGGTCTCCGAAGCCCTTGAGCCATAAGACATTTGGCTCCCGCCGGAACCATGTCATCTGGCGCTTCGCATAGTTGCGGTGCGCCTGCTGCGCGGCTTTCAGAGCTTGCTCCAGCGTCAGTTCTCCTCGTAGCATTTGCAGCCCCTGCCGGTAGCCCAGCGACGAAAGCGGACGCGCCCGCTCTCCATACTTATCGAAGAGCCTCTTTGTCTCGTCGATTAAGCCATCTTCGAACATCTTTGCCGCCCGCTGGTTGATTCGGTCATAGAGCGCCGCGCGTTCGGGGTCGAGCCCTATGCGCACAATCCGAAAACCCGTTAGCGGATCGCGCCCCTGCTGCCACAACTCCGACATTTTCTCCCGGGACGAAAGACAAACTTCGATTGCCCGAATCATCTTTGGAACATCGTTGGGATGGACTTTTTCTGCGGCGGCATGATCAAGCCGCGCCAGGATTTTGTGGAGATAGCCTGACCCGCGGGTGGATGCGCGTTCGCGGAGTTTCTCCCGCAATTCCTCCGAACGTTCCGGACCCGCGAACAGACCCTCGAGCAAAGCCCGCAAATAAAGTCCGGTGCCCCCGACAACAATCGGCAACTGATGGCGCGAAGTAATCTCCCCCAACACTGTACGCGCCTGCCGGGCATATTCTCCCGCGGTGACATCGTGCGTTGGATCGACGAAATCAACCAGATGGTGCGGGGCGAGTGCGCGTTCGGCAAGACTCGGCTTAGCCGTGCCAATGTCGAACTCGCGGTACATCGCGACGGAATCGCAGTTTACGATCTCGCCGTGGAATTCTTGGGCGATCGCCAAAGAGAGCGCAGTTTTCCCGCTCGCCGTTGGCCCCAGGATGACAATGAGCAAGGGTTGGCGGGGGCCCGGATGGATCTCCGAGGCCACGGTTAGCGCAGGCTCCAATGGATGTCATGCCAGTACCGAATCAACGTCACGACCAACAGAAGCAATCCGATTATCACCAAGCCGGTGGCTTCGGAAGCGTACGTCGCATGCCGGTGAAGCTTGTCATCGGCGCCGTTCTTGGAGTTGGTTGGAGGCACGCCAGTATTGTAGTCCCGACACATGCTGCGAATGCCAGAGCCCAAAGCAGGGCGCTCGCACGCGGAGTATCTGCGCTCCGGGTGCTAAACTAGCGCGTCGTCCATGGCAGTGCCGCCCAACAATCGCCGAATCGTTCGCTTTGGAGTCTTCGAGCTCGATCTCAGCGCTGGGGAACTACGAAAGAACGGCGTCAAGCTCCGTTTGCAGGGACAGCCCCTGCAGGTTCTCACCGTTTTGCTGGACCATGCCGGCGAAGTCGTGACCCGCGAGCAGCTGCAGCAGACACTCTGGCCCTCCGACACCTTCGTCGATTTTGATCACAGCCTGAACACCGCCATCAACAAGGTCCGCGAAGCCTTGGGAGATTCAGCGTCCAGCCCGCGCTATGTGGAAACACTCGCGCGCCGCGGATACCGTTTCATCGCACCAGTGCAAGCGCCGTCTCCAGCACTGGAAATGGCCCCACTCCTGGCAACGGCCCTGGTAGAGTCCGCGCCCACAAAGCCGCCCACGCCGCTGCCTCCTTCGCAGCAGAACCCTCCAAAGAGATCGGTTCACCCCGAGCTCGAAGTCCCCATCCCGCACCGTGCGATTACGCGCGGGCTCTTCGCCCTCATCCAGGTCATGTACCTTATTTTCTATTTGGCCGCCCTCTTCCGGCTGCCAGCTATCGAAGGAATCGCCGACACGTTTCTGCCCTCATGGGGAACGACCGCCCTCGCAGGCGCGATCCTCGTAACCGCCGGAATCGGAATCCCCCTGCGGTGCTACCTGATTTCGAGCGTGAGCTTCGACTATCAGCGGCTGGGCGAGAAGTTTCGCCGTCTTTTCCCCTTTGTCCTGGCTCTCGACCAGCTATGGGCTGTTGCGCCCTTCCTGCTCATGCAGAAAATCGGCCTGGGAGCCGCTTTCGCCGCCAGTGCAGCCCTCCTGTACCTGCCATTTTCGGAGCGAACGCTGATCCAGATGGCTTATGTCGAAGTCCGGCCCAGCCAAAGTTAGCGTCCGTAACTTTTATGGAACCGCACTCACCCGCCGTCCGTAATCACGTCTAAGAGCAGGGTGAGGATCAGTCCGCCCGCTGGAGGATCTATGCAATCTGTTTCCGTGAAACGAATGTCCCTAATGGTGATGGCCCTGTGTGCAGCCGCCGTCCTGCCCGCATCGGCCGATGAATGGTCGAAGTCTTACCCCGTAAACGGGAAGCCCGATCTGCGCGTGGAAACCTCCGACGCCAACATTCGCGTGACCACTGGCGACCAGAACACGATTGAGGCAAAGGTCGTCACCAGCCGCTACAAAATTGGCGAAGGCGGCATCAAAGTCGAGGAGCATCAGAACGGCAATGCCGTCGAGATCGCAGTGAAGTTTCCGCACCACAACGTCGAGTGGGGATCGCACCGCGTAGACATCATCATCCAGATGCCGCGCGAGGGAAACATCAATCTCCAGACGGGGGACGGCAGAATTGAAGTTGCCGGCCTGAAGGGCGCGATGGAATTGCACACCGGCGATGGCTCCGAGAGTTTGGACAACGTCGACGGGAAACTGCACGCGGTGACCGGTGACGGACATATCGAAGCCAACGGCCGCTTTGATGAATTGACGCTCAAAACGGGCGATGGTCACGTCGACGTTCGCGCCGGCAATGGCTCGTCGATGGCAGCCGAATGGAGACTTGAGACCGGGGATGGAAGCGTTTCACTCGAAGTCCCCGGAACCCTTGCCGCCGATGTCGATCTTCATACGAGCGATGGACACATCGATCTCGACCTTCCGGTCACGACCGAAGGCAAAATTCGCCAGAATGAAATTCACGGCAAGATGAACGGCGGTGGCAGCCTGCTGTCCATTCGCACAGGCGACGGATCCATTCACCTGCGCAAAGTCTAGAGATTCCCAGACGTCATTCTGGAAAAGTTGCGAACTGTCCCGCGCAACGTCCTGCTGCCGGTGCAACCGTGGAAGAGCGGCCCTTTAGGGCCGCGTCCTTGCATCAGAATCGAGAGGGCTTCAGCCTCCGTGGTCGCACTAGCGAGCGCCAATGAGTTAAGCTTGCGAACGTCCCACGGAAGGATATTCATGTCGCGCAAGCCCACCCTCCTCCTCTTCGCACTCATCAGCTTTACCGCCCTCGCCAACGCCCAGCAGGCTGCCACCCACGAACCAGCCCTCGACGTCACCTCGATGGATCGTGCCATCGATCCGTGCGTTGATTTTTTTGCGTACTCCTGCGGCGGGTGGATCAAGGGGAATCCCATCCCGCCTGATCAGACTGCTTGGGATACATACTCCAAGATGCAGGATGAGAACCTAGCCCGACTGCGCGGGATTCTGGATTCTGCGTCCACATCTGATTCCAGCCGAAACGCCGCGACGCAGAAAATCGGCGACTATTATGCCTCCTGCACCGACGACAAAGGGCGAGATGCCAAGGGCGCCGAACCGCTAAAGAGCATGTTTCATCGCATTGATGCTCTGGCCTCCAAATCCGACATCCCTGAGCTGGCTGCATCCATGGCGAATGACGGTGTCTTCTTCGACCTGGGAGCGATTCAGGATTACCGGGATGCCAATCAGGAAATCGCCAACGTCGATCAAGGCGGCCTCGGCCTGCCAGATCGCGATTACTACACCAAGGACGATACAAAGTCGCAGGAACTCCGCAAAGCTTATGTCGCGCATGTGCGGAAGATGCTTGAATTGCTTGGCGACAAGCCCGACGCAGCCGCCGCGGAATCGCAAGCCATTCTCCGCATCGAAACTGAGCTAGCCAATGGTTCGATGACACGTGTCGAGCGACGAGATCCCAAGGCCCTTGACCACAAGATGAGCGTCCCAGATCTTCAGAAGGTCTCGCCGAATTTCGGATGGCCGTCCTATTTCGCCAAGGTCGGGCTGCCTTCTCTCTCTTCCCTGAATGTGACCTCGCCAAACTTCTTCAAAACGATGAATGAAGTGTTCGATAAAGAGAATCTGGCTGACCTCAAATCGTATTTGCGTTGGCACCTAGTCCACAGCAACTCGCGGTTCCTCGCGACTCCTATCCGCGCCGAAACCTTCAATTTCTACGGAAAGACTTTGCAAGGGCAGGAAGAACCGCTGGCGACGTGGAAGCGCTGCACTGAGGATGTAGACGACCACCTCGGCGAGGCGCTTGGCCAGGTCTACGTCGAGAAATATTTCTCGGCAGACGCCAAGCAGAAGGCCGTGAAAATGGTGAAAGAAATCGAAACGGCGATGCAGCAGGACATCAACGAGCTGCCTTGGATGTCACCCGGCACCAAGCAGCAGGCTCTGCTCAAGTTGCACGGCGTCGCGAACAAGGTCGCTTATCCCGATCACTGGCGCGATTACAGCAAGCTCGAGATCGTGCGCGGCGACGAACTGGGGAACGCGCAGCGAGCGCGCAAGTTTGAATTCGATCGCCAGCTCGCGAAAATCGGCAAGCCTGTTGATCGCGGCGAGTGGCAGATGACTCCTCCGACCGTGAATGCTTACTACGATCCGCAGATGAATGACATTAATTTTCCGGCAGGTGTGTTGCAGCCCCCTGCCTTCGATCCCACGTCGGACGCCGCACCGAACTTCGGTGATACCGGCGGCACCATCGGCCACGAGCTCACTCACGGCTTCGACGATGAAGGCCGCCAGTTCGATGCGCAAGGAAATCTTCGCGACTGGTGGACCGACGAGGACGCGAAGAAATTTCAGGAACGAGCCGATTGCATCTCGACCCAATATTCAAGCTACGTCGTCGTGGACGATGTCAAAATCAATGGCAAGCTGACGCTCGGAGAAGACGTGGCCGACCTCGGCGGGCTGCTCCTCGCCTACGCGGCGTGGAAGGAAGACACGAAAAATCAAAAGCTCGATCCCATCGACCAACTCACTCCAGATCAGCGTTTCTTCGTTGGATACGCGCAGAGCTGGTGCGGACAAGTTCGCGACGAAAGCAGGCGATTGCGGGCGACCGTCGATCCGCACTCTCCGGAAAAATACCGGACCAACGGGGTGGTGTCGAATATGCCGGAGTTTCAGCAAGCCTTCCACTGCAGGGCGGGCGCTCCAATGGTGAACCAAAACCGCTGCCGAGTCTGGTAAGCGTCACATGTTGGCGGAATTTTTCCCAGCGAACTCCGCGACAGCTCGGCTCTCTCCGCGGTTCAAGATTTTGGATGCATTGATACCTGTGCTATGCCGCCAAATCGTGGCCGCGGTTCTAAGGGTCCGAAATACGAAGCCGCAGATCTCCTGTGATTCGGCGCACTGCTCAAGAATTGGCGCGTCGAGGATAATCGACAGTTCCCAGGCCCCTGTTTCGTCCTTGCCACTTCTTGACCCGACTGGAGATCTCCGTGAAGAAAATATTGTTGGCGTCATCCGTCGTCGTGCTTGCTTCTATGTTTGCCTCTGGCCAGGCAAACTCAACGCAACCTTCCGTACCACCTGCGACGCAACCCTCCGCAACCTCGCAGCCTGCGTCCACAAATTACACGTCGGCCAAGGGCTTTGTTCTTGAGGATGGAACTCCGGTGAAGATGCGGATTAACCGCACTGTCTCTTCCGGCGACGCGCACGTTGGGGACACCATAGATTTCGAAGTCTTGGAGGATATCAGCGTCAACGGCACTCTCGTCATTCCGAAGGGCGGGCTGGCTTTCGCGACAGTGACTGAAGCGCAAGCCAAGCGCAGAATGGCGCGCGGCGGAAAGCTCGACATCAACATCGACTACGTGAAGTTGATCAGTAGTGAAAAAGCCGCGCTCCGCGCGATCAAAGATATGAAAGGCGGCGGACATACCGGTGCGATGGTCGGCGGCATGGTGGCGACAAGTCTGGTCTTCTTTCCGGCAGCCCCATTCTTTCTGTTCATGCACGGCAAGGACATCAGCATCCCAAAGGGTACCGAAGTCACTGCCTATATCAGCGGCGACATGAATCTTGATTTAGCGAAGTTCCAGCTGGCTTCCCAACAACAACCAGCCCTCAGCAGTTCAGTGGCGAGTTCTTCAGCAGGAAAAATTCAACTCGAATCAGATCCCGCTGGAGCGGATATCGAAGTGGATGGCAGCTTTGTTGGAAATACTCCTTCCAATGTGCAGGTAAACGACGGGGACCACACGATCACGGTGAAGAAAGCCGGATTCAAGGATTGGGAGCGCAAGATGAAGGTCAGCGCCGGCAGCAGCGTGCACCTGAATGCTGAGTTGGAGAAGGCTACCCAATAGGGCAAGTATTTCGCCGACGTGACCAAAGTGTTGACGGCCTTGGTTTCACCTCTTGCGCCGCTCACGTTCGCGAGGATAATAGCTGTTTCCTTCCCCCCGGGAGGCTTCATGCGGTTCATGCGCTATCTTTGTCGCTTCATCGCCTACGTGTGTCCAGAGTGGGCTTTCCTTGCTGCAGCTTTCATTTTTCTAGGCGTTGCTTCCACGCCAATTCATGTCGCCGCCCAGGCTGCCCCGACGGGCCCGAACTCCGATCCGGCTTACCAATCTCTTCGGAATGCGACGCTTGGTGGCGAAGCTGTAAGTGTCATAAATTTCGAGTTGAAGAGAGACGCAGGAACATTCCACCTTCATTCGGGAACCGTGTGTTTTGTCGCGCCGGTGCAGGGAAAAGTTACCGGTGCGGTCTTCGTCGGAGATGGAGTTTTTACCCTCGATCCCGCATCCGCATCCGAACGCAATTCGCTGAAGCTTCTTACAAAAGAAGAAGAGTTCAGTGAAAAGTTTGAGCGACTGGTGATGCGTTTTACCGACTCGACTTACGACGACATCAAAAAGAGTGCGGGGGCTGCCTCCAATGGATGCGACACAGGCCCATTGAAGGATATCCAGAACACAACCCGGCACAAGCTTAAGCACAACATGGAAGCGCGCTTGCTTGAAGAAGTATTGAGTCCGCAACCGCGGCCGTTCTTTGTCGCCTTTATCCATGGCAAGCGCTACAACGATAAAGAGCTCTACGAGATCGATCCGGACTACGGACACTATCAGGTTAACTTCTATACCTACGACGAAAACAAGTATGGACACTGGGCCTCATTCAGCGTCTCGGATCGCGACGCCAAAAACTCCTATGGCAAGCCCATCCATATCGAGCATCAGCAACTCGATACGACGTTAGAAAAGAATGCGAACCTCACCGGTAAAGCCACAGTTACGTTCGTGGCCTTGAGAAATGGGTTGCGCGTCGTTCCATTCAATTTGTTCCACCCCTTGCGCGTAGAGAGCGTGACTGCGGATGGTCAGGCGTTGTCATTCATTCAGGAAGACAAGAATGACGACGGTGACTTCGCCGTCATTCTTCCGAGAGTTTTGAATGAAGGCGAGAAGTTCACGCTCACTACTGTTTATGGCGGGAAGCAGGCCGTGAGCAATGAAGGCGGGGGGAACTATTTCCCGGTCGCCCGCGAGAACTGGTACCCGAACGACCCTGGCGGAGAGTTTGGCGAGTACTCAACGTTCGACATGACCTTTCGCATTCCGAAGGGAATGAAAATGGCGGCTACGGGCGTCCAAGTCAGCGACAACAACGAGGGCGGACAAAATGTAACCGTGTGGAAGAGTGAAGGGCCGCAGACCGTGGCCGGCTTCAGCTTTGGAAGGTTTCGCGTCGAGCAAACTAAGCTCACGAAGCCGGAGTACGCAATCGAGTCCTACGCCAACGAAGAATCTCCAAGCTGGGTCCAGGGATTACAGCATGCAGTGGATCCCGATCTGCCGACTCAAGGATCGCACATGGGCTCGGGCGTCACACTGGGCACGATGAACACCACCCTCCTGAACAAGAAAGCACTGGCGGAAGGACAATTAGCAGTCGAGCTTTACAACGACTACTTCGGCCCTTCAATGTTCAAGCACATGCAGATCACGCAACAAACCGCCTGCGACTTTGGGCAGTCGTGGCCGGAACTGGTGTGGATCCCGATCTGTTATTACTTCGACACTACTGTCCGTCACCAGTTAGGCCTCGACTGGGGAGATCGCGGGTATTGGAAGGTCGTCACTCCTCATGAAGTCGCACACCAGTGGTGGGGCCACACGGTCGGCTTCGCGAGCGGTCGCGACCAGTGGATGAGCGAAGGCTTTGCTGACATGTCGGCGTCGCTCTACCTGATGCTGATCGAAAAAAATCCCAAGAAGTTCATCACATTCTGGAATGACGAACGCGAGCTTTTGCTGGAGCGCGATGCGCAAGGCTTTCGTCCAATCGATGTCGGTCCGCTAACCATGGGATATCGCGCCAGCAACTCGCGTACCGGCTTCGGCACCACGCGGCGGCTGATATATCCGAAGGGAGCGTATGTCCTGCACATGATTCGCATGATGATGCACGACAACCGTACCGGCGACCAGCAATTCAAAGAGATGATGAAAGATTTCGTCCAGACCTACAGCGGCAAAGCAGCCACCACCGAAGAGTTCAAAAAAGTGGTCGAGAAACACATGACCCGCGAGATGGATATGGAAGGCAACCACAAGCTGGACTGGTTCTTCAATGAATACGTGTTTGGAACCGAGTTGCCCTCGTACAAGATGGATTCTTCGTTCAGCACTGGGGCCGATGGCGATGTTGTGCTCTCCTTGAAGGTTTCGCAATCGGGAGTGACCGATAACTTCCGGATGCTGGTGCCGATCTATCTCGAACTGGCTGACGGTAACATGTATTTCCTGGGCCGTGCCCGTTTGAATGGAAATGCAAGTTTCGATCAGAAGATTCCGCTGAAGGGATTGAAGACCCAGCCGCGCAGAGCCGTGCTCAACTACTACGACGACGTTCTCGCCACGCCAAACTAATTCTCAACCGACAAATGAAAAAGGGGAGCGCGACCTCGCTCCCCTTTTTTAATTCGAATCCAATTACTTGCTGGAACCGGACTGCATGGCCTCGGAAGCGTCGCCGATCTCCAAGGCGAATTTCTTGCCGGCGAAGCGGGCACCCGCTAGAGTGTTGCTTCCGTTGTCGCCCTTGTTTACGACGGCAGCGTTATCCCGCGCAGCGGACGTCAAGTCAACGACCTTCGCCGGCACCTTAGCGACCACCGTCTTGCCCTGCATGATGCTCAATTCGACATTGGGACCGGTGCCTTCCCACTCCAGCTTGTAGTCGCCAGCTTTGAGTTTCGTTCCATTCACTGTGGCCGCATTGAGCAGTGTGAGACTTCCCTTGGTGGCTGCGAATGCACTCGAGGCCAACAACAACGCCAACCCCATAACCAGGCTCTTTGAAACTGTCGTGAATTTCATAGCTGCTCCTTATATTTTCTTTCCCGAACTTCTGTCGGGAAGCGGTTTAGGGCGGCCCTGCTCACGACCAACGCGAGAAAACACTTTGTGTTTCCGCACGAATCGCCTAGAATGCTGCCGCCGGGGTTAGGCGCGCAGACCAAAAGCCTGCGTCGCTGCGATGGGGGTTCTCTCACCTAAGGCCGCCAAACCGAGTGTGAGAAAATCCCCAGACCCCGCTAGAATTTCGTCATTCCCATGCGCAGGCATCACCTCTGTGCCGGCGCTTCCCACCCTTACTTGTTACGTCATCGCCGTGCGAGTTGTTCCGTGATTTACGGTGTCGGCGTACTTTATTGGACGTTCTCTAGGTTCGTCGGATAGCAATATTTCCTTTCACAAGAGCGCAGTATTTCGTCACACGAGCGTCATGTTTTGTGAGGAAAAGAAAAAGCGCGCAATGTTCAGCATCGCGCGCGGAAGGTTCGATCCGTTCTCAACAAAACTAGTCGGCGTCACCGTGCTGTCGTTCGACCGACCAAATGCTCGCTTGGTCCTTTTCGAATGGATACACATGCACCATCCAATTGAAGACGACTGGGCGGAAAGCTGCCGCCGGCGGCATCGCAGGCTTCCTGCGACGTGATCGAACCCCGCAGTCCGAATTGCGGATTCGCTGAACTCATTTCTCGCCATTTGCCCATCGGAGGAATACAAAAATTGACGTGCTCGTGCCACTGCCCGATGCTCAGCGGAATGCGTTCGTCGAGTTGATCCTCGGTGTATTTCTTAGGGGCCGTGTACATCACTCCGACCAGTGCGTAGTCGTCTCCATGTTTCTCGTACAGCAATGAAGTTGGATGGTCCGGGTTGAAGCGGAGTTCTGCCTCGATCGCAAATGCGCGATTGGTAAAGTGATACACCTTCTGCGGAACGTTCGGCAGAAATATCTTGAAGCCCTCAGCCAGCGCGGTGTGGTAGTCCTTGTATTTTTCTGCGGCTTCGCGAGCCTCATTCACGACTTTCTGCGCACGCTCGGCGTCTCCAGGCTTCGGGAGCCGCGGCGCCGTCATTTTCATGTGCGGGCCCATATCCATGTGTCCTTCCATGGAGTGCATCACGTGGGCGCCCGCCTCGCTGTCTTCTTTGTCATTGGCTGCCGGCATGCCATGATGCATGACCGGCATATCCATGCCAGGCATCGACTGCTCCGCTGGCGTGGCGGAAGGCTTATCCGATGACGGCGGCTGCGACTGTCCCCAGGCGACGCTGGCAAGAAGAATGGCAAGCGCCACAAGTCGAATAGGCATAGACGATCTCTCCGCGGTTCAGTCGATATAAACCCTAAAGCGGATCCGATGTTTCTGCGGGAGGCCGCGGTTACTTTCGATTACAGAGGTAACGTCAATCACCAGCCGTCACTGGCTCAACCTGAATTCTCTGCGTCCTCTGCGGTATTTCTTCGCGCTCTCTGTGGTCAAATTGTTTGTTCTAAAAGCCAAAAAAACACAAAGCCCGCAAGAGTCGCGAAAAAAGATTCAAACTGAGTCACGACGCATCGATCAGCGGCGTTTGTAATGAATGGGCCACTGGACTTGCCATGTCTTCCCTTCATCGCGTGAGGCTTCCCAGCTCCAATCAAATTCTTGCGGCCCGATGTTTTTCCAAACCATCCGTTGCAGAAAGGTCTTGCCGTCTGGGCCTACAGCTGAGCGCTGAAGAATCATCTGGCCATCTTGGAAGTTGCCTGTGAAATCAAGATAGCTGCCCTGGTTGTCCACCCAGGTTTGTTTCCAGTGGTTCGAGCGTGTATCAAACACGGAAGCACTCGTGCCACGCAACGGCATAGATTCAAGTCCCGAAAAGTTCTCTTGCACAACGCATCCATCAAGAATTCTCTTAACGTTGTTGCTGCCGTGAGCCGTTTCACCGGCATTCGTCCCCGGCCACGTCAATTCCCAATCACCGACCCAGAAGTCGAGCTGTTTCTGCCGTGGATCCACGCACGGGTTTGGCGGTGCAGATGCAGACGTTTGTTGAGCCAAGATGCCGGGTAGGTTGAGAAGCAGCAAAAGCAGAACGCTCAAAGCTCGCATGGTGAGACCCTCTTAGACTCTGACGTTTGATTTCTCAAAAGGTCTGAAGCGCTTGGCCGAACCGATCCGTTTCTGATACATCTAGCAGCTTGAGTTTCGAATTCGTCATATTCCTTTTCATAGCAGGAGCGCTAGGCGGAGCGTTGAATTCCGTGGCCGGAGGCGGCAGCTTCATCGCCTTTCCCGCGCTGCTTTTTACCAGAGTGCCGCCGATTCCCGCGAATGCCACGAATACCATTGCTCTCTGGACTGCCGCGGCAGCCAGTGGCGGAGCCTATCGCAAACGCCTCGACGTTCCGCGCCGCGTCATGGTCCCGCTGCTTATCGCCAGTTTGGTCGGTGGTTTAATCGGTGCGTTTCTTCTCTTGAAAACTCCTGCTCACACTTTTATGCGCGTGTTGCCCTGGCTCACCCTGGGGCCACGCTGCTATTTGCATTCGGCAAGAAAGCTCGCAGGCGGACGCGCTTCAGTCATCGAGCACGAAACCACAACCTCAGCGTTGGTCGGCGCGACTTTATTTCAGCTTGGCGGTCGCCATCTATGGCGGCTATTTCGGTGGAGGCATGGGGATCGTCATGCTTGCCATGCTCGCCGTTCTGGGCATGACCGACGTCCATGCGATGAACGCGCTCAAGAGCGTAATGGGCTTCGTCATCAACGGCGTCGCCGTCGTCACCTTCGTCGTTGCCCGCGCCGTTTACTGGAAGCATGGGATCATCATGATAGTCGGCGGGATTGTGGGTGGCTGGCTAGGCGCGCACTATGCAATGAAAATGCCACCCGTGTGGATTCGCAGATTCGTGGTGCTGGTAGGTGCGGGCATGACCATCTACTTCTTCTGGAAGTCGTACTAGCGAAAATCAACTTTCCAGGTTTGGAACAATAGAAATGGTAAAAGGTAGAGAGGTTGCCCCATCCTTGTCGCGTTTTGTGCGACAGGATGGGGATTTTTGACTCTGGTAGCGAACGAATAACTCTTACTGCAACGGTGCGGAAACGTGCTCGTGCACGATCAGCCACTTACCCGCTTCGCTCTCGAAGATCGCGGTCCAGCGGAAATTTCCCATCTCGACTTTTCCCGCCTTTGTGGTCATCTCCTCTTTCACGGTCGCCGTAACCCAGACCAAGTCTCCGTGAGGATGCACCGCGACATCGTCGTTCAATTCAAACTTCGCGCTCTTGTAACCCAGCCGCAATGCCTTTGATGCCCTTTCTCGTATTCGTCCCAGCTGTTGTATTTCAGCGGAGCGATGTCAAAGAAAACGTTGGAGCCTTTGGCGTAATATTTCTCCGTGTTCGCAGGATCAAGAGTCGACCACCCATCCCATATCTTCTGAAGGTATGATTTGTCGGGCACGGGGCCGCTGGGAGCCTTTTTCATCGACGATTGTTTGTTCTGGGCGGCGCCAGACAGGGTGAGCGCAAGCACGCACATGGAAACGGTTAATAGACGCTTCAGCATCGCAAATTCCTCCGTGAAATCCGCCGGGAATTTTCGCATAGGAGCCTCGAAAGTACAAAGAGCTATAACCTCCGGCAAGTCCGGTCTAGAAAGGGTATCTCAGCGCCCTCCGCGCGCTTCCTCAGCGAGCTCTGCGGTTAAAATGTTCGAACGCCGCGGTCAAAATATTCTCGATCTTAGAGTTCGAGTTTGACCGATTTCCACAGCGCAAGCTAAAATAGTGGAGTTTGACTGTACTCGCCGACCCGTTCTGGGGACGCCTGCCTTGGCTGTTGCGCCGTGGCGGAAAACACAGCAAGCACAGAAAATCAGCGAGCCCGTTGGGAGCGCCCTTATGCGCCCTGGGTTGCCGGACAGTAGTTCCGATTGCGGGCTGAATTTCAGAGACATTTGACGGAGGCAGACGTATGTACGCGGTTATCCGCGCCGGTGGAAAGCAGTACCGGGTGGCGCCCGGCGATGTAATTCGAGTGGAAAAAGTGGGCACCGGCACTGACGGACTGGTTGAATTTCCTGTCCTCGCGGTCTCCGGCGAAGAAGGCCAAATTGGCAAACAATCCGATGCGCGCGTAGTTGGCGAGGTCGTGGAAGAAGGTCGCGGCGCGAAGATCCTTGTTTTCCATTACAAGCGCAAGAAGCAGTACAAGAAGCTGCGCGGACACCGGCAATCCTACACGGCCGTGCGTATCTCCGAGATCGCATTCGGCGGGCAAAGCTTTAAAGCCGCAGAACTTCCGAAAAAGGTAGTCAAGCTGAAGAAGGTCAAGGCTGCCGACGAGGAAGCGCACGAAGAGCCCAAAGCGGCGAAGGGAACGGCCAAGAAGAAAGCCGCTCCGAAGAAGCCGGCCAAGAAGTCTGCTGGCAAAAAGAAATAGTCTTACGGCGAGGGCACGTGCTCTCGCGACAGCCGGCGGTACGCCGCTACTTGAGGAAACGTCATGGCACATAAAAAAGGGCAAGGTACTTCACGAAACGGGCGCGACTCCAACGCGCAGCGGCTCGGCTTTAAGGCATTCGGCGGACAGCTCGTTCCCGGCGGTACGATCATCGTCCGGCAGCGCGGCACCCGCGTGAAGCCCGGGCTGAATGTTGGCCGCGGAAAAGACGACACTCTTTTCGCCAAGATCACCGGCCGCATCAAATTCCTGAACAAGGGATCGATGGGCAAGTTCGTGATGGTCGAACCGGTCGAGGCAGTTGAAGCGAAGTAGTCGGTTGTCGTAAGTCCGAATTTCGCGGGCGGGGGCGCCCGCCCACACAGGCCTCGCCTTCGGGACGAGGCTTTTGTTTTGGCACGTGAAACTTCCATGTTTATTGATGAGGCAAAAATCCGGGTCAAAGCTGGGGACGGCGGCAACGGCTGCATGGCGTTCCGCCGCGAGAAGTTTGTTCCGCGTGGCGGGCCATCTGGCGGCGATGGCGGCAAGGGTGGCGACATCGTCATGGAATCCAGCGAGCGCCATAACACGCTGGTCCATTTCCGTTTCAATCCCGAGCATACGGCGCAGCGCGGTCGTCACGGCGAAGGCTCCAACAAGACCGGCCGCGAGGGCGAAGATGTGCTGTTGAAAGTGCCAGTCGGAACGATTGTCTACGACGACGAAACCGGCGAGAAGGCGTTCGAGTTTACCCATCCCGACGAGAAGTTTGTGATTGCCCGCGGCGGCCGCGGAGGCCGTGGGAACGCCCGCTTTGCCACTTCGGTGCATCAGGCGCCACGCGAGCACGAAGAAGGCCGGCCTGGGGAAGAACACACGTACCGCCTCGAGTTGAAATTGCTCGCCGATGTCGGGCTCGTAGGATTTCCGAATGTGGGCAAGTCCACGTTGATCTCCCGCATTTCGGCGGCGCGTCCGAAAATAGCGGATTATCCTTTCACCACGCTCCAACCGAATCTAGGGGTCGTTGCCGTCGGCGATGCAAAAGACGAAATCAGCTTTGTCGTGGCCGACATCCCTGGGCTTATCGAGGGAGCGCACACCGGCGCCGGCCTGGGCACGCAATTCCTGCGGCACATCGAGCGAACCCGCTTGCTCGTCCACCTGGTCGATGTTTCCGATGCCAGCGGACGCGACGACGTCACGAAAGATGTCGAAGTGATTCTCGGAGAGTTAGCCAGTTTCGGCGCGCATTTGGACGAGAAGCCGATGGTCATGGTCGCTTCGAAGATCGACGCCGTGAACAAAGACAAGCTGGCCGCGCTCAAAAAGTATTGCAAGAAAAAGAAACTGAAGCTGTACGAGATCTCGGCAGTCACCGGCAAGGGTATCGAGGAATTGAAGTTCGCGATCGCCGAAGAAGTACAGGCCTTGCGCGAAGCGTCCCTCCAGAACGCCGAACAATCCCAACCGTAGCGCCGTTCTTCCCCGAAAAAGGGTTGCCCCATCCTTCCCGCGCTTTTGCGGGAGGATGGGCCTTCACTGCGGACGAAAATCATCCAGGAATACACATAGCATGTGGGAGTCAGCCCAGGTAGCAATGTGACAGCGCAAGACTTCTTAGGCCCGTATAAAAACGTGGAAGAGCGGCCCTTCAGGGCCGCGTAAGAAATCCCGATTCCGATAGCCCTTTAGGGCCTGTGGTCGCGGAAACTCCTACCCGCCCAGATGAAGAGAAAGCAAAAGGCGGCCTCTTCGGGCCGCCTTTTCTTTGCACTGCTATCCACAGAACCTGAGATGACTTATGCCCTTGGCAGCGGGCCATGCTGGAAGTGGTATTGCAGAATCCTCGCGGCCAGTGCGGGATTCATTGTTTCGCCGCGACGTTCGATCGTGCGGACGACTTCTCCTCGGCACACAACTTCTGTTTCCGAAAGCCCGGCAATTTCCGCGGGCAACACGAGATTGATTTCCAGTTGTGAACTGGGTTGCAGCAACTCATCGGCCTGGAAGAGCATTCCTGACCGGCTGATGTTTTCGGTTGTGCCGATGTGCCACTTCTGTTCGCCGAGTCGGCGATAGCGCAAAGGCAAGTGAAGTTGGAAACGTTGCGCGCGCGAGGCAGGAACTTCCCTCGCCCGCATTGCGGGTTGTGTTTCGGTGGACTGCAAAGACATAGCGACCTCCGGGGGAGTTGGAGTTGCATCCAGCACTTCGCGCACTTTGCTCTTCAGGTCGCGAAGGTTAAAGGGCTTCTGGAGCAAGCGAACGCTCGTATCCATAATGCCGTTGTGTCCAATCACATTTTCCGTGTAGCCGGACATGTAGAGGACTTTCACGTTGGGGCGAATTTCAGAAATGCGCTGCGCGAGTTCGCGGCCATTCATCCCGGGCATGATCACGTCGGTGAGCAGCAGGTGAATCATCGCCTCATGCGCGACCGCGATCTGCATGGCGACCGCGCCGTCCGCGGCCTCAATGACTTTGTAACCTTGCTTCTCCAGATACTGGCGCGCGAGATAGCGCAGGTTGGCTTCATCTTCCACCAGAAGAATCGTCTCGGTGCCAGGTTCGACTCGCTGGAATTGCACGGGAACGGCTACCTTCGCTGCGGGCTCGCCCGACGCCGCGACGCGCGGCAGATAAATTTTGAAGGTCGTTCCTTTGCCGATCTCGCTGTAGACCCAGATGTATCCACCACTCTGCTTGATGATCCCGTACACGGTCGAGAGGCCCAGACCCGTTCCTTTCGGACCCTTCGTCGTGAAGAACGGCTCGAAGATATGGGACTGCGTTTCGGTATCCATTCCAGCGCCAGTGTCGCTGATGGCCACCATCACGTAATCGCCGGGATTAAGTGGTGCATGGATGCGCGCGTAATCCTCGTTGAGCGAGACGTTCGATGTTTCAATCGTCAGGCGTCCGCCGGAGGGCATTGCATCCCGTGCGTTGACTGCGAGATTCATGATGACCTGATCAATTTGCCCGGCGTCGGCGCGTACCGGCCACAGATGATCGGCCGGAATCATGACCAGGTCGATGTCTTCGCCGATCATGCGCGTCAGCATCTTCAGGTTTTCGCCAACTACGTCGTTCAAGCTGACGACTCGCGGAGCCAGCATCTGTTTTCGGCTGAAGGCCAGCAGTTGTCGGGTCAGCGACGATGCACGCTCGGCGGCACTGGCAATCTCCTGGGCGGGACCTCGCAGATGCGGCTCGGCACCAAGGCGTTCCAGCAGAAATTCCGAGTAGCCGGAGATGACCATCAAAAGATTGTTGAAGTCGTGCGCGATCCCGCCGGCCAGGCGGCCAACGGCTTCCATCTTCTGCGACTGCCGGAGTTGCTGCTCAAGAGCGTGGCGCTCGGTTACATCTTCTGCGAAGAGCTCAAAGACCACGCCTTCTTTGCGGCCATTGGTGACTGAGCGTCCTGAAACCCGCACGACCGTCGCTCCACCCTTGCGTTTCCATTCCGCAGTTAGGCCTTTGAATGGCTCGGAAGAGCGTAAAGAATCGGCCAGAGCGAACCACTGGTCCGAGTCCGAGTACAGGCTCTGTATGTGCTCGCCGACGAGTTGATCGGCCGACGCCAACCCGAGCAGTTCGACGAACGCGGGATTGGCATCAAGAATTTTTCCAGTCGAATCGCAACTGCAGATACCATAGGGCGCATTCGTCACCAGCGAGCGGAAGTTCAGCTCTGATTTCCGGAGGTTCTCCTGCGCCGCGCGTAACGCAGCGTTGAGCCAGCAGATCAGCATGGCGACGAAGAAGAACAGAGACAGGCGCAGGATGGCTGTACGCAGTTGATCGGGCGTATGCTCCCCGACCAGAGAAAAATATGCGCTGACAGTCAGGGCGAAAGAAGTCGCGACCATTCCGGGCTTCCAGCCACCGTACCAGGCGCTCACCATGACGGCGACGCCAAACAGGGCCAGACGGCTTTCGGAAACGTCGGCTAACAGAACCGTTGGGATTAATGCCAGCGCCGTGCTGAGCACGGCTACGCCGTAACGCAAAATCGGCGCACGAGCGGGCGGGATGCGGAGTAGGGGGAGGGTTACTCGCATGCCAACCATCCTAGTTCTAAATTGGGAAACATGGTAGTTACAGGAGTTCATTTTTCAGCGGCAAAGGGACGACAAAATTTGTCCATCCGGGCATGGCGGGACGGTCCGTCACTCGGCGTGCGAAAAGCAACCTGCAAACAGGGGCGTTAATCTCGAGATCAGGCGGGAAACAAATACAACATGAACATCGGACTTTTCGGCGGGACTTTCGATCCCGTTCATCGTGGCCATCTGGCCCTTGCGCGTGCGGCACAAGAGCGATGCAAGCTGCATCGCATTTGTTTTGTTCCGGCGGGCATTCCTCCGCATAAGCAAAAGCAGCCACTGGCGCCGTTTTCCCATCGTTTTGCCATGTTGGCCTTGGCCACCGCCCAGGAAAAAACATTTATGCCGTCGTTACTAGAGGCGCCGGAAGAAGGCGTTTCGAGCAAGAAAGAGAAACCGAACTACACCATCGATACCCTGCGAAAAATGAAACAGTCGCTGAAAAACAGTGACAAGCTGTTTCTGTTGATTGGCATGGATGCTTTCGCCGACATCTCCAAGTGGCATCAAGCAGAAGCAATATTTAAAGAATGTTGCTTCATTGTGGCCAGCCGTCCCGGCTATTCGCTGGCGGATGTGGCCAACGCTCTTCCTGAGAAATTGCGGCCGCGCGCTGAGGCGACGCGCCCATTTCACAAGCAAGCGGCCACGGGAGATTTGGTGCTCCCGGGCGTGACAATTCATTTGCTCGAAGACTTGCATCAGTCGGCATCGGCAACGGCAATCCGCCAGGCCGCAGCTGCGGGGAAGCCGATGGGCCGCTTCGTAGATGCCCCCGTAGCGGACTACATCATTAAAATGAAGCTGTACCGGTAGTCGTAGATCGGTGCAAGCGTAAGTGGCTCAGTTTTTGTCTCGGCGAACTCTGCGCGGGGTTTCTCCGCGTTCTCTGCGGTTAAAGGCTTGTTTCTCTGCGGCAAATCTAGACACTTCATCGTCGAGTTCGCGGCGGAAATTCAACCTGAGTCACTGTCGTTCAATCTTGCTATTCGGTGGATTCGCGAATTGCATTTATGATGGTAGGTCCAACATTTGACCGGCGAAGCGGGGCAAATTTCTGGAATAAATCTGGGCAGGCGTCCCGAACCGCCGTCGCAGCAGGAGAGAGCATGGCGCAGAATCATTATGTAACCAAGACGAAACGTCGTCCCAAGAACACCAACCGTAAAGACTCTTCGGCCGCGACCATGGCAAAGCTGCGAGAGCTCGCCGCCGCCGAGAAAAAGGCCAGCAAGTAGTCGCCGCTGGCCCAGGTTCCGATCCGCAGTCCGCCGGCAAGTGTCAGTTCGTGTAGATCCTCACATAATCAACCAGCATCTCCGACGGGAACGGCGTCGTCGAGTCGGGCGGTCCCGGATAGTCGCCGCCAATGGCCAGGTTCAGCAGGATAAAGTTGCTCTGCCCGGAATCGAATGGCCAGACTGCTCCCGCGAAACCGCTAATGCTCGAGGGCGTAAAGGTCGCATACGGGGTTGCAGGATCGTCGATGTAATACGAGACGCTGCCCGGCGACCAGATCATCCCGTAGGTGTGGAACTGGCTCGCTGTTTCCCCGCTGGGAAAATAATAGGTTGTGCCCAGCGCCGTGCCGGTGAAGCCGGATCCGTGAATCGAACCTGCATTCCAGTCGGGGTTGAGAGCGTCGTTCACCCGCTCCAGAACGTCCTGCTCCCCGCAGGCCGGCCAGTTCACTGCGGCAATGTTGTTACCCATCAGCCAAGCGGCAGGCCAGAATCCCTGTGCCTCCGGCACTAGCGCGCGAAATTCGAGACGCCCGTACTGAAAGCTGAACAGTCCCTGCGATTTCAGGCGCGCCGATGTGTACACGCCCGTGGATGGTTTTTGCGCCTCGATATGGAGATATCCATCGGTTCCCACGAACTCGCTCGGGTTCGTTGTACTGCACGGCGAAGTCGATGATCCCCACGCGCAATAGTTCTCCAGTTCATTGTTTCCAAAGCCGCCGTTGCCAGTGTCATAGGTCCACACCGTCGGATCGGGCTGGGCATTTGCCCCCGTTGTGTTCGTAAACTCGTCGCTCCACACCAGCGTCCCGGAAGGAATATTCAAGTTGAAGGCCTTCGTCGTGACGCTGCTCGTAGTGAGAACGGCGCCTGCTCCTGAGATCGCAATCGCATTGACCGTCATGTTAGACGCCACAAGAAATGGAGCTTGATACTGCTGCGAAGATCCGGTCGGAGTGCTCCCGTCGACGGTGTAAAAAATAACCGCGCCTGCAGTGGCATCGGCCAAAGTGACGATGACGGCTCCGTTCTGTGCCGCCGTCGTTGAGATCGACGGCGCCGCCGGAGGATTCCCCCCGCCCGTGTTCAACCCGCCGCCTCCACCCGAACCGCCACAGCCGCTCATCAACGCGCTAAAACCAAAAATTGCCGCAAGAATTGCCGCTGAGAGTCGCATCGCTCCACCTTCGGGGAGAGGCTGACAGAAACGCCTCCACCTAATGCCTGTTTAGCCCCAGCGGGAGTCTTCGTCAATGACAAAAGCACAAGGGAACAGAGCGGAGATGCCCAATCTGAAAAGAGAAAAGTCGCGCACGATGCCTTCCATCGAAGGCTAAGACCTGGGGAACGCAGAATGCTTTGACCTGCGCTTAAAGGATCGAAGCGGTCTCCCTTGCACAGGTTGAACCGGTCAGAGGTCGGGTACAATGAAGTTCGATTCCATCGAGAGAAGCGATTCAGACTGAATGAAGAAGAACGAACTTAAGAAGCAAGTAGCCGCCGCAATTCAAGCCTGCCTCGAAAAAAAGGCCGAAGAGCTCAGCATCCTGGAAATGGAAAAAGGGTCGGGTGCATTCACCGACTACTTCATCCTGTGCAGCGCCACGAACCCGCGCCAGGTCCAGGCCATTTCCGACGAAGTGGAGCTAAGCCTGAAAAAGGCGGGCATCCGTCCAAACAGCATTGAGGGATACAAGCAGGCCGAGTGGGTGCTGATCGACTACGTCGATTTCGTGGTCCACGTTTTCTCGGAGAAAGCCCGCAAGTTCTATGACTTGGAGCGGCTGTGGAAGTCGGCGAAGCGCCTAGGGCCGGACGATCTGAATGCGCCCGTTCGCGCGCGTAAGGCGTCGCCAAAGGCTCCTGCAAAGCCCCCAGCGAAGAAAAAGAAAAAGTCGAAAACCTAGCTTCGCGCAGATTTGAATTTCTCCATGCCATCACCCTCTGACTCCGAGCCTACCTGGGGATCTCAATATCGCCTGGTTGCGTCGGAAAAATGGAAAGCCAAATCGGCTTTCATGGGAGCCCCTGTCACCGAGGCGTTAGTGGATTATGCTGCGCCTCAGCCGGGGATGGGCGTTCTCGATCTGGCAAGTGGAACCGGCGAACCTGCCATCACCTTGGCCGAGCGTGTCGCACCCGGAGGGCACGTTACAGCGCTCGATCTGAGTGCTGAATTGCTTGAGATTGCCCAAAAACGCGCGCACTCGAGAGGCCTGACCAATCTCGCCACACAGCAGGGGGACGCGCATTCCCTTCCTTTCCCCGAGAACACGTTCGACGTTGCAACGTCACGCTTCGGAGTGATGTTCTTCCGCGATCCGACTGCGGCGTTGGCAGGGTTGAGGCGCGTCCTGAAGCCGGCGGCACGCGCCTGCTTCCTCGCCTGGGGACCTTTCGAGCAGCCGTATTGGCAAAGCATGATGGGCGTGGTGCACCGCAACATCGGCGGAACATTGCTCGATCCGGGCGGCCCAAATCCATTTCGTTTTGCCGAGAGCGGAAGTTTGTCCGGCGTCTTGCGATCCGCCGGATTCCGGGATGTTGAAGAAGAAACGAAAACTCTGCCGTGGGTGTGGCCGGGTTCCATCGAAGAAGTGTGGGAGCAGGCGCAGGCTGTCTCCGTGCCCTATCGTCCGATGTTGGAGCGAGTCCCTGCCGACCGCTGGCCGCACATTCACGCTGAGGTTCATAAAGCCGTCGCGCAATATTCCGACGGAGAAAACATTTCCTTCGGCGCAACGGTGGTCCTGGCCTCCGGAAGAAAATAAGTGACGATGAAGCTCAAGATCGCTTGGATCGGCAAGACCAAAGAGCCGGCAATCGAATCGTTGACGGCAGAATATCTCAAGCGGATCTCGCGGTATGCGCAAGTCGAAGGCGTCTCCCTTCGCGATGAACAGAGCCTATTGGCGAAGTTCGCAGACTCCAAGGGCGGCGTCAAATCAACACTGGTCCTGATGGATTCGCGAGGCAAAGAATTCACCTCGGAGCAGTTCGCGAAGTTTCTCGGCGACTATCAAGACCGCAATCCTTTACCGCTGGTGATAGTGATTGGCGCCGCCGACGGCTTCAGCGCAGAGGCGAAAGCCGCCGCCCAAAACGTTATCTCCTTAGGCAAGATGACGCTGGCGCATGAATTAGCCCGCGTGGTTTTGTTGGAACAAGTCTACCGAGCCTTCACGATCCTGAAAGGCCATCCTTACCATTCTGGCCATTAGCGCCTTACAGCGGAAGTCGAAAAGATCCGAGCCGTGTCATCCTGCGCCGCAGCTTTTAGCGGCGAAGGATCTATGCAAGCTCTCGACCCATTCAAAGCTGCAGAAGAAATGCACAGACACGCCATGACTGTGCCAGCCTACTTCTTCTGCGATCCTGTCGCTCCCGGAACTAATACCTTCAGTATGTCCACCGCCAGCGACCGCGCATCGCTCTCTTCCAAATTTGTAAGCACCACCACTCCGGCCCGTTGCTGCGGCGCGACGATAAATGCTGTGCTCGTCCCTTGCTGACCGCCGGTGTGGCTCACGACCGCAATTCCATTTTCATCGCCAACTCCCCAGCCAAGCCCATAGCCATCCTTGGAGCCGTCCGACGGCTTAAGCGGAGTCCACATGAGATCGCGCGTAGAACGCTTGATCAGCTTGTCGTTGAGAATCGCCACTTCAAAATGCGCCATGTCTTCAGCCGAAGACAGCCAGCCACCGCCGGGAATTTTGTAAGTGGCATCAAGGAAATCGGCGTTCTGCACCGTGCCATCTTCTTTCTTCTGATAGAAGCGCGTGCGATAAGGAATGATGGCGAAACGGTCGTCGACTTGCGTGTTCCCCATTCCCGCTGGGGCAAACACATTTTTCTTCATAAACTCGGTGTACTTTTCGCCTGACGCTCCTTCCATGGCACAACCAACCAGCGTGTAGCCCTGCGTCGAATAATGAAAGTGCGAACCCGGTTCGGCCACCAGCGGATCGTCTTTAAAGAAATTCAGTCCCGCCTGAATCGGATTGTCGAAGTGCTGTGTGTTCCCGATTTCCATGTCGGTAGGGCCGGTCTTGTAGTGGCGGATGCCACCCAGGTGTCCCATCACTTCGCGAGTGGTAATCGGTCCCGATTTCTGTGGAAAGGCTGGGCAATACTTCTGCACCGGAGCATCGAGATCGAACTTTCCGCGCTCCCACAGTTCCATCGCGCCGGTTGCTGTCAGCGATTTCGAAATTGAAGCCAGCCGGTACAGCGTATGCTCGCTAGCCGGAGCATTGTTTTCCATGTCGGCGAAGCCAAAACCTCCAGCCCATTCCACTTCACCGTTTTCGACAACGGCCACCGACACTCCCGGTGCGTGTGTCTTTGCCATGAAAGCCGCAGCCGCAGCCTCAATTTGAGTCCGCTTTTCCGGCGAAATTTCGCGCGGCTGATCCTGCGCGTGCGATGAGTTCAGCAGCGTCAGACAGATTGGCAGGATGAGAAGCAGGCAACGAAGATGCCGGCGAGAGGGGTTCAAAATTGCGATCGAGAGCATTGGGCCGCCTTTCAAACAGGGGACCAATTGTAGCAATCAAGCCTCAGCTCGAGCGCGGGCGTTCTATTGGGTAACGGTGGCCTGATAGCTGACGGCTTGCCAGTGACCCGACTTGCGAACCCACACACGTGTATAGCGATAGGGGCCGCTGAAGTCTTCACCGAGCTGATGTCCCTTCACGTCGGCGCGCGCAGTGACAACGGCTGTATCCCCGTAGAGGCGCACCACCATGTCGCTGACGTCGATCGTGTCGTAGCGCAGCTGTCCGCTGCGGCGCGCGGAGAGTGCTTCCTTCTTGGTAGTCACTTGGCCGAGCGGAGAAATGGCGACGTAGTCGTCCGCGAGCGTGCGCTGCGGAAATTCGGGGTCGCGGCGCAGGCTCGCCTCTTTGGCCTGCCGCTCCATGTCGATGATTTCTCGAATAGTCTCGTCATCGCCCGCGAGAATCGAGTTTCGCGGATGCACGGCCACATGCTGCCCCGAGAACGCGGGCAGGGCGGCGACAAGGCATAACAGCAACACTGCACATTTGTTGATCACGAAGAGACCTCCGCAGTTTGCGAGGGGACAGAGATCCGCCTGACCGACACTACGCAACCTTGGATGCTAGAGTTCCGTGGAAGGACTTCCCACTGTAAACATTTATGTTCGCACCGGCAAATGCTCTGCTGATAGAACAACGAACCAACCGCAGTTTCGTTTCGATTTGTTTTGAAAACTCGGCCTGTGAGTGCAACTCGGGTGCCATGCGAAATGAGACCTAACTACTTGATAGACGTTATACAAAGAGCAATTATTACGGGAATTCGTGTCCATCCTGCAAACTCGGTGTCCAGCGCCGGACAGGTATCCAGTTTGTTACTCATACCTTGACTACGCTCAAGTTGAAGCTTGCAAGAGTTCCGGCGGTTTTAGGCCGTTGCCGAGCAGGGATTGCCGCACCTCTAGTAGAATCAAAGATTCCGGCTCAGGCATGGCAGATATCCGTCGCGGTCTCATTATCGTGAACACCGGGCCGGGCAAAGGTAAGACCACCGCGGCGATGGGAACGGCGTTACGCGCCGTCGGTCAGGGCATGCGGGTGTTGATGCTGCAGTTCCTGAAGGGCTCGTGGCATTATGGCGAACTCGACGCGGTGCAGGCCTTCGGCGACAAGTTCATCATGAAGCAGATGGGCCGAGGCTTCGTGAAGGTCGGGTCGGAGAAGCCCGATCCCGAAGATGTCCGCATGGTCGAAGAAGCCTGGGCCGAAGCGGACAAGGCGATGCAGAGCGGCGAATGGGATCTGGTTGTTCTCGACGAGATTAACTACGCCATCAGTTATGGCATGCTCAATCCGGCAAAAGTTGTCGAAAGTTTGAAGAAGAAACCAGAAATGGTCCACGTGATTTTGACCGGCAGGAATGCCCACCCAACAATCGTCGAGGTGGCAGATACTGTCACGGAAATGCGCCAGGTAAAACACGCTTATGAAAAGGGCGTGATGGCGCAAAGGGGAATCGAATACTGATGCAGCGAAGTACCAAGTATCGAGTAGCGGGTACCGAGGCAATCAAGTCAATCGTGAGTTCTCGGTACTCGGTACTCAGTATTCTCAACTACCATGGCCTGGTTTAAGCGCGAATCCGGCGAGCTCGACACCTCGGGGGCGAAGACTGTCCGCACCGAGGGCCTTTGGGTGAAGTGTGAAGGCTGCCGGCAGATCATCTGGAAAAAAGATCTGGAAGAGAATCTGAACGTCTGCCCGAAGTGCGACAAGCATTTCCGGATCGATGCTCTCACCCGGCTTGCGCAGTTGCTCGACGACAACCAGTACGAAACCTTCGACACGAATATTTCTTCCACCGATCCCCTGAAATTCGTGGACTTGAAGCCCTACTCGTCGCGCCTGAGGCAGGCTCAAAAAGATACAGGATTGAAAGATGCAATCATTAACGCCCACGGAAAATTGCTGGGGCGCCCCATCGTTGCGAGCGTGATGGAGTACGCGTTCATAGGCGGAAGCATGGGCGCCGCCGTGGGAGAGGCGATAACGCGCGCAGTGGAACGCGCCGCCGATACCAAAACGCCGCTCCTTATCGTTTCCGCATCGGGCGGAGCGCGCATGATGGAAGGCGTCATCAGTCTGATGCAGCTGGCGAAAATCTCTTCCGCATTGGCGAGATTGGACAAGGCCCGAGTGCCTTACATCTCGTTGCTCACCGATCCGACGACCGGCGGGGTGACGGCTTCGTTTGCCATGCTGGGTGACCTGAACATAGCCGAGCCCGGAGCCCTGATCGGATTCGCCGGCCCCAGAGTGATTGAGCAGACCATTCGGCAAAAACTTCCGCCCGGGTTCCAGCGCAGCGAATTCCTGCTCCAGCACGGAATGCTCGACGCCGTGGTTCCCCGCAAGCAACTGAAGCCGTACATCGGCAGGGCGCTCGAATTCATGGCAGCGTAAAAGCTGTCCGCCTTAAGCTGTCAGCCAAGTTTCGAAAGTCTCGATTCGCTGAGTCGTGGGAGATGGCCCTCATGGGGTCCCGTGGAAGAGCGGCCCTTCAGGGCCGCGTAAGCTATTCCGATTCGAATAGCCCTTTAGGGCCTGTGGATGCAGGGGCACGGTCTGTCGGCGGTAATCTGATAGCCGTAGCTTAGAGCTAGAAGCTAAGAGCTAAGAGCTAAAATCCGAGACCTACGACCGAGAACTCACGCCAATGTCCTACACCACCGCCGTCGCGAGCATGTTCGCCCTAGGCCACGAACTCGCGAACACGCCATCCAATAAATTCGACCTCGCCCACATGCGCGTCCTGCTGGAGGCAATGGGCCGGCCCGAAAAAACGTTTCCCAGCGTCCTGATCGCCGGAACGAACGGCAAAGGGATCGACCGCGGCGACCTTGGCCTCGATCCTGCGCGCATCGCACCTCAAGACCGGGCTCTACACCTCCCCGCACCTGATCCGAATCAATGAGCGCATCAGGATCAATGGCTCAGAGATCGATGACGACTGCTTTGCCCGCATCCATGGCGAGATCGAGAACGTCGCCCTGCGTCTGGTTGCCGAAGGGAAACTGCCGTGGCATCCCAGTTTTTTCGAGATGATAACCGCGATCGCCTTCGACCATTTCGCGCAGCAGAAAGTCGAAGTCGCCGTCCTCGAGGTTGGAATGGGCGGCCGCCTGGACGCCACGAACGTCGTCGAACCCGTTGTCAGCGTCATCACCGACATCTCCCTCGATCATCAGAAATTTCTCGGGAACACGGTCGGGGAGATCGCCCGTGAGAAGGTGGGGATCATTCGCCAGGGCGGCGTAGTCGTAACACTTCCGCAGCAACCTGAGGCGAACGACGTCATCGGCAACACGATTCTCGATTTGAATGCGGTCGGAGTCAGCGCGGTCCAGTACGTGCCGCCAGTGTCGCCCGCCAGCGCCGACTACCGCGAGCCCAAGAATGGGCAAAAATCCAAGCCGATGTTCCGGCCTATCGATATCCGATCGAGGTGCTCGGAAAGCAGATTCTCGTCGAAACTTCGCTGACCGGCAGGCATCAATTAAGAAACATCGCGCTTGCGATTGCCACAGCCGAGGAGCTAGGCAAGAAGGGTTTTGCGGGAATCAACGCTGAAAGCATCGAGCGTGGAATTCGCGAAACGCACTGGCCCGGGCGGTTCCAGGTCTTTCAAGCGACTGGTGGCTGGCCCGAAATTGTGTTGGATGTAGCGCACAATCCCGCAGGAGCATGGGCCTTGCGCTCAGCCCTTTCGGAGCGAAATGACGACCGTCCGCTGATTTTTGTTTTCGGAGCCATGCGCGACAAGGCAATCTCAGAGATGACAGAGATCTTGTTTCCTCTGGCGACGCGAGTGATTGCGACGAAGCCCGAAAATCCACGGTCAGCGTCTCCGGAAGAAATTCAGAAGGCAGCCAGCCGCACCGGTACCGACATCGAAGCGATTGCCGACGTGAAAGCAGCTCTCGACCGCGCTCGCACTGTCGCTGAGGCTAGAGGCGTTATCGTGATCACAGGTTCCATCTACCTTGTAGGGGAGGCGATGAGCATCTTGGGATTGCGTATTCCGCAGCAGTTTGATCAATCAATTTCCCCTAGAATGGAAGTGTGCAGGAAGTGAAATCATCCGTCGACGAGATGGAGAGCGGTTCTCTCGAAGGGCCCCAGTCGTCTGAACTGGCGCCCCCACGTCGAAGCCCGCACGAACTTCCAGGCCTGAAGCACGGCTGGCTGAGCGCCCTGCGTTCCTACGTGATTCTCGATCCCCTCATCTGGCTCTACACGATGGTGATGGGGATTATCGCGCTGCCCGGCGGCCTCTTCGATCGCAACGGCCGGCGGCTTCACTGGTTTTCGACGGCATGGTCGTGGCTGATCATGAAGACCATTCTGTCGCCGGTGAAGGTGACTGGCCTCGACAAGATCGACACTTCGAAGCCTCATGTCTATGCGGCAAACCACGCTTCCGCGCTCGACATTCCTGTCCTGTACGTGAATCTGCCGTTTCAATTCCGGATCGCTTTCAAGAAGGAACTGCTCGCCTATCCGATAGTCGGCTGGCAGTTAAAGCGCTCTGGCCAGATTTGCATCGACCAGCAGAATCCGTCGCGCTCGATCGGCAGCATTCGCGCGGCGCTTAAGGGAATTAAAGAAGGATTACCGCTGGTGATATTCCCCGAGGGCGGCCGCACGCCTGATGGTGAAATCAAGCCTTTCCTGCCGGGAGCTTTCTTTCTCGCGATTAAGGCCCAGGTAGACGTCATTCCAGTCGCGCTGGTCGGCACGTACGAATTGCTGCCGATGAACACCTATCACATCAAATGCCGGCCACTTGAGATGCGCGTAGGCGAGCCGATCTCCACCGTCGGCATGACACTCCGGGACATGGAGACACTCTCGGCTCGCGTGCAGAAAGAACTCGAAGCCCTTTACTACAGGCCCTGACGTCTGCTCAGGCCGCCTTCCGGGAATCGTCGCATATCTCCTGGTAGTGTTCGCGTCCGCGCTGGTATCCGCGGATGAATGGCTCCTCCACCTTGGCTCCCGGATACTGCCGCTTCACATCTTCCAGAGCCGCGTTCATGGCGCTGGCTACCTGGTCGAATTCCATGCACCGTGTTTTGGCGTGCATGGCGGACTCGAAGCCAAGCCGGAAGAAGCGCTCGTCATTGGCGAATGTCCCGCCGGTCGTCGAATAGCGAGCCTCTTCTCCGCTGCGCAATCCGGTCCACCATTGCTCGCGAGCGGCGTCCACTGACTCCGCGCCGCGCTCCTGCATCGTGTCGCGAATCTTGGAGGCTGAAGTTTCGTCGTCCGCCATCGCAACTACAACGCTGCGCCCTTTGCGAAGAGCATCCTCGTAAATAAAAATTTCATCCTCGGGAATTCCTTCAAAGCTCGCCTGCTCGGCACGACCGCCAACTACGGATCCAACAGCCGCTCCGGCAGCGCCCATGATTCCCGCACCGAGGAGCCCGAGCGCAGTAATCGGACCGACGCCCGGGATCAGGGCCGCGAGCAGCGCTCCACCCGTGATTCCAACTCCGCCACCAAGCAGCGCCCCTACCGCGTTCCCCATGCCGGGTTGCTCGGTGCTGTCAGAGGGTATGGATTGAACCTCTTTGTTGACCTGATCGACGGAGCCGGGCGTGAGCAGAGTGACTTTGTCGGCTGCTATTCCGGACTTCTGTACTGCGATGAGGGCCTGTTCGGCATCTGCTCGTTGGTTGAATACTCCCGTGATTGCTTCCATCTGGTGACCTCGCTGAACTTTGGATTTAATGTTGAGAACCCGAAAAACGGGGCGGCCGGTGGGTCGCCGTACGCCCTAGCCAGAATTTGGATGCAGAAAGGCAAGCGGCAGTAGCATCTATAATTTGCCTCGTTTTCTTTGCCTGGGCGTAACCTTTTCCCGGCCCGCAAGGATTAACCTTACGTACGGCAACACCGCGGAGAATTTCGTTGACGGTTCTGAAAAAAGAAGCGGACGAGCGGCTTTTGATCGAAGCTGCGCAGAAAGACCCCGCCCGCTTTGGCGATCTCTACGAGATCAATTTCGAGCGCGTGTATGCGTACGTCGTGCGCCGGATACAGGACCGCGTCGAGGCCGAGGATGTCACCGCCGAAGTGTTTCACCAGGCTCTGGCGAACCTGAAACGCTTTGAATGGAGAGGCATCCCGTTTGCAGCATGGTTATTCCGCATCGCCGCGAACCTGATTTCCGACCGGTGGCAGCGGTCGGGCCGCGAAGTCGCCGATGAGTTGGCGATGGACTCGGCGCAGGCCAGTCCAAAAGAGATTGAGGATGTAGAACGCCGGGCGATGCTTTTTCGCCTGGTCGATACGCTCCCTGCGGAACAGAAGAACGTGCTGGTGCTGCGATTCGTGGAAGACAAAAGTATCAAGGACGTGGCGCGGCAGATTCGCAAGACCGAAGGTGCGGTGAAGCAATTACAGTTTCGCGCGTTGACCAATTTGCGCGCGCGCATGGAGGGTGCCGATGCCTAAGCGCTCTCTTAATCCGGGGAAGGGCGGGGCCAAGCAGGTCGAGCAGTTAGACAAGGCTGTGGAAGCCATGCTCGCGACCAAGAACGGCCAAGTCGCGAGGGCTGAAGCGGAGATCGAGCCACTCGTACGCATCGCGGCGGACTTGCGCAATCTGCCGAGTGCGAAATTCAAGGCACGATTGAAATCTGAATTAGAAGGGAAAAAGAAAATGTCCAGCGTAGCCGAGCCTGTTGCCGCCGTTCGAACCAGCGCAGCGCCGAGGTTGGCGTTCCGAGATCCTGCCAAAGCCATTGAGTTCTACAAACGCGCCCTGGGCGCGAAAGAAACGTTCCGCTTCGAAGTGGGCGGCCAGATTCCCGCCGCCGAAATCAGGATTGGAGACTCGTCCATTTACTTGGCCGGGGAGTGGCCTGAAGGCGGCCGCTTCAGCGCCGAAACCCTCGGCTATTCTCCGATCTCAATGTCGGTGCGGGTCGAGAACGTGGACGAATTCGCGGAAGATGCCGTTGCCGCCGGTATGACTCTGCGGCGCGCGGCAGCCAACCAGTTCTACGGTCACCGTGACGTCCTCCTCTCCGACCCGTTCGGCTATTCCTGGACCGTCTACACGGTCACGGAGGAAATGTCGGTCGACGAAATGCACCGGCGCATGCAAGGCATGACCCACGGGCCGGAGGGCGGCAAGATGCCCGCGAAGGGTGAGGCAAGCGTGAGCCCGGTCCCGCAAGGTTTCCGTATGGTTACGCCTTATCTGGTAGCGGCGGACGGTCTGGCGCTGCTCGACTTCGTCAAAGAAGCATTCAACGCCGAGGAGCGGCCAGCGCGTCATCATGCCGACCGGCGTACACGGCGAGGTTCGCATCGGAGACACCGTGCTGATGATGGGCGGCGGCATTCCGGGCAAGAAATTCCCCGGCACGCTGCAGCCAAACGCTCTGCATGTCTATGTCGAAGACGCGGACGAAGTCTGCCGCAAGGCAGTAGCGGCCGGGGCCACGCTGATCGACGAACCCCGCGATCAGGAATATGGCGAGCGCTCCGGCACCGTCAAAGACGCTGCCGGCAACTTCTGGTACATTGCAACCGCCCAGGGCGAAAGCCATGTTCCGAAGGGACTGCACAGCGTGAATCCATATCTGCATCCCCGTCGCGCGGAGCCTCTCATCGCCTTCCTGAAGCGTGCCTTTGAAGCACAGGAAGTGGCGAAGTACGCCTCACCCGACGGGGTCGTGCATCATGCCGTCGTGAAGATCGGCGACTCGGTTGTGGAGATGGGCGAGGCTCACGGCAAGTACGGAACGATGGAAGCCATGTTCTACCTCTACGTGCCGGACATGGACGGGTTCTACAAGCAGGCGCTTGCCGCAGGCGCGACCTCGTTCCAGGAGCCGACCGATCAGCCGTACGGCGATCGCAATGCCGGCGTGAAAGATGCGTTCGGCAACAAGTGGTACATCGCCACGCACGTGAAAGACGTACGCTAATCGCGGTCGGTAGAAAAGAGTCAGTAAAAAAGGTGCCCCGTCCTCGTCGCGCAGTTAGCGACAGGGCGGGGCTTTTGAATCTGGTAGTCAGCGCATCGGCTTCGGACAGGCTACTGCGCTTTAGGAATCACAATCGCCGTAATCCCGTATCGCGGAACCTCGACGGTGAAAGTCCCGCCTAATCCCTCGATCGGCGCCTGCGTGATCGTCTTCCCCGCATCGATCGTGCCCTTGCCATAGTCGTACCGCGTACCTTTTGCCGCATAGCTATAGCCATTCACGGTCACGGTGGTGACTGCCGATCGTTGGAAATCATCATTGATAAACAGAAGCCCAAGGCCACCATCGCGTCGTTTCACAGCGTGAACTTTCAACGTGTCGGTCTGGGACGTCGCCGCGACAAACGTATCCCCCGGCAGCGCCACCTGGTGAATCAGCTTGATCCCGTAATAAGCGGGCTGAGGCTGGCTCTTCATATCAAGCAGCATCGGGCTCAGCGCATGAATCGGCGACCACACCACCGTGTAAGCCCCGGTTTCAAGCAGCGTCGTAACCGCATCCGCTGAAAACAATGCGGTCGCAGCAGGATTATCCGCAGGCAGCCACCCTGCGACTCCAAGGCTGGTGATCGCAAGCTGAGGATGATGATTCGCCGGGCAGAACTTTTTATACTTGTCGACCAAATCATTCCCCAATTGCGCGAAGTCGTAGTGAAGCCCATTCCCGCCAGGGAAATGCCGGGTCGGATCCATCGGATCGCGAGTCAACATCAACAAGTCTTCTTCATCGATGTTCTTGGTAAAGGTGGGCTCCGCGCCTTTGCCCTCCCAGAACGCGGCCGCGCTAAAGTCCATGCTCGCGCAGGCGGCCTTCAAGACACCTGCATTCCAGTTCTTGCCACGCTGATCCGCATCGTTCGCGTACGGCGGCGGCATCACAAATGCCCCAATCAAAATCTTGGGATCGACCGCCTTCATCGCCTTGGCGTACTCCACAACCGCAGCGCCGTAAACCGCAGGGCCGATCTTTGCGTTGGACTGAAGTCGTCCCCACTCGCGCGAAGTCGCAACCTTACCAGCATGCAAGTCCGGCTCGGGAGAAGCTGCCTGCCCATACTTGCCGGTTGTATCTGCGTCGGAGCCAGGAGTGTGGCCCTGGCCGTAAAAGCCGTTATTCCACGGCTCATTGCCCACGGTCCAAAGCAGAATGCCGAGAGGCGCCGCATGCCCAATCCGCAGGCGATTGAATCCATCGTCAGTAGGGAGCGGCGATGCGGCGCGAAGTCCGGCCCAGTAGCCAACGGTCTTCCAGTCATTGCCCTTCGAGTCTTTTCCAATGGCCTGCGCATTTGAGGGACTTCCGTTCGCATAGGCGACCCAGGCAGCAGCTTCCGCAGGCTCGCCGGGCCCGGTGCCGTCGGTATTGGTGCCGTAGTTCACCGAGACGATGGCTGTTCCCATCTTGTCGATGATGGGGACGGCAGCTGGAAAATGGCGATCCGGAGGGAACGCCGGCGCCCGGTCATCGGTATAAGGATTCGTGATTGTCCCGGTGGACCAGTGATAGAGGGCGTCGATCCCGTTGTTCCCCGGGAACCGCATATTGGTGAAGCCGGCGTCTTGGAGCAACTGCAGAGTCGTCGCATCGTAGGGAGTCTGCTCCCATCGATCCGCAGCGATGCCGATCGACGTGGTATACAGCACAGCCTTGCCTTGCGAGGGATCGACAGTTACTTTGACTTTGACTTGAGCGACCGCGGGCAGCTTCGTCGTCAGAAGAATCGCCATCACCGTAAGGGCAGAAAGGCCAACGAAGCGGGCGAGCGTCGTCCGAACGGCACCGCGCAGACGGTTAGGCAAAGCTTGAATGCTCATGAAAATGGACCTCGATAAGTTCAAAACAGATTTCGTAAAAACGGGGAATTATAGCGCGGCGCACACGCATTCCAGACAAATTCTAAGTTTTGAGAAGTTGAACGAGTGCAAAACGTGCGGAAAAAAGCTGGGCGGTCGAGAAGGTCTGAACGTTGGAGAACTCCAACACTAACCTATGACCGCCCTGTGCGGATACGAACTAGAACCTGAAGTAACCATAACGCGGGAGTCGTTTTCGCAATATCGGGTACATCCCGTAGTCGATGTGTTGAAATCACCCGAGATTTCAAGCGAAATCTTGGACGAAGCTTCACATTCTTATTGCAACGCTGATGAAGTCCTCGCAGCACTCGCAGCTGGACAGGCGTAGAGCTCTGTATTCCCGATGGCCACGCAGCACCATTCGGCTTTGGGAATAAGACGCAATCTCGGCGAAAAAACACAATCCAAATTCTCGAAAAACTGTCCAAAATTCAGACGCAGCCTCCGAAGAAAACTAAATTCCCTTCCAAATGAACGAGGGGTATTACCACGGTTTGAAGCGACTTCGCGCCATATGGCCCTTTGAGTGTTCTCCCCGTGAGTTCCCGGATGTACGTTTCCGACAATGACTTGGGAACCCTTGCTGCGCGGCCGGTTTGAACGCACGCCCGACAGCGAGGTCACGAAAGGCTCAATTACCCGGGTGTCGGCGTTCGACTTGCTCTTTTGAATACGCATCCAGGGAAGATCACGGACGCGTGCTTTGCCTGGATAGTCCCCTTTTTAAGCGAGGTAAGATGCGTCATCTTCTTGTTGTTTTACTAACCGCAATCATCACAATTTCCTTGAGTTCCGCAGCGCACGGTCAAAGCACTTTAGTATCTCCGGTCAATGTCAATGGAACCGCTGGACAATTCCGGATGGACTTTGACATTTCCGCACCGTGCTCAGGTGGAACCACGAGTGCCCCTGGAAGAGCCACGATCTGCGGCAACAACAATGCCGTCACGGTCTCGGTCAACGGGGCTCCCTCGTTCGTACTACAACCCGGACAGATTGGCCCAATCGGGCCGCAAGGACCCGCTGGAGCACAGGGAACTGCTGGCGCAAAAGGAACGACAGGAGCACAAGGTCCCACAGGAGCAATTGGGCCGCAAGGACCCGCTGGCGCAAAAGGGGCGACAGGAGCGCAAGGCCCCGCCGGAGTGGTGGCCGCCCCAATCGACTACGCATTAATCGCGCATAGCGGTGTCAGTTTATCGGGCGCACATACATGGGCGATGCCGAGCAATACTACTGAACTTTTCGGCAGCACTGTCAGAGCGCAGGTTGACTTGACCAATGCGTCGCAGGTCAGAGTGTACGCACAACTGGGATCGAACCTGGGACCCTCGGGAGCGATCTTGTACTGCCAGTACTCCGTCGACCACGGAACCACCTGGCACTCCCTGACAACCTCTGCCGACGCGAGCGCGAGCGGCGCCCAGCTTTCCACTTGGGCAGCCGTTCCCGTCGCAGCCACTATGGATCTGCTCGTGAGAGCGGTCGGCAAGCATGGCAACAACAGCGACGTCGACATCGACGCGTTCCATCTCCAGGTCAGGTGAACATGAAAACCCTAATAGCCGGGATTTTTCTGTTCTCAACTCTTGTCCATGCGCAGGTGACGATTAGTGGGAATAGCATTCTGCAAGGAAACTTCACGATTGCCAGCGGTGCAACGGCCCTGGGGATAAGCGCTTCTCCGATGTTCGGGTTTACCGAAACCTCAACCAAAAAAGGAGTCGCGGTTCCATCTGTGTCCTATGGAATGCAGCGGTTCTGGGATTCTTCGTACATGCAGTGGCCGTCGATCTCGACATGCCCGAGCTACGACAGCAACGGAACCGTCTGCAACCCAAAGACGAATCCGCCGACTTACGTCTGGACCAATCTGGATACGATGCTGGCGAACGATTACTCCAAGGGTGTCACCGAGGCGATGTACACGCTGGCGCGCACTCCTTCGTGGGCTAGCGCCAGTCCCAACGACTCAACGTCTTGTCACGATACCGGGAACTCGACCGGGCAAGGGAATGGGCAGTGCTATCCGCCGAATGATTTGAGCGCGGACGGCAGCGGAACCAACGCGATCTGGAAAGATTGGGTCACACAGTTGGCTACTCATGCCAACGACTCCAGCTATCTCACCGGGAAAACCAAGCACGCCCATATTCGCTACTACGAAATATGGAACGAGCCGGATGGAACCTGTAACCCAACTTCACAGTGCTTCTTCAAGGGCAGCTTTGCTCAACTCGCCCGCCTGACGGAGGATGCACGTTGCATCATTCTGGGCAGCCAGGGTGGAAAAAATGTAATCCACGAAAAGGGAGACGGCTCCGCAACCCCGTGTACGGCGACCGCGATTGATCCAACAGCATTGATCATCATGTCATCGACACACGCCAAAGACGGTCAGTCTGTCGAGTACACGCAAAATGAACTGTATTGCAGCAGCACCTCCGACCTGACCGGAAACCGGGCGTACCAACTGCCCTGTCCGAACCCGAAGGATGCCACTGCGGCCGCGATCGATGTGATCAACGTCCACATGAAGCCCGGCAATGAGGGGACAACGACGAGTCACTGTGGTCCAGCCGGAAAGTCGCTTTGCAGCGTCGAAACTGGGATGCAAATGTACGTGGCCGATATCCAGGCCGTTCTCAAGCCGGCAGAGTTGGCCAAGCCGTTCTGGGACGGTGAAGCGTCGTATTGTCCCAGTGGCTTCACGGATAGCAACTGTACGAGCTATTCGAATAAGGACCTGGCAGCGTCGTTCTTCCCACGGTTCTATCTGATTAGTTGGTCGCTTGGTATTTCCGGCGTGGCATTTTACGATTGGGATGAACTCACGAGTCAGGCAGGCACCCAAGGGGAAAATTCCATGCAGCAAACCATCAACTGGCTGCAGGGTTCGACCCTGACGTCGCCATGCACGGCGGCGGGCACGGTTTGGTCCTGCACGATCACCAAGGCGGGAGTGCAATATGGAATCATCTGGGATAGTTCCCAGACTTGCACCGGTGCCTCGGGTAACTGTACGACCAAGAGTCAGACAGTGGCCTCCTGTTGGGGACATTCTCAGGATATGACCGCCGAAAGTTCTGCAGCCCCGATCGGGAAGTCACTAACTGTCCAAGTAGGTATCAAGCCGCTGTTGCTGTCATGGTGACGGCGACTTCTGCAGGTTTTCTCCCACGCTGAACTTCAGCCCAGCTCGCAAGAGTTGGGCTGATCTTTTTAATTCACGGATGTTCATCGCTTGCTTCGCCTTAGCTCAGGAATTTCGTGGCTGTATTCGGTAGTGACTCAGTTTGAACGTTTACCCTTACGCGGCTTCATCCCGAGCGTAGCCGTTCTTCAGGCGAAGCGAGGGATCTCCCGCCACGATGCGGTGTGCCAGGGGAGATCTGAGCCACTACCCTGTATTCCATGGTTTGACCCTCCCCCATCCCTTCTTTAGACTGAAAGATTCAACTATGTAGCAGGTCCCAAACTATGGCTGACAGCATTCATGTGAAGCTCCCCGATGGGAGCGAAAAGGAAGTTCCGAAGGGCACGACCCCGCTCGAGATTGCGAAGGGCATCAGTCCGCGATTGGCGGACGCGGCTCTGGCGGCTAAAACCAACGGCAATCTGATCGATCTGACTCGTCCGCTGGAGAGCGACACCGATCTCACTCTTCTGACTGACCGTTCGCCCGAAGCGCTTGAAGTTTATCGGCATTCGTCCGCTCACCTGCTGGCGGCCGCGGTCCTCGAACTCTTTCCTGAGACCAAGCTTGGGCATGGTCCAGCGACCGAGAGTGGATTCTTTTATGACTTCTACCGTCCCACCGCTTTTACGCCGGACGATCTCGAGAAGATCGAGAAAAAGATGCAGGACTTGGTGCAGCAGAACATTCCATACGCGCGCGAATTCTTGCCACGCGACCAGGGACTGGCCGAATTCAAAAAAGACGGCGACTTCATGAAGTGCCACTTCATCGAGCAGTTCACCAAGCCCGATGAAAAGATTTCCATCTACCGCACGGGCAAGTTCACCGACTTCTGCCGCGGCCCGCACATTCCCTCGACGGGCAAGATCAAGGCATTCAAGCTCTTTAATATCGCCGGCGCCTATTGGCTTGGGGACGAGAAGAATCCCCAACTGCAGCGCATTTACGGGACGTCATTTTTCTCGAAAAAAGATCTCGATGCCTATCTCAATCAGCTCGAAGAGGCCAAGAAGCGCGACCACCGCGTGCTTGGGCAGCAACTCGACCTGTTCTCAATCCAGGAACTCGCCGGGCCGGGGCTGATCTTCTGGCATCCCAAGGGCGGCATCATCCGCAAGCAGATGGAAGACTGGATGCGCGACGAGTACCTCAAGCGCGGATATTCGCTCGTGTACACCCCGCATGTAGCGCGAAGGCAACTCTTCTTTACGTCCGGCCACGAGGGTTACTACTCGCAGAACATGTTCGACGCCATGGAACTCGACGACGCCGAATATCGGCTGAAGCCGATGAATTGTCCCGGCCACATCCTGATCTATCGCGATTCGCTGAAGTCCTATCGCGATCTCCCGGTTCGACTCGGAGAACTCGGCACCGTCTATCGCTACGAGCGCTCCGGAGTGATGCACGGCCTGTTGCGCGTGCGCGGCTTCACGCAAGACGACGCCCACATCTTCTGCATGCCCGAACAAATCGAAGGTGAGATCGCAGCCTGCCTGGAGTTTGCGCTCGATGTGCTGAAGGACTTCGGCTTCGACAAATTTCAGACCGAGCTTTCCACCTGGAATCCCGACGACCGCAAGAATTTTGTCGGCAGCGAAGAGCAGTGGAACCATGCCACGCAGTCGCTCGAAAAAGTTTTGCAGGCGCACAACATCGAGTACAAAACGATTCCCGGCGAAGCGGCATTCTATGGTCCCAAGATCGACATCAAACTCGTCGATGCGATCGGCCGCCTGTGGCAGCTTTCGACCGTGCAATTCGATTTCAATCTCCCGGCGCGCTTCGGACTGGAATATGTCGCCGAAGACGGATCGCGCAAGCAGCCCGTCATGGTGCATCGCGCACTCTATGGATCCGTCGAGCGCTTCTTTGGCGTGCTGATCGAACACTACGCCGGAGCCTTCCCCGTCTGGTTGTCTCCAGTGCAAGTGGCGATGATCCCGATCAGCGAGCGCCACGCCGACTATGCCAACAAGGTCGCGTCGCAGCTCAAGGAGATTGGCGTACGCGTCGCGGTCGACGCGCGCAACGAGAAGATGAATGCGAAGATCCGCGAGCACGCCATGCAGAAAGTTCCTTTCCTCCTGGTCGTCGGCGACAAAGAAGCCGAGGCCGGCAAAGTAAACGTCCGTACGCGCGGGAAAGAAAAAACCGAAGACATGCTAACGGCAGACTTCGTCGAGAAGATCCAGAAACTAATCAAAGAGAAGGCCGCGGCTCTGTGAGTCTCGTTGTAAGCGAGAACGCAAAGCGATAGCCAAGGACAATGTGGGGACAGCTATGTGGGGACAGCCGCCCCGGGCTGTCCGGCGAACGCCAGTTCGCCTGTTTTTGCTTCAGTCATCAGCGCAGCCAGCCGAGCTCCGCGAACCGCCAACGCCCGCTGTTCCAACACAAGCGCTGCGATACCATGGTGCCGTGCACCCGCTAGCCCAGCGCCTCTTGGAACAAATCCGTAAGCAGGAACTGCTTCTCCCCGGCGACCGCGTCGGCATCGCCGTCTCTGGCGGGATCGATTCGGTAGCGCTCCTCTGCCTCCTGTTTGAGTTGCGAGCCGAACTAGGCACCGTCCTTTCTGTCGTCCATTTCAATCACAAGCTGCGCGCCGCGGAATCCGACGCCGATCAGCACTTCGTCGCGGACCTGGCTCGCTCGCACGGTCTGCAGTTTCATGCCGACAGTGACGATGTCGCCGATCGCGCCCGCGAAGAAAACATCAGCGTTGAAACTGCCGCTCGCGAGTTGCGCTACGGATTCTTTGAGACCCTGCTCGGAGAGAATGACGCTCCAGCCCCGCAGGGAAACCACCCGAGTCTGAACAAAATCGCAACTGGGCACACTCTAGACGACCAAGCCGAAACGGTTCTCATGCGATTGATCCGCGGCTCCGGCCTGCGCGGCCTCGGCGGAATTTATCCTCGCCTTTCCGTAGAAGAAGATAATGGAGAAATTCACGGTGAAATCGTTAGGCCCCTTCTCGCCTTCCGCCGCCGCGAACTCGAAGCTTATCTGAACGATATCGGCCAGACTTGGCGCGAAGACGCCTCCAATCAGGACGCAAAATTTACCCGCAATCGCGTCCGCAAAATGCTCGTCCCTCTGTTGGAAAAAGAATTCAATCCCGCCATTGCCGAAAGCCTTTCCGAGCTTGCCGACATCGCCCGCGGCGAAGAGGACTACTGGGAAAACGAAATCGCCGGATGGATGGGAACCGCGATCCACTGGTCCGAACCGTCATGGGCTCGCAGGGCGTCAGAGGAATCAGCCCTGGTCCAAATCGCTCTTTCGAAATTGCCATCATCACCGCAGAGCAGCGCGGTCGAAGATGACCTTCATTCGAAAATCGACGCTGCCCCATGGCTGGTTTCAGACGCGTCCGTCGATCGCCTCTGGTTCCTCGGCGAACCTGCGGCGGTGCAACGTCGCGTCATCAAGGCCATTGGAGAGCGCGCCGGCATTCCCCTCAGCTTTAAACACGTCGAGGAGATTCTCCGCTTTGCGATCGAAGAAGGCGGCAGCGACAAAAAAATTGAGCTTCCCCTCGGTTGGAACGTCGTCCGTCACCCTGAGTCTCTCGTATTCATCACTCCCGATCTGCGCCAGGCGGCTGAACCGCAGGATTACGAGTACGAGTTGCCGATCCCTGGCCAACTCGTCATCAGTGAGACGCTCACCTGCATCGAAGTACGGCGCGTTCCCGCGGCCGAGACGGCGGGGTATAATCCTCGGCAACTTCTGGACGCGGATTCTTTAACCAGACCATTACGGGTACGGAACTGGCGTGCGGGAGATCGATTCTGGCCGAGCCATACGAAGTCCCCCAAGAAGATCAAGGAGTTGCTGCAAGAGCAGCATGTGCCGCAACCCGCGCGTAAGCTGTGGCCGGTCGTGGTCAGCGCAGACCAGATCGTCTGGATGCGTGGTTCCGACGTCCCAGCACGCTTGTGTGCCGCACCGGGGCACGACGCGGTCGCAATCGTGGAGACGTCCCTTTCGGTCGAGACTGACAGTTAGCCGATATCACGATGTGCCGGGAGGCACGCAAACTTCATGAATGGTTCGAGAGTCGAGGCGCTCCGTCCCGTAATCACCACCGATCAGATTCAGAAGCGAGTCAAAGAACTCGGCCGGCAGATCTCCGACGACTACAAAGGAGAAACCGTCCAGATGCTCGCCGTCCTCGAAAACGCCTTCATGTTTCTCGCGGATCTGGTGCGGACCATCGAGGTTCCCGTGGTTTGCCAGTTCATCAAACCGCGCTACAGCCGCCCCCAGATGAATTCGCCGACCGATGTCATGGAGATTTTTTTCAGCCACGAACCGGAAATCAAGGGCCAACATATCCTGCTTGTCGAAGGCCTCGTACATTCCGGAGTCACCAGCGAGTTCCTGATGAGCGATCTGCGCGCGCGTGGCGCGGCTTCCGTCAAGCTCGTCACCCTCCTCGACCGCCAGGCAGCGCGGCGTGTATCCCTCCAGCCGGATTATTTCGGTTTTCTGGTGGACGAGACTTTCCTGATCGGATACGGCCTGGGCGCAGTCGAACAGACCGGCCGGAATTTACCCTACCTCGCGGCGGCACGATAATTTCCGATGAACCCCAAGTTCAAGACCGTTGTGTTTTGGATCGTCGTCGCCCTCTCGGCGACGCTTTTGTGGCAGGTCGTGAGGGCCGGATCGCAAGCTCACAAAAATCCCGATATCAGCTATTCCGAATTCATGTCAAAGGTGGACGCTGGAGAAGTCGTTAAGGTCAGCATCGCCGGCTCACGAATCCAAGGTCTGTTACGGGATGGAAAAGCCTTCTCGCTAACGGGGCCAGACAACACTGCGGCGTACGTCAATCAGCTGCACGAGAAGGGCGTGGAGGTCTGGTTTCGGGACGCCCCAAGCGATTCTGCTCCGCTAGCGTTGCTGAGCACTTGGGCTCCGCTCTTCCTGCTGGTGGCCGTCTGGTTCTTCATGGTCCGCCAACTGCGGCGCAAAAGAGAGCCGCCAACCGGTGGCAATCCCAGCTCTCCCATCGAGCCCCATTGAGGGTCCCGTGGTCGATCAAGCCCAACAACCCCCATGACTTAAGTCATATTGAATCAAAAACGCCTTTTCCCTCCAGAAAAGGTAGAATAAGGTCTTAGGATTCCGCCAATCGAAATCCCCCCACGGGCATCTAATGCCTGTAGGCGCCCGGCGAGGGAACGGCAGATGGCGCTGAATTTAGGAGTCTTCTAGGTGAACTCAACTGTAAAGACCGTGCTGTTCTGGTTGCTCATCGGTGTTTCGGCCCTGTTGCTCTGGCAAGTCGTCAAGAGTTCGCGTGACGGCCAGAAAGACAAAGAAAAGAACTTCACGGAGTTCATGGCAGACGTCGATGCCGGCCGCGTCCACGACATCACCGTCGATGGGATGCAAGTCAAGGGTAAGCTGACCGACAACTCTGCGTTTCACACCACCGCGCCCGCGAACTATCCCGACATGATCAAGACGTTGCACGACAAGAACGTCAGCATGACGTTCCGCGACGTCAACAGTGGAAGCCTGCCACTGCAATTGCTCGGCACCTGGGCGCCGCTTATCCTGCTGGGCGCATTGTGGTTCTTCATGATCCGCCAGATGCAGACGGGCGGCAACAAAGCCTTATCGTTCGGTAAGAGCCGCGCGCGCCTGCTCTCCATGCAGCAGAAGAAAGTCACCTTCAAAGACGTGGCTGGAGTCGAAGAAGCCAAAGAAGAACTTCGCGAAATCATCGAGTTCCTGCGCGAGGCCCAGAAATTCCAGAAACTCGGCGGACGCATCCCCAAGGGCGTGCTGCTCGTCGGACCTCCAGGAACAGGTAAGACCCTGTTGGCCCGTGCTGTTGCTGGCGAAGCCAACGTTCCGTTCTTTTCCATCTCGGGTTCTGACTTCGTCGAGATGTTCGTCGGCGTCGGCGCGAGCCGTGTGCGCGATCTGTTTGAGCAAGGCAAGAAGAATGCCCCGTGCATCATCTTCATCGACGAAATCGACGCAGTCGGACGCCACCGTGGCGCAGGCCTGGGCGGCGGTCACGACGAGCGCGAGCAGACGCTGAACCAGTTGCTGGTCGAGATGGATGGCTTCGAGTCCAACGAAGGCGTCATCCTGATGGCAGCGACGAACCGTCCCGACGTTCTCGATCCGGCCCTACTTCGCCCTGGACGCTTTGACCGGCGCGTGGTTGTCAGCCGTCCCGATGTGCGCGGCCGCGAAGAAATCCTCCGCGTCCATACGCGCAAGATTCCTTTGGCGGAAGATGTCGATCTCTCCGTGCTGGCTCGTGGAACTCCGGGATTCTCCGGCGCCGACCTTGCCAACATGGTGAACGAAGCCGCTCTGGCGGCAGCGCGTCAGAATCGCAAGGCCGTCCTGCACTTCGATTTTGAACTCGCCAAAGACAAAGTCCTCATGGGCGTGGAGCGCAAGTCGCTCCTGCTCACCGATGAGGAAAAGCGGAACACGGCCTATCACGAGGCTGGACACGCCTTGGTTGCGGCGAAGATGCCGTACTCCGATCCGCTGCACAAAGTGACGATCATTCCGCGCGGCATGGCATTGGGCGTAACTATGCAACTGCCGACTGATGACCGCCACAACTATTACAAGAACTATCTGGAAACGCAGATCGCCATCCTGATGGGCGGCCGCATCGCCGAGGAAATGTTCCTCAACGTGATGAGCACCGGCGCAGGCAACGACATCGAGCGAGCCACAGACATGGCGCGCAAGATGGTCTGCGAATGGGGCATGAGCGAGCTTGGTCCTCTCACCTTCGGAAAGAAGGAAGAGCAGATCTTCCTCGGCCGCGAAATCGCACAGCACCGCGATTACAGCGAAGATACGGCCATCAAGATCGATCAGGAAGTCCGCAAGCTGGTCAGCACCGGCTATACGGTGGCCCGCCAGATTCTTGCCGACAACAAGCCGACGCTCGAAGCCATTGCCAGGGCACTGATCGAGCGCGAAGTTCTTGATGCCAACGAGATCAAGCTGCTGGTAGAGGGCAGAGATCTTCCGCCGCTTCCACCGCCCCCGTCGAAGCCTGACGATGGCGTACAGCACGTGATCAAGCCAAACCTCGAACCGGGACGCGCCAAAGGCGGCGAACGCCCCGCAACCGCGTAAAAGAAAAACTAGCAGCAAAAAGATGGCGGCCCATAGGCCGCCATTTTCTTTCTTGGAGTCGAATAAGATGTCGAGCTGGCAAGCGCTCCGGCTGTTCTCAGCGCTCTCAGCGAAGCCTCAGCTCCCTCAGCGGTTAAAAGCTTTAGCCGCGATTCCAACGACAGATGCCGACAGGGACCGCACGAACCGAATCGCGCCGGATGTTAGCATTCCCCCGTGGCGACCAGACACTACGCAACAGTTGCGATCCTAGCACTCACAGCCATCCTCTCAAACTGCGGAGGCAGCAGTAGCACCACATCCCAGCAGCCTCCACCACCACTACAGAGAGCGTTACTTCCCGGCGGAGACTATCAACCCTTTGCCGCCAACAGCCCCTTCAACACCCCGCTGCCCGCGGATCCAAAACTCGATTCCAACTCCGCTGCGATCATCGCCACTCTCGGAGGCATGACCAACCAGGCCTTCTACCTTCCGCCCGGACAAACCGGATGGGGCCTACGCACCGCCGCCACTCCGGGCAATATCGATTTCACCTACCCGTTCTACTACAGCCTTCCGTCCGATCCCACCTACACCGTTCAATGCCGCTACGGCGATCCTTCCATCTGGCAGTACTGTGCTCTCAACAACCTGCAAATTCACATTCCCTCTTATGCCGAGCCCGAAAACAGCGGCACGGGGACGAACAATTGTTGGGACACCGATCACCACATGGCCATCATCGACCCGGCAACCGGCACGGAATACGACTTGTGGGGATCCTGCCAGCCGAGTGGCACAGGCGGCGATCTCGAAATCGGTTGGGGAGGCATTGGCCACATCACCGGCTCCAACATGGACCAGGGCATTCTCACCTATGGAGCGGCGCAGTCCGGATTCGCGTTGACCATCGGCATCGTGCGCTCCGCCGACATCGCTGCCGGAACCATTCCGCACGCGCTGCAGATGGCGATCCCTTGCGCTGCCGATGGAGTCTATCCTGCCTCCGTGCCAAGCGATCAGTACTGTCCGTCAGGAACCCAGAACTCGCCGTACTATGGAATGAGAGTGCAGTTGAACATGACGGATGCCCAGATCGAAGCGCTCAACGTTCCGGAATATGCCAAGCCGATCTTGATCGCGCTCGCCCACTACGGCGCGTTCATCTGCGACACCGGCACCGGGGACGAAATGGAATTAAAAACAGAAAGCGGATTGACCTACACCAGACTCGGCTTGCCGGATCCGTGGGCCTCGCTGGCCCTGCAGTATGGTATCCAACCCTACAGCAACGCCAGCGATCCCTATAACGCCTACCTGTTCCCAATCTCCGCCCCCAATCTGGTGGCGCCATACCTGCGAGTGATCGACCCCTGCGTCACCGCCGGAACCTGCTGAGGGAATTCTGAGGTAGATCTCAGCATAGAGAAGAGATCTCACATCTCAGCAAAGTGAAGGAACGCATGTTTTTACTAGTAAGGAATGCCTATTTGGACGAAAGTGCTGATCCGAAACCTGTCACAGGGATGCATCGGGGATTTTTTGCAGTTGGTGGAATTTTAGGAAATAGCGTCGCTACCTTTGAGCTGGAGAGAAATTGGGACAAGGCATTAGCTAAACATGGCCTAGATTATTTCAAGGCATCACAATGTGAAAATGGGTGGGGACAATTCAATAAGTTCGTAAAAGACTCGAAGAACATTATGCCCGACGAGCGGAAACTGCTTGATTCCATAAGCCTCGAATTTCTTAACCTAATTGTCCATCCGGTAGATTTCGATTCTGGATACTATCTCGCATGTTGGGGTGTGGGCGTAAAACAGGATGATTTTTATGAGGTCATCAAAGACGACCACAATCGCGCCGTGTTGGGCAAAGACCCGTACCGACTGGCTTATGACTTCGCGTTCATTGAGGGAGCATGGTTAATGAAGGAACTCGGTGAAGGGTGGAGTGCCCACTATGTCTGTGATGAGCATGAAATATACAGCCCGCTGGCACCAGAGGTATATCGCAACTTGAAGAACACGAATCCCAATGCAGCCCAACGCATGCTCTCGTTCTCAAGCATAGATGAAAAACTCTGTGCGCCAGTTCAGGCTGCTGATGCTGTGATTTACGAGATTAGGCGAGCGTTAAATTTCCAGCACAAAGTTCCCGGGTTGACAGACAAATCCATACGCCCCCAGTTCGCAATGTTGGCAAACGCGCACATGATGGCCTACATAGCCCATACAGAGAGAGAACAACTGGAATGGATCGCTGCGAAGCACAAGCCCGGCGAACCATTTCAATTGGATGAAATATTTAACAAACAAATGGGAGCAAACATCGACAAACTTAGAGGCTGAAAAATGATGTGGGTAACGGAATTCGATTCATTGATCTGACGATGATTTTTGGTCTTCTGATTTGGAATCGTCTTGTTGTGACCAGCCATTCGAGAAGTTGATTCTGTAGCGGTTTACCTCGTCGAACGCCAAAGCCTTTGACTTTGGGAGCGGGGTGGCCCGGTCTTCAAACTGCCGCAACCCTCACGCCGCGGAGCGAAGTGAACACGTCGACTGGCGATCTCTCATGCCGCGCGTCCCTGCTGTTTTCTCAGCGTACTCAGCGAACCTCAGCGCGCTCAGCAGTAAATCGCCTTTGGGCTCAATGAGTGACACCCTGATTTCGTCATCCAGTCAGTGCGGAAACGAACGTGTTCGATTTTGACCAGTTAGAAAGTCGCTAACCTGCGATAGTGGAGTCAACTAGCGCGACCTGACAACTACTTGGATTACGCGAGGCAGGATGAAGAAAAAAGCACAGCGTGTCGCAGACGTTCTAGAGAAAGAACTCAATACTGCAATCAAAGAATGGTTGCGGCGGGTGAAGCTTATGCCAGCGCTCACCCACATTTCGCTCATCGATGACGACCGCACAATCCATCTGCCTCAGCTCTACCATGACCTCGTTTGCCGCCTACGTCTTGCCAAGGATGCCACTCTGCCCCAGTCCAACGCCGCTGCTGAGCACGGGCAAAGGCGGCGAGACCAAGGCTACTCTCCCTCCATGCTGGTCGAGGAGTCAAGATTGTTTCAAGTGGTGACATTCCAAACACTACATCGTCATCACGAGGAACTCGATCACGAACACCTGCTTTCGGATATAGCGGTCATCGCCGATGAAGTGGATTTTCAACTCGTGCAAGCCGTGACGGAACTCGCTCGACCCGCAGCGTAGCTTGAGGCCGACGCACACGAGGAGTCCAAGGCTGGGCCACCCGCCAGCCTCAAATGCCGAGGGTGGCAAACACTGCGCCGACTACTCGATCGCACCGCACTGCGTGAAACTCAAAACAACGCGAGGCAGCATCGCCGATTGACCGCTGCAACTGTTTTCGCAACGCGGCATGGGCACGGTGAAGCCGGACTTTGACATTGTCCTGCGTCAGTTCGAGACATCTGGCAGTCTCTTCGGTGCTGAGTCCCTCGATGTCGCGCAAGGTGAAAACGAGGCGATACTCTTCGGAAAGCGAGAGGACTGCATTTTCCAGCAGGCTACCGACCTCGCGGCCATAGGTTTGTTGCTCTGGATTGCGCTCCCTCGACACGGCTAAGTTCATAACATCTCCACTCAAATCTCCAGAAATATCCGCGGCCTGAAAGCGCTGTCGCTTTCGCAACCGCGCCAGTGCCTCATGTACAGCGATCCGCGTCAGCCAGGTGGCGAACTTCGCGCGCCCTTCGAAGCTGGCCAGGTTCTGATATGCCCGGACGTATGCGTCCTGCATTACATCTTCCGCCTCTGCGTCATCGCGCAGGATCGCCCGGGCCACGCGATAGATGCGTTGATTGTGGCGGCGCATCAATAGTTCGTACAACGGCTTGTCGCCCGCAAGGACTTGGGCAACAACCTGCTCGTCGCTCCACTCCTCGCGCTTCGCCTGTTCCAAGAGCGCCGCAGTAGCCATCTACTTTTCTCCGCAGAAAAAGAGAGTCTGTTCCCGAACGAAGGTTACACAATGTTGGAAGAGAAATTGACACCGTAACGCCGCGGTCCGAACGATTGACAAACTATTTACAAGGTTAGGCCGATCTTGCTGTAACCGCCTTCACCCCCATGCCTCCAGAGTGAATGAGGACGAGTGTAGAGCCGTGAATTCCTTCGGCCACTGTACTCAAGGCCCCTCCCAGGAGGTTCGGTATGAATGTTCGCAGTGCTGCGATTCTGATCGTTCTGACGATCGGATCGATCGCCATCTTTTCCCGACCCGCTAAAACTGCAGCTAGCCCGCAACAAAATGCTCGAAAGCAATCCATCCCCACGAATGCCGCCGACCTGGTCGCTCAGGGCCGGCACGTTTTCCGCTTCGAGACCTTCGGAGATCAGGCTTTTTGGGGCGATCAGCTTCTCCTGCATCAGGCCATCGAAGGCAGCAAGTTTGGTGGAGTCGGCGACGGAGTCAGCCCAAACACCGCGCTTGCAGTTGGCTTGAAAGTAGATGTGGACGCACTTCCGTCTTCGCTCGTTGATGAGATCAAGCAAGGACAGGTCAATCTGGACGATCCAGCCACGACGCTCGCCCTTCTTCAGCTCAACTCGGTCGTCGGACTGACCGGATTCTTTAACTTGAATGGAAGCCTTAAGTCGGTGGGGATTCAGTGCGCCCTTTGCCATTCGACCGTCGACAACTCGTTGGCTCCCGGAATCGGCCATCGGCTCGATGGCTACGCAAATCGGGATCTGAACGTCGGGCAGATTGTGGCCTTATCGCCCAGCCTTAAACCGTTTGCCGACCTGCTTGGCGTTGATCAAGCGACCGTGCGGAAAGTTCTACAGAGCTGGGGACCGGGCCACTTCGATGCTGAGTTGGCACTTGATGGCCAGGCTTTTCGGCCAGACGGAAAGACGGCCGCAGTACTGATTCCTCCAGCATTCGGACTCGCGGGAGTGAATCTACACACTTGGACGGGTTGGGGATCCGTGACGTACTGGAATGCGTTTGTGGCCAATCTGGAGATGCACGGGCAAGGAAACTTCTACGATCCGCGCCTTGACGATGCCACGCAATTCCCTGTTGCAGCCAAGGCCGGGTTCGGACATGTAACGAACTCCACTGATCTGGTCACACCACATCTGGATGAGTTACATTTCTATCAACTTGCGATCCCCGCCCCGGTGCCACCTGCGGGCAGCTTCAATCCGCAAGCAGCCAAGCGAGGCAATGCAGTTTTCAATGGCAGCGGCAAATGTGCGACCTGCCACGTTCCGCCACTCTACACCGAGCCGGGGTGGAACATGCACACGCCCAGCGAGGTCTGCGTGGATAGCTTTCAGGCCGACCGCTCGCCCGACAAGCGCTATCGGACATCGCCCCTGGGAGGCCTCTGGACGCACACCAAGGGTGGTTTTTATCATGATGGCCGTTTCGCCACGCTAACGGATGTCGTCAACCACTACGACAGCTGTATGAACCTTGGCTTATCTGACCAGAACAAGTCCGACTTGACGGAATTCCTGAAATCACTTCCCCAAAGCTGACGCCAGTAAAGCTGAGTGTGGGATGCCCCATTTCTCGTGCGGTTCTTGCGCGAGAAGTGGGGATTTTCTGTGAAACGATGGCCGCCCCACTCATGAGATTCATGAAACACTTGCTGTTCGGCATCAGCCCGCTCGATCCCCTGACGTTCGTTGAAGTTCCGGTCGTGCCGGCTGCCGCAGCTGCGCTTGCAAGCTATCTGGCGGCTCGCCACGCTCCGGAGTCGATCCAGTTGAAGCGCTGAGAGCGGAGCAAGTGAACCGCTGCTGCGAGGAATGTCCGGCTTAAAGGAAGCTACGATCAGTTGGCGAAAAACCGCGATAGCACTCAAAATCCCGGTCGCCGGGCTCAAAACGTGCGATCGCCTGATTTCGTCATTTGACCGGACACACTCGGCGTAAACTGTTGCAGGATGAGGCGCAACGTACTTCTCGCCGCGATTGGCGTTGTTGTTCTGCCGACACTTGTAAACCATCTTCGCTGGACTCCCGCGCTTGTGTACCCGCTTTACGCGGGAATCGTTGCATCTCGAACAAAATTGGCTTCGTTGTTGAACTAATCACGAACCTCATAGTCTACGTACTCGTGTGCTTTTTGTTTCTGCGCCGATCAGTAGCTCGGTAGTTGTTGCAAAATCGACATTACGCTCATTGAGCTTTGGCCCGATTCATTACCGTCTATTTTGGAAGTGCTTCCACGCCGAGCCATTTCAAGGCTTGTTCCCGTTCATCGAAGACTCGGAACTGTTCAGTTCCTCCCGCTATTTCCCGGTAAGTTCCAATCATTCGTCCCATGCCAAAGAGGAAAGGTCTAGCCGAAACCCAAGCTCGTCGTGATACGGAGGCAAAGTGAGGACTGTTACGGCCTAGGGTCTGGGCTTCTTCGGTAGTGATGTCTAATGCGGTCACATCGGTTGCGTCGAGGAATTGATTGAACTCGGGATGAAAGTCAGGATCATCCTTCAACCTCTCTTGGTGCGCTCTTGCTTCTGCAAACGTTACGCGACCCCAAGCGGTACTGATTACAAGCCGCCGTTCCTTGTCGATGATGTATTCGACGGGCATACGAGACCGTACCCCAGAGGATCACGGCAGGGTAGCATGAATTGGACGGAGCCATCATCACTGTTGAAATATCGCAATAGCACTCATCTGTACTTGGCGCGCAGAACTGTTTCCGTCGACAAAATTGGTACTTTGAAACCTATGAAAAAACAACTTGCGCTCGGCGCCGTTGGTGCGATCCTCATTGCTCTTGCAGCATTCTTTCTTGGCTTGAGGATGAATTTTCATCCAGAGAACCAGAAGCCAGGCAAATTCCCGGAGCGGTTGGTTTACGTTCGCTCCGCAGACGATGTTGTCAGCGGCGGTATCCTGTTTACTTCCACGAGTTCGCCATCGAAGTCTCTCGCCATCATCTGGGTGCATGGTTGGGGGGCGAATTTCTATACGCCGAGCTACGTTGGAATCGGGCGGGAGTTGGCGCAGCGAGGGTTTCCGACCATCTCAGTCAACACGCGCATGCACGACATCGGGAACGTGGAGAAATACACGCTCCGCGGAAAGCGAGTGCGGGGCGGCGGATATTGGGGCATCACCAGCGAGGACGCGCGAGACATCGCGGCTTGGATTGATTACGCTCAGCAACTGGGAACCAGCCGAGTCGTTCTGGTCGGACACAGCGCTGGGTGGGCCAGCGTCGCTCGGTATCTGGCCGATTCGCAGGACCGACGCGTTGCCGGTGTGGCCTTTGCCTCCCCTGGCGTAGGATACTCGTCCCAACCAGATGACCCGCAAGGGCTTGCCCAAATGCAGAAGCAGGTGGACGAAGGCGCCGGTGAGGACCTCATCCGGCTGCCGAACCGCTCTTACCCGTCATTCATCAGTGCGGCGACACAGCTTGACATCGCCATCACACCGCGCCAGTACAAGGACTTCTTTGGAACCCAGACTCCTGATGCTGCAATCACCAGAGTCACGTGTCCGGTACTCGCTTTCTACGGATCGAAGGATGACATCGGAGGTGAAAAAGACCTCGCACTACTTACATCATCGGTTCGACGGCTGGCCCATGGTCCCGCCAAGGTAGATACCGCCATGATCGCAAATGGTAACCACGAGTACGTGGGAGAAGAGGCGCAGGTTGCACAAGTAATCACGCGGTGGATTGAAACAGAAGTGCAGGGCCACTGATTGCTGCCTACGCATACGTAACCTGCCGCTATTCGGCATCCCTACTTCTCGTTTTTCTTTGGTTGGTGATAAATCCCCGTTACACGCATTGACACGTTCGGTCCTAATTTCTGTTGAACATTTTTCGTGTCGAAAACGAAAACACCATTCTCCGGAAAATTCCGGCAAATCGAACGCGGTCTAAGATCTCCCGCAGACATCGATGCAAGATCTTTTCCACAACATCCTCCGCCTCCTTGTGACATCTGACCTTGCGCCCCGATTCAGAAAAGGCAGATCATGGAACTCGGCGAGAGCGGTCCCTGTTGAAACCGCTGGATGGCTGCCAATGCACCGAGTGCGGCGAAAACACACGGTTAACTCCTTGTGGCTCAAGATTTTGCACCTTAAGTCCTTGCGGCTGAAGATTTTGCGGGCAATTTCGTGCTAACTCGATGATTCCAGAGATTCAGGGGGAGGGGGGGTACCCCCACAATCCCGGGAGGCGCGCACCATGGGGCAAGCAGCACGGGTCGACCTGACGCTATAAATCGACGCAAGGCAAAACGAGCAGACGTATTCTTGCAGGCCGATTGGCAATGTCACCACCAAGGGCATTTGCCGGCGACCAGGGCCAATTGCCGCCGCGTTACTCCCTCGATTCGGCGCTTGACGCGGCCTCGAAAGCCAGCCTCTTTTGTGCTATAATTATCACAATCGCCGTTGATCCTAAGTGTTTGCAATTTCAATAACTTGAGTCGATTGCAGGCATCTCGGAGCCGATCACGGATCGAGGCGACTTTCCAGCCAAAATTGGGGCGTTCGCAAGACAAAAATCAGGACATTTTCGCGGAGCGGAATGGCCACCAAAGAGATTAATACTCCCATCACGGATACGAAGACAAAAAACGGAAAAGTGACGCCGATCAACGTCACGAATGGCACCAGCGATTACAACGCGGATTCCATCAAAGTGCTCGGCGGAATGGAAGCAGTCCGCAAGCGTCCCGCGATGTATATCGGATCTACGGGCGAACTGGGACTTCACCATCTGGTGTACGAAGTCGTCGACAATTCCGTTGACGAAGCTCTCGCCGGATTCGCCACCAAGATCGAAGTCACGATTCACCTCGACAACTCCATCACTGTGATCGACGACGGTCGCGGCATTCCCGTCGATGACATGGAGATCGACGGCGAGAAAGTTGCCGCAGCGCAAGTCGTCATGACAACACTGCATGCTGGCGGCAAATTCGATTCTTCGACATACAAAGTTTCCGGCGGACTTCACGGCGTTGGTGTTTCCTGCGTCAACGCGCTGAGTGAAGAACTCGACCTTGAAATCTGGCGCGAAGGCGCGACCTGGCAGCAGACGTATTCGAAGGGTGAACCCACCAGTAAGCTGAAAAAAACTGGCGTCGCGAAAGTCAAGACCGGAACCAAGGTTCACTTCGTGCCGGATCGCACGATCTTCACCGCGACGGAATACAACTACGACACACTCGCGCAGCGCCTGCGCGAACTCGCGTTCCTTAACAAGGGCCTGCTGATCACACTGACGGACGAGCGCTCGACCGACTCAAAGACGGGCGAGCCCAAACATTCCGAACTGAAATACAACGGCGGCATCGCCGAGTTCATCAAGCATCTCAATCGCGGTAAGCAAATCTTGCACGACAAGCCGATCTACATGGAGGACGACCGCAATGGCGTCCACATGGAAATCGGGCTGCAATACAACGACGCTTATTCGGAGTCTGTGTTCAGCTTCGCCAACAACATCAACACAGTTGATGGCGGCACGCACCTCTCCGGATTCCGCACCGCCCTGACCCGCACCATCAATTACGCGGGACAGCAGATGGGTTTGTTCAAAGATGTCAAAGAGAACCTGACGGGCGACGATGTGCGTGAAGGACTGGTCGCCGTGATCAGCGTGAAGTTGCCGCAGCCCCAGTTTGAAGGCCAGACCAAAGGCAAACTCAACTCCGATATCGCTGGCACCGTAACTCAGTTCGTGAACGAGCGCTTGGGAGCGTTCTTCGAGCAGAATTCCACGGTTGCAAAGAAGATCATCAACAAGGCGGTGGATGCGGCGCGCGCCCGCGAAGCGGCCCGCAAGGCCCGCGATTTGACACGCCGCAAAGGCGCTCTCGATTCTGGTGGTCTACCCGGGAAACTGGCAGACTGCTCCGAGCGCGATCCAAATCGCTGCGAACTGTTCCTGGTCGAGGGCGAGTCCGCAGGCGGAACCGCGAAGCAGGGACGCGACCGCCGCTTTCAGGCGATCCTCCCCCTCAAGGGAAAAATTCTCAACGTCGAGAAGGCCCGCTACGACAAGATGCTGGCGCACGAAGAAATCCGCGCCATGATTACGGCGCTCGGCACAGGCATCTCGAAAGAAGACTTCGATCCGACCAAGGTTCGCTACGGCAAGATCATCCTGATGACCGACGCCGACGTTGACGGAAGCCATATCCGCACGCTGTTGCTGACATTCTTCTTCCGGCACATGCAGGAACTGATCAAGCGCGGCAACGTCTACATTGCGCAGCCGCCATTGTTCTCGCTGAAGAAGGGCAAGTCGCAGCAGTACATCAAGGACGAACGCGAATTCGTCAAGGTCATGGTGAAGCGCGCCGCCGATGGACTCATTATCCGTTACGGAGAAGGCGCCGCCAAGCTTGAGGGCAAAGATCTGGCGCGGTTCATGGCCGTTCTGGATGAGTATCTGGGATTCTTTGAAAAACTCGACAAGCGCGTCCGCAGCGAGCGAGTCACGGAATTGATTCCGAAGCTCGATCTCGCCAAGCGCACCGATTTCGAAGGCGAGAAAAAATCGCCGCCCAAGAAAATCGAGCGCCTCGAAAAAGAAATCAAGAAGCTGCAGAAAGAAGAAGGCTTCAAGAGCGTCGAGTCGCGCTTCGACGAAGAGCACAACCTGTGGGAAGTGGCATTCGTCAACAAGCACGGCGCCGAACACACCATCAATTGGGTGCTCGCTTCCAGCGCGGAATGCCGTCAGTTGATCGCGAAGTTCAAGCAGATCGAGCCCTACATGGAGCCGCCGTTCATCGTCGAGACGCTACCCAAGGCCGCGGCAGCGAGCAAGAATGGCGACGCCACAGACGAGGAAGTTGCGGCGGATGGCGAAGCGTCGGAAACGAAGGCCGCGAAGCCAGCTAAGCGTAAGAGCGAGGTCGAAATCGTGGAGAAGACGAACGTCCGCGAACTTCGCGACTACGTCATCAACGAAGGCCGCAAGGACTTCACGATCCAGCGCTACAAAGGTCTTGGAGAGATGACTGCGCCGCAGCTGTGGGAAACTACGATGGATCCAGAGCGCCGCACTCTTCTGTCGGTGAAACTGGAAGACATCGCCGAGTGCGAAACGATCTTCACCACGCTGATGGGCGAGGACGTGGAAGCACGGCGGAAATTCATCGAAGAAAACGCGCTCGACGTGAAGAACCTGGACATCTAACCTCCGCACAGATTTTCGCGGATTCACGGATAAGAAACTTAGGCAGCCTTCGGGCTGCCCTTTTCTGTTTGGCCTCGCGCAGCATCGATTCGCGGCAGCTTACAATGCGCTCATGAATCGTAACCAGTGTGGGCAAGAACGACACACGGCCCGATGCTGACATGCTCCCGCTGGGCCAACTGCGCGTGACGAGCAAGGAAGGCGGAGGCTCGCCGACGACATTCACTCCCGACGAACAGCCGACGGTGCGCATCGAAAAATCAGTGCAAGCAGCGGACCCACATCGCGTTCTTCCAGTGCGGAGGGTAGAGTTATGTCAACTTTGGCGGAGTCCCTGGGGGCAATCAACAAACCTTGGCAGTGGATAGCAACTGCGGGAGGCATCCTGTTCGTTTGGGCAGCAATAGCTCTCCCGCGGCTTGCTGCGCCCATCCACCGTGGCATGCCCATTCAATCTCTAGCGTTGCCTTACGATCAGGCTCCGCAGGCCAGGAAGTCGGTTACTGCCACATTTGTGGAAGAAAAAGTCGCACGGGCTCTTCCGCAGCAGACGGACGCTGCAGTTGGACGCAGGCTAATTCGCATAACGTCGATGAGTCTCATCGTGCAACATCCTTCCGAAGCCTCTGAAAAGATAACTGCGCTGGCAGAGAGCCTTGGCGGATATCTCGAGACCGCTGAAGGCGGCGGGCAGAACGCCGCGACTGGCTCCCTCACGATTCGCGTGCCTGCGACGCGGTTTGAGCAGGCGCGAAGCGAAATCCGTAAACTCGGGCTGCGGGTAGAAGGTGAAAAGGTTGATGCCCAAGACGTGACCCGCCAGTATGTGGACCAGGACGCCAGTATCCGCAATCTGCGTGCGGAAGAAGCTGGCTATCTCGCGATCATGAAGCAGGCGACCACTGTGAAAGACATGCTTGCGGTTAGCGAGCAACTCAGCGCCGTACGTGGACAGATCGAGCAGCAACAGGCGGAGTTCAACGCGCTCTCACGCCAGATCGAAACCGTGTGGATTGCGATTTCGCTGCGGACAGAAGCCGAGGAGCAGGTTTTCGGATTGAACTGGCGTCCGGCCTATCAATTAAAACTGGCTCTTCGGGATGGGCTTGAAAGCATCGCGACCTATGCCACTGCGATGGCGACGATGCTTTTTTATTTGCCGGCGGTTCTGCTTTGGGTGGGAACAGTTCTGATCGGCGCTCTGGCGTCGTGGCGACTGATGCGCTGGGTGGGAACGCGATGGTTTGGATGGAAGATCAGCAGCCTGCCAGCCCAAAGATGAAAAGCTTGCTAAGCATTCTCGGGAGGCACACCACCCGCTGGCTCAGGCTTCTCGCCACGGAAGGTGCGCGAGATGCCGCGAACGACTCGGCGCATTGGCAGTTCACCCTTTTCCGCAAAAAATATCTCTCCGATTCGACTACCTCGGTAGAACCATCGCTTCAGCAAGGCAACGTGTTCCATGGTCTCAAGACTCGACCGAACCTCGGATGGTGGAAGCCCTAGCACTGCCTCGTGCACGCGTGATTCCATCGAGTGCGACTTCTCGTGGTCTTCCGGTTGAATACTGAAGCGGATCGGTCCCGCAATGCGCCCGGCATCAATCCGGAAGAAAGTTACGCAGCCGCTGACATGGCTTGGCTGAATCATGATGGCTTGCATTCCATCGAGTCGCTGCGCAAGCTCGGGCAGTTGGCCGAGAATCGGCTTCAGCTTTTCCACTCTCGCGTGAATTGCCGCTGCGTCTTCAAAGGCGAGATCGGCAGAAGCAGCTTCGCGCTGATTCGAAAATTCGCGCAGCAGTGATTCACCACCAGAGTCGAAATAAGTCTGCACCCGCTTCACTTCAACGGCGTATTCTTCATCGCTGCAGCCCTTGAAGCAGGGAGCGAGGCACATCTTCATCTCCGAATAAATACATCCTGGAAATGCAGGATCAGGATGCAGGTCATCGACACAGCGCCGCATGTTGAAGAAGTCCAGAGAATCATTCATGAACTTTTCGGCTGCGACACGAGACATGAACGGTCCGTAGTAAAGAGCCTTCCGGTTGAGTTTGCCGAGACGGGTCGTGACCGATGCCCGCGGGTACTCGTTCTCCATATGCATCTTCACGAACGGTGCGAAACGGAAGCGTAAGCGGTTCTGGTAGGTCTTCGGAAACGTCTTCCGGAGAATGCGGTAGAGAAGAAAGCTAGACTCGAAATCGGAACCGGTAGGCGAGAACTCGATGAGGCGGACGCGGTCCCTAAGGTTCAGCCTTTTCGTGCGTTCTTCGATGGGCCCAAGCAAGCGCTGCAGGCGACGTTTCAAATTCGCCGTCTTGCTGATATAGGGCTCGGACTGCGGATCATCCCCGCGAAGCAGGAAGACACCCGGTCCAGCGGGCGCTGCGGCGAAAATCTCGCGGTCCCGCTCCGGCTGAAATTCGATGCGCTCTGTCAGCACGGATTAATTTTAGTGGAATGACTAGCTGTTTCCTTCGGTAATCGGTTAACGGTGCAATGCACGCTCAACGATCCCGCGTACTCGTTGTTTCGTGATGCCAGTTCGCTGTTCTACCGCCAGTGGGTGATCCGTTGGTTCAACCACGATCAGTGGTCGTTGTTCGACACTCCTGCTGTGGACGTTGGTCTTCAGATTCAAAGTCTGAGGATATTCGCTCAGAGAATTGCTTAGCCAGCCGAAATAGGGAGGCTCTTCCAAGAGCTTAGGATCTTTCCAAAGGCTAACCATCCTGTCGAAATTCGTTTTACTCAAAGATGTCCATACGCCCCAACGAAACGAGTGTTCACTTTCTATTACGGGTATCTCGATCAGACCGCGAACAAAATAATCCTGCTTCTTGATAACGCAGAGGTCGGCGGTGAGAAATGAGTCCGCGTCACTCCTCAGACTCTCAGACCAATAGTGCGGAGCGTTGTACCCGTAATCGAGCGGCAGTCCTTCGTGCCATTTGCCGCATGTTTGACATTGGAAACCTTCTAGTTCGGCCACAGCAATATTCTGAATTGTCGAGTGGAGATTGGCAATGCGCGGATAGAAATAGCCCTTTGCGGTCGATTCTCTAACAAGGCAGACGTGCTTACGAGCGCCGGATGCGCAGTCGCGAATTTACCGGAAGCTGGCGCTGCGGAATTTTTGCCGGAAGTCTGTCCCGTCGAGCGTGATGATTCGGCACATCTCGTGCAAGCGGGAGCGCATGCGCTCGCCAATGCGGTCACCGAGCGTCTCGCCCCGTGAAGCCGCTCGAGCTGGAGATATCGAACCGGAAGCACCCGCTGCGGGTTGATCGTCGAAATTCGTGGTGATGATTGTCGTGCGGTTGTCGTTATAGCGAGTGTTAAGGATAAGGCTCACCGTGTCCCAAACCCATTCCGTCGGTTTCACGGCGCCGAGTTCATCAAGGACCAGAACGTCAGTCTCAAACACGGGTCGCAAGACATCCAACTCGGTCGTCTGAACAGTGGAGTTATAGGAGTTTTGTATCTCCTTCAGCAGTTCCCGATAGTCATAGAAGAGACAGCCGATTCCGCGATTCAGGATCAGTTCTTTGAGAATCCCGACCGCGAGGTGCGTCTTCCCTGTACCGATCTTCCCGATAATTAGCAGCCCTTTGTCGCCGCGAGGGTCGCACTTCTTGGCAAAATTGGTGGCGACGAAATGAGCATCGGCCAACGAAGGATGGGCTCCTGGGAAGTCCGTATCGTAGTTGGTGAGCTCGCAATGCTCGTAGCGCCGGGGAATTCGCGCTGAGACCATCAATGTCTGAGCACGCGCGCGCAACTGGCAATCACAACGCGTGACCCGCCGGTCGTTCGTGCTGCCCGCACCATTGGAGCCGGATGTTGCCGTCTTCCATCCGCTGCCGCCGCAAAGGGGACAAACTTCTGCCGGAGCCTTGATCAACTCGGAACCATTCCTTGCATCAGGGTTATCTTTCGACTTTGCACCCGGAGGGCGCATTCGCGCAAGCGGGAATCGCCGGTTCCCTGTGTACAACCTGTGAAGCGGAGGTCCGACCTGTGGAGGAGCGAGGAAAACTGCTCCGCGACGGCTCCTTTGCCGCTCTACTAGCCTCAAGACAGTACACAGAAGTGCAGAACAGGCTTCCCAAGCGGATTTTCACAGTTGACTTTCGCGCAAGAGGGCGCACAATACGAGCGATCAGGTTTCCCAACTCAGCCATACCATTTCATCCTCCCGGTGCCGGCTGGGCACGAACGAGACCTGCGAGGAGAGACTATGAACAAAGCCGATCTGGTGGATAAGATCGCTGGCGCGTGTGAAATGAGCAAAGCGCAGGCCACGACTGCAATTGATACCGCTGTCGACAGCATTACATCCGCCCTCCGCAAAGGAGATCGAGTGGCATTGATCGGGTTCGGCACTTTCTCTGTTTCCGCGAGGAAGGCTCGGAACGGCCGCAATCCACAAACTGGCGCTACGATTAAGATCGCCGCGCGCAAAGTTGCGAAGTTTACCCCTGGGGCTGAATTGAAAAAAGCTGTAAATAAGAAGTAATTGGGGCCAGAGATTTTCGACGACGGCAGGGGGGTCGGCCCTGCCGTTTTTCTTTTCTCCAAAACTGATGCGATCACTGTCGAGAAACCTATGCTCATGTCCTTAGCCTCAAGAATCATGATTGTGTTTGCGCTGCTGGCGTCGGCATGTGCGCAAGAGAGCGGAACGCTGCCGATCAACGCCTTGCGACGGTCGTCGGATGTTCCAGTAATTTCGCCCCAGGGAGACGGATGGGAGTCAGCCGGAACATTCAATCCGGCGGTCGTCGTGCGCAACCACAAGATCGTGATGCTCTACCGTTCCCAGGATAAGCAAGGCACCTCACGCCTCGGATACGCCGAAAGTACTGACGGCATTCATTTCACCCGGCGGGCGCAACCAGTTCTATCGCCATCGGCAGACTATGAGAAAGACGGTGGTGTCGAAGATCCGCGCCTCGTTCAATTTGGCGATACCTACTATCTGACCTATACGGGCTATAACAAGAAAGATGCACAGCTCTGTCTCGCCACTTCGAAGGACCTGATTCACTGGACCCGCAAAGGCGTGATCATCCCTGCCAACAAAGGCAACTGGAATGTGAAGTGGACCAAGTCAGGCGCGATCGTTCCGGAAAAGATCAACGGAAAATACTGGATGTATTTCCTGGGTACGAGCGCTGACGGCAAGGATCAAGGCGGTCTCGCCTATTCTGCGGATTTGCTGCATTGGACGGAGGCGACGCAGAAACCGGCATTGCCTGTGAGGCCCGGCCGATTCGACTCACGCGTTGCCGAGCCCGGGCCGTCGCCCATTGTCACTTCGAAGGGAATTGTTCTGATCTATAACGGCGCCGACGACAAGCTCGTCTATCGAACCGGCATCGCTGTCTTCGATCGCAATGATCCGCGCAAGCTCATTTCGCGAAGCGACCAACCCGTATTTTCTCCGGAAAAAGATTGGGAGAAAGTCGGACAAGTTCCGAACGTTGTCTTCGTGGAAGGAATGATCACGCAGCGGGATCGGTATCTCTTCTATTACGGCGGATCTGATACAAATGTTGGCGTCGCGGAAGCGCCCGTAATTCACTAGCCCAACCGGCCCGCTTGACCGCCGCAAATGGCGACCCCTACCATCAAACGGGGCTCATGCGAAATCACCTAACCTTCCATTTAGCAGGCGCGCTCTCTCTGCGCGCCCTCATCGTCATTCTTATCCTTCCCAGCGCGATGTTCTCGCAACAAGCCAAGCCTGTCCCCGCCGCGCCCGTTGCGAATTTCGTCGACATCGCCGCGAAGGCCGGGTTGACCGCGCCGAATACCTTCGGAGGTCTGGACACAAAGAAGTACATCATTGAGACGACGGGAAATGGCGTCGCTATCTTCGATTTCGACAACGATGGCTGGCCCGACATATTCCTGGTCAACGGCACCAAACTTGAAGGCTTTCCCGCGGGGAAGGGACCTACGAACCGTCTCTACCGCAATAATCATGACGGCACGTTTACGGACGTGACCGCAAAAGCGGGCCTCACTGCGACTGGCTGGGGACAAGGAGTTTGCGTCGGCGATTACGATAACGACGGCTGGGAAGATATATACATCACGTACTACGGCAAGAATCGCCTCTATCGCAACAATCACGGAGTTTTCACCGAGGTGGCCGAAAAAGCGGGCGTAGCCGGATCGGGTAAGTCGTGGGGCACGGGTTGCGCGTTCGTCGACTATGACCGCGACGGGCACCTCGATTTAGTCGTAGCAAACTATGTTGATTTCGATCTCGCCACGGCTCCTGCCCCGGGAGAGCGGCCAACCTGCATATGGAAAGGCGTTCCGGTGATGTGCGGGCCGAGGGGTCTTGCGGGATCGAAGAACATTCTGTACCACAGTCGCGGCGACGGCACGTTTGAGGACGTAACAACGAAAGCTCACATCGACCGTACCGATGGTCATTATGCATTCAGCGTTTCAACATTCGATTTCGACGAAGATGGATGGCCCGATATTTTTGTCGCCTGCGACAGTACTCCCAGTATTCTGTACCGGAACAATCATGATGGAACGTTTACCGATGTCGCCGTAACCGCCGGCGCAGCATTCAATGAAGACGGCCGCGAGCAAGCGGGAATGGGATCCACCATCGGTGACTTCAATGGCGATGGCCATCTCGACATTTTCAAAACAAATTTCTCCGATGATACGTCGACGCTCTACAAGAATGTGGGAGACGGAACGTTTATCGATGCAACCACTGCGGCCGGCCTCGGTCTTTACACTCAATATCTTGGCTGGGGAACGATGTTTTTTGACATCGACAATGACGGCTGGCCGGACTTGATTCTGGTGAACGGCCATGTCTATCCCGAGGTTGACAGCCAGCATCTCGGCAGCAATTACAAAGAGCCGCGAATTCTCTTCCACAACAACGGCGACGCGACGTTTAGCGATATCTCATCATCGGTTGGCGCGGCGATCACGACGGCGGCCTCTTCGCGGGGTCTGGCCGTTGGTGATTTGTGGAACGATGGACGAATGTCGGCGGTGATCAGCAACATGAATGATGCGCCCAGCCTGCTGGCGAACCAGATTCATGGCACAAATCACTGGGTGGCGATTCACGCGGTAGGAACGAAATCGAACCGTGACGGGATCGGAGCACGAATCCGCGTGAAAACAGCGGCGCGCATTCAAGTCGACGAGGTGCGCAGTGGATCGAGCTACATCTCCAACAGCGATATGCGAGTTCACTTCGGACTGGGGAAATCTGAAAAGATTGAGTGGATTGAAATCCGCTGGCTCAGCGGCTTGACGGAGCGCTTTTCAAACCCTGCAGTGGATCAGATCCTCACTCTGAAAGAAGGCTCGGGCACCGTGGCGGAGCCCGAGCCTCCAGCCAAGAAATTGCCGTAGCTTTATTTGCCGAGCTTGGGCTTCTTGGGGAAATCCATCGTGCGGGAAATTCCTGCGCCTTCCTTCACGTAGACGACCTGATTCGCTTTCACTTCTTTCATGGTGTCTACCTGCCCGCTAGGCCATCGAACTTCCAGCACGTCAACCTTTTCAGCTTTTCCCAAGCCAAAATGCACGCGCAAGTCGCTTTGCGAAAAGTACCCGCCGCCGCTGCGGACCTCGTCGATCTGCTGATGCGGCTTCGTTTCTCCCGGCTGGCGAGTTGTGCAAAGAATTCGACAGCCGATGCCGCTGCGATTTGATTTCGTGCCGATCGTACGGACTTTGATCCAGTTGTTGTCGAGCTTCGAATCGCAACGCAGAAGCTGGGGAAAGTCGTTGACCGTATTTACGACGATGTCGACGTCGCCATCATTGTCGAAGTCGCCGAAAGCCGCGCCTCGCGAGGGACTGGGCTCAGAGATTCCGGGGCCCGCCTGGAATGAGATATCCGCAAAGTGGCCATTGCGCAGATTCTGATAGAGCAGCTTTCGCTGCGCGTATCCCGCCTCGGTTTTAAGTTGCTCGACCTCCGGATACACATGCCCGTTGCAGATGAGGATGTCGGGCCAACCGTCGTTGTCCATATCGAAGAAGCCGCAGCCCCAGCCGAGAAATTGAGTGTGTGCCCCTAATCCAGCGGTGAAGGTCGTGTCTTCAAAACTGGCGCCACCTTGATTGTGATAAAGCGAGGGAGTGTCGCCCGCGAAGTTCGTCTTCACAATGTCGAGATTGCCGTCCATGTCATAGTCGGCGGCAGAGACTCCCATGCCGGCCTGTGGCTTGCCATCGGGGCTTAGAGCGCATCCCGCTTCAATGGCGATGTCCTGGAACTTTCCATTTTTCTTGTTTTGATAAAGCGCGCTCGCGGTGGAATCATCCGCCACGTAGATGTCGGGCCAGCCGTCGTTGTCGAAATCCGCGGTCAGGACTCCCAGACCGTAAGTGCCGTTTGCGCCGAGAATGCCCGAGCGTTCAGAGACATCAGTAAATGTCCCATCCCCGTTGTTGTGATACAGAATATTCTTGCCGCCAATGAGCCCTGGCGGCCCACACGCGACCATCACGCTCTTGTACAGACACGGCCCCGATTCGGGCACTGGTGCCGTCGCGAGATCCATGTCGATGTAGTTAGCGACAAACAGGTCGAGGCGCCCATCGCGATCGTAGTCGACGAATGCGCAGCCGGTATTCCATCTCTTGCCAGTTCCCGCGACGCCCGCTTTCTGGCTCACATCGGTGAATGTGCCGTCTCCGTTGTTGTGATACAGCACGTTCTTGCCGAAGTACGTGACGAACAGATCGTCCCATCCATCGTTGTCATAGTCGCCAACGCAGCAGGCCTGTCCCCAGCCGGAGTGAGCGACGCCAGCCTTTACGGTCACATCCGTGAAGGTGCCATCGCGATTGTTGCGGAATAGATGCGAGGTCGGTTCGCTACCTGCTGGAAATCCTTCGAGTCGGCTGCCGTTCACAAGGAAGATGTCGAGCCAGCCATCGTTGTCGTAATCGTAGAAGGCGACGCCGCAGCCCGTGGTCTCCAGCAAATATTTGTTCTTGTGTTCGCCACCGAAGATCGTCTTCACGTTCAAGCCGGATTCGCGACCCACATTGACGAAAGAAATTCCCAGGTCGGCTGTAGCTGCCGTGCCCTCTTTTGCGGGAGCGGGTTTTTCTTGCGGTTTGGCGCGCAGCCACAGGGGACGCGCCATTTCGAGAATACTGTCAAGGGAAAAAACCAGCGCGGAGCGACTCAGCGATTTAAGAAAAACGCGGCGTGAAGGAAACAAGAGGTCGCTACCTGGCTCGCCCGGCTCGTGCTAACATTCGGTTCTTACTCCTTATATTCAGGGAAGCGCGACTTTGCAAGCTGCAGCGCGGCCAGATTCCCGATCCCCGAGAAAATCGCAATGAATCTTCATCTTCGTACCATCCGGCAGACCCTCTTTGTTCGACATTTTTTCAGCTTCGTCATGGTCTGGCTGTTTGGGGTTTTAGCATGCGCCGCGCAAAGCCCGCCGCAGTCGCTGGAACTGACGCGCACGGTTCGCAGCTGGGAGTTTCTTCCAGTTGTTGGGTCCAAAGCGGGATTGTTTGGGAATGAGACTGGCCGCTTCGAAGCCTGGGTTTATCCGCTGAAGATTTTCCGCGAGTTTCACCTGACCTTCCACGTGAGCGGGCGTGCGCTTCCGGCTGAGAGCCTTGCGCGAACTCTGACGGTTCATCCCGAATCCGCCTCGATTCTTTACGTCGGAGATTCCTTCAGGGTACGCGAGAACGCTTTATGTGCCCGTCAACGACGCGGGAGCAGTCATTCTCCTTGAAATCGAAACCGAGCAGCCGCTCGAAGTGGAGGCTGCGTTCACGCCAGATTTTCAGCTTGAATGGCCTGCCGGCCTCGGCGGTACTTATGTGAACTGGGATGAAAAAGAACACGCATTCGAGTTCGGAGAAGAGGCGCGGAAGTACTCCGCCCTTGTGGGATCTCCAACCGCCGGCGACGCGCACCTGGCGTACGAGACTAATTATTCGTCGTCCACCGAAAATTCGATGCGGCTGGGTGTTACCCAAAAGGGCAAAGATACAAGAACCGTAGTAATCGCAGCGTCAGTGGCTGGCGCCGACGATGCCATCAAGAACTATCGCCATTTGTTGGCGACGTCTGAGCGATGCGATCCGCGAGTCGGGGGAGTATTACCGTGCTTACTTGCAGAAGACGGTCAGTCTCGAATTGCCGGACCCCGCATTACAGAACGCCTATGACTGGGCACGCATCAGCACGATTCAAGGTCTGGTCAACAATCCATACCTCGGTACAGGGCTAGTTGCCGGGTATCGAACTTCGGGAACGAGTCAGCGTCCAGGCTTCGCGTGGTTCTTCGGTCGCGATTCGTTGTGGACTTCATTCGCTCTCAACGCCGAAGGCGACTACGCGACCACCCGCACCGCACTCGATTTCATCAGCAAGTATCAGCGCGCGGACGGCAAGGTTCCACATGAGATCTCGCAGAGCGCCGGACTAGTGCCTTGGTTTAAAGACTATCCCTATCCTTACGTCTCTGCCGATGCGACGCCTTTGTTCATTCTTGCCGTCGACGACTACGTCCGGCAAAGTGGCGACACTGCCTTCGCGACCGAGAAATGGGACAACGTCTGGCGCGCCTACCAGTTCTTGCGCTCCACCTACGATGCTCAGGGCTTCGCGCAGAACGCGGGCGTAGGCCACGGCTGGGTTGAAGGAGGGCCGCTCCTTCCCGTCAAAAACGAGTACTACCATGCTGGCCTTGGCGTTCAGGCGTTGCATGCCCTGTCTTATTTAGCTCGAATGACCGGTAAAGAAGATGTGAGTACGCAGCTTGCTGCCGAGTTCGACCACGGCAAAGCTGCGCTTGATCAGGCCTACTGGTCGCCCGAAAGTAAGAGCTATGCATTTGCGCTGAAGCAATCGAATGAGCAAGCGGTTGAGCCGACCGTGCTGACGACCGTGCCGATGTGGTTTGGCTTAGCCGATGCAGCGCATGCGGATCAGAACATCACCACGCTGGCTGGAGAAGATCATCAGACCGACTGGGGAATGCGCATCATCTCGCAGAAGTCGAAAAATTATGACGGTTCCGGCTATCACTACGGTTCTGTCTGGCCGCTATTCACGGGATGGGCCTCCGTCGCGGAATACCGCTACCACCGCGCGTTCCCGGCTTATTCGAATTTGCGATCGAATGCGCTTCTGGCGACGGACGGCGCACTTGGCCACTTCACCGAAGTACTTTCCGGCGACTATTACCAATCTTTCGCTACGAGTTCTCCGCACCAAATATGGTCCGCTGCGATGGTATTGAGCCCGATTCTGCGCGGCATGTTTGGACTCGAGACCGACGCGGAGAAACATCAAATTACCTTGGCCCCGCACGTTCCCGCCGAGTGGACTACGTTCGCGATTCGCAATGTAAGCCTCGGCGGCATCAAAGCGGACTTCGAGTATCGCAAGACGGCTGACGCCATCTCGGTGGAGATTCGCCGGACCGGAACTGGTGATTGTTGGATCGAGTTTGATCCGGCATTCAGCCTGCGAACCGAGGTCACAGCCGTGGAGATGAATGGCCGGTCGATTCCTTTCAAGATGCAGCCGAATCCAAATGACCAGCACCTGCAACTTCGTGTTTCCTTGGTCAGCGGAGCGAATACACTGCTTATCCGCATGAAGAACGACTTCGGGCTAACGGTCGCGAATGAGTTGCCTCCTCTCGGAAGCGCGAGCCGCGGGCTGCGCGTGATCGCCGAAACCTGGAATTCTTCGAGAAACCAGTTGACGCTCGAAGTCTCCGGTCGTGCTGGAAACAAGTACGAACTGACAGTTTGGAATCCCAGCCAGATCTCATCCGCGGAAGGTGCGTCGCTGACGAAACCAGGGAAGCTCGACATCCAGATTCCGACCGCGGCCGCGGATTCGTACGCCTCGCAAAAAGTTGTGCTGCACTTCGCTCACTAGACACCGGTTCCAGCTCGGAATCACTGACTCGTCTCGCCCGGGGAGCGTACACTGCACAAAGGTATGCTGAATCAGGCGCGCCTGTTTTGGCTACGCCGGACAGCATGCACGAACTTTCGATTGCAATGGGAATTGTAGAAGCCGCGATGGAAGAGGCGGAACGAAGGGGCGTGCAGGTGAATGCCGTTCATCTACGGCTCGGCGCGCTATCTGGAGTTGTGAAAGATGCGTTGTTGTTCTCTTACGAGGTGGCCTGCCAGGATACACCACTTGCAGGTTCGAAGCTGTTGGTTGAGGACCTGCCCGTGATCGTGTTTTGCTCCGTCTGCCAGAAGGAGCAAACACTCACATCGGTGCAGTCCTTTGCCTGCCCAGATTGCGGCTCGCCGACCATGGATGTGCGGCAAGGCAAGGAATTGGAAGTCTTCGCGTTGGAGGTAGAGGAGTGAGCGAACCGCGTCTGGTGGAAGTGCGACGAAATGTCTTGAAACAGAATGACGTGATCGCGCGCGCGCTTCGCGAACAATTCCGCGCCGCTGGAGTCTTGGTCGTAAGTCTCGTCTCAAGCCCTGGATCCGGGAAGACGGCATTCCTTGAAAAAGTCCTGACGCGTCTACGGCCGCGCTATCGCGTAGCGGCCCTCGTGGGGGACCTTGCGACAGAGAACGACGCCGTGCGACTGGCTCGGAGCCAGGCTCCCGTAAAACAAATCACGACTGGAACTGTCTGCCATCTCGAGGCGGCGATGGTTCAAAAGGCGCTGCAGGACTGGGATCTCAACGAATTGGATTTCCTGTTTATCGAGAACGTCGGCAATCTGGTTTGCCCATCTTCCTACGATCTAGGAGAGAATCTACGCCTTGTTCTGATGTCAGTGACAGAGGGAGAGGACAAGCCGCTGAAGTATCCGACAATCTTCAACAGCGCCGACGTTGCCGTCATTACAAAGAATGAACTCGCCGCGGCGGTGGAATTTCAGTGGGACGAGGCTCGTAAGAACATTGAGTCGGTGCGTCCGGGGATGAGAATTTTTCGTCTCTCCGCTAAGACTGGTGAGGGCATGGGCGAATACTTGGAGTTTCTCGTGCAACAGCTGTCTCAGAGCAAAGTCGCCGTTTCTACCTAGTACCTTCGCTGTGCGAACGATCATCCGATCGGAACCTGTGCGAGTGCCAGCAGAGTTCGCGCGACGTACGTAATAAGAAGTGCCGCGATGCATGCCAAGACCAGCGGCCGGTAGCTTGTCTCCAGCAAGTCTGCTAACACTCCCGCCACAAATAGAAATAGAAACGGCGCTGCTGCCAGTAAAAAACCTGCGCCTGCGGTGTGGGGGCTTGCCATTCCCAGCGCAAGAAACAAGACAGCAACGATCAGGGGCGCGGTATTTCCAAAGTATCGCGTACGCGGCCAAACGACATACGTGATGAGAGCGACTGGTAGCGCCAAGGCAAGCGCCGGGCATGCCCGTGCGATCTGCACCGCGACCTGCTTATAAACTCCCAGGACAACGAAGCCGCGCCACGTATTTCCCCAGAAAATCGCTTCCCGCATGCTTTCTGCGAAAGTGTGAGTTTGAAAGAAGTACTCGCCGAAAAGTAGAAGAAATCCGATGACGCATGCGGACGCCCAAATGACGAATCCCGCACGCTGCCGCACCGGGGCGACATAAAGCAGGAACGTGAGCGCCATTGGCACGAGAATGACGAGGGAGAACTGTGCACCGACTGCGATGGCAAACGACACTCCCAGCAGAACGATTCTTCGCCAATTCCACAACACGACTTCACGCGGGGCGTACAAAGTGTGGGCGACGGCAATTGCTGTAAAGATCGTCCCGAACGCTCCCCATGCGGCGACGATCTCCGGTTCCGTATGCCAGGCGGCGCTGGCCTGGATCAGCGAAGGCGAGAAGCTGTAGAAGACGAGAGCGACCAGCCCTCCCGTGTTACCGCAGAGACGCCGGGCCACATACCAGAGCGACGCTCCCAGAAAAACTCCGCAGGCAAGAAAAGGAAGGCGCGAAAGCCACCGCCAGTAAGGCGCCGACTCGGCTGTAAAGTCGTGCGGCCAGATCAAAAGCGGAGCTGCTGACACCAGGTAAATCAGGGGTGAATGTTCGGCGTCAAATCCGCTTTGCGCGCTTTGGAATGGATCATGAGGCGCGCTATCACCTTGTTCTGTGATTGGAGCGGCCGCAATCCCTTTCCCATGCCATTGTTTCCAGCCTTCGCTGATCCGAAGTGCCTCTCGCTCATCCGTTCCTTGCGCAGCGCGCAGTTCGCGGTGTACCAGCCATGACGCTTGCGCCAGAAAGACGAGCAGCAACAATCCCGCTAGAAATTGCGGACGTCCGAAACGGTCGCGGGTGAAATATGGACGCATTAGTCCGAGCCGAGTGTTTTACCATGTCGGAGGCGGTTGCGGGGAAAGTTCTGCGATGAGTGATCTGGAAATCAATACCAGCGGCGCGCCAGCGTCGAATCCCGCACCAGAAGCGGCGGAACGAAGTGGACCGGATTTCAGCGCCTCGATCCCCGTTTCTTACGCGCACACAGTCTTCTTTGCGCCGGATGGTCTTCGCCCCGGATGGGGCTTTCTCTTTTACATCATCACTTTCCTCGGATTGCAACGCCTCGCCGTCGATCTGGCGTGGCATCTAGACTTCGGCTACAGCGGCCTGTGGTCCATGTTGTTGGAGGAATTCGGAAACCTGCTGGCTGCTACTATCCCGGCCATTGTTCTTGCTCGAGTCGAGCGGCGACCTTGGGGTTCGTATGGATTGCCGTTGAAGCAAGCCTTCGGACGGCTGTTTTGGACCGGCGCGCTGTGGGGTTTCGTTGCGATAAGCCTTTTGATACTCGGACTTGACGGCCTGAAGTGTTTCTCATTTGGTCATATCGTCTTGCATGGTGCGCGCCTCGCGCGTTTCGCTGCTTTCTGGGCAGTGATGTTTTTACTCGTAGGATTTTTCGAAGAATTCCTGCTCCGCGGTTATTCCCAATTCACGCTGGCTCGAGGTGTCGGATTCTGGCCTGCCGCCATCGTGCTGTCATGCGCATTCGGACTGATTCATCTGAGGAACGGCGGAGAGCAATGGGCTGGACTTCTGGCGGCGGCGTTCATCGGATTTTTCTTTTGCCTGACTCTGCGCCGCACGGGAAGCCTGTGGTTCGCCGTTGGATTTCATGCTGCGTGGGACTGGGGCGAGACGTTTTTCTATTCTGTTCCTGACAGCGGGACCGTATCGCCGGGGCATCTGCTGAGTTCGTCCCTGCGCGGGCCGCAGTGGCTGAGTGGAGGATCCGTTGGCCCTGAGGGGAGCATTCTCTGTTTCATCGTGATTGCGCTGGTCTGGGCAGGGTTCTCGAAACTCTATCCGATTGTGGATTCGAATGTCGCCCACGACTAACGGCATTCCAGTTTGGGAGTGCCGTTGCCGAAAGCGCATCGGCAGCGACGACCGAATTATCTCCACACCCTATACTGATCGTATGACCCCGGAAGCAGATCTCCTCACTCCGTTACGGCGCTACTGGGGCTACAGTTCATTCCGCGCATTGCAGGAGCGAATTGTGCAAAGCTTGCTGGCGGGTCACGACGCCTGCGTCGTCATGCCCACTGGCGGAGGCAAGTCTCTCTGTTACCAACTGCCCGCCGTCATTTCCGGTAAGACCGCGGTTGTGATTTCGCCCTTGATCGCGCTCATGCAAGACCAGGCGGCGCAACTGGCGCAGATGGGTATTCCCGCGGCCGTGCTGAACAGCGCCGTCAGCGGCGAAGAGCAGACGCGCATCATGCGACAGGCACGAGAGGGCGCGTTCCGCTTGCTGTACCTGTCGCCGGAACGCTTGCAGCGTCGCGATACCCTGGCATGGCTGCAGCAGGTTCCCATTGCATTCTTTGCGATCGACGAGGCGCATTGCATTTCCGAGTGGGGTCACGAATTCCGCCCCGAGTACCGCACCTTAAGCAGTTTGCGCGGACATTTTCCCCACCATCCCATCGCCGCCTTTACTGCAAGCGCCACACGTCACGTGCGGCATGACATTCTGGCGCAACTTCAACTGCGCAATCCTGACAAGTTCATCGCCAGCTTTCACCGTCCCAACCTTCGCTACCTGATGCGGCAATGCAGCAGTGTCGAGCACACAGCCCTTTTGGTGAAGGCATTGCGCAACTACGCGGAAGGCAATGTGATCGTATATTCACCAACGATCAACAAAGTGGAAGAGATGGTGGACTTCCTCGGCGATCAGGACATCGCGGCCGTCCCCTATCACGCAAAGATGTCGGGCGACGATCGCCGCCGCAATCAGGAGCGCTGGATGTCAGATGAAGTCCGCGTGCTGGTGGGGACGATTGCTTTCGGCCTGGGAATTAACAAGGCGAATGTGCGGGCGGTGATTCACCTGGCGCTGCCGAAATCGGTGGAGCAGTTTTACCAGGAAGCGGGTCGCGCCGGACGGGATGGAAAGCCCGCCGACTGCATTCTGCTGTGGCGTAAGCAGGATGCAGGACTGCTGGGCTACTTCGCCAACCAGATTCTGGATGCGGCCGAGCGCGATCGCGCCTGGCAGCGATATCACACGATTCGTGCATTCGCGGAGTCCGCGCAGTGCCGTCACCGGCAAATCTGCACGCATTTCGGGGAGACTCCGAAGTGGGAGTCGTGCGATGCCTGCGATGTCTGTGGAAGCGCGCCCGATTGGCTTACGCGCGTCGAGAGTGCCGCGACAGCCCGTACCGTCAGTAGCGGCGGGCGAACGGCAGCAGCAAAGTCGGCGAGCTTTGCGGACGATGGTAACGCCGATCTACGGGAGTATCTGCGAGAGTGGCGACGGTTGACCGCGAAAGAACAGGGAACGCCCGCGTTCGTCGTGCTCCACGACACTACGCTGGAAGAGATCTGCCGCATCAAGCCGTCTACGATCGCCGAACTGCTTTCCATCACTGGAATCGGCGAACGGAAAGCTGATCTTTACGGGAAGAAAATTCTGGCGGCGTTGAAGCGATACCGCGAGGGCGAGCGGGCAGCGGCACCTGCCGAGAAGAAGACGGCTCCAGCTCTCGAAACATTACGATTGCTGCGCGAAGGGAAAAGCCTCGACGAGATCGCACAAATTCGCGGACGTCAGCTCGGCACTGTGGTCAGCGCCGTCACATCGCTCGTCGAAAACGGAGAGATCGAATTTCAGGCGAAATGGATTGATCGAAATAAACGCGCCGTCATCGAAGCGGCCTGCAATCGTGAGGGATTGGAAAAGATCGAAAAGCTGAAGCCACTGAAGGATGCGTTGCCGCCCGAAGTCACCTACGATGAGATTCGACTTGTTCTGGCGTCTATGCGCCGGGAGCAATCGAAACGTAACGCAATTCCCGCCTGAGATTTTTTCGAGAATTACTGGAGCACTTGTTTGGCCGCTTCACGCCCTGAGCGAACGCAGTCGGGCACTCCGATTCCGCGATAGGCATTTCCCGCCAGAGCTATCCCAGGCAATTGCTGGCGCAGGCGTTCGATGCGCTCCAGTCGTTCAAGATGGCCGACGCTGTACTGGGCCATCGCAGCTTTCCACTTATACACGCGGGCAAAGAGCGGCTCGGCACGCAATCCGATAATTTTTTGCAGTTCATTCCGCACGATGCCGACAATCTGATCGTCGGTGAGCGGCCAGACTCTTTCCGCATTCATGCCAGCGAAGAAACAACGCAACAAAGCCCGGTTTTCGGGAGCGCGGTGCGGAAATTTGTTGTGCACAAAAGTGGCGGCGAGCAATTGGTGGCCTTCGCTTCGCGGTATCAGGAAACCAAAGCCCGGCGGAAGCGACTCCCGCACTTTGCGGTCGTAGCCGAGCCCCACCGTGATTGACGAACTGTACTTGATGGCCCAAAGTTCGCTCGAGAGTTCGGGCTTAACCATGCTCAGCACGGCGGCTGCTGCCGCTGCGGGAAGCGCGATGATGACCCGATCAAACTGATCCGATTTGAGGCCAGCGGATACTACCCAACTTTCGGCTTCAAACTGGATTGCCTGCACCGGCGTATTGGTCACAAGCGCCGAGCTCGGCAGGCTTGCTGCCACACTCTCCGCAAGATGCTGCATGCCATTCTTTAGTGAGGTGAACAGTGAAGATGCCGGCTTCGGCGGTCCGGAAGCCACCTTCTTGCGCGCCGCCAGCATGGCGCGGCCCAGGCTTCCGTGAGTGCGCTCCATCTCGGCGAATCGTGGCAGGACGGCACGAACGCTCAGATCGGCAGCGTCCCCACCATAGACGCCTGACAGCAGCGGATCGGCAAGCCGATCCACCATTTCGCTGCCATAGTGCCGCTCTACGAAGTCTGCGACCGATTCATCCTTGTCGATCGCTTGCGGCGGATGAAACATCTCTCGCGTCATTCGCAACTTGGTCTTCCATGAGAACAATGGCGAAAGGCCGGTCGGCAAAATCTTTGTCGGAACCAGGAACATCAGGCCGTCCGGCATTTCTACGAGACGACCGCGGGTCAGGATGTACGTTTTACGGTCGGCATCGTTCGAGCCGATAAGTTGATCGCCGAGGCCGAGCTCGCGACTTAGTTCGGAGGCCCAGGGTTTCTCACTGACGAAAGAATCGGGTCCGGCTTCAACGAGGCATCCATCGACCTGCTCGGTACGCAGAACTCCGCCTAGCCGGGGAGAGGATTCGTAGAGGACATATTCGACCTGGGTTCCGCTTCGCCGTCGTTGTTCCAGTTCGTAGGCAGCGGAAAGGCCGGATATGCCTCCGCCTACGATGGCGACGCGAATCATGAATTGCTTCCGGCTCTGGGCTTTTGCTCTCCGCGAGCCGCGGTTCGCGGAGACAGCGAATATTCCTGGACCAGTCGAGCCAAGTTTTTCACGTTATCGACCGGAGTCTCCGGAAGGATGCCGTGGCCGAGATTGAAGATGTGTCCTGGCCGTCCCGCTGCCAGGCGCAGGATTTCTTCTGCCCGTGACTTCAACTCTTTCCAATCGGCGAATAAAAGGACAGGATCCAAATTTCCCTGCACGGCGACCTCGTGGTTGAGGCGGCTCCAACCTTCGTCCAGCGGAATGCGCCAATCGAGTCCGATCACGTCGGCTCCAGTTTCCTTCATCGCAGGCAAAAGCGTGGAACTGTCGGTGCCGAAGTAAATCACCGGCACTCCGGTTTTTTGCAGCCGCTTCACCATCCCGGTGACGTGCGGCAGAACGTAGCGCCGGTAATCTTCCACGCTCAGGCAGCCGACCCAGCTGTCGAAAATCTGTATGGCGTCCGCGCCCGCCTTCACTTGTTCTTCCGAGTAAGCGGTGGTCACAGTGACCAATTTTCGCAGCAACACGTCCCAATCTTTGGGAGCGTTGTACATCATCTTTTTCGCGTGGACGTAATTGCGCGAGCCGCCGCCCTCAATCATGTAACTGGCAAGCGTGAAAGGCGCGCCACAAAATCCGATCACGGGTACCTGTCCGGCAAAATGCTTGGCTACCAGCCCTACGGCTTCCGAGACATACCCGAGTTCAGAAGCACGGTCGGTCCGCAGAGCCGCGATATCTTCTTTGCTGCGAATCGGTTTTTCGATGACAGGGCCCTCGCCGGCCGAAAAATGGAATGGCAGTCCCATCACTTCGAGCGGAAGCAGCAAGTCCGCAAAAATAATGGCGGCATCCACGCCGAGGAATTCCGCAGCGGTGATGGTGACTTCGGCAGCCAGCGCAGGCTTCTTGCAGATTTCGAGCAAAGAATGTTCCTTGCGCACTGCGCGGTACTCGGCCATATACCGGCCGGCTTGCCGCATGAACCAGACCGGAGTCCGCTCCACAGGCTGAGACTTGCAGGCGCGGACGAAGCTGGAATTAGGGGCTGACATGAAGTGATGAATTTAGCATTTTTGGGCCAGGCGTGCAGTGATCGCCTGCGCGACCGTCAATGCGACTTGGATCGAATCATCTGTCCGGACGATCTGTCCTTTGAAAATATGGTGTTTCGGACGTGCAAACAGTGGGCGCATCTAACTGCCGAATACATATGCGAGACTTATGAAATCTAAACTAAGGGTGTTGAAGTGGGATTCGCCTCAAAAGCATTCAATCTAACGAAGATCGCCACAGCCTTAGCGGCCCTGGCCGGCAGCGCGTTGTTGTTCGCGGCATGGCAAGCGCCTAAGGGCCCTCCGGAGCGTGCCGGTACTCCGCCGGCTCCAACGTTTTACCGCGATATCCTCCCCATCCTGCAGGATCACTGTCAGAGCTGTCACCGCCCTGGCGAGGTAGCGCCGATGCCGTTGGTGACTTACGAGCAAACGCATCCATGGGCACGTGCGATGTCCCATGCCGTCGAGATGAAGATGATGCCGCCTTGGTTTGCCGATCCGAAGTATGGGCATTTCTCAAATGACGTTTCATTGACCGAGCAACAGATTGCGAGCATCTCGGCGTGGTCAGCCGCTGGTGCTCCAGCGGGAGAGCCGCGCGACGCGCCACCGCATAAGAAATGGGCGAATGAGTGGAATATTCCGCAGCCAGACCTTGTAGTCAGCATGCCGAAGGCGGTCCGGATACCATCTCAGGGTGAGGTCGAATATACCTACGAGATCGTCCCCACGCATTTCACGGAAGATCGATGGGTGCAGATGTCGGAGTTTCGTCCGGGGAGTCCGGCGCACGTTCATCACGCGGTGGTCTACATTCGTCCGCCAGATTCGGAGTGGCTGCGTCACGCTCCTAAAGGAGAGCCGTTCACAGCCTCGACTTTGAGCGATCCCGTGGAACAACGCCAGGCGCACGAAACAACAAGCGATTTACTACTCGTTTACGCTCCCGGCAGTTCTCCGGACCAGTGGTCGGATGAAATGGCAAAATTCGTTCCCGCCGGATCGGACCTCGTATTCCAGATGCACTACACGACCAACGGTACGCCCGACGCAGACCAGACGAGTATCGGCCTCGTGTTTGCAAAAGCTCCGCCGAAACAGCGCGTCATTACTTTGCAGTTAAATAATCATGCCTTAATCATTCCGCCCGGCGCCGATGATTTTCGCGTGGAAGTGCAGGGAACTCTACCCAACGACGCGACGCTACTCAGCCTGTTCCCGCATATGCATCTTCGCGGGAAGCGTTTTGAATACGACATTGTTCACGACGATCGCAGCGTAGAAGTTTTGCTTCGGGTGAACTATCACTTCCACTGGCAGCTGAGCTATCGTCTGGCCGAGCCTCGATTCTTGAAGGCCGGAACGAAGTTGCGCGCCATTGCATGGTACGACAACTCGAAAAACAATCCCCACAATCCTGATCCCAGCAAGACTGTGACCTGGGGAGATCAGACTTCCGACGAAATGATGGTGGGATTTTTCGATGTTGGCGTGCCCGCGGGAATGGACAAGTGGAAGTTCTTCGACCGATCGCAAAGATTGTCCGAAGCCTCCCAACAAAAGTGACCAATCGCTATTTGTGTAGGGGCGGACGCATGCGTCCGCCCCGAGTCGCAAAGCGACGAGTCACGACAGCCGAAATCGTATCCGTTGTTGGCTGTCGGCCCGAACGCGCAAGCCCGACGCTTGCAGCCTAGCTTCCCACTCTGTAACACTTGTCTGGGTTCATAACAATTGAGCGCTATTTCGACGTCAGTATCTGACGACACAACCTCTGTCCCGGACCGCCTCCGCCGCGCCTCATACTGGGCGCTGGCCATCGTCTTCGCAGCCGTCTATTTCGGATCGATGTTTTCTCCGGGCCTGCTCGACGATGCCGATAGTACGCACGCCGAAGCGGCCCGCGAAATGCTCGTAACGGGCGATTTTGTCACGCTCCACGTCAATGGCATTCGCTACCTGGAAAAACCCCCTCTGCCGTACTGGCTCGTCGCTATCAGCTATGGCCTCTTCGGTGTGAATGAGTTCGCGACCCGTTTACCCATGGCGCTGTCGGTTGGCCTGATGGGCCTTTTGGCTCTCGTTTGGGGACGTCGCGCATTCGGCGAGAGAGTCGGTATCTACGGGGCCCTGTTTGTTTACACAGCCGCTGGCGTCTTTTTGTTTACGCGGATATTAATTCCAGACGTGCTGCTGAGCCTCTTGATCGCGGCCTCGCTTTATTTCTACCTGACTGCACTTGAGTCGGGAGGACAGGCATGGCGCTGGTATGCGGGATATGTGTGTGTCGCACTCGGCGTGCTGACGAAGGGACTAATCGCGCTGGCATTTCCGGGCGGAGCTGCGTTCCTGTATCTCCTGATCACTGGCGAATGGCGGCGATGGCGCGAGTTCCGGCTGTTTTCGGGGACAATCCTGTTCCTTCTGATCGCCGCACCGTGGCATATTCTTGCCGGCTTACGAAACACAGGCGGGCAGGGAGGTCACGGCTTCTTTTGGTTTTATTTCGTCAACGAGCACTACTTGCGCTTTCTCGGAAAGCGCTATCCGCGCGACTACAGTAAGCTGCCTTGGGCTTTGTATTGGTCGCTCCATCTCGTATGGCTCTTTCCATGGAGTCTCTATCTTCCCGCCGCCATTCGCACCGTGATCGATGCGCGCCGAGATCCTGGCGCCTGGAATTTTGCGAAGCGGTCGCGCCTGATGTGCTGGATTCTGGCGGGACTCGTCCTGGTCTTCTTCGCCGTTTCGACCAACCAGGAGTACTACACCTTTCCCGCGTACTTGCCGCTCTTTCTGCTGCTGGCGGAAGGAATTTCACGCTCCGAAGCAAGTGATTGCAACACCGGCCTGCGCAAGGGATGGCTGCGATCCTCGTCCGCGGTCCTCGCATTGGTGGGCGTAGCAGCGGGCATCACGTTGCTCGCGTTGTTGTGGAAGTCGCGCCACCTGCCGTTCGAGCCAGATATCGGCAATGTGCTGGCCCGGCACAACATGAACGACGACACCCTCTCAACGTCGCACATGCTGGACCTGAGCTACGCGTCTTTCGCGGCATTGCGGCTTCCGGCGGCGCTGGCCGCGGTCGCACTGTTGATTGCTCCGCTTTCGTCTTTCCTGATGCGCCTTCGCCGAAGGCACTACGCTGCCACGTTGTCGCTGGCTGCGGGCTTGGCTGTATTCCTCGTCGCTGCGCACATTGCGCTGGGGAGGTTTGGACCGTACTTATCTTCGAAAGACCTCGCACAGGATATTTCCGCGCAAGCGCGCCCCGAAGATCGCGTCATGATTTATGGCGATCAGGCATTCGGATCATCGCTTCTGTTTTATTTGCGGAGACCAATCGAGCTGGTAAATGGACGCACGACATCGATGTGGTTTGGCTCCACTTTTCCGGATGCCCCGAACATCTACCGAACCGACGCGGATTTGCATGACGATTGGCATGGGAATCGACGTATCTTCCTGTTCGTTCCTGAACATCTGAAAGGCCAAGTGAATTCGCTGCTGCCCGATCGCGTTACCATTGCCGAGGTGTCGGGAAAAGTCGTTTATAGCAATCGCCGTTGATCGCCTCTGCTAGACTTTGTAGCTTCCGCAGGCAACTGAATTTTGAGGATAACGGAATGATGAATTGGAAATCTCTTTCAGTCTTCTCCGCTGGGCTACTCTTCGCGGCCAACTCGTTTGTGATCCGTCCAGCGAAAGCGCAACCTCCGCAAGCTCCGAGTGGGCAGATGGCGCCAAAGAAGGCCGAGGAACAATTCAAGAACATCAAAGTGCTAAAGGGAATGCCAGCAGAACAATTGTTTCCGACGATGCAATTCATCAGCGCGTCGCTGGGAGTCGAGTGCGAGTTCTGTCATGTGCAGAATGCCTTCGAGAAGGACGACAAGAAGCCGAAGGAGACCGCCCGCAAGATGATGGAGATGATGTTCGCCATCAACAAAGACAATTTTGAGGGACATCGCGCAGTCACATGCAACTCCTGTCACCGCGGCAGCAGCCATCCTGCGGCCATCCCCGCCGTGATGACTGAGGCGTCCAAGGAACCAATGGTACCCGCGCACGATCACGAGGGTGAAGCTGGCGAGAAAGACGCCAAGGAAGCCAGCGGCCCCACCGGTGATCAGCTTCTCGACAAATACGTCCAGGCAGTTGGCGGAGCCGCCGCCATCGACAAGGTTACGAGCCGCGTCATGAAAGGGTCGATCGACGTGGGTGGAAAATCGCTTCCGATCGACATCTACTCGACAGATCCCGACAAGCGGATCTCATTCACGCACATGCCTGAAGGCGACAGTGTGACGGCGTTCAACGGGCATGAGGGATGGCTGGGCGCACCGGGTCGGCCGATTCGCGAAATGCATGGTCCTGATCTGGATGGGGCTGCGATCGATGCCGACCTCCATCTTGCGACCCATTTGAAAGGAATGTTCACCGGAACCCGCCTCCGTGGCACTGAGAAGGTTGGCGATCAGGAAGCCTACGTTCTTATCGGGGAGCGCGAAGGAAAGCCCCCCATCATTCTCTACTTCGATAAACAATCCGGATTGCTCATCCGCCTGGTGCGCTACGGGGACACTGCGCTGGGCTTATTGCCCACGCAGATCGATTACGCCGATTACCGCGACGCCAACGGCGTAAAAGCTCCGTATCGATGGACCTTGGCGCGGCCGGGGGGCCGCTTCACAATTCAGGTCAGCGATATGAAACAGAATGTAGCGATCGACGACGCGAAGTTTGTGAAACCAGCCACACCGCCGCCACCGCAGCCGAAATAGGCGCTTCATCGCACCGGTCTATCTTGCAACTGGATCAGATGGAGGGATTGCGCCGCAAGGGCTTGTTCGAATCCTCGTAGGATGCGGGAATGGTGTTCGTGTCAAGTTGATCGGCCTCAATCTTGACCTCAACTTCCGCGCCCTCTTTCAGCTTGACCCTGCGGCCATTTTCATCGACTAGCGTGTTGGGCACGCGGATTTCGCGGTAAAGATGGTCTGCGCCTTCCACCGAGATCTGCGCCTTCTCCGGCTCGCCAGAATTCGGATGCGGCTGAATTACTTTCTCAACAGTACCGGGAAGTGTTGCGGAAGCTTTTGCATTATCGTTGGACACGACTGGAACCCCCCTGCCATGCGCGCGACGGTCAGCGCATACCTGATGTGTTTCCCTTAAGTATCTCAGTATTTTCATGTATGCGCCACTCATAAAAATCACGCCAAAAATGGGCCGCTCGACTCGAATAACAAAACCTGATGGAGTCAATAAATAGTTTCGATTTCCAGCAGGGATGCTGCGACGGTAAAGTGAATCGTCGTGACTACGCTCGTTGGGTTGGCTTCGTGGGCGTCGCTTCGTGCGTAAGCCGATCGATATCTTGTGCTCCGGTCGTTCAATTGTCGGTACGCTGGTATTGAGGCGGTCGCTGGACCGCCATTCCAAAAGGGGAGCACTTACGAGTCTGGATCTCTCCGAGTGCCGCGAACAGGGATAGTATGGGGAGACGGCTACACGCTCGTCCTGAAATCGAAGAGAGCGTGACACCCAGCCGGACAATCGCAAAACAGGACTTGTACATATCATGATGAAGATCGAGGCGATCATCCAGAATTCAAGATTGGAAGCGGTGAAAGCCGCATTGCACGACGTCGGTGTCGAAGGTATGACGGTGCTCGAGGTTCGCGGTCATGGACGTCAGAAGGGTCACACGGAGGTCTATCGCGGACGTGAGTACAGCGTCGATTTGATTCCCAAAACAAAGCTCGAAATGGTGTTAGGCGACGCTATGGTGGAAAAAGCCGTGCAGGCGATTCTTGGGGCGGCGCGAACCGGGAAAATCGGCGACGGAAAAATTTTCTTGACGAAAATAGACGAAGCCATTCGCATTCGCAACGACGAGCGTGGCGAAGGCGCTCTTTAGAAATGCGCCGACTTGTTGCCGGGCGAAGTCACTTGGAGCGCGGTTTCGGGTGGTGCCAAAAACGCGCTTCAGGAGCATCTGATTAAGCAGCGATGAAGATGAACTCTTCGTTGTCTGACGCCACGGGTGCGTCACTTTCATAATGGCAACGTCCTCACGGATCGGCGAACTCAGAAGTTCCCTCAACGACGAGTCGGCGCGTATCCAGCGTGAGTTCGAAGCCAGTGGAGACGGCCGCGCCGCAATCTCTCGGCGAACGCTTCTTGTCGAAGAAACCATCTCCCGGCTCTGGCACGAAATCATCTCGCAGGAACCGGGTCGTCCCACCAATCTCACGCTCGTCGCGACCGGAGGCTTTGGCCGCGGATGGATGTTTCCCTACTCCGATATCGACGTTCTTTTTCTCTTCGGAGATCGCGAGTCCGAGCAAGCCTTCAAAGATCCCGTGCGTCAGTTGTCTCAGGAATTGTGGGACCTTCGCCTGAAGCTTAGCCCTGCGTCTCGAACTCTCGCCGAATGTGACCGCTTCGATCCCAACAACACCGAATTTGCGATCTCTCTCCTCGATTGCCGCTATCTTGCGGGAGATCGCGACTTATTTCGCAAACTGCACGACAAGGTCATCCCAAAGCTGGTGATGCGCGAATCGAAGTCTCTGCTGCAGGGACTCGCCGAAGTTACGCGCGCCCGCCATGCCAAACACGGGATGACGCTCTACCATCTCGAGCCGAATTTGAAAGAGGCGCCGGGTGGACTTCGCGATTGCAACGTAGCGAACTGGCTCGCCCTAATCTCCGCCATGGACAAGCTGCGCGATTGGCCTGACGCCAGTTCACTGCGGGCTCCGGTTCGCAAGCAACTGGAATCGGCTTTGGATTTTCTGATGTCTGCGCGCTGCTTCCTGCATTTTCGCCACGGGCGCGACGACAACACGTTGAGTTGGGAAGCACAGGACGAGGCTGCGGCACGCAAGATCGGCGCCGCTGGTGCGGAAGAACTTTCTGCCGCGGATTGGATGCGCATTTATTTCGGTCACGCCCGTGCCGTCCAACGCACGGTCGCGCAATTGCTGGAAGAGATTCCGGAGGCTTGGTCTGCATTATATCGACAGGTGCAGAGCTGGCGTTCGCGGATCACCACTCCTGATTTTTCGGTCGTTGATGGGCTTATTTTTCTGCAGCAGCCGTCTGCATTGCAAGATCCGGAAGTCCTCCTGCGGCTCTTTCATTTCATGGCGCACCACGGCTTGAAACTGAGCGCGACAACGGAATACCGGATCGAGCAGGCGCTTCCCGCATTGGCGACGATGCCACCGCGCGGCGCGGAACTTTGGCTTTACCTGCAAGAAACATTGGTGCAGCCTCATGCGGCCGACGCGCTGCGCGCCATGCAATCGCTTCGGTTGCTGACCGTGCTCTTGCCGGAGTTGAACCTGATTGATTCGCTCGTCGTGCGTGATTTCTACCACCGCTTCACGGTCGATGAGCATTCCTTTCTTGCCATCGAAAGCCTGCATCGGCTGAAGCAATCTCAGTCCGAGTGGGACAAGCGTTATGCCGAGCTATTGACTGAGCTGGAAAGCCCGGAGTTGTTGTATCTCGCGCTTCTGCTGCACGACACCGGGAAAGGCATGTCCAGTACGAATCATGTGGATGCCAGTGTGGAAGTCGCAAACCATGCAATGGATCGACTCGACATCGATCCCAAGGAGCGCGCGGAAGTTCTGTTTCTGATCGCCAGCCATTTGGAGCTGTCCTCGGCATTGCGCCGCGATATTTTCGATCCGGCGACAGTCGCCGGATTCGCCGAGAAAATGGGTACTCCCGAACGGCTGAAGATGCTTTGCTTGCTGACCTATGCCGACATCAAGGCCGTTAATCCCGAGGCGCTGACTCCATGGAAGGCAGAAAACGTGTGGCAACTCTACATGGCCACCGAAAATTATCTGACACGCAGTGCGGACCAGCGCGTCCACGCCGATGCGAACGCTGAGGTGAACAACGAAAAGCTTGCGCGCCTCAGATTGTTGGCGCCCGTGACCGGAGCGAGGTTCAAAGCCTTTCTAGAAGGATTCCCGCAGCGTTATTTACTCGTGCACGCTGCAGAAGAAGTCATGCGACACATGCAGATGGCGGAGGAGTTAGGAAACAACCCCGTACAGGTGGAATTGCGCCGCGGCCGCCATTGGTACGAGTTGACCCTCGTGACCACCGACCGTCCAGCTTTGTTCGCGAAACTCGCCGGAGTTCTCGCAGCATGGGGAATGAACATCGTCAAGGCTAACGCGTTTTCGAATCACGCCGGCACGGTCGTTGACACGTTGTTCTTCACCGACCGCTTTCGCACCCTTGAGCTGAATCTTTCTGAATGGGACCGCTTTCGCCGCGGAGTCGCTAGCGTCCTCATCGGCGAGGCGGATCTGGATAAGATGTTGCGCGACCGCCAGCGCTCGGAAAAAGGAACTATCGCGAAAGTGAAAGTGGAAACGAAGATCGAGTTCGACGACTCGTGTTCCGCTACCAGCACCCTGGTGCAGGTGATCACTCAGGATCGTCCTCGCCTGCTTCATAAAATCGCCTCCCGGCTGTCTGATCAAGAGTGCAACATAGAAATTGCTCTGATCGATACAGAGGGTCAGATGGCAATCGATACTTTTTATCTCACTTCCGGTGGGAAGAAATTGGCAGCGGAACATTGCCAACGAGTGGAGAAGGCTCTAACGGAAGAACTCCGAGCAGACTAAAATCATCCTCAAATGAAAAAGCCCGGCGTCGAAACGCCGGGCTTCTTCGTGACCAATTCTTACTTCGTCGAAAACTTGAACATTGTTTTCTGGTGGAAAGTTTCTCCCGGCTTTAGGATCGTGCTCGGGAAATCCGGGTGGTTTGGCGAATCCGGAAAATGTTGTGTCTCCAGGCAAAGTCCGAAGCGGCGCTTGTAGACACGATTTTCTTTCCCCGTGACGCTTCCATCCAGAAAGTTGCCCGTATAGAACTGCACGCCCGGCTGCGTCGTTGAAACTTCCAGAACCCGCCCGCTGGTGGGCTCATACACGCGCGCCGCCAACACCAGTCCCTTGTCGCCAGCCTTGCGATTGATGACCCAGTTGTGGTCATAACCATGGCCAAGGACGATCTGCTCATACGAATCGTCGATGCGCGCTCCGACTTTCGTCTGCTTGGTGAAGTCCATGGGCGTCCCCTTCACCGGCCGCAGTTCTCCCGTCGGAATCAGGTTCTTGTCCACCGGAGTGAAGCGATCCGCATTGAGCATGACTTCGTGATCGAGGATATCGCTTGTTCCCTGGCCGGCCAGATTGAAGTAGCTGTGCTGGCTCATGTTGATCGGCGAGGCCTTGTCCGTCGTGGCCGTGTAATCGAGAATCAACTCGTTGGTGTCTGTCAGCGTGTACGTCACCGTGGCTTTCAGATTGCCGGGGAAGCCTTCCTCGCCGTCTTTAGCCAGATAGGTATATGAAACTCCAGTTTTTCCCTTGAGAGGTTCGGCGTCCCACACGACTTTGTCGAAAGTCCGGGTCGTGCCGCCGTGAAGCGTGTTTGGGCCGTCATTCTTCGGCAGCGTGTACGTCTTGCCGTCCAAAGTAAACGATCCGTTCGCGATGCGATTGGCGTAGCGGCCCACGATCGCTCCCAGATACGGCGGGTTGGGCGTGTAACCCTCCAACGTGTCATGGCCTAGAACGACGTCGGCGATCGCTCCCTTGCGATCCGGAACCTTGATCGACAGAATAATGCCGCCGTAGTTCATCGTGCGGACTTCCATGCCGTGCGAATTCGTAAGCGTGTACAAGGTGACGGGCCTCCCGTCCTTCGAGCCGAAGGGTTTCTGTTCAACTCCAGATTTGTGCTTCGACGGACTCGTCTGTCCGAGGACCATTCCGCTGGTGGTAAGGAGAAAAATTACGAGGCATGCGGTTAAGAGGCGTCTTGGCATCATGGCGAAGAGTGTACTACGCCGAACGGTCTTTGTAATCTGAGGCGGCGTCGGTAGTGGGTCAGCTTGAACTGTCAGTTTGAATCTCAGTGACCGAATCGCCCGACCACAAATCCGATGATGATGCCACCAACTGCACCCATGCCGATGATTGGTCCGTAAGCTTTTGTGATGATGGCGTCGGGGATACTCAATAGCAGACCGAAGCAAAGTCCCACCGCCCATCCGGGCCAAGGCAGGCGGGCCGCACCGATAGCAAATCCAATTCCGAAGCGTGAAATGAAAGCCGCTGTGATGGCAGCCTTCTTGTCTGGGAAGGTCATTGGCAGCATGATTCCGATGTCAATGGCTCCAAACACCAACCCACAGATCACGCCGAGCAGGATTCTCGACATACTGCTCCTTTTGGACCGCGATTGAATTGGACGCTGCTAGTAAACCAACCTATTCTTCCGATGTCCAGACGGATTTGCGAACCCAGGCTTCCATCTGGCGACTCTCAGAGTCCGGTCACGCGGCAAAATTTCTATACCGACCAACGACCGGACCGTCGGTCTTCCCTCAGCATCACAGAGTAGCTACCTGATGCTGGCAATATTCGCACAGGAAGCTTTCCCGCAGGTCGATCCACTCCACCGCATGGGACGAAGCCATCGCGCAGCGGTAGTCCTCGCAATGCTTCAAACCGAGCGTGTGTCCGAGTTCGTGCACCGCTTCCTTCAACAGGCGATCCTTCAACAGATCTTGATTTCGTTCCAACCCATAGAATTCCTGATGCAGTCGGAAAGTCGATACCAGAGCACATGGACCTCCGATCTGCGCCTCCCCAAACACGTACTTCAAGATGGGTATGTACAAATCGACATTGGCAACCGCCAGAAACCTCCAGTCCTTTGGGCGGATCATCGCCTGCATGCGCTCCACGATCTCTGAGGAATGAAATTGTTGCCGCTCAGGATGGTAAGTCGACGCCGGATCAAGTGTGAGGGGAAGGATCTCGCACTTCACCTTCAGCCGTCCGGGCAATGTGTCGCGCAGATATTCAAGCAGCCCGAGATCGATTGTGCCGACGGGAAGCAGATGAACCAGGTTCATGATAGCCAGCCGTGTCGATGCTAGTTCCTGCTTTCGCTGGCAGTGGATCTTGTCCAGCCGTAGCGCTTTAACTTGTGGTGCAGTGTCACGCGGTCGATATCGAGCACATCGGCAGCTCGACTTTGATTTCCGCCGCACTCCTCAAGAACCCGAAGAATGTGCGCCCGTTCGATGTCGTCGAGGGTTTTTCCCTCCGCTGTGATCGGAGCCGGAACCTTGAAGATGAAGTCCTGCTCGCGGAGTTCCGGTTCCTGCGCAACTACCATCGCACGCTCGACCGCATTCTCGAGTTCGCGAACATTACCCATCCAAGGCTGCTGCTGCAGTTGTTGCATCGCGCGCGGCGCAATCCGGGTAACGTGCTTGTTCATCGCCATCGCATACTTTCGAACGAAGTGCTCCACCAGCAAGGGAATGTCGTCCCGCCGTTCCCGCAACGGCGGCAGTTCAATGCGGAAAACATTCAGCCGATAAAAGAGGTCGGGGCGGAACGTGCCTTCTTCAATCATTTGCTCCAGAGCTTTGTTCGTCGCGGCAACGCAGCGGAAATCGACTTTGACGATCTGGTTTCCGCCGACTCTCGTGATTTCCCGCTCTTGCAATACGCGCAACAAGTCTGTCTGTGTTTTCAGGCTGATGTCGCCGATCTCATCCAGAAAGACCGTTCCGCCTTCGGCGATCTCGAACTTGCCTTTCTTCCTGTATTGAGCGCCAGTAAATGCTCCCTTCTCGTGCCCGAACAGTTCGCTTTCCAGCAGCGTCTCGGTCAGCGCGCCGCAGTGAATCGCGACCAGAGGATGAAATCGCCGGAGACTGGCTGCATGAATTGCGCGGACGACCAACTCTTTGCCAGTGCCGCTCTCTCCCGTGATCAGCACGTTCGCGTCCGTCGGGCCGACCGTCTCGATCGCTTCGGCCACCCGCCGCATTGCCGCACTGTTCCCCACAAGATCGCCCGGTCGCGTAGCCTCTGCAACCGTCTCCCGCAAGCGGACATTCTCGCGTTCCGCGCGATGGTGGGACAACGCCTTCTTCACCAGGTGTGCGATCTCGTCTGGATCGAGCGGCTTGCTGACGTAGTCGTAAGCGCCATTCTTTAGGGCTGCGACTGCCGTTTCGACCGACGCATACCCGGTCATCATGATGACGATCAGATCGGGATCGAGTTCACGCAGGCGTCGCTGCAATTCGATTCCGTCGGTCCCATGCATTTTTATATCGAGAAGCGCGAGATCCCATTTGCCCTCGGCCATGCGAGTCAGAGCCTCGCTCGCGCTTTCCGCCGTGCCGATTTCGTAGCCCTCCTCCTGGAACCACTTTCCCAGCGAATCGCGGACGCTCAGTTCATCGTCAACAATTAATAGCTTCCCTTGGGTCTCCACTTTCACCTCCCGCTGGTAGCGGCGGCAATCTCATTGGTTGAAGAAGGCATAGATGGCTTCGTATCGCCGGACAATGGCAACGTCACTGTGAACGTGGTGCCCTTCCCGGCTTCGGATTGCACTTCGATCGTCCCGTTATGGCGCTCTAGAATGCTGTGGCTGATGGCCAATCCGAGGCCCACTCCCCGCCCTGTCTCCTTGGTTGTTAGAAAAGGTTCGAAGATTCGCGGCAGGATATCGGCGGGAATGCCGCTTCCGTCGTCGCGCACCACGATTCGTAGCCGATGCTCCATGCGCTCTGCACTTGTCGTGAGCCACAGATTTCCACCCTGTGGCATCGCGTCGATGGCGTTCATCATCAACGCCAAGAGCACCTGTTCGATTTGAGCGGAGTCGCAGAGCGCTAGCGGAAGATCGGAGTCGAACTGGAGCTGGATATGCACCCCAGCCAACTCCGCCTGGTGCTGCACGAGCCGGAGCCCGCGATCGAGCACCTGATTGAGATTCGCCGGCTGCAGGTTCATCGGCGTGCTGCGCGAAAACGTGAGCAGATTTCTGACGAGATCGCCGCAGCGACGGCTCTCAGAAGCGATCAGGTCGAGCGAATCGCAAATCTCGCCGCGACGGCTCTTGCCCGCATCGTCATGATCAATCCATTTCCGCAGAAGCCTGGCATACGTCAGAATGCCCGAGAGCGGATTGTTGATCTCGTGTGCGAGCACGGCCGCCATCTTGCCGATGGAAGCCATTTTTTCTGTATGCAGCGCGTGCTCGTGCGCGCGCTTCAAATCGCGCGTTTTCTCTTCGACGCGGTCTTCTAAGGTTCGCGTCCACGCCAGATTCTCCCTGTGCTCAGACTGAAGTTGCAGGCTCATGGCATTGAAGGAGCTTGCGAGCTGGCCAATTTCGTCGTTCGACCGGACGTCGATCTGGTATCCCAAATCTCCCGCCGCCAGTTGCTCGGTTCCGAGTTCCAATGCCTTTACCGGTCGGCCCACGACGCGCCACACGAAGAACCAACTCAGCAGCGCGATCAGCAGCAGTGCGCAGCCGGTGTAGGTGACCATGCGGCGGCTGCTCTCGGCGAGTTGAACGTCGGCTTTGGCAAGCGAGAGGTTGGTGTCGAGGACGCCCAGGATCTTCTGTTCCGCGGGGTGCGCGTGGCAGCTTGCGTTCGAACAGGAGGGCTGGTTTTCAATCGGACTGATAATTCCCAGGACGCGTGTTCCCGCGCTTCCGCGGTAGATCCGGAAACGATCTGGACGATTCAGGCGCGCCAGCGGCTGCGACTGTGCGTGACAGCCATAGCAAGCCTCGGCAGTCTTATCGACTACGTGGTTGTGCTCTGCGCCGTCAGTTGTGTACGTGATCCGTCCCTCTTGATCGAAGATGCGAATCTTCTCCATGCCAGGCTCGGCCGCCATCGTCTGCATCGAGCGATACAAACCTTCCCGATCGTCGCGGAGCATGTAGTCGGTTGTGCTGTGCTTGATGACGTCGCTCACTCGCTCCGCGCTCAGCAGCGTGTACTGCTCGAGGTGCTGCCGATGCAGCCGCACGTTGAGATAGCCAAGCAATGCAAATACCGCGGTCATCGACGTCAAAAGCAGCAGAACGAGCTTCGCGCTCAGACTCCCGCTGCCTAGAGATCGAAGGGCCCCGTGCAGGCCGTTGTCATGAGCTGGCATGGCTGAGTTCCCGATCTGTCGCAGGAATCAACTGCTCCGTTGGCTGGAAATGATTTCTCTCGGCCCGCGGGAAAACAGGCAAATACTTGACCGCATACCAGAAGGCGGTGAACGCGGCTGCCACCAAACCGAGCGTGATCGAAAGCTCCGTCCACTTCGGGAAGTAGTGCACTCCGGCGCTCGCCTGCATGCCGGTGATCGCGACGTTCATCCGGTTGGTCACGAAGCCCAGCAGCGTCGATACCGAACAGAAATAGAACGCGGTCCGATTGCTATGAACTCTCACTCGAAACAACATCACCATGGGAATTGCCAGCAATGCGATCTCGAGGAAGAAGAGGTACGTTTCTGATCGAGGTTGCAACAACAGATGAACCACACCGCGCCGCGCCAGGTCTACGCCTCTGAGGCTCAGATAGAAGGCCAGCAGCACCGCCAGAACGCGGCCTAGACCGGTGAGCAAGGAAAGTTGCAGGCGCTTCCCGAATGCTTTGTCGGCATACCACGACTCGAAGATGGTCATGGCCAGCCCCGCGCAAAGAGCGGAGAGGAAGAAGAACACGGGTTCGATCGGCGTATACCACAGGGGATAAAGTTTGCCCGGCACGATTAGATACAGGCTGCCGAGCGACGATTGGTGCAGAGTGGAGAGAATGACTCCGGCAATCACCAGCGGAACCATCACGCTGTGCAGCCAATGCAGTTGACGATGCCACCCGAGTCGTTCGAGTACGACGGGAAGAAACTCAAGAAGAAGAACGGTGGTGTAGAGCATCACGCACCATGCGATTTCGAACATCACCGAGTGGTGGTTCCACATCACCAGCGGATGCCACACGCGATACGGGCGTCCCAAGTCGATGATCAGCGAAGCAATGAATGTGGAATAGGCGAGAAACGCCGTCAGGATCATCGGTCGAAGTACCGGCCGATAGCGTTCGAGATTGAAGATGTAGACAACCGCGGCGAGTGTGAAGCCGCCTCCGGCCAAAGCGATGGCGAAGAGCTTGAACCCTACCCAGAGACCCCAGGGGAATGCGTCGCTCAGGTTGGTGGAAAGGCCTAGCCCATGGGTAAAGCGGTAAATGAGCGAATACAATCCCGGGATTAAGAGAGCCCAAACAACGACTTTCCAGAAAGTGATGCGCGGTTTTTTCATCTAGTTCCTGCCTGATTTCGTTTGTGGGCCGGGCAGAGTGTCCGCCGGACCTTCGGCTGCCGCTACCGCCGAGCGCCGGTTCGTAATCCACCAGATACCGCCCAGCAAAACTGATCCGAGCGTGACTAGATCCGGGACGTGAGTGAGCACGCGATAGGTGAGTAGCGGCATCGCTTCGGTAACAAGGTCGGTGCGGTAGCCGAAGTCTTCGAACGCGACGCTCGACAGCAGCAGCACCGACGTTCCACCCACCTCGTTCAGCCCATAGATGTGGTCAACGTATTTGCCGGGATTGTCACGCAGGCGTTGCTGCGCTTCGGCGATGAGGGCGGCACGGTCTCCAAACTTGGTCGCCCCGGTGGGACAGATTTCCGCGCATGCCGTGGGCTTTCCCGCGGCGACGCGATCGGGACACATCACGCACTTGCGCACCTTCGGGAACACTTTTCCCCACTCATATTTCGGAACGCTGAATGGGCAGGCCAGCATGCAGTAGCGGCACCCCATGCAGCGGTCGGCTTCGTAGATCACAGGGCCGGCAGCGGTTTTTTGCAGGGCTGCGACCGGGCACGCTGATACGCACGCTGGATCTTCGCAATTCATGCAAAGACGACGCATGAACTTGTCAGACTTAGTGAGGACGACCGTGTACTTGTGTTCCGACTGTCGATCTTCGGCCGCCACGGCGTCATCGTAGGGAAGGCCGTTCTGTGCTGCGCAGGCCTGTTCGCACTGCTTGCATCCAATGCAGGCAGTCGCATCGTATAAAAGTGCTTTGCTCATGAGCCCTTCTTCCGGGTTCGTTCGTCCGAAACTGTCAGGGCCGCCCCGGTACTTTTTCTAACTTCGGCGTTGTAAAACGACGTGCCATCGACCACCGCAATGGCTTTGGAATGCGATTCGATTGCGCGCAAGCTGCTTGCCCTCCGTGACAAGGGGGCTGTCGAGAAATTACGCAGCTTCCTACGGTTTTAGTGTCGACGATTAGTAATTTCTCAGCCGTGACCCCTGTCACCCTTGCGAGTGACCCCGGTCAACAGAGTTTTGCAGCACCGGGCTGCAGGGGCGATTCGTTGTCTTTTGCATCAAGGGGCTGATGCAGATCGCAGCAGCCGATGGAAACTCGCCGAACTTGTTCAAAATTCTCTGCTTAACGCAGAGATCGACTTCCCAGGGCGCACGCGCTCCGCTTCGAGGTGATGTGATCTTCATCAAAATCGACTGGTGAATTTCGAAACAGCGAATTTGCCTCCATACGGCAGTGCGCTCTATCTATCTGCAACTGCAGAGCTTGTAGTCGCCGCGTAGGTGATCGATAGGTCGTGCTCCCGTTTGGTTCAGTGATTGCCTTTAGAAAAGGTGAGTGACCGAGAGGTGAAAAGGCACTCCGGGCGAGGTGGGTTATGACAGTCATTATGGTTCTTCTGACGTTCGCAATCTTTCTAGCAATCGACTACGTTCGTGGACACAAAGCGGTACAGCAGCCTGTCCTTCAAGTGGCCCGTCGCGAGAGCGAACCGACTTTGGTTCCAGCAATGGTGGCCGGTTTCAAGGTTCCTGAGAACGTTCGTTACCATGCGGGACATACCTGGGCCCTTGGCGAGAGCCGGGAAATGGTTCGCGTCGGCCTCGATGACTTTGCCTCGAAACTCATCGGCAAAATCGAAAGCATCAGCCTTCCACAGCGCGGACGCTGGGTGCGCCAGGGTCAAAAGATTTGGACGGTCATGCGCGACGGCAAGGCGGTCGATATGGTGTCCCCGATCGAAGGCACGGTGACGGACATCAACGAAGCTGTCGTCCGTAATCCAGAGTTGGCGCGAACGGACCCTTACGGAGAAGGCTGGCTCTGCACCGTCCAGGCCCCCGACTCGAAGATCAACTTCCGCAACCTGATGGGAGGAACGCTCGCCCGCTTGTGGACCGAATCGTCGGCGATGAACCTGCGCAGCCGGATGCCGATGGCGGCGGGCGCGCTCGCCCAGGATGGCGGAGTGGCAGTCGACGACCTTACTGCTCACATGCCCGGCGAAAAATGGGAGACGCTGACGAAAGAGTTCTTCCTGTCCTAGCCGGTTGAGGAAGTCGAGGAAGTCGAACCCTCCTCGTAATAAGCCGCCCGCAAGATCGGGCGGCTTCTTTCATTACGCTGCAGAAGGATTTCTCGCTAAGTCTACTCAGTGATCGGCTGGGGATAGGAACGCAAGATGGTTACACATACCGCGATCGCGGAACTCAACAGAATAACGCGCAGATACTGTGCTACGGGAATGGCCGGATCCCCGAAAGTTGTGCGCAGCAGCCCGAACGTTGCGCTGCTGGCGCAGAGGACAAAATAGATTCGTTCGCGCGCGCAACGGGAGAGGCTGACTAGCCAGCTGAGGATGGATGCGACGACCAGGTAGATCGCGATCAGGACGACGTCAGATGTCGCCGAATGCGTCAAGATTCCCACCTTCGGTGAGACGAAACCGTGAATCGCGACTCCAAGAAAGATCACCGAGTGGAAGAGGGCAATCACAACGCGTTTTCGTGTGTTCAAGATCCCAAAATCCAGCATGACTAGACAAGCTTCGCTGATCAAGCGTCCACCACCAGTGACCAGTTTTACCGTGGCACGTGATTCAAATCACACTCCCCTCGATGAAGAGACGGGCGGCGAGATGGCGAAACTCCCCGTGGCGGAATGGGTTTTAGCCCCGTCGGAATTCGCCCATCTGGAATCTCCACATCTGCTTTGATACCATCCCGTGCACCATGATGATCCGACGCTTTCTGCCGGCCACGCTCCTGCTGCTTACACTCGCCGCCTCTGCCCAAACTGCTCCAACGCCCCCCATCGTTCTTCGCGCGGCGCGACTGCTCGACATCAAGGCCGGGAAGATGATCAAGCCGGCGGAAATCCTAATACAGGGCGACCGCATCGTCGAGGTAGGTACCACGGTGAACCATCCGAACGGTGCCGAGGTGATGGTTCTCGGTGACCGCACGCTGCTGCCGGGATTGATCGATGCTCACATCCATCTATTCCTCCACCCCGGCGCCGAGGACCTGCAAACGGTGCAGGAGTCCGTGCCGGAGCGGACGATCATGGCAACGCTGGCGGCTCGCGACGACCTGATGGCTGGATTCACCGCCGAACGCGATATGGGGACCGAGGGCGCAGGTTCTGCCGACACCGCTGTCCGGGACGCCATCAATGACGGGCGCATCCCGGGGCCCAGGCTGCGCATCAGCGGGAATGCGGTCAATATTCTGGGCGGCCACGAAGACGCCATCGGGTACAACCCCGCGCAACACGTTCTTTCCAATGCCGATTACGCCAACAATGCGGAGGAGTTGGTTGCCGTCATGCGGCAACAATTCAAAGAGGGCGCCGACTTCATCAAGATTTACGAAACAGGCGCGGACTCCGTGAAAGACGGCAAGCTCTCAACGCCGTTTCAATACACGGAAGCGCAACTAGAAGCCGCGGTGAAAGAAGCGGCGCGCCTGGGAAAACATGTTGCGGTCCACGCCACCGGGGAACCCGGAACGCTGTATGCGGCGCAAGCAGGCGTCGTCACCATCGACCACGCCGATCAGTTGAGCGATGAGACGATGCGCCTGATGAAAGAAAAGCACATCTTCGCTGTGCCCACTTTTGCTATCTTCGAATACTTTGCCGAGCATGCCGCTACTCCCGCGCGGGGAGCGCACGAGCGACAAATTCTCGATCTCAAGATTCAGGAATTCAAGAAGCAACTCGCTGCGGGCGTGCCGATGGCGGTCGGTTCCGACGTAGGGCCATTCCCGCATGGCACGCAGGCTCGCGAACTCGTGTTGATGGTGAAATATGGGCTGTCGCCACTGGCGGCGTTACAGGCGGACTTGTTGAATGGAGCAAAAGCACTCGGATGGGAAGGGCAGATCGGCTCGCTCGAGTCCGGATATCTGGCCGACGTGATCGCCGTCGCCGGCGATCCGCTGCAGGACATTTCTACTCTCACGGATGTTTCGTTCGTGATGAAAAACGGAGAAGTGTTTAAGAAGTGAAAACAAATCCCCCGACCAGTGGCCGGGGGATCGCATTGCACGTCGAGATAATTAGTTTTCGAAACGCATCAGTGTTTTTCTTACCAGACGATTTTTCCCGCCAGCTGAATATGGCGCGATCCGCCTGACCCAATCACCGGATTCGAAGCCGCCACATCCGGAGTAAATACCACCGTTCCGACTGTGTCTGGCGCCGAGAGATCCGTGTTCATCGTGAATACGTCAAAGTTTGCGTGATTCAGGATATTGAACACTTCACCGCGCAGTTGCAGGTGCACTCGTTCGCTTAGGCGAAAGGTTTTTGCTAGCGACATGTCCCAGTTCGTGAACCGCGGGCCGCGGAAGATGTTGCGTCCCATATTACCTTGGGTCCCGAAGACGGGTGCCGTTATCACCGAATTCCCGGAGAGATAGCAGCCGAAATCTAGCAATTGCTGTGCGCCTGCGCTCGCAGGTCCGCCTGCAGCGTTGATGCACTGCGAGTTTCCCGTCACATTCCCGCTGCTGTCGGTCGAAAAATCGTTCCACGAAATGAAGGGTAGAGGATTTTTCTGCGACCAGTGGAAGGCGCTCGGGGATCCGACCATGTTCCAGCGATCGTTAAATTCTCCCGTCTCGCTGAGATCATCGTTGAAGTCGCCTAGCGTGAACGGTTCGCCGCTTTGCAGGTTCACAATACTGGTTACCTGCCAGCCTTCGAGCATTTGGGATTTTGTCTTCAACGATGGAAGGTCATAAGTGAGGGACAGCGTGAAGCGGTGGCGAATGTCGTAGTCGCCATTGCCACGCTCGGCTCCATAGTTGTTGCTGTCGGGCGGAACTCCGGCGAGATTGCTTGTCGCGGTGTCGATGGCATGGCCATAGGTGTAGCCCGCCAGCAAGTACAGTCCTTTCGTGTAGCGCTTCGTCAGCGTGACCTGCAGCGAGTTGAAATTAGAATTCGAGTGGTTACTCAGGTTGCTGAGAAATCCAATCCACGGGAAGCAAGGCCCGCCGAGTCCCTGGCCAAACACTCCATTACTGGGGCAGTTTGCCGCCAGAGGACGGCCGATTGTCTCGTCGCCATTGTCGAAATTCGGATTCACCTGATTGATGTCCGTCACGCTGTAGAGCTTCACGCCATGATTGGCAACATAGGCGATCTGCAGCAGCGTTGATTTCGTCAACTCTTGCTGCAGGTTGAAATTCCAGTTCATGACGTATGGCGTTTTTAAGTGCGGATCGACGCCAAACACGTCGCACTGACTATCTATGCTGCACAGGCTGCCGGAGGAACTCGCATTCGGGAAAATGGTCGGCCCCTGGTTCGGAGCCAGCCAGTTAATCTGCGATCCGTCAGTCGATATCTGTAGGAACGAAGTGATGGAACCGGCGGGTTGCTGGGTCACGCCGTTGGCGTCTTGATACGGAATTCCGCTGGGATTGAGATTCAATCCACCGCCGCTAAACATGAATGTGCGGATCGACGGCTGTTCGAAAATAAATCCGAAACCTGAGCGGAAGATGGTCTTGCCGGTGCCGAACACGTCCCATGCCAGCCCGACGCGCGGTGACAGGTTGTTGTAATTCGTCGGATAAGGCGAGCCGATCCCTTGTCCGACCTGCACTAATCCGGTAGCGGAGTTCGGCTCATAGTTCGCCAGCAGGTTATGCGAGTCCTTGATTGGATTGGTGATGTCGTAGCGGAGCCCCAGATTCAGAGTCAGATTCTTGGTCGCCTTTACGTCGTCTTGCAAAAAGAATCCCGCCGACTTCTGGCTCACATTGCGCCCGGGATCTCCGTAGAGGAATCGCCAGCGCCGGACATCGCCACTCATGAATTGATAAAGCTCGCGAAAGTCGATGCGCCCGCGGCCATAGGTAGCGCGAAAGTAGTCGACATCTCCGTAGCGGAAATTTCCGCCAAAGCGAACCGTGTGCCTGCCTCTTGTGTATGACGCCGTGTCGGAAAAGCTGAACGTCTTGCTCGGCGTGGTATTCAGCGGCCATCCTGAGTTGCCGCCCATGTAATTGAACTCGACTCCGGGCGTGATGCGCGGAAATCCGAAGAGGCGCGGATCGGTCACCCCGGTATTCAATCCGTATTGCGCCGGATCGATATTGTGATCGACCGGCACGATGGACTCGTTGAAGGAGTTGTAGCTGAACCGAACTTCATTCGACCACGAGGAAGTGGGATTCGAAGCGAGGCTTACTCCAACGACTTTGGTGATCGGGCTTGTCGTCGAGAGCCACTCCGGACGCAGCGGGATTGTGTCTTCTTCGGTCTGGTTTGTATTCGCGTAAATGAAACGAGCGCTCAGAATGTTGCGCGTGTTGATGACGAAGTCCGTTTTGGCGACCAGGTTGTCGCCTCGATTCTTGTTCGTGAAGTCAAAGTTGATGGCCGCCGGGTCACTCTGGGAAATCGTGAAGCCCGGATTCGGCAGAAAAAGCTGCGACAACTGCGCACTCAGAGGATTTACCGCACACGCCGCGGACGAATCGAAGTTGTCCTGACAGTAGGCGACATTATTCGGGTCGTTAAAATAAGCCATTGCATCCGGCACGCTGTACAGCGCCGAGTTCGGGCTGCCGTCGGAGTTGGCAATCCCTCCCATCTGCGTCGCCAGCGACGCCGTCACCGGGCTATCGGTAACTCCTGGATTGCCGACCTTGTCGCGAATGCCTTCATAGTTGAAGAAGTAGAACCACTTGTCCTTAATGATTTTTCCGCCCAGCGAAGCTCCGAATTCGTGCATGAGCAGGGAAGATACGGGTTGCGGCGAGGGATTGAAATAGTTGCGCGCGTCGAACGCGGCATTGCGGTGAAAGTAATATGCCGAGCCGTGGAGGTCGTTTGTGCCCGACTTGATGCCGATGTTCATGATCACGCCCGGCTTCACTCCACTTTCTGCGCTCGGGCTCTCCTGCGTGTTGAATTCCTGGATCGCATCCAGCGGGAGAAAGCTAGCCGGCGTGCCGGAGATGCCGGCATCGTTCAAGACGGTTTCGCCGTAGTACGCATCGTTGTCGTCGGCGCCATCAATGAAGAAATTGTTGTCGTCCGGCCGGTTGCCATTCGAGGTGACAGAGTGAAATCCCCCGCCGGGGGTGCGTTGCACGCCCGGATGCAACTCGAGGAGATTCTGGAAGTCACGGCCTTGCACCGGCAGTTCCGAGATTGCTTTGTTCGACAGCACGCCATTCAGTTGCGTGTTGGTGGTGTCAGCAAGCGCGCCTTCCGCGCTCACTTCGACGGACTCCGTGATGGCGCCGGCCTGAAGTTTTAAGTCGATGCGGGCATCGCGAGACACTTCCAGAACAAATGCGGTGCTCACGGCTTTCTTGAATCCCGCCGCTTCGGCAGCCACCGTGTACACACCCGGCTCCAGGTTTGGAGCAACATACTCTCCGTCGCTGGTGCTGGTGAATTGACGGGTAAGGGCTGTGCTGGTATTCGTGATCGTGATCTTTGCTCCGGCAATGACGGCGCCCGATGAATCAGAAACTGTACCGAGAATGCGCCCTTCCGACGTTTGAGCTGCCGCACTTCCGGCGGCCACGAATACTGCCAGAACAACAGCGAACACGCGGATCGCTTTCATGAAGGCTCCTTGAAGATTTTGAATTGGTCGGGCGTCGTTCCAGGCGGGTCAATCGAGCGGAAAATCAGAGTCCAGCCTCAAGCTTACCGGTATTTACCAGAAAACGCAGTGAATCCATTGGAACCGTTCGTGACGTCGAACAGTACAGGTCACTCATCAGTTTTGTCCTAGGCCTCGGAGTTTTGCAAAGAACGTCATGGAAGTCAATCGTTGTGCGCGGCGAAATTTTTTCTTTGGCATAACAAACAAATGTTGAGCGCGATACTCTTGTCGATCCGCGAAAACCATCGCACGAGAAAGCTACTTCTCTATAATTACAACTACGTTGACTAGTTGGCGCGATGATGATTCCATCAGGAATCGGGCAGCGAAGGGGCGAACGATGAATATTGCGAAAGATGTCACGGAACTGATCGGCAAGACACCGCTTGTGCGACTGAATCGCGTCACGCAAGGTTGCGTTGGCGAAGTTGTTGCCAAAATGGAAAGCCAGAATCCTCTTGCCAGCGTAAAAGACCGCATCGGTGTCAGCATGATTGCAGAGGCGGAGCGCGCAGGAAAAATTACTCCCGGCAAAACTGTGCTGATCGAACCGACGAGCGGCAACACCGGAATTGGACTCGCCTTCGTCGCCGCAGTGAAAGGCTACAAACTCATCCTCATAATGCCTGACACGATGAGCCTGGAGCGGCGCGTGTTGCTTCTCGCGTTTGGCGCGGAGATTGTTCTTACGCCTGGCCCACGCGGCATGACAGGTGCGATCATGAAAGCGAAGGAGATTCTGGCGAATACTCCTGACGGCTACATCTTGCAGCAGTTCGACAATCCCGCGAATCCTAAAATCCATTTCGAAACGACAGGCCCTGAGATCTGGAACGATACGGACGGCAAGGTCGACATCCTGATCTCCGGCGTCGGCACCGGCGGAACGATCACCGGCATCTGCCAGTTCATCAAGGCGAAGAAGCCATCGTTCAAGGCCGTCGCGGTCGAGCCTGCGGATAGTCCGGTTCTCTCCGGAGGCAAGCCGTCTCCGCACAAGATTCAGGGAATCGGCGCGGGGTTCGTGCCGAGCATTTTGCGGCGCGACTATATCGACGAAGTCATCACTGTCACAAATGATGCCGCGATTGCGATGGCTCGCCGCCTGCCCCTCGAAGAAGGACTCTTTGTGGGCATTTCATCCGGCGCCGCGGTCGTGGCTGCTCTTGAAGTGGCGAAGCGTCCTGAGAACGCCGGTAAACTGATCGTAGTGATCCTGCCATCATTCGGCGAACGCTATCTCAGCAGCATTCTGTTTCAGGAATTGCGGGAGAAAGCGTTGCACCTTCCGACGGTTGAATTGCCGCCGGCCTGATCGCCTCGATCCCCATGCCGCATCTGTTCTCGCTAATTCGCGAAGACGTGGCCAACGTGATGGAACACGATCCCGCCGCCAAGTCTCGTGTGGAGGTCTTTCTTTGTTACGCGGGATTGCACGCCGTCTGGTTCTATCGCGTAAATCACTGGTTCTGGAATCACCGCTTCTTTTTCCTGGCGCGTTGGTTTTCGCAGATCGCCCGTCTTTTGACCGGGATCGAAATCCATCCAGGCGCCAAGATCGGGAGGCGTTTGTTTATCGACCACGGGATGGGCGTCGTGATCGGCGAAACCTCGATCGTGGGCGATGATGTAACCCTCTATCAGGGAGTAACGCTCGGCGGCACGGGCAAAGAGCATGGCAAGCGCCATCCGACTGTTGAAGATCAGGTCGTAGTCGGAGGAGGAGCCAAGATTCTAGGGAACATCACGGTAGGAAAAAACTCCCGGATTGGCGCCGGCTCAGTCGTTCTGCGCAACGTGCCCGACAATTCCACTGTTGTCGGCGTGCCGGGACACATAATCTTCCGCGAAGGCAAACGCGTCGTGATCACCGATCCCAAACAAATCAACGACCCTCTGTCGGAAGCTTTGGCGTCGGTGGCCACAGAAGTCAGCAAACTACGGGAGCGCGTGCAGCAACTGGAAGGCTCGGAGCACCGGGGAGAGCCGGTTCCGGCAGCGCTGCAGCGAATCATGGATGATCTCGACTATCAAATATAGCCCTTCTATTCTCTTTGACAATGACAGGGGAATCCGGTTAATGTTCGTTGGCGTAAACGTTTACGTGGGCGCTCGGTTGACCGTCTAAATTCCGAATTCAGGACCCGCATTTCCCCAATGTTGCTGAAAACGCTGCGCGAAGAAGTGTTGGAGGCGAACCTTGAGTTGGTCCGGCGCGGTCTCGTCCTTTATACGTTCGGCAATGTTAGCGGGATCGATCGCAACGAAGGCCTGGTCGCCATTAAGCCCAGCGGCGTTCCCTATGATGAGCTGACCCCCGAGCACATGGTGATTTCTGACCTTGACGGCTGCCTGATCGAAAACAAACTTCGCCCCTCGTCCGACCTGCCTACACACCTGGAGTTGTACCGCCAGTTTCCCAACATCGGGGGAGTGGCACATACGCACTCTGAATTCGCTACGGCCTGGGCGCAGGCGGAGACGCCGATCCCTTGCTTTGGAACGACGCACGCCGATTATTTCTACGGCCCGGTTCCGGTGACGGATCGGCTGAAGACCTCTGAGATTGAGGGCGGATACGAATTGGAAACCGGCAAGGCAATTTGCCGCACGTTTGCCAATCTTGATCCGGATTCTGTTCCCGCAGTTCTGGTCGCGGGCCATGCTCCATTTTGTTGGGGACCGAATGCGGCATCAGCCTCGCACAATGCTGTCGTTCTCGAGTATGTTGCCAAGATGGCACTGCATACGATATCGATCAATGGCGAGAGCGGGCCGCTGGCCCGCGAGCTGCACGACAAGCACTTTTTGCGCAAGCACGGCAGCAACGCTTACTACGGACAGGTAAAAACGAAATGACTCTAGCCTTCGTCGCCTTGAGCTCTTCCAGCCTGGTCCACTTGGCTCCCGTGGACATGGCCATCGTCGTCTTCTACTTCGCTCTCGTACTGGCTATCGGGTTTTATCTCAAAGGCCAGGCCAACACTGGCGAAGATTTCTTCATGGCCGGAAGAGAGATGACCGCGTGGGTTGCGGGATTGAGTTTCCTTTCCGCCAACCTCGGCGCGCTCGAACTTATGGGATGGGCGGGTTCTGCCTACCAATACGGCATTCTCGCCACGCACTGGTACTGGATAGGCGCCATCCCCGCGATGTTGTTCCTCGCGTTGGTGATGATGCCGTTCTACTACATCTCGAAGACGCACTCGGTACCCGGATATCTGAAGTTGCGTTTCGGTGAGCCAGCCCGTGTCCTGTCTGCCGTTTCTTTCGCTTTCATGACCGTACTCATGAGCGGCGTCAATATGTTCGCGATGGCCAAGGTCATGCAGATCGTGCTGGGCTGGGATCTCAACTTCAGCATCTGGGTGTCCTCCCTCACGGTTGCGGTGTACGTAACACTCGGCGGACTGCGCTCGGCCATCTTCAATGAAGTTCTGCAATTCTTCCTCATCTGGGCGGGAGCTTTGCTGGTCCCCATTCTCGGCCTTTACGAAGCCGGCGGGTGGAGCAACTTGAAGGTTCTGATCGCACAGCGAGCTTCGGAACAGTACCTCCACATGTGGTCCACCCTGGGATCGTTCAGTGGGAACCCTATGGGAATCCACTGGACGGGCATAGTGTTTGGCCTTGGCGCTGTCATCTCGATGGGCTACTGGACCACGGACTTCCTGGTGGTGCAGCGCATTCTTGCCGCGAAAGATATCCGCAGCGCAGAGATGGCTCCGATCATCGGGGCCGGTTTGAAGATGCTGGTTCCGATCATCGTGATTCTGCCCGGCCTACTGGGCCTCGGCGTGCTACCGATGAAACTGGTTCCGGAGTCGGTCGCTGTCGCGACTCACGGCTACAGCTACAACGATGTTCTTCCTCTCATGCTGGCCAGATATTGTGGTCCGGGATTGCTTGGCCTGGGCATCACGGCATTGATCGCCGGATTCATGTCTGGCATGGCGGGCAATGTCAGCGCCTTTACCACGGTCTGGACGTATGACATCTATCGTCCGCTCATTAACAGCAAGGGTACCGACCATCACTACGTAAACATGGGCCGCTGGACTACCGTGATCGGCGTCCTCATCAGCGTGGGAACCGCGTATCTGGTGATGCGATCCGCCAGCATCATGGACTACGTGCAGGCGCTCTTCAGTTTCTTCATCGCGCCGCTGTTCGGAACCGTGGTTCTCGGAATGCTCTGGAAGCGCGCAACTGGCGCTGGTGGTTTCTGGGGATTGCTCTGCGGAACCGTCTCCTCCATCAGCATGTGGGCGTGGGTGAAGATCGATCCTACTGCCTTGCGCTACGTTGCCCTCTCACCGGATGCCAAGGCTCTGGCGCAGGATATGTACCAGGCCCTGTGGTCATTCCTGGTTTGCGTCGTCGTAACTGTGACGGTAAGCCTGCTGGGCAAGCCACGGCCCGACAGTGAGTTAGTCGGTCTCGTGTATGGGCAGACGGAAATTCCGTCAGTCGGCGACATTCCTCTTTATGAAAAGCCTCTGTTCTGGGCCGGGATTGTCGCGGCAGTATTCGTGGTCTTGAACATCATCTTCTGGTAGGCGGTGCTTATGTCAGCAGGCAGAATGGTTTCGATCTGGTTCTTTATCGGCGTATCGCTGTTGATCAATGGCGTGCTGATCCTTGGCGCAGGACTTTACGAATACTCGCATCCACCGGAATTTCCCGTGGTTTTGTTCCAACTCCACGCCGGAGTTTGGTGGGGCGGGTTGCTGACCCTGATCGGTGCTTTTTATTCCTGGCATTACGCGCCGTCGCGGGCGCGCTAATTGTGCCGGCATGATCTCGGGAGAGACATATGGCTAGCAAGAAAATGACGATGGGCGTCATTATCGGGAATCGAGGATTCTTCCCCGATCAGTTGGCGAAGTCCGGGCGCGAGGAGATGATCCAAGCGCTCGCCAAAGCTGGCATCGATTGCATTGTCCTCGGCCCCGAGGACAGCAAGCACGGTGCGGTCGAGACTCACGAAGAGGCCAAGCGGTGCGCTGCGCTCTTCCAGAAGAACCGGGACAAGATTGACGGCGTGATCGTATCGCTGCCGAATTTCGGCGACGAGCGAGCTATCGCCGATACCATGCGCCTCTCCAAGTTGGATGTGCCCATCCTGGTGCAGGCGACTCCCGACGACGCCTCGAAGATGACCATCCTGCATCGCCGCGATAGTTTCTGCGGAAAGATGTCGGCTTGCAATAACCTTCGCCAGTATGGAATCCCCTATTCACTCACGACACTTCATACGGTGAGTCCGGACTCCGAAGAATTCCGTGCGGACCTTGCATGGTTCGCGGCCGTCTGCCGCGTTGCCAACGGAATGCGCAACCTGCGAGTGGGCAGCATCGGTGCGCGCCCCACGGCATTCAATACAGTCCGCTACAGCGAGAAATTGCTCGAGTCGCATGGCATCTCGACGGAGACTCTCGATCTTTCCGAAGTGTTCGGACGCATTGCAAAACTGAGCGACGACCACGCCGGAGTACAAGCCAAGCTGGCGGAAATTCGAAAATATGTAACGACCAGCGGCGTTCCCGACGCAGCACTGATCAAGATGTCGAAGCTTGGCTTCGTCATCGACGACTGGATGACGCAGACCGATCTGCGTATCAGCGCCGTGCAGTGCTGGACTTCGATGGAAGAGTATTTCGGCGTCGTTCCTTGCACCATCATGAGCATGATGAGCAACAACCTGTTTCCGGCAGCATGCGAGGTCGATGTCTGCGGTACGTTGAGCATGCATGCGCTCGCGCTGGCATCGGAAACCCCAAGCGCGTTGCTCGACTGGAACAACAACTACGGCACCGATCCAGATAAAGCTGTCTGCTTCCACTGCAGCAACCTGCCCAAACACTTTTTCCAGGATGTCCGCATGGATTTTCAGGAAATCATTGCCGGCACGGTCGGAAAAGAAAACACCTTCGGCACCGTCGTAGGACGAGTGAAGCCCGGAGCCATGAGCTTTGCCCGATTCTCGACCGACGACACCGCTGGAGTGATGCGCGGATATGTTGGCGAAGGCGCATTCACGAGCGATTCGCTCAACACTTTCGGCGGGGTTGGTGTAGTCCAAATTGCTGGCCTGCAGAAGTTGTTGCACTACATCTGCGAGAACGGATTCGAGCACCACGTGGCGGCGAACTTCTCCAGCACGGCGGGCGCGGTGCACGAAGCGGCCGTCCGCTATCTGGGTTGGCAGATGCACTGGCACGGAAACTAGAGTTTGCGATGTTGTCGCCTCCCCCAATGAGGCTGCCCCGCCCTTCGTGAATTCGAGGGGCGGGGAATTCGAGATCGAAAACAAGAAACGCCGCGTCAGAAACACATCGAGCACTGATTGAGACTTTGGGCCGGGCGGATTTCCGGCCCGTTCCGAGAAAGTAAAGACGATGGCCATCGTTGCAGGAGTGGATTTCGGCACGCTCAGCGTGCGTGTCTCGATCGTTGACAGCACCCGCGGTCTGCTGGCGTCCGCCATTTCGGAATATCCGCTGCACCGCAAGCGCGAAGACCCCGACTTCGCGACACAATCCCACGAAGATCACATGCGCGCATTGGCCGATGCCACGCGCCAGGCACTGAAGTCCGCCGGAATCTCCGGCGATCAGGTCGAGTCGATCGCCCTCGATACAACTGGATCCAGCGTGATTCCGGTGGGCGAGGGTATGGTTCCGCTCGACGATTACTACCTGTGGTGCGATCATCGCGCCAAGCAGGAAGCCGCGCAGATCACGCAACTGGCGCGCATCGACAAGCTCGAAGCAATTCAGTGGTGCGGCGGCGTTTATTCCTCCGAGTGGGGATTCGCCAAGTTGCTGCATTGGCTTCGGCACAACCCCGAGAAGCGCGCCAAATTTGTAAGCGCCTTCGAACATTGCGACATGGTGGCCGCAACTCTCTGCGGGATTACCGACGCGCGCCGCGTAAAGCGCAGCGTCTGCGCCATGGGTCACAAGTGGATGTGGAACGCCGCGCTGGGTGGCCTTCCACCCGAAAGTTTCCTTGCTAAGGTCGATCCCTTGTTGGCGGGGGTTCGCTCGAAACTTGAGGGTGAGTATGCGACCTCCGACAAGATCGCGGGAACGCTGGCACCAGAGTGGGCCGAAAAACTTGGACTGAAGGCGGGCATCCCAATTCCGGTGGGAGCCTTTGACGCGCACTGGGATGCGATCGGCGCGGGTGCGCAACAGGGCGATGTGGTCAACGTCGTGGGCACATCCACATGCATCATCGCCTATGCGGCCAAGGCGCAATTGGTCCCCGGAGTGTGCGGAGTGGTGCCGGGCAGCGTGCATCCGCAATTCACCGGCATCGAGGCGGGACTTTCCGCCACCGGCGACATCTTCAGCGCCATCGCGCGGCGCGCCAACACTCCAGTCGAAGAGCTGAGCAAGGGCTTGGAGAGTTATCGCGCAGGCCAGACCGGCCTGCTGCGCATGACCTGGGATAACGGCGACCGCACGGTGCTGGTGAATCCGAATCTTGGCGGCATGACTCTCGGATGGAACATGGTGCACACCGCGAAAGACGAACTGTTCGCCGCGATCGAAGGCACGGCATTTCATACACGCGTTATCCTCGACCGCATGAACGAGTATGGAGCGCCCACGCTGCGCGTCATCAATGGCGGAGGTATTCCGCAGAATAATTTAGTGCTGAACAAGGTGTATGCCAATGTCTTGGGACGCCCTGTGCTGGTCCCGAGCGGAAAGGTCACGGGGCTGGGTTCGGCGATTTTTGCATTCTTAGCGGCAGGAACTTTCAAGACAATCGAAGAGGCGCAGCGCGCAATCTGCCCGGCACACACCGTGTACGAGCCTGAGCCTGCAACTCAGGGGATTTACCGCGAACTCTACGAACTCTACCGACGAATCTATTTCGGATTCGGCGAGCCCGGTGAAGGAGCGCCCTTCGGAGATGTCCTGCCAAAACTAATCCACGTCGCGCGCGGATAGTGGAGGGGTGGAAGAGCAGCCCTTCAGGGCCGTGTAACCTAGAGCGACTTGAAGAGAGCTTTGCCGCTGGAGAAGTGTCATTAGCCCCCGAAGCGCCTGTTTCATCAACTGGCAGTGCCGAAGCCAATGTAACTTGAGCTTCGCGAAAACGTTTATGGCAGAAGCTGAAAGGCTACACCGTCGTTATTACCAACGCTGCCGTTGGCGCCTCCGGTAGCGGTGGTCCCATACAGGTTGCCCTTCCGCAACAACAGATTTCCGTTTGGTGTCTCACCATCCGTTTGCTGGAAGCTGTGAAGTACAGTTTCACTTCCCAAAGCGATCTTGAAGATGACGCCGCATCCAGCACTCGGGCAGGGGCCGCCCAACGTGCCACCTTCGGATGTTGAGCCGTACAGTGGGCCTTTCGGATCGCGCGCCACGCCAGCCTGAGGGATTCCTCCATCCCCAGTTCCGCTAAAGGCATAAAGCACACTCTCGTTACCGGATGGATCGATTTTGAAGACCACGCCACATCCCAAGCCTTGTGTGAGGCCGCAAGACAGGTCACCTCCGCCGACGGTTGTGCCGTATAAGTTCCCGGCGGAATCAATCGCCAACGCACCTGGACCCGGAGTTCCACCATCTGCGCCGCCTGTGAAAGAGTACAAAACGGTTTCTTTCCCCGAACCGTCGATCTTGTAGACACGCCCGCATCCGTCGACTACGCAAACAGTGTTACCCCACCAACCAGTTGTTCCGTAGAAGTTCCCAACCGAATCTCGAACCAGCGGTGAGGTCGGCTGGAAGCCATCTCCCAAGCCAGTGAATCGGTAGAGGACAGATTCGTGCCCGCTCGAATCTACCTTGAAAACCACACCGCAGCCCGAGTTAGCGGCGCAAGGACCGGTGAGAATACCGCCCGAAGCCGCCGTCCCGTACAGGTTGCCGGCTACGTCACGTACTAAGCCGCCCAACGGAATCGCTCCGTCAGCCTCGTCCCTAAACGAATAAAGGACCGTCTCCTTCCCTTGAGCGTTCATCTTGAAAACGACTCCACAGCCGATATCGCAATTTCCGTGGCCACCCAGCTTCGTGGTGCCATAAAGATTGCCGGAACTATCGACCGCCAATCCCGCTGTGGGGTAAGCCCCATCCAGTCCTCCGGTGAAATTGTGGAGAACTTTCTCGCCTCCGCTTGCCGGCAGTTCAAAGACAGTACCGAAGTCAAAAGTGCCGCCATCGTAAGTCGTCCCGTAGAGGTTGCCTGCTGAATCCGCGACTAAACCCGCGGAAGGGCTCGAGCCATCGAAATGGAATTGCCCGCTGAAGGTGTGCAGAACCACCAAATTTTGTGCCGAGGCAGCACACGGCATGACGATGGAGGACAAGAGCAGTACTCCGCTGACGATCACGGATGGAATTCGAATCGCTGCGACAGATCGGGTGGGTCGCATCAGGAGACCTCCATAGTTTGAATCCGAAACGAACTGGAACATGCCATCCGAAGCGACGGAAGTCAAGATGCAGGGTTTTGCATGGCAGCGACGGGAGGCTGCCCGAACTCTCAGTGAATCTGGTGGCGTTGTTTCGGCAATTACAAATTACTGAGAGCCGATGCGGGGACCGAACAGGGTTCGCGCATTTTGATAGAGAATTTTCTTCTTTTCCTCTCCCGTGAGATTGAGCTCCTCTAACGCAGCGAGTGTCTCCGCAAGAGTGAATTGAGGATAGTCCGACCCGAGCAGGACGTGGTCTACACCTACACCGCGGATCGTCCAGACGAATTCGTCCCGGATGGGCGCATCCTTAAGTAAAACGGTCGTTCCCGCAATATCGAGGTAGATGTTGTCCGCATACAGGCCCTTCGCCGTGCGAGCTGCCCGTATCACATTCCAGAAGCGAAAGTTCATGCCTCCCAGGTGTACATAGATGAACTTGGTTCTCGGTGCTGCAAGCGCGAGATTAAACAGCTTCTCGCTGTCTCCCGGGATTATGTTGATGTTGTCCACGAGTACGACCATGCCCAGATCACCGGCAATAGTGACGAGGGCCAGCACGCGTGGGTCCGCGGGGTCGAACTTCTGCGTGTGCGGTCGTTCACTTTCGCGTATTTCAAGACTGGAACTGCACGCAGGTTCAACCCCTGTCGTTTACCCGCCCGCAATTGCGCCGATGATCAGAAACGGCTCTTTCCCCGAGACCACATCCGCGGGCAGCGGAGTGTCCGGAGCCTCATGCGTTAAGTCTTCCTGACACGCGAAGAATCGCAAGAATGCCCGGCGCTGCAGCGTGCCATGGTCGCGAATCGCTCCACGCAACATGGGATACGCGCCCTCGAGCGCATCGAGCACCGATCTCTGCGTGACCGCACCCTCCACCTGGATGGGCACTTCATGGCCGACGCCTGCCAGGGTTCGAAGGTGTTGCGGAAGCTCGACTCGAATCATTGCTGCCATATTAGCGACGCCTCACTTTACATACGTCTCTTGCATGTAGAGACATTTCCATTCCCCGCCGGATCGTGTCCAGACTTCTCCAAACACGCTCTTGGCCTTGGCAACTTCTCCGCCAGTCTTGCCTTCGTACTGCGCGATATAGGTAACGAGCGTTGAATTCGGACCGAGCGACTTCACATTGAAATCGCTCAGGGTGTAGCTGAGGAGTTCATATTCGTCCACCGCGTTGACCTCAGCCTTCTTGTCGCCGAAGGTGGTGAGTCCTTCCTCAAACTGTCGGAACTGATCATCGATCAGGGACGACAGCGTCGCTTTGTCCTTCTTCTTGAACGCATCCCATAACTTTCGCACTCTCGCTTCAACCGAGGGCGAACCGGATTTGGTTGCGCTCGCGGCCTTGTCCTGCGCCATCGCCCCGACCGTTAACGCCAACAAGACCGCCAATACGACCCATGCTCGTTTCATTCTTTCTCCTGGATAAACTCGGTAGGGCTTTTATCCCAACGTCTGCACTTCCACCGACAACACGGCCGGCAAATCCCGCACGATCGGCGACCATGAATCTCCCGCGTCGGGCGAGACATAGACTTGTCCGCCAGTTGTGCCGAAGTAGATGCCGCAGTCGTCAAGCGTGTCCACCGCCATCGCATCGCGCAGCACGTTAACGTAGCAATTGGATTGCGGCAAGCCCTTGGTGAGCGGCTCCCACTCGTTGCCGCCGGTGCGGCTGCGGAAGACGCGCAGCTTGCCTTCATGCACGTAGTGTTCGCCATCACTCTTGATGGGCAGCACATACACCGTCTCTGGTTCGTGCGCATGGATGTCGATCACGAAGCCGAAGTCCGTCGGCAGATTTCCGCTGATCTTTGTCCACTGGTCGCCGGCATTGTCGGAGCGCATCACGTCCCAGTGTTTCTGCATGAAGAGTACGTCAGGGCGCTTCGGATTCATGGCGACGTGATGGACGCAGTGTCCAACGTCGGCTGTCGGGTTCGGAATGTATTTGGAATACAGACCTTTGTTGATAGGCTTCCAGCTCTTGCCTCCATCGTCCGTGCGGAACGCTCCAGCGGCCGAGATCGCGATGTAGATGCGATCCGGGTTGCTCGGGTCAAGAATGATCGTGTGCAGGCACATGCCGCCGGCACCCGGCTGCCACGCCGGTCCCGTGCCGTGTCCGCGCAGTCCCGACATTTCCTTCCAGTTTTTTCCCCCATCGGTCGAACGGAACAACGCTGCATCTTCAACCCCGGCGTAAACCGTGTCGGGATCGGTCAGAGAAGGCTCCAAATGCCACACTCGCTTGAACTCCCACGGATGCTGCGTGCCGTCGTAGAACTGGTGCGTCGTCAGCGGAGCGCCAGTGTCCGGCGAAACATCGTAGACGAACTTGTTGCTCTCGCCCTTAGGCATGCCGCCCGGTCCGGTGGTTTCACCCGGAGGCGTCCCCGGTTGATGCCATGTTTTTCCTCCGTCGTCGGAGCGCTGAATCACTTGGCCAAACCATCCGCTGGTCTGCGAAACGTAAATGCGATTGGGATCGGCCTTCGATCCCTTCAGGTGATAAATCTCCCACCCAGCGAAATGCGGACCGCTGACGTCCCACTTTTCGCGTTTCCCGTCTGACGTGAGGATGAATGCCCCTTTGCGCGTACCGACCAGCACCCGAACCTTACTCATGCTTCCACTCCTTTGGAGATTTGAAAGTCGTCCTGCTCTAACTCACTGTCGCGAATTCTGATGATTCTATGGATGCGCCGCATTGCTCGCCGTCGCGGTGGCGCGACTGTACACCCGCACATAATCCACCACCATCGTCTGCGGATATACCGACGTCGCATCCGGATTTCCCGGCCAACTCCCGCCCACCGCTACGTTGAGCAGAAGAAAGAAAGGATGGTCATAAACCCACTTCGTATCCTTCGGCAAATCCGCGGGGGTGCGTGTCTCGAAAAGATGGTCATCCACGTAGAAGCGGAGAACATTCGGCTCCCACTCGACCGCGTACAGGTGAAAGTCTTCGAAATACTTCACCTCCCCCGATAATGCATAGGGCATGCCAATACCATTGGCGCCGCTGTATCCGGGCCCGTGAATCGTGCTGTGGACGAGATAAGGTTCCTTGCCGATGTTCTCCATGATGTCGATCTCGCCGCATGCCGGCCACGGTGTTTTCTCGATGTCTGCTCCCAGCATCCAGAAGGCTGGCCAGATTCCTTGTCCGCGAGGAATTTTGATGCGGGCTTCAAATCGTCCGTAAGCCTGCGAAAACTTGCCTTGCGTCTTCAGTCGGGCTGAGGTGTAGTTCCGGCTTACAGCGTCGGCTCCGGTGTATTTTTCCGCCAGGATCTTGATCACCAGATTGCCGCCTTCCTGGTAGGAATTTTGCGCCCGGTTTGTGTAGTACTCCAGTTCGTCGTTGCCCCATCCGTTTCCGCCTGTTTCCAGAACCCACTTCGATGAATCCACCGGCGCGCCACTCGGCCCGTTGAATTCGTCGCTCCATACCATTTTCCATGGCGAATCAGATTGCGGAGCGGGAGCCTGCGCGACAACCATGGCGGAAATGAAAAACAGGATTGGGGTCAGCATCAAGGACTGGATCTTCATGGGCGCTCCCGTGTAATTGGCGATGGTTCGCACTATACTCACAACGACAAATTCCTGCCAAGGAGAACGGCATGTCGAGCGAGCAGAGCAGACGAACCTTTCTGAAATTATCCGCGATGGGACTGGCTGCCGCTACGACTCCTGAAATTGCTGACGCGCTCTCCACACCTGCGCCGCCATCATCGGACATCCAGGTTCGCGTGACGGGAGGCAGTCTGCGCTATTCGACTGCGCCGTCCCTGCATTGGAAATCATCCGCTGCTAGTGCAGACAATGCCATCCTGCTCGATCCGGGCAAGAAATTCCAGGAGATGCTTGGCTTCGGCGCCGCCTTTACCGATGCGGCCTGCTTCACCTTCAACCGTCTGGATCCATCGGTTCGCGACAAGTTGTTTCATGAACTCTTTCATCCCTCGGAAATGGGGCTGAATGTTTGCCGGACCTGTATCGGCGCCAGCGATTATTCTACCGAGGTTTTCAGCTACGACGAAGGCGAGCCCGATCCCGAGATGAAGCGGTTTTCCATCGCGCACGATCAGGCCTATGTTCTGCCCATGCTGCGCGAAGCGAGAAAAGTAAATCCCGACCTGTTTCTGTTTTCGTCGCCGTGGAGTCCTCCAGGATGGATGAAGGCTGGCGGCTCGATGCTCGGCGGATCCATGCGCCAGCACTATTTCGGTCCGTATGCATTGTATTTCCTCAAGTTTCTGCAGGCATATGCTGCCGAAGGTGTGCCCATCCAGGCCGTCACCGTGCAAAACGAAGTCGATACCGATCAGGATGGCCGTATGCCCGCCTGCTCGTGGCCCCAGGAATATGAGATGGGGTTTGTGAAGAACAACCTCGGTCCGATCCTCCAGAAAAATGGGCTCTCGACAAGAATCTGGATTCTCGACCACAACTACAACCTGTGGGGCAGGGCAGTGGCGGAACTCGACGATCCCGACGTTCATAAATACTGCAACGCAATTGCCTTCCACGGTTACGTCGGCACTCCCGAACAGATGACGAAAGCGCACGATGCCTATCCCGACGCGGATATGCATTGGACGGAAGGCGGTCCCGACTACACGCTGCCGGACTATGCAACTGACTGGACGAACTGGGGCAAGACGTATACTGACGTTGTCCGCAACTGGTGCCAGTCGATCACCGGATGGAATTTGGCTCTCGATGAGAAGGGGCGCCCGAATATCGGACCGTTCCCCTGTGGAGGCATGGTGACCATCCATTCGCAGACAAAAGAGATCACGCGCAGTGGCCAATATTGGGCGTTCGCGCATTTCTCGCGTGAGGTCAAACGCGGCGCACGCCGGATCGATTCGTCCGGCAAATCCGCCGACGTTCAGCACGTGGCATTCGAGAATCCGGACGGACAAAAGACGGTGATACTAACCAACTCTGGGGATGCGAAAACGGTCACGCTCCGGCAGGGTGGCCATGCAGCCGAAGTTTCATTGCCAGCCAATTCGGTTAGCACACTATTCTGGAAGTAGGAGCTTTCCCGAGTTGGTTTCCCCAACGACTCGGCTATGGCGACGGCCGATAAAATCTCCGGCAAGAATTACACCCCCGATTTCGTAACGCTCTGCCCAATCGGTTGAAAACACAAGGTTCTGGTTTGGCAAGCTCCTTGCAACCTTTTTCCTGCTCCCGTCCTCGAATACAAGCTGTTTCAGCGACCAATGCGAAAAGGTATTTTTTCAAATGGCTGCTGCGGGAAATGCCTCCGTCGAACTCTCCTTTCGTCTTGAGAGCGCGGTTCCTCGGAGTAGGATCTGAAGTGAACAAGAACCAAAATCACCGGTCGCAGCGGAAGTCGTCCGACGCGTTCCATGTGGTGAATGTTTTGGCGGCATTTCTTGAGGATCGTACATGCGACTGCTCAGCGCCCGACTCATCATCTCCCTCATCGTTGGAGTCACGCTGGTCTCGTTGTGCACTTCCTATTATCAGGTTGTAGTTCAGACGCGCGGCATGCGCCGCGATCTGCAACACCGCGCCGAACTTCTCGGCGAAAGCCTCGTAAGGAATGTTGAGCGTGATCTCGAGAAAGACGCGCCGCGCACCCTCCAGCGAACTGTTCAGCAATTCGCCAATCGTGAACATCTAGCAGGATTGGCTGTCTACGACACCCAAGGGCACCCCTTGGCGGTCACGAGCAATCTGCAGCCACTGATGGAAAGCGCTCCTCCGATCGTTCTGCAATCTCTGAAGGACGATCACGACATGGACTCCTTCCTGCGGATGGGAATCGCTTCCATCCACATCTACGCTTTGCCTCTGCATCGCGCCGACCATCTGGCCGGCAGCCTCGCCATCGTTCACGACACCGGCTACATCAAGTCAGAAAGCCTGAGAATCTGGCGCGAAACATTCTTGAGCGCCCTGGCACACGTTGTTCTGATTGTTTTCATTACGCTGCTGATCGTACGCTGGAGCGTCGCTGGACCGATTGCCCGCACGGCCCGCTGGATGCAAGCGCTGCGCACGGGACGCGCGATGTCGGCGCGTATCCGCTTGCCAGACTTGGAATTGTTCCGCCCGATTGCCCGCGAGGTTGCGACCTTTGCCGAGAGTCTGAATACCGCACGATCCGCGGCGGAGCTGGAAGCCCGGCTGCGCGCGACCGGAGAGTCCACATGGACCGCGGATCGCCTCGCCGCTCACTTGCGGACTCGGATCGAAGACGGCAGCCTCTTCGTAGTGTCGAATCGCGAACCTTACATTCACGTTCGCCGTGGCAAAGAAGTTGTCGTCCAGGTTCCGGCCAGCGGCTTGGTCACTGCGGTTGAGCCTGTACTGCGCGCGTGCGGAGGAACATGGGTTGCGCATGGATCCGGCGACGCCGACCTCGAGGCTGTGGACAGCCATGACCGTTTGCCGGTTCCGCCCGACGATCCGCATTACACATTGCGACGAGTCTGGCTCTCCAAGGAAGAAGAAGAGGGGTACTACTACGGCTTTGCCAACGAAGGGCTGTGGCCCTTATGCCACATTGCGCACACGCGACCTCTGTTTCGCGCCAGCGACTGGCAGCACTATCAGGAGGTCAACCAGAAATTCGCCGATGCCATTCTCGAAGAGATGGAGAATGTGAAGAATCCTGTTGTTCTCGTACAGGATTACCACTTTGCTTTGCTTCCGCGCATGATCAAGAAGCGCCGCCCCGATGCGAAGCTTGCGATCTTCTGGCACATTCCGTGGCCGAATCCGGAGGCGTTTGGCATTTGCCCGTGGCAGCGCGAACTCGTCGATGGATTGCTGGGCGCAGATCTTCTTGGTTTCCACATCCAGGCGCACTGCACGAATTTTCTGCAAACGGTCGATCGGATCATGGAGTCGCGCATCGACTGGAATCAGTTCACGGTCCAGAGGCTCGAGCACCGAACCATGGTGCGGCCGTTCCCCATTAGCGTAGAAGCTCCTGCACCTCAGGACGAACATTCGCCTGAATCCGCTTACGAGCAGCGCGGAACGCTTCTAAAAGCTCTGGGAGTAGAAGCGGCATTGATGGGCGTCGGAGTCGACCGCCTCGATTACACGAAGGGAATTCTTGAACGCTTTCTCGCGATCGAGCGCTTCCTGGAGAAGTATCCGCGCTACCAGGGCGTCTTTACATTCGTGCAGATTGGTGCGCCCAGCCGCACCCACATCAAGCGCTATCACGATCTGCAAGCGGAGGTGGAGGCGGAAGCGGAGCGCATCAACTGGCGCTTCCAGGCGGATCAATGGAAGCCCATCATCTTGCTCAACCGCCAACACAGCCATAAGGAAGTGGAAGCCTATTACCGCGCCGCGGACCTATGCCTTGTAACGGCGCTGCATGACGGCATGAATCTGGTGGCGAAAGAGTTTGTCGCTACACGGCACGACGAGCGGGGAGTCCTGATCCTGAGTTGCTTCACCGGGGCGGCGCGCGAATTGTGCGATGCCTTACAAGTCAATCCTTATGACATCGACCAGACGGCTGAGGCGATTCGGGCAGCGCTCGAAATGAGGTCGGAAGAAAAACAGTTGCGTATGCAGCGCATGCGTAAGCTGGTTCGTGAAAACAATGTCTACCGCTGGGCGGGAACGCTGATCGGGGAACTCTGCGATATACGCCTCGATGTAACGGAAATGCCGCGCAACGACTACCGGGAGGGAACGTTTCCCAGATTAGCGGGATGACGATGACGCATCGTGAAAATGTCGAAGAGTTTCTGGACACTGTTGCGGCGACTTCGCGATCAGTCCTGTTGCTCGATTACGACGGAACCTTGGCCCCTTTCTCAACTGAGCGCCAGCACGCGACGCCTTACCCAGGAGTCACCGCACTGCTGCAGCGGATTCTGGATGCCGGCCGCACACGGATCGTGGTCGTGACCGGAAGAAATGCCCACGAGATCGATCCTTTCCTCCAATTGCAACCTGCTCCGGAAGTTTGGGGACTTCATGGGCTCCAACGCTTGCATTGTGATGGGAACTGCGAGTTGCTGGATATTCCCGCCAAAGTATCCGAGGGATTGAGTGATGCACTGCTTTGGATGAGTGACCAGGGAATTGCCCATCTTGCGGAGATCAAGCCGGGAAGCATCGCCGTGCACTGGCGTTCCCTGAGTGAGCACGAGGCCGAGGATCTTCGGGGAAGAGTCTTGGTGGCCTGGTTTCAGGTCGCGGACCGCGCGGGATTGACCCTTGTCGAATTCGACGGTGGCATCGAGATGCGCATGCCCGACTTGGATAAGGGCGACGCGGTTCGGATCATCGTGGAGGAAACAGGCCTCGATTCTCCGATTGCGTATCTCGGGGATGATATGACGGATGAACCCGCCTTCCGCGCTCTCGGCGCCCGCGGGCTGAGCATTCTGGTGCGACCAATCCCGCGCAAGACCGCGGCCCACTTCTGGCTCAAACCGCCGGAAGAGTTATTGGACTTTTTATCGCGCTGGCTTGCCGCGATCCAGACAACCCCTCTGGCCCGAACTGCTATCTACTAGAAGCATGTCTGGCACAGGAAAAGGCTTGCCTCGCAAACCGGGGAAGGCATTTTATTTCAATACCTCGGAACATCTGCTGCGGATCGAACGGCAGAAGGCTTGCACGATTTCCGAACTCCACAACGCCATCCATACCTGTCCGGACGATTCCATTTTTCAACACACCTTCCGCACGCTGCAGGAGCACCACTTTATCCGCGAGGGGTTTTCCAACGACTTCGCACACTGGGCGCTTTCGTCCTGCAATGAGCCCGCCCTTGCTGAACAATTGGCGAGCGTCGACGTACGGGAATTCACTGCGATCGAAGGATTGCGCCGTCGGATGGTCGAGATCATCGGTCAGTTCCAGCAGACCAATCCGAAGTCGGGCGACAAGGCTGCGAATGAGCCCTTTTACTTTTGCGCTTCCGATATCGTCGTGATGCCTACGAAATTCACTCCTGATTCCGTGAGGGGTTTTGTGGACGGACTGAATCAGGTCAGCATTCACTCGATTCATCACCATTTTATTGAAGCTCGCTTGCGGCTGCAGCGGATGTCCAATGACTTCTCGAATTGGCTGGAAGAAGAAGCGGGACTATCCGAGGCCGCCGCGAAAATTGAACAGATCGACATTTATACCAACTCGCTGGAAGACGTCCGGATGCAGATTGCCCACATCGTCTCCCAGGCAATGAATTAGGGAAAGCGAGCGAATGCCTCCTAAAGATAAGCGTGCCAATTCTGCGCGTCCCGCGGATTCGCAAATGGCCACTGCGACGACGGAACGCTCCGGAAATGGCAAGGCCGGTGCGCCACCCATAAAAGCTCCTGCAATATTCGGAACCCGCGCTTCCGACCAGCCGCTTCCAAAAAACGTGATGACGCCGCCCGCGCCGGCTCCCCCGCCTCGCCTCGACGATTACAAGAGCATCGTCGGACAAGCGCAGTTGGATACTCTGCGCTACCTGGCCAGCGATCTGAAGGGAAAGACCATCAAGATGGTCAACTCTACTGCGGTCGGCGGCGGCGTCGCCGAGATGTTGAACCGTCTCGTGCCGCTGATCTCTGAACTCGAAGTCCCCACGCACTGGGAGGTCATCACTGGCGACAAAGATTTCTTCGATGTTACCAAGTCCTTTCATAACGCCCTGCATGGCGGTACTTACGAACTCACGGAAGCAGCGAAGGAAATCTTCCTGCGGTACAACGAGCAGAATCGCGCTCGCATGCAGTTTGACGAAGACATGGTTGTGATTCACGATCCTCAACCTGCGGCGTTGATACGATCGCGCGAGGAGTCGAAGGGGCAGTGGGTCTGGCGCTGTCACATTGACCTTTCCAACCCTGACAAGAAGGTGTGGGAATTTCTGCTCCCGTTTGTGGAGCGATTCGACGCGGCAATCTTTTCGTCGCAATCGTTCGCCCGTCAGTTGCCCATCCTTCAATATTTGTTCTATCCCTGCATCGATCCGCTGTCGGAGAAAAATAAGGAACTTTCGGACGACCAAGTGCAGAAGGTCTGCGACGAGTTTGGCATTGATCGCTCGCGTCCGATCGTCACGCAGGTCTCGCGCTTCGACCGGTTGAAAGATCCGGTTGGCGTGGTGCAGGCTTACAAAATGGCCAAGAAGTACGTGGACTGCCAGCTGGTGCTGGCGGGCGGCGGAGCGAGCGACGATCCAGAAGGCGCGGCTGTTTTGAAAGAAGTCAAAGCCGAAGCAGGGAACGATCCCGACATCATCATTCTGGATTTGCCACCCTGGTGCGCCTTTGAAATTAACGCTATTCAGCGTGCCTCGACCGTCATCATCCAAAAATCTTTAAAAGAAGGTTTTGGTCTGACCGTCACAGAAGCGCTATGGAAGGGCAAGCCGACAATCGGGAGCGCAGTTGGAGGGATCCCGAACCAGGTCATTCATCAGCTGACGGGCGTTTTGGTTCACTCGGTGGAAGGTTGTGCATTCCAGATTCGTTACTTGCTGACGCATCCGGACTTTGCGCGCACCATCGGAGCCAACGGGCGGGAGCACGTCAAAGAGAATTTCTTGATGACCACGGATGTGAAGCGGTGGCTGCTGCTCTTCCGCATTCTCGAAGACGCGAAAAAAAGACACGGCAAGACGACCTAACCAAGTCAGGCCGTCTGGCGCGGAACTGAAGCATTTCAAGCGCTCTCGCGGGCTGCCACACCGGCGCCGAGCGGTATCCCAAAGAATGGCGTGGGCATCTTCACGTCCACCGTCATTCTGCGGGAAGTGCTTTCACCTTCGATCTGCTGAACAATCGTTTCTGCCGCTTTTTCTCCCAGACCTGTCAGCCAACTGTGCGTTTCTTCCGTCAGGGCTTCCGAAGCGGTCAGGTAACCGACTTCGACGGAGGCCACCGGCAATTCCATCTGCCGCGGAATCGAAGAATCGATTGCCACCACGCCCTCAATTCCGCGCGGCTGGAACTGTGCCGAGTTCTGATTCGAATATGGCTGGTTCGAATCGGACAAGTCCGCCGTTCCCAGCGCCAGCAAATATCCTTTCTTCTGCAGTCGCTTCTGCAGTCCCGCCACAATTCTTGCCACCGGCGCACGACCGAAGTCCGGAGCGACTGCCGCAACCATCCGCGTGCGCTTGGTGCGTAGCGATCGCGCCCATAAATTCGGACGGTAATTCAGTTCCGTTGCTGCGCGGAACACGCGGTCTTTGGTGCTTTGCGGGATCACCTTCGACGCAGGCGTATTGTTCAAGATGGCCGAGACCGAACAAGGCGCAAGTCCCACTCGCTCTGCGACTGTTCGAAGATTCACGGGCGGCTTCTTCTCTGACAGCATGACGGTTTCCTCGTATTCGTAAGTAATAGAGCTCTGCATCCGCCATGTTTTCATCGGCGAATGCAGTCTTAAGCCGTTGACGACTCGGTCAGATTTACTTAGTTCTCGCGGGACCCATTCGTGGGGAGACCAAACGGAATGTTTGGTGGTCTTCTGCGACTTTGCAGAAGAGGCAAGAACACTTTGTAGGAAAGGGGGTGGATAGTCCAACGCAAAAAATCCATTGCAAGGATCAGATTGTTTGCGTGAGGTCGTGGCGCGCGGCCACGCTGTCTTCGCCCATGCGCTATGCTCTCGGTGTGAGATCGAAATATCCGAAAGCTGCGGACGAGCAGCTTATCCAGATCGTCGACGCCGCACTGGCCGACGCAACGCGTACGAGTGGGAAAGTGGATTGTTTGCCGTCCGGGATGCACGCAGTGTTGTATCGGCGTTTTCGCGATCAACCAACTCGATGCGTTGCGCCTGCAGCGAGGTATGTCTGCCCTCGACTCGAAAGATCCCGAACGCGCTAATGCAATTCGTGATCGCGCGCGCGAATCGATGTTACGGCTCGCTGCAGATTTTCCGGGCGATCTTCAGACGGGCGTCCTCGATAGCAGTGAGAATGGCGTCGAGAGATTTGAAGAATTCGCCAATGACGAACCGTGCCCGGCGCTGAATCCCGCCACGGGGAACTGCGAACTCTACGAATCGCGCCCGATGACGTGCCGAGTCTTCGGTCCACCAGTCCGTTCGGAAGATGGTCTGGGTGTTTGTGAGTTGAACTTTCAGGGCGCGTCGGAGGCAGAGATTGCATCCTGCGAAATGATCCCCGATCCCGATGACTTGGAGGCGCGAGTTCTAAAGAAGGTTGAAACGGATACAGAACGTCAGGGAAATACGATCATCGCTTTCGTGTTGGCAAAGTAAATCCCATGAGTCGTGCGTAGCAGATTGCATCTGCGCGGAACGCCGAGAGCCGGAAGCCCGCCCCTCACTGCTTTGCTTCCAACTCGGCCCAGCGCGCATACAGCGTGCCGACTTCTTTCTCCGCTTCTTCCAACTCGGCGTGAGCGGTTAAGAGCCTTTGTGCATCGCTTGCAATCTCAGGATCTTCGGCCGCCAGCCGTTTCGCTTCCATCACCTTCTCTGCCTCGGCGAGGCGCTCCTCGATGCTCGAATACTCTCGCGCTTCCAGGTACGAAAGCTTCTTTCTCCCGACTGACTGCTTAGCGCTCGCATTTTGCGGGGCCGGAGTTTGCTGTGATGTTGCTCCTGATGTACGGTCCGCTTGCCAGACTTCCCATTGCGAGTAGTCCGCGAAACGCTCCGCTCCGCCCTGCCCATCGAGTCCAAGCACGATGGTCGAAACGCGATCCAGCATATAGCGATCATGCGTGACCAGCACCAGCGAGCCGCGGAATTCAAGCAAACTTTCTTCCAGAATTTCGAGCGTAGGTATATCGAGATCGTTGGTCGGCTCGTCGAGCAAAAGAACATCTGCTGGCTGCAGCATCAACTGTGCGATTAGGACGCGGGCGCGTTCGCCTCCAGAAAGCCGTTCCACCGGCTGGTTGAGCTGCTCGCTCTTGAATAAAAACTTCGCGGCCCAAGACGCCACATGGACGACGCGATCTTGATAAATGACGGAATCTCCCTCGGGAGCGAGTGCGCGGCGCAGAGTCGCGCTCGGATCGAGAGTCCGAGTCTGATCGAAGTACACAATGCGCAGCCGATCGGCGCGACGAATGTCCCCGGTCTCCGGAGCGACCTCTCCCCGCAACAGCCGCAGCAGGGTGGTCTTTCCACTTCCATTTGGGCCAACCAGGCCAACTCGCATTCCAGCGGTGATGATGAAATTTAATCCGTTGAAAAGCTCGCGGCCGCCGACCTTGTAACCGACACCCTCCACTTCGATCAAGCGCTTCGTCTTTCGATCGGTGGCCGAGAAATCAATGACCGCGGTTGCGGTGCGCGTGCGCGTGTTCAAGTCGGCGAGTTCCTCCATGAGTTCGCCGGCCTTGCCGATCCGAGCTTTCGATTTTCTTGTTCGTGCCTTCGCGCCGCGCCGCAGCCATTCGATTTCTGAATGAACCAGATTTTCCAGAGCCTCCTGGCGCTTCGATTGCGCGTGCAGGAACTCTTCCTTCTTTTCGAGAAATGTCGTGTAACGGCCTTTTACCCGTAATATCCCGTCGGGATACACTCGGCTGAGTTCCGCCATCTCCGTCGCAACGTTTTCGAGAAAATACCGGTCGTGACTGATGACTACGCAGGCGAAGCTCGTCTGTTCCAAAACCTCTTCGAGCCACTCGATGCCGGCGAGGTCGAGGTGGTTCGTGGGCTCATCTAGCAGCAAAACGTCAGGCGCCTGAACCAGAGCTTCCACGATGGCCAGCCGCTTCCGCCATCCTCCAGACAACGAGGCGGCCTCCGCGTGCAGATCCGCGAAACCCGCGCGCCCCAGGGTTTCCGCCGATCGAGTGCCGCGTTCTGATTCTGGCACCGCTGTTCGCTCCAGCGCCGCTTCGACGACGGATCGAACCGTGCTTCCCGACTCGAACTCCGATTCCTGCTCGACATAGCTCATGCGCAGCCGCTTACGCACGGCAATTTCGCCGTCGTCAGGAGTGACCGTGCCCGCTAGAATCCGCAGCAAGGTCGACTTTCCCGATCCATTGGGACCGATCAATCCGATCCGATCCCTTTCGGAAACGGTGAACGATACGTTCTGAAAAAGAGGGGCGGCTCCGAAGGATTTCGAAATACTGCGAACATTAATGAGCGGCGGCAACGATACGTGAGCTCCTGAGTCTCTATTCTGAGACTATCAGCAGCACGATTTTCGTGCGCGACTGCACACCCTGCAAATAGATGAAGATGGACTTTTCTTACCGAGAGCGGCGGAGTGTGAAGGGGTCGCTGTGCAGCAACGAAAGACTACCAGGCGGGTTTGCCGTCTTTGAATCGCAGCGTCAGCGTATCGCCACCCTTCAAGACAACCTCGCGAGCCAATGTGAGGTCAGCGCCGTCCTGCTTGACCTTGGAGCCAGTAATTTCAATGGCATCGTCCGCTGCAAAGATCACTCCCATTTCGTCCAGGAATTTTTTCGGACACAGAAAGACTTGCGTCGCGTCCGGCGAGCTTTTCAGTAGAAGGTACGCTACGGGCTTCCCGCCAGACGGTGGGACGAGCTTTAGTTCCTGCACAACTCCCTTGAACTTGGTTTCGGTTGCAGGATCATACTTAGGCAGAGCTTGCGCGATAGCGACTGTGGCGAAGCAAGCGAAAGTAGCAATCTTCAAGAGGCGGTTGAAAATCCTTACGGAGTCGGTCATCGTGGACCCTCCACCCGCCGGATGGTAGGCCCGCCGCGCCGGAAATGCAATCGGAATCGAAAATCGCCAGGTGACGAAGCATCACAGAGTAGTTCCCGACGGAAGGCTTGCTTCGTGGACTTCGTGGGCTTTGGGTGGTGACGGCCTTTGCAGCCTTCGTCCCGAGCGCGTCCCGGGGATTCAAACCAAAGAAGCCCGTATACTCGAAGACATTACTTTTCGAGTAAGACCACGAAATTAGAGACGAGTATGCAACATCATTCAAATTGGTCGCTCGCGCGTGGGCGAAGATTGTTTGTCTTCGCGATTTTGCTAGTGGCGGTGCTCTCACGAGTTGCCGCCGCCCAGACGGACGCGTGGCTGCGCTATGCGAAATTCAATCCGCAGCAAGCGGCGCTCTATCAGCAGTTACCCGACAAGATCCGCGTACTCGGCGCATCGCCAGTGGTCGCGAATGCAGCGCAGGAACTTTCGCGCGGCGTCGAGAGCATGCTTGGTAAGAAATTGACTTTAGGATCCTCTACAGGGAATTCCTTCGTTGTGGGTACCACCCAAGCTATCGGAGCGTTATCTCCCGCTTTAAATCTCCCACGCGATCTTGCTCATGATTCCTACTGGCTCAAAACATCGAAGCTTCACGGATCATCGTGCGTGTTCATCGCGGGATCAACCGACCGCGGCATCCTTTATGGTGTCTTCGCGCTCCTGAGCAAAATCGCGCGCGGTGAAAGCATCGCGTCTCTCGACGAAGTGGAGCAGCCCTACGCTCCCATCCGCTGGGTCAACCAGTGGGACAACCTTGATGGCCGCATCGAACGCGGCTACGGTGGCCCCTCCATCTTCTTCGTAGCCGGTAAGGTGCGCGACGACCTGACTCGCGCCGGTAAATACGCTCGTCTTCTTGCATCCATCGGAATTAATGGATGCACCATTAACAACGTGAACGCGGCGCCCGGAGTTCTTGAAGATTCCTTCATCGTTCAAGTTCGCCGCATCGCGGATGTTTTTCGTCCTTGGGGAGTTCAGCTTTCTCTGTCGGTGGATCTCGGCAGCCCAAAGTCCGTCGGCGGCCTCGATACTTTCGATCCGTTAGATCCCAAAGTCGCCGCGTGGTGGAAGGACAAGGTCGATGAGATCTACCGGCAGATCCCGGACTTCGGCGGCTTCGTGGTCAAAGCCGATTCCGAAGGCCGCCTCGGACCCTCAACCTACGGCCGCTCCCACGCCGACGCCGCCAACGTAATTGCGCGCGCGCTTAAGCCGCACGGCGGAGTCGTCTTCTACCGGGCTTTCGTCTACAACCATCACCTCGACTGGCATGACCTGAAGAATGATCGCGCTAAAGCCGCGTTCGATAATTTTCACCGGCTCGATGGCGCGTTCGACGATAACGCGATTATCCAAATCAAGAACGGGCCCATCGATTTTCAGGTGCGCGAACCGGCGTCGCCGCTTTTCGCCGGACTGCGTCACACCAACGAATCAATCGAACTGCAAATCACGCAGGAATACACCGGCCAGCAAAAGCATCTCTGCTTCCTGGTTCCCATGTGGAAGGAAGTTCTGGACTTCGACATGCGCGTTGATGGCAACGCGACGCCGGTGAAGGACATTATTTCCGGCCGTTCATTTCATCGCTCTGTCGGAGGATTCTCCGGCGTCGCCAATGTAGGTATGGACGACACGTGGCTGGGCAGTCCTCTCGCGATGGCGAACCTTTACGGTTTCGGCCGCCTTGAGTGGAAGCCTAATCTCGCTCCGGAGAAAATTGTCGACGAATGGACCCGCCTCACTTTCGGTAACGATCCGCTCGTGGTGAAGACCATTAACGATCTTCAAATGAAATCGTGGCGGGTTTATGAAAGCTACACCGGCCCTCTCGGTGCCGGCACGCTCACAAACATTACCGGAAATCATTACGACCCCGGGCCGGAATCATCCGAAGAAAATGGCTGGGGACAGTGGCACCGCGCCGATCATCAGGGAATCGGCATGGATCGCACTGTGGCTACCGGCACGGGTTACATCGGCCAATACCCGCCTGCTGTGCAGAAGCTCTACGAATCCCTCGCTGACTGCCCGGATAGCCTGTTGCTCTTTTTCCATCACGTGCCCTACGCGCACATTCTTCACTCAGGCAAAACGGTAGTGCAACACGTCTACGATTCGCATTACCAAGGCGCCGAAGAAGCGAAGTCTTTCATCGCTGAATGGAAACAACTCGACGGACACATCGACCAAAGTCTTTATCGTGATGGTCTCGTGCGTTTCGAATCTCAGTCCGCTCAAGCGCAAGTCTGGCGTGACACAATCTGCAACTGGATTTATCGCCTTTCCGGCATCACAGATCAAAAGGGCCGAGTCGGCGGCCGCACCCCTTAATCCCCAGCAAGCGCTTTCCCAAACTGCTGGTTCGTGACCGTATCCCGCGCCTCCCATAGCCAAATAAGCTGAAAATAGCCGCTGTTTACCCTCTTTCGTCATCATCTTGCCAATTCTGCCAAGTTCCGTTAACGTTTACGGTTCCGGATCCCAGCGCACTCTCCGGATCAACCCGGCAGGCAGTAAAGCGGCCCGCCACGATGCAGGCCAAAAGCATGGGACAGACTCCCACCACTCTTCGCGACATCGCCAAGTCCCTCGGAACGTCGATTGGAACCGTCCACCGCGCATTGCATGACAATCCAGGCGTTAGCCCCGAGACCAAAGCCAGAGTTTTGCAGATGGCGCGCACGCTCGGGTACCGGCCGAATCTCGCCGCGCGTTATCTTTCGTCGCGCAAGACGTTTCGGATCTCTGTCAGCACTCCGCAAGGAACCACTTCTTTTTGGGATGAAGTGCGAGCCGGAATTCGTGAAGAGGCGACATCGATCCTGCTGGAAAATGTCGAACTCGAATTTCGCACCTGCGCCCGACTCGGCGAAGGCGAAGAGGAAGCGCTGGAAGCCGCGATCCGCAACAAGGTGGATGGCATCATCACATTCCCTAGCCGTCCTCAGAGTCTGCGCACGTGGATTCGTCGAGCATCGCGCGCCAGAATTCCTGTAGTCTGTGTTGCCACCGACGCTCCCAACAGCGGTCGCCTGGGAATCGTCGCCGTCGACACGCTCGCCAGCGGATCGATCGCGGCCGACCTGATGGGAAGATTTCTCGGTGCGCGCTCAGGTTCGGTTGCCATCACCGTCTTCGACATGGCAATCACCGAACACGCGGAAAAATACGCGGCCTTCGAATCAACCCTGGGAGCTTTTTATCCCAACCTCCAATTGCTGAAGCCGATTGAAGATCACGATGTGGAAAAAGAAGCCTACCGGAAATGCCGTGCGCTCTTTGAAAAAGAACCGAACCTCGCGGGAATTTACGTCACTACCGAGGCCTCGGTTCCGGTTCTAAAAGCTGCTCGTGACGCCAACCTTCTCGATCGCCTGACGATCATCACCACGGACTTGTTTCCCGATCTCGTGCCCTACATTCGATCGAGTGCGGTCGCGGCGACAATTTATCAGCGTCCGCGGGCGCAAGGCCAGATTGCGATCCGCATGTTGCACGAGTTTCTGGCGGAAGGCGCGCGCCGTTCTCACCAAGTGGCGCTGGCACCGCACCTAGTGATGCGCGGCAACCTCGATTTCTTCTTGCGCCGTCAATTGCAGGAATCGAGTAAGGAAAAAACTTCGGAGCCCCGCGAAAGCGAGCGCGATCTAGCCGAAAATTTCGTCTGACCCTCCACGGATGGACGATCACCAGTTGAAAGAATGACGATGGAAGGAACCAGGAAACAATGATGTATTTAGGCATCGATGTAGGTACCGGCGGCACCCGCGCCCTCGTGATCGACGCGGCGGGAAAGATCGTCGCCTCGGCTTCGGCGGAGCACGAAAACTTTGCCAGCCCGCGTCCCGGTTGGGCCGAGCAGGATCCGCTCGATTGGTGGCACGCCTGCGGATTGGCCGTGCGCAAAGCGCTCGAGACCTCTGGGTTGAGCGCTGACGACATCGCCTGCGTTGGATTTTCCGGACAGATGCATGGCGCGGTGCTGCTCGACGCTGCGGATCAAGTGGTCCGTCCCGCGATCATCTGGTGCGATCAGCGCAGTGAAGCGCAAAGCCGCGAGCTCGAAGAAATGTTCGGGCGCGATAAGCTGATCCAACTGACCTGCAATCCTCCGCTGACGAATTTCACGTTAACGAAGTTGTTGTGGGTGCGCGAGACCGAGCCGGAGAACTGGAACCGCGTCGCCCACGTCATGCTCCCGAAGGACTATGTTCGCTTCCGTCTCACGGGCGAACGCGCCATCGATATGGCCGACGCTTCCGGCACGCTCTTGCTCGATGTCACGAATCGCCGCTGGTCGTCCGAAGTTTTGAACAAGACGGGCATCAAGGAAAGTTTGCTGCCTGCGCTCTTCGAGTCTCCTGATGTGTGCGGGAAAATTTCTGCCGCTGGTGCCGAGGCAACAGGACTTCGTGCGGGAACTCCAGTCGTCGCCGGCGCAGGAGATCAAGCTGCGGGCGCGGTTGGCATGGGCATCGCCCGCGCCGGAGCAGTCAGCGCCACGATCGGCACATCCGGCGTCGTCTTCGCTTCGACAGATCGCCCGGCCCTCGATCCGCAGGGACGTCTCCACACTTTCTGCCATGCGATTCCCGGTCGCTGGCACGTCATGGGCGTGACGCAGGCTGCGGGATTATCTCTGCGCTGGTATCGCGACCAGTTTGGGGCTGCGTCTGCGGGAGTTCAAAAGAAAGACGGACGCGATCCTTACGACGTCTTCGCCGAAGAAGCCAGCTCCGCACCCGCCGGTTCAGAAGGAGCGTTCTGGCTGCCGTATCTGATGGGAGAGCGCACGCCGCATCTCGATCCCAACGCCCGCGCAGCCTTGGTTGGACTCACCGCCTCGCACACGCGCGCGCATGTGATTCGCGCCATCATGGAAGGCGTCGCATTCAGTCTGAAAGATTCCTTCACCATCTTTGAGGAGATGAAGATTCCGGTGACGTCGATTCGATTAGGCGGCGGCGGAGCTCGCTCGCCATTGTGGCGCCAGATTCAAGCGGACACTTACGCGCACGAAGTTGAAATCGTCGCGGCAGAAGAGGGCGCGGCGTACGGTGCGGCAATCCTGGCAGGCGTGGGCGCAGCAGCATGGACGTCGGTCGAGCAAGCCTGCGACGCCATCGTAAGCGTCGCTAAAAAAATCGCGCCGAATGCGAAAGATTCAGCCACAATGCAAAGCGCGTACAAAACCTACCGCAAAATCTACCCGGCCCTGCATCAGCTTCAACCGTAGGGAGTTCCGGTAGCGCCAGCGTCCCGCTAGCCCTGACCCGAAAACCGTGTGCTTACTGTCCGCTTTTGGACGGCGTCAGCGCCTTTCGGACAATAGTCAAAGCTGCGCGGTCCCAGAAACATAGGCAAAATATGGCAATTGCTGTAGTCGAGGATTGGACATGAAGGTGCTCTCTTTCTCGACTAGGGGCTGGGGAATGGTTCGATTCCATTGCCGCTGGATGAAAAATACCTCTTAGTACCGAGGCTAGTGAGGGCAAATGATCGCTTCCTTGAGTCAAGATCTCCACTACGCGTTCCGGCAATTGCGCAAGAACCCGGGATTCGCCGTGATCGCCGTGCTCACGCTCGCCCTCGGAAGCGGGGCTACAACAGTCATCTTCACAGTCGTCAGTGGTGTTCTGTTGAAGCCGCTGCAGTATCCGCACCCTGAAAGTCTGGTCACGCTGCACGTTCAAGCCGAGAAGCGCGGAGACAGATGGGGGTTTTCGTACCCCGATTTCCTCGATTGCCAGAGTGAGTGCCGTTCGTTCGAGGGAGTCGCCGCATGGACCTACGGCGGCGGAACCGTCAGTGCGCCCGGAGAAGCGGAGTACGTCGATGGTCGTCTGATTTCTTCCGAGCTGTTTTCCGTGCTGCGCCTTCCCCTAGAGCAGGGGAGGTCGTTTGTGGCGGCGGATGATCGGGTTGGTGCGGCGCCTGTGGCGATTATCAGCACCCGCCTTTGGCAGCGCCGTTATGGCGCGAACCCGAACGTAGTTGGCATGTCACTCACCTACGAGGGCAAGGCCTACACCGTGGTAGGAGTTGCGCCGCCCGGCCTCCGACTAGACGGAGATGCGGACGTCTTTACACCACTCGGTCAGGCCACTGAACCCCGGATGCGTTGGCGCGCTGCGCACTTCATCCATGTCGATGCACGCCTGCGTTCTGGCGTAACTTTCTCCGAGGCTCAAGCCGAATTGGCGCTGATGAGCGCCCGACTGGCGAAGCAATATCCGGACTCTAACGTGGGCATCACGCTGGTGCCACACCCACTTCAGAGCGAACTAGTCAAGGATGTGAAGCCCACTCTATGGCTGCTTCTGAGTGCGGTGAGCCTGGTCCTGCTGATCGCGTGCGTCAATGTCGCAAGCCTGCTACTAACGCGTGTCGTCTCGCGTGGGCACGAATTTGCATTGCGTCTGGCCTTAGGCGCGCCGAGTGGACGTCTAATCCGCCAATGTTTGATTGAGAGCAGCGTGCTCGGCATTGGTGGCGGCTCGCTCGGCCTCTTGCTGGCGATGCTGGGCACGGGTGGGTTCCTGCGCTTCTGGCCCGACCGGCTGCCCCGCGCCGACGAGGTACATGTCGATTGGCGCGTGCTGCTGTTTGCAGTTACGAGTTCGATCTTGACGGCCCTGATTTTCGGATTGATACCGGCGCTACGAGCGAATCGAAGTGCAATCGAAGAGACCCTCCGATCTCGTTCCCGTAGCATTGCCGGAACTGCCCACAGGCCACTGAGCGCCTTTGTCGTATCCCAGATCGCGCTGGCGCTCGTCCTACTAAGCGCCGCCGGAGTCATGGGTCGCACGCTGCTCCGTTCTGCCTCGCTCAATCCGGGAATTGATATCCGGAATACGCTGACGGCACGCGTAGCCTTGTCTCCCGCAGTCCTCTCAAATCCTGCCCTGGCGCGAGAGTCGTGGCAGGAACTGATGGATAACATGCGGCGCGCTCCCGCCGTTCAATCCGTTGCGCTCACGGATATCGTTCCCATGCGCGAAGGCGAGAATGTTCTTGGGTACAGGGCTACAGCGACGCCTCCACCGCCGAATCAAGAGGCGGAAGCGCTGGCTTCCGCAGTGACGCCGGACTATTTGCAGGTCATGCGACTTCCGCTACTTCGTGGCCGCTTTTTTAGTGAAAACGATCGACTCGGCAGTCCGCAGGTCGTCGTCATCGACGAGAATATGGCACACCACGCCTTCGCGGGAGAAGATCCAGTTGGCAAGGTTCTTTGGATTCCGGGATTGGGTGACCGTCCTGTTCAAGTGATAGGTGTGGTGGGTCACGTCCGGCATTGGGGCCTCGCGGCCGATGATCTCTCGACGGTTCAGGATCAGTGTTACTACCCGCTTTCCCAAGTCCCCGATCATTTGGTTCGATTTTTTTCTTCAGTCCTTTCGGTCGTGGTTCGGACCAATGTTCCTCCTCTGAATACGGTCGACGCGTTGCAAAGACAGGCGCGTGGCGCCACCGCCGATCAGACTCTTTATGAAGTGCGTACGATGGAGCAATTGGTGAGCGCCTCGCTGGCGAAACAGAGATTCTTGCTCCTCCTGTTTGGGGTCTTTGCCGGACTCGCTCTGCTGCTCGCTTGCGTCGGGATCTACAGCGTAATTGCCTATCTGACGAGCCAGCGCGTACCTGAGTTCGGCGTGAGGATTGCGCTCGGCGCGCTCTCGTCAGACATCATCAGGCTCGTTCTTCGCGAGAGCCTGGCAATTATCCTGGTTGGAGCGGGAACTGGCCTGCTCGCTTCTATCGGTAGCGGGCGCGTTCTACAGCGTTTAGTGCCAGGGGTGCAGACGGCGCAGGGACTCATTCTTGCAGTGGTGCTGCCTGCACTGATTCTGGTTGCTCTTTTCGCGTGCTACATTCCTGCCCGTCGCGTCAGCAAGGTCGATCCCGTGGTATCTCTGCGAAACGACTAACGTAGAGATCATTTTCAGTTATCGCGACTGTCGCCCCAGCAGCGATCAATTGCGACCCGCTCGACAGCCAAGAGCAGGTACCTCCACGCTCGCCGCCCGGAGATGTCATCCGGAGCGGAGTCGCGCATCGCGTAGCGAAGTGCGACGTAGTCGAAGGATCCCTGGCCGATCGCCAGACGCCTGTCTTGTCCCCGAGTCAGGCCGCAGAATATGATGGTCCCTCTTTCGGAGGAATCATGGGAAACGGTCGCGTTCTAGGAATCGGTGGAATCTTCTTCAAGTCGAAAGATGCTGGGCCGCTGCGCAACTGGTATCGGGACAAGCTCGGTTTCTCGACAGGGCCGGAAGGCAATATGTTTCCGTGGCGCACGGCAGAGGCTCCGCATGCGGAGCACGTCACCGTGTGGAGTGTTTTCCCAGGCGACTCGAAATACTACGACGCGCCCTTCATGATCAACTACATCGTCGAGGATCTGGATGCGCTGCTCGATCGCCTGAAGGCCGACGGTGTGAAGATCGATCCGAAACGCGACGACACCGACTACGGGCGCTTCGCCTGGATCTACGACGCAGACGGCAACAAGATTGAACTCTGGGAACCGCCAGCAGCCTCAGCAGAATCGAGCGATGGTAAGGAATGAATTCTTCGGAGTAACGGGGTCGGGTAAACTCCTGAATGAACGGGATCGTTTCGTCTTTTCGTGGGCGGGGCGCTGCGCTGTTTTTCGCGTTTCGCCTCGTCGATATGCAGCGCACATCTGCCATTCGAGCGATGGCGACTCGCATGGGCTTCCACTATCTAGGAGAAGCTCTGCCTCGTCCTTCCTAGAGGGAACGCCTTTGATATCCCAGCCAGAGTCTGGAACGTCATCGATGGAGAGCCTCGTGGCGCCAGGATCATAGCTTTTGATTGCCAAATAGGAGTCGGCAAAGCAGCTGGAGTCGTACCGTCATCGTCGTTGAAAACGCTCCGGATCTTTCACTGTTACTCAACCCCGAAATGTCGATTGATTCTGTCGGGCCTTGGAAGGTCCTTTACCAACCGAGAACAATGGGCGTAGTCAGACGAGTGCTCATGCCACTCGAGGAATTGGAATCCTATTTGAGTTCCATTCGGCAAATACTTCTCGAGGCCAGTGAGCGAAATGGGATGTTACGTGCACAATCCTCAAGCAGGCAAGATCGGGCAATCGACGCTCCCAGCGTTCTCCGCCTCAGCTACTGAACATGCGTATCTACTGCGACATTGATCCTGACGCTCACCGGCTCTCCGTCGCAGGTCGCAGGACTAAATCTCCATCGGTGCACGGCTTCTAATGCAGGAGCTTCTCGGTCTCGGTTGGGGGAAGATGCTATCGACAAGTCGTGAGGTGCTCCATCGATGGCGATCGTTGTTGTGATTACAACAACCCCGGGACAAGGACGGCGTGGGTTGATACACTGGCATCGGCGGACGCACGGTATCGGCGCAGTTTGTTTTTTCCTTGATCCCTCCCGCGAGTGTAAAAGATGCTGGGTCGGGACTAGCGTCTACGACCAACTCGACGATCCTTCCATCCAAGATTGTGCGACCGTCTTTCGCGCACTGGTACGACCTGGCGAACTCTCGCTCACCGAATTTCTGATAATTCGAGAACAAGCAGGATGTGCCTGCACGGGGATCGATTTCTGCCGCAACCGCACCACCGTTTGGATCGAAACACACTACGGGCGACTTATCCTCATGGCCATTATTTCGCGTGTTTCCCAACATCGATATCACAGGGACTTCGGGAGCGGCTTTGATGCAGCGCAGTACGACTTCACCAACTTTACGATTTTCGATCTTATCGGGAAGCCATATCCCAGGTTGCAACCGACTCACGGCAGTAAGGGACGGAAGATTCCTCGCAGGTTCTGATATTTGTGTTGTGGATTCGAGCAGCCATCTTTGTTGGTCGGCGGACACTTCAATCCTCCGTAAATCGCCAATCGATGTCTCCCTCCGCCACTTGTCACGGGAAGCCCATATCTCCTTGTAGGTGCCTTCGAGCGAAGTGCCGCCGTCAATTGTCACCTTGAAATTCAGCGTCAGCCGAAAAGGGGGTGAACCTTCGGCGCGAATGTCTGAAAGCTGCCTTGCCCGTTCAACCATCGACGCAGCTTCAACCTCTTTCTTGCCGGCGAATGCCATGGAGGGAAGCAGGGTAGACGAGATGGCAAGCAGCAGAATGCAGGAAATTTTCATACCACTTATTCCGTTGAACAGAGAAATGACTCAGGTCCGACGGAAGCCTAGCATGATCGCGTCGGGGATTGCGATCTTACTTCGCCGCTTCCTTCACCACCACAACCCGATCCCCTGCCACATCGTGCATCTGCTGCACGATTCCGGAAGGCCAGTGGATCTCTACCGTATCTGCCGCCGCGTTCGCCCCAGGCCCGAAGTGCACCGGCCCCGCGCTGGACGATGCGTAGCCTGAGCTCGTGCTCATGTGGTTGTACTGCGCGCCTGATTTCGTGACGACCTTGATCCGCGCGCCGATGCCGTCGCGATTGCTCTTGGTCCCCTGCAGTTTGAACTCGATCCAGTGACTGTTTCCCGGACTCTGATTGATCCAGACTTCCGCCGGAGCGTTGATCGCGTTCACGACGACATCCAGTTTGCCGTCGCCGTTCAAGTCTCCGACAGCCGCGCCGCGATGGCGCGACGCAGGCTGCGCCGTCAGCCCGGCTTCGGCCGTGAGCGCGGCAAACTTCATCCCACCCAGATTTCGAAACACGGTATTCGGCTGCTCGATCGTCAGATTCGGCGCCGACAGCAGCGATTGCACATGCCCGCGGGAAACGAAAATATCTTTCCAGCCATCGTTGTCGAAGTCCGCAATGTTCGGCGAGTATCCGGACATCGGCAGGCTCAGCCGCGTCATCCCGCTCTCGCGCGTGACCTCGACGAAGGTTCCTTTCCCCGTGTTCTTGTAAGACCGGAAACGTCTCGCCATCCAGAGCGACGATGATGATGTCGGGATATCCATCGTTGTCGAGGTCGCGGAAATCGACACCCATTCCGGAAATGTAAGTCCCGTCCTCGCGCAGCGCGACATTTTGTTCAAAGCCGTCTTCCTCGAATTTTCCGCCGCCCTTGCTGCGGAAATACCAGTTCATCAACTTGTCATTGGGAATGACGAGGTCCATCTTTCCCGAGAGTTGCGAATCCGCCGCCGCCACTCCCATACCCTTGCCCGGATGCGCGCGGAATCCCGCTTCGACCGACGCATCGCGAAACGTTCCATCCCCATTGTTGATGAACAACTGGTTGGGAGTCGGCTTGTACATCTTGGGATGGCAATAGTCGCGATGGCCGAATCCTTCGCACACCGGTTCGTGATCGAAATCCCACTTCAGATAATTGATGACGATCAGGTCGAGTAGCCCATCGTTATTCACGTCGACCCAGGCCCCGGCGACCGCCCACAGCGGCCCATACTCTGCATCAGGTTTGTTCAATCCGGCTTTCGTCGGTCACATCGGTGAACGTGCCGTCACCGTTATTGTGATAAAGCGTGTTTCGATATACGCCCGCAACAAAAATATCTTCGTTGCCGTCGTTGTCGTAATCGCCGATGGCGACGCCGGTATCGTAGCCAGTTCCCGCCAGCCCGGCTTTCGCCGTGACGTCGGTGAAATGTCCCTTGCCGTCGTTTTCGAACAGGCGGTTGGAGTATCTCGGAGAATCTTTCTTCAGTGTCTTGAGGTCGGCGCCGTTGGCGAAGAAGATGTCGAGCTTACCATCGTTGTTGTAATCGAAGACGGCAACGCCTCCAGCCATCGTTTCCGGAGCATGGCGCTCCGGCGACTCGTTGCTGTCCAACTTGAAGTCGATGGATTGAAACGCAAATCGAATGGGACTGTCAGGCGCAGCCGCGCCATTGGAGGCAGCCTGCGAGCGCACCATGATCGGCGCGCCCGCCAGCACAAACAAAATTTCAATCAGCAAGAAACGAAGACGACAACTCGTCATGATTACAGTCGGAGAAAAATCGCAGCCAAATTCCGAATACTCGTTACTGAGTACTCGTTACCCGGTACTGATTTTACTCCGGCAGCTTCTGCTCACCCTGAATCATCAGGTGCGTCTCGGCATGCGGAGCGGCCGTTCCCGGCTGTCCTCCGCCGACCGTAATCAGGTAATCGCCCGCCGAAACAAAGCGGTCGCCCGCCTCGTTCACGTAGCTCAGATCACGCGGACTCAACGTTAGCTTCACGTGCTTCTGCTCGCCCGCTTTCAGGTTGATGCGCGTGAATCCGCGCAGTGCCTTCAGCGGAGTCCCCGGAAGTTTCGGGAAGCTGATGTAGAGTTCGGCGACTTCATCGCCATCCCGCTTGCCGGTATTTTTCAAGTCCACTTCCACATCCACAGGATCGCCGGCCTGCAGCGACGCATTCGACAACTTCATCCCGCTGTATTCGAACGTTGTATAGCTGAGGCCGTGGCCGAAGCCGTACAAGGGCTCTCCCGTGAAGTATCGGTAGGTACGATTCTTCATCGAGTAATCTTCGAACTCAGGAAGCTGTTCGATTCCCTTGTAGAACGTAACCGGAAGTCGGCCCGCGGGATTGTTCTCCCCGGCCAGGGTTTGCGCGATCGCCGTTCCGCCTTCTTCGCCTGAATACCAGGCATCGACGATGGCATTGGCGTGATCGTTGGCCCAGTTCACCGCCAGTGCGCTGCCATTCATCAGCACGACCACCAGCGGCTTGCCACTGCCCTTCAAAGCTCCAAGCAATGCCTCTTCCTCCGCCGGGAGCGCCAGGCTCGTGCGGTCGCCGCCGCGGAAGCCCGGAACATCAACCTTCATCTCTTCGCCTTCCAGATGCGATGTGATTCCCACGACTGCGACGATCACATCCGCCTTCTGTGCCGCAGCCGTCGCTTCGATCAACGGATCCTTGCCGGTCGGCTGCCATACCAACTTCAAGCTGAACGCGCCCTTGAGGAACTCCACCTTCAACGGATAGTGATGTCCCTTTTGAAGAGTCACTGTTGCTGTTTGCACATTCGGATCGTGAAGAACCGGGTCATCCACGATTGCTTTGCCGTCCAGCCACAGTCGCATATTCGAGCCGGAGAGCCCGATCTGGTAGCTCCCCGTCTCGGATGGAGTCAACTGGCCAGTCCACCGGACCGCAAATTCTTTCATGCCCTCGGGCCCGCGAAACGCATCTGGATCGGGGCGGAACCGCAGGATCTGCAGGTCCACCAATGGATCGACGCGCGTTACCTGAGGCGTCCCATTCAAGTCGTCGGCGAAGTATTCGCCCTTGAGCCCCGGCTTGCCGTCGTCTGTGGTGAGAACCGCCGTCGGAACCGGCTTCATCTCACGAAGGAAATTTGTTCCCGGCTCGTAAGCTACTTTCGCCTTGCCAAATTGCTTTTCGATGCCTTCCAGCGCCGTCACTGCATGCGATGCCGTCCCGGCGTAGTTTCCGTGCAGCACTTCGGACGACTCCGCCAGCGGACCCACGACCAAAATCTTTTTCACGTTCGGGCCCAACGGCAGCGTGCCGTCGTTCTTCAGCAACACCATCGACTCCCGCGCTGTCTTCAGCGCAAGTTGCCGGTGCGGAGCGCTGTCAATTTCGGATTCCGGCGTGTTGGCGTAAGGCACCATCTCCGGAGGATCAAACATGCCCAGCCGCATGCGCGCCGTGAACAGGCGCTTCAAAGTCGTGTCGAGTTCTGCTTCCGTCAGCAGTCCTTGCTTCACCGCATCGATGAACGGCTTGTAGTCGTGATCGTCTTTGGTAATGGTGAAGAAGTCGGCGCACTCATTGTCCATGCCGGTCTTGATCGCCACGGCAGCAGCCTCTGCCTGGCTCTTCGTGAAGTGATGTCCCTGGAAAATGTCGACGATCGCATCGCAGTCGGAGACCACGTAGCCGTTAAACTTCCACGCATCGCGAAGCGTGTCTTTAAGAAGAAAAGTGTTGGCGCAGGCGGGTTGTCCGTTCACGCGGTTATAGGCGCACATCACGGATTCGGCTTTCCCCTCGGTGACGGCTGCGCGGAACGCCGGCAGGTAGGTGTCTTCCATGTCGTGCTTCGAGACCTGCACATCAATACTGTGTCGCGACGGTTCCGGACCGCTGTGTACGGCATAGTGCTTCGGCGTCGAGATCACGCGAAAATATTTCGGATCATCTCCTTGCAATCCAGTCACGAAGGCAACGCCCATGCGTCCGGTCAGGAACGGATCCTCGCCATAAGTTTCCTGCCCGCGGCCCCAGCGTGGATCGCGAAAGATATTGATATTCGGCGACCAGAAATCCAGCCCTTCCATAATGTCGCGCCGTCCCGCTTTCACGGCCTGGTTGTGCTTAGCGCGCGCCTCAGTCCCGATCACGATGGCCATTTGATGAATAAGAGGATCGTCAAAAGTAGCGGCGAGCCCAATGGGTTCCGGAAATACAGTGGCTGTTCCGGCGTTGGCGACGCCATGCAGCGCCTCGCTCCACCAGTCGTACTGCGGAATCTGCAGTTCCGGGATCGCACGAGCCTGATTCACTACTTGAGTTGCTTTTTGCTCGAGCGTCATGCGGTGAATAAGGTCATCCACGCGCGTGTCAATCGGTTGCGACGGATCAAGGTAGGCGGGCTTTCCTGCGTTTTGAGCGGCTCCGGCTGCGCTGAGAACGAGCAAAACAGCGAGCAGCCATGCGGCCTGGAGACATGCTTTCATGGGGATCCTCCTCCGCCAGGCGATCGGCCGGCGGGAGTTGTCGTGACAGGTGGATTGCATTCCGTTAACGATTACGGTCGACCGTCGCTTGTAGCACAGCGACCTCTCGCGGTCAAGAAGTCCGACCCTCACGGCCCACTTACTCGCTGCCGTTTTAGGAAGCCGTTCGTTCGCGGCCACCCTTCCCTAAAGCCAAACAAAGTCCATCAGTTACCAAAGTTTTTCCAATAAATCCGCGGATGAACCAAAAGTTTTACTAACGGAGATTGAGCGCGGTGCGAACATTTGTTGACCGGTTCATATTCGGGATTTAGACTGCAAATCCAGCCAAACAAAACAAATGCATGCAGAACCTCTGGCGGGAAGTGCACCAAAATGCCCCTTGGAGGCGTCCTCAGCCGGTGTCTTTGACAAATAACGCCGTTAGGAAATCGATTTTCTTCTTGACAAAGCTTTACAACAGACAGTAAACCGTAAACGTTCACGGACCCTCGGGTCGTCCTATGTCCCAGACGATACTGGACCCGACTAAAAGATTTCTGGAGGCAGGAAAATGAAATCCCTCTCGCCCACGAATGCCGGGAGTATTGGGCAATTCCTAAAGCGCTATTCTCTGCGCACGGTAGGTCTCTTTGCGGCCATGTTTGTTCTCTTCGCCGTACACAGCTTCGCGCAGGAAGCGACCATCGTCGGAACGATTACCGATCCATCGGGCGCCGCCGTTCCGAACGTCAGCATTACGGTCACAGCCGTCGACACTGGATTGTCGCGAACTCTATCAACCAGCAGCGACGGCCAGTACGTAGCACCCGATCTTCACATTGGCCGATATACCGTACGTGCCACGGCTTCGGGTTTCAAAGTAGCCGAGCAGAAGGACATCGTCCTCGCCGTCGGTGATCGTACCCGTATCGACATCAAACTGACGGTCGGAAGCGCTTCGGAGCAGGTCACGGTCGAAGCCGCTGCCATCGCGGTTCAGGCCGATAGCGGTGAAGTCTCCGACGTCATCACGGGACAGCAGATGACTCAGCTCGCCACTAACGGGCGCAGTATGTACTCCCTGATTTCGCTCACCCCCGGCGCATCCAGCGGCCAGGGTGACTTCCAGATCCCGACTCCAGTCGGCGGCGATGCCAACGTCAGTTTTAACGGCATGCGCGAGAGCCACAACCTCTACCTGCTCGACGGCAGCGAGAGCAGCGACCGCGGCGGTGCAGGCGGTTCTGACGTCATGCCGTCCATGGACGCGATCGCTGAGTTCCGGACGATGACCTCGAATTACAGCGCAGAGTACGGACTGTCGTCCGCGGCTACCATGAGCGCCGTCATTAAGTCTGGAACGAAGCAATTTCACGCCAGCGCGTGGGAGTTCCTGCGCAATGACGCCCTCGACGCCAAGAACTATTTCACAGGGAAAACCCCATTGAAGTTCCATACCTTTGGATTCAATGTCGGTGGTCCGGTGGATTTCTGGGCGAAGGAGCACAAGACGTTCTTCTTCTACAATATGGAATGGCGCCGCCTGATCCAGGGTCAGACCTTGACACAGACGGTGCCAGATACGGCGTGGTACGATGGCACGCTCCCAGCGGCCGGTACCCAGTTCGGTTCAAATCCAAATCTCTTCCCAAGCCTCACCGTCCCCGGTAACGTGGATCCTAATTTCTTGTTCAGAAACTGTCCGGGTGGAGCGCCACCGGCTGGAATCGTGCCAGGCGGCTCCTTTCCAGGCAACGTCATTCCTTCCTGCATGATCGATCCGAACTCGACGGCGCTACTGCAGGCGGGCATTTTCCCGGCAAACAACGGTCTGAGCAGTGGCCAGCCGGCCTTCCTGGGCGGCAATAACGTCCCCACTAATGTGAAGGAAGAAATTGTTCGTATCGACCATCAGTTCAGCAGCAAGTTCTCTGTCTACGGTCACTTCCTCCGGGAACAGATCGCACAGAACTTCGGAACTTCGATGTGGAGCGGAGACAACGTACCGACGGCGAGTAATACCTTCGGCAACCCGTCGTATAGCTATGTGGTCCACACGACGTACGTTATCAGCCCGACCTTGTTGAACGAAGTCGCATTCAACGAGAACGGTAACAAGATCGCTATCCTGCCCAGCAACCTTATCCAACGTCCGAGCGGATTCACATCGAACCGGATTTTTAGCGGTCCGAACAACGATAATCGAATCCCCGAAATCCACTTGGCTGGCTTCAACAATACGGATTACACCAACGCGAGCTGGCCCTGGAACAACAAAGCGGTTGACTATCAGGTCCGCGATGACCTTTCCTGGACCAAGGGCGCGCACCAGCTCAAGATGGGTGCAAGTTGGGCCCTCTACAAGAAGGTTCAAGACCTGTTTGGCAACACCCAGGGATCTTTCACCTTCAATAACAACTTCACCGGCAATGACTTCGCAGATTTCTTGTTAGGTACTGGCTCTGGCTACAACGAGCTCGCCGTGCAAGATAGCGGTAAGTGGAACAACGTTTCTTGGGCCGCCTACCTTCAGGACAACTGGCGCGTGAACCATCGCCTGACCTTGAACCTCGGCCTGCGTTGGGACGGCGCACCGCATACCTACGAAGCCAACAACCGTATGGGTAACTTCTATCCGAACCTCTACGATCCGGCCGCTGCTCCGATCTTCGATACGTCCTCCAGTGGCAACGCGATTTGCGGCGTTGTAGGTCCTAACTGCACGGGCGTTAGCCCTGGACTTGGAACCAGCCCGAATCCGATCCTGGCGGGTACCCAGTTCTATCTCAACGGCATCGGTATCCCGGGAAAGACTCCCGGTGTTCCGAAGGGTCTGGTCAACGACCAATGGGCCATTTTTGGTCCTCGCCTCGGTTTTGCTTATGATCTGACTGGATCAGGCAAGACGATTCTGCGCGGCGGATTCGGCATCATGTACGAACGCATTCAAGGCAACGATATGTACAACGCTGGCCCGAACGTGCCGTTCAGCACGAACATCAATTTCAGCAACATCCAGCTGGAAGCTCCGGGCACCCAACTTAGCAACAGTCAGGCTCTGGTTGCACCAATTACGGTGGCGAGCATCACCGGCCTTGACAAGGTGAATAACAAACTGCCGCGGAGCTACCAGTACAGCATCGGCGTGCAGCGTGCGCTCTCTACCCGAACCGTTCTGGAACTGCAGTACGTTGGCAATCAGAACCGGAATCAAAACGCGTACCTCGAAACGAACCTTCCAGGTTCTGCCGACATCGCCACGCTGTTCGCAAATAACAACGCCGACTACAACACGCGAGTTCCGTTTCTAGGTTTCCACTCCATCAGACAGACTGAGAACCTGCAAAGCTCGCACTACAATAGCTTCCAGGCCCAGCTTCACAGCCAGCTTAGGCACGATCTGACGTTGCAAGCGGCTTACACCTTGTCTCGGGCGATCGATCCCGCGACGGGAAACAACGGTGTCGGCGACTTGAACAACTATGACAATCCCTACGATTTGAATTACGACAGCGGCCCCTCTGGCTTGGATCGTACGCAAATCGCATTCGTCAACTTCATCTACGACATTCCGTTCTTGAAAAACAGCTCGAACAAGCTGCTCAAGTCGACTGTCGGCGGATGGCAGGTGTCGGGCATCGTCACGATGCAAACGGGCGAGCCGATCCATATCTCGGAAGGCGGTATTCACAACTGCGCCCAGACCAACAGCGGCACCGATCCGGCGTGCGCCGGTTCGCTCCTTGGCACAGGCAACATCAGCACGATCATTCCCAATGCCGATAATCGGCCCAACATCAGCGGGAGCGTTAGCTACCCGAAGACGGCGGGTCAGTGGTTTAGCAAGTCCAACTTCTCGCCCACAGTGGCTGGAACGTGGGGCAACCTGCCGTTCAACAGCATCCGTGGGCCGGGACGCCAGAACTGGAATCTCGCATTGTTCAAGAGCTTCCTATTCAGCGAAGCTCGCGGAAGCAGGCTGGAATTCCGTGCGGAATTCTTCAATGCCTTCAACCACACCGAGTTCAACAACGTGAGCAACAGCTTTACCAATGGTGATTTCGGTGCCGTCACGTCGACTCATGACCCACGCGAAATTCAGCTGGGTCTGAAGCTGTACTTCTAGCCCGATGTTACGGGTCAACTTATCCCCGCCCGCAGCTTTCATGCTGCGGGCGGGACTTTCTCTGTAAACAGCCATCGCTCTTTTGCGATGGTCTTTTTTTGATAGATTCGTCGTAAACGGTTACGTCCCAGGATCATCGAATTCACATCACTTGGAGCATGAGTTCCGCTCCCTTCCAACTCGGCATCGTCGTACTGTTCCTTGGAGCTCTAACCTCGGCTTTTGCTCAATCGCAGGCCGACGCCCTTGCTCTCGAGCAGCAGCAGAAATGGCCGGAGGCCGCCGCCGTGTGGAAAGCCGTCACGCAGCACGATCCCTCCGCGGGCGCATTCGCCGCGATGGGTGTGGACCTGTCCCGCGCGCAGAAATATGACGAAGCCTCAGCCGCCTATCGCAAGGCCCTGACGCTCAATCCCCGGCTCCCTGGAATCCAACTCAACCTCGGCCTCGCAGAATTCAAGCAAGGCCATTTCACCGCCGCAGCCGCGGCTTTCCGCTCACTGCTCGCGACCGACCCCTCGAACGTGCAGGCGCGGACCGTGCTCGGTATGAGCTACTACGGCGCTAAGAAGTTTGACCTGGCATCGCAGACGCTCGAGCCGATCGCGAAGTCTCAGCCCGACAACGCCGAACTTCATCAGGTTCTGGCGCAGGCCTGCCTCTGGGCCAAGAAACTTACCTGCGCTGAGGATGAATTCCGTCTCCTGCTGCAGAAGAGCCCGGACTCCGCCCCCACGCACATCCTGATGGGACAGGCGCTCGACGGCCTGGGGCGTACCGCCGAAGCAATTGATGAATTCGCCGCCGCCGCCAAGATCTCCCCCACCGAGCCAAACGTCCACTTCGGCCTCGGCTACCTCTACTGGAAGTCACAAAAGTACGACGAGGCCCGCAAGGAATTCGAAAGCGAGCTTGCGCTCGATCCCAATCACGGTCAGTCACTCGCTTATCTCGGCGATATCAACTGGAAAGAGAATCACAGCGACGCCGCCCTTCCGTTGCTTCTGCGCGCGATCAAAGCGAAGAAGGATGTCCGCATCGCCTACGTAGATCTCGGAGCGATCTACCTTCAGCAAAAGGATTACAAAAACGCCCAAGCAACCCTCTCCCAGGCCGTCGCGTTAGACCCGAACCAGCCCGACGCGCATTACCAGTTGGGCAAGCTCGATCAGGCGCTCGGACGCAGCGCCGAAGCGCAAAAAGAATTGCAGAAAGTTCGTGAGCTGCACGAGAAGGCGGACAGCCTTGCCACTAAAATGGGGTCGTCCAAATCCGATCTGAATTCCCCTAATACGAATCCCAGCGAGAACAAATAATGCCTGCATCCAGGAAGGATTTCATGAGCAAGAAGAACGGAAACTACACTCCCAAGCCGGAGCACAAATTTACCTTTGGATTATGGACGCTCGGTAACCGTGGCCGCGATCCCTTCGGCGACGCCGTCCGTCCCACCTTCCCGCCCAACGATATCGTTTCAGTGCTGGGCGAGATCGGCGCGTGGGGCGTCAACCTCCACGACAACGATCTCGTTCCCATCGACGCTTCTCCGGCTGAGCGCGACCAGATCGTGCGCAGCTTCCGTAAAGCTTGCAAAGACAGCGGAGTCGTCGTTCCCATGGCGACCGTCTCGCTCTTCTTCCATCCTGTGTTCCGGGACGGGGCGTTCACTTCCAATGACCCTGAGGTGCGGGCGTACGCCATCCAGAAGACCATGCGAGCGATGGATCTCGGCGCTGAACTCGGCGCGAAAATCTTTGTGCTCTGGGGAGGCCGCGAGGGAGTCGAAACCGATGCCTGCCGCCGCGCCGACGACGCCGTGAAACGACTGCGCGAAGCCGTCAATTATCTTTGCGAATACAACATCTCCCAGAAATACAAATACCGCTTCGCCATGGAAGCCAAGCCCAACGAGCCTCGCGGCGATATTTACATGGCGACCACCGGTCACTATCTCGGATTCATTCCGACTCTCGATCATCCCGAGATGGTTGGCGTGAATCCCGAAGTCGCGCACGAGCAGATGGCCGGACTTAATTTCATGCACGGCGTCGCTCAGGCATGGGAGGCTGGCAAACTCTTCCACATCGATTTGAACGACCAGGTTTCAGGCCGCTACGATCAGGATCTTCGCTTCGGCTCAGCAAATCCGAAAACTGCATTCTGGCTGGTGAAATTTCTGGAAGATGTCGGCTACGACGGTTCGCGCCATTTCGATGCCCATGCTTATCGCACGGAAGACTACGAAGGAGTGAAGGACTTCGCTCGCGGCTGTATGAAGACCTACCTGATCCTGAAAGAGAAGGCGGCTCAATGGAATGCCGACCGCGAGATTCAAGCGATCTTGAAAGAGATCTCGCCTGCCTCGCCGAAGACTCCGAGCACCAGCCGTCACTCTGCAAAGGGCGCGGCCGCCCTGCTTGCTCACGCCTTCGACAAAGACGCGATCATGAAGAAGCGTCTGCCCTACGAGTTGCTGGATCAGTTGACGATCGATGTGCTGCTAGGAGTGCGCTAAGAAACAAGCAGGTGTGAGCACAGGAAGAAAAATGTGGGGACAGCCGCCCCCGGCTGTCCAGCCTGCGAAGCAGGCGCAGGTTTTTGACCGTAGAGTCGAAGAGAATGTGGCGAGCGGAGGAAACTACGCTCGCCCTTTCTTCGCAGCAACCGCAGTAGCTTTCCCCGCAACTTCCCAAGGACGCTTCGGACGATCCGGAACTGCCTTGTCACGGTTCTCAACGCGATCGTATTGATACGACTCGCTCACCGTTCCCAGGGATTCGTTGTACAGGCTGGGCAGTCCCAGCGCGAGTTTGAGTTCTTCGGCGAAGCCTTGCAACGCTTTGAGATGATCGGCCGTTGCGGGAATCTCGTTCTTCGAAGTCTTGAGGAACTGCTGGTATCCGCGGTTCACCAGCTTGGAGATCTCGCTTCCAACTAGGCAACCAGGGTAGGCAAAAATCTTCACGCCGTCCTCCGGCGTTTTCTGGATCGCGGCCGACACATTATTCTTCCGCAGGAAGACGCGGGCGGTGGTTCCGGGTGCGTCTGTCAGGTCGAACCCATGTTCGCGCAGCCATGCTAGCGCTTCTTCATAGGTCCGTGTTTCAATTGTTTTTGCCATTGGGCGTTTGCATCAACCTTTCATTGCCTGCGGATGCTCGTGTATTAGATGCTGCGTTATAAGAACCGGGCGTAACTTTAGAGCCTTAGCATCGCCGGGCGAACCGGATTCATCTAACAAAATACTACATACCGTGTTTCGAACGACATAGCACATTACGTTGGTCACGACGAATCGGTTCAACATGACACAGAGCTCCACCAAAACGTCCGCAATCTCGTCGCCCGATCCATACCGCGATGCTCCGGAAGTCGCTTCAGGACTAGGAGAAACTCTCGGCCACAGCCTCATCGAGCGCATTGGAAATACTCCCCTGATTCGCCTCGACGCGCTGACTCGCGACCTGCCCGGCATAGCACTTCTGGGTAAAGCCGAATGGTATAACCCGGGCGGATCGGTGAAGGACCGTGCCGCCGCCAACATCGTCGCCGAAGCCCGTCGCGCCGGCCGCCTTGGGCCCGGAAAGATGCTTCTGGACGCCACCAGCGGCAATACCGGGAATCGCTTATGCCATGCTTGGAGCCGCCGAAGGCTTTCCCGTCACCCTCTGCATGCCCGAAAATGTCTCCCGCGAGCGCAAGCAGATTTTGCACGGATACGGAGCCAACATCTTATATACCGATCCCGCGGACGGATCGGATGGCGCCATCCGTATGGCCCGCGAACTTGCCGCGAAACATCCCGACCTTTATTTCTACGCGGACCAGTATTCCAACGACGCGAACTGGAAAGCTCACTACCATGGGACCGCGAATGAAATCTGGCAGCAGACGCAAGGACGAGTCACGCATTTCGTTTCGATGCTCGGCACAAGCGGAACGTTTGTCGGCACGACCCGCCGCCTGAAAGAGTTGAATCCGTCCATCCAGTGCATTTCTCTCCAGCCGGATTCCTCTTTTCATGGAATCGAGGGAGCGAAGCACATGGCAAGCGCCATCGTGCCAAAAATTTATGATCAGACACTCGCGAACCAGAATCTGGAGATCTCGACCGAAGATTCTTACGCGATGGCGCGCCAGCTTTCCCGCAACGCCGGTCTGCTGGTAGGAATTTCCGCCGCCGCCGCGGTTGTCGGATGCTTGAAGATCGCCCACGACTTGGAACAGCCGCGAGAGGAAGAGGCGGTCATCGTAACCATCCTCTGCGATTCCGGCGACAAATACCTAAGCGAACGATTCTGGAGCGAAGGCTGAAGAAAGTCAGAAGTGAAAAGTGAGAATGAAAAAGTGAACGAACCATGGGTCCCCCGCCTTGTCTCGCTTTGACTGGTTGGCCCACCCTTCTCGCGGTGTTAACGAGAGGGTAGGGATTCTGACCTTAAGGTTTTCGCACATGGACGACAAATGCTGAAGCTAACCCGCAAAGACTACGAAGCGATCCGCGCTCACGGCGAGGAAACATATCCGCATGAATGCTGCGGCATTCTGCTAGGCAGCTTCGGTGACGACGGAAGCCGCACCGTCACATCTACCGCGCGGTGCGGGAATACTCGCACCGATTCCGCGCACAATCGCTACAACATCGACCCCAAAGAATTGGTACGCATTCAGCGCGAAGGTCGAGAGCGCGAAGAGGACATCGTGGGTTTCTACCACTCCCACCCGGATCATCCCGCCCGCTGGTCGCAAACGGATTTCGAAGAAGCCCACTGGATCGGCTGCTCCTACGTGATCACCAGCGTTGAAAAAGGAAAAGCGGTCCTGACGAATTCCTTCGAACTCGCAGGCACCGACGAATCCAACAAGCAACTAAAAGACGAAAAAATCGAAGTCGCTTAGCTCAATTCCGATTCAGTAGGAGACTGAGGAGCACTCGCGAAGGTGATAGAACGCTCGCAAGTGCCGACTTCACCGTGAACGGATCGCCTCGTCTATGGGCGCAACCGTGGAAGAGCGGCCCTTCAGGGCCGCGTTAAGGCGAAAGAGAAAGGGGCTTTAGCCCCCGGAGACGTGCAGCCCCTGTTTATCAATGAAGAGGCGTTCGCGACCAGCGAATCTAGCCGCGAGAATCTACCGCCGACGCTTCTTGTCGAGGCGCTTGGCTGCCACCCTGCTCGCCGAAGCAGAGCCTTGTTTCGCATTCTTTGCCTGCCCCGCCTTAGTCCTTGAGCGAGACTCTTCGTACATCTCGATCCACTGTTCGCTCGAAATCGCCGAGATCAGCTTGCCAATCGCTTCGAGCGGTAAATCCTCCGGCGCCTCGAAATGAACGCAACATTTCCCCATGTCGAGCTTTTTGCCCGCCGAGTTGAACGCCGCCTTCAGTTGCTCGAGTTGACTCGCACTCCAAAAGGCGCCCATCAGGTAGAGCGAGCAGTAGTTCTTCTGGGACGAGAGCGCGACGTAGCAAATTGGCTGCTTGTTGTAAGTGTCCGGATAACGAGACAGGGGAATCGTCCAGCCAATCGTGCCCCAGACGAGGCACTCATCGTAGCCGCCTGGAATGTGCTGGTTCACGAGTGCGCGCATCGTCGCGATGGTCTTCGCGCGCTCGGGCGGGAGTGAGGCGATGTACTGCGCTGGCGTCTTAACGTTCGATGGTGGTTTCACGAAATCGTCCGCCGCTTTCTTGCGATTATCTTGAAGATACCCACCAGGCCGAAGAGAAGCATGGCCAAGCCCCAAAGGAGAAACGCGCCTCCGACAAACAACTGACCATAGTCTCGATCAAACGTTGCCTCTAAGTGAATCTCGCCCGCGATGATCATGGCTCCGACACCCAAGGCAATCCCTAAGCCAGCGATCATCAGCCCGACGGATTGGAATAAAGTTAATCCCTTGCCGCCGGTTGATCCGGTCAATAGGACCTTATCGACGGATACAGTGGGCACAAGTTGCTTCGACACCTCCAGGGAATGTCGGGATCGCTCGTGCTGTTGGGAAGTCATCTCACGTACTCGTCAGGTTCAGCCGAATCGGGCACCAGCATTGAATGATACTTACCACGGGTTTTAGCCCCGAGCGTGCTTAATTCCCAGTGCCTTCTGAATCTCTCCTGCGATTGAAGCCGCCAACGACTGCATCTTCGCCTCCGACTCCGCCTCGACCATAACTCGGGCCAGAGCCTCCGTCCCGGAATACCGAACCACCACTCTTCCATTCCCATCCAACTCGCGCTCCGCTGCGTCAATCGCCGCCTGGATGGCCGGAACCTGCGCAAATGGAGTTTTCTCGCGCACCCGCACGTTCTGAATCTTCTGAGGAAACACCTTGAGATCGCCCACCAACTCCGCCAACGTTTTCTTCCCGCGCACGATGATGTCCATCAGCCGCAGCGCCGTGAGCAGCCCGTCTCCCGTGGTGGAATCGGCGTCGCGAAAAATGATGTGGCCCGACTGCTCCCCACCCAGTGTCGCGCCCATCTTCAGCATTTCTTCCAGAACATACTTGTCGCCAACGTTGGCGCGCAGCATTCGAATGCCGGATTTCTTCAGAGCGATCTCCAGGCCCATATTCGACATGGTCGTGGAGACAACTGTATCCGCTTTGAGTTTCCCTTGTGCCTGCATATCGCGCGCGGAGGCGAGCAGCACGCCATCTCCATTGACCACTCGCCCGGACGCGTCGCAGAACAACGCGCGATCGGCGTCTCCGTCGAAAGTCACGCCCAGGTCGAATTTTCCGCCAGCCTCCGCCACAGCGTTTCCCAGCGTTTCCGGATGAAGGGCCCCGCATCCCTCATTAATATTCTTGCCGTTCGGGGAGACGTGAATGAACGTCGCCTGAACGCCAAGCATTCGAAACAGCTCTGGCGCCTCGGCTGCCGCCGCCCCGTTGGCGCAATCGACCAGCACTCTTAGCTTCGTCAGATCGGACGAGACGCTCCCCGCCAGCGATTTGATATAAGCGCTGCGAAGCTCAGCTTCGCCCGGCAGGGAAGGACCCGGGTATTTGAGAGCCGTGTCGTCGGCGGAGGCCGGATTTTCCAGCAATACGAAGATTTCCTGCTCAATCGCCAGTTCCCGCGCATCGGTCAGTTTGAAACCGTCGCCTGAGAAAACCTTGATGCCATTGTCGGTCCAGGGATTATGCGAGGCCGAGATCACGACGCCGGCCGCCATCCCGCGCGAGCGCGCGAGATAAGCGACGCCCGGAGTTGTGATCACTCCTGCGCTATGCACTTCCACGCCGACCGCGGCGAGTCCCTCGGATACGCGATCCGCAATCCACCGGCTGGATTCGCGCGTGTCCTGGCCAATCACTGCTTGCGCCTTCGGGGCGCCGCGCATCAAGTCGTGCCCCAAGGCGCGGCCAATGAGATATGTGCTTTGTGTGGTGAGCGGAAATTCTCCCGCTACGCCGCGGATGCCGTCGGTTCCGAAGAGTTGCCGTTGCTGGTTCATGGGTTGGATTGCAGGCAGATCATAAAAGATGAGAACAGAGATGATACTCGAGTGGGAGGGATTTCTCAGTGCGCCGCGGACGCGCCCACTTTTTCGACCACTACCGTCACGCGAATCGACGTCGACTGGTCGACTTGGATCAGGGGATCGGTCACATATACAGTAGTCGTAAAAACCGTGCTACCGCGCGTTCCAGTCGCATCCACGGGATCGGTGGTGGCTGCGTCCAGCTTTTCAACGTGGCGGCGAGGACCGGTGACCGTGATCCGCGAAGGATCGGCATCCACTCGCACGATCTGTTCACCATCCGGAAAATTTCCTGTGACCCGCGGGTGAATCTCCACCTCCCGTGTTAGCCGAGTATCAAAGGCGAGATGGAGCTGGCTGGGAACAATCTGCATGACGGTGACTTCGCGCGGGTGTCGAATCTGTTTCGTCGTGAGATCAAAAGTCCGCTGCTGCGGAGTGGTGCCAGCTAAATCCAGCTCCGCTTGAACCTCATTCACCCTAAGCTGCCGGATCACGCGCTCGGGTCCCCGCACTCGAATCAGCGCTTCAGGAATCGTTTCCGAACTGACCTCAAGATCCGATGGCACATTTCTAAAAACAATGGGAGCGCGGACATCGACCTCCGCCATCTGCTCGTCGCGAGAAATTACGAACCACAGGCTGGTTGCGAACAGCAGCGAAAGCACTTTCAGACCAAAATTGTGGAGGACGTATCGCTGGAAGAAGCTAATCATCCATTCCGCTCCGACACGTCGGATTTCGTCTGCGGCGCCGGTTCAATCAGCGGTGAGTCGAGTGCCGCGTCCGACTCGTCATCGATACTCTGTGCGATTGACGTAGGCAATGTGACCGGAGCCATGTGCCTGCGTAATTCTGCGCCGAGCCGCTCGCGCAATTGCTCTACCGTGAGATCCCGTTCGATGCGTCCGCCGATCGCGATGCTGATCGCCCCTGTTTCCTCGGAGCAAATCACGGCAATAGCGTCCGTCTCTTCGGTAATGCCGATCCCGGCGCGGTGTCTGGTGCCCAATTGTGTGGACAACAGAGGATTCATCGAAAGCGGCAGGAAGCAGGCGGCGGCAGCGATCCGATCTTTCTGGACGATGACAGCTCCGTCGTGAAGCGGCGCGCTCGGCCGAAATATCGTGGCCAGCAAGTCATACGAAAGCGTTGCGTTCAGCGGAACGCCGCTCTCAATGTGCGTCCTCAGCCCGATCTCGCGCTCGATGACGATCAGCGCTCCGGTCTGATGTTGGGAAAACAGATTTGCGGCCAGAACGATGTCGTCGTACGAGTCGCCCGCGGCCGACCCGCTGAGAAAGCTCAGGCGGCGCCCAAGGTCGGCAAGGATATGGCGTATCTCCGACTGGAATACGACGATCAGTGCGAACACCAGATACGGGAGAACGTGACTTACAACCCAGTTGAGAGTCGTCAACTCTCCGAGTCGCGCTAGGTACACGGTTCCGATCACAACCGTCAGCCCCACCAGCATGGGCACGGCACGCGTGCCGCGAATCATCACTAGGACTTGGTAAATAAGGAGCGCGACCAGCAAGATATCCAGCGCAATCCACGCACCTTGCTGCCACGGTGTGATGACTGGAATCACTTGTTGCTCCTGGTGAGGCTTCGACTGCGGGGCCCATAACTGCTGACTACTTTCTGAAAAATCTATTGTAATGCACCCACTTCGGGCATCCGGTCATTCCTGCTTCTTGGTGACAGCTGCGTGAATCACACCATGCGCGAGCCGGGCCGATATTTCATCTCCGACAACGACTTGGTTTGAGTCTTTAAGCAGTTTGCCCTCGGAATCAAAGATGAGGGCATATCCGCGATCGAGGATCGCCAGCGGAGACAGAGACTCCAGCGCCGTCTGCAAGCGTTCGCTCTTCACGCGCTGCAGCAGCAGAACGTTTCGCGTCACCGCGACCAGGGAAGTAGTGCGGCTCTCGAGTTCCCGCCGCATCCCTGAGAGCACCATCCGCAGGTCGTAGTGCCGCACCGCGGCTGAGATGGATTCCCATTGCCGATGCATGCGCTCCAGCAGTTGCCGTTCGGCGACTTCCATGCGATGCGAGAGATCGTCCACCCGCTGCTGGCGCTGCCGGATGAGTTCCATCATGCGCGCGAAGGCGCCGTGCTGCGCAAGTTCCGTCAAAGCCTGCCGTCCCATCAGCAAGCGATAGCGCATAGCCCGATTGAGGCGCTCCTGCAAAGCCCTGGAGTGATCGTCAATCTCCTGCCTCGACCGGATCACCAGTTCTGCCGCCGCCGAAGGCGTTGGAGCCCGCAGGTCGGCGACGAAATCAACGATCGTAAAATCCGTCTCATGGCCCACTGCGGAAATCACCGGAATCTCCGATGCCGCGATCATTCGCGCCAGCGTTTCATTGTTGAAAGAAGCCAGATCTTCGGCGGAGCCGCCTCCGCGCGCCACGATAATTACGTCCACATTGTCGTGCTGGTTGAAATACCGGACTCCCGCTGCGACTTCGTGAGCCGCAGCATCTCCCTGCACCTGCGCGGGATAAATCAGGATGTTCACGGAATGATGGCGGCGCTGCAGAATGTTCAGGATGTCGCGCAACGCCGCGGCCTGCGCCGAGGTCACGACGCCAATCCTCGATGGCAAAGAGGGAATCGGTTTCTTCCTCTCCGCGGCAAAAAGTCCTTCAGCCTCCAGCTTCGCTTTCAGTTGCTCGAACGCTAACTGCAGCGATCCCGCGCCCTTGGGCTCGATGTGCTCGGCGGAAATCTGCAGTTCGCCACGATCTTCGTAGACCGTCACCCGCCCGCGCACCACTACCTGCAACCCATCCGCCGGGCGAAAGCGTAAAAGCCGCGCCGCCGAACGGAACATGACTACCTTAAGCTGGGCATTTCCATCTTTGAGCGTGAAATAGAGATGTCCCGAATCCGGTGCGCGAAAGTTGGAAATCTCCCCTTCCACCCAAGCATCGGAATATTCCCGCTCGATATGCGTGCGGACCGCAGCTACGAGATCCCGGACCTTCCACAAGCGGCGCTCTGGCCCGCGAAAGTTGAATCCCATCTGATCGAAGAGCGAGGACATTGTGGGCAGTGTACCGCAGGAACGGTGAATGCCGGGAGTTGCGACCTAGGCGGGCGAGTGGACGCAGCGCGTACCAGAGGAATTGAAAACCCCACCCTTATCCTCCTGAAAACGAGGACAAGGGTGGGGGGTGGATTTCGTCTCTAGAATGTTGCGTCGAAATGGAAGACGTCGGCGACTTGGAAGCTGACGCGGTTCACCAGTACCAGATTGCCTCCGATGAAAACGTGCCGATAGCCGGGCTCTGGCGGAGGAAGCATAACCTCCAACTCGCGTGGGCAAGGCTGCATTCTCGAACGCAGGCCCGGAGGAAGAGTGCCATTCAACACCAGCTGGCGCTCAAGTCCGGGAGGCAGGCGGTCGTGCCTGGAAAGCCCGCGTGGCAGATGCGAGTAGTGCGCACGATACCAGTCGTGGATGTCCCGATCATGGTCGTGATAGCGTCCGTGTCCGTTCCCGTGGCCTTCTCCGTGTCCGTTACCGTGATGTTCATCGCGATCGTTGCCGTGCCACCGGTCGTGATCGTTGTCGCGGTCGTGCTTTTCAGAGCCGTGGCCGTGGTCCTGCGCCACAGCAATCGTGGTCGAAAGAGCGAGGGACAAGCACGCCGTCGCACCTGTTCGAATCCAGAATTTCAAAGACATTTTTCCTCCTGCATTGGGTAATAGTCAGGCTATTGCAGTCTTGGGCGAACCGACAGTTACGGGAGGCCACTGTCGTGGGAACTCCTTTTACTGCAACATGCAGCAGGGGCCGACGTGAGACGCGACCAAGGGATGGGAGTCCTCAGAGGCTATAATCCTGCGCATGGATTTACAGCAGAAAGTCGCCGAACTGAAAAAACGGAATCAGCTTGCCGAGGACGGGGGAGGCCCCGCGCGCCGAGAGCGTCAGCACAAAGAAGGAAAAATGTCGGCCCGCGAGCGCATCGAATTCCTGCTCGACGAGGGCACCTTCGAAGAGACCGACAAGCTCGTTACCCATCGCTGCAACGATTTCGGCATGGCCGAGCAAAAGATTTACGGCGACGGCTTCGTCACAGGATACGGCCGCATTGAAGGGCGCCTCGTCTACGTCTTCGCCCAGGACTTCACCGTATTCGGCGGATCTCTCTCCGAATCGAACGCCGGAAAGATCGTAAAGATCATGGATCTTGCTGCGAAAATGGGCGCACCCCTGATCGGTCTCAACGATTCCGGCGGAGCGCGCATTCAGGAAGGCGTCATGTCCCTCGCCGGCTACGCCGACATTTTTCTTCGCAACACGTTATACAGCGGAGTCATCCCGCAGATTTCCGCAATCATGGGGCCCTGCGCCGGAGGCGCAGTCTATTCTCCAGCGATCACCGACTTCGTCATGATGGTCGACAAGACTTCGTACATGTTCATCACCGGCCCAGACGTCATCAAGACCGTGACGCATGAGGAGGTCACCAAAGAACAACTCGGTGGCGCCATGACGCACAACGAAACCTCGGGCGTAGCGCACTTTCTCGCGCACGACGATGCTGAATGCCTGTCGATGGTGCGAGAGCTGCTGAGCTTCGTGCCTTCCAACAATCTGGAAGAGCCGCCGCGAAAGACTTGCACCGATCCCGCGGATCGCGCCGATGCCGCACTCGATAAGATCGTTCCACCGCTTTCAAACCAGCCCTACGACATCAAGGACGTGATCCATCCCGTAGTCGACGACGGATATTTCTTTGAAGTGCAGGAGCATTACGCGAAAAATATTGTCATCGGCTTCGCGCGGCTTGACGGCCGCTCCGTCGGAATCGTCGCCAACCAGCCTGCGATGCTGGCTGGCACGCTCGACATCAATGCCTCGGTCAAGGGAGCGCGCTTCGTCCGCTTCTGCGACTGCTTCAATATTCCGCTGGTCACCTTTGAAGACGTCCCCGGATTTCTTCCCGGCACCGCGCAGGAGTACGGCGGCATCATTAAGCATGGCGCCAAGCTGCTGTTTGCCTTCGCCGAAGCGACAGTCCCGAAAGTCACCGTCATCACCCGCAAAGCTTACGGAGGGGCGTATTGCGTGATGGCCTCCAAGCACATTCGCACCGACGTGAACTACGCGTGGCCTACGGCGGAGATTGCAGTCATGGGTCCGGAAGGCGCGGTCGACATTGTTTATAAGCGCGAACTCGACGCCGCCGGCGCAGGCCGCGACAAGGTGCGATCGGAAAAGATCGAAGAGTTCCGCGAACGCTTCGCCAACCCGTACGTTGCCGCCGACCGCGGATTTGTCGATGCGGTGATCCAGCCCCGAGATACGCGCAAAAAACTGATTCAAGCACTGGCCATGCTGGAAACGAAACGCGACAAGAACCCGCCGAAGAAGCACGGGAACATACCGCTTTAAAGTCGGGCCTATGCGCAGGACTTCCTGAATTCCTTCGCCTAACTCCTTGTCCGCTCTCGCCTCGCTCGCTATAATTCCTCCTGCGCACAAGGGCGCTCCCGGTCCGCGGAAAGGGATTTTCCCACCTCTCTCTTTAGCGTTCTGAGTCTCGAACCTTCTTTCAGCCCGTTATGCGGACGATGGGCACGACTTGAAAGGAGGTCGTATGCCGACCCATTCCGAAGTAGTTCGCCTCAACCTTGAGTTCTACCGCAAGCAGGCAAAAGCCCTGCTCAAAGCTAGCCGGGCAGCCGATTCCAGCGCGCTGCAACGCCTCGATCGCTACCTGCCCAGCCGGAACCGTGAATCCCTCGCTCTCCACGATGCGCAGTTGGCCGTTGCCCGCGAGCAGGGCTTTCCGAGTTGGCCGCGCTTCAAGGATTTCATTGTCCAATCGCGCCTGAATTTTCAGGAGCAGGTGGCAGCATTCATCGATGCCGCCGTTTCGGATGGAAACCGTGCCCAGGCGATCCTGGCCGCGCATCCCAAGATCGCGGATGCGGGATTCTACGTTGCTCTGGTACTCGGAGACTGGAAGCAAGTCGACAGTGTGCTCACCGAAACGCCCGCGCTCACGAATGCCAAGAGTGGCCCCCAAGACTGTGAGCCTTTGGTCTACGTCTGTTTCTCTCGTTACGCCAATGGCAAGACGGACCGTGCGCAAGATCTCGTCGAAACGGCGCGCGTGCTATTGCGTCATGGGGCTGATCCCAATGCGGCAGCCCTTCTCGAAGACTTGCCCGATAATCCGTTGCCTTGTCTCTATGCTGCAACCGGCCTCAATAACAATCCCGCACTCGCCCTCGCTCTGCTCGAAGCCGGAGCGAATCCGAACGATATGGAATCGCTCTATCACTCGACCGAACATCCCGACTTAGCATGCGTGAAGCTGCTGTTGAGTCACGGCGCGACTCCCGCCGGAAAGAACGCCCTCAAACACATGCTCGATCGGGAGGACATCGAGGGCCTGCTGGTCTTGCTCGATGCGGGAGCAAACCCGAATGAGGTCAACGAGCGCGGCGAAACCGCGCTTCACTGGGCTGTCTGGCGCGGACGCAGCGCCCAAACGATGTCCACTCTGCTCGATCGCGGTGCCGATGTAAATGCCCAACGCAACGACGGACGCACCGCTTACGCATTGGCAAGGGTAAGCGGGCAAACCGAGATCTCGGCAGTGTTACAGGCACGCGGAGCCAACACCGGTCTGAGCGCGCTCGATCAGTTTGTTGCGGCGTGCGCGGACGGTAGCCACAAAGATTCTGGCCCTGTCTCCGCATCGTCGCCGTTCGTTGCCTCCCCGGGTGGCGAGCGTATTCTGCCGGATCTCGCCGCAGCTCATCACACCGCCGCAGTCCGCGCGCTCTTGACGGCAGGCATTCCGATCGATGCCCGTGGGGAAGCAGGTGGTACCGCGCTGCACTGGGCTTGCTGGAAAGGATACGCTGACATCGCGGAGTTGCTCATTCAACGGGGCGCGTCCATGGCGATCGAGGATGAGCAGTTTCATGCCACGCCTGCCGGATGGATGAACCATGGAACCAGAAACTGTCACGAGCGCGATGGAGACTACGCGCGGGTGGCCCGACTCCTAATCGAAGCCGGCGCCCCAATGGACAACAGCCGAATTCCAACTGGAAATACCGCAGTCGATGCCGTCCTGCGAGAGCACAAATTGATCGAATAAAAACCGCATTTGCGCAGAAGTTACGGAGTAATCTAGTCCGTCAGTGTGGCGCGGCGCTCCACCCGCGAGTGACCGCGCCAAAAAGTTTCCTGAATCGAAGTAGTCGCCAAGGAGCCCCGTTTGAAAGAGCCTTCATTCCTACTTGCCCTCTGCTTTCTGACGATGCCTCTGTTCGCCCAGGATCCCACTTCCGAGCTGTCCGCACTTCCCGCAGGCCAAGGAATACGTCCAGCATCGCTCTTCGAGCTATGACCGCAGCGGCGGCAACGGCGATGCGCGCCCGGTTGCGCCCGGCGAGACGCTCACTCTTCTCGACGAGGCAGGCCCCGGCCTCATCAGCCACGTCTGGGTCACCATCGCCAGCGACGACTCCGCTCACCTCAAGGCGCTCGTTCTTCGCATGTACTGGGACGGAGAATCCACCCCCAGTGTCGAAGCTCCCATCGGCGATTTCTTCGGGCTCGGACTCGGCGACTACACGCTTTATCAATCGATCCCGCTGCAGGTTGGATCCGACAAGGCTCTCAACTGTTTCTTCCCCATGCCGTACGCGAAGCACGCCCGCATCACCGTCACCAACGAAGGCTCGATCAAGACCGACGCGTTTTACTTCAACATCGACTACCGCACCTATACGAGGGCTCTGCCGCCAGACTCTCTCTACTTCCACGCGCAGTACCGCCAGGCTGCTCCCGCCCAGGGAACCTCGAATCAATGGAAGTCGAACGGCGACATGGATCGCAATAAAAATCTGGACGGCGCCGCAAACTACGTCTGGATGGAAGCCACGGGGCGCGGCCACTTTGTCGGCGTCACGATGTCAGTGCTCCAGAATCAGGACAAGTGGTGGGGCGAAGGCGACGACATGTTCTTCGTCGATGGAGAGAAGCTTCCTTCAATCAACGGCACTGGGTCGGAGGACTATTTCCTCGGCGCATGGGACTTCGGCGGACATCCCTTTGCCTACGGACTGTTCGGTGCCCCAAGGGTCGGGCAAGAAGTCGCCGGCGGACGCTGGTCCTTATACCGCTTCCACCTGGATTCGCCGATTACGTTCACAAAATCGTTGCGGGCGACGATCGAACACGGCCATGCGAATCACCGCTCCGACAACTTCTTCTCCGTAGCGTATTGGTATCAGAGCGAGCCCCATGCAGCGTTCCCCACGCTGCCGCCGCTAGAGCAGCGCATCCCAAGAATCTACGCCGTAGGCGGACCAGGAAATGCCAAGTGAGATCCTCGGGAGAGCAGGTTCATTTTCCAGCGGAGGTGGCGGGCATTAGGGCCCTGCGCTATAGAGTGGAGGAACAGCATATGCATGGAAGATGAACGCTCTACCGTGGAAGAGCGGCGCTTCAGCGCCGCGTTGAGAGCGCAACAGGAAGCGGGGCTTTAGCCCTTGGACGTCCGATCTGAGAAGATTCTCGGGCGCACAAAAAAGGGCTTGGAAACTCTTTGCTCGGCGCAAACACAAAAAGAGTTCCGAGGTGGTGTGGGGTCCATTCGTCTCGGCCAGTAGCTCGCTTAATGACCCTCGCTCGACCTGCTTGCGAAACTTCCCTTGCGGGGTGCCTCGCGCGATCGTCAGCTTGGGCTCCGGGCTCACCGCCAACCGGAAAAACCTACCCTACGCCTCGGAACTCTATCCTGCCTTCAACATTTCTTCTTCATTCTCCTCGACCAGCGCTTTGCTATAGACCCTCACTTGCCCTCCTTCTCAATCTCGCGATTCAGAAGGTGACTTCGCTTGAGCCCCGGACGCCGCACCAACCGGAAAAACCTAAGAAGCTGTCAAAGAACGATCTTGTTGTACTCCTTCTATTATTTGCGTCAATGAAAAATCCGCGTTTGTAAGTACACGCTTTTTCAATCGAGTGCAGCCCGTTCACAGCCCCGTGACCGGAAATGGTGCAACCATGGAGAACAATCTCGAGCCGCACCCGCATGGGACGCGCCTTTCCGAAGAAATTCAAAAGAAGAATCGACAGAAATAAGGAGTGAGACCGTGAATGACGCTTGTGAATATCAGGCAGAATGCAGGTCAGTAGCGGGTTCTGTGCGGAGCACAACCGCAGACGAGTGCGCCCGGAGGCAAGTGTGTAGGGGCGGACGCTTTCGTCCGCCCCGAGGCGCGATGCGCCGAGTTACGACGCTATCCAACTTCTCCGCCGTGGCGTTCTTAGGTGCTTAATCTTTACAGCGCCAGGTAAGTTTTCCGATGCAGCCAGCTGTTCTCGTCTCCAATCACCACGTGATCTGGCCACGCCGGAATCGTCCGGATAAGTAGCCGCAGTCCACTGGCCTCCCGCGGCACCTGAAACACGAGTTGCGTTGTATAAGATTCCGCCGGCTTCAGCGGAGTCATCAGCGCCGCTCCGGTGGTCGAGATCGGGGAAAACTCGCGCCCCTCTCCATCCACCAGCCTCACCTGCCTTGGCGACGGTGCAAGTTCCGCATCCCGCGGCCGGCTCGGAGAAGTCGTGGTTTCATCAAAGCGCGTTCGTAAAGTCACGAACAATTCGGTGGACGACGTATTCGGCTGCCGCTTCACGTCGACGACCGAATACGCCAGGTGACAATCGATCTCACAGAAATATTTTTCTTGTCCAACTGCCAGAGTGTTGCTGCGGCTGCTGGCCGAGAATCCGAGAAGAATGGCGACGTAGATTACGCCGGCGGCCGCAGTCACCATGGCAACCAATCGCGCCAATCTTGGCTTGCGGGCAAACCACAAAATCAGGATCGATGCCAGCGCGACGACTGTCCCTCCGCAGGCAGCGAGAAATCCGACCACCGCCAACGGCGCGGGAAAGTTCATATTGCTGGCGACTTCGGGACTCAACATGGTAAGGTTTCCCCCAATACAGCTTTGTATTACAAAGTGAAATGAGCAAAAAAATTTGCTTACTGTTCGCGTGTCACCCGGATCCATGCTTCCATTTGATCCAGATACTCCGCCAAAGCGCGGCGGCCCGTCGCCGTCAGGCGGTATTCAGTGCGGGGTACGCGGCCCTCAAAAAATTTCACGCACGAGATGTACTGCGCTTCTTCCAACTTGCGCGCGTGGACGCTCAGGTTCCCGTCGGTCGTCTTCAGCACTCGCTTCAAGTCGTTAAAGCTCAGGGAATCATTCGTCGCCAGGGCGCTGACTATCCCGAGCCGGATGCGTTCATGAATCAGTCGATCCAGTTCCGGAAGTTCTGGTGCGCGAGGCTGTTCCTTTTCGTGGGCGCGCGCATGCTCTCGCGGCCGAACATTACCCTTCGCATGTTTGCGCTGCGATGAAAGGGCTCTACCCACCATGCCTCCTCGCGATCAGAAACCCGAACGCAATATGCAGTCCGCCAAAGCCCGCCGCCAGAAACCAGTTTCCCCATGCTGCGGGACCGAGCACTGCGAGCCCTCCCAGCAGCATGAAGCAAAGTCCCATCACGGGTACGATCGACACCGAGAACGCTCCGGCGGTCATGATGCCGACTCCATACAGCAATAGCCAGGTCGCGGGAAGCGCCGATTGCAGGCCGCCGCGGAACAAAAGAAATGTCAGGAAGGCTCCTGCGACGAGTGGCGGAGCCAGTCCCAGCGCCACCTTGCGCGCAGGTCCCGAGAACAAGGGCACGCCCACGCGGTTCGCTTTCCACGTGCATGAAAGCAGACCGATCGCCACTGCGAGCAATCCTTCCGCCAGCCACACTTGTAGCCACGCGAATGCCGTAAGCTGCCGCGCGGCCAGTATCGCCGCGACTAGAGCCGTTGCGCCCAACAACACCTGTCCCCAGCCGGAGACCGCCGTGAACGACGCCGATCGCTCCATGGTGTCGCGGATAAAGCGCAAATCATCGGCCACGTTCGGAGAAAGGTCAGCCCCCGTTCCGCTGGATAAAGGACGCGCGGAACGCCGAAATCGCCGAGCCCGATGCGGCTGCTGGTCGAACATGGAAACAGAATAACCGTACGATGAACAAGCATGTCAAGTACTTTGCGATGCAAAGAACGCCGGACCTAGACCAGTTTCCTGAGCCGCGTTTGACAACAAATTCGCGCTTCGGGGCCTCCCCCGGTGAGATAAGATTCTGCAAGTTGCGGAGGCTACCGTGAAACTGATCGCCCTCGTCCGTGTAGCAGGCGTTGTTTGTCTTATTGCGATTAGTGCGCTGGCGCAGCTCCCGACGGTCAACCAAGGTTTGATTCCGGCGAGCGCTACGCCCGGAACAGCGCAGTTCAGTCTCATCGTCAATGGAACTGGTTTTTCCTCAAGCGCCGTTGTGAATTGGAATGGGTCTCCGCGTTCCACGAAAGTGATCTCCCACAGCCGGCTTCAGGCGACCATTCTTGCTTCGGATGTTTCGGCTGCCAGGACCGCCAAGATCACCGTCACTAATCCTGGCGTGGGTGGAGGCTCCTCGAATGTGGTCTATTTCCCCGTGATGAAAAAGTCAAAAGCTATCGGCATGGCGATCAGCCAACCGTTTGCCGGAGCAACTGCAATCACCGTGGGCGACTTCAACAACGACGGCATTCCCGATGTCGCCTGGACGGATGCAAATGGTTCCGGCGGACTGAATATTTCCCTCGGGAACGGTAAGGGTGGATTTCAAGCTCCAATCGTAGCCCCTTCTATCCTCGCCCCGATTCAAATCGTCACGGCAGACTTTAACAATGACGGCAAGGTTGACGTCGCGGCTATCTCTCACGGAGAGATCTACATACTTCTTGGAAACGGCGATGGCACCTTCGCTCTGACCTATCAACTGTCTTCCGGTTTGACGCTGTCTGGCATTGCTGTAGCCGACTTCAACGGCGATGGAAAACTCGATATTTACGTGGCAGGTGAAGAACTCGGCCCTTACGTTTTTGAGATCTTTACGGGCAACGGGGACGGCACAATTACGTTGCACGCAACCTACAATACTGGCTCCTATCCGACCGGCTACATCCCGGGTATTCCCGCAGTCGGCGACTTCAATCAAGATGGTTCCCTGGATTTGCTGATTGGTGGGCAGCCCGTCAACGGCGGCCCTGTGGTCACACTCTGGTTAGGCAGTGCCACCGGAGACTTCATTGAATACGGAACGGTCGCAGGAGCTAACGGATCCAACTTCGCCGCCGCTGACGTAAATCACGACGGGAAACTCGATGTCGTTGCCGACGGCGGTTGCGTGATGCTCGGAAACGGCAACGGTACTTTCGGATCTTGTTCCTACACTGCATATCCGGGTGCGATCGACGGCTTTGGCGATTTCAATGGCGACCGCAATCTTGACATCGTGAATGCTTCCAGCGAACCGTCCGGATCCGTCGTAGTCCAACTCGGCGCTGGGAACGGAACTTTTCCAACTCCGTTCTTCTTCTACGGAGGCGTTGCTTCACCTAGGCCTGGGGCTGTCGCAGACTTCAATAACGATGGCCTGCTCGACGTCGTCTCTCCGAATGGCTATCTCCTGCTCCAAACCACGGTAGACCTCACGCCATTCAGCATCGCCTTCGGAAGTCAGAATGTCGGTACGACGAGCCCGGCGCAAATTGCCACGCTCTTGAACGTCGGCACTGCGCAACTTGCCATTACCAAAATCAGCATTGCCGGAGCAAACCCCAGCCAGTTCGCCCAGACCAATAATTGCGGCACCAGCCTTCCTCCAGGAGCCAGTTGCGCGATATCCGTCACTTTCAAGCCGACGAAAAGCGCACCGCTGACGGGTGCGCTCAATGTGAGCTATAAGGGTACGGCGAGCCCGCAGACGGTGGCACTGAGCGGAACTGGAGTGGCCGGACACTAGGTCTGTCGTCGCACGCGGTCATCAGCGAACAAAAAAACCCCATCCTGCCGGCAAAATAAGCGGCAGGATGGGATTTCTTTCGTTTTTTATTTTGCGGTGCTCAGCAATCCGAACACTCCTACCCCGTTGGTTGTCCCGACGTAGACCTTTCCGTTCGCGATCATCGGAGTGATGTATTTGTTGCCATTGCCAAAATGGTCGCGACTATTGGCGGCCTGGTTCGTGTTGTACAGTTCGACCAGAGTGCTGGCGTTATACGCGTGAAGCACCGCAGGGCTGACGTTCTCGGCAGCCCACACGATCGCATTCTTGCCGGCATTGGCGGAGATACTCGGCGTCGTTCCCGGATAGCCGAACGAGTTCGTCGACTTAGCAGCCGCCGTCGTCTTCAGCTTTGCGTTTTGAAACTGGAAGCGCAGCAGCGGCGAGCCGACCGGACCGTAATAAATATTCCCGTTAAATGCCGCCGGCATCGCCCACACGCCGCCCGGCAGCGCCCCAGCGACTTCTTGATAAATATTGTTGCTGGTCGAGCTGAACTTGCCCATGTTCGTGCGATCGACAACGTAAAGGTTGGAATCCTTTCCCGCGCCCACGGCCAGGTTCCACGTTTTGCCGGAAGTATCCTTGGTGCTCAGCAGCAGCGTGCCGCCCGAGCCCAAATCTTCGTCCGATCCATTTTCCTGTGACTCATTATCCATCTCGAAATAGTCAGCGACCGCCAGTCCACCGCTCGTAGTGATACGAAGGAACGCATTGCCATAGTCGCCTTGGTTCGGGAATCCCGATGTGTTCAAGGTCGTATCAAACAGACCATTCGCATCGAGAACGAAAATATTCCCCGCGCCATCGGACGCCATTCCTGCGCCCGCTCCCCAAATGGCGCCTTCGTTTCCGTTCGGCGTCACGTTCAATACGGAGCTTTGAGCGAGGGTGTTCATGTTGTAGCCCATGATCCACCCGGTATAAGGCCGGAAGTCGCAGTGCGAGGCCCATGCCAGATAAATGGTTCCGCCGATCGCGAGCAATCCTGCGCGCTCTTTATATTGGCCGGGAGCGAAAGTCACAAAGCCGCCGGAACTGTTGTCTCCCGTCCCTGGATACTGCGCGGTAATGTCCACCGGGCCTTTGCGGGTTTCGGCGCCCGTTGTGGCATCGAGCGCGTGCAGGCGCTGGTGATAAACACCCGAACCGTCTTTCGACATCGCGACAACATAGATGACCGGGTTGCCGGTCTTCGGCCGAAAGATTACGGGGGTCGACGTGATCCCGATCTCAGGAGTCACCTGCGAGCATCCGCGATTGTCGGATGTAGTCTCGCCAGTCTTAAGCGTCGTCACCTGCCAGAGGCTGGCTCCAGTGTCGGCATCGTAGGCATACACAGTTCCGTGCTCGCTCGCGACAATCAGGACATTGTGAGTGACGCCGGCGATCGACAGGTTCGAAATATAAAGTGGTTCCGCATCGACCAAGCCATCGGCTGCAACCGTGAACAGTTTGCCGAACTGCGCTGAATTCACGTTGGTGAGCGTCAGAGTAGCTTCGGCGTTATCGAGGCCGTTCCGCGAAATGTTGTTGTGATAAGTGAGCACGTCTTGCGCGTGACCCTTCGCTGCGAACGAACAGATCAGCACTGCGGCGAAAACGGCTGGTAGACTGCGTGAGTAAAGGGAAGCTGTAGCTGGCTTAGAGAACGGCATACGGGAATACCTCCGGGGGATTGGGGGATGAGGCAGTTGACGTTCCCTAAGCATACCCGACAAACACCGCGCTGGAAGCCTTTTTCAGCTACCAACAGCGTAAAAACTTGCATTCATGAGTACACGGTAGTTCACTCGGTGGGGTCGAAAGTCTCATGGCCGACTTCGGAAAATTACTGATCGCCCTCGGTGCTGCGCTCGTGGTTGCTGGCGTTTTGCTGACATTTTTCGGACGAACGAATCTGCCCCTCGGCCGTCTTCCAGGCGACATTTTTTATCGTGGCAAGAACACGACCTTTTATTTTCCGCTCGCAACTTCGATCCTGCTAAGCATCGTCCTTTCGGTCATTCTGTATGTCATAAGCCGCTGGAAGAAGTGAATCATTAGAAGGAAGAGTTGGACTATGTGGGGACAGCCGCCCTCGGCTGTCCCTCGAGGCGCAGTTCGACGGTTTAGTCTCAAAAGGGCATACGCCGCAGCCTATAATCCGTGAGACCTGAGGGATGAAATGCGCAAAGCCAGAGCCCTAGCCTGCTTTCTATTCACGCTCTTACTCGCGAGTGCGTTTGCACAGGAGCACGAGCACGGTGCCAGCGACAAGTTAGGCACAGTTCACTTCGCCACATCATGCGGCCCTGAAGCGCAAAATGAGTTCGATCATGCCGTCGCTTTGCTTCATTCCTTCCAATTCAGCAAAGCCATTCAGGGATTCAACCGCGTCCTCAAGACCGACTCTACCTGCGGCATCGCTTACTGGGGCATTGCGCTCAGCCAGTGGAGCAATCCTTTCGCGCCGGGAGCAAAAGATAAAAGCCAATTGCAGCAGGGCCAGGAAAGCTCCGAGCGCGGCGACGCTGCCGGCGCGAAAACCGAGCGCGAACGCGCCTATATCGCCGCCGTGACGCTGCTCTACCGCGACTTTGAAACTACTCCGCAACGTACACGTCTGCTCGCCTATCGCGATGCGATGGAGCAACTCTCCACCAAATATCCAGAGGATCACGAGGCGCAGATCTTCTATGCGCTGGCGCTCGCCGCATCGGAGGATCTTTCGGACAAGACCTATGCATCGCGCCTGAAGGCGGGTGCAATCCTCGAAAAGCTGTTCGAAGAAGAACCTTCGCACCCTGGCCTCGCGCACTACATCATTCATGCTTACGACGTGCCCGCGCTCGCGCCTCGGGCTTTGGCGGCGGCGCGACGCTACTCCGAGATCGCTCCGGATGCTCCTCACGCGCTGCACATGCCCTCGCATACATTCACACGCACCGGCGACTGGCAACACTCGATCGACAGCAACGTCGCTGCCGCCAGCGCAGCGCGGCGTGAGAACCAAATTGCCGAAGAACTGCATGCCAGCGATTACCTCATGTATGCCTACTTGCAGACCGGCCAGGATGACGCGGCGCGGAAAGTTCTGGGCTCTCTGCCTGAAATTGAATCACGCTTCGATCCCAAGGTAGTGGTCGGGGGAGCGGGACCTCCGTTGGCGGGATATTTCGCGATGGCCGCTATCCCCGCCCGTTATGCCCTCGAACGCGGCGACTGGAAAGCCGCTGCGCAACTCAAGCCGCGAGAATCTCCGTTTCGTTACGCCGACGCGATGACGTGGTTCGCTCGCGGACTCGGTGCCGCCCGTTTGAAGCAAGCCCCCGTCGCCAACGAGTCGGCAGCGGCGTTGAAAGCCATTCACGATCAACTGTCGAAGGCGGGCGAGAACTACTGGGCCCTGCAGGTAGAAATTCAGGAAACTGCCGTGGCCGCGTGGGCGGCATTCGCAGAGAACAAGAAAGAAGCAGCCCTGCGGCAGATGAAGTCCGCAGCTGAACTTGAAGATGGTACCGAGAAGAGCGCGGTCACTCCTGGCCCGCTCGCTCCCGCCCGCGAGTTGCTCGGAGAAATGCTTCTGCAGATGAACGAACCCAAGCAAGCTTTCGATCAGTTCGAAGCGACTCTGACAAAGGAGCCTGGGAGATTTCGCGCGCTCTACGGAGCAGCTCATGCCGCGCAACTCGATGGCCAGCGAGAAGTAAGTCAAAAGTATTTCCGCCAGTTATTGGAGAGCTGCGCGCATGCCGACAAGGCGGATCGCCCGGAAATCGTCGAGGCCCGCAAAGCAGTTTCAGCGGTCCAGCCCTAATGTGCAAACGAGTCTTCGAAGCCACGCCATTTGACTAACGCCACATCCACCCTTTAGATTTCTCGAACGTTGTTTCTGCTCTTTGGAAACTTTTTCGGAACGCGCGTCTTCGCCGCTCGGCGAAGACAGGGAAGCGGGTGCAATTCCCGCGCTGCCGCGCAACTGTAAGCGAGGAAATCGCCCTCGGCCACTGGAACAGAGTTTCCGGGAAGGTCGCGGGCTTCTACCGGATGGCAATTCATCCTTACTCGCAAAGCCAGGAGACCGGCGCGATCCGTTCACGTCAACCCCTTTCGCGTGAAAAGGAGGGTGCCATGCGCGCACTCGCAGTGGTCTTTCTTGGAATCTTTCTATCCGCGGCATCGTTTGCCGCAACTCTCAGAGTCAAAGTCCTCGATCCTCAATCAGCCACGGTTCCCGGCGCCCAGGTCTCAGTTACTCGTCTGAATGACACCAGGATTCTCGCCCGGCAGATTACGTCTCCGGAAGGCGTGGCGACATTTCAACTCTCTGGCGACGGCCCGTATGACGTCGAAGTCCTCGCCGCGGGCTTCGCCATCGAAACCTCCGAAGTTTCATCGCAAACGGAACTCTCGGTTCATTTGCGTGTCGCGACCGCCTCCGAAACGGTCGTCGTAAGCGCTACGCGTACTCCCGTTCCCAGCGAGGCCGCCGGAGCCGATGTCGATTCGCTCAGTAATACGCAATTGACAGCGATGCATCCCACGGCCGCCAGCGACGCGGTCCGCTTCCTCCCCGGCGCAATCGTCAATGATGCCGGACAGCGCGGAGGTCTGACCTCACTCTTCGTTCGCGGAGGCGAGTCGCGCTACAACAAAGTCATTGTCGACGGCGTGACCATCAACGAACCCGGCGGCACATTTGACTTCGGCACCGTCCCCCTCGACCAAGCCGACCGCATGGAGTTCGTTCGCGGCGCCCAAAGCACTCTCTACGGCTCCGATGCGATGACCAGTGTCGTGCAGGTCTGGACACGCACCGGCAGCACCGCCACTCCCGAATTTCGCTTTGGTGCTGACGGAGGAAATTTCGGAACCGCCAATGGTTTCGCCTCGCTGGCGGGCGCTCGCGGACGTTTCGATTACAACTTGTTTGGCAGCGAATTCAATACCAACGGAGCAGGCATCAACAACGCCTATTCTGACTCTCTCCAGGGCGCGAACGTCGGAGCAGCGCTGAACGAGCACACCTCTTTACGCGTTCGGCTACGCCACTCCAACAGCCACAGCGGTGTTTCCGGAGAATGGAATTTCAATAATTCTCCGCTGCAGCCGCCAGATCCCGGAGACTGGTCGCAGCTCAACGATGTTTTGGCCAGCGCCGACCTTACCGTCACTGTGCCTTCAGGATGGGAGCATCACATCACTGCGTTCGATTACCTGTATCGCTACTACGAACTGAATCAGAATGGCGACCCGGATCGCGTGTTCGATTTCCCCTCGAACGAAGTCGACCGCATCAATCGCGCTGGCTTCGAGTATCAGGGCGATTATGCGGAACGAAGCTGGGCGCACACAACTTTCGGATACCGGATCGAGAACGAGAACGGCTTCGTCGGCAACCTTATGTTCGGAGGCCCCACCCACGGCCAGCGCCTCAATGATGACGTCTACGTGCAGCAACAGTTGACGTGGAAAGCTTTCTCCGCAATTGTTGGCGGACGCTTTATCCACAACAGCGCCTTCGGAAATACTGGCGTGCCGCGCGTCGCACTAACCTGGCAAGCTCTTCGGGGAGGCGAATTCTTCTCCGGTACGCGGCTGCGATTCTCCTACGCTACGGGATTCAAAGAGCCTCGCCTCGAAGAAACCTTCAATGGAATTCCGGCGGACCCCTTCAATATTCCGAACCCTGGATTGAAACCGGAGCACACCCGCGCCTTCGAGGCTGGAATTCAGCAGAATTTCGCACAGGGCAAGTACGTCTTCACCGCGACCTACTTCAACAATCTCTTCCGCGACCAGATCAACTACGTGGAAGTCGATCTCATCAATTTCGTCGGCCAATATGCCAACGTGAACAAGTCTCTCGCCCACGGAGCCGAAGCGGGGCTGCAGGCAAAACTTAGCTCACATCTTTTGCTCAATACCTCTTACACCTACACGTCCACGCAAATCCTCGCGAACCCCGCACCGATCAATTCGCTGTACAACGAAGGTCAACCTTTGCTCCGCCGTCCAAAGCAGTCCGCGACTGCACAGTTGTCCTATGCGTCGTCACGCTGGGGAGGAAATCTGGGGGCGAGCTTTGTCGGACGCCGTCCCGACTCTGACTTTCTCGGCTTCAATATCGATCACGCTGCTGGGTATGTCCGCGCCGATCTCGGAGGATGGTATGCCGTCCATCCTCGCATCACCTTGTACGCGAATCTCGAGAATGCTCTAGACCGCCACTACAACGAAGTAGTAGGTTATCCAGCTTTGCCAATCAATTTCCGGGCAGGCATCCGCTTCCGCGTGGGCGGGGAATAAGTACGATCAACGATAGTATATGTAGGGGCGGACGCATTCGCCCGCCCCGCAGAGCGAAGCGACGCGTGCATTGCAAGGAGAACGTAGAAAGGCAAAGCGTAGAAACGCGAACGTAGAGAAGCCAGTGGAAGAGCGGCCCTTTAGGGCCGCGTATAGGTGCAAGGAAGAGGGGGCTTTAGCCCCTGCTAGCTGACTTTCTGAGGTTCTCGCGGCAAAGGCATGGCCGACGCAATCTTCGCGCCGAAATACTTCGTCCGCGCCAACATCAACTTTTCAATGTCGAGCTGCTTCAGCGGCTGCTGTCGTCCGAGCAAATGCGTGACCAGGGCGATCTGCGCAAAATGCTCCACCGTTTCCATCTTCATATAAGCGTGCTCGAGCGTGTCCCCATAGCTGACAACGCCGTGATTCGACATCAGGATCGCGTCATAGGCGGGAACGAAAGGCTCCAAAGTCTGCGCCAATTCTGACGTTCCGGGTGTCCCATATCGCGCCAGCGGAATGCATCCCAAGCCCATCACTACTTCGCAAACCAGCGGCTCAGTCAGTGGAATTCCCGCCGCTGCAAAGCCCGTTGCCGTTGGCGGATGTGCGTGCACGATCGCCTCGACATCCGGACGCATTTTGTAAATCAACAAATGCATCCCAATCTCACTGGTTACATTGCGATGGCCGGCGACGCGTTTGCCATCCAAATCAACGATCACCATGTCCGCCGGACGCATCGCGCCCTTGCTGACGCAGGTCGGAGTTACCAGGATGCGGTCCGCCTTGAGCCGCACCGAAAGATTCCCATCCATGGCCGCCACGAACGCGCGCTCGTGCAGCATTCGTCCGTATCGGACAATTTCTTCCCTATGTTTACGTTCCGTTGGCATGGATACCCTTAGGGGGGAATTAGTAAAAAGCAGGCCGCACTTGGCAAACGCATACTACCAGCCCTACGCAGCAGAAACAATGCAATTTTCCATAAAAATCGCGTCCGTATGCACCTCGCAAACCCTCTCAAAACGGCCCTATGTCCCTATAATCGGACTGCGTGCTCGTTTCTGATTTTCATTACGACCTTCCCGCGGAATTGATCGCGCAGCAACCGCTTCCAGATCGCGCCGCGTCACGTCTCCTTCATCTTTTCCGTGGCGAAAATGCAGAGGATCCGCAGATTGAGGATCGTCAGTTTCGCGATTTTCCGAATCTTCTCCGGCCCAGTGACCTCGTCGTGTTCAATAACACTCGCGTTTTTCCCGCGCGCCTTTACGGACGACGCGAAGGGTTGAAGTCGCAGCGGGTGAGTCCGCAGAATCCCGCTGCCGGAGAATTTCTTCGCGGACGCATCGAAGTTTTACTGACACGTCAGTTAGCGCAGGATCCAAACGAGTGGGAATGTCTCGTCCGCCCCGGCCGCAAGATCGGAGTTGGCGAACATCTTTTCTTCGGCGATCTCAACGAACTCCGCGCCGAAGTTTTCTGGCGCGGCGAATTCGGCGTTCGGCACATTCGCTTCACGCCCGCCGAAGATTTCTTCGGGCGCGTGGAGAAGATCGGCCATATTCCTTTGCCGCCCTACATCGCGCGCGACGATTCTTCGGCGGATCGCGAGCGCTACCAGACCGTGTACGCGCAGTCCCGCGGATCAGTTGCAGCGCCCACTGCCGGATTGCACTTCACTCCGGAAATTCTCGCGAGCATGCGCGAACGCGGCATCGAAACCGCGGAGGTCACTCTGCACGTCGGCCTCGGCACCTTTCAACCGATCCGGGTCGATCGAGTGGAAGAGCATCAACTCCATGCCGAGCCATATTCGATTTCCGAAGAAACGGCGGCGAAGATCCAGCAGGCGCGCCGCAACTCGCGCCGCGTCGTTGCTGTCGGAACCACCACCGTGCGCACGCTGGAATATTCCGCCCAAGAAAACAGCGGAGAAGTGTGCGCGGGATCCGGCGACGCTAATCTATTCATCTATCCTGGATTCAAATTTCAAGTCGTTCAGGCACTGCTCACGAATTTCCACTTGCCCGAATCCACTTTATTAATGCTGGTCTGCGCTCTCGGTGGAAAAGAAAGCGTGCTCCATGCGTACAAACATGCCGTGGAGAAAAATTACCGCTTCTACTCGTACGGCGACTGCATGTTTGTGGAATGAAACGACCTTCCAACGCGTAAAAAATGCTCCTACTGGAATTACCTATCCATTTGTGTGAGGGATTTTCCGTATACCGTACGGTTCCTTGGCGGTGAGAAACTCCGTTTGTGGACCGAGATCTAGAGCATCGCATTCAGCAACTGTGCGCCCGGATCGCAGCAACTGATGATGACGGAGAACTCAGCAGCTTGTGTATCGAGTTGCAAAAAGCGCTCAGCGAGCATATTCGCAATCTGCGCAAGCAGGTTTCGGACTATCGCGCTTCTACCAAACAGCGCCCTCCCGGGAAAGGAGAACAGGAGAGTGATCGATGAAGCGTCGAAGCGAAGGATCAAGCAGTTGTGCGAAGAGATTGCAACCGAACAGGACCGGGGCAATTTCTCTCACCTCGTTGCCGAACTGAATCAGCTGCTCGAAGAACTGGACACTAAGCCAAAGAAGCCCGATCCACAATCTGTCCCCGAATAGGGGAACATTCTCAGGGGACCGCCACTCGGTCGGTCCCCAGGTTCGCAGGCCAAAAGCAAAACGGGCGCCTTAGCGGCACCCGTTGCTAACCTCGTCAAATCCCAAACAGAAAAACTAGGCTCGTGCTCCCACTGCGGCAGATTCTGCTGCCGGAACGGCTTTGTCTTCGCCATTCGTCTTTTGCTGGGGCTGTCCGCCCTTGCGAATGTCGATGCCGCCCTTGAAGAACGCACCATCTTCGATCGAGATGCGGGCCGCGATCACGTCTCCCGTCAGGGAGCCATCGCTGCGGATGTCTACGCGGTCGCTGGCGGTGAGATTTCCGCGCACCTTGCCCAGCACCACGATCTCGCGCGCATTGATGTTGGCCGCGACCACGCCATTGCGGCCAACGGTCACGCGATTTCCAGAAAGGTTAATGGATCCTTCTACCCGTCCATCGATGTAGAGGGATTCCGATCCCGTTACTTCGCCCTTGATCACCAGCGACTTACCGATGGTGGCCTGGTCCGCCGTCGTGGTCGTCACCGGCCTCGGGGGCGCTGCGGGTTCACTCGTCGCCATCACTGGCGCGCTGGGTGCAGTTGATGTCGGCCGCTCCGGCTCGGCGGGCCGGCCTGGAGTTTGAGGCTGATTCGTGGGCTTCCACATGGGATAAGAAGTTCCTTTCCTTGTTGGGATTAGCGGTCACTGGCCGCACTTTCGTGACCAAAGCGAATTGTACTCCCGAGTCTCAAAATGAGCGCTGTGGAAAATCCTTTATTTTCAACCAGAGTAACCCTGTCGGTACCATTTCAACCGACCGTCGCCAGGCTCCGCCGAAACGAACGACGGTGGGATGAATCTGCCCGCCGCTATGTAACGATTCCCGGAATTCTTTACCCGACCGTACCCTTCCACAGCCTTCGGGCGTTATTCTCGGAGACGAAGATCTATCGAAGCTAGCGTAATTTCTCAAGTTCTCGAATCAGCTCCGGAGGTCATTAGGAAAATCCCTTCGGAACTCATCTGCGGACCACAGGCCGCGATTCACACGAATTTTTGGAGCACCCATGTCCCAGCCAGTCATCCAGCCCGCCGCAAGCGAAATCACCCGTCCCGAAGCCAGCGAATACGCGCCTTATTACGATCGCTACATCTCTTTGGTTCGAGGGAACGATATTTTGGGTACGCTCGAAACTCAGCGCCGCCAGATGCTCTTGCTCCTCTCCGGCCGCGACGAGGCAGACGGCGATTTCCGCTACGCTCCCGATAAATGGTCGGCGAAAGAAATGCTCGGCCACGTCTGCGATACCGAACGCATCTTCGCCTATCGCGCCTTGTGCTTTTCTCGCGGAGACATCACCCCCATCGCAGGTTTCGAACAGGACGACTACATCCGCAATGCGCCTTTTGGAAGGCGCCCACTCGCCGAAACGATCGAAGATTACATCGCGATCCGCCGGACCACCCTCACGCTGTTCCGCAATCTCGACGACGCAGCCTGGATGCGCCGCGGCCCGGCGAACAAGAATGAGATAACGGTGCGGGCCCTCGCGTACCTGATCGCCGGCCACGAGTTGCACCACTACAGAATTCTCGAGCAAAAATACTTCTCGGCCAGTCGCGCATAGACGACGCGTAAAACGGCGCGATTAAGCTATGAGGAATGGCGTAAGACGCGCCGTTTAAGAGCGGGGTTAACGACGTGCGTCAAGGTGTTCCGCGATTTCTCTAGACGGATTACCAGTGCGCGATGACGCCTAAAGCTCACGTCTAGGATGTCTCCCTAAAGTTGGCGTCGACGATGTTGCCTGAGATTGCCGCCCGAGGGAGCCGTGGAAGAGCGGCCCTTCAGGGCCGCGTAAAGAGTGGTAAGAGTTTGGGGGTTTTGCCCCCGTGGCGCCCGTCGAAACGGGGTATGCTGAGAATGCATCGCCCATGCTTCCCAACGAAACCATCCTCAAACACATCGCGCGCCAGCCCAAACAGCAGGCCGGATTTAAGCAACTAGTCCGCGAACTGGGATTGCATGGCCACGAGCGCCGCGAACTCGATGCCATACTTCAAAAAATGGTAAAAAGCGGCACGCTGATTCCGGTCGACTCCGACCGCTACGCCCTTCCACAAGCCGCCGCCGACAAAAATCTGGTCGCGGGCCGCCTCAACATGCACCGCGACGGCTTCGGATTTGTGACGCCTGACAGCAAATCGTTGAGCCCGGCCCTGAAGTCGAAGCTTGCCGGCGACATTTTCATTCCCCCGCACATGATCGGCAACGCGATGCACGGCGATCTCGTGCTCGTTGACATCGTCAACGTGCGTCCCGATGGCAAAGCCGATGGACGCATCGTCCGCCCGGTGCATCGCGCCCATCCCACAGTAGTCGGCACGTTTCACTACGGCAGTCGCCAAAACTACGTGAAGCCGATGGACTCCAAGATCACGCAAGAGATCGTGATCCCCGAAGGAATGGAGATCCCTGAAAACTCCGCGTCCTCAGCGAGTTCCAACTCTGAGATCTCTGCGGTTAAAAGATCTGAAAATCTTGAATCGCCGAAAACGCAGAAGTCGTTGCGGAAGAAGTCCGTAGACCGCGTCCTGGGCGAAGAGGCCGCCCGAGGCGCCGATTGGGAGAACCTCGAAGGCGTCGTCGTCGACGTTGAGATCACAGACTGGCCGTCGCCCACGCAAAATCCCCGCGGACGCGTGCTCGAAATCATCGGCCGCGAAGGTGACTTTGGCGTCGATGTCGAAATTACGATCCGCAAACACCATATTCCCCACCAGTTTCCGCCGGCGACGCTCGAGGAAGCGCGCCAGGTCTCCCCGGAAATTCCCGAGCGCGAACTAAAGCGCCGCCGCGACTTCCGCGACCTGCCCATCGTCACCATCGACGGTGAAACCGCCCGCGACTTCGACGACGCGGTTCTCGTCCGCATGTTGCCGAATAACAATTTTGAGCTTCAGGTCCACATCGCCGACGTCGCGCAGTACGTCACGCCGGGATCTGCGCTCGATCAGGAGGCGCGCCTGCGCGGCACCAGCGTTTACTTTCCCGATCGCGCCGTTCCCATGCTGCCGCTGGAGCTATCGACCGACATCTGCAGCCTGCGTCCGCACCTCGATCGCCTCGTGCTTTCCTGCATCATGGAGATCGATCACCGCGGCGAAATCGTCGGCTACGAATTGAGTGAAGGAGTCATTCGCTCCGCCGAGAGGATGACATACACCGCTGTGAACGCCGTCCTTGAGAACGATCCGGCACAGCGCGAGCGCTATGCGTCGCTGATCCCGACGTTCGAATTGATGCGCGACCTGCAGCAGATTCTTCACCGAAAGCGCGAGCGTCGCGGATCGATTGACTTCGACTTACCCGAGCCCGTGATCGAGTTCGACGAACTCGGGTTGATGAAGAGCATCACTCGCTCCGAGCGCAACATCGCGCACCGCCTCATCGAAGAGTTCATGCTGTCTGCCAACGAAACGGTCGCGCACCATCTCGACTCGCACCGCATTGCCAGCCTCTATCGCATCCACGAGAAGCCGGACGCCAAGCGCGTCTACGATTTCGAAGTAATCGCTGCGACCTTCGGATATTCGCTGGGCGTGGGACCGCTGCCGATCCATCGCGTCCAGATGAAGGCCGATCGCCGCGCTAACTACGGCACCGGCAAGCGCACTCGTGATATCGAGATTCCGAAAGACGTTCACATCACCCCGCGCATGTACCAGAAGCTGACGGAGAAGATTGCCGGCAAGCCGGAAGAACGAATTCTCAGTTACCTGATGCTGCGCTCGCTCAAGCAGGCGCGCTACTCCGAAGAAAATCTCGGCCACTTCGCTCTTGCTGCGCCCACCTACACGCACTTCACCAGCCCGATTCGCCGCTACCCGGACCTGATCGTGCACAGAATATTGAAAGACGTTTTGCGCACCAATACTGGCAAAGGCACTCCACTTCAACCCGCTGTTGGCAGAAGTGAGGATGTTCCGGAAGCCGGAAGCCGGAAGCCAGAAGCCGACGACGCCCCATCCCCCTGGTCAAAACGTCGCGACCATTCCGCGCATCGAGAAGCAAACGCGCCGCTGACTGGACCGATCTCACTTGATGAACTTCATGCGATCGCGGAGGAGTCCAGCCACTCCGAACGCCGCGCCGATGACGCCGAGCGCGAGCTGATGGAATGGAAGAAAGTGAAATTCATGGAGAACCGCGTCGGGGAAGACTTCGACGGACTCATCACCAGCGTCACAAAATTCGGGTTCTTCGTCGAACTTACCGAACTCTTCGTGGAAGGATTAGTGCCGCTGAATACATTGATCGACGATCGTTATACCTTCCATGAAAATACGCGCGAGATTATTGGCCAGCGATCGCACAAGATTTACCGCATGGGGCAGCAACTCAGAGTTCTGGTGGATCGCATTGATCCCGTGGAGAAGAAGATCCAATTTGCAGTGGTGGAGGAAGTCCCGCCGCCCAGATCATCCAAGCCCAGAAGCAGCAAACGCGACAAGCGCGAAAGACGCGAAAAGCGAAACAGGCGAGACAAGCGCAGCTAATCCCCCCATCCTGTCAAGCCCCCTTAGGATCACACATGTTCTTACTTCGCTGAATCCATGCCAGATATATTTTCCTGGAAATGTCCATTTTGCCTCCTTCAAATTGATATTCTGGATATAGGAGTAGAAAACGATCAGGCGGCCCGACGGGGGCCGCCTTTTCCGTTTCTGCGGAGAATGCTTGTGTCCGGCAGCAAACTGAACCTTCGGCAGCCGTCCTGAAATTCCTGAGCTTGCTGCTCACCTATTGTTAACCAATACGTCTGAGGCATAGAGTCCTATTGGTTAACTATAGGAGGCGCTGTGGGCAACAACGACGTATGGCAGGGAACATTGGCGCTGATGGTCCTCAAGACGCTGGAGTCGATGGGAACTCTTCACGGCTACGGAATCGCGCGGCGCATCGAGCAAATCAGCGGCGACCAGCTCATCGTGCAGTATGGAACGCTCTATCCCGCGCTGCTCAAGCTGGAGCAGGAAGGCTACATCGCATCCGAATGGGGCCTCTCCGACAACAATCGTAAGGCCCGCTTCTACAAATTGACTCGCGCCGGCCGCCGCCAGGTCGAGCGAGAGTCGCAGCGCTGGGAAAAAGCAACCGAGATACTTGGCCGTTTCATGTCTCCCCGTGAGGATGCTTTATGAGAACGATCCGCGCATGGTTCTACCGACTCTGGTCCGCCTTTCATCGCGCGCCCCAAGACCAGCAATTCGCCGCCGAACTGGAATCGCATCTACAGATGAATATCGACGACAACATACGTTCGGGCATGACTCCGGAGCAGGCACGCCGCAATGCGCTGATCAAGCTGGGAGGCGTCGAAAGCACGACGCAGGCGTACCGCGATCAGGCCTCGATGCCATTCGTCGAGACCCTAGGGCAGGACTTTCGCTACACCCTGCGCCAACTCCGCAAGAATCCCGGCTTCGCCAGCACCGCCCTGCTCGTTCTCACACTCGGCATCGGAGCGACGCTGGCCATCTTTTCGTTTGTGGACGCGGCTCTGATCAAGCCTCTCCCCTATCGCGAGCCTGCGCGGCTCGTCGAAATCTTCGGGAGCATTCCGCTCGGGCCGCGTTTTCATCTGTCATTCCCCGATTATTACGACTTCAAAAAGCAAAACCAGGTGTTCACCGCATTCGAAGTTTTCGATCCCAATGGTTTCATGCTCGACACTCCGACGGGGGCGCAACTTACACCGGGCGCGCGCGTCAGTGCCGGGTTCTTCAGCGTGTTAGGAGTTTCTCCAATTCTCGGCCGCGATTTTGTGGAGGGCGAGGACCGGCCGGCTGCGCCGCGCTCCGTAATTCTGAGTTATTCCGCCTGGCAAAAAAATTATGGCGGGCGCGCGGACGTACTCGGTAAAACGATTGTTCTGGACGGCAATCCAAATACGATTGTCGGAGTTCTTCCGCGCGACTTTCATTTCGCTCCCGCCGAGCCTGCGGAGTTCTGGACTGCCGAACACGACGAAAGCAACTGCCGCGGATGTCATTGGCTCTTTGGAGTCGCGCGCCTGAAAGATGGAGTCTCCCTGCAAGCTGCCATCGCCAACATGAGCACGATCGCGCATCAACTCCAGGCGCAGTATCCGGATTCGAATCGCGACCAGGGCGCTTCGTTGTTCCTGCTGCCTGAGGTGATCGTTGGAGACATTCGACCCATTCTGTTGGCCTTGCTTGGCGGCGCGGCCCTCTTGCTGCTCATCGCCAGCATTAACGTCGCGGGTCTTCTGCTGGTTCGCACTCAGGCGCGAAAGCGCGAAGTTTCAATCCGAGGGGCCCTCGGAGCCTCTCGCCGGCGCCTGATTCGCCAGTTTGTCACCGAGGGTCTGGTGTTGGCTCTGGCCGCGAGCGCGATCGGTCTTGCGAGCGCATATCTGGCCATCCATCTGATGATCCGCCTGATTCCCACCGACATTCTGGCCGGCATGCCGTACCTGCAGGGAGTAGGGCTGAGTTCGCACGTGCTAATTCTTGCGCTTGCCACCTCGCTGTTCAGCGCGGCGTTATTTTCGCTTGTTCCTGCGTGGATCCTCTCTTCGGATGCATTGCGCTCGGGCCTCGCGGAAGGTGGACGAGGCGCATCGGGCACGCACTGGAGGCGCTTTGGAACAAATCTTGTCGTGATCGAACTGGCGACGGCAGTGGTTCTTCTCGTCGGAGCCGGATTGTTGGGAAAGAGTTTTTATCGCTTGCTCCAGGTGGACCCTGGTCTTCGTCCCCACAATCTCGTTACCCTCTCTGTTTCGGCGCCGCGAGCGAGTTATGGCAAGGATCCGCAGGCGATCGCGCTCGAGCGCCGGGTTCTGGAACAGATCTCGCCTCTGCCGGGGGTAACTTCGGCGGCGATCACCAACAAACTTCCCATCGGCGATGGAGACTTCACCACCAGCTTCGTGATAGTGGGCCGTCCCAACAACGGCACGCACAACGAGGTGGCGTTCCGGAATGTCACCACGGGATATTTCAAAACGCTCGAAGCGCGGCTGCTCAAGGGACGCTACATCACCGACGACGACCAGGACACGAACCATCCGCACGTGGTTCTCATCAACAGCGCGCTCGCCCGCCAGTATTTTCGTGGAGAAAATCCGGTCGGCATGCGTATCAATTACGACGGCGCGCCGGAGACGAGCGCCATGCAGGTCATCGGCATCATCGATGACATCCGCGAAGGTCCGCTGGATACCGACGCTCGCTGCGCGATTTACATTCCGTTCGAGCAGCGCCCGTTCAGTTCCTTCGCCGTAGTGGCGCGCACTTCGATTCCCGCACAGTCGGTGCTTCCGGTGATCAATGCGGCGATTCGACAGGTCGATCCGGCGATCGCGACTTTTGGCGGCGCAACCATGGAGCAGCGCATCCACGACTCGCAGCCTGCATATCTGCACCGCGCGTCGACGTGGCTCGTGGGCGTCTTCGCCATCGTCGCTCTTCTGTTGAGCGTCATTGGACTCTACGGCGTCATCGCCTACTCAGTCAGTCAGCGCACGCGCGAGATCGGAGTTCGCATGGCGCTGGGAGCACAACGCGCGAGCGTTTACGGAATGGTGATGCGGGAAGCGTCGTGGTTGATCGGCTTCGGCCTGGTGATCGGCCTTGGTGGATCGCTGGGTGCTGCGATGCTGATCCGCAATCTCTTATTCGGCACCCATGCCTGGGACGTCGGAACGCTGGGCGCAGTGGCGCTGACTCTGGGATCGTCCGCGCATGGTGGCAAGTTATCTGCCGGCACATCGTGCAGCGTCGGTGAATCCGGTAGAGGCGTTGCGAGCGGAGTAAGAAAAGCCAAATCTTGTGTAGCGGCGGAAGCATTCGTCCGCCTGCGAGCGCAGCGAGTGTGTGTCCGCCGTACGAGCGATGTCGGGACAGCCGCCCCCGGAATTGGGTCGCTAGGCTGGGATCAAGCCGCGAAGCGGCGAAAGAATGCAGCCCACGGCGCAAGCCGTGGGTGGGTAGTGCGCTTAATCGAAGAAGCCCCGGAGGGGCGGAAGAAACTATTCCCAGATATACCTCTCATCGTATGCAACATTGTTCTTCT
>CAWFWF010000010.1:647500-650297 GCA_963819455.1 uncultured Acidobacteriota bacterium
CCAGGCTGAAAGTGGGGTAACACCCACTGGAGGGCCGAACGGGTGTTTGTTGAAAAAAGCTCCGATGAGCTGAGGGTAGGGGTGAAAGGCTAATCAAATTCCGTGATAGCTCGTTCTCTCCGAAATAGCTTTAGGGCTAGCCTCGGATGATTTGTCGTGGTGGTAGAGAACTGAATGGACTATGGGGCTTTCCAGCTTACAGAATCCAATCAAACTTCGAATGCCATAGAACAACCAATCCGGGAGTCAGACAGCGGGGGCTAAGCTTCGTTGTCGAGAGGAAAACAGTCCAGATCGCCTGCTAAGGTCCCAAAATACAAGCTAAGTGGGAAAGGAAGTCGGAACGCCCAGACAGCCAGGAGGTTGGCTTAGAAGCAGCCATCCTTTAAAGAAAGCGTAATAGCTCACTGGTCAAGCGGTCCGGTGCCGACAATTTAACGGGGCTTAAGCTTGTTACCGAAGCAGCGAATGCATGGTGTAACAGCCATGCGTGGTAGGAGAGCATTCCCAACAGTTTGAAGGTAGACCGAGAGGACTACTGGACGGTTGAGAAGAGACCCTGCCGGCATAAGTAGCGATAACGGAGGTGGGAACCCTCCGCGCCGAAAGTCTAAGGTTTCCTGAGAAAGGTTAATCCGCTCAGGGTCAGGCGGTCCCTAAGGCGAGGCCGAAAGGCGTAGCCGATGGACATCCGGTTAATATTCCGGACCTCCCTTGTTTCGTTATCACGATGGGGTGACGCAGTAGGATAAGCAGGCCGTTCTATGGCTATAACGGTCGATGCGTGTAAGGTGTTTTCCGTAGGAAAATCCGCGGGGAAGCTATCACTGAGACGCAAAGCAGTACTCCGTATGGAGGAAAGCTGCCGATTCCACACTGCCAAGAAAAACCTCTAAGGAGAATATAAGGGAACCGTACCTCAAACCGACACAGGTAGACGAGGAGAATATCCAAAGGCGCTCGTGAGAACAGTTGGTAAGGAACTCGGCAATATAACCCCGTAACTTCGGGAGAAGGGGTGCCTCACTAGGGTGCAAGCCCGAAGAGGCCGCAGCGAAATGCGCACTGCGACTGTTTAACAAAAACACAGGTCTCTGCAAAGTCGAAAACGACGTATAGGGGCTGACGCCTGCCCGGTGCTGGAAGGTTAAAGGGAGAGGTCAACCGCAAGGTGAAGCTTCGAACTGAAGCCCCAGTGAACGGCGGCCGTAACTATAACGGTCCTAAGGTAGCGAAATTCCTTGTCGGGTAAGTTCCGACCTGCACGAATGGCGTAACGAAAGTGCGACTGTCTTGCCGACTGACACGGCGAACTTGTAGTGCCGGTGAAGATGCCGGTTGCCCGCAACTAGACGGAAAGACCCCGTGCACCTTTACTATACCTTTACCATGAACTATGGCCCTTGCTGCGCAGGATAGGTGGGAGGCTTTGATTCCAGGCTCTCGGGCTTGGAGGAGCCAACGGTGAGATACCACCCTGCGAGATCTGTGGTTCTAACTTACTCCCGTAATCCGGGAGAGGGACATGGTAAGGCGGGTAGTTTGACTGGGGCGGTCGCCTCCTAAATTGTAACGGAGGCGCGCGAAGCTACGCTCAGGCTGTTTGGAAATCAGCCGACGAGTGCAAACGCATAAGCGTGGTTGACTGCGAGACCAACAAGTCGAGCAGGTACGAAAGTAGGCGTTAGTGATCCGGTGGTTCTGCATGGAAGGGCCATCGCTCAACGGATAAAAGGTACGCCGGGGATAACAGGCTGATCGGAGCCAAGAGTTCATATCGACGCTCCGGTTTGGCACCTCGATGTCGGCTCATCGCATCCTGGAGCTGTAGAAGGTTCCAAGGGTTAGGCTGTTCGCCTATTAAAGCGGTACGTGAGCTGGGTTCAGAACGTCGCGAGACAGTTCGGTCCCTATCTGTTGTGGGCGTAGGAGATTTGAGAGGACCTGTCCTTAGTACGAGAGGACCGGGATGGACGAACCTCTTGTGTTCGAGCTGTCATGCCAATGGCACCGCTCGGTAGCGAAGTTCGGTTGTGATAACCGCTGAATGCATATAAGCGGGAAGCACTCCTCAAGATGAGATCTCCCAACCCTTAAGGGTAAAGAAGGGCCCAGGAAGACTACCTGGTTGATAGGCTGGAGGTGGAAGCGCAGTAATGCGTGTAGCTTACCAGTACTAATCGCCCGTTCGGCTTGACCATAAAATTTACTCGGTGCAGAAAACAGTTATTAGTTCTCAGTTGCCGCCTTCAGTTCGAAGCTGAACTGATTAACGGTGATGTTGTTTGGAAGTTGTTCGAACCTGTTCGACTGAGAAGCAAGACTGATAGCTGTGCGCCGACGCTTTCGCACGAAAGCAAAGCCGATGTAACGTTGTGGCAGAAATCAGAAGTAAGCAAGATGAAAGTAAGCCACACCCAATCTATTCAGCTGTGAGGTATCGTCCTCACGATCTTTGAAATTCTGCTCTTAGCTTTTGGCTATTAGCTTTTAGCTCAGATTCATTGGGTTTCGAGCTGAGGGCGGAAGCTCGAGAGATCAAGTTTGCAGCAGTCGTGCAGCCGGGTTGAGCAAGTAGCTCCTCGGCAGGCACGACATAGCTAGAGAGCCAAGAGCTAATAGCTAAAAGCTGCATCGACTTGTCGGTAATCATACCGCGGGGGATCCACCCGTTCCCATCCCGAACACGGAAGTTAAGCCCCGCTGGGCCGATTGTACTGCACGCGAAAGTGTGTGGGAGAGTAGGTAGTTGCCGGCATTAAATAAAGGCCAGTCTGAGAAATCAGATTGGCCTTTT